>CAWCQU010000007.1:0-537620 GCA_963797765.1 uncultured Acidobacteriota bacterium | reverse complement strand
CTCGGGATGACAGCGAAACAAGGACCAGGAGCAAAAAGTTCGAGTTGCTAGAAATCATCGTTCATGCGGAAGGCGGCTACGAACGCTGCAGCCGTCGGCTCCGTGGCCTGCAAGAATTCTTCCGGAGAATAAATTCCCACCAGGTGTCCGGCATCGAGCAGCGCGATGCGTGAGCCCAGCATCAGCGCTTCGCGCATATCGTGCGTGACGAATACGATTGTCTTCTGCAAGCGGCGTTGCAACGTTTGAAATTCGCCCTGCATTTCCGCGCGCGTCAGCGGATCGAGCGAGCCAAACGGTTCGTCCATCAGCAGGATCGGCGGATCGGCGGCCAACGCTCGCGCCACTCCCACTCGCTGGCGTTGCCCGCCGGAAAGCTGGTGCGGATAGCGGAACGAAAATGTCTTCGGGTCGAGGCCCACCAGGGCCAGCATTTCGTCCACCCGCTGCTGGATTCTTTGCGGATCCCAATTTTCGAGACGCGGCACCAGGCCCGTATTTCCTGCCACCGTGAAGTGCGGAAATAATCCTTCCTCCTGGATCACGTAACCGATACCGCGGCGCAGACGAATTGGGTCCCAATCGAGCGTGGAGCGGCCTTGCACGCAAACTTCGCCGGCGCTCGGTTCGAGCAGGCGATTGATCAGTTTGAGCGCGGTGGTCTTGCCACAACCGCTGCGGCCGAGCAGAACCAGCGTTTCCCCGGCGCGAATTTCCAGATCGAGATGGTTCAGAATGATGTTTCCATTGGGGGCGCGGCAGCTCGCTCGACGGAATTCGATCGCGATATCGGGAGGTGGCGGAGCGGTCATTTCATCGATCGGACAAACTCGTTCAAAGTCTCCGGGATTCTATCACGCGCTTCCCGGCCAGCCTGCTTGCTTTCCTTTCCGCGCCAAGGGCAGCATTAATTGCTTGCCGCAGCTTTTCGAATCAGAGTATAAGCGACCGTCTCCCGCAACTTTCTATCGAGAAGGCAGGTCCGGTGATGAATGAGTCTGCAAATTCCGCAGGAAGCGCGAGCGGCGCAGGCGCTGTGGCGGCGCAAGGCAGCCGAAGCTGGCTGTGGAACAAAGACCTTGCGGCGATTCCCATGGAGAAGCGCACCTGGAGTACATACAACTACACGGCGTTGTGGGTGGCCATGAGCGTCAACATTCCCACTTACATGCTGGCCAGCAGCATGATTGCCGGCGGAATGAATTGGAAGCAGGCCATTTTCACGGTGTTTTTGGGCAACGTGATCGTCTTGATTCCGATGCTGCTGAATGCGCACGCGGGAGCGCAATATGGCATTCCCTTTCCTGTCTTCGCGCGCTCGTCGTTTGGAGTTCTAGGCGCGAATATCCCGGCGATTCTGCGCGCGTTGGTGGCCTGCGGATGGTTTGGAATCCAGACCTGGATTGGCGGGGAAGCGATCAATACGCTGCTGGCGGCGATCATTCATGGTTGGAGCCATCCCTGGCTTTGCTTTTTTATTTTCTGGCTGTTGAATCTGGCGGTGGTGCTGCGCGGGATCGATACGATTCGCTTTTTGCAAGGAGTGGGCGCGCCTTTCCTGCTTGTGCTGGGACTGGCCATGCTTGGCTGGGCGTATCACATGGCGGGCGGATTCGGGCCGATGCTTTCCGCACCGTCGAAATTCAAAACGTTTGGCGAGTTCTTCGCGTTCTTTGTGCCATCGCTGAACGGAGTGGTGGCATTTTGGGCTACGGTCGCGTTGAATATTCCCGACTTCACTCGCTATGCGAAGGGCCAGCGCGAGCAGGCGCTGGGGCAGGCTTTCGGCTTGCCTACCACGATGACGTTGTATTCGTTCATTGGAATTGCAGTGACGTCGGCCACGGTGGTGGTTTTCGGGCAGGCGGTGTGGGATCCGGTGGTGGTGATGAGCCGGCTGGGAAATCCGATTGCCGTGGTGCTGGCGATGATCGCGCTGCTGCTTGCGACTTTGAACGTCAATGTGGCCGCCAATGTGGTTTCACCCGCGAACGATTTTTCGAATCTGTATCCGCGGAAAATCAGTTTTCGAATCGGTGGCTTGATTACTTGCTTGCTCGGCGGGCTGGTGTTTCAGCCGTGGAAGCTGCTGGCGAGTTATGGGAGCTACATCTATGGATGGCTGGGCGGATATTCCAGTTTTCTTGGTCCGATTGCTGGAGTGATGATCGCGGATTATTACATCGTGAGGAAGAAAATAATTCTCACCGAAGATTTATACGAGCGCGGCGGCTTCTATGAGTTTTCCCACGGAATTAATTGGCGCGCGGTGGCGGCACTGGTGGCGGGAATTTTTGTGGCGTTGATTGGTTTGGCTGTTGAGCCGCTGGCGGTGCTTTACCACTATGCCTGGTTTGTTGGGTTCCTGGTTTCATTTCTTGTTTACATTGCGATCATGCCGAAATCTAAACCAGGCTAACGCGGATTAACAAGGCTACGAAAGGCTATACCGCAGAGGCGCTGAGAGCGCAGAGGCGGGGCGGTGCTGCGGCTACTTCTTCCCCAGAAACTTGCGAATTTGGCGCAACACCCCGGCGAGCATTGCTTCCGTCAATTTGCCGGTGAACGTGTTTTGCTGGCTGGGATGATAGGAAGCGAAGAGGCGCGGCAATTTACCGGGAAATTGGTAGCTCGCGCCGTGCGCGAACTTGTAGGCAGCACGGCTGGCGATGAATCCGCGATCTTTCAACAATTGTAGATACGTGTTCATGGCGATGCTGCCGAGAGCGAGCAATGCGCGCGGATGAATCATTTCGAGTTCGCGCTCGAGGTAAGGCCGGCAATTCAGGATCTCGGAAGGAAGCGGCTTATTCGCGGGGGGCGCGCAACGCGCCACCGCTGAGATGTAAGCATTCGAAAGCGCCAGACCGTCGTCGCGGCTCACTGAGGTTGGTTGGTTCGCAAAGCCTGCGCGGTGGAGCGCTTTATAAAGGAAGTCGCCGGAACGGTCGCCGGTGAACATTCGTCCCGTGCGGTTCGTGCCGTGAGCGGCGGGAGCGAGACCGAGAATCAGCAGCTCGGCGCGAGGATCGCCGAACCCCGGCGCGGGCCGCCCCCAATATTCGCACTCGCGAAACGAAAGACGCTTCTCCCGAGCCACTTGCTCGCGATATTCCGTCAGCCGCGGACATTTCCGGCAGGAAACGATGTCCTGATTCAGCTCGTCTAATATTGCGAGAATGCCTTTCATCGAATATTCAAGTTATCAGCGTTGTCGAATACTCGCCAGCCTCTATCTGTATGCTTGCCCTTGCGTCGCGGGAATTTTCATCTAGGATAGGGGCCTGCAGGGGCATGGTGCGAGGAATCCGCCAGCCGGATTCATGCCGATGAAATGGGACCGGTGGAATCATTGCGATTCTTCAAGGGGATTTTGTGGAAAAAGATCGCGAACGAATTCTGATTCTGGAGGGCGGCGCAGACACTCGCCAAACCCTGTTGGAAGTGATTCAGCAATCAGGTTACGAAGCGCTGACTAGCGAATCGCTGGGAGAAGGCTTGCAATTGGCGCGCGAGCGTGGAGCCGATCTGCTGTTGCTTGATGCAGGCCTCCGCGGAATCGACTGCCGCGAAACACTAGCGGAGCTGAAGGGTTCCGCGGCGACGCAGCGGATTCGCGTGATTCTGGTGGTCGGCCCCGGCGCGGCGGATCGCGCGCTGGGCCTCGATCTGGGCGCGGACGATGTTCTATCGCGTCCCTGGGATTCCAGCGAATTACTGGCCCGGGTGCGGTCGCAATTACGCGCCAAGCGCATCGCCGACGATCAATTTAAGAAAACGAAATTGTCCGAAGAAGCCCAGCAAATGGCGCAGACGGCGTTTCAGGCGCTCGCGGTCACCGAGAAAATGACCAAGGACGCGTTCTCGCTGGATCGCGCGCTGAAGATCGGCGCCGCCGTGGTGTTCGCGCTGGCCCTTACCATGGGCGGAATCTTTTTTCTCTTTTCACGCAAAGCCACAAAGGAGTTGCGCCTTTCCAATGCGCTTTTGACGCGCCTGGAAAGCGGCGTAGTGCGCCAGCAGGAGTTGGTGGACCAGGCGCGAAAAATGCGCCTGGAAGGTGGAGTCCTTCCCGAATCGGCGGATCAGACCAAAGCACAGCTTCAGCATCAGGCGGATGATCTGAAAGCAAAAATGGCGAATGCCGGATCGAACCAGGTTTCCGATTTGCAAAAACAGCTTGCGGATACCAATGCGCGGCTGAAGCGAATGGAATCGGAAGGCCAGGCGGGACAAAGCATAATTCAATCGGATGTGAAAAGTGTGTGCCTGCTGCACATCACGGTTGCGTTCCGGCACACCGCGAGCGGCCAGCGGCTTCGCTACGCCGGGATGAACGCGCAGGGCGAGCCGATTCACGATAGTGATGGCAATCCAATTTTCACCCTGGAAGGCCGCGGGCCGGAAGTTCATTTCGATATTTTCGGCACGGGATTTCTGGCGGCATCGGGTGGGCGCGTGATCACCAATCGTCACGTCGCTCAACCCTGGTGGGAAAATGACGACATGAAGCCAATGATTGAACAGGGGCTGCAGCCGGAGATTGCCGAAGTTCGCGCCTATTTTCCAAATGTGCCCACCGCATTTGCCGCGAGCATCAAGCAGATTTCCTCGGAAACCGATCTGGCGCTGATTCAGGTGAACCTGGGAGATTTGAAAGTGCCGACTCTGGACCTGGATGCGCGGAAAGATGCCGCCGTCAGCGGGCAACCGGTGGTCGCGCTTGGATACGCTACCGGCCTTGCGGCGATTCTGGCGCGCACCGATGAAAACACGGCGCAAGGAATCGTGAAAGCGAGCGGCGGCGATCCGAAACAGATTCTCACCGAGCTGGCGAAGCAAAACCTGATCCGGCCGGTGGCAACGCAAGGGCATCTCGGCGACGTGCTGCCGGATAAAATTCTTTTCGACGCGCAGACTACCCATGGCGGCTCGGGCGGCCCGCTTTTCAATCAGAGCGGAAAAGTGATTGGAGTGACCTACGCCGTGCTGAACGGATTCGGCGGCTCGAATTTCGGCATACCCATTCGCTTTACGGAATCGCTGATCGCTCACTGAAGATCATTCCTCGCCGCCTCGGTCGGCATCAAATATCCGTGCGAACTGCCCGGCGAACTATGGGATATTCCGCGCGCGGATTATTTCATCGCGAAATTGACTTCCCCGAAAGCGCCGACTAGCATAGGGAACAGTGTTTACATCCCACGCGCTACCCCGTGGGGTACTCCTGCCTTATCCGAGGAAAGCCGAAGCATTTTGCCTATGGACGCCGGAACACATTCGGGGAGCATTCTTTCGCGCATCGTCGAAAAGCGCCGCGAGACCATCGCACGTCGGCAGCGCGTGCTGCCCTTGGCCGTCCTGAAAATGACGGTCGCGGGCGACAAGGTAAGCGCGCCGCGTGATTTTGCCGGCGCGTTAGGCCGCAGCGATCGAGTAAACGTCATCGCCGAATTGAAGAAGGCGTCCCCTTCGCGCGGAGTGATTCGGCAAAATTATTCGCCGGCTTTGATTGCGCCGTTGCTTGCGGGGGCAGGCGCGGCGGCGCTTTCCGTTTTAACGGAGGAAGATTTCTTTCAGGGATCGCTGGCGCATTTGAAAGAGGCACGCAAACAGGTGAATGTTCCCATCTTGCGCAAGGATTTTATCGTCGATCCGTGGCAGGTGTGGGAAGCGCGCGCCGTGGAAGCGGATTCGTTTTTGCTGATTACAGCGATTTTGGAGGATCAGGCGCTGAGCGAATTGCTGGCCCTTGGACGCGAACTGGGAATGGAAGCGCTGGTGGAAGTACACACACGGGAAGAATTGCAACGCGCCATTTCCGCGGGAGCGCAAATTCTGGGAGTGAATAATCGCGACTTGAAAACCTTCAAAGTGTGTTTGGATACTTCGCTGGCGCTGGTTGAGGAGATTCCAGCGGAATGTGTTGCCGTCAGCGAATCGGGAATTCGCTCGCGGGAGGATATCGAACGGCTGCGGCATGCGGGCTTCGACGCTTTTTTGATCGGCGAGCATCTGATGGATAGTCCTGATCCCGCGGCGGCGTTGCACCAGTTGACGGGAACGGCCTAGGCCGGAACGCGAAGCTAAAATGCGTAGTACAGCTTATGGCCATGGTGAAGGTAAAAATCTGCGGGATAACGAATTGGGCTGATGCGAAGGCCGCGCTTGATGCGGGTGCGGATGCGCTCGGCTTCAATTTTTACCGGCCCAGCCCGCGCTATATCGAGCCAGCGGAAGCCCGGCGCATCACGCGGCGGATTCCGAAGCGCGCCACCTCGGTAGGTGTTTTTGTGAATGAGCCGGTTGCTCGTGTACGGGCGATCGCGCGCACGGCCGGCCTGGACATGGTGCAATTGCACGGTGAAGAATCGCCAGCGATTGTTAGCAAGCTGGCGGAGAAGTTTCTGGTGATCAAGGTGTTCCGCGTGCGCAGTGGATTTCGCCCGGCTCGCTTGAAGCGATTCGATGAAGCAGCCGCGTTTCTGCTCGATGGTTTTCAGCCACGGCTGCGCGGCGGTACGGGAAAGATTTTCGATTGGCGAGTGGCCATCGAAGCGAAGCAATACGGTCCTATCATTTTGGCGGGAGGGATCACGCCCGAAAACGTGGCACGAGCGATCGCGGAAGTCGATCCGTTCGCCGTGGATGTCTCCAGCGGCGTCGAAGCGCATCCCGGGAAAAAAGATCCTGCGCGAATTCGCGCGTTTATGCGCGCGGTGGAATCGGCACAACGGAGGGTTGCATGAGTTCAGCATCGCAGGCTGCCGGCCCCGACTCGCGTGGCCGGTTCGGCCCATACGGCGGCCGCTACGTGCCGGAAACTTTGATGGCGCCGCTCGAGGAACTGGAACATGCGTATGCTGAAGCTCGCGCCGATCTGTCATTTCAAAACGAACTCAGCGCGATGTTGCGCGATTTTGCCGGACGGCCAACTCCGCTGCAATTTGCCGAGCGGCTGACCGATCATCTGGGCGGCGCGCGAATCTATCTGAAGCGCGAAGATCTGCTGCACACCGGCGCGCACAAAATCAATAACTGCATCGGCCAGGGACTGCTGGTCAAGCGCATGGGAAAGCATCGAGTGGTGGCGGAAACCGGCGCGGGGCAGCACGGAGTGGCAACGGCAGCGGTGGCCGCCAAGCTGGGCCTGGAGTGCACGGTTTACATGGGCACTGAAGATATGGAACGGCAGCGGTTGAACGTATTTCGCATGCGCTTACTGGGCACCACGGTGGTTGGAGTTGATGCTGGCAGCCGCACCTTGAAAGACGCGGTGAATGAGGCCATGCGCGATTGGGTGACGAATGTTCACTCCACCCATTATCTTCTCGGCTCGGTGTTGGGGCCGCATCCTTATCCTGGGATGGTCCGCGATTTTCACCTGGTAATTGGCCAGGAAGCGCGCGCGCAAATTCAAAAGGCGGAAGGCCGCTTGCCGGATTATCTTTTTGCCTGTGTGGGAGGGGGATCGAACTCGATTGGATCTATTCCATCCGTTTCTCGACGATGCGGGCGTGAAAATGGTGGGCGTCGAAGCCGGCGGCCGAGGAACTACTCTGGGTGAACATGCGGCGCGGCTCGCGGCGTTGTCCGGTTTCGCGGGCTCGAAGCAGGGCGTGCTGCAGGGAACTTACACTTACGTTTTGCAAACGCCCGATGGCCAGATTTCCACCACCCATTCCGTTTCCGCTGGCCTGGATTATCCCGCAGTGGGACCGGAACATGCCTGGCTCGCGGAGCGCGGCCGCGCCGAATATACCGCCGCACGGGATGAAGAGGCGATTGAAGCCGCTCGCTTGCTGTCGCGGCTTGAAGGAATTATTCCCGCGCTCGAATCGGCTCATGCGCTAGCGGAGCTGATCAAACGCGCGCCGAAAATGAAAAAAAGCGAGATCGTGATCGCGAATCTTTCCGGCCGCGGAGACAAGGATATGGAGACGCTCCAGCGTTATGTCTGAAGAGGCAGCTCCAGCTTCCTCGGCGGCGGAGCCCGCGGCGAGTTGGCCAGTGAAGTTGTGGTCGGCGCTTTCCATGGTGCTGATTTATTTTGGCATCCAGGGAATTGCTCTGTTGTTCCGCATCACTCCAAGGTTTTTTTCGCCGGAGCAACTCCGGCAACATGGGTGGATCGGCCTCTACGAGCATCATTTCTGGCAGATGGTGCTGGCCCTGATCCTGATTTGGCTCTATAGCGGCGGGAAGTTTTCGGAGTGGGGTTTGAATTTCCGGAATGCAAAAGTTTCGTGGCGAATCTTTTTTTGGTTCGTGCTGGTTTATTCCGGAATTATTTTCTTCATGAACGTTCTGCCGCCGCTGCTACACCGGGAGCCGCCCACGTTCGATTATCCATTGACCAGGGCGAATATTGTGGGCTGGCTTTCCTTTGAATTCATTTTTGTGGGAATTTCGGAGGAAATTCTTTTCCGGGGTCTGATCCACACTTACCTCGCGAAAACGTGGACGCAGGTCTGGCAAATCGGAAAGGTAGCGATGCCCACGGCGGGAATTGTCACCACTTTTATTTTCTGCCTGGCGCACGTGGACGTGCTTCATTTTCATATCGACTGGCTGCAACAATTGTGGGCATTTGGGTTTGGACTGTATTACAGTGCGGCCTATCATCGCACCGGAAGCCTGCTGAATCCGATTCTGGCGCACAATTATGGCGATGGAATTATTTTTGCGTCATTGTATCTGCTCAGTTGGGGAATGCACTAGGCACCGAAGTACTATGGTTCGAATAGCGGCAAATGGGAGATGCTCAGAAAATGTCCGGCTCCGCAATCGGCGGGAAAACCAGGATTGACCGGCGATTCCAGGAATTGGCTCGCGCCGGTGAAATCGGCCTGGTTGCCTATCTGACTGCGGGCGATCCAACGCTCGAAGCAAGCGAGAAAATTCTGCTGGCCGCTGCCGAAGCGGGCGCCGACGTGATCGAACTGGGCGTGCCGTTCAGCGATCCCGTTGCCGATGGGCCCATGATTCAGCGTGCCAGCGAGCGCGCACTTCGCAGCGGGACCACCCTTGCGGGCGTGCTTGGCTTGGTGCGTCGATTGCGCGCGAAGACCGAAGTTCCGATGATGCTGTTTTCCTATTTCAATCCAATCTTGCAGATGGGCCTGGAAAAATTCGCGGCAGCCGCGGCGGATGCGGGCGCCGACGGCGTGCTCGCAACCGATTTAATTCCTGAAGAAGCCATGGAATACCGGGCCGCCATGCATGCCTCCGGCCTGGACACAATTTTTCTGGGAGCACCGACTTCCACGGACGAACGGCTGAAGCGAATCGCTGCTGCCTCGAGCGGCTTCCTTTATTTAATTTCGCGGACCGGCGTCACCGGCACGCGCGATGCCCTGCCGGAAGAATTGCCCGCGTTCGTGCGTCGCGCCCGCAAATTCACCAGCTTGCCGATCGCTGTCGGTTTTGGCATTTCGCTGCCGTCCCACGTCTCCGTTCTGGGAGGGATTGCGGACGCGGCCGTGGTAGGCTCGGCACTGGTGGCCGAAGTTGAAAAAGCGGCGTCGCCCGAAGCCGCCGCAAACGCAGTGGGTGAAAAAATTCGGCAGCTGAAAATGGCTGGACGCAGAGGCGTGAGCCGCAGGGATGCGAACGCATGAGCGATCGGGGCAGCAAGAGGATCGAAAATCCGCACTGCGCCGAACCGGCAAACTGCCTGCTCTTAGAAGCAGAAAGCGATTCTGATCATGTCTGACTCGTCATTTTCGCGCATCGCGATACTCGGCACCGGCTTGATCGGCGGTTCGTTCGGCCTCGCTCTGCGAAATCAGGGCGTCGAAGGACGCATCGTCGGATGGGACCGCGATGCTCCCTTGCGCAAAGCTTTCGAGCGCGGCGCGGTGGACGAAATGGCGATTGATCTCGATGAGGCATTACGCGGCGCCGATCTGATCTACATCGCGATGCCCATTGGTGCAACCGTTGATCTCCTTCCCACGATTGCTTCGAAGGCCGATCCGGACGCGCTGGTCACCGATGCCTGCAGCACAAAAGCAACCATCGCTAGAGTCGCCGACAATTATTTTCAGCGAGGCGCTCGATTTCTCGGCGGGCATCCCATGGCGGGCAAGGAACTCTCCGGGATCGATCACGCCGATGCGGCGATTTTCAATGGCACTCGATACGCCTTGATCGCGTCCGAAGAAGATCGTGATCCACGGGTGGAACGATTCGCTACGCTGGCGCGCCGGATTGGCGCGGAGGTAATCTGGTGCGACGCGGCAACGCACGATTGGGCCGTGGGAATCGTTTCGCATCTGCCGCAACTGGTGAGCGTGGCGCTGGCGAAAATGGTTCTGGATGAAACCGACGAAACTGGAATGCCCATCACGCTTGCCGGGCACGGCCTAAGGGATATGCTGCGAATTGCCGGAAGCCCTTACGATGTGTGGCGCGATGTCTGCATGACCAATACGGAAAATATCGCGAAATCGATCGACCGGTTGCTGCAAGCGCTCGATCACTTGCGAACGATCCTCAAAAATCGCGAACTGGAAGACGAGTTCCATTCCGCCAACGAACTTTACAAAATTCTGCGCGAGATGAAGTAGACTTCTTTCAGGCTGTCCGCTCCGCGACCCGCGAACGGGATGGCTTTCTCAAGGAGCATGGGATGGATAAGCGTGTTGCCAATGCCGATGCGGCCATCGAACGCCTGCGCGACGGCATGACAATTTTGATGGGCGGATTCGGAGTTTGCGGAATCCCCGAGAATCTGATCGAAGCTCTGCGGCGCAAAGGCACGAAAGATCTAACCGTGGCTTCGAATAATGCCGGTGTGGACAATTTTGGCATTGGATTGCTGCTGCAAACCCGGCAAGTTAAAAAAATGATCGCGAGCTACGTGGGCGAAAATAAAACTTTCGAACAATTGGCGCTGAAAAAAGAACTGGAAGTGGAATTGAATCCGCAAGGGACTCTGGCGGAGCGCATCCGCTGCGGCGGCGCGGGAATTCCCGCGTTTTACACGCCCACCGGTTACGGAACGCTGGCCGCGGAGGGCAAGGAAACGCGCGAATTCAATGGACGGAATTATGTGCTGGTTCCGAGCCTGCGCGGCGATGTGGCATTCATCAAGGCGTGGAAAGGCGACCGCTGGGGAAATTTGGTTTACCGGAAAACGGCGAGAAATTTTAATGCGGTGATGGCCACGGCCGCCGATTACGTGATCGCCGAAGTGGAAGAAATCGTGGAACTGGGGCAACTGGCTCCGGATTGCATTCACACTCCGGGAGTTTTTGTGGACGCGATTTTTCAGGGCGCGCGGTACGAAAAGCGAATTGAACGTCGCACCGTGCGGAAACGCTAGCGGCATAGGAGCAGCACAATGGCAGGCGCGGAAATGGATAAACGCGAAGTGATCGCGCGTCGAGTGGCGCGGGAATTGCACGACGGCGATTATGTGAATCTCGGAATCGGCTTGCCCACGCTGATACCCAGCTTCCTGCCGGCGGATATTGAAGTCGTTCTGCAATCGGAGAACGGCATGCTCGGCGTTGGTCATTATCCATATGAAGGCGAAGAAGATGCCGATCTGGTGAATGCGGGAAAAGAAACCGTCACCGAAATTCCGGGCACATGCTTATTTTTCCAGCGCGGAATCTTTCGGCATGATCCGCAGCGGACGCATTGACCTGACCATCCTGGGTGCGCTGCAAGTGGATGAAAAAGGGAATCTGGCGAATTGGGCGATTCCCGGGAAAATGCTCAAGGGAATGGGCGGCGCCATGGATTTGGTGGCCGGCGCAAAGCGCGTGATTATCGCGATGGAGCACACCACCAAGGAAGGCGAAGCCAAGATTTTGAAAAGTTGCACGCTGCCGCTGACGGGCTCGGCGTGGTGGATTTGATCGTCACCGATCTGGGCGTGATCGAAGTGACTCCGGATGGCCTGGTGCTGCGCGAAGTGGCGTCGGGAGTTACGCCGGAGGAAGTGGAAAAGGCGACGGAGCCGATGCTGCAGCGCGCGCGCGGATTTGAAGACGATGTCCGTGTAGACGCACGCAGCAAAGTAATCTATTGCGTCGCGGAGCTGCGTCGGGAATTGCGATTTGCGATACCATGCAGGGAACGGGGATTGTCCGAGGAGAGTTGATGGAACCGCATTCGATTGTCGTGGTCAGCCTGCACAGTCCGAAGGAAAGGCTGTGGGGCGAATTGATTGGAGATGTCCAGCGTCGCGGGTGACTTTGCTGCGGGAATTGACCTGAGCTCGTTCGACGATTTTGTGAGCCAGGTGCTGCATCCGGAAGGCGAGCGCATGGGGTTGCCGACGCTTTTTTTCCCGATGCTGCGGATGGAACGAATCGCGCTGGACGAACCTCGCGGCTCGATTCCTTCGCTGGCGGAAATGTTTGAGAAAAAGAGTGGGCCGCTCGCTTGCGGATTATCTGGCCCTGTTCGCTTGATCCTTGTTTCCGGGCGACGACACAAATTCATGAACAGCCGAATTCTTACGGTTCCCGAACCAGCTCACGTTCCTGCGCCTGGGATTCCTGCCATTTTTCCTGATCACCATTCGATTATCGAGCACTACGGCTGGGCGCTGGGGATCTTGGTTGCGGCGGGACTTAGCGACGGCGTGGATGGATTGCTGGCGCGGCGCTGAATCAGCGAGACCACGCTTGGCATGTTTATCTGATCCGATCGCCGATAAACTTTTGCTTGTCGTCCTCGTATTTCGATGCTGGCGCTTGCAAGGAAAAGATTGCGTGGTGGCTGACGATTCTGGTGCTGGGGCGCGATGTGATTCTGCTGACGGCCTCCGCCGTGATTCTGCTGGTGGTCGGTTATCATGACGTTTCCGCCGAGCATCTACGGGAAAATCAATACGTTCGTGCAAATTATTTTGGTGTTTCTGGTCCTGATTTCGGCATTGACTCCGATACCATGGCTGAAATTGGTGCGGCATATCTTTATTGATCTGTGCGGCTTTCTTCACTGTCTTTTCCGGCTTGCATTACAGCATTGTGGTGGCGCGGCGATTGAGTCGATCGCACGCGGCGCAATAGTTTGCTACAGCCGCACGATTCCTCGCCCGGTTTGAAGTCAATTCAGAGTGAATCAATTGGAAGCCACTAGGGAACGCTGCTTAGCCTGTAGGCGGAGCCAAAATGAAGAGCGCGGCAAAACTTCCAACGACTGCGAGTGCCGCAATCCAACCCATCGCGTAGGCCATCGTGCGTTCGTTCGACGTCATCGGTTCCCGGTCGGCCATCACCTTTCCAAGCAGGAACCCTGAAACCAGGCCGCCGAAATGCGCCGCGTTGTCCGTTCCCGCGAAGATGAATCCGAGCACGACAATATATATGATCCATTTGACCAGTTGGCTGCGCAGCATTTGCATGGATGATCCGCCGCGTCGGTACGTGACCGCCAGCAGCACGCCGATCAATCCGAGCAACGCGCCCGAGCCTCCCACGCTGAAATGACTCAACGCCGAACTGAACACGAAGCCAAACGCCCCGGTGAGCACATAAATAAAAAGATATCGGGCCGAGCCATAAATCTCCTCGAGTTGCGGGCCGATGTCCATCAGCACCCACATATTGAAGCCGATGTGCATCAAACTGCCGTGAAGAAATACCGCGGTGATGAATCTCCACGGCTCGTGCAGGTTGTAAGGCAATGGTTCCGATGCGCCCAATTTATCCAGAATCTGTGGCGCAATGCCGCCCAGATTCATTAACCCGCCGATGCCGCCGCCTCCGCCCATTCCTCACCGAGCTGTATGGACGCAGCAGGCTCACGCCGTAGAGCAGGCAACTGAGAGTGAGAATCGCGTACGTGGCTGGCGAAGTGGCCGGCATCAACCGGCCGAGCGAACGGCTGGCCGCCGCAATCGAAAACGTCATGCTGGCGCCGCACTGATGGCACTTCGATTGGAGGTGGCGCCAACCAGCGTTCCGCACGCGGGACACAACTTCGGGCGGGCCTGTTGCGGTGGATTGGATCGAAAAAGGGCGCGAGCGCTTTCGCGCCAGTGATCGACCTTGTATCTCCAACGAACGGGTAGAGGCAACGGGTATCCTTGCTATAATTTGCTTCGCCACTATGATACCGGAAAATGAGGACGAAAACTTGAATCGGGATGTGAAGTGAAGTTCACAGGCCGCTCCACTGTATCGACCCAGTGACAATCCGTGGAAAACCTTTTCCAAGGTGATATCCCATGCAGAAAAGCGAAGAGAGATTCTTCGCTTCGCTCAGAATGACGGATCGAGTGACACTCTTCCGATGCATTCCAAATCTTTCGTGATTCACAATTGGAGCGGCTTTCCGGCAGGACTGTTTTCTTCGTTGTTCTAGCGGGCGCGGGCTGCGCACATAAAACTGTTACCTCCCGGCCTCCCGCTCAGCCTCCCTCGCCATCTCCCATTCCGGCGGCGCCCTCCGCACCGCCGGCGCAGACTCAACCGCCCGTGCCCGGCCAAGTTATCGAAGAAGGCGTGGCCTCCTGGTATGGGCCGCAGTTCCATGGCCGCCGGACGTCGAACGGCGAAATTTATGACATGTATCAATTGACCGCGGCCCATCGCACGCTCGCGTTCAACACCATCGTGCGCGTGACAAATCTGGGCAATGGCAAGCAAATCGAAGTCCGCATCACCGATCGCGGTCCATTCGTCAACAATCGTGTGATTGATCTATCGCTCGCTGCCGCTCGCGCAATTGACATGGTTGGACCGGGGACCGCGCACGTACGGCTGGAATTGATTTCGGGGCAAGCTGAAACGGCGGGGTTTTTTGGGGTGCAAGTGGGAGCATTTCAGAATGAAGATAATGCCGAGCGATTGAAGAGCCGCCTGAGCCTGAACTATTCGCCCGTCACCATTCACAAAGACGATTTGCCTACAGGAACTTTCTATCGCGTTCGCGTAGGACGAGTGCCCAGTGAAGCTGCCGCCACGCAACTGGCGGAACAACTGCGCGGCAGCGAACAATTCTCCACGTTCGTTGTTCGCCTGGATGATTAGGAGTTTTAGGTATTCTGGCGACTTGATCCTAAAGATGCCGCCCTGAAGAGTCTGTGTTGCGACTCGAGTGTCGGGACTGATTTTTTTGCAGCGGAACTCCCACGCTCGTTTTTCGTTTCCAGAACCGGAGGTGCTCGCGCCGGTCGGCTTCTACGCTTTGCGGCGGAGGTTGTTATAGCGGCTCAAGTTGTACGCGATCGACGCCAGCGCCCATTCGACCGCGGTTGCCGGCCGGCCTCGGCGCTGAAACTGGCGCATCCCGCGCTGTTCTTTTAAGGTCCCGATCACCGGCTCGACCATCCCCTTGCGTTTCTTTACCAGGCACGGCCCTGGTGCTTCGCAACCTCCGACGCGAGCGTTTCAGATGCGCATCGCTTATCTTCATTCGTCCAATCCCTCGCGCGATTTTGCCGGTGTTCAGCTCGCCTGCCAGATTCGGTCGCGCAAGTAAACTTCGATGTTGCGATCTTTCATCTCCCGCAGAGTTTGAGTTGAGAAAAAACCGCAATCGGCCAACACACGTTGCGGTCGTTCTCCACATTGTCGCTCCACTTCGTCTACCATCGGGATCAAGGCATGGTTATCGTTCTTGTTCTGCGTCACCCGCTGTGCCACGATGAAATGGTCCTCGCTCACCGCGACCTCCGCCGTGTAACCCAGCACGAAGCGCCCGCGCTCGCGTAAAAATCGCGCGTCCGGATCGGTCGTCGACAGCTTCTCCTCCCCGCTTTCGCGCAAGTGCTTCAACTGTTCGCGCAGTTGTGTGATCTGTTCCCGCCCCACACGTGTTCCCGGATCGCGATCCGGATCATCGTCCAGTTCCTGCTGCCAGCTCTTCACTTTCTTCCGCAATTCCCGCTCGATCGCATCCCGGCGCAACAACCGGTCGGGCGATGCCGACGCCTTCACCCGCGTCGAGTCGATCGCCACCGTGCCCAGCCGCGCCATTCCCGCGCGTCGCAAAAACAGCAGCACTTCAGTGAACATCGCCGTGATGGCGTCGCGATGACGCCGATGAAATTCGCTCAGCGTTTTGTGGTCAGGCGTAGCCCCGCCCGCCAGATACCGGAAGCCCAGATCCTCACGAATGCGCTGTTCCAGCTTGCGCGTCGTGCGCACGTTCACGCTGAATCCGTACAGCCAAATCTTCAGCATCAACCGCGATCGTAAGGCCGCTGCCCGCCCGCGTCCTCTTCGGGCTTCCCGAAAGCACTCAGTCGCACGCTTCCACCACTTCGTGCACTACAAAACAGAGATGATCGGCGCCCAGAACGTCCTTCACATGGGCGGGTAACAGTTCAGCTTGATCGGGAGAATACGTTGATAGCTTGGCATACCTCTTCATGCCAAATCTTACGCTAGCTTTCAACCCCTAGTTGCACACAACTCTGAAGGGCGGCGCTACACGACCGCCGCCAATCGGCGTTGTTAGACATGCCCTGAAGTTACGATTGCGCTTGAAGCACTGCCAAGCAAAAACTCCAGGTTCACTGCTGAAGCTACTTGTGTTTCATCACGTAAACGCCATCCCAATCCGCTGGCGGTTCCTCAGCCAGGAATTCGTCGCAGCGTTCGATGAAAACTTGCGCGGGCCGGTCGCCCGGCCACTGCTTCAGCATGTTTTCGAATAAAGCTGCGAGCCTCGTTCCAATCGCGGCGCTTGTACGCCTCGCGGGCCTTGGTAAATTGCGCGCACATCTCGGCTAATTTTTCATCGTCGTCACGCAAGCCCACCAGCTCATAAATAGTTACCGGCTCGGCTTTGCCCTTCACTCGAATCGAATCGAGTTCGCGAAAAAGCATTCCCGCGCCATCCACTTTCGATCGCGTGGTTTCGCTGACGATAATCCGCGTGCCATATTCCTTGTTCAATCCCTCGAGCCGCGACGAAAGATTTACCGCATCTCCCATCGCCGTATATCCGTAACGCAGCGCCGAGCCCATATTGCCAACGGAAGCAATTCCGGAATTGATGCCGATGCCGATTTCCAGCACCGGTTTTCCGCGCTCGCGCCACTCTTTTTGCAGTTCGCCCAGGCGCGCGAGCATTTCGATTGCAGCCTGGCAGGCGCGCGTGGCGTGCGCGGGCTCTTCAAACGGCGCGCCCCACAAAGCCATCACCGCGTCACCGATATATTTATCGAGCATGCCCTTATTTCGGAAAACGATGCTCGTCATCTCCGTGAGATATTGATTCAGCAGGTCGGCCAATTCCTGCGCATCGAGTTTTTCGGAGATGCTGGTAAAGCTGCGAATGTCGCTGAACATTACGCTGACTTCCGTCTTTCGCGGCTGAACCAGCTTCGGATCGTTCAGCAGGCGGCGGATTACTTCGGGGCTGACGTATTGCTGGAACGCGCCGCGCACCTTGCGCTTCTCGCGTTCCTCGATCAACACACGATAGAGCGCCACCAGGCCGACATTGGGTAAGAGCGTGAACAATGTGGGCGTGACAAAGTTCAGCCACCAGCCATGCACAAATGCCACATACACCAGCCATCCGAACGGCACTACCAGCAGCAGCGGCAGCGCCATCCAGCGCGGCTGCGACAGCGCCATCCAAAGTCCCACCGGCAAACCAAACAGCAGGATGAACGCAATATCCGCAAGATGCTGATCGGGCCCGCGCAGCAGAAAATGCTGATTCAAAATGTTGTCGATTACGTTCGCATGAATTTCAACTCCCGGAAAATTCAAGCCGCCAAACGGAGTGGCGCGCAAATCCCCGATGCCGGTTGCCGAAGCGCCCACCAGCACCAGCTTGTCGCGAAATAATCCCGGCGGAAAATTCCGGTTCGCCACATCCGCCAGTGAAACATAAAGATAGCTGTAAGCCGGGCCCTGGTAATTCACCATCATCCGGCCCACATCGTCCGGGCCGAATGGAAAGTTTCGGGCCGAACTCGATTCCCGCCACTCCCGCGGGACCGAAATTCAAAATCGTTTGGTCGTTTGGCAGGCCCAGATAAAGCCGCAACGCTTGCACATCGATCGACGCGTAGAAATCCCATTGCTTGCGGTCCTCATCGCGCCCGTAGGGAAGCGCCAGCAAGGCGCGCCGCACCACGCCATCCGGATCGGGCGCCACATTGAAAAATCCGCAGGCGGAGTTGTCCGCCGAAAGCGCGCCGGTGAGCATTTCGGTGTTCGCTTCGGCGCCTCGATAGATCAGATCGAGATCTTCGAAATCCTGAATCAGCCGCAGGCGGTCTTGTTCGCCCTGCGCAGCCTGGGTTGGCCGCACTTCCGGAAAAGGGAAAAACGCGATCAGGTTCGCATAGCGATCCAGCGTGGCGCTGCTCACCCCGGCAAGGTCCGCCTCGGTGCGCAGAAAAAAGTTTCCCAGCACCACCCGGCCAAATCGCTTGATGGAATCGGCGAACAGCTTGTCGTAGTTGTATTGCTCTTCGAGTTGTTTGATCTGTTCCACCAATTGCGGGTTCGGCGGGTGGCCTGCTTGTTTCTGCTTTTCGAGATTGGCGCGCAGCGTTTGCAGCGGCAGCGCGGTGGCATCCTGCTGGCTGAAGGTAATGTCAAATGCCACCACGCGCGCTCCGTCATCATGCAGCGCGTCCAGCATGTGCGCAAAATGGATGCGCGGAAATGGCCAGCGGCCCAGCACTTCCTGCGAGCGCTGGTCAATATCGATAATCACGATGCGCGGATCGGGATCCTGCCGGCCGCGCACGCGAAACCGGTAATCGAGCGAGTTCAGTTCCAGCCGGACGATAGCATCGAACACCGGCGTTGGCCGCTCGCCCACAAACGCGGCGAAATAAATCACCAGCGCGAATATGGTGACCGCCAAACTGATCGCCAGCGAGCCCCGGTGTTGCCACCAGGCCCGCCATATCCCGAAAAATTTTTGGATAATCGCCATCAGATGGAACGCTGCGCGAATCGAAACCGCCAAATCACGGATGTTCCCACACAGCAAATGCGGCGCTAGGCTAACAAACAGGTTGTACCAATATCAAGGCGCTCCAGATTGCTACAGCAGTGCCGCCGCGGAGACGAACGGATGTTCCGCGCCTGGTGGAGAAAATGGTTGCCAGCGCTGGAACAATTCCGAGCTTTGTGGTTTGCAGAAAGCAGTCAATTTGCCCATAACTTAAACGCAGATAGGAGGTTAAGCTAGTCCTGGTACAGTATCATCTTGGTTACGCACCTCTTGCCCTTTCAACCGTCTCTTAACCGCAAATCGTTATACTAGTGCGATAGAAGTCTTGGGTTCCTGTTTACTCAAATGCATGCAAAGTCACAAGTCCGCTACTTCAAGGGCTCTCCCGCTGAGGCTTTGGCCAAGCCGTTACGCGGCCATTATTCCTTGCTCGCTCTGCCCAAATCACTGGGAAACAACTCATCGCGGTCCGCGGCTACGCCCAACAGTGTGGAAATCGCGGAGAGCAGCGAGCCCGCTGTCTGGCTCGTCGATCTATTAGCCGACCGTTCCTTTGATTGGCTCAAAGCGATTCGCGAAAATTCAGAAGTTCGTCTAATAGGCGTAGTGGATAGCAGCAATGGCGCCGCCGCGCCGGCGGATCAAATCTCTCCCGAAGATTCGCAAGTGTTTGCTTATCTCCCGCGGCAAGCCCCGCCGGAATTGGTTGAAAAAGCCATTCAGGCCGCGTTCGCAAATATCGAATTGGCTTCGCGCGAACGCGCCGCGCGCGAAGAGCTCGAGCGCGTTGAGCGCGAAATGGAAGAGCTGAACCGCATCGGAGCGGCGCTTTCCGCCCAGCACAACGTGCAGGAATTTCTCAGCTTGATCCTGCAGAAGGCGCGGGAAATCACCGGTGCTGACGCCGGTTCGCTTTACCTGGTGGAAGATGCCGGAGAAGGTGCACGGCGTTTGCGGTTCAAGCTTACGCAAAACGATACGAAACAATTTCCTTTCCGCGAATTCGATTTGCCCTTGACTGATAATTCAATGGCGGGCTTCGTGGCGATGCACGGCGAGCTGCTGAATTTGCCGGATGCCTATGAAATTCCGGTGGACCAGCCTTTCAAATTCAATGTGAAATACGATCAAACGTCGGGCTACCGCACGCGCTCCGTTCTTACTTTGCCCATGAAAAACCCCAAGGGCGAGGTTCTGGGTGTGCTCCAGTTAATCAACAGCAAGCGCAATCCGAAAGCGCGCCTCGAGACGCTGGAAGATATTGAACGCGAGGTGCAGCCATTTCCGGAACGTTGGGCGCGCTTGACGCTCTCGCTGGCTTCGCAAGCGGCGGTGGCCTACGAAAACAACAAACTCTATAGTTCAATCGAATCGCTCTTCGAAGGGTTCGTCAAAGCCGCCGTCACCGCGATTGAGCAACGCGATCCCACCACTTCCGGCCATTCCTTGCGCGTATCCACCCTGACCGAAGGCCTGGCCGACACTGTGAACCGTGTAGGCACGGGCCACTATGCCTCCACGCATTTCACTCGCGAACAGATGAAGGAAATTCGTTACGCCGCGCTGCTGCACGATTTTGGAAAGGTCGGCGTGCGCGAGGAAGTGCTGGTTAAGGCTAAAAAACTTTATCCATTCCAGCTCGAGATTGTCCGCCAGCGATTCGATTACATTCGCAAGGAAATGGAAGCGCGCACCGCGCAGCGCAAATTTCAGCTTCTGCTGGAGCGCCAGCGCGAGGAAGCCCTGGCGCAAATCGGCTTGATCGACAATGAATATCAACTGGCGCTCAAGGAAGTGGATGATTATTTTCAATTCATTTTGCGGGTCAATGAGCCCACCGTGATGCCCGAAGGCAAATTCGACCAGCTACTCGAAATTGCCCGCAAGAGATTTACCGATCCTCAAGGGGAACAGCGTCCTTATTTGAGTCCCGAAGAGGTACGCTACCTTTCCATTCCGAAGGGAAGCCTGGATCCTGAAGAACGCACGCAAATTGAATCCCATGTGGTCCATACTGTGAATTTTCTTTCCCAAATCCCCTGGACCAAGGAACTGAAACAAGTTCCGCAAATCGCGCGCGCCCACCACGAAACTCTGAACGGCACCGGGTATCCCTATAAACTCAAGGGCGACGAAATTCCGCTGCCCGCCAAGATGATGACCATCTGCGATATTTTCGACGCGCTCTCGGCTTCCGACAGGCCGTATAAAAAGGCCGTTCCTGTCGAACGCGCTCTCACCATTCTGGACGAAGCTGTCCACAATAACGAACTTGACGCGGATTTGTTCCGCTTTTTCGTCGACGCTAAAATTTATACGCGCACCGTCAAACCCTCCTGAGCTTTCGACGATATTTCCTTCGCTTTGAAAACGCCGGGACGCTAGAATCGCCTGGATGATTTCTCGAACCTCGCGGGCGTTTCTCTTTCTTGCCGCACTTTTTACCTTCGCGCTGCCAGTTGTATCGCAGCAGCAGCTTCCTCAAGCGGTTTCACCCGCAGATTCCGCAAATACAGTTGTGCTTCCCGCTAAGCTGATCGCCGGCAGGCCCGCCACTCTTGCCGTGATCGGAGCGAATGGACATCTGGCCCCCGGCGTTGGTGTGGATATTTCCGGGGGAGGACATCTTGTGACGGATGCCGCGGGGCGAGCTACCTTCACCGTTCCGAATGCGCCCGGCGTGCTTCTCGCAAAACTTTCTGGAGTATCATCCGCGGCCGCCGTCATTCTCGCCGCGCTGCCCACTGGGAAAGTTATGCTCACCGGAACCCCAGCCATAATTTCCTCGCGCGATCGATTCACGATGCTGGGCACCGGATTTCAGGGCGACGCTGACGCCAATCACGTTGAAGTGGGAGGCAAGACCGCGCTGGTGCTCGCTGCTTCTCCCGTAGCGCTGGTCGCGCTGGCCTCGCCGGGCATCCCGCCAGGCCAGCAGCAACTCAGCGTGCGAAGTGATACCAGTGTGGCTTCAACCAGCACCACTCTGGTTGATCTTTCGCTTGAGACCGGCGGGCAGGCAATCACTCCGCATCAAAAAACGAAACTGATCGTGCGCGTGCTCGGCAGCGATCAACCGCTTATCGTGGAAGCCCGAAATCTCACACCTGGCGTGGTGCGGTTTCGCGGCGATAATCCGCAATGGATCCAAACCAGCGGCGGTGCTGAAAATACGGCTTCGATCGATATCGAGGGCGTTCAGCCAGGCGATTTTGGATTTCGCGTCAAATTGATCTCCAATCCGGTTGGCTCGCCCGATTTGCAAGCCGCGCGGCAATATTTACAAGCCGCAGAACAAGTTGCCCCGGAAGAGGAAAAACCGAGGCTGGAAAAATGTTTGTCGCGGCTGCGCAAACCAATTAATCTCCCCAAAATCCGCGCCGACATCGAGAAGATGCTTGTCCGCCAATCCAGCGACTTCACAATTCTCTTGATCGCCGCGCGAACGTCGCTGGCAACGCCCTAAGGAATTTTCTATTCGTTTGAAGCGGGTTCGAGAGTTTTCGGAACTGCCTCGGGCAGCGCGCCCTGGTTCATTTGCTCGAGCGTATTGCGTGTTTTAGTGAGCCGGCTATCGGCGTCTTCATAGCTTTGTTGTGCGTGACGCAGATGATTGCCCAGCCGGTCGTAAACTTCCGAAAATGATTCCAATTGTTTCTTGAGGCCAGACATGTTGGCCATCAGGTGCCGCGCATTTTCCTCTATTTTCTGGCCCTGCAGGCTCAGCGCAATCGCGCTCAGGCACGCGTAAAACGTATTCGGCGAAACCGGGAACACCCGTTTGCTGCGGCAATATTCATCCAGCAGGCCGTATTTGGAATCCTGCGTCATCAGCAATTCGTAATACACCGCCTCCGAAGGAACAAACATCAACGCATAATCCAGCGTCCGTTCACCCGGCAGAATATATTTTTCCGCGATCGAATCCGCGTGTTTCCGCACCGCGCCGGAAAAATCACGGCGAGCTTCTTCTCCCGTTTCCGCGAGCCTCCGGTAAGCCTCCAGCGGAAACTTGGAATCCACGGAGAGCATGCGGTCGCCGCTGTGCACAACGGCATCCACGATGTTTCCCGTCGAAAATCGGAATTGCGTTTCGTAAGCCGCGCGCGGCAACGAGTCTTCGAGCAATCGCTCGAGCGCCGCTTCTCCCAGCGACCCGCGCGTTTTCGCTCCGCCCAATACCATCTGAAGCGTTTGTGCGGTTTGCGAAAGATCGCGCCCCGCCTGCTGCACTTCGCCGATTTGCAGGCTGATCTTGCGCACTGCCTCCGTGGCCGATTGCAATTGCTGCGCCACTTCGTGCTGCGCGTTGCTGGCCAACTGGCCGGAGGCAGCAACTCCGCTCTGCAATTCCTGGCGCACCTGTCCCAGTTGCTGCGTCACGGACTGCGTCATTTGATTGAGCTGAGTGCTGACCGTCTGTGCCTGCGTGGAGAGATTCGCCTGCAGTTCCTGCCGCAATGTAGCCATGGATTGTTCCGTTTGCGCGCCGGAACGCATTCGCAACAGCACCAACAGCGCCAGGCCAATTGCCAGCACCACAGCCAACACCAAACTTGCCGCAAGAATCATCGAACTCGCTCGCCCCCCAACTCTTTATATGTAGTTACTTCACTCTAGCGCGAATGGCACGGCGCGTGAAGCCGTTTTGCAGCGCAGCGATCGGGATGACGGCAAAAGCGTGGCGCGGGGTGAAACGAAGTTCGGAGTGACGGCGGGTCGCGTCTCAGGACTACGAAAAAGAAAAACTTGGGCGCGGCCCTTCGAAACTCAGGATGAACTGAAGCTGGCCCCTACATGAAGCAAAACAGATGAGCGGGGAGATTATTCCTGGAAGCGGTGGAGTTCGCGCCACATTTGCGTGGCTGTGGCGATCGCTACGAAACTGAGGATCAGGCCTGGCAGCCATTCGCGGAGAAGGAGCTTGCCGACGCCGAACAGGGCGCTGTAGGTCATGATACAGCCTAGAATCCAGCACCACAGGTTGCGCGGCAGGTCGCGCGTGGGAACGATTTCGGGGGCCAGGGCTGCGATGGGACGCCAGCCGGTGATTTGCGGGCGGACTTTTCGGTAGAAGGAGACGAGGATTTCGTCGGGTTCTTTGGAAGTGAAGAGTGTGACGATGATCCAAACGACCGTGGTGACTAGCGTGGTGGTGAGGGCCGTTTTTGCGAAAAGAACCGTGGCTGATCCGGTGAACGGTTCGGAGCGGCCCAGCAATCGCTGCCACAAGCCGTGCCAGTTCAGCGCGAGCGTGACTGCCATGGCGGTGGCCATGCAGGAAATTTCGCTCCAGGCATTGATGCGCCACCAATACCAGCGCAGCAGATAGACGCTGCCGGTGCCGGCGCCGAGTTCGAGGACTACTTGCCAGCCGGAACGGATCGAAGCGAGTTGCGCGGAAATGTAAGCGGTGACGATTACCAGCAGCACGGTGACCAGCTGCGAAACGTGAACGTAATGTTTTTCGCTGGCGGTGCGATGGATGAATCGGCGATAGAAATCCTCGACGAGATACGAAGTTCCCCAATTTAATTGCGTGGCGATGGTGGACATGAACGCAGCCAGAAATCCGGCGAGAATAATTCCGCGGAAGGCGTGCGGGACGTATTGATTGACGATCATCATGTAGCTGGATTCGGGCTTGGCGAGGCCCGGATATAAAACAATCGCGGCGAGCGCGGTGAAAATCCAGGGCCAGGGGCGCAGGGCGTAGTGCGCTACGTTGAACCAGAGAACCGAGAGCAGGCCCTGGCGCTCGTCGCGCGCGCTGAAAATCCGCTGGGCGATGTAACCGCCGCCGCCTGGTTCAGCGCCGGGATACCAGAAAGCCCACCACTGAATTCCCAGATATACGAGAAATGTGAGGACGGGGAGAGTCCAGAGCGCTTCGCTGGAGAAACCTTTAGAAAAATCGGGGAGGAAAGCGAGCGGGTCGGATCCTCCGTTGGCTTCGCGCATGGCCGTGATTTTGCTGATCATTGGACCCATGCCACCTGCGGCGGTGACGGCGTAATACGCGACGGCGATCACGATGGCCATTTTCAGGACGAACTGGAAGAGGTCCGTCCAGAGCACGCCCCATAGGCCGCCGAGCGAAACGTATAGACCGGTGAACGGGATCAAGAAAAAGATGCAGACGATCAGGGCGCGGCCGTCCGTGCCCGAAAAAACCGGGCCGAAGATACTGCTGAGGACGCTGGAGAACGCGTTGACGACGGGCCAGGTTTTCAGCGTGGGATCCATGGTGGTGCCGACGATGATGACCATGGATTTGGTGACCCAGCCGAGGATCAGGCAGTTCATCATCAGGCCGAGATAGACGGCGCGAAAGCCGCGAAGGAAGGCGGCGGGCTTTCCGGCGTAACGCATTTCGGCGAATTGCACGTCGGTCATCAGACCGGAGCGGCGCCACAAACGCGCGTAGAGAAACACCGTCATCATGCCGGAGAGCAGAAACGCCCACCACAGCCAGTTCCCTGCGATGCCTTGTGTATAGACGAGGCCGGCCACGAGCAGCGGTGTATCGGCGGCAAACGTAGTGGCAACCATCGAGGTGCCGGCCAGCCACCAGGAAACGCTGCGTCCGGAAACGAAATAATCTTCGGTGCTGCCGGTGGACTTGCGGCGGAAATAAAGGCCCAGGCAGAGAGTGATGAGCAGGTAGCCGACGATTGCGGACCAATCAAGCAGCGTAAAATTCATCGAAGCGTTTTCTGCCTCTGGCACGCCGTGAAGAGAAAGGCGCGCTTGTGACTCTTGGTGCGCAATCGTTGAATATCGTTATTGCACAAGTTTATTCACAGAGGCAATTGGAAAATCTGGAGCGCGGAGGAGCGGATCGTATTATGCTGCGCGTCTGATGAAAATCAAGGTGCGGGTCGTGGGGACGAAACGAGCGAGGGCAGCGGTGCGAAACATTTGCGTTTACTTGGCGTTGTGCTGCGCAATCTTGGGGAGCGGAATGGCGATGGCGTCGGCGCAACAGCCGGCTGCGACTGGGTCCGCTGCGCCTGCGGCGGGTGCGAGCCAGGCGCCGCGGCTCGATGGGCTGCCGTTGAATCTGATGCCCATGCCGAGCAGCGTGCAGATGGGAGCAGCGCGGCTTCCAGTGACGCGGAATTTTGCCGTGACGCTGGAGGGCTACAAGGAACCGAGACTCGATCGCGCGATGGATCGATTTTTGCGTCAGCTTTCGCGGCAAACGGGAATGCCGATCGCACGGCGCACCGACGATTCGAGCAAGACGGTGCTGAATATCCACACAGATCACGCCAGCAAGGAAATTCAGGATTTGGATGAGGATGAAAGCTACACGCTGCAGATCAGCAATTTCGGAGCAAAGATCCACGCGGCGAATCCGTTGGGAGCGATGCACGGGCTGCAAACTTTTTTGCAGTTGGTAGAGGCCGCGCCGCCGGGCGGGTTTTCGGTTCCGAATCTTTATATCGAGGACAAACCGCGATACCCATGGCGCGGATTGATGATCGACGTGTGCCGGCATTTTATTCCGCTCGATGCGATCAAAAGAAATCTGGACGGCATGGAAGCGGTGAAGATGAACGTGTTTCACTGGCATTTGTCGGAGAACCAGGGATTCCGCGTGGAAAGCAAAGTGTACCCGAAGCTGCAGGAAATGGGCTCGGATGGAATGTATTACACGCAGGCGGAAGTGCGCGACGTGGTGGAATACGCGCGCGACCGCGGAATTCGCGTGATTCCGGAATTTGATATTCCGGGGCACAGCACGGCGTGGTTTGTGGGATATCCGGAACTGGCCAGCGCGCCGGGGCCTTATACGATCGAGCGGCAATGGGGAATTTTCGATCCGGCGATGGATCCCACGCGCGAGGAAACCTATAAATTTCTGGACAAGCTTCTGAGCGAGATGACGAAGCTTTTTCCCGATCATTTTTTCCACATCGGCGGAGATGAAGTGAACGGGAGGCAGTGGGACGGCAATCCGAAGATTCAGGAATTCATGCACGCGCACGGAATTAAAAACAATGACGAGCTGCAGCATTACTTCAACCAGCGGGTGATGAAAATCCTGGAGAAAAACCACAAGATTATGGTGGGCTGGGATGAAATTCTGGCGCCGGGGCTGCCGAAGGATTCGGTGATTCAATCGTGGCGCGGCGCGAAGTCGATGGCCGATGCGGCGCGGCTGGGATATCGCAGCCTGCTTTCGAGTGGCTACTACCTGGATTACATGTTTCCGGCGTCGCAGCATTACGCCGTCGATCCGATGACGGAGGAAACTGCGTCGCTTTCGCCGGAAGAGAAAGCGCGGATTCTGGGGGGCGAAGCTTGCATGTGGTCGGAATTTACGTCGCCGGAAAATATCGATTCGCGAATCTGGCCGCGGACGGCCGCGATTGCGGAGCGGTTGTGGTCGCCCGTGGAAGTTAGCGATGTGGATTCACTGTACCGCAGAATGGACGCGGAAAGCGCGCGGCTGGAATTTCTGGGCCTGACGCACAAATGGAATTATGTGGCGATGCTGGGGCGCATGGCTGGGTCCGAAAATATTGCAGCGCTGCAGGTGCTGGCGGACGTGGCGGAACCGGTGAAGATTTACCAGCGCGAGAAAACGGCTCGGGAGGCAAACATTGTGCTGACGAGTGCCGACCCGCTGAACCGGATGATTGATGCGGCGGCGCCGGAAAGCGAGGCCTCGAGGGTTTTTTCTAAGGAAGTGGACGAGTTGGTGGGCGGTAATTTTAAGGATAAGGTTTTGGAGGCGGAAGTTCGCGCGCAATTGATGCTGTGGAAGGCGAACGATGCGGAGTTGGCGCTGGCACTGGCAAAATCTTCGCTGCTGATTGAGCTTGCGCCGCTTTCGCAGAACTTGGCAAATCTGGGGAGCGCGGGGTTGGAGGCGCTTGATTTTATCGATCGCGGCCAACGTGCTGATGATGGTTGGAAGTCACGGCAGATGGCGGTGATTGAACAGGCTAAAATATTTAAGGCGGATTTATTGTTGCCGATTGTGACTGCGATTCAGAAGTTGGTGGATGCGGTGGCCCGGTAAGACGCCTGACTCGATGTGGCGGCTGACTTCACCATTGGAGGACGAGGGCGAGAGACGCTTTGCGAAGGAATGACAGTTTAAATCAGCCCTCGAGAAATTCCCCACTTCCCGAGCATTCTAGATCGACCCTGGATTCCTCGCCCGGAAAACGGGCTCGGAATGACCACAAGCACAATCCAGGCTCGGTCCTTTGAAGCTCAGGATAAACTGAAGCCGGCCCCTACAAAGTCCAACACAGTTCGATGCGAGGTGGGTTATTCGGTGACTACGGCTTTGACCAGGTGGCGCGGGTGGTCCACGTCGCAGCCGTTGCGCACTGCGTAATGGTAGGAGAAAAGCTGCAGCGGGACCACTTCGAGAAGGGGGAGCAAAAGTTCGGGAGCGGGCGGAACAAAGATTACACGTTCGGCCACTTGTTGAATTTCGCTGTCGCCATCGGTGGCGATCACTACGGATTTTCCGCCGTGGCTTTTGACGTATTCGAGCACACCGTAGGTTTTCTTGTAACGCAGCATGGAATCCGGATCAGCGGTATCGCGCGTAGCCAGAGCGACGACGGTGAGTTTTTCGTCCACCATCGCATTGGGCCCGTGGCGCAATTCGCCGGCGGGAAACGCTTCCGCCTGAACGTAGGAAATTTCCTTCAGCTTCAATGCCCCTTCGCGCGCTATGGCGTAATGGACGCCGCGTCCTAAAAAGATAAATGTTTTGGACTGCTGAAAAAGCCAGGAACACTCGTCGGCTTGCTTGTCCCAGGTACCGAGATATTTTTCGATTCCCTGAGGCACGGCGGACAGGGCGTTCAAGTGAGTGCGAATTACTTCCGAAGTCATGCGGCCGCGCTTGCGAGCGAGAAAAAGCGCGAAAAGATAAAGGATGGTCAACTGGGCCGTGAAACTTTTAGTGGCCGGGACCGCCTTTTCGAGGCCGGCCTGGGTGATCAGAGTGGCGTTTGCCTCGTTCGCGATCGTCGAATTCGCTACGTTGGAAATGGCCACCGTGCGGGCGGCGCGGTTGAGGGCTTCGCGCTGCGCGGCAATTGTGTCGGCGGTCTCACCGGATTGGGTGATCACCACGACCAGCGGGTCGGCGGAGGCGTGCGTGGAGCGATAACAATACTCGCTGGCATATTCCACATCCACAGCGACGCCGGAAAGATCCTCGATCATGATCTCGCCTGCCAGCCCTGCGTGGCGGCTGGAACCGCTGGCGGCGATGATGATCTTTTTAAAATTCAGCAGCACGCTTTCGATCATCTCCAGAGAAGAATGGAAAATCAGGTTTCCGTTTACGTGGACGCGAATGGTTTCTTGAATCGTGCGCGGCTGCTCGTAAATTTCCTTGAGCATGAAATGCGGGAAATCGGTCCTTTCAGGAAGGCCGGATTCGCGAGGATGGTTTGTCATGGCGCGATGCCCTACAAAATCGATTCAGTTGATGACTGAAACTTTAACACGGCGGGCAAGGTAAGCGCGAGGGCGGCGGTGAGTTCGTTATACTGCGGCGATTCTAGTAGCACAGGCACTCTTGCCTGTGAGGCCTTTCTGCAGAACGTGTCCTAGAGTTGAAGAAGTGCACACAGCCAGGAGTGGCTGTGCTACTCGGAACTACTGGTCCGCGGCGGCGCGGAGTAGATTACAATTCGGGCGCCAGCGCGCGGCTGGAAATACTGGAACGGGAGAATTCCATGATGCGGATGCGGACGATTCGCTGCTGGTCGATTCTTGCACTTGCTGCGGCGGTTTGGCTGCTGAGTTCGAGCGCGGGCCACGCACAACAACAAACGGGCGCGGCGGCGCAGCCGGGGACGAAATGGAGCGACGAACAATTGCGGCAGGCTGTGGCGATGGCTCGAGTTGGAAAGAAGCTGACGCCGCGCGCATGGCCGGGAAACGCGCGGGTGGCCGTGTGCCTGAGCTTTGATGTGGATAACGAATCGTATTTATTGGCGGCGGGGGAAACTTCGCCCACCGCGCTTTCCGCAGGAGACTTCGGCGCGCAGACCGGATTGCCACGAATTTTGAAGATGCTGGATCATTACCAGGTACCGGCTACCTTTTTTATTCCGGCGGTCAGCGCGCTGCTGCATCCGGAAATGATTCCAGCGATCCAGAAGAGCGGGCGAAACGAAATCGGCGTGCACGGCTGGATTCACGAAAGCACTCCGCGCCTCGATGCCGGCGAAGAGGAACGGCTGATGGAACAGGCCATCGACTACCTGACGAAAGCGACGGGAAAGCGCCCGGTGGGATACCGCGCACCGGGGTGGCGATTCAGCCCAAACACGCTAAATTTGCTGCGCAAGGAAAAATTCCTGTATGACAGCAGCCTGCAGGCGATGGACGAACCTTACGAAATCATGTCGGGCGGCGAGCCAACGGGAATTGTGGAGTTGGCGATCGATTGGACGCTGACGGAGACGCCTTACCTAGGCCCCGGAGGCACGATGCCTCTTCCCGAACATTTATTTCAATTGTTCCGTGAAGAATTCGACGGGGCTTATAACGATGGCACGCTATTCGTTTTGACGCTGCATCCGCATGTGAGCGGGCATCGCGCGCCGATGAAATATCTCGATCAACTTGTGGCATATATGAAATCGAAGCCGGACGTGTGGTTCGCGACGGGCTCGCAGATCGCCGAGTATGTGAAGACTGCGCAGCCCAGGTGAGAAGCGACGAGTTGCGGCTTTCAGGATATTGATTTATTGGTTCGCGCTTTTTCTCGCAGATCGGAAACCAAGCGATAAACGGAATCGACGTCCTCAATATCCACAAACGTCGGAACATCTCCAACATTTAGTCCGTTCCAAGCTACGAATCCGCGACGGTTATTCCACGCCGGTTGTGTTTGGCCGAAGCGCAGAATGCCCATACCACTCGAGCCGCCTTCCTTGATGAGAGACGGTAGCGAATCGATAAAGGACGAGGCCATTTTTCGTTTCCAGCCGTCCTGGACAACAATAACTCGCTGGTTTGTGACCGCGTAATAGGTCCGTTTTTTCAGCCATGCGGTGTAGAAAAACCTTCCCCAAATCAAATATTGCCCGATCAGAACAAACGGAATTCCCCAGAGCATTCCCAGCGGCCAGCGGCCGTTGACTTGCGTCCATCGAAATCCCGAGACGGCAGCTTCCCAAAAAATCGCAAAGCCGCCCCAGAAAAGGCTGAACGGAATCATCAAAGCGTCTTCCTTGTGAAAAATAACCGAGGTCGACGGCTGGCCAGTCCATAAGATGCTTTCGCCGGACGTGAGTTCGGACTGGACAGCAACGGCGGCGTCCTGGTTGATTGGAGGCATTTTTACAGGATAGGACAACTCGAGCCCGGCCCGAATTTCGACAAACATGCGTGTGTACAGAAGTGAAACTTCGATGGATGAAAAAGCGCGAATCTATTGCGTCAGCGACAGCTTTCCGGTCAATTCGATTTTCTGCGAAGAGCTGCCGACGAGAATGCCGAATTCGCCGGGATCGGCCACCCACTGTTTCTTGTTCACGTCGTAATAGGAAAATGAGCGGCGATTCAGCGTTACGGTGATGCTTTTCGTTTCTCCCGGTTTCAAATCTACTTTGCCAAAACCCTTCAGTTCTTTCACCGGCCGGTCCACTTTGGAATGCCCGTCGGTCACGTAAACTTGCGCCACTTCCGCACCCTGGCGCTTGCCGGTATTCGTGATGTCGAAGGAAACGGTGACCGGCTGATCTCCACTGGTCGAGGAAGGGCTGATCTTCAAATTGCCATATTTGAATGTGGTGTACGACAAGCCAAATCCAAACGGAAACATCGGCTTCACGTTGCTTTTATCGAAATGGCGATAGCCGACGAAAATTCCTTCCGAAAATTTCACCTGTTTGTCGCCATTCGTATCGTAATAACTGTGGAAGGACGAGCTGTCCTCCCATTTCTTCTCGAACGAAACGGGCAATTTGCCCGACGGGCTCACGTCGCCAAAAATCAGTTGAGCGATCGCGGTGCCGCCTTCCTGGCCCGGGTACCACGCGTGCAACAACGCCGAGGAGGAATCGCTCCAGCCGGTCATGTCCACGTTTCCGCCGGCGGTGAGCACGACCACCACATTTGTATTCACGCTCTGGACCGCTTTGATCAAGGCGAGCTGGTCGCCAGGCAGCTCGAATTTCCGGTCGCGGGATTCGCCTTCCGTGTCGCCATCGAGCCCGATGCAGAGAATCACCACGCCGGCACGGGCGGCCACATCCTTGGCTTGCTCGACCGCCGGATTCAGCGAGGAAATCACGCCAAATCCGAAGGAGGCGTTTCCGTTGTTCTTGAAATATTCCAGGCGGATTTTATATGGCTTCCCGGCTTCCAAATGGAGCGTCTGCAACTCCGATTCCGTGCTTTCCCACTCCCACTCATCCATCAGAGGCTTATCATCCACGAACACGCGGAATCCATCGCGCCCGGCGGCATAGAAATTGTATTCACCGTCTTCTTTCGGCGTGTAATATCCCGTCCAGCGGACGGAATAGTGCGCTGCCGGTCCCCCCGCTGCGTAGCTGCCGGTTCCCCACTTGAAATTGACGTGAGCATCGGTGCGCACCAGGGCGGGCTGGCCGGTCAAATTCTGATTGTTGAAATATTCGCCGGTTAGGCCGGATCGCCGCCGCCCGGCTTGGTGGTGAACTCAGTGGCGCTGAAGGTATCGGATGGATTTGCGGCGCCCGAAGCATAATAAAGACGGGTTTTCGAGCCGAACAGGCGATTGCTGATCCCCTCGAGAAAACTGACTGAAATTAATGGATCCACTTTGGCGCTGCCCGCGCCTTCTGGAACTCCGGGATAGGCGCGCGGCCCGATCACCGCGATGGAATCGAGGCCGGCCGGATTGATCGGCAGAATCCCATTATTTTTCAGAAGCACGGTGCCGCCCAGCGCGCCGTCCAAGGCGACTTTACGGGCTTGCTGATTGAGGAGCGAGGCATTCGGATCGAATTGCGGGCGATCAAAGAATCCGAATTCGATCATCTTGCGCAGAATTCGGAGAACTTTGTCATCGATAGTGGCTTGCGAAACCTTTCCGTCGCGAAGGGCCGCCAACATCGTTTCGTGATTCATTAATTTGGCGTAGGGCATTTCGAGATCGAGTCCGGCATTCGCGGCAGCCACGCCATCGTACGTAGCGGTCCAATCCGACATGATCACACCGTCGAATCCCCAATCCTTCTTGGCAATGTCATTCATCAAGTGCGCGGACTGCGTCATGTGGTCGCCGTTGACGATGCTGTAAGAATCCATCAACGCGCCCACTTTAGCTTCCTTCACCGAAGCTTCGAACGCAGGCAAATAAATCTCGCGCATGGTGCGTTCGTCGATGATCACGTTTACGTTGTGGCGGTCCCATTCCTGGTTATCTGCGATGAAGTGCTTGGCGGTGGCGATTACGCCCTCGTCCTGAACTCCCTGGATTACCGCGACGGCCATGCGCGACGCCAGAAACGGATCCTCGCCGAAATATTCGAAATTCCGGCCGCACATCGGAGCGCGATAAATGTTCATGCCCGGCGCCAAAAGGATGTGAACTCCGCGAGCCCGCGCGTCCATCCCCATCATTTCGCCCACTTGTTTTTCGACAGCAATATTCCAGCTTGCTGCCATGGCGATGCCCGCGGGATATTCGGTGGAGGCACCCCAAACGCGAACACCCAGGGGGCCGTCAGACATTTTTAGGATGGGCACTTGCAGTCGCGGAATGGGACGGATGAAAAAATTATCTACCCCGCCGATATAATCGATTTTCTCCTCGGGCGTCATTTGGCTCAGGATTTTTTCAGCGCGTGCTTGCGCCTCGGCTTTCGCGACGGATGCTGTGGGGGCTCCAGCCTTATAAGTGGGCGCGGGAAGCGCGCTGGCCAGGAAACAAAAGCTGAGCACGAAAATCAGTGTGAAACGGCGAATCGTTTTGGCTGTCATCTTAGGACCTGCTTGAGCAAATTTCCGCCTGTAGCAACTGAATCTCGTCGCCACCATTCCGGCATTTCTCTCTCTGTGATCTCCACGTCTCCGCGGTAAACATCTTTCTTACTTTCCATGATCAGGCACCAACCGCCTCGATCCATCGAGGGTCCCGTGCCTGCCTTTCTAGGAATTCGGTGCGGATGCAAACGAAAGTCCGGCCACTGAAAATCCGGCAAAATCCCTGTACAATATCGATTATCTCCCGCGAGACTGTGGCATCGCCATTCCGCCTTGTCAATAAAATTTTCCCTTCGATGGCGCTCCGGCTTTGACATCGGGCGGCGCCTTTGTATTAATGGACGTTCGCTGGAAGGGCGATGGAGATCACATTGAATCGAAGGATCAAAACCGTTTTAAGTAGCAAAGCCACTCTTAGCTGGGCACCAAGAAAATTTTCGGACAAAAGCGCACCGGCAGGAGTGCCTGTGCTACCAGGGCCGGCTGGGATAGTCAACCTGACCCAATACCTCGCGCGCATATCATTCGTATTTTTCTTATTCCTTTTGATGGCAATTGGCGCGGCGGGGCAACCAGCGCCGGCGAATTTAATCGCGAATGTTTCGGGGCGAAGCACGATCAGCCTGAATGGGCCGTGGAAAGCCATTATCGATCCCTACGAAGTGGGCACGCATCTGCGTTTCTACGAAAATCGCAAGCCGCAGAATAAAAGCGATCTGGTGGAATACGATTTCGATAAATCGGGCTCGCTGAATGTTCCAGGGGACTGGAATTCGCAGCGGCCGCAGCTTTTTTTCTATGAGGGCGCGGTGTGGTACGAGAAAACCTTCAAATATCACAAGAAACTGAACATGCGCTCGTTCGTTTATTTTGGCGCGGCCGACGAGCAAGCCACCGTCTACATGAACGGTCAACAATTGGGAGAGCATCAGGGCGGATTTACTCCGTTCAATTTCGAGGTGACCGACCAGATTATCGAAGGCATGAATTTCGTTGTGGTGGAGGTGAGCAACAAGCGGCGGCCGGACGCGGTTCCGGCGATGGAAACGGATTGGTGGAATTTTGGCGGGCTGACAAGAAGCGTTGAAATCGTGGAAGTGCCGGAAATATTTGTGCAGGATTATTCCGTCCAGTTGCAGAAAAACGAGATGGCGGAAGTGGATGCCGTGATCAAGCTGAACGGAGCCAGCGACCCGGTGAAAGTGACGCTGGAAATTCCGGAACTTGCCATCAAGTCGACCACTTTTTCGGACGCGAATGGAATGGCGGAATTTAATTTTCCGGCGCGAGTGGAATTGTGGTCGCCCGAGAGTCCGAAGCTGTATCGCGTGGTGATTCGGTCGTCTGGAGACAAGGTTGAGGATCAAATCGGATTTCGCAACGTGAAGGCTTACGGTGACACGATTTTCCTGAACGGCAAGCCGATTTTCTTGCGCGGTATTTCGATGCATGAGGAAGCGCCGTTTCGCGGGGGGCGCGGTCTGACGCCGAAAGACGATCAAACGCTTTTGGGCTGGGCGAAAGAATTGGGTTGCAATTTTGTGCGCCTGGCTCATTATCCGCACAACGAAGAGATGATCCGGCAGGCGGATAAAATGGGTTTGCTGGTGTGGGAAGAAATTCCTGTCTACTGGACCGTCGACTGGAAAAATCCTGCCACACTCGAAAACGCGCAGGAGCAATTGCGCGATGTGGTGGCGCGCGACCAGAACCGGGCGTCGGTGATTTTCTGGTCGATTAGCAATGAAACGCGCGACGAGCCCGGCCGGCTGGAATTTCTCAAAACGCTGGCGGAGTATGCTCGGCAACTCGACGGCAGCCGGATGATTACCTCGGCCATGAACCGCACCGATAATTCCGATCCGCAACTGCGCGTACTGAACGATCCGCTGGGAGAATATCTCGATGTGCTGGGATTGAACGAATATCTCGGGTGGTACGAAGGACGTCCCGAAGATGCCGATGAAATGCAATGGAAGCTGGGCTTCGACAAGCCGCTGATCGTGAGTGAGTTTGGCGGCGGCGCGCCTTTCGGCTATCGCGGCGATGCGCAGACTCGCTGGAGCGAAAAGTACCAGGTGAATTTATACCAGCACCAGATCAAGATGATTCAGCAGATGCCGTCGCTGGTGGGGCTGTCGCCATGGGTGCTGATGGACTTTCATTCGCCGCGGCGCACCCTGCCGGGAATTCAGGATTATCACAACCGCAAAGGATTGGTTTCCGATCGCGGCGAGCATAAACAGGCGTTTTACGTTTTGCAGAAGTATTATCGCGATGTCGAGAAGGCGGAAAAAGCGGCGGCTGCTCCTCCACCGGCTCCCGCGCCCGCCGCAAAGGTGAAACCAAAACCGGCGGAAACGGCCGCTGCGCCCGCGAAAAAGCCTGCGGCGGGTCATGGAACGCATCACCGGCCTGCCGCATCCAAAAAGAAAAAACCGGAGCCGCAACCATGAGTTCACCAGGCGCACGATTGAACAAGGAAAATCGAATGAAATACCGCAGGTTTGGCCGCACCGGATTCATGGTCAGCGAAATTTCGCAGGGCCTTTGGGGCATGGGCGGGTGGTCCGGTTCGGACGATAAAGAATCGCTCGAGGCCATGCAACTGGCCATCGAGCTCGGCTGCAATTTTTTTGATTCGGCCTGGGCGTATGGCGACGGCAAAAGCGACAGCCTGCTGGGAGAGATTTTGTCGCGCAATCGCGGCAAGAAATTGTTCGCGGCTTCGAAAGTGCCGCCGATGAACCGGAAATGGCCGGCGCGGGCGCACCATCAATACCATGAAGTGTTTCCGGCTGCCCACGTGCTGAAGGCCGCCGAAACAATTCGCAAGAATTTGCGCGTGGATGTGATCGACCTGCTGCAATTTCATGTGTGGTCCGATCACTGGGCCGGTGAGCCGGAATTCCGCGAGACGGTGGGGAAATTGAAAAGCGACGGGCTGATTCGATTTTTCGGAATCAGCCTGAATCGCTGGGAACCTGAGAACGGCATGAAGGCAATCGAGACGGGATTGATTGACGCGGTGCAGGTGATCTACAACATCTTCGATCAAGCACCGGAGGACAAACTTTTCCCGTTCTGCCAGAAACACGATATCGGCGTGATCGCGCGAGTGCCACTGGACGAGGGCAGCCTGGGCGGCAAGTTGACTCTCGAAACAGAATTTCCGGCAGACGATTGGCGCGGCCATTATTTCAGCCCGGAAAATCTGCGCAATACCGTGGAGCACGTCGAAAAGTTGAAGCCGCTGGTCCCCGCCGGGATGACTCTGCCGGAAATGGCGCTGCGATTCATCCTGTCGCATCCTGCCGTTAGCACGCAAATCGTCGGCATGCGCAAGCACGCGCATGTAAGAGAAAACCTGGCGGCGAGCAATGCAGGACCGCTGGATCATGCACTGCTTGAAAAGCTGAAAAAGCACCGGTGGGATCGCACGCCGCAGCCCTGGTCGGATTAAGCAAGGAAGCCAGCCCCGAAAGCATGCGACGGTTAAGCACGATTCGATTTGGCGCGGTGCTGGTAGAGGCCGAGAACGTTGCCAGCCGGATCGCGAAATCTTGCAGTGATTTCGGGGGCGTGGGCGCCGATGGGTTGAACAATTTCACCGCCGCTGGCGAAAATGGATTCGAGAGTCCCAGCCACGCTGTCCACCATAATCGAAATCAACAGGCCGGGCGTCGTGGAAGGCGGGAGACCGAGAACCCAGGTGCCGCTTACTTCGCCTACTCCATCATCAAACGCGACGCTGCCATCGCCTCGCTGCCTGGTTTGCCAGCCGAATACGCGTTTGTAGAAATCGGCGGAGCGGGCAATGTCAGTCGAGGGGATTTCGATGTAGCAGATTTTGCCGTTTCCGAATGTTGGAGGCATTGAGATTCCTTTCTGGCGGTGCCATCGTAGCGCGACTGAAGCAAAAAGCAAGAAACTCGAGACGCTAATAATTGTATGTGATGCGCGGGGAAGCACATTTCCATAGGTAGAGGCACTTCCAGGAGCGAATCTTATATTTGGTAATCGTGGGCCCGGGGTCACAAATTGATATCGATTCGTCGGTCACTACTACTTGGTCTTGAGATTTAAACACAATGGGATAGGTTTTCTTCTTCTGGCTATCTTTGGAATTTTCAGCCTGCTCCGCACAGTCCATTGGATCCAATTCAAAGCTATAAACCAGTCGATACCAGGTCTGCTCGTCGCGGCAGTTTCTGCACTCAAATTGTGATTGCTGCGCGCTTTCCAAAGCGGATTTTTTCAGCAACTCGGGACCACTCACCACAATCGCCGAAGCAAGACTTCCATTTGGCCGAATGCCCAGCATCAAGACGACATGCCCTGTTATGTGAGCTAGTCGCGTAATGCGAGGATAGCTGGGAGGCGAAAGTTTGGTGAGTTCGACTACTGGGTGTGGAGCCTCCTGTGCCGCCTCAGTCTGCCCTAATGAGCAGGCGAAGGGCCACCAGAGAATAAGCAATCCGAGGAGCATACAAGTCGAAGTCGAGCGGGACGGCATATGGGATATCTTGGCCAGGTCCTAATCAATCTAAAAGGGAGTGGCTTGCGACTCAGTCTGTTATAGCATAAGAACAGGGTTTCAGGCCCGATCGTGGGCTTCCAAACGGGGCGATCGCACGGAAGCAAAATGAAGGCGGGGAAGAAAATTCGGCGGAAATTGCTGGGCGCGCACCGCAGGCTGCGGGAAATTCGCATGCTTGTGCGCGGGCTGGTTTCCACCAAGCACGTTTTGCTGGCGCACATTATTCCCACGCGGCGATGCAATCTGGCCTGCGAATATTGCAATGAATATGACGATCATTCGAAGCCGGTGGCGAAAGAGGAGATGTTCCGGCGAATCGATCTGCTGAAATCGTTCGGCACGGCGATTATCACGATCAGCGGCGGCGAGCCGCTGCTGCATCCCGACCTCGACGAAATCATCCGGCACATCCGCAAAAAGGGGATCATCGCGGGGATGATCACCAACGGATACTTGCTGACAGCGCAACGCGTCGCGCGCCTGAATCGCGCAGGCCTGGAATACCTGCAAATCAGCATCGATAACGCGGTGCCCGACGAAGTTTCGATGAAGAGCCTGAAAGTCCTCGACCAAAAACTCGCCCTGCTCGGCGAGCACGCGGATTTTCACGTGAACATCAATTCGGTGCTGGGCAGCGGCGTGAAAAACCCCGAAGACGCATTACATGTCGCCCACCGCGCCATCAATCTCGGATTCACCAGCACCGTAGGAATTATTCACGACGGCAACGGCCAGGTGCGTCCTCTGAAGCAACGCGAAGGAGAAATTTTTCGCGAGATCATGAATTTGGGAAAACGTTCGTTCGCGCGGCTGAATCATTTTCAACACAATATCGCCGCGGGGCGCGAGCACACCTGGCGCTGCCGCTCCGGCTCGCGCTATTTATATATCTGCGAAGACGGCCTGGTGCATTACTGCTCGCAGCAGCGCGGCTATCCGGGGATTCCCATCGAACAATATACGGCCGCGCAGCGCCATCGCGAGTTTTACACCAAAAAGGCCTGCGCCCCGCGCTGCACGGTTTCTTGCGTGCAGCAAGTCTCCATGCTCGATAATTGGCGCGCACCGCAAACCTTAAAGCCCGCGCCCATGGCTCCGCCGCCGATGTCGCCCTCGGAAACTCTCGTCCAGCTGAGCAGCTCAAGCACTCGCTCCTGACCCCGGCTCCAGCAGGGCCTACCGTTCTTATTGTGCCATTACGTCAATTGTTATACCCTCCTTCGCTATACGAGCAATTACCGGCTACCCGTCCAGAGTTCCGGCTCGGGCGTCCGCTACCGAACCCCGAAGCGAGTAAATTCAGGAAGAGTTGAGGGATGAAGTTCTTCACCGAATGGATCCGCAAGATCGCAGGAAAACTCCGGGACAGCCTTCGGGCTGCAAGATCCGGACCGAGGTCTTCCATGAGACAGAAATGGGTTGACGAGCACCTGGACCGCTATCGAATGCTGCGCCGGTTGCAACTGGCCGCACTGATCGGCGTGGTCTTTATCTTCGTGTACGCACTCCGCTTCTGGTGTACGGGATCGTTCGCTTCGATCCTGGGAATCGGAATCCTCGCCGCTGGCGCATCCTTGCTCGCTGGTTTTCTGGTGGGATTTGTTTTCGGCATTCCAAGAACGCCCAAGGAACCCGGCGATTCTTCCGAGGCAGCCGCAGGCGGGAAGAAGCCCGACCCTTCGTCAACCAGCGCGCAGTCCAAGAGCAGCGGAGTGATGCCCAATAGTAATTTGGTTGAAATCTCCGACTGGCTCACGAAAATCATTGTTGGCGTTGGCCTGGTGCAATTAAACAAGATTCCCGGCAAGGTGAGCCAACTCTCCACTTTTATCGGAAACGGCCTGCGAGACTGCGATTCTCAAACCTGCCAGCAAAGCAGCGAGGCGGTGGCGCTGGTCATCATGTTGTACTTTTTCTGCGCCGGATTCCTGATCGGCTATCTTTGGGCGCGTCTCTACCTGCAGAAGGCCTTCTCCGACCTCAGCATCGCCGACCAGGTTGACCTTGCCTGGAAATACGTGGAACAGGCCGATCAGGCGATCCAGGCTGGAAAACTCGATCGGGCCGACGCACTGCTGGACGTCGCTTTGGGTTACGATCCGTCGAATCCCAAGGCCTTAATGAAGAAAGCATACGTGCTGAAGCATCTGGCGCAGCAGGCCGGGAAACCGGGAGACCTGGTTCGCATCCAGGAGGCGCTGGACCTGGCATTGAAGGCCTCCAAATATTGGGATACCGTGGGCGGAGTGTTTTACAACATAGCCTGCTATCAGGCCATCCTCGGCAAGGATAAGAAAGACATTCTAGCCAATTTGGCTCGAGCTTTCGAATTGGATGCCAGCCTGAAGCCGGACGCGAAGGGGGATGACGACCTGAAATCCGTGTGGACGGACGAGGATTTCATAAAGTTAACCAGCTAGAGCCATCGGCAAGCTATTGACACCATTCTCGTTAGCTGCTATCCTCAGTTTGCGAGGTGCAATATGGAAGATACACAGAAGACTTCCAGCAAATACCCGCCCGCCTTATAGTCTGCCGGTTCTGGCTTCCCGATAGCTTGAAACCCTTAGGATATGTGTGTCGTTTGTCAGGGCCGGCCCGCGGTTTATTTCTTGGGTATACTTGTTAATCCTTCCAGCGGGATCGTCAGCGTACCGATGTTTTCGCCCTGGGCATCGGAGACCAGGACGCGGATTGAATCGGCGCCTTCGCGTAGGGGAATTTTGTTCGAGAGCTTGATTCCTTCCACTCGAGTGATTCGGTAGAGTTCCGGATTCATCGCAAAATTCACCGAGCTTGCGGATCGAGCGATTACCATCTTCACAGAATTGTGCTGCGTGAATTCCAGATAGAAATTCGCTACGGGCCCCTTTTCCGCCTTCTGAAGCTGCAAGTCCTGCGGATCGACAGCTAATTCTAAATCCAAAAATCGTGCATCCTTTTCGGCTGCAATTTCAGCGTGGGCCACCAGGCCGATTCCGGTGGATTCCAGCGGACTTCGCCTGGCTTCCTCGAAAATCTCCGCGCGGAACAGCGCGGCCACGCCATTTTCGAGCTGTGGGTAATATCCGGTACGGGAGCGCACCACGGCTTGCGGCGTGTACGCAAGGGTTTCAAGGCGATTCACTTTCACGGTTATCTTGTGGAAGCGTTCCGCCTCGTGGCCCGGCTGCGAATAAACGCCGAGCAGATACGTGTTTCGCAGGTCTTCGGCGGCGTGTTGAATCACGCCTTCGACGTCTTTAGAAGCAAAAAAGGAAAGGCCGCCGGTGCGCTCGGCAAGGTCTGACATTAGAGATCGGGTTTTTTGCAAGTCAGGGACCAATCCCCAGTGCGATGAAGCGGGGGAGAGGCCGAGCGGATCAACCGGATAAAGCGCGATATTGAACGCGTTCATCATTTCCGGCAGATGGGCCGTTGTGGATTGTTGCTGGAGTGCCGAGCCGACATTGCCATCGACCCGTATGTACACGTCGGCAGTGGGAAACCGGCTGGAGATCCAGACTAGATTTTTGCGGCCGGGCACGCTGGCCAAGTGAATTGTGATTTGCCTGAGCGCGTCTAAAGTTTGACTCTCGTTCGATTCTTGGTCGAGATTCCGCACGTCGTCGGACAAAGGGAACAAGCTCCTGGCAGCGCGGATAGGAATCGGAGGTGGTTTGGCGCCAGGGACTGGAGGGAGGGGCGGCTCAGCGGCGGGCGTCCAATCTTCGATTCGAGTTCCCCCCTCAGGCTTGTAATTTTTTAGATCGGCGAGCAGGCCCGCATTGCCCTTCGAAAAATCATGCAGCAGATAAAGACGGTCTCCAAGAAAGTATAAGGAGACGGCATCGTGCGGCCCCAGCTTGCTCAGAAAATCGAGCGTTTGATTCCTCGCTTTAGCGAGGTATTCAAAGCGGTTGTTCAGGCCGTCAATCAGAATTGCGGTGACGGCCGGCGGTGGCGCGCCGATTGGCAGGTGCCGGTTCGAAAATGTATCGGCAGGCAGCGCAGCGGAAGCCTGCCCGGCAGGCGAATCTGGGCGAGGCGCCGAAAAAACGTCGATCTCCGCAAGCCGGCCATCATCGAAGAGTTCAAAATCCTTAGCAGTAAGCCCGGAAACGTAATGCCCCTCCTTGTCCGTGACTATCACCGGAATCTGCACCAGCCGCGTGCTGTCAATCGTGAGCACAGGCTGTGATGGATTCTGGCTTTGCGGCGCCGGTGCGGCGGGCGGAGCGGGATTTTGCCGCGGAACGGGACTGCACCAAAGCAAGGCACAAGCGAACAGCGAAAGAATTCCCGTGCTAGCGATGCGTGCCGGCTTTTTCATAGTTGATTAAGACTATCATCAGCTATGACGTTTCCGCATGGCGCATAGTTTCGGCAGCTCCATAGGCGCGTCAGAACTTAGCCCCGCGCGTAAGAGTCTGTGTCGCGACTCGAGTGTCGGGACTGATTTTTTTGCAGCGGAACTCCCACGCTCGTTTTTCGTTTCCAGAACCGGAGGTGCTCGCGCCGGTCGGCTTCTACGCTTTGCGGCGGAGGTTGTTATAGCGGCTCAAGTTGTACGCGATCGACGCCAGCGCCCATTCGACCGCGGTTGCCGGCCGGCCTCGGCGCTGAAACTGGCGCATCCCGCGCTGTTCTTTTAAGGTCCCGATCACCGGCTCGACCATCCCCTTGCGTTTCTTGTACCAGGCACGGCCCTGGGTGCTTCGCAACCTCCGACGCGAGCGTTTCAGATGCGCATCGCTGATCTTCATTCGTCCAATCCCTCGCGCGATTTTGCCGGTGTTCAGCTCGCCTGCCAGATTCGGGTCGGGCAAGTAAACTTCGATGTTGCGATCTTCCATCTCCCGCAGATTTTGACTCGAGAAAAAACCGCAGTCGGCCAACACACGTTGCGGTCGTTCTCCACATTGTCGCTCCACTTCGTCTACCATCGGGATCAAGGCATGGTTATCGTTCTTGTTCTGCGTCACCCGCTGTGCCACGATGAAATGGTCCTCGCTCACCGCGACCTCCGCCGTGTAACCCAGCACGAAGCGCCCGCGCTCGCGTAAAAATCGCGCGTCCGGATCGGTCGTCGACAGCTTCTCCTCCCCGCTTTCGCGCAAGTGCTTCAACTGTTCGCGCAGTTGTGTGATCTGTTCCCGCCCCACACGTGTTCCCGGATCGCGATCCGGATCATCGTCCAGTTCCTGCTGCCAGCTCTTCACTTTCTTCCGCAATTCCCGCTCGATCGCATCCCGGCGCAACAACCGGTCGGGCGATGCCGACGCCTTCACCCGCGTCGAGTCGATCGCCACCGTGCCCAGCCGCGCCATTCCCGCGCGTCGCAAAAACAGCAGCACTTCAGTGAACATCGCCGTGATGGCGTCGCGATGACGCCGATGAAATTCGCTCAGCGTTTTGTGGTCAGGCGTAGCCCCGCCCGCCAGATACCGGAAGCCCAGATCCTCACGAATGCGCTGTTCCAGCTTGCGCGTCGTGCGCACGTTCACGCTGAATCCGTACAGCCAAATCTTCAGCATCAACCGCGGATCGTAAGGCCGCTGCCCGCCCGCGTCCTCTTCGGGCTTCCCGAAAGCACTCAGGTCGCACGCTTCCACCACTTCGTGCACTACAAAACAGAGATGATCGGCGCCCAGAACGTCCTTCACATGGGCGGGTAACAGTTCAGCTTGATCGGGAGAATACGGTTGATAGCTTGGCATACCTCTTCATGCCAAATCTTACGCCAGCTTTCAACCCCTAGTTGCGACACAGACTCGTAAGCGCGGGGTAACGCGTAAATAAAGACCTCAAGCGCCGGAGGCGCGACACATCTCCCACGATGCAGACGGCCCGCGCACACTCAAATTGTCTCAACGGACCGGCGGCGCAGGGTTTCTCGTAGGGGCGTTGCTTGCTTGCCCTGAGTTTCGAAGAGTTTATCCTGAGTTCCGAAGGGCTGCGCCCGCTCTTTTTCTTTGGCGCGCGGTGCAATCAATGGCAGTAATATGCATGGCTAGCCAAGAATAATTATTTTAGGATTAGGCATGGAATTCCGAGATGCTCGTCTCAAAGTTCAAAGGGCCGATAAACATATTGAGGACCTGGAGGCGGCTATCCTCTCTTTGAAAGAGAGCTATACTGCCACGGTGGACGAAAACAATGAGACCGGCCACCAAGAACTGATACATGCGATTCCTGAGTTCGCCGAAGCAATGGACAATCTGTCCTTGATCGCCGGAGATGCAATCCACAATCTCCGAAGTGCCCTCGATTTTGCGTGGGTAAGCACTCTAAAGAAGCATATTCCCACGGCTGACCTGGATCGCGCCAAGTTTCCTGTCTACCCTAGTAGAGAGACTCTTGAAGGTGCGCTCAATGGGATTAACATAAATCCGACTAGCAATTCCGCGATCTTCAATTGCATTGTCACCGACATACAACCTTACCGCGGAGGGAAGCTGCTGGAAGTACCTTCCACCCTCAACAAACTGGACATCTGCGACAAACACCTTGTTTTGCTTGAATTGCATCCCTGACCTGGCCCCAAACTCCGCACACTTCATACTACGACATCCGGGTTGCTGACGGCATTGTTGGTCGATAGAACGCCGCCGCCGTGGCTGTGGGAAAGTGGGAATCCCGCGCCTTCCGCGGGATTTCCAAGCGCAGTGGGAAAGTCGTTGTTCCGATTTTTCCACGCAGCGTCTTTTCCACAGCCTTCCGCGCTTCCGTTTTCCCGCGCAAATTCCTCCGGCGTCCGATACCCCAAACTGCTGTGCGGCCGTTCCTGGTTGTATTCGCTTCGCCAGGCCGCGATCTTTCGCCGCGCTTCGAACAAATTCCTGAACCAGCTCACGCGTAAGCATTCGTCCCGCAGTTTGCCGTGAAAACTTTCCACTTGTCCGTTCTGCATCGGCCGCCCCGGCTGGATGTGTACCAACTCAATCTTCCGCTCGATACACCACGCCAAAAAGTGCCGCGAAGTTAGTTCCGGCCCATTGTCGCAGCGAATCACCTGCGGCAGGCCGCGCTCGGCCAGGATCGCTTCCAGCACCCGCGTCACTCTCCGGCTGGCAAAGCTGGTGTCCACTTCCAACGCCAAACACTCTCGCGTGTAGGCGTCCACCACACTCAGCACCCGAATCGCTCGCCCGCTCTCCACCGCATCGTGCACGAAGTCCAACGCCCACTCCTGGTTTGCTGCCGTCCACACCCGCAGCGGCTGCCCCACTCGCACGCAGTGTTTGCTCTTCTTCCGCCGCAGGCTCAACCCCGCCTCCCGGTACACCCGCTGCACGCGCTTGTGATTCACCGTTTCTCCCTAACGCCGCAGCAGCACATGCAGTCGCCGATAACCGAACCGCGGCTTCTCCCGCGCCAACTCCACCAGCTTCGTGCGTAGCGGTTCATCCGACCGCCGGGTCTGGTAGCGGTAACTCGATACTGCTACCGCCATCACCTCGCACGCCCGCCGCTGGCTGAAGGCATACTCCTCCCGCACCTGCTCGACAGCCGCCTTCCGGGCTACGAGCTCCATCCGTTTTTTCGAATCACCGACTGCAGCGCTTCCTTGTCCAGACTCAGATCCGCCACCAGCTTACGCAGCCGCGTATTCTCGTCCCGCAACTGTTTCGCTTCCTGCGCCTGGCTTACATCCATTCCGCCGTACTTCGCTTTCCAGGCGTAGATCGTGTGCTTCGACACGCCCACTTCCCGCGCCACATCCTCCGCCTTCCGCCCCGCTTCCAGTTGCTTCAGCGCTCCAATGATCTGCGCCTCGCTGTGCCGGCTCTTGGACATGCTCCTCCCCCTTTCTACAGTGTGAAATCATACTTAGCTTTGTGCGGATTTGGGGGTGCAGGTCATCCCATTGCCGGAATTAGCGACATCTTTTTTGCGAAAACAAAGACGGTGAAATTGTTCGCGGATTTACAGGCGCTACTGTCACTTCTCCACCGTGGGTCATTCCCTTCCCGAGAGATATTCGCATCAAGAACAAGGGAAAACTTGCCTTTGATGTAGTTTTCAAGGAGGCTGACATTTTTACAGGTGTAGACGTCACAGAAGTTCTCCACAAGTTCTCTCGTCTCGTTCTCCACTACATCGAGCTTTTGGAGAGCATCTGAATGAAATTGTCTATTTGAATGTGCCACAGCATCCTCTCATTTGAGAGGTCGCGGGTCCCGCGGACTTAGCGCGACACATATGTTTTCGGGTGCCGCAGCCTTCGATTTTAAGGCTGCGGATTTTGACTTTCCCGTTTCTCTCCGCGCCGCCCCATCCATTCCAGCCTCAGCGAAACCCATCTCAATCAATCGTTCCCTCCCGAGTCGAAAGACCACTTCCTTTAATCTTGACGACTACGTCTCTTTATGGTAAATAGTGGTATGAAAGAATACGCTAATTCTTGCCAGTCACCACTACAGAGCGCACTTTCCCGCTTAGCAGATCTCCTCTCAGATCATCCTCGCACTCCCGTCCCGCAGAAACTTTCGAATTCCCAACTCTACGCCCCGCAACGAAAATCGCGACAGAAAACACCCATTTCTAATCGCCTGGCTAATCGCCAATGGAAATCATAGTCAAAATCGCTCAACTTATTGACAACACAGATGGTTACAGAATTCTAATCGCTCCTATATCGTACGTCCATAAGGGGGCATTTAAAGATCGGTTTTTATCGAGGATTCGAGCAAGAACCAACGAAAAATGCAGACTTTTTGGCCCGGTACAGGCTGGCATGTCACCGAATGTCGCGAAACAAATTACTTCGGCCAACGTGCTAGAGCTTGGGATGGCGAAGGTGGAAATCGGTGGCGTTTTGGTAGGCACGGGCGAGCGTTAGCATTTTTTGTTCGCCGTAGAGTTGGCCCAGGAAGGTGAGGCTTACGGGAGTGCCTGGGCCGCCGTAGTTGCCTTGGATTTCGCCTTTGTCGTTTTTGATTACTGGGGGAGCGTCTTCGCCACGGAAACCGTTGGGGAGAATCAGGGCGGGCTGGCCGGTTAAATTGGTGACGACCAGTTGCTGGCTGTTGGTGGGGGCTACGATTACGTCGAATCCGCTGAAGGCTTTGTCGACGGCATTCATTGCCAGCATGCGCGCGCGGTTGGCCTGGATGTATTCGGTGGCGGGAATAAAATGCGCGGCGCGGAACGTGTTGGGCCAATCGCCGGGGCCTTGATCGGTAAGCAATTTGTCGCGGCCGTTGCGGGTGATTTCATCGAAGGCGGCGCCGGCTTCGGCAAGAAGCGTGGCAACCATGGCGTCATACGGCAATTTTGGCAGCTCGACGGGAGTCATGTTCACGCCCATGCTTTTCAGCTTGGCGAGGGCGGCTTCGTTGAAGCGGCGGTCGTATTCGGCGCGGACGCGGAATTCTTCCTGGCGCTTTTTTTGTTCGGCGAGCTTTTTCTTTTCATCGGCGGAAAGTTCGGATTCCGGTTTTGCGGGCGGCGCGGGCGGTTCGGGACGAGGCTCGAAATCGGTTTTCAGGTAACCCACTTTCAATTTGCGCCAGTCGAGATTGCCGTTCCAATTGAAAACGGCGGGTTGCACGGCGCGATCGCTGCCATCGGGCCCGTAAATCGCGTGGAGGACGAAGGCGCAATCTTCCACGGCGCGGCAGATGGGGCCGAGCTTATCCATGCTCCAGGAAAGAGCCATGGCGCCGGTGCGCGGAACGAATCCAAACGTGGGACGCAAACCGGTGGCGCCGCAGCGCGTGCTGGGCGAGGAAATCGAGCCGAGCGTTTCGGAACCGATGGCGAAAGCCACGCAACCCGCGGCAGTTGCGGAAGCCGAACCGGCGGAAGAGCCGCTCGAACCTTGCTCGGGATTCCAGGGATTGCGCGTTTTGGCGCCGAACCAATGGTCGTTCATGGCCAGCGCGCCAAGACTTAATTTCGCGACGAGAACGGCGCCTGCGGCGTCGAGCCGCTTGACGACTGTAGCGTCTTCTTCAAATTTCTGATCTTCGAAGCCGCCGGCGCCCCAAGTGGTGCGGTATCCCTTCACGGCGAGCAAATCTTTCGCGCCCCACGGCAGGCCGTGAAGCGGGCCGCGATATTTTCCGGCGGCCATATCGCGATCGGCTTCTTTTGCTTTGGCTTTGGCGCGATCTTCCGTGAACGTGATTACGAAATGGAGCGTGGGATCGTAGCGCTTCAGCCGTTCGAGATACATTTCCGTGAGCGCCATGGAAGAAACTTTTTTCGAGCGGATCAATTCGGTCAGTTCGCGCACGGTCGAAAAGCAGACATCTTCAAGGTTCTTGGGAACGCCGCGCGCGGCAAGTCCGGGAGCGGCGGAAGGCATCATCGGCAGCTTTTTCGTTTCGAATTTCGTGGAAGGCAGTACCGGATCGAAAATCAACGCCGGCGGAACGCTATTGGCCATGTGCAATTTGTAGATATCTTCGTAGCCCTTGGTGCGGTCATTCAAATTCTCCAGCAACATCTCCTTGAACTCTTCGGGGATTTGGATATCGGCGATGGCGGCGGCATTGTCGATCATGTCCTTGGTGATTTTCTTTTTGTCTTCCGCGAGAGACCACAGGACGCCGGGAAATAAAGTAGCGGTCAATCCGAATCCGGAACACGTGGCGAGAAAATGGCGGCGGTCGAACATCGGGTCTCTTCCTCCTATGATTTCGTGCGGACGGGAAGTGTAATACAGAGTGAGCCGGAGTTCACATTGATCCGCAGGATGAGTAGTGGATTCAACAGTAGGTCATTTTGAGAATCTCGCGACCCACCAGCGGCGCGCTGCCACCGCGGCCCAGATCGCTTCGACAAGTCCAAAGGGCCACGCACCCTGCAGAAACCCGTAGGCAGACCCAAGCAAACAAGAGCCACCAAAGGCCAAGATGAACCAATGGCTGCGCTTCTCGAGAGCGTAGGTCACAAGCATTGCCGTCACTGCGAACAGGCCGAACGCCGATAATCTGTCCATCTTCGTTGGCCGCATCTTATTCCGCGATTAACCTCCCCACAAGGTAAGACTCCTATCTCTTTGAGCCGAATCGATGTCTCATCCAGGCAACTGCTGCGGATAGAGTGGAGGCAAAGGGCAGTCTTTTTGGGACGCAACCCGGCGCTTGCACGGGGAATCAAATAGAGTAGGATAGTTGGACAGGCCACTGGACCCATGTCCCCAGACCTGCGCTGTAGCGGTGCGGAGGGACTCAGATGACAAAGCCCACCTTTTTGAAGATCCTTTTTGTGGCAGCAACTGCGATAGCGTTTGCTTGTGCGCCGAATCCTGCTTATGCCCAGCGTGGCGGAGGTGGGCATGGGGGTGGCGGCGGCTCGCACGGCGGAGGCGGTGGATTTCATGGCGGTGGTGGCGGCGGATTCCACGGTGGCGGCGGAGGTAGTTTCCACGGTGGTGGCGGAGGCGGGCGGCCATCCGGCGGCGGATTCCGCGCGAGCAGCGGGCCACGCGGCAGTTTTTCGGGCGGCAGTTTCCGTGGAGCGGAACCGCGCAGCACGGCGCGGATGAGCAGCGGACCGACCCAACGGTCAAATGGTTTTGCGTCGCGCTCGTTTAATAATTCGGCAAGAAACTCTTCGTTCCGGGGCGGGAATTTTGGCGCCGAGCCTGCGCCGCACAATTCCTTTGCGTCAGCCCCGCGAGGCGGCGCGAATCCCGGATCGGGGTGGCATTCCTTTGGAAATCCAAGTTCGGGCGGCCGCGGAACTCCCATGGCGACGCATGAAATCGGAAATGTCCGTGGTTCCGGACTGAGCGGCGGTCAGAATTTCGCACGTGCCGATGGACAGTGGCATGGATTCGGGAATTCGGGCAATTCGTCGTTCAACGGGCGGAGTGCTGGAAATTCCAATTTCGCGGCAAGCCGCGGTATGAGCACGCACGCGCCCTCCGCGGGATTTAGCACGAACCGGATCTCGGCGAGCACACCGCGATCGGGCAATTCGGGATTTTCGTCGTTTTCATCGCGCCCGGGCACAACATTTTCGAATCGCTTTTCGGGATCGTCGTTTTCGTCGAGCCGGTCGATGGCGGGATTCGGCGGCAATTCGTTTCGCGGCGCCGGATTTTCGAATACGCGTAGCGGGGCTGGATTATTGGGAAGCGGATTGGGATTTGCCGGGCGATCGTTGGGCTCGGCATTTCGGCCGATCGGATCGAGCGGGTTCGGCTGGCGCGGCTGGGGCCGTGGCGGATTCGGATGGAACCGCTTTGGCTTATGGATTCGGCAGATTCGGATTCGGACTATCCCTGGGCGTTTTCGTTCGGGTTTGGATATGGATATGGAGCGCCTTATTGCGGACCTTCCTGGAGCTTCTGGGGACCGGGATGGGGACTCGGATGGGGCGGCTACGGCTACTGCGGCGCATATCCGTATTATCCGTGGGGATGGAGCGGAGTAGGCTATTCCGGATATCCGGGAGTTGGCTACAGCGCGCCGTATGATAATTCCGGATACTCGGATCAGTATTCCACGCAGTATGACCCGAATAACCAGTGAGGCGAATTCGCTAGCAGAGTCCGGAAAGAATGCGAATTCCTTCGAGCACTTCGCTTTCGGTCAGCGCGCTGTACCCGAGAAGAATTTCGGCGCGCCGCGGCTTTAGCAAGTAGTAGGGCGACGCGGGATAGATTCCCACACCTTTTCGCGCGGCGCGTTCGATCAATGCGGGAAGCTGATTGGCGGAAACGGTGGTGCGGCGAAATCTTACGAGCACGTGAATGCCGGCATCCACGCCGGACACTTCAATCGAATCTCCGAAATATTTTTGTAGAGCCGAAAGCAGAGCGTCGCGGCGCGACGCATTTCTCGAACGAGATCGCGCGCAAGTAACGCTCGAGATGCCCCTCCTGAATGAAATCCGTCAGCACCTCTTGTTCCAGCGCCGGAGTGTGCCGGTCAGTGAGCCACTTCGCTTCCGAAAACGCGCGCACCAGCGGTCCGGGAAGGACCATGTAGCCAAGGCGCATGGACGGAAAGAAAATTCGTGAAAATGTGCCGATGTAAATGACGCGGGCGGCGCGGTCGAGTCCTTGCATGGATTCGAGCGGGCGGCCGGTGTAACGGAATTCCGCGTCGAAATCGTCTTCGAGGACGTAAGCCTGACCGCGAGATGCCCATGCCAGAAGCGCCAAGCGGCGGTCGAGCGAGAGAATCGCGCCGGTGGGAAGCTGGTGAGATGGAGTGACGTAAGCGAGACGGACGGCGCGAGACGCCGGCGGCAGACGATCCACCTGCATGCCTTGCGAATCGACTGGCACGGGAATTATCTTTGCTCCGGCAGAGAGAAAAATTTCACGCGCGCCCTGGTAGTGTGGATCCTCGATTGCGACGGAACTTCCGGGATTCAGCAGAAGGCGCGCGGCAAGATCGAGGGCCTGCTGCGAACCATTGAGGACGAGGATTTGCTCCGGGCGGCAATTCACTGCGCGAAATCGCTGCAAGTAATCCGCGATGGCGGCGCGAAGCGGGGCGAAGCCTTCCTGGCGATCGTAATCGCCGGAGACTTCGCGAAGCCTGCGCGCGACCAGGCGGCGCCAAAGCGCGTGGGGAAAATCCTCGGTGCTTGCTAGGCCGTACTGAAAATCGTACGGGAGCGGACGTTCCCGCTGTGTGCTGCGGGCGGTAGGACTGGGACCTTTTGCGAGAACTCGCCTGCCGTAATTTGAAAATTGCGGTGGCTGGTTTTCGGCCGATTGGCCAGCCGAGTTAGCGGATTTCTCCGCGGAGAGCATCGAATCCGGCAGAGCCGCACTGACGAAAGTGCCGGAGCCCCTGCGGCAGCGCACATAGCCTTCCGCCGTCAGTTCCTCGTAAGCGGTTAAAACAACATTTCGCGAGATGCCGAGTTCCAGCGCGAGCGCGCGGCTGGCCGGCAGGCGCTTGCCGTGCTCCCATTTGCCCGAGCGAATCAAATCGCGCAAGGCGCGATAGAGCTGCTGATGAAGTGCGCCATGGCCTTCCAGCCTTACGAGCATAGCAAAAACACTCCGTAGAAAGTGGTACCTAATCTTAAATGAAAAGTGGCACTTGCAGGATACCAATTTGGGAGCGTAAGTTTGAGGCGCTGCCGCGGCTTACTGGATGCAAGAGGGGGCCATCAGCCTTTACGGAGCGCTTCCCTGTTTTCGGGAAGATTCCTGGCGTGGCCCCGGCAACGGAATTCCGCCGGTTCCCCGCCCTGTTCAAAAGGATCCAAAATGCAAAAAAGAATTTTCTTAACAGCGCTGTGGTGCGTTTTCCTGGGCGTCTCGATCGCCTCGGCATCAGCGAATGATACGGCTCCGGTAAAAGTGACGGTGGGCAATGGCTTCCGTTAACGGCGCAAAACTGCAGCCTTACAAGAACGCATGGGGAATGACCGTGATCAAGCCGGACGGAACCGTGCTACCCGACGTTGGGGTGTGGGAGGACTTGCTGGAAGTGGTGAATCTGAACGGGCGGGAATGTTTTCAACGCACACAGATTGCACGATACAAGAAGAACGGCGAGGTGGTGGCCACAACGACGACGATCAATGTGTTCGATCGCAAGACAATGGCGCCCATCTCGCGCAGATTTGAACGGCACGGCGGGCCCGCAGGTGACAGGAAGCAGGCAATCACTTTTGGCAAAGATTCGATGAAAGTCGATACGACCGTGAATGGAAAATCAGAGGTCAGGGATGTCCCGGCTGCCTCCGCGTTTGATTTTTATGGAGGGCTTTATGCTGTCCTCTGGGTTACGCTGCCGCTGAAGAATGGCTACGTGGCAACGCTTCCTTCCTATTCCGAGGATGAAGATCATCCGGAAAAAGTTTCCTGGGTCACCTTTCAGGTGACGGGCTCGGAAACCACGGAAGCGGGAAGCAATAGGAAAGTGCAAGCCTGGGTGGTGAATTGCGATAGCGATATCGGAAACCTGAAATACTGGGTGAGCGAGGAATCACCCTACATCATCCGGATGGACTACCAACAGAAAAACGGGCCTACTTGGGTCTTGAAGATGATTTAGGATTGGGCCGACCATCCGGCGCCAGATTAGATTTACAGCAGCTCCGTTGCTCAGGGTATTTTTGCGGCCGCTGCCGGCACCGGCGTGATTTTCAGGTTGGAAAAATACGCCTCGGTGCCATCGCCGATCCACAAGGCAATTTGGCCCTGTGATTCGCCAAGCTTCAGGTCATTTACAATCAAGCTGGGTTGCGATGCGCCATTCACGTAGAGCTGCGCATGCACGCCATCCACCACGATTTTTATGTTGGTCCAAACTCCCGGCTCCAGGTCCACGTAGGATTCATAGACTCCGGGATTTTCCTTGCGGAGGCGTTCCCACGGATAGTCGGGGCTAGAAATGTACTGCGTGGAATGATTGCGGCGGAGCTGGTCGTCGGCTCGGCCGTTGGTGGGACGAAGATAAAAACATTCATATTTCGAATCTTCCTGCTTCACGCGAAACGCGATGCCCACGAATCCGCGGGCGCCAGCGTCCGCACCGGCGGCGGGAGCTCCGGAAACGTCCGCTTCGATCGTTCCGTTCGTGAAGTCCGTGCCTTTCACGAGCGCGATTTCAGATCCAATTCTGGACCGCGATTCGAGATCTTCATTGATGCGCACCGCCCGGCGGCCTTTGTATGTTGTGGCGACGGCCTTCGTGCCGATCAAGACCAGACCTTGAGTGGAGGTGAGCGGGAATATTCGAGGCGGAGCAGCATTCCCATTCGGCGTAGGGCTAGCGAAAATTGCCGCTGCGGTGAAGAGCAGAATTATTGCTGTGCTGATTCTCTTCATCATCATGATCTCCCTGCAATTCACGGCCTAAAGGCCTACTCTTCGGGAACTTTTTGACGCAGAAAACTCGAGTTGCTGCTCTAAGGAAGCGCTCCGGGGCCGGTCAAGTTGAACGCCAGCCCGCGGAGCATTCCTCTGTTCGAAACAAGACGCTACCTGTTGATGTCTTCTTTCGCCTGCACGCGTTTTAGCAGTCCCTGGATTTGCGGCTTTTGTTGTTCGGGGGCGCCCGCCACGCTGAGCGTTAATTCTTTTTCGGCAGTGGCGTAATCACCCTTGGAAACGGCGATGCGCGCGATTTCGGTTTGAACGATCCAGTTGGTGGGATCCTTCTTGATGTTTACCTGGAAGACGTCCAATCCCTCTTGCTTTTTGCCGGCGATCATCAATCCACGCCCGTAGTTGTGAACCTGGATGATCGTGCCGCTGGCCAGCGCCTTGCTGCGAATGGCCGAGGCTTCGTCCGTTTTTCCCATCGCATCGAGGACGCGGGCCTTGGTCATTTCGTTGTCGAAACGATCCTCGGACTGGATCGAACGGTCGACATACTTCAACGCGTCGTCCATGTTTCCCTTGTTGTCGACCAGGTAGGTGGCCGCGTCGTCCCATCCGCTCCACGTGTATTGCACCAGGCCGCGGAATTGGTTGTGCAAACTCTGCTCGACCACCGCTTCCACGTTGACGCCGACCTTGAAAGGCACAGCCAGCTTGTCCCAACGGAGAGTGACGACCGAGGAATCCGGTTTCAGATCATCGAAATCATAGGTGAGTGCCTCGTGCATGTCGGTGGGATGTGGCGTCACCGTCACGCGCAGGGCGTCTTCCTTCTGGTTATACGAAAAACTACCCCAGGCCACTGCCATGTTGGAAAAGATGATGGTGAATTCATTTTCTCCCGGGATCATGTGCATGCCGTATATGCCCTTATCCAGCGGCTTGCCTTCGATGGTGACCGGACTGGTGAATTCGATGGTGGTGTTTTCATTCGCGCCCGCACGCCAGACCTGGCCGTAAGGCACGATGCCGCCCCAGATTTTGCGTCCGTTGACCAGCGGGCGGTGATAGGAAATCGTGACGTCTGTGATGCCAATGCGCTGGACGATCTCTGCCCTTTGACTGGGACGGGGCAGATTCATAAGGAACGACTGCGCCTAGGAAACCTGTGCGCTGATCGTAAGCACTGCGACTGCGGCGAGCAAAACGAACAAGGAACGCTTGTACATGAAGGAAGCCTCCACGCTTCTTTTTTCGAGTGAAATTCCGGATCGAAAGCTTGTGTAACAGGACCCCAAACCCTCACCCCAACGCACGAAACTATATCATTGGACGATGCAAATTCCCGCAGGCGAGCAGCCAATTTGGTGGAGTTCTAAGTAACGGAAAGGGAAAGCGTTGCCATTCAATCAGAAAAAAATCACCAATATATCCGTGCGGTTTTGGGAAGAGACTGTTCGTTGTTGCGCGTCGAAACGGGGCATTGTGCGTGCGTAGGCAAATAGGGCCAATCTTCTTTACGCGCCAGCGACTTCCGCGCTGCCTCGCACTCGGGCTGGGTCAGAAAAATCCCGCCGAGGTCGTTGCCGCCATTTATCGCGTAGAAGCGGTGTTCCGATTTCTCTAGCTGGTCATTAATTATCTTGAAAAAGGCATGAGTCGCTCTTCCCCAACTCTGACCTTCTTCATCGGGTAAAGCGGGTGAGTAAATCACGTATCCTTGGTCGCCACATCTTACGAGGTAGCTCGGTGCATCGTCATCGACGACTTCCTGAACTTGCGCAGGCTCCGTTACATACTGACCAAGGACCTTTAGAATGGAGTGATACGCCACCTTGATCCGACCTCGGCAAGATCCTCTGCGTCTAGGACGAGCATCTTGTCGTAATCGAGTCTGAACTTCATCCGAATTCGAGAATAGCACAACGATCAATGCGACGAAGCCCTGTTAAGACGGATCGTCGGAAATTGATCCTATACCGAAATCTGGTACGATTCGCGACTCGGGGGGCCCGATGAGACGATTCTTCGCGTGGATTGGCATTGCGGCGGTGTTTTTCGGTGCGCCGGCATTGGGGCAGCGAAGGAGAGAAGGCGATTCCAGCCGACGCGGCGCCGCAATATTCGATCGATGCGATTCTCTATGGCACGGTGCGGGATTTTCCTGTGGCGGGATTGGTGGTGGGTGCGACGAAGGATGAAAAAATCGACATTGCCATGGTGGTCTGGCTGATTCGCGGAGGCGGACGCACGATCCTGTTCGACAGCGGATTTCACCGCCTGTCATGGATCGATCGATTTCACGTGGTGGATTTCATAAGCCCTGACGACGAATTACGCGAAATGGGAGTGGACCCTACCAGCGTGACGGACATCATCGTCAGCCACGCGCATTGGGATCATATCGGCGGAATTGACTTGTTTCCCACCGCTACGGTGTGGATCCAAAAAGCAGAATACGAATATTACACCGGCGACGCCTGGCAGCCGGGCGGGCTTCACGGCGGAATCGATCAGGACGACATGATGGCGCTGGTCTATCGAAATATAGAAGGAAAAGTGCACTGGATTGCAGGCGACGATGTGGAGATTTTGCCGGGGATTCGCGCCTATACGGGAGCGCGGCACACCTATGCATCGCAGTACATTCGCGTGGATGGAAATCCGCCGTACGTGCTGGCTTCGGACAATTGTTATCTGTACCGCAATCTGGAGACGCACGCATCCATCACGACATTTACACCCGAGGACCATGCCGCGAACCTGGCAGCACAGGCGCGCATGGTGCAGCTCGCGGGGTCAGCGGACCGCGTGGTGCCCGGGCACGACATGCTGCAATTTCAAAAATTCCCGACGAAAGATCCGGGTGGCGCACATAAGGTAGCCAGGACGCTCCAAATCTGATCACAAGCGAGCCGAATTTAACTCTAAATCGACGTAACTCCATGGGAATTCCACCCAGCCAGCCGGGGGCCGGTGAAGATTGACGCGAGCAGCCCGCTGGCGTATGCTCTGGCCAAACCGAGAGGGTAGGTCTCGGCAGTACACCAGGCAATACAGTCCCCTTCGTGCCGCTGGAGGTGTTTGAACCCTTCCGGCCTGTCCGTGTCTGACTATTCGAGTATCACCAACTGTATCTAGCGGGCCCCAATACCGAAACTTCGTTTCGGAGGTGCATCCCAGTGGCACCTCTTAAAGCCGGGCGCTACCAATTGCTCGAGGAACTCGGGCGCGGCGCCATGGGTGTGGTTTATCGAGCGTTTGACCCGGTGATCGGCCGCAATGTGGCGGTGAAGACGCTGCGATTGAATGCGGGCGGCTCCGGGATGAGCCATGCGGAACTTGTGAACCGCTTTCAAACGGAATCACGGGCCGCGGGATCGCTGACCCATCCGAATATCGTCTCCGTGTATGACGCCGGCGAGGACGAAGGCCTGTTTTACATCACCATGGAGCATGTAGACGGTCCCAGCTTGCAGGATCGGCTCGACCAGAGACAAGTTTTTCCCCTTCCTCGCATCTTGAAGCTGATGGAACAAGCCTGCTCGGCCCTGGGCGCGGCTCATCAGCACAATGTGATTCACCGCGATATTAAACCGGCCAACATGATCCTGACGGCGGACGACACGCTGAAGATCACGGACTTCGGCACCGCGAAAATCGTGCAACTGGGAACCACGCAGAGCGGGCACATCGTGGGAACGCCGAGCTACATGTCTCCGGAACAGGTGAAAGGGAAATTGGTGGACGGGCGCTCGGACCTTTTTTCACTGGGCGTGATTCTCTATGAATTGATCACGGGTGAGAAACCATTTCCCGGGCAAAACGTGACCACGGTGATCTATAAGATCGTGAACATCGATCCGATCCCGCCGCGGGAACTGGATTCATCCATTCCAGCCGGACTGAATTTCATCGTGACCAAGACGCTTTCGAAAGATCCCGGGTCGCGCTACGCCTCTTGCCAGGAACTATGGGAAGCTCTTCAAAATTATGCAGACATTGAGAGCAATTCCGAAGTGACTGTGAAAATGGCGCGGCTTGCTCCCGCGCATCCTTCGCCCTTTCAAGGCCCGCCCGCGCTGCACCGGTTTGAAGGAAATGCGCCGAGCCCGTCTTCCGCTCCGCCCTCCCGGCCTCCGAATTATCCGTTCACGCCGCCTCCCTTAGCTGCCGCGCCGGCGCATCCCAAGCCGCAGCGGAGCAGCCGCGGCTTCTTGAGTGGAATCGTGTTGCTCCTTGTGGTGATCATTGCCGGCGGCGGGGTGATGGCTTGGCCGAATCTGCACGATGGAATGCGGCGAATCCGGGAAGATCTTTTTGGTTCGGCGCCAAAAGCAGCTAGCTCAACTCGGGGCACAACTCAGGCGTCCGCGAGTATCCCCACGGCTCCGGCTGCGCCGCCGGTGGATGCGGCGCCCCCTGCAACTACGGACTTACCCGTTCAGCCAACACCGGGCAGCACTTCGGGCACACCGTCTCTGGCGGCAGATGCGGATTTGACGCACGCGCAATTGGAAGTTCAGAGACAGGTGGAGCGCGCGGGCCTGGCAAATAAGGTGCGGGTGGAAATTGCAGAGAATAATTTGAGCGTTTCCGGAATCTTGACGCGCTCCGAGCATGAAATGCTCCTGAAACAACTTCGGGGATTGCCCGCCGAGGTTGCCTGGAAGGACCACACACATTTCCCTCCTGCCAGCGCGGCGGCCACGGATTCGCCGGATGGCGGGGAGAAGCTCCGAACGGCGCCGGGGAAGGGAGAGGTGGAAGTTCTGACGGATGTGCTGGGTGCGCGGGCCGTTCTGCAAGGGCCGGATGGAAAGTTGAACCGGGAATGCAAGACGCCCTGCCGGTTCGAGGACCTGGCGCCTGGGCGCTACACGATGGAAGTGGCATTGGGGGGATACCAGATTGAACGGCGCATTCTGGAGGTGCGCGCCGGAAGCATCGTGACCAAGGAAATGAGCCTGCAGCCGCTGCGCGGCAGCATCTGGGTGGTGACGCAGCCGGCAGGAGCCGACATTTACGTCAACGGCCAGCGAAGACCGGAGCAGTCACCCGCGGAAATCACGTTGCCTCCGGGCAATTATTCCTTTCGCGCGCAGAAGCCTGGTTACCGGGACGCCGAAAAGACGGTCACGCTGGAAACGGATGCAATGCTGCAATGGAGCGCGACTCTGCCTTCGCTGACCGCGGCGGCAGCCCCGATCGACGCTTGGGTAAATGTAAAGACAGTCCCGCCAGGCGCAGACGTGGTGGTGAACGGCAAGAGCATGGGACAGAGCACGCCGGCACTTTTGAAATTGCCGCCGGGGCAATATCTGCTGGTGCTTTATTTGAGGGGCTATAAAGCGACTCAGAAAACAATCGTCGTGAATGCAAGTCAGGTCCAAGAAGTGAATGAGGTGCTGGCAAAGCCGTAAAGGCTCTCTCGCCGCAGGCCATCCATCGAAGCCGGGAGGAACAGAGATGAGAAGGATGTCTATTCTTCTGGCAGTGGCAGTGACGCTGGCACTGCTGGTTGCTCCGGAAAGCCAGGCACAGAAGCAAAAAGATGAGACGCTTCACCGCTACCTCGTCGAGGAATTCAGCAAACTGAATGACAAGCTGGACCGGCTGAACGAACGGGTCTCCGCGGTGGAAATTCAAGCGACTCAATTGAAGCAGCAGCAAACTATCCTGAGCGATACGGCAAAGGACACGCAGAATTTTGTGAAGACGATGGACGGATCCCTAACGTCCTTGCGGATGAACGCGCAAAACGATTTGCTGGGATTGAAGGCGGACGTGGCCCAGGTGCGCCAGGTGATGTCCAGTCTGGCGGATACGATCCGGCAGATCAATGCGGCGCAGGCCCCGCGCGAGAATGCGGCGCCGGTTATGCAACCCGCCTCTCTCGAGGGCTACGTCACCAAGGTGGACGATACGGGAGCAACGATCAGCCTGGGGTCGAGCGACGGAGTGCGCCTGGGACAGCAGTTCTCCGTGTACCGGTCGAATATTCCAGGCATCGAAATTGGCGTCCTGGAAATTATCCAGGTTTTGGACGCCCATAATTCGCTTGCGAAAATTGCGTTCAATAAGCCGAATTCCCCGCTTCAGTTTTCCGACATGGTGAGAGCGAGATAGGAACCCAAGATGCCCCGCCTGATCATCCAACGCGCCGAAGAAGAGGCCCGCATGTTCGAACTGCCGGAGTCCCACCCGGTGCCAGTGGGGCGCGGAGAAATCAATAGCCTGATCCTGCAGGATTCCAGCGTTTCTCGGCGGCATGCCACATTTCTGCCGACGCGCAACGGCGGCTGGAGAATTGTGGACTTGAACAGCGCGAACGGAATCGGAGTAAACGGCGTGCTGGTTCCTGAGGCGACCCTGAAGAATAACGACACGATTGCGCTGGGCGTTTACACGCTGCGTTTTGAGGCTCCCGAGTCGCGGCCGCTAGTGGTGCATAAGCCCACCAATATGCCCACCAGACTGACGCAGATGCTCAAGTCCCAGCAGCCGCCGACCTCGATGATCCGGGATACAACTCCCGCCCGGAAATTCGGCCAGACCTTGATGCCGCCGGGGGCCCCCAGCCTGCCGCGGGGCATCGAACAGCGATTGAACTCGCTGGAACATGAGAATGGATTGCTCACTCTTTTGTATAACGTCAGCCGCGCACTGGCGGCGCTGGGAACGATTGAGGAAGTGGTGGAGCGGGTGCAGGATCTGGCGCTACAAATCGAAGGCGCTGAACGCGGCTGTGCGATGCTCCTCGACGAACGCGGGAACTTTCTACCGGCGCTGGTGCGCTACCGGAATTCACGCCCCAGCGATCATGGCCCGCAAATGATCCTGTCGCAAAGCATCATCCGGCAGGTGATTGAGGAGCGATTGCCGTTGGTGGTGCAAGACGCGCAGGCTGATGCGCGGTTCCGAACCAGCGAAAGTCTGACGCTCGCGGGCGTGCAATCCGCCATGTGCGCTCCCTTGACCAGCCACGACCGAATTCACGGCCTGCTCTATGTGGACAACCTGAACATGAGCAGCGTCTTTTCGCAGGAAGACTTGAACGTATTTGCGGTGATCGCGGCGCAAGCGGGACTTTCCATCGATCATGCACGGGCGCGGCAGGAAGTGGCGCAACGGATGATCCAACAAGCGGCGCTGGAACGATTTCTTTCGCCGGGAGTGGCGCGGAAAATCGTCGCCGAGGCAGGGAACCTGTGTCTGGGCGGCGAGACGCAGGAATTGACCGTGCTCTTCTCTGACATTCGCGGCTTCACACATTTGGCCGAGTCGCTTCCGCCCGCGAAGGTAGTTGAAATTCTAAATCATTACTTCGAAGGGATGGCGGAGCTCGTCTTCCGTCACGAAGGCACGCTCGATAAATTCCTGGGTGACGGGCTGATGTCGCTCTTCGGGGCGCCGCTGCCGCAGGAACACAATGCCGTGCGCGCGGTGCAAACCGCGATTGAAATGCAGGTTTTGGCGCAGGAGATGAAGCGGGAATCCGGGGGGCTTCCACTTTCGATCGGAATCGGAATCAACTCGGGGCCAGCCGTCGCGGGGTACATCGGGGCCGCAAGACGGCTTGATTACACGGCGATCGGGGATACGGTGAACGTTGCGGCCAGACTCACCGAACAAGCTGAGCCGGACCAAATCCTGATTTCATCTAGCACATGCGTTGAAATCGCGGGTCAACTTCCCGTTCGCCGGTTGGAACCGAGGAAGCTGAAGGGAAAGCTCGAGCCGGTGGAAGTACATGAAGTGATGTGGAGAGAAGCGCTGCCGCTTACAGTGGCAGCTGGATAGAATTGCATCGGGCGGCGGCATGCACAATGCTGCAGTTATTTCGATTCGCCAAGGCGGAGATATCGTTTTCAATGCTTCCCGGCGGAAGGGTCAGGAGGCTTTGATTCACTGGGCTTTGATTCATTAGCTTTCGCTCCCGGAGATTTGGATTCGCTGGGAGCCGGCTTTTGGTCTCCCTCTTTTTTGGATTGATATTGCACGATCAGGGAAATGCGGCGATTGGAAGGGTCGAGGGGCGCATCCGGTTTGCGCAGGCGCTGATCGGCGAAGCCACGCACCTGGGTCACCTGATCGGGGCGAACGCCATTTAGTTGCATCAAGCGGCGGGCGGAATTCGCGCGATCCGCGGACAATTCCCAATTCCCGTAACTGCTTCCTTGGACATAGGGCTTGGCGTCGGTGTGTCCCTCGATGGCCAGAGTATTGGGAAGCTTACCAAGCTCCTGGGCAAGTTTGATGACCAGATCTTCGTTGCCGGGAACGAATTTGGCGCTTCCGCTGGCGAAGAAGGTGCCGTTTTCGGATTCGGTGAGTTCGATGCGCAGGCCTTCGCTCGTGACGGTCATATCGATGTGATTCTTCAGTGCATCAAAATTGGGAACATCGCGGATTGCTTTTTCCAATTGGTCTTTCAGCAGATCCATATTGTCTTTGGTGACGGTGAAGTTTTCTCCCGCGCCGGCCATATCGCTGCCGACTTTTTGCGAAGTGCCTCTGGGATCCTTAAAGTATCCGGCGACGGCTTCCTTCACCGGTTTGTTGGTGTTGAGCAGCCAGAGCACGATAAAGAGCGCCATCATGGCCGTGACGAAATCGGCATAGGCTACTTTCCATGCGCCGCCATGATGGCCGCCATGAGCGGCCTTTTTCTTGATGACGATGATGGGAGCTTTTGTAGCCATTGGATGGATCGCTCCCCGTTAAGCCGCGGCTTCCGGGGTGGGAGCGGGCGCCGATTCCGGCGCAGCGCCTTCGGCCGGTGCTTCGGTCTTACCCTTAATGTAATTCTCAGTTTCCTGGAATGGGGGCCGAACATTTCCTGGAATGGACCGGCGGCCAATTTCGATGGCCAAGCTGGGGGCTGTGCCTTTCATGAACGCGACAATCAACACGCGGAGGACTTGATAGTAAGCGTGCTCCTCATCGGCCGTCTTCGCCATGTTAGAAGCGATTGGACCCACCAATCCGTAACACAACAGAATTCCAAGAAATGTACCAACCAAGGCAGCCGCGACTTTCTGGCCGATTTCTTCCGGCGGACCACCCAGGGAGCCCATGGTGATCACCACTCCGAGAACAGCAGCGACAATCCCGAGGCCGGGCAAGGAATCCGCCATGGTAGCCAAAGCAGCGACTGGCAGACTGGCTTGCAGGTGATGGGAGTCCATATCACTTTCGATCATTTGATCGGCATCGAATGGCTCAATGCCGCCGCTGGAGGCCATGCGGATGGAGTCGCAAACGAAGGCGAGGGCGTGGTGGTCTTTCAGGAATTTCGGATACTTGGAGAAAATTGGGCTCTGGTCGGGCATGTCGCTATCGGATTCCAGGGCCATCAGGCCTTCCTTGCGCGCCCGGCCGAACAACTCGTACATCATTTTCATGGAGTCGAGATAGTGCTGCTTGCTGAACTTGGAGGCGCCGAAAACTCCAGTGATGCCTTGTACAATCTTTTTCAGAATATGGATGGGATTGGCTATGAGAACAGTTCCGATGGCTGCTCCGCCGATGATAATCAATTCCGCCGGCTGGACCAGCACCAGCAGATTGCCATGCTCCATTTTGTATCCAGCGACCACGGCGCCGAAGACGATAACGATTCCAATGATTATGAACATCGGGATTCAGTCTCCAGGATGCCGCCGACGTTGTCCCACAGGGCCGTGACGCGATCCCCTCCCGCAGCCATGCTTTCGTTCAAGGAATCTTTCGCGCGCTCCAAGATCATCGGCAGCCTGTCCTGGGGTTTTACGGCAGTCACTCCAAAGGAAGAAGTGATCGATAGTTGGTCGCCCCACCATTCCACTTGGGTTTGACTGACCATTTTCCGCAAGCGTTCGGCTACGCGCTCAACTTCCGAAGCGCCGCACTGCATCAGAATGATCAGAAATTGTTCGTCATTCAAGCGGCCAAGAAAGTCCGTTGGCCGCAGACTATTTTCAAGAGTTTGCGCGACCTCGCGCTGAATGGGAGCAATGACAGCAGGTCCGTATGCGGCGCGAAGATGCTCGAGGCGGTCTACCTGAACAGAAACGAGGCTGAAGGGGGCCTGAGTGGCTGCAAAATTCGCAAGGTTCTCGCTTAAGCAAGCCTGGATGAAGCTATGGTTGGCGACTCCTGTGGCGTGGTCGAGCAGACCCTGATCGGCGAGTTTCGTCTGGCGGCGATCCCATTCGGAAACGGCAGGGCTTTCATCGAAACATTCCACAGCGCCGATTACGCTGCCGTGGCCGTTGCGAATGGGAGCTGCCCTTATGCGCACCGGGACCCGATGTCCCGATTTGTGGCGGAACGACAGTTCGCCGGATGCGACTTTTCCATCGCGCAGCGCGGTTGAAAGTGAATCAGCCGCCTCGGACAATATGTTTTTGTGCGTTTCGCGGTTGTCGAGCAGAGCCTCGCGGCAGAAACGCCCCACCACTTCCTGGCGTAAATAACCTGTGATCCTTTCGGCGCCGTCGCTCCAGAAGACGATCCTGTGGTTGCGATCCACCAGATAAAGGCCCGTCTGCAGGCTCTCGATTACAGATCGAAGAACATCCGGGCTTTCAAATTCGGACATACGCTGGCTCCTACAGATTCTATCGGCCTGAAATAGATAGAGTTTAGAGGTGGAGCAATCTGAAAGATATCCGGCAAACTGCCGGGGAATACGGCGGCTACACGAAGAATAATTAGATTGCAACGTGTCCGCAGCTTGGAGTACAAGCCGGGGTACGGCCTTGATGGCGTGTGCCATCGCCCGCGCGACCGGGGGAAAATCGCGGGGCGAAGTAAGGCCAGCCGAAAATCCGCCTGGAGGTTCAATCTGATGCACTTACAGAAATGGGTGTGTCTAATCGCTTTGGGACTGGCGGGAATCCTATCCGCAACTATGCCAACTCCCGCGCAAGTGAATACTGTGAACCTTTCTGGAACCGTGCTTGATCCGCAGCAACTGGCGGTGGCGGGAGCAAGAGTGACGGTAAAGAGCCGGACCACCGGAGCGACGCGGAGCGTGGAGAGCGGCGGGGATGGGCATTATCAAATTGTCGGATTGCCACCGGGAGACTACGAATTGACGGTGGAAGCAAAGGGAATGTCCAAGCTGGTGAAGCCCATCTTGCATCTGGCACTGGGAGAGGCGGCGGAATTCGATCCGCAGATGGCGGTGGCGGCGGGGCAGCAGACAGTCACGGTTACGGGCGAGCCGGAAGTGATTGAGACCCACCGGACAGATGTTTCGCAGAGCGTGACAACCACTCAGATCGACAACCTCCCCATCAACGGCCGCAACTACATTAATTTCACTTTGCTCAATTCACAGGCGGCTCGCGACAGCACTCCTTCCATCGGCGCGGCGCCCACCAGTGGCTTGAATTTTGGCGGGCAACGGGCGCGGTCGAACGAAGTTTCCGTGGACGGCGCGGACGCGGTGGACAATTCCACCAACGGCATTCGCGCCACCGTTTCCCAGGAAGCAGTGCAGGAATTTCAACTTCTGGTGAGCAACTTCATGCCCGAGTACGGCCGGGCCATGGGCGGCGTGGTGAATATCGTGACGAAGTCCGGATCAAACGATGTGCATGGAAATGCGTTCGGATATTTGCGGCAGAGCGCGCTGCAAGCCAGAAATCCGTTCTCGGTAAACGTGGTTTCAAGCCCCACAGGCTTTCAGGCGGTTCCCGTGAAGCAGCCGTTCACGCGGGTGCAAGCGGGACTAACGCTGGGCGGACCAATTCAAAAGGACAAAACATTTTACTTCTTCAGCTACGAGACGACGCGGCGGCAGGAAACCGGCTTTTCGAGTATCGGCGCCAATAACTTTGACTTCGCCAACACAGCTGCGCCTGCCAGCATCGTGCCGTTTCTGCCGCCGGGAACACCAACCACCGGACTGCTGACTGCAGCCCAGGGACTTTTCGTCAACAACGGCCAAGTTCCCGCGCCGATTCGAGCGGGATATTTTGCCGCAGGAACCAGCAGCGCGGCAGTGGCGTTGTTCGGCAACACGCCGGGATTCCCCGCCAACTTTTTCCCGAGCAGCGGCGCTCCCTTGCCTGCTTCCTATGTCGGACTCGCATCCATCATCGGAAACTATCCGGTTTCCGAAGGCACCAGCCTTTATTCCCTGAAGCTCGAGCACATCTGGAATCAAAGAAACACTTCTTTTCTGCGAGTCAGCGTATCGCCCTCAACGATCAGCGGGATTCAGGTGAACGCGCAGAACCAGAACTTCGGGCAAAATTCCGGGTCGCGAACCTCGGTTCAACAGACGCGCGATCTGGCCATCATCGGCCAGCACACCACCGTCATCGGCAACAATTTGTTCAATGAATTTCGTTTCCAGTACGCGCGCCGCGGCTTGCACTATGGTTTCTCGAACCTGCCGGGCGGCGGCTCCGTGGGAGTGAATATCGCGGGGTCCGCTTTCTTTGGCCGCGAGCCGTTCTCCACCGAGGATCGCGTGGAGCACCGCTTCCAGTGGACCGACAACCTGACCTGGACGAAGGGATCGCACACCATTAAATTCGGCGGCGATACAAACCTGATCCAATTGCGATCCTCCACCTCGCAGATTTTCACGCTGAACTATGGTGGCGTGTACAACTTTGGGAGCGTCAGCGCCGGTTCGCTCAACCCGGCATTCGCCGGACTCCAAGCTCCCGATTTTTCAGCCGTGCAAGCCTATGGCCTGGGAATTCCCACCGTGTTCTTCCAGGGTATTGGGGAATCCAATCATCCCTTCGACAACAAAACTCTGGGCGTCTTCCTGCAAGATAGCTGGAAAGTGAATCGCAAACTGACTCTCAATTATGGATTGCGTTACGACATCGAATGGCTTCCGATTTTCCCCGCCGGCACGGCTATCAACGCGACGGCGGAGAAGGCCATGGGCGTGGTGGAAGGAATTCCCACCGACTCGAATAACATCTCGCCGCGATTTGCGATTGCCTGGGATCCGTGGGGCAACGGCAAGACTGTTGTTCGCGCCGGGTTTGGACTTTTCTACGATCACCCGGCGCTCGCGCTGGCCTTTCTGGCCACGGCGGAAGATGGCGACGTTTCTTCGCTGCTGGAAGCGGCTGGTGGCACGCCGTCGAACGCGCATATTGATAATCCGGCCAATGTGGGCGCGCTGAATGCGTCGTCGATTTTTCAGGGCATCCTGACGGGCCCCACAATTACGGGTTGCTCGACGAGCGTACCATCCATGTGCTACCTCCCTTCGCAACAGCGATTCAACGCATTCCAGCCCAATTCATTGTTCAACAATCAGAATTTTTTGACGCTGCCGATTGCGCCGGGCGTGACCGGATATCCGCTGCCGCTGCTGCCGTTCACGATTCCGGTGGAACAGAATTTTCAATACGCCTATGCCGAGCAGGCCAACCTGACGGTCGAGCGAGAACTGGGAAGGGATTGGAAGCTCAGCCTGGGATACAATTTCACGCACGGATTGCATCTGGATCGCGCGAGGAATATCAGCGTCACGGATCCAGGCCTGCTCGTTACCAATGACAATAAAGCAGTGTCCATCGGCATGGTCTCGCCGGGAACCAATCCGGTGACGGTGCAGGTTCCCTCCACGCCCAACACCCTGTGCGCGGGTGGCATACCCGCCGTCAACTTTGGCACTGGCGGCAGCGTTGCTTTCGCTACTCCCACGGGTTCGCCGCTCGCTCCAGGCATTCTTGGCCTGGGGTACACGGGCCAGAATTGCACCGGCACAATTGTTGGATTGATTGGTTCGCCTGCGGTGTTTAATTTCTTCCGGCCCACGGGGCCGAATCCGTCGTTCAGCGGGCTGGTGCCTGGCGGATATAACACGCTGGTCGCGCTCGCGAAGGCAGGCGGGTTCCCCACTGGTTTTTCGGGAGTGCAAGTTCCCTGGAGCGACGTGAACCCGCAGGAATCGAGCGGGAATTCCATTTATAACGCCTTCACCTTGAGCCTGACGAAACGGTTTTCGAGTGGCTTCCAATTGTATTCAAGCTGGACCTACTCGCATGCGATTGATGACTCGACGGACTTGTCCACGCTCCTCAATCCGCAGGACAACAGCTTCCCTAATTTGGATCGCAGTAATTCAAGTTTCGACCAGCGGCATCGCTGGATCACCAGCGCCGTATTCCAGACCCGCTACCGCATGAGCGATTCGGGATTCTGGAAAAAACTGGTTGCCGATACTACGGTGGCGCCGATTATCGAGGTGTCTTCCGGGCGGCCTTACAATGTGCTGATCGGCTCGGATACGAATTTGGACTTTGGCTCGGCAACGAACCGGCCATCGGTTCTGCCGGCAGGAACTTCGGTGCCGGCGGGATTCCCTCCGGCCGTCAAGTCTCCGTTTATCCCGAATTCTGAATTCATCCTTCCCACCAATTGCATCAACAGCGCGGGAACTCCGTTCGGACCGTTCCCCACCGTGCCTTCGCCGCCATTCGGCTGCACGGGAGATCTGGGCCGGAATGCATTTACAAAGCCGATGTTCTTCCAGGTCGACTTACGGATCTCCCGCCAATTCGCAATCACGGAGCGGTTAAAACTGGAAGTGATCGCGGATGGATTCAACTTGCTGAACCGCTTCAATGTGAGCGATGTGAATCCCCTATGCGATCCAACGGCGGGCGTATGCACGGCCGGCCAGCCGACTGCTTCGTTTGATCAGCGGCAGTTTCAGTTCGCGCTGAAGCTGAATTGGTAGTGGCACAGCCACTCCTGACTGTGCGCATTGGCAAAAATCGCACACAGTAGCACAGGTACACTCCTGCCTGTGCAAATCTGCGATTTACCCCACGGCCAAAAAGAACGCGAGGCCGCGGGCCCGGCTGAAGCCGGCCCCTACAAGTGCACGCGCGGCTCATCATTCCAAACCCGCCAAAGGCGCGTAAGGGACCCAGCGCAGTACGTGCACTCGCACAAACGATACCCACTCCGCACATCTCAGCCGTAAAAAACTTCTCATCCCCCCACCCAACCAGTTGTATCGTGTCTCCGCCAATCGCCACTCAACATGCCCCCCACCCCCACAAAAATCCCCCCAATCCTAGCCGTAGACATCGGCGGCACAAAAATCTCCACCGGCCTGGTCGACGCGCGCGGCAAACTCCTCCTCAACACGCGCACTCCCATGGTCGCCAAATCCTCCCCCGAAGAAGGCCTCGCCGCCGTCTTCAACGCCATCGACAAAATCCTCACTCACCGCCTCGCCAAAAAAATCAAAGCCATCGGCGTCAGCGTCCCCGGCTGGGTGGATTCGCAAAAAGGAATCCTGATCGGCGCAGCCAACCTCCCCTGCTGGAAAAATTATCCGCTCGCGCAAAAAATCTCGCGCCGCTACAAATTTCCCGTCAAGCTAGGCAATGACGGCAATACCGCCGCGCTGGCCGAAGCCGCCTGGGGCGCCGGTGCAGGCTACAAAAACGTTTTCTACGTCACGCTCGGCACCGGCATCGGCACAGGCCTGGTCCTCAATCGCCGCATCCACGACGGCCGCACCGGCGCGGCCAGCGAAGGCGGCCACGTAACCATCGATTTCCACGGCCCCCACTGCGGCTGCGGCAAAAGAGGCTGCATCGAAGTCTACGCAGCAGGCCCAGCCATCGCCCGCCAAGCCCGCCAGCGCCTAACCGAACAAGCCGCCACAGCCCCGCCCACATCCTCCATGCTGCAACTGGCCAACGGCAAAATCGATCAAGTCACCACCGAACTCGTAAGCAAAGCCGCCAAATCCGGCGACGCGCTAGCCCAGGAAATCCTCCAAGAAGCCGCCGACCACCTCTCCATCTGGCTAGGCAACATGATCGACCTCCTCGAGCCCGACATAATCGTAATCGGCGGCGGCATAGCCCACCTGATGCTCCAACTCCTGCCCCACATCCGCCAGCAATTGGCCCAATGGTCCGTAAATCCCCGCCACCAGGAAATCCCCATAGTCCAAGCCCACTACGGCCCAGAATCCGCCCTACTAGGCGCCGCCGCACTGTGCCTCCCAGCCTCCCGCCTCTGGCGTGGAGTATCGAGGCATTCCTGAAACTGTGTCTACCGCTTGGTTATGACACGGTTCGAATTTCTTTTAAGAAGCGCTTGACGATTTCACTCACGGAACCCAAAGGTGGGTATTTGGCGAGGTGTTCTTTGATTTCAGCAATGATCTGTTTCTTTGTTTTCGCATCTTTCATCTTTCGGTTGCGATGCGCCCAGTTACGGCCACGATGCAACGTGTCCCAAGGCGAACGCAAATTTGCTCGTGTTTCCGGCGCATCTCCATGCTTGCCAAACCCGTAGCAGATGCCAATCTGGGAATTCCAGATTGGTTTGAACAAGTGGATCAAGTAGTCCTCGGCTGAGCCTTGCCAACCTGTCTTCACCACTAAGGCGCGATACTCGAAATCCTCAAGACGAAGAGTCTTTGTCGCTTGTGCGATGCTTCTGCAGTGGTCATTCAGCCGTCTTGCTAATCGATCTCCCTGTTCAACTGCGGTCTTGGCTGCTGGATCAGCCGGATCGGCTTTACCGACGTAGATCGGATGTTCGCGATTAGAGATCTTCTTGTATGCAGGAAAATTTCCGCAGTAGTAGATCGCATATACTCCCGAGCCATAGAACTTCTCCACGCTCGCCAGCGGTTTGCGTGGTTGTGCGATCATCGTAATACCAACAATGCGACCAGCGACGTTAGGGTTCGACGGGTCAAAGACGAACCCCGGGTGCTTAATCGGATCCAGGTCAGCGATCAACTGCCGAAGCTTTTCATAAGCTTCGGTAGCCATTCTTCGGATTTGCTTAGCGCGTGCAACTGGAGGGCTTGGAGCTTTTTCAGCTGAAATAAGCTCAGTGAGTTCTTTGAGCCGCTCGGCCAGTTGTTCGAGCTTTAGAGAAGTCATGTCCATCTCTAATTCAACATCCTAGTAGCACGTAGGGTATGAGCAACGGAACGCGCTACTACCTCGGCCAGTTGCACCGGGACTGCGTTTCCCAACTGGCGCATGCTCTCAGTCCACGAATTCGGAAACACGTACGCGTCTGGAAACGTCTGAAGGCGTGCGCTCTCGCGAATAGTGAAATATCGAACGGAACCTCGGGGAGGGCTAGCGTGTTTTCTCCTCCCGGCACACCATGAACTCCCGCCTTTAGCGTCTTCGCGGGTTTGTCGAGGGGGCTTCCTGTATGTCCTATGTAGCTCTTTGCTCCGGGGATCGAGAAATGGGTCAGCCCGGGTTCATCACACCCTCTTTTGGTCTGTGGCCTAGGTAGATCGGAAATTGCATCCCGCACCGTCTTCCAAGCTTTCAGAGAAGGAGGAATTAGAAACTGCTTCATGTTCGAACCCGTTTCTTACATCCGGTTCACTCGGAGGTATGCACCTTAAAATATTCGATGTCTCTCCAATAACTCCCAGTATTGTATTGCTCCCACAGAAGAGTCTCCAACGAATGGCTAGGCGCGGGAAACGACCATTGACGCGAATCAGCTCGCATCGCTACTATGAACAAACTTCACCTTTTGTGGCACTCCGTTATCAGCCCCGTTTAGAATTCGATGAACGACTCTGTAATACGGCCATCGTTGTCTTCCCCCGGAGTATCGCTCGAGTTCGTCTAATGATCAAGCGATGGTTTACCCGCTCTCCTGCCAATCTCTGGGTAGGTGAGCATCAGTTCAATGTAGCTCAAATATTTTGCAAAGGATAGCCATCGTAGTCCCCGGACATTTTCAAGTATCACGGCCTGCGGTTTGAGGCGACGAATCACGTCGATTGTCTGGGGAAACAAGTTCGTCATCCGAATGACCCTTATGCTTCCCCTATCGAGAACGAGCTGGCATGGGACGCCTGCAGCGAGTATTTACGATCCCTCTGGATCGAACTGAAGATCGAATTCACGTACATCGGAATTGAAAACAGGCCAGTGATGGACCTCTGCAACCTCCTCGCCTCTTGTTCTCTATAATTGTCTCGCACGAGTGCGATCGAGTTCCACAACCGCAAGATGCCCGAAACCCGCACGGCTAATCCCATCGCGAGCCCGCCAGCACCCGTGAAGAGTTCAACGCTTCGCATGATTCCTCTCCAAGAACCTTTTGATCCTCGCCGCAAGTGAATCTTTATTTCTTAACTGGCATTCCCAGATCACTGCCACGCTCCAATTGTCTCGGCGCAATCGCGCCACGTTTCTTAAATCCCGCCGTCTGTTTTCAGTTGGCTTAGGAACCCAAAAACGGAGCTTCGACTTTGGCAATCTTGCAAGTGAACATCCCGAGATGGCGGTGCCAATAGCAACCATGGACGAAGATGATTTTATCTGAGTTCGTTGGGAAGACAAGATCGGGTTTGCCCGGAAGGTTGGAGACGTGCGGTCGGAAGCTGAAGGCCGCAAGCACGGGCAATCCTCCTTACAACATTCAGGTTTATATCCTTAGTTCAGAATGCTAGCGCCATTCGACTGCTTCGATCAGATGTCACGATAAGAGTGTCTATTACTCGCCACTAGATAACAAGCAGTTTTCTTAAGCTGCGCAGCACTTGACGACCCAATCCCAACAACCCCTAACGTGAAAAAAGCTACACCGCGATCAATTGCGCGCAAGAAAATCTTCGCTTTTTCATCGCCAACGAGCGAAGAACTGGAAATTTGATTCTCGCAGGGAAGCGCTTTTGAGCTAGTCGGCTCGTTAGTCCCACCTGACACGTGGTCTCATCAAAATCACAATCACGGATTTTTCACGGATAGCCTCATTAGACCTTTCGGATACGTCTCTTCGTGGTTGTTCGCACTTATCTAATTGATGCCCAACCTCCCGCAAATCTCCCCCACAATTTCCTCCGGCGTGGCATCCACACTCACCACAATCGCGTCGTCCGGCTCTTCCAAATCCGCGAACTGGCCCGCCAGTATTTGTTCTCCTGCAAAATGACCGTGCCGCGCGCGCAACCGGCGAGCGATCACCTCGTAGCTCCCCTTCAAATAAACCAGCTTCACTTCCGGGCCGATTAACAATTCCTGGCGATAACTCCGCTTCAGCGCCGAGCAGGCCAGCACCACGTTGCGCCGCTGCGCCGTCCACTCGATAATTTTCGCGTGAAGCGCCGCCAGCCACGGAGCGCGGTCGGCATCGTCCAGCGGAATTCCCCGGCTCATCTTCTCCACATTCGCCGCCGGATGAAACGTATCCGCATCCGCAAACTCCCACCCCAGCCGCGCCGCAAGCAATTCGCCCACGGTGGTTTTCCCCGATCCCGTAACTCCCATCAAAATCACAATCACGGATTTTTCGCGGAAGTCTTCATTGCATTTTTCGGGTAAGTTTCCTGGTGGTTGTTCGAGGAATTGGTCACGGTAGAGCATTCCTGCTCTCGGAGTCGTGATTCGGTTTAAGGTAGCACAGCCACTCCTGGCTGTGCGCTCTTTCGAGCGCCACAGTCTAAGTGCACAGGCAGGAGTGCCTGTGCTACCAAACCCGATTCCTCCGAAGACGGATTCTCGACTACAGCAAAAACGTAGTAATCTTTACGTGCCGGGGCTGTAGCTCAGATGGATAGAGCAGCAGTTTCCTAAACTGCGTGTCGGGAGTTCGACTCTCCCCAGCCCCACCATTTTCAATCGCTCATATTCCCGAGATTTTGCCTAGCAGTTCGATCGTGTAGCGCCGCCTTTCAAGGCGGCATCATTACAATTGACCACGTGCCCGCCTGAAGGCGGGCGCTACATAGAGCGATGCCACGTCACCGCCGCCCCAGGAAATGCTCAACGATTTCCAGATTCGCTTCCGCCTGGTCGGAATATCGCTTGGCCTGATCGAAGTCATGATCCGCCACAGCATCCTGTGCTTTTTTCAAGCTGTTCAACATGGCGCTGCGTGCAGCCGTAATGTCTGACCGCATCCGCATTCCCGACCGGCTCTGCTCCTGCTCGATGCCCTCCAAACTATTGTTCGCCGAATCGATGCGACTCTGCAGTTGGTCGATCGAGAGTTCCAATTGATCCAATTTCTCTTTTTCCGCCGCGGCTGCAGCGCTTGCAGCCGCAGCCTGGTCGTTCGCAGCCTGCTGAGCGGCCTGCGCAGCCGCTTCCTTTGCCGCTGCAGCCGAGCTCTTACCACTCGCGCGTGAAGAAGTGGCCGGATTTGCACCACTCGCTTTCGTTTCCGCCGGCGCGCTAGCCGGAGCTGGCATTTCCGTTCCATTCGGATCAGCAGGCGCGCCGCTCCCTCCGCCGCCGGTTCCGTGGACGCCGGACGCCGAGGGCGTCGAATTCGAATCGGGCGTTGCGAAGCCGGCCCCGGTGTCGAACCTGGCGTTTGCGGCGCAGCCGCCGAAGCCGGTGTTGAATTTGGCGAAGGCGGCAGCATCGATCCGCCCTGGTTCGCGCGCCCGCGCCGCGCAGAAACGTAAGTTCCCGCGCCCACCAGCGCCGCCAACGCCAGCACCGCTCCCAGCGTTATGTACAAAACATGATGATCATTTTTCACAGGCGGCACATTGCCAGCAGCATGCGTGGTCGCCGCAGGAGCAGCCGCCACCGTAGCAACGCGCGGCGCGGCCCCAGTCGTCGATCCTGCCGTGTGCGGCGCAGCCGCCGAAGCCGGTGTTGAACTTGGCGAAGGCGGCTGGGCTACAGTCGGCGTCACCTTCACCGCCGCAGGCGAAGCGGCTCCCGCCGCCACAGGCGCAACATATCCCGGCCGAATATCCATCGTCGCAGTCTGCCCGCTCGAATCGCACTCCACATTGCTCAACGCATTCCGAAACGCTTCCGCCGATTGAAACCGCCGCGCCGGATCCTTCTGAATCGCCATCAAAATTATTTCATTCAATCCCGCCGGAAGCCCGGCCTGCAATTGCACGGGAGGTTTGGGAATTTCCTTCACCTGCGCTGCCATCAGCGAAAATTCGCTATCGGCCTGGAACGGCCGCTGCCCCGTCACCAGTTCGTACAAAGTGATTCCCAGCGAATATAAATCCGACCGCGCATCGATCGGCTCGCAGCGCACCTGTTCCGGAGACATGTAATGCACCGACCCCAGCGTCGTCCCCGTCTTGGTCATTCCGCCATCCGTCCCAGATCGCGCGATGCCAAAATCCATCAGCTTTACGACTCCATTCGGAGTCAGCATCATGTTTCCCGGCTTGATATCGCGATGGATCACGCCGCGCGCGTGCGCGTAACTCAGCGCCGCCAGCACCTGGTTGATGTAGTCCAAAGTTTCACCGATGGGAATCGGCCCGTGTTCGAGCCGCGCTGCGAGTGTCGTCCCTTCCACATACTCCATGATCATCAACAACTGATTGTCCACGGTCAGCGCCGTGCGCAGTGCTGCAATATTCGGATGATCCAAACTCGCCAGCAATTTAATCTCGTTCAAAAAACGATCGGCCAGTTCCTGCCGCCCCGCCAGATTCGGCAGCAAAATCTTCATCGCCTCCACGCGATCCGAAATCACATTGCGCACCTTGTAGACGCGCCCCATCCCCCCGCTACCCAACACACCCAGCACCTCATAATCCCCAATCCGCTGCTTGATTTCGTCGCTCATGTGATCTCCCGCCAACTAAATCCGCCGAACTCTGCGCCGAATTATCCTCTCCCCATCCGCAGACGGCAAGCCCTGCTGTGCGGCCTTTTCCTCTGCTGTAGGGGCCGGCTTCAGTTTATCCTGAGCTTCGATGGGCCGTGTGGTTTCTGCACACCGATGGTTTTTATCGGGGTGCCTTCGACCCGGCCAGCATCTCCGCCCCCTCCCCCCAAAAATCCTCAGCCCAGCTTCACTCAAATGCTTTCCAGTGTATAATCCGGCAGCTATCCCTGAGGAAGGAGCCGTATCGCCATGGCGTCAGAAAAATCACCCACGGTCTGGGTTCCAACATGTTGCGGACGCGTCATGCGCTATAACATTTTCCGCCAGGCTGACGGCGGACACCTCGGCTCGCTTGTCTGCACGGTCTGCAACAAGAACATTAATCTTGAGCAGGAGCCCGCCACTGCGGTGCATACGTTTGGCGAAGGCTCGTCTCTGCTCACTGTGGTGGGATCGCCCCGGCCGCCCAAGGAAGACCGGCGCCTCACCCGCGCTAGCGGCACGGGTCACGACGAACCAACGCTCTGAACGGGATCGAATCCGGATCGAATTCGGATCGCATTTGAATCGCGACTTGACAACTACTCAAATTCGCTAGAGCCTCTCCCAGGCTAATGATCGGCCAGACCATTTCGCATTACCGCATTCTCGAGAAATTGGGAGCTGGCGGTATGGGTGTGGTCTTTAAAGCTCAGGACACCCGCCTCGACCGCGCTGTCGCGTTGAAATTTCTTCCCGAAGATTCCGCGCAAGATTCGCAAACCCTGGAACGATTTCGCCGCGAAGCCCACGCCGCTTCCGCGCTCAATCACGCCAGCATTTGCACCATCTACGATATCGGCGAGCAGGACGGCCACTCCTTCATCGCCATGGAATATATCGACGGCGATACGCTGCGCCGCTATATCAACAGCAAGCCGCTGCCGCTCGATCGCATTCTCGATCTCGGAATTCAAATTGCCGACGCGCTCGACGCTGCGCACTCAGAAGGCATCATTCATCGCGACATCAAGCCCGCAAACATTTTCGTCACCAAGCGCGGCCAAGCAAAAGTTCTCGATTTCGGCCTCGCCAAGCTTGTCCCCAAAGCAGTGGCCGACCAGCCTTCCGGCTCCTCACGCAATTCTCACGAGGAATCGCTCTCCATCGTCGGCGTCATCAGCGGCACCCCGTCTTACATGTCGCCCGAGCAAGTCCGCGGCGACGATCTCGATTCGCGCAGCGATCTTTTTTCACTTGGACTTCTGCTTTATGAAATGGCCACCGGCCGCCAGGCGTATTCCGGAAACACCGGCGGCGTAATCATCGAAGCCATTCTCACGCGCCAACCGGCGCTGGCTCACACCGTCAATCCCGACGTTCCGCCCAAGCTCGAAGAGATCATCAATAAAGCTCTCGAGAAAGATAGAAACCTGCGCTATCAAAGCGCCGCAGAAATTCGCGCAGATTTGCAGCGCCTTAAGAGAGACACGGAAACCGGACTCACTGCCGCCACCATCGCCATCCCGCGCCCTCCGCTGCATCGCCGCTACAAATGGGCCATGATCGCCGGTGCCGCTGTCGTCGTCCTCGGCGCGATCGGAGGCGGCTGGCTGCTCACTTCACGCCGCACTCACGCCCTCACCGGGAACGACACCATCGTCCTCGCCGATTTCACCAATAAAACCGGCGACGCCGTTTTCGACGACGCGCTCCGCCAGGGCCTGGCCGTCCAGCTCGAACAATCTCCCTTCCTCAGCTTGATCTCCGAGCACCGCATTCAACAAACTCTTCAGCTCATGGGCCGCCCCGCGGATACCAAGCTCACCAACAATATCGTCCGCGATCTTTGCCAGCGCACCGGAAGCAAAGCCTATCTCACCGGCTCCATCGCCAGCATGGGTAGCGATTACGTCATCGGTCTCAGAGCCGTGAACTGCACCACCGGCGATCCTCTCGTCGAGGAACAAGTGCAAGCCGCCGGGAAAGAAAAAGTTCTTGAAGCCCTCAGCAAAGCCGCCTCTAGCCTGCGCGAGAAATTGGGCGAATCGCTCAGCACCGTTCAAAAACTGGATACGCCCATCGAGCAAGCCACCACTCCTTCGCTCGAAGCCTTGCAATCTTTCAGCCTCGGACGAAAAGCCATGTCCGGCAAAGGCGACTCTGCCGCAGCCGTGCCTTTGTTCCAGCACGCCATCTCTCTCGACTCCAATTTCGCCATGGCTTATGCCCTGCTCGGCACCAGCTATCACAATCTGGGTGAAAAAAATCTTGCCTCGTGAAAACGTCAAGAAAGCATTTGAGTCCCGCGATAAAGTCAGCGAGCGCGAAAAGTTTTACATCGAATCTCACTACTACGATTTCGTGCTGGGCGATCTTGAAAAAGCGCGCCAGATCTATGAACTTTGGGGTCAAACTTATCCGCGCGATCCCATTCCGCCCACCAACCTCGGCGTCCTCAACCAGAGCCTCGGCCAGTACGAAAAGGCTCTCGCGGATACGCTGGAAGCGGTCCGCATCGCGCCCGATGGCCTGAGCTACGGAAACTTGGTCACGTTCAACGTAATTCTGAATCGCTTGGACCAGGCCCGCGCCGCCGCCGACGAAGCGCTGGCGAAGAATCTCGATTCGCCCGAGCTGCAAATCTGCCTCTACCAGCTTGCTTTCCTGAAAAACGATCCCGCGGCCATGGCCAAGCAAGTGGCCTGGAGCGCCGGCCAGCCTGGCGCGGAAAATGTTCTGCTCTATTTCGAATCCAACACCGCCGCCTATCACGGCCAGCTCGCCAAAGCGCGGGAATTCAGCGCTCGCGCCATTTCTTCCGCCGCGCACGCCGAAGAAGTGGAGACCGCCGCAAATTACGAAGCATCCGCCGCGCTCCGCGAAGCCCTCTTCGGAAACGCCGCCGAAGCCCGCCAGCGCGCCGCCGCTTCTTTGGCAATTTCCAATGGACGCGAATCGCAATATGTCGCCGCCATGGCCCTGCTGATGACCGGAGACGATTCCAAATCACTTGCGCAGGCCCAAAAATTAATCGACGATTTGGCGAAGCGCTTTCCGGGAGACACAGTCGTTCAATTCAATTCGCTGCCCACTCTCCGAGCGCTGCAATTTCTCTCTCACGGCGATCCCGCCGCCACGGCTGCGAACGCCGCCAAAGCAATCGAAACCCTGCAAGCTGCATCTGCCTACGAGCTCGGTTACCCCGGCACGACGCGCTTCTCTCCCAATATGTATCCCGTCTACGTCCGCGGCCAAGCCTACCTAGCAGCTCATCAAGACCCGCAAGCCGCCGCCGAATTCCAAAAAATCCTGGACCACCCCGGCGTAGTCACCAATGATCCCATCAGCTCCCTGGCCCACCTGGGCCAAGCCCGCGCCTACGCCCAAGCAGGCGACACCGCAAAATCCCGCGCCGCGTACGACGCCTTCTTCACCCTGTGGAAAGACGCCGACCCCGGCATCCCAATCCTGGTCGCCGCCAAATCCGAATTCTCCAAGCTGAATTAGATTGGTAGGCAAACGGACGGCGCCATTACAGCCTGGATGTTCTCGCTCGCATATACTTTCGTGGTTCAACGGGGTATATAGTGGAACGCCGAAACTCAATCGAGCATTTGCCACAATCCGGGAACTCACTTTGGGAGTTGCGATGTGAGCGCCTTCAATCTCCTCCAGTACGCATTGTTTGTCGCTGTAGTGGCAGCGCTCGTTAAACCGCTCGGTGGGTACATGGCCCGCGTCTTCGGCGGCCAGAAAACGTTTCTCGATCCCATGCTGCGCCCACTGGAACGTCTGCTCTACAAGTTGACCGGCGTTGATCCTGATCTGGAAATGAACTGGGCCCAATATTCCGTCGCATTCATCCTTTTCGGTTTGACCGGAGCGCTGGCACTCTACGCCATCCTGAGGCTGCAACAATTCCTGCCCTTTTTTTACGCCCGTTATCAAACCACGCGGATAGATCCTGCCCTGGCGATGAACACCGCGATCAGCTTCGTCACCACCAGCACCTGGCAAGCCTACGGCGGTGAGACGACGATGAGCTACACCAGCCAAATGCTCGGCCTGACCGTGCAGAACTTTCTCGCGGGTGCATCGGGCCTGGCGGTTGGCGTGGCTTTCATCCGTGGGTTCGCGCGTCATCAAACATCCAAGCTGGGCAACTTCTGGGTGGATATGGTTCGCTCGGTGTTGTGGATATTGCTGCCGCTGTCTCTCTTGGGTAGCCTGGTTCTGGTCTGGCAAGGTGTGCCGATGAACTGGAATCACTACGTCCAGGCGGCCACTCTGAGCGGAGGCCAACAAGTGATTCCACAAGGGCCCGTGGCTGCCCTCGAGATCATCAAGAATCTCGGAACAAATGGAGGCGGCTTTTTCAATGCCAACGGCGCTCATCCGTACGAAAATCCCACTCCGCTGAGCAATTTTATCGAACTGCTTGCAATCATTTTGCTTCCAGCTGCTTTCACGAACACGTTCGGACGGATGATCGGGAAGCCTCGTCAGGGCTGGGTGTTGTTCGTCGTCATGGTGGTGCTGTTTTCCGCGGGGCTGTTGCTGTGCGGCTGGGCGGAGCAGAAAGGGAATATCGCGTTGGCGCAGCAGCACAACTTGTCCGTTCGCTCGCTGAAAGGACAAGCGGGCGGCAACATGGAAGGAAAAGAAACCCGCTTTGGAATTGGTGGCTCGGTGCTCGCAGCCGTGGTTACATCCAACGGCGCCACCGGCTCCGTGAATTCCGCGCACGATAGCTATACACCGCTCGGTGGCGCGGTGCCTCTGGTGAACATGCTCTTGGGAGAAATTGTTTTTGGCGGCCTGGGGACCGGCCTTTACAGCATCATCATGATCGCATTGGTCGGACTGATCCTGGCCGGATTGATGGTCGGCAGAATGCCCGAATACCTGGGCAAAAAAATCGGACCGTGCGAAACGAAGTTCGTCACACTGTATGCACTTGCCAGCCCGCTTGCCATTTTGCCCGCCACAGCTTTGGCCATTGCGTCGAAGCCGGGATTGGCTGGCCTGGTAACAAACACCGGACCGCATGGCTTTACGGAAATTTTCTATGCCTACGCGTCTTCCTTTGCCAACAATGGGCAAAGTTTCGCGGGCCTGAGTGCGAACACCGCTTTCTACAATCTCTCGACGGCTCTCGTCATGATGATGGGCCGCTTCGCCCTGGCAATTCCCGCGCTTGCACTGGCGGGACTTTTGGCCGGCCAGATCGAGCGCCAGGAAACGGAAAACGCCGTTCCCACCGACAAGCCATTGTTCGCTGCGCTGCTGATCGCAACCGCGCTGATTGTGGGCGGGCTCAGTTTCTTCCCCGCCCTCGCGTTGGGACCCGTGCTCGAGCACTTCCTCGGCCGGTAACTCTTGGCCGGTCGGATTGCGGATATCCCACACGCCTTCACGGTTTCGGGGTCTCACTGACGCTTGCAAACTCCGGCCCTAATTTCGCAATCGCCTCTCGCAATTCCGATTCTTCAAATCCGGATTTCGCGAACACGATTTTTCCCGATGCATCCAGCAGCACCAGAAAAGGAATTCCCCGGTGCGGAAACGCATTTCGAATCGCTTCCGTGCTGTGAAAATTGGGCCAATGTTCCTTGTGATCCGCGAAGTAATCCGCGGCAATTTTCGGCTGATCATCTTCGTCGACGCTGAGCATCACCAATCCCTTACCGCTTGCTTGACGATAGATTTTTTCAAGCACCGGAATCGATTCCATGCACGGCCCACACCACGTAGCCCAAAAATCGATTAAAACCGGCCTGCCTTGAAACGACTGCAGGGAAACCGTTTTTCCGTCTTCTGCTGGAAACTCGATTTTGGGGGCGGGCTTACCGGCGAGTTCGGGGCCGCGGTCCATAGCCTTTAGCGGATCCTGAAATTCGTTGACGAGCGTCGCGGTGGATGGAGCCGGAAAGTGGAACAGCGTCTCCGGTTCGCCGGCAGGATCGAGATCGGTCACTGGGTAAACTGTTCGTCGGTCGCTCACATAGCGGGCGTGTGGTTGCGTAGGAATCAAGGCGCCTTCCTCGTGCTCTTCGGATTTCAGAAACACGCCTGCATCTTTGCCGATCCAATATCTCGACCGGTACGACATGTCAGCGGGCAAGTGCACCGTGATCGTTCTTCGATATTCGATCACCAAGCAGGCCACCTTCTTGCCGTTCCAATCTAAAATTTCGTCGGGCAGAAATACGGGAGAGCCATCCTGGTAAGGCAATCGATCGAAAGTTTTGATCAGCTCCTGCGCCTGGTTCATCTGGAAGGCGAGACGATACTGCGAAGTCTTGAAATGAGTGGGGCCAGAGGCGGACACCGGCTGTTGGGTGTATTCCCCGGAATCGCCGTTGTACATCCATTCTTCCTTTCCATCGGAAACCAGAGTCCACCAGGAGCCTTGATCGTGCGATTCAAAGCGGTAACGATTCCCGCTGGAAACGACGGCACTCGTGATCGACTTATTCCACTGGCGCACAAATTCGCCGTCCATCTGCCACTCTTCCACGCTTTCGATGTGGTAGCGGGTGGCATGGGAATACCGCGCGCAGACTTGCTTTAACGTCGCTAGCGCATCGCGCCCTTGCTGATCTGACTTTTCGCTGGCTGGTTTCGAATCCGCGGCGCTTTGGGCAAATCCAATTGAAGGAACCGCGATGCAAGAAAAGCATCGCGCCGACAATCCAAAATTTCCGTTGGATCAAAAGCAATTCACTCATCATTCTCTCCCGATGCGAAAGGCCGGGGGCCCGTCCAGGATGGCGAACGGGTCAGACGGACGGGCCGCCGGCTTCCAATCGCTCCATTTACGCGGCATTTTATAACCGCTCGAAAGGAGACGATATAGGAGCGATTAGGATTTTGCATGTACTGTTCTTTCATGTAGTTACCTTATTTTGACTGTGATCTCTGGTGGCGATTAGAAATCGAGGTTTTGCGGGCGGAAATTCGGCGCGCTCCGCGTTTGGATTGTGCGGAAATTCCGCGAGGACTGCGCTTGCCGGGACGCCGCGAGGGACGAGGAGCGAAGCGACGCCGGCGCGGCGCAGAGAGAGACTTTGCTTTTTGAACCGGCGAGAAGGCATTGACGTGGGTGACGACTACGTGCCGGGTGGGCTCGATCCAGCCGTAGCGGTCATCGAGAGCGGCATGGGCGCGGACTGCGGCGACCACTCCGCTGGAAGTGATGCTGGCACTGTGGGATTGTTCGAGGATGACTTCCAGGGCGCCGCGGAGGTTGTGGCGGCGCTTTTCGTCCAGTCCCACAGCGCGGGCGTGGCGATAGATGGAGGAATCGCTGCGAAGATGGTAATGGGTGGCAATGTTGGCGGGATCCTGCCAACACAGGTAATCGGATTCGATGTCTTCGCGGTAGGCATGATTGCAGACCTTGCATTTGCGAGAGTGACGCAAGGAAATGCGGCGGCGGGTGCCACGGCTTTGGCTGGCTGGCGGAGCGTCCGGGAGGCGGCCACGGCAATAGGTGAGAGGGTCGAACTTCTCCTGCATGCGCTCGAGGAACTTGATGCCATGGAGGAAAACGGGGTCTGGGCGTTGATCTTCGGGGGATTCGGCCGGCCCGGCGGAAGGCGGCAGGGCGACGGGAGTGGGGTTGAGGGTTGAATTGTTGTTGAGGGCGAGGGCGACGTCGTTTGGATTGCTGGGCGCGTCGCTGGCTGGTGCTGGATGGGTCATGCTTGTTGTTTGGTTCATATTACTATGTTAGCATTGTCGTCAAGTGGTATTCCAGGGGACGTGACGTAGACACTCGGGTGGGTGCGGGGAAAAGATGGGCGCGGCTTCCCAGCTAAGAGCCGGGACGCAAAGCGCGCAGCGCCCCTACTTACACAAAAGAAGGAAGGGCGCGGCCAGAGCTGATCGTGCGGTGCCGCAAGCTCGGCTTCGATAACTTGACACCGATTATCTGGTACAAAATTTCGAACGCGGCGTATGAGATCGAGAACGGCTCACATTTTCTGGGCAAACCCTATGAACCGAACGCGATCATAAAGAACGATATTGAGTTCATTTTGATGCTCCGGAAACCGGGAGGGTACCGCCAACCCACCGAGGAACAACGCGACGCATCTCGATTAACCAAAGATGAGCACCACGACTGGTTTCAGCAGATTTGGACCATTCCGGGGGAATCGACGAGGCAGCATCCAGCGCCATATCCCGTCGAGTTGGCGTATCGCCTGGTGCGGATGTTTTCGTTCACGGATGACGTGGTGCTAGACCCATTCATGGGAACCGGAACGACTCTGTTAGCTACCCTTCGTTGCGGACGAAATGGCATTGGAGTTGAAATAGATGAATCGTATTTCCGGAAGGCAAAATCCCGACTCGAATCCGACCCACAAGAGTTGTTTCCGCACGCCCACCCTTACGTGGTTAAACGCAAGACCGCTACGCGCTAGAACCTCTGCTGGTACTTGCTGCTGATTCGAGCAAGAGCCGCCGCATAATCCAACCTGGTTCGTTCAAATCCGACCCATTCGAATGGAAACGGCGGTTCGTTCGTTGCCCGAAAAGGAAGTATCAGGAACTCTTCGAAGGATGGCGCGGCCAATTCGCGCAGTCTTTTTTCTGCTTCCGCCGCTTCTTGGGACGGGTGTGGCGCGCCACTTCTACCAGTGGTTGGATAACTGCGGTCTTTGCCTTCGAAGCTGACATATTTTGCAGCTTGATTGATCCCGACGATTCCCACCGCCAGCGGGGTTCCGCCGCCTTTTCGAAACTGAACGACCTGATTGCACAAGTCGTTGATGACCCGATCGATTTGTTTGATCATCGCCTTCGCCAATATTTTAACCTCTACACCAATTTCGAGAGTGGCAATGGTTCCCCTTGCAACGGCGAACCCTGGTTGGACCACAGGAACCTGACCGGGGATGATTTCCCCGAAGGTGCCATCGCCGCGTCTGGCTTGAATTCCGTGGGCCCGGTTGCGGATATTCACAACCTTTAGTTGCCGTTGGATTCCTGAAACCAGTTTGGCTGACCGGGCAATTGTGAGGAGGTCTTCATACAGGTGTATGGCGACGAAGTCACCCTGATTCGAAATTCGGTGAAGGTAAGGGCGGCCGTCGAATAACTTTTGGAATTCAGCCAGAAGCCGAAGGTCCAGATTGTTATTAGGCGTCGCCAAGTTGCCGGGATTCTACACCAATTCAGTGGGCTGTTGCTCCAGCTACCGAAGAATACGGATATCCGAAATGCAGAGAAATTGGGACAGACCACGCCAGACTCGTTGAGATTTGCGCCCTTAGCCGCATGTGGGACCGCCAGGGCACGCAGGGCAGGCCGACGCCTAGATGCTGGGTTGCGCTTATGAATTGACGATGTTTTGGACTCGGCTTAGTTTGGGTTGGGTTTGGTTACTCGCTCGACGAAGAGTTTGATGAAGCGGTCCCAATCTACGTCGTATTGGACGGAGACTTTGGCGGCGTCTTCGGCGAATTCCCAGGGTTTCAGTGCGCCGATTGTGGCGCCGTAATCGGGGCCGTGGGTGATGTCGACGTCGACGTAGAGGTCGACCGTTTTTACGAGCGTGGGATCCATCACCGACGCGACCGTCAATTGATCGTGCATCGCGCCGCGCCCTCCGCGCGTGGTTGGCCCGGGAGCCGGGCATATTCGGATTGGGAGTTGGGTTTGGTCCGTAGACTCGGGCCATGCGTTCCTTGATCAATTGCGTGGCGGGAGTATCCACGGCGACGATCTGCTCGTAATACTCTTTCGAGAAATGCGTTTTGCGGGTCACGTTCAGCGGAGTGAGCACGATGGGGATTCCGGAATGCAGCACCACTTGAGCGGCTTCCGGGTCCACCCAGATGTTGAACTCGGCGTTGGGCGTCACGTTGCCGCCGCCGTCGGAAAGCACGTCGAACGCGCCGCCCATGATTGCCAGCTTCTTTACTTTCGGGGCGAAGCCGGGTTCCTGGCGGATGGCGGTGGCCACGTTGGTGAGCGGGCCCAGCGCAATGATGGTCACCTCGCCAGGATTTTCGTTCACCACGCGAATCATGAAGTCCACGGCGCTTTCTTTTTCGGCCTGCTTCTTGGCGAATCCGCCGGGAGGGGTGGGCGGCGCTTCGTCGGACCACCACTTTCCGTGGACCGTGGTGTCCCACTGGGTTTTTTCGTGGACGAGCGGGCGGTTCGCTCCGCGGTAAACCGGGATGTCGGTGCGGTTGCAAATTTCGAGGACTCGCAGAGCGTCGCTGGTTGCGCGTTGCATGGTGTCGTTGCCGGCCACGGTGGTGATGCCCAGAATCTGGAGTTCCGGCGATTTCACAGCGAGGAGCAGCGCCATGCCGTCATCCTGCGGCGGAACGACGAAGTCAGTGTCGAAAATTACTTTTTGCGGCGTGCCTGCCGTCGCGACGGCTTGCAATGATGCGCTGGAACTGTTTGCGGCGGCGCGGACGGAATGGTGCATTCCAAATACAAATACGGCGATCAGTGCCGCCAAGCCCGAAGCCGGAATTAGAAAAATTCTCTGCCGTTTCATCTTCCTCCCCCTGTTGCGGATTGCGCTGGCGGATGTTCCGCCAGAGCGATTCGCTTGTCAAGCAAAACCAGCGAAGCGCTTCGCTGGGGACCAGGTTTATGGGCCAAGTTGCTGTGGGTGTGGGTGTTACAGGCCTAGTCAGTGGTTTGGAGATTTTAGCGCCGCCGGAATCACCACGGTGGCGTACTGCTTTGCCTCCGGCGCGCGAGGACTGTTCGATTCCGCGATGTGCTGAAATTCGGGGAGCACGCGGGAACGCAACCCGTTTAAATTTTGCGTCGCGACCGCCTGGCTGTAATCCTTCAGCGCTTTTTCGTATTCCGCGTTTGCCGCGGCGCCCGATTCGGCGTAGGCCAACCGTTCTTCGATATTCTTTTGTGTTTTGGGAATCAGGATATTGGCGTAGTCGCGCGCATCGCCCTGCAGCGGGCCGCCCGCGCTTACGATTGCCAGGAATTTCTGGCGGAGCTGTTCCAATTGTTCGAGGGCTTGCGCGTTTGCCTTGCTGCACGGCTTGCGCGAATTGGGTTTCGAGTTCGTCGAAATTTCCCCGCTCCGCCCGGGGGAATTTTGGCGGCGGCAGATTATTTTTCTTGGCGTTGGCGCGGGCGAATTGCTGGAAGACAAAATCGCGTTTCTGCTGCGCTTCGGCAGTGTGAGGACCGCCGAGGGCCAGGAGTTGATCGAGAACTTTCAGCGAGGCCGCCAGATGGCCCACTTCCTGCGATTCGGATAATTTTTGAGCCTGGGCCCACAGTTGTTCCTGTTCGCGGCGCGCGGGAATTGTCTGGTCTACAAGTTTTTCGGCTTCGGCGCGGTGATGCGGCGCTTCCGGAAGAATCAGGATTTTCCGGAACAGAATCTCGGCGTCGTCGAGGCGGCCCGCATCCATAGCTTTGGTGGCCTCGTCCCAGAGAAGTTTTTCTTCGCGGGAGGATTGCAGCAGTTCCGCGCCGCGGGCCGCTTCCAGATTCGCGCGCTGGCGCAATTCTTCCGCTTGGGCTTGCAGCGGGCCGCTCAACTTCTTGGCTTCTTCGGCGAGCGCTTGAGCCGCTTTGTAATCCTTGGCGTCAGCCAGAGCGTGAGCGCGGTCGATGAGTTGCCGCTGCTGCTCCTCAATCGGTTGCGACGCGCCGGGAATTGTTGCTGCCGACGCGGGTGGAGCAGCGGGCGGCGCGGGAGGAGGCTGTGGAACCTGCGGATTTGCGGCCGAATTTGATTCGGGTTGCGCGCCGGGTGCCGCGAACTTTCGATAGCCGAGGTAACTGCCGACCAGCACAACGGCGATTGCGACGATGACAAAGATGGCCGATCGCGCACTGAGTACGCGTGGTTTTGGAAGCGCGACGGAATAGGAGGAAGATTTCGTATTGGATTCGGAGGGAGATGCGCTGGGCCCAGGCGGCGGAATTTTCGCGGAAGCGGATTCCGCGGGAAATTGGGTGGTGCTTTTTCCCGGCTGCCCGGGGAAAACGGCGGATGGGCCGGCGCCGCGCGGAATTTCCGCCGTGCTGCCGCCAACCGCACGCTGGTTCGCGCCGGATTCGTAGACGTATTCTTTTGCGGCGCTGCCGGGCGCAGCAGCCGGGGGCGCGAGCAGCTCCGCTGTCGCCGAAGCGGTGAGCGGACGTCGTTCACTGGCGGCTTCGAGCAATTGCACCAGGCGAGGATCGAGGGGCGCGGTGGTTTGCAGCGTTTCGACCTGGCGGCGGGCTTGGTCGAATTTTCCGTTGGCGAGTTCGGCGGCGATTTCGCGAATCTGGCGATTGAGTTCCTGCTGCGAAGCGCGGAAACCGCGTTCGCGCTCGGCGAAATCGATCAACTGGGTCACCTGGGAATCCGCGCCCACCTGCGCGATGGTGTCCTTGCCCATTTGAATGGCGTTGGAAAGTTCGCCGCGGTCGATGGCGGAGCGCATGCTGCGAATCTGCCGCGAAAGAAATTGCTGCTGCTCGTTGCGGGTTTCGCTGGCGCGTCCCTGCTGCCATTGCACGGTTTCGTGAATGGTTCGCGCGGCGGGATCCTGCGGATTCAATTTCAAGGCGGACTCGACTTCCACGCGCGCTTCGAGGAGCAATCCTTCCGAGAGCAATTTTTCTGCGCGGGCCACTTTTTCGCGGACGCGCTGGGAAATCGCGCCTTCGCCCAGAGTGGTGTTCATCTGGTCGAACAGGGCTTTGGCGGTCAAATTCATCGTGTCGATCTGGAGCGACTGGCGGAAAATCTCGCGCGCTTCTTCCGGTTTTCCTTCTTCCATCAATCGCTGGCCGTGGCGCACCATGTTTTGAACGGCGTCGCGCTGCATGGAAATCCAGATTGGTTCCAGGTCGCGCAGCAGCGCTTCCATGGATCTGGTAGCGGTCCGTATCTTTTTTGCTGAGGGCGCGGTGGACGATGCTGGAGAGTTCTTCGGAACACTCGGGCGCGCGTTCGCGGATTGGCTTGGGATCATCCTGCAGGATGTTGAGGATGAGGGCGCCGTGGTTATCGCCGGTGAATGGGCGCTGGTAGCAGATCATTTCATAGAGCACGACGCCGAGAGCCCAGATGTCGGCGCGCTCGTCGGCATGCTGGCCGCGCAATTGCTGGGGAGACATGTAGCCCAGAGTGCCGAGCAACGCGCCCGTTTGCGTGTTGGAACTTTCCGCGATGCGCGCGATGCCGAAATCCACCACTTTGATTACGCCATCGAGAGTGAGGACAATGTTGGCGGGCTTGATATCGCGGTGGACCACGCCGCGGCGATGGGAATAATCGAGGGCGCGGCAGGTTTGCACGATGTAGCCGAGTTTTTGCGCGAGAGGGAGCGGCGGTTTGCGGGCGATCAATTTCTCCAGGCTTTCGCCTTCGAGGTATTCCATGGCGATGAAGGGAAAGCCGTCCGATTCGGACATTTCGTAGACGGTGACGATGTTGGGATGCTGCAGGCCGCCGGCGGCTTTTGCTTCGCGGTAGAAACGCTCGAGCAGGTCGGAATTTTCCATGACCACGGCGGTGATCGTTTTTACGGCGACGGCGCGGCCGATGAAGGGATCGCGCGCTTTGAAGACTACGCCCATGGCGCCGCGGCCGAGCTCGCGGAGAACTTCGTATCTGCCGATCTGCTGCAAGCGGGCACCCCTCTGGAACCGCCCAGCGTATTCTACTCACTGGTGGTTAAAATGCCTATATCGCTGATTAATTCTGGCGGGCCTGCGAGTTTCGTGTCATAGACAGCTCTAGCCTTTGCAAAAGCGAATTCACACAGCCAGGAGTGGCTGTGCTACTGGGCTGGCGGAGAGATTCTGAAATTGCCAGGGATTGGAGAGATGTAGTAAGGTGCGCGCATGGCAAGATCCGTGCGACGCAGGACTCGTGTCCCCAGCCTGCCGAAGCGAAATAAGCGAGGTAAGAAAATGGCATCTCCTGCTGATTCGAAATCGAGCGCCAACACCGAACCGGATGTGAAAGAAGGCGCAAATGTAGACAAGATCAGGCGATATTTTGTTCGGGTCGCAGATGCGCGACTACGAGAAGCGCTTTGTGCGCCTGGAAGATCGGTTGACCAAAGACGCCGAAGCATTGCGCGAGGAAGTGCGCAAGCGGTTCGATTCGCTCGAGGGGTTTGTGCAGAAGGAAGTGGAATCGCTGGGGCAGAGGCTGAAAACCGAGAAATCGGAGCGTGCGGAATCGCTGAAGGACCTGGGCCGAGAGTTGCGCGAGGCCGCCAAGGGAATCGAAAAGCGCCTCGGGAACCTGGACGACCAACTGGCCGAAAGCACGGCGGAAATTCGCAGCAAGATTCTGGATCAATCGAAAGCGCTGACGGCGGAAATCGCTTCCAAGCATCGCGAACTGGTTTCGCTGCTGGACCGGGAAGTGCAGGCGTCTGCGGGTGGACAAAACGGACCGCGAAGCGCTGGCGGACTTGTTCGCCGAATTTGGAATGCGCCTGAAGAACGAATTCAATCTGCCCGACAAATAGGCCGCGAGCACAATTGAAAAAAGCCCGGCAGTGAATCGAGCATCGAGCCGGCGCGATCCGGCAAATTTGTCATGAGCGAAAAGCCCGCAAACGATTTTCCCGCATCCTTCAAAAGGCCCATCCTCCTCCGAGGACGAGAAAGCACTTCAGGAACTCCGCAGTCTTTTATTCAGCGAAGAACAACACGAAATTGTGGCGCTCCGTGAGCGCGTGGAAAGCGTCGAGCAGCGAACGCGCGATGTGAGCGGAGTTGTGGCCGAAGCGATTCAATTGCGCCGCGCTCAAGGCGGCACGCAGGATCTGAGCGACGCGCTCACTCCCACGGTGGAAGTGGCGGTGCGCGATTCGGTGCGAAAAGATTCGCACGTTTTAATTGAAGCGCTTTTTCCGGTGATGGGCCCGGCAATCCGGCGGGCGGTGGCGGAAGCGATTCGCTCGATGGTGGAATCGTTCAACCAGGTTCTGGAAAGCACGTTTTCCGTTCGCGGATTGAAGTGGCGCATCGAAGCGATTCGCACGGGGCGTCCCTACGCCGAAGTGGCGCTGCTGCACAGCTTGATTTATCGCGTGGAGCAAGTTTTCCTGATTCATCGTAAGAGCGGATTGCTGTTGCAGCACCTGGTGGCCCCGGCGGTGGCGATTCAGGATCCTGATCTGGTATCGGGAATGCTTTCCGCGATCCGTGAATTCGTGCAGGATTCGTTTAATTCCCAGCAAGGCGATTCTCTGGAAAGTTTACAGGTGGGCGAACTACAAATCTGGATCGAGCAGGGGCCGCAGGCAATTCTGGCGGCGGTGATCCGCGGGCAGGCTCCGCAGGAATTGCGGATCACCTTGAAAGAGACGCTGGAGGATGTGCATCGGCGGTTCGGGGAGGAACTCGAGAAATTCGAAGGCGATGCGACGCCGTTTGAGGCGGTGCGGAAAGATTTGGCGGTGTGCGCGGCGGCGCGGTATCGCGAGGAGAAGCGGAGCAAAACCAGTCCGTATTTTTGGCTGTTTGCGATCGTGGTGATTGGTTTACTGGCGGGATGGATCACGTATTCGACGATCGAAAATCGCAAGTGGTCGCGGTTTGTCGAGCAATTGGGAGGGGAGCCGGGAATTGTGGTTACGTCATTTGGAAAAGAAAACGGGCGCTATCGAATTCAGGGACTGCGCGATCCTTTGGCAGCCGATCCGATGGCGGTGCTGAAGGACTCGCAACTCGATGCGCGGGACGTAGTGTTTCAGTGGGGCGCATTTTATGCGCTGGATGATTCGCTGGTGCTGAAGCGGGCGGTGGCGCTGTTACAGCCGCCGGCGGGAGTGAAGCTTGCGGTGAGCGGCGGAGTGCTTTCCGTTGCGGGGGATTCCTCCGCCGAGTGGGCCAGGAAAATGCGCGAGCGGGCTCCGCTGATTGCGGGAGTGAGGGCAGTTGACGAAAGGAATTTGAGCGATGCCGACAGTCTGGAGCACCGGAAAGCACTGTTGGAATCGAAATTGATATTTTTTAATGTGGGACAATCAGAAATTACGGCGATCGAGGAAGAGCATTTGCTGGAGGCGCTAAGAGAAATTCAGGCGCTGGTGCAGAGGGCGCAATCGGGCGGCGAGAATTTTGTGGTGGAAATTTTGGGGCACGCGGATAGCACCGGCCCCGAAGACGACCAATGAATTGCTGAGCCAGGAGCGAGCGAGCCGCGTGACGCATGCGCTGGAGCGGGCGGGAATACCCGTGAAATTTTTGCGCGCGAAGGGTGTGGGCCTTTCTTCGCCGTTGCGGCCCGAAACCGATGAGGAAAACCGCCGCTACAATCGAAGCGTGACGTTCCTGGTGGTCCCCATGCAGAGCTCGCAGGGCCGGTGAGGAATTTCCACTGATGCTGCAGAAGAAAATTTGCATGCTGGGATCTTTTTCGGTGGGCAAGACCAGCCTGGTGCGGCGATTTGTGGAGAGTATTTTTTCGGACCGCTACCTGACCACGGTGGGAGTGAAGATCGAGAAGAAAGTGCTGCGGCTGGGCGAGCAGGAAATAATGCTGATGCTGTGGGACCTCTACGGGGAAGACAAATTCCAAAAAATTCAAATGTCGTATCTGCGCGGCGCTTCGGGATATTTATTGGTGGCTGACGGCACGCGGCCTGCCAGTCTTGAAAAAGCGATCGAGGTGAAGGACGAAGCGGAACAGCAGATCGGAGCCGTGCGTTTCGTCGTCGCACTAAATAAATGCGACCTGGCGGATGAATGGGCCATCCCTCCGGAAAAAGAAGCCGAGATGACGAAGCAGGGATGGAACGTGGTGCGGACCAGCGCCAAGACGGGCGAAGGCGTGGATGAGGCATTTCAAACTCTTGTGAAAGCGATGCTCGCGCCGTGAAGGCCTACGGAATATTCTTTTCCCAAAGATATGAATAGCGAATCCCTGGCCGCGGCCCTTTTGGAATCGGAAGGGTACGCGGCATTTGAATATCTGGGCGGCAAAGTTTTTCAGGCCATTGGAATTTCTCCGGGATTTTGCAGAGAGTTGCCGGGCGCGATGGAGAAAGCCGAGAAGCCAATCCGCCTGACGGAGTCGATGCCTTTCCTGGATAATTTTCTGGTGGATGCGGAGGAATTCTGGGATTCGGGGACGGAAGGCCGCGTGGAATCCGGCCGCTGGATCGAGGAAACGAAAGAAGGACGTGAAATTGCGCTGGAAGCTTTCGCGTTCCGGCTGGCCGGGAAGCGAATTCTGGTGATCCGCAACCCGCAACAGAGGTACGACCAAGAAGTGCAGGTATTGCAAAGCGCGCGCGATTCGGCGCTGGAACACGAAAAGCTGTTGAGTGAAATTCAGAAAAAGGAAATTCTGCTGCACTGCATTATTCACGACCTTTCGCAGCCGCTTTCCGCGATGCGGGGATGTTTTTCGCTGCTGGCGGCGGAGAAATTTCCGGCAAAACTGCAGGGGTTGGTGGAAATCGGCGAACGGCAATCGCAAGTTCAGGAGGAAATGATCCGCGGAATCCTGCAAGCATTTTCCTCGGAGCTTGCCGCGCAAGATTCGATACAGCGGGGAGCGGCATCCGCGTCCGATCTGGCCGTGATCGCGCAGGAGGTGGTCAAAGATTATTCGGCGGCGTTCGTCGCGCAAGGCGCCGCAATCCGAATGGAACCGAAAGTTGACCTGACGCGGAAATGGCCAGTGGCAGGAGATGAATCGCGACTGCGGCGCATTTATACGAACCTGGTGGAGAATGCGCTGCGGTACAGTCCGGCGGGATCGACGGTGACGCTGGGCGTGGCGACGGAAGGAAATTTCTTGCGAGCAACCGTGGATGATGAAGGGCCGGGGTTGCCGGCAGACGCGACTGCGGCGCGTTTGTTCGGGTTGTTTGCGAAAGGCAAGGAAGGCGGGGGCAAAGCAGGCCTAGGACTTTATTTTTGCAAGATCACAGTGGAACGTTGGGGCGGAACGATCGGATGCGAGAACCGGCCGGGAAAGGGGACTCGATTTTGGTTCCGGTTGCCGCGCGCGAAGGCAGACGGTGTGGCCAACGCGGCAACTATTCCCGTAGTGGGCAGAGCGCCGGCGCCGCGGGAAGTTCGGCCGGAGGAAAGTGGGTTGAGTAGCGGCGGTGGCGAGCCGATTTCGGGGCCAGAGAAGCCGCTTCGAATCCTGGTGGCTGAAGACAATCCAGTGAACCGCGAATTGATGGTTCTGATGCTGGAGAGACGAGGACACCGGGTGGAGGGCGTGGAGGATGGGCAAGACGTGCTCCACGAGCTTGAAAAGTGGCGGCCTGATATTGTGATTCTGGATGAGGAGATGCCGCGGATGAGCGGACTGGAAGCCACTCGCGCGATTCGGAAGAAAGAAAAATCAATAGGCGGGCACATTCCGATTATTGCGGTGACGGGCAACGCTACGGAAGCGGACCAACTTCGCGGGATGGAAGCGGGAGTCGATGCATACCTTGCGAAACCGATCGATGTGAAGGAGCTTTTTCGAAGAGTGACTGAATTGTGCGGAGGCGGCGGCGCGAGCGCAGTCCACGAAAAAGATGAAGTTTCCCGGACGACAATTTCTGCCACGGCAACAGCGGAAGAGGCTGCGCTGCTGGAACGCGTAGGCGGAAATGCCAAAGTGCTGCGGGACCTGGCGCGGATTTTTTTGACGGATACTCCGAAGCGTATGAAAGTGATTCGGGCCGGGATCGAGAAGCAGAATGCCGGCACGGTTGCATCGACGGCGCATTCGCTGAAGGGATCGGCGGGGATATTCGGCGCGAAGGAGATTGTGGAAGAAGCGCGGAATCTGGAGATGCTGGGGCGAAGCGGAAAGTTGGAGGGAGCCGGGGAAATTTTTGAGGCGTTGGAGTTGAAGATTGTCGCGTTTGAAGTAGTGCTGAAAAACATTACCGCAGAGGGCGCAAAGAAACAGAGACGCGCTGAGGCAAGAAGGATCAACAAGAGTAGCAGGAAGCCTAAGCCTTAGGATATTTTGCGAAGGGGAAATTGCGACGTGAAGAACCCCACCCTTCCCGATGAGGCCGGGAAGGATGGGACACCCTCTTCGAATTCTTCAGGGGCTAAAGCGCGCTTTTCTTGCAAACTAGGATGTCGGAGCTTCCCGATCAAAAACATCGGGACGCAAACGGCGCGGAAGCTCCGACCCTCTAAAAACCTCGGGCAATTTGAAATTGGATTAAAACCAGGGAGGAGAAGGTGGCGAAGAGAATTTTGATTGCGGATGATGATCGGGCAACGCGGCATTTGTTGAGCAGCGTGCTGAAGGATAAGGGATACGAGGTCGAGACGGCGGTGGACGGCAGCGCGGCATTGAAGAAATTGCAGAAAGAGAAATTCGATTTGCTGCTGACCGATGTGTGGATGCCGAACATGAATGGTTTGGAGTTGCTGGCGCGGCTGCGGCAGGAGCCGAACCAGCCGCGGGCGGTGGTGATGACGTCGGACGATACGCCGGAAGTTTTGCTGCGGGCGGTGCGCGAGCAGGCTTATCACTATGTGAGGAAGCCGGTGGAGCCGGCGGTGCTGGCGGAATTGATCAAGGACGCGCTGGCGGCGAAACCTTCTTCGTCACCGATTGAGGTGATTTCGGCGGCTCCGAATTGGATCGAATTGCTGGTGCCTTGCGAGCTGGAAGCGATTTCGCGTATTACGGGATTCATGGCGCAGTTGAAATCGGATTTGCCGGAAGAGGACCGGGAGCACATGGGGCAGGCGTTTCGGGAATTGCTGAGCAATGCGATCGAGTGGGGCGGGAAGCTCGATCCGAATCAGAAGGTGCGGATATCGTGTATTAAAACGCCACGCATGTTGCAGTACCGGATCGCGGACCCTGGGACAGGATTTCGGCTGGAGGATTTGACGCATGCGGCGATCAGCAATCCGCTGGAGGATCCTGTGCGTCATGATGAGGTGCGCAAGGCGAAGGGAATGCGAGCAGGGGGATACGGGATTTACATGGTGCGGAATCTGGTGGATGAGCTGGTTTACAACGAAGTGCACAATGAAGTGGTGTTGATTAAGTATTTGAATGCGTGAAGCAAGAATAGGGCGCCCCGATAAAAATCATCGGGGTGCACAAATCGCACGGCCGTTCACGGCGAGCTAAACCTTAAGAACATGACGGACTCACCACAATTTATCGGGCGGACAATTTCGCACTACCGCATTGTGGAGAAACTTGGCGGCGGCGGGATGGGTGTGGTTTACAAAGCTGAGGATACGCGGCTGCACCGATTTGTGGCGTTGAAATTCCTGCCGGATGAACTAGCGCACGACGAACAGGCGCTGGAGCGATTCCGGCGGGAAGCGCAGGCTGCGTCGGCGCTCGATCACCCGAATATTTGCGCGATCCACGACATTGGCGAAGCGAGCGGACAGGCGTTCATCGTGATGCAATGCCTGGATGGCGAGACGCTCAAGCAACGCATTGGCGGGAAGCCGCTGGCGATGGATGAGCTTATAGAGCTGGCGATTCAGATTGCGGACGGGCTGGACGCGGCGCACGCGAAAGGCATCGTGCACCGGGACATCAAGCCGGCTAACATTTTCGTTACTACGCGGGGACAGGCAAAAATTCTTGATTTCGGTCTTGCGAAATTAGCGACGGAGCGCGGCGCTCCGGGGGCCAACGTTTCGGCGATGCCGACCGCCAGCGACGCGGACATGCTGACGCGGCCGGGATCGACGATCGGGACGGTGGCGTACATGTCACCGGAGCAGGTGCGCGGCGAGGAATTGGATGCGCGAACGGATTTGTTTTCGTTTGGCGTGGTGCTGTACGAGATGGCTACGGGAGTGCTGCCTTTCCGGGGCGACACGGCTGGAGTGCTTACGGAAGCGATTCTAAACCGGGCGCCGGTTGCGCCGGTGCGGCTGAATTCGCGGGTGCCGGCGAAACTGGAAGAAATCATCAACAAGGCACTGGAGAAAGACCGGGCGGTGCGCTACCAGCACGCTTCGGAAATGCGGGCCGATCTGCAGCGCTTGAAGCGCGATACGGTTTCAGGGGGATCGGGGGTTGCGGAAATTACTCCGGCTCCCAGCAAAGTTAAGAGAAGTGTGGTGCTGGCTGTGGGCGCGATTGCTTTGGCGGCACTGCTGATTGCGGCTGGATATTATTTTATCTCCGGGCGGAGCGGCGGATCGATTGATTCGATTGCGGTGTTGCCGTTTGTAAATGTGGGGGCCGATCCCAACACGGAATACCTGAGCGACGGCGTGACGGAGAGCCTGATCAATACACTTTCGGAATTGCCGAATCTGACGGTGATCTCGCGGAGCGCGGTGCGGAGGTATGCAGGGAAGGATATAGATCCCCAGATGGCGGGGCGCGAGTTGAAGGTGCAAGCGGTGTTGACCGGCCGGCTGGTTCAGCGCGGCGATAACCTATTGCTCAGCGTTGAATTGGTACGAGTGGATAACAACAGTCATATCTGGGGCGATGATTACAACCGCAAGAGTTCCGAGCTGCTTGCCATTCAGGGCGACATCACCAAAGACATCGCGGCGAAACTTCGGCGGAAGGTGACGGGCGAGGATGAGGAACGCATGGCGAAGCGTTCGACGACGAATCCCGAGGCGTATGAACTTTATCTGAAAGGCCGGTACTATTCGGAGAAATACACCCAGGACGGAGTGAATAAGGGAATCGGGTATTTTCGTCAGGCGATTGCCTTGGATCCAAATTACGCTTTGGCGTACGCAGGCTTGTCATATGCGTACGGAGTGGTGAGCTTCGAGCTGCTCTTGCCGCCGAGCGAGACGGGACCGGAGGCGGTGGCGGCGGGAAAGAAAGCGGTGGAGCTGGATGAGACGCTGCCAGAGGGGCATATTTGGTTGGGCGTGGCCGAGATCTGGTACGAATACGATTGGAATGCGGCCGGGAAGGAACTGCAGCGGGCCATTGAACTGGGACCGAACAATGCGCACGCGCACGAATACTACGGATTTTATTTGATGACCGTGGGGCGGAAGGAGGAAAGCATCGCCGAGTGCAAAAAAGCCTCGCAGCTTGATCCGCTCTCGCCCGAAGTGGGAGCGAATGTGGGCGGAATTTATTATTACTTGCGGCAGTATGACCTGACGATCGAAACACAGAGCAAGACTCTCGAAATTGATCCGGATTTCTGGCTGGCGCGGATGTTTTTGGGGCTGGCTTATGAAGCGAAAGGCGATTTGCCTCGCGCTGTTCACGAACTTCAGGAGGCCGAGAGAGTAGAAGGAGAAATACTTTGGCCGATGGCGGAATTGGGGCATGCGTACGCGGTGTCGGGAAAGAAAAGCGAGGCGGAGGCGATTCTGAAGCAACTGGAGGATCGTTCCCAGCAGCGCTACATGTCTCCTTATTATTTCGCGGAAGTCTATGTTGGGCTGGATGACAAGGAGCGCGCCCTTGCGTCGCTCGAAAGAGCGTATGCGGATCGTTCCGGGCTGTTGACTTTCGTGGGGAATGATCGGGAATTCGACAGCCTGCGCGGGGACGCGCGTTTCAAGGATTTGCTGCGCCGGATGGGGCTGCCACAATAATCTTGAATTACCGAGGTAGCGGCGGTGCGTGGAAACACGGCACCTTCGCGGCTGCGTAGAAAAAGCAGGGCACGGACGAAAGCGGCGGTCGAATATCAGGTGATCTTGGATCATCGTGGGATCAGTGCCACTACCGAATTGCATCCGCTGGCGCAATTAAATCTGGCGCGCGCGTACGCGATGCAGGGCGATGTGGTCAAGGCGCGCACCGCGTATCAGGATTTTTTTCATTCTGGAAGGATGCTGATCCGGGGATTCCGGTGCTCTTGGAAGCGAAGGCGGAACACGCGAAGTTGAAGTGAACGGGAAAACGGCACATTGGATTAGCGGCACATCATTGGCCGGGCGGGTAGCCGGGCGAACCGTGGAAATCGCACAGCCAAGAGTGGCTGTGCTACCTGTTGTCTCTCCAGATGATTACTAAGGTGTGATAAGCTGGCTGTTCAATTGCGGCTTGCTATTGGGAGGCTTGCGCGTAACCGGAAGGGGTTGGGGTACGTCTTAGGCTTATGTTCCTGGTGCGGCAGGAGGATGGATCATGCGAACTCGCAGAGGACAGACGAATCGCCGTTTAAAGATGAGTTTGTTGCTGGTTGTGATGTTCATTGCGGCAAGTTCCTTCCATGCGCAAAGCACGCCCCAAAGCGCTCCCCCGAAAAACGAACAGCATTCTGCGAGCATTACATCGCGAATCAACGCAGTGCTGGTGCCGGTGGTGGTGACGGACAAAAATGGAAACCACGTTCGCGGATTAACCCGCGAGGATTTCACATTGCGCGAGAACGGCAAGGACCGGCCGGTGGCAAGCTTTGAAGAGATTGTGGCGCAGGCGGAGCCGATTCACCTGACGCCGCCCTCGGCGACGAAGTTTACGAATCAATTCGATCAGCCCGGCGCGAAAGGGCTGGAGATTATCGCGCTGGACATGATTAACACACCATTTCTGCACCAGGCGGAAGCGCGCGACGCGGTGATCAAATTCTTGTCGACGGCGGCAAGCAGCAAGGCGGTGACGGCGTTGGTGGTGCTGGAGCCGAACGGAGTGAAGTTTGTTCACAATTTTACGAGCGATCCAAAGGTGCTGATCGCGGCGATCCAGAAGGTGCAAAGCCGGCTCACGGCGCGAGACACAACGAGTTTGGATGTCCATCTCTCCGGTGTAATGGACGGACCGGGCACGATCTTCGGCGATACCGGGAGCGAGGACGATGCGGAAGCAATGCAGCTTTCCATGATCCTGGGGGGCGCGGCGGCTTCGGGAGGCAGCGGAATCGGAGTGATGGCGGCGGAGAGCATGGAGGCTCAAGCGAAGATGGATGCGGCGCGCGAGGGGCGGGAGAGCCAGAACACGCTGGGAAGCATCGAGCAACTTGCGAAATATTTTGGGGGTGTGCCGGGACGGAAGTCGCTGATCTGGGCCTCGACCGGGTTTCGATTGATGAATCATGAGATGGCGGGAGGCTTCGGCGGTGGAACAACGGCGGAAGATTGGCTGCAAACGGTGCGGGCCCTGCAGGATGCGGATATTGCCGTGTATTCGGTGGATATCGGGGGATTGATGGCGACGCCGAGGGCGGTGACGGCTACGGCGGTTACCCAGACCAGGGGCCCGCTCGATTCCGGCGTCGCGGGGAAGAGCGCGGCGATGCAAGCGTTTGAGGCAGGGCTATTCACCGATCCGATCGAAGGAAAACACAACACGCTGCGAAAGATGAGCGAGGAAACCGGCGGGCAGGCACTCTACAACTTCAACGACCTGGAAAATCTGATCAAGAAAGCAGTAGATGATTCCTCCCAATATTACATGCTGACATTTTACGCAAACGACAAAGGGAAAGAAGGCTGGCACAAGTTGGAAGTGAAGGTGAAGCGCGAAGGCGCGCAGGCGCGTGGCCGCGACGGATTTTATTATGCGGGGCCAGCGGGGGATCTCGATTCTTCGCGGCGAACCGACGAAGTGCAGGCATTGAAGTCGCCATTCAATTTTCTAGCACTGCCGATTACGGCGACCTGGCTATCGGTGGATCGTGGCACGGAAAAGCGGGGCGTGCATTTTTCGCTGGCGGTGGCGCCGGGAGCGGTGCTGATCGACGCAGAGCACGAAAATCACGTGTCGGTGGATTTTCTGGCGGTGGCTTTGGATGGGAAGGGAAATCCAGCGGGGCAAGCGTCGCAAAGGATTGATAAGAATTTGCAGCCGGCGGAAGTGAAGGACGTGGAAGGAGGCGGAATGAATTATGTGGGACTGCTGCCGCTTGCGCCGGGGGATTATCAGGTGCATCTGGTGGTGCGGGATAATTTGACAGGAAAAATTGGGAGCGTGATTGCGTTCTTGAAATTGGACTAGGGCGACGTGTGCGAGAATCGAAGTGTGTTGATTCTTGAAGAAGCGACGGGAGCGACGTTACATGGCGCGGCGCGGTTTCGGTTGGCGGAGTGTTGCAGGCGTGAAAACACGTCCTTGACAGGAATGCAGGCTGTAGCGCAAGTTGAGAAGTGGCCGCTGGAGTGAGGCAAACCCTGAGCGGCCGGATTTGAGTTCGCGAAGTTCACCCCTCCTCGCTCGTTCATTCATCCCTTCGGATTTGAGCGCAGTCCTTTCGCGTGATCGGTGATTTCTAATTGCCTGGAACGCGAGGAAAACCTATGAAACCGATTTCGACGTTTAAGGTTCGGCCGGCACTGCCGGAAGCATTACAGCCGTTGTTGAAGATCGCACACAATTTGCGGTGGAGCTGGGATCACGGGGCGATCGACCTGTTTCGAAGATTCGACCGGAATCTGTGGGAAGCGGCGGGGCGGAATCCCGTAATGCTGCTGGGGATCATCGATCAATCGTTGCTGGAAGCCGCCGCGCGTGATGAGTCCTTTTTGTCGCATATGAATGGTGTGTCGGAGAAGCTGGACAAATACCTGGCCGGGGAAGGGGCGTGGTACCGGCGGGAGCACGGGAAAGAAGAAAATCTTTCCGTGGCGTATTTTTGCGCGGAGTTCGGCATTAGTGAATGTTTGAGGATATTTGCCGGAGGGCTGGGGGTGCTGGCGGGAGATCATCTGAAGGCGGCGAGCGATTTGGGGCTGCCGCTGACGGGCGTGGGACTGCTCTATCAGCAAGGATATTTCCGGCAATATCTGAACGCGGCGGGCTGGCAACAGGAAGCATTTGAAGACAATGATTTTCACACACTGCCGGTAGAGCCGATGCCAAACCTGATTGTACATGTGGAATTGCCGGAAGGGCCGCTGGCGGCGCAGGTGTGGCGCGTGGCAGTGGGAAGGCTGCAACTGTATCTGCTGGACACGAACATTTCCGCCAATCGAATGGAATACCGGGGGATTACTCAGCAGCTTTATGGCGGCGACGGAGAAATGCGGCTGAAGCAAGAAATTCTGCTGGGGATTGGAGGATATCGCGCGCTGGAAGCGCTGAGCTTGAAGCCCACGGTGTATCACATGAACGAGGGCCACTCGGCATTCCTGGGACTGGAGCGAGTGGTTCGATTGATGGAAACCGAAAAGCTTTCGTTTGAGGAGGCGCGAGCGCTGGCGTCAGCGGGTCTGGTATTTACGACCCACACACCCGTGCCGGCAGGCCATGATTATTTTTCGCCTGGGTTGATGAACCGATATTTTTCCGAGTACTCCAAGCGGCTCAGGATCAGCCAGAAGGAATTTCTGGGACTGGGGCGGCAAAATCCTGAAAATGATGCGGAGGATTTTTGCATGACGGTGCTAGCGCTGCGGCTGGCGGCATACAGCAACGGAGTGAGCAAGCTGCACGGAGCGGTGAGCCGGCGGATGTGGAATCGAATTTGGAGCGGCGTTCCGGAGGAAGAAGTTCCGATCGGATCGGTGACCAACGGAGTGCATTTCCGCAGCTGGGTGTCACTCGAGATGAACCAGCTGTATGACCGGTATCTGGGGCCAAAGTGGCGCGAGGAGCCTGCCGATCCGAAGTTGTGGGAGCGAGCGGAATCGATTCCAGGGACAGAATTGTGGAGAACGCATGAAAGGCGCCGGGAACGTCTGGTCTCGTATGCGCGGAACCGGTTGCAAGCGCAATTGAAGGCGCGGGGTGCTTTGCAGACGGCGATCGATGAAGCGGAGGAAGTGCTAAGCCCGGATTCGCTGACGATCGGATTTGGGCGCCGTTTTGCGACGTATAAACGGGCAACATTGCTGCTCAGCGATCCCGAGCGTTTGTTGAGGATTCTGAATAATCCGGAGCGGCCAGTTCAGATCATTTACGCGGGAAAAGCCCATCCGAAAGATCAACTCGGAAAGGAATTGATTCAAGCGATTTGCGTGCTGGCGGCGCGGCCGGAGTTCCGGCGCAAGCTTGTTTTTCTAGAGAACTACGACATGGCAGTGGCACGGTCGATGGTGCAGGGATGCGATGTGTGGCTGAATACACCGCGACGGCCGTATGAGGCCAGCGGGACAAGCGGAATGAAAGCACAGGCGAACGGGGCGCTGAACGTGAGCACGCTGGACGGATGGTGGGACGAGGCTTGGCAGATGGGATGCGCATTGACGACGAAAGTGGGTTGGGCCATCGGCAACGAGGAGACAAGTGAAGACTTGGCCTATCAGGATAAGTTGGATGCCGAAGCCCTTTACGAACTGCTGGAACGGGAAATCGTGCCGGCGTTCTATGAAAGAGGCGCGGACGGATTACCGGCGAAGTGGGTGAAACGGATGAAAACGTCGATTGCGAAGCTATGTCCGGAATTCAATATGCACCGGATGGTGATGCAATATACGGACGAATACTATCTGGCGGCGCATCGGCGGCGGCAAATCCTGCAAGAAGATCATGCAGCCAAGGCAAAAGGGCTGGCGGCCTGGAGAAACAAGGTGGAGCAAGCATGGCCGCGGATCAGTTTGAAATGCGTTCAACATGGAGTTTCGGAGATCGATCTGGGCCAGGAAGTGCAGGTTTCGGCGCGAGTATTCCTGGATTCATTGAAGCCGGAGGATGTGGCGGTGCAGATGCTTTCCGGAGGAGTGGATGCATCGGGCGAAATCAAGAATCCGTCGGTGATTTCCATGGAGTCATTCGAGCAGGACGGGGAGGGAAATTATTTGTTTCGCACCCGGTTGCAGCCTGTCCGGAAAAGCGGCCTGCATGGATATGCGATTCGAATTTTGCCGCGGCATGCCGATTCAGCAACGATGTTTTTGCCGGGATTGATTACCTGGGCGAGCGAGGTGGGCGCCGCGGTGCGAGAATTGGTGTTGCAGGATTAGGTGGCTGGATCGGGTTCAGAATGCGGTTGTCATGTTTGGGAGCTTCCATTGGCGCGTGATCCCTGATCCCGACCGAAGCCATCGGGACGCTAAAAACGCGTTTCGTTCGGGAGACCTGAGGGGGACGAGATCCTAGAGAACGGGGCGCGGCTGGCCCGATGAAAAATATCGGGGCAGGAAAGCCGGCCCTTAGGGAGGGCGAAAAAGGGTACCTCTGATAACACGTCTACCGGGAGTAACCTAAACATAAATAAGCCACATAGGGGCCGATAGGGCTGTTTGTATTTTCTTCTCAGGGCGTAGGGTGTCGAGTATACTCCCGCGCATTACTTGGGAGGCCGGCCCTGAAACACCGTTCTTATCTGCTGGTGCAGATGCTGCTGTTTTTTTCCATTGCAACCTTCGCACGTACCCCAAAACAAACTGGAAATGTAGCCGGCGCGGCAACCGCGATGAAGCCCGCGCTTGTTTATTCCACGTACGTCAGCCGGAATCCGGCGGACGCGGCGCATAGCGTGGCGGTGGGCAGAGATGGGTCGATTTATTTGGTTGGGCGCGCGGCCCGAGCGGGAACGGATAAAGGCGATGCGTTTGTGGCCCATCTTTCGGCGGATGGCTCGTCGCTGCTTTACCTGGCTTACCTGGGAGGCGGGGGAGATACGGATGCACGGGCGATCGCGCTTGATCCGGCGGGCAATGCTTACGTTACTGGCGAAACTTTTGCTCCTGATTTTCCCGTTCACAATGCGCTGCAGGCGGCCTGCAGCCTGAATTCCGCGCGGGCGTGCAGTGGAGACGCATTCCTGACGAAATTGGATGTGAATGGCGGAGTGATTTTTTCGACGTATTTGGGAGGCAGCGGAGAGGACGGGGCGAACGCGATCATCTTGGATGCGGCGGGAAATATTTATATTGGCGGGGCGACGGCGTCGAGGGATTTTCCGGTGTTCCGGGGGATACAGGGAAATTTGGGCGGGAATACCGATGGATTCATCGCGCAGATCGCGGGAGATGGATCGCGAGTGCTTTATGCGAGTTATTTGGGCGGCGCGGGCGCGGATGAAGTGCGCGGAATCAGCCTGGATGCGGCGGGAAATCTTTATGTGACCGGGCAGACGTTTTCGTTCGATTTCCCGACAGCGAATGCGATTCAGGCGAATTGCCGGTGGATGCAACGAGAACGTGCAATGGGGAAGCGTTTATCACCAAACTGGCGGCCATTACGGGAAGCGGCAGCTCGATCGTTTATTCGACGTACCTGGGGGGGAGCGGCGGCGATGCAGGAAACGGCATCGCTGTGGATGCACTGGGAAACGTTTACGTGACGGGCACGACGAGTTCGGCGGATTTTCCGGTGGTCAAGCGCTGGAGGCGTGGGGCAAGGGAAGAGCAAAGCGTTTGTGACGAAACTTTCAGCGGATGGAGCAGCGATTGTTTATTCGACGTACCTGGGCGGAACGGGCGCGGATGAAGGCAGATGCGATTGCGGTGGATGCGGCGGGGAATGTATTCGTGGCGGGCGGGACAACTTCCGCGGATTTTCCGGTGGTGAATCCCATCCAGGCGAGCTGCAAGAAAGATTCGAATGGGGCGTGCTTTGAAAATGCGTTTGTGGCCGCGCTGGATGCCACCGGAACTTCGCTGAAATTCGGCAGCTATTTTGGGGGCAGCGGAAATCAAGCGGCGCGCGGGGATTGCGCTAGATTTGAGGGGAGCGGTTTACTTCACGGGAGGGACGAACTCGATCGATTTTCCAGCCGCGAAGCCAGCGCAAATAGCGAAGAGCCCGGCGGGGAACCAGCCGGTTTCGACTCTTTCGGCGATGAACGCGGTGGTTAGCACGCGCGGGGGAGCGTTCGTTTCGAAAGCTTGCGGGAGTGGGGCGGGGCGGGCGTGGTGGGAGGAGATTCCGGCGGGCCGGTACCCGAGGCGTTCACAACATTGCACAGGGACGGCGACGACCTGGCTGGGCGGGACGGGGAATTGGAGCATGGCGAGCGAATTGGAGCACGGGAGTGGTGCCGAATAGCACGAGCACGAATGTGTGCATCGACAACGGGAACGATTTGAATTCGGTGGTGACGCTGGATATCAACGCGAGCGTTGGAAATTTGACCGTGGATAGCCTCGATAGCTTGATCATCGGTAACAACAGGATACTGGTGGTGGCGGGCACCATCTCAAACGACGGACTGATTTCGGTGGAAGCAACGGCCAACAACACATTTCTGCAGATCCAAGGAGCGGTGAGCCTGACGGGTGCGGGCAAATTAACCCTTTCCACGTCGGGCGGCGGAACGGCCATCGTCAACCAGAGTGTGGGGGGCTCGGTCCTAACAAACGTGGGAAACACGATCGACGGATTTGGACAGATCGGGAATAACGGGCTGGCATTGGTGAACCAGGCGGGCGGGACGATCAACGCCGACGTGGCGGGGAAGGCCTTGGCGATCAATGCGGGGGCGGTGACGAACAGTGGATTGCTGGAGGCCGGCGGCGGCGCGTTGCAGCTCAGCGGCGCTACGTACAACAACACGGGTGGAATAATCGCTTCGAATGGGGGCGGTTCGACGGTGCAATTCTCCAACGTGACCATTCAGGCTGGAACGCTGAATACCAGCGGCGGTGGAGTGCTGGAAACGGCGAACAGCAATTCAACTCTGGACGGAACCACTCACGGAAGCCTGAGCAATTTAGGGATTTATACGGTAGCCAACAACGCCGTTACGGCTCTATCCGGAACCATCATCAACAGCGGCACAATCCAGGTCAGCGCCACCGCGAATAATACGTTTCTGCAAGTGGGCGGGACCGTGACGCTGACGGGCAGCGGGACCGTGACGCTCTCGACTACCGGGGGTGGCACTGCATTCATCAACGAGAGCGCGCCGAGTTCGACGTTGAGCAACGTTGACAACATCATCCAGGGAATGGGGCAGATCGGCAATAACGGATTGGCGCTGGTGAATCAAGCGGGCGGAACGATTGATGCCAACGCGGCGGCTCCGCTACTTTTGAACGTGAACGCGGCTACGAATTTGGGGCTGTTGGAAGCCACCAGCGGCTCGACTCTGCAATTGAACGGCGCGACTTACATCAACGCCGCTGGAAGCATCATCGCCAATGGGCTCGGTTCAACGGTGCAATTCACAAGCGTGACCATCCAGGGCGGCACGTTGACGACTACGGGAGGCGGTGTGCTGGGAACCGCAACGAGCCAGACGGCCACGCTCGACGGGACGGCGGCTCACGGGACTTTGACGATTCAAGGGATTTACACGGGAGCGAACAACAGCGTAACGGTCCTGGCTGGGACGATTACGAATCCCGGGTCGATCCAAATCAATGCCGGGGCCAACAATACATTCCTACAAATGAACGGTGTGGTCACGTTGACTGGCGGCGGGACAGTGATGCTTTCAAATCCGGCCGGCGGCAATGCGTTCATCAACCAGAGCGTGGGCGGCTCCAGCCTGATCAACTTCAATAATATTATCGAGGGTTCGGGACAGATCGGGAATAACGGCCTGGCGCTCGTCAATCAGGCAGGTGGAGTGGTTGACGCCAATCACGTGGGAGCAACTCTCGTTCTCAATCCCGGTGCTTTTACAAACCAGGGTCTGATGGAGGCGACGGTTGGCGGGGTATTGCAACTCATCGGCGCAACCTTTAACAACCTGGGAGGCAACATCACCGCGAGTGGGAGTGGATCGGCGGTGCAGTTCAGTGGGAATGCCGCGATTCAGGGCGGCACGCTGACTGCCACCGGCGGCGGAGTTTTGGGAACAGCGGCGAGCCAAACGATTACGCTGGACGGTGCGGCGCAGGGAACATTGACGATCGCAGGAATTTTCACCGGCGCCAACAACAGCGCCACCATCCTGGTGGGGACGATCAATAACACCGGGGCGATCCAAATCGATGCGGCTGCCAACAATACCTTCCTGGAATTAAAGGGCCCGGTGAGCTTAACGGGCGCGGGCACCGTGTCGCTTTCCACTTCGGGCGGTGGCACCGCAATCATCAACGAGAATATTGCTAATTCGACGCTGACCAATGTGAGTAACACCATTCAAGGCGCCGGACAGATCGGCAACAATGGATTGGCGGTGACCAATCAAGCGACGATCCTTGCCAATGTGGCGGCGCAAACGCTGGTGCTCAACCCCAGTGGGCTTACGAATCAGGGGGTTCTGGAGGCTGCTGGCGGCGGAACCTTGCTTCTGACGGCTACTACGTTCAACAACCAGGCCGGAACAATCCTGGTGGACGGGGCCGCGTCGGCAATGCAGTTTGCGGGTGGCGCAACCATTCAGGGTGGAACACTCTCGACCACCAACGGCGGCGTCTTGGGAGCGGGGTTGAACCAGACCATCACTCTGGATGGAAGCACGCTCGGGCCGCTGAACATCGTGGGCACCTACACCGGACCAAACAACAGCACCACCATCGTGGAAGGGACGATCAACACTACCGGCGCGATCAACATCAGCGCTACTGCTAACAATACGTTCCTGGCAGTGAAGAGCGCGGTGAACCTGACGGGTGCGGGAACGGTGACGCTCTCGACGAGCGGAGGCGGGACGGCATTCTTTAACCAGAACGTGGGCGGCTCAACTCTAACCAACTCGACGAATACGATTCAGGGTGCGGGACAAATTGGCAACAATGGGCTGGTGCTGATCAATAAAGCGACGATCCTGGCCAGCGTGTCCGGTCAAGCGATGGTGCTCAACCCCAACGGGCTTACGAATCAGGGTTTACTGGAAGCTGTGGGCGGCGGCACGATGGTTCTGACCGGCACGGCCATCAACAACCAGGCCGGAACAATCCAGGTGGACGGCGCGACGTCGGTAATGCAGTTTGCAAATGGCGCGACAATTCAGGGCGGAACGCTGACGACCACCAATAGCGGCGTCTTGGGGGTGGCAGCTTCCAATACTATTACGCTGGATGGAAACACCCTGGGAGCGCTGCGAATTGTGGGCACCTATGCCGGAGCAAACAATAGCATCACCACCGTGGAAGGGACGATCAACAATACCGGAACGATTCAAATCAATGCGACGGCCAACAATACCTTTCTACAGGTGATCGGTGCACTGAGCTTAACCGGGGCGGGAACGGTGACGCTCTCGACTTCCGGAGGCGGCACGGCGTTCATCAATCAGGCGGTGGGGGGATCCGTTCTCACAAACGTCAATAACCTGATCCAAGGGACGGGTCAGATCGGGAATAACGGCTTGGCGCTGGTGAATCAGGGAACGGTGGAGGCGAATCAGAATGGCCGGACGCTGGTGCTGAATCCGGTCACCATTGCGAATGCGGGCCTGCTGGAGGCGCTGGGGGGCGGAACGCTGCAATTTAGCAACGGCACAATTAACAATGCCGCCGGGTCGATTAAGGTGGATGGAGGCGCTTCCTCTGTCCAGTTTGTGAATGCAGCGGTGATTCAAGGTGGGTCGCTGACGACGGCAAATGGTGGCGTCTTGGGCTCGGCGTCCGGCCAAAGCATCACGCTGGATGGCAACTCCCACGGCGCGTTGAACAATCTGGGAACTTACACCGGAGCAAACAACAGCATTACCACCCTGGAAGGGACCATCAACAATACCGGCGCGATCCAAATCAATGCGACTGCCAACAATACTTTTCTCCAGATTAACAATGGCGTGATGCTAACGGGTGCGGGGACGGTGACGCTGGGCACAACGGGAGGAGGAACGGCTTTCATCAACCAGGCCGTGGGAGGTTCCGTTCTGACGAACGCCGGCAACCTGATCCAGGGGACTGGGCAGATCGGGAACAATGGATTGACGCTGATCAACCAGGGAACCGTGGAGGCGAATCAGAGCGGCCGGGCAATGGTGATTAATCCGGCTACGCTTACCAACGCAGGGCTGCTGGAAGCAATCGGGGGCGGCGTGCTGCAATTGAGCAACGCGGCTTTTAATAATGCGGGAGGCTCGATCAAAGTGGACGGCGGCGCTTCGTCGGTGCAATTCGTGAACGGAGCGGTGATTCAAGGAGGGACGCTGGCGACCGCGAATGGCGGCACCCTGGGGGTGGCGGCTTCCAATACCATCACGCTGGATGGAACCACCCACGGAACGTTGACCAATCTGGGTGCTTACACGGGGGCGAACAACAGCACCACGACCCTGGTGGGAAACGTGATCAACTCAGGGCTGATCCAAATCAATGCGGCAGCGAACAATACATTTTTGGCGATCAATGGCGGTGTGAACTTGATGGGCGCGGGCACGGTGATGCTCTCCACTAGCGGGGGCGGCACGGCGTTTATTAATCAGGCCGTGGGCGGTTCGATTTTGACTAACTCGGGGAACATCATCCAGGGGACTGGGCAAATCGGGAACAATGGATTGACGCTGATCAATGCGGGGACCGTCAACGCGAACCTCACCGGGTTGGGACTGGTGGTGAATCCGAACACGGTGGCCAATGCCGGTTTGCTGGAAGCTTCGGGCGGCGGAGTGCTGGTGCTGAGCAACTCGTCGATCAACAATGCCGGTGGTTCGATTGTGGTGGATGGCGCGGCGTCGCTGGTGCAGTTTGTGAACGCGGCAATTATTCAGGGCGGGACGATTGGAACGGTGAATGGGGGCGTGCTCGGAGTGGCTTCGGGCAACAGCATTACGCTGGATGGAAGCACGTTTGGGCCGCTGACGAATTCGGGGACGTATTCGGGATCGAACAATAGCACCACGGTTCTAGCCGGGACGATTGTGAATAACGGCACGATTCAAGTGAACGCCACCGGCAACAATACGTTTCTGAGAGTGAACGGAGCGGTGACTTTGCAAGGGACGGGGACGGTATCGCTTTCTTCCAATAGCGAAGCCACGGCGTTCATTAATGAGACCGTAGCCAATTCGACTTTGACCAACGCGGGGAACACGATTCAGGGAAGCGGACAAATTGGAAGTAACGGGCTGGCGCTGGTGAACCAGGGGACGATCGATGCGGAACCGGCGGGATCAGACGCTGGCGCTGAATCCCACGGCGCTGACCAACCAGGGATTGCTGGAAGCGGAGGCGGGGGGATTGCTGCAAATCAGCAATTCGGTGATCGCCAATGCGGGTGGAACGATTGAGGTGAACGGCGTGAGTTCGTCCGTGCAGTTTGTGAATAACGTGGTGATACAAGGCGGCACGCTGAGCACGATCAACAGCGGAGTGCTGGGAAGCGTGAACGGGGAAAATGTGACATTGGATGGGACCGCGAACGCCGTGGCGATTGGGGTCAGCGGAACCTACACCGTGGGCGACAACAGCACCACGAATATTCTGGGAACGATCAATAACCTGGGGACGATACTGCTGAATTCGACCGGAAATCCCACGTCGTTGAACGTGCCGGTGGAGGAGAGCGCGAAGCTGACCGGCGCCGGCATCGTGACGATGACGGCCAGCGTGAATAAGATCACCGGACCGGCGCTGGATAATTCGGGAAACACGATCCAGGATTTTGGCGCGTTGAACGTCGCCGCATTTACGCAAGACGGCGGCGCGACGCGAATTCGCGGTGGGCGGCACGTCGAACACAACAACTTTTGTCTTGAATGGCGGCAAGGTGCAAGTTGACGGCACATTGAATGCTTCAAGCGGTGTGACGGTGGCGAGTGGCGGGACATTGTCCGGCACGGGAACGATCTCCGGCAACGTGACGACGAATGGGACTGTGGAACCGGGGGATCTTTTGAACCCCGGGATACTGGCGATTGCGGGCGATGGAGCGGGGAACTACACGCAAGGCGCTACCGGCACTTTTGGCACGTCGATTGGCGGAACGACCGCAGGTACGCAATTTACGCAGATGAATCTGACGGGCGCGGCGAATCTTTCCGGCGTGCTGAATGTGATCTTGATCAATGAATTTGCGCCGGCAGTGGGAAACCAGTTCGCGCATTCTGACGGCTGGTTCGATCACGGGACAATTTACGACGACGATTTTTCCGGTGCTGCCTGCCGGGCTGAGTTGGAAAGTGACAAACAATCCGACGTCCGTGGTGCTGAGCATAACCTCAAACGCGGCGACACTGGTTTCGATCGCCGTGACTCCGGCGAATCCATCTGTGGCGGCGGGGAATACGCAGCAGTTCACGGCGACGGGAACTTTTTCGGATAGCTCGAAACAAGATTTGACGAACACGGCGGCGTGGGCGTCTTCCGACGCAACGATTGCGACGGTGAGCGCGACCGGGCTGGCGACGACGAAGAAGGCGGGCAACGCGACGATTTCTGCGACTCAGAGTGGCGTGACCGGGCAGACTACGTTGACGGCGACGGCTGCCGTGCTGGTTTCGATCGCGGTGACGCCGGCAAATCCATCCGTGGCGGCGGGGAATTCGCAGCAGTTCACAGCGACGGGAACTTTTTCGGATAGCTCGACGCAAAATTTAACGAATACCGCGACGTGGGCATCTTCGGACACGACGATCGCGACGGTGAGCGCGACGGGGCTGGCAACGACGAAGAAGGCGGGCAACGCGACAATTTCGGCGACGCAAAGCGGCGTGACCGGGCAGACTGCGTTGACGGCGACGGCTGCCGTGCTGGTTTCCATCGCGGTGACGCCGGTGAATCCGTCGGTAGCGGCGGGATCGGCGTTTCAGTTTACGGCGACTGGAACATTCAGCGACGGCACGACACAGAATTTGACGAACTCGATTGCCTGGGCTTCGAGCGACACGACGATTGCAACGATTACCAGTGCGGGGCTGGCGACGGGTGTGAAAGCTGGGAGCGCGACGATTTCAGCAGCGCAAGGCGGAGTGGCTGGGCAGACGACGCTGACGGTGACGGCCCCTTCCAATTTCGTGCTGACGGTGGCCTTGGCGGGGACGGGCACTGGATCGGTGAAGAGCGATAAGGGCGGGATTGATTGTCCGGCAACATCGTGTTCGGGAAGTTTTGCGTCCGGGACGCAGGTGGTGCTGACGGCGACGGCGGCGAGCGGTTCAAGTTTTACGAGTTTCGCTGGCGGGGGATGCGCGGCGACCAGCCCCTGCACCGTGACCGTGAATGCCGCGACTACAGTGACGGCGACTTTCGATGCGGCGGGGACTCCTACTTTTACACCGCTGCCGGGAACGGGGCTGACGGCGACTGGGAATCCGGGAGACACGTTCGAATTTCCGCTGCAACTAACCGGGCCTCCGGGACAGACGATCACGCTGAGCTGCACTCCCGACCCCACAGCGACGACGATCACGTGTGCCGTGGCGCCGGCCACGGTGACATTGACCGCGCAGGGAACGACCAGCACCTTTATTCAAGTGAGTTCTTTCTGTTCGTGGGGAACGCCACGGTTCGATCCGCGAAATCCGATGCCTGGTAACGGAAACTGGCTGATGGTTTTGGGAGCGCTGGCGCTGCTTGGCTGCGCATTTGCAGCGCGAAAACGCGGACTGGCATTTGCGCTGCCGATTGCTTCACTGGCGCTGCTGCTGATATCGGTAGTTGGGTGCTCGAATGGGCCGGTGGGTCCGGCGGGACGCACGCCGCCGGGGACGTACCATTTGACGATTACCGCCAAAGCGCAGAGCGGGGCGACCGGACAAGTGGTGCTGACGCTGGTGATCAAGTAAAGTTAGCGTGTGGCGCACTGAAATTGATTTTCTGAGAGCCGGATGAGTCATCCGGGCCGGGATGCCTGCCACAGTCATTCCTTACATAGCGTTTGAGGCGGCCATGATTCTCTTTGTGTCGCAGGTGAAACCGGGCCGGGGCTATAATTGTGGGCCGGTGATTGTTCCAGCCCTGAGAGGGAACCGACATGGCTATTGTGAGAACGAATCGAAAGGCAATGACTGCGGGACGGGTTGGGAAGGCTCTATTCGCGGGATTTAATCGGGCCTATTCGCAGGTGCAAGTGGAGCCGAATCGTTATCTTGAAAAGGTGCGGCGCGCGCATGGACTGCCGATTCGATCGTTCCAGGACATGTTCCAGATGCCGCCGGACGTGGTGGACGATGTGGCGGACCAGACGATTCGAGCCTCGATGAAATTTGCGATGATCGAGGGCACTGGGCTGGGGCTGGGTGGATTGCTGACGATTGTGCCGGATATGGGAGTGCTGGCGGCAATCGTGATGCGCATGCTGCAGAAACTGAGCCTGCTATACGGGTTTGAATATTCAACGGATGAGGAGATCGCAACTCTTTGGCTGGCGGCAGGAACCGCGGCAGGACTCGATCTGGGACGCGATTTTATCGAGAAACAAGCAGTGGAACGGCTGGTGCCGCGAATCATGGAGCGCATGGCCGTGAAAATGGGCGCGGAAGTGGCTGAGAAGTGGACGGCGCGAGCCATTCCGCTGATCAGCGGAGCGCTCGGGGGAGCGCTGAATTATTATTTTGTGCGCGAGTGGGGGAAGAGAGCGAAGAAACATTTTCGGGAGAGACATCGGACGGTGCGGGCGCTGGCGCCGCTTCCGGGGGCTGGGCCGATGCTGGTGCGGGGATCGTAAGCGGATGTGAGAAAAACAGGTAGATATTTTATGGGGCCTGGGGATTTGCGGTTTGCTCGGGATCCCTCGCCCGAAAACCGGGCTCGGGATGACCGCGAAACCGGCACTGTAGCAAACTGAGAGAGTTTCTTTCGCGATCGCCGCGGGCTTGGGATGATTCCAATGGCGCTCTTATGCGGATGGAGAAGCGGCGTGAATGTGGACAATAGAAAGTGTTATCGCGGTGGGGGCGGGGCCAGTATAATTCGTGAACCGCACGCAATACACTTTCCGGCGGGTCAAGGAGAAACTATGCGATTCAGGTCATTGCGGCTGCTCATCCGAGGAGTTTTTCCGATTGGTCGTCCTGATGGTGGGAATTTGCGCGCAAAGCGTATCAGCTCAAGGAATGGCAGGAGCGAAGAAATCCAACGTGGTGATGGGCACGCTCGACAAGGTGGATGCCGGGGCAAAGACCGTGGCAGTGAAGACGGCGGATGGCACCGTGACGGTGGTGAAATTTACGGCGCACACCACGGTGGCTGGGCTGAAGGGAGCCGCGCACGGCGCGGACCTGGTAGGCAAGGAAGGCGGGCATGTGATCGTTCACTACATTCCGGAAGGGGCTGAGAAAACGGCTCATTCCATCGTGTGGGTGGGAGACAAGACGGTTCACGCGACGGAAGGGACGATTGTGGATGCGGGCAAGGGGACAAAGTTCGTGGCGGTGAAGACCGCCGATGGAACCAAAGAGACTTTTGAGGTTGCGGATCACGCGACCATCGACACCGCAAAGGGCGTGGGACATTACACGGAAGTGGGCGCGAAAGAGGGCGAGCACGTGACGGTGTATTACACCGAAGAAGCGGGCAAGAAAATCGCGCACGCCTTCATGCATCTGTAGACGAAATCGTTTGCGGATTTGCCTGCGGCAATGTTGATGCAGGGATTCTTTGAGGGGCTTTTGACTCGCGAGGTTTGCGAGACGAGAGCCCCTTCTTCTTTGCTGGGCTTTCCTTCCTGTTAGAGTGGTGAAAATCAGTTCGTGGATATGGCGGCGGATGCGATGGATGGAGCGCTTACCCTGAATCTTTCGGGGCGCAGATAACGCTTGCCGAGGATGGCGGCCGATCCGCGCAGAATCGCAATCTCGCGGAAATGGAATCTTCGTGATAAGTTCTCTCCCGCCTTAAAACGGGGAGGCGGGTGGATCATGTCGAAGAGAACCATGGTGCTTATTCTGGGATTGATTGCGGCGTTGCCTGCTTTTCCGCGGGCGGCGGAAGAGAATTACTTCGATGGAAAAACGTGGTGGGGATACGTGAAGGTATTGGCCGACGACAATATGGAGGGGCGCGAGACGGGAAGCGCGGGATTGCGCCGAGCGCAATCGTATGTGGTGGAACAATTGAAGAAGGCGGGGCTTGAGCCCGCTGGAAGCGACGGCTTTTACCAGCCGGTGAAATTGGAATCGCGCCAGATCGTCGAGAAGGATTCAAGCATTGATCTGGTTCGCGATGGAAAGGTTGAGCCGCTGGTGCTGGGTGAGGAGGCGTTCTTCAACACGCGAGTGGATTTGGCTCCGGAAGTCCGGGGGCCACTGGTTTTTGTGGGATATGGGCTGAGCATCCCAGAAAGAAATTATGATGATCTTGCCGGACTTGATTTGAAGGGCAAGGTTGCAGTGGTATTCACGGGATCCCCGGCGGATGTTCCGGGAGCCCTGGCTTCGCACTACCAGACAGCGGCGGAACGATGGAAGGCATTTCACAAGGCGGGAGTGATTGGAATCATCTCAATTCCGAACCCATCGGCGATGGATATACCGTGGTCGCGAATGTCGGTGAACCGCGCGCACCCGAACATGGAATTGGTGGGAGCGAAATTCAACGAAACGGAAGGCGAGAAGTTGGCGGTGATCTTCAATCCGGCCAAGGCGGAGGAGTTGTTCGCCGGGTCAGGACATACTTTTGCCGAGATTGCGGAATTGGGCAAGGACCGGAAGCCGTTGCCGGCGTTTGCATTGAAGGTCTCGATTCAGGCGAAAGCGAAAGTGGAAAAGAAGGAAGTGAATTCGGCAAACGTGATCGCCAAGTTGCCGGGAAGCGATCCGAAATTAAAGAACGAGTATGTAGTGCTCTCCGCGCACATCGATCACCTGGGGATCGGGGAGCCGATCAACGGGGACCGTTTGTACAACGGGGCGATGGATAATGCGTCAGGATCGGCGGTGTTGCTCGATGTGGCGGCGTCGTTGAAAGAGAAGCCCGTGAAACTGAAGCGGTCGCTGCTGTTTGTGTTTGTGACCGCGGAAGAGAAGGGATTGCTGGGTTCCAAATATTTCACGGCGAATCCGACGGTTGATGCAAAGTCGATCGTGGCTGACATCAATATTGACATGTTTCTGCCGCTGGTGCCGCTGAAGGTGCTGACGGTTTATGGATTGGCGGAATCCGATCTCGGGGACATGGTGGAGAAAGTGGCGCAGGCGCGCGGGATTCGCGTGCAAGCTGATCCCGAGCCTCTTCGGAATTCGTTTATTCGCAGCGATCAATACAATTTCATTCGCCACGGAATTCCGGCACTGGCAATGAAAGTGGGATTCGAACTCGGATCGCCGGAGCAGCAAATTTATAAGGATTGGCTGACGCAGCGCTATCACGCGCCTTCGGACGATCTGAATCAGCCGGTGGATTTGTCTGCTGCCGCCGGCTTTGAAGAAATCATCCGTGGATTGATGATTGCGGTGGCCGATCATGACCAGCGGCCGCAGTGGAAATCGGATAGCTTTTTCCGAAGATACGCACAAGCTGGGAAATAGAGCTTTCATAAGTTGCATTAGGGCGAATGAGCATACCTCAGGAGCTAAAGCCCTTCTCGATACAATCGAGAGAATGTCGGAGCTGAAGCTCCGACCCCCTGAAAACCATTCGCGACCAGTGAACGTTCAATCCAAGGGGGATGTCCATGCGCAGTCGAATGGGTGTGCTGATTTTTATTTTTGCAATTGTGACGGCGGGACTGCCTGCCCGCGCGCAAACGAACCGGCTGCAATCGAGTGACTATCAGAAACTGCGGAGCGTGAACCAGGTGGTGTTTTCGCCGGATGGGAAACTTGTGGCTTACACGATTTTGCGGCTGGACCGGCCAGGGCGGCCGTGGGGACAAGTGTGGGTGATGGATTTGGCTACGGGGAAGTCGAACCGGCTGGGCGGGGAAAATGATGATTCGTACGATCCGGTTTGGTCGCCGGATGGGAAATGGATTGCATACGACGGGGATGCGGAGGGGAAGAGCGGCCTGGGGATTGTGCATTCGGATGGCTCCGGAGCGACATTTCTTTCGGAGATGACCGGGAGCAACGCGCCTTTGCCGTCACAAGGGGCGACGATTACCTGGTCACCGGATAGCAAGCAGGTGGCGTTTATTTCGTCGATGCCGGGACCGGAGACAGCTGTGGCGAACGGCGATCCGATGGTGATCACGCGATACATGTACAAGCCGGATGCGGCGGAGGGACTCACGCATTTTAACGACAACCGGCGGCTGCATATTTTTGTGGCCGACGTTGCGAGCAAGAAAGTGCGGCAACTGACTGACGGAGATTTTTATGAGCACTCGATCGACTGGTCGCCGAAGGGAGACGAAATTGTTTTTATATCCGACCGATCGCCAAAGGCGGACCAGTTTTTCAACTACGACGTTTTCGCGGTGAAACTGACCGATGGATCGATCCGGCGGCTTACGGCTACGGAAAACGCGGAATACTCGCCGCGATGGTCGCCGGATGGAAGGATGATCGCTTTTTTGGCGACGAAGCGCGGGTTGACGGACCGCGAGACGACCATGGAAGACACGCATGTTTGGGTGATGACCGCGGACGGCTCGAATCGCCACGAGCTTGCGACGATTGACGACCGGCAGGGGCCGCCGCAATGGGGCGCGGATGGACGGTCGATTTATTTCACGGCGCAGGAGCGAGGCAATGTGCGGCTCTATCGCCAGGGGGTGGATGGCGGCAAAGCAGAAGTGGTGGTGAACGAGCCGGGATCGGTGGGTGGATTTTCGCCAGGTAAAACTGGAGCGATCGCCTATGCGTTCAGCTCGCCGAGCGATGGCGCGGAGTTGTTCACGCGCAATGGCACCGGAATGGCGGCGAAACAGCTGACGAATCTGAATTCGGATGTGCTGGGCGATAAGCAAATTGCCGAAGTGGAATCGTTTACGTTTGTGAGCAACGACAACAAGTTTGAAGTGGAGGCATTCCTGGTGAAGCCGCTGGGAATGACGGCGACGTCGAAGCATCCGCTGATTGTGAACATGCATGGAGGGCCGCACGGACAGAATGGCCCGGCGTTCAATTTCAAGGACCAGATTTATGCGGCGCGCGGGTGGGCCACGCTGCATGTGAATTATCGCGGATCAACCGGATATGGTCAGGCATTTGCGGACGCGGTGTTTGGCGATCAGGATGGGAATGAAGCGCAGGACGTGCTGTACGGTGTGAGCGCTGCGTTGCGGCGATATTTGTGGCTCGACCGGGAGCGCATGGGAATCGAAGGCGTAAGTTACGGAGGACAGCTAACGGAATGGCTGATCACGCAAACGCGAATGTTTCGGGCGGCGATTCCGATCGCGGGAATCGCAAACCTGATCAGCTACAACTACATGACTTATTACAATCAATATGAGCAGATGGAGTTCGGGCAATTGCCGCATCAAGACGACCTGATGAATATCTTGTGGGAGCGCTCAGCGCTGAAGCATGTGGGTGGGGCGGCGACTCCAACCATGCTGATGCACGGGGAAAATGACCCCGATGTGCCAATTGCCGAAGCGGAGCAATTTTACATCGCGTTGAAGGACGTGGGCGTGGACACGATTTTTGTGCGCTACCCGCGCGAGGGGCATGGAATACGGGAATCGGCGCACACGGTGGACAGCATTAACCGGTGTATTGCATGGTACGAGAAATATTTTCCGAAGATGGAGCCGGAGACGCCTTCGGCAGCGGTGCCTTAGAGGCTGAGGCTAGAGATTAGAGCCTGGAAATTAGAGACTCGAGACTGTTGATGCTCGTTGTCGGCGGGGAGAAAAGCAGATAGTTGTCGGACGGTTACGGGTGCGCGGGATTCCTCGGGCAAATTCGGCCCTCGGAATGACCGCTTCTTAACTTTTCCACTGTCCTTTCGAATTCATCCACGGACCGGACTGCAAATCAGTGAGTGGGCCAGCCGTAGAGTTTCAGGGCGTTTCCTCGTAGGACCATTTCGGCGAGTTCGAGTGCGCGGGCGCGAGTGATTTCGTTATCGTTGATCATGCCAGTCAGGGCGATGGCCAGGGCTTCGCGGCCCGATTGCGATGTTTGCCAGCCGATTTCTTCCCAGCCGATGGTTGTGTTGCCTGGAGAGAGGTCGGTGCCGAACATGACTTTTTCCGGATACCATTCCAGCCAGTAACGAATGGTCTTGCTCAATTCGCGCGTGGGGAGAAGCCAGGTCTGCTCCGAGAAATCCGTGTAGACATTGGGCTTCATTAGAAGCTCGGCAATTTCCTTGGAGTAAGGACCGGCGCCGCCGTGCAGCAGGACGAAATTGGTTTTGCGCAAGTCAGTGTCGTCGAGAACGGATTCAAGAAGCAGCGGATTCGATCCGGCGAGCTGGAAATATCCGCCGCAGCCGTAACCGGTGTGGATGTGAACGGGCAAGCCGAGGCGTCCCGCTTCACGAGCGATGAAATAGAAGATGTAATTCTGCAATTTGTAGTATTCCGCGTTGTCGGGGGCGCCACCTTGAATGTAGCGGGCATAAATCTGTTCTGCTTCATCGCGCGGAGTTGACCTGAAATTGAGCCGGCGCAGATAGGCGGCTTCGTATTTGATCGCGACAGCTCCATTCTTTTTCTGGTCGATCAGAGTTGGAAGAACTACTTGCGAAAGGTAATCAGGGAGAGTGGCGGGGAGTTGGGTCTTATTGAGAGTCTTGAGATAGCGCTGAAGCAATTTCGATTCAAGAGCGTAAAAAATCTTTCGATTGGGAGTTTCGGCGGCGATCTTGTCATTGTTTAAGGGGAAAAGGAGCGTATCGTCGAAAGGGACCCAGCGAAAACGCGGGGGATTCAATCCGCGGCCCATAACGACGCGATTGGCTAGTTCGGTCTCAATGCCGAGCTGGTCGAGAACCCAATTCTCGTAGTTATCGCCCTGTTGATTTTTTATTTGTTGTTTGGCAGAGAGGACTTCCTGCACATGTGCTGGAGCCATGTCGTCGTATTTGTAAGCGTAGAGGGCTTTCCATGCTGCGATGAATTGGGGGTTTTCAGGGCGCGAGGTGAGAGTCGGCATGGTTGGTTCGAGGGGATCGCAGGGGAGTGCGTCGAATTCGGTATCGGTTTCGCCGGCCGAGACTAACTTCGGCGGGTGTGAGTGATTGTCGATTGCGCGAATGGCGCGGATCTTCGCGAGGAGATCAGGATCGGGTTTTTGGGCTGCTGCAACCGGAGCAAGGCAAAGAAGAGCGAGTAGTAGTTTTTTGAAGTTCATTTGAGGCTTACTCCCTTGAGTCGAGCGTTGTATCGATTGTTCGCAGCGACAATTTAAGTTGAGTAGCGGGACAAGTCAACCCAGTGCGGAAGCTGGTTATTCTGGGTTGTGAAGTTTTCAGGAAGGCTTCACCGCAGAGGTGGGCTGGCGCACAAGCAGGCTTACTGGGATTGCTGGAGTGGGCAACTTTTTATGGGTGGGAATTGACATCAGTGTGGCCAGAAGTATTATGGTGATGGTGGCGAAGGAGTTCGCCCTTAACCGCTGTCCCATTTGAGCCGGGACAGATGATGACTCCTGACAAGGATCTTGTCGCGGAGTCATGTCCCCGGCGATGATCCCAAAATTGAATCAGAAGTGAGAACTGAGAACTGACGTGGCAAATGTCTGGGCATTGGCTTCTCAGAGGAGCGGATCTCGATCGGTATTATTATCCGGGCGAGATGGAAAGAGGACCTGGTCGCGGGGCCTGCCGGTTTCTTCTGCTCAACCAAAGTTGAGGCGGACTAAACGATGATGCGCGGCGCAGATTCGTTGAACGAATTTCAAGCGTCGCGAGTTCGTGTCACCTGCCAGTACGTCGCCAATCTTCTTGGCGAGATCGAAAACATAGTCAATGTTTCTGCTTCCAAAGCCGCGTTCCCTCGACACACTGCCGACATCAGCCTGGCGCAGCGGCGAACGATCGAAGACTATACCGCGCGTATTTGCGCGCAATTGAAGCGCGTCCTGGACGGGCAGGGCATCCCTTTGCAGAAACCCTCAATCCCGGCATCGCGGGCGATATCGGTGACGCTGGGCTCGATTGATATCGCGGCCGAAGAACTGAAGCCGCAGTACATGCGGGGATATGGCCCGGTCCCGGAGACGGTGGCGACGGAACTGAACGGGATCGCGGCGGAATTACATGGCCTGGTTACCAGGTTGGAGCGGTATCTGCTGGAAGGGGCAGGGCAGGATCTGAAGTCGCGCCTCGAGCGATTGGAAGATGCTGGGAATGACCTGCGAACTCTCGCCAGGATCGAACAAGTTGTGGCGAACCGGGGATTGGTTGAGTATCGCTCGACGATTGCATCGATTCTGGATCGAGCCGAAGACAAGACATTTGAAATTGCTGTTTTCGGACGCGTGAGCTCGGGGAAGTCATCTTTGCTGAACGCGATTCTGGAGACCGAAGTGCTGCCGATCGGCGTCACTCCCGTCACAGCAGTTCCCACGCGAATTACTTATGGAGAAAAATCGTCCATTCATGTTTTCTTTGCCGAAGCGCCGGCGAAAACATTTGAACTTGGCAGGCTGGCGGAATTTGCAACCGAACAGGAGAATCCGGGAAATGCGAAGCGCGTGACGCGCGTGGTGGTGGAGCTCCCGGCGAGAAGACTCGAGCGGGGCGTGAGCTTTGTAGATACGCCGGGCCTCGGATCGCTGGCGACGAGCGGCGCGGCCGAAACACTTGCTTACTTGCCGAAATGCGATCTGGGCGTGGTGCTGATCGATGCGGGAGCAACGCTCACGAGCGGTGACTTGCAGACGATTCTGACGCTGCAAGAAGCGACTGTGCCCGTCAATATCCTTCTGAGCAAGGCCGACCTGCTGAATCCGCCAGACCAACAGAAGATTCTGGAGTATATCAAGGGCCACATCGCTTCCGAATGCAACCTGGAGCTTCCTATCCATCCTGTTAGCGTCCTTTCCTCGCACCGTGAATTGCTGAGCAAATGGTTCGAGAACCAAATCCTGCCCCTTTATGATCACTCACAGGAACTAAGGGCTGCGTCATTGCGCCGGAAGATTGGGGCGCTGCGCGAATCGGTTGTTTCCGCTTTACAAGTGAGGCTGCAGCGGAAAAGGGATTCGCCAACAGCGACTCCCGCTCTGATCCGCAGCATCGAGGCTCGTCTGCGCCGGGCAACCGGCCTGATCGAGGAAGCACAAGCGGTGTGCGAAAGAGAAGTCGAAAGCATTCCGATGAGGTCGCCAGAACTATTTCAGGAGGCGGCCGCAAGATTAATGGACTCCTGGGAAATGGATTCCGGACCGGGGAAAACGAGCGACGCCACGCCGCCCGAAGATCTGATCAGGAATGCCATGTTGGATTTCGTGCAGAGACGGGTGAAGATGCTCCAGGATACACTGAATGCTCTGGGGATCGAATTGCGAGATGACTTGAGAAAAAGCGCAGCAGAGCTAGGAATCTCGGATGCACCCGGGGATGACGAGTTCCACTCATTGCTCCGCGGCACGCCGGTATTTGATCCGGGTACAATAAGCGCTTCTGTGTCACGGCGGGCATTGGCAGGATTATTCGGAAGGCAATCTGCCGAAAAACGGTTGGCCAGGAAGATTCGCCAGCAAATGGGGGAATTTCTTGGACATGCACTCGAAACCCATCTGCGATTACTGTCAGAATGGGTCCGTACCGTTTTGGCCGAGTATCGCGGGAGATTCGAAGCGTACGCGGAGGGCTACCGTGCGCAGGCGGAGCGATCACTCGGAGGGCTGGAGGTTAGCGAGGCTGAATTTCAGGCAATCGAGGACGATTTGAAGGTTCTGGGAATGAGCGAGCATGACAAGCTTGTTGGCAACGCTCGCGTACGCGCAGCCGAGAAGTAGGCGTCGAGAACCGGTGGTGAGAGATTCGTTCGTCATCCCTAAGAGGGAGGGTCGGGCCAGCTCGCATGACTAAATATTTGATGGTGGGTATGGGAGGCTTCCTGGGCTCCATCCTGCGTTTCTGGGTTGGAGGCTATGTCAGCGACCGGATGGGCATCCGGTTCCCTTATGGAACATTTATTATCAATTGCACCGGCTCGTTCTTGATTGGATTGGTGATTACTCTGCTGACGGAGAAAGGACACTGGAGCCCGAACTGGAGATACCTGATTCCGATCGGCTTCATCGGGGGATACACCACCTTTTCGACATTCGAATATGAGACCTTTCGCAATTTCCAGGACGGTGAGTTCCTGGTTGCAGGCCTGAACGTGATGGCGAGCGTAGTAATTGGCTTTTTCTCGGTCTGGCTGGGTGTGATTACCGGAAGGACAGTCGTATGAAGATGGGAAGCAGACGCGAGAATCGTCTCCGCGCCGCAGTGACTCCGGTGGATCGGAAAGTAGATTTCGAGTAGGAGGAGCGCATGCTCAAATCCGGGCCGGCCAAGAAGGTCGGCATCTACATTGGCGAGGATGTTCAATATCACGGCCATGCTTTGTATGCGGCGATCCTGGATTTTCTTTTCTATCGAGGAGTCTCGGGCGCCACAGTGGTGCGGGGCATCGCCGGATTCGGCGCCGACCACCACCTGCAAACCACTCGAATCCTGCGGCTGACGGAAAACCTCCCTATTAAGATCGAGTTCATCGAGTCCGCCGAGAAAGTGGAAGAGTTGATGCCCAAGCTTCATGAGATGGCAGGGAGCGGACTGATCGAAGTGCAGGATACCACCGTCGCGAAGTCTTCGGATATGACGGCGAAAGTGGCGGCCCAGGAACCGGCGCCAAAGTTGAAGAGCGAGAGCAAAGCGAAACTGATGCGGATTTTCATCGGCGAGAACGATAAGTGGCACGACAAGCCGCTTCATCGAGCATTAGTCGAGAGCATGCGCGTCAACGACATCGCCGGCGTCACGGTGTATCAGGGAATACTTGGATATGGGGCCAATCGCAGGATTCATCAACAGAAGACACTCAGCCTTTCTCACGATCGGCCCATCATGCTTTCCGTCGTGGATAGCGAAGAGAAACTGCGGGCCTTTCTTCCGATTCTCGACGACATGGTGAAGCAGGGGCTGGTGGTTCTTTCAAACGTAGATGTAATCAAGTATACGCACGACTATCAGGCGACTGAGCGGAGAAAGGGTGAACGGCAATGAGACTCGAGGGGAAGGCCAAAATGGTGCGCATCCATTTTGGTGAAGACGACAAGTGGAATGGCAAGCCTCTTTACCGCGCCATCGTCGAGAAGTGCAAGGAATTGGACCTCGCCGGCGCCACCGTCTATCGGGGAATCGAGGGATATGGCGGAAGCACGCTCATTCGGGGCGCGCATCACTTCTTGTTTTCATCCGATGCTCCCGTGATGGTCAGCGTAATCGATACCGAGGAGAAGATCCGGGAACTGCTTCCTTATCTCGACAAGATGGTTGAGGAAGGATTGATCGCAATGTCAGACGTCGAGGTGATCAAGTACGTCCACGAAGGCGGAGCGCGATCGGAGTGAGATGCCGGTGTATGAAGGCTTTTGCCGTTAATGCTGATCGCTGCTTTGAGAAGAGGCCGGGCATGGGGCACGCGGCGCAGAGGTCCCTAATGACGGGCCGTCGACAGGAATTGCGACGGCTGAATGCGGCGATGAAAAGCCGCAAAAGCCTGCTCATCTGGGGAGCGGCCGATTCCGGAAAAACGACTCTTGCCATGAAAGCAATCGAGCAATTTCCGCAGGCCAACAGAGACAAATGCATATACTGGGCCGGGCCGGGAAGCTTGCGTGAATTGTTGTCACACATTGTGGGCGCCCTATGGCGGGCGGGAGATCCATACGTACGTAAGAAACTGCAAATGGATGGCGGGGAAAACAGCACACCGGACAGCTGGCTGCGAGCGCAATCGAGTCTCCGACTACGAGGTATTGCGTTCTCAGCGATGGAACGAGAACCGTACTGGCTTTTTCTGGACTATGTTCCTCCGGCCTCACACGCGATGGCCCATTTGCTGAAGGAATTCGTCTGGCGGTGCAAGACTCCCGTCTATTTGCTGGCGCGCGGGTGCACGGAATCCGAGATCGGATGGATGTGGAGTTTGTATTGGACGAGTGAGTATCGAATCGGCTTGCCGCGCCTGACGGAGTGTGAGGCTCGTCAATTGTTCGAGAAGTGCGTCCGCCATTTCGGCCTGGCTGGACTCGAACTCGATGAATTTCGCGAAGAGATTCTACGCCGGAGCGGCCACCAGCCGGGCAGCATCGTGAAGATGTGCGAGATGGCTGCCAAGCCGCGCTATCAGTGCGGGGAGCAAATCAAGGTCAACGTGGTGCATGTGGATTATTTGATGCAGGCAAATCTGCCCACGAGCCGGTTTTCGCCGGACTACGAGCAGTGAACAACGTTTCGCCATCTAAACAAAGCGGAATGCCGGACATGACCGAGGAACCGGCGCTCCGGCGTATCGCGGACCTTGCAGCTGAGTTTGAAGCCAGGCCGATTGCCGATGCAGCCCGGTCGGCGGCCGAGCGTGTCTCGGAAGGGAGGTTCTACGTTGCCTGCGTGGGTTTTTTCAAGCGCGGCAAATCGACTTTGTTGAATGCCCTCCTGGGGCATCCCGTGCTTCCCACCGGCATATTGCCGGTGACGACGGTGCCAACTATCCTCCGCTATGGCAGTCAGGCCGCCGCCCGCCTGCGCTTACAGGATGCCGAATGGACCGACATCCCAGTGAATTCGCTTGAGGATTATGTTTCCGAGGAGAAAAACCCCGAGAATGTGAAGAAAGTGGCGGCGCTGGAGATTTTCCTGCCTCATCCGTTCCTTTCGAGAGGAATGTGTTTCGTGGATACACCGGGTCTTGGCTCTGTATTCGCGGGGAATACAGCGGCAACGCATGCCTTCATCCCGCATATTGATGCGGCGATCGTGGTGAGCGGTGCGGACCCTCCGCTCTCGGGAGAGGAACTTCAGTTCGTCGAAATCGTGGCCCGAGAAGCTCGCGAGCTGCTGTTTGTGCTGAACAAAGCGGACCGAGTCGGCGAAACGGAGCTTGCTACGGCGTCGGCGTTTGCCCGAGGCGTTTTGGAATCGCGCTTGCGACGGGAGGTCCCCGCGATATTCGAGGTCAGCGCCCTGGAGCGGCTGGAACACCGTGGTCCCGGTCGCGATTGGGGCCGATTGTTGAGTGCCCTGGAGCACCTGAGCGAGCAGTCGGGGCGATCGCTGGTGCGCGAGGCGACTGTTAGGGCTCTGCAGCGAGCCGCGCGGCAGTTGCTCGCAGTGATTCAGGAAGAACGCGATGCGATGCAGCGTCCCCTGATGGATTCGGAGCGGCGCATCGCGGAATTGCGCAAGACGCTCGACCATGCGGGGCGTGCGATGCAGGATCTCAGGTACTTGCTTTCCGGGGAGCAGCTGCGCCTCTCTTCCATTTTTGCCGGGCGGAGAACGGACTTTCTCAAGCAGGCACAAGCTGGCGCGTGCAAGGAATTGCACGAGCGCTTGCCCCTGGTTTCTCGTCGCCGAAACGGTGCGTCGTATCGCCGTGACGTGATGCACTTGGCACAGGAGATTGCTCACGCATGGCTGGCCCCTTGGCTAGAGAATGAAGGGAAGTTTGCAGAGGAAGGTTTTCGGGAGACGGCAGAGCGCTTCGCAGGGTTCGGGAACGAATTTTTGCGCCGGCTCAGACAATCCGGTTTTACAGACATGGTATTGCTCCCCCAGGAACTTTCCCTACAGCAGGGATTGTGGGCGGAGTCACAATTTCGATTTCACACGATTGAACGAGTAGCGGCCCCGGCCTCTCCATTTCTCTATGTGGCTGATCTCGCACGGGGCGTTGTGGGTTTGCGCGGATGGATGGCCGGGGATGCGGAGGCATTCCTTGACTTGCTTCTCGAGGTTAACAGCGCGAGAGTGCAGAACGATGTGGACGAACGCGTGCGCGAAAGCCGCAGAAAGTTGGAGGAGGAAGTCCGCTCGCTTGTGGATGAAGCAGTCTCAATCGCCGAACGCGCGCTCGCCCGCGCTCAAGTGACTCACGCCGCCGGCGCAGAATCTGTGGCGGCGGCATGCGCCCGGCTCGATGTGGCGGAAGGCGAAGTTCGTGAGCTATGTCCATCACTCTAGAATTCATCCACACGAAGTCTTAAGGCGATATACTTTCGCGCATGAAATACTTGCTGCGACTGCAGCTATCGTTATTCCTCAGCTTGGCAATTCTGGCGCTTACCTTTGTCCCTCGATTTTTTGCCTGGAATCGGAATCAATCTGACCCCCAGCAAACCTGGAGGGAGCGAACTCGCGCGGCTCTTTCTGAGACGAAGGGAGAATTCCGGCTGGCGGGGCTGGAGGCTCCCGTGGATGTACTGCGCGACGAGTGGGGAGTTCCGCACATTTACGCGCGGAATCAGCACGATTTGTTTTTTGCGCAGGGGTTCGTGGCGGCGCAGGACCGCTTGTTCCAGATGGAACTTTGGAAGCGGGCAGGGCAAGGGCGATTGGCCGAAGTGGCCGGGGAATCGTTTCTGCCCAGGGATGTGGCTGCGCGGCTGCTGCGTTACCGCGGGCCGTTGCAGACGGAATATGCGAGCTATGCGGCAGACACTCAGGAAATTCTTGGCGCGTTCACGGATGGAATTAATTCTTATATTCAACAGAGGTCAGCGCCGGGCGGCCCTGGTTTGCCGATCGAATTTCAACTCGCAAGCTTTGCGCCGGAACCATGGAAGCCAGAAGACTGCCTGACGCGGATGGCCACTTTGAGCGTGACCGGCAACGCGGAAGATGAACTTGCCAATGCACAGCTTGTTGTGCTGCTTGGTCCTGAAAAAGCCGCGGCGCTGGGAGAGTTTGATCCAGCTACGCATTTGGAACCCGCTGCGGGGCTCGATTTCTCCGGATTCTCTCCGGAACTGATCGCGGGCATGCGAGGCACAGAAACTCGGGTTGAATTTCCCACGGAGGCGGCCCGTGGCAAGCGAGAAATGGGAGAGAGCAATAATTGGAGCATATCAGGGAAACTGACGATGAGCGGGAAGCCTTTGGTGGCAAATGATCCTCATCGCACGATCGCGCTGCCTTCGATGCGATACATTGTGCATCTGGTGGCGCCCGGATGGGATGTGATTGGAGCCACGGAACCGGCGATGCCGGGCGTGAGCATCGGACACAATCAGAATATTGCCTGGGGACTGACCGTTTTTCCCGTGGACCAGCAAGATTTTTATCTGGAAGAGTTGAACCCGCGGGATCCGCTGGAATACAAGGCGGAAAATGGCTGGAGAAAGATGCGGGTGGAAGAGGAAATTTTCAAAATCCGCGGAGGGAAGAGCCGAAGTGAATCGCTGAAGTTCACGCGGCACGGAGCTGTTATGTGGAGTGACGGCAAGTGGGCCCTGGCTTTGCATTGGGTGGGCGATGAGCCGGGCACGGCTCCTTACCTGACAGGAATCTCCGTGGATCGCGCGCAAAACTGGCAACAGTTTCTGCAGGCGATGGCGCGATGGAAAACTCCTCCGGAAAATTTTGTTTATGGCGACCGCGAAGGAAATATCGGAGAACAATCTTCGGGACTGGTGCCGATACGGTCCAAGGGAAACGGGCTGTTGCCGGTTCCGGGTACGAGAGGCTACGAATGGACCGGATTCATTCCTTTTTCGGACCTGCCGCGGCAATTTAATCCGGAACGAGGGTATGTGGCGACAGCGAACAATAAGACCATCCCCGACAATTATCGTTATGCCGCCGGTTTTCTGTGGAGCCGGGATCGAATTGCACGGATTGAGCAAGTGCTGAACGAAGCCCGAGAGAAAAAACAGCTTGTGGGCCCGGAAGAAATGGCCCGACTGCAAAATGATGTTGTTTCGCTGCCTGCGCAAAAGCTTTTGCACCTGATCAGCGAACCTGTGGATCTAACTGATGCGGCGGCAAGACTTTTTGCCGGATGGGATGGCTCGTTGCGCGAGGAATCGGCGGCTGCGGCGCTCTATGAAGTGTGGCTGGTCAAATTAAGGGATGCGCTTGTGGGCATGCTTCTGCCGAATCGTGGAAAAGCATCCTTCGCGATCGATCGGGAGTACATTCCGTCTTTATTCATACACGCAGCGCCGGAATTGTTCGGCGCCAACGCAAGAACCAAACGGGATGCGATGCTGCGCTCGACGTTGCACACGGCTTATGCGGAACTGCAAGAGACTTTCGGACCTGATTCGTCGAAGTGGTCCTGGGGCCACCTGCACACGGTGCGTTTTCGGCACGCGCTGGACAGGATTCAAAATAGTGAGGGGATTTTCGATTTGGGGCCCTTCGCGCGCCCGGGCGATGAATCCACGGTGGACGCGACCGATTATCCCGAGGAAGGCTACGCGCAAGTTGCCGGAGCAAGTTATCGAGAAATTCTTGACCTGAGCGATTGGGATGATTCGGAAGCGGTGAACGCGCCGGGACAGAGCGGACAGCCGGGGAGCGCCCATTACAGCGACCTGCTGCCACTGTGGCGGGACGGAAGGTACTTTCCGTTACTTTACACGCGGGCGTCGGTGGAAAGGAAATCAGCGGAGCGATTGACTCTTTTGCCCACGAAACGTTGATTTTCGTGTCGCGGTGCGAGGGAGGAGAGATTACGGTGTTGACCTCCGCGCATCGGGGCAAAAGTGGTAGAGTGGCCCCGCGGGGATTTCGGAAGCCGCTTGAAAGGGGAGAAGGAGAGATAAAAGAAATGGTTCTATGGAAAGTGATTTTGGGAGCAATTCTGGTGCTGGTCGCACTCGTAAGAGTGATTCAGGCCATGCCATTCATTGTGGCGCGCGGGCAACATGAGTGGATGCCCGTATTCCTGATGATGATGGCTTTATTCTTCTTCGTCGGCCTGTGGCTGTTGGTGACGGGCCTACGCGGGAGGAAACTTTCCACTATCCCCCCGCCGTAGGCTCGATCCATACTGCTTTACTTCTTCGCGGAGATAGCTACGGAAGCGCTGGTTGTCTCCCAATCCATGTGCAACGTGCAAGTGTTTCCGGAACTCTTAAACGAGATTGTGAAATTTTCGACTGATGAAGGCAGCTTCGATACTTTCATGTCCGTGCGGACAAAATCATCAGCTTCGCCGGGATAAGGGATTCCCCACTCGCCCGTTTTCTTGCTAATGATGAGCGTCCATTTATCCGCATTGGGGATGGCGAAAAGCGTATAGCTGCCTGCAGGAACGGCTTTGCCGCCGACGGTGACATCGGTGTCGATGACAAAGGTCGTCGCCTCATTCGCGCCGGCGCGCCAAACCTTGCCAAACGGAACGAGTTCACCGTAGATCTTGCGACTATTCATGCGGGGACTGGAATAATCAACGTGGATCGTTTTGCCGTCCGCAAACTGGCAATCGGCTTTGGCCGGCGGGCTGGGACGACTGCTCTTATCTCCTTGGGCGTTGGCGGGGGTAGCTACGAGGGTGAGGGCTACGAACATCAGGGTACAAACTGCAAGCGCATGTTTCCGCATGTTTTCTCCTTAATCCAGTTTCCATAACTTCGCAAGGCTTAGACGCATGGCGTTGCCAAAAGAAAGCGAGCTATTGCTGCTTTCAAAATGCCCGTCTAACACTACCTGAACGTATCTTGAGGTTCAATCCAACAATGGGATTCGGCTGGGGCACGGGCCGTTTGGCGCCGATGGAGCAAAACACCGATTGCTGAGCGATTAGGGCTCCTGTAGGATCACCCTCCGGGATGTCGATTTTCGGAGGAATCTAAGAATGTATCAACGAGTGGAGATGAGTTTTGTGACTACGGCATTTGAAATAACGGGATATCGCGTGGTGAAGACGGTGGGATTGGTGCGCGGCATTGTGGTTCGCTCGCGCAGCATTTTCGGGACTCTTGGAGCGTCGCTGCAGACGATCGTGGGCGGGAATATCACGCTATTCACGGATATGTGCGAAAAGACGCGCGAGGATGCGCTGGAATTGATGCTGCAGCACGCGTCGGAACGCGGGGGGAATGCGGTGATTGGGATGCGCTATGACGCGAATGAAGTGATGCAGGGGGTGACGGAGGTGCTGGCTTACGGAACCGCGGTGCAGGTGGAGAGGATTACGTAGGCGGAGTGGGGAGATTTGGATCTGGACGGATTGAGACCGCACTGAGAGAAAAACACTTTATCCTGGGAGTTTCAGTAATCGCGGGGTCCCTCACTCCGTTCGGGATAAGGGCGAATCTTCTGGTAGCAGCGTCTGGGAGGTAGCTGACGCGCCGGGTTCGTGATGACAGCGAGGCGTCTCACAGAAGCGTCCTGGACGCAGGCTGGGGGCTGCGTTCGGGATGAGGAAAATGAGGATGTATCGGCTTGGTTCAGTGCTTCGGCGGTCGAAGCCGGCCGGGTGAGGGGATCTCGACTATAAAAGGTAAGAGCTGAAAGCTACTTCAGGTGTTGTTCAAACCAGGTTAGAACTCGTTCGATCACGTCGCGCTGATGTTCTGGCTTTGCGAATATGTGTCCTTCGCGGGCGTAGATGACCAACTGGGTTTCGACTCCCAGCGTTTTCAGGGCGTGCCAGAATTCATACGATTGCGGCGGCGGACATTCGCCGTCGCTATCTCCCACCAGGAGCAATGTAGGAGTCTTCACACTCTTGATAAATGTGATCGGCGAGCTTCTGGCATAGACGTCGGGATCATCGTAGACCGACTTGCCAAAATAAGGAATCAGCCATTTGTCGATACGATTCTCGCCGTAATAGCTTTGGAAATTTGCGAGACCCGCGCCGACGACGGCAGCTTTGAAGCGGGTAGTTTGAGTGACCGCCCACATCGACATATAACCACCGTAACTCCAGCCGGTAATTCCAAGGCGTTCGCCATCAACGGGAGCGGAAATCTCCGCTTGATCGACGCCGGCCATGATGTCGAGAAAATCTCCGTAGCCGAAGTCCTTCACATTGGCGCGCACAAATGATTCCCCTTCGCCGAAACTGCCCCGGGGATTGGGAAACAGAACGAAATTCTCGACTCCGGAGAGTGCGGCGGCAAAATCGCGAACGCCGGGCCAGTGTGATAATGCAATAGAAGCCGGACCGCCATGAACACTGACAACGAGGGGATACCTTTTCGCTGGATCGAAATGCCGGGGATAGAGAAGCCAACCCTGAATCGGAAAACCGCCATTCGTCCAGTGGAGGCTTTTTGCGTCTCCCCAAGCCGGTTTCAATCCTTTGTTGATTGAAGTAATTTGTTTCCACTCGCCAATTGCGCCGGCCCAGACTTCAGGCGGCGCGCTGAAGGATTGGCGGACAACCGCAATGCGCTGGGCGCTTTTTGAAGCCGAGAGAGTCATGCCCCAGGCGCCAGCCGAGATTTTCTCCGGGCCACGCCACAATTGGTCCGCGCGGAGACTGGCAACTTCCAGGCTGCTAATTGCACTTTCTCCTTCGACATATTCCGAGAAGAGGATTCGTTTTCCGTCGGGAGTCCAGGAGAGCCAGCTTGGAGAGGATTTCCGGCCCTGGGTCAAATTGCCCGGCGAACCTCCTGCAGAGGGCAATACAAAAATGTCGTTGCCGACCTGGCCTTCGTCGCTCATCAGGCCGGCAATAAACGCGATTCGATCGCCGGAGGGAGACCAGCGAGGATTGGCAATCTGAAGTGGTGGCTTGTAGATGGATTTGGCTGCGCCGCTCGAAGCGTCGATGGTGTAAAGCTCGGCGATATACCAATTGTTGTCTCCGGAGCCGTGCGCGGCAGTCGTGATGAATCGTTTACCGTCGGGCGACCAGTCGTACTCATAGACATACATATCCGGGGGCGAAATCTGGCGGACCTTGCCCGAGGCAATACTCACCACAGTGAGGCGCTGCTCGGTGACGTGATCTTCGACGATTCCACTATCGGGGGTTTCGGCAACCAGCGGGCCAGCGGCGCGAGTTGCATTTTCGGTGAACAGGAAGCTGATGGATTTTCCGTCGGGAGAAAAACCCGGCCAGGAAAGAGCGCCTTTCAATTGCGTTAATTTCCGCGCGGTGCCGGTTGTTGCATCGACCAAGTAGAGCTGTAGCTGGCCGGCCTTGGCGGCATCGGAAAGGAATGCGATGCTTTTACTGTCAGGAGACCAGGCGATATTTGCTTCATCGTGAGCGGCGGCTCCGTCTCCGGCTGAGATTCTGCGAGGCGCGGCGGCGGACTGCAAGTCTTTCGCATAAATCGCGGTGTTACCTGTCGGCGCTCCGTCTTTGCCAATGAGCGTTTCCACCCAGGCAACTTTCTTTCCGTCCGGCGAAATCTCTGTTTGTTCAAACTGGCGCGCAGCAAAAAGAGTGCGAATGAGATCGGTGACGCGCGAGTCATTTTGCGCTGAAGGCTTTGTTTTCGCAGCGGATTTCGTCTCTTTTTGGGCGGCTGGTGGAACTCCTGATGCGCTTAATCGATACGGAGCGGAACCAATTGCCAGGGAAACTCCGAGGCAGAGGATGGCCAGGCTCGCATTCCGCGTCTTAGCAGATCGGAGCCGCTGGATGTGGATATTCACCGAGATCACCTCATTCCATCAGAAACAGCAGAGTTTACACGATCCTGGCTGCAGGCCGTGGGAATTGTACAACGCGATTGCGAAGGAAACCATGAAGCTGCCGCACGATTGGCGCTGGTTGGCGCGCCTGCCAGATTCTAGAAAAAACGGCCGCCTGCCATGCTGTAAACAAGAAGAGCGAGAACGATTAAGGTGACACTTACATAAAGCCAATCGCGCTCGAGAGCAAATGAAGCGATCGAAAAGGCGACCCGCGCGACCGGAGTTGCGATCAGGAGAAGAAGCCCCAGTTGGATGATGCCACGCGAGTGGAGCGCGAAAGTATCTCGAAGGATTCCGGAGACATGGCTAAGGTCGGTGGGCTCGCCGCGAAAAACGGCAAAGTTTCTGGATGCCTTGCCATATTTCAATAGGTAGAGAATGCCACCAAGGAAGACCACACTCCCGGAAATGATGACGCCGCTGCGCAACAAATGGCCGATCACTTGCTCGGACCGTACATCGTTCCAGCGGCGAACCTGGGGCATATTAGAACCTCCCCGCGATGCCATTGTAGATCATCTCAACAGCCAAAGCCGCGATGACAAAGCTGAAAACGGCGCGGAGCACTTTCACTCTCGCTCCGGGCAACAATCGAGCGCCCGCCAGCGATCCGCCGACAACACCCAGCATGACCGGCATGGCCAGACCGGGATCGATGTAACCACGATTCAAATAAATGCCGGCGCTAGCGGCGGCCGTGACGCCAATCATGAAATTGCTGGTAGTGGTGGAGACCTTGAATGGGAGGCGCATGGCATGATCCATGGCCAATACTTTTACCGCTCCCGAACCGATGCCCAATAGACCGGAAAGAATGCCGGCGATGAACATCAAGCCAAAACCGAGCGGAACGCGCTGCACATTGTATCGATGGACTCCCTCTGAAGTTTCGTAGGCTCCATCCATGCGGAGGAAGGTGGCGATGCGGTCGACTTTTCCATCGTCACCTGGTTCGGACTGCGGCCGGAAAGAGGCATAGGCGGAGTACATCAACACGACACCAAAGATAACCGCGATAGCCGAAAGAGGGATGCGAAGAGCGAGGCCGGCACCGGTAATCGCGCCGAAAGTTGTGGCCATCTCCAGAAACATTCCGACGCGAATATTGGAGATTCCTTCCTTTACGTAGGCTGCGGCCGCGCCGGAGGAAGTGGCGATCACTGAGACAAGAGACGCACCGATGGCATAGCGAAGATCAACTCCGAAGACGAGGGTGAGGAGGGGAACGAGGACGACTCCGCCGCCGAGGCCAGTCAATGACCCCAGGAATCCCGCTGCCAGCGAACCCAGAAAAACCAGAAGCGTGAAATCCAGCGTGTTCAAAGGCGCCCCACGATTCCCCAGAAGCAGGGAACCATAGCACAGAATACGTTGAAGCCGAAGGAGTTAAGTAGGCCTTCGAGGGAGCAAGTATGGATCAGGGGTGGATTGACGGTATATCCGGGTTCCGGGCTTATCGAGAATCGCCGGGGAATCTTAGATGCGCGTTGCGGAGTTAAGTCCATTTGAATCCGGGATATCGGCTGGCTAGATAGAACTTTCCCCAGACCCGGAAAAAGAACATGAATCGGAAAGATGCAATGAGGCAGATTCAATCTAAGTTATTGTGTTACAGTAACTTATCCATAACAATGAATTGGCACGCCGCGTGCACCGTAAGTACTTGTATTTGTGACGGATGTGGCTGAGGGTGCCGCCGACAGGAAAGGCAGATTGGCGGCGATTGAGGAGTCAGGGGAGACAGATGGGGTCAATGTTAACAGGAGACACTACACAGGCTAAATCGGGGAGTGACAGCGAGGGTCATTCAAAGCAGGGCGACCCGCCGAGTGGGCCATCAAACCACCTATCGGGCCATGACGGCTCCGAAAAAATCAAGAAGGGATTGCAGCCCAGCTGGCGCGACCGGGTGAGAGGACTTAAGAACTTGCCGCCGGTGCTGCGGATGGTTTGGGATTCCGCGCCAGCCATTGTGGGGTCGAGCCTGGGCTTCCGGGTAATCGCCGCGCTGATGCCGCTGGCAATGCTGGCCGTTACGAAATCGATTATTGATTCCATCGTTGCGTTTACATCGCATCAGAAGGCGCTTCCACATTATTTTTGGTGGCTGGTAGCAGTCGAGTTTGGGCTGGCGAGTGCGGGCGCGATTCTGGCGCGACTCGTGGATTTCTGCGACAAGGTTTTGGCGGACCGTTTCAATTTCCATGTCAGCACGCGAGTGATGGAGCATGCCTCACAGCTAGACTTGACGTCCTACGAAAATCCCGCTTTCTACGACAAACTGGATCGGGCGCGAGTGCAAAGCATGGACCGAGTCGGCATGATCCAAGCGGCTGGACGGTTGATCCAGGAAGTGATCACGACGATCAGTTTGGCTGCCGGGATCATGATTTTTTCTCCCTGGTTGCTGGTCGCGCTGATTGTCTGCGTGGTGCCTGCGTTTCTAGGCGAGACGCACTATGCTTTCCAGGGGTACGCATTGAGTTTCCAGCAGACCCCCGCGCGGCGGGAGATGGACTATTTGAGAATCCTGGGCGGCAGCAAGGAAAGCGTAAAGGAAGTGAAGCTGTATGGGTTGGCTGCGTTCCTGGTCCATCGCTTTCGGTCGGTGGCCGATCATCTGCACGGCCAAAATGTGAATCTGGCGAAGAAGAAGCTGATTGTAGGCTCGCTTCTGATGCTGCTGGGCACGGTGGGGTATTACGGCAGCTACGCTTATGTGATTTATCTGACGGTATTCGGAGCGCTGACGATCGGCACGCTTACCTTCATGGCAGGGGCTATCGCCGGCGCGAGCGCAAATATCCAAGCTGTATTCACCACTTTTTCCGGCATCGCCAACGAGGCGCTGTTCCTGACTGATTTGCTGGATTTTTTCGCGGTAAAGCCGCAAGTATTTTCAAAACCAAATTCGCTGGTGGCGCCGAGGCCGATCCGGCAGGGATTCGAGTTCAAGAACGTTTCCTTCGCCTATCCGCGCACTTCGCGGCAAATCCTGGACAACATTAATTTCAGTCTGCAACCTTCGGAGCGGATCGCGCTGGTGGGCGAAAACGGGCAAGGCAAGACGACCATCGTCAAACTGCTGACGCGCCTTTACGATCCGACCGCGGGGAAGATCCTGCTGGACGGAGTGGACTTGCGCGATTACAAACTGGAAGATCTGTGGAAGGAAATTGGCGTGATCTTCCAGGACTTTATGCGCTATGAAATGAGCGCTTCTCAAAATATTGGGGTTGGGAAGATCGAAGAACAAGCCAATCCGTTCCTGATCCGCGCGGCCGCGAACCGAAGCTTGGCCGAGAGCGTAATTCGCAAACTTCCCAAGGGATATGACCAGATGCTGGGTAGCCGGTTCCGGGACGGTATGGATCTATCCGGCGGCGAGTGGCAAAAAATCGCTTTGGCGCGCGCTTATCTGCGGGACGCACAGTTGCTGATTCTGGACGAACCGACGGCAGCGCTGGATGCCCGGGCCGAGCGCGAAGTCTATCAACGGTTTGCTGAATTGACATCGGGCAAGATGGCCCTGTTGATCTCGCATCGCTTCTCCACAGTGAAAATGGCGGACCGCATTCTGGTGCTCGAGAACGGAAAGATTGCGGAGCAAGGGAAGCACGATCAACTGGTCCGGAGCAGCGGACGCTACGCAGAGATGTTCGAGATGCAAGCAGCGAGTTATCGTTAGACTGCGAGAAGCAACTTCAAGCATTTGGGCAACAGACGTTTGCTCATGCCATAATTCATCCAGGCGGCGGGGAATCAGAGTCAGCCGCCTCGGCCTAGTTAGTCCTGGGAGTCCAGACTGAAAATGCGGATCTGCAGAGGCTCGATAGTCCGGATATTGGCGCTGGCAGCCTGCGCCGCCATCGCGCACGTTCCCCAAGTAACCCTGGCGCAAACTCAAACCGAAAATATTGTGATTGATCCGGGCGCAGCGGCCCGTCCTTTTCCGCACTACTGGGAACGCATGTTTGGTTCGGGGAGAGCCATTCTATCGCTGCGTGATAGTTACCGCCGAGACCTGCGAGAGGTGAAGCAGATTACAGGATTCGAATACGTGCGCTTCCACGCGATTTTCCACGACGAGGTGGGCGTATACGACGAGGACGCCAGTGGCAAGCCTATCTACAATTTTTCTTACGTCGACCAGATTTACGATGGGCTCTTGGAGAATGGGGTGCGGCCGTTCGTCGAACTGAGCTTCATGCCGGAAAAACTTGCGGCGCAGCGAACTTACCAGTCGTTCTGGTACAAGCCAATTGTTTCACCGCCCAAAGATTACGCGAAGTGGAGCGATTTGATTTCCCAATTTGCGCAACACCTGATCAATCGCTATGGAATTGACGAAGTGTCCCAGTGGTATTTCGAAGTGTGGAATGAACCGAATCTTGATTTCTGGGCAGGCAATCCCAAGGAGCAGACGTATTACCAGCTTTATGACGCGGCAGCGCAGGCATTGAAAAAGGTGAATGCAAGGCTACGAGTGGGCGGACCGGCCACGGCGCAGGCGGCGTGGGTGGATCGATTTATCCGTCACACTACGGAGAATCACATTCCCGCGGATTTTGTGTCGACGCACGTCTATGCGAATGACCTTGCGCAAGATGTTTTCGGCACGGATGAAAACATTCCTCGCACGCAGATGGTTTGCCGTTCTGTACAAAAAGTGCACGATCAGGTGAAGGCGTCGGCCCGCCCGGATTTGCCGATTATCTGGAGCGAATACAATGCCAGCTATAAAAACGAGCCAGAGGTTACGGACTCGCTGTTCATGGGGCCGTGGCTGGCCGATACGATCCGACAGTGCGATGGATTAGTGAACATTCTGTCTTATTGGTCATTTTCCGATGTGTTTGAAGAGCAAGGAGTGGTGAAGCAGCCGTTCTATGGGGGCTTTCGGACTTCTCGCAGAAGACGGATTGCCAAAACCTGCGTTCAACGCGTTTCAGTTGCTGCACCGGTTAGGCGATCGACGAATCGCGACGGATTCGAACTCTATCCTAGTCACCCGCCGGAGCGATGGAATGCTGGTGCTCGCCGTGTGGAATTTATTTTTGCCCGAACAGCACGGCGAGGCCAAAGACGTGACAATCCTTGTGAAAGGCCTGAGAGGGAAGCACCACGCGTTGATTTCGCGTCTGGATAAGAGCCATGGATCATTACTCGAAGCGTACAACGCCATGGGCAAGCCCGCGTATCCCACTCGGGCGCAAATCGAAAAGCTTCGCCAAGCAGCGCAGCTTGGGCCCGCGGCGAGAGAAGACATAATCGATGGAAAGATAAAGCTTACGCTGCCGCCGCAAGGATTGGCCCTGATTGAATTGAACTGAACGGCCGGAAAATTCGTGTGCTTGAGAACCTCGCATGATAGAGCGGGAATTGGGAATAAAAGAATGTGGTCATGCTGGGCGAAGCGGTACATCGCGAGTTGAATTCGACGTCGCGATTATCGGGCGGAAGGACAGATTACAAAGGGGCGATGTGCCCGGGATTCCTCGGGCCAAGCAGCGGCCCTGGGAATGACTCCGAGCGCTGGGCTCGCGCTGGAGGAATTCGGCCAGGGCTTGTGTGCCCGGCTAATCCCCAGAGGGTTGATAGGATTTGAAGCCGGCGCGTTCCATGCCCCGCTGTGCTTCCGTATTTTTCATGAATGTGTCCCAAACGAACGCGGTACGCGCGTTTTCCAGCATAACCATCGTGATTCCCGCATCGATTCCGAGCACATCGCTATCGTACCAATTTTTAAGAGGGTTGAATGCATCGACAAATCCATACCGGCACCAAGTTCCGGTGCTGTAATGGGTACGGATGGTTCTCAAAACGCGCATCGCCGGCTGAGGCAGGAAAGGCAACGAACCCGCTGAGGCGCAGGGAACAATGGTGCCATCGATCGGCCCTGTGGAAGGAGGGCCGCCCCAGACTTTATAACCGTTTTCCGAGTCCGATGCAGTGATGCCCCAGAGATCCTCGCTGTAATCCGGAAACTGCCTGGATAGACTAAGGCAGAAGCGGCGATGAACATCCGTGGCCAGGATCGAATTCTGGAAATAGTCCGCATAGCGGTCGCGTTTGCCGCGGAAATCGAACCAGGCCTGGGAATACTGGTGAATAAAGAGGGGAGCAAAAGAGCCGATATATTGAATGCCGTCGAAATCAAACGTGGTGCGCTTCCAGGCATCCCATGTGTTAGCCGGCAAAGGATGTGTGGGCGATCCCAATCCCAAAAGGTAGATCATCATCATTTCGCTGTAATTGTCCCAGCGGTATTGTAGGAAGCCGGTTTCCGGCGTCCAGCCGTGCGGCAGAATCGGAGTGTCTTCGGATAGCCAGTTCCAATCCACGCGATTGAAAATTTCGGATGCCAATTGGCCGATCTCGGAATGCTGGAAGTGCGCTTTGCAGGTGAGAATCCCGCAAAGCAGGATCGCGGTATCCACGGAGGATGCTTCGGATTGCCAAAGCCGCTCGCCCGTATTAATGCTGGCCCAATGGTAAAAGAAGCCGCGATGCTGATGCAGTTTTTTCCACAGGAAACGCAATGAAGTTAGGACGCGCTCGCGGGCTTCGGAGGTGGAAACATATTTGCGGTTTTCGCCGATGCACAGGGCGGTAAGCCCGAATCCTGTCGCCGCAATGCTCCCCAATTCGTGCTTATCGGAAGTTCGAACATTGCTCCGGTCCTTCACCAGGCCCGTACTTGGATTGCACTGTTCCCAGAAGTACAGAAAACTTGCTTTCTCAAGGACTTCGAGGAAATCATCATCGCTTTCCGTGAGAAATGTGCGGGGCGGAAGGACGGACTCGTGCTCCTTTTGTTGCTGCGCTGCCGCGGCAAGCTGCGCAATTCCCACGCCGGTCAGGGGAAGGCAAACACCCGCGCGCGCGAATTGCTTTAGAAGTTCGCGACGCGAAAAGTCCCTATTGGTGTGATCGATTCGAATCACTTAAACAATTCTAGACGAACCACATGCTGAATAGAAATCACAGGGGCCATGAGTTGTGGGGATTCGCATAAGCTATTTCGCGCCTGGGCTGACGATTGAAGATGCTCAATCCAGACGGTGCGAAGAACTCGAACGTTTTTGCCGGGAATGCCTTGAGTTCTACAATTGACCATCAATTCCTCGCGCTGCCAGAAAGGACTGAAAAAGTTCGCAATGAAAGATAGTACCTGAAGCCGAGCTTAACCGAGGACCACAAGAATGTCATGCTGGGCGCCGTCGTCCACGAGCGGGATGGAAGTGGCACCGGCCAATAGATTGCCATCCACCCTGGTGAGAGCGACACCGCGAGTGACGCTGCTGGGATTTTCCACTTTAATTTTGTAAATCGACCTGTGATACCGGAAATTAATGGAATATCCGGGCCATTCCCGCGGAATGCAGGGATCAATTGAAAGAGTCGTGCCGCGCACACGGAAACCTAGAATCCACTCGATGCCAACGCGATATAGCCAACCGGCCGCTCCTGTATACCAAGTCCACCCGCCGCGTCCCACATGGGGAGGTTCGGCATAAATATCGCCGGCCACAACATAAGGCTCGACTTTGTAACGCTGAACGCTGGCACGAGAAGTGGCCCGGTGGATAGGATTGATCATGCGGAAGAGCTGGTATGCCATATCGCCATCGCCAAGAGCGGCGAAGGCCAGGCTAGTCCAGACAGCGGCGTGCGTGTACTGGCCCCCGTTTTCGCGAATGCCCGGCACATAGCCCTTAATGTAGCCGGGATCCTCTGGCATGTGATCGAAAGGCGGGGTCAAGAGCAAGATGAGGTTCTCCGGCCGACGGACCAAATTGCGGTCGACCGCCTTCATTGCGCGTACCACGCGGCCTCTTTCCGCTGCGCCGCTGATCACACCCCAAGATTGGGCGATCGAATCGATTCGGCATTCCGGATTGGAAGCGGAGCCGAGCGGGGTGCCGTCGTCAAAATAGGCGCGACGGTACCACTCGCCGTCCCAGCCGTCTTTTTCGAGCGCTGCCTTGAGCGAGAAAACGTGAAGCCGCCAAATTTCAGCGCGGGTGCGTTCGCCGCGGGCGTCGGCGATCTTGGCAAACTCCCAGAGAATCGTATGCAGGAACCACCCAAGCCAAATGCTTTCGCCCTTGCCCTCACGGCCGACTCGATTCATGCCGTCGTTCCAATCGCCCGTGCCCATAAGTGGAAGTCCGTGCGAGCCGACGCCGAGACTGCGATCCAGCGAACGCGCACAATGCTCGAATAACGTAGCTGTTCGATCGGAGATGCGCGGCTGGAAGTAGGCGTCGTCTTGACCGTCGGCCAGGGCATCCCCTTCGAGGAAAGGAACCACTTCATCGAGAGCTTTTGTGTCGCCGGTCGTCTCGATGTACTGAACCACAGCATACGGAAGCCACAGCAAATCGTCTGATATGCGCGTGCGCACCCCCCGGCCGAGCGGAGGATGCCACCAGTGTTGAACGTCCCCTTCGACAAACTGGCGCGAAGCGGAGCGCAGGAGGTGTTCGCGAAACACTTCTCGCTTGGAGACATTCAAGGCCATCACGTCTTGAAGTTGGTCGCGGAATCCATAAGCGCCGCTGAGTTGATAAAAGGCAGCCCGTCCCCAAATGCGGCAGGAGAGCGTTTGGTAGAGCAGCCAGCGATTCAGCATGATGTCCATGGCACGGTCCGGAGTGGAGACTTGGACGGCATCGAGGACAGCTTCCCACCGGGTTGCCATTTCGCGGAATATCGCATTTAAATCGGCGGTCCGGTAGAGTGCGAGCAATTCACGGACTTTTTGCCTGTTTTCACACTGACCCAGCAAAAAGACGATTTCCACGCGAGCGCCGGGACGCAATTCGATCGATGTCTGCAGCGCGGCACAGGGATCGAGGCTAGCACCGGTTTTCCCCGAGAGAGGGGCGCCTCGGCGCAAAGCATCCGGAGATGCCGGCGTGCCGTTCCGCCCCAGGAACTCGGTGCGGTCCGCAGTCCAGGAAGTTTGCCGGCCAGCAAGGTCGGCGAAAGCGATCCGCCCTCCAAATTCACCACCCCAAGCATTGCGCGCGAAGATCGCCTTGGTCTGCTGATCAAGTTCCGTGACGATGTACGGTGCAGTGGCGCTGCGCGAACTCCCCAGGACCCACTCGACGTAGGCGGTGACTGAAAGGCGGCGCGTGCGATTGGAGGAATTCTGCAAGGTGAGCCGGGAAATTTTAATGGGGTCTTCCGAGGGCACGAATTGCAATAAATCCACGAAAATTCCGCGGGAGCCATGTTGGAAGCGACTGTAACCTTGACCATGGCGCGCGATGTAAGTGGCAATCTCGTCGCGGATCGGGAGCGCCGTTGGGGTCCAGAATTCTCCGGTGGATTCATCGCGGATGTAGATGGCTTCGCCGGGCGTATCGCAGACTGGGTCGTTGGACCAGGGCGTAATCTGGTTCTCATGGCTGTTCAAAGACCAAGTGGTGCCGGAGCCGGATTCCGAAGCAAGGAAACCGAACTGCGGATTGGAGATTACGTTGATCCAAGGCTGTGGCGTCCGCAGGCCCTCTCCCATGACGGTCATATATTCGCTTCCATTTTCGGCGAAGCCGCCCAGCCCGTTAAAAAACTCAAGATCTACGGACGGCAGCAAAGCGTCCGGACTCCCGCCCGCGGGTTGATTTTGAAGTGGGCGCGGCGGAATAGAATCGGTTCTCTGGGCCCGGTTTGCTTGTTCCGACAATGAGCCACGGCGGCTAAGCAAGACAACGCGGGCGCAGGCTTCGAGGAGCTTGCGCTCCTGCGGCGAGATCACATCGGTGCGCAAGAGATAAATATTGCCGCGAACTCCATTGGTATTTGGCGACAAACGCAATTGGCTGCTGCGGACCAGCGCGGCCAGCGAATCTTGAAGCTCCTGGGTATAAGAGGTGGATTTGTCGTTGAGGATGAGCACATCGACAGAGAGCTGTTTCATGCGCCAATATTCATGCGCGCGCAAGAGCTGGCGAATGATATCGACGTCTTCCGATTCCTCGATCACCGCGACGACAATGGGAAGGTCACCGGAGATTCCCTGACCCCAGAGCGCGCCAAGCTCGAGCGTAGCGCTGCTGATCAGGTCCGAAGAAGGCCGGAGAGAGGCATCACTATAGATAACCGCATTTGCCAATCTCTGAAACAAATGAGCCTCGTCGATCGAGATTCCCAGGTGATGAAGTTCGACCTGAGCCTGAGTCCAAGCCAGAGTGAGAATCCTTTCGAAGTTGCGCGCGTCGCGGTATTTATCCGCGAGGCTAAGGGCGTCTTCCCGGGTACCTGCCACGACGGTGGAGAAAACGAGGCGCACCGTGGCGCCGGGCGGGATACGCACGGTGCGGCGCAAACTGAAAACCGGATCAAGAACCGAGCCCACTGTATTTGATAAGGACTGGCCATCGAGCACGGATACCGGATTACGAATGCCGTTTCCACGCCCAATGAATTTGGCGCGATCCGTTTCGTATTGGAGTTCAGCGGTCGCCTGGCCTTCCACGGCCATCACATGCCCCGCCCAAACGGCGGTTTCCTTGTCCGATTGCCTGCGGCGGGTGGCGAGGAGCGCGCCAACATCGGATTCAAATTCCGTTTGAATGAAAAGATTGGAAAACGCAGGATGGGCAACATCGGCAGCTTGGGGCGCCAAGCAAAGCTCTGCATACGAGGTGATCTGGATTTCGCGAGTACGAACTCCGAGATTCGTGACGGAGACCCGCCGCATTTCCGCATCGTCCTCGGAGGACACGACAATTTCGGTGGTGGTAGAAAGCGAACGATCGCGCCGCAAGATTTCCGCGCGATCTTCGTAGAAAGCCGCTTCATAGGAATCGGCTTCCACGCCGGCGGGTTGATAACCCGCCGACCAGACCTGGCCGCTCTGCACATCGCGAAGAAAAATATAGCTGCCCCAGCAATCGCGAGTGACGTCCTCACGCCATCGAGTGACGGCAATATCGCGCCAGCGGCTGTAACCCGATCCGGCGGCAGTGACCATAACGGAGTAGCGGCCATTGGAAAGTAAGTGCGTGCGCGGGGTGGGGTCATGAGGCGACGCAAAGCGCCGGTGAACTGCCGGAACCAATTCGCGGACTCGAGCGGCAGAAACTTCTTCGGCCCGTGGACGTGACACCAATACATCGCGCGGGGTGCGTTCCTGGAGGAGCAATTCCGTAGCCTGCACGATCGGTTCGGCATGGAAACGAGTGCGCATCGCACCGTTATTCAGAACATTGTCGAGGGCGACCAGCGACATTCCCTGATGGTGCGCCAGGAATGCGCGGACGATGGCGACGTCTTTGCCCTCTGGCAGACGCTTCGCTGTGTAGTCGAGCGCTTCGTAGAAACCGTAAGGGCCGCTTCCACCGACTTTGGCGATTTTTTCGAAGTTATGCGCCGCCGCCGCAGGGTCTATCATCGCAGCGAGGGCCGTGGCGTAGGGCGCGATGACGATGTCTTCGCTGAGGCCTCGCTTGAGTCCGAGGCCGGGCACACCGAAGCTCATATATTGATAGGTCAGGTCGAGATCTCTGGCATTGAAGGCAGATTCCGAGACTCCCCACGGCACGCGGCGCTCCGCACCATAGGCAATTTGTCGCCGCACGACCAACTCTTTGGTCTGATTCAGCAGGCTTCCTGGCGGCGTGCGCATCACTAGCGCGGGCATCAGGTATTCGAACATCGAGCCCGACCAGGAGAGGAGCGCTGAGCCACGGCTTACCGGCGTGAAGGACCTTCCCAATTGAAACCAATGCGAAGAAGGGACATCGCCCTTGGCGATGGCGATAAAACTGGTCAAACGGGCTTCCGAAGCCAGCATATCGTAGTAACTTTCATCTAACTTCGAATCATTGACCCGGAAACCTATGGAAAAGAGTTCGCGCGATTCGTCAAACAGAAAAGTGAAGTCCATCGCGGCGAATAATTTTTCGGAAGTTTCAGCGGCTGCTGAAAGGCGACGGATCAGCGAAGAGGCCGCTGCCGCGGAAAGCTGGAAGGCCCGGGACAGGCGGTCAATTCGTTCGACGGATTCCTTGCTGACCACGGAATTCCGGAGCAGGAGCGAACGCAATTCTGCGAGACCACGGAGCGCCGCATCAAATCGGTCCGGAGCCTCCGCGAGAACAGGAATGGATCGAAGGAATGGTTCGATGACCGACCAATCTGGATTTTCCTCCAGCGGACGCTGGGCCAACCAGGCGGTGTCACGGGCGCTCAAACGCGTCCAGGGAATCAGGATTTCCACATCGCGGGCGTGGCTTTCGACACAAGTTCGAACCGCATCGGCCCAGAAGCGCAAGTCGGATTCGGCATTGTCACCACGCTCGAGGGCAAAGGTCTGAGCGATGTCGGAAACTGTCTGGGCGCGAGCCCGCAATTCAGCGAATCGACTCGCCCAATCGGCCGCTGTGATGGGCAGCGGATCAAGAGCCGCGGACAGAGCATCAACGGCGTTGCCGAGCTGCTTTCTCGTTACCGTCTGGGTGCGGCGACGATCGGTGATTCCGGCGAGCGCTCCGCGAAGTAGAAAGATTGAATCTTCGATTCCCGTTAACAAGGGCGCGCCGACCGCGAGCCCTTGGGACAATTCGCGGCAGCCATTCGCAACGGCCAGCAGGTGTCCAGCCAGATTTCCGCTGTCCACGGAAGAAATGTATTGGGGGTCGAGCGGGCGAAGATCACGAGTGTCGTACCAATTGAAGAGATGGCCGCGATATTTCTCCAGTTTGCCGATAGTTCCGAGCGTCGCCTCCAAACGTTCTGTCGTATCCAGAATGCCCAGCCAGCCGAAATCATGCGCGGTAATTGCGGAAAGAAGATAGAGGCCGATATTCGTTGGCGATGTGCGATGGGCGATAACCGGCTTGGGATCTTCCTGAAAATTATCGGGAGGAAGGAAATGCTCCTCAGCGGAGACGAATGTTTCGAAGAAGCGCCAAGTGCGGAGCGCGATAGCGCGCAGGGCGCTAGCGTCGGCGGGTGTGACAGGCTCAAAGCCGTGAAGACGTGGAGGCAAGCTGATCCAACGCGCGATGGCAGGCGCGGCGGCCCAGAGAAGCAGGAAAGGCGCTGCGGCGGCATAGGCATGAGGCCTTGCAAAAGCGAGGGCTACAGCTGTTGCAAGCGTCAGGAAAATTCCGCCGGCCATGTGCTTGTAGATGGCGAGCAACTGGAAATCCACATCATATTTGGCTTGCGCGGCGGTCACCCATTCCAGCAATTTCTTGCGGGTGATTAATAAGCGCGTCAAGGTGCGCAAGATCGCGTCTGACATCAGCCAGGCTTGATAAGCCAAGAATGTGAGAGTCAAACCAATCTGTGACAAGCTGAGCGCCAGGTCGGTGAACACACTACGAAAGTGGCTGCGTTTGGAAATTCCACCGATGCGCGGACTCAGGCCAGCCAGAAAGGGAATGAGAGGGGGAATTGCAATCGTCGCCAAAATGAACCTGGTCCACACCCAGGGGAATACCGGCGGGAGCACCCATGCGAGGAGCAGAGTGAGAAAGGTGGCGGGCGCCGACAAAGTGCGACGAAGATTATCGAGCATTTTCCAGCGGCCAATCGCGGGAAGACTGACGCGAAACTGCTCCCCCTGCTTGACAGGGCCGCGTCCAAATATCCAGGGCAGAAGTTGCCAATCACCGCGGGCCCAGCGATGTTGGCGTTTCACGGAAGCTTCATAATGCGCGGGAAATTCCTCGAAGAGCTCGATATCCGTCACCAAGGCGCAGCGCGCAAAAACGCCTTCGAAGAGATCGTGGCTCAACAAAGCGTTTTCCGGCACCTTGCCCGCCAGCGATCCCTCAAAGGCATCAATATCGTAAATTCCTTTGCCGGTATAAGAGCCTTCCTGGAAAAGATCCTGGTAGACATCCGAAATTGCCGCAGAGTACGGATCAATCCCGCTGGGACCGGAGAAAATCTTTTGAAAAAGCGAGCCTTCGCCGCCGGTGGGAAGCGTTGGCGTGATTCGCGGTTGAACCAGGCCGTAGCCTCCCACAACGCGCCCGATCCGAGAATCGATCTTCGGACGATTTAGGGGGTGGGCCATGGTGCCGACGAGGCGAGAGGCGGTGCCTCGCGGCATTCGTGTATCCGCGTCGAGGGTAATAACGTAACGCACTCCCTTGACGTCTTCGAGTGGACGACCCTCGAAAGAAAGAAATGAAGTGTTTGCTGATCCACGCAAGAGTTGGTTCAACTCACGCAACTTGCCCCTTTTGCGCTCCCAGCCCATCCATTTCTGCTCGCGCTCATCCCACACGCGCTTGCGATGAAAAAGAAAAAAACGCGGACTGCCGCCGGGCGCAGGGCCGTAGCGCTTGTTCAGCCGCGTGATACCGTCCTCGGCGACTGCCAGAAGTTCATCGTCATCGGGAAGGTGCTCGCTGGGCGCATCGACCCAATCGGAAAGCAATCCAAAGTGCAGATTCCCATCCGCATTCGAGAGGTAATGAACTTCCAATCTCCCAACCTGTTCTTCAATTTCACGCTGATGGATCAGCAGGGTGGGCATGACGACCATCGTCCGGAGTTGTTCCGGGACTCCCAGCTTCAATTCCATACGCGGCAACGTTCGCGGCCCCAGCAAGTCCGCAACCGCGCGATTGATCAGAGCAATGGCTAGATCTGAAGCTGGGAAGGCGGCAAAAAGACCCAAAATCAAAAGACTTGTCCAGCCAGCACCTTTACCGGCATCGTGAAGCAAAGGCAGGGCCAGGATCAAAGCCGTGAGAATGGCAATGGTCCCCAGATATCCGGGAACCGCGGAACGCATGTACCAGCGAAGTAATCGCCGTCGCCACTTAGGACGAAATCCAAGCTCGCGTTCGAGGGCAGGACGTCCTCGCGAGATAAGGTAGTAGCCGGGATCGGCGCCCTCTTCCTCCGCGAGCGGTGAACCGCTAAGAGGCTGGGAACGGGCGTGCCAGATGAGCCGCAGCACGCGTTGGGCGACTTCAATTTCCGAATGAATGGAGCCTTTGGAAAGGTCTTCTATTGCGTGGCGATAGCTATCGCGCGTCGAGAAATCCATCTCCGCGAATTTCGTTTCCTCGCGGAGGATCTCGTCCACCAAGCTGATGGATTCAAAAAATTCCTTCCAGTTAAACGCAGACATCAGCCGCATGCTGGTGATGATGTTCCGGACGGTGACGTTCATGGCCGCTTGCTGCTGGTGCTCGGCCCGGACGATATCTTCCGCCGTGGTGCCCCGTGCCTTCAGGTGTCCCTCGAGCCACAGCACGATCGGACGCACATCCGGATTGGGATCGCGCAGGCGTTGCACTAACTCGACGGCGAAGGCCGGAACTAGTGAAGTAGCTTCAAAGCGACTGATCGCCGATTCCAGCGGAACACGCTCCTGGCTGTTCACTCCAAGCAGCCGATCCGCCAGCAGATCGGCTGCTTGCCGGGCCGCCCGGCTATCCACGATACTCTCGGCTAGGCGGCGAAGATTTTCCACCAGGACAACGCGCAAAGTAATGGCAACGGCCCAGAGTTCGCCGATCGTGAGCGGCTGGACGCGCTGGTAGGCCCTTACAAAACGCCGTAAGATTTCAGGATCAAAGCGGCTATCGGTGTGCGCTACGAATGCCCAGGCGACTCCAAATACACGGGGAAGACCCTGGAACGGACCGGAACTAAGTTTGGGCAATTCCCGATAATAGCCCTGCGGCAGGTCGTCGCGAATTTCTCGAAGCTGCTCATCTATAATGTGGAAGTTATCGACCAGCCATTCGGCTGCGGGCGTGATTTCCTGCCCCTGCCGGATGGCCTGAGCCAGCGCCCGGTAAGATTCAAGCAGGACCCGGCCGTTTTCGCTCACTCGAGGAGTGAGCGGGCGGCCCTGCTTCGATTCGCTAACAGTCTGAGCAGCGGCAAGACTTTCCGCGTGCTGCTCCAGACGATCGGTGCTGAATAATTCAGCGCGGATCGGTTCCTCCGCATCAGCGAAGAACCCCGTAGTTGTCTCCGTTGCGCTCATCAAGTAATTAAACTAAATTCGAAATCCTTCAGTTCGTTTCATCCGGCAGTCAATAGAAACCGCAGGAATTTGGAAACAGGAGGAAGACTGGAGCAGAAAACCTTGTTCTGATCTCGAATCAGGATTGAGGTCAGGACTGAACGCTTATGGCTTGGCCAAGCGAACCAGCAGTCAGGATGATAGCACGCCGACCGGGGACAGCAGTGGGCGGCACAAGCTCTCCGATGGCCTGTGCAGACCGTCGCATTCAATCGAGCGCGCTTCGTCTGCGGATGAAGAAGTGAATGAGTATAGTCGCAACTGCCAAAACCGGCAGGATGTGGAGATATCCGTGAGCTGTATAAGGTGTTAAGACTCCGATGAGCCACAGACTCAACAAGATAATGAAGATCGTTCGGTGCATCGGAACTCCTTTCTTTATTCCATCTAGATGCGCTCCACAGGACTAAACAAAAGAGCCGGAAGAATGACTCTTCCATGACCTGAGGTAAGCCGCGTGTCGCTTTAAATGCTGTCTTTTGCAGTCGCTGGGCTTCTGAGGGCGGGATTGAACCAGCGACTATTGTAGCAAAAGGGATTTCCCCGTGGAACACTATTCCCAAGCATTCCGACATTGCTCAGAAAACCACTCCCGAACCTCTATTCCGATTGCTTCAAATACTTTACGAGCGTAAGTCGGAGGGACGTTAGCGTCCATCCCTAGCTTCCTGTAGGAATATCAGGGGATTCCTGTATGGTGGATTGAGGTAACTGGAAAGAGCGTGGAGTGGCCTCCAACGGTGAGATTGGCGTTCCCGGGATTATTCTTAGTGGTCTGCGGAACAACTCGTGTTCTCAGGCGCCTTCTGCCACTTGATATTCCTCGAAACGCAATATCTGGCGCATGCGTTCCTTATACAGGCGGGTTTGGCGGTATGAGCTTAGGATTAGGACCGGGCACGGGCTGAATCGGCCTCGCCACTGATGTCATCTGATGGTAATCATTATAGAATACCGCTTACGATAGAGTGGTTCATCGTGTTAACAGAACGGCCCCACGTGCAGACTTGCTAGTCCCAAGGGGCTTCAGGAGTAAGAGCATTCGATGTGGATAGTCAGGCTAGCGCTTCGGCGTCCTTACACGTTCGTGGTGGTCTCCATTTTGTTGCTCATCCTGGGCCCAATCACAATCCTGCGCACTCCAACCGACATATTTCCCAATATTGATATCCCGGTGATCAGCGTCATCTGGAATTATGCCGGAATTTCTCCGGAGGAGATGTCCAACCGGATCGTTTACAACTACGAAAGAGTGCTGACCACGACAGTCAATGACATGGAGCACATCGAATCCCAGTCCTTGACCGGCATCGCCGTGGTAAAAATCTTTTTTCAGCCTAACGTTCAAATCGCCAATGCCTTCGCCCAGGTAACGGCGGTCTCCCAGAGCCTTCTGAGGGGGCTTCCGCCCGGAACTACTCCTCCGTTCATTATCCAGTACAACGCTTCCACCGTTCCCATCCTGCAATTGGCGCTTTCCGGCCACGGGCTTGTCCGAGCAGCAATTGGGAGACCTTGGAATCAATTTCCTGCGGAGTGGCCTGGTTACCACTCCCGGTGTGGCCATCCCCTATCCCTACGGCGGAAAGCAGCGGCAAATTCAAGTGGATTTGATTCCCACCGCTCTGCAGGCCAAGGGACTTTCGGCGGTTGACGTGGTGACCGCGATCGGCAATCAAAACCTGATCATTCCTGCCGGCTCGATGAAAATGGGGCAGTATGAATATCAAGTCGATCTGAACAGTTCACCCGAGACGGTGGCGGAATTGAACGATTTACCGATCAAGACTATCGGAAACTCGACTATTTACGTCCACGATGTGGCAAACGTGCGCGACGGGAATCCTCCGCAGACGAACATCGTGCGCGTGGACGGACAACGCGCGTCGCTGATGTCCATTCTCAAAAATGGCGATGTCTCCACCCTCGACATTATTTCTCACATCAAAAAGATTCTGCCGCAGGTGCTGACGACCCTTCCGCCTGAATTGGAGGTTCGCCCGCTTTCCGACCAGTCGATCTTCGTCCGCGCGGCGATCAGCGGCGTTGTTCGAGAAGCCATCATCGCGGCTTGCCTGACCGGGTTCATGATTCTGGTTTTTCTGGGGAGCTGGCGCAGCACCGTGATCATTGCGGTTTCGATTCCGCTTTCGATTTTGACGTCGATTATTTGTTTAAGCGCTTTGGGGCAGACGATCAACATCATGACTTTAGGCGGGCTGGCCTTGGCGGTCGGTATTTTAGTGGACGACGCCACGGTGGAGATTGAAAACGTCAATCGCAACATCGATCAGGGCAAGGAAATTGTGCAGGCGATTCTGGACGGCGCTTCGCAGATTGCCGTGCCCGCATTCGTTTCCACACTGAGCATCTGCATAGTATTCGTCCCGATGTTTTTCTTGAGCGGCGTGGCTCGCTATCTTTTCGTACCGCTCGCGGAAGCGGTGGTATTCGCGATGATGGCTTCCTACCTGCTTTCCCGCACGCTCGTTCCTACCATGGCCAAATATCTGCTGGTGGCTCAAGTGGGAAGAGAGATTGAGCACGAAATGGAGGAGAGCTCGAAATCACGCAATCCTTTCGTGCGGATGCAGGCTAAATTTGAGCTCGGATTCGAGCGGTTCCGCGTGCGGTATCGCGGGTTACTCGAGAAGTGCCTGCATCACCGGGGGCCGTTTGTGGTCTGTTTTCTCGGCGCCTGCGTGCTTTCCCTGGCGCTGATTCCCCTGCTGGGTCAGGATTTTTTCCCGGCGGTAGACAGCGGCGAATTCAAGTTGCATCTGCGCGCACCCACCGGCACGCGCATTGAGGAAACAGCAGCTGTTTGCGATCGCGTGGAAGACGAAATTCGACGATCGATCCCGAGGAAAGAGCTGGCCAGCATCATCGACAATATCGGATTGCCGTATAGCGGCATCAATCTTTCCTACAGCACTTCCGCGCCCATCGGACCCGGCGATGCCGATATTCAGGTGGCGCTCTCGAAGGATCATCACCCGACGGAAACGTATGTGCACGATTTGCGCCTGAAGCTGGTAAGGGATTTTCCCGGAGTGAACTTTTATTTCATTCCCGCGGATATGGTGAGCCAGATCTTGAATTTTGGCCTTCCGGCGCCGATCGATATTCAGCTAGTGGGAAGGAACTTGCAAGGCAATCGTCAATTCGCAGACAAATTGATGAATCAACTAAAATTCATTCCCGGCACCACCGATCTGCGAATCCAGCAAGCGTTCAATCAGCCGAAATTGCATATAACCGTCGACCGCACGCGGGCGCAGCAAATCGGTTTTACCCAGAGGGACGCGGCGAGCAGCCTGCTGATTTCCTTGAGCGGAAGCTTCCAAACCACCCCCACCTTCTGGCTGGATCCGAAGACCGGCGTAAGCTACAGCATTACCACCCAATCCCCCCAATACCGGGAGGATTCGTTGCAGTCTCTTCAAAATCTTCCGGTTACAACGGGTAACGCCAGCCAAGGCCCTCCCCAAATCCTCTCCAATATCGCCACCATTTCGCGGAGCGCCGAGATGGCGGTGGTCAGCCATTACGACGTTCAGTACGCCATCGATATTTTTGGAAGCGTGCAAGGAAGAGACCTAGGGGCGGTGGCCCACGATCTCGATCGAATTGTGGATAAAAGCCGGAAGGAATTGCCGCGCGGATCACAGCTGATTGTGCGCGGACAAATTTCGACGATGCGCTCCTCCTTCGTAGGACTGCTGGCGGGACTTGCGTTTGCCATCGTCCTGGTTTACCTGTTAATTGTGGTAAATTTCCAGTCCTGGCTTGATCCCTTAATAATCCTCATGGCGTTGCCGGCGGCTTTTGCCGGAATTGTCTGGATGCTTTTCATCACAAAGACTACCGTCAGCGTGCCGGCGCTGACTGGAGCCATCATGTGCATGGGTGTGGCCACGGCCAACAGCATTCTGGTGGTGAGTTTTGGCAAGGAAGAAATGCAAGAAGGCCGGAATTCGACGGAGGCGGCGCTTAATTCGGGATTTACTCGCTTTCGGCCTGTGTTAATGACCGCGTTGGCGATGATCATTGGCATGCTCCCGATGGCGTTGAGCCTGGGCGAAGGCGCCGAACAGAATGCTCCGTTAGGCCGGGCGGTGATCGGCGGGCTGATCTTTGCTACGGTTGCGACGCTTTTCTTCGTGCCCGTTTTCTTCAGTCTGGTGCATCGTAAAACCGAACCGGAAGCACCCATGAACCCGGCACTCAAATGAACTGGGCAAGCAAGCGCGGAAGTTTTTCGAGCATTCTCGGCGTGGGAAGAGGTCTTCATGAATGATCAGGAACCAAGAGAATCGCAATCCCCGAGTGACCAGAGACGCGCACTCGAGGAAAAGGGCAGCGGCCATGGCGTTCTTATCACGATCATCGCTTTGCTGATTGTGGCCGGAATCATTGTGGCCGGCGTCGTGCCCCGATTGAAGGCCCGCGCCGCGCTGAAAACTGAGACCACTGATCTGGCGACCCCCTACGTCACCGTTGTTCAACCGAAGCGTGGAGCCCCGCAGCAGGAAATCGTGCTTCCGGGGAATATTCAAGCGTTCACAGACGCGCCGATCTATGCGCGAACGAACGGATATTTGCGGAAGTGGTATTCGGATATCGGCGCGCATGTGAAGGCCGGGCAATTGCTCGCGGATATCGATACGCCTGAAGTGGATCAACAACTGCAGCAGGCGCGTGCCGACCTGAACACGGCACAGGCCAATGCCCATTTGTCGGCACTCACAGCCGAGCGGTACGAGGGTCTGAAGAACACTGAATCGGTTTCCAAGCAGGACGTGGATAACGCGACCGGCGATTATGAAGCGAAGAAAGCGATGGTGCAGTCGGCGCAGCACAATGTGGACCGCCTGCAACAATTGCAAGGATTCGCCAAAATTTATGCGCCGTTCGACGGGGTCATCACCGCCCGGAATACCGACATTGGAGCTCTGATCGATTCCGGCAGCAGCGGCGGCGCGGCGCGGGAGCTATTCCATATCGCCGCTACGCATGAATTGCGGGTATATATCAATGTGCCGCAAGCATTTTCCCAGGTGGCAAAGCCGGGACTGACTCCGGTCTTGACGCTCACCGAATTCCCCGGGCGCAGATTCCAGGGAAAGCTGGTTCGCACCGCCGATTCCATCGACCCGTCCTCACGAACGCTGCTTGTGGAAGTGGATGTGGATAATCCCCGCGGCGAACTCTTCCCCGGCGCTTTCGCCGAAGTTCATTTGCAGATCCCGACCATGACCTCCACATTTATTGTGCCGGTGAGCAGCTTGATTTTCCGCTCCGAAGGAATGCAGGTGGCCACGATCGAGGGCGATCATGCCGTGCTCTCCCGTGTGTCTATCGGCAGGGACTTTGGAACCGAAGTTGAAATCATTTCCGGACTCACAGGAAATGAACAAATTATCGATAGTCCTCCTGATTCTCTAGTGAGCGGGGAGAAGGTTCGTGTTGCTACTCCCAAGCAAGGAGCGGATGCGAAGTGATTGGTTTGGGAGGAGAGTGCGGAGTGCCTGCTGGTAGATCCAGCCGCCCAGGTTGGGCGGTGTTCGTGGCGTTTAGTTTTCTCTGGTTCGGAGGCTGCACGGTTGGTCCGAAATATGCGAAGCCCACTGCTGAAGTGCCCGCCGCCTACAAAGAAGTGGGGAATTGGAAAACGGCACAGCCGAGCGATGCGATCGCAAAAGGGAAGTGGTGGGAGATTTACGAGGACCCACAACTCAATAGCCTCGAAGAGCAAATCAAGGTCTCCAATCAAACTCTAAAGGCGGCAGAGGCCCAGTTCGAACAAGCGCGGGCCGCCGTCCGCATCTCGCGCTCATTCTATTTTCCGACCGTATCGGGTGGAGCTGCGATCACTGGTAATCGGCAGTCGCAGAATAAGGCGCTCAGCTCCGCATCAAGCATAGCGAACTATGGGGATTTTCAAATTCCTGTTGATGTCTCCTACGAAGCCGATGTGTGGGGCCGAGTGCGACGCACGGTGGAATCGAGCCGTGCACAAGCGCAAGCCAGCGCCGCCGACCTCGCCAACGTGGATCTAAGTCTGCACTCGGAGCTCGCGCTCGATTATTTTGAGCTTCGCGGACTAGATGCTCAGAAGCAGCTTCTCGAATCGAGCGTAGTTTCGTTTCAGAAGGCGCTCGATCTGACGCAGAATCGCTACCAGGGCGGAATTGCATCCGCGGTCGATGTGGCCCAGGCCCAGACGGAACTGGAGACGACCCGCGCGCAGGCCATCGACGTGGGGGTCCAGAGGGCAGCACTCGAACACGCCATTGCAGTTCTGGTTGGCCAGCCGGCCGCGAAGTTCAGCCTGGCGCCCTTGCCGCTTTCGAGTCCGCCTCCCGCGATACCGGAAGGACTGCCATCGGATTTGCTGGAGCGCCGTCCGGACATCGCCGCTGCGGAGAGACAAATACAAGCCGCGAATGCTCAAATCGGAATTGCGAAAGCCGCCTACTTCCCGCTGATTACGTTGAATGGAACGGGAGGATTCGAGAGCGCCGCGATCAGCACATTGATTCAAGGTCCTTCTGGATTCTTTTCCATTGGCCCCGCGGCGATTGAGACCTTATTCGACGCCGGACGCCGCCACGCGATTACGGACCAGGCTCGGTCCGCCTACAATCAATCGGTGGCGCTTTACCGACAAGCCATTCTAACGGCATTTCAGGAAGTGGAAGATAATCTCGCGGCCTTGCGCATTCTGCAAGAAGAAGCACAGACACAGAATGCTGCCGTTGCAGCCGCGGAGCATTCGCTCGCCCTCTCCAACAATCGCTACAAAGGCGGAGTTTCCAACTATCTCGAAGTAACCACAGCTCAAACCGCAGCGCTCACGAATGAGCGTACAGCGGTTGATCTCCTGACCCGCCGCTTGGCGGCCAGCGTTCTATTAATCAAAGCGATCGGCGGCGGATGGAACGTTGCGCAAATTCCTCCAGTGTAGTTTTGGAATTAGGATTCAGTTGCCGCCGGCCCGCAGCCGGCTCAGGTCTTCCGAATTTTCCAGGAAGGGCGATGAACGGCAGTACCTGTCCGTGTAATTCCGCGCGATTTTGTGTATGGCCATTGGACAGTCCCTCGATTGGACTTCTTTTGTACCTCCGTACAGTAGCTTCCTCCTCATCATCGACGTAGCGTAGACATCGCTTAATTGCCACTTCACAAATTTCGTCGAAGCTGACTGCCGGAATCTCTCCCACCCAGATTCCGGCTGGGCCATCCCTCCAATCTGGCCTGGCTTCGAAGACGATTCGACCATGACCGATCGCCAAAACGCGAATCAACTCGAAAATGGATCGAGAAAAAAATGGCTCGCGCAAGCGATCGCAACTTCCCAGTCTGATACCCCAAGGGGGAAAGGTGATGAAACTAGCTGAGAAAATGCCGCCGCCACGCGTCCAAAACTTCGTCGAGAAATTGAACTCCAGTCTGAGAAGCAAGTTGATTCTGGGGTGTTCGATTCTTCTGGTCCTCTCGCTCGCATCGGTCATAGCCACACAAGGTCAGAATACGGCGCATGATCCGGGCCCGCGTGGAGGAACCATCAATGCCGGCCGGCCGTTGCCAAGGCTGACTCCTGCCGAACTGAGTTACTTCCAGGATGGGCAGGACCGGTTTACAGAGGTGGATTCAGTCAGCGGATCCGTCAGGGGTGAATCAGGATCGGGGTTGGGCCCGGGCTTTAACGCGAATTCTTGCGCAGCGTGCCACGCTCAACCGGCGATCGGCGGATCGAGTCCGAGCACAAGTGCGTTTCCCAACATCGGTCCCAATCCCCAGGTGGCGCAGGCAGCTTTGGATGGAGCTTCAAATATTGTGCCGTCGTTTGTCACCGCCGATGGTCCCGTACGTGAAGCGCGATTTCCGATGGTGGTCGACGCAAACGGAAATCTGACGAGTAGCCCAGATGGCGGAGTTCATGATCTATTTACGATTCAAGGACGCACGGACGCCCCGGGATGCCAGCTCGCGCAGCCGAATTTCCAACAAATGCAGGATCTTGGAAACGTAGTCTTTCGCATTCCCACGCCAACCTTTGGACTGGGCCTGATCGAAAACATTGCTGAATCCACCATTATGAACAACGCTGCAGCCAACGCCGCCGCCGCGCAGGTGCTGGGGATCTCAGGCCATGTCAACCGAAGTGGGAATGACGGCACGATCACCCGCTTCGGATGGAAGGCGCAGAACAAATCACTGGTGATCTTCGGAGGCGAGGCCTACAACGTCGAGCAGGGCGTCTCCAATGAGATATTCGAAAATGAGCGTGGAGTGGCGCCGCCGGCCACGCCCCCCGCGAACTGCGTCTTCAACCAAACCCCCGAAGATAGAACGAATTTCGCGGCTTCACGAGGAGGCCGAGGCAGAATGAGGACCAATCCGACGACGGAAGTTTTGAGCGACGTCGCAGGCTTCGCCAACTTCATGCGCTTCCTCGATCAACCCAGGCCAGCTTGCTCCGGAACGGGATGCTCCGCATCCATTCAAAACGGCAGAAACCTGTTCGTCAACGTGGTGCAATGTGCTGTTTGCCACACTCCTACGCTCAAGACGACCACATCCGGCTTCGCAACCGCATTGAATAATACCAATGCGAATCTGTTTTCAGACTTGATGGTGCACCATATGGGTTCCGGACTAGCCGATGGCGTCGGCCAAGGCAATGCCGGGCCGGATGAATTCCGCTCTTCTCCCTTGTGGGGATTGGGTCAGCGCGTCTTCTTCCTCCACGATGGACGCACCAGCGACCTACTGCAGGCCATCCTGGCGCATTCGAGCGATGGTTCGGAGGCAAATCAGGTCATCAACAACTTCAATGGTCTAACCGAAAGCCAGAAACAGGATCTTTTGAATTTCCTGCGATCGCTGTAGGCTCGACTTGGAATAACCGGCATGCAGAAAGCAGGGTGGGACTGCATGCCGGTTAATCCCAAGGATCGATGAAAACTCACGAACTCCGCGCCTCCACCGATTCTTAGCTGGAACCTTGCCTTCCGGTTTGAATTCCAAAACGATATTTTATGTTTGATGTTGGCTGATGGTGCCCGTTTTGGGAACACGTGACGGACGGGTAGGATGAGCCGCGTGTTGTCTCGGCCCTGCCCCTTGCGATTGAGAATTCGATAAAAGCATTCGCAATAGGCGCTTTTTACAGAGAATTTGGGGCTGTCGAACGAAGCCAGTCAAAAAATACACTCCCCCCATAGATTCGTCTCTCGCCTCTTGTTTTTGGACCTCGGAATGCTCCGCTAGGCCTTAGACTCAGGACAATCTACAAACCGTCCGAATTTGTTGCGGAAGTTGTTCTTGGGGCCACGCCGAAACCGAGGGTCTCCAAGCGTCCGCTGGCAGGTCTACTCTTGTTCGGCGAGGTTGATTACAGTTTTGTAATCCCATCTGATTCGAGACAGGCGTAGAATTAATTTTTCACCCTCATCGAATAGTGGGGGAGTTAATGTAGGAATGGAGAGCAGAACAATGAGTGCAACCTCGTTAGCCAGCGCCGGCAATTCAAATGCTTCTGACCAGCCGTTGTCAGAAGAAGAATTGAGAAAGATGCATGCGTATTGGCGCGCGGCGAATTATCTTTCCGTCGGGCAAATTTATTTGTTGGCCAACGCGTTGCTGCGCGAACCGCTAAAAATCGAACACATCAAACCTCGGTTGCTGGGCCATTGGGGGACCACTCCCGGGCTGAATTTTATCTACGTCCACTTTAACAGGCTGATTGTCAAGCATGACCTGAACTGCATCTATATCGCCGGTCCCGGCCACGGCGGTCCGGGCCTGGTGGCGAATACTTATCTCGAAGGAACCTACAGCGAGCTCTACACAAATATTCCCCAAAGTGAAGAAGGGCTGCAGCGCTTGTTCAAGCAGTTTTCTTTCCCAGGGGGAATACCAAGCCACGTGGCTCCCGAAACTCCTGGTTCCATTCATGAAGGCGGTGAACTGGGTTATTCGATCGTGCACGCATATGGCGCCGCTTTCGATAATCCCGATCTGCTGGTTTGCTGCGTCGTGGGAGACGGTGAAGCGGAAACTGGTCCGCTGGCGGCCAGTTGGCACTCGAACAAATTTCTGAATCCAGCGCGCGACGGAGCCGTTCTTCCCATCTTGCATCTCAATGGATACAAGATCGCCAATCCAACGTTGCTCGGCCGAATGAGCGACTCCGAGTTAACGCAACTATTCACCGGTTATGGTTATAAACCTTATTTCGTGGAAGGCCATGAACCAGTAGCAATGCATCAGCTCATGGCGCACACGCTCGACGGAATTCTCGCGGAAATTCATTCGATTCAGAATGCCGCGCGCACGGGAGGCGCCGCAGGCCGCCCCGTGTGGCCGATGATCATCTTCCGAACGCCCAAGGGTTGGACGGGCCCGAAGATGGTTGATGGCCTACCGGTGGAAGGCACCTGGCGCGCGCACCAGGTGCCGGTGACGAATCTGGAAAAGCCGGAGCACCTGAAAATCCTGGAAGATTGGATGAAAAGCTACCGGGCCGAGGAACTTTTCGATTCGGCCGGGCGATTCCTGCCAGAGTTCGCTGAATTGTCGCCCAAAGGGAATCGCCGGATGGGCGCCAATCCAATAGCGAATGGCGGATTGTTGCTTCGCGATCTGATAATGCCGGAGTTCCAGGATTACGCCGTGAAAGTGCAAAATCCGGGCACCGAATTCGTGGAATCCACCCGAGTTCTTGGAGGTTTCCTGCGCGACGTTATGAAACTGAATGCCGACGCGAAGAACTTCCGCGTTTTTGGGCCGGACGAAACTGCCTCGAACCGCCTCGACGCAATCTATGAAAGCAGCGGCGGTAAGGCGTTCATGGAGCCGATTCTCCCGGTCGATGAATTTCTTTCGCCGGATGGCCGGGTGATGGAAGTACTGAGCGAGCACATGTGCCAGGGATGGCTTGAAGGATACTTGCTTACCGGCCGCCATGGTTTCTTTTCGTGCTACGAAGCCTTCATTCACATCGTGGACGCGATGTTTAACCAGCATGCGAAGTGGCTCAAAGTGACGCGAGGCATTTCCTGGAGAAGGCCCATCGCTTCGTTGAATTATCTACTCACTTCACATGTCTGGCGCCAGGACCACAACGGCTTCACCCATCAGGATCCCGGATTTATCGATCTGGTTGTAAACAAGAAAGCGGATGTGGTGCGAGTTTATTTGCCCCCGGACGCAAACACGCTTCTTTCCGTTGCGGATCACTGTTTACGCAGCCGTGACTACGTTAATGTGATCGTGGCCGGGAAGCAGCCGCAACTGCAATATCTGAATATGGAATCGGCCATCGAGCACTGCACGAACGGAATCGGAATTTGGGATTGGGCCTGCAATGATCAAGGCACTGAGCCGGATGTGGTGATGGCTTGCGCTGGAGACATTCCCACACTGGAGACGCTGGCAGCGGTCGATTTGCTGCGACGCCATTTTACGGATATCAAAATTCGCGTGATCAATGTGGTGGACATAATGACTCTGCAGACACCCAGCGAGCATCCCCACGGCCTTCCCGACCGTGAATTCGATTCCATGTTCACCACCAATAAGCCAGTGATCTTTGCCTTTCACGGCTACCCGTCGTTGATTCATCGCCTGACGTACCGCCGCGCAAGCCATGCCAACATGCACGTGCACGGCTATAAGGAAGAAGGAACAACTACCACGCCGTTCGATATGACCGTGCTGAATGAATTGGACCGCTATCACCTGGCTGGCGACGCAGTCGATCGGGTGCTCCGATTGCAGCCTCTGAACGCCCACTTTAAGCAAACGCTGCGCAATCGATTGGTGGAACACCGGCAATACATCGGTTTGCGAGGAGAGGATATGCCGGAGATACGCAATTGGGTCTGGCCCGGCTAATCGATGAAAATTCTCGTCCTGAATTCCGGCTCGAGCAGTCAGAAAAGCGCCCTCTACGAAATCAGCGAGCCTCCGACCGGAAATGCTTCCGATCCCGCATGGGAAGCCAAAGTCGAATGGTACGGTGGGGCGGCCGACGTTCACGTAAAAACCGCACGAGGGGCGGAGTTCGAGAAGCACACAAAAGTGGACTCGCGGAGCAAAGCGATCGCGCAGATGCTTGAAACCGCTTGGAGTGGCGAGACTCGCGTGGTTTCGTCAGCTTCGGAAATCAGCGTTGTGGGACATCGCGTGGTTCAGGGCGGGCTGAAATTCGAGGAACCGGCGATCATCACGGCGGAAGTGAAAGCGGCAATCGGAAAAGTATCGGCCTTCGCGCCTCTGCACAATCCTCCTGCACTGGAAGGAATCGAAATCATCGAGGAGCTACTGGGACCCGTCCCACAGGTGGCTGTATTTGACACCGGTTTTCACAGCCGGATGCCGGATTCGGCGGCGGTTTATCCCGGACCGTACGAATGGCTGGAGCAGGGAATCCGCCGCTACGGTTTTCATGGCATCAACCACCAATATTGTGCGGAGCGCGCGGGACAAATGCTGGGCAAGGATTTGCACTCGCTGAAAATCGTTAGTTGCCATCTGGGAAACGGCTGCTCACTCGCGGCCATTCGCAACGGTCGTAGTGTGGATACCACCATGGGATTTACGCCGCTGGAAGGACTGATGATGGGAACCAGATCCGGCTCTGTGGATCCGGGAATTCTTACATTTTTAATGCGGCAAAATCATTTTGGCGCGTCGGACATCGACGAATTGCTGAATACGAAGTCCGGCTTGCTGGGAATTTCCGGAATCTCGAGCGATATGCGGCAGATTGTGGCAGCCATGAAAGATGGACATGCACGATCCAAGCTTGCGTTCGATGTTTTTGTGCACCGGCTGCAATCGGGCATCGGCTCGATGGTCGCAGCGCTTGGCGGAGCGGACGCCCTGATTTTTACCGCGGGGATCGGGGAAAACTCGGCGGAAGTGCGGGCTGCGGCCTGTGAGAACTTCGGATACATGAAGCTAAAACTTGATTCCGGAAAAAACGCGCAACCCGGCTTGGATCAGGACATCGCCCAAGACGATTCCGCCGTCAGAATTTTAGTGATTCGTGCCCAGGAGGATTGGGCCATCGCGCGCGAGTGCTGGCGTTTGGCATCCGCTAAAATCCCAATGGTTCCGACGACGATTGCCTGATCGGATTGTCCGCGAACGCACGCGGCCTTCGAAGATTAGCGGGCTTCGCCGCAAAGCATCGCCACTTCATGTTCCAATTCGCCATCGAGCTGGACGTTCCGCCGGTTTGCCACGGAACAGACTTGGCCGGCACTTAACCCCAGCGCTCCGCGGAGATCCGCGCCCTCGAAATTGGCGCCGGTCAAATCCGCACCCCGAAGAATGCTTCGTTGCAAATTGGCTGTATGTAAATCCACGTTTCGCAGATCCGATTCAATCAGGATTGCACTCTCCAGCGTCACGCCTTCCATCTTCGCTTCGGAAAGCCGCGCGTACCACAAATCGGCCCAGGCCATATCGGCGTGAATCAGCCTGGCGCCCTTTAAATCCGCGTTGCGCAAGTCAGCCCTGCGCAGATTGGCGAGCTGCAGATTCGCGCCGGGAAGGGTGGCGGCATAGAGATTTGCTTCTTCCAACTGCGTGTCAATGAGCGTCGCGCCCGGCAAATTCGCAAAGGAAAGATTGGCGCCGCGCAAATCCGCGCGAGTAAGATTTGCCTTCCGCAAACTTGCCCCCTGCAGGTTCGCATGACCCATCAAGGCACGATCGAGCACAGCCGAATCCAGATTCACCTGACGTAAATTCGCCAGGCGCAGGTCCGCTTCGGAAAGAAACGCACCACGCATATCCGATTCCCACAGGCGCCCCTTCGCGAGGAAGGCCCGATACGCCTGTATGTAACGGAGGCTCGATTGATTTAGCCAAGCGCCGCTCACTTGTCCCAGGTCTTCCTCGCGCCCTGACCAACTTGCCGGTCGAATCGATACAGTTGCCTCCGTAAGAATAGGGTAGGGGTTATAGCCTGCCATCCAGAATAAGTTCGCGGACCATGCAGTTACGCCCCCAGTTTTCGCTTCAGGAACCCATCCCGTGTCATGCGGCAACCCGTCGATTGTTCCCCAGGAAAGCAGAAGCAGAGTCAATCCGGCTCCTACAGGCAGCGCCCCGCGCCAATGAGCCTTTGCCCATTTTGAGTACCGCTTTATTCGCGAGGGCTCTGCCGGTGATGACTCGCCACGCTTCTCGTGGAAGGTCTTATCCACAATTTGAGGCAAAAACACAGCGATCGCAATCGCAGCGATGATTGCGAATACTTGCAGCATGGTTCCGCGCATGTCTTGCCGCGTCAGATAACGTGCCCACATGAAGAAAAGCGTGATCGGCACCAGCCAGTAGGCAAGCGCGACCGCTATCACCGCTTCGATCAGCAAAGGCCGCGGCAGATGGCCGTTCTTGCGTTGTAAGTGAAAGCGTCCGAGGGCGACCACAATGCGAGAACCACCTTGATCCACTGTCCCACCATCGGGAAATATCGCGGGCAATCCAGCCAGCCCCTCCCACAACCGTTGCAAATAGAAATGAAAGTAAATTTGTAGACCCAGCAAAAGCAAAGGAGCGACCAGGTAGAACTGAACCACGGGAAGAAATTGGCCGATGTAGGGGATTGGGAAAGCTGAGAAATTCGTCACCAACTGTGCGTCTCTGGTCGAGGCGATGAGCCCTGCAACAATTACACTAAACGACACAATCGCCGCGAGCAGGCGCCCGGCAATCTTGGATGACCGGGCCACTTGGTCGCGGCCCAGCAAGTCGACCACATGCTTTGGCAACAATGCGCCGGAAAGATTGGTGCTTGCCAGTTGTTGAACCGAGAGTCCGGTAGCCGTGGCGAGAGATGCACCCTGAAGATTGGCTCCTTGCAGTTCGGCGCCCAACAGGTCGGCATCATGCAAACTCGATTGAAAAAGAAAGGCGTCCTTCAGATTCGCGAGCACGAGAACGGCCCAATTCAGATTTGCTTTTTGGAGGTCGGCGCCACGAAGATTTGCTCCTGCCAGATCGGCGCTTACGAGATTGGCATAAACAAGCGTGGCCTTCTGACCCTCTGTTCCACCGGAGTTGATCCAATCCTGGTGGGATTGGAGGATTCCCCTCAGTTCCAGGCGAGAGATGTGGTCGCGGGTCTGCTTCCCGGGAGCTGCAGCTTCTGATTCGAAACTCGTCGTACGCATGAAAGGGGCTGCCTCGGAAGAAACGCACGAATTACAAGTACGAGCCATTTTAGCCAACTATTCCGCGCGAATCTGCTGTACTGAGGGACAGGGATGGGAGCAGCGTCCATTTGGCTCGATTTCTTACACAGATTTGGGTTTGTACAACAATATGTAAATGAAGGGGATAGCGCCGACCCGGCTTTCGCGAACTCACCTTGTGAGATGAAGACTGGCGTTTCTAGAGTGACGAGTCTCTGCCGGATGCGACTTTCCTTGGCGTTTAGAAATTCCTGTTCGCACATCCTGGCACGCAGTGTTTCTCGCAAGCTTTCTTCGCTTCAGGAATGATGGTAAGTTTCGACCAGCGGGGTAGATTCGGCTGAGCCGCCAGCCTTTACCTACACATGCCCGAGCAATTTGTTTTTTCCGGTCTCCGCGAACTTTTCGCCAAGGCGAATGAAGAAAAGTCCGGTGATCAGCTTGCCGGCTTGGCCGCGCGATCCGAGCGGGAAAGAGTTGCCGCGAAACGCAAACTCGCAGACCTTTCGCTCGCCGAGATCGTCCGGCAGCCACTGATTGACCCCTCCTCAGATGATGTGACGCGGCTGATCCTGGAAACGTTCGACGAGGATTCATTTCGATCCATCGGCAGCAAGACGGTTGGCGAGTTTCGCGAATACATCCTGGACGATGCAACGGACGCGGCGGAGTTGAAGCGGCTGCGATGGGCCATTATTCCCGAAATTGCGGCGGCGTTGGCGAAGATCATGAGCAATAAAGATCTGGTCCTTGCCGCTGGGAAAATTCGGAATGTTACGCGGTGCCGCAACACGATGGGTGGACCGGGTGTGCTTGGAATTCGACTTCAGCCGAATCATCCCGCGGACGACGTGGGTGGAATACTGCTTTCGGCATTCGAAGGGTTGCTGTATGGATGTGGCGACGCAGTGGTTGGCGTCAATCCCGCCACGGATTCCGTCGAGATTGTCGGCTCGATCCTGCGCGCACTCGATCGGCTGGTGGAGATCTATAAAGTTCCCACGCAGACGTGCTGCCTCGCGCATATGAATACACAACTCGCCGCCTTGCAGCGAGGCGCGCCGGTGGATCTTCTTTTTCAATCCGTCGCTGGCACGGAAGCAGCGAACCGGAGTTTTGGAATTAGTCTTGCGATGTTGCGCGAAGGCCGCGAACAGATTCTCGAACATCATCGCCAGCGCGACGTGGCTTGGAAAGGTACAAATGCCATGTATTTTGAAACCGGCCAGGGAAGCGCGCTCTCCGCTGAAGCGCATCATGGCGTGGATCAATTGACGCTAGAAGCGCGGGCGTATGGCGTGGCGCGCGCTTTCGATCCCTTTCTCGTGAACAGCGTCGTCGGTTTCATTGGTCCGGAATATTTGTATGATGAGCGGCAGATCATTCGCGCGGGCCTTGAGGATCACTTCATGGGCAAGCTGCTGGGTTTGCCCATGGGGTGCGATGTCTGTTACACAAATCACGCGGAGGCCGATCAGAATTCCGCCGATAATTTGTTGATCTTGCTGGCAGCCGCGGGATGCAACTATTTCATGGGTGTTCCGTGCGCGGACGACGTGATGCTGAACTATCAATCTACCAGCTATCACGACGCGCTCGCCGTTCGAAGAATATTCAACCTGAAGCCCGCCCCCGAATTCCTGGCCTGGCTACAGGAAACGGGAATCTATCGTGGCGAAGAACCCGTGCTGCTCGATGCGACAGCGCGACGCCAATTGATGCAAGGTCTGGAAAGGATCGTATGACGCAAGTTCAAGAGCGCTCCGAAAAAGCCGCCGCATCATCGGCCTGCAGCGGGGCCATCTAAGTGGGCGACGAATCTCCCAATTCGCTTGCTGCGCAGCAATGGCCGGAGTTGGTGCGTAAAATTCGCGAGCGGACGCCGGCTCGCCTGTTGGTGGGCCGGGTCGGCGCCGCTTATCGGACTGCTACGCAAATGGAACTAAGGGAAGCCCATGCCGCGGCGCGCGATGCGGTCCGTAACCAGTTAAACCTCGAAAGGGATTTCACTCCGGATTTTGTGCGGCAATGGAAACTGTTTGAAGTTTCATCTGAAGCGCAGTCGAAGGATGAATTCCTGCTGAGGCCCGACTTGGGACGCCATTTCGATCAAGCAGCCCGTGTGCAATTGGTGAAGCACTGCCCCATGGGAACGGATTTGCAAATCGCAATTGGAGACGGCCTGTCGGTCTCCGCCGTCTCCAAGCAAATTCCTTCATTGCTACCGTTGCTGCATGAAGGAGCGGCGGCGCAAGGATGGAGAATCGGCCAGACTTTTGTGATTCGTCATTGCCGGGTGGGAATACTGAACGAGATCGGAGAGATACTCAATCCGAATGTTGTGGTGCTTTTAATCGGGGAGCGGCCGGGCTTAGCTACCGCTGAAAGTTTATCAGCCTACATGGCTTTTCGTCCGCAGAAATCGAATACGGATGCGGACCGCAATCTCATTTCGAATATCCACGCGCGGGGCATAATTGTGAAGGATGCGGCCACTCGGATCCTGAATCTTGCCGCACAGATGATCTTCACCAAGATGAGCGGTTGCAACCTTCGCGAAGATTTACCGGCCCTTGGGAAGGGTTAATCCCGTGCGCCACAACCGGATCTAATCATGCGTAACTTGAATTCGCGCGACGTTAGAAGACTTCGTCCACGCGAGAGCGCCGAGCGCCACAATGACGGGGTAGCATTCGATCACGTAGCGCGGTTCCACCGTTTGCAATTGTGTCGCAAACGCCGTGCGCACAACCAGCACTGCTAGCAGTAAGACCAATACTGGATCGTGGCGGCATTTCCATGCGCCTGTGCAGGCGAGAGCCATGAAAACAATATTCAGGATTCCAAGCGCGGCGGTGACGTCGAAATCGGTTGGACTGCTCCGCCGCATTTCCCCGGGTGGCCAAAGCCTTCCGGAGTAGGGAAGCAATTCGATTCTGGGAGTGAACCAAATTCTCCATGCCCGAACCAGCGGAATGAAAATGTAGGTGCGCAAAGGATGCTCCGCCGCACGCTGCTGCGCCAGCAGCGCGAATTCCCGGTCGAGCAATGGGGGAATCTTCAAGGTCGAGTTATATCGTGCGAGCAAGGAAGCCACGCGGGCGCGTTCGGAATCCGAGTCAAACGCGGAATCGGGCAAATACTCCACAATGATTGGAGCATTCCCTAGTTTCCAAGTGACGCGATAAGCATCCCGAAAACTTAGCATCCAGGTTCCCGTCCACGCAAAGTAACCACGAGGAACATAATCACCATAGGATTCCGCATACCTGGGAGCGACAAATTCCACGCGGCCCAGAGTGCGCACGTTCCGCGCAGCCCATGTCGCCAGCGGCAAAAGCAAGCCAACCAACATCCATAGCCCCGCGACTGCCAGCTTTGACCAATTCGCGGGACGCCGCCAGCGGACGATCAGCACCAGTCCAGTCGCGATTAATAACAGGGGCGTTTCGGGCCTCACAAGAGCTCCCAAACCGCCGACGAATCCCGCGAGCAGCCAACGGGCAGAGCACGAAAGTAACCTCCGGCGACCGAGTGCACCCAGGGGAATCTCCATCGAAGGATCGGTAAAAATGGACACAAGAATCAGCAGTGCTGCAGTCGTCAGAAATGTGGCGAGGGTTTCGGTGAGGATGGCGGCCGTATAGTTAGCGGTGAACGGGCAAAGGACAGCCATCCACAACGCGATTGTCGCGACACGAGCCCTGCTGGAAACAGGAGCAAGCTGCGCCGCAATTTGAGCCGTCAGCAAACAAGTCAATAGATCAAGGACCGCCTGGAAAACCATGACTGCTGATCTGGACTGCCCAAACACTGCATAAACGCCAGCTAGAAAAGCTGGATAACCGGGTGCGCGCATATGGACCGGGATCAAATGGCCATCGACATACAAACCATACACGCCGTGATAGAGCCAGTTGCGCGCCAACTCTTCATAGAATTTCGTATCAACCGAATAGAACGGCCGAAAATCAATAAAAAACAAACGCAAGCCGAGTCCAACAACCAAGGCCGCCGTCAGATGCAGATAGGGAAAATGATTGTCCTGTTGCTTGAGGGTGGATGCAGGCTGTTCCTCGACGATGGGCACGGTGGACTCGGCTCCAAATCGTGCGCTGAAGAGCGATCGCCAGGTCAAAGCGTGATCAGTGGGCTGCAAAGATAAAGAATCAGAGATGGATCGAATGCGCACTCGCTGGCAGCTTCTCCAGACCAAAAAGGTTCGATTGAAAATGACGAAAACTAAGCAGCCCCCGGGCGCTCCAGGGCTGAACGATCCCAGGCACCGAGTGTGGCGCCTGCTTCGTAGGTGCTCTGGAGGAATTCGAGCAATGCCGTTCGAGGCGAAGATGCATTCCGCACATCCTGATACATCAACAGGAATTCTGAAAATTGTGCGCTATAAAATGCAGCTCTTGGTTGAACGGCCGCCTTCGAAAACTCTGGCGGCTCGGGAGCGGCATAGGCATAGAAAGCCGCGTCCATATCTCCCGTTCCTGGCCAGAAACCGGCGCTGATCTCTTCGTGCGAGTAAGCTTCGCGAGTAATGGAGTCGGCGCCAGGCCGTTCGGGCGCCGGACGGCCGGAAAATCGCGTGAGGGCCAGGTCAAAACTTCCCCAGAAGAAATGCACAGGACTCGACTTGCCCAAAAATCGCGCGCGAAATTCGGTAAAGACTGTTTCGGTGGAAAGTAGAATCCGCCAAAAGCGATTCGCATACTCCGGATCGTAAGAAGCGTGAACGCGATCCTGATCGAAGCGAATCGGGTTGGGAATTTCCACGGGCATCGGCCAAATCCTGGTAGCAATACCCAGGGAATGCAAGGTGCTCATCACTTCGCTGTAGAAGTCCGCGACCGAGCGCGGAGCTAGAGCAATAGTCTTAATAGCGCCTGCGCTGGTCTGGATCGAGAGCTTGTGATCAATGAAATCGAACAGAATTTCGAAGACGCCGTCACCGTGAGGCATCGGCGAAGTCGTCAGGCCCCGCGCGTTCACATACAGCGGCACTTCCCACCAGTGATTGATCCGAGGCATGGTAGCCAAGCGAATTTTGCCAACGATTTGAGTCCACATGTGCAGAGTATCGCGAGTTTGCACCCATTCCTTCAGCGGTAACGATGGCCAAGCATCGGGTTGGCGCGCAGCGCCAGTGCTCTGTAAGGTAGCCATAAGGGTCACCTCCAAGAAATCGAATTACAGGTTGTAAATCCCAAACTATCATCCACGATCATCCCTGAATAATTATGTGCCATTCCTACTCCAAAATGATCTCGTCCACATAGCACCACCGCCAATCTTCGCCAGGCTCGAACGACCGGATGATGGGGTGTTGCGTCGAGCGAAAGTGCTTCGTGGCATGTTTATTTTTCGAAGAATCGCAACAACCGATGTGGCCGCAGGAGAGACATTCCCTCAAATGTACCCAAGTGTCGCCCATTTCGAGGCATTCCTTACATCCTTTGCCGCTTGGCTTCACCGGGCGAATTTCTCCCAGGTGACTGCATTTCACGCTCATAGGTCACTCCACAAGATCGAAATGGGCGATGCAATAATTGCTTGCTAATCTCCACTGGTACCGATTCTCGCCGCCCATTATACTCCCTGGTCTTGCGGATACGCTAAGGGCCGCCAATTGAAAAGATCGACGAGGCAATGCGTTAAGCCAATAGAATGAGCCTTATAGGTTCCGCAGTGTTCCGCAGTGCGTCAGAAGACTCCCGCAACTGACTTGCCCGCCCGCACGTCTAAATAAATTAGGCCGAAGCCGGCGATCTGACTATTTGTTGTTACCATGACTCGGAAGGTGAGGAATCGCGAGATGAGTTTGCCCCCAATGGAATCTAATCAACAGGAGAAGGCTATCTACCAGCCGGAGGTCGTCTTTCGCACGCACACACACATGCCAAAACGCTCCATGTCTCTAGCGATGTTGACCCTAGTTTGTATCTGTTTGCTGGGTTGCGGAACCACATCTTCCAATACGAAGGCAGGAAAGGGCAAAGGCGCGCAGGCTGGCCAGGTAATCCCTGTTGCGGTTGCTACGGCTGTGCGCGAGGACATGCCTGTCTATTTGAACGGATTGGGATCGGTGACTGCATTCAATACCGTCAGCGTGAAGAGTCGAGTGGATGGACAACTCTCCCAGGTGGCATTCAAGGAGGGGCAATTCGTGAAGCAAGGCGAATTGCTGGCGGTGATTGATCCGCGTCCGTTCGAAGTTCAATTGAGCCAGGCGCAGGCCGCGCTTTTCAGGGATCAGGCGCAACTCCGCGACGCCAAGCTCAACGCCGAGCGCTTGACAACACTCGTTGCTCAGCAAGTTGCTCCACAGCAGCAACTTGATACGCAGCGTGCCCTGGCCGATCAATTGGAAGGCACCGTTCGGGGTGATCAAGCCACCATCGACAATGCCAAGCTCCAAATTGTTTATTGCCACATCACCGCTCCAATCAGCGGCCGAATTGGATTGCGCCTTGTAGACATGGGAAACATGGTGCACGCCGCCGATACCAATCCGTTGCTGGTGATCACACAGCTCCAGCCCATCGCGGTAATTTTCACGTTGCCGGAAGACAATTTGCCAGCGGTTCAGAAGGCCATGAGACAGGGAACATTGGTGGCAGCGGCTTACAGTCGCGATGACCAGACCAAGTTGGCGACCGGAAAGTTGGAGACGATCGATAACCAGATCGATCAATCCACGGGAACCGCCAAGCTGAAAGCTGTATTCAACAACGAGGACAATGCGCTTTGGCCGAATCAATTCGTGAATGTCCGGCTACTCCTGGAAGTCCGAAAGAATGCGATCGTCGTCCCGGCAGCAGCGATTCAGCGAGGCCCGCAAGGAAATTATGCGTACGTTGTGAAATCGGACAAGACAGTTGAGGTTCGGCAAGTGAACATTGCGTTGTCCCAGGGAAACCAAATTGCCATCAGTTCTGGAATTTCTCCCGGCGAATTAGTGGTCACAGATGGCCAGGATAAGCTGCAGGCCGATGCCAAAGTTGATTTCCGCTCGCCTTCCGATGTGGGCGGCAAGCAAGCTGCCGAAATTCCACAGGCGCAAACCAATGGGAGCACTCCGCAGTGAACCCATCTCGGCTATTCATTCTTCGGCCTGTCGCGACGTCATTGCTGATGGTCGGCCTTATGCTCGTCGGGATTATTGCCTACCGGCAGTTGCCGGTTTCTGCCTTACCCGAGGTAGATTATCCGACGATTCAGGTAGTCACCTTTTATCCGGGTGGCAACCCCGATGTGATGGCTTCGTCGGTCACTGCTCCTCTAGAACGCCAATTCGGCCAGGTCCCCGGCCTAAGCCAGATGACATCGACGAGTTCGTTCGGAAGTTCGATCATTACGTTGCAGTTTAATTTGGACCAGAACATCGATGTGGCCGAGCAAGAAGTGCAGGCTGCCATTAACGCCGGCACTACATATCTCCCGAAGGATCTGCCGAACCCTCCCATTTATAGCAAAGTGAATCCGGCTGATTCCCCCATACTCACTTTGGCGCTCACCTCCGATACCTTGCCTCTTTCCAAAGTGGAAGACTTAGCGGACACACAGCTCGCCCAGAAGATTTCGCAGCTTCCCGGAGTCGGGCTTGTATCGATTAGCGGTGGACAGAAGCCGGCCGTCCGAATTCAAGCCAATCCAACGGCGCTGGCCTCTTACGGCCTTAGTCTGGAGGATCTTCGGACGGCGCTCGCGGCGACAAACGTAGATCAGGCAAAAGGCGTAATCGACGGACCGCGGCAATCCTACACCATCGGTGCAAACGACCAGTTACTGACTAGCGCCCAATACCGGCCGATCATCCTCGCTTATGTGAACGGCGCGCCGGTGCGCATTTCAGACGTGGCCACCGTGACGGACGGCGCCGAAAACGTGAAGCAAGCCGCGTGGATGAATCAGACTCCCGCAGTAATCGTCAATATTCAGCGGCAGCCAGGGGCCAACATCATCGCTGTGGTGGATCGAATTCATCTCCTACTGCCACAGCTCCAAGCGTCGCTTCCTTCCTCGGTGAAGGTCACGGTGCTTACCGATCGCACCCAGACTATCCGGGCATCCGTAAAAGACGTGCAGTTTGAATTGATGCTCACCGTCGCCTTGGTAGTCATGGTGATTTTCCTCTTTCTGCGCAATCTTTCCGCCACCGTGATCCCCAGCGTCGCCGTCCCGCTCTCCTTGGTGGGAACATTTGGAATCATGTATCTGATGGGCTACAGCCTGAATAATCTCTCGCTGATGGCGCTGACGATTTCCACCGGATTCGTGGTGGACGATGCCATCGTGATGATTGAGAACATCGACCGGTATCTTGAGGCCGGAGAAACGCCGCTGAACGCGGCGTTGAAGGGTTCGGGACAGATCGGGTTCACCATCGTTTCGCTCACTGTGTCTCTGATTGCCGTGTTAATTCCGCTGCTCTTTATGCGTGACATCGTGGGCCGTTTGTTCCGGGAATTTGCCGTCACTCTGGCAGTGACAATTTTAATGTCAGCAATCATCTCGTTGACGCTGACGCCGATGATGTGCGCGAAGCTGCTGAAGCATCGAGGCGATAAACAGCAGTCGCGTTTCTATCGCGCCTCGGAAAGATTTTACGAACGGATTATCGCGTTTTACGGTCGCACTCTAAAGTTCGTGTTGAGGTATCAGACCACGACTCTGCTGGTGACGGTGGGAACTTTAGTTCTGACTCTATTTTTATATGTAGTCGTGCCGAAGGGTTTCTTCCCGGTTCAGGACACTGGAGTGATACTGGGTGTCTCGGAGGCACCGCAGACGGTTTCCTTCCAATCGATGGCCGAGCGGCAGCAGGCGCTTGCGGCAGTCATCCTGAAGGATCCGGACGTCGTCAGCCTTTCCTCGTTTATCGGAGTCGATGGCACCAATGTGACTCCCAACAGCGGGCGAATCCAGATCAATTTAAAATCTCGCGACGAGAGGAAGGATTCCGCTAGCGACGTGATTCACCGCTTACAGCCGCAGCTCGCGCAAGTGGAAGGAATCACGCTCTACATGCAGCCGGTGCAGGATTTGACGGTTGAGGACCGTGTGAGCCGGACGCAGTATCAATATTCGATTGAAGACGCCGATGCCAATGAACTAAATGCGTTTACACCGAAGTTGCTCGCCCAATTGGCCACCAAGGCGCAGTTGCGCGACCTGGCTACAGACCAGCAAAACAGTGGACTGCAGGCCGACTTGGTGATCGACCGGGATACGGCGTCAAGACTGGGGATTCTGCCGCAACAGATCGACGACACTTTGTACGATGCGTTTGGCCAGAGGCAAGTGTCGACGATGTTTACGCAATTGAACCAATACCACGTCGTGCTGGAAGTGGCGCCGAGCTTCCAGCAGAATCCCGACTCGCTGAAAAGCATCTATGTGCACTCGAATACGGGTTCGCAAGTGCCGCTTTCCGCTTTTTCGCACTTTGAACATTCCAGCACGCCGCTCGCGATCAACCACCAGGGACAATTTCCCGTGGTCACGATTTCCTTCGACCTGGCTCCGGGGTATTCGTTGGGTGACGCAACCAAGGCGATCGAGCAGGCGGAAACCGAAAGTGGGATGCCGCCGAGCATTCACGCCAGTTTTCAGGGAACCGCGGCGGCGTTCCGGAATTCACTCTCTTCGGAACCACTGCTGATTCTTGCCGCGGTGGTAGCGGTTTACATCGTGCTGGGCGTGCTTTACGAAAGCTACATTCATCCCATCACGATTCTCTCCACGCTTCCTTCAGCGGGAGTCGGCGCGATTCTAGCGCTGTTGCTGACGCGCAAAGATCTCGACGTCGTTGCCCTGATCGGGATTATTCTGCTGATCGGCATCGTGAAGAAAAACGCGATCATGATGATCGACTTCGCCCTGGAGGCGGAGCGGGGTGAGGGCAAACCGCCGGAGGAGGCCATTTACCAGGCGTGTTTGCTGCGTTTCCGGCCGATTATGATGACCACCTTCGCAGCTCTGTTCGGTGGTTTACCGTTGGCGCTTGGCAGCGGTACCGGCTCGGAGCTTCGCCGCCCGCTCGGCATCACCATTGTGGGTGGGCTGATTCTCAGCCAATTGCTGACGTTGTACACGACTCCTGTGGTTTACCTTGCGTTCGACCGCCTCGCGGCCCGATTGTCGCGCTTTCGCATCGGCAACCCGATCGAGGAAGCTTCGGGAGCCGCGGATTAGTCCATGAACATTTCCGCGCCATTCATCAAGCGGCCGGTCGGAACGTCCCTGTTGACGATTGCGGTGCTGCTGACGGGAATTATCGCCTTCAAGTTTCTGCCCGTCGCTCCCTTGCCTCAGGTCGAATTTCCAGTGATCCAGGTTTCCGCGGGGCTGCCGGGCGCGAGTCCGGAAACGATGGCCTCCGCCGTGGCCACGCCGCTCGAGCGCCAGTTTGGAAGAATCGCCGGCGTCAACCAGATGACTTCGAGCAGCCAGCTGGGCACCACCAGCATCGTTTTGCAGTTCGATCTCAATCGAAACATAGACGCAGCGGCGCGCGATGTTCAAGCCGCCATTAATGCCGCCCGAGGTCAGCTACCGACTGATCTTCCCAATAATCCCACATACCGCAAAGTCAATCCGGCCGACGCTCCGATCATGATCATAGCCTTGACCTCCGACACGATCACCCTCCCTCGGATGTATGACGCCGCCGATTCCATCCTGGCCCAGAAACTTTCGCAGGTGGAAGGAATCGGCCAGGTGTTCGTGGGCGGTGGAGCCCGCCCGGCAGTACGCGCCGAAGTGAATCCGATGCAGATCGGCAAACTCGGCATCGGTCTCGAGCAGATCCGCACGGCCCTCGGTAATGCGAATGCCAACCGGCCCAAGGGAGAGATTTCAGGCAGCGTGAACTCCTGGTCGATCCACGCCAACGATCAAATTTTCAAAGCAAAAGACTACCGGCCATTGATCATCGGCAAGGACCGCACCGGAGCGACTATACGGCTGGAAGACGTGGCCCAGGTGAATGACTCCGTCGAGGACATCCGCAATATTGGCTTGGCTAACGGCAAGCCCGCCGTTTTGATGATTGTGTTTCGCCAGCCCGGCGCCAACATTATCGCCACGGTCGATCGCGTCCGCGATTTGCTGCCCCTATTGCAAGCGTCAATCTCTCCCGCGATTCACTTGGACATTGTCCTGGATCGCACTACGACGATCCGGGCTTCGATCGCGGATATCGAATACACAATTTTGATTTCCATTTTCCTGGTAATTCTGGTGGTATTTGCTTTTCTTCGTAGCCTGCGGGCTACATTTATTCCCAGCATCGCGGTGCCGCTCTCGCTGATCGGCACGCTGGGAGCGATGTACCTGCTGAATTACAGCCTCGATAACCTGTCGCTTATGGCCTTGGCCATTTCCACCGGTTTTGTGGTGGACGATGCCATCGTGGTTCTCGAAAACATCACCCGATACCTAGAGAAGGGCGTTCACCCTCTCGAAGCCGCTTTTCGGGGCGCGGCGGAAATTGGGTTTACCGTGCTCTCGATGAGCACGTCATTGATTGCCGTTTTCATTCCGATCCTGATGATGGGTGGAATCGTGGGCCGCCTGTTCCGGGAGTTCGCCGTCACCCTGAGCATTGCGATTGGAGTGTCCTTGCTCGTCTCGCTGACCACGACACCGATGTTATGCGCGAAATTTCTGCGAAGCAGCGAGGAAGAGAAGCACGGCAAGCTTTACCGTATAAGTGAACGCGCGTTCGATGGGTTACTTCATGTCTATTCCAGGGCGCTCCGTTTGGTGTTGCGGCACCAGCCACTCACTTTGACGATCACCATCGCCACCGCCTGCTTGAGCGTTTATCTCTACATCATCGTTCCCAAGGGTTTTTTCCCCCAGCAGGATACCGGGCGCCTGGGCGGTTCCGTGCAGGCCGCCCAAGACATCTCCTTCGCGGCCATGCGCCAAAAGATGGCTGACTTCGTCACCGTTGTGATGAAGGATCCGGCCGTTGACACGATGAACGGCTTTGCCGGCGGCCAGTCCGCGGGGAATACGGGGCGTTTTTTCGTTACTCTCAAGCCAATCAGCGAGCGCAAGGTAACTGCCGATCAAGTGATCAGCCGCCTCCGGTCCAAGCTCGCGAAAGTGCCCGGAGCCACGCTCTATTTGCAATCGGCGCAGGATCTCCAGATCGGCGGCCGAGGCAGCAACTCGCAATATCAGTACACGCTGCAGGGCGAGTCTCTGAAGGAGCTGAATTCATGGGCGCCGTTGACCCTGGCTGCGCTTCGAAAACTTCCCGAGTTGCGAGACGTCAACACGGATCAGCAAGATAAAGGGCTGGCGGCCAATCTGGTAATCGATCGCGACACCGCTTCGCGGTTGGGTATCCAGCCCTCAACCATCGATCAGGTGCTGTACGACGCTTTCGGCCAGCGCCAAGTCTCGACCATGTATAACCAGCTCAATCAGTACCATGTGGTGATGGAGGTGGCGCCCGAGTATTACCAGAACCCGGATGCGCTCAAAAACATTTATGTCCAGTCGGCCACTGGAGCGCAAGTGCCGCTCTCCGCGTTCACTCATTATGAGCCGTCCAATACTTCGCTCGCCGTGAATCACCAGGGCCAGTTTCCGTCAGTCACCTTCTCCTTCAACCTCGCGCTCAATACATCCCTGGGAGCCGCGACCAAAGCGATTGAAAATGCAGAAAAGGAAATTCAGCTTCCCAGCACCATTCACGCGGGATTTCAGGGCACCGCCGCGGCATTCCAGGATTCGCTGAAAAATGAACCGATCTTGATTCTCGCCGCGCTTGCAGCTGTCTACATTGTCTTGGGGATTCTCTATGAGAGCTATATACATCCCATCACGATTCTTTCCACTTTGCCGTCGGCCGGCGTGGGTGCCCTGCTCGCGCTTTTGATCACTCATAACGAGTTGAACGTGATTGGCACCATCGGAATCGTCTTGCTGATTGGGCTGGTGAAGAAGAATGCCATCATGATGATCGACTTTGCGCTCGAGGCCGAGCGCAAGGAAGGGAAATCACCGGCCGAAGCGATCTACGAGGCGTGCACTTTACGCTTTCGTCCGATCATGATGACGACCATGGCCGCGCTTCTCGGTGGCTTGCCGTTGGCCCTCGGCGCGGGAGTGGGCTCAGAACTGCGCCGCCCACTCGGTATCACCATTGTCGGCGGGCTGATCGTCAGCCAGATGCTCACCCTCTTCACGACGCCGGTGGTCTACTTATACATGGACCGGCTGCGAGTCAGCGTGCACGGCCGCCAGCCCGCCGAGTTTCATCCGCAGGATTCTGCTCCCAGGCCCAACCCCGCTGATTAATGTGAATCCGGATTTTCTCGAAATCCGGAGAGTCCGGCCGTCATATTCCATCGTCGGCCGAACTTCTCGCAATGAAGTCGTTCCCCCGGAGCCAGGAATTCAGTGCAGATCGACAATGTTCAAGAAGCCTTGACACCCTCAGGGCGCGCTGTGCGCCTCAGGGCAAATTCGTCAGGTTTTCCCCGCAAATTCCAAACACTGCAAGCAGGTTTGTCAGCCCCATCAGATCGCGCACCTGCTTGCTCAGATTAATCAGCCGGAAATCGCAATGGGATTTCTTGGCGATCACGTACAGCGCCACGAGCGTTCCCAACCCGGCGCTGTCCATGTGAGTCAAGTCGCTCAGGTCAAGGGCAAGGCGCTTGGTGTGCGGCATGATCCTTTTCACTTCGTCTTTAAGCTGGCTTGTCACGTCGCTGGTAAGTTTTCCGGTGCAGTGCAGCACAGTGGCTTCTTCCAGCACATAAGTCTTCAGCGTAAGGCGGGCTGTGGAGATACTGCCCGGATCGGTTGCCATCGTGAATCTCCCTTGATCATCGAAACAACTTCCTGAAGAACCAACTCGCCGAGGGCCTGTTCAGTAGTTCGACTCGAAAACGCGAAATCGCCGCTCAAGCTCCCATTGTTGTCTGGCTTTTTCGTTCGATCCCAAGAATGCCACACAAGACGTCGAAGGTTTATCGGCCCCAAGCGCGTCTTTCGCGCAGGGCGCAGCGGAACGAGTAAATATGTCAGGCTCCCGCCAGAGGCTTGGTCCAGGCAGAAAACTATGTTCCAGACTTGTGCGAACCATCTTCTTAAGTTCTAAATAACTCAAATTGTAAGAATCGGCCGCACGGACGTATTCATGCGTGATGTCGATTCGCGAAACGCCTTCATCGTCGGTGGAGAGCGCCACGGGCACGCCATATTGGCGCTCAATTGGAAAGGGATGGTCGTCTCCTTTGATTCCAAGAATCACGTCGTTACTGGTGAAGTTCGTTTCGATCATCACGTGTTTTGCCGCCATTTCCTTCAACAATTCATACGGCTTATCTTCGTACATCAAATCGACGGCATGGCCGATCCGTTCCGCGTGGGCCACTTCGACGGCGAGCCGGACATGACAGCACAAGCCTTCAGGCGTCACCAGGTCCGGGGCCAGTTCGCCTGCATGCAGGGAGATGTGCACCTTGGGGTAGATGCCGTGCAGAAATCCGACTATCTTCATGTGCAACGCGTAATCGTGCATCGATGTGTAACCGTCTTCGGGCATCACAAAATTGATGCCAACCACTCGTGGATCAGCGGAAGCTAGTTCGAAACCCAACACGGTTTGTGCGAACACTTGTTCCTTCGGAAAACCGCGCAACACTTGATACAGAAATCGAAGTTCGACCTTGCACGCGGCCGATTCGTCAGGCTGGCCACAACGCTCGCGTTCCCGTCGCATCTTGTCGCTGACATCGAGCAGGGAACCATATATTGCGATATCGTCGCGAAGCCCGCGCGCCAACAGTTCGTCGCGAAACTTGCCGAGATCGTCATTCCACCCGAGTTGATAAGCGAGGCGGGCGGTATGGCCAAAGTTGCCCGTCACCATCAGTTCGAGATATTGTTCGTTTTGTGCCGCCGCGCGTGCCGCAACTTCGTCCAGCCATTCCCCCATGTGGCTGCGATCGTCCAGTCCGCCAAATTTCGCAAACGTATCAAAGAAATGATCGTGCCCGCTGGTTCCGGCGGAAGGCACAAAGCTGCGCATGGAAAACACATTCACCATTGCATCGTAAAGATGCTGATCGTTAAATGCGCTGAGGGCAGGCACCTGATTCTGGCCGCATTCGGACTGCGTCGAATTGTTGGGGGTTGCTCCTCGCGGTTCGGCAAATCCGAAGGTCGCCAGATCCACGCAGAGATGATCTTCAGCGCCGTCGCGAATAAATGTCTCGGCGTAAATCGCGCCGCTCAAGTGATTGTGAAGGTCCGCCCCTTTCGGCATGCCCACCAGAAAGGCGTGCAGCTCAAGCGGATTTGCCTTAGCCGTTTCCAGCGCCCGAGCCGTGCGCTGCTCGGCAGTGGAAGCGGCGGCAGTTTTTCCTTTCGAAGTCTCCTGCGCGAAGGTGGAAATACCAAAAAGAATGAGCAAAAGCGATCCGGCGAACCGGAATACGATGGGGTGAACCCCCTGAACGATGATCATGTGTGCATTCTCTCTGGCGAAGTCTTCAACTGCTTTCCATCGTGACGGCAACTTTAATATAGGATCAGCTTGCCTCCTACATCGAAATAATTCCACGCAAGATCAACCACAGCGAAGTAATTCCCACTAGAAACCAAAGGATCACTCCCTGTAACAAAGGCCGAACGCCCACTTGCTTGAGCGTTGCGCGGGATATTCCGGTCCCGATCAAAAATAAAGTTGCCGTCAGGCCTAATCGTCCCAGCATGTTCAAGGTGTGAGAAAAAGCTCGCCAGAGCCGGCACATAGGTGTTCACCACCGCCGCCAGGCAGAACAATAAAATAAACCAAGGCCACTGGATTTTGGTCTTCGAATGTTTTACCAGCGCCACTCCAAGAGCAACCGGAACGATCCACAAAGCCCGTGTAAGCTTCACCGTGGTTCCCACCACCAGTGCTGCGGGACCATAGCGAGCCGTCGCTCCCACAACCGAGCTTGTGTCGTGAATTGCGAGGGCCGACCAAAGACCGAATTGTTCCTGCGTCAGGTGCAGCGCCCAACCCAGCAAGGGAAAAATCAGCAGCGCAATGGAATTCAGAATGAAGATTGTGCCCAGCGATATCGCCGTTTCTTCGGCATCCGCTTGAATAATCGGCGCTACAGCGGCGATGGCGCTTCCGCCACAAATAGCCGTTCCAGCCGAGATGAGTAGCGAGGATGTCTTGTTTACCTGCAGCAGCCGTCCCAGAAAAAGCCCCACGGTAAGCGCAAACGCGATCCCGCATGCGGTGTACAGAACTCCGCTCCGTCCCGCGCGCAATACCTCATGCAAATTCATTCCAAAACCCATTCCGACCACGGATGCCTGCAGCAGAAATCTCGAAAGAATCCGGCTATCGGCCTGATAGGGATGAACAAAACAGAAGCCGTAAACAAGCCCGAGAGAGCAGTGCCACCGGGGGAGAGATTACACCACTGGCACAGAGGAGCAGTCCCACGAAGAAAACAGTCTTTGTATTGATCTTCACGCGGAGCAAAAGAATCTCATACGGCGGCATTTCAATGTAGGCAATTTAAAAAGAAGGGTTCAAAAAAGCCATCGTTCCCAAGCGCCAAATAAGCCCGGAGGGCAGCCGCAATTCAAAGGACAGCGCCCAGCCGCTTCAGCAATCAAATGGAACCGGGCCCGCCGCTCCTATTGACACTCGATAGGAAGGATGCTAGCGTTTTGTAGGCCATCGATAGGAGAGCATCTATGCCGCTTTTCTCCCGCCTGCAGAGCCTATTTCGCAACTTGTTCACAAACGGCGTGTGGAAAATGAACTCGACGATGAGATGTCTTCGTACATCGGAATGCTCGTCGACGAAAAAGTTGGCAACGGAATGGCGCCCACCGAAGCGCGCCGGTCTGCCCGCCTCGATGCCGGCGGAGCGCAACAACTCAAGGAAGAAATCCGCGAAGTACGTATGGGGGCGATCCTCGATAGCATCTGGGCCGATCTGCGCTATGCGGTTCGGCTGCTGGCGAAGAGCCCTGGGTTTACGGCGGTAGCCATCATCACCCTGGCAGTGGGCATTGGCGCCAACACCGCGATATTCAGTGTAATGAATGCGGTACTGCTTCGATCGCTGCCATATCCAAATTCGGACCGCCTTGCCCTGATTTGGACGGCATGGGGAAGCGAGAACAGAGCACCCGGCTCCGGCCCAGAATTCGTATATCTTCGAGAGCGGAGCCGCTTGTTCCAGGACATCGCTAGCATCTGGGCCACCAGCGGCGCCATAACTGGTGAGGGCGAGCCGGAGCAAATACGCGTCGCTCAGGTGAGCTACAATTTTCTTGCTCTTCTTAGCCCTCATCCGGAGTTAGGAAGATTCTTTCTCCCGGCGGAACAAGGCGCCGGCGCGCCAAGTGTTGCGATCCTCGGCGATGGGCTTTGGCGGCGCCGATTCGGCGCAAACTCACAAATCATCGGGAATTCGATCCTTTTCAATGGACAGCCTTTCACTGTAGTGGGAATCATGCCCCCCGGTTTCAAATTGATCTTTCCCGGCGATCCCATTTGCCGCCGAACATTGAAGTATTTATTCCATTTCCGTATGACCTCGCAAAAAGTCCGAATGATCTTGGATTTCTCCGCATGATTGGCGTTATTCGTCCAGGGGTGACGCCCGGGCAGGCACAGGCAGAGGCGGCGAGTATAGCCGGGCAACTTCGCTCGGAATTCACCGATTTCTCCGAACAGAAAATGGATCTGACGCGTTGCAATGCTTCATGGCGAATCGGTTAAGAATGTTCGCCCCGCCCTGCTCGCGCTCTTCGCGGGCGTCGGTCTGGTGCTGCTCATCGCGTGCGTGAATGTGGCCAATCTCCTGCTGGCGCGCGCGAACGAACGACAAAAGGAAATCACTCTCCGCCGGGCCCTGGGTGCCTCGCTCCGGGCAGAATCGTTCGTCAATTGCTCACGGAAAGCATTGTGCTTGGTTTATTAGGGGGAGCTGTCGCGCTTGTGGTCGGATTCTGGGCATTGAAATGGCTGCTCGCACTGCGCCCGCCGCCATCGCAGCGGATGGGCTCGATTGAATTCGATGGAACGGTTTTCGCGTTCGATTTGATGCTTTCGCTGGTCACGGGGATCCTGTTTGGGCTTGCGCCGGCTTTCGGAGCCGCGAAATCCGACTTGGCTGGCGCGCTCAAGGAAGGCGGCAGGAGCGCAGCAGTCGGGCAAGCAACGCTTTCGTAACGCGTTGATCGTTTGCGAAGTCGCGCTGGGATTCGTTCTTCTGATTGGCGCCGGACTAATGATCCGCACTTTCGCCGGACTCATGCAAGTCAATCCAGGCTTCGATTCCGCGCACGTATTAACATTTCAGCTTTCACTGCCGGGCAAGCGCTACCCGGAGGACCAATCGCGCGTTAATTTGTTGCATCAACTCGATAAAGACATCGCTGCGTTGCCGGGCGTGCAATATGTCAGCACGACCTCTCACCTGCCGTTCGATGACGATTTGCCGAATTGGTACAGCTATTACTGGCCGGAAGGAGCGCCCAAGCAGGACCAAAATACGGTGATGGCCGATCAGTGCGCCATCCTGCCCGGATTTTTCAAGAGCATGGGCGCCACTCTGATCTCCGGCAGGGACTTTAACGAGTTTGACGATGCGGCGCACAGCCACGTAGTGATTGTGGATGACGCTCTTGCCCATCGAATGTGGCCGAACGAAAGCGCGCTGGGCAAGAAACTGATTGTCGAGATCATGTTGAACCAGGAATTTAGCCAGACTGCAGCCCAGGTCGTCGGAGTTGTAAAGCACATTCAGATTCATTCGCTCACGAATCAAGTTCGAGAACAAATTTACGTGCCCTATCCGCTGGCTCCCCGGAATCAAATTGCGTTCACGGTTCGCACCCTGGGAGATACTCAATCATTAATTGGCCCGATCCGCGCGGAAGCGGCCAGGCTCGATAAGGATTTGCCTGTCTCTAAGGTTTTTCCGATGGATAGCTATGTTGCCATCGCCCGTACTGAGGCGCGATTCACCACCATGCTCGCCAGCGTGTTGGGCGCAATTGCTTTGCTACTCGCTTGCATCGGCATCTACGGCGTCACCTCCTATTCAGTGGTTGGACGCACCAGTGAGATTGGTGTTCGAATGGCGCTGGGAGCGCAAAGGCTCGACATTCTGAAACTAATCATTCGCCAGAGCATGGTTCCGGTGATCGCGGGAGCCTTGTTGGGAAGCGGATTCTCACTTGCGTTGACGCCATTGCTTGCGGGCCTCTTGTTTGGTGTGCGTCCTAGCGATCCATTTACATTTGTCTTCGTGGCTTCCGTCCTGCTTTTTGCGGGACTTGTCGCATGCTATATCCCCGCTCGATGGGCGATGCGCATCGAACCGATGGATGCTCTCCGCTTCGAATAGTTGTGGCCCGTGTTTCATTCGCTGGTGGTTTGCGTGAGTTTCGAACTCGCCCCTCGCGATTTCCTTCACTCGGATTAAAATGAAGGCCGAGGCGTGGGATTGGGATCGTTTGCCGAACGCCAGAAGGAATCTCCTGATGAGATACGATTTCCTCGTGGAAACTTATGAAACCGAGCGCATCAAGGTCGTCAGCGTATGGAGCGAATTTACGGACGACGATCTTGGTGTCCGCCCGCGACGGGAAGATCCTCGCGGCCGCAGTTTTCTGGAACAGATGGTGCATCAGTGCGTCAGCGAAGATTTGTGGTTTCGCAACATGCTAAGCATCGACGTCGGCGCTCCGCCTTTGCCAAAGATTGAGACCCGGCTCGAATTCATGAAGCGTTACACGGAAGACAGCGGGAATCGATTGGCGGCATTGCGGCAAAAGCACGACGCGTGGTGGGAAGAAGCAGCAAAGTTTTTCGACGTGAACCGCTCGCGTGCATGGATCATGACTCGGCGCATTGCCCACACCGCGCACCATCGAGGTCAGCAACTTGCCATGCTCCGCATGCTTGGCAGGGATTTGTGGAGCAATTACGGACCTACCGCCGATACTGGTGGACTGATGCAAAATCATGCCCCCACAATCTATGCGTATCCGAACTTGGCAGACTTGTTGACCGGAGAATCCACCGGCGGCGCAAAGTCGTCGCTGCCTGGCCCCGGGGACGAAGCCGTCACGGAAAGAGCTTCAACCAGATAAACTACGACTGGGCGCTAACTCGATGCGATATTTGATAATTCCTGGTTTACTGATGACCGGGAGGCCGATTCTGCCGGGCTCAACTGTGTTTTCTGCTGGGTCTACCGCAGCAAATCTTCTAATTGCACTTTTGCGTCGGTGTTCTCGTCGCGATATTTCACGATAACGGGCGTGTAGAGAGAAAGATTCCATTCCTTGCCGTGGCCTTGCGAAATTGCGCGGGCGCCTGCAACCACAACTGCTTCTTCTGGGATCACCAGCGGTTCACTCTCGGAAGCTGAATACACCTGGCCGCGAACCACGTCGTACACCGGCGTGGAACGATTCAGAATTGTCCCCGTGCCCAAGACCGCGCGCTTCTTTACCACCGTACCTTCATAGATCCCCGAATTTCCGCCAACCAGAACGTCATCTTCCACAATCACGGGCAGCGCGCCCACCGGTTCGAGCACGCCTCCAATTTGTGCGCCAGCCGAAATGTGGCAATTCTTACCAACCTGCGCGCAGCTTCCCACCAGTGCATGAGAATCAATCAGCGTTCCTTCACCGACATGTGCTCCCACGTTAATAAACATTGGTGGCATGCAAACGACGCCCTTGCCCACGAAACAGCCGTCGCGAATGCTCGATCCGCCTGGCACAATTCGAACTTCGCTCCAGACTGAGAACGATTTTACCGGATAGGTGAATTTGTCGAAGAATGGCTGCCGGGCGGCGTTTACCGATAGATCAGTAATTTTCCCCATGCGGAATCCGAGCAGAATTCCTTTCTTCACCCAAGCGTTCACTCGCCAGCCGCTCTTGGCGGAGGAATCGGGCTCGGCGGCCCGGATTTCGCCCGAGTTCAACGCATCCTTGAATCTTTGAAAGTGAACAAAATGCTCCTCCGTGTAATGCTCGTGCTTTTCGTCCGCAAGATTCTCGATATCAGTTTGCAGCATGCGCCTTTTCCAATAGTTGGGCCGATTCCAAAACGCGATGGATCTTCTCGAAGTTTTCTGTTTTCGGAGGAACCATCGGCAACCGCCAGACCGGTTCGAGCAAGCCCATCATGGCCATCGCCGCTTTCACCGGGATCGGATTTGATTCAATGAAATTGATTTCCATCAGGGGAAGATATTTGTGCTGGAGTTCCCGCGCCCCGCGAAAATCGCCGTTGAGGCAGAGTTGCGCGAGTCTGGTCATCTCGGCAGGAATTTCGTTCGATGCAACGGAGATAATGCCGCGGCCTCCCAGCGCAATCAGCGGAAGCGTGATGGCATCATCGCCCGAGAGCACCGTGAAGCTTTCCGGCACCTGGTTCAGGATCGTCGCCATCTGGCCGATATTGCCGGAAGCCTCCTTAACACCGACAATGTTCTGAATCCCGGCGAGGCGCTTGAGCGTGGCGGGCTCCACGTTCGTGCCGGTGCGTCCGGGAACGTTATAAACAATGATCGGGAGAGAAATTTCGGCGGCGATCGCCTTATAGTGTTGGTAAAGACCTTCCTGCGTCGGCTTGTTGTAATACGGCGTCACGGAAAGAATTCCATCCACTCCCATCTGCTTCAATTCCCCCGCCAGTGAGATGACTTCGGCAGTGTTGTATCCGCCCGCGCCAGCCAAAACGGGAACCTTGCCCCGGGCCTCTTCCAGCGTGATCTCGACCACGCGGACATGCTCGGCGTGAGAGAGCGTGGGGCTTTCCCCTGTTGTTCCGCAGGGAACCAGGAAATTGATTCCAGCGTCGATCTGCCGGCGCACCAATTTCCGCAAAACTCCTTCATCAATCGACTGATCTTGGCGAAACGGAGTGACCAAAGCTGTTCCACATCCGGTAAACATAAACGCCTCCTTGCGGTTCAATCCTTACCGTGGCAAAGCGATTGCCACATTATGGCAGTTCGTTGATGATCTCGCGAAATTCGAAAAATCCCTTCTTCCCGGCCACCCACCGGGCCGCCCGCAGCGCGCCCCGCGCATAGCCCTCGCGGTTTCGCGCCGTATGCCGCAACGTAATTGTATCAGCGGCGGAATCAAAACCAATTTCATGCGCTCCAGGATGTGTACCCACCCGGTTGGAGCTCGTCGAGACAGGCCGCGAATATCCGCTCTTCTTCATTTCGTCCACCAGCTTCAGCAGAGTGCCCGATGGGGCGTCCTTCTTTGTTACGTGGTGCATCTCCCATCCCCAGGCGCCATAATCGGATTCGTTCGCCAAAAGCCGCGCGGCCAGCGAAACCAGTTGCATAAACGCGTTAATCCCGAGCGAATAGCTTGGGCTCCATACCATCCCGATACCGCTCTCATTCACCACCCGCCGTACGCGATCCAGTTGATCGTGCCAGCCGGTTGTGCCCGCCACGACGTTCACCCCTAGTCCGGCCAATCGTTCCAGATTGCCCACGGCCGCCGCCGGTGCGGAAAATTCCACCGCAGCATCGATTCCACTGAACTTCTCTCTCGTGAGAGACTCGAAGTTTCCGTTGTTCTCCCGATTCAATTTCAACGTGACGGTGAATCCGTATGACGGAGCAAGTTGTTCGATCAGCCGCCCCATCTTGCCATAGCCTACAATCGCGAGATTCATCCCACCGTCCTATCTAGATTTCTGACCGCAGATTCCGAGCCTGTCTGGATCGGAAAATAGCGATCAGTCAAACACCCTCGGATCGAGCGTCGTAAAAAATTCCCTGTGCAGCGCAGTTGCTGTCTTTTGCAAATCCTGCCCAGCCACCACAAAGCTTATATTCAATAGCGATGCGCCCTGCGAAATCATTCGCATATTGATGCCTTGCACGGCCCCGAATACACGGGCCGCCACCCCCGGCGTATACCGGATGTTGTCGCCGACCACGCAAACAATAGCGTGATCGTTCTCCACCGTCACTCTCGAAACGGGCTCCAGTTCGAAAAGGATCCGGTCCAACCGGCTAGAATCGTCAATCGTAAGCGACACGCTGACTTCCGATGTAGTCACCATGTCCACCGGCGTTTCATGACGGTCGAAAATCTCAAAGATATGCCGCAAGAATCCATGCGCCATCAGCATCCGGGTGGAGTGAATGCTCACCACGGTGATGTTTCGCTTGCAGGCGACGGATTTCAAAATATTCGTGCAAGCAACACTTTCGCTGGTGATTCGCGTTCCTGGCGCTTCCGGCCGGCGTGAATTCATGATTCTTACAGGGATATTCTTTTCCTGGGCCGGCAGCACGGTCGCTGGATGCAATACTTTGGCGCCAAAATAAGCCAACTCCGCAGCCTCGTCGAAGGAAATGGTTTTTACCGGATGCGCGTCAGGCACCAGTTTCGGGTCGCAGGTCAGCACTCCGTCCACATCCGTCCAGATTTGAATTTCCGCCGAATCGATCGCCGCGCCCACGAGTGCTGCGGTGAAGTCCGAGCCACCTCGGCCCAGCGTAGTCGTGACGCCGTCTTCCGTTGCGCCGATGTAGCCGCCCAGCACAGCCACGACGCCAGAACCCAGTTGCCGCACGGCCGCCGCGATTCGAGAATAAGTCTCGGGAATGATCGGATTCGCCTGCGTATGCCGGCGGTCCGTCACAATCATCGTTCTCGCATCCAGATGCACGCCTGCTAGACCAAATCTGCGAAATGCCAGTGCCACAATCTGGCTCGAGAGCCGCTCGCCATAACTCGCAATCGTATCGAGCGACCGCGGCGTCAACTCGCCCAGCATCGCCAATCCTTTGACCGTCTCCGCGAGTTCGTCGAAATGATCTTCAAGGATCAACCGTAGCTTCGCACAATCGGATTCCAGTACGGCGGGTCCGGCAACGCGCTCGTGATATTCACGCAGTTCGGACAGTTGCTCGAGTGCCAATTCCCGCTTGCCGTTGGCCGCATCTTGAGCGATAGCCATCAGGGTGTTGGTGGTTTTTCCCAATGCCGAAACCACCACCACCGGCTGCTGCTCCAGCCTCGCTTTTACAATTGAGGCCACGCGTTCGATAGCGGCCGCCGATTCCACCGACGTCCCGCCGAATTTCATGACAATCATTAGTCGAGCAATCCTTCCGTGTGCATCAGTTCGCCGTTCAATACCGCGGCCCCTGCCGCGCCGCGAATCGTATTGTGGCCGGTAGCTACGAATTTGTAATCCAGCACCGCGCAAGGCCGCAGCCTGCCGATAAAAACCGCCATGCCGCGTTCACTTTCCGCGTCGCGCCGCGGCTGAGGGCGATCGGCCTGCTCCAGATAGACCACCGGATTCGGAGGGGCGCTGGGTAATTTCCGCTGTTGCGGCACACCCGAAAAATTCCGTATCGCGGCAAGCAAGTCGGCTTCGCCCGGTTTATTGGCAAGCTCCACGGAAACCGTCACCGTGTGGCCATTCAGCACCGGCACTCGATTGCAATGCGCGCTCACCGCGGCGGCCAACGGCTCGATATGATCGCCCGCATATTCGCCGAGAATTTTTTGAGTCTCCTGCTGCATTTTCTCTTCTTCGTTGGGAATGTAGGGAATCACGTTGCCAACGATGTCCATCGACGCCACGCCAGGATATCCGGCGCCGGAAACCGCCTGCATCGTCGTCACCACCACCCGCTTGATTCCGAATTGCTTGAACGGCGCCAGCGCCATGGTCAAGACAACAGTGGAGCAATTCGGATTCGTCGCAATTTGTCCTTTCCAGCCGCGCTGCCGCTGCTGGCCGGGGATCAATTTCAAATGATCGGCATTGATTTCCGGCACAAGCAGTGGAACATCCCGCTCCATTCGATGATTCCGCGAATTCGAAACCACCACATGCCCGGCTTGTGCGAACGCACGCTCAATCTCCGTTGCCACCGACGCATCCATGGACGAAAAAATCATTCGCGGTGCATTTCCGGGCTTGCAATCTTCCACTTTCAATTGCGTCACCGAATCCGGCATCGCTCCTTCCAGGCGCCAGTTCGTCGCTTCTCGATATTTCTTTCCGGCGGAGCGGTCGCTCGGCTCCAAGCCATTTCACCTCGAACCACGGATGGCCCTGCAGGAATTCAATAAACTGCTGGCCCACCATTCCAGTGGCTCCCAGGATCCCGACTTCTATTTTCCGCTCCATCTTTCCTTTGTCCTTGTCAGATTATTCGCTTTACAAGCTAGTTCTTCGAACCCGCCGTCAGAAGTTGGCGCACCATTTTTGAGTAGATTTCCACGGCATCCGTCAGTTGCTGCTTGCTCACCCGTTCATTTTCCGTATGCGCTACATGAATGCTGCCTGGCCCGAGCAGATACGGCGTGCCCCATGTGCTTCCCAGCGAGGGAATATCGGTGGCGAACGAAACCACGGTTGTGGGGAGACCGTCGATCTTCCCCAGCCGGACTGCTGGCGTGCAGAGAATTTCTATCGCTTCGGCGCGCCCGGCCATTGCTTGCGAAACGGCGGCACGCACGGGATCGGCGCCGGTCACGATGCGGAACATAATTTCCGCGCGGGCGCAATCGGCGATCACGTTGGGCGCGCGTCCCCCGGCAATCGTTCCGATGTTCATCGTGCTGCATCCAAGCAAGGGATCGGTTGCCATCGGAATCCTGCGCAGATCTTCGAGCACATCAAGCAGTTTCTCGATTGCCGATTCGCCAAGTTCCGGATACGCGGAATGGGCCATGCGCCCGCGCGCCACAATTTCAAAGCGCAACGCCCCTTTGCACCCCAGCGCCAATTGGTTTTCCGTCGGCTCGCCATTCAGCAGAAATCGCGCTCCGGCAGGCGCATGGCGCGCGGCGAACAGCGCCCCGGCGCTATCCCGTTCTTCACCCACTAAAAACAGCAATCCGAAATTCCGCAATCCTTCCGCAAGCAGCTTTTCCACTGCGGCGATCATGGCTGCAATAATCCCCTTGGCATCGCAAGCGCCTCGCCCCCAGATCGAATCGTCATCCTCGCGCGAAGCAATAAACGGGGGCACCGTGTCCATATGAGTCGATAAGGTAACCACGGGTTGGCCCCAACTCGCCAAAACGTTGCTCCGCCCCAGATCAGCGTCTACAACCATTTGCTGCGCATCGCCGCCGGTCCTTGCGCAAAGTTCCTGCAGGCGCTCAAACAGAAACAGGCCAACCTGCTTCTCGTTATTGGTCACGGACTCGATGTCAATCAAGGTTCGAGTCAGTTTAAACAGATTCATCGATTTCTCGTTCAGGATAGAGGAGGCAGGAGAAGGGAACCGCGGCAAGCAAGCCGGGGAATTCACTTCTCGATAGCGCTCCATCCGTTTCTAACGGATGACAGTGGGCAGGTCTTATCCATGCCCCCCAATCTCCGTGGAGTTGGCTCCCAGCGAAGATTTCGGCGGAGTGAACTACTTATGCCCCTTTCACATAGGCCTCCGAAGCTGCTCGGAGTACTGGCCCTGTTACTGATGGCCTCCGCACCTCTATCAAGAATTCCTAACTTTAGTGGACTGCCGGAGATAAATCAAGAGTTAGTACGAGGAAACTCGCTAGCCCCGCGCTAAGTTATTGAAATAGAAAGAATTCGCCGGGCAGGCGAGAGCTGGCCACCGGCGTCAGAGAAGTACGCAAAGTAAAACCCGCACATTGTTGCTGGCCTAGATGCCTTGACGGCGGTTTACTGGAGACTGGAAATCGTCCGCAGGTACCTTGTCTATGCGCGCGTCAGAAAAAACGGCGTCCCGACCTTGCCAGTAAAATTCGGCCGGTAGCGCTCCGTATCATAAAGCGTCGCAACATCCACTTTTCTCGGTCCCAGGGAATGGCTCGGGATATTCATATGCGCGTAGCAACCGTTCTTCACGCCGACCATTTGCCCATACGCTCCATCAGCGAGCAAATCCATGGCGATATTGCCATAGGTGGTCGCCACCATTTGGTCGACGACGTCCGGCGCGCCGCAGCGGATGTCATAGGTTAAGTCGTTCACCAATGTTTCCTGGCCCGTGCGCTTCTGAATCTCATCGGCAAGGGCCTGCCCGATGTCCACTTTCTTTTTGTGCCCGTAAGCGTCCGCTTCGCCTTCCTCGCCGATCTCGCGCCCTTTCCAAACGGCCCCTTCGGAAATAATCGCGATCGAATACCGGCTGGGATTCACTTTCTTGTCGCTGATCAAAAGTTCGATCAATTTATCGAGATCGAAAGGATATTCCGGTATCAAGCTCCGTGTGCCCGCAACATAGGCTGTGTAGAGGGAAGTAAAACCAGCGTCGCGGCCGAAGATTCGAAACACTCCAATCCGCTCATGCGAGCCTAGAATGGTTCGCCGCCGCGTGACCAACTCGCTCGCTCGCGTGATGGCCGTCGAAAATCCGATGCAGTATTCCGTTCCCTGTACATCGTTGTCCATGGTTTTGGGGACCGCGATCACCGGAAAACCCGCCTCGGTCAGCCAGGAAGAATAGCTGAGCGTATCATCTCCTCCGATCGTGACCAGGCAGCCGATCCCCAATTTCTCCAGGTTGCGCAGCACAATCGGCGTGAAATCGTAGGTCTTTCCGTCCGTGGTAAGCTTCGCTAACTCTTGAGCGCTGACGTGTTCTGGTACTTTTGATTTCGACATGCGGCGCGGATTCGTTCGCGACGTATGTAGAACCGTCCCGCCTGTGCGGTCGATCGTGCGCGTATTGTCGCGATTCAGGTGCCAAACATATTCGGGATCTTCATCCACGGCGGCGTTCATGTAGCTCAGGCCTTTCCATCCCCTGCGAATGCCGATTACTTCCCGGCCCAAATTGCTGGCGCGGTACACGACTGACTTAATCACTGAATTCAGCCCCGGAACGTCTCCTCCGCCCGTCAGGATTCCAATTTTCTTTCCGCTCGTTGCCATATGTCTCTATTCCCCCTTCGAACTTGCATGCACTTGCCATGCCAAAGCGTTCGCAATTTCCTTTGCGCGCTCCAATCCTATCAATTTGCAAGAGGCTTCGTCTCAAAGAAGTTGTCTGGAAGGAGGGTAATTATTGGACGCGATTATTTTCAGCGGATTCAGGCCATCTAATAAGTTTCCAGGCGCCAATTGCATTCCGGGAATTTGTCACACTCGTGAATTCTACGGCTTTTTAGGCGCCAACGGCGCTCCCACGATCGGTCCCTTGGCGGCATCAGTTGTGGAAGTCGGCCGCATCTCAAATCTGTAAAACCATGCTTCCGCGCCGGTGTTGTTTTTCAGAACGCGCGGCATGCCGGCCCCGTCCCCAAGCCAGACGAAATCCCCCGGATGCAACAATCGTTCGGGGCCTTTTCCTGTTGCTGGCGCGAGCACCGATTCTTCCACTGAGACAATCAATTCTTCCCATCTCCCGCCGCTCAATGGAACCTCCCGATGAGGCTGCACGCGAATCAGCACCACCCGTGTCCTGTCCGTTTCAAATTCGGGGCTGATTGAGTACCCTGCGTCTTTCGCGCCGGTTTCTGGAGCGTCTGGGCAGGCCAGCGGCTCGCTCGCAATCACTTGGAGGCACAAGTTCCGCAATTTGCCTTGTGGTTGAACTAGATCCACGTCGGCAACACGGAATTCCTGATCGCCGTCATTGTGAACCACATGCGCAAAGCCTCCGCGCACAAATCTCACTTCGCGATTGGCCAGCTTTGAATGCGTCTCCGCTTGACCGGGGATCGTTGTGGAAACCTGCGCGTCGCCAATCGAGATGTAGATGTAATCATTATCGTGCTGGTGCAGTAGCGTGGATTCGTGCGGAGCGAGGCTTACCTCGAATACCCGTACATATTGATTTTGAAAGGAGAGGTGATGATGATGCTCCGACGCAACCGGAATCGCCTTCTGGCTTACGCTCTCTTGTCCGGCGTGCGCTCCAGCCGCTGTTTGCCCGGCAATTGCGATAGCAAATGAGAGCGACAGAACAACCATCCACGCCCATTTCGTTCTCAAGAGGAATACTCCTCTCTCAATCTTCCATCCAACGGAACAGATCATACATGCAAGGATTCGCCGGCAGGAGAATAAAAAAGGCCGGGCTCGCAACGCTCCGGCGACCGCGAACTCAGGCCGGAACTTTGCGAGCCCCTGCGATCCCGATTGATCTACCGTTAATTAACGGTCAAGCTCACCGTTGCTGAATGCGACAAGCTTCCGCTCTTGCCCGTAATCGTCAGCGTTCGCGTTCCTCTCGTTGTTCTCGATGTCGTCGAAATCGTCAGCGTCGACGTCGTGCTCGTTCCTGTGATGGAAGTAGGATTGAACGATCCGGTGGCGCGCGACGGCAAGTTGGTCACGCTAAGGCTGACGCTTCCCGCGAATCCGTTTTGCCTCACGATGGTAACGGTGTAAGTGGTCGAATTCCCTCGTGTTACCGATCGCGAGCTTGGTGCCGCCGATATCGTGAAATTGGGCGGAGCCACTGGGTTCACAACCAAAGTAACATTGGCTGTATGCGTTAAGGTTCCCGACGTGCCCTGGATTGTGAGGGTGTAGGTGCCGGTCGGTGTGGTTGACGCTGTCGTGATGTTCAAGGTTGAGCTTGCGCCGGCCGCCACGCTACCCGGGTTGAAACTAGTACCGACTCCGCTCGGTAGCGCACTGGTGATGCTCAGGGCGATGGTCCCGCCGAAGCCGTTCACTGCAGTGGTGCTAACCGAGTAGCTTGTGGGACTTCCTTGCACTACGGTTTGCGAGCTGGGTGAAGCTGACACCGTGAAGTTGGGCTGAGCCACTGGATTCACAACCAAAGAAACGCTCGCCGTGTGTGTCGTGGTTCCCGACGCTCCCTGGATCGTGATGGTATAGGTACCTGCCGCCGTGGCTGCAGCCGTAGTGATATTCAGAGTCGAGCTTGCACCAACCGCCACGCTAGCCGGATTGAAACTCGCTCCGACTCCCGTAGGCAGCGCACTGGTGATGCTAAAAGCAATGTTTCCGCTGAAACCATTCAGCGCGCTGGTATTCACTGTGTAGCTCGTAGGATTGCCCTGCACCACAGTTCGCGAACTCGGCGTGGGTGCGATTGAAAAATCCGGAGTGGGAGGCGCGCCGCAGCCCGTAAACTTGAAGGAAGCGAATCGCGTGCTCCAATTGAAAGCGCCGTTGGATGGCAGAAATTCATTCGAATACCAAAACGTGCAGTCATCCGCCGGATCAACGCTCATGCTGCTGTAATCGCCCCAGCGGCTGAGGCTTTGTCCGGTTTGGGATCCCGGGCCCTCGAAAATACTCGTTTCCGATTCCATCGTGCCCAGTGGATCGCTGGGAGTGCGGCCGGTATAGCGGATGGCCGGATGCAGTGTGCTGCTGGAGACGCTGTAACCGAGAGCAATGTCTCCAGCTTGGTCCATCGCGATGCTGCCCATCCAACGATAGTTGGAATCGGGAGCAAAAGTGCCTTGCTGAAAGATCACTGGATTGCTTCCCGGGTTTTGCAGTTCGTACCAGCGCACACCCACGCTCGATCCTGCTGTGATGGAGTGGTTTACCACCAGCGATTCGTGGCTGCCAAAATTCCGGTACGCCAGGCGATACATCAGCCGGTCGCCCAGTGAATCAAGCTTCTGTGTCACTCCAGACTGCGGAATGCACGTGCCGCCGCCGCACGCTTCGCTGAACGTAGCCACCGGCAGATTGGTTGGCCCGGTCAGAGTGGTGTTCGATGTCGTCGTGAAGTCCACATGAAATTTCCAAAGATTCAGGGAATTCGTGCCGAAATTCAGAAAAAATTCGGGCTCTCCTGCCGGAGGAAGAGTCGTGCCATCCACGTCCGCGGGCAGCACCCCTCCAAAACTTGAACTAAGCTGGAAGCACTGTTGTGTCGCCGTGGTCCCGGCGCGCATTGCAGCGCTATCCATGGCGCAGAGCCTGGATCCCTCGAACAGAGTGCCAGTGCTGTTGAACATGTTGTACGTCACATAGTAGGCGTCCGGCCACACGCCGAGTTTTGGATAATCGTTGAAGGCAGGCTGCTGAAATGCGTAACGCGCCCAGGTGCCCGTCGCATCTGCCGTCGTCGAAACCGCCACGCATTGATTGAAGGGCGTAGTGCTGACACTGAACTGTGACATCACCCAGCGTTGATTCAATTTGTCCCACAGCACAATAATATCGCCGTCGTTATTTGTCTGGCATCCGCCGCCGAAGCCGGACCACAAGGTGTTTCCTTCCAGCGGTCCCAGAACCAATGCGCCGTTTGCCTTGTTGTATACGGCGAATTCCGTGTTCACCCATTCGACGAATTGTGTTGCGCCCACCGAACCGTTCGTATCCGGGGGTGCCGAGCCATTCGCGCCGATTCCACCCACGCTCGATCCACCCGTCGTCGATACTTTGGGCAACGTAGAGAGTTGTAGCACCGGGTCGACCAACTTTTCGATGTCGCGCGGTTGGTGCAGCAAGCGGATGTCCCGCTCCTCTGGGGGCCCGGTCCGGTGCGCTGCCGGAGTCATATCGCGCAAAGGCGCAGAAATATCGTGCGTCATTTCACGCAGAATCTCCGGGGAACGCAGCTCGTGTTGGGTATAAGCGGGACGGCTCATGAAACTCAGGGAGAGAAGGGCTATTCCGGCAAGCAAAAGCACAACCAACAAGCCGCGCGTTGATTTCATGGATTTTCAGCCTCCACTATTTGCCATAGTAGGAATGGCGAACACTAGACCGGTGCGGGACACGCGCACGGTTCTGAGGAGAATAAACTCTAATTTCCAGAGAGTCAATGGGACTGGAACAGCCATGGACCTTAGCTTGTTCGTCCGGCTTCGAGGCAATCTGTGAATGGCTAGGATGGGAAAACCAGCGCTTACCAATGTGATGGCCATCACATCCATGTATGATCCGGCTCACAGCCCATACGATTCAAAGGACCTAATCTCTCATCGAAGGATGGGCCTGAGATGAAAGCGAATGGCATAGAGGGTTGCCAAGTCCAACGGACGAACGAATTCCGACGACAGTCGCCACTCCTCCTGAACCCGAACCTTTGCGGGGGTATCAGGGTAAATGCATTTGCTGAATTTCAGTTCAGCCTCGCGGGACAGCGGTCGATTTCAAAGGTTTCGGATGGCTCTGGAGGTGAACAAAGCTCCGGGACTCGCATCCGGGAATACTCTGAACATCGGCCGCTGCCTCGTCTTGTCCCCGAACTCGAGTTGGAAACGAGTCTGCATCACAGTTTTTCGATGTTAGCTGCGCGAGCGTCGGGCCTGGAAAAAGAAGGAATCATGCCGCTGTCAATCAATGTCCTGATTGTATGCGCGAAAAATGAGGAACAGGCGAAGCTTGCAGAAATGGTCCGATTGGCCGGAATGCGCGCGATTGGCTGCACAAAAATCCAGGAAGCTGGGGTCATCTTGGAGAAACAAGAAATTAATGCACTAATTACCGAGGAGATTCTTCCCGATGGTAGTTATCGGGATGTGATCCATCAAAGAGGGCGCGATTCCGAGGAGCTTCCAGTTATCGTGTTTTCAGATTCCGGCGATTGGGATGCGTATCTTCGCGTGATGCGAGCAGGTGCTTTCGACTGTGTTGCCTACCCGCCAGATTCTACGGAATTAGCGAGAGTTCTGTGGCAGGCGCTCCGCCATGCGAAGCAGAACCACGAGATGGCAATCACTGCTGTATAGAGCCTGGTCGGTTGGCACCGAGGTTGCTTTAAATCATCTAGCTGATTTGGCTGTTTCAAGCTGAAACCGCATCGAACGAGAAAGTGTGGGGAAATCTCAATAGAAACGCTTTATTCTAAGGATGCGAGCAGGCGCCCGCAATCTAGGACTGAGGCCAAGCAGTTCTAATTCGGGCCGTGTAATTCCATTTGGAGAAATATGACGATGACTGTCCCAATGATTATTATCGATGGCAATGAAGCAGCTGCCTCGGTTGCTTACCGGCTGAATGAGGTCATTGCGATCTATCCCATCACGCCGTCGTCGCCGATGGGCGAATGGTCTGACCAGTGGAAGGAAGAAGGCCGGACGAACATCTGGGGTGCCATTCCGAACGTGATGGAGATGCAGAGTGAAGGAGGAGCAGCGGGCGCCTTGCACGGAGCTCTCCAAGCCGGAGCGTTGAGCACAACCTTCACCGCTTCCCAGGGCTTGCTGCTCATGATTCCAAATATGTACAAGATCGCAGGCGAACTCACGCCAGCGGTCATACACGTGGCGGCGCGATCCCTAGCCACTCACGCTCTCTCCATCTTTGGAGATCACAGTGATGTAATGGCAACGCGCTCCACCGGGTTTTCCATGTTGGCTTCCAACTCGGTTCAAGAAGCGAGTGACTTCGCATTGATTGCGCATGCCGCTTCTCTTGAATCGCGCATTCCTTTTCTCCACTTTTTCGACGGTTTCCGCACGTCCCACGAAGTTTCCAAGATTGTTCCATTGTCAGACGATGACTTGCGCGCCCTGATTGATGATCGATTCGTGCGCCAGCATCGCGACCGCGCGCTCACTCCCGATCGGCCCATGCTCCGGGGCACCGCGCAGAATCCTGACGTGTTTTTTCAGGCCCGCGAAGCAATTAATCCTTATTACCGGGCATGCCCATCAATCGTGCAAGACGTCATGGACCGTTTTGCGCAACGCACCGGGCGCGCTTATCACCTATTCGATTATTTCGGCGTCCCAGATGCCGAGCGCGTGCTGATCCTGATGGGCTCGGGCGCCGGCGCGGTGGAAGAAGCGGTGGAGCGCCTGAACGCGCAAGGTGAAAAAGTTGGACTCCTGAAGGTAAGATTGTTCCGCCCGTTTGCCACCGATGCTTTCGTTGCCGCGTTGCCGAAATCAGCTCGCGCCATCGCCGTTCTCGACCGCACAAAGGAACCGGGAGGCGTTGGGGAGCCGCTCTATCAGGATGTGGTGACCACCCTCAGCGAACTGTTTTCCACGGACGGCGCAGGACGAATCCACCCACGCGTGATCGGCGGGCGGTATGGACTTTCATCGAAGGAATTCACTCCGGCCATGGTGAAGGCCGTGTTTGATGAACTGAATTCTCCCAATCCGAAGAATCATTTCACGATTGGAATTCGCGACGACGTCACCCACACCAGCCTGCACTTCGACCCGTCATTTTCCACCGAGTCTCCAGATACCGTGCGCGCCCTATTTTACGGCCTCGGTTCGGACGGCACCGTGGGCGCCAATAAAAACTCGATCAAGATTATCGGCGAAGATACTCCAAACCACGCTCAGGGTTATTTTGTTTACGATTCGAAGAAAGCGGGTTCCACTACGGTATCGCATCTGCGTTTTGGTCCCACGCCGATTCGCTCTTCCTATCTCATCACTCAGGCCAGTTTCGTTGCCTGCCATCAATTTAATTTCCTCGAACGCATGGACGTCCTCGCCGCTGCCGAACCGGGCGCCACGTTTCTGCTCAATGCTCCATATGGCCCCGGCGAAGTGTGGAACCATCTTCCACGCGAGGTCCAGAATCAAATCATCCAGAAACGCCTGCGATTCTTTGTGATCGACGGCTACAAAGTGGCGCGCGATGCCGGCATGGGCAATCGCATCAATACCATCATGCAGACCTGCTTCTTCGCCATTAGCGGAGTTCTGCCGCGTGAAGATGCCATTGAAGCGATCAAAAAGGCCATTCAAAAAACCTACGGCAAGCGCGGCGAGGCGGTGGTTCAGAAAAACTTCGAGGCGGTGGACGCGACTCTTGCACATCTTTCACAAGTCTCGATTCCCGAAAATGTCACCAGTCTGCTCAATATTCTGCCTGCTGTCTCCGATCGAGCCCCGGCCTTCGTGCGCGACGTGCTCGGCGCCATCATCGCGGGCCGCGGCGACGAACTTCCAGTCAGCGCCATGCCGCCCGACGGAACTTTTCCCACCGGCACAGCCCAATGGGAAAAGCGCAATATTGCTCAAGAAATTCCGGTGTGGGACGAGGCTCTTTGCATTCAGTGCGGCAAGTGCGTTCTGGCATGCCCGCACGCCGTGATTCGCGCAAAGATATATGACAGTTCCGCGCTCGCCGGCGCGCCTGGTGCGTTCAAATCTTCCAAGCCGCGATGGCGAGAATTCGAGACTCTGCGCTACACGCTGCAGGTTGCGCCGGAGGATTGCACCGGCTGCCGACTATGCGTCGAAGCTTGTCCCGCGAAAAGTAAGAGCGAAGTGAAACATAAAGCGATCAACATGGAGCAACAAGCGCCGCTGCGAAACTCCGAGAAGGAAAATTGGGATTTCTTTCTTTCCATTCCGGATTTCGATCGCGGCCGTCTCTCATTCTCGCAGGTGAAAGACGTACAGCTCCTCGAGCCACTCTTCGAATTTTCTGGCGCCTGTGCCGGATGCGGAGAAACCCCCTACATCAAGCTGCTCACCCAGTTGTTCGGGGACCGGCTCCTGATCGCCAATGCTACTGGTTGCTCCTCGATTTACGGCGGCAACCTGCCGACGACGCCTTATACCGCGAATGCCCAGGGCCGCGGCCCGGCATGGTCCAATTCGCTGTTCGAAGACAATGCTGAATTTGGTTTGGGGATGCGCCTTGCCGTCGACAAGCAGGAAGAATACGCGCGAGAGTTAATCCGCCGTTTGGCAAGCGAACTGGGCGAGCGCTTCGTAACCGAAATTCTTCAAGCCGATCAATCGAACGAATCGGGCATCAATTCTCAACGGGAACGCGTCAAGGAGCTTTGCCAGAAGCTCGCGGAGCACAACTCTAAGGAAGGCAGGGACCTGTTGGCTGTCGCCAATTCCTTGGTCCGGAAGAGTGTATGGATTGTTGGCGGCGACGGCTGGGCCTATGACATCGGTGCGGGCGGCCTCGATCATGTGCTTGGCTCCGGCGCTAACGTTAACGTGCTCGTTCTCGATACCGAAGTTTATTCAAACACGGGCGGTCAAATGTCGAAGGCGACGCCCCGCGGTGCCGTCGCAAAATTTGCCACCGGGGGAAAGCACACTGCAAAGAAGGATCTGGCGATGGAAGCCATCAGCTACGGTTCGGTGTACGTGGCGCGCGTCGCCATTGGCGGTGGCGATACCCACACCGTCAAAGCTTTCCTCGAAGCGGAAGCTCATCACGGCCCGTCGCTGATCATCGCTTACAGCCACTGCATTGCCCACGGTTACGACATGGCATTCGGATTGAACCAGCAGAAAGCAGCCGTGCAATCGGGCTATTGGCCGCTGATTCGCTATAATCCGGATCTGCGACGCGAAGGCAAGAATCCATTCCAGTTGGATTCCAAGGCGCCCAGCATTTCGCTTAAACAATATATCTACCAGGAAGCTCGCTACACGATGCTCGTCCGCAGCAACCCCGAAGCGGCGCGCGCCCTGCTTCAGATGGCGCAGGAAGATGTAGACCGCCAGTGGCATGTCTATCAGAATCGCGCAGCAATGCCCGGACAAAAAATTCTGGCCAATGTTGTCGAGGAACCCGAGCCCGTAGCGAACACTTCAACGAAAGGACGGGATGAAGAATGATCGACCTCACCACGAAATATCTGGGCCTCGCATTGAAAAATCCGCTGGTGGCATCCGCTTCCCCGCTCACGGAGTCGCTCTCGAGCATCAAGCGTCTCGAAGATCACGGTGCCGCCGCCGTCGTGTTGCCGTCCCTCTTCGAGGAACAATTGACGCTGGAGGCGGAGACGCTTAATGGAGACCTCTCGCGCGGCGCCGATACCTTCGGGGAATCTCTTTCCTATTTCCCGGATCTCAGCTCCTACAATTCGGGTCCCGACGGCTACCTCCATTTGATCCATCAGGCGAAATCCAGCGTGGACATCCCTGTGATCGCCAGCCTGAACGGTGTCACGGAAGGCGGATGGATTCGCTATGCAAAGCTAATGGAGCAGGCGGGGGCGGACGCGATCGAACTGAACATTTATGCGATTGCAACCGATCCGGACCGCTCGGGCGCCGAAGTGGAGCGGGATTATTGCAACCTCGTGCGCCGTGTGAAGGAGAGCATCCACATCCCCGTGGCTGTGAAGCTTTCCAGTTCATTCACGTCCATGGCCAGCATGGCCAAACAACTCGATCTGGCCGGCGCGGGTGCGTTGGTCCTGTTCAATCGGTTCTACCAACCCGATTTCGATCTTGAGGTTTTGGATGTGGTGCCTACTCTTTCCCTGAGCCGGCCGGATGAACTACTTCTCCGGTTGCATTGGATAGCGATCATCTTCGGCCGCGTCGACGCGGACCTTGCCATCACGGGCGGCGTGCACTCTGCCATGGATGTTCTGAAGTCGGTGATGGCGGGAGCAGCGATTACGATGATGACTTCCGCGCTTCTTCGAAACGGAATTGAACATTTGACCAGTGTTCGCACTGGAATCCTGGAATGGATGGAAGAACACGGCTATGAATCGATCCGCGAGATGCGCGGCAGCATGAGCCATCGCGCCGTTCCTGATCCTGCGGCGTTCGAGCGCTCCAACTACATGCGCGTACTCAGCTCTTACTCGCTACGCATGGGCAGCGCGCGATAGCTCACTCCGGATGCGGCGTTTCGCCGGCCCTTAGCAACTCTTGCGGAGTAGGCTTCTGCCTCTTGGTCCGCCCCTCCTTGCCAAGACTCCGTGACTTTTCTGTGCTCGCCAGGATCGCACAATCATCCGCTACGGTGGTATCGTATCCAGCGCAAGGAATCTTCAGTGTCGTATCGGATCAAGTCCGAAACAGGAGATCAACATGAAACGCAATGCTTCCGCCATCTGGAAAGGTGGCCTGAAAGACGGCAAGGGCACAATCAGCACCGACAGTGGAGTGCTCTCCAGCACCCCTTATTCATTCAGCACTCGTTTTGAGGATGTGAAAGGCACAAATCCAGAAGAGCTTATCGCCGCTGCTCATGCCGGCTGCTTCACCATGGCATTTTCCGGCCAGCTAAGCGGCGCAGGATTGACTCCGGAGAAAATCGAAACCACGGCAAGCGTCACACTCGAGAAAACCGCGCCAGGTTGGACCGTGACGGAAAGCCACTTGCAAGTCACCGCTAAAGTTCCCAATGCCGATCGAATGGCCGTCGAAAAAGCGGCACACACAGCCGAAACAAGCTGCCCGATCTCCCGGCTGCTCAATGCCAAGATCATCATGGATTTGAAAATCGAAACCTAAGCGGCTTACGGAGTTTTCGTCAATGCAGCGTCCGGACCCCGGGTTCCGCGCTCGCGCCTCCGCAGCCGCAAAACCAACCCGGTTCCAAGTGCGGAGGTTCGACGCTAATGGGATTCTCTAACCGGAGTGGGAACAGTTGCCGCCGGGCTGGGCCGAACAGGTGTGGAGATCGATTTTCCCCCGGAGTTCCATCCGGAAGGCGCGGGAGTCCATCCGCGCGTCGCGAAGTCGCTCATCGTCAGCGTCAGCAAAATCATCAGCCACAACAGGCCGGCGGCGGCTACGATCTTGGTTAGATTTCTGCTGTACAGAATATGCATGAAGAATAAGACTACCAACAACATTTTGAAGCCGGCAATCGCCAAGGCCACCACGGTATTGAATGGCCCCAAGTCGATGAATGCGACTCCCGTCGTCAGCGCGGTCAGGGCCAGCAGCGCCAGGAAAATCAAAACATAGCTTTTGACAGAAGCCACGTGTCCGGACATCAGTAGCGCCCTCCGACCAAATACAGCAGCGGAAACAAAAAGATCCAAATAATATCCACGAAGTGCCAGTAAAGCCCGGTCACTTCAATCGGCACGTAATACTCCGAGGAAAACCGGCCCCGCAGCGAGAGCACCAGCATCACCGTCATTATTCCGAATCCGATGATCATGTGCAGCGCGTGCATCCCCGTCATGAAAAAATAGAAGCACAAATAAAGCTCCACTTGCGGCACTGCCGCGCCCGGCTTCAGCGCCTGAATCTGCGCCACTTCTTCCGCATCCGGCGCCCAGTGCAGCCCGGGAACCAGGTGGTGCTCCCACTTGTGCGAATATTCCACGAATTTGATTCCCAGGAACACGCCGCCCAGAATCATCGTCAGCACTAAAAAGGTCGCCAGTGCCTTTCGTTTATTTGTCTGCGCCGCGCGCACCGCCAGCGCCATCGTCAAACTGCTTCCCAGCAGGACCGCTGTGTTGATCGCGCCCAGCTTGATGTCCAGTAGTCTGCTTCCCGCCTCAAACGAAGGCAGATACATGTAGCGATAAACCGTATATCCTGCGAACAAGCCGCCAAAGAACATGATTTCCGTGGCGAGGAACGCCCACATCCCTAGCGTGCCAACATCGTGCTGCTGGTCCAAGTCCTCGAATTGATGCGCGTGCGCCGCGTGCACGGCCTGCGATTCAGCCACCGTGTTTCTCCTCGGCTGCGTAGGCGTACGCCTCTTCAGTTACCACAGGAATTTCCTCAAAGTTTTCCGTCGGCGGCGGCGACGGAGTCTGCCATTCCAGGCCTTTCGCTTTCCAAGGATTCGGCCCAGCCGGCGGTCCGTACCGCAAAGACCAAATAAAATAAATCAACGGGATCAGATAGCCCACACCCAGAATCGACGCGCCCGCCGACGACATGACGTTCAGCACCTGGAATTCAGGCGGGTACACGGCATAACGTCGCGGCATCCCCAAATAGCCGAGCATGAATTGCGGGAAAAAAGTGAGGTTAAATCCCACGAAAATAATCAACGCCGCGAATCGCGCCCAGCCATCGGGATATAATCGGCCGCTGATCTTTGGCCACCAGAAATGCAAGCCACCTAAATAAGCCATGATCGTTCCGCCCACCATGATGTAGTGGAAGTGAGCCACGATGAAGTACGTTCCGTTTAGGTGTACGTCGGTAGCCAGGGATGCCAGAAACAATCCCGTCAGCCCGCCCATTGTAAAAAGTCCGATGAAGCCCAAGGCATAGAGCATAGGTGCGTCATAGGAGATCGAACCTTTGTAGAGCGTCGCCGTCCAGTTGAACACTTTCACGGCCGAGGGAATTGCCACCAGAAAGCTGAGCGCGGAAAATACCAGCCCCGCATACACGGATTGGCCGGTGACAAACATGTGGTGGCCCCACACCAGAAAACTGAGCGCCGCGATCGCCATGCTCGAAAATCCCACGAAGCTGTATCCAAAGATTCTCTTTCGCGAAAAGCAGCTGATCAGTTCGCTCATCACTCCCAGCGCGGGCAAAATCATGATGTAGACGGCCGGGTGCGAATAGAACCAGAACAAATGCTGAAACAGAAGCGGATCGCCGCCCAGTTTCGGGTCGAAGATCCCCACATGAAGCAACCGCTCCAGCGCCAGCAGCGCAAGCGTAATCGCGATCACCGGAGTCCCCAGCAGGAAAATGATGCTGGTGGCATACATCGACCAAAGAAATAATGGCATCCGGAACCAGGTAAGTCCCGGCGCCCGCATCTTGTGAATCGTCACAATGAAATTCAATCCCGTCAGGATCGACGAAAATCCCGTGATGAATGCCCCGAGTCCCACTAAGATCACGTTCGAGTTCGAATAAGTGCTGCTGTAAGGAGTGTAAAACGTCCAGCCGGTATCCACGCCTCCCGTAAGCAGGGCCGTCAGAGTGAACAGCGCCCCGACAACATAAATGTACCAGCTCAGCAAGTTGAGCCGCGGGAACGCCAGGTCGCGCGCCCCGATCATCAGTGGAACCAGGAAATTTCCCAGGACCGCTGGGATTGCCGGAATCAGGAAAAAGAAAATCATCACCACTCCGTGCATGGTGAAAAGCTTGTTGTACGTTTCCGGCTGGACCAGCGCGCCTTGCGGTTCCACCAGATGCAGCCGGATCAGCACGGCCGCTGCTCCGCCGATGAAAAACATGAAAGTGATGGACGCCAGGTATAGCAGTGCGATGCGTTTGTGGTCCGTGGTCAGGAGCCACGATCGGATCCCGTAGCCCGCGTTCAAATAATGAACGCGAGACTCGATGGGAACTTCGGCAAGTGTGGCGCTCATTGTTTCACTGTCCCCTCTTCCGGCCCGAGAGACTTGATATAGGCGATCAATTGCAGGATTTGTTCCTCGTTCACTTGTCCTTGAAACGTAGGCATGATCGCCGGGTAGCCCGCCGCCCGCTGCTTGGCTGGCGTCAAAATGCTGCCGCGAATGTATTCCTCGTTCACCGTGACGGTCCGCCCGTCCGCCAGCTTCACGGACTGCCCATAGAGGCCGTTCAGCGATGGCCCGGTGGCATTGCTGTTTTCTCCGTGGCAGCCGTTGCAGCCCACTTGATTAAACAGCCGCCTTCCCGCTGCTTCCATCGTCTCTCCGCTGGAATTATTGGCCAGCCATTGCGCGTAATCCGTCGGCGACATCACGTAAACCCAGCCAATCATGCCCGCATGTTCGGCGCCGCAATATTGCGCGCAAAAAAAGTGATACGTGCCGGTCTTCGTGGCTTCAAACCAGATGGAGGAATACCGCCCGGGTAGCGCGTCCTTTTTGATCCGGAACGCAGGAATAAAGAAATCGTGTATCACATCTTCCGACGTCATCGTCAATTGGATCGGAACCCCCACTGGCACATGAAGTTCATTGATTTCGCGGGGGCCTTCCGGATGTTGCAGGTGCCACATCCATTGTTTGCCCACGACGAAAATTTCCGAAGAAGCCCGCGGCGGTCTGGCATTCTGGAAATAAAGACTCGAAGACCAGGCAAAGATCACCACGGTCAGCAAGGTCGGAATCACCGTCCAGGTGAGTTCCAGCGGAAGCGAGCCTTCGATTTCTGGCGGACGTTCGTCCTCGGAACGGCGCCGGTACTTCACCGCAAAATAAAAAATCGTCGCAAAGATAATCGCTGTAAAAAACAACGTGAGAATCGTCAGGAAAATATAAAGCCGGTCCACGCCCTCGGCGATCGTGGATGCCTGGTCAGGCTGAAATGGAAGATTAATCAACATCGTTGGGTTTCGTGTCAGGCGGCGGCCCTTAGGCCCGCCCTCTTTCTTTGTTTCTTGATTTCCCGATCTCAACCGCGCACCGGCTTCTCGCTCAATTCTCCGTGCCCGCCCACGCGGTCCCGCCGCGACAACACAAAAACCATCATCCCAATAATCAGCACCGTCAGCACTCCCGCCAGTCGAATCACGTTTTGGATCACCATCCCATATTTCCCCGTAGCCGGATCGTAATGGAAGCAATACAGCAGCACTTGATCCACAGGCGTGCCAATTTTTCCTTCCGACGCCTCCACCAATCCCAACCGCAGATCGCGTGATGGATACTGAACTCCGTAAAAATAGCGCGAGATCTTTCCCTCCGGCGTCAACAACATGATCCCGCTGGCATGCGCAAATTGTCCCGATTGTGGATCGTACGCGTAGCGAAATCCCACAGCCTTGGCCAACTGCTGGATGGCTGCTTCGTCGCCGGTCAGGAAATGCCAGCCCTCGCCCGCACCCGCCCGGCCATAAAGTCCCACGTACATATTCTTTTTCGTGCGAGCCAGCTCAGGCGTTTCCCGCGGATCGATGCTCACCGTCACAACCTGGAACTGCTTGCCAATGTCGAGCGTTACGTTCGTCAATCCTCGCTCCACGGCATTCAGCACTTGCGTGCAAAGCATCGGGCACTGGTAATAGACCAGCGAAAGTATCACTGGCTTTTCGCCAAAGTACTCCCCCAGTTTTACGGTTTTGCCCTGTTCATCGCGAAAGTTCAGATCGAGCGGAATCTGTTGATTCAACTTTTGATCGATCCCCACTTGCGAGAGCAACGCTTGTGCATTCGTTTGAGATTGCGCGCCGCCCGGCTTGGCAGGCGGTTGCTGAGCGCTGTTCGCGGCCGTCAGCATGCCGGCCATCAGCAATGCCAGCCCGAACCGCAGTAGCGCCTTCGAATAAGACCTGAGCTGCCCCATCGTCATTTCCCGGTTCTCACCAAGATCCAATGATTCTTCAGTTTCAATTAATTCTTCGCCGGCTCCGCCGCGGGCGTTCTTTCTTCCATCGCTTGCCGCCGCACTGGCAATCCCTTCTGCAATATTAATTCCATGGCTCGATCAATGGGAATCCGCACGATACCCGCATTTGGGTCCACCCACTCGTATGTATGCAGCAACTGATCCTCTCGTGCCCGCAAATGCTCTAGATCGAGCTTCGGTTCTGTTTGCAAACGCGGCGCGGGTGGTATCTGCGAGGCGTTCGCAAAAGGCGAAGCGGGCGCTCCCAGCGACTGCGATTCCGCAAAATGCTCAAATACTCCATACGCAATCAGCAGCACCACTCCGATGATCGCGAACATTCCCAATCCGAATAACAGCAGGCTGAGGGGGTTCGCGTCGCTCGTTTCGTAACCCGGTCCCGGCGCAATATCCTGGACTGGCTTCTCAGTGTCCATGGTCCAGCGCTCCCTCCGCCACTTGTTCATACTGCGGATCGTGCAGTGGCAATAACGGTCTTGCCTTCAATTGCGTCAGGTATGCAGCCACCCAAATCCCGCCAATCCCAAATGTGGCCAACAAATCCATCCAACGCGGGTGCGGCCCATCCTGACTGAACGCGGGCGTCACCAGCCAGAATACGTCCACCAGGCTCGCCACCAGTAGAATGATCGCGATCACTCCCAGATAGGGTACGTTCCGCTTCACGGCGCGCATCAGCAGCAGAAAGAACGGAACCGCAAAATGAAAAATAATCAGGAACAATGCAATTCCCGCCCAGTGTCCAGTCGCCCTTGCCGTGTACCAGGGAATTTCACGCTGCAGATTCCCCGCCCAGATAATCAGGAACTGGGAAAAGGAAAGATAGGCCCACAGCATTACAAACGTCAGAGTCAGATTCCCCAGGTCGTTAAACCGGCTCGGCGTGGCCGCGCCCGCGAGCGGTTCGGTATCCGCCAGCCAGGCCAGAATCACAATCAGAAACGACATCGCTGAAAGCGCCTGCACCACCATGAACAGCATTCCGTAAATTGTTGAAAACCAGCGCGGCTCAAGCGACATCGCCCAATCGATGGACATGAACGTGACCGTTAATCCGTAGATCACCAGCCCCGGCCCGCTCATTCCTTCGAGTTTCTTGCTCAATCGCGGATCGCCGGACTGGTCCTGTTCCGTCGACCACTTGCTCAAGAAATAAGCCAGCGCGTACCACAACACAAAATAAAGAACCGCGCGAAAAACAAATAACGGACTCGACAAATACCAGTGCTTCGCTTGTAATGCGGGATCGGCGGCCACTGCCGCCGGTTGCGCCCACAAATAAAGTCGCGGCAAACCGAAAAACATCGGAAGGAACAGTATCGCCATCGCCGGAAAAGTTCTGCCCGCAGCTTCAAGAGGACGCCGGATAATGTAGCCCCATCCGCCGCCCGCCAGGTGATGCATCATCAAGATCGCAATGCTTCCCAGCGGAATTCCCACCCAATACAAATAAGCCAGCAAGTACGATCGAAAGAACTGCGTGGGATTGCGCAGCCCGGACAAAACGAACAGCGCCAAAGCGACGCCACCCACAATCAGCGCCATTCGCCGCACGCGGTCCAGCCGCGGCACCAGTGTTTCCGCAGCCCTCATGGCGCTTTCTCCGCCAATTGCTTTTTCGCAGATGTCCGGAACGTCATCCACCGGCGCCCACTGGCTCAATTGCAGCGCACGGATGTAGGCGGCGATTCGCCAGCGGTCTTCGGGACTCACGCGCGAGGCATAGCTGAACATTTTGCCGAATCCGTTCGTCATCACATCGAAAAAATAACCCACCGGAACTTTCCGCAGGCGGTCGATGTGATACGAAGGAGGCGGCGAAAACCCGCGCTGCACGATCATTCCTTGCCCATCGCCCGCCATTCCGTGGCAGGGCGTGCAATAAATATTGTAGCGTTCCTGGCCGCGCTCCAAATCCTGCCGCGTGATCGGGAAGGGAAATGTATCCGCCAGCACGCCGTTCACTTTGCCGGTGTAAAGCTGTTCATCCAGGCGCAAATGGCCGCGCGCCACCGTGTCCGGAATCACGGGCCGCGCCGAACGGTTATCCGGGAAAAAGGTATCGCGCGCGAGCGGGTTCAATCTCGGCTGCACCTGCATGTCCGAGCGGCAGCCTGCACTCATTCCCAGGCACATAAGCACGAGCAGCGCGATAAAAAGCAGCCCCGCTCGCTTTTGCGATGCGGGAATCCACGTGCTCAGCCGCCCGTTTGTCCCGCTAGGAATCAATTTCGGCAACCTCGCGCGCATGCAGATCGATCAAGAATTGCTTTGTCTTTTCCAGATTGAATTTCGGGTCTCGCGCCTTGATGCACAGAAAAAACCGGTCGCGCGACGCCAGCCGGAAACGGTCCACGTTGAATACGGGATGATAGGGCGTCGGCAGCCCGTTCAGCGCCAGCATTCCGAATACCGCCGAAAGCGCCGCGAACAACACCGTCATCTCGAACGTAATGGGAATGAATGCCGGCCAACTGTTGTATGGCCTTCCGCCGATGTTCAGCGGAAATCCGATCACGTTCGGCCAGTACTGCAAATAATATCCGCCCATCCCTCCCAGAATCCCGCCGCACAACACGATCAAAGGCAGTTTCGTGTGATGGAATCCCACCGCCTCCGCCAATCCCTCCACTGGCAGCGGAGTGAAAGCATCCACCTTGCGATAGCCCGCTTCGCGAGTCTTGTTGGCGGCCGCCAGCAAGGCTTCGGGCGTTTCAAATTCCGCCATCAGCCCGTAAATGCGATGTCGCTTCGCGATCATGATTCAAGCTGCCTCATGCTGCTTGCTGCTCAAGGTTTCTTTTCCTCCTCTCCACTTCGGTCACCAGTTGCCGCATCTCAAAAATCGAAATCGCCGGCAGGAACCGGACGAACAGGAAGAATAATGTCAGGAACAAACCAATCGACCCGATGTACGTGGCCCAGTCCCATCGCGTCGGGTAATACATTCCCCACGAAGACGGCAGGAAATCGCGGTGCAGGCTGGTAATCACGATCACAAACCGCTCCAGCCACATTCCCACGTTTACGATCAGCGAGACTGCAAACAGGAAAGCGACGTTGGTCCGCAGCCGCCTGACCCACAGAAACTGCGGAATCACGATATTGCAGGCGATCAATATCCAGTAAAGTCCAGCGTACGGTCCCGCCATTCGATTCATCATCATGAAATAATCGTATTTGTCGCCGCCATAAAACGCGCCAAACGTTTCCATCATGTAGCCGTAAGCGACGATCAAGCCGGTGGCGATCAGGATTTTCGCCATATTTTCCAGATGCCGCATGGTGATGAAATCTTCCAGCTTGTAAAACTTGCGCAGCGGAATCGCCAGCGTCATCACCATGGCAAACCCGGAATAGATCGCTCCGGCCACGAAGTAAGGCGGAAAAATTGTCGAATGCCAGCCCGCTATGATCCCAACCGAAAAGTCGAAGCTCACCACCGTGTGCACCGAAACCACCAGCGGCGTCGCCAGGCCCGCCAGTAGCAGGGAACACATTTCATAGCGCGCCCAATGAACGGCGGACCCTCGCCAGCCCATCGCCAGCACTCCGTAGATAACTTGCGCGGCGCGATTTCGGGCGCGGTCGCGCAGCGTCGCCAGGTCCGGAATCAACCCCACAAACCAGAACATCGCCGAAACAATCGTGTATGTGGAAACGGCGAACACATCCCAAACCAGCGGGCTGCGGAATTGCGGCCAGGTCCCCATGGTATTCGGATAGGGGAACAACCAATAAAATAGCCACGGCCGGCCCAGATGCAGCAGCGGGTACATGCCCGCGCAAGCCACCGCGAACAGGGTCATCGCTTCCGCAAAGCGGTTGATCGAGGTGCGCCATTTTTGCCGCAGCAGCAGCAAAATTGCGGAAATCAACGTTCCAGCGTGGCCGATTCCGATCCACCACACGAAATTGACGATCGCAAATCCCCAGCCGACGGGGATATTGATTCCCCAGATGCCGACTCCTCTTACCAGCAGCACGGCGATCGCGTATTGCAGCAGCAGCACCAACGCGAACGCGATCGCGAAGCCGAACATCCAGCCCTTCGGCGTCTTCTTTCTCAGCACGATCGCGCTGATTTTGTCCGTGACCGACGCGAAATCGTACCCCGGCTCAAGCACCGGAGGCCCGGGATCTGGTTCGGTCGGTTTTCCAAACGGCTCAGTCGCCATCTATTCTCCAACCACCGTCAAAAGCTCTCACGCCTAAACCCCGTCATTCCGAGCGAAGCGAGGAATCCAGAGTCCCCTGATCAATTCTGGTTTGCGTTCAATCTTTCTACCCGATCTCCGGATTCGGATTCCGCAATTTCGCCAGATACGTCGTCCGCGGCCGGGTGTTCAAATCCCTTAACAATCCATATTCCCGCGATTGCGCCTTCAGCTTCGATACGCGGCTCTTCGGATCGTTGATATTCCCGAACACGATGGCATCCGCCGGGCAAACTTGCTGGCAGGCGGTTACGATTTCACCGTCACGCACCGCCCGGTCCTGTTTCTCCGATTCGATTTTCACCGCGTTGATGCGCTGCACGCAGTAGGAACATTTCTCCATCACGCCGCGGCTGCGCACAGTCACGTTCGGATTTCGCAGCAGTTTCAGGCTGGGCGTTTCCCAGTCGTTGAACAAAAAGAAATTGAACCGCCGCACCTTATACGGGCAGTTGTTCGAGCAATACCGCGTGCCCACGCAGCGGTTGTAAACCATCTCGTTCAATCCTTCCGGACTGTGCGTGGTCGCTCCCACCGGGCAAACCACTTCGCACGGCGCATTCTCGCAGTGCATGCAGGTCAATGGCTCGTGAACCGTCTCCGGGTTGTCCAATCCGCCGCGGAAATAAGTGTCCACGCGAATCCAGTGCATGATCCGTCCCGCATCCACCTGCTCTTTTCCCACCACGGGAATATTATTCTCCGCCTGGCATGCAATCGAACAAGCGTTGCAACCGATGCAGCGATTCAAATCGATGGACATACCCCACGCATAGCCCGTGTAGGGAAACGCGGGATAAAGTGATTGGGCCTTTGCAGTTTCCTCTTCCGGATCCTGCGCGAAATTCGGATTCTTCTTGAATTCCTCGAGCGACGCGATGCGCACCAAATCGCGATCGAAAGCATTGACGCTGTCTTCGTCTTCCGTTTTCCCGTCATGCTCGATGGAATGGTGGAATTGCGTCGTGACCAGGTGGATCTTGTCCCCGGTTTTGGCCACTTCCAGTCCCGGAGCCAAACCATGGAGTTTGCGAATTCCAGATCAAATAGCTATTGATCCCCACTCCGTCGCCCACCCGGCCTGCCCGCGTGCGGCCGTAGCCAAAATATACGGTAACGCTCTCATCGGCATGTCCCGGCGTAATCCACACCACTCCGCGCAGCGCCCGCCCGGCATATTTCATTGGATCACGTCTTCATTTGTCACTTGCAGCCGCTGGGCCGTGCGCGCGCTGATCATTACGGCGTTGTCCCAGGTGATTTGCGTCAGCGGCTTTGGTAGCTCCTGCAGCCAGCCATTGTTCGCGAATCGGCCATCCCACATGGTTGGGTCCGGTCGAAACACGATTTCGAGGCCGCCCTCTGCCTGGCTCTGCTGCGCATGGTTGGCCTGTGAACCCGCCGCGCCGTCCGCTGGCGCAGAGCTCAATCGCACTTGTTTCTCAGGCAATGCCGTCTTTGCCACCACGCCATCGTTCAGCGAAGTTTCCCAGAACACTTCGAATGCCTTGTCATCGCCCTGTTTTGCGGCACTAAATCGATTCTTCCAATAAGACTTCACTACATCGTGCGCCGCCACATCCTCGCCCAGGAACGCCGCCAGCACCTCGAGCTCTGACTTGCCGTTGTAGAGCGGCGAAATCAACGGCTGAAGAATTGTCACGGTCCCGTCGAAGGCGCGGGCATCGCTCCACGTTTCCAGAAAATGAGCGGCGGGGACGTTCCAGTGGCATAGATCCGATGTCTCGTCGTCATAAAGACTCACGTGGATGCGCAGCGGCACCTTCAGAAAATTCTGCGCGAATTGCAGGTCTGCCGGCGCTGTATAGATGGGATTGCCGCCAAAGATCAGCAGCGTTTGCACGTGTCCCGCCGCCATGTCCGCCGAAAGCGCTCCAATCGATCGCATCTGATCGGTTGGATTCACTTCGATTGGATCGGTCAGGATTACCGTAGCGCCGATATTCCCGAGCGCTGTATTCATCGCGTGTGCCAACGCGTGCACGCTGGGAGGCTGCTGGCCGCCCGCGATCACCACGCTTCGCCCGCGATGACTCTGCAGATCGCGAGCCAGCGCCGAAATCCAGGCATCTCCAGCTTGTGTTGCCGTCGATCCGCCCGTTGGCATGCCCAGCTTCGCGGCCAACGCGTGCGCAAACGGCTCCACATCGCGGCTGCGCATTGGCAACCGGTGGTCGGCCTTCGAACCCGTAATCGAAGGAGTGCTTTCGACCACGTACAGCCGGTTCATTTTCCCGCCGGTCATTTCCACATCACGGCCATTGGCGAATTGGCGCGCATACCTGACGCTGCCGGGCCCTTCATAAAGAAAGTCGGAGTCGAGCGAAAGAATCACGTCTGCCCGGTCGAACCGGTAGACGGTATTCACGTACTCTCCGAACGCCATGCGCGCGCCTTCTCGCGCCGCATCTCCGCCAACCGGCTCATACTGGTGCCACTTGGCCTGCGGAAATTCAGCCAGCAGGCTTTGAATTTGCGAGCCGAGCGTGGGCGAGGTGGTTGTCTCGGTCAGGATGCTGAGGCCCGCGCCTTTTCCGGCACGGTGATTATCACGAGCGCGGCGCAAAGCCGCGAGGAACAAATCCCAGGTTGCGATGCGCCCTTCATTCGTCACCGCCTGTGCGCGATCGGGATCGTAAAGCGTGAGTAACGCGGACTGTTCGAATACAGTGGTCGCGCCCAGGCTGGCTGGGTGATCCGGATTGCCTTCGATCTTGGTCGGGCGGCCCATTTGGCTTTCCACCAGCAGGCCTCGCGCCACCCCGCCCATGGTCATCGCGGTCGCATAGAACAGCGGTTTTCCCGGCACAATTTCTTCAGGCTGCTTGACGTATGGGACGATCCGTTGGGTGGGAAGTTTCGTGCAGCCGGTAAGTCCGGCGAACGCAGCCGATGCGGCCATCAGCTTCAACAAATCCCGTCTGCTTACGCTTGCTTTCTCGATGTCTGGATCGCCGAATTCATTGTGCAGAAATTCCCGGTAGCGTGGCGTCTCCGCCAATTCGTCGAGGCCTCGCCAGTATTGCTTTCCCTTCGCGCCTCGCAACTTCTCTTCGATTGCGGCAAGATCAATCGAATCGGTTTTGCCACTCGGAACCGCTCATCTGCCCGCCTGCATCTTCAAATTTTTCCCCGTCTGCGATGAATTCGCTTCTGTCTCAAAATCAATTTCCATAATTAACGGTGGCACGTGGTGCAATTCGTCAGACTCTGGATCTTGTATTCTTTTACCAGCTTGCGCCCCATCTCCAGTTGATTGGCGGGCGGCTTATAGCTCGCATCGAATACGGACTTCTTCGGCCGCACCTGAAGCTCCGGTTCCCGGTGGCAGCCCAGGCACCATTCCATTTGCATGGTATTCGCTCGCCAGGTCAGCGGCATTTCCCCGATCGGCCCGTGGCACGTGGTACATCCAATCCCTTTGCTGATATGAATGCTGTGATTGAAATAGACGAAATCCGGCACTGCATTCACACGAATCCATTCAATCGATCGGTCCGTCCTGTAACTCGATCGCACCGGCTCTAGCATCGCGCTGTTGGTCCAGATTTGTGAGTGGCATGTCATGCAAGTTGAAGTGGGAGGAAGCCCGGCGAAAGAGGAATCTTCCACCGAAGTATGGCAATAACGGCAATCAACACCGAGCTCCCCCACATGGTGCTTGTGGCTGAACGGCACGGGCTGATCCCGCGCCACATTTACTTCCGTCAAATAAGGAGACGCGCTTACTTCATAAATTACGTATCCTAATAGTATAATAATGAATGCGGCGCCGTATATGCTCAGCCGGGAAAGTGTATTTGTGCTTCGATGAAAAATCTGCGGCATTCCGAACGCGCTCCGGGGACTGCACAGTCTACAAAATCGCCCAATTGAATACCATCGAGATTCGTGAATCCCAACCTTTTTTTTGAGGGCTTGTGAGGTGTGCTCAACCTGGCCTGTAATCTGGACTTGGCTGTTCCGTAGCCTTGAAGATAACCGGTAGGTTACAAAAGTTGGGATCGTCCAGAAAAAAGGGCCCTCGCGTCATCGCGAGGGCCCTTTTCGGAATGGAACCGCTAAGATGCTTGGCCTACCCTTGTTTCCGGGCGTTGTGCTTTTTGTTGTAAATCTGCCCCGAAACCTTGTTTTGTTGCTGATTCACGGCTCGCTTGTCGGCCTGAGTCAGTTTGCCGCCATTGGCCTGGCGCATTCCGCTCACTTCCTTGTTGATTCCTTGCTCCTTATTTTCAAGGTGCGCGGTCTCACCCGGTTTCAGTTGGCCGCTCTTGATCCCTTGGGCGATGCGATCCTGCTGATTTTCGCGGCGCTGGCCCACCTCGTTATTCCCATAATGCGCCGTATTGGCATTGTGTTTGTCGGTAGCGATCTGGTTCGAAAGGTGATTCTGCTGATTGTTCAGCTTGGCGCGATCCGCTGCGGTCAGGTGGCCGTCGTCGGCCTTGCGCATATTGCTCTCTTCCTTGTTCAAGCCCGCTTCCTTAGTCTCCAGATTCTTCGTCTCGCCGGCAGTCAATTGTCCGCTCTGCACGCCGTTGCCAATCCGATCCTGCTGATTTTCCTTGCGGTCCTTAATGGATTCAGGCTTGGCGGCTGGCGCCGCGCTGCTCCCTTGGCCGCTCGTCGATTGCGCGAATCCAGCAGGCACGCACAGTACAATCAGGGCCGCACTCCCAAGAATAATTCCTTTAATGTTCATGACCCTTCCTCCTGTCTCTTATCACCGATGAATTTGAGTTCCCGCGTTTCTGTGTCAGCCCCCCTCTCCATTGAGGCCGTACAATTGGTCAAACACTTTCCTCGATGAAAAGTTGCGGCTTCGCCGCCCTCGATGGATCTTGATCTTCGTAATTGTTGACTCCTAGAGCACAATCAGTACTACCTTCTCCGCACTGGTAAACGCGCCTATCCCTCAAAATTTTCTTCTCTCTAACCTCGAACGCTCCACGCTCCCTGGCCGTCAGTCCCAACCCGCTCCCGCCTGCGAAGAATTCAGCAGTTCCTGCTCCCACTCAGCGCCGCTCCGCACTTGTAAGAGCCTTCTCCCCTTGCAAAGGAACATATCCAGAACCAGCTTGGCCCAGTTTTGACCCAGTTGACAAACTGTTGAGCCGGGATATAGATTCTCCCGTCCTTCATACTCTTCAGGTCTCGTTTGCCTGGTTAACAATGGAAGGAAGGAGCATCACTTTCATGCGGGGCAATTGTCTCCTTTCGTGTTTGCTGATCCTCTTCGCCGCAAACTCCGCGGCGCAGGATGCCGCCCCGTCTTCCTCCTCTGCTTCCGCCGATGTGCTCACACTCGACCAGGCCGTCAGCTTGGCTTTGACGAACAATCGCACCATCAAAATCGCGAAACTGAATTCACAGATTGACGAAGATGCCATCGCGGTCGTCAAGACCTACCGTTTCCCACAAGTGACCGTCTACGCCCTGGGCGCGCAGCTTCTCACTCCCATCAATTTTGAATTCTTGAAGGGTTCTCTTGGCACGCTGCCTGGAGTCGGTGAGGTGCCCGACCAGAACATAAATATTCACACGCCGCTGAAACCTTCCTTTTATGGAATCTTGGAGCTCCAACAGCCTCTCTCCCAGCTCTACAAGATCAGCCTGAATGTTCATTTGGCGAAATTGAACCAGCAATTGGACGATGAGAAAGTCCGCGAGCAGCAGCAAACCGTCGTATCCCAGGTAAAACAGGCTTATTACCAGGTCTTGCAGACGCAGAGCGCCCTGGATTCGAGTGACGAAAATCTGAAGAGCGACCGCGAACTCGACCGCGTCACTACTCAATATGTCGACCAAGGGACCGCTTTGAAAGCCGACAGCCTGGCGGTGCAGGCTCAACTGGCACAAGAGGAATATAACAACCTGAATCTTCGCGATTCGATCTCTTCTCAAAAAGAGCAGCTCAATGATTTGCTCGGTCGCGACATTCGAACTGATTTTCGGGTCAACCCGGTTTCAGACGCCACCCCGCTCGAAACCGACCTTCAAGCCGCCCAAACCCAGGCGCTCGCCTCCCGGCCCGAATTGCGCGAATCCCGCATCCAGATCAAGCAAGCCGAATTCAACCGGCGCGTCACCAAGTCCAGCTACATTCCCGATGTGAGCTTTAGTGTTCACAATATTTCGCTCACCAACGTGCAGCTTCTTCCATCGAACGTCGCTTCGGTGGGCGTCCTGGTGTCCTGGGATCCGCTCGATTGGGGACGCCGCCGCCATCAACTTGCGGAAAATACCAAGCAGATCGAACAAGCCAAGTCGGGCGCCACCGAAACCGAATCCCAGGTGCTCATCGACGTGAATTCCAAATTTCGAAAACTGAAGGAATCGCGCCTGCTTCTCCACGCTGCTGAAATTGCGCGTGACGCTCAAAAAGAGAATTTGCGAGTTGTCATGAACGAGTTTGAGCAGAAGACCGCGCTGCCTAAGGATGTCCTTCAGGCGCAGTCTTCACTTTCCGGCGCCGATCACCAATATCAGCAGGCTTTGCTGAACTTCTGGACAGCCAAGGCCAACTTCGAAAAGTCCCTCGGCGAGGAATAAGCGATGCGGAAATTAGCGAAACGAATCAATCGTAAATCGGCCTGCTGGCTTTTCCCAGGATTTGCTGCGATTGCCATCGCCGCCGGCTGCGGACACCAGGAAGATATTTCCAAGCCGCCCACCCCCGTGCGCCTGAGCACGGTAACGGCCAATCTCACCGGCGGCGGTGTCCGTTATTCCGCCAATATCGAGCCCAATGCGCAAATCAGTCTGGCTTTTAAATCCGGCGGATATGTAGTCGCGATTACCCAGCGCAAGGGTTCAGACGGCCGGATGCGCAGCGTCCAATCGGGCGACGCTGTTGCGAAAGGCGAAATTCTGGCGCAAGTTCGGCCCACCGATTACACCAACCAGGTGAACGTTGCGAAAGGCCAACTCGAGCAGGCGCAGGCGTCCTACGACAAAGGTAAGATTGACTTCGATCGCGCGAACAATCTTTACTCCACCCAGAGTTTGCCCAAGTCCCAACTCGATGCCGCTCAAGCCGAGTTCGACTCCGGCAAGGGCACTCTGGAATCCGCAAAAGCCAACCTCGCGCAAGCGCAATCCGCACTCAATGATTGCACACTCAAATCGCCTATTGATGGCTGGATGCTCGAACGAAATACCGAGATAGGCAATTTCGTGACCACCGGCACGCTTGGATTCACACTCGCGGAGACCCGCGTTGTGAAGGCCGTTTTCGGTGTTCCCGACACTCTCATCGCCACCGTGCATCTGGGCGCTCCCCAAACCGTCATCACCACCGGCGTCCCCGAAGTGTTCCATGGCCGAGTCACGTCCATTTCGCCCTACGCCGATTCGAAGAGCCGCGTCTTTTCGGTCGAAGTCACCATTCCGAATCCTAAGAATCAACTCAAGTCAGGAATGATCGCCTCCATCGATCTCGGTGGCGCGAAGTTGCCGCACCCCGTAAACGTGGTTCCGCTCAGCGCAGTCATTCGCTCGTCCAAGAATCCCAATGGTTTCGCGGTATTCGTGGTGGATGAAGAGGGCGGCAAAACCATCGCCCATGAGCGCGACGTTCAAATTGGCGAAACGTTTGGCAACAGTATCAGCGTGACGCAGGGCGTCAATGTCGGCGAACGCGTCATCGTGGTTGGTGCCACCGAAGTTCGCGATGGCAGCCAGGTCCAGGCGGTCCCGTAGTCCCGAGTGTGGCTATCATTGTATCGATCCAGTAATGCCGGCTCGTTAAGGAATCTATGCCTCATCGAACTGATGCCGATCTGATCGAGAAGGATCACAACTCCGCTCGTTTTTTCACCGAGCATCGCCAGATTGCGTGGATCGTTCTGGTCGCTACTGTTCTGTGGGGGTGGTACGGATACACGCACATGCCGGAGCGCAAAGATCCGGATATTCCCGTGCGCGTCGCCGTCGCCACTTGCCAATGGCCTGGTGTCAGCGCCGATCAGGTCGAGCAGTTGGTGACTCGCCAGATCGAAGAAACGATGGCCGAAAATCCCAACGTCCATCCCGGCACCGCCGCGGATTACGGAATCAAGTCTCTTTCCATGCCCGGCCTCGCCATCGTTTACGTACAACTTTCCGATTCCGTTACCGACACCAAAAAGCAATTCAACGACATCAACCTGAAGCTCATCGCCTTGAACAATCAGCTTCCGCAAGGCGCTGGCCCCGTCAAGTTCCAAAGTGATTTCGGTGATACCGCTGCCCTGATGCTCACCGTAGCAAGTCCCGCCATCGATGACATCGAAATTGATTTGCGCGCGCGAGGCGTGCGCCAGGCCATTGAGGATTCACGCAAATCGCTGCCGCCCGCCGCTGCCGCGAAGCGCGTCAGCATTGTGTTTGGCTTTCCGCGCAGCGTCTCAGCCGCCGCCGTGCATCTTGGCTTCGATGCTTTTATTCGCACGGCCGTCAAGGATGGCATCATCCGGGATTATCGCCCGGTCGAAGGTCCCGGCTTTGTTGGCGTCGACGCCTCCACCAGTTTCAATGATGCGCAGATTCAGGAATACGGACAAAAGTACGTTCGCGAACGCCTACACGAGTCTGAGATTCATCCGGACGCCTGGGGGCCGATGTTCATCCACAACCCGGATGAAACGCGCGCCGCGATTGCCGCGGCCGGCGGGGCAAAGTTTAGCTACCGCGAATTGGACGATTTTACCGACCTGATCGGCAGAACCGTGCTCGGCGCTCCTCAAGCCTCCAAAATCCAGCGCAAAGGAGTGCTGCCCGAGCAGATCTATCTCGAGTATTCCCAGGAGCGCCTGGCCAATTACGGCTTGCAGCCTTCCCAGCTTCAGAGCGTCCTGCAGGCGCGCAATATTTCTCTGCCCGGCGGTGCGCTCGAGGTGGATCGCAAGAATGTCATCATTGATCCCTCCGGCGAATTCAAGTCCGTCGCTGATATCGGTAACGTAATCTCCGGAGTGTCCTCCGCGGGCAGCCCCATTTATCTCCGCGACCTGGTTCAAATCAGCCGCGGCTACCAGAGCCCGCCTCAATATTTGAACTATTACAACTGGCGCGATAAGGAAGGGAAGTGGCACCGCAGCCGCGCCGTCACCCTTGCGGTTTTCATGCGTTCCGGCGAGCAAATCAGCGAATTTGGCAAGAGTGTTGACGCAAAACTCGCCACCGTCGAGCAGCTTATTCCTCGCGACTTGATGATCATTCGCACCTCCGACCAGCCCCGCCAGGTCAAGGAAAACATTGATCTGTTCATGGACGCGCTTTATGAAGCGATCGCACTGGTCGTCCTGGTTTCGCTCATCGGGTTCTGGGAGTGGCGCTCGGCCTTGCTCATGGCCATTTCCATCCCCATCACTTTGGCCTTGACGTTCGGTTTCGCCTACATCCTGGGAATCGACCTGCAGCAGGTCTCCATCGCCACTCTGATCATCGCCCTAGGCTTGCTGGTAGATGATCCCGTCGTCGCCGGTGACGCCATCAAGCGTAGCCTCGAGGATAACCATCCGCCGGTCGTCGCCGCGTGGCTCGGTCCTACAAAACTGGCGAAAGCCATCATGTTCGCAACCATCACCAACATTGCTGCCTATCTTCCGTTTCTGATGCTAACCGGGAACACGGGCAGCTTCCTCTACAGCCTGCCGATTGTGATGGCTTGCGCCTTGGTGGCTTCCCGGCTCGTTTCCATGACCTTCATTCCTCTCCTGGGCTATTATTTTCTGCGTCCAAACAAAGAACCCGAACCGACCATCGACGAACGCCGCGCGCATGGCTTCACTGGCTATTACACGCGCGTCGCATCCTTCGCAATCGAGCATCGCTGGAAAGTTTTCATCGGCTCGCTCGCTTTCCTCATTCTGGGCTATTTCGTTTCCAAGCAGCTCCGCACTCAGTTTTTCCCGGATGATGTCCAATATTGGTCCACCGTGGACGTGTGGCTGCCAAATGATGCGCCGCTTTCCGCCACCAATGACACCACGGCCCGTGTGGAACAGGCGATACTGAGGACAGCGGAAGAATACGGACGGCAACACCCAGGCAAGGACGGCAAGCCCAGGCAGGTCCTGCAATCACTCACCACCTTCGTGGGCGGCGGCGGTCCGCGCTTCTGGGTTTCGGTTTCGCCCGAACTTCAGCAGCTCAATTACGCCCAGATCATTCTTCAGGATTTCGAAAAAGAAGATACGCCGAAGTTAGTCGGCCCGCTGCAGGACGCAGTTTCCGCGGAGGTTCCCGGCGCTCGCGTGGATATCAAGCAATTGCAGACCAACCCGGTCGACAATCCGATTCAAGTGTTCATTGCCGGCCAGGCCGATGTTTCGTCTGTGCAGGAACGAAAAGACATCCTCACCCTTCGCGCGATCGCCGATCAGGTGAAAGACATTATCCGCCCGATTCCGCAAGCCGCCCGGGTGAATGACGATTGGGGCGAGGAAAGCGCCGTCGTGCGCCTTGAAGTCGATCCCGACCGCGCCAATCTCGCTGGCGTCAGCAACATGGACGTGGCGCGTTCCTCCACCGCGGCGATGAGCGGCATGAATATGACCACGCTTCGCGAAGGCGATAAGCAGATTCCGGTGGTCGCCCGCCTGCGCATGGAAGAACGCGCCCAGCTTTCAGACATTCAAAATCTCTACATCTATTCCTCGCAAAGCACCGCCAAGGTTCCGCTCTCTCAGATTTCCAACATCGTGAACGCCCTGGAATCGCAACGAATTCGGCGCCAGGAACATTTCCGCACCATCAGCGTTAGAAGCCAGACGGCTACGGGCAGTCTCCCCTCGGAAATCATCTCCGCGGCAATGCCCAGGCTGCAGGCCCTGCAGCGTTCCATACCACCCGGCTACACACTGTTTATTGGTGGCGAGTACGCGAAGCAGACAGATGGCTTCAAGAATCTCGTCGTCGTGATGGCGATTTCGATTGCGGCGATTTTCCTGGCGCTGGTCGTGCAATTCAACCACGCCGTCAAGCCGCTGCTGGTGTTCGCGGCGGTTCCCTATGGCGTTGTCGGCGCCCTTTCCGCTCTGTACATAATGGGGGCGCCATTCGGATTCATGGCCTTCTTAGGGATTGCCAGCCTGATTGGAGTAATCGTCAGCCACGTAATTGTGCTGTTCGATTTCATCGAGGAAATGCACGAAAAAGGCGAGCCGCTGGAGCGCGCGCTGGTGGACGCCGGAATTATCCGTTTGCGTCCCGTGATGATCACAGTGGGCGCCACGGTGCTGGCACTTTTCCCGTTGGCATTGCATGGAGGGCCGTTGTGGCAGCCGCTTTGCTATTCGCAAATCGGCGGATTGGGAGTGGCCACCTTTGTTACCTTGCTGATGGTGCCGGTGATGTATTCGATTTTCGTGCTCGACTTGAAAATCGTGAAGTGGGAAGGCCCGCTCACGGAAGAGGAAAAGAATTCCGCGAAATAGGCCGGCCGCAAGCTATTTTTTCGGCGGAAAATCCTTGAACATTCTTTCCGCCAATTCCCCGATAATCACTTCCGGCCTTTCGGATTCCTTGTTCGGATCGCGAATTTTCTTTTTCGAGAAAGAATCCCAAACCGGTTTTTGCGTTTGCGCATCCACGATGTGGAATGAGATTGCGGCGACGGTTGAAATCGTCGAACTGGGCGCGATTCCCCCCACCTTGCCCGCCGAATATCCCGCGTTCGGATTCACCGCCGGACCGCCGCCTCCGCTGATGCCGCCCATCGTGTCCGCTTCATAGGAAATATAAAAATCAGGCTTTTCCGCATCCAAGGTAAAACCTTCCGACTTCAATTTCTGATCCACGGACTCCATGATCGACTTGTCCAGCAACACCAAATTTTCCGGACTCTGGGCGAGCACCAGTTCATTCTTCTTCCACGCGTAGAGTTTGTGCTCGCGGAAATTGAAATTCTTGTCCCAATTCACCTTGGTGCTCTGCGCACCGGCGGTCCCGCAAACCACAGCCAGGACCCCCAGCGCAATCGCTCCTCTCCAATCGATTCTCAATTGCATCATTGCTCTCTCCAGCCTCTTTTTCATTACAAATTCTCACTGCTTGATTCTGTTCCAAGTCAACCGCGGCGGAATCGATCAAGGCCGCCTCCGCCTGCAGCACGCCGGCGGCGCGGATGATTTCATCGTCCGCCTCTTTCCATCGCTTCTGCTCGATGGCCTCGCGGACCCCTGGTATGGTTTTCACGCCGTAGCCGGTGTAGGCCCCCGGAGCATAAATCATATGTTGGTACCACGGCCGTCTCGGCAGCCCCTCCGAACTGGTCAGCTTCCGTTCGCTCATCACCAGTTTCTCATTGACGGAATTGAGCGAAGCCTGCGAAACCGTCCAGGCACCGTCTTTCTGCGTTTGTTCCAGAGCCCGGTCATAATGTTCAGCGCTCTGCGTCAGTGCGTCCGCGGCATTTTCCAGTGGAGCAAAATTCAAGTGCGGCGGCACATCCTCCTTCGACGGCGGCACGAATGTTTTCTTCGGATCGGCGGTGGCCTTGAACACTCCCTCTTCGAGTTCTCGATTTTGTTCCTGAATCGATTCTTGTTTGTCCTTCAAAAGTTTTTCGATCTCATGCAAGTACTTGTGAATCGTATCGGCAAAATCGGTGAAGTTGAACGGCAAAAGATCCGCATCCGCCATGCGCATCATCGCCGTACCGCCCGCTTGGGAAAGCGCGCGCCCGTACACGAAGCCCGTATCCGAAAAATGCGTGTACCAGTAAAAATCATCATAAATCGAATGGTAGATTCCGCCGCCGCTCTCGCCGCCGAAACCAATATCCAGCGATGCAATTCCGTCGTGATCCAAGAACGCAGCCCAGTCCGATCCCGAACCCAATGCTCCAATTCGCAGATCGCCGCGCTGGCGGATTTCTTTTCGCTCCTCCGAGGTATGCGCTTTCGCAATGTCATTCAATTGATCGCGCTTCCAAGCCGTCATCTTTGTCTCCGGGTCCTGAATATCGCGCGACACTCCATTGATAAATTTTTCTAGTGAATGCGATCCAGACATGTTCAGGAATCCCCGGCCATTTCCATCCGAATTGATGTAAACCACGGCATGCTGCCTTAGTTCATCGCCGTGCTGCTCCACCCACTCGGTCGACCCGAGCAGTCCCGGCTCCTCCGCGTCCCACGAACAATAAATAATCGTGCGCTTCGGTTTCCAGCCTTGCTTCAACAGCTCGCTCAGGCCGCGTGCTTCTTCCAGCATGGCAACCTGCCCTGAGATCGGATCTTCCGCGCCATTCACCCAGGCGTCGTGATGATTGCCGCGAATCACCCACTGATCCGGAAACTCCGAGCCGGGAATTTTCGCGATCACGTCATAAATTGTTTTCAGGTCCCAATTCGATTGCACCTTCAGATGAACCTTAGCGGGGCCCGGCCCCACATGATAGGGAAGCGCCAGCGATCCCCGCCAATCTTCCGGAACCACTGGTCCGGCCAGCGCCGCCAGCAGTGGCTGTGCATCGCCATAGGAAATCGGCAGCACGGGAATCTTGGTGATTACAGGTGAATCCTTGATGGCCAGTCGTTTCGCGTCCTTGGTTGCTCCCACGCCAGGCGTGAGCGGATCGCCCGGGAAAATCGGATTATCCGCGACGCTACCGCGCTGCACTCCTTCCACTGGGCGATAGGCGCCGGCAGGGAAGACGTCGCCTTGAAAATATCCGTCTTCGTGCGGATCGGAATAAATCAGGCATCCAATTGCGCCGTGCTCCGCGGCCACCTTGGGCTTGATGCCGCGCCAGGAGTGGTAATAACGCGCGATCACAATGGCGCCTTTCACCGAAATTCCCATCCGGTCGAGCCGCTCGTAATCCTCCGGGATGCCATAGTTCACGTAGACCAGCGGCGCCGTCACGTCTCCATCAATCGAATAAGCGTTGTAGGTGGGAAGCTGTTCCGACTGTTGGTTGGAAGTCGGATCGATCGCGAGAGCAGGCTCCTGCAATTTGGCGGTGAATTTCGTGGGCTCCAGCAGTTCCACGGCGCGCGCTTTCGGCGTTGGGAACAAAACATCGAACTCTTCAATGTGCGCGTCAAATCCCCAGGATTTGTATTGCGAGAGAATCCAATCGGCGTTCTCTTTGTCGTAAGGCGAGCCCACATTGTGCGGGCGCGCGGCCAGCCGCTTCATGTTGTCGCGTTCGATGTCCGGCTGAGGTATCGCCTGGAATTTGGCCTCCCAATCGCGCTCCGCCTTTGCGGAATCCCGCGAGTATCCGGCCAGGCCTTGCATCGAATCGGCAGGCAACGCAAACGTTGGAATGCTGATCAGAAAAATCGCTATCAACGCCACAAATCGCCGCATCAAATTTCTCTCCCCTGTCATTTTGCTTCCCGCTCCATTCATCCCCGTCTGCAAACTTTTTTGGCCCCGCCATCCTAACTCTTTGGATTCAATTTTGGTAATTCATGTTTAGTTGTGGGCAGGACTGGCGCTGGCCTGCGCGGCGCGTTCGCGCAATTGGGGCAAAGCCTGATCGACGCGCGGAATGTACGGGCTCTTCGGATCCAGTTTTTCAAACTCTTCGAGTTCCGCCACCGCTTTCACCGGGTCTCCGTTATTCGAATAGAGATCAGCCAGCAGCAGGTGAACTTTGGTTGGCGCATCGGGCAGCGCGCGGGCCTTTTCGCCATAATCAAGCGCTTCCTTCCATTTCCTGGTGCTCGCAAGGCACCGCGCCATTTCAAACGGCCAGCGCCATCCCTTTGGATCCAGCTCGAACGCGGACTGCAGCACGCCTTCCGCTCCGTCATAATCCTTTTTCGTCTCGAGCAAGACCCCGAGCGGATAATAGGGTTCGAGAAATGACGGTTTCAGCTCGATTGCCTTGCGCAGCGACAGCAATCGCTTCCTCGGATGAATCGGTAGACACCTGGGCCATGCCCATCAGGAAATATGCTTCGTAGTAATCCGGAAAATCGTGAATCGCTTTCTGAAAATATTCGATGCTCCGTTTCGGGTCGTTCTTCTGATTCATGAACTCGACGCCCTTCAAAAATTCTTCGTGCGCTTTCCCCGGTATGGATAGTTCGCGAACGGAGACCTTGCCTCTTGCTTCGTTTGGTTTTCCTTCTGCTCGCATCTGGATGCGAACCGGGAAGGATGCTTGATTGGTGCGCACACCGATTTCAATTTGGGCCGGCGCGTAGCCATCCTTGGTCGCGCGGACAATATAAGCGCCGCCCGTCACATGGCGGAAATCGGCCCGTCCGCTCGAATCCGTAATAAGTGCCTCGACCATCGATCCGGGCGATCGTATCAACTCTAATTTCACCTGGCCCAAACTGACGCCGGCTTCGTCGGTGCATTGAACGGAGACCACGCCATCGCCCGCGGGAAGCGCCGCGCTTGCAAAGGGCCCGAGAAGAAAAGCAAGCAGAATCGCCGCAAGCAATTCTCTCCGGCAATTCGTATAAATTCGTATTGGAATCTCGATTCTCATTTTTGACTGAAAGCGCCTGTAAGCCGCCGATATAGGAGCGATTAGGAAATCACATACTATTGATTTTTAAGCTGCTTATTTCGTTGGCACTGTGAGTTTGTTGGCGATTAGCCAGGCGATTCGTAAACCGCACTAAATCGCATATTTTCTGGCCATTTCCGGCGGTTTTTTAACGATTTCCGCGCGGCGGCGCCTTTTTCCCGTCCCTCCCATTTTCCTGCGCTTAGGGTTCAGGGCCGATTCCACCCCCTAATCGAATAACACATTTCGACGGGATTAAAAAGGGCTGTGCCTGTGGTGTTTGGCAAGTTGGCTGGCGCCGAAACCCCGAATCTATCGAAAACTCCGAAACCTGCGATCGCGCTGCCTTACCGTCATTCTCTAGGCGTCTCCCGCTTCAGTAGTACTTGATTTACTTGGGTCTACGACCTAATGTAGTTACCTCCATAGTTAGATCGAGAGGCAGCAGTTATGTTTTGCCCGCAGTGTGGCACGGAAAATCCGCCAGAGGAAAAAACTTGCCGCAAGTGCACGACGATTCTGCCTCTCTCGGTGGTCACCAACGTCACGGCGCGAGCACCGGCTGAGGAAAAGACCGGAATCACGCCCGCCGCTCCGCAACGCGATCCCTCGAACGATGCGACGATGAGCAGCACGATGACCTCCGGCGCAGCCAGCGGCTGGTCGGCGGGAACCACGGCTGCTTCGACTGGAGTGTATCGCTCGCCGTTCGTAATTTTCGAAGCAGGCAATATTATCGGCGGCCGCTATGAAGTGCTGCAATTGCTGGGCGAGGGCGGCATGGGCGCGGTTTACAAGGTACGCGACAATGCAGTGGACCGCCTGATTGCACTCAAAGTGATTCGGCCCGATCTCGCCAGCCGCCCCGAAATTCTGGCCCGCTTCAAGCAGGAACTGATCCTGGCGCGTCAGGTGACGCACAAGAACGTCATTCGCCTTTTCGATCTCGGTGAAGCGGATGGTGTGAAGTTCATCACCATGGACTTCATCGAAGGCAGCGATCTGAAGTCCCTGCTCAAGGAAAAAGGGAAACTTCCGCCCGCCGACGCGGTGAAAATTATCGGGCAAGTGTGCCGCGCACTGGATGCCGCGCACGCGGAAGGAGTGGTGCACCGCGACCTGAAGCCGCAGAACATCATGCTGGATGCGAACGGGCGGGTGACGGTGATGGATTTCGGCATTGCGCGCTCCGCGGCAATGCCTGGAATGACCCAGACCGGCGCGCTGATCGGCACCCCGGAATATATGTCTCCGGAACAGGCCAAGGGCCAGCAGGTCGACTCACGCTCCGATCTCTTCACACTCGGCATTATTTTTTACGAACTGCTCACAGGCGACACGCCCCACCGCGCCGATACCGCCATGGCTACGCTGCTGAAACGCACGCAGGAGCGCGCGCGGCCGCCCATTGAGATCGATCCCACGATCCCGCAGGGAATCAGCGACGTGGTGATGAAATGCCTGGAAATCGATGTCGACAAGCGCTACGCGCACGCGGAAGAGATTCTGGAAGACCTGGGACAGGATGCGCGCACCGGAACGCGTTTGCGTCCGCTGCCTGGCACCGCTCCCGGCACCGCATCGGTGGCCAGTCCCACCGGAACAGGTACAGGCACGGCGATCGCGCCCGCAGCGGAGGCCGGAGGGCTGCAGCGTTATTGGAAACTGATCGCCGGGGGAGTGGCCGCGCTGTTGCTGATTTCCATCGGCGTGCTTTTCCGCGGCAAAATTTTCCCTGGCGGCGGCAAGAGCGCTCCGGGCGCCTCGATTTCGCTGGCCATCCTACCGTTCCACAATGCGTCGGGAGATGCGTCGCTCGATTGGCTGGGGCCGGGCCTGGCGGAAATGCTGCGCTCCGACCTTCGCCAATCACCCGATTTTGCAATGGTCTCTCCCAACCGTCTGCACGACGTGCTGCGCGACCTGCGAATCACCCCGAATTCCGATATTGACCCGGCCATGATTAGCCGCATTTCTCAATTCACGAACGCGCACACCATGGTCTCCGGCCAATTCGTGAAGGTGGGCGACAAGATTCAGGTGGAAGCCACTTTGCAGGACATGACCCACCAGCGGAATTTCTCGATCAAGGCGGAATCCGAGAACGATAAAGACTTGACGGGAATCGTCGACAATCTTGCGGAAGCCATTCAGAAGAATCTTTCGGAAAGTTCGGGCGTGCTGACGGCAGCGAAACCGAAATCGTTTGAAATTTCCTCGAAGAATGTGGAAGCGGTGAAGAATTATTCCGAAGGGCTGGAACTGAACCGCCAGGGAAATTACCTGGAAGCGCTGAAGAAACTGAAGTCCGCCACGGAAGCGGATCCGAATTTTGCCCTGGCTTTTTCGGAATTGGCGCAGACGTATTCGAAGCTGGGCTACGACAAAGACGCCGAAAGCAATTCAGCCAAAGCGGTGGATTTGAGCGGCAGCTTGCCGCCGCAGGAGCGGTTCCAGATCGTCGCCAGCAACGCGCAACTGCAGAACAACTACGACAAGGCGATTGAAGCCTACCAAAGCCTGCTGCAGCTTTCTCCCAATGATCCTCAGGTGAATTTTAATCTCGCAAAGCTCTATGAAGACAAGGGCGCGCTCGACAAAGCTCACGATTACTATGCCAAAGTGCTCGCCATTGATCCGAAATATGTGGATGCTCAACTCGCGACGGGCCGAGTGGAGATCAAACGCGGCAACGCCCAGGGCTCTCTCGAACCCCTGAACCGTGCCTTGAGCCTCTCGATCGAGTTGAACAACCAGATGGGAAAGGCCACCGTGCTCCAGGCGCTCGGAGTGGCCTACAGGCTCATGAACCGGCCCGACGATGCGCTGCAGAATTACCAGCAGTCGCTGACCATCAAGCGCCAGATCGGCGACAAACGCGGCGTGGCCGCAAGCTTGTCTGAAATCGCTTTCACCGAGGAATCCCAGGGAAAGCTGGACGCGGCCCAGAAGGATTATCAGGAAGCGCTGAAGGTGCAGGGTGAGATTGGCGACAAGGCTGGCCAGGGCATCACGCTGATGGGTCTGGGCTGGCTGCAGAAGAATCTAGGTCATTACGATGACGCTCTGAAAACTACCAAGCAGTGCTTGCAGATCGAGCAGGATATCGGCAATGAGGATAACCAGTCCCAATGCCTGAATAATATCGGCGCGATCTACAGTGACAAGGGCCAGTACGACGACTCCCTAACCTATTACCAGCAAGCGCTGCAACTCCGCGAAAAAGCCAAAATTCCCGGACCGATCGCCGAGACCCAGACCAACCTGGCAGAGACCAGTGCCAAGCTGGGCCAATATGACCAGGCGCTTGGATATTATTTGAAGGCGCTGGATATATCCCGCAACGGCGGGGATTCGCGGCTTGCGGCGATCGTTTCGTCGAACATGGGAACCCTCTTCGCATATCAAGGGCGGTTTGGAGCCGCGCTCGGCTCCGCGCAGGACGCGCTCAAGGCCTTCCAGCAACTTCAGGATCATTCGGAATGGATGGCGGAAGTGCAAGGCGGTTATGGCGCTGCATTGAGCCAGGTGGGCGACACGGATGAGGGGCGGAAAAATCTGGAAGAAGCCGTGAAGTTGGCCCGCGACCTGAAAGCCGATCCCGTGCTGGCGAAATTGCTGGAGAGCCAGGGAGACAATTATTTTTACGCGGGTGATTTCAAAGCCGCCCGGCCGATTTACGAGCAGGCTTTGCAAGTGGCTCAGCGCACCTCGGACCGCGACCGGACTTTGATTTCCCGGCTGGCGCTGGCCCGCTTGGCGGTGCGGGAAGGGCGCGTTGCCGAAGCGATTCCGGCGCTGAAGAAATTGCTGGAGGATGCGGACGCGGCGCGCTTTAAATATGCTTCGGCGGAAAGTTCGGTCTATCTGGGAGAGGCGTATTTGCTTTCGAAGAATTATCCGGCGGCGAGGCAGGAACTGGAATCGGCGGCTCGCAAGAGCGAAAACCTGGGATTGAAGGCTCTGCTCGCCAAGAGTGACTACCTTCTGGGAGTTACCTTGCGCGCTTCCGGCAATCAGGCCGACGCGGCGCGCCACTTCCAGGACGCCTCCAAGCTGCTCGAAGAGATGCATAAGGAATCGAAGAGCGATGCACTGTTGAAGCGTGCGGACTTGAAACCCATCGCGGAAAATCCCGCCGGGCCACCTGCGAAGTAATCATCAGGAAGCAAGATCAAAATCAAAATCTCCACCCTTTCGCAACGTCGCGAAAGGATGGGGCACCCTCTAGGGTAATTCATCAAAAAAAGAGCCGGGTCTTTTCAGACCCGGCTCGCTGAAACACTTCCTAACACTTCCTCGCCGTTGCTGGCGAGAACAGCCCGGCTAGAACGAGCCCGGGGTTCCTTCCGGCACGACCTTGAAGAGCGTCGAGACCACCGGAGAGTTGTTGGTTGTGAATACCAGTGACAATCCGTAAGTACCCTGCGCCAGTCCATGCACCTTGATCAGCCCGAAATAGGTGTGCAGGATCCCGACGCCGTTGATGTTGGGTGTCACGAGGTTGCTGGTACTGGTGATGGGAGTGAACGTGGGCGAAATCTCCGCAAGTGAGACGAGTACCTGCGCGTTGTCCACGAACGGGCCAAACAGGCAGTTGCCGCCGGCCTTAGCCACTTGGAATGAGACCACGATCAGGTCGTCGTCATCGAACATCCTGGCTTGGGTTGGATTCTGAGTGGTATTCAGCGGGAAATTGAAACCGCAGAATGTCCCCGGTGAATTTCCACCGACCGTGCCGGTCAACACGCCGGCGTTGATCAGGAAGAATTGCGAGAAGTTCGGCACCTTGCCGCCCACCGAACCGTCTCCCGGAATCGGCCCGCCCAGCGGGTAGATGCCTGTGGTGGTATCGAGCACGCAAGTTCCGCTGTCGCACTGAACCAAACGTGGATTCGAGAAAGCGTTGGGGTCCGTAAACGCGCCGATCAACGCGGAGGTTGGCGCACATCCCGCGCCGCTCGGCGTGACGCTGAACAGAGTGCCAAACCCGGCCTCGCCCAGGAATGGAATTTCCGTAGACCCGGCGGGCAAGCTGGCCGGAGGAATGGTGCCCTTGAGCACATCCAAAGCGGAAAGCGGGGTTTGCGTGGCGTTCACGTTGACGGTGCAGCTTCCCGTGGCGTTGATCTGGATCGAAGTAAATCCAAAGTTAAATACCTTCGATGTGGTGAATGTGGCGGTCTTCGTCGCCGTGCTGGTTGGTGTTAATGCGATTCCGATGGCAGCGAGCGGCTCGTCGTGGGGCTCACTTGGGGGATGGGGCATCGTAGCAGCCAACGCAGGCGCGCTGGCGCAGGAGCTGGGATATTCACCGTCCAAATCTTGCCGGTGTTGAAAGGATCGTATCAAGTCATCCCATCGTCGAATCGTATTGGGAAGTTGTGACGTAGAGGGTATCGTCAGCGGTGAACTTGAGGAAGAATGGCTGGTCTGCGCCGCGAAAGTGCCGCAATCGCTGAGAAACGCGCCCGTCGAACTATAGCGCGAGACTTTGTTCGCCGGGTCCCTTCTGCGCGACAAAGATGTCGCCGGTGCTGCTTCGCGCGATTCCGGTGGCACTGGTCAGCCCGGAACGATCGCCGAAGCCGATGCGAAAGCGGGCGCCAAGGAAAGAAACACTTTGCCGTTCGTCGAATCCACCGCCAGAAGATCTCCGGTGTTCGATTGGGTCAAATCGGCATCGCCGCCGAACGTGGCTCCCAGTTGGGCGCTTCCCAAAACGTTCACGGGCGTGGTTGGCAAGCTGCCCGCCAGGCTAGCCGCGGTGAACTTATAAATTCCCGATCCAGCGATCTCATCGGTTACGTAAAAATCGCCGGTCGAGCTGAACCGGCCGCATTGCGGCTTTTGCAGGCCCGTTCCAATCGACTGAAATACGATGATCGTGCGTTGCGGGTGTGGTTGGGCTAATTCGCGAAGATCACTCCATGGCCTGGATCGCATACATACAACTTTTGATCCGGTCCGATACACAATTCCCTCCAAGGTGTGGCCCGGAAAGTGAATTGTGACGAACCGAGGGAGCGTGCCTGAAGGCGGCGTGAAGCTATAGATGTTCCCCGCCTAGTACCATCTGTGACGTAAACCTTTGCAGGAACCTGCTGCGCGGAAGCGGACGCGCAAAACGCGAGCACACCAAGAACCAAAACAAGCGAGCGAAGTCTTTGCACGATTGGATCCTCCTATTTCACTTCTGTTGTCTGATATCTCTGTCGGAAATTGCTACGGGCCCGTAAATCTTATCCTGGACGCCGGAGAGAGCTTCCAATTGGCGCGCGACCGGGCTGGGCTCGAGCAGAACGCTCACAATTCTGTTTGCGCTTCGTTCGATACGTCCGCGCTGCAATCTAGGACGCTGCGCATTGTCGCTGGCTGGAGAGCGTACTGTCAAGGCGAAAGCTGCGTTTAGAGATTTATGAACACAAATTAATGGTCCTCTGAGTACCAATACTCCCACGAGTACCGATCTAGCCGCATGGAAGACCAAGGCTTGTTTTCAGTGTGGATCAGAAAGGAGGCGGCAGAATCCCCATTAATTCGAGGTATCGGCGTTTTGTCGCGATCCGAGCCAGAATCGTAGCGATCCTAGTTCGACTCGACAAGCCGATTGTACCGCTTCAAAACTTCGCGCAGCTGGCCGTGCGGCAGGGCGACAACCGTGTGATTGTCAATTCCCGTCATCGTTTCCGCCGCCACCATGGCGTTCACCACGGCTTCTTCCGTCGCCTGCACCGCTGCTTCGAAGAGCGGCCCGATCTCTTCATTCGGCAGCATGGTCACGGCTACGTTCTTCTGTGAGCTTCCCGCGCCTGGATTCGCAGTGGAGAACGCGATAAAAATATCTCCCGAGCCGTTTCCCGAAATGCTGCCCAGCCGCCCCAATCCCAGCGGCACGCGCCTGCCAGGCGCTTCAATTGGTGCGGCAGCAGCGGCGCGTCCGTTGCCACCACCACGATGATGGATCCCACGTCTTCCGTGCGCATGAGATTGGATGCGGAATCCTTGGGAATTTCCTGTCCCACCGGAACGCCCGCGATTCGCAAAAGCCGGCGCAAGCCGTAATTGCACTGCACTTCCACGCCCACGGTGTAGCCGCCCTGCTTTTCGCTAAGCCGCCGCGACGAAGTTCCCACGCCGCCCTTGAATTCATTGCAAACCATTCCCGTGCCGCCGCCGACGTTGCCTTCTTCCACCGGGCCGGAATGCGCGTTTTGGAGCGCGGCGATCACGTGCTCGGGCTTCACGTGGAATCCATTGATATCGTTCAGAATATCCGTCCCAGGTTTCCGCCACCACGGGAAGCGACCACCAATCGTCGGCCGGAGCCGGCGGGCCGTGCTCGAATTGCCAGGCGATCACCGTGTCGCGCACCACACCCACGCTGTGAGTGTTTGTAATCATCACCGGACCGTAAAGAAATCCGGATTCTTCCACCCAGGTAGTTCCCGTCATTTCGCCGTTGCCGTTCAGCGAAAACCATCCCGCGTAGACCGGGTCGCTGGAAAGTTTGCCGCGCGGAAAGATGGCGGTCACGCCGGTTCGCACGGGACCTCTTCCCACCACGAGCTTTCCTTCCCCTTCGATCAGCGTGGTGTGGCCCACTTCGATTCCTTTTACATCGGTGATCGCGTTCCAGGGACCGGGAGTTCCTTCAAAGGGGACGCCCAGGTCGCGCGCTCGCGGCTTCGCTGCCGGCGGCGGCCCGCCGGTTGCCATTTTATTTGCCACAGGCAGCAGAGCCGGTAGCGCGATCAACACCGCGCAAATCGCAAACTGTTTCATGGTTTTTCCTTGGGAGGATCCACTTCGTAAATTGAACTGGCGTCTTTCGCGCGAACCCGCCGCAGCAACTCAATATTTTTCTGCAACTCGGCTTCCAGAATTCGCGCCTGCTCTTCCGCGAGTTTCCAATTTCCCGCTTCGGCGGCTTCCGTCAGTCCGGGCAATTCCAAATGCGCGTAGGTATATCGAGCCGCATACAGGGTGTGTTTAAACCATTGCCGTCCGGGAATGCCGTCCGGGTCGAGCCAATTCCGTTCCACTTGCATGATTTGTTCGTTGATTTGCTTTTGTTGTCCGATGGGAATGCCGGCCGGCTCGCCATCTGGTTTTTTGTCCGTCAAGGCATGGGAGATTGCGGCGTCCAGCGCGCGGCCTTCCGTTTCGAATTCGCTTACTTTAGCGAGCAGCGGCTTCAGATCGACGTGTTTGCTCAGATTCGTTCGCGCATCCAGCTCGGACACGAATTCACGAATTTCCCGTCCGTAAAATCCGAAATTGTAGGGCAGCACTTCCGCATTTCCCAGCCGCAGCGCCAAAGTTCCCCACAGCATCGACATCACGGCGTGATAACGGTATCCCGGATCACAAAATTGATTCATCCAGAAGAAATCGTCATACATCGAGTGGTACACGCCGTATGGCCCCGTGAACGTCAATCCCATCGTCGGGATTCCCAGAAAATTCAGGAATACCGTATGATCCGAGCCGCTTCCGATCCGCGTGTTGGGAAGATTCTCGTCGGGCACCGTTTTCTTCGCATCCTTGGCCGCCGATTCTTTCCACTCGTCGTAAAGTGTCTTGCCCGAGGGCGCGGGAATCGTCCGGCTTACTTCCACCAGCAGCGGCGCAAGCGATGCCACCGCGTCGCCTTCGAATTTCGTGCCACTGGTGGCTTCGTCCACATTCAAATACGCCACCGCCTTTTTCTTCAGCTCATCCGCATACTGTTCGCCCCATTCCGTTGAGCCCGTCAGCGCATACTCCTCGCCGTCCCAGCTGCAAATCACCAGAGTGCGCCGCGGGCGGATGCCCTGTTGCTTCATCGCACCCAAAGCCCGCGTCATTTCCATCATGGCGGCCGTGCCGCTCGAAGGATCGACGCCGCCAAATGCCCACGCATCGCGATGATTTCCCATCACCACCCATTCATCCGGCAATTCCGACGCCGCGAATCCGCGCCTCAACCACGTAATACGGCTTCACGCTCGTATCCATGTCCACTTTCAAATGGACTTTCACTCGCTTGCCGCCCATGCGGTATTCCAGCGGCAGTCCTCCTTGCCATTCCTTGGGCGCTATCGGTCCATCCAAATGTTCGAGCAGTGGTTTCGCATCATGCCAGGAAAGCGGCACAGCGATTATTTTCGGAAGTGAAACCGCTTGCTCGATCGGAATCCGTTTCGCGCCCGGCACGGACGCCCATCCCGGAGTCTGCGGATCGCCCGGAACCAGAAAATCGTAGGTGATTGCGCCGCGTTGAATGTGGCTCTCTGGTCCCCATGGTCCGTTTGGAAACACTTTGCCTTGTGAATAGCCATCTTCCGCGGGATCGGAGTAAATCAGCAGCGCAGCCGCGCCCTCGCGCTGCGCTGTCAGCGCTTTGAATCCGCGATAGCTGTACGGATTCGAATAACGAACCAGCACAATTTTTCCGCGCACGCTGATGCCGCGCTTTTTCAGCAGCTCATAATCCTCGGGATTGCCGCTGTGCGCGTACACCACAGGCGCCGTCACTTCGCCCGACGCCGAATAGCCGAGGTAGGCCATGCTTACGTTGGGATTTTTTGTGTCCGGATCAACGTCGTAGGGTTCTTCGCGCAAGCTAGCGCGGTAGGGAATCGGGCTCACCATTTCCAGCGAAACTTCGCGTGGCGAGGAATGCAGCACATCGTATTCGTGGATCGCCACATCTTCCAATCCTTGCTTGCGCCATTCCTCAGCCACGTATTGCGCCAATTCGTTGTTCCGCGGCGATCCCGCCGGATGCGGCTCCGCCGTAAAGTAGCGGTGATATTTTTGCAACTGTTCCGTCGAAATCGCCGCCCGCAATTTTTCTTCCGCCGCCTGCTCCTTCTCAATCCGCCCCGTCGCAAATCCCGACATCACAGGTCGAGTGTTTTGCTGCCCCGCCCCTTCCTGCGCCCTTACCGCCAACGCCTGTGACAGAAACGCGCCCGCGACCATCACCGCGACAGCCAAGCCCACAATTTCCAAACGAAATGGACCGGCAACCATTCCGAGTTCCGTCCGCCTCACGCTATGATTTCGAACTTGATGCATGTCGCTCCTGTAGAAGTAATCAAGAACACTCGCCATTTTCATTGGCAAGGCGATCCCTCGCTTCGCTGGGGATGACCGAAAAAGCGAGTCTGCCCTCGCGAATCGAGCGGAAAGGCGGGCGCAGCCATTCGAAGCTCTGGATAAACAAACAGCCCCCCTACAAAGTCGCGCGTCTGCGGCGTTAGTGTTTCCGTCATCCCGAGCAGCGCGAGGGATCGCCTTGCCAATGAAAATGGCGAGTGCGGCGAAGTCAGTCCAAAGATCTAAGCCGGCCCAAGCAATTGCACTCTACTCGCCCAGCCTCTCAATCGCGCTCTCCAGCGCGCCAACAATTAATTGGATCTCCTTCTCTCCAACAATAAACGGCGGCGCAATCAAAATGTGGTCGCCAACATCACCATCCACGCACCCCTGAATCGGATACGTCACCACGCCCGCCTCCATCGCCTCTTGCGCCACGCGGCCGGCGATGCCCGCCGCGCGCGGAAAGGGAAGACGCGTCACTCTGTCGCGCACAAATTCAATTCCGATCAGCAATCCCATCCCCCGGATATCGCCTACCACCTGAAATCGCTTCACCGCGCCAAGCGCCTCCATCAACGCTCGCCCCATCGGCGCTACTCGTTCGAACAGGTGATCCCGCTCGATCTTTTCCAACACTGCCAGTCCCGCCGCAGTCGCCACCGGGTGTGCGTTGTAGGTGAACCCATGCAGAAAAACTCCCGATCCTTTCGCGATCGTTTCCACCACATGCCGGTGCACCAACACGGCGCCCAGCGGCGCATACCCGCTGGCCACCCCCTTGCCCACCAGAATCATGTCCGGCTCGATTCCCCAATGTTCGCAGGCAAATACTTTTCCGGTCCGGCCCATCCCCGTCATTACCTCATCGGCGATCAGCAAAATGCCGTGCCGCTTGCAAATCTCCGCAATTCGCTGCAGGTAACCTTCGGGAGGCGCCGCAGCCCCGAGAGTGGCTCCCACCACCGGCTCGCAGATGAATCCAGCCACAGTCTCGGCCCCGGAGATGCGCAGGATCTTGTCGAGTTCATCCGCGCATGCCACATCGCAGCTGGGATATTTCAGGCCCAGCGGGCAACGGTAACAATAACAGGGCGGGATGTGTCCCCACTCGTGGAGCATGGGCGCGTAGGGAGCGCGCCGCCGGACGTTTCCGGAAACCGAGAGCGCGCCGAGCGTGCTGCCGTGGTAACTCTGCTTGCGCGAAATGATTCGCGACCGCTTTGTAGCGCCTCGTTCCAGGAAGTATTGGCGGCAGAGCTTCAGCGCGGTTTCCGTGGCTTCCGAGCCGCCCGATGTGAAATAGACTCGCCCGCCGTGTCGGAAATTTGGAGGCGCAAGCGACAGCAATTTCTCGGCAAGGCTTTCGGCGGCGGAGGTGACAAATTGCGAGGAATGCACGTAGGCCAGCGTTTCAGCCTGCCTGGCCATCGCTTTCGCCACTTCCTTCACGCCATGGCCGATCGTCACCACGGCTGCGCCACCGGCCGCGTCGAGCAGCTTTTTGCCGCCGCTGGTGTACAAATAACAGCCGCTGCCGCGGACCGCTTGCGTGTATTCTTTGCGAAAGCTCCTAGGAAACAAGGCTTCGGTCATCGTCCGTAAATCCTTCCCGAAGTTTGGCAGATCCTCTCGATCACCTGAAAAACCGGCGCGATTCTAACAGAAAAAAGCTTCTTGCCCCGGCCATGCCCAGCGTTGCGCGGCGGATTGCAACCCGGGCTACACCACGGCATAGACCACCAGGAAACACACCACTGCCATCAATCCGAGCGCCATCAGGAACACGATCTCGGTGGCCTTTTCCAGATTCGCGTTCGGCTTCAGCGACCGCGCCCGCAGCGCGAAGTAAGATAGAAAACAGGATGCCAGGAACATGGCCCCGGCAAACGCCACCATGTCATCTCCCAGAGTATTCAGCTTGTCGATTTGGAAAATCACCTGGAAGATTCCGATCACCGTCAAGCACACGCCCACCATCGCCCCGGAAACCGTAAAAATCTGTATGTATATCTGCTCGGAGATAATCTTTTTCTCGAGTTGCTCGTTGTCCATTCCACGCTCCCTTCGTGCAATATACCGCCGGCCTCGGATTCTACTGAATTGCGCCCGCGAATAAAGGGATTGCTTGTAATTTTCGGGAAAAACGGGCTGGCGCCCGTCGATTTTGCCGCCGGGTCCTGGGGGCACGCTTGGACTTATACTGTCCGTTGGGACAGTAGTTACGACGAGCCGCGAGGGATAACATGGAATTCCTCCAGCCGATGTGCTGCTATGGAGACCCTCAAACACGAGGTATCGATGAATCGAGCGCCCGCGCAGTCCGCCATCTCAAGCTCCCAGCCGTTTAAATTCCTTGTCCGCCGTACGTTGGTCAGTCTGGTTGCCATCGCTGTGTTCACATTCAGCTTTCTAAAGGTCCCCAGCACCCGAGGCGCTGCCTCGGGTCTGCCTCCCATTCACACCGTCTTCATTATTCTCATGGAGAATCACGATTGGTCTGATTTTACCGCCTCCAACGCGCCCTATATCATCAAAACGCTGCTTCCCATGGGGGCCCACGCCACCCAATATTTCAATCCCCCGAACATTCATCCCAGTCTTCCCAATTATTTATGGCTCGAAGCGGGCACGAATTTCGGCATCCTGGACGACAATGACCCCTCCAGCGATCACCAGAGCACCAAACAGCATCTGGTCACCTTGATGACCACTGCCGGGCTTACCTGGAAGGCTTACGAGGAAAATATTAGCGGCACCACCTGCCCGCTCTCCGATTCAGGGGAATATGCCGTCCGGCATGAACCCTTCACCTATTTTGACGACCTTACCAACACTCTTAGCCCCAGTTCGGCCACTTGCATCGCGCATCTGCGGCCCTATACCGAGCTTGCCGCCGATCTGACCAACAACACCGTCGCGGCCTACAACTTCATTACTCCAAATCTGATCGATGACATGCACGACGGCACGATCGCCGATGGCGACAATTGGCTGAAGGCCAATATCCCTCCCCTTGTCAATTCCACGGCTTATAAAAACGGCGGGGTGATCTTCGTCACCTGGGATGAAAGCGAAAATAGCGATGGGCCGATCGGCATGATCGCGCTTTCTCCTTTTGCGAAAGTGAATTATTCGAATTCGATTCACTACGATCACAGTTCCACTCTGCGCACGATCCAGGAAATTTTTGGAATCACTCCTTTGCTGGGCGGCGCGGCCAGCGCCACCGATCTGAGTGATTTCTTCACCGTCACGAAAGCGACTGTGAATCCGCCCACCAACGTGAAAGTGACCACGAAGTAGCGCTGAGCACTCAATTCTGCTGGGGCGAGGCGGTCGCGCGCGTCCCTTTGACTCCATAGTGACTTTCTCTGTGTTTCTAAGCCTGCAAGAGCCCACGAAAAATCACCGTTGCGGTATCATTCCTGGCGGTAGATGTTACATACACGCTTTGAGGGTAATTACCGGCCGAAAAATCAGTTCGTAGTAGCATAGCCACTCTTGGCTGTGCACTGGCCGAGCGTGTGAAAGGACGCACACAGGCAGGAGTGCCTGTGCTACTGGATCTCCGCGGGGGATTTTGCGATGAAATCCGAAACAACCAGCAAGCGTGCCCTGGGCCCCGAGACCATCCGCGAAGTCGGCAAAAAACTTCAGCCGGCTCACGGCGCGCTGGCACGCCGCTATCCCGGCGAATCGCAACGCCGCCAGCCGGTGCACACCGTCTATGGTGGCGCGCACCTTTTCCTCGCGGATACCTGCCGCAAGCTCGGCGCCACCGCTCTGCGAACTCTCGAGGAATACGCCCCCGATTTCGTCACTTTCGCCAAGGCCATCGGCCTTCCCGGTTCGCACGAGCTTCCCGATTCTCCCGATCGCGCCGCCGCCCTTGCCGAACGCGCCCGGCAGGATCCGCAGGCGATGCGCAAGGAACATAATTCCGCATGGCTGGCCTGGACCATTTATTCCCGCGTGGTGGATAAATTGCGCCGCGAGCCTGTGGAGGATTTTCGGATCGACTTCGAGGATGGCTACGGCAATCGCTCCGATAAGGAAGAAGACGTTCACGCGGCGGCCGCGGCAACGGAAATCGCCTCGGGAATGAATTCCGGAGTCCTGCCGCCGTTCGTGGGCATTCGCATCAAACCGTTTTCTGAGGAACTGCGCGAACGTAGCATTCGCACCTTCGACATTTTCCTCTCCACGCTCGCGGAAAAAACGCGCGGAGAGCTTCCCCAGAATTTCGTCATCACCCTGCCGAAAGTGATGCTGCCGGACGAGGTGGCCGCGCTGGCCGATTTGCTCTCGCGTCTCGAACCGGCTCTCGCGCTCGATCCCGGCTCGCTCAAGATCGAATTGATGATCGAAACCACGCAATCAATATTGAACGAACGCGGCGAATCGAATCTGCTGCATTTGTTGACGGCCGCTCGCGGCCGCTGCGTCGCCGCGCATTTCGGCACCTACGACTACACCGCAAGCTGCAGCATCACCGCCGCCCACCAGACCATGACTCATCCGGCCTGCGATTTTGCGCGCCACATGATGCAAGTTGCCTACGCCGGCACCGGCATATGGCTTTCCGACGGCGCCACCAACATTATGCCCGTGCCCGTTTATCGCGCGGCAAAAGACGGACCTGCGCTCACCTCGGCGCAAATCGCCGCCAATCGCGCCGCCGTCCATCGCGCCTGGAAAATTCATTACGATCACATCCAGCATTCCCTGACGAATGCTTTCTACCAAGGATGGGATTTGCATCCCGCGCAACTTCCCACCCGCTACGCCGCCGTCTATGCATTTTTCCTCGAAAGCCTCGACGCCGCGTCCGATCGCCTGCGCAATTTCGTCGAAAAAGCCGCTCGCGCCACGCTGGTTGGTGAAGTGTTCGACGACGCCGCCACCGGCCAGGGCCTGCTGAATTTTTTCCTGCGCGCAATCAATTGCGGCGCCATCACCCCCGAAGAAGCTCTGCCCCTAACCGGCCTCACTCTCGACGAGTTGCGCCTCGGCTCCTTCGTGAAAATCCTGAAATCCCGCACCCCCGCCTAGTTTTGGGCTCTGGAAATATTTGTGCTTGGCCTGCTGGTTGCAGATCCGTAGGGGCGCTGCTTGCTGCGCCCGGAGTGCGAGTAAGCATCTCGATGGATTTGCACAACGCTTCCGGAAGGGTTCAAACGTAGGGCTTGTAGTCATTCCGAGGAGGCCCGGTCGCTTTCGGACCGGTATGGCGAGGAATCCCGAGTGATTCGTCAATCAATCGCAAATCGATCTAGGACATCCGCTTTTAATCTACGTCTTCCTCAAAGTCGCTTCAATCAATCCATGCGGCTCATCCGTGGGCAAGAAAATCTCGTTATCATTCTCCAGCCCGAACGGCTTCAAATCCACCAGAAGAAAATGTTTATTCGGCAGCGACAAGCGAATCTCGCGAATTTCATCATAGCTTTTCAGCACCGCCTCGCCCATCGCATACAAGGTGTGCTGCAACGAATGGCTCACATGTTCCGCGAAAGTTTCCAGCAGAGCCTTGCGCACGCCGTGCCATGCCGGACCGAACGCCACGTCTTCGCCCGCATAAAGCCAGTTTGTGCTCACGGCTGTTGAAAGGATGCGGTCCTTCGTTTCCGGCAGCGTGGTATATGGATCGCGCAAAAATCCCTCGAATGACGATTGCGTAGTTTTCAGCACGATCAAATCCTCGATCCCCGCGCGAATCGTGTTCCCTTCGCGCGTTCCGATCACCGTCGCGGTGCGTTTTTCGTTTGTCGAACGCGTAAAGGTGGAACGATGTTCTTTTCCGCCCATGGGAAGGCGCGCCCAGGGATGTTCGATCACGTCAATTTGCACTTGCGAAACTTGCGGGTTGTACGTCAAGAAATGATCGATCAAGTGCATCGCGAATTCCTCGATCGGCTCGGCGGGATATTCCTTGGCCAGCACGTACACCGTGTTTTTCATTGTGTCAGTGGCCAGAATCTTGCTGTTATCGCCCTTGGTATGCGCGGATTCGAAATCCCCTTCGAACAAAATCGAAATCGTCAGTTCCTTGATCTCGTGGAGATTTTCCTTGCGCGTCACGCGCAGCAGTCGCACCCGCGATTTGCCGTAATCATCTTGTGCCAGCACAATGCCCATCGATCAGCTCCCGCGGTACGTGGAATATCCATACGGGCTCAGCAACAGCGGAATGTGATAATGCTGCTCCGTATCGCGCACGGAAAAAACAATTCGTACGCTGGGGAAGAACGCCAGCATGTTTCGCGAGCGAAAATAAGCACCCGTATCGAACGTCAGCCTGTAAATTCCGTCCACCATTTTTCCAGTGGGCAGCAAATCTTCCAGCCGCCCGTTGGCATCCGTCACGCCGTGCCCCATCTCCGCCCAAGTTTCGCCGCTGCCTTGCAGTTCAAGCCGAACCGGCATCCCGGAGCCCGGCCGCCCCAGCGAAGTATCCAGCACGTGTGTGGTGATTCCGTTCATCGCGATTTTCGACCCTCTAACGGATTCCGAATCCGTTCAATCGAAATTCATTTCATGGTTCTTAGGGAATCGGAGCTTCAGCTCCGACATTAACACCGCAAAGACTCTGGGGTTTTAACCCCTGAGGTCCGCCAAGAAAGCGCATCGAATCCACTCCGTACCCGGTTATGCGCTTTCGATCAATTTCTCCAGCCTCAGCCGCGTGATCTTGCTTTGCTCGTCAGCTGCCACGCGCATCTCGGTTTCCGCGTCGTTCGCCATGCGCTGCCTCATGGCTTCCAATACTTCCTCGCTCGATTTTCCCGCCGCGCAAATAATGAAAATAAAACCGAATCGCTTTTCATACTCCTTATTCGCCTTCGCCAATTCCGCCAAGACCGTGGCTGAAGATTTTTGCGCGGCCGCCTGTTCGCCTTTCGACCATCGCTGCGCCTTCCCTGTTTGCCGGGCCGCCGCTTTTTTGCCGCCGATTTTTGGATGATGCCGGAACGCCTCCAGCCAGTCGTCGCGCCGCAAGCCCGTCCAAATCCGGTCGGCCGTTTCAAAAACGTGGGATGCGCTCACAAACGGCCGCTCCTTCAGCATCTCCTGCGCCCAATGTTTGGCTCCGCAACAATCGAGCAGCGCTGCTTCCGCATTTTTTTCCAAACTTGTGTTCAATTGAGCGATCCCGTCCGCGCGTTCGCCCCGCCTTCCCGGCGTTCCCAAAATCCGCAGCCGGCTCACGCCGCCATCCGGATAAATATTGAACCGCACCAGAGACGCCGTCCCTGCATCGCCGATCTGTTCGCGAAACATGTGCCGTGCATTCGCTTTCAGCTTCGTGCGCGGAAGAATTTCCTTCCATGGCAGATTCGCATTCCGCAAATCATCCGCCGATGCCATCTGCGCGTGGCAGGCTTCCAGCGAACAGCTCTCCGGAAAATTCCCTTTGAAGTGTGCCGTGTCCACTTCCACGCCGCGTATCGTTCCGGCGATCCCCAGCTGGAGCACCACCCAATCGTGTCCCGGTCCCCGCCGCCGTTTCGTTTCCCAGCCGTCGCTCATATCTTTTCCGCGGCCCGGCATCAGCAAATTCAGCGGCTCGCTATAAAACTGATCGCTCGATAGAATCGCTCTTCCGCCATTCTCAACGGCCGCCAGGTCGATCTCTCCCGGCTGTGCAAGCAAACGTTTCATATCCGGAATCACGTCGCCGTGCACGCGCAGCCGCGCCACGCCGCCATCCGGATAAATCTTGAAGCGCAAATGAGTGCATCGTATCGAACTTTGAATCGGAATCAAATTTTGCGTGTCGCCCTTCAGCCCTGTCTTGGGCAGAATCCCAATCCATCGCGTTTCATTGCTTTCTAATTTCTTGGTAGCCGGTTGCCCCTCGGCCTCGCACGCATCGATCGAACAATATTCCGGATAATTCCCGGTGAAATAGCTGGTATCCACCGCCACGCCGCGAATAATTCCCGCGAGGCCGAGCCGGATAATGCACCAGTCGTAGCCAGGCGTGCGCCGCCGCCGCGTTTCCCAGCCGTCCATCCACTTTCCGCGGTCCGTGTATTTTCCTTCCAGGAAAATTGGCTTCGATGCCTTCAACAGGTTCTGTTTCGGAGCAAAAAATTCATCGTTGGCCCACACCACGCGCCCGCCCAGCCGCTCCGACGCCAGATCCACCAGTTCGGTGAACGCCATCAGTTGCGCCCTCGCAACAGCACGTTGCCGGCCGCTTCGGCCGAAAATTCGCCGCGATCGAAAATCTTATTGCCGCGCAAGAAAGTTGCCTCCACCACTCCCGATAGTTCCCGCTCCGCGTACGGCGTCAATTTGTGCCGTTGATGCAGCTTCTCGGGTTCGACGCGAAACGTCTTCGCCGGGTTCCAGATCACAAAGTCCGCATCATACCCCACCGCGATTGTCCCTTTTCGTTTTTCGAGTCCCGCTAGCCGCGCCGGGTCTCCGCACAGCCAGCGCGCCAAATGGCCCAAAGAATATCCGCGTTCCCGCGCCTGCGTCCACACCGCCGGTAAGCTCAATTCAAGTGACGCAACTCCTCCCCACGCCCGCGAAAAATCTCCTGTCTCCTTGCACTTCATCTCTGGCGGGCAAGGCGAATGGTCGGTCGCGATCAAATCGATCACACCCTCACCCAGTGCTTGCCACAATTTTTCGCGGTTCTCGCGCTCGCGTATAGGGGGAGCGCATTTAAATTCCGTGCCGCCATCGGCAATTTCTTCCGCCGCAAACGTCAAATAATGCGGGCACGATTCCGCCGTTACCCGCACACCCGCGCCTCGCGCCTGGCGCAACAAAGGAATTGCATCGGCAGACGACAAATGAACGATGTGCACCCGAGCGCCAAATTCCCGCGCCAGCCGCAACATCAAACCAATTGCCTCATTTTCCGCTGCGCGCGGCCGCGATCCAAGCCATGTGGAATATTCTGTCCATGCCGCGCCCGCAATCGCCGCATTGGCTTTCTCAAGCGGTCCCGGAACTTCCGCATGCACCAGAAGCACCGCTCCCATCTGTGCCAATTCCTTCAACGCAGCCCGCAAATCCGTTTCGCCCACGGAAGGGAACTCGTCAACCCCCGACGGCGCCAAAAAACATTTGTAACCGGATACGCCCGCCTCCCACAGCCCGCTCAATTCGCTCGAATTTCCCGGAACCACGCCTCCCCAGAAACCCACGTCCACCCGCAACTTTCCTTCCGCCGCGCGCAATTTCTCGCGAAATCCAGCGACGCTCGTCGTAGCCGGGATACTATTCAGCGGCATCTCAATCAAACTCGTCACGCCGCCCGCCGCTGCCGCCCGCGTCGCCGTCTCAAATCCTTCCCACTCCGCCCTTCCCGGTTCATTGATATGGACGTGCGTATCCACAATCCCCGGCATCACCACCGATTCGCCCGCGTCATAAATCGCGCAGCGCAGCCCGACGGCATTCAACGGTGCGATCGCGGTGATTTTCCCGTCGCGCACATGAATCGCCGCGGGCGCAACTCCCCCCGCGCGCACCACGCGCTTCCCGCGCACGATTAATTCAGGAACATTTTGTGTATTCAATTGATTTTGTAGGGGCCGGCTTCAGAATTGAGACTGCATAAATTCGTTCATCATTCATGCCGTCATCCCGAGCCCGGTTTGAGGGCGAGGGATCCCGCGCGGCACTCCAATTCTCCAACCCGTTCTTTTATCCCGCGCTCAACTGCCCCAAAAACTCCGCCAATAAATTCCCAGCCACTCTCCCCCGGTATCGCGCCGACGACCGCATATCATCGATCGGAGCAATCTCTCCAGCCAATTCCTGCCGCGCCGCGCGCACCAACGCGCCATCCAAGCGCCGCCCGCGCAACACAGCTTCCGTCTTCACGCAGCGCAGCGGCGTCGGCGCCACACTTCCCAACGCAATCCGAACGTCTTCAATCTTTCCACCTCGCACATTTGCCGCCCCCGCGAGGCATACCTTCGAAATCGCCTGAGCCTTTCGCGGCCCCACCTTTCGAAAATAAGTTTTCCATCCGTCGCCGCCGCCGCGCCGCATTCGAATCCCGCCAATCAATTCATCCTCGCGCATATTCATTCGTTTATATCCGGTATGAAATTCCCGGTACGGCGTCCAACGCGTTCCACCCGCCGAAATCAATTGCAATTCCGCGTCATACACCAGCAATGCGGGAGGCGAATCCGCCGCCGGAGAAGCATTCGCGATATTTCCACCCAGCGTTCCTCGATTTTGCGTGGCAATGCTTCCAGTCTCCGCGGCCGTGGAGCATAGAAGCGAAAATTCGCTCTGCATGGTTGCACTGCGCTGCACGTCGCTATAGGTCGTCGCCGCGCCCATCGTCACATATTCCGGAGACACTTCGATCCCGCGCAGCTCGCGCAGTCCCTGCAAGCTTACAAATCTCCGGTGATCGAGTTTCCCCGCGTCCAGCAGCACCATTAAATCCGTGCCGCCGGCAAACGGTTTCCACACTCCCGGCTCGCGAGCCAGCAATTCCAGCAATGCCGTCAAATTTGCCGGAGCGCGCAATTCGTAAGCGGGAAGATACGACCTCATGCGCCCACTTTCGCCTGCCGGCAAGCGTGCAGTACGGTTTCGAATATTTTCATGTAGCCCGTGCAACGGCACAGATTCCCTGAAAGCCCCGCACGCACATCCGCCTCAGTTGGTTCCGGCACTCGCGCCATCAAGTTCACCGCCGCCATCACCATTCCCGGAGTGCAAATCCCGCACTGCGCCCCGCCGCACTCGAGAAACGCTTCTTGCACTGCATTTAATTGTTCGCCGCTCGCGATTCCTTCAATCGTGCGAATTTCCGCGCCTTCCGCTTGCAGCGCCGGCACCAGGCAGCTATTCACCAATTCGCCATCGATCAGCACCCCGCACGCGCCGCATTCGCCTTCGCCGCAGCCTTCTTTCGTTCCCGTCAATTTCAATTCTTCGCGCAACACATCCAGCAGGCGAGCCATCGGATAAACGCACAACCGCGCCGCCGCGCCGTTCACGGTGCAGCGCACCGTGATTTTCTCCGCCGGTGCTGCGTCAAACAAGCGCGCCCTCCCACTGTTCCATCAATGCTTCCGGCGTAATGGGAATTTCGGTAATCTTCACTCCCGTCGCGTGTTCCACTGCGCTCGCAATTGCCGGAGCCGTCCCATCCAACGGCAATTCGCCAATTCCCTTTGCGCCTCCCGGCCCGAACGGATACGGATTCTCCTCGAAGAAAACGCGAATCGCGGGAAGATCGACGGAACTGGGCATCACGTAATTCGTCATTTGCCCGTTCACCATCCGTCCTTCCTTCCACACCACGTTTTCGTACAGCGCGTATCCGATCCCCTGCGCTACTCCGCCTTCGATTTGACCTTCGGCCAGCACTGGATGGATGACTCGTCCCACTTCCTGCACCGCCACAAAATCGTCCACGCGAATTTCGCACGTTACCGAATCCACTGAAACTTCCGCCACGTAAACCGCCCACGCGTACGCCCCATAGGCATCGCCCTGATACTTCGCGTCATCCCAGTGCAGTCCCGGCGGCACATGATATTTGCACGAAGTTTTCAACTCGCCGAATTTCTCCACATATTCCCGGCAGGCCTTTTCGAATTCCGAGGAATCGTATCGATCCTTCAGCAGGCCTTGGGCCATCAGTTTCCGCTTCAATTCAATCGCCGCCGTCTCCACCAGTTTTCCAACGATCATGCACGTCCGCGAGGCCACCGTTGGCCCGCTGTTCGGCACGTGCGCCGTGTCCGGCTGGCCGATTTCGATTCGCTCGTAATCCACTCCCAGAGCGTCCGCGGCAATCTGCGCAAAAATTGTGTTGGTCCCCTGGCCCATTTCCGTGCTCGCCGCGAGCACCTGCACGCGCCCTTGTGCCGTAGCTTCCACTCCCGCCACCGCTGCCAAATATTCCTCGCCCGATCCCGTAAATCCAGCACCGTGCAAAAATGACCCCAGGCCAATCCCTTTCTTGATGCGGCTACCAGGATTCTCCCGGTCGAATCGCTCCCGTTTCGCCGCGTAATCGCTCAACTTCAGCGCGCGATCGAGAAGGGCATTCATGTCGACCTTCTCGTGTACCACTTGCCCCACCGCCAGCGTCTCACCCTCGTGAATAAAATTCCGCCGCCGCAATTCCTCCGGCGCGATTCCCACCGCTTTCGCTACTTGATCCAGATGCCTTTCCAGCGCAAACACGCTTTGCGGCGCGCCAAATCCGCGAAACGCTCCGTGCGGAGGCGCGTTCGTGGCCACCACGCGGCTGCGAATCCGCACATTCGCGCAACTGTATGGCCCCGCCGCGTGCACCGTGCCGCGCGAAAGCACCACGGGCGACAGCGTTTCGTACGCACCGCCATCCAAAGTGAAATCGATTTCCATCCCCAGCAATTTCCCGTCGCGCGTCACCGCCGTGCGGTGCCGCGTCCGCGATGGGTGCCGCTTGGTCGTCGCCAGCATGTCTTCCGCGCGATCGTAAATTATTTTTACCGGCCTGCCCGATTTCAACGCTAGCAGCGCCGCGTGCGCCGCGATCATCGACGGATATTCTTCCTTTCCGCCGAAACCGCCGCCCGTTTCCGTTTGAATCACGCGAATTTTATCTTTCGGCAACCCGAACAACGGCATCAGCGCCTTGTGAATGTAATAAGGACACTGCATCGACCCCCAAATCGTCACTCCATCTTCCGCGTTCGCCGTGGCGATCATTCCCTGTGGCTCGATATAAAGCTGCTCCTGCGCCCCGGTTGCGTATTTGCCTTCCACCACAAAATCAGCTTGGTCCCACACCGCGTCCAAATTCCCCTTTTCCACCAGGAACGATTTAAAAATATTGTCTTCGCCCCAGACGATTTCTTTTTTGGAAAGGGAATCGTCAATCGTGAAAACGGCCGGCAAGTTTTCGATTTCGATCCGCACCGCCCGCCGCGCTTCTTCCAGCAGATATTTATCCGTATGCGCCAGCAGCAGCACAGCCTCTTCCGGATGGTTCACCATTCGATCCGCCAGGCAAGGCTGGTCATCAATCAGCAGCAAAATGGAATTTTTACCCGGAATATCCCGCGCGGTAACAACCGTGAATTCTTCCCACGGAATATGCGGCTCAAAATAAATTCCGCGAATCCGCCCCCGCGCCACAGGGCTCCGCACCGTCGCTCCATGCAGCATTCCCGGCATCGTAATGTCGTCCACATACCGTGAGCGCCCCATGACCTTCTCGCGCCCCTCTTTCCGCGGCACAGCGCGCCCAATGTTCTGCTCTTTCATAGTGTTTTGTGGTTGTAGGGGCCGGCTTTCCTCGCCCCGATGGTATTTATCGGGGAGCCGCGCCCTCCTTCTTTTCTTTCAGTCCGCGAACGCCGCATCGCCGCGTCAGCGCCGCCACACCAAACGCCGTCATTTCGAGGTGCCTCGATCGGTCTTAAACGAGGCAACGAGAAATCCCGAGCAACCCTTCCAAGTTAAATCCAAGTGTCTTCTTCCGTGCGGCTTCGTTTCCAAGCCCCTAATACTTCACCTTATCCTGCTTCTTCTCCCAAGCTCGAAACGCCTCCATCGCCTGCTCCCGCATCAACTGGCGAATCGGAATCCGCCGCCGCGCATGCGGCAACTGAAACTCCTCGTAAATCAGCCGGTCATCAAATCCGATCTTTGCCGCATCCTCCGCCGTATTCGCAAAATAAACTTTCGCCGGCCGCGCCCAATAGATCGCGCCCAAGCACATCGGACACGGTTCGCATGTCGTGTACAATTCGCATCCCGCCAGCTCAAAATTCCCCAGCGCCTTGGCCGCCTCGCGAATCGCCACCACTTCCGCATGCGCCGTGGGATCATTCGTCGAAGTCACGCGGTTCGTCCCCTCGGCGATAATTTTTCCGTCTTTCACCACCACCGCCGCAAACGGACCGCCGCGCCCCGACCGCACATTTTCAAGAGACAGCTCAATCGCCCGCGCCATAAAGGAATTATTCATCTCAGTTCCCGCCACCCAACATTTCTCACGCCTTCCCGCCTGTACCGCAACGATACATGCCCCGCTGATTCTATCTCAGACGCTCCTGACCGGCGTTTCCAGTGTGCCGTAGCGCATACTCCAGCCGCTTGCAGGTCTTCCGATCACTACTCGCGCCCGCTTCTCAACTCCTGATTTTCTGCTATCATCAAAATACGAGCGATGTCACAGTTAGCTATCTCAATCTTGATTTTTTCCATTTTCATCGCAAATCCCCATGCCTCTGTCCCTGCCGCTTCGTTGCAAGCGGCGAGGACGACTGTCTCTCCGCCACCACCGCCTGCCATCGTCATTGGCTTCGTCGGCGGCTACGTCAGCCACGATAATCTCATCCACAGCGAGGTTTCTGTGGCGGCGGATTTGGCCAAGGAATATCCCAAGGGGGTCTATATCGCCGCGTTTGAAAATCATCGCGGCAAGGCCGCCTATGAGCAGATTGTGAAGTTATTGGATACGAATCACGACGGACAATTATCCGCGGAAGAAAAACGGCGCGCTCGCATCATTCTTTACGGACACAGTTGGGGCGCGTCGGAAGCCATCACCGTGGCTCGCAAGCTAGGACGAGACGACATTCCCGTTCTCCTCACGATCCAGGTGGATAGCGTTGCGAAGAAAGGCCAGGACGACGCCTTGATCCCCGCCAATGTCGCCCAGGCCGTCAATTTCTATCAACTAGACGGATATCTCAAAGGACGCGCGGTAATTCGCGCCGCCGACCCCTCGCGCACCCAGATCATCGGAAATTTCCAATTCCATTACAAATCAAGCCCTCTCGCCTGCAAAAAATATCCTTGGTGGGACCATCTCTTAGCCAAAGCTCACACTCAAATCGAATGCGATCCCGCCGTGTGGGATAAAATTAAATCCATGATCCGCGCCCAACTACCAGCCCAATCAACCGCCGCCGCCCAATAATTCCACATTGTTTTGTAGGGGCGCTGCTTGCTGCGCCCGGTCTTTTGCTTCATCAAAGTCTCTCCAGTCGAATCAGCAATTTCCGGCCCGCGCGCTTTCATCGCCGCCGTGCCGCTTCGAGTCGCCTCCCGCAAAAGCTCAATCACCCCCGGCCGAATCCCTAAATCGCCTTCGGCTAAATCGGCCAGCCCTTGCAGAGCGAATGTCTTAACAATCGAACTCCGGTCTTCCAAATATCCACTCAGCGTTGTAACCGCCAATTTGCGCTCTTTCCCATTCAGCGCCAACCGTGGAACCATAACCGCCAAATGCCACCGCAACTCCTGCTCCTTCGCCTCAACCATCAATCCAAGCAATTCCTTTTTGTAGGGCATTAGCGGCTCGCGATTCTCCCGCGTAGCTTTTTCCGCGGCGTCAGCGGCACGCATCCGCACCAGGCGGTCCTCCGACCACAATCCCGCAATCAGTTCCGGGAACAATTGTGGATTCTTAATTACGGCAGCCGCCACCTGGTCAGCGCGGCCGATGGCCCGTCGATCTCCTCCTTGCAAAAGCAGAAGGAAGTTTTTTCGAGGCATGATGAGGAGCTAACAAAATATATTTAGCGAAATTCTGAAACCACGCTTACCGCGTGAAAATCGTCGCGCCCACATTCATCCCCGGGCGCAGAATCGCCTGGTCCGGTGGAATCGGGTCGAGCACAATTTTCACCGGAATTCGTTCCACCACTTTCACGAAATTTCCAGTGGCATTTTCCGGCGGCAGCAAACTCATGCGTGCCCCGGTGGCGCCGGAAATCGAATCCACGTGGCCGGTAAAGGTCTTGTTGTACATATCCACGTGAATCTCCGCTTTCTGTCCGGGACGCACCTTGGCAAGTTGGGTTTCCTTAAAATTTGCCGTCACCCAGACCTTGTCCAGTGGAATCAAAACCAGCAATTGCTGCCCTTGCTGCACAATTTGTCCCACTTCCACCGATTTTCTGGTCACCACTCCATCCATCGCAGCGGTGATCGTGGTGTAACTCAAATTCAGCTGCGCAGCTTCGAGGTCCGCCTGCGCCTTGGCAATCGCGGCGACGGCGGTGGCCGCGCCGGCCTGGCTGATGGAAACTTGGCTCGTCTCTCCCCGCGCCTGTTGCAATTCCGCTTGCGCCCGCTTCACTCGAGCGTCGGCCGCCAGCAGCATGGAGTGCTGGATTTGCACGTTCTGTTGAGCCTGTTGCAATTTCTCTTGCGCGGATTTCAATTCGCTTTCCGCCACGCTCGCCGAATTTACATAAGCGTCGAACTGCTGTTTGGAAATTTCATCTTTAGCAGCCAGCGGCTTCATCCTCTGCAGATCGGCCTGCGCTTTGTCGTAGTCCGCCTGTCCCTTGGCCACGTCCGCGGCGGCCATTGCCGTGCGGGAAGTTCTGGCTTGCTCGTAGGCCGCTTGCGAGCTCACATATTCCGCCTGCGCCGCTGCCACTTGGGCTTCCGCGCCGGTGGTTTCGCTGCTCGTGGTCGTCTGCATCATCGGGACGCTCACTTTCGCGCCCGTCGCCTTGCTCTCCGCCTGCGCCAGTTCCGCCTTCATCTGATCCAATTTCGCCTGAAGATCGCGTGGATCGATCTGCACCAGCACCTGTCCCGCCTTCACCTGCTGGTTGTCGTTCACCAGCACTTCAGCCACCGTGCCGTAGATCTTCGACGAAATCGGAGCGATGTGCCCGTCCACCTGCGCATCGTCGGTGCTTTCGCGAAAATGGAAATGAAAATACAGCAGCGCAAAAATCACCAGCAATGCTGCCGCGCTCCCCCAGATGAAGCCTCGCAGTCGCGGATTGGCCCAGCGCTTGGCCACCCGCTGGCGCATCGCGGCGGCATCGGGCCGATCCATTATCGGCCGGTGTTTTCTTCTCAACCTCGGGTATCGTCACATCCGTCGCCATCTATTTGTTCTCCCACCATTATCGCGAATAAATCGATTCCATCTGCCCCAGCGCTCGCGCCAGATCGGCCCGTGCTTGATTGTAACTGTACAGCGCGGAAATTTGATTGTCGCTCGCGCGCGCTAGAGCGTCCTGCGCCGTCACCACCTCAATGTTATTGGCAACGCCGGCCTGGAAGCGGTCCCGCGCCTGGTTCACTTCTTCCCGCGCCAGTTGCACTCCCTGGTTTGCCACATCCACTTCGCTTCGCGCCGAAGCCAGCTCCGCCATGGCATTCTTCACTTCCAGTGCGATCTGATTCTTCTGCTCCTGGATTTGCTGCGCCATCTTTTGCACTTCCAGGTCCGCCTGAGTCGTTTCCGCATGAATTCGCCCGCCGGTAAAGAGCGGCATATCCACGCTGGCTGTATAAACATAGACCGGAATCACCGTGGTCGACGAAATTCCTTGTTGCGCGTAATTGCCATTGAAATGGACGGAAGGCAACCGCGATTCACTGATCGCCTTTTTCTCGTCATTCAGCGCGTGGCGTTGCGCTTCCAGCGCCTTCAATTCCGGCCGGTTCGCGAATGCGCTTTCCAGCGATTGCTCCGTCTGGAATTCCGGCGTCTCAAAAAAACTCATCTCGTCGCCAAGCTCGATCGGTTGATGGGGATCCAGATTCAGCAGCCGCGCCAATCCGTTCAACGACGTTTGCCGCCGCGTCTGCGCATTGATCCAGCGCTGCTTCTCATTCTGCAATTCCACGTTTGACCGCAACGTATCGATGCTGGTTCCCGCTCCGTTCTTTTGCAGGTCCGCGGCTTGGTCAAACAAGGCCGACGCCAGGTCCATGCGCGACTTTGCCGCCTGCACTTCCGCTCCCGCACGCAGCACACCCAGATATTGCGACACCACCAGCAGCACGGTCTGCTCGCGAACCGATTGCCGCTCCGCCGAACTGCCCTTCACCCGTTCGCGCGATGCTTGCCACCTCCGCCACAGCGTCAAATCGAATATTTGCTGCGAGAAAATCCCTCCCGCCTGAAACACCTGGAACGGCCCAACGTGCTCGGAAATGCCCGCGAATTTCAACCCAATGGAGGCTTCGATGTTCAGCCGCTCGGCGCTGTCGCGCACATCCAGGCTCGCTTGCGGCAGCAGATCCGCTCGCGCGATGGTCCGCTGTTGCTCGCTTTCCGCCACGTTGATTGCCGCGATCTGCACCTGCGGATTCTGTTTCAGCGCAAGCTGCACTGCATCGCGCAGCGTCACGCGAAGAGGCGCTTTCTCCTGCGCTTGTCCCGGTCCCGGCATAGCACAGAAAACCAGCAGCAGCGGCAACGTCAGCAAGGCATTGCTTCTTCGCCGATTCGCTCCTCGACTGCCGCTGCGCGGCTGACTCCCCAATCCATTTGTCACATTCGCAGCCAACACATTCGTCATGCAACCCTCCGCGCGATTTCCCGCGCTGTCCGCAACCACTCGTCCCCCTCACCTCTATGCCCACACTTTGGATGCAAACCGAAATCGCTTAGACGCAGCCAGCACAGCAACTTCCGCCGGGCATGTTCCAAAGCCTCTCATCCCACGCCACTCTAACTAACGTACCTGCAACAGAATACGTTTCAACTGCCCACCCCTTGCCGCGAGTTGCCAACAATCTTCCGCAGTCCGACCGCCATCTGTCGTCAAATCCGCAACTCCCCACACCAAAGCAATTGACACCAATTCTCGGCTCAGGCGCAATAGAAGCACTCGTCCGCGTCGATTGGCGAGATCCATAAAGGGTGTTTTCCAATGCGAAGGGTAGTCCCGATTGCGATTTTCTGGCTCGTCGTCTTGTGCCCTCCGCCCGCGCGCGCCCAATCCTTCACTCAAAAGAACAACGAATTCGGAATCTGGGCCGGCTATTCCTTCGGCACCACGTATATGCTCGCGATCACCGAACACCGCCAACTGGGAGTTCTCGGACTGCGTTACGGCAGAACGCTCGTCGGTTGGCGCACCGTGGCGGTGGAATGGACGCTCGACGTCACTCCCGCCGAAATCGTCATCGAACCCGAACAAACTTTCGTGCTGCACCCAACTGGTCCGCAATCCAATGTATTGCTCGAAAGCGGCCGCATGGCCGTCTATGGCGGCGGCGTCAGTCCGCTCGGCTTCAAAGTAAATTTCCTCCGGCAACGCCGTTTGCAGGTCTTCGGCGCTGCCACGTGTGGGCTCATCGCTTCGGTCGCGCCTGTCCCGATCAATCGCGTGGGCGGCACACAATTCAATTTCAAATTTGATTTTCAGGGCGGTATCCAGCGCTTCAATTCCGCGCATGATCGCGCCTGGATGTTCGGCTACAAGCTGCAGCACATTTCCAACGCCGCGCGTAGTGACGTTAATCCCGGCGTCACTTTCAACGTAATTTTCCTCGGCTATTCCTTCTTCAAATAACCGGCAGTTTCGTCATGACGCTGTGGCGGCTAGCCAATCAGCGCCAGAACTTTCGCCCGCACCTCCGCCAGTTCATCGGACGATGCCGTCCCCTTCTTGATCGCCTTTCGGATGCGCCAGTCCACGCTTTTCACTTGGTCGGCCAAGACAACGCTGGCAGGCGTGCCCACAAGTAAAACCTCGAAGGGATAGCGTTTAATTTCGGTTGTCATCGGGCAACAGATCATCAGGCTGGTCTTGTCGTTATATGCCGCCGGACTCAGAACCAAGGCTGGCCGGTGACCCGCTTGCTCGTGCTCGGCCTGCGGCGTAAAGTTCAGCCACACGATATCTCCGGCTTCCGGCACGTAACGCGCCATCACCAAGCCTCTTTTCCCATTGCCGGCCCGAAATCAACTGCGTCGTGCTGATTTTTTGGCGTGATTCCTTTCAGCAGCTTGCGCAGTTCGTACGTTTTTTGCCGCACCGGTTCGATCACGATTCTTCCTGCCTCTTCTCGAACCTCGACCACCTCTTCCAGGGCAAGCTGCGTGGCCTGCAGCACCGAGACTGGAATCCGCACCGCCGCGCTGTTGCCCCACTTTTTTAGCCTTGCTCTCATGTCCCGCCTCCCGGTAGCGACACGCTCTCTATACGATGCTCGAATTTGCAGCACGTGTCAACAATGTAGATACCGCTCCTCTCCCGCTTGAAGGTCACCGAAAACGTCCTTGCGCGCGTCCTACCTGTAAGGCCTTTCAGTGCCGGTCAATAATTCTCCGCGACCCGTGTGCGTCAGGCTGCAAATCTTGCCGCGGCGAATTCTCTAAAGATCCATCTCCCACGTTTCCGCCACCAGATCGTGGCCGAAGCTGTGATTCGCTTCCTCATGCACCAGCCGGAACCCGCATTTTTCGTAAATCGCCCGAGCGGCAATCAGGTTGCTCTGCGTCCACAGAGTCATTTTGCGGTAGCCGATTTGCCGCGCCAGCCGGATGCATTCCTCCACCAACCGCCGGCCGATGCCCAGCCCCCGCGCGGACGGTTCCACGTAAAGCATGCGCAGCTTCGCGATTTCATCGGTTTGCTTCACCAGGAAAACCGATCCGATAATTTCGCCATCCCGCTCCGCGATCCAGCAGCGTTCTTTTTTCGGATCAAAATGCTGCACAAACTTCGCCACAATTTCCGCCACCAGCGCTTCAAACTGTTCGTCCCACCCATATTCCTGAGCGTAAAGCGCGCCGTGGCGATGCACCACCCAGCCCATGTCTCCCGGCTGGTGCGGCCTCAGAATGTACGGGATTTTTTCAGGAACAGCGGGCTCGCCCAAAATTTCTTCGATCGTTTGCATCGCCCGGATCAGCTTGGTTTGCTCAGCCGCGGAAAGTTCGCTCAGCATCGCCGCGACTTTGTCCTGGGACCGCGCGTCCAGCGGAGCGAAAACTTCGCGCCCTTGCTCCGTGAGCGACAACAGCGATTGCCGGCCATCGCTTTGCGATGGCAGCTTTTTCAAGAACCCCCGTTTTTCGAAGCTGCTCAACAGCCGGCTCAGGTATCCCGGATCGAGGCCGAGTTCCCGGACCAAGCCGGTCGCAGTGCAATTGTCACGATGCGCCAGTTCGTAGAGAATGCGGAGCTCGGTAAGCGAGAAAGGGCTGTCAAGCAGTCCTTCTCCCAAAACTCCGATTTTCTTGGTGTAAAAGCGGTTGAAACGTCGAATCGTGGCAATCCGCTCATCCGGCGCGTTGGCGGCAGCACTTGCGGTGGGCATTTTCATCTCAAGAACATTCTGATTGCGTCGAAGACGTGGATTCCTACTCTCTTCGGAATATCTCCGAAATGAATGCCGCAGTCAATAAAATAGTTGCTTCAGGCAATCAAATCATAAGCGCAAGGTTGGTCAGATGAAGCAACAACTCGCCGCGCCTCTGGAAGTCATTGTGACCCGTTTTCTGGGTGAAGGATCCAGCGCGGCAGGTTTGGAGAAACTGCAAGTTTAATGCAATCAATTATTTACATCGATCACAACGCGGCCATGAAGCCCCCCGGCTAAAAGTCGCTGGGAAAGCTTCACAATCTCAGAAAGTGGCTCGACCGACGAAACAGAATCAAGTTTGGCAAGCGGCAATTCACGCGCCAGCCTCTCCCAAGCCACCTTCCGCAGCGCCCTCGGAGTATTCACCGAATTAATTCCCAGTAGCCCGACATTTCGCAAAATAAACGGGAACACACTCGCCGTGAATTCCGCACCCCCCGCCATTCCACAGGCCGCGATCGCACCGTACGCCGACGTGGCCGCAATCACCGACGAAAGCGTTTGTCCTCCGACGGAATCAATCGCCCCGCCCCATCGTTCGGACGCCAGCGGCCCAGTTTTCTGCTCCAATTCCGCTCGGTTCACAATCGTCGCGGCGCCCAGGCTGCGCAAGTAAGAGTGAAACTCCTCCCGCCCGGTCGAAGCGGCAACCTTGTATCCCTTTCCCGCCAACAGCAGGATCGCCACAGAGCCGACTCCGCCCGTCGCGCCGGTCACCAGGATTTCTTTTTCTCCCTGCTTCATCCCATAATTTTCCAGCGCGATCAGGCTCAGCATCGCCGTAAAACCCGCCGTGCCGATCGCCATCGCGTGTTTTGCATCAAGTCCGGACGGAATCGGAATCAGCGCATCGGCAGCCACGCGCGCCTGTTGGCTATATCCGCCCCAGCGTGATTCGCCAAGCCCCTGCCCGACGGCAAGCACTTCATCCCCCGCATGAAAATCCGGCGTCGAAGATTCCAGAACCCGCCCAGCCAGGTCAATCCCGCAAACCATCGGAAATTTGCGGATCACTTTTCCGCGCGCCGTCACCGCCAGCGCATCCTTGTAATTCAGCGACGAATACAACACTTCTACCAGCACATCGCCAGCAGGCAGATCTCCGCCAGCAATTTGTTTCAGCGCAACCGCGTATTGCGAGCTGGTTCCCTCGGCAATCAATGCGGTAAATGTGTCGTTAGACATGGAACGAACTTAGCAGTGATATCCGATGCGTGGCAAGAGAGTCGCGCTCGATAAGGATGTTTAGGGGGTCGGTGCTTCAGCTCCGACATGAACGCCCATCATGGAATTGGGCTTTAGCACCTGAAGCTGGCCTTCCCCGCCATATTGACGAAGCCCCACGGTTAGAGCTTATTAATCCGCGCCGCCAAAATAAAATCGTTCTGGGAAATCCCGTCAATCTTATGCGTATAGGTGCTCACTTCCACTTTTCCCCAGGTCAGAAGAATATCCGGATGATGCCCTTCTTCCTCCGCCAGCGCGCCAACCTTGTTGGTAAATGCAAGCGCGCTTTTGAAATCGGGGAATGTAAACGTCTTCGTCAGATGATGTTCGTTCACCGCGTTCCAGCCGGTTGCATACTTGATCAGGCCAGCCAGTTCGCGGCCTTTCATTGGTTCCACTCCACCCTTGCAAGGCGTGCAGTGTTTCCCGGCGAGATCGGTTTCGTTGATCGGTGCGTCTTTCGGGGATGATGAACTCATCGGCATCTCCTCCCTAATTTCTAAGATCCGATTATAGCCGAATTCGAATTCGCCGACGCTAACCGATGCCACGGTCCCGTTGATCAGCAGCCGGTTTCCGCGCCAGCAGTCCAAAAATTTGCGCCCCTGGGAGTTTCCCCACAAACTGGTACACTGCACGCCGCACGGATATCGGCATCTTGCTTAAATTTCAAGCTCAATCCCTAAAGAAACGAGGTCCTAATCATGCCTGAAGAAATTAACGAATTGCACGAACGGGCGGAACACGGAAGAACCGATCCCACTCTCGCGCCTGTCACGGTCACCATGGCCATCCTCGCGATGCTGGTGGCTGGAGTGGGAGTGATGGGCCATCGCGCGCATACCAAGGAGATCTTGTTCCAAACCCGCGCCACCGACGAATGGGCTTATTACCAGGCCAAGGAAATCAGGCGCCGCAATTATGAAATGTTTCTGGATCAGGTCACTATTTTCAACACCAAGGACGCTGCCCTCGCCGAGCAGGCCAAACAGAAATACCTTAAAGAAGTGGATCGCCTGAAATCGGAGGGAGGAGAAATTCAAAACGAAGCCCGCAACATGGAGCAGAAAGTGGAACAATACGAAGCGCGGGCCAATCGTTTCGATCTGGGGGAGTTGCTGTTGGAGGCCGCCCTGGTGATTGTTTCGATCACCGTGCTGACTCGCAAACGCTCCTTTTGGCTTTTCGGCATGGCCTTGGGCGCAGGGGGCATGGTTATTGCACTTTCCGGCCTTTTGAAATGATGAAAAATTTCAACTGTTCCGGTTTCGAATGCCCGTGTAGCGCCACCCTTTAGGGTGCATCTTGGATTTGGATTACCAGCTTGGCCAACTTCCAATGGCCGCATCGAAAGGCCGCCGCGTCTTTCATCAGCGGAGCGCGCCGCGCCGCTTGGCCACATATTCCGCCATGTACGCCGCAAAAACTTTTTCCAATTTAAGCGTCACCGGTCCCGGCGCCGCCGCGATTTTGTGCCCGTTGATTTCGCCCACGGCCAGCACCGTCCGGTTTGTCGACGAAATAAAAACTTCCTCGGCCGAATAGACATCTTCCGGCCGCAGCACGCGTTCCATCAACGGCGTCCCTGCTGCGTTGCCGATTTCAAGTAGAGTTCCGCGCGTAATCCCTTCCAGGCATCCTGAGGAAAGCGGAGGCGTTTCCACGTGTCCATCGCGCACGCAGAAAATATTCGCCGCCGTGCATTCCGCCACTTCGCCGCGCTCGTTCAGCAGCACCACTTCGTCGTAGCCGCCCTGCTGCGCCTCGTACAAATTCCAAACATTGTTCAACCACGAAGTCACTTTCACTCCCGCCAGCGGAGAAGCCGCGTGCCGTCCATGTTCCCGCAAAGCCAACCTCACGGGCTCGCGATATGCCGGAAGCGGCGCGGTATACAGAATCAGGTCCACTTGCGGCATGGCTTCGTCGCTGCGCCAGAAGCCCACCTGGTTGTAAACGGCATAAATCCGCGCACAGCCTTCCTTCACATCGTTCTTCCGAATCAATTCGCCAAGCTGCCCGCGCACTTTTTCCGCATCAAACGGGAACGGACAGTGGGTGCGCGCCGCGTCTTTTTCCAGCCGCTTCCAATGCCGTTCGTAGGCGAATGGTTCCCCTTCGGAAATCCGCAGCGTAGTGAATAGTCCCCACCCGTTCAAAAGCCCCGCCTGTCCCGGAGAAAGCCGCACCTGCTCCACCGGCAGCAACAAATCATTGTGATAGACAAAACGGTGAATCATTCAGCCCTCCGAACGGGGACATCAAGATTCTAGCAGAACGACGCAAGTGCGAATAGACGACATGGCTGATCCTGTCCGAAATTGGCCTGGGATCTTTTAGGTCTTTGGATCTTTCAGCTTCTGTCGTTAGGTGTTCGGTGAGAATCGAGTTCACCCCTGAAGCATACCCGCAGAGGGTGCGGAATGCAGGCCTGGCTCAATCTAAGACGCATCCTGAGATGCTCAAAAAATCACATCGCCCGTATTCGATCCGCTGGCGCTTCCACTTCCGTAATCCCCTTAAACGAAAACAGCAGCTTCACCAAATATTTCGGTGGTTCTTCCGAAGTCTGCCGCATGATATTACCCACGGCATCCGTAACCGCCGCGTGGAATAACACTCCCTCCACCATCATTCCCGCCAGGTTCACCCGCACCGCCTGTCCTGTCTTAAACATAAGATCATTTTCACCGCGCCAAAGCCGATTTGCAACTCGTCACCGAAGATTGCACTCCGCCCCACCTCTGCGAACTCTCTTGGTAAATTTTTCTGTGAATTCCATCGATTCCACTAGAATCTCTATAGAACCACCCAGGTGCCGATGATCAAAGCAGCGATCCTCTTCTTCACGTATCGAATGCCCAAGCGCCGAAGACTTTTATTGCAGCGCCTCGGCTTCCGCCGACTTCGCCCATCGCGCTAACGACGCACAATCCGATCCCTGCTACATGGGCGTGTCGCGCGACGGATCTGGCTGCACTCTCATCTTTTTCAGGTGACGGCGTTGCCGGAGGCGTCGTCAATTTATCGTCGACAACGTCGATGCTCTCCACAGTGAGTTCCTCGCCAAGTCCGTCCCTATTCATCTTGCCCCAGTCGACCAGACCTGGGGCTCCCGGAAATGTACATCAAAGACGCCGACGGCAACTGCACTCCGCTACATCCAACAACAAAGCGTCAAAAGTCGCCGCTCAAGCCCCTCACATCGTAACGTCTTCGACCGGAACAATCCCCCCGCCAGAATTCCCGCGATGCTCGGCACCACAGAAACAGCCAAGCTGCTGCAATGCTCTGCCCCCGCAAAACGCCGGCCCAAGCTGCGCGCCGGATTCACCGACACTCCAGTGATGCTGATCCCAAAAATGTGAATCGCCACCAGCGTGATTCCGATTCCCAATCCGGCCATCGCCGTGGGCGCGCCGCCTTGCGTCGACCCCAGAATCACGATCACAAATAGCAGCGTGGCCACGAACTCGAAAACGATCGCCGACGTCAGCCCGTATTCGCCCATGTATCCCGGCCCCCATCCATTTTGTCCCAGACCTCTCGTTGCCACGCTGTAGCCGGCCAGTGATCCGCTCACGATCACCAGCAGCACGCCTGCTGCCGCAATCGCTCCTGCAAACTTGGCAACGATGTATCCCATCAAATCTTTCGAGCTCATTCGCCCGGCAACAAATACACCCAGGCTGACGGCGGGATTGATATGGCATCCCGACACCGGACCGATTCCATACGCCATCCCCATCAGCGCGAAACCAAAAGCGAACGCGATTCCAAGAAGCCCCACCGCTTTGCCGGCAACCACCGCGGTCCCGCATCCGAAAAGCACCAGCGTGAATGTACCTACGAACTCCGCCAAATATTTTTTCATGCCGCGCTCCTGTTTTCTGGATTTTCTCGACTGAAAGACTTGGCCCACAAAAGGCGCAATCCCGCGCCACACCGCAACTTCCAGCCTCAGTTCAAAATGAATTCGCGGATGGTATCACCGCGCGGGCCAATCGCGCACGGATCGCCAGCGAAAAGTAGCGTCTAGTAGTTCCCGTACTTTGTTTTCTCTTGATTCTTTTAGAAACCTGTTTATATTCCCTTAAGCTTTTGCGTGCGTTTGCAGTTGTGTTCGTCCCTCAGATCGTTGCTTTGCCTTTGCCTGTGTTCATTTTTTAAGTTGGGAGTGAATCATGAAAAACCTGTTTAAGGTGAGCCTGCTGATCCTGTTGTTCTCCACTCTTACCCATGCCCAGGATCACAAACAGGGCAAAGACAATGACGATCGTTCCCGCGGTGGCGGAGACTCGTCCGAAGAACAGCGTTCCTCCAAGCGCCGCCCGAATATTCTTTTCATCATCATGGACGACGTCGGCATCGATCAGATGACCGCCTTCGGATACGGCGGCGCCACTCCTCCACTCACTCCGAATATCAACGCCATCGCCAAGGCCGGCGTCCGGTTTCGCAATACCTGGGCCATGCCGGAATGCTCGCCCAGCCGCGCGATTTTCTTCGAAGGCCGCTTTCCGCTGCGCACTCACGTGCTGAATGCGATCACTCCCAACGATCTGGCGAATTCGCAAGTGTCGCCCTTCGAGGTCACCACTCCGGAGGTTCTGCGCGAAGCCGGATATAAAAGCGCTCTCTTCGGAAAATTCCATCTCGCCGGTCCCGACAATAATCCGTTCAATAACGCCACTCCTCTAGCCCTGGGCTGGGATTATTTCGAAGGATATATCGAAGGCGCGCCGCACCCCATTGATACCACTGCCGGCCTCGGCGCCACTGGTTCTGACGGTCCCTACCTCTGCGGGTTCGTTCCCAATAGCAGCGCCACGATTATTCCGGGAGCTGACAGCGGCGCATGCTACGCCGCCAATAATTCCTGCACCAATCTCACGGCCACTCCCGATCAGAACACTCCGGGACGCACCTGCCTGGAGCAGGGCGGCATCTTCGTTCCTTCGCAAACGTGCCAATCCACGCCGCCCTCCAACGTGAATTTCGCGTCGCTGAATGCCTATTACGTCTCGCCGCTGTTCATTGAGAAGCGCCCCAATTTCGTCGAAGCAGTTCCTTCCACCGACATTCGCTCGCGCACCTATCGCAGCCGCATCGAGGCCGACGCCGCCATCAATTGGATCAATCAGCAGCGCCCCACTCAATTCTGGATGGCCACGCTCAGTTTTTCCGCCATTCACGCTCCCTATCAGCCGCCGCCGGATTCGCTGCTCCCCCCGGCTTCCGTTGATCCAAACAATTTCGATTGCACCGGCAATCATGTGGGCGCGCTTCCGGAGCAGCGGATTTTGAGCAACCAGATGCTGGAAGGCATGGATAAGGAAATCGGCCGCGTGATGGTGGAGACCGGCCTGGCAACCATCAATACGGACGGCAGCCTCAATTATCATCCCGAAAAAACCAACACCATGGTCATCATCGTGGGCGATAACGGCACCTACGCCCCCGGCGTAAAGGCTCCCTTCGATCCTTCGCGCTCCAAGGCCTACGTCTATCAAACCGGAGTTTGGGTTCCTCTGATCGTTGCCGGCCCCATCGTGAAATCACCGAACCGCGACGTCGAAAGCCAGATCAACATCACCGATCTTTTTCAACTGTTCGGCGATTTGGGCGGAGTGGATGTCCACAAGGTGGTTCCGGCTTCGCACACTCTCGATTCCGCCCCCATGCTGCCGTACTTCACCAATCCCTCCCAACAAAGTATTCGCACCGAAAACTTTACCCAGACCGCCTACAATCTCACCGCCAATGGCGTCCTGAACCAGCCTTGCGTCCTCGTGGTTGCAGGCGCGCCCATCTGCTCGCAGATCTTTGCCGGCCAGACCATCTGCACCTTCGAAGGCGGCGACTGGTGGGGCACCGGCAGTACGATCCAGGAAACCAACACGTGTTGCGAAGTCCAAGCTTCGCCGCAATACGCGGCCCACTACGGCACTCAGCCGCTCACCTTCTATCCCGACGCCCAAAACGCCATGCGCAACGATGATTACAAGGTGGTCCAAATTAAGAAGCTGGATGGCTGCGCCAATCCCTCGCAGCCCACGGAAACCACCACCAACGAGTTCTATAAAATCGATGAAGTCGCTCCAATCCCGCAAATCGATAAAGACGGCGACAACCTGTGCACTTCTCCCGGCTGTCCCAACGGCCTCACCGGCGCCCAATTGCAAACCTATAACAAGCTCTTCGCCGACATGCAGGACACGCTCAATTCCGAGCCCGCCTGTCCCGGCGACGGCAACCTCGATAAACTCGTCAATTTCCGCGATATCGACCTTTGGACTTTCTTCTCCATCATCAGCCACGGCGAATCATCAACCCAGAATCTCACGTCCAGTTGGTACGATCTGAACCTCGACGGCTTCACCGATTTCAAGGATCTGAAAATCATTCGCCAGCATTTCAACACCAATTGCAACCCGCCCCAAAAGCCTCACCCGGGCGGCCACGACAAAGACAAAGACCACGACGACCACGGCGGCGGCCACTAATCCCGAGGTCGCAAAGGGCAGAGCGAGGAATCCAGAGAGAACCCAAAATGCTTGAGAAGTAGGGGATTTTTCCTCAGCAATTCCGGCGTGGCCATTTCATTGGAGGTTGGTGTTCGACCTTTTCCGCAAACTGCTTAGCCGCGCCCGATTTGCTGCGATGCCGCCACACCTTGCGTAGCCCACGCTACAACGTAACTGCCCACCCAGGCCCAAAAACACCAACAAAAATCGCACCAAGAATCACCGCAGCTGCAATCCAGCCAACGCTTCGCGTGATTGTTCCGTCCGCTGCGGCCTCGGGCTGCTGCGCGCTCAACTGCGAACTCCGTTCCATAAATCGCACCATCCGCAACAGGCCAATCGCGGCACCGAACGTAACTAGAGCGCCCGATTCCCACACTTGCGAAACGCCGCGCGGATCAAACGCCGCCGCCGCGCACGCGATCACTCCGCCGCTCAAATACGAAATCCACATCATCCGTTTCACGCGACCGCGCCAATCGCCTGTATTTATGGGCACAAACGCGCGCATCTCCCGCGCCAGAAATCTCAGCGTCCACTCGTAGAGCAGCACTCCGCCCATAATCATCACCGTTCTCCAAAGCCACGCCGGCGGGATTCCTCGCAACGCTTCCATCCAGTCGCCCTTGTTGAGGACCCCTGAAAAAATCAAATATCCGAATGCCCAAAACAAGTTAAACGCAATCACCAGCGAGAAAAACAGCGTCGCACGGCCACGCGCGATTCCTCGCCGAGCCATACGCAATCCCAGCCAAGCCAGCCCGGCAAACACCAAATTGCCGAGCGGCCCGCCCATCGAGAAAATCCTGCCATACAGTTCTCCGCGCTCCTCGCCCACGAACAACCTCTCCCCCACAACGTGCACGCCCCTGCCGATCAGCCGCGTCGAGGTCATCACAAACGACCTGCCGCCCACCGCAAGATATGCCGCTCCATGCCCGATCACCTCATGCGCCAAATCCGCCACCATAAACGCGAGCACCGCGATCGCAATCACCGTCGCCGCATCATCACGCGTGTCGGTCACACTTGTTTTCGTTTGTCCCATAGGCACAATTCCGCTGTTGAGACGTACGCCCCACCGCGGCCCAATTGTCATCGCCAAATACTTACCGCAGGTTTGATGGATGGTCAAACTTCTCATCTTCGATTGAAATGTTCTGCTTCACGTCCAAAATCAATATACGACGTCCTCACTCCCCAGGCTCCGCCGGCGCTCGCCATGCGCACCACGAACGGAATCTTCACTCCATCCACTTCGCGATACGCCTCGTAATTCTCATTCATCGGAAACCATCCAAACAAGGTTGGCTCTTCGATATGGCGCCGCAGCAGCAATCCCGTTCGTGCATCAAAATAGAATTTCTCCTTCACGCCTTCCGGAGACGTCCCGGCGATCACAATCGATTCGGCGTTCGCCAATCTTTTCTTTCCCCGCCACCGCCACATTCCTGTATTCGCTTTTCAACCGGCTGCCCGGATAAATTTCCGAATCCCGCATGATCGAATGTAGTTCCGAATCATTCAGCAACCCCCAATATGACTTCTCGGAATCCTGTGCCCAGGCCTGCTGTCCGTTAGATCCCGCCCACAGCGTGTACCCCTCCGATTGGTGATACACCAAAACTTTTCCCGGCGCTTTCAAATACACTTCATCAATGGATTTTTCCGAACTCGTCTGGCCCAGCGGGGCGGTCCTCGTCACCCGCGTCTTCACTGCATCGATCGCCGTCTGTCCGCCCAGCGCCTTCACATAGTGATCCAGCACCTCCGCCACGCTCGGCAATGTCTCACCCTGTGCGCCTCCCGCGGCATTAGCAGCCGCCGGCCGCGGCGCATTCGTAAGCAGCACAGTGGCAATCGATACCGGCGCCGTACTCCCCTGGTGGCACGTAAAACAATTCACCACGTTTTCCCCATGGAACGTTTCCTGATTGATCCCGCGCACCATGCGAATCATTTCCCGTGCGCGCACTTTCGCCGCCGCCTTATCGCTCTCAAAATTCTGGTTGTGGCAGAAGTCGCAATCCACTCCCAGCGAACTGGCAATGAACGACATCGCCCCTTGCAGTTCCTCCGCCTGCATCCCGTTCAGCACCTGAATATTCTTAAACACCTGCTCCGCCGTCTGCCCCGGCAACGGCGCTACCCCCGTCCCCGAAGTCTGCGCCATCCCCGGCCGTTCCCAGCACATTCCCACAACGCACAACATCCCCATCAACATCGCCACGCGCGTGCGCCAAAAACCTCCCCACTTATTTCGACCTCGCATCAAATCGCCCTCCCTCAGTCAGTGGCTGCGTAGGGGCGCTGCTTGCTGCGCCCGTGGCTTTTGTGTAATGAGTCAGCCGAACCGCGCCGTCGCGGAGTTTGCCACGATGTTGTTAATCGCGGCGCGTGATCGGCCCGACTTTACAGGTCGCCGATTGTTTCATATTGGCCCAAAGCCGAGAGTTCAAGTCTTTAGTGGTCAATCGCTCTCGCGCAGGGGTGAAATGGCAGGGAGAAAAAGAAAGAATGCCGCGCAGCTTGTACCATTGGGATTGGCAGTATCACTCCCCGGGAACGCCAATCTCCTGATTGGCGCCGTGCGATAAAAGAAATTAGTGACCAACAAAACGCCATTCAGGAGAATGGCGCTCCCAGGTAACTTCCAGGCTTTCTCTGCAGCAACTGCCGTCGCCCCCCCCACCCGTGTAACAATCACTGCAAATATCCCAGGGCCATAAGAAATCTCAGTCAACCCACTCGCTCAGAGAGAAAAAATCTCCGTTCTCGCAAGCGCGGAGCCGCGTTCACCTGTTGTTAACATATTGACGCTACACTACACTGGCTCTGCTTGCGGCGCCCGGCACGCAACTCGAATCGCCGTGGTTCTGGCTCGAGCCCTTCCAATTATGCGCAAAGGTGATCTGCCTCAACTGAATGGCCTCATCCATCAACTGGAACTCCTGCGCTCGGAAATGTTGAATTTGGAGGCCGAAAGCCTCCCCGATGAATCGGACATCCACTCAGAGCACCGCGCCAGCGCTCGAAATCTCCTCCACTATTTGGCGCTCCGCCGTCACGACATTCGAGAATTGCAAGATCAGCTCGCCTCATTGGGACTGTCTTCGCTCGGCCGCACCGAATCCCACGTCATCGTCGCCCTGTTAACCGTAATGGACGTCCTCGCGCAACTAGCCGGTGCCGAGGGGCCCGCGCACCAATCGAACGAGGCGGCCGTGGCGCAACCCGCGGGCCGGAAGCTGCTTGAGAGCAATACAGACGCACTTCTGGGCCTTCCCCCCGAAGGTCGAAAGGTCCGCATCATGGTTACCATGCCCTCGGAGGCTGCCGCCAATTACGACCTGGTTCGCGACCTGGTTCAGGGCGGAATGAACTGCATGCGCATCAATTGCGCTCACGATGTTCCCGAGACATGGTCCGGCATGATCCGTAACCTTCGCCGCGCCGAACAAGAGACCGGAAAACTGTGTAAGGTTTGCATGGATGTAGCTGGTCCCAAACTTCGCACCGGCCCGATCGAGGGCGGTCCGGCAGTTCTGAAATACCGCCCCAAGCGGGATTCCTACGGACGCGTTGAATCGCCGGCTCGTATATGGCTCACGTCCGAATCCAATCCTCAGCCGCCGCCAGCCGCTGCGACTGCTTGTATCCAAGTGCCCGGTGATTGGCTTTCACGTCTTGTGCTTGGCACGCGTGTCGGCTTCACCGATTTGCGTGGCGCGCGCCGCTTTATGACGGTCGCGAGTGCTTCCGGAGAAGGCTGTTGGGCCGAAGCCTCCCGTACTGCCTACCTCGCGCCTGGAATGATTCTCGAAGCCAGGGATGCCTCAGGCTCAAGCGGCCAGACGGATAGCCTGCGATTCTCGCGCGTTGGTCCAATCCCGCCGGCCGCGCAAACGCTCCGCCTGAAAAAGGGCGACGTTCTAGTCCTCACACGCTCACTCGAACCGGGCCAGCCGGCGCTCTTCGATGAGAACAAGCAACTCATCAGCCCTGCTCGCATCGGCGTCACGCTCAGTGAGTTTTTTGATTGTGTCCGGCCGGGCGAGCCGATCTGGTTTGATGACGGAAAGATCGGCGGCTTAATCGCCTCCGTCGATCCCGACTGCTGTAAACGTTCAGATCACGCACGCGCCGGCTGCGGGTGCAAAGCTCGGCGCCGAAAAAGGCATTAACGTGCCGGAGTCCGATCTGCGTCTCGCCTCGCTGACTCAGGACGACCTCAGAGCCATCGAATTCATTGTTCAGCACGCCGACATTCTCGGCTACTCCTTCGTCCGCAGCGAATCGGACGTCCACGATATGCAAGCCCAGCTCGCCAAGCTCGGCGCCGGAGAGATGGGAATCATTCTGAAAATCGAAACGAAGCAGGGCTTCGCGAATCTTCCCCGGATCATTCTCGCCGCGATGAAGACTCGCGCCGTCGGCGTCATGATCGCCCGCGGCGACTTGGCCATCGAGTGCGGCTTTCAGAGGCTCGCCGAAGTGCAGGAAGAAATTCTTTGGATTTGCGAAGCGGCTCACCTGCCGGTCATCTGGGCAACTCAGGTGCTCGAATCGCTCGCCAAAGACGGCATGCCCTCCCGCTCGGAAATCACCGACGCCGCCATGGGCGAGCGCGCCGAGTGCGTCATGCTCAATAAAGGGCCCTATATTGTCGAAGCAGTCCGCATCCTCGACGATATCCTCCGGCGCATGCAATCCCACCAGGAAAAGAAGCGCTCCATGCTCCGCAAGCTCCGCCTGGCTACCTCCTTCTCCGCCTCCGAGCGCCGCTAACAACTTCTTCAATCCGATTCTGTAGCCCCCTCGCCTTGACATGCAGGTGTAACAAGTGTATTTCTCTCGTGGCATTTACTCATCCCAATCCAACTCGAAGGAGAAATCTGAATGTTCAAGAGAATTTTCTGGGGCTTGGTGTCCGTCTGCGCGTTCGCGCTACTGACTCCAGTTTTCGCAACAACCAGCAGCAACGCCAGCGCACAATCCATGTCCGCGCAAACTCCGCTGTATACCTACGTAGCCCAATGGGGCGTTCCGCGCACTGAATGGGACGCCGTCGCCAAAACCCGCGCCTCCGCAAATGCGGCTCTCGATGCCTTGCTCGCCGACGGCACCATCACCGGCTACGGCTCGCTCGAAATGCTGGTGCATGACGAATCCGGAATCACCCACTCCAACTATTGGCAAGCAACCAGCTATGCGGGAATCCTGAAAGCGCGCGAAGCCGTCCTGCCAGCATCCGCCGGAAAGGATTCTCCCTACAACAATGCGAAGCACTTCGATCTTCTGCTGGTATCCCTGGTGCACGGAGGCAAACCGGGCGCTTCCGGAAAAGGAATTCTGTGGGTCGGCAATTACGAACTGAAGGAAGGCAGCACGGAGGATTTCGTCCGGCTGTTCAAGACCGCGATCCAGCCGGTATTCGAAGAGCAGATCGCCGCGGGCAACATCCTGAATTACTCTCTCGATGACGCAGTGGTGCACTCGCCCGGCCCGCACGTCGTCAGCATCGCCTACGTTCTTCCCGATGGCGCCGCGCTCGACCGCTTCCGAGCCGCGCAGCGCGCCGCCCGCGAAAAGAATCCTCTGGTAGGCGACGCCTTCGAGGCCCTGACGGTATCGAAAGGCCACATGGATCTATTCGCCACCATCATGTTCAAATCCAAGTAGTCGTTAGGTTTTGCACCGGGTGCCCCATCCTTTCGCGACGTTGCGAAAGGGTGGGGTTCTTGACTTCGCCGCAATCGTTGTCATTCTGAGCCCGCCCCGGGCAGGCGAGGAATCTCTCTTCGGTTTATCCAGCAATACGACCGCTTCAGCCGCGCCCTCCGCGCTTCTTGGACCGCAACGCCGCGCGCGCGGATCGTATTTCAAAGCGCACGCCTTCCGCGCGCTGCAGATAGGCAACAATCTCAAATAAATTGCGCGCCTGAGGATTTCCACGCGGCCCCAGCATCCGCATCAGACTCTTCGCCGGACGATTAGTCGCCTCGCTCAACTTGCCAAATCCAACTGTGGCATTGATGAAATCCCGCAGGATGATCTTGCCGGTTTCCACGTCCCCGGAAAGAAAGCTTTCCATTCCTTCTCGAAGCAGAGCTTTGCGGAATCCAGCATCCCGCTTCACGCGCGCCCGAATTGTTTCCTTGAAATCCCGTGTCAAAGCCATCGGAGTCACCGTCCCGTCTCTTTTCGTCGTTTGTAGTCTTGCCACCGCGCCAATGCAGTATTGATGTCTTGCCCTTGGCGTTTCTTCGTTCCCCCGCCCACGAGGATTACAAGCCTCTCTCCATCTTTGCCAAAATAAATCCGGTAGCCCGGACCAAAATCAATTCTGTACTCATAAACACCCGCCCCAACTCCCTTGGAGTTCGAAAAGTTGCCCTGTTGCATCCGCAGCAAGGCCGCCGTCACCTTCGCCGCCGCTTCCCGATTCAGACGACTAAACCAATCGGCGAATGGACTGTGGCCATGCCCGTCAAGATATTCACGTACTTCGACCATAGCTTATGGTAACACAAAAGATACCATTACATCTTTATTTGTCTAGGGGCGCCCTCCGGGAACGCCAATCTCCCGATTGGCGCCATCCAAACATGAAATGGCCATCCAACAAACCGCCATTCAGGAGAATGGCGTTCCCGGGACACACCGGGTGCCGCATCCTTTCCGGTTTTGAAAGGGTGCGGATTTTGACCTTTTCGATTCTTGACAGCTCGTGCCTTCTATCCAAATGGTCGTCGCGCCAGTGGCACCGCTCGGAAGAATTACACATCGGAGAAAACCCGCACACTGAAAGCTGCAGGATGCGCCACCTTCGATCTCCCCTAGCGACTTGTTCTGAGGAACGTGATCTGGACTTGCGCCAAGAGAATCTTACATATATACCATACCCACGGCACCTGCTATCACTATGTAGAAGTGCAAAGAGAGGTATATGGCGGTCGAAACTAAGCCGGACGGTTTGGAAAACCCAAAAACGCCCGCAGCCATCTTAGGCGTTGGAACGGCGATATGGAAGATCGTTTCCTTTTTCGGTAATTTCGATTTTGTCTTGTCTATGCGCGAAGAGAGACTCGCGCTGATTTTCGAGTCTCTTCTCAAGTGGGGCTGGATACTGCTTTTGCTATACGCAATCTACCGGTATTGGAAAAGTCCAACAAACAAAAGTTCAATCCATTGGGAAATGGTTGCGTATGTTGGGATTCTTACTTTCATGTTCGGGGTGTTGTTAGCAACCTGGGCTTCTGGTGGTGTTCCTACGGTGATCGTTGGCTGGGGAGCGGACACTGAAGGTTGTAGCGCCATTGTGGATACCAAGCGCCTAGTTGGATTCTCTGACAATTACAAAGTTGCAATCGCCTGCCTTGTCGAAGATCCCACGACCGACAAATTTGAGGATGACCGACTGGCTGTGAGTAATGCTTTCACCATTACGGGCGGCTCCATTTCAATCCAGGTTCCATATCAAGGGACAAAAATGAAGGGTGTTCCACAATTGGGACAACTAACTAGCCACACTGCATTTTTGTTCCCGAAGGATGAAGATGTTAGAAGCATTAAGAGACTTTCGGAGGTTAAGAAATACGGAGGTATTTTGCTCAGGGCCGGCGACGCCGACTCAATTCGTTGAGAAAAGCTTGGGTTCGGCAGCAGCCCGGCGCGCCGGAAATCAAATCATTGCGTCCCCGAAGCAGTGCTGGAGCTCGACTTCGAAGAGGCGATCCACTTGGCAAATATCGGAATCAAGTCGACACCGATTCCTAAGCGGTAATAGTCTTGGTCGCTCGGTGAAATCGGCTGGATAACAACTGATGGGTCAGTGATCGGAACCGTTGGACTTGTGGGGAGCATCGCGAGAGCGAGGGTGTTTTGGTTGTTGTGAAGCCTGATATAAGTCGCACCGAAAATACGCACGGTCCCGCCGGTTCCTGGTAAAGGATAGGAGCTAGAAATGGTCATCACGAGGCCTCTCAGATACCCGGCGGTGACGGTCTCATCTTGTCCAAATCTGACATCGAAGGTTCCAGGATATGTGTTAACGACCTTGCAATCGCCCACGGTAGCCGCCTCGGATTTCTTTTTCTTACAGGGGCCAGTGAAATAAAAAGTGCGAAGTCTAAGGCCGGCGAAATAGTCCCGGTAAAAGCGGGATCGATTCGGCAACACAAATGCTACATTTTTGTAGCTCACTGCTGACGGCGTGCATGCAGGTGTAGAAGTGTAGCCAAAGCTGTTGCAGAGAGCTTGCGCAAGCTCGGGATAAAGTACTGCCAGATTGGGGTTTTGGCTGAATTGGGCTCCGAGATTATTATTCAGGATAAATTCGGACGCGTTGTTTATGGAATTGAGTGGAGTCGAGATTCCGCCGCCAAGAATAATTGAGACCGTGCTTCTCCCCCAATTATTTCCCCAACCGAACTGTTGGCCCCAATACGGCTGGTTAAGGGAGTATTCAAATCCTCCCTGAAATTCAAACGTCTGCGAAATCTGTGCAATTGTCTGGGTGCTCAGTCCAGTCGACAATGAAGAAGTTGAGGAAAAGGAGCTGAGAGCTGAACTCGCGGCTGCTGGTGCACTCGAAATTAAGGGATTGAACCATGTCCAGCACTTCTGCGCGAGCGGATATTTTTGATCATACTTTGGGCAGAGTGGACGACCCAAATAAGGAACAGGTACCATGAGGTCAAAGGACGCGAAAAATTGCTGCTTTGGCCCGGACATACTGGTGCTAGTCGCGTTGATTCCGACCAATCCCAGGGTATAGAGCGAAGAACTGGTTCCAACCGCGGTTGCCGGAGCCGCCGTAACGCTCACTGTACTGGCCCCGCTCGTGCCAGCATCTGCGGGAGTTTGCTTCACAGTGATCTTCTCGCCGGATGTTAAGGACGACAAATCAAATTTAAAGGAACCGTCGGATGTACTGATTGCCGGATTTCCTTTGTTCGTGTTGCCGACGTCGATCTCAACCGTGGAGCCTTTGGCTGCGAAACCAGAAATCGAACTTTGACCTGTTTGAACCGGTTCGATGCACGGGTGTGGTGAATCAACAGAACATGCGGTCGGATCTGGCGCCCCACCATTTGCGACCACGAGAACAGGACCGATAACTAACTTCCCGTCAGCGTTCAATATTTTGATCTGATCGTACTCACTCAGACTAGCGTCCAAGGGGGCTGTAAAACCTCCGCTACTTACACCCATGACAGCCGGTATCGGGCTAGAATCTCCTTTGGTGACGACTACAACTTGAAGAGGAAGCTTTCCTAACCCGCTTACGGTTTTTTGGCCTTCGACTGGTTGATTTAGACAAGGTCCAATGGTGGTCTTTGTACAAACTCCTCCCGTCGCATCAATGAACCCCGATTCCTTTCCATCTGAGCTCCTTACGTTGACTGAATCCATTGGACCGAGAGGCTTTACCTGCTCTGACTTAAACCTCCCATTCTTGATTTTTATGGCATTGAGGGTCGTCATGTCGATCGTAATGAAAGCTGTCGATCCGTCTGCTTGCCCTGTCACTCTGGTATCCCCAACTGTAGGTTGATCGAGACAGGGAAGGTTAGGCTTCGGAGTGCTGCAAAGATTTTGAGCGTGAGCGGTGTACAGCTCTCCTGACAAGACGATTAGACAAAATACAAGTCGCGCACAATTCGAAAGAGCTTTCTGCATATGATGTCCCCAGGAACTTAATTATCTGATTATCATAAATACAAACAATCTAAGACAAAGTCAATATACTAGAAAAGAAAAATGCGGAATTTTCTATATGAGTAACGAGGTTCGAATTCTTGAGGTCTTCAGATGGCGTGGTGGCTGAGGTTGCGGCGGTTCTGACGACGTGGGCGCGCCGAGCGCCGGAATGTTGTAGCTGGCGCCGACAATTTCGATGGCTCTCTCTCCTTTGCGCCCCCTGATCGAAAATTGGCGTTCCGTCGAGAAGTAATTCGTAGTCTCCAACTCCAGATATCCGCAGTCGGCAGGTTTTTGGTCGAACGTGACGCGTCGGATGCCTAACAGCTACGATGCTTTGGGCGCATCAAGCAGCGCCCCTACAACTTCTGATTGCCAGACTATTAGCGCCCGGCGTGCGAACCGGGTATCACGATGATGTAGGCATCGGGCTGGCCTGGGCGGATTATGCGGGGCATGTTGGCTGCTGCTGGGGGCGTGCCTATGTCTTTTTCGGTGGCGTAGGGGGCGTAGAACATTAGGTGCGGGGGGATTGGGACTATTTTGTTTACGCTGGGGATTAGCAGGAAGCCTTGGTCGGACATCATGTAGACGATGCCGGGCTTTTGGGGGGCTCGGAATTTTCCGGATTTGTAGCCTTCGGTTAGGGCGGCGGTGATTTCGTCTTCGGATTTGCCTTTGGCGCGCTGGTCTTCAACGAAGAGGCGGGTTAGGAAGGTGGTGGCGCTGCCTTCGGCGTCAAAGCAGGTGGGTTCGAGGTTTACCGGGGCTTGGCGGTCGACGAAACAGGTGAAGCCGTTGGAGCCGTCGCGGACTTTTAGGTAGCCGGTCTTTTCGAGGATGTAGACGGTGGCCTGGCCGGAAATTTCCGGAGGGGCGGCGCTTTCGGCTAGCTTGATCTTTGCTTCCTGCGGCAGGGTGAAATCGTATTTTGGTTTGAGCGGTTCGGTTTGGGGCTGCGGCTGCGCCTGTGCTTGCGCCTGTGCGGCCAGGTTTGTTCCAGCCAGCAAAACTGCCAGGATGATTGCTCGCATTGGTATCGTCCACTAGACCGTTCGAAAAACTGGGCGCCCCGATCAAATTCATCGGGGTGCGAACTGCGCACGGCCGCCCGAGGCCGGCCCCTACACTCTTGGTAGCATAGGCACCCCTGCCTGTGCGAATTTCCATTCAATAAAGACATAAAAGCACACAGCCAAGAGTGGCTGTGCTACTAAGAACCGTGGCTCGAGTCGCGCTCTCGTTCGGGTTGGACTCTACGTATGCGCGTTTCGTAAGCATCGATCTGCGCGGCGGCCAATGTCTACAGGCAGAGCCCTTCCAATTGCGGGGAGTTTACGTTAGCCTGAATGGGATGAAATATTTGAACGAAGAGCGGAGAATTTCAGGGGGCCACAAGATGCATTTGTGTTGCGGCGGAGGAGCACTTTTGTGTCCGCCTTCGTCAAGCGAGGATCGGTTGGCGGGGCTCTCGAATATGGGGAGAGTATAACTATTAGCTAATCGCCAGAGCAGAACGCAGTCAGTTTTGCGTAACTCCATGAAAATACAAGGAGATGTGATTGTCTAATCGCCTCTATATCGTGTGTTTGCGGGCTGTTTTTTCGATTAGGAAATTCGCTGCTGGTTCGTGCGCCTCACCCGGCCGGAGTAGAGGCTTGGCGGGGAGCGGCGCAGCGCAAGTGCTCGTCCTGTTTGCGCTGGGGATGGCGGTGGCGGGGTGTACCTGCACGCCGAGCGCGCCAACTGCGGGAGTGGATTCGATTTCGGGGGAGCGGATGCTGGCGGCGATCAAGACGCTGTCGTCGGATGAATTCGAGGGGCGGGGGCCGGGGTCGAAGGGCGAGCAGCTTACGATTGATTATATTCAGAAGCAATTCAAGGACATGGGAGCGAAGCCGGGGAATCCGGATGGGAGTTATTTGCAGAACGTACCATTTGTGGGGATTACGGCTGATCCGGATATGAAGTTGACGTTTTCGGGGAAGGGAAAGCCGATTGAGGCGGCGTATCAAAAGGATTTTATTGCCTGGACGAAGCGGTCGGTGGAATCGGTGAAGCTGGATGGCGAATTGGTTTTTGTGGGATACGGATTGCAGGCGCCGGAATACCAGTGGAACGATTTCAAGAATGTGGATGTGAAAGGGAAAGTGCTGATTGTGCTGGTGAATGATCCTCCGGTGGCGGATGAAAGCATGTTTGGCGGCAAGGCCATGACCTATTACGGCCGCTGGACGTACAAATACGAGAAGGCCGCGGAGATGGGCGCGGCGGGATGCTTCATCGTCCATGAGACGGAGCGGGCGGGGTATCCGTGGGAAGTGGTTGCCGGAAGCTGGAGCGGGACGCAGTTTACGCTGCAATCGCCGGATAAAAACGCGGGGCGGCTGGCGGTGGAGGGATGGATCACTCATGAAATGGCGGCTCAATTGTTCAAGGCCGCGGGACAGGATTTCGCGAAATTGAAAGCAGCCGCGGTGAGCAAGGATTTTCAGCCGGTGCCGCTGGGGTTGAAGGCGCAAATGGAGATTCACAATATGTTGCGCACTTTGGATTCGCACAACGTGATTGCCAAGCGCGAGGGCAGCGATTCGAAATTGAAAGATCAATATGTGATTTATTCGGCGCATTGGGATCATTTCGGAATCGGCAAGGAAGTGAACGGCGACAAGATTTATCACGGAGCGAAGGACAATGCTTCGGGAGTGGCCGCGCTGCTGGAAATTGCGCGAGCCTTTGAGCAATTGAAAGTGCCGCCGAAGCGCACTGTGCTGTTCTTGGCTGTGACCGGGGAGGAACAGGGCTTGCTGGGATCGCAATATTATGCCGAGCATCCGCTCTACCCGATTGCGCGCACCGTGGCCGATATCAATATGGACGCCATGAATACGTTGGGTGTGACCAGAGATATCGTCAGCATCGGCCGGGGGAAATCGACTCTGGATGAAGTGGTGGAAGCCGTGGCCAAGGAGCAGGGGCGCGTGGTGAAGGGCGATCCCGAGCCGGAGAAGGGGTATTTCTATCGGTCGGATCACTTTAGCTTTGCGAAAGAGGGAGTGCCGGCGTTCGATCCCAACGAGGGAATCGATTACGTGGGCAAGCCGGAAGGCTACGGGATGAAGATGCGCAATGAATACACGCAGAATGATTACCATAAGCCTTCGGACGTAATTAAGCCGGATTGGGATTTGAGCGGCGATGTTCAGGACTGCAAATTATATTTCCTGGTAGGCTACCGCGTGGCCAATGATGCGAAGATCCCGGAATGGAAGCCGAATGCGGAGTTCAAGGCCAAGCGGGAAGAATCGTTGAAGCAAAGCGGCATGAGCCAGTAGGTTTGCCGGTCGAACTGATGGAATGCGGAGTAACAAAAAATGGCGGTGGGAGTGGGGATGGGGCAAGGCGTATTGCCGTCTAAGCCATATAAGTTGGCTGCGGCCCAAGACTTAGCGCTTTCGCCGTTCACGGCTTTTTGGAACGGCTTAACTCTTAGAACACCGGACAAACCGTTCCATTGACAGTCCGCCGATACCCCCCTAGATTGAAATGTGACCGTTTTTCGGAGGCCATTGTGCGAACCGTCGTTCGTGAGTGTCTTACATTTGTACTGATCGCGAGCCTGATTGCCATGCCCGCTTTTGGAGCACCTGTCCCGTCATTGGGAATGGTGGTGCAGGCGCAGGACGCACAACTGGGCTCGGCGCAAGCCGTTGGCGGCGCTTCCGTATATACGGGAGACAGCTTAGCGACTGGCGTGAGTGGTTCAATGCGCGTGCGCGTCAGCGCCGGACAGGTTTATTTGCTGGCTTCGAGTGCCGCGACGGTAACCGGCAGGGAGAATGGAGTTAGTGCCACGCTGAATCGCGGGACGGCAGGTTTCACGTCAAGCGGAAGCGAGCCGATGGAAATCCATGCGGATTCCGCGGTGTTCCGGCCGAGTTCACAGGCTTCCACTCATGCGCAGGTGACGGTGCTGGGACCGAACGATTTGATGGTTTCGAATTTTCATGGCGTTCTGGAATTGGAATCCAACGGAGAAAGATTTTCGATTCCGGAGAACACTTCGTATCACGTAATATTGGATGCTTCCGAGCAGAGTTCCAGCCAGGACCAGGATCAATCGCAAGGCGGCGGGCCGAAATACCAAAAAGTGAAACCGGTGAAAGGTTCGCACACGGTGCTGGTGCTGGTTGGCGCGGCGGCGATCGGAGTGGGCCTGGGATACGGAATTTACCGCTGGACGCTGAGCCCGAGCAAACCTTAGTTTTTCAGCTCCTTGGAAGAAATCGAAAATTCAAAATTGGTTGGGCCAATCGCTTCGCGCGGAAACCGCGATCGAAACGGAACCGGTTTCTCTTGTCTTCGGAAAACAGATCGAACAAAAATAATATTTTATTATTCGTGAATGCTCAGGAGGGTGAACTGCGGATCGATCAGAATTTTTCGCGGCGAAACGCGGGTGGTGAATTGGAAACTGGTGGAAGTTCCGGTGGTGAGAACATTGCCGAGATGCACCGGCTTGCCGGACGCATTTGCCGCGTAGAGCGGAACGAAGGCGGTGAACTCGTCGGGAACTTCCAATTGCTTGAGCGTGCCGCGAACGCGAAATAAATTCCCTTCCGGCTGCACGCGATACGTGACGGCGTAGCGCGGAATCCCCGTTCCGCGAACCCATTGATCAAAAAACCAATCGATTGATTTTGTTCCGTCCACGTCCATATCGGGGGTCATGCCCTGCTCGATCACCTGTTCGAAATCCGCGGTGGAAAGAGACTGGAAGCGATATTTCACGAGCACGGCATGGAGAATTCCGATGAAGCGCGCGTCGGGATCTTTTGACGCGGAATCTTTCGCGGCAGCGGCAGCGGAAGCGGAATGCTTCGGGCTGGAATCTTTCGTATCGGTTTCGGCCAGCATGGTGCGGAGCATGTGGATCACCCAGGTGCCTTTGCCATAGATAATACTGTTGTAGGCATCCGGAGACTTGGAAGAAGCGAGCCGGAAGCCGAGGCTGAGCGGGCCAGCGTCTTCCACTTCTTCTTTCGAGGTGGGCTCTTTTTCGAGGAGAGCGGCGCGATATTGTTCGAGCGTGCGCGTCAGAATATGTTCCTGGGGACGCTTGCTATCGGCATAGAGCAAGGCCAGATAATTCGCCATCGCCTCCTCGATCCAAGAATCGCGATAGGTGGCAATGCCCACTTGATTGCCCCACCACTGGTGAGCCACTTCGTGATAGGGAACCAATTCCGTCATGGTTTCACGCTGGCGAGTGGAGACTCCGGCGCGTGCTTGCGCGTCCGGACTGAGAAAAGCGAGCGTAGAAAGATATAGAAGCCCCGGCCAGCCCTGCCCGAAGGAGCCGGGAATCTGCGAAACCGCGAGGTGCGAGAACGGAAATGGCCCGTTATATTTTTCGAAGAAACGAATGGAATCGGAAACATTGTCGCCCAGGTCTTTCAGAATGGCAGCGGGGCTGGGAGGCGGAGCATCCGAGGCTGCAACCGTTGGCAGGCGGTTCAAGCGGCGGTAGGGTAGAGCACCGGTGGGAATCGCGTCGCTGAGCAGCCGGTGCGCTTGCAGGCGGGCCATCAGATCGAGTTCGAGTTGCCGGTTGGCATAGAGATCGATGCGGGGCTTTTCCGCTTCGGCCATCGAGGTGGCGTATTCGCCCAAGTTGAATCCCGCGAGAGCGACGGGAGTCGCGGAGTGCCAGTGGCCGACGCGCCATTCGCCTTCGTCGTGCTGCTCGATCTGCTCGCCGGTGGAAACGAGCACGAGACGGCGAGGCCAGCGATAGGCCAGGTCGAACACAGCGAAGTGATCCATGCCCACCGGATGGGGATACCAACTGCCCCGCGCGCCGACAAAAAATACTCCGTTTCCCGCGTCACCGATCACGCCGCCGTGGTAGGTGAAATGAAGTTCGTATTCCGCTCCGGCGCGTGATTGCTCCGGCAGAAAAACGACGGCGGAATCATTTCCGCGCCGGCCGATTTCCTGGCGGCGGATCGCTTCATTTTGAAAAACATCGAGCGGGTGGCCTTCGGAATCCGTGGCGCTTTGGATTTCGAGAAAGCGGGAAAGTTCGAGCGAGATCATGCGTTCGCCATCACGCCGGGCCCGCAGCTTCACCACGGCTTTGCCATCGAGGGAACGATCCTCGGCGATGGATGTGTCAATCAAATAGGAGAGCGGCTCAAAAAAATCAGAGGAGCGCGCGGGAGCAGCTGCGCGCCGGAACGAAGCCCAGACATCGTAGAATCGGGTGGCGCTTGCGACGCGAGGCTGGCCCATCAAAACCTGTTCGTCGCGCCGGTCATCCACCAAAACGTCAAACGCGCCCATGGAATCACTCACCAGGCCGGCGTAGAAATAAGGCAGAGGGGATGACGCCAGGAAATCTTCCATGATGCGCAAGGAGTGCTCGGGATTGAGCCCGGCAACCGTTGACTTCCAGGACTCGACAAAGGCGGGATCGGACATGGGCTGAGCGTTGGCTTCGCGGAGTTGGCCGAGGAGTTCAGCCGCGGTATCGTCAGTGAAGCGAATATAGGCGCGGGAAATGGACTGATCGAGCAGTGGCACGCCGACAAAGTGCGCGATCGACCGCCGCTCGGCGGGATCGGGCGGAAGAGCGATGATACGGCCGCGGCCGGCGAACACGGCTCCCGTAATTTTTCCATCGAGCGGCGCTAGAAACGCTAGCTCGCCTTCGATCAGAGACAAGCTCACCACGTCGCGGCGCAAGTGGAGATCGTGAACGGAATAAACCTGGTCCGCGTTGACTTGGAGATCGCTGAGTGCGCGGTAGAGTTCGCGCGGAGTTTCCTGGGAAGCGGTGGCGGAACTGGACGCAGGTACAGCGAAGAACAGGCAAAACAAGAGTAGTGCATGGCCCGGACCGCGCATGAAAATAATGTACAACTTAGGACATGCCAGAGCAAGGCGAACGGGCGATCTGTGAGCGGTCTGTTAAGATTTTTGGGTGCGCAGGATTATCCTTCTCGCATTTCTTTTTGCCGCCGTGGTGTCTTCATCTGGGCAGACCGCCCATGCTGCGCCTGCTGATACGATTGTTCTGAAAAATGGACGGAAGATTGTGGCTGTGAACGTGGTCGACCAGGGCGATCACGTCAGTTATGAAACCGACGCGGGTGTGCTGAGCCTGCCCAAGTCAATCGTGGCGCGCATTGACCGCGACGCAGCGATCCCGCAACCGGCCGCGGGCTGGAAGCCGGCCGTGGAAGCGCCGCAGGCAAACCCGGCCGAGGGCTTTGCTGAAATTGTAAAAGCAACGGTCCGCGATGGATCGATTGATTTTGCTTATCTGGCGCGTTTGGAAAATGCGGCGAACGGCGGCGATCGCGGAGCGGTGGCAAAAGTTTCGGCGGCTCATCACGTGGCCGCGCAATATTTGCTGAGCAAGGGCGATTTGGAAGGAGCGATGGATCACTATCGCCGCGCGTTGACGTATGCGCCGGATCAATTGGGATTGCTGGTGCATCTCGCCGATCTGCAATTGCGGCGCAGCGAATTCACCGCGGCCCTGGATACGCTTGATCATGCCCGGCGAGTTTCGCCCAGCTCCGCCGACGTGGCGAAATTATCAGGATGGGGATACTACAGCACGAACCGGCTGGAAAAAGCGGTGGAAGAGTGGAAGCTGGCGCTGGAATTGCGGCCCGATCCGGACGTGCAGCGTGCGCTGGACAAAGCGCTGCGCGACCAGGAAACGGAAAGCGATTATCGCGAAGGCCGGACGCAACATTTCAATTTGAAATATTACGGAGGCGCGGCGCCGGAACTGGCGCGGGAAACGTTGCGGACGCTCGAAGAGCACTTTCGCGCGATTGAATCCGTGCTGGGTTTTTCGCCGCCGGATTCGGTTTCGGTGATTTTGTACACCGATCAGGATTTCGCGGATATCACGCGCGCGCCGGGATGGGCTGGGGCAATCAACGATGGAAGAATCCGCGTGCCGGTAAAAGGATTGACGAACGTGACTCCGGATTTTTCGCGCATCCTGAAACATGAATTGACGCATACGTTTATCCAGCAGAAAACGCGCGGGCGTTGTCCGGTGTGGCTGCAGGAAGGGACGGCGCAGTGGATGGAAGGGAGGCGCAGCGGGGATGCGGCGGCGGGATTGCTGAGCGTTTATCAGAATCAGCAGAATATTCCATTGGCTGCGCTGGAAGGATCGTGGCTGAATTTTTCAGGTCAATCCGCGAGCCTGGCGTATGCGTGGTCACTGGCTGTGGTGGAATCGATTGTGGCAAGCGGCGGCGAGGGCGATTTGAATAAGTTGCTGGTGGAATTGCCTGGCGCGCCTTCGATGGAGGCGGCTCTGCGCGGGACGCTGCATATGAGTTATGCGGATTTGGAGGAACAGACGGCGGGGTATTTGAAGAAACAGTATTTGCGGTAAGGTGTGGGCACCGCAGAGGCGCGGAGGCCGCAGAAGAAAACCGGAAACGGGCGCAGCAAGCAGCGCTCCTAGGAAAGTCAAAACCGTTCGGAAAATTCCAAGTTACAACGTGGCCAGTAGGGCGGCGATTAGGGCGGCTCGCTCGGGAAGCTTGCGGATGATTACGTTTTCGTTGGGGCTGTGGGCTCCTTCGCCTACGGCGCCCAGGCCGTCCAGGGTGGGGATGCCTATGGCGGCTGTGAAGTTGCCGTCGGACCCGCCTCCTGTGGCGGCTTCGTCTAGCGGGAATCCCATTTCTTGGGCAAGTTGCTGGGCGTGAGTGAATAGTTTTATCACTGCGTTGGTGCGTTCCAGCGGGGGACGATTTACACCTCCGGTGATTTTTAGGCTCGCGCCTTTCAGGATTGGTTTTAGCGCATGGAGTTTTTTGTTCAGCGCGCGAACGTCGCCGAGGCGCGCGACGCGAAGATCGACGCGGGCTACGGCGCTGGCGGGAATCACGTTGGTGAATTTTCCGGTTTCGATTACGGTGGCGTTGACGGTGATTCCGCGTTGGGGATTATTGAGGAGCATGAGGCGCTGGATTTGCAGGGCTAGTTCGTGAACGGAATTGATTCCATCTTGCGGATTGATTCCGGCGTGGGCGGCGCGGCCTGTGACGCGAATTTCCAATTCGCCTACGCCCTTGCGTTGCGTTTTGCAGCGGCCGTCGTTGCCGAATGCGGGTTCGAGAACCAAAACGGCGTCGCTGCGGCGGGCTTCGCTTTCGATTACGCTGCGAGAAGCGGCGCTGCCGATTTCTTCGTCTGAACTCCACAGAAAAACGAATTTCTTTTGGGGAGCGATTTTTGCGCGCTGGAGCGCGGCTGCGGCGAAGAGCGCCAGGACGTGGCCGCCTTTCATGTCGAATGTGCCGGGCCCCCAGGCGCGGCCTTTGGCGATGCGGAAGGGCATGCGCGCGAGAGTGCCGCGGTCATAGACCGTATCGAGATGGCCGATGACGAGGAGTTGCCCGGCGGGGCGTCCATTGCCGAGCCAGAGTTCGGCGCGGATGATGTCACCACGATCGCGGCGTTTGAGCGTGGTCACTTTTGCGCCGCGTTTGCGCCATTCGGCGGCGACCATGCGGCCGAATTCGTCTACCGCAGATTTTTCGTAACTGGGCGATTCGATGCGCACCATGCGGCAGAGGAGTTCGACCATTGCGGATTGAACGCGGCGGAGGGAGGCGAGCACTTCGTGGAGCGGCAGATTCGTGTGCGGCATGGCGATGCGTATGCTAGCAGCGCGCGGGGGTGGATGAAAACTGAAATGCGACGAACCTGATTTGCGCGATCTGGGTAGGCGTTCGAGGGCGCGGCCCTTCGAGGCTCAGGGTAAACTGAAGCCGGCCCCTGCGGTAATCAAAGCTAATATAGTGTGCCGCTGATGGTCTCTAGCAGTGAAACGAAGGCCCGTTTCCTGACCCAACGGCAACCGAACGGCTGGTCGTCAGTCGCGGGCGGAAAGGTGCGCGTCGATTTTGGAAGTCTAATATAGTCGGTGCAAACTCTTACGCCAACATCGCAATTCTCGGAGATGGTATTACCATCGAAGACGCACTTATAGGATGTCTCCATCGAGCTGTAACCTTCGTCAAAGACCTCGGAATAGTGGACTGTTCCATAAGTAAGGCTCGCTGGGGATATTGGCACAAGTGGTTCGGCTACATTGCGCAGGAACAAAATGTATTCTGCTCCGATTTTCAGTCCAATGTAGGGCCCGAAATAGATGGTCTCTCCCTTTGTCGCAGCCTTATATCCCGTAACTACGACACCTTTATAAACAGCAATCTTATAGTTCTCAGCATCCCCTGAACGGATTTGTACAAGTGCCACTTTATCGGCGCTTTTGTAGAGTTTTCCCAACTCAAAAGTAGCCGGCTCCGATATCGCGATTTCCTTTTGTTGTTGGTTAGGCGTGGTTTGGGCGGCGGAGAGCATGAATAAGAGAAACCAGAGCGCGTGCAGGGCAGAATTCATCGAATGACGCCCCTTCGAATTTCCTTAAATAAATAATAGTTGAAAAGTCGTTTTCACGGTCATTTTTGTTTCGCTGCAAGGAGTAGCAAGGCGGCTTGGGTGGCGGATTTTTGGTCTTGGGTCCATGGGGGGCCTAGGGTGCGGCCTTGTGTGGAGATTTGGCGTTGGAGTTTGGTGGCGGATTTGGGGTGGGTGGATTGGAGTTGGGCGATTAGGTCGCGTTCGCGGAATTTGGTTACTGGGAGTTTTAGGGATTGGCTGGCTTGGGCGAAGGCTTCGCGGAAAAATTCGCCTTCTGCTGTGTGGATTAGCGGGTGGGCGGCGAGGATTTTTTCGAGGGCGGGGAGCGGGCGGCCTGAGGCTTGGACGATTGCGGAACCGACCACGCGAAATTTGCGGGCGCGGAGTTCTTCGAGGACTTCGCGGATTGCGTCTTGCGCCAGGCGGGTTGAATTTGCAAAACAGTTGGCCAGGAATTTTTCTGCTTCTTCCAATTTGAAATTTTCCACGAAATGGTAGGGCTGGACTGCGCCGGGAGTTCCGGGGATAGTGACGGCGATTCGCCGGCGGTCGAGGATTTCTAGTTTGCCGGAATTATGGGAGACGGCTACCAGGGCTCCCCAACCTGAGTGCATTTTTACGCCGATGGCTGCGGGGTTCATGGTTTGCGCGTGAGGATTGTGACATGGTGAGAGCGGTCGAAGGTAGAACGAAAAGAGATTCAAAGAAAGAGAAACTCAAAGAAAGAGAGATTCTTCGCTGCGCTCAGAATGAAAATATGAAAGCGCGACTCCTGCCTACAGCGTTACGCTGTCGGTGGGAAAACCGAAAGGAAAGGAGTCGCGCATGAGCGAGTATATCGCGTTTGATTCGCACAAGCGGTACACCTGGGTGGACCGGCAAGACCCCTCGACCGGGAAAAGCACCGGTTACCGGTTGGAGCATTCGCCGGGAGCGGTGCGAGAGTATTTGAACGGATGCGAACCCGGGACGGCGGTGGCCGTGGAAGCCACCGGGAACTGGTATTGGATTATTGACGAGATCGAGCAAGCCGGTTTGCAGCCGCAGTTGGTGCATCCGCGCAAGGCCAAGCTGATGATGGGGCAGATCAACAAGACCGACAAGCTGGATGCGCAAGGGTTGAATCGCTTGCAGCGCAACGGCACACTGCCCACGGTGTGGATTCCGCCCGGGCCGCTGCGCGATTTGCGGGAACTGACGCGCACGCGGTTGGTGCTGGTGGCGCAGCGCACGCGGCTGAAGAATCGTCTGACGGCAACCCTGGCCAAGTATGGAGCGCCGCCGAGCGCATGCAGTGATGCGTACGGGAAGAAAGGAAGAGTGGACCTGGAGAAACGGCTGGAGCTGTTGCCGGAGCAGGCGCGTTGGGTGAGCCAGCAGCTGCTCTTGCAGTTGGATTTTGTGGGCCACCAGGTGCGGCAACTGGAAGAGCGGCTGGGGCAGTTGGTAGAAGTCACTCCGGAGATGCAGTGGCTGTTGACCCTGCCGGGAGTGGGAGTGATTTTGGCGGCGACGATCGCATTGGAGATCGGAGAGGTGCAGCGATTTCCCGACGCGCCGCACCTGGCCAGCTACTCGGGAACGACGCCGCGGGTGCATGCCAGCGGAGGGAAAATACGTTACGGAGCGTTGCGTGCCGACGTGAATCGATATTTGAAATGGGCCTTTGCGGAAGCGGCCAATTCGGTGGCGGTGAATCATGTCCGATGTCCGGACCGGCACGTCAGCCAGTTGTACGGCCGGCTGCGAGTGCGGAAGGGACATGCCAAAGCGATAGGAGCGGTGGCGCGGCATCTGGCCGAGGCGGCGTTCCACGTGCTGCAGCGCAAAGAAATGTATCGAGATCCAGAGTTGGGTCGAGGTCGGACCAGCAAGGTGTAAGCGCGACGATGTCATGATCCCCTTCCCGGGGATCGCAGAATGAATGCGACACACCTTGCGAATAACTCCATGCCCCTTCGAGGGCGAAGAGATGACTGGGTACGACCCGTTCCGCTGGATCGTTGTCCGTTGACAAAAGCGCTTTCAGAGATGACATCATCGAATCTCTGGGGTAGGAGATGAGAGGTTGAAGGTAAACCGAATCCGGCCCCTACAAATCCGAAAGGCAGGGCGCAGCAAGCAGCGCCCCTACAAATTCTACAGGCCGAGCGCCCCGACTAAATACATCGGGTCCGACACAACCCATCGGACTCCGAAAGGCGGAGGTGCAAAATCCACTTTGCCCTTCGAGGCTCAGGGTAAACCCTTCGAAGCTCCCTTCGTTCCGCTGGGCGAGCAGGGTAAATTAGTAGCGCTGCTACAAACGCGCGGAGGACTGAAGCGTGGTAAAGAGAAAACCTTTAGTCGCGAGGATTGCCTAACATCGGGCCGAGCGACTCGTGGGCCGCGATGCGGCTTGATGATTCAAGTTTTAGGATTCCTGGTTCTGGGGTGATCGGCGCAAAGGTGGGCGGCAAAATCATGATCGCGCTGCTGCTCGTATTTCTGCTTCATTTCCTGGATCGAGTGGCCGGCAGGTGGTCCTGAAGGATTGAACACCCAGGCACATTCGGAGCAACCCCAGCCCCAAAAACTCTGATTTTCGATCCAGATAAGTTGGCGGCGCATGGCGTGCCTAGCACACCTCCCGATTGAGTGCGGTTATGCACTTGTGAAACACGGCTTAACATTGGGTTTTGCGAAAGCAATTGCGACGTCAAAAGCGGGTATTTTCATCGGCTCGAACAAAGTTCTGCTCTGATTGCCACTCCTTAAACGCAAATCTAGCCCGAACTGGACAGGATCAGGTTCTGAAGACTACCGATATCGTGGGGCTGCTGTCGGTGGGGAATCCAACACTAGCAAGAGTTTCTATCGCAAGCCGAGTTCATCTTCGAACTGTTGAATGACGTCGTAGCACTCACAAGAAGATTTTTCGAGTTTCCTGCGGTTCACAATCTTCACGGCGCCGCGGGCGTATTCTATGATTCCCTTTTTTTGAAGCATTGCCGCAGCCAAACTCACTGTGGAGCGGTCGGTGCCCATCATGGTGGCAACGAAATCGTGGGTGATCGGAAGGGCCGCGGAATCCACGCGATCCTGAGTCATCAGCAGCCACCTGGAGAGACGCTGCTGAATATCGTGCAGCCGGTTGCACGCTGCGGTCTGTGCGATTTGCATTCCTTGAAGGCCCGAATGCCTGTTCAATATCAACTGTAACTGCGGGGCCGACCGCAGAATGCGTTGGAGTGCGTTCCCCATCATCCGGAAGCCATCACCGGCGATTTGGATGATTTCCCGGACGGAACTTCTGCTCAGGCCGACTGCCAATCCTGCTCCTACGTAGCCCTCTTGACCAACGACACCCACTTCCACGGTTCGACCGTCTTTGGTGACGACAACTTGAGACACCATTCCGCGATTGGGGAAATAGACGAACTGGATCCGTTGCGCCGGCTCATGAAGGCTGAGATGACTCGGCAATTCGATATACTTCAAGTCAGAACGCATCAAGGCGAATTCTTTGTCGGGCATTGCCAACAGTATTTTGTTGGTTACTTGCTTTCCGTTGCTGTTGGTCCGTTCGCCAGCCTGTACAGTTCGAGAGGTTTTTCCAGTCATGTCACTCCTTAACGGGGCCAGAGTGCGTTGCATTCATTGGAAGAAACTTTGGGGGCTCTGGGATGGAACTCGCAACTCATTTCTCTACTTGAGATTCCACGTGCATTCGACCAGAAAAGGAGTGAAAAATCTGTGCTAAAAGGGACAGCTGTTCGGGCTATGGCAGTGGAGCCCGGACGGTGCAGCTCCGTGCCGCCATTCTTGCGGGTCGGGTTTCTTCTGTTGAGATCATCAGTTAGAATAGGTGGGTTTTGCGCACTTAGTTCCCATACTACATGGCAGGACGAGGTAGACGATGATCCTTGACACGATTGGGATCCAGAAGATCCTTCCGCACCGCTATCCGTTTCTGATGGTGGATCAGATTGTGGAGATGGAGAAACTGAAGCGCATTGTGGGCATCAAGAATGTGACGATCAATGAGGATTATTTTGCGGGACACTTTCCAGGGAAGCCGATTATGCCTGGGGTCCTGATTGTGGAGTCGATGGCGCAGACGGGCGGGTTACTGTTGCTGCTCGAGATTCCGGAGCGGGATTCGAAGCTGCTTTATTTTGTGGCGATTGATGAGGCGCGGTTTCGCCGGCCGGTGGTGCCGGGGGATCAGTTGCGGGTGGAAGTGACGGTGCTGAATTTTCGCGGGGATTTTTGCAAGTTGCAGGGGAGGGCTACTGTGGATGGCGAGCTGGCGGCGGAGGCGATTTTGATGTGCAAGATGGTGGACCGGCCAAAGTGAGGGGGGAGGGTATTTGCTTCAGGGGCTAAAGCCCCCAGTTTTCTTGGGGCTGTTATGTCGGAGCTAAAGCTCCGACTCCCTGAAAAGCTTGCCTTGGCATCGCCTCCCCTCACCAAGAATCATGTGGAATCCGGGGCTCTGAGGACCAGTAGCGAGACGACGTGTGGTGCGACTCTATGAGTGAGATTGACGAGAGGGCTATTGTTTCGCCGCTTGCGCGGATTGGGAAGGGTGTGCGCGTTGGGGCGTATGCCGTGGTGGGGGATGAGGTGGAGTTGGGGGATGGGTGCGTTTTGTGGCATCACGCTACCGTGGAGGGGCCGGCGAAATTGGGGCGTGGGAACAAGCTATATCCATTTTGCGCGGTGGGATGCGATCCGCAGGATTTGACTTATGCGGGAGAGCGCGTTTCGCTCGATATGGGCGATGCGAATGAGATTCGCGAGTACGTGACGATCAGCCGGGGGACGAAAAAGGGCGGAGGCATTACGCGGATCGGGAGCCATTGCCTGATTATGGCGAGCGCTCACGTGGGGCATGATTCGCAGATAGGCGACCATACGATCCTGATCAATGGGGCTACGCTGGCGGGGCATGTGACGGTGGAAGATCACGCGACGGTGGGGGCGTTCTGTCCGGTACAGCAATTTTGCCGGATTGGGAGGCATGCTTATATCGGCGCGCACACGGTGATTACGCAGGATGTGCCGCCGTTTGCCTTGGTGGTATCGCCGCGCGATTCGCGGTGCTACGGTGTGAATACGATTGGGCTGGAGCGTAAAGGGTTTTCGAAAGAACGAATTGCGGCCATTGAGGGTGCGTTCCGGCTGCTGTTGAGATCAAAACTGAATACCACGCAGGCGGTGGAACAAATGCGTGTAACCGCGCAAGGCTCACCAGACGTCCTAGAATTGATCCGCTTTATCGAAACGGCCGAACGCGGCCTGATTAAGTAGGAGGCGCGCGTGGTGGCCGAAAAAGTTTCTGGGTCCGGCGAGCGGTGGGGACTGATCGCCGGGAACGGAAAGTTTCCTTTCCTCGTCCTGGAAGGCGCGCGCAGCCAGGGAATCGAAATGGTGGTAATCGCAATTCGCGAAGAGGCTTCGCCGGAATTGGAAGATGAGGCCCGCGTGCTGCACTGGGTGAGCCTGGGCGAATTGAGCCGGACAATCGACCTGCTGCACCAGGAAGGCGTGAAGCGGGCGGTGATGGCCGGGCAAGTGAAACACAATAAGATTTTCAGCTCGATCCGGCCGGATTGGAAACTGGCGAAGCTGCTGCTGAGCTTGACGTCGAAGAACACGGATTCGCTGATCGGCGCGGTGGCCAAAGTGCTGGAAGAGGAAGGCATCGAACTGGTGAATTCGACGGCGTTCCTGGCGCCGCTGGTGCCGGCGGCTGGAGTGCTGACGAAGCGCGCACCGGATGAGAATGAGGTTGCGGATATTGCGTACGGGCGGAACATCGCGCGGCAAATTGCGGGGCTCGATCTGGGGCAGACGGTGGTGATCTGTGACCGGGCCTGCGTGGCGATTGAAGCAATGGAAGGAACCGACGAAACGATCGATCGGGCTTCGCGGCTGGTGAGCGGCCAGCGGTTGACGGTGGTGAAAGTGAGCAAGCCGAAACAGGATATGCGATTCGACGTGCCGGTGGTTGGATTGCCGACGATTGAAATGATGCGGCGCTCGAGCGCAACGGCATTGGCGATCGATGCGGGGCGGACGCTGTTGTTCGACCGGGAGAAACTGATCGAGGCCGCGAACGAATCGGAAATCACGATTCAGGCGTTTGAAGCGGAGCAGGAATCTCAGAGGGCGGGATTTAACCGGTGAATGAGACGAGAAAAATTCGCGTGGCAGTGGTGGGAGCGGGGGATTTTGGACGCAACCACGTGCGCGTGTGGCGGGAACTGGGAGATGCCGAGCTAGTTGGAATTGTGGATGCGGACGCGGACCGCGCGGCGAAAGTGGCCGAGGAATTCGGAACTAGCGTGATCGCCGATGTGCGGGAACTGGCGCGAGCAGGCGTGGACGCGGTGAGCCTGGCTGTGCCGACCGTGGAGCACGGTTGGTTGGGAACGCAACTGCTGGAGCAAGGAATCGACGTGCTGGTGGAAAAGCCAATTGCGGCTTCACTGGCCGAGGCCGATCAGTTGATTGCGTCGGCGAAACGCAACGGGCGAATTTTGCAGGTGGGGCATTTGGAGCGATTCAATCCGGCAGTGGTGGCAACGATGAAAATCGTGACGCGGCCGCTGTTTTTCGAGGTGCACCGGCTGGGAGTTTTCACGCCGCGCAGCCTGGATGTGGATGTTGTTTATGACGTAATGATTCATGACCTGGATATTTTGCTCGCGCTGGTGAACGCTCCGGTGACGGATTTGAAAGCGGTGGGAATTCCGGTGCTGACGGACAAGGTTGACATTGCTCATGCGCGGATTGAATTTGCCACCGGCGCCGTGGCCAACGTGACGGCGAGCCGCGTCTCCACCGAGCGCGTGCGCAAGATGCGCTTTTTCCAGGAGCGCGAATATATTTCTGTGGATTACACGCGGCAGGACGCGGTGCGCATTCACGTGGAAGGCGCGGCGACGTCGCCACAAATCAATTTTGAAAAGCTGCCGACTGAATCCGAAGAGCCGCTGCGCGCCGAATTGCGCGCCTTTTTGGAATCGGTGCGCACTCGGCGCGCGCCGTTGGTGGATGGCGCGGCCGGGCGGCGGGCATTGGAATTGGCCGACCGCGTGATGGCAGGCATCCTCGAACACGCGCGGCGCGTCCAACTGGGTGCGTTCGCTCCTCAGGACGCCCCATGATCCCCCGACTGCTGGTTCCTAGAAATCTCCGGCCGCTAACGGACGACGACCGAAAGGCGCAGCCTCGCCGCACGACGACGCTGCTGGATGAGCGGACGGTAATTCCCAACAACATGCCGGCCACGCCGATTGATGCGCGGTCGAAAATTCCACTGCACCTGCCGCTGGATGTGTTGGCAGCGCGCATGCTGATTCCTCGCGACACGCCGGTGAAGCCGTTCGAAAAAGCCGAGGGACCGCCGGACTTCATGCCGGTATCGATTTTGGATACGCGGACGGTGGTGCCGGCGGGCCTGGAATCCGGGCCGCTGGAGAGTGCCGAGCACATTCCCCACACGTTCTTCCCCGAAGACGTGGTCGAACCAGACGTAATGACGACCGGCGACGTGAATCTGATGGACCGGCCGGTGGACACGCGGGGAGCGGATTGGAATCAAATCGCGCGGCTCGGTTCGCTGATCACACACATTCTGCTGATCACGCTGATCATTTTATCTCCGAAGCTTTTTCCAAATCACGGGCCGTCAAAAGAAGATCTAGAACTGGCGCGCAAGCAACTGAGTTTCGTCTACCTGCCGCCGTCGATGGATGAAATACCCAAAACTCCGCCATCCACGCAGCCGCCAAGCCCGAAAATGCACGTGGATCCGGGCATTTTAAGGAAAGTGGCGCCGAGCATGGAGTTCACTCCACCCCCGGGACCGCCAGCACCGGCGCCAGCCCCTTCCGTGCAGCCGAATCTGCCGGCCGCGCCGACGCCGCAGATCACGCCAAGAACGCAGCCGCAAGCGCCAGTGAGCCAACCGGTGCCGCAAGCGCCGCCGCGGCTCGAAAATGTGCCGCCGCCGAAGGTGGATAACACATTTGCGATGCCGCAGATGTCGCCGGGAAAATCGCTGCAGCAATCCTTGCAGGGTGCGCTGAAAGGGCGAGAAGGTCCTACCGGCGGCGGATTTGCCGGCCCTGTGCCGCGCAGTCCAGCAGGTGGTGGAGGCGGTGGCGGCCAGGGCGGAGGTCCACAAGGATATCTGGGCGGAAATCTGCAAATGCTCACGCCGACTGAAGGCGTGGACTTTACCAACTATCTGGCTCGTTTACTCGAGAGCGTGAAGCGGAATTGGTATGCGATTATTCCGGAATCAGCCCGGCTGGGCGAACAGGGCCGGGTGATGCTGCGCTTCAAGGTATATAAGGACGGCGTGGTGGCGGAGACGGACCCGGTGCTGGAACGGACATCCGGGAAAGAACCGCTGGACCGGGCATCGATGTCGTCGATTCGCGCGTCGAGCCCCTTCGAGCCGTTGCCGCCTGCCTTCAGCGGGCCCTATATCGAACTTCGCTTTATTTTCCTCTATAATCTTCCCATCGATTACCAGTGAAACTGAATCGCACACAAGTGTTGGGGACCCTGCTGTTGGCGGCCCTTGTCCTGGTTTTTCTGCTGCTGCGCTACTGGAGATTCCACGGATGAATTTGCCGGCCCGGCTGGTTGCGATTGTGGGGCCGACCGCATCGGGGAAATCGGCGCTGGGGATTCGTCTTGGCGAACGATTGGGCGGCGAAGTGGTGGTGTGCGATTCGACGCAGGTTTACAGGCATTTTGATATCGGCACGGCCAAGGTGCCGCCTGCCCAACAGCGCGGTATTCCTCATCACCTGGTGGGCATTGTTGATCCCGAGGAAGTGTTTACGGCGGGGGAGTATCGTCACCGTGCGATTGCGGTGCTCGAGCAGCTCAAGGCGCGCGGGTGCGTGCCGATTTTGACGGTTGGGACGGGACTTTACTTGCGGGCGCTGCTGGAAGGATTGGCGGAGGCTCCCGGAAGATCGGAGGCCTTGCGAGACCGGCTGCGCAAGCGTGAGGCGTTGCGGGGGGCGGGATATTTGCACCGGCTGCTGGGGCGGCTTGATCCTGCGGCCGCCGGGCGAATTGCCGAGCGGGACACGCAGAAGGTGATCCGGGCGATCGAGATTTGTGTGCTGGCGCGGAAGCCGGCGACAGAGGTGTTTCTGGCGGGACGGCCCGGATTGCCCGGTTTCGAGGCGGTGAAAGTGGGCTTGCAGCCGCCGCGAGATGAGCTTTACCGGCGGATCGATTGTCGAGTTGAGGGAATGGTGGCGGGAGGGTGGGTGGAGGAGGTGCGGAAGATGATCGAAAGAGGAATTCCCGCTTCGGCCAAGCCGTTTGAATTTATCGGTTACCCTGAGCTGTTGAAGCATTTGAATGGTGAGATATCGATCGAGAAGGCAATTCTGGCTATTCAGCATGCCACCCGGCAATATGCCAAGCGGCAGTTAACTTGGTTTCGGAAGGAACGCGATGTGGAGTGGTTCGCGGGATTTGGTGATTCTGCCGCGGTACAGAGGGAAGTTGAAAGCTTTCTTCTCGGCCGGGGGATCGCTGGTGGGAGTTCATAGAATTGATCTTCAGTGGTACGGTTGAGGCGTCTATCGTCAGTTTCAAGTTGCCGAGTGAGCATACGGAGCCGTATTGAGGTGTTTTTTAATTAAACCTTGACATTCCCGTACGGGAGCGTATGTTTCTTGAAGAACTTCACCTCCCCAGCCAGACAATTTAACGGCATAGCTCTACAACGAGCACTCAATGCGTATTCGAACGGTGCAAGATGCCACCCTTTCCGACGGAACCAATCGGGACGAGAAAGGGACGGCGCAACGCGATCATGCAGCCTTCGAAATCGAGTGAGTAAACCGTGCACTACCTGGAGGTTTATATGAAAAGCGGAACTGGTGCTGCTAGAGCTAAATCAAATCCGATGCCGGCCGCAGCCGCGGCAGATGAGAAGCAGGCCCGGCAGCAGCTTGGGCGGCAGGATTGGGTGCAGGCAGGGCTGCGCACGTTGGCGGCTGGGGGAATTGAAGGGGTTCGTGTGGAAGTGTTGGCGCGCGACTTGAAAGTGAGCAAGGGCAGTTTTTACTGGCATTTCGGGAAGCGCGAAGATCTGCTCACAGCCATGCTGGACGCATGGGAGCTGCAGGAGATCGATTGGTTGTTGAACCAGGCGGAACAGGGAGAGGCTGCGGAGCGTTGGGGAAGATTGGTTGAATTGGTTGGGGGATCGGGCTATAGCGCATTAGAGGCTGCGGTGTTTGATTGGGCGCAGAAGGATCAGGAAGTGGGGGCACGGGTCCGGAAGGTGGAAGAGAGGCGGGTGGGGTATATCGCGGAAGTGCTCGAGGACATCGGATTTGAAGAGCGCGAGGCGAAGTGGTGGGGAGAGGCGGTCTACCAGCTCTACTTGGGTTGGGTAAATCGCGCGCAGCGGGATGCGAGCTTGCGTGAAGGTCAGCGGTCGGTTGGGAATTTTTTGTCGAGGCTGGTGCTGGCAGCGGCAGCGCTGGAGGGGCAGGCGGTGGCGTCGCCGAAGAAACGATGAGATTGGAGGTTGGTCAACAGCGTTGCGGGGGCATTTAGTTTGATTGTGGTGCTAAGAGAAGGAAAAGTCAGAAGAAAGGATCTACCGCAGAGGAACGGAGAGCGCAGACGGAACGCGGTCGCGCGGGAATCGAGACAGGTATATACTGCTGCGTAGAGTGGGTCCTAGCCATTTGAGAACGAAGCCGCAGGTGTTCACCTCAGAAACGTGATGGTCCCATCAATCTGGTTGGCCGAGGCTCGCATGCCTTAGAGGGCAGAACTATGGGGCGGAAAATGTGCCGGTCGGCAAGGTTTACAAAATCGAATGAAAACTCCACAAACTGTAGATAACCGGGAACGCGTGGTGCTGCTGGGCGTAGGCATAAAGCGAACGCGAAAGCTGCCGGGCGCAACGGCGGGCGAGCGAGAGCGCGAATCGCTTGTCGAATTGGAAGAGTTGGCAGTGAGCGCGGGTGCGAACGTGGTGGGGAGTCTGTTGCAGCTGCGCGACACTCTCGATCCGGCCACGTTGATCGGCAAAGGAAAGCTGGAAGAACTGAAAATCGAAGCGCAGATGAGAAAAGCGCCGCTGGTGATCGTGGATCGAAATTTGACTCCGGGACAGCAGCGGAACATGGAGCAGGCCACGGACTGCCGAGTGATTGATCGCACTCAATTGATTCTGGATATTTTCGCGAAGCACGCGCGGACGCGAGAAGGGCAATTGCAAGTGGAACTGGCGCAATTGAATTATCTGCTGCCGAGGCTGACCGGGCGCGGCGTGGAACTTTCGCGGCTGGGCGGCGGAATCGGCACGCGCGGACCGGGCGAACAGAAACTGGAAACGGACCGGCGGCGCATCCGCGAGCGAGTGAGCAAAATTCAAGACGCGATTGAACTGGTGCGAAAGCAGCGAGCCACTCGGCGGCGCGCGAGGCAGGCGGTGCCGCTGGGCATGGTGGCGCTGGTGGGCTATACCAACGCGGGTAAATCGACATTGTTTAATGCCATGACAAAGGCCGAGGTGCTGACGTCGTCCAAAATGTTTGCGACGCTCGATCCCACAGTGCGCGCGGTGCGATTACCCTCGCGGCGGCGCGTGCTGGTGAGTGACACAGTGGGATTTTTGCGCGATTTGCCGCCCGCGCTGATCGCGGCTTTCCGCGCGACACTCGAAGAAGTGCAGGAAGCTTCGCTGATTTTGCAGGTGACGGACGTTTCGAATCCTCAAAATGAGGAACAAGATGCAGCGGTCGAGAAAGTGTGGCAGACCTGGGAGCCGAGGACCGGCCGCGGCTGCGCGTGTTTAACAAAATCGATCAAATGCAGGAAGAAGAATTGAACGCGTTGATGAAGAATCGGGCGGATGGCAGCGTTTTCGTTTCGGCGAAGACCGGCGAAGGAGTGGACGAGCTGCTGCGGCGGATCGATAAGGCGATGCCGGTGGATCCGCTGGTGCGAACGCGGCTGCGTGTGCCGATGTCCGAAGGACGATACCTGGCGCTGGTTTATACTTGCGGAAGAGTGCTGGAATCTTCGGTGGACGACGGTCACATGCACATCGATGCGGAATTGCCGGAGTCACTGGCGCGGCGGCTGGACGAATTTTCCGAAGAAGTAGCGCGGTGAATTTATTTTCGGAATGGGAACCGGATTGAGTATGATCTCGTATTCATAGGCAGAGGAGAATCCGGAAATGGCGAAATTCCTTCTCTGGTGCATTTTGTTGGTGATTTGCTGGCCGCTGGCGCTGCTCGCGCTGATTCTATATCCGATTGTTTGGCTGCTATTGCTGCCCTTCCGCCTGGTGGGAATCGCGGTGGATGGAGTGCTTGATTTGCTGCGCGCGATACTCTTTTTGCCGGGCCGAGTGCTGGCCGGACCGAGGCGCGCGTAGCGACTGAGGATATCTAGTTTTAAACCCTGTCCAGACTTGAAAATAGAGCGTTTTATTGAGGCTGGCGGGGGTAGGGTCTGTGGAAATAGTTGTGGAAATTGGGGACTACGAAATCAAAGCCCGCCTGCGAAATTCCTGCCAGAAAAATATATTACGCCTGCGTGAACGCTGCAACGCTATGATTTATAGGCAGTTACTTAACAGTTTCGGATGGCCGAGTCTTTTAATGGTTCTTAAATTGCTCTGGCGCATGAACTATTCAATTTGCACAGGTTTGCAGCAGGATGTTCACTATCAGTTACTTCGGGCCTAAGTCTTTTCTTGGACGGAAAGGGCTTATTTTCGGGCATTTCCGGCGCATTGACTTGTCTGGTGGATGCGAACTGTCGTCCCAGACGGACCGTTTGATGGCGTTCTTGCAAACAGCGAACTATCGCGAAGGAATGCTTGAAAACCGCGGCTGCCGGGCATTGTTTGCGCGTGACGGCCGGGAATCAAAGACGAAGCGGCAAAACAATCTTGGAAGAGTTTCATCGGACAGAGATTTTCTTGTTGCGTGCCCGGGGGTGCAACATTGACTGGACCGATTGGCGGGTTTATAGTGAGCGAGTTCCCCTCACACTGCGGTACTGCGGGGTTGGCGAAGCCGGGTTCGCCGAGCGCAACATGAATCTGCCAAATAGCCTCACAATCCTGCGGATCTTTTTCGTCCCACTGCTGGTTGTTGTCCTACTGACGCGGGAGCCTAATCTGGACGTGCTGGGCCTCGCGGTCCATTATGAAATCTGGGGCGTTCTGATTCTGCTGGTAGCGGCGATGACCGACGCCATGGATGGATACCTGGCGCGCAAACGCGGCGAAATCACCACGCTGGGAATTCTGCTGGATCCGATCGCGGATAAACTGCTGATTTCGGCGACGTTTATTTCGCTGGTGGAAATGGGGCTGGTGTCCGCGTGGATGGTGGTGATCATCATCGGGCGGGAATTTATCGTTCTGGGATTGCGAAGCATTGCCTCGGCGGAGGGATTGATTATTCCCGCGTCGCCACTGGGAAAATCGAAAATGGTGTTGCAGGTGCTGGCGGGATGCGCGGTGATCTTGGGCGCGCGGCATCTGCTGATGCGCTTTCTGGCGCCGATTCTTTTGTGGCTGGTGGTAGTGAGCGCGGTGGCTTCGGCGGTGCATTACTTTTTGATGTTCTGGAGCCAGGTGGATGAAAGCGTGAAGCAGCGGCACCGCCGCGCGGCGCTGGTGCTGGAACAGGAAAAAAAGACTCAAGATGTCACCGCTCCTTGAGGACGAACGCCGCGCGTTGCTGGAATTGGCGCGGCTGGCGGTCGTCGAGGCTGCCCAATCTGGGCGGCTTTTGAAAATCCCATCAAAATTTGAATTTGGCGCGCTGCTGAATCCTTGCGGAGTTTTTATTACACTTCGGCGGGGCCGGCGGCTGCGCGGATGCATTGGCCAGGTGATCGCCGTGAATTCGCTGGCGGAGACCGTGGCCTATTGTGCGCGGGCTGCGGCGCTGGAAGATCCGCGATTTGAAGCGGTGCGCGCAGATGAAGTGAGCGACCTGGAAATTGAGGTTTCGGTGCTGTCTCCGATTGAGCCCATCGCGCCGGAACATATCACGATCGGCAAACATGGATTGCTGATTTCGCGCGGGCCGCGGCGCGGGTTGCTGCTGCCTCAAGTGGCCAGCGAGCGCGGGTGGTCGGCGGAGCGATTTTTGAACGAAACATGCGTGAAGGGCGGGCTCGATCCGGGCGCGTGGAAAGAGCCGGGGACGAAGATTGAGGCGTTTACGGCGGAAATTTTCAGCGAGGCGGAGTTTCGGGCGGAGCGGCGCGCGGGGTAAGAAGCCGGTGAGCTTTGCCGGAGAGCCGCGGGCTGCGAATGTGACTGGGGTTTGGTCTGTCCTTCTACTTTGTAAATTCGGCGAATCTGATTCATGTCGACACGAGTTCTCTGCATTTGGGCACTGCGTCGACAAGGCAAATTCAAGTTGCCCCAATCAGTTATGAAAAACATTGCACTGGCCCTGCTCGCAGTTTCAGTTGGAATACTTAGTTTGCTGCTTTACACAAAGTCTGCTGCCCTTCGAGAGCAGCAACTACGCGTGGAGCAGCTCACATCCAACCTGGAATCGACTTCGAAGTCAGCGAACCTAGACATTCAGGAAAGGTGTGCGAAACAGGCGCGAGAAGAATTCACTGATGAGGGATACAAGATAGGAGGAGCCGCTGTCTACTCTAGCCACTATAATCTGAAACTGAATCATTGCTTTGTTCAGATTCAGAACACTGAGCCCTCCAAGCGGCCGGGCGAGGTCATGACCTCAATACTGTTAATCGATGCCTTCGAGGGAAAGGTCTATGGCAATTATTTGTGGACTTCCCGCAAGGATAAGAAGTTCTGGGAAGTTCCGCCAATCGATTGCAAAGTCACACCACCGTCAGGGGAGGAGATCGCGTGCCACTCGTCGGATGAGTTTAATGCTGTTGTAAAACAATACATGGAGTGAAGTTGAGTTCGAAGGCCGGATCTTAATCTAGTCTGATCGGCCAACACTTCGCCGCGTGAAAACTATGCGAAAGTTCTTGAGTTTCGCTTTTTGTTCGCCTATGATTTGGCGGCTGGGATTGTGGGAAAATTTTGAGGGATGGAGGAATGCATGGCACTGAGTGAATCGCTGTTACCGGAATTTGATCATGAGATGGCCAATACGCGGCGGGCGCTGGAGCGGGTACCGGCGGAGAAATTTGGTTGGAAGCCGCACGACAAGTCGGGAACGATGGGATGGCTGGCGAGCCACCTGGCAACCATGCCGGGATGGGTGGGATCGATGATCAAGGAAGATTCGCTGGATATCGCGCCGGGTGGAGCGCAGATGGAAGGGCCGAAAGCTCCGGCTTCGCGGGAGGAATTGCTGCAGACGTTTGATAAGAATGTGGCTGATGCGCGCGCGGTGCTGGCAGGCACGCCGGACGCGGCTTTTTTCAAATCCTGGTCGCTGTTGGAAAACGGCAAGACACTGTTCAGCATGCCGAGGATTGCGGTGTATCGCAGCTTTGTGATGAATCATGTGATCCATCATCGCGGGCAATTGACGGTTTATTTGCGGTTGAACAATATTCCGGTGCCTGCGTTGTATGGGCCCTCGGCGGATGAGGCGAAGTTTTAGGGGCGGTTGGTCGCGGATCGACGAGCATGTAGCTTCTGGTAATTGGGAGCCTGCATTTGCAGGCTCCTTTTGTTTTGCGGTTGCTCTGGATCCCTCACTCCGTTCGGGATGACTGCAGAGGCTTGAATGGCGGCATTGCCCAATCGTAAAAGCAGGGGCGCGGCTTCCCTACGAAGAGTCGGGAAGGTAATCGGCGCGAGAGCCGGCCCCTACATAGCCCGAGATCAGAACTACGATTTATCCATCGGAGCTGAAAAACCGCACGGCCTATAAAGCCGTTCGGGTAGAAACGATATTGAGGGCGCGCGGGGCTTAGGGGTTAGGGGCGAGATTTCAAATTGCTGTTACTTCGGCGGCGAATATTGGAAGCGGTAGGCGTTGGCTGGTGGGCCGGCTACTGGGCGGGTGTTGTAATTGAGGAGATATTTCAGGTGATCCGCGTCTGTGGGATATTGGTGCCGTTGGGATAGGGATAGGGGATTAGGGTGTGGAAGGGGAGCGGGTCGACTGTGTCGCCGTGGGCGGCATAGAAATCCATATCTTTGGCGAAGCCATCGGCGAAGAAAAAGTAGTCGCGCGTCCATCCGGCGGGTGAGCGGCGGAAGATTTGAGGGATTGAATTCCACCTGGACTTCGTCTCCTGAGCCGTAGATTGCGTATTTTTCGTCGGAGGCCTGGACCAGGGCGCTGACGTCGCCGTAGCGGGTGTAGTTGCCGATCTGGCGCGTATAAGGGCCGGTGGGGCTGATGTCTTCGTAGACGTAACGGATATCGTTTAGGGGATTGCCTTCGATCACGCGGGGATAACCTTTGAAATCCAGAGTGGCGGCCGCGAGCGGCACTTCGTGCAAATTGAAAGGAAGATTGGGCGCGGAATTTGCGATGCGGATGCGGTCCCAATAAATTTTCAGGTTGGTGACGATGCGGATTTTGCGAGTGCCTGCTGGCACACGGCCGGTTAGGTCGGCGATCATGGTTCGCGCGAGGCCGGCGGGAAAACCCATATCGTCCATCACGCGAATCCATGTGCCGGAGAGAATCCTGCGCTTCGACGTAGGGCGCGAGCGGCTGAATTCCGGCCTGCCATGCGGCATACATGGAATTCGCTGTGAAATAATCGGTGAAGCCATCGAGCAGCAGGCGCAACGGATGCGAGGAATCCCAATCGCCTAGATCGAGCGTGAGTGTGTGCATGGCGGCGAATCCCTGATACGGCGCATTGGGAAAATCGGTGACGTAGACGCGATCGCGGCGTGAAAGCTGCGGCAAAACGTCGCGGCCTTGATCGTCCCAGGCTCCCGCAGGCAAATGCGCGCCGAGGCTGGCAATCACTTTAAATTCGGGGAACGGCGGATTGCTGGCGAAATATTCGTTTGGATAGACTTCGATATTGGATGGGTGATCGACGGCGAGCAGGCGCACCTGGTCGAGATAATCGAGTTCTTCCATGGGTTCGAGCATGCGGAAACTGATGCGGCCGTTGCGCGGGCGAACGCTTGCGCCATCCACTTTCAAATATTCGGTGGGATCGGGAACATCGCGCTGGCCGGGGCCGGTCCAGTGGCCGACGATTCCGGGGCCGACCATATCGGCGAGAAATTCGTAGCGGCTGCCGTTCCAGACGAAGACGATGGGGCAGGAACTGCCGCGGCGATCGATTTCAGAAATATTGTGAATTTTTGCCAGCGGCTAGCTGGATTTCGTCCTGCAAGACTCCGGTAGGCCAGAGCATGCGCACAACATCGGCTTCGCGCGCCGCACCGAGGCCCGCGGTGATTTGGGCCGAGTTTTGGCCGAGGTAGCCGGAACTGCTGACCACTTCCCATTTTTGATAGAGCGCGCCCGCGAATAATTCGAGTTTTGTTCCGAAGCCGTTTTTATTGTCGTTGGTGCCTTTGAGCGCGAGTTGAATCCAATGATTGCGATTTCCGCCAACGTTGCGGAGAAGCACGGGCGGGCCGCCATTTTGAGTGATGAGCAGATCAGTTGCGCCATCGCCATCGAAATCCGCGGCCACTGACGGCGCGCGGATTTGTGAGTTTCACTTTGTCCAGGCCAACTTCTTTTGTAACGTCCCGAAATCCTTTGGGGCCTTCGTTTCGCAGCAGCGCAATCTGTCCGCCCTGCGCATTTTCACCGACTGCTACCAGATCGATCCAACCGTCATTGTCATAATCAATCGCAGCGACTCCCCAGCCGCGTAGCCAATCGAGTTTGGGAAGTGGGAACAGGCTCGAAATTTACTCCATCTTTATTGCGCCACAGCATCAGCGCATCGCCGCCGTAATAGGTGAAGGCGTAATCCATCCAGCCGTCTTTATTGAAATCGAGAGCCGTGGCGCCGATGGCGGGCGGCGACGAGACGGATGCGAATGGCGTGGTGTACTTAAATTTCCCTTCGCGTTGATTCAGCAGGACCGGGATGGATTTGTGCCAGCCGGTGAGGATGAGATCGACGGCGCGGTCGTTATTGACGTCGCTCGCGATTGCTCCGAAGCTATTGGGGAACTGGTCGAGACCGGATTCCTTGCTCCAATCGGTGAATGTTTTATTGCCGTTATTTCGCCAGAGGACGTTTGTGGTTTTGGCGGAGCCGGGCGGCGGAGCAAGTTGCTGGATGTCTTCGACCGGATAATCGGCGAAGCGGGTGGCGTAGAGATCGAGATCGCCGTCGTGATCGTAATCGACGAAGGTGAGACCCATCACCAGGCCGTCCATGTGGATGCCTGAGGATTCGGTTGCGTCGGTGAAAGTGCCGTTGCCTTCGTTGTGAAAAAGCTGGAGGCCGCCGTTGAAGCTGACGGCGAGATCGGTGTGGCCATCATTATCGTAATCGCCCGCGGCGCAACCGATCGCATGCGGCTTTATTTCCAATCGCGCGGAGTGCGTGGCATTTTCGAAACGGCCATTGCCAAGATTGCGGTAGAGCGCGGCGGCGCCGCTGCCATCGGCGTTGGCGAGGAATAAATCCGGTTTGCCATCGCCGTCGTAATCGAAAACGCAAGCACCGGAGCCGAGGAATTCTCCGCTGGTTTTCGGCACGAGCGCGGAAGCGGACGCCTTCGTGGGAAATCCTGATTTTTCGGTTGCGACTTCAAAGCGAACGGGGATTTGCGGCAGGAGCGGGGCGAGCGCGGGCGTGGTTTGTTCGGCGAGCGAATATTTTCCTTGTTCACCATATACCAGGCTGATGGGCGAGCCGAGTTTATCCTGCGTTAAGTGCTGGAAGCGGGCCAGGTGCGTTTTGGCTTCGTCTGGCTTGCCGGAACGCTGATAAGCCTGCGCGAGGCCGAATTCCGAGGAAACGTGAAAGGGATTCGCGGCGAGCGCTCGCTGATATTCGGGAATGGCTTTTTCGTATTGATGAAGCTGCGAATAGAGCAGGCCCAGAAAATAATGCGTTTCGGGATCGGCGGGATCGATGGCCGCTACTTGTTTAAAGGAGGCGATGGCTTTTTCAGTTTCGTTGGTGGATTTTTGAAGGAGGCCGAGATTGAACCAGGCTCGCGCGCTTTTTGGACCGGCTTGCGTGGCTTCGAGCAGGATTTTTCCCGCAGCTTCGTATCGCTGCAGGTTCAGAAGTGCAATTCCTTGATTCAGGCGCGCCGCAAAAAGTTGTGGATCGAGCGCGGCGGCTTGCTCGAAATATTTCAGGGCTTTTTCCATTTGCTGCTGGTTGAGCGCGGCTACGCCGAGGCTATTCAGTCGCGCGGCTTGTTGCGATTTCGACGGAGCGGCGGGCGGCAGTGCTGGTGACTTCGAGTGTTGCGATGCAGAGGATTGTCCGGTGAATGCCGGAGAAATGGAAACCCAGGCCAGCGCGGCAAATGCGATGAACGAGACAAGCAGACGCAGAGATTTCGCGCTCATCCTCTTCGGCACCTTCTGCATGACGGGGCATTATACGCGGCCTTCACGGAGACGCGCGCTTGTTTAGAGGGAGAGAAGCGGCGATTCCCTGGCCTTCCTTCACGGTGATGATTCTCGTCCGCGGCAACTTTCGAAAGCTTGTCCATCTGGCCGCTGGGCCATTTGATTTCGATGGAATCGGCTAGCGTGTGCGAGCCCAGGCCAAAGGTTAGAACCAGTTCGCTGGAGGATAGATAACTGGAACCGCTGCGCAACATTTGTGATTGGGAATCGTTGCCTGCGATCACGCGCACGCTCGCTCCGATTCCGTCGCGATTTGATTTTGTGCCAACCAGCTTGATGCGCAAGCTGTGATTGGTGGCGCCGGTATTGCGAAAGAGCAATGCGGGGCCGCCGTTTGTGGTGATCAGCAGATCGAGTGCGCCGTCGTTGTTGATGTCCCCGTAGGCGGCGCCGCGAGCCACGCGCGGCTTATTGAAGCCGGCGCCCATTTTCGAGGTGACCTCATCAAATTGTCCGCCGCCGTTGTTGCGGAAAAGATGCGGCGGCTCGGCGAAATGGACTTGCTGCTGGACGCGCTCGATGCTGTCTTCAATGTGGCCGTTGTTGATGAAAATATCGGGCCAGCCGTCGAGATCGTAATCGAAGAAAAAACAGCCGAAGCCGAGCGTGAGCAAACTGGCGCGGCCGATTTCGGATTGCGGAGCTTCGTCGACGAACAGGCCGTTTTTTTCGTTGTGATAAAGCGCCAACATTTGATTCGAGAAATTGGTGATCAGGATACCGGGATAGCCGGAGCGGTCGTAATCGGCGGCATCGATGCCCATTCCTGCACGCGCGACGCCGTCCTCGTTAAAGGCGATTCCGGCGAGCACGGCTTTTTCGGTGAATGTGCCATTGCCGTTGTTGATGTAGAGCTTGTTCGGCTGCGTGTCATTGGAGATGACGATATCCGGCCCGCCCTTTTGATTGGCGTCGAGAATCGCGATGCCCAAACTCTTGGAAGTGGCGTCGTAGAGGCCTGCGGCGCGCGTAGCGTCGGTGAACGTTCCGTTGCCATTGTTGTGCCACAGGCGGACGGAAGTGCCTTTGTAGGATTCCGGGGTGCAGTAGGATTTGGATTTGCCATCGAGCGTGCAGTAAAGATCTTTGTCGAGAGACCATTGAACGTAGTTGGCGACGATTAAATCGAGTTTGCCGTCGTGATCGTAATCCACCCATGCGGCGCTGGTGCTGAATTCATTGGGGCCGCTGAGGCCGGCTTCCTTGGTGACATCGGTGAAAGTTCCATTGCCATTGTTGCGGAACAGATGGCTTTGGCCTAGCGCGGTGACGAAGAGATCGTCGTAGCCGTCGTTATTGTAATCGCCGACGGCAACGCCCATTCCAAACATCGGCACGGCGAGGCCTGCTTTGCTCGTAACGTCGGTGAAGGTGCCGTCGTGATCATTGTGGTAGAGCGCGGGCACGGAATGATGCTGGCCGTGGCCAGGCCAGTCCATTCCGTTGACGAGGAAAATGTCCTGCCAGCCGTCGTTATCGTAATCGATGAATGCAGCGCCAGGGCCCATGGTTTCGGGAAGGTATTTTTTGCCGAAGGCGCCGGTGTTGTGAGTGAAATGGATTCCGGCGGAATGCGTGACGTCTTCGAAATGGATTCCAGCGGTGGCGGGAGGTGGACCGGGTTTTGCGGAAGGGTAGGCGAACGCGGTTAGAGCGGCAAGGACAATGGCCGATGACAGACAACTGAATCTGGCGGGAGCGCATCAATTGCCGGCCTTGGTGCTGGGGCAGGGTGGTCTGCTACTCGCTTCGGTGTTTTGGTTTGGAGGCGCAATGCGGTTCCGCGAGCAGCCGAAGCGGAGGCTTCAGGGGCTAAAGCCCTTCTCGCTTGCGAGCTTGAATGTCGGAGCTGAAGCTCCGACCCCCTAAAGAGCTGGACGGAGGCCGATTTTGTAGCGGGCGGAGTTGGAGCGCGCCGGACTTTGTAGCGAGTGGATTTGGAGGGGCGGCGATTGCTAGGGGGGCGGAGACGTGTTCGTGAATTGCCTGGCGCTCGACGTTGTCTTCGGGATGAATTTGGCGGTAGGGACCGGTGATGGATTGCGCGGATTCATCGGCTTTGAAACGCAAATAACGCGCTTGGTATTCCTTGGCGCGATTTTCCTGCTTCAGGCCGTTGTAGCAAAGCATTAAATTGTAATTGGCTTGCAAATCTTCGGGATCGATTTCGAGAGTGGCGTTGAATTCGTCAATGGCGGCGGGATATTGGCGCTTCAGGAAGAGGATGCGGCCGAGCTCATTGTGGACCACTCGATCGCGAGGATATTGCTGGAGCACGGTGCGCAAGTGGGCGATGGCTTCGTCATATTTGCCTTCGCTGCGCAGCGCCTTGGCATAGAAAAAATTAGTTCGCGCGAGCGCGGGAGCCACTGCCAGCGCGCGCTGCAGCACTTCCTTGGCGCCGGAAATATTTCCTTCCTGTACGAGAACGCGGCCGATGTTGGTCCAGCCATCGGGATTGTTTGGATCGATTTCCGTGATTTTGCGGAAATGCAGCTTCGGCGCCGGTGAGATCACCTTGGAGCAGCAAGCCAATGCCGAAATCGTTCCAGCGGGTCCAGTCTTCTTTGTTCAAGACGACGTGAGGGGCGGGTTCCGGAGCAGTTGCGGGCAGCACGCGAAGATCGGCTTGATCGTGCGCCAGGGTGATTATTGGCACGTCGGGAATCTGTTTGAATTTTCCGGAGACGATGGAAGTGTCACCGGCGAAAGTGAAGCGGCGGTCGTCATGATCGATAGGCGACACTGGCGGGCGCTCCTGGTTTTTCCGGAGCGGGAATTCCAGCAAAGGAAAACTGCGTGTTCCACCAGGAAAATTTGCGGTAGTGCAATTTGGCGTCGAGATGAATGCGATCGCCGGCGTTTTTGGGGATTTGCAGGCGATAGTGAACCGTGTCGGCGGCGCCGGGGGGAATCAGATGAACGTAAACGACCGCACGAGTGGCCCAGGCGTTGCGTTTATTGATTTGATTTCCGTGCGAATCGATTTGGAGGGAACGATAGAAGTGCGCACCGGGTTCGACGGGCCCTTTTCCGTTATCTTGCACTGAGCCGCTCCAGAAAAGTGTTTGACCTTTGTCGTCCACCGCTTTCAGTTCGAGCCATACGTCATATGCGTCCACAGTTCCGGCGGGGAAAAAGTGGCCGATCTTGCGGGTGCGGACAACTAGATCGACGCGAACCGTATCGCCGCGACGCACGGCAGCATCGGCTCGATTGAGGGGAGCCGTGACCGGGGCTGCGGCAACTGCCGCGCCAGGATTCGTTTTCAGTTCAGCCTCCTCGCCCACCGCAAATGTAGTTTGAAAATCGGCGCCGGGCGGCTGGCCTGCTGCCACCGAAGCGGGAGAACGATCCGGCGAAATCGCAAACAGGTCGACGGTTATGAAGCCGCTCTCGAGGAATTTCCTAGTCACGTCGAGCTGCGTTGCATCGCCGTTTTGAAAAGGAACCGCGGCATTCGCGCCGGGGAAGCGGTGCGAATGGACGAAGCCGTTCACATTTCCGGCATCCTGCGAGGGCGCGAGCGGCATATGGCAATCGGCGCAGTTTTGCGGCTTCGGCGGATAGTAAAAGGAGCGAGCGCCTTCGCCGGAAACGCCGCTGGCTTGCCAGTTGTCGTATTCGTTGAAGCCGCGAATCCAGCGGTAGTGATTTACGGGGCCATCGAGATGAACTTTGTGGCAAGAGGCGCAGAATTCGGCGGTTTGTGCGCGCATGAAAGGCTTCAGGAAAACGCGGCGGTGCGGCTCGGGATTCAGCTCGACAATGAAATCGTGCAGGCGGCGGACGATGGGATTTTTGCTTTCGGCTAATTTGTGCAGCTCGGGATATTCCAGCGTGTAATCGCCCTGGCCCATGGTGCTTTTTACCTGGGCGATGGAATGGCACATCATGCAGCCCATCCCCGCTTGCGCCGCGGGCGTATTGACGATCTGTTTGATCGGAGTATCCATCTTGCCGCTGAAAATCAGGGAGGGATCGTGGCATCCGGCGCACCATTTGGATGGCTGCACTCCGTTCACTTCCTGCATGTATTCGATGCTTTTGCGATACCACTGATTATTGAACGAAGAAAAATGATGGACCGAGCTGTTCCATTGATTGTAGATGTCGGCGTGGCAGCGCTGGCAGGCGTCGGATTCCATGAAATAGTTGGAGGGAATCATAACGCCGCCCTTGGTTTGCGCGGAACTTGGGAAGAACGGGCCTTTCGAGCCGTCACCTTCGGAATCCATGGAGGCGGGAGCGATTTCGGGATTTTTGATTTGATATGCAGATCGCCACGGCACGGTGCGGACCCACCATGCGCCTGCCGCCAGTACCGCCGCTCCGAGCAGAAATATTGCACACCGTGCTACGGCGGCTTGGGCGCTGCCTGCAAACCAGCGGCGCTTCGCTCCCCATTCGGAGGCGAGTAGCGCGCCTCCCGCGAGGCTCGAGATGATGTGACCGTAGAGGAGAGCCCATTCCGGGCGGCGTCCGCCGGTGAAAATTAGCGCGATGCCCAAGGCGGCGCCGAGGATGAGCAGGCTCCAGGCGATGCGGCCCATCCAAGAAGCTTGTTTGAATATTTTCAACAGCGTGAAGAGGAGGACGATGGCAAGAAGGATTCCCAGAAAAACGTGGATTAGATCGATTCCTGCATATACGACATTCGGCGTGGGCCACGCATATAAGTAGATTGCTGAGAGGAACAGCAGGCCCAGCAAACTGGATCGGAATCGACTCATTATTTTTGGATGGGGAACAGGCAAATGGCTCATGCAAGGCCAGTTAGACGAACCGATCCCCTTCAGAGGCGACGATTTTCCCTTTCGAGTCCTGGAGCGTCAATAGTATGAAAACATTAGGGCCGGGCGGCGGCTGAGCTTGGTTCGGTTTCGTGGGGCGAAGATTAAAAAGCGAGCGGATCTAAGGAAAGAAATGCCCAAATAACTCAGCGTGGTAGACTCTCGGCTCTTTGTCCGTTGTACCTGGAGAATTCATGGGTGAATTGACTTCGCTTTCCGCTATGGAAATGGCGGAAGGCGTGCGGGAGAAAAAATTTTCGCCGATTGAATTGGTGAAAGCGCATTTGCGGCGGATTGGGCGCGTGAATCCGAAGATTAATGCGTTCGTAACGGTGGATGAGGGCGGAGCGCTGGACCAAGCGAGGCGGGCGGAATTCTCCGTGAAGCGTGGCGGATGGCTGGGGCCGCTGCACGGCGTGCCGGTTACGGTGAAAAGTTCGATCAATGTGACGGGATTTCGCTGCGAGACGGGAACGCGGCTGCGCGCGGGAGCGATCCCGGATGAAGATGCGGCGCTGGTGACGCGGCTGCGAGCCGCAGGCGCGATTGTGCTGGGGAATACCAACGCGCCGGAATTCTTGATGGCATACGAAACGGATAATCTGCTTTACGGGCGGACGAATAACCCGTGGGACCTGGAGCGCACGCCGGGGGGATCGAGCGGCGGCGAATCGGCTGCGATTGCGGCGCGATGTTCAGCGGGGGGAGTGGGCAGCGATGGCGGCGGATCGATTCGCGTCCCTGCACATTTCACGGGGATTTGCGGATTGAAGCCGACGCCGGGGCGAATTCCGGCGAGCGGACATTTTCCGCCGTCGCAGGGGCCGTTCTCGTTGATTGGAGTGGTGGGGCCGATGGCGCGGACCGTGTCCGATGTGAAGTTACTATTTGAAGCGATGGCAGGGCCGGATGCGGGTGACCCGAATTCCGCGCCGGTGCCGGTCCGTTGGCCTGCGGAAAGGGATTTACGGCAGATTCGCGTGGGATATTTTGAAGATGACGGGCGGACGCCGGTGACTCCGGAAACGCGCGCGGCGGTGCGCAAAGCGGTGGAGGGATTGCGCGCACAAGGATTTTGCGTCGAGCCATACCGTCCGGCGCGGCTGGAAGAAATCCGGCAGGTGTGGTGGAAATTGTTTGGGCCGGGCGTGCAGGTGCTGCTGCGGACGATTTTAGAAGGGCGTGAAGCCGAGCTCAGCCCGTTTCTGAAGGAAGTGAGTGAACTGGCGAAGCGCGAAGAGCCGTTGACGGTGGAGAGTCTGCTCGACGCGCAAATCAAGCGCGATGTGCTGCGCGAGCGATTTCTACTGGAGATGGAAAAATTTCCAATTCTACTGTGCCCGGTTTGCGCTATACCGGCGTTTCGCCATCGCGAGCGTAAGTGGATGGTCGAAGGCAAGCGCGTGGAATATCTGGACGCGATGAGTTATTCGCAGTGGTTCAACATATTGGGAAATCCGGGAGTGGTTGTGCCGGTGGGGCGGTCTCCCGAAGGATTGCCGATTGGAGTGCAAGTGGTGGGGCGGCCCTGGGAGGAGGAAATTGCGCTGGCGGTGGCGGAGAGAGTGGAGCTGGCGTGCGGGGATTTGAGGGAGCCGGCCATCTAGTTGGCGCGTGATTGTGATCGATGGGAGCCTACATTCGAAGGCTTCGAACAGTGCACTTTCACTCTGGATCCCTCACTTCGTTCGGGATGACCGCAAAATCCCGGGCTTCGCAATTGATGAACGGATGCCTCTAGTAAGAGGGTCCGAACGGTTTACAGCCTATTGAGTACCTCGGTTCGTTCAGCACGAACCTGACATAAACCTAGCCCGCTTGAGAGGCCCAGGCGACGAAGCAAATGGCCAGCATGTAGAAGAGGAACATCAGCGAGACGTAGGTTTTGGCTTTTGAATTGGCGCCTGCGAATTCCTTCCACACGAATACTCCCCAGAGGGCTGCGACCATGGGAGCGGATTGGCCGATAGCGTAGGAAATTGCCACGCCGGTAAAGTTTGCCGCGACGAGATTGAAAACCGTTCCCACGCTCCAGATCACGCCGCCGAAAATTCCGAGCAAGTGGCCACTGGCGGGCGCCGAGAAGAAGCCGCTAAAATTCACGGGAGCCCCAACCAGCGGCTTTTTCATGAAATAAATATTGAAGATGAAACAAGAAAGCAGAGCACCGAGCGTGAGGAAAACGGCGAAACTGTACGGGCCTAACACATTCCCGTGAGTCATAGCATGGGCCGCGGCAGGAGCCCACAAGCCCATTAATACGCCGGAGACGATACAAACGATGATGCTTTTCCGGCTTACCGTGCGGCCGGTGCTGGCAAGATGTCCATAGGCTTTTCCATCGAGCACCACTGCGACAATCGCGCAGGCCACTCCCAGCGCCAGCAAGGCTGCGTTGCCCTTGGCTTGCTGCGCGTAACTGAGCACGACTCCAACCACCAGTGCGATTCCAATCGAGACGGGAAATGCGACGGCGAGGCCGGCCATGTCAATCCCCGCGACGAGAAGCAAATTGGCAATATTGAAAATGGCGCCGGCGATCAGCGCGTAGACGATGTTGGAAGAATCGGCGGAGCTCACGTTGGCGGCGAAGCTGGAGGCATCATGGCCGCTGCTGCCCATTGTGAGGGCGAGAACGAGAGCTGTGAGAAATATTCCGACCGCATAATCCCAGTAGAAAAGTTCGAAACGGTAATTCTTGACGCCTTTGTAGGTGTTAGCCCACGAACCCCAGCAGATGGGGCTGACGATCATCATCACCAAGGCGATTTGAAACGTGTGCGGAGTGAACATTGGTGGCTACCTTTTTGTCAGGATTTGGCCCCATTCGATCCTACTTTTCAAATCTGCACTTGTGCTAAATCCCTCACCCCGATCAGAGGCCCCGGTAGAAGTCATTGGGGTGCGAAAAGCACACATCGGGACGCCAACAGCGCGCTTCGTTCGGGATGACCGCAAATTACGAAAGGCGCTAAAAAGCGGTAGCGGCGGCCGGGCGCTTGGCTTTGATGAACGAGACAACTTCTTTCAACTTTGACATCGCGCGAGCGCCCACCTTGGTGCAGCAAAGCGCGGCACAAGCATTCGCAAACGTGCCCACCTGTTCGTGCTGCCAGCCCTGCAGCAACGCATAGGAAAGTCCGCCCATGAAGGCGTCGCCCGCGCCGGTGGTGTCCACAACATCCACCTGGAACGATGGAACGTGGACGGATTTATCGTGGGTGGCGATGATGCAGCCGTCAGCGCCCATGGTGATGGCCACCAACTTGGGTCCGAGCCCCAGCAATTTGGTCGCGATGCGGTCATAATCGGCCTCGCCGGTCAGTTCGCGGGCTGCGGCTTTGCAAGGTTTGAGCACATCGACATCGCGGAGAGACGCGGCCAGATCTTCCTGCTTGCCGAGATTGGACTGTTGAAAAAAGCTGGGGGAAACATCCAGATCGAAAATCACGCGCACGCCCGCGGACTTGGCCACCCTCATGGCTTCGTGCACCGGTTCGAGCGGAAGCTGCGAAGCTTCGGTGTGAAAGTGCTTGGCCTGCTTGATGAGTGGTGCGAAGCGATGGTGGACCTGATAGACGCTGATTTTTCCGGTGATGTTCGGAAACATATAGATGCAGCGCTCGCCGGCGGCGTCGACGGGAATCCAGGTGAGGGAAGAAAGTGCTCCCTTCACGATTTCGATTCCACTCAAATCCATTCCATCGTCCGAAAATGCTTTCTGGATGATGCGGCCATTGTCATCGTCGCCGACCAATCCGAGCCAGCCGGTGCTGGCGCCCAGGCGGGCCACCTGAGTAAGGTTATTCGCGGTGACTCCGCCGGCGTGGATTTCCAGGCGGTCGGCATTAATTTTTTCTTCCGGGCCCAGCAGGCGCGGCACGATGGCAAAAAAATCCACGGTACAGCTCCCGATTCCCACGACACTAGTCGCTTGCGGCATGAATTTCCCCTATGGTGGAGGCGGGTCCTTGCAGATCCTGATCCACGATCCATTTTCGGGTTGATTCAGGCGCCAGCGAAGGGCTTAGCTGGACCCGCAAAAAAATGGGCGGTGGCGCTTTTTTCGGATTCAGGGCGCTCGGAGTTTGACCGCGGAAGGACATGAGCCTCAATTTGAACCGCTAATGTTAACCCTGTTTTGCCAATAGAGGAAACATTTGACACAGACGACAGGCTTACCAGGATAGGCGCTGCTTATAGTGCGAGAAGAAAGCGGAGTCAAGCGGAAAAAGGCGCAATATCGTGCGCGCCAGGCTCACACCCGAAGACGGTCTGCAAATCTACTTGCCCGCGAGCCTTGAAATAATCAGTTGCAGAAAACGGTTCGCGTCCACGCCTACGCACACCTGCACATTGGGCGCGACCTTGTCCACTCCCTCGATCCAGTAATGATCGCCATGCAAAACGTTGCGCTCCACGTAGCCGCCGCGATTGGCAACCGTTTCGCCGCGCGTGTAGTCTCCGCGCGTTTCCACGTCCACGTGCAGCGATTGCGTTTGGACGATGGAAGAATCAATGGCCACGCCGATCGCAAGCGGGTCATACATTGCGGCGCCTGGATATCCATACTTCTGCGACGTGCTGATCAGAAATTGCATGATCCTGGCGGCGAAATCGTTTAAGGGTCCGTGGGTGCGCTCAAGTTGCTCCAATTCCTTGGGCGCGAAAATTGTTTTGTCGCCGACATCGAGGCCCACCATGGTCAGCGGCCAGCCGGCCTGGAACACGATCTGCGCGGCTTCCGGATCGCCGTAAATATTTGCTTCGGCGGAAGCGTTTACATTGCCGCCGCTGATCGAGCCACCCATCACGATCACTTCCTTCACCAAAGGGACGATTGAAGGGTCCTTGAGAATCGCGAGAGCGATATTCGTTTCCGGCCCGACTGGCAGCAAAGTGATTTCATGCGGATATTTGTGGACCAATTCGATGATCAGGTCAGGACCGAAGCGCGGATCGACCTTGCATTTGCTTGGCGGCAACTCAACATTTCCAAAGCCATTCGCGCCATGCCACAGCTCGGCGGTGATTAATTTTTGAAAAATGGGATGCTGCGCGCCGGCAGCGACGGGAATGTCGCAGCGTCCGGCGAGGGAAACCAGCTTGAGAGCGTTCTCCAGGCCTTGTTGAGCCGTTACGTTTCCAGGCACAACGGTGATGGCCTTCACGTCGAGTTCAGGAGAATTCAACGCCAGCATGATCGCCATCGCGTCATCGGTGCCGGGATCGGTATCGATGATCACTTTGCGGGCTGCGGCAGTGGCGGGAACCGATAGCAATAAAACCAACGCCAGCCGCAGCAGACTACGGAGCAGGAAATGATTTTTCATTTTGACGTCCGAAGGGGAAGATTGGTGAGATAGCAGAAATCAGGAGCCACCGAAGAACCAAAAATCATTGAAAGGCTAGTAAAGTTCCTTTTACCCCAAAACAACAAGCAGCGTAGCGCCTCACGTTTGCAAGTGTCAAGGCGAATCGGAAAAAGAGAAAAGGAACTAACGCCAGGGAGTTATGATTGGCCCGCAACTTTGAAAAGGAAGAAAAGAACACGGTGGAATTGGCTTTATTCGTAGCGCAGCGCATCGATGGGATCGAGGCGGGATGCTTTATAAGCGGGATAAAAGCCGAAGAAGACGCCGATCGCAATCGAGAAGAGAACGGCCGCCGCCAGCGCGATCGCGGAGATTGTCATCGGCCACTCCAGAATCATCGAAAAACCGAAGGAAGCGAGAACCCCAGCGAGCACGCCAAATGCGCCGCCCAGCAGGCTCAGCGCAAGAGCTTCGCTTAGGAATTGGAGGCGAACGTCCTTTTCAGTTGCGCCCACCGCCATGCGGACGCCAATTTCCCGCGTCCGTTCGGTGATGGAGACCAGCATGATGTTCATAATTCCAATGCCGCCGACCAGCAGAGAGACGGAAGCGATGCTGGCCAGCATCAGCGAAAAAGTGGCATTGGCTTGCTGCTGAGCTTGTAGGATGTCCGCCGGGTGGCGGATATTGAAATCATCCGGTTCTCCCGGGCGCAGATGATGCCGCTGCCTGAGGAGCAGAGCGATCCGGTCCTGCGCTGGTAAAACCGCATCGGGAGAAATGGCGGAGCACCAGATATCATCCAGCCAGGCGATTCCCTTTATTTTGTGCTGCGCGGTGGTGTAAGGCATGAAGATGGTGTCGTCCTGATCGTTACCCGACGCGGAAAGCCCTTTCGCGCCGAGGATGCCGATCACCCTCATCGGAAGGCTATTAATGCGGATTGTCTTGCCCAGCGGATCTTCATCGCCAAAAAGCTCGCCGACGGTGGTTTGCCCAAGCAGACAGACATTGGCGAGCGTTTGCACGTCCTGCGTGGTGAAGGGAACACCCGAAGAAATCGTCCAGCGGCGGATCGACATGTATTCGGGAGAAACGCCGCGATAGGAGGTATACCAATTGTGATTTCCATAGATCACTTGAACGTGAGAATCAACGTTTGGTGATACCATTTTGAGGAGAGGAATGGAGCCTTCGATCGCGGACGCATCTTCCAGAGTTAGAGACTTGGTTGCACTGTTGCCGGTGCGTACCCCGTTCACGTTGCGCCCGCCGGCTTCGATCCACACCAGGTTGTCGCCCAGGCTAAGCAATTGCTCCTGAATCTGCTGGGAACCACCTTGCCCGATGGCGATGGTGCAAATCACCGCGCAAATACCGATGGTGATGCCCAGCATCGAAAGCAAGGAGCGCAATTTGTTGCGAGCCAGCGCGCGCCAGGAGACCGAAATGACGCTGTGAATGTCCATTCGTCGGTTTTATTGTTCGGCGAGGTGATGCATTTGCAGTCGTGTTTGGATCGCGCGGAGGATTGCGTCGCGGCCAATCAGCCCGACAATGTTTCCTTCGGAGACCACCGGCATTTGATTGATATCCTCATTTTGCATCCGATCGAGGATTCCGAGCACCGGTTCTTCCGGCGAAGCCCAGTGGACACGGTCGCGAGGCAACATGGCCGCCTGGACGGAAGTGTTGCTCCACTCGTCGCGCGGGAAATGGCTGAGCGAGCGCAGGGTAATCAGCCCGACCGGCTGGCCCGCTCCGGTAACCAGGTGGCAGCGGCGTCCGGTGCGCAATACTTCGTGAACGTAATCTTCCAGCGAAATGTCGCGCGGCACGGAGGGAACGTCCGGCGTCATGATGTCCGAGGCGCGCACGCCGCGCAACGTATCGCGAATCGCCACTTGTGCATAACTTTCCTGGGCCGCGCTTTTCAGAAACCAACCGATGAAGACCAGCCACAAGCCGCCCACCCAGTTTTTCTCACTCATCCCCTGCCAGATGCCGAGGATCATTAAGAGGTAAGCGAAGGTTTGGCCGCTGAGCGCTGCGATCCGAGTGGCCTTGCTGAAATTGTGTGTGATGCCCCAGGCGATGGAGCGAAGAATTCGGCCTCCATCAAGCGGCGAGCCGGGGACCAGATTAAACAGGCCCAGGTAAGTATTGATCTCCGCTAGCAGGCTCGAAGCTGCCGATAACATCCCGCCCTTCGGAGTCGAGAGATAGACTAGATAAAATGCGCCCGCGAGCAGAAAGCTGGTGATTGGCCCAGCGATAGCAATATTAAATTCCTGGATGGGCCGTTCCGGATCGCGTGGAATTTTCGCCATGCCGCCGAAGATGAATAACGTGATCGAATCCACGGGAATTTTGTAGTGCCTGGCGATCAGGCTGTGACCCAACTCGTGGATCAGGACCGAAGCGAAAAAAAACAGACTGGTGATGATTCCCAAGGCCCAATGCTGTGACGGTGACCATGTGGGGTGCTGTGCAGTGAATTGCGTGCCGAGGGAATAGGTGATCAACGCGAAAATGATGAACCAACTGGAATGCAGGTAGATCGGAATGCCGAAGATTCGAACGATGCGGGTGCCAGGCGCAGGCTCCACGATTTTTCCCCTCGGTGTTTCATTATAGCGAACCCAGAGGCTGTGAGTCTCAACTTCCACGCTGTGTCCCAGGCGCTACGCTGAAAGGGGCCGGTTTGTCGCTTATCTCCTTTGTTAACAGTGGCAAATGAGATGGCTTGCGGCGTGCCACTTTGTTGCCGTGTGTGGTGGTAACGCGGAGGCGGCTATGCAAGACCTTGTGAATCTGGCGGGAATGGCGGGCGCGGTGGCGGGATCGTTTGCAGTTTCGCTGCTGCTTGGTTGGCTGAGCCTGCGGGGAATTTTGCTGCTTATGCCGGTGAGGAATGCGAGCACGGTGAAGCCGACGAGAACGAATGGAGTGCGCGCGGGATGGATTGCGAGCGCCCACACAGACGGACGGCGCGCTGCTTAGGAGTAGCGGCAAGGCTGGGTTGCGGGATCGCGCGCGAAGCCAAAAGCGCGAACCGGAAGGAGAAAGACAATGCTGTTTCTGAAGTACCTGTTGTTCGCGGCGGGGATCGGGTTGTGGATCACAGCCGCTTTGGTTGTCTTGCATGACATTTATCTGGCGTTCGAACTGGACCACCTGCTACGCGGCGATACTCTGCAGTCCGGGGAAGCAAGCCAACCGGTTCTTCCGCGCCCTCGACGAATGATCCGCTGGAGCCGAGCGGGAAAATTATTTGCGACGGCGGTGCTGCCAATTCTTCTCAGCCTCAGCATCATCGTCGTGCCTGACGGAACAGCGGGAGTACGGATCAGTCAGATTTCGGGTGTGCGGCCGGGCACTTTGTATCCCGGCGTTCATCTCGTCACGCCACTGGTGGAACGCGTCTCTCTTTTCGATGTGCGCGATCATGTGTTTTCCACCTCATCCGGCGGCGGTACGAAACAAAAAGGCGAACCGCTCGAAATCGAGGCTCGCGAAGGGCTTTCGCTTGGCCTTGCCGTCAGCGTGCGTTACCGCATCGATCCGAAGCGCCTCGATTACGTGCAATCGAATTTGCCGCAACCGGTTGAGGACGAAATCATCGCGCCGGTGGTTGGCAGCGCGTTCCGCGAGGTAGCGCCCAATTACGTGGTGCGCGAAGTGTTTGCGACGAAACGCGAAGAATTCCGCGCGCACGCAGCCGACATCATCACCAAGCGCCTGGCCGCGGATGGAATCATCATCAAGGAAGTTCTGCTGCTGCAAATTCAGCTTCCCGGGGAATACGCGCAAGGATTGCAGGATTTACTGCTGAAGGAGCAGGAGGACGACCGCACCAGCGTCGAAGCCAATATCGAGCAGAAACGCGTGAAGGTTGCCGAATTCCAGGCCGACGCCCTGAAGGTCCGCCAGGTGAAGCGCGCCGAAGCTGACGCACAGTCGCGAGTGATCCAGGCCAAGGCCGAATCGGACGCAATGCAATACACGCTGCCGCTGAAGCAAAAGCAGATCGAGCAATCGAAGCTGGAGGCGCAAGCGCGCAAAGAGGCGACGGTGGAAAATGCCGAGGCTGACGCGCGCGCGAAAGTGATCGATAGCAAAGCGGAACTGGAACGCCGCAATCTTTTCGCCGACGCGGAGGCAAATCGCATTCGCGTCACTTCGTCCGCCGAAGCGGAAAAAATGCGTCTGGAGGGAATCGCGCTGAAGGACAATCCGTTGCTGATCCAAAAGATCATCGCGGAGCGTCTTTCGGACAAGGTGCAGATCATGATGGTTCCGGCTGATGGGAAATACTTCTTCGCGAACGATGTGTTGCGTTCGATTCCCATGGCGGACAGCGCTGCGCCAAGAGGCAATAATTCCGGCGTTCCACCGGCACCTGGAGCCGGTGGCCGCCCCTAAGGACTTCTCTGCAGCACGTCACGGCGCTCCGGGACGAGCGGCAGGGAATTACCGCTGGCAATCCCCCTTGCGGGTGGTTTCGCTACCGCCGCAGCGAAGCCACTCCGCCAGCGGATTTACCGGGTTAGCCGGGTCTGTATCCCCCAATTCAGGGCGAAGAATGGGAATTTCCCTGCTTGTAATACCGAGCAGCGGATCGGTTTGCCGCCTTCCAGTTCCATTTCGGTATAGACAAGTACTACGACTATGTCTGGGGGGTGTGTGAGCATGGCAACTTCTTTGAAGAGTCCCGTTCTGGAACAGATGGCTTGGCTTCAGCGCACGGGGGCGCCTGCGAAAAGCCTTACGAACCCTCCCGTTCCAAATTCTTCGATTACCAAATTTGCGCTGGACACTCAGGCTCTTCTCGAGTCCACGGGAGTGATCGCCAAGACTGTGAGATTTGGGCGCAAGGAAACGATTTTTAGCCGCGGCGAAGCTTCCGGCAGTGTGATGTATGTGCAGAACGGCGACGTAAAAATCTCCGTTGGCAGTAAGACCGGCAAGGAACTTGTGGTTGCTATTCTCGGCGCCGGCGACTTCTTCGGCGAAGCCTGCCTATCGGGACAATCCCATCGGACGGCCACAGCTTCCGCGATCACACCGAGCACGATAGTTATGATCGAAAAAGACGACATGGTTCGAATGCTGCGGACGAAGCACGTGTTAGCCGCTCAATTCTTTGCGCACATGATGGTTCGAAATATTCGCGTGGAGCAGGATTTAATCGGCCAGCTTTTCAGCCCAATGGAAAAGCGCCTGGCACGCGCCTTGCTCCTGCTCGCGCGTTACGGGATGGAAGGTTCGGCGCCGTGGGTGATCCCGAAAGTGCCTCAGGACGCTCTAGCAGAAATGATCGGCGCCACGCCTGCACAGCTCAATTCGCTGATGAGGCAATTCAAGAAACTGGGCTTCATTAAATACAAGGACGGAATCGAGATCCACGGTTCGCTGCTAAACGTCGCCCTCCATGAATAACGTGTAGGTTCATCGCCCGGACCGGGCGTGCCGAGAGGAATCAAAAGAGACCGAAAATTAGCTTGACAGGATGAAGGCTAGGAATTAGTTTAGTTGAGCATTCAACTAATGAAAGAGAAGACCGATACCAAAGAGCGCATCCTTCAAGCCGCCATCTTTCTGTTCTGGGAGCGGGGCTACGCGGATACGACCTTGGCGGACTTGATGGAGCGGGCCGGCGTTAACAGCGGGAGCTTTTATTACTTTTTCAAGAGCAAGGAGAAACTGCTGCTGGCCATGCTGGAGCGCTACAAGGAATTGCTTTATCCCGTGTTGCTGGCGCCGATCTGGGAGAAAGTGAGCGACCCGATCGAAAGAATTTTTGGATTGCTGGGCCGGTATCGCGAAGCCGTAGTGATGACGGGCTGTACGTATGGCTGCCCAATTGGCCGGCTGGCGATGGAATTGGCGCCGGAGATGGGCGCGGCGCACGCGCTGATCGCGGAGAATTTTGGAGCGTGGTCGGCCAAAGTGCGCGAGTGTCTGGAGGCGGCTCATGACCGGCTGCCGAAAGATATCGACATGGTGAGGCTTTCACGCTTCGTGCTGACGGTGATGGAAGGCGGCGTGATGCAATCGCGCTCCTACAGGAGTGTGGAGCCGTTCGATCAGGCAGTGGAGCAACTGCGCGATTATTTTCAGCGGTTGATGGCGGAAGGCGCGGCACAACGCCCGCCAGAACGGGAATCGTAGATTTTAAAAACTCAAACGGAGGCAGGGAGAAATGGAAACGTCGAGTCCCAAATTGTTGGCGGTAATCGTGGCGGCGCTGCTGCATTGGTTCTTGGGGGCAGCGTGGTTCACGCTTTTGAAGAAGCCGTGGCTGGAGGGAATCGGAAAAACGAACGAACAGCTGATGGCCTCGGGAATTCCCGCTTGGCTGCCGCACGTGGTGACGCTGATCGCGAATTTCGCCCTGGCTTACCTGATCGGGTGGCTGATTCTGTCCACGGGCGCGCAAACCGTGGCGCGCGGTCTGATGATCGCGGCGCTGCTGTGGCTTTGCGTGGTGGCGTCCACGTTTGCCACCGAATACGTATTCGAGGCGCGTTCGATTCAAAGTTTTCTGATCAACACCGGTTATCCTTTTGCAGGCATGTTGATCATGGGCGCTCTGCTGGGCGGCTGGAAAAAGTAGCGGGGCATCGTCGCTTCGCGGTTTTTGGTTGCTGATCACAAAAAAATCGGCCGGGAGGCCACAAATGAAACGCACGCGCGTCGCAGTTTACCTATTTGCAATGGTCTTGGCCTCGGTCCTGATTGAATACAAAACAACGCACGCGCAGGCCGCCGGGCGAACTCAGGTGCAAACTCCCACGGCCGCAGCGAAGGCGACGATAACCGATTTCGCGTGGGTGACTGGCCGCTGGGCCGGCTTGGCGGGCACAAATCCGACCGAGCAGGTTTGTTCCGCGCCGTCGAATGGGCTGCTCTTGTGCATGTTTCACGAGGTGAACGTGAAGCCGCCCTCGATCGAACTGGCCACGCTCCGTGAAACGGCCGATGGAATCGAGGAACGCGTGCGGAATTTCGCCCCCGAGCTTGAAACGTGGGAAGGGGCCGCGCCCATTACTTTGAAGCTGCAAAGTTACACTCCCACGGAAAGCATTTTTATTAACGTGAACGCGCAATCGCCGGTCAAGCGTGTGTTCTGGAACACCCTAATCCGGATGAAATGAGCACTCGAGTGGAGATCGTGGACAAGCAAGGGAAAGTCATTCTACATCGGCGCGAAGTCGCAACGAGTGAAGTGAGGCGGCGAGTGAGGTTGCTCGGGGCGCCGCGAATTCTGCTCCGTTGCGTCCGAGGTCAGCTTGCGCGAGATCCTTGGCTGCGGTTATGAAGTCGTGGCACATCGCGCCGGGTTTTTCTTCTGGCTCGGCTGAGTAGTGGGCCACTTCCAATTCGTTCGATGATCGCGCACTCTAGAAATCGTCAGCCCGCCATGGTTCACCAGACAGCCCAGGGCAGGCCTCTGGCTTCGGTTGACTCGACCCCCATAAAATCTAAGATGATCGGCAAATGACGGACTCGCTGTCGCTGATCGGCCAGACCGTCTCCCACTATCGAATTCTTGGGAAGCTCGGCGCCGGAGGAATGGGTGTGGTGTACAAGGCCGAGGACACCCAGCTCCATCGCTTAGTTGCGTTGAAGTTTCTTTCCGAGGAATTCGCGCCCGATTCGCAGGCCCTAAGCCGCTTCGACCGGGAGGCACAAGCTGCTTCTGCCCTGAACCATCCCAACATCTGCACGATCTATGAAATCGGCGAGCACAACGGCCGTCCCTTCATTGCGATGGAGTATCTGGAGGGACAGACGCTGAAACACCGCATCTCCGGCAAGCCGCTGCCCTATGAGCGAGTGCTGGAATGGGGGATACAGATTGCTGATGCGCTAGACGCGGCGCACAGCAAGGGAATCATTCATCGAGACCTCAAGCCTGCCAATCTGTTTGTCACGGAGCGCGGCCACGCCAAGATTCTTGATTTCGGACTGGCGAAGCTTGCGCCCAATGGCGGCGCCAGCGATGAAGAAGCGACGCCCAGCACGAGGGATTTGGAAAAGCTGACTCGAGTTGGCACGGCGATAGGCACGATCACGAGCATGTCGCCCGAACAAGTGCGTGGCGAAGAGCTGGACGCACGCACGGATTTATTTTCGTTTGGTGCGGTGCTTTACGAGATGGCGACCGGAGTTCAGCCTTTCCGCGGCGAGACCGCCGGTGTGATTGCGGAGGCGATCCTGAGCCGCAGTCCGGTTGCGCCAGTCCGGCTGAATCCGGACCTTTCCGCAAAGCTCGAAGAAGTCATCATCAAGGCTCTGGAGAAGGATCGGAAGCTGCGATACCAGAACGCCTCGGACATACGCACGGATTTGCAGCGGCTGAAACGAGCTTCCGATTCGGACCGCGCAGCCGGCTCATCAGCCGGCGTCGGGCCGATGCCGTCCAAGAAATCCACACGGTTTCGATGGATTGCGGTCCTTGGCGCCGCAATTCTGCTGATCGCACTGGCTGTGGGCGGACGGCTGTTTTTGACACGCAAGGTGCACTCACTGACTGAGAAGGACACCATCGTCCTCGCTGATTTCGCCAACGCGACCGGCGACACAGTGTTCGATGGAACGCTGCGCCAGGGGCTTTCCGTACAGCTGGAACAATCACCCTTTCTGAGGATTATTTCTGACCAGCAAATCCAGCAGACGCTGGGCTTGATGGGCCAGCCATCCGACGTAAAGCTTACGCCAGCGATTGCCCGGGAAGTTTGCCAGCGGATGGGAAGCGCCGCAGTGCTCGACGGTTCAATCGCACAGATCGGCACGCATTATCTTTTGACCCTGAAGGCGGTGAATTGCGAAAGCGGCGACTCGCTGGCAAGCACGGAAACTCAGGCGAGTGACAAGAACCATGTGCTCGATGCTCTGGGAAAGACGGCATCTGAAATCCGGAACAAATTGGGCGAGTCGTTGAGTACGGTACAGAAGTTTGATACCCCGTTGGAACAAGCGACGACGCCGTCGCTCGAAGCCCTGAAGGTCTACAGCATGGCGGGCAGAACCAGGCGCAGGAAGGGCGATGCCGAGGCCGTTCCCTTTTTCAAGCGTGCGATTGAACTCGATCCCACGTTTGCGCTGGCCTATGCCGGGCTGAGCTCCTCGTATTTCAACCTGAATCAGGCCGGTCTGGCCGCTGAGAATGCAGCGAAAGCGTATGAACTGCGGGATCGCGTGAGCGAGCGCGAGGGTTATCGCATTTCGACCGCTTACTATCACGCCGTCACGGGAGAACCGGAAAAGGCGGCGGAAGTATACAAACTGTGGGCAAAGAGCTATCCGCGGGATGATATCCCACGCTTGAATCTCGGAGTCGTATACCAACAGCTGGGGCAATACGACAAGGCTGTGGCCGAAACGGAAGAGGCGCTGAGGCTCGCGCCCACGACCACGGCATACGGCAACCTGGCGTTTGATTACATTGCGCTCGACCGGTTGGAGGATGCGGAGAAAGTATTGCGGCAGGCGCAGTCGACCGGCTTCGACGGGCTCGATATTCGCGGGAATTTGTACCTTCTGGCCTTCCTTCGGGGTAACAGCAAGGGAATGGAACAACAGCTCGCCTGGGCCTCCGGCCGGCCGGGAGACGAAGATACCATGCTCTCCGGCCAGGCGGATACGGAGGCCTACTACGGGCGGAACATGCGGGCGCGGGATTATTCGCGACGAGCGGCGGATGCGGCGGTACGCGCTGACTCGAAGGAAACAGCGGCGCTGTGGCGCGCGGCGGCTGGGCTGCGGGAGGCCGAGTTTGGGGACCCCGCCGCAGCCCGGCAGAACGTGGATGCGGCACTCGCTCTCTCGTCCGGACGCGACGTGAAACTTTTGGCAGCGCTCGCGCTGGCGCGAGCGGGAGATATCGCTAATGCGAAGAGGCTATCGGAAGAACTGAAGAAAACCGCCTCCGAAAACACGATGCTTAAATTCTATAGCCTGCCGACGATTGATGCGGCGATCGAAATCAGTAACAAGAATCCCTCGCAGGCAGTTCTCGATCTGGAAGCGACCATGCCGTATGAACTGGGCGGCACACTGACATTCCCATTACTTTACCCGGCGTGGATAAGGGGACAAGCGTATCTTGCGGCACACAACGGGACAGCCGCTGCGGTGGAATTTAAGAAGCTGATCGATCATCCAGGGATCGTCCTGAACCAGCCGATCGCCTCGCTGGCGCATCTTCAGTTGGGCCGAGCATATGCGCTGGCGGGCGACGCATCACAGGCGAAAGCCGCGTATCAGGATTTCTTTATACTGTGGAAAGACGCTGACCCCGACATTCCCATCCTGATTGCAGCGAAGTCCGAATTCGCCAAGCTGAAATAGCGGTGAGAGGCACTGGAAAACAATCGGGCATGCCAGTTGCGCAGCCGGACCAGCCGTCTGTTGAGGTACGGCCGGATTACCGCGAACTGAAGAGGTTCCGCAGCTTTCCTTTGCTTGCCAATGAGTTCTTTTGGCAGTAGATAGATGCACGCGCTTGGGCCGAGTCCGCCAAAAATTTCAGAGCCTGGGCATCGGGACGAGCAGAAAGCTGAAAGGCGAGGGAGGGATTGGATGGAATTTCGGTCGAATAATTGCGTGGCGATTCACCTGCGGGATTTGAAGAAGGCGGAGAAATTTTACAGCAGCGTGATGGGATTCAAACTGCTGAGCAAATCGAAGGATCAACTGGAATACGATACCGGGCATTTTCTTTTGTACATCAACCGAGATAAAAAAATTCAGCCACCAATCCCTTCCTTCAGCGTCGCAAACGCCGTGGAAGCGAAGAATCACCTGAAAAAGAACGGTTGCAAGTTGGTGGACGACCGTGGCGGATCGTTTTATTTCAAGGATCCATTCGGCGTGGTTTACGACGTGATTCAGGTCTAGGCCTGCGCGCGAACTTTTAATTGTTCCTGATATTCGCGCCAGGTGAGCCACACGACAACGAAATCAAAGATGGTCAGCGCCAGCAGGAACGAGGAATACCGGTAACTGAGCCGGTAAATTTGATAAACGCCGAAGCCCCCGAAGACTAAAATCATCAGCGGATAGGCCCACAAGCGGTTGAACCACAGCGCGGCAACCAGAACAATTTTGACGATCCCGTGCGACAGCAGGAAAGACGAGACGAAAAATTTGTCGCCATTGGCGAGGATATGCACGCTGTGAAAGAAGTGCCTTACCAGGAAATTGTGCGGGCCTGCTTGCTCGTGCCGGCCGATGGCCGCGACAGCCCCATTCGTCGGCGTAATAAACCAAACCAAAATGCCACCGATCACTTCCAACACGCCGTCGATCCCTTTGAGCGTGATTCCGACCTGAAACGACCGGTGCAGAAATAATTTGGTAGCCAGATTCACCGATTTCCTCGCGGGTGGAGTATAGCGTGGATCTTATACGGGAGATGCAGAGCGACCGCCACCGCCTGGCGGCGACTTCATTTTAGGGAGCGAAATTCCAAAAGAAACTTCAGGCGCGCCGCATCAGGCCCGGAAACTTTCGTCCCCGGGCCCGGTACAAACGCGGCGAATGGTTACATCGCTTTCTTCGGGTACTTCGGCCGCGGCGGCGGAGGTGGCGAATTCTTCAAGCCTTCCTTGGCGAGCTCGATGGCCTTATCGAGTTGCGGATCTTCTCCCTTCACAACCAGGTCAGGACGCTGCTCGACGGTAATGTCCGGTTCGACGCCGTGATTTTCCACGATCCATTCGCCGCCATGGTCGGTGGCCCAGAAGCCCGACTCGGGCGCGGTGACGAATCCGCCATCCATCAGCGGAATGGCGCGACTGATGCCCACCAAGCCGCCCCAGGTTCTGGTTCCAACGATCGGGCCGATCTTTTCCCGCTTGAAGAACCACGGGAACGCATCGCCGCCGGAACCTGCCATTTCGTTCACGACCATCACCTTCGGGCCGTAGATCGCGAGGGGTGGCCACGGCACATCCTTGCCATCGCGCGGAGCAATCAGTGCGAGCATCTGGCGTTGAAGTTTTTCGGTATAGAAATCGGGGATGCTGCCGCCGGCATTGTAGCGTTCGTCGACGATCAGGCCCTCTTTGCCTACCTGAGCGGCAAAGTACTTATCGAACATGATCACGCCGGGGATGGTGGTGTCGGGGACGTGCATATAACCGATGCGGCCGCCGGTGGCGTCCTCCACTCGTTTGCGGTTGGTCTCCACCCAATCGTGATAACGCAACGCGTTCTCGTTGCCGATGGGTTTTACGGTGATGTCCCAGGCGCCTTCCGAGCTGGGCTTGTCGTTTACTTTCAGCGTGACCACCTGGCCCGCCAGGTTCTGGAAATAGGCGTAGGGACTCAGCGATGTTTTCACTTCGTTGCCGTTTACGGCGATCAGGTAATCACCTTGTTTTACCTTGACGCCGGGTTCGGTGAGCGGCGAGCGTGTCTGATCATTCCAATTCTCGCCGGGGTAAATTTTCTTGAAGCGATAATGGTCGTGATCCACGTCGTAATCCACGCCGAGCATTCCGACGTTGATATGCTTCCATTCGGGGACGTCGCCGGCACCGACGTAGGTGTGCGAAGTGCTCAGCTCGGCGATCATTTCGCCGATGATGTAGTTCAGATCGGCGCGATGGGCCACCCAGGGAAGAAGGACCTCATATCGCTGTCCCACTTTCTTCCAGTCCAGGCCTCCCATGTTGGGATCCCAATAAAAATCGCGCTCGATGCGCCAGGCTTCGTGGAAAATTTCGGCCCATTCGGCGCGCGGATCAACCAGGGATTGCAACGCGCCGGTATTGAGCTTGCCTTCGCCCACATGCTTGCCGGGAGCGGGATCGATCACGCCGTAAGTTTCCTGGGCGGCGTAGACGAGCTTGTCGCCTTCCTTGTCCAGGTCGTAGGTATCAACGCCGTCGATCACCACTTTGTCTTCGCGAGCCTTTATGTCGTACATGTGTACGGCATTTTTCGATTGCGGGGGTCCGGGAAGCGCGGCTTGCGTGGCTTCAATGGGCGTGGACATGTAGAAGATCTTGCCCTTGCGAGCCAGTAGTCCACTGTAGATACCAGCAGGGATGGGAACTGGAGCGATGCGCTCGCCGATCCGGTCGAGATCAATCTGAGTTTTCTTGACTTCCTTCTCCTCGGCCTTTTTGTCCTTATCAGACTTTTCCTTTTCTTCGGTGGCATCTTTTTTGGATGCGTCGGCGGCCGCGGATTTATCGGCTGCTTTTTTCTCGTCCTTTTTCTCGTCTTTCTTTTCATCCGCGGCTTTTTCCTCGTCGCTCTGCGGCGCGAAGGGCGAAGGCTCGTCAGCTTTCAGGGTGATGGCGAACAGGCCGAGAGTGCTGTAATAGTTGAAGCGCTGTTCGAGAGCGCCGGAAGTGGGATAGAAAAACCGCTGCGAAATGAAGTATAGGTACTTGCCTTCGGGATCGAAGACCGGACTATTGTCCTCATAGAATCCGGTAGTGATTTGCGTGGACTTCTTCTCGTCCAGCGAATAAAGGTGGATGGAATGCGCCAGATTCGCTCCCGTCTTCGCATACACCACCCAGCGGCTGTCGGGTGACCAATCGCCTCCGGCGAACTGCTGGTATTGTTCGGTGTCAATCAGCACTGGCTTTTTCTCGTCGATATTCACGTACCAGAGCTGCAGTTTCTTGTCCCAGAAGAGAAGTTTCTTGCTGTCGGGAGACCAGCTTGGGCCGTAGCGATAGCAATTGCCATCCATGGTGACGCGGACTTCCTCACCGCCCATTTGCGGGCGCATATAGATTTCCCACTCGCCAGAGCGATCGGAAAGATACGCCACCCATTTTCCATCGGGGGACCAGGCGGGATTCTGCTCGTGGATTCCGGGGGTTTGCGTCAAATTGCGCGGGCTGCCGTGCTTCACCGGGACAGTAAAAATATCGCCGCGCCCCTCGAGTACAGCGCGTGTGCCGCTGGGCGAGAGCGCAATCCCACGAATGGTATCGCCCACCGGCTTGATTTCGCTGCGAGCCACAATTTCATCGCTGGCCACCGTGACGGGAATGTTGGTGGCCTTGCCGCTGGCGAGGTCGAAGGAGTAGAGCAAACCGCCATTTTCGTAGACGATGGCGTCCGGACCGAGGCTGGGCCATTTCACATCGTATTCTTTGTAATTGGTCAGCTTCTTGGTTTGCTTGTTGCCCAGATCGTATTGGAAGAGATTCATGATGCCGTCGCGGTCGGAAATGAAATAGATCGTGTTCCCGTGCCACATGGGGAACATGTCCATGCCGCTCGATTTCGGAAGCTCTTCGTAGGTGTTTTTCTCGAGATCGTAAATGGCGATCGGCAGGTTCCAGCCGCCGCGATAGCGCTTCCACGTCCGGAATTCCTGGGACGTGGGGATGTAGGCGATTTTGTGGCCATCGGGAGAAAAACTGGTCAGGTCGGCGCGAGGCACCGGCAGCATGTCCGGCATGCCGCCTTGAGGAGAAACCAGGTAGAGCTGAGTGGTTGGCGGAGGAGAGCCAGCTTGATTCGAGCGATAAAGAATTCTCTTTCCGTCGGGCGCCCAGCCCAGGACGATGTCGTTTCCGGGGTGATAGGTCAGGCGCTTCGGTTCGCCGCCTTGCGTGGGCATCACGTAGACGTCGGGATTGCCGTCGTAATCGCCGGTGAAGGCGATGGATTTGCCGTCAGGAGAAAATTTGGGAAAGAGTTCGTCGCCGGGATGAGAGGTGAGCTGGCGCGCCTGGCCGCCCGAACGCGGGACGATCCAGAGATCTCCGGCATAAGAGAACACCACATTGTCCTTGGAGATGTCCGGCTGGCGCATCAGGTGCGTGAGTTGAGTTTCCTGAGGCGCGGCACTGGCGACAAGAGAAAATCCCAGTACGGATCCCAACAAACAAATGAACAGCACAACAATAATCTTCTTTGTCTTCATCATGCTCCCCTGACTTGCGGACGCGAGTAGCAGCCGCGAACGCGGATGGCATTGACTAATATTGAATATAGCCTTGGAATCCTACCACTCGCCGCCGTCGAGTCAACCTCGACATTTTTACCAGGCGGCGGGACACACTGCACCCGTTGCTTCAGAATCAGACGCCAGCGCCGGGAAATAGTGAGCAGCGAAATTCTCCAAACACTGTTACGCAAAGGAGCGCTCCGAAGTTCGAAGTGGAACAGGAACGCATGGCAAGACTGTATTTCTACTGTTGCTGGTTCAACTTGGTACGAATCGCAGGTTTCTGTCGGGGCAAAGGGCTTGTGCTATCATCGCCAGCCAGGGATTGCGTGAAAACACACATGGGGGTCTCCCGCCGAATTGATCGTTGCTGGTTTGCCTGCCTTTTTGTTCTGTTTGCTTTGATTTGGCCGAATCTTGGCTCGGCCCAAGTTCTGGATGCGGATAAAACCAATCGAGCGCTCCAAGATTTCGCGCAGAGAATTTGCGCCGTGGCGGGCGATCACGCAGCGATTGTGCTTGAAGTGCGAAACCTTTCCACTCTCAGCGCAGCAGATGTTGCTGTGGTGCGAATGGATCTCGAAGAAGACTTACGCAATCGGGGAGCGAGATTGCTTCAAACGCTGCCGGCCGACGCACAAGTAACGTTTACGCTGTCTGAAAATCTGCAGGACTATCTGTGGGTGGCCGAGATTCATCACGGTGATACGAGAGACTCAGTGATGATCTCGGTGCCGCGAATGAGGCAGGGCATGCCGCCCGAAGCACCCTCCGAGTTGTCGCTGCGGAAGGACTTTATTCTGCAACACCCGGCGCCCATTCTGGACCTTGTAGAGCTAGTGTCGGCGGAGTATGGCGCGGTTTCGTCGAATCGGATCTTGGTTCTCGAGCCTTCACGGGTGACCTTGGATCGTGTTGACGTGGTCTACCAGAAGTCCCGGACGCAATCTGAAGAAGCCGCTGTGTCTCTCGAGCACGGGCAACCGTGGCCGCGCGATCTTCGAGGCATCCTTCGAATGGACGGATCCCTGTTCAAGGCCTTCCTTCCCGGAATCGAATGTAACGGAAACATTCAGCCTTCATTGACGATGTCGTGCCAGCCGAGCGCGAATCCGTGGCCGCTTTCTGCTGGCCAAGGACCGGCTACCTCGGCTACGTTCGCACCAAAACGGAATTATTTCGAGGGGTTAAGGAATGTTTCCGGGCAGAGCACGAACATCACTGCTCCGTTCTATTCTTGGGCTTACCAACCGGGTGGCGCTGGCACATTTTTTTTTGCGGACCTGACGGGAGAAATCCGGTTTGTGCCCGGCGACCCGGGTAACGCCTCGATGATTCGTGGCTTGGGAAGCGACGTTCTGGTCCTGCAGAGCGATTGCGGCAGCGGTTGGCAATTGCTTGCTACAAGACCGGGAGATTGGACCGTGAGCGATTCGGTGCAGACGTATCAAATTGCAAATGGGCAGGTGATCGCGGCCGGAAAAGCTGTGGACTTTGACGGTCCCGTCACTGCGCTTTGGTCGCCCATTAGCGGGAAAGCGGCATACGCAGTCGTACACAATTTAAGATCGGGATCTTATGAAGCGTACCGGTTATTCGTTACTTGCGGCCGCTAGTTTGGCGGCGATTCTACTGTTTGCAGCATCCGGCGCGCACTCGGCGCGGCGGCCCCACTATGGCGGAACGCTGCGCGTCGAATTGCAGGAAGCGCTGGCTTCGCTTGTCCCGTCGCAGATCGTCAGCGATCCCTTGAGTTTTTCGGCCAAGGAAAAATTGACGGCGCTGGTGTTTGAGACTCTGACGCGCTTCGATGATTCCGGCTGGCTGCGGCCCGCGCTGGCCTCCTCCTGGAGTGTCAGCGCGAATCGGAAGACATGGACCTTTGTTCTGCGCGATGGTGTGAAATTCAGCGATGGCGCGGCGCTTGGCCCGCCGGATATCGCGCCGCTTCTTCGCGGCATCCATCCCGATTGGCAAGTGACCGGCGGAATCACGCGCGGTGGCAGTGCGTCGACCGGTTGGATTGAAATCTCGAGCAGCAGTCCCGAGCCCGGGATTCCCGCCGAACTCGCGGCTCCTGAGAATATGATTGTTCGCTATGGAGCGGACGGTTCGATTATCGGCACTGGCCCGTTTCGAATTGCGGAATGGCAACCGGGCCGGCGCGCGGTTTTTGCGGCGAATGAAGATTATTGGGAAGGGCGGCCCTTTCTCGATGCAATCGAAGTGCAGATGGGGCGCGCGACGCGCGAGCAATTAATCGATTTGGAAGTGGGGAAAGCGGACATTGTGGAAATTCTGCCGCAACAGGCTCGCCGCGCTGCGGAACAAGGCGCGCGAATTTGGGCGTCCGCGCCTGCGCAAATGTTGGCGCTGGTCTTCTCGAACAGTCAGAAATCGGAGGACGATGCGCGGATCCGGGAGGCGCTGGCGGATTCGATCGATCGCACAGCGCTGGCGAATTTTGTTTTGCAAAGAGAGGGCGAACCTGCCGGCGGATTGTTGCCGCAATGGCTAAGCGGCTACGAATTCCTCTTTTCGACCACCGCAGACCCGGGCCGGGGGCGCGAAATCATTTCACAAATCTCTCCGCTGCCCTCGGCGCTGCTGCTGGGCTATGATTCTTCCGACCCATTGGCGCAAGCCGTAGCCGAGCGAATTGCCGTGAATGCGAGCTACGCCGGAATCAGAGTTTTGCCGAAGGGGCTTGGAGCGGGGCCAGCGGCCCGAGTGGATATGAATGTGGTGCGCTTGGGAATGGCGTCGCCCGATCCGCGGGAAGCGCTTGAACGATGTTTGAGGTTGCTCGGAATATCGATGGCGACTCCTTCCGCTGGAGCAGGGACGCCGGCAGAGTTATATGCTCGTGAGCGGGCCGCGCTGGAGAATTACCGGGTCGTGCCATTGGTTCATTTGCCGGAGGTTTTCGGATTGAGCAGTCAAGTGAAGGATTGGATGCCTGCACGCTGGGGAGAGTGGCGGCTCGCGGACGTGTGGCTGGACGCACCAGCGGGCGCGCCCGCGGCGGGTAGCCTTAGCGAATCGCATCCGAATCGTGCGACCGGACCGGCGGAACAGATGGCTGGAGAGAAACGATGAGCTTTCGCACTCGCTTGCTCATCCTGTTCACTCTGACGATGGTAGCTGCGGTAGCGCTGGTCACGTTGGGCGTGATGACTACGTCGCGGCGCGCATTCGAGCAACAGGATTCAAATCACTCGGAAGCGTTCGTGGCGGAATTCCAGCGCGAATTTGCGAGGCGCGGCCAGGATATTGTGGGCAACGTGCAGGACATCGCCCAGGCGGAGGGAACTCTGCGGATGGCGATCGACCTGAGCCGCCAGCAAGCCGATCCGTCCCTTTACGTGAGTGACGCGCGGGGAGGGGCCGCATCTCACCAGCTCGACTTTCTGGAATTTATCGCCAGCGACGGCACGATTATTTCTTCGGCGCAGTGGCCCGCGCGGTTCGGATACAAAAATGATTGGGTGACGCAGCCGGCGGACTGGGCCGCGATCGGCCCGTTCCTGAAGCGCGAAGAATTGCCCGACGGTCCCGCGCTGGCGCTACTCGCCGTTTCCACAGTGACGGTGGGTGAGAGAAAAATCTACGTCGTGGGCGGCGACCGACTGGGAAAGGAATTTCTCGCGTCGCTGGTTTTGCCCAGTGGCATGCGTGCGCTGCTCTACACAAATCTCAGTGCGAGTTTCTCCGCCGGGGATTTAACCGATTTGAACGGCACGGTTAGCCAAGCGGAGAAGTTTGCTTCTCTGATCGACGATGAACGAGCCCACCCGCGCGAACTGACCGAGCTGGTGAAATGGACGGGCGATAAAGCCAGCGCGGAATCGTTCCATGCCTGGCCGCTGTTGGGCCGGCAGAGGGAATTGCTCGGTGTGCTGCTGGTAGGCAGCTCACGGCGCGCGTTGGTGGTGATGGAGCGCTGGATTTTTACTTTGGCGCTAGCGGTTGCGGCCGGGAGCGTCTTGTTTGGAATTTTGCTGAGCCTGTGGGCGTCGGCGCGAATCAGCCGCCCGGTGCAAAAGCTGGCGGAAGCGGCGCGCGAGGTGGCCGCCGGAAGATGGAACACGCACGTGGACGTGCGCTCCAGCGATGAAATCGGCGACCTGGCCCGCGCCTTCAATAAAATGACCGTGCAGCTTTCCGAGCAGCGCGACCGCCTGCTGCAAGCCGAACGAGTTGCGGCCTGGCGCGAAGTGGCGCGGCGGCTGGCGCACGAATTGAAAAATCCGCTGTTCCCCATGCAAATCACGGTGGAAAATTTGCAACGCGCGCGCCAGCAAAATCCCGAGCAATTCGACGAAGTTTTCCGCGAATCCACCACCACGCTGCTGGCGGAACTGGAGAACCTGAAGACGATCATCGGCCGGTTCAGCGATTTTGCCCGGATGCCCGCGCCCGAATTGCGCCCGGTGAATCTGAATGAAATTGCGCGGGGAGTGGTGAAGCTCTTCGAGGCGCAATTCAGCGCCGTGGGCCGCCCGCAGATTACGCCGGAAATGTATTTCGACGAGAAAATGCCCGTGATCCATGCGGATGCCAGCTTGCTGCATCGCGCGGTAGAAAATCTGGTGCTGAATGCGATGGACGCGATGCCCGCCGGCGGCACCTTGACGCTGCGCACAGGACACGACGATGGAATGGTCCGGCTCGATATTTCGGATTCCGGCTCGGGATTGACGCGCGAGGAATGCGAACGTCTGTTCACGCCGTATTACACCACCAAGCTGCACGGCACCGGCCTGGGACTCGCCATTGTGCAATCCGTGGTAAGCGATCACGGCGGCACGATCGCCGTGGAAAGCGAGCCGGGCAGCGGGACAACGTTCCGCATCGAGCTTCCGGACCGCCCGCCGGTTCACCTGGTGCAGCCTCCGGCGGCTCCGCCCAAGCGCCCCGTGGCAGCAGAGGTTTAACGCCCCTTGTCCGTGCCCGCCAAATCGTACGTCTTGATCATCGACGACGACCCCAACACGCTTGCCTCCCTGGCACGCGCGTTTCGTCTGGCCGGCCACGAAGCCACGGTTTGCGACAACGCCGCCCGCGCCCTCGATCTCGCCAAAGCGGATCACTTCGATTTGATCCTCTCCGATGTGGTGATGCCGGGCAAGGATGGCATCACGCTTCTCGAAGAATTGAAAAATGCGGGAGTGGCGGCGCCGGTGGTGATGATGTCGGGCCAGGCGTCGATTGATATGGCGGTGCGCGCCACTCGCCTGGGCGCAACGGATTTTCTCGAGAAGCCGATCTCCACCGACAAACTTCTGCTGACCATCGAAAACGCGGTGCGCTTGACGCGCCTGCAGGAAGAAAACCGCGATTTGCGCCGCCGCCTGGGGCGCCACCAAATTGTCTGGACCAGCCCGGCGATGCGGCAGGTAATGGCCCAAGTGGACCGAGTGGCAGCAAGCGAATCGCGCGTCTGCATCCTGGGCGAGACGGGCACCGGCAAGGAATTGGTGGCGCGCACCGTGCATGAAAAGAGTCCGCGGCACGACGCGCCATTTATCACCCTGAATTGCGCCGCGGTTCCTGCCGAATTAATGGAATCGGAATTATTCGGCCACGAAAAAGGGAGCTTCACCGGCGCTGGCTCGCGGCACACCGGAAAGTTCGAGCAAGCGCATCGCGGAACATTTTTCCTGGATGAAATCGGAGACATGCCGTTGGCCATGCAGGCCAAGCTGCTCCGCGTATTGGAAGAAGGCGAAATCGAGCGCGTCGGCGGTGACCGGCCGGTTCGCGTGGATGTGCGCGTGGTGGTGGCCACTCACCGAAATCTTGAGGAGCAAGTGAAGCAGGGAACCTTCCGCCAGGATTTGTACCATCGGATTTACGTATTCCCGGTTACGCTGCCGCCGCTGCGCGACCGGGTGGAAGATATTCCGGTCTTGGCCGATCACTTTGCGAAGCAGGTGGCCGAACAGAACGGTTGGAAGCCGCGCGGATTCTCGCCGGAAGCGCTGGAAGAATTGAAGCGGTATTCGTGGCCGGGGAATGTGCGAGAGCTGCGGAACGTGGTGGAACGCACGTTGTTGCTCGCGCCGGATGGCGCGGTGGATGCCGAAACGGTGCGGTTGGCGCTGCCCGCAGCGGCTGCGGGTGCTTCAATCGAAGGGGCAGGTGCGAGCGGCCCGCTAGCGGAGCGCGTGGAAGGTTTCGAGCGTGCGACAATTCTCGCCGAATTGAAACGCCAGAATCATCACATGACCAATACCGCAAAGGCGCTCGGGCTCGAGCGCAGCCACCTCTACAAGAAGTGCGAGCACCTGGGAATCGATTTACGAAGCGTGCGGAAAATAGAGTAAGCAGTTTTTGTGCAGTGAGGCAACGATCCTTATGGGTGACCCGGGAGCGCCATTCTCCTGAATGGCGTTCGGCTGCGCGCCAATCGGGAGAGTGGCGTTCCCAGAGTTGTTCTTATGGACTCACGTGCCCGGTCTTTTTTGCCGGCAAGCATCTCGCAAGCACCCAATGCGTTGGCAAGTAGACGGCGCCGACGAGCACCGCAAGTGTAATTGCAAGATGAACCGGCGCAGGCCCCCACGCGCGGCGGAAGAATGGATCGGTGAAAGCGTAATTGAAATTATCCACCGGACTGAAGAAGCGCGATAGCACAAGCAGAATCGCGGCGATTCCCGATTGCAAAATCCAGCCGCGCCGGTCGTAACCCAAGCGGTAAATGGCCCATAGCAGCAGGACCGGCCAGATGACGTGAAAAAGCGAAAGCATCCGCACCCAAAGCGGGCGCGAAGTATCCCACATATATTCCGTGCCGCCGATGGGATGCTTCGATCGCAGGGCAGTCCAAGCGACGTCGAAACACCACACCAGGTCCACCAGGATCGATGACACGGCCTGGCTCGAAAGCAGCAGCGAATTGCTCGACCACAGGCCGATGCACGTCAGGATTACCGCGACGTCGCACAGGTGAATAAATGTGGAGGGGCGCCAAAAAATCCAATAGGCGGGAAACCACACCGCGAGAAAAAGCAGAGCGGACCGGCGCATCCATGCGGGGATTTGGTGTGAGCGCTCGGCTGGCATGTGCATTGTGTGGATTGCTGCGGCGACATCGTAACAGAAATGAGGAATAGACAGGCCTGCCGGGAGAAAGGAACGGATGCGAACGGAGCAATCTACCCTGGATTCCTCGGGCTGAACGGTGGCCCTCGGAATGACCACGGGCGGAGGGTGCGCGCGCGCTGGGGAGTTCGGCTATGGCTTGGGAGGCGCGGCGGCGGGGAGTACGGCAGCGGCAGCGCCACTAGGAGCGGCTGCCGCCGGAGGAGCCTCAGGCGCGCGCAAAGCAAGGTAGGTTCGTGCGAACGCTGAGTATTCGGTTCCGGCATCGACTGCAATGGCTTGCACCGTGTAACGCCCGGTGGGCAATTTATCGAGCGGCAAGCTGATGCGGAACGATGCAGTTCGCGTTCTGGAATCGATCTCGGCGGCTTCGACCAGTGGGGTGGCGCTGACGCGAATCCCGCCACGGAAGAACGCCAGGCCCGCGCGCAAATTCGCGGGATTGGCCTTGGCCGGATAATAAGCCTGGAAGAAAACGTACAGCGTCTGCTGGCGAGTGAACACACGCGTGACGCTGGGCACGATTCGCTGACCCGCCATGTCAAGCGGCGAACGCTGCATCCGGGCATCGGCGCCGATCGCTTTAGTGCGCACTTCGGCATTTTTCTCGACCGGAACAAGCTGGCTGGAAAGCAGAACGGTGCTTAACGCGAGCCGGTCGGGCTGGGGCGGCGCCAAGATTAAGTCGTCCTCGAAAGTTCCGACGCGGCCCGATTCATTCTCGCGCACCAGGAATTTCATTTTGTAATTTCCGGGCGCAAGGATCACGCCTCCCTGGTAGAGCAAAGCGCGCTGATTCACTTGCTGGAACCGTTCCGTATCGAGCTGCACCGTGATCGTATCGCGCAGTGCGGCGACGGCTCTGCCGGTATTCACGTTGCGCACTTCCGCGGCAAAATCGAATTCGGTTTGATGCTTGCCGTGTTTTTCGGCCCATTGCAGGGCGCTGGAGGAAAGTTTGGCGGCGATGGGGACGAAAATTTCGCGGTCGCTCAAGCGGAACTGAGCGGTTTCGAGCGCGATGGGCAATTCCACCAGAGGGCGGTCGGCGCGCATGGCGTCTTCCAGTTGCCGTTCGCGGTCTTCGGTGGTGTAGTAATTGTAAGTCTTCGGGGCGTAGTAACCCTCGCGGAAGCGGACTTTGGCGCCCGGCACATTTACTTTCACTTTCACGGTGCGCCATTTGCCGTCATGCAAGGGATTCGTGCTGTAATAGCCCATCAGGTAGTAGCCGGTCATGTCCTGCTGCACTTTGTCGAATGCTTCGCTCAAATCTCCCAGATCGAAAAATGCGCGGCCCCCCGTATCGCTGGCCAAAGTGGCAAGCGTATCGCGGGAATCCTGCCGGTTATCGATTTGGCGGAATACGGAAGCGCCGCTGAACATTGATGTGCCAGTGGAGGCATCGGCGGTAGCGTCGCCGCCGGGAATGGCGGCCATCAGCCCGCGGGAATCGACGGTGTAAAACGAAACATTGGCGCGATTGGCGGCGTCGGTGGCGGCTCGAAGCTGCGTGCGATTCTCTTCTCCGGTTTGTGTGATTCCGCTGCTGAACTGAATCACTGCTTTTTTCCCCGGCACGCCGCGCAGAATATTCGCCAGGCCTTCCATGGCGGCGAGCTTGCGGTCGGTATTGAACACGTTGAATTCCGTTTCGTCGGGCGTGAACGCTGCGCCATTATCCTGCTGCACGTCCGGTTCGCCGTTGGTGGCCGCGGCGTAGAGCGGATCGGCCAGCTGCGAATCTTTTCCCGGCGTGATGCGGCTGACGGCCTGCTCCACGGCGTCCTTATCGTTCGTGAAATTCTCCAGGACGCTCAGGCGGTTGCCGAAGGTGACTACCGCGACCAGGTCAGCCGGAGTCATTTTCTTTTGCACGAATTTCAGCGCCGAATCCCGCGCGCGCAACAACTCATCGGATTGCATCGAACTCATGTCGAAAAACATTACCATCAGCCGGCGGTCGCGCACTTCCTCGCGTATGGTTTCGGGCGATGCCGCGCCGGCCAGCGCCACGACCACCGGCTCTTCTCCGGCGTTTCCGGCGGTGTCGATTTTTTCGATGTCGGAATATTCGAACGAAGAAATTTTTTGCGCGCGATCATCTTCGCTGACGGTGAATTGTTCCGGCTTCAATCCTTGAATCGGTTTCCCCGACCGATCGGTCACTTCCACGTCGATCAAAACCAGGTCGGTGAAGCTGCGAAGCACCGGAGGTTGCTTGGCATTCGGTTGCTTCTGCTGGTCCTGCGGAGGCGGCGGGGTGTTCCGCGGATTGACCGTGGGCTGCTGTGGCGCGTCAGGCGCGGGTACAGGAACTGGCTGCGATTGCGGAGACTGCGCCGCAGCCGGGGACACCAGCAGCGCGGCCGCAAGCCAGAGCGCCATAGATTGCTCGAGAAAGGTTCGCATTAGAATGTCATCCGCAGGGAAACGCCCATCGAGCGCATGGATTTGGCGGAAGTCACGCGGCCGAACGTGGTTGAGTTAGCCACGGTGGAAAGTCCGGAGAAATTCGCCGTATTGGTCAGGTTCTGAGTATCCCAACGCAAATCCGCGTGATACTGGCCGTCTTTTCCGAAGCGGAATTGGCGGTCGAGAGAAACATTCAGGTTGAACGAACACGGCCCTTCGATCGTGTTGCGCGCCGCGGTGCCAAACTGTCCCACGGGCGGAGTGACGAACGCGGCTCGATTGAAGAAGACGGTGGCATTTCCTCCGCACAATCCGAAATTGGGATCGCCCACTTGGTCGGCTCGCACGGAATTGTTATTGGCCTGCCCGGTGTTCCCGGAGATGCTGCCGAGTACTCGAGCCGTGTAGGGATTGCCGGTCTGCCAAGTGGCCACCGTGCTCAAGCGCAGATTGCCGAGAAGATGTTCCTTCCAGCCTTTTTTCGCCCATCGCTTCCGTTCCCCGAAGGGTAGCTCGTAAACGGAATTTCCGCGGAACTGGTGGCGAATGTCGAAGGTGGATAAGCCGCGCTCGAGCGCGAAGTCCTGGTCATTCTGAACCACCACCTGCTGGCCGCCGCCAATCGAGCTGGCATTATCGATCGATTTACCGAACGTATAGAGGCCCGAAAACAGAATTCCCTGTGTGAAGCGATGTTGCAGCCGCACTTGCAGGGCGTTATAGATGGAAGACGCCCCGTAGGTATCGTAGGTGAACGCGCTGGCATCGGGAATTAAACGCGGCTCTGTCGGATCGTTCGGATTTGTGCCGACGAAACGATTGGGCGCGCGCAGCAGATCGAGATGCGTGCCCTTGGTCCCGGTGTAGGTGGTTTCCAGGATCCAATTTGTTCTGAGCGTGGTCTCGATGGACAAATTCCAGAGTTGCGCATATCCGGGACGATAATTGGGGTCGACAGCGATGGTGTTCGGCACGTCGGCGGGCGGTTGCGGCGGAAAACCGTTCTGGAGCGTAAGCAGTTGAGAGGCGCTGCTCAACCGCGTTTGTGCTTCCGCAAACGGCGGCTGATTGGCCATGGAGCGCGCGAGTTGGTTGTAAACCGACTGGTTGTAAAAGATGGAGTATCCGGCGCGCACGACTGTTTTCAATTTCAATTTCGGATTCCAGGCGATGCCCAGGCGTGGCGCCCAATCGTTGTAATCAGTGCGGATCAACGCACGGGTATTGACGCCGGTGAAGGGAGAAGTCTGGCCCGGAATGTAAACCTGCGCGGCGGGGTTGATCAGGTTGATATCGAGATTGGCGAGCGCGTTGTAGAGTTCGATGGGCGGGGTGGTGACCTGATACCGCACGCCATATTGGAATGTGAACCGCGGATGAATTCTCCAATCGTCTTGCGCGTAGGCCACATAGGCCCAACTGCGGAAATACGTGCTAGTGCTTCCAAACTGTGTGTTTGTCGCCTGGGGAAGTCCCAGCAGGAAATCGGCAAAGTCGAGGCCCGTGCCGGAAACCGGCTGTCCGTTCGCATCGAGTTGGCTGGTTTGCTGGCCGGTAAACGTAAATTGGCCGCGCGGGATGGGGTCTGACTGGTAATTATTTTCCATGCGGCGCACTTCAAATCCGAATCGCAAGCTGTGCTTGGTCCGCGAGTAGGTGATGCCGTCGTTGAAACGATAGGTCATGTTGCGCGTGAGCGCCGGAACGGGATCGCTGGCATCGGTGAAATTTGTAAAGCTGAGCAACGGAACACCGAAATTGATGGGATCGGTGGAGATGCCGGTGATGCCCAGATTTCCGGCAATGTCCGGCCCAAAGGAATCGTTGCTCAGCAACCGCGCGCGTGTGCGGCTCCAATTAAAGGTGGTGCTTTGCAGAAAGCGAGCGCTCCAATTCTGAACCAGTCCGAAGGTAACGTTTTGATTGCGGCTGGAGGAATTGCTGCCCAGCAGGGGAAAACTGGTCAGCGAATCCTGTCGCGTGGAGCTGAAGTTATAGCCCACGTTGAAATTCAGCTTGGCGTTGATGGTGTGGATCACGTGGAAATTCAGCGCGTCGCTGGTCACCGGCACGTTGTTCTGCTGGTGAAAATTTTGAACGAAGCCCGGCAAATTCGGCAGCGGAACAAAAGGCAGCAGCCCCAGCGCCGCGGAGTTCTGCATGCTTTGCGGAATCTGGCTGCCCAGCGACGGGCGCGGTCCGGTGATGATCGCTGTGCAGGAAGGATTCGCGCACGGATTGAAAAGCTGCGCGCTGCGATCGCTGAAGTCGCCGGATCGTTCGGGCACGGTCGGAACCGTTGCAAATGTATCCACGGCGCTTTGCGCCGAGCCGTGCGTGTAATTTGCAAAGAAAAATGTGCGATCGCGGCCGTCGTAAATTTTCGGGATGCGCAACGGCCCTCCCAGGATCAAGCCCAGCCGCTCGTTGTAATGGCCCAGCTTGGGTGATTCGACTCCGGTGATCGAATACGGCCGCGCATCCCATACGGAATTGTCGTAGGTATCGAAGAAGCTGAACCGCATGCGATTTACTGTCTGCCGCATGATTCGCTGCGTTCCCCACAGCGCGCCCACTCCGTCGCCAAACGCGACTTGCCGTCCGCCTCCGCCCTGACCGCCTCTTCCCCCGCCTCCTCGGCCTCCTCCACCTGCACCTCCACCGCCTTGTCTCTGAACAACGCTAACGCCAGGTCCTCCGCCACCCCCGGGTCCTCCTCCGGGAAATCCGCCTTGTCCTGGGCCTTGTCCACCCCCGCCAGCTTGACCGAAGGGATTTCCTGCTCCACCAGGTGCGCCCGTCGCGTCAACACCTCCTGCTCCGCCAAAAGCGCCAGCCACCCCGCTCATGTCCGGACCACCGCCGCCGGATACTCCCCGGCCCACAGTTCCATTCATGAGTAACGCATCGGAAGAGGATGCTGCGCCAAGCGGACCCGCGGCCGCCCCGGCAGATTCGTCTTGCGCACCAGGCTGGCCGGAGACATCCACTTGTTGAAAGCCTCCCTGGCCCATTCCCTGGCGCAATGCATTCACCACGCCGGGAGGCAGAGCCTGCTGCCCGCGGCGGCCGCCATTCTGCCCCTGGCCATTCGGGCCCCTTCCATTTCCAGGGCGATTGCCAGATGGGGCAGTAGTGCTGGGCGTAGACGTGGCTGTCTGTGGAGTTGCGCTCGCTGTTTCACTGGATTTGGTATCGGCTGTCGAGACGGCTGGCGGTGTGCTTGCCGGTGCGGCCGGTTTCGGCGCCGCAGGCGTGGCCGCGGCCAATTCTTCCTGCAGAGTCGCAATTCTCAAAGAAAAATCCATCGATGTTTTCGGCGGAAACGTGAGGTCGGCTTCGCGGGTGGCGGAGACAAATCCTAACTGTTCCACTTCCAGCCGGTAGTGTCCATCCGGCAATCCAGGAAAATCGAATTTTCCGTTTACGTCCGTCCAACTGACCCACGATTGTCCAGTGGCTGAATTGGTCAATCGGACTGTTGCCCCTGGTATGGGCGCGCCCTGGGGCGCGTGTACAATTCCGGTGGACGGTGGAGCTGTGGAGGGCGCCGGGGTTTGCTGAGCGCCAAGAACAGTTGCGGAAAGCAACAGCAGCGCGAGCCAATAGATTGAATGCCGCTTTTTCACCCCAGCTCGGTCCTTTGCGATGCGATTTTGTTCTAGTATGCCTGAAGTACCAGCGATTAGACGCTACGAGGCATGCCAGGGTTACCCAGCGATCATCGTCGAAATTTCCAAAAAAGACGGAAACCGGATGGCGCGAATCCCCAATGCTGGCGCCCGCGTTCCGGGCATGCGAGAATGACCTCGGGTTCGAGGTGCTTCTTGAAATTAACATTACTCTTAGCAATGGTTCTGCTCGGCGGTGTTGCAATCGCGGGGGCCGGGGAAACAAAAAGTTTGACGGGGACGATCTACAAAGTAAAAGACAAGACTGTTTCCGTGCGCAAGAACGGGGTGTTCAGCAAGAATACGAATACGATACCAATTGAAATCGATGATGCCACGAAAATAACCGGGCAATTGGCGCCCGGACTTTACATCAAGGTAAAATACCGCGAGGAAGGCGAAAAAAAAATTGCGGTGGAAATCGAGACCAGGCCGCAATACGCGTCGAAGGAAGCCAAGCAAGCTCCGGTCGAGCCTCCTCCACCGAAATGATCCGCTCGGACGCATGATTGCGGGAACCATCGCGGCGCTCACGGGGGCGGCGGGAATCGCCGGAGCCGCGTCCTGGGGCGCGATGCATCCCGCTTCGCAACTTTTCGGCCGCACCATTCGCCATTCAGGAAATCCCCGCGCGATCGCGTTGACGTTTGACGACGGACCGAATCCCCAAATTACTCCGGCGTTGCTCGCTCTTCTGGAACGCCATCAAATTCACGCCACATTTTTTCTGATCGGTAAATTCGTGAGAGAGTGTCCCGAGCTTGCCGCGGAGATCGCGGCGCGTGGGCACCTCATCGGCAACCACACGGAAACGCACCCGGACTTGATTTGGCTGAGCTCCCGGCGGATCGAAGAGGAGTTGTCGCGCTGCCAGGAAGCCATTCAGGCCGCGGCGGGGAAAGCATGCGTCTGGATGCGCCCGCCGTACGGATTTCGAGGCCCGCAACTCAACTCAGTCGTCCGTCGCGGGGGATTTTCGGCAGTGGTGATGTGGTCGGCGTGGGCCTGGGATTGGAAGCCGCAGCCCGCTGCGCCGGTGATCGAACGCTTGCGCCGCGCGCGAGGAGGGGATATTGTCCTCTTGCATGACGGCGATCATCGCAAGTTAAGAGGCGATCGCCAGCACACGGTAGCGGCGCTGGAATACTGGCTGCCGCGATGGAAAGATGCAGGGCTTGAATTTCTTACTGTCGATCAAATTAACGCAATTTGAAGAAACAGGCGATCGCGGCGAAAATCGAAATCGCATTTGAGGCGGCCATGGACGAGAGAAGATTTTACGACGAGAAAGAAGAAACGAAGCAGATGACGCTCGTTTGCCCGCACTGCCGCCAGGAAAACGCGTTCCCGGTCCGCTGGATGGTTCGTACAAAAAAAGCGGCGCTGCCGAAAGGCGCGGGCGAAGAGGACCGCAAGCACTACGAAAAAGCGCGCTCGTACATGGTGCGAATCGACGAGATGGTGGCCTGCCGGAATATCCGCTGCCGCAAAAGGTTTGACCTAACGGGCCAAACCGTTGTGCTCACCTAGGGTGGTTCCCCACTTATTCTTCGAACGATCTCGACCGCTCTGGGCGCAGCACTTCGAGGCTCAGGATAAACAAGCGGCTCCCCTTACCGCCGGCAGACGAATCGCATTTATTTCACAGACGCAAAACCAGTTCAGATCTCCGGGTACAGATCGAAAAACGCATCGATGGACTGGCGCAACGTTTTTTCGATTTCTTGTTTGCTGCCTTCAATCAAATGCATGGTGATGTGCGCCGGCTTGCCGTTCTTCATCGTGACCGCGGCCTCGCCCACGGCGTCGAGATCGTCGGCCGGAAGCAATCGCATCCCGTAAACCAGTGCCAGTTTCGCCATCGGTTTCTCCTCATGATTTTGCCGCCACAGGGTAAGCGCAACCTGCGGGAGAGTCAAATGCAGTCGCACTTGCGAATGGAAAGCTGACGACGAGCAATCGTTGCAAGAAGGAATGCGGAGGGATAATCTCAAAGCATCCTGTGGGCCGAAGCGGGGCATCTGAATCGTGCAAGGATCGGCGGAGGATTCGATGAAGGCTCGCACGCTGTGCTTGAAAGTTTCTGGAATGGGAGTTCTCGCGCTTTTTCTTGGAAGCGTTGTGTGCGCGCAATCGCCGGAAGGGCCTGCCGCACAACCCCCTGCATCGGCAAAGACAGAAGCGCCCAAAGCCCCGGCGCCAGCGCCTTCGCAAACTCCCGCTGCCGATCCTAATCAGGCTGCCCCGGTGAAGACCGCCAAAGTCGAAGTGCCCCTGGGGACGAAGCTTCCGCTGGTCCTGCACAACGCAATTTCCACTCGCTCGGCGCGGCCCGGCGATCCCGTTTACCTGGAGACGCTCTTTCCTGTGGTGGTGGAAGGAAAAATCATGATTCCGGCGGGCTCATTTGTCGGCGGAGAAATCGTGGAAACGAAACGCGCCGGGCGCGTGAAGGGCCGCGCGGAGCTGATGATCAAATTGAACACGCTGATCCTGCCGAATGGTTATGTAGCCAGCTTTAATGCCGTGCCCTCGAATGCGGGCACCGGCGGCGGCGAGAGCACGGACGACGAAGGCAAAATCAAGGGCGATACCGATAAGGCTTCGGACATCGGCACAATCGCCAAAACCACCACGGCCGGCGCTGGAATTGGCGCGATCGCGGGCCGCAGCGCGCAAGGAGCGGGGATTGGCGCCGGTATCGGCGCGGCGGCGGGATTGATCGGCGTATTGCTTTCACGGGGCCCAGACGCGGAGATGCCGCGCGGAACAACGTTGGACGTTACATTAAACCGGCCGTTGTTTCTGGAAGCCGACAAAATAAATTTCACCACTCCGGGGCAGGCCTCCACGCTCGCGGGCCCCTCAAATCGCGAACCGCAGAGAAGCAAAATTCCTTTTTAGTCTTTGCCGTGCAGAATCCGTGATCAACCAGCGGGGCGAGGAACTTGCGAGAATCGCAGGGGACTAAACGTTTCGGTGGCGATCGAGGTGCGGCCGTTAACAACCCAGTCGCACAACAGTTTCGCCGTCACGGGCGCCAGCAGGATGCCGTTGCGATAGTGTCCGGTGGCGATCAGCAATCCTTCGATATCGGTGGGACCAAGAATCGGAAGATGATCAGGTGTATCAGGACGAAGGCCGGCCCAGGTTTCGATAATTGCGGCGTCCGCCAGGGAAGGAACTAGCTCCAGAGCGGCGCGCAAAATCCTTTGAATTCCGGCGGGCGTGATTTCTTTTTCGAATCCAGCGTTTTCCAACGTGCTGCCGGCGATGGTGCGGCTATCGTTCCGCGGCACCAGGTAGCCCGATTCGCCTCGGATCGAGCACCGCAGATTCGAATTCGACGAGCGTAGGGCGACCATCTGTCCACGCACAGGCCGCGTCGGCGCATAGGATTCCAGCCAATCGATTCCGGCTGAAAAACTTCCGGCCGCGACGATAATTTGTTTGGCCTCGAATTTCTCGCCTTCCGCGATTACCCCAGTGCACCGATTTCCCTGGCGTAGAATTGAAGTGACCGCGACGCCGGAAAGAATCGTGGCATTCCGGCGCTTGGCGGCGGCCAGCACGGCCTCCGTTAACAGTCGCGGCTCGACGGAAGTTTCGTACGGCAGCCACGCTGCAGCTCGAACATCCGGTCCGATTTTCGGTTCGATGCGGCGAGCACCGTCCACCGGAATGGTTTCGGAGGCCAATCCAAGCCGCAGATGCTCCATCACCATTCGATCGCGTTCGTCCTCCGCAGCCGCGCCAAAAAATAGATAGAGCGCGCCATCGCGCCGGAATCCAGTGGGGCGGCCGGAAGCTTCCTCAACGGAAGCGACAAACTGGGGATAAAGCGCGAAACTTTCTTTCGCCAGCGGAACCACTGGAAGGAAATCCGATTGGTCGGGCGCGGGGCAGAGCATTCCGGCAGCGGCCCAGGAAGCTTCGCGGCCGGGCTGTTGCCGGTCGAGGACGGCGACGCGCAGATTCTTGCGCGCGAGTTCGAAGGCGATCGACCCGCCGATAATCCCGCCGCCAATTATGAGGACGTCGTACGTTCGCACGCCGACATCTTATCAGCAAACGGAAATTATAGGAGCCTTGCGCCGCGGTTCCATGAAACGAAAAGGCTCGACTAAAGTGAATTGGCGAGTTCGACGGAGAGGACGAAGGCTTTTTGGGCCAGGTTGCGGGCGCGAACCCAATCCGATTCACGGATCGCATCGCGTGCCTGGGTGAGGAACCCCTGAATTTTTTCCACCAGGTCGTGCTGGGCTGCGTTAATTTCGCGCCCTTTTACCTGCTGGAGATTTTTTTCCGCGGCGGCAATGTCGCCGTTGGTGTTGCGCTGATAGACCACTTGGTCGGCGGGCGAAAGCTGCTGAGACATCTGCGGCGCGGCCGGCTTTTGCGGCTGATTTTGGGTCTGATCCGAATTTTCCTTTGGCGAGGGAGCGGGCCGGCGCGGTGCCGGCTTGGTGGCCGGATTCGCCGCGGGTTGCTTCGCGGGAGCGGGCGCCTCTGGCGCGGGCTCGGAATTCGTGGCTGGTTTCGGCGTGGGCGGCGGATTTTCAATCGGTTGCGGCGTGGCGATGACTGGTGGAGCGGCCTGCACGGTTCGCTTCTGGCACCCGGAAACGCCGCTCAGGGCGATGCAAGCGAGCAGAGCGAGCAGTACCTCTGCGAATTTTGTTAAGCGGAGCATGTTTATGCCAGAGGTAATTCGATGCGAAAGGTGGTGCCTTTGCCGACCTCCGAAGTAAAGTCTATCGAACCGTTGTGCAACTGTACAATTCGAAAAGTCGTAGCCAGTCCCATGCCGGTGCCGCCGGGCCGCGTGGTGAAAAACAACTGGAATACTTTGGCGCGGTTTTGAAGCGCAATCCCCGGCCCGGAATCAGCCACGCTGACTTCCGCCAAATCGCCAACGCGGCTCAGGGCAACCGTCAGCGTTCCACCCTGCGGCATCACTTCGCAGGCGTTGAGGACGAGATTGAGCAAAGCTTGCTTGATCAACTGGCGGTCCACACTGGCGGGAGGGAACTGTGCGGGCACTTCCGCAATGGCCGTGACTCGCGCGGCTTCTATTTGAGGCTGGGCCAGTTCGAGCACCTCGTCGATCAGCTTGCCAAGATCGGTTTCTTCCAAGCGAAGCTCCACCGGCCGCGAGAAATCGAGGAATGTTTTTACCACGCGATCCAGGCGTCCGATTTCTTCGTCCAGGATTCGAACCGCCTGCTGGCCTTCATGGTCGCTGGGCAGACTACTCTTCAAATTCTCCAGCCACAGGCGCATGGAATTCAGCGGATTTTTTACTTCGTGAGCAACTCCAGCAGTGGCGCGGCCGAGCGCGGAAAGGCGCTCGGATACCTGGAGTTGCGAGCCAATGCGTTCGAGCGAATCGAGATCGCGCAGCGTCAAGAGCACGCCCATGCGCGAACCGTTCTCCACAATCACCTGCGTGCTGGCGCTGGCATGGACGGGCCCGTCCGAACCTTCCAGGCGGACTTCGGCAGCTTCCACCGGTTCGATCTGATCGCCTTGCACGTGCAAAGCCTGTTGTAATGGGTGGCCTTCCGGAAAAATTTCACTCACGCGCCTGCCCATCAGAGTTTCCGATTTTGATCCGAGAAATTTTTCCGCGGAAGGACTGACCAGCATGGCGCGCCCATCTGAATTGAAAAGAAGCAGGCCATCCTCGAGGCCGGTCATCACCTGGTTCAGGTTTTCGCGCAAGGTGCTGAAGATTTCGCGGACATCGCGGAGTTGTTGTCCAATCCGGCTGATTTTCGTGCTCACCTGGCCCAACTCGCCGCCTTGGGTGACGGGTGCTACGTCGGCCTCGCCCGCGGAGATGCGATCCAATTGCGCCACGATCCGCTTCAGGGGATTCAGAGTGATATAGCTCGAGAGAGCCGCGAACAGCGTGGAGACCAGCACGGCTCCCAGGACAAACACCACCGCCTTATGCAAGTCCGGAGAGATTCCAGTGCGCAGCAGCACGGTAGAGATGCCAACCCGTACATCGCCATAGGGCACTCCACCCAAATTGAAAGGCAAAGCAACTTCGTATACCTGAGTGGGGCCGTAAAGAATTTTCAATTGCTGAAGAAATCCAGCCCGCGTCAGCGAAGTGTAAGGTGTACGGTGGGCTTCAATTTTACCCGGAAGCGATGCGTCGGTGGAGAGCAAGACCATACCTTCGCCATCCGCGATCGAGATTTCGTAGATATTGGGGGAGTAACCGAGCGTGGATTCGAGCAACGAATTCATTCCGGCGTCCTGCAGCAGGGCATAGCGCACATACTGGCGAACATCGGCGGGGCTGGAAGAAATCGGGGCGTCGCCGCGTTCGGCGGCATCGGTAAGCGCTTGTTGCGCTTCGTGAAAAACTAGCTGCGCTACGAAACGCGCCCGGTCGTCCGTTTGGCTGACGACCTGGCGAGTCAGCCGTCCGAGATAAATGCCCGAAATCACGGTGACGACGGCGAGAACGAGCAACGCCGTTGCCAGCGTGAACTTAGTCTTCAGGCTGAGCTGCATGGGACTGCTGCCGCGCCGACTCGTATTCCTTCAGCTTGTTGTGCAGAGTTTTCAGGCTGATTCCGAGGAGTTCCGCCGCCCGGGTTTTGTTCTGGTTGGTGGCAGCCAATGTTTGGATGATCAATTCGCGCTCGGCGTCGTCGACCGTGGTGCCGACCGGGAATCGAAGACCGGTAAGCGCGCTGGTGTCGGTCACCGGCGCGCGGCCAAAATCGGAAGGAAGATGCTGGCGCCCAATTGGTCCGCGCTCGCAGGCAATCGCGGCGCGCTCCAGCACATTGCGCAGTTCGCGAACGTTTCCGGGCCACGGATAAGACTTGAATAGTTCCATCACTTCGGAGCTGACGCCGGGAACTTGCCTTCCATGCTTGATATTGATATCGCGCAACAGATATTCAACAAGCCCGGGGACGTCTTCCTTGTGCTCGCGCAGCGGCGGAAGATGTATGTGAAATACGTTCAGCCGGAAATAAAGGTCCTGGCGAAGCTGGCCGCTGGAAACTGCATGTTGCGGATCTTTGTTTGTAGCCGCCACCACGCGAACATCCACGGGCGTTTCCACTTTGCTGCCCAGTCGGCGCACCTTGCGATCTTCCAGCACTCGCAGCAATTTCGCCTGCGTGGGCGCGGGCATCTCGCCAATTTCATCAAGCAGCAAGGTTCCGCCGTCCGCCAATTCGAAGCAGCCGATGCGGCGTTCAGCCGCGCCGGTGAATGCTCCGCGTTCGTGGCCGAAGATTTCGCTTTCCATCAGCGATTCCGGAATCGCCGAACAATTGATGGCGACAAAAGGACGATCCACTCGCGGAGAAAGCTGGTGCAGGGAGCGAGCGACCATTTCTTTTCCGGAGCCGGTCTCGCCGGTGATGAGGACGGAAGCAGTGGAGGGCGCGGCGGTTTCCACCTGGTGCATCACTTCCTGCATTTGTTTCGAAATGCCGACCAATTCGCCCAGGCGGCCGGCTTCGCGCAATTGACGCGTGAGCGCCGCCACATTCTTTTGATCGCGGACCTTGCCCAGCGCGCGATCGAGCAGCGCGCGCAACACGGGAGGCTTCAGCGGCTTTTCGATATACCAGAACGCGCCGGCTTCAATCGCTTGCACCGCGCGCTCGTCGCTTCCTTTTCCCGTGATGATGATGACGGGAATATCAGCCAGCTCTTTTCCCAGGCGCTGGAGAAGTTCGAGCCCGTTAATTCCAGGCAGTTCCACGTCCGCGAGCAAAACGGCAGGTTGAAATTCGGAGAATTTTGCGAGCGCATCCTCGCCGCTGGCAACGCCGAGAACTTCGCACCCCCAGCGGCGCAGCAATGCTTCATAGCCCTTGCGGGCGTTTTCTTCGTCTTCGACGATTAAAATTCGTTGGGGAATCAGGGCTTCCGCAGCCATCGTCTACTGAATGTACCAGCAGAGCCAAGGAAAGCCAAGCCGGGCGCGGGGCAGGCCAAGTTTCCGATTCAGAGACAGGCGTAGCGAGCGAAGTGATGCGTCTCGATCGGCATTCGCATGACGGTACTCCCGGCGGACCGCGTCGCCCCCCAAAGCGTTCGCTTCAGCGATGTCCCAGTGCGAGCGGGCGGAGGAATTCGAGTTCGAGCTTGGCTCCTTTTTCCAGCACCAATTCTTGTCCATAGCCGGAGGCGATGAAGAAGGCTGCGGCAGCGCCGGCTGCTGCTCCGATTGCGGCATCTTTGCCGCTGTGGTGAGCGCCTGCGGCAGCTCCCATGGCAGCTCCGCCCGCGGTTGCTTCCAGTTCTCGCTTTCGATCGCTGGTGCGGGCTTCGATTTCGCCTTCCTTGCTGTCTCCCTGCCTCACGCTATGTTCACCGGGGACTTGAACGACTTCTGCAATCAGCGGAGCTCGTCCCCAGCGGGTCCTGATGTCATCGAAGCTAAGCCAAAGCCGTGCGCGGCCGGTGACGCCGGCGGGCTCAACTTTGCTGATATGTCCACGCACTTCTTCTCCGGCAGGCAGAACCGATCCGTCGGCAGCGTAAAGCGGCTCCAGGGTCACAGCTGTGAATCGCATTCCGGCCTTGTCCCTCCCGGTATCAAGTTTCTCCTTGAGACCGATCAAGAAGCGCGTCCCCGTTGAAACTTCAAACGGAGCATTCGGCCTTTGATTGATTGCGTCCTGGTCCTGAGCGCTGAGGAGAATGGGAAAACTAGTCATCGCCAACGCACACGCCATTAAGCGCACGATAATTTTCGAGCTCATTCCGGCCTCCCTGGAAATTTTGATCCGAGGATGTTAAATGCATGAGGGCGGCCATCTAGAAACGCGCGGCTCGATTGTGGTTCGCTCGGACAAATAAGGATACCCTTGAGGGTGGAAGTCGTGCATTCTCAGGGCTGCGGAGTGCATCGGTCGATTTGCGTGTGGTGCAAAATACTGAAACCAGTTTCGATCGAACAGATTTGACGATTGGAGTCAAATCACGACAGGTGGCGTCTTAGTCCGAAAAACTTAGAGTTCGCTGATTCCGAGCAATCCACTCCCCGAAGTACAGGCCCCACCCCTGTCCTTTCGGACAGGTCCCTAGTTGACTAAGAGTGAAAGTTCTCAAAAATCTCTTTGGAAGGGTTTGAACGCTAGTCTATAATTCACCCCGTTACAGTGGCTTTTAGCTGATATGAAGCAAAGGACTTCGACAGCTTTGGGGCCACGAGTGGGGACGTAGCGCAGGGTTATACAGAGCTCGCGCGACTAGTACTTTAGTATCTCATGCGCAGTTCTCTAGTACAGTAGGCATCTGTGAGGAGGTCGGGATGAAATCGGTGCTCCGGGTTTTGATCGCTCTTGTCTTGGGTGCAATGATAGTACCTTATGGTTTTGCAGCGACTTCTGCAAAGTCCAAGAAACATTCGCACGCGTCCAAGTCACGGAAGAAAGCGGTTGCCAAAAAGACGCCCCCCGCAGATGCGAAAATGAAGGAGCGGAATCAACCGGATGCTCCCAAATGGAATCCGATGCCGGCTACAACAGGCGGCCTGGGACTCTTCACCGTGGAAAGCGGCGAAACCCTGCCCAAGGGTGGGTATGCTTTTTCTTCTTTCGCGAATAAATTCACGCGCGCTCCCGGCAGCGCCACCGTGCTGGAATTAGGCACCGATTTCTCCGTGGGCGTCCGGGACTGGCTCACGCTTTATGTGCAGATGGATCCGCACCGCCACGTGCACGTGGGAAATGCGAGCCAGTTGAGTCTGGACACTCCGGTCAATGGAGCGTTCCAGCAGTTTGACAGCACTCCGTTCCGGTCCCTGCGGCCTTGCGCGCCACCGTCAGTTCCATGTACCGCGCCCGCCTATGTGGAAGATTTCCCGTTCATCGCCGGCAATGGCGGCGGATGGGGCGAAGTGCACGTAGGAGCGAAGTTTGGACTTCTTTCCGAAAGGCGTGGATCGCCTGTGAGTTTTTCGGTCCGCGGGGAATTCTTGATTCCGACGCGCTCAAATTTCGGTGATTTGCTCAATAACGAAACGCAAACGGGCAAAACGGATTTTCTGTTTGGAGCGGCACTGAGCAAGCACGTCTTGGGCAACAGCATTCTGGCGACGGCGAACTGGAGCTACGAATTCACGCGAGATCCCTCGTTTACCGTTCAAGACGTCACCACCGGCGCTTTTCAGAAATTGAACATAGGAATGGCCGATCAAATGGTGGTGGGCGCGGGACTGATTTTGTTCCCTGAAAAGCGCTTGCAATTCATGACCGAATATACGGGCCTGATTTTTGTGGGTACGCACACGCCCAACACCTCGTTTGGCGCGCGCGATCCGGTCGATTCCGTCACCGGTATCCGTGTGTATCCCACCAAGTGGCTGGGAATCGATCTGGGTTACCGTTCGATGCTGAACCTGACGCAAGTGAATGACCGCAATGGTTTCGTGATCAAAGTGGGAACCGTTGCCTGGCCGGAAAAGCCGAGGCCTGCGGATAATCTGACCGCATCCTGCTCTGTAACCAAGAATTCGGTGATGGCGGATTCAGGTGAGGCCATCAATTCCAGCGTGCAGGCCACGGACGCCTACAATCATCCGTTGAATTACAATTGGACGGCAACCGGCGGAAAAATTATCGGCAGCGGTCCCGAAGTCCGTTGGGATTCGACGGGTGTGCCTGCCGGCAACTATTCCATCACCGCACGGGTAGACGACGGCCAAGGATATAACGCAAGCTGCTCGTCGGATGTGAAAGTAGAAGCCGTGCCGATTCCCGCTCCGACGATGTCCTGTTCGGTGGATCGCTCCAGCTTGCTGGTGGGCGAGCGCGCTCAGGTGGCTGCGAATGTGGTGGACAAGAGCAACACTCCATTAAATTACACCTGGAATACGAATGGCGGACAGATTGTCGGTTCGGGCGCGAATGTTCAATTGGACACCACTGGCTTGGCTCCGGGTACTTACACGGTTACAGGCCGGGTGGAAAATGGTAAGGGTGGGGCAGCGGATTGCAGTACAAGTGTAAGTGTTCAGGCTCCGCCGCCACCGCCGCAGGCGACCAAACTGAACGAGTGCTCCTTCCGTGAGAATAGTGCTCGCGTCGATAACGTTTGCAAGCGCATTCTGGACGATGTGGCTTTGCGTTTGCAGAATGATCCGAAGGCGAAGATTGTCGTCATCGGATACTCGGCGCCAAAGGCCGGCAAAGCGGGAGAAAAAGCTTCCGCCAAGCTGGCGAAGGATCGCTCTGACAACGCTCAGAAATATCTGTCGAAAGAAAAGGGCGTTGATCCGTCGCGCGTTGAATTGCGAACCGCGGGCGGCCAGAAGGGCGCTGGCAAAGCGAACAACCGTACGGACATCATCTGGGTACCGGAAGGCGCTTCGTACTAACGAAGTGGTATTCTGGTAACTCTTTCGGGCTCCGTCCGCACGCGGGACGGAGCCCTTTTCTTTCTGGCGGCTTGAGGATCGGCGATTGATTCAATTCAGAACATGTTCAAGTGCACGCGCACGCTGGTTCGCCAACAGTCCTCTATCGATGGGGCTGAGTTTGTTGCTCTGCCTGGGGTTGGTCGCGACTTATTCCCAACCGCTGGGAGCTCAGGAATGGCAGCCCATGGGGCCGCCGGGCGGCGATGTTCGCGCGTTGGCGGCCGATCCGGCGAATCCTCACATTTTTTATTTGGGCACCACCGACGGTCACATTTTCGGCACGCACGACGACGGCGAACATTGGCGAATACTCGGCCGTGCCGGCATCCGGCAAGACGGAGTGGTGACGGGTTTGATCGTGGATTCGCGCGCATCTCGCACGCTCTATGCCAGCACCTGGACGCGCGGGGCGGGCAATGAAGGCGGCGGCGTATTCCGAAGTGTTGACGGTGGGCACAATTGGACGTCAACCGGGCTGTCGGGGCACGCCATTCGCGCGCTGGCCCAATCGATCTCCGATCCTGATTTGCTTGTGGCAGGCGCACTCGACGGAGTTTTTCGGTCGAGCGATTCCGGAAAAACCTGGGATCGCATCTCGCCCGAGGGAGATGAAGAGCTTCGTAATTTTGATTCGATCGCGATCGACCCCGTTCATCCGCAAATTATCTATGCCGGCACATTTCATCTTCCATGGAAAACTTCCGACGGCGGCAGAAATTGGGTTTCCATTCACAATGGAATGATCGACGATTCCGATGTGCTGAGCGTGGTGGTGGATCGCGCCCATCCGCAGCGGCTGTTTGCCAGCGCCTGCTCTGGAATTTATCGCAGCGACAGCGCGGGAACGCTGTGGAAGAAAATTCAGGGAATTCCGTACTCCGCCAGGCGTACGTACGTAATCCGCCAGGATCCATCGCATCTCAATACCGTCTATGCGGGCACTAGCGAAGGTTTGTGGAAGTCCGCCGACGCGGGCGCGACTTGGCGGCGCGTCAGCCCCGCAGATTGGGTGATCAATGCGCTGGCGTTCGGTACTGTGGCGTCCAACGCCGCCCCGGCGGATGCGCAGGGGGAGCCGGCGGAACTCGTCCGGCATCAGCGCTTGTTGATCGGTACCGAACAGCTGGGAGTTCTATCCAGCGATGACGGTGGGGCCCATTTTCATGGCGCGAACAGCGGGTTCAGCCATCGTCAAATTGTAGCCTTGGCGCTGGACCAGGAGCATCGCGGACGCGTGCTGGCAGTTTTGGCCAACGCCCCCGAACCCGCGCTAGCCACCGACGATAACGGCCAAACCTGGGCGCCGCTCGGGCCCGGGTTGCGTGCAGAAGGATTAAAGCGCGCCTATGCATCTCCCGCCGGTTGGCTGGCAGCACTCGAACGAGGCGGTTTAAAACGCTACGATTCTGTAAATGGAAATTGGATACGCCTGGGCAGCGTTGTCGGAGAAGCTGCCGTCACTATGGATCGCGTCGGGCGCCGCATCCCTTCAAGCAAACCGCTGGCATTCAATTTGATCGTGAACGACATGGCCTTCAGCAAAGACATCTGGTTCGCCGCGACTCCGAATGGCCTTCTTGCTTCGCGAGATCGGGGCGCCACCTGGTCGCTTTTTTCGTTTGCGCCGCTGGTATTGCCGGTCAGCTCCGTGCGCGTTTCCGCCGATGGACAACAATTACGCGTGGTTTCCCTGCGGGGAATGGTGTTCTCCCAAGACGCGGGCAAAACGTGGAGCTGGCACGATCTGCCAGTGGATGCAGGTGGCGTATCGCGCCTGGATGTGGCGGATGCAGAAACCTTGCTGGCAAGTTCGCAGCATGGCTTGTATGTTTCGCGCGATGCCGGAAAAAGTTGGCAGGTGATGGCTTCGGGTTTGCCGCAAGTTCCTATACAAGATCTCGCCTTCGCCGGCCGCGTGTGGGTTGCTTCCGTGCAGACCGGTGGACTTTATATCTCGACCGATCGCGGCGCTACCTGGAGCCGAATCGAGGGAACCCTCGCGGAAGGGTATTTCCCCGCGGTAACGACGGGCCAGGAATTTGGCATCGTCTACGCAGCCTCGACCACGGATGGGCTTTACGCAGTGGAAGTGGCATCGCATCCGGCTGCGGCTGCGTCTTCTACCTCGCAACGCTAGCGTTATAAGCTGCTTAGTTAAAATCCTCAAGCAAGATTCCACAAATATTTATGCAAGAAAGACGGTATTGGCGAAGTGTTTAAGTCGCCGAGTTAGGAAAAGTGAAACTCTGTGCCGCATTGGGAAAATCTGTATTTCAATGTTGCACAGGGCTGACTTTAAGGGGGTTGTCGGCTCGCGACGTATATTACTAATTGACTATTATTCCGTTATGGTACTAGATTAGAGGCGCCTGCTCAGCTGCGAATTGACCATCTTCATGACTCTTATGCGGATTAACTTCCGTTCCTGATTTGGTCCGGTGCTTGCAGTTAGTTGCAGGAAGGGGAATCAATGATTGCTCAATCTGAAGGCGGAATTGCCATCGCGAGAGAGAATTCCGTCACTATCTCTGTATTGGTGGTCGACGACGAAAATTCGGCGCGCGATCTGTGCCGCGATGTGGCCATTGAAACCGGGCTGCAGGTGCGGACCGCCAACAATACGGAACAGGCCCTCGAAATCCTCGATCAATATCCGGTGGATATATTGATCACCGATCTCCGCGTACCGCAACTCGGCGGCATCGAACTGCTCAAGCGCGTCCGCGAACATTATCCTCAAACTGCGGTGGTGGTGCTTACGCAGTACGGAACGATTGAGAATGCCGTGGAAGCCACGCGACTCGGGGCCGCTGACTATCTGACCAAGCCATTCCACGTGGATGAATTGCGGCGCAAGCTGGACCGGTTGGTCCGGGCGCAAACACTCGACCAGGAAAACCGCGTACTTCGGGAGCAATTGCGCACGCGGGGATTCATGGGCCTGATTGGAATTTCACCGCAGATGGAACGGGTATTTAAGATTATCGAAAAGGTCTGCCAGCACAATTACCCTGTCCTTCTCCTTGGTGAAAGTGGGACCGGAAAGGAGTTGGTGGCCCGATCGATCCACTATTCCGGTCCTCGCAAGACCAAGCCTTTCGTCCCGGTGGATTGTTCGGCCCTGGTGCCCACGCTGATCGAATCGGAGTTATTTGGCTATGTGAAGGGCGCTTTTACAGGGGCGAATCACAATAAACGAGGACTAATGGAAACGGCCGAGAACGGAACCCTGTTCCTGGATGAAATCGGCGATCTGCCGATTGATCTGCAGGCCAAGCTTTTGCGAGTGCTTCAGGAACGGGAAGTAAAGCCGGTTGGCTCAACGGAACGTATCGCTATCAGCACGCGAGTGATTGCGGCTACCAATCGAGATCTGGAATTAGCCGTGCGCACCGGCGGCTTCCGCCAGGATCTCTTTTTCCGCCTGAATGTTGTCCAGATCAAACTGCCTCCTTTGCGCGAGCGCAAGGGAGATATCCCGTTTCTCGCGAACACTTTCGTGGAAAAATTCTCCGATCCTACCAGGCCGGTCCACCTTTCCGAAGACGCCATGGCGCGCCTGGCAGCTTACGATTGGCCGGGAAACGTCCGCGAGCTCGAAAACGCTATCGAACGTGCCGTGGCCTTAAGTTCCGGACCAATCCTTCATGTCGCCGACCTGCCGAGCAGTCTTCAATATGGAAAGTCAGAGAAAATGCCGGACAACGATCAGATCTTGCCGCTCGAAGAACTCGAACGGCGCGCCATCCTGCGAGCCCTGCGAGAATCCGCTGGAGACAAACTGGCAGCCGCACGGCTTCTGGGAATTGGGAAGACCACACTCTACCGCAAGCTGAAGCAATACGAGGCTCAGTCCCACTAGAGCCGAGTTCAAGTAACAATTTCAAATATCTGATGGCTATGCCTTTCGGTCTATCTCTGTCTATTGTCAGGCTTTTCTAGTCCGTTTTTTCCTGATAAGGAATTGATTCGTCTCGCAGTGGGAAAAGCTGACCCGCGGAAATACCTCCACTTGCCCCGTATCTGATTGCAATCCCGCCAGTTATCACGATTGGTAAAAATGGAGAGCGCTTTGCTATAGAGGCTGTGGGTACTAATGGATACACAACCGCCGACGCCTGTTTTTTGTCGAGCGATTGGTCCAGTCGGCTACCACCAAGGACGCGGGGACGGCATTCCTGAACACATGCCCGGCTTCTCTGGAACCGGAGCAGGAAGCGTATGAAAACGATCCGTGCAAGAGATCTAGCCGAAAACGCATTCGAATCGCAACGGTGGTTTGGATGTGTCACCGAAATCGCGGCTGCCGGTAAATCCATCGAGTCTGTCATCGATCTGGGCGCCTGGGCCCTGCTGGGGGCCGGCCAGGCCGACCGGGCGGGAGTCTGGCTGGACCGCAGCAATGGAGAACGCGCCTGGGAGGGCGTGGTGGCCAGCGCAGGACCGATTCCGGCGCCAGGCGGTTGGAATCAAGTTGATTTCTCGACGATCCTTTCCGGAGAGTTCTTTGCAAAGCGCGAGCCGTTCGTCGTGGATTTACCCACCGATATAGAACAGACGAGATTCGGATTCCTGGAGGGCGCCAAGAAAGTGATTTGGCTGCCGCTGCGGTTCCGGTCCTCGGCTCTGGGCGTGGCAGCCGTGGTGTGGACACATCTAGGCGAGAAGGGCGAGACGGCACTCCTCAGGGGCATCTCTTCGGAGATTACGTTGGTGGTAGCCGAGCGGACCAATCAGGAGCGATTGGCAAGAATGCAAGCCGGGCTCGAGAATTCCGCGGAAAATCCGCCAGCTCAGAGCAGGGGCATTGAATCACCCTTCGGCGCCATCGTCTCAAATCAGTTGGATGCGGAGCTTCGTAGCGTACTGGGGGCGATGTCGGAAGGAGTGCTGCTTCTCGATACAGCCGGAAGGATTCGCTTCACGAACGGAAGATTCCTGGATTTACTCGGCCTCGATTTTGGCCGGTTGTGCGCGGTCAAGACTTTCGAGGAACTGGTGGCGGTCATACAAAATCAATTTCGCGATCCGGAAGGCTTTGCCAACCGTTGGCGAAATTACTTTGATAAAGGCAACCATGCGGTGCGTGAGGAACTGGAAATGGTATTGCCGGCGCGGAAGCTGATCGAGCGCGTAGCCCATCCCGTATTTGACCCGCAAGGAAGAAGGCTCGGGCGATTGGAGATGTATCAGGATATCACCACCCAAAGCCATATCCAGTCCAAGCTGATGCAAACCGAGAAGATGGCTGTCCTCGGCCGGTTGGTTTCCGGAGTCGCCCACGAACTCAATAACCCGCTGACGGCCATCATGGGATTTGGTCAGTTGCTTTTGAGCCGTGGACTCGATCCGAGGCAACTGGAAGATGCTCAAAAAATAAATCAAGAAGCCCAGCGGGCCAGGGAGATTGTGAAAAACCTCCTTTATTTTGCGCGGGGAACGCAGCCGGATCGAATTCGTGTGGACTTGAACGAAGTGATCGAACGGACACTCGCCCTTCGTGGATACGAAATGAAGCTCAATAACGTTGCGATCGAATGCGACCTTGACCGCAACCTGCCGCCCACGATGGCGGACCCCTACCAATTACAGCAGGTGATTCTAAATTTGCTCGCAAATGCCGAACAGGCCTTGCTCGAAAATCGCGGACAAGGGAATATCCGCATCCGATCGCGGCGGTTGGCCGAGAAACGCATGGCCCTCGAAGTTTCCGACGATGGTCCGGGAATTCCCATCGGGCAGCGCTTCCAGGATCTTTGATCCGTTCTTCACCACAAAAGCGCCTGACGCAGGAACCGGCCTGGGACTTTCCATTGTGTACGGAATTGTGCAGCAGCATGGAGGGGAAGTTTATGTGGAAAACCGGGAAGAAGGCGGAGCGCGATTTGTGGTGGAACTGCCGATTCTTGCTGTACTAGAGAATCCATTAGCCGCACACGGGCTTGCGGGCCGGGAATCCAGCTCCCCGGGAGCGGAAGCAGGCCGCATCCTTGTGGTGGAAGATGAACCCACGGTGGCGCAATTAATCATGGACGTGTTGCGCGAGGAAGGGCACCAGGTAGATGCTGTGATCGATAGCGAGGAAGGCCTGAGCCGCATCGCGCGCATTCCCTACGACCTGGTGATCTGCGACTTGCGCATGCCCCGGCTCGATGGGCAGGCCTTTTACAACACTCTGGTCAATGCGGGCAGCCTGATGGCCAACCGCATCATCTTCATCACGGGAGATACCCTATCTCCCCGCACTCTTGAATTTCTCGAACCGCGTAACCTGCCATTCCTTGCTAAACCATTTCTGGTCGAGGAGCTGAAAATGGCCGTAAATCGGCAACTGGAACGAGGGCGCGCCAAGTCAGTAGCCGCAGCGAGTGGCCCAGAAGCTAGCGGATCCCCCGAACCGGCAAGGAGTTTATGACGAATCCCGATCCAATTGCATTTCTGGGTACCCCCGATAACGAAATGGCGCGAGAGTTGGCCGCAATCATCCTGGGATCCGGCCGCCGGTGCCAATTGACCTTAGCCCGCAATTTAACTCAACTGCGCGCTCATCTTTCGATTTCATCTCCCATCGTGGTTCTGCTGGACGAAATGGCGGTGAAGGAGACAGGACTGGAAGCTACGGCCCGGAAGTTAGCCGTTTTCGCGCCGGTGATTGTTCTCGCGAGTATTGGGCGGCAGAAAGAGCTTTCAGCGGTGATTGCCGAGGGAGATGTGGAATTTGTGGCTCGCGTCGGCGATTTTGTTCCCTTGGTAGCTAGCCTGATCGAGCGCAGGATACGCTGGGCTGAGCGATCAGACACTGTATTGGGGCCGGCATGGATGTATATGCCAAAGGATTTCGGTGAAATTCTGCGGCACGAAATTAATAATCCGCTCACCGGGGTGCTCGGCAACGCGGAGCTCCTCCTGTGCCATCGCGAGCATCTTTCCCCGCTGGAGATTCAGCGGCTGGAAACAATTGTCGATCTTGCCGTCCGCCTGCGGGAGACGATCCGTCGCTTGAGCAATTCTTGGCCTGGCGAAAATCGCGAATTGCGCGCCTCGTAGCTGCCTTCGGAACCATCGCCGGCATCTGCCCGCTCAACTCTCCGAAAACCAGTGCTGGCTGCACCTCGGGATCATCCTTCGTTCAAATCTATTTACATCGGACCACAGTTTCCCTACCATTGGCGGTGGTTTGAGCTGCCGGGCCCTTCTATCGCTTCAAAAGGGCGGCCGCAGACTGTACAAAACATGGCACGAACTCCCCGATTAGTTTTAATTGAACCGACTGGCGCCAAGCGCGAAGTGGTGATCTCTTCCACTCCGTTCCGCATTGGCCGGCAGGCGGGCAACGAATTAACTGTCCGCGACAGCCGCATCAGCCGCCAGCAAGCGCAGATCCTCGCCATGGATGGCGCCTACATCCTTGAAGATATGGGCAGCCGCCACGGCACATTCATCAATGGCCAGCGGGTGGTGAGCCGCCAGGAATTGCACGCCCGAGACAAAATTGATTTTGGAATGACGGATTCTTACCGGCTGATTTTCGTCGGAGAAGAGGCCACGCTCGATGAATTGCTGGAACGCGTGGACAAGCCCGCCCCTTCGGAGAATGGTTCCCGGGAGCTATATCACTTGGGCGTGCTGCTGGAAGTAGCGCGCACGCTGGGCACGGGCGGTTTGTCCCTGGAAGATGTGTTGACCTCAGTGGTGGATGCCGCGATCCAATTGACGCGGACGGAGCGCGGCGTTCTTCTGCTGCTGAATGACAAAGGGGAACTGGAAACGCGTGTCGCGCGCGACGCCCAGCGCGGCACTTTGGCGCCCGAGCAGGTTCAGATTACGCAGAGCGTTCTGCGCCAGGTGATGAAGACGCGGCGCGAATTAATCGTCAGCGATACGGGCAACGACGCTTCCATTCAACAACAGGCCAGCGTGGTGCGCCTGGAATTGCACACTGTCGTCGCCGTCCCGCTTGAAAAGCTTCCCATGATCACCTCGATGGACGTCACGTTGACGCCCCGCGAGGCGGAACTGCTCGGCGTGCTGTATCTGGATAGCCACGCTCCTTCCAGCGCGTTCTCCGATCTGGACCGGGAAGTTTTGCGGACGCTGGCTCGCGAAGCCACCAACGTAATTGAAAATGCGCGATTATTCGCTTCCGCGCGCGCCAAGCAGCGGTTGGATCATGAGCTCGAAATTGCCAGCCAGATTCAACAGCGCCTCTTGCCGAAGACATTTCCCAACACCGCCAATTGCGCGGCGATGGGGTCAACGCTGGCGTGCCTCTCGGTGGGAGGCGATTGCTTTGATGTGATCGAACTCAGCGGCGGCCGGTTCGGGTTTCTGGTGGGAGACGTTTCCGGAAAGGGAATTTCCGCCGCCTTGCTCGCGACCATGTTGCAAGGCGTTTTCTTCACCACTGCCGCTCTCGATATTCCCTTGAGCGAAATTGTTTCCCGTGTGAATCAATATCTTTGCGAGCGAAGCGGCGATGAGCGCTATGCCACCTTGTTCTATGGCGTGCTCGAACCCACCGGCGATTTGGAATATATCAATGCCGGCCACGTCCCGCCGATCATTCGCCGCCATAATGGACAATTGGAAGCGCTGGGATCGGGAAATTTCCCGGTCGGAATGTTTGCCGAAGCCGAGTACAGTTGCGGCCGCGCCAAATTTGGCGCCGGCGATTTCATGGTGATTTATTCGGACGGCATCTCCGAGGCCTATAACGTAAAGGGCGACATGCTGGGGGAAGGCGGCCTCTGCCAGATCGTCGAATCTGTCGCGGGAGACTCAGTGGAGCACTTTGCCACAGCGATTCAGAGCGGAGTCCGCACTTTCAGCGAGGGCGCTCCTCAATCGGATGACATCACCTTGCTGGTGGTTCAATACAAAGGAAACCCTGCATGATTGAGTCCCAGCCTGGACCTGGAGCCCCGGATTCATCTCTCCGCCGGCTCGATCAGGCGCTGGGTGCCATGAACACCGAAGCTGACCCCAGCGACCTTGCCCGCCAATTTGTAGCGACCGTAGCCTCGCAGCGGGGAGTGCTGGGCGCACGCCTGTGGCGTTTCGCGGCCGGTGATCCAACCGTGTGGGGCGAGACGGGGGAATTGCCCGCTCCCGATCTAGCCAACATGCGAAAGTTCCTGGCTGGGCCGAATCTTTTCGAAGGAAAAAACCGCAGTTGGATTTGGGCCATGGGCCAGAATTCCTCGCGCACGGCCATTCTTGAAATTTATGCGGCGGAAAACCTGGAAGAGGAAACGCAGAGTTTGCTTACACTTCTCGGCCGGTACGCGGAAGTGGCGCTGGTAAACAGTGAGCGGCGCTACGCGGTGGTGGAGCTTTCCACAATCGTTGAAGCCACCAAGCGGCTGAACTCGACGCTGGACCTCGGCGAGCTGATCAACATTATTCTCCAACTGGCTACCCGGCACACCAGCGCTGATCGCGGCACTGTTTTTCTGGTGGATAAAGAACGCAATGAAATCTGGTCGCTCGTCGGACTCGGGCTGGCCCAGCAGGAAATCCGGCTGCCCGCCACCAAGGGCATCGCCGGCTGGGTGGTTCATCACGGTGAGATCGTGAATTTGCCCGATGTCTATCAGGATCCCAGGTTCGAACGCGACGTGGACCGCCGCCTCGGTTACCGCACTCGCACTCTTCTCTGTTTGCCCATTCGCAATAAAGACGGCGAAGTGATCGGCGTTCTGCAGTTGCTCAATAAAAAGGACGGCCCGTTCACCGCCGCGGATGAAGGATTCCTGGAAGCGCTTTCCGATCACGTGGCGCTGGCCATCGAAAATGCGCAACTCCATCGCGAACGGCTTGCCAAGCAGCGCATGGAGCGCGACCTCGCGCTGGCGCGAAGCATTCAAACTGGCTTGCTGCCGGAGTGCCCGCCAAAGCTCGCTGGCTTCGATATTGCCGTTTCGCACAGGCCTTCGCTCGAAGTGGGTGGAGATTATTACGATTTTATTCCCATGGGCCCGGAAACGCTGATGACCGTGGTGGCCGATGTGGAAGGGAAGGGAATCGGCTCGGCGATGATCATGGCCAATGTGCAAGCCACCTTGCATGCTTTGATTGCTCATGTTCACTCGCTCGAAGCTCTGGTTGCTTCGCTGAACGACATGATTTTGTCGGATACCCGCGGGCAGAAATATCTGACCATGTTTTTGTGCCTGCTCGACCAGCGCCACAGCGTTTTGCACTACGTAAATGCCGGGCACGTGCCCCCCGCCGTGGTCCGTTCGGATGGCACAGTTGAATTTCTGTGCGAAGGCGGCATGGTGGTGGGGCTCTTCCCCAGTGTCAAATTCGAGCGCGGCCACATCCGCCTGCGTTCCGGCGATATTTTTGTGGCCTGCACCGATGGCATCACCGAAGCCATGGACACGGAAGATAACGAATATGGCCGGGAGCGCCTGGCGGAATCTGTCCATCGTGAGCGGAATGCCCCGGCGGCCAATATGGTGGAAGCCATCTTAAAGGACGTCGACAAATTTTCGTTGGGCGGCCATCACGAAGATGATCGAGTCATTCTGATCCTCAAGGTCCTCTAGCAGTTCTGGCGGTCAGTTCCTGGCGGCGTGAATTCCCTGAAAAAAGTGGATTGTGCGTTGTTCAAATTGTGCTGGGTCGCGTCCCAATGCGCCGGTGTGGTCGGCGCCTTCAACGATCCACAATTCCTTTGGGCCGGTTGCTCTGGCAAAAATGCGGCGCGCGTGCCGGCAGGGAATGATGCGATCGAGCGTGTCGCAGATGATCAATACAGGGAACGGGCGATCGCTCACTGCTCGCTCATCTGAAATATCGTCCACGCGAAATCCTCCGGCCTGTTCCATCTGCTGTAAGCCGAAATAGGAGGCTGGCCAGAAAAGCGTTCTCCCCAGCAAGGGGCTTAGGTGGAGCCCGGTATAGTCATAGGAAACTTCACGCAGCGTGGCAAACGGGCTTTCCGCCACCACGCCCGCGATTTGCGGTTCGATAGCGGCGGATTGCAATGCAAGCCCCGCTCCCATTGATTCACCAAGTTCGAAGATGCAATGTGCATGCTCGCTCTCAATCAGCGCCGCGACGATGGCACGAGTGTCATCTCGTTCCCTGGCTCCGTAAGTGGCGATCGATCCGCCGCTTTCACCGTGGTCGCGCGCATCCATCATCGCCACGCTGAAATTGTGCCGCAGCAGCATGCTCGCGTACGGCAACACTCCTGCGCGATTATCCGCCACGCCGTGGAACAGCAGCACCCAATCGCCATTCGGCGCGCGTGGGCGCAGTTTCCAGCCTCGCAACGTAACCCCGTCCGGAGCCGCCACGTTGAAGTCTTCGCGAACTGTATTTTCTTTGTGCAGCGCTTCGTCCGCCTGTCGAATCAACTCGGCGGTCAGATCGCGTTTTTGCGGATGGACTAATCCTCCGCCGATCCAATAGCCGGCGAGTCCTGAAATCACCAGCGCTGAAAGCACGATGAACGACACGATCTTCATTGTCAGCCGCATGATCTCTGCCTATAAATGAATACGGATGCCGCGGTCCGAATGTTTAGGAAATGATCGAGCGAAAGCGGTGGCGCAATCGACCTGCAATCAAGACCCAGTGGAGGAATAGTGCCGCACGCCCTCATTCCACACCAGGATGGTGATTCCCAGGCACACGGCGGCGACCAACGGAATGAACGGTGCGTATGCGTGAAACGCGGTGCGGCCCAGCAAGCGCACACTGGGATAGAACGATGCGAAACCGAAGGGAATAATCCAACTCAAGAAAAATTGGATTGCGCTGCTATAGATCGAAAGCGGGTACCGGCCGAATGCAATCAAATTCCACACCGGAGGATGCACGCCAATCCGGTCTTCAAACCAGAACGAAACCGTGCTGAGCAGCAGAAAAATCGAAACGTAAATCACCGCGCCGCAAATCGCCCAGAAAATCAGCAGGAAGGCATTCAGCAAAGTCCAATGGAGATGAAGCAGGCGCGCAGCCAGCCACACTCCGAATAATCCGGTGGCTACTTCCTGAAGCGATTCCACCCGAAATTGTTCGAACAGCACTTGAAACATCGAGGAGACCGGCCGCAACAGCACGCGGTCGAATTTCCCTTCAATAATGTAGTTGTTGCCGAAATCGTAGAGATTCAGGCTGATGATGTTGTACAGGCCATAGGGGATCAGCGCGAAACTATACAGAAACATCACCTCCGCGAATTCCCATCCTGCCAGCTTCGGTATTTTTGTGAACAGAACCCACACAAAAGCAAATCCGAAAAGAGTGGCCGCAAAGCTGGTTAGGGCGCTGATGATGAAATCAGCCCGGTAGCTGATGCGCACTTTCACATATTGCGTAAAGTATTCGAAGAAAAGTGCCAGGTACCTTTTCATGGATCGATCGATCCTTCGCGAAATCGTTCCGGCCTCTAGCCGCCGTGAATCGTGATTTTCAACGTGGCGCGCTCCCACCACAGATGCGCCGCCACCAGCAGCACAACCACCCACACCCATTGCGTTGCCAGCGCCAATAGCGCGTGCCGCGTATCGAGCTTTCCCAGATAAATTTGCAACGGCGTGAACGCGATGTGTTCGAACGGCAGCCAGGCCAGCACCTTCTGCACTTTGGAAGGGAAAAACGTCATCGGGATCAGCAGGCCGGAGAGCAATTCGATTAGCCAGAATTTCGCGCGGATCAGCGACAGAATGGACTTCAGCGGAATCGCGCAAGTGCCAATCATGAAGTTAATCGCGCCCATTAAAAAGAAACTGCCCACCACCGCCAGGAAAAACAGGCAGAAATTCAGGCTTGAGGACGGCGCGGAAACCGGAAACAGAAATCCAACTACGATCGCAGTCGGCGCCGTCAGCAGACCGAGCCGGAAAGCCGATTCGCCCATCGCGCGGCACAGCCACATCCACAAAGGCGAAACCGGCTTGATCAAATCCATCGCGATCTTGCCTTCGATCACCTCGTAGGCCATTTCCTGGTCGATCGTGTTCCAATAAAACGATCGCATGATCCAGCCAACCGAAACGTAAGTGATCATTTGCGACAGGTTATATCCCGCGATGGGGATCCCTGCTCGATAAACAGCGCTCCAAATGAAGTAGTAAACCGTCACATTGATCAGGTAAGTGATGATCCCGGTGAAATATCGCAGGCGGAACGCCAAAATATTGACGAAGCCGACGCGCGAGAATTCCGCATACGGCGCCAGCGCCTCGATCGTGCTGTTCATTTCCGGTTGTCCTTGCTTTCGCGGGGCGGTTGGTCGGCAAAAAGCAATGATGAGGGTGAACGGTATCCGCTGGCCACGTTGCCGGTCATGCGGACAAGCTCTTTTCCCTCGTCCGAAAGCACCGTGATCACTAGATCGTCGGCCAAGGAAACGCCTTTCGTCTGCATGGTCAGGTGGTACATCCAGGAGCCGCGTCCATCCTCGAGCCACCAGATGGGTTCGATTGTGTCGTATCGTAGTTTTTCGGCCGGACGCATTTGCGTATCTTTTTCCCACACAGCTTTAAACCACAACAGCTTCATGAAATTCCATTTGTCCACGGGAGGCGCGGCGGAAGCCATTCGAGTCTGGCATTCGTAGGCACGGCCTTCGATATCGATGGCGATCTGGTCGGGATAATATTCCAGGAATTCAGTTCCCCTGCGGAGCGCGAAGCCTTGCGCGGTTTCGACGCGCTCTAGTCCATTGAAGTAGCCGCCGCCGGTCATATCCGCCACGAAAAAAAAGCAGGAATTTCCGATCCGTCCCGTGGCAGCGTCAAATCCCATCGGCTCGCCAATTTTTGCGGGTTTATTTTTCTTGGAAGCCTTTCCGGCGAGGCCTGAAGGAAACCAGAGCGAGGCGAGCACCACGGCCGCGCACAACGCGCGTGCAGCGCAACCGGAGCCCATGTGTCGACGGCGGATCAAATCAATTCATCCCCGAAATAAATCTCAAAGCCAAGCGAATCCATTTATATCGCAATCCCGTAATTAGGCGCTAGTCTCCAGTAGCGCCTCACCGGCGTAAATTCGCTTGACGATTTCTTCGATCGGCTCATCCTCGATCAGCAAATCGCGAACTTCCACTGTCGAAAGAATCTGGCGAATCAAGTCCGATGTCGAAATCTGCGTACGGTCGAAACGGATTCGGTAGGTCAACTCGTCCACCTGATCGATGTGCAGCCCGTCGCGTGCGATCATTTCCATGCTCGCAACCTGCTCGCGATCCTTGAGCGCAAATTTGATTTGCTTGGTGCGTAACAGCCGCTGTTTTAGCACATCGAGCGGACCATCGTAGAGCAGCCGGCCATGATCGATAATTACGATGCGGCGGCAAAGCTCTTCGATATCATCCAGATCGTGCGTGGTCAGCAGCACCGTGGTCCTGAATTCGCGATTGATCTCGCGCAGAAAATGCCGGATATGATCTTTCGCCACCACGTCCAGGCCGATGGTCGGCTCATCCAGAAAAAGCAGCGGGGGATTGTGCAGCAGCGCGGCGGCCAGGTCGCAGCGCATCCGTTCGCCGAGCGAAAGCTTGCGCACCGGAGTGTGCAGGTAATCCTTGATCCCTAAAATTTCGTTGAATCGCTCCATGCGCGAATTGAAATCACTCTGCGAAACACCGTAGATGCGCCGCAGCAGTTTGAACGACTCCACCACCGCGATATCCCACCACAATTGCGTGCGCTGGCCGAAGACAACTCCGATGGTTTTTACGTATTGTTGCCGCTGCCGGTGCGGAATAAACCCGTTCACCTGCATGTATCCCGAGGAGGGCACTAAGATGCCGGTCAGCATCTTGATGGTAGTGGATTTGCCCGCGCCGTTCGGGCCGATATACCCAACCATCTCGCCGCGGTCGGCGGAAAAATTGACGTTGTCCACCGCCTTCACGGTGCGGTAGTCGCGCACGAACAGGTTTTGAATCCCGCCCCAGATGCCTTCCCGGCGATGAAATGTTTGGAAGTGCTTGCACAGTTCGCGAACTTCGATCAAAGGCTCGGGCGCCATGGAGGGTTAGATTCTAGCATGGGGGATTGGGTAAGCAGCGAACGTGGAAATAATTTTGCTTCGCGCTCTGAGAGAATTCCAGTGCCAAAACGCAACACCTGCGAACGCCCAGCAGCCCGGAATTATTCCCCCATCACTTTCACCAGGATTCGCTTGGGGCGTTGTCCGTCCAAGTCGGCATAAATCACGAATTGCCACGGCCCCAAGTCGAGCCGCCTCCCTGTGAACGCGACAATCGCCTGGTGATTCAGTAACAGCGCCTGCAAATGAACCGCGGACGTGCTTTCAAATCGCCCCTGATGTTTGTAATCCGCGCTTGCCGGCGCCATTTGGTCGAGCCACGCTTCCAAATCCTGCAACAGGCCGGGTTCATCGTCATTCACAAAAACGGCGCTATTCGAATGCAGCGAAGAAACCACGATCAGGCCGTCGGAAAATCCGCTCTTCTCCACCGCCGCTTTAAGGTTTGGAGTTATATTGAAAAATTCCCGCAGCTTCGTCGATTGCAAAGTGATTTCTTCGTTATAGATGGGCATCTGTTCCTCTCATCCGCTCAAAATGTCCGCGCGTCATTGTAGCGAAACTTTCGAAAGAGTTGAATTCCCGGCGGGGGCAATCTGAAAGATAATTCTTGAACACAGGACTTATTTCAAGCCATCGACCAGATACAGATCGGAAAGATTGCGGTTGTATCCGTAAACATAGGTTTTACCATCCAAGGCGATCAATACGGGCGCAACGTGGTCGATCCCGGCAGGGTCCGGCGGGACCAATTCCTTCAGCAGCGCCTTTTGTCCGGTGGCCAAATTGAGTCGGAAGACGCTGGATGGGACCTTGTTATAAGCGTAGAGGAAAACGTCCTTTCCATCCGCGGAGAAGTTTGTGAACCGAAATCCCGATTCAAAACCAGGTATGACGCGCGCTTCTCCCCCTTCAACCGGGTACAGATAGCCCTTCTCGTCCGGCCCGACCCCGGCCACCCATTTCCCATCCGGAGAAATGTTCACCACCCGGCCCGATCCGATTCCTTCGGGCGAGATCGCTCTGGGCTGTCCTCCGTTCAGATCCAGGACAAAATAGCGCTGCGCGTGGCCAGGCTCGCTGCCCAGGAATACAATCCGTTTCCCGTCCGGAAGCCAGGCCGCGGCAGTGTGGTCAATTTTGTCCTGCGTAATCCGCCGGATCTCACCAGCGCCGGTGGGAAGCAACACCAGTGGCTCCGGAGCTTCGTTCGGAATCGAAATCGCCCACTTGGTATCGGGCGACAATGCGGTGCAGGTTCCGTTTCCCAGCCGGATGGCGGGAGATCCATCGGTCTTTCGCAAAAACACCGAGTAGGTGGCGCCGCCGCCTTCACCGGATTCGTCAAACAGCACCAACTTTCCATCCCCGCTCAAAGCGCACGGACTCGAGTAATCCAGCCAGGAAAGCTCTCGCTCTTTTGCAGCCCCGGGCGCCATTCCATAAAATCCGGCACGAGGAGCTTCCCGCGTAACCAATACACGGCCGTCCGGGGCTGTGTCTTGCAGCGTAAGCATGCCCGGCGCGCGCGCTACCAAGCGCAGCTTTCCCGCCATGTCCACGGCATACAAGGCGCGCGAGAACCCGGTGGGCGTAGCCGTAAACCATATCTCGTCTCCCTGCGGAGACCAGGCCAGACCCTCCTCGCTCACCCAGCCAGTCGAGAGCGTCTTTTTGCTTCCCGCCAGATCGATCACCACCACAGCGCCCTGGTCATCGCCGGGAAGCGGATGATCCAAAAATGCGATGCGATCTCCCTTGCGCGAAACGCGCGGATGGCTGATCCAGCCGCTGGTTTCGTACAAAACTTTCCCGATCGGATATTCCAGACGCCTGCGTCCCCCTTGCGTTCGTATTACCAGGAATTCGTTTCCCGCCGGAGACCAATCCGCATATTCCACTCCTTCCAAAACCTCGCGAGGTGCCCCGCCCGAGAGCGAAACACGCCCCAGAGTTCCCCGGTGAACAAATCCCTCCACCGGCATGTCGTTCAAGGATATGGCAATCTCACCGGTCGACGAGATGCCCAGGAGTTCGGCTTTGTCCAGCCCCAGGGATCGAGACTGCGTGCTGTCCGGCCGGGTGGTGAATAGCTCGCCGGGCGCCCCTTCCCACCAGGCTCCGTAAACAACGGTCTGGCCGTCGGCAGCAAATCGCGCGGCGCGAATGTTTCCCCGGCGAAAAGTAAGCTGCTGGTAGAGAGGGGGAGTGGTCTTGTTCAAACTTCGCATCAGCAAAGCGCCCGTCACCGCGCCAATCACCAGCGCTGCCCCTGCCACCATCGCCAGCCGACTGATCGAAGGCGCCTGCGGCACAGGGCGAGCCACCGGCGCAGAAAGAGTTGCGGCCTCGACACCGGTTTGTGAAGCGGTTACCGCGGCGCGCCGGCTTGAATCAGTGTCGCGCTTCAGCCGCATCAAGTCCGCCCGAATTTCCGCGGCCGATTGGCAGCGCAGCTTGCGATCTTTTTCCAGGCACTTGTTCAGAATCCGTTCGAAATCGGCGGGCAAATCTGTGTTCAACCGCGCAGGTGCGGGAGGCGACTTGTGCAGTATTGAATCGAAAATCGCCGCCGAAGTGGTGCCCGAAAAAGCCTGATGCCCGGTAGTCATTTCATAAAGCACCACTCCAAAGCTGAAAAGATCCGTGCGCGCATCCAGTTCTTCGCCCAGCGCCTGCTCGGGAGACATGTACGCCACTGTTCCCAGCGCCGCTCCGGGGCTGGTATGAAATGCGTCCTGGGGAGGCTCGGCCGAAGCAACCGTTGGCTGAGCCGAATCGTTCGCGCCATGCCCAGGCTGCTGGCCGGGGGCAAGCTTCGCCAAGCCAAAATCGAGAATCTTTGCCTGATCGCGCTTGGTAACAAAAATATTCGCCGGCTTGATGTCGCGGTGCACGATGCCTTGCGAGTGCGCGGCATCCAGCCCGTCGGCAATTTGAATTCCTAGCTCCAGCACTTGATCGAACGGCAGCAATCTCCCGTCGATCCGGTGCTTCAGCGTCACGCCATCCAGAAATTCCATGGCAATAAACGCGCGGCCGTCCTGCTCGCCCACGTCATAAATCGTGCAAATATTGGGATGATTCAAGGCGGACGCGGCTTGCGCTTCGCGCTGAAATCGATCCAGCGCGCTGCGGTCCCGCGCCGTTTCTTCCGGCAGAAATTTCAGCGCCACCTGGCGATGCAAGCGAGTGTCTTCGGCCTTATAGACCACGCCCATACCTCCGCCGCCCAGTTTTTCAACGATCCGGTAATGGGAAATGGTTTGGCCGATCATGGTGGATGATGTGCGCGTAATGCTATTCGTCCATGGAAGTTAAGTCAATCGACCACACCAGGAGACTCAGGCTTTGTGGCACGCGGAGCAATGCTTGGCTTCGTAATTATCGATTGTGACTTGGAACATATTATTGCAACTGATGCACACCCGGTGAATTTTAGGTTTCTTGGCCGCATCAGGGTCGGGCGCGTGGCCGTGAGCTGCCGGTGCGGCGGGAGTTTCCGGTTTTGCGGGAGTCGTTTCAGCCATGGCCGAATTCTAACACGATCCAGCAGCGCGGCAAGCCCGTCCGCTCACACCGCCTGTCCTTTTAAAGCCTGTATCACTCGCGCCACGATTTCGCCGACGCGAACCGGCCGGTGAAAAATCGCCGCCGCCTCGGGAAGATCAATGCGCTCAAGTCCCGAAGCCACCACAATCAGCGGCACGCGCCGCGCTAATTCGGTCATGGCCTCTGATTTTTCGGCGGAACTGGTTTCCAGAACCACTGCGGCAGGCATTTGCCCGTCCGCGATAGCCCGCGCCGCGTCATCCGTTCTCTCCATCCCCAGCGCGTCCACTCCCAATTCGCGCAACTGGGCACGCAGCATCGCCCGCAACATCCAATCTTCGGCGATCACGAAGACCGTTGGCATCTCGATTCACCAGTATAGCATCCGCATGAGTATGCCTTGTGCGCTAGCCCACACCGAGCCGCATGGCGCGTGGCAAGTGGTGAAGCGGTCTGTTACAATTTTGCGATCTTGCACCATCTGCCGCACAATTGAAACGTGGCGACATGGCAATAACGCGTACTCAGTGGGTTGGATCGCTTCTGGGCGCTGTGGTGGTTGTTCTGGTGCTGCTTGGCGTGACCGGGCGGAACCATGCGCCGGAGGTGCAACTGGCCAAAGTGGTCCGCGAAAATCTCGATGCTTCCATCACCAGCAACGGTAAAGTGGAGCCTATCCAGCCATTCATTGTCCGCGCCCAATTTCCCACTTTTGTCGCCAGTGTTTCGGCAGTTGAGGGCCAGAGCGTTCGCCCCGGCCAGCTCATTTTGACTCTGGATGCGCAGGACGCCCGGGCACAACTCGCCCAGGCTCGCGAGAGCCTGATTTCCGCACAGGAAGATCTTCGTGCCGCGCGCGCCGGCGGGCCTGCTGTTCAAATGGCTGAACTCGAAGGAAATCTGAAGAAAGCCCAGGCCGATGTAGCCAGCCTGCAGAATACGCAGGACGCGTTGAAAAAGTTGGTTGCGCAAAAAGCGGCAACGCAAGACGAACTCGATCAGAATCAGCTTTCGCTGGCTCGAGCCCAGGCGGAATTGCAAACGCTGCAACAGAAAAAGCAGGATATGTCCAGGGCGGCGTCGGTGGACGTGCAACGCGCTTCCCTTCGCGCGCAGCAAGCCAACGAATTGATCAAGACGCTGGAAATCAAAGTCGCATCCGCCACCGTGAAGTCTTCCGTAAATGGAACATTGTATTCGCTGCCCGTCCACGCAGGCGACTATGTAAAAGTGGGGGACGAACTCGCCGATTTCGCTGACCTGCGCCGCGTTCGCGTTCGAGCCTATGTTGACGAGCCGGATCTCGGCGCCCTGGCCGTAGGCCAGCCGGTCGAAATTACCTGGGACGCGTTGCCCGCGAAACTCTGGCCGGGCGTCACCGAACAGGTTCCCAAACAGGTGGTGCCGCATGGGACACGCAGCGTCGGCGAAGTGCTCTGCTCGGTGGACAATAGCAAGTTAGAGTTAATACCGAACATCAATGTGAACGTGCGAATCCGGGTGCACTCGCAGGCCAATGTGCTGGTGGTTCCGCGCTCCACTGTGCGCTCCGACGGACCGCGCCATTTTGTTTTTGTGCTGGGGGGCGACCGTATTCATCTGCGAGAGATCACGGTCGGCATCGCCAGCGCGACCATGTACGAGGTAACCTCCGGTTTGAAAGAGGGCGATCGCGTGGCTCTGCCGGGCGACGTAGACCTCAAGGACGACTTGGAAGTGCGTGGCATAGACGCGCCGTAAAACGGCGAATAAAGCGTTTTCAAGAGTGGATTCCTTCCAGGGGAGAAGTTGGATGCGCCGTCGATCCGTTTTTCTGATTCTGATAGCGATACTTCTGGCCGCGGCTTGGCCATTGGGCCTCCGAGCGGTGGCTGCCGCTGACCCGACGTTTCCCACCGCGCAGCATCAATTCGATCTCGGAGCTTATTCGGCCGCAATTGCAACTCTTCAGGGTATTGTTCAGCGAAACAAGTCGGATGCAGGGGCCTATTTTCTCTTGGCCCGGTGCTATTACGAGCTGCACGATTACAACGATGCCATTGCTCAGGGAGAGCAAGCAATCAAGCTCGAACCGCAAAACTCCGTCTATCACATGTGGCTGGGCCGCGCTTACGGTTCCAAAGCGGATAAAGAGCGCAGCTTATTTACCGCCCGCAAGGTGAAAACTGAATTCGAGACGGCTGTCCGCCTGAACCCCGGCAATTTGGAAGCTCGCCGCGACCTGATGGAATTCTACCTGGAAGCGCCATGGATCGTCGGCGGCAGCAAGGACTTGGCGCTGGCGCAGGTGAATGCCATCGCGGCGCAGAATCAGGTGCTGGGCCACCTGGCGCGCGCGGAATACTGGCGCGACGCCAAGAAACCCGATCTGGTGGAAGCGGAATATGGCTGGGTGATGGAGCTGAAGCCGAATAGTGTGGACCCCTACCTGGATGTCGCCGGTTACTACTCCCATCAAAATAACGCGCCAAAAATGAAGGCGGCGATCGATGCCGCCGCGGCCGTAAATCCTTCTGACCCCCGCCTGGCCTATTATCGCGGCGTTGCCGGCGTGATCGCCGCCACGAATTTGAGCGAGGCTGAAAAATATCTGAAGTCATTCCTCGCTAGTACGCCGGACCGCAGCGATTGGCCCTCCCACGCCGCGGCGCGCGAATGGATCGGTAAACTCTACGAACGAATCGGCCGCCGCATGGAAGCAGCCGAGCAATATCGTGCCGCATTGCAACTCGACCCAGACCGCAAAGACGCCAAAGCCAACCTCCAGCGACTCGAGAAACAGCCGAAATAGCCATCCCCATAACAAGCGTCGAGTCGAAGAAGTTTTTTCTCCTCGGGTGGCGGCGCGGAATTTATCGCCATGACATTAACTTTTGGACGTGTTCCGTCCAACTTGGATATGTGCCCATGGCTTGCGAAATATCCAGGAAAGTGAGATTGAAAAGCATCGCTGCGTTCGTTTTCAGCGTCCAATCTGCATACCCGCAACCGGGGGATTGCGACGTATAGTTTACGCAACTCATCAAGATTCTCAGGGGGGGCCGGTCGCCGTGTTTGCTATAGTTTCCCGCATATTGTTTCCTGCCGTTGGGCCGCATATTGCTTGGGCGACAAGTGGTGCCGGGATGGAGAATTGATCACTAGCGAAACCTGGTCTTTGGCCTTCGACGCGCTCCGCGCCAATAAAGTGCGCGCGATGCTGACGATGCTCGGCGTAATCATTGGCAGCGGCTGCATCGTGATGGTCGTCACCGTGGCCCTGGCAGGCAAGCGCTACATCATTGGCCAAATCGAAGGTGTCGGCGCCAATATCGTTTATGCCGAACTCGTCCATTCCAGCGCCTCGCAACCCACCACCCTTGCCGACGAAATCACGCTGGCCGATCTCGAAATCATCAAGCGCGACGTTCCCCAAGTCGTGGAAGCCGCCGGCACTCGCGACATTCCCATGTCGGTCGTCGTGGACGGAGTGGAACATCCCATCAGTCTGGTGGGCGTCACCGCCGGATTCCAGAAAATCCGCAACCTGGTGATTGTGCAAGGCCGCTATTTCGATTCGGACGATATGGCGGCACGCAGCAAAGTGTGTTTGCTGACGGAAGAATTGGCAAAGCTGGTTTATCCCTCGGACAATCCCGTGGGTAAATCAATCCGGGCCGGCGAACTGAGCTTCACTATTATTGGTGTGTTCCGCGAGCGAGTGGCCACTTTCGGCCAAACGGAAATCACCCGCGAATCGGTGATCGTACCGTTTACGCTGGTGAAATATTACACCGGAAGCGAATACATCAAGACGTTTTACGCCCAAGCCGACAAACCGGAGGATGTGCCCTCCGTGACGCGCGGCGTCTATGAGGCGTTGCTGGCTCGCCACCGCGCAGGCGCCGAATACCGGGTGCAGAATCTGACGGGAATCCTGGAGACGGCGCACAAAATTTCCTGGGCGCTCACCGTGGTGCTCATTTTGATCGCGTTGATCGCCTTGGCAATCAGTGGAATTGGGATCATGAATATTATGCTCGTCACCGTAACCGAGCGCACCCGCGAAATCGGAATTCGCAAAGCCATCGGCGCCCGCCGCAAGGAAATTCTCTACCAGTTCTTGATCGAGGCTTTTCTGATCAGCGGGTCCGGCGCCGTGGTGGGAATTCTGATCGCAGTAGCAATTCCCTTTGTGGTGGAGGGCGCTCTCACGATTGCCCAGGTGCCTGAAAAGATCACTATCCCCATTTCTTGGCTGTCGGTCTTGCTGGCGTTCGTTGTATCTTCCGGAACGGGCCTGCTTTTCGGATATCTGCCCGCGAACCGGGCGGCAAAACTTCATCCCACGGAATCGCTTCGCTATGAATAAAACTCGCTTGATTCTCTATGCCGTTGGCCTGGGTCTTCTCTTGGGACTGTGTATTTCGCTTTCTGCTCAGCAGCCCGACAACCTTACCCTGAAGAAAGCCGTGAATCTCGCGTTGCAGAATAGCCGGGAACTGGCCATGGCCAAGGCTCAATATGCCGTGGCGCTCGATACCGCCAGGGTGAATCGAGCCGAGTTTCTTCCCAATCTCTACACGGGCTCCGGCGCCGCTTACACCAATGGTTTTCCGCAAACGCCTGGTGGCGCGCCGTCGGTGTTCGAAATGTCCTATACGCAATCCATTTTGAATCCGCCTTTGCGCGGGCAACTCCGTGCCGCTGAAGACCGCGCGGAAAACCAACGCCTGGAAATGGAGAACACGCGCAACTCCATAATCGTCCGCACCGCCACGTCCTATCTCGAACTCGCCAAGGTGCGCCACTCGCTGGAATTGCTGCGCACGGAGCGCGCCAGCGCGCAAAAAATTCTGGAAGTCACGCGGCAACGCACCGAAAGCGGAGTCGAGTTGCCCATGGAACTGACGCGAGGCGAATTGAATTTGGCCAGAATCGAACAGCGGGTGATCCAACTCGAAGGCCGCGACGAGATTTTGAGCGAGCAACTCCGCGACTTGGCCGGTCTCCCTTCGGACCAGCGCGTGGAAGTCTCCGCCGAGGATTTGCCCGAGGGAGCCGCGGAGCCGGAAGGCCAGCTAATCGATCTGGCGCTCGCGTACAGCCTGAGCGTCAAGGAAGCCGAAAATGAACGCAGCGCCCGCCAGCACATCCTGCAAGGCGAGCACGGCGGCTATTGGCCCACGGTTGATCTAGTGGGACAGTACAGCATCCTCAGCCGATTCAATAATTACGATTTATATTACAACCACTTTCAGCGCAATAACCTGAACGTGGGAGTCCAGGTAAAAATACCCATCTTTGCGTCCCGCACTTCCGCCAACGTGGCGCTGGCCCGCAGCCAGCTTGCCACCGCGGAGATCAATGTTGGCTCGAAGCGCCGTGATTTGCGCCTCGACGTGGTTCAAAAGCTCCGCAGCGTTCGCGAGCTCGACGCCGCAAAGGAAGTGGCCAGGCTCGATTTGAAGCTGGCTCAAGAAACTACCGGCCTCACTCAATCCAAATTCGACGAAGGCCGGGCTACGCTGCGCGATCTCGAGCAATCCCGGCTCGATGAGAATGAGAAATGGCTGGCATTCCTGGATGCCGAATTCGCCAAACAAAAGGCGCAACTGGCTGTGATGGAAGCCACCGGCCAGCTTGCCAAAGTGTTCCAGTAGCACAGGCCGAAGAAAGCAAAGCTATGGCTGATATTCGAAATCGAGTACAATTTATCTTCGGTTCGTTCGCCGGAGTGTGGGCGCTCCGTCCATTTGCTGGGGGTTCTATAGATGCCGTCTGTAATGAAAACTTTATTTCTAAATCCGCCTAGTTTCGAAAATTTCGATGGCGGAGCCAGTTCCCGTTGGCCAGCCACTCGCGAAATTGAGTCCTACTGGTACCCGGTTTGGCTGACCTACCCCGCCGGAATGCTGGAAGGCAGCCGTCTTTTGGACGCGCCTCCGCACAAAGTTTCGAAAGCGGAGACGGTCAAAATCTCCAAGGATTACGATTTTGTTGTTCTGTTCACTTCCACCGTCGGGTTCCAAAGCGATTTGGGGATGGCCCGCGCCATGAAGGCTGCCAAGCCGGACATCAAGATCGCTTTCGTCGGCCCTCACGTGCAAATCAAGCCAGCCGAAAGCCTGCTGGCCAGCCCCGACCTCGATTTCGTGGTTCGCGGAGAGTTCGATTTTTCCGTCGTGGAGTACGCCCAGGGAAAGCCGCTCGATCAGATTCTGAACGCGAGTTACGTCAAGAATGGCAAAGTGGTCCACAATCCCCCGCGCCCGATGCTGCAAACGGAGGAATTGGACAGTCTGCCCTTCGCCACGGATATCTACAAGCGCGACTTGACCATCGAAAAATATAACGTCCCCTTTCTGCTCGATCCCTTCGTTTCGTTTTACACCACTCGCGGCTGCCCCGCCCTTTGTACTTTCTGTCTGTGGCCGCAAACACTTTCCGGCCATTCCTGGCGCACTCGCTCGGTTGAAAACGTCGCCCGGGAATTCCGCCAGGCGCACCAGTTGTTCCCGCAAGCGAAGGAATTTTTCTTTGACGACGATACCTTCAACATCCGCAAGGATCGCGTCATCGAACTGTGCAAGCTCTTCAAACCCGTCGGCTTCCGTTGGTCCTGCACGGCCCGAGTTCACAGCGATTACGAGACGCTCAAGCACATGGCCGATGGCGGCGCCCGCCTGTTTATTGTCGGATTCGAATCCGGCGACTCGCAAATCCTGAAGAATATCAAGAAGGGTCAAACGCTCGAAATGGGCCGCAACTTCGCCAAGAACTGCAAGAAAGTAGGAATTAGAATTCACGGAGATTTTATTCTCGGCCTCCCCGGCGAAACCAAGGAAACCATTCAGCGCACCATTGATTTCGCCAAGGAACTAGACTGCGAAACCATCCAGGTTTCCATGGCCCACGCTTACCCTGGCACCGAACTTTACAATTGGGCCGGCGAAAAAGGGTTTCTGCACGGCGAAGCTCTCACCGATGATGGCGGCCACCAACTTCCTCATCTCGAGTATCCCGGCCTCACTCGCGAAGACATGGTCAACGGTGTGAGCCGGTTTTACGACTCCTATTACTTCCGCCCGCGCGTCGTTTGGCGCATCCTGCGCGAAGCCCTCTGGGACAGCCACGAACGGAAGCGCCTCTATCACGAAGCCGTTTCCTTCATGCGTCTGCGCTCGGAACGTTTAAAGGTCGCTCGCAAGGGAATTCAGGATAAGCCGATCGTCTCTGTGCCGCCGATGGATTCGGGCACGCGAGTGGGCGTCGCGAGCGAATCTCACAGCGCATGAACGATTCCCACGGCTTGCACGGAAAAACCTTTGTCCTGATTTTGCTCATGGTCATTTTCGGACCGTTGGGCGATGTCTTGCTCGGCAAGGGTATGAAGAAAGTCGGAGCGATCTCCGGTTGGTCTCCCTCCGCCTTCGCCCAATTGTTTGCCGGAGCCTTCTCCTCGATATTCATCTGGCTGGGAATCTTTTTTCTCCTCCTCTTTTTCATTGCTTATTTGCTGGTGCTTTCCTGGGCCGATTATAGTTACGTGCAGCCCGCTTCCGCCTCCAGCTACGTAGTGGTGGCGTTGCTGGGCGTTTTCCTGCTGGGCGAAGCAATCACTTCCGTGCGCTGGACCGGCGTCTTAACAATCTGCCTGGGTGTGGTGCTGGTTGGCGGCACTCCTCCTCGCACCACCGAGCGAGGATGACCACAATGCGCGAAGCCTTCTTCATGGCCATCGTGGTTTTCGGCGGCACCGCCGGAGAGCTTTCCATCTCCCGCGCTATGAAGCAAATCGGCGAAGTGCACGATTTCTCCCCGCGCAATCTGGTGCGCGTGATCGTCCGCGCCTTCCGCGTCGGTTGGATGTGGCTCGGCCTGGTAATCATGACCGTGTCATTTTTTGCGCTATTGGCCCTGCTTTCGTGGGAAAATGTTAGTTTCGTGGTACCTGCCACCGCGCTGAGCTACGCCATGGGCGCATTGGGAGCAAAATTTTTTCTCGGCGAGCGCATATCGCCGAAACGCTGGGCCGGTGTACTCTTGGTTTGTCTGGGCGTTGCACTGGTGTGGATCGGCTAGGAAGCTAGGAAAATGTCCCTAATCGTCGCTCTTCGTTGGCTCGTGCTCCTTCTCGCGCTCGGACCGTTTGGGTATTATCTCCTGGCGATCCTGGCCGCGCTTCGTTTTTTTCGCAACCGTCCCGCGGAAACGGATAACTACACGCCGCCCGTCAGCATTTTGAAGCCGGTAAAGGGCCTGGACCGCGAAGCCTACGAAAATTATGCCAGCTTCTGCAACCAGGATTATCCGGAATTCGAAATCCTTTTCAACGTTCCGGACGAATACGACCCCGTCATCCCCATCATCGAAAGAGTAATTCACGATTTTCCCGATCGCAAAATTCGTCTTCTCGTTGGCGCTGTGCGCCTGGGCACCAGCAACAAGGTGAACAAAATGGTCCGCCTGGTCCAGGAAGCGCAGTACGACATCCTGGTAATCAGCGACAGCGACATCCGCGTTGGCCCTGGCTATCTGCGCGCCGTCGCTTCGCCCTTCCGCGATCCCAAAGTAGGCGCGGTCACCTGCCTCTATCGCGGCCTAACCGATGGTTCCTTGCCCTCTCAAATGGAAGCCCTGGGCAACACTTCGGATTTCGACGCGGGAGTGCTCGCCTCCTGGGCCCTGGGCGGCGTGGATTTCACGCTGGGCGCCACGATGGCCACCACGCGCCAGCACCTTGCTGAAATTGGCGGCTTCGAAGCCCTGGTGGATCATTTCACGGATGATTACGAACTGGGCCATCGCATCGCCGCGCTAGGCTATCGCGTGGAACTGACCACCTATCCCGTTTACACCGTCTTCCCAGCGCAGAAATTAAGCGAAAGTTTCGCCCATCAAGTCCGCTGGACTCTCACCTTGCGTCATGCCGCTCCCTGGGGCCATTTCGGCCTGCTCTTCACTCATGGCCTGGCCTGGGCCTTGCTGGCAGCCGCCGTCGCACCCACGGCCTTGATATCCGCGGCCTATCTCGCGGCTTACGTGGTCCTGCGCGGAACCATGGCCTGGACCGTAGGCGTCTGGGGCGTGCAGGATCAGCTTCTGCGCCGCAAAATGTGGTTGGTTCCTTTGCGCGATGCTTTTGCCTTCGTCGTATGGGTCACGAGCTTCTTCAAAAAACGCATCACCTGGCGCGGCTCCGATTATTACATCCGCGATAAGCGCCTGGTTCCCGCGGAACCACGCGCAGCCCGCAGCTAATCTCGATTCCGTCTCTGCGAAACTCAGCGCCTCTGCGGTATTCCTTCGCGCTTGAATTCGGTTTGCGCCATTACCCCAGGTTGACGAATCTCTCCTTCCTGATTAAAGTAGAAGCCGGGTCGCGCCAGCGGCTCTTTTTTGTTGTCTCCCTTCGGCTGGGAGGTCGTTCAATCGGTAGGACATCAGCCTCTGGAGCTGACTATCCTGGTTCGAGTCCAGGCCTCCCAGCCAATTTTCTTCGTGTTCGAAAAACCACGAGTGTCGCGTCCGTGACGCGCCTGCGTTTGTTATGACGTTACGTTTCCTCGATAATTTCCCAACTCTAGCATGGCCACCCACTTGCTCTTCCGCACAAGGAGAATCAAGATCGCCGGAATTGGAACCTGCCGCCATGGTCTGAACCGGCCTCGGGTTTCTTAGGGGGTCGGAGCTTTCAGCTCCGACATCACCGCTCGGAAGAACAAAGGGCTTCAGCCCCTGAAGCGTCCGCGACTCGATGCCATGAACGGAGGCGGTCGTTCCGGCGTGGTCGAGTCCAATTTGAAGAGTTTCTTGGCGTGCCGGGTAGGATGAACTATAGTCTCGGCGACCCTTCAGGAACACTTGCGATGAAGTTTTCCTTGCGAAGATATTGGTTGGCCGCCGTTGCGCTCTCGGCGGTTTCTTGCGGAATAGGCGCCGCAGCCCTCTACCGCGCCGCCGCTGGCAGGCGCGACGCCTCACTCACGGAATCACACGCGCCGGCGTCGCCAGTCAGCAGCCATCCCGCCTACCTCGGCAGCCGTTTTGCGGACGGCACTCCGGATTTCCTCCGCCTCGATTCTCCCAGCGACCAGGAAGCATTCCGCCGCTGGTTCACGCTGATCGCCGATTACCAGTCGCTGATTCCACTCGCCCAGGTTCCAAAAGAAATCAACGATTGCGCCGCGTTGATTCGATTCTCATATCGCAACGCGCTTCACGCGCACGATTCAGCCTGGTTTCAGGAAATGCAAATTCGTCCGCCCCAGGCTCTCCCCTCGATCGAAAAATATCACTATCCGCACACCCCGCTGGGCGCCGCACTTTTCCGAGTGCGCCCCGGATCCTACGCCCCCGAAAACGCCAAAGATGGCGCATTCCGCGAATTCGCGAACGTGGAAACACTGAAGGATTTTAATACTTTCTTCCTCACGCGCGATATCCGCTTGGCGCGCCCAGGAGACCTGCTTTTCTATCGCCAGCTTCGCCAGGACTCGGCGTTTCACTCCATGATTTTCATCGGACGCAGCCCCTGGTCCGCCCGGTCGGAGCCCAATCCATCCAGCAGTGTGATCGTCTATCACACCGGCCCAATCGGTAAAAATCCCGGCGAAATCCGCCGCGTCACAGTCGAGGATTTACTGCATCATCCGTCGCCGCGCTGGCGCCCTGTCGAAGGCAACAGCAATTTCCTGGGCGTCTATCGCTGGAACATTTTGAAAGAGGTTGACTAGTGCGCCGTAAACTCAAAAGCGGTTCGGTTTGGAGTAGCACAGCCACTTCTGGCTGTGCGCCTTCCGCACTCCTGAAGCTGCAGTCACAGGTAAGAGTGCCTACGCTACCGAGTCTGGCGGCCACCAACAAACTGTTCCATTCCCGAAAATTAATCCTTCTACTCCTCCTCATGTTCCTCTTCGGCCTCCCGGCCGGCAGCCAGCGCAACGGCGCGTTTTTCTCTCTCTCCTCCAACAAAACATTTCTCCCCGGAGAAAAAGTCAGCATCCGCCTGGATGGCAATGGAGTGGACGCGCTTGAATTTCGCGTCTACAGAGTAAACGACCCGGTCCAGTTTTTCGAAAAGCTGGAAGAACCCCACAGTTTCGGCCACGCTTCTCTCAAGGAACAAATCGAAACTCCCACTCTGGTCGAGCGATATCACGATTGGAAGCGCGGCCTGTGGATCGAGGTCCGCGATTTTTTCCGCTCTCAATACTCCGGCCGCGTTCGCGCGCAAATCCGCGAAACCGAAGGACGAGCGCAGAAAAGTAAAGCCGGTGAAGCCGCGATTTTCGCCCAGGTCCCGGTCCTCAATAGCAAACAACTCGTCGCCCGTTGGCGGCAACAATTACCCTCGCATTTCTTTTCGGAATCGCAGGACGTTCCGCTCAACACCATGCCGAACGGCGTCTACTTGGTCGAGGCCACCAACGGCGACCTGCGCGCCTACACAATCGTGATCATCAGTGAACTGGGAATCGTCACCAAGGCCACCAGCGGTCAAATCGTCACGTTCGCAGCCGACCGCCGCAGCGGCGCGCCCGTCGCAAACGCCAACGTGCTGGTCTGGTCCGACAAAAAAGAGCTCACCAAGCTAATCAGCGATCCGAATGGCTTGGCCGAATCGTGTCTACCGCAGCAAAAATATGAAGATGTCCGCGTCCTCGCAACGCACGGCGACGACGTCGCCCTGGTCACTCCCTATTCCTACAGCCTCAGCAGCAATCCCGACGAAGATTGGAAGGGCTACGTCTATACCGACCGGCCCGTCTACCGCCCCGGCCACACCGTGCATTTCAAAATCATCATTCGCACGCGAAGCGGCGAGCGTTACAAGGTTCCCGCAGGCGAGCAGGTTCAGGTAGTCATCGAAGATCCCGCCAGCAAGCAAGTCTATCAATCCAATTTGCCGGTTTCCTCCTTCGGCACCGTTCACGGTGAATTGGTTCTGTCGGACGCTGCCGCACTCGGCTATTACTCCATTTCCGTCAACGCCGCCGGTGCCCGCCGCTACAGCATGAGCGGCGGCTTCCACGTCGAGGAATACAAGAAGCCCGAATACGAAGTGAAAGTTTTCCCCGCGAAGCCGCGCGTGCTGCAGGGCGATTCGAACACCGCAACCATCGAGGCTAAATATTATTTTGGCGAGCCCGTTGCCGGTGCCAACGTGAAATGGGTTGTCCACACTTCGACTTACTGGTCGCCCTTCATCGATCGCGATGAAAATGACGAACGATCATTCGAAACGCCCGCCGCCGAAGGGGAAGGGGACGAAGGCGGCGATGCCTCGGAAGGCGATTACGGCGGCGACCAAATTTCGGAGCAAAGCGGCAAGCTCGATGCCAACGGTAAATTGGTGATCCAGGTTCCCACTCAGGTCGATGCGCACCATCAGGATATTTCGTACCGTGTCGAAGCGCGCGTCACCGACGCCGGCAATCGCGAGATTTCCGGTCACAGTTTCTTCATCGCTACCTACGGAAGTTTTCAAGTTGCGATTTCGCCGGAAAGTTATTTCTTTCAGAAAGGCGACACGATCAATGCCACAGCCGTCGCCAAGGATTACGATGGCCGCCCGATTCAAACCGCTATTCGCGTGGAATTGCTGCAGCCACGAAGAGAGTTTGCTGGCTCGAAGGAAAAAGAAGAAGTGCTGGATTCGCAAAATGTGCAAACAGGTACCGATGGCACGGCCAAAGTCGCATTCACCGCAAAGAAGGGAAGGCAGTTTTATTTTGAGCGTAACGGCGCAGACGCCAGAAAAACGCCAGGTCAAAGGCACGTCCTGGATTTGGGTCGCAGGCCCCGGAGGCGCATGGTGGGGCGGCGAAAGTCGCGAAATCCGCATGGTCGCCGACAAGAAATCCTACAAAGTTGGTGACACCGCCCACGTGCTGATCATGACCGGCGTGCCGGATTCGTATCTTCTGATCACCACCGAAGCGCGCACCGTGCAAAGCAAAAAAATCGTGCACGCCACTTCGCAGTCAATCACCGTGGACATTCCCATTCAAGCCGATAACCAGCCCAATGTTTTTCTCTCCGCGGTTTTTCTGCACGACAATAAAATCTATCAATCGACAAAAAACCTGAAAGTTCCCGCAGATTCAGGAAGCTCTGCAAATCGAAATTCAGCCCTCCAAGCCGCAATTCCAGCCGGGAGAAAAAGCGAAATACTCTCTGGTTGTTCGCGATTCCGACGGGAAAGCCCGTTGCCGGCGAATTCAGCCTGGGGGTGGTCGACGAAGCGATTTACGCCATCCGCCCGGATACCACCATGGACATCCACCAGTATTTCTACGGCTGGACGTACGATGCTGTATCTACGGATTCTTCCCTGAATTTCTATTTCAGCGGAGAAGCAGGCAAGCGGCAGATTTTCCTGGCGGGCGGCGGCGGGTTCGGAAAGGGCCGCGCGCTCGCGCAATTGAAACCTTCCGAAACTCTGGTCGAACCCAAAGTTAGAAAAGTATTTCCAGACACCGCTCTGTGGGTCGCGGATGTGCGCACGGATTCTACCGGCCGCGCCAGCGCCGACTTATCGTTCCCCGATTCGCTTACCACCTGGCGAGCCACGGTTCGCGGCGTCACCGTGGATACCAAAGTCGGGAGCGCCATCAACAAAATAATTGTCCGCAAGAATCTGATGGTGCGCCTCGCCGTCCCGCGTTTCTTCCGCCAAGGCGACGAAGTCACCATCTCCGCGATCGTCCACAATTATTTGACCAGCACAAAAAACGTGCAGGTCTCGCTCGATCTGAAAGGCCTGGATATTCTGGAAGGCTCCGCGCAGCAATTACAAGTTCCCAGCAAAGGTGATGCCAAGCTCGATTGGCGCGTGAAAGCAAAATCCGTGCAGGAAGCCGTAATCTTGGCAAAAGCCTTGACCAACGAGGAATCCGACGCGATGGAGTTGACGCTTCCCGTCATTCCGTTCGGCATCAAGTTGCAAGATGCAAAATCCGGCGCGCTCGTCGCCCCCGAACAGCACGAAGATACTTTCGTAACTCTGCCCGGAAATCCCGATCAGGCCGCGCAAGCACTCGACATCACACTCAGCCCTTCGATCGCGGGAAGCATTTTCGGTGCGCTCGATTATCTAACCAGCTATCCCTACGGCTGCACCGAGCAGACCATGTCGAGCTTCTTGCCAAATATCGTCGTCGCCAAGGCACTCAAGGATTTGAAACTCTCCCCTTCCATCAATTCTCCCGATCTACAAAAGAAAATCCAGGCAGGAATGGATCGCCTGAAAGATTTCCAGCATGAAGACGGCGGCTGGGGCTGGTGGAAGGATGACGAAAGCCTTGTGTTCATGACCGCCTACGTAGTCAGCGGCTTCGCGCAAGCGCACAACGCCGGTTATGATTTTGATCCGCAAAATCTGAAACGTGCGCAAGATTGGCTGCGGGCAACGCTCGACAAATATCCCAACATGCGTCCCGACTTGCGCGCCTTCGTGATCTACGCGCTCGCATCGAACAACGTCGCGAAGCCCGAATCTCTTGAAACCGCCTGGAGTAAGCGCGATTCGATGAGCACCCAGGGATTGGCAATGCTTGGCCTGGCGCTGAGGGCCACGGGAGACAACGCACGCGCCACGGAAATTGCCACGAAACTTGAATCCACGGCGAAAGTCAACGACCGGGAAGCCTATTGGTCTTCGGCCTACGATTATTTCATGGAATTCGCGATTGATGACGATGCCGAAACCACCGCCTACGCCGTCCGATTGCTCAGCGTGACGAAGCCGGATAGCCCACTGCTTCCGAAGGCGGCGTTCTGGCTGGTCGATCACCGCAATGGCGGCTTCTATTGGGACAGCACAAAACAAACCGCCATGGTCGTCTTCGGTTTGACCGAATATATGAAAGCCAGCCACGAACTGGATGCAAATTTCCAGGCGGAAGTGTTCGTCAACGGAAAGCAAGTAATGGCGCACCACTTCACGGCGGCGGACGCCTTCAATCCCGTGCAGCCAACCGTGCACCTCGGCACGGACCAATTGCAATCCGGCAAAAATGAAATCCGCATTCACAAAGCGGGCGCGGGAAGATTGTACTGGGCGGCCAGTGGCAGCTATTACTCCAGCGAAAAGCGCTTGTTCCAGAGCAACACACTCTCGCTGAATATTACGCGTGATTATTTCCGCATGGCGTCTGAACAGGCCAATGGAAAAATAGTTTACCGGCTCGATCCGCTTAGCGGAACGGTCCAAAGCGGGGATGTCGTCGCGGTCCGCGTGACGGTGGGCGGCGGTGAGTGGCGCTACCTGCTGGTGGAAGATCCCATTCCAGCCGGCGCGGAATTCATTCAACGCGATGATTTGTATGAATTGAAGCAGCGGCCGCCGTGGTGGGAATCGTTCTGGACGCGCCGTGAATTCCACGACGATCGCGCCACTTTCTTTCAAACTTACTTCACCGGAAAGCATGAATACGTTTATCTGCTAAAAATTGTGAACCCCGGAGAGTTCCGGGTCAGTCCGGCGATGGTTCAGCCCATGTACCAGCCCGCCGTGATGGCGACCAGCGACGCGGCCATAGTGGAGGTGAAGTGATGGCTGAAACTTCCACTCGCGGCGCCTTCGCGGCAAGCTTCGAAAATAAGCGGCTGTTGCTGATTCAGTTCGTCGCCAATCCACTTTTATTTTTATTGTACGCGGCGTGGTTGCTGATTCCTGAAGCCCGCACATGGGAATTGATATTGAATGCCGTGCTGGCCATCGCAATTGTGGTGATGGCAGTAGCGCTTCACGCCGGCACTCTGAACTATTTTTGCGGCCGGCCCAGAAACGATGGAACATTGTTGAAGCCCGCGTTTGCGCGCGCGTTGCGGCACATGATTGCTGTCGCGGTGTGGATGGTTGTTTTCTACCTGATTTGGCGATTGTGGGGGAAGCTCGATCAGTATCAAGATTCGATCACCACTTATTTTCGATCGATGCTTCCGGCTTTTCTGCGCAGGCACATCACGTTGCGCGCGATAATCCGAATCTTTGAAATCAAAATGTTTATCCTCCGCTGGATCATCACGCCGGGGATTCTGCTCCCGTTCCTGGCGCAGGTCGCGGATCGCGGTTTCGGCGGATTCGGTAAAGCCGGATGGACCGCGCTGAAGTCCGCCATCACGAGTGTGCGCTATTGGGTCACAATAATTCTGGCGGCCGTAGTGGGAGTTCATGTCAGCAGCTACCTCCTGCATCGGCAATCGCATTCCGAAGACTCCACTTTTGCTGGTGAAACAGCCAGTCTTGTCTTGCGATTTTTCCTGGCGTATCTTTTCGGATTATTATCATGGATGCTCACCTGCTCCATGGTTGGGAGCAGATGCGGGATTCGAGAGAGCTCTCGCGGGAATTCCGCTCCGTAGCCAATCCAGAATTGTTTGCTTTCCGTACTGCCGCGTGAGAGAAGCCACGCGCGCTCGAGCAGCGGCATAAGCTCGTTTCACGGCTTCGCGATCCGCCGGTTGCCGCAGAGTTGCTTCCATCTGCTCGTCGGGCATCAGGGGCCCGGCGGAATCCTTGGCAAGTGGCGCGGAAAGATAAAGCACCAATCCCTCCCGAAACCACAGCGGGATCTCCGCGTGAATGTGCGATTCCACCAGCAAGTGGAAAAACTCATGCCGCAGCGTCGATTCCAAAATGGATTTCTTCTTCAGTTCGGCGAGCGGCTGCATTCGTACCGTGCGGCCGCGCGTGACGGCCGCGACCCAACCCGGCTGGCCCGTCGTGTCGCGGTAAAGATCGAGTGTCGGAAAGATTTGCAGCGTCGCGCGACTGAGATATTTCCAGCCGATCGCTCGTTCGTCCGCATTCAGCGCCTTTTCGGCAACCGGCAAAATCGCAGCATCGACGTCCGGGGCCGCGCTGATCAATTCGAATCGTTCCGTATTTCGTTTTTGCCACTTCACGGGCTCGGGCATGTTGATTTGCGTTCCCGGATAGTAAAAGCTCAGAATTTCGCGATAGGTTTTCCCTTCGCGGCCCATTTCCTCCGCGCCGTCCTGGCACAATCCCACGCCGTGTCCCGCTCCGCGCCCGGAAAATAGAATGTGATCGCCGGAATTGCGAACGTCGTATAGATCGCTGCGAATCTTATTCCATCCCAGTGTCCGGTCCACCGCATACCGGAACGAAGAAGCGGATAAATCCATGGGAGGGGTATTTCCGCCTTCCAAACGCATACGCTTGGCGCGTCCGCTCTCCGAGCGTGAAACGACCGCGATGCCCGTCCAATGGCGCGGAGCGTCTATTCCGGAGTCCCGCAGCGCGCCGTCTAGTTCCTCCACCGGTATCGACGATTCCCACTTGAGCTGCGAGGCAGCGAGACAGTAAGGATCCGGGTGGCCTCGCAGGTATGGTTTGCGAACCGTGGGCCACACTTCATTGCTGGCGGCGACAATTCCGCCGCAATTCTGATGGTAGTAAGTCTCAATCGGCTTGCCGGAAAACAACAAGACTTCACCGCCGGTTGCCGCCACGGCCGCTCGCACCCGCGCCGAAACGTTACTCCAGTGCGGAACCTGGCAATGAGTGGAGTCGCAAAAATCAAAACCATCCTTTCCATGCTTGCCGCGGAAATGAGCGGAATAAGTCCGCACAGCCACGGCCATCGCCCGCATGGCAGCATCGTTATTGAAGTCTCCGCTTTCGCCCGCCAGAACCGCGGTGACATATTCCTCGAAGGGAATTGCGGCGATCAGGAACAGGTAGCCGTCGCGCGATTGAACCTGCAGCGGAAAACTAAGCGCGAACGGCGGAAGCCCGGATGCTTCCAGCGTGTAAGCGCCGGAAATAAAAACTTCCGGACTGTTTCCCGCGCCGCCAAGGTGCAACATCGAACCGAACGCGCTCAAATACAAACTGTTCGTTGAATTGTCGGGACAGGCCGCGCAAAGCCGCCAGTGCAAACCTCCCGCTGCAGCCGTGATTTTTATTTCCGAGGGAGCGTGGAGCGAATACAAGCGCAGGCGGACTTCCTGCGCCTGTGCGATTCCCGGCGCGAACGCGGCGAATATGAAAATGATCCGCGCGAGCTTCACTTTGTGATCCTGTGCTTTGCGTATGCTTCGAATACCGGCTGGCCCGTGGCGGCCGCATCCGCTCCGCGGCCTTGTTCTAGAAAAACGACGAAAGCGATCTCTGGTTTTTCCGCCGGAGCGTAGCCGGCAAAAAATCCATGCGTATATCTCGCGTTACGTGCAGGCGCTGTCCCTGTTTTTCCGGCCATCGTCATTCCTTCTACATTGGCGGCATGCGCCATGCCAAACGCGACTGAATGTTCCAGGCCCAGAAATACAGGAGCATCCGCGCCAATTTCGCCGTCTCGTTTTCGGATCGCCAACTTCCGGTACGCCTGCAGCAATTCCAGCGGCGTCACTTCAATGCCGCGATCGCCCAACGCCTCGAGTTGCAGATCTTCCAAGCCGGACGGCAGAGTGATTCGTCCGCTGGCTTCGTGCGCGACTAATTTCGTCGGAGAATCGAATCCCGCGCGCCGCAACAGTTCAACAAGCTCCGAATTGCTTAGCCGCGCCGCAACTTGCGAAACATAAGAATTGCAGGAATAGGCGATGGCATCAGCGGCGTCGAGCTCGGCGATCTGCGCGGGATGCGTGCAATCCATTTGCACATTGCCGATTCTCAGCGGCCGCCGGCAAATCAATTTTTGTTTTGGATCCAATTTGCTGGAGTCGAGCAGCGCCACCAGCACGAACGGTTTGACTGTTGAGCCGGGCGATTCCAATCGGCTCGAGGCAAGTTTCAATCCATGTGCCGCCAGAATGGTTCCGCCAACCACATCCACAACCACGAAGGCTCCGGGCCGCGATGCCATGGCGCGGTCGACTTCCTCTTGCAAATATTGCGAGGCCGGCGCGTGCTGAAGGGTGCTCGCGAGGAGCGAACTGGAAATTAGCAAGCCGAGAAAAAGGGCGTGCCTCATCGGTTGTCCATGGATTAAAAAGCGTCGCGCAGGGCGGCGCGTGCTGCAAGGTGCCCGCACATTCCGTGGACACCGCCGCCGGGCGGAGTGGAAGCCGAGCAAATATAGATGCCTTTGGCTGGAGTGCGATACATGTGCCGTGTCGGTCGGAAGAAAAGCTGGCTGAGTTCCGGCGATCCGCCGTTGATGTCGCCGCCCGTCATATTCGGATTATGCTGTTCAATGTTCACGGCGGTTCGCACGCTTCGTTTCAGGATGCGGCTGCGAAATCCCGGAGCAAACCGCTCGATTTGATTTTCGATGCGATCGGTCATGTCTACGTTAGACGCGTTGGGAACATGACAATAAGCCCAGGCGATGTGTTTTCCAGCGGGCGCGCGCGTGGAATCAAACAGAGTCGGCTGCACCACCAGCACGAATGGTTTTTCGGCGGTGGCGCCACGCCACGGCGCGCGCTCGGATTCTTCAATCTCCTCCAAAGTGCCGCCCAGATGCACCGTTCCCGCGTAGCTGCACTCTTCGGCTTTCCAGGGAATCGGACCATCGAGAGCCCAATCCACTTTGCAGGCTCCGGGCCCGTACCGGTAATTTTCCAGCTTGCGCCTGTATCCCGCGGGGAACCGCGATCCCGCAATTCCCAATAGTTGCCGGGGCGAAACTTCACACAGCACGACGCGCGCTGAAGGAAGCTCTTCGAGCGATTCGACCGGCATTGCGGTCACGATTTCTCCGCCGAATGACCGCAAATAAGAAGCCAGCGCATTCCCCAGGCTTTGCGAACCGCCGCGCGCGAACGGCCAACCTACCGCGTGCGTCGTGATTCCCAGCACAAGCCCGAACGCGCCGCTCGGCACCTGTTCGAGCGGTAGCAGCGAATGCGCCGCGATGCCCGCGAATACAGCTCGAGCTCGCGCGCCTTGAAATTTACTTCGGGCAATCCCGGAAGCCGAGCGTAGCGCATGCAAGCCGAACCGGGCTGCGGCAATCGGATGCGCCGGAAAACTCAACGGGCCGAGCAGAAAAGAATCGAGCTTGGGCCAATCCGCTACGAGCGGCGCCATAAGCGCGGTGTAGCTCTTGCCATCTTCTCCCAAATTCGCGGCCGTCTTTTCAATGGAGCGATCGATGATTACAGCAGTGCCATCGTCGAGCGGATGCGCAAGTGGCACGGAAGGATGAATCCATTCCAGGCCATGTTTCGCCAGCGGAAGCGTCCGAAAAAATGGCGAAGCAATTCCCATGGGATGGACGGCGGAGCAGGCATCATGAACGAATCCAGGCAGCGTCAACTCGGCGGAGCGCATGCCGCCGCCGATCGTCTCCTGTCCTTCGACAACCAGAACGGATCGACCAGCCTGCGCCAAGGTAATCGCGGCAGCGAGACCGTTGGGACCGGAACCGATCACAACGGCGTCATAGCTTCGTCGCAAGGGCGTCAGGGCGCTCACTGTGGCACCCATCATAGCGTGAAGACAGCGAAGAACAGAAAATGTTGCGCAGGCCGTCGACGCCGGCTACTCGTGGCGGAGGGCGATCATGGGGTCGACTTGCATTGCGCGCCTTGCTGGAACCCAAGCGGCGGCGAATGCAATTAATAGGAGCAGAATTGTGACACCGGCGAGAATTACCGGATCGGTTGGCTTTACCTGGAACAGCAAAGCGCCCATGGTGCGAGTCAGAAGATAGGAGCCAATCAGCCCCAGAACAATTCCGGCGGCAGCCCAGCGTGCGGCGCGCGCAAGGACCAGGATTGCGATGCGGCGTGGAGTGGCGCCGAGCGCCATGCGCACGCCAATTTCTTGGGTGCTTTGCGCGACCAGGAATGAAATCACGCCATAGATTCCGATGGCAGCGAGCAACAAACCCGCAGCAGCGAACAGACCGATCAGCGCGGCATTGAAACGAGGCTTGGCGGTCAATTGGCTGACGCGCTGGGTCATCGTTTCGATCTTGACCGGCAACGTGGAATCGACCGAGGCAAACTCCGCGCGAATCCAATCGGCGATTGCTTTCGGATTTTGAGAACTGCGGACAATCACGCTCGACGCTGGACCGGCGAGAGAGTGAGGATCGTTCAAGGCAAAGTCCACGTTGTGTTTGCGAACCAAATAAAATTCAGGATCGCCGGGGGCGGCGATTCCACCGTTCTTCACATTGGCGGCGACGCCGACTACGGTGAACCATGCGCTGCCGTGATAGACGGCAACGTGTTTGCCGATCGGATTTTGGTAAGGCAGCAATCGTTGTGCAAGAGTGCTGCTGAGAATGATTACGTTTTCCTTGGAATCGCGGTCCGCTTCCTGGAAAGGCCTGCCTTCGAGCAGGGGAATCTGAAGCGCGGAAAAATATCCGGGCGATACCAAGCGCCATGCTGCCATCCCTCCAGCCTGATCGTGCTGCGGGGGCGTCTCTCCCTCCACTTCCAGGCCATAAAACGGCGAGGTGTGTGTGGCGCCGTTGGGTGGAAGGGAATCGCTGATTCCGAAGGCGGCGACTCCTGGAATCAGGGCGATGCGCTGCTCGATCTGTTCGAAAAATGCCTGCTGTTGCTCGGGCCGCGCATAGTTCGCCGTCCCTAAAACCACGCTCGCGGTGATCACGCTATCCGTTTGCATTCCGAGCGGCGTCGCCTCCATATTGCGAAAGCTTTGAAGAAGCAGGCTGGCGGCCGTGAGCAAAATTAGAGAAGCAGCTACCTGAATTGCTGCCAGCGATTGGCGGAGGAAGCTGCGGCCGCCTCCCGCCGCGTGCCAGCCGGCAAGAGACTCGGCGCGCGGATTCTGCAGAGCCGGCACAAGCCCGAACAAAATCGTGGAAGCCGCAGTGGCGAGAAGCGCGAATAAGAGCACCCGGCCGTCCAAGGTCGCTGCTTGCAGATAGGGGATGTCTGGCGGCGCGATGGCGATAAAAACTTTTAGGAGCCAGAAGGCCATGGCGCATCCGGCTGCGCCACCAGCAATGCCAAGGAGCAAACTTTCGGTTAGCGCCTGTCGAATCAAACGGCCGCGACCGGCGCCCAGCGCGGCGCGAACCGCGAATTCGCGCCTTCGTGCCACAAAACGCGCGAGCAACAGATTCGCCACATTGGCGCAGGAAATCAACAGCACCGCGAAGACGGCGCCCAATAGCACCCACGAAGAAGCCCGCACGTTTTCAGTTTGCAGATCGCGCAAGGAACGAATGCTGAGTTTTACATCGTTGCGAAATGCCGGAGGAACATAGCGAAGCGATTCCTGGAAAAGAGGCTGCAAAGCAGCGGCGGCTTGTTGCACCGTCACTCCGGGCTTGAGCCGCGCATAAGCGCGGAGGACCGTGCCGGTGTTTGGTCTTAGTTGCCGCGCTTCATCCAGCCGCTGCGGGCGCAGGATATCAACGGGAGCGAGAGTTGGAAATTCAAAGGAGGAGGGCAGCACGCCGACGATCGTTGTCAATTCACTATCGAGCGAAAATGTTTTGCCGATGATTGCAGGATCAGCGCCGAAGCGGGACTTCCACAAGCCATGGGAAATCATTACGACGCCGGGGCTATTGGGACGATCTTCCTCCGCTGAAAAATTGCGGCCGAGAAGCGGAGATACTCCCAGAGTGGGAAGGAAATTGGATTCCACTTCGACGCAGCGCTGGCGAACTGGCGGCAGAGTCGTGATGTCGCAATCGCTGACTCCGCGACCAGCGTATGAGGTGACAGACGCGAATGGGCTCTGCTGGCGGCGCCACACTACGTAATCCGAGCCGAGCATGAATTCGCTCTGCTCGATCGGGGCTAGCAGGCCGAACGTGACTAGTCCTTCGCCCGCGGCGTAGGGAAGGGGCCGAAATAGGATGCGGTCGACTACGCTGAAGACCGAGGTTGCGGAGGCAATGCCGATTGCGATGGCCAGGAGAGCGGTGAGGGTGAAGCCGAGGTTGCGGCGGAAACCGCGAAGGGCGTAGCGGATGTCGGCGGCAAGGCTTTCCAGGAGAGGGATCGGATTCATGGCGCACCCCTTTGTTGGACACCGGGGAGCAAATCTAAGTTTCAAGATGATTAGAAAAAGTGGAATTGGAATTGTGGGCAGCGAAAGGCGCACAGCCACTCAGGAGTGGCTGTGCTACTTTCGGTGGAACATCTCCACTCGATAGCATCCCGCGCTTCGCGGCATTCTGCTAGGATGTGCCCCATGAAGCCTGGCCGAATCTTTCCCTTCTCGCTAGCCGGATTCATCCTGTTTGTCGCATGCGTGCTGGGCGCAGCAAGCCCGGCGGCAGCGCAGCAATCGGGCTCGGTTGAATTCGTCGCGCGAATCCGGCCGTCGTCGGGCATTGCCGAACCGGTGCGCGGGCTGCCGTTTGTCCTGCTGCGCAAGAGCTTCGCCGACATCCAAAAAGAAGCCGATGCTACGGAGCCCAAACCGGTTCTCAACGATTACATTGATGGCCTGAAGCAGTCCCCCGAACTGAAAGCCTGGATGAAAAAGACCAAGACCGTGAAGCTTTCCGGCGAAGATTTGACCCACCAGATGACCCCGGCGGACATCATGAAGATTCCGGAGTTTTACGACGCCTACCTGGAACACAACGCGGGCGACAAGGAAATCGGATTCCCGCAGCCAAAATTTCGTGAGCGCGACAAAACAAAGAATCCCGAAAAATACGAAAAACAAATGAAGGAATATCGCGAGACGGTTGAAAAATACCTGATCGCGAATCCGAAGAGCGCCAGTGGAATTGACGTGGAACTGATGCCCATTGATCCCGGGCCCAAATGGGAGCGCATGCTCGCGGAGCGCGTGCCCGCCGTTCGGCGGCGATCGCTCGATTGGGCGGATTCACGTTATAAGGCCGGCAGTGCGGAAACCGATTTGGACGGCCGCGCCGTGTTTCGAAATGTCCCTCCTGGTGAATACTGGATCAGCACTCTGGAAGTGGCTGCCGTGGCGGGCGACGCCCGGTTGCGCTGGGATACTCCCGTGGTCGTCCGCGCGGGAGATGTGACGCGCATCGAATTGAGCAATTCCAACGCCGTCGAGCCTCCGCGAATTTCCAACGAATCAAAGTAGCACAGCCACTCCTGGCTGTGAGCGGTCCGGGAATCCGATACGTGCACAGCCAGGAGTGGCTGTGCCACTACAAACTCTCAAGCCACCCGGCGCAACGGCCAGATCAATACATTTAATTTGAAAGAAAATTGCAGCAGCGGAGCTACCGCTGGCAACGCAATTCCCGCGGCAGCGGCGATTGTATTCTCTTCAATTTCCGCGTACGCCTCATGCAGCGCCCAGGGGACGTGATGGATTTCCGCTCGATAAATTCGCCCGCCTTTCGCAGCGTACAGGCAATATCGCTCCGTAAGCCAGTGCTCCAGCGTGCCGGGTATAGCCCGATGTTCGGGAGCAACCGGACCGTAAATTCCCCTCCATCTGGCCGGACCGCGAAGCGACGAATAGGAAATAAAATCAGCCCGCTTTTCCACTCGCATTCTCGAGTAAAAGTAAGGCAGATGGTAAAACGATCGCGCTCCCCACACCGCCGCGCGGCTGGCCGCATCCAGGCTGAAGAAAAAAACTCCAGGCTTCCCTTCCAAATTGACGTAGGTCCGGCAATTGAGCTCCGGGAACCGCGAGAAATACGGGAGAGCAATCATCGCGCGCACCCGAAGATCCATGTGGAACGGAGTGATGCTCAACCAGGATTGGCCGTCGAACGCATCCAGCGTAAGCTCCGCGGGAATCATCGGCCGCAGGATTTCAGAATTTATTGGCCAATGCGAAAACAACAAATCGTACCAGTTCTGGACCATGAACCACGGACCTGCGGGCAATGGCCAGGGTCTGTGCTCCACAATGTCCAAAAGGCTCATGATTCGATTCTATCGCGAGCCTGAAAATAAAAAACAAATGTGCGGCGCGATTGTTCGTGCTGCTGCACGGCAGTGCGCCGGCGCAACACGGGAAGGAACTGCCCCCATGATCTGATAAACTGTGGCCCGTGGGCACGCCTGCTCTTTGGATCGGCTTCAACTTGGTGGTCCTCTTCCTGCTCGCAGCAGACCTCAGTATTTTCAGCCGCAAACAACGCGAGAGCACGCTACGGGACGCCGCATTCTGGAGCGCCGTGTGGGTGGCGCTCTCGCTGGGATTCAATCTCTGGATCTGGCTGCATTACGGATCGAAGCCCGGCCTGGAATTCTTCACGGGCTATGTGATCGAAAAATCGCTGAGCGTGGACAATTTATTTGTTTTCGCGCTGGTCTTTCATTACTTCTCGGTCGAAGCTCGCGATCAACACCGTGTACTCTATTGGGGAATTCTCGGCGCTCTGGTGATGCGTGGCGGATTAATCGCCGCCGGAGTGGCGCTGATTCACCGTTTTGAGTGGATTCTCGCATTCTTCGGCGCTTTCCTGATCGTCGCCGGCGGCAGAATGCTGTTACATTCCGGAGAAAAAGTGGACCCCGGAAAAAATCCCGCGCTGCGCTGGGTGCGCAAAGTGATTCCGCTTGCCGAAGGCCCGACCGGGCATCATTTTCTGGTGCGCCGCGAAGGCCGGTGGATGGCCACTCCGTTGCTGCTGGTGCTAGTCGTAATCGAAACAGCGGACCTCACTTTCGCGTTGGATTCGATTCCTGCAATTTTCTCGATCACGCGCGATGCCTTCATTGTTTATTCGTCCAACGTGTGCGCGATTCTGGGCTTGCGCGCGTTGTATTTCCTGCTGGCTCGCGCAATGCCCAAGTTTCAATTCCTGGACGAAGGCCTTTCCGTCGTGCTGCTCTTCATGGGCGCGAAGCTGGTGGGAGAGCGCTGGATCAACATTCCCACGCACATTTCCTTGTTGATCGTGGTGGGAGTATTGGCCATCTCCATTGTTGCCTCGCTGGTGGTGCCCATCAAGAAAAAATCCGAAGAAGAGAAATCCCCGGCCAGCGCGAAAAAGAAAACTACAAATCCCGGCCCTGGAGCGGCCCAGATGACCGAATTAATCCGCGATCTCGCAAACGCCGATGAAACTGCCCGCAAGGCCGCAGCCCGGGAAATTTATCGCCGCGGCCAGGAACTGGGCAACGAAGCGATTGCCAGTTGGCTGAAAGTTCCGGAACTCGCGGCTCTTGTCCGCGCCCGGGCAACCGTGGGCGTGGCCGTGCGGCCCGAATATTTTGACGGGGTTCGCGCCGCCGCGGGCAATCCGCATCTGGCGGATGTGCCGCCCGATCAGGACGCCCGCGAATTCGAATGGGTGATCGATGCCGCGCATCTCGATATTCTAACGACGCGCGACCCAAACGGAGGCGGAGCGATCGCGCGCTTTCTGGCAAAATTTGGCGAAGGAATTCAGCAGGTGGAATTCGAAACGGCCGATGTGGATCGAGCAACGGACTACTTGCAATCGCACCTTGGCGTTTCGCCCATCTATCCGGCAACGCGCCCCGGCGCGGACGGCACGCGAGTGAATTTTTTCCTGGCGAACGCCGGGAGCAAAAAAGTTTTGGTTGAACTAGTGGAATTGCCGAAAACTAAATAGCTTGGAACTCCCGCGCGAATTCCCGCCTCTGCGCTGTCACAGCCATTCGCCGCTCTGTTCGAGCAGCTTGGCTACTAGCGCGGTCCATCCAGTCTGGTGGCTGGCGCCAAGTCCCATGCCGGTATCGCCGTTGAAATATTCGTAGAAAAGAATCAAATCTCGCCAGTAGGGATCCTTTTGGAAGATCGCTGAATCGCCATACACCGCGCGCTGGTCATTTTCCTGGAGAAAGATTCGATTCAATCGCCGCGAAATTTCGCAGGAAATATCCCACAGATCCTTCTGTTCGCCGGAGGCAAAAGGAAATTCCGCCTTGAATTCATCTCCATAGTAGTAGTCGTAGCGCTGCAGCGCTTCGATCATCAGGAAATTTAGGGGAAACCAGATCGGCCCTCGCCAATTGGAATTCCCTCCGAAAAGATCAACAGTGGATTCCGCGGGCTCATAGTCCACTGTGTGCTGTTGCCCGTCCAATTGCAGCACAAATGGATGGTCGGCATGAATCTTCGAAAGCGAGCGAATCCCGTACGGCGAAAGAAATTCCTTTTCATCCAGCACGTAACGGAGCATCCGCGAGAGCCGCTTCCGGTTCGCCAGGCATAAGAGCAGCCGGGGCCCCTTGTCCGTTTTTTGACTCATATCCACCTGCTCGGAAACGCCGGGCCGGTGATCGATAAACCATTGCATGCGGCGCCGGAAATTCGGGAGCCCCTCCAGGTCCTCGGGCTCGAAAGTTTCCGCGGCAAACATGGGAATCACTCCCACCATCGAGCGGATTTTTAGCGGCGTGTGAGCTCCATTCATTTGCATCACGTCGTAATAGAAACCATCCTTGTCGTCCCACAGGCCGACGCCTTCTCCCGCTTCGCCACCGATATCGTTCATGGCGTCGGCGATGTATACAAAGTGCTCCAGAAATTTACTGGCCACGTCTTCATAGGCGGGATCTTCGTGGGCCAGTTCGACGGACATCGAAAGAAGAATCAGGCAATAGAGCGCCATCCAACTGGTGCCGTCAGATTGTTCCACGAATCCGCCGCCCGGAAGCGGAGTCGAGCGGTCGAACACTCCGATATTATCGAGGCCCAGGAAGCCGCCTTCGAAAACGTTCATCCCGTCGGGATCTTTGCGGTTCACCCACCATGTAAAATTCAGCAGCAGCTTGTGAAAGATTCGCTCGAGGAATTCCCGGTCGGCTTTGCCCCGGATGCGCCGCTCGATTTTGTAAATGCGCCAGGCCGCCCAGGCCTGCACCGGCGGATTCATGTCGTCGAAATTCCATTCGTAGGCGGGAAGCTTTCCGTTGGGATGCATGTACCATTCGCGAAACAAGAGAATCAGTTGTTCCTTGGCGAAATCGGGATCGATCAGGGCCATGCAAACGCAGTGAAACGCCAAATCCCACACGGCATACCAGGGATATTCCCATTTATCCGGCATGGAAATTACGTCGGCGTTGTAAAGGTGCTTCCAGTGCGCGTTCCTGCCCTTCAATCGTTCACGTGGAGGAGGCGGCATCGTGGGGTCGCCGTCCAGCCAGGTTTTTACTTCGTAGTGATAACTCTGCTTGTTCCAAATGAGTCCGGCGAAGGCCTGCCGCTGTACTCGCTGCCCGTCTTCCGTCGAACTCTGTCCCAGCCGTTGAGAATAGAATTCATCGGCTTCGCGAATGCGATCGGCAAAAATGGAATCGAAACCAGGCCCGAAAAGATTGGCGTTCGGTTCGTAATCGGTCAGGCGAAGGCGTAGAGTCACGCTCGCGCCTGGTTCTATTTTGAACGGATAGTGAAATGAAACTTTCGTCCCTACCTGCGCGGGATTTACGGCGTCTTTTTTTCCGTGAACGATAAAATTATGAATGCCGTCTTTCACGTATGCGGAGCGATTCTTCAATCCGAATAATGTTTCCAGGTCGCTCTCGTTCTCCGTCCACAACATCTCCGGCGAGCCTTCTGCGGTCAGCCAGCGCTTCCCGTAATCCGGCTGGTAGGCTTCAATCGCGGCCAGGTTTGGAATTTGGGAGAAGCGTTCCGCTTTGCATTGGCGAACCAGTCCTCCCCAGGACCATGTATTTCGAAACCAAAAAGTCGGCAGCAGGCGAAGCGGCGCGGCTTCAGGGCCGCGATTCCACGCGGTGATGCGAGCCAGAATGTCTTCCGGGCCCGCTTTGGCATATTCCACGAACACATCGAAATAGCGATTTTCGGCAAATACGCCGGTGTCCATCAGTTCGTACTCAGGATCTTTGCGAGTGCGGCGGCCGTTTTCCGCCACCAGTTTTGCGTAAGGAAATTCCGCCTGCGGGTATTTGTACAGGCATTTCAGGTAGGAATTGGTCGGCGTGGCGTCGAGGTAAAAATAATATTCCTTTACGTCTTCGCCGTGATTGCCTTCGCGATTCGTCAGGCCGAACAATCGTTCTTTTAGAATCGGGTCGCGCTCGTTCCACAGCCCCAGCGCGATACAAAAACGCTGATGGCGATCGGAAAATCCCGCGATGCCATCCTCGCCCCAGCGGTAGGCCCGCGAACGCGCCATATCGTGCGTAAAATAGCGCCAGGCGTCGCCATCGGCGCTGTAATCCTCGCGCACCGTTCCCCACTGGCGCTCGCTGAGATACGGTCCCCAGCGCTTCCAGTGGATATCTCGAATGCGCGATTCTTCCAGACGTTTTTCTTCCGCGGTCATTGGCAGCCCGAAATGCGAACTCAGACTCTACCGAGTCCGGGCACTTCTGACAACTATTGTTGTGGGCAAAACATGAGAATTCGTCGCAATGTGGTTGGCATCGAAGTGAATGTTCCGCTATGCTCGCGGCCGCGATGCAACCGGTCAAAATGCGCCACGTGAACCCGTCGCCTCCCATTCGCACTCCATCGGAAAACAATGTATCCGCACAAAGCCTGCGCGGCTGGCTTGGGATCGCGATCGTGCTGCTGGTGGCCACCGCGATCATCGCTCCATTCCCGTTTCGCGAGAATGCTTCCGGCCACGACATCGCATTTCACATCCAATCCTGGATGGATGCCTCCCGGCAATGGCACGAGGGCATCATTTTTCCACGCTGGGCGGCCTGGGCAAATTTCGGATATGGAGAGCCGCGTTTTATTTTTTATCCGCCAATTTCCTGGACGCTGGGCGCGGCGCTCGGCCAAGTGATGGAATGGAGAATGGTCCCGGGCGCGCTGATCTGGCTGATGCTGGTGACGGCCGCGGCCGGAATGTTTCACCTGGCGCGCGAATGGCTGCCGCCGCGGGATTCGCTCGCCGCCGCGGTTCTTTACATGGCGAATCCGTATCAATTCGTGGTGGTGTATTACCGGAGTGATTTTGCTGAACTAGTGGCGGGCGCAATTTTTCCGTGGCTAATTCTCTGCGCGATTCGGATTGGGCGCAGCCGCGCGCGCGGGATCATCGCGCTGGCTGCGGCCTTTGCGGCCATCTGGCTTTCGAATGCGCCGGCTGCGGTGATTGCTACGTATTCGCTGGCCTTGCTCTTGGTATTCGAAAGCTCGATTGAAAGATCGGCGAGAACATTTGCACGCGGTTGCGCGGCGATGGCCGGTGGATTCGGGCTGGCGGCTTTTTACATTGTTCCGGCGGCGTGGGAACAAAAATGGGTACAGATTCAGCAGGCGCTTGGGCCGGCCCTGCGTCCGGCCGAAAATTTTCTGTTCACGCATTCGGACGATCCGGAGTTTCAACTTTTCAATTGGAAAGTATCTTCCGTAGCGGTTGCAATGATCCTGATGACGGCGATTGCCATCGCCCTGGCAATGCGCCGCAGCCGCGAGGTCCCGAAAATATGGTGGGCCCTGGCAGCACTGGGCGCTGTATCGGCCGCGCTTATGTTTCCTTTCAGCGGATTTGTGTGGCTCTTGCTGCCGAAGCTCCGGTTCGTCCAGTTTCCCTGGCGATGGCTGATGCCGCTCGGCGTGGTGTTCGCGATGTTTGCAGCCGCAGCCGTGGCGAGGGTACACAAGCGTTGGATTGGATGGATCGTGCTTGCTCTGACGCTGGGCTCTGCTGCGGTGGTGATCGCGCGCGACGCCTGGTGGGATTCCGAGGACATTCCTCAGGCCGAAACGGCAATTCAATCAGGCGCTGGTTACGAGGGCACCGACGAATACCAGCCGATGGCCAGCGACCGGTCCGATTTGCAGATTGCGGCGCCGCGCGTCGCGGCCATCGATGCTCCGATCAACACCATCGCGAATTCCATGAAAGTTCCAGCCAATCAGATGAACCACGATTTTCGCTTTCATATCGAGCGATGGAATTCCGAGGATCGAATCGCCACGGTGGATACGCAGCGGCCGGTCACGCTAATCTTCCGGTTGCTCGACTATCCGGCATGGCGCGTGGAATTGGACGGTCGCCCGGTGGAATCCCGCGCCAGGAAGAACACGGGAGAAATTATAGTCGCCGTACCGGCTGGACATTCCCGGGTGGAAATTCGATTCACGCGCACACGCGACCGCACAATCGGAGGCGCAATTTCGCTCGTCACCGCGCTTCTCCTCGCCATTTTGTTTTTCACAGATCGGCGTGCAATGGCAACCGCAGAAGAGCCTCGATCCGCCTGATCCAGTGTCCGGTTTCGCAACGAAGCATCCCGCAAACGGGCATCCCCCTATAACCCCCAAAAACTCCAAAGCACATTAACTCGATTCGCCACAAGCAGATGACGTCCCACAGCAATCGGCACTGGATTTGCCCAGGGTCAAGGGTGTAGAACGTCTACACCCGTGGCTGTAGACGTTCTACCTCGTGCGGCGTCTAACGGTTTGGCGGCTCGTGAAAGGTGGCAGATGAAAGAACGCTATCAAAATCGAATTGAATTATTGCAAGGCACGCTCGATCTGCTGATTTTGCAGACCCTGCAATGGGGTGCGCAGCATGGTTACGGCATCAGCCAGGCGATCCGTCTGAATTCCGGCGACATTCTGCAGGTGGATACCGGCTCGCTCTATCCCGCTCTGCACCGCCTGGAAGGGCAGAAATGGATCAGCGCGGATTGGAAAGTTTCCGAAAACAACCAGCGCGCCAAATTCTACCGGCTCACGGCCGCGGGAAAAAAACAATTGGCTTCGGAACGCTCCCGCTGGGAACAACTTTCCGGAGCGATTGCCGGAATCCTGAATCCCGCGAAGAGTGAAGGTGGCGCATGAAACTCTGGCCGCGTCGCGAACAACAAAACGAAGAACTGAACCAGGAAATACAAAGCCATTTGCAAATGGCAATAAACGAACGCGTGGAACGCGGCGAATCGCGCGCCAGCGCCGAATCCTCGGCCCGCCGCGAACTTGGGAACGAGCGACTGATCGAGGAAGCCACGAAAGACCAGTGGGGATGGCGGTGGCTCGAGCATCTGCTGCAGGACGTGCGGTACGGATTGCGAATGCTGCGAAAAAATCCCGGCTTCACGGCGATCACAGTGCTCACGCTGGCGCTCGGAATCGGGGCGAACACCGCGCTTTTTTCAGTGGTCAACGGAGTGCTGCTGAACCCGCTGCCGTTTCCGCATCCGGAACAACTCATCACGTTGCACGCCAGCAAGCCGAATTTTGAAACCGGATCGATTTCCTTTCCGAATTTTCTGGATTGGGAAAAAGACAATCACACGTTTTCCGGCATGGCGATTTACCGGGGCACGAATTTCACTCTCACGGGCCTGGGCGAAACCGAACGGGTGCGCGCTGAATTAATTGCTCCTGATTTTTTCCGTGTGCTTGGCGTGAAACCGGAAATCGGCCGGACGTTTGTTCTGCAAGATGACCAGCAAGGCGCCGGCCCAGTAGTTTTGATCAGCGCGGGATTTTGGAAACGCAAATTTGGATCGTCCCCCGGCATCCTGGGCAAAACATTGGCCCTGGACGGAAAGGATTACACGATTGTCGGAGTGATTCCGGCGGGTTTTAATTCCGGCCTGACCGGCTTCCGTGACGCGGAAGTGTACGTGCCCATCATCCAGTGGAGCAATAACCTTCTGCAACATCGCAGCGCGGGTCTGGGATTTCACGGAATCGGCCGCCTGAAAACGGGGACAACTCTGCGCCAAGCTCGAGCGGACATGAATCAGGTGGCGCAAAACCTAGCCGCGGCCTTTCCCGAAGCCGACAAAGGAACGGGCGCGAGCTTAGTGCCGCTGAGGGAAAGAATGGTCGGCGACATTCAACCGTTTCTTCTGTTGCTGCTGGCCGCTGTTGGATTTGTGATGCTGATCGCATGCGTCAATGTCGCCAGTCTATTGCTGGCCCGTTCGACCGGCAGGGCGCGCGAGTTTGCCGTTCGTGCCGCGTTGGGAGCGGGACGAGGCCGCGTTGTCCGGCAGCTTCTTACCGAAAGCGTTTTGCTTGCGATTGCTGGTGGCGCACTCGGCTTGCTGCTGGCTTCCTGGGGCACGCAGGCCGCGCTCAAAAAGCTTCCCGAAGCATTGCCACGAGCTGCGGGGATCGGGCTCGATGCGCACGTTTTGATTTTCACTCTGGCAATTTCATGCCTGGCAGGAATCCTGTTTGGGCTGGCACCGGCCTTGAAGATTTCGCGGACCGATTTGCAGGAAACATTGAAAGAGGGCGGACGGGCCGCGTCGAGCAGGCGGCACGCCGCGCAACGAGTGTTTGTGACGGCTGAGCTGGCGCTGGCATTCGTGCTGCTGATTGGTGCGGGACTGATGATCCGCACGCTGTCGCGTCTCTGGAGCGTGAATCCGGGCTTCGATTCCCACAACGTGCTGACGCTCGCGGTTTCGTTGCCACCACCGATGCAAGCGGCGAGTCCGGACGCGATTCGAGCAGCCCTTCGCGAGATTCATCGGAGAATCGATTCCATGCGGGAGATCCAGGCGGCTTCTTACACCTGGGGAGCTTTTCCGATGGGTTGGGACGATGAAGAGCTCTTCTGGCTCGAGGGCCAGCCAAAACCGGCGAATCTGAATGACATGAACTGGTCGCTGAAGTACGTGGTCGATCCTGATTATCTGGAAGTCATGAAGATTCCACTGGAGCGCGGCCGATTTCTTACGACGCAAGATACCGATCATTCGCCGAGGGTCGTGGTGGTGGATGATGTGCTGGCCCACAAATATTTCGGAAATGAAGATCCCGTCGGGAAACTCATCAACATCGATGATTCGGATACTCCCGTGCAAATTGTGGGGGTGGTGGGGCATGTGAAACAGTGGGGCCTCGATTCGGATGATCGAGAAAGCCTCCGAGCGCAGATGTATCTTTCCTTCATGCAAATGGACGACGTCCTGATGAAGTTGATGCCTGCGGGAGTGGGAATCGTGGTGCGTTCCGCGGGCAATTCGCCGGGGCTTTACGAATCGCTCCGGCATAATTTGCAAAGCATGAACAGCCAGCAAGTGGTCTACAGCGCGCAGACGATGGACGAAATAATTTCCGATACGCTGGCCACGCGCCGCTTCTCGATGATTCTGCTGGGATCGTTTGCCATATTCGCTCTGCTGCTGGCCAGCGTGGGGATTTATGGGGTGATTTCGTATCTGGTGGGACAGCGGACGCACGAAATCGGTATTCGCATGGCTCTGGGCGCGCAGCGGAGGGATGTGCTGCGGCTGGTGCTGGGCGAAGGGGCCAGGATGGCGCTCCTCGGAATCGGAATCGGTATCGCCGCCGCGCTAGGCCTAACGCGCCTGATGTCGAAAATGCTGTACGGAGTCAGCGCAACCGATCCGCTGACGTTCGCCGGCGTCGCAGCAATCCTGGTGTTTGTCGCACTAGCGGCCTGCTACATCCCAGCCCGCCGCGCTATGCGAATCGATCCGATGGTAGCCCTCCGCTACGAGTAGTCGTGGTAGCGCAGCCACTCCTGGCTGCGTGCCTTGCTTTTCTGACTCAGTAAACGTTGGCAAGGAGAGAAGCAGATGAAATTCTCATGGTCGCGAAAGCGGGAAGATCTGAACGCCGAAATCGAATCCCACATCCAAATGGCCATTCACGACCGCATCGGGCGAGGCGAACCTGCCCTGCAGGCAGAAGCCGCAGCGCGGCGCGAATTCGGCAACGTAGGCTTAATCAAGGAAGTCACGCGCGAAACCTGGGGATGGACCTCTCTCGAACGGTTCACACAAGACGTCCGCTACGGCCTTCGTTCCCTGAGAAAGAATCCAACCTTCACGATCGTCGCAATTCTCACACTCGCATTAGGCATCGGCGCAAACACAGCACTGTTCTCCGTAGTAAACGGCGTCTTGCTAAATCCACTCCCCTTCCATGATTCCGCCCGCCTAGTAATCTTTTTCGGCAAGACCGCAAATTTTAATAAGAGCACATTTTCTTACCCGAATTTCCTCGACTGGCAAAAACAAAATCAATCCTTTACCGCCGTGGGGGCATTTCGCCCCGCGTCGTTCAACTTGACCGGCAGTGGAGAGCCCGTACACGTGCGCGGTGAAAGAATCTCCGCCGCGCTCTTCCCGGCTTTTGAAGTTTCTCCCGTGCTGGGCCGCAATTTTCTGCCGGAAGAGGACCGCCGAGGCGCCGCGCCCGTGGCCATGATTAGCACGGGTTTTTGGAAGCGCAAATTCGGAGCATCCGGGGGCAGTATCGGGAAGCAAATCACGCTCGACGGAATCGGGTACACCATCGTCGGCGTAATTCCCGCCGAATTTCATTTCACCAATCACGGCGAGCACGTCAACGCGGATATCTACACGCCCATCGGCCAGTGGGACAATCCCGATTTTCACGATCGCAAGATCGCGCTGGGAATTGTGGCAGTTGGCCGCCTCAAGCCGGGCGTCACCCTCGAACAGGCGCAGGCCGATATGAACGGAATCACGGATAATCTGGCGCGGGCTTATCCCGAAGCGGATAAAGGCACGGGGGTGGGCCTTTACCCGCTGAGGGAAGAAATGACCGGCGACATCAAACCGGTTCTCTTCGTGCTTTTTGGCGCGGTTGGATTCGTCCTGCTGATTGCCTGCGTCAATATTGCAAATCTGCTCCTGGCGCGTTCCAGCGGCCGCGCCCGGGAATTCGCCATTCGCGCAGCGCTTGGAGCCGGCCGCGGACGAATCATCCGGCAACTCTTGACCGAAAGTATTTTGCTGGCCGTCGCCGGAGGTTCGCTCGGTTTGTTGATTGCGGCCTGGGGACTGCAAGCAACGTTGCACACGCTGCCGGCCACCCTGCCGCGTGTGGATGACGTCCGTCTCGATTCCCACGTCTTGATTTTTACGATTGGCGTCACACTGCTTGCGGGCGTGCTCTTCGGCTTGGCGCCCGCGCTGAAAACCTCGCAGCCAAACTTGCAGGAAACTCTAAAGGAAAGCGCCCGGGGAGTGAGCGGCGTGCGCCAGCGCACGCAAGGGCTCTTCGTAATGGTCGAAATGGCCCTTGCTCTGATTCTGCTAACCGGCGCCGGACTGATGATTCGCACGTTTGTCCATCTGTGGGGCAAGAATCCTGGCTTTGATTCGCACAATGTGCTGACGTTCGAGCTTTCCTTGCCCCCTTCCATGCGCAGCGCAAGTCCCGACGCGATTCGTTCCGCACTCCGCCAGGTAAAAGAAAAATTAGCAGCCATCCCCGGAATTCAGGCGGCATCGCTGATGGGCGGCTCTCTTCCGATGACCGGCGACTGGGAAGATCAATTCTGGCTCGAAGGAACTCCGAAGCCTCCGACCACCCACGAAATGGAGTCGGCGATGTTCTACGCAGTGGAACCGGAATACCTGCAGGTAATGGGAATTCCGCTTCTGAGCGGCCGTTTCTTCACCCCGCAGGACGACGAACACTCCAACTTCGTGATCGTGATCGACGAAGCATTCGCGCACAAATATTTTCCCCGGCAGAATCCGCTGGGCAAGCAGCTGAATTTTGAAGACGGCGAAAAGGGCGAAATCATCGGCGTGGTGGGCCACGTGAATCAATGGGGCCTCGGCGAAGAAGATAAGTTCACGTTGCAGACAGAGTTTTATTTCCCCTTCATGCAATTCGGAGACAAATCCATCCTGCGCGAAGCCCACAGCGTGGATGTGGTGATTCGTGCTGCCGGAAATCCGCTCGCGGCGTTTGGCGCGATTCGCAGCGCGATGTCACAAATGAACAGCCAGCAAGTGCTTTACGGCGCCCAAACCATGGACGAGATCGTTGCCGGTACGCTCGATGCTCGCCGCTTCGCGATGATTCTGCTCGGGGTGTTCGCGGCTCTGGCGTTGGCGCTTTCCGCCGTGGGAATTTATGGAGTAATTTCCTACCTGGTCGGCCAGCGCACACACGAAATCGGAATTCGCATCGCCCTGGGCGCGCAGCGCGGAGACGTCCTTCGCATGGTCCTCGGCGAAGGCGTGAAGATGGCCCTGATCGGAGTGGTCATCGGCATCCTGGCCGCGCTAGGCCTCACCCGCCTAATGTCCGGCATGCTCTACGGAGTAAGTCCCACCGATCCCGCCACCTTCGCCGCGGTAACTGTCACCCTGCTGATCGTCGCCCTGCTCGCCTGCTACATTCCCGCCCGCCGCGCCATGCAGGTAGATCCGATGGTAGCCCTCCGCTACGAGTAGTCGAGGTAGCACGGCCACACTCCTGGCGGTGCGGTTTTCTGCGCATTTTGTTCACCATTTCGGGAAAAGCACACAGCCAGGAGTGAGTGGCTGTGCCACTTGAATCGCGATTGGGAATTACGTCTGATTGGAAATTTTCGGAGTTTACAGCAGTCGGTACGTAACTTCGATCAACGCCGTCACGGAGCTCGCCTGGCCATTGGGGCCCGACGGCAGGTTTGAAGCGCCATCCACGCACGGCTTCGATGGCCTTTTCATCCAAGCCAACGCCCAGTCCTTTGACTACTTTGATATTCGTGGCTTTGCCTTCGGGGGTCACCACAACTTGCAGCGTAATCACGCCCTGGTATTTCGCTTTTACTGCTTCGTCCGAATATTGCGGCTGCGGACAATAGACGCAGGTGGGCACTCCATATCCGTTCGTTCCCGCTCCTGGAGGGCCGCCGCCTGTGCCCCAGCCTTCGCCAGGACCAACGCCGCCGCCCGATCCGCTGCCCACTCCGCCACCGCTGCCTGAACCGATACCGCCGCCGCTGCCAGGTCCGCTCGAATCATTCAGCAGCTTCGAAAGCGGGTCGCCGTAGTTCGGCATGTTCGGACTGGGAAGATGCAATTCCGGAGGACCGAGAACCGTTGCCGTCATCGGAAGTTTTGGATTCTGTGGGACCACGACTCGGGGAGGAGTGAATTGCGTCCACGAGAATTTCGGCAATTTTCCAACGCTGGCAGGGATCGGATTGTGTTCGCCGCCGCCACCGCCTCCACCGGCCCGCTTTGCTCCCGCGGGCAATTTTGCCAGGTAGGGCGAGAATTCAAGCTGTGTCACTTTGACGGTGGCCTGCACGGAGGACGGAGCCATCAGTTTCGGAAGGAAGGGAACCACGATCAGCGCGATCACCGCAACGTGCACCAAAATCGAAATCAGTTGCACGCGTTTGAAGCGTTCGTTCTTGCTCCAAATCTCCGGTACGGGAATCGGCTTGCTGGAAACATTCAGCGGTGGCAGCTTGCGCGGGGCAATAACATCGCGCACGTTATTCCAAAAGCGCTGATGCCAGGGTTGCCATGCAATCAGCATGTCGGAATTCTTTACGGGTCCGCGAGCTTCGCGCGGAGTGCCCTTCATCCATTCCTTGAAATTTTCCGTCAATCCGGCGCCGAAGTGTACGTCCGTCAGGGCGCTATAGGCTTCATTGCGCACCTTCACCTGGCGTTCGAAAAGAAAGTCCCTGAAATTGGAAAAGAATTGCTTCGGACCGGACATTCTGTCGGTAACCAGGCGCGGCATGCCGTTCGCCTGGCCAGTGAGGATCACGGAACTCGATTTACCGGTGTTAGCTGCCATATGCCCCGTTGCCAGGTTTTAACCTAACCCCGGCTTTCAGGTTAGATTCAACATCACAAAAAAGGATGCCTGGCCGGACTGCGGCTGACAGGCTTTCGAAATCATTGTAACATACGGGGCGTCCCATCACACTAGGATTCGGAAGCGAAAGAAAGTACGGGAGATATGAAAACCGATCAAGATGGATAAACCCTTCGATCTAAAAAGCACGCTCAACTTACCGCGCACCGATTTCCCCATGAAGGCGAAATTGCCGGAGCGCGAGCCTGTGCAATTAGCGCAATGGGATCGCCTGGATCTTTATAATCGGATCCTGGATGCCCGATCTTCCGCGCCTCTCTATGTGTTGCACGACGGGCCACCGTATCCCACCGGGGATATTCATCTGGGCCAGGCACTGAATAAAATTCTGAAAGATCTCGTGGTCAAATCGAAAACCATGGCTGGTTTTCGAGCGCCGTATGTGCCGGGATGGGATTGCCACGGACTGCCGATTGAATCCAAGGTGGAAAAAGAGCTGGGTGGGAAAAAGGGAAGCGTAGCGCCGCAGGAATTCCGCCGCATGTGCCGCGAATTTGCTACTCGATATGTGGATGCTCATCGCCGCGATTTCAAGCGCCTCGGCGTGCTGGGCCAGTGGAATGATCCGTATTTGACGATGAGCAATTCGTATGAAGCTGCCACCGCCAATGCGTTCGTCACTTTCTTCGAAAAAGGTTACGTCTACAAAGGACTGAAACCGGTTTATTGGTGCATCTTCGATCGCACCGCTCTTGCGGAAGCGGAAGTGGAATATGAAGACCACGTCAGCCACTCCATTTGGGTGAAGTTTGCTGTGGTTCCAGGAGGCGAAAGCCGGCGGCCTCGGCTCCGGCGTGAGCGCCCTGATCTGGACCACCACCCCCTGGACGCTTCCCGCCAACCGCGCGCTCGCGTTTCATCCTGAATTTCGCTACGTGGTGGCGGAAACTTCCGCTGGAGACTTGCTGGTCGCCGCGGACCGCGTCCCAGCTCTCGAAACAGAGGTGGGACTTACGGTGAAGGGCACTCGCGGAAATTGGAAAGGCGCGGAGCTTGAGGGAATTCAATTTCAGCATCCGTTTCTGGATATAAAAGTTCCCGCGGTTCTGGGCGAGCACGTGACTCTCGATCAGGGCAGCGGAATCGTGCACACCGCTCCCGGCCATGGCGCGGAAGATTTTTATGTAGGGCAGAAGTATGGCCTCGATACCTACGCGCCGCTGGATGACGACGGCCGGTTCCTCGAGGGCTTGCCGGAATACAAAGGCAAAACCGTATTCGAAGCCAACCCTCTGATCATTGCGCTGCTTGGTTCGCGCGGCGCGCTGGCCGGCGATTCGAGAATTTCGCATAGTTACCCGCACTGCTGGCGCTGCCACAATCCGGTGATTTTCCGCGCCACTGAGCAATGGTTCATCAATTTAATGCACCGTGATTTGCGCGAGCGGTCGCTCGAAGAAATCGCCAAGGTGAAGTGGTCGCCCGAATGGGGCAAGGAACGCATCCGCGACATGATCGCGGAACGCCCGGACTGGTGTATTTCCCGGCAGCGATTCTGGGGCGTGCCGCTGGTGATTTTTTATTGCGGCGAGTGCAACGCGCTACTGAAAGATTTTGCCGCGTTGCGCAACGTGATTCGCTGGTTCGAAAAAGAGGGCGCCGACGCGTGGTATTCGCACTCTGCGGAAGAATTGCTTCCGGCAGGCACGCGCTGCTCCTGCGGCGGCGCCAGCTTCCGCAAGGAAAAAGATATTCTGGATGTGTGGTTCGATTCCGGATCAAGCAGCCTGGCCGTGCTCAGTGAAGCGGACAAAACCTGGCCCGCCGATGCGTATCTCGAAGGCCTCGATCAATATCGCGGCTGGTTCAATAGCTCGCTGCTAATCGGCGTAGGAGTGCGCGACAAAGCGCCCTACCGCCAGGTAATCACTCACGCCTGGGCGCTCGATGCCGATGGCCATCCCATGTCCAAATCGCTCGGCAACGTGATTTTGCCGCGCGATATCTGCGAGAAGTGGGGAGCCGAATTGCTGCGCATCTGGGTTTCTTCCCAGGATTATCACGCGGACATCCGAATGTCGGACAACGTAATGAACCAGCTTTCCGAGTCTTACCGGAAGCTGCGAAACACTTTCCGCTATTTTCTGGGAAATCTGAACGAGTTTCAGCCCGTGCGCGATTCCGTGCGCGACGCTGAATTGTGGGAAATCGACGCCTGGATGATGCATCGCACCGGCGAACTGGTGCGGCAGTGCCGCGAATGGTACGACAAATTCGAATTCCATCGCGTCTTCCACGCCGTCCACGATTTTTGCGTAGTGGATCTGAGCGCGTTCTATCTCGACATTCTGAAAGACCGCCTGTATACCTTTGCGCCGCGCAATATGGGCCGCCGCTCGGCGCAGACGGCTCTTTTCCGCATCGCCAATGCGCTGTTGCGCCTGCTCGCTCCGATCATGGTTTTTACCGCCGAAGAAATCTGGCAGCTCATTCCGCACCGCCCGGGAGATCCCGAAAGCATTCATATGTCCTATCTGCCGGCCGTGGAAAATATGGATACTGGCTTGCGCAAGGAGACCATTGAAAACTGGGAGCGGCTTGCTGGCCATCCGCCGCGACGTGCTGAGCGCGCTCGAATCCGCGCGCAATAAAAAAGTGGTTGCCGGAGCGCTGGAAGCGGAGATCACCATTTATCCGCGAACCGATCTCGAGGAAAAAGTTGGCAGCCGCACCTTCGAAGTTTTGCAAACCTATCTCAAATCCCTTCCCGCGCTGTTTCTGGTTTCGCAGGTGCGCATGGCCGATTATTTCGATAACGGCCCCGGCGCCGTCACCGAGGCCGGCGAACTGGTGATCGTGGGAGTGCAAAAGGCCAAGGGCAAGAAATGTGAGCGTTGCTGGAACTATTCCACCCAGGTAGGCATCAATCATACCTGGCCAACGGTCTGCGAGCGTTGCGTCGCCGCGCTCGAGGAAATCGAACGAAGCGGGGGAGTGGCCGTCGCCTAGCAATCCCAAACTGGATGGAATCCTTGGCGCAAACCCGGAGAGCCTGGCTGGTATTCATTGTGCTTGGGGTGCTGGCCGTGGACCAGGCCAGCAAATACGCCATCGAACAGATTATTTCGCGCGATTTCAGCCACGTTCTGATTCCCGGCATTTTGAATCTGGTGAACACCCATAATTCTGGCGTGGCGTTCGGCTTTCTTTCGGATTCCAAATCGCCGTGGGTGGCCAGCGTGGTGATGTTTTTTTCCGCTAGCGTGATGATTTTTCTAATCTGGCTGCTGGCCAGCAGGCGTGCCGGCGGGATCCTGGGGCAAATCGGCCTCTCGCTGATACTCGGCGGTGCCGCGGGAAATATGTTCGACCGCTTGGCGCACCGCAGCGTCACCGATTTTATCGATATTCACTGGCAGGGATATTATTGGCCTGCGTTCAACGCGGCGGATTCTGCCATCGTCATGGGCGCGTGCCTGGTGCTGCTCGAACTGCTGCGCGACTGGCGCAACGCCGCGCATGAGGCGGGCAAAGAGCCCAGCTAATTAGTCGCCCCCATAATTGGTTTTTAGAGGGTCGGAGCTTCAGCTCCGACATCAAATTGCTTTGAAAAGTTGGGCTTTAGCCCCTGAAGGCGGCTGAGAAATTTGCAGGACCCGTTATCAGATCGGCGTCAGTTTATTCTGTTGTTGCGAAGAAGCGCCTTCGAAAAATGTATCCAATCCTCTTTCAGATAGGACCGTTAAACGTTTACACCTACGGCGTATTGGTAGCCACCGGGGTCCTAGCGGGCCTGTGGTACGCCCGGCATCAAGCCCGCCGCCTGGGTCTCGATCCCGACCGCGTCTGGAATCTCGGCGTTTACGTGATGCTGGCGGCATTTTTGGTAGCCAAGCTCTGGCTGCTCGCCGCGGATTTCGGCTATTACCGCCAGCACCCCGGCGAAATTTATTCCCTGGCAACCTTGCAATCGGGCGGAACATTTTATGGCGGAGTGATCGGCGCGCTCACAGTCGCGGGAATTTACACCTGGCTCACGAAGATGCCGCTTCTCCCTCTTCTCGATGCGTATTCCGCCGCGCTGCCTTTGGGCCATGCGATCGGCCGCCTGGGTTGCTACGCCGCGGGCTGCTGCTGGGGAAAACCGACCAACCTGCCCTGGGGAGTGCAATTCTCCAGCCTCGACGCCGCTCGGCTTGTCGGCACACCCATCGGCGTGACGCTCCATCCCACTCAGCTTTATGAATCCGCCGCCGAATTCATGAATTTTATTATTCTGGTCTGGCTGGCCCGCCGCCAAAGTTTTCGCGGCGAATTGTTTGCCACCTATTTGCTGCTCTATGGCTTCGAACGCGGCATAATCGAATTTTTTCGCGGTGATCCGGACCGCACCTTGTTTTTCGGCGGCGCTTTCTCCTTGATGCAGGTCGCCAGCATTGCCATGATCTTGCTCGGCGCATGGCTCTGGCGCACGCGAGCCGGGCGCCCGATTCTCGCTCCCGCACAGTCCTAGCGCTCACACCCGATGCCCAAAAAACAGCGAACCGCGCCTTCTTCTCCAACTTCCACCGAACACCGTTTCTCCGTTTCCGCCGAGGAAGCCGGCCTCCGGCTCGACCGCGTGCTTACCGCGCATTTCCCGGAAATGAGCCGCGCCCGTCTGCAACAACTGGTGGACGACGGCCTGGTGCAGGTAAACGGATCGGCCTCCAAGCGCGCCCACCAGGTGGCCGCCGGCGAAGACGTTCAAATAGAAATTCCGCCCGTCAAGACAACCAGAATTGTTGCGGAAGACATCCCACTGGAAGTTCTCTACGAAGATGAAGATGTAGCAGTAGTGAACAAGCCGGCCGGGCTGATCGTTCATCCCGGAGCCGGCGCGCCAGTCAGCACGCTGGCCGGAGCGCTTTTGCACCGTTTTGGCCAACTTTCAGGAGTGGGTGGGGAATTGAGGCCTGGAATCGTACACCGGCTCGACAAAGGCACCTCCGGCGCGCTGATTATCGCGCGAACAGATGCCGCCCATCGCAGCCTGGTGAAACAATTTCAGGAGCGAACGATTCAAAAAACCTACCTCGCCTTGCTCCACGGCCAAATGAAGGAAAATTCCGGCCGCATCGATCTGCCTGTCTCGCGCGATTTGCATCGCCGCGAGCGCATGACCACGCGGCGGCGCGAAGGCCGCCCGGCGCGAACCGATTGGCGTGTGCGATTACGCATGAATGGCTACACGCTGGTGGATGCGGATTTGCACACCGGACGCACGCACCAGCTCCGTGTTCATTTTTCCACGTTGGGCCATCCCGTGGTGGGCGACACTCTTTACGGCGCGCCGCGCGAGGCCTTCGCGGGCGGCCAGGCGATGCCGCATCTCGATCGAAATTTTCTGCACGCGGCTCGAATCCAATTTCAGCATCCGCGCACGGGTAAACAAGTGGAAGTGCGCGCTCCGCTGCCGCTGGAATTGCAGCTATATTTGCGCGGCATGGGCAAGGCCGCCGGCGCCGATCCAGCTTTGATTGACGCTGCGGTGCATCCGTTCCTATAATCGACTATGCCTACTTGGTTGCGAATTCCTGCTCTCTGTGTAATTACCGCGCTGGCGTTCAGCGCTGCCCGGGCGCAGCAGCCGCCCGCTCCGGCCCCTTCACACGTGCCGCCAGTTACATCGCCGCAAAACCCGCCCCAGGATGCCAACACGCAGGCAACGATTCGCACCAAGGCTGAACTGGTCTACCTGGTCGCCACCGTCACCGACCGCCGCCACAAATTCATCACCGATCTGGAAAAGAACGATTTCCGCATTGCCGACGAAGGCAAGCAGCAGCCCCTCGAATTTTTCACCCGGGAAACGGACCTCCCGCTGCGCATAGGCGTTTTGCTCGATACCTCCAACAGCATTCGCGACCGCCTGCGCTTCGAGCAGGAAGCCGCCAGCGATTTTCTCTACAACACCATTCGCCGCGGCAAGGACATGGCTTTTGTCGCTATCTTCGATAACGAACCCGAAGTGATTCAGGATTACACCGATAATCTCGATCAGTTGAACAAAGCGATTCAAGGGCAGCGCGCCGGCGGTGGAACGGCGCTGCGCGACGCCATCTACATGGCTGCTCAGAAACTGCAGCACGCGCCCTTGCCGGAAACCGGCAGCTCCGAAGTGCGCCGCGTATTGGTGGTGATTAGCGACGGTGAGGATAATCTGAGCGACCGTCCGCTGAGTGAAGCCATGGAAATGGCGGAGAAGGCCGAAGTCGCGATCTACGCCATCAGCACGAATACCGACTGGCTAAACATCGAAGGCGACACTCCGAAAAAAGTAATGGAAACCCACGGCGATAAAGTGCTCGATCAATTCGCCACCGATACCGGCGGCCGTGTCTTCTTCCCGTACAAGATCGACGACCTTGCGCAATCGTTCCTGGACATCGGCAACGAGCTGCGCAGCCAGTATTTGCTGGCGTTCGCCCCGGGTCCGATGCCGCCCAAGGGGCAGTTCCGCCGCGTCCAGGTGGAGGTTGATCGCAAGGGCCTGATCGTCCGCTCCCGCAAGGGCTATTCGCTCCCGCGCGTCGCGGCCGGCCCTCCCCCTGCCGTTACTCCGCCGTCCGACAAGTAAGCAGTGTTTCTCTGCGGATCTCTGCGTACCTCTGAAATTCTCTGCGGTAAATCCGGGAATTGGAATTTACAGGATGCGCCAGTGCGCTATCGTTTCGGCGCGTAATATCCGCGCCGCGCCAGAACTTTCAATCCCGTCTTGGTGGTTTCCACTCGAATTTTCCGGAACGTGCCATCGTGCGCCGGATTAGTGGGGTAATATCCCAGCACATACTGGCTGCGCAGTTCTTCTGAAATTTGATCGAACGCTTCATCCAATTTTCTGCCGCCGTTGGCGTCAATCACGCGCCCGCCAGTTTCCTCGGCGATCTTTTTGGCCACGCTTCCGCCGTTATATCCCAGCATCCCATAGGCGCCCGGTTCCGCGATCAAAATGAAATGGACCACCGTGTCAGCACGTTGCGCGGCTTCAATGGCATCCTTCATGCCCACTTTGCTGCCTTCATCCATCGCGTCAGTCATCAGGATCAGTGCTTTTCGTCCTGCCTGGCCGGCCAGTTGTTCGTTGCAGGCCACATAGATCGCATCGTACATCGCCGTGCTGCGGACATTGTCTCGCGACATCGGGCCCATGCCGATCGGCGAATTGATCTGGGTCCGTTCCACGGCGCGATCCAGCGCATCCAGGTCCTCGGTAAAATCCGCCAGCAGGTTTACGTCTGTATCGAAATCCAAAACCATCGCCTCATCGCCTTTGCGCATCACTTTTTGGAAAAAGCGAGTGGCGGCTACCTGTTCCAGGCCCAGCAGGTTTTGTTGGCTGCCGCTGGTATCCACCATCAGGCCCAAGGTGATCGGCATGGTCACTTCTTTCCCGAAAAATGAAAGCTGCTGCAATTGATCGTCTTCGAAAATTTTGAAATCATCCTTCGTCAAATCGCCCACGATCGCGTGATGGCTGTCGCGAACCGTCGCAAACATATTCACCAAGGATACGTTTACCTGGATTTTTCCCTGCTGCTGCGGCTGGCCTTCCGGGCTCGGAGGATTTTGCGCCGAGGCGCGGTGCAGCGGCGCCACGGCGGCGAAAAGAATCGCGCCACCCAGCAGGGCCGAAATTAGAGTGGTGCGGCGTTCAGCAGGTCGCATTGTATAATCCCCCGTGGCAAAACTTTCACTCGGTACGATGCATCTTAACAGGTGCGGGATGTTTTTCGCGCCGGACGTCGCAAAGGGGCGGCTGCCCTCCGTTACCCGCGAGTCCCAATTTCACGCTGGCAAATATAAGGGAGAACGCTTGCACACCAACATCCGAAAGATTCTCGCGCTGGCAATTATATCCTTGCTCTCGCTCCCAGCCGCTTATTCGCAATCCGACGTTCCGGCTCGCATCAAGGTGGATACCTCGCTGGTCGTCGTTCCGGTTTCCGTCAAGGACGGCAACGGCGCCCTCGTCCCCGACTTGAAACGCGACGAATTCCGCATTTTCGAGGACGGCAAGGAACAGCGAATTTCTCTTTTTTCCGCCGACGCCTACCCGCTCTCCGCCGTCATCCTGATCGACAACAACATGCCGCTGAAGTCCTCGGAGCAAGTGCAAAACAGTTTGAAAGCAATTGCCGCCAGTTTCGGCGCCGCCGACGAAGCCGCGCTGATGACCTACGACCAATTCTCCCAGACCTTGCTGGAATTCACAAAGGACAACGACCAGCTCTTCACACAGCTCAAGCGCCTTCATCTGGAATCGGCATTCCCAGGATCGAATTCTCCCGCCACCAGCCCCACTCCCAAAATAAACAACCAGCAGATTTCTCCCGGAGTGCCACAGATTAATGACAAGGCTCCGCAAGCGAATAATGCGCGGCTTGATGACGCCATGTACGCCGCCAGCCAGATGCTGCGCGATCGCGGCCGCGACCGCAGAAAAATTATTTTCCTGGTGTCCGACGGCACCAATTCCCACCGCAATACCATGAACACGGATCGCGTCCTCGAGAATTTGCTGGCCGCCGATATCGCCGTCTATGCCATCGCCGTGGGCAACAAAATCCTAAGAGAGGGCAGCGGCCCGCTGAAAAAATACGCGGAAGCCACGGGCGGAGATTATTATTACGCCTCGAACGCTACGAGCCTCGAGCGCCTTTACTCCGCCCTCGCCGAGCAGGCCCGCAATCAATACACGATTGCCTTTACTCCCACCGCGCCCAATAAATCCAAGGATTTCCACTCGATCGAAGTCCGCGTGCGCCGCCCCGGCCTGTCCCTAATCGCCCGCCAAGGCTACTATTCCGGCGCCCCCCATTAAGCCGCGCAGCGGCCTATGTAGGGGCCGGCTTCAGCCGCGCCCTCGCGCAGTCGGCTATGCGTAACCCAACTTCGGAGTTTCGCTCCGCCACGCAAATTAAACCACCTAAACCCTCCAGAAAAATCCAACAATACGGGTTGTCATTCCGAGCCCGATTCTTGGGCGAGGAATCCGGAGAAATCCTGGAATGCTTGAGAAGTAGCGAATTTTTCCGATTTCACCCGGAACTGCGATTCCGTAATCGCCGCTCTTTGGCGCAAACAAAAAAATCAATCACAATCCTCCTAACGCAAAAAAGATTTCCACTTGACACGGGCGTTTCGCGCCCGTACAAAGAAAGAACCGAGCGCAGCCGTTTTAGAACACGCTGCGGTACGGAGGGGAGTTTAGCTTCAAGGTTGTCATGCGCGAAGTTTGAAACGGGGCGTTTCGATTCGTCGAAACGCCCCGTTTCGTTTTAGCGATCGTCTTTCGAATTCCGCGCCTACTCCCGCGCCACGCGAATCGTAACCAACTGTTCATGTGCAGGGCACAAAGGCCGGTAATCGCAAAAGCGGCACAGGAACCCAGCATTGGCGGGAAAATCCTTGGCGCGAATCCGGTCGGCCACCTCGGCAACTTTTTCGCGGGCCTTGTCGAGCGACTTCGCGTCGCGCGTCGTGGCCACAGCCTGGTTCGTCGTCAGGTTATAAAAAACCAGCCGCTCGGGATCCAGATCGAGCACATCACGCGCCGCCATCGCATAAATGCTGAGCTGCAAACTATTCTTTGCGGCTTTCTCGTCTTTCGGTTTTCCGGTTTTGTAGTCCACCACTTCCACGGAATCTCCGTCGAGTCTGTTGATCTGATCGATTCTGCCAGTCACCACGATATTCGGCTCGAGCGGCAATTCGAAATTCTTTTCCACCGCGATCACGTCCGGCGGCGCGGCCACCGCCGTCTTGTAAAAGCTTTCCAGCTGTTTCCGCCCTTCTTTTTTATATTCCTCTTCCTGATACTCGTCGCGAAATCCTGAATCGAACCACTCGCGATCGTAAATCGCGCTCACATCCTCGAACGTGATCTTGCGATGTTTTTTCAGGTCTTGTAAAAGTTCGCGCACCGTCGAATGCATCACGCTGCCAAACGTCATCGTGCCTTGCGCGCCGCCACGCACTCCCCAAACATTTCGAAATAAATATTTCATCGGGCACGATTCGTAGGTGTCGATGGACGACGCGCTCAATTGCAGCGGTTCCAGCGCCGGCGGGTAATAAGCCTTGGCCCAAAGCGCCACCCGCGAATACGCGCGAATATTTGTTTCCGCGGAATCGAAAAGTTGCGGCTTTGCCGCATCCGCCGCCGGCGACCCCGCTGCCTCCAGCGCCGCTGGCAACTTCACTTTCGGCGAAAGCTGCAGCGCGTCGGCCCGCTGGATCTTCGGATCCATCAGGATGTCGTCCAAAAACGGCGAAGGCTTTTTGCGTTTGTTCACCACCAGCGAAAGCGTCAATTGCCGCCGCGCGCGCGTCAGCGCCACGTAAAAAAGCCGCCGTTCCTCCTGAATCCGGAAATCTCCTTGCGGTTTTTCTTCCTTCATCAGCTCCGCGGGAAATTCCAGCACCGGGCTTTGCGGCCGCGCCGGAAATTCTCCCTTGGCCATTTGCAGCACAAATACGTGCGGAAATTCCAGTCCCTTCGCGGCGTGTACCGTCATCAATTGTACCGCGTCGTCCGCCGGCTCATCGTCCAGGCAGATTTGCCCGCCCGCTTCTTCGAAATATTCCAGGTATTCCACAAAATCGCGCAGCTTCGTTTCTTCGCTCTTCTTTTCCCATTCGCGCACAAATTTGACGAACGCTTCCAGCGCCAGCCGGTCAGCATCGGATTCCAGTAGCGTCAATCCGATTCCTTCAATCAATTCTTCCAGCAGTGTGGTTGCGTTGGCGCGCCGCGAAATTCCGCGCAGCCTCTTGATGAACGAAACCAGATCAGCCGCGCGCATCCCGCCCTTCGTGAACGCCGGATCATTTTGCTGCGATTCGAGTGTGTCCCACAGCGCGATTCCCTTGGCTTTGGACGAGCGCTCGGCCAGCCGCGCCAGATCCTGCGGCGCGAATCCCCAGAAGGGAATCGCCAGCACGCGCGCGCAGGAAACGTTGTCCGCGGGCGCCGCGATCAGCCGCAGGTACGCGATCAAATCGCGAATCAATGTGCTCGATAGAATCGAAAGTTTTTTGATGACGAACGGAATTCGCCGCTGCCGCAGCGCGTCCACCAGCCGGTTGCGGTGGTTGTGCTTGCGGTAAAGCACCGCAAAATTCCGCCACGTATGTCCCGGCCCTTGCAGGCGTTCGATTTCCGACGCCACCCAGTGCGCTTCTTCCTCTGGCGTTCCGAATTCCACGATGCGGATTTTTTCGCCTTCCGCGTTGCCGGTTTTCAGTTGTTTCGCGGGCAGCAGCGGCGATTTTTCGTTTTGCGCGATCACTTGTCCCGCCACGCGCAAAATGCGCGGCGTCGAACGGTAATTCGTCAACAGCGAAATAATCGGCCGTTTGGCCGCCAGCGATCGCGCGTCCACGCCGCAAAACTTTTCCAGAAAAATCGTAAAGCTTCCGAATGAAGCGCCGCGAAACCGGTAAATCGCCTGGTCGTCATCGCCCACCGCCACGATGTTGCGGTGCCCGCCCGCCAGCAGCCACAGCAATTCCAGTTGCGCGATATTGGTATCCTGGAATTCATCCACCAGGATGTATTTAAATTGCTCGCGGATTCGCTCCAGCATTTCCGGGTTTTTTCGAAGCAATTCCACCGCTTGCAGGATTTGCGAGCCAAACGTCACCAGGTTCCGCTCGCTCAGCAATCGCTCGCTCACGCGATACGCGCGCGCCACTTCCTCCTGCCGCGCGATTTCTTCCTCGCGCAGCAAGCGCGCGTCGGCATCCAGATTCCTTTTCTCTCGCTCGTATTTTTTGCGCAGCGCCACAACATACTTTTCGTAATCCGCGGAGGTGACCAGCTCGTCCTGGCACCGCGAAAAAAATTTCACGAAGTCGGTTAAATATTGCCCCGGCTCCGCCAGCCGCTTGTAATGTTCCAGTCCGATTTCTTTCAGATGCCGCCGCAGCAAAATCCAGTGATCGATTTCATCCAGCGCCTGCAAATCCGGAAACGCTTCGCGCAAAACGCGTTCGAAGCAAAACGAATGAAACGTGCTGATCCACACATCCTTGGCGCGTTCGCCCACGGCTTTTACCACGCGATGCTTCATCTCCCCCGCGGCCTTATCCGTGAAAGTAAGTCCCAGAATGTTTTGGCCGAGCAGCGCCGCATCCGATTCCAACAAATATTTAATCCGCTCGGTGATCACGCGAGTCTTTCCCGTCCCCGCGCCCGCCACCACCAGCAGCGGACCCAGGCCGTGTTCGACGGCCGCGCGCTGCTCCGTGTTCAATTCAATCTCTGGAGACATTGCCGTTTACTCCCCAAAAGACCGAGATAATCTCCACACGCGAATCCACAAGCGCCCCAGCGCAATCCGGCGGGAACCCGATCGAATGCAGCGCCAAAAGCGCGGCCAACCGCTCCCCTTCGCCTGGTATTCGCCTTGCCCCATACTAGCCGATTTACGCCGCCGCGGAAAGCCGGGAGCTGGTTTCCAGCCTGGCGCGACACCGATTCTGCCAGTCAGTCGGCGATTGCTTTCCGCGCCGGTGAGCTATACTTTAAGCGCGAAACATTTCTTCGCAACCAACCGATGAACACTTCGCCAAAAGCATCTCCGGGAATTCGCGCGGCCGCGATCGTGGCGCTGATCGGCAGCGGGCTTAGCATTCTGCTCGGCGTCATCGAAATTGCGATGACCTCCATCCCCATGCCCGCCCCTGCCGGCCCCGCGATGCCACCCGGATTCATGAAGTTTGGAATATTCTTCGCAGCGGCCATGTCGTTCGGTTTCGGCGCCTGGGGAATTTCTTCCGCGATTGGCTTGCTCCGTCTGCGCAACTGGGCGCGCATCTCGACCATCGCTTACAGCGCGATTCTGGTGAGCTTCGCGTTTTTGGGAATTGTCGCCATCCTGACTGTTCCGCTGCCACCGCCACCGGCGGGACAATTTCCGCAGGGCCAGATTCCGTCGCCGGAAGCCTTCGCAAAATCCATCCGCTTCTTCATGGCGGCGTTTTACTTGGTTCCCATCGCGGTTGGCGTGTGGTGGCTGATCTTTTTCACCCGCCCGCGCGTGAAAGCCCAATTTTTTGGAACGCCATTGCAGTCCCAGCAGCCGCCCGCGTTCCCGCCGCATCCCTGCGGAGGCGTGATCGACATCGACACCGATCGACTTCCGCCCCTGCCTCCGGCAATCGCTTCCCGCCGTCCAATCAGCCTCAGCATCATCGGCTGGTACATGATCGCCGTGGGATTCCTGATGCTGCCGGCGATTCCGTTCATGCGTTTTCCCGCTCTCGTCCTGGGATGGAGCCTCACAGGCCGCCCGGCAATGTTTTTCTACCTGGTGTCCGCGATCGTTGTTGCGGCGCTCGGTTACGGAATCCTCGAGCTCAAGCCCGATCAGCCGCCCGCTCGCAATCGCCTATTTCGTCTGGGGCGCCGTCAACAGTATCACCATGGCCTTCTGGCCCGGCAGCATGGCCCGGATGCAGTCCGTGATGGATTCAATCTCTCCCACCGCCAGCACCTCTCCGGCCCAGGCCGCGTGGACCGCGCAATCCGCGCAATTCGGCCTCTGGTTCGGCGCAGTTTTCGGCGCCCTCTTTTCCGCCCTGATCATCTGGTTCCTGATCCGCGAAAAATCCGCCTTCGATTCCCCGCGCCCGCTTTCCTGATTGTTTTCTGGACTTCGAGCGTGCCCGATCCTGGCTCCATCGGGAAGGATGGGGATTTTGTGCCGTACTATTTGTTTGGTGGGTTTCGAGTGACGTCAATAACCATCGGAAGTCTTTGCTGCGAGTAATAATCTCGGTAAGGAAAAAAACCGGACCACATCGTGCAGTCGTGGATTTCATGAGTCCTTCCAGTCTGTTTCCATTCAACTGACAGCTGCGATTCACCCTCGCGCAATTGGTCCCATTCCCCATTCTTTGAGACCAAAAGCGCAAATCTGATTGTGGCTGTGATCCATTCGCCTGGCTTAATCGAAAGCATGCTGCCGGAAGAATATTTCGCTCCGTAGAGCGGCGGGCTCAAGTTGTTCAAAGGAATCTCGCGGCTTCGCCCGTTTTTTAGCAGGACTTGGAAGCTTCCCATGTCCCAGGCCTCTGTCTTCGGGTCATCTCCGTTTGTGGTCACGCGGATGTCGGTGCTCCAGGGAATTAGAATTGCGCCATTGCTCCTGTTGATCAGTCTTACCTCGGCGGTCAATTCCTCGCCCACGTGCGGTTTCGTGTCGCTCAATTTGAGAATTTTTAATTCAATCCTTTGCGGTTGCGAATCCGGGTGCATGACTATGCCGTCGGAGACGCGCCCAAACGGAAGTTCCTTGCATCCGTTCGCCTGCTCCAGCTTCCTATAATGATCGTCCAAAGCCTTCGAATCAGCCGGAAGGCTAAGATCGATCGACGCAATCTGCTGTGCCCCCGCAGGCACCCCACAAACCAACACAGCAGCCAACACCCACCAGAATTGATTCCGATTCGACCGCCGAGCAAATTCACGCATTGGTTTCGTAGGGGCGCTGCTTGCTGCGCCCGCTGTTGAATTTTGCCACCCACTTGCCAACCAATCAAACAGCAAGAATCCTACCCCGCACCCTTAACGGCGAAGGGATGCGCCACCCGAAATCTTCACCTCGCTTCAAGCCTCCGCCATTCGCCCCGATAATTTTAATTTGACGGACAACAGAAATAGTAATTCGAGCCCAATCTCTTTCTAAGCCCGCGTGTTACTTGACAGGGAAACCTACGGTGGCATTATGCAAGGAGCGATGCTGAAAATCCTTAGGAGGCTTCATGGCAACTACAAAATTCGCGGTAGCACCAATGATGGTGGCGCAAGTTCCCAAGCCGGGAGCCGATTTCCAGATCGTCGAGCGCGAGATTCCTAAGCCAGGTGCGGGTCAAGTACGCATCAAGGTGCAGGCCTGTGGCGTTTGCCACAGTGACGTGCTCACAAAAGAAGGCGCGTGGCCCGGCATCGAGTATCCCCGCGTTCCCGGACACGAAGTCGCCGGCATCATCGATGAAGTGGGTGCCGGTGTTTCCGAGTGGAAAAAAGGGCAGCGCGCCGGCGTCGGCTGGCACGGCGGCCAGGACAACACATGTCCGCAGTGCCGGCGCGGAGATTTTCGCAATTGCCGCAACCTGAAAATTCCCGGCATCAGCTATGACGGCGGATACCAGCAATACATGCTGGCTCCCGTCGAGGCTCTGGCTGCGATACCGGAAAGTCTGAGTGACGTGGAAGCGGCTCCGCTGCTCTGCGCCGGAATCACCACCTTCAACGCGCTGCGCCACAGCGGCGCCATGCCCGGCGACCTGGTTGCCGTGCAGGGGATCGGCGGTTTGGGTCACCTCGGAATTCAATTCGCCAACAAGTTCGGATATAAGGTCGCGGCCATCGGGCGCGGCTCCGAAAACGCAGCGCTCGCAAAGAAACTCGGAGCGAGCGTTTACATCGACAGCAAATCGACCAACGCAGCAGAGGAATTGCAAAAACTGGGCGGCGCACAGGTAATTCTGGGCACAGCTCCAAGCTCGAAAGCGATGTCCGAGCTGATTGACGGTCTGGGGCCGAACGGCAGGTTCATGGTAATCGGTGCGACGTCTGATCCCATTGAGGTCACACCGATACAGCTCATTTCGGGAAGTCGAACTATTCAAGGCTGGGCCGCCGGAACAGCAGCCGATTCCGAGGACACCCTGCGCTTCGCCGTACTAAGCGGCGTGCGTCCCATGATTGAGACCTATCCGCTCGAAAAAGCGGCCGAAGCCTACGCGCGCATGCTGAGCGGCAACGCACAGTTCCGCGTCGTTCTGACGATGTGAAGTCGGCCAATAGGGCTGGTGGCCACCAGAATCTTCTCGAAGCAAATATTGGGTCATAGAGATAGAGAAACATCCCATTCGGATAAAAGCGCTGCGGGCAGCAGTCCTGGGCGCCGCGTCGAGCCTTCGCCGTCACGCGTGCGCATCGGCGAATGCATTGACTAGCTTCGCTCCCCGATGCTATAAGCAACACCTCTCACACTTAGTTCGGCCCTATTGAAGTAAAGACGTTGAGCGCCTGCCGCAACGCCGGTGCTTCATGTCCACTTGCATTTTGAATTTCATCCTGGCGCAAGCCCAAACCACCTCGAGGAGAGAAGCGAAAATGAAGAAGCGCATGTTGTTCTGTCTGGCCGCAATTCTGTTCTGTTGTATCTCCAGTTCCGCTCAGCAATCGCAACCCCAGGTCCTCACCTATTGGACCATCTACTCCATCACACCCGGCAAAGAAGATGATTTCATGGACCTGGTGAAGACCGTAGGGCAGCCCGTGCGCGACAAGCTCATGGCCGACGGCGTAGTGCAAGCCTGGGGAGTGCAGCAAACCATGCTTCGCGTCCCGGGCGACGGAAACATTTGGGTGTGGTATGTCGTCAACGATTGGTCCGGCGTCGAGAAAGTGGAAAACGCCATGCGCGGGCAAATCGCAAAAATGAGCTCCAGCGATTCCGCCATGCCTGCCGGCAAAAAAGGCCAGCCCGCTGCAACGTCACCCATGGACAAATTGCGTGCCATCGCCGACCTGAGCAAGACGCACGATTACCTCACTCGCGACCTGGTTTCCAATGAATCTCCCGCCGCTGCCTCGCAAGGCCTGCCCTATACCCGGTATAGCTTCGTCAAGGTAAAGCCGGGAAAAGGCGGCGACTACCGCAGAGCCTGGGAAAAGTATAACAAGCCGGTCTTCGATAAACTGGTTGCTGACGGGGTGTTACGCGCCTACGGCTTCACCGTCGAAGAAGTGAAGACCGAAGGCGGCTTCACCCATTTCATCTGGGCGGACATGAACGATCTGTCGTCCATGGACAAGCTCCGCGACGCATTCATCGCCGATCGCGCCCGCCGCACCCAGGAAGAGCAAGACGCAATCAACACTCTATTCAACAGCCTAACCGAAGCAGACGCCGGGCGAACCGAAATGGCTCGCTCCCTGGTGTTCCACGCTCCCCCCGCCAAGTAAAACGCTAATCGTTGCGAAGCGACCCACCCTTTGCGCCAGCAAAGGGTGGGGCATCCGCCGTCGTTTGTAGGGGCGCTGCTTGTGCGATTTTGGCACCCCGACGAATTTTATCGGGGCTTGCCCTGAGCTACGAAGGGCCGTGCGGTTTCTGCACCCCGATGTGCGTAGTTTGCATCCCGACGCCTCTTTGTCGGGGCGTTTGATCGGGGCGCCCATCCTTTCCGTTTGTAGGGGCGCTGCTTGCTGCGCCCGCTCTTTTCCGCCCACCCAAACAGGCGCACAATTGCCCGATGCCCCCTCCAACCTCACCCCACCGATCCTCTTTGCGCCTTCGCGGCTACGACTATTCTGAACCCGGTCTCTACTTCGTCACGATCTGTACACAAGCCCACAAATCCCTGTTCGGAACAATCCGCAACGGCAAAATGATTCCAAATGCCGCCGCCCACGCCGTGCAAGAAACCTGGCTGGGCCTACCGAATCGTTTCCCCACATTGGAACTCGATTCATTTATCGTGATGCCAAATCATGTCCACGCGATTCTTGCGCTGTTTCGAACGCCACAAGAAACCACGGGCGCAGCAAGCAGCGCCCCTACAAACAGCCCACCATCCCTAGGCAAAATAATTCGCGTCTTCAAATCACTCTCCGCGATCGAAGTGAACCGCCTCGGCAACAAAGTCGCGCAACCGGTCTGGCAACGCAATTATTTCGAGCACATCATCCGCCGAGGCGAAGACTTAGACGCCATCCGCCGCTACATCCAAGAAAATCCGCTCCGTTGGGATCACGATCACAACAATCCCAACGCCAAGCCACGCGATGAGCGAGCTCCCGAACCCCCAATGCCAGAATGGCTACAGTAGCACCGCCAATTCCGCAAAACGGTTCGGCTCTAGCTTTTGAACTCGTAGGGGCGCTGCTTGCTGCGCCCTGCTTTTGACTCTGGCTTTGATCCCACAACCAATCAAACAGCAGAAATCAAACCCCGCACCTTTAGCGGCGAAGGGATGCGCCACCCAAAATCTTCTCGTCGCCTCAAGCCTGTGCTACCCGCCAGTTTGATGGAAAGAAATTTAGTGATGGTTAAAGTAAATTTAACGGTAGGGAGTCATTTGCCACGCGCCGCGAACTTGCGCGCGTCTCTAGAAATAGTATGCCATCATTGTACGAGACGGTGGATGGAAGCACTTCATCCGTCGCGAATTGCGCCGAGAGGGAAGCTTTGACATGGCTGTCAAACGAAGTTTCATCGAACTGACGTATTACGAGACATACTATTTCGCAAACGTGGTGAAAAATGTACTTGAGGATCAATTCTCGTACATCCGCCATCTGGATGAGTTCTATGGCGACGGCCGTTATCTCAACTTCACCTCACCGTTCCCCCGCCTCTCGGCCTTTCACAGCTTCATTCGCTTTCTCATAGATGCTGTGATCAGCGAGGATCTGTTCAACATCAAATTGGACATTCGGCAAGATGATGCCGCGAGATTGAAATCAGTGTCCAGTTTGCACGACCCGCACCCTTCTAAGCTTCCAGTCAATCTAGCTTTCGACCGGTTTGGGATCAATCACAAAGGCTTCGATGTGTGGCTCAATTCGCGAGGCAGCTCCTTCCTTGAAGCTAGGGACGATGATGTCGAAGAGTACTATGATGAGCTCCGTCAAGGCGGAGAACTTGACCAACTGCTGGAGCGTGCAACAGCAGAAGCCTTTTTCGTTCTCTTCCAAAATAGGCGCACTCTTCTACTATTCAACGAGATGATGGCGAGTCAGATGACGCACGGAGTTCAGGATGACTTGCCGGATCCCGGGCGCGACGACATCTTTGTACGCCCGGGAGTTCTACGCCGGGTTGCACTCCCCTCCTGGGTTCGACGAGCTGTTTACTTCCGAGATCGCGGGATGTGCGTGATATGTGCCGCGGATCTCTCAGGGGTCTTGGCGATCGGTTCGGAGGAGAACTACGACCACATTGTGTCTCTATCCGTTGGGGGATTAAATGATGTGACCAACATCCAATTGCTCTGCAGAAGTTGCAATTCGAAGAAACGGGATGGCGAAGCCACAACTAGCGACCGCTACGAGGCATGGTACCCGGAGAAAGTTTAATGTTTGGGTGGGCGACTACCGTTCAAACAGCAGAAGTCAAACCCCGCACCGTTAACAACGAAGGGATCCGCCATCCAAAACTTTCACGTCGTTTAAACCCTGTACCATCCGGCTATCGATTCTCCATAAGACATCTCGATGATTGGTATCTGAAATGTGGCGCGTTTCAGATGCTTGACGCGTTGTTCCCGTGATGAAAATCCCATTCAATAAAGGTTACGCGTGGGTGCGATTGGAGTAAAATGCTACGAATCGCGAAACTAAATAGGAAATCTCGTCTTGTACCTATTCGCAACTTCGGGTAAGAGACATTGGTCCACCGATTATGTGGAGCACCTACGCACCGTTCATTTCAGCCTCGTTGTCCTGTGCGTGGCGCTGATTGTCCTTTCGCTGTCACGTCGTCCGAACGAGATTCAACTTGCGCACGCTCAAATCGTTCAAGTACAAGAGCTGGTTAATGGCTCCCACAGAGATTGGGATTGGAACTGGGATTGGCTCGAAACTCAACTAAAGGATCAGACTGCGGAGCTCGAAAGACATTTCGGGCACCCACCTGATTTTGAATACGACACAGTAACGTTCGAATCGCGGGGGATTATTCGCCGAGTCCCGCTCTCCATTCTTCGCGGGGACTATATAGTCCGGAATCCTGAGAAAAGCCCTAAGGGCCTGATATTCTTAAGTTCAGCCATCCCCTTCTCCGATGAACAATTGAAAAAGCCAAAGACTCTTCGAGAGTTTCGTGAGCTATGGGAGGGTCTTAGCTCAGAAAATTTATTCATGATCTTACCTGAGAAGATCAGCAGAACCGCTTTTCTCATCCATCCGCGCGAGTTCGGTGGCAAGGCGTACTCGCGAGTGATTGTAAGTTTCTCGAAGACTGGGCGATCCATGGGGAAATCTTCCGGCCCTTGCCAAGATGGGCCCGATCCCCACAGATTTTTCCTTGGTGAGTACAGTCAGCATGCTATGGAAGACATCAAGAAGGATAATCCTCAATTCGAATATAGGTACTACTACGGATGTACTTTATCTACCGAAGGCAGCGGGACTGAAGAGATGCCCAGCGAAGCACTCACCTTACCGATTGAATCGTTTTCGAAAGTCCCCTTCGACGGGCAAACCGCGTTGATTGCGCACTCAAGAAGCGAGTGGGCCTGGCACCACGGTAGTTTCGATTACTCGTTTCCACAACTCAGCGCGGCTACTAAGGAATATGAGGATTTGGACATCACCAAGATTGAGCAGGTACTTGCCGAGGAGGATAAGCGGACCGGGGATTCTTTTGAGGCAATTGGCGTCAAGTTTCCCGCAGATAGCGTACATCTTTGGGGAATTCTCATAATTGTAGGGATACAGCTCTACTTCTGGATCCACTTACGGGAACGGTCGTCGAAATTGAGTGAAGGTGACACAGGCTGGGATGTCGCATGGATTGGCGTGTATCCGTCCAAAGTTGCGAGAGTCGCAATGTTCTCATCAACGCTTGTGTTGCCCGTGCTAGCCGCATTGTCGCTTGGGATACGCGGGTCTCATACCGCATTTTTTGAGAGGTTTCACTCGCCTTGGACCTACTGGTCATTATTCACGCTCTCCATTCTGTTTGTCTGTGCCCTGGGGATTCTTGCCTGTGTATGTCTCCCGCAAAACGGGCGAAAACAGAATTAGTGGAAAGCGCGGGCGGGTGGCCGAGTGGCTCACCGCGAAGAAAGTGGTTGGTCTTGGAACGCGCGAAGGAGTATACCACCTGGGCACTACTCTTCGGGGTTAGGAAGCACGGACGCCGCACCCAAAATCTGCTCGTCGGCGGGTGGCCACGAGAATTGTCTCGAAGCAAATATTTCTTCCTAGAGCACTGAAGAACCATACGATCCGGTTAAAAGCATTGCGGGCAGTAGACCTGGGTGCCGCATCCCTTCGCCGTTAAGGGTGCGGTTCTTGAATTGCAAATCCCTCAAAATCAACTCGATACGGCTAGCCCGAAACCTCTTGACTTCCTGTTATCGTTGTGGTAAATAGTGGTATGAGATACTTCAATAGCATCCGCCAACCGGCAGTACCTGGCATCCATTCAGCCACAAGAATTGTTCCGTCAGAAATTCCCGCAACTTCATTTCGCCGTTCACCGCAAACTAACTCGCGATTCATTCAGCGCGCAGGACCAACTCTTCCAGGCAATTTTTCAAGCCCAAAAACAGCACTTTCTAATCGCCAGTGCCAGCGATTAGAAACAGACCTAACTCCTGCGGATTCAACACGGATTGCATTTCTAATCGCCTCTATATCGTCAACTTTCAAGGCCCCAATTCGCGCGGAAATTTCACCCACTTCTTCATCACACATCGAGTTTCTTCCAGTAGCACAGCCACTCCTGGCTGTGTGCCCCGCCGGAAAATTGACCACACACGATCCCGCGCCTATACTGCACCTGGGAGTCGCACACATTCAAAACCCGGGCGCGGCTGAAGCCGGCCCTACATGTGCGCAACAACAACGTTTTCAGAATGAAGGAGAACTGTCATGGATCAACCCGTAATCCTTAGCGCGGTTCGCACTCCGATCGGGAAATTCTTGGGCGGATTGGCTTCGCTTTCGGCCGTCGACCTGGGCGCGAAAGTGGTGGCAGAGGCGGCTCGGCGCGCTGGGATTGATGTGAAGCAGGTGGACGAAGTGATTATGGGAAACGTGGTGCAGGCCGGGCTGGGACAGAATCCGGCGCGGCAGGCGGCGCTCGGCGCGGGATGCGATCCGCGCGTAGCCGCGATGACCATCAATAAAGTTTGCGGCTCGGGATTGAAGGCGGTGGGGTTGGCTGCGAACGGCGTGGCGCTGGGGGAATCGGAAATCGTGATTGGCGGCGGAATGGAGTCCATGTCGAATTGTCCCTACCTGCTGACCGGAGCGCGCACCGGATATCGCCTGGGAAATGCGGAAATGATCGATTCGATGATTCACGACGGGCTGTGGGATAAATACGAAAATTTCCACATGGGCGTGACCGGCGAACTGGTCGCCGAAAAATATAAAATTTCGCGCCAGGAGCAGGATCAGTTCGCGGTGGAAAGCCATCGCAAAGCGGTCCACGCCATTAAATCGTGTTTTTTTGGCGAACAAATTCTTCCCGATCGAGGTGCCGCAGAGAAAAGGCGCGCCGGTGGTGGTGAAGACGGACGAATCGCCGCGCGAAGATACTACCCTGGAAATTCTTTCCAAGCTGAAAGCCGCGTTTAAAAAAGACGGCACAGTGACGGCAGGAAACGCTCCCGGCACAAATGACGGCGCTGCCGCGTTGGTGGTAACCAGCGAGCGCGTGGCCGCCAAATTGGGGAAGCAGCCGATGGCGCGAATCGTAGCGCAAGCCGTCAGCGGCGTGGAGCCGAAGTGGGTGATGATGGCGCCGGTGGAAGCGGTGGAAAAACTGCTGGCGAAAACCGGTTGGGACCGCGACAAGGATCTCGACCTGGTGGAATTAAACGAAGCGTTCGCCGTGGCTGCGATCGCCGTCACGCGCGAGCTGCGCCTGAATCCCGAAAAAGTAAACGTGAATGGCGGAGCCGTCGCGCTAGGACATCCGATCGGCGCGTCCGGCGCGCGAGTCCTGGTGACGCTGCTCTATGAAATGCAGCGGCGCAACCTGAAACGCGGCATCGCAGCCCTCTGCCTCGGCGGCGGCAACGCGGTGGCGCTCGCCGTCGAGCGCGGCTAATATTTCAGCCTGCAATCATCGCCATAACGGAGGGCTGAATGTTCTGCCCAGTTTGCAAATCTGAATACCGCGAAGGATTCACGCGCTGCAACGATTGCGATGTGGCGCTTGTGGCAAGCCTTCCCTCATCGGGCGGCGATTCGTCCGGTCCTCCATCCGTTCTCGATTCGCCCCAATTGCTTTGGCAGGGCACAGATGAAATGCTTCTCGCGCGCCTCACCGCGTCTCTTACTGATGCGAAGATTCCCTATCATGAAGGCGACGCTCCGGCGCGCCTGTTTTATCGATCTTTAGACCCTCCGCTTCAGCTCTGGACGCTCACAAAAGACCACCAAGCTGCACTCCAGATTTTGAAATCGCTCGGCGGGGACGTCGGCGATTCCGACGCCGAGGAATCCGATATCGCAGCCGAAGAGGATTCTGAAGACATTTTGCCCGAAGAAGCTCCCGGACCCGAGGTCGACGACATTGTGGAGGATTTCCAACCCAAAGATGCGACGGTGGAAGTCTGGCGCGGCGATTCGAGTAGTTCAGCGGATACGTTCCGCGATTGCCTTCTCGAAAATGGAATCGGATGCGTGATCGACAATTCCTCGCCGAATGAGGAATCCTTGCGCGTTCTCCCGAAGGATGAAACCCGCGCCCGCGAAATTATCCGCGAAATTATCGAAGGCACTCCGCCCGAATAGCCAGCGCGCTTGACCTTGTTTCCTCACCTATGTTTTCTTTGCTTGCTCTGTATCGGGTAGAGTTCGGCATTCATCAGGAGTCTTCATGAATCTCGACGGAATCAAATCGATTGGCGTTCTTGGCGCGGGAACCATGGGCAATGGGATCGCGCATGTGTTTGCGCGTTCCGGCTACAAGGTGATTTTGCGGGATGTGGAGCAGCGGTTTCTGGATCGCGCGCTGGAGACCATTGGCAAAAATCTGGATCGCGAGATCAAGAAAAGCAAAATCACCGAAGCCGATAAATTTGCCACGCTCGCGCGCATCCAGCCGTCCACCGATGTGAAAGCGCTGGCCGCTGCTGATTTTGTGGTCGAAGCGGTCCCCGAACAACTCGATTTGAAATTGAAAGTTTTGCAGGATGCTGATTCGGTGCTTCGTCCTGAAGCAATTCTGGCGAGCAACACTTCTTCGATTGCGATCACCACGCTGGCCGCAAAAACCTCGCGCCCTGACCGTTTTATCGGCATGCACTTTATGAATCCCGTGCCGGTGATGGTGCTGGTGGAGGTGATTCGCGGCTTGCAAACGAGCGACGACACTTTTTCCCTTACCATGTCGCTCGCGGAAAAACTCGAAAAAAAGCCCGTCGCGGTGAACGACGCTCCTGGATTTGTTTCGAATCGCGTGCTGATGCCGCTGATTAACGAGGCGGCGTTTTGCGTGATGGAAGGAGTGGCCAAGCCGGAAGCCGTGGACGCCGTGATGAAATTGGGAATGAATCATCCGATGGGGCCGCTGGAGCTTGCGGATTTCATTGGATTGGATGTCTGCGTGGATATTCTGGACGTGCTGTACAAGGGATTTGGCGATCCGAAATATCGTGCTTGCCCGCTGCTTCGCAAATTGGTTGCGGCCGGATGGCTTGGGCGCAAAACCGCGCACGGTTTTTATACGTACTAAGAAAAAATGGGCGCAGCAAGCAGCGCCCCTACAAAAACTACGAACCCGCGCGAGCAACGCATTTACAGGGCACGCGCATCTGTTCCCGCCGAGTGTCCAATTTTCCAGTCGAGAGGACCACCAGATGAAACGTAAGCTTGCCTTGCTGGCCGTGATTTTTGCGTTTGCTTCCCACGCTCTTGCCGCCGATAAAAAAGATTTGAGTTTTCAGGCGCCCGACGGCGTCACCCTGAAGGCCAGCTATTATTCTCCCGGCAAGCCTGGCCCCGGCATCATGCTGTTCCATCAATGCAATAAAGATCGCAAGACTTGGGATGACCTTGCGCTGCAACTTGCCGCAGCCGGTTTTCACGTGTTCACCTACGACCTGCGCGGCTTCGGAGACAGCGCCGGGGAAAAATATGAGTGGCCGGGAGATTTGAATAAAGCGATGCCAGCCTGGCACGACAAGTGGGGTCCGGACATGGATGCCGCGTATCAATTATTTCTTTCGCAGCCGGGAGTAAGCCGCGAAACCATGGGAGTGGGTGGCGCGAGTTGCGGCGTTTACATGGCGCTGCTACTGGCCCAGAGGCATCCGCAACAAGTGAAAGCGCTGGTGCTGCTATCCGGATTCACCGATCAGGCAGGCAAGGATTATCTATCGAATACGAAAGACGCGCCAGTTCTCGGCGCCGCCAGCTACGAAGATAAGCTCGCCGCTGATTCGATTCATGAACTGATCGGGCTTTCGCAAAATCGATCGAGTGAACTGATCTTGTTCTGGGGCGGGGGACACGGCACGGCGATTTTTGAGCAGAAGCCGCCGTTTCTTCCGTTCGTGGCCAACTGGTTCAAGGAGAAGCTGACGGCAGCGCACTAAATAGCGGGAATTGATTTGGTGCTGCAGTTGCCGCCGCTGCTGGTCAATTCGCCTGCGCGGCTGTTTGTAGCAGGGAACTAAGCTGCCGGACATCTTCCGCGGAAACATCGCTGATTACGAAGTATCGTAATCCGCCCGCGCTGAAAGTTTGTAAATTGAAAGTAAGTTGCTTTGAAACGGCGTCGCTTCCATTTAGTGTGAAATTCAGTCCCGGCTTATCCTGAAAAATAAAAACGGATATTTTGTGCTGGCGCACCTGGAACAGAAGTTGCGCTCCCGGCGTTTGATGCAAGTAGGTGACGCGGCCGCCGATCAATGTGAATGGCGTTCCCTGCAGTTCCGGCAGATTAAATGTGAAGGGAAGTCTTCCGGCGAACCACGGCTTTACGGTGTGGCGGTCGGTTGAAATCACGTCGACCGGAGCGGCACTAGCCAGAGTGGCTGTGTGCAGGTCCGCCAATTCGGCCAATGTGCTTTCCTGCTGCGATCCTTTCCACTGGTTGCCGAGCACCAACGCAAGAATCAGCACAGCGGCCGCCACCGCCAGTCCCGGCAGCCACAGTTTCAACCAGTTCCCGCGCGGTTTTGCAGCGAATTGTTTTTCGATGCGGCGGCGGAAATCCGCGCTGGGCACATACCGCTTGGCGGCGCCTGCAGTGGCGCGCTTCATTTGAACGCGAGCCAGCGCATCGGCCGCGCATGCCGCGCAAGTGCGCAGGTGCGCATCGAACGAGGCCTGTTCGGCCACGGGCAGCTCGCCATCCGCGTACGTTTCGATTTTTGCGCGCCACTCGCCGCACGCCATGATTCAGGCTCCTTGCACTTTGGATTGCAATGCTTCACGCAGCGCGCGCCTTGCTCGCGCCAGGCGGGACATTACTGTCCCAATCGGAATTCCAACCGTTTCCGAGATTTCCTGGTACGACATTTCCTCCACATCGCACAGCAGCACCACTTCGCGGAAAATTACCGGCAATTGTTCCAGAGCTTCCTGCAGGAAATGCGCGTTCGAGCGCTCCAGTAAAATCGATTCCGGCGTTTCCAATGTTGTGGGCATCATCACCGCCTGCTCGTTTTCTTCCTCCAAAGGAACCGTCATGGTGGCCTTCAAACCCGTCCGCGATGTCAAAAAAGTATTCCGCAAGATTCGATATATCCACGCCCGAAAATTTGTTCCCTGTTGGAACGAACGAAATCCGCGCAACGCCTTGGTGTAGGTTTCCTGGACCAGGTCTTCCGCTTCCTCGCGGTTGTGGGTGAGCCAATGCGCGAAATTGTAGAGCGAATCGAAAAGAGGCAGTGCCAACTCTTCGAATGTTCCGGCGCGGGAACTCTCATCGGCCATGGCTCCGTAAGTGTAAACCAGCCGGGTGGCAATTTATTCCCGGGATTTTTGGGGGTCCGGGTGGAGACGCGCCAAAAAGATTACCGCAGAGGCGCAGAGGACGCAGACGGACGGCGCCTATTGAATTTCTGGGAATAAATCCGCAATCGCACGGTTAGCACTGGTGGAAGCACAAAAGGAGGGCTAATGTCCCGCTATATTGAGAAAGATGAAAGCACGGATGGCGTTGACCGGCGCGGCTTTTTGAAATGCATGGCCTGGGCCGGCACGGGTGCGCTGTGCATTCTTCAAGGTGGAGTTTTGAAGTCGTTCGCGCTTAGCGATCTTACGCGTCACGACGTGAAGCATTTGCAGGAAGATCTCAGTTTTATTCAAATCAGCGACAGCCACATCGGCTTCAATAAAGCCGCGAATCCAGACGTTAACGCCACTCTGCAGATTGCCATTGACAAGATCAATGCGTTGCCGATCCGGCCTGCCATCGCGCTGCACACCGGAGACCTGACGCAACTTTCGAAGCCGGAAGAATTCGATACGCTCGATCAATTGCTGAAGGGATTGAAAACCGACCGCATTCATTTTGTTCCCGGCGAGCACGACGTCCTGAACGACAACGGCAAACAATTTCGCGACCGCTACGGCAAGGATTCATTGGGCGACGGCTGGTACAGTTTCGATCAAAAGGGAATTCACTTCGTTGGCCTCGTCAACGTGCTGAACCTGAAAGCCGGCGGCCTGGGCAGCCTGGGCCCCGAACAGCTTGAGTGGCTCGAACGCGACGTAGAGAAACTGAATGCGAGCACGCCCATTGTGGTGTTCGCGCACATTCCGCTGTGGTCGATTTATCCGGAATGGGGCTGGGGCACGGACGACAGCGCGCAGGCGCTTTCTTATTTGAAGCGCTTTGGCTCTGTCACTGTGTTGAACGGACACATTCACCAGACGATGCAGAAAATCGAAGGCAACGTTACGTTTCACACCGCAACGTCAACTGCTTTTCCGCAGCCACAGCCGGGGGCAGCGCCGTCTCCCGGTCCAATGAAGGTTCCCGCGGAACAATTGCGCGGGCTGCTCGGTGTGACGGACGTCAGCTTCGTCCGCGGCAAACATTCACTGGCGGTGGTCGATTCGACACTCGAGTAGCACAGCCACTCTTGGCTGTGCGGGGACCTAGTGCGCAGTCACGAGCGAATAAAGCGGGCAATCGATGAACAAGATGGGCAGCTATGGATTTTGTTTGAGAAAGGCACACAGCCAAGAGTGGCTGTGCTACTAAAAAGGAGACTTCATATGAAAGTGTGGCAGCAAAGAGCAGTTCGAACCGGACGCGCGAGCTCCGTGGTGTCAACATTGGCCCTTTTCGCAACGGCGTTTCTCTTCTTTGCAATGGGCACAGCGAAGCCTGTGCTGGCCGGCCCCGAGGCAAAGGCTGCGAAATACGAAGTCGCCATCGATAATTTCAGCTTCGGCCCCACTGATCTCACGGTGCCAGCAGGCTCGACGGTTACGTGGGTGAATCATGACGATGTCCCGCACACCGTCGTAAGCACTGAGAAGAAATTCGCATCGCAAGCACTCGACACCGGTGAAAAGTTTTCATTTGAATTCAAAACCGCGGGGACATACGAATACTTCTGCTCATTGCACCCCAAAATGACAGCGAAAGTGGTGGTTCAGTAGTCTCAGCCCGGCAATTTGCCCCGCCGCGCATGCCGAAAAACGCCCTTGCAACTCGGCATGCGCGCGGCGCAAATAATTGCTACAATGTAAGTCCCCTTGATCTACGTAAACAACATCTCGATGCGCTTCGGCGCTAGAATTTTGTTCGACGACGTCTCGTGCTCATTCCTGGCGGGGCGGCGCTACGCCATTACCGGGCCCAATGGCGCGGGAAAAACCACGCTGATGAAGATCCTGACCGGTGAAATCGAGCCGTCCATGGGCTCCGTCACGCGTCCGAAGAAACTGGGCGTTCTGCGCCAGGATCAATTTGCGTTTGATGAATACCGTGTGATCGATACCGTGATCATGGGCAACGCTCCGCTGTGGAAGGCTTTGCAGGAGCGCGAAATCCTGTATGCGAAGCCTCACGATCACCTAACCGATAAAGACGGCATGCGCCTGGGGGAACTCGAAGGAATCGTCGGCGAAGAAGGCGGCTACACGGCGGAAACCGACGCGGCCGTGCTGCTCGATGGTTTGGGAGTGGAAGCCGAACTCCACGAACGCAAGATGAGCGAACTGCAAGGCGGCCAAAAAGTTCGCGTGTTGCTGGCGCAGGCGCTGTTCGGGGATCCGCCAGCCCTGTTGCTTGACGAGCCCACCAACCACTTGGACCTGGATTCGGTCCACTGGCTGCAACATTATTTGTGCAATTACGAAGGCGCGCTGATCGTGATTTCGCACGACCGGCATTTTTTGAACAGCGTGTGCATGTACACGGCGGATATCGACTATCAAACCGTGATCATGTACAACGGCGGGTACGACGACATGGTGGTGGCGAAAACTTCCATCCGCTCACGGATCGAATCGGAAAACGCGCAGCGCGAAAAGAAAATCGCGCAATTGAATGAATTTATCGCGCGATTCTCAGCGGGTACACGCTCCGCGCAAGCCACTTCGCGCAAGAAAGAAGTGGAGCGGCTGCAGACCTCGGAACTTGCGCGCTCCAATATCGCCCGGCCCTACATTCACTTTGAAATGAAGCGCCCCTCGGGCCGCCATCCCATCGAAATCAAGAGCATCGCGAAGTCGTATGACGGCGTGAAGGTGATCCACCCCTTCACCGCCAGCGTTTCACGCGGCGAAAAAATCGCGCTCATCGGGCGGAACGGCGCGGGCAAAACCACGCTGCTGAAATCGCTTTTGCGCAACGCGCCAGGACATATCGACGACGTCGAACGAAAATTTCACGTGGATGGCGGCTCGGTGGTGTGGGGCCATGAAGCCAGCGTCGGTTATTTCGCACAGGATCACACCGACTCGATCACCAAGGGAACCACCACCATCGACTGGCTCAATCAGTTTGATTACGCCGCGACCCAATCGGAATTGCGCGGATTGCTCGGTCAGATGCTTTTTAGCGGGGATGACGCGCTGAAGCCCACCAAAGCGCTTTCCGGAGGCGAATCGGCGCGCCTGATTTTTTGCAAGCTGATGCTGCAGAAGCCGAATATTCTTGTGCTGGATGAGCCGACCAATCACCTGGACCTGGAATCGATCAACGCCCTGAATATTGCCTTGCAGCGCTACCATGGAACAGTCCTGCTGGTGACGCACGATCACGACGTGATCGACGAAGTGGCAACGCGCATCTGGCATTTCGCTCCGGGCGGACACGTGGAGGATTTCAAGGGTCCTTACTCCGATTACTTGGTTTATGCGGAAGAAAAAGCTTCCTAGCGGTGGCTTCGCCAATGTCAAAAAACAAAAAAGATTTACCGCAGAGGCGCTCCGATCGACGGCATCGGAATAAACTGAGAACGCAGAAAGAAATTGAGAGTAGGGAAAAACTAAATCCAGGCTTTGAATTGGGGCCAGATATCGGCTAGCGACTTAAATTTTGGTTGGCGCACGATCATGATGGGTTTGTGGTTTTCGAATGGGATGGCGTATTGCTGGTAGGTTTCTCCGGCCAATTCCACGCTGGAATACATTTCCTCCCAGGCTTTGCGGTTGCTGCTGATTACGATCATGCACTCGCCGGTGTAAGGCGCGGGTCCCCACAGCCAGTAATTCTGATGGCCGCTGATGGCGTGCGGCAAGCCGTATTGCCTGCCCGAAATAATCGATCGCGCCGGCATCGCCGTAATTGGATCCGTAGATTCCGCATTTCGCGCGCTCTTCCGGCGGCAGCGGAAATAAACCTTGGCCACTGCCGCCGCCATTTCCGGCCAGCCAAACATGTCCGCATATTGCTGCGGCAGGCGATTCAGATCCATGGTTTCCGTCTTGTGCGGCACCACGTGCAACGCTTCTTCATACGCGATAAATCGTTCCACCGGCATCATCGGCATGGCGAACGGCCAGGAAAGAATTCCGTGCAGCATGATTACCACGACGATGGTTGCCGCCAGCGCTGGCTTCAGCTTTCCCCGCTGCAACGGATGCCATTCGAGAAGCGATTCGATGGCCACGGCGCCTGCTGCGAAAAGAGCCGGATAGACTGGGGCTAGGTAATAATCTTTTCCCTTCAGCGCCACAAAAGTGACGAAGGCAACGACCCACGTCCAGCCGATGGCGCGGAAACGCTTGCCGCCCGGCGCAAACAGGCACCACAGAATTCCTCCAAACCAAATGGGAAACGACCAGGAGGACAAATAGTCCACACTTCGAAGGAAGTAAGCCCACGGCCCCAGCACGAGGTTCTTGTCGCTTTTCGCGATGTTTTGTAGCAGTTCGAGAGTTGCCCAGTGATGCCGGTATTCCCAGATTAAGTTTGGCAGGACGATCAGGAAAGCGACCAAACCGCCCGCGTAGGGCCAGGGGCCGAGCAGCATTTTTCTTTGCGGCGTAAGCAGCAGCGCCACTACAAATGCGAATCCAAAAAACACCATGGCGTGCTTGCCTTGCATCGCCAGGCCCGCCACCACTCCAAACCAAATCCACAATCGCGGATTTCGGCCTGCCAGAATTAACGTTGCGATATAGGCGCAGGCCGTCCAGCCGAGTTCCATGAACATATCCGTGTTCAAGTAGTTGCCGAAAAATTGCGGAGCGGCCAGAACGCCTAGGCCGGCCAGAAGAATGGCGAACCGCCTTCCGCCCATCGCCTTGGCGGTCAATCCCACCAGGAAAATTTCCGCGGCGCCAAAGAGAACTGGCACGAATCGAACTGCAAAAAGGGTGTCGCCCAGCGCGTGCCGCGCAGCCCACGCGACTACAGCCACTCCCGGCGGCTGGTCCACGTATCCCCAGGCCAGATGATGGCTGCAGGCGATGAAATAGAGTTCGTCGCGGAAAAAGCCATAGCCCTTGTAGAGCGCCAAGTGAATCACAAACGCAAGCAGCGTCAGCGCGCCAAGGAGGATCCAATCGCCGCGGTCCATTTCGCCTGCCGTCCCCATTCCTGCTTTGCTCGCTGTCGCCATGATCCTGCACCACCTTAAACGTCTAGCCCTGTGTAGCGCCATCCTTCCTCGCCCGACGAATTCTGTCGGGAGGGTGGCATCTTTTCCGATTTTGTCTTGGGAGATATTACGACCATCTGACTGGCAGCCACAATATTCCAAGGAGGGAATAGATGAAAACCGGGACAGCCTGAAGGCTGTCCCCACTAACTTCACGCTTTGTTCGCGGCTGTGGAGAGCCACCAGCCCTTGCCCGCGCACCAGCACGTCCTGTCCGGGGGCGACTTTCGTCGCAGCGACTTCACGTCGCGCATGGTGCCCTTCTTGAATGCGTCCGACAATTTCTTCGCTGTCTCTTCGTCCCGCGCTCCAACGCAGGGGATGAACATCACCGGCAGCAGCATTTGCGCCTCGAAGGAATCGTTCGCAGCCCGGGTGATCAGCAGCATTCCCCCCGGCCCCTCCGACGGCGTCAACGGGAAGAGCAGCCGCCCGCCAGGCCGCAAAGCATCGAGCCAAATATCCAGCGGCGCTGTCGCTCCCGCGTTCACATAAATCACGTCGCAACGGGGCAGGCGTCCTTCACACCCGGAGCACTGATGCACGGCCACATTGGAAAATTCCGCCAGATTCTCTTTCGCTTGCTTGGCCAATTTTTCTTCGATTTCATAGGCTGAGACCGAACCGGCCGGCCCCACAAGTCTCGCCAGCACGGCTGTGTAATAGCCCGTTCCTGCTCCCACATGGACAACTGCCTCTCCTTCCTTCACCTTCAGTGCTGCCAGGCAATACGCGTGCAACGCGGGCTGCCCGTTGTTGATTTGTCCCGCTTCCATCAGCGCGATCACAATATCTTGATACAGAAAAGCCGGATCGTCCGATGGCGTGGTGATATAGCCCGCCGAAGTGAACACCCGCCACGGCCCCGGCCCCACAAAGCGCTCCCGCGGCGTTGCTGCAAACGCTACAGCCAGGCGCGAATCGCCGCGCGGCACCCCTGCATTGGCAGTCACTAAACTTGCGTAAAAAGATCTATGTGCTTCGATTCGATCCACGCTTCTCTCCTCGCTTGAGTGAATTTTCTTGCCGAGTGGGCCATAAACTTCTTCGCTTAATGGCTTGAATGGCTCGCGCGAATAAATCGCATTCAGCGGCAATTTGAAAAATTCCATTAAGCGCACCACGATTTCCAGGCTCGGGTTGTAATCTCCGCGCTCCAGATAGCCAATGGTCTGGTAATTCACGCCAATGGCGTCGGCCAGATCTTGGCGGCTAAGGCCGCGTTCGACGCGCAGTACTTCGAGGCGGTTATAGAGTTTGAAATTGGTGGCAACGGCAACGGTTCCTTGGACTTCATAGATGGAGTATCATACATGAGTGCAACAGATTTGTCCAGAGTGTTTTGGTAGCGCAGGCACTCTTGCCTGCGTGGGTTCTGGAGGATTTGCGCGGGGGGTTAGCAAATGCTCACAGCCAGGAGTGTGGCTGTGCTACTAACCCAAAATGCTTAGCAACTCATCGCACTCTGCCAGCATCGCATGCAGCAGTAGGTGCGTTCCCTTTCACCCCCGGTTGATAGCGGTTGGCCACATAAGCGTTGAATTCGTCTTGTGGTGCAGTTTAGAAAGATAGGACGGCGCGTACTCATCGAAAACGTTCTGGAACATTGAGAGGATCCGTGAAAGCTTCGTCTGCTACAATTTCGGGCATGCAAACACCCATCGCTCGCTTCCTGTCTATCGTTTTGATTTTGCTCTTGCTGGCCGCGGCGCCGCAAAGTTGGGCCACGTGCGGCGGCGGTGGAGGCGGAGGCATGGGCGGAATGAGTTCCGGTCCCGCGCCGACGGAGCAGGTGTACCATGTGCCGTGGAAGCTGATTTCCGCGCAAGATCCGCCGGTTACCTCCGGCTTGATCCTCTATTGGCTGCCGACCGGCCCCGAGGAAGTGAAGAAATCCAGCCTGCTGAATTCGCGCACGCTTTCTCTTTTCGCCACGCAGTGCGTCACCATGGGTGTGGTGGATTCCGAAACTCCCATGGGACAGAAACTGGTGTCCGGCGACAAGTTGCCGATTGCCGTTCTTGCCACTCCGGATGGAACCCCAGTCGTCAAAGTGGAGAACAAAGACGGGTTTTTGAAAGTCGATCAAGTGGAAAAGGCCGTTGAGAGCGAGATGAAAAAGCGCGAAAACGCCCTCAAGGAGCAAATGGAAGACGCCAAGAATAAAGCCAAATCCGGCGACAATCAGAATGCCATTCAGGAATACCGCGCGGTTCTCGATCAGAAGTGCCTGTTCCCGAATCGCGCCAAGGACGCGGCGAAAGCGCTGAAGAAACTGGGCGTCACCGATGTGGGGCAGATTTTTGACGCGCCCGTTTTCGATCATGCCAAAAGCGCGCAGATCGATCGCACCATGCGCGCGGGGCTGAAAGCGGAAAACGCCGCGAAATATACGGAAGCCGAGCGGCTTTATTCCGAAGCGCATCGCCTCGATCCGGCCGATCCGGTTCCGCTGCGCTATTTGGGAGAACTCTACCGCCACGAAACCGGGCAGTGGGATTTGGCGCGCGCGACGTTTGATGAAATTCTGGCCATGCCCGCCGACCCGCTTTCGCGCGCCGTGGCGCTGCACGGCCTCGGAAAAATGACCATTCACGAAGGCGATTTCAAAAAAGGCCTGGGGCTGATGGAAGCTTCCGCGGCCACCTATCCGCTGGCGCTGGCTTACCGCAACTTGGCTGTCTATTGGAATTCGGAAGGTGACGCCGCCAAGACGAATCTTTACGTACACAAAGCGTTGAGTGCTCGATCCGGAGGACCCGTTTAACCTGATTTTTGCCGCAGCGTTTATGGCGGCCAATGGACAGGGCGAACAGGCCCTGAAAATCGCGCGGGAAAATGAGTCAGTTTTGCCGGCTTCGTACAATCTGGCCGCGATCTACGCACAAGCCGGCCAGCGCGATAAAGCACTCGCTCTGCTGAAGCGGCATTTCTTCGAATACGAGCGCTACGAATCGGTGCGCAGCAAGGAAATGATGGAAGCCCGCGTGGATGCGGTGTTCGCTTCGCTGAAAAGCGATCCCACGTTCGTCGCGCTAACCAGCGGCGCCGACGGCAAACTCGACGGCGCGCAATCCACCTTCATGCACCACTAAATAAGGAACGGGGCCGGTCAAACAACGACCGGCTCCAGGTTCGCGCTGCTCCCGAACTCGGTGTCTGCATAAGAAGGCTATGACCACCCATGTGTGGGGGGCGAGCTGTTGCTAATCTTAATTCTTCGGTTCGTGCCCGATCCATCTCACTTCCGCGTCGCGCCCGGCAATATGGATGAAAGCGTTCCAATCCTGAACAAAAAATCGATAGCACCAAGTGCCAGCGGGAAATTTTGCAGCTAAATCAGAAAGGGTAGGCAGATGATCGGGTCTCGCGGGATCGCCGCTAACACAAATCGGTTTCCCGTTGGGGAGGAACGGGTAGGTAGGGTATGGATGTCCAATGGAACAGAAGCACAGTCCTGTTATCGTCAGAATCGCTCTTCGATAGGTATCGCCCATCGCCTCTGGGCCGTCCGGCCCCCCGACGAGGAGAGAAAGTTGGAACTTCGCGATTCCCGCCACATAGTCCAGTTCAAGTGAAGAAATCTCAGCATCATGAAAGCCATTAGGCAAATTGTGATCTAACTCATCCAAAGTCATCGAATTCTCCCTCAGCAGGGATTTCAGCTCAATTTGTGGAAGAAACATCTTGCGTCTTCAACTCGTCAACGAAATACGCGCCGCCGAGGAAGGCCGCAACGACCAGCAAAATGAGCGGCCAGCGGAACGCCCGCAGGTGAAACGTCAATATGAGTCCGAGTCCCAAGCCCCAAAGGGCACATCCGATTGCTTCCACTGCTGAGATGGTGGGAACAAGCTGAGACCTTCTTCTCCGAAGTGTTCCTCTCAGGAGCATTAATCCGCCCCAACCAACGGCTACGATCGCCACCGATATCCAATCTTTCGCGGTGCCCATTTGCCAGTTCAGCTCCCCACGGCCCTAAATATCACAGTCCAATTCGAGCATCCAAAATATTGTTTTGGGAGGCCTCCCGTTTTCTCTTCGCGGAAGATTCACACCCAACAATCAATCGAAGCCGCTCTATTGCCGGGCAGCAGGTTGCGCGTAAAAGCCTTGGCGGGTGCGGGCTATTAGGCCGGGCTTTGCCAGTTTGATTTCCAGGTGGTGATATTCGTTTTGCTGGTCGGCTGCGGGCGAATTAAAGGAGAGTTCGTAATAGGGCACGGTCTTGGAAAGGGCCTCCTGCAACAGGCTGGCGACGTCGTTATTGAACTCGAGAACCAAGCCGCCGCTTTGGATGGCGATCACCTGCAGCGCCAGATCCCCCACGTCCACCTGGTTGAGCTTGCTGACGCCCTTGACGAAATCCATGTAATGCGACGCAAAGGAGAGCGATTCACTGGCGCCCAGAGGATCGACGCTGTAAAGCGTGACGCGCGACCGCTGGAGCTGCGTCGAGAAATCCACGATATTTGCAAAGATTCGTTCGCGCTGCTTGGTATCGAGCTCGATATTTGGGCCGGAGAGCAGCGGCCATCCCGGCGAAACCCACAGCACAAGTTTTCGGCCCGGGCGCGGAGCTTCGCTGGCCGCCAGTTGGTGCAGCGCTCCAAGAGAAATCTGCAGCCGTTCGTCCGCGCCGTAAAAGCCGCTGGAGCCGGCGAATGGTGCGCAGGCCGATCTCTTCGCGATCCAGCGCGGCGCTGAGGACGTTGCCGTCATTCGAGAATTCTCCCAAAACCTTGATGCCTTGATCGGTGACGAGCACCAGCAAGGTGGGGTACGCGAGATGTCCGCCTTCGCTGCGCAGAAATTTCTCGATTTGGTCGCGCGCGAAACCCAGATGCTGGAAATCGATGTTCACCGCGTCGATCACCACCACCACTTCCATGGGGGCTTCGCGGCCGCTGACGGCCTTGAATGAAGTGATCGCCTGCGGGGCTTTGTTATCGAGCAACGTGAAATCCTGCTGCTGAAGACCGGCGACCGGCGAACCAGATTTTGCGGCGACGACAACATCCAGGTAGATCGTGCCGCCGCTCGGTTGAGTTCGCGGCTTATCCTGCTGCGCGGAAAGCGCGGCCGCGCCGCCCAGCAGAGCGATCGAAAGAAGAAAGCCACGGCGTGCCTTGATGAACATGAAGTGTCTTCCTCCCGGGCGTGCTAGACCGGTATCCGCTGGATCAATCCGCCAAGTTCGGCGCGCCGGAAACTATTTTCATAGACGCGATGCAAACCAGAATAGTTTCGACGAAGCCGCGACAATTTCCCTTGTCGGAAGAGTGGACGCTTTTACACTCTAGACAATGAAAATCTAAGCGCGTATCTTTTCGGAGTGCGATGGAATTTGGGCAAACCAAGCTTAGATTCTGGATGGTGAAACATGAAAATCGCCCTGGCGTTGCTTGTCGTGGTGGCGGGTTGCTTGGTCTGGTTTGCAGTGGATCAACCCCGGCTGGTTTCTCCCTCTTCGGAAAACGAAAGCGCGTTTCTGAAAACTTATTCGCCGGATAAAGTGATCGCGTGGTTCAAGGCTGCTCAATTTTCGGAGCAAGCCTCGGGCACGAGCGGCGGCGCGGGGCGGGGATTCGCCACGCATGAGGCGGATTTTGAGCCGACGCTGGTGATTCAGTCGAAGGATTGGGCCGCTTTGATGCAGGCTTTGCGGGACGAGATTGATTCGGATTTGACTGCGCAGCGTGGCCAGATTGTGGAGCAATCCGGTAATGCATCGGACGGATTCCAGATCAAATATGCGCTCGGAAAATCACAAGGAATTGTGAGCGTGGAACCGGTTCAGAGCGTGGCTGCTGCTTCGCTTGGTGGAGTGGGATCGGGTCCGGGTGAATCGACGGTTCGCCTTCGCATTTGTATCAAGGAAACTTGGTTCAAGGCGGGGGATCACTCCGAGCGGGTGATGCTTCGCCATTCTGTTTAACCGTCTAGCCCAGAAGAACAGGAAGGGCTTTTACCGCAGAGGGCGCAGAGTTCGCAGAGGGGAAAACCGTAATTCGGTGGGGAATCCCTGGCGGCGAATGTTACTTTCCCGGAATGGCCTTCCATTGATTCCCAACCAATTCCCCGAAACCCTGCTACTTTTTTGCGCGATTGTGTAAGATTCCTGGCGATGGATATTCTGCTTACGGAAATCGAGGCGCGCGTGCTGGGAGCGCTGATCGAGAAAGAAATTACCACGCCGGATTACTATCCGCTTTCGTTAAACGCGCTGGTAAATGCCTGCAACCAGAAATCGAATCGCGATCCGGTAATGAATCTGGATGAAGATGCGGTGACGCAGGCTTTGCGCACGTTGAATGGCAAGGAACTGGCCGGGCCGGCTGATAATTTCGATAGCCGGGTGCGGAAGTACGAGCATCGCTTGCAGGAAGCGTTTAATTTCAATCGTTTGGAAACGGCGATTCTTTGCGAATTGCTGCTGCGCAACCGGCAGACTTCGGGGGAACTGCGCAGCCGGGCCAGCCGCATGCATCCGTTTGAGGAATTGAGCGAGGTGCAGTCCACGCTCGATCGGCTGATACATCACGATCCGCCGCTGGTGAAGATACTGCCGCGGCTCCCCGGCACCAAGGAAGCGCGCTACACGCATCTTCTTTGCGGCGACGTGGAAATTCCGGAAGCGCAAGCCACACCGGCCCGGGCCCGCGAAATTTCCGCAGCCAGCGCCAGTGCATCAACGGGCGATCGATTGGCGCGCGCTGAATCCGAAATCGCAGACCTGAAAAAAGAAATTGCCGCGCTGAAACAACAGTTCGCCGACTTCCGAAAACAATTCGAATAGGTCCTTCTGCGATCTCTGCGTCTCTGCGGTAAGGCTGTTTCTTGTGAGCAGATCGAAAACCTTTTTACCGCAGAGGCGCAGAGGGCCGCAGAGAGATGCGGAAACGCAGAGTAAGGATTATTCGTAGCGCAGGGCGACCATCGGGTCTACTTGCATGGCGCGGCGGGCTGGAACGTAACATGCCGCCATCGCTACGATCACCAGCAGCAACGTGACCGCGACGAATGTCGCCGGATCGTTCGCCTGCACTCCGAAGAGCAGTGTCGCTAGGAATCGCGTCAAGGCCAGCGAGCCTGCCAGTCCTGCGGCTACTCCTGCAATCGCCAGCAACATGCCGCGCCTTAAAATCATCCGCAGCACGTCGGCCGGTTGGGCGCCCAGCGCCATGCGAATTCCGATTTCGTGGGTTCGTTGTCCCACGGTGTAGCTCATCACTCCATAAATTCCCACCGCGGCCAGCAGCAGAGCGAGCGCGGCAAACAACGGCAATGAGCACTGCTGAAAATCTGCGCGGAGAAACAGATTCTGAAATCAATCCATCCATGGTCATCACGTGCGTGACGGGCAGCGCCGGGTCGATCTTATGAATTTCCTGTGCTGCAGCGAATGCCAGCGCGCCGGGATCGGAAGCCGTGCGAATCACCAGGTTTCCCGTCCAACCGCCGGTGAAATACACGTCGTACGTGGGCCCGGCATCGAGGCCGAACTGGTGGACGTTGCTAACAACTCCCACAATCGGATGCCAGCACGGCTTCGGATCAAGCGAGCACATATCGATGCGTTTGCCGATCGGACCCGTCTCCGGCCAGAACCGTCGCGCCATCGTTTCGTTCACCATGATGTTTTGCAACGGCCAATCCGCTTGATTCAGCCAGCGCCCGCTGAGCAGCCGGATTCCCACAGTCGAAAAATATCCTTCGCTCGCTGTTCGGAATTGCGCCACGGGACGCACACCCGAATCCGGCAGCGGCTGTCCTTCCACGACGAAACGGCTGGCTTCCCGCAGTCCCGATGCAAACGGCAACGTGCTCACTCCTCCCACGGATTTCACTCCCGGCAATCCCTGGATTTTCTCGGCAATCTGCTGGAATTCCAGGGCCTGTTTGATGCTCAAAGCCGTTTGCTGCTCTTGCGTCTGTTTTAGGTATTCCTCGACCGTCAGAGACGGTTGCTCGATATCCATGGTCAAAATGTGGTCGGTTTGGATGCCGGGATCGACTTGCAGCAAGTGATGAAAACTGCGCAGCAGCAGGCCCGCTCCTACCAGGGGGATGAGCGCCAGGGCAACTTCACAGATCACCAGAAGGTCGTGAACCCGGTGCCGTCCGAATGCGCCCGTTCCCTTGCCGCCTTGCTTCAGGATGTTGCTCAAATTGGTCTGGCGAGCCTGCAGAGCAGGAAGCAATCCGCATGCAATTCCCGCCCCAAGGCACAGAGCGAGGGTGAAGAGCAACACGGGAAGGCTCAGCCGCGATTGCTCCACGATAACCAGATCGGCCGGAACCATGGCGCTCAAGATGCGAATGCCGGCCCCGGCCAGCATCAATCCCACGGCGCCGCCGATGAAGGAGAGCAGCGTGGTTTCCGTCAGCAATTGGCGCAATAATCTCAGCGGGGTGGCCCCCAGCGCCGTGCGCAATCCGATTTCTTTTTCGCGCGCTGCGTTGCGCGCGAGCAGCAGGTTTACCAGGTTCACGCAGGCGATCAACAGCACCAGCCCCACCGCTCCGAAAAGCACCAATAGAGTCCGGCGCAATTTCACGGCCGCCGGATTTTCCAATCGCCCCACGACCACGCCCCAGTGCTTGTGCGAATCGGGGAAGGCAATTTCTTCCTGGTGATTCAATTCCGTAAATTCCGCCTGGGCCTGAGCGATCGCCACGCCCGGCTTCAGTCTGCCCACGCCAAAAACTCCGTGATGGATGTGTTCGCTCAAATCATCCGGAGATTGCCCGAACGGCATCCAGAGATCCGCAGTACGCAGCACCTCCGCGGCCGCCGGCAAGACGCCGACGACGATGTAGCGCCGCCCATCGAGCGTAAGGGTTCGTCCCACCACGCCGGGATCGCCGCCGTAGCGGCTCTCCCAGAATTTATGGCTCAGCATCACCACCGGCGAGCTGCCCGGTTTGTCTTCTTCGGGATTGAATCCACGCCCAACAACGGGCCGCACTCCCAGCAACGGAAATAAATCCGAAGTGGCATATCTGGTCTCCACGCGCTGCGGCTCGCCTTCCCCGGTCAGGTTGAATCCCGTGGTGAGTTCGGTAAACCCGCCCATCGCCGAAAGGCTGCGCTGTTCGCGGTGCCAATCCTGGTAATCCCCAGGAGAAACGCCGAGCTGAGGAAACGCCGGCAGGTAGCTATTCCAGATTTGAACCAGGTGTTCCGGCTGGGAGAAGGGAAGCGGGCGAAGCAGCACGTTTTGAATCACGCTGAAGATTGCTGTGTTGGCTCCGATTCCCAGAGCCAATGTCAGCACAGCCACCAGGGTAAATCCGGGTTTCCGGCGCAGCATGCGCAACCCGTAGCGCACATCCTGGAAGATCGTTTCCATCCGATTCACCCCACGCGCACAGCGGCGCCGTCCGTATGAATAATGGACTCCCCGCAAAGCGAGCCGTGAGCGCGCGGACACACATTTTCTGCGTCCGTCCCGCGAATTTTAAGCCCCAAGATTCCGGCGTGACCGGTGTTGCTTAGCTTCTGGCGGCTATGCGAGACCTTAAATTCACGCACTTTCTCTTTTGGCGTCATCCCAGGCCTCGTCAGCCATCCCGGGTCCGTTGCAGACGTTTGAACACCAACGAGCCCTAACGGACTTTGACTCCCCGTTCGCGAATCGATGCCTACCATACGAACGCGTCTATCTCCAGGCCCCCCTATGCGACGATGTTCTTTCCCCCTACCTGTATTAGAATCGTTGTGCAATCGGAAGTTTGACCCATGGGAATCTTACGGAGGAATGGAGTATTTGATGAGCGCCAATCCCAAGAATGGCGACAGCGCTGACGACAAAGTAGCCGTAACTCTTCCAGAGACCGTTGAAAAGATCATTCCTTCCATCGGTCCCAATCATCCGGAAAAGGCTCAGATCGCCGTGCAAGGCGCCGAGGACCTCTACCGGGAAATTCGCGTGGAAAATACGCTCCAAGATGACGACGGCAACCCCGTAAGCCTGAAACTGGGAGCCGAAATGGAAGTCACCATCGCGCCGGATTCGGACGCTATCAAGCCGAAGGAAGCTTCGGAAGCCAAGGATTCCGCTCAACCCCGCCCGCTGGAAAAGGGCAAGCACGCCAATTAGTGGGGCCAATTCTTCCGCTGGCCCTCAGTGTTCGGTGCATACCTCATTCAAAAAAGCGAACAAATGATCGGCAACTCCATCGTATTTTGAGAAGACGTTTTGAATGCCGGCGGCGCGGGCATCTTTCAAGAGCCGCTCGTGATCCTGAATCGTAAACATCACCATGACTGTTTTCGGCGCAATCCGGCTGATTTGCCGGGCCGCCTCCAGGCCATTCATCACCGGCATCTGCAAATCCAAGATCACGATGTCCGGTTGCAATTCCTTCACTTTTTCTACAGCCACCTTGCCGTCGCCTGCCTCACCACACACTCGCCAGCGGCCCGATTGACTGATGCAGGAGCGCAGGGAATCGCGAAACAGGGAACTGTCGTCCACGATCAGGATGGTATGCGCCATGGAACACGTCGTTTGTTGTTACGGAGCGGCTGACGACGTCCTTTGCGTCGGCGGCCGGCAAAGCAGTGGGCTAAGCTCACCTTACCCTCTAGTTGCGGATGAGAGAATACATTGAAGTCTGTACGCTAGCGCACATTTATCTGTTCGGTTGGATGCACCTTGGGCTACCAGGTCCGGGGATGCGAATTCCCACTGAATCACTCAAAAAGGGCGTACTATGGAGTTGTCTCTTCTAGCATCTTTCCGCCGCGCCCTTCGGGTGACGGTTCCTTGCGAAAATCAGATGCTGTGGATTTTGCCAAGGAGCCGCTATGGCGAAAAAGTTCCTCCCTACCTCTCCGCTCTCTAAAGATGGAGACGGAAAAGCAATCGGCAGTAAAATCCTGCACAGTCTTCCCCCCGACGAACGCGCCAAAGTGCTGGCAAAACTGGAATTAGTGCGACTGAAACTCCATCAAGTCCTGTATGAATCCGGGGAAAACATCAAATCCGGCTACTTCGTGAACGACGGATTATTGTCGGTTCTTGCCGTCCAGCCGGACGGAAAATCGGTGGAGGTTGGCCTGATCGGCAGGGAGGGCTTTGCCGGCTTGCCGCTGCTGGCGGGATACCGCACTAGCCCCACGCGCGTCGTCGTCCAGGGTGACGCCACGGCGTATCGCATCGATGCCGAATCGCTCAAGCAGCTGATGCTCCAGTGCCCGGAATTCACTCAGCAATTGCATCGGTATGCCCAGCAGCTCGCGATGCAGGTGACGCAAGTGGCGGCTTGCAATCGCTTGCACGGCGTCGAAGAACGATTGGCCCGGTGGATCTTGATGAGCCAAGACCGCATTCATCTGCACAAACTACCTCTTACCCAGGAATTTCTATCGCAGATGCTGGGAACCCGCCGCTCCAGCGTCACCGTCTCCGCAGGCATCCTGCAGAAGGCGGGCCTCATCTCTTACACTCGAGGCACCGTCACAATCCGGAACCGGCAGCGGCTGGAAGATGCGGCGTGCGAGTGTTATGGGATTGTGCAACGCCAGTTAAGGGAATGGGAAGCAGAGGCGATCTGAAGCCTTGTGCGGTAGCGAACATCCAGATGTTCAGAATGGTACAGACAAGCCGCCGCTCGCCTTGATATGAGTTGTAAGTAATCGCCTGAGTATTACTCAGACTAGTAAAGGCGGGGGCGATGAACACTGAGAAAACTCCGCAATTGAATCGCAACGCTGACACACGGTCAGCGGGCACTAACGGTGGTTCTCCACAGTCTTTGAAGCCGCGAAATTCGAAGGGCCACAACGGGTCGTCTCACAATCCCTATCTGGACGCCATTAGAGCCGCGATCATTATTACGGACCAGGCGGGCACGATCACCTACTGGAATCCCTTCGCCGAGCAGCTCTACGGATGGCAGGCAAAGGAAATGATCGGCTCGAACATCATGGAAATCACCGTGAGCGCCCGGACGGAGCAGGAAGCAAAAAACCATTTGGAACAGTTGAGCGCGGGCCAAAGTTGCTCGGGCGAATTTGAGGTACGCTGCAAAAACGGCCAATTTCTCGCGACTCTTGTGGCGCTTTCCCCGCTGTTTGACGAATCTGGATCTTTAAGCGGCATCATCGGCATCTGCCAGGACTTAAGCGGCCGCAAACTGGCCGAAGAGCAGCTTCGTAACGCGCAAGCGCAACTCGGGAACGCGGTTCGCGAACGCACCACGGAACTCGAATTAAGCAACGCTTCGTTGCGATCGCTTACCGGGCTGCTGATCAGGGCCCAGGATGATGAGCGCCGGCGGATCGCTCGCGAACTTCACGATTCCACTGGCCAGGCGCTGGCTGCCTTGAGCATGACGATTGACCGCATGGAAATGGACTCTTCGCTCGCAAACTTGAATCGGTTTCAGGAATGCCGGGAATTGATCGCGTCCGCCACCGCCGAAATCCGCAATCTTTCCTACCTGATGCATCCGCCGCTGATCGACGATCTGGGATTAACCGCCGCCCTCACCGAATATATCCAGGGATTTGAAATGCGCAGCGGCCTGACCGTGGAACTGGAAATTTCCGATGAAGTGGGCAGGTTGGATCGCGATCGTGAAATCGCGCTGTTCCGGATCATCCAGGAAAGCCTTAGCAATATTCACGGCCATTCCGGCAGCACCGTCGCCAGCATAAAAATCTTCTGTCTCGGAGAAGAAGTGGTGCTGGAAATTCGCGATCAGGGCCGCGGCCTGCGCATCGACGGAGGAAGCCCAACCACTCTCGGCGTCGGAATCCGCAGTATGCAAGAACGCCTCCGGCTCTTCGGCGGCACTCTCTCGATTGAATCCACCGCAGCCGGAACGCTCGTCAGAGCCGCCCTACCCCGCCATTCTCCTCGCCCTAATTTCTATTCGAATCAATCTAGCACCACGCCGTCTCGCAGATGGGGGCGTCCTTCAAGGCGTGCTGTGACTCGGTGAAGTTCCAGGCTCTTTCCTCGATGGCAACCCTATGCCCATACGGCGTCTAAACTATTGTGATATTATCTCGCGCAGTGCTTGGTCTTCGCTGCGGCCGGGTGTTTCTAGGAACATATCGAACATTAGTCCGCGCTGCTGAAATCCAATTGGGCATCGAGCATGCGAACCTTTTCACGAAGGCCGAGTCAGCTTCAAAATCCGGTATCCTCCCGTATTGCCCGGTCAAACTCCCCAAAACAGGTTCCGTCGCATCGCGAGCCCTCCATCCTACAATTGCAGGGTGCAATCGGTAATCAAGCAATGCAACGAATGTTGCGGTCTGATACCGAAGCACCCAAAGCCGGACTAGCCGGTCCAGCATCGATTAAAGCGCCTGCGTCCACGCTCGAACGACAATTCGCGGGTATCGCCCACGGCGAGCGCACGCCCTCTGTCTCCACCAGTCAATCCGCTCATCCCCTGCCCTTCCTCGAGGCAATCCAGAGCTCATTCGGTCGCCACGACATATCGCACGTACGCGCCCACACGGACAGCCGCGCCGCCGCAAATGCCCTGGCAATGGGAGCCGAGGCGTTCGCCAGTGGACCGGACGTAACATTCTCTCGCAAGCCCAGCCTACATACCGCGGCCCATGAGGCCGCTCACGTGGTCCAGCAGCAAGCCGGCCTGGCGGTGAGCGGAGGCATGGGACAGGCGGGTGACGCGTACGAACGTCAGGCAGACGAGGTGGCGGATCGGGTCGCACGCGGCCAATCGAGTGAGGATTTGCTCGACGCCAATCCAGGCGGGGCAGGATCTTCGCGCTATGCGATGCAAGACGCCAACCCGGCGCGCGAAGTAGCCGCGGCGCGTCCACCAGTCATCCAGATGCGGCGCATCCCGCCCAATCTTCGTGATCTGCTGACGGCGGTCACCGGCGCCGATGGCGCCAACTTCGGCGCCAATGCCGAGGGCGCTCAACGATTGATCGACAATGCCTGGGCTGAGCTCACCGCCCTGGAGAAAAAGGAAGTGACGGAGCGGATCCAATTCGGATTGATCAAAGGCGGGTTCGAGGCGCTGCCGCTCCGCGAACAATTGATCCGCAAGGCCGAAGCGATTCTCTGGGAGAGGGGCATTTCCCTCCAGCTCGGCGATCCCGCCAAGCTCGATGTTCTTCCGCGTGCGGGGACTGACGACGCCGCCAACATCACCAAACTCGTCAACCACGCCAACGATATCTTTGCCGACATCGCCAGCGGTGCGCGGGACGAATGGATTAAGCAGGTTTTCGGAGCGGCCAACGTAGCCTCCGCAAAATCTAAATACGCTGCGGCCCGCGCCCGCATGAATACGCTGCACACTACGAACCACATCATCACCGACCGCGGATCGGGTTTTTCTAAGGAGGTCGAAGAGGGTGGCTTAAGCGGCTCGGACAGTATCAGCGTCGCTCCCACAGTTATCGACGACCCCGACGAGAACCAGTCGATAGTGATTCTGATCCACGAGAGCATGCATACGGCCAGCTTGGGAATTGGGGACGATGTTTATATCGATGCTCCCGGCTTTAAGACGCAGCCGCCGGCGAAAAAGCTGCACAACGCAGCTCACTTTGAAGTGGTGCCTTGGAGGATTCTTGACCCAACTAACCCTGGCGCGTTTGCAATCGACCCGTCAGCGACTCCTCCGACCTTCGAGACATTTGTTCCGGCGGGCGCCTCGGGCTCCAGCGGTCCCACTCCGCCCCGCACCAAGGCGCAGGAAGGATCGATTGCCGCTTACGAGTTGTTGAATAGCGCATGGGCCCTGGGGCTAAACCTGCACCGAAAATATGTGCAATTGTTCGTCAAGCCGACGGATTGGACGGTACCCCAGTTCGGCGGGGCGGTCCGCTTTGACAACTCGATCCCCTTCTGGTCGAAGGTTCAGAAGCTGACTATCCACAAGAAAACGGACATCGATCCTGCATCGACGGATGAGGCCAAGCATCCCGTGTCGCAAATCGATATCGCCCTTTCCGAGGGAGTAACGCGTAAGATTGTTGAGGGAATGGACCTGCTTCATCCGCTTGACTCGACGGCCGATGTACTGGCATTCGAGGAGCACCACGCCACAGACGACGAGCGATCCGCCGCGTTTCCGGGCGACGCTCACACCAACGTCAATACCGAGCGTGACTTTTTGCTCAAGCTCGCCGTGCGAAATCCAGAAGTCGCGCCGATCACCGGCGATGTGGCCCGCGACCTCCGAGTGGTTAGAAAGATGGCCGATCCCATACTAAAAACTTGGGATAAGATCCTGGCCCCCCGCAATCCCTCCAGCTTCCCCGATTAATCTCCGCCTCGTACGGCATTGTAGGGGCCGGCTTCAGCCGCGCCCTCTTTCTTGTGTTTTCTCCGTTCGTAGGGGCGCTGCTTGCTGCGCCCGTTTTCCTCTTATGACAATCCTCCCGACTCCACAATCCCGCTGAAATCCCAATAAATCCTTGACACAATCGCCCGCCGAATCCATTCTCCCCGCACTGTCCTTAACGTTTGTGTAGGTGAACCGAATTGTCCGTCACCGCGTTAAACCTGCGCACCGGTTCAGCTTCGATCGTGCTGATCGCGCTGATCGTTTTAACCGCAATCTACACCCTCGCACTCACCATCCTGTGGGCTCACGGCCTCGGCGCAACCGAAACAATCCAATCCCTCTGGACTCTGGGCTTCCAACTGATTTTGGCTCTATGGATCCGTGCGAACAGGTACGACAGAGGCTTCAGCTCGCCCTACGATTTCGATGCCTCCGTGCTCTTCGCGTGGGTGATTGTCATCCCCTACTGCTTCTACCGAACCCGCAGATTGCGAGGTTTGTTCGCTGCCGCGGCCATCTTCGCATTGTGGTTCGCCCCTTCGGTGGTTGCGACGGTCCTCCGCCCCGCGCTCGCCAGGCAAGTATGAGATGCCGCCGCCTAGGGCCGCTGCAGCACGTCATCACCCAAGTTAAACCTGATTCTTGTTTCACCTATCCGGTCACGGCCATTACTGTCCAGTATTGGACAGCTTTGTTTCTGGGAACGCGTTACCGTTAGGCGTTCGAACGTGTGCGGCAGCCAACTAGTACAATTCTGGTCAGCGGCCCCTCACCAAAGAACAGCGCTGTTTCCCCCGTCTCATCAACAATAGGCACTTGGGAGGTGAATTGTGGGCCACTTGGCAGTCGTTTCAGAAAGCTCCGCCGCTGGAGATGTAAAAAGAATGTTTGGCGAAATCAGAAGGGAGAAGCGGCTTCCCTTCGTTCCCAATTTTTTCAAGACCTTGGCACATTCCCCGCAATCGCTTGAGGCCACCTGGACGGCTTACCGCGGAATCTCCACTCGCGGCGCCTTGCCCGAATCCCTGAAAGAGATGATTTTCGTGGCAATTTCCACGGCTCGGGACTGCAAATATTGTGAGGCGGCGCACCTTGCGTTTTGCAGCCTTCTCGGCGTCGAGTCTGACACTCTGAGCCTTCTCACCGAACAGATCGATGAGCTGCGGCCCGAACGGACCAGGGACATCGTCCGATTCTCCGTGAAATGCGCCTTAGAGCCTCGCAGTATCGAACAAGCCGACTACGCAATCCTGCGGCAGCATGGAATCACCGATAGCGAGATTGTTGAGACCATTGCCATGTGTGGTTTCGCGATGTATGCGACCACGGTTGCCGACGTCCTGAGACTCGACATCGACCGCGAGGCCAAGCACATACTCACAACCCAGCGGGCGGCGGCGTTATGAACGGCTTTCAAAGTTTCGGGCGGGATGCTCTTCTCCTCGAAACCCTTTCCATCGTTGCCAAATGCAAGAATCCAAAGAACTTTTGGACAGATGCCATGGACCGGCTCAAATGGATTCTGGATTTCACCCGGGTCGATGTAGCTTTGTGCAATCCTGACGGCCAAACCTACAGCCTGCAAACTGTTTTCGAACTCAGGCCGCATGTCCCTCGTGTTCTTCAGGCAGCTGTTCCGCTCAGCACAGGTATCTTCGGAAGAATGATGCGCAGCGGCGAAACGTGCCAGCGCTTTAACCCGCGCATTCTGCCCTTTGCAAGTGAGTTCATTGCTGATCAGGGTCTTGAGGGGGGCTCTTTGCAGTCGATCTTGAGCGTGAGCTTGGAGGCAAATCGCCAGATGTTGGGGGTTGTAAGCTTCGGTAGCATCGAAGAGGATCAATACTGTCATCAGGACATCGAGGTCGCATCTCGATTTGCCACGCACGCGGCGATCGTCCTTCAGAACTGGCAACATCTGCTAAAACTAAAAGAGGACGCTAAATTGCTGGACGTTGCAGCCGAGAAGTTGCAGAAGTCTCATGCCACGCTGGAATCCCTGGTCGAGCAGCGCACGGAAACTTTGCGCCTGCTGTCCCAGCGCTTGCTCAAATCCCAGGATGAAGAAAGACGCAAGGTTGCTCGCGACTTGCACGACAGCACCGGCCAAACGCTCACCTGGCTGAAGATGAGCATCGCAAAGCTACAGCGGCAATTCGCGGGCGACCGCTCGACTGCCGGAGCTCTCGCCGCTCTCGCGGAAATTGCGGATCAGGCATTGCAGGAAATTCGCACCACCTCCTATCTGTTGCACCCTCCCCTTCTGGACGAACTAGGATTCAATTCGGCCGCCCGCTGGTTTGTGGAGGGATTCGCAAAACGAAGCGGAATTCGGGTGAACCTCGATTTCCCTCTCAAATTTGAACGCTTGCCCAACGACGTCGAGATGGTTCTTTTCCGCGTGCTCCAGGAAAGCCTCACCAATGTGCATCGCCATTCCGGAGCTCGCGATGTGAAGATCGGACTTGCACGAAGTGCTGATCTGGTCCAACTGAACGTGCAGGATAATGGCCACGGCATGGGAGAGGGCACGTCGGACAGTTTGCGGAAGACCAACACCAATTCCGGCGTTGGCTTGGCCGGAATGCGCGAACGGATCAGCGACCTGAACGGCCAGTTTGAGATGGATTCGAGCGCCGAAGGCACCACACTACGAGTTAAAATTCCGTTAGCTTCAACGGAACAGCCATCCGATTCAGATCAACCGGAACTTCTCGCTCGATCGGCCTCCGCGGCATAGCTCTTGCCTTCTCACTGATCGGGCCGACTTGAATGGCCGTGCGATGTATGCACCCCGATGTGCGCCTTTTGCATCCCGATGGTTTTGATCGGGACTTTCGATCGGGGCGCCCTGCTTCCCGCTGTTCATGTAGGGGCCGGCTTCAGCCGCGCCCTCTTTCTTGTCTTTTCTCCGATCGTAGGGGCGCTGCTCGTTTACCCTGCTCGCCCTGAGGAACGAAGGGAGCCCCGAAGGGCTGCGCCCGTATTCCGCTTCTCGCTGTTTATGTAGGTGTCGGCTTGAATGGCCGTGCGATATTTGCACCCCGATGGTCCCGCATGCGGGATCTGGGTGCCGAGACGAGAGAAAAATCTATCGACCGCGGGCGACAACTAGCGTTAGATCGTCCGCCTGTTCTGGTCCACTGAATTTGAAGACGCCCGCAACAATCGCTTCCAGTAAGGCGGAAGCAGTCATGTCTTTGTTGGCGCGAACCGCATCCAGTAAGCGAATCCGGCCGAATTCTTCGCCATCTGTTCCGGCCGCTTCGGTTACACCGTCGGAGTAGAGGACAAGAGTATCTTTCGGGCCAATGGCCACCTCGGCGAGGCGGCATTGCCACTTCTCAAAAAGCCCCACCACCGTGCACGTGGATTCGAGCCACTCCGCGGTTCCATCGGCGCGCAAGACCAACGGCGAGACATGCCCGCAGTTGGCATAGCGCATTCGGCCGGTGGCATCTTCGTAATCGGCGAAGAAGAGTGTCGCGTAGGCTTCCTCAGTAGTGTTTTCAAAGAAGAAGCGGTTTACGGATTCAAGCATTCCTGGCAAATCGTCCAGCGCCGCGGCATATTGGCTTCGCAAGTTTGCCTGCAGGTTGGCCATCAGCAACGCCCCGGAGAAACCTTTTCCTGCGATGTCCGCCAGCAAAAAACCGAGCCGTCGAGGCGCCAACTGCAGGAAGTCGTAATAATCCCCGCCTACCCGGCGCGCCTGAATGCAGCGTCCGGAATACTCCAGTGTCCGCAGCGAAGGGAACTTCTGCGGAAAGAGCCTGGCTTGAACCTGCCGTGCCATTTCCACTTCATGCAGGGAGCGGCGTTCCATCTCCATCCGCTCCGCCATCTTCTCCGCGAGTTGAATATTTTCAAGAGCAATGCCCGTCTGACTGGCCACCGAATCCAGCAAGCGCTTATCTTCGCCCGAATAAGGTTCTTCCGAGAGGCGAGGGCCAAGAACCAGCAAGCCGATCAAGCTGCTGCTGCGCTCCAAAATCGGCACCAGGCACTCCGGCGCTAACGGGGCCAGCAGCGAGAACTCTGCGGCGCCGGGCGATCCCGGCGGCGGCACGTCGTGCGATTTACCCCGGCGTGCCAGTTCAAGCAGAACGGGCGCGGCCACCGGAATCGTTTCAAGCGCGGGCGAAACCGCTCCGAACTCCGCGACCAGCCGCGCATCGCCACCCAGCAGGTAGCACGCAAGCGTTTTCGGGTGCAGGGACTGGCGTAGATGGCTTTCGAGAAGGCGCGCGAGTTCGTGACGGTCGCTCACCGTCCGCATTTTTTCCGCGAGATCCTGCAAAATCATCCGCGCGTCATAGGCGCTTCGAAAAAAGGCCCGATCGATATGCTTGGTTCCCCGCCGCACCATGGGCGCGGCGGTCCAGACCAGCGCAATTCCAAAAACCGCGCTCAGAGCCATCCCCGTGTTTGAATTGGTCTGGAAGAATCTCGAGAAAGTACGCGTGAAGATCGCGATCGCCGAGCCTCCAGCGAGGAAAAGCAAAACAATGAAACCCCTTTGCACCAGCATGTACCGCGCACCTACCCTCAGCAGTACCGGGATTTCCATCACGCGGTATTTCACCACCGCATAAGCGAACGACAACGGGTAGAGGAGCAGGACCAGGACGAGCACCGTATCCAGCCAGAAAGGCGGAGCATATCCCGCAAAATCGATGGCGGCTCGTTCCGTGGCGATGGGCAGAACGCCGAGGACCGTCCCCCACAGAATCACGCGCGCTTTCCGGGAAGCTTCATGACTGCTCAGAGTTCCTGTTGCATTGGCCGCCAGTGAAATCATCCCCAGCACCATAAACGCATAACGCCATGAAAGGTTGGCGATGTCGGCGGCGCGGCTGCCCATCAGCTTCGCCACCGCCGCGGCCAAGCCCGCGTCGAGCCGCATCCGGGACACTACCGCAAAGGCTCCCAGCGCCAATCCGGCCCACTTCAACCACGGAGCGCGGCGATCGAGAGGAGAGCGGGTGGGAAACACTGCAAAGAAAAGATAGAACAACGACGGGAGCATTACCGCGAAGACTGTCGAAAAGGCGAGACCAAATGCGAGCAGTGGCGCAGGCAGCGCCAGTGGATTGGGAATGCTCGGAACGGCGATGAACGCGCAGAACAACAATGCCAGGAGCCAGGCGTTGGGATCCTCCAGCCGAAGAAACAGAACTGCGAATCCGACCACCAGAAACAAGACGGGGTACGATCCTGTAACCTCTTGCGCCGATGTCCGAACCAGCCCTTCGGACACATTGCCCGCCGAAACAGCCCGGAAGACACCATGCAAAACAACTGGCTGCTGCTCGCCGTCGCGCTCCACGGCCAGTTCGACGGTTTCGCCCGGCCGCCCGCGGCCCCAGGCCTCGTCGAACGGAACCGACGTCACCAGAGGCCGGCCATTGACTGCAACAATTCGGTCGTGTGCTTTCAGTCCGGCTTTCTCCGCGGGGCTAGCTGGCACCACGTCAAGAATGGGGACTGAATGTGTTGTCGCGTCGAACTGGTTTTGAGCAGTAATTGTCCGATTGAAGCCGAGCTCCACCTGAGGCCGCGCGCGGCGTACGTCGTACATCCACAGAAAACTGTAGAGAGTGGCAGCAGCGGCAAGAAACGCCGCCAGCCCTGCCAGCAATGGCCGGGGTAGTGAAGACCAGGACCGCATCAGAACTGCAGCCTACGATGGGCACTCGCCGCAGTCAATGCGCTTACCACGCCGCAACAAAAGGTCCCAGGATTCAGCACTATCTACGATTTCGATGCCTCGTGTTCTTTGCGGCGGTGATCGTCATCCCCTACCACTTCTACCGAACCCGCCGAGCGAGAGGTTTCCTCGTCACCGCCGGCGTCTTCGCACTGTGGCTAGCTCCGTCTGTCGTCGCGACGCTCCTCCGCCCCGCACTGCGGCTAGCTCCGTCTGTCGTCGCGACACTCCTCCGCCCCGCGCTCGCCAGGTAAGTATGGTCTGTCACGACATAGAGCCGTACGTGATGGAAGCGGCGGCTATCAAAAAAGATAGCGAAATACTGTCTCTCCTCCAGAATGTTCTGGGATTCCACTCCAAGCTCAGGCTGGTTCTCCAGGCATCCGAACCTGTCCAAGAAATCAGGGGGAGAATGGCACGGCCCTTTTTCTGCCAGAAGCCCACAAGATGTCTGCCGCCCAGAGCCCTACGCCCCAACCACCCTTCCTTTGCGCAGCAGGGATGCGTATGTCACAAAAGCTACGGTGGAAACTAGAGCTGCGAAAGCCCATAGCAAGCCCAAGCCCCTGAAGCTGCCCGGAAAGCTAATGTGGCCGCGACTGACCAGCGCGAGGACCCCGAACAAAGCGAGTGGGCCGAGAGTGGCGCCTACAAGCACTCTAAGAGGCCACCACATATCTGTGATGGAACGTGCAGGGAGCAACAGAGCGATGGGGAGCCCCACAAGCAGCCATCCTGCAATTGAGAACCCCGCATAGAGAACGAACACTTGAAGCGCATTCGGGATCTGCCTCGCAGGTTCTCCCATTTGAACTGCGAGCAAAACCGAGCGGGTTATGAGCGCGTTTAGCAGAAGATAAAGTAGCAAGACCGCGTCGCCCGCCAAAAGACCAACAAAAGCATAAGCCAGCCGCTTTATGAGCCTGACTGTAAGGTCTGTCTTCATACTCGCGATGGCCAATCAAAGAAATTAGACTACGCCAACTGACAAAATTCCGAAAGGTGCCAGTCACTTCGGAGTAAAACGCGAACATTGGACAAGTCCGGGAATCCGACTTAACCAAAGTTGGCTGCGACCAATAATTACTTGACAGCGGTGTTCGGTGAATCCATTCTCCCCGCACCGTCTTTGATTTTATAGGGGTGAACCGAATTGTCCGTCACCGCCTCGCAAACGAATGCCATGCCAGTCTCGCAATCAATGATTGCATTGATTGCGCTGACGGTGATCTACACGATCGGATCCTCGCTCTTCGTAACTCATGGCCTCAACGTGCCCGAATCAATGGAGGTGCTTTCGACATTCGCGTTTCGGCTGATCTTGGCGTGGTGGGTCCGTGAGGACAGGCAGGCTCGTGGTTACAGAGTGCCATACGAATTCGAAGCCTTTGTGTTCTTCGCATGGCCCTTCGTTCTCCCCTACTACTTGTACCGCACCCGCCGTGGGTGGGGCCTCGTCGTCTTCGCAGGTTTCTTAGCAATAGTCGTCGCGCCGTCCGTGGTTGCGGCGCTCCTCCGCCCCGCTCTTTCCAGATAATGCTGAGTTCTAACCACCGTATTTCACTCCCAGAACTGCCTCGATTCTACTTTCTAACGTAAGGTCTCAGGCAGACCTGGTCCGACGATAACTTCCAAGCAGGCGACCAGTCGAGACCATTTCTTTTCGTTTCTCGATGTTGTGAAAGTATTTTCGTCGTGGCATTGCGCTCCGGTCTATCTGGAATTGATCTCTCGCAAAAATGCTAACTGTAAAATTAGCAACCAAGGCATAATCCACGCGCTTGATTGAGGATTCTGATGAGGCGCATCCTGGTCCTTGCCCGGTCGATCATTCCAATAGACCTGTTCCAACTGTTTTTTCTGGCCGGTTCGATTCTCCTCTTCATTGCTCCGACGATGCGCTGCTATCCGCTCGATGCGGGCCATCTCACAGGGTTTGGGGAGCAAGCACTCAAATCCTGGCGGGTTTTTTCCGTGGCAGCGCGCATCCCGATTCTCTTTGCTGGAGGAGCCGGGCTGTTCATTTGTTTCTGGCCCAGCGCTCACCCCGTGCGTCGAATTTTGGGTTTCGTGTTGCTACCGGCGGGCGCGGGCATCGTTGCAATTTGCGGCCGCTTTGTCTCATTGGTGGAACTTCAGAGTTCTACACATGCGAGCGTATTTCAGAGTGCTTCCCACAGCGAAGCGTGGATCTTGAACACAATTTGGAGTCTGGGACCCGCGGTGCACATAAGCCTCCTGGGCTTCACCTTGGTGGTCGTTTTCTTACTGCGGTTGGAGACAGAAAATACAACCCTTCCCTTGTCGCTCACCCCCGCGGCGCGTCCCCTGGAGGATAACGAGCCATGGAATCGAGTTCTTGTAACAGTTTGGGTTTCAATCCCAGGTATGGTCATCATTGGCTTTATCGTTGGGAGTTTGCTGGGGGCAATTTACATTCTGATTTCGAAGTACGTCAGCGCTCAGTCTGGGTTGATCATCTCTTTTTTTGATCTAGCGCTTAGGACAGCGTGCCTCGCTGCGGTCGCTGCCTGGGCGGTTGGGGAAAGCCGCTGGATCGAGCTACGGCAGTTTACGCGACTGCCCCAAATCAAGTTTGGGCTGCTTGGAGTAATCTTCCCGATAGCCATTTGGCAAATGACCGGCTTGATCGCGTACTTGGTAGACCTTCTTCACTGGACTGCGTTCGAATTCGGAGACTCTTTACCGCCTGTGTTCGACCTCTATTTCCAATTTCCGAGCGCAATCTATGCCTGGCTCTTCATTGCCGCTGGTTTCGAGGAGATCGTTTGGCGCGGCTATCTGCAACCGCGGTTCGTGCTGAGATTCGGGCTCATGCGAGGCCTCTTTTTGCTCGGACTGATTTGGAGCGCATTTCATTTTCACTCAGATTTCCAGCAGACGGCTCACGACTATCAGGTTCTACTCAGGGTCACTTATCGTGTGGCATTTTGTACGGGGCTGGGATACGTCTTGGGCTGGCTCACCTTATCTTCTCGATCGATTTGGCCTGCTATCCTCGTCCATGGACTAAATAATATTTGGGCATTCTCAGCGATCGATTTTTTCAACGGGCCGCGTGGGTTTAATCTGACAGCTGCGATGGTTGCGGTGTGTTGGGGACTCTTAGCCATTGGACTTTTCCGGTTTTGGCCGCCCTCAATGGAGCCAGATGCTTTGGACCGGGTTTTGGAGATTGGCCCAGAGCCCACCACATAAAAGGGATTCGTGTAAAATGCTCGCGGACAAATAACCGGATCAAGCATGTCTCAATTTGACGCCGAAATCGACGCCGCGCTCGCCGCCGATGGCTCGATTCCACGGGAGGCCGTGCTCCGCTGGATCGACGCCACTCCCGATTCAGAATTGTTTGTTCTCGCGAAACTTTATCGCCTCACCGGCGAAGGCTACTACCGGATCCAGCCAGAGTTGGGCGGCGAATCGACCTGCACATTGATTCAACGCTACCTCTTAGGCTGCATTCGAGAAAACGTGTCTGATAGCGAAACGATCCAAGGCCGTTACGAAGCTGCTCAGACTCTCCACGTGTGGTTTCGGCACCTGAATGAGATGGAAGGAACCTCCGCCTTACTCGAGCGGGCGGTGAGCGCTGTGACGAACCTCTACCTCGAAAGTGCGGAGGATGTCCGCGATGCGATTGAGAAAGGTTTTCTAGAGCATGCGTTGGAAACGGCTGCCCTCCGTCCGTATTTCGAGCACTGGCCTAACGACGCTCGCTTAACTGAGTCTTGGGAGCGAACACTCGCGTGGGGCAATGCACACCCAGATTTCACTTGGGGACTCTTTCAACGGGCACAACGATCTCATGACGAGTGAAACTGCTCGATGAGTGAATTCAAGAAACCTAAGCCCACCACTCGACGGCCGTCGATCTCTACGGTGGGTGCTTGGTCGCTAGCTGGCCTTCGAACCGGCTTCGGAGATGTCGAATGAGAACTGAAGCCGCTCTGCAGGTCTACCGGGTAAATTCCCTTCGACGGAGAACTGGAGCCTGCGTTTATCTTCCGACAGGCTGATGCGTTCGACGGTGTGAATTTCATGCCCATGGTAAAAGTGAACTGTCGCCGTGATCGATGTGAGCCCTTCCCATCCGTGGATCGATGAATAGCCGTATCCCTCAGGACTGAAGGAGTTACTAACAGCTTCGCCTGAGACGTAGCCGCCGCCTCGAAGCCGCGCGCGCTTCTCGTAATTGGACCTGAATCGTTCCCGGGCTTGATTCAGCATCTTGTCCGCGTCTGCGGGTCCTTTTGGCGGCCATTTCTGACAGTGATCCAGCACACGGTATGCCGCGTCGAGTGCTGCTTCGGGCAATTGGTCAACGAGATTGTGAAGTGTTGCGCGGTCGGCCATTCGATACTCCTGTCAGTTCAATGAAGGCGGAAACAGCAGCAGCTCATTGCGATAATCTACCCCGAATCGTGAGGCTGAGTTTGTCCCAAGATTATACCCCAAATTCTCTTTGCTTTTTCTTCGCCTTGTAGTAGACTGCGCTTCGTTCGGGAAAAACGCGACTGGAACGAGCCTTTGTTGTACACTCCCGGATACGAGTATCGAAGTGATAAATAGGCGGATTTCCACAGGCTTCAGAAATTCAAATTTTGCCGCTGCCCGCAACGCGGAGGCGGCTTAGAATCGTAACGGGAGAGGTGGGACGATGGCGGACGAAAAAAGCAAAATGCTGGAATCGGCGATTGCACAGATTGAGAAGCAGTACGGCAAAGGCTCCATCATGCGCCTGGGCAACCGGGATGTGCTGGTGCCGGTAAGTGTGATTCCGTCCGGGTGCCTTTCGCTGGATGCGGCGCTCGGTGTGGGAGGATTTCCGCGTGGCCGAGTAATCGAAATCTACGGCCCGGAATCAGGCGGCAAGACCACCATGACCCTGCACATCATCGCCGAAGCCCAGAAGATGGGCGGCCAGGCCGCGTTCATTGATGCCGAGCACGCGCTCGATCCTTCCTATGCGCGCAAGCTGGGAGTGGACGTCGATAACCTGCTGGTTTCGCAGCCCGATAACGGCGAACAAGCACTGGAAATTGCCGAAGCTTTGATCCGTTCGGGCGGCGTGGATGTGGTGGTGGTGGATTCGGTGGCCGCGTCTCGTCCCCAAGGCCGAACTGGAAGGCGAAATGGGCGATCCGCAGATGGGCTTGCAGGCGCGGCTGATGTCGCAGGCGCTGCGGAAGCTGACCGCGATCGTTTCGAAGTCGCGCACCTGCCTGATTTTCATCAACCAGATTCGCGAAAAAATCGGCGTCATGTTTGGCAATCCGGAAACCACCACCGGCGGACGCGCGCTGAAATTTTATGCGTCGATTCGCCTGGATATCCGCCGCATTCAATCCATCAAGGAAGGCGACCGCGTGGTGGGCAACCGCACGCGCGGCAAAGTGGTGAAGAATAAAGTGGCTGCGCCGTTCCGCGAAGCCGAATTCGATATTCTCTACGGCGAAGGAATTTCGCGCGAAGGCGATTTGATCGATCTGGGCGTCGCGAAAAACGTCCTCGAAAAATCCGGCACGTGGATTTCCTTCGGCGGCGAGCGCCTGGGACAAGGCCGCGAAAACGCGCGCCTATTCCTGCGCGAAAACATCGACATCCGCGACAAAATCGAGGCCACCCTGCGCAAGCAACTAGGCCTGACCGTTTCGCCAAACCATTCCGCAGCCGCGACACCAGCGCCCGAAGCCGCAAAAGATTCCGCAGCCAAGGAATCCACTCCCGCGGCAAAAGAACATTCCAAAGAACCCGTGAGGCCAGCCGCCCAACCTGCGCCGCCTCCCCCATTAGCGAAAGCCAAAGCCGCCCGCTAACCCGTCAAGTTGGGCCGCCGAGTCGTTCTCTCAGCGGCCCTCTGCTTTCCCCTCAATTCCTCCTCTGCGTTAATGTTTTGATTTCGGTTTTGATTTTCGTCCCCGTTGCCCACCACCAAAGGCACCAAAAAGTATCATCCGTAACCTTTTGTGCCCCACTGCAACAGTACCGTTTTGCCTACCCGCATCTCTCCTAGACCTCTGAAATAAAAAGCGATACATCCGTTCGCCGCATTCCCGTTGCGAACCGTTCCGATCCGTTCGCTGCGAAATCCGGATCGCGCTGAAAAGAAACCACATCAACCTTGCCGCAACGCGTCATTCTCTTGCGCCGAATTATGTCCGCCGGATTTCCACAGACCGCTAAGTCTAATTTCCTCTGCATCATAAATCGGTCGCGGTGTGGCATAATAAGTGCTCCTAAACCATCTGTGATTTTTAGTTGCGAACTTCGAAGCAAGTTCATACAATTCGCTTCGACGTCAGCACAGAATTCATTCAGGGACATCCAAACAGGAAGCAGTTTTCAGTTTCCAAAGGTGAATCTCACGATGTTGCGTCTCCCGGCCCGAACTCGATTTTGTGTTGCGGCACTCTGTTTCATTTTTGCATTGAATACCAGCGGCTTTGCCGCGGCGCTGAAATCAGTTTCGAAGTCTTCCAGTAGATCCAAGTCATCATCCAAATCCAAATCGCATCATCCGCGCGTTCGCTATTCGCAGAATGTCGATCCGACGGTTGGCGACAATGCGCAATTCGATGATCCGATCGTCCGCCAGGTAGCCATCTCCGCGCTGGGCAAAAACAATGGCTCCGTGCTGGCCATGGATCCGAAAACCGGCCGCATTCTTACCATCGTGAACCAGAAGATGGCATTTTCTTCCGGCTTCGAACCGTGCTCCACCATTAAACCTACCATCGCTATCGCGGGACTCGACCAGGGCGTCATCACGCGCGACACCATGATTCTGGTTGGCCGCCGCCGCTATATGGATTTGACCGAAGCCTTGGCCCACTCGAACAACAAATTTTTCGAGGAAGTCGGCCGCAAACTCGGATTCGACAATGTTCACCACTACGCTGAAATGCTCGGCCTCGGCGAGCGCGCCGGCTACAACATCGAAGAAGAACAGCCCGGCCTGCTTCCCACCGCTCCGCCGCGCGATGGCGTCGGCCGCATGTCCAGTTTCGGCCAGGGAATCAAAGTCACACCGCTGCAGCTAGCATCGTTGGTTTCCACCGTCGCGAATGGCGGCACCATGTATTACCTGCAGTATCCGCGTTCGGAAGAGGAAATTCAGACCTTCAGCCCGCGCATTCGCCGCCAGTTGGATCTCGAGCCGCTGCTTCCCGAGCTGCGCGAAGGCATGTTGGCCGCGGTAATGTACGGGACTGCAAAAAGAAGTTACGATCCCGAAGGCGAGCAGACTCTCGGCAAGACGGGCACCTGCAATGACGAAACAGTCGGCGGACGCCTGGGATGGTTTGCATCCTATGCCGACCAGTCGCAGCCGCGCATCGTCGTGGTGGTTCTTCTGCACGGTGGCGGCCACCGCACCAGCGGCCCTGGTGCTGCGGATGTAGCCGGCCGCATCTACCACGGCCTGAGCGAACGCAGGTACTTCGCGGAGAATGCACGCGACCAGCAGGCTGCGGTTGCTTCGGCAGTCCCGGGTTCGCGCTAGTTTCCCCGTCACGTCAAATCAAATTCAAATACTCGTAAATCCTAAGCAGCGCTAGCCGGGCGGCCTCGCCGCCCTGCATAGCTCGAGCCCTGTGCCCGAACTGCGCGTGGCTGCTTCACCAGCCTCTGCCATTTCGCCAAATGCAGTGGTTCAAATTGAGCCTGGTAGCAAGTCTCGCAAACTTCCTCTGATTCGCCCTCCACCTGAAGGGGTTCAAACGTCTGTCCGCATTCCGGGCATTCCTGTTCCGCAGTCTTACGGAAACCTTCGAGCGGGATAAATCGGCTGCTTTCCATTCTCGACCTCCAACGGAAATTTAGCCTGCGCTGGGTATTCCTCCGCTGCGGATCGGCGAATACCAGCACCTTAAACCTTGCAAAATCAGCACCAAATCCCAGCCACAACAATCCATTGAACTTATGCGCCTTGCCTGCCACAAATCTGCAACTCTTTTCACATTCTTGCCCGAGATCACTTACCTGCTTTGTCTCTATTTCGCGCCAGTTCTGTATTTATGATGTCGCACCCCCGCGCAAAAATGCACTTGGGAGCTGCGATTGGACTGGTATATGCTCCCGGTTCCGTTAGCGGGGGGCCAGTAGTAATGGACAACGTGTCCCAGCCAGTCCAACGCGATCCGCTCGACCCCTTGGCCGCCACCAAGCGCGCCCGCAACGTTTCACTCCACATTATTGCCTGGTCGCTGGTTGCCGTTCTGGCCACCGCTCTGCTCGCCAAATCCTATTCGCAGCGCCGCGCCGTCGAGCAGGAACTCGCGCGCCAGATTCACCTCGCTCACGTCGAAGCTGCGCGCATCCAATCGGAAGTCACACTATTTTCGTCGCGCGTTGTGCCGCGCGGTTTGCCTTTTACCAACGTGCTTCAGAATTTTGGTGTGGATTCACCGACGGCTTCCAAGTTGATCGCTTCCACTTCGCATGTTTTCGATCTTCGGCGATTGCGCGCGGGAAACGAGTTGGCGGTGGGCCGCTCCGTCCTGGGTGATCTCCGCGCGGTCCGCTACCAGATTGATTCCGACCGGATGCTCTGGATCGCTCCCGAGGGTTCGAGCTTCCATGCCGAAATCCAGAACATCCCTTCGACCACCGGGGCCGAAGGAGTGGCCGGAAAAATTCAAGGCTCGCTCTGGGAATCCATTCTCGATGCAGGCGAACGCCCCGAACTCGCCATGCGCCTGGCCGACATTTTCGGCTACGACATGGATTTCTACACCGATACGCGTCCGGGTGACACGTTTCGAGTTCTCGTCGAGAAAAAACATTTCTCCACCGGCTCGCCCGTCACCTACGGCCACATTCTGGCCGCCGAGTACAACAATCACGGCCACATCTTCCGCGCCATCCTGTTTCACGATGCTGTCGGCCACGAAGCCTATTACACTCCCGACGGCAAATCGCTCAAGCGCGCCTTTCTGCACTCGCCGCTAAAATTCGCCGCGCCGGTCACATCGCATTTCAGCAAGAGCCGCTTCCATCCCATCCTGAAAACCTATCGCCCGCATCTGGGGACCGATTACGCCGCGCCCACCGGCACTCCCGTGCAAACCATCGGCGACGGCAAAGTGATCTTCGCGGGCCGCAAAGGCGGCGCCGGCAACCTGATCGAAATCCAGCACACCAACGGCTACGAAACCTATTACATGCACCTCTCGCGCGTTCTGGTCCGCCCGGGCCAGCGAGTGGACCAGGGCCAGCGCATCGGCCTGGTAGGCATGACGGGCCTCGCCACGGGCCCCCACCTCGATTTTCGCATCCAGCACCAAGGCCAATTCCTAAATTTCGAACACCTGAATTTGCCGTCGTCTGAACCAATTGCCGCCCGCGATCGCGTGGAGTTCGCCGCAACGCGAGACCGCGCTCTTTCACTGCTTCCAAACCTGAACGAAACGCTGGCCCACAACCTTCACCACGACGCGGCTCCAACCTCGACGCCCTAAAATTGATCAAAGCCGGGCGCAGCAAGCAGCGCCCCTACGATAAAATCGAAACTCCCCTCAATCCGCCGCCGTGCGCCACTCCGCTTGCATCTCCTTGCTCACGCGTTCCGCTGACTCCATCACGCGCAACAAGTTTCCTCCCAGAATCTTCCGGATATCTTCGTCCTTATATCCTTTGCGCATCAAAGCCTCGGTAATCTTCGGCAGCTTCGAGCAATCTTCCATTCCGTCGGGCATATCCGCTCCATCGAAATCCGAACCAAGCCCCACGTGATCCGGCCCAACCAGTTTTACCACATGGTCGATGTGATCGATAATTCGCTCCCAGCTCACATGAGGCAGCGCGCCAGATGCCTCCAGCTTCTGCTGCATTTCTTTTCGCTTTGCATTGAAGCAAGCTGCGTCGTTGTTGCATTCCTTCATCGCGCTGTCGAAGGCTGCCACAACACCGCCGGTCGCCTTCTCGCTCGCATCCTTATACGCCTGGTCCAAAAAGCTGCGTTCGTAGTTGATCTGAATCACGCCACCCTTTGCGGCAAGCGCCTTGATCATGTCATCTGTCATATTGCGCGGGTGGTTGCACAGCGCGCGGCACGAGGAATGCGACGCGATTAGCGGCGCCTTGCTCACCGCCAGCGCGTCGTAAAACGTCTTGTCCGCGACATGCGAAATATCCACCATGATTCCCTGGCGGTTCATTTCGCGCACCACTTCCTTGCCGAAATCCGTCAGCCCGTTGTGCGCCGGCTTGTCGGTGGAGGAATCGGCCCACTCGTCGTTATAAAAATGCGAGAGGGTCATGTAGCGCACGCCCAGTTCGCTGAAGATTCGCACCATGTGAATATCGTTGCCGATCATGTGCCCGCCTTCCACTCCCATCAGCGCTGCTATTTTGCCTTGTGCGTGCGCCTTGCGGACTTCTTCGGCTGTCCGGCAGAAAGTCATCTCCTTCCAATTCTTGTCCACGTTCTGGTGGACCAAGGCGATTTGATCGAGCGCTTTCTGCACTGCCGCCGCTCCCATAATCCGTCCATCAATCCAAATCGAAAAGAAGATTGCGTTCATCCCGCCTTCGCGCATCCGGGGAATGTCCACGTGCCCATCCGGATTGCGCTTGGCCAGGTCAAACTCCTTTTCGAAAAATCGCTGAGTCGTATCGTCGTGCGTATCCAAAACAATCGCCGAGTAATGCAGCTTTCGCGCCCGCTCGGCAATATCGTCCCCCGAAGCCACACGCCCAACCACAAGCCCGAATCCAACCAAAATGAATATCCCCAACCCCAACCAGTTCCGCCTCATCGTCCCCCCTTTAAATTCCGGGCGGATTCTAGCACGGTCCGTCTCGCCTACGTCCGCGCCCTGGTTTCCGCGAATCGTAGGGGCGCTGCTTGCTGCGCCCGGGGCTCTTCGCATTGCGCTTACGATTTTGACCCTGGTTTTTGCCGTTTTCCACGCCTCAATCGCACGTGCTTAGGGAGTGGGAGTTTTTGCATAGCCCTGCGATTATTGAAGAAGGCCTGCGATCGGCGCCGGGGTTACCTCTGTACGACGCCATTTTATCACACACCTGTGATAATATTGGTTTGGTCTTGCAACCTCATGGATGCCAAATACTTCAAGGACGCTCGAAAGCGGGCTGGCTGGAGCCAGCAGAAGGCTGCTGCGGAACTCGGCGTCGGGCAGAGCTATCTTTCCATGTTGGAGAACGGCGAGAGGCCATTGTCCCAGGAAGTTGCGAGACGGATGGTTCACGTCTATAGGCTTTCGCCTGTTTCGCTGCCGCTGTCTCGAGATCGTTGGGCGCCGCGAACGGTTGATCCGGAACAGCTTGCAGCGGACTTGGCCGGGCTTGGATATCCGGGCTTTGCTTATCTGCGAAAGCCGCGTTCTAAAAAGCATCCAGGCGAAGTCTTGCTCACCGCCTTGGCACAAGTTAATTTGGAAGCCCGGCTGTTCGAAGCCCTTCCATGGCTGTTGCTCAAGTATTGGGACTTGGACACGAGGTGGCTTGTCGAGCACGCAAAGCTCAACGATTTGCAGAACCGCCTCGGATTCGTGGTTTCTCTTGCTAGAAGCGCGGGCCGCGCGGCCAGCCCGGTCAACACCCGCCGCGACGCAACGCTCGAAAAATTGCAATCCGCGCTGAAAGGCAGCCTGCTGGCGCGGGTGGAACCATTGGGCCAACCGAAGCTCAGCCGGGCAGAACACAAATGGCTGAAACGACATCGCCCGAAAGAGGCTCGCGAGTGGAACCTCCTCACGAATTGGCGGCCTGAGGCGCTCCGATATGTCGCTTGATCCTTCCCAAGCTTTGCCTCTCCGATGGAACGGATTTCTTAAGGAAGTTGACGCGCTTATCAACTTTTCCGTCGAGTTGCACTGCCTTGGAGGATTTGTCTTAGCCGCCCGATTTGGCTTACCACGTCCAACTGGCGACGTGGACTATATCGCGGCAATTCCCTTGGATACCGTCGCCAAGCTCGAAGAAATGGCTGGGCGGGATTCCGCACTGGCCAAAAAGCACGGATTGTATTTCCAGTACGTGACTGTCGCAGACGTTCCAGAGGATTATGCGGATCGCCTGACAGAACTCTTCCCCGGTCACTTTTCCCGGCTACGGCTGCTCTCACTCGATGTACACGATCTTGTTCTCGCCAAGCTCGTGCGAAACAGTCCTGTTGACCTGGAAGATGCGAAGTTTCTTGCGAAGGCTGGAAGGCTGGATAAAGCAGTCCTGAAACAGCGATACGAGAAGGAACTGCGCCCGAATCTCGCGAACGAAAGCAGACACGATCTTACGCTTAAGCTCTGGCTCGAAACTTGTTTCAGTGGTTAGTATCGCTCGGCTCCAGCCTCCCACTTCCAGCCTCTAACCTCCAGAATGTCCACAGGCAGAGCCCTTCCAATTTTGTAAAATCCGTGGCCCAATATGTGTGTTACTCGTAAGCACAAATGCTAAGGGACGCAAGCTGCATTCGAAATCGGGAGGCGAACAGGGGAAAAGAGGAGGAAGGGCCAAATTGAAACGCCAGGAAAATGGGGATTCTAACCGCTTCGCTAATCGCCAGTGGCAGCGATTAGAAATGCGCCTAAACCCTGTGGGTTCAGCGCCGGGAGTCGTTCTAATCGCTCCTATATCGGCTGTTTTTATAGACAGGGTTTTGACCTCCGTAAAATGCCGGAAACGTCATCCGCAGCGGCCGGCTTTTGTCGCGGAGCCCGATTTTACGAACTCGACTTCTTTGCGCTGGCTTGCCGGGGTAGTGGGGGCACAGTAGAATGAGGCATTCGCGATTTGAGGGAGGGTGGCGGCTATGGTTACTAGTGAATTGAAGGTGCGGCGCGGCGAGTTTGCGAATGAGCCGTTTGTGGATTTTTCGCGGCCGGATAATCAGAAGGCGATGAAGGATGCGCTGCACAAATTTGGCGCGGAACTTGGGCGCGAATATCCCATCTATATTGGCGGCGAGAAAATTACTGCCGCTGAAAAAATCAAGTCGACGAATCCTTCGCATCCTGACCAGGTGCTGGCAATTTTTCAGAAGGGAACTGCCGAGCTGGCGAATCGCGCGATTGAAGCTGCGGCCAAAGCGTTTGAAGAATGGAAGCGCGTGCCGGCGGAAGAGCGGGCGGAACTTGTTTTTCGTGTGGGCGATTTGCTGCGGCAGCGGAAATTCGATTTCGCGGCGGTGCTGGTTTATGAAGTGGGTAAGACCTGGCCGGAAGCCGATGCCGATATCGCCGAGACGATCGACTTTTGCGAATTTTATGGCCGCGAAATGCTGAGGCTGGGAGGACCCCAGCCGGTGACGCCGATGAAGGGCGAAAAAAATTATTTGGTTTATATTCCGCTGGGCGTGGGCGCGGTGATCCCCCCTTGGAATTTTCCTTGCGCGATTATGGCGGGGATGACGCTGGCCGCGATCGTCACCGGCAATACCGTGGCGCTGAAGCCTTCGAGCGATTCACCGACGATTGCCGCGAAATTTGTGGAGCTTTGCTACGAAGCGGGAGTGCCCAAGGGCGTGATTAATTTTGTGACCGGGCCGGGAAGCTCGGTGGGCGATACGCTGGTGATGCATCCGAAGACGCGATTCATCGCGTTTACGGGGTCGAAGGAAGTGGGGCTGAACATCGGCGAACAGGCCGCGAAAAAACAGCCCGGACAGATTTGGATCAAGCGCACCGTCCTGGAGATGGGCGGCAAGGACGCGATTATTGTGGATGATGAAGCCGATCTGGAAGCGGCGGTGGATGGCGTGACGGCTTCGGCGTTCGGCTTTCAGGGGCAGAAATGTTCGGCGTGTTCGCGCGCGATCGTCACCGAAAAAGTCTATACCAATTTTCTGGCCAAGCTGAAGGAACGCGTGGCCAAAATTAAAGTGGGCGCGGCCGAAGATCCGCACAACTACATGGGACCGGTGATTAACAAAGGCTCCATGCAACAGATTCTGGAATATATCGAAGTGGGCAAAAAGGAAGGGCGGCTGATCGTTGGCGGCGGGCGCGCGGAAGGCGAGGGATATTTTATCCAGCCTACGGTGATTGCGGACGTGAGTCCCAAGGCGCGTATCGCACAGGAAGAAATTTTCGGGCCGGTGCTGGCGGTGATTCCGGCGAAAGATTTTGACGACGCGCTGGCGATTGCGAACGATACGGAGTTTGGGCTTACCGGCGCGGTCTATTCGAAGAATCCGAAGAAGCTGGAGAAGGCTGCGGAACAATTTTTCGTGGGCAATTTGTATTTGAACCGCAAGTGTACCGGAGCGATGGTTGGCGCGCATCCCTTTGGCGGGTTCAATATGTCCGGCACGGATTCGAAGAGCGGCGGGCAGGATTATTTGCTGCTGTTTTTGCAAGCGAAGAGCATCGCGGAAAAGATTCAGTAGAGCTGATGCCGGCCGATCTGCGCGCGAGCTTCAGGGGCTAAAGCCCTTGGAAGTAGGCGCGTGTATGTCGGAGCTGAAGCTCCGACCCCCTAAAATTCATTTCAGACGAATTTGCCAGGCGAGCTAGGTTTTTGTTGGCGCGGCGGCGGCGCAGAGTTGGCTTGAGCCGGAACACCCAGCGCAAGATCGCGTAGGCGACTGGGCCCGCGGCTAACAGCCACGGTGCCCAGCGAAACACGTAGGGCTCACTGTAATAAATTTTTATCCCACACAAAATCGCTGGAAATAAAATGACGCACGCGAGCCCGATCGCGCCGCCGGGAATGCGAAAGGTGCGCGGAGCGTTTGGCATTTTTTGGCGCAGGCGCCAGGCAGAAAGCAGAGTCAGCATCGACGTGGCGATGCGCGTCCAGATGTAGATGTTGACCAAGTCGGTGACGCGCGACGTGGCCAGCGCGCAATAAATCACGGTGGAAATGGCGATGGCGCGCGCGGGAGTTCCGTAGCGAGGATGGAGCCCGGCGAGCCAGCGCGGAAGGTATCCGTCCTCGGCCATGGCGGCGGGAATTCGCGTGGTGTAAAGAATGGTGCTATTGGAAAGCGACGCGGTGCCGATGATCGAAGCCACGAGCATCGCGACGCCCATCCACACTCCGCCGATGCTGGCCGCCGCGGTGACGATGTAGCCGGTCTGCCACTCGCGCCAGTTTCCAAGAACGGCGAGAGCGAGAGTTGCGGGAACCGTGTAGGTCAAAATATTCAGCGGCGTGTTCCACGCGAGTACGCGCACGAAAGTCTTTTGCGGATCTTTAATTTCTTCGGTGACGCTGGAAAGTTGTTCGTAGCCAGCGTAATTCCACATTGCCAGCGCAAGACCTTTTCCAAACGCATTGCCGAAGGGATGTCCCGGCGGAGTGAACGGAGCTACCGGATTGTAGTGCCAGTGGAACAGCGCGACGGCGCACATCCACGCGACGGGAATCAGCACGGCAATTTGGAGAAGTATCGCCAGCCACCCGGCAACCTGAATTCCGCGCGCGTTCATGTAGGCGAAAAAACAAAGCGCGAGGCACGCACCGGCCCATTTCCAAACGCCGGTTAATCCGGGAATGTAATCCGCCAGATAATCCATCAGCAGCACGCCGTAAACTGAATTCAGAAGAAATGTTCCGGTCCAATTCCACCAGCCGCATTGGAATCCCCAAAAATCGCCGAAGGCCGCGCGCACCCAGCGATAGAATCCGCCCTGCACGGGGAGGAAGCAGTTCATTTCGGCGGAAGCGAAGGAAATCGGAATGCTCCAAAAGAAGGGAACCAGGGTGAGAAACAACACGGCCATGCCGGGGCCGGAAGTGGAAAATATTTCTTCGTAGCCGAACGGGCCGCCCGCGGTGTAGCCGTAGAAAAGCGCGAGGAGAGGAAGAAATCCAACTTGACGAAGCGCGCCGCCAACCGGCGCAAATTTGCTGCCGGCGGCGGGCGAATCATTCATCAGCGTAAATTAACGCAGAGACCCAAGCGCGGCAATGTGATCGGGGGTGGTGCCGCAACATCCACCGAGTATCGTCGCGCCCATTTCTTTCCAGTGGGCGGCTTCCGCGAGATATTTCGCGGGGGGATATTCATCGGTGAAAAGCCATTCGGGGGGATTGAAGCGGCCGATGTGGGCATAGGCGCCAATGGGAACACGCGCGGGAGGTGCAAGGGCGAGCATTCCCGCGGTGATGTCGTCGGGCGGCGCGCAATTCAGGAGGATTGCATCTACGCCGATGCGTTCGAGAGCGGCGGTGGCTTCGGCCATGGTTTCGCCGGTGAAAAGCTTTCCTTGTTCGTCGCAGACGAATGCGACCCACAGAGGCAAAGCCAGTGATTTGGCAACTTCGGAAGCGACGCGGGCCTCAGCTATGCTGTTCACGGTTTCGAGAAGGACCAGATCAGCGCCTGCATCTTTTACGGTTTGGAAAATTTCCTGGTATTCGCTGCGCGCTTGCTCGACGGATGGCGCGAGATCGGGACGGAAACACCACTCGAGCGTGGTGACGGCGGCGGCCACGGCAACGGGGCGCTTCGCGCCGACATGATCGCGAGCTTCGCGCGCGAGATGGACGGAGGCGGTGAGCAGCGTATTGGCGCGCGTGTCTAAATCTTTTGCGCCGATGTGATGGCGGTGCTGGTCATCTCGAAAATGATTGTAGAGCGGCGCGGCGGCAAAGTTGAAAACTGTTGGTGCTGAGGACGTCGGCGCCGGCGCGAATATAATCTTCGTGAATGCCGCGGACGAATTCGGGCTTGTTGGTGAGCTGATGATCGGCCCAGGTGACATTGCGGCGCAAAATCTCGGTGCCGATGGCGCCGTCGAGAATTACTGTTTTTCCGGTGTTGAGTTTTTCGCGAATGGGTTCGTAGTGGGAGTTCATCTAAGCCGCTCCGCCCGCGCTTTTTCCAAGCGCGGCCCGCAAGGATGCCGTGTGTTCCGGCCGGGTGCCACAGCAACTGCCAATGATGGTTGCGCCGGAATCGCGCCAACGCGCGGCTTCGGCGGTATAACGCGGGGCAGGCCAGGATTCCGTATCGGAAAATTGCGGAAAAAATTCGAATTTCCAACTAGGCGGAGAAAAATGACCGACGTGAGCGAATCCTCCGAAGGGAAGCTTGGTCATTTTTCGCATGCGAGATAGCGCGGCGGTGATGTCTTCGGGCGGCGCGCAATTCACCAGCACGGCATCGGCTCCGCCATTTTCCATTTCCTTTACGGCGCGTTCGAGAGGCTCTTGGCTTAGTAACTCGCCTTCGGGGCCGAGGACAAAGCTAACCCACACGGGAAGACCGGCGGCGCGTCCGGCGGCTAGCGCGGCTTTTGCTTCCGAGATGGTGTTCATGCTTTCGAGCAAAATGAAGTCGACTTTTTCATCGGCGAAGACGCGTGCCAATTCTTCGTGTTCGCGGCGGGCTTGATCTTCCGGAGGCGAGAGATCGGGGCGGAAACAATGTTCGAGCGGGGCCAGGACACCAGCGATGGCGGCGTTATTTTCGCGTCCACTTTTTGCGCGGCCCGTGCGGGCGGCTTGCACGCTGGTGCGCAGGAGCTTGGGTGTGATTTCCGCGAGGCCAGGAGCGCCGATGTGGGCCATGTGCGCGCGATTGTGAAAAACGTTCAGATAGATGCGCGGGTTGAGTTGGAATGTGTTGGTGCGCAGAACGTCGGCGCCTGCGGCGGCGTAGTCCGCGTGGAGCTGTTCGACGGCGGGCGCGTCGGTTTGCAATCCGTGTTTGCGCCATCGCACGCCGCGACGGACGAGCTCGGTGCCCATGGGGCCATCGAGTAGAATCGTCTGGCCGGATTTCAATTTCGATTGAATTGTTGAGTACATGTCGGGGCGCATGATAGTGAAGCGTCTGACGCATTTCAACCAGAATCGGTGGAGGCGAACTACAGCTGGATGTAGCTGCGATGCTGCGAAGGAAGTGGGAGAAGAAAGAAACAGGAAGAGAGAAGAGTCAAAATCACAATCAAAATCCCCAGACGCGACGACGGCGTCTGGGGCACCCTCGGGCGATTATGATTTGGAGGGGAGGATGGTGAGGATTTGGGCGTTGTAGGAAGGCACTCGGACGTAGAGGCCTTGGGTTGCGATGTCGGGGCCGTGCCACGCGAACTGCGAGTTGGTGAGTTCTTCGTGGAGCGTGTAATTGGCAGTGGGAGAAAATTCGTTGGCGATTTCCAGGAAGCCTTGGCAGGGGCAGGCGGCGAGATTGATGACGACGATCTTCCAATCGGCGGCACGTCCAGCTGGGATTGTGGAAGCGGTGGCGTTGGATCGGGAGGGGCTAACCGCGGAAAGTATCCATTCGAAGGCAATCAAATTTTGCGAGGTGGAATCGCCTGCGTCGCGGATGGGGATCAGTTTCCATTCGCCATCGTGGAATACCGGCTGATTTGAGATTTGCAGTATTTTTTCGTAGAAGACCGTGGTGAGCAGGTCGGCGAGGTTCATCGGCGGCAGCGGAAAGCTGGATGGGCAGGCGAATTTTCCGGCCTTCGAATTGGCCTTGGAAATAGAAGCGGAGGCCTGGGGCGGTAGCGAGCAGAGAGGCTACGGGCGGAAGTTTTTCGGCGCCGAAGACCGCGGCACTTCGTTCCTCGTCGTGGTTTTCGAGGAAATGGACGGCGCTTTTCTGATAGCTCATTGCCGCGGAGAAATGCGAGCGGACATCGTGCGGCGCGCAGTTTCGAAGCAGATCGTAAAATCGCTTGCAGTACGTGAAATCGAAATCCCAATTCTTGCAGCCGGCCTTCCATGCCCCAGTACACTTCTGCCATGAGGATCAAGCCTGGGACAGCGGCCGTGGCCTCTGTCCAAAATTCGCGGGAAGGAGCAGGCAGAACCAGTAAGAAAATTGCTCCAGGTTTTCGAGAAAACTTTCGTGAGCATCAACATGGACATGTCGCAGCGAATGCCATCGCAATGTTGCGCGATCTTTCGAATTCCCCGAGAAGCGCGGCGCGGGCGCCGGGATCAAACACGTTTAATTGGGCCAAGTCCTGCCAAGGGGGAAAATACGGATCGCGGGCGAGAGCAACGATTAAAGGTCCGGCGCCACTCCTCTCGATCCGATAAAAATCAGACGGACTATCACGAAACTGCTGCTCGGTTCCCTGGATGTAATATTCCGGATGGTCCGCGACCCAGGGGTGATCCAATCCAGTGTGATTGGGAACAAAATCCAGGATCAAGTCCGATTTTGCGGGCATGAAGTTTTTCGCGCGACAGCATCCAGATCGTCCCAGGTGCCAATACGCGGATCGGGAGAATAATTGCGAATCGAATAGGGCGATCCCACCACCTGGTTCGGACTCCAACCGGGGAGCGCCTGATCATACTCGGGAAGAGCGTGGTTGGGTCTGCGCGATTCTTCGGCCGATAGCTACGCTCCCACACGCCCATGAGCCAAACGAGGTCAAATCCCGAAGCGGGCAAACTCGTCCCAATCGCGATCCGGGACGTCAGCGAGAGACAATTTGCGTCCGTCGCGGCGCGAAAGGGACTCCAGCCACACCCAGGTATTGATTTCATAGAGGTGCGGATAGGGGCGCAAAGAGAGCTTTTGGACGTCATTGGATGGGCTGTGCATGGGGTAAGGGAAGGCTAAAACGCGCGTGTTTAAACTGTCAACACGAATTCACAATATTGAAGGTATGTACCTAGACAAGGTAAAGGGGAGCATGCACTATTGACGATGGCTAGTGTTCCATCCAAAAACCCACCGGATTCTCGAGATTCTGAGGAGGAAGTGAATTATGGTAAAGCGAATTCTGATGTGCGCAGTCGTGACTGTGTGCGTGGCCGGATTGTCGTTTGCGGGACAGCAGGACAACCAGAACAAGAAGAATTCGAGCCAGAGCAGTTCCACGCAGAGCAGCGCGAATCAGAGCGGATCAAGCCAGAATAGTTCAAGCCAAAACAGCGCCAGCCAGAACAATTCCGCGAAGAACGGGTCTTCCTGGACCGGCTGGATCACAGACAGCGATTGCGGCGCGAAAGGCGCGAGCGCGAACCATGCCGATTGCGCGAAGAAGTGCGTGGCGGACAAGGGAGCGAAGTATGTGCTCTATAACACGTCCGACAAAAAAGTATATAACCTCGATGACCAATCCGCGGCCGCCGAGCATGTTGCCCACCTGGTGAAGGTGCATGGCACAGTGGATGGCGATACGATTCACGTGCAATCCATCACCGCATCCGCCAGCAAACAGAAGAGCGCGAGCAGCAACGATAAATCGGGAAGCTAACGAATCCATCTCCGCAGGATGGCTAGAGGAAACGGGCAGAGCCGATGGCTCTGCCCGTTTTTTTTGTGGTGGCAGGGTGAAATTTTGCTGGACTAAATTGGGGTGGGAGGCGAAGAATTCAAACCTAGTTGCAATTTGATTATTGACATCTGGCGTCGCGGGCGCAGCAAGCAGCGCCCCTACAAGAACAAAACAGGGCGCAGCTGAAGCCGGCCCCTACAAGAACAAAACAGGGCGCGGCTCCCCGATCAATAGAGTCGGGACAAGGAAGGCCGGCCCTACAAAGGCACCACAAACGTTATGGACATCGTCACAGGGACATACATGCGGAGAGTGCTTTTACTTCTTTTTTTGACGGCGGTGGTGGCTGGTGGCGCTGGCGCGCAGACGTCGCAGGTTGTTTCTGAGGCTTTGAGGCCGGAGTTGGTGCTGCAGACCGGGCACACTGGCGGGATCGATGCGGTGGTGTTTAGTCCCGACAAGCGATTGGTGGTTACCTCGGGATTCGACTATTCGATCAAGTTGTGGTCGGTGGCCACGGGGGACGAGCTTCGCTCTTTTTCCGGGCTGGATGCTCCGTCGCAGTTTGTCGGCTTCACTCCGGACAGCCGCAAATTAGTGACTGGCGGGCCAGGATGGACCGCGAAGAATGAAGCGGCTTATGTGATCCGATTTTGGGATGTGGCCACGGGAAAGGAGTTGGTCTCGTACGCGAATACGAATGGTGCACAGAAGGCCGTGGCGATCAGCGCGGACGGACGGTTCCTGGCGTCCGGCGGCAAGGACGGAAGAATTGTTGTTTGGAATTTGGAAACACACCAGGCGCAGCACCTGACCGGGCATTCCGGCAACGTCCTATCGGTTGCGTTCAGCCCAAACGGGATGTGGATCGCTTCGGCAGGAGCGGAGGAGACCGTCAAAATCTGGGACGCCAGGAGCGGAGCGCTACTCCACAATGTTACAGGATACGCCGACGAAGTTCGAAGCGTGGCGTTCAGCGCCGATAGCCACTTGCTGGAAACGCGGCAAGAGAAGGGCGGCGCGCACTTCCTCGATCCAGCTTCTGGAAAAGAACCGGCGGTGCGGCCGGGAAACGTGAGCGCACAGGATGTGCTGAAGTCGAGCGAAGACGGACGAACACTGGTTGTTCGCGACGGCGACAAATCGATTCGGCTGGTTGAAACCTCGACGGGAAACGAAATCGGGCGGTTGCCCGGCAATTTCAAAGTGGACGAGATTGTGGCGTTCAGCGGCGATGGAAAACTGCTGGCGGCGAAGCGAAGTTACAACGCGGTACATTTGTGGGATGTGGAAGCCGGACACGAACTGACGGCACTTACCGGACACACGGATTTGCTGGTTTCGGAAGCGTTTAGTCCCGATGGACATTGGCTGGCCTCCGGCAGCGACGATCACACAATTAAACTTTGGGACCTGGCCACGGGACGAAACCTGCGAGTTTTGGCGGGGCACAGCGATTACGTGGAATCGGTAGTTTTCAGTCGCGACAGCCAGACGCTGGTCTCCGCCAGCGGCGATCACACCATAAAAATGTGGGACGTGACGAGCGGCAAGTTGATTCGAACGCTGACGGGGCACACGGACAAAGTGTGGAAAGTAGTGTTCAGCGCCGACGATCGCTTGCTCGCTTCGGCGAGCGATGACAAGACCGTGAGGATCTGGAATGCTTCGACCGGTGCGCTAGTGAAGACGATTGCGGCGAGCACGGACGACGTGCAAGGAGTGGCATTCAGCCCGGACGGCCGCTGGCTGGCCACTGGAAGCGGCGACAAGACGATCAAGATTTGGGATACGGCAACGTGGGCCGAACAGCGCACGCTGACGGGCCATACGGACGTTGTGTTTACGGTCGCGTTCAGCCGGGACAGTCAATTGCTCGCTTCGTGCAGCCAGGACCGCATGGTGAAGATCTGGAATGTGGCCACAGGGAAAGAAGTGAAGACGCTGAAAGGACACGGCGACAATGTTTTTTCGGTGATGTTCAGCCCCAATGGGCAATTGCTGGCGTCCGGAGGAATGGACCGCACGGTGCGATTGTGGGATGTGGCGACGGGAAACGAGATCGCAAAGTTTTTCACGCCGGGCGGATCGATTTCGTCGGTGGCGTTCAGCGCCAATGGTCGATGGCTGGTGGGAAGCGGATGGGACGGAAGCACACACCTGTGGGAAGTTTCGACGAAAAAGGAAGTGGCGAAGTTGGTGGCGCTCGACAAGCAGGATTGGGCGGTAGTCGATCCGATCGGGCGATTCGATGCGTCTCCGGGAGGAATGGAACTGGTGCACTGGGTGGTAGGGAACGAACCGATCGCAGCGCACCAATTGGAAGAGCGTTACTTCGATCCGGGACTGCTGGCAAAAGTGCTGGGATTTGGCGAAGAAAAGCCGCGCGACGTGAGCAAATTTGATCGCGTGGCGTTGTTTCCGGAAGTGCAGTTCGAAGGGCCGGTGGATTCGGCGGGAAAAATGAAGTTGAAGCTGGTAAATCGCGGAGGCGGAATCGGGAAAGTGGAAGTGTTCGTGAACGACAAGGAATTGGTGGCGGATGCGCGGGGATCGAAATTGAATCCGCAGGCCAGCGATGCGGAGATTACGGTTAATTTATCGGGCGCGCCGGTTTCGCATGGGCGTCCGAATACGATTCGCGTGGTGGCGTGGAACGAGGAAGGGTATCTGGCGAGTCCGGGAGATTCGATTACGTGGACTCCGGGCGGGACGCCGGATACGCGTGCGCCGGAATTTTACGCGATTATTTCGGGGATCTCGAATTATTCGTCGCCGTCGATCCAGCGATTGGTGTTGCCGGATAGCGATGCGGAAGAAATGGCGCATGCGCTGCAACTGGGCGCGAATCGAATGTTTGGAGTGCAGCATGTGCATATCACGGTGCTGTCGACGTCGCATCACGCGGGCGTGCTGGCGCCGACCAAGGAAAATTTGAAGAAGGCGTTTGAAGAGGCGCAGCATTCGAAATTGAGCGATGTGTTCGTGGTCTATCTGGCGGGGCACGGAGTGGCGGTGGACGATTTGTATGCGTATCCCACGGTGGAAGCGCCGAGCCTGACTCTTTCGGATCGCAGCGTGCTGGCGTCGACTTCGGTGACGAGCGAAGAATTGGTGGAGTGGATCAAGAAAGTGCCGGCGCGGCACCAGGTGATGATTCTGGATACGTGCGCGGCGGGGGCGGCGGCGGAAAAATTGACGAAGCGCGGAATGTCGGGAGATCAAGTGCGCGCGATCGAGCGGCTGAAAGATCGCACGGGATTTTATGTGCTGATGGGATCGGCGGCGGACGCGGCAAGTTATGAGGCGAGCCAGTATGGCCATGGATTCTTGACGTATGCGCTGCTGCAGGGAATGAAGGGCGCGGCGCTGAAAGAAGGCGGATTCGTGGATGTGGATACGTTGTTCCAATACGCTGAGGACGATGTTCCGGTGCTGGCACGGGATATCGGCGCGATTCAAAAGCCTTTGATCGCGGCGCCGCAGGCCAACAGCTTTGAGGTGGGGCGGCTGCTGGAAGCGGATAAGGCCGCCATTCATTTGGCTTCGATGCGGCCGATGCTGGAACGGCCCGTGCTGCTGAACGCGGATGAAGGCGGAGATACCCTGCAGCTTGGGGCAGCGCTGCGGAAGCGATTGCGCGATGAGAATTATTCTCCGCGAGGGGATGGAGCGGATGATTCCGGCGCGGCTGTTTTTGTGGACAAGGATGATGTGTCGGGCGCGATCCTGCCGAGCGGGACTTATACGGTGCAAGGAAAGAATGTGGTGGTGAAAATCGGATTGTGGCGCGACGGGAAAAAACTGGGGAATTTGACGGTGAGCGGGACAACGGATAATTTGCGGGCGCTGGTGGATCAGATGGCGGAGGGAATTGCGAAAGCAGTGATGCAGATGGCGGCGGCGAGCGGATCGAAATCGTGATTGCAGGTTTAAGCGGCGTTGATTTCGTTAGGATTGAAGATAGCGTTTGATGGATTGATTTTTCCTTCGAAGAGAATCAGAGAAGTCTCCCCGCAGGAAATCGACAAATTGCCAAACGAGGTGCATGGCGTTTTGGCCGACGCCAATCGGGAGATTGGCGTTCCTGGGAGTATTATTAAGACACGTTGAGCGCGTTGACTTGGATTGAGGCGCGTCCTAATATGTGCATCCGATGGCAAACTCCAAAACCCTGATTGGCCTGACTGTTTCGCACTACCGCATACTGGAAAAGCTGGGCGGTGGAGGGATGGGTGTGGTTTACAAGGCGGAAGATACCAAGTTGCGGCGCATGGTGGCGCTGAAATTTGTGCCGGAGGATTTGGCGCGGGACCGAACGGCGCTGGAACGGCTGCAACGGGAGGCGCGATCGGCCTCGGCGCTGAATCACGCGAATATTTGCACGGTTTACGACGTGGATGAATTCGAAGGCCAGCCGTTTATCGCGATGGAACTGCTGGAAGGCCAGACGCTAAAGCATCGCATCGAAGGAAAGCCGATTAAGTTGGCGGAATTGCTCGACCTGGGCACGCAAATCGCGGACGCGCTGGATGCGGCGCACTCACAGGGAATTATTCACCGCGACATCAAGCCGGCAAATATTTTCATCACCAAGCGCGGACAGGCGAAGGTGCTGGATTTTGGATTGGCCAAAGTGGCCGCCGGACAGCGGGAGGCCGACGGAGCGAGCGCCACGATCGGAGGAACGGTTGGCGCAGTGGAGACTTTGACGAGTCCCGGTTCGACAGTGGGAACCGTGGCATACATGTCACCGGAGCAGTCGCTGGGCGAGGAACTGGATGCGCGGACGGATCTTTTTTCGCTGGGCGTCGTGCTATACGAGATGGCTACGGGTAAGCAGGCGTTTCCTGGGAATACCTCGGCGGCGGTGTTTGACGCGATTCTGAATCGATCGCCGGAGCCCCTCAGCAAAATTAATCCCAGCTTGCCGGTGAAGCTGGACGAGATTATCGGCAAGGCGTTGGACAAGGATCGCACGCTGCGTTACCAGACCGCCGGCGAAATGCGCACGGACCTGAAGCGGCTGAAGCGCGATACCGAGGCCGGGCGCGCGGCGGCGGGAAGCGGGTCGGGTTCCGTCAGTTCAGCCACGGCCGTGGCGGCCGCGGGCGGCGGAGCTGAAGGGAAGGAAGTATTTCTCAACCGGAACCCGCTGATCGCGGTGGCGGGCGCCGCTGCGATCACCGCGATCCTGACAGCGGGAGCGATGATGCTTCTCGGTGGCAAAGCCGGGCCCGTGCACCAGCCTTCCTATCACCAGCTTACGTTCCGGAAGGGCGAAGTGAGAGGCGCGCGATTCGCGCCGGATGGCCAGACGATCGTTTACACCGCGGGATGGGAAGGCCAGCCACCGGAAATTTTCTCGACGAGAAGGGAGAGTCCGGAATCGCGTTCGTTCGGGCTAAAGAACACAGCGTTGCTATCGATTTCATCGAATGGAGAAATGGCGGTTGCGTTGGGCGTTCACCAAATCAGCGGCTTCACCGCGTCAGGCACGTTGGGACGCGCTACGCTATCGGGCGGCGCACCTCGGGAGATTTTGGAAGCCGTGCAGTGGGCCGATTGGGCGCCGGACGGGCAGACCCTGGCAATTGTCCGGACCATCGAAGGAAAAAACCGGCTGGAATTTCCAGCGGGTAAGGTTTTGTATGAAACGGGCGGGTGGGTGAGTTATCCGCGAATATCTCCGAAGGGAGATCGCATTGCTTTTCTGGATCATCCGACGCAGGGTGATGACGCGGGTTCCGTGGCTGTGGTTGATTTAACGGGCAAGAAAACGACACTATCGACGGGGGCTTCGAGCGAGGAAGGATTGGCGTGGTCACCGAAGGGAGATGAGGTTTGGTTCACGGTGAAAAAAGGGGGAGGAGGTGCCCGCGGGCTCTATGCTGTGGATTTGGCGGGGCACGAGCGCCACATCGCGCAGACCCCGGGGGCCTTGACGCTGGAAGATATTGCGCCGGATGGGCGCGTCTTGATGATCGTGCAGGAATGGCGGCGCGAACTGCTGGGAGCGGTGGATGGGGAAAAGAAGGAACGCGATCTTTCCTGGTTTGATTATTCGTTTCCGGGTGATTTGTCGGCGGATGGAAAGTTGCTTTTGTTCGACGAAGAAGGAAACGGGGGCGGTCCGAACTATTCCGTCTACATTCGGGGCACCGATGGATCTCCCGCGGTGAAATTGGGAGAAGGCAATGCGGTTGCGCTTTCCGCGGACGGCAAATGGGCTTTCTGCTCGACGCCGGATACACCCAGCCAATTAGTGTTGCTTCCCACCGGTGCGGGCCAAGGAAAGCCGGTGACGCACGATGCGATCAATCATTTGTGGGTACGATGGATGCCGGATAGGAAAAATTTCGTTTTCACCGGAACGGAAGCGGGCCATGGCGTGCGCCTTTACCTGCAGAATGTGGATGGAGGAAATCCGCAGGCCATCTCGCCGGAAGGAGTGGATCCCAGCTTTTTTGATATATCGCCCGATGGAAAGTGGGTAGCGGCCGAAGGTCCTGAGCAGAAGAGCTATCTCTATCCAACCGGGGGCGGCGAAGCGAAGCCGATTCCGGGATCACTGCCCGATGACCGGATTTCGAAATGGAGTTCGGACGGGAAAATCCTGTTCGTCTACCGGTACGGCACCTTGCCCGCGAATGTCTATCAATTGGACGTCGCCACCGGCCGCAGAACTTTGTGGAAGTCGGTGCAGCCGTCCGATCCGGCGGCGGTTACGAGCGTTGGCCCGATTCTGCTGACTCCGGACGGAAAAACATACGTCTATGGATACAATCGCAAGCTTTCGGATTTGTATCTGGTGGATGGATTGAAGTAGCCGCTCGACGCGGGGATCACTTTTAGCTAGGATGGACGTAACGCCGATGCTAACTTCGGTCCAGCTGGGCGGGACGCGAGCCAAACTATTCTCTCGAATTGCTCTGCTCGCCCTCTTTGTTCACTTCTTCGGAGCCTATTCCGGCGCACAGGGACCTTCATCAAACGCTCCGCCCTCCACTCTGCGTGTGACCACACGACTGGTTTTGGTCGACGTGGTCGTCCGGGATAAACATCGGAAGCCGGTAGTGGATTTGACACAATCTGACTTCAAGCTTTTCGATAACGGAAACGAGCAGCGAATTGCCGCCTTCGGATTGGAGCGTCCGGGCGCGCGGCCGAGGGGAGCGACGGAACCGCTTCCGGCTCTGCCTCCGCACATCTATACGAACCGGCCAGAGTATAGCCAGCCACAGGTTCCGATGACAGTGCTGCTGCTGGATGCGCTGAACACGCCCATGAAGGATCAGGCCTATGCCCGCGAGGAGATGATCCACTACCTCAAGACGCAGTTGGCGAACGGATCTCGAATTGCGGTCTTCACTCTGGGGCAAAATTTGGAGCTGGTGCAGGACTTTACGGACGATCCTGCGCTGCTGAGGGCTGCGGTTGATAGCTTCAAGCCGAATCGATCCATGGAGCTTTCCGTCGAAGACGTTGATCGACGCATGCCGGCTGCGCCGCGGGAATTGGGAGTGTCGGGAGCAATCGCGGCGAAGATGGCGATCTTGCGCGAGTTCTATCAGGAGCAAGCCGCGCTCTCTTGGAGAACTCGCTTCGACACGACACTTGGGGCGTTTCAAGCAATTGCGCGGGCGCTCTATGGGTATGACGGCAGAAAAAACCTGGTCTGGCTGACCGCGGCGCCTCCGCTTTGGTTGCAGAATTTCGAACCGACATCTCCATTTTCGGTTTTGTCGAAAACCTACCAGATGCTGGCGGATGCCAGGGTGTCGATCTATTCCGTAGACGTGCGTGGATTGATCGGTTTATCTGTTCTCGATGCGAGTTCCCCCGGAACGAATGACTATGGTGGGTTAATCGGGGGAACGGAGTTCGCCGATGCGCTTTACATCAATTCGTTCAAGGCGGGATCGGCGCAGGCGTTCATGCGGCAAATGGCGGCGAGTACGGGAGGACTGGCATTCACGAGCCGGAATGATTTGGACCATGCGGTGGAAGAAGCATTGGAAGATGGCGCTGCATATTACGTGATCGGGTTTTATCCGACCGGCAGCCCGACCGACCGGAAGTATCACAAAGTTCAAGTGGACATTGACCGCTCCGGATTCGATTTGGGATACCGACGTGGATATTTTTCCGTGGCTCCGGGTGAGGCATGGGCTACGGTGCTAGATGACGAAGCCAAAAATGCGCAAGTGGCGTTTGCGATGCGGCCCGATGCTCCTGGGGCCAGCATGCTTCGGTTCGATGCTCGAGTGATTCCAACGACCACTCCCACCGGAGTGCAGGTCTCCGTCGACTTGTTAATTGACGCGGGGACGCTTTCTTCCGAGGAAGCAAATGGCAAGAGGCGATATGATTTTAGCGTGCATGTCGCCGCGTATGGTCCGGATGGCAAACTGGCGGCTCACAACGATTTCAGCGACCGTTCGGAAGTTAAAGAACAGGATGTTGGAGTGCTCATCCTGCAGGGATTTCCAGTGCACTCCCAGATAGAGCTACAGAAAGGGAGATACCAACTTCGGATTGCCGTGCAGGACACGAAGTCGAGTTTCCTCGGCACACTGCCGATCGAACTGGATCTGCAATAAACAAGGTTCGTCAGACTGGAATCTTCAGCCCGGGATTGTCCTCTACTTTTCGATTACGCCGCAGGCGATGCGGTTGCCGGAGTTGCCGGACGGGTCGGTCATGTAGTCGTCGGCCTTTTCGTGGATTACCAGGGATGTTCCACCCGTCTGAAAGAGCGAGTTCGCTCCGCTGCCCAGCGTTACGCCCTTTGCCAAAATATTAATTTTTGCTTTGCCGTTTTCCCCGGTCGTGAAATTTGGCAGATCGCCGGCGTGCGGGCCTTCCGGATTTTTCGAGCCGTGTTTTTTGGATTCGGGGTTGAAGTGCGGGCCGGCTGTTTTGAAATCTGGGCCTTCACATTTGCCGACGTTGTGGACATGGATGGCGTGCTCGCCAGGAGGAAGTTGCGAGGCGTCGAGCTTGATTCGGACGCCGTCTTTTTCCTGAGTGAGTGATGCGGTGCCGATGGTTTGCCCGGTGGCGTTGTGAACTTCCGCGCGAGCTGCCGCTTTCTTGGCCATATTATATTGCGCGGAAGCGGCCGTTGCGGAGAGAAACGCAATCGCGATTAGCAGGACGATCTTCTTCATCTAGTGATTCTCCTTTTGCTCGAGCGGATTGAAATTCTGCGAATTTCCTTCGGCAATGCCCGGGAAGTCCACAAAGCATTTTGCGTCAGCAAAGCGAAAACGACAAGCCCCGGCGCGCGGGGTGTATTCTCTTAGTTTGACCCGCCGTCGCGTGGTGACAACCATTTCTGCGTGGAGCTTCAAGGGCTGAAGCCCACTTTTCTTGTATTCGCTGATGTCGAACCTGAAGCTCCGGCCCCCTAAAAACCTAGTCAATCTCAATTTGGGACAGCACCCGCGCCGGCGATTGCATCCCTCCGGACGTTCAGGCTCGCTGTTCGCCGGGGGCGGTGCGCGAGTGCGTATAACAAAAACGAATAGGAAGTATTTGCGAAACTTACAAACGCGCAGCTTGACATGGCTGGCATGGCTGCTTACCATATTGACTTCGCGTGCCGCTGTTTGGCACACCGTTGTCTCATGCAGAGTGGCTGAGGGTTACGGGCCCGTCGAAGCCACGACAACCGGATCGGGAGTGGTGAGAAGTACCCGGTCGTCCGGTGCCAAGTCCCGCCCGGTTCGCGGGGGACATGAGATTCGGTTTTACGGCTGCATTTTTTGAGCCTCTTCCCCCAATCCCGGGAAGAGGTTTTTTTGTTTTAGGGCCAATTTTATTGCGCCGGGAATGGTGAAGGGGCGCAAAGGATGCAGCGATGAGTGAGCGTTACACGTTGAAATGCAAGGAATGTCACCGGGATTGGGGAAATCAGCCGCGCAGTTTTTGCGAGGATTGCATGGCGCCGCTGGAAGTGGCGTACGACCTGGATGCGATCCGGCCGCTGATTTCGCGGGAAAAGATTTCCGCGCGGCCCGTGAATATCTGGCGGTTTGCGGAATTGCTGCCGCTGCCCGAAGGGTTCCACAGCGATCTTCCGGTAGGAGCGACGCCGCTGAATCGTGCGAGCAGGCTGGGAGAAAGAATCGGCTCGCAACGCCTGTTCGTGAAGAACGATTCCGTTTGCTTTCCCACGCTTTCCTTTAAAGACCGTGTGGTTTCCGTGGCTTTGGCGCAAGCGCTGGTATTCAAATTCGAAGTGGTGAGTTGCTCTTCGACGGGGAACCTGGCGAACGCAGTGGCGGCGCAGGCAGCGCATTTTGGATTGAAAGCGTGGATTTTTATTCCTTCGGATATTGAAGCGGCAAAAATCGTGGCCACACAGGTCTACGGCGCGAAGCTGATCCGCATCGCCGGGAACTATGATCAGGTGAACCGGCTGTGCTCGCAGATCGCGGAGCGTTATCGCTGGGGATTCGTGAATGTGAATCTGCGGCCATACTATTCCGAAGGATCGAAAACCGTGGGATTCGAAATTGCGGAACAGCTGGGCTGGAAGCTGCCGGATAACGTGGTTGTGCCGATGGCGGGCGGTTCGCTGATCACGAAAATCAATAAGGCGTTCCGCGAGTTGGTGGAACTGGGATTGGTGGAGCCGAAGCCGGTGAAATTCTTTGGCGCGCAGGCGACGGGCTGCTCGCCGATTTCACACGCAGTACACGAGGGGCTGGATGAATTTCAGCCGCAGAAGCCAAAGACAATCGCGCGATCGCTGGCAATCGGAAATCCGGCTGATGGATTATTTGCGATGAACGTGATCCGCACCAGCGGCGGCTGGGCGGAAGATGTTCCGGATTCTGAAATCGTGGAAGGGATGAGGCTGCTGGCGGAAACGCAGGGAATTTTTACCGAGACTGCGGGCGGCGTAACGCTGGCAGCCGCGCAGAAATTGATTGCACAGGGACGAATCGAGCCTGAGGAGACAACGGTGCTCTGCATCACCGGAAACGGTTTGAAGACCACTGATGCGCTGGCCGGAGTGTTCGAGGAGGAAGCGGCGATTGAGCCGAAACTGAGCGCGTTTGAAGCGTACCAGGCAGCTGGGAATCTGGCGGCGGTTGCGGCGGGCGGACGGCCGTGACGGCGATGGTTGTCGTTCCGGCAACTTCGGCGAACGTTGGCTGTGCGTTTGATTGTGCGGCCATCGCCCTGAATCTGCACTTGAAAGTGGAATTCGCGGCGAGTGATTCGGGTGGCTTCCGGATTTCCTATAAGGGTCAGAATGCGGACCGGGTGCCACTGGACGATTCCAATCTGGTGCTGCAAAGTTTTCTTCGCACGTTAAAGCATTTTGAGCGGAGCGCGAGCGGCGGGCATTTCGCGATCGAAAGCGATATTCCCGTGGGAGTGGGATTAGGTTCGAGTGCTGCGGCAATTGTGGCGGGAATTCTGCTGGGGACGCATCATTGCGAAAAGGAAATCGATCCGCGCGCCGTGTTGCGGCTTGCGATGGAAATGGAAGGACATCCGGACAACGTGTCGGCTGCATATCCTGGGAGGTTTCGTGGTGGCGGCGAGCGTGGGCGATCCGGCCGAAGTGCTGGCATGCAAAGCGCCGGTGCCGAGCGAATTGGATTTTATCGTGGTGACGCCGAATGTGCCGATTCCGACCAGCGAAGCTCGGGCAATACTTCCGAAAATGTATAGCCGCGCGGATACCGTGAGCAATTTGCAGCGAGCTTTGTTGCTTGCGGCGCAATGTTTCTCCGGGAAGTTCGAGCTGACGCAGGAGATTTTTCGCGACCGGCTGCACCAGCCGTACCGCAGCCGGTTGATCCCGGGCCTGGGAGCATGCCTTGACGTGCAGCACCCCGGGCTGGTTGGCGTGTTTGTGAGCGGTGCGGGATCGTCCGTGCTGGCGATCGCGCGGCAGGGAGGGGACGATATTGCCGAATTGCTTGTGGATACTTTCCGCCGCAAGGGAGTGGAATCGGAGAAGCGATTGCTGAAGGCGGATAATCGAGGAGCATTTCTTTCAGCCGGATCAAAAGGTACGGGTGGATCCACAAGAGCAGGCGGCTGGCAACACGCCGGGAATACTCGCAACGAATTGATCGGCAAAGCTGGATCGTAGCGCGGAAATGCGAGATCATAACTCGCGATTGATCGCCATGCATTCGAACACGTCCGGAAGAATTCGAGAGAATTTGCCGCAGCGCCATCACAAGGGCACATTTGCCGCTGGCGCGTGCTGTTTGGCAAATCTCTCCGCGTTCGTTCATGAATTTGCGCCATTCGATCCATCCTTCCGCTCGAACGGCCGTTCGAGCGGTACCATCACTATTATTCGCACGACGATTATTTAGCCGCGCCGGGTTGCACTTGGGCTAGCCGGCGCGCTCCCGAAGGGAGAGCTGTATTCGTCCAAAGGGCAAGGAAGAACCAATGCAGAAAAACAAGAAGCCGCTATTAGTGATGAAATTCGGCGGAACATCGGTGGGCGACCCGGAACGAATCGATTCCGTGGCGCAAATTTTGATGGATCATTCGCGGGGGGCGAACGTGGTAGCCGTGGTATCGGCGATGGCGGGCGTCACCGATGCGCTGATCCGTTCGGCTCGCACGGCAAGCATCGAGGATGGTGACAAGTGGCGGCCAGAAAGCCAGTCGCTGGTGAAGCGGCATCAACAAGCTGGCGAAAAGCTGTTGCCGGCGGGAGAGCGCGCGAGATTCATGTCCACTCTTTCGCAGCAGATGATGGTGTATGAAAATTTGTGTTCGGGATTTTCCCTGCTGCGGGAAATCACGCCGCGAGCGATGGATACGCTATCGAGCCTGGGAGAAGTGCTGACGGCGACGCTGTTGGCGGCCGTGTTGCGAAGCAAGGGAGCCGCTGCGGAAGCGGTGGACGCGATGGATCTGATCGTTACCGATGAACGCTTTGGCAATGCCACGCCGTTATCCGCGGAGACGAGGGAGAACACCTCGAAACATTTGCTGCCGATGCTGGAAGCGGGATCGATCCCCGTGGTGACGGGATTTCGCGCGGCAACGCGGGAAGGGATTTGCACGACGCTGGGGCGGGGCGGGTCGGACTATAGCGGGACAATTCTGGGAGCGGCATTGGATGCGGAGGAGATCTGGATCTGGACGGATGTGGATGGGGTGATGACCGCCGATCCGCGGCTGGTGCCGGGCGCGCACATGATTTCCGAGATTTCCTATCTGGAAACGTTGGAGCTTTCGTTTTTTGGCGCCAAGGTGTTGCATCCGCGCGCGATCCAGCCGGCGATGAAAGCGGGCATTCCGGTATTGATCCGAAATACGTTCAACACAGCTTGCGAGGGCACCAAAGTTTCCGGGCGAGCGACCAGCCAGAATGGAGTGCGGGCGATTACGGGAATTGCGAAAGCCGCGCTGGTGGCGGTGAGCGGCAAAGACGGCTTGAGTTTTCCGCGATTGGCGGCGCGGGTGTTTGGTGCGTTGAGCGTGGAGGATGTTTCGACGCTGATGGTGACGCAATCGTCGGCGGATAACGTTTTGTGCTTCGCGATTCACGAAGCCGATCAAGCGCGCGTGTGCACAAAGCTGGAAAAAACTTTCGAGCTGGAAATGCGGCACGATTCTCTGGTTGCGATCGATGCGACTCCCCATGTAGGAATGGTAGTGGCAGTGGGCGAGAAGATGCGGGGGATTCATGGACTGGCGGGGCGCATGTTTGGCGCGTTGGGGCGGCGGGCGATCAATATTATTGCTATCGCGCAGGGATCGAGCGAAATCAGTATTTCGATTGCCGTGAAGTCGGACGAAGTTTCCGATGCGCTGAAGGCAATTCATGAGGAATTCGAGCTGTGAGAATTTGCTTTCCTGCGCTTCAGGGGCTAAAGCCCGAGTCTAAGGAGGCTGCTAAATGTCGGAGCTGAAGCTCCGACCCCCTAAACACCATCTTTGTAAAACGGGATCTTGAGATGGAAATGGAATAGTCGATGGGCAGGAAACAGTAGCCGTGAATTCGTGACTAGCGGGGAGAATCGCAAGATGGGATGGGCTTCCGTGCAATGCATCGAAGAGAGCTGCCGCCACCGGCAGGAAGCGGCGAATGGAAAATGCGCTTGTGATGTGTGCGGCGGCCCGCTCGAAATTCATAACGAATTTGCACCTTTGAGCGCGAGCGAGCTAAAAAGCATCTGGCAGCAGCGGAAGACGAGCGCCGAAGCGATTGACCGAAGCGGTGTGTGGCGGTTCCGCGAATTGCTTCCCTTTCTTAGCGCGAACCAGCGAATTATTTCGCTGGGAGAAGGGTCGACGCCGCTGGTGGAAACTTCGCGAGCAGGCGATTGGGCCGGTGGCGTCCGTCTGGCGATCAAGCATCAGGGAAACAATCCAACTGGATCGTTCAAAGATTTGGGAATGACGGCTTGCATAACGCAAGCGGCTGCGTTGGGAGTGAGCGTGGTTGCGTGCGCGTCCACGGGAAACACGTCGTCTTCGATGGCGGCTTATGCGGCTCGCGCCGGAATTGAGGCGATGCTATTCGCGCCGTATGGACATACGTCGGCCGCGAAACTGCTGCAAGCCATGGATTTTGGCGCGACGGTGATTGAAGTGGAAGGATCGTTCGACGATGCCTTTCAATTGCTGGCGCCATTGGCCGAGGAACTGGGGCTTTACCTGGTGAATTCGGTGAATCCGTTTCGCATCGAGGGGCAGAAGACAATCGTGACGGAAATGATGGAGCAACGCGCGTGGAATCCCCCGGATTACATCGTGGTTCCTGGCGGCAATCTGGGGAACTCGTCGGCGATCGGGAAGGGAATTGAAGAGTTGAAGGCGCTGAATTTGATCGATCGCGTGCCGCGGCTAGTAGTGGTCCAGGCCGAGGGTGCGAGTCCGTTCTACCGGATGATTGCGAGCGGAGGCAAAGAATTAATTCCCGAAAAAAATCCCCAGACAATCGCCACCGCAATTCGCATCGGGAATTCGGCCAATTGGAAAAAGGCGCGGCGGTCGCTGGAGTGGACGAATGGTTTGGTGGAAGCGGTGACCGACGACGAAATTTCGGAAGCGAAGGCCATGCTGGCGCGGGACGGGGTGGGTTGTGAACCGGCGTCCGCGGCGACGGTTGCGGGAATTCGAAAACTGCGCGCGGCCGGGAAAATCGAACGGAATGCCGATGTGGTGGCGGTGCTCACCGGCCATCAATTGAAAGACACTCAATTCATTCAGGGTAGACTTGATTCGAAGCCGGAAGGTTTCCGGCGATTTCGCGCGCCCGCGAAATTGGACGCAGTGCGTAAACTTGTGGAGAAAGTGCTGTCGGACTCGCGTGAGGGTGTTTCGCCGAAAGCGAAGTAGCGGGGAATTCTCGACCGTTTCAAGTTGGTTCACAGCGGTTCCCTTACTTGGCACCCTCGAGTGGCGAAAACCTCGGCTCAGCGCGATAAAGACCTTCTCGTTGCTAGAGCCCATCTCACAAATGGTCCGTCGGGTTTCTCAGTTCTCCCCTTCAGGGGCTAAAGCCCAACTTTTCAACTCAATTTGATGTCGGAGCTGAAGCTCCGACCCCCTAACAACCATTTATGAGATGCCTTCTAGTTAAACTGCCCCCATTGTTTATGATCAACCTTCTGTAATTTCCCCAGGTTGCCCACTGGCACGCGGATTGCACTAAATCTTCATGCAAATTGCAGCGAGAGGGAAGACAAGGTTTTGAGGGATCGACCTTTCATAAAATCATTCAATTTCTACCCGGCAACCACGAGCGAGCACGAACAGTGCATTGAGGTGGCCCCTTGTCTTCCCTAATCGAATCAGGCTTAGAACCAAAATGGAGTTGCGGGCGGCACGGCACGGGGGGCAGATTCTGAACTCGATTCCGACTTTGCCTCTGACTTTGGGGAACTGATCCTTCGATTTCCAATCGATGGGAGGCATCGATGACCACACAGGAGCACCAACAAATTGGAACGCAACTCTATCTACAAGGACAATTTGCGGCCGCGCTGGATGAATTCAGCAAGGCAATTCTAGACGGAGAGACGAGTGACATCTGGAACGATTGGTCCATGGCTCAATTGGGCTGTGGAAACGCCAGCGATGGAGAAAAGGGATTCCGGCGGTCGCTGGAACATGATCCCAAGAACGCCACAGCCGCGATGAACCTGGTAGTGCTGCTTTCGAAATTGGGGCGGTCGCCTGAAGCAGCACCGTTTTTGGAAGCGGCGGCGGGAGAGCTTCCGGAACACGAGCGGCAAGGCATCGTTAGCTTGATTGACGCAGTGAAGGCATTGCAGCAGCCACGAGCGATATCCGCGACGAAGCTTTCCTCATAAAAACAAAATAGGCACTCGAAGCTTGCTAGAGGCGGAGCAGGCGTGCCGAGTTGTCTCCTAAAATCTTTTGCTGATCTTCGGGAGAGATTCGCAACTCGCCGATGCTTTGGAGCATCTTTTCGATGCTGCCGATTTGGTGCGGATAATCGCTGCCGGCGAGAATCTGGCCGATACCTGCAAAGGAAATCGCCAATTCGATCGCGCGGGGATCGAAATTGACGGTGTCGTAATAAAAGCGCTTCAGATAAGTGCTGGGCGGCTGGGCAATGTTCTGGCGGCATTCGGGAAACGCGTGGTAGCCGCGATCCAGGCGCTCCGCAAGATAGGGAATCGCACCGCCCAGGTGCCCGAGCACCCAGCGAATATTGGGGAACCGTTCCGCCACTCCACTGAAGATGAGCCCCGCTGCCGCAAGCGTGGTATCGAATAGAAATCCTACCAGCGGCATCAGCCAGTAATCCATCATTGCTTCCACGCCGACGGGATTGGTGGGATGGATGTAGAGTACCGCCTCCAGTTCATTGGCAACTTCATAGAGACTCCACAAGCGTCTGTCGTAAAGAGGCATGCCGTTGACGTTGCTGAACAGCATCGCTCCGCGGAAATGCAACTGCTCGACCGCCCGGTGGAGCTCGAAGACGGAAGCTTCGGGGTCGTTGAGAGGAAGAGTAGCGAGCGCGACGAATCGGCCGTTTTTATCGGCAACCACGCGTGCGAAGGCATCATTTACCAATTTCGCCAAGCGGACGGCTGCGGCGGGAGCTTCGATATGCGTGCCAGGCGTGGTTAGTGTGATCACCTGAGTATCGACGCCCGCCTCGCGGAGCACCTGCTCGCGGTAATCGATGTCGCGGTGTCCGCGCACGGCTACGTTGTAATCACCCGGATAGTGGAGCGTGGGATTACCTTCGGCATCGCGGGCGACGCGGACAGAACTTGGCCCGCGCTCGATGGCGTCGAGATAGGCGGGCGGATAATAGTGGTTATGGAAGTCGATGATTGCCATGAGTGATTCCTTTTCTTGAAATTTGAAGCGACCACATGAAATAAACCGGAAGGCCGGCGAGAAGAAGGCCAAGTCCGATCGCACTGCCGCGCGGATTGGCCACTGCTTGATTGATGGCGATCCCCAGCGAGGCCGCGATGAATAGAGCGGGCACCAGCGGATACCCGCGCGCGAGAAACAGGGGATGATACTCCCGGTTGCGGCGCAAAACAAACAAACCGGCGGCGAGCAGAGCGAAGAAAAGCCACTCAGTATAAACGACGCGCGTAAACAATTCGCGGTAGCTGTTTGTGGCGACCAGGACGGAGGACCACAAAGCTTGCGCTGCGATCGCGAGGTAGGGTGTTTGCCGCTTCGGATGCACCGCGCCCATCCAACGAAAGGCCAAACCGTCTTGTGCCATGGCGTAATAGACGCGCGGACCGGCCAGAATGATTCCATTCAGTGCGCCGAGCGCGGAGAGAATCACAAGAGCGGCAACGGAATTTCCCGCTGCGGCGCCCAGGACGCGAATGGCGTCGGCAGCGACACGGGTGGAGCGAGCTACCGCGGCGAGCGGAAGGACGTAAAGATAGGCGGCATTCAGCAAGATGTAACACGCTGTTACGAGCAGAGTGCCAAGGAGCAATGCGCGGGGGATGGTGCGCTCGGGGTTGGTGGTTTCGCCCGCCGTGTAAGTGACCATGTGCCATCCGCCAAACGCGAATAAGCCCGCAGCAATGGCAAGGCCGTAGGCGCTGAGCGATGCGGACGTTGGTGAGGGCGATAACGCTGAGGCGGCTGGAGGAATTGCACGATGCGCGGGCCCGCCCAGCCAGAAAATCAGAAAGGCAACGGAGAGAATTGCGGCTATCTTTGCGCCCGTCAAAATCAATTGCACCGCGCTGCCGGGCTTCACTCCCAGGTAATTGACCGCGGACAAAAGAAGTATGACACCGATGGCCAGCGCGCGAATGCCAGGCTCACCCAGAGGCACAAAATAAGCGACGTAACGCGCGAGAATCACGGCGATGGCCGCAATGATTCCGGAGTGCATGCTCCAAAACATGGCCCATCCCCAAAGAAACCCAAGAGCCGGAGAAAAGATTCGCTTGAGGAAGACATATACACCGCCGGTTTGCGGAAAAGCCGAAGAAAGCTCGGCGCAGACCATCGCGCCGCAGAACGTCAAAGCACCTGCAAACAGCCATACCAGCAGCAATCCGCGAAAAGAGGGAACCAGCCGAGTGATTTCCGAAGGTTGAACAAAGATCGAAGCGCCCAGGATGATGCCAACGACCATTGCGGTTGCGTGGGGAAGGCCCATGGATCGGCGCAGGGTAGTCATGGAAAGGAGTTCGTCTAAGCCTTCGGCGGTTCCTGCTATTCCCGGCGGCGAACCATGAGCGACGATAACACGCCGAGCAGTGCGACGCCGATGCACAAGAGCATCGCTCCATCCAAGCCATAAACGAAAGCACGCTTTACGATGAATTCCACGTGGGCGGCGGCTTGGGGAGCCAGCGCTGCGAGTTTTGCCTGTGCGTCAACCGAACCGGAAAGCAAGCTGTGCACGTCGGCCCGCTGGGCAAGAGTGAGAGTTTTGTGCATTTCGTCGAACAGATCGAAAATTTTCTCTTTCTCAAGGACCTTGAAAAGCACGCCGGAAACAGCTACGCCGAAAACGATGGCAAGCATTCGGATTGTGGAAATCACGCCGGAAGCCTCGCCGGATTTCTGTTCGGAGACCGATTCCATCGCCGTGGTGGTGGAAATGTTGTAGGCAAACGCCTGACCCACGCTATGCACGAAAAAGCCGATGACCACCAGCAAGGCTCCCGTGGCAGGGCTGATCATGGCGAAAAAAAAGAAAGAGACGGCCAGCAAGACCGCGCCGAAGAACATGCTCAAGCGGGGTCCCCACGGGCGCATCATTTTTCCGGCCACGGGCGAGAAAATGATGAAGGGAATCGTGTATGCCAGAAACACGACTCCTGTTTTAACCGGCGAAAACCCCAGAATATGCTGCAGATAGAGCGTCATGAAAAACGAGAGCGCCCCGAACACGAAGTTGGCCGCATAGGCGACGCCGGAGGACCCGAAGAAATCCAGGTTTTCGAATAAGGAAAATTCGACCAAAGGGCTCTGAATTTTTCTTTCGATGAGACCGAATAACGCCAGGAGCAGCAGGCTTCCCACGATCACGCCAAGAACAATGGGCGAATCCCAACCGCGAGTATCGATCAGATCAATTCCGAAAACGAACAGGACGATCCCCGCTGTGACCGTGACGAAACCGAGCAGATCGACTTTCTTGCTGGCCGTTTCGTCGCGCGATTCGGGCACGGCATAAAGCGTGAGCGCGATCGACACGACTGAAATGGGGATGTTGACAAAGAAAAACCAATGCCAGGAAAGATACTGCGTGAGTACGCCTCCAACCAGCGGTCCCAGTGCCGAGCCCACGGTGCCGACCGAAGTCCAAATTCCGATTCCCACCGCCCGTTCATCCTTTGGAAAGGCATTACTGACGATGGAGAGTGAGTTGGCGAAAGTCATGGAGGTGCCCAGGCCTTGAATCACGCGCCCCACGATCAGCAGCCAATCGGTGTTGGCGATGCCGCACAGGGCCGAAGCGAGCGCGAAAATCACGGTTCCGATGATCAGCACTTTGCGCCGGCCGATAATATCTCCCAGGCGGCCGACTGCAATCATGGGAGCGGCGAATGCCAGCATGAAGGCATTCACGGTCCACTCGAGGTTGGTGGTGCTGGTCCTTAAATCGTGACCGATCGAAGGCAGAGCCACGGCAATGCCGAAGAAGTCGATGGTTAGAATCAGCAGAGGGGGAGCCATTGCCGCCACCACCCACCACTTGCGGTTCTCCGCGGTAATCATGATTTCTCCCGGTTTTCCGTGTGCCGCTCGCTCGCCGCGCGCGGAAGTCGCGCCGCAGCATGTGGGTCGATGCGCTGCGTTTTCTTGACTGTTTCTTCTATCAGAAAGAGGGCAAAACGCAAGCTCTGATCGTGACTGCGGAAAATGACGGAGAGATGGAAAACCGGTTGCAAGTATGTCGAACTGAGATCTCTGCTTGTGGAGGCGCCTGGAGAGCCTCAACCCGTTGTCTATTCGCCGTAAATCACGGAAGTTAGAAGTGGAACGGACGATCCAGCCAGATTGGACCAGGTGGATTAAAAAGGAAATTAATTGGAAGAAATGAACTAGTTCTGGAGATTTTTTCCTAGGGGCATTTCCAGGAGGTAATCGCCAACTTGCGGTATGGGCTCGTCGAGCGCGTTTCGCTAGTCTGCCGTCAACGGCGGATTCAATGCCGCGGAGGTGAGCTTGCCAGATCCAACTGAGTCTTATGTTCACGTGCTACTTTTTGCTTGTCCGGATTGTAAGCGTCCCTTGGTTTCCGCGGCGCAACACGCCCTGCGGAGCCCCGAAGAGATCGACTTGCGGGTGTTCCCGTTGAGGTGTCTTTGCGGGTGGACCGGAGGCGCTGAGGGATTGATCGCCCGGAGGCACTGGGTGGACGACTGGGACTGATTTCGGGCGGTCTGGATGTTTCCAGAGAGTTAAGCTCAAAATGAACTAGTAAGCCAGAAATACAGGAATTTCTGTATGGCGGGGCATGACAGGAGCTAATATGTTGTTTGTCCCAGATCCCAGATTGACGACTGCCCGCCGACGGTGGTGAATGGCTGCTCGAATTCTGCTTGTTGATGATCATGAAGTTGTGCGTAGAGGCCTGAAACTTCTGCTCCAGAACAATTCCGAATGGGAAGTGTGTGGAGAAGCAGAAAACGGCAAGGAAGCTATCGATCAGGTCCTGACCCTGAAACCGAATCTGGTCATTTTGGACCTGAGCATGCCGGTGATGGGAGGTCTGGAAGCCGCCCGTAAGATCCGCTCCGTGTCGCCGAAGACGAAGATCCTGATATTCACCATGCATGATTCTCCGAAGCTTGCCGAAGAGGTTGAACGCGCGGGCGCGGATGGTTATGTTTCAAAAACTGCTGTTTCCGCCGATCTTCAAAAGACTATTTCCAGTCTGCTTGCGTCGCAATCCTGAAACTGAATCTAAATACAATTTTTAATATGGCCGGTTCGGCGCGGCAACGGAATTGAAACATGTGTGCCGAACTGACCGCGTGACTGATGGAGGCTTCGTTGATCGGGCTTCCTCTCTCGAATGGTCATCCGCATTGCTTTCACTTAGATACCCAATAAACAAAGAAAATGGCCCCAGACGCGCGGTTGGCAGGCTACGTGCCTTTACCGCATCAGACACGCATGCGGAATCAATAGTTCGCGGAGCGGGGGCGGAAGGAATCAATCCGGGGAAAAAGATGAACATTCAGATTTACGCGCAAGAAAGCAAGGCAATGTCGGAGCGATCAGAGCTCCCGGTAGCAGAACGCAATTTGTGGGTGGCGATTCTCTTGCAGGCTCTTGAAGATTGGCAGACCGGCACCCTGAGACGCAGGAAAGAAGCGGAAAGATTTATTTTTCATTGCGAGAGTGATTTTGCCACGGTTTGCAGAGGGGCGGGGCTCGATCCCGCTTGTGTGCTCGGCAAATTGCAACGGATAAAACAGACCGAGACTTGGCGCTGAAAATCGAATGGAACAGGCTTGCCTAAGAAGGCTCGCTAACTCACGAATGCAATCTCACGCCTTCTTTTTGCGAAGAGTTTTCCGAAACGCCAGCCAGCTCGCCAACAAACAGAATCGAGGGAGCCGCCGCGGGATGAGCCAGCACTCTGCGCTCTCGTTTCTTCTGCGTGCATGGAAATAAGCCCCTTAAAAACAAAAACCCCACCTACCAGGTCGTTGTCTGGCGGTGAGCTTGAACTCAGCGTCTAGATTTGATGCTGTTCTAGCTGGCCCCCGGCGCGGACGACAGGCATGGGCAACAATTCTGACAACAAGCCATGCAAACAGTCATCCGGCAAAGGTTCATCATTGCAAGTAAAAGATTGAAGCGTAGGCGGTCGCGGATGTCAATGCTTTTTGTGGAATGATTCTGCGGCGCTATGGCGATGCGATCCGGAAAATTGGGGTGAGCGATGGGATTTGAACCCACGACCCTCGGTGCCACAGACCGATGCTCTACCAGCTGAGCTACGCTCACCGCCGTGAAAAAATAATAGCATACGGGGACGGGTAGGCATAGGCGTGACACGATCTAGAATCCGGTGCATGCAGGAAGGGAAATCCTGGCTACTTTACAGCCACGGCCAGCGTGTCGTGGTGTAGCGAAATAAATTTGCGGAGGTAGGGGCCGATATCGTCGCCGGAAGCGAAGCCTGCGGCTTTGGCGGCGGCTTCGCGGTCGGGGCCGGCGACGTCGCCACTTTCGGCGTAGTGTTTCAGGTTGCGGTAGCAGCCGATCGTGAACAGATCCCAGGCGGCGCCCTGGTCGCGCACAAAGATCAAATTTTCCGGTTGTTTCACGGAGCGGGCAAACGCGTTTTCCATCTCGCGTTCTTTCAGGAGTTCGGGCTGCTTACCCGCGAGGGCTTCGAACATCTCGATGTGGAAAAAACCTGCGTTTGAAAAAGCTTTCTTCACTGCTTCGAGCGGCGGGCCGTAGACGAATACGTCTTCTTGCCAGGCGATGTCCTGTTTTAATTTTTCATTCCAGGGTTGAGCGGCTTTCTCGCGTGCGGCCACGTGATCCGGCTGATAGTAATCACTGTAGCTGCCGGCGGGGAAGAGAATCAGCAGATCCCACCGGTCGCCCTGGCTGTGGCGCATCCAGAATGGCGCTGGCTCGCTCGAATTTTTCAATTGTCCGGCCCACAGGCTTTTATAGACCGCGATCAAATCCACCAATTTCCCTGGCGCGGCTTGGACGAGCGTTGTTTTGTAGAGATAAGTTTGCGGTTGCGGGGCCGCAACGGACGCGGAGGCCGTGGCACAGATAAGAATGAACGACAGAATGAATCGCATTCCCAATTGTAGTTGCTGCTCGCGGCGGCGAAATGTCCGTGCCGTAGCTTCAGGGGCTGAAGCCCTCATCCCCTTCCAGTTCGATTGTCGGAGCTGAAGCTCCGACCCCCTAAAAATCCTTGTCCGCTGTGCGATAGGACAAAATCCGAAAAGACGGATCGTTGCCAGGTTCATTCGATTCATGGTTGTCCCCTTTCGACAGTTAAACGCTCAAGGCGAAGCGGAATGCGCCGGGATTATAACTTCGCATTTGGAATCCGTCGAATAAAATGCCGGGAATCGGGCGGAACCCGGCGGCTCAGTTCTCGCCGGCGTAGGTTTCGATATTGAGTACGGGAATAATTTCCTATCCGCAATCGCGAGAATCGAATTATGCTTTATCGTTTGCCACGATCCATTCGGGGGAGGAAGCATGATTTCGTTTCGCCGGATTATTTCGTTTTTATTGATTGGCTGGTTTTGCGCAGCGTTTGCGCCAAAGGCTGGCGCGCAGCAATTTCCTGAAAATCTGTATCAGGAAATGCGTTGGCGCTCGATTGGGCCGCTGCGAGGAGGGCGAACGAAGGCCGTTTCCGGTGTGCGCCAGCAGCCAAATGTATTTTATATGGCGCAGGTGAATGGCGGCGTTTGGAAAACCACGGATTACGGCCGCACCTGGGATCCGATTTTCGATCATGAGGATACCGGATCGATCGGCGCAATTGCCGTGGCGCCATCGGACCCAAATATTATTTATGTAGGCAGCGGAGAAGGACTGCACCGGCCCGACCTATCGACGGGCGACGGAATCTACAAATCGACGGATGCCGGAAAAACGTGGACGCACCTGGGGCTGCGCGACGGCCAGCAAATTCCGAAAATCGTGGTCGATCCGCGCGATCCAAACCGGCTTTTCGTCGCCGTGCTGGGGCATCCCTACGGGCCGAATGAGGAGCGGGGAATTTATCGTTCGACGGATGGCGGACAAAATTTCGTGAAAGTCTTGTCGAAGGATGAGTATACCGGCGGGAGCGATGTGGAACTTGATCCCGCGAATCCGGATGTTGTGTACGCGGGAATGTGGCAGGGGCAGGAAGCTCCTTGGGAAAATGGATCGTGGGGCGGAACGGATGGCGGACTTTTCAAGTCAACCGATGGCGGAGCGAACTGGCGTCAATTGAAGAACGGCCTGCCGGATGGATTGTCGCAGATTATCGTTGCGATCTCGCCGAGCAATCCGAGCCGGCTGTATGCCACCGTGGCGATCGGACGCGATTGCCTGATCTACCGTTCCGATGATGCGGGAGAAAATTGGGAGAAGATTACCAGCGATCCGCGGCCCGCGGGACGAATCGGCGGTGGCGACCTGGCGGAGCCGAAAGTCGATCCGAAAAATCCCGATATCGTTTATTGCGTCACGGTGGTGGCTTGGAAATCGACGGACGGCGGCAAAACATGGACCGGAATTCGCGGCGCGCCGGGTGGAGACGATTACCAGAATATCTGGATCAATCCGGATAATCCGGAAGTGCTTATTTTGGTGGCGGACCAGGGAGCGATCGTCACGGTGAATGGCGGCGAATCGTGGAGTTCCTGGTACAACCAGCCGACCGCGCAGATGTATCACGTAGGAACCGACAATTCTTTCCCGTATCGCGTGTGCGGCGGCCAGCAGGAAAGCGGATCAGCATGTGTTTCCAGCCGCGGCGCGTACGGTGAAATCACCATGCGTGAATGGCTTCCCGTGGGCGCGGAGGAATATGGCTACGTGACGCCTGACCCTCTCGATCCGAATATTGTTTATGGCGGCAAGCTTACACGCTTCGATTGGCGCACCGGGCAGGTGACGGAGATTCTGCCGAAGCCTCTGCGCGGCGAGGGATTCCGCATGGTTCGCACCGAGCCGATTATTTTTAATCCGAAGGATCCGCATATTTTGTATTTCGGAGCGAACTCAGTGTGGATGACGCGCGATGGCGGAAACAATTGGAAACAAATCAGCCCCGACCTATCTCGGAAAACCTGGGACGTTCCCGAAGTAGCCGGAAAATATAAAGACGATCCGGCAACGAAAGTGACGCAGCGCGGCGTGGTTTACGCGCTGGCGCCTTCGCCTGTGGAAGTGAACCGGATTTGGGCGGGAACCGATGATGGATTGATCTGGATCACCAAAGACGGCGGGCAAAAATGGAACGATGTGACGCCGAAAGAACTGCTGCCGTGGATGAAAGTTTCCATTTTGGATGCCAGCCATTTCGACGCACAGACTTGCTATGCGGCGATCAATACGCTTCGGTTGGATGATATGCGTCCGCACATTCTGCGCACGCGCGACAGCGGAAAAACCTGGACCGAAATCGTCAGCGGAATACCGGATGGCGCGCCGGTGGACGTGGTGCGCGAAGATCCAAAGCATAAGGGCCTGCTGTTCGCGGGAACCGAACGGCAGGTTTACGTTTCATTCGATGACGGAGACCACTGGCAATCGTTGCGGTTGAACATGCCGGCAACCTCCATTCGTGATTTGCAGGTGAAGGATGACGATCTGGTGGCTGGAACTCACGGACGAGGTTTCTGGATCCTGGACGACATCACGCCGTTGCGTCAAATCACCGATAGCGTCGCGGATGCCAATGCGTATCTCTTCAGCCCGCAAGTGGCCACGCGAGTTCGCTGGAGCATGAACACGGACACGCCGCTGCCGCCGGATGAGCCGGCCGCGGAAAATCCTCCGGATGGCGCGGTCATCGATTATTCCATCAAAGCCGCAGGCACCATGCCGGTGACGTTGGAAATATTTGATGCTGCCAACAAACTGGTGCGCAAGTATTCGAGCGCCGATCCCGTGCCGCAGATTGATCCCATGCTCGACATTCCGAAATACTGGGTGCGGCCTCCGCAAGTGCTTTCCGGCGAAGCGGGGATGCACCGATTTCTGTGGGACATGCATTATTCGCCGACGCCGGGATTGAAGCCGCTTTATCCGATGCAGGCGGTGGTGCACAACACGGCGCCGGCGCCGAGTTCGCCGTGGGTGATGCCCGGTCAATACACGGTGAAGCTGACTGTCGAAGGGAAAAGCTACACGCGAAGCTTCTCAGTGAAGATGGATCCGCGCGTGAAAACTCCCAGCATTGGATTGATGCAGCAGTTTACGGAATCAATGAAATTGTACGAATCTGCCGTGGCTGCTTCGAACGCCATCGAACAATTGGGATCTATTCGCGAGCAGTTGGGCTCTCTAAAAGCGCAGAGCGGCGGGGGCGCGGTGGAGGATGCAATCGCTGCTGTCGATAAAAAGGCGGAGGCTCTGGCGGGAGAAGGAAATCGGCTGCAGCTGTTTTTCGGCCGGGCTACCGGAGCCGATACGCTTTCGAGCGTGCGGGGCACGTCGCTAGCACTGATGAGCATGATGCAAGGATCGGACGTGGCTCCTCCATCGCAAGTGGTGGAGGCGGCTTCCGAGCGGCGGCAGAAAATGGCGGAATTGATGTCGGAATGGAATACGTTTAAGGAGCAGGAACTTCCGAAATTGAACGGGACGTTGAAGAAAGCGAATCTACCGGCCGTAACGCTGGGATCGGAGAAGCACGACGAGCAAAAACAAAAGTAATCGTGGCAAGTTTTGAGGCGATACAAAAGCGCATCTCAAATGCAAACGAGCCGTTCCTTGGTCGGAGGAACGGCCCGCCTGGGCCCCGCTACAGGGCTAGCTCGCGACGATGTGGCGCGAGCGGTCGAAACTAGTTTTGTTCGATCTTGAAGGTGACTGGCTGCCCCACCTGGAAAGTCTTCGCTTCTTTCTCATCCACGTAAAAGCTGCAAGAGTAATAGCGTTCCGCCACCGGAATTTCCGAGGAGGCTTCGCGGCGCAAAGAAACTTGTACCCGATATTCGCTGTTCTTGGTTCCCGTCCAGGCCTTGATGATCTCGGTCACCTTTCCGGCCAGCGCGATGCTGGCTGGCGCCGGAGATACCTCAACAGGCGCTGATTCCTGCTGGTTGTGGTTGGCGAGAGCCGAGAGCAACAAGCGGGCAAGCTGTGAAGAGTCGCCCATCAGGTTGGAATCGCCGGCCGGGGAATTGGATGCAACCGGCTCGGGGCGCGGCGCGAAGATATTCAAGCTGAGTTTGGCATCGACACGTTGCACGATGTCCGTATCGATTGTGGTTCGTCCTTCCGAAGAAGCCAGAACCAAAGCATCGAAGCAAAGATTATTGATCTTGCGCGGCGTTCCCTGGCTGCAGTCCGTGATCAGGGCCAGAGCTTCCTCCGTGAAGATCGGTTCTCCGGATGCGCCGGCAGCGCTCAGGCGGTGCTGCACGTAGTTTGCGGTTTCTTCGACGCTGAGCGGTTCCAACTTCGAAAGTACGGCGATGCGCTGGCGCAATTGAGAAAGGCTGGGCTGTTTCAAGGTATCGACCAGTTGCGGCTGGCCAGCCAGGACGATTTGAATCAGCTTGGCGTTCGAAGTTTCGAAATCGGAAAGAAGGCGAATGGTTTCCAGCGTGGATTCATTTAAATTCTGCGCTTCGTCCACGATCAGGACGAAACGGCGGCCCAGCAGCATTTCGCGGAACAAGATTTCGTTCAGCGCTTTGTGCATCGCGGGCAGGTCCATCCCCGTACTCTCAACCCCGAGTTCGCCGAGCAAGTAGCCGAGGAGATCGGAAGGATTGCATTGCGTCTGGAAGAGAAACACGACGCGCGCTGTATCCTGCAATTCTTCCATCAATTTGTTCAGCAGGGTGGTTTTGCCCATGCCCGGTTCCGCGATCAGGGTCATGAAACCGCGAAGATTGTGAATACCCTGCTGAAGAGAAGAAATTGCTTCGCTGTGCATGCGGCTCGGATAAATGTACGCGGGGTCCGGTGTGACGCCGAAAGGCTGCTCGTTCAACCCGAAAAAGTTTAGGAACGCCGGCGCCGCGATCTCTGACTGAGCGTCAGGGCCGGGAAACGATTGAACGGCGGTCTCCGCGAATGATTCGGCATTGGCAGTGTTATCTGTTGAAAGTGCGGCTTGCTCGACGCCAAACAGTGCCGCGGAATTCTGTTCAGTCTCCGCGGGCTTTGGAAATGAGAATTCGATATCCCCGCTGCCTGAGGCGGTCGAAGATTCGTCCAGCGAAGTCTCGGCGATTTTTTCCGTGAAATCGACCGACGGCGACACGAAGTCAGCTTGGTCCAATTCGAGTGCCGATTCGACGGAATCAAGAGCTTCACTTGCCGCTGCTTCATCGCTCACCGAGGGAATTTCGACCGCGGTCTCAAACTCGTCGATTTCCTCTTCGAAGGTGCAATCGGCGCACGACGGCGGTGCATCGATGGCAGACGAATCCGACTCTACAGACTCGACCGCATTAGTCATTGCCAGCACTTCTGCCACCTCTGGAGCGGGGACAGCGTCGAGTTCAGCCTCCGCCTGCACTTCGGCCGGTTCGGTGGCTTCAAGAATGGCGACTTCGGCCTCGCTGCCAGTCTCCTGGTCCTGTACTAACTGAGGGCGCCCGAAGGACGGGACTTTGGCCCGGGAGGCCTGGTAGGACTCCGCCACAGCTACGCGGCGCACGATCCCTTCTTGCATCTCGCGAGCTAATTGGCTGGCGGAAGGCTGCCGCTTTCCACTATAGGGAGAGAAACCCAGCAGGCCGGAAGGCATGGCAAGTTGTGAAGCCAGAGTGAGCTTGCGGTTTCGCCTGTATGCTATCCACAATGAAATCAATATGATACCGCTAAGGTAGATCGAGATTGCGTTAGCCTGTGATAGCGTGACTTGCATGTCTTTCTCTCCATCTTGCCTAGCCTGACTCTTGATTCCCTCTCGGCCGCGGCGTTAGGCGAAATTTCCGAGGGCCCCCAATTCGATTTAGGCCTCAACGGTTGTGACAGTTGTGTTCGACAAGGGAAATATTACTGGAGGGGCTGGCGGGAGCCGATAGGCTAGTAGCTACAAAATGGCTAGTCCGCAGGTACTAGGACTTTAAGCTCCATAGGATCTTGAGGCTAGGGCTTCTCCCAGCGGCCGGAATTCGCGGATCGAAAGATCGCTTCAATCACAGAAAGGTTCCGGATGGAGTCCTCCAGTGAGACTGGAACCGGACGATCTTCGCGAATTGCCCGGGAGAAGGCGTCTCCCTGGAGAGTGTACTGGTCGCAGATTGGAACTGTTTTGAATCGCACGCTCGATCCGAGAAGATCGTGGCCTGTATCGGTAAGAATCCGGGCACGTCTCCGATTGGAAGGATTAAACGGAAGTTCGATTTCAATTCGCCCTCTCGTTCCCAGGAATTGCATGCGCTGATAGTGGACGAGTTGACTGCTGCAAGAAAAAACACATTGGCCCGAGGGGAATTCGAGCAGGGCGGAGGTCAATCGGTCTATTTTGAAATCCGGATCTTTTTCAACCATGCCCATTACGCGCAAAGGCTCCTCGCCGAAGACAAAGCGTGAAGTAAAAATCGGATAGCAGCCGACATCCAGCAATGCGCCGCCGCCGAAATCAGGATTGCTGCGGTAATTCGACTCGTCACGATTGAAATAACTGAAATGCCCCAGCACCAGGCGCAATTCGCCGATGCGGCCGGACTGAATGATTTCCTGCGTGCGTATCCATTGGGGATGGGTGCGCACCATGAAGGCCTCGCCGATTTTTACTTTGGTCCGGTCGCGCACAGCCAGAAGTTTGCGGGCTTCGGCGACGGTGTGGCTGAGCGGTTTTTCGCAGAGAACATGTTTTCCGGCTTCGGCGGCTTTGATGGACCAGGGGACATGCAAGTGATTCGGAAGCGGATTGTAGATTGCTTCGATTTCCGAATCGGCGAGAAGCTCTTCGTACGATCCATACGCTTTGGCGATTCCGAGGGCGCGCGAAACCTGCTTCGCCTTTTGCAAATCGCGCGAGGCGATCGCCGAGATTTCGCTCCATTTCCCCTTTTGCATGCCGGGGATCACTTTGCGCGTGGCAATGGATGCCGCGCCCAAAACTCCCCAGCGGACCTTATTTCGCGTCATCGTGTTATTCCCGGTGCAGCCGGTTGGGAATTGTAGCGCGGCTCGCCACGACTCGTCTTGTTTGCGGCCCCAACTCTCCTTTAGAATACGCGCGCATTGCGGGAGGTGACTCCGATGTTTTCTTTCCGGCGCTATTTTCTGCTGGTGGTATTGGTGTGTGCGGGTTCCGCCGTTGCGTTGGCTGGACCTGCCACCTCGGTTCCCGCTCCCGAATCCGTTTTTGGATACAAGCCCGGAGCGGATTTTCATCTAGCCGATTATGAAATGATTACAAAATATTTTCAGGCGCTGGCGGCAGCGAGTCCGCGAATCAAGCTGCAGGATATTGGCCCCACCGGCTACGGCAAGCAAATGTTTATCGCCATCATCTCCAGCGAAGAAAATCTTCGCAATCTGGAGAAGTACAAAGGAATCGTGCAGCAGCTCGCCGCCGGGAAGATCGACGAGGATACCGCGCGCAAATTATCCGAAGAAGGGAAGGCCGTGGTTTGGATCGACGGCGGACTACATGCCACGGAAGTGGCTGGCGCGCAGCACACTCCAGAAATCGCCTATCGCATCCTGACGGAAGAAAGCTCCGAAGTGCAGCGAATTCGCGCCAATGTGATTTTTGTTTTGTGTCCGGTGATCAATCCCGATGGTCTGGACATCGTGGCGCACTGGTACGATCAAAATGTGAATACGCCTTACGAGCTCGCTCCGGTGGTGCAACTGTGGAACAAATATGTGGGCCACGACAACAATCGCGATTGGTACATGTTCAATCAGATCGAAAGCCGCGACGTCGCACACGTTCTCTACCAGGAGTGGTTTCCACAAATTGTTTACAATCAGCATCAGTCCGGGCCATTTCCGTCGCGCATTTTTGTGCCGCCGTTTGACGATCCGATGAATCCGGATATTCCCGGCGGAAGTGATTCGTGGAGTGAACCTGGTAGGCGATGCCATCACCCGGCGGCTGGACGTGGAAAATAAAGTAGGCGCGGTATCGCGCATGGGCTTCGACGCCTGGTGGAACGGCGGCATGCGTACCGCGCCGTACTACCACAACATGGTCGGGATTCTCACCGAGACTGCGCTGTTTGATTTCGCTACGCCTGGTTACTATCCGCCGAAGACGCTGCCCAAATCCTTCGCCAATGGCTTATCCGCAAAAGAGCCGAGTATGTTTTATCCGAGTCCTTGGCGAGGGGGTTGGTGGCGGCTGCAGGACGCGGTGGATTACATGGTGACGGGAGACATGGCGGTGCTGGACGTCGCCGCGCGCCGCAAGGAACAGTGGCTTTTCGATTTCTGGAAGATGTGCCACCGGGAAATTGCCAGCGGAGAAATGGGAGAGCCGTATGCTTACGTGGTTCCGAATGAGCAGCACGATTCGACGGCGGCGGGCGACATGCTCTTCGCGCTGCAATTGGGTGGCGTGCAAATTCGCGAAGCCACTGCATCATTTTCCGTGAATGGCGCCACGTATCCGGCCGGGACGGTGATTTTGCCGGCCGCTCAACCGTTTCGTCCTTACCTGATCGATCTGATGGAGCCGCAGCATTATCCCGATTTGCGAATCTATCCGGGCGGCCCGCCGAAGCGTCCTTACGACATGACGGGATGGACGCTGCCGTTGCAAATGGGAGTAAAAGTAATCCGCATGGGACAAGGCGATATTCCCAGCAACCCGCATGTCGTTTCCGAGCCGCCGCACCACTTCGCGGCGCCTGCGGGGACGAAACTCGGCCGGATCGGATTGTACGATTCGTGGCAACCAAACATGGATGCGGGTTGGACGAAGTGGCTGCTCGACCGCTACTCGATCCCCTATCAAGTGCTACACGATGCTGATATTCGCGCCGGCGGATTGAAGGATCGATTCGATGTGATTGTGCTGCCGGAACAAAGCGAGCAGGCCATGCTTCACGGCTGGCAGCCCGGCACTCGAACCTGCTTCGAAGACGAATGCGGCCAGCCGGTGACGCAACGGCCCGAATACGTGGGAGGGCTTACCTTAACCGGTGTCGCTGCGCTGCAGCAATTCGCGGAGGCAGGCGGCCAGTTGGTGGCGCTCGATGCCGCTTCGCAATTGCTGATTCAACAATTCGGGCTGCCGGTAAAAAATGTTTTGGCGGGACTTTCGAACACCGCATTTTATGCGCCCGGATCGTTGCTGCGAATCCAGGTGGACCCGAATCTTCCCGAAACACAGGGAATGGAACGTGACTCCGTGGCGTTTTTCGTGAACTCGGAAGCGTTTGATGTATGGAATCCGAAAGCACCGGCAGGTCCTCCCCGCTTTACCGGAAAAGAGCAAGCCGCCGCTGCGAATCCGCTCGAAGAACTGGGAGAGCATGATGGAATTCGAATTCTGGCGCGGTATGCCAAGGCGCAACCGTTGCTGAGCGGCTGGCTGCTGGGAGAGCAACACCTGCAAGGGAAAGTGGCGGCGGTTTCGGTGCCGTTTGGAAAAGGGCGTATCGTGCTGATTGGCTTCCGGTGCCAGTTTCGGGGGCAGCCAGAAAATACGTTTCCGCTACTGTTCAACTCTTTGGTGGTCCCGGCGGGAAAGTAATTAGTCAAAGCGAAGCGACGCAGCTGGACTTAGTTTTTGGACGGAAAGGGAATGGGAGCAGAAAGCACGCGACCGGCCCGGACTGCTTTCGCGGATTGGACGGGCTCGATCCGCGTACGGGCGTAATCGGCCCAAGTGCCGTTCGGCTCATAACGCAAATAATGGCCCCAGTGCTCGCGGGCGTGAATTGAATCGTGGTTTTTTTCGTGGGCCAGCGCGAGATTGAAGTGAGCATCCGAGTGACTGGGCTCGATTTCGATGGCACGATTCAGATGTTCGATGGATTTACCGCGATTCCCCAATTCTTCCAGCACACAACCCAGATTGAAATGAATAATGGCGCTTGCGGAATCGAGCGCCAGCGCGGCTTCAAAGGATTGACGCGCACCATCCAACTCCGCAAGCTGGTAGAGAACCACACCTAAATTGATATGCGCTTCCACCCATCCAGGCGAGAGTTCGACCGCACGGCGATAAGCGGATGCCGCTTCGGCAAGCGTTTCTGTTTGAGAGTCGCAGGTCAGCGCAAACTCGAACCACTGTTCGGCCGTGCGCGAAACCATGTGATGGATCTTGATCTCCGGCGAGGAAACCTCAAAACGCAGCCAAAGCTGGCCGGTAAGCGGATCGAAAGGACAACTGTCCGGTCCGGGCGGAATGACGGCGAGATGCTTTCCATTGGACAATACTTTTAATTTGCCCAAAGGCAGCCGCTGATCGCCAAATTGTTTTTCGAGAGCAGCGACCGCGCGGCAAAGACGGCCCGCAGGAACCTGTTCTTCCGTCAGCCGCTTGATGGCGCCCAGAGCCACGAGGTCGGAAAAACTGTAGAACCGCTCACCCCAGCGAACCAGCGGGCGGACCAATCGCAGCCGCTGCCAATACTGGAGTTGCCGCGGGCTGACGCCGACGATGCGTACAACTTCACTTCGCGTATAGCGCTCGGCCAACTTTTTTGAACTCCGCTTTTGGATTTATTTGAATCGTGCCAATCTTTCCGGGCTGCCTGAGCGCCGGAAAGAAAAATCAAACCGCAACTAATTCCAGATGATTATGCACCAGTCCGTGGAATTTTGTGGTGACAATATTATGTAGACATGAGCTCCGGGGCGGCCGGGCAGCACACTAGTGTGATAGGCGATACCGAGCCGTGAACGCGACGTTACGCCGAGCCGCAAGCTTGCTAGACTTTGCTAGGGGCCTTTCCACTCCATTGATGGATCCAGGGAAGTCAGATCAATACGGGTTCGACCGTCAGGTGGCGCTGGCTCGATTTGTGTCCGTGGTCCTGATGCTGGTGGACCTGCTGACAGTGAACCGCGCGGCCGTAAGGCCGGCGGCGTTCCTGCTTTGCGTCGGCTACTTAGTCGTCTCCATATTCATCATGTCCGTTGACGAAATGACGGGAGAGATGAAGTTTCGACTTCCCCTAGCTGTGGACGTGGCAGCGCTTGGCTTATTCCTGATTACAGTTTCGGCGGCTCCGGCCCTTTGGTTCTTCTACGGATTCGTTACTTTTGCGACCACACTTGAGGGACAACCGCGCCTGGCATGGGCCGTAGGTGGTGTGACCACAGCAGCGGTGGTTGCGCGCGGCGCCTGGCACGACCCATTCGATTGGCAACATGGATTGTTATGGGGGGCGCTTGGCGTGGGCACGATTGCTATCGGCGCATTGACCGGTGTGGTGGGAGCCCGCGAACGCCGTCATGTATCCGAAGACCGATTTCTCGAACGGCTGCCGCGGCAATTGCGCGTTGAACATGGATTGGCGGAATCGATTCGAATGGTCCTGGACGAAATTGCGCGGGAATTCTCCAGCGAACTAGTGGTACTGGCCGTATGCGATGGGGAACTGGAGCGGCTTTTCGCGTGGACTGTTCACGCGGGGGAAAAAGGGCCTATCGCGCCAGAGACATTCTCGCTGACGCGCGCGGATGCCTTCCTGGCCGACGACATGGAGAAAATAATTTGCTGGAATTCAGTCGACGGAAAAGGAGCGGGTTTCGGCTGGAATCGGGAAGACGGCACGAGGCTCGGCGAATTGCCCAGACTGCCAAACGGCACGCTGCAGATGCTGAAGGTGCGATCCTTTCTCGCGGTGACTCTGGAATCCGAAGGAAAACCAGCGGGGCGCGTCCTGGTACTGAATGGGACTAGGAAGTACACCGAGCAGGATTTGCGTTGGTGCCAGCAAATTGTTCGGCACATCAGCCCGCCGCTGGAAAATGTTTTCCTGCTGCGCCATTTGCGAACACGCGCCGTGGAAGCAGAGCGCAGCCGCATCTCGCGCGACTTGCACGATGGAATTCTTCAAACACTATTGAGCCTCAATATCCAACTTGACGTTTTGCGTCGTAAGTTGCCGAACGCCCCGGAACAGGCGGATAGCTCCCTCGGCGGTTTGCAGAAAATTGTGCAGCAGGAAGGCGATGAACTGCGCCGGCTCGTTACGGAAATGCGTCCGTTGCGGGTGGAGAGCGCCGATTTAGCTGAATTAATGGGTGGATTTGCCGAACGGTTTCGAAATGAAGCAAGCATGGCAATTGATTTATTTGTTGACGGAAACGATTTAAGGGTACCAGACCGGGTTTGTCGGGAATTGTTCCAGATATACAGAGAGTCACTCCATAATATAAAAAAGCATGCGCAGGCTAGCCACGTCGTGGTAAAACTATGGCAGGACGAGACTAAGGTCTTCCTCGTCGTGGATGATAACGGTCAGGGGTTTAGTTTTGCTGGCAGTTACAGCAGCGAAGAACTAGATCGTCTGCGCTTGGGGCCCATTTCAATTAAGGAAAGAACCCGCAGCGTGGGGGGCATGCTGACGGTGGAATCTAGCCCCGGGCATGGAGCACGGCTGACTGTCCAGATACCATTGAGCTGACATGACAAAAGGCAAACCACCTCTGCGTATACTCGTGGCTGACGACCACGCTATCTTCCGTGACGGCTTGCGAAAGCTGCTGGGAGACGCCGACGACGTGACAATTATCGGCGAAGCTTCCAATGGAACAGAATGCGTCAAAATGCTCGCCAAGTTCAAGCCCGATATACTTTTGCTCGACCTTCGCATGCCCGAGAAGGACGGACTGGCAGTACTGGAGGAAGTGAATTTCGATTCGCTTCCCACCAAAGTGATCGTTTTGACGGCGGCCGAAGATGACCGTGACGTGGTCCGCGCTATGCGCCTGGGAGCGCGAGGCGTCGTTTTGAAACAATCCGCCAGTGACCTGCTATTGAAGAGCATCCGCAAAGTGGCAGATGGCGAAATTTGGCTGGACAACCGCATGACCGCGGAAGTGATCGACGCGTTCAAGAAATCGGCTGAAGCGGGCCAACGCCGCGAGAAGCCTCTGTTGAGCGACCGCGAGAAAGAAATTGTACAACTGGTTGCGCAAGGCTTTCCGGAACCGCGAGATTGGCGAAAAGCTCTTCATCAGTGAGCAAACTGTGAAGAACCACCTCCACAACATCTTCGATAAGCTGGGAGTTTCCGACCGCCTCGAACTGGCTCTTTACGCCATCCACCATCGATTGATCGACCAGACTTAACCTCTTGCGTTATCCTGTAGTTTGTCGCCAGTGCCAAACGTCGAGCCGATTCCCGTCAGATACTGTCCCAGATGTGGACGTTTGATCCCCGCGGACAAGACCGAATGTCCCCGCTGTGAGGGACCCTCAAATTCCTGGAAAATTCCAAGAGAAGGCGTAGTGCTCGCGAGTTTTGCATTGTTGGTAGTTCAGTTTGGAGCGACTGGATTCGTCAGCCGGATTTATCACGCCAAGCAGACTGAACTCGGTCAAGAATGGTTTGCGCGCGGAACGGCCGATCTCAAAGCCGGGAAAGCTTCGAACGCGCTGCAAGACCTCCGCACCGCGCTGATCTATTCCCCCGAAAATGAGCTTTACCAACTTCGGCTGGCGGAGGCTTCGGCCGCGGCGGGGCACGCGGGAGAAGCGCGCGCCTACCTGGTAAATCTTTGGACCCGCGAGCCAGGCAGCGGGGAAGTGAACCTGCAATTGGCGCGATTATCCGCGCAACAAGATGCGGAAGAAGAAGCCATCCGCTATTATCACGGCGCAATCTACGGGGCTTGGCCTGGCAATCCCACCGGACGGCAACTGGCTGTTCGCATTGAATTCTGCAAGTATTTGTTGGCAAGAAACGCCACGGAAGCCGCGCAGGCCGAATTGATTTCGCTGGCTGCCAGCGTGCCTCCCGGCGATGCCGGATTGCAGGTGCAGGTGGGAAATTTCTTCTTGGAAGCGCAAGATCCACGGAGGGCGCTCACCGAATTTCGTGGCGCGCTGGCCGTGAATAAACAGGATTCAAGCGCCCTGGCAGGAGCCGGTATGGCGGCATTTCAATCCGCCGACTACCAGCAAGCCGCCAATTATCTGGCGCAAGCCATCCGCGAGGATCCTAAAAATCAAACCGCCGCTGAACTGCTGGAAACCGCGCGCACCATTGTGAATATTGATCCGTTTGAAGTGTGGCTGACGGGAAGTGAAAAACGCGCGCGCACGATTCAAAATTTCCAACAGGCTCTGCATCGATTGGATGAATGCGCGCCGAGCGCTCGGCACTTCGCGGGCGGTGGCCGAACCGGCGAATGATTTGGAAAAAGTGTATGCCGAAGCGCATCAAATGCAGACGCAGATCAACGAGCGCGCGCTTTCCCAGCAGCCGGATTTAATCCAGCAGGCCATGCAGCTGGTTTTCAATATCGAGCAGATTGCCGCCCAGAAGTGTGGCCCGCCGAAGGGCCCCGATCTCGCGCTGGAATTGCTCGGCGCGAAATATAGAAACGGAACGAAGTGAGCGAAACCGCAAATCCGATTGCTGGGAATCTTGGCGCGCCAGCCGCGCCCGCGAGCGAGTCGGCCGTTGGCTCGGGCCGCGTGTGGTTCCAATTGGCTCGCAAGGCTCTGCGGCTGCGGGAAGGGCAGCTTTTTCTGTTGCTGGCTGTAGTGATTGGAATTTTCTCAGGACTCTCGGTGGTTTGTTTCCGGATCGCGATCGATTGGACTCATCTGTGGCTGCTCGGTTCCGCCCTGCAACCCGCCTGGCAACGGTTGCTGATTGTCCCGGCGCTGGCTGGCCTCGCCGTGGGGATCCTGGTGGTCCACGTTTTCCCGCAATCGCGCGGCAGCGGAGTGAATCAGACTAAAGCCGCAGTGTATGTTTTCGACGGTTACATTCCATTCCGCACGGTCATCGGAAAATTCATCATCTGCGCACTGGCAATTGGAAGCGGGCAATCGCTGGGGCCTGAAGACCCGTCCCTGCAAATGGGTGCGGGCATCGCTTCGGCCCTGGGACGCGGGTTGCGGCTCTCGCGCGAAAAAATCAGATTGATCGCGCCGGTCGGCGCCGCGGCCGGATTGGCAGCGGCATTCAACGCACCGATTTCCGCTGTGCTGTTTGTGGTGGAAGAGGTAATCGGAAACTGGAGCGGTGGAGTTCTAGGCGCCATCATTCTGGCCGCGGTGTCGAGTGTTGTGACCATGCGCGCGTTTCTGGGCAGCGAGGCGCTCTTCCGCATTCCACCGTTTCGCTTGGCCAATCCGCTCGAACTGCTCGCGTACGCGGTGTTGGGCGTGGTCGGCGGAGTGGTTTCTCTCGGCTTCCTGAAATTTATTGCCTACGCACGGCCCAGGATGAAAGCGCTGCCGCAGTGGACCCACTATTTCCAGCCCGCAGCCGCCGGACTGATGATCGGCTTCGTTGCGATCTGGCTTCCCCAGGTGATGGGAGCCGGCTATCCCTTTATCGACCAGGCCCTTCATGACCAATACACCTGGAAGGTGCTGGCGATATTGGGTCTATTCAAGATTCTGACAACTGGAGTTTCCTTTGTAAGCGGAACGCCCGGCGGAATGTTCGCTCCTACGCTTTTCATCGGAGCGATGATTGGCGGCGCCGTTGGCGGCGTCGAGGGACTCATCCTCCACCACATGACCGGATCGGTGGAAGCCTTCGCACTGGTGGGCATGGGGACGTTCTTTGCGGGATTTCTGCGCACTCCCATCACTTCCGTTTTTATGGTCGTGGAAGTGACTGGCAGCTATTCGGTGATTCTGCCGGTAATGATTTCGAATATGATTGCCTACCTCATCTCCCGTCATTATCAGCAGGTGCCGCTCTTCGATCTCCTCTCGCACCAGGACGGAATGGCGCTGCCTTCCATCGAGGCGATTCGCGAACAGCCGGTGTTGCGGGTCGAACAGGCCATGCGTCCCGCGGAGGAACTCACATTGCGTGCGGATGATACGTTGGCCGAAGCGCTGCGCGAGCTGAGTGACGTGAAAGAAAGTTGCTTCTTGGTGCGCTATCCCGACGGTGGCTGGATGGCGGTGGAGAAGGACGAACTCGACAAACATACTATCGGCGCCGAAACGCCTCGCGTGCGCGACGTCCCCTCCCACGGTCCTCTGCCTTTTCTTTATCCGGATCAGTCTCTGGAAGAAGCCATGCGCTTGATCGGAGATTGGCCCCTTGTCCCCGTGCTGAATCGCGCTGATCTGGATTGTCTCGAAGGGGTCTTGGCTCTCACTGACATCCTCCATGCTTACCGTCAAGCCGCTAGTACCTCCGAATAACTGCCGCCTTATCAGCCAGTCCCCCGTTTGCTCCTAGTACGTACGTACCGAGAACGGTGAGCTAAATTGAGTCCTTTGCGCTATAGGGCTCCGCGAGCATTGCGGCTATTCTCTCTACGTCAAGCGGAGGAATCCACAAGTGCACAAAGAACGCCGTCTCTCACGTCGGTTCCAAATGAAGTTGCCGCTTACCGTGCGCTGGACCAATGAATCAGCCATCGGCGAAGTCGTCACGGAATCCAAAGAGGTCAGCTCACGCGGAATCTATTTCCTGCTGCCGAAAGAGGTGAAGAGCGGTTCGCCGGTCGAGATTGTTATGACTTTGCCGCATGAAGTGACGATGGCTGGCCCAGTTCGCGTGCGATGCCTGGGCAGAATCCTTCGCACCAGCGCCGAATCGGGCAGCAGTTTTGGAGTGGCCGCCGCGATTGAACGATACGAATTCTTGCGCACCGACAATAACGCGGCATAACGAGATTCTTACCCAAACCCTGCGGAGATGGGTGAGATAAAGCCGGGTGGCCCGGGTCCCTCAGCCTGGCCACCCGGCTATTTTATTTTGTTCGCAGGGTTCCTCAGCCAGATGCGCGGGTCGGGATGCCTGCGCCACACAATATGCTCCCTCTGCGTTGGCCCCGGATCTGCGGCGAGCTACTCCTTTCACATATTGACGAGATGGCCACGCAGAGTCCTCAGGAAGCTCACAATCCGCTAGAAGTAAGGGAATAATGATTCCGCACCGCTCGACGCTGCCGCTGGGGCTCCCGGCGAACGCGAACGCGCACGCGCATGGAGAATAATTCCAAACTTCTCGTTCGAGGGCTACTCGCCCTCATTCTGGCCGGTTGTGCCGTAGCGTTGGCGTCGAACGCAGATTTCTACGCCGGGTCGATTACCTCCGCCTTTTTCTCGATTGCGTTAGGCAGCACCGTCATACTGCATTTAAGCGTCCGGCCTAAATGGGCCGATGTCCTGCTGATTCTGGTTTGCAGCGCGGTACTAGCGGTGCTGGAATTTTCCATCCTGAAATTCACTCCCCGATTTATGGTCTTGTTCTCACTCCTGGGAATGAGCAGCCTCCTGATTTTGGGGATCAGGACCATTTGGGCGGAAGGTGAAGAACGCAGATTTCTGCTCTGTGCCTTCGTGCCCGCTTTGCTGTTCGTCTCATCGGAGTGGATGGCTTCGAGCCTTTTGGATTTCACGGAGACGGCGCATCCGAAGACATTGGACCTCTACTTATATTCCTTCGATGCCAGCTTGCACGTACAGCTCAGTTTTTTGATGGGTGTTGCGTTTTTGAAATGGGCGTGGCTCCGGACGGCCGGCATCCTTTTCTATCTGGGCCTGCCAATTCCGATTGCACTTGTCTACGCTGGGCAATTGATGCGCCAGCGAGAGAAGGCGCTGCCGGTCATGCTGGCTTTCTTGATCACCGGGCCGCTCGGCGTCCTGTTCTACAACCTATATCCGGCCACCGGCCCTATCCATGTATTCAAGCAAGGTTTTCCGTTTCATCCTCTGCCTATTTCCCAGGCAGCACGGCTGTTGCTCGAGCCGATTGCGATTCCGGGCCCGCGCAATGCGATACCTTCCCTGCACATGGCCTGGGTTCTGTTGGCGTGGTGGTATTCGCGCAAGCTTTCCTGGCCGTCGCGCGGAATCGTGATGGCTTTCGTGATTTTTACGGTGCTGGCAACTCTGGGGACTGGCGAACATTATTTTGTGGATCTGATTGTTGCTTTTCCTTTTGCGCTGATGATTCAGGGGCTGTGCTCCTTGTGGCTGCCGTGGCGCAAGAAGGAGCGCTTGTCGGCGGTGCTTTTTGGAGGGCTGGGGACGTTGGCCTGGTTGGCCATGCTTCGCTTTGCAATTCCGATGTTCTGGACTTCGCCGGTAGTGCCGTGGGCGATAGCCGGGGCAACGATTGCGCTGACGGAGATTCGGAGAATTCAACTTCAGCGGGCCGAGGATTCGCAACAGGAAGTCGTTGCCGCCGGAGAGTTGGTTGCCGCTGTCGGTTCCGAGGAAGCGCATCGCGCTGCTGTTTAGAAGTCTGCCGATCTTGTCAGCGTACCCGAGTGCTGGGCGTGGAGCGGGGCGAACTTGAGAGACTGCGGCGAAGCTGAAAGTTCCGAATGACGGCAAATTTCCACAGGCCGGGGCGCGCGGACGCAGGTCAGTCGAACTCGACAGCGGGCGCGCTTTGTTCCGTACCTACTCGACCAGTCACGATTTCGGCGCGGAAGTAGTTTTCAGCTTTGATGGGCGCGCCGGCCATCCGGCGAAGAATTGCAAGCTGGCCGACATGCGTAAAGGCATCCGCTACCGGGCCCTGGAAAAGTTTTTCGGTGGGAGCTTTGAGAGGCTGCTCGGAAGCCAGGTAAGTATCGAATGCGTGCAGCGCGGCGAAGAAGCGCGCAACTTCCTGGTCCCACGGTAACGGTTCAGAGCTGTGCCATTTGCGCTCGCCATTCGCCATCGATAGGCCCCAATCGAGCAGGTCGCCCAGGTGAGCGAGGATGCGGACGGGCGTACGCGTGATTGGCGAGGTCGTGAACTGCGCATAACTTTCTGGAGCCCCGCGCAAGGTCTTGCCGCACCGGTAGGCGAGAGTGGCAAGCGTGTGCCGAAGCAACTGGCGCGCGGGATCAGCGGATTGCGAATTTGTTTGAGTGTCCATGGAACGGAATCATACTACGTCCATCGCTTTCTTCGAAGATTCCTATTCGAATTGAATCAATACAATTTCGGGGTTTGAGCCTACGCGCAGAGGCGGTCCCCATGTGCCCGCGCCACTGGTGGTATAGACCTGCATTTCGCCGATACGATTCAGGCCGTAAACCAGGGAACCATAGATGCGCGCCGTGATCCAGGTGTAAGGGAAAAGTTGCCCACGGTGAGTATGTCCGCAGAGTTGCATCGAGATGCCTTCCTGCTCGGCAATCAGCGAGCGGTCAGGGGTGTGGACCAAAAGAATGCTGGGGCGGTCGCGGTCCAGCGCAGCTCGCTGCAAAATTGACCGGAAATGCGCAGGTTCGACTGAATCACGGTGATGCACTCCCACGATTTGCAATCCATCCACGATTACTTTCTCGTTGTTCAGGACACGCACGCCGGCTTGCGCGATGGCGATGAGGTACTTTGTATGATCGCGAAATTCTTCATGGTTTCCAGCGATGAAGAATGCACCGAGTTGGGCGGAAAGCTCGCTGAGGGGTTGTGCGAGCCGGGTTACATCCGCGGCCGTTCCGTCGTACAGGTCGCCAGTAAGGAATACGATATCGGGCCGCGCCCGCCGCAGCAATGCGACGATTCGCCGGATGAAACTGTAGTTCCGGACGTGGCCCAAATGCGCATCGCTAACGTGTGCGGCGGTCCGGCCTCGCCACGATTCCGGCAGATTCGGCAATCGGACGGTGATCCGCTTCACCCGCGTCCACGACGCGTTTACGATGCCGTAAACGCTTACGAGCAGCGCGAGCGGGAACAGAACAGTCGCGATCATCCCCCGATTTGTTGCAATGCCCGCGAGCGTGACGACACCGTAAACGATCCAGCACGCGCAAGCCGCCAGAAAACAGTAGTTGAGAATTCCCAGCCACGCCGCGGCCAATGTGTAAAACAGCCGGACGGCATTATTGTAGAAGCGAAAAGCCAATAGCGACGCGGCGACAAAACTTACCGAAAGCAAAGCGAAAACGAGCTTCAAAATCCAATTCTCGGGCGAATCGGAAGTTTGCCAAAAATATTCCATTGTCCGGTAGAGAAACCAGTGTCCGAGAAAAAGAATCAGTTGAACGATAGCGATAAATATGGCGATCCGGGAGCGCATGCGTTTTTGTTTTTCTAGTGTTTTTTAATGAGACCGAGAAAATGGGTGCACAGCGGCCGCATCTGCGCGAGCGAAAAATAAAGCGCGGGCGAAAAACGGGCAATCCTGCGCGCAATGGGCGGCGCCAATGTGATCCGGCGCAACTGGATGGAACATCCGGGAAACAGGCGCTGGATTTCAGAGCGGCCAATTCCGCGGACATCCTGATTGGCCGGATTATTGTAGATAAAGTCGTGCCAGATGAAACTTCCGCGCGTTTTTAGCACTCGCAGAATTTCGCTCGCGATTGCTCGCTTCAAAGTGGGGTCCAAGATGGAGGTGAAAACCGCGAATTGCAGCACAAGATCGAAACTGCCATCGGGGAACGGCAATTGCCCCGCGTTCCCGCAGGAAAACTGCAAATGCGGCGCCAGCTTGCGAGCGCCCTCCACCCGTTCGCGAAGCAGGTCCAGGCCGAACAGGCGGGCCGGTTCTGCGTCGTAGTCAAGCAATTGGCGAAGAGCGGCGCCCATGCCGCAGCCCACATCGAGGATGCGCAGCCCGCGCAAAGATTCGATACCGCCCCGGCGCAAGAGATCTGCCACAGCCTGTTCGCGCTCCTGCAGGGCCAGCAGTTGAGCCGCTTGAATGCGGTCATAGCGGCCCAATGGCACATTTGCTTTTCGCCGGGCATAGGCGGCACGCACGCGCTCGAGTTCCCGGCCGCTCTCCGGAACCGGCGGAGTTTCTGGTGAAGTCGTGAGCGCCGCTGGCATATTCTCAAGAATATCTTAGCGGCTGGCGAGAGAATTTCCACGCGATATATTGTGCTAGAAACTAATTTCTTCGCTTTGATGCGCGAAGGGATGTGAGCAAAATTTCCTAAGGCTTTGGAGGGTTTTGCGTTTTGTCAATTTGCGTTCGGGTGAGCGCGGCGCCCACCTGGAGTCCAAAAGATGGACTCTCGCGCGTTCCCGTGATCTTGATTGGCAGCACTGTTCCGGCTTTTTTCCCCTTGAACAATGGATCCAGCGCTTTCAGGAAAAAGGATTTCACTCCGGTAGTAGTTTGCGAAAGCCGCGCCCGCATGCGAAGAACGCCTTTAAAATCCAGGCTTTCGTCCGCCAGATTATATTGTCCAGCAAGTTGTACGGAAGCTCCCTCCACATCGAACTGGAGAGATGAGAACGTGGCCACTCCATTCCGGAGCTTGAATTTTCCGCGCAGTTGGGAGACAGCGGTTCCTGCGTCTCCTTCTTTCGGCTGGCCTTGTCCGCGGTTACTGAGTGTATCCACCTTATTTTGGATTTGTTCCTGAGCGAATCGCCCATTTGCGATATTGAATTGTCCATCCAGATTCAATCGCGTGATTACAGTTTCCTTTCCGGGAGGCAGGTCAAATTTCGTTTGCAAACTCGAACTGCCGGTCATGGGCGGTTTGCCTTTCACCGCAAGTACAAGAAGATCCTGCAGCCGTCCATTGTCTAAGACCACATCGAGCTTCACTTCCCGGCCTTCTTTATTCTGGATCTCCAGGATCGCGCCCTTCGCAACCAGAGAAGTATGCAGAAACTGAGCGTTCACGGAGTTCAGGACGGTGTTCCCATTGGTGCCATCGACGTAGGCGTCGTACTGCGTGGTCAGCGAGACAGGGTTTCCACTGATGTCTACCGAGAAATCCGGCGTGCTGGTGGCCCCATGGACGTTGATGTGTTCCAGCACGCCGTCATACGCGCCATCGGAACTGAGAATCCCGGAAATGCCTTTGATCGTGTTCAAATCGGCGTGAGAGAAAGCGAAAGTTCCGCGAACTGGCGTGAGGCTGGGCTCACCGGCGTCCCACGGGCCAAAATCACCGTCACTGTGGATTTCTCCGATGGGTTTTGGGTTCGTCAAAGTGGCGTGGAACGGCGCGGGATTATCCAGGTTCACCGAGTGCATCGTAAGCTGATGGATCGCGAAAGTAAGCGCGGGCCTGGTCGAATCCTTGCGTAACAGATCGAGTTCCGCGTCTTCGGTGGTCACGGTCTGAACAGTGAATGCGGAGTGCTTCGCTGGTTTCGGTTCTTCCGCCCGCTTCTCGGCATCCCCGTTCTTGTGCTCGCGCGGGGGGACGATGATCCTTAGCCCGTCAATGTGAGCGCTGCTCAGATGCGGACGAATGGAAAGGAGTCCGAACACACTGCCGTCGAGCGTAATCTTCCTGACCGTGATCAAGGGAGGCACATCCGTCCGTCCGTGATGCCGGAAAACCACGTCGTCGCACTCAATGTGGACGAATGGCAGTACGGAAACGTCGAGGGATGAGAATTGCATGTCACTCTGGAAGCGCTTGCTCAAGTATTCTCTGGCGTGCGCGCGGACAAAATTCCGTGAAAATATTTGCAGGCCTATGGAGGCTAGAATCAAAACCAGCAGGACAACTCCTCCAACAATCGGCCATTTTTTCTGGATCTTCATATCTATGTTGTATGATTCCGGATTTCAACCCGCCGCTGACAGTTTGTCTTGAATTGATTCCTGCCGCAAGTTTTTCGAAACCACCAAGATGGGGAAGCATTCGTGCGATTGGCCGGCGCGTATTCGAAATTTCGGGAGAAATCATGCGGAAATTCAATTGATTTGGCTGGAAATTCTTTTCAGCGAATCTGAAAACGGGAAATACGGCATCACAACGTTGGGTGCAGCGAAAGTCCTGCGGGAACGCGCCCCCCCACCTACATTGCGTATTCCGCGCTGCTCCTGAAGAATGGTTTGTGATCGCCCAGTGACCGCACCGCGTCGAGTAACGCGCTATCCAGTCCGGACTTCAAAATATATCCGTGGGCGCCGGCATCCCGCGCTTCGCGAATCATTTGTTCCGAGTCGTACAAAGTCAGAATCAGCACTTCGATCTTCGGATCTTTTTTGGTGATTTGGCGAGTCGCTTCCAGTCCGTTCAGTTCCGGCATGCTGATGTCCATCACAATAACGTCCGGCTGCAGCTCTCGAGTCAGTTCTATAGCTTCCCTTCCATTGGATGCTTCGCCACATATCTCCCATCCGGCCTGAGTTTCTAGAAGGGTACGAAGCCCCCGCCGAACAACGGAATGATCATCTGCCAGCAAGATTCGCACAGGAATTAGAGCCTCCCGACATATTCAAATCCATCCATCACTGTATCCATTTGAAACGATGCAAATGCCACTTCGCTGATATGCCTTCAACCGGTCCTGCGTTCGAAGTGTCTTGGGATCGCCCCAACGAAAGTCTAGCAGCCCCAGGAAATTGCCGCCGTCTCTAAATATCATGTTGCTGCCAATATAACACTCAGCTAGAAATCGGCGTGGCCACGGAAATCCTCTCCGGCGATTCCCGGCACACCTGAATTACGATGCGGCGGGCAGGCCCAACGGTACAAGCTTTCTGCTCAAGTTCAAGGGCGACGGAACAAAGGGCTGCGCAGGAAATTGCTGTTCGATCTCAGCTTCTCTGCTGTGATTCAAGCCTGGTGAAGGTTTTATTTGGGCCAAGCCATGCGCGGTTTGGGTACGCCGATTGATCGGGGTGATTTCCAAGGGGCAAGGGTCGCTGCCCGCGATCTTGCTGGGTTCGACTTACACGAAATCTTCCAAGTCAACGGTCCGGCGCTCCCGGGCGCTCGCCCGCGAAGCCTCGATGATCAAAACCCCATGGCGCGAATCAACCGCATCGACGGGGGCTGGACCGCCATCGCGAATCCACGGAACCACTAGTTCGTAATATCTCTGATATGCCCCCGGCACGGATTCGATCGTGCGAGAAAGTCCATCACTTGCAGTGAGAACCCCCCAGTGATCGGGATCATCACGGCCCCAATCCCCGCCAGTTGGCCTGCGCCCGGCTTTCAGCGCTTCTTCTTGCCCATCCTCGCCATATTTTGCGAAGGAGCCGCCGTCTCCGTGAGCAATCAGCCGGGGTCCTGGCGCCCGGACGAGAGTCGCGGAGTGCAGAATCACGCGTAGTCGCTCGTACGCCAGGATCAAATGGAAATAATCATCTACCAGACCCTCCGGCCTCTGAGTGATCACGTCCGCCGTAACAGATTGCGGGAGGCCGAAAAGGACCAAAGCCTGATCGATCAGGTGGGAGCCGAGATCGTAAAGAATTCCCGAGCCGGGCAATGGCTTTTCGCGCCAGCCCTGTTTAATGGCAGGACGAAATCGATCGTAATGAGCTTCATAGTGGTAGACCTTGCCGAGCAGACCTTGGTCGATGCAACGCCGGAGCGTCAGGAAACCATTCTCCCAACGCCGGTTTTGAAACACGCTGAGAAGCAATTTTTGTGATTTAGCCAGGTCGATCAGCCGGTCAGCTTCCTGAACGGTGGTGGTGATGGGCTTGTCAACCACCAGGTTTTTCCCGGCCATCAGCCCAGCGCACGCCAGATCGAAATGCGTGCTCGTTGGCGAAGCAATCACCACCAACTCAATTTCAGGATCGGACAAGATTGCCTCGGGGTGTGGCACAGCAATTACGCCAGGCAGATCACGCTGCACTTGTTCAACGCGGCTAGTCGAGACCGCCTTAAGATTTAAACCAGCAACGGAACAAATTAGCGGGGCATGAAAGACAGCGCCGCCCAGACCATATCCGATCAGCCCCACTTGGATTCGTTCCATGGCACACTTCTAGCAGATCATTCATGGCCCGGCAAATAATTCCCGGTTCTGAGTGAAATGAAGTGTTGTCTCCGCTTCGGCCCTCGACGCATGCCGAACCCAAGAACTATACTGCTGCAATGACTGCCTCGATGGATCTGCTGCGGGCGCTGGATCTGCTGCCGGCGCTGAAACGCTTCTGGGGCTACGAATCGTTTCGTCCGCTCCAGGAACGCGTTGTACGAAGCCTTTTGGCCAGCCATGACACCTGCGTGATCATGCCGACGGGCGGCGGCAAATCATTGTGTTATCAATTGCCCGCCTCGCTCCTGCCGGAACAAACTGCCGTGGTGATTTCGCCTCTGATTTCCTTGATGCAGGATCAGATCGCCCAATTGGGACAGATGGGAATCCCTGCCGCGTTGTTGAATAGTTCCTTGAAAGCGGATGAGCAAGACCTTGTTCGCCGGCAAGCGCTCCAAGGAAAATACCGGCTTTTATATTTGTCCCCCGAACGGCTGGCGCGTGCGGACACCATGGAATGGCTCAAACGGGTATCGATTTCATTCTTCGTAATCGATGAAGCGCACTGCATCTCGGAATGGGGGCACGAATTTCGCCCCGAATACCGCCAGTTGAGCTCCCTGCGCGACCGTTTTCCCGAGCGTCCCATCGCCGCGTTCACGGCAAGCGCGACGCGCCAGGTCCGTCACGATATTATCGAACAGCTCCGCCTGCGCGATCCGGACAAGTACATCGCCAGCTTCCACCGCTCCAACCTGCGATACATCGTGAAGCAATCCGATAGCCGCACCCAGACCGCCCTGCTGCTGCGAGCCTTGCACAATTACTCGGGCCATAACGTCATCGTCTACGCGCCCACGATTCGCCGGGTGGAAGAAACCGTGGATTTCCTGGAAGAGCAGGGAATTCCCGCGATTCCGTATCATGGCAAAATGGACGCACAAACGCGGCGGCAGAACCAGGAGCGATGGATGTCGGACGAAGTTCGCGTGCTGGTAGGCACAGTCGCCTTCGGTCTGGGCATCAATAAAGCCGCTGTTCGCGCCGTGATTCATCTCTCCTTGCCGAAATCGATCGAGCAATTTTATCAGGAGGCCGGACGAGCGGGCCGCGACGGCAATCCCGCGGATTGCATTCTCCTGTGGCAAATGCGCGATGTTGGCCTCTTGACCCATTTCATCGGGCAAATCACACAAGCGCAGGAGAAGGAGCGCGCCTGGCAGCGCTATCACATGGTCCGTGGTTTCGCCGAATCTGAAAATTGCCGGCATCGCCGCATTTGCGTGCACTTCGGCGAGACGCCGCGCTGGACCACCTGCGGAGCTTGCGACGTGTGTATAGGCGAGCCCGATTGGCTTTCCGAGACGGTGGAAACGAAGCGGCCAAAACGCGGCAAGCGAGTATCGGAAATTCTCCATGCCAAGTATCGAGGGGAAACGAAATCCTCGGAGAGCCTCGCGACTTCAATGAAGAAGCATTCGGGAGAGCAACGCGCCCACAAAGACGTCGATTCGGAATTGCGTGAATATCTGCGCGAGTGGCGCCGCACGACGGCCAAGGAAAATGGCATTGCCGCTTTTGTGGTGATGCACGATACGTCTCTCGATGAGATTTGCAAAATCCGCCCGGCTTCCTTGCAGGAAATTCGGAAGATTCCGGGCTTCGGCGAACGTAAAACAGAACTTTACGGCCGCCAGATCCTGGACGCGCTGCGGCGATTTCGCGAAGGAACCCGCGCCACCCCGGAAGCGGCAGTCACCACCATGCCGGCGGAAGAAACAATGAAATTGCTATCCGAAGGCCGCACCTTCTCGGAAATTGCCAGAATTCGCGGCCGCCAGGTAAGCTCGGTCATCGATTTGGTCGCCCGTCTGGTGGAAAAAGGTGAACTGGAATTTCAAGCGAGCTGGGTGGATGAGCAAAAGCGTTGGTTAATTGAAGACGCCTGCGCGCGTCTCGGATTCAAACGCCTGAACCCAATCAAAGAAATGCTGCGGCCTGATATTACCTTCGATGAGATTCGACTGGTAGTGGCTCAACTGCGCAGGCAAAAAGAAAGCGAGATAGAATCATAATTTGCCGTAGAATATGGTTATTCTTTACGCCCGAGACGGACTTTTTGTGCAGATGCTTCCAGGTGCTTCGATGATCCGAGTGGGGACCATGTGCTTTCTCCTGCTTTTTTCGGCAACTTCGCTCACCGCCGAGCCACGGCCCGGCCGATCGACCGAGGTGGCTGTGGATGGCGGGCGAATTCAATTTCAGGTCAGCTCCACATTCGCCAACATCGATGGCGTGTTTCGCGCCTGGCAAGCGAAGTTGATAATGCCCGGTGAAAAGTTTGCGGATGCCTCGCTTGCCCTGCAAATCGATGCCGCCAGTGTGTCCACGGGAAGCGGATTCAAAGACCGGCAAGCTCGAGGAAAGAATTTCTTCGCAGTGCAGGAATATCCGAAAATTCGATTTGTTTCGACGAGCATTGTCCGCGGCAATGATCCATCGAAATTTCTGATGTCGGGAAACCTCACAGTTCGCGGGATCACCAGGCCGGTTCTCGCCTCGATTACGCTATACCCGGTAGAAAGCGGTCATCGGCGGATCGAAGGATATTTTTCATTCAATCGGCGCCAATTCGGAATTACTCATAACATGGCGTTCAACAGGATCTCGAACATCATTAAAGTGCAAGTGGACCTGAATGTGGATTACGGCCTCGCCACAGTAGCGAAAAATTGAGCCGCCTGTAACTTCCGCGGTAGTGGCGGCAAGTGATGCGTCGTCAAAGTCTGTACGCTGGCAAATTTTCCAGCGCGCGTTGCTCGATGAAGTCTGGGAGAAATCTGTTGATGTCAAACGCTGCACCGCGCACTGGACACGTAATCGGCGTGGATATTGGCGGCACCAAGGTGGCCGCGGGCCTGGTGGATTGCCATGGCGAAATCGGCGCCAATGTCCGCATGCCGATGACCTCGCACGGTGACGCGGCCGCGGGGTTTCACGCCGTGACCGAGGCAATCGATTCTCTGATCGGGACAAATCCCCAAACCCGAATCACGGTTAGCGCCATCGGTGTTTGCGCTCCCGGGCCACTCGACCCGAAAACCGGCATCGTGATCAATCCTCCCAATGTACCCTGTTGGCGCAATTTTCCTCTGGCCTCAGGAATTTCGCAGCGTTACGGCATCCCGGTGAAAGTGGATAACGATGCCAACGCTGCCGCGCTAGCCGAAGTGCTTTGGGGGGCCGGCCGAGGCTACCGCAATGTTTTTTACGCCACCATCGGCACCGGAATCGGCACTGGCATCGTCCTTGACGGACATATTTTCCACGGCCGCACCGGCGCCGCTGCCGAAGGCGGCCATGTCAGCATTGATTACAATGGCCCGCGCTGCGGATGCGGCAAACGAGGCTGCATAGAAGTTTTGGCATCAGGTCCCGCCATCGCCCGAAGAGCTCGCGCCAAGCTGGCGGTACAGCCCGCCTCGAATTCCAAGATACTCGAACTCGCCGGCGGTAAAATCGACGCGGTTACCACCGAAATGGTGGGACAGGCGAGCGCCCAGTGCGATCCTCTCGCGAAGGAAATATTATTGGAAACAGTCGAACTTCTCTCGGTCTGGCTGGGCAACACCGTGGATCTGCTGGAACCCGATGTGATGATCATCGGCGGCGGCGTTGCGGCGATGCTGCACCCGTTCTTCGACGAAATCCTCAATCGATTGCCCAACTGGTCCGTGAATTCGCGCTGTCAGGAAATCCCTCTCGTCCTCGCCCATTACGGCGCGAACTCGGGCATCGCCGGAGGCGCCGCTCTGTGCAATGAAGAATGAGCTTCGTTCACGCCCACTCCAAGCCTGATCAAATGGCGGAATTTCGCGGCAGCCAGTGCGGAATCGCTCGGAAGAATTGGTCGGGGCGTGGAGATTCGAACTCCAGACCTCCTGCGCCCAAGGCA
>CAWCQU010000006.1:0-33701 GCA_963797765.1 uncultured Acidobacteriota bacterium | reverse complement strand
ACTCTTGCTCTCTTCGTCCGATTGGTTCGCGAATGCGCTGATTTCGCGGGCTGAACCGAGCTCGGAAATAAGGGGGCCGGAAACACACGAATAGAGGCGATTAGGATTTCATACTTATAACCGCAAGTGTTGTCAATGGTTTGCGTCATTTTGACATTGTTTCTCATTGGCGATTAACCAGGCGATTAGAAATGAGAGCTTTTCGTCCCAAATGTATTTGCAAGATGGGCTCCGCACATTCTGAAATTTTCCGCGGGATCGGATTGCCAGGATGCCTGAAGGGATGCGACGGCAAGAGAAGATGGCCGGTCAGCAGTGGTGATCGGGGACTGTCAACGTATTCTCTCATACAACTATTTACCATAAAGGTACCACCAAAGTCAAGACTTTTTCGCATAGGCCTTTGGGAGCTGATTGCAGCATTTTGAGGAAAGGGAAGCGCAGACAAGCAAGAATCAGAAAGTCAAAGTCAAAACCCCCACACGCAAAACCGGCGTGTTGGGCACCCGAAGTCGTTCGAGCAGCAAACGTCCAGCCCACCCGCCCAAGACTGGACCGGTCGCTTCCCAACCAAATTTCAGCTCGTCTTAGCTGAGAGCCACGCCGCCGCAGTCAAACACACTGTAATCACGATTGAAAAACGATAGGGAGGATAAAGAGGTATCTCCAGCTCACAACCGTGATGGCGGCAAAGCAAAGAGCGAGAGCCCACACAGTGACGCGCATGATCGCCAACGTCTCTGCCGGAAGGCCACCGAGCTGCCACGCTAATACCGCCGCGAATAAATAAAACACGCCGACCGAGAATCCAGCCGCGACAAAGAGGTCCCAATAGGTCCGGCTGAACCCCTGCACGTCAAAGTGAATTGACCGCATCGAGCCAAGAAGCGTATCAACTCCCCATGCGGGATCGGACTGGCGAAAACCAAGTGTATGTCCGACAGCAAAAAGCAGCAGAAGAACAGAAGAGATTCGGTAAAGGATTGGCGCTTTCATGTACTCCCTCCCGATCGTTCGCTGCGGCAGCTTACCACGAAGAAAACCCGCATCGTGAAAAACCGCAGGATGCGCCACAGGCCGGGAACGCCAATCTCCCGATTGGCGTTATCCAAAAACGAAATCGCCACCCAACAAACCGCCATTCAGGAGAATGGCGTTCCCAGGACACGCAAGCGGCCGTATTTGCCGCGAAATTGTTTCTCGATTGTAGGGGCGCTGCTTGCTGCGCCCGCTTGGGTTGGATTTCCTCTCGGACTATTTTAGAAAGGCGAAGAAGCCGCGCGTTCCTCATATCCTGCGTCAAAATCCTTTTGGAAATGCCAACGCGCATCTCGAATCTCGGGCGAACTAGAGAAAATATCGTGCAAAGCCTCCGCAGCCGCCGGATTGATTCCGCGTGTGCGCCCTCCAAACAAGGAGCCAACGAATCCACGCTTCCGCTCAAGCCACCCAATCCAAGTTCCCTCGTCGCGCGCGCGACCGGGTCGATATCCGATCACGAAGTCGTAAGCGATTCCCGCGACGTGGAAACGCAGATACCAACCGAAATCCTCCTGGCCGGCTCGTTGGCAGTCGTAACCCCTTCTTGCGCAGTTCACCGATCAGCCATTTCGCCACATCGTCTCCGTAGCAACCCGGATTGATGAAATATTCCTTCGACTCGGTCGTATTAAACGCCGCGCTCTTAAACGTAACAATCCTACGGATTTCTGTGTTCATCTTTTCCCACGGAAACACATAGACCATTCGAACTTATGGGCGGGATAACGCGTGTTCCACAAGCTTGTAGAAAGATTCCCAAAGTGCCCGCCGAATCTTGATCCGCCGATGGATCAGGATTTCTTCGTGGTCGATTTGCACAATCCGGAATTCACGATTCTGCTTCCGCTCATTCATGTCGAAACAAACCGCGTCAAAACTCCCACCCTCAGGCTGCCCAATTTGCACATACCCGGCCGGCAACAGCACTTCCGAAAGCGATCCTTTCTCCGCCGAAGCAGCGTTGAAATAAGCGCTAGCGTCTCGAGTTGCACGCAAACTAATAAATTCCTCCTAGATCGAACGCATCAAATGAATATCGCGCCAGCAAAGATCCAAACGACGCCGGAAATCGTTTCGGTAATTTTGCTTTTATCTCGCCGAGACGCGCAGTGTTGTCCCCGCGCTGAACGGACACCTCTGCCGCGCGCAACTTCTCCACAAAGAGATCAACCAATTTGTCAGTTCGAACACTCATTTAATCTCTTCGCCTATTGTAACTGGGTAAGTGGGTCGGTGCCGGGTGCCGCATCCTTTCCGGTTTTGAAAGGCTGTTGATTTTGACCTTTTCGTTTCTTGACGGCTCTTGGCTTCTATCCAAATGGTCGTCGCGCCAGCAACGCCACTCGAAAGAATTACACATCGAAGAAAACCGGCTACGTGGTGAACCGCAGAGGTGTGCTAACCGCCAACTCGGCCTAGTAGAAATCGACCTTCTTGGCAGTGCAAAAATATTGAAAATAACCGCCGCCAATATCCTGTCTGCCGGTGCAAACGACTGGATCACTCACAGCCGAACCCCCAAGGGGCACGAGTGGCACAATATATTTTGCTCCAGTAGCGCTTATCAAGCTCATAAATACGCTTGCCGCGTCACCAACCACCTTGACAGGTTGCGTCTCGCCCGGAGCGAAACCAACCGGAAAGCTGGGTAGCGTCACTGAGTTGTTTGTCTTCTTTTCCTCCCAGATAGTGAAGTGAAGCGTACACGGCCAGCTATTGTTTTTGCCCGTCATCTGAGCTGAAGCGCCCATATTCCGCGGGTTCATTGTTTCTGAGTCTACATAAACGAAAACGCATGGATTACCCGGTTTGTTCCACGCGTTGTCGGTCTTAGTAAGCTCTATCTTCGTGATCTGGTAACCAGGATCGGCAGATACCGCTGGCGTACTCCAAGTCTGCATATTATTGCCATCTCCATTCGGCGTAGTCGTCTGGGTGTATATCGCGGTTCTCGTGCTGGGATCAGTCGTAGGCGTAACTCGGATCTGATTAACAACACCACTGATAGCGACCTTCGGGAATAGCGTCATCGAGTACTCGAACTCAAAGGGGCGCTCGCACTTCCATAAGTGTAGGACGCCGCAACTCACCGGAACCTTCGATGCAATTTTGACTCTCATCCGATACATCGACTTTAAGTCAAACTTCTGCGCAACGGCACCCCGCGACATGGTAAATGTAATGCCGTCCGGGATGTTGTCGGGATTCACTTCCACAGGTGGGCCATCCGGTGGCATGAGTGTGACGGTTGTCGGAAGTTGTCTACCTTCCTGGTTACCTATTCCAATTCCGAGGACCGTTACGTCGGCACCTCCGCTGTCCTTGCAGATGATCACGCTCGGATCGATCCGTGTAATCATGAAGGGTGCAGTTGCAACGAATCAGACGGACGTGGTTAAGGACCGTTAGGGTATCAACTTTAAGTTTAGCCTGCTCGAATGGGATCTCCTTCTTTAGCATATCGTTTGCCAGCACATAAACGTCTAACAGCGCTTCTTTGCGCTGCGTATCGAGATCGTTGACGATTTTTGACCGCTCATTATCGAGCGCGTACAGGACGCCCTGCGTGCCTGATTGCAGCGTGATGAAGGCGTTCCCATAATCCAAATTAAAGTCGTTGTTCAAGATGGAACCTACGTTCTGCACCGTCCGCTGCAGATCGTCCAACACTTTGCCAACGGCCATGGTGCCAATAGCTGCGCCAGCGCCCGAGAGGGCGAGATCCGTAATCTGGGCTTTCGCGGGCTCTTGCAGAGCATTGATCGCCACCAATAGCATTGCTAGAGCCGTCGTCTTTCCGAGTGCGCTGATAGTCATGGGCCGCTCCTAAGAATCCGGCAGATTGCCGACGATTTTGAACCGCGGCGAAGGGTACCATCGAGGTTAATTGCGCGTCAATATATTATCTCCAGCTGTATGATCAGACCGGTGCCTTGGGGCGGGTCGTCCGTTGGACGGCGATCGCGCAGGCTCAATCCGTTTAGAAAATTTTGGGTTCCAGCCCCCCACGCAGAGGAGCGTGCCTAGCTGGTGTAAGTTCTTGAAGGACTACCACCCCAAACATTTTGTCGAGCAGTTTCTTAGGTGCCTAGACCGTGCCTTTTACCGCGAAGGGTGTCACTCAGATGGTATACTACATGCGTGGTACAGTGCCAAACATTGACACTATTCGGGTGCTCGCATCCGCGCGTCGGACGAGACACGAAATGAGTTATCAAAATGTAGTACTTGGCGAACTGTTTCAGGGCCTTGATCTCGGCTCCTCAGTCGCCGAATCGGACACACTACTTGAGGCTGCAAGAATTGAAACTTCTGCGTTCTCAGACCTTTTGAATGATCGGGTCGATCTGATCCCAGGGACTAAGGGGTCGGGCAAGAGTGCCCTATTCGGATATTCGTCGACTTCTTGCCAGACTACCTCTTGATAATCGTAAGGTAGTTGTTGCTCACGGTGTTCAAGCCCCCGGCGATCCTGTATTCCACGCGTTCACTGATAGGTTCTCAAAGCTTTCAGAGGCTGAGTTTGTCAGTTTTTGGTGCATTTATCTCATTTCATTGGCTCACGAACATTTTATTTAAAGGCACTCGGTACCGCGAATTTCTCGAAGGTTCCGGAAAAGAAATCGAAAAGTTTCAGCGGGCCTGTGTCAGTGCAAAAATTCCAGAAGTTAAAGCGAGGCGCTCGCTTATACATACTCGACTGGTCACTGCACGTCCTATCTTCTTGGAGGCCAAAAGTTAAATTCCAATATCCAGGAGATGGTGGCGAGTGGGAAGTGGATTTGTTCGGCACTAGACGGGAGGATACGCCGGCAAAGTCCGAAACTTCAGTTGAACATTCCTTCCTCAGTTTGTGAACGAGGTCAAGGAAACATTGGAAGGTGTGCTCCGAGCGAGTCAACTATCCCTGTGGCTAATGGTCGACCGCCTTGATGAGATTTTTCCTCGTCGCTCAGATGTTGAGCGAACGGCACTGCGTGGGTTCGTTGGGCGATGCGTTATTTTGCTTCGGCGGATATTAGAGTGAAAGTCTTTCTGCGTGACGATATGCTTGAGCAGGTAACGCGAACTGAAAGTGGATTTACGGCGCTTACGCATGTGACCGTTCGGCAAGCAGACACGCTGCGATGGACCCAAGATCAAATTCTTGCAATGGTTGTGAAGCGGTTCTCCGCAAATAAGAATATCAGACAGTTTCTTAACATAGTTCAGGAGCAGTTAGAAACAAGTGCATCATACCGCACAGAGTGCTTCGATAAGATTTTTCCACCTACCGTTTTTAGGGGGCCTAAGACAGAGTTGAACGATTCGCTGGATTACAATCGATGCGCTGACGGCCGAGGTAGTAGTTACCCCGCGCGACGTGCTTGATCTTCGATTCAGAGCGAAGCAGAAACAGCAAGATATTTGCACTGCTGAATCAGACGGTGTATCGGATTGGGGATTGGCCCCGCTGCGATTCAGTATGGATTCGAGGAGCTTTCTAAACGGAAGCGCCAGACATATCTCCAAGCCGAATTCCCCACATCTATGGAAGGATATTGAGAAATTTGTAGGAGGAAAAACGGACTATAATGCATCAACTCTACGAGTTTTGCTTGGAGCTGAATGGAAGGGAACTACCGAACAACTTGTTGGCAATCGGATTTTTCTCAAAAAGCAAGAAGGGTGGCGAGGAAGTATATTCGATCCCGTTTTTTTACAGGCATGGCATGAATCGGGCAAGGTACGGCTTGAGAAATTCGAAAGGAATTTAGCAAGGCTACCGCTTCACCATCGTGAAATACCCCTTACGCTAATGTCCCGCATGCGCCGCGTGCGAGCCGGGGATCACGATGATGTAAGCATCGGGCTGGCCTGGGCGAATTATGCGGGGCATGTTGGCTGCTGCTGGCGGGGTGCCGATGTCTTTTTCGGTGGCGTAGGGGGCGTAGAACATTAGGTGCGGGGGGATTGGGACTATTTTGTTTACGCTGGGGATTAGCAGGAAGCCTTGGTCGGACATCATGTAGACGATGCCGGGCTTTTGGGGGGCGCGGAATTTTCCGGATTGGTAGCCTGCGGTTAGGGCGGCGGTGATTTCGTCTTCGGATTTGCCTTGGGCGCGCTGGTCTTCGACGAACAGGCGGGTTAGGAAGGTGGTGGCGCTGCCTTCGGCGTCGAAGCAGGTGGGTTCGAGGTTTACGGGGGCTTGGCGGTCGACGAAACAGGTGAAGCCGTTGGAGCCGTCGCGGGCTTTTAGGTAGCCGGTTTTTTCGAGGATGTAGACGGTGGCTTTTCCGGAAATTTCGGGAGGGGCGGCGCTTTCGGCTAATTTGATCTTTTGCTTCTTGCGGCAGGGTGAAATCGTATTTTGGTTTTAGTGGTTCGGTTTGGGGTTGCGGCTGCGGCTGCGCTTGCGCGGCCAGGTTTGTTCCAGCCAGCAAAACTGCCAGGATGATTGCTCGCATTGGTTTCGTCCACTAGACCGTTCGAAAAACTGGGCGCCCCGATCAAATTCATCGGGGTGCGAACTGCGCACGGCCGCCCGAGGCCGGCCCCTACACTCTTGGTAGCATAGGCACCCCTGCCTGTGCGAATTTCCATTCAATAAAGACATAAAAGCACACAGCCAAGAGTGGCTGTGCTACTAAGAACCGTGGCTCGAGTCGCGCTCTCGTTCGGGTTGGACTCTACGTATGCGCGTTTCGTAAGCATCGATCTGCGCGGCGGCCAATGTCTACAGGCAGAGCCCTTCCAATTGCGGGGAGTTTACGTTAGCCTGAATGGGATGAAATATTTGAACGAAGAGCGGAGAATTTCAGGGGGCCACAAAATGCATTTGTGTTGCGGCGGAGGAGCACTTTTGTGTCCGCCTTCGTCAAGCGAGGATCGGCTGGCGGGGCTCTCGAATATGGGGAGAGTATAACTATTAGCTAATCGCCAGGACGGAACGCAGTCAGTTTTGTGTAACTCCATGAAAATACAAGGAGATGTGATTGTCTAATCGCCTCTATATCGTCTGTTTTCGGGCTGTTTTTTCGATTAGGAAATTCGCTGCTGGTTCGTGCGCCTCACCCGGCCGGAGTAGAGGCTTGGCGGGGAGCGGCGCAGCGCAAGCGCTCGTCCTGTTTGCGCTGGGGATGGCGGTGGCGTTGGCGGGATGTTCCTGCACGCCTAGCGCGCCTACTGCCGGGGTGAATTCGATTTCGGGAGAGCGGATGCTGGCGGCGATCAAGACGCTGTCGTCGGATGAATTCGAGGGGCGGGGGCCGGGGTCGAAGGGCGAGCAGCTTACGATTGATTATATTCAGAAGCAATTCAAGGACATGGGAGCGTTGCCGGGGAATCCGGATGGGAGTTATTTGCAGAACGTGCCGTTTGTGGGGATTACGGCTGATCCGGATATGAAGTTGACATTTACGGGGCGCGGGAAGCCGATTACGGCGGCGTATCAGAAAGATTTTATTGCCTGGACGAAACGGTCGGTGGAATCGGTGAAGCTGGATGGCGAATTGGTTTTTGTGGGATACGGAGTGCAGGCGCCGGAATACCAGTGGAACGATTTCAAGAATGTGGATGTGAAAGGGAAAGTGCTGATTGTGCTGGTGAATGATCCTCCGGTGGCGGATGAAAGCATGTTTGGCGGCAAGGCCATGACCTATTACGGGCGCTGGACGTACAAATACGAGAAGGCCGCGGAGATGGGCGCGGCGGGATGCTTCATCGTCCATGAGACGGACCGGGCGGGGTATCCGTGGGAAGTGGTTGCCGGAAGCTGGAGCGGGACGCAGTTTACGCTGCAATCGCCGGATAAAAACGCGGGGCGGCTGGCGGTGGAGGGATGGATCACTCATGAAATGGCGGCGCAATTGTTCAAGGCCGCGGGACAGGATTTCGCGAAATTGAAAGCAGCCGCGGTGAGCAAGGATTTTCAGCCGGTGCCGCTGGGGTTGAAGGCGCAGATGGAAATTCACAATACGCTGCGCACTTTGGATTCGCACAATGTGATCGCCAAGCGCGTGGGCAGCGATTCGAAGTTGAAAGATCAGTATGTGATTTATTCGGCGCATTGGGATCATTTCGGAATCGGCAAGGAAGTGAACGGCGACAAGATTTATCACGGAGCGAAAGACAATGCTTCGGGAGTGGCCGCGCTGCTGGAAATTGCGCGAGCTTACCAGCAATTGAAAGTGCCGCCGAAGCGCACTGTGCTGTTTTTGGCGGTAACCGGGGAGGAACAGGGCCTGCTGGGATCGCAATATTATGCCGAGCATCCGCTCTATCCCATCGCGCGCACCGTAGCAGATATCAATATGGATGCCATGAATACGCTGGGCGTGACCAGAGATATCGTCAGCATCGGCCTGGGGAAATCGACTCTGGATGAAGTGGTGGAAGCCGTGGCCAAGGAGCAGGGGCGCGTGGTGAAGGGCGATCCCGAGCCGGAGAAGGGGTATTTCTATCGGTCGGATCACTTTAGCTTTGCGAAAGAGGGAGTGCCGGCGTTCGATCCCAACGAGGGAATCGATTACGTGGGCAAGCCGGAAGGCTACGGGATGAAGATGCGCAATGAATACACGCAGAATGATTACCATAAGCCTTCGGACGTAATTAAGCCGGATTGGGATTTGAGCGGCGATGTGCAGGATTGTAAATTGTATTTCTTGGTGGGCTACCGCGTGGCCAATGATGCGAAGATCCCGGAATGGAAGCCGAATGCGGAGTTCAAGGCTAAGCGGGAAGAATCGTTGAAGCAAAGCGGCATGAGCCAGTAGGTTTGCCGGTCGAACTGGTGGAATGCGGAGTAACAAAAAATGGCGGTGGGTGTGGGGATGGGGCAAGGCGTATTGCCGTCTAGGCCATTTAAGTTGGCTGCGGCCCAAGACTTAGCGCTTTCGCCGTTCACGGCTTTTTGGAACGGCTTAACTCTTAGAACACCTCACAAACCGTTCCATTGACAGTCCGCCGATACCCCCCTAGATTGAAATGTGACCGTTTTTCGGAGGCCATTGTGCGAACCGTCGTTCGTGAGTGTCTTACATTTGTACTGATAGCGAGCCTGATTGCCATGCCCGCTTTTGGAGCACCTGTCCCATCATTGGGGATGGTGGTGCAGGCGCAGGACGCACAACTGGGCTCGGCGCAAGCCGTTGGCGGCGCTTCCGTATATACGGGAGACAGCTTAGCGACTGGCGTGAGTGGTTCAATGCGCGTGCGCGTCAGCGCCGGACAGGTTTATTTGCTGGCTTCGAGTGCCGCGACGGTAACCGGCAGGGAGAATGGAGTTAGTGCCACGCTGAATCGCGGGACGGCAGGTTTCACGTCAAGCGGAAGCGAGCCGATGGAAATCCATGCGGATTCCGCGGTGTTCCGGCCGAGTTCACAGGCTTCCACTCATGCGCAGGTGACGGTGCTGGGACCGAACGATTTGATTGTTTCGAATTTTCATGGCGTTCTGGAATTGGAATCCAACGGAGAAAGATTTTCGATTCCGGAGAACACTTCGTATCACGTAATATTGGATGCTTCCGAGCAGAGTTCCAGCCAGGACCAGGATCAATCGCAAGGCGGCGGGCCGAAATACCAAAAAGTGAAACCGGTGAAAGGTTCGCACACGGTGCTGGTGCTGGTTGGCGCGGCGGCGATCGGAGTGGGCCTGGGATACGGAATTTACCGCTGGACGCTGAGCCCGAGCAAACCTTAGTTTTTCAGCTCCTTGGAAGAAATCGAAAATTCAAAATTGGTTGGGCCAATCGCTTCGCGCGGAAACCGCGATCGAAACGGAACCGGTTTCTCTTGTCTTCGGAAAACAGATCGAACAAAAATAATATTTTATTATTCGTGAATGCTCAGGAGGGTGAGCTGCGGATCGATCAGAATTTTTCGCGGCGAAACGCGGGTGGTGAATTGGAAACTGGTGGAAGTTCCGGTGGTGAGAACATTGCCGAGATGCACCGGCTTGCCGGACGCATTTGCCGCGTAGAGCGGAACGAAGGCGGTGAACTCGTCGGGAACTTCCAATTGCTTGAGCGTGCCGCGAACGCGAAATAAATTCCCTTCCGGCTGCACGCGATACGTGACGGCGTAGCGCGGAATCCCCGTTCCGCGAACCCATTGATCAAAAAACCAATCGATTGATTTTGTTCCGTCCACGTCCATATCGGGGGTCATGCCCTGCTCGATCACCTGTTCGAAATCCGCGGTGGAAAGAGACTGGAAGCGATATTTCACGAGCACGGCATGGAGAATTCCGATGAAGCGCGCGTCGGGATCTTTTGATGCGGAATCTTTCGCGGCAGCGGCAGCGGAAGCGGAATGCTTCGGGCTGGAATCTTTCGTATCGGTTTCGGCCAGCATGGTGCGGAGCATGTGGATCACCCAGGTGCCTTTGCCATAGATAATACTGTTGTAGGCATCCGGAGACTTGGAAGAAGCGAGCCGGAAGCCGAGGCTGAGCGGGCCAGCGTCTTCCACCTCTTCTTTCGAGGTGGGCTCTTTTTCGAGGAGCGCGGCGCGATATTGTTCGAGCGTGCGCGTCAGAATATGTTCCTGGGGACGCTTGCTATCGGCATAGAGCAAGGCCAGATAATTCGCCATCGCCTCCTCGATCCAGGAATCACGGTAGGTGGCGATGCCCACTTGATTGCCCCACCACTGGTGAGCCACTTCGTGGTAGGGAACCAATTCCGTCATGGTTTCACGCTGGCGAGTGGAGACACCGGCGCGTGCTTGCGCGTCCGGACTGAGAAAAGCGAGAGTAGAAAGATATAGAAGCCCCGGCCAGCCCTGCCCGAAGGAGCCGGGAATCTGCGAAACGGCGAGGTGCGAGAACGGAAATGGCCCGTTATATTTTTCGAAGAAACGAATGGAATCGGAAACATTGTCGCCCAGGTCCTTCAAAATGGCAGCGGGGCTGGGAGGCGGAGCATCCGAGGCTGCAACCGTTGGCAGGCGGTTCAAGCGGCGGTAGGGAAGAGCACCGGTGGGAATCGCGTCGCTGAGCAACCGATGCGCTTGCAGGCGGGCCATTAGATCGAGTTCGAGTTGCCGGTTGGCATAGAGATCGATGCGGGGCTTTTCCGCTTCGGCCATCGAGGTGGCGTATTCGCCCAAGTTGAATCCCGCGAGAGCGACGGGAGTCGCGGAGTGCCAGTGGCCGACGCGCCATTCGCCTTCGTCGTGCTGCTCGATCTGCTCGCCGGTGGAAACGAGCACGAGACGGCGGGGCCAGCGATAGGCCAGGTCGAACACAGCGAAGTGATCCATGCCCACCGGATGGGGATACCAACTGCCCCGCGCGCCGACAAAAAATACTCCGTTTCCCGCGTCACCGATCACGCCGCCGTGGTAGGTGAAATGAAGTTCGTATTCCGCTCCGGCGCGTGATTGCTCCGGCAGAAAAACGACGGCGGAATCATTTCCGCGCCGGCCGATTTCCTGGCGGCGGATCGCTTCATTTTGAAAAACATCGAGCGGGTGGCCTTCGGAATCCGTGGCGCTTTGGATTTCGAGAAAGCGGGAAAGTTCGAGCGAGATCATGCGTTCGCCATCACGCCGGGCCCGCAGCTTCATCACGGCTTTGCCATCGAGGGAACGATCCTCGGCGATGGATGTGTCAATCAAATAGGAGAGCGGCTCAAAAAAATCAGAGGAGCGCGCGGGAGCAGCTGCGCGCCGGAACGAAGCCCAGACATCGTAGAATCGGGTGGCACTTGCGACGCGAGGTTGGCCCATCAAAACCTGTTCGTCGCGCCGGTCATCCACCAAAACGTCAAACGCGCCCATGGAATCACTCACCAGGCCGGCGTAGAAATAAGGCAGAGGGGATGACGCCAGGAAATCTTCCATGATGCGCAAGGAATGCTCGGGATTGAGCCCGGCAACCGTTGACTTCCAGGACTCGACAAAGGCGGGATCGGACATGGGCTGAGCGTTGGCTTCGCGGAGTTGGCCGAGGAGTTCAGCCGCGGTATCGTCAGTGAAGCGAATATAGGCGCGGGAAATGGACTGATCGAGCAGTGGCACGCCGACGAAATGCGCGATCGACCGCCGCTCGGCGGGATCGGGAGGAAGAGCGATGATGCGGCCGCGGCCGGCGAACACGGCTCCCGTAATTTTTCCATCGAGCGGCGCTAGAAACGCTAGCTCGCCTTCGATCAGAGACAAGCTCACCACGTCGCGGCGCAAGTGGAGATCGTGAACGGAATAAACCTGGTCCGCGTTGACTTGGAGATCGCTGAGTGCGCGGTAGAGTTCGCGCGGAGTTTCCTGGGAAGCGGTGGCGGAACTGGACGCAGATACAGCGAAGAACAGGCAAAACAACAGTAGTGCATGGCCCGGACCGCGCATTAAAATAATGTACAACTTAGGACATGCCAGAGCAAGGCGAACGGGCGATCGGTAATGTCCTAATTTGACCCGCCGTCGCGTGGTAACAATCCTTTCTGCTTGGAGCTTCAGGGGCTAAAGCCCACTTTTCTTGTGCACGGGGATGTCGGAGCTAAAGCTCCGACCCCCTAAAAACCTAATCAATCTCAAATTGGGACAGCACCGGGCGATCGGTGAGTAGTAACTGTGCCGGCGCTCAGGGCTTGACAGAACAATAAATCAGCCTAATAATTAGATTGTAATTGGAGGCGCCATGGCTGGACAAGCCCTCAAGTTAAAGCAGGCGAGTGCGGTGCTTCAGGTTGATCCTAAAGAACTGCAGAATCTCGTTCAATTCGGCGTGGTGAAACCAAAGCGTTCGGAAGGAGCCTACTGCTTCGACACCAACGCTCTATTGGTTGCAAAGATCGCCCTTTGCCTAAAGGATTCGCTGGGTACGCGAGTTAATGTGCTTTCCAAACTCATGGATATTTTCTCGGCTTCGGCGAGACGGCTGAAGGCGGGAAAATCGAAATACGTTGTCTTCCATTGCCGCCGCGCGGCAGAAGAAGAACCAATCAAGCTGGAGGTGCCGTTTCGAGCGTTCCAGGACCAGATTGAGGCGAGGATGGGCCGGGCCAGTCTCTATAAAGACTTGCCGCGCGGCCGCAAACGGCGGGGCTGGAAAAAGGAGTTCTTGGATTCCTTGAACGAAGCGGCTCAGGAAATCGGAGAAGTAAGCGAGGAGGAGATCCTGCGCGCGGTGCGAGCCTATAGGAGAGAGAAGAAGGCGCCGGAGATCACCCTTGCCCCCGAGAGTTAGAAGGCAGAGGAGACGCGCGGTGATTGACACGAGTGTGCTCCTGGCTGGCGTTGCCGGTTTCAAGGAAACATACGTTCGCGGCAAAAATTCAAGCGCAGATATTCTCTATTCCTGGGCCCAGAAAAGCAATTTCGTGTGGCTGGTGAGCGAAGAAATCCTCGAAGAATACAAAGAAATCCTGCGGCGTTTCCATGTCCGGCCGAGCTTGATAGGAAAGATCATCAACTTAATCCGAAAGCGCGCTGAGATCGTTGAGGCGCGGTACACCGTTGAAATTTCGCCAGACCCTAAGGACGATGCTTTCTGCGTCTGTGCCGGCCGTGGCAGAGCGGACTTCATCGTTACCCTCAACACCTCGGATTTTCCGCAGGAACGTCTCAAGGCCAAGGTAACCTCTCCCGATGCCTTCAGCCGGTAAATGAGTCGAGCCGAGCACGGCCGTTCAGATCACAACCCGCGTAGGCGGCAAACGCTTAGATAGATGGCCGCCAGTACAGCGAAGACGAAGCAAACCACGCCGGCACCGAGCGAGCTAAAAAAGTTCACATTAAGGCATGAACCGGAAAGGTGGCGAGGTGGGAACCGCGCGGTCTGTTAAGATTTTTGGGTGCGCAGGGTTATCCTTCTCGCATTTCTTTTTGCCGCCGTGGTGTCTTCATCTGGGCAGACCGCCCATGCTGCGCCTGCTGATACGATTGTTCTGAAAAATGGACGGAAGATTGTGGCTGTGAACGTGGTCGACCAGGGCGATCACGTCAGTTATGAAACCGACGCGGGTGTGCTGAGCCTGCCCAAGTCAATCGTGGCGCGCATTGACCGCGACGCAGCGATCCCGCAACCGGCGGCGGGCTGGAAGCCGGCCGTGGAAGCGCCGCAGGCCAACCCCGCCGAGGGCTTTGCGGAAATCGTAAAAGCAACGGTCCGCGATGGCTCGATTGATTTTGCTTATCTGGCGCGATTGGAAAACGCGGCGAACGGCGGCGATCGGGGAGCGGTGGCAAAAGTTTCGGCGGCTCATCACGTGGCCGCGCAATTTTTGCTGAGCAAGGGCGATTTGGAAGGAGCGATGGATCACTATCGCCGCGCGTTGACGTATGCGCCGGATCAACTGGGATTGCTGGTGCATCTTGCGGATCTGCAATTGCGGCGCAGTGAATTTACGGCGGCCCTGGATACGCTGGATCATGCCCGGCGAGTTTCGCCCAGTTCCGCCGACGTGGCGAAATTATCAGGATGGGGATACTACAGCACGAACCGGCTGGAAAAAGCGGTGGAAGAGTGGAAGCTGGCGCTGGAATTGCGGCCCGATCCGGACGTGCAGCGGGCGCTGGACAAAGCGCTGCGCGACCAGGAAACGGAAAGCGATTATCGCGAAGGCCGGACGCAACATTTCAATTTGAAATATTACGGAGGCGCGGCGCCGGAACTGGCGCGGGAAACGTTGCGGACGCTCGAAGAACACTTTCGCGCGATTGAATCCGTGCTGGGTTTTTCGCCGCCGGATTCGGTTTCGGTGATTTTGTACACCGATCAGGATTTCGCGGATATCACGCGCGCACCGGGATGGGCGGGAGCGATCAACGATGGAAGAATCCGCGTGCCGGTAAAGGGATTGACCAATGTGACTCCGGATTTTTCGCGGATTCTGAAACATGAATTGACGCACACGTTTATCCAGCAGAAAACGCGGGGGCGGTGTCCGGTGTGGCTGCAGGAAGGGATGGCGCAGTGGATGGAAGGGAGGCGCAGCGGGGATGCGGCGGCGGGATTGCTGAGCGTTTATCAGAATCAGCAGAATATTCCACTGGCGGCGCTGGAGGGATCGTGGCTGAATTTTTCAGGTCAATCCGCGAGCCTGGCGTATGCGTGGTCACTGGCCGTGGTGGAATCGATTGTGGCGAGCGGCGGCGAGGGCGATTTGGATAAGTTGCTGGTGGAGTTGCCGGGCGCGCCTTCGATGGAGGCGGCGGTGCGCGGGGCGCTGCATTTGAGTTATGCGGATTTGGAGGAGCAGACGGCGGGATATTTGAAGAAGCAGTATTTGCGGTAAGGTGTGGGCACCGCAGAGGCGCGGAGGCCGCAGAAGAAAACCGGAAACGGGCGCAGCAAGCAGCGCCCCTACGAAAGTCAAAAGCGTTCGGAAAATCCAAATTACAACGTGGCCAGCAGGGCGGCGATCAGGGCGGCTCGTTCGGGGAGTTTGCGGATGATTACGTTTTCGCTTGGGCTGTGGGCTCCTTCGCCTACTGCGCCCAGGCCGTCCAGGGTGGGGATGCCTATGCGGCTGTGAAGTTGCCGTCGGACCCGCCGCCTGTGGCGGCTTCGTCTAGCGGGAATCCCATTTCTTGGGCAAGTTGCTGGGCGTGAGTGAATAATTTTATTACTGCGTTGGTGCGTTCCAGCGGGGGACGATTTACGCCTCCGGTGATTTTTAGGCGCGCGCCTTTCAGGATTGGTTTCAGGGCGTGGAGTTTTTTGTTCAGCGCGCGGACGTCGGAGAGATGGGCGACGCGAAGATCGACGCGGGCTACGGCGCTGGCGGGAATCACGTTGGTGAATTTTCCGGTTTCGATTACGGTGGCGTTGACGGTGATTCCGCGTTGGGGATTATTGAGCAGCATGAGGCGCTGGATTTGCAGGGCTAGTTCGTGAACGGAATTGATTCCTTCCTGCGGATTGATTCCGGCGTGGGCGGCGCGGCCTGTGACGCGAATTTCCAGTTCGCCGACGCCCTTGCGCTGTGTTTTGCAGCGGCCGTCGTCGCCGAAGGCGGGTTCGAGGACCAACACGGCGTCGCTGCGGCGGGCTTCGCTTTCGATTGCGGCGCGAGACGCGTTGCTGCCGATTTCTTCGTCGGAATTCCACAGAAAAACGAATTTCTTTTGCGGAGCGATTTTGGCGCGCTGGAGCGCGGCGGCGGCGAAGAGCGCCAGGACGTGGCCGCCTTTCATGTCGAACGTGGCGGGGCCCCAGGCGCGGCCTTTGGAGATGCGGAAGGGCATGCGGGCGAGAGTGCCGCGGTCGTAGACGGTATCGAGGTGGCCGATGACGAGGAGTTGCCCGGCGGGGCGTCCATGGCCGAGCCAGAGTTCGGCGCGGATGATGTCGCCGCGGTCGCGGCGTTTGAGTACGTTCACTTTCGCGCCGCGTTTGCGCCATTCGGCGGCGATCATGCGGCCGAATTCGTCTACCGCAGATTTTTCGTAGCTGGGCGATTCGATGCGCACCATGCGGCCGAGCAGTTCGACCATTGCGGATTGTTCGCGGCGGAGCGAGGCGAGCAATTCGCGAAGAGGCAGGTTCGTGTGCGGCATGGAGATGCGTATGCTAGCAGCGGTCGGGGGTGGATGAAAACTGAAATGCGAGGGGCATGATTTGCGCGATCTGGGTAGGCGAGCGAGGGCGCGGCCTTCCCGACAGAGACTCAGGGTATACCCGAAAGCCGGCCCCTACTTTATTCTGCGCTAATATAACGTGCCGCTGATAGTCTCTAGAAGTGAAACGAAGGCCCGTTTCCTTACCCACCGACAACCGAACGGCGGGTCGTCATCGGTTGGCGGAAAGGTGGGCGTTGATTTTGGCAGTCTGATGTGGTCGGTGCAAACTCTAACTCCAACATCGCAATTCTCGGCAGTGGTTTTACCATCGAAGACGCACTCATAGGATGTCTCCATTGAGCTCAAACCTTTGTCGAAGATTTCAGAATAGTGGACTGTTCCATAATTAAGGCTCGATGCGGATGTTGGCACAAGCGGCCGGGCCACGTTGCGCAGGAACAAAACGTATTCCGTTCCGATTTTCTGGCCAATGTAGGGCCCGAAATAAATGATCTCTCCATCTGTCGTACCCTTATAGCTTGTAACTACAACACCTTTATAAACAGCGATCTTATAGTTCTCAGCGTCCCCTGAACGGATTTGCACAAGAGCCACTTTGTCGGCGCTCTTGTAGAGGTCTGCCAATTCATAAGTGGCAGGCTCCGTAATTGTAAATTCCGTAGGTTTTTGATCACGCCTGATTTGGGCGGACATTAACATGAACAAAAGCGGCCAAAGCGCGTGCAGGGCAGAAGTCATGGATGGCTCCCCTTCGATTTTCTTAAATAATAATAATTGAAATGCGGCCTGCGGCGTCATTTTTGTTTGTTCGCGAGGAGTAGGAGGGCGGCTTGGGTGGCGGATTTTTGGTCTTGGGTCCATGGGGGGCCTAGGGTGCGGCCCTGGGTGGAGATTTGGCGTTGGAGTTTGGTGGCGGATTTGGGGTAGGTGGATTGGAGTTGGGCGATTAGGTCGCGTTCGCGGAATTTGGTTGTTGGGATTTTTTGGGATTGGCTGGCTTGGGCGAAGGCTTCGCGGAAGAATTCGCCCTCTGCTGTGTGGATTAGGGGTGGGCGGCGAGGATTTTTTCGAGCGCGGGGAGCGGGCGGCCTGAGGCTTGGACGATTGCGGAGCCTATTACACGATATTTGTGGGCGCGAAGTTTGTCGAGAACTTCGCGGATTGCGGCGGCGGCCAGGCGGCTGGAATTTGCGAAACAATTTGCCAGGAATTTTTCTGCTTCTTCCAATTTGAAATTTTCCACGAAATGATAGGGCTGGACTGCGCCGGGAGTTCCGGGGATAGTTACGGCGATTCGCCGGCGGTCGAGGATTTCGAGTTTGCCGGAATTATGGGAGACGGCTACCAGGGCTCCCCAACCTGAGTGCATTTTTACGCCGATGGCTGCGGGGTTCATGGTTTGCGCGTGAGGATTGTGACATGGTGAGAGCGGTCGAAGGTAGAACGAAAAGAGATTCAAAGAAAGAGAAACTCAAAGAAAGAGAGATTCTTCGCTTCGCTCAGAATGACATCATCGAATCTCTGGAGTAGGCCATGAGAGGTTGAGGGTAAACCGAATCCGGCCCCTACAAATCCGAAAGGCAGGGCGCAGCAAGCAGCGCCCCTACAAATTCTACAGGCCGAGCGGCCCGACTAAATACATCGGGTCCGACACAACCCATCGGACTCCAAAAGGCGGAGGTGCAAAATCCGCTTTGCCCTTCGAGGCTCAGGATAAACCCTTCGAAGCTCCCTTCGTTCCTGCTGGGCGAGCAGGGTAAATTAGCAGCGCTGCTACAAACGCGCGGAGGACTGAAGCGTGGTAAAGAGAAAACCTTTAGTCGCGAGGATTGCCTAACATCGGGCCGAGCGACTCGTGGGCCGCGATGCGGCTTGATGATTCAAGTTTTAGGATTCCTGGTTCTGGGGTGATCGGCGCAAAGGTGGGCGGCAAAATCATGATCGCGCTGCTGCTCGTATTTCTGCTTCATTTCCTGGATCGAGTGGCCGGCAGGTGGTCCTGAAGGATTGAACACCCAGGCACATTCGGAGCAACCCCAGCCCCAAAAACTCTGATTTTCGATCCAGATAAGTTGGCGGCGCATGGCGTGCCTAGCACACCTCCCGATTGAGTGCGGTTATGCACTTGTGAAACACGGCTTAACATTGGGTTTTGCGAAAGCAATTGCGACGTCAAAAGCGGGTATTTTCATCGGCTCGAACAAAGTTCTGCTCTGATTGCCACTCCTTAAACGCAAATCTAGCCCGAACTGGACAGGATCAGGTTCTGAAGACTACCGAGATCGTGGGGCTGCTGTCGGTGGGGAATCCAACACTAGCAAGAGTTTCTATCGCAAGCCGAGTTCATCTTCGAACTGTTGAATGACGTCGTAGCACTCACAAGAAGATTTTTCGAGTTTCCTGCGGTTCACAATCTTCACGGCGCCGCGGGCGTATTCTATGATTCCCTTTTTTTGAAGCATTGCCGCAGCCAAACTCACTGTGGAGCGGTCGGTGCCCATCATGGTGGCAACGAAATCGTGGGTGATCGGAAGGGCCGCGGAATCCACGCGATCCTGAGTCATCAGCAGCCACCTGGAGAGACGCTGCTGAATATCGTGCAGCCGGTTGCACGCTGCGGTCTGTGCGATTTGCATTCCTTGAAGGCCCGAATGCCTGTTCAATATCAACTGTAACTGCGGGGCCGACCGCAGAATGCGTTGGAGTGCGTTCCCCATCATCCGGAAGCCATCACCGGCGATTTGGATGATTTCCCGGACGGAACTTCTGCTCAGGCCGACTGCCAATCCTGCTCCTACGTAGCCCTCTTGACCAACGACACCCACTTCCACGGTTCGACCGTCTTTGGTGACGACAACTTGAGACACCATTCCGCGATTGGGGAAATAGACGAACTGGATCCGTTGCGCCGGCTCATGAAGGCTGAGATGACTCGGCAATTCGATATACTTCAAGTCAGAACGCATCAAGGCGAATTCTTTGTCGGGCATTGCCAACAGTATTTTGTTGGTTACTTGCTTTCCGTTGCTGTTGGTCCGTTCGCCAGCCTGTACAGTTCGAGAGGTTTTTCCAGTCATGTCACTCCTTAACGGGGCCAGAGTGCGTTGCATTCATTGGAAGAAACTTTGGGGGCTCTGGGATGGAACTCGCAACTCATTTCTCTACTTGAGATTCCACGTGCATTCGACCAGAAAAGGAGTGAAAAATCTGTGCTAAAAGGGACAGCTGTTCGGGCTATGGCAGTGGAGCCCGGACGGTGCAGCTCCGTGCCGCCATTCTTGCGGGTCGGGTTTCTTCTGTTGAGATCATCAGTTAGAATAGGTGGGTTTTGCGCACTTAGTTCCCATACTACATGGCAGGACGAGGTAGACGATGATCCTTGACACGATTGGGATCCAGAAGATCCTTCCGCACCGCTATCCGTTTCTGATGGTGGATCAGATTGTGGAGATGGAGAAACTGAAGCGCATTGTGGGCATCAAGAATGTGACGATCAATGAGGATTATTTTGCGGGACACTTTCCAGGGAAGCCGATTATGCCTGGGGTCCTGATTGTGGAGTCGATGGCGCAGACGGGCGGGTTACTGTTGCTGCTCGAGATTCCGGAGCGGGATTCGAAGCTGCTTTATTTTGTGGCGATTGATGAGGCGCGGTTTCGCCGGCCGGTGGTGCCGGGGGATCAGTTGCGGGTGGAAGTGACGGTGCTGAATTTTCGCGGGGATTTTTGCAAGTTGCAGGGGAGGGCTACTGTGGATGGCGAGCTGGCGGCGGAGGCGATTTTGATGTGCAAGATGGTGGACCGGCCAAAGTGAGGGGGGAGGGTATTTGCTTCAGGGGCTAAAGCCCCCAGTTTTCTTGGGGCTGTTATGTCGGAGCTAAAGCTCCGACTCCCTGAAAAGCTTGCCTTGGCATCGCCTCCCCTCACCAAGAATCATGTGGAATCCGGGGCTCTGAGGACCAGTAGCGAGACGACGTGTGGTGCGACTCTATGAGTGAGATTGACGAGAGGGCTATTGTTTCGCCGCTTGCGCGGATTGGGAAGGGTGTGCGCGTTGGGGCGTATGCCGTGGTGGGGGATGAGGTGGAGTTGGGGGATGGGTGCGTTTTGTGGCATCACGCTACCGTGGAGGGGCCGGCGAAATTGGGGCGTGGGAACAAGCTATATCCATTTTGCGCGGTGGGATGCGATCCGCAGGATTTGACTTATGCGGGAGAGCGCGTTTCGCTCGATATGGGCGATGCGAATGAGATTCGCGAGTACGTGACGATCAGCCGGGGGACGAAAAAGGGCGGAGGCATTACGCGGATCGGGAGCCATTGCCTGATTATGGCGAGCGCTCACGTGGGGCATGATTCGCAGATAGGCGACCATACGATCCTGATCAATGGGGCTACGCTGGCGGGGCATGTGACGGTGGAAGATCACGCGACGGTGGGGGCGTTCTGTCCGGTACAGCAATTTTGCCGGATTGGGAGGCATGCTTATATCGGCGCGCACACGGTGATTACGCAGGATGTGCCGCCGTTTGCCTTGGTGGTATCGCCGCGCGATTCGCGGTGCTACGGTGTGAATACGATTGGGCTGGAGCGTAAAGGGTTTTCGAAAGAACGAATTGCGGCCATTGAGGGTGCGTTCCGGCTGCTGTTGAGATCAAAACTGAATACCACGCAGGCGGTGGAACAAATGCGTGTAACCGCGCAAGGCTCACCAGACGTCCTAGAATTGATCCGCTTTATCGAAACGGCCGAACGCGGCCTGATTAAGTAGGAGGCGCGCGTGGTGGCCGAAAAAGTTTCTGGGTCCGGCGAGCGGTGGGGACTGATCGCCGGGAACGGAAAATTTCCTTTCCTCGTCCTGGAAGGCGCGCGCAGCCAGGGAATCGAAATGGTGGTAATCGCAATTCGCGAAGAGGCTTCGCCGGAATTGGAAGATGAGGCCCGCGTGCTGCACTGGGTGAGCCTGGGCGAATTGAGCCGGACAATCGACCTGCTGCACCAGGAAGGCGTGAAGCGGGCGGTGATGGCCGGGCAAGTGAAACACAATAAGATTTTCAGCTCGATCCGGCCGGATTGGAAACTGGCGAAGCTGCTGCTGAGCTTGACGTCGAAGAACACGGATTCGCTGATCGGCGCGGTGGCCAAAGTGCTGGAAGACGAAGGCATCGAACTGGTGAATTCGACGGCGTTCCTGGCGCCGCTGGTGCCGGCGGCTGGAGTGCTGACGAAGCGCGCACCGGATGAGAATGAGGTTGCGGATATTGCGTACGGGCGGAACATCGCGCGGCAAATTGCGGGGCTCGATCTGGGGCAGACGGTGGTGATCTGTGACCGGGCCTGCGTGGCGATTGAAGCAATGGAAGGAACCGACGAAACGATCGATCGGGCTTCGCGGCTGGTGAGCGGCCAGCGGTTGACGGTGGTGAAAGTGAGCAAGCCGAAGCAGGATATGCGATTCGACGTGCCGGTGGTTGGATTGCCGACGATTGAAATGATGCGGCGGTCGAGCGCAACGGCATTGGCGATCGATGCGGGGCGGACGCTGTTGTTCGACCGGGAGAAACTGATCGAGGCCGCGAACGAATCGGAAATCACGATTCAGGCGTTTGAAGCGGAGCAGGAATCTCAGAGGGCGGGATTTAACCGGTGAATGAGACGAGAAAAATTCGCGTGGCAGTGGTGGGAGCGGGGGATTTTGGACGCAACCACGTGCGCGTGTGGCGGGAACTGGGAGATGCCGAGCTAGTTGGAATTGTGGATGCGGACGCGGACCGCGCGGCGAAAGTGGCCGAGGAATTCGGAACTAGCGTGATCGCCGATGTGCGGGAACTGGCGCGAGCAGGCGTGGACGCGGTGAGCCTGGCTGTGCCGACCGTGGAGCACGGTTGGTTGGGAACGCAACTGCTGGAGCAAGGAATCGACGTGCTGGTGGAAAAGCCAATTGCGGCTTCACTGGCCGAGGCCGATCAGTTGATTGCGTCGGCGAAACGCAACGGGCGAATTTTGCAGGTGGGGCATTTGGAGCGATTCAATCCGGCAGTGGTGGCAACGATGAAAATCGTGACGCGGCCGCTGTTTTTCGAGGTGCACCGGCTGGGAGTTTTCACGCCGCGCAGCCTGGATGTGGATGTTGTTTATGACGTAATGATTCATGACCTGGATATTCTGTTGGCGCTGGTGAATGCTCCGGTGACGGATTTGAAAGCGGTGGGAATTCCGGTGCTGACGGACAAGGTTGACATTGCTCATGCGCGGATTGAATTTGCCACCGGCGCCGTGGCCAACGTGACGGCGAGCCGCGTCTCCACCGAGCGCGTGCGCAAGATGCGCTTTTTCCAGGAGCGCGAATATATTTCTGTGGATTACACGCGGCAGGACGCGGTGCGCATTCACGTGGAAGGCGCGGCGACATCGCCACAAATCAATTTTGAAAAGCTGCCGACGGAATCCGAAGAGCCGCTGCGCGCCGAATTGCGCGCCTTTTTGGAATCGGTGCGCACTCGGCGCGCGCCGTTGGTGGATGGCGCGGCCGGGCGGCGGGCATTGGAATTGGCCGACCGCGTGATGGCAGGCATCCTCGAACACGCGCGGCGCGTCCAACTGGGTGCGTTCGCTCCTCAGGACGCCCCATGATCCCCCGACTGCTGGTTCCTAGAAATCTCCGGCCGCTAACGGACGACGACCGAAAGGCGCAGCCTCGCCGCACGACGACGCTGCTGGATGAGCGGACGGTAATTCCCAACAACATGCCGGCCACGCCGATTGATGCGCGGTCGAAAATTCCACTGCACCTGCCGCTGGATGTGTTGGCAGCGCGCATGCTGATTCCTCGCGACACGCCGGTGAAGCCGTTCGAAAAAGCCGAGGGACCGCCGGACTTCATGCCGGTATCGATTTTGGATACGCGGACGGTGGTGCCGGCAGGCCTGGAATCTGGGCCGCTGGAGAGTGCCGAGCACATTCCCCACACGTTCTTCCCCGAAGACGTGGTCGAACCAGACGTAATGACGACCGGCGACGTGAATCTGATGGACCGGCCGGTGGACACGCGGGGAGCGGATTGGAATCAAATCGCGCGGCTCGGTTCGCTGATTACACACATTCTGCTGATTACGCTGATCATTTTATCTCCGAAGCTTTTTCCGAATCACGGGCCGTCAAAAGAAGATCTGGAACTGGCGCGCAAGCAACTGAGTTTCGTCTACCTGCCGCCGTCGATGGATGAAATACCCAAAACTCCGCCATCCACGCAGCCGCCAAGTCCGAAAATGCACGTGGATCCGGGCATTTTAAGGAAAGTGGCGCCGAGCATGGAGTTCACTCCACCCCCGGGACCGCCAGCACCGGCGCCAGCCCCTTCCGTGCAGCCGAATCTGCCGGCCGCGCCGACGCCGCAGATCACGCCAAGAACGCAGCCGCAAGCGCCAGTGAGCCAACCGGTGCCGCAAGCGCCGCCGCGGCTCGAAAATGTGCCGCCGCCGAAGGTGGATAACACATTTGCGATGCCGCAGATGTCGCCGGGAAAATCGCTGCAGCAATCCTTGCAGGGTGCGTTGAAAGGGCGAGAAGGTCCCACCGGCGGCGGATTTGCCGGTCCTGTGCCTCGCAGTCCAGCAGGTGGTGGAGGCGGTGGCGGCCAGGGCGGAGGTCCACAAGGATATCTGGGCGGAAATCTGCAAATGCTCACGCCGACGGAAGGCGTGGACTTTACCAACTATCTGGCTCGTTTACTCGAGAGCGTGAAGCGGAATTGGTATGCGATTATTCCGGAATCAGCCCGGCTGGGCGAACAGGGCCGGGTGATGCTGCGCTTCAAGGTATATAAGGACGGAGTGGTGGCGGAGACGGACCCGGTGCTGGAACGGACATCCGGGAAAGAACCGCTGGACCGGGCATCGATGTCGTCGATTCGCGCGTCGAGCCCCTTCGAGCCGTTGCCGCCTGCCTTCAGCGGGCCCTATATCGAACTTCGCTTTATTTTCCTCTATAATCTTCCCATCGATTACCAGTGAAACTGAATCGCACACAAGTGTTGGGGACTCTGCTGCTGGCGGCCCTTGTCCTGGTTATTCTGCTGCAGCGCTACTGGAGATTCCACGGATGAATTTGCCGGCCCGGCTGGTTGCGATTGTGGGGCCGACCGCATCGGGGAAATCGGCGCTGGGGATTCGTCTTGGCGAACGATTGGGCGGCGAAGTGCTGGTGTGCGATTCGACGCAGGTTTACAGGCATTTTGATATCGGCACGGCCAAGGTGCCGCCTGCCCAACAGCGCGGTATTCCTCATCACCTGGTGGGCATTGTTGATCCCGAGGAAGTGTTTACGGCGGGGGAGTATCGTCACCGTGCGATTGAGGTGCTCGAGCAGCTCAAGGCGCGCGGGTGCGTGCCGATTTTGACGGTTGGGACGGGACTTTACTTGCGGGCGCTGCTGGAAGGATTGGCGGAGGCTCCCGGAAGATCGGAGGACTTGCGAGACCGGCTGCGCAAGCGTGAGGCGTTGCGGGGGGCGGGATATTTGCACCGGCTGCTGGGGCGGCTTGATCCTGCGGCCGCCGGGCGAATTGCCGAGCGGGACACGCAGAAGGTGATCCGGGCGATCGAGATTTGTGTGCTGGCGCGGAAGCCGGCGACAGAGGTGTTTCTGGCGGGACGGCCCGGATTGCCCGGTTTCGAGGCGGTGAAAGTGGGCTTGCAGCCGCCGCGAGATGAGCTTTACCGGCGGATCGATTGTCGAGTTGAGGGAATGGTGGCGGGAGGGTGGGTGGAGGAGGTGCGGAGGATGATCGCAAGAGGAATTCCCGCTTCGGCCAAGCCGTTTGAATTTATCGGTTATCCTGAGCTGTTGAAGCATTTGAATGGTGAAATATCGATCGAGAAGGCGATTCTGGCTATTCAGCATGCCACCCGGCAATATGCCAAGCGACAGTTAACTTGGTTTCGGAAGGAACGCGATGTGGAGTGGTTCGCGGGATTTGGTGATTCTGCCGCGGTACAGAGGGAAGTTGAAAGCTTTCTTCTCGGCCGGGGGATCGCTGGTGGGAGTTCATAGAATTGATCTTCAGTGGTGCGGTTGAGGCGTCTATCGTCAGTTTCAAGTTGCCGAGTGAGCATACGGAGCCGTATTGAGGTGTTTTTTAATTAAACCTTGACATTCCCGTACGGGAGCGTATGTTTCTTGAAGAACTTCACCTCCCCAGCCAGACAATTTAACGGCATAGCTCTACAAAGAGCACTCAATGCGTATTCGAACGGTGCAAGATGCCACCCTTTCCGACGGAACCACATCGGGACGAGAAAGGGACGGCGCAACGCGATCATGCAGACTTCGAAATCGAGTGAGTAAACCGTGCACTACCTGGAGGTTTATATGAAAAGCGGAACTGGTGCTGCTAGAGCTAAATCAAATCCGATGCCGACCGCAGCCGCGGCAGATGAGAAGCAGGCCCGGCAGCAGCTTGGGCGGCAGGATTGGGTGCAGGCAGGGCTGCGCACGTTGGCGGCTGGGGGCATTGAAGGGGTTCGTGTGGAGGTGTTGGCGCGCGACTTGAAAGTGAGCAAGGGCAGTTTTTACTGGCATTTCGGGAAGCGCGAAGATCTGCTCACAGCCATGCTGGACGCATGGGAGCTGCAGGAGATCGATTGGTTGTTGAACCAGGCGGAACAGGGAGAGGCTGCGGAGCGGTGGGGAAGATTGGTTGAATTGGTTGGGGGATCGGGCTATAGCGCATTAGAGGCTGCGGTGTTTGATTGGGCGCAGAAGGATCAGGAAGTGGGGGCACGGGTCCGGAAGGTGGAAGAGAGGCGGGTGGGGTATATCGCGGAAGTGCTCGAGGACATCGGATTTGAAGAGCGCGAGGCGAAGTGGTGGGGAGAGGCGGTCTACCAACTCTACTTGGGTTGGGTAAATCGCGCGCAGCGGGATGCGAGCTTGCGTGAAGGTCAGCGGTCGGTTGGGAATTTTTTGTCGAGGCTGGTGCTGGCAGCGGCAGCGCTGGAGGGGCAGGCGGTGGCGTCGCCGAAGAAGCGATGAGATTGGAGGTTGGTCAACAGCGTTGCGGGGGCATTTAGTTTGATTGTGGTGCTAAGAGAAGGAAAAGTCAGAAGAAAGGATCTACCGCAGAGGAACGGAGAGCGCAGACGGAACGCGGTCGCGCGGGAATCGAGACAGGTATATACTGCTGCGTAGAGTGGGTCCTAGCCATTTGAGAACGAAGCCGCAGGTGTTCACCTCAGAAACGTGATGGTCCCATCAATCTGGTTGGCCAAGCTCGCATGCCTTAGAGGGCAGAACCATGGGGCGGAAAATGTGCCGGTCGGCAAGGTTTACAAAATCGAATGAAAACTCCACAAACTGTAGATAACCGGGAACGCGTGGTGCTGCTGGGCGTAGGCATAAAGCGAACGCGAAAGCTGCCGGGCGCAACGGCGGGCGAGCGAGAGCGCGAATCGCTTGTCGAATTGGAAGAGTTGGCGGTGAGCGCGGGTGCGAACGTGGTGGGGAGCCTGCTGCAGCTGCGCGACACTCTCGATCCGGCCACGTTGATCGGCAAAGGAAAGCTGGAAGAACTGAAAATCGAAGCGCAGATGAGAAAAGCGCCGCTGGTGATCGTGGATCGAAATTTGACTCCGGGACAGCAGCGGAACATGGAGCAGGCCACGGACTGCCGAGTGATTGATCGCACTCAATTGATTCTGGATATTTTCGCGAAGCACGCGCGGACGCGAGAAGGGCAATTGCAAGTGGAACTGGCGCAATTGAATTATCTGCTGCCGAGGCTGACCGGGCGCGGCGTGGAACTTTCGCGGCTGGGCGGCGGAATCGGCACGCGCGGACCGGGCGAACAGAAACTGGAAACGGACCGGCGGCGCATCCGCGAGCGAGTGAGCAAAATTCAAGACGCGATTGAACTGGTGCGAAAGCAGCGAGCCACTCGGCGGCGCGCGAGGCAGGCGGTGCCGCTGGGCATGGTGGCGCTGGTGGGCTATACCAACGCGGGTAAATCGACATTGTTTAATGCCATGACAAAGGCCGAGGTGCTGACGTCGTCCAAAATGTTTGCGACGCTCGATCCCACAGTGCGCGCGGTGCGATTACCCTCGCGGCGGCGCGTGCTGGTGAGTGACACAGTGGGATTTTTGCGCGATTTGCCGCCCGCGCTGATCGCGGCTTTCCGCGCGACACTCGAAGAAGTGCAGGAAGCTTCGCTGATTTTGCAGGTGACGGACGTTTCGAATCCTCAAAATGAGGAACAAGATGCAGCGGTCGAGAAAGTGCTGGCAGACCTGGGAGCCGAGGACCGGCCGCGGCTGCGCGTGTTTAACAAAATCGATCAAATGCAGGAAGAAGAATTGAACGCGTTGATGAAGAATCGAGCGGATGGCAGCGTTTTCGTTTCGGCGAAGACCGGCGAAGGAATGGACGAGCTGCTGCGGCGGATCGATAAGGCGATGCCGGTGGATCCGCTGGTGCGAACGCGGCTGCGTGTGCCGATGTCCGAAGGACGATACCTGGCGCTGGTTTATACTTGCGGAAGAGTGCTGGAATCTTCGGTGGACGACGGTCACATGCACATCGATGCGGAATTGCCGGAGTCACTGGCGCGGCGGCTGGACGAATTTTCCGAAGAAGTAGCGCGGTGAATTTATTTTCGGAATGGGAACCGGATTGAGTATGATCTCGTATTCATAGGCAGAGGAGAATCCGGAAATGGCGAAATTCCTTCTCTGGTGCATTTTGTTGGTGATTTGCTGGCCGCTGGCGCTGCTCGCGCTGATTCTATATCCGATTGTTTGGCTGCTATTGCTGCCCTTCCGCCTGGTGGGAATCGCGGTGGATGGAGTGCTTGATTTGCTGCGCGCGATACTCTTTTTGCCGGGCCGAGTGCTGGCCGGACCGAGGCGCGCGTAGCGACTGAGGATATCTAGTTTTAAACCCTGTCCAGACTTGAAAATAGAGCGTTTTATTGAGGCTGGCGGGGGTAGGGTCTGTGGAAATAGTTGTGGAAATTGGGGACTACGAAATCAAAGCCCGCCTGCGAAATTCCTGCCAGAAAAATATATTACGCCTGCGTGAACGCTGCAACGCTATGATTTATAGGCAGTTACTTAACAGTTTCGGATGGCCGAGTCTTTTAATGGTTCTTAAATTGCTCTGGCGCATGAACTATTCAATTTGCACAGGTTTGCAGCAGGATGTTCACTATCAGTTACTTCGGGCCTAATTCTTTTCTTGGACGGAAAGGGCTTATTTTCGGGCATTTCCGGCGCATTGACTTGTCTGGTGGATGCGAACTGTCGTCCCAGACGGACCGTTTGATGGCGTTCTTGCAAACAGCGAACTATCGCGAAGGAATGCTTGAAAACCGCGGCTGCCGGGCATTGTTTGCGCGGACGGCCGGGAATCAAGGACGAAGCGGCAAAACAATCTTGAAGAGTTTCATCGGAAGAGATTTTCTTGTTGCGTGCCCGGGGGTGCAACATTGACTGGACCGATTGGCGGGTTTATAGTGAGCGAGTTCCCCTCACACTGCGGTACTGCGGGGTTGGCGAAGCCGGGTTCGCCGAGCGCAACATGAATCTGCCAAATAGCCTCACAATCCTGCGGATCTTTTTCGTCCCACTGCTGGTTGTTGTCCTACTGACGCGGGAGCCTAATCTGGACGTGCTGGGCCTCGCGGTCCATTATGAAATCTGGGGCGTTCTGATTCTGCTGGTAGCGGCGATGACCGACGCCATGGATGGATACCTGGCGCGCAAACGCGGCGAAATCACCACGCTGGGAATTCTGCTGGATCCGATCGCGGATAAACTGCTGATTTCGGCGACGTTTATTTCGCTGGTGGAAATGGGGCTGGTGTCCGCGTGGATGGTGGTGATCATCATCGGGCGGGAATTCATCGTTCTGGGATTGCGGAGCATTGCCTCGGCGGAGGGATTGATTATTCCCGCGTCGCCACTGGGAAAATCGAAAATGGTGCTGCAGGTGCTGGCGGGATGCGCGGTGATCTTGGGCGCGCGGCATCTGCTGATGCGCTTTCTGGCGCCGATTCTTTTGTGGCTGGTGGTAGTGAGCGCGGTGGCTTCGGCGGTGCATTACTTTTTGATGTTCTGGAGCCAGGTGGATGAAAGCGTGAAGCAGCGGCACCGCCGCGCGGCGCTGGTGCTGGAACAGGAAAAAAAGACTCAAGATGTCACCGCTCCTTGAGGACGAACGCCGCGCGTTGCTGGAATTGGCGCGGCTGGCGGTCGTCGAGGCTGCCCAATCTGGGCGGCTTTTGAAAATCCCATCAAAATTTGAATTTGGCGCGCTGCTGAAGCCGTGCGGAGTTTTTATTACTCTGCGACGGGGCCGGCGGCTGCGCGGGTGCATCGGGCAGGTGACCGCCGTGACTTCGCTGGCGGAAAGTGTGGCGTATTGCGCGAGGGCGGCGGCGCTGGAAGATCCGCGATTTGAAGCGGTGCGCGCAGATGAAGTGAATGATCTGGAGATTGAGATTTCGGTCTGTCGCCGATTGAGCCGATCGTTCCGGAACAGATTGAGATTGGCAAACATGGATTGCTGATTTCGCGCGGGCCGCGCAGGGGATTGCTGTTGCCTCAGGTGGCCAGCGAGCGCGGGTGGACGGCGGAACGATTTCTGCAGGAAACATGCGTGAAAGGTGGCATGGATCCAGGCGCATGGAAAGAGCCGGGGACGAAGATTGAAGTGTTTTCGGCGGAAATATTCAGCGAGGCGGAATTTCGGTCGGAACGGCGCGTGGGGTGAGGGGTTCGTCAGTGGCTCTTGCAACTTGCTGTGGCATTTGCCGACCCGCCTAAGGTGTGAAAAAGATCTTTACTTTCGCTTTTTGTTCGCCTATGATTTGGCGGTTGGATTGGTGGAAAAATTTGAGGGATGGAGGAATGCATGTCATTGAGTGAATCACTTCTGCCTGAATTTGATCATGAGATGGCCAATACGCGGCGGGCGCTGGAGCGGGTTCCGGCGGAGAAATTTGGTTGGAAGCCGCACGATAAGTCGGGAACGATGGGCTGGCTGGCGAGCCACCTTGCAACGATGCCGGGCTGGGTTGGATCGATGCTCAAGGAAGATTCGCTGGATATCGCGCCGGGCGGGGCTCAGATGGAGGGGCCGAAGACGCCAGCTACACGGGAGGAATTGCTGCAGACATTCGATAAGAATGTGGCCGATGCGCGCGCGGTGCTGGCAAGCACGCAAGACACGGTTTTCTTTAAACCATGGTCGCTGTTGGAAAACGGCAAGACGTTGTTCAGCATGCCTCGCATTGCGGTGTATCGCAGTTTTGTGATGAATCATGTGATTCATCATCGGGGGCAATTGACGGTTTATTTGCGGCTGAACAATATTCCGGTTCCGGCGTTGTATGGGCCTTCGGCGGATGAGGCGAAGTTTTAGGGGTGGTTTTCGCGATCGAGAGAGATGCGTTATTTGGTAGACGGGAGCCTGTGTTTGCAGGCTCCTTTTGTTTTATGGTTGCTCCGGAATCCTGTGACGCCGGGATGACATCAACGCCGGCGGTATGCTTCGATGGATGAGCAAGTCATGTGCAGGGGTTATTGCCCGAGATCAGAAATACGTTTTATGTGGGAGCTGCAGCTCCGGGGGGGGGGACGCCCCTATAAAGCATTCGAAATTGCGTTCGAGGATAGGGGCGGAGATTGCCAAGGGTATTGGAAGCGGTAGGCGGTGCCGCTGGGTCGGCCACTGGGCGGGTGTTGTAGTTGAGGAGATAGTTTTGGTGATCGGCGTCGGTGGGATAGTTGGTGCCGGCGGGATAGGGATAGGGGATTAGGGTGTGGAACGGCAGCGGATCGACGGTGTAAGCGTTGGCGGCATAAAAATCCATGTCCTTGGTGAATCCATCGGCGAAGAAAAAGTAATCGCGCGTCCAGCCGGGGTAGCGGCGGAAGATCCGGCCGGATCAAATTCCAGATCATTTTCATCGCCGGAAGTGAAGACAACGAATTTATCGTCGGATTGCTTCAAGAGAGCGGTCACGTCGCCGTAGCGCGTGTAATTTCCGACGGGCGGCCGTACGGACCGGTGGGGCTGACTTCATCGTGGGCGTAGGTGATGTCTCCATCGGGATTGCCGTGTTTTTCGCGGGGATATCCGTGGTACGCGAGAGTGGCCTGCGAAAGGAACTTCGGTCACGCGGTAGTCTTTCCGTCGGGCGTGTTATCTACGAGGATTTGATCCCAGTAAATCATTAAATTTGTTGTAATGCGGATGGTCTTGGTGCCGCGCGGAATTTTTCCGGTGAGGTCCGCAACCATGGTGCGGGCCAGTCCGGCGGGGAAACCCATATCGTCAATCACGCGCACCCAATGGCCGGATGCGTCGAGCGCGTCCACAAAGGGCACGATTACTTTCATGCCGGCTTGATCGGCGGCATACATTGAAGTGGCGGTGAAATAGTCTGTAAAGCCGTGCATCAGGAGCCGTAACGGTTTGGAAGAATCCCATTCTCCTAAATCCAATTCCAGGCTGTGCATTTTCGCAAAGCCTTTGAAGGGAACGAGATCAAATCCAGTGACGTAATTGCGGTTTGGCGCGAGCAAATTCGGCAAAACGTTCCGTCCGCGATCATCGCGCGCGCCGATAGGAGGATGCGCTCCGCGGCTGGCGATCACTTTGAATTCGGGAAAGGGCGGATTGCTGACGAAGCGTTCATTCGGAAAAACTGTGACGTTGACGGGATGATCCACGGCCAAGAGGCGCGTCTGGTCGAGGTACACGACTTCTTCCATGGGTTCGGCGAAACGAAAACTCAGCCTTCCGTTGCGCGGACGCACATGCGCGCCATTTACTTTCATGTACTCGGTGGGATCGGCGATGTTGCGTTCGCCGGGCGCAACCCAGTGGCCGACGATTCCCGGGCCGACCATATCGGCAATGAAATCATAGCTGCTGCCGTTCCACGCGAAGAGGATGGGGCAGGAACTTCCGCGGCGGTCAAGCTCTGTGATTTTATGCGTCGTGGCAGCGGACAGGTGAACTTCATCTTGCGGAACGCCGGTGGGCCAAAGAAGACGAACGATATCGGCTTCTCGCTCCCCCTAGTCCAACAATTAGATCGGTGGAGTTTTGTCCGAGATATCCAGAAGCCGCGGGGATTTCCCACTTTTGATACAGCGCGCCTGCGTAGACTTCCACTTTTGTGCCGATGGCGCTCTTGTTGTCGCCCACGGCTTTCAGTGAGAGCCGCATCCAATTATTTTTGTTGCCACCGTCGTTGCGAAGAAGCACTGGCGGCCCGTCTGTTTGCGTCACGAGAATATCGGTGTCGCCGTCGCCATCGAAGTCCGCGGTAGCGACGGCTTGCGGGTGATTGAGTTTTATGCGGTCGAGTCCGACGGATTTGGTGACATCCTGGAATCCTGCGGCACCCACATTGCGCAGAAGCCGCAGCTCGCCACCTGCCGAAGTTTCACCGGCAGCGACGAGATCAATCCAGCCGTCATTATCGAAGTCCAGCGCGGCGATTCCGCGTCCACGCTGCCAGCCGAGATCGGGAAGCGGAACACGTTCGATTCTTTTGCCCTGGATATTCCGCCACAAAGTTATTCCCGGCGAACCGGCGTGGGTGAAGGCCAAGTCCATCCAGCCGTCTTTATCGAAATCGAGTGCCGTGGCGCCGATGGCGGGCCGGCGATGAGACGGAACGAAAGCGGCAGCGTATATTTAAATTCACCTTCACGCTGATTCAGAAGAACCGGAATGGATTTGTGCCAGCCGGTTAGGATTAAGTCGACGGCGCGGTCGTTGTTCACGTTGCTGGCAATCGCGCCGAAGCTGTCGGAAAAATGGTCGAGGCCGGATTCCTTGCTCCAATCGGTGAAGGTCTTATTGCCATTATTTCGCCAGAGAACGTTTGTCGTTTTGGCGGAGCCGGGCCGGCGGGGCAAGTTGCTGGATTTCCTCGACCGGATAATCGGCGAAGCGGGTGGCGTAGAGATCGAGGTCGCCATCGTGATCGTAATCGACGAAGGTGAGGCCCATTACAAGGCCGTCCATATGGATGCCTGAGGCTTTGGTTGCGTCGGTGAAGGTGCCATTGCCTTCGTTGTGAAAAAGCTGGAGGCCGCCGTTGAAGCTGACGGCGAGATCGGTGTGGCCATCATTATCG
>CAWCQU010000005.1:0-15862 GCA_963797765.1 uncultured Acidobacteriota bacterium | reverse complement strand
TTTCCGCGCGGGGTTTTAACAACCGTTTCTCGAACAAAATGCTGGTTTTGATTGACGGACGAAGCGTTTACTCGCCTTTGTTTTCCGGCGTTTTCTGGGATGTGCAGGACGTGATGCTCGAAGACATCGATCGCATCGAGGTGATTCGAGGGCCCGGGGCCACGCTGTGGGGAGCCAATGCAGTGAATGGCGTGATCAATATCATGATGAAAAAGGCCAAGGCCACGCAGGGTGGATTGGTCACGGCGGGAGCCGGCAGCCTGGAGCAAGGATTCGGTTCCGCGCGCTACGGGGGGGAAATCGCGTCGCGGGCTGAGTATCGTGTTTTCGCGAAATACATAAACCATGGCGAGATGGATCCCTTACCCGGCCAGACGGCAGGCGATCAATGGCAGATGCGGCACACGGGATTCCTTCTGGACTGGAAGCACTCCTCGCGGGACTCCTTTACCGTGGAAGGAGACATCTACGGAGCGCCTACAAGCCAGACCTACGCGAAACCTGTTTCTTTCTCGCCACCCTTTTCTCAAACATTTTCCGCGGCTTCCGAATTGGCGGGCGGAGATATTCTGGCGCGGTGGACTCGATCCCTCGCCGGCGGGTCCGATCTGAACTTGCAATTCTATTTCGACCGGACGACGCGAAACGAGCCCACGTTCAGCGCAAGTGTGAATGTGTACGACCTGGACTTACAACATCATTTCCAGGCCGGCAGCCGGCAGGACATCGTTTGGGGGGCAGGATACCGGTTTACGTCGGACCGGATCGGTGAGCGCTTCGGACTTTCCGTCAATCCGCCGGGCCGTGGTGAGCAACTCTTCAGCGCATTTGTGCAAGATCAGATCACGCTCGCGCCGAGGCGATTGGTATTGACCTTAGGATCAAAATTTGAGCACAACGATTACACGGGATTTGAAATTCAACCGACGCTTCGAATTCTGTGGACACCTCATCCGCGTCACGCAATCTGGTTCGCGGTATCTCGGGCCGTACGTACTCCGAACCCGGCAGAAGAGGATGTGCAGTTCATTTCCACGGCCGTGCCAGCCGGAAACGGGCTCGAGGGATTCGTAACCATTTTCGGGAATCCGTCCCAGCGCTCGGAAGCTGTACTGGCCTACGAATTCGGCGACCGCATTCAGCTGGCCAAAACAATCTCACTCGATGTCGCCACATTTTTGAATCTGTACAAACATTTGGATACCCAAGAGCCGGGCTCGCCATTCTTGCAGGCGAGCCCGGCTCCGCCCCACCTGACTATCCCTTTTTTTTATGCGAACAACATGCATGGTGAATCTCACGGCGTGGAAGCCACTGCAAATTGGAGCGCCACTCCGGCCTGGAGATTGAGTGGGAGTTATTCCTGGCTCGTCGAAGTTTTGCAAAACGATCCGACTGGCCACAATTCAACCGGCTTTCTAACGACGGGCGATGATCCTCGTAATGGATTTCAATTCCACTCTTTTCTCAATCTGCCAAGGAATTTCGAATTCGATGCAAGCATACAATTCGTCTCCAGGCTCAGCAATCAATCGGTGCCCAGCTACACCCGTTGCGATGCTCGTGTGGGCTGGAGACCCGCGGAATCGCTGGAACTGAGCGCGGTGATCCAGAATTCTTTCACGAGCCGGCATCAAGAGTTCGGCTCGACCTACCTTGGGGAACAGGCCACCCTGATTCCCCGCAGCGCGTATGGAAAGGCGACTTGGTGGTTCCGGCCCAAAAACAGGATCCCGTGAAACCAATAGTGAAAGCTCGACAAAGTCACGTAGCGGGATAGAAGCGCCTACGAGGACCAATTGCCAGGGGAATCCAAGAAGATCGGGCGCTGCCGGCGGGAGTGGAGAACCGGTGCGGGGAAATGACGCTTTGAATCCGAGAGAAGCAATACCAGCAGGGCGCCGGGAGTCCTATCCGCGCATCCATGGTTCCGGCCTGCGAGCGGACTTTTTCCTCTTGCTGGTATTTTTCTGGGGCCTTCCATGGGGATCCGTGTCCGCCCTTCAAGCGCAGTCGAGGCCTCCGGATGAATACGATGTCAAAGCCGCATTCCTCTACAATTTCGCAAAATTTGTGGATTGGCCGGAGGGCGCGTTGCCAGACCAACATTCTGCTATTCGAGTGGGAGTGCTGGGAAGAGAGAACGATCCTTTCGGACTGGCACTGGAGCGCGCGGTAAGCGGGAAATTGATCAACGGCCATGATCTGCAAATTATCCACACCCAATCGCTGGCGAAATTGAAAACGTGCCAAATCGTTTTTGTGAGCTCGTCGGAAGAAGAGCGGCTCCCGGAAATCATCCTCAGCCTCAGGGGCACCAGCGCGTTAACGGTGGGGGATTCGGAAGATTTCGCGCCGCGCGGGGGAGCCATTCAATTTACGATCGAGGACGACAAAATCCGCTTCACGATCAATGTCGATGCTGCTGAACGAGCGCATCTGAAGCTCAGTTCGAAATTACTTTCACTGGCCAAAGTGATTCATGACGGGGCCGAGCAAGGGAAGAACTAACATGCCGCGCCGCGAATTCTCCATCCAGCGGAAATTGACCAGGATCGTGATGCTGACTAGCAGCGTGGCGCTGTTGCTCGCTTGCCTGGTTTTAGCGATTTATGATGCAATTTCGTTCCGCCAGGCTCTGACTCGCAATCTTTCGACCTTGGCCCAGATCATCGGATCCAATAGCACAGCAGCGCTGACGTTCAATGATGCGAACGCAGCGCGCGAAATCCTGGCGGGGTTGAGCGCGGAAAGGCACATCGTCTCCGCTTGCATCTATACCAGGAGCGGAGTGGTATTCGCCAAGTATCTTCGGGGAGACCCGAGCGCACAGTTCACGCCGCCGATGGTCCAACCCGAAGGTGCTCACAGCCAACGATCGCGATCGGCGTGGTTCCATCATGTGACTCTCGATGGCGAGCCGCTTGGAATCGTCTATCTGGAGTCCGACGGTACGGAGCTTTATGACCGCATCGAACGGTTTACCGGAATAGTCCTGCTGGTCCTGCTCGGATCTTCGCTGGTGGCCTGGTTTCTTTCCCGACGCCTGCAACGGATCATCTCCGATCCGATCCTGCAATTAGCGCGCACGGCGTCCGTGGTATCCCTTAAGAAGGACTATTCCCTCCGTGCCGTAAAGCGGAACCAGGACGAACTGGGTACTTTGGTGGATCGCTTCAACGAAATGATGTCTGAAATCCAGGCGCGCGATTCCGCCTTGCAGAGGGTGCAACAGGATCTGGAAGAGAGAGTGCAGGAAAGAACCGGGGAATTGGAGCAAGAGATTGGGGATCGAACCAGAGCCGAGCTCGCCCTTCGAGAATCCAACATTACTCTCGCCGCTTTGATCGATGGTTCACCGCTTGCGATCGTGAGCACGGACATCGACGGAATCGTGAACCAGTGGAACCGGGCGGCCGAAAAGATGCTGGGCTGGAATCAAATTGAAATTATCGGCAAGCCTTACACCGATATTATTCCGGCGAGCGGCCATGAGGAATTCCACCGGAGGCATGCCGCTGTCTTGGAGGGCAACTCATTCAACGAGGTGGAGACACGGCGGCATCACAAAGATGGCACCGCGGTCGAGGTCAACATCTCCGCCGCACCGCTGAGGGACGGGGCCGGCAAAATCCGCGGCGTCGTGGCCATGCTGGCTGATGTCACTGCTCGCCGCCAGGCAGAAAAAGAGCTGGAAGAGCGCTCGACGTACCTGAATGCGCTAGTGGAGAACACGCCGCTCGGCATCGTGGTCCTAAATCCGCAAGGCCGAGTGCAGATGTGCAATCCGGCTTTTGAAGCCCTCTTTCAATACTCGCGAAGCGAAGTGTTCGGCGCTGATCTGGATGATCTGTTGAGCGCGGAGGATCTGGTTCTGGAAGCCCGGAATTACACGGCTGCCAACCTTGCGGGAGAAGCCGTCCACGTCAAAACCCGCCGGCGGCGAAAAGATCGAACTGAATTTGATGTCGAATTATTTGCGGTTCCCCTGGTGCAGGGAGGCAAAGTGCTGGGCGGGCTGGGAATTTATCAGGATATCACCGAGCGAACCAGGGCGGAGCAGGCGCTGCTGGAGAGCGAGGCGCAACTTCAATCCCTGGTGAGTTCCATTGACGAGATTGTAATTGAATTCGACGAGACTACTCGCATCCGGAATATATGGACCACCAACGAGCAACTTCTATTTCGCCCGAAGGCGGAGTTGCTCGGACGCCGCATTGGGGAAGTGCTGGGAGAGGAATCCGCTCACCCGCTGAGTGAGGTGATCAGCCGGGTCTGCAAGACCGGTCAGGGCGAAAGCATGGAGTATCCCTTGCTGGTTCCGGCGGGCGAGCGATGGTTCCTGGCCCGCGTGAACCGAATGCCCGGGAACGACGGGCGGTTCCGCTCTGTGTGCATGACGGCGCGCGACATCACCGAGCGAAAGCAGGCAGAAAAGGAATTGCAGCGAGCGAAAGAAGCAGCGGAATTTGCAAACATGGCGAAGAGCGAGTTTCTGGCGAACATGAGCCACGAGATTCGGACGCCGATGAACGGAATTCTGGGAATGACGGAGTTGGCGCTGGATACTCAGCTTGCGGAAGACCAGCGGGAGTGCCTGATGCTGGTGAAATCCTCCGCGGATTCCCTGCTGGTCCTGTTGAACGACATTCTGGATTTTTCGAAGATCGAGGCCGGGAAACTGGAATTCGATCAACTGGATTTCAGGCTGCGTGAAAGCCTGGGCGACATCATGAGGACGCTCTCATTTCGCGCCCAGCAGAAGGGACTGGAGCTGGCCTACCGGGTGGGCCTGCAGGTGCCAGATAACTTGGTGGGCGATCCCGGACGTTTGCGGCAAATCATTGTGAATCTGGTGGGGAACGCGATCAAGTTCACCGAGCAGGGCGAGGTTTTGGTGGAAGTGGAAAAGCTGGAGCAGACGAAGGAGCAGGTGGAACTGCAGTTTTCGGTCCGCGATACTGGGATCGGGATTCCCGCCGAGAAGCAGAAAACAATCTTCGAAGCGTTCACGCAGGCGGATAGTTCCACAACGCGCCGGTACGGAGGAACGGGATTGGGGCTGACGATCTCGATGCGTCTGGTGAAGTACATGGGAGGAAGAATCTGGGTGGAAAGCGAAGAGGGCCGGGGCAGCACGTTCTATTTCACCGCGCGCATGGCGGTGGCGCCAACGCAGGCCGCTCCATCCTGCCGTATCGACCTTGCCGCTCTTCAGAATCTTCCCGTGCTCGTGGTGGACGACAGTCCGACGAATCGAAGAATTTTGGAAGAAATTTTGCGAAATTGGAACATGGTTCCGACTTCCGTGGCCGGCGGACAGGCTGCCCTGGCTGCCATAGAAAGAGCTAAATATGAAGGGCGGCATTTCCCGGTGATCTTGCTGGACAACCAAATGCCGGACATGGATGGGTTCTCGCTGGCCGAAAAAATTCTGAAGGATCCCGAACAAATCGCGACCAAGATTGTGCTGGTGAGCTCGAGCGGAGTGCGGGGCGATGCCGCGCGATGCCGCGAAATGGGCATCGCTGCCTACCTGTTAAAACCAATCCATGAAGCGGAAATTCTCGGCGCAATCCAAGTGGCCATGGCAGGTCCACAAACTATGAAACCCGGTGAATCTGCAAACCTGGTGACCCGGCATTCCCTGCGGGAAGGGCGAGGAACCAGCCGCATCTTGCTTGCCGAAGACAACGCCATCAATCAGCAACTGGCCATCCGGATTCTCGGAAAGCACGGATATGTGGTGCTGGTGGCCAATAACGGACGAGAAGCCGTGCAAGCCGTGCAGCGGGAAGCCTTTGACCTGGTGCTCATGGACGTGCAGATGCCCGAGATGGATGGACTGGAAGCGACAGCGGCCATCCGGGAGCTCGAAGAAAATACCGGAATTCATTTGCCGATTATCGCCATGACGGCGCACGCGATGAAGGGCGACCGCGAAAAATGCCTGAAGGCTGGAATGGATGGGTACCTGACCAAACCGATTCAACTCGCTACCTTTCTCGAGGAAATCGAACATCACATCCCCAGCGGGGATAGCAAGGTTGGGCGGCCCGCGACGAGCGGAGAACCAGAACCAATTCCAGAAACATCGCCGCCGGCGGAAGTGTTCGACGCGTCCGCGGCGCTCCGCAACGTGGAAGGAGATGCGGAATTGCTTGCGGAAATCGTGAAGATCTTCGCCGCTGAGACACCCAATCTGATGCAGGAGATGCGGGAAGCAATCGTCGCACGAAACAACAAAGGACTGGAGCGCGCGGCGCACACGCTTAGCGGCTCCGCAAGCAGCATTGGGGCAAAAAGGATCTCGTTCGGCGCAAAAAAGCTGGAACAGATTGCGCGGGAGAACTCGACGGCCGGTGCGGAGCAGGATCTCGCGCTCCTGGAAAGAGAATTCGAGCAGTTGATTCCACATCTGGAGCAGATTCAACGAGGAGTCTTGAAATAACCACTGACTTCCAGGTGATGAGGCGGCGGACGTTCGGAATATTGAATATTGCGAGAGCGGTGAAAATTTGCTTTGGAACTGGAGTTTAGCGGCAGCGGCCCGGATTCGAGGAAACCTATGAGAGTTTTGATCGCCGACGACGACCCGGTTTCGCGACGCATGCTCCAGGCGTTTCTGGAGAAATGGTCGTATGAAGTTGTGGTGGCCGCGAGTGGAACGCACGCCTGGGAACTTTTCGGGCGCGAGGATGCCCCCCAGCTGGCTATTCTGGATTGGATGATGCCCGGCATGACGGGCGTTGAGGTCTGCCAACTCGTGCGCGCTCGCCCCGGACGTCCCTATGTATATATTCTCTTGCTCACGGCTCGCGGGCTGAAAGAGGATCTTCTGGAGGGAATGGATGCCGGAGCGGACGACTATCTTTCCAAACCATTCGATCCAAAAGAACTGAAAGCGCGGCTGCACGTGGGAGGAAGGATCGTCAAACTGCAAGACGAATTGATCTCGGCGCGGGAGGCATTGCGCTTCCAAGCCACTCACGATCCGTTGACCGGCGCATGTAATCGCGGGGAGATTCTCGTGACGCTTCGCAGGGAACTGGCCCGCAGCGAGCGCGAAGACAGTTCGGTGGGAGTGATTCTGCTGGATCTGGACCATTTCAAACGGATCAACGACACTTTGGGACACTTAGCCGGAGACGCAGTGTTGCAGGAAGCGGTGAAAAGGATCAATGCGTGCGTGCGCCCTTACGATGTAATCGGACGGTATGGGGGCGAAGAATTTCTGATTGTGGTGCCAACAACGGATGCGATGGGAACTCTGGGTGAGGCGGAAAGAATTCGTGCTTGCGTAGCCGAGAATGTTTTCGAGACCGCCGCGGGATCGATCGCCGTCACCGCAAGCTTTGGAGTCTGTGCCACCGATCAATCCATCCAAACGAGAGGGAAAAAATTGATCGATCCTCAGGCTCTGCTAGCCGCTTCGGATGCCGCTCTTTATCGCGCGAAGGAACAGGGCCGCAATCGAGTGGAACTCGCCTCCCCATCCGCTCTTGCGGTCACGGTCACCGCGGAACTGGAAGCGGCCTCGAATGTACTTCAACAGGAACATCAGAAATAACGGATGAAGACGCGGTGCAAGAAAATCACGCGAACTACCCTGTTCCGCAATCCTCGGGCGGCTGCCCCTGCTTATGGAAAGAGCTGCGCATAGCGCATAGGCTCAACGCATATTGGTTTGCCGGGAACTTTGTTAGCCCACTGTCCCCGAAATTCTGTTTGAAACCGCTATGCAATCCCGTGTCCAAGGAAAAGGTACCCTCGGCGATAATCCCAATTCTGGGTGCGCTAGAGACTTCGGTGAATGGAATCGTTAAGATATCGGGGAATTTATCGCGAAGATGCCTGGAGAAAGCCGTGTCAAAGCTCTTCGTTCGCCGTACCTGGATCGGGGCTTCGGCAGAAGAATTATTTTGCTGGCATGCAGAACCCGGCGCGCTCGAGCGGCTGACGCCCAAGTGGGAGCCGCTGGAAGTGGTGGAGCGGGCGCCCTCGGTCCAAAATGGCGCGCGAGGAATCTTGCGGGTGCGAGTGGGACCGTTTCCCATGCGCTGGGTTTTCGAGCATCGCGATTATGAGGAAGGCCGGCAGTTTCGCGATGTGCAAGTGGAAGGACCGTTCCGGCGATGGGATCACACGCATGTTTTTGTTCCCGACGGACCGAATGCGTGCTGGCTGGAAGATCGCATCGAGTATGAATTGCCGTGGGGGATCATTGGAGAATTTTTTGGCGGCTGGCTGGTCCGGCGGAAATTGGAGCGAATGTTTGAATACCGGCACCGCATCACAGCAGAAGCCATGGAGGCAAGACGCGTGGATGGCTCGGGCGACTCCGGCGAGCGCCGCGCGGGTGCATAAATGCTGAGGCATCCGCGGGTCGAGATGATTCTATTGATCGCAGTAGTAACAGGCGTATGCTGGCGGGCGCGGGATTCGATTCCGAAAGAAGCGAAATTGAATTGACCACTGCTTCGTTGATCAGTCTATTGGGCTGGCTGGCGCTCTGTTTCGCGGCGGCTTGGTTGGGCTCCGCCTACACGCGACCATCGCTGGCGGGTTGGTATTTCAGTCTGGCGAAACCTTCCTGGAATCCACCGAACAAAATATTCCCCGCAGTGTGGATAGTCCTGTACGCGATGATGGGAGTGGCTGCCTGGCAGGTGTGCAAACATGAGGACCGGCCGGCGGTGGCTGTTGCGATCGGGTTCTTTGTGATCCAATTGATCTTGAATGTTCTGTGGTCGATATTTTTCTTTCACTGGCGCCGGCCTGGCTCCGCGTTTGCCGAAATCTGTTTGCTTTGGTGTGCCATTCTGGCCACCCTTCTATTTTTTGCAAAGCTCGATCGCGTGGCCACCGAATTGCTGATTCCTTATTTCACTTGGGTTAGCTTCGCAGCGGTGCTAAATTTTGCAATCTGGCGAAAAAATTCATGAGATACGAAACCGTTCAACTCGTGGGGAAATGCGTCAGCCAGGGGACGCAATTAACTCCCGGCGCAATGTGCGAAATTAGCGCGAGCCGTAAAAGGTCGCAAAATCTGTTGTTTACAGGGCTATATACGCTACCGTATGGAAAACAGTGGTCTGCGAATGGCAAATTTCGGCCCGAAAGCGGAAACTACTCCCACGCGCAATGGGAATTGGTGTACATTCTGTAGACGTTAAGAAGATTGACGCAAATTGCCAGCAACTGTTTCACGGCCGAATTGACGGAGGCCCGAAGGATGAACCCCACAAAACCCGTGTCCGCAGGAGCAAGCGAGACAGGAGCCGTCCCTAAGAGCGATTCTTTGTCGATTACTGACAATCGGACGGGAAAGAAATATGACGTGCCGATCAGTCACGGAACCATTCGAGCGATGGATCTCCGCCAGATTAAAGTGGAAGGCCATGACTTCGGCGTTATGAACTATGACCCGGCATTCCAGAATACGGCGGCGTGCATCAGCAAGGTCACATTTATTGATGGCGATCAAGGTATCCTGCGATATCGGGGCTATTCGATCGAAGAACTGGCGGAGAAGAGCACTTACATCGAGACCGCTTATCTGATTCTGTATGGCGAGTTGCCAAGCCGGTCGCAACTGGAAGATTGGATCTATCACATCACGCATCACACATTCATCCACGAGAGCATCAAGAAATTTTTGGACGGGTTTCATTACGATGCCCACCCCATGGGGATGCTGATCTCGACTGTGGCGGCGCTTTCCACTTTCTATCCTGACGCAAAAGATATCTTCAACAAGGATTCTAGGCAGAAGCAAACCTACCGCTTGATCGGAAAGATGCCGACTCTGGCGGCATTCGCATACCGGCACAGCCTGGGAATGCCGTTTGCTTATCCGGACAACGATTTGAGTTACGTGGGAAATTTCTTGAACATGCTGTTCCGCACCACCGAGTTGCAATACCGGCCGAATCCCACGCTGGAGCGGGCTCTGGATATTTTGTTCATTCTGCATGCCGACCACGAACAGAACTGTTCCGCCAGCGCGATGCGCGGAGTGGGCAGCTCGCACGTGGATCCCTACTGCGCCACCGCCGCGGCCACCGCCGCGCTGTACGGGCCGCTGCATGGAGGCGCGAATGAAGCGGTGCTGCGCATGCTGGTGGAAATCGGATCGGTAAACCGCGTGCCGGAATACATTAAACGGGTGAAGGCGGGCGAAAAATTACTGATGGGATTCGGGCACCGCGTCTACAAAAATTACGATCCGCGCGCGAAGATCGTCAAGCGCATCGCCTACGAAGTGTTCGACGTGATGGGGCGCAACCCGCTGATCGATATCGCACTGGAATGCGAGCGGATCGCCCTGGAAGACGATTATTTCGTTTCCAGGCGGCTGTATCCCAACGTGGATTTTTATACCGGGCTGATTTATCAATCCATGGGATTTCCGGTGACTATGTTTCCCGTGCTGTTCGCCATCCCGCGCACCTCGGGCTGGATCGCGCAGTGGGAAGAAATGCTGCTCGATTCGGAACAGAAAATCGCGCGTCCCCGGCAGATTTACCTGGGATACGACGAGCGCAGCTATATCCCCATGGACCGCCGCGGTTAACCATCCCTAAGTGGAACAGCGCCCGCGGGCCCGCCAGGCCTGCCGTGGCTTCCTCGTGACTTTCGCATTGCCCTCTATTCTATTCTGTTGCAACTCGCGCTATTCTCTGGCACAACACAGCACTGGCCCCGGGAGGCATGGAAGCATGGAAATCGCAACTCGCGTAGTGGGCGACTCCACGATCGTGGACGTGATCGGCGACATTACTCTTTATAATTCACCGGAAGTTCGCCGCGTCCTGATCAGCTTTCTGCGAGAGAAGCGCGCTCCGTGGGTGATCCTGAACCTGAAGGGTGTGCGCTATATCGACAGCGCGGGCGTGGCATCACTGGTAGAGGGACTTAAGATATCGCGCGATCTGAAAAGCAGGTTCTCGCTATTCGGCCTGAGCCCGGCGGCGAAAGAAGTGCTGGAATTGACTCGGCTGATCAAGATTTTTGAGGTTTACGATACCGAACAAGCAGCATTGGACGACGTGAAGTAGCGGCGTGAGCCTGGAATTTCGTTCTCTTCCGGCGGAGCATAAGCGCCGGTAACTTACAGACTATGGCGGTCACTGAAGCAGTTGGCCGAGCGACCCTGGGGAGCTTGGCTTACATCGGGAATCTCGCGCGGCTCACCGGACGCGCGGCAAATTCGGCGTTCATCGCACCGTTTCGCGGCCAGCGCATGCGGGTTGGCCGCGCCGTGCATCAGGCAGTTTCCGTAGGCATCGAAGCCCTCCCTATCGTCTCCCTGATTACTTTCTTCGTAGGCACCATCCTGGCCTTACAGAGCGCCTATGAATTGAGGAAATTTGGCGCGTTGCAATTCGTTGCCAGCGCGGTGGCAGTCTCGATCACTCGCGAACTGGGTCCGCTGATGACGGCGATCGTAGTGATCGGCCGTTCCGGTTCCGCATTCGCCGCTGAAATCGGCACGATGAAGGTGAACGAAGAAATTGACGCAATCGAAACGATGGCGCTCGATCCCATCCAATTCTTGGTGACTCCGAAATTTCTGGCCATGCTGTTGATGATGCCGTGCCTGACCACATGGGCTGATTTTATGGGAGTGCTCGGCGGCAGCATGTTTGGAGTAGCTTATGCCGGATTTACGTATGCCACCTATATTCAAGCGACACTCAATGCGCTGATCATGCGCGATATCGTCACCGGCTTGATCAAGAGCGTCATGTTCGGCCTGGTGATCACCGCGGTGGGTTGCCATGAAGGGTTTTCCACCGGCGCCGGTTCCGAGGAAGTGGGGCGGTCGACCACGACCGCGGTGGTGAATTCGATTTTCCTGGTAATCATGGTGGACTTGGTGTTCACGGCGCTTTTCTATTTCACGGCCACCAAATAAAAGCAGATGACCCAAGTCGACGACAACTCGACGAGGATTTCCGTCCGGGATCTTCGCGTCAGTTATGGCGAACGCGAAATTCTCCACGGTATTAGTTTCGAGGTGCAAGCGGCGGAAACGCTGGTAATTCTGGGCGGGTCGGGCTCCGGAAAAAGCACTTTGCTGCGAACCCTGGTGGGCCTGGAAAAGCCCAGCGGCGGCGAAGTGATCGTCTGCGGAAAAAAACTGAGCACAATTACGGATTCCGAATGGATGGACCTTCGGAAACAAATGGGAATCTCGTTTCAAGGCGGCGCGCTGTTCGGAGCGTTGACGGTGGGCGAGAATGTTGCGTTGCCGCTCCGCGAACACACGCCGCTGGAAGATTCCACCATCGAAATCATGGTGCGCCTCAAATTGGAACAGGTGGGCCTGGCCGGGTTTGAAGATTACCTGCCCTCGCAATTGAGCGGAGGCATGTTGAAGAGGGCAGCTGTGGCGCGCGCCATGGCCATGGACCCGCAGATTTTATTTTTCGACGAGCCTTCGGCGGGCCTCGATCCGATCATCGCCGCCGGCATCGACCAACTGATCCTGCGGCTGAAGAAAGCGTTCCGGATGACGATCATCGTGGTAACGCACGAGCTGTCCAGCGCTTTCCTGATTGCCGACCGCATGATTTTGATCGATAAAGGAAATATTGTCGCGAATGGAACTCCCGCGGAACTGAAAGCCAGCGTCCATGCGCGGGTCCGGCAATTTCTGGATCGAGTGCCGGAGCCAGAAGTGTCCGAGGAGCTGGATTATCTTCAGATGCTCACCGAGCCACACTTGCGGCGCCGCCGCGAGCGTTGAAGCGGCGGTCTGGAAGCACCGGGTTTTGCAGGGATTGCAGGCCGTGGGGAAAGTGCTATACTCCACGCAATTTATTGAAAATTTCTGCTACGTGGCGTTGCGTCCAGCGCCAGGAGTGAGCGATGGATCCAAAACGTGAACAGGCAACCGTTGGTTTATTTGTCATAATTGTGGCAGTTTTGCTGCTGGGAACGATTATCGCCCTCACCGGCGCCTTCAGTCATAGCGGCCTGCAATATAAGGCGTATTTTACGTATGCGGGCGGCGTGGAACCCGGCGCCGCGGTGCGCTACGCGGGCGGGCCGGAAGTCGGCCGCGTCGATCGCGTGCGAAGCGATCCGCAAAACCCCACGCGCATGGAAATTTCCTTCCATGTGAGCGAGGGCACTCCGGTAAAAACCGACAGCGTGGTGAAGATTTCCACCTTCAGCGCGCTGGGCGAAAACTTCCTGGGTATTCTTCCCGGAACTTTGCAGGCGCCGCTGGCTCCATCCGGCAGCACCTTGAAGGCGATGGACTACGTCGGGTTCGATCAACTCACCGCGAATCTGAATAATCTGGCGCCGCAGCTACAAACTCTGATCGGAAACATGAACGGGCGCGTTGTGGAGATGAAAGAGACGCTCGCGAGGGTGAATGATCTTTTGGGAGAACGGAACCGCGAAAACATCTCCGCCAGCCTCAGCCACGTTCGCGGCATGCTGGAGGAAGACCGCCCCAAGATCAAGTCCACGCTGACGAATATGGATGCAGCCAGCGCGAAAATCGGTCCGTTGATGGACGATTTCAAGAAAACAATCGCGCAGGCCCAGGAAGCCATGTCGCATGTGGACGGCATGATCACTGAAAACCGGCCGGACCTTCGGCAATCCATGATCGAATTGCGCGAGGCATTGGCGTCGGCGGATTCCTTGACCGCGCAACTCGACCGCACCATGAACGTCAACGCCGATAACATCGACGATCTGCTCGACAACATGCGCTCGATCAGCGAAAACTTGAAACAGTTCACGAATACAATCAAGACGCGGCCGTACACCTTGATCCGTTCGTCCAGTCCGCCGCCGCGGCAACCGGGACAGCCGCAGCCATAAAGGGGGCGAAGTCTTTTAATGCGAAGAATACTGCTCATCGCCGTGGTCTTAACGCTGCCGGTGATCACCCAGTCCGGCTGCGGCGCCGCGCGGCCGTCGAAGTATTATCAATTGGATGCTCCCGCGCCGGCGGCCACATCTCCCGATCCCTTGCCGATTTCATTGCTGGTGGGCCGAATTTCTTCGTCGCGGATCTTTCATGATGACCGCCTCATCTACGAAACCAGCCCACTCGAAATGGGCATGTATGAGTATCACCGCTGGGCGGAACCGCCTGCGGACATGGTGCAGGGAATGCTTGTGCAGACTTTGCGCGCTTCCGGTCAATACCGATCGGTCGACCGGCTGGGCAGCAGCGCGCGGGGCGATTACATTTTGCGCGGGCGGCTCCTGGCTCTGCAGGAAGTGGATCATCCCAACATCGTAGCGAGAGTCAGTTTCGACCTGGAACTGTTCAGCATGAAAACCGGCACAACGGTTTGGACCCAATCGTATTCGCACGATGAACCGGTGACCGCAATTGAAACAAAGAAAAACAAAAAAGCTGACGTGAATGTCGGCGCCGTTGTGGAAGCCTTGAATCGCGATCTTCAGCAAGGAGTTCAGCAACTGACCGGAGACTTAGGCAAGTATTTAGCGAGCCATCCGGCGCAACAAGCGGCTCGCTGATGCAATTCGGAACGGCAGTCTAATTTTTTTTCCACTTAAATCTGTTTTGCTCGTTTCGGTTCTTGACTTTGTTCCGCATTAACCTAAACTGGAATTCCCCTTTCAAATAAATTCAGGTTTCTAATTTCCCTTTCCCTTCGTCCGTAACTGCGAACGACAGCCGGTTTCATTTTCGCTTCTATCGTTAGCGCCGTTCGAACATATCGGCAGACCTATCTGCGGAGATCCGCGATGGATTTTCTTCGGCACCTATTTTCATCCGGCGATTACATGCCCCACGGGTATTGCTACCTGTGGAATTCCGGACTCATGTGGCTGCACATAATTGCCGATTCTCTAATTGTACTGGCCTATTTTGCGATCCCGCTGGCCTTAGTCCAATTTGTCAGAAAGCGGCGCGATCTGCCGTTCCATTGGATGTTTGTGTGCTTCGGGATTTTCATCGTTGCTTGCGGAGCCACGCATGCGATGGAAATTTGGAATTTATGGCACGCGCAATACTGGCTTTCGGGCGTGGTGAAGGCGATTACGGCGGCGGCTTCCGTTGCAACGGCGGTGCTTTTGTTCCAGTTGGTTCCAAAGGCCCTGGCTTTGCCGGGCACGGAAGCACTGGTCCAGGCCAATGCAGCGTTCGAAAACGAAATTCGCGAACGACGAATTACCGAAACAGCGTTGCGTGAGAATGAAGCCCGCTACCGCGATCAAGCTGAACTGATGGACTTATCGCACGACGCTATTCTGGTGCGCGACTTTCCCGGAGCGATCCTGTATTGGAACCGGGGAGCGGAAGAGATCTACGGTTGGACAAAACAGGAAGCCTTGGGAAAGACCATCCAAGTGCTGCTCGACACACGATTCCCCATTCCTTTTCCAGAACTTGAAGCGGAACTCAAGACGAAGGGCCATTGGGAAGGCGAGTTGGATTATCGCCGGCGAGATGGCAGCAGGCTCACGGTCGCCAGCCGGTGGATGCTCCGGGAAGCTAAGAATAAGGAACGTTCGGTGATTTTCATCACGAACAAAGACCTTACCAAAGCCCGAGAGCCGAGACGAGATTCCGGGATCTCTTGGAGTCAGCGCCAGATGCGATGGTGATCGTGAACGGCGAAGGCCGGATCGTGCTGACGAATGCGCGCGCGGAAACGCTCTTCGGCTACGACCGGAAGGACCTTCTGGGACAAAAGGTGGAAATGCTGATGCCCGAGCGCTATCGCGGAAATCATGGCGTCCACCGGGCGGGATACTCTGATTCTCCCAAAGCGCGCTCGATGGGATCGGGTTTGGATTTGCACGGGTTGCGCCAAGACGGCAGTGAGTTTCCAGTAGAAATCAGTCTAAGCCCGTT
>CAWCQU010000004.1:0-692909 GCA_963797765.1 uncultured Acidobacteriota bacterium | reverse complement strand
TGTTCCAGCCGCTGCTCGCGCTGCAAACTGCGGTGCGCATCACTGCGCTGCGCGGGCTCGACCGTGAAGCGCTGGTTCCACTGCGGCCAGAAAGTGATCTCCAAAAAGCGATTGGCCTCCTCGAGGGTAGCGATGCCCGCCACGCGCATTTCTTTCACCAGCCGGTCTTGCAGCGTTTTGAACAGCCGCTCGATGCGCCCTTTGGCTTGCGGAGAGTGCGCCGCGATCCACTCGATGTCCAGTTCCCTAGCGCGCGGCCGAACTGCGTGCGCGGTGGAGTATCCTGCAACTGCTCTTGCCACTGCACCGGCCGGGAAGTCACAAACAGGCCGTTTTTATCGGTATATAAAGCGAGTGGCCGCCCGTAACGCTCCAGCCAGCCGCCCAGGGTGCGCAGATTTTTCTTCGCTGGAATCCTGCAGCGCGAAGCGGCCCCACACCCGGCTGCTGGCGTCATCGATCAGCGCAACGAGCTGGCAGGCCGGGCCGCGCTCTTCCAGCCAGCGGAACGGCGAGCTGTCCATCATCACCAGTTCGCCGAACGAGGACCGTCGCGGCCGCCACACATGCACCGGCTTCACGTGCCGGCGGCGTGTGCGCCACAGTCCGGCGGCGTTCATCCACTTCCGCAGCGTCTCCCGACTCACCCGCAGCCCGTGCCGCGCCAGATGCTCGACGGCCAGCGTCGGGCCGAATCCCCGGTACGCCGGTAGCCGCAATCGCCGCAGACTGCGCTGCTCGAGGTCCTCGGAAATCTTGCGGTTCGAGGGACGTCCGCGCAGCCCATGCACCAGCCCGCGATCCCCCGCCTCGCGCAGACGCCCCAGCAAGCGCCGCACCTGGCGATCGCTCAGCCGCAGACGGTGTGCGGCATCGATCTGCCGCACATGCCCTTGCTCGACTTCGTGCAGAATCTTCAATCGCTCCCGCTCTCTCGCGCTCAATTCGATCCGCTCCTCGTCCATGGGGCCCCCCGGCCCCTAGAAAAGCGGACATTTCTACTTTGCACAAACCGGACATTCTCACTTTGCAGCTACAAAGCAGTCTGGCTTTGTTGACTCAATGTCTTATAGAACCTAAGATGAGCGCCAAATGCCGGACTCGCTGTCGTTGATCGGCCGGACCATCTCCCACTACCGCATTCTCGATAGGCTCGGTGGAGGCGGGATGGGTGTGGTCTACAAGGCCGAAGATACTCGATTGCATCGTGCCGTCGGTCTGAAATTCCTTCCGGAAGAATTCGCGCGCGACCCTCAGGCTCTCGAACGTTTCCGGCGCGAGGCCGAGGCTGCTTCGGCACTCAACCATCCGAACATCTGCACAATTTACGACATTGGCGATGAAAATGGCCGCGCCTATATCGCTATGGAATTCCTGGACGGCCAAACTCTGAAGCACTTCATCGGCGACCGTCCTGTGGAAACAGAGACTCTGCTAAACCTGGCCATCGAGATTGCAGACGCTCTCGATGCCGCCCACGCCGAAGGCATCGTTCATCGCGACATCAAGCCTGCCAACATTTTTGTGACCAAGCGTGGACATGCCAAGATCCTGGACTTCGGTCTGGCCAAGGTCACGATCTCGGGCGCGAGTGGACAGAATGAAGCCACGCGAACCGAAGATGCGATGAGGGGAGTGAATGCAGAGCACTTGACCAGTCCGGGCACAGCTGTGGGCACGGTGGCCTACATGTCTCCGGAACAAGTGCGAGCCAAGGAACTGGACGCGCGCACTGATTTGTTTTCCTTCGGAGCAGTGCTCTACGAGATGGCTACAGGAACGTTGCCGTTTCGGGGAGAAAGTTCGGGTGTCATTACCGAGGGAATTCTGAATCGTACCCCGGTGGCGCCGGTGCGGCTGAACCCGGACATACCGCCGAAGCTCGAAGACATCATCAATAGGTCGCTCGAGAAAGACCGCAATCTGCGTTACCAGCACGCCAACGACATGCGCGCGGAACTGCAGCGTCTGAAGCGTGACACGGATACCGGACGAATGGCAGCAGCGGGCTCCGGCTCAACGGCGGCAGCACAAGATACAGGCTCTCAAACTGTCGCCCAACGGCCGTCGCCAGCGTCCGGTTCCTCCCCTGCGTCTGTTCCGGCTGCCTCATCGAGCGCCGTAAAGGCGGCCGGAGTTCCCGGCACCGGCAAGAAACTCTGGAAGATTCTGGTTCCGGCTGTCGTGGTTGTGATCGCCGCACTCGTCGCTGCTGGTCTCTACTTCCGTTCGCGTTCAGCCGCGACGCTGACCGAGAAGGACACTATCGTTCTGGCTGATTTCGACAACACCACCGGGGATCCCGTCTTCGACGGTGCCTTGAAGCAGGCGCTCGCTGTTCAGCTTGGCCAATCTCCCTTTCTCAACATTCTCTCCGACCGCAAGGTGAGTGAAACGATGCACCTGATGGGCCGCCAACCCAGCGACCGCATCACCCGCGATGTGGCGGCTGAACTCTGCGTGCGGACCGGCAGCAAGGCGATTCTCCTGGGTTCGATTTCCAACCTGGGCGGTCAATACGTGATTGGCATCGATGCGGTCGGTTGCAGCAGTGGGGATACGCTCGCCAAGGAACAGGAGGAAGCTGCGACGAAGCAGGAAGTGCTGAGAGCACTGAGTAAGGCAGCAGCTAGCCTGCGGGGCAAACTTGGCGAATCGCTTGCCTCGATCCAGAAATTCGATGTGCCCGTCGAAGCTACCACACCGTCCCTCGAAGCCCTGAAGGCATACAGCATGGGGATAACCACCAGCCGCACAAAAGGAGACTCCGCGGCGATTCCGTTCATGAAACGCGCTCTCGAACTCGACCCGAATTTCGCAGCAGCCTACGCCGGTCTCGGAGTCCAATACGGCAATCTGGGGCAGGCCAGTCTGGCTGCGGAGAATATCAAGAAAGCTTACGCACTCCGCGACCGTGTCAGTGAACATGAAAAATACCGAATCGCTTCTTTGTACTACACGTCTGTCACCGGGGAGTTAGAGCAGGCGATTCAAGTCTACGAACTGTGGGCCAAGAGCTATCCGCAGGATTTGGTGCCTCCCGCCAACTTAGGGGCCATTTACGTCGAACTTGGACAGTACGAGAAAGCTTTGGCAGAAACGCAAGAGTCCGTTCGATTGGAACCAAACGCTGTAATTGGTTATACCAACCTCGCAGGAATCTACATTCCACTCAACCGACCGAACGACGCGAAAAAAGCGATTGAGCAGGCTGAAGAGCGCAAGCTCGATGGCGACATACTCCACTGGACAATCTATCAACTCGCCTTTCTCAAAGGCGATGCACCGGAAATGGAGAGACAAGTGGCGTGGGCTGCAGGGAAGCCCGGAAGTGAAGACCAATTGCTCACGTTTCAATCCGACACGGAGGCCTACTACGGACGGCTGGTGAAAGCCCGGGACTTCTCGCGACGCGCAGTGGATTCGGCAGTGCGTGACGACTCGAAAGAAACGGCCGCGCTCTGGCAGGTAAACGCTGCTTTGCGGGAAGCGGAGTTCGGCAACACAGCCGCCGCGAAGCAAGGTGTTGCAGCGGCACTGGCTCTGGCTCCGGGCCGTGACGTAAGACTGTTTGCCGCCCTGACGCTGGCGCGAATCGGTGAATCCGCTCGCGCGAAGGCAATCGTGGAAGAACTGGAAAAGACCTACCCGTCGGATACGATGCTGAAGATTTATTGGCTACCAACCATTCACGCGGCAATGGAACTGAATGCCAACAATTCCGCCCAGGCTGTGATGATTCTCGAAGCGGCTGCGCCGTACGAACTGGGAGTGCCGTCCCAATGGCAGGTGGGAACCATGTATCCTGTTTACATTCGTGGCCAAGCACAGCTAGCGGCCCACAATGGGGCTGCCGCGGCCACCGAGTTTCAGAAATTTCTCGACCACCGAGGTAGTCGTGCTGAACTTCCCTCTTGGCGCGCTGGCGCAACTCGGCCTCGGTCGCGCGTATGCACTCCAGGGCGACACCGCCAAGGCCCGCGCCTCCTACAATGATTTCTTCACTCAGTGGAAAGACGCCGATTCTGATATTCCAATTCTCGTCAGTGCCAAGTCCGAGTACGCCAAGCTCAAATAGCTCTTCTCAAATTGCAGAAGTCCTTGTTCTGAAATTCCAAGGTCACTTTCGATTCTTGCGGAATCTCCTGATCAGCCCGAAAATGTTCTCTTCCCAAATTCAAGCCTAACCCCCCACTCATTCCACTGCCGTGGCCCATGCCAGTGTCGTGGAGGGGTTTGAATTTGAGACCGAATGCCTTGATTCGGCCGCTGATTAAAGGTGCGGCGGTGGGGCGAAGCAATCCGAGTGCGGCGCTGCGCCCACCGGCAGCACTCCCGTTGTACATAATCGGCGCGTTGCTTGTGAGAGGATTGCCTTTCCAGTGAGCTGTTCGGCTAAAGGATGAACTGCTATCGTCGGCATGAATACACAAAGCCCAGAGTCGCCGAAGGGAAAATTTAGACAGGAAGTCGGGAGAGAAACAGGCCGGGCAAGAGAGGGAACGGTGGGGAATGCTCTAATTCAAGACGTAGAATTGCCGAGCGCCGGCCATCGGACCGGATCACGAAACCACCGCGCGGATGCTGAGAACGGACACATCAGGGGGATTATGCCCGGAGATGATCTGCGCGGAATTCTCAGCGGGTGCCAAATCCGGAGCTGGCCGGTTCACTTACGCGGAATTTCATGTCGAGTGGAGCAGAAGAATATTTCAGTAGGCTACTGCGACTGATTTGTTAAAAGAAGTTAATCGTGCCCAGCGGCCGTTCGGAAGTGGCGCGCTGCAAGCGATTCATCTTCATCTCGTCCCTTCTGGTTGTCAGGAAATGTGTACTCGGGAACGATTTCCTTAATCTTGGCGCGGATAGGCGCCGCACCGTCGACCGTAAATGACGTGCGGAGTTCATCCAACTGGCGGCACAAACCCGTCCAATTCCGCAGCGATCCATTGGTTCGCGTGATCTTGTTGCACGACGTGGGAATCACCGCTTCATATTCGTAAAAGAGCTCCTCTCTGAGTTTTTCCCCTTCGCGCAAACCCGTGAACTGGATCTCGACTTCGTGTTCGGATTTGCCGGTTAGGCGGATCAGCGTGCGAGCCAGGTCCACAATGCGGATGGGCTCGCCCATATCCAGAACCAGTATGTCGGCGTGCGATCCGATCACGAAACCCTGCAATACCAGGGCAACCGCCTCACTCGTCGTCATGAAAAAACGCTCAATGTCCGGGTGTGTGATCGTCAGCGCTTGATTTCTCTCCAGTTGTTGCTGCAACACGGGGACGACGCTGCCGTTGGAACCCAGCACATTGCCAAAACGGACGGAAACGGAGCGCATCCCTTTCGCGGGGCGCGATGCGACGATCAGTTCACAGACCCGCTTTGTCGCCCCCATGATGTTGGTCGGATTCACTGCTTTGTCCGAGGAGATTAGAACAAAACTGTTGCAGCCAACCTCCTCGGCCAGGTCCAGAAGCGCTGGCAGGCTCAACACATTGTTCCGGATTGCTTCCCGGACGTTGGACTCCATCATGGGCACATGCTTGTAGGCGGCAGCATGGAAGATAATTTCCGGCCTGCATTGAGACAGAAATCCAGCCATGCTCTCCGTATCACTCACATCGCATACACTGAAAGTCAATTGCGCGGTTGCATTCCGGCGGCGGAGATCCTGTTCCAGGTAGAACAGCCCCGTTTCATTCTGGTCCAGGCAAACGAGCCCTGCGGGACTGTAGTTCAAGATTTGACGGCACAATTCCGAACCAATAGAACCTGCTGCTCCCGTAACCAGCACCACCCTCCCCTCGATCTCTCGGTGCACGGTATCCAGATCGATCTGAGCCGGATCGCGGCCGAGCAGATCTTCGAGGCTGACCTCACGAAGTTGACTGACGGTGACCTGCCCAGCGATGATGTCCTTTAGTGCCGGAACGGTACGGCACTTTACTTTTGCGCGGTTGCAAGTCTCGATGAACCTTCGCATCTGTGCGTTGGTAGCTGAAGGCACAGCGATGAGTACTTCCTCCGCCGGTTCGCACTGCAGAACTTCGGGCAATTGATCCACAGTGCCTAGAACAAGAACGTCGTGAATCCGCACGCCGCGCTTCGATACATCGTCATCCAAGCAGCCGGCAACTACATAGCCGCTGTTGGCCCGTCGGATTTCTCTCAAAATCGTCTGCGCTGCGGAACCCGCTCCGATCAAAATCACTCTTTTCCCGGCAGGGATGCTTTCCCGCACAGACTCGGCAAAAATGCGGCACAGCAACCGCACGCCGACCAAAAGGGCGGTGGTTATAAATGCTTCCAGGAGATAGATGGAGCGGGGAAAGGAAGTCACGCGCAGGACGAGCTTCATGATCACCCAGAAAACCAGGGAACCGGACGCTACCGCCTTCATGATGTCCAGCCCGTCCCGCACGCCGGCATATTTCCACCACCCGCGCAGCAAACCGAAGTAGATCAGCGTTGCAATTCGAATGGCCACCAGCATCGGCGCCACGGCAAACAAGATCGTCCGGTAGGGTAAGCCAAAATCGAACCGCAGCCACCACGCAAGCAGCAGCGAGCAAAAAACGAGCCCGGCCTGAAAAATAGCAATACACCAAGACCGGTATCGCAATAACATTTGCGGAAAAATATGAGTGAAATTCGGCGATGCAGACATTAATATCCTACTTAGTTGCTGGATTATTTTGCGGGAAAATAACTCGAATAAATTCTCAGCCGCCCATCGTTCTGGCGCTCTCGTTCAGAAAACTTGCGTCTTGCTCAACTTGCGTATGTTGCCCGCTGGAGGAAGCGGCATCCAACACCTTGGCGACAGCCCGGCAAGTATCGTGCATATCGGATTGTGATAGCGTGGGATGAACCAGGAACATCAGGCTGGTCTCACCCAGTTCCTTGGCCACTCTGAAACGATCCGCCGGACGAATTTCCGGGGTGAATGCCTTTTCGAGATAGATCTCGCTGCAGCTTCCTATGAAGCAGGGTATGCCTTCGGCAACAATCGCAGAGAGAATCCGGTCCCTGCTCCATTCCGAGCGAAGTTTATCAGGGCGAATGAAGGCGCCAAACTTGTAGTAGGAATGGCCGATGTGGCTTGGAGGCTGAGGCACTCGCAGAGCGTCATGCTGAACAAACCCTTGCGTAAGGATCGCAGCGTTCCTGCGCCGGATTTCCACCATCCGGGGAAGTTTTCTCAGCAGGGCGCGGCCGAGTGCTGACTGAAATTCCGTGAGGCGCCAGTTGGTCCCAAACGATTCATGGAGCCACGGAAAGCCGGGTGGATGTTGGCGATTGTAGACGGCGTCGTAATTCTTGCCATGATCCTTATAGCTCCAGGCCTGCTTCCAGATGGCCTCCTCATTCGTCGTCAGCATGCCGCCTTCCCCACCGGTGGTCATGATCTTGTCTTGACAAAAGGAGAAGGCACCTACATCGCCAAGAGACCCGACCGGCCGCCCCTTGTACGTGGCGCCGTGACATTGCGCGCAATCCTCGATCACCTTTAATCCCCGTTCGTCGGCCAGTGCATTGATCGGATCCATTTCACAAGGCCAGCCGGCCAGGTGTACCGCGAGAATGGCTCTGGTTCGAGTTGTCAGCCGGGGTAGGATGGTTTCAGCCGTAATGTTTTGGCTCTCCGGATCGACATCGGCGACAACCGGCTTCGCGCCGCGCATAACCACGCAACTGGCCGAGGCAATAAAGGTCCTGCTCGGTACGATTACTTCGTCGCCCGTCCCGATTCCGAGGACATGAAGCGCCAATTCCAGAGCGGCTGTGCCGTTGGCCACCGCGACGCCGTACTGGCAGCCCGCTTGCACCGCAAATTCCGCTTCGAACCGCCGGCCCTCTTCGCCAGTCCAATAATTTACCTTACCGGACTGGAGCACGCGAGTGGCGGCAGCTATCTCGTCCGGCTCAAATTGCGGCCAGGGAGCAAAGGGAGTCTTTCGGACGGGGTCTCCCCCGCTTGCGGCGAGCGTTTCTTCCAATGTGTTGTTGTTCATAGTGACACGCTTGTGGAAAGTTGTTTGGATCTAACTAGCTTCGAGAGTTCGATGAACTTGTGCAGGTACGCCAAAGGCAATCACTCCATCCGGGATGTTTCGAACGACGACGGCGCCTGCTCCGACAATCGTATAGCTCCCGACGTGCACAGATTGAATAACCACTGCCCCGATTCCGAGTTGAGAGAATTTACCAAGTCGTGATGCCCCCCCCATTGTCGCGTTCGGACAAACGTGGGCATATTCTTGGATCATAACGTCGTGCTCGACTACAGCCGCTGTATTCACAATCACGCCATTTGCGGATACGGCATCGGGGTTGATGACGGCTTGCGCCATTACCACGGTTCCAGCGCCCAGTTGCGCTGATTCGGAAACATTTGCCGATGGATGTACAAGCGTGACTAGTTCCATGCCCCAGGCCAAGCACTTCTCGGCAACCCGTTGACGCGCACAGTTATCCCCAACGCCAAGGGCGACTGCCAGACGCATTTTTCCAGCTTCCTGTTGCAGCCAGTGTCCATCGCCAAGGACCGGGAGCCCCAGAACACTTGTCGATTGCAATTCAGGTCTATCGTCCACGAAACCTGCCAAACGCAGGTCTTTGCAGGCCAACAAAATGTCTGCGACAACCTTCCCATGCCCACCCGCCCCGTAAACGAGCACTTTCTCCATCATCTCGGCTGATTGCTGCCGAGGAATTCCGGCATCGTGGCATGTCCGCTTCCTGAGATGCCTTCCCGCATCCAGACTTTTCGAATCGTCTTCACAATAATCTTTAGATCAATCCAAAGGCTCCAGTGATCCACATACCAAACGTCCAGTTGGAATCTCTGCTCCCAACTGAGCGTGTTTCTACCGTTGACCTGAGCCCAGCCGGTCACTCCGGGCTTCACTTCGTGCCGCCGCGCTTGCTCTGGTGTATAGCGGCCCAGATATTGCGAAAGGAGCGGTCTCGGCCCGACCAGACTCATCTCTCCTTTGAGTACGTTCCAAAGCTGTGGGATTTCATCCAGGCTGAAGCGCCGCAAGAACTCTCCTAACTTCGTGAGCCTCTTTTCGTCAGAGAGAAGACTGCCCTGTGCATCACCTGCCGAATTCATGGTTCGAAACTTTAGAAGTGTGAAGGGCATGGCCTTATATCCAGGACGCACTTGACGGAAAAACACGGGGCGGCCCATTTGGAGCCTCACCGCGAGCGCTACAACCATCGCCACTGGCAGCACGAACGGCGTGACAACGAGCAGCGCAAGCAAATCCAAGCCGCGTTTGCCCCATCGGCGATAGGCGCTCATTTCTTTAGCGGATTGCATGTCACAGGACCGGGTGTTGCGGAAATCCACGGAGGCAACTGCTCCGGCCGATCGGCAAGCGGAAACCAAAGTTCCTTCCCGCGGATCAAGCTCGTTTGCCATTCGCCGTTCCTAAGTGCGATGCTTCTCTCTCCAGGGTTTTACCCAGCAGCGGCGGTTTCCATCACCGTTACACACCGTTGTGCCAGTGTAGTTCTCAAAAACTCGCGCTGCGCAAAATTACGCCCTCGCGGACCCATCTGTGCCGTCGCGGCACGAGCATCGGCCATGCTCATGAGCGCCTCCGCGAAGGCCGCCGGTTCCTGCGGCGGAACCACCACTCCTATTCCTTGTGCAATTACCATCTCCGCCACCCAGCCAGGGTAATTCACCAGCACGGGTAGGCCGCTCGCCAGATAATCAAAGAACTTGTTGGGGGAGGTACCGTAGTAAAAGGCCGGCACATTGGCCAGGATCATCAATCCCACGTTCGCACGCCGGCACAGAAACTGCGCCAAAGCCTTCTTGGGCATCGGGTCCACGAACAGACAATTGTCCAATTTTTCGCGGTGTGCCCGTTCGATCAGAGCGGGTTTTTCCTTGCCGTCACCAATAAACACCAGAAGGATATCGCTGCGCCCGCGCCTGCGAAGCTCCGCTGCCGCGTCTAGCACGGCTCCTAATCCATTGGCAAGACCGTGAGCACCGGTAAAGGTGGCCACAAACGCGTCAGGCGCCAAACCCGGGATTTCAGGTAACGGCTGTGCAGCGTCGGGGGCAAACAATTCCAGATCGCAGCCATTCGGGGCGGTAACGACACGGTTTTCAGGAACACCCCGTCGGGTGATTCCGTGTGCGATTCCAGGTGAAAGTGCCACGCAGAAATTTGCCGAGTGGTAGGCCACGTATTCCAGCCAGTCCATCATCCACAGCACCAGGGGATTCCGGAAAACGCCCATGGCCCGCGGCAGCTCTGGCCAAAGATCGCGCACCTCAAATACAAAAGGTTTGCGGCGTAACCAGCGCGCAGTGATTCCCGGCAACGCAGCGGTCAAAGGGGTAGAGGTGGCAAATACCACGTCGTAGTCCATTCGAAGCGCGAGGATAACGCTGCGAAACGCGAACCGCAGAAAGGTCCAGAAACGCAAAAGGAAGCTATCGTAATTGGAGTACGGCAATTCCAGTTCGATAACATAGATTGAATCTACCCCGCCTTCGCGCCGTCCATTCACAAACGGGCCGGAAAGTCCGGACTTGGACAGTGCAGCAGCGCCACACACCATGGTGACGCCGTGGCCGGATGCCAGCAGCCGCTTCGCGGTTTCGTAAGAACGGGTACCGCTCGATCCATCCGGAGTTGTAAAATGTTGGTGGAAGTATAAAACGTGCATGGCTAGTATAGAGTGACCGTCGATGTGAGAACAGCCGGTGATTGGTCTATTTCCACTTCTAGGACTGGCACCGCGGATTTTTCGAGGTAATGGCGCGATTCCCAGCCGCTTGCAAGATTCATGCGGCGTATCGGCACGCTGCTCTCTACGCGGATCTGCCCCAGGTCTGAAGCGCATCCCGATTTGGTTTCGGACCAGTTTCCAGGAGCCAGGCGCCACCGCAGTACTGCCTTGCGCTTAAATCCGCGCACCTGGTCCAGTACGGAAAGCTCGTCATCTCTCAGTGTGACGGTGCGTTTGTGCTGCGCTCCCCAAAAATCCGCATAACTTCCCGTCCAGGATTGCCCATCGTTGGTTTTGATGATTGCGGGCGCTCCGGTCACCCGCACCCACTCGCCGTAGAGGAACCGGCCGAGCCGGGGCATCTGATCGCGATCGTCAAACTGCACCAAGTTGTGACCAACCACGCTAGTGAGGGCCTCGGCTATCGCACCTCCCTCAGCATAGGCGTATGTGCCGCCGTCCCGCAGAAGATTTTCTCCCTTCCACCACAAATCGAGGTGAAGCGCATCCGCATGAGACGGACGGAACCGCGCAGTGGGTGCGCGGAGCAACACTCGCGCACCCGTGACGTTACGCATCATCAGGTAGCCGCCATCCGCGAATACGGAACTGCACAAATCGTTCATCCAGGGTTGTGCGGGTTCTCCCAGTGGAACACTCAGCCAGCGGGCAAATTCGTCCCACGGGCCGGATTTTAATGCTGCTCCACCAATGAAAAGTAGCGAGGCAAGCTGCAGACAGGGCCGGAAGTCCCGATAAGCGGTGGCGTCCAAACGGTATGGATGCGACCCGTCGTTCGGCCCTAGATTTGGGCCGTTGCCACTCGTGGGATCAATCATCGCGCCTAGCCATCGGGTTGCGGCAGCGGCCCGCGTATAAAAACCCTTCGCAAATGGCGCCTCGCCCGTAGATCGCCGCCATACTTCCGCAATGCTGAGAGTGTCGAGCATCAATCTGTGGTACGTGAGCGAATGCTGCGAGAAGCTGCCATCGAGCAAAACCATTCGGCACACTCGTTCCTCGAGCAGCTTGCGACCTTTCGTGGCCCACAGTTGGCCTTGGTCTCTCGCAGCGCCCTCACCGTGCTTCGTCAGCCAAGTGCCACCGACGAATAGCCCCGCTGCTTCACTGGTCGCGTGATTGTTGTCCTGTGCGACGGCGTAAAACGTGGTTGCATCAACGCGCCGGCAATGCGCCTCAACGAACGGCGCCAGATCAGGTCCAATGTTTTCTTCCAACTCCGCGACGCGTAAGGCCAGCAGCGCGTTTATCAGCCGGATGGCGGTTTCCTGTCCCGACATCCAGTTTGGGCCTGTGTTCGCGGGATTGCACCACCACCAGCGCTGCATCCAGAATTGCATGGCGGAGAGATAACGTGCGTCGCCGCTGATCCGCCAGGCTCGTGCAAAAACCAGTGCCCAAGTGAACCGGGAGAGTTCCCAAATGATTTTGATGTCTCCCGCGTCGGCGCTAAAGTCCGCAATATCGCTCCAGTGCCGTTCGGGCTGCGAGTGTTGCTTGTCTTGAAAAGGGTTCAGAAACCAATTCGGCGGATTTCCAATGTCCTGGACATGCGCGCAAAAGTAGTTCGCCTTCCCGGCAAGCAACTTGTCAGCCTCCGCTAAAATCGAGCGGTCGGCCCATGGTACAGGCGGCTGAACGGCGTCGCGTAACGAATCAATTCGAAGCCCGAGCGGAACCGCTTTGCCCTGCGGAAGTAGCCACCGGTAAATCCCGGCTCGCTTGCAGTTGCGGTAGATCACTGCACGCGCCACATTGGCGACTCCGAGCCGCAGCGCCGTCGAGAGATACATCATCGGCCACTGCAGCGGGTGGATCTCAGCCTGTCTCTGCGTCTTAGGTTTGCTGGGAACAATTTTTTCATCGCTCAGCTTGCGCTGGCGGCCACTCATATTTGAAACGCTTCTCGACCCCCATCCCCCGCTGAGCTGCTCGAGGGCAGGTCCCGTGGGAGTAACATTCCCTCGCGAGTCTTTAACGACCACTGATTCCTTCCGCGACCTCAATTGCAACTCGAGAGACTTCAAAAATTTCTTCCGCCGGAATCGGCGATGGCCCCCCCGATTCAACCGCCTTCAAAAACGACTGCAGACAGGCAGCATGCCCCTTGTCCTGCCGCCAGGTTCGAAAGCCTCGAAACCGCGGCCAACCAAAGCTGCGCAACACGCGGAAATTATCCAGCTGAAGAATCCGGCCGGAGGCAAACACTTCCACACGTTCCTTAGGAAAAGAACGGTGCCCGTTCGCATAATACTGAATCGAAGCAATCGAGCCGTCCTCAAACTCGAGTGATATTTGCGCGGTATCTAGTGTGGCCGCAGCCCCCTTGCTGCCGAGCATTGCGCCGGCGCTTGTCCCAACAATTCGCGCACCTACCAGGAAACGCGCCAGATCAATGAAATGGCATGCCTCTCCAAGAATGCGTCCGCCGCCAACCTGTGCATCCTGGGTCCAATGCTCCGGGGGGATCGCACCCGCATTCATTAAGAGGGTCAGCGACTTGGGGCCTTCCGTCTTCCGCAGAAACCCCCGCATCAACTGCACATGCGGCGAGAATCGGCGGTTGAATCCGACCAGCAGGATTGGCGCCCCCTGCGTCGCGGACTCGGCGTATGCCGATTCAATTTCAACGAGCTGTTCCCGGTTTAATGCCAGAGGTTTTTCCACAAACACATGGCGTCCACTCCGCAGAGCCTCTGACGCGAGCCGCGCATGGCTGTCGTGCCTCGTGGCGATGAACACTGTGTTCACTTCCTTCTGCGCGAACAGCTCGTCAGTGCTGGTGGAAGCTTTGCCGAAGCCGAACTTCTTTCCGTAGTGCACGGCATTCAAACCATTCGTAGACACAAGCGTATGTAGTTGTGGCCCTGCCTTCGCCAGCGCGGGAATAAGTATCCGTCCGCCATAGTTGCCGGCGCCGATGAATCCGACTACTGGCTTGGCTTTGCCGAAAGACCTTGTGCCGTCGAGCACAACTGTACGGGAATCCGTTTCCTGGGTTGCCGCCGCATCCGGATACTCCAACACAATGCCGAGAGATGGCTCGCCGCTGGTCAAAACGGAATACGCTTCGTCCGCGCGTTCGATGGGAAAGCGATGGGTAATCAGCGGCGTCACGTTCAGGGCCTTCGATGCCATCAGGTCCAGAACTGCCTCGAAGTTGCGCTGCTCGGTCCAGCGCACGAAACCAATGGGGTAGTCCTGGCCTTTTTGCTCGTATCCTGGATCGTAACGGCCGGGGCCATAGGAGCAAGAAACCTGGAAGCTAATTTCCTTCTCGTAAAAATCTTGTCGCGAGAGTTTGAGACCGGTTACCCCAACCAGCACAATCCTGCCGCGCCTCCGGCACATCTTGGCGGCCTGCGATACCGGCTCCGAACTTTCCGTCGATGCCGCGACAATTACGGCGTCCACACCACGGCCGCGGGAAAAATCCACGGCGTGCATCACCAGATCGTCAGTTGCCGTGGCATCCACGGCATAGGCCCCGAACTTGCGCGCCATCTCCAGCCGTTCTGAATCGTAATCAATGCCCATCACGCGGCAACCGTGGGCGCGCAGCATTTGTACAGTGATCAGCCCGATCAGTCCCAGGCCGACTACCACCACAGTTTCACCAAGAGTGGGCTGGGCCAAACGCAGGCCCTGGAGCCCGATCGCGCCGAGCGAGGTGAAGGCCGCTGACTCAGCCTCTACATTTTGGGGGATCAACGCGCACAAGTTCTTTGCTACGCTGACAATCCCCGCATGGCTCCCATTGGAAACCACCCGATCGCCTGGTCTAAACTCGGTTACTCCCGCACCCGCCTCGATCACCGTCCCCGCATTGCAGTAGCCCAGTGCCAGCGGTTGGTCCAACTTGCTGCGCAGGGCGTCGATCGCGGCCATCAGGCCGTCGGTACGTATTTTGTCGAACAGCAGCTTCACTTTGTCGGGCTGCTGCCGTGCCCGGTCGAACATTGAGGCCCGGCCGAAGTCGATCAGCATCCGCTCGGTGCCTGCGGAGATCAGCGTCCGCTGCGTTCGGATCAGAACATGGCCCTCCCGGAGTGCGGGGACCGGAGCGTCAATCCGTAGCGTTTCGCCAGAACCTATTTTCAGAAGTACTTGTTGCATCGAACCTCAAAACGATCAGTCTCAGAGCACTTCGCGAACGGAACCATGTTACCGGTGAAACTGCACACCACACATTTCGCCGGCGTGGACGCCTGCATCATTGCGTTGTACCCCCAGCCGGCCCGCATCGCTATCGATGAAGCCTTGGCACCACAATTCAATACACATCATGCTAAGAATTGTGTACGCGTGGTCCGTTCGGCCCATCTCATTTTCTGACAGCAACCGCGACACAGCAGAAGGATCGAAGAGTCCTCGTTTGCGGAGTCTGTCAGTGGATAACAAATCGTACTGCATCGTCTTTAGCGGCCCGCGCAACCAAGCACGCAAGGGGACGCCGAAGCCAGTCTTTGGGCGATAAATCACATCGTTTGGAAGGATTCCTTCCATCGCCTTTTTCAAGATCCACTTACTCTGGGCTCCATGCTGTCGAAAGCGGTCGGGAATCCTGGAAGCCAACGCCATCAGGTCGGGATCAAGAAAAGGCACACGTGCTTCCACCCCCGCCGCCATGCTCATCTTATCGGTGTAATTTAGATTGTGATCGCACAAAAAGTAGCGCTGCTCAAGCAACAGCATGCGCTGTAAAGGCGTGGCAGTCGCAGGCATGCTCTCCAGCGCTTCGAGCAGGGGCTCCTCTTTCAAGGTTCGGGCAAGTTCCGGCACGAACAGATTGCGCACGGTATCTGCCGATGCCCAATCAAAGTACGACGCCAGTCGGGCATCGCCCTCATTTTTCGCCGCCGTTAGCAATTTTGCTAGCCGTCGCAGAGACGGCGGCCGTCCCGGCAGTCGCCGCCCTACACCAGCAAGAAAACCGCGCAAGGTTCTCGGCATGCGATCCCAAACCGCATTCAGACCGAGGGCCCGATGCCTCCGGTAGCCGGAAAACAAATCGTCCCCACCTGCGCCGGACAGCAAGACTTTAATGCCGTGCTGCCGCGCCAGTCGACTTATGAACAGCACAGCAAGGGCGGAGAAATCGGCCTGCGGTTCATCGAGCTGCCAGACCATGCGCGCCAGTTCTCCAGCCATCCCCGATTCCACGCGCACGACATGCAAGTCCACATCCAAGTGCTTGGCAACGCGCTCGGCGTACGGAAGATCACGGACGAAGCCTTCCTCCTTCGCCAGCCGCTCGTCAAAATCGATTGTGAAACACTGAAGTCTTTCCGTCGTGTGTTGGCGGGCATAAGCGACAATGGCGCTGGAATCTAATCCACCGGATAGAAATGCTCCGAGAGGAACATCGGAAACCATCTGTCGCTCGACCGCCGTGGCCAAAACCCGCTGGAGATCGGCGGTCCAGTTCGCAACGGACCGTGACAGATCGGGGCCCGGTGCCGGAAGCTCATAGTGCCGCCAACGCTTGACAATGCGGCCTTCGCGCACGATCAGCGCCGTGCCAGGCTCCAGCTTGTGCACTTCTGCCAGCGGAGTGCGCGGCGCCGGGCACCACAGATATCGTGCATAATGCGCCAGAGCTTGCGGATCCAGTGTGCGTGGCACCCACGGGAAACACAGCAACGCTTTGATCTCGCTGGCAAACGCAAAAGCGCCACCGGATTCACTGAAGTAAAGTGGCTTGACCCCCAGTCCATCGCGAGCCACGCACAGTGATTTCGAACGTGCATCCCAAAGCGCAAAAGCGTAGACGCCGTTCAACTTCTCCAGGAACGGAGTGCCATGTTCCAGATAAAGGGCTAGGAGTACCTCGGTGTCGCTGCGCGAACTAAAAGCATAGCCGCGTGTCTGCAGCCCGGCACGCAATTCGCGGAAGTTGTAGATTTCTCCGTTGTAAGCGATTGCCACCTGACCATCAGCCGCCACCATTGGCTGCGCGCCATCCGGCGTCGGGTCCAGAATTGCGAGCCGCGTGTGAAACAACGATACCGATCCACAAGTTGAATTGTAGCGCCCGCGCCAATCAGGACCTCGATGAGCGATACAGTCGAGCACGGCATCCGAAACTTCAATTGCCGGGCGCCCGGAAAAACCTGCAATTCCACACATGCGATGAACTTTTTCTCCTAGTCTGACTCAGTACTGGATAAGACGTGGGTTAGGTTTGCTGGAATCTATGCTCAAAAATAGAGGTCTCGGCGGCGCCGTACCCAACCTAAACTACACGGGTTCAGCCGAATACTTTCACGTATTGTCGGTAAATCTTATGTGCTTCGCGTGCAGCGTGCCAAGCTCGTCTACCACCAAGTGCGCCCATGGCCCCGTTAAAGTGATGCAGAACCTTAATGGCCGGCTCGTAGTAAATGCTCAAGCCTTTATCCCTCAACTGTTTGCTGAGAAAGAACTCCTCGTGCATCAGAAACGTTGGCGCCCACAATTCTTCGAAGTGACGGAAAAATACGGGGCCGAGCACGTAGCAGGCCCCTAAACCCAGGTAGATTTCCTGCGCAATTTCGTGCTGGGTTTGGTCCGGCCTCTCCGTAAGGCTCCGGCTGGCCTTCGCCAGTTGGCGGATCGCGACTGCAATGTAATAGTTCGTGTAGTACAGGTTGTAAATGACCTCGCGAAACTTGCCGATCTTGCTGATGACATGTGGATTTTGATGTATGCCATCTAGCGTCACGATGTCCGGTGAAACGACGGCATACTTCTCTAGAATGGATGAGTTCCTGCGTATGGATTCAGCAAAGTCGGCCGGGAACACCAAGTCGTTGTTCCCCACAACCATGACTTGGATATCGGGTTGATTGGATCTCAGGTGTCGGATGCCGATGTTCAGGCCTTTGAAATAACCCACGTTGTCTTTGTTCAAAATCAAGTCGACGTGCTCAAATTCACTCGCGAGTGCCTTCAATGCGTTGACGTTTTCCTTGTCCGAATTGTTGTCCACCACGACGATTCGAAACGGATCCCCCTCATTTCCAAGAAGCGAGCACACTGCTTCCCGCGTGTAGGCCGAGTTGTTATAGTTCGTGCAAACAAAGCCGATCTTCATCCCCTGCGCTCCACGTACGGCCCGGCCCTACGCACCGCGTAATCCCACATGCCCCGAGCCACGGCACGATAACTGTCCAGCGGCTTGGGATCCAGAAAGCCGACGAGCACCAAAAGGAGTATATGGGCGAGCCCCAGCTTGACGATGAACCACGGGAATCCGCACAGATACCGCTCCACCACATACATGAAGTTGCGAGACATGTAGTAACGCCGAACCGGTGAATGCCGGGCGTAGTACTTCCGGACGCCGCTGGGCAGATCGACCGTGTCGCCCAGTTGATGCTGCATCAGCGCGGCAGGCACGCAATGTACTGCATAGCCGGCACGCCGCACACGCAGACAGAAATCGAAATCGATGCCGTCTACGAAGAAGCCCTCGTCATATAATCCGATCTCATCGAATAGAGTGACGCGCACGAGGTTGCCCGAGGTAATTGCGCAGCTGATCGCGCCGCCGGTCACATCTTTCCTGTGGTTGCTGGAGTTGATCCGCGGCGCCAGACAAACACGACCCGGATCCTGCTCCACCGCTACCCGGAACGCCTCGATCAAATTTCCTTCAACTAAGCTGTCCTGGTCCATTGTCAGCAGCCAAGCACTGCCCATCTGCCGCGCGCGCTGCACGCCGCGATTCAAAGCGTATCCGACGCCCCGGTTTTCCCCCAAACGCTCGACTGTGATATCCGGCTCCAACTCCATCGACTCAAGCATAACAAGCGACTCCCTGTTCGAGCCGTTGTCCACGATGTGAATGTGCCCAACTTGATTTCGAAGTGCTTCCACAGTCTGCCTGGTTTTCTGCAACCCATTGTAACTAACGACCACCGCCAACACGTCCTTGGAATTCATGAACCCTGGCGGTCGGACTGGAACGGGCTATTGCGCAGTGCCGCCCGCAATGCGTTCTGATCAAACGGGCTGGCCGCGACAGTTCCGAGAGGCTTTCGCGCGAGCACGATAATGTGGTATGGCTCCAGCGGTTCAACCGCGAGCAACTCAAACCCGGCATGGAGCGCGGCATTAACAGCCAAGCGCGTGTCAAACACATGGTGGTGGAGGCTTCTGAACTCAACATTTCGCTCCGCCCGCTCGCGGAACTTGGTGGCGTCGTTTACACCCGGATCCTTGGAAAGATCGTGCAATTGGAGAACCTCAGCAAGGTGCGTAAGGTCATCCTCGGGCATGTTTGTCTCGAAGTCCTCGATCAGGTGCGAAATTTTGGTTATCGGCCGCCGGTGGTCGAACGTGCCATCCCGGGCGGGCACCACAAGAATCAGTGCTCCACCTGGCTTGAGCAATCGATTCCACCCAGCAAGGGCACGCAATGGGTTGGCAGTGTGCTCGAGCATATGTGATGACAGGACGAAATCGTACTTCCCGCTCGGAATCTCGCGGAGATCGGACCCGTTGGCAATGAATCGCTGTCCCACCGTCTTCTTCGAATGGAAGTGAAAAGTATCGCCTTCTTTTTTCGCATTTTCCCATATCGTTTTGCTCGCGAAGTTGACGTTGTCAATTCGCTTGGCGAGGGGATAAACCGGCATCAGGCCTCCCCACGCAAAAATCGAACTGGGACCCCCAATTTCGATGCCAGTCCCGTCACTCACCAACTGCCGGCATTTGGAAAAGGATCGCGCATGCAGGGTGCGGATTCTGCGCGCAGCGGCGCTCAGCACTCCCGCCACACCGCCGGCTTTAAAAACGCTCACGAAGCGATTGACGATCGAAGCACCACATCCACTATCGATTTGGCCCTATCGAAGACACATGGGAACATAGACAAATGAGGCGACAATCCTGCCAAAAAGAGAAAGTTAAATGAACCGCTAATCTTTTTCAAACTGTTGCTACGGACGACCACCGGTAACACGGGCTTGAAATTCATATCCTCTACCTTGTCGAATTCACCATTCCATTTGAGAATGACAACAGGAATGTCATCCTCTGAGTTCTCAACCTGGGGCCGGGCGTGCTCTTCAAGGCCGCGCCGTCACTTGCCTGGCCGGATCGGCCTTCCACAACTTTATACAGGTCCAGAACAGGAAACAGCCAAGCAGAACGCAGAATGTTGCGGGAGTCAGCCACGTGTGATAGTCCTGCAAAAAGCCAGCGCGGATATAATTTGTGAGATCGACCAAATACCACGCGGCAAACAAAGCACCAAGAACGCCAAATGAAGCCAATCTCGCCTCTCTGCCCAATGCTTTATCCATCGCATTCAAGATCCAGATGATTGAAAAGAAATCCGCAATGACCACGGAGCGAAGATGAATGATCGGAAGAAGTGACCCCAGAAGTGCCACGGAAATCGTCACAAAAGACAGCTTGAACAGAAACAGGTTCAATCTGTCTGTTTTCCAGGGATAGGTAGGCCGATGCCATACGCACAACGCGTATATCGCCGGGTACATCAAAAGCTTTGCAAATGACAACACCCCGATTTGAAGATCCGAATCATTCGCGTAGGCAGATAGTCTTGTAAGCACATTCAACTCACTGTCGCTGATCAGAAAACTACGGAAATAGTCGATCTTCAGAAACATTGCTCCAAGCAATGAGACTAAAAATAGAAGATAGAATCTTTTGTAGCCCTTCAGTGTGATCAGGAAAGCCACGACCCAATACACGATTGAATAATAGTGAAATGCCGGTGCCAGTACGAAACACAGCACCGCCGCCTTGTATTTCTGCAAGTATTGAAAACAGAATCCCAGCGAAAGCAATCCTGCTGCAACAGCCCACCGCATTTGTATGAATTCGATCGTGATAAAATGGAGGCATAGATACAAGCACATTGCCAGGCTGGCTTGCTCGGACAGATTGCGAACAACGGCGGACTTCAAGAACAGCGAGGAAAGAGCGCAAGCGAATGCCAGCAGGAAAAATCCACTTCCGAGCGTCCTGAAAGCGGCGCTAATGAAAAGATAACCGGCCTCCCCAAACAACGGTGCGATTGATTCTTGGTTGAATTGGTTGAGCACTGGGGTGTCATTGTACAGGTCGGAGTACCCTTCGTAGTCAGCATCCGAATTCCATCTCAACCCGACAATGAGCACCATGGCAAATGTACATACGGCTAGGGCCCTCAGATCGGCATGTTTGTTACCGCGGATCTGAGCGATCAAAGCCCACACGAGAAAAAGTAAAGGTGCAGAGTACACTGCCATTGACATTTCCTTTAGTTAGTACGAGCCGGGGGCGATCCTCAAAATTTGGACTCAGGATTCATGTCCGCCCACTCCCGGCTGAGGCGAAGACATGGATTTCCTTAACGGTAGCCTTGCGCGAGAGTTCGTTCTTCCGGAGTGAGAATCCGGAACCATGTCACAAGCACAAAACAAAGAATCGTGCCAAGCAGAAAAAGGCCCTTCACGATCGGGCCTTGAAGCAAAGCGGCCAGCGCCAATATCAGAAGAGCCGTGGCTGGCAGGAGCGCTGTCCGCAACCGTATCGGGCTGTTGCCAGGCAGAAAACGCCTCGCCAGTCCAAACATGAACAACGCGTCAACTGCCACGCGCGCGGTCCAGGCCATGGCCGCACCTTCGATCCCGCGCGTGCTGATCAGCCACCAGAGCACGCCCAGATATAAGAGGAAGCTCGATCAGATGCAGCGTGGCGGTTATATCCGGCCTCCCAACGCCCTGCAAGAGTGAGAAAGGCACAAACGCCAGGCTGTTGATGAACACGCCCACCGCGAGCCATTGGAGCACCCGAAAGCTATGCTGTGCGAATTCAGCGCCGAGCCACAACCTCAAGCCATCCTGCGCCAGCGCGATAGTGCACAGCATGACGGGAAACAATACCAGCAAGAGCAATTTGACACTTCGGCCAAACAGGAGCGCCGTCCGCTCCCGGTTCTGCTCAAAGCCGGCCGAGAACGCGGGAAACATTACGCCCATCAGCGCGCCGGGGAGAAGCCAGAACTTGGTAACGATTTCATACGGCGTTGCGTAGTAGGCGACCGCGGTCATAGAGACTAGCGCACCGATCAAAAATCGGTCGAGCGTCACCATCAACGGGCCAACCACATTGGTCACAGTCATCCACCCGCCGAACCGCAGCAAGGGGCCCAGGGCGCCGCGCTGCCAGGCGAGAGCGCGGCCCAATTCCGGCAGCACGCGCAAGCACAGCAAGCAGATGAACGGCCCATGCGACGATCCGTCCGACAACCAGCGTGGCGACCACCGGAACCAGGCTCTTCGAAAACGGCAGAACCAGATGCGGCCCTGCAAATGTGAATATGCCCATGGGAATCCGCAGCGCGCTGATCAGCCCAAAGCGCTGGTGCGCTTCCAGCAAGCCGCGCAAGCCCGCGGTGGTGATCACGAAAGGAATGGAAATCCCCAGCAACCGGAACGATTGCAGCGTCTCCCTCTGCAGCGCGGCCGGCACGTTTAATCCATCGCCCCGACCAGCCAGGGAGAAATCAGCAATACCAGCGCCGCTCCGGCGATCCCAGCAGCAGCATCAGGAGAAGAGACGTCCAGGCCAGGGAGGGAATCTCCCGCTCCTGCCCTGCTCCCAATTTCCGCGCCACCATCTGCGTGAGCGCCCGGCCCAAGCCAAGGTCAAACAGGCTGGCATAGCCGATCAGCGACCCAGGCCAGGGTCAGCACTCCGAAACGGTCCTTGCCCAACCCTCGAATCAAGATCGGGAATGCACACCACCGCCACAATCATCGGCGCGCCGTTGCCGAGCAGGTTCCAAACCGTGTTGCGGGCCAGCAAGCGGCCGCTGGTCAAGTGCCCATTGTGGTTTATTTTTGTGCCTTCCATCTCATGAAGCCTTCAAGGACTCGCCCCGGAACTGATTGACCGGAACCAGGTCGCCCTCTGAAATTCTACAGCTACGGACCGCATGATCAGTTCCAATGAAACGACGAAGCGGAACTGTTTTTTCTTCTGCACGATGATGCCTTCCATTCCTGTGAGTGGTCCGCGCACCACGCGCACACGCCTCCCCGCGGCAAGAAACGGATGAGGTTCGGCGCGCAGGCTCCGCGAAAGCCCCGAACGCAGGATTTCCATTTCCTCATCGGGAAGAACTGTGGCCTGGCCGCTAAAACCCACTAACCGGACCACAGACGGGAATCTGCAATACACGCATCCGGTCTCGAAGCGCGAGATGCACAAATACGTAACCCGGGAAGAGTGGCAATTCCAAAATCACCTCGGCGATCCTTCCAACGGCGCCTGGAACGTAAAGCGGAAGAAAATGCTCGACGCCTCGCGCCTGGAGCTCCGCCGCCACCCGCTTCTCATGTTTTGCACATGTATAGGAAGCGTACCAATGCTGTTCGCCAACCTCATCCCAAGTGCCATCCCTTGGTCAGACTCGCGTGGCCCCCGCTCTGCTTCTTGCACAACTCACTGCATTGTGAGGCCCTCGGAGTCCGCATACAGCTTCGCCCCGTCACTTACAGGGCAATCTGTGACCTAACCCTTTACTATTCTTTCGTTTACAGCCCACTCTACTTATCCATCGACCGATCGCTGGGCGGTCGTCGGCCGAGCCGGTTCCAGACCCTTTGTACTCTCGGACCAGCGCCGTTGCCGTTTTGCCAAGCCCCAGAGACCTGTGCCTTTACCGCTCCGATCACTTCCTGTGCGAACACTTTGCGCGGATCCATCGGATCCACTTCTTCCCAGTGGGCCGATCCCAATACCCAAACCACGGCAAAGACTAAAATCAAAAATGTGCCGACGAACATGATCGGCAGAGCGCGGAGGGATACGATTTCTTCTCTGGAATCGTCGCCCGGGTCCAAAACCTTGACGCTCGGAGTCTCTTTCGCCTCTTGCACTTTGGCGAGCTCGTATTGCTGGGTCAGCATTTCGAAGACGGTTTCCTGGATTTTCGCGCGCCGGTAAAAGTCCGCATATTTCACACCCAGCAGCGGCAAATTCCGAATGGAAGGATAGGGCATGCTTCCCGAGGAGTCGGCGGGAAGTTCCGCGCTGTCGCCTGGCTTGCCGTTGACCCCGCTGAGTTTTCCAGCTCCTTGCGAAGTTCCGCGACGCGGGCATTCAAGGACTGAACGCGAGGATTGTTATCGGTGTAGATCTGCCGGAGTCCCTCGAGTTGAGATTGCGCCGGCCACCAACTGCCCCGCGAGATTGGCAGCTACATCCAACATCGCTTTTCCTTCCTGCTGAATGTCGAGTGTATTGTTCTTACTTGAAAATTGAGCAAGCTGGTTCGAGGCGTCATCCAAATCCTGCTTGGCGACCTTAAGACGTTCTTCGAGAAATACCCTCTCCCTGTGCGCGGAAGAAGTAGACAGTTCCGAAACCAGCGAATTCAGCTCGTCAACGTAAGCATTGGCAAGAGCAGCGGCTCGCTCAGGGTTTCGGTCGGCGACGCTGATGGAAATGATTCCGCTCTTCTTGTCCTCCGAAATCGAAGTGTTTTCATTGAGTTTCGTCCGCGCATCCGTGATCAGTCGCGTGCCATAAACCTTTCTCAAATCAAATTGCTGGATCAGGCGATCCTGTGCCGTCTGGCTTCCCAACACGCCCACAAATAACGCGCCCGAACTCTTCACTCCAAGCAAATCTCCGGCCAGGGATCCGAAGCCGCCAGGGTTCTTCGCCGCCAGCGCTGCCATCATGGCCATGCCCGAATTGGATTGCGAATCCGGCGGCATCAGCCGCGCCGTTGAGGTGTAGGACTTTGGAATCAAGAAAGCGATGAGAGTTGATGCAATCAGACCTAGCGCCCCAGCTCGAAGAAAAAACCGGCGGTGATTCCAAAGTAGACGCAGCCGCTCCGCTTGCCATTTGCGCGAATCCTCGACCGGCATTTCCGGCGGCAATTCTTCTCTCACGCCCGGTTGCGCTGCGGTCTTAAGCTGCGGCTTGGATGCTGTCTGCGCCAAGTTCTTCTTCTCCCTGTTTCTTATTGCACTCTTTCGTTGCCTTGCTCGCACCAGTTCATTTCCACGAATGGGGCCAAAAGCTCAATTGCACCGATGTGGCCACGTTTGACTTTGCCAGCGGGTCCAGCACCGGGTAGTTCCACGTTTCGTATTGCACTGATCCTGAAAACTCCACTTGGGAGTTCAACCAAAAATCTGCTTTCACGCTCCCGTCGGTCAATGTTCCTCCCATCGGTAGATACTGCCCGCTCACCTTCAGGTGCCTGTAGTTGAGTTGAATCTTGTTGCGGGAAGTGAGCCAATACGTGCTCCAAGCCTGCTCACCCACTCCGCCGCGCCCCATCCAACTTCCGACGAGATTGCCGTCGTTCAGGTATGAACCACCCGGATAACGGCCGTTTACATAAAAGCAGCCATTGCAGCCCGGGAAATCCGGTGGCACGGTGGTTCCCCCTTCCAGTCGAAGGTCGAGCTTGGAAATGCCGGGAATCCGCGGCATATAAATCCCCCCTTGTACCGCGGACTTGCGCGGGTAACCCAGCGGGGAGAACTCATCTTCCGACAATGCGTCCCCGTAAAATGTCAGCCAGTTCCGCAATCCAGGAACCTTGTAGCTGAAATCCACACCCGAGCGCCGATCCCCCGGGTCGGAAGGGCCGCCTCCCTGCAAGCTATTGCCAAGAGAATAAGTCCGAAGAAATGTGTGCCAATTCAGCGCCCCCGGGCCGCCTCCGAAAACTGTAGTTACAGAAACGCTAAATTCAAAATTCGGTGAAGGCTTCAAACTGATCTTCTGTCCTTGCAGGAATGGTTGCCGGCTCAAGAAATGACCGAATTGCCCCACAACCCCGGTGTCGGTTTGGAAGACAAAATCATGGCCCGCGAACTGTCCCAGGAACCACTCCACTCGGATCGGCCCCAGCCGGCCCAAAATGCTGGGTAATTTGAACGGCGAAACACGGTTGATGCGGAACATATTCACCGGCTCGGCGTTGTCGCTAAACATCAACGGACCGCCTTCGGCCGGGCTCCACCACAGGCTCTGCCTTCCGAACGAAACCATCCAATTCTCGAATTGCAGCCCCACGTAAGCGTCGAGCACTTGAACGCGATTCACTTCAGCAAACGGCGTGGCTGGTGGGATTCCCGGAAGGCCATCCACCGGGCCGATGAATTCTCGAGCACTATCGGGCTGAGCAGGAGCCGAGGGTGAGTGCTGATACTCGGCGCGCACGTAGCCAACCCATCGCCCACTGGTGGTCCAAGCCGAAAAGCCGTCAACGGAGTTCAATCCTTCCTGGAAGGGCCGGCCGAAATCGTTGATGAGCGTCTGTCCAAAGTGGTTGCCGTCCGTAACTGGCTGGCCGGAGATTCCCGTAACGCGCGCGTAGACAGACTCGATTCGGCCGTGGAAAAGCCCTGTGCTATTCCTGCCTTCGAGTTCGTCGCGGAATTCCCCTTGAAGCAAGCGATAAATTTTCCTTGCCTCGGGCCCGCCTTTCCCTTCTTCGTCAATTCTTTCAGCGGCTTCGTCCAGCAAGCGCGCGCATTCATTGCGTGTCCAAGGCCGCATACCCGCAAACCCGGTGTCAATCAGTCCCATGGCCGCAAGGCGCTCCAATGCCGGATAGATCCAACTATCGAGCGAGACGTAGGGCGAAGCCAGATTCGCGGTAGAGGAGTTTCCATCGCCGCGAACAATTTCGCTGATGGATCTCCATTCGCCTCCGCCCACCAGAGGATCGTGATGGGTTCGGTAGACATACTCGCCGATCAGCCAGCCCAGGCTACTGCCCACCAGAACATCCGAAGGAAAATGCTGCTTCGCCTTGATTCGGGAAATGCTAATCGCAGTAGCACCGCCGTAAGCAAACAGCTGAGTTAGGAATCCGGGATATTCGTGAGCGAATACGCTTGCAATCGACCATGCTGCCGAAGCATGTTCCGAAGTAAATGAATCTCCCCCACTCCAAAAGCTCCCGTCACCGTTGCCCTGTAGGGGGCGTTCGCGCCGGGTTGCATACTTGAGGGCGTACGTCGGCACGAGGCTGTCGAGTGCCGCTTCTCCCGCCAGCAAACCGGTTTCGCGCGCATGATCGTTGCTGGTCATTTTCCCCAAAAGGTACATTCCGCCACTCGCCGCGACCATGGCCCCAATTCCATAATCCGAGATTTTCTTGTAATTGCTCAGAGTGCTTGCGGAATTCGAAAGATGCTTGCTGAATTCACCGTCGGTGGCCAATAGCGCCGCCGTGAATCCACCAAGCGGAATCAGCCACACCGTATCCGAAAAACGGACGTGAGCCGGACTCGTCCAAATCGCCTTTTGGTCGGAAACAATATGGCGCAGCAGAGGTTTCCCGAGAGTGTTCTCGTAATCCTCGGCCCCTGCGGGCGGATTGTTTCCCGCGTCCGGTTTCGGTTTGCTAGCGTTTGCCTGAGCGTTCACTTTCCCATCCGTTCTCGTTTGCGTCGTGCTTGTGCTCGAGCTGTCCGGCTGCGCCGGCGCTTGCGAGTACGCATCAACTCCGAATCCGATGCTCACGATCAAGACAGCCCCAGCGAAAAATACCTTGGCCCCAACTGTCATCATCCATGGCCTTTAGAACCGTACCGCGATCACCAACGTTTGCGCGATAGCCGAAACGATTTGGGCCGTTTGCAGCGTGTCCTTCCACGTGATCCCGCTTCCCAATGCCTTTTCCGGAACTATCACGGAGTCTCCCGGCTGCAATACTGCTGAGAGCGAATCGCCGGAGAAAAACCCGGATTGCGTGCCGAGAACAGTTCCATCGGCACGGATGGCGAAGATTGCCTTCTTATTTGCGAGATTCGTGGCTCCCCCCGCCTGGCTCAGATACCACCGAGCGCTCCTTCCGGGCCGATAGGAGATCGCGGTGGGGTTGTAGACCTGTCCCATCACCATCACGTAGTTAGGCCTCTTGGGAATGATCAGGACATCGCCCGCACGAACGGTAATATCTTGAGGAGTATTTTCCCAGTGTTGGATATCGGAAGAGATCCGAATCGTTACGCGCCCGGCCGGTGGGTTATTCGCCAAAGTTTCCAGTGTGACTTGCCATTGCGCGAAGGCCACGGCGTCGGCCTTTTTCTTGTCCGGATCAACTTCCGTCTTTTCACTTGTCACCAATTCCGTCTGCGCCGCCTTCACCCGCTGCATTAATTCCGCGTGAGTTCGTTCTTCCATCTCTCGCACCTGCGTTCGCTCCAGCACAGCTCCGTAGGGATACGAGTCCGGCTGATAACCTCCGGCCAGCTTCAGGATGGTGCTGAGCCGGTCGCCGGGATGAATTCCATAAGTTCCCGGGTTGGTCACCTCGCCACGGACAACGATGGTGGCGCCCAGGTCGTTCCATCCCGGGAGTTGGGGAATGGTCAGAACATCGCCGTTGTTTAACGGCACATCCGCGGTCTTGTCGCCAGCGAGGGCCGCCTCCACATTGACGTTCTGATGTTGCGGCGTTTTGTTCACATCTTCGATGGAACGCGTCAGGTCCGCGTTTTGTAAAGAAGCGCTTCTTTTGGCGCCCCCCGCCACGCGAATCAGATCAGCCACTGTCAGATTTGTAGTGAGCGGATAACGGCCGGGCCTTCCCACTTCTCCCTGGATGATGACTGTTGCGGGATCGACCTGAGCTAGATTCTTGTGGACCACAACTCGGTCACGAGACTCGAGCAGAATATTGTCGAGCGGCTTACCGTCCCGCGCGTCGTTCAGGTTTACGCTCAGGATCTTGAGTTGGCTGTCGGGCAGATATTGAAACACCTGCACGTTGTCCGTTTGTGAATCCGGCGTCAGGCCTCCGGCCAGAATGATCGCGTCCCACAAGATGAATCTGGCCGGGCGTGTTGTATGTTCCCGGCGAACGAACTTCGCCCAGCACGGAAACCGTGGGCGGGCTCTGCAAATCGAATCGGCCGTAAATCCGGATGGTGTCCATCGGCTCGAGCGTTGGGGCAGTCGCTGGATTCGAAAGCGCGGCAGCCAGATCAAAGCCGACCACACTCGGACGGAAGTCCGGCGCATTCAGCCGGACGATCTCGGCATATTTCGCGGAAGGTTCCGGCAGCAGATCCTTGTAACCGGATACGAGATCGGTAATCTTCATGCCCTTCCGGTAGGAATATCGGCCCGGGCGCAATACGTGGCCTTCCAGATAAACGATATCCTGATTGTAGGAAGCGATTGGGAAAATCCGGATCGTGTCTCCATCTTGAATCGCAAACGCTTCCAGTTTCTTCTGCACAAAATCCGCATCTTCTACTTCCGGAATATCCACGCTCAGCATGGTATGTTTTTCGTGAGCGATCAGGCGCTGCACTTCAATATGGCGCAGGGTGGCGGCGGGCAGAATTCCTCCCGCCAATTCCAGAACCTGGGCCAGATCTTTTTCTCCATTCAGTTCATACAGGGAGGGCCGGCGGACCATCCCTTCCACCGTCACCTGTCCGCGGATGGGCGGCACTAATACCGTGTCGCCGTTTTCAAGCGGCAGGATACCGTCCTTCACTCCGTGCAAAAGGAGATCGTAAATGTCCACTTCCTGCACAAGCTTCTTGCCGCGAAAGTGCTGGACAGTCCGCAGGGATCCGCGGTCCGTCGGGCCGCCCGCTTCAAACAGTGCGTTGAGCGGAGTCGAAAGGGAACTGATGTCGTAAGCTCCCGCCCGCTCCACGTCGCCAACCACGTATACGCGGATCGTCCGTAGCCGGGTCAGCGAGATGTCGGCTGAAACATCGCGAAATTGGGTGCGCAAGATCTGCTGCACCGATTGCTGCACATCGCCCAGAGTTCTTCCGCTCACTAGAACCGGCCCCGCTTCCGGAAGCGATACCCGCCCCTCGCGGTCAACGGTCCGGTAGATCCGTTGTGACACTCCGCCCCACAAGTTGATCGTCAGGCTATCCCCCGGCCCCACCACATAATCAGGACCTACAGGAAGATCCATCGGGATCATGTTGGAATCTCGAGTACCGTCGCTAAAGACGTCAATCCCGAAGCGCTCCATGCGCCGCGGACGCTCGGGCGCCTGCAAGTACATGTCGTAGAGCGAAGGAATTTCGGAATATGGGTTGGGCCGGCGAACCATTCCATTTACCAATTCCGTTTCGCCTCGCGGCCTTTTTAATTGCGATTCTCCGGCCCGCGAAGAATTATGATTATTGAATTCCGTTTCGCGCGGATTCGCAGTCGAAAGCCGCTCCCGCTCATTGGATGGATTCATTCCGCCGAGCCCGTCCGCTAAGCCGGAAAGGCCGCTCAAGTCGGGTTCGCTGGAGAAGGGCAGCGGTCCGCCAGCAATCTGTCCCGCGCGTGAACCCAGCGCGCCCGCGGCGCCGCTGCGGTTTGTGTGAGCTGAGGATTGCTTGCTTCCATCTCGTCTTGCGGATAATTCGGCACTTGCCTGCGCTGCGGCTGGCCCTGCCTTTCGGTGCCAGGCGCGCCATTCTGTTGCGGTTCTGCTCCTTGAGATTGTGAGCGGGTTCTTTGTGTTCGAGATCCCTGCTGTTGGCGCGGATTCTCCGTGTCGCAGTCTCGATCGAGTTGCGGATCACACGTTCCTGCGCGTTCAAGCCCCGTTTGATCTTCTCGTCCCTGGTTCCGGTTCGACCTGGCTTCCTCCTCGGATTTCGCGTATTGAAGCGCGCGTTCTTTCATGATCAGGTCTTGCTGTTTCCCCAGATCGGAATCAGGATTCACCGTTGGAAGCAGATAGCCATACCGCTGCAACAAGCGCGTGGCGATCGAGCGGAATTGCACGTCCCAGATCAGGCGATCGAAGATCGCCTGGTCGGTCAACTCCGAATCGATCACGATTTGTCCATGATCGGCTGCGTCTTTGGCAATCCAGGTCTTCAACTCGACCATGATTCCGGGATCTTTTACCAGGACGGCTTTGATCTGCCCGCCGGAAGCCGCCACTTTTCCCAGGTTCTCCTTCATCAGATCGGATGAAGGAGGCCGAGTCATCTGGTCCCGTGGTTGTGATTGCTGTTCTGGCGCTTGTTGTGCATTGGCAGAAGACACCCCGGCAAACAAGAGAAGAGCGAAAGCGAGCGCGACGCATTCTGTCCGTCGAACGAGCATCCATTCGGCAAAATTGAAACCAAACATACTCAAATTCACTGTTGGCTCCCAAGAACCGGCGAACTTCCCCGGATGGCTTTCAATACGCCTTCTTCCGAGGCCTGAACGCGATTGGAGTGAATGTCGAATGACGCCCAATAGAAGATAGTGCTATTGCGGTCCGGGGCGATTGCCAGAACCTTCAAGCCTGGAAACTTCTCCAGCACGAAATCGCAGATGGCCGGACGCTCGTCCGTTTCATCCAGCGAAACCACCAGAAAGTCGGGCTGCAGATGCTCGATCGAATCCAGTATCGCGGCTTCATCCGAAGCCTCGCCTACAATTTCTATGTCGGGTTGGTCGGATATGGTGGCCAGGACGAGTTCTCTCATCAGGCGGGGGCGATTCGCTACAACCACTCTGATTTTCTTCAAGGCGCGCTCTCCTTGTCCCGTCAGTATGGCAGGAGAACAAAAATGGCCAAGGTTCAATTGTGGTCCAGTTCCAGGACAAGGAATTTCGAGAATTTGACACTGAATTTAGAGCGCACTATATTTCTGCCGGTACTATAAAGTACCTGCCCGGTACTAACTAGGTACCTATTTTGAATTGTTAGAAACAGCGTGTCTATTGCACGGCCCTCAGATACCATTCACCCACTGACATGCGATCATGGCTGCCTACTTTCTGTATGATTCGATGAATGTGATTCTTAATAGTTTGTTCCGATAGATTTAGCTGCTTGGCGATCTCTTTGTTCGTGAGCCCCTGTGCAATTAATGGAACGAGTTGCTGCTCCCGGCGCGTCAGTCCATCCTGCAGTCTGACCTTCGTCGTAAAACTTTCCGTTGATTGTTGGGCCACCTGCTCGAACAGAAATCGGCATAGTTTGGGCGGACAAACGCCTTCGCCTTGTGCCACAGCGCGAATCGCACTGATGACATCTGTGGCCGAGGCGTCCTTCAAAACATACCCGACGGCGCCGGCACGAATTGCTTGCAGGAAAATTTGATCGTCGGAGTCCATGCCAATCATCAACAACTTTAGATCGGTAAGAAGGCGGCGGATTTCTTGCAGGAACTCCTGATCAGCCAGATACATAGCCGAGTCGAGCACTAACACGTCCGGTCCGGCAGCAACAATCTGTTCGAGAGCCTGCAAACAATAGGCAGAATCGCCCACAACGCACACGTCGGCCTTTTTTTTCATCATTTTTGCAAGCGCTTCGCGCAGAAGACGGTTCTCCGCGAGAAGGAAGACGTTAACTGTACCATCCATCTAGAATTGCCCCCCTCATTGATAAGTAGTTACGGCTGGGGATATTAGGTCCGGTGAGGGATCTGGGTCAGAAACACTAACTATATACAATATGGGCCAAAGACTTCAAATCTCCAGGCGCTAAGCCCACCCAAAAAAGCACTCCATTAGCGCTATCGCGCGAGACCCCTCTGGTCAAGTTCTTTGACGCTTGACTGCCGGGAGCGAGTCAAAAACTCCGAAAATCCCGTCCTAGCCCGACCGCGCGTCCAAGCTCTATTCTACTATCACTAGGGGACTTAACGGTAGACTAAATTATACAGTAAAGCATGTATCTCTTAGGGTGAGTACTGTGTTATCCGGGGCCTGACTCTGGCAGCCCTGCTCGCGGCTGTTCTCAAATATGCCCCTAAGTGCTGAAAGCTAGCTGCCTCGCTTAGAATATCGATTTTGCCCATTTCAATGAGTGGCTAATTGAGGATATTCGTGAAGCTTGTCTGACAGGTACCGCTCCTGAGAGGCTACGCGCCGCACGAGACGGACATCCCGGCCGGTGGGACGGCAGTTAGGCGCAGAGCCATTCGTGAGCCCGCAAAAGCAGCGGCGTCGGAGGATTCTGCTCCTAGTCCGAATCGCGCCTGGACATAGCTTATCGATATGGTTTTGAAGAGAAGAGGAAGGGAACTAACATTAGTCACTGAACGAGTGGCTTTGGATCTTGAAAAGATTGCGGCCGGCCCGTGAAGACGTTGCGGAGTTGTGTCCGCCAATCAGGGAACTGAATGCCGAACCGGTGCAGCAGACGGGAACTGTCGAGAACTGTATAGATGGGCCGCCTGGCTGGCGTTGGATAATCCGCCGTCAAAATCGGAATCACGCGGCGGGCGATGATGGGACGTCCCCCGGTCGCCGCGGCAAACCAGGGCAAGCTTGGATTTTCCCTCGCGGCATGCTCCAGAATTGCTTTCGCGAATTCATACCGGGAAGTTTGACCGCCCGCGGTCATATGATAAACGCCGCTCGATTTTGCCAAATTAAATTGTTTGCGCGATTGGTCGAAATGGTGTCTCAGTATCTCCGTTGTCGCCGCTGCAATCCCCAGGCTCCAGGTGGGCGTGCCGATTTGATCGCTTACGATTTTCAATTCTTCCCGCTCGGATGCCAGGCGGAGAATCGTCAGCACAAAATTGCTGCCGCGCGTGCCATAGACCCACGCCACTCGGAAGATAAGGTAGGCAACACCGGATTCACGAATGGCATTTTCGCCGTCCAGCTTCGATTTTGCGTAACGGTTGAGTGGATTCGGAGCGTCATCTTCCCGGTAAGGCGATTTTTTCAAACCATCGAATACGTAGTCGGTGGAATAGTGAACCAGGCCCGCGCCAATCTTTTTGGCTTCTTCCGCCATCAGTGCCAGAGCATCGGTATTGATCGCTCTGGCCAGCGTTTCTTCCTGCTCCGCCTGGTCGACGGCATTATACGCAGTCGCATTGACGATGATCTGCGGCCGGACTTCTCGAATCACGCGGCGAATCTCTTCCGGTTTCGAGAAATCCAAATGCTGCCGGTCGAAGGCCGCCACTTCGGCGATATGAGGAAGGAGAAGCGCGAGTTCTCCGCCCACTTGCCCGGTTTTTCCCGCCAGCAATATTTTAGCCATCATGGGCCGCCATATCGCGGCAGGAATTCATGCGGCACATCGGCAAGATGGGGAAGCTTGGAATCTTTTCCGGAAACCAGTGGACGGTCCACTTCCCAGGAAATATTCAGTTGTGGATCGTTCCACGCGATTCCGCGCTCGTCCGCCGGAGCATAATATTCACTGCACTTGTAAACGAACTGGACACTCTCCGTCAGGGCCAGAAACCCGTGTGCGAATCCGCGGGGAATGTAAATCTGGTTGTGCGCTTCGGCCGAGAGAATCATGCGCGTCCACTTCCCGAAATGCGGCGAACCCATGCGGATGTCCACGGCGATATCGAGGGCTTCCCCTTCCACCACAAAACAAAGTTTGGCCTGCGCATATTGCAACTGGTAATGAAGGCCACGCAAAGTGCCCTTGGCGGAACGCGAAAGGTTGTCCTGGACAAACGAATCGTTGACGCCCAGTTCGGCAAATTTTGCGCGGTGATACGTCTCCGTAAAAAACCCCCGCTCGTCCCGGAATACTTTGGGTCGCAATTCCAAGACGCCGGGAAGGGATGTTTCGAATCGCTGCAAAAAGGCTCAATCCTTATGAAAATAATTGCTGCTTCGATTTAAACAATTCAGGCCCAAGGTCCGAATAAGAATCTCCAGCCGGAATCAACTATTCGTTTTGGGTCCGGATCGAGCGATGGCGTGGAGTGAAGAATCGCGTTTCTCATAATACGTTTCGTAATAACTTCGATAGGCGCCGCCACGCACATCGGCCACCCATTCCGAATTCTGTTGGTACCACTCGATCGTCTGACGCAATCCTTGTTCGAGTGATATAGCCGGCTGCCATCCCAGTTCGCGCTGAATCTTATCGCAATTCAGTGCATAGCGGCGGTCATGGCCGGGACGATCTTTAACGTAGGAAAGCAAGGTTTCCGGCTTGCTCATTGTCTGAAGCAGTCGCCGCGCCATCGTCAAATTCTCTTCCACGTCTAATCCGCCGATGTTGTAGCTTTCTCCCACGCGGCCCCGCTCGAGGACCGCAAGAATCCCTCGGCAATTATCTTCGACGTGCAGCCAATCGCGCTGCTGTTTTCCATCGCCATAAATCGGAAGCGATTTGTTGTCCAAGGCATTCGCGATCATCAGCGGCAGAAATTTCTCGGGAAACTGATACGGTCCGTAATTATTCGATGAACGGGTAATCAGCCCGGGAAATTCATACGTTCGCACGTAGGAGAGTACCAATAAATCGGCGCTGGCCTTCGAAGCGGAATAAGGACTGCTCGGCCGCAAGGGCGAATCTTCCTTCGCAAAGGCCCCCTCGGAAATATCGCCGTACACTTCGTCCGTTGAAATATGAACGAAGCGCTTGATTCCCAGCTTGCGTGCCACCTGCAGCAGAACAAAAGTGCCGGTGATGTTCGTTTCGATTGCGGCGCCCGGTTCATAGATGCTGCGATCCACGTGCGATTCCGCCGCGAAATGAACCACGGCGTCGCAGCCGGTCATCGCCGCTTCTACGGCAATTGCATCGCAGATGTCACCCTTAATGAAACAATACTCTTTGTTCTCGGCCACCGTGGTGAGGTTGGCAAGATTCCCTGCATATGTCAGCTTGTCGAAATTGACGATTTCATGGGCTTTACCGGTAGCCCAGAACATGACGGATGAAATTGGAGCCGATGAAGCCCGCACCGCCCGTAACCAGAAGCTTCATGGAATCACTGCCTGCCGGTCGGAGCGGATCGTGGGGCTCAGTTTATTCGCGCCGGTTTCCGCTACTAGACTGTTGGCGCGCAGTAGAGATTCGAATGTGCCGGCATCGGTCCACCAGCCATCCAGCACTTCGTACGTTAGTTTTCCTTCGTCGATATAAAAATTATTGACGTCGGTAATTTCGAGTTCTCCGCGCCCGGAAGGCTTCAGGCGCCGGATTTTTTGGAACACGGTGGCGTCGTAAAGATAAATCCCGATCACCGCATAATTTGATTTTGGAGCGTTGGGTTTCTCTTCAATTCCGATCACTTGATGGCCGCGAATTTCTGCCACGCCAAATCGAATCGCGTCGGTCACTTCTTTCAAGATAATCTTCGCGCCGTCTTTCTGTTTCTTGAAATTCTCAATCGCTTGGCAAATATTGTTCTCAATAATGTTGTCGCCAAGAATGACGCAGATTGGCTCGCCGCCCGCAAAGTATTCGGCCAGTCCCAGAGCGTCCGCGATCCCGCCTTCGCCTTCCTGGTACGTGTAGTTCAGATGTTTCAGCCCGAAATCACGGCCATTCCCAAGCAGACGCAAAAAGTCTCCTGCGTTTTTCCCGCCGGTGACCAGAAGAATTTCTTCAATCCCGGCATTGACAAGCGTCTGGATGGGGTAATACACCATCGGCTTATCGTAAATGGGAAGCAGGTGTTTGTTGGTCACTCGGGTGAGCGGATTTAATCGGCTGCCGGTTCCGCCCGCCAATACAACACCTTTCATTCGTCTTCTCTCAACGGAATTTTGGCAAGCTCGATTGCGCTCGCCGGATCAGGCATGAATTATTGCTTTGCATTCGATGAATAGCAAGGATTTCGGAGCTTCCCGGATTCGCCGGCAAATTTCCCGGTCGTACTTCCGGCTGAAAAATAAACTCTGATCGCGCAAACCGGAAGGAAGCTCTATTGTATGTTCTCGAGAACGGCGCAAAAGAAAATACTCTCGGGAGGATCGAATGGCGGATACGCTTTCTGAATTTGAAAAATTTCGGGCCGAGATGAACCAGGAAATTCATAGCAGCGACCATCTGGGCATGAAGCGCTTCTTTGCGCTGGATCACCAGGCTTATGAGCCCGGCCCGCTTCCGACCAACACCAAGGAGTTGTTGGGGCTGGTTGCCTCAGCCGTGCTTCGCTGCGACGACTGCATTACCTACCATATCGTGCGATGTGGCGAAGTCGGCTGGAAGCGCGCGGAGATCATTGACGCCTTGAATGTCGCGCTCATCGTGGGCGGTTCGATTGTGATTCCCCACGTCCGGCGCGCCTTTGCGCGCATGCGCGAGATTCCGGGACTGGATTCCTGAGCCGCCGCTCGGCGCCTTAGCCGTGGCAATTTATCGCTTCCCGTCCGCCATGTAAGCGCTCACCTCGGCATGGGGAATCGCCTCCGCTGCGAAGGTAAAGGTTCCTTTTTCTTTCACCTCTCGCGCGGCCCGGATGAACGCTCCCAGAGCGGCGCGCGCGAAAGCTCCGCCCACGCTGATCCGTTTTGCACCGGCGGCGGCAATTTCTTCCACTGAGTACGTGGCGCCTTTCAATCCCATCAAAACATTCACCGGCTTGGGAAAAACCGCCGCACAAACCAACCGGATGGCTTCCAGGCTCGGCAGTCCTGGCGCATACAACACGTCAGCGCCGGCCTCCGCAAAAGCCTGCAATCGCCGGATAGTGTCATTCAGATCGCCGCGCCCATGAAGGAAATTCTCCGCCCTTGCCGTCAACAGGAACTGGCAATCGCGGGCCGCTTTCGCCGCCGCCGCAACCCGGTCCACCGCAAGCTGGAATTCATAGATCGGATCATTCGGATCGCCCGTCGCATCCTCGATCGATCCCCCGGCCAGGCCCGTTTGCGATGCGAGCCGGATCGTTGCTGCACACAGTTCCGGCGACCGTCCATATCCATTCTCAAGATCGGCCGAGACCGGCAAATCCGTCGCGTCCACGATGGATTTCGCATTCGCCAAAACCTCATCGCGAGTCGCGCCGGCAGCGGAATCGCGCCGCCCGTCGGAGAAAGCAAACCCGGCGCTGGTTGTCGCAAGAGCTTCGAATCCCATGGCCGTCAGAATTCTGGCGGTACCCGCATTCCAGGGATTCGGAATCACAAAAATCCCGGGCCGTTCATGCAGCGCCCGAAATGTCCTGTATTTTTGATCGCGTGTAATCATCGGCTTCGTATCCTAAAAGCACCAAACATTCTAGCGCAGCGCGGTTTCAGTAGCACATCCACTCCTGGCTGTGCGAGGACATCTAAACACTCGAGTGGCGGTGCCACGGAAAACCAATGGCAAAAGCCGCCAACGGCCAGCGTCGCTTCCACGCGGCCGATTCAGGTTCATGTTTTGCAGGGGATTGCTCAGTCGCGTGCGCGGTTGGGATCGGGCTCTTCGACGAACAGTACGCCGACGCCAATTTGTTCTTTATCTTTTCCGTTCTCTCGATGGACCACGGTTCCGCGCAAAGACATAACGCTGCGATAATTCTGCCCCGTGGCAGTTTCAATCAGCAAGCGCAGCTCCGATTGCAGTTTGGGCCGGTGCGATAGGCAAAGGTAAGCGCCGTTCAAACTCAGATCCCGCAGCATGGTTCGTTCTTCGAAAGCGCTGCCATCTTCGCCTTGCCCCATCACCGTGGCCGGAAAGCTGACGGCGCGGCGCTGTCCGGTGCGCGATTCGCGCAGCGTCACTTCCACTTTCTTTCCTTTTTGCAACTTAATGGTCATTGCTTCCGTTGCCGCCCACACATTGGGGAATTCCTGCCGCGCCGCCTGCAAATATCCGTCCACCGTCCGGTCCGAGGAATCCGGATCATGATGGAACAAGATCAAATTCTTCACGCCCACTTCGCGCGCAATCTTCACGCCTTCGAGCCACGTGGAATGTCCCCATCCCTTGCGTGTGCTCGCGAGTTGTTCGGGCGAATACTGCGCGTCATTAATAAAAATATCCGCATCCCGGGCCAGTTCGCGGAGACTCTGATCGAGTTCCGGCACGCCCGGCTCATTGTCCGTGGCGAACACAATGGTGCCCGCCGACGTCTCAACCCGGTAACCCAGGCATCCTTGCGGGTGGTTCAGCCAGCGCGAGGAAATTCGAGTCCCGTTGATTTCGATTTGTTCGCCGCCCTTGATCTCGTGAAATTTTCGGGTTGCTGTCATCACGCTCAGGTCGACTGGAAAATACGGGCGCGCGAGTTGCGCTTCCAGCACTTGTCGCAGGCTGTTCGCGCCCAGATACTTCGATTGGAAACTGTAAAAATGAAATTTATTCTGCGCGGAGTAAAACGGATTGAAAAAGGGAATACCCTGGATGTGATCCCAATGATAATGCGTCACCAGAATGTGCGCTTCAATGGGCCGGTCGCCCGCTTGCTCCGTCAAACGATTGCCCAGGTTCCGGATTCCGCTGCCGCAATCGAGAATGAAGCGCGTGCCATCCGGAGCGGTAATTTCCAGGCAAGCCGTGTTTCCGCCGTAGCGCCAGGTGCTGCGGTCGAGCGTGGGCGTCGAGCCGCGCACTCCCCAGAAAACCAGCTTGGTTGTGTCGTCGGCCATCGAGAGGGTTCTTGCCGCGCACCGCAGCGCGAAAGTTTTTCTCCAAAAAATTGAATTAAACCAAGAGTAATGTATGGTAGGCGGTGCTTCCGAGCCAAGTCAATTATCTTTCCCAAAATGCGTTCGTTACGCGCATCGCGCCCCATGCGCATTCGCTTCAACTTTTAGGGGCGCTGCTTGTGCGTTTTTTGCACCGCGATTCTTTTTATCGGGGCTGCGCCCTGGCCCTTAGGAACCACTACCAGGAATTAACAACCTACATACTAGTGCAGCCCACGCAATACAAGTAATCCAAGCTGTGCCCCGCCCGCCACTGGAGTAGAATTCAAACCATGCACGCGCACGCTCACGGGCATTCCGGCCACGGCCTAGCCACGACCACCCCGCCCACGGCCAGCTATCTCCAGCAAGTTCACCGCTCGTGTTGGCCATTTCCGTTGTCGCAACACTAGGCCTTGTTCTTGCCGAACTGATCGGCGGCTACCTGGGCCATTCGATTTCGCTCGTGAGCGATGCGGTCCACAATCTCACCGACGTCCCCACGCTGGTAATTTCCTGGCTGGCGATGCGCTTGGCGGAGCGCCCACCCACGCGCGAAAAAACATACGGCTACCATCGCGCGGGAATTCTCGCAGCGTTCGTCAATTCGCTGCTCCTCGGAATCGTAGCGCTCTACATCCTCTACGAATCCTATACGCGCCTGCGGAATCCGGTCGCGGTGCATATGGGAGTGATGCTCTGGATCTCGCTGCTAGCGCTGGTGGTGAACGGCGGAATCACTCTGGCTCTGGCGAAGGGCAGCCACGATCTGAATCTCCGCGCGATCATCGTGCACGCCGCAGGCGACGCTCTTTCCAGCATCGCCATCTTTGCCGGCGCGCTCGCAATTCACTGGACCGGCGCGCACTGGGTCGATCCCGCCATCGGCTTCGCCATCGGCGCCATGGTCCTCTGGTCCGGCTACGGCATTCTCCGCGAAAGCACCCACATCCTGCTGGAAGGTTTGCCCCGTAGCGTTCAACTCGAAGAAGTAGCCCGCGCCATTCTGCGCGTCGAAGGCGTCCAGGAGGTTCACGACATCCACATCTGGACGCTAGGCACCGATCTTCAAGCCCTTTCCTGCCACGTCCGCATCCCAGACATGCACCTGGAACAATGCGAAAAAATTCTCTCCCAAGTGAACGATTGCCTCCAGCGCGAATTCAAAATCACTCACAGCACAGTCCAATTCGAACGCGCCGGCCTCCCCGCCCAAGCCGGATACTTCATGCCCGAGCCCGCCAAGCAACCCTCCAAATAGCCACCGCAAAAGCATGCGCGGTCACATCCATGTCTATCCGTGTTCGGGCCACTCGCCCCTCACGGCGCGCCTGCCGCTTTCGCCAGAAATTTTGCGGCGTAGTCCTGCGCGAAGCGAAAAAAAGTTATCGGTCTATCCCCAGTCAAATCGAGGACCGTCGAGGTAACCATCTCGGCCTCGCCCTGCCGGTACCGTTCGTAGTCCTCCACCAGCCCGCCAGCTTGCCAGGCCGGCATCCCAAAACCAAGCAGCGCATCCTTAAAAACTTTCGGCGGCACATCCACGAACTTTATGGATTTTCCCAGTGCCAGTGACAATCGATCCGCCATATCCGCGTGTGTCAGAGCTTCGGGCCCGGTGATCTCGTAGCTTTTCCCCTCATGTCCTGATTCGGTCAATGCTTTCGCGGCGATCGAGGCAACGTCGCGCACATCCACCACGCTGACTCCTGGCGTCTCCCGGCGGGCGCATAGAGCGCGCTCTGCGACGAAATCGCCGATCGAAAATTCAGCAGCCCCTGCATAAACAAATTCGGCCGCAAAAAAGTAAAGGGAATCCCTGACTTCAAAATATAATTTTCCACCGCGCCATGATAGCGTTGAAATCGTCCGCGAGCTTTTTTGTCCGCGCCCAATTGCGAAAGCTTCACAATATGCTTCACTTTACTAAGCTGCGCCGCGTCGACAAAATTCCGTTGCTGTTGCTCCACTTCCGCACACGAAGGAATTAAAAGGAACAAACGGTCCACTCCCTCCAGCGCGGGCGCGAACGTTTCCGGTTTCGTGAAATCGCCTTCCACCAGTTCGATTCCCGGCAGCGCGATCGCTTGTGCCTGCGCCCGATTGCGCACAAATGCTCGAACAGGTTCTCCGCCTCCCGAAAGTTTTTTCACCAACTCGACCCCGACGTTTCCGGTTGCGCCCGTGATCAAAATCATTTGGTTCTCTCCCCTGGAATCGAACAAATGCGTTTCACCGCAAGCTGCTTTGCGGTGCTGCGTGTTGGCTCTCGCGCAAACCACGAGAGGCAAAAGTTTGGCTACTCTAGTAAGGGGACCACGACACCTGCGGCCATGCTCCGAAATGCGAAGCTGCGCAGACTATGTGGTAGTGCTCACAGTGATATTGAGGATCGGTCCAGGGCCGGGGAGGGGCCTGGTCATGGAGAACATAGTACCCCATGACCCAAATTCAACAAACACTCCAAAACGATCTTTCCCATTTCGGGAATGGCCAGCCCCGCCACAATAAACTTGGCATTTCCCGGCAGGCTGATAGAGTAACGCCCAATCGGGGTGAACGAATCCGGAGCCGCCCAATCAAAATGGGCCCGCTCCCGGATTCAAGGCGGTGCAACGTGAGCGCATCAACTTCCGCAACATTATCCGAACCAAATTCCCGCGCATTCGCAACCATCGGCGCCGCAGGCCTCGTCGCAGGCGCAATGGACATCACCGCCGCGTTCCTCACCTGGTATAGCCGCGGCATCACGCCGGTGCGAATTCTGCAGGGCATCGCCAGCGCCCTGATCGGCCCAAAATCCTTCAGCATGGGCATGGAGACAGCCGCGCTAGGCCTGGCCCTGCACTTCCTGATCGCCTTCACGGCAGCCTCCGTATTTTACGCAGCCAGCCGAAAGATCCGCTTCATGCTCGAGCAGCCAATTCCAGCCGGCATCCTCTACGGCATCCTCGTTTACATATTCATGTACTGGGTAGTAGTCCCCCTATCGCTAGCCCATCGGGGCCCCTTCTCCCTCTTCAACACAGTGATCGCCATCATCACCCACATCATCTGCATAGGACTCCCGATCTCCCTAATCACCCGCCGCTTCTCCCGCTAACGGCCTGTACTCCGACGTTCGACTGTAGGGGCGCTGCTTGCTGCGCCCGTTCTTCGCTTCAATTCTCCCCATGTGCGTCGAGGCGCCCTTTTTTTTGAACTCATTTTTAAGCGCCCCAAAACCCGCGATATAGAGGCGATTAGAACCGCACTCCGCATTGAAGCGAAAGGGCTTAGACACATTTCTAATAAATCGCCGTGGCGATTAGCTTTTAGCTAATTCCGCTCAAACTTCGCCATAGCTTTGCGCTATTTTTCGCCTCCTCGCGCCGAAGTGCCGCCTCACTGTCTCCTCCCAGCCGCCCAGTCCATCAGATGGCCTTCCCCATTATACACCATGTCACGTATTTAGATGGATGAATCGGTTCAAAATTTCTGGAGGTTCGAAATTGGAGGTTGGAGGCGTCCGAGCCGTTCGGCGACAGTTGGCCACCGCCGGAGGAAATGGATCAAAAACACACACCATCCGCCCTGGGTAAATTAAAGCCTGTATTGAAGGAGCCAAGAGATGATGCCCTAATCGCTGCGGACTTCGACAGTCATTGCGGAGGAAACTAGAAGAACACAACCATGTCATCCGGTGCGGGCCGGAATTCCTCCCTTGCCCGCCCCTAGATATCGAAGCTTTAAGACGGACCGATATGCTTGGATGTCGTAAACGCTAGAGTACTGGGCCCAGTCTTTGGTGTAAAAAATAACTCGCAAGCCCAAGTTGTGTGCCAGTTCTCGACAGGAGGCAGCGATTATGGCATCAGCGCTTCGCAAATTGCGCCTGTTCACCACTGCAGCATCTTCAAGGAGGTCTCGCGCGTTGCGCAGGTCGATTGCGCGCACACTCCTAACCCTTAACAGGCCGCTTGCAATGTCGTTCTCGAAATTCCCGCGCATCGAGTGAAAGTCCGCGATGGCAAGATGTTGAGCGCGGCAGTGCCGAGCTAGAGCGCTCGACATCTCGATTATAGAGAGTTCACAGATATGAAATTCAGAGTTGGATGTGGTGAGAACGCGATTTATTTTGGCGGTATAGGCACCCGTCCGATAACGGAGAACGAGCGCGGAAAGTATCGAAAAAATAGACTCGCAAGAGTCAACCCCGCTTCTTAAGGTGTTGGCTCAGACTGCTGGCCGCATCAGCGCCGTCCTGAAGTCTAGAATCGCGCGCAGCCTTAACCTTTTGCGCCCACACCTTCCAATCAACCTCCTTATTCGCGAGCAACGCATTTATCGCATCGCGAAGCTCCTGGTTCCTCACTGGCTTGTGCATGTACAGATCGACTTCAACCTTGTCTTTGATCAAATCTCGAACCGATTCTTCGTCTAGGTGTTCATCGATTTGACCGGAGATGAGAATAGAACGGACGAGCGGTCGTTTCTTCCTGATTGCATTTAGGACTTCCACACCGGTCACCCGACCAAGGATGTAGTCGACCACGACCACATCAATCGGTTCTGCCTCTGCGATCTCAAAGCGTCAGCTTCCGTTTCAGCAGTGAAGACGGTATGACCGCTCGGCCTGAGTGCCTTTACCCATCCCCGCAAAACGAGCGTTTCATCATCCACAAGTAATATACGAGCTGGCATCGATTACTCCGCAGCGTCGGGCAAACGAACTACAAACGTTGTGCCCTCGCCGTCCACGGTGTCGAACGTGATCTTACCACCGTGAGCCTGAATGATGGTCTGCGAGTGGGATAACCCGTATCCAAGCCCTCGGGTTTTCTTGGTCGCAAATGTCTTGATATCTTAGCCCTATTTTCCTCTCGGGATGCCGCCGCCGTTGTCCCTGACTGTCAATATATGCTCCGACTGAGCGAATGCTAGAGTTACTTTGATTTCACCTTCATCGAGATTTCGCGTCGCCTCGACAGCCTCGACCGCGTTCCTCATTACATTGACGAGTACTCTCTCGACTGTGTTCCTGTTAGTCTTGGCCGGTTGCGTTGGGGGGATTTGGGCATCGATGTTGATTCCGCGTCTCTTAGCTTCACCCACGAACAGACGACAAGTTTTCTTTTACGACTTCCGCTAGATCGAACTCGGAGATTGCTTCAAGATCGCCTTTTGCAAAATCTTGAATGAACTTGATGGTTTCATCAATCCGCCGAATGCTGTCATCAATCGTTTCTAGTGAGTCACGGAGCTCTTGATCGACAACGTTTAGTTCCGCAAGTCGATCTTGTATTGCTCCTGCTTCAGAGGTGATGGATTGCAGCGGCTGTCTGATTTCGTGGCCGATACCGATTGAAAGGTCTCCAAGGGTTTGGACCTTCGATCTCTCAATTTCGATTGCCTTTTCCTTGCCACTCTCCTGCCAACTCGGGATTGAAACTTGCTCGCGAATGTTTTGTTCGAGGAATGCAGTTTGCTCGCGGAGCACAGTTATCATTTGATGGAATGCGTCGGTTTCCATCAGCCCTTGCCGGCTGCTAATGTCGCGAATGTCGGGTTGGAGGAGGCGCGATACTTCAATAAAGCCGAATAGACGGGAAGGAACAAGCGGAGCGTGGCCCGCGCGTTTCGCCCTCTTTTCTGTCAGTTGAAGCCACGGCTCTAGTGGAGATCCAAACGGTTGTAGACGAAAACCATCGCGATAGATCTGGACGCCGGGAGGGAGTCCTTTTACAGTTTTCTTCGGGGGACGTTTAACGTAGTAAAGGAGCCTGCCGCTCAGACCACTTAGCTCCTTCAAGATTGCACCTGTGATGACAGGTGTCCAATCCGAATCATTTGTGACAGGTGACTTTAGTCTGCGGTGTAGGAGTTTACCATCTTCGGAGACTTTGAACCGCAATTCATAGTCAGGACTTTCCGGCGGTTCCTGTCGAATTTCGCCCGAAACATCTGGGGAGTTCGGATACTGGAGGTACACGTTGAACCGCTCGGGTCTGCGAAATGGATTCAAAAGCGAAGCAAGCGAACTTCGAATTGCCTCTGCTTTCTTGCGATCCCACTTTGTCCGCAAGCCCTGAATGATGAGAATCGTGCCACTGTTGGGCAGTTCAGTATTCTTTACATATCTGTACGGAACTTTTATTTCGCTGAACCTCTTCCGCTTATTTCTAAATGCGCTCCAGTCGAAATCAACTCGTAGTGCATCCTGGCCGCCGAACTTCTTTGTAATCAATTCTAACTTGCTACCCAATTTGTCAGCTGCGAATCGGCCAATTCCTTTCTCCCCCGTGGGAATCCTTGTTGCAGTCTTGGCTTCAGTATCCCGCTCGCTGTAGCCAGCAAACATAAAGATTCGCTTGAATTCGTCAAACGACATCCCAGGTCCGTCATCAGTGATCTTGATGTAACCAGGCTCGCGGGCCGTAATAGGCTGGATTCTAATTGTTGCAGTTCGTGCACCCGAGTCATACGCATTCTTGATTAGTTCGATGATCGCCATCTCCTCGTTTGTGACAAGCTCCTCACCAACTAGTTTCTGCAAGTTGGCCGAGACATCGAACGTTAGCGTCTTGGTGTTAGCCATTGGCCTTCCTTATGCCGACAATGGACTCGCGAAGGAAATGGTTGCCGTTCAAACGGCGCTTGAGGGACCGTGCCACTGAGATTTCTTCCACAACGAAACCATGCCGACGAGCCAGTTCAGCAATAAGCAAATCGGTTGCAATAACATAAGGCGAGTACTTGCCTCCATGTAATGAATTTCCCACGGTGATGAACGCTCGACCGCCTGTTTTCAAAACTAGACGATATTGTCTTAAGGCGGAGGAAATGTCTGAGAAGTATGCGATAAACAGTTTTCGACGCCACTTTTCGGTGTTCGTGTCAAGTTTCGAAAGGATTGGACCAAAGGCCCGTTGCAGCCGGCCCGTCGAGATGGTTTTAATGAATTCATCCTCGGACTCGAACAAATTACTTGTGGGGTGGCTCCGAAATGTGCCTTTTCGAAGTTGGAGGAATGTTTTCCTATCGTTAACAAAGCCCAGCAACCACAATTCGAGCTTATATACCTCCGAATAATCAATGTTGTTTAGATATGGAGGCGATGTGACGATGAGGTCTACCGAGTCCGGTTGAATCCCTAACTCGGCGGGCGCGCGACCGTCTCCTCCTATCACCTCAGCACTATTAAGCCTCTTCCAAACTGGTTGCATTTGACTGATGTCCCACGCCATTGACTGCCACTTCGTCAGCAAAACCTGCGAGACCACTTGCCTTGGTCGCGTGACCAATCGCAGAGCTCGGCCGTCCTTTCTTGTGTGACTCAGTGGTTCAATCGCGGCAGCTAGCCCTAGCAATAACGCTCGATGTGTTGCGGAATTTCCATCGGACTTGATCGCATCTCGAATTCCTAACAGTCGGCGCGCAATAAAGGTACTCATACAACGACCGGTTTAAGGCTTGACAACTGTGGAACTTGATCCAGCGCTGCCGGTGCCGCATCCAAACTCTCGAACCGATGCGTTCGAGTGCCGAGGGATCGACCAAGTGCCATTGAGTCTTCGTGTCGGCAACGAATCGAATAAACGGATTGTATTCGATGCCAACTGATTGCAGCTTGTAATCCTGAAGCATCTGGGCCGCTAGTAGAGTAGTCCCGACGCCACAATATGGATCAAGCAAGGAGCATTGCCTCTCACTTGGTGGGTATGCGGCCAACAAAGCAGGAAGCATTGCTGCCAATATGATCGAAACGAAACCAACGGTGAACTGGCAACGACTCGTTGCCCCCTGCGACGACAAGTGGTCCGAAGACCGGCTTGCTTTCAAGTACAGCCCCCGTTCCAAATCACGGTAGATTTGCAGTTCCTTCAGTTGCGTGTCGGAGATCATTTAGTTTTTGGCACCTGACGATGATTTGCAAATCTTCGAATGAGGACAATATCCCCTGGGCTAAAGACTCGCCAACCATTACGGTTTCTGCTGACCTCGGGGATTTTGCCCGCAAGTAGCCATCTTCGAAGAGTGATGGGCGCAACCCCAATCGCGGCTGCCACTTCGTGGAGGTACAGCAAGCGAGCAACTGAATCCGGTTTTGATTTATCTCGGCACATCTTACATGCTTAAGCCTATGTTGATATATATCATCTTACTTTGGCAATCAGGCATGCAAAAGCCATTCCTCCGAAAGATGGCCTATAATCGGTAACTACGCCACGAGATAAATCTTGACCCGTTCAAGCGGTTTGATTTCAGGCGGGTGGCCGAGGTTTAGACGTTCCGGACTTGTCGGTTTGCGAGGGTGGCCCATGTTTCGCCGGAAACGTGGGGCTTTTGCTGTAGTTCTAGCGTTGAATCACGCGATGAGATCGATCTCGATTAGCGGTATGCCTCGGCCTGAGCACGATGAATAACTGCTCTGGATCAAATCACTGTCGGGATCTCAGAGGCGCGTGCGCACCACCCTTCAAATGGGCGCCCCGATCAAAAAATCGGGTCCGACACGAGGGCATCGGACTCCAAAAGGCGGAGGTGCTGAAAGCGCACGGCCTCTTCGAGGCTCGGAATGACCAGAAATTGCATTTTTCCGCAAACTGTGAAGCCGGGTGCCTACAAGAAACGGTGGCGGGCGAGAGACGGGCGCAGCGAGCAGCGCCCCTACGAGAAGCGGCGGGCGGAGAAGGGCGCCCCGATCAAAAACATCGGGTCCGACACAGGGCATCGGACTCCAAAAGGCGGAGGTGCTGAAAACGCACGGCCCTTCGAGGCTCAGGCTAACCAAGCAGCGCCTCTACGAGAAACGAGGGCGCTGCTGAAGCCGGCCCCTACATGGAACGGTGGCGGGCGAGAGACGGGCGCCCCGATAAAAAGAATCGGGGTGCAAAAAACGCACAAGCAGCGCCCCTACAAAGGACCAGGCCCGACCTACGACATCGGAGAGAAGAAACTGTGCAGGAATAGAAAAAAGCGAATACACGGGGGCGGCATTGATTTGTTCGTTTGGATGGAGGCGTGGGAGAGGAAACGCGTCCTGATTTGAGGCATCGCATTTTGCCGGAGCGCCATCGGCGCCCCGATCGAAACCATCGGGGTAAACGCCAATCGCGCGGTCCTTCGACAGGCTCAGGATAAATAGAAGTTAGGCCAGTCCCGTCAGGGCTGGGAACGGCCACAAACAAAACGTTGAGCGCTGAAAGACGGGAGAAAAGTCAAAATCCCCACCCTTCCCGATAAGGCCGGGAAGGATGGGGCACCCGCACCTAACCACAGACAAATTTCGGAGTAAATTTCATTCCGTGTTTTTTTGCCCAATAAAGCCGGGCGCGGCTAAGCCGGCCCCTACAACAAAAAGCCGGGCGCCCCGATCAAAGGTCCCGATCAAAGCCATCGGGATGCGAAAGGCGCACATCGGGGTGCAAAACGCCAAGCAGCGCCCCTACGAGAAACGGGACGGACGGGCGCGGCTGAAGCCGGCCCCTACACACACCAAAAGCCGGGCGCCCGATCAAGCAGACGCCACGGGTGCGAAAGCGCACATGGCGCTTAACGACAGCATTTAGGATGCTGCGAACTCAGGGAGAAAATCCTGCGCGGATCAGAGGGGGAGGCGGATGGGGGTGCCGCGGTCGTCGTTGGCTTGTTCTGTGGCTTCGGGATCGAGATCGATTACTTGGAGCGAGCGGCGGAGGCCTTGTTGGGTGATGTAGACGATGTGGTCGCCCTGGCGGGTGAAGGCTACGGCCAGGATTTGCGCGCCATCGCGTTTTATCAGGACGAATTCGCCTACGTCGCGAAGAGGAGCTTGAGGCTCGGGTGCTGACTGTGTTTGCTCGGGAGCGCGGGACGACTCCTGCTGTTGAGCGGCTGGCGCGGCCTGCTGCAGGACGATGATTTGCGGCGCGGGCTGCTGCTGTTGCTGTTGTTGTGGAGCCGGCTCGCTGACCATGTACGGTTCAGAAGGAACGAAATAGGCGAAGCCGCCGGTGGTGACTGGATTGAGCTTCAGCAGGCGTTCTGCCTGGGCGATTTGAAATTGCGTGATGGGATCGATCGCGGCCATCACGGCCAATTGACGATTGTTGTAGGCGCTCTGATTATTGCTGAAGGGGAGACTGGGATAAGGATTCAGCAAATCCTGCAGAGAGAGAGCGCTGCCGATGCCTCCGGCCAAAGCGGCATTCGAATTCGCGGCGGCGGTTTCCGCTCCGTTGAATTGAGATTGGAATGGGAATGAAGTGTGGTCCCGTTGCCGCGGGCAACAGGCGAGTTTGCATGCCGGGCCGTGGAAACTGGCACGGAAGCGGTGTGGCTAGTCACATGTTGCGCTTGCGCACTACGCCGAAATCGCGAGCAAGAAAGCCGAAGCGGCAACGGATTTGAGTGGCTCTCATTTTCAATCTCTGCACAATCTGTTAGACGCCTGCCAGCGAATCCCCGTTGCATTCGCCATTGTACTCCCCTGGGGCGGATTTTTCATTAGGGGGGATAGGCAGGCTCTATCCTAATTTGGAGGGGCGGTGCGCTAACGCAAAACTTCTCCTCGAGCACCTCAGGGGCTAAAGCCCGACTTTCTAACGAGCGCGTTATGTCGGAGCTAAAGCTCCGACCCCCTAAAAACCTGGACCAATGCAATTTAGGACAGCACCGACAAGCAGCAAGTTTTTCCGCAGAGGCGCCCCGATCAAAGTCCCCGATCTAAAGCATTGGGGTGCAAAAAACGCACATCGGGGTAAACTCCGGTCGCCGAGGCGGGGCGGGCCGGAAAACCGCGGAACGCGCGGCCTGTGCTTCCCCGGCTGCGCTGGTTATGCTATAACCTTCCGGCTGAAGGTTTTCGAGGATGAATCACACCGAACCGCGTGAAGAAGGGAAAGCGCCGCCAGTGGCAGCGCCGGAACGCGGGACGGAAGATGCGTCGAGCTACTGTCCCATGTGTTTCGAGCGGTTGGGAGCGAGGAGTTGCAAGCTGGTTTGCCCCTCGTGCGGGTACTATATGTCCTGCTCGGATTTTTACTGATCGCGCGCAGCCGGGCGGGATGGATTTAGGATTCATTTGGAGTAATAGGGGGTTAGGCTAGATTCGTATCTTGTTTTCGCCAGGAGGCTGAAACGTGGCACTACGAATGACGGACCGGGAAGTGAACGACATCACGGTCGTAGATATTGAAGGACGCATCGTGCTGGGAGAAGAGAGCAATGCGTTTCGCGAGCGGGTGAAAGGCCTGCTGGCGAACAATCATAAGAAGATTGTATTGAACATGGCCAATGTGACGTACATCGACAGCGCGGGGCTGGGCACGCTGGTGGCCACGTTTCACAGCGCGCGTTCGCAGGGCGGCACATTGAAGCTGGCGAATTTGGGAGCCAAGTTCAAGGAAGTGCTGCAGGTGACGAAGCTGATGACGGTGTTCGAAGTTTTCGACAGCGAAGCATTGGCCATTCAGAGCTTCGGGAAGTAGGCGGGAAAGTCTTTTGCGGCGTGGCTCGCGGGGAAGTTGAGCGCGGCCGCGCCGCTCCCTAACCATCCAATTTGTAGATCGCGAGCCCGCTGAGGAGCTTGGGGTAGAAGTCTGTCGATTTCTGCGGGAGGACATCTCCGGCCAGCGCGATGTCCGCTACCTGCTCCACGCGAACGGGATTCAGCAGGCAAGCCATTTGAGCCGGGCCTTCGTCGACTGCTTGTATGGCGCGGTCGGCTTCGCGTTCGTAGCTGACGTTTTTTTCCTTGTTCAACGCTTCGGCGTTGATGCCTAGTCCTTTTTCCAGCATCAAGCGATGCAGCAGAATCACGTCCAGTTGGCGCTGCGCGGGGGAAAGATTGGGAAGCAAATCTTCCAGGTCCGCGGGACGGCGAAGAAGAAATAGATAGAACGCGTCGCCTCCGGCGTAGATTCCGATGCTGTGCTGGCCGTGCCTGCCTTGCAGATCTTTTCGAAATTCCTCGTAGGATGCCGCGCGTTCCACCGGATCGGTGAAGGGATAGGCGTACCAATCGAAATACGCGCTGACGGTGCTGCGGAATTTTTCGAAATGGAAATCCTTGAGATTGGAAATCAGGCGGTGCGTGGGCAGCACGACCAGGCCGCGGGAGCGCGTGTTGAAAAAAGTCATCATGGCTTTTTCGTGCGGCGCGTTGGCATCGGGCTTGGCCATCTTGGCGCGGCATTCATCGCGATAGGCGAGAGCGGTTTCATAGCGGTGATGGCCGTCGGCGATAATTAATTTTTTGCTGGTCATGGCGGCGACGAATCTTGCGGTGGTGGCGGGATCGGAAACGGGCCAGAGGCGGTGGACTACTTCGTATTCGTCGCGCAATTCGAGCGCGGCGGGGCTGTGCGTGATGTGAGCCACGATTTCGTCCACGCGCCCGGAGGGATCCTCATACAACATGAAAAGCTGGCCGGTCTGTGCGCGCGTCTTGCGCAGGAGTTCCAGGCGATCGGCTTTGGGGCCGGCCATGGTGTGCTCGTGGCGGAAAACGATTCGTTCCGAATAATCCACCAGGCGGCTTAGCGCGATAAAGCCCTGGCGGATGCGGCGGGCGCGCACTTCGGGGACTACGAATTCCTGCGAATAAACGTAAATGGATGGAGCGGAATCGCGGACCAGGATGCCTTGCGAAATCCATTCTTCGAGTTTCTGCGCGGCGCGAGTGTAGACGTTGTTTTCGGGCGTGTCGTCCGGAAATGATTTTCCTTTTTCGACTGCGATCAAATTCGCGGGGCTGGCTTCGTAGTAGCGCTGCTGCATTTCGGCGTTGATTTTGTCGTAGGGCTGAGTGAGGACATTTTCGGGCGCAACTTTTTGTGTGTTATAGCGGTATGCCGCAAACGGAAAAATTTCGGCCATCATGCCCTCGGAGTGAAACTCGGTCGCGCGAAAAAGCAGATCATTCTAGCAGCCTTGCCGCGGAGGAGCCAATTGCAGAGACGTGTTTGTTGTTCCCTACAAAAGCAATTTACGACTGGAATGCTTGCGTTTTGCCTTATGAATCAGACAGCTAAAAAAGTGCGCGAATTTTTGTGTGGCGCACTAAAATGACGGATTCTGTTGTGGGAGTGAGAAGGGAATGGAGAACGGGGCGAAACAATTCGCGGGAGTGCGCGTCCTGATATTTGATTTGGATGGGACGCTGATTGATTCGAAGCTGGATTTGGCGCTGGCGGTGAACGCTACGCGCGAGAATTGCGGCCTGCCGGCTCTTCCGCACGAGCTAATTTACAGCTATGTGGGGAACGGCGCGCCGACGCTGATTCGTCTGGCGCTTAGCGAAGGAGTGAACGAGGAAGGGATCGAGGAGGGACTTAAATTTTTTCTGCAATATTACCGGGCGCACATGCTGGACAACACTGTGCTGTATCCGGGAGTGCGGGAGGGACTCGAATTGCTTGCCGGGTGCGAGATGGCGGTGCTGACCAACAAACCAGTGCGCTTTAGCGAGGCGATTATCGAGGGGCTGAATATCGCGCGGTATTTTCGGTTTATTTATGGGGGGAATAGCTTCGAGCGGAAGAAGCCTGATCCCATGGGAGTGGAAGTGCTGCTGCGCGATCTGCGGGCGCGGCCGGACGAAGCGATGATGGTGGGGGATTCGGAAGTGGATGTGAAGACTGCGCGCAGCGCGGGGATTTGGGCTTGCGGGGTTAGTTATGGATTGGGGAGCGAGCGATTGGTCGATTTTCCGCCGGACTTGATGGTGGATAGCCTGGCTGAGTTGCCTGCTTATTTGGATGGATTGCGGGATTTGGGCTGCTGATTCACGGAAATTCTTAAGGCGTTTTTACCGCAGAGACGCAGAGATCGCAGAGGGAAAATACGGAGACGAAATCGCGGCTGCTTGACCGGAACGAGATCTGGCAGCCGCGGATTATTAGACTGTCGTTTTTGTGAAGGCTTTTTGGTACCACTCCCAGGTGTGGCGCAGGCCTTCTTCGAATTGGACACTGGGCTTGTAGCCAAGCACTCGTTCGCCGGCGGAGATGTCGGCTTGGGAGTGCAGGATGTCGCCGGAGCGCGGGGGATCGTAACGCGCGTGGATCGGCTTTCCGGAAATTTTTTCGAGCAGCTTGAGCGTTTGATTCAACGTGATTCGCGAGGCGGTTCCCACGTTGAAAACCATTCCGGAGGCTCCGGGCGCTTCGCAACCACGCAGGACCGCGTCCACTACGTTGGTGATGTAGGTGAAGTCGCGCGATTGTTCGCCGTCGCCGTAAACCACGGGCGTCGCGCCGTCGAGCATGGCCAGCATGAAGCGGGAAAGCACGCCCGAATATTGCGACGTGGGATCCTGCCGCGGGCCAAACACATTGAAGAAACGCAGCGAAACGTTTTCCAGGCCGTACGCGCGGCCGAAAACCTGCAAATACATTTCGCCGACGAGTTTCGTGACGCCGTAGGGAGAAATGGGAGAAGGCTGCATGTCCTCGCGCTTGGGCAGCGTCGGCGTCTCGCCGTAGGCGGAGGAGGACGCGGCAAAAACGATTCGGCGGACTTTGCAATCGCGCGCGGCTACCAGGACGTTCAGGGTGCCGTCCACATTGATGCGATTCGATTCGATGGGATCTTTCACGGAGCGCGGCACGGAGGTGCGCGCGGCGAGGTGAATCACATAATCGGAGCCCTGAAATGCTTTCTGGCAAGTTTCCAAATCGCTGATGCTGCCGCGCACAAAAGTAATTTTGGCGCGCGAAGCCGAGAGGTTCTCCTCTTTCCCCGCCGATAAGTCATCGAGGACGACCACGGAATGCCCGCGCTTCACAAGCTCATCCACTAAGTTGGAGCCGATAAACCCCGCGCCACCCGTCACGACAAAACGCATTTTAGGAATCCTCCCTCGTCAAACTTTCTAGCTTTCTAGAATCTTTGAAAATTGCATCGCAGCGGGAGTATCGAACACCGGGGTGCGCTGCGGGAATGTTTGGCCTGAGTACAAAAATTCAAGTACGCTTGACTATAGCGTGCGGGGAAATTGCGGCGCAAGGATGGAAAGATTGGGAATTACCACCGGAGCAACGGGTAGAAACTACATGGATACGAGCGAGCTAGTATGAGAGGGCATTTCGATCATCGCTGGCTGCGTCGCGCGGCCACAGGCGCTCTATCCCTTTTGTTTGCAGTGGGTTCGGTGGCGCCCGCGCAAAACACGAATGGGCAGACCAGTCAGAAAAAGCACTCCACCGCAAAATCCGCCACCACTCGCGCTGAAGCCGCCCGAAAAAATCCGCCGCCGCTGCGCATCGGCGAGAAACTTACCTATCGCGTCAGTTGGACTACCTTTGCGACCGCCGCGACGGTGGAGTTGACTGTGGCCGAGCGACGCTGGCTGAACGGCTGGGATACCTATCACCTGCGAGCCAGCGCCCATACGCTCACTCCGCTGCGATTGATGTTTGCCATCGATGACCAGTTCGATTCCTATACGGATACGGGCACGATCGAGAGCCGCCAGTACGAAATGTATTTGAACGAACTGGGGAGAAAACAGAATTCGGTGGTGCACCTTTTGCCGCAAGGCATGCCGCCGCGCGGAGCGGGCACGATTACGATTGTGCCGCCGGGAACGCGTGATCCGTTGAACGCGATTTATTCCCTGCGTGAAGTGGATTGGAATTCGGCGCCGGAATTTCGCGCGCCCGTTTACGATGGGCGGATTCTTTATGAGATGACCGCTCGCGTAGCGGGTTCGGCGGAATCCGTGGCGGTGCCGGCGGGTACTTATTCGGCTTCAAGAATCAACGTGAGCTTGCAACAAAATGGGCGCGAAGTGCCGCAGACGAATTTCTCCATCTGGCTCGCGCAGGATCCCTATCGCACTCCGGTGGCGATGCAGGCGGAGTTGCCGTTTGGTTCTTTGCGGATTGAAATGACCAGCGCGCAGCAATAATTCAAAGATGCCACCCTCCCGACAGAATTCGTCGGGCGAGGAAGGGTGGCGCTACACTGGGACCTGTTCTCGGCGTTTTCGCGCAGACCCTGAAGCTCCGACCCCCTAAAAACCACGTAGGAGATAAATACCGATTAATCGGGGACGGCTTTCCAATCTTCGGGGGGGAAATTGATTTGCCAGAAAGCGGGGGCGGGCTTTAGGAATTCGATGCCGACTTGGGTTTTTCCGGCTTGCGCCTGGCCTTGGTAAACCACTTTGCAATCTAGATTTTCCTGGGTGGTGTTGTTAGTCACGTTGACAACTTGGCCCGGTTTTACCTCGGTGGAAAGCATGACTAACGCGCCGTGGGCATTCACGACCAGCGTTTTTGTTTCTTCGTGAAAACCTTTTTTATGGGCGTCGAGGCCGCGCACGGTGACGGGGACCGTCAGCAGCACGCGTAAACTGCGGCGGCGCCCTTTGTCGGCGATCCAATTGGTAGAGGGAGGCTGTTGTGACATTACTTGAGTACGATAACTGCGCAACGCATTCTAATCAATCGGGTTGTGCGAGTCCATGTGATTCAGTAAACAGTTAGAGGAAGCTGACCGGTCTATTGACAGCAGCGGTGACTCAGCGGGAGACAGGATTTTGGGCGATGGAAGCTGGAGCAACGGCGAACTTTGTTTGAAGAGAACTTACGCGCGAAAAGCTTGGGAAAAGAAAATGGCGGGGACTTGGGCGAACTTCGCACTCGACCCCGCCGGTTGAAAACCTAAATCTTAAAACCCAAGAAGCGCACAGCCAGGAGTGGCTGTGCTACTAACAAAGCACGATTTTATCGCGATGCTTGGTAATGCGGCGGGTGGCGTTGCGCGAATCGACCACCAGCTTGGCATTCTCGACGATGGATTCGTAATCGTACGAAGTGTGATCGGTGGAAATCAGCACGCAATCGTAGGAAGCAATCGATTTGGGCGAAAGCGCCACCGAACTCATCTCGGAAAAATTGTAGTGCCGCATTTTGTGCAGCTTCGGAAAATACGGATCGTTGTAATCGAGCTTGGCGCCGCTCTCGGTGAGTAGCTGCATGAGCTTGAGGGAAGGAGACTCGCGCAGATCGTCGACGTCTTTCTTATAGGCCACGCCGAGCAGGAGAATCTTCGAACCCTTGATGCTCTTCTCGCGGTCGTTCAGGGCTTTGGCGAGGGAGCGAATCACTTCATAGGGCATGGAAGTATTGATTTCACCGGCCAGCTCGATGAAGCGAGTGGCGAAATCAAATTCGCGCGCCTTCCAGGAGAGATAGTAAGGGTCTACGGGAATGCAATGGCCGCCGAGGCCGGGGCCGGGATAAAAGGGCATGAAGCCGAAGGGCTTGGTGGCCGCGCTGTCGATCACTTCCCAGATGTCCAGTCCCATGCGGAAGCTCAAAAGTTTCAGTTCGTTCACCAGGGCGATGTTGACGCAGCGGAAAATATTTTCGAGTAACTTCACCATTTCCGCCGCGCGCGTGGAACTGACCGGGACGACTTTTCCCACAATCTGCTGGTACAAGCCCATGGCGGCCCGGCCGCTGGGGGGATTCGCGCCTCCCACTACTTTGGGAATCTGCGCCAATCCGTATTGCTTGTTGCCGGGATCTTCGCGCTCGGGTGAAAAGGCGAGATAGAAATCGGTCTTGACGTTTTCGGCTTTTTCGCCGCTGGTGATCGGGCATTTCAGCCCGCTGGCCTTTTCGAGGATGGGCAGCACCAATTCTTCCGTGGTTCCGGGATAGGTGGTGCTTTCGAGCACGATCAATTGGCTGCGCTGAAGATGAGGGCCGATCGCGATGGCGGTGTTTTCCACGTAGCTCAGATCGGGTTCGCGCCGTTCGTCGATGGGAGTGGGCACGCAAATCAGCACCGCGTCCACATCGCGCAGGCGCTTGAAATCGGAGGTCGCGGACAATTTCTTGCCCTTGACGTGCTCGGCGATTTTGTCGGCCTTGATGTGCTCGATGTAGGATTTGCCGGCGTTCAGCTTTTCCACTTTCATTGGATCGAGGTCGAATCCGATCACCTGATGACCCGTATCGCAAAAGCGCAGCGCCAGCGGCAATCCCACGTAGCCGAGGCCAATGATTCCCACCTTCGCATCTTTGGTAGCGAAGAATTCCGGTTTACGATCCGCAGCCATCCTGTTTCACTCCTCTCAGCGTTAAAAAAGCCAGTTGATGATGGAACTGGCCGACTATAACAAGAATCCCGTTTTGCAACAAAGAGAGGAAAGGAACAAGGTGCGAGAACTGCAATTCGGGAATGGAGGTTGATAGCGGGAAGAAACGGACCGGTGAACCGGCCGTCGTATATTGGGACGCCGCGTTGCTGGAAGTATTTATCGATTGCCTCTTCTAAACGGTGGAATGAAACCGGGAGGACGCTGGCTCTGCGTTGAATGCATCAGATGAGTGGGTTATTCTCGCACTGCATGGTCGATATTCACTGCCACATACTTCCCGGGCTGGATGACGGCGCCGATTCCATGGAAACGGCGGTGGAAATGGCGGAGATGGCCGTCGCCGATGGCATCACTCACATCGTGGGGACGCCGCATTCGAACGATCGGTATCCTTTTGATCCGGAAGTGAACCGCGCGCTGTGCCAGGAGCTGCAGGAAAAATTTGTGGGCCGCATCCAGTTTGCCACCGGCTGCGATTTCCACTTGAGTTATGAAAATTTGCAGGATATTCGCGATAAACCCGCGAAATATACGATCAATCAGAAGGATTATCTTCTGGTTGAACTGGCGGATTATGCGATTCCGCCATCGATGGAGCAGACGCTCCATCAATTGCACCTTGCGGGGCTGCGGCCGATCATCACTCATCCGGAACGCAATCCGTTGGTTCGAGCCAATCCCGACCGGCTGCATACCTGGGTGAATCAAGGGTGCTATGTTCAAGTGACCGCGGGTTCATTGCTGGGCCGGTTCGGGCCTAGTTCCAGGGCCTCGGCCGAGAAATGGCTGGCGGAAGATTGCATTCATTTTATTGCCAGCGACGCGCATAACACCAGTTCACGGCCGCTGAAATTGCTTGATGCTTTTGATAAAGTGGCCGAGTTTAAAGGGCGCCAAGTGGCGGAAGCTTTGTTTACGGAAAATCCGCTGGCGGCGTTTGAAGGACGCGATCTGCCCTACGTGCCCGAGATTCATGTGGGGGCAGTGCTTTCACGCGGCGCGGACGAAAAGCCAAAACGCCGAAAACGATTCTGGATTTTTTAAAACTGGCGCGAATGTGCAGCTGATTTTTCCTCTTTGTTGGTTCCCTCCGGTTAGCTGTTCAGCTGTCCGATTTCGCCGTGGTTGTGTCCGAATCCGGCCATTCGAGCTTCTGTTGATGACTTTCCGTGAAATATTAAATAACGGATTCTTAAACACTTAGCATGGAACTAACTATGGCAGGTCACGTGCTACTATAACGCCGAACGATATAGTCAACTGTATCTCGGTATAGAAGCTTTTCGCGGGGAAGGAACCTATTCCATGGGAAACGACAAAATGAAAGCGAATCCTGCCGACCACCTGCCGCTTACACCGGCGGTGTTTCACGTTTTGCTGGCCCTGGCGGATGGCGATAAGCACGGTTACGCAATCATGAAGGAAGTAGACCGTCGGACGGACGGCAAGGTCACGCTGAGCGCCGGGACGCTTTACGGAATTGTGGCGCGGCTTTTGAATGAGGGAATGATCAGTGAAACCGAGCGGCGCCCCGCGCCCGAGCTGGACGACGAGCGCAGGCGCTATTACCAATTGACGCGCTTCGGGCGCGAAGTTGCGACTGCTGAGGCCGAGCGAATGGAAAGCGCGATCGCCCTGGCGCATGCCAAGAATTTATTTGTGCGAACGAGAATCGTTTAAGGAAGAGGAGTGAAACATGGCCGAGAATAAAAAGCCTCTGGGTGATCGCATTTTCCGCTCCGTGATGCGGGTTCTGCCGTTCGACTTCCGCTCCGATTTCGGGCGCGAGATGGAAGACGTGTTTCACGAGCAGCGGCGCGAAGTGGAACAGCGCGGCGACAAGGTGGGATTCCTGCGGCTGTGGTGGGAAACGATCACGGGAATTTTTCAAACGGCGCCGCGGCAGCACTGGGAAATTTTCCGGCAGGATGCCGGATACGCGCTGCGCATGATGCGCAAGAATATTGGATTTACGGCGGTGGCGGTTCTGACTTTGGCGTTTGGAATCGGCGCGAACACGGCGATTTTCAGCGTGGTGAATGGAGTGCTGTTGCGTCCGCTGCCGTATACGCACGGGGAACAACTGATTCACGTGATTCAGAAGGCGCCGCTGGTGAACAACGATCCCATCGCGTTTTCCGTGAAAGAGATCGCGGATTACCGCGAGCAGAGCCACACGCTGGCGGGCGTGGTGGAATATCACAACATGACGTTCACTCTGCTGGGCAACGGCGACCCGCAACGAGTGACCACAGGGGTGGTTTCGGCAAATTTCTTCGATTTATTCGGCGTGCAACCGATGCTGGGCCGCAACTTCCGGGATAGCGACGAAGTGAAAGGCGCGGATGCGGTGCTGATCGTCAGCAATGGATATTGGAAAAATCAACTGGGCGGCGATCCCAAGGTGATTGGGCGCGACATTCCAGATGAATGACCGGGTACACACGCATCGTGGGCGTGCTGCCCCCGATTCCGCAATTTCCCGACGAGAACGATGTGTACATGCCGACTTCCGCCTGTCCCTTCCGCGCTTCGCCGAACATGATGGAACACCGCGATCACCGAATGATGGAGATCTTCGCGCGGGTGAAGCCGGGAGTGCCGCTGGCTCAGGCGGAATCGGATGTGGCCTCGATCGCCAGCCGGCAGGATAAGGACTATCCGGAAGCCTATCCGAAAAAATATGGGCACGCGGTGGAGATTGCACCGCTGAAGGAAGAACTGACCAGCCATGCGCGGCCCACGTTCCTGATTCTGCTGGGGACGGCGGGATTGGTGCTGTTGCTGGCTTGCGCGAATGTGGCGAACTTGACGCTCTCGCGCCAGATTCGCCGCTCGCAGGAATTGGCGGTGCGCACAGCGCTGGGCGCGAATCGCGCGCGGCTTGTTCCGGCAATTGCTTACGGAGAGCACGCTGCTCGCTTTCGCCGGCGGCGTGCTGGGACTGTTTCTGGCGTACTTGGGACTCGATCTGCTGGTCACGTTTGCGGCGAAGTTCACTCCACGCACTGGAGAAATTGCGATTGACGGCTGGGTGCTGCTTTATGCGCTGTTGATTTCGCTTCTAACGGGAGTGATCTTCGGGACGATTCCGGCATTTACTTCGATGAAGGATCCCGCGGGCGCATTGAAGGAAGGCCGTGGCCAATCGGGATTCGGAAGCGGCAAGCATCGCGTGCGGAATTTGCTGGTGGTGGCGCAGGTGGCGGTATCGGTGATTCTTCTGGTGGGTGCGGGATTGATGCTGCGCAGCCTCTCCAAGCTTCTGGAAGTTCCGCCGGGATACAATCCGGAAAACGTTCTCTCGATGCGGATCAGCTTGAACTGGTCGAAATATACGACTCCACAGCTTCGCAGCGGTTTCTTCGAGCAACTGCTCAACAAGACGAGCGCTCTTCCCGGAGTACGAATGACGGCGGTGAGTTTGACGGTTCCGCTGAACGGCGATTCGGATTTCTCGAATGGCCCGCTCTCCATTTCCGGCCGGCCTCCGGCGGAGGGAGCGCCCGAGCCGATGGTGGATTACCGGGTGGTGAGCGCCGATTATTTCGGCACGACGGGTATACCGCTTTTGGCGGGACGCCCATTCGCCAATGGAGATCGCGCCGACGCGCCCCTGGTGGCCATCGTCAATCAACATATGGCACGGCACTATTGGAACGCAGCCAGTCCAGTGGGCGAGAAAATATCGAGTGACAACGGAAAGACCTGGATGACCATTGTTGGAGTGATTGGCAACGTCCGCCAGTACGGCCTGGATCGCGAACCTCTGGATGAAGTGTATATACCGCTGTTTCAGAATCCACTCGGAGCGGGCAATCTGCTGGTGCGGACGGCGATGAACCCGATGGGCATCGCGCGCGATGTGGCGAAAACCGTCTACAGCATCGATCCGCAGCAGCCGGTGGCGAGAATCGCGACGCTCGAGCAACTGCGCAGCGATTCGCTGGCGTCACCACGGCTGACGACCATTCTGCTCGGTCTATTCGCAGGACTGGCATTGCTGATTACGCTGGCGGGGATTATCGGCGTGCTGTCGCTTTCGGTGAGCCAGCGCACCAATGAGATCGGGATTCGCATGGCGCTGGGGGCCAGTCCCGGAAGAATTTCGCGGATGGTGATGGGCCAGGGGCTTTTCCTGGTGCTGGTGGGGCTGGCGCTGGGGATTGCCGGGTCGCTTGCGCTCTCGAGGTTGATGTCCACATTGCTGTTTGGAATTGAGCCGACCGATCCGTCTTACGTTCACGGCGGTGGCGGCGGTTTCGATCGCAGTGGCTGCGCTGGCTTGCTTCTGGCCGGCTCAGCGGGCTACGCGGATCGATCCGATGACGGCGCTGCGGGCGGAATAGAGAACGGCAAAAGGCAAAGGCAAAGGCAAGAGCAAAGGCAAAAGCAAAAGCCTTACCGCAGAGAACGCAGAGTACGCAGAGTTGGCCGGAAGGAACCAAACTGAACCTCTGCCGAAATTCTGGGGGAATTGAGATGAGGAAATTAATTTCCTTGTGGATGGGCGGGCTGCTGGCCTTCGTGGCGCTGGCGATTGCCGGACCGGCGCGAGCTGCTGCTGATAGCGAATCGCGCCAGCCGTTTCTGGTTTCGGTGTCCTGGCTCGCACAACATTTGAATGACAAGAATCTGGTGCTGATTTACATGGGAGATGGGGTGGACTACCGGAACGGGCACATTCCGGGAGCCCAAGCGCTTCTTTATGCCGATATCCGGCAGCCCGATGGAGCGGGACTGACGCTGGAACTTCCGCGGGTGGAGCAACTGGTTACCACGTTCGAGGCGCTGGGAGTGACGAACGATTCTCATATCGTTTTATATTCGTCGGGAACGAAAATCACTCCCATGGGACGGACTTACTTCACGCTGGATTACCTGGGATTGGGAAACCAGACTTCCATTCTGGATGGCGGGATTGAAGCGTGGCGGGCCGCGAACCAGCCCGTGACCAAAGAAGTGCGCAAGCCGGTGAAAGGCTCATTTTCACCGCATCCGAATCCCGCAGTGCTGGTGGACGCCGCGTGGGTGAAAGCTCATCTCCATAAAGCGGGCGTCGATATTATCGACGCTCGCACACCGCAATTTTATTCGGGCGAAGATTCGGGCGGGCATCCGCGCGCGGGACATATTCCCGGCGCTACCAACATCCAATATTCCAGCCTGGTGGATGATTCGATGCACTTCAAGGATCGCGCCACGCTGGAGCAGGAATTTCGCGCCGCGGGAGCGAAACCCGGCGATCACGTGATCACGTATTGCCACATCGGGCAGCAAGCCAGCCTGCTTTATTTTGTGGCGCGGATGCTGGGATACAACGCGAGCCTTTACGACGGCTCGTGGGAAGAATGGAGCGCACGAGCGGACCTGCCGGTGGAAACCAATTCCACGAAGTAAACCTGCCCTGTTTTCGCGCGGATGCAAAGCGCGGAAATTCCCCGGGCCCGTCCTGACCGGGTCCGGGGAATTTATTTTTGGTGTTGCGCGAGTTTTTCTTCGAGATCGCGTTTTACCGCCGGCCACTCTTCGTCAATGATGCTGAAATAAACGGTGTGGCGGATACGGCCGGTGCTGGTAACCATGTGGTTGCGGAAAATCCCTTCCTGCTTCGCGCCGATACGCAGAATCGCATTTCGCGAGCGCTCATTCAGGGAATCGGTTTTCAGTTCCACGCGCATGCAGCCGAGGGTTTCGAAGGCGTGGCGCAGCATCAGATATTTCGCTTCGGTATTGACCGCACTGCGCTGCCATTCGCGCCCCACCCAGGTCCAGCCGATTTCCACCCTATGATTGACTTTGTCGATGCTTCCAAATCGCGTGCATCCAGCGGCGCGGCCCGACGCGCGATCGATGTTGGCGAAGGGAAGCGAGACGCCGTCGGCCTGCTCCTGCAACGCTTTTTCGATGTAGGCGCGCAAATCTTCGCGGGTGCGAACTGGAAAAGGAATCCACTTCCACAAATCTTCATCCAGGCCGATCGCGCTGAGCGCATCCAGATGATTCAGCGAGAGTGGCTCGAGGCGGATGTGCTTGCCTTCCAGAGTTACGGGATGGATTTCCAGCGGGGCTGCGTTTATCTTTTCCGTGGGAACCATGGGAAGAAGATGTGCCGGCTTCGGGGAGGTGTCTAGCTCCAAATTGGCTGCCGCCGAATCAGGAGACGCGTTCAGAATAATTCGAGGACTTCTTCGTAGCGCTTGAATGGGGGAATCAGGTAGGCGCCGGCGATTCCGTCGCTGCTGGCGCTGCGGGCCCAATCGAGCATGCGGCGAACCAGGTCGAAGCCGCGGTCGCGAGCGGCAGTTCCTGCCGCTTCCATTTCCTTCAGCGTCGACTGGGGAATGATAATTCCGGGGACTTCGTTATTCAGGCGCAGCGCCATTTTGTAACTGGTGAGCGTCCACAGTCCCACAATCACCGGCACGGGACATTTGCCGCCGATTTTTTTCAGGAATGAAGACCACTGCTCGCCGTCGAAAATCGGCTGGGTCATGGCAAAGTGCGCGCCGGCTTCTATTTTGGCTTCGAAGCGGCGGATTTCTTCGTCCAGATCATCGGCCACCGGGATTGAGCGCGACGCCGATGGTGAAATTCGTCGAGCCGCCGAGATTTTTTCCGGCCCAATCGGTGCCTTGATTCAGGCGCGCGAGCACTTTCACCAGTCCGATGGAATCCACTTCGTAGACGCCGCTGGTTTCCGGATGATCGCCGAGCGAGGGCGGGTCTCCAGTAATTGCCAGCACATTTCGCACGCCGCCGATGGACCATGCGCCGAGTAGCTGCGCCTGCAGGCCGATAATATTGGCATCGCGCGTGGTCAAATGCGGAATCGTCTCGTAGCCATGCGCTTCGAGAAATCCGGAAAGCATCAGCGCATCCATGCCGACGCGGGCGAGCGAGCCGCTATTCACGTCAATCGAATCCACGTGGCCGCTGGTCATCAATTTGGCCGACTGCTCGAGAATGCGGTCAATCGAGGTGCCTTTGGGCGGGTCGATTTCGACGGAGACGACGAATTTGCCTTCGCGAATTTTTCGCCACAGCGCGCTTTCCGGTTCGCGCGTCACCGCGGGCATCACCGGGACTTCGGCGGCGGCAACATCCGCGGCCGCCCGGGCTTTGGATGGATGCCAATTCTTTACCACCGTGACCATCGCGCGAATGTGCTCCGGCGTTGTGCCGCAACAACCGCCGAGCACGCGCACGCCGAGCGCTGCGGCCTCGCGCCCAAATTCGGCAAAATATTCCGGTGAGGATTTTGGATAGACCGTGCGGTCGCCAATGCGCTTGGGGAAACCGGCGTTGGGCATTGCGCTGAGCGGCAAGTTGGTAGCGGCGGCGAGTTCGTGGAGGATGGGGACCAGGGACTGCGGGCCGACGCGTGCAGTTCGCGCCCACCACCTGCACGTCTCTGTCTTTCAGCTTCGCCCACACATCCTGCGGGCGGGTGCCGTCAACCGTGGTGCACTCTTCGGAATAGGTCATCTCCGCGATGATGGGGAGGCGGGAGAAGGATCGGATGGCGTCAATGGCCGTGAGCAACTCTTCGAGGGACGAAAAAGTTTCCAGCAGAAATAAATCGACGCCGCGTTCTTCGAGGGCGGCGGCTTGTTCGCGAAACATATCGCGGATTTCTTCGAGCGGGAAATCCGCGCACCTGCTGTTGCGCGCCCAGCGGGCCAATCGAGCCTGCGATCAGCACTTCGTGCTTGGCGGCTTCGCGCGCCTCGCGCGCGATTTTCACTCCGCGTTGATTGAAAGTGGAAACGCGATCGGCAAGTCCCAGCTGGCCGAGCTTGAAGCGGTTTGCGCCGAACGTATTGGTCTCGATGATTTGCGCGCCGGCTTCGATATAGGTTTGATGCACCCGAAAGACGGCTTCGGCCTGCGTGACGTTTAATTCGTCGAGGCAGCGCTGCGGCCCGAGCATTTCGTACAGCATCGAGCCCATGGCGCCGTCGGCCACCAGGATCGCGTCGCGCAAGCGTTCGTTGAAATCTTCAATTTTCATCTTGAAGCAGGCTCTCCCAACTTGCAGTCAGCACCAATAAATAAACGCCGAGTATACCATCTGCGCAGAGTTCAAATTTGTCTGGATTGGATGATGTGAAATGCAGACGCGATTCGCCGATTCGGAAAACGCGCGGTGACCTACCAGTTTGACCCGCTTGGTGTGGCGACGATACTTCTGCTCCGTGCTTCAGGGGCTAAAGCCCTCTCCTGTAGCAAACGGATATGTCGGAGCTGAAGCTCCGACCCCCTGAAAACCTGGATCAACATTCAACCAGGGGAGAGCCGAACAGGCCGACCTGTTGAAGAAACTTAGTGGCGCTGCTCGACCAGGCCGGCGATCGTATCCATCAAATCGAATTTGGTGAGGATTTCGTATTTCCCGGCGCTCATCTCGACAAACACGGCCGGGCCTTCATGGCTCAGCAGATGGGTGACGCGTTCGACCGGCGCGTCACTGGGAATCATGCGGCATGGGCTTGCCCATTACTTCGCGGATCACCAACTTGCGCAGGTCCTTACCTTGCAGCGCGAGATTCAGAATCTGATCCTCGTAAATTGTGCCGGCGATTTTCTGGTCGTCTTCAAACACGGGGATCTGCGAAATATCCTGCTGCTGCATGGTGTTCAGGGCATGAAAGACGGTCTGATATGGCCGCGCAATCACCAGTTCGCGGGCCTTGCCGTTTCTCTGTTTGGCGCGGATTACGTCCCCGGCTGTGAACGGTCATTTCCGCCTCCACGTAACCGTGATCGCGCATCCATTCGTCGTTGTAGACTTTGCTGAGGTAACGCATTCCGGTGTCGGGCAGGAAGGCGACCACCAAATCGCCGGCCTTCAGGCCTTTGGCGAGGCGCAAAGCGCCGGAGATGCAGCCGCCGCCTGAACCGCCGGTGAAGATCGCTTCCAGCTTGGCCAGCCGCCGCGCGGCGACGAAGCATTCCTCGTCATTCACCTGCACCACGTCGTCGAGCACGGAAAAATCCATGGTCTTCGGGAAAATATCCTCGCCGATGCCTTCCACCACGTAGGTGAGCGCCTTGCCGACTTTCCCGGTTTTCGCAGAATTCGTAATAGAGCGAGCCAAACGGGTCCACACCGATAATTTTCACGTTTGGATTTTTTTCCTTCAGGTAACGCCCGACGCCGCTGATCGTTCCGCCCGTGCCCATGCCGCAGACGAAATGGGTGATTTTGCCTTCGGTGTCATCCCAGATTTCCGGGCCGGTGGAGCGGTAATGCGCCTCGGGATTCATGGGATTTTCATATTGATTGGGGTAATAGGAATTGGGAATTTCCTTGGCCAATTTTTTGGCAACGGAATAGTAGCTGCGCGGATCTTCCGGCTCGACGGCGGTGGGACACACGATTACTTCGGCGCCAAGCGCTTTCAGCAAATCCAGTTTCTCTTTCGATTGTTTGTCGGTGATGGTGAAGACTACTTTGTATCCGCGGACGGCGGCCACTTGCGCGAGGCCCATGCCGGTGTTTCCCGAAGTACCCTCGATGATCGTGCCGCCCGGCTTCAGCAGGCCCTTCTTTTCGGCGTCATCGATCATGGTCAGGCCGATGCGGTCCTTCACCGAGCCGCCCGGATTCAGGTAATCCGCCTTGACATACACTTCGGCGGCGATATCCTTGGTCATCCGGTTCAGGCGGATAATCGGCGTCTTACCGATCGCTTCGAGGATGTTGTTGCACTTCATCGGAATTTTCCCGCCTTCGGCGCGAAGAATTGAAATGGCCCGCAATTCAGCTTAGGAGTTTTGACTGGCCGATGTCCAGACGGGGTGTTCCGCCAGTGCAATGGTTCGTGCCTATCGCAACGCGATTTCCCGCACCATGGCGTCGAACTCGCGCATCCGATAGCGGCAGGAGGAACATCGGGAATGAACAGGCAGAATATTTCGAGTGGAGCTCCGTGGGAGCCGGTTGCGGGTTATTCGCGCGCGGTGAAGGTGGGGCCCATGTTTATGTTGCGGGCACCACTGCAACGGGCGCGGACGGGAAAATTGTGGGAGTAGGGGATGCCTATGCGCAAGCTGTGCAGGCGCTTCGCAATATCGAAGCGGCGCTTGCGAAAGCGGGAGCGCGACTGGAACACGTGGTGCGCACGCGGATGTTCGTGACCAACATCGCCGAGTGGGAAAAAGTCGGCAGAGCTCATGGTGAATTTTTCAGCAAGATTCGTCCCGCATCGACGATGGTGGAAGTTGCGAGGCTGATTTCGCCCGAAATGCTGGTTGAAATCGAAGCGGATGCGTTTATTGAATAATTTAAATCGTTCGGGATGGAATTTCTCGACGATACACAGCGCCGCGCACTGTAGTGGTATGTGGCAATAAGAGAGTGCCGCCCTTCACTCGTGCCGCAAAGCCACCAGCGGATCGACGCGTGTGGCCCGCCGCGCGGGAATCGCGCACGCCGCCATGGCCACCAGCACTAGCAGCACTGCAACGCTCGCAAAAGTAAATCCATCGTTGGCCGTGACGCCGAAGAGCAGGCTGCTCATCAGCCGCGTCAGTGCTAATCCCGCTACCAGGCCAATTCCGACTCCCGCAACGGCCGAGCCGATTCCCTGGCCGAGCACCAATCGCAGGATGTCACGCCGCTGCGCACCCAGGGCTACGCGAATGCCGATTTCCCGCGTGCGCTGCAGCACCGTGTAAGAAATCAGCCCGTACAAACCGACCATTGCCAGAACCAGCGCCAGTCCGGCGAAGCTGCCGATCAAATATGACGGATAGCGGCGCAAAAAAACGGAAGGCGACTGATCGGCAATTTGCTCCATCGCTGTCGGCTTGATCAAAGAAAGTTGCGGGTCCATTTCGCGCAGCGCGGCCTGCGCCGAACCCACAAATGCGGCTGGGCCGCCCGCCGTTCTCACAACGAAATTCATGAAGGAAGAGGGACTCTGGCTATCCGCGGCGTAAATCACGGCGGGAGCGGCGAGTGCTAAATCATCCTCCAGAACATTGCCTACCACTCCCACGATCTGCCGGAACGGCTCTTTAATATTGAACGTGAATCGGATGCGCTTCCCCACTGGATTTTCGTCGGGAAAGTAGCTCTTCACGAACGCCTGGTTCACAATCACAGCCTGGGGAGCCTCGGGAGTATCGGCTGCATTGTCAAAGTAGCGTCCCGCGACCAGCGGAATTTTCATGGCTGAAAAATAACCGTCGCCCGCGCCGCGAATGTCGCATTCATCTTCTTGGCCGGTTGCCGTGGTCCTGCCTTCCACCACAAAGCGAATTGTGCCGCCGTTTCCGCTGAGCGGAATTCCGGATACCGAGGCTGCGCCCTCAACGCCCGGCAAGCTGCGCAATTTCTCCGTGAACTGCTTTTCGAAGCGATATGCGCCGGGGTTATCGTATGGATAGTCTTTCTGGCCGGGGTAGGAGGCGTCCGGAAGATTCACGGAAAACGTCAGCACGTTGCGCGCTTCAAATCCCGGGCTCTGGTGCAGCAGGGCTCGCAGGCTGCGAAGCATCAAGCCTGCGCCGGCCAGCAGCACCAGGGAAATCGCGATTTCCGCAACCACGAATGAGTTGCGCATGCGCGTGTGACCGCTGCCGGTTGCGCCGCGCGATTCATCCTTCAATAGATTGCCCACTTGCGATCGCGAAATTGCCAGCCCTGGTGCCAGGCCAAACACAACTCCCGTGAGCAGCGTGATTCCGCATAGAAACGCCAGAACCGGGAAATTAATGTCCGCGTCGCGCAGAAACGGCATGGATCGAAGCTGCACCTCAGGAATTGCCGAAATCAGCAAATTCACGCCCCACTGGGCTCCCGCCAGTCCCGCAGCCGCTCCGCAAAAAGAAAGCAACAGGCTTTCGGCGAGCATTTGCGCAAGCAGATTGCCGCGGCTGGCGCCCAGCGCCGCGCGAATTGCGTATTCCTTGCGGCGGCCGATGGAACGCGTCATCAGCAAATTCGCAACATTGGCGCAGGCAATGAGCAGAACAAAACCCACGGCGCCGAACAGAACCAGCAGCAACGGGCGAATCTGGCCGATAATGCTGTCGCGCAAACTTCCCATCACTACAATCGTGGAACTATTTTCCTTGAGATGCTCGCGCGCAATCTGGGCGTTGATGCCATCCATTTCCGCTCGAGCTTGCTCGAAGCTGACGCCGGGAGCCAGCCGCCCAATGGTCTGCATCCAGCGCAGATTCCGGCGCGTCGCCAGATCAACTCCCAGGTGCATGGGAACCCACAAGGGCGCGGACCTAGCCGGCGCGAATTCAAAATTTTGGGGCAGAATGCCGACAACGGTTACGGACTGATCATCAAGCCGGATGGTCCGGCCGAGGATGCCGGGATCGGCGCCAAACTCGGTCCGCCAAAAGCCATAAGTCAACAAAGCTACGTGTGGCCCGTCCGGTTTATCTTCGCCATCCACAAAATCACGGCCCAGCAGCGGCTTCACGCCGAGTGTCGAAAAGAAATTGGTGGTCACTTGCGCTGCGGGAACCAGCTTGGAATCGCCGTTTGAGGCCATCATGAAGCCATCACCACCAACGCCGGCCAACGATTGAAATGACCGCGCAGTCTTTTTCCAATCCAAATAATCAGGGAAGGAGGATTGCTGGCCGAAGCGGCTCGATTGATGGCGGGATTCGCCGATTGTGACTAACCGGTCCGGTTGGAGGTACGGCAACGGCCGGAGCAGCGCCGGGTAAACTACAGAAAAAATCGCCGTGTTCGCGCCGATTCCCAAAGCCAGTGTCAGGATTGTGACTAGGGCAAATCCGGGACTCTTCAACAGGACTCGCATTCCATACCGCAAATTCTGCCAGATCATCCCCATAGCGCAACCTCCTGGAAGTCGTGCAAGCAGGTTCCGCAAGCCTGCTGCCAGGTAGCAATATTGTTAAAGGCCGTAATATCTTGGGGTTGGCACAGGGTCCGATGGATGGATGCACATCTTCAGTGACCGTCTATGGGACTTGCTCGTCGCCAAGCCGGACACCTTATCTCTCTATACGATCGTGTATCGATACGCATTCGGGCGTAACACTTTGGCGGTGATTTGCGTGTTGGCCCTGCCACGCCCCTCCATCTGCGATAGAATGCATTGGCCATGGCGGAAGAAGAATCCAGGGGAATTCCCATCGAAGGCGGCAAAGTTTTCGGCCGCCTGGCATTCACGTTTTTGCTGATCTGCGCCATCGCTTTAGGCGCTGCGGCAGGACTTCTGTTCGTCTATGCCAGCGACTTGCCGGAAATTCAGGCGCTCGAAGATTACCGTCCCAACGTCATCACTGAACTCTATGGCGACGACGGCCAGCCCATCGCCAGCTTCGCGCTGCAGCGGCGCATCCTGCTCACCTACGAGCAAATTCCGCGAATCCTGCGCAACGCCATCATCGTCACGGAAGATCAGCACTTCGAGGAGCACTGGGGAGTCGATTTTCCACGCGTGCTCGAAGCCACCTGGCGCAACGTAGTGAAGCATCGCATTACCGAAGGCGCCAGCACTCTTACCATGCAGCTTGCCGGCGGGCTTTTTCTGAATCGCGCCGACCGCAGCTTCCGCCGAAAAATTGAAGAAACACTGCTGGCCATGCAGATCGAGCGGCACTATACCAAGGCGCAGATCTTCACGATGTACTGCAACCAGATTTACCTGGGCCATGGCAACTACGGTTTCGAGGCCGCCTCTGAGTATTATTTTGGAAAGCCTGTCGCCCAAATTACGGTACCGGAAGCGGCCCTGCTTGCCGGCATCATTCGCGGCCCCAGCTTTTCACCGGTCTTGCATGCCCCGCGCGCGCGGGCTCGCCGCAATCTTGTGCTGGCCAGGATGGCCGCCGAAGGAATTATTTCCAGGCAGGATTCTGAACTCTACAGCCAGCTCCCCATGGGCTTGCACCTTACGGTGCCGCGAAACGATCTCGCGCCATACTATGTCGAGGAAATCCGCCAATATCTCGAGCGAACCTACGGAACGGAAGCAGTCCACGAACAGGGCTTGCGCGTCTACACCACGTTGAATATTGACATGCAGAAGGCGGCCAACCAGGCCGTGCGCGATGGACTGCATGCTTATGACCGCCGCCACGGCTGGCGCGGCAAGCTTGCCAATATTTTTACCGATCATCTCGGCAAGCTCGATACCTACCAGAGCGATGACTGGCGAGGACCCATCGAGAAGGGCGGCTACGTCACTGGATTGGTGATGGCAGTGGATGCCAATTTTGCCATCGTGAAAATTGGTCCTTACCGCGCCGTTGTGGCGGCGCCCGATATTTCCTGGACAGGCCATAAATCGCCTGCGGAAATTCTGCAAGTAGGAGACCTGACCGAGTTCTATATTAAGGATCTCTCCGGCACCGCGGCCAAAGTGGAAGTGGAGCAGAGGCCGGTGGCGCAAGCGGCTCTGCTTTCGATCGACAACGCAACCGGCGGAGTGAAAGCCATGGTCGGCGGCTACAGTTTTGAAGATTCGAAATTCAATCGCGCCATCCAGGCCATGCGCCAGACAGGCAGTTCCTTCAAGGTCTACGTTTATGCCACGGCGATTCAGGACGGAATGACACCCTTTGATATCGTGGTGGATGAGCCGGTAAGTTACATGAGCGGCGGCCAGGTGTATGCGCCGCACAATTATGACGAGAAATTCGAGGGGCGAATCACGCTGCGCCGCGCGCTGGCCGATTCGCGCAATATCCCCGCCGTGCGCATATTGGAGAAAGTTGGCATTCAGAATGTAATTGATACGGCCCGCAGGTTTGGCCTCACAAGTCCGCTGCCTCCCTATTTGCCTCTCGCTCTGGGCGCTTCTGACCTGACTCTGTGGGAGCACACCTCGGCCTTCACCGTGTTTCCGGATGATGGCATTCACATCGAACCGCATTTGATCCGGAAAGTGACCACTTATGACGGCGCTACCCTGGAAGAAGACCGGCCCAAGGTATCGGATGTGGTCCCGCCCGATGTGGCCCGCACTATGGTTGCGATGCTCGAGGAAGTGGTGCAGTTTGGCACCGGTGTGCGCGCCAAGGAGCTTGGCAGGCCTTCGGGAGGCAAGACGGGAACTACGAACGATTTTACCGACGCCTGGTATATCGGTTTTACGCCGTCGTTAACCACTGGAGTCTGGGTAGGGAATGACGATAAGCGCGTTTCGCTCGGAAAGAAAGAGACTGGTGCGCGTGCCGCGCTGCCGATCTGGCTTCAATATATGAAGGTGGCTGTTCAGGGAACGCCAGCGGAGAGTTTCCCGAATGTTATCCCGCTGGAGAAGTTAGCGGGGGCACGAATCGTGCAGGTGGATACTCCTGACACTGCGCCACCCGCAGACGCGGCGGAACAAGGGCTCACCGAAGGCGGAGCAAAGCCTTTGAAAACAATTCCTCCGAAAGCTACGCCTGGCCCGCCGCCGGCCAAGCCTCCCACTCCGTCCACCGTCAGTTCTTCGGCGCCCAAGCCGGGTAGTCCCTAGCTTCGTCTTTGCCTCAAGACTTAAAGTGGACCCATCCGCCAGGCTTCAATCGCTTCTCACTGTCGTCATTGCCGACTAGCAGGATTCGCCTACCAGTAGTGATTTCGCCGATTCTTCTTATTTTGACCGAGTCCTGCAAACGAGCGGCTGCGGAGCGAAGTTTCAATTCCTGTCGTACCGGCACCGTAAAGAGGAGTTCGTAATCGTCCCCGCCGTTGAGCGCCATTTGAAGCGGATCGAGGCCACGCGCACAGAGCGCGGCCGGTATGGCAACTTTTGGGATCTGTCCTGAAAATAGGCGCGCCCCCACGCCGCTCGCCGCGCAGAGCCGCGCCAGGTCGGTGGAAAGGCCGTCGGAAAGATCAATCATCGAGGAAGCGAGGCTACGGCTGGCGAGCAACCGGCCCAATCCGATTCGAGGCTGCGGATAAAGATGAGGGCGGAGCAGCTTTTTCGACTGAGGAATCTTGTCCAGCTTCCGCCGGATCAACTCCAGTCCAAGCTGCGCCTGGCCCAGTGTGCCGCTCACATAGATGCCGTCTCCGGGGCGTGCCCCAGAGCGGAGAATGGCCGTACCGGGTTTCACTTCGCCGATCACCGTGATATTGATAGACACAATTGGGAGCTCAGTTGTGTCGCCGCCGGCCAGGACGATGTCAAACTTTCGGCTGGCCCTGTCCATTCCCTTCAGGAGGCGGGAAAGCCATGCTCCCGTGCGCGCTGCGGGGATTGCCAGGCTCAAGAAAAAAAACTGCGGATTGGCGCCCATCGCCGCTAAGTCGCTTGTTGCCCGAGCCAGGGCTTTGTAACCGACCGATTCAGCCGGATGCCGGTCAACCAGATAATGCACTCCTTCGATGAACGCGTCACAGCTCACAACCCAATCTGTCTTCACTGGCGCGTGGAGGATTGCTGCATCGTCACCAATGCCAAGCCTGAGCCGATCCGACACACTTCTCGACGGCGGTGCGCGTAGCGCACGTCGAACGCGATCGATTATGCTTTGTTCCTTGTCCACAAGTTTTGTGAGAGACGGCCGGTTTCAGTCTGAACCGAGGCCTCTGAGCCAGCTTCGCAGATATTATAGAGGTCAGCAGCCGAGGAATCGAGGCCAGTGTCATCTACAGAAAATGGAAGCATAGGACTACCGGGGGATTGACATACTCCCGAGCCGGAGGGTAGAATTCAAAAGTTTCGAACCAAGGCTCGCGGTTCAGACGTTGTTTACGGGGATTGCAACACATACCGTTTGTGAGGGCAAGCGGCACCATCCTGAGTTCCAAGTAAATTTTGCCTGAGAGGCTCATGAAGGGAAAAGTATATACATTTTTTATTGCGTCTGGAGAGTCCGGAGATGTGCGCCGGCTCCGCGTACCTTTCTATCTGCTGCATGTGCTTGCGGTGCTTGCTGTTGTCGGAGGAATCACCGTGGTTGCCGCGGTTGGTTCGTACTCCCGGATGCTTTGGAAAGTGACGAATTATAACGCGCTCCGCCGCGATCAGGATACCCTTCAGAAACAATATCAGGAACTTCAGACAGTCGTGAAGGATACCAATCAGCGCCTGAACTCGTTGCAATCCCTGGCCAGCGAAGTTGCTATGACCTATGGCATCACGCGCTTCCGTGAGACGCCCTTTGGGCTCGCCGAAACGGCGATCGAGCCTACTGAATCCGACTATCAACAATCCATCGATCAGTTTGATTTTCTCCAGCGGAATGCAACCGGAGTTGCATTGGCCAGCCAGGGCCTGCGGCTGCTGCCTGGGCCGAAAATGGGAGATGTTGGCTTTGTGCCTTCGATTTGGCCGGTGATTGGAGAAATCAGCGGGAGCTTTGGCCAGCGGATGGACCCGTTCAGCGGTGAAGGCGCCTGGCACACCGGCGTGGACATCGCTTCTCACTATGGCGATGAAGTTCATGCTTCAGCTGACGGCGTCATCGTGTTCGTCGATACGCGTGGCGGTTATGGCCGTCTGGTGGTCATCGACCATGGTTTCGGAATTTCGACCTGGTATGGACACCTTTCCGCGTTTGATACCCACGTCGGTACTCATGTGAAGCGCGGTGAAGTGATTGGATTGGTTGGAGAGAGCGGGCGGGCTACGGCGCCGCACGTTCATTACGAAGTCCGCATCAACAATACGCCGGTCAATCCTTGGCGTTATCTGCATGGCAACACGGTCAGTGCCGCCGCTGATTAGCCTGCCCGCTTCGCTTCCGAATCTTTCGGTTTTCACCGCTGCTCCGGATTTTGTCAAAGCAACGATATTGCCTGCTTTCGCTTCTTACTACCTGGCGATTAAGGCTGGCTCGGGGGTTTTTGAGGAGCCGACTTCGGCGGAGTTCCCAGCATCTGTGGAGTTAGACTAACTTTAAGCCGGACAACTTTGCCTTCCCGGGAGACTTCGACCAGGCGAAGCAGGGAATCGAGCAGCGCTACTTCCTGAGGTTGTAGTTGGCGCCTGTTTTTTGGGTCAGCCAGAGCGGCGTTCCCAATCCACCGCAAGCCATCGAGCACAGTGGAAAGTTGCAATGCGTTAGCCACCGAATCGCATTCTGCTTCGGCTACGACTTTCAATTGGTCGCCTGCGGGCCGCCCTGCCAGATTCAAGAACTGAATGCTGCGAAGGATTCGCTCGATCTGGCCGGACTTGATGCCCATGGTGGAAAGATCTTGGGGGAGAGCATTTGAACGAGCCGTCACGAATACGGCGGCGCCGGCTACTCTTTCGATTCTGACGCGCAGAGCCGCATCGCTCGAATTTGCATTGGCATGATTGATGACCGAATCCATGCTGGCGCCGTCGGCAAGCACCACGCGATCGGCCGATAGAAATGCAAAGGAAATCAACTTGGTGGTTTTTCCCCGGCCATCCGGCGTGGGCGCAGTCACAGGGACTTCAAGAATATCGATATTCTGATTCTTGGTGACGTGCCCGGAACGCAAAGCGTACTGAGTGATTTTTTCCCGGTCGAAGCGTCCTTCGGCAATTGCCAAAGCGGTCGGCCGCGAAGCCCCTGGCCAGATTGCCAGCGCGGCGCGATCCAAATCGCGCTCGTAATCGAAGCCGGTCTGGCGAACGAATTCAGCGTAATCCGGATCGCTGGCAGGCTTGCCCGCAAGTGAAGATAGCTCGGCAGAGAGCTGCGAATTCCGCAACGCGGTGATATCGAAGTAAGCAAAAATGGGGGCTTCCGCGGGCAGCAATTCAATGATGCTTGGTATGGGGCCAGGCGCCGGGCCGGCCGGTTTAGCGGGTCCGCGAAAAAAAATGTAATATGCGGCTGCGGCGAGAATGAGCAAAAGAATGACTGCAACAATGACGAACTTGCGGCGCGACGGCGTGGGACTTGACAAGGATGCGAGTATAGAAGTCCTGGAAGATGGTGTAAAGTACGCTCGCCCGGAAGCGGTTTTACGAGGCACTGGCACACCCCTTGCTGGCCGGATTAAGTTGCTTGCAATTTGAATGCCTTCGTGATAATTTTGCTCGGTTTAGGTGTGCTGGCGTAGCTCAGTTGGTAGAGCATCTGATTTGTAATCAGAGGGTCGGGGGTTCAAATCCCTCCGCCAGCTGACTTTGAAGGATTGAGAATTCTCGGGATTGAAGCGGACGGGTTCCTCACGAAAAATGAGAGAAGGGCTGGTGTCTTCGGACGCGAGCCCTTTCTGCGTTTCGGAGTTCCCCGAGCGGGACGGGTGGGTGAGTGGCTAAAACCAGCAGACTGTAAATCTGCCGCTCCTTGCGGGCTACGGAGGTTCGAATCCTCCCCCGTCCACCATCGACGTCTTGTTCGAATCAGCTGGCCCCGAATGAAGAGTCAAAACAACCAAGAGTTCGTCGCAGCTGAACGGAAAAGTTGTACGCGCGGACGCTGCTTTCGAATTGATGGAAAGCGAGCGTCGCACTGACCGGTCAGAGCCTGGGTAGCTCAGATGGTAGAGCGCGTCCTTGGTAAGGACGAGGTCACCGGTTCAATCCCGGTCCCAGGCTCCACTCCGAATCTTCCAGAAGAAGAATCGGGGCAGGAATGGGCGGGGGTAACTCAGTGGTAGAGTCTCTGCCTTCCAAGCAGATGGTCGCGGGTTCGAGTCCCGTCCCCCGCTCCAAAAGAGCGACCAGAAAATTGGCTGGCGCACAGGCATTTGGTGATTGCTTCATAGATCCTTGATGAGGGTAGCAGACGATGGCGAAGGAGAAATTCGAACGGAGTAAGCCGCACGTAAACGTGGGAACGATTGGACACATCGACCACGGCAAGACCACCTTGACGGCAGCGATTACCAAGGTGCTGTCGAAGAACAATCCGAAGGTGTCGTTCCGCTCGTTTGATTCGATCGACAACGCGCCGGAAGAGAGGGAGCGCGGAATCACGATCGCGGTGGCGCACGTGGAATACGAGACGGCCAACCGCCACTACGCGCACATCGATTGTCCGGGGCACGCCGATTACATCAAGAACATGATCACCGGCGCGGCGCAGATGGACGGCGCGATTCTGGTGGTGGCGGCGACGGATGGTCCGATGCCGCAGACGCGCGAGCACATTCTGCTGGCGCGGCAGGTGGGCGTGCCGTACATCGTGGTGTTTTTGAACAAGTGCGACATGGTGGAAGATCCGGAATTGCTCGAGTTGGTGGAACTGGAAGTGCGCGACCTGCTGAAGATGTACCAGTTTCCGGGAGACAAAGTGCCGGTGGTGCGCGGGTCGGCGCTGAAGGCGCTGGAGGGCGATGCGAAGTGGGAGAAATCGATTTTGGATTTGATGGAAGCGGTGGACCAGAACGTTCCGTTGCCGCAGCGGGAAGTGGACAAGCCGTTCGCGATGCCGATTGAGGATATTTTTTCGATCTCGGGCCGCGGCACGGTGGTGACGGGAAGAATCGAGCGCGGCAAGGTGAAAGTGGGCGAAGAAGTGGAGATTGTGGGATTCCGTCCGACGATGAAGCGGATCGTGACGGGCGTGGAAATGTTCCGCAAATTGCTGGATGAAGGAATCGCGGGCGACAACGTGGGGTTGCTGCTGCGCGGCACGGAAAAAGAAGAAGTGGAGCGCGGGCAGGTGCTGTGCAAGCCGGGGTCGATCACGCCGCACACGAAGTTCAAAGCGGAAGCGTATGTTTTGACCAAGGAAGAAGGCGGGCGGCACACGCCGTTTTTCACGGGCTACCGGCCGCAGTTTTATTTCCGGACGACGGATGTGACGGGAGACGTGAAGCTGCCGGCGGGAGTAGAGATGGTGATGCCGGGAGACAACGTGTCGTGCGAAGTGTCGCTGATCACGCCGGTGGCGCTCGAGAAGGGATTGCGATTCGCGATCCGCGAAGGCGGCCACACCGTGGGCGCCGGAGCGGTGACGGAGATTATCGAGTAAACGACCATGCGCGAAATCATCACATTGCAATGCAACGACTGTAAGAACCGGAACTACACGACCATGAAGAACCGGAAGAAGCACACCGAGCGGATGGAAACTCAGAAATTTTGCAATACCTGCCGGAAGCATACGGCGCACCGCGAAGTGAAGTAACCGGTTTCCTAGGGGAGTAGGTTCAACGGTAGACCGCCGGTCTCCAAAACCGGATGTGGGGGTTCGAATCCCTCCTCCCCTGCCAGATTAGGCAGGCGGCACGGCGAGGGCGAACGCAACAGAAGTTCAAGAGCAACGCACCGAAACGAAGGCCAAAGAATCCATGGCGCAGGCGGCAAAGTTGAGACCCGAAGAGACGAGCGGAGCAGGATCGGGATTTGCGGTTCCTGGCCCGTTGGCCAAGCTTGCGGAATATCCCAAGCGCTGGCGGCAATTCCTCCACGAAGTGCGAGTGGAAATGCGCCAGGTGAATTGGCCGACGCGCGATGACGTGCGATCCACCACCGCGGTGGTGATCGTCACCGTGGCCTTTTTCGGGCTGTTCTTCTTTTTGGTGGATAGCGCGTTCGGTTATCTGATTCAAAGGGTGCTGACTTATTTTAAACACTAGGAACGAAAGCATGCCGAAGCAGTGGTACATCGTCCACACCTACTCGGGATTTGAGAAGAAGGTGAAGGAAAGTCTGGAGGGCCGCGTGGCGGCTTTCGGACTCGAGGACAAAATCGGCCGGATGATTATTCCGACGGAGTCCGTGGTGGAAGTGCGCGGCGGCAAGAAGGTGGTTTCGCCGCGGATGTGTTATCCCGGATACGTCCTGGTGGAAATGGAAATGGACGATTATACCTGGCACGTGGTGCGTTCCACGCCGCGTGTGACCGGTTTCGTGGGTTCGGGACAAACGCCTTCGCCGCTGACCGAAGAAGAAGTGCAGAACATTTTGAACCGGGCTACCAGCACCGCCGAACGGCCCAAGCCGAAACTTTCGTTCGAACGCAATGAACAGGTCCGCATCGTGGACGGCCCGTTCGCTAATTTTAACGGCGTGGTGGAAGAAGTGAATAGCGACCGCAGCACGCTGAAAGTTTCGGTCACAATTTTCGGCCGCTCGACTCCGGTGGAACTGGATTTCGCTCAAGTGGAGAAGTCGGCGCAGTAAGAGCAATGAGATAAGTTTCGAAGGGTTCAGCCGCAACCGTTTGGGGGAGCAGTCAAGATGGCAAAGAAAGTCCAATCAATGGTGAAGCTGCAGTTGCCGGCCATGAAAGCGACTCCGGCGCCGCCCGTGGGCACCGCGCTCGGTCCGCACGGCGTCAACATCATGGATTTTTGCAAGCAGTTCAACGCGAAAACGTCGAAAGAGCCAGACGGCATGATCATTCCGGTGCTGGTGACGATCTACAGCGACCGCACGTTCACCTTCATCATGAAGACTCCGCCCGCTTCGGAATTGCTGAAGCGCGCTGCGGGGATCGTTAAGGGATCGGCGGAACCGAACCGAGTGAAAGTGGCCAAGGTGACGCGCAAGCAAGTGGAAGAAATTGCGAAGACCAAGCTGCCCGATTTGAATACCGCCAACCTGCAATCGGCGATACGCACCGTGATGGGCACGGCGCGAAACATGGGAATCGAAGTCGAAAGCTAGGAGAGAAGGAAATGGCACAGCCCGCGGTAAAGCAACTGGGTGGAAAAAATATCGATCGCGCGCGCAAGCAGGTGCAGGCGCGGCCGTACAAGCTCGCGGAAGCCGCCGAGCTTCTGAAGAAAGTGAAATTCGCGAAATTCGATGAGACGGTCGATCTGGTGCTCAATATGGGCGTCGATCCGAAGCAATCCGACCAGATGATTCGCGGAACCGTGGTGTTGCCGCACGGCCTGGGCAAATCGAAGCGGGTGCTGGTAATCGCCAGCGGCGAAAAAGTTCGCGAAGCGCAGGATGCAGGCGCGGATTTCGTCGGCGGCGAAGACATGGTCCAGAAAATTCAAGAAGGTTGGGTCGATTATGACGCGGTGATAGCGACACCGGACATGATGAAGTCCGCCGGGCGCCTGGGAAAAGTGCTGGGCCCGCGCGGATTGATGCCCAATCCGAAAACGGGAACGGTGACGTTCGAAGTGGCCAAGGCCGTCAAGGAAATCAAAGCTGGTAAAGTGGAATTCCGGCTGGATAAAACCGGCCTGATCCACTCGCCCATCGGCAAAATCAGTTTTGGAGCGCCACAGATCGCGGAAAACGCGGCGGCGCTTCTCGCGGCGATACTGAAGGCCAAGCCTTCGACCGCCAAAGGCAAATACATTCACAAGATCACCCTTACCTCCACCATGGGGCCGGGGATCCTGATCGATCACGCGGAAGCGGACGCGGCAGTAGCCGCCTAGTCCGGGCCAGGCTCAGCAACATCGTTCAGCAGCACGGAACAGGAGCTTGGAATGAAGAAGAAAGCGGAAAAGAAAACGGAAGCCGACGCTCTCCGCACTGAACTTGCGAAAGTTTCCACGGTGATCCTGACCACGTTTCAGGGAATCACCGTCGAACAGGATACGCACCTGCGCCGCGCCGTGCAGGCCGCCGGCGGTCATTACCAGGTGGTGAAGAACACGCTGGCGCAGCACGCCGGGCAAGGAACCCCGGCGGAATCGCTTTTGAAGGGATTGAAGGGAACGAACTCAATCGCCTTCACGGCTGCGGATGCCGTTCAACTGGCCAAGGTATTGACGAAGGTGGCCAAGGAAGTTCCCGCGTTCAAATTCAAGGCAGGCGTAGTGGAAGGCCGCGTCATTGGAATCGACGAAATTCAGCAGCTCGCGCAACTGCCTTCGAAGGAAGAGCTGATCAGCAAGGTCATGTTCCTGCTCAATGCGCCGGCGCAACGAATCGCCATGGCGCTGGCGGCAGTGCCGCGAGCATTGGCCGTAGTGACGAGCGAAGCAGTCAAGGCCGAAAAGTTTCAGTCTGCTTAGCGCCGCTCCTCTCCGGAGCACCCGCGAAGGCTGAGAAGTTTTCTTTATATTTTAAGGAGGAAGGACACCGCGATGGCTGGCAAAGTGGAATCAATCCTGGAAGAAATCAAGGGCCTGACACTGCTCGAAGCTTCCGATCTGGTCAAGCAGATGGAAGCGGCATTCGGCGTGTCGGCGGCCGCGGCAGCGCCCGTGGCAATGGCAGGCGGCGGCGGAGCGGCGGGGGCTGCTCCGGCGGAGGAAAAGACGGAATTCAGCGTCGTCCTCACCGAAGTTGGCGCCAACAAAATTAACGTGATCAAAGCGGTTCGTGAAGTCACCAGCCTGGGCTTGAAAGAAGCCAAGGACCTTGTCGATGGCGCGCCGAAAACGGTGAAAGAAGGCGTCAACAAGGATGAAGCCGCGACGATCAAGAAGAAGTTCGAAGACGCCGGAGCAAAGGTCGACATCAAGTAGTTTGCCGGTGTGTGTCGCCGTGCTCGGTTCGCTCGAGCGAAGGAATTCGCCTACGCGCGTATTCCATTGGATTTCACAGCCTGGCAACGTGTCCAGCCCGGACCGCCGGTCGGCGTGTTTTCACTGCCGGCCGCTACGGCCCAACCCAGAGGGAATGAGGTAAATCATGCGTAACGGTAACCGTGCCACCAGGGAACGGGCTCGCTTGGACTTCGCCAAAATCAAGACGACCGTCCAAATCCCGAACCTGATCGATGTGCAAAAGAAATCATATCAGCGATTCCTGCAAATGGATTTGCTGCCGAGCGAACGGGAAGATACGGGCTTGCAGTCCGTGTTCACTTCGGTTTTTCCGATTCAGGATTTCCGCGGCCTTTCGCAGCTCGATTTCGTCGATTACGCGATCGGAAACTGGGAGTGTAAGTGCGGCCATTTGCGCGGATTGCACCACCTGCGCGCCACGTGCCGGAATTGCGGCGCGTCGGTAGTCACCAATCCTTATAAGACGGGCGACGTGCTGTGCGCGAAGTGCGGCACGTTTAACCGCAACACTCCAACGTTTTGCAATAAGTGCGGCGACCCGGTCACACTGCAATTGAAATACGACGTGAACGAGTGCCAGGAACGCGGCATGACCTATTCCGCGCCGCTGAAGGTGACCATCCGCCTGACGATTTACGACAAGGATCCCGATACCGGCGCGAAAAGCATTCGCGACATCAAGGAACAGGAAGTTTTCTACGGCGATATTCCGCTGATGACGGAAAACGGAACCTTCATCATCAACGGAACCGAACGCGTCATCGTCAGCCAGTTGCACCGTTCGCCCGGCGTGTTTTACGAGACGGCCAACAACCGCTCGTATTTCCTCGGCAAAATTATTCCGTACCGCGGTTCGTGGGTCGAGTTCGAATACGACACGAAAAACATTCTTTACGTGCGCATCGACCGCAAGCGCAAATTCCTCGGCTCGATTTTCCTGCGCGCGCTGGGAATGAAGACCAACGAAGAAATTCTGCGCACCTTTTACCAGGTGGAGCGGATTTCCCTGCGCGATCGCGGCCTGTTCTGGAACGTTTCCGAAAGCCTGATCGACCGCAAGCTGACGCGGGAAATTGCGCATCCCAAGACCGGCGAAACGCTGGTGGGCGCGCACAAGCGCATCACCGACGCGCTGTACAAGGAACTGGTCAAGGCGAAAGTGTCGCAGACGGAAATTTCCGTAGCCGATCTGGAAGGCGCGGTCACCGTCGGCGAATTGGTGAACCGCCAGACCGGCGAAGTGCTGATGGAAGCGAATAAGCCGCTCACTGCGGAAATGTGGGCCACATTGGCGGAAGCGGGAATCACGGAAGTGGATATCTGCTTCCCGGACCGCGACGAAGTGGGCGTGATCGTGAGCCGCACGCTCGAAAAGGACGCCATCCGCACACCACGCGAGGCGCTGATCGAAATTTACCGCAAGCTGCGTCCCGGCGATCCGCCGACTCTCGAAACCGCTACAGCGTTGTTCAATGGAATGTTTTTTGATCCGCGCAAATACGATTTCAGCAAGGTCGGACGGTTGAAATTCAACATCAAACTGGGCATCGAAACGCCGCTGGATAAGCGCACGCTCGATCCTGCGGATTTCGTTTCCTCGATCAAGTACCTGCTGAAGCTGCGCAAGAACATCGGCACGGTGGACGACATCGATCACCTGGGAAACCGCCGCGTCCGCGCTGTGGGCGAACTTCTCGAGAACCAGTTCCGCATCGGCCTGGTCCGCATGGAGCGCGCCATCAAGGAAAAGATGTCGGTGTACCAGGAAATGTCGACGGCGATGCCGCACGACCTGGTAAACGCCAAGCCCGTGATGGCCGCGATTCGGGAATTTTTCGGCAGTTCGCAGCTCAGCCAGTTCATGGATCAGACCAACCCGCTCAGCGAAATTACGCACAAGCGGCGTCTTTCGGCCCTTGGGCCGGGCGGTTTGTCGCGCGAGCGCGCGGGATTCGAAGTCCGCGACGTTCACCCGACGCACTACGGCCGCATTTGTCCCATTGAAACGCCGGAAGGGCCGAACATCGGATTGATCAGCTCGCTTTCCTGCTACGCGCGAATCAATGAATTCGGATTTATCGAATCGCCCTACCGCAAAGTGAAGGGCGGTCGCGTGATCGATTACGTGCAGATCGTCAACGCGGGCGACAGCGAATTCAAGCCGGGCGAGATTGTGGAGCAGGACAAGGTGGAAACGACCAACGACGATTTGAAGCGTCATCGCGTCGTGTTCGATCCTTACTGCTTCTATCTTTCGGCGTGGGAAGAAGACCGTTACGTGGTAGCGCAGGCCAACGCTTCGCTCGACGAGCGCGGCCGCATCACCACGGAACTGGTGAATTGCCGCCAGGCGGGCAACTTCGTTCTGAAATCGCGCGAAGAAGTGGATTACATCGACGTTTCGCCGAAGCAGTTGGTCTCCGTCGCTGCCAGTTTGATCCCGTTCCTCGAGAACGACGACGCAAACCGCGCGTTGATGGGCTCGAACATGCAACGCCAGGCCGTGCCGCTGATCAAGGGCGAAGCGCCGTTGGTTGGCACGGGCATGGAGCGCGTGACTGCTCGCGATTCCGGCGCCGTGATCGTGTGCAAGCGCGACGGAATCGTGGATCAAGTTGACTCCGAGCGCGTGATCGTGCGTGTGGAATCCGACCAATCCGGCGTGCTGAGCCGCGAAGTGGGCTCGGATATTTACCTGCTTACGAAATTCAAGCGTTCGAACCAGAACACTTGCATCAACCAGAAACCGCTGGTCCGCGCGGGAGACCGCGTTCGCCAGGGGCAAGTGCTGGCCGATGGTCCCTGCACCGATCGCGGCGAATTGGCGCTGGGCCGCAACGTGCTCGTGGCGTTCCTGCCGTGGCGCGGATACAACTTTGAAGATGCCATCCTGGTCAGCGAAAAGCTGGTCAAGGAGGATTACTACACTTCGATTCACATCGAAGAGTATGAAATCGAGGCGCGCGATACCAAGCTCGGTCCCGAGGAAATCACTCGCGACATTCCCAACATCAGCGAAGGTTTCCTTCGTAACCTCGACGAAAGCGGAGTGATCCGCATCGGAGCCACCGTCCGGCCGGGAGACATTCTGGTCGGCAAGGTCACTCCGAAGGGCGAGACCACGCTTACGCCGGAAGAAAAGCTGCTGCGCGCCATTTTCGGCGAAAAGGCCGGAGACGTTCGCGACGCTTCGCTTTATTGCCCGCCGGGCATCGAAGGCACCATCGTGGACGTGAAAATCTTCTGCCGCAAGGGTGCGGAGAAGGACGAACGCCACAAGGCCATCGAAGCTTCTCAGGTTGCCAAGCTGGAAAAGAACCTGGCCGACGAGATCCGCATCCTCACCGACGAGCGTTTGAAGCGTTTGACCGACCTGCTGGGCGGCCAGTCTCTGGTGGCCGACCTGCACGACGAGCGAACCAACAAGCGCCTGTTGAACAAGGGCGCGGAGTTGACGCGCGACGTGCTCGAAAAAATCTCAACCCGCAATTTGAAGCGTTTGCGCCTCTCCGATAAAGACCCGCTGCTCATCGAGAAAATCGATGAGATCGAGGAGATGACTTCGCGGCAGATCGACGTGCTGCGCAAGATCACCGACGAGCGCATCGGCAAGCTGAAGAAGGGCGATGAACTGCCTCCCGGCGTCATCAAGCTGGTGAAGGCTTACATTGCGATGAAGCGCAAACTTTCCGTGGGCGACAAGATGGCAGGCCGCCACGGAAACAAGGGCGTGATCGCGCGAATCGTTCCGCAGGAAGATATGCCGTGCATGCCCGACGGCACGCCGATGGAAATCGTGCTGAACCCGCTCGGCGTTCCTTCGCGTATGAACGTGGGCCAACTCCTCGAAACGCATCTGGGGTGGGCTTCGAAGGAACTCGGAGCGATGGTCGCCAAGATGCTCGATGAAGGCGAACGTCCCGAGGTGGCCCGCAAATGGCTGAAGGACGCGTTCGGCGCGACGCCTGTGTGGAAATCCATTGCCGCGCTGGACGATGAGCAAGTGCTCGACATGGTTCGCGGGTTCCGCGAAGGCATCCCGATGGCCACGCCGGTATTCGACGGCGCGCGCGAGACGGAAATTCGCCACCTGCTGGAATTCACGAATTTGCCGACGACCGGCAAAATCACGCTGTTCGACGGCATGACCGGCGAGCCGTTCGCGCAGCAAGTGACCGTCGGCTACATCTATATGCTCAAGCTATCGCACCTGGTGGACGACAAGATTCACGCGCGTTCCATTGGTCCGTATTCGTTGATCACGCAGCAACCGCTCGGCGGAAAGGCGCAATTCGGCGGCCAGCGCTTCGGAGAAATGGAAGTGTGGGCGCTGGAAGCCTACGGAGCCGCGCACATCCTTCAGGAATTGCTGACGGCAAAATCGGACGACGTTTACGGCCGCGCGAAAATCTACGAAGCGATCGTGAAAGGCGAGCCCGGCATCGAGCCGGGCGTGCCCGAATCGTTCAACGTGCTGGTTCGCGAGTTGCAATCGCTCTGCTTGGATGTGGAATTGATGAAGCGGCAAAAACCGCAAGTGGAGAAAGTCGCCGAATAATGCCTGCGTTCGCCCGCGCCCGGCGCGATGAACGCAAAACAGAAGAATCGTAAAAGCTTTTACCCCGGCTTGCCGGGGAGGAGGTTTGCCCTTGTATCGTTCGAGTCCATACGACCGTGCCAGTCAAATCGCAGATTTCGATTCCATTCGCATCAGCTTGGCCAGCCCGGAGAAGATCCGTTCGTGGTCTCACGGGGAAGTCACCAAGCCGGAAACGATCAATTACCGCACCTTCAAGCCGGAGCGCGATGGCTTGTTCTGCGCGAAGATTTTCGGCCCCGTCACCGATTGGGAATGTCTCTGCGGCAAGTACAAGCGGATGAAGCACCGCGGCGTAATTTGCGATAAATGCGGTGTGGAAGTCACCCTCAGCAAAGTGCGCCGCGAGCGCCTGGGGCACATTGAATTGGCTTCGCCCTGCTCGCACGTCTGGTTTTTCAAGGGATTGCCCAGCCGCATCGGATACTTGCTGGACATTTCCATGCGAGACCTGGAGCGCATCCTTTATTTCGAGGCCTTCGTCTGTATCGATCCGGGAGAAACGCCCGGCGTGAAGGATAAGGAAATTCTGCCCGAGGAAAAATACCGCGAGCTGCAGAAAGAATTCGCGGGAAAATTCCGCGCGGCCATGGGCGCGGAAGCCATCAAGGAATTGCTGCGCCGCGTGGAAGTGGAAAAGCTCTCCGAAGAGCTGCGCGAAAAGATGAAGACGGATCCCAGCCTGCAAAAGCGAATCAAGTTCGCCAAGCGGCTGAAGGTGCTCGAGGCGTTCCGCAAGAGCGGCAACAAACCAGAGTGGATGATTTTGGACGTGATTCCAGTGCTGCCGCCGGAATTGCGCCCGCTGGTGCCGCTGGATGGCGGACGCTTCGCTACCTCTGATTTAAACGATTTGTATCGCCGCGTGATCAACCGCAACAACCGGTTGAAGAAGCTGATGGAATTGCACGCGCCTGACGTGATCGTCCGCAACGAAAAGCGCATGTTGCAGGAAGCCGTGGATGCACTGTTCGATAACGGCCGCCGCGGACGCGTGCTGCGCGGCACCAACAATCGCCCGCTCAAATCGCTTTCCGATACGCTTAAGGGCAAGCAGGGCCGCTTCCGCCAGAACCTGCTCGGCAAGCGCGTGGATTATTCCGGCCGCTCGGTGATCGTCGTCGGACCCGAACTGAAGCTTCACCAGTGCGGATTGCCGAAGAAGATGGCGCTCGAACTTTTCAAGCCGTTCATCTATCACCGCCTGGAAGCCGGCGGCCACTGCACCACCATCAAGCAAGCCAAGGAACTGGTGGAATCGCAGGAACCGGTGGTTTGGGACATCCTAGAAGAAGTGATTCGCGAGCATCCGGTACTGCTCAACCGCGCTCCCACGCTTCACCGCCTGGGCATCCAGGCGTTTGAGCCGGTGCTGGTGGAAGGAAAAGCCATCCGCATTCACCCGCTGGTTTGCACCGCGTTCAACGCGGATTTCGACGGCGACCAGATGGCCGTGCACATTCCGCTTTCTCCTGAAGCACAGGTTGAGGCATCGGTTCTGATGCTCAGCTCGCGCAACATTCTTTCGCCCGCGAACGGCATGCCGCTCGCCGTTCCGACGCAGGACATGGTGCTGGGAATTTATTACCTCACCAAGTCCAAGCCTGGCGCCAAAGGTGAAGGCCGCGCGTTCGGTTCTCCGGAAGAAGTGGTTCTCGCTCTGGAAGCTGGCGAAGTGGAATTGCTCACGCCGATTCGCCTGCGGTACACCGGCGAAACGATCGACCTGACCACCTCCTATGACGATCAGGACGTGCCGCACACAGCGCCCATCATGCTGAACCGGCAGTTCCTGCATACCACTGTCGGCCGCGTGATCTTCAACGATCAATTGCCCACGGAGATGCCGTTCATCAACGGATTGCTTAAGAAAAAGGGCGTCCAGCAACTTGTGCAATACGGCTACCTGCGCTTCGGACTCGAGCGCACCGTGGTGATGCTCGACAAGTTGAAGGAACTCGGCTTCCTCTACGCCACCAAGGCCGGCATTTCCATCGGCATCAGCGACATGGTCATCCCCAGCGTCAAATTCAAGCTGGTGGATGCCGCCGAGCACGAAGTGGTGAAGGTGCAGCAGCAATACCTCGATGGCGCCATCACCAATGGCGAACGCTATAACAAAGTCATCGCCATCTGGAGCGACGTCACCGAAAAAGTTGCCGACGAAATGTTCAAGGCGCTTGAACTGCAGGATAAACAGGGCATCATCAACCCCGTTTACGTCATGGCCGATTCCGGCGCTCGCGGATCGAAACAGCAAATCCGCCAGCTCAGCGGAATGCGCGGCTTGATGGCCAAGCCTTCCGGCGAAGTCATCGAAACGCCGATCACTTCCAACTTCCGCGAAGGCCTCACGGTGTTGCAGTACTTCATTTCGACGCACGGAGCTCGCAAGGGCTTGGCCGATACGGCTCTCAAAACCGCGGATTCCGGCTACCTCACTCGCCGCCTGGTCGACGTGGCGCAAGACGTGATCATCACGGAAATTGATTGCGGCACCGCCGACGGCATTTACGTCGAGCCGATCATCGAGGCGGGCGTGGAAGTGGAAGCGCTGCGTGACCGCGTCGTGGGCCGCGTTTCGCTCGAAAAAATCAAGGACTACGAAGGCAACGTAATCGTCGAGATCAACCAGGAAATCACCGAAGAGCTGGCCAATGCCATCCAGGCAGCCGGCATCGAGCGGGTGAAAATCCGCTCCGTGCTCACTTGCGAATCTCGTCGCGGAGTTTGCGAACGCTGCTACGGCCGCAACCTGGCTTCCGGCCGCACGGTCGAGATGGGCGAAGCGGTCGGCGTCATCGCCGCGCAGTCCATCGGCGAGCCGGGTACGCAGCTCACCATGCGCACTTTCCACATCGGCGGCACGGCCACTCGCGTCACCGAGCAATCGAAGGTGGAAGCAAAGAACAACGGCTTCATCAAGTTTATCGACCTGAAAGTGGTCGAGGGCCGCGGCAAAACGTTCATTTCCATGAACCGCACCGGCTTGATCGCCGTGGTGGACGAGAAAGGCCGCGAAAAGGAACGCTACCACGTGGTTTATGGCGCGCGGCTCAAAGTGGAAGATGGCCAACCGGTTACGCTCGGCCAGATCATGGTCGAATGGGATCCGTATACATTTTCGATCCTCACCGAATCGGGCGGCACGGTTCAGTTCAAGGACTTGCAACCCGGCGTCACTATCGAAGAGCAGGTGGACGAAGTCACCGGATTGTCACAGCTTGTGGTCACGCTGCCGCCGGGAGACGAGAAGCATCAGCCCACCGTGCTGGTCCGCGATTCCGCTGGCCGCACCAAGAAAAAGTACTTGATGCCTTCGCGCGCTCACTTGATGGTGGTGGACGGCGACGAAGTGCAGCCGGGAGACGTGCTCGCGAAGATTCCTCGCGAGACCACGAAAACCAAGGACATCACCGGCGGTTTGCCGCGCGTTGTGGAACTTTTCGAAACGCGCAAGCCGAAGGATCCCGCCGTCATCAGCGAAATCGACGGTGTGGTGAAATACGGTGAAATCGCCAAGGGCCAGCGCAAGATTTACGTCGAAAGCGAGGACAGCCGCACGCTCAAGGAATATTCCATTCCCCGCGGCGTGCACATCAATGTGCAGGAAGGCGAGCATGTAAAGGCCGGCGAGCCGTTGATCGACGGTCCGCTGAACCCGCACGATTTGCTGGCCGTCCTCGGCGAAAAATATACGCAGGCTTACCTGGTGAATTCGATTCAGGAAGTCTACCGCCTGCAGGGCGTCAACATTAACGACAAGCACATCGAGACCATCGTCCGGCAGATGATGCGCTGGGTGAAGGTGGAAGACGTAGGCGACACGACGTTCTTGCTCGAGGAGCAGGTGGACAAGTTCCGCTTCCGCGAGGAGAACGATCGCATCATCCATGAGGGCATGCGCCCGGCAACCGGCCGGCCGCTGCTCCTGGGCATCACCAAGGCCTCGCTTTCCACGGACTCGTTCATCTCCGCCGCGAGCTTTCAGGAAACCACGCGCGTGCTCACCGAAGCCGCAATTTCCGGCAAGGTGGATTACCTGCGCGGCCTGAAGGAGAACGTGATCATGGGCCGGCTTATTCCCGCCGGCACCGGTCTCGAACGTTACCGCAATATCCAGCTCTTGACTGAACAACCGAAGGATGAGCCGGTTCCGATGGAACCGGAGTTGACTCCCGAGGAAGCTGCCGCGCTCGATTTCCTGCGCAAGGATGCCGACGCGGTCGCTGAGAGCTAGAACATAAGATCGTTTCTCCGCAGGCGGCTCTGATCGCCCCTGGCGAACCCATAAACGGCGGCGAGCAAATGTGCTTGCCGCCGTTTCGTTGTCGTGTGGCGCCGGGCTTCAGCCCGGCATCCTTCTCGCGCCCGCTTGTAACGTTTCAGTGCTTTTCCCCGCAATATTGCAAGCTTTGGAAACTACCTCCACCGGAGCCATTGCCCGTCTCTGGTCCTCCCTTTAAGATGAATCAAGCTGCCGTCCCGGCGTTTTTCCGGCGATGCACACGGCGCTCGAGTGGAACTTTGTCCATGCCCAGCGCGGAAAAACACCAAGCCGCCGCTCCTTCCCAGCAGGAGCAGATGGAGCGCAAAGAGAACGACCTATGGCGAATCAGTCTGCTGTTCCTGATTCTGCTGGCTGCGGGGTTCGTCGCGATCAGCTGGCAGACGTTTCGCTCGCTTCCGATGCGCCTCGAAGCGCTGCCTCTCGGAATTCTAGTGCTGTCTATCCTCTTCGGAGCTTTCTCATGGAGCAAGCGCCGCGAGCTCAACGAATTGCGAGGCTTTGTTCGCGGGCTTCAAGCGAACGCGGCATCTCCGCCCACTGAAAAACAATTCGATCAGCTTCTCGAAATGGTTTCGCGTTCGCAGCGGGGATATCGCGAACTCATCGATAGTCTCGATCATGTTGTTTTCACCATTTCCTTGAAAGGCGAAATTCAGCTGGTCAACCGGAGATTTGTGGAGGCCCTGGGCCTTGGTTTTGCCGATGTGATCCGCCACCAGCTGGATGAATTCTTTCTCGAGCCCAGCCGCGAAGAAGTGGAGCGTGCTTTGCCCAGGTTTCTGGAAAAGCATTCTTGGTCCGGAGTGGTCCGCGCGCGCTTGCGGAAGACGGGCGAATTGCGCTATTTCGATTGCATCCTTCATGCGGTGTTGAAGGACGGATTGGTGACCGCCGCCGGAGGTTTGGCGCGCGACATCACCGCCCAGCGCGAATCCGAAGTTCGCTACAGCGAACTTTTCGAAAGCCTTCAGGAGGGCGTCTATTCCACCACGCCGGATGGGAAGCTCCTGGATGCCAATCCCGCCCTCTTGCGCATGCTCGGGTACGAAAACAAGGATGAACTGCTGGCCCTGGAAGCGCACGAGCTTCACATGGACCCTGCCATCCGTTCGCGCTTGCTGGCGGAGCTCGAAATGCACGGCACATTCAATGACCAGGAAACCGTGCTTCGCCGCAAGGACGGCACTCCGATTCTCTGCTTGAATTCCGCCTCCTGCACGCGGGATGCTTCCGGGCGAATCACCCGCATTCAAGGCACCCTGATGGATATCTCCAGCAGGCGGACGGCGGAAAAGCGCCTTCGCGAGGAGCAGGAGTTCATTGGCCGGTTGATCGCCAGTTTCCCCGATGCCATCGTGGTCCTCGATTCCGAGCGCCGCATCACCTATGCCAGCCATCGCATCGAGGATCTCACCGGCCTCAAGCCCGCCGAGCTGGTGGGAACGCTTCTCGGCGACCGAACCTTTACCGAGGACCAGCCCTCTCTGCTGCACACTTACCAGAGTTTGATGGCCGGCGAGCAATCCTTTGCCCAGCTGGAATATCGCTCGTTGCACCGCGATGGAAGTTGGCGAACCATCCGGGCCGACGCCAGCCCGTTTTACGATATGTCCGGCAAGATCGCCGGCGTTGTCGCTTCTGCTCATGACGTCACGGAATCGAAACGCCTGCAGCAGCAATCGATCCAGCGGGAGAAGTTGGCGGCGATGGGCCAAATGGTCGCCGGCGTCGCTCACGAATTGAATAATCCGCTTACCGCGATTCTTGGGGTCAGCGATCTGTTGCATGAACGGGCGATCGATGACCAGACACGCCGGCAAACCAACCTGATTCACCAGCAAGCCCGCCGCGCGGCGCAAATCGTTCAGGGATTGCTTGCGTTTTCTCGTCCGCCTGCCACCGTTCGCGCTCCGGTGCAGCTCGAAACGGTGGTTCAGCGGGCTCTTGACCTGCAGAATCATGCTCTCAACCAATACAATATTTCCGTGGATTTTCAGGCCGGCCAGAATCTTCCTCCGGTCGATGCCGATGCCAGCCAGCTTTTGCAGGTCTTCTTAAACCTGCTGATGAATGCGGAGCAGGCGATTCGGGAAGTGCGCGAGCACGGCGCCATTCGCGTGCGGGTGGGTCATTCGATCGGCTTGGTCTGGGCCTTGATCCAGGATGATGGGGCGGGGATCCGCCCCGAAGTGTTGCCGAAGATTTTCGATCCCTTCTTCACCACCAAGCGTCCCGGCGGCGGCACCGGCTTGGGCCTGACGATTTCCATGACGCTGATCAAGGAACACGAAGGCACCATCGAAGTGCAATCAACGCCGGGCGAGGGCTGCGCATTTCGAGTGGTGCTGCCCGCGGCGAGCCGGGTGCAATTGCCTCCTGTCGCCAAACCGGTTTCCGTTTCTTCCTTGCTGCGCGGCCATTCCATTCTGGTGATCGATGATGAAGAAGGCATCCGGGAGCTGATTCAGGCTGGAATGTCCGCTCGCGGCTTGGCAGTGGAGTGCGTTTCTACTTCCGAGGAAGGCCTTAAGCGACTGGCGTTAAAAAACTACGATGCGATTCTTTGTGACTTCCACCTGCCGGGAATGAACGGAGAGAAATTCTTCCAGCACGTACTTGCCAATTTGAGCATTCCGCCACAGAAATTCATCTTCATGACCGGTGAATTGTTGGAATCACCGGTCGTCGAAGCATTCACTCGCCCCGGCGCCCACCTGGTCCAAAAACCCTTCCAACTCTCCGATCTAGCGATCCTGTTGGCCGAGATTTGCGAGCCCGTCACCTCCAAGGCCTAACAACCACCGCGATGTCCCAATTGTTTTGCCGTCATCCCACGCCCGCTTTATGGACAAGGAATCCAGAGCAAATCTTAAACGCGGCAGCAGAAGTTATTTTCTTCTTCATCAAGGGTAGACGTTTGATCGGAGAGCGCCTACTTCTTCCCCCCAGCGTCAATCCCGAAATCCCAAACATATAGCCCCACATCTTTCTGATCCACCACCTCGACAATCGCATACTCGCCCGGCTGGAGTTTTTGTCCCAGCGTGAACCGGTAGACCCCCTTGGTCACTTCCCAGGTCTGCAAAAGCATTGATTTCCGAACGGATGCAGTTTCGGAGAAATAAGTATCCAGAAATTCGAGTTGCCGGGTGTCCTTGTGGATGTGCGCCAGCACCAAATCGATCTTCGGTTCGTGCCCATCGGCCGTGCGCATGAAGAATTCCGGCGCGTGATTCGTGATCCGGAATTTGGCGTGCTGCCCGTTGACGAAAACGGTTTGCCGGCCGGGCACGATCGGAATGGGAACCAGCACTCGCTCCAGCGCGCGAGTCTTGTTCGTTTTGATGTCCGCCTCCGCCTGTTTTAAGGGAAACACTCCCTTGCCATCCAGCAAGTACACGCCTTCTCCCGGAGGCAGGAAAATTCCGGGCGCCACTTCGATGCTGGCGTCCACATCCACTTCCACAACCCGTTTGGCCGCTTCCTCCGCTTTCAGCTTGGCAACCACCTCGTCGGCCTGCTTGGTGTCCTCGGACTCGGTCTTGTGCGTGGCATCCCAATCCACCATCGATGTGGGGATTTCTTCCCACTGCGATCGTTCCACGCTGAAATAACGAACCCGGTCGCCCTTGATTTCGTAGCTTTGCACCAGTTGGTAGCTTCCATCCGTAAGGATCAGCTTTTTCGCTTTGGGCAGTACTGGAACGCCGGCAGGCTCCCCTTTCGGAGCAGTTTGCTTCGTTTGCTGGGCTCGCTCGGCGGAAGCGGAACACATCGCTACCGCCACGATCAGCAGCACCCGGACCATTCGTTTCCGTTTTATCATATTGCTGAACATTTATGACCGTGGACGGAGTCTGCTCACTTCCCGTGTCTGGAAGTAGGATGCCGGTCTGGCAGTTCAGGTTTGGTTGCAAGGCTGGCAACCGCCCTCAGCATAACGCCACATCCGATACACAACAACAGCGCCTTCTACAGATTGGGATAGAGGCTTCCGCCAAAATAAAAACGGCCCGGATGGCAGGTTCCATCCGGGCCGCAAGGGTGCAATTTCAAATTTCTTCTAGTGTTGGCAGCGGGTGTACAGCACCGTCAAAATCATCAAATCAGAATTTGTGAACATCCATTTTCCGGCTTCAGCGCCCGCAGCCCCGGCGGCTTCGGCCGCGCGAGCCAGAAATCCCAGGTGCTTGCTCTGGGCCAGTTTCTGCAGGTGCTCCAGGCAGATCCCAGTAAGCCGCGCGACTTCGTCTTCGGTGAAGAGCTTTTGACTCGACCTGATCTTGACCACGGCCCACCCCTCCGCTTACTAAGATGCCGTTTTCATCCTAAAGGCTACAAAATATCTTTGCAATCCACCTTCCGTTCCATCACCACAAACTTTTGTACTGGTACGGGATTTTTCAACAGACGGACGGAGAAGGGGTTGGCGGCTTTTGCGAATTGTCTGAAAAACTTCATTCTTTACTTCTTACCACAATTTGTGACGCAAAAAATCCTCATCTTGGCCGTAAAGTGACATTTTCTTGCATTTGTTTTGTATGACGCACCTCGTGAAATCCAAGGAAGCGAAACCAATCGTAGAGGTGATAGCTGCCGAGGAACGGGTGTGGGAACCGGTATTCATGCAAATCCCGCCGCTGGTTTTCTCGTAGAAGAGCAACGGTCTGCCGGCGGATCTCGGTAAATCTTTCGAGCATTGGGAATTTCTTGCCGATCAGGCTCGCGTCCAGCGGAACGGGAGTCTTCACCCGGATCACGCGCCATTGAACGAAAGCAATGGGCAAGTGCATTCGCTTCCAGACAGGCACTCGGATCGCGGGAGACTGGATGATTCGTGCTGCGACGCCGGTTACTTTGGTTTCAACCATCGTCAGGTGGGCAATAATTTCACCAGGCGACCAGCCGCCGCCCGGTGCCGCGAGGGACCATAGTTCATCCGGAATTTTGACGGAGAGATCGAGCAAACTTGCCCGGGTGCGATTGAGGTGATCGATGATCGGCGCAATATCTTGCACTGGAGTGCCGCGTCAGGCGGAAAAGCCGCCCGCTGCCTCGAAGGCATGGGCGAGTTGAAGGACTCGAGATTCACTGAAGTGTGGGCCAAGAATTTGCATCCCCACGGGCAGACCTTCGGCCGTCCTGCCACACGGCACGGAAATCCCTGGGATGCCCGCGAGTGAGCCAGTAACTGTATATATGTCAGCAAGATACATCTGTAACGGATCTTGTGTTTTTTCTCCCAATTTGAAAGCTGGAGTAGGCGTGGTTGGAGTGACGATCGCGTCCACTCGCTCGAACGCCTCGGAAAAGTCCCGCGCGATCAGAGTGCGCACCTTTTGCGCTCGCAAATAATAGGCGTCGTAATAGCCGGAGGAAAGCGCGTAGGTGCCCAGCATGATCCGGCGTTTCACTTCCGGGCCGAAGCCCCGTCCCCGGGTTTTCTTGTACATCTCATTCAGCGTCGAGCCGGAAACCCGCAAGCCATAGCGTACGCCGTCAAACCGCGCCAGGTTCGAACTTGCCTCGGCGGTGGCAACGATGTAGTACGTCGCGATGGCATAGTCGGTGTGCGGCATCTCGATCTCAACCAACTGACAGCCCAACCGCTTGAACAAATCGATCCCCGCTCCCACCTTCCGCCGGACCTCCGGGTCCATCCCCGCGCCAAAATACTGCTTGGGGATGCCCAAGCGAAGCCCGCTTACCGGGCTTTCAAGTTCCGCCGGATAGGGGGGCACGGGAGCAGCTGCGGAGGTCGAGTCATTCTCGTCCCGTCCGGCCATCACCTGCATCATCGCGGCGGCGTCCCGAACGGTCGTCGTCAGCGGGCCGATGCGATCCAGCGAGGAGGCGAAGGCAATCAGCCCATAACGGGAAACGCGGCCATAGGACCCCATCATCGCCGGTATCCCGCAGCAGGCCCCCGGCTGCCGGATTGAGCCCCCTGTGTCGGTTCCAAGCGCCGCCACCGCAAGGCCTGATGCCACTGCTGCCGCCGATCCGCCGCTCGATCCGCCGGGAACGCGTCCAGGTGCGCTAGGGTTTGCGACTGGACCGTAGGCTGAGTTCTCATTAGAGCTTCCCATCGCGAATTCATCGCAATTTGTCTTGCCAAGAATCACCGCTCCGGCGATTTCCAGGCGCTCCACGGCCGTTGCGTCGTAAGGCGGAACATAATTTTCAAGGATGCGTGAGCCGCAAGTGGTGCGCACGCCGCGCGTGCTGATCACATCTTTGATGGCTACCGGCACGCCCGCGAGTGGCGGAAGGTCCACACCTTTGGCGCGGAGTGAATCCATTTTGTCGGCTTGGGTGTAAGCGCGTTCGGGAGAAAGCGCGAGGAATGCATTCAGTTCCGGATTGCGATTTTTGATACGCGAATAAAATTCGTCCGTCAATTCACGCGCGGAAATCTGTTTCGTTTCGAGCGCTGCGCGTACAGAACTGATCGTCCAACTGGTGGTTGCGCTCATCGGTCGATCACTTTCGGCACGCGAAAATATGGCTTACTTGCTTCCGGCGCTCCAGACACGACTTCTTCACCAATATTGCACGGACGCAGATCGTCATCGCGCAACGCGGGATTTAAATTTTCGCCGGATGGAAGAATGTGCTCAGGCGAAGCATGGAAGAGAACTTGCGCCATCGGTTCAACATTTTCTACATCGAGTTCTTTCAACTTCTCGATGTAGGTGAGGATGGAATCAAGCTGGCCGCGATAAAGATCGGCCTCCGCCTCCGTTAATTCGAGGTGAGCCAGCTCAGCGACGTAAAGCACGTCTTCGCGGGAAATTTTCATCGCTCTGATCCGAGTCTTCTATGAATTATTGCGACCAGATATTTGTTGCCTTGTACGATTACCTGTTTCCAAAATTCGTGCGCTTTCGAACAAACGGTGTGTGCTGATTGTCTTCTTCTTTGGACACGGTTCCGGCTGAAGGCTTAGCCGCGGCGAAACGCAATTCGTGCACCAGCCTGCCGCCCCAGGCGTGATTGATTTTGTCGCGGAATTCGCTGCCCATGCTTTCCAGTTGTTTTTGCCAGTCTGCTCCGCTGGTCCGGACTTCCAGCAGGCCGCCGCTGAGAGCAACCGGGCGCGTATGCGCGGCGATTTGATCGCCGACGATCGACGCCCATGTTCCGGCAAGCCAGGCCATGGTGGCTTCCGGTCGCCGCATCTGGCGCATTACGTCGCTGAGAATTTCGGCAGCTTTTTCCATAGGGGAAGTGATTCTAACACAGGGGAAGCGGTGTGCTCCCGGTGCGGATCGAACGCATCAAACTTTTTCTTGAACAGGGCAGGTTGCTCTGGATCCTCACGTTGTTCGGGATGACCGCAAAAGCAATCCACAGCGACGTAATTGAAATGTCCGCGATGCGAAAACTGAACGTGCTTCCATCTACAGGCCGAGCTGATCGGACACGCCTTTCATGGCTTCGATGCAAAAGGCGATGTGCTCTTCGAGAGGGATGCCAAGTTCTTCGGCGCCCCGGATTACGTCATCGCGATTCACGCCGCGGGCGAACGCTTTGTCCTTTAGTTTTTTCCGTACCGAAGGCGCTTCGACATCGGCGATTTTCTTGCTGGGCTTCACCAGGGCGCACGCGGTGAGAAACCCCGCGAGTTCGTCGCAGGCGTACAGGGTGTGGTCGAGAGCGGATTCGCGCGCGACGCCGCTGTAATCGGCATGGCCCAGGATGGCGCGGATCATCTCTTCGGGATAACCGCGCTCGCGCAGAATTTTTGTGCCTTCGTAGGGATGTTCCTGCGTTGGGTGATGTGCCGCATTGGGCCAGCGTTCGTAATCGAAATCGTGCAACAGTGCAGTGACGCCCCAAAGCTCTTCATCCGCGCCTTGTTTGCGCGCATAGGCGCGGACGCAGGCCTCTACCGCCAGCGCGTGCTTGCGCAGACTTTCGCTTTGGGTGTACTCGCACAAAAGTTTCCAAGCTTCGTCCCTCTTCGTCATCCCTATCTCCTTTCAGTTTTTCGACGAAGAAGATTAACGCAAAAAGATGGATCGTTGACAAAAAGTGACATCGTGATTTGAATTTATTCGGTTGCCGCGCCGCTTGTGGATAAATATTTTCCTTTATGACAAAAAGTGCTTGACAGGCAATGTCGCCAAATAGACAATACCCCCCGCGCGCCAGTTTCTGCCTTCCCCAGGCGGTATTCTAGTTCCTCCCCTTCGCAGACCGGAAAAGTATGTGAGGAGAACCGGTGGCGGATAGACACGGCAACCCAACGAATGCAGAGCTAGACCGGGAAGTGGTCCGGTGCCAAATCTGTGGGCTAGTTCAATATAGAACACGCACGGATAATTGCCGCCGATGCTTGCGGCTGTTACCGCCGAAGGTGACGTTTGTAATTCCGACGCCTTCGCCACAAGATTTGCCGGGCGACGACCGTCAGTTGTTCGAGAATTGGCCGAACCGCGAAACTGTGGAGAATATCGGCCAGCGCATCCGGCAATTGCGCGAATCACGAGGCATGACGCAGAGCCAGCTGCAAGCTCGCTCGCGCGTTTCGCGCTCGTACCTTTCGCGCATTGAAAGCGGCCAGATGACGCCCAGCCTCGGCACGCTCGAGAAGATTGCCGAAGCGCTTGGCGTCGGATTAAACCGCTTTTTCGTGCCGGAATCGAATGGCGAGACGGTCTTGGAAGATCCCTTCATCCAGGGGCTTCGACCATTCCTGCGACAGCTGGATTGGAATCAGTGGCAGTCGATCCTGAAGAGGCTACAGGCCATTAGCGATCATGTGAGCAGTAGCGGCAGCCTGCGGCCCTCAGCGCCGCCGGCACGGGTGCCACAGCCTCAGACGCAGCATATGCCGCGGCGTCAGGCACACCCCTCAGCCGTGGCACATCGTTAAAGGCAGGACACTCGGCCAAGAGATTCCGCGACCCGGTCGCCTCAGCTTCCGAGGCCACCGGGTCGCAACCTATTTTTTATCAACAATAGTGCGGAAGGATGCGCGGACCTACTGCACTACTTCTTTACCCATGCGCGCCAGTCCAATTTCGACGCCGTCGCCTCGCTGAGTGAGGCCAACGATGCGGACCGCATCGTCGTCGTCGGAAATGTACGATACGTCGGCGCCACTTACATCCAAATGGATGAGCGGACCTGTGTCGCTTGAGAGAGCTTCGCGGCGAAAACGGGTGCCGAGCCGTTCGGTGTACCATGCGGCTACCTTGTCCAGCGAATCGGATGTGTAGTATTTCGCCGCGGCCAGGGCCACTTTGTCTCCGTCCGCAGTGGGAAATTCAATTCTCGCCCCGTCTGAACCCTTCGGCATCGCTCCGGGATAAATCGGCAGACCTGCAGTTCGCCCCGCGCCTTTATCCAATTCGATTTTGCCGGCCGGAGTTGAAATTTCCACACGTTTCCCGGATGCAAGCACTTGCGTTCGATGAGCGATGAAGGATGCGATGTTCAGACCGGCGAAAATCAGGGCACATAGTGCCGCTCCGAAAATTCCCAGCACCCACCAGACTGCGTTGCTTTGTCTTGGAGGGGTGACGACGGGCTTGGCGGACACAGATCACCTCCGGATTTCTTTCCTCTAGTTACGCACCCGTTCATGGGAAAGTTTCGTAATGGGCGGCGATGCTTAAAGCACGATCGTGTTTCCAGGCTTTGATATTTTTAGGATACAAGCTGTTCGCTCGAATCTAGAATCGCAGACGCCCCGTTCATTCCTAGCACGCCGGCATATCTTCGGAAATAATTTTGCACTTGGCGGAGGCAGAGAGGTGGTCCTAGTACTCACAATTTCCATTCGTTACTTGCGAATACGAGTAGGTAGGATTATAAAAATGTGAACTTCAATCCAAGTAGGAAATCCCGGTGAAGAGGAGGAAGCATGCAGGCATCCAAGGTGCTTTCATTCCTACTGGGGCTGCTCGCGATGGTGATGTCTGCCTCCTCGATGCGAGCACAAGTCACCTTTCCGGGGCCGGAACTTCTGGGTCGCCCGACGGATCATTCCGTAACAATCAATGTGGTGGCAAACACCGCGATTGACGCGTATTTCGAATACGGCACGCAGTCGGGACTGTACACACAAACCTACCCCGCCAATGGAGCCGCAAGCCCGGCCTCCACAGCGGCGAACGTGCCTCTTGTGGCCGTTCTGAGCGGTCTTCAGAGCAACACGCAGTACTTTTACAAAATGGTTTACCGGCAGTCCGGCACAACATCCTGGGTGGCGAGGGATGAACACTCGTTCTATACGCAGAGACCGGCAGGGAGCACCTTCACGTTCACGGTAGGTTCTGATTCTCACATCAACATTGTTTTCGGCAACCCTTCCCTATTCCAGCAAACTTTGCAGAATATTGCCGGCGAAAAGCCTGACTTCTATGTTGATCTGGGCGACACATTCGCAATGGATAGCGTAACCACTCAAGCTCAAGCCAACAGTAACTACCTCAATATGCGGTCCTATTTTGGCTTGATAAGCCCCTCGGTGCCGATTTTCCTGGCGCTGGGAAACCACGAGCAGGAGGAGGCTTGGCACCTGGACGACACGGGAAATCTGGTGACCAGCCCGCCGGTGATGAGCACTAACGCTCGAAAGCAGTATTACCTCAATCCTGACCCGCTACTCGATTCCTTTTACAGCGGAAACACCGATATTTCGAATTCAGCCGTCAGTGGAAATCATGCTGTGCAGGATTATTACGCGTGGCAGTGGGGCGATGCTCTCTTCGTGGTCTTTGATCCCTACTGGTATACAACCACCAAACCTTATATCGGAAATATGGGAGGCGGAGAAGCCAGCGACCCGGGGTCTGGCGACCGCTGGGATTGGACCCTGGGAACGACTCAGTACCTCTGGCTCAAACAGACGCTGGAGAACAGCAATGCCAAATACAAGTTTCTCTTTGCTCACCAGGTGGCGGGAGGCATAGACGACTACGGGCGTGGCGGCGCGAATGCGGTTCCTTTTGTCGAGTGGGGAGGCAATGACGACGACGGATCCACATGGGATTTCAGTACGCGCCGCGCTGGATGGGCCGCCCCGGTTCACCAGTTGTTAGTGGATAACAATGTGACGGCCGTCTTTCACGGCCATGACCACGAGTTCGCCTATGAAAATCGTGACGGCGTCGTCTATCAATTAGTTCCGATGGCCGCCGACGCCACGTATGGAACTGGCTTCGGGGATTATCACGAAACTGATCCTTATACCATTCGCGTACTCCCCAATTCAGGGCACCTTCGTGTGACGGTTACTTCTTCACAGGTCACAGTCGATTACGTGCGGGCGTTTCTTGCCGGCAGTGGGACGAACGGGCAGGTGGCGTATTCCTACTCCATGACCGGATCAGGATCATCCGGTTCGACGCCGGATTTCTCAATTTCAACGACAACCAATTCGCAGACGGTCGTGCAGGGTGGTTCGACCAGCTACACGGCGAACATAGGCGCAGCGAATGGGTTCAGCTCAGTGGTGAGCCTGAGTGTGAGCGGATTGCCAGCCGGAGCGTCGGGCACATTCAGTCCGGCATCGATTACCGGCTCGGGTAATTCCAGTTTGAGTGTCGCAACCAAGTCGACGACTCCTGCAGGTAGCTATACGCTTACGATCACAGGCACGAGTGGCAGTCTGACCCATAGCACGACGGTCACCCTGACCGTGAACCCGTCACCAGACTTTTCGCTTTCGGCGACTCCTAGTTCGCAGACAGTAGTACGAGGGAATTCGACCAGCTACACGGCTACCGTCGGCGCGACGAATGGATTCAACTCTGCGGTGAGCCTAAGCGTGACCGGATTGCCAACCGGAGCGACGGGCACTTTCAGTCCGACCTCGGTCACAGGCTCGGGCAGTTCGACTTTAAATGTTACCGCTGCATCGACCACCACAGCCGGGAGCTACACGCTGACGATCAAAGGCACCAGCGGAAGTCTGAGCCATACCGCCAGTGTCACGCTGGTGGTGAGCGCTGGGCAAGCCAACTTCACGTTATCGGCGGCGCCCGGTTCGCAGACGGTGGTGCGAGGGAATTCGACCAGCTACACCGCGACTATTGGCGCGACGAATGGATTCAACTTGGCAGTGAGCCTGAGTGTGACGGGATTGCCAACCGGAGCGACGGGCACTTTCAATCCGACCTCGGTTACCGGCTCGGGCACTTCCACTTTGAGCGTGGCCACCAAGTCGACAACGATGGCCGGCACGTACACGCTAACGGTCAAAGGAACCAGCGGAAGCCTGAGCCATACCGCCACGGTCACGCTGGTGGTGAGCGCCGGGCAAGCCAACTTTACGCTGTCGGCAACTCCCAGTTCGCAGACCGTGGTGCGAGGGAATTCGACCAGCTACACAACTGCCATCGGCGCGACGAATGGATTTAACTCAGCAGTGACCTTGAGCGTGACCGGATTACCGGCGGGAGTGACGGGCACGTTCACTCCGGCATCGATCACCGGATCGGGCAATTCCACTTTGAAGGTCACAACCAAATCCACCACTACAGCGGGCACCTATACATTGGCAATCAAAGGCGCCAGCGGAAGCCTGAGCCATACTGCCACCGTCACAATGGTGGTGAGTCGCAGATGAGGCAAATCGTAAAATATTGACGAGTATGACGCGAAGGCGACGCGTCGTCGTCCGCTAGGGAAGCGGGCGAATGGTTGCGTTGACCAGGAACGGATCGTCGAATTCAGTTCTTTCGCCTGCTTTTTTTCCGGCCACGGGCAGCAGGCGAACGGAAAGCGGCTTCTGCAGTTTTACGGCGAGGCTGGCCATATCGCCGATGATCCGCGCGAGCTGGTCCTGCGAGACATCGCCGGGTAAAGGCGCCACATCGATTCCGGTGCCGCAAACCGACGAGTAGGCCAACAACGAATCAAGAGTGAGCCTGCCTTCGTCCCAGCGCTTGGCGATATCCGAATCCTCCAGCACCGGCAGCATCAATCCAGAATATCCAATGCGCTTCACGGGAAGGGCACGCAGCGCGCGTGTGATCAGCGCCGCGGCCGTTAGAGTTCCACTCGAGCCGAGGGGCGCTCCGGTGAAATTTTCAATCGCTGTGCCGATGGAGACTTCCTTGAGAGGGGCAGGCGAGAGATCGAGTCCCAAATAGTTCCAGCCTGTTGCGCCGGCTTCGTGCTGCGCGACGGATTCGATGGCGCGAGCGTGCGGGCCTAGCGCATCTTCGATCGCCTGTTGCGCGGCGTTTACATCGTGCGTCGTAGCCAGAGCTTCCGCTACAACGTTGGCGGATTGCATGCCGACGGCGAATTCGTGGCCTTTGCCTGCGTAATAAGAGGCCGGATAAAACGGCGTGCCGGGTGGCACCAGCGCAGTGGCCGCAAAACTAAAATTTCCCTGGCTGTGCTGTGTGTGGTCTTCCAGATATTTCATAATGCCGGCGGCTGCATGCACCGCTTTCCAATGGATGCCATCGTCGCCTGCCACCACGACTGTTCCTTCGAGTGTTTTTGAGCTGGACAGAATTTTCGCGAGCAATTCGGCCTGGTGCGGATCGTCGGTATCCGCGAGCATCGCGGGACCGATGGAAGCGTCAAATCCTTCTTTTACCGCCAGCGCATCGTATTCGCGGAAAAAAGCCAGGATTTGATCGTCCGAGAGTCCTTGCGTGTATTTAAAGAACGGTTGGGTGGAGATTCGGATCGTCTGTACTTCGTAGCCGGCCTGCTCAAACGCGGCCTTCAGTTTGTGCAGCTCGCCGAGCGCGCCGCTAATTTGTTCGCGATAGTGAGCGCGGTCCAGTGGAACAAACGCGGTGAGTGCGCGAATTTTGGGCTTCTCGGAAAACTTGGGCGCCGCGAGCAATCCCGAAGAGGTTCCCAGCAAAACAAAGCAGAACAGCCATATTGCCGTAAGACGCCTCGCGAAACGCGAATTCCTCATGAGAACGCCGCGATGCCCGTGATTTTTTCACCAATGATCAGCTTGTGGATATCGTTGGTGCCTTCATAGGTGAATACGGATTCGAGATTATTCATGTGTCGCATGATGCAGTAATCGTCCACGATTCCGTTGGCTCCCAGAATGTCGCGGGCTTTTCGCGCGGTTTCGAGCGCGATGCCAACATTGTTCATTTTCAGCATGGAAATGTGCGCCGCGTCCGCGCGATTTTTGTCTTTCAGCCGGCCCACCTGCAGGGCGAGCAACTGCGCTTTGGTGATCTCGGTGATCATCCACGCAAGTTTTTCCTGGACGAGTTGATGCCCAGCAATGGGCTTGTTGCCGAACTGTTTCCGTTCCTTTGCGTAACGCAGCGCCGTATCATAACAGGCCATGGCCGCTCCAATAGCTCCCCAGCCGATTCCGTAGCGAGCCTGGTTCAGGCACATCAGCGGGCCCTTCAGGCCGGAAGCGCCGGGCAAAATATTTTCAGCGGGAATTTTGCAGTCGGTCATCGCCAAGCCCGAGGTCACCGATGCGCGCAGGGAATATTTGCCATGCACGTCCCAGGCTTTGAAGCCCGGCGTCCCTTTCTCCACCAGGAAGCCGTGAATCACGTCATCTTCCGTCTTTGCCCACACGACTGAAATATCGGCAATCGAGCCGCTGGTGATCCACATTTTCTCGCCATTCAAAATGTAGCTGTCGCCCTGGCGAACGGCGCGCGTCAACATTCCGCCGGGATTCGAGCCAAACTGGGGCTCGGTAAGCCCGAAGGATCCGATCGCTTTGCCCTGCTGCAGGAGCGGCAGCCATTTGTCCTTTTGCGCGTCGCTGCCGAACGTGTGGATGGGATACATCACCAGCGCGGACTGCACGGAAACGAAGCTGCGCAGGCCGGAATCGCCGCGCTCGAGTTCTTGCATCACCAGGCCATATTCAACATTCGACATTCCCGCGCAGCCATAGCCTTCTAGGCTGGCGCCAAAAAACCCGAGCTCGCCAAATTGAGCAACCAGGTGCATCGGAAATTTTCCCTCCCGGTTGTGCTGCTCGATAATCGGGAGAATTTCTTCGTCGACAAATTGTCGCGCGGTCTGCCGCGCCAGTTTTTCATCGTCCGTGAGCAGAGTATCGAAGTCGATGAAGTCGACTCCAGCGAATGCAGCCATGAGGTCTCCTTTGGAGGTCAACGAGCGCTATAGAGTATCACCGTGGCGGCTGGTTCGAGTAGAGGCATGGGCAACTTTGATGAATTGGCTGCGGCGAGGAATCGCCTGCATCCAGGGACGGGAGCTCTTGTGCGGTGATTTTCCGGGCAGTACCAAAAGGAATGGCTCTTATATCTTTGGAAGCACCTTACGTTGACTCGCTCGCACCCCGATGTGATAATTACAATTCTTTATCCGGCTTCGAGCAGCACGTGGGTGTGCCTGGCGCAGGGGGGAGTGGCGCCGCTCGGCCGGAATTCCCAAACTGAGGACCACCGGGTAGCACCAGTGTGCACAAGATGGATCTTATAAAACAACTCGGCGAGTTGTTTCTCCAAGCTGTGCCCACAGTGATCATTGTTTTTCTTTTCTATCTTTTTCTGCGCGCCAATTTTTTCAAGCCGATCGAACGAATTTTGGCCGAGCGCAGCGCGCGAGTGGAAGGGGCGCGCAACGAGGCTAGCGCCGCTCAGACTGCCGCTCAAGAAAAGCTCAAGGCCTACGAGGAAGCTCTGAAGAAGGCGCGGTCCGGAATCTACGCGGAACAGGAAGCGGCGCGCCAGGCCGTGCTCGACGAGCGAGCCAAACTGATCCGCACCACTCGCGAAGAGGCGCAACGAACCATTCGAGCGGCGAAAGAGAGAATCGAAGCGGACATGGCCGCGGCGCGGATCGAACTGCAAAAGCAGACGCCGGAAACGGCCACTGAGATAGCCCGCGTAATTCTGGAGCAACGTCCCCCGGCGTCCCCGGGAGCGGCCTCGCGATGAAGCGAATTTTTTCAAATCGTTATCTGTGGCTGGTGGCGGCTTTCTTACTCGTTGTCTGCTGCCTTGCCGTGCCTCTTTTTGCGGCGGAGAGCGAGCCGTCTCCTTCGGAATCGACCATTGGTTGGGTGTTCCGTTGGCTGAATTTTGCGTTGGTGTTTGGCGGCGGCGGGTATTTGATCGCGAAATCAGCTCCAGCCGTATTCCGGCAGCGCGCGGAAACGATTGTGGCCGCGATCACCGAGTCTAGCCGAATCAGGGAAGAAGCCGAGAAACGGCTGCACGAAGCCGAGGAAAAACTGGCGGCACTCGATCGCGAAATAGCGGCGATGCGCTCGGAGGCCAAGAGTGATGCCTCGGCGGAAGCCGACCGCCTGCGCGACCTGGCCCGCACCGAAGTGCAAAAAATAGAAAGCGCCACATCCGCGGAAATTCAAGTGGCAGCGCGCGCGGCTCGATTGGAACTGAAGGCTTACGGCGCCCGCCTGGCCATCGAGCGCGCCGAGGCGATCCTGCGCGACCAGATCGGCGTCGAGTCCGACACCGCGGTGTTTGAGAGCTTTGTGGGCGATCTGAGAAGGAGTTCGAATTGAGCGTACTGGCGCAACGGTATGCGGCGGCTCTGGTGGATGTGGCGATTGAGCGCAAGAGCGCAGAGGCGTTCAAACGGGAACTGGCCGCATTTGCCGGGGCGTATGCCATATCCCACGATCTGCGGAATTTTCTGGCCACTCCCGCGGTTTCGCGCGAGGCGAAACAAAGCGTGATCGAAAAGCTGGCGGAGCGAATCGGAGTGGGCGAAGCGGTGCGGAATTTTCTTTTTGTGATCGCGGACAACCGGCGGATGGAAGATCTGGGAGAAATTCGCGAAGCATTTGAATTGCTGTTGAACGAGAAACTGGGAATCGCCGAGGCCAGTGTGAGTTCGGCGCGGGAACTTTCACCGGGCGAAAAAGAGCAATTGACGAAGGCTCTGGCGAAACTGACCGGGAAGCGAATTGAAGCGCAGTACAAGCTGGATGAAAAGCTGATTGGCGGAGCGGTGGTGCGGATCGGCTCAACGATTTATGACGGATCGGTGCGCGAGCAATTGAACCGGCTGCGCACTCGATTGGAAACGGAATAGGAGCGGGTGATGGCGCAAATCAAAGCGGACGAAATTACAAAACTGATTCGAGACCAGATCGAAAATTACCAGCAGACCGTCGCGGTGGAAGAGGTGGGCTCGGTGATTTCCGTCGGCGACGGCATCGCGCGCATCCACGGCTTGGATAAAGTGATGGCCGGCGAGATGATTTCTTTTCCGCACGGCGTGACCGGAATCGCGTTGAACCTGGAAGAAGACCAGGTGGGCGCGGTGCTGTTCGGCGAGTACGCGGAAATTAAAGAGGGCGATATCGTCAAGCGGACGAACAAGATTATGTCCGTGCCGGTGGGCGATGTGCTGATCGGCCGGGTGGTGAATCCGCTGGGCGAGCCGCTGGACGATAAAGGACCCATTCTTACCGAGCAGCGCAACGCACTGGAGCGCCTGGCGCCGGGCGTGGTGGATCGCCAGCCGGTGCGGGAACCGATTCAGACGGGAATCAAAGCGATCGATTCGATGATTCCGATCGGCCGAGGGCAGCGCGAACTGATCATCGGCGACCGTCAGACTGGCAAGACCGCGATTATCCTGGATACGATTTTGAACCAGCGCGGCGGCGACGTGATTTGTATTTACTGCGCGATCGGCCAGAAACGCTCCACCGTGGCGCAGGTGATCAAGGTGCTTACGGATAACGGCGCGATGGATTATACGATCGTGGTGGTGGCGTCGGCGGCCGAACCGGCCACGATGCAATATATCGCTCCCTACGCGGCTTGCGCGATGGGCGAATATTTCCGGGATAGCAAGCGGCATGCGGTGTGTTTCTACGACGATCTTTCGAAGCACGCGCAGTCGTATCGCGAAATCTCATTGCTCCTGCGCCGCCCGCCGGGACGCGAGGCGTATCCGGGAGACGTTTTCTTTTTGCATTCGCGCTTGCTGGAACGCGCGGCTAAGTTGAATGACGCACACGGCGCCGGGTCGCTTACGGCGCTTCCTGTGATTGAAACGCAGGCGGGTGACGTTTCCGCGTACATTCCCACCAACGTGATTTCGATTACCGATGGGCAGATTTTCCTGGAAGCCGATTTGTTCAATATCGGAATTCGCCCCGCGATCAACGTAGGCATCTCAGTGAGCCGCGTGGGCGGCAATGCGCAGATCAAGGCCATGCGTCAGGTGGCCGGCACGTTGCGCCTGGACCTGGCGCAATACCGCGACCTGGCTGCCTTCGCGCAGTTCGGATCGGACCTGGACAAAGCCACACAGGCGCAACTGGCGCGCGGGCAGAAGCTGACGGAAATTCTGAAGCAGGGGCAATTCGAGCCACTGCCAGTGGAAAAGCAGATCTTGATTATTTTCGCGGGCACGAAAGGCTACATGGACAATATCGATCTGGCGGATTGCCGCCGGTTTGAGCAGGAATTGTACGCGTTCGTGGAAACGAATTACGCCGCGCTGCTGAAATCGATTGCGCAGAAGAAGGCGCTGGACGATGCTTTGCGCGGCGAAATCGGCAAGGCGCTGGATGCGTTCAAGGACCGGTTCGTGGGAACCGCGGCCGCAGTGAAGACAGAGGCCGCCGCGGATTGATCCCGGATTGATGGGGGATTGGCCGTAGATTCACGGGGGATCGCGAATTTTAGTTACACATGCCTACACTTCTTGATTACCGGCGGCGGATACGCTCCGTAAAGAACACGCAGCAGATTACCCGGGCGATGAAGTTCGTCGCGGCGTCGAAGCTGCGGCGTGCGCAGGAAGGGGTATTTGCCGCGCGGCCCTACGCGCGTGAAATTCTGCGCGTACTGCGTTCGGCCATGGCGCGCATCGAGAGTCCCGCGCATCCTTTGCTCGAACGGCGGCCGGAAGAGCGCATTCTGGCGATTGTCTTGACCGGGGACCGCACCCTATGCGGGGCCTTCAATACAAACGTGGTGAAGCGCTCGCTCGAATTTTTACGCGAGTATCGCGGGAAGAAGATCGAGCTCATCGCGGTGGGACGGAAGGGACGGGACGCTCTGCGGAAGCGCCAATGGAGTTTCGTGGCCGAATATCTGGGAGTCTCGGACCGCGTGCAGTTCGGCAAGGCCAAGGAAATCGCGGCGCGCGTGGCTGAAATTTATTCGAAGGGCGAAGTGGACTCGGTATATGCAATTTACAACGAGTTCAAAAGCGTGATGGTGCAGCATCTTCGGGCGGAACGGATTCTTCCCATCGCTCCGGAAACTTTTGAAACACAGAAATCGGAATCGAGCGAAGGCCACGGCTCTTCCTTGCCCATGGAACGAGCGGATTCGGGCGCGATGCTGGTGGATTACATTTACGAGCAGCCACCGGAAGAAATTTTCAAGGGCCTGGTGCCGCGGTATCTGGAAGCGGAAATATTCCGGATCCTGCTGGAATCGTCCGCGGCGGAACATGCCGCGCGAATGACGGCGATGGATGCGGCCACCACCAACGCGGCCGAGTTGATCGAAGGTTTGACGCTGGAGATGAACAAGATCCGGCAGGCTACGATTACCCGGGAATTGATTGAAATCGTCAGCGGAGCGGCTTCCGCGACTGGGAGTTAAGGAGAACCAGATGGGATCGGAGAAAGGGAAAGTGGGACGCGTGGTGCAGGTGATTGGTCCGGTGGTGGACGTGGTGTTTGAAGAGGGCCACCTGCCGAGTATCTATAACGCGGTGCACATCACCAGTGAGGGATTCCAGGTTCCCGCACCGCTCGATATTATCGCGGAGGTGGAACAGCACCTGGGCGAGGGGCGCGTTCGCTGCGTCGCGATGAAGCCCACCGAGGGTTTGGTGCGCGGAATGAAAGCCGTGGACCTGGAGGAGGGAATCACGGTTCCCGTGGGGCGCGGCACTCTGGGCCGCGTGATGAATGTGCTGGGCGAGCCTGTGGACGAATTGGGCGAAGTGAAAACCGATAAGCGCTACCCGATTCACCGTCCGGCTCCTAAACTGGATGATCAATCCACCACGCTGGAAATGTTCGAGACGGGAATTAAAGTGGTGGACCTGATCGAGCCGTTCCTGAAGGGCGGGAAAATCGGATTATTCGGCGGCGCGGGTGTAGGCAAGACCGTGCTGATTCAGGAATTGATTCACAACGTGGCCATGAAGCACGGCGGCGTTTCCGTGTTTGCCGGAGTGGGCGAACGAACCCGCGAAGGGAATGACCTGTGGCTGGAATTTCAGGAATCGGGCGTGGTGGTTCCCGGCAATTCCGAAAAATCGCGCGCGGCGCTGATTTACGGGCAGATGACCGAGCCGCCCGGCGCCCGCCTGCGGGTGGGATTGACCGGCCTGACGGTGGCTGAATATTTCCGCGACGAAGAGCATTTGGATGTGCTGCTTTTTATCGACAATATTTTCCGATTCGTGCAGGCGGGCTCGGAAGTTTCCGCTCTGCTGGGACGCATGCCTTCCGCCGTGGGATATCAGCCGAACTTGAATACCGAAATCGGCGAATTGCAGGAACGCATCACATCCACGAAACACGGATCGATCACTTCGGTGCAGGCCATTTATGTACCGGCCGACGATTACACCGATCCGGCGCCGGCGGCCACGTTTACTCACCTGGACGCAACCACCAACCTGAGCCGGCAAATCGTGGAGCGCGGCATTTATCCCGCGGTCGATCCGCTGGCAAGCTATTCGCGCATTTTGGATCCGCGAGTGGTGGGACAGGATCATTACAATGTGGCGCGCTCGGTGAAGTCCGTACTCCAGCGCTACAAGGACCTGCAAGACATCATCGCCATTCTCGGCATCGAAGAACTTTCCGACGAGGACAAACAGACGGTGGGCCGCGCCCGCAAAATCGAGAAGTTCCTTTCGCAGCCTATGTTCGTGGCCGAGCAATTTACCGGCCTGGCGGGCAAGTACGTGAAGATCGAAGACACTATCCGCGGCTTCAAGGAAATCGTCGACGGCAAGCATGACGAAGTTCCCGAGCAGGCGTTCTACATGGTGGGCACGATTGACGAAGTGCTGGACAACGCCAAGAAAATGGCGGCCACCGCTTGATCGCGATGACGGCGGAGCGGGACGCGAAACAGGAAACGGCGAAGAACTAACCAATGTTGCCAGAAAGACTCGAACTTGAAGTGGTGACGCCGGAACGGCACGTGATCCACGATTCGGCGAAACTGGTGGAATTGCCCGGCCTCGACGGCTACCTGGGCATTCTGCCGGGGCACGCGCCGCTGATTACGGAACTTGGAATCGGGCTATTGAGTTACCAGCGAAATGGCGACACTCACTATTTGACCGTGATCCATGGCTATGCGGAAGTGCTGCCGGACCGCGTGATTGTGCTGGCTGAGATTTCCGAGCGGGCCGAAGAGATTGACCTGACTCGCGCAACGGCAGCCCTCGATCGCGCGAAGGAACGTCTTGCTAAGCCGAAACCTGATCTCGATTGGGACCGCGCGGAATACGCCCTGAGACGCGCCTTAATCCGCATGCAGGCGGCCGGAAAGGGCGGCATGGCAGGCGCAGCAGCAGCGGAACGGGATTACACGCCGGGCCACTAAAACCTGCATTGTGAATACACTCAGTGGATCTATGGCGATCGGTGACCTGAATCCTCCCCTGCGTTTCCGCATCAAAAGTAGTCAGGGCAGATTTTAAACGACCGTTCAATGAATGAAATTACCATCTATTCGACTTCGTGGTGTGGCGATTGCCGGCGCGCGAAGCAGTTCTTGAAAGAGCGCGGAATTTCATTCCTTGAAATAAATGTGGATGAGGATCCCGACGCGGAAGACCTGGTATTACGCGTCAACAACGGCCGCAGAAAAGTGCCGACGCTTGAAGTGGATGGGCGCTATTTCGCTTGCAGTCCTTTCGATCCTCATTTGCTCGCCGAAGAATTGAAAATTCCTCTGAATAAGTAAACTGCTTTTGCTGTTGTGATGGAACGGCCCCTCTGGACAAGAAGGCAAGAAACAAAATTCCGCTCAAGCATCTGGGATTTACTTTGGATTCCGCTTCCGCAGGAGCGGGATCGGAATGGCTACGAGGCGGAGATTTCTGCGGACTGCTAGGAGACCAATACACCGCGGGCCATCACTCCGGCGATTTGCAGATCTGGGGTAAGCATCACGAGATCGGCGTCTGCGCCTGGCGCGATCACTCCTTTTTTCCCGGCGAGACCGAGGCGCATTGCGGGAACTTCGGTGGCCATTCGTACGGCTTCGGCCAGGCGCACACCGAGAGATACGACGTGCCGAATCGCGCGGTCGAGAGTGAGTGTGCTGCCTGCCAGGCGACCTTCCAGATTGCGGCACACGCCGCCGGACACGACGACGTCAAAGGTTCCCAACTTGTAGGTTCCGTCCGGCATTCCCGTGGCGGAAATTCCATCGCTCACCAGCACAACGCGTTCGATTCCTTTTGCGGCAAGCAGAAGGCGAATCGCCGCATCGTCCACGTGGACGCCATCAGCGATCACTTCGGCTGTCACGCGCGGATCGGTGAGCACTGCGCCCAGCACTCCTGTTTCGCGATGTGAAAATGGGCGCATGGCGTTGAAAACGTGCGCGGCGTGGCTTGCGCCGCGGTCGATAGCCGCGCTGGCCACTTCGTACGTCGCGTCGGTGTGGCCCAGAGACACAATCAGGCCGGCTGCGCGAGCTGTCTGAATCAACTCGAAAGCACCTGGCAACTCCGGCGCCATGGTCAGGATTCGCGCGTATCCACCGGAAGCATCGAGGAATCGATTGAGCGTGGGGATGGATGGATTGGCAATCGAATCCGGCGGATGTACGCCGCGCCGCGCGTGGCTGATGAACGGCCCTTCGAAATGGATTCCCACGATTTCGGCGCGCGGCGAGGATGGCGCGCCGCTGTTGAGCGGACTGCGGATGTATCGGGCGATGCCTTCGAGGCTTCTGCAAGTCTGGTCCGTGGGTGCCGTCACCGTGGTGGCTACCAGAGTGGTGGTTCCATATCGCGCCACGGTGCGCGCCACTGTTTCGAGGGCGTCCGGGCTTCCTTCCATCACATCATGCCCGCCGGCGCCGTGGATATGCACGTCCACGAAGCCCGGTACAATCGTGCGCCCTGTGGCGTCGATAAGCTTCGCTCCGGTCGGCAGTTGTATTTCTTGGCGCCGGCCCACGCGGACGATCCGGCCATCCTCGATGAGGATGACGGCGGCGGTGATTTCCTCGAGGGGAGTGAGGATTCGGGCGCTTTCTATTGCGAAATAAGCCATGCTCGGCCACATGGTATCCGAACTTGGACCGAAATGCATCGCTCAGGCTTGCATCCGGGCCGAGGTCCGTTACAATGTCAGTTCACCCTGGAGGACACGGGATGGCAAATGACAAGCGGTTTTTGGCCTGGAAGATGCAACACCGCCGGCGCAAGGCGGCCAAGGCCAAGGTAAAGCTCTACGAGCAGGGAAAGATCACCTACGACCAACTGAACGCGCTGGCCAGAATATTTCACCGGCGCAAGATGCGCTTCCTAACCAAGTCGGAATAGTCCGGAACGAATTCTAAACAAAAAAAAGAGGGCGCTCGCATCGAGCGCCCTCGCCTGACCCCGCTACGGGGCTGCTTTCCCATTCCGCCCGCGGAGATGAGAAGAGCAGTTACCAACCGTCGGCTACTTCAGTTGCCCGTCCCTTGCTGAGGCGCACCGGACTTCGGAACGCTCAGGTAACCAGTGATCTTATCTTTTCCTACATGGTTGACGACCAGTTCCGCCGCGGCGCGCGAGCCACGCGTGTAGAAGTAGATCGGCTCGTTGGAGGAGCGGTTCTTCTTTTCGTAACGCGCATCGTCCGCATAAATCGCCACGGTAAACTGATTCTTCTTGGCGTTGGTGCCGCGGAGTTCAACCATTATGTCGCCCACTTTCTGGCGATTGCCTTTCTTGTCGATGGTGAACTCGTAGTAATCGCGCTGCCCCATGCGGCGAAGCACTTCGATATCGTCGTGGTTGCGAGCGATCAGAGTGCCCAACTCGCCGCGGGCCATTTGTAGATTGCTCTTGGTGCCTTCCAGATCGGTCTTGACGCCGGCAACGTCGCCATTGGTGGCCTTCAGGTCATCGGCGCTGGCTTTGGTAGCGAGTTGGTTGGAGACGTCACTCTGCATCGCTTCCAATTTCTGTTGATCTTCTTCCTTCACTTGCTTCGCGTACTTGCGCGCGCTCGAGAGCTCACCTTGCGTCAGCTTGAGGCGGTCGGTGACCACACTGAGTTCGCCCCGCATCTGAGCGTTGGTTTCCTCTGCTTGCGCCAACCGCTGGCTTAGAACGTCCTGCGATTGCTTGATGTTCTGCGATTGAGCCGTGAGGCCCTGCTCCAGGTTGGTTGCGCGTGAACTGGCGCTCCAGCCGATGCCCAGCGCCACGATTCCGATGACAGCCAGCACTACCACTGCCAGGCCCACCCAGCGTGGCGTACCTTCCGGCTGCTCTACTACTGCTGTTGTGTCTCTTTGCTCGAGCATTCTGATTCTCCTTTTCGACCACCCCTGCACAAGCTAGAGAGTGCACGCCTGCGGCCAAATCCTATTGGCGCCACAAGCCGTTCGTAAGCCATTGATAATAGGTAGCTTACTTTGTACCCGTGAAACAAGCTGGGACGCCGGCTTGGGTTGATACCCTGAAAACTTTACGCGCTTCTCATCGTTTCTTCGCGTGTACCGAGAGTGTCAATCCAGGGCGTAATTGGAGAGGGGGAGGAGGAGAGATGAGGGAACGTCATTGCGGCAGTTCTCTAAGTGCTCGCGATTGAAAATCGAACCTGGAGACCCATTAACCGCAAGCTATCCAGGAGATGAATTTTGCAATCGTGGTGATTAGTGAGTGATTTGCATGTTCTTCAGAGCTTCGATTCGCCGGTCGAGAGGAGGATGCGTGCTGAACAGGCTCATCATCATCTGCCCCCCGTTCAGAGGGGCAACGATGCACAGCGCGGAAGTGGAAGGAGAAATGTTCATCGGAATACGCTTATTGTAAGCGCCGAGTTTTTCGAGCGCCCGCATCAGGCCATAAGGATGGCCAACCATGCGCGCTCCGGAAGCGTCCGCTTCGTATTCACGCTGGCGCGAGATTCCCAGTTGGAGCAGAAGCGCCGCGAGAGGAGCGACAATCAGCATCAAGAGCGCCGTCAAGCCACCGCCGCCGCGGTCATTATCGCGCCCACCCAACGCCCCGCCGCCGCCGAAAATCAAAGCCCAGCGGCCCATGCTGGCGACCCAGGTGATTGCACCAGCCAGGGTAGCTGCGATGGAGGAAGTCAAAATGTCGTAGTTACGAACGTGAGAAAGTTCGTGCGCGATCACGCCCTCGAGTTCTTCATCGTCCAATAGCTGGAGCAGGCCCTCGGTGGCCGCCACGGAAGCGTGGCTTGGATTGCGGCCGGTTGCAAACGCATTCGGCGCCGGCTGCGGAATCACGTAGAGCTTGGGCATGGGCAGATTGGCTTTGCCCGCCAGACGTTCCATCACGGCATAGAGGCGAGGGGCCTGTTCGCGCGTAACCGGTTTTGCGCCGCTCGAAGCCAGAGCGATTTTATCGGAAAAGAAATAAGCGGTACCGTTCATGGCGATTGCGATGAAGAGTGCGATGGTCATTCCACGTTGACCGGCAATTGCCTGTCCGCCGAAAAGAAGCAGCAGCGTGAGCGCCGTGAGCAGCAGGGCAGTTTTGATCGTCTTCATATAGATTTCCTCGTTCTCCAACTTCTAAAAATCAAGCCGTGTGGCAATCGGGTATTGTCCTAATTTGACCCGCCGTCGCGTGGTGACAACCATTACTGCGTGGAGCTTCAGGGGCTAAAGCCCACTTTTCTTGTATTTGCTGATGTCGGAGCTGAAGCTCCGACCCCCTGAAAACCTAATCAATCTCAAATTAGGACAGCGCCGGCAATCGGATCAGATGCACGGGCCTGTTGACGCGGTTCTAACTTCTTATGCCGACGCCGTTACGGCTTCACGTTCGAACTTCATTTCGCCGAGCTTTCGATCCGCATCCACCAGAATGTGGTCGCCTGGCAGCACGCTTCCATTCAGTAGCTTCATGGCCAGCGGATCCTGAATCAGCCTTTGGATCGCGCGCCGCAACGGCCGCGCACCGTAGGCTGGGTCGTAGCCTTCCTTGAACAGCAGTTCGCGTGCTGACTTGCTCAGCTTGATCGTAATTCCGCGATGTTCGAGCTGCTTCACCAGGCGCGCGAGTTGCAGATCGATGATCGGTTCGAGCTGTTCCTTGCCCAGCGGTTGGAAGAGCACAATGTCGTCCACGCGATTCAAGAATTCCGGGCGGAAGAGATGGCGCAGCGCTTCGAAAGCCTGTTCGCGGGCTTTTTTCGGATCGCTGGAGGACAGTTCGAAAATGGCGGCTGAGCCAACATTGCTGGTCATCACGATGACGGCATTGCGAAAATCCACCGTGCGGCCTTTCCCGTCGGTGAGCCTGCCATCCTCCAGAATTTGCAGCAGCACGTTGAAAATATCGGGATGCGCTTTCTCTATTTCGTCGAACAAAATCACGGCATAGGGACGGCGGCGAATTTGCTCCGTAAGCTGGCCGCCTTCTTCGTAGCCCACGTATCCCGGAGGCGCGCCGATCAAGCGCGCCACGGAGTGCTTCTCCATGTATTCGGACATGTCGAGTCGGACCATCGCGTGATCGTCGTCGAACAAGAATTCAGCGAGAGCGCGAGCCAGTTCCGTCTTGCCGACGCCGGTGGGGCCCATGAATATGAACGAACCGATCGGGCGATTCGGATCGGAGAGGCCGGAGCGGCTGCGGCGGATGGCGTTAGCGACGCGCTCAAGCGCATCTTCCTGGCCCACGACGCGCTGGCGGAGGCGCTCTTCCATGTGCACCAGTTTTTCGATTTCGCCTTCGAGCAGCCGGCCCACGGGAATGCCTGTCCACTTGCTCACGATACGGGCGATTTCTTCTTCGCCCACTTCTTCCTTCAGAATCGAGTGGACCTTCTGCAATTCGGCCAAATCCTGCTGAGCGCTTTGAAGTTCTTTTTCGGCGGCCGCCAGTTTTCCGTAGCGGATTTCCGCCACGCGGGCCAGTTCGCCCGTGCGCTCGAGTCGTTGCTCTTCGGCGCGGAGTTGCTCGATCTCTTCCTTGATTTTGCGGATTCGAGCGATGGCTTTTTTTTCGGTTTGCCACTGCGCTTTCAGGCCGCTGGATTGTTCTTTCAGGCCGGCAAGCTGTTGTTCGATTTCCTTCAGCCGTTCCTTGGAATGGGCGTCGGATTCCTTGCGGAGGGCCTGCTTTTCAATTTCCAGCTGCATCACGCGCCGTTCGATCTCGTCGATTTCCGCGGGCATGGAATCGATTTCCATGCGCAGTCCGGCGGCAGCTTCGTCCACCAGGTCGATCGCTTTGTCCGGCAGGAAACGGTCGGTGATGTAGCGTTGCGAAAGCATGGCGGCGGCTACGATGGCTGCGTCCTTGATGCGGACGCCATGGTGTACTTCGTAGCGTTCTTTCAGACCGCGGAGAATCGCGATGGTATCTTCCACCGAGGGTTCGCCGATAAAAACCGGCTGAAAGCGGCGCTCAAGGGCGGGATCTTTCTCGATGTACTTGCGATATTCATTGATTGTGGTGGCGCCGATGGAACGCAGTTCGCCGCGCGCCAGGGCCGGCTTCAGCATGTTTGAGGCGTCCATGGATCCTTCGGCTGCGCCGGCGCCGACCAGGGTGTGCAGTTCGTCGATGAACAGAATGACCTGGCCTTCGGAATCGGTGATCTCTTTCAACACCGCTTTCAGGCGGTCTTCAAATTCGCCGCGATATTTCGCTCCTGCTACCAAGGAGGCGAGATCGAGTGCCACGATGCGTTTCGGCTTCAGCACTTCGGGCACATCTCCCGAGACGATGCGTTGGGCAAGGCCCTCCACAATGGCCGTTTTGCCAACCCCCGGTTCGCCGATCAACACCGGATTATTCTTGGTGCGGCGGGCCAGAATCTGCATGACGCGGCGGATTTCCTCGTCGCGGCCAATAACAGGATCGAGCTTGCCGCGCCGTGCCAGGTCGGTCAGATCGCGTCCGTATCGCTTGAGCGCCTCGTAGGTGGACTCCGGAGTCTGGCTGGTTACGCGATGGCTTCCACGCACCGAAGCGAGTGCCTGCAGAATGGCGTCGTGACTGGCGCCGAATTTGGCGAGGATTTCACCGGCAGGGTCGCGCGACAATGCTGCGATCGCCAGCAGTAAATGTTCGGTGGAGACGTACTCATCCTTGAAGCGCGCGGCTTCCTCGAAGGCATGCTCCACCAGTTGGTTCGTCGTCGGACTCAGGAATTGTTGCGCCACTCCACTGACTTTAGGGAAGCGATCCAGGCGCCTCGAGATCTCGGCTGAGAGCGTCTCGGCAGGCACACCGAGTTTTCCCAGCAGAGGGGGGACCACTCCTTCCTTCTGCTCGACCAGCGCAGCCAGTAAGTGCAAAGGCTCAATCTGTTGTTGATTCTGGCGCGCGCCAATTTCCTGCGCTGCCTGCAGGGCCTCCTGAGCTTTGACCGTCAGTTTGTCAAATCGTAGCATCTCCGTTCCTCTTCTGGTTCTGTTCCACCTCGCAACTCTTATTCTACTCTGAATGGAAAACGAAAGGGCCCGAGGCGCCTGTTTCGCGGCAAGGGCGGCCCTCCATCAACCAATTCGCCGCCCTCAAACTTCCGAACGAATCAAAGCTCAGATCCCGGGCCCTTTTTATGAAGGTATGAAACTTAGTTTTAATTCTTGGAGACGTTGACCTTTACCTGCTTCGGTTTTGCCTCCGCTTTCTTCATCAGTGTCACAGTGAGGACGCCATTGCTGTAGTCCGCCTTGACACCTTCCGGGTTTACCGTGTTCGGCAGCGAGAAACTGCGTGTGAATGAACCATAGGCGCGCTCCACACGGAGATAGTTCTCCTCCGACACTTGCTTCTCGAATTTCCGCTCACCTTGAATCGTGAGCATGTTGTTTTCGACTCGGACGTCCAGATCTTTCTCGTTGAGGTCTGGAAGATCTGCTTTCATGACAAGCTCGTTTTCGGTCTCGTAAATATCCACAGCCGGAGACCATGCCGTTAATGCCGAGCCATTGCCCCGAGTGCCGTAGCTATTCTCAATCAACTGATTAAACTGCTCCTGAAAGTTAGCCATATCCCGAAAGGGATGCCAGCGAGTGATGGTGGTCATTAGACCCTCCCTGCTTCTCAAAATATAACCACGGGCGAAGCATAATATCTTAGCGTATCGTTGTCAAGTATTTTTTTACGGCTATACGCGAGATCCAAAAATGCGAGAAATTTATTCCAATACCCTAAGAATCAGACACTTGATGTACAGAGTTTCGGGCATGGTCAGCATGATGGGGTGGTCTCTGGCCTGCGTTCTGCGCTCGACGACGACCACAGTCCGCCGGGCATCGGTGGCAGCCTCGGCTACGATTTGCAGGAATAACGGTTCGGAAATGTGATGGGAGCAGGAGCAGGTGACCAGGTACCCGCCCTTGCGCAATATTTTGAGTGCTCGGAGGTTGATCTCTTTGTAACCTCGCCTGGCGGCCGGAATGCTCTCGCGGTTCTTGGCAAATGCGGGAGGGTCGAGGATAATCATGTCAAATCGACGCCCTACTTCATCGCACTCTTTCAGCACATCAAATGCATTTGCTTCGCGAAAAGTGACTGTTGTGATTCCGTTGCGTTCCTTGTTGCGGCGGCCCGCTTCCACGGCCATGGGCGAAAGATCAATGGCCTCGACGTGCGCGGCAGAATTGGCAACCGTCAGGGCGAAACCGCCTTGATAGGAGAAACAATCCAGCACCTCGCCGCTGGCATAGGTGCGCGCGGCGGCACGGTTTTCCCTCTGATCCAGAAAGCCGCCGGTTTTTTGTCCTTTCAACAGATCGAACGCGAATAACATTCCGTTTTCGCGGGCGAGCAACTGGGCAGGCACCTCGCCGGAAAGGATGGAAACTCTCTGGTCGAGGCCCTCCAGCAGGCGAACTTTCGGATCGTTTCTTTCGACGATTCCGCGGGGCGAGAAGAGCTCCTGCAAAATCTGGCAGAATTCGCCCTTACGCTTTTCAGCAGACTGGCTGAGAGTTTGAATCACCAGGTAATCCGCGTAGCGGTCGACAATGAGCGAGGGCACTCCGTCGCTGCCGGCGAAGAGCAGGCGATAGACTTCGGTATCCTGAACCACGCGTTTGCGATAATCGGCAGCAGCCTGGATACACCTGGTGAAGTAGGCGCGGTCGACGGCGATGTCGTCGCGGGTGAGCAGGCGGACGGCGATTTGCGAACGATCGCTATAAAACGCGCGGCCTAGAAACCTGCCGCGATCGTCCACCAGACGAACCAAGTCGCCTGGACCCGCATCTGCTCTTCGGATATCACTCCGATAAATCCAGAGGTGGCCGGACTGTAGTCGCTCGGATCCCCGCTGGCTGATGACCACCTGTGATTCGGGCAAACTGACCCCTTCTCGAATCTATCTTTCCTTTTTGCCGCGCGGCTTGGAAGCATTTGCGTCGATTCGAATGATCGGCGCGGCACAGTATGAAAAACATGGACAAAACAATGATTGAGGCGTTTTCATAACATAATTCCTACACAATAGCCAACCCCTCTTCATCAAACATGCACTCAACCAAGTGTCACTATTACTGAAGAGAGAGCCGGCCACTCTTCAGTCCCATTCTGGAAAATATTGAGCGGCTATGCAATCCATCTGTACAACCAGAATTCGAGCCAGTACCCTTCGGAGTGTCATGACTCCCACGGAGGATTTCCGTTTCCAACAATGCTTTTATCGGACTTCGATTACGAACTTCCATGCGAACGGATCGCGCAGCGGCCGCTCGAGGAACGTGACGCGTCGCGACTCCTGCTACTCGATCGCGTTTCAGGGCACTGGGAAGACCGCGATTTCCGCGAATTTCCAGAACTATTGCGCGGCGACGAACTGATTATTGTGAACAATGCCCGGGTGCTGCCGGTGCGTCTATTGGGCCGCCGCAAAGGAATCCATGCCCAGCCTGCCGGCCGCCGGGGTGCGGCGAGCCGGGAGCATCTGAAATCTACAATTGAAGTTCTATTGGTACACCGAATCGAAACAGACGTATGGGAAGCGCTGGTTAGGCCGGGGCGGAAAGTACCGGTTGGCGAACGCGTGATTTTCGGTGAAGGCGAGCTGGAAGCGGAAGTGATTCGCCGCGGAGATTTCGGGCTTCGTCATCTGCGCTTTTTAGACGCGGAGAACCTGCCGCAGAAATTGGAAAGATTGGGGCACATTCCGATTCCTCCTTATATCAGACGGCCGGATGATTCCGAGGACCGCGAGCGGTATCAAACAATTTTCGCGCGTTGCGGCATAGCCGCAGCAGCGCCGACGGCTGGTTTGCATTTCACTCCGAAAATTCTGGATCGATTGCGCGCGCGAGGTATGGAGATCCGTGAAATAACGCTGGAAGTTGGTTTGGGGACATTCGAGCCGGTGCGCACCGAGCGAATCGAAGAGCATCACGTCCACCGGGAAAGCTACGAGATTCCGGAATCCACGGCGGAAGCTGTGGAACGGGCTCGGCGTGATGGCCGGGCCATTTTGGCTGTAGGCACGACGGTAGTGCGCACGCTCGAGGATGCGGCCGGGAAATCCGCGGCTCGAAATTCGAGAGCGCTGGTCGAACCGGGCAGAGCGGAGGCCGAGATATTCATATATCCCGGCCACCGGTTTCGCGTTGTGGAACAAATTTTGACGAATTTTCATTTGCCAAAATCGAGTCTGCTGATTCTGGCAGCGGCGTTTGCCGGAAAAGAGTTGATTCTTCGGGCTTATCGGCATGCGGTTGAGCAGAATTATCGCTTCTATAGCTATGGTGACTGTATGCTGATCCGTGGCGGGGCGAAGGGAGCAGGATTAAGTAGCGACCGTTTGGGTTGCTCCGCCGCCGGGCTTGCGTCGCTTCTCCAGTTCGTGCAAGTGGGCCCGGCTTCGACTATAATCGCCCGCTCGACCCTGGGGGATCATCGAGATGCGGTTTTTGGTTCTTAGCGATATTCACGCCAATATGACTGCGCTGGAAGCGGCGCTGGCTGCCGCCGAAGGGCGCTGGGAGAAAGCCGTGTGCCTGGGCGATGCAGTCGGCTACGGTCCCGATCCCAACGAAGTGGTGGACCGCATCCGTGCGATCGGCGCCGTGACGATTCGCGGGAATCACGATAAAGCCGGTTGCGGAATCGATAATGCCGATGACTTTAATCCCGTCGCGCGAAGCGCTGCCATGTGGACTCAACAACAGCTTCGCCCGGATAACACGGAATACCTGAAGCAGTTGCCCACAGGTCCGCTGCAGGTGGATGGCATCACCATTGTGCACGGCGCGGTGGCCGATGAAGACGAATATGTATTCGCGCCGGCGCAAGCCTTGGAAGGATTGCTGGAATCGCCCTCCGCCATTACTTTTTTCGGACACACTCATATTCAGGGCGGTTTTTCCATGCGCTCCAACCGGGTGGAGGCTCTGCATTTCAAACCGCCTGCGGGGAAGGATTTCGCGACGCTTACGCTGGAGAAGGATGCGCAGTATTTGCTGAATCCGGGCTCGGTGGGCCAGCCGCGCGATGGCGATCCGCGGGCTGGATTTGCCATCGCCGATTTGGAGAACAACAATATCGAATTCTGGCGTGTCGCCTACGATGTGGCGGCCGTCCAGCAGCGTATGACAGCCGCTGGACTGCCCGAGCCGCTGGTGCTGCGCTTGGCGTTTGGGCGTTGAAATGGCGCAGTAAATTCAGCGCTATGATCCCTGGCCGACAGAGAAGCTGACATGTCCGATCTTCCAAACCTGCCCGAGATTCCGGAAACGATCGAGAAAAAAAGAGACAGTAATTTTGCGCTAATGCTGGCGGTGGGCGCGGCAGTGGTGCTGCTGCTGCTCGGCGGTCTGTTCCTGGTGAACCGGATGACGCGATCTTCTCCGGTGGCGCAACAAAAGCCGCTTCCGTTCGGTCCCGAAGAGCAAGCGTACGCGGAACGCATTCATTTTCTGAATGTGCAGATGTCCCGCGCCGCGAATTTTCTGAACCAGGAATTCACGTACGTGACCGGCGAGGTTTCGAACGACGGGACGCGCTCGATTCGCGCTCTCGAACTGACGGTCGAATTCCGTGATCCGTTCAAACAAGTGGTCCTGCGCGAAAAGCAGCGCGTAATCACCCAGCAGGACCGGCCGCTGCCCGGCGGACTGCGTCAACCATTTCAAATTACCTTCGAACATATCCCCGACGAGTGGAATCACGAGTACCCGTCGATCCACGTCACTGGATTGCTGCTCGATTCTCCGTAACACTGCGCACGTCTCGGCCGATGGACGAGCTGACCAATCTCGAAAGCGCCTTAAATGAACTGGCCACCGCCGGAAATGTGGAAGTGCACGAAGACGGCGAATGGCTTGCCGAGCTGGCCGGATTACGATTCGAATTTCGGCAGCAAGGCAAGCAAGCACTGGTACATCTTTGGTCGGAGCAGCGTAATTTGACGCGCCGCGTCCTGCGCGTGACTGAAAATTCTCCCGCTCAGCTGGTTCTGGAAGTGCAGCGCTTCGGGCGTCCGCGTCCCGGGCGCCTGTCGTTCATTCGTGCAGACGCGCCGCGCCCCGCACGGCGGGTGAGCCGCGAGCAATTTCGCGCGCGGTTCCAACGCATGCTTGCCGAGCAGTTTCCGGATGCGCAGCCCGCTTCGCTTTCCACCTCGCCCGATCTGGCGCATTCCATCTCAGGAAATTACACGCGGGGTTTGCTCGTCGAGGGCAGCCGAGCGTGGGCGATCCTGGGCGTTTCACCGGTCGAAGAAGCGCCGGTGGTGGAAGGCATACTCAGTTTCGGATTGATCTGGCTCGACCGGTCGCGCGAACACGCCGAGAGGCGAGCAGTGCAGGGCCTGCGGCTTTTTCTGCCGGACGGCATGGCGCGGCTGCCGGTGGAACGATTGCACGGGCTCTCGGCGGACACGCATGTTGAAGTCTTCGAATATTCCAAAGATACCTGGCATGCGCGGCGCGTCCCCGCTAGCGACACTGGAAACATCGAAAGCCGGCTGACGCCGCGGCGCGAAATCGAAGGAACGCTTGCGGCCGCGCAGGAGACCGTCGAAAGAATCCTCGCGCTTTCTCCCGGCAATATTGTTGCGTCCGTTCCGCCCGGCACTCGCGAGGTGGCGTTTCGATTTCGCGGCCTGGAATTCGCACGCTGCGGCGATGGGCGGATTTTCTTTGGGCTCGAGGACGAGCGCGACGAACTCACACGCGCGAATGGCGCGAAGTTAGAAGGCCTGGTTCGACAACTCGATCTGCATCGCAGTTCGCTGGCCGAAGATGCCAATCACCCGCTTTATCGCGCGGCCGCGGAGCGCTGGCTGGAGACATTGGTGCTCGGAGATTCCTCGCGCTTGGACGCGCAGCTCGATCCTCGCTTTCTGTATTCACAAGCGCCGGCTTTCGCCGCGGGCGATCGCGGCGTGATGGATCTTCTGGGCGTCACTCGCGCGGGCCGCCTGGCGATCATTGAATTGAAAGCCTCGGAAGATCTGCACCTGCCCTTGCAAGCCGTGGATTATTGGCTTCGCGTGCGCGCGCATCACCGGGAAGGAGATTTCCCCCGCTACGGTTATTTCACCGGCGTCGAACTCGATCCGCGGCCTCCGCTAGTCTGGCTGGCGGCTCCGGGGCTCCGATTTCATCCCGCCGTGGAAATCATTCAACGGCACCTTTCGCCGGAAATTCAAATCACGCGAATCGGCTTGAATGAAAATTGGCGGCGGGGAATCCAGGTGGTTTTCCGGATGTAATGCCGGCATCGGTTGATTCATGTTCGCGGCAGCCCGCCGTGATTTGCTGAAGAAGTTTCGTCTATGACGATGTTCTGTTGGCCGGACGGATATAAGTAATCGTGTGATGGGTGAGCAATTTGTCCTGCCGATTGCGGCATTCAGCAACGCCATAGATCAGGCGTTGACCCTGTTTTAGAATGCGCGCCGAGCACAGAATATCCTCGCGGCGCGCGGCCCCCAGAAAATTCGTCTTCAATTCCACGGTCAGCGCATTTTCTTCCATTCCCAGCCGCGTCATGATCGCCAGCCACATGGCTGCGTCCGCGGCGGCCATGAACACCTGCCCGCTCACGACGCCGCCGGGCCGCTCGAAATCGGGTTGGAAAGGAACTGACAGTGTGCATTCGCCGTCGTTCAACGACTGAACGCGAAATCCGAAATTTCGAGTGAAAGCGACTTCATTCAAGAGATTTTGCAATTGTGATTCCGTGACTCGCAGGGGCGTGGACATTGAATCCTCCGCAATGGTTCAGCATTCCAGAAACGGAGCGCTCAATTTATCGGAGATTCAGATGAATAACCAGGGGAGGAAAAAAGGAAGGGAAGCAGCTTGGGTTTACCCAGAACTGCCTCCCGGGGTGTGTCCTAGATGTGTTTGATTAGTTGGATGCGCGGCGCAGGATTTGGTTGCGTTTTTTTCGCGGATCAATAAAAAAGATATTTGCGCCACTTTTCGTCTTTGTGCCCGATCAGCCGCATCAGCTGCCGGGAAGTATGCAGCGTGAAAGGCCGCGGCCGCCGCGAGAGACGCAATCCGGCTTCTTCGGGGGTGCGGTCGCCCTTGCGATTGTTGCATTCGTAGCAGCAGGCCACCAGATTTTCCCACGAGGAACGGCCGCCGCGCGAACGCGGCATCACGTGGTCCAGCGTGAGTTCGGATGCGGGAAAAATGCGCGCGCAGAACTGGCAGGTATTCCGGTCGCGCAGCAAAATGTTTTTCCGCGAAAGCGCCCGGCTCTGTTGCGGAATATGCCGGTAACTTAACAGACGGATCACCGAAGGAACCGCCACCGATTTGGATGTGGAATGAACCTGGGCAGCGTTCGATTCTTCGGCCTGGGCCACCCCTTTCAGCATAAGCACCAGGGCACGCCGCACTGCGGTCACATTGATCGGCTCGAAAGTGGCGTTCAGCACAAGCACGGGAGCCTGCATCAACGAGAGGCGGCCAGGATGAGGCGATACAGGATTTATCGCGGGCAAGCCCATCCCGGTGCTGCCCGACAACAGCTTAGGTCGGGGCCGCAACCCGTTGTTGAGCCTTGGGTCCATAACTTTTACCAGAACTCTTACGCGATTAAATCACCGGCAGTGAAGCCCGATTCCTAAATAGTACTAGAACTTCGAGCGCCGGAGAAGCAATTCCGGCTACCGCTAGTTAATGCTTGCGCAAACCTATTGGTTACCTTCTCTCCCGGCAGAAGTCCAGTTGGGGATTACGCGCGCTACCGTCAGTCCTATCACTCGGGCAGCTCCAGACTGCAGCAGAGTGCGCGAGCAGGAATCCAGTGTTGCGCCAGTCGTAAAGACATCATCTATCAGCAGAACCCGGAGCTTGTCAACTTGCGCGCCAGCGCGGGTGGCGAACGCGCCACGGACCGTCTGCCAGCGTTCATGCCGGGTCAGGCGATGTTGCGCCGGCCGGGGCTTCGTGCGTACCAGCAGATAGGTTCGCAGAGGAATCCCCAGGCGTTTCGCGAGCGGCCTGGCGATCAACTCCGCTTGATTGTAACCGCGCTCCCTTTGCCGCAAAGGATGAAGCGGAACGGGAATTACTACATCCGCCGCCAGGGCTTCCGGATTTTCGGCCACTCGCTCGGCGAGCCGGGCCGCGAACCAATTGCCCAGCCGCGTCACTTGTTCATATTTCATCAGAGTGATGGCTTTCATCATTGGATCATTGTAAGCAGCGTGGCTGCGCGCCAGCTGGAAGGAGTAGACGCCACGGCGGCAGACGTAGCAAAGCGCCTGCTGCGCCTGCGCGGGCACGCCGGAAACAAATGGCCGTCCGCAGTGCTGGCACAGAGGCTCCACAAGGCGTTCGAACGATGAAAGACACTCCAAGCATATCGGAATCGAGCTGGCAGAGGTCAATGGCTCCTGGCAGATCCGGCAGGGAGCGGGAAACAATATCGATGACAACGCATCAAGCGCGGCGCGAAGCATATTGTTCGTATATTTAACTGTGTGGTAAACAGAAGATTACTCCCATCTGGATCGCTTGGGAAGCTACAAATTGTTCACGGGGGCCAGCCCTGGAGATTTGTTGGCGACTGGAAAGGCGGCGTTCCAGCGCGCGGACACGTGTGCACACGCTTCGCGCAGCAGAAATGTTTTGAAAAACCTCTGCGAAGGGAGTTCGCTTACGGTTTACAGCAATCCCTGTTCGTGTTTTTCCTGGCAGGCGATGCAGTGGGGCGCCCAGGGAACCGCCTCCAGGCGCTTCTGCTGCAACTCTTCATGGCATTGCGCGCACTCGCCGTATTCGCCTTCCCGGATCCTTTCGAGTGCCTTATCCACCAATTGCAACAGAGACCGATCGTTGTGCGTCTGGCCGAAGAGGAATTCCTTGGTATAGGAATTTGCCGCTTTATCGGCGAGGTCAACCGTGGGATCTTCGTCGGCTTCGCGGCCTTCTTGTTCCGTGCGAGCGATGGCGCGCAGCAATTCCTCGCGGCGTTGGACCAGTTTCTTCTTGTAATACTCTAATCGCTTCTTATCCATGGTTCGGGGTCCCTAAGGCGGCCACATTGGCCAGCCAACAAACCGCCGATTGTACAGACCGCATCCATCGTTGTCAATCCAGCCACTGGGTTGTGCTACAAATTGAAAACAGGAAGGGAGGTGCGCGTGGAGCAATCCGCGGAAAAATGGCGGGTTTTTGGCCTTACGCTTCGCGCCGGCTAGAATCCCCAGTAAAAGCTTCAAGCACCGGAGATGGCGGCAATTCAGGAACAGGGAATCCGGGCAGGGTTGCGGCGCTTATGGGGCGCTGATAGAATCAACAATTCGCACGCGATGGGAAGGGTCGCGTTCCGGGCGCGCATGGCCCTTTGAATTCCCCTTATATTCGTTGCTATTGGACTGTGTGCCCGCAAGGAGGTTCGGTTGGCCAAATACGATCTCGCCATCATTGGCAGCGGACCCGGGGGGCTACGTCGCCGCGATCCGGGCTGGGCAGTGGGGCCTGAAAACCGTCGTCATCGAGAAAGACAGTTATTTGGGCGGCACCTGCTTGCACATCGGCTGCATTCCCACGAAAGTGCTCCTGTATCACGCCGAGCTTTACGATCATTTTAAGGCCGCGGAAGAGTACGGTTTCACGGTCAAAGACGTAAAAGTGAATTGGGAAGCGATCCTGCTGCGCAAGGATAAGATCGTCAAGAAGCATGCCAAAGGAATCGAGTTTCTTTTCCGCAAAAATAAAGTGGAAAGCGTGGCGGGCTGGGGCCGAGTGGCCGGGCCGGGGCGCGTGTCCGTGGAAAAAGATGGTAAAACCACTGAAATTGAAGCTACCAATATCATGCTGGCCACTGGTTCCGACGCGCGTTCCATTCCTGGCGTGACCATCGACGAAAATACCATCCTCAGCAATCGCGGCATGTTGATGCTGCCGAACCTTCCGAAGTCGCTGGTTGTGGTTGGCTGCGGCGCGGTGGGCGTGGAATTCGCTTCGATTTATCGCTCGTTTGGCGCGGAAGTTACGCTGCTCGAGATGCTGCCGACGATCGTTCCGCTCGAAGACGCCGACATTGCCGCGGAGCTTGCCAAGGCTTTTAAGAAAAAGGGAATTCGCATCGAGACGGAAGCCAAAGTGGAGTCTGTGAAAAAAGACGCCAAGGGCGCTTCGGTGGTATTCAAGGATAAAAGCGGTAAATCGCAGACCATCGCCGCCGAAAAAGTTTTGATCGCCGTGGGCCGCCGTCCTATGACCGAGAATTTGGGCCTGGAAAAGACCAAGGCAAAAGTCGAGCGCGGATTTATTCATACCAATGGCCATCTGGAAACGGACGAGCCGAATCTCTACGCCATCGGCGATATCGTGGCTGGATTGCCGCAACTCGCGCACGCCGCTTCCATGGAAGGAATTATCGCCGTCGGGAAAATGGCTGGAAAAGAGATGCCCGCATTCGACCGGTTGCGTTGCCCGAACTGCACCTATTGCGAGCCGCAAATCGGATCGATTGGATACACCGAAAAACAGGCGCGCGATGCAGGGTTCAAAGTGAAAATCGGCAAGTTTCCCTTCGCGGGCAATAGCAAAGCGTCAATCATTGGCCAGCACGAAGGATTCATTAAAGTGGTGGCCGAGGAAAAATATGGAGAGATTCTCGGCGTGCATGTGATCGGTCCGTTCGCGACGGAGATTATCGCCGAGCCGGCCACGGCGATCGGCCTGGAAGCTACCGTCGAGCACATGATGAACATGATCCACGCGCACCCGACCGTTTGGGAAGCAATGGGCGATGCGTTTAACGCGGTGAATAATCTCGCGATCAATGTCTAGGGAAGTGAATGGGCGCCATATTTATGAATGAATGCTGGATCGTCCAACTCGGGTTGATCGGCTACCAAGCGGCTTATGAATTGCAGCGCCGCATTGTGGCCGCGCGCAAAGTGGGCGGCGTGCCGGACGTTCTGTTACTTTGCGAGCATCCACATGTGATTACGCTCGGGCGCAATGGCAAACCCGAGCACCTGCGTGCTTCGGAGCATCTGCTCAAGCAGATGAATGTGGAGTTTCATTCGACGGACCGCGGCGGGGACATTACTTACCACGGCCCGGGCCAGCTGGTCGGCTATCCAATCCTGGATCTTAGCGGACTTCGCCGCGATGTAGCCTGGTACGTTCGAGGCTTGGAAGAAGCGATGATTCGCGCGACCGCCGATCTGGGGATTGCATCGAGGCGAATCGCTGGACTTACGGGAGTCTGGGTTGAGCAACCGTCAGCGGCGCCAGAGGTTCCGCGGCCGGACGGTGCGCCCAGCAGGCCCGAAAAATTGGCGGCGATCGGCGTGCACTTGAGCCGCTGGGTGACGTCGCACGGTTTCGCATATAACATCTCCACCGATCTGCGCTATTTTGATTTGATCGTGCCCTGCGGAATTCCCGATAAGCGCGCCACGTCGCTCGAACGCATGCTCGGCCGCGGCGTGCGGCGTGAAGAAGTCGAGCCGCGCATCGTCACGCACTTGGGCGAAGTATTGGGGCTGAGGATTCAGCCGGTTTCGCGCGCGCAACTGGAAGATTCTCTGGCCGCGCATCAAGAATTGACGGCCGGCGCAGCGGCTTCCGCAATGGTTTCAAAGTCTTCGGGCAAAATGATCGAGGTGGGATGATGGCGGCGAAACCCGAAACGAACGGCAGAAAATATCCGCTCACGCGCGAACAGCATCTCGATCTCTACTATTTCATGCAGCTGAACCGGCAACTGGAAGACCGCATGGTGCGGCTCTTCCGGCAGAATAAAATTGTCGGCGGGTTGTATTCCAGCCTGGGCCAGGAAGGCGTGTCGGTTGGCACGGCCTACGCGCTTGAAGCGCGCGATTGGCTCGCGCCGATGATCCGCAATATTGGCGCGCTGTTGGTGAAGGGTGTTCCGCCGCGCGATATCTTCACGCAGCACATGGCCAAGTACACCGCGCCCACGCTGGGCAAGGATGGCACCAGCCACTTTGGAGATTTGAAAACGTTGCACATCGTCTCGCCCATTTCGATGCTCGGCGATTTGATTCCGGTAATGGCCGGAGTGGGAGTGGCGGGCCGTTACCTGGGCCAGAAAATTGTGGCCATGACCTGGATTGGCGATGGAGGCTCCTCCACCGGCGCGTTTCACGAAGGCATGAACTACGCGGCATCGCAGCGGGCACCGCTGGTGTTGGTGATCGAAAATAATCAGTGGGCATATTCGACTCCGGTTGCTCGGCAAGTGCCGGTTCGCAATCTGGTGGACCGCGCCAAGGCTTACGGCGTCACCGGGATGGTCGCCGACGGTAATGACGTGCTGGCCGTCTACGAGACCAGCAAGCGCGCCGTGGAACAGTGCCGCGCGGGCGATGGTCCCGTGCTGATCGAAGTGAAAACCATGCGCATGAAAGGCCACGCGCAGCACGATCCCGCCGAGTACGTGCCGAAGCAAATGTACGAATACTGGAAGGAGCGCGATCCCATCGCGCATTACGAAAAATATCTGTCCGCCAACAAGATCTGGGACGCCAAGACGAAATCAGAAATTGACGCGCGCATCGAACGCGAACTCGACAAAGATCAGAAATTCGCCGAGGAATCGCCGCTGCCGCCGCCGGAACTGGCGGAACAGGGCGTCTATTGCGAGGGCTGCCACACCATCGAAGCCGAATGGAAGCGGCCGATCGAAGAAGTGACGCCGCCGCAATCGAGCGTGAAGGCGGAATGGACCGTGGAAGATTTTGGCGGGCTCGACCACGGAGAAGCGGAAGGGACGAGTGCGCCAGCCGAAAGCGGCGAGAGCGGCAACGGACGTGAACTCAAAATGGCTGGAAGCGGCGGCGCTTCCGCGGCCGGATCAAAACCACCCGTCAAGCTGGTGGCCAAGACGGCCGCGAAAAACGGATCGAAATCGAAGCCCGCTAAACCCATCGCGCGCTCGAAAGGGAAACGATAATCATGGCGCCCGTCACGATGCTGGAGGCAATTCGCCAGGCGCTGTTCGAGGAAATGGACCGCGACCCGGCGGTGGTGATGCTGGGTGAAGACGTCGGCGTGTATGGCGGCGCATTCAAGGTTTCCGAAGGTTTGCTCGCGCGCTTTGGGTGGGAACGCGTGATGGATGCGCCCATCAGCGAAACGGCCATCGTGGGCGCGGCGGTGGGCATGGGCTACATGGGCTTGCGGCCCGTGGCGGAATTGCAGTTCATCGATTTCATCGCTTGCGCGTTTAACCAGATCACGAATTTTGTGGCCAAGTCGCATTACCGCTGGGGCGCGCCGGTTCCCATGGTGCTGCGCGGGCCTTCCGGCGGCGGCGTGCACGGCGGTCCGTTCCATTCCGCGAATCCGGAAATGTATTTCGTGCACACGCCGGGATTGAAGGTGGTTTATCCATCGACGGCGTATGATGCGAAGGGCCTGCTGAAATCGGCGATTCGCGATAATAATCCGGTGCTGTTTTTCGAGCACAAGTTTCTGTACCGCCGCATCAAGGAAGAAATTCCCACCGACGATTACACCGTGCCGCTGGGAAAAGCGATTGTGCGGCGCGAGGGGCGCGATTTGACGATTGTTTCCTATGCGGCCATGTCGCACACCTCGCTTGAAGCTGCTGCACTATTGGAGAAGGAAGGCATCGATACCGAAGTGATCGATTTGCGCACTCTGCTGCCGCTGGATAAAGAAACGATTCTGGCGTCGGTGAAAAAGACGAATAAGCTGCTGGTGGTGCATGAAGACACACGCACCGGCGGCATTGCCGGAGAAATTGCTGCGGTGGTCTGCGGGGAAGCTTTCGAGGATTTGGATGGGCCCATCATGCGCGTGACCTCGCTCGATACTCCGGTGCCCTATTCGCCGCCGCTCGAGGAACATTTTCTGCCGAACGCGCAGAAGGTGGCCGCGGCCGCCCGCGAACTTGCGAAGTATTAGCAACGAGCGCGTAAGCGCCAGGTTTCAGGTTTCATGTAGGGGCGGGCTTTAGCCCCGCCCGTTTTTGATCGAAGGAGAGAGTCCAATGGCAGTCGACGTGATCATGCCCCAGATGGGCGAAAGCATTTTCGAAGGCACCATTACCAAGTGGCTGAAGAAGCCTGGCGACAAAATCGAGCGCGACGAACCGCTGTTCGAAATTTCGACGGACAAGGTGGACGCGGAAATTCCTTCGCCTTCCGCCGGCGTTTTGCAGGAGATCAAAGTCGCCGAAGGACAAACGGTGCCGATTCAAACCGTCGTCGCCACGATCAGCTCCGATGGCACCGTGGCCGCTGCACCCGCGCCTGCTCCCGCAAAGGCCGAAGCACCTAAAGCGGCTGCTCCTGCGCCGTCCCCAGCGCCCGCGCCGAAGCCCGCTCCTGCAGTTGCGCCGGCAGTTGCCGCTCGGGCGAGTGAAACGGCGGCCCCGGCTCCCAGTCCCGCGCCAGCACCCGCGGCTGCCGCCCCGGCGGCTCGCCAGTCGGGTGAAAAGCTTCGCAGTTCGCCGCTGGTTCGCAGAATCGCGCGGGAACAGGGCATCGATCTTTCGCAAGTTCCCGGCACGGGCCTGGGCGGCCGGATCAGCAAGAAAGACATTCTGACTTTTTCGGAATCTGGCGGCAGCGCAGGCGCCGCTACAGCCACTGCTCCTGCTACGGCCACGGCGGCCGCGCCGCAACCTTCCGCCCCGCCTCCCGCGATGCCTCCGGCCACGGCAGGCGCGGCCCATGCCGCGCTCGAAACAGCCGTGCCGCGCGAGCGCATGTATTTCGGCCATTACGAAGTGCAGCCCATGTCCGTGATGCGCCAGAAAATCGCCGAGCACATGGTGATGTCGAAGCGGGTCTCGCCGCACGTCTATTCGATCGATGAGGCCGACGTCACCGGAATCGCCACGCTGCGCGCGCGTTCGAAAGCGGATTTTGAAAAGACCACCGGCACCCGGCTCACCTTCACTCCTTTCTTTGTGCGGGCGGCGGTCGAGGGTTTGCGTGAATTCCCCACGGTGAATTCATCCGTCGACGGTACCAACATCGTGCTGCACCGCGAATGCAATATCGGCATCGCGGTGGCGCTGGATTGGGGTTTGATCGTTCCGGTGATCAAAAATGCCGAGGAGAAAAATTTCCTGGGACTGGCTCGCGCGGTGAACGATTTGGGCGAGCGCGCCCGCACGAAGAAATTGAAGCCCGAAGAGGTGCAGGAAAGCACCTTCAGCATCACCAACCCCGGCACGTTCGGCGGCCTGATGGGCTTGCCGGTAATCAGCCAGCCGAATGTGGCCATCCTGGGCCTCGGCGCGATCCAGAAGCGCCCGGTAGTGGTGAATGACGCGATCGCCATCCGTTCGATGGTCTATCTCACGCTGAGCTACGATCATCGCGTGGTCGATGGCGCCATTGCGCACCAGTTCATGGGCAAGGTCAAAGCGTTTCTCGAAAACTGGACCGAAAGCATTCTTTATTTTTGGAGTTGCTGGTGTCGCAGACGGTACGGGAGTGAGGAAGCGGTTGCTGGGGTACTTGGCCGCGCTGCTCATAGCCTATGCGGCCATCCTGATTTCCGCGCGCATATTCGAGAAACGTCTCATTTTTTTCCCCAACGTGCCCGGCCGGCTGGATGGAGACTGGAACCCGCGTGGCCTGCCGGTTGAAGAAAAGTGGCTTACCACCGCGGACGGGGTGCGGCTCCACAGTTGGTGGATTCCGAATCCGGATGCGAAGTTTACGTTCCTGGCTTTTCACGGAAACGCTTCCAATATCGCCGCGCGGGCCGACGCCTATCGCTTCCTCTTTGGGATACCTGCGAATGTTTTGGCGGTGGAGTATCGAGGCTACGGTCGAAGCCAGGGCAGCCCGAGCGAAAACGGCCTGTACCTTGACGCCCAAGCTGCGTACGATTTCGCGCTGGGAACTCTCGGGATTCCGCGCGAACGGATTGTCAGTTTCGGCCAGTCGTTGGGCACCGCTGTGGCTGTTGATCTCGCCACTCGGCGCCCGGTCGCGGGCCTGATTCTGGAAGCTCCTTTCCCCTCCACCCATGCGGTGGCTCGCCACGTCTATCCATTTGTGCCCGGGATCGGACTGGTTGCAAAATCGAAATTTGATACGGCCGGGAAATTGGGCAAAATTCACGCGCCGCTCCTGGTGGTTCACTGCATCCACGACCCGGTTATCGCTTATGTGCTGGGCGAAGAAGTCTTCCGAATCGCTCCGGAACCGAAAACGTTTCTGCCGATAGACGCGAGCTGCCACGAAGAGGCATCGATCCTGGCCCCGGAACGATATCGCCAGCAGCTCTGGACTTTTTTGAACGGCATACCTGGCGCCTGAAGCTGCGCGCCCTCATCTAACTTCTGCATGGCACAAGACTGGGGAACTCCGCCGTGGAAAATTGATTTTCGGCCCGCAGCACGGCCGCTGCCGGACCAAGTGGACTTTGCCGTGATCGGCGGCGGGTTTACGGGACTTTCCGCGGCGGCGTGGCTGCGGAAGCTCGATCCGCAAAAATCGGTCGCGCTCTTCGAAGCAGCGCAATTGGGAGCCGGCGCGAGCGGGCGAACCGGCGGCATGGCTCTGGATGAAACGGCCGATGGCGATCTTCCCGGCCTCGGTAATGTGCTCGCAGGTTACGAAAAAATTCTGCGCGATCTTGAAATCGAATGCGGCCTTGAATTGCCGGGCGCGTGGGAAATTGGCCGTAAAGGCGGCCGGCGCGATTCCCCCATAGCCTGGCAGGATTCCGGCACGTTGCGTGTGCTGAAACATGTTCCCGGCGGCACGGTCGATCCAGGAAAACAGGTAAGCGGCCTTGGCCGGGCTGCCGAGCGAGGAGGTGCGGCGCTTTTCGAAGATACTCCGGTGCGCGGAATCCGCTGGAGCGATCCGATCGAGATTCAAATTCCCGGGCACAAGATCCTGGCGGGGAAAGTATTGCTCGCCACCAACGCTGAAGAATTGGAGTTGAGTTCGCTTGACCGGCGCGCGGAGCCCAAGTTTACGCTGGCCATTGCCACGGAAGAGCTGGGTGAAGAGCGCATGAAGGAAATCGGCCTTCCCCGGCACAAATCGTTCTACACGGTCGATCTTCCGTATTTGTGGGGGCGCACACTCGCGAATGGAGGCATGGTCTGGGGCGCCGGCCTGATTCACCCGAAGGATTGGCGCGAACTGGCGTCGATCGATGTGAAGAAGGGCGAAGCGGCGGAAATGTTTTCAAAATTCGAGCGGCGCGTGCGCGGTTTCCACCCCGCACTTTCCCGCCTGCGAACCACGCATCGCTGGGGCGGCCCGATTTTATTTCCGGAAAATTGGCGGCCGATTTTCGAGCGGCACCCTGCGAGCCAAAATGCCGTTGTTCTGGGCGGCTATGCCGGCCACGGCGTCGCGCTTTCGGTCTACCTGGGCAAATGGGCCGCCGAAGCGTTGCTGAACCGAAAAAAATTGCCGGACTGGTGACGCTCTCCGAACGAGTTTTACTGCAACCGGGGGCGAAGGCGGCTCGCGAAGGCATCGAGCCGGGCCAGCGGAACCATTTCAATTTTTTGATCGTGCAGCAATCGCGAGACGAACTGGTGCCGCGTGTTTTCGGGGCGCGGTTCGATTTCCGTGATCGCGGCGAATTCGGCGGAGGAAACTTTCGCGCGAATGCATTCCGCCGTGTAGGCCAGCACCTTGGCCTGCGCGGGATCGCGGTCGAGCGAGATGGCTTGCAGAAAGCCACGCGTGCCGTTGTAGCGGTAGGCATAATCGATTCGCATCGGATCGCCCGGCTGGGTAAACTGCTCGACACGCACGCCTTTCTCCATTTTCTTGAGCATTCCCTGGCGGCGGAACACTTCGTTGATGCGCGTGCGAATCCACACACGGGTATTTTCGAGCAGGCCCGGGCGCCCGGCGCGCCGCGGAGGGGAAACGTAATCGCGGTACAGCCGGTCGAGTTCGGCGTCGAAATCTTCGGCCAGCAAAGCCCGTTGCGGGCTGAGTTCGATGACATTCGAAAGTGTTTGATCGAGCTTTCCGAGATAGGCCGCCACGTCGAGCCCGGCGGCGGCGATCTGCGCATCGAATTCGCGCGGCAAGCCCCGCAGCAATTCTTCGTCGGCATTGGGATGGAGCCTGCGCACGCGGGCGAGCTCCGCGGGCTCTTCCACCAGGCGCGCCGCCAGGCGCTTCGAGCCCGAATCCTCGAGCAGCACTCCGATGTTCACCCACTCGTCGCGCACCAGGTTGGGCGTGTAACGCAACACGCGGTAGCTGAAAGTTCGCAGATTTTCATTGGTCATTTTTCACGTCCATTTTCAGGTCCAGTGGGGAAATGGCTGGCGATGGGATTTTTTCGCGTCCAGGATCAGTTCGCGTGCCCGGGTCCGCCGGCGGTCCAGGTGTTCCACCAGCCGCTCGAGAGCTTCCGGCTCGAAATCGTACCATTCCGGCGGAATTTCGCTGGCGCTTTCGCCGATTACCTCGCTGGAAATTTTATGTTCGAGCCGTTCGAGCCAGGGCTCGAAGGCCTCCATGCCGCGCACCGATTCGTACACGCGATGCCGCGCATAAAGGCCGCGCACCGGCGCGTCCGGAAAATTCCATTCGCCCGCGTTGAAACAAAAACCCTGATCGATCATTTGCGCGCGGTACCGCTTTTCCGGGGGCTGGCGGAAGAAAATCGCCTGGCGCCCGTTGGTATTGCAGCTCCACTTGTCGAAGACCAGCATCCCGGAAAAATCAGCCAGGTTCTCGACTTCCCGAAGCTGCTCGTCGGGAAGAAAATCGTGAACCACCAGTTCCGCCGGATCACCAGGATAACGTGAGCCGAATTGAAATCCGGCCTGGCACGGCATCCGGCTGCGGCCCAGTTGCACCACCAGTTCCGCGGAGCCCGAGATCAATTCCGGACCTACCTCCACCACTTCCGCCCTCGGCACCGGCAGCCCCAGCCGCGCGGCCAGACGTGTACCGAGCAATTCATTCGCCAGCACGCGTAAATGCTGCGGGTTGTTCTGAAATTTCACAACATAATAGCTCCCGTCCGAACAGCGCAGCAAATGCGACTGCGCGCCGCCACGCATCCGGCGAATATATTCGATGGCCACCGGCATTGCCGCGTATGCTAGCGATCAGTTGGTACTCCCGCAAGGAAAACATTCTCAAATCGGGAAACGGGTATACGTTGCTCGATTGCGTACAGCCACACATCCACCGATTGATATCGCTGTACCACTCTGAAACGAACGCCGGACCAGTGAATCGCCTTCGTTGAGAGGAATAGCTTAGTGATATATCATCGAGTTCATGAGCTTCACCGGTTTGCAGGAAAATCTTCGCCGTGAACTTCGCAAACGCATGGAAGGCGGTGATCTCACCGGGACCGAGCTCGCTCGCCGCTCGGGATTCACGCAGGCGCACATCTCGAATTTCCTGAACCGCAAACGCGGGCTGAAACTGAGTGCGCTCGACCGCATCCTCAAGGCCATCGGCTTGTCGGTTTACGACCTGCTCAACCCCCACGATCTGGCGCGGTTCGCGGCGGCGCCGGCCGGCGCGGACGAGGAATATGCCGACGTGCCATTGGTCGAATCGAGCGTGGCCGGGTCGAAAGCGGTGATCGTCAACGAGGATGTGCGCGAGTTTTACAAAATGAAACGCGCTATTCTCAGCCGTATTCGTCCGGATTTGGCCGCCGCGCCCCGCCGCGCCTGGACGCGCTGGGTGCTGATCCAACTGGACTCGCGGGATGCCGCGAATCTCGCCCCTCGGCTCTCCTCCGGCGCCGTCCTGCTGGTCGACCGGCACTACACCTCGCTGCGCCCTTATCACAAGAGCGAACGAAATCTGTATGCCGTGCGCAAACCCGAAGGCTGCGTGGTTCGCTCGGTGGAACTCGGCGAAAATCTGCTGGTGCTGCGTCCCTCGAATCCTACTTCACCCGTGGAAGTGCTGGCGATCCGGGAAGGCCAAAGCTACTCCGATTTTGTGACCGGCCGCATTGCCGGCGCAGCCAGCGAGCTGTAGCGATGAGAAGTGCGGAAGGGTGAAAAGTACAGTCGTGGATTTTAGCCCCTGGATCACCGGAGTCAGCCGCCCGCCATTTGAAGCAATTTTTTTCCGGTGGGTCCGGAACTCTCTCGCCGCTTTCTGATTCGAATTTAAATCGCAGTTTCGCAAAAAAAGAGGCCCGGGAAATTCCCGGGCCTCTTCCACCAGTTCCATTTTCGTGAAGCGTGATTCTCTAGCGCTTTCTGCCCTTGGCTTTTTTCTTCGGTTTGGCTTTCGCTTTTTTCTTGGCTTTGGCCTTGGGAGCAGGCTTCTTCTTTGCGGGCTTGGCTTTTGGTTTCTTTGCCGCCTTTTTCGGCGCGCGTTTGGCTGCGGGTTTCGCCGCCGGCTTGGGCGCGGCCGCGGGGGCGGCTGGCGCCGCTCCGATCTCCTCGCCTTCTTCTTCCACGACGATTTCTATGGTCTCATCCTCTTCGACCAGATCATCGGGCTCTCCCGCAACTTCTTCTTCCTCCCCCTCGTATTGCGGGAGCTCGTCGTCTTCATCATCTTTGAATTTCATGTGGAACATCTCTCCCTCCGCGGGGTCAGAGGCTTTCCGACGTGCTCCCGCCCCTAGCGGTTTATAAACGGAATTTCGCAGCTTTGTCAATGCACAACGCAAAGTAATCCCTCCCCGGTTCAAAATAAACCGATGTGGACCGGGCGGAGGAAGCGATTGATCGAAATTACCTGATGGTCTGGCTAGCCTGGCAGGAGGAGTTTGAAAACGAGATTCTGGACCGCTGGCCTAATGTGCCGGCCAAATAGTGAGAATGTCACCGGCTTCGAGAGGCCGGCCGGCTAGAGACGGGTTCCACTTGCGCAGCGCCGCCACCGTCGTCCGGAAGGTCTTGGCGATGCTGAAGAGTGTTTCCCCTGGTTTGACTCGGTACCGCGTAGCTTCACCCTTTTCCGAGGCCTTTGCTGAGGTTGCTTTTAGCTTTGGTTTTGGTTCCGCCTCGTTGGAATCCTGGTTGGCGGACCGCCTGGGGCTTGGGATTAACCCACCTGGATAAATCTTCAGCCTGGATCCACGCGGGGCGTGGTTCGTGTGCAAGCTGTTCCAGCGCTTCAACTCCTCGACGCTGCAATCGAAACGCTCTGCAATGCCTTCGAGGGTGTCGCCTTTCACGACGCGGTAGCGCACTAACTTGGCTGCCGCCGGGTTTGTGGGAATAACAATCTTGGTTCCCATGGCCAGTGCGTCATGCGCATCCAAATTATTCGCGTCGGCGATGGCTTTCGGGGTCAGGTGATAGTGCCGGCCCAGGTCCGCCAGGGTCTCGCCCGATTCCAGTCTGTGCAAGCGCCAAATCGTCCACTTATCCGCCGGAACTGCGGCCATTTGAGTTACGAACTTAGCTCTGGTCCCGGGCGGCAGGTGAAGCTCGAAATTTGGGTCGTCGGGTGTCACCAGGCGCACCAGGATCGGATTCAGCGCCCGCAACGTCTCCAGGTCCACATCGATCGAATCGGCGGCCAATCGCAGGTCCAGCGAGTGTCCTGGCTTTACCGTATCTGTCTTCGGCGGAGCTTCGGGGGTTACATGGATTCCGTACCGGGCCGGCTCCTTGGCTACCATGGCCAGCGCTAGAATAATCGGCACGTAGTTCTTGGTTTCTTTCGGAAGGGCGTTCCGCTTGTAAAGTTCCCAGAAATCGGCGTATCCGGTGCGCTGGATGCCCTTGACTACGTTCATCGGTCCTGAATTGTAGGCCGCCATCACCAGGTACCAGTCGCCAAACATCCCGTAGAGATCGCGCAAATGGCGCGCGGCGGCCCGGGTCGATTTCTCGGGATCGCTTCGTTCATCAATCCAGAAATTGCGTTCCAGATCGTATTCCTGGCCTCGGAACGGCATGAACTGCCAGATTCCGCGGGCTCCGGCACGGGAGACCGCCCGGGGCAGGAAGGCGCTTTCCGCCTGCGCCAGATAAATCAAATCTTGAGGCATGCCCTCCTGCCGCAACACTCGCCGGATCATCTCGCGATACCGCCCGGAGCGCCGCAGGCCGTTTTCGACTGTCGCCTGGCCGCGCGCAGTCTGGAAATAGGCTAGATAGGAGAGAACGGATTCATTCAAGGTCAGGGGAATATCATGCGGCACAACCATCAATTCCTGCTCGGCCATGGCCGCCAAGCCCGGAGCGATGGTAGTGGGCAGATCCATATCCGCGATTTCTTCGATCGGGGCTGGTTCGCCTTCTGTAACGCCTTGTTCCTCGCCTGCTTCGCCCTCAGCCGTGGCCGCAGACTCGCGCGCCTGAGTTTCATACCCGTGGATGGTATCCGCGATATGGTCAAAAAGTTCCGCCAACCGGGGATCGCTATCCACCGCAAAGCCGCTGGCCATGATTAAATCGGTGGTGTGATCGAAATCCTGTCGCGCTTTGTCGATCTTTCCGTCCTGATAGTCTTTCTTTCCAGCCTCGTAGCTGGCTTGGACGCTGCCAATCAAGACGTCGATCGCCGGACGGGGCCTCGAGCTTAGAAAAGCAATAGGAGACCTTACGGTTAGCGGCAAGCTCTCAGTTTGAAGTGCCGGATGGGGAGTCGGCGCCGGCGCGCGAACCTTGGCGGTGCGTTGCGTGGAATCGTCACACCCTGCGAGAGAAATCGCACAGGCAATCCCTAATAGCGCGAGCTTTCCCCTGGTTCGCATCCGGTTCGGCTTCCGCCCAGGCAATACTCCAATTCAGATGCAAGATCCTGAGCGAAAAGACGCTTCCCCCTGTCTGACGGACCCGCCGTTTACGGGATATGATGAATTTTACGGATGGAAGCAAGGGTAGGTCAACCAATTTAGGCGCGTCAGGTGCCTAACCAGCGACGGGTGGTAATCCAGCTGACAGCGAACAGCCCAGCGTGGATGATCCATACGGCAATTGTATCTGGGCCTTTACCAAGGCGTTGGAACAACCCCGGATCCATACGCAGGCGTTTGGAGTTCGGTTCGTGGATCGACGGCTCTTAGGACACGGTTCTAGGCCAGCGCTTGCCGCAAATCTTCAATCAGATCTTTCGGGTCTTCCAGCCCCACGGAGACGCGCACGGTTCCCGGTTCCACCCCTGCGCCTTTCAGTTCAGCGGCAGACAACTTGTAATGAGAGGTGTAAATGGGCAGCACCACCAGGGATTCCACGCCCCCGAGGCTTGCCGCCAGCAGGAAGATGCGCACGCGGTCGCAGAATCGTCTCGCCGCTGCCAAGCCTCCTCGGGCGTCAAATGCCAGCATCCCGCCGAAACCGCGCATTTGCTTTCCTGCCAGCTTGTGGTCAGGGTGCGACGCCAAGCCGGGATAATAGACTCTCGACACCTTGGGATGTTTTTCGAGGAATTTTGCAACAGCCAGGGCATTCTGGCAGTGGCGCTGGACGCGAACATCGAGCGTCTTCAGTCCGCGAATCAGCAAGTACCCAACCCCCGGATCCATCGATCCGCCGAGGTAAATGATTTGCCGGCGAACCTCCCCAATCCAGCGATGGCTGCCGGCCGCCGCTCCGGCAATGATGTCGGAATGCCCAGCCAGATATTTGGTCGCGCTGTGCAGCACGATGTCGAAGCCGAGCTCGAAGGGCTTTTGCAGCGCTGGGCTGGCGAACGTGTTATCAATCAGCGATACAAGCTGGTGCCTCCGCGCGAAATCAACCGCCTTTCGCAAATCCACCAGCCGCAGCGTGGGATTGGTGGGCGTCTCGATGTACAGCGCTTTGGTGCGCGGTGTGACCAGGCTTTCGATCCCCGCTAAATCCGATTCCACGTGCCGCACGGTAATGCCAAAACGCGGGAATATATCCCGCATCAGGCGATAGGTGCCGCCGTAGAGTTGCCGTGTCGCAATCAGCTCATCGCCCGTCCGCAACACCGCAAGCAGCGCACTGGAAATAGCCGCCATGCCGGACGAAGCGACTACTGCTTCTTCGGCGCCTTCCAGCGCGGCCAGCTTCTTTTCCGCCACCGTTAACGTGGGATTTCCGTAACGCGTATAGATGTAAGCCGAACTCTTTCCTTCGGCCCACCGTTTCATTTCCGCGGTGCTGGAAAATGTGAAATTCGAGGTTTGCTGGATCGGCGTGGTGACCGGTCCCCCGACGCCATGTTTTTCTTCACCCGCATGTATCGCCTGCGTGGCGTCGCCCCATTTAGGTGCGCGAGTACCGGATTGTTTTTTCATAGAGAAACTAGCATGCCCTTCCCGCGGCTGCTCCCGCAAGCGCCAAATTGGCTATCGGCCATGAAAAGAAATCATCAAACCGTTGGAAATTGTCAGGCGATTGCGAAGAGCCGGCTGCACGCTGCCTGCCCTTACATTTCCTATGCGCCGGCACTCTCCGCATCCTCTTCGTGATGCGGTTTGTGCAGTGCGATGATTTTTTCGGCGAGCTCACCCGGCACGAAATCGTAATGGGAAAATTCCATCGAATAGCTCGCGCGCCCCTGGGTCATGGACGTCAGGTCGTTCGCGTAATTCAGCATTTCCGCGAAGGGCACCTGTGCCTTGATCACCACGCTGTGCCCGCGCACCTCGCTCCCGCTGATGCGTCCGCGCCGCCCGCTCATATTGCCCATTAAGTCTCCCGAATACTGGTCGGGCGCATACACTTCCACGTGCATGATCGGCTCGAGCAGCGCGGGCCGGGCTTGCCTCATTCCTTCCTTGAAAGCCAGGGAACCCGCGATCTTGAACGCCATGTCAGAGGAATCCACATCGTGATACTTGCCGTCGTAGAGGGTGGCCCGGAAATCCACCACAGGGAAACCGGCCAGAAATCCGCGTTCGGCGGAATCCTGGATGCCCTTCTCCACCGACGGAATCCAGTTCTTGGGAATCGCGCCGCCAAAGACATCGTCCACGAATTCGAATCCGGCGCCGCGCGCCAACGGCTCGAATTTTACGCGGCACACTCCGAATTGCCCGTGCCCTCCCGTCTGTTTCTTGTGCTTGCCTTCGGCATCGGCCTTGCCTCGGATGGTTTCGCGGTAAGGAACCTTGGGCGGCTTCAACGTCAATTCCACGTGGTAGCGCTTGCGAAGTTTGGCTACCACCACTTCAATGTGCTGCTGACCGGCTCCCGAGAGCAGGAATTCCTTGGTTTGCGGATCGCGGCTGAATCGCAGGGCCAGGTCTTCTTCCAAAATCCGGTGAATCGCCTGCCCGATCTTATCTTCGTCGGCTCGCGTTTTGGGTTCGATCGCGAAGGTAATCGAAGGCTCGGGAACGCGCGCGCCGGGATAAAAAATCGGCGCGGCCTTATCACCGAGCGAGTCGCTTGTTGTAGTGTCTTTCAGCTTGGCCACGGCGCCGATATCTCCGGCGTGCAGTTCGGTGACGGCGGCGGCCGTCTTACCCTGCATCACCTGCACGTGCTGCAAGCGCTCCGGCGTGCCGTGATTGAAATTCGTCAGGTTGGCGTCATTCTTCACCACGCCCGACATCACTTTGAAATAGCTGATGCGGCCCGCAAAAGGGTCGGCCACCGTCTTGAAAACGAACAGCGACGCCGGCTCCGATTCGGCAATTTTCCGCTCGATCGCATCGCCTTTCCGCCCCGGTTGCGTGAAACCGGAAACTTTTCCGCGCGCCGTTGGCGCCGGAAAAAAGTCGCAAACAAAATTCAAAATCGCATCGCTGCCGATATTGCGCAGCGCCGAACTGGCCAGCACCGGGAAAATGCGTTTTTCCAGAACCGCGCCGCGCAGGCCCTTGGCCAGGTCTTCCGCGGGCAAAGTGCCCATCTCGAAAAATTCCGCCATCAGTTCGTCGTCGCCTTCGGCGATCATCTCCACCAGCGCTTCGTGGGCGGCTTTCGCGGCCTCGGCCAGATCGGCGGGAATTTCCTCGATCTTGGCCTTGCCGTCGCCATCCGGCGTGTAGAGCAATGCCTTCATCGTGACCAGGTCGATTAGCCCTCTGAAATTCTTTTCCGCACCGATCGGAAGCACCACCGGCATCGCCCCACGCCCAAAAACCTGCTGGATCGATTCCAGGGCGCGTTCGAAACTGGCGAGTTCGCGGTCCATCCAGTTGATTACAAACGCCCGCGGGACATCGTATTCCGTCGCGTAGTCCCACACTTTCTCGGTGACCACCTGCACTCCGGCGGCTGCATCCACCAGGATCAGCGCCGCGTCCGCGGCAATCAGCGAAGTCTTGGTTTCGTTGACGAAGGTCGAATAGCCGGGTGTATCCAGAAAATTTATTTTCGTTTTTTCGTTCCAGCCGGGGGCCTGCCATTCCGCATACGCCAGGCCTGTGTTTACGGTGATCTTTCGCGCGATTTCTTCTTCGTCCCAGTCGGTGACGGTGCTTCCTTCCATCACCTTGCCCAGCCGCGGCGTCATCCCAGCTGTGAACAGCAACGACGATACGAGCTGGGTTTTCCCCGTATCGCCGTGGCCTACAATGCCCACGTTTCGGATCCAATTGCTGTTATACGCTTTCATCGCTCACCTCTCACAAGGGTTGATTTTGTAGTGCCCGCTTTCAAGCGGGCATCTGTGGATTGCGCTTTAGCTTGCAAACTCGTGGAAAAATCACGGCGGGAACTACGAAATTTCCAATCGCGAGGACGTGCCGGAGCAGGGAACCGAATCGCCCCGGCGCTGACCGCACCGGGGCCAAAGTGGATACGATTTTGTTCCTGGATTACCGTGCGGCGCATAAATGATCGACTCCGCCACACCCCGTAAGGGCGGATGCTAGCACACGCGTCGCCACACCTTCAACCGTGGTGCCATGCAACTCGGCCCGGTGCCGCAGGCACTGCGATCCGTCGCGGCACCCCGTGATAACGTGGCTCAGTCTTTCGCAAGCAACGGAGACATCTATGGGCAAAGTTTTCTGGCGCGTCTACCTTGCGCCCGTTCTGCTCGGCAATGGCGTCCGATTTTTCAATCGATCGGGAGCGCCGGATGCAGTTCATTTGGAGACGGTCGACGTCGCACAGTTCGGACAACTCGCCGACCTTCACTACCGCGTCATCAAATAGAGCCCGTTCCTCACTGGGCGGGGAGCGCGACCACTTCGCCGATTAGCACGTCCGGCATGCCATCGTAAAAATTCTGGATGTCGCCCAACACTTCGCCGATTCGCGGACTTTGCATGGCGTTCTGCAGCGCTGCTGCCGATTCAAAGTATGCGGAGAAAATCACCTGGTACGGCGGTTTCGACCCGTCCGCGGTCATGTTCACCTTCACCATCTCGACATTTTTCACTCCGTAAGGAGCCATGACCCCTGCGGTAAGCGGGAGATGCTTCGAGAGGTAGTAGGTTTCATCAAACCGGACACCGTGCTTGTAGCAAACCCTCAACACTGTCATTGCGCACCTCCTCGGGAAATGGTGGTAAAGATGGTCAAATTGAATTGCGGCGCGAGTGTATCAGGAATCACGGTCCGGAGAGTTTAGCGTTGCGGGGACTCTGCAAAAGGGGCGCGGCTGAAGCCGGCCCCTACATCGGCTCTCGATTGCTATTTGAATTCGAATGCCAGGTAGCGCGCGATGCTTTGGCCTGTATTGGCGATCGTCGCGTCGCTGCCGTGGGCGATCCAACTTACCCCGCCGGGGCGCAGCGTGGCAGGCTTGCCCTGCTGCGTAATTTTTAGGGCGGAGTTTTCCAGCGCGACGATCAATGTATCCGGAGCATCCGCGGCGAGCGTCGATTTCGCCCCATCGCCCAAGCGCACCAGACTCACCTTCACTTCTTCGGTTTCAAACTCGGGGACCGATGTCGTCTCACCAGCGGCTGGCTTGGTGGCATGGACGGCTCCTCCCGGCGGGCAATTGAGTGGTTTATGTTCGACCGCCAGGTCGCAAAGATTGTGAGCCTCACCCTGCGGCTTCAGGAATTCAATGGTGATGTGCCGCAAGGGAGTGTCCTGCAAGTTTGCGGCGACGTGGACATAGTCGGACTCGAGATAACGAAGCTGTCCATCTTTCATCGCCACATCCGCTGAAGTCTTACCGGGGATTTTGTTCGCGAATTTTGAGATGCCCAGGGAAACGTTCACATATGGATTTTCGTGCTCATGCAGGAGGGTCGCTTGCTCCGGGGCAATTTCCACGTAAAAGACGCGGACGAAATCATTTTGCAGCCTAACGTGGTGATGTGGCTCAGATGTGATCGCTATCGGAGCCTGGGCAACCGCGGAAGCCGCAAAAAGCAACGAAAGAAATAAAGGCCATTTTTTCATTGGGGCGGATTCTACCGCAGATTCACGCAGTGGGTGCAGGGAAAGACCACGATTGGCTCAAGGGGCAAGAACAAACGTGCCTTCCGGAGAGACGTAACCGTAAGCCATTCGAGGCGTATTGAAGGCAACACCTGGCCGGCCATCGCGGTCGATGATGATTACGCCTCCTGTGCCCTTTGCGCGCGTGGCCAATAAACGAATGCAAGCATCGGCCACCTGTTGTGACGAGAGCGCTTCCATGGGTAAAACGTCCAAGGGTGGCTGAAGCAGATCGATTGCCGTTTTGGCCATCACGATCTTCATTATGGCTTCTCCCCAGCCCGTGCAGGATACGCCGCCCGCTTCCGAATCCGCGTAACATCCGCAGCCGATCAGCGGCGAATCGCCCACGCGTCCCGGATACTTGCAGCACGTTCCGCCGGTCGACGTGCCGGCAACAATGTTCCGGCTGCTGTCCATGGCCACGGCTCCCACGGTTCCGTACTGATGGCCGGTGTGATGCTCCGCCGCATGTTTATCCCCCAGGCACTGGCGCCAGGCAATACGCTCGCGCTCGAGCACCAATTCACCCGGCGAGCACAGAGGCAGCCCTTGCTCGAGCGCAAACTGTTCCGCGCCATCACCGACCAGCATGATGTGCTCGCTCGATTCCAAAACGGAGCGTGCCAGGGAAATCGGATTGCGAATGCGTTCGACAGCGGCCACCGAGCCGGCCTTCAGCGTGGCGCCATCCATGATGATCGCATCAAGTTGTACGTGCCCGTCACGATTCAAATGCGAGCCGATTCCGGCATCAAAGGTGGGATCTTCTTCGAGCACAACGATGGCCGCTTCCACCGCGTCCATCGCTGAGCCACCCGCGGAGAGAATTTTCCAGCCTGCTTCGAGGGCACGCCGGCATCCCGCTTTGGAATCGGCCACCACCGAATCCGGGATATTCCACGCACCGCCGTGAACGATTAGGGATGGCAGCAAGGTTATCCCGGTATCAAAGCGTCAGGCCCAGGACGATCAAAGCTGGGCCGAGCAAGAAGAGGAGTCCGCAGCCCAGCAGGAGCCGCAGGGTGTGCTCGCGCTGATGCCGGTTCATCGCCACTGCCGTGCGTGGCAGTGGCGCTCCGGGCTGCTGGAGCGAAGCGCGAAACAGTTTCAGGTAGGTTTCGATCCAATACATTAATTCCTTGCGAGATTGCCAGAGCAGATGCATCCCGGCAAAGGCAACGATTGTCCCGATCAAGCCGATCAATTCGGGGACCACGGTCATCCTCCGTGACCTGCAGTGCGCGTGAGCACCCGGGGAGCGGTGGGCATTGTTTCCGGCTGCCGTTGCGGCTCGGGCTCGAATTTCGGAACCAGTTTCAGCTGGATTACCTGTTCTCGCCGTTGCTGCCTCGCGAGTCCTTCCGTACGCTGCCAGGTGAAGACAATCCGGTGGATCACTGTAAGGTTTGGACCAATCGCCAGCAGCCACAGCGCGATCGGCATACGATTGCTCAACGCGCACAGAACCATCAGCACAATCCGTTCCGGGCGCTCCCAAAAACCGATCCGGCAATCTCCGATCAAGGATTCCGCTCGAGCCTGCGCATAACTGACCATCACGGCGCCCGCCATGCCCGCGCTTACCAGCAGCGCGTATCCGAATCGATTCACTTGCGCGTAGTAGATTAGCAAGCCGAGGAAAATAACCAAATCGGCGTAACGATCGAGAATGGAATCCAGAAATCCGCCGAATGCGGAAACACGGCCCTGAATCCGCGCCACCGGGCCGTCGACGATGTCAAAAAAACACGCGGCTATCATCACGCCGCCAGCCGCTGCAAACCGCCCCGAGGCGAACAGAATTCCCGCCCACAGATTAAAGAAAAGAATCATCCAGGTAAGAAAATTCGGATGGACACCTGTGGCGGCGACGCCGGTCGCGATTTTGTCGCGCAGCCAGCGGAAAGGACGGCCGATGGATTCAATCGTCATCGGGAGCAGTTCACTCGATCAGTCTTCCTCGTAAATCGTTTTCAAATTGATGACTTCAAATTCTTTTGTTCCGGCGGGAGTGATTACCGTAACTTCGTCTCCCGCTCTTTTCCCCATCAAGGCCTTTCCGATCGGCGAAGTAGTCGAAATCAATCCTTTGGACGCGTCCGCTTCTTCCGTCGTTACCAGCTTGTACTCGATTTCACGGGACTTCTGCAAGTCCTTAAGTTTCAGGCGCGAACCGTAAGCGGCACGGTCTGGCGGCAAGTTGTCTAGATTCAACATCATCAGGTCTGCCATCCGCTGGTGGAGCTGGCCAAGCCGCGCGGAAACATACGACTGGCGCTCCTTGGCATACTTGAATTCGGCGTTTTCTTTCAGATCGCCATGTGCCCGAGCCTTCATCAATTCCTTGGGAAGATCGTTATGAAGTTCGAACTCCAATGTTTTGATTTCGGCTTGGAGCTTTTCTTTGATTTTGTTGGTGATGTCCATTATCGGTCAGTTCCCGCCCAAACTTCGCCCCTCAGGACTTTGCACGTCCCGCAGGCTTTTGGCAAGGCTCTCTTTCATTATAGAGGATTTAAGGAAAGCCCTGCAATCAGAGGCTTACCAGAAACGAAGAAATAGCAATGAACTCGACGAATTCCTGCCTGGTTCTATTAGTTTAGTATCTTGACAAGCGAACTAATTCCCCTTATGTTCCCTCTGCTTTTTTCGCAGCTGGATATTCCAGAACTCGGGAGAAACCTACGCTTTACGATTGGTGTCTGCCCATTTGCCTAAGACGAGTCCGAAAGGCCGGGCCCTTGAAGCGCATTTCTACGTCCATTGCGCTCGTCTTTTGCCTTCTTTTTCCGGTTGCCGCTGCACTTGCTCAGCGAGGCGCTCAAACAGCGCCCGCCGATCTTGACCAACTCGTGCAAAGCGCAGGCACAATTCTGCGCGGGCACGTGGTCTCCGCCGTCATCGAGCCACACCCCAAGTATTCGAATCTGAAGACCGTGGTCGTTACGATCTCCGTTCAAAGAGTGCTGAAGGGCGAGGCGGCGGACACCTACACATTCCGTCAGTTCGTGTGGGATGCCCGCGATGCTGCCGACATGGCAGGATATCGCAAGGCCGGCGAGCTTCTTCTATTCCTTAATCCTGTTTCCGCATATGGACTGACAAGTCCCGTCGGTCTCGATCAAGGACGCTTCCGTGTTGTGCGCGATGCCAAAGGCAAGGCTTTCGCTGTAAACGGCCGCGAGAACTTCGGACTCTTCAATCAAGTCATGAGCAAAGCCTCGGATCGCGGTGTTACATTTTCTCAAAAGGTGCAATTCATGTTGGCCGGGCCATCCGGTCAGGTTTCGCTCGAGTCGCTCGAGGACGCTATAACTTCACTGGCGGGAGGCAACAAGTGAAGCGCCGCTTCGCCGCTCTGTTTCTTTCCTCGCTGCTGATCAGCGGACTCGCCTCGGCGGGCGGTCCTCTCAATGTCACCGGTCCCGCCGCGGCTCAATCGGGACAGCCTTTTATCTGGCCGGCAGGTTCTCCGGTTCACTACACCGTAGACACCGGTCCTCTCAGCGTGGGTCCGTCCGGCCTAACCGTAATTGGCAATGCTCAGGGACTTGCCCGTGTGCAAAGCCTCTTCCAAAATTGGCAATCCGTTCCCACTACATCCATTACGTACTCCTATGCCGGACCGATCACCGGAATCCCCGGCGGTCACGTGGCCACGATTGCTGATTTGAACACCGTTCAGGGCAGTTGCAATGGGGGCGCGCAAAATCCGGTCATTTTCGATGCCAATGGCTCACTCCTCCGCGCGCTGGGTATCGATCCACTTGTGATCGGTTTCACTGGCACGTGTTCACTGGATATGCAGGCGGGACACATCATCTCCGCACTTGTACTTTTGAATGGAGAATTCCAAGACGGTGTCTCGAGCCCCAGCACAAACAATTTCGAAATCAGCGCGGATCAATTCGATGAGGCAATCACCCACGAACTCGGCCATTTCTCCGGACTCGATCATTCACAAATCAATCTTGACCTTCTTCTGAACGGCGCCGTCAATAACTGCAATGTGGATGAACTCGCGGGCCTGCCGCTTATGTTTCCGGTTCTCTTTTGCCAATCTCGAAAGTCCGCTGGCTTGCCCATTTTGTCCCCGGACGATGCCGCCTGGATCTCGAAACTCTATCCCGGCCCAACTTTCGCAGCCAATTACGGAACCATCAGCGGATTCGTTTATTTCTCGGATGGAATTTCAGCAGTGCAGGGGCTGAACGTCGTTGCGCGCCGCGTGGACGATCCCTCCACCACGATGGACGAATCCAAGCGTGTCGCGGTTTCGGTTGTCTCTGGTTTCAGCTTCACCGGTAATCCGGGTCAATCCATTACGGGTGACAATACCAACGGAAGCTCTCTGGGCAGCCGCAATCCTGGTCTAATCGGTTACTACGAAATCCCCGTTCCTCCGGGAACCTACACAATTCAAACGGAAAACATCGATGTAGATTTTACCGGTGGTTCAAGCGTCGGCCCCCTCGATCCGCCGGCGCTCGTTGCATCTGGCGCCGAATATTGGCACAACTACGAATCAGCTTTCGACGACCCGGCTCAATTCGACCCGGTCACCGTCTCGGCCGGGCAGCAGATCACTAACTTGAACTTCATTCTGAATCACACGGCGCCCAGGTTCGATAATTTCGAGGATGGCGAAGTCCGGCTCGAACTTCCGAAAATCCCATTCCTCTTGCGTGAACCCAATTCGCCTCTGCTGCCGGGAGTGCCAGCGTGAACCTTCGCTCATTCCTTCGCCTGTCGGGAGTTGTGTTCTTGATGATCCTGCCGGCCGGATGTGGCGGCGGTGGCGGTGGGACTGCAACCACCACTCCTACTCCTACGCCGCCTCCACCACCATCGGAAGTCATCACGTTCCTGACCGATCCGACGATCAACTGTGTCCAAAACGTAGCATTCAGCCTTCCTCTTCAAGTCACCGGCAATTCAGGTCCTGTCACATGGACCATCGCTTTTGGCCAATTGCCCACTGGCCTGACTCTGGATTCTACAACCGGTATCATCTCCGGAATTCCCACCAGCGGATTCGGCGACACCGCCACCATCAAGGCTGCGGATTCCGTAACGAGTGCAGCCAGACCATTTACGTTTTTCGTTTATAGCCAATTGACGATCGATCCCGTGGCTCCTACCGCCGCTCATGTCAATGTTTCCTATTCTCTTTCGGTTACCGGGCACGCGGATGGCGCCATCGCCAGTTGGGCGATCTCTTCAGGTCAACTTCCGCCTGGCCTGACGTTGACTGTAAGCCAGGGCAATTCGAGCTTTGCGAGCATTTCGGGCGTTCCGAGTCAGACCGGTTCCTTCGCCTTTACCATTCAGGCCAAGGACTCAACCATTCCCCAAATCGCCACGATGAATGTGACGATCGTAGTCGATTCTCATGTGACGTTGACGAAGTCCTCACTGAAAGTCGCAGAGCAAAACAAACCATTCTCGGACTCATTTGCCGCGGTCGACGGCACCACGCCCTATCACTGGTCAATTACTGGAATTCTGCCAGCGGGACTGAATCTGGATGCGTCTACCGGAACTATTTCAGGTACTCCCACGGATGGCGGCTCGTTCAATATTACAGTCACCGTGACGGATTCCAATCCAACCCCGCAAAGTGATTCGGCTCAAAGCTTCGTGGGCGTCATCGAGCAATTGCAAATCTTTACGAATCTTACGAATGTTTTCATAAACAAGCCTTTTAGCAGCGGCTTCGGAGCGTCCGGCGGAACTCCCCCTTTTTCCTGGACCATACTTTCCGGAAACTTGCCCTTGGGACTCAATCTCTTCCCCAATGGCGCGGTGCAGGGCACTCCGCGCCAGCTCGGCACGTCCAATTTTGTGGTGCAGGCAACCGACTCCGGAACTCCCCCGTATGTAGTTGCGCAAGCCGCGTCCATAACGATCACCCCAAGCCCATTCTTCGTTTCACTTGGGCCGCCGCTGTCACCAGCGCCGGTCAATCAGCCTTATCATTCGCAAATCCCTGCGTCGGGCGGCACTCCCCCGTATTCCTTTACGCTCGACTTCGGTAATTTGCCGCCAGGATTAAATCTGGATAGCACGACGGGATTTATCGATGGTACCGCTGCGCAGGTTGGTGCTTACAGTTTCCAAGTGGTGGGTGTCGATTCCAGCAATCCACCGCAGTCTGACAAGGCCGATGCTATCATCGTCATCAGCCCGGCTCTCGGCCGTAATGATTCCATCGCTACGGCCACCCCTCTGGGGAACACCGGGAACGTTCCATTTCCTCCTCTCTCGTTCTCGATCAGTCCCTACATCGATCCCGTTAACGCCATAACGCCCAACCCCGATACCGATTTCTACAGGCTCATCGCCAGCGGCGGCAGCATAGTTCACGTCGAAACCATTGCTCGCCGCAATGCGCCTTACAATGCCCCGGACACCGTGATCGAGCTTCTCGGCCAGGGCGGCAGCCGCCTCCAAACCTGCACCAGTCCCGGGTTCCAATCACCGTGTCTGAACGATGATATCGATCCTTCGACTACGGATTCCGCCCTCGATTTCAGGGTGCCGGGCGATCCGAGCGCGGCCTTCACTTTTTACCTCCACGTTTTTGACTGGCGAGGCGATGCGCGGCCGGACATGATCTATGCGCTCAACATCACTGGAGTGATCGAACCGGTCACAATCTCTCCTTCGACTCTAGCCGCAGGCTACACCCGCGGCGTTAATTTCCAACAGCAGTTCACAACCACGGGTGGAACGGCCAGCGTCACCTGGGCTCTTGATAGCGGTGCTTTCCCGCCGGGTTGGATTTTCAGTTCAGCAGGCTTGTTGAGCGGAGTTGCTACCGCCGATGGGCTCTTTACATTCGTGATTCGGGCGACGGACACGGAAAACCCCCCGCAAACCGCTCGTGCTCATTTTACCGTCCAGATTGCGGAACCCTTGGTCATCTCCAGTCCTGCGGTCTTTCCCAATGCCTGTGTGAACAAGCCTTACTCCTTTCAGGTACAAACCTCTGGAGGTGTTCCTCCGATTCGGTTTGGATTCATCTCTCCTGCCTGGCCCGCGATTAATCCAGACACTTTCACGGGAGTATTCAGCGGCACACCCGATGTGACTGGTACCTTCACCGGAACCTTGGGCGCAGGCGATTCGGCACAACCATCTTCTGGTCAGAGCCAACAGGTAACACTCTCCGTAGTCAACTGCCCATAACATCGGCACGACTTGGCGGTCCGCGGTTCTTCCGGCAACAGCTCCAATTCTTCCCGTTCACTACCGGTGCGGCTGACTATCTTGAACGGCTGTCCCTATCAAAACACGACGTGCGTAGAAGATCTGGTTAAGTGGGGTCAAATAGACACTCGCATCGGGGTGTAGGCTCCTTTGCCGAGAGTCTGTCGCTCGTCACAACAAAACCTACACCCCCTCTTTTCTTACACACTCGAAATCACATCACCGATCAGCGGATGCAACAGCCAACATTCAGTGCGTCGATTTGTGAAACGTTCGGCGGCATACTCCAGCAAAAAAACGAAACTGATCCAAAGCAAGTTGCGAGATACTCTCGGTCATGTCCCCAGGTCAATCCGCGTTCCTGTTTCTGGCCGCCCTTGTTGCGGGCACACTGAATTCAGTCGCCGGGGGAGGCAGCTTTATTTCTTTCCCCGCGCTGCTCTTTATGCGCGTACCGCCCATCCCCGCAAATGCCACCAATACCGCAGCGATGTGGCCAGGAACCCTGGCCAGCACGGCATCCTACTGGCGGGAGATTTCCGCGGAGCGTAGCGGAATTCTTTTGCCGCTGGTAGGCACGGGTTTGCTCGGAGGTCTGCTGGGAGCACACATTCTTCTGAGCACGCCCCAGAGCACGTTTCTGCGGTTGATTCCCTGGTTGCTCTTGGTGGCCACCTCGCTGTTCGTCGTGAGCCCTTACATAACCCGCTGGGTTCGGAAGCGGAGCGGTCACGAAAAACGTTTCGGTTTCGTAAGGATGGCTGCAGGGTTGCTGCTGCAACTGGTGATCGCCATTTATATTGGATATTTTGGCGCGGGCGCGGGAATTCTGATGCTGGCCCTGCTCGCTCTGATGGGTGTTGAAAACATTCACGCCATGAACGGAATCAAGACGCTGGTGGTCAGCGTGATCAATGCCGTGGCGCTGGCTACATTTATCTGGGCCAAAGTGATTTTCTGGCCGCAGGCCCTGGTGATGCTCGTGGGAGCATCCATTGGCGGATATGGCGGCGCTCATTATGCACAGAGGATGAATCCGAAGAATGTTCGCTGGCTGGTGATCGTCACCGGCTTCGCGATGTCACTCTACTTCTTCGTTCGTTACTAGGGCGGTCGGAAGTTTCGCTGGCACGCAAGCGCTCGTAAGGTAGAAGGAAAGTGTAACCTATGTCTCCGGTATCATCCGTCGCCTATATCTCAGGTCGCTGACAGAAGGAATGGCGGAGAGGGGGGGATTGTGAATCGCCACTTGAAGAAAAGTCAATAAAAACCGCTAAAACCCACTGTTTGCTACCACTTCCCCCGAATCCTTGGTGTTCATCTAAGACAAACATAGTGCGTCTTAGGCTAAAAAATCAAGTAAAATTGCCAACACTGGATACAGTTCCGAGCGAAAATTCTCCCGTCTGAAAAGTTGGAAACCCTGGTGCAGTATCTCGGTCTTGCCGACCTGAAAGACCCCAAGACGAGGGCACAGGTAGATGCCAGCTTCGCTGGAATTTTCGAGGATGAATAAGAACTGCTCAAACAGTGATTGGACACCGTGAATAAAATAGCGACTCCGCTCTTCAACACGAGTGACAGAATCATTCCACGAACCAACAGAAAGAAAAACGCCCGCTCCTAACCGACAGGCTCCCTTCGTTCTCAACTGAACTTCGACAACTTCTCATCGAGAAGGGCGAACCCGAATTGGCTGCACAGGTGTCGGGATTGAAGAGTATGGAGCGATGCTGCTGCGGGGATGGTTTTTGCGCTACGTTCTACACAAGACCCAATCCAGAAGGCAGGTTCGGCCCGGGTCATCGGAATGTGGCTCTGACACCCGAGGAAGGGATCCTCATACTCGACGTTGTCGCCGGGGAAATCGCTTGTGTTGAAGTGCTGTATCGGGATGAGATTTGCCAAAAGCTCCAAGCGGCTCTTCTCTGAAACTCTGTTCACTTTCCGCATAGATTTTCCCGCGTTCTTCTTCGCCCGTTAGCCTCGGCCAGGGATCTGAGATCCAGTCTGACGTGCTACAGTTGAATCCGTGCGGCCCGAGATCGAACAAGTCGTTCAACTAATCCGGCGCAAGGACCAAAAGTCTCTAGAAGAAGCGCTGGCATTGCTACAGAACGCAGTCTTTTCCTTCAGCATGAAGGTCTGCGGGCAGCGGCAAGATGCCGAAGACACCATGCAGGAAGTGCTTCTCAAGTCGGTCCCCAACCTGCCAAAGTTCGACAGCCCCAAGGCTCTGATGGTTTGGCTTTATAAGGTTGCCAAGAACCGTTGTCTGATGAGCAGACGCAAGAGCAAATTTGCTCCCAAAGAAGATCTCTCCCTCGAAGAATTGATGCCCGACCGTCGGGAATTGCAAAAGCTATCGGGCTATCCCGACGGGACGCCCGAGACCTCGTTGTTGCGTCGCGAGAATGCGAAGCGTCTCCGGGAAGCCGTAAAGAAATTACCGCCCGATTATCGCCTCATTCTTGTCCTGCATGACATGGAGGAGTTGTCCGACGCGGATGTCGCCGAGATCACGGGGCTCCTGCCAGGGACAATCCGTGTGCGGCTACACCGGGCGCGGCTTTTCGTGCGAAAGGAACTCGCCAAACAGGATCAGCATCGTATGCGCCGCCTGACTGCGAAATTCTCAGGAGAAATGCACTTCTCCTCACAGCCGCGCCAACGGCACTGCAAAGAAATGTTCGCCGAACTCTCCAACTTCCTTGATGACGAGCTTGATGATTCCCTTTGTGAAGAACTGGAAAAGCACATGGACGGCTGCGAGCCCTGCAAGGCGTTCCTGTCGAGCCTGGAGAAGTCGATCCAGCAGTGCCGAATGGCACCAAATGAGTCACCCGACCCGCGCGTTGCTGCGAAACTTAGACGCGAATTGATGTCGCAGTACGAGGTGGTCATGAAGGAAGTCGTGAGAAGCCGGGCTGTCTAAGAAAATTAGACAACGGCCGGTTGGCAGCAGTTTTGTCCACCGCCGCGCTGAAGCTTCCTTACGAGAATCCTCAGGTCTGTGCCCGAACGATTAAAACCGGACAGGGAGTATGGCGCAAAACGCCTTCAGCGACGCTGCCGAGCAAGAGGCTCCCGACCCTCCCTCGTCCGTGACTTCCCATGACGATGAGATCAGCAGACCAGTTTTGCGCGCCTTCGACGATCTTGGTAGCAGGCTTTCCGAACTCAAGGAATTCCAGAGCGGTTGGGCTTTTCGCCGCACGCTCCCGGAAGGCGTTGAGGAGACCCCTAGCATCCCGCTCCGCAATAGAAGCCAGCACGTCTACTGGCACGCCGCCGTCTGGTGCGGAAACAGTAGAGGGATCAATCGCATGGAAAAAGGCCAAGTCCGACTTCAACGCTTTCGCGAGCTCGATACCGACATCGGCCGCTTGTGCGGCAAATGCACTCTCGTCAAGGGCGATCAGTATTCTCTTGAAGCTCACTCACAATCCTTTGACGATCTCAAGCGGAAGCGTGAATGCCAGCCCTGATTAAATTTGCTCTGCTCCTGCATGTTACATGAGATGTAGCCCTAATTTTATCGAATATCAAAATAGCGGAATACCTGAATTTTAACGGTGTCAATCAGAACCAGGAAAATCACGACCACAAGGAACAGGGAAACAATCAACAACAACGGGATCGCGCTCATCAAAATGCCTTTTGCGGCGAGCAACATAACGACCACTACATCGGCCAAGGAGCTAAGAATCAGCCATCGGCTTGGGCAGGAATGCCAGAAACGATTTCGTTCACGGACCAAGTAAACATTGCCCTGTCCCGTGAAAACCAACATGAGAAAGACGAGTGTCTGGAGTTGTCGCAGGGGAAGATGAAGGTGGTCTCTACCCAAAAAAAAGACGCTGAACGAAAGTATCAGAACCAAAGTGGCCAACATGCCGGCGGTAAGCATCAATTTGCGTACATCCCAGCGGTCAGGCCGAGAGGAAAAAGAAACGCGGTCGGTAGCGATTGACATTGTGACGAAATCATTTGTGAACAGCAGCAACACGATCAACAGTGGAGTGACAACGAAAGTTCCGCTGAGCATCAAACCGACGCTCAAGAAGACGGCAATCTCAAACGTCTTCATAATTTTGTTGAGCGTGTAGGTCAGCATCCGCTGATAAATTCTGCGACCCGTCTCCACCGCGTCGACTATGCCGGATAAGCCGCTCTCGGTCAGGACTACGCTCGCGGCTGCTTTCGCGACATCGGTTGCCGTAGAAACGGCGATCCCAGCTTCGGCTTGCTTCAGCGCTGGGGCGTCGTTTACGCCATCGCCGGTCATGCCGACGACATGTCCGCGGTGCTGCAGCGCTTCGACCAGGTGAAACTTGTCCTCGGGAAAGACTCCCGCAAACACGTCGAAACACTCCGCTGCGGCCCCGGCATCCTCACGCAGTGCCTGCGCGGAACCGACACGCTCGCCGATTCCAACCTGTGCGGCAATGGCGCGGGCCGTAGCCGCCGCGTCTCCCGTCACCATGATCACGCGGACGCCGAGGCGCTCAAGATTTTGCACAAGCTCCTTGGAATCTTTGCGGATCTGGTCTTCAAGGGTGAGCAATCCTACCAGTTGCAGTGAGCTTTCGTCTCCCGAAGCCACGGCCAGGACTCGAGCACCAGTCGCCCCGAGCCGCTCGACTTCCCCGGCGATGCCCGCGCCATCCTGAACCAATTGAATGACTGAATTCGGCGCTCCCTTAACGACTCGTAGTGTCCCCGTTGGCAGCGCGTAGGTCGCCTCGGTTCGCTTGGTTACAGGATCGAAGGGGATGAATTGCATCCGGTGCGGAATGAGTCCCAAAACATTGCGTGCTTGCGCGGCTTCGAAGAGTGCCAGGTCAATCGGATCCTGCGTGGCGGTCTCGGAAGCCAGGGCGGCCATGCGCAGCAGTTCCTCGGGGGTCCGGTCGCGTCTCGGAAAGAGTTGCGCCAACGAGAGCTGGTTTTGCGTGATCGTCCCCGTCTTATCTGTGCACAGGACGTCCATTGCGGCCGCTTCCTCGATGGCGGAGAGTCGCGTCACAAGCACCGATCGATGAGACATCTCCAGGGCACCCAGAGCAGTCGCGACGGTGAAGGTCGCAGGGAGCGCGACCGGCACCGAGGCGACGAGAAGAATGAGTGCAAACGGCAGGATTTCCGACCATGCCAGGTGCGTGAAAGCCGCATAGACGAGCAGTGCGGAAACCAGAGTGCCATCTACGGCGATGAGATACTTGACGACAGTGAAGATGACTCCCTGCAAATGACTCTTTGTCGTTGCTGTTTTCACCAGCTCGACCGTCTTGCCGAAAAAAGTGCGCTGTCCGGTTGCGATGACTTGGCCGGTTGCTTCGCCGCGCTTGAGCCGAGACCCGGCATATACCGTCGCTCCAGGCTCTTTATCCACCGGCAGCGACTCGCCAGTTAACTCTGATTCATCCACTTGCACGGCGCCCTCGGACAATCGGATGTCCGCCGGGGCAAGGTCTCCCAATCGCAGGTGAAGGATGTCTCCCGGAACAAGTTCTTCGGCCGGAATTGTCTGCCACCGGTCATCCCTCAGTACTCGTGCACGCACCGACAGTCGATCGCGCAAGAGAGCCAAGGCGCGATTCGCCTGATGTTCTTGGAAAAAGCTCAGGGCCGAATTGAAGAGCAACAACCCGCCGATAATGAGAGCCTCATCCAGCTTGTGAACCACAATCTCTAAGACAATTGTGATTTCGAGCATCCAAGGAACTGGGGCCCAGAACTTACCTAAGATGGCAAGCAGCGGATGCTGCCGCTCCTCACTCACCCTGTTAAAACCAAATTCTCGCAGCCTTTTTTGGGCCTCTCCTGCAGTCAGGCCGGCTTCGATCTCATTGGCGGCAGTGGTTCGTCTTTCGTCCACGGGGTTCGGGACAATTGTACGCTCTTAGAAGCCTGCAATCCGCATGCACCTGCGCAGAGAGCGTAGCAAGATACAGGCGAAATGAATCGAAGATAGCTCTCACACAACGCCTGCCCCAGGTTCATTCCGCATTTTCCTGTAACAAATCCCACTCCTTTGCATTCATTCGGGTGGATTGTCGATGAGCGGTCTGAAATCCCAGCCGTCACATCGAGTTGTGATTCACGTCACAGCAGAAACTATACGCTTCGCGCTGGAGTGGCTATTGGCATTGCAGGTGCTGGTTGCGTGCGCGGCTGAATCTAGCTCGGCTGCGGACTATCTGATGCAACCAGACCCGAACATAGGAGGCATACAATGAAATTTAGTTTCGCGCCACGTAACCCAATACTCGCAGCCACATTCATCGTGGCCCTCAGTGCGGTCGTAGCACACGGACAACCTCGCCAAGGCCATGGTACAGGGACTCCGAGCTACGATCCAAAAACAGAAACAACCATTACCGGCGTAATCCAAGAAGTGAAAGAGGTACCCAGTCCAGGCCGCGGTTCGGGCACGCATCTCGTCGTCAAGACCGAAAAGGATGTTTTGGATATTCATGTCGGGCCGACTTGGTACCTAAAGCAGCAAAAGTATGCGTTCGTGAAGGACGACCAAATAGAGGTAATCGGTTCACAGGTGAAATATCAGGGAGATGATGTGATCGTCGCACGTCAGATCAAGAAAGGCAGCAACACTTGGACGCTGAGAGACGTCCGGGGCATACCACTTTGGTCGGGAGGAAAGAATCGCTAGGAAAACAAACAGCAGGGATCTGGCTCCAATTCCCAAGATGCGGAGGCACTTTCCTTCGCACGGCGCCGCACCTGAGAACACTTTTTCTGTAACAGACCTGGAATCCTTGCATTTATCAGTATGGCCCAGACAGACCGGGGCATCCGAGAGGCAAAAATGATCACCTCTAAGGTTGAACTTACTCAGCCGCTTAAGGCGGAGCGCCAGTTCGCCGCGACGACCGGTAGCGAACACTACATGTTTCTTGACGACGCAGCCGGGGGCACCGGTCCCAAGCCTATCGAGCTGGTCGCAGTCGGGTTGGCAGGATGCACAGCATTCGATGTCATCACCGTCCTTCGACAGAAGTACCACCAAAAAGTGACTGGCTACGAAGTGCGAGTGGAAGCCGATCAGGCCGAACGTCCACCGCAAGTCTTTACCTCGGTCCGTCTCCATCATGTGGTCACTGGATTCGAAATAGATCCTACGGCAATCGAGGAAGCTATCCGACTCTCCGAAGAGAAGTACTGCTCAGTTGGCGCGATGGTGAAGCAAACGGCCAGCCTGCACACGACCTACGAAATCGTCGAGGAGAAAACGTCATGGCTCGCGCCGACTCCAGCAACTGTACAAGGGTGAAATCTCTCAATGAGAATGTGCGGACGACAAGGCGGTAAAGAAAGTCAAAGCTTGCGAAAGCCTCTCAGGCGACTAGAAGGCGTACCTCGTTTTGCAGGGAACGCCTGGTTGATCTCGCTAGTTGTGTTGTCGATTCCGGGATTGCTCACCGCACAACAAACGCAGCAGCTCTCGCCTATTACTCTCCGACAGGCAGTCAGCATCGCGCTGGAAAAGAACCCGGAACACAAAGCAGCGCTCGCTGACACACGTGCTGCTTCAGCTGACGTGAAAGAAGCGAGATCTTTTCTTCTGCCGCACGTTACTTTTTCCGAGACGGCCACCCGTGGCAATGACCCTGTGTACGTATTTGGCAGCAAGTTGCGACAACAGGGATTCACGACGGCGGACTTCGCGCTGAACGTCCTGAACACGCCGGCCCCCTTCGGCAACTTCGCGACGCGCTTTGGCGGAACCTGGAATCTCTTTGATTCCTTCGGGAGCTGGCTCGCCATCAACCGTGCCGAGCGTGTGAAGGACGCCGCCGGCCATCAAATGGAACGCACCGACCAAGAAATCATCTTCCGTGTTGTGGACTCATACTACGGAGTGCTACTCGCGAAAAAACAACTGGAGGTCGCTGAGCAAAGCTTGAAAACGGCGCAGGCCATCCTCGACCGAAGCAAGGATCGCTTCGAAAGCGGCGTGGTCGTGGAATCCGATTTGCTGAGCGCCCGAGTACGGCTGGCGACGCGAAAGCAGGAACTTATCCACGCCCAAAATAACCTGGCAATGGCGCGGGCACAATTGAGCACCTCATTGGGGATCTCCACCGAGAATGATTTCGATCCAGCCGAGGCGCTCGCAGAAAGCAATCTCCCGGCAACGACGCTTGAGGAAGCAGAGAAAAAAGCGGTGGAGATGCGTCCTGACCTGAAGCGCATTCGCTCAGAGGAGGCCGCTCAGCAACAGAGCGTGTCGGTCGCGAAATCATCATTCGGTCCACGGGTGAACGCGTTTGCGGGGTGGGAGGCCGACAACCCAACATTCGTTGCAGGAGGTGGAGGGAATAACTGGCTGGCCGGAATCGAGGTCCAGTTCGATCTTTTCGAAGGCGGAGCCAAGCGGGCTCGGCTTTCCCATGAGCGCGCAATGCAGGAGAAGGTTGCAGCCGTAAAGGAAATCGCCACCGACGCGACTCGGCTAGAAGTACGCCGCGCCTACTATGATCTGGACTCCGCCCGCCAGCAGGTCGAAGTGGCTCGCGCAACGATTGCGGAGTCTCAGGAAAGCCTGCGCATCAATCAGAACCGCTACGATTCCGGCCTTTCGACGATTACCGATCTGCTTGCGGCGGAAGAAGCCGCCCGGCGCAGCCAGACGGGATATTGGGAAGCGGTCTATCGCTATCACACCGGCTACGCGAATCTCGAACTGGCCAGCGGAACTTTGAATCCTCAGTCTCCCGTGGTGACGCCATGAGTCACAAGACTCACGCAATCAAAATCTCCTACGTATTCATTATGGCTTTGGGCGGAGTGTTAGCAGGTTGCACGAACGAACGGCGTGCAGCGACCGCTCCACCAGAAACGTTGAGCAACGTTTCGGTGATTGCCGTGCAAAAGACGACGGTGCCTGACTGGCTGGAAGCTGTGGGAACGGTGCGTGCCACCCAAACGAGCCAAGTTTCCAGCCAGGTGATGGGCAACATCTTGGAAATCCGTGCTCATGAAGGCGACCGCGTGCAAAGCGGTCAGGTGCTTGCGGTTCTCGATGACGCGCAATCTCGCTCCGGAACGGATCAAGCCGCTGCCGCCGTGGCTGCCGCGGAAAAAGAAGTCTCGGCCGCCGATTCGGATCTTGCTCTCGCCGGAACAACGCTGGAGCGCTACCAACAACTGTATGACAAGAAATCGGTCAGTCCACAGGAATTCGACGAAATCAAAGCTCGTTACCAGTCCGCGGAAGCGCGGCGCGACATGGCGCGTGCCGGGCAGGCACAAGCAAATGCAGGTCTAACACGGGCTCGGACTTCGCTCGGATATACGCGCATACGCGCGCCGTTTACCGGCATAGTGACGGAAAAAAAGGCCGATACCGGCACGTTGGCCTCGCCTGGCATGCCCATCTTCACCATTGAAGATACGCGGAGCTACCGACTCGAAGTCACGGTCGACGAAAGCGAGCTTCGCCTTGTCCGTGTAGGGCAGGCCAGCTCAGTGACGATTGACGCGCTCGGAAATGTCCTGCTTCCCGGCAAGGTCGTGCAAATCGTTCCGGCGGCCGATCCGGCCAGCCGTAGCTTCCTCGTGAAAGTCGAATTGCCCACTGATGTGCGTCTCCGCTCCGGGCTCTTCGGGAGGGCACGCTTCTCACGCGGCGAGCGATCTGCATTGTTGATTCCACGCACGTCATTGGTAGAGCGCGGCCAACTCCAGGGAGTTTACGTGCTCGACGCGAACCAGATCGCCGGATTGCGTTACGTCACGCTTGGCAAGAGTACCCAGGAACAGATTGAAGTTCTCTCTGGACTACAAGACGGAGAAAAGCTAGTTGCTGTAGCGGGAGACCGCGACTTGAGCGGCAAACGAATCGCAATACGGCCATGAGCGACACGTCTCCCAAGCCGGGCAACTCCACTCACGTCCTGCGACTGGCGGGCCAGATTGCGCACCTTTTCATCCAATCGAAGCTGACACCTCTGATCATTGTGGGTGCTCTCCTTCTGGGGATCTTTAGCATCCTCCAGACGCCGCGGGAGGAAGAACCGCAGATTGTCGTCCCCATGCTGGATGTGTTCGTCCAGATGCCAGGGGCGTCGGCAAAAGAAGTAACGCAACGCGCAACCGTGCCCATGGAAAAGCTGCTCCGTGAAATTCCGGGAGTCGAGTACATCTACTCGATCAGCCACCCCGGCCTGAGCATGGTGATCGTGCGCTTTTATGTAGGTACGAAAGAAGAAGACGCGATCGTAAAGACCTATAACAAGCTTTATTCGAACTTCGACCGTATCCCCCAAGGAGTCTCGCAGCCGATCATCAAGGCGCGTTCAATAGATGATGTGCCCATTCTCGCTCTGACGCTCTGGGGCAAGAACTACGACGCCTACCAACTGCGGCGTGTCGCAGGAGAACTGGAGCATTCACTCAAACAACTGGATGACGTTTCCGAAACAACTATCATCGGCGGGCAACCACGCAAATTGCGCGTCGTGCTGGATACGCAACGCCTCGCAGCCTACGGACTGACTCCGAGTTCCGTTGTCATGCAACTCGGAGCCGCGAATACGCGCAGCCAGGCGGGGAGCTTTGTGCGCGGCAACGAGGAGTTTCAAGTCGAAGCTGGCAACTTCTTTACGCGCCCGGAAGAACTACAGCAAGTCGTCGTGGGAGTTCATGCAGGGCGGCCTGTATACCTACGGGATTTGGCGGAAAAGATTCTAGACGGCCCAGCGGAGCCGGACAGTTACGTCCTCTTCGCCAGCGCCAAAGGAAGTAGTGGAAGCACGGCGAATGCAGAATACCCAGCCGTAACGATTACCCTGGCCAAGCGCAAGGGCGCGAACGCCACGCTCATTTCCGAGAACGTTCTGCAAAAGATTGACTCTCTTCGAGGCAACACGCTGCCAAACGATTTGAACGTCACCGTCACGCGCAACTATGGGGAAACGGCAAAGGACAAATCGGATGAACTCCTCAAGCATCTCTTCCTTGCCACGCTTTCCGTCACGGTATTGATAGCACTGGCATTGGGTTGGCGCGAATCAGGCGTCGTGCTGCTGGCCATTCCCGTAACCCTCGCGCTGACTCTCGCTATCTTCTACTTGTTCGGGTACACGTTGAACCGGGTCACGCTCTTCGCACTGATCTTTTCCATCGGCATCTTGGTGGATGACGCCATCGTCGTGGTCGAGAACATGGTTCGCCATTTCCGGCTGCCCGAAAATCGTGGACGCTCACTTGCTGACGTTGCAGTTGAAGCCGTGGACGAAGTTGGCAATCCAACGATCCTGGCCACATTCGCAGTGATTGCGGCCATTCTCCCGATGGCCTTCGTGCGTGGCCTGATGGGGCCGTACATGCGTCCGATTCCAGTGGGCGCTTCAGCAGCGATGATGTTCTCGTTGATCGTCGCTTTTGTGGTTTCACCCTGGGCGGCCCTGCGCCTGCTGCATCATTACGCTGATCGTCCCGAATCTGGGCACGAGGCCGAAGGCTGGACCACGCGGTTCTATCGTCGCTTGATGAATCCGATGATTCAGAATTCAGGCCGGAGGTGGTTCTTCCTCGGCAGTGTGGTGGTGCTGCTGCTTGCGGCGGTGGCGTTCATTCCGCTCAAGTGGGTGCAGGTCAAGATGCTCCCCTTCGACAACAAGAGCGAATTCCAGGTGATCATCGACATGCCCGATGGAACCCCACTGGAGCAGACGACACATGTAGCCCAGGCTTTGGGGAGCTACTTGGGTGAGCAACCGGAGGTGATCAATTACGAGATCTACGCAGGAACCTCGGGGCCCTACAACTTCAACGGGCTCGTGCGACATTATTTCTTGCGGCGTCAACCAAACCAAGCCGATATCCAGGTCAACCTTCTGTCTCGACATGAGCGCAAAGCGCAGAGCCACGAAATCGCGCGCAGATTGCGGCCGGAACTGGACAAAATTGCTGTGCCATTTGGCGCCCGCATCAAAGTCGCCGAGGTTCCACCGGGTCCGCCGGTGCTGCAAACTCTCGTTGCTGAGGTGTATGGGCCGGACTACAAAGGTCAGACGGAACTGGCGGCAAAGATAAAGAAGATTTTCCAAGAGACTCCAGGTGTGGTGGACGTCGATTGGTACGTGGAAGATTCCCAGAAAAAGTACGACATGAAAGTGGATCTCGACAAGGCTGCGCTGCAAGGAGTCTCAGCGGCAGAAGTTACACGAACGGTCCAGATAGGCCTGAGCGGAGCCTCAGCAGGGCTGCTGCATGATCCCGCATCGCGAGAAGATGTCCCAATTGAAGTGCGCTTGTCTCGACCGGATCGCTCCGACATCGAGGATCTTGAGGACCTGAAGCTGCCTGGACCCTCGGGCGGACAGGTTTCCCTTCGCGAGGTTACCAACATACGAGAGACCGCGATTGATCAAAGCGTTTATCGCAAGAATTTGCGGCCAGTGGTGTACGTCACGGGGGACGTGGCGGGTGAGATCGAAAGTCCGGTGTACGCCATTCTCAAGATGAGCGATGCGATCAACAAAATCCAACTGCCGGAAGGCTATCAGGTAAAGCAATACTCAGGCACGACGCTGCCGGACCGCACCGATCGCTTCTCCATGAAATGGGACGGCGAGTGGCACATCACGGTCGAGGTATTTCGCGACCTCGGCTTGGCCTTCGCTGCCGTTCTGGTGCTTATTTACGTGCTAGTGGTCGGCTGGTTCAAGTCGTTCAAGACCCCTTTGGTAATCATGGCCCCGATTCCGCTCACACTCGTGGGCATCTTGCCGGCTCACGCGCTGATGGGAGCATTTTTCACCGCGACTTCGATGATTGGCTTCATAGCGGGTGCGGGTATCATTGTACGAAATTCGATCATCCTGGTGGACTTTATTGAACTACGCCGTTCGAATGGAATGTCGTTAGAAGAAGCTGTGGTCGACGCAGGGGCAGTGCGCTTCCGTCCCATGCTGTTAACAGCAGCGGCTGTCGTTGTAGGTGCGAGCGTGATTTTGTTCGACCCGATCTTCCAGGGGTTGGCCATCTCCCTGATGGCAGGAGAAGTCGCTTCGACGGTTCTTTCTCGAATGACTGTCCCTGTTCTGTATTACTTGAGCCAACGCGGCGGCAGAAGTGCTGTGCCGCCCGCTGGCGACGGTCGCGCGCCGTCGGCGGACTGAAAAGGAGGCAGCATCATGACCGTAGAACGTTACCTCAGACTGATTGCAGGGGCTTTCGTCCTGGCTTCTCTCGCGTTGGGATACTGGGTAAGCCCCTACTGGTTTCTCTTCACAGCTTTCGTAGGCTTAAACCTGTTCCAGTCGGCCTTTACAAACTGGTGTCCTATGATGACCATCCTTCGCAAAGCAGGTGTGAAGGCATAGGCAGAAATTTGCCGCCGGGAATAACGGGCCGGCGTCTAGCGAAGACGAGTCGAGGATTGCCTTGGAGACCGTTCTGCAAGTCGAGTTCTCGCCAAGCCTCTTGTCCGATCGAGAAGCAGTCCTAACAGCTTGTTGAAGAATCAGGTTGAGCGATGAATTTCATCTCAATGTTTCATCCGAAACGGATTGGAGCGACGGTAGAGATGAGGACCGCGAGTGACCTGAGTCCGTTCGAAGGTTGCTTTGCGTGTTCCTCTATGCCGTTTCCTATCTTTCCTCAGGTTGCTTGCGCCTCCAACCGTTGCAGGCGGTAAAGGTTGTAGACCGCCGCCACATAGGTGAACAGCCAACTCACGTTCTCCAGGCCTCGTAACTTGACCTTCTTCAGCATGCCGATGGTCTTCATCCAACCGAAGCTCTCTTCGATCCGCTTGCGTTTCTTCTGGCTGATCGCATAGCCCGGATGCTGAGTCGTGCGTCCATCGATAGCACTCCGCCGGTTCGTGTTGTTCTGTGCCACGTGCGGGGTGACCTTCATGTCTCGCAGGTCGCGCACCAACTCTTGTGTGTCATAGTTCTTGTCTCCGCCCAGCGTCACCGATTTCACACCCCGAATCTGCGACGCCATGAGCAAGGCCGCGTCGCGTTCCGCCGTCCCATCCGCCAAGGTCACCATCGTATCCACCAACAGTCCATGGCGATTCTCCATCAGCGCATGTCCGAGGTAGCCCATCTTCGCCCCGCTGCCCTGCGACTTCTTATACAGCCGGGCATCCGGATCCGTGGTCGATTGATGCGTTTCGTTGCTGCGCCGCTCGCCGTGAAAATCCACTTCCCGCCCGTTCGCAGAGTACCCTCCGTCCTTCGGGCGGAAGCTCTTGTGACTGGCCCAAGCTTCGATCAGCGTGCCATCCACCGTGAAGTGCTCATCCGACAGATACGGCTTGGCTCGTTCCAGCACCCGCTGGAAAAAGACTTCGGCCACTTCTTCGTTCAACAACCGCTCCCGGTTCTTGCTGAACACCGCGTGGTTCCACACCACTTCGTCCATGTCCATACCCACAAACCAGCGGAACAACAAGTTGTAGCTTAATTGCTCCATCAGCAGCCGCTCGCTGCGCACCGTATAGGGAATCTGCAGCAACAGGGCGCGTAACAAACGTTCCGGTGGAATCGACGGTCGACCCGTATCCGCGTAGAGCTTGGCAAACCGCGGCGACATCTCTTTCAGGATGTCATCCATCATCGCGCGCAACGGTCGAAGCGGATGCTCGGTGGGTACTCTTTGCTCTGCAGATACATACTAATCGGAGCATAATATAGGTGACATTGAAAGGGTAATGTGATAGTGTGTGGGCATGGAAAAACTGGATGCCCGTTCGCTGTCCGCAGAAGCGCAAGAAGACCTTCGCCGACGAGTCGTGGAGGCCGTTCAGAAGGGTCTTCCGCAAACGGAGGCGGCTGGGGTTTTCGGGGTAGCGCGAGGTACGGTGAGCCGTTGGTTGGGACTTGTGGAACGCGCAGGACGCCGGGCGCTGAAAGCACGGCGTCGCGGACGACCTTCGGTTTCGCGATTGGCGCCGCATCAAGCAGCCACGACGGTGCGCCACATTCTGAGTGGTTGCCCGGACCAGTTGAGCTTGCCCTTTGCGCTGTGGACCAGGGAAGCGGTGCAAGAGTTGCTGTTGCGAAAGTTCGATCTGCAGGTTTCGGTGTGGACGGTGGGACGCTATTTGCGCGCCTGGGGTCTGACCCCGCAGAAGCCGGTGCGACGAGCGTACGAACAAAATCCGGCTGCGGTACGGAAATGGCTGGAGGAGGAATACCCCGCGATTCGAGAACGGGCGCGACAGTGGAAGGCCCAAATTCATTGGCTAGATGAGATGGGGTTACGTTCGGACCACCAAGCGGGACGATCCTGGGGACGTCGCGGACAGACGCCGGTGGTATTGGGCACCGGTCAGCGCTTTCGCTGCAACATGATTTCTGCGATTACCAATCGAGGGCGGTTGGCCTTCATGATTTTCCGTCAGCGATTCACGGCGCGGGTGTTTCTGAATTTTCTCGGCCGTCTGTTGCACTTGACGCGGAAGAGCAGGAGGAAAGTGTTTCTGATTGTGGATGGTCACCCGGTACACAAGTCGCGATCCGTGAGTCGTTGGTTGGCAGAGCACAGCGAGCAAATCCGGATTTTCAGCTTGCCGTCTTACAGTCCGGAATTGAATCCGGACGAATTGCTGAACCAGGATGTGAAGACCAACGGCCTGGGCCGTGTCCGTCCCGTGAACGTCCAGGAAATGATGGACAACGTGCGCTCTTACCTTCCGATCACACAGGCCAGGCCCAAATTGGTGAAGAACTACTTTCGCGAACGCCACGTCCAATACGCCGCCCGTTGAAAAGTGTCACCAATTTAGTGCTCGGAGTAATAAGTGTTTTCGGATTCTGGGGCGACGCGTTGGCTTTTGGCAGGTGAAGTTAGACTTGGGCGCAGGCCCTTCTCGCGAAGATACCTTTCCACAAGGCACGGGACGATGACCCGATCAATAAAGCCTTTCAGTCTAGGGTCAAGTTCCCTCGGTTTTTCTGCTGCCTTCTTCTCTTCTTCGGTCATGATTGCGCATGAATTTACCACAGGCGGAAACTGGGGAGAAGCGCGAGGCTACTCCTCTCCAAGCCAGTACTCTGCAACCCAAAATACCCGATCTAGAGGAGGAAACTCATGCCGGCGACATTCCGAAATATCGAAAGAGCAACAAAGGAACTCGCGCAACTGCACGGAGAACTTCTCCAGTTAGAAATGCGCGTGAACTCGGTGTGCGAATCGCTACAGAAGGCAATCACGGATCTGTTCGGGACAGACCGCCAAGCGTTCCCTGCGTTACAAGAAGCCGCTCTGGCCGCAAGAGTCGCGGAGGTTGTGGTTGCGCGATTGTCGGTTCTGGCACAGGTTCCCACTGCTCGGAAGCAGTACGTCAGGGAACGCGAGGCGGCCGAGTACATCGGTGTCAGCGTGTCGGCTCTACGCTCTTGGAGGTTACGTCGTTCAAAGGCTGGGCCTCCGTTCACTCGTGTCGGGCGAATGGTCATGTATTCGATGACGGAATTGGAAGACCACATGCGAGCCGGTCTGGTTCCGCGTCGAGGTTGATGCTCGCCAAAGCACAACAGCCAGCCCAGGAAAATTCAACTCCTGTGCCATCCGACAAGAGCAGACTTGGGGAGTGAAATGCCAAGCTCCGAGCGGGTCCATGTCTTAGTTGAATTTGAGGTATTCAGCCCAACTTGGAAACATCCTCCGGAACTCCGCCGCGTGCTGGGCGCAGACGGGCATCCACCGTCTCCGCTTTATCGAGCGCACTTTTACAACAGCCTTTTCCCCGCATCTGCGGATTCGGGAGCCAGTATGGACTATTCCTTTTTTACACTTTCGCACTGACTTGCTGGACGATTTGCTTCTTCGCACGTGGAAGTCCCCTTCTAATCTTGATTCACGAAGATGAATTTCTTCTTTCAATTATTTCGCGGATTATCGGCTACGCCTGTTCCAGCGCAATACATGCGCGGGATCGATTAGGAGTCCGTTCAGCCGGATGCCGGTACGGTAATGGAGCCTGGAAGGAGTGGTATCGTGCTCATGGCCGAACTTCCTCAACGTTCATGCGCTTCAGGTCTTCATCCTCGTTGCGGACTTCGGTCTCCGCGTCTGTCATGTCCGGCAGGAACACGCCCTCGAACGTCAGAGAATTCGCAGCTATCTGCATGTAGGCGAGCAGGGTGTCGAGAGCCTCGCGAGTCTCCTCGAACTTGCGCTGGTCGCGGAAAGGTTGGTAACGAGACTCCGCAAAGCGGGGGCTGTGAATGACGCAGTGCAGTCTCTTGACGAGTTCAATCGCGTCGTCAACTGCGGCGGCTCCGCGCTGTGCGAGAGTCAGCGGCATGTACTTGGGCAGAAGGCTCATGCTCGGGTAGTTCAAATTGTCGAACAACAGGTACCAGCTTGCGCCGCTCACGGTCTCCTCTAGCCGCTTGCCTCCTTTCAAGACAAACTCGCCACTCGGCCCGTCCTGCTCGATGAACCAGCGGACATGGAAGAGCAGGTCGGGAAACGCCTCGGATGCATTCTTCATCTGCTCGTAGGGCGGTGGCCACTTCGTCAAGACGTAGAAGCGCGGGACGGAGACGCCGCACTTCACGAACGGCTCGCGGGGATACAGGACGCACAATCGAATTTCACGGTCGTTGAGCAATTCTGCATACCAAGTCTTCGGGTCAGCCTCTTTGCGGACCGAAGTAGTTGTTCTGGTGCGATGGTCCACGCGAAGGGTGATGTCGTAGAACTTGCCGTCGTCGCCCCGCTCGCAACCCCAGTTCTCCACTTCCATATCGTCTAGGTCAATCCCGAACATCGATTTTGAGAGCGCCTTGACGAACGTCTCCGGCGGTTCCTTCAGACCTACTACACTTATGATACTTTCACAGGCGATAGCCACGTATCTTCTCCTGCCAGTCTCTCCCGGCTGTCTTGATTGGAAGTCCGCCCGAACCGATCTTAGGCAGCGTCCCTGATGCCCATTTGTCGATTCCAACTTCAGTTTCGCGCCGAGAGACGATTGCGCCGCAATTCTCTGTCGGGTTCATGTTCCTGTTCTCGAATAATACTGACTCGTGCGTGATCGTCCGTGAACTTTTTTGGTTTTATGGCATCTGGCTCTAAATCGGGAACAAACTCAGAGCCACGATGAGGCAGGGGCTTGAGAAGTGCCGTGGATTTCTTCAATTTCGTCAGGTGCACGGATCGAATTCAGGAGCCGGGTGTGGCGGTCTCTGAGCGGACCGTGCGTTTGCGACCGGCATGGAGCGGATGACCGAGAGCGGAACCCGGCGTTGGCTTCATACGCCTCGCGCGGCAGCGACCGGCGAGAACGCAAAACTTACTCAGGTGTGGACTGGCAATCGGACTATCGAGGGGTGTCCTGTCCACCTTCGCAGAATTTTCGCAAAACCTCGTCCTGAAACGCCTCTTGCTCCTCTGGTGTGCCATTCTTAAATATAGCCCAAGCTCTGGGATCGGTTCTTTTGCTGAACTCTTCCTCGGCTTCCTGAATCGCCTTCTGGACTTCATCCTCTCCGAGGAGTGTAGCGATCCGGCTAATGCGACGGCTTGCGAATGCAGAACGCCGGCTATCACTGAAGCCGACCTGGCCGACTACGAAAAAGTAAAATAGTTGGTCAAGTCTTAGCGTGTCCCAGTACTTGACAAGCTGAATCAGTTCGTGGCGAGTTGGCGCAAAATCGGGAATCTCGGCTGAATCGGGTCCGTTCACTTCGCTTACGTAGCCGAATACAAATGTGTCGTTGCCGCACCAGCCGAGACCCTCGCTATCCGAGCACGCTCTGAGTTCTTGTGTCGCGTTGATGTCTTCCATGATTATTTCTCCTCGAATTGGTTTGACTGCTGGCGGGCTGCAGTTTCGATGATGATATCCAGGTACATGCGGCAAGCCCTTCCTCAGGCACGTTGTCACGACTGAGGAGCGACGCCTCCTTGATTTTGGTTTTGCCGATCAGGAGATTCTTGCTTCACAACCCATAATACGAACGCGAGAGATTTCTCTCGGCAGTTTCTTCCAGGGATTTTGAGGCGTGGGTCAGTTAGACGACGCATCCTAAACGACGCATTCGCCATGCGTCGTTTAGCTTTCTTGCCACGACGCCCATGCGTTGGCGTCGTTTGTAGCGTTGCTTAAGATGCTGACAGGGAAGTATTTCTAAGCTTACATGCGTCGTTTATAAAAGAAGAAGAAGATAAATATCTTCCACCCCCACACCCTATAGAAACATGCGTCGTTTAGCCCTTGGAGACGAACCCCGTATCCTTATCGTAAGAAATCTGCCCTGTCGCAACCAAAGCTCCACGAATGCGGGCCACACGGCTTGCGCCCCATTTCTGCGTCCAATGCCGGTTCTTGCAGACCGTGTTCCACTTGAACGACCCGTGCTCATCCACGGCCTTGAGCAACGCCTCTGTACAGCGAGCGTCGTCATCAATAGCCTCTGACGGCTGGTAGGACCCACGCAGGGCTTCCTGCCATTCCATGAAGCGCAGGGCGGCTTCCAAAGAGTCCATTGAGAGAGCCACGGGCTGCCGAGGCTTCCACGTCTGTACCTGCATCTCGATTTTCTCGGAAGGGTCTGAACTCACGTCAAGCGATCGAAACACGTTGTCTTGGTCTTGTTCCCATGACTCAGGGCACAACTTGTCGTACCCCTTGTCGGCGGCTTCAGAGATGACAGCCACCCGCATGGCCAGTTCGGCGAGGCGATTGCGCCCTCCCTTCGCTTTGCGCCATTCGGTCAGACGCTCCCAAATCTCCGGCCCGACCACTATCTCGGCGGGGTCTCTGCGTTCCGGGACAATCTCATCCGGCTGGTATTCCCACTTTACGTTGGTGGCCGTGAACAGGAAGCGAGAGTACAGCCCGTGCATGGTGTCGTGACCGAACACGTTCGAAAACTCGTCCGGGCCGTTGCACTTGAGGCCACCCACGATGGAAAGGGTAACGTTGCAGCCGACGTTGGCGAATTTGTCAGCCGTCCCGAAATCCTTGCCGTTGTCCCACAGCGCACAGAGGGCAGCCGTCAGGCTGTTGTTCTCCATGCTCATCTTTGAGAGCATGTGGCGCAGTTCGGTGAGGCACATCACGAACGTCCCGCCTCCCTTTCTGGGCGCATCCTTCGCCTTGGGGTCGTCACCGAACAGGCGGAAGAGTCCACGGTCAGAAGAAGCCGAGCGGCGCACGACCGCAGGCTCTCCCATGTCGAGGATGGTCTGTGCACGCTCGATGGCCTGGCTCTTGCCGGTCTCAACGTCCCCGAGCAGGGCGATGTAGAGTCCCGGATGAACCTTCCCCGCCTTGATGCGATTGCCAGCGTATGTGCCGAGGAGCGCAGGGTAAATGTACCCGAGCGGCATCCCACTTTCACGAGCTTTGTCACCAAGCCAGCCGTACACGGCTGCCTCGGGAATCTCCGGCATCTGGCCCGCAGCAGGCTTGCCGTCACCCTGCCAGTCAAACTTGGCTATGTTCTCGCTGACCTTGAGGCCATCAGAGTACGTCGAACGGCGCATGCTCTTGGTCGTGGGATCGTAAACTTCTTTCCCGCCCAGCATAAGCTGCTCCACCCGAAGTTCATCGCCCGCACACGGATCTTGCGGATGGTATCGAAGAAATGCTCGAACAGGGGTTCAGCCTCGCCGATGGCGTGCCAGTTCTTGCCGTTGTCGGCTATCCATGCCTCGGCCATCTCCCATGTTTCACGCAGGGCGCTGTCGTTGCAGCCCCATACTTTTGGTTCGTGTTTGATGTTGCGGAGGTGGGATGCCAACTCCGCTTGCGTTGGCGTGTGACCATACTCGGCGTCGAAGTCCACGATGTGCTTCACGAGGAAGGCGTAGGGGTGATAGTAGTTCTCGTTGCCAGCGCCTATGAAAGTTTCGCCGTAATTTTCGTACGCCCAAAGTGACCACGCCAACTTGTCCTTGATGGAGGCAAGGAAATCATGGTGGTCTTTCTTCAAGAGAGCGCAGGGAAACTCCAGCGACACCACTGGCTGCTTGTATGTGCCTGCAATGTCGAATGCCAATGCTTGTCCGTTTGCCATCGTATTTTCCTCAACTTTGAACCGAAACTTAGCCTCAACTTGGATAACTAAGCGCCGCAAGGGAGGGTTGAGGGCCTCCCCTGCGACTTGAATCACATTGCGTGACCCCATCCGAACACTCGGTAGCTGGCCGGTGTCTCCTAATAGTACGGAGAAGTCGCAAAACTCACTCCGCCAATATTCCTCGGCACTAACCAGGCAGGACTTTCTGGTGAATCGAACTGCGTTCCCCAAATCCACCACGGACTCTTGCCGCCACTTCACGAACGTCGCCTGGAGTCACCGGCCCAACGCCTCTGCCCGCCACTGGCGGATGGATTCTCGGCGAGGAAAATTGAGTGACCGCATCAGTGTCTTGTCCGAGATTTTGGGCGTCCAGCCGAACACGGACTTTTTGCCGTTCTTGAACCGGCTGCCGGAACCGGCGCGGTCGCACAGGACGAAGAGCAGCAGGCGGGCGCCCCCCTTGAACATCGGGACAGAAGCGAGCGGCAGTGATGTGTTTGTTGCTCATTGCTGGCGCGCCTCCGTAATCTTTGCGTTCGTTGCGAAAATTACCGTGCCCCGGTAAAGCGCCGCCTTGACTTCTCTTGGAATTGCCGCTCAACAAGCCGCGAGTGGCGGGGCAGGCAGCGATCCACTCCACCCGGCTGGACTCGTCGGCGAAAGCGTGGACGGTCTTTGTTCTGTCTGTTTGGATCTCGTAGGCGTATCTCATTACGATGCGTCCTCCAGAAAAAGAAAATGAAAGTCGGTTTTTCGTTTTAACTTGCGAAAAACTGTGGATGGGCGAGGTCGAGGGTCATTAGAAGTTCTTCCAGAGGCACTCCGTGGCTCTTGCGTTCGCTGCCCCTTTTGGCCCGAGCAATTTCTGGACATCTATGCGAATAGGCTCGCCGAACGCCTTGATATAGATCGGCTGCTCATATTCGGACAGAATCCACTTGAATTTCGCACGTTTGAGAAGGGCAACTATCTCGGCGGGGTCGATGGTCTTGTCGCTGTAGACATCCACATCGCAACCGATGTAGGGCGGGTCGAGGTAGACTACATCGCCCTCGCCGCATTCGGGGAGCACGTCGCGGTAATGCAACTGGGTAATTCGTGGCTTTGTCCGCTGCATGATTTCCGTGGCGAGCCGCACACGCCGCGCGAAGCCTTTTGAGTTTAATCTGCCCGCCGCCTTGCCCCGGCTGCCGTTGTAATAGGTTCCGCCGGAGTAGCAAAGCCAAGGTTCGAAAACAATGGACGGTGAAAAGACGGGCGCATCCTTTCCGTGGGAAGCCAGAATGCGCTGCATCAATTTCGTCTGGGCTTTGTGGGCCTTGTAGTGCTCATACGATTGACGGCTGTTCTCAGGAACCTCCCATGTGAAGGGCAAGCTAAGGTTGTTCAAAAAATCGAATGTTTGCAGGTCATTCAGCCAGAATTGTTCAAAGCCAAGTAGCTGGGCGACGGCGAAATAAACATTTGCCCGTCCAGCGAAGCATTCCACATATCGCTTACCGGGGGGCAGCATCGCTGCGATGCGCTTTGCCAGCCGTGGCTTTCCCGCCGGGGTAGCCGAACGTCGGGATTTTCGCAGTCGAGGCCGCTTGCTTTCGTTTTGACGGCTCTGGCGGGTCTGGCTCAGGTGTCACTACTGCGGCGTTAGTGGTCATAGCGTTCGCAAGTTCGAGCCAGACCTTCGCATGGCAATGTTCCCGTTCGTTAGGACGGCACCAGCACAGCAAATCTTTTCCCCGCAAAGATTCAACTTGTGCACGGAACTCCGGGGGCTTCATTTTCTCCTCTACTTCCGCAGCCCAATCGGCACGTCCCGATTCCGTGGAGAGTTTGTGGTAATTGAGATTCCCGAAAATTGTCTTGCGGTCCACGTTGACGGCATCAGCGGGATACGTGTATCCGACCCGTTGACAGTAGATGTAGGGACCGTCCCCATTAACCGGCTTGTAGATTGAGTCTTTGTCCCGTGACTTCTTCTTCGCCGGCTTCTTGCCGGATGGTGGCGGCGTTTGGGGGGGAATGTGCTTGCAGTTGATTGAGATTCGCAGGGCGCACGGGAACTCGTCATCAAGCACGGCATGTTCGTGGGTGTTGTTGTACTCCGATGGTAGTACGTACAACGATCCGTGCTTGGGATGAAGGTATTCGTATTGCGATTTGTCTTTGCTTCCTACCGGACGTATCCCTATCGTGCGGACTTCACCGAGATTCACAACCCAGACCGTCATGTCTTCGCAGTGTATTGGTCGCTTGTCTTCTTTGTGTTGGTGCCAGTTCATGTGGTCTTTCTCATTCTCGTAGCCGATGACGGAAAGGTAGTTGATCTCTTTTCCCGCATAGGCGGTCAACTTGGCTTGGAGTGCTTTGATCTCGTCCGGCATGGACGAGAGCGGCAGCGTCTCGTAGCCCGAATGGCTTTTCGGGAACGGGGACCAACCGCGATAGGAGACACGCCGCATCATGAAACGATTGCGGGGATTCTTGCGGCGTTCGTGCGGCAAGGTTTTAAGGAAGGCGAACAAGGCGTCCGCTTCCGCGGGCGTCAGGAAATCCGGCACATACGGGATGGACGCCGTCCCGTTCAGGAAATCCAGGACGGCGTCTTCGGCGGTGTTTTTCATGCGGGCACCGCCGTCTTGACGGTAATGTCTTCAACGGCGATCTGCGGCGGAGGCATGACAGCGGCGGGATTGTTGGCCGCCGCCGTCTGTTGCGATTCCTGCCGCAGTTTTTTTGCGTAACTCAAAAGCTGCGTCAAGATCGCCGCTACGATTTTGTTTTTGTCCGCAGGCGAGTAGGACGAGTCCGCTATGCGGCTTGTGACCGTTGACACGAGTTTGTCTGCGAAACGGGGATAGGGGACGGCTTCTTTTTCTGGCGGCGTGTCTTCTACACCGTCTTCGTCCGTTTCAACAGCGGGATTCAACAACTTCATTCCGTTTTCAAATGCGAAGGCGGTTTTGTCTGATTCACGGAACACCTGCCGCACGTAATCGTCACTCGTGCCTAACATTCCGAGAGACCATTCCGCTACCGTGTAGTAGCCGTTGACTGCGATAGGATTCTTTTTGTTCTTGTTGTGTGCAAGCGTGTAGAAAATTTCGTCTTCAAGGAAGGAGCGGTTTGCCGTGACGAAATCTTTCGTCTTTCCTACGAACACGGTCACTTTCTTGTAAAGCGTGTCCGCATCGCTTTTCAAACGCTTGAACTCTGCGGCGAACTGTGCGGCTTTCGCTTCAAGGTCAAGGTGTGCCTGCACCGCCGTTGCTTCGTCTACTCTCTTAGCGTTAGCGAGACTCTCTCCTGACAGCGGTATGTTGTTGACCGTTGCCGCTGAAAGAGAGTTATCTCTCTTTTGACTGTCTTTCTTGTTTTTTTTCAAAGCCGTGCCTCCGTGAAAGTGCAAGTTCACGAAGGCAGGAAAGGAAGGTCTGCCGTAGACGGCTATCTTATAAAAGCGCCCTGAGACTTCACTCAGGTTCCGACGCAGGTTGTTTCGTGTTCGCCTGCTGTCTCTTAGCCTACTATCTACACAAATAGTATACCACCCGGGATCGAATTTGTCCAATACCGGAACTTTCAGGATCGACGCCGCAAAAGTGACACCCTCTCGTGCATCCGCCGCAAATCCTCCGTCATGAGATTGGCGTAGCGCCGGGTCGTCTCAAGCGTTGAATGCCAAAGCACTTTCTGTAGGTGGAACACAGAGCGCCGTTCCGCAGTCAGTTCACGGCGAACGTGTGACGCATGGTGTATAGCGTCCGCTCGGAAAACGAAGTGTGCGGGTCTCGGCCTTGAAGTGTCCGTCCACCCGCCAATCATCGCCTAATGCCGACGAGTTTTCGGTACGAGGTATCATCGTCCCACAGCCATGCGGTCGAGGTAGGCGTCAAGGTCGTCTTGGCGGAATTTCCACGCCTTGGCGATGAAGTGCGAACGCAGTTGTCCCTGCTTGATTAGCTTGTAAAGAGTCGTGCGAGAGACAGAGAGGTACTGACATACTTCGAGCGTGCTGAGCAGTGGTTTGGACATGGCGAAACACCTATGACTTCGTGAACTGCTCGAAGTTACAGGGCGTAGCGTTCCGCCGTTCTTCTTCGGGGCTTAACCGCTGGTATTCAGCGTGCGGGTTCTGGCGACAAACCATCGTGCCTTCTGAGCCGCTCTCTATAGTACTGCGTTTTTCTGAAACTACCCGAGGCAATCAGCTTTTGACAGGCTGCTTGAACTGTGCCGCCTCGACCGCCTTCTGCATAACGTCACCGGACAGGTCCACGTCGGCGAGGTAACGCTGCGTGGTCTCAAGGCTCTTGTGACCGAGCAACCGCTGGATGACGTGCACGGGCATCCCCGCGAGTGCCCATCGTGTCGCTGCGGTCTTCCGCAACTTGTGCAACTCGACGTGGAACTCGGCTCCCGATTTCTTCGCCAAGTTTTGAAGTTCACGAAGCAGGTGATGGTTCGGAAGTCCGCCTCCGTTCAGGAAGATGAGTGGCGAATCGGACTTCTTTTCACGTTTACGGGCCGAGTCTACCAACGATTGCGGCAGGGTAATCTTACGGCAGTGGTGCTGCTTGGGTTTCCAGTTGAGATGCGGCTTGCGTTTGATTTCGAGAACGTTTCCTTTCAGGTCGGAAAACTCGGCGTGGGCGGCTTCGCCGTCACGGACGGCGGAGCCAAGGAAGAAGTCGAGCAGGAACCGTTCGTTCTCGTCGGCGTGCGAGTACAGCGTCGAGAGTTCGGCATCCGTGTGAGCAGAGACGGTCTTCTCCTCGTAGGCGGGGTACTCCGACTTCTTGAGCAGCCGTTCCTTTCCAAACGCCTTCAAGAAAATCACGGTGTGTGAGAGTTTGTTATTGTAGGTCCGCTCGGGATTCGGGTGCTTCCGCTTCGTTGCTGGCTGCCGCCGCAACCATGTCATGTAGTCAAACAGGTCTTGCTTCTCGATTTCGTCAATGTAGGTCTTGGAGCACGACGCCACGAAGCCATCCACGGCAACACGGTAGGTGCGGATGGTCTTGGGGTCTTTCCCTTGTGCTACGAGATTCGCAAAGTAAATCACCACGGCCTCCGCAATCTTGGTCCGAGAGGCGGGGGTCTCGCTCGCCGGGCGGCCGGGCATATCGATACCGTTCTGGTTCGCATAGAGCCGCACGTTGGCCGCCTTCAACATCGTCACGGCTTCATCGAGCGTGGCGGCAGTTTGCAGCATTCGTAGCCCGTCAATCGTGTAGCGGATGCCGAACTGGAATGCGTCGGGGTGGGGTTTCGGACTCCCGTTCTTTGCCATCTCGCAGACAACCCACGGGAAGCCTTTGGTGCGGAGCCGCTGGTAGAGTCTTGCCTTGGGCTGTGCCATGTCTTCATCCTCACTGCATAATACTCAGCGTGTTTGGATTTCAGCCGAGGTAATTGAGGGAAGTGGCAACAGTGCTGGCAACAGTTCGTAGGTTTTAGCGTTTTATTGGGCTTTTAATCAAATGGCGGAGAGGGGGGGATTCGAACCCCCGACACCCTTTTGGGGTGTAACTGCTTAGCAGGCAGCCCTGTTCGGCCACTCCAGCACCTCTCCGCGGTCACGGGCGAACGGAAATGGGCACGCCAGACGGAAAGTATAGCATCAACTTTGCGGGCCTGTCGTCTCTGGGAGCTTTGGGGACTGGAATTTGCCTTATCCAGCGGGGTGAGGCCGCCGTGATCTTGCGCGCCGTGTATATGTACTATCGCGCGGAACTTGATTCTGTAGGTGTTTCGCAGAGGTAGGAATCGAGCCACCTGCCGTGCGGCAATTGTTGTGGAAAATGAATCAGGTTTGGGCGCGGCAGTTTGCGCCAAATAAACCGGCTTGCTGGACTCCCAAGCGTCTTTCGCGCGCCGGATGAAGTGATTGGCGTTCGCTGTATGAACAGCTCGTCATATTCAAACTAATCCACTACCGCCCTTTTCCAGCACTTGCGAGTTTCGTCTTGGCGCATTAAGATTTGAGCGGTTTTATGGAGAGTTTCGATGATTCCAGATCTTAGCAAAATGGCCGAAGCGAAATGCCCGGACTGCCACACCCCAATCGCCTTTTCGCAAGTTGGCGGCCCGAGTGGCTCCAGGTTTGAGCTGCAAGGCTGCCGATGCGACCCGAACAGCTTACGATCTACCAGACGGTGGCGGGCTTTTCGGAATTAGCGACGGGCTTTTTACCCTTCTCGTGCCAAAAGATGAAATGATTCAATAGTGGCCGCCCCTGACAAGGAGGTGGAAATGCTTCCTTATATCGTTACTTTCTTTGGCTTGTTAGTGATCTTCCAACTGCACGGTATCGGCAACCAGTTACGCGTTGGTCATCCGTTCAAGACCTAAAGAAAGAGCTCCAAGACCTGAAGAAAGAGCATCAAGAAATCCGCGAGAAGATCACAGAAGAGCTTCAAGTGGTACAAAGACTCCAGCTTTGCCCACCAGTTAAGGGAATGGCTTCAAGAAATTCCGAAGGACATTGTGGAAGAGCTTCAGTGGTACAAAGATTCCAGCTTCGCCCACGACTTAATGGGGAGGCTTCAAGAAATCTCCAAGGACATCACAGGAGAGATTCAAACATCCGCTGTGGACATTTTGAAGACCCTAGCGAATATTGAGGACAACACCTCTAACGCTGATCGGCTTTAACTGGGGCTCGTCGGCGGGCCAGATCGGCGCGTGATGGAATCCGGGCGCGGAAGCCCTAGTTCCCTGGCAGCCAAATCGAGGCAAGAGGCACGAAAGTTGAAAAAAGTGTCAACGCCGTGACCACAACTCGTTCGTAGAATTCAAATCGATAGATTATCGACCCTGTTCCAATTCAATTCGCCCGTACCTGAATACCTCGGGTTTCTCGCACCGGCATCGGTGTGTACCGACCTGATTCGGCACCAAGACTGCGAAGTCTCTGCCACGGGTCCGGGCGCTCCACGAATGCTTTCGGCATAGCAAAAGCTGGGCGTGAATATCCGCCAATCGCCACGATGTTTTTTCCCGTTGTCGCGGAAGTAGAGCGCGTAGGCGATTGCCCGCATTACGCGACTGTGGCGCGTGAGATCTATGCGAAATGCCCCTGTTTCTGCGCCGTCAACCAAAACAGGCGTCAGATCACGAAATGTTCGGCTCACGAGCTTGGGGCTGTGGTCAAACGAGCGTTTGGTCGTGTCAAAAAGTTTCGACGCTGCGCCGTTGGTGCCGTGCTGCGTGGAAATGATATTCCTGACATATTCAACATCTTTGGAGTTTTCTTCGTTGTGCTTGGCGCACGACGGTACCGTGATCAAATTGTTGCGGTAGCCTTGCGGGAAGAAGCACCTTGGCGGCACTGCTTACGCTGGTGGCGACCGCATCGCACATGTAGCACTCTTCGCGCATATCGCAATTTTACCATCACACTGCGACTTGGCTGCGTTTGATGAAGACCGTGACAGATTGGCGGGTGCAACCTGATGCAGCGACGCTCCTGCACCGCCGATACCTCCACAGCAACACCTGGAGAAATTCCCCTGTACCCGGCGCTTAGGCCTCCGCAAAATGAATCGGCGCGGCTGGCGGCTATACCCACTAGTTAAGTGCGCGTGATATGCTCCGGCCCAAGAACAGGGTGCGGAGGCGAAGCTAATGAGAGCTTGCCGTTTGAGCAAGAAACAGAGGGCTAAATCAATTAGCGAAGCTCGGAAGAACTGGAAGAACTGGCGCGGTGTTTTCGAGCACAGCGGCCCAATAAGCACCAACCCGTTGCTCGCTCGCCCCGATACATTTGCGGATTTCCTCTCGGAATATAAGGTTTACCGGACCATACGAAAGGATAAACACGACGCGTTCCGGCGCGTATTGCAGAAGTCACCCGAGTTTAAGGCGGCAATTCGCGCTGATGATGGGCGCAAGCTGGACAAGATCGAAAGCAAGCTTCGCCGAGACTTTGGAACCCGCGATGCTAAGCGCCATCCACGGCGCATGATCTCGGTGTTTTCAAAGGTGGCAGCATTCGTGAGGCCAGAGCGCTTCGTAGCGCGGGACAGCTATTCTATGAAAGGTCTCAACAAAGTTCTCAAGGAAATTTCCTGTCAGAAGGATTCCTCCTTCAACGCTTACGCTGATTACCTTGATGCATTCGAAAGAGTTTGGAAGGATTGGCCTGGCCAAGATATTAAAGACTACATGAAGAAACCTGATCCAAAACACCCAGTTGAGTGTCAGCCGCGCTTCCAACGGCGCGTCCTCGATGCTTATCTCATGATACGCGGCGGCCGCTGGGAAAAGAAGCCTGTAAAGTTCGCTGCGCTCTGCCCGAATCCGCAGCCGCACCTGCTTCCACATTAGAAAGTTGCGTTGCCTTCCAGAATTTTACCTGTTGCTTCCGGAGTAGGGACGGAAACGAACGAAGATGACCACTCCCATTGGATCTGAGCCGTAGATCGGCTTCAGTACATCCGCTACCCCGTAGGCTGTCACCTGGGCGCCAAGCGCCGAAGCCACGTGAGGAATGAAATTAAAATCATGGTCATATCCAAATGTGTAGGCCTGCACGCGGCCGATGGTGGTTTCGCGAAAATTCGGGGGCAGTGGATTTTCACCCACAAGCAATTCGTTCCAGCGATCCAGATTCTCGATTCGTGTCCAGGCATAATTCCGCTTCCGGAAACGAACCGTGGATTCCAGAAGATAGGCGTTCGAAACCGAATTGTCCTCGAGCGAGCGCGTGCGTCCCCACAAAATCGTGCTGGCCCAATTTCCATCGCGAAGAGGACGGTTATACATGATCGAGGCAGTCATGCGTTCTTGCGTCTCATCAGGAAAGAGTTGCTCCGGACTTTTAATGCGCGCATATGAATATTGCCCGCTCCAATTCTTTCCCGGCTGAATCGTCAGGCGAGTGGACCAGGAATCGATCGCGCCCTGGTCGATGTTCCAGCGGTTTTCATCGGGCTCGCGGCCGTGAAATCCTGATCCTTCGATCCTGGCAATCCCGTACGTAAAGCCCAGTGTGGCGACATCCGCCGCAATGTGTGTGGAATCTTCCTGATGATGGCCAAGCGCCGCCACCGGATTTTCGGACGCCGAAGCGCGATGCCCGTAGGCGGTCGGTCCAATCGCCGGATCGCCAATGGGAGCGAAATAAAACGAAAGCAGCGTTTTTTCTCCCAGCTCCACATCGTATAAGGCGCCCAGTTCCATAAATAAATCATGAGGGTGCTGGCCATCCACAATTGGCTTGCCAAATGCCGTTTCACCGATTTGGAAAAGCAGCGGGTACTGCCGGTCCGTCACCGTCGCGGGTTCCAGGCTCAGCATTGCACGAATCGTCAGGGTGCTGCGGCCAATTTCCCTCTGCGCTGTTCCCATGAACCAATTTGTGGAGAAAAATTTATCTCCGCCTCGCGGACTGGTTTGTTGTTCGTCCGCCACAAACGCAGTCCCATGGAACATCAACATCCAGGAATCCTTGCTGGTCATCAGCATGTCATGCGGAGTGGAATTGGGCTCCGCGCTTGTGCCCGAAGTACCGTGATGAACAATTTCCTGAAGAAAAGTTTCCTGGTGCTTGTGCATTCGATCGTGCTGGCCCGCCGGTGCGCCGGCCATGCGGTGATGATCCATTCCGGGCATGTCCTGCATGTCGTCTTTTTTTTGCTGTTCGGTATTTTGGCTTGAAGTTTGTGAAGTCGTCTGCCCGCCTGGTTCATCTTTGCTCGATTGCTGCGCACCGGCGAGCAGAGAAAAGCACAAGATCGCGAACAAGATTGCGCTCACGCGCCTGGTGGCAAGGCTTATTCGCGAGCGATGATTTTCGAGTGGGCACACGGTGATAGCTAGATGGGGGGATCTTGCGCGGTGGCGGGCCGGTCTTCGCGCGTGTAACGCACAATGCCCGTTTCGTCGCAGAAAAAGCTGCGGAATCCGTAATTGCTCGGCCGGGCAACAAGCGTGTAGCCATGCACGCGCCCGTCATCGCCCGGCTGCGCGGGAGTGTATTGCATTTGGTATCCGGCGCTCAGCGCCCATTGAGCGGCGGCGTGCGCCGCGGAATTGCCCATCGCATCGAGCGACGGAGGGTAAGCGCCTTCCGATCCGGAATAGTCCGAAAGTGAAGCGCGTAGGTTTTTCAGAGCTTCCAGCGCGTGGCTTTCCGACTGCATGGTCGGATTCAGCATGCGCAATGGCAGCGCGATCCACACCATTAGCCACAGGAAACCGATCGCCACTCCCCACAGAATCAGCGCTTTGGCCAAGCTGCGTTTCTTTCCCGTTTGCGCTTCCGGTTCTTCTACCGCGGTAAGGTCGGCGCCACAATAGGGGCACAGTTCGCTGGCCTGGTTGATCGATTGCTCGCATTTTGGGCAGACATACATGGAGGATTCAATTGAACGACGGGTTCGGGCTCCGGTGCAACTGAATCCTGAGAGTGGTTTCTGCAGGAGTCACTCGCTGGCGACCTCGCTTCCAGAAAGTAACCTCCACAACAAATCTACGCCCGGAACAACCGGCCAATGCAAGTTCTTTCAACTGGTTTTTGAATTTAGCACCCGCGCAAAAATCGCAGAGCTCTCCGCCTGGGGAGCGACGATGAACAATTTGTTCGAATCCGCTATTCGGCGAAGGAGCCGACGAAGGAGCTGCGCCGGCCGGAATCGTTCCAGGTGACTCCAAGATGATTGCCGTTATAGGTGCTCGAGGTTTCGACTACCGGCATCGAGTGGACTAGGTGGGCGGCGAGCGGCTGGTAGAACACCGCTTCGTTGTGGCAGATCGCATCGCCTTCGTTTAGTGATCGGGTGGAAAGCTGGAGCAAGTTGCCGGCGGTGACGGAGACAGCGCCGTGCTGCGCGCCAGCGGTGAACGTGATCGGCTGCGATTCCACCGCGATGATATTGCCAAGCAGGGCGGGAGACTGAGCTTGCGCGAACTCAACCAAAGCGGCGCGTTGGGCGTCATTTGCGCGAGCGTCAAGCAACATCACGGCGCGGGCGGGAAGCGGATTCGCATAAGGATCGCCGATCGTCGCACTTGCGCGGACCACGGCCACAACATTCAGTCCTTCAATCGAGACTCCAGACCAATTGCCTTCGGCAATGTGCCAGGCCAGCACCGCTTCCTGTCCCGTCAATCCAACTTCGCCCATGGCAAAGCAAGGCCCGGTGTAGACGTCCGCGTTGCGGAATTCCACGTAGCTGCCGGAGATCGTCGCGCCCGGCGCGGCAAATGAAACCGCCGGAATCAAAAACGCCACAGCCAGCACGGTTAAAATTGCTTTTACATTCATGGCATACCTCCCAAGATCGAACCTTCATTTTCCCACTCTAAGACAGTCGAATCAAATCGCGATTGCAGCGGTTGTTATCTTGAGGCACTGCCTAAGCAGTCTCGCAGCAACTGCGTCCAGGCCGGCAATGGTCAAGGCCCACAATCTGTCGATCCGGCCCAATCACAGTCTGCGTCAACTGGCACCAGAAAGGTGCGCCACTCGCCGCTTCCGCTTCGTCCGCTTCCGTTTGATAAAAAATCTTCTTTGAGCGCAAACAGCGGCACACTTCGCCTTCGCGAATCAACGCGATCAAGCCGGGCCGCCCGGCCGTGCCGGGCTTAGTGGTGGGATCGAACGGCATGATTATTCGCCTCCCTTCGCGGCGGCTGCAGCGTGATGTGCGGATGCCGCGATCAGCGCGCGCTTCACAGCTACGCGAGCGAGTTGCACTTTATAGCGATTGCGGCTCAGCGGCGTGGCATTCGCAACTGCCGCGTCCGCTGCCTTCGCGGAATTCGCCTCGTTCAGCGTTTTTCCCGCCAGCCACTGCTCTGCATCGGTCGCCACCCACGGAATCGGCGCCACATGTCCCATCACAATGCGAGCGCTCTCAACCGTCTCGCCCTTCATCCGCAGAGCCACAGTCGCCATGGCGAGCGGCCAATCGAATTGTTCCTTCTGCCGCACCTCGTACGTGGCGCTGCGCAATCCACGTGAGGACGATGGAATCACAATTTCGGTGATGATTTCATTCGGCGCAATGGCGTGTTCACGCTCGGTCTCGCTTTTCGGGATCACGAAGAACTTTTCCACCGGAATCGTCCGCACCCCGCCCGGCCCCGCAATCCGCAGTTTCGCTCCCAGTGCAATCCACACTGGCGCGACGGTCGAAGGACTCACGAAATACGCGGGCCCCGAATTTCCGAAAATCGCGTGATAACGATTGTCGCCGTCGGGCACCAGAGCTTTCCCCTGCTCATCGCGCGCCAGCAATCCAAATCCCGCGCGGTAATACCAGCACCGCGGCCGCTGGCACAGATTCCCTCCAATCGTGCCCATATTGCGAATCTGCGGGCTGGCCACTTCGCGAATCGCTTGGTGCAGCGCCGGATATTCCGCGGCGATGGTTTTGTTCGCTTCAAGCTCTTCGAACTTCACCAGCGCCCCGATCCGCAGTCCTTCCTTGGTTTCACGAATCCCTTCGAGTTCGCGAATCTTTTTGATGTTGACCACGCGGTCCGGCAGCGCAACATTTTCCTTCATCAAGCTGATCAGGTCGGTGCCGCCGGCCATCACTTCCGTCGCGCCCCAATTCGAACCCAGCAACGGAAACGCATCCGCCAGCGACGATGGACTTGCATATGCGAAAGCTTTCATTTAAGCAGCGCCTCCTTTCGCTTCCAGCGCGGCCAGCACGCGCTCGGGCGTGATCGGCAGTTCCGGCACGCGCACTCCGATCGCGTTCGCGACGGCGTTTGAAATCGCCGCGCCCGGTGAAATCGTTGGCGGCTCGCCCAGTCCAATCACTCCGCGATCGTCGTAGCCCGGCCCGCTCATCATGTGCACCACAATTTCTCCCACGTCGGCGATCCCGGCCAGCTTGTAAAACTCCATATTCGGATTCAGGCATTTCCCGGTCAGGTCATCCATGATTTTCTCTTCGAACAAAGAGTACGTCACGCCCATGATGCAAGCGCCGAACACCTGGCTCTCCGCCGTCTTCGCGTCGATCACCAATCCGCAATCCTGCACCGCAACCATTTTTTCCATGTGTACGATTCCCGTTTCCGTATCCACGGTCACTTCCGCCATTTGCACGCCGCCCACGCTGCTTGAAATCAAATCCGGGCTGGTCTTGCCCGTTCCCGTGATCGGCGTGGTGCCGATCTTCGCGCAGGCCTGCTTCCAGGTCATACTCTTAGCCGGATTCCCAATCACGCGCACCCGGCCGCCCACCGCTTCCAGTTGATCGGGCTTCGTGTCCAGCGACGGCGCAACTTTCTCAAAGAGTTGATTCAACGCATCAATCGAGGCGCGCCGCGTCGAGGAACTAACCCCGCCCACCGTGGTCGAACCGCCCGAAGGGCCGGAAGGCGGATAGCGGCTGTCGCCGATATTTACTTTCACCGCTTCGAGCGGCAGGCCAAACGATTCCGCCGCCACGATTCCGATCACCGTGCGCGTACCCGTGCCCAGGTCTTGGCTTGCGAGGGAAACCTCCGCCGAGCCATCCGAATGAATCAGCGCTGCGCAATTGCTCTGGTGTCCGCGACCTCCCCAGGTATGAATCGAAACGCCCATACCGCGCTTGATCGGCCCGCTCGCCGTGTCGCCGCGCGGGTGCCATTTCTTCTTCCATTCCATGATTTCGGAAGCCTTCACCAGTTCTTCCGCGTAATTCGACGCACGGTCCCCGGTGATCGCAATGTTCTTCTGATAGAAATCCACCGGATCCATCTTTAGTTTCGCCGCCAGATCATCAAGCGCCGACATGGTGATCAAACACATTTGCGGGTGATTCGGCGCCCGCCACGCGCGAGCCGGACCGATATTGGTGCGCACGATAGTATGTTGCGAGCTGCGATTCGGCACGCGAAACACATACGGAAGATTCGGCGCTCCCGCATCGATCACTCCGCCCGTTCCCCACGACCGCGATTCCCACGCGGTCAGCGTGCCATCGCTTTTCGCGCCCACTTTCACGCGAGCGTGCAGCGAAGGACGCGCTCCCGCCGCCAGCAACTCCTGGTCGCGCTCGAGCATCATCTTCACCGGCCGCCCCGTTTTTTTCGCCAACTGCGCGCACGCGATTCCCCAGCTATCCGCCGGAAATTTGCTTCCAAATCCGCCGCCCATCACCGGCGTCACAATGTGAACTTTATTCGCGGGGATCTTGAGCGCTCCGGCATATTCTCCGGCGATACCAGTCAGGTTCTGAGTCGAGGCCCAAACGTTGAGCGTGTCGCCTTCCCATTCCGTCACCTGGCCGTGCGATTCCAGGCAGCAATGGGTGATCACGCGCGCGCCATAGTGCCCTTCGATGGTCACCTCGGCTTCCTGGAATCCTTTCGCGGGATCGCCGGTGGTCTGTTCGGCGCTCGCTTGCGTATATTCCTTGCCGGCCTTTTCGGGATCCGTATCCGCCACTAAAAACGAAAGCGGCGCAAACTCGATGTGAATCTTTCGCACCGCATCGCGCGCCTGCTCTTCCGTTTCAGCGGCCACCGCCACGATTTCCTGGCCCTGCCACTTCACATCCGTATCTGTTCCGCCTTCGAGGAATTTGTGAATTGCTTTCACGCCCGGCATTTTTTCCGCTTCCGTGGTATCGAGTTTCACCACCACCGCGTGCGCGTACGGCGAAAACAGCATCTTGCCGTAGAGCATTCCCGGCCGGTTCACGTCAAAAGAATATTTTGCGCGGCCGGAAGCTTTCCACGGCCCGTCAATGCGCGAGATTCGTTTGCCGATCAGGCTGCGTTTGTCAGCCGGCGGCCAGTGATAGTCAGCCATTAGGCTCGCCCTCCTTTCATTTTCGTCGCGGCTTCCAGCACTGCTTTGCGCATCCCAATGTAGGTTCCGCAGCGGCACAGATTCCCGCCCAGCGCGCGATGCATCGTTTCCGCCGTCGGATGCGGCTCGTGATCGAGATGCGCTTTGCACGCCATCACAAATCCAGGCGTGCAAAATCCGCACTGTTGCGCGTCATTATCCACAAACGCCTGCGAGACCGGATGCAGATGTCCCTCCGGCGCCAAACTCTCAATCGTCTCGATCCGCTGCCCTTCGGCATCAATCGCTAAAGTGGTGCACGAATAAATCGCCTTACCATCCGCGATCACCGTGCAAGCCCCGCACGTCCCACGATCACAAACATTCTTCGCCCCGGTTAAATCCAGCCGGTCCCGCAATGCATCCAGCAGCGTCACCCGCGGCTCCAAATTCAACTGGTGCGCTTGCCCATTCACATTCAGAGTGATCGCCACCGCTCCCGGCCCCACCACTCCGCCCGCTGCCCCGGTGCTCGCCTTCAGAATCTCTTCTCCGATCAACACCCCCGCCGAAGCCGCGATTCCCGCGATTCCCGTGCCGCGAATAAATGCCCGTCGCGAAAACCCGCCTGGTCCGTCGCCATTCGTGGACGGTCCGGACGTTCGCTCATCCGCTTCCAGCACGCCCTTCCCCGGCCGCGGCTTTTCAATGTCTGACATACAATGGCCTCCCAAATAAAATTATGCGGAATGTTGAAGGAGTATTTCGGGTTGAACGTAGCCGGGAAATCACTGGCCTGACTCCGATCACGAGTGCGCGTCAATCATAGGTTTGTACGACCAGCTTGTCAAAGTAGCAGATGCGGGTTGGGCGTTCCACGTTTCAAAAGAGTTCGAAGGAATCATCGGAACAATTCGCCCAACCTGTTAAGCAACTCGAGCCTCGGATTCGGGTATCATTCTAGAAAGGGCCGCATTCACGGCGCCGGCTCTGGCAATGCTCAACTACCGACCTCTCCAGTCCGATCGAACTGGTACAGCCCGCCGGGGCGGGCTTGACGGCGAAGTGCGTACAGGAGTGCCCCCAGAAGTGCCGGAAAGTGAGCCGCCGCATCTTCCTTCTGCACTCGTCAAAACTTTTTATGCCAAAGCGGCTGTGCCTTCGGAGTGGGGACTAACGGTCGAGCGATTTGGGCTGGCCCTCGAGCGCAGCGCTGCGAAGTCACAGCGGTTTTGTGGCGAAGGAGCGGCGCCAGGGTCGCTGGCCGCCTATTTCGATTCGCTACGCTTGCACGATCTGGCGCTGGCTTGCGCCTGCAGCGATGGTAATGAATTGGCATGGGAACACTTCATGAAAGAATACAGGCCGGAACTCTACCGGGCGGCGCGCGCCATCGCGGGCGATTCGCAAGGCCGCGAACTGGCCGATTCTCTCTATGCGCAATTGTACGGCTTGGCGGAACGCGATGGGCAGCGGCGCTCTCTGTTCGATTATTTTTACGGGCGCAGCAAGCTGACCACGTGGCTGCGCGCGGTTCTGGCGCAGCGTCACGTGGACGAACTGCGCCGCACTCGGCGCACGGATTCCCTGGACGAAAGCGCGGAAGGCGATCCCCCGCGCGAATTGCCCGACCCTGCAACGTTCGAAGCGCCGGATTCGGAACGCGCAAAATATCTGGCCATCTTGCAGGCGGAGCTGTCTTCAGCTCTCGCCGCCCTCGACGCGGGGGATCGCTTGCGGCTTTCGTGCTATTACATTCAGGAACTGACGCTGGCCGAAATCGGGCGCCTGCTGGGCGAGCACGAAGCGACTGTCTCGCGCAGACTCGACCGCTTGCGGCGTGATCTGCGCGCGCAGGTCGACCAGGCGCTGCGCGTCAAAAAACGCTTAAGCGATGCGCAAGTGAAGCTCTGTTACGAATACGCCAAGGAAGAATGGCCGTTCGATTTGGCGAAAGTTCTTTCCAGCGGAGAATGACGCGGCCGGCGATGCAAGAAACGCCGCGCGCAGCGTTCTAAGAGAAGGAGCATGGATGCCAGAGCAACACAAAGTAGAGAAGACGCTCACCGGGCTGCTCCGGAAATCAATTGTGCCCGCATCGGATGCAAGGCAGGAGAGCTGCCCTGATCCGGATCTTCTCGCCGCATACTACGACCGGTCCTTGAACGATTCCGAGACAACGCGCGTCGAACAACATTTCGCAAATTGTGCGCAGTGCCAGCAATACCTTGCGGTGATGGTTCGCGCCGAGCCGCCTCAGGATAAAACGAAAGCCAGAGTTTGGAACTGGCGCTTGGTTTCCCTTTGGGTGACGCCGTTGGCCGTGGCCGCGGCAGTGTTCGTAATTTTGATTGCGCGGCCGTCGCTAAAGACGGCGAAAGAAAAACCGGCGGCAACGGAAGTCGCGCAATTTCAGGATGCGCCGCTCAAGGACTCGAAATCGCTGCCGCTGAACGGAAGAAGCACCGACCAGTTGTTGCAACTTGCGCCCGGCGCATCCGCGCCGCAGAAGAAACTCGATCGCACATCCGTTCCGCTTCTTTCCAAGAATGAAGCGCGAGAAAAAGAGCCTACCGCCAAACCGAAGTCTGCTTTCTCGAATTCCGCTTCCGTCGGAGGTGAATCAGAAAGCACTCGCGGCACAGCCGGCGGCGCGATGTTCGCCAAACGTCGCGACGAGGAAAAGCAGCACACATCCGGGGCGCCGTCCGCCAGTGCGCAGCAAGCCACAAGCATGGCCACGCTTGAATCGTCCGCGGCGCCCGCAGCGCCCGTCGCGCGCGGAGCATCCAGCGCGCCTGTGCCCGCGCCTGCACCGCCTCCGCCCATGACCGCGCCGCAACCGCCCCCGCCAGCCGCAATCGCTGCGATGACAAACGGAAATAATCTGAAATCCGCGGACAGCACAAATGCACCGGTCGCAAGGGAATCGGAAGCGCAGAAGACCGCCAGGCAAGGTGTGTTCGCCGGCCGGCTCCCGCAATCCACATCGCAAGCCCCAACGGTCGAGGGAAGCCGCGCCTCCGCGGACTCTCGCGCAATTCAACTTATCGTGTATTCTCCCGACCTCAAGGTGATGTGGCGCATCTCCGGTCAAGGACGAATCGAAATATCCAAGGACGCGGGCCGGAATTGGCAGGAACAGTTTGTGGATGCGAAGCGGGTCTTTACCGCTGCCCAAGCCCCTTCCACAAGCATCTGTTGGGTGGTGGGCCATGCGGGCCTTGTGATGCTTACGACGGATGGCGCCAAATGGAAGACTCTCTCCGCGCCCACAAGCATGGATTTGGTGAACGTGATGGCCAAGGACGCCAAACATGCTGACGTAACCGTATCCGACGGGAGTATGTATTCCACGAAAGATGGCGGCAAAACCTGGCAACCGAAGTAACTCACAATTTTCAAAGCCATTACAACCTCCGCCATAATCCTGCACGCGCCGGTTTTCCGGGAACGCCAATCTCCCGATTGGCGCCGGACAAAACGCTATTCAGGAGAATGGCGATCTCATCTCAACAAATCACCTGCAAGAAAATGAACCAGCTTCGTTCTAACATGGGAAGAGCAACACAATTGCATCGCGAGAGGAAAAACAATGCGAAACGCATGGATGGACAAAACGTGGAAAAGAGCGTTGTTGCTTGCGGCGGTGGCCTTGATTTTGACGATCGCGCCTTTCGCCAGTCATCTATTGGCGAAAGCTCATGCCGCCCCCGCGGAGAGTCCGGACGGCATCGCCGCCACAACTCAAAAAGATCAGATCGATCTGGCTGTCACGGTCTACAACTCAAACCTGGCCCTCATCCGCGATACCCGCCAGCTCAATTTGCCTGCCGGCTTATTCCCACTGCGATTTGAAGACGTCGCCGCGGCCATCAATCCCGCCACCGTGCACATCCGTTCTCTCACCGAGCCGGATAAACTTGGCGTGCTCGAACAGAATTACGAATACGACCTGCTCGATCCGCAAAAGCTGCTCCAGAAATACGTGGGCCGCGAGGTCACTTTAACCAGGCCGGTCTACTCCGGGAAAGATGTCACGTGGGAGGAAGTGAAGGCCACTCTGCTCGCCGATAATAACGGCCCCGTGTGGAAAATCGGCAACCAGATCGTCACCGGAGTTTCCACGAATGGATATAGCTTCCCGGAACTACCGGAAAATCTCTACAGCGTACCCACTCTGGTCTGGTCTCTCGATAACAAAGGCTCGCAAGCCCAGCGCGTCGAGGCTTCCTATCTAACCGCGGGAATGAATTGGAACGCCGATTACGTTCTCACAGTCACTCGCGACGAAAAATCCGCTGACATCGACGGCTGGGTCACCCTTATCAACAACAGCGGCGCCGCATTCAAGAACGCAAAATTGCAACTGGTCGCCGGGGAAGTCAATCGAGTTCCATCGCCTCAAGCCGCGCCCATGAACGGCAGAATGATGGATAAGGTGATGGTGTCCAAGGAAGAGGCTTTCGCGCAGGAATCTTTTTCCGAATATCATCTCTATTCCCTGCAGCGGCGTACATCCATCCGCAACAGCGAGTCAAAGCAAATCAGCCTGTTGAACGGCACCGGAATCCCGGTTGAAAAAGCATTCGTGGTCGAAGGTCAGCAGTATTACTTCCGCAACTCCCAATCCATCGGCGCGCCCATCAAGGAACCGGTTCAGGTTTACTACCGCTTCAAGAACGAAGAAAAATCCGGGCTCGGCATGCCCCTTCCCGCCGGCACCGTACGCGTCTATCAGGCCGATTCAAAAGGCAGCCTGCAATTCGTCGGCGAATCCAATATCACCCACACTCCCAAGGACGAAAAACTCGATCTCCACATCGGCAACGCGTTCGATATCGTCTCCGAACGCAAGCAAATGGACTACCGCCGCATCAGCGACCGCGTCTCCGAAATGGAATATCAAATCACCATTCGCAATCACAAGACCACGCCCGTGACAGTGGAAGTGAAGGAACCAATCGGCGGCGATTGGGAAGTGTTGAGCTCGAATTACAAATGGATCAAGCTGGATGCCTTCGCGCTGGGTTTCAACGTGCCAGTCGAAAAAGACGGCACCTCAACTCTAACGTATCGCGTGCGTGTCCACTGGTAAGCCGCGTTCGTTCGCACTCAATAAAAAAGGGGCGGAGATCGCTCTCCGCCCTTTTCAAGTAGCACGGCCACTCCTGGCTGTGTGGTTTTACTGTCCGCGTGTTCAATTACACAGGCAAGAGTGCCTGTGCTACCCCCGCCTCAATTCGGCCCATCAAACGTGAACCACTTCTCCGCGGCAACCGGAACTTTCTTCTCACCCTTCAATTCCGCTGCAGTCTGCGCGATATTCGGCTTCGAGAAATGATCGAAAAAATTCCAGTCCCCATACTTTTCCTTCATCACCGGGAGCACTGTCTCCACCATCGCGTCCCCGGATTTTCCGGAGGCCTGCGCATTGCCCACCGCCTTCCGCAGCGCCGTCAGGTAATCGCGAAATTGTTCCACATCCGCCACCTTCCCGATTTCTCCATGCCCGGGAATAAATGTCGCCGTCTGCTCGGTCTTGGTGATCCGGTCAAGCGTCCCAATCCAATCCGAAGTCGTCGCATCGATCAAATTCGGCAAAGTGTGCTTCCAGAATAAATCGCCGCAGAACACCACGCTCGCATCCGGAATCACCACCACCGAATCTCCGCCTGTATGGCCCGGCTGGAATCGCACGGAAATCCGCCGTGTCCCCAAAAACAAATCAACGCCACGGTCGTAAACAATCTGCGGCAGCGCCAGCGATTCCACCATGGCTTTCTGTTCCGGCTTCGGATTCGGACCAAAAAATTTCAAATTTTCAGTCCGCAGCCACGGCGCCACGTTTCGTTGCGCAACGATCATCGCTCCCGCTTCCGCAAAAACGCCGTTCCCCGCGGTATGGTCCAAATGGTAGTGCGTGTTCACCACGAACCGGATCGGCAAATTCGTCTTCTTGCGAATCTCAGCCAGCAGGGCCTTCGCCGCATCTGCCGTCACAAACGTATCCACCACTGCCACGCTGTCGCTTCCAATCACAAATCCGGCATTCGATCCCGCTTTCCCCTGTGGCAGCGCAATCGCCGCCCACACTCCGCTACCCACTTCATGCAAAGTGAATGGCAACGGGGCAGGCGCAGCGGCATCCTGCGCAAATCCAATGCGTGGGAATCAAGCCGACACAAAACGCAAACACAAGAACCACAGCCACCTTGCGCAGCATCATGGCAACACTCTCCTGGGACCAGAATCCTGCGTCAGGTCTCTATTGCCGGGCAACTCTTTTTTCGGCCAGCGCCAGTTCGCGTACAAACACGGTATTCTCTGGAAATTCCTGCACCAGTCCCGCAAACAGCGATCGCGCCCGCTCCGGCTGTTTTTCGCGCAACGAAGCCAGCGCCAGCATCGCTTTCGCAAACGGCTGCAAGTAATGCCCGTGCAGCGCCGCCTGCTCCATCAGGCTCATCCCACGCTCGCGGTCTCCGTGTACTCCGCCCATCCAAAGAAACGCGCGTTTGTAACTGGGCATGCAGCCGATCACGTAGGTAGCGGCTCCCAGCGCCACGTTGGCATCCTGCGCGCTGGGATCGATCGCCAGCAACAGCGTCGCGCTCGCGTCCGCCTGGCGCATCAATTTCAAGCTGGCAAGCTGGTGCTTGGCAATCAGGGCGTCATAGTCCGATTCCATGCCGTCGGCAATCGTCAAAGCGAACAATGCATTGGCATCGCGTGAATTCGACTTCAGGATTTGTTGAGCCCTTTCGCGCGCCCGGCCATTAGCGGCGAAGAATCCCGTGCGCCGCGCTTCATCCGGCGGGCCCTCCACGCCTCCCAGAAGTTTCTTGTCATCCAGGAAAAATTCCGAAGTGAACACGCCCTTGCTGTTGAATTCTTCAAACAGGTAACTGGCCGCCAGCGACGCATCGCCCAGCGGATCTTCAGGATGCGCGGCCATGTATTCGGAAAATGTCCGCCGCGCTGCATCGAACTTCAGCTCGTACATGGCGTGATAGCCTTGCTCGAGCAGCGCCTGCGGCTGCAGCGCCTCCGATCCCGCTGCCACTCCGCTCGCGTGCACGGACGCAAGCAGGAACACAGCTATCGCCTTATAAAAAAACTTTCGCATCGATTTTTTCTTGTGAACCTTGTCAGTCGGCATGATCCGCGCGGACTGAAGGGATGCTACGTCCTCCGATTTCGGGGATCCACGGAGCCGAGCCTTTCTTTTTGGACAAAGAGCTTTTAGTAAACGTCACCACGGGCAAGCGCGCGGGTGCGCGAACCCTCCCGCCCAGTAAACCGCGCGCACCACTGGTCACACCGATTAAATGCGAGAGAAACGTGGGCCATGAACGAACCGCGGAGAAAGCGCGGGCCGCGATTCGCGGATGATCCGCCAGCCACAAAACCATCCGCGTCACAATCTGGTAATCGCGCAGCATCGCCCGCCGCCGCCGATCAAACGCCGCCATCCAAGAATCATCCGAAAGCCACTCCCGGTCCTCCGCCAAGCCCCGCACAATCATTTGCGCCAGCAACTCGCTGGTCATCAGCGCCTGCGTCATTCCGCCGCCGGTGATTGGATCGGTGAAGCCGGCGGCATCTCCCAGCAACACAATTCCCGGAGCCACGGCAGCGCGTGCTTCCCCGGCAAGTGGCGATGTAGTGAGAAGCGCCGAAATCTGTTCCGCGCCTTCCAGTCGTCTCGCCAGCGAGGGCTGCGCCTGCCACCATCCGCGAAAAATTTGATCGATTGATGCGGCCACGCCATCCGCCTGATGCTCTTTCAGCGATCGGGCATCTGCCAGCGCGGCCACCAGAATTTCGCGCTTCGGCAGTGGCGTAACATACAGCTCGTGCCTGTCCCCCAGGAATATATCCACCCACGGTGCCGGTTCCTGTCCTTCTGCCAGACGGAAGTGCGTGCACACTGCCACTCGTTTGCGCTTCGACGACGTTTCAAGTCCCGCCAGGTGTCGCAGTTTCGAATGCACACCGTCTGCTGCCACCACCAGGGCGGCGCGATGCGGCTCGCCATCCACCTCCACTCCCGCCACGCGTCCATTTTCCCACAGCAGCGAAGTCACCTGCGTCCCCGTATGCGCCGAGACTCCGTCGGTCTCTGCCGCCGCGCTGAAAAGTGTTTCGTCCAGAATTTTGCGGCGCTGTCCGCGTCCGAACGTGGGATACCCCTCAACTTTCGGGAATCGTCCTTCCGCCGTCCGCTCTCCGGAGTGATATCGAACTCCGAAAAAAGGGGTCCCACCCACGGCCTGTGCCAGCCTCAGCCGTTGCAGCACGGCAATGCCGCCAGGCATCAAGCCTTCCCCGCATGGTTTTTCTTTCGGAAAACTTCCGCGCTCGAACAGTTCCACCGATAATCCCTGCCGGCCAAGCAGGATGGCCAGCGCTGAACCCGCGATCCCGCCTCCGGCAATGAGCACGTCCGTCATTGATTCACTCCGCGCTTGGATGCGCCCATCACCTTCTGCCCGCCTCGTCTGTATGTAGGGGCCGGCTTTCCTGCCCCCGATGAATTTTATCGGGGAGCCGCGCCCTTTTCTTTCTACCCTGAGCCTCGCAGGGCTGCGCCCTTTTTGTCGCTCACGAAGAAATTAGGGAAAAATCTCGGCTTGTCGCCCATCGCGGCGCGATACGCAGGATCGGCCAGCAGCGCCCCATCCTCCACCCGCAGCCGCGCCCTCAGCACAAATAAATGCGCAATCGCTCCCAACAAAGCCGTCACCCAGGCCGTATAAATCATTGGCAGCGCGATCATTTCCACAAAAACAGCCGCATAGTTTGGATGCCGCACCCAGCGATAAGGTCCACTCGAAATCACGCCCAATCGAGTGGACGACACCACCTGCACATTCCAATGGCCCGCCAGGGTTGCAATCACCCACCAGCGCACCGCGTTCGCCGCTACGAAAAGCACCGCCATGCTCGCCGCCAGCGCCGGAATGAACGGCCTGCGCAGTAGCCAGACTTCCAGTGCCGCACATACCAGAATTCCTGTGTGCAGCGCCACCATCCACCGGAAATTCGGATCAACCACCCGTTCCGCACCGCGTTCCAGCAGCCGTTGCTGATTTCGCCGCGAAATGCGCAGCTCGATCAGCCGTCCCACGCCCACCAGTGCCAGAAACGCGGTGTAAATAGCAGCGCTCATTTCCATTGCAGCAGCAGCATCTCCGAACTGAACCCGGGGCCAAACGCCGCCATCAAGCCAAATTGCCCCGCGGCAATCGTTTTTTTCGTCAGCCAATCGTGCAACACGAATAGAATCGTCGCGCTCGATAAATTTCCGTACTCGCGCAACACATCCCAGGAAATCTGTGTCTCGCAGCGGCAAAGCCCCAATTCTTCTTCCAGGTATGCCAGCAGTTTTTGCCCGCCGGGGTGGAGAATGAACGCGGAAATCTGCTCGCGCGAAATCTCGTTTTGTTCCAGAAATCCGTTTACCAATCCCTTGATTTTGCTGCGGATTAATTGCGGCACATCTCGCGACAGCACAATGTGGAATCCCGTATCCCGCAAATCGAATCCCATTGCCGCAATCGAATCCGGAAACAGGTAACTTTCCGAAGCCAATATCTGCGGACCGCCCGTCGGCCGCCCGGTCACAATCGCCGCCCCCGCTCCATCTCCAAACAGCGCGCAGGAAACCAGGTTTGCCTGCGACAAATCGCCGCGTTGAAACGTCAGGGTTGGCAGTTCTACAGCCACAATTAATACATTGCGATCCGGATAAGCGCGCAAATACTCCCAGGCGCGCGTGAACGCAGCGGCGCCCGCCGCGCAGCCCAATTCTGTGATCGGCAACCGGCGAACGTCGGAGCGGAATCCAAGCTGGTTCATCAGGTGCGCGTCCAGCGACGGAATCATCACGCCGGTGCAGGAGACGGTGATAAACATGTCGATATCAGTGGCTTTCAAACCAGCGCGCTCCAGGCACTCCTCCGTCACCTGGCGGCCTAGGCGGATCGCGCACTCCGAATATTCCAGGCTGATCTGGGCCAGCGACCGCTGCTCGATAAAATAATCCAGCGGGAAAACGCTGAATCGATTTTCAATCTGCGAATTGTCCACCACCGCATGAATGCCGTTCAGCCGCCGTGGATCGAGCGTGAACGCTTTTTCAAAATAGGTCTTCACCTGCTCGCGCGACATCAGGTAAGGAGGGACGGCCGTGGCGGTTGCGGCGATGGAAGGCCCGGAGCGAACTGCGTCTAGAGTGCTCATGGGAGAATCCCCTTAGTGCTCAAGTACGATTTGAAATTCGATTTTCACTTCATCTTTCACTTTCACGGTGCCGCCGGCCACACTCACAGGAGTGATTCCGAAGGCGCGTTGCTTGAACACGGCTGATCCTTCGAACTTTCTCTCTTTTTTCGTAACCGTAAGTTGAACGGGATGCGTCTGTCCGTGCAGGGTCAGATTCCCTTCAACGGTCCAGCGGTCGTTCCCCGCCGCCTGCACGCGCGTGGAATGAAATCGAATCTCCGGGAATTGCGCGCTATCCAGCACCTGCGGCCCCTGCATGGTTTGCTGGATTTGCGCGCGATCCTTCTCGGATACGTCCGGATCTTCCACGTGCAGCTTGCCTGCATCCACAGTCAGGTCCACGCTCGCGCTCGACGAATCTTCAACGGTCCCCTTTGCAATCGGGGCGGAAATTTCGTGGTCGTGCGCGAACCCGGAAAACAATCCAGTTTTGTAGACACGCACTTTCATTATCGAGTGCGCTACATCGATTTCCCGCTTTTCCGCGCGCGCACTCGCAATACATGCGCTCCCCAGCAAAATCGCGAAAATCGCGGCACGGAATCTATTTTTCCCGGGCAATGTTTCGATTCATCCTTATTCGGATTAGACTCACCGGGCCTGTCGGAGGTTCCACGGAATCGGTGACACAAGTCGTTCCAATTGCCCCATCCGCTGGCGGACTGGAATTTCCGACCTGAGACTACTCCAGAAGTGCCGCTAGCCCAAACAATCTTGATGGCCTTTGGGTTGGGATGCCAAGCCGCGATCGACGATGGATCGCGGCGATCAAGGCTCTCTGCAAACCTTGGATACGCGGGCTTGAAGACTGCATCGCATCCCCGCGCGAATTCAAATTTTCATGTTTTGAAAACCGGATTACCCGTTAAGGCGTTGAACTTGTGAATCCGCAGCGTCACATGTCTTCATGGTGTCATCCCGAGCGTCAGCGCGCCTTCTGCGTCCCGATGTTGTTAACCGGGACGAGGGATCCAGAGTTCAATGTCCCCCACGAACAGCTGCCGCCTCGATTCAGGCTCGCCTCACAAATTATCAAGAAAGAATTTCGTCACCCGCTGAAACAATTGGATCCGTGCCGGCGGATCGCTGATGCCGTGTCCCCGCCCAGGATAGATCGCAATCTCAGCGTAGCGGTCCGCTTGAATCAGCTTTTCCGCGAGCTCCACTGTATTGCCGAAATGAACGTTGTCATCGCCCGTGCCCGCTGCAATCAAGAGTTTCCCGGAGAGCTGCGCGGCGAAATTCACTGGAGAGCAATCCCGATACCCCTCCGGATCGTCCTGGGGCTTCCCCATATAGCGTTCCGTATAAATCGTGTCGTACTGCCGCCAATCCGTAACCGGCGATCCAGCAAATCCAGCCTTAAACACGTCCCCGGCCTTGAACATCGTCGTCACCGTCATGAATCCGCCGAAACTCCATCCCCATATCCCGATTCGCGAGCCATCCACATAATCGAGCGACTTCAAATATTTGGCAGCGGCCAGTTCGTCGGCAAGTTCGGGATCGCCGAAATGATGATAGATCGGCGTTTCGAAAGCATGTCCCCTCCCCGCCGTTCCGCGCGTGTCCAGCTCCAAAATGATGAATCCCTTCTGCGCCATTATTTGATGCCACAGAAAATTCGCGCCCTCCCAGGCATTTCGCACCGTTTGCGCGCCCGGTCCGCCGTATACGTGCAAAATTACCGGATACTTTTTCGCGCCGCTGAAATCCGGCGGACGAATCACCGCCGCCTCAAGAGGCGTGCCGTCCGCTCCGGGAATAACGATGAATTGCGGCGGCACCAGATGATATTCATTCAGCTCCGCCACGACATTTTCATTCAGCACCGCGATCCTCGCGCCGTCGGCGTGATACAAGTCCTGCCGCGGCGGAGTCATCGCGTTCGAGTAGCTGTCCACGAACGCACTGGCCGTCGGAGAAAAATGCACCGAGTGCGCCCCGGCCTCTCTCGTGATGCGCGTGACCTGCTTGTCCTTCAACGAAACTCGATAAAGCTGCGTTTCGATGGGGCTCTCCTTGTTCGAAAGAAAATAAACGTAGCCGCTCGCCTCGTCCACAGCGGGCTCGTTCACCGCGCCCGGGCCGAATCCCTGTGTGCCGATGATGTGCCAGTCCCCGGATGTAAGCTGATCCATCTGATTGCCGCTGAGATCGTAAATATAAAAGTGCCGGTATCCCGTGCGCTCGCTCGACCACAGAAATCGCTTCCCGTCCTTGAAAAAATAAAGATCGTCGCTCACGTTGATCCAATACCTGTCCGAATCGGTCAGGATCACTTGCGAAGTCCCGCCTTCCGAATCCGCCAGCAGCAGTTCCAGTTTGTTTTGCGCGCGGTTCAGCCGCTGGATTGCCAGGCGCTTGCTGTCGGGCAGCCAATTCACCCGCGGAATGTAAATATCCGTGTTCGATCCGGTTGTCATCCATTGCGTCTTGCCGCCGGTAGCCGCCACCACTCCCACGCGCACAATCGGATTCGCATCGCCCGCCTTGGGATAGAACATCGTTCGCATCGCGCCGGTGTAGGAGAGATAGTCCACGATCGGATATTTCGTCACCTGCCGTTCATCCATCTCCAAATAGGCGATATGTGTCGAATCAGGTGACCACCAATACGCTTCGTGCAGCGCCAGTTCTTCGGGATACACCCAGTCGAGTTCGCCCTCCAAAAATTCGCTATTCCCGCCGCGCGTGACTTGCGTCTCCTTTCGCGTCAAAAGATCGATCGTCCACAGATTGTGATCGCGCACGAAGCTCACCCACTCGCCGTTGGGCGAAATCCTTGCATCCGCCACCGGTGAATCCGAAGTGATCAAGGTTTTCGTTTCATGAGTGTTCAGATCGAGCCAAACCAACCCTTCATCGCTGCTAAATAGCAATGCTCTTCCGTTCGGCGCCCATAGATAGCGGTCAGCCTGCACGCGCGCCAGGCCAGTGGCCTGCGAAGGCGCGGATTTCGAAGGCGGCAGCAGTGACGAAAGCTTGTCCGCGTCCACCAACACGCTGTGTTGTCCCGTGGCGGCATCCACTACCCAAAGTTCGTTGCGAGAACCGCGCCCTTCGCCCAACCGGTGAAAATAGCTCAACCGCTTGCCGTCCGGCGCCCACTCTAAGCCTTCCAAATTTGTCCCGCTCAAGCTCGGATGGCTCGCGATGCGCTCTACAGTCAGTTCTTTACCGCCGCCCTGCGCGCGCGCAACATCCGCACCCGCAAAAAAATTGCAAATGCAGCAATCGGAATAATTGCAAACGCAAATCGCCTTCCTTTTTCAGGGGAACGATGCATTCGATCCTCCAAGGGAACGCGGCATTCTACTCCGCCGCGCAATCAACTGGAAATGCAATGTAGCGCCGGCCTTCAGGCCGGCACGGTTATGGCTTATTAAGACTTCGGGATTAGCCGGGGTAGGCTTACTCCAGTGGTTTCCAATATCGTTCGCCGGCGCACCCGCGGCAAAGCGTGCGCCCGTCTTGAATCACTTCGCGTTTAAAATTAATTCCTTCCCCGCACTCGGCGCAAACTACTCGGGGCCCTTTGTAGCCGGGCAAATCCTCGGGACGCAATTCCACCTGCACCCACTGTTTCTCAAAGAGTTCATCGTCCGGCAAAAGCTGGTAAGCCTTCTGCTGCCCAGGCTCTTTTTCAAGCTCCGGAAACATTTCCCGCGCCAGCGACTTCGATTTCTCCGTGGCTACAATCCGCACCGCGCGTCTCGTCTGCAAATCCACGAACGTCGCCGCCACTTTTCCCCAGTCCAAAAATTTCAGCGCGCGTTTGCCGAGCCGGCAATTGGCCACCAGCGCCACAGCGTCCGTCACGCAGCGGTCGATCTCGACAAACGTCACCAGCCGCTTCCGCTCGCGAATCGGATCTTCGATCCCCAATTCCCGCACCCCATACATCGCCAGGCGCACTCCCAGCACTTGCCCCGCGCAAAGATGTCCGTGCACTTCTTCCGCAAGCACAAGATATTCCTCAAGACTTTTCATGTGGATACCGCCTGTTGGCTTGATCCGCGAAAAATTTGAACCGCGAACAATTCTACTCTGTTTTCAGTTGAGGAGAAGTAAGGGGAACCGCGGAGCTGCCGTTAATCATTCTGCGATGACGCAGAAACGCTCCGATGGTCACCGCCAGCGTGAGCGCGAGCATCAAACCATCCAGAATTACCTTAGTGAAATCCAACTTTTCGCTCTGCCCAAAACAGCCGCAATTAATCTGCAATCCCATCGCATAGCTGCGAACAATCACGATAAAAAATCCCAGAATTAGCGCACTCGCAGCGCTGCTGATCAGCCGCAACGGCCATCCAATCACCAATCCCAGCCCGAGCGCCAGTTCAAACCACGGCAGCGTCTTCGCCACAAACATCACCATCGAAGACGGCAGCAATTGATACGAATCCACCTGCATCGCGAAGAACGCCAGGTTGGTCTTCACGGTCGTCAGCGGCCAAAGCTTCGAGTACGCGGCGTAAAGAAAAATTCCGCCCATCCCCAGCCGCCCCAGCAGCAGGAGAATGCGGCCAATCTTCGCCCTGTTTTCCGCGCTCATTATTATTAAAACTAGTGTCCGAGCAGTTGATCGAAATAAGCTTTCAGCACCGGGTAGCTCACCACTCCCGCAATTCGATCCGTGTGGCCCGCATGGATGATCAGCAGCGTGGGAGTCTGGTTCACCGCGATGCCTTTTCCCGATTCCACATCTTCATCAATCGATTTATCGATTTGGCAGGTCCCGCCGCCGGTTTGCGCCGCGGCATTCAGGCTCGTAGGTTTCACCTTCGCGGTTGTCGGGCTTCCTTCATGGCAGCTATCCACCATCGCCTGCACCCGCTTCATTTCCGCCGGCGGCAATGCTTGTGACACGAATTTCACCACGTTCCCATCCGCCGCCCAAGTCTGTTGATTATCAAACAAAATTCCCGCCACTTGCTCGTATTTCCCCATATGCGCGGCCGCATTGGCATAGCGTGCCGCTTCGTGGGAATACTTGTGCATCTGCAGCGGAAAATCCTTGTGCACCAAATAAACTTTGCCAGAGGCAATATAATCGCTCATCAACGGCTTCAGCGTGTCCTCGTACAATGCCCGGCACGCGGGGCATTCGAAGTCGCTATAGACCACCAGCGTGATCGGTGCGGTTGACGATCCCACCGTCTTATTGGGAGCCGTATCGGCCGGCGGCAGCGCCAGCGACGCGCTCTTCGGTTGGGCCGGGTCTCTTCGCGTAGCCCCCAGTACGAGCATCGCGGCTGCCAGGCAGAGCAAAAAGGTGGACGCCTTAAGAAATGAGCGCGACAAGTTCTCCTCCAAGATTTAGTGCAGGTTAAAAATTCATTCTAACCCGTTTTTGCCCCGGTTTGCTCACCAGTTTCGAGCTCGATTGCCGATCTTGCAAGCCTCCCCAACTCCGATGCAAACTCCTCGTTTCGGGTTCCCTGCAGATTGCAAATCCCTGGAACTCGCAATTGTCAGGACTTGCAGTCATCCCAATCCCGCCAATGGCGGGACAGGGATCCAGCGCACTCTTATCCATAGTGGCCCACCAGGCCATCCAGCAAGCAATTCTCCCCCTGCCAGGCCAACCTTTCGGAAAAACCTCCTAAAGTACAATGTAACCATGTATTATCATAAACTTACGGATGTGCAAGGAACTTGACAATAGCACACTCAATGTGTATACTCGCCTTGTTTCGATTTGCAAAGCGGGACCGCAGACTGCGGCTACCCAGTGGAGGAACAGGGCCGATGAGTAAGATTATTGGAATTGACCTGGGTACGACCAATTCGGTCGTCTCCGTCATGCAAGGCGGCGAGCCGGTTGTCATCCCCAACCAAGAAGGTGCGCGCACGACCCCTTCGGTCGTCGCGATCACTAAAACTGGCGAACGCCTGGTGGGGCAGGTGGCCAAGCGGCAAGCGATCACCAACCCGGAAAACACAGTTTATTCGATTAAGCGATTCATGGGGCGCCGCTATGACGAAGTTTCTGAAGAAATAAAGCGCGTCCCCTATAAAGTGGTCCGTGGGCCGCACGACGATGCCCGCGTCGAAATTTCCGGCAAATCGTATAGCCCAGCGGAAATTTCCGCCATGATTCTTCAAAAGCTGAAGACCGCCGCCGAGGACTTCCTGGGTGAGAAAGTCACCAAGGCTGTGATCACTGTCCCGGCATATTTCAATGACGGCCAGCGCCAGGCCACCAAGCAAGCCGGCGAAATCGCGGGGCTTGAAGTGCTGCGCATCATCAACGAGCCCACGGCCGCCGCGCTCGCTTACGGCCTCGATAAAAAGAAAGACGAAACCATCGCCGTGTACGATTTGGGCGGCGGCACCTTCGATATTTCCATCCTGGAAGTGGGCGAAGGCGTCGTGGAAGTGAAGTCCACCAATGGCGATACTCACCTGGGTGGCGACGATATCGATCACGTGATCATCGACTTCCTGGTTGCCGAGTTCAAAAAAGAGCAGGGCATCGATCTCAGCAAAGACCGCATGGCCATCCAGCGGCTCAAGGAAGCGGCCGAAAAAGCCAAGATCGAACTTTCGCAATTGATGGAGACGGAAATCAATCTTCCCTTCATCACTGCCGACGCCTCGGGACCGAAGCACCTGCAGCAGAAAATGTCCCGCGCCAAGCTCGAACAATTGATGGAACCGCTGCTGCAACGCACCGTCGGCCCGGTGAAGCAGGCATTGAACGATGCCAGCTTGCCGCCGGAAAAAATCGACGAAGTGGTGCTGGTCGGCGGTTCGACACGCATTCCGCGCGTGGTGCAAATCGTGAAAGGCCTATTCGGCGGGAAAGAGCCGCACAAGGGCGTGAATCCCGACGAAGTGGTCGCGGTCGGCGCTGCGATTCAAGGCGGAGTGTTGGGCGGCGAAGTGAAGGACATTCTGCTGCTCGACGTAACTCCTCTTTCGCTGGGTGTGGAAACGCTGGGAGGCGTGATGACCACGCTGATCCCGCGCAACACCACCATCCCAACGCGCAAGGCGGAAACGTTCTCCACCGCGGCGGATAATCAGCCGTCCGTCGAAATTCACGTGCTGCAGGGCGAACGTCCCGTAGCCAGCGGAAACCGCACTCTCGGAAAATTCCATCTCGATGGAATTCCTCCGGCGCCGCGCGGCACTCCGCAAGTTGAGGTCACCTTTGACATCGACGCCAACGGCATCCTCAATGTGGCGGCCAAGGACCGTGCTACAAACCGCGAACAGAAGATCACCATCACTTCTTCCACCGGTCTGAGCAAGGACGAAGCCGAAAAAATGCGCCAGGAAGCCGAAGCCCACGCTTCGGAAGACAAGGTGCGGCTCACTGAAGTCGAAGCGCGTAACCGGGCCGACAATCTGGTCTACCAAACCGAAAAGGTTTTGAACGAAAACCGCGAGAAGCTGGCCGAGGGTGACATCAAGGAAGTCGAAGAAGCCCTCGAACAATCCAAGCGCGCGCTTTCCGAAGGAGGCACGGAAAAAATTAATGCGGCCACTGAAAAGCTTACCCGCGCATCTCACAAAGTAGCCGAGGCGCTTTATCGCTCCACGGCTGCGCAGGGTGCGGCCGCTGGAGCCGGCCCCGCGGGCGGTGGCTCAGCCGGGGTGCCCGGCCAGGATTCCGGTCCCGCGCCCCACAAAGAAGGAGATGTAGTCGACGCCGAGTTCGTGGACGTCGACGAATCAAAGAAGCCGAATTAGGATCGTTTTTAGGGGGTCGGAGCTTCCGCGCGGTTTGTGTCCCGATGTGTTCGATCGGGAAGCTCCGGCATTAGAAGTCCCAGAAAAAGTGGGCTTATGCGTCTTTGGCGTTCCGACTCTTTGGTCGGAAAGTCCTGGAACTGAGGCCGGCAAACTTGTCGTGGTATTTGTAAGAGGAGTTTGAATGTCCGGCTTCGGCACATCTGTCCGGCGGGCGGAGCGTTCATACGCTGCCTTCATACCTCGCTCCGCCCCGCGAACAGCAAACCGGCGGGCTCGATTCTTGGGTTTTCGCCGGAAACATTTTAGAAGGAAAACTCTTATGATTTGCCCTGAATATAGACAACTCGAATTGAACCTCATCGGAATCCGCTCACGAGAGCTTGACCTTGCTCGCGTGGAAAAACCGGTTCCTGGAGAACAGACAGAACTGAAAAAACAGGGAATTTTGGCTCTGATCCGTTTGAAAGCGCACGCGGCGGAGCACCGCTGCTCGCCGGAATTCGTAAACTAGTCTGCTAAGTCATAGGGGTCGTGTAGCGCTGCCCTTCCTCGCCCGACGAATTCTGTCGGGAGGGCGGCATCTTTAGAACCAAGCAGGGAGACGTTCGACAGAGGTTTTATCGGAGAGCGGTCTTGACGACGACAACCGGTATTCGGCGGGTTAGTGCGCCGCAGGCGGTCCAAAAAGTTCGCGACAATTATTATCTGATTCAGGTCCAGATTTCGGAATCACCCAGCGCCGACTGGCGCCGTCTGTTTTACGACATGCAGCGTGATACGCCACCCGATTTTCCGCCACGCTCGGTAGAAATTTCCGGCACGTTTTTCCGTTTTCGCTCCGACTCCGCGAGCGTCGAGCAAAAAGTGGCCTGGGTCGACGGCTGGATCGAAAAAGCGAACACAAAAGAAGCGGCCATGGGCGTTCGCTCGGAAGAGCAGCGCCAGCGCCGCGAGGATCTTGCGCGCGAGCAGCAGGAGCTGTCCGAGCTAAACGCGCGTTGGGCCAAGCTGTAGATCGAGCGCATTCGGCACGAGAATAAAACAAATGGGGCGCCACCCGTTTACCCTGAGCTTCGAAGGGCCGCGTCCCGCTAGATAAAAATGGCAACAACCACTAAACAGGATTATTACGAATTGCTCGGCGTGGCGCGCAAAGCGCCGCTCAAGGAAATTCGCCAAGCCTATCGCAAGCTTGCTAGAAAATATCATCCGGATCTCAATCCCGGCGACAAGTCCTCCGAAGAGAAATTCAAGCAGATCCAGGAAGCCTACGAAGTCCTCTCCGACACCAAGAAACGCCAGATGTACGACCAGTTTGGATTTGCCGGACCCGGTTCCGCAGGTGGTCCTACGCCCGGACCTTCCGCGGGGCAAGGCGATGACGGCGCACAATTCGATTTTGGCGGCTTCGATTTTGGCGGCTCGGGCGGCACCAGTTTCCGTGATTTGTTCGGCCAATTTTTCCGCGGCCAGAATGCCGCGCAAGCCGCGCCGCAGCCGGAGCGCGGTACCGATCTCGAATACCAGATCGACATCACTTTTCCCGAAGCCATGCGCGGCACGGTAAAGAAAATCACCATCACCCGGCTCGATACCTGCACCGATTGCCGGGGCACCGGCGCGGCCGGCGGCGCGGGACAGCAAGTTTGTCCCGCCTGCAATGGCAGTGGGCGAGTCACTGAAGTCAGCGGCAAAATGCGCTTCCAGATGGCCTGCTCGCGCTGCGGCGGCTCTGGCCGCTTGCGCACCGTCTGCCGCACGTGCGGCGGCGAAGGCCGCGTGCGCCGCGCCGAAACGATTGACGTCCGAATCCCGCCAGGCGCGCAAACGGGCTCTCGCGTCCGCGTCGCCGCTCATGGCAACGCCGGAGTTATGGGCGGACCCGCGGGCGACCTCTACATTTTGATCCGCGTGCAGCCTCATCCATTTTTCGAGCGTCGCGGAGACGATCTTTACACGGTGGTTCCCATCACGGTTTCAGAAGCCGCCCTCGGCGCCAAGGTGGAAGTTCCCACCATAGACGGCCGCGCGCTGGTGCGCATCCCTCCGGGCACCGATAGCGGCAAGAAATTCCGTCTGCGCGAGAAAGGCGCTCCCGTCGCGCGCCATCAGGGCAAGCGCGGCGATCAATACGTCGAAGTCCAGGTGGTGGTGCCGCGGCCCGAGGATGAGCGCGTCCGCAATATGCTGCGCGAACTATCCAAGCTCGCACCGGAAGATCCTCGCAAGGAACTATTTTCGCGCGCCGCGTTGTAAGGAGGGAATCATGCCGATCCGGGCCAAAAAGAAATCGCGCGCGGGTTACATGATCAGCGTCGTCGCCGACCTATACAAAATTCATCCCCAGACGTTGCGCCTCTATGAACGCGTCGGATTGCTCAAGCCTTCCCGCTCGCAAGGCAACACCCGGCTTTACACCGATCAGGATCTCGAGCGCCTGGAAGTAATTCTCACCCTCACCCGCGAGCTGGGAGTGAATCTCGCCGGTATCGAAGTGATCCTCAACATGCGCGACAAAATGGCCGAAATGCAATCGCAAATGGAACAATTCACCGGCTTCGTCCGTCACGAGCTTGCCCGCACCTTCGGCGCTGCGCAGCAACGCCACTCCCGCACCGCCATCGTTCGCGCCGTCCCGCCCAAGGTAATCCGCGTAGAAAAATCCACCCAGTAGCACAGCCACTCCTGGCTGTGTGCTTTTTCTCAAACTAAATTCGGGCCGGCAAGTTCAAAAATATCCCGTGAATTCCGTTAACTTCACAGAAAGATAAGTTCGAGGTCCCTCCCCTTATCCACAGGACGCACAGCCTTGCACAGCCCAGTCAACTTGCGTCGGAACCACGAGCCGCCTATGCTTGCTTCATGGCGCGACCCGATTGTCCTTTGTGCGGCGGCATGGGTTGGAAAATTGTCGAAGGCGAAGTTTCCGTCCCCGCATCTCAACATCCCGTTCCCGCAGCGGCCGCCAAACGGGCTGAAGACGACGGCGTCAAAGCTTTCGTACTCGATCCTAAGCCAGGATTTTCCCAAGGCGCGCCGCGCATCGCAGTTCGTTGCGATTGCGGAGCGGAAGACCGCGACTCAAGAACGCTCGAACGAACTCGCCTTCCGCAGCGCTATCTTCATTGCGACTTCGAAAGTTTTGACACCGATTTACAGTACGATCATGACGCCCAAAAAGAAGTAGCAAACTGGAATCGCAGCCTGGCGCAAGCCAAGCTGGTTGTGGAAGGTTTCGCGCGCGATTTTCCAGTCGGCGTCGAGCATGGTTTGCTCTTGATGGGCTCGTGCGGCATCGGTAAAACTCATCTGGCCGTCGCCGCTCTGCGCCAGATCGTCTTGCGCGGGCATACCGGACTTTTTTACGACTATCGCGAACTGCTCAAGGAAATTCAGGCCAGCTACAGTCCGGTAAACCAAGCCACCGAAATGGGTGTCCTTGAGCCTGTCCTCACCACCGATGTGCTGTTGCTCGACGATCTGGGAGCCAGCAAACCATCCCCGTGGGCCCTCGAAACCGTCGGCCACATCTTAAACACCCGCTATAACGAAAAGCGCATCACCATAATCACAACTAATTTTCTCGACGGCGATCCCGCCGCCGCTCCGCAATCTTCTTCCAGCCGCCCGTCCGCCATCGAAGATTCCCTCACCGATCGGATTGGCAAGCGCATTCGCTCCCGCCTCTATGAAATGTGCCGCACCATCGAAATGGCCGCGCCCGATTACCGCAAGGAGATCCGCCAGGCCAGCCGTTTTCGCGCCTAATAGCCGCTCCTGCCATCCAAAACTCCACAGGCCGTACCGTTGACAACCCCTCGCACGGGCGCGTATCATCCGTGTCGAGATCATTCATTACTGCCGCTGGATCCCCGTTTCCCTCTATCCCTCAGGGGTGGAATCTTCGAGGAAGTATCCGCGGCGAACAGTCGAGACCGCGGGGAGAATTTCGATGCTGCCAGAGATGGAAAACCAAGACCAACAACTTTCCGCAGCCGCCGATTTGGGCGCCACTGCCTCCGTAGCCCCGGCTATGGCCGCCGCTGCTACCGCCGTCGCTACCGAACCCGGCTCCGGCGCCGTCGAGAATCCATCGGACCACCATCACGACTCTGCTCAAGCTGCGGTTGCCGATACGGAACACTCCGAACCGCGTTCCACCGAACTCGATCCCTCCGCCCAAGCCGAAATTCATCCAGCCCCGTCCGTCGAATCTTCCTCTGCCGCTGCCGTGGCTGATTCCGTCGCACCCGCGCCGCCCGAGCATGCTGATTCGGCTGACACCTCCGAGTCCAATGAGCAGATGGAGCAGTTGATTGAGCAGTATTCCGAGCCCCAAGCAGCGCCAACGGAAGGCGAAACAATTGAGGGCCATGTAGTCGCGGTGAATGAGCACGGCGTGGTCGTGGATTTCGGCGCCAAAACGGAAGGCCTGGTCCCCGCCCAGGAATTTGTCGAATTCGGCGGCATCCCCTTCCAGTCCGGCCAGACCATTGAAGTCGAGCGCACTCACGAACACAAAGATGGCTACGTGATCTTGTCGCATGTGCGCGCCCGCCGCCGCCGCGTCTGGGAGAATATTGAAAAATCCTATCGCGACCACACCACCATCACCGGCCGCGCGGTGGATCGCATCAAAGGCGGCCTGGTCGTCGATATCGGCCTTCGGGCATTTTTGCCCGCCTCTCAGCTGGACGTGCGCCCCACACATGATCTCGACGCCTGGAAGGGAAAAGAAATCACCTGTCGCGTCCTCAAAGTAAATCGCAAGCGCGGCAACGTAGTGGTCAGCCGCCGCGCGATTCTCGAAGAAGAGTTAAAAACCCAGCGCGAGGCTCTGCTCTCAACCATTTCCGAAGGCGCGGTTACTACAGGCAAAGTAAAAAACGTCACTGATTACGGCGTCTTCGTCGATCTCGGCGGACTGGACGGCCTGCTGCACATCAGCGATCTCGTCTGGGGACGCGTCAAGCACCCTTCAGAAGTTGTCAAGCCCGGCGACGATATCCAGGTCAAAGTCCTGAAATTCGACCGCGAAAAAATGCGCATCTCGCTCGGCCGCAAACAACTTCTGGAAGATCCCTGGGCCACGGTCCCCGAGCGTTTCGCGGTGGGCACTCGCCTGAAGGGTAAAGTAGTCGGCGTCACCGATTACGGCGCGTTCGTCCAGCTCGAACCGGGCGTCGAAGGTTTGGTCCACGTCAGCGAAATGAGCTGGTCGAAGCGCATGAAGCATCCTTCGAAAATCGTCAACGCGGGCGACGAAGTGGACGTCGTGGTCCTCGAAGTGAAGCCCGATCAGCACCGCATTTCGCTCGGCCTGAAACAAACTTCGCCCGATCCCTGGCAGGATGTAGTCGATAAATATCCCGCCGGCACGGTCGTCACCGGCCGCGTCCGCAATATGACCGAATTCGGCGCCTTCGTCGAAATCGAAGAAGGTGTCGAAGGCCTCATCCACATCAGCGATATGAGCTGGACCGAACGCATCAAACACCCCAGCGAAAAATTCAAAAAGGGTGACACGGTCGAAGCCAAGGTCATCAAAGTAGATGCCGAGCATCGCCGCCTCTCTCTCGGCATCAAGCAGCTCAACGACATTTGGGCCAATTGGTTCCAATCCCATAAGTTGAATGACGTGGTCCGCGGCAAAGTCGCCCGCGCCGCTGAATTCGGCGTCTTCATCACCTTGGCCGAAGGTATCGAAGGCCTCTGCCACATTTCCGAAATCGAAGAGCGCAAGCACAAGGGTGATCGCCAGCAACAGCAGAATCAGCCTCGCGGCGGCGCCGGCAAATCGTCCGCCACAAAGCTCGAACCTGGCCAGGAATACGATTTCAAAGTAATCCGTCTGGATAAGGACCAGCACAAGATCAGTTTGAGCTATCGCGCCGCCGTAAAGCAGGTCGAACGCCGCGACATGGAAGAGTATCGTTCCTCCAAGTCGTCGCCCAATGCAACCATCGGTGATGCCATTATGGCCAAGCGGGGGACCTCTTAGCTTGTCCCTGCTGCGTGTCTCAGCATTTGGAGTTTGTACAGCACCCGAATTTGAATGGGGTCCCGATTTGAGATTAGCCCAGGTTCTTAGGGGGTCGGAGCTTTAGCTCCGACATTTGCGTTTGCAAGAGAAGCGGGCTTTAGCCCCTGAAGCTTCCGATCAGAAGGAGCGTTGCGGCGGTTTGCACCTTCAACCTTGTGTGCCGCCGGAACCCGCCGCTCGTAAATTTCATTTACCTTGCAGGCAGATTAGTGATATGCACAGGCAGTCCATCGCCCCACCGGTTCTGCACCAGCCCGGAACGGTGATTTTCGCGCGCTAATCCGCGCAGTCTCGCGAGGAGCCGAGAGCAATGACTGAGCACACCATGACGAAGGCTGACTTGGTCGAGGAAGTGACCAAGGTTACCGAATTGCCGCGCAAGGAATCCGAAATGGTCGTCGAAACCATTTTCGACTCCATCATTCAAGCGCTGCAGCACAGCGACAAAATCGAAATTCGCGGCTTCGGCAGCTTCCGCACTCGCCAGCGCCGCGGCCGCATCGGCCGCAATCCCAAGACCGGCGCCAAAGTCGACGTTCCGCCGAAGAAAATTCCCTTCTTCAAGCCCAGCAAGGAATTAAAAGATTTCGTCAACATCGCCAAAGCCGCGGAAGCAGCTCCGCCTCCGCCCACTCCGCCTCCCGCCGGCGAATCTCCCCGGAGCTGACCTCCAAAGGGATGGACTTCCTCTGGACTCCCTGGCGCTACCGCTACATCGCGGAAGCCAAAAAAGACGACGGCGACCGCTGCATTTTTTGCGACGCCATCGCTCTCAATGACGACGTCCGTACTCAGATCGTCCTGCGCGCCGAAAAAAATTTCATTATCCTCAATCGCTTTCCTTACACCACCGGCCACGTAATGATCGTTCCCTACGCCCACATCTCCGATTTCGCCGCCGCCGATCCCGACACCATGTGCGAAAATATCCGCCTGGCCCAACGAGTCCAAGCCGCCCTGGCCGAAATCTACCAACCCAACGGTTTCAACCTCGGTATGAATCTAGGCCGCTCGGCAGGCGCAGGCGTAACCGGCCACCTGCATCTCCACGTCCTACCCCGCTGGAATGGCGACGCCAATTTCATGACCACAATCGCCGAAACCCGCATGGAACCAGAAGACCTCCCCACCACCTACGAAAAACTCCACCGCGCCCTCACAGTGCAGTTGTAGGAGCCGGCTTCCGTCTATCCTGAGCCTCGAAGGGCCTCGCCCGCGCTCCATTCACTCTCCGTCGGCGACCTCTGCGTCTCTGCGGTAAAAACGAACTCCCCCTACTTCACGAACATCCCACAAACATAACAAATCACTTACGTAACAAATCTTGGTACTACCATTACCATTCGATTCCCGAATCCTTCCCCAGACGCCTGCATCCGATAATTGAGCAGAGTATCTCAGGTCCGCGCCGCGCACGTTTGTCCTAGAAGCGTCGCGCGCCGCATTCGGGCTTGCGAGGGCCCACACCAAAAACTAGCTCCAACCGTTTTCCACACATCACCCAGTTCTGATGAAGGAATTCGCGCGCCTGCTCAAGGCGTTCCATGTTATACCCCGGCGAGCGCGCGGCAGACGGCGGGCGTGGAAGTGTGCCCGCACCAGCGGAGAAAAATTTTATGTTTAGCGACACACTGTTCAGTTCCATCACGTTGCTCGCGGTTGTGGTGTTGTTCGTGTTTCTTTACACGATCCTCGCTTCCATCCACAGAATCGGCCCCACGGAAGTGGGCCTAGTCACCAAGCGATTCTCGTGGAAGAAGCTCTCGAAGGATAATCCCATCGCTTTCGATGGAGAGCCCGGCTACCAGGCCGATCTTCTAATGCCCGGACTGCGTTGGAAGTTGTGCTACACCTATTCCGTCGAAAAATATCCCTGGGTGCAAATCCCCGCCGGCGAAATCGGAGTGGTCATCGCCCAGGTCGGCCAGTCCCTTCCGATCGGCGCGAAGTCCGCTGTCTATCGCAAGGAATTCGCTAATTTCTCCAACCTGCGCAGCTTCGTTCAGCTGGGCGGCCAAAAAGGTGTGCAGCGGCCCGTGCTTCCTCCCGGAACTCTGGTTCCGATTCATCCGGTGGGATTTATGGTCATCACCCGCAGCCAGGTTTACGGCCTCCCCGTCTCTCCCGAATTACGCGCCAAGATGGGCAGGACCACTCGCCTTACTCCCGAGGCGCTCGGCCTTCGTCCCGATCAGCTGGAATTGAAGCGCATCGAGCCTCAGCCGCGCGTGGCCAAGGACAGTCTCACCTTCGACTCCATCGGCATCGTCACCACTTACGAAGGCGACCCTCTGCCTTCGGGAGACATCGCCAGCCGTCTCGGCGGTTTCGCTGACGTTTCCGAAATGGAAAGCAAAAAAGCCGGCGACGCCGAAGTGATCGAGCGCTTGCTCGGAAACAAAAATCATCTCCACAACAATTACCAGGATTTCCAGGCCTTCCTGGATAACGGCGGCCGCATTGGTTTGCAGCACGATCCGTTGCTCTACGGCGCCTACGCCTTGAATCCGTTTCTCGTCAGCGTCGAACTCGTTCCGATGCTCGTCGTCAATCAAGGCGAAGTTGCCGTGATCAAGGCTTACGTTGGCCTGCCCACGGAGGATACTTCAGGAACCGATTTCAAATATGGCTCGCTGGTTCATCCCGGACACCGCGGCATCTGGCAGGAACCGCTGCGCACCGGGAAGTATCCACTCAACCCGCGCTGTTACGAGCCGGAAATCGTGCCGACCGCGATCCTGAATCTGAACTGGGCCGACGCGGTTTCCGAAGCGCATAATCTCGATAAGCAACTGCAGCAAATCGTCGCCAAGAGCAAGGAGGGATTCGTCTTCAAGATCGATTTGCAGGTGCAGATCCATGTGCCCGATACCAAGGCGCCGCGCGTTATTTCGATGGTCGGCACCATGAAGAACCTGGTCAACGAAGTCTTGCAGGCCGCCGTCGGCAATCATTTCCGCGACACCTTGCAAAGCATGCCCGCGATTCGCTTCATCGAGACGCGCCGCCAGGTGCAGGAGGATGCTTTCTCCCACATCCGGCAGCAGCTTGAGCAATATCAGGTGGAAACCAAGGGCGTTTACATTCAGGACGTGATCCTGCCGGAGGACATGGTCATCGTTCTGACCCACCGCGAAATCGCCAATCAGGAAATCGAAACGTTCCGCAAACAACGAGCCTCGCAGGATGAACGCATCGAAATGGAGCGCGCCAAGGGCACAGCCGATATGCAAGCCGATCTGGCCCGTTCCAAAGTCGGCATCGACATCAAAAGAAATAACGCCGACGCCCGCACCGCCGAAGCTGCTGGCGAAGCCGAATTCATCCGCCAGACCGGCACGGCCCGTGGAGCCGAAGTCGAGGCGATCGGCCTCGCTCGCGCCCGCGGCTACCGAGCCCAGGTCGAAGCACTGGGCTCCAACGCCACAGCCATCGTAAACGTAGTATCAGCGTTAGCCGAAGGCCGTGCCAAGTTCGTCCCAGACATCCTGGTGACCAGCTCGGGCAGCGGCGGCGCACTCGACGGCCTGGCCTCCGCCGCCATGCGCTTCCTAAACAACGGTGGCGGTAATGGCAGCGCACCCACCATCCGGGCAGCAGCGGCGCAGCCGCCAAGCCCGAACCATCACCAACAGCAACCGCGGCCACAAACGAGGCCGACAAAATTAAACCAGCAAATATCCTACCACCCCGCGATTAACCAATCTCCGCGGCCACTCACCTAAAGAGCCTCGCCCGCCGATGCCGGCAGGCGAGGCTCCAAGTTTTTAGTGGGGACGGCCTTTAGGCTGTCCCACCTACTCCAATCTCAAGGGCACTCCCAGCCTTAATGGCATCCCGCAAAAATCCCACCATTGTCATTTTGAGGGCCGAAGACCGGCCCGAAGAATCTCTCCGGTTCCTTTTCTTTCTTTCTTTTTTTTCTTCCGCCCCCCCCGAATCATCTTCCCGTTCTCCTTCCGTCCGCGCCCTCAGCGTCTCTGCGGTAAAGCCCTTTCCACAACAAAAACTCCGACTCCCCGTCAACAATGTAATCCTTAAACTCCCCCACCACTAAATATCCCAATCGCTCATACAACTCCCGCGCCCTCCCATTGAACGAAGACACGCAAATAAAAATATTCCGCGACTCCCCCCGAAAAAAATCCTCCGCAAATTCCAGCATCCTCGATCCCACTCCCGTCCCCCGCAAATCCTCTCGCACAGCCAGCGAAACAATATAAGGAGCCCCCGCCACCCCGCGCCTCCGCATCAACAAAAACCCGCAAGCCTCATCCTTCAAATGTGCGATGTACAATAAATCCTCGCGGTCATTGCAAACCACTCGGCACCGCTCCAAATCCCTCCCCAACCGGATCCACGGATCAGTTCCCGCCATCAAGCGCGCTGCCCACTCACGCTCCTCATCAGTAGCCGCAGCAATCACCAATTCCACATTCATCTCGAATTCTCCCGTGCTTGCATCACAACTTCAATTTTCTGCTGCTTCCTGTCAACCGAGCCACAATTCGCGAACCAGTTTCGTCTCTATAAATCGCCGGTGAAACAACCAAAATGGCTGCGTCCGGCTGCGCCGCCCAGGGGGCGGAGAAGCCTGCTCGCGTAGCGTCCGTGAAACCGTGTCGCTTGCACTCGCGTGGTACACTGTTATGTTGGGAATTTGGAGAAGGTTTCATGCTTGCGGCGCCAACAGCAGCTGCGAAAAACGGCCGGGGGATTTGCACTGATATCTCTCAAAAAGGCCATAAACCCCCTTGCCGTTATATGTTTGCGGCGTTTGATACGATCAACGAAAATATCTTCTTTGCAAAGAATCCTGCTGCGGAGATTCCGAACGGTCAAAAAACAGAGAGTTTCCACAGTCCGTTTCACCTTACCAACAGTGGCTCTCTGGGATTCTGCGGCGTTTCTTTTCCGGAATATGCTTCCAGTAATGCGGAAGCTAAGTCGCGACGCAGCCATCATGGGATGCATTCTGCGAGTGAAGTTTCCCGGGTCAATCACATGCGAAGCCGCCCATTTCTAATCGCCTGGCTAATCGCCAGAAGCAACCACTGTCGCACAGCCGCAACTATCCGAAAATTCAACGAGATACAGTTTTCTAATCGCTCCTATATCGTCTGTTTTCGAGAGCCTTTTTCGACTCCCGTTTTTTGCTCCGACCTCCATCAAAATTCCGCTCTCGCACCCTCCAGCACTCAAATGGAAGGAGCTATAAATTGAATCTCGACCTTACCGAAGAACAGCAACTCCTCCAGCGCAGCGTCCGCGAGTTCGCTGAAGCCGAAGTAAAGCCGCGCGCGCGCGAGCTTGACGAAAAAGGCCATTTCCCCTTTGACCTTTTCCACAAAGCCGCCGAACTCGGCCTGACCGGCGTGCCGTTCCCCGAAGAAGAAGGCGGCGCGGGAATGGACCACATCAGCTACACCATCGTCATTGAAGAAATCGCCCGCGTCTGTGCTTCCACCTCAGTCATTCTTTCGGTGCAGAATTCACTGTACTGCGATCCGATCCATCGCTTCGGCACCGCCGAGCAAAAAGAGAAATTTCTGCTGCCCTACGCGCGCGGCGAAAAAATCGGATGCTACGCGCTCACCGAACCGCAAGCTGGATCGAACGCCGCCGCGCTCCGCACCAAGGCCGTTCTCAAAGGCGATCGCTACGTAATCAACGGCACAAAAGCCTGGATCACCAACGGCGGAGCTGCCGATGCCGCCATCGTCTACGTGAACACGCATCCCGAAAAAGGAGAGAAAGGAATCACGGCGTTGGTGGTGGAAAAAGGTACGCCGGGATTCGCTGTCGGAAAAGAAGAAAAGAAACTTGGCATTCACGCCAGCGCCTGCACCGAGCTTGTCTTCAACGATTGCGAAGTTCCCGCTACAAATCGAATCGGCAACGAAGGCGAAGGCTACAAAGTCGCGTTGTCAACTCTCGATGGCGGGCGCGTCGGTATCGCTTCGCAGGCTATCGGCATCGCTCAAGGCGCGTTCGAAGCGGCATTGAAATATTCGCAGGAACGCCAAGCCTTCGGCCATCCCATCTTCGATTTTCAAGCCATTCAATTCATGCTCGCCGATATGTCCACTGAAATTGAAGCGGCCCGCCTGCTGGCTCGCAAAGCGGCCTGGAAACAGGATGCCGGCGCGCGCTTCACTATGGAAGCCGCCAGCGCGAAACTTTTCGCCAGCGAAATGTCCACGCGCGTCACTCACAAAGCCATTCAAATCCACGGCGGCAACGGTTACAGCCAGGAATATCCGGTCGAGCGAAATTATCGCGACGCGCGCATCACCGAAATTTATGAAGGCACCAGCGAAATTCAGCGCCTGGTCATCGCTTCCTGGGTTTTGAAAAGTTATTAGAAGCTATCTCACAAATGGTTTTTAGGAGGTCGGAGCTTCAGTTCCGGCATGAAATTGCGTTTAAGAGTTGGGCTTTAAGAGAAGGGAGATGCTACCGCTTGATTGCGAACAGGAATTCGACGCTGCGCGCGAAGAAGAATTCTTCGCGGCATTGCCCGCGCGCCCTGCAGTCTTCCTCGTCGAATCAAGCGCCGAAGGCGCCGAACCATATCTCGCCCGCACAGCCGATCTGCGCCGTGCCGCCGAGCGGATTTTGCGTCCGCCCGATCCCGCAAGCAAGCGCCTCAACCTGCGCGCAATCGCCGCGAAAATTCGCTACCGCATCGTCGGATCGAAACTCGAACAATCCCTCGTCCTCTACGCACACGCACGCTGGCTCTTCCCGCGAAAATATCGCGATTGGCTGCGCGTCCGTCCCCCCGCGCTGCTGAAAGTAAATATGAAAAACGCCTATCCGCGCTGCTACGTCACGCGCCGAATTTCCGCCGATGGCGGCAGTTACTTCGGCCCGTTTCCCAATCGCAAATTCGCGGAATCCTTCGCCGACGAATTTCTGAATCTCTTCAAAATCCGCCGCTGCCAGATCAAAATCCGCCGTGATCCCGCGTATCCAGGCTGCATTTATTCCGAGATGAAAATGTGCCTGGCCCCCTGCTTCGCGGGCTGCTCGAAAGAAGAATATGACGCGGAAGTCTCGCGGGTCCTCGTCACCCTCTCGACCAGTGGTCTGGCGCTGACGGACGAAATGGAACGAGAGCGCGAAGCCGCCAGCACCGCGCTCGATTTTGAACGCGCCGCGGCGTTGCACAAAAAAATCGAAAAGGCCGAAACTGTTTTGAAAGGATTCCCGGAACTGGCCCGCCGCGTGGACGAACTCGACGCGGTAATACTGCAAAAGTCCGCCGAAGAAAATGCCATCGCCGTTTTCGTGATTCGCGCCGGAATTATTGCCGAGCCATTTGCGCTTCGTTTCGGCGAACTTTCCAGCCAGCCGCGTTCCATGGAAGAAATCTTGCGCGCGAAATTGGAGCCGCCAGCCGCGATCGATTCAGTTTCTGAATCTGCCGAACACGTTGAAAAAGAAAATGGAGATTCCATGGTGCGAAAGGACCCGGGAGTTCTGGGCGAACATCTTGCCCTGCTGACGCGCTGGTTTTATTCGAAGCCGCGCCAGGGCGAAATATTTTTCCACGCGCGCGATTGGCCTTACCGGCGCATCATTCGCGCCTGCTCCCGCGTTTTGAACCCGCCCGCGGAGGCCGCCGCACCATGAGCATCTGCTATACTGCCCGGTTTGTGCGTGGGGTTTCGCGCCACTGAGGATCCATGCCATCACCAGCCTCATCGCCTGCTGCTTCGATTCCGGGTTATGCAACGCCCGAAGGAACGCGCCGCTACGTCGAGCGCATAGGTGCCAAGGCCGCTGCCGGACATTTCCGCGAACAAAATGGATTGAAGACCTCTTCCATCGGAATCGGCACTTACCTCGGCGAGCCGGATGCTGCAACCGATCAGGGCTACACCGAGGCCGTGATCGCGGCGGTCGAAAACAGCGCGAATTTAATCGATACGGCGATCAATTACCGGCTGCAGCGCAGCGAGCGATCCGTCGGCGCGGCGCTTCGCAATTGCTCGCCGCCGGATTCTCGCGCGATGAAATCATTTTGTGCACGAAGGCGGGATTTCTCACCGCGGATGGCGAAATGCCGGCCGATCCGCTGCCCTATTTCACAAGCGAATACGTGGAGCGCGGGATTTTTCACACCGACGAAGTGGCCGCAGGCTGCCATTGCCTGGCGCCGGGCTTTCTGGAAAATCAAATCGAGCGCAGCCTGAAAAATCTGGGCGTCGAATGCATCGATGTTTTGTACCTGCACAATCCCGAAACCCAATTGGGCGAAATTTCGCGCGACGATTTCCATGGCCGCGTCCGCGCCGCATTTCAGTTCCTGGAACTGGCCGTGAACGCCGGAAAGATTCGCATGTACGGCCTGGCCACCTGGAACGCGTTCCGGCAGGACCAATCCGCGCAGGATTATCTTTCGCTCGAGGAAATGCTGGGGCTGGCGCGCGAGGCAGGCGGCGATGCGCATCATTTTCGTTTCGTGCAGTTGCCGTTCAACCTGGCGATGCACGAAGCGCTCACCCGCCCGAATCAGAAGGTTGGCGAACGGCAGGTTTCCATGGTGCAGGCGGCGCGGCCGCTGGGAATCACGCTGGTCACCAGCGCTGCGTTACTGCAGGGTCAGCTGGCGAAAGGCCTGCCGCCGTTTGTCGCCGAAGCGTTGGGGCTGGCGAATGATCGTGAACGCGCTTTGCAGTTCGCGCGTTCGGCTCCGGGAATTACCACGGTTCTTGTGGGCATGAGCAAACCGGAGCACGTGCTCGCGAATCTTGCGCTCGCCGCCGTCGAACCGGCGCCGCGCGATCAATTTCTAAAATTGTTCGAGGCGGGACGCTGAGCGTGACATCGCTGGCGTGAAATCAGATCAGCCGCCGTGTTCCGGCGCGAGCGCCTTCAAGTCCGGATAGCGCCCGGCGAGCCAGGAATCGAGCGCAGCGGCCATTTCCGGAAGATGATCTTTGAAGAAATGGTCCGCGTCATTCACGAAGAAAAGTTTCTTCGGCTCGGGAAGTTGCAAGAAAAGTTTTTCGGCGCGATTCCGCGAGGCAAACTGGTCGCGCCCTCCGATCAGAAAAAGTTTCGGCTTGGCGCAATCGTGCAGATAGGAGAAATCGGAATCGTTTACAGGAATTCCCAGTCCCACTAAATCCGTCACCCGCGAATCTTGGCAGCCCACCCGCAATCCCACCCACGCGCCGAAACTGAATCCCGCCAGCAGAACCGGCCGCGATGGAAATTCCGCCGCGAGGTAATCGAGTGCCGCTCGAACGTCGTCCGCTTCGCCGCGTCCTTTGTCGTGAGCGCCTTCGCTCAATCCCACGCCGCGAAAATCAAATCGCAGCACCGCCATTCCGCGCCGGTGCAGGGTTTTCGCCGCTTGGTACACAACTTTATTGTGCATCGTCCCGCCGAACAGGGGATGCGGATGGCAGACCACCGCGACAACGGATGGATTATCCAGACGTGAAGTCCACAGCAGCCCCTCCAGCCTCCCGGCTGAGCCGTTCAGATTCACCGTGCGATGGAAAACGTCAGCCATCGTTTCCTCGTTAAAATTGACGTCCTGCTCCTCTCAGGAAATCGAAGCTACGAATCCCGCAACTCAATCCATTGGACGGCAGCGCGCTGTTCGGTTTCGCCCGCGCCCGCTTCAATTCGCACCACATGCGCCGCGATTTCACCCCTGCGAGCCTGGATGCCATGATGCGATTGGATGAGCACGGATTCGCCCGCGGTATAGAAGCGCGCTGTCTCGAAGCGCAGGCCGCCGTCTGAGATATCCGTGGTCATCGTCTCCTCCGGCCACGGCGTGTTGGCTGGACGGACGGTCACCGGCAAGGCGAGCAAAACCCGCGCGCTTTTGCGGCGCTCGAGCTTAACTCCGCGCTGCGTCGAATGAGCTGGCGATTTAAATTCGAGCGCCACTCGATATCTCGTCGAAGAAATCAATTCCGAACGGACTATGCGAGCGGGAGTTTCCGGCTGTGCCGCCGTTTCGGCGGGATCGAACGGCATGGCTACCCAAACGCGAGCGCCAAGATCACACGGCTCCGGAAGCGCAAGAAGCAAGCCAGCGCGGGAAACATCAATCGTCTGGCTGATTGCGAACCGGTAGCCGAACGGGGTGAGCCACCGCAATCGCACCGGCAATTCGATCTGGGCGCGCGAGTGAAGCCGTCGCTCCGATATCACGGCTGCGCGAAACATGTTCATTCATCCTAGCGGCACCGGGCGGTCAGGTCAAACGCCGCGCCTGTGGCCTTACTTATTTTTCCCGCGACGAATTAATTTCGATGGCTGGCGCATCTAAGAAGTGTAGTTTGAGGCGCGCTGGCGAAAGATCACGTTCCGAAATCTCGTTGCGCTTTAAACGGCTATTTGCTAGGGTTTGCGGCAGATACGCGCCAGGGGGCAGGGCACAATGGAAAATTCGGTTGAGCGTCGCGCCGCTCGCCGCTTCAACATGGCGCTTCCCATCAAGGTTCGAATTCCCACCGACAACGGTTTTGTGGAGCAATCCGCGGAGACCCGCGACGTGAGCTTCCGGGGTCTTTACTTCATGGTGGATTCTTCCGTAGAAACCGGCGATTCGATCGAACTGGTCCTCACGTTGCCGCAGCGCATCACGCTGGCGGGCGATGTGCATATCCGCTGCTACGCCAAGGTGCTCCGCGTGGAGGACCAGAGTCCTTTTCGAGGGGTCGCTGCGCGAATCGAACGTTACGAATTTCTCCCCGCCGCGGCCTGATCCCATTTCAAAATGGCAGTACAATGATTCCGCGAAATCCCCAGGGAGGGACGCATGTATCACTACGACCCGAATACAGCGCTCGAAGAATTACGCGATGACGCCACGCTGCCCCACCCGGTTCGCTTGCGAGACATGATCCTGCGAACGAAGCTGGATGCCGGCGACGCGCTCGAATTGAACCGCGAGTTCCAGGAATATCTCACCCAATTTGGCGAAGTTCAGAAAATTGCTCGCGGCATTCTGGAAAAACTTGTGGTGGGTGTGCGGAAAGCTTCCTGACTTCGCGGAAGTTGCCTCATTTTATTGTGAAATGCAATCGGTGTGACCGCAAAAGGGAACGTGGAGAGGAATCGCTGAATGGCACGGCAAACATTGCTGATCGACGCCGACGATACGCTCTGGGAAAGCAATATTTTCTTCGAGCAGACCATCGACTGTTTTCTCGGCCATATCGAGCCGCTGGGATTTACGCGCGACTACGCGCGGCGAATTCTGAACGAAACGGAGCGGCGCAATATCCGGCAGCACGGCTATGGAGTGCGCAGTTTTCGCCGCTCGCTCGAAGATTGCTACCTGAAGCTGGCAGGAAACATGGCGCGCCGCGAACTGGTGAAGGAAATCGAGCGCATGGCGCTGGAGCTGGAAAACACGCCGCCGCGAATTCTGGACGGAGTTCCCGAAACGCTTTCCTACCTGGAAGGCCGCCACCGGCTGATTCTGCTGACCAAAGGCGAAGCCGCGGAACAGGCGGCCAAAGTGGAGCGGTCGGGCTTGCAGAAATTTTTTGACGCCATTGAAATTCTGGCGGAAAAGGATTTGCCCGCGTATGAACGCGTGGTGCACCAATTGCGCGTGGTGAAGGCGAATAGTTGGATGGTAGGAAATAGCCCGCGCAGCGATATCAATCCCGCGCTGCACGCGGGATTGAACGCGGTTTTTATTCCGCATCCGGCCACGTGGGAGATCGAGAAATCGGAACTTGAAAGCGGCACGGGGAAACTGCTGATCATTGCCAGTTTTCGCGATCTTCAGAATCACTTCTAAACGCATCACGCCGGCATCGAATGGTTCGTTGTGATCCCGGACAAATTGAGAGGCAGGTTTCTACATGACGGATTATCGCTCGGACTTCGCCGATTTTGAAGGCGCCACTTACCTGAACGTGGCGTCGCAGGGGCCTCTGCCGGATCTTTCCGTCAAAGCCGCCCGGGCGGCGCTCGAGTGGAAAAGGAAACCGTATCAAATTCCCGATGGATTGCTGTTCGGTTTACCGGACCGTGTAAGGGCCCTCGCGGCCCGGCTGATCGGCGGAAGCGCGGATGAAATTGCCATCACCACTGGGGCAACCGGGGGATTGAACGCGGTGGCCCACGGAATTGATTTTCAGGCGGGCGACGAAGTGCTGGTGGCAAGCGGGGAATTTCCGGCGCACTTTTCCATCTGGCTGCCGCTCGAAAAATCCGAAGGCATCCACGTGAAGCGCGTAATTCCGCGCGAACGCTTTTTGACGGCGGAAGATTTCATCGCGCAAATCGGGCCTCGCACGAAAGTTGTTTCAACCAGCTTGGTGCGCTTCGATAACGCGGTTCGAATCAATGCCCGCCGATTGGCGGACGCATGCCACGCCGTGGGCGCGTACCTGCTGATCGATGTGAGCCAGTGCGCTGGGGCGATGAGGATCGACGCGGCCGCGCTGGGCGCCGATTTTCTGGCCTGTGCGGGATATAAATGGCTGCTGAGTCCTTATGGGACAGGATTCTTCTGGATTCGCCGCGATCTGATCGGGAAGATGCGCCCAGCCCCTGCCAATTGGACGGCCCTTGAGGGAGCGGACAATTTCAGCTCGTTGGCGGTGGAAGAATTGAGATTCTCAAGTGGCTCACGCCGTTGGGACGCACCAGAGACGGCGAGCTTCACGAATCTGGCGGCGATGGAAGCTTCGCTCGAATATTTGCTGCGAGTGGGTGTGGATACGGTTTGGAATCACAATCAAAACCTGATTCGCGGGATGATCGAACGGTTGCCGCGCGACCGCTGCATTTTGGTTACTCCCGAAGATGCACAACACCGGGGTCCGTTTATCTGCGTGTCAACTAGGCGGGAAGGCGAAGCCGCCGCCATGCACAAGAAGTTGACGGAATCGCAGGTGTTTGTAAGCTTGCGCGAAGGAGCATTGCGGATTTCGCCGCACCTTTACAATACGGAGAGCGATATGGCGCGGCTGATTTCGATTTTGTCGGTGTAGAAGAACCGAGTGAGTTGTTTGAGTCCGCCTGGATTCTCATTTTTGTGTGCGGTGGGAATGGTAAGGAGATTCCTCGTCGCCCCGAGAAACGGCATCGGGGCTCTGTCGGAATGACGGGGATACGTGTGGACACGAGAAGGGAGTGCTTAGCGATAATTGTTGTTCGCAAGCCGAGCCGAAACTACATGGGTGGGGCGGCGCGGAAGGGGATGTGGATTACGGCTTCGAGTTCGACGGGGGTTCCGTTGCGGGTGGCGGGGCGGAACTTCCATCGTGCAAAAGCTTCCATGGCGTTTTGATCGAGCTGGCCCTCGACTCCTTTCATCAATTGAATGCTGTCCACCGATCCGTCGCGCCGGATGATCGCGTAGAGGACCACCTCGCCTTCCACGTGTGCGTTCATCAGGGAGGGCGGATATTTCGGATCGACTTTCCGGACCGGCTGCGGTCCGGTGACGTCTCCCGCGCCCGGCTGATCGGGAATATTTTCCGTCCGCAATTCCGAAAAATTCAGCACCCAGCTTCCCGTCGCGCTGGTGAGATTGGGCATATTGATATAGAGAGTGTAGACCCGCTTCGATCCCAAAATTTCTTCAGGCGACGACGTGGCGTCGATGCGGTCCATCCCGGTGGAAGGTTGCGTTCTTGTGGGATTAACCGGTTCCGGTTCCGCCGGCAAGGCAGCAGAAGCGGATGTTTCTGGAGGAGTTCCGGCGGCAGCGGATGGATTTCGCGGCGGCGTGGCCGGTGCGGGCAGACTTGCCGTCGGCTGGGAAGCAGCCGGAACTTCGCCTGAACCTGGAGCGCGCGGCTCTTGACCCGCAGCCGGTGGCCCCGAAATCGTCGCAGATTGGCTCGAATTGCCGCCTGAAATGCTCACCCCTGTCGGATTCGTGGAATTTTTTGTGCCGCCACCTGAGCCAGGCGCGGTGCCACTAGCCGCCGCCCCGCCGGTGATGGTGGTTTTATCGCCGGGGCGAGAACTGCCTCCATTTCCCGTGGGATTCGCAGCCGAGGCTCCGCCCGGAACACCTGGCCGGTTTCCTTCCGGAGAAATGGAAAGATTCGCGGAAAGATTGCCTGCAGGCACCTTAACTTCCGGGGAGACTGGCGCGGGATTGGCGGAAAGGGCGATCAAACGACGAGTGTCCGACTCGTTGCCCGTTATCGTGGTACCAAGATCGGGGGCCGCGCCTGCATCTGCATCCGATTGGCGCGCAGGCTTTGATTTGGGAGCGGCTGCGGAGCCGGAGGGCATCTTCACATCGCGCGGCGGGCGGTTGTTGCCGGTCGCCGCTCCGGATTCCGGACCGTTGTTTTTGATATCAGGCGGCGCGCCGGCATCGGAGTTTCGTGCAGAATTTAACTTTGGCGCCGCCGCGGAGTTGCCGGGCATCCTTACATCCGGCGGCCGATTCGAATTGCCCGCGAAATTCCCATTGGCCGGAGCGTTTTGTTTAATGTCCGGTGCGGCGCCGGCATCGGAATTGCGCGCCGAATTTGCTTTCGGCGCGGCTGTGGAACTGGTGGGCATTTTTACATCCGGCGGCTGATTCGAATTTCCAGCAACTGTTCCTCCAGCCGGGACGTTGTGTTTCAGATTCGGAGCGGAGGCATTCTCAGGCTGGCGCGCGGAATTTTTTCGTGGCGAGGACGCCGTTCCGGTGGGCAGTTTAACATCCGGCGGCTGGTTCCCCGTGGTCGCCATTTTTCCGTACGTGGGCGCGCTATTCCTGATTTCGGGCGCCGGTGCCGGCTTATCCGTGCGAGTGCGATTCGAAACCGGCGCTGAAACATCCGGCACGGGCATTTTCACTTCGGAAGATGGCTTGGAATTCGGGGCACCGCCCAGCGCTTCCGTCGAAGACGAATTATTCGTCGTATTGCCAATTCGAGGGGCCATTACGTCTTCGGGGCGAAATGGCTCCGATGCTCGTGGAGCAGAGGCAGGCCCCTGCGGAATCTTCGGCTGCTGATTCGTGTTGCCGGCCACTGTGAGCGGCTCGGCAGGGGTTGCACTTTTCGAAGTCCCGATTTTCGGAGCCGCGGCAACTTCGGATTTCCTGGAGCGTTTCGAAGCGCGCGGCGCGGCGTTCCCGCTAACCGGCATTTTCGGCTCGGTAGCGGAATTCTGCGCGAGAGTCAATCCGCCGGGATCTTTTCCTAGATTAGGCATCTCCGGAACGCTGGCATTCGTACCCGCACCAGAACGCTGCGGCAGTCGCGGCGCCAGCGTGGACGGCGTTAGCCGGAGGGGCGCCCTCGCGCCATGGGCATTATTTCCCCACTCGACGATATTCGGCATCCGCGGGACGATCTTGGGAGGCTCGGGCGAAGAATCCGGTTGAATCAAAGTTTGCCGTGGATGCGTGGGGTTCCGTTGCTGAGAAAGAATCGTCTGCCTGGGATGATAGGCATCGGAGCCGCCGGGCGGCAGCGGTTTGTCCTCTTCACCAGCGGGGCTTGGGGTTGTTGGTTCGCCCGGAAAGGTGAGAGGGGGCAGATCACGCGCCGGCGGATACCAGGTCAGTTCAATTCGAACGGGAGCCAGCGGATGTGCTGCTCGTTGGAAAATGCCAAAGCGGAGTGACGATCAAAAAGATCACTACCAAATGCCACAAGACGGAAGCCAGGAAAGCCAGGCGCGGCCGGTAGGGATGCACATAATAGTTACGAAACATAACCGCCGGGCTGACCTTGAACGGCTTCGACCGAGTGAAGAATGCCTTCAGGCTTCCCCGGAACGAGTGCGCGGGCGATTCCCACGCCACGCCGAATTGCGGCGGACGAGCAGATTTCGAGGCCGATTCGCCAGTCTTCGTTGGGGGCCGTTCCAGCGTAAACAGCATAACGATAAATTATACGCTTGCGGGGGTTCGAAGATGCACGCGGCGAAAAGGAGGATTGATGAATCAGCCAAGATGCCGCCGATGCGAAATTCCGGCCGGATGGCAAAGAAAACGAGCGAGTGGGCAGGCAGGCTGGTCCAACACGGGGCGGATCTATGCGGCCAGTGCCAGGCGGTAAAGACTGAGATTGGCGTCGCCCTGCTCAACCAGGCGCGTTCGTTCGAGGTGCGCGAGTCGATCCGGCATTTCCCGGCGGCGAGAGTGTTCGACGATCACAAGGCCGGAGGGGGCGATCAGGTGCGGGCCATCGAGAAAATCGAGGCAGAGTTCGTATTCGTCGCCCAGCTCATAGGGAGGATCAAGAAAGATCAGGTCAGCGAGGTAGTGTCGCTTGGCAAGAATCTCCAGGCCGCGCAAGGCGTCAAGTCCCAGGATTTCGACGCCGCTGCGCACCCCGAGCTGTTCTAGATTTGAATGCAAAAGCGTCAGTGCCGCCGCGTGCTTCTCGATGAAGACAACTTCCCGCGCCCCTCGGCTGAGCGCTTCGATTCCAATCGCGCCGGTGCCCGCATAGACGTCCAGAAACAGCGAGCCTTCGATCGTTGGGCCCAGAATATTAAAAATTGTTTCGCGCAGGCGGTCGCTGGTGGGACGCAGGCGCAATTTGCCCGGACCTTTCAGGCGGCGGCTGCCGAATTTTCCAGCGATGATGCGCATCTTTTTCTTCGCGCCTATGTAGGGGCCGGCTTTACAGTTTGCGGAAAAATTCAAGAATTGCTCCGCGATGGAATGGCATTCCAGAAGAGGCATGGAGAAAATCCCGACATCTCAGGCACGTGGGATTTATTCTGGATTCCTCGCCCCGATCAAAACAATCGGGACGCAAACTACGCGCTTCGTTCGGAATGACATCCAAGTGCATTTTTCCACAACCTGTCTAGCCGCGTCTTCCTCGCGGCTGGCCTACCCTACCGCCGCGAGCAAATATCTCTTTTGCCAGCCGGGGCCAAGATACTGTATCAAGCCGTTTAACTCGCCGGCGCGCGCGGAATCTTCCGCCAGCGCGAAAGCTTCGCCGGCGCGCCTGCTCGAGCCATTCGCGGTCGCGCAAGGGATGCGCCACGTGGAACGACAGATCGCCGCTCTGGCGAGTGCCGAAAAATTCTCCCGGACCGCGTAATTGTAAATCTTTTTCGGCCACTTCAAAACCGTTAGTGGTAGCTACCATGATTTCCAGGCGTTCGCGCGCATCTTCCGTGACGGTTTTCGGCGCCACCAGGATGCACTGCGATTTTTCCGTGCCGCGGCCGATGCGGCCGCGCAATTGGTGCAATTGCGCCAGGCCGAAGCGGTCGGCATGTTCGATCACCATCACCGTGGCGTTGGGCACGTCCACGCCCACTTCGATCACCGTGGTGGCAACCAGCACCTGGATTTCGCCGCCGCGGAAACTTTCCATCACCGATTCTTTTTCCACGCTTTTGAGCCGGCCGTGAAGCAGGCCGACTTTGAATTTTGGAAAAACGGATTTCGCCAGGCGCTCGTATTCGGCCGTGGCCGCTTTTAATTCTTGTTTCGATTCTTCGATCACCGGATAAATCACGTAGGCTTGGCGGCCGTGCTCGATTTCGCGGCGCAGAAATTCCCACACTCCGGCAAGCTGCGCTTCGCCGGTCCAGCGCGTGACCACCGGCGTGCGCCCCGGCGGCATTTCGTCAATCACGGAAAGATCCAGGTCGCCGAACACTGTAAGCGCGAGCGTGCGCGGAATCGGCGTGGCCGTCATCACCAGGACGTGAGGCGACGCGCCTTTTTCGATCAGGCGCTTGCGCTGCAGCACGCCGAACCGATGCTGCTCGTCCACGATCACCAGGCCGAGCTTCGCAAAGGCCACTGGATCCTCGATCAGGGCGTGCGTGCCGACGATGAATTGCGCTTCGCCCGTGCGGACGCGCTCGATGGCCGCGTCTTTTTCGGCGCGCTTCATTCCGCTGATGATGATTTCCACTTTGTAGCCGACGGGCTCGAAGATGCGCTTGGCGGAAAGATAATGCTGCACGGCGAGAATTTCCGTGGGCGCCATCAGCGAAACCTGATAGCCATTTTCGATGACGATAGCCGCCGCTTCGAATGCCACGAGCGTTTTGCCGCTGCCAACGTCGCCTTCGAGCAAGCGATGCATGGGGATGGGGCGCTCGAGATCGGAAACAATTTCCGCCAGCACGCGTTTTTGCGCTCCGGTGGGCTTGAAAGGAAGAATGCGCTTTACGGCGTCGCGGATGCGGTCTTCGCGCACGCGAAAGGCGATTCCTTTTTCTTCGCGATGCTGCTGGCGGCGCAGCGCGATTCCCAGTTGATAAAAAAAGAATTCCTCGAAAATCAAACGCAGATGCGCCGGGCTGCGGAATTGATTGAGCGTTTCCAGATCGGCGCCCGGCGGCGGGAAATGCACGTACATCAGCGCATCGTGGCGTGACGGAAACTGGAATCTCTTGATCAGCTCGGCCGGGAGCGGATCGGGAATCGTCGAGGAAAGATTCTGCAGCACGCTGTAGATAATCCGGCGCAACATGCGCGAGCCGATGCTGCCCATCGCCTCATAGATGGGAACGACACGGCCCACTTCCGTGGAATCGGGTTCTCCTTCGCCGGTGGAATCGCCGATCAATTCAAACTCCGGATTGATCATTTGCAGTCGGGCGGGGCGGTAGGGATCGATTTCCACTTTGCCGTGCAGCACGATGCGCTGCAAAGTCTTGAAGCGCCGCTCCAGGTACCCGCCGTGAAAAAATACGGCGTAAAGAGACCCGGTGTCGTCGCGTACGGCGAGATGGTAAAGCGCGCTGCGGCCGCGATGATAAGACAATAGCCCGCTAGTGGTGACGCGCGCCAAGACCGTGGCCGTTTGTCCCGGCTGAATCTGATTGATCGGCGTGAAATGGATGCGATCTTCGTAGCGAAACGGAAAATAATTGAGCAGAGCTCCCACAGTTTCGATGCCGCGTTCGATCAGCAGTCCGGCGCGCTGCGGGCCCACGCCTTTCAAATATTTTACCGGATTGTCGAGAGCAACGGGCACGGTGTCTAAAGGAGTGTACGGAGAATCGGCCGCACGTAGTCTTTTATATCATCGCCCGGAGGATCGCCGAAACGAGGAACACGGTGTTTGCTTGGGCCTAGACGTCTGACCTATATTTGGATAAAGATTCTCCAGCGACCGGATGGCGACTTGGGATTTGAGCAGCGGACCGGCACAACAGGAGCAGGCGAGACCTCTCGATGGCGCGTCAACTGGCAGGATTGAGCCTAAGAAAATGGCTGGAATACCTGGTCGCGGTAGTGATCGGGAACGCCATTTATTATTACTCGTTCGTGCCGCATTTGCCGCCCTGGCTGCAGCATGAAGGATTTCGATTTGATGGCGGCTGGGCGCTGGATTTCGCTATCTGCGTGGCGGTATATGGGTTAATTCGCCTGGGAGCGCATCTGCAGCAGCGCAGGCAAGATTCCAGCGAGCAGCGTAAAGTGGAGAAAGGTTGACCGGTTAGTCCCGTTCGCGGTCTTTGTCCGAAAACGGACGCTTACCCCCGGCCCGGCATTGCGTCTATATCTGTGGAAGCATCAGAGATAGCGACAAAGGCGGGCTGCCGGGGGGTGGCGGATTTCGCCAGGGCAGTTGAACGAACTCCAAAGGCGAGCGGATCGCAACCGGCTATGCATTCTACAGGGATGAGCGTCGCGTTCGAGGCCAGTACGCGGCCAGCGGCATTGGACACAGGAGACGAACAGGCTCTGGTCCGCAAAGCCCAGGCGGGCGACCGCGTGGCGTTTGAGGAATTGGTGCGCAAATACGACCGCGAAGTGTTGCGGCTGGCTTCGCACCTGATGCGCGGATCGGAAGATGCCCGCGATATTTACCAGGAAAGTTTTCTGCGCGTTTACCGCAACCTGCACCGGTTTCGCTTCGAATGCAGTTTTTACACCTGGCTCTACCGGATCGTGACGAATGTGTGCCTGGATCACTTGCGGCGGCAGAATTCGCGGCGGGAAGATCAAGCTCCGGCAACCGATGACGGCGAAAATGCCACGTCGGATTTTTTCGATCGCCAGCCGGAAGTGCGCGCTGGAGCCAATCCCGAGCGGCATTTGATGGGCCAGGAAATTGGGAAGCACATCAATGAGGCGCTGGATTTGCTTTCGCCGCGCGAACGGACGGTATTTGAATTAAAGCACTATCAGGGACTGAAGCTGCGGGTGATCGGCGAGATGCTCGGCACTTCGGAAGAGACGGTAAAGAATTCGCTGTTTCGCGCGACGCGAAAAATGCGCGCGCGGCTGAACCATATGATTTGAAATTGCCGTGATAACGCTGGGAAGGTGAGGAACAAGAAATGGCGGAAGAATTAAAAGGAATATCGTCAGGCGCGCCCTGCCCGGAATTCGAGCAGCGGATTGTGCTGTATGCCGCGGACGAACTGGAGCGCGAGGAACGGAGTGAAGTGGAAGCTCACGTTGCCGGCTGTCGCGCGTGCAATATTTCACTGGCTGGCGAGCAACGACTGTTGGAAGTGGTGGCTACGGCAGGGACAGAAGAGCCACCCGCGAATCTGCTGGCAAGTTGCCGCACCGCGCTGGATGAAAAAATTGATGAGATCGCGGAATCGCGCACGGGATTTCGCGGTGTGTTGGCTCGCTGGTCCGAAACTCTTTTTCCCGGACGATGGTTTGCGCTGCACCCGGCGCTGAGCGCTACTTTATTTGTGCTAGTTGGATTTTCGGTGGGCACGCTGGCGCCACGATTGCTGCGGCAGCAGGTGCGGGTGGCGAACTCGCTCCCTGGGCCGGATGCCACAGCGGTTTCCACTTCTGTGACAAACGGAATCATGCCCGCCCAACCCGCGGGAACTCTTCCGTTTGATGAACAGGCGCTGCGCTCGGCGGACGTTTCGGGAATCAACTGGACGCCGGGCAGCGGAAACGAAGCGCCGAAAATCGAAGTGCAGATGAATGCTGCGCAGCCGGTGGTGCTGCAGGGCACGGTGGATAACAACGACGTGAAACGCGTGCTGCTTTACGTGCTGCGCAATAACAAGCGATTCAGCCCCGACGTGAGGCTCGATTCCGTGGAACTCTTGAAGGCTCGTGGCAACGATCCGGACATCCGCCAGGCCCTGTGCGATGCGGTTCGCACCGATGGAAATGCCGCAGTTCGGTTGAAAGCTCTTGAAGCATTGAACGGCGCCGAGCCGCAGGACCTGGTCCGCAAAACACTTCTCGATGCGCTGGCGGACGATTCGAATCCCGGCGTGCGCATTGAAGCGATGAACGCGCTGCGCGCCATGGCCGAAAAAGGCGACTTTCGCGAAGATCCCAATGTGTTGAAAGTACTGCGTGAGCGAATGGAGAAGGATTCCAATCCCTACATTCGCATCCAAAGCGCATCGGTGATCCGCGATTTGGGCCCGCGCGAAAAGTACTGAATTGAATCCCGGAGATATTTAACCCAAGCACCATGAATCGACGTGTGCCAATTCGATGGATTGCGGCGGCGCTGGCGGCGGGCGGATTGCTGATCCCGGCGGCGTTCGGGAAACAGAAATTCCACTCGCTGAATCCGGGAAATTCGCAGCGGCGCCTGCTGGAAGAAAAAACAGGAAAGCTCGCGGCGCACGAAGGACAGCGGCTGAAGCTCGGGACTGAACTGGGCGACGTACATATTCACATGCAGCAGACCAATGAAGTGAGCTTTCGCGTGCGTGTGGAAACCGATCAAAGCGGAGCCATCCCGGCAAACAACAAAGAAAACAAAACATTTTTGGTGATGGTGGCGAATTTGCCCGATGGCGTGCTCATGCACGGAAAAGCCGTGCGGCGCGAAGATGTCGAACACTTGTGGATTACCTACGACGTGACAGTTCCGGTGAAGTACAGCCTGGAAGTAAACACCGGAGCGGGCTCGATCGACGCGGAAGACGCGTCGGGCCACGTTTTGCTCACCACCGCGGGCGGCGATATCACTATCGGAAACGTGAACGGAAGCGCGCGGCTGGAAACGGGCGGCGGACATATCCATGTAAAAGACGTTACGGACGATCTCACCGTCAGCACCGGCGGCGGACACATCAGCGTGGGCAAAATCGGCCACAATGCCGTCTTGCATACGGGCGGTGGCCATATACACCTGGGATCCGTTGGCGGAATCGCGCGGCTCGATACCGGCGGAGGCAACGTATCCCTGGAACACGCAGGCGCGGGACTTGTGGCCACCACCAGCGGCGGGCAAATCGAAGTGGGCGAAGCCTGGGGCGCAATCCGCGCGCAGACTGGCGGAGGCGGGATTCGCGTGGCGCGCCTCGCGGGACCAACACAGCTCGAAACAGGCGACGGCAGCATCTACTTGACGCAAGTGCAAAGCCCGGTGCGCGCCTCCACCGGCACAGGCGGAATCACGGCATGGTTCGTACCCGAAGCCAAGCTTGCCAGTGCGTCGGAATTGGAATCGGGCGATGGCGACATCGTGGTGTACCTGCCTAAATGGCTGCCGCTGACCATCGACGCGCAAATTCAACTGGGCGATGAGCATCATGTGATCGCCGATCCGGCATTCCCCTTGAAGATCAGTTACGTAGGCAGCGAAGGCGGCGCCCGCGTAGTGCACGCCGAAGGCTTGCTCAACGGAGGCGGTGGAGTTCTGAAACTGCGAACGGTGGCCGGAAACATCCGGCTGATCCTGAGCGACACCTGCCTGCAACTGCAGAAGCAAATTTATACGCAGCAGATGGAGCACCTCCAAAAACAGATAGAAACTCAGATGCGCATTGTACAGAAGCCGGAACCTACGCCCGCTCCGGCTCCGGCTGCAAAGCCGGCCAAACCAGACAAGCCGGATTAGAAAGGGCCAAGTAGAAGTGGTTGGATAAGTTCAAATGGATCGTGGATGTTGCAGGCGGCTGCAGCGTCCCAGGAAGCAAAAAGAGTCGGAACGCTTCGGTGAGGGGGAAGCAATGCGACGAATCCTGTGGTTCCTGATGTTCGGTTTGGTTGCAACGGCGCCGGCTTTCGCGGTGGACCAGGTGTTTGATCACACGTACCCGCTTTCGCGCGGGGGATCGTTCTCGCTCGAGAATGTAAACGGGTCTGTACAAGTGGACGGCTGGGAAAAGGAAGAAGTGGAAATTGTGGCGGTAAAGACGGCGCACGAGGATCCGGCAGATGCGGAGCGAGTGAAGATTGAAGTGGATGCCGGGAATTCCAATATCTCGGTGCATACCCGTTACCCGCAGAATAGCGGGGTGGACGTGGCCGTGGAATACCACATCCACGTGCCGTATCGGGTGCTGCTGGGCGGAGTGGCGACCGTCAATGGCAGCGTGCTGATTCGAGGCGTCGAAGGGAACGGCTGGCTGCGTTCGGTGAACGGAAACGTGGAAGTGCTCAACAGCACGGGCCGATTTAGCGCTCACACAACAAACGGAAATTTGCGATTGGAATTGTTGCGGCTGACAGAAGGCGATCCGGTGGAACTCTCCACTGTGAACGGATCGGTGGTGCTTGCGGTTCCCTCGAACGCGAAAGCCAACCTCGATGTCCGTTCGATGAATGGCGACTTTTTGTCAGAATTGCCGGTGGTTTCGCAGGGTACGTTCAACGCGCGCTCGTTTCACGGTCAACTAGGCTCGGGTGGCAGCGCGGTCTCGATTCGCACGGTGAACGGACGAATCCGGGTTGTGACGGAAAGGCCCAACCTCTGAGGGTTGGGATGTGGAACTTTAGGAGGCACGAATGCGTATTCGTGGATATGTGGCACTGGCAGGTGCGGGCACGCTGGCGCTGAGTCTTTGGGCGTTGCCGTCTGCCCAATGTAAAGGCAAGACATCCGCTGCTATGGCTTTGGCATCCAGCCATCCAGCGGCGCAGGCGCCTTCGGAAGTTTCTCCCGCGAATTCAGGGCAGATTTCCGAGGATGACCTCAAGACCATTGCCAGCGAATTGGCGTCAAAGATGGCAGAGATCCGAAGGCGGGTAGCCCGGGAGGTGAGCGAGATGGAACCGGATCGGCTTGCCCGTCTTGAAGAAGTGAGGGCGGCCATGGCCAGCGCACAGCAGGAAATTCAGTCCGACCGGCAGGATATCGAAAAACAAGCGCGGGAAATGGCTGCCCAGCTGACCCCCAAAGTGGACGCCGACAAACTATGGATCGAAGTGGGCGACGAAAGCGGATGGCTGGGCGTGGAAATCTCCGAGGTAACCGCGGAGAAAGCCAAGGAACTGAGCCTGCCTGCGATTCGTGGGGTGCTGGTGACGGAAGTGGAAGCCGATAGTCCGGCAGCGAAAGCGGGCCTGAAGGCCAATGACGTGATTGCTTCCTACGAACGGCAGGACATCGAGGGAACGCTACAATTCCGCCGTATGGTGCGCGAGACGCCGCCCGGCAGGTCGATTGAGCTGCAAGTGTGGCGCGGCGGCAAGACGGAAAAAGTTTCCGTGGAAGTGGGCAACCGAACTTCACCGATGGCGCGAGTGATGAAGGATGTGAAGCCATTCATCCTGGAAATGCCGCAGATGGATTTGGGGTTGGATATGCAACGAGTGGAATTGGGAATCACGCCGCAACTGGGCGTCAGCGCGGAAGACGTCAGCGGACAACTGGGCTCGTATTTCGACGCACCGGGCGACGAGGGGGTTCTGGTTCGCGAAGTCCGGCCCGGAACGCCCGCGGAAAAAGCAGGAATCAAGGCCGGAGACATAATCTACAAGGTGGACGACCAGCAGGTGAAAACCGTCAATCAACTGCGGGAGCGGCTGCGCAGCAGGCGCGATCAGAAGACGGTGGCGATTGGGGTAGTCCGCAAGGGCACGCAAGTCAGCGTAAACGTCGAACTCGATACGCCCAAGCCGCCGGAACACTCGCGAGTGTCGCGTCGAGCCGCGCTGTAGAGTTCCAGAAGAGCGCATTGTAAATTACTTGAAAAGACCCGGGATCGCCCGGGTCTTTTTTTTTACGAACCGTTCTCCCTGGAGCAGAAAGTTCGGTGGGTGGATCTTTCTTTTCAACCACTTCGATTGTGTTATTGAAGTTTCGGGACTCCTAGTGTGCTTCTGGCGAGGCACAGCCTGTTTTTACTTGACAGTCAGCAACTTCGGCGACAAAATTTCGCGCATTCTTCTGACTGGGAGGCCGAGCTTCCCTGGGATACCCGCGCCAGCCCTCGTGGGGCAGTCTTCCAAGCATTCAGGGGAAAGGAGTTCGACGATGCGTTTCCTCTATTCCACCACGTTGGTCTGCGCAGCACTGATTTCGGGCTCATTCGCTTGGGCGCAACAGCAGCAAGAACCGCCACTGACTAAGAGGCCTACATGCGCAAGCCACTTCGCCCGCGCGCAGAGCGTGGGAACAGCAGCAACACGGAAACGTAACCGCGGACCTGCCCGGGAAATCGCCGGCCATCAGCTTTTCCACCATGAGCATCAATTTCAGCAATCTTCCCGTCGGGGCCATCAGCTCGTCGTCCGCCGTCACCATCACCAATACGGATGCCGTAAACCTTACGGTGACAAACGAACAAATCACCGCCAACTTTCTGATTGAAGGCGATTCTTGCTTGAACGTGGCTGTTATTCCCAACGCCACTTGCACCATTTTCGTGAGCTTCGCTCCGACCGCGACCGGCGTGTTAAATGGAAGCCTCACGGTGACCGACAATGCCACCGGCAGTCCGCAAATAGTCACTCTCACCGGTACTGGAATCGCTCCCACGATCTCGACTAGTTTTGTGACCTTCGGCAAACAAGCGATCGGCACCACTAGCGCGTCGCAGCCCGTCGTCGTCACTAACAACGGAACCACCACGATTCACTTCACGGCGATCACCGCCAGCACCGGGTTTTCTCAGACGAATACCTGTGGAGCTTCACTCGCCGCCGGGGCCAACTGCACGATTAACGTCTCATTTTCGCCCACACAGGTGTGCGATCAGGCTGGGACAATCACCGTCACGGATGATGTGGTGGGCGCCGGCTCATTCTCTATTTTCACGGAAGGCACGGGCGCAGGCGCGGGCGGGCTGACCACCAGCGACCTCACCACGCTTACTCCTAATGATCTGGTCAATTCGCTCTTGGGCGCCGGCGTCACCGCAAGCAATATCACTTACACCGGGGCGAACAATGCCGCGGGAAGCTTCTCGGGGGGCGCTGGGATTTTGGGCCTGAATACCGGAATCGTGTTGAGCACCGGGTCGGTCTCCAATGTGATTGGACCAAATTGCAGCTCCGCGATCACGACTGCAAATGGGACTCCGGGGGATACCGATCTCAACACTCTGGTAGCGCCGAATACAACGGACGATGCCGCCGTTTTGCAGTTCGATTTCGTTCCCGCCAGCAACTCGGTGAGTTTCCAATATGTATTCAGCTCCGATGAATACAACGAGTTTGCCAACAGCGCGTTTAACGACGTATTTGGTTTCTTCGTCAACGGAAAAAACGTGGCGCTTCTGCCCGGCACCACCACGATTGTCTCGATCAACAATGTGAACGGCGGCAACCCCCTGGGAACCAATCCGCAAAATCCGCAGTTCTTCGTCAACAATGATTTTCAGATCCCCAATGTGGCGCCGCTGAACACGGAAATGGACGGGCTGACGGTGGTGCTGACGGTTCAGGCGACTGTAAACGCCGGACAGACCAATCACATCAAGCTCGCGATCGCCGATACTTCGGACGAAGCACTGGATTCCAATGTGTTTATCAAAGCCGGTAGCTTCGTGAGTTCGTCGGTCACCGTGGCGCCGTCCACACTGGCGTTCGGCAACCAGGCGCAAAACACCACCAGCGCGCCCCAGACCGTTACGGTAACCAATAGCGGCGCCACTGCCGTCACGATCAGTACCATCACGGCCACAGCCGGATTCGGCATCACTAATAATTGCCCGGTGGCGCCGAATACCTTGGCCGCCGATTCTTCCTGCACATTTGCCGTGACGTTTTCTCCCACTGCCCTCGGAGCTGTGAACGGGACAGCCACCGTGAACGATACGGATGCCGGTAGCCCGCACTTCATCACTCTCTCCGGCACGGGAACCACGGCCGCAGCTAGCCCAGCGGTCTCGCTATCGCCCACTAGCCTGACGTTTACCAGCCAGGCGATCGGAGGAACTTCCCCCGCGCAAACGGTGACTTTGACGAATACAGGAACGGCACCGCTGACGGTCACCTCGGTCACACCGAGCGGCGATTTTGCCGACACCACCACATGTATGACGGCTTCTCCGATCGCGGCGAATGGCACCTGCACCATTTCCGTTACATTTAAGCCCACCGTAGCGGGTGCTCGTTCCGGCGCCATAACGATTGTTGATAATGCGCCGGGTAGCCCCCACTCGGTTCCGCTCACAGGCACCGGCTCGAGCAACACATTTACCCTAACCGTCCAATCGGGCACCGCAACTACTCTCACCGTAAATCCCGGTGACACCGCCATTTTCTTCCTGACCCTTGCGGGAAGTGGTGGATTCGCGGGAACGGTGGGATTGGGCTGCACCAGCTCGGCCGCTTCGATCACTTGTTCTGTCGCGCCCACCACCGCGACGCTCAGTCCGGGAAGTCCCACGGTCACCGCGATTACCTTGAACACCTTCTGCAGTTGGGGGGCGCCACGCGTTCCACTGCCCTGGGATCAATTTCACGGCGTTCCCGGCTTGTGGCTGGCGGCGGGATTGGGATTGATCCTGCTCTCACTGGCGGCGCGCAAGAATCGCCGGGTGCGAATCGCGGTGCCCATCGTTACCTTGGTGCTGCTCGCAATCGCAGGCTGCTCCGGCGGGCCCAGTGGACCCTCGGGCCGAACACCGGCAGGGACTTACAATCTCACAATCACGGCCACTGCGCAGGGAGTTACACAATCCACGCAAGTGACCCTGATTGTTAAATAGCGCACGCCGCGAAGTTCAGAAGGTATTTGCGGCCGCTCTCGAGTATTGAATAATAGAGTGACACTTTTGGACTTCTGTGCTGTCTTCCGGCCGCCGCCAAAACCTCGTCGCCTCTTTAAAGGCAGATGGCCGCGAATTCGTTGACAGGAATGGGTGTCAGGTTCTCGCTCTGGAGGCAGAGGCTTTAGAGTTCGAGCGTGCCGTGAAGGTACAAGCGCGCCCTGCCGGCGATCTTCACGCGATCGCCGCCGATTGTGCACTGCATGGATCCAACGCGGGCACTGAGTTGTTGGGCACGCAACGTGTCCTTACCCAGCCTCGCCGCCCAATATGGAGCCAGCGTGCAGTGTATCGAACCGGTTGCAGGGTCCTCAGCGATGCCGATCGAAGGTGCAAAAAATCGGCAGACGTAATCCACGTCACCCTCGGCGGGAGCGGTAACAATCGCTCCGGCGAGGCCGATGTCCAGCTTGGCAAGAGCGGCAAAATCGGGAGAGAGCGCTCGCACTTGCTCAGCCTGATCCACCACCACAAGGTAATCGCGCGATTTCGTTACCAGCGCCGTTTTCAAACCCAGAGCTGGTAAAAGGCCGACTGGCGTCTCACAGGGTTGAGGTGGCATGGCGGGAAAGTCCATTTCAAGGCTGTCTCCGTCCCGGGCGACGGTTAAAATTCCGCTGCGGGTGTGGAAGCGAACCGGCCACACGTTGTGCTTCCGCAGCGCGAGCACATAGGCGGCTGCCAAGGTCGCGTGCCCGCACAGGTCGTCCTCGAGTTTGGGTGTAAACCAGCGCAAGTCGAAATCACCATCCGCTCGAGGAACAACAAAGGCGGTGTTGCTGTGCCTGTTCTCAACCGCAATTTTCTGCAGGATACTATCCGCGAGAAACGCGGAAAGGATGCAAACCCCCGCCGGGTTACCCGCAAACAGCTCACCCGTGAATGCATCAACGTGGTAATACGGAATTGCCATGTCGTGCCCCTTGCGGCTACTGGATCCCTCAAAGAAATGGGCCATCAGGATCGGTAATCATTCGAAAATGCATTTCTGTGTGGGAATTCTTGTTTCGCGGCGGATTATTCCCGGACCACTTCGGCGCTTGAAGCGGGAACGGCAATGCGGACCAGGCGTAGATTATCCAGATAAAGATTCACTTCCAGGTCTTCGGTTTTCACGCGCAGCAGTTCCAATTGTTTTCCATCCACCGCCTGCGCGCCCAGCGCTTCCACTTTCACGGCGCCCGGCGTCATGGTCTGCGGAACCAGTACGGCAAAACTCTGCTCCCCTTTTTTCTGCCAGTCGTAAAGGCGCGCCACAATCGCGTACTGGTGAAAAAGATTATTATCGAGCACCAGAATGCGGGCTGAAGGGAAAAAAAACTGCTGAGTAAAAGGCTTCTGACCCTCGATGCGAAGTTCGATGGTGGCCACGCCGCCGGCAAAATCCACTGTCGCAGAAGCTTTCTTCGCGCCTTGTGTAGTCCATTCGTATTTCACGGGAGTGCCATCGGGCTTCAGCGTAAGCGTCCCGGTAACGCGCGTGGACGGAGCATTGGGCGCCTGCACCTCGGCATTGCCGCGGGCGATCCAGTTGACGCCATCCGGCGCAATCGAGAACTGTTCCTGCCCGGCCGGCGCGCCGCCCACCAGCACACGAAACTTTCCCTTGTCTTCAGCCAGGATGGAACCCGAATTCAATTGTCCGCCGGCGCGCGCGGCCAGCGGCGACGCGGCGTTCCGCGGAGTATGCGCGCCCGCGGCAAGATTTGCAGCCAGCCCAACAAGGAATGCAAGAGCGGCCAAAGCTCGAAACTGTTTTGGAATTTTCATGCCGGCACCCGTTCATGGATTCCGAGATTCAGGATTTGCTCCACCACTCGCAGCGGCTCCACTGCGCTTTCGATGCGGTAATCCGCCAGTTCGTAGGAGGGTTGCCTTTCTTCGTACAGTTTACGAAAGCTATCCGCGTCGCGAAAAAGCGGCCGGTCGGTGATGCGCGCGCATCGCCTTAGCAGTTCTTCCACCGGACAATGTAGCCAGATCAGGGTGCAATTATTTTCGCGGAGGCGTTCCAGGCTGCGCGGCTGCGCGGTCGTGCCGCCGCCCAGCGAAAGAATCAGGCGCTTTCCTTGTTCCATGGATTCGCCTAGAACGCGCCCCAACTCTGCGTATTCCAGATCGCGAAAGGCAGGCTCGCCGTGGCGCTTAAAAATTTCGGGAATGGCCATGCCGGCGCGCTCCACGATCTCGCGGTCCAGATCCACGGCATACCAGCCGATCTGGCGGGCCAGCAGGCGCGCGACAGTGCTCTTGCCGGAGCCCATGAATCCAATCAGGCAGAGAATTTTGGGATTGCGCGTCTCGCCGGAAGGCGGCATCGGTGTCAAAAAGAATTCATCCGCGGGATTGCAGCGTTAATCACGCTTGCGAATGCTGATTATACCACTGAATGAAGTCATCTCCACCTTGGCGCGGCCCGCGTTGAATGTGCCCAGCAAGCTCTTGGCAAACGGTGGAGATTGGCGCGTGGGATGCGCCGGCGGTTTCAGGGGATTGGCTTCGTTGATCACTTTTCCATAGAGCGAAGTGGCGTGCAGGTCGAAGGAATCTTGCGGAGAGAAACGAACTTCAATCGTGCCGCTGTAATTCTTCAGCAAATACGTACCGCTGGGAAGGAAATCACCTTCGAAGCGGATGTTTCCCGTGGACGTCTGAAATCGCACGTTGGAACTGCGATTCTCAAAAATGCGAAGATTTCCGCTGATGGATTGGGCCTCAATGCGGCCGCCACATCGGAAGCAATCGAACGAGCCTCCGACGGTTTTCACGGTCAAGTAGCCCGCCGTATCTTCCAGTTGAATGCCTGCAGCCACCGTATCCACGGCCATATCGCCCAGCACATCGGTGACGGCCACGGCTCCGGAATCATTATGGATTTGCAATTCGGCATCTTCCGGCACGGTCACTTCGTAATTGGCTTCCAGGTCCGCAGGACTGCAGTTCTCAGAAGTCACGCGGGTAATCAGGTCCACCCGGTTTCCATCTTGCTCCGCTTCCACTTCCACTTTGTCGCTCAAATGGTCGGCGCTGACTGCGATTTCCTGCTTGGGCCAGGATTTCACGGTAATCGTCCCGCTCGGATTATGAATGGTGACGATGGGATGGGCGACAACCGGAAAGTGCTTTTCCAGGTGATGCGCGAGCGCGGGCGTGGCCAGGAAGATAACCCCGGCCAGCACATAAGCGGCCCTGGGAGCCGAAGATCGGGAAAGGCCGCGTACGAGCATCATTGTGCGTTCACCCCACGTTCCGTCATGGTAGCCAGTAAATCCGCTTTTTGCTGATAAGCCTGGTAGAGAAAGTCGCGAGTCATCTCGTCCTGAGGAGCCTCGCGAACGCTTTTTTCACACATCGCAATCATATTGTCAACGATGGCCAGGTTCTGGTTCAGGGAAGCAGTCACCATCGGGTTGCGTTCGCGGATGGAGGAAACGGCTCCCTTCTCGGCGGCATCCAATTGCGAGCCCAGCGAGGATGCCGAAGTCTGCGTCCGGCTGAGCCAGGCATCTTGATTCGCCGTCATATCGCTCTGATACCCGAGCAACAGCCCGGCCACCAGGAAAAGTCCAAGGAAAGCGCCTGCAATCGCCGGACGCGGCACCGTCGAAAAGATTGTGGCCAGCCGTTCCCTCCATCCCGGCTGGCGGATCAATCCTTCGTTTTCCAGCCGCTCGCGCAAATTCAGCCACACGCGCGCCGGCGGTTCCACTTCCTCCGTCGCCAGATGGGCAGCCGCCGCCCGGATCGCTTCCAGGTCGGTCACAACCGAACGGCATTGAGGACACCCGCGCAAGTGGGCCGCCGCCTCCGGAAGGTGTTCGCCTTCCAGCCAGGGCGCGGTCAATTCCATAAATTGATTACAACCGATCGTAGCCATTTTCCTTTATTCCTCACCCGATAGTTCGCCCGCGGCGGCCTGTCGTGCGGATCGGGCCTGGTCCCGCTGGGTTTCGTGCAATAACTCGCGCAGCCGCATGCGTGCTTTGTGAAGCTGCGATTTCGAGTTACCAATCGAACAACTCATAATATCTGCGATCTCGTTGTGCTCGTAGCCTTGCATGTCGTGCAGCACGAACACCTGCTTGTATCCCGGAGGCAGTTCCTCGATCGCTCGCTGCAAATTCACCCGGTCGATCGATCCATTCAACCGCAAATCCGGCCCGCCAAAATCCCGCCGCGGACCGCCACTTTCCTCATCCGGTTCGGTCACTTCCTCCAAGGAAGATTCCAACACCTTTTTCTTGCGCAGGCGCATCAACACCACATTTACGGCCAACCGGTGAAGCCAGGTGGAAAAAGCTGATTCACCCCGAAACGTGGCGATTTTCCGGAAGAGTTGCAGAAACGCTTCTTGCGTCAGGTCCTCTGCCTCGGCGGTGTTGCTGACCATGCGCAGGCACAGCGAATAAATTCGGCGGCTGTGTAATTGATAGATTCGTTCGAACGCCGCTGGGTCGCCGTGCTGGGCCAGCCGGATCGCTTCTGCCTCCGGCAGCTCTCCCGTTTCCTCTCGTCTCGTTCGGGCCACTATCCCAATCGGGACGCTTCAGTAGTTCCGATGCGCCCCTCGCTCCAGAAGTTGTACTTGCCGTTCCGTCCCAGCACGCTCAAACAGGCCGGACGTTTGCAAGTCGCCTGGCATTGCCGGAGGCCGGATAAACGGAATCTATTTTCTTCGGAATTGCCCCGCACGTCTACGAAGAAGCTCGTACCACCCTGGGCCGGGCGTCGCGCACGGGTATCGGAACCGGTCGCGCAAACTCGATTTCAAGAGCGGCGAGTTCGCTCTCCGGCATCGCGCAGAGGAACGACTTCAGTACCACGATCGCTTCACGTAAACAGGTATTCAAATCGTAGTGGAGAATTTCGACATTCTGCCACGATTCCTCCGCCTTTATCAACGGCGCCTCGACGATCCTCCCGGCAGACTCGTGGTATTCCCCGGCAAGCTCTTCCACGATATTGCTTAACGCGCAGAGTTTGTGAAACAGCCGGGAACGGTCATTCAGCAGGACGTGGGAAAGAAGAGCATTCCAGGAAGCGGCCCGTTGTCCTGTCTCGCTCCGGTAAAATTCCGGGTTCAGCGCGGCCACCGAGGAAAGCGTGCCGAAGTGGCGGCCGTGAGAATTCATGCCGGCAAGCAAAGCCAGCAGAGGAGCCGTCATCCGGTCCAGCAAAATCCGCGAGTTAACAATCAATAGGTTCGCGCGCACCAGGCTGCCTTGGCTCTGCAAGGAAATGGCTTCATTCAGGGTGATGCTCAGCATCGTGTAGGCGGTTTCACACGGACGGATTACCGTCTGAAACATTGTGAGTTTTTTTGGTGGAAGCCAGGAAATCCAGTCTTCTTTCACCGATCGGCGCCGGGTGACCGGCGGTTTATCCTGTCGCATCGCTGGGCTCCGAAAGGAAGTGAGATTACAACAAATCCCACTATCAAGGGTAGGAATTCATTAGGTGGATTCCTTGACGGTCGTGGAAAGCGCTCGCTATACTGCCAAACGAATTAACAAGGAAGGACTTCCGCTTGCCCTTAGAACCGCTCGACCAGTATCTCCAACGGCGCAAAAAGCTGTCTGAGATCGAGGCCCTGGGCCATAAGGCCTATCCACACAGGTTTGATTTCACCGAAACCCCATCGGGCGCCATCTCCCGCTACGGCGAGAAATCCACCGCGGAGCTGGAGGCCGATCGGCCACCAGTACGCATTGCCGGGCGATTGGTAGCGATGCGTTTACACGGCAAGGCCGGTTTCGCGCACATCGCCGGACAGGGACAGCGGTTGCAAATCTACGTGAAGCTCGATGTGGTGGGCCAGGGCGGCTACGAATTGTTCCGGCTACTCGACCTGGGAGATGTGATCGGTGTCGAAGGCCGCCTGTTTCGCACCAAGACCAATGAGCTGACGGTGTGGGTGGAGCGCCTTGAATTACTGAGCAAGTCGCTGCTGCCGCTCCCGGAAAAATGGCACGGACTCTCCGACGTCGAAATTCGTTACCGCCAGCGCTACGTGGACCTGATTTCAAACGAGCGAGTGCGCGAGATTTTCCAGAAGCGCGCCCTGATGATTCGCGAGATCCGGCGGTTTTTCGACGAGCGCGGCTACATCGAAGTGGAAACTCCGATGATGCATCCCATCGCGGGCGGAGCAACAGCGCGGCCCTTCGTGACGCACCACAATACGCTGGATATCGATTTGTATTTACGCATCGCGCCCGAGCTGTACCTGAAGCGTTTGATTGTCGGCGGCCTCGACCGGGTTTACGAAATCAACCGCAATTTCCGCAACGAAGGCATTTCGACGCAGCATAATCCCGAGTTTACGATGCTGGAATTCTATCAGGCCTATGCCGATTATCATGACCTGATGGACCTGACCGAGGAACTGCTCGCCTCTCTTGCCAAAAAAGTCTGCGGCAGCACCACCGTGCGCTTCGGACAGCACGAACTCGATTTCAGCCGCTGGCAGCGCTTGACGATGCGCGAATCCATTGTGCGTTATTGGCCCGCTGCCGCGGGTCAGCCTCCCACCCTTGAAGAATTAGCGCGGACGGATGGACCGCGCGCGATTGCGGAGCGCTACAACGCTTGGGCCGCCCCGGCAGGCCGCACCAAAGTCGATGATTTGAACTCGACATCCGGCGGCGCGATCACGGGGACACTCTTTGAACTGGTCGCTGAGGAGCATTTAATTCAGCCCACCATCCTCTACGATTTTCCCGTGGAGATTTCTCCGCTCTCGAAACAGCGCCAAGACGATCCCTCCTTGACGGAGCGCTTTGAATTTTTCGCCGGCGGATTCGAGCTGGGAAATGCCTTCTCGGAATTGAACGATCCCGAAGAACAAGAGCGGAGATTCCGCGAACAGATCAAACGAGGCGGCGAGGAAGTTCCCAAACAACTCGACGAAGATTATATTCGAGCGCTCGCCCACGGCATGCCTCCCACCGCCGGTGAAGGGATCGGGATCGACCGCCTGACCATGCTCTTCACTGATTCGCATTCCATCCGTGAAGTAATTTTGTTTCCCCTGCTGCGCCCGGAGGCTCCGGAGCAATCCGAGCCGGCGGCGCCCGGCGAAACGAAATGACCTTCGAATGGCTGGTGGCGCTGCGCTACCTGCGCTCGCAGTACAAGCCGGCAGTGCTTCGCCTGGTGACGCTGCTTTCCGTGATCGGCGTGGCCGCGGGCGTTACCACCCTGGTGGTGGCCCTGGCCATGAACACCGGCTTCCGCCAGGCTCTCCGCGACCGCTTGTTGGGCGTCACCGCCCATATCAATCTGAAGCCCGCCTCGCCGCAAGGCATTCGCGACTACCGCGAATTAATCGCGCGGTTGCAAGCGACTCCCGGCGTGCGCGCGATTGCTCCGGCAATCTACCTGACCGTTTTGATTTCTTCCGGAAATCAAGCGCGCGGGATTGTTCTGAAGGGTGTCGATCCGGAGCTCGAGCGCCGGTCGGACCAGGCGCTGCAGCACATCGTTTCGGGCTCGCTCGATTTTTCGCCCGATGCCAATGGCATCCCCTCCATGCTGATCGGGCGCATCCTCGCCGAGGAATTGAAAATTTCCGCGGGCGATTACGTCACCCTCACCAGCCCGCAGGGCAGCTTGACTCCTTTTGGAATGCTCCCACGCTCGCGGCGGTTTCGTGTTGCCGGAATTTTCGATTCCGGATTCTATGACTACGACGCCAACTGGACTTTCGTGACCCTGGCATCCGGCCAGCAACTGGCCGGGACGGGCGACGTGGTCAGTTTGCTGGAGCTGCGCGTCGACCGCCTGGATGATGTGCAAGCCATTGCTCGGGCGGTGTTGCGTACGGCTGGCGGCGGGTTTACCACAACGACCTGGATGGATGAGAACCGGGCGCTGTTCCGCGCATTGAGCCTGGAAAAACTGGTCACCGCCATATTCATCGGGTTGATCACTTTTGTTGCCGGACTGAATATTCTGGTGGTGTTGTCCATGACCGTTACCGACAAGGCGCGCGATATCGCCGTACTAATGGCCATGGGAGCGCGGCGCGAACAGGTGCGGAATATTTTCATGTGGCAAGGTCTGGTGGTGGGAACATTCGGGACGATGGTTGGATTGATTCTGGGCTTTGTAATTGCCTGGGTAGCGAATACCTGGAGATTGATTCCGTTGAATCCGGAAGTCTACGCGATTCCTTATGTGCCGTTTCGTTCGAATGGATTCGATGCATTGTGGATTGCGGGTACATCGCTCGCGATCAGCATTGTGGCGACGTTGATCCCTGCGCGTGCAGCCGCACGCATTTTGCCTGTCGAGATACTCCGCTTCGAATAGTTCCTTTTGAGAACGGTTTCCTTCTCGTAATACCCACGCCACAGCAAACCATGCACCGTTAGCCCTAGAAGACATTGGCCTTATAGTGCCGGAAATCCCTTTCCACGCTTACGGCCCAGTAAAATCGCGGCGTGTTATACTCGTATTTGTAATGATTAGAGTAGCTTACGGGAAGGATTCGGCGTGCGCCGGCTGAACTGCGACCAATTCGGGCCGACCCGAGGGTCAAAATGTGAAAGCAATTAGAACTGCCTACAGTTGCTTCTCCCTGCCTAGTTAACAGAATCAATTACATACAGGAAGCGGAGTTCGGCATCTAACGTGGATAGGAGTATATTGCAGCAAGGGAGATCAATGAGTTTCAGCACCTCATCCGAAGCCGTAACCAGCGGACGCGCAGCTACAGGAACGGCCGTGGCGAGCGTTGCGGAAAAGTGGCTGATCCAGGCAATCGGATTGAGGAAAGTGTTCCGCTCCGGCAAGTCGGAAATAGCGCCCCTCGCTGGTGTGGAACTGAGTGTGGCGCGCGGAGAAATGATTGCGATCGTTGGTCCGTCCGGATCAGGAAAAAGCACGCTGTTGCATCTCCTGGCTGCTCTGGACACGCCAACAAGCGGTACAGTATACTTCGCCGGGGATTCGCTCGCAGAACATCGAGACGCGGAACTGGCGGAGTTTCGCAGCCGCAGTGTGGGATTCGTCTGGCAGCGGCACCATTTGCTGCCTGATTTCACTGCTGCGGAAAACGTTGCGATGCCTTTGTTGATTCGGGGTATCGCTCACTCAGAAGCGCTTGGAACCGCGAGCGAATGGCTGAAGCAAGTGGGACTAGCCGATCGCGCGTGGCACCGGGCGGCCGAGCTTTCCGGAGGCGAACAGCAGCGCGTGGCGATTGCACGAGCGCTGGTGAATCGTCCGCAGTTGTTGCTGGCGGATGAGCCGACGGGAGACTTGGACGAAGGGAACGCGGAGACGGTTTTCGAGCTGATGCAGCGGCTCCACCGGACTCACGGACTCACTTCGATTCTGGCAACGCACAATCTTTCCTTGGCCCGGCAATGTGACCGTATTCTGGTGTTGGAACACGGATCACTCCTGCCGATCGCCAGCGGAGAGGCCCCTGCGGCGAGCGTCCATTCCGGCGCGCGCGCTGCGAGCGACGGGGTGAATGCCCGGAAAGAGCGTGGGTGAACCGTGTTTGAACGCTATACTGAAAAAGCCCGGCGTGTCATTTTCTTCGCGCGATATGAAGCCAGCCAGTATGGCAGCCCCTATATCGAAACCGAGCATCTGCTCCTGGGACTGCTGCGCGAAGACAAGGCATTGGCGAATCGCTTTTTGCGGACCCATGGCTCGATCGAGTCCATTCGCAAAGAAATTGAAGCCCGGATCACGATCCGCGAGCGCATTTCCACTTCAGTGGAAGTACCGCTCAGCCAGGAGTGCAAACGGATTTTGAACTTCGCCGCCGAAGAAGCCGAGCGGCTGGGGCACAAGCACGTAGGCACGGAGCATCTGCTGCTGGGAATTCTGCGCGAGGAAAAATCCTTCGGCGCGGAGATCCTGCAGGAGCGCGGCCTGCGTCTTTCCACTCTGCGTGAAGAACTGGCGCGAACAACCAGTGAGAAGGTTCCCGTGAGCCGTCCAAAAGAAACCTCATTACTCGCCGAATTCAGCCGTGACCTGACGCAATCCGCCATGGAAGGGCAACTCGATCCCTTGGTGGGCCGCGAAAAGGAACTCGAACGCGCCATCCAGATTCTCTGCCGGCGCACCAAAAATAACCCTGTCCTGATCGGCGAGCCCGGAGTGGGTAAAACGGCCATCGTCGAAGGTTTGGCGCAGCGGATCGCCGACGGCAATGTGCCTCCGTTCCTTGCCGACAAGCGAATTCTTTCCCTCGATCTTTCCCTGATTGTCGCCGGAACGAAATACCGCGGCCAGTTTGAAGAGCGGCTCAAGACCATCATGAAGGAATTGATGGAGAGCCAGAACGCCATCGTCTTCATCGACGAGTTGCACACGCTGGTCGGCGCCGGCTCCGCGGAAGGTTCACTCGACGCCGCGAATATCCTGAAACCGGCATTGAGCCGCGGCGAAATTCAGTGCATCGGGGCCACCACACCCGGCGAATACCGCAAATCGGTCGAGAAAGACCGTTCGCTCGAGCGCCGCTTCCAATCCATTAAAGTTTCGGCGCCGGCCGAGGACGAGGCGATCCGCGTCCTCGAAGGCGTGCGCGACCGCTACGAAAAATTCCACGCCGTTTCTTATACGGACGAAGCGATCCGGTACTCCGTGTATCTTTCGAATCGGTATATCCCAGACCGTTTCCTTCCAGACAAGGCCATCGACCTGGTGGACGAAGCCGGAGCGCGCGTGAAATTGCGCCAGGCCATGCTGCCGGATGAAGTCTCCGAAGTGCAAAAGCGCGTGAAGTTCATCACCCACCGCATGGAGACCGCGATCGCCAATCACGAGTTTGAAAAGGCCCGCTTCTACTCCGAAGAAGAGCGGAAAGAAAAAGAACATTTGCGGATGTTGCGGGAGAAATTGAAGATCGACGATTCCGCGACGGGCACCGTCACACGCGAAGACATCGAAGAAGTGGTGTCGCGCTGGACCGGGATCGCCGTCACCTCGATCAAGGAAGACGAGCAGCAGAAATTGCTGCGCATCGAGGAAGAGCTCCACAAGCGCATCGTCAGCCAGGATAAATCGATTCGCGCTCTGGCTCGCGCGATTCGTCGCAGCCGTGCGGGACTCAAAGCTCCCGGCCGTCCGGTGGGATGCTTTCTGTTCCTCGGTCCCACGGGCGTAGGCAAGACGGAAGTGGCCCGGCGATTGGCGGAGTTCCTGTTCGGCAGCGAAAAGTCCCTGGTCCGCTTCGATATGTCCGAATACATGGAGAAGCACTCGGTTTCCAAACTGATCGGCGCGCCTCCAGGATACGTGGGCTATGAAGAAGGCGGCCAATTGACCGAGCGCATCCGCCGCGCGCCCTACTCGGTGATTCTGCTGGACGAAATCGAGAAGGCGAATCCCGACGTTTACAACATCCTGCTGCAAGTCTTCGAAGACGGCCAGTTGACGGACGGCTTGGGCAATACCGTCGACTTCCGGAACACGATTATCATCATGACGTCGAACATCGGCGCCCGCGCGATGCAGAAGCCGCCTTCCCTGGGCTTCCAATCTGTCGAAGGCGGAGAAGTGAAGACCATGGACGACGTGGTGCTGACGGAAGTGAAGCGCGTCTTCAATCCCGAATTTCTCAACCGTTTGGACGAGATCATCCTCTTCAGTTCGTTGACCGACGATGACCTGCGAAACATCATCGATCTGCTGGTCGCGCAGATGAATGACACGCTGGTGCATCGCCAGGTACAAGTCGTCCTGACTCCTGAAGCGCGGCAGTGGATACTTGACAAAACCTGCACAGACAGGAATTATGGCGCGCGTCCACTGCGGCGCGCACTACAGAAGTATGTCGAGGATCCGCTGTCGGAAACGCTGATTCAGGGCGGTCTGCAACGGCCGGCTACTCTGGAAGTTTTCCTCTCCGGTGACGGCCTTGGTTTTCGACCGGTAGTCGAGGCAACCCCAGTCGCCCACTAGGGAATCCTACACGCGCAAGCCGGGCCGGGGCGGTCCGGCGGGGGAGCATATTACATTGGCTGGGGGAGCGCGGCCGTGATGGCATCGGCGGCCGCACGTAGAAAAGTTCGTCTGCTCACGTTCGCCTGGATTTTCCAGGTGTGCTTTGTTTTGCCCGCGCTTCTCGCTCTCGCCGCCGCCGCAACCGCTTCTCCCCAGGCTCGTTCCTCGAATCAGGGAATAATCACCAATATCTTTTTTGAGGGAAATCGCAGAATTCAAAGCGACACGTTGCGGTCGCGCATTTTTTCGCGCGCCGGCGATCCGTACAACGAGGAAACAGCCCGGCGTGATTTCCAAGCCTTGTGGAACACTCAATACTTCGAGGACATCCGGCTGGAAGTGGAAGATGACCCCAAGGTGCCGAACGGCAAGGTGCTCATCTTCAAGGTGCAGGAACGCCCCATCATTCGCCGCATCGAATACAAAGGCAATAAATCCGTTTCAGAATCCGATATTCTCGACCGGTTCAAGGAACGCAAGGTCGGTTTAACCGTTGAAAGCCAGTTCGATCCTACCCGCATCACACGTGCGCAAGTGGTTCTGAAGGAATTGCTCGCGGAACATGGACGCCAATTCGCCAAGGTGAAGCCCACCTACGAGCGCATCGCCGCAACCAACGCCGTCAAACTGGTGTTCAATATCGACGAAGGGCCGAAAGTCAAAGTCGGCAAAATCATCATCACCGGCAACCACGCGTTTTCGAGCCGCCGGATCATTCGCTCGATGCGGAACTCGCGTCCCGCCGTAATTCCCCTTTGGTTCACTGAGATTCCCATCTATCACAAGACTTTTGACAAAAATAAGTTGAACGAAGATACCGAAGCTGGAATCCGCGCGCTCTACCAGGATAACGGCTACTTCCGCGTGATCGTGAAAGACCCCATCCTGAATACAGTGAACGTGGACCGCAACGGCATCCCGGGGCCCTGGCCCCTGGTGGGAAGGGAGCATGGGAAGGCAACCAACATCACCATTCCCATTGAAGAGGGCGACCGCTACCACATGGGCAAACTCATCATCCGCAGCTCCGACCCCGACCAGCCTCTTTTCGTAAAGAGCGAGTACTTGCAGAACATCTTTCCCTTAAAGAAAGGCGACGTATTCTCGACGGCCAAGGTTCGCAAGTCCTTCGACATGTACCGCGATCTTTATGGGCAATACGGGTTCATCGATTTCACAATCAACCCGATCACCGATGCGGACACCGCGACGAAAACGGTGAGCTTGACCCTGGAATTCGACCAGCAGAAACAGTTCATCGTTCGCCGCATCGAATTCAGCGGAAACACCACCACGCGCGACAAAGTGATCCGGCGCGAAGTGCTGATCGATGAAGGCCAGTTATTCAACAAGCGCTACTGGGAGCTGAGTATTTTGCGGCTGAACCAACTCGATTATTTCGATCCCATCAAGCCGGAAAATGCGGAGCTGAAGCGCAACATCAAGGAAGGCACGGTCGATATTCTCCTGAAGGTGAAGGAAAAGGGGAAACAATCCATCAGCTTCACAGGAGGAGTAAGCGGACTGGCGGGAAGTTTTATCGGACTCTCCTACCAGACCAACAATTTCCTGGGCTTGGGCGAAACCTTGACGTTCTCGGCGCAGTTCGGCGATCTGCAGCGCAGCTTGCTGTTCGGTTTTACGGAACCTTATCTGTTTGACCGCCCGATATCCACTGGCTTCACGGTGTTCAGCAACCGCTACGATTACAACCAGTCGCGCCAGACTTCCATTCTTCTTGGCCAGCAGGTAGCTATCAATCCCGCATTCGAGCAAAATTACAATCAAAGCTCAAAAGGCTTCACGCTATTCGCCAGTTATCCGATGCGCCGGTTCGCGTTCACACGAGTGGGCCTGACCTACGGATTCAGCACCACCGATATCACGGCGTTCAGCCAGTCGTCGCAACTTCTGTTTGAGACTTTGCAATTCACCAGCCTGGGAGGCCCGTCGGCTCTGAAAGGAATTCGCTCCAGCAAAATCACGCCGACAATTTCCTATAGCTCCCTGAATGGCGGCGAGAACGCGACCTCCGGCCACAGCTTTTCGGTGAGCGTTCCGTTCGAAGGCGGCCCGCTGCAGGGAAACGTCAACACCGTGGCGGGCGTCTTCACCGGCTCGTGGTATCACCCGGTCAATAAAAAACGGAACGTAGTGGCCGTCCATTTCATCACCGCGATGGTGACGGGCTATGGCGGCAAAGTAGTTCCGCCCTTTACGCGTTTCTATCTGGGCGGAGAAAATGATGTGCGGGGTTTTGATTTCTACACGATCTCTCCCTGGGCTTTTATTCCCACCAGTTCCACTCAGTCGATCGGCTATTTCGATCCCACAAAACTGGATTCGAGCGGAAACCCCACCCGGCAGTCCTTGAATGTGCCGGTGCTTTCTTTCGTGGCCACGCGTCCCGGCGGAGATTCACAGGCTGTGGGAAACTTGGAATACCGGATTCCGATTGTGGGGCCCACCGTGGAGCTGGACCTGTTCACGGATGCGGGGATCGACGGAGCGTTGCGAAAATCTCAATTGCAATTGGATTCCGCGGCGGTGAACTTGCTGAACGAGCAATATCCGAATCCGGATTTCCCGAACCTGAAAATCAGCCAGCAGATTCAAGTGGCTCCGGGAACGAATTTCACGCCCAGGGTTTCGAGCGGCATCCAGATTGTTGTGCAGTTGCCGATTGTGCACGCGCCATTCCGTTTTTATTATGCGTATAACGTCAGCCGGCTGGCCGATACGATTGTGCAGCCGCGCGGGGCTTTTTTCCTGAGCGACGAGACCAAGGCCGCGCTGCCGCCGGGCGTATACCAAACCCAGATTTTGCCGGCGTTGAATACCATTTTGGATCAGCAGGCGTTTCGAATTCCGTCTTCCCTGTTCGAGCCGAAGTCCATGTACCGCTTTACAGTGAGCCGGACGTTTTGATGGAATCAACGGCAACCGGGAAAGGGAAGCAGCGATCGAATGAAAAAGAAGAGTCAAAGGGGCATTGAACTGGCCGTGGGGGAGGAGAAGGTGATGAAAGCGTGGAAGATTGGCGCGGTTCTTCTGTTCGCCGCGATGTTCGCGAGTTGCGGGGGCAACTCCTCTTCGGTGACCGTGACGGTCACTCCGAACCCGGTTACAGTGATTTTGGCGGGATCGCAGCAGTTCACGGCGGCGGTTGCGGGATCGTCGAATACCAACGTCAATTGGTCCGTCAACACCGTCCCCGGCGGAAACAGCACGGTGGGAACTATCAGCAGCACGGGTTTGTACACGGCTCCTGCTGTTTTGCCGAATCCCGCTACGATCACGATTACGGCCACCAGCGCGGTGAACGTTAAGATTACGGGCACTTCGGCAGTTACGCTCGATAGCGGAATACGCGTTTCGGTGCTGCCGCTGACGGCCACACTCAGCGCTTCGGAAAACTTCCAATTCACGGAAACTGTGACCGGGACGACCAATCAGGCGGTCACCTGGTCGGTGAACGGAGTAAACGGCGGAAACTCTACAGTGGGCACGATCACACCGGCGGGGCTCTATACCGCGCCAGCGGCCGTGCCGACCAGCGGCACGGTGATCACGGCTACATCCGTGGCCGATACCACCCGCACCGGCACGGCGAACGTAACACTTCTGGCAAGCGTCGATCCCACGTTATCCTCGATCGATCCCAATTCCACGGCGCAGGGATCCATCTTTCAAGACATCTATCTATCCGGCACAAATTTCTTCTCCACCAGCGTGGCCCGAGTGGGCGGCACGCCGGTGCCCACCACTTTCATATCGCAAACGCTGTTGAAGGCCCACGTCACTACGGACCAATTGACCGGAGTGGGAGCCGAGAATGTCGATGTGCTGCGTCAAAACGGAGACGTTTCCAATCCGATTATCTTCACGCTCCTTCCCGTGCGGCCGGTGGTAATTTCCGCGATCCCTGAGAGCGCCATTCAAAATGGGGCAAATTTTACCGCTACCCTGGATGGGGGATATTTCGGAACACCCACAAATCCGCTGGTGGCGGCTACGTTCAATGGCCAGCCGCGTTCCCTGTCCATCACCAATACGCGGCAACTGAATGTGAACTTGGTGGGAACGCCGGATTTGTCGCAGGCCGGCCTATTTCCGCTGGTAGTGAAGAATAACGCCGTACCCGCGGGCTCTCCTTCCATTTCGGCGGTGAATATTGCCGTGGAGCCGCCCGCATCCGCGATTTCGATGACGCCGGCGAACCTGGCCGTGGGATCACAACCGATCGCCGTGGCCATGAACGCGACGACGGGCACCGCAGTGGTGGTCAATCGCGGTGATAATACAATTTCGCTGGTGAATGTTGCTGCTCAAACCGTCAGTTCGCTTCCCGTGGGCAATTCGCCGACGGGCGTCGCAGTGGATAGCGACCGCAATCTGGCGTTTGTGGTGAATAGCGGCAGCAACACACTTTCGGTGATCGATCTTTCCGTGCCAAAAGTGATCGCCACTCTGCCCCTGCCCGGCGGCACCACTCCATTTTCGATTGGGGTTGATTCACTAACAGGGCGCGCCCTGGTGGCCAACGCGTCTACAAACGCCGCGACGGTGCTAGATATCCGGACGCCGGCGGCGCCAAGTGTAGTCACTACGGTGAATATCGGCACCGGCAGTGCTCCCCAGGTTGCGATCGAGCCGCGGCTTAATTGGGCTCTGGTCACTCCGGGAGGCGCTGGAACGTTGTCGATTGTGAATCTGGGGCGTCCGGCGAGCGCCGGAGATGTGGGCCTTGTACCCTTTGTGGTGGCCAGCATCAGCATTTCTTCCACGCTGCGGGGGATCTCGATCAATACGGAAACGGACAAGGCGCTGTTCAACGATCCAAGCAACGTGAATATCGGCACGTTTAACTTGTTGGATCAAAGCGTCCAAACTGGACTCTTTCAGACAGGCGAGACTGCCACGGCCGTAAATCCATTGACGAACGTTGGCGTCAGTGTGAATTCGATTACCAATCTGGCGACCGTCCTGGATTTGCGCTCGGTGCAAACGATCGCCACTGTGGGCGTGGGCTCCGGTCCCCAGGCAGTTGCCATCGATCCGATTAGCAATACAGCGGTGGTTGTAAATCAGACCAGCAACAATGTGTCGCTCATATCGCTGGGAGCCATCCGGCCTCTTAGCATCGTACAGACCAATCCGTCATTCACGTTCGCTTCCAGCACGCCGTTGACGGTGTCAGTAAGCGGCGGAGGATTTGTTGCCGGTTCCGTGGTGCGGTTGGACGGCACGCCGGTGACGTCTTTGGCCGGAGGCAGTGTGACGCTGGTGAGCGCGAGGCAGATGATGGCCACGATTCCAGCTTCGGCGCTGGGCCTGGCCCGCCGCTATGTGGTGGACGTGCAAAATCCCGATTTGTCGGTTTCGAATGTGACCAACTTGACGGTAATCCAGGCGGTGGCGGTGGGAACTGCGCCGCAAGGAGTGGCGATTGATCCAGAGCGGAACTTGGCGGTGGTCACCAATTCCGGCTCGGGCAACATTTCGGTGATTAACCTGAACACCGGCACGGCAGCCTTCCCAGTCAACGTGGGTTCAACTCCCTGGGGAGTGGCAATCTTGCCGCGGCTGGCTTTGGCCGTGATCGCTAATTTCGGAAACAACACTGCGTCAATTCTGAACGAGGTGACCGGGCAGATCGCGGGAACGATCAACGTGGGAACGCAGCCGCTGGGCGTGGCGATCCAAGCCGACGCAGCGACAGCGTTTGTGGCCGACAGCGGCTCGAATTCCGTTTTCTCATTCCGCGTGGATACGGGAGCGACGGTCAGCACGATTCCCACCGACTTGCAACCGGAAGCAGTGGCCATCGATCAAGGCGATTTTCTGGCGGCCTACGCCAACGCGCAGCAGAATACGGTGCAAGTCACGGCTCTGGGCGGAGGGACTCTGCAAGGCGGGCGCATCTCAAACTTCCAATTGCCCACCGGCATCATCTATGATCCCGTGTCCAACCAGTTCATTATTGCCAACAGCCTGCAGAATGACGTGGCGCTGGTCAGTCCGTCGTCACTGGTTGCCACGCTGGTGCGGGTAGGAATTAATCCCACCTCCCTCGACTACAATCCGCAGACCAGCACCTTGGTGACGGTCAATTCCCTGAGCCACACGCTTTCGGTGTTGGATTTCCAGACCAGCCAGGTGAAGGCACTGTTGGGGGTGGATGGGTCGAGCCAGTTCTCCGTGGCGATTCAGCCGCAGACGAATCTGGCGGTGATCGCGGACACGAATAATAATCGAGTGCTTTTGTTGCCGCTCCCGCGCTAGGGGGAGGGAATCTGCCCGTGCCGGGCGTAGCGGGCCAACCTTCCGCGCGGGCCGGGGCATCCGAACCAGTAAGCTCGAACAGCGATTCTGATTGACCGGGCCGGAAACGTAGATATAATCGCCGATTTGCAATCCCTTGATCCACTTTAAGGAGCGAGCATGAAGATTCGAAATGGAAATATTGGCGCTGGCCGCCCTGGCGTCATTGAACCTGGCGCCCGCCGCCTTCGCGCAGGCGGGAGCCGCGGCTCCAGCAAAAATCGGAGTCATCAATATTCAAATCGCCATCACCAGCACTGGCGAAGGGAAGCAGGCGACAGCAGAACTGCAAACTCAATTCGCCGCTCGCCAAGCCGAGCTCGAGACGCTGAATCGCCAGATTGAGGACGTTCGAAATAAGTTGCGCGCCGGCGCTATGCTCAGCGATGAAGAAAAGGCTCGGCTGGCTCGCCAAGGCGATCAGTGGACCCGCTCGCTGCAGCGCAAACAACAGGATCTGCAAGACGACAGTAATGAAGCACAGCGCGAGGTGGTGGACCGCATCGGCAACAAGATGCTGCAAATTATCGACGGGTATTCGAAGCAGAATAATTTTGCGTTGATCCTGGACAATTCTCAAAACAGCATCGTGCTCAATTTTTCTCCCCAGGTGGATATCACCCAGGACATCATCCGCCTCTATGACCAGGCGAATCCCGTCACAAAAGCGGCGACGCCAGCGCCAGCAACGACCCGGCCCGCACAGCCGAAACCAGCTGCGCCGAAGCCGCCCCAGCAGTAGGGAAACAGGAAATTCATGGGCCTCCTCTCTCGAAGCGGGGAGGCCCTTTTATTTCTCCAGTTTGGCGGCTGAATCGCGGTGCTGGTTGAAAGTGATACCAGTTCTTGGCTCGTAAATAATTGGCAATACAGGTTTTTTGCTCGGGTTTTGGGGTTCTGGCTCGACGCTTGCGTTTGCCGGTAGCCGCAGCTATACTGTGGTCTGTTTCCAGCTAGGTCGAATGACCGAGTGGGCGCGAGCCCACTTTTTTGTTGGCCGTAGAAATCACGGCAGCCTTGGTGGTTCCTCCTGGAACGGGAGGGCGCCTCGGGTTCGCCGGAAGCGTAGCTAGGCAATGGACTTGGCGAAGATTCGCGAGGCGGCTGAAAGGGTGGCTCAGTCGCTGGGCATTGAGATTGTCGACGTTGAATGGAAGATTGGCAGAGATCGGCTGCTGCGCATCTTTTTGGACCGGCCAGTAAGTCCTGAGCACCCGCAAGGCGGAATCAGCCACAAAGATTGTGAAACGGTAAGCCAACAATTGAGCGCGATCCTCGACGTGGAGGATTTGGTACCCGGGCCCAGTTACATACTTGAGGTCAGTTCACCGGGGCTGGACCGGAAACTGATCAAACCGGCGGATTATGCGCGGTTCACTGGCCGCAAAGCAAAAATCTGGCTGAACGAGCCGGTGGAGAACGCGAAATATTACGAAGGCCGTCTGGTTGGTTTTGCCGACGGCATGGTTCAAGTGGAATTGAAAAACCGGGTAATTACATTGCCGTACGCGGAGATTCGCAAGGCAAACCTGATTGTGGAATTTTAGAGGAGAGGCGGTCATATGGCGAGTCTGCTGTATCAAACAATCGAGCAGATCAGCCGGGAAAAACACATCGAACCCGATATCATCGTCGCGGCAATTGAAGATGCGATGGTGGTTGCGGCCCGGAAATTTTATAAGAGTGAAGAAGACATTCGCTCGAAGTTCAACCCGGTCACCGGCCAGGTGGACGTGTTTTCCGTGAGAGTGGTGGTGGAAGACGTTTCCGATCCCACCCGTGAAATCTCCCTGAACGATGCGCGGAAGAGCAATCCGGCCATCGAACTGGGCGGGGAAGTGACGCAGGGAAAGCCGACCGATGTGCTGGGCAGAATCGCGGCGCAGACAGCGAAGCAGGTGATTCTGCAAAAAGTGCGCGAGGCCGAACGCGACACAATCTACAACGAGTTCCATACGCGCGTGGGCGAACTGGTGAACTGCATCGTCAAGCGCACCGAAGGCCCGGATGTGATTGTGGACCTGGGACGCACGGAAGCGCGGCTGCCGAAGCGCGAACAATCGCGCTTGGAAACTTACAACGTGGGCGAGCGTTTGCGCGTGACGATTCGCGCCGTGGAGCGCGCCGCCAAGGGACCGCAAGTCATCACCTCGCGCGCCGATCCGGTATTGGTGCAGCGTTTATTTGAAATGGAAGTTCCGGAAATTTACGACGGAACGGTGCAGATTCGGGCCGTGGCCCGCGAGGCCGGCGAACGCACCAAAATCGCCGTGGAAAGCCGCGACAAGGATGTTGATCCCGTGGGCGCGTGCGTGGGCATGAAGGGAATGCGCGTGCAATCGATTATTCGCGAATTGCGCGGCGAAAAAATCGACATTATTCCCTTTTTCGACGAGACCATCAGCTTCGCGCAGAAGGCGCTGAGCCCCGCGAAAGTGACGCGCGTTCAGATCGTGGACCCGGAAGAAAAGCGGCTGGAAGTGATCGTGGAAGATACGCAACTTTCGCTGGCGATCGGTAAAAAGGGCCAGAACGTGCGTTTGGCCAGCAAGTTGATCGGCTGGAACATCGATATCAAGAGCGAGGAAGAAAAGCGCCGTGAAATTGAAGCGCAAATGGTGGCGCTCACTTCTCCCGGCACATCCTTGACGGAGCTGGCCGGCGTGGGGCCGAAGACAATTGAAAAATTGGAATCGCATGGCGTGACTTCGATCGAGAAATTGGCGGACATGACCCCCGAGCAACTGGTGGAGATTCCCGGCATCGGCGAGAAAATGGTGGAGAAAATTCACCAGTCCGTCGCCGCGTATTTCGAAACTCTGGAAGCGCAGCAGGCCGCGGCGGCCAGCGGCGAATCCGAAGCGCCGGTTGCCGAAGGACAGGCGGAGCCGGAAGCGGTGGGCGCGGGCGAATTAGAAAATTCCGCGGAGACGCCGGCGGAAGCCGCGCTGGATGAAGCGGAAGTGGAGACGGCCGAGGGCGAAGGTATGGTGGAATCGGAAGTGGAAACGGCGGCCGAATCCGCGGAAGAAAATACCGAGCCAGAAACGGCTGATCCCGAAAAAGCGAAAGAGGCCGCGGCCACTGCCGAGCCGGATGCGAATCATCCGGACGAAAAGGAATCGGAGCACAATAACTAAACGATGTCTGACGCGAATCAAATCCGCATTAACGAGCTGGCCCGGGAACTCGAGATCAAGGCCAAGGTGCTGATCGAATATTTGCCGGAGATCGGCGTCACCGAAAAGAAGACGCATTCCAGCTCACTCGATCTTGACCACGCTGAATTAGTCCGCAAACATTTCCTGGGTTTGGCCAATGCGGAAGCGGCTGTAGAAGCGGAAAAGAAAGCGAAAGAAGCGGCTGCGAAATCGCGGCCTGCTGGCGCGCGACCCGCTGCTCCGGCTCCTGTGGCAGCTGCACCGGCTGCGGTAGCTCCTGCTCCACCGGCCATTGCCAAGCCAGTTGCGCACCCATCCGCGACGCCGCCTGCCGCCGTTCGTCCTGCTGCACCAGCCCCGCGGCCCAGCGTGGCACCAGTAACTCCTGCGGCAGCCCCTGCGGCGCCCGCTGCACCGGCACGACCAGCAGCAGCGCCAGCCCCGCGACCGAGTGTTACCCCGGCAACGGGTGCGCCTTCGGCTCCGGTTGCCCCGGCCACAGCGGCCCCGGCCCCGGCTAAGCCTGCTAGTGCGCCCCCCGCGCCGAAGCCGGCCGGTCCAACACTGATTCCTCCCACACCAGCGGCAAAGCCTTCGGCGCCTCCGCCGATTACGTTACGGCCGCCGGTCCAGGGAGCGCCACCCTCGACACGATATCCTTCGCAGCCGCAGAGATCTGCTCAACCGAGTGCTTCAGGACGCCCGGCTCTATCCGGGCCGCGCCCACAGCATCCGGTTGGAGGACGACCCAGCGGCGGGCCTCCTTCTCGTTTCCCGCAGCGCCCAGGAGTTGGAGCGCCGGGCGGACGTCCCGGTGGTCCTCCGCGTCCCGGACAACCCATGATGGGCGGCAAGCCCGGAGCGCCCGGAGTCGGCGTTCCCAAGGCGGAGCCCGGTAAACCGCTTTATGCGCGGAAGGCTCCAGCACGCGCGCGGCCTTTGATCGAGAAGCGTTTCGCGGAAGGAGAACGCAAACTCCATCCCGTGCGCGCACGGCTGGGAGTGGGACAACGCGCCTCGCATGCGGAGCCGGTGGCGCCGCCGGTCCAGCGCGAACCGCGGCTGGTGACATTCACGGAAGGCGTGACGGTTCGAGAACTCGCGGAAAAATTGGACGTGCGCGCCAAGGAATTGCTGAAGACGCTTCTCGACAAGGGAATTTTCGCCAGCATCAACCAGGCGCTGGATCTCGAGACAGCCAAAAGCCTGGCCGAATCGTTCAACGGGATCGTGCAGGTGGTTTCGTTCGAAGAGCAGGCCGCTGCGGATCATGAGGAAATCAGCCCGGAAGTGCGCGCGGGAAAGCTGGTGCCGCGCGCGCCCGTGGTTACCGTGATGGGCCACGTCGATCACGGAAAAACCAGCTTGCTCGACGTGATTCGCCAAACCGATGTTGCCGGCGGAGAATCCGGCGGCATCACGCAGCACATCGGCGCGTACCAGGTGAGCATCGACGGGCGAAAAATTGTGTTCATCGATACGCCGGGCCACGAAGCGTTCACCCGAATGCGCGCTCGCGGCGCGAAGGTGACGGACATCGTGGTGCTGGTAGTGGCCGCGGACGACGGCATGATGCCGCAGACGGAAGAAGCCATCGATCATGCGCGCGCGGCGAAAGTGCCGATCATCGTGGCAATCAACAAAGTCGATAAACCGGACGCCCAGCCGGAGCGTGTGAAGCGCCAGCTTTCCGATCGCGGATTGATGCCGGAAGAATGGGGCGGCGATACGGTGATGGTGGAAGTTTCCGCGCGCACCAAGAAAAATATCGAAAAACTTCTGGAAATGATTTTGCTGGTGGGCGATTTGCGCGAGCTAAAGGCCGATCCCGAAGCATCGGCAAGCGGCACCGTGCTGGAATCGTCGGTGGATAAAGGCCGCGGACCGGTGGCCACGGTGCTGGTGCAGAACGGAACTCTACATGTGGGCGATGTTTTCATCGTCGGCGCGGTGTACGGAAAGGTTCGCGCCATGTTCGACGATCGCGGCAAGCCGATGAAAGAAGCGCCACCTTCGACGCCCGTGGAAGTGCTGGGATTGCAGGGCGTGCCGGATGCGGGCGACCAATTTCAAGTGGCGGATGAAGCCAAGGCCCGGCACATTGTGGAATACCGGCAAGGAAAACAGCGCGAGGCCACACTTGCGAAATCAGCGACGTCGCGGCTTACCCTGGACCAGTTGCACGAACAGCTGAAGGCCGGCGAGGTAAAAGAACTTCCCATCGTGATCAAGGCGGACGTGCAGGGCTCGGTGGAAGTGCTGAGGGAAATGCTGCCGAAACTTTCCACGGACCAGGTGAAGCTGGAAATCATCCATGCCAGCGTGGGCGCCGTTACGGAACGGGATGTGGTGCTGGCCTCGGCTTCAAATGCGATTATCCTGGCGTTCAATGTGCGGCCGGAACGCAAGGCCGCGGACATGGCGCAGCAGGAAAATGTGGAGATTCGCCTGCACACGATTATTTACGAGATCGTGGACGAATTGAAGAAAGCGATGGCGGGCCTGCTGGCGCCGGTGATGAAGGAAACGTACCTGGGCCGCGCCGCGGTTCGCGACATATTCCGCATCAAGGGCGTGGGCATGATTGCCGGCTGCTCCGTGCTGGATGGAGTGATCAAACGTGACGGCGAGGTGCGCGTGTTGCGGGATAATGTGGTGATCTTCACGGGCCGCATCGGATCGCTGCGGCGGTTCAAGGAAGATGCCAGCGAAGTGCGCCAGGGCTTCGAGTGCGGCATCGCCGTCGCGAACTTCAGCGACGTGAAAACGGGCGACGTTCTGGAATGCTTCACGGTTGTGCGCATGGCCGCCCCGATGTCCGCGTAATCCCGAGCGCTCGCCGGGCCTTCGAGCATCGCGGCCGGGAGAATTATTATGCCGGTTGGACTTCTCACCCTGGAAATTCACATTCCCGATGCGCGCTCGCTGAAAGATAAACGCCAGGTGATTCGCAGCCTGAAAGACCGGCTGCGCGGGCACTTCAACGTGGCGGTGGCGGAGCTGGATCACCAGGAATTGTGGCAGCGGTCGCTGGTGGGCGTGGTGGGAATCTCGGCGGACGAGAATTTTTTGGAACAATCGCTCCGCGAAGTGGCGGAAGAAAGCGAAAAGCTGCTGGGGCGCGACCTGATCGCCCATGAAATCGAATATTTCGAGTAGGGCGGGCGCGGAATTCAGGAGCGCTCGATGCACTTTTCAGCTTGGGGTAAGAACATGACTATCGCCGGACACCGTCCCGAGCGCATCGCCGAGGAAATTCGAATCGAGATCAGCGTGATGCTGGCCGGAGAATTGAAAGATCCGCGCCTCTCAATTCCAATGGAGATCACGGAAGTGCGCCTCTCCCCGGACATGAAGCACGCGCGAATTTACGTAAACGTGACCGGCACGGAAGCCGAGCGAAACGATACGCTGCTGGGGTTGACGGCAGCGACGGGCTACATCCGGCACGAATTGATCGAGCGCCTGCAGATGCGGCGCACTCCGGAAATTACCTTCGTGCTCGACCAATCCGAGGAGTATGGCCATCACATCGATGAATTGCTGCGCAAGACAAAAAGCCCGGGAGAATCGTAAAACGAATTTGCCGGCCGGGCTGTTCGCCGCCCATCCCTGAAAACATTTCCCCATGTCTCGAACTCCACAACCCCCGCCAATCGACGGCGCGCTTGTGATCGACAAGCCGCAGGGGAAAACCTCGCACGATGTGGTGGAAACAGTGCGGCGGCTAGCCGGATTCCGGCAAATCGGACACCTGGGAACGCTGGACCCGCTGGCCACTGGAGTGTTGGTGCTGGTGCTGGGCCGCGCCACTCGACTGGCGCAATTTTATTCCGGCCGCCGAAAACGCTACGCCTGCGCCGTGCGATTCGGATTTGCCACGGATTCCTACGACGCGGATGGCACGCCGCTGGGACCGGACAATGCGCCCGAGTTGAGCCGGGAAGCGATAGAAGCGCTGCTTCCGCCATTCATAGGAAAAATTCAGCAGGTCCCGCCGTCATTTTCCGCCAAGAAAATTCACGGGCGCCCGGCGCACGAACTGGCGCGAAAAAACAAGCCAGTAACGCTGGCGGCGGTGGAAGTGGAAGTATACGAATTCCGGCTGGTGGAGATCGAGGGACCCGTGGCGCGTTTTGCGATCGAGTGCGGCTCGGGAACCTATATACGCTCGCTGGCGCACGAATTGGGGCAGGCCCTGGGCACGGGAGCGCACCTGGCGGAAATTGTGCGCACAGCCGTCGGAGAGTTCACGCTCGATCACGCGATTTCGTTGGACGAACTGGCGGAAGATACGCGCGCCGGGCGGCTGGCCGAGCGCATCATTCCCCTCGAGCGCCTGTTGCCTGAATTGCCCCGTGTGAGCGTGCTGCCGGTCGTCGAAAAGCGCGTCTGCCACGGAGCAAAATTCAATATTCAGATCGCGCAAATCCAGCCGGGAGTGGTTACCGTGGCTCAGGGCGCTCCGGCGCAACTCGATTCCGGGGATTGGAAGCCCGCCCGGCTGCGCGTTTTCAATCAAGCGGATCGTTTGATCGCCATTGCGGAAGCGGTGGTTCCGCGCACCTACCAGCCGCTGGTGGTCCTGGAAGCCACTCCTTAAACAGTTTGCGTTGCGATTCATGCCGGTTTGTTTTGATGGCACAGGCACACTTCTGCCTGTGCGGGTAAGTTCCGGAGTTCACCAGGTGCACAGACAAGAGTGGTGGCTGTGCTACCAAAAACGCATAGGTCTTCCTGGTCGAGCCTTCTTGATCAATCTTTCTTGATCAGTGGACTTGCTTGCGTGATGCTGCCTTCTTGCAGTTGGGCTTTCAGCGTCAGTTTTTGGTTGGCGAGCAGATTCACTTCGGTCTCGAAGGTTTGATATCCGGCCAGAGCGATTTTGATGCGATGTTTGCCGGCGCTGACGAGCATGCTTCGCCCCACGCCGCCGAATTGGTGAACGTCGCCGACATAACGGTCGTCGACGAACACAGCAGCGCGTTCGGGTAGGACCTTCAGTTTAATTTTCGCGGTTACTTCGGGATAGTGAGTTTCAGGGTCCCTTTCCATCGAGATAGTGATCGACAGTTTCTTTCCGGGCTCGACCAGAATATTCTGCGTGATCTCCTTGTAGCCATCCTGGCGCAGGACGATTTCGTGGTTGCCGGGGAGCAGCATCACTTTCTTGTCTCCTTTGAGTTCCTCGGCGAAGCCGACATATTGTCCGTCCACCCACACGCCAGCGTGCCTGTCCACCTTTGCGGCAGGATTAAATTCCACTTCTCCCATTACCTGATTTTGCGCGCGAGCCGGGATGACCGAGAAGAGAAAAGACAACAGGATTATAAAGATGAAAATACTCCAGCGATTTTGCGCTGCCATAGTCGTTCTCCTCAGGTCTCGCTCCGATTATTGACGGCGAGACGTGCACTATGGCCGGGCACTTTTATTTTAGCGCGAAGTGCCGGCTCGTGCACCAAGTGAAAAGCTTGTGGGATGTTAAGGGTGTGAAGCGGAGTAGTTGATTCTGGATCCCTCGCTGACGCCCGGGATGACACCTGCAGTTCCTAGCACTCGGAATCTTCCGTTAAGTGCACGTGCGATTCAAGTGCAATGCCGGTGCGAAGCAAGTCTAGGGGGCGCGCATGGGGCCGCTGCCGGCTCCTGTGCCTGTGAAGATGGTTTTTGGGGAGGAATCACGGCTGCGGAGCAGGCGGGGAGTCATGAGGATGATGAGTTCGGTTTGCGTGTCGTTCAGGGATTGATTGCTGAAGGCTAGGCCCGCGGGCCCGAGGTCGGCCAATGCGGGCGTGCCGGCGAAGGAATTGATTCTGTCGGTTTCCATGATGCCGGAAAGAATCGATGTTTGGTCCATGTGCAGGCGGACCGTCTGCTCGATGGTGCGATTTGAGAGGATGGGAATGCCGTTTACGTCCGAGCCGGAAAGGCTGCGGATTTCGAATTCCAATTTCAGCGTGACGTCATTTTCCGGATGAATGCGCGCCGTGGCTTTTACCTTTAGCCCCAGGTCGATGTATTCAACGCCCGGGAAAGCCGTTTGTGGAAGCGTGGTGGATCCATTAAAGGTGTTGGTATTCAGCAGGACGGTGACGGCGTTCGCGGGCTTATCGGCCAGAACCAGGTCGGGAAGACTATCCGCGTTGAAGTCATCGGTGGCCAGGGCGACCGGGCCGCTGCCGGTGGCGAGATCGAGATTCGGCGCGAACGTTCCATCGCCCAGGCCGATCAGAATGGAAGCAGTGTTGGCGGTTTGATCGGCAACGGCGAGATCGGGACGGCTATCGGCATTGAAATCGTTGGCAACGATTCCCGAGGGGCCCGTGCCGGTGGGATAATCCACGCGAGTGGTAAAGGTGCCGTCGCCATTGCCAAGAAAAATGGAAACCGTATCATCGGCGAAATTGGTGACCGCCAAGTCGGCGAAGCCATCGGCATTGAAATCAGAAGTGGTAATGGAAGTAGGTTGATTGCCGGTGGCCAGTGTTGAATTGAAAGTGAAGGTTCCATCGCCCTTGGCGAGGAAGATCGAGACCGTATTGTCGCCCTGGTTTACGACGGCGAGATCGGTGTGGTCATTGAGATTCGAGCTGTTGAATTTTCCGGAAGTGATGGCCACGGGAGTGGTGCCGGTGGCGAGAGGATTTCCGCTGACGGGAGTAAAGGTTCCGTCCCCATTTCCAAGCAGGATGGAAACCGTATTGTCCACTTGATTGACGACGGCAAGATCAGTCAGATCCACGGGATTATTCGGGTTGAATGTTCCCGCTACCAGCGCCACCGGACCCTTGCCGGTGGCAGGAGATGTTGGGGTGGCAGTGAAGGTTCCGTCTCCATTGCCGAGCAAAATGGAGAGCGATCCGGGTCCGCAAACGAGCGGCGAGCCGGTGCAATTGAAATTGGCAACGGCCAGGTCGGCTGTGTCTGTCGTGCTGTTGGAATTGAATTTCCCGGCGATGATGGCCGCGGGAGTGGTGCCGACGGGAACGGGCGGTCCTGTGGCGGCTGTGAATGTGCCGGTTCCGTCGCCAATCAAAACCGTAACCGTGTTATCGGCCTGATTGACCACGGCGATATCGGGATGAGTATCGGTTTTTGTATTGAACGTGCCGGTGGTGACGGCAACCGGCGAAGCGCCGACGGAGAAATCACTGCGCGGAAAATTTTCCTGGCCCACTCCGGGGATGACGGTGGAACTTCCCAAGCTGGAAGAGAATTGAGCCAGCGAGACAGGGAAGCGGTCGCCCACGAAGAAAGAGGCCGGTTGCGCATCCATCGCGCGCAGCAGAATGCGGCGGCCGGACTTTACCAGCGAAAGCGCGCTGGAAAAATTCGCGGTAGCGCCGGGCATGGTGGCGAAAAATGTGGATTTTCCGCCGCCGAATGCAATCAGCGGCGGAATCAGGGAGCCCAGGCTCACTTGTCCCGCGGTGATGAGCGAAGCGAGTTCGGTGCTGCTGACTCCCGAAAGCGATGCCGGCTGGCCGAAGAGCTGGGTGAGCACGTCGACGAGGCCCTGCACGGATTGCTGCGCTTCCTGAAGCTGGGCTTGTGTGAGCCCGACGACCTGGCTAGTGGAGGGCGGAGTGATCCCCAGAGAGCGCGCCAGATTGCGATCCACTTCCAAGACTTCAATTTCCAGAATCACTTCACTCGCGGGAAGATCGAGTTGTTTGATCAGGTTCGCGGCTAATTCCACTTTTTCGGGAGTATCGCGAATCGTGATCGAACGGCTGTTGGTATCAAGATCGGCGTGCGAGATTTCAGCGATGTCGCGGACGACTCGAAATACCTCCGTCATCTGATCGTTGGTGGAGGAATTGGGGAGCATGACGGTGCGGAGGACCACGGCGTCGTACTCCTTGCGTTTTTCAGAATTATCCTGCGCGACAAAAAACATTTGCGAATTCATCGCCCGCCAAAAGGTGTTGGTGGCTTTGCCGAGCAGGCGCACCGCGGTTTCGAAATCTACGTCAGGCACGCGAAAGCGCACGGGGCGCGAGGGCAAATCGACATCGAACGCCACCTTGACGCCAAACTGCTGGGCCACCTCTTCGTATGCGCCCTGGGTGGTGCCTTTGTAATTGAAGCTGTGAATTCCCGGCTGAGGAAGCAGGCGGATTTGGCCACTGAGGCGGCTGGAAGCAAGTTGCGCGCGGTTTGGGCTCGGAGTAGCCATCGTCGTCTGTAATTGGAGCAACCGTTCACTGGCGATGGGGTCGCCTGGATTTAAGGCAAGACCGGCGCGCAATTCGGCGCGAGCATCGTCAAATTTTCCGTTAATAACATCTAGTTCTGCACGGTCGGAATGATTCTGAACCAATTTGCCGCGGGCGAAATCGCGGTGGAAGGAGTAGTCGCGAACGTCCGGCGCTTTTTCTGCAGCTTGCGTATAAAAGGCGTAGGCTGCTTTCCAATTACCTTCCTTCGCTTCGCGTTGTCCCTTGTCAAATAATTGTTTGGCTTGTTTGGGATCGGGCGGGGAAGGTTTGATCGGCGGATGGATTCCCGTCATCACCGGAAAGCGAATTGTTCCGGGCATCTGCGCGGGCCGGACGGATGGAGCGAAGGCCAGCGCCAGAAGCACCGCGGCCAGGAGAAAGACTGCGCGAGATGGGGAGGTTGATTGCACCGGACTCAGTATTGTACTGGGCAGGGGGGCGCCGAGCAGCTAATTTCCTTGACGGGGGAGAGGCGCGCAAGATACAATCATCCAGTTGACACTCAGTTGCAACTAGGATTCCCGTTTGCTCGAAGCTCTGCTGGTTGCCCTCCGCGAAGGCGTTGAGGCCGCTCTAGTTGTCGGCATTGTCCTGGTCTATTTGGACCGCACTGGACGCCGGGCCCTGGCCCGTTACGTTTGGGCCGGGGTGTTTCTGGCCGTCGCTTGCAGCTTCGTGGCCGCCATCTTACTCGATCGGTGGCAGATAAGCGAAGATGGATTTGAGGGCCTGCTGATGCTGGCGGCCGGCGCCTTGGTAGTTACGATGATCGTGTGGATGAATCGAGTTGCGCGCAGCCTGAAAAGAGAGATCGAGCAGCGCGTAGAGACGTATGCACGGAAATCCACCGGAGCGGCGGGGTTTGGCATCGGGTTGATTGTATTTCTGATGGTGATTCGCGAAGGCGCGGAATTGGTGCTGATCTTGCGCGCTGTGGAGCTTTCGAGCGCCGGCTTACAAGTGTGGATCGGCACGGCGCTGGGACTCGCGATCGCGATCGCCGTGGGGCTTTTCTTTTTTCAGGGAACCTTGCGAATTCCCATCGGGAAATTTTTTGCGGCCACCAGTACGATATTAATGGTGGTGGCGTTCCAGCTTGGCCTGACCGGCGTGCATGAACTGAGTGAGGCTACGTGGATCTGGTCGAGCCAGCGGGAAATGGCCTGGATCGGCCCCATCGTTCGAAATGAAGCATTCTTTTTTATCGTGATTTTAGGCGTGGCTGGACTGGTGATTTTGCGGGAATGGTTCCGGGGTCCGGAGGATGCTGCTGTGATTGCCAGCGGTGCGGCGAATCCGGCGGAGCGGCGAAAAATGGAATGGGAGCGGCGCAGGCAACGGCGATGGATGTTCGCGGCCGCGTCGTTGTGTCTTGCGGTGGTGCTGGCGTTTGCGGCGGAATTTGTTTACGCGCGCGCCGCTGCTGCGCCTCCCGACGCTAGAATGTTGGCGGCACAAGGAAATGAGGTGCGAATCCCGATCACGGAGCTGACCGATTCGAGCCTGCATTTTTATGCTGCGGAAGTGGGCAATACCGCTCTTCGTTTTCTGGTGATTCACAAGCGGGATGGCGATTACGTTACCGCGCTGGACGCGTGCGAGATTTGCGGCGCGCTGGGATACCGTCAGGAAGGCTCCAACGTAATTTGCCGTAATTGCGCCGCGGCGATTTATGTTCCGTCGATCGGCGATGCGGGCGGCTGCAATCCGATTCCGGTGAAATCGAAAGTCGTGAATGGAGAGCTGATCGTCGAGCTTTCGGCCCTGGCCGATTCCGCGGCGCTGATCCACAAATAACTATGTTTGCTCGCCTGGTGGGAGATTCCTTCGCGCGCAACCCTCGCCGCAAAGTGCTGACAGCGGCGGCGCTGGTGCTGGGCATGGCTGTTGCTACCGCGACGCTTACCGTGGCGCTCGACGTGGGCGACCGGTTGGCGCAGGAATTCCGCAGCCTGGGCGCTAATCTGCTGGTTGTGCCGCAATCCGATACGCTTCCCCTGGAAATTGGAGGCGTGGATTACCGCCCGGTGAATGAAGGCGCTTACTTGCCGGAAACGGACCTCGGTAAATTGAAAACGATTTTCTGGCGGCACAATATTGTGGGGTTTACTCCCTTTCTGGATGTGCCGGTGGAGATGCGGATTTCGCGCGCGGGCGCTGCTTCCAGCCAGTCGCTCCTGTTGGCGCGGACCACGCTGATCGGAACCTGGTACCAACATGCCGTGCCGGTTCCCGATGACACACAATTCACTACGGGGGCTGCGGCTACTCATCCCTGGTGGAAGATTCGAGGCCGCTGGTTCGGAGATGATTCGAAAGAATGCCTGGTGGGCGCCACGCTGGCTGCCCGCGATCAAATTCAGCCGGGTGAATTGCTCGAACTTACCGCGGGAGAGAAGACTGCCCATCTGACGGTGACTGGAATTGTTTCAACCGGCGGCGCCGAAGATCAGGCGATTCTTGCGCCACTTTCCCGCGCGCAGGAATTGGCGGGCGAACCCGGGAAATTTCGGCAATTACTGGTGAGCGCTCTGACCAAGCCTGAAGACGCATTTGCGCGGAAAGAGCCGGCGTCGATGACTCCCACCGAATACGATCGTTGGTTCTGTTCGCCGTACATTTCCTCGATCAGCCTTCAAATTCGCCAAGTGCTGCCGGAGACGGACGTCCGCCCGATCCGGCGAGTGGCCGAAACCGAGGGGCGAATCCTGACGCGGGTGAGCGCGCTGCTTTGGATGGTGACGCTGGCCGCATTGATTGCCGCCGCGCTGGCCGTGGCGGCGACTTCAGCAACGACCGTGCTGGAGCGTCGGGTGGAAGTGGGATTGATGAAGGCCCTGGGCGCTACAAATGGCCTGGTGGCTGCGCTGTTTCTGGGCGAACAATTAATGTTGGCAATCGCGGGCGGCGCGATCGGGTTTCTTCTGGGCATGGGGCTGGCGCGCGTGCTGGGTGAAAGTGTTTTTGGAGTACCCTCGGAGCCGCGCGCCATACTGTTGCCGGTGATTTTGGCCTTGGCCATGCTGGTTGCTCTGCTCGGGAGTTTGTTTCCCCTGCGGCGCGCTTCCCATTTTCAGCCCGCGCCCATACTGAGGGGCGAATAAATGTTTGGAAGGCTGTTGTGGAACCTGCTGCGAACCAGCCGCGCGAGATTGGCTGTGGCGCTGCTTGCCCTGATCAGCGGAGCAGCGGTGACCAGCGCGCTGATCAATCTCGATCTCGATGTGGAACGCAAGTTGACTACAGAATTCCGGACTCTCGGAGCGAACCTGGTGGTTGCCTCGCCCGGCGCGGCTGTAGGAGATGCAGGGAACACCGGCTCACCGGCCCTTTTGGATGAATCGGCGCTCGCGAAGATCGAAGCGGCTCGCACACCTGCCGTGGTAGCCATTGCTCCGTATCTTTATCTTGTGGCACAGGCTGGAGACAACCAGCCGGTGGTTGTGGCCGGAACCTGGCTCGATCAAACACAAAAAATCGAACCGTGGTGGAAACTGCAAGGCCGGTGGATTTCTTCCCGCTCCGAACTGGGGCAGTGCATCGTGGGACGCAGCGCCGCCGCGCAGTTGGGCGTGAAGATTGGCAGTCCCATCGAATTGCGGTATCTCGACCGCGAAGTGAAACTGGCAGTAACCGGCATCGCTGATGCCGGAGGCTCCGAGGACAATCAAATTTTTGTGAACTTGCCTGTGGTGCAACAACTCGCCGGCCTTGCCGGGCGTGTGGGCCTGGTGCAATTGAGCGTGGCCGGCTCCGCGAAAGAGATCCAAACGTTTGCCGATCATCTGGGCGCAAGCCTGCCTGCGGTTCAGGTGAAGCCGATCCGGCAGATTGCGGAAGCCGAGGGCCGCTTGCTCGACCGCATCCGCTTCCTGATTTTTGCGATGGTGATTTTGATTCTGGTGTTGACGGCCTTATGCGTTCTTGCCACCATGACCGCCCTTGCCATGGAGCGCCGCAAGGACGTGGGCATGATGAAGGCGCTCGGCGGATCGATCAACCGGATCGTCGCGCTGTTCCTTTCCGAGGTGAGCGTGCTGGGTGCGGGCGGCGGCCTGATTGGATATTTGATCGGCATCGCCCTTTCCCGATGGATGGGCGAGCGAGTATTCGGTACGGCGATCACTCCGCGGCTGGAAGTGCTTCCAATCACGATGGCCTTGATGATCGGCATTGCCCTGGCGGGGGCGCTGCCGTTGCGGTTGCTCGGCCGGGTGCGTCCGGCAATTATTTTGAGAGGGGAATGATGGCGCCCGTTGTGGAAGTGGAGAATCTGACCAAACAATACGGCAACGTTCGCGCTTTGGATGGCGTGAGCCTGCAGGTGGAATCGGGCGAATGGATCGCGATCATGGGACCTTCGGGCTCGGGCAAGACCACTTTGATCAATATTCTCGGCGGGCTCGACACTCCCAGTTCCGGCCGGGCGATGGTGGACGGCACGGATGTTGCCCATCTGGACGAAAAGGGACTCACCCGTTTTCGTGCGGAAAAGATCGGATTCATCTTCCAGCAATTCCACCTGGTGCCCTATTTGAGCGCCGTGGAAAACGTGATGCTGGCCCAGTATTTTCACAGCACCACCGATGAAGGCGAAGCCAGCGAGGCGCTTCGCCGCGTGGGACTGGGAGACCGGCTCGAACATTTGCCCTCGCAGCTCTCCGGCGGAGAACAGCAACGAGTGGCGGTGGCTCGCTCTCTGATCAATCAGCCCAAGCTGCTGCTGGCCGATGAGCCCACGGGAAATCTGGACGAGGCCAATGAAGAAATCGTCCTCGACCTTTTCCAGCAACTGCACGACGAAGGCCACACCATCCTGATGGTGACGCACGCCGCATCGATCGGCGGCATGGCCGACCGGCGAATCGATCTGGCGCACGGGCGGCTCGCGCAGTTAAACGCCGGAGTTAGGATGGCAGCGCGGGGTCTGAAATAGATAAATACCAATGCCGATTCCACTGGACACGCGAAAGAAACCGACCGAGATCAAGGTGAACGTCTCGACGGGCACGGGCGTGGACGTCAAGTGGTCCGATGGCCACGCGAGCCACTATGACTTTTCTTACCTTCGCGACCAGTGTCCCTGCGCGCTGTGCAATGATGAACGCGCGAAAAAAGCCAAATCCAGCCAGCAAGGGGCAGCCCCTGTTGGCCAGCTTTCCCGCACACTTTCCTCGGCAGTTTTGCCCATGTACAAGCCGAAAGTTACGGCTCGCTCGGCTTCCGCGGTGGGTAGCTATGCCCTCCAAATCAATTTCTCCGACGGCCATACGGCCGGAATTTTCAGCTTTGAGCATTTGCGCGAAATTTGTCCCTGCGAAGCTTGCGCCCACGAATTTCGCGCATGACCTTCGTATCCACTCGCGCATCGCTCTTCCTCTCCAGACTTTTCTTTCGCTTGGATTAATCGTATAGTTCTTCCCCGCACCTCCTAACTCATGTCATCTACTCCTAAGGGTCCGGTACCACCGCAAAGCACTGCCCGGCCAGGCGTCCAGGTTCTAATCGCCACCACGGCGATGCTCAGTTTTATTTCGTTCTGGCGCGCCGCGGCGATCGTGCTGAACGACCTGGCTTCCTCGGCCTATTACGCCGGCGGGATTGCCGAAGACGCCCTGGGCAAGTCCGCTCCCTGGTTCATTTTAGGCATCATGTTGTTTTCCTATGCGGTGCGGGCCATCTATGTGGAAAGCTGCGCGATGTTCGTCCGCGGCGGCGTCTACCGGGTGGTGAAAGAAGCGCTGGGCGGGACGCTGGCCAAGGTTTCGGTATCCGCCTTGATGTTCGATTACGTGCTGACGGGTCCGATCAGCGCAGTGGCTGCAGGGCTTTACCTGGTAGGCGTGCTCAACGAGTTGTTTGTCTATTTTCGCCTGAATCTCCATCTGAGTGTGAATACAACCGCCATGTGGTTTGCGGTGTTCGTGACAATCTATTTCTGGCGCCAGAATATCAAAGGGATTCCCGAATCGAGCGAAAAGGCGCTGCGGATCATGCAGTTCACCACGGTGATGGTGGTGATGCTGATCGCCTGGTGTGGCTACACCCTGTGGGTCCGTGGCGCGCAATTGCCGCCCGCGCCGTTCTTGAGCAACATGCACTTTACCAAGAATGCGCTGGGCTGGCTGGCCGGCAGCCGCTTGCCTCAGACAGTGACGCTGATCGCCATATTCGTCGGCTTGGGCCATTCGGTGCTGGCCATGAGCGGCGAGGAATCGCTGGCGCAGGTCTACCGCGAAATCGAACATCCCAAGCTGCCGAACCTGAAAAAGACCGGCCTGGTCATTTTCGTCTACAGCCTGATCTTCACGTCCATGGTTTCTTTCTTCGCCGTGATGATCATTCCGGATAGCGTGCGTCCGCACTTCTTCGACAACTTGATCGGCGGTCTTTCGATGCATCTGGTGGGGCCGTTCTGGATGCGGCTGGCATTTCACGTGTTCGTGGTGGTAGTGGGCACGTTGATTCTATCAGGCGCGGTGAACACGGCGATTGTGGGCTCGAACGGCGTGTTGAACCGCGTGTCGGAAGATGGCGTGTTGACGGATTGGTTTCGCAATCCGCACCCGCGCTATGGCACCTCCCACCGGATTATCAACATGGTTGTGGGGCTTCAACTCCTCACGATTCTGATCAGCCGCGGCGACGTGACGTTTCTTGGAAACCTGTACGCCTTCGGAGTGATTTGGAGCTTTGCGCTGAAGGGCGCGGCGGTTCTGGTTTTGCGCTATACCCACCCGCAGGACCGGGAATATCGCGTCCCGCTCAATTTCAAAATCGCGGGGAGAGAAATTCCGGTGGGTCTGGGCCTGATCACCCTGGTTTTGTTCGGAATGGCCATCATCAATTTGTTTACCAAGCCGGATGCGACGATCGCCGGAGTCACATTCACGATCGCACTTTTCACTGTGTTCGAGGTTTCCGAATATACGGTCCGCCGAAGAACGAACGGGCCCCACGTGGAACTCGATCAATTCAACCTGGAGCAGGAAGCAGACCTTTCTCCGCAAACGGTGGGCTGCCGGCCGGGAAATATTTTGGTGCCGGTGAGCAACTATTACGCGCTGTACCATCTGGAACAAGTGCTGCGGCGCGTGAAAACCGAACAGCAGGACATTGTGGTGCTGCACATGCGCCTTTTGCGGCGATCCGCCTCTGGTGAATACGATCTGACGCCGGACCAGCTTTTCAGCACCATCGAGCAACTGCTTTTTACACGCGTTCTGGCCATGGCGGAAAAGGAAGGGAAACCGATCCGGCTGGCCGTCGCATCGACCAACGACTTGTGGGATGGAATTCTGCGCGCCGCGGTGAACCTGGAGTCTGCGGCGGTCGTGGCGGGAAGCTCTTCGAAGCTGCCGATCGCGGAGCAGGCTCGCAAGATTGGGCTGAACTGGGAACGATTGCCCGAGCCGCGGCCTCAATTGACGCTGGAAATATTTGCGCCGACCGGCGAAGAGCAGATTTTTTATTTGGGTCCGCACGCGCCGCGGCTTACGCCCAAGGAAATCGATCTGTTGCACAAGTTGTGGCTGCAATTCGGCGACAAATTGGGTGGCGCGGAGCTGCACCACCACGATATCGTCCACTTCGCACTGGCGGAAGTGGAACGGGAAATTGATTCCGGGCTCGAGCAGGACGTCCTGCAGCGTTTGAAACAACATCTGGATGAAATCAAGGCGCACCGCGCCTCACATTCGTCGTAATCCTGCTGCGTTCTTCCAAAAATTTGCATCGAGGATCGAGACGCCGCAGTTGCTATTGATTTCCGGCCATCGCTAGGCAGCGCGCAGTTCGGACGTACAGTTCGGGCAACGCACAGCCTTGATGGGGATTGCCGAAATGCAATAGGGACAATCCTTCGTCGTGGGAGCTGCCGCTGGAGCTGGTTTCCTGGTCATCCGGTTCACCTGTTTTACCAGCAGGAAAATCGCGAAAGCGACGATCAGGAAATCGACGACCGTGTTTAGAAACATTCCATAGTTCAAAGTGGGCGCGCCCGCTGCCTTGGCCTCGACCAGCGTGGCGTAGCCCTTGCCGGAGAGATTGAGAAACAATCCTGAAAAATCGGTTTTGCCTATCAGCAAGCCGAGCGGCGGCATCAGAATGTCTGTCACAAACGAGGTGACGATTTTTCCGAACGCCGCGCCGATGATGATGCCTACCGCCATGTCGAGCACGTTTCCGCGCATCGCGAACTCTTTGAATTCTTTCAGCATCTAAGTTCCTCCCAAGCGTGCGGCCGTGTGCCGCACGATCGAATTGCCGCTTCCATCGAATTAAGACCCAGGGCCGGGGCTGGCTTACGCGGTGGGATTATACAGTCCGGCGAATATTTAGGAACACGATTCGTGATCCGCGGATGGGATTCAGGCCGGTTCTTGCGTTGCTAGGCGGATTGGCGGCGCGGCGTTCGAGCGAGAAACGCCGCGCTTAGAATTCCGCGGAGCGCGAGCACACAGCCTGAGGCGGCGAGCAGGGGCGCGCCGAAGGAAAATGGCAGCCACGCGATTGCCAGTACCAGCGCACCCAACAGCGCCAGCGAAATCGCTCGCACCTGCAGCGCCCAATGAGGTTGCACTCCGGTTCTTCGCATCCAGATTCGCAGCGCCCAGTAAAGCAATGCGACGCCCAAAATAATCCAGAATTTTGAATGGCCTGGATGAGAGAAACGGCCGCTGAGCGCAACCAGGATGAGCAAAGCGCCCAGCAACACGAAGACAACTTCGTTGAAAAACGCCAACATCTGAGAAGGGGTCAGCATCGCTCGAACTCATGCACGCATTATTATTGTTCACGTTCCGGGTTCGGCGCAAATGAGTTGCCGCGCTGCCCCGGCGACGCGGGAATTTCCGATCCGGTTGGCATCCGGCAATCGCGCGGTGCTAAAATAGCGCGTTTCCTGAGTTGCATCGCAAAGCACCCGGGCAGAATCCAATACGTTGGAGAATATTGTGCACAAAGTCGTCATTATTGGCAGTGGCTGTGCCGGCCTGACTGCGGCGATTTATGCCGCGCGCGCAAATCTGATGCCCATCGTTCTGGATGGCCACGAGCCCGGCGGGCAGCTCACTTTGACAACTATGGTGGAGAATTTTCCGGGGTTCCCGGAAGGTATTCTTGGCCCAGAGTTAATTGAACGAATGCGCGACCAATCCCAGCGCTTTGGCGCGGTCTTCAAATCCGGCGCGGTGACTGCCGTGGATTTGAGCAGCCGTCCGTTTAAAATCACGGCCGGGACTGAAGTATTCGAAACGAAAACGCTGATCATCGCTGCGGGCGCATCGGCGCGCATGCTTGGCCTGGAATCGGAACGCAAGCTGCTAGGGCACGGAGTGTCCACCTGCGCCACCTGCGATGGTTTTTTCTTTCGCGAGCGCGAAATCGCCGTGGTGGGCGGCGGCGATACGGCCATGGAAGAAGCAACTTTCCTCACGAAGTTTGCCAAGCGCGTCAGTATCCTGCATCGACGCAACGAATTCCGCGCTTCAAAGATCATGCTGGATCGCGCTCGCGCAAATGAAAGAATTCACTTCATCACGCCGGTGATCGTGGAAGAGGTGCTGGGGCATTCGAAGGAGAATGTCGAAGGGGTGAGGCTGCGGAATACGGATACGGGCCAGGTGTCGACCCTCGCGATAGACGGCCTATTCATTGGTATTGGCCATGATCCAAACACCAAGATTTACAAAGGCCAGCTCGATATGAATGAATCCGGATATCTGATTACCAAGAACGGGAGCAGAACCAACGTCGAAGGCGTATTTGCCGCGGGCGATGTGCAGGACCACGTTTACCGGCAAGCTGTGACCGCCGCAGGTTCCGGATGCATGGCTGCCATTGATGCCGAGAAGTTTCTGGAAGCGCACCAAGAAGGTTAAGGGCACTAGCGCCATTCGTTCCGGCAAGGCATAATTTGTTTTGGATGCCCAGATTCCCCAGTCCATCCTTTAGAGCTTCATCGCCGCGGAGCGATTCCTGATGCTCCGCAGCACCCTTCTGTATTTGTCGGGACAGCGCCGGTTGGCGCATTTCGTCACTCACAACGGCGCGAGCCGTCGCATGGCGCGGCGATTTGTGGCCGGCGAATCCCTGGAAGAAGCACTGGCTGCGGCGCGGGCGCTGAATCAGGCCGGCCGGATGGTCAGCCTCGATTGTCTCGGCGAGAACGTGACCAATGAAGCGGCGGCCCGCCAGGCTGCGGAGTCCTACGCGGGCATGTTCGATCGAATTGCAGGCGAAAATTTGGACGCGAATGTCTCGCTCAAGCTGACGCAGCTCGGACTCGATCTGGGCGAGACTCTTTGCCAGGAGTTGCTGGAATCGATCATCGCGCGCGCGGCTGGCCATAATAATTTTGTGCGCGTCGATATGGAAGCTTCCGCCTACACCCAGCGAACCATCGACATCTGCAAGCGCGTTCGCGCCAAAAGCAATTCCATGGGCGTGGTGGTGCAGTCTTATCTTTATCGCACCGAGCAGGATGTGAAGGATTTAATCGCGATCGGCTGCCGCATCCGCCTTTGCAAAGGCGCTTACAAAGAGCCGCCCGATGTTGCGTTTCCAAAAAAAGAGGATGTAGACGCGAATTACGTCAAGGTGATGCGCCTGCTGTTGCCGAGCGGCATCTATCACGGCATCGCCACTCATGACCCCAATATGCTCGCCGCGACCAAGGATTTTGCCGCCAAAAATGGCATCGGCCGCGAACAGTTCGAATTCCAGATGCTCTACGGGATTCGCACGGATTTACAGGAACAATTGATTCGAGAAGGTTATCGCCTGCGGGTTTATCTTCCGTTCGGCCGCGATTGGTTTCCTTATTTCATGCGCCGCTTGGCCGAACGCCCCGCCAATCTGGGTTTCTTCCTCCGCAATTTCTTCCGCGGCAATTAAGGCCGTGGCCGCGGGCTTTTCAGGCACACGGCAACGCCATCGCGCAGAGGGATTATCACGGGGAACAGTTCGTCCGAGGAGTATACCGCGCGGTTAAATTTCTGAATTCCGCGCGTCTCCTTGTCCTTCTTTTTCGCCGGACGCGTCACTCGGCCCGACCACAGAGTATTATCCGTAATCAGCAGCCCGCCGCTGCGCAGCCGCGGCAATGCCTTCTTCAACGCCGCGGGATACTGGTGCTTGTCCACGTCAATGAAGATCAAATCGAATTCTCCGGAAGTTTCATCGATCAAATCGATCGCGTCACCCACCATGAATTTGATGCGGTCCGCCACACCGGCTCGCGTAGCGTAATCCCGGGCCCTTTTTTCGTTTGCCGGATCGCCGTCAGTGTAATAAACCTCGGCCTCCGGTCCTGCCGCTCGCGCCAGCCAGATGGTGGAATATCCGATGGCCGAGCCCATCTCGAACATTCGCTTGGCTCCCGAGACGTTCGCCAACAAATAAAGCATCCGCGCCACCGCCGGGCCAATGATGGGAACGCTGTGCTTCGTCGCATAACGTTCCATCTCCGTCACCACTGCGTCGCGCCGCGGCAACAAGCCATAGACATACTTCTCCACTTTAGTGTTAACGATTGCGGACATGGGCACGCGCCCTTCCTTGCTGGATTGGTGTGTAATTGCCTCGCGGTATGGCCCTCGCGCCGGCTGGCTTTTTGTTCAGGAAATAAACCCAGGCTTCGCGAGTGAGGCCGTTTCTAAGGCGGACTTTTGTTACCTCCCGGACAAACAGACTTTTGCGAGGGCTGTCCGGATAAAATTCTTCCTCTTGATCCAGTATTTTCAGCTGGCTAATGGGATCTTTGAGTTCGTAAATCTCTCCCTCCACTCGATGCTCACCTACGCTGGAAGGCAGTGCACCGGGAAAGTCCTTCAGATCATAAAGACGCGCCCGTATGCTTCCCGCTCCGGCGAACTGGGCGTCAAGTTGTTTCAGCACGCGATGAAGGCCGAACCCGCGCTTCAGGGTTCCATACACGAATAAATAATCTAGCCTAGGCTTCATGAGTTCTAGGATACCCCAATTCTTTCAGAAGCTCACCCAGCCACTCGTATCCCCATTTCCAAATGTATTCTAGGACGCTGGAGTTGGCCGACAGATCCGTTAGAGGTAACTCGAACATCGCCAAGATTTCAGCCTTTGAAAGCTGTTTCTGACTCCAGAGGTATGCAAGGAATTCGAAGAAATTCAGATAATTGTCGAGTTGACCAAGGAGGTTCGCATCCTCCTCTTGGACAAATCGAGTATCCCCTTCGTCAATTTTCATACGCATCGCGCAAAGCCCCGCATCCGCATAGAAGCGGCGGTGCATCTCGAACATCCAGCGGATGCGCTCTTGCTTCGAGTTCTGGCGATATTGCCACACGGACAAGACCGCGGCGCCAATTCCAACCACGTAGAAGACGAACTCTGTCCAGGCTCGCAGTTCTGTGCCGCACACCAAACGTGCCTCCTTTCTTTACACACACTCTTTCTAGTCGGCTGATTTATGCTTTGCAGTTCGAGATTCTTCCCCGAGCGATTCACCCGGTTTCAGTGCGTAGATTTCCAGGTTGTTGATGTCTTGGGTTTGATGACGCAACTCCTCGGGCGTTCCGGTCAGCGCCGGAAACGTGCCAAAGTGCATGGGAATCACATGGCGCACGTTTAGTAAGCGAATAGCCAGGGCCGCTTCCCGCGGACCCATTGTAAAACGGTCGCCAATCGGCAGGCAGGCCAGCTCAGGCGAATAGAGTTCGCCGATCAGCTTCATATCGCCGAACACCGTGGTGTCCCCCGCATGATAGAACGTCAATCCGCCCGGCAGGCGCACGATATATCCGCACGGCTCGCCCGCATAGATCAGATGGCCGTCGTCCTCGATACTGTTCGAGTGAATCGCGTGTACCATGGTGACTTCGATTTCGCCAGCTTTCTGCGTGCCGCCTTTGTTCATCGGCAGCGTGTTCCGCGCTCCCTTCGAACTCAGCCACATCGCCGTCTCGTAATTCGCCACGATTTGCGGCTGAAATTTCTTGGCCAGCGGCAGCACATCGCTGAAATGGTCGGAATGCGCGTGGCTGATCAGGATCACGTCCACTCGATCCACTTTCTTGCAATCCTCGCGGCAAACCGGGTTCGTATCGATCCAGGGATCGATCAGGATCACGTGCTTCGAGGGCGTCGTAATCTTAAACGTGCTGTGGCCCAGCCACTGAATGGTGTTTCCTCGCATTTGAAGCATGATGGCCTCCTCTCTGGGAAATAAGAATTGTGCCGGGAGTATGCCGTCGGCCAGGGCTGCCAGCCACCCGCCCATTTCTTCATCAGCCGGCAATCGCAGCGCGGTCGAACAGTCATACTATAACCTCAGATGCGATGGCTTCAACCGGTGGTGCGATATTTCGAGAGCGCTCTGCACGCAACGCCGCTCTCAACTTTGCCGGCGGGAAATGTGCTAGCATGGGATGTTGATCAGCACTGATTCGCCTGCGGACTTGTTCCCGCTGGAATTTGGTGATATAAACCCGGTTTCGATTTTTTATCCGGGAACCAACAGAAACGCCCGAACGACGATTCTGCCCAAGGAGAGCGTTTTATGGCCTACGTAATTGCTGAGCCCTGCATCGGAACGAAAGATACGGCTTGCGTCGATGTCTGCCCGGTGGATTGCATCCACCCACGCAAGGATGAGCCGGATTTCGAAGCCGAAAAGCAGCTTTATATCAGCCCTGATGAATGTATCGATTGCGGCGCCTGCGTTCCGGTTTGCCCGGTGACGGCGATTTTCGCGCTGGAAGACCTGCCGGAGAAATGGTCGAGCTTCACTCCCATCAACGCGGATTGGTACACGAAAAAGAAGGGATAAATTTTTTCGCGCCGGGCGGCGCGTGGTTTTCCCGGATCGATTGAAGCGGCAAGCAGGATCAAAACTGCTTGCCGCTTTCGTTTTTCCGTCTGTCAAATTCTGGTGAGTGGTGGTGCTGTCCTAGTTCGAGATTGATTAGGTTTTGGGGGGGCGGAGCTTTTGCTCCGACATCAGCGTGTTCATAAAAAGTGGACTTTGCCCCTGAAGTTCCGTGCACAGGGGTCGTCGCCACGCGACGGCGTTTCAAATAAGGACGTTATCCGAATGATCGAAACGCCGATCTGCTACACGTCAATTCCCAGCCGCTGGCGGCCTTCAGGAGTAATCATGCTGGGATTCCATTGCGGTTCCCACACCACGTCCACCTGCACGTCCCGCACCTCGTCGATCGCGCCCACCTGCAGTTTCACCTGCTCGGGAATTGACGCAGCCGAGGGGCAGGCCTGCGATGTGAGAGTCATTTTGATCTTAACGGTCGCGTCATCGGTCACTTGCACGTCGTAGATCAATCCCAAGTCCACAATGTTGATCGGAATTTCCGGATCAAAGCATTTGCGCACTGCGTCCATCACTTGTTCGCGATCAACAGGCATTCGAAATCACCTCGGCATCGGTAGAATTTCACACGGCCCGCCCGCTGTCAATCCGAGCAGCCGGCCCGCACGATCCGCGGCAATTCGGCCTCACCAGGATCGTCTCCCGCGGCCATTGCCGCTGCCCATTTGCGCCCGGCCGCCCGAAGCGCGCTTAACTCAAGTCCACGGTGATTTTCCGGAAACTGTTCCAGCTTTCGCAATCCTGCTCGCAGCAGCGACTGCGTTCCCGAGCGGTTTCCCCGGCGATAATGATGGAAAGCGGCCGAGACTTGAATAATGCCTTGAAGAAATGTCTTTTCCGGCTCGGGCGCGGCCAGCCAGATTTCTTCCCAGGTCTCGTGGGCTTCGAAAAACTGCATCGAATTGAACTGCTCAACGCCCCGTTGGAATCTGTCCGCTTCATGTTTGCTGTGCATCGGTTACCCAAAAGGACCGCTACCGGCGATCCGCAATCCCTCGAACGCCTGCCCTAAGTCGGCCGAGAATAAATTTCTGAAACACTTCCATCCAACCGGGAATCATAGCAAACTGCTCTCCGGGTGGGGGCGAGATGGATATCAAAATTGACCTGCCGGGCGTGAAACTGGCCGTTGTGGAAGCGGATGGCGTTTCGGTGGATCCCTCGAATCTTGAACTCGCCAAGGAAATGGACGACATTTGCAATCGTTTGCGCGGCGCCCACACGATCGAAAGTGCCATGGAACTGGATTCGATCCGTGCCGTCCGGGCCATGTTTCGCCTCTGGGGCATTGATCCGGCTCGTTACCGTCCTTCTTCGGAAGCGCTCACACGCCGGGTGGTCCAGGGCAAAGGACTCTACCGCATCTCCAACGTGGTAGACATCGGGAATTGCGGTTCGATCGAAACGGGATGGCCGTACGGAAGTTATAATCGCGCGGTGCTCACTGCGCCGGTTTCTTTTCGCGAGGGAGCGCAGAGCGAAACCTACGAAGGGATCGGCAAGCAAACTTGGCATCTAGCCGGGAGGCCGGTGCTGGCGGATGCCTCTGGAGCGTTCGGCAGTCCCATCAGCGATTCCACGCGAACAATGGTCACGGAAGCCGCGCAAAACGTCTTAAGCGTGATCTACGCGCCGGCTGCGGCATCGGATTCGAGTGTGAGTCAGGCGGCTGAACGGCTCGGTCAGCGGCTCGAAAGCTTCGCGGGAGCTAAAGCAGTGCGAGTAGAGATCATTACAAAACTTTAACCATACTAACGATGGTCGTAGTCGCCTCTTTCGCGCTATGCTTGGCGGCTAGGTGCGGGGTCAGGTCTTGTCGAAATTTCATCTGGTACTACTAATTCATTCGCATCAGCCCGTCGGAAATTTCGACGATGTATTCGAGCGGGCGTACGCCCAATCGTATTCGCCTTTCCTCGAGGCAGTTTCCCGGCACCCGGGCGTGCGGATTGGCCTCCACTATTCCGGTCCGCTTCTCGAATGGATCGAACACCGGAAGCCGGTATTTTTCGACCGGCTCCGTCAGTTAGTTGAGCGCGGACAGATCGAAATGATAGGCGGCGGTTTTTACGAGCCCATCCTGATTTCGATCCCAACCCAAGACCGCAACGAGCAGATTCTGCGGCTTTCCGATTACCTCGAAAAACATTTTCGCCGCCGCCCCAAGGGCGCATGGCTTGCCGAGCGCGTTTGGGAAGCTCCGCTGCCCACCTCTCTCGCCGGCGCTGGAATTGAATACACCCTGGTGGACGATAATCACTTTCTGGCCGCGGGCTTCGAGCCGAATCAGATGTACGGCTACTACCTGACCGAGGATGTGGGCGCTATATTGAAAGTGATTCCCGGCCTGCAATCCTTGCGGTATCTGATTCCTTTCCGCGGGGTGGATGAAACGGTGGAAGCGCTCCGCAAATTCTCGCGGGAATATCCGGGCGGCATGGCGGCAATGGGCGATGATTGCGAAAAATTCGGCATCTGGCCCGGCACCAATGACCATTGTTACCGGGACGGCTGGCTGGAAAATTTCTTCATGGCGCTGGAGCGAAATTCCGATTGGCTCGCGGTCACTCCGCCCGGCGAATATCTGGATACGCACCCGCCGCTCGGGCGGGCCGCTTTGCCCACCGCCTCTTACATGGAAATGACGGAATGGGCGCTGCCCACCGCCGCCCGCCAGCGCTTTCATGGAATCACGCAAGAATTTTCCGCGCGGCCCGATCTGCTGGCTTTTCTGCGCGGCGGGCCCTGGCGAAATTTCCTGACCAAATATCCGGAAGTAAATCTTCTGCACAAGAAAATGCTGCACGTGTCGAAGAAACTCCAGGGACTGGCGGCGCATAAGCGTCGCGGCGCTGGTTCCGGACCCGCGCTCAGCAAGGCGCGGACGGAATTGCTCAGCGCACAGTGCAACGACGCGTACTGGCACGGCGTGTTTGGCGGCCTCTACGCGCCTCACCTCCGGACTGTGCTGTGGAACTCGCTGGTCACCGCGGAAACACTGATCGATGGTGTGATCTATAAGCGAAAGCCCTACGCCGAAGCTGACCGGATGGACTTCGATCTGGATGGCCGCGAGGAGATTTACTTTACGTCGGACCGCTATGCTGCCCTGGTTTCTCCCGCTGACGGCGGAACACTTTCCATGCTCGATTTCCGGCCGGCAGGCATCACCCTGATCAATTCGATCGCACGGCGGCCGGAAGCGTATCACTCCCGGTTAAAAGAAATTGCCGCGCAGGCCGGCCGTGGACAGGGCGGCGCCGTTTCCATCCACGAGCAGACGTTGATGAAGGAAAAGGGACTGGAGCGCCTGCTGCAATATGACCGCTGGGATCGCCACTACGTTTCGTTTGCTTCTTTTCGCCGAAGGAAAATCGCAGAAGGATTACCAGAAGCTGGGACTCAACGAAGAAGCCACCCTTGCCGGCGGCATCTTCGATATCGTCACCGCTTCGCCGACGGAAACGTTGCTTCGGTTGCGCGATACGTGCCCACAGCCAGCGGCCGACACATGCTCATGGAAGGCGGAAAAGACATTCACATTTGTGCCCGTGGACAACGGCTTTGAAGTAGCTTGCGATGTGACCTTGAGCCATAACCGCCGGGAAACCTTCAGGGGGCAAATTGGAATCGAGAGCATAGTGAATCTACTCGCTCCCAACGTGCCCGACCGTTATTTTGAATCCGCGGGGCAACGGTACGAGCTTCGCTGGTGTGCCGCGACTCCCGCATCGTCGCTCGGCATGACCGATGAATGGCAAAAAGTTTCGGTGATCATTGAAGCACCCGAAGCCCGCGAATTCTGGATCGCTCCGATTGACACCGTTTCCGAATCCGAAGAAGGATTCGAGCGGGTCTACCAGGGTTCTCAAATCCTGGCAGTCTGGCCGATCCAGCTTGCCCCTGGCGAAATGTGGACCGGGCGGCTGGTCCTGAAAATTTCTCCCCTCGCATAACTCTTCCATTGGACGGGTTGCCCGAACGAAGCGTGGTCTGCTAGAGTCCCTGTGGGGGTCTGCTTCCATGGCTGTTTCCCAGGAACTACTCGATATTCTCGTTTGTCCCAAGTGTAAAACGCCCGTTAAACTGAATCGCGAAGGCGATGGATTGAAGTGTTCCACGTGCCACCTTGTGTATCCGGTGCGCGATGACACCCCAATCATGTTAGTGGACGAAGCGCGCATTGAATCTGAGTAACCCAAACTCTCTCCTCCCGGACCTGCCATCAGGGGCGCGAGTCCTGATCGTGCGCCTGCGTTCGATCGGCGATGTGGTCCTCACCACTCCTGCGCTCGCTGCCCTGCATGCCTGGCGGCCGGATCTTCGCTTCAGCGTGCTGCTCGAACCCTCGTGCGCCCCAATCCTCGAAGGAAATCCCGCGGTGGAAGAAGTGATCCTTTCCGGTGATTATCTGCCCACCGTGCGGCAATTGCGGAAACGCCAATTTTCAATTGCCTATAATCAGCACGCCGGGCCGAGAAGCGCGCTGCTCACGCGATGTTCAGGCGCGCCGGTGCGCGTCTGTTGGGCTCGGCGCCAATTTTCGTCCTTTTACAATGTTCTTGTGCCCGAGCCTGTTCCCGTGGAAGGTGAGACAGTCCAAATGCACACGGTGGAGCACCGCTTGCGCCAATTTTATTGGACCGGCCTGCCCGCCGGCCCGATTCCGTCTGCCGCGGTCTATCCCCATCCCACCGCCATCGCGTCTGTGGAGCAACAGTTGGCGGAACGGGGAATCGAGCCAGGCACGCCCTATGCCGTGATCCGTCCTGGGGGCAGATTTTTCACCATGCGCTGGTCCGTGGAATATTTTGGCGCCATCGCTCGCTGGCTGCGGGAAGCGCATGGCATCGCCACGGTGGTTGATATCGGCAAAGGTGACAGGGAAGTGATCGCCGCCGTGCGCTATCATCTCGGGCGCGTCAGCGCTGTTTTCCAATCGTTCGATTTACGAGAATTGATTGCGCTGATTGCCGGGTCCCGGCTTTATGTGGGAAACGATTCCGGGCCGACGCATATTGCCGCAGCCCTCGCGCGTCCCACCGTGGCGATTTTCGGCTCCAGCAGTTCGGTCCATTGGCGCCCGTGGAAGACGGAGCATCGCGTGGTGCAGAATTATTTCCCCTGCAATCCGTGCCGCGGTGACCATTGCTACGAATTCGATAAGCCGCGTTGTATTCTTTCCGTCACCGTCGACCAGGTGCGCGAGGCATGTGAAGCCTTGCTGGCAGGATTGGAAACATCCGGCAGCTCCGGCACCATCGTCCAGATCGAAAACTGAGAAGTATTGTTCTGATTCGAAATGAGCCAGGGTTTTTAGGGGGTCGGAGCTTCAGCTCCGACATTTGTGCTTCGAAGAGAAGAGGGCTTTAGCCCCTGAAGCTTCCGTACATCTGGCACGGAGTCGCACTTCGCGCCTCCAAACTGGAACTCGAATAATTTGCAAGCAGGTTTTGGAAAACGAATGAAATCAGCTTCCAGCGGAATTTCTCGTGCCCGGCTCGTCCGCGTGGTGAATGCGCTTCGCGGCCGCTGCGTCGTGGTGTTGGGCGATTGGATGCTCGACCGCTATGTGTGGGGCGCGGCCGAGCGAATCTCGCCCGAAGCTCCCGTCCCCATCGTCAATTTTTCAAAGCAGAGCGAATGCCTGGGCGGCGCGGGCAATGTGGCGGCAAATCTTGCATCACTTGGCGCGCGGGTGGTTCCCTTCGGCATTGTGGGTGAAGACGAGCCGGCTGTTGCGTTGCGAAATGCGTCCGCTCGCTCGGACTGGCCGATAAGGGTCTGATCGCGGATTCTTCCCGCCCAACTACTTTAAAAACGCGCATCATTGCGCGCCAGCAGCAAGTGGTTCGAGTCGATCGCGAGGTGCGTTCCCCGGTCGCAGGCGCCCTGGAAGAGCGGCTGATTCGCAGCGTACTTGCAGCGCTTCGTTCCGCCGATGCCCTGATCGTCTCCGATTACGATAAAGGAGCGGTGACCGATGGGGTGGCGGATCGCGTCCTGCAAAAATGCCAGCAATTCGGCGTGCCGGCATTTGTAAAGCCAAAGTGGTCGCGGCTGCCCATGTATCGCGGGGCGACCGCGATCGTTTGCAATCGGGCCGAAGCAGGTTTCCTGGTCACCCGCTCTCTTGATGACGATGCCTCGGTCGAGGAAGCTGGCCGCGCCCTGCTCGCGCATTTTGCGTGCGCCGGAGTAGTGATCACGCGCGGCGCCCAGGGATTAACCCTGTGCGAGCAGGATAATCCGCGTGCATTTCACACCGCCGCTGTCAGCCAGGAGCGTCCGATCGGGCTTACAGGCGAAGCGGCTCGCGATTCCGCAGCTCATGGCCGCCAGGTATTCGACGTTACCGGCGCTGGTGACACCGTGCTGGCCACTTTGTCCCTGGCTGCGGCAGCCGGAGGCTCGCTCCGCGAAGGCGCGGTACTCGGCAATTTTGCTGCCGGCGTGGTAGTGGGCAAATTGGGCACCGCCACGGTTTCTCCTCCGGAACTTCTTGCAGTCCTCCGCGACGTTCGCTAAATGCCCGAAAATTTGAAAGCCGCTCCAACTGGCGATTCGCGCCGCTCAACCCAGGAAGAAAATCCACCGGCAGGAAACGCCCCGGAACTCCGCAATTGGATTGCTGCGGCCAGCTTCGTTCTGCCGTGGTTTTTTGCAGCTGCTTTGTGCCTTTTGGCCAAGTGGTATCTTCTGACGAATCAAAACGGCTTCCACGTCGCCGCCCAATACTTCGGCCGAACGAATGTTGGCGCGCGCACCGGTTTAACGATTTGGGAACAGCTTACTTTCTTCCGCAGCGAGATTTTATTCGAGCTGCTGCTAATTCCAGTTTTCCTACTTTTTCTATTTAAATATTTGCCGCGGTCACTTCGAGCGATCCTTATCGTGCTGTTCAGTGTCGGCGCTTGCCTCGTCTTATACATCCAGTTTCGTGCCATCGAGGAAACAGGCCGCTTTGTTTCCTTTGAATTGCTGATGTTGGCGCTCAGTTGGGGCTGGCACGATCCGGGAGCGAACAAAGCCTATCTGCTCACGAAAGAGTTCTATGTTTTTCTGAGCTGCTTGATTTGCTTGGGAATATTTATCTGGCGAGCTTCAAAAACCCGCAATCCCCCAAATCTGCAAAACGAGCACCGCTGGAAAACGGCCATCGCCGGGTATCTCGCAGCGGTCTTATTACTGGCGGTTTTCTCCTGGATTCCGTTCTTGCCCTCGACGGCCTATCACCGGAATGTGCTGTGGCGCTCTCTGCGTGCCTTTTGGCATGACGACGCATTCAGCAATCACGAATTCGAGGGCCGTTCGGCGCCCGAACTGGAAGATACCTATCGCCAGTTCACGCATGCGCCCGCGCCAAATCGCGATCCGCGTTTCTTCGAAAAAGAAAAAGGCGCAAACCTGATCGTCATCGTTCTGGAGACCACCCCGGCCCGTTTCCTGCCGGCGGACGATTCGCTCGCGGACCTTCCCAATCTCCAACGCTTGCAGGCCCACTCGATCGTCGCCGAAAATCAATACACCACCTACGCTTACACCAATCGCGCACTCTTCTCGCTTTTCAGCTCCTGGTATCCATCCGACAGCATCAAGACATTCGACGAACAATACGCGGACTTGCGCCTGCCCGGAATGATTCAATCCCTGGCCGGCGCCGGCTATGCCACCGCGATGTTCGCTCCAGCCAATTGGGAAGGCCAGCACGACCAGCAAATGTTCCGCTCCCTCGGCTTCCAGCAAATTGCAATTCCGGATTGGCAGCAGGTGACTGCGCAGATTCCCGCGAACCTCGGCCCGAACTGGAAGACCTATCGAGTAGCCCAAGATCAGGCCGCACTCGCGCTGATGAAGCAAGAAATCGCCGGGTGGATGGCGAAAAGCCGGCCGTTCGCCGCTGTCTTTGTTCCGCAAGTCGGCCATCTGCCCTGGCCCGATAACCCTGCTGCGAATCACAGTCTCAAGCTCACCGATCGCGCCCGTGCAATCCTCGCAATACAGGACGCATGGCTGGGAGAATTGCTCGACCTTCTCGATCAGCATCATCAACTCGATCACACCGTCATCGTGGTCACTGGAGATCATGGAATCCGCACGCGTCGCGAAGATTCGGATTTCACAGGCGGCTCCACTGACGAATATTCGTTCCACGTTCCGCTGCGGCTCTATGCGCCAAACGCAATCGAACAGCCCGTGCACATTTCCTGGCTCACGTCTCACATTGACGTGGCGCCGTCAGTGCTCGACTTGCTGGGCATCGAAACAGGCCGCGAAGATGAACAAGGTTCGCCACTCTGGAACCCGGAGATTGCCAGGCGAACCACTTTCTTTTTCGGAATGCAATCCTTCGGAGCGGATGCTTATTTCTCGAGGGGGCATTACTTCATGTGGAGTGAAATGTCCGGCGTTGTCTCGGTGAGTTCGCAGCCGCACTTCGGCCTGCAGAATATCGCTCCGCGCGATTCACCGGATGATCGTGAAGTTCCACGCGTAATTTCCCGCATGGTTGGATTTCAGCAGGCATGGATTGCCAAAATGGGCCGTGTTCCGGCTCATCAACCCTAGCGGTATTCTTTGATGAAAGTTTCGGAAGTCTGGGCCTACTAGATTGCAGCGAAACGAGGTTAGGCGTCATTCCGAACGAAGTGAGGAATCCGGAGTGAACTTCCAATCTCTAAGTAAAAGAGATTTCTTCCGTCGATTGTGAACGGCCCCACAAGCAACACAGCCCAGTAAACGATTCCTCAGCTCTCCGCTACGGCGGGAAACTCAGTGACTGGTCCTTGCGCTCCACCCAGATGCGGATTTCCTTGCTCTTGCTCCGCTTTACCGCGTCGTTATCTTCCGGAAACGGCGAATACGGACTGATTTCCGCAATCACCACCACGCTGCTATCGCCCTTCGCCCCTTCGGCATCCCGGATCTGAAAACTTTTCACCGGACCGTAGAATCCGTCCGGCCCCCAATCATCCAGAAAATCCTGGTAGCCGTAAGTGGGCGATGGCTTCCAGATTCGATAAGCTTGCTCAGTTTTTCCGGCGGCCAACGTCTCCAGGAAAATGTGCACCGTGTGTTTCTCGTGATGGAAGCGCGTGATGTACCACACGCCGAGACCGACCAGGACGGTGAATACGGCGGTCGTCAAAATGTACCGGAACAACTTTGAGTGCGGCTCTTCCGCGGATGAATCCAGAATTCCCAAGAGCACCATCCTTAAAATCAGTCCATCAAATCTGCCGCTTAAAAAGCGCCACGGACGCCGTGATGAACACCAGCGAAAACCCCGACAAAACTAACACGTCCCGGTAAATCCCATCAATGCCCGTGTTCTTCAGCAGCAAATTCCGCAACGCGTGTACCGTGTAGGTAAATGGATCGACGATCGATATCCAGCGCAGCCACCACGGAAATCCCTCCGCGGGATAAATGGCGCCCGAAGGGAAAAACAGCAGCGTATTCAGCACGCCGAAAATCGCCCGCGGCACCAACGGATCATCCACGCGCACCATCAGCAGAAACATGAAGCTGATCATGCACAGCGATGCCACCGAAACCACCAGCGCCAGATACAGCAGCCGTACCGGATCCCAAATGTGCGGAATCCCCGCGATCAGGCCGCCAATGATGGTCAGCACCATTCCGGCCATCAAACCTTTCAGCGCGCCGGCCAGATTTAATCCCATCACCAGTTCCGCGGATTGAATCGGCGTCACCAAATATCCTTCATGCAGGCCGCGCGCTTTGTCGTCGATAAATGTGATTCCGCCGCCGATCATGGCCACGACGAAAATTGCCATGGCAATCGACCCGGCCAGCAGATATTTCACGTACTCGATGTAGGGATACACTTCCACGATATTCAGCGCCACATCACCGGGAAGCCGCGTCGTCACCACCGGCTTGTTGAGCTGGTCCACCTGCTGCTGCACCAGCGTCTCTATCGAAGTGGACATGAACTGGTCGGTGTTGTCCACCGCCAGCGCCACCCGTGGCCGGTCGTGCTGGTAGACGCGCCGCGAAAAATCATACGGAATCTGCACCACCCCGCGCACTAGCCCCGTGCGCAGGTCGATGATCGCATCGGGCAGGGAATGGTATTCCACGATGCGAAATGTCTTCGGCCCGGTTTCGATTCCCGCGAACTGTTCCCGCAATGTGCGCGAAAGATCGGAATGGTCCTGATCCACCAGAGCCACATCCACTCCTTTAATTTTTCCGCCGAAGGCATAGCCCAGCACGATCAGTTGCATCAGCGGAAAAACCATGGACGTGATCATCAACGTGGGGCTGCGGAAAAATTTCCGCATGTCGCGCTCGAGTAGCGCCCATACACGGTAAATCTTCATGCGCGCGCCCTTTCGCGCTTGCCCGCATCACGGCGCGTGCGCGAAGCCACTGCGGCGCTCCTAGCGATAGAGGTGGCTGACGTCATAGTGGCCCCCTCCTTGCGCCGTGTCGCGCAATTGCCGCCCCGTGTAGTGCAGGAACACGTCATCGAGCGAAGTGCTTTGCACCGTCACTTTTTTCACGGTCACGTTCATGGCTCTCGCCAGGTCCATCAGCGCCGCCACCGTTGCTGGTCCGTTATCCGAAGCGACGCGATAGACGCCGTCCTGCTCGCTAACGCCTTCTTCGTGCGCCAATCCGCGCAATGCATCCAGCCAATCCGCTGGCTGGTTCGCGAATTCCGCTTCCACCGTATCCGTGCCGGAAACCGTATCCTTCAATCGTGCCGGCGTATCCATCGCAGCCAGCTTGCCATGGTCGACGATGGCGATGCGTTCGCAAAGTTTGTCGGCCTCGTCCATGTAGTGCGTGGTCAGCAGAATCGTCAGTCCTGAAGCCTTCCGCAGCTCGCGAATATGTTCCCAGACGTTTGTGCGCGATACGGGATCGAGGCCGGTGGTCGGCTCATCCAGAAAAAGAATTTTCGGCGAATGCACCAGGCCGCGCGCGATTTCCAGCCGCCGCCGCATTCCGCCAGAGAAAGTGCGCACCAGCTTGGTTGAAAATTTCTCGAGACCGACGGATTCAAGAAGATTGCGAATCAGTTCCTTGCGCTCGCCCGCCGGCACGCCGTAGAGCTTGGCGTGAATCATCATGTTTTCTTCCGCGGTCAAATCCGGATCGGACGTCAACGCCTGTGGAATCACTCCGATCACGTTTCGCACTCCGTCAGCATCTTTCACCACGTCGTGTCCGCCCACGCGCGCGGTTCCGGAGGTGGGCGAAGTGAGCGTGGTGAGCATCCGAATCAGCGTGGTTTTGCCCGCGCCGTTCGGTCCCAGCAGCCCGAATATTTCCCCCTCCGGCACGTCGAAGCTGATGCCATCCACGGCAGTCAAATCGCCGAATCGCTTCGTAAGGTTGTCCACTTCAATCGCATTCATAGGTCCAGTTCCACTCCTGCACCCGCGCTGTCATCAAACGCATCTCTGCAGGCAAAAAGGTTCCGCAGCCAATTTTTCCACCACTCTCGCGGTGTCATTCCGAGCCCGCTCCCGCGGGCGAGGAATCCAGAGTAGACCTCGCGCCCGCATCCAAGTTCCGTTCTCGAAGAACCTCTTACCAATTCCCATACCAATGCCGCTTCTCCGCTGGCGGCGGCAATAGAACCGTCGCAGTCATCCCTGTAAACAAATTCTGTTTCGGATTCGGCAGCGCCACTTTCACCGCAAACGTTTTGATGTCACGCTTGGTGCGGCTCACATCCCGCTGCGTGGCAAAGTCTCCCTCCACGCCCTTGAAAATCACGTTCCCCTCGAGCACGTCGCCGGAAGGCAATTGCACTTTCAGCTTGTCGCCAAAGTGAATCGAATCGATGTAGGTTTCCTCCACGTCCGCTCGCACCCACAGATCGTTTGTATCCACCAGCACCACGATCGGCCCGCCCTGCGCCACCATTTCTCCTTGTTTCGCCACTCGCACCGAAACGATTCCATCGAGCGGCGCGAAAATCTTTGTGTAACCGAGCTGCGTTTGCACCTGGTCTCGCGCCGCCTTGGCCTGATTCAATTGCGCCTGCGCTGAGAGCAAATCAGCCTGTTGCACCTGCACCTGCTGGCGATTGGCTCGAGCCACGGCCAGCGCCGCTCCCTGCGCGCGCACTTGATCCTCCAGCGATTTCACATTGGCCTGGGATGCTTTCAGCGCCGCTGCATCCTGATCGCGGCTTTGCGCAGGCAGCACGCCCGCATCGAACAAGCCTAAAGTACGTTTGTAATTGATCGAGGCAAGCTCGAGGTTGGCTCTCGCCTGATCGAGTTGCGAGCGCATCGAGGTTTCCATCGCGGCCACCTGTTTAAGCGCCGCATCGGTCTGCGCGTCGGTCATGCTCAGTGTTTGGCGTGATTGGTTCACCTTGGCTTCCAGGCTCGCGATGCTGGCCACGTCCTGCGCCAGCATCGCCTCGAGTTCCGCCGGGTCGAGTTCGGCGATCAGTTGGCCCTTTTTCACGCGATCGCCTTCATCCACCGTCAGGCGAATCATTCGCCCCGCGATTTGCGGGCTCACGATTACTTCATTGCCGTCGACGATTCCGATCAGCGGGATCGCATTCCCGCGCGGCACCGTAAAAAAGTAGAGCAGAGCCGTAATCAGGAACAGCACGCCGAGAAGCATGAAAAACTTTCGCGCGGTCATTCGGCCTTTGCCTCCTGGCGAAACAGCCCGTGAGCTAGAAAATCGAGTAACGCTTTTCTGCGCATCGCCAGCGCCTGCGGCGCCAGCAGGTTGTGCCCCAGCACCTTGCTGAAAATCGGCGCCGCTGCGAAATAAGAAACCGTCAGCCCGTTGATGCTCAGCACGGCCTGGTGCGGATCCACCTTGCGGAATTCCCTGGAAGCGATGCCGTCTTCGATCACGCGGCTTACATGTTTGTGGAAACCGATCAAATATTCCTGGGCGATCCACGCGAAATTCTGGCCTGCGTCCATGGCCGCACGCTGCACCAATCGCGGAAAATTGGGATGCGAAATCAGGAAATCAAAATAACTGTTCACGTAATTCAGCAGGCGCTTCCGGGCGGATTTCTCGACGGTTCGCGGTGGATAGACTGAATCCCTCAGCTGCCGGAACAGGTTTTCCAGGACGGAACGATGCAGCCGCCGCTTGCTCGAGAAATAATAGTAGAGCATGGCCTTGTTCACGTGCGCCGCCGCGGCAATTTCATCCGTGCGCGCGCCCGCCAGCCCCTGCTCGGCAAAAATCCGCTCCGCTGTGGCCAGGATGCGCCGCGCCGCCTCCGGATTCTCCACCTTTCGCCGCCCTCGCTTCATTTCCCAAACCTCATGCCGGCGCTTCCCGCAATCCTCTCCGCCGTTCTTGTCCAACCGGGTCCGTCAGGGAACGCCCGGCTACATTCTTCAACTAACTGGTTAGTTTAATAGACAAACTGCCAGCTGTCAATGGGCCAGCCCCGCCGGTGGGCTCGGTTAGGGCGCCTCCAGACAGGCGGAATGATTCTGCGATGATTCGCGGTTGATCAAAGGGGAGTTGCCATTTCCTCAAACACGAATATTCAGATCGACGGTAGCAACATTGGAAGGGGGCATTCCGAGGAATCCCGATGCCTTTTATCGGGACGACGAGGAATCCAGAGCGAACCTCAAAAGCCACCAAAAACTGTTTTTCTCGAAGAGATGTATTTCACCGCCGAGCCTTACTGCTGCAAAGCCCCGCCAGCCCCGCTCGGCAACTCAATCGAATACTTCGTGCGCTCTTTTTCGCGGTGCAATTCCAGCGCCAGCTCAATCAAGCGGTCGATCAATTTCGGGTAGGGAAGCCCGCTGGCTTCCCACAATTTGGGATACATGCTGATGGACGTGAAACCGGGAATCGTATTCAGCTCGTTCACATAAATTTTGCCGGTTTTGCGCTCCAGGAAGAAATCGCAGCGCGCCATGCCCGTCCCTTCGATGGCGCGGAACGCGCGCACGGCATACTCTTGGAATTTGTTCACCTGCGCCTCGGTCAACTTGGCCGGGATCAGGAGTTGCGTCCCGTCTTCCAGATACTTCGCGGTGTAATCATAAAACTCGCGGTGAGGAACAATTTCACCGGGCACGGAGGCCTTAATCTCGTCATTGCCCAAAACCGAAACTTCAATTTCGCGCGCGGTCACGGCCCGCTCCACAATAATTTTCAGCGCGTATTCCGCGGCGAAGTCCATTGCCGTCGGCAATTCCTCCGCGCTCTTCACCCGCGTCATGCCCACGGACGAACCAAGCGTCGCCGGTTTCACGAACAAGGGATAGGGCAGCTTTTCTTCGATCACACCAATCACTTTTTGGCGCGCGTGTTCCCAGTCATGGCGTGAAACCGCCACAAAACTCACAATGGGAATTTTGGCGTAATCGAACAATCGCTTCTGCACGTCCTTGTCCATGCCCACGGACGACGCCAGCACTCCCGCCCCCACATAAGGCAGTCCCGCGAGTTCCAGCAATCCCTGCACCGTCCCGTCTTCGCCATACGTTCCATGCAGCACCGGAAAAATCACGTCCACGCGGATGCTGGGCTGCCCAGTGCCGCTTGCGAACGGCATCAACGCGGAAGCGCTCGGATCGGGCGGCAACACCACCCGGTCTCCGCTGCGCAAAACTTCAGGGAGCAACTTGTGCGCGCTTCCGCCCACCAGCCAGCGGCCGTCCTTGCTGATGCCGATCGGAACCACGTCGTATCTTTCGGGGTCGAGCGCGCGAATCACGGAAGCCGCCGAAACCAGCGATACTTCGTGTTCGCCGGAACGCCCGCCAAACAGCACGCCTACTCGTAAACGCTTTTTTTCATTCGCCATTGGATGATTGCCGGCTAAACTAAATTTTCATTACAGGATCTTCTTCCCCAGGGCGGAAAGCGCCAATTCCACTCCCAACGTGGCCGTCGTATTGTGCAAATCGATTACCGGATTAATTTCCACCAGTTCAAAAGAAACCATGCACTTGCTATCCGCGATCATTTCCAGGGCCAGGTGCGCCTCGCGATAGGTGACGCCTCCTCGCACCGGTGTTCCCACTCCCGGCGCGTCCGTCGGGTCCACAAAATCCATATCCAGGCTCACCGCCACCCCGGCCGTATCGTCTGTGGTGAATCGAATCGCTGCCGTCATCACTTCGCGCATGCCGCGCTCGTCAATATCGCGCATGGTGAAAACGTGGATTCCCGCCTCCTTGATCATGCGGCGTTCTTTCGAATCTAGGTCGCGAATTCCCACCATCGCGATGCTGCGAGGCTCGACCTTGGGTTTGAACCCAGCGATTTCGGTCAGCTCCGGAGGTCCATACCCGGCAATCGCGGCCATCGGCATCCCGTGGATGTTTCCGGAGGGTGAAGATTCCGGCGTATTCATGTCGCCATGCGCGTCCAGCCAGATCAGACCGATGCGCTTCTCCTGCTTGCGGAAATGCGCTGCCACCCCGGCAATCGTTCCTGAAGCGATGGAATGATCCCCTCCCAACACCAGCGGCAGTAAGCCTTCGGCCAAAGTGCGCTCGGTGATTTCCGCCAGGCCCCGGCAGGTCTCCGCGATCTCAGTCAGGTATTTCGCGCGCTTATCGCCGTAATGCTGCTCCTCGGCTTGTTTCACCGGGATGTTGCCGATGTCTTCCACATGATGCCCAAGCTGCTTCAGCCGCGCCTGCAGTCCGGCCACTCGCAGAGCGGAAGGCCCCATGTCGACCCCCCGGCGGCTTGCGCCAAGGTCCATCGGCACGCCGAGGATACGGATTTTTTCAGCCATGTTGGTTTTCGTCGCGGCTCGGTGAAACGACAGTGCGAGAGCCGACTAAGGATAGACGCGATACAGCATGCGAGGGAAGGGGATGACTTCCCGGATGTGCTCAGTTCCGCAAATCCAGGCTACGGTGCGTTCCAAGCCCAGGCCAAAGCCCGCGTGCGGAACGCTGCCATAGCGCCGGAGGTCTAGATACCACTGGAAGGATTCTTCGGGCAGATTGTGTTCTCGCAAACGGGCAACCAGCGTTTCATAGCTGGAAAGGCGTTCGCTGCCGCCAATAATTTCGCCGTAACCTTCTGGCGCGATCATGTCGAAACTAAGCGCCAGTTCGGGTCTCTGCTCGTCCGTGGACATGTAAAACGCCTTGATGGCCAGCGGGTAGCGATGAATCATCACCGGAAGACTGAATTCCTTGGAAATGATGGTTTCCTCGTCCCCGCCCAAATCGTCGCCCCACTTCGCGGGATTGCCGTTTTTTTGCAGCACTTTGATCGCATCGTCATAGGTGATGCGCGGGAACGGCGGCTTTACGTTTTCAAGTTTGGAAATATCACGCTTCAGCGTTTCCAGTTCACGCGAGCGGTGCTGCACCACCGACTGCACCATCGCGCTTACTAACTGCTCGCCCAGCAGCATCACGTCGTCCAGATGCGCGTAACTGGCTTCCGGCTCGAGCATCCAGAATTCCGTCAAATGCCGCCGCGTCTTCGATTTTTCCGCGCGAAAGGTGGGGCCGAAGCAATAGACCTTACCGAGTGCCGCCGCGGTCGCCTCGATATAAAGCTGGCCCGATTGCGTCAAATAAGCCTTTTGATCGTCAATGTAATTCACTTCGAAAAGAGTGGAAGTGCCTTCGCAAGCCGCCGGAGTAAAAATCGGCGAATCGGTAAGTACGTACCCCTGGCCGTCCATGAAATTGCGCGCGGCATGCACGGCCTGGGCGCGAATCCTCAAGAATAGCCGCCTGCCGCGGCGTGCGAATCCACAGGTGCCGCTGGTCCAGCAGGAAATCGACTCCGTGTTCTTTCAGCTGAATTGGAAATGGCTGGGATTCCGGCACGCGCTGAACCACCTGCACCTCGGTGATCCCCAGTTCGAAATCCGCCCGGCGCGCGCGGCTCAGCTCGCACTGTTCCAGTAACAATCACGCTCGATTCCTGCGTCAGTCCCTTTACCGCTTCGAACGCGGCGGGATTTTCCTTCAGCGACACCACACCCTGAATGATGCCGGTTCCATCGCGAAAAATCGGAAACAGCAATTTTCCCGATTCGCGAAGATTGTAGAGCCACCCGCGAATCGTCACCGCTTGGCCGGAGTGCTCTCCCACTTTTTCGATGGTTACAACCGCTGCCGCCATTCGCACTCCCTGTGATTCCATCTTCCGCCTGCCATGATTGCATTGCCGGACGACACCTGCCGCCCAGCGCCTTACTTTTTGGGGGTAAAGTTTTTTTCGATTTTGTCGAACACCGCGGCGATCTGCGGAAGAGACGGTAAATTCGCTCCCTGTTCCTTCAGCTCCAGCACGATCGGCAGCTCCTTCGGCGCGCTCGCCAGAATCTTCAAAGCCGAATCCCAATCGATCGTGCCTTCGTAGGGAAGTTGATGCTCGTCCTTCTCTCCATGATTATCGTGCACATGAGTGGTGACGGCGCGTTCGCGCATCAGGTCGAAGCTCGCTTCGATTCCATCTTCCATGTGCGCGTGCCCTGCGTCGAAACACATTTTCAGGTCATTCAGCCGCGTATCCACGATAAATTGCCGCAGGCTGGAAGGCGAGGTCAATTCGCCCGGCGTATTTTCCAAGGCAATCACCACGTCCCTTTGTTTCGCGAATATCGCCAGGTGCTCCAGCGAATTGAATGCCGCATCGAGCCGCCGCTGGTCCGACATGCGTTTGCCGGAATCCAGGTGCTGCACCAGAAAACGAAATGGAATGCTTTCAGCCACTTCCAGCGCCCGCTTCACTTCATCCACCGCATCCAACCGCCGCAATCGTTCCGGATCGGAAATCGAAATCGCCATTCCACTGTCGCGCTTGCCGGATTGTACGTCCCGCTCCATCGGCGAATGCAGGGAATGCACCTTCAGGCGGCTCTCGCCCAGCCAATCGGCCAGATCGCGCACTTTCTGGGGCGACCGGTAATCAAAATGATAAGGCACGCAGAATAATTCGATTGCCGGAATTCCCGCGCCGGCGATTTCCGCCAGCAAGCCAAGCGTTAGAGGCTTTTCGGCGTACAAATAAGTTGAAAGCACTCGTTCCATTCGGATCCTTGTGAGTTGAGCGGGCCGTCTCGTATCGCGCGCTTCACCGCAATCCCCCGCGCGCACGAGCATTACTGGGAACGGACTATCGTGGAGGCAAACACCCACCCCCGTCAATACCCTACGGCGGCTCCGTTTCGACGCGGATCGGCAGCGCCCAGCCGCTCGCCGGTTTTCGCATCGATGCCGATCGCTTCCACTTTCCCAATCCAATCTTTCTCCGCAAGGGTATAACCGCGCTGGCGCAGGTCGCTCACCACTCCATCAGAAAACGATGGTTCAATGCCCACTTCATCCGGCATCCATTGCTGATGGAATCGCGGAGCGTTCACCGCCGCTTGGGCATTCATGCCCAGCCGCATCCAATTCAACGCGCTCAGCAGCACCACTGAGATAATTGTGGCGCCGCCAGGCGAGCCGGTAACAAAACTCAATTTCCCATCGCGCAGCAGAATTGTCGGCGTCATGCTGCTCAATGGCCGCCGCCCCGGTCCGATCGCATTGTTTTCGGACTGGATCAACCCAAACATGTTGGGCGCGCCGGGATCGGCGGCAAAATCATCCATCTCGTCATTGAGCAAAAATCCGCCGGAGGAAGTGACTCCAGATCCGAAGTAGGCGTTGATCGTATATGTATTCGATACGGCATTTCCGGCCGCATCGACCACGGAAAAGTGCGTGGTTTGTCCCCCGCGGCGAAGCTCCCGCTCCTGCCAGCCGGTTTGTTCGCGCAAAAGCCGCGAGCCTGTCCCGGTCGGAGTTCCCGGCGCGGAATCGAACGGCGCGGGATTTCCCGCGCCCACCTGCTTGCTCGAAGAAGCTCGCAGCGGATCAATAGTAGCGCGCAATTCCGCGGCATAACGCGGATCGGTAAGCCCCTTCACCGGCACATGCACAAAATCCGAATCCCCCAGATACGCTGCGCGATCGGCGAATACCCTTCGCAGCGATTCAATTACCCAATGCACCGATTGAGGATCGTCCCAACTTTTCAATTCCAGCGGCTCCAGAATATTCAGCGCTTCGATCAATGCAATTCCGCCCGAACTCGGCGGCGGACTGGTGATCACTTCCCATTTGCTGCCGCTCGCTTCATAGTTCGCGCGCAGCGGCACGCGAATCCGCGCCTGATACAGATTCAAATCGGCAAGTGTGATCAACCCGCCCTGCTTCGCCATTTCGTCAGCCAGGTTTTTCGCGGTCTGTCCGCGATAAAATTCCGCCGGTCCAAGCTGCGCAATTCGCCGCAAAGTTGCCGCCAGTTCCGGCTGGCGAAAAATCTCGCCAGGCTGGTAAAATGCCCCTCCCTTCAGATAAATCCGCTTGCTCATCGGAAAGGGTTCCAGCAGTGGCTGCGCCATGCGCCACAACCCGGCGAGCCGCTCACTAACCGGAAAACCTTCGGCGGCCAGCCGAATGGCAGGGGCCATCACTTCCGGCAGCTTCATCGTGCCGTAATCTTTCAAAGCCAGGCACAATCCAGCCACTGTGCCGGGTACTCCAATCGCCCGGTATCCAACCACGGAAGCTTTGGAATCGATTTTGCCATCCGCGCCGCGATATAAATCACGCGTGGTGTTTTGTGGCGCTTGCTCGCGGTAATCGACGAAGTTCGTCCGGCCGTCGCGCAGCCGCACCAGCATGAATCCGCCCCCGCCGATATTTCCCGCTTCCGGCTCCACCACGGCCAGCGCAAATCCCACTGCCACGGCGGCGTCGACGGCGTTGCCGCCTTCTTTCAAAATGTCGGCGCCAACTTCCGAAGCCAGCCGCTCGTCCGTCACCACCATTCCCTTCGGCGCGCGCACCGGCTCTTTCGGCCATGCCGAAGGCGTTTTTCCGGCGGCCTTCTGATACTCAAGCGGCGGTTGAGTTTGTGCAGGGGTTTGAGCGCGGACGCCAAGCAAAGCAATCAGCAGCACAAATAGAAAAATAGCGGCAATCGAATTGAGCCGTCGGCAAGTCATATCGCCTTCCGAATGTATTTGAATCTTCAGTAGCGCGTCAAGGTAACCAGTCAGCTTCCCTCGGGACGAGCCAGGCGAGCCGGATTCGCATTCCTGAAATTCAGCCTCGGAATTATTGGAGGTCGAAGCGTAAGAGCCCGTGCGGAACCGCCGAGTGGAAGTGGCCGTGTAGCGCCACCCTTTAGGGTGGCATCTTTACTTTCAACCACACGGCTGCCGCTAGGCAGGCTTGTCTGAGGGCGCTTAAAGCAGTTGCGAATACCGGAAGCAATGAACAGCGTGGTCATTCACCATCCCGGCCGCTTGCATAAACGCATAACAAATCGTCGAGCCGACAAATTTGAATCCGCGCTCCCTCAATGCCTCGCTCATGGCATCCGATTCCCGCGTTTTTGCGGGAACATCCCGCGGAGCGCGGCGGCGATTCACGCGCGGCTTGCCCCCAACGAACCGCCAGATATAGCGGTCGAAGCTGCCAAACTCTTTCTGAATTTCCAGGAATTTCTTGGCATTCTCGATGGCGGCGTGAACCTTCAGCCGGTTGCGGATGATTCCGGCATCTTTCAGCAGCGCCTTCACTTTTTGCTTGTCGTAGCGCGAAATAATTTCGGCGTCGAAATTATCGAAAGCAGCACGGAAATTCTCGCGTTTGCGCAGAATCGTATCCCAGCTCAATCCGGCCTGGAACGCATCGAGTATCAGAAATTCGAAAAGCTTCCGGTCGTCGTGCACCGGCACGCCCCATTCTTCATCATGGTAGCGAATGGCCAAATCGATTTTTGGCCAATGGCAGCGCCGCGGATTGGAAACTTCGGCGATAAGAACCTCTGGATGGTCAAAACAGAATTCCGGCTGCGCCCTAGACCAAATGGATTAATTCCGAAATGCTTTTGCCGCGGCCACGCACACTCTCAATTTATCGATCGCTTCGTCCACCGTGCGCGTCTTCAATCCGCAATCGGGATCAACCCATATATTTTCGCGCGGCAGAATCGTGAGCGCCTGTTCCATTCGCCGCCTCACCGAAGGAATGTCTTCAATCTTGTGCGAATGGACATCCACCACTCCGAAGCTGATATCCTTGGTAAAAGGCGAGCGGCGAAAAATCTCCAGCAGCGTCAGGTCGTTGTTCGATAATTCCAAATCGAAATTGTCCACCGCCAGCTCGAGCATCTCCGGATAAATATGTTCAAACGCGCCGTAGCAGGCGTGCGTGACGAAGTACGCGTTCAAGCCATTCGTCGCGTGGTGCATCGCTTCAATCGCGATGGGCAATTCTTCCGGGCGCACGGAAAGCGCCGGCTCGTCGATCTGAATAATTTTGCACCCGGCCGCGATCAGCGCTTCCACCTCTTTGCGAATCACGCCGGCAATTGCTAGCGCGGTGGCTCTACGGTCGGCATAATGCTCGTTGAAGCTCCAGTCCATGATGGTGTAGCCGCCGGTGAGCATACCCTTCAGCGGCTTTTTGGTCAGGCTCTGCGCGTATTTCCACCAATCCACCGTCACCGGGCCCGGCCATTTCACCTCGCCGGTGATAATCGGTTTGTGGTAATAGCGGTTGCCGTAACTGCGCACCAATCCGCCTTCCGCGAATCCCGGAAAATGCTCGGCGAAATAAGCCACCATGTCGCCGCGATACATTTCGCCGTCCACCATAACATCGATTCCAAGCTCTTCCTGCTTCTCAATCCAGAACGCGGTGGCTTTGCGCTCCAGATCGGTCAGTTCCTCGCGCGAGACCGTGCCTTTATTGAAATCGGCGCGAGCTTTCACCAAATAATCCGGCTTGGGAAAACTTCCCACGGAAGTCGTCGGAAAAAGCGGCAGGTCCAACCCGAGTTGTTCGAGTTTTGCGCGGCTCATCGGACTTTTCCCATCACCCGTTCAACTCGGCGCGAATCTTGCCCAGCAATTCGAGCTTGGCATAGGCTCGATCGCGCGGCAAATATTCAAGCCCGGAAGAAGGGCCCAGGTACGCGCGTCCGCCTTCCATTTTCTTCATCAGTTTTTCCACCTGCCCCGCAACCGCCGAAGCATCTTCGAGCTTTGTGTTTCGTCCATCGATCAATCCAAGCCCCAGCGGTTTCGGCGAACCGGCCGCGGCCACTTTATCTATTAATTTTGGATTGTAAGTGAAATCGATTCCCAGCACGTCCACCGGCAGAGCTACAAGTTTTTCGTAGATCGTCGAGCAATCATGAAAATAAACATAGAGAGCCAAATCAACTTTCCGGCCCTCCGCTGTCGCTTTTTCCTTGGCCTTCACCAGCGGCAGCAGCGCGCGTTCGAAAACCGCCCAGTCTCCTGGGTACTTGACGATCGCTGGCTCATCCACCTGGATAAAACTTGCGCCCGCTTCGATCAACGCGGTGATTTCCGCCGCCAGAGCTTCCGCGTAGGCCAAAGCGCGCCCTTCCAAAGATCCAGACGCTCCATTTTCCGATAGCGACGATTTAGCCAGCGTGTATGGCCCGGTCAACACCGGCTTAATCGCCAACTTTCCGCCTTTATGCGGAGGCGTGGGCAAGTGGCCCAGCGCATTCCTCGCGAAAGCAAATTCTTCCAGCACCAACGGACCTTTGCGCTTGGGAACGCCTTGCAGCACGGGCTGGCGAAAATAAGTGTTGGTATCGAAGAACCGCAGCAAGCCTTTGATCTGGATGTTTTCCAATTTGCCTGCAAGGTAAGAAATGGGGTCATACCACCGGATCATGCCGTCGGTGAGCAAGTCGACGCCCGCGCGAACCTGGTCCGCGATGGCGCGGCGCGTCATTTCGCTTTCCGCGTCCGCCAGGTCGGCCGAGGTTCGCTCGCCGCGATCGGCGGCCGCAATCGTTCGACGGAGGACTTGCAGGTCCGCGGCATCTCCGATGCGCGGATAACTTCCGGTATGAGCGAGAATCAGTGCCAAGGAGTTCGTGCCCTTCGAACTCAAACAGCTACCTCATCCAGAAAATCCACTTCCACGTTGGCGGGCATCAGGTCCGCCGCGGCTCCGCGAGCATAGAGTTCGCGCACCGCCTGCCGCCCTTCTTCACCATAATTCAAAGTCCAGTTGTTCACGTACATGCCCACAAACTTGTCGGCCAAATCCGGATCCATGTCACGCGCAAATTGCAATGCATACGCCAAAGCCGCTTCCCGGTGCCCCAGGCCGTAGGCTACGCTTTCACGGATTGCCCGCGCCACTTGTCGGCCGGTTTCCGGGCCCAATGCGCGCCGGATGGCGTTCGCGCCCAGCGGCAAGGGCAGATTCGTTTCCTTGTGCCACCATTGCCCCAGGTCCACCACGCGATGCAAGCCGATCTGCGAATACATCAGTTGCCCTTCGTGAATCAGCAGCCCGGCCTCCACCTCTCCCGTCTGTACGGCGTCGAGGATCTTATCGAACGGCATCGTCACCGTTTCCACGCCCGGTTCAAATAATTTCAAGGCTAGATAGGACGTGGTCAGCGTGCCCGGAATTGCAATCGTCCGGCCAGCCAGCTCGTTTTTCTTCAGGGGATGAGTCGAGACGACGATCGGCCCGTAGCCCTCACCGAAGCTCGCGCCGCAATCGAGCAGCACGTACTTGTCCGCCAGAAACGCGTAGGCGTAGAAGCTAACGGCCGTCACGTCATACACCTCGCGTCGCGCGGACTGGTTCAGCGTCTCAATATCGGACAGCACATGCGTAAACTTCAGACCCGGCGTCCGGATTTTTCCGGTCGCCAGGGCATAGAACATGAAGGCGTCATCACAATCCGGAGAATGTGCCAACTTGATCTCGGAAACCTGGGGTAAAGCGCTCTGAGTCGCCATGGGATACTTACTCCCTTTTACCGTTCGGAGTGCGTTCATCAATCGCGGCGAATAACGGCCGGCCAGGAGGCTAACGATTCGTTTGCCGGCTACGATCCTGGAATTGTGATGGGGTGAACGCTACCCGACGATACAAACGCCGCTTCAAGCTGGAAAGATTAGCACAACGTTTCGTCGCGCACAATTGGCCGCCTCCTCACGATTTTTGCGCGCCCATTCGAACTTAAATTGAAAATTTTAAATTTCCTTGATTCGGCTTTCTCTGCGTCCCTCCGCGCCTCTGCGGTAAAAGCTTTTGAAGTTGCCTCTCCTGTTAAACCAGGCGCCAAGACCAAGACTATCGAGATAGCGGCCCCGGCGAAGAAATCCACGTCGCGATGTCTCCCACCACGTCCGCAGAAAGATGGCCGGCTGTGTTGTACTCCGAGGGCGTGGAAAGTTGTTCGCCCGTAGCCGTGCTAATCATGAAAAGGTGGTTGAGGCCGGGATAGATTTTGAACGTCGCGTTCGAGTGCCCGGTCAACGCCTTCTTCCAACCGTCGAAATCCGCAAGACGAACTTGGTAATCTTTATCGCCTTGCAAAATTAGGATTGGAATTCTCAACGCCGCAGCCGTCTGGCCGGGATCATAGCTTCTCAGATCGAGCCAGTAGGAACTGGGTGTCTGCGAACCGAATACGTCTATCATCGTACCCGGCTTCAGGTCTGGACTCTCCACTTCCCGTTGCACTTGTTCGGCTGCGTCAATTTGCTTTTGAGCTTCGGGCGACGCCGCCCCGCTTCGGTTGGTGAGATAGCGAACCTGCTCGACGATCAATTGTTCGGTGGGCCGGATGTTTCCAGCCAACAAAATAATTCCGGCAATTTGTGGGTCGCCGGTGGCGATTCGCGGAGCGAGATAGGCGCCCAGGCTGTGTCCCAGCAAATAGATTCTCTTGGGGTCCACATTTTGCTGGACCGCGGCGAATGCGATTGCGGCGCGCGCATCGTCGATCACCTCATCTTTCACGGTCAGCGCGTCCGCATCATCGGTGGACTTCAACCCATATTTCGCCGTGCGCTTGGTGTAACGCAGCGCCACAATTCCCCGGCTCGCCAGTCCCCACGCAAGATCCTTGAACGGTTTGTTGGGGCCGATCGTCTCGTCCTGATCATGCGGACCCGAGCCTGCAACCAGCACCACCGCGGCAAAACGTCCGTTACCGTCGGGCGAGGTCAGCGTGCCAGGCAATTCCCAACGCGTACTCTTGATCGTCACCGATGTTTCGCGGAAGGAGTTCGGCATCGCGTAAGCCGGTTTGGACCATTCGTCTTGAGAAACGGAACCGGTTCCGCCTGCTTGACCGGCTGGGACGAAAAATAATCCTGCAATTTTGGCATCCGCGGAGAAAACGATCTTCGCGTCGAGCAGAGTCTTTTCGAATTGGCAGGTGACGTACGCAACTTTGTATTTTTGCTCCGGAACCACTCGAACTTCATTGATTGCTTTCAAAGATCCAACTTGTGCTATCAGGCTGCTCCAGGTTTGCGCCAACTTTGCTTCAGGAAGGCCCTGCGACATGGCAGCATCGAATTGAGCTGCCACTTTCTCGAACTGTCCGGTGGCCAATTCGAGAACGACGGTGCGCCCCAGCTTGGAAAAATCGGGCGCCGGAGGCGTCGGTTCCTGCGCGGCGGAAATCAAGACACAAAACGTTGCGGCAAGTAGCGCAAGCCCGAGGAATTTCATTCTCGAATGAATGCTAGGATTCCTGTTCATGATCTTTTCACCTGCCGCGCGCAGGTTACAATCCGGCCACAAGTTCCGACAACGCTTCATCGAAATCCGTTTTTCCATCAAGATACGGCTGCCAGTATTTTTCCAAAACTCTCTCATAATCCTGCCACCCGCGCGCGTAGAGTTCGTTGCGCACGGCATAAGGCTTATAGGCTGCCGAGCCCGGCGCGGCCGATTTCTGGAGCAGTTGCTTCACCAGAGCGCCCGTAGTGTAGAAAAGCAGCGCGTGCCACAGGTCTCGGGGAATCGGCTTGTTCGCGGCGCGGCAATCTCGAATGATTTGTTGCTGCACCGCGCCTGCCAGCGCGTGGGAAGATTCGTGAAAAAGAATCTCGAATCCCGAAAGGCCCTGGTTGCGCCGGTCCGTGCTGGAAATCGTGATGTGCAAGGGATCGAGCGTGGTATACGCGCCGAGTGGACCGGCGTACGCGGCAACGTCGACCAGGATCGCGCCAGGCGGCCATTTCGCATGGTACGTTTCGGAGAGTTTTTCCGCGAGCGGCTTGCCCATCTGCCGCACCAGCGGCGCCACTGCGGTGATCCACGCGCGATTCGCGCGATCGTCCTCCGGCCACCATCGTTCGCGGTAAACCGGCGCGGCGCGTTCGAGCGCCTGGACCAGGTCGTGATCCAAACGCGATGTGCAGTCCGGATCGCTGCGTCCGCTTAGGTCTTCGCAAGCTTCCAGTTGCGCCAGGCGGTTATTGATGTCAATCATGCCGCTGTCAAAAAGCAAATCACGATCCATCTCGCTCACGTAAAAATTCAGCGCAGCGGTCCAGTCCGGTGAATTTGCCGTCGCGCGTTCGCGAGTAGCGGCAGCACCCGGCGCCGCTGCGGATCCGCCCCGATTGGTCGGCTGCTGCTGCCGCAAACGCGCCTGTTCGTAGAGCACATGATGAAGATTCACCCAAAAGCCGCTATGAAATTCAAACACGGGCCGCGCCGCGGCAGCTTCCTGTTGCTCCGGTGTGGGAAGATTCAGTTGAGCAGGAGACAACTGCGTTTGAGCCCAAACAATGTTCGGCACAATCATGGCTGCCATCGACGCAAAAGCCGCCCCGAGTGCAATCGATCTTCTCGCTGGAAGAGAAGCGCGCATGGTGAGCGTTGGATATTAGCTGAACCCACGCCGTTTCACCAATGCCATGAGGGATGTAGTGAGCGAAGGTGGAACCGTGAACAGAAACGATCCAGTCGCTCGGCAGGCGCGAGCGGCAGAATCTATTGCACCGTTTGTTCTTTTTCCGGGGGCAGCGGCGAGGAATGGCGCGCAACCAACGTCCATTGGCCTTCGCGCAAGACGAAAATATTCGTGGCTTGCACCAGCACTTCATCGAACCCGGTGGAAAATAAACTGGTCACATGTTCCGTGCACGCGATCCAGGCCACTTCGCCTTCCACGCGCGCCAGCACCGAACTCAGCGCCAGTTTGATGCGCTTGGTGTTCGCGAAGATGCGCGCCCAGCTATCATGCACTTCTTCCCAGCCCACCAGCAAATCCCAACCAGGATGCACGCACTGCACCCAATCCTCGTGCAGCCAGATTCCTTCCATCTGCGCTAAGTCCAGTGATTCGAAAGCCGTATAGAAACGCTGGTTGGCGGCGCGCACGGATTGTTCCAGAGATTCCGGCTGTGGAAACGCGGAAGGCGGCATTCGCACCTCGGGGAGAAGCTTGTTACTGGTTGTCTTGCAAAATGCGTCCCAGGAATTTGCCAATCTAAATTTTAGATTTCAGATACTGATTACGCTCGCTGCTGCCGGACGATTTCAATGCCGCGAACGGCTGCAATTATCAGCGCCATTTTGATCAATTCGCCGGGGAGGAATGGCGTCAATCCGCCAGCAATTGCCCGAGCCCAACCCATACGCAATCCCACAGCCAGCCACGCGCAACCCGAGCTAAAGATCAAAAATTCGCCGGAAAGCAGCGCTCCAACCAGCCGCGAGGTGGTTTTTCCTGCTCCATGCTCCACCAGCCAGCCGGTGGCATACGCCGCGACCGGATACGCAAGCAAATACCCAGCGGTCGGTCCGACAAGCCGGGCGGCGCCGGGCAATCCGAAGGGTTGAAACACTGGCAGGCCAGCCAGCCCTTCCAGTAGATAAAATCCCAGCGCGATCGATCCGCGCCGCGAGCCGAGCAGCACCGCCACCAGCAGCACGCCGAACGTTTGGCCGGTAATCGGCACCGGGGTCCAGGGCAGCGGCACAGCCAGCCAAGCGCACATCACCAGCAGCAGATTCGCCGCGGCGATCCGTCCTGCGTCCCACAACAACCCTTCGCCGGGAAAGATCCGGTCGGCTAAAACCTGAATCGCCTTGGCCTGCGACATTTGTTCCCCTTGCGCTTTAAAAATTGCGTCTCGCGTGTCTCGTTAATATGCGCGCATTATACCTGACACAGCTTGTCGCGGAGTATCATTCGCATCGCCGGAACCGCGAAGCAGTCACGGACTACCCTGCGCCCTCCGGCGAGATCACCGGATCATCCACAACGCCAAACGCGCCCTGATGATCGGCGGCGTGCACTTTGCCCTGCGTATCGAGGAAGAACGACCGGTTTCCCGTCTTTGCATATTCCGTGGGCTGCGCGGCAATCTCAAATCCATCCGGGCCGCCGTCGGTGGCCGGCACCACGCGATAGCGGAAGCGGTATCCGCCTCGCTCTCCATTGGCCAGGTCATCGTCCACCAATTGCGCGGCTTGCGGAGAAACGCCGTCTTTCCCCGCTGGTCCTAATTGCTTCAGCGAATTCGGCAGCTGGCCGTAAGCGCGGCTGTAGGCCGCGATCGCGGCAGCCAGATCTCGCAGAGACGCGACCGCCGCATTCTCGCGATCCTCCATCGCTTGCTGGGCCCACTGTTTGGAAAGCTCGGGAATGTTGAGCAGCAGCAATCCCACCGAAAGCAGCCGCCACCCGCCGCCTTCGCGCACCATGCCAAATTCGATCGACTGACCATCCACCACCTGCACCGGAACGTACTCGATATTCTCGTGCCCGTGTTCTGCCCCGAACCGAAATTCCACGGTGGGGCCTTTCGATTCGCACCGCAAAATCGTATGGTTCGCGGAATCGGAAGATAGTAGCGCCCGGCCGGGATCATCAATCAGCGAAAACCGGCGCATGATCGCGGTGCGTTCCTCTTTGGGCAGGGCGCGAAACGCGCTTTCGTTTTCGTTGGTCAAGTAATGGCCGAACACCGGCTCGTTCTGCCGGCACGCGCTTACCAGCGCCGCGCTCAAAGCGGCCGAAGCGGTTTTTTCTTCCGACGGTTCCGTTGTCGAGGCCACTTGCGCCGCCGCTGAGCGCGCGGATGCCGACAGCATTAAAATTACCAGCAACGCGATTTTCGACTTGGAGTGTGAGCCGGCCGATCTTGGTAGCACATGCACTCCTGCCTGTGTGCCATTCTCTGCGGCTTTAACCGCCCTACAGCCAAGAGTGGCTGTGCTACTCGAACCATCACCGAAAACTGACTTTTGCTTAAACATTTGGAATTTGCTCTGGATTCCCCACTCCGTTCAGAATGACGCCGAAGTGAAATGTTCCGCTCGCTCTAGGATTTCGCGCGAGCGAGGATGGTTGCCAGGTTCTGCGTGAATTTCGAACGCGGCATCACCTCCTGCGCACCGGCCGCTCGGGCCCGTTCCGCCAAATCCACCTGCACGTGCGAAAAAAAGCAACCAGCGGCGTCGAATTTCCAGCCGCGCGCAACTGCGCAATTGATTCTACCGGCCCTTGCCGCGCGTTCAAATCCACAATCACCAGGCCGCGGATTCCCGCTCGCCATCACTTCCGCCAGCGCGCCGCCCGTCGACACAAACTTCAATTCCACGCCCACGTGCCGGGCCGTCTCCATGATCTTCGACTGAAAAAACAAATCATCCACGAACGCCACCACCTGCGCCATTCGCTCCGCCTCCGTTCAGGATGTACCATGCGCCGCCGCCAGGCACAAGTAGCACAGCCACTCCTGGCTGTGCGGGTTAGGCGCGTCCGAACGTGCTCCGGCTCGACCCGGGAATTCTAGTTTCTTTCTGGGAACGATTCCCGGGAACGCCAATCTCCCGATTGGCGCCCCACCAAACGCCATTCAGGAGAATGGCGTTCCCAGGCTAGTACAGCGATTCAATTCCGCCTCCGACTGCGGTATAAAAGAAGCACGCTCCTCGGGAGGCGCAGATGGAAACCGCCACAAAGGCGTTGCCGGGATTGGCCGTGCTCGAGCAAACGCCTATCATCATCGAAAAAATTATTCACACGGCCAGCAACGAACAATTGCACTGGAAGCCTTCGATGGAGCGCTGGTCCATCAGCGAAATTCTGGCGCACATGGCCGACGTGGAAGATGCCGGCTTCCGCCAGCGCATCAAGAAAATGTCCGAGGAAAACTCTCCGTTCCTCGAATCCTACGACCAGAACGCCCTCTATAAAGCCGGAAAATACGCGGGCCGCGCGCAGGACCACCTGAAAAATTTCTGCCACGAACGCGACCGCACCCTTTCCTGGCTGCGCTATCTTCCCGCCGGCGTTCTTTCGCGCACCGGCAAACATCAGGAGTTCGGCCCCATCACAGTGGCCCATCTGATGAACGAGTGGGCGCTGCATGACATGGGCCACATCCGCCAGATTCTGGAAGTCTTCCGCGCACACGCTTTCTATCCGCACATGGGCCCATTCCAAAAGGGATACAAATTAAATCCATGAACGCAGCCGCCGAAAAACAAATGAACCCCATTGGGAAACGCATCCTCGCTCTCTACGACGAACTCGAACGCGATTCGCTCGACTTGCACACCATGCTGGAATTCATCGGAGGCAATCCGCCAGCCGACCGCGAAGCAGTGCTCGACGTGGTGACGCAACTTGTTAACGAAGGATTGCTGAAGCCGGGCGAAGGCGGCGATTTTTACGCCCGCACCGAAGACGGCCGCCTGTCAGTAGCCGGTCCCCGCGACGTAACACTCTATACGCGCGCTAACTGCCACCTGTGCGACGAAGCCAAAGCCGCCATGGCCCCCGCGCTGCGCGATTTCAACGCAAAGCTGCGCGAAGTAGATATCGACAGCGACGAATCCCTCCGCGCCCGCTACACCAACGACGTCCCAGTAATTTTCATCGGCCCCCGCAAAGTAGCCAAGCACAAGCTCGACGCCGCCGAATTCCGCCGCCAATTGGAACGCGCCTAATTTCGGTTACTATAAGATGTCATATGATGTAAGGGTTGATATGCTTGAGGGTGCCCCACACGTCGGTCTTACGTGTGGGGATTTTGACGTTGATTTATGCCGAAAAGATTAAAACGCGACTACGGCCCAGGCCAACCTACCCGTCACTTCCCATCCATGGAAGCATCCGTCCCATCCGACCACTTGGCCACCGGAATCAAAAATAAAGTCAGTCGGTCCGGAGTGTCTTTGAGTCCCAAAATTACCGGGGATCCCGGCAAGCCAGCCCCCCACGCCGCAGGGTCCATTAAAGGAAGGAAAAACATCAGGTGGGGATGCCAATTACGGTCACGGTCGCCCAAGTACGATTGTTTTGACATCATGTAGCACATCGCGCCGGATTCCACTTCCGGCAATTCCTTCTTGTCGAAAGCGGCCTTGAGTCCCTCAAACATCTGAGCTTTTGAGCTTCCGGCCAGTACCAACTCGGTCCTCTTGATCGTGTTTAGAAGGTACGTTCGCGCGGCGGGCGCGTTGAAGCAGTTCGCGGCGCGCAGCTTGGGATTCCAAAAATCGGAATCGTCGGGTCCGGCGGCCCATGATCGCTGTACCATGCACACGAAACCGTTCGTGCCTTTGACGACGGTTTCGTAGCCATGCCGTCCGAGGACCATGACGCCGGCATCCCGCGAGATGGATTCCGGGGCAGCGCTCCGCGCCAACGCGATCTCCGCATTCCGCTCCATCAGGTATTGGTTCAGCGGCGCCATGTTCGGATAGGGTGCTTTGCCGTCCTGTGCTTGCGCTTGCCCCGCCGCGCCGAGCACCGCAACCAGCGCAAAGCTTGCTAATGCGACAGTCCTGAGAATCTTTCGCTGCATTGGTTTCTCCTAAGACGCGGGATTCTTGTCATACCAACCGGGTGGCCGATCCTGCTCTCCCCCAAGCCGCTGGCAGTAGACCTTGATACCATTCCAGATGGTGTCACGAATCAATTCGTTGTATTCGTCTCTCCCGTTTGGTCCACAGTGGCCGGGCGGCGTAGGCTTTACACAACGAGAAAGCCTTGAGTGCCGCCCCCCGCGTCGCGTCTCCGCCCGCAGCGACTAGTGCCCAGATGGTATACTCTCTCCGTGACCCACGACCCAATACTTTCACCATCAAATTCTCGTGGCCACCCGGCTCTGGAAGAGTATTTGCCTTTTGCACCTGCTGCGAAGGCTGCGATAGGAAAAAGAAATGAATAGACAAGTCGCTGGGCTGGCACTGTTCTTGCTCCTGGGTTTTCCCGGATGTAATGCACGTGGGAAATCTGAATCGCAAGTTGTGGTCGTTCGCTGCTACCGGGATATGAATGCCCCCTTTGAACCCTGGCTCTTTAAAGTCTCTAACGAATTCTCTTCAAAGCAGCCAAAGACCAAAAGTGGAAAGCCGATTCTCGTAGCCACGTATGAAACAAAGGACTTCGAGAAGGGGTTGTCCGACGTAGGAACAGGACTGCGACCGGACCTAATCATGTATTCTTCGGCTTCTCAGATTCCACAGAATTTAGAAATCTCTAAGGAATTGAGTAACGCGAAATCGATATGCCCCGACCGCAGTCCTTGTCTCGCATTCATTCCACCCTGGGTCCAAGGAGATCAACGCGATGCCATAAACCAGTGGATCGATTTCCTCCTTGCTCATAGATAGCTGGGGCGGCGGGTGACCCAGGCGCTGACGAACGATTCCTCCATCACTATGTGTTATACCGCGCGCCATCGCAGATACCAACATTGATAGGTGAATGAAGCGTTAAGATGGTGAGGGTGCCCCACACGTCGGTGTTACGTGTGGGGGGTTTGGTGTTGATCTATGCCGAAGGGATTGAAGCGCTATTACGGACGTGGCGATTTGCATTTTCTCACGTTTAGCTGTTACCGCTGCTTGCCGCTGTTGGGAACGGTGCGCGCACGGAATGTGTTTGTCAATGCGCTCGCGACGATGCGGGAGCGCTACCACTTCCTGCTGATTGGGTATGTGGTGATGCCCGAGCACGTCCACTTGCTCATCAGCGAGCCGGCGGGAGTTACTCCATCGGCGATGCTGAAAGTCTTGAAGCAACGAGTGTCGCGCGATCTGCGAAGGGAGGCTGGACGCGCGCCGTTTGGGCGATTGACTTCTTTTCCGTTAAAAGACGCCGAAGGACTGCCACGATTCTGGCAGCCTCGATTTTACGATTTCAATGTGTACAGCGCGAAGAAGCGGCGGGAAAAACTTGAGTATATGCACGCCAATCCGGTGGAGCGTGGACTGGTGGGAGAGCCCAACGCTTGGATTTGGAGCAGCTATTCGTACTATGCGAAAGGGGAGATGGGATTGCTGCCGATTGATCCGGTGACTTGAAGAAGTATTGGAAGGGAGAGAAAGAACAAAATCGGAGAGTCCAAGTCAAAAACCCCAGGCGCTAAAGGCTGGCGCCTGGGGCACCCGAACCGAACCCAACTCGTTAGAACGGCGAACGTCCGGGACCGCTTAATTCGTTTTCTTTGGGGGCGGGGCGTCATCTGGTCCGACGAAATTAATTACGAACGGCCCTACGCCGTGCACTTGCACGATCGTGTCGCCCTTGCACTGGCCGTAGTGCCTCATTTGCGCTGGCGCGGAGACGAATCCGCCCACGGGAAACTCTTTCATCGCTGCCGAGTCCCACTTCGGCCCCATCCCAACCAGGAATGCGCCCTTGACCACCGTTACGTTTTCCGTCGTGGGATGCCAATGGGGAGCAATCTTCGCTCCGTCCGTGCAGGAGAGACGCAGCGTGTAGGTTCGTCCCGCAGCCATCGGGTCCCCCTGCAGGATCGCGACCTTCAGCGTCCCACCTATTTCAACCGCTGGCGTTCCCACCATCGCAGCCGCCGGGATGTCCATCCACTGTTCGGTTCCCGGCATCGTTCCGCCTGGGCCTGCCGCAGCAGCGCTTTTCTTCGCGGGCGGTTTCTGGGCCAAACTCGAAACCGCTAGCACTGCACTCACCAGGAACACCGCAATTTTCTGCTTCGTCATGTTGTATTTTCCTCCGAGCGACAATCTCTGTTTGTGCCAGAATTCCGTGAGAATTGCAGGCCGTTTCCGCGCACACTAACACCAGTTTGTGCTCTGGTTCAATGACGAAAATTCAGAACCGCAGCGCTGGGAAGAAACGTGGGGCTTTTGCTCTAGGATTGATTCAGTCGCTGAAATAACAAGAAATTCAATCGATCGGCGCACGCATGCTCGTGTTCAGCTGGACGAGAATATCTTACGACGAAATTCTGTGAGCGGCGCCGTCTCCGGGCAGTTTGAGCGAGTCGCTCACCACCAACTCGGCGGCGTGGAGACGTTTGACGGTCAAATCCTCGATCTCGAGAGATTTGAATTTGGCGTTCTCGATCGAAAGACGGCGGATCGCCAGGCGTCCGATTGCCAATGCGCCAATCGCGAATGCTCCCACGGCTACCGCGCCGATTGCGGTGGCAATGATGGCAACGCCGCGCAAGCCCAGGCTTGGTGAATCAGGTGCGCCTCTCATTTATGCGCCTCCTTGAGCGTGGAAAGTTTCGCGCCGGCATCTGCCGGCCACTCCCTGTCGACGCCAGTATGCAAAACTGCATAGGCACCGACCACGAATATGGGAACCAGGACGGCGGGAATTATTCCGCCACCGCGGCAGCCAAAGCTTCAACCACGGCGATATTCTGCAGCAATTCCTTCGGCAAGCCATGCCGCTGCTCCAAGTACGCAGGGCTATTGTACGAAACCCACACAGTTCCGTCGCGATCCTGGGAGATCAAAATTTTTAGCGGCAAATCGATGGCGGCGCTCGGAGCCGCGAGCATGAGGGGCGTTCCGGCCTTGGGGCTACCGAAAATTACAAGCTTGGTCGGAGGCATCGTCAGGCCCACTTTTTCGGCTTCCCCGGAATGGTCGACCGTGGCGAAGATGTTCACTCCTTTCGACTGCAAAACCTGCAGAAGTTTCTGCAAGGTTTCATCCACTGAGTGAGTGCTTTTCCTGCTTACAATTCCATTGGCCGGAATCGGCGCCATAAGTACATCCTCCTTGATTGCGGGATTTGTATGCCCGGAGTTGCGAACGGAGACCAGATAAACTGCCATTCCTAGCCCGACCAGCGCCAGGAACAACGCCACACCGATTGCAAGGCTGATCGCATACGGACGCACGGCCTGGCTTCGATTCATGCTCCGAACCATCCGTGCGTGGCGCCATGCCGAAAGTAGATTCACAGCCACGCCTGCGGCTATCAGAGCTGTTCCAAACCATAGCGAGAGGCCGTAGGACTGCGCGGATGGAGCTCGCTGGACTAGCTGAAGTTCTTGCAGGAACAGGCCGAATCGGGCGACCACGAAGCCGAATCCCATCAAGGCCAGTCCGGTGCGAATCCATGCGAGAAGAGTTCGCTCGGCTGCGAGAAAATCGCTGATTCCAAATGACTGCGTGCTTTGCGTTGGCGTCTCCATCGTGTCGTCTCCCGATGCGCGCTCTCCGGTCAAGGAATACTCGAGGCTCTTATGCAAATTCGAGAGATAGTTTAACGCGCTCGATTCTAGACCTTGCAAGTGATTTCCGAGAAGCTACAACCGCATGACTTGCTGACGACCAATGGATAGGTGGTCATTGGATTCTCAGGGTCAATCTTGGATCGTTCGAATTACCGGGAAGATGAGTGGCGGGCAAAAAAGCGGATTGCTATTCTTCTTTGGAGAATTCCACGCCGACTGCTTGATCGGGAATGTCGCCCGGCCGGCCCTTCACGCGGTCGTAGACGCTGATGTGGCTGATCGATCCCAGCGCTTCGTTGTAATAGGTGGGCACGCCTAAAGTGGTTCGCAGCTCTTCATTGAAACGCCGCAAATTCACCAAATCCTGCAGCAGCGCGGGACGCTTGCGGCCGTCCGTGGTCAGCAGGAATTTCTGGTAGCCCGCATCCCAGAGCCGCGCAAACAGGCCTTGCTTCAACAGCGCGGGCAGTTCCGTAAGGTTGAAGTCGCCTTCTTGCGTCTTGCGCATCTCCGCGGCGCAGCCGTATTTCTCAATGCGCACCACACCGCCTGTATTTCGCACGGTGAAACCGGCAGCCGGAAGCGCTTCGAGTTGCGCCGAGCTGAATTTCTGTTTGATGTACCACATGGACCTCTAGGGTAAGGACTTCAGGCACATGCTGTAAAGGTGAAATTTCAGGGCCGGCAGTAGGCAGCAGGAATCCGCGAATTTCACAGAGCCGGGGAGGAAACTATTGCATCAAAAGATATAGGACCAAAAAAGTCGCATATGCTAATGTGGATTCAGCGTCGTAATCTTACCTGTTCACACCGGTGTAGGGGCATTCTCTACTTGGCGGTGGAAGATGTTGAAAATTCTGTGAAGTTGTTGAATACAGGGAGGCTTGCGGTGCATCTAAGCCCCCAGCCTGCGGTTGCATTCGGCCTGCGGGGCAGTGAAAAGCTGAAATGAGCGTCAGGGGATTATTGAAGCAATGAACGCCTTACATTCAACCCGGGTCGATGAATCTCCTCGACAATTGTGCCCTCGTGGGGACGATGAACTGCTCAACCGCATCGGGAATACTCCTCTGCTTCCTCTCCGGCGTGTGGTTCCGGAGTTTTCCAACGTCGAGTTCTATGCCAAGGCCGAATGGTTCAATCCTGGCGGGTCCGTGAAGGCCCGGGCCGCGCTGCGAATGATCTGCGAAGGCGAGCACGCGGGCCTGCTAAACCACAACAAGACCATCCTGGACGCGACGAGCGGGAACACAGGAATCGCATATGCCTTGATCGGCGCCGCGAAGGGATATCGCGTCAAGCTTTGCGTGCCGGACAGCGTGACGGAAGAGCGCAAATTAATTTTGAAGGCATACGGAGTGGAACTGGTGCTGACGCCAGGCGATGAAGGCTCCGATGGCGCCATCCGCCGCGTGCGCGAGATTTATACAGCCGCTCCGGAGCGGTATTTTTATCCGGATCAGTACAACAATCCGGCCAACTGGCGCGCTCACTATGATTCAACGGCGCCGGAAATCTGGTCGCAGACCCGGCAGCGTGTGACCCATTTTGTGGCCGGACTGGGAACCAGCGGAACCTTTATGGGCACTACGCGGCGCTTGCGTGAATTCAACCCGGAAATCCGCGCGATCAGCATCCAGCCGGATTCGTCGTTTCATGGCCTGGAAGGCTTGAAGCACATGGCGACTGCAATTGTTCCGGGAATCTACGATCCCACTTTGGCGGATGAAAATTTGTTCCTGAAGACAGAAGACGCCTACCAATTGGTTCGGCGCCTCGCGCGGGAAGAAGGTTTACTGGTGGGAGTGAGTTCGGGAGCGGCGCTGTGCGCTTCAATCGAAGTGGCGCGGAGAATTCCGCGCGAGCAGAATGCGGTGATCGTCACCGTGTTCCCGGATTCCGGCGACAAGTATCTGAGCGAACGATTCTGGAACGAGCCGTAACCGGCGCAGAAAAACCAAGAGAGATTCTTCGCTCCGCTCAGAATGACAATGCGGGAGTAATTGACGGTGGCGATTTTGGGAATTTGTAAATGGGGTTCAAGTTGGACGGACCGCTAAAACTCAGCCAGGAACTGGAAGCGCGAATCCGCTCGCATGCGGCGGAAACATATCCGTACGAGTGTTGCGGCGCTTTACTGGGCCGCGACGGCGACGAGGGGCGCGAAGTGCTGGCGCTGGTGCCGCTGGAAAACCGGCGAGACGATTCGCCGCGCAACCGTTTTTCGATCACGCCGGAAGATGTGCGGCTGGCGGAACATAAAGCGCGCGAGCAGCGAATCGATCTGATCGGCTGGTATCACTCGCATCCGGATCACCCGGCCGCTCCCAGTGAATTCGATCGCGAGCACGCCTGGCCGTGGTACAGCTACATCATTGTGCGATCGGAATCGCAGGGCACGAAGGAAATGAATTCCTGGCGATTAGCGGATGATCGAGCCTGCTATGCGAACGAACCCATCGAATCGAATGCGCCCCTGGCTGCGCAGCGACAGCGTTGATTTTGTTGCGGGAGAATCCCGCGAACCGTAAAGGAGAATTCGGATGGCCGTGAAAGTAATCATTCCCACGCCGCTGCGGCAATATGCCGGCAAGCAGGAAAGCGTGGAACTGCAAGCTGCCAGCGTGGGAGAAGCGTTGAATTCTCTCGTGAACAAGTATGCGGAACTGAAGAAGCATCTCTACGCCGATGATGGACGCCTGCGCAGCTTTGTGAATGTCTACCTGAACGATGAGGACATCCGTTTTCTCGAGAGAGAAAACACAAGTGAATGAGGGAGACACGATCAGCATCGTGCCTTCGATTGCCGGCGGGGATTTATAGAATTAAGCGCATAATGCGACGGTTATCGGACTCCCACTTCAGGGGCTAAAGCCCGCTTTTACAGACCTCCTGATGTCGGAGCTAAAGCTCCGACCCACTGAGAACCCGTTATTAGAAAGCATAAGTTAGGAGAATTTGTTATGGCGACAAAACTCGAGGCTGTCGCGCCGGTTGCGCTCTCGAATGAAGAAATCTTGCGCTATAGCCGCCACCTGATCATGCCGGAAGTCGGCATGGAAGGACAGCTCAAGCTGAAGCAGGCCAAGGTGCTTTGCGTCGGCACGGGCGGGCTGGGCGCGCCGCTGGGTTTGTATCTGGCAGCCGCGGGAGTGGGCCGGCTGGGCTTGATTGATTTCGACGTGGTGGATTTTACGAATCTGCAACGCCAGGTGATTTTCGGAACCGGCGACGTGGGCAAACCGAAAATCGAAGCTGCCGCCGCGCGGCTGCGTAACATGAATCCCACCATTCAAATCGATACGTACGAAACGCAACTGACCAGCGCGAATGCTCTGGATATTTTGCGGCCCTACGACATCATCGTGGACGGCACCGACAACTTTCCCACGCGATACCTCGTGAACGATGCTTGCGTGCTGCTGGGTAAGCCGAACGTGTACGGCTCGATTTTCCGTTTCGAAGGGCAGGCCACGATTTTCGCGTATCCGGGCGGGCCGTGTTACCGGTGCCTCTATGCGGAACCGCCGCCACCGGGACTGGTGCCCTCGTGCGCGGAAGGCGGCGTGCTCGGGGTGCTTCCGGGAATCGTGGGTTCCATTCAAGCCATGGAAACGATCAAGTTGATTTTAGGCAAAGGCGAATCGCTGGTGGGACGCCTGCTGCAATTTGATGCGCTGGCCATGCGCTTCCGCGAATTCAAGCTGCGGAAGGACCCAGCGTGTCCGATTTGCAGCGAGCACCGCACAATTCACAAACTGATCGATTACGCGGAGTTTTGCGGCATCCGCGGCGAGGAAGCGCCCGCGCCCGCGACGACTGTTCCGGAAATCACGCCGCGCGAATTAAAAGCACGCCTGGATCGCAGAGACGATCTTTACATTCTGGACGTTCGCGAGCCGCACGAATATCAGATCTGCAATATCGGCGGGCATTTAATTCCGCTCGGCGAGATACCCAAGCGCGTGAACGAACTGGACAGTTCGCGCGAGATCGTGGCGCATTGCCGCAGCGGAAAGCGTTCCGCCGAAGCTGCGGAATTTCTACGCAAAGCCGGTTTTCGAAAAATTTGGAATTTGAAGGGCGGAATTCTGGCGTGGTCGGATGAAGTGGATCCCACAGTTCCGAAGTATTAAGCGGGCCAGCTTCGGCAGGGACCGGCAAATCCTGCTACCATATTCATCAAGGCGGGAATCGAATTCCGAGCGGAGGCGATGAATGGCAGGCACAAAAGTTACCGTTTTGAATGATGGCTCGGTTCGCATCGAGGGTGATTTCGAAATTCTTGATCCCGAGGGGAAGGCATTTGGGCTTGCTGGGCGCACGGTTATTTCGTTGTGCCGCTGCGGCCACTCGCAGAACAAGCCGTTCTGCGACGGATCCCACAAGACCTCTGGCTTCCAAAGCGAAATTCATGCGCGAGAGTTGCCACCACCCAAGCCCAAAATCTGAGCAAGATAAATCTGAAAGCGCGTTTCTCTTTGCCTTCTGACGCACCGACACCCGAAAATTTCCAGCGATACAAGAAATCCTGTTAAGACGCCCTTCTCTCGCCACCGTCGGAGAATCGGTAACCGGCGACAGACTCTGTAACTTTTTTACCCGAACCCAGTGCCGGTTTTCCACAATCGTTTCCCGTTCCGCATACTGACCGCTGCTCAAGTATATGTAAATAAATAACATGTTAGGCAGACAGAGGGGTACTAGAACGGCCTGCCGTTTGCTCTACAGATTAGTGGGTAGGGGACTGGGCATTTTCGCCCAGCGCATGGGAGAGTTGTGAGCACGACACAGAAGCCGAACCGAAGCGGATGGAGTTGGCCCATTTTCTGGACCGTGGTGGTGTGCGGATTCGGATTTGTGGTCATTAAACTTCGTCTCCTAACCTTTGTCGCGGACCCGCTGCTCGACCGCTACCTGGAGATGGCCGGGAGCCTGGTTGCGTTTACGTTCGCTGCCAACGCACTGGTGCGCTTCCGCGGGGCGCATGACCGCATTTCCCTGATCCTCGCATTCGGCTTCGTTCTCTCCGGCTTGATCGAGGCCGGATCGAGCCTTACTCAATCCAATTTTCTTTTTGCGCCTCCGGGTACTCCGTTGACTGTACCGCTTTCCTGGATGGTTGGCCGGACGCTTCTGGCGCTGTTGCTGGTTGCCGCATTGGTGGTCGAGCGGCATGTGCCTGTATCGCGTGATCCGACGCGGGAAATCATGGCGGCTACGCTGGTGGTTGGCGTGGTGGCTTATTTGACCAGCGCCGCTTATTTTGCCGTTCCGGTGGAAGCGGCAGTCCACGTAGGCGCCTGGCTGCCGCGGCCTTTGGACCTTGTGCCTGCGGCGATTTTTGCCGTTGCAGCGATCGGCTATTGGTACCGGCTGGCAAACGTGGATTCGGCGCTCGACCGCGCGCTGTGCGCCGCCGCGGTGATGAACGTGGCGTGCCATTTGATGATCAGCCAGTCGCAGCATTTATATGACGCTCCGTTTATCTACGGCCATTTCCTGAAGGTTGCCAGCTATGCCGTGGTGCTGGGCGGTGCGCTGCTGGATAACGGGCGCCTGTTCGATCAGGTGAGCGAACTGGCCAAGAGCGATCCACTTACCGGCCTGGCAAATTACCGGCGCTTGCTTGAGGTGATGGACAATGAACTGGATCGCGCGCGGCGCTCGCAACGGCCTTTCGCGGTCATCTTGTTGGACCTGGATGGCTTGAAGCAGATTAACGATCGCCACGGACATCTGGTAGGAAGCAAAGCGATTAAGCGGCTGGGCCAGGTATTGCGCGTGCATTGCCGTTCCACCGACACCGCGGCTCGATACGGCGGCGATGAATTTGCTCTGGTGCTGCCGGAAGCGAGTGAGGAAGCGGCTTCCAGCGTCGCGAATCGTATTTGCGAGAGGCTTGCGGCGGACCAGCAAGGGCCCGCAATCAGTGTGAGCGTGGGTGTGGCGCTCTATCCCCGCGACGGCGTCTCGATCGAGAAACTTTTGGGAGCGGCAGACCGCGCGCTCTATGCCATGAAGGCTCGTGGCCAGAAGAAGCTCTCGTTTTCGAAAGTTGCCGCGTGCCTTTGATTTGCTGAAAATTTCAAGAGGCTGAGAAAATGGCCAAGCGAGAAGAAAATACCGAGTTGTTTTCCGTTCCGCGGCGGGAAGCGCGAACGCCCATGGCGGTGGGAGTACATATCGCCGGTCACGAAAAATCACCGGGCGTGGAAACCACGTTTACGGAGAACGTCAGCTCGAACGGCGCTCGAGTGCTGAGCACCCGACGCTGGCACGTGGGCGATTCGCTGGAGATCACCACGCTGAGCGGGGCTTTTCATGCGCTGGCGCGCGTTTCCTACTGCGAATCGGAGCGCGACGGATTTGTGATTGGTATCGAGTTCCTTAAGCCGGTTGGAGCTTGGGTTATCACCCACTCCACGGGAAGAAGGGAAGCACCACTACAATAGAGGAACGTAGATAAGCCAAGAAATTGGCGCGCAATCTAACGTTCGCGGAGACGCCGGCAAGCGATTGCCGGCGTTTTTGTTTTTATTCGATTGTAAATTTTTTGTTCAGGGCTGCGGCTGGGGTTTCGGGCGGCGCTTCAGCTTGGGATAATCAGGATCGTTGGCGTGGTCCGAACCGTCGCTTGCAGGTCCGCTGGAGCTGCCGCCGTTCGCATTCGCCGGCTGTACATCGGCCACTGCCTTGCCAGGAAGCGAAACCGGCTCCTCGATCGACACTTCAAAAGGCATTCCGGGTTCCAAATAGACATCGGTGCCTTTCTTTGAAGCCATGATGATCAAAGCGACGGCCACGCCCGCGCCGCCGCCGATGGCTGCACCTTTGCCTCCTCCGATCTGAGAACCGATCAAGGTTCCTTGCGCGCCATACAAAGCCAGGTTGAGCAGCGTCGCCGCGCGGCTTCGATCCGGCCGCATTTTGCCGTGGCCGTTCATATCGCTGGAATCGATCTTTGCGACCACTTCCGAACCGGTACCGTTGGCCAGTTCGATGCGGTTCACTTCCACGAGCAAGGTGCCGGAGCGGCCGAAAGAGCCGGGTTTTTTGGCTTCCACCACTTTGCCGGTAAATAGCGTGTCGGGAGGAATAACCAAATCGCCGACGGGCAGCGGTTCATTGGTCCGGAAATTTACGGCTTGCCCGACTTTTGAAATGCGCGTGCTGAGAGGGGTATCGAGCGTGACGGCCATGTGTGTTCCGGCGGGGACTACTACGGTTTCGGGAACGTTGCGCCTGGGAAGCGGCGTCGGCGCGGGTTGCGGCGCCTCAGTCGGCCTTACAATCTGGGGAATTGGAGCCGGTGTGGAATCGGGCGACTTCGGTGAAGGATTGGCCGACGGCGCCGACGGAATATCGGGCGGCGGTGGCGGCGGAATTCGGGGGTTTATGACAGGCGGCTGTTGGGCTCCTGAAGGCAAGACAAGTGCAGACGAGGCGAGCACTGCGAGCGCAAAGGCCAGCAGGACTGGCCGCGTTTCAGCGATCCGCCGCATCATCCGCATCAAGGATTCCACCCTCCGGGGCCTGACGATTAGGTGCATTAACCGCCGGAAGGTTGCCTCCGGTGTAGCTACAGGAGTTTATGTGGCAACTGGGCTTTAGTTGTTGTCGTGCTTGTGTGCATTCAGCCTTGTAGTTGAAACTAAAGATGCCACCCTGAAGGGTGGCGCTACATGGCTACCCCAAATCGGCGTTGCCACACAGACTCCACAGGAACGTATGCTGCCGAAATCTATTGGACGAAGCCAACATTCGGCTCAGGAACCGGGCCTGAACCCTCGGGTATCGGACCAAACTGCGCTTCGTACCGGACGATGTTTTCGCCCAGCGCGCGCAACAGCCGCTTGGCGTGGCTGGGGCTGACGATCAGGCTGCCGACGAGTTTTCCCTGGGGCACGCTGGGGAAGAGATAGATGAAATTCAGAGTGAATTCCTCGGCGTTGTGATGAATCATCACCAGATTCGAATATTGGCCGAGCAATTCCTTTTCGTCGGCTTTGATTTGGACTTGTTCCTGTTTTACAGCTTCTGCCATTGCGGCCTCCCCGGAATATGAGCGTCCACTATAGCAAAGCGCGATGCCCCGCGGCAGTATTCTCGGCCTATGAGTGGTGAACCGGTCCCACTGAGATCCTTTCATCAGCTACAGCAAATAAGGGTTGTGTAAACTGGGCCGGGATGATTCCGGTCGGCTACATGGCGAAGCGCGTGTGTAAGAGTCCAGACTCTTCGCTCCAGGCGGCTGGGGTGGTTGATATCTATTCGGTCAGCGGTTGTATTTCCAAGAGATTCGCCGATTACATTGATTATTGGAAGCACAACGGCTATTGGTTGTTCGATTCGCCTGAAGTGATTCGAAATCTTGCCCATGAAAATTCGATCGATCTCGAAGGAACATCGCTTTTCTACTACGAGGCATATGAACAAGAACTTGACGGCGATAAGTGGCGCGCTTACTGTCGCGAGGAATCGCTTCCAACAAACGTTGTAGTGCCATTCAATAAACAACTTGAAGGGTTTGACGTGGTAACGTTCTTTGCCAGAACGTCACCGGAATGTTCTCCACTTTCGTGCAACCTCATTGCGGAACAACTCCAGGTAAATGCTCATTGCTTGTTTCCGTCTTTTGAAGCAGCTGAAACACAACTCAAGAATAGGACGTTTAATAACAGCGAGCCGGGGCCCTATCGGATATTCGCCGTATATTCGGTCGTCTGGCCCTGATCGGCCTGCTTCAACGAACCCTCACCCATACCTGGGGACTGGACAACTGGAAGACCTAAACACCCTGCCAAGGCGGTAAAACTCGACCGATGCGCCGCAAAAAATCGCACCAATGGGTTAAGTGTGGTCGGCGGCGGTGACCTTCTGAGCGCAACCGGGAAACAAAGGAATTGATTTTTGGCGAAGTTAAGTGTAGTTTACTTTGGGAGTTCATCTCGGTTAACTATGTCGGCTTCGGATACAACCAGCCCCGTTTCGGCAGTCCACACGGAAGCCAGCGTCGCTGGCGTTCTGGCGGCCGGCAAGCCACGCAAAGCGCCTCGCGAGTTGTGGTTTTATTTCGGTCCTGCCTTTGTTGCTTCCGTCGCTTACATGGACCCGGGCAATTTCGCCACCAACATCGAAGCGGGCACGCGCTTTGGCTACCAATTGCTTTGGGTGCTGCTGTGGTCGAACGCGATGGCCATTCTGGTGCAGTATTTGGCCGCCAAGCTCGGCATCGCCACGGGCAAGACGCTTCCGGAAAATTGCCGGGCCCATTTTTCTCGCTCGATGAATCTGTTTTTGTGGTTCGCGGCGGAAGTGGGCGCAATGGCTACGGACCTGGCGGAATTTCTGGGTGCGGCGCTGGGATTTTATCTTCTGCTGGGATTGCCGATGCTGCCGGCCGCAATCCTCACCGGCGTTGTGGTGATGCTGATCCTGCGCGTGGAGCAGGCGGGGTTCCAGTGGCTCGAACGCGTGATCATGCTGTTCGTCGGCATCATCGGCGTCGCGTATGCCGTGGAAGTTTTTCTTAGCCATCCCAGTTGGGCGCCGATCGCAAAGCATGTGGTGGTGCCTGTGATCAACAGTTCTTCGATTTACGTGGCGGTGGCGATGCTGGGTGCCACGGTGATGCCGCACGTGATTTATCTACACTCGGCGCTGGTGCTATCGCGGCGCGAAGCACACGATCGCGACGAACACCGCCATCGCAAAATGGAACTGGCCGACGTGCTGGTGGCGATGAACGGCGCGTGGCTGATCAATTCGGCGATGGTGATCATGGCCGCAGCCGTATTTTTCGGCCACGGGCTCAGCGTCAGCTCAATTGAAATCGCCCATCACACGCTGGTGCCGTTGCTTGGGCGATTTGCGGGCTTCGCATTTGCGATCGCGCTGCTATGTTCGGGCCTATCGTCTTCCACGGTCGGAACGATGGCGGGCCAGGTAATTTTGCAGGGATTTCTGGACATCAAGATCAGCATTTTCCTGCGCCGCGTGGTGACCATGATTCCGGCGATTGTGGTGATTGCCATGGGGCTCGACCCGCTGCGCGTTCTGATCCTTAGCCAGGCCATTCTGAGCTTCTGTCTGCCCTTCGCAATGATTCCGCTTCTGGTGCTTACCCGCCGCCGCGACGTGATGGGAGTGCACGCGAACCGCCGCGTCACGAACGTGCTGGCATACATCTGCACGGCGGTAATCATTGGGTTAAACGCCTACTTGCTGACCGACATCTTCGGTGTAAAATTCTAAATTGTTCCGTTCCCAGTTTGAAATGTTTGTACGGCTTCCGATCCCTGAGTGAGGAGTGACACTTTGCAGTTGTTCCGCAAGAAAAGTGCCGCCATGTTTTTTGGCGTCGGCATGGGGCTTCTGGTGGCGCTCGCGATTGCGGGCGCGGTGGTTGCGCATCACAACGACGATTGGACCGTTCCCGACGATGCGAAACAGAGGAAGAATCCTGTGCCGGTGAACGATTCGACGCTCGCCGCGGGGAAGGCGACTTTTACCGAAAAGTGCGAGGATTGCCACGGAGAAAAAGGCGACGGCAAGGGCCCCGATGCGGACATGTACGCGCCCTCGCCTTCCGATTTCACGGACGCGGACATGATGAGCGATATGACCGACGGCGAGATTTTCTGGAAAATTTCGGAAGGGCGGCGTCCCATGCCCAGCTTCAAGAACCGCCTCAGCGAGGAGCAACGCTGGCAATTAGTGAATTACCTGCGCACGTTTTCGGCGAAGCCCGCGAACCCCAAGAAGTAGCCCCGTGAATTTCGCCTATCTGTTTTGCTTATGTAGGGGCCGGCTTCAGCCGCGCCCTGCTTTTGCTTCGAAATCCGCCGCCTTCCACGCATGAAGAGAAAGGGCAGGCTTCCCGACTAAAAGCGTCGGGACGCAAACGCCGCGAAAGCCTGCCCCTACATAGACCGCTCTTAGATTCCTGCGCCGCTATTTTACCCTGGCTAGCGCCTGCGAAACCTCACCCAAGTCGGGGACTGTGGGAATGTCGTATTGCTTGAACCAGGCAACGTTGCCTGCTTTGTTGATGATGGCAATGGCGCGGCCGGTGATTCCTTTGTCGGCCAGAAACATGCCGAATTTGTCGGCCACGGCGCCACGGGGCTGGAAATCCGCCAGCAGGGGATACTGAATGCCCATTTTCTCGGCGTAGGCCTTGTGCGACCAGGCGCTATCGACACTTAAGCCCAGCACCTGGGCGTCGAGTTGCTCGAATTTCTTCATGTCGTCCACGAAACATTTGTGTTCGTTGGTGCAAACCGGACTCCAATCGAGCGGGTAGAAAACGAGCACCACGTTTTTCTTGCCCTTGAAGTCGCTGAGCTTCACTTCCTTCTGGCTCTGATCTTTTAACGCAAATTCGGGAGCGGCTGCTCCAACCGCAATTGCCATGGTTCCTCCTAGGATATCGCTCGCGCGTCCGATGAAAATAAAGCTGCGAATCCGCGTCGCGAGAGCATCATCATAGCCGAACCGGCAGCCGCAGACAATTCCGCGGCCAGCCGGTGACGTCAAACTGAATGCGTAAATAGTTGGAGGGTGTGGTTATTCCAGTCTTGATTGTTGGGGAACACGACCATGCGCCGGATTCGCCGGTGTGGAAATGTGCCGCACCTACGGTGCTTGGTCTCTTCACATGACGCTTACCCAACGCTTACGCGTTGGGCTAACTTTTGGCGCGCCTCTGGCGCTGAAGCAAGCAAGTTCTGCACGGGGCAATCTGCTAACATGCCGAGGGTGGAATAATCATCGCGGCTATACAGTTTGCGGAAAAAGTCAAGAATTGCTCCGCGACGGAAGGGCATTCCAGAAGAGGCATGGAGAAAATCCCCACTTCTCAAGCACTTGGGATCTACTCTGGATTCCTCTCCCGCAGGAGCGGGATCGGAATGACATCCAAGTGCATTTTTCCGCAACCTGTATAACTGGAGTGAGAACGTTGGGACGCGTGACTCACGAGCAGGCCTATCCGGGGATCGAGATTCGGCCGAACAGCCGAAATTGGTGGGCGTGGCTGAAAGGCACGCCGGCCGAATGTATTCATCTGGATCACGCGCAGGATTGGATGGCGACACTGGTGCCGGATGTGTTGTACGTGCGCGGCAAGGCCGCAACACGGCGGCAGCCGAAACGCCCGGAAATTTCGCTTTGCCGCCAGTGCTTGCTCGGCGTGGTGGAAGCGGAACTCGCGGCCTTTCACGGGCGTGTGGTGGCATTCGAGCCCGATCCGGATAGCTTCAGCCAGTATTTTTTTGTGGGCGCCGGTGATTTCGAGGCGGCTGGGCTCCAAAAGCAAGTGAGCGATGCGGTGGAACGACGGCTCGGGCAGGATCGAGGCTCGTGCGAGGAATGCTCAAGGCCGGCGAAGTGGCTGTGGTTCTCGCGGGAGCAAGTGGAATCTCTCGACAACGTGGACGCAATTGCCGCGGCTCCCGGTGACCAACTTTGCTCGATCCACGGGGCTGAAAAATTCTGCCGTGCGCTAGTGAACATCCCCGAGGCCAACGTGTTCTATATGAACTTGCCCTATGGAGACTCCGGAGCCTACGTTTGGATTTAATCAGAGCAAATCCGCGGTAAAAGTGGCAAAATTCGGAATTGTCGGCAACTCGAGGGCGGGCATCGAATCGCTCGCCGCTCAGGGGGCTATATGGCGAGCTCAGCAAGACTTGGACCGTCCATGCCGTTGCGCGAACTGGTGGAGAAATACCTCGCAATCGCTGGCTGCTTCGGCACGCCGATCGCGCTCCGTAACTTCAAATTGCCACTCAAGGATACCGAAAGCATTTTCAGCCTTTTCGACGAGGACTACCACATCAGCCGTTTCTTCCATTTCTCCGCGCAACCCGGCGGTGGATCCTACGACATCAACGGTTTTCCGTACACCCACGTTTCGATCGATGCCGAAGTGAAAACGATCCTGTAACGAATTGCGCAGAGCAGAGCGGCTTCATACGGATGCAGGGCTGCAAGCCGGGGATAGAATCCCATTCCGGGAAAATCCTCGGTCTTTAGAAGCGCGATCGAGAGCGAACCTCAAGATAATTCAAACTGTTCCGGGTCGATTCGTTGTGGTCATGGAATTGCACTTCAATGACTCGGCGTGCCGAATGGAAAGAACCGGGAGGGTCCCGGTCCTCGCCGATGGCCAATACAGCGTGGTTTCTTTTTGAGTGAGAGGTCGGTTGTCTAAATCGTGAATGCCGAATTAAAGATTCGCGTGCAAGCGAAATAGCAGCCTTGTAGGCTTGTAATAGCCTCGAAATGCCGGTTCGGAGGTCGCCCAGTTGGAAGCCGCACCCGTTGTCACCGCCCCTCGGGAATTCGATCAGCAAACCTTCGAGAATGAAGAGGCGCGCAGCGTCCAGCAGGCCCTGTTGCCCACTGGTTCGTTGACCACTCCGACCTTCGAGATTGCTTTTCGCAATCAATCCATCGCCGAAGTGGGCGGGGATTTCCTGGACTATTTTTACCTGGCGGATGGGCGTTTAGGCTTTTATCTGGCCGACGTGGTGGGGAAAGGGTTGTCCGCGGCGATGTATGCCACGCTGGCTATGGGAACGATCCGCGCGATCCACAAGTCCGGCCAATCGCCGGGGGATGTGCTGGAATTGTTCAACCACCGCTTGCTGGTTCGGCCAGTGCCGCGCCGCTATTGCGCGATTCAGTATGCGGTGTTGAACCCGTCCACCCTTCAAATGCATTGTTCCAACGCAGGCCTGCCTTATCCGATTCATATTTCGCAGGGCCGCTGCCAGGCGCTGGACGTTGGGGGAATTCCTTCGGGAATTTTTGACGCCATCCACTACGAACAGCACACTCTGCAATTGGCGCCGGGAGATGCCGTGCTGTTTGCCACGGACGGTCTGCACGAAGCGGCGGATTCGGAATTCAACGAATTCGGATTCGAACGATTGCTCGATTTGTGCGGGGCCAGCAGCAACGATTCCGCCGATACGCTGCTTGACCGGGTGCTGGACGCCGCCAAGGCCCACTCCGGAGGCCATCAACAAGATGACGTTACCGTGGTAGTCCTGAAATTGCTTTCGCCGCCGGCTTCCCGCGCCTGAAAACTGGACGGAGAATTGTTCCGTAAACCATGGGCTCATAATCGCTTAGGAAGAATCTGGACAATCGAACCCGCCGAAAAATGAAAAGTACTTACCCCTGAATTTCCCTGTAATTTTCCGCCAGCCCATCCGTAATCTACAGAAGCAACTGGAAAGGAGCGCCAATGTCCAAAGCCGCGTTTGGGATTCCGCCACGGAATCCCGGAGGGATTTTACCGGATCGCAGCAATTCAAGTTGGGCGGTTGCTTCTGTTGCAATTCTTGATTTGGCGTTCTGGGGCGTGCTTTTGATTCCGGCCTGGCTGGTTTCAACTGCCAGAGAGACAGCGGCGCAAACCAGCCCGCAATCGGCGCAGAAACCCGATCCCACTTTTGACGGAAAAGTTCGAGAGGACATGTTTAGCGGAATGACGGGCGATTCCGACGCTCTGGCGCGAGCGATGAAGACTTGTGAAGATGCGCTGGCGAAGAATCCCGAATATCCCGAAGCACTGGCCTGGCATGGAGTTGGACTGCTGTGGGAAGCAGGGCAGGCGTTCCTAAAAGGGGAGATTGCCCCAGGCAAGGAACTCTCCGTGCGCGGTCACGCTGAATTGGATCATGCCGTGTCGCTGCTGCCGGATAGTGTTACCGTGCTGATTCCGCGCGGCGCGGTGAACCTGGAAAATTCGAAGCATATCCAGATCCATGAATACGCTCAGCGAACACTCGAACAAGGCCTGGGAGATTACGAGAAAGTTTTGAAGCTGCAGGAACCGTATTTCAATACGCTGGCGCCGCACTCGCGAGGCGAATTGCTTTCGGGATTGGCTGAAGGCTGGTGGCGGGCCGGAAATTCCGAGGAAGCGCGCAAATACGCCCAGCGAATTGTCACGGAGCTTCCCGGCTCCCGCTATGCCGCGCGTTCCCAGGCATTTCTCGATCAGCCGCCGAAATCCGGCATGCAGCTTGATTGGCATTGCCTGGGTTGCCATCGCTGATCGCACCGGCCGGAGAACAGGAACCGCGCGGCCGCCAACTGCGCCTTCGTAGCCGGTGAATTCAGCGGTTATTTCGGAGTCATCACAACTTGCTGCAGCCGCTGCGTGAGCTTTTCTTTCTCGCGAATAATTTCTTCGGGCAGCCGCGAGCCAAATTTTCCGTAGAATTCGCCGACCGATTCCATTTCTTCCGCCCAGTTCGCGGGATCGACCAGCAGCAATTCCTGCATCGCCGCGCGCGAAATGTTCAGCCCGTCGAGAGTTAATCCGTCGGGAGTGGGCACGAATCCGATGGGAGTCTCGGCGGCTTTGGCTTTGCCCTCGATGCGCTCGAGCATCCATTTCAGCACGCGCACATTTTCGCCGTAGCCGGGCCACAGGAATTTTCCATCCGCGCCCTTGCGGAACCAGTTCACATGGAAAACGCGGGGCGGGTGCGCCACGCGCCGGCCCATCTCGATCCAGTGGCGGAAATAATCCGCCATGTTGTATCCGCAGAAGGGAAGCATGGCCATGGGATCGCGCCTTGAGACGCCCACCGCGCCGGTGGCCGCTGCCGTGGTTTCCGAAGCCATGATCGACCCGACAAACACGCCGTGCTGCCAATCGCGCGATTCATAAACCAGCGGAGCAACGCGCGCGCGGCGTCCGCCGAAGATGAATGCGGAAATCGGCAAGCCCGCCGGATCTTCCCAGTGGCTCGAAAGGCTGGGCGCCTGCCGGGCCGGCACGGTGTAGCGCGAATTCGGATGCGCCGCCGGATCTTTTCCCGGCTGCCATGCCTGACCTTTCCAATCCACCAGGCCATCGGGTGGCGGACTCGACATTCCTTCCCACCAGGGTTCGTGCTGAGCTGTCATGGCCACATTGGTGAAAATGGAATTGCCGTGCAGGGCTTTCATTACGTGGGAATTGGTTTGGTCATTCGTGCCCGGCGCGACGCCGAAGAATCCCGCTTCCGGGTTGATGGCGCGCAGATATCCATCCGGGCCCACATGCAGCCAGGAAATATCGTCGCCGATGGTCCAGACGCGGTAGCCCTGGTCCTCGAGAGCCGAGGCCATCAGCGCCATGTTCGTCTTGCCGCAGGCGCTGGGAAATGCGGCGCACATGTAGGTCACTTTGCCGCCGGGATCTTCCAGGCCCAGGATCAGCATGTGCTCGGCCATCCAGTTTTGTTCGCGCGCCATCCAGCTTGCGATTCGCAGAGCGAAACACTTTTTCCCGAGCAGCGCGTTGCCGCCGTAGCCCGAGCCGACGCTCCAGATCAATCGTTCTTCGGGGAAGTGCATGATGAATCGCCGGTCGGGATTCAAATCGCCCAATGAATGCAGCCCAGGCACAAAATCCGATGAACTGCCTAACCGGTCCAGCGCCACTTTTCCCATGCGCGACATGATGCGCATGCTGGCCACCACGTAAGGGCTGTCGGTCAGTTCCACTCCAATCTTGCTGTAGGGCGATGCCGCCGGTCCCAGGATGTAAGGCACCACATGCATCGTGCGGCCCTTCATCGCGCCATCGAAAAGCGGCCTCACTTTCTGTTTGGCTTCCTCGGGCGCCATCCAATTGTTTGTGGGCCCGGCTTCTTCTTTTGTGCGCGTGCAGATGAAGGTGACGTTTTCAGTGCGGGCTACATCATTCGGGTTGCTGCGGTGTAAATAGCAATTGGGATAGGTTTTGGGATTCAGTCCCAGATACGTGCCGTCGCGCAGCATCTCGCCGGCCAGGCGTTGATTCTCCTGTTCCGATCCGTCGCACCAGACGATTTTTGCAGGCTTGGTGAGCCGAGCGGCTTCTTCAACCCAATTTTCAAGTGGTGTAGCCACTGAGCCTCCTCGATGGTTGAAACGGAAATGACCGACGGTCAGGCAATCCAAGCCCATTGGCGGGCCCGGCATTCAGCAATGATAGAACACGATCCCCTCAAAAAGTCTAGGCCACGCACCTCGCAATTGCAAGATACAGCGCTAGGACGATGTCACCGAAGCCTCATCAATCACTCCGTCACTATACGGTCGTAGCCAAACCCGCTGCGGAGCCGCCCGTAACCTGCTCCGGACCCGCTCAGGAATGCCCACAGATCGTCGTCAGGCCCGTATGGAAGATGCCGTTGAGAGGGATCTCAATTGGGAGGGCGCGATGCTGTGCTCTGTCAGCTTCCGGTAACCCGGCCTACCAGGCAGCTGCTTCCCGTTGCGAAATCCGGCTCTTCTGGAATGCCTCTTAGTGATTTGCGGTTAGCGGGCCAACCAGCCTAATGAGCTCCTGCAAAAACTGATCGGAGTGCATGAACACGGAAAAGTGCCCGCCACCGTTGATGGTCACAAACTCTTTGCGGGGTGCTTTGATGGCGTCGAGATAGGATCGAGCGAGCGCAGTCGGAGCCGTAAAGTCTTCCGCTCCTTGAATGAAGAACACCGGAATTGAAAATTCAAGGCCGAGTTCCTTCGGTCTGCGGGACTTCGTCGCGCCCACGAGTTGTCCGGCGCTCAGGATCTCGCCATCACCGATATCATTCATTTCCTGCACAGAGCTGCCTGGAGCGACGAGCGTGAGGCCGATTGTCCCCGCTAAGAACTGGTCCGCACCCTCGAAGGCATTGGCCCATTTCCACTGGACTCTGTAGCCCCGGCCCGATTCGTAGGGCGGTGGGCCCACCTGGCTTAGTTCATCGATGGCTTGCTGATTACCAACGGCTCGCGCCTTCTTCAGTAACTCGTCGTAAGCCACGATGTAGTTTTTGGTTTCGTCGGCGATCTGGCCGGTGCCGACGTATGCGTAGAAGAGTTCCGGCCTTGCTCGAACCATCCCCAGCTCGAGAATCGTGCCGAACGAATGACCCACGACAATGATCTTTTTTTTGCCAAGGTGTTTCAGCAGATATTCCGTCAGTTCGATACCGTCCTGGACCATGCGATCCACGGTGATCGTCGGCGCAATTGCCGGGCCGCTTTTTCGCAACGTCCTGCCCGCGCCCCGCTGATCCCATTGCACCATTGTGAAGTGCTTCTCCCATGGAGCGAACAATGCGAACGTCCAAGGGTTGGTGACATCCCCGGGCCCGCCGTGCAAGAACAGCAGCACGGGGTTATCACGGTCCCAGCCGCGAATCGTGATCCACTGTTCGATGCCGCCGATGGTGACGAACTGCGCCTCATCGATGCCCTTTGGCGACGAAATCGCATACACTTCCGCGTTGCGGGCTTGAATCAGGGAGAGTCGTTCATCGAACTTGCGATACTCGGACTCGGTTGTCTGGGGCTGCTGTGCATCCTGGCGAGCTTGCGCCAGCGCCCCGGGAGTCAGCAAGAAGGCTATAAGAGAATAAGCCACGGCTAAACGCGCAATGCGCATGAATAGCGGCCCCCAGAATTGTCGACAGAACGATGGATACACCGCAGCAACAAAGGGATAGCCAGATGTTTCAAGCGCTGACCTGTTTCTCATTTCCATCTCCAATGGGCCTCTTTTCGTTCGCGAGGTGCGTGGATTCTTGCGGAACACCACAAGGAGTGCGGCAACTTTGCGCCAATCGTTATTTGCGAACGCCATGTATGAATCTCTTGAAAGATCGCCGGTAGAATGCGCGGAATTGGGCGGGAGGCACTGCCATGCGCCCGCCCAGATAGAGCAGGAGAAGACCGTGGGACAGGGCGCCCATCTCGAAGACGATCTCCCACGCGTCGCCCTTGCGGAAATAACCGCTGTCCATACCACTCTGCACCACTTCCACCAACAAGTTGGCGGTTGGGGAACGGCCAGCCTTGAAGTCCCGTGGATAGCTGCGGGCCCCTTGGCGCGGTTTGAGAAACATGAGCTCGAAGAGCCGTGGGTTCTGAAGGGCGTGCTCCAGGTATACCTCCATCATTTTCGTGAGCCGGGCTGCGATGCCGCCGGGGACCTTTTTCACGGCCAGGAGAGCAGCCAACTCCGCGAAACCTTCATCCGCCAAGGCGTTTAGAAGGCTGGCCCGGTCCGGGTAGTGGCGATAGATGGCCATGGGAGTGACACCAACAGCTGCGGCTACGCGGCGCATAGTCACCGCCTCCGCCCCCTCGCGATCCAGCAGCCGGCGGGCGGCAGCGGCGATTCTCGATGCGGTCGAGCGGGCAGTCACATATACAGCGTATACTATATTGGTCTACGGTGTATACAGCGAAAACCACTACTTGAAAGGCGGCTATTTAAGATGTGTAACGCACGAATCGGAAACTGACCCACCACACAAATTTTGGCGTCTTGGGTATCGAATCCCGGCCGGATGCTATACTTTCGATCCGATGTACGCCAGAAAACTCCAGGTTGCGGTGCTGATCGATGGCGAACGCCGGCCATGTCCCTTGGAATGGCTGGACAGTTTTTGCATGCGCAATTTTACCGGCTCCGCCGAGTTTGACGACACGTTGCCCACTTGGCGAGGGCAAACTGGAAGCGAGCCTGCGAGTGGATCCGGCGCAATTCGCTGCTTCATTCGCCGAATGGATTAATCAGCGGGGCAAGGCGGCAGGCAAAAAAGTTCAGGTCGAAATCCACGAAGAGTACGTCCCGCCCAGGAATCCTTAGCCGGTTATTTCGGAAGCATGCACTTGATTAGCGAGCCGCGGAGATCTTCGAGAACCGCCCTGTTCCGGGATGAGCGACGAAGCAAATCTCTTTGCCTCAAGTATTCGGGATTTGCGCCGGATTCCTCGCTTCGCTCGGAATGACTCGAAGTGATTCGTTCGCAGCCTTCTAGCGGTCAGCTCTTTTCGTCCGGCCGCGCTGGTGATTCTACAGGAGGATAAACCGGCGACCGCCCAGCGATTGCGGCTCGAATCTGCGGCAACGCCGCGCGCGTTGCCGCTTCGCCCGCGGCCACCAATTGGGGCGTCATTTGAAAATCATCCCACAGAAAGTGATGGACCTCGGGCTCGATAATCACATCCGCTGCTCCCCGCCATGCGCCGCGCGAGTGGGCTTGAATTATCGAAAACGACCGGCTGATCACTTCAATCGTGTTCCGCGGTTTTTCGTTCAGCAGGCCGGGCTCCAGATGGATTCCGATCACCACCTGGGCTCCCATCTGGCGAACTTCCGTGGTCGGCACCGGCGCGGTCAGGAATCCATCCACCATATATTGTCCGTCGTGCTCCACCGGAAGAAACAGGCCGGGATAGGCGCAGGAGGCGCGGACCGCCGGCCCGATCTCGCCTTCCGTGAAACATATGGTCTCGCCGCGCACCAAGTCCGTGGCTACGATACCGAGAGGAATTTTCAGTTCCTCAAAATAGGTGAAGGAAGAAAATCGCTGCAGATAAAATTCCAGTTTATCGTTCGTCGCCATGCCCAGCCGCGAAATCGTCCAGCGCCCGAAATCCTTGAATTTCGTCAGCGAGCCCTGGCGTTCCATTTCGTCGAGCGTTGCGCCGCTGCAAAAGGCCGCGCCGATCAGCGCACCCACGCTGGTGCCAGCCACCAGGTCGATGGGGATGCCTTCCTCTTGCAGGACGCGCAGTACGCCGATATGGGCGATTCCGCGCGCGAATCCGCCGCCCAATGCCAGGCCAATTCGCGGGCGTCCGCTGTCCGGGCCGTACGCGAACGAACGCAGGCCCTGGACCGCGCTTCCAAGCCATTTCAGCATTTTGGGCATTCTCCCCGCTTTTAGCTGTCCGCCTAGTTTAGCGCGTTTTCGCCCGTGTGGGATTTTCCGTTGACCGCGCGTTAGCGGTTCTGTAACCTCAAAGTTTGCTCCAAGACATCCTATGAAATCACGAATCGAGCGAGTTGCGGTTCTCGGCGCCGGAACGATGGGCGCGCGCATCGCCGCGCACTTTGCCAATGCCGGAATCTCCTGCTCGCTGCTCGACATCGTTCCCCGTGAACTGACGGCCGACGAAAAAAAGCGCGGCCTCACTCTTGAGCAGCCCGAGGTCCGCAACCGCATCGTTCGCGCGGGCCTCGAGGCCGCGAAGAAATCGCGTCCCGCCGCCTTTTTCACTCCGGAAACCGCGCGGCTGATCCGCATCGGAAATTTTGAAGATAATCTGGGCTGGTGCGCGGATGCCGATTGGATTCTCGAAGTGGTCGCGGAAAATCTTGAAATCAAGCGCAACCTGCTCGCTCGCGTCGAACAGCACCGCAAGCCCGGCGCTCTGGTGACCACTAACACTTCCGGTCTGCCCATTCATACCATTGCCGAAGGGCGCTCCGAGGATTTTCAAAAGCATTGGGCGGGAACGCATTTCTTCAATCCGCCGCGCTATATGAAGCTGGTGGAATTGATTCCCGGGCCGAAGACCAGCCCCGAAGTCTCGGAAGCCCTCGGGAACTTTTGCGATCGCTCGCTTGGCAAAGGAGTTGTGGTCGCCAAGGATACGCCCAACTTCATCGCCAACCGCATCGGCACCTATTCCATGCTCAACGTGCTGCGAGTGATGCGCGAACTGGAAATGACCGTCGAAGAAGTCGACGCCTGCACGGGCCCCGCGGTGGGATGGCCGAAATCCGCGACGTTTCGAACGGCGGACATTGTCGGCCTCGACATCCTGGTGCACGTGGTCCGCAATATTTACGAAAACGCGCCCGAGGATGAATCGCGCGAAATGTATCGAGTGCCGCCGCTGATCGAGGACATGATCCAGCGCGGCTGGCTGGGCGAAAAAACGGGCAAGGGTTTTTACCAGCGCGTCAAAAAAGGCGGCGAAAGCGAAATCCTCACCCTCGATTGGCAGAAGATGGACTATCGGCCGCGCCAGAAAGCCCGCTTCGGTTCCATCGAAGCCGGAAAGCAAATTGAAGGTACACGCGAACGGATCCGCATGCTCGCCGGACCTGCCCTGGCTGGCAAAGAAGGCGACAAAGCTAATCGCTTTCTTTGGGCTGGACTTTCCGAAATGTGTTCGTATGCCGCGCGCCGCGTTCCCGAAATTGCCGACCGCATTCCCGATGTGGACGCCGCCATGCGCTGGGGCTTTGCCTGGGAACTGGGCCCGTTTGAAATTTGGGATACGCTTGGAGTTGAATCGATGGCCCACGCGCTGGAGCGCGAAAAACGCCCGGTGCCGCCGCTGGTGACCAAGCTGCTCTCCTCGGGCAAAAAATCGTTTTACGAATCGCAGCAGGGAACTACGAGCTATTTTGATTTCGCGACATCTTCACAGCAGCCGGTGCCGCAGCCATCGGGAATTATTATTTTGAAATCGCTGAAGGAACAATCGAAAGTGGTGCAGCAGAATGCCGGAGCCAGCCTGATCGATCTGGGCGACGGCGTGGTGTGCTGCGAATTCCACGCCAAGATGAATGCCATTGGCGGCGACATCGTCTCCATGATTCACGCGGGCATCAAGCGGCTGGACAACGAATTCGAAGCCATGGTAATCGCCAACCAGGCGACGAATTTTTCGGTGGGCGCGAATCTAATGCTGCTGTTGATGACCGCGCAGGAAGAAGAGTGGGACGACATTCACCTGGCCGTCCGGCAATTTCAAAACGTGAATCTGGCCATCAAGTATGCGCCGCGGCCCGTGGTGGTGGCGCCGCAGGGCATGGCGCTTGGCGGCGGCTGCGAAATCACGTTGCACGGCGCGCGGATTCACGCGGCTGCTGAATCCTATATGGGCCTGGTGGAAGCCGGAGTCGGCTTGATTCCGGCGGGCGGCGGCACCAAGGAAATGCTGATTCGCGCCAATGAACACGCGGCCGGTGGGGAGGATCTCGATTTATTCCACGCGCTGAAGCCCGTGTTCGAAACCATCGCCATGGCCAAAGTCTCGACCAGCGGAGAAGAAGCCCGCACGCTCGGTTTTTTGCGTCGCGGAGATTTTGTAGCCATGAATCGCGATCGCCAGGTCGCCGACGCCAAGGAAACCGCGCTGGCCATGGCCCGCGCAGGCTATCGCTCACCCGCTCCCACCCCCGCCGAAGGCGCCAAGACCACGCTGGTGCGCGTGCTGGGCGAAGAATTCAATGCAGGCGCCAAGCTCGCAGTCCACATGATGCTGCGCGGCGAATATATCTCCGAATACGACGCTCTCGTCGCCCGCAAACTCGCCAACATCCTGGCCGGCGGCTCGCTCTCCGCGCCGCAACTGGTCAGCGAACAATACATCCTCGACTTGGAACGCGAAGCCTTCGTCAGCCTCTGTGGCGAACGCAAAACGCAAGCCCGCATCGCCCACACCCTGAAAACCGGCAAGCCGCTCCGTAATTAATTAAGTTGTTGGCGTTCGGATGGTTTTTCTGATGTAGGGGCCGGCTTCAGCCGCGCCCCCGCGCAAGTCTAGTGAGTCACCGCTACAACGCCGTGGTGCGCAGACGCCGCCGCAGCGCGAAGTACGCGACCCAAAAAGCCGCGGCCAGCCCCGCGAGAATGGCCCACTGCCCCGGAAATCCCTGCATCGCGAACCCGACATCTTTGAATTGCCCGCCACTCCAGCTAAACTTCACGCTTCCGGCAATCGAAGTAAAAAGAATCGCGAATCCCAACAGCCATTTCTGCCAGCCGATCATTCGCTTGGTCTTGCGAAATGCCCGCAACTCCAGTTCCGGAGGCAGAGCTGACGGCGCCGCCGCGTTCATCTTTTCCATCCACTCGCTGCGGATGCTGCGCGCCAGCTCTGGATCCTGCTTCAAAAATTCTTCGATCAGCGCTCGCGAATCCACGCTAGCTTCTCCCGCCAGGTAGAGCGGCAGCAAATCGACCACCACTTCTCTTGTTACATTCATGATGTGCCTCCCCGAATTCCGGAAAGCGCCAGGCGCGCGCGGTGGATCTTTACTTTCACCGTGCCCAGCGGAATTCCCAGCGACTGCGAAATCTCCTCGTAACTCATTCCTTCAAACGCCCGCATCACAACTACGGAGCGGTCGATTTCCGGCAACTTCTGCAAGCCCGCGAGCACGGCCTCAAATTCTGCTTTCTCTTCCGCCAGTTGGTGCGGGCTTGCTTGCGGATCGCGCATTTCCACGTCCAGTTCCACGTCGCGTTTCTTCTTGCGCAGGCTTTGTATGAACAGGTTCCGCGCGATCGTGAACAGATAACCTTTCACTGTTGCGGCGCGAATCGGCTCCGGAGAAGTCCACGCGCGCACAAACGTTTCCGAAGTGATGTCCTCCGCTTCAGCACGATTGCCGGAGAGATAGAGCGCGAAGCGCAGCACATCCAGGGCATACTTTTGATACAGCGCGTTGAAATCGTTCGTCACCGAATCTCGCGATGGCCAGGCCTGGCCGTTATACGCCCAGAATGCCGCTAAAGATGTCCGTCCAGGCGTGAGCGATCATGCCCGGCCGCAGACTCTTGCGCCACATCGCCAGCAATCCAAATAGGCCGCCGAAGATGGCGATGCGAGTCGTGGCATCCACTCCCTGATAGCCGTGGGAGATGCCGAACAATATAGCCTGCAGCAGCACCGCCAGTAATCCGCTCCCCGCAAATGCCTTGAACTGCTGCTGAAAATATCCGCGAAACACAATTTCCTCGCAAATTCCCGCGCTGATCGAAAGCAAAATCCACAAGCCGATTTCAATTGCTCGCTGCGGCAGCAAAGTTCCAATGGAGGACGCCTGCCCGGCCCCCATCCAATGGTTCCATGCCAATTGTGCGCCCGACCAGAAAATCCACAGCCCAAGGCCGAGCGCCGCGTCCACGGCGACGTCTTTTGCGCTGCCCCATCTTCCGCCAATCACTTCGCGCAGGGTCGTCCCTGTGCGACGCAAGCCTTTCCATACAAAAAACACCAGCGCCCACTCCATCACGATCAGCGATAAATAAAGCCCCGCGACATGCGGGTGCTGCTGGAGCATTTGCGGGTGTGTCTGCTGCCTGTGCTGAAAAAATGCTCCGGCGGCTGTCATAACCAGGAACAAAAGGATAAAAAGCACCGTGTGCCACCACGGCGCGATGGGTTTGCTGCTTTTGCTGCTGGGGAATTGCGCTTGGACTGCGGCATGTGCTGTCATCGGATTCCTCGCTTCTAATTGCAACTCTCATAGAAGGGTATCCACCAGCAGCCAAAAAGTTTCACGAGCCGTGAAATAGTTTCGGAAGCGCACCGTTTGTTGCGCTAAGACCAGAGGGCTTGATGCGAGCCAGTTGAAGGCGGCGCACGAATTGCCTGATGAATGCTTCCGGGCTTGACTCTAACGAAACCTGCTTATAGCATCGCGCGTCTGTGATAAACGCAGGGCGTTGGTGCTGGGCGCTCGATCATCCCGAACTCATTTAAAGGACTTCGAAACCGCCGAGGGGCAGCACCTGCGCCAGGTGTACGTCGCACGTCAGGGGTGGCAGATGCAAAGAAATCGAATGCGTGGTTGTGCCGGTGTGTGTTTGGCGCTCGCCGCCTCGCTTGTATTTTTCGCCGCGCGCGCAATTCAAGCACAAGGGGGCGAGCCGCGCTGCTTCGCGATTCAAAACGCGCGAATCGTTCCGGTCACCGGAGCGCCCATTGAAAGCGGCACCGTAGTCGTCGCCAATGGCATGATCAAAGCCGTTGGCGCGAATGTCTCCATTCCTCCCGAAGCGTTCATTATAGATGGCAAGGGACTGACGGTTTATCCCGGCCTGTTTGACGCGATGGCCGAATTCGCGCCGCAGGTGGAGGCGCCGCCACCCCAAGCCACCGTCGGCGGCGGCCGGGGCGGCCCGCGTCCGGTGCCCACTGAAATCGCCAACGGCCCGGAAGATCGTCCCGGAACAAAGCCCTGGGTCGTAGCATCCGATGAACTGAATCCCAAGGACAAACGATTCGAAACCTGGCGCGACGGCGGCTTCACCACTGCGCTGGCCGTGCCCCGTGGCGGCATGATTCAAGGGCAAGGTTCGGTGATTGATCTCGCGGGAGAGCGTGCGGGCGACATGGTGGTCAAATCACCCGCGACGCTCGATCTCTCCATGACTCCCGCGGGAAGTTCCTTCAGTTATCCGGGCTCGCTGATGGGAGTGATTGCGTACGACCGGCAGGTCTTTATCGACGCGCGTTGGTACGAACAAGCCCAATCTGTTTATAGCGCTCATCCCGTCGGCCTCGAGCGCCCCAAGTACGATCGCACCGACTTGGTGATCGGCCAGTCCCTGCGAAGTAAGGAACTCGTACTTTTTCCCGCCAACACTCAAGTTCAAATTTTGCGCGCGCTGCGCCTGATCAAGGAGTGGGATCTGAATGGGGCGCTCTATGGAGCGCAGCAAGCCTACGGAATCGCCGGAGCGATTGCGGCAGCCAAGTTGCCTGTGCTGGTCAATTTGAAATGGCCGGAACGCTCGAAAGATGCCGATCCGGATGCCGAGCAGGATTTGCGCGATTTGCGGTTGCGCGATCGCGCTCCCGGTACGCCGGCCGCCTTGGCCAAAGCGGGAGTGAAATTCGCGTTTTATTCCGACGGCGTTGCCACTCCCAAAGACGCGTTGAAAAGCGTGAAGAAGGCGATTGATGCGGGCCTCGCTCCCGACGCCGCGCTACGCGCCCTTACCCTTAGCCCGGCGGAAATTTACGGAGTGAGCGACCGGCTGGGCAGCATCGAAGCGGGGAAAATCGCCAACCTCGTCGTGACGGATGGCGACCTGTTCAACGAAAAAACAAAAGTGAAGGAAGTGTTCGTCGACGGCCATCGCTTCAAAATCCGCGAGCAGGAAAAACCCAAGGAGCCGGAGAAACCCGGCGAGCCGCCGAAGACGTCTGCGGCGGGGAATTCTTCTTACTCGAGCGACAAAGTAGGAGGCCGCCGATGAAGCGCACGATTATCGCAATCTTGTTTGCGATCGTTTCACTCGCTGCGCCCGCCGCTCATGCGCAGGATTCCACCGTCACTTTGATTCAGAACGCGACGATCCTTACCGTGTCGCACGGAACAATCGAAAACGGTTCGATTCTGATTCGCGACGGAAAAATCGCGGCGGTTGGCAAGGATTTGAAAGCGCCCAGCGGCGCAAAGGTGATCGATGCGAATGGCCAATTCGTGATGCCCGGCATTATCGATTGCCACTCGCACATCGCCGGAGAAGGAAACATCAACGAAGGCAGCGTCTCCGTTTCTTCGATGGTGAATATCGCGGACATCCTCAATCCCGACGACCGCGATATCTATCTCGATCTCGCGGGCGGCGTCACCACTGCCAACATTCTGCACGGCAGCGCCAATGCGATTGGCGGCCAGACTGTGGTGATCAAGCTGCGCTGGGGAAAGTCTCCCGAGCGAATTGCCATTTGAAGGCGCGCTGCCGGGAATCAAATTTGCACTCGGTGAGAATCCCAAGCGCTCAAATTTTCCCGCGCCGCCGGGTATTTCGCCGCGCTATCCCGCCACGCGGATGGGCGTGGAAGAAGTTATCCGCACAGCGTTTGTGGAGGCCCGCGAATACAAGAAGCAGTGGGACGACTACAATCGCCGCAAAGCCGCCGGCGAAGCGAATCTGATTCCGCCGCGCCGCGACTTGAAACTCGATCCGCTGGTGGAAGTGCTCGAAGGCAAGCGCTACGTCCACGCGCACTGCTACGTATCCGACGAAATCCTGATGCTCATTCGCGTTGCCAATGAATTCGGCTTCAAGGTGCGCACCTTTCAGCACGTGCTGGAAGGCTACAAAGTAGCCGGCGAAATTGCCGCTCATGGCGCGGGAGCTTCCACGTTTTCCGATTGGTGGGCGTACAAAATGGAAGCGTTCGATGCGATTCCTTATAACGCGGCACTGATGACGCGCAAGGGCGTGGTGGTTTCCATCAATTCCGATGACGCGGAGGAAGCGCGCCACCTGAATCAGGAAGCGGCGAAATCGATGCACTGGGGCGGCTTGACGCACGACGAGGCGTTGAAGCTGGTTACGATCAATCCCGCGATTCAACTGGGAATCGACAAGCGTGTTGGCTCGATCGACGTGGGTAAGGATGCCGACCTGGTGATCTACAACCACGATCCGCTCAGCATTTACGCGGTCGTGCAGAAAACAATCATCGACGGCCAGGTCTATTTCGATCGCGACCAGGACATCGCGCGGCGGCCCGAACTCGAGAAAGAAAAACAAGCGCTCCTCGACAAAGAGAAGAAAGCAACCGCCCCCGAACACAAGAAACCTGATGCAAAATCAGACCAAAAGCCCGACGAACATCCCAAACCGCCGCAGGCAGCCGTCACCTCCGATGGAGGTGCGCAATGATTCGTTCCAATCTCACCTCTCTGTTGCGAAGTCATTCCGAACGGAGTGAGGAATCCCGAGTGGCCGTAGCGAGTCGAGTGGAGGAATGCCATGAGGTATCCCTGGTTCGGTTTTCTTTTCCATCTATTATCCTCACGCTTGCAGCCATACTCGTCGCGCTGCTGCCCGTACCCGCGCGTGCCCAAGCGCCCACATCCGTCTACGCTATCCAAAACGCGAAAATTTTCACTCTAGCAGGACCTCCCATCGAAAACGGTACTGTGCTGATTCGCGACGGCAAAATCGCTCAGGTGGGCAAAGACGTCACCGTTCCCGCCGGAACGAAAGTAATCGACGGAAAAGGCCTGGAAGTTTATCCGGGCATGTTCGACCCCATCACGCAAATTGGAATCGAAGAAGTTCCCGCGGTTGTCGCCACCATGGACGTTTCCGAAATCGGCCTCTACAATCCCGATGTCGTCGCGGCAACGGCCGTGAATCCCACCAGCGCGCACATTCCCGTCACGCGCGCCAGCGGCGTCACCGAAGTGCTGTCCGTTCCCGGTGTGGGCGGATTTTTCGGCGGAGGCGGAGGCGAAGTGATTGGCGGCCAGGCATCGGCGCTCAATCTGGCGGGATGGACCAACGAGCAAATGACCATCCGCCGTTCCGTTGCCATGGCCGTGAACTGGCCCACAATGCAGACGCAAGCGTTCGATTTTTCCACATTTTCGTTTCGGGAGCGGCCATTCAAGGAAGTCAAAGAAGAATACGAAAAGAAAATCAGCGACCTGGGCGATTTGTTCGAGCAAGCTCGCCACTATTCGCAGGCCATGCAGAAAGGACCGGGCGGCACGTACGAGCGCGATCTAAAGCTCGAAGCGCTGGTTCCAGTTGTCGAAGGCAAGCTGCCGTTGCTGGTGGTTGCCAACGATTCGCGCGACATTAAGAATGCCGTCGAATTCTGCCAGAAGCAGAATGTGAAAATGATTCTGGCCGGCGGACAGGAAGCCTACAAAGTAAAAGATCTGCTCAAGCAGAATAATATTCCCGTCGTTCTGCAGCCCACGGAACGATTGCCTTACCGCCCGGATGAGCCTTACGACGAAGCCGATAGCGAGCCCGGCCAATTGTTCGCCGCCGGAGTGAAAATTGCCTTCGCCAGTTTCAACACTTCGTTCTCACGGCGCTTGCCCTATTATGCAGGCACCGCCGTCGGCTACGGCCTGCCGCACGAAGAAGCGCTGAAAGCCGTTACGCGCAACACCGCGGAAATTTTCGGCCTCGGCGATCAACTGGGCACGATTGAGCCCGGCAAAATGGCCAACCTGATCGTCACCACCGGCGATCCGCTCGAGCTCAATACCGAACTGAAATATTTATTCATCAACGGCGAACAGACCTCGATGGAAAATAAGCATCACGAGCTTTACGAGGAATTCAGCAAGCGTCCGTAGCTTCTCGTCCGGCGCGGTTTGAGAAGTACCTGCGGTACTCAGCGCGCTCAGCGTGAGGCTTTTGCCGTTCTTGGGGGTCGCTTCCCATTTCTTTCCGTCAGAAATTGAAACCATCGCGTAGGCCTGTCCGTATGCCGACTGACGCTAATTGTCCTCAATAGCGCCGTAAGAACGCAGCCAAGGCGGGCGCGATGAAGCCGAAAACGAGATACCTGCTTCTGTGCTTTCTAGGTATTGTCCTTCCCTATTCCCAGTTCGTTCCATGGGTCGCGCACAACGGACTGAACATGCCGCTCTTCCTTCATCAACTCTTCGCCAACCAGATCAGCAGTTTTTTCGCCATGGATGTACTCATCTCCGCCATCGCATTTCTGATCTTCGCGGGGATAGAAAGTTCGCGCCTAAAAATGCGCGGCTGGTCCCGCTGGTTGCCTCTCGTCTCTGTCCTGACGGTAGGCGTTTCGCTCGGTTTGCCACTCTTCCTCTACCTGCGCGAACTCCAGCTGCAGCAAGGCTTACCTCCAGCGCCGATGGCATAGTGTGAGTTGATCGTTGCGAGCATGGCCGCGTATTCCACGCGAGAAAGCGCAACAAAAAGGTTGCCTTTACCGTCCGCCGTCCGTTAATATGCAACCTGGAGGTTGCCTAACAATGGAAAACAAAATCGAAAAGCGAATCGAGCTCAAGGCCCCGGTTTCGCGCGTCTGGCGCGCCTTGACCGATTACCGCGAATTTGGCCAGTGGTTTCGGGCAAAAATTGACAGCCCATTCGTTCCGGGCCAGGTCTCGCGCGGCCACATCACCTATCCCGGTTACGAGCACCTCCAGTGGGAGGCCGTTGTGCAGAAAATGGAGCCCGAACGGCTCTTCTCCTTTACCTGGCACCCCTATGCCGTCGATCCCAAAAGAGATTATTCGAAGGAGCCCTCCACACTGGTCGAATTTCGGCTGGAAAAGATACCCACCGGCACTCTGCTGGTGGTTACCGAATCCGGCTTCGATAAAATCCCCGCCGACCGGCGCTTGGAAGCATTTCGCATGAATGACGGCGGCTGGGCCGAGCAGATGAAGAACATCGAAAACCATGTCGCGCAAACGTCCTAGCAGTGGCCCGGCCGCGACTCGCCATCGCCGAGCACCCATATTCGCCGCGCTCGGGGACGAAACGCGGCTATCGCTGGTTGCGAAACTTTGCGCCGGCCCACCGCGCTCGATCGCTCAGCTAACCAAAGGTTCCCGGCTCACGCGGCAGGCGATCACCAAGCATCTGAGAGTGCTCGAACGGGCGCAAATCGTGCGCAGCGTCCGTGCCGGCCGCGAAAAACGATTCGCATTCGATCCGCAGCCAATTGAAGGAATCAAGGAGTACCTCGATTTCGTATCCAGTCAGTGGGATCAAGCCCTGTCCAGCTTGAAGGCATTTGTCGAAGAGTGAGTGCAAGGAGTGAAATAAAATTCACTTGAAGAAAGGTCAGCCTATCGAAAGCTGAACCATAACCCACCATCCCTGTTGCTTTTTCCCGCTACGCAGCATCAAATAGGCTGAGTCGCCATCATCATCAAGTTCCACCAAACATGGAAGGTGCCGCATGAAAGAAGCAGTCCTAGTCAGTTCCGTTCGAACCGCCGTCGGCCGCGCATTCAAAGGAACTCTGCGCTCCACGCGCCCCGACGATCTCGCCGCCTTCGCCATTCAAGGCGCGCTCGCCCGCGTGCCTATGCTCGACCCCAAGGAAATCGAAGACGTGATCCTGGGCTGCGCCATGCCCGAAGCCGAACAGGGAATGAACGTCGCGCGCATCGCCTCACTTCGCGCCGGCCTGCCGGTCGAAGCCGCCGCCATCACCATCAACCGTTTCTGTTCCTCCGGACTGCAAGCCATCGCCATGGCTGCAGAACGCATCATGACCGGCCAGGCGGAAGTGATCGTCGCGGGCGGCACGGAATCCATGAGCATGGTGCCCATGGGCGGCAACAAAATTTCGCCCAATCCCTGGCTGATGGACCACTACCCGGATTCTTATCTCGGCATGGGCCTGACCGCGGAAAATCTGGCGCGAAAATACGGCATCACGCGCGAACAATCCGACGAATTTTCACTGCGCAGCCACCAAAAAGCTCTCGAAGCAATTGCGGCAGGCAGATTCAAAGAGGAAGTGGTTCCTGTTGAAGTGAAAATTACCGCGATCGACACAACCAACGGCGGACGTCCCAAAACTACAAAAATTATTTTCGACACGGACGAAGGCCCGCGCGCCGACACATCACTCGAAGCCCTCGCCAAGCTCAAGCCTGCATTTCACGTAAAGGGAACCGTCACCGCAGGGAACAGTTCGCAAATGAGCGACGCAGCCGCCGCGGCAATCGTGATGAGCGCGGAGCGAGCCCGCGCCATTGGCGCAAAGCCTCTCGCGCGCTTCGTATCATTCGCCACTGCCGGCTGCCCGCCCGAAGAAATGGGAGTCGGTCCCGTTTTCGCGATTCCCAAAGCACTGAAGCTCGCCGGTCTTACTCTCGATCAAATCGACGTGATTGAATTGAACGAAGCTTTTGCCGCGCAATCGCTCAGTGTGATCAAGCTGGCAGGACTTGATCCCAATAAAGTGAATCCCAATGGCGGCGCAGTAGCCCTCGGCCACCCGCTCGGCTGCACCGGCGCAAAATTAACCGCCACCATCCTGCGCGAACTTGCGCGCCGCAACGGACGCTACGGCCTGGTTACCATGTGCGTCGGCGGAGGCATGGGCGCCGCCGGAATTTTCGAGCGGCTCACGTAATGCGGCTCCCAAAGCCTACGGCACGATCTTTAGAATTTCCGTAGGAACGCCGATTTGGGGCGATTTTGTAGCGCCGCCCTTCAGGGCGGCATCTTTGGAATCGCTCCGCTCCCGTCTGGCGCCGGAAAATTTAAGTTTTAGGAACGTCAATTCCCAGAGCAGTGGCCAGAGCAATCTGGTGATCCTGCTCATCCATCAAAATTTCGCGAATGTGTTCGGCCATGGAAAATTCGCCCAATGCTTCGCACTGCCGCACGCGATCCCGGTAATTTCGAATGGTAATGGTTTCGTTTTCCAGATCGAACTGCAGCATCTCCTTCGCTTTTTCCGACGTGCGAACCGGCTTGGGCGTGATCGAGGGCATCCCGCCCAGGTAATCCACCTGGTTGGAAATCACCAGGGCGTGCGCCAGTTCTTCTCCCGCATGTTTTTCCAGCTCGCCGGCGATGTTCATGTACTCCGCGCCCTTCAGCACCTGCGAATACACAACGTAAGAAATGATCGCCTGGTATTCGCGCGAAAGGTCCTCATTCAATAATTCAATCAATCGCTCGCGGGTGATTTCTCCGCCTGACGCCGGTTGCTTTTCTTCCTTGCTCGATTTCACGGAACACTCCTTTAGTTTGAAGTTTTTTGACCTTACCGCAGTCTCTACAAAAAGTCGATCACGGGCAGTCTGGCTCCAGATGATCGCGTTTGCCACCGCAGAAAAAACAAGCCTGCGAGCCCGGCTTAGTGGACGGTTATGGGTTCCGTAAGCTGCACCAGGTTTCGACGAACCACCAAGCAGGTAATGTCATCGTGCTGGGCCGCTCCGCCAACGAATTCGTCCAAATCTTTCAGAATGCTGGCAAGTGTGATCGAGGCCCTTTCCTGCGGCGGATTCTCGAGCAACGCCAGCAGGCGCTTCTCTCCATATTCCAGTCCCTCTTCGTTTCGCGCTTCCGTCACGCCGTCCGTGTAAATCACCAGCAAGCCGCCGGGCTCGAAAGTTGTTTTGCCGGTTTTGTAACTTTCAGTCAGCTCGATGCCCAGAGGTATGCTATCCGATTTCAATAGCTCAAAACTGCCGTCGGCATGCCTGAGGAGCGGCGGATTGTGGCCCGCGCAAAGATAGCTGAGTTCGCCCGTCACCGGCTCGAGTTCCGCAAGAAATGCAGTGGTAAAGCGCCGGCCGTTCAGACTGGTCGCGCACACCTGGCGATTCAATCCGGTCACCAATTCGGCCAGCGTGCCGCGCGCGCCGGCCAGCGCCCGCAAGCTGGCCTGGAAGGTCGCCATCAGCATTGCCGCCGGAACGCCCTTGCCGGCCACGTCCGCCACGGCAATCAGGAGCGGCCCATCGGTCGCACGGCGAAACACGTCGTAATAGTCTCCCGCAACGGTGGTGGCCGGGCGCGTCGAGAAAGCCATATCCACCCCGGCGACGTTCGGAGGCACGCGTGGCACCAGCCACCTTTGAATTTCGCGGGCGATCTCGATATCGCGCTTCATGGTGATGTGATCGCCCAGCACCAGCACCAGCAGAATCAACACGCCGACGAAAGCCGCAAAAAATTCAATTTCCTGCGTCAGGAAAAAGAACTGAATGTGAGTGAGCGACATGAATGCCAGAACCAGTGTCAAAAGCAGGAATAGCCGTCGCGCCGGTGAAAGTTTGGCCAGGATACTCCAGAAAATTGCCGCTGCGATTTTGAACGGCTGTTTCCAAGATTTCTCGTTGTGTACGGCGTTCCAATTGACGTCGTTTTTATACAGCCGGGAACTGGCCGCAGCCTCCACCCGGAATTGCGCCCATAGATCGTTGATCTCCATCCCGGCCGTCAGCCGCTTCCAGCCGTCCTTGGAGTGCGACAACGCCCGCCGCGTTCTCAGCTTGACGCGATGATTGGACTGCCGGATTTTGGACGAGAGCGTGGTGATGTTTACTCGCCACTTGGCAATGGCTGGTGTGGACATTCAATGACCGTACTCTACCGTGCGCACCGACTCTATAAGGTCTTTCCAGTATTCGCCGGAGCCACAATCGGGGAAGATTGCCGTTCTCGAGCGTCTAATTCATCTTCTCTGCAAGATAGAAGGCTGTTGAGTGTGGACGGGATGCCGTGATGCCGGGAAAAAATGCGCTTCCATCGAACCTTCGAATTTTGACGAAACCCGCGTCTTTCAACGCTCGCCGGATTTCTGAGGAAGTCCAACACACCTGTTCGATCCGTTCCCACGACCGCTTCCACATTCCGTTTCGCCGGGCCGTGAACATTGTGAATTCGAGCCAGCCTTTATGCCTTCTCGGGTCGTAACCGCGGCGCGAAAAAACCAGATAGTTCGTTGTTTCGCCAATCCAATTGCCCGACTCCGCGAATGCGTCCGGCGTGTGGACATCGAAAAAGAAGTGGCCTCCTCCTTTCAAAGCTCGCGCCACAGCCCGGGTTACGCGCCACAAATCCGATTTGCGCGGAACATGGTTCAAAGCGTTGAATTCACAGATGACCAAATCCACTTGGGCGGGGAGGCGAAACGTCCGCATATCCGCGAGGATTACATGGAGTGCGGTGCCCGATCTCCGCGCCTTCTGGCGGGCAATCCGGCCCATCACTGGCGATTGATCGACCGCACACACCCGTATGCCACGGCGCGCAAGTTCCAGCGCAGTCGTACCCGTTCCGCAGCCCAGATCGCAGACCGAGCGGGCCTGCGAAAGGATTTTTCCCAGAACCTGCTTGCGGATTCGGCGCCAAGTTTTCGGTTTGCCGCCAAAGGTCTGGTCGTAGTTCGGTCCCAATCCGGCGTAAGTCGATTTGCTCGTCTTCTTGGACAGGGGGACCTACAGTGAGCAGCCAATCATTTTCAGACCGCGTCGTCCGCGCTCCGCAGCTTACTTATAAGAGCGAGCGGACGGAGAATCGACCGTTCCGACCTTGGTCATCTTCACTTTGGGAGTTGCCGCCTTCTTTACTCTCTTTACGGGCTTATTCGATTTCATCGTAGGCTCCTGGCGGATTCAGCCCCCTCTGTGAAGGCCGATCCGGATGGACTTTGGTCTGGGAAATTACTCGCGCCGCCCCGCATTGTCAACAGTCTTCATCGCCAGGCCAAAGTTCGCCAGCCGCTCGGATTTCTTACGCATATAGATTTATCGTTGTATGACACTAAAAGTAATTGCGCGCGCGGGATCGCGCGCCCCTCACCATGAAGATTCAAACTGAGCGCCGAATTTCCAAGGCTTGGAAAGGGATCCAGCCGGTGATTACCGGTTCCGCCTCCACCAATCCTTTCAGCCTCTCCAAATCTTCCTCCAATTTCTTCTGCGCTTCCCAGGTGATCACCGGCTCCATCAACCGGGGAAAAAATCCGTAATACTCGCTCCGCCCACCCAGGCTCAATTGCGTTTTCCCTTCCTTCTCACTCAACAAGTATTCCGACTTCTCATAAAACCCCACGGAAGTGCCTGGCAGCGAAGAAACCGTGAAACCAATTCGCCGGTTTTCCTCAAAACTGGTGACCAGCATTTCCATTTCCGTTTTTTCATCTCCCAGCACCACCACCATGCGCAACCGGTCGCCCACGTGCCCGGGATAAATCTCCACCGGCTTGATTTCCGTCAGCCCGCCCACCCATTTCTTCACCAGTTCATCTTCCGTTAAATAACGAAATACCTGTGCCGCCGGACGGTTGATCTCCACCTGCGCCGAATTCTTCCCGTGATTGGGCCGCTCTCCCGCGAGCCACAGTGCCGCCACGGCAACAACCGGCAGCAGCGCAATCGCGATTAGAATGCGCGCCAGCCATTTCATTCTATTCACCATTCGCTCTGGAGCCGTGCTACTTCCGCGTTGCCCTTGCCGTGTAGATGAGCTGGAAGGGTCCGTCGCCTTGCTTCGACTCTTCGTCGATCGTAACTGAATTCGGCTGGATATCTTTATAGGCGCTGCGCAACGTGAACTTTGTCCCGCCATAATTGAATTCGCTGGTGGTCACGAAATTCGAGCCTTCCCAACGGCCGGTTCCGGCGAGTATTCCGGGAAACGTGTTTCCCGCGATGTAAACCTTGTAGGCTTTCTCGCCGGGATCCCAGGCGATCAGCTCGTGGCCGATTTCTTTTCCCATGGGGCCATCGGCGTCAAAATCGGCGATCAGCGAAAATCCGCCCGGTCCCAGTTGCGCTTTATACCATCCGGACTCTTTTCCGCCGTTGGGAACCATCGCGGTTTTCTTATATTCGCCGTTGTAATCCCACAGCCCCACCAGAAATTTCATTTTGTCCATTTCCGGTCCTGGCCCCGGGATCATGGATGGCTGCTCTTGTTTTTGCGATTTTTCCTGCGGCTTATCCTGGGATTCGGCCTGGACCAGCAGGGACTTTCCAGACATTGCAGCCGCTAGAAATCCAATAGCGCACAGAGCGGTCGCGAGCAATTTCACGTTCGTCTTGTTCCGATGCATTCTGATTTCTCCTCGTGAACAGCGTTTTTGTTTTCACTTTCATGCGAAAATACGATTCAGCAAATCCGCGCCGTGCTTTGAAAATTCGTCCACCTGCGCTTGCGGAATCGCATAAGCGGAAAGCCACACTTGCGCTTCCAGGCTTTCGGGCGAGCCCTCGATCGTCACCCACAGCAGCGCGTCATTTAGTTCCTTCACCGAGACACAAAATCCGCGCGACGGTACCACGAATTTCACGTACCCGCTGTAGGTTTCGCCCCAGGCCGTTTTCGCCGAGTAATCGGCGCCCGATCCCAGGTGCGCCCGGTCGCCTTCCGCGAATAATCCTTTCGCGCCGGCAATGCAGTGGACAATATATTCTGTCAAGAAAAATGTATTTGTCAAAAAGGGTATTGATTCTGGAGATCAGCTCAAGGTCGATCCGATCCGTTATCAACCGATGAGGTGCCAAGAATCTATTATGAGTATAAGTATTCTTGACTGGTAGTATTGACATCACTATGAGGGAGCTTCTCGCATACCCGCCGTTGCTTGCCGACGCAGGCGTCCCGATGATTTTCTTGACCCTACCGGCGATGGTAATGCTGCTCATTCCGGTCATCGTAGTTGAGGGATACCTGTGCAAGAAATGGCTGAAACTAACGACGTGGCAAGCGATGAAATCGAATGCTGTCTCAAACCTAGCGTCCACGATCATAGGGATTCCATTCGCTTGGGCAGTGATGTTTCTGGTGGAAGTCGGATTTATTGAGCTTGTGGGAAGTAACACCAGGGTTCAGAACTGGCATAGTCCCTTGGCGAGTGTGATCATGTTATTCGTGAGCGCAGCTTGGGTCGGTCCGCCGGGTCCCAAGAGTCTATGGTTAGTCCCCGCTGCAACTCTAATCCTCCTCGTGCCATTTTTCTTTGCTTCGTACGGTATTGAGTACCTTGTCATCAAGCAAATGGTGGGAGTGCCAGAAGGCGGGCCTTTAAATCTCACCTATCCCAGAGTGCGCATCGCAGTTCGAAATGCCAATCTCATAACATACGGCGCCATGTTCTTAGCCACATCCGTGTGGCTAATCCTCACATTGCCTCGCCATTAGCAGCCAACCCGGCTCTGCTTTCCCTGCCTTCGCCATCGCTCCCGCGACTTTGCCGTGTCATCAGGAATTTTGGAAACTAGCTTGACAACTGATATAAGACGATTCATCAGTAGGCGCGCGGTCCGATTGAATCTCAATCTCATTCTGCTATCACTCAGTAATTACTGGTTCGAATCCACCCTGCGAAAGCTCACTTACCAATTCCGTCGCGGGACGCAGGAGACACGGATACGATGAAGCTTGTGCAATACCGCCTCGCCGAAAAATCCGATATCCCCGCGATGGCGCGTATCCGGGCCGCCGAGTGGGAAACCGAAGAATACTGGACAGGCAGCATTTCGCGGTATTTGAGCTGCGAACAACATCCGCGGCAGGCGTTGATGCCTCGCACAAGTTACGTTGCGGTGGAAGGTGATTCTCTGGTGGGCTTCATCGCCGGGCACTTGACGCGCCGCTATTCGTGCGACGGTGAACTCCAGTGGATCAATGTGATTCCAGAACGTCGAGGGACCCCGATCGCTTCTGAATTGCTCCGCCATCTAGCGGTGTGGTTTTCGCAGCAGAATGCAAAGCGAATCTGCGTCGACGTTCAACCCGCCAACTCAGTCGCCCGCCGGTTCTACATTCGCCATGGCGCACGCGAACTGAACGCACATTGGCTGGTTTGGGAGGACATCAAAGCCGTGCTCAGCCCATCCTGATCGGATTTGTCGGGGCCTCTTCGGACAACCCGGCCCGTCTTGCTGGGTTCCAAGGCAATAGCTGGATTGCTTATGTGCAATGTGATCCCAAAAATGCTCGCGCTCTTGCTGTTACCTTTTCTCATTGGCGCAACCCTCGCTGCGGAAGGTGTGAAAGAAAAATCGGTTGCGAGCTTGGCAGACCGGTATCGGTTCTGGTTGGCCGAGGACGCCGCTTACATCATTTCGCCTTCGGAGCGGTCACGTTTTTGCGCCTCGACTCCGATGAAGAAAGAGATCGTTTCATAGAACAGTTCTGGTATCGCCGCGCTTCGGACCCTCGCTTATTTGTGAATGATTTCGAGCAGGAACATTACCGGCGCATCATCTTTGCGAACGAGAATTTCAGTACGGAGATTCCGGGTTGGAAGACGGACCGCGGGCACGTTTACATTCTATTTGGCCCTCCGGATCACGTGGAATCGCATCCTGGCACGGTACCCAGCAATGGCGACTCCGGCAGCAGCATCACAAACATATTTGAAAAATGGCATTACAACCATATTGAAGGCATCGGAAGTAATATCGAATTTGATTTTATTGCCAGGAGTGCGACCGGAAACTATTATCTGCGAGTACCGCTGCCAGATAAGGACATCGATCTTCTAAATTCCCGCCGCAGCATGGGCCACATACCCGGGAGAAAGTAAACCTGGACGCCGCTCAACAGTCGTTCATCTACATTGGCATCCAGCCCACACCAAAGGTTCAGGAGCAAAGATTTGGAGGCGCTCGTCACTTCGCAAATCATCCGCGATCAAGTTCATTTCACCTATCGAGTTGAGTACACGCAAGCCACGCACAATTCCACAATCGCGCTAATCGTTGTGGAAGTTCCCGAAGACCAACTAACCTTGCCCGTACACAATGAAAATTCATCAGCGGGTTACGAACTCTTTGGCCGAATCAGCAAGCCAACCGGCACTGTGGTCTCCCTATTTGAAGATTCCCGCAAACTCGATCAGCACCAGGATTCCGTTCCGGCGAAATCAATTCAGCAGACCGAAACCACAGCCATTCTGGAGCCGGAAACTTACAGACTCGCGTTGGTGGTAAAAGACGTAATCAGCGGAAGGGTCGGCGTGCTCAATGCGAAACTCCAAGTTCCAAGCTACGAAGCGTTAATGCTGCCAAAGCAATCACACTAGTGGCACCACTCTGTTTCGGGCAGGGGTGCAGCGGCAGGTAACGGCCGCGAAAGCGCAGCCAGTGCGTGCCGTCGAGCCGCCGTTCGATCTCGGCGTGAGCACCCCGCAATCCTGCGCACACCTGTTCGCGCCGTAGGCCCCAGCGCTGGCCGTCCCAACTGACCGTGTGATCGGAAGCTACGATGCGCGCCGCGCGCACGCTGAGAATTTGTTCCAGCCGCTGCTCGCGCTGCAAACTGCGGTGCGCATCACTGCGCTGCGCGGGCTCGACCGTGAAGCGCTGGTTCCACTGCGGCCAGAAAGTGATCTCCAAAAAGCGATTGGCCTGCTCGAGGGTAGCGATGCCCGCCACGCGCATTTCTTTCACCAGCCGGTCTTGCAGCGTTTTGAACAGCCGCTCGATGCGCCCTTTGGCTTGCGGAGAGTGCGCCGCGATCCACTCGATGTCCAGTTCCCTCAGCGCGCGGCCGAACTGCGTGCGCGGTGGAGTATCCTGCAACTGCTCTTGCCACTGCACCGGCCGGGAAGTCACAAACAGGCCGTTTTTATCGGTATATAAAGCGAGTGGCCGCCCGTAACGCTCCAGCCAGCCGCCCAGGGTGCGCAGATTTTCTTCGCTGGAATCCTGCAGCGCGAAGCGGCCCCACACCCGGCTGCTGGCGTCATCGATCAGCGCAACGAGCTGGCAGGCCGGGCCGCGCTCTTCCAGCCAGCGGAACGGCGAGCTGTCCATCATCACCAGTTCGCCGAACGAGGACCGCCGCGGCCGCCACACATGCACCGGCTTCACGTGCCGGCGGCGTGTGCGCCACAGTCCGGCGGCGTTCATCCACTTCCGCAGCGTCTCCCGACTCACCCGCAGCCCGTGCCGCGCCAGATGCTCGACGGCCAGCGTCGGGCCGAATCCCCGGTACGCCGGTAGCCGCAATCGCCGCAGACTGCGCTGCTCGATGTCCTCGGAAATCTTGCGGTTCGAGGGACGTCCGCGCAGCCCATGCACCAGCCCGCGATCCCCCGCCTCGCGCAGACGCCCCAGCAAGCGCCGCACCTGGCGATCGCTCAGCCGCAGACGGTGTGCGGCATCGATCTGCCGCACATGCCCTTGCTCGACTTCGTGCAGAATCTTCAATCGCTCCCGCTCTCTCGCGCTCAATTCGATCCGCTCCTCGTCCATGGGGCCCCCCGGCCCCTAGAAAAGCGGACATTTCTACTTTGCACAAACCGGACATTCTCACTTTGCAGCTACAGGCACCACTCTGTCTTTGACTTGTCTCCGGCTGCAACCTAAGATGTGCGACTGTTGGCATGGCTCTGCGCTGCCTGCGGCATTGGCCGCGCCGGAGTCCCAATCAAAATGGCGGATTCTTCTTCATTTATCGGGCAAACGGTTTCGCACTACCGGATTGTCGAAAAACTCGGCAGCGGCGGCATGGGTGTGGTCTACAAAGCCGAGGACACTCGCCTGCATCGCCTGGTCGCGTTGAAATTCCTCCCCGATGATTTCGCCAAGGATCCGCAGGCGCTTTCGCGTTTTCAGCGGGAAGCCCAAGCCGCCAGCGCGTTAAATCATCCGAACATCTGCACGATTTACGATATTGGGGAACACGAAGGCAAAGCGTTCATCGCCATGGAATTTCTCGATGGCGCAACGCTCAAGTACATGATCGACAGCCGCCCCATGGAAATGGAAACGGCGCTGGCGCTGGCCATCGAAATCGCCGACGCGCTTGACGCCGCCCACGCCGAAGGCATCGTCCACCGCGATATCAAGCCCGCGAATATATTTGTCACCAAGCGCGGCCACGCCAAAATTCTCGATTTTGGCCTGGCGAAAGTGACGGCAACGGGCAGTTCCGCAAACCAGTCTTCCCCCGCGCTCGCCGGAGCCACGGTTGATGACGTGCATCTCACCAGCCCGGGAACGGCTCTCGGCACCGTTGCTTACATGTCTCCCGAGCAAGCCAAAGGAAAGGCGCTCGACGCCCGCACCGATCTTTTCTCGTTCGGCGCGGTTCTCTACGAAATGGTCACCGGATCGTTGCCTTTCCGCGGCGAGACCTCGGCCGTAATCTTCGAAGGAATTTTATCCAAAGCTCCGGCTTCTCCTGCCCGCCTGAATCCTGAAATCCCCGCCGAACTCGAACGAATCATTGGCAAAGCGATGGAGAAGGACCGCAATCTCCGCTATCAGAGCGCAGCCGACCTGCGCAGCGATTTGACGCGCCTGAAACGCGATACGGATTCCGGCCGCTCAGCCAGCATCAGCGTCGAAACGACCACGACCCCGCAACAATCCACGCGACAAATGGAATCGCACAGCTCCGACTCGGTGATCGCGGTCGGCCTGCTAAAGCGCCACAAAAAGAAATTATTCCTCGCGCTGGCGGCCGCAGTGGCCATCCTCGTCGCTGCGGGCTATTGGATTTTCCGTTCCACTTCGTCGAGCTCCGGCGGATCAATCGATTCCATCGCGGTGCTGCCGTTTGTAAATACCGGCGGCGACCAGGACACCGAATACTTAAGCGACGGCATCACCGAAACCTTGATCAACAATCTTTCTCATGTTTCAAAACTCCGCGTCGTCCCGCGCAGCACCGCCTTCCGCTACAAAGGACAGAGCACGGCTCCTGAAAAAATCGGCAAAGAGCTCAATGTCCGCGCGGTCGTCACCGGCAGAGTGGCGCGCCGAGGCGATTCCTACGTCATCGGCGCCGAATTAATCGACGTAAACAAGGATTCGCAACTCTGGGGCGAGCAATACACTCAGAAACTTTCCGACATTCTGGGCATCCAGGATCAAATTTCGCAATCGATTTTCAGCCATCTGAAGGTGCAAGTCAGCGGCGCGGAACAGCAGCGAGTAGCCAAGCGCGACACGGAAAATCCCGAAGCCTATCAACTCTATTTGCGCGGCCGCTACTTCTGGAACAAGCGAACCGATGATGGGGTGAAGCAGGCTCTCGGATATTTTCAGCAGGCCATTGAAAAAGATCCCGGATACGCGCTGGCATACGCCGGCTTGGCAGATTGCTATGCCGTTGGAAACGGCTCTTATCTTGGGTTGACGCCCTTCGAGGCTCGTCCCAAGGGAAAAGCGGCAGCGCTCAAAGCTCTCGAACTGGATGATTCCCTGGCGGAGGCTCACACCACTTTGGCCGATACGTACCTTTATTACGATTGGGATTTTGCCAAAGCCGACCAGGAATTCCGCCGCGCCATCGCCGCGAATCCCAATTACCCCACCGCTCATCAGTGGTACTCCGAGTGTCTCTACAGCGTGGGCCGTTACGACGAAGCCGTTGCGGAAGCGAAGCGCGCTCAGGAGCTCGATCCGCTCTCTCCGATTATCACCGCATCGCTCGCGAATGCTTTGCACTACGCCAGGAAATACGACGACTCGATCGAACAATCCAAGAAGGCATTGCAAATGGATGCCAATCTTCCCCCCGCGCATTTGTGTTTGGCCGATGCTTATGTGCAAAAGAAGATGTATCCGGAGGCAGTAGCCGAGTGGCAGGAGCTTCTAAAACTTTACGGAGCCAACGCGCAGGCCTCTCGGTTGGAAGAAGCCTATCGCCGTGCGGGATTCCAGGGCGTCCTGCGTGCCAGGGCGGATGTTCTCCCCGGCGCGGATCCCTTCGAAGCGGCCAGAAATTTTGCCCTCATGGGGGAAAAAGACGAAGCGCTGGCCTCGTTGCAGAAAGCTTTCGACGCGCGATCAGGTGGGATGGTCTATCTGAAAGCCGAGCCCGTCTTCGATTCAATGCGCTCCGACCCGGGTTTTCAAGCCTTAATCAAGAAAATGAATTTCCCGCAGTGAGCGCGACTGCGAATATCAATACGAATTCCTTCATAACTCCAGCATAGTCGCAGTATCAGAACCCAATGCACACACTACCCGCCTGCCCATTTGCCACCTGCATTGCTTCCCGGTAAGATCATTCTTCCCGCTTACAGCGGATCTAGCATCTCCCCCGGAGCAACATGGCGCAGTCAACTGTCTGGTACTTCGCATATGCCAGCAACATGAGCAAGGCGCAGGTGAAGTCGCGGATCGGCGCCGATCCCGCCGAAGAGCGCGTCGCTCGTCTCGATAATTACGAACTCGTTTTCAACAAAAGATCGCGCGGCGGCACGGCAACCGCGAATATCCGCCAGGCCCAGGGAAAATTTGTCGAGGGTGTGCTCTACCGGCTTCCGGAATCGGCTCTCCGTTCACTCGATCGTTACGAAGGCGCGCCCGTCCATTACCGCCGCATCGAAGTCACGGTAATCGACCAGGCTGGACGCAAAACCAACGCCCAAGTTTTCATCGCCACCAAAGTCGACAAGGGGCGCCTCCGGCCTGCCCCTCACTATTTGCAAACCATCCTCGAAGGTGCCAGCGATCACAGCCTTCCCGCGGAGTATATTGATAAAATTAAGGCTGCGGCGCAGGGCTAACCAGAAAAAGCCGTCCCCTCACCGCGATGATCCTTGCGGTGAAAATTTCCGCGGCGGCACTCGATTGGAGTATAAATAAGTAGTCGTCATACAAAGCCTGATTCCAGGCAATCAAAGCAGTCAAAGAGGCACTTATGGCCACAACTACGATTTCCCAAAATCTGACGCGCGGCGGCGGTTTTCTGATCGCCGACTCCCGCCCCGAAGATGTTTTCACTCCCGCGGATTTGAACGATGACCAGCGCCTGATCGGACAAACAGCCAAGGAATTTGTCGATAAGGAAGTCCTGCCGCAGGTGGCTGACCTCGAGCACCACAAAGAGGGCCTGCTGCCCGAATTGCTGAAAAAAGCCGGCGAAATCGGCCTGCTCGGCGGTGGCATAGCGGAAGCGTACGGCGGCTCGGAACTCGACAAAGTTTCCGCCACCGTGCTCGCGGAAAAACTCGCGGGATACGCATCCTTCGCCGTCTCGCACGGCGGCCACGCCGGAATCGGCACGGTCCCCATCGTTTATTTCGGCACGGCAGAGCAAAAGAAAAAATATCTGCCGAAAATCGCCACCGGCGAATTGCTCTCCTGCTACTGCCTTTCCGAACCTCAAGCCGGGTCCGATGCGCTGGCCGCGCGCACCCGCGCCGTGCTTTCCCCCGACGGCAAGCACTGGATTCTGAACGGCCAGAAAATGTGGATCACCAACGGCGGCTTCGCCGATGTGTACGTGGTTTTCGCGAAAATCGATGGCGACAAATTTTCCTGCTTCATCGTCGAGCGCGGCTTTCCTGGCTTTTCCGTGGGCGCCGAGGAAGAAAAGATGGGTCTCAAAGGCAGCTCCACCGTCCCCATCTTTTTCGAAAATTGCCAGGTGCCCAAGGAAAATCTTCTCCACGATGTGGGCCGCGGGCACATCGTCGCGTTCAATACTCTCAACGCAGGCCGCTTCAGTCTGGGCGCCTATTGTTTGGGTGGCGCGAAATTAATGATCGAGACGGCTTCGAAGTACGCCAAGGAACGCACCGCTTTCGGAAAGCCCATCGCCGATTTTGGAATGATTCGCGAGAAGCTGGCCGAGATGGCCATTCGCTCGTTCGCCGTCGAATCCATGGTGTATCGCTCCGCGGGAATGATCGACAGCGCCATGTCCGCCCCGCACGAGAATAAAGCGCAGCAGGCCATGCACGTGCTCGAGGAATACGCCATCGAAAGTTCCATCAGTAAAGTCCTGGGCAGCGAACTGGTGGATTTTTGCGTGGACGAAGCCGTGCAAATTTTCGGCGGCTACGGCTTCCACGAGGATTATCCCGTGGCCCGCGCCTATCGCGATAGCCGGGTGAACCGTATTTTCGAAGGCACCAACGAAATCAATCGCATGCTCATCATTCAAATGCTAATGAAGCGGGCTATGGGGGGAGCGCTTCCGCTGATCCCCGCGGCCATGAAGCTGGCTGAAGAAGTGCTGGCGGGTCCTTCCATGGAAGAGTCGCAAGATGGAGATTGGGCCGAGGAAGAACGTTGCGTCGCTAATGCCAAGAAAACTTTCCTTCTCGCGGCTGGAGCCGCCGTCCAAAGATTCCGCGAAAAACTTGCCGACGAGCAGGAAATTGTCGGCTCGCTCGCCAATATTGTAATGGAAGTTTATGGAATGGAATCCTGCTTGCGCCGCGCCCAAAAAGCCGCAGCCGCTCGCGGCGATTCCGCCTCGGTGATGGTCGATGCTGCGCGTGCGTTTATCTACATCGCCGGCGGTCACGTGGAGCAGGAAGCGAAAACAGCGCTCGCGGCAACGGTGGATGGCGACATGCTCCGCACTCAACTTTCCGTGCTCCGCCGCTTTGCAAAGCGCGAACCCGTGGATGTCATCGGTTTGCGCCGCCGCGTCGCCGCCGCTGTGCTTGCCGGCGATCGTTATCCATTCGAAGGACGCTGAAAACTTTGGGTATCGATCCCGAACCACTCGGCTGGGTCCGAGAACTTGCCGCACCTTATCTGCGCGGCTACCGTGCAATGCCGGAGCGCAGCCAGAGCCTACGCGGATTCTGGTTCCTGCACCCCAAGGCGGCGCGCCCAGCGATCTCGCCGCCTGCATGCCCGAACCCCAGCGATCATCCGGAATCCATCGGCTTTTTCATGGGATATCTGCTCGAAGATTCCGGTTTCGCGTACCTCACCCCAGAACCTCCGGAATGCATATTCTTCGCGTTCGTCGCGCCGCCCGGTTCAGACGCGCACCAGCGATTGGTGGCCGCGCAGGGCAGCCTGGTCCGGAAAATGTTCGAATATATCCGCTGGCTCACGCACCGCCCGCCGCGATTTGTTTTCCATGAGCAAGGTTTGGCGATCATGACTCGCCACCAATCGATGCACGATTGGCCCCGCGAAAAGCTCGATCATCTTTCCCGGAATTTTTTCATCGAAGCCCTCGCCTGGATGGTTCGAAGCGGTCTCGTAGCAAAATTTTTGCAAGAATCTTTGAAGCTGCCTCCAGTAGAGCACTTCAAAGAACGCTCGAAAGCAGCTAAAACCAAAAAATCCGGTAAGAAAACCGCCTCAAACCAACGCCGTAAACCCATCAAAATCATCACTCGCTCCAGAAAGCGAAAACCTGTCCTTTCGGACAGGAAACGGCCAGCCCGGAAGCCTGCCCGAAAGTAGCAACCAAAAGTATGTATAAAGGAAGATGAGTTCCCATTTCTAATAGTTTCCTTAGATTGGCATCGCGCTAATCCTAGTACTGCCATGTATTTAATCATTTGATCCGTTTGGGCGGTTACTTGCATCTATACAGTACGAAAGGGTAGGTGGAGTCCAAATGATAACGGCTCGTTTAAAGACTGTTAAGAAGTGGGTGTGGTTCACAATAGCAGCAGCAATTGCTGTTCAAATTTATTTTGTGCAAGAATTGTTGGCTGCGGAGCTCCTGTTCGCCCTCTTGCTCGGAATCGGCTTATTCATCGCTTTCCTTTTTTTCGTCGTGCAGGAAATTGGAGAGCGCGGTTTGGGATGGATGAAGCCTCGTGCGCGCGAGATGGCCGGGTCGGCTTGGCGGCGCGTCGGCCAGCTCGAAGAAATCAGCAGAAAGACATTCCGCCATCAACGTTCAGAGACTGCCCCGTAATCGCGCTCGATTGGTCTGAGACCAGAAAAAGCGCGGCAGTGGCCACTTCTTCGGTAGTCTGGGGTCTTCCTTGCAAAATCCCCTCGACGAACTGCGCGAATAGCTTGTCCGGTTCCGCCTGAAACCGTTCCGCCAGCGCATGTCCCAGATTCCGGGACATTTGTGTTTCCGGCAGGGGCCCCGGAACGAGAGCGTTCACCCGAACTCCCCTTCGCGCGCCTTCCGCCGCCATCGCCCGCGTCAGTCCATTGATCGCCGCTTTGGTTGCCGTGTAGGGCGCCTGGAGTTGCAACGCCATCTTCGAGGAAATGCTGGAAATATTCAGGATGTTTCCGCTACGACGCGCATACATTTCCGGCAGCACCAGCCGCGAAAGCAGGAATGGCGCTCGCAAATTGATCGCGATCACCTCATCCCATTCCTTCGGCGTCAATTCCTCCAACAGTTTCACCGGACCAAAGATCCCCGCGTTGTTTACCAGGATATCCACTCGTCCGAATGCTTCGCGCGCCGCGACTACGATTCGCTCGCAATCCGCTTCTTGCGTTGCGTCTCCCGTTACATAGGCCGCGCGTCCCCCGGCCGCTTGAATTTCCGAAGCAACGCTCTGAATTTCCTTTTCCGTCCGCGCCGTTAAAAACACAGCCGCGCCATCCGCAGCGAACCGCCTCCCAATCGTACGTCCCAGCCCCCGTCCCCCGCCCGTCACCAGCGCGACCCGCCTCTCAAGCAGCATTTCCATCTCCTCCGTAACTCCAAAGAATCACAGAGAATATCACTGTTCTCTCCGGCCCGGCCAAATGCTCTGCCGCGAAATCAAAACCTCGAATTGCAGCCTCGGTTTTGCAGTCATCCTGAGCAACGCGAAGGATCCAGCGCAGAATGTGCCGAGAGGACAGCGTTCCATCTGCTGCACTACTCGCGCGCCTGAATCGCTTCCTTGCCGGACACTTCTTCGAACATCAACTTTCAAAACCTCGCGTTGCGCATCTTTCCTTCGCAACGTAGAATCCGCGCCGGCTCATCATCATGGCGACCTCTACCCGTTTAACGCGCAATCAAATCCGGGGCTTCTGGGCCTCATGGGCTGGCTGGGCGCTTGACGGGATGGATTCCTTTATCTACGCCCTGGTGATGGTGCCGTCGCTTCGCGAACTCCTTCCACGATCCGGAATTCCCGCCACCACTGGAAGCACCGGATTTTATGGCGGGTTGCTGTTTGCGATTTTCCTGGTGGGTTGGGGCTGCGCGTTTCTCTGGGGTCCGCTGGCCGATAAATTCGGCCGCGTGCGCACCTTGATGCTCACCATCTTGTGGTATTCGGTGTTCACTTGTCTCAGCGCCTTCGTCACCAACATCTGGCAATTGGCCGTCTTTCGTTTTCTGGCTGGAATTGGCATTGGCGGCGAATGGGCCATGGGCGGAACCTTCGTTGCCGAGGAATGGCCCGAAGACCGGCGCAAAATGGCGGCAGGATTCATGCACACCGGCTACTACGTGGGAATTTTTCTTGCCGCAGTGGCCAATTACGGAATCGGCGCGCATTTCGGATGGCGGGCCATGTTTGCCTTAGGGGGCGTTCCGGCTCTGCTGGTGGCGTACATTCGGCACGGCGTAAGCGAACCTAGTCGTTGGACCACAAAACTCGATCAGGTGCGATCCTGGTCTCTCTGGCGTCCCTTGTACACGCTCTTTTCCCCGGAATATCGCCGCCGCACTATTCTCAATTTCATGTATATGGTCGTCTCGGTCACCGGACTTTGGGCCGGTTCGGTATATGTCCCCGCAGCCGTGCAGTCTCTCGCCGCTCGCAGCGGGCAAAGCGCTGTTTTGGGCGACCGTCTTTCATCCTACGCCACCATGCTCCTGGCCTCCTTCACAATAGCCGGATGCATCCTTCTTCCGTGGCTGGCCGAACGTTTCGGCCGTCTCCGCACCATGGCCCTTTTCTTCGCCTGCATGTTTTGCTCGATCGCTGCGGCTTTCGGTTATGTTTTCTATCTTCAACAAAATGCAATTCAGTGGTTCTTCGTTTGTCTCGTTTTTCTCGGTCTTGGCGGCGCCAATTTCGCCATGTACACGCTGTGGCTGCCGGAGCAATATCCCACCGAATGCCGTGCCAGTGCTTTCGCATTCGCCACCTCCATCGCGCGCTTTGCGGGAGCGGGAATCACGTTTCTGGCCGGCGCTGGCGTCCGCCACTTCGGCAGCATCGGCACTCCCATTGCCCTCACTTCGCTGGCGTTTCTGGTGGGACTTCTCCTGCTACCCTTCGGCCTCGAAACCAAGGGCCGCCCTCTTCCCACATAGTCAAAGCCCGTTCGTGGCGGCAACCAAGGAATCTGAATACTGTTTCACATGGGAACTGCTGGACGAGAACTGTAAGTACTGAACTCAACCAGTCACGGATTCGAAAGTTCTTACCGTCCGGATATTGCTTTACAAAAATCCAGTGTTACACTCTGCTTTGCCACAGTCGAATCCAAGCCGCCCCCTCCCGGCGATTGAAAGCAATTTCAAGATGATCAACGACCGTCGAGAACACGCCCGCCTGACAATGGATCCGGCGATTTTTGTGCGCATGAATGAAAAGCAGGGCGGCTTGCTTTTTGATATCAGTGAAGGCGGCCTGGCTTTGGATGGCTTGACTCCAAAAAGCCGCACGGCGCCCATCAATCTGAATTTTCATCTGCCCTCGACGAGCGCCACGATTGAAGCTCGCGCTCGCATGGTATGGGTGGACCGCTGGAATCACCGTATCGGAGTGCGTTTCATCGACCTCCCGGAAACTTCTCGCCTTCAATTGCGAGAATGGCTTTCTGCTTCAGCTATCTCGCATACGGGCCATTGGCAAAAGGAAACGCCGGCTCCCGTCTCGGAGCCGCGTCTTCGGGTCGTTCCTTCGGTGCTCACCGATGTTGCCCCTAATTCCACATTCCAGAATTCCGTTGCGGATGCGGCTGCGAAGCCGCGCCGCCTCGATGGGCTTTTCTGGGGCTTGGTATTTCTTTCCAGCACCCTTTTTCTTTTTGCGTTCCTGATGAGCCGCACGCAACAGCCGTCCCAGGCCCAACAATTTGCTCCAGTCGCTGCGCCTTCCGCCGCTGCTTCCGGGGCAGCGCCCGCTGCATCATCTCCGGCCCTAGTTCCGTCGCAGCAATCGAGTCCACAGTCGACGCCACAATCGGCGGCGGTTTCGACGCCCCCTGCCTCTGCGTCGTCTGACCCCTCGTCTATTCTTCAGTTTCCAAGAACTGGCAGTTGCCTCACCAGCCTTCAAACGCAGGCAATTTCGTGCTCCAGGTTGGGGCAATGAAAGAAGAAATCAATGCGGTCCAGATGAGCTCCGACTTGGCGAAGAAAAATTTTCAGTCATTCGTAATCAAACGCCCCGGCGATCATCTCTTCCGTGTCAATGTGGGACCGTACAGCGATGCCGCTTCGGCACATGTTGTGCAGCTCCAGCTCGAAAGCCAGGGAATCACCGCCATCTTGAAAAGCCAGCCGCCCAAATAAATCCGTCGCGATTTGCCGCCGCATTTCTATTCACCGCGCGTCGCTACAAAGAATTCCTTCCGCTCTATTTTCTCTGCTAAAGTAGCCATGTCATTTAAACTCCGGCTCAATTGAAATTCCGTGGCTGGAAAAGAAAATTTTTACCAAATTTGAATTCAGGAGAATCACCATGAGTCGAGAAGACTGGTCGGGAACATTGACAGCTTTTGTGATTGGAGTGGGAGTTGGAGCTGCGTTGGGTGTCCTGTTCGCGCCCAAGTCTGGAGAAGAGACTCGTGAATTCCTCCGCGATAACGCCCGCAGGGGCCTGAATCAGGCCACCGCCGCGGGACGCAAGATCAGCCGGCAGGCCAGGGAAGTGGTCGAAGACGTCTCTGACCAGTTGGGTGACGTGGCCGAAGCCGGTTCGCGCGCATTCAACCAGGTGAAGAAAGCAATCTCCTAATTTTTCACCAAAAACTTTCATCATCAAATTTCCAATTCAAACCGCTTCGCGCACGGAGCCATCGCCGGTTCGAACTGCTTCCTCGAAAGGAACGTAGAAGGGAAATGCGACTCCAGATTCGGCTCTCCCTGCCCGTCGTCGCGGGTTTGCTGATCGGCGCGCTGCTCGGGCTGTTCATCGGCTTTCAGGGCAAGCACATTCCGATTGAACACATCGTGCAGCCGCTTCGGGTTCCGGGCGCGCTGTGGATCTTTTTCAGCTTGTATTGGAGCCTGGCGGCAAGAAATTCGGCGCCCGTGCAGCGCTCGGAAGCCGTGTGGTCCACGCTGCTGCACCAGGCGCTGCTGAATATTTCCTTGTTGCTGCTCTTCTGGCGTGTTCCGGGATTGGGCGACCGCCGTTTTCTGCCGGTGATTTCGGCGCTTGTTCCGATTGGAATTGCCATTCAAGCCGGTTTCATGCTGCTGGCTTTCTGGGCCCGGCATCACCTGGGCCGGAACTGGAGCGGCGCCATCACCGCCAAAGTCGATCACCAACTGATTCGCAGCGGACCTTATCGATTGATTCGCCATCCGATCTACACCGCCATGCTGGGCATGACCCTCGGCACTGCGGTCACTTCGGGCGAATGGCACGCGTTTGCTGGAGTCGTTCTGCTCTCGATTGCCTACCATCGCAAAATCCGGTTGGAAGAAGAAAACATGCGCGCGGTGTTCGGCCCCGAATACGAGGCCTACTGCCGCACCTCGAAAGCCCTGGTCCCGTGGCTGTTGTGATGCGAGCGGAGCCACGGATGCGAGAAAATCGATTTCTGTCTCGCCGCAAACAGGTTTTTCCGGGCGCCGAAAACAGGGCTTACGAATGTACGATATAGGAGCGATTAGGATTTTGTAACCACTTGTGTTGTCAATTAGTTGAGCGATTTTGACTATGTTATCCATTGGCGATTAGAAGCGCGGTTTTTGCGTCCCGATTGGTCTGTCGGGATGTCGGTTTTTCGTTCCGAAATTGTTTGTGGCGGGCGCGTTGCGAAGATTGAAATTTTCCGCGAGGCGGGCGTGCTGAAAAGCCGTGAAGAGTGCGACGCTGAGCGGCGATAGGTGCTCGGGAGGGTTGCTTGGGAACTCTTAGCGTATTCTCTCATACCACTATTTACCACAAAGGTAACTAAGAAGTCAAGAGAAAAATGGGATTGTAGTTCAAGTTTCGATCGTACTTTGCACGAGTTGAGCAGGCATTGATTCGGATCGATCCAATTGCTCGGAGAGACTTGGAGGTTCGAATCCAAGAGAAAAAAGTCAGAGTCAAGAACCGCACCCTTAACCACGAAGGGTGCGGCACCCAGATCTTCTCGCCTCGTTAAGTCTGCCCCACCCGCCGCCTTCGTTCTTATCGAGCGGCACCCGGGCCCTTCAGCGACTAAGAGCTTGCCACCCGCCCACCCACAAGTAATGACGGCATCCGGCCGACGCTTAAGCAGTTAGAGATATTCATTGGCTACTATTTTTCCGGAATCTCTCTGGAATGTCCTGCCAGTCGAATGAGACTACGCTGTATGGTCCCGAGCCGTATGAGTGACCCGGAATATCAAGATAAAACCGGATTTGCATACCCCAGGAGGGTGAAACATGACTCAAGGGTACGCTAAAGAGCAGGCTCTCACCGGGAGAAATAATCGTAGTTGAAAAAACATCGGGATGGGGATAACCAGCTGGAGATACTTCTTGAGCTTGCCCGAGTGGCTTCGAGCGAGTGTCAGCCTTGTCACCGAAACGCACAATTGTAGATTTTGCAACCAATGGAACCACTTCGTCGTAAACCCCAACTCCCGGATCGGTCGTTCCAGTGCTGAATACAGCGACCACAATCGAAATTCGGAAGTTATTGACAAGCCGTAGCCAAAGGCCTCTATTGTCCTCATCTCGCGAGAGTGGGTGCCGAGCGCCAACATGATCGAACTTCAAATACACGTACTGCTTCGATGGATCCAGCAGGAGGCCGTGCGTCTTTGGCCCCGCGTCGAATTCGAACGGTGTCGCTAACTGCGCCACGCACATAAACAGAGCAACGACGAGAATTTTCATCGCGGGGCCCCCGTTATCCTCGTATTTCGGTAGAACGCGTCCATGTTGTATTTTGGATATTCATGCCTTATCATCAGCCACATCCTGACGGAATCGACGGGCTTCATTGGAAGAGAAAAATTGTAGTCTCTTTTACCGACTGAGATCTCCATATTGGAGTTTCCCATCCCTTCGCCGATACTTGCCTCAACTCGATAGGCATTGAACTCGGTTTGGAAAAGTGACGGATTTGCATTGGGGGAGAGGCCAGAGCTGGCCCAGTCCGACCCATCAGCAACGTGCACTCCCTCGTGCGCTTCAAGTGCGCCCAAACTTGAGATATTCTCTCCTCCCAAAAGGTTTGAGTCCTTGTCGAACACGACGCGAATATTCTGTCCATTTGGATTATCAGCAGTCTTGGCAACTGCATTCCCTGCCACTATCGTATCTGCTGGATCGCCGATTTTAGCTTGCGCGATGACGACACCATTATCTACGCCCTGCTTTCCGTAAGCATCAACAGCACGTTGGGCATCTTGGTACTGTGAAGAATCAGCACCATATTTATCCCTCAAATTGTTAGCAGCCTGCTGAGCTGCGTCCAGTCCTGCCTGAAAGTTATTGCATTGTTGTGCGGTAACAGTCGCACTGTCACAAGTGTATTGACCGGTTGGATCAACGAGAATCAAGGGGTTGTTGCTGACATATGCATACAAGTTCCAAGTTTGGAGGGCCGCTGGATGTTGGCCTGGGCCAATTTCATCGGGACTCATGAACCGTCCAACACTTGCTGAGTTGTATCTCGCGCCGAAGTTGTCGAGGTTGGATTCATAGTCGTGCTCTTTGCCGGTGAAGTGGAATGGACTGGTATCCCCGCCCGCGCAGACGAGGGCGTCGCCATAGGGATTGCTCGTGCATGTCTCAGTCACTGCGGCTGCGAGTGTGGTGGCGGGTGGCCGTGAGAATTTGATCGAAGAAAATATTTGGCCATGGCGCACTAAGGGAGTATACCATCTGGGCACTGGCCGCTGCGGGTAAAGACGCGGGTGCCGCACCCTTCGGGTTTAAGGGTGCGGGTTCTTCTTCGATGCGCAATCCTCTTCGGCGATATTACGGATGTGGAGACCTGCATTTTATTACTTTCAGTTGTTACCGGCGGCTTCCATTTTTGGGGACGCGGCGGGCACGCGACCGGTTCGTACGAATCCTGGACGAAGTACGTGCCCGTTACGGTTTCCGGCTGATCGGTTATGTGGTGATGCCGGAACATGTGCACTTACTGGTGAGCGAGCCGAGAAAAGGCACGCCATCGAAAGTGTTGCAGGTGCTCAAACAGAAGGTTTCTCGAGCGCTGCGCGGGAGAGGAAGGAAGAGAGCTCCGGGGCAGTTGTCGTTGGCCTTTGCAGCGGCCGCAACGGAAGAAAGGGCGTACTGGCAACGCCGCTTCTACGACTTCAACGTGTGGAGCAGCAAGAAAGTGCGAGAGAAATTGCAGTACATGCACGCCAATCCGGTGAAAAGAAAACTGGTGGTTCATCCGAAAGATTGGCCGTGGAGCAGTTGGTCCTACTACGCAAAAGGTGAAGAAGGTCTGATTGCAATCGATCCTGTTGATGCAGGAGAAACTACAAGGGTCGAACATAAAACAGAAAAGTCAAAGTCAAGAACCGCACCCTTAAAAACGAAGGGTGCGGCACCCGGCGCTTCACCGCTCTGGTGATCCAGACGCCGCTCCAGAAGCAGTTCTCCTGTCTCGTCGTTGGCCATGGCAATCTGCTGGTAACGTGTGTGAAAATCACATCCGATAATTATCATTGCTCGGCTCCTTTTTCCGAGCCTTGGTCGTTCGCGCTACCAAGTTTACTCGGAGGAAGGAGCCGACAACGTCATCTAATCAGCCTGCGGAGCGCTTAATCTTCGGCCACCCGCCAAAATTATTTCACAAGCCAATTAATCGTCAGTTCCTTGCGGCCGCCACAAATCTTTTGTTTAAACAGCCAGACCCGGGGATGGGAAGATTTCGCGACCGAATTTAGGACTTCCCTCACCGTTACCTCGTTCAGAGTAACCTGTTTTTCTGAATCGGCTCTGGACTGCGCGAATCCGAGTTCTGGAGAGCCTACGGAGAAACCTTGCCGGGCGATGCTATTGGCCACTGGAGGACTCATGAGAAGAGCATTCGTGATTTTATCGGGAGGGTCGTAAACGTTGAACGTGAAGTGAGCTATTTTAGTATCCAAGATGGAGTGTGCCGGACTGCCTTTCACGATTACGAGTCCATCCCCCATAATCTGCCACTTGAGTGATTTCTCGAGTTGATGTATCCGCACAAGGCCATCGCCGAGGGTGCCGTCCAGCGCGGGCATCTGCGATTCTGGCTCCCCCGAGCAGCCAGACTCATAGTCCTCAATTCCTCCCCAGGTGCCGCTGTCGCGAAGAAGTAAAGCGACGTAATTTACTGAAGTCGAAGTTTGAGTTTCGATTGAAAGCCTTTTCTTTAGGATGTTGTCGCTGTCCGCGCTGGTCCGAAATCCAATTGCTAAGACGAGAAGGGTAGCAGCGGTGCAAATGACTCGCGAAATTAACATCAGTGCGCTCCCTGGGGAGTGTTGATTGTAACTGTCATATTGGCGGGTGGCCGTGAGAATTTGATCGAAGAAGATATTTGGTCGAAGAAGAGAAGGAAAAACCAAAGTCAAGAACCGCACCCTTAAAAACGAAGGGTGCGGCACCCAAAACCGTCACGTCGCGTTAACCCTGACCCACCCGCCCAGGAAACAATGGGTTGCCTGGCCGGCACAGCCTCTGGCATTTCGTATAAGCTTTAGGGCCAGACGCGAGCGTTGGAGGGTGGGAGATGATTTGCGAGCGGGTTGCCGGCGTGTGCGGGCTTACTTTTTTATTGGTTTCTTTGGGCGCCGTGAGTGCGCCGGGTGGCGGCGATCGGATGGAGTTGGCGTCCGCGACGGCGATGACGGCGCAACATGACCAGCATGCGCAGCACGGGCAGGGCGACCACCACCACTTGCACTTGCCGATGGGCGAGGAAAAATGCGCGCCGAAATTTACTTATGAGGACGGACCTCTTGGTCCCGCGCATTGGCCGGGGATTTGCACCACTGGAAAGATGCAGGCGCCGATTGATATCCGCGGGGCCGAGAAACTTCGAATTGCAATTCCTAAGTTTAATTACAAAGCGGCCGATTTGGACATCATCAACGATTGCAACGAGTATCGCATCCTGGTGAAGTTTCCGGATAATTACTGGCTCACCGTCGGGAAGAAGCCCTATTTTCTTACTGAGCTGCATTTCCGCGAGCCGGGCGAGAATGCGATCGATGGGAAACGGCCCAGAATGTCGGTGCAATTCGTGCATTTTTCGCCGGAAGGCGTGTTCCTGGTGGTGGAGGTTCCAATCGTTGCGGGCAAGGAAAATCCGGTGATCAAAGAATTGTGGGAAAACATTCCCGCGCCAGGGAAAGAAGTGAAAGTCGAGGGAGTCAAGATCAATCCCGCTGACTTGCTGCCGGTGGACCGGAGTTTTTACCGGTATCCGGGATCGCTGACCACTCCGATGTGCAATGAAGTGGTCACCTGGATTGTGATGAAGAATCCGATTGAGCTTTCCGAGGGCCAGATCGCTGAATACGTGAAGCATTATCACAATACCGCGAGGCCGCTTCAGCCCCTCCATAACAGGCCGGTGAGCGAGCCGCAATAAGAGACTGCGAAAAAGTCGAGGACCACTCCACGAAATTCGACGGAGAAAGTCTCTACCTCTCAAGCATTCAGTGCTTTCTCTGGTCCGATGGAATGCATCGGACTCCACAACCCGGAGATTCCTCGCTGCGCTCGGAATGACCACAAAGGCGTTGGAAAAAAGATCGCGGCTTCCGGGATTGATCCCGGAAGCCGCGAAACTACTCTCCATCTACCCAATCAATCCTGGACGGAACCTGGTTCACGCCGCCGAACTACTTCTTCGGGTTCACCTGGATGATCGCCATCATTCCCAGGTCTTCGTGAGAGAGAATGTGGCAGTGATAGACGAACGATCCAACGTCCATGCCGCGGAAATCCATCAGCAGCTTAACCTGCGGCACAGGACCGTTCGGATGATTGACGTTGTCCCAGGGCGGAATATCGATGGTGTCCATAAATTGGCCTTCGATTCCCGGCGCCGGATGAGCACCGTTGATCTCGAAATTTTCCTGGGCCAAAACTTTGTAATGGATCTGGTGCAGATGGAAATCGTGACTTTCCTGGGCCAGGTTTTGAATGGTCCAAATCTCCATCGCGCCTTGCGTGGTGACGATGGCGGGAGGATTGTTGCTATTGAATACGACCGGCTCCACTCCCTCGACGGCGATGAAAAATTGGCTCGGCTGGTTTTCGCTGAACTGGAGGGTGCGAGTGGCGGTAATCGGCACGTTGTGGGCTCCGCCAAACCGCTGCTGGCCCTCAAACGAGCCGTGGAAATCGCCTTCATGGTCGCCGCGATCGTGGTCCCGATCCCGATCCTCATCTCTATCTCGATCTCCTTCATGTTCGCGATCCCCGCTCAGGGCAATGTTGAAGACGGGGCGGGTGGGATCACAATCGCCTTGAGGTCCAGTGTTGATGTTGTTGGTGATGAGCTGCGCTACCCGGACGCGCGGTGAGGGAGCTTCGACCAGGAATTCCACTCGTCCCGCGACCGGCAGCCGGTAGTGCGTCACCGGAATCAGATGGCCGGGTTCGGTGCCGTCCTGTGAATTCACCGGGACTGCATCAATTCCCACAATTTTAAGAGTTTGTGGAACTCCGTCATAGAGCACTTGCAGGTCGAGGATGGTGTCGGCGGTGCTGTTGCTGACGCGCCAGAATTGAGTTTCGCCGCGCTCCATGCGCAGGACGGCAGGAGTGAAAGTTACGTTGCCGTTTTGGTGCAGCTTGGAATCGATGGGCACATAGTTGACGCTGAGATCCTGGAAGGGAACTCCCACGCCGCAATTGCCCGGGCCTTCGTCCGCTCCCTGAATCTGAGGCTGATCGCGCATCACCAGAATGCGCTCGCGCAATCCGCGGACCGCGGGCTGCACTTTTTGGATTCCGCCCAATACGAGCACTCCGGTTGCGCCTCCCAGAAGATCCCGTTCGGCGAGTCCGTGAACGTGCGGGTGATACCAATAAAGGCCCGGCGGTTCGTTCTTGGGAAATGAGAAGTGATATTGGAAGGTGCTGCCAGAATTGATCAGGGTTCGGGTGACGTTGTCTCCGCCGCACTGGGGAGTGACATTCGTGCCGTGATAATGGATATTTACCGACGAGCCGATGGAAGTGATGCCGCTGGCCGGAGGGGTGAACTCGACGGTCGTGTCTCCGCAATTCGGCGCGGTGTAAACCTCACCGAGGGGAGAGGCGAGGGTATTGTTCGTCACGGTGATATTCAAAGTATCGCCGGGGTTCACATGCAAAGTGGGTTCCTGCATACCGTCGGGCGTCATAAAGCAGTGCAGCAATCTGCCGACGGAATCCGTTGTTTCCTGGTAGGAGAACCTCACATTCAACACGCCATTCTCGCTGTAGAGTTCGGGGGGCTGGTGAACCACGCTGCCGGCCGCGAATCGTGGCGTGCACGGATTAGGAACCAGCGCGACGGGAACAGGGGCGCCGACTCCGGCAGCAGCCTGAGAAGAAGTGGGAGCCGGCGAGAACAGAAATGCGGTTCCGCAAACCAGTATACAGATGACAATGCGTTGAAGGATTTTCATCGAGATCCGCTCCTGCGGCAACCAGCGCGAGATTTCAAGCTGGGCTCGGCGCTGGCGCGAGTTCACTGCTGCTGCCTGGTGAAGAGAAACCTCAAATTTCCCGGCGAACGCGCGCAATTTGCACAGTTCTGCCCGGTCGAAATATTGCTGATCGGGTGGCGATTCTTGCTCCCGCATGGACAGGGATTGCAATACACCTTGTCTATCGGGCGTTTCGTCTATCCCTCATACAGCCTGGAAAATTATGGTCTGGTCGAATGCTACCTTGCGAATATTTCTAGTCAATAAAATACAGGCGTTCCAGTACTCACATTTTGAAGTACGAATGTTCACCGCGCCATTTCTTGCGGCCGACAATTCTCGGCGCCCCACTCGACCGGCCTCATTTATCCAGTCTTTTGGAGAGGCTGAATTTGCAACGCTTTTTAGCGGGCTTACACAACTCCTGATGCGGTCTCGGGCATCCATCAAGGCGTCGAACCTTTCGCAAAGTTAAGTGCTTGAAGGGACTCTGGAGGAAAAGCAGGGTGGCGAGGAAGGAAGCGGATGGGGTAAGATTGGCTTAGGAATAGGGAGAGACATTTGGCTAATTTTACGCAAATTTCGGGGACGCGGAACGGCGCGACAGCGAAGGGGACCAAAACGCTGGTGCGGGTGCGTCCGCGGGGGTTTTGTGCCGGAGTGGTACGCGCGGTGGACATTGTGGAGCTGGCTTTGGAGGCGTACGGGGCGCCGGTTTATGTGCATCACGAGATTGTGCATAACCGCTACGTAGTGGACCAGTTGCGGCGGCGCGGGGCGATATTTGTAGAGTCTATTGCGGAGGTGCCGGAAGGCGCGGTGCTGGTTTTCAGCGCGCACGGCGTGCCGCCGCGGGTGAGGCAGGAAGCCGACGAGCGGTCTTTGCGCGTAATTGACGCAACTTGTCCGCTGGTGACGAAAGTTCACCTGGAGGCGCTGAAATTTGCGCGCGAAGGGCGCACACTGATTCTGATTGGGCATAAGGATCACCAGGAAATTGTGGGGACTTCGGGCGAAGCCCCGGATCGCACGGTGGTAGTGGGCACGGTGGAGGAAGTGGACCAACTCGAAGTGGCCGATCCCGATCACCTTGCCTATCTGACGCAGACGACGCTGAGCCTTTACGACACTCAGGAAATTGTGGCGCGGCTGCGCGAACGGTTTCCCGGAATTGCCGGACCAGCCTCCGATGACATTTGTTACGCAACGCAGAATCGGCAGGAAGCAGTGGAGGCGCTGACGCGCGATGTGGAATTGATTTTCGTGGTGGGATCGGCCAACAGCTCGAATTCGAACCGGTTGGTAGAGGTGGCGCAGCGCGCGGGAGTGGCCGCGCGGTTGATAGAAGATGCGAATGACATCTCGCCGGAATGGCTGGAAGGCGTCACGCGGCTGGGTCTGACGGCGGGCGCATCGGCGCCGGAAATCTTGGTGGAGCAGGTGAGCCAGCGTGTTTCCAGCCTGGGGTTCACCAATCATGAGGATCTTGATTTGATTCGCGAAGACGTGCGTTTCACTCTCCCGCCGGAACTGGCGGCCCGGCGCAGCACCAGCTCCGCGGATTAGTTTTAAGCTGCCGCCGCTCCGGCGGAAACGTTGCAGTGGAGCCCCTTCTGTGGCGGTGAAAATCGTAAGACAGCCGAATAAAATCGTCCTGCTGGGCGCGCCGACGAGTGCAGCCTCGCTCGCCCTGGGACATGAGCGCGCGCCGGCGGCTCTGCGAGCTGCCGGACTGGCGGAAGGGCTGCGCAACGCGGGCTACGAAGTGAATGACCTGGGCGACGATCCCGTACAACTATTTCAAGCTGATGCCGAAAGCCCGCGCGCGCGGAATTTGCCGCGCGTTTTGAAATCCATCGAATCGCTGAAGCCGCGAGTGGAAATGGCGGTGAAGAGTGGAGCGCTGCCGCTGATTCTGGGAGGCGATTGTTCGATCGCTTTGGCCACCGTGGCCGGGTTGCGGCGATATTTCCGTCACGTCAGCATGCTCTACATGGATAGCGATGCGGATTTGAATGTTCCGGCGACCACCCATTCCGGTTGCATCGACGGAATGGTGGTTTCGCATCTTGCCGGGCGCGGGGCAGCGGAGTTGGTGCGTTTCTGGCCCGATCCGCCGCTGGTGCGCGATCCGGACATCGCGCTTTTCGGGGTGGGCCGGCTCGATCCGCCGGAGGAAGAATTTCTGCGCACGTCGCCGATTCGGCGTTATCTGGCGAGCGACGTGAAGCGCCTGGGCGCGACGGCGGCAGCACAGGCCGCAGTCGTGGGGATTCACGGCGGAAGCAACGTTATTGGACATGAATTTGTTTTGCATTTCGATGTGGACGTGATCGCGGGCGCGGAATTCGGCGCGACGAATTTGCCGGCGGAGCAAGGACTCAGCTTCGAAGAAGTGCGGGAGGCTCTGGAAGTTTTCACGCGGCAGAATCATTTGGCGGCGGTGGAAGTGACCGCGTATAACCCGGAGCGCGATCCCGACGGGAGCGCGGCGAAAAAATTGGTTGAGCTGATTGTGTCGGTATTCGCTACTCGCCTGGCGGCGATTGGAGCTGCGGCGCCCGAGAAGTCTGCGGCTGCAGCGGAACCTGAAATTGCGCACGCGCCGCGCGAGACCGCGGTTGCTGCTGGGAAATCTGCATCTTCATCGTCTTCTGAAGCTGCTGGACCAAGCACTGAACCTGTTGGAACCGTAGAAACCACTGAGACCTCTGAAACCACTGCAGTCGCTGACGCCTCTGAGCCGTCCGCCGAATCCGCCGATCAGGACTGAGAAACCTCGGCTCCTGAACTGACGTCCCATAGATTGACCGGCAAAGATCACTTGTCACAGCCGTTGCCGGCCAAGAGGAGCCGAACATGTTCGCGAAATCCACACTTCTTGTTGCAGCGATTCTTCTTGCGACGCAGATTGTTTCCGCCCAGCAGCCGGAAAAAGATAAAACTCGCGTGTACGTTGCCGATAGCCGCACCTGGCAAGTTTCCGGCGCTTCCGGAACTCCCGAGGCGCCCAGCAGTTCAGTTGTGATCGAGCATTCCGGGCCGCAATCCGCTGAGATCATCAAAACTCTAGGAGAGCAGTGCCCGGACTTTATTGTGACCAGCCAGCGCGACAAATCGGATTTTGTGATCCTGATCGAAGGAAAACAGGGATTCCTGCATCGCACCAACGAGGTGGTGGTGTTCAACCATGGCGGTGACGCGATTTACAGCCATGCTTCGAACAACCTGGCAAATTCCGTGAAAGACGCTTGCACCGCGATTAAGCAAGGGCATCAATTGGCATTGAACGCGCACTAAGAGGGGCGATCGGGCCGGGTGGTAAGTCTATTCGTCACTGTGTGTTGGGGGTGTAGGAATCCCCGGCGTTCCAAAAACCCATGACATACAGGATTCTTGGGATTGCTTTTCCATGCGAGAGAGCTATTGATTAGAAGGACAAACCCCCGCCCGAGTAGGCCAGTTCTAAGGTAAAGTAGGAGCCGTAGTACTAGAACTTCCTCTGCCGGAGAAACCATGCGAACTTTAAGAAATGCTGTGCTGCTGGTGGTGACGCTTGCCGCGGGAATGACGGGATGGGCTGTGCAGGGACAGTCTCTCAGCCTCGATCAAACGATCGACCGCATTTTCGCGCGGGAGAATCAACTTTCGGCCTCGCTTCGCCAGTACAATCCGATTATTGAAACGTATGTGCAAGACATGCGTTCGGACTCGACATTGGGCATGGTTCCCGCCACCGATCATTACTTTCTGGGGCAGGCGAACCTGAGCCAGAATTCCGTCCGGGAGCCTTCTACCGTTCCGGCGGCCACGGACGAGCAGCCCAAAAAGAAAGGCGGCTGGATGCATGGGAAGTCCGATGATGATCTGAAAAAGGGCGGGTTGAGCGAGTCGTTTCCGAAATCGACCGCGCCGAACGGATTCTTGCAAATGATTTACGTGGATTCGAAAGGATTCGACCGGCAGCACTATAAGCTGAACTATGTGCGCCGGGAATACCTGGGCGATGTGCGCTGCCTGGTGTTCGATGTGTATCCGACGGATAAAGACGTTCGGGAACGATTTCTTGGGCGCATCTGGGCGGAAGACCAAGATTTCACGATCGTGCGATTTGACGGCACGAACGCTCCGGATAATCCGAAAGGATTGCGGCCACATTTCGATAGCTGGCGCGTGAACGCCGGACCTGGCCTTTGGGTGCCTGCTTACATCTACAGCGCGGAAGCGGAAGCGAGCGATTTACTTTGGACCCGCGTGCGATTCCGTGCGCAGACCCGCCTGTGGGGTTATAACGCGAAAGTAGAAACGGAAGCGGACCGCACGCCGGAAGAAAGCGAGCGGGCACGCAGCCGCGAAGCGGAAGGGAACGCCGTGGACCGCTTGGAGTCATCCGGGCTGTTGGCGCCTTCGGGGCAACTGGATAAAATTCTGCTAACAGTGGCGAACAATCTGGAAGTCAGCAACAACCTGGATATCGAGCCGGAGGTGAAGTGCCGGGTTCTGCTTACGTCCACATTGGAATCGTTCACCATCGGCCACACCATTATCGTCAGCCGCGGCTTGCTGGACGTTTTGCCGGACGAAGCGAGCCTCGCCACGGTTCTGGCGCACGAACTGGGACACGTAGCTACCGGGCACGTGATGGGCGATCAATGGGCATTCAGCAACTGGAGCATTTTCCCGACCGACGGAAAATTCACGCACTTCGACTATCCGATCGATCCAGCCGGAGAGCAGGCGGCCAATGCGAAGGCCATGGAGATTTTGAAGAAGTCTCCGTACAAGGATAAATTGGCCGGCGCGGGCGCCTTCCTGGCACTGATCGATACACAATCGAAGATCCTGCCGAACCTGGTGAGCCCGCACCTGGAAAGCCGCGCAATCCTGGCGGCGCAGATCACCGGCAACGCGCCGCACTCCGCTCCCGTTTCCGCCAAGGGTGCGGAAATTGCGGCACTGCCGATTGGTTCACGCGTGAAAATGGATCCGTGGAGCAATCAGGTGGATATGATGAAGACGAAGCCTGTTGCCTTGGTGGAGGGTGCTGACCGGCAACCGTTCCAGATCAGCCCGTTCATGCCGTTTCTGGCTCGCGTAAATGCAGGCAGCAAAAAGCAAGTCTCACAACAGAAGGCTGACGAACCGCCAAAGCAATAGTTGGTTTCGGAAAGAGGGAGGGCTTCGAGTAGCGGGTTCCGGAATTCATCGGAGCCCTCCCAAGTTCTTTTTTTGTGCCTCGTCGGAAAAATCTGTGGGTCACTGATACGCTCCAATGGCGGCCGCGAGCTCGGCTCGCGCAGCCCGCGAACTCGATGCGGGATAGCGCAGCTTCAGGGTTTTGCAGTGCGTAGCCAGTTGCCCTTCGAACCAGTTTGCCCCCTCCGGTAAATGCTACGCCGTTTTGCAGGGGTCATCCGCGCCTCGTGCCGATGAACACGCAATCTGGGATACTTTGCGATCCCGCAAGCCTGATTCTCTGCGGGCGATGCCAAGCCAGTTCGAGACCTGATGCGCGACCTAGAAAGGGTGAATCGCGGCGAACCTTGAGCGAACCGTTTTCTCCATTCGAATCGAAACTTGTATAATCCATGAAAACTTTTATAATCCATACATGCAAGGAATACCGTGGAGCAGAATTGCGCTCGGCTCGCTGTTGCTCATCTCGGTCTGTTCAAAAGGAGGACAGGCAGTGCAATCTCCGCAACCTGAAAAGTCGAAGCCGCCTGTCAAAATGGAGCAGCGCGGGCGCATCCTTGGAATCGGCGGTGTCTTCTTTAAATCCGCTAATCGTGATCAGATGCGCGAATGGTATTCGAAGCATCTTGGACTCGCTGACAAAGGCCAAGGCGTGATGCTTCCGTGGCGCGAACACGACGACCCGCAGAAGGAACACGTTACAGTTTGGTCTGTTTTTCCCGCCTCCACTAACTATTTCGATCCCAGCCACGCACCGTTCATGATCAACTACATCGTGGACGATCTGGATGCTTTGCTCGACCGCTTAACACAAGAGGGAGTAAAGATTGATCCCAAACGAATGAATGAATCCTACGGTCGCTTTGCCTGGATCTATGACCTGGATGGGAATAAGATTGAGCTCTGGCAGCCGCTGTCCGCAAAGCCCTAAGGGCCTTCCACTGCACTTATTCAATCGGTTTTCTGTAGCTACGGTCCCGTAGTCGTAGAATGGCCGGAAATGCTTTGCGCCTGGTCATCTCAATATCCGCATCGGCCGATTCCGCCCGATCAGTCGCGCAACGTTTACGATTCCGCCGCTCCCGGCGTGGTCAACGTGCTTCCTCTCGGAACCTCTCGTTGAAACCCTGGACGTTCTCAGACATGTGGGAACCCTACCTGAAAGTCATCCGTGAGAACTGTTCCGAGGCCCTGCATATTCTCGACCGTTTCCATATCGTCGCGAAAATGAACAAGGCCCTCGACGAAGTCCGCGCCGGAGAATCGCGCCGGATGGCGAGCGGAGGCCGGACACCGCTACTGAAGAAGTCGCGATGGCTCCTGCTCAAACGCGAAGAGAATCTGAGGGAGGAGCAGCGCTTCCGCCTGCGCGACCTGCTTCGGTATAACCTGAAGACTGTCCGGGCTTACCTTCTCAAGAAGGCCTTCCAACAACTCTGGGAGTACGACTCGCCCGCCTGGGCCGGCAAATTTCTGGACGAGGGGTGCCGCCAAACCAGGCGTTCCCGCATCGAGCCCATGAAGAAGATCGCCCGCTCGCTTCGCCAGCATCGGGAGCTAATTCTTAAGTACTTCCGGGCTCAAAAGCTGATTTCCAGTGGGGTCGTAGAGGGCCTGAACAACAAGGCTAAAGTCACCATGAGAAAATCCTACGGCTTTCGCACCTATCGGGTACTCGAACTGGCCCTCTATCACTCACTTGGCAAGCTACCTGAGCCGGTATCAACCCACGATTTCTTCTGACGAGTCTTTTTTGTTACTGCCGCTAAATCCTGCCGGTTGAAAAATCCTACAAAAGAAAACTGTTCGATAGGTCCGTGCCGGGCCGGGCGTACAATCTCGTGTCAACTTACCCTGTGCAACCGGGAAACGGGAGGGCTTATTCGTGGCGAGTTATGTGGGGGCGATCGATCAGGGAACCACGAGCACCCGATTTATCGTGTTTGACCGGAGCGGGAGAATCGTCTGCTCGACGCAGAGAGAGCACGAACAGATTTATCCCCGGCCCGGGTGGGTGGAACACGATCCAGAGGAAATCTGGCGGCGGACGCAGGAAGTGATTGCCGACGCGATGCAGCAACGCGGACTTGCGCCGACAGATTTGGCGGCGATCGGAATCACAAACCAGACGGGAGACCACGATTTTGTGGAATCGCAGAACCGGCGAGTCAGTGTGCAACGCCGTGGTGTGGCAGGACACTCGCGTGGAAGATGCGGTGGCCGAATTCGCTCGAGACGGCGGACAGGACCGCTACCGTTCGCGGACGGGGCTTCCCCTGGCGACTTATTTCAGCAGTTTGAAATTACGCTGGCTGCTTGAAAATATTCGCGGAGTGCGAGAGCAGGCGGAAGCGGGCGAAATTATTTTCGGCAACGTGGATACATTTTTATTGTGGAAATTGACGGGCGGGGCCGAAGGCGGGGTCCACGCCACCGATCTAACCAATGCCAGCCGGACGCAACTGATGAATCTGCGCACCCTGGCGTGGGACGAAGATATTCTTGCCGATTTCAGAATCCCGGAACAAATGCTTCCGCAAATCCGATCGAGTAGCGAAATTTACGGTACCGCGCGACCGGACGCGATTCGCGGCGTACCGATTGCCGGAATCCTGGGTGATCAGCAAGCCGCTCTGGTGGGCCAGGCGTGTTTCGAGCCGGGCGAAGCGAAGAACACATATGGCACCGGATGTTTTTTGTTGATGAATACCGGCACGGAGCCGGTGCAATCGAATTGCGGCCTGCTGACTACCGTGGCTTACCAAATGGGGCGCGAACCCGCGCGCTATGCGCTGGAAGGAAGCGTCGCGATCACCGGCGCACTGGTGCAATGGATGCGCGATAACCTGGGACTGATCGAGAAAAGCTCAGACATCGAAACGCTGGCGCTCACGGTACAGGACAATGGCGGAGTTTATTTTGTTCCGGCTTTTTCGGGATTGTACGCGCCGTACTGGAAGGCGAACGCGCGCGGCGTGATTGCGGGCCTTACGCGCTATGCGAACAAAGGGCACCTGGCGAGGGCGGTTCTGGAGGCCAGCGCTTTTCAGACGCGCGAGGTGATCGAAGCGATGGAGCAGGATTCGAAGATTCCGATCGATGTGGTCCGTGCCGACGGCGGAATGGTGGAAAACAATCTTTTGATGCAGTTCCAGGCGGATATTTTAAACCGGCCCGTGGTTCGACCGGCTGTGAAGGAAACTACCGCGCTGGGTGCGGCATATGCTGCGGGACTGGCGGTGGGGTTTTTCAAGAGTACCGATGAACTTCGAGCGAATTGGGCAGTTGGTGAAACCTGGAAGCCCGCGATGGAACAGAAGACCCGCGAGGAATTTTACCGGCTTTGGAAAAAGGCTGTGACGCGATCGTTTGATTGGGTGGAGGAAGCGTCGAGCGGTGGGGAAAATTAGGTGAGCGGCGGGAGTGGGGTGTGGATACGATTTCGGGAAATTTGTGAAGTTCTAAGATCTAAATTCTAAGAACCCCACCCTTCCCGATGATGAGGCCGGGAAGGATGGGGCACCCTCGATATTTTCGGAATGGAATATTAGTGGGAGAGCGGCTTTTTGGCGCGGATGAAGGCGCTCATGAATTTGCCGTCGACTTGCGCGGCGATGGAATCGGCGTCGATTCCTTGGGCGGCGAGAAACTGGCGGGCATCTTCGACGCGATAGACGCGAGTCGGTTCGATGGAAATTTGCTCAAAGTGCGCCGCGTTGAGCAGCGAGTGGTACTGCGATTCTTCCAGCGCGCCTGCCACGCAGCCGACCCACAGTTCGATATTGCGGCGGATTTCCGCGGGGACTTCGCCCTTTACCACCACATCAGAGACTGCGAATCTGCCACCGGGGCGCAGAACGCGGAAGGCTTCGCGGAGAACTTTTCCCTTGTCCGCGGAAAGATTGATCACGCAATTGGAAATCACGACATCCACGGAATTATCGGGCAGCGGGAATATTTTCGATTTCACCCTTCAGGAATTCCACGTTTTGCTGGCCTGATTTCTTCTGATTCTCGCGAGCGAGCGCCAGCATTTCATCGGTCATATCGAGGCCGTAGGCTTTTCCGCCTGGACTGACGCGCCGGGCGGAAAGGAGAACATCAATGCCGCCGCCGGAGCCAAGATCGAGCACGACTTCGCCGGGATGCAATTCGGCAAGCGCGGTGGGATTGCCGCAGCCGAGCGAGGCGAGAACGGCCTGCTCGGGCAGTTGAGCGGTTTGGCCTTCATTGTACAAATTGGAAGTGATGGGATCGCCGCCGCAGCAAGAGCTAGCCGGCGCTGCTGAGGATGCGGGCGAGGCGGACGAGCCGCAGCAGGAAGAGCGGTTCCCAGAGGCGGCGCGCGTAGCAGCCTCTCCATATTTTTCCTTCACAGTTTGCTTGATCTCCTGGTCGTTCATGCGCGCTCCTTCTGGCATGTCGATAACGAAGATTCTCGTTGCAACCATTTCTGACTGATACTATATTCGCTTAGGCGAATATAGTCAAATATGAATTCGGATTCGAGTGTCTGATTACCGCAGAGGAGCGGAGAGCGCAGAAAGAAATCAGTTCCAGCACATGACTCCGAAAGCCAGAACTTACATAGACAAGGCGGATTTAAATTGAAGACCGGAACGAAGCATATCGAACGTCAACCTGATGTTCCGGGCATTTTCGGACCGCACGCGGCTGCGGATTCTTCACCTGCTGCTGAAAGGCGAAATGTGCGTTTGCGACCTGGTGAGCGCGACGCGAGTGCCGCAGCCGACAGCCTCGCGGCACCTGGCCTATCTGCGGCGGGCGGGGCTGATTCTCGGGCGGCGGGATGGATTGTGGAATTACTACCGCCTGGCTCCCGCGAAAACCGCATTCCATCGCAGCCTGATCCAATGCTTGAAAGAGTGCTTTCGAGATGTGCCGGAAATTTCCGGCGATGATCATAGAGCGGCCAAGGCGGGGGTATGTTGCGCTCCCCCAAAAGGAAAACTCTGATGAGCAAACCGAAGGTGTTGTTTCTTTGCACGGGCAATTCCGCGCGAAGCCAGATGGCGGAAGGATTCCTGCGGCAAATTGCGGGAGAACGGTTCGAAGTGCTTAGCGCTGGAATCGCGCCGAAGGGGGTGAATCCCCTGGCGACCGAGGCGATGCAGGAAGCGGGGATCGACATTTCCGGGCAGCGATCGAAGGATGTTCAGGATCTGCTGGGCACACCGGTGCAGTATGTGGTTACTGTCTGTTCGAACGCGAAGGAGAAGTGTCCTATTTTTCCGAGCGCGTACAAATTTCTGCACTGGGATTTGGAGGATCCGGCCGCAGCGGAAGGCACGCGCGAAGAAAAGCTGGCCGTCTTTCGAAGAATCCGGGACGAGATTTTCGCGCATATCGAAGAAGAATTTGGCGGCGAGCGCGCGCAAAATGCAAGCTAGCCGGGCAAAGCGCTGCGTCACCACCACCACCAATCACCACCACCACCACAAACCGAACCTGCTGCTCGTGAATCTCCATAGTCTTTCATGCCATCGCTCTTTTCACCCCCCCTCGCGCGTGCAGCGCACGCGAAAGTGCAAAGGATGTCATGGGACTGAACAGATGAAGCCAGGAAGGATGGGGCACCCTCGCGAGACGGGAAGTTTCGACAAACGGTGACGGAAAAGAAAAGGGCGCCCCGGAGTTCAAGCTGGGGCGCCCTTTTCCGACTACGGATGGACGGTTTGGTTAGAAGATGAACTTCGCCGCAAGCTGCATGATGCGAGCAGGCTTGGTGGCGAAGGTTTCACCAAAGGTCCCGTTGTCGAGCACGTTGTTGTCAAACGAACCGGCCGCGACGCTATCGAACTGCGTGTGGTTCCACATGTTGAAGAGTTCCACGCGCAATTCAAGCGACGTTGATTCGGTGAACTTCGTGTCCTTGGAGAACTGGAAATCCCAGTTGTTGATCCCGAGGGCATGAACCGCGCTGCGGCTCACGTTCCCGAGCTGGCCCAAAGCTTCCGGAGCAAAAGAGCTTGGGTCGAACACGAGGTGGTTCGGAGAGTTGCGAGGATCGAGCAGCTTGACCGGCGCGATTTGATTCGGCCGATCCGGGCAGGCGTAGAACTGCCAGTTACCGCTGCAAGTCATCGAGTTGCTGTCCAATTCGGCCAAGTAAATGGGGAAGCCACCCTGGAAGGTGGTGATCCCGCCGAACCGCCAGCCATTGGCAACCCGGCTGGGCAGCCAGGGAGCAATGCGCTGCAAGCTCGGGATGTCATACGTATAGCTGAGCACCAATCGATGCCGCGCATCGAATGCCGAATCCCCATAGTTCAAGTGAGTATTGAAGGGACTCAGACCCGGGCCACCCAAACCGCCGAAGCCCGAATTTTCGAAGCTGGAACCGATATCCATCGAGTGGCTATAGGTATAGGCCGCGAGGAACGTGAGACCGTGAGACATCTGCTTGTTGGCGGTGATTTGCAGTGAGTTGTAGTTGGAATTCCCGAAGGAGGACTGTTGGCCAACGGTGGCAAACGTCTGTCCAGGATACGGGAAGTTGGACTGCTGGCTGCCCAGAACGACTGCGTCGTTTGGATCGGCGGCGCAAGCGGGATCGGCCAGGCAGTTCGCCGGATTGATAATGTGGTTCACTTCCGTCTCGGCGATCAGGTGATGAGCCACTGATCCGACGTAGGCGACCGAGAGAATGGTGCGTCCGGGAAGTTCACGCTCCACGGTCAGGTTGAAGTTCTCCGAATAGGGCGAACGGAAATTTGGGTCGATGATATTGAGTCCCATCGGCTCGAAATTCGCGAAGTTCGGATTGCTGCCTGGCTGCGGAGGAGTAAAGGGGTACTTGTTGGCGATCGAGGTTGGCGCCGCCGGCTGGCCCGGGAGGAATGTGTTGCTGGAGACGCAACCAGGAATCGGGGCCAGATTTGAGCCAACGCAAGCAACGTCGGTGAACGGAGCGCTGAAGCTGGGGTGCCCGCCCACGTCCGCGATGCCGGCATCGACCAGCGAGAACGGAGGTGCGCCGAGGTTCTGCAGCAAGAGCTCTTCTTCGGAGCGGTTGTAATAGATACCGAAGCCGCCGCGAATGGAAGTCTTGCCGGGTCCACCGGTTAAGCGGCCCCAATCCGGGCTGTATGCGAAGCCCAGGCGTGGTCCGAATTGATTGTAGTGAGAGCCATAGCCGGCCGAATTGCAGTTAGGATCGCCGGGGAAATTCAGGCCCACCGGGGCATTCGGAAACGCTTTGGACTGCTGGAACGGAACGAAGCAATTGATGGCCACGCCGCCATTGGCGAGATCGCTCATGGGGGTGTCTATCTGCATGCCGATTCCGTAGGTCAGGGTCAGATTTGGACGAAGCTTGAACTGATCCTGGATATAAGAATACATCTGATAGGCACGGGCGCTGATGAAGCCGCCGCTGGACTGCGCGTAGGTGCTTGGCAGGCCCAGCAGGAAATCGGCTCCGGCATTGCCTGAGCTAAACGGATTGGCAGAGGAGAAAATGTAACGCCCATTGTGGTTTCCGAAGAACGGGTTGCTGACCTCGAAGCGGCGGCCCTCAAAACCCATCTTCAGGGTGTGTTTGCCAACGACTTTGGAAAAGTTGTCGGTGAGTTGATAGGTCTGGTCGATGCGCGGCTGTGGGCCATTGCTGGAAAAGCCCAGGTTGAAGAAGCCGTTCACCGTGATGCGCGGAATGCTGGCCACCGCCGGATCCTGTGGATTGATCTGGAAGCCCAGCGAGGAAGGCAGCACGATGTTCTCCGGCTGCACGGCGACGAAGTTGAATCGCGTGTAACCGAAGCGCAGTTCGTTCAACGTGCTTCCGTTAAACGTGTGAGTCCACGCGGCTGTATCCTGCTTGATGTGGCTGGTGGACACCTGGGCGAAGCCCGGCAGCGTGGAACCGGTGAAGGGCAGGGAATCCGTCACCGGGTTGGTCTGGATGAAATTATAGAACCACAGGCTGTCGTGCTGGCTGAAGGTGTGGTCCACACGGTAGATGTATTGATCTGCGGAGACTGAGCGCGACGGGTTGAAGGTGAAGTTATTCCCGTTATTCGGAAGCGGAACGAACTGATTCACCAAGTTGGACGAAAGCGTGTTGAAGTCCTGAGTGGGGATCGTCCCGGTGCTGAATAGGCTCTTGTAAGTGGTTCCCGCCGCGCAACGAACGCCGCCGGAAACCGGACAGGGCGAAGCGCTATCACCGAACAGCGGGATCGGCGCCGGATTATTGGAAGCTACCTGGATCGCACCGGCCGCGCTCTTGAAAGTTCCGGCGCGCTGCGCTGCGTTGAACACCGTGGTCGATCCGGTGCCGTTGGCGCTGGGCTGAGATGCACGGGTTCCTTGATAGGAGAAGAATCCGAACGTGTGATCCTTCCAAACCGGTCCGCCAATGGTCCCGCCAAACTGATTCTGGTGGAAAATGGTGGGCTGTGGCTGGAAGAAGGTGCGTGCATTCATGCTGGTGTCGCGATAGAAATTGAATCCATCGCCGTGAAAATGATTGGTACCTGACTTGATTACCGCGTTCAAAATTCCCCCCGAGTTGCGGCCATATTCCGGGTTGATCGTATTGGTGATCAACTGGAATTCGCCGATTGCATCCGGGCTGGGAATTACCAGCGCCGTGTTCAGCGGAAGATCGTTCGAATCGGTTCCGTTGATCAAGAAGCTGTTCTGCTGGGTCTGGCCGCCGTTGGTGGAGAAGTTCGTGCCGCCCGATCCGGTGCCGAAGCGATCGGAAGCGGATTGAACGCCAGGCTGAAGCTGCTGCAACTGAATCCAATTGCGGCCGTTGAGGGGCATGTCCACGATGAACTTGGATTCGAGAGTGCCGCCCAACTGCATGCTGGTGGTTTCGACTTGAGCCGCGGCTGCTTCGACGTTTACCTGCTGCGTGACCGCTCCGACCTCGAGCTGGACGTTCGCAACGTAGGTGACGTTGACCGTGACTTTAATTCCCGCGACAGTAGAGGTCTTAAAATTCGCCTTTACTGCTACGATCTTGTAGTTACCGGCCAGAAGATTCAACAGTTCGTAGGAACCATCCGAACCGGAACTTACGGTTTTGGAGATGCCGGTATCCGTATCCGTGGCGGTGATCGTCACGTCCGGAATACTAGCGCCGGTGGAGTCAGTGACGATGCCCCGGATGCCGCCGTAAAGCTGGTCCGCTCGTGCGGCTCCGGCTGTTAGCAGCGCGAAGGCCACGAGCAAGGCCCCCAACTTCAGAAATAGGTTGCTCTTATACATTCGATTCTCCTCTGTTAGTTGAACTGCCTGACGCAAGTTCGTTCCGAAGGCCCAAATGCACACACCCCTACTGTGCTGATCGAATCGTGCTGCGGAGGTGACGTTCTGCCCCCTCTTACAGAGAGGAAAAGCAAGTGGTCTGCCAAAGACGAACTGTGACCGAAAACGGCTAATTCACTGTGTTTTCAGCGTTTGTACGAGGGGGAAACGCACAACTCTGCAAAAGTATTCGGGAAACAATATCGTTCTTCTATGGGGACTGAGAAAGGAAACATACGAAGAATGGGAGACTAGCGAACCGGTTGAAACTAAAATTAATACATTTGCGAAAACATTGACGGATCGCGTTTGCGCTTGCTTCCAGGCCCGTCCTGCCGCGATGCAAGCCTGTTTGGGCTCGGCAATTTTTATGCACAACCGAAAACCTTGACTTACCGACACAGTTTGATACTGTCGCGGAACCAGGAGGCCTTACCAATGAAGAAACAGGGATTGAGCATCGCCAGGATCATGCTAGCCGTGATGGTCGCCGTCATTTTCACCGCGGTCACAGCCGGAGCACAGAGTGACTCGGATAAAACAAAAATGGCTCCGCAAAAGGAAACGGTCACTAAGTCCCAGAAGGGACCTGCGGGTGACGATCCGAATATTAAAGATAAGACATTTACCAATGACGTCAAGAAGGTGGTTCCGCCGCCAGCCAAGCCTGGCGCAACTCGAGGGGAAGGGCCGTGGCCTTGCCGCGTATATGTAAATAACCGGACGGGCTGGATCGTGCAGGTCTACGTGGATGGATCGTTCCGTGGATTGGTTGGACCGTGGGGCGCTGTCTACGTGAACACCGGAAACGGCGGGTCTCTGTTCTATGGACGGGCGGATTTCACGAATGCGCCGCCACTGACGTGGGGCACCTGGTCATTCAATTGTCCAGCGAACGGCACCTTTACTTGGACGATTACCCCCTAGAGTTGGGAGGCGCGACGCTGAGTTAGGGAGCGCCGCGGCGATCTGGTTACTGTGAATGATTCTTGCGAGAATAAAAGCCCCCAGGCTTGGGCCTGGGGGCTTTTTATTGGAATTGGGAAAAGCCTGAGAAACTGGTTTGTGGGCGGAGCGGAGGTTCCGAGGATGCGTCTGATAAAACGAATCGCTTTGCTGGTAATTTTTGTGGCCATGATCTTGGGTGGTTCGTTGCGACTGGGCGCGCAGCAGAAGGGAGCATCCGGAACGCAGAGCGGCGCGGCGTATCAATTGAAGCCGACGCCGAAGACGGTGGCGTGGGGTTATTACGACGCCAGAACGCCGCCCGTGCTGCACGTGAAATCGGGCGATACCGTGGAAATTCAAACTCTAATTACTTCCAGCCCCGAGCGATTGGAGGGAGCCGGCGTCAAACCCGAAGCGGTGGAACAATCGCTGCGGGACATTTTTAAAGAGGTAACCAACAAAGGGCCGGGCGGACACATTCTTACCGGGCCAATTTTCGTGGAGGGTGCCGAGCCGGGCGACGTCCTGGAAATTCGAATTCAGAAAATTCAACTGGCGATTCCTTACGCGTATAACGCGTTCGGACCTGGGCGCGGCTTTTTGCCGGAGGATTATCCTTACCCGCGCATGAAAATTATTCCGCTGGATGCGCAGAGGATGATGGCGCATTTCGGCGAAGGAATTGAAATACCGCTGCATCCGTTTTTTGGCAGTATGGGCGATGCGCCGCCGGAAGTTTCCGGACGTCTGAGCAGCGCTCCGCCGTGGATTCAAGGCGGCAACCTGGATAACAAGGATCTGGTGGAGGGCACGACGCTTTACTTGCCGGTGCACGCGCGTGGAGCGTTGTTTCTAGTGGGCGATGGACATGCCGGACAGGGCGATGGAGAAGTGGACATCACTGCATTGGAAACTTCGCTGGTGGGCACGTTTCAATTCGTGGTCCGCAAGGACATGCATTTGCTGTGGCCGCGCGCGGAGACTCCCACGTATTACATCACCATGGGATTGCATGAAGATTTGAACGAAGCGACCAAGGCGGCCGTGCGCGAGATGATCAATTTTCTGATGACGGAGAAGCATCTGTCGCGCGACGATGCTTACATGCTTGCCAGCGTGGCCGCCGATTTGCACATCACGGAATTAGTGGACGGCAATAAAGGCGTGCACATGATGATTCCGAAAGGAATTTTTCTTCCGTCGCGCTGACGCGGAGGCCAGGCGGCGTTGACTTTGCTTCCAGTGCTGCCTAACATGCTTTGCTGTCACGGCCCCGCACTTCGGCAAATCTGGCCAAACACTGATGCCGTTTCCCACCACCAAGTACCAGCCTCAATTCAATTTCGCCCGTCGTTTTCTGGTGAGCCAGCGATTATTCATCGCGGTCGGCCTGATATTTTTTGCAATCGTTTGGATTACGAACTGGCGGGGCGCGGATTTCGGCGTCGTGCTTCTTTATTCAGTGGTGGTGGGGAATCTAACCATGTTGGCGATGAAGAGGCTCACTCCTCTCTACACCACGAGAAGTTTTCCATCGAACTGGCTCATGTACCTGGTGTGTCTGTTTGTGGTGGCCCTTGCGAGCGCGACCGTGGCTGTGATTTTGCTGATGCTGGCCTACCAGGTTCCTCGTTCCTCGTTTCCAGATCAGTTCTGGCGCGGCGGCCGGGTGGGAGTAGTCGTGGTTCTGATTTCGGGCGCCGCCTATCATTTATATACGGAAACACGCGCGAAGCTGGAAAACCGGAACACCGAACTTCAGCGGACCGTAGATCGGGGCAAGGCACATTCGCGGCAACAGGAACTGGAGCTGGGGAAAGCGCGAGAGATACAGGAAGGACTGTTGCCCAAGGAGATTCCGCAAATCAAAGGATTGGAAACGGCGGGGGCCTGGAAGCCGGCGCGAATTGTGGGCGGGGATTATTTCGACGTATTGAAATTCAATGAAGCTCGGGTCGGAATTTGCATTGGAGATGTCGTGGGCAAGGGGATCACCGCGGCGCTGCTGATGGCCAGCTTGCAAGCTACTTTTCGAGCGTTTGCCTCCGATACCGTCTCCGCTGGAAATCTTCTGGAACAATTGAACGGAGTGATCTGCAGCAACATTGCTGAGGATAAATTCATCACGTTCTGCTACTGCACGATCGATGCGCCGGGAGGCAAGTTGACTTACGCGAATGCGGGTCACTGCCAGCCATTGCTGGTGCGGAATTCAGGAGAGACGGTGCCATTGGATGAGGGAGGGCCGCCGCTGGGAATATTTCCCGGCCGGAACTATGCAACCGGGGAGGCTCGGCTTGAACCGGGAGACCGGCTGGTGCTCTACACGGACGGGCTGAGCGAGGCGATGACCTCGGAGGAAGAAGAGTTCGGAACGCAACGGCTGATGGAACTGGGAAAACGGAATGTGGCGCAGAGTGCACCGGATTTGCTCGAGACCATAATGAGAGCCGTGGGCGACTTCAGCGGGAATAACTTTCATGATGATTTGACTCTGGTGGTTGTGGCAGTGAAATAACCGAGGTTGATTGTTGCGGGCTTTGCCCGGATCGAATCGATCAGATAGGGTCAGCGTATGAGCGCAGACAATCCATTTCAGGGCTTCACTGGGCAGAAATATTTGAATCTGGAAACATTCCGGACGAGCGGGGAAGGCGTGCGCACGCCGGTATGGTTTGCAGCCGGTCCGCCGGATGGCGGAACCGCGCGGGCGCTTTACGTTTATTCAACCGGGGATTCGGGAAAGGTGAAGCGCATTCGGAATAACCCGCGTGTGCGGGTAGCGCCATGCGACATGCGCGGCAATTTGCGAGGCGAATGGGTGGACGCGCGCGCGGAGGTCTTGCAGCGGGATGAAGCAGCGAACGCTATGCGATTGCTGAACCGGAAATATTTTCCGCTGAAACAACTGCTCGGCTTTTTCGCGATGTTCCGGCCGCGCGATCGGGCTGTTTTTGCTATACGGGCGGAATGATTGGTCCGTCAAAGCCTCGGGGTAAGGCAGATAAATTTTCCTGCCGTTCGCTTCCTAACAAGTGCGCTTACTTCCGGTTGATTGAGGATAGAATTGGGCGTCGTGAGGCGTCTACTAGATACGATAGTAGAATTCGCAAAGCGTTGCGGATCGCGTCCGGAGAAATCGGCCTTTGAGATTCTCGCTGACACTCTTGTTCCTGATCGTGATGGCTGCTGTTTCTGCGAGGGGGCAGCAGGGTGGGCCGTTGACTTTGGAGGCGGCTCTGCAGATGGGGGAGCGGCAGAATTTGGATTTGGTGGCGGCGCGAGCGCGGCGGGCGATTGCGTTGGCGGGGATTCGGATTGCTGGGGAGCGGCCGAATCCTACGGTTACGTTTGGGGTTTGCGGGATACGTCCGCATGAATTTGTGACGGTGGATCAGCCGCTGGAATTGGGAGGGAAGCGCGGGCGGCGGATCGAACTGGCGCGGCAGGAAGGCATGCTGACCGATGTGGAGATTGCGACTTTGGAGCGGCAGGTGCGGCGAAGCGTGCGCGAGGCATTTTTCGCGCTGGCGCTGGCGCGCGGAGTTTCGCAACAGAAAGCGGATGCGTTGAAGCTCGCTCAGCGGCTGCACGGGATTGCGAAAGAACGGTTTGATGCGGGAGATGTGGCGGAACTCGAAGTGGTGCAAGCGGATTTGGAAGTTTCGCGGGCCGACGCGGAATCTCAAGTGGCGCAGCAGGAGCAGAAGATTGCACTGAACGAACTGGATACGCTGCTGAATGAGCCGGCCGCTACGGATTGGGATCTTGCCGGGGCTCTCGATACGTTGCCGCCGCGCATGACGCTGGATGAACTGGTGGGCCGCGCGATCAACTCGAATTACGATCTGCAACATCTGGCGCAGGAAACTAAGGTAGAGCAAAGCCGCGAATCGCTGCTGCGGGCCGAGCGCGTGCCGAACCTGGGAGTGCAGGTGGGGACGGATTTCAATGCGCCCGGGGATTTCCGGGTGGGGCCGCGCGGGCAGATTTCGATCGATTTGCCGATCTTCATGCGCAACCAGGGAGAGATCGCGCAGTCGTCGGCGACATTGCGGGCCCTCGAAAGCGAAACAGCGGCAACGCGGCGAGCGGTGGCCGGTCAGGTGGGGACGGCGTTCTATGATCTGGATGCGCGGTTGACGGAAGCGGAGATATTTCGCAAGACGCTGTTGCCGGCGACGGAGCGGCTGGACAACATGGCGGAAGAAAGTTATCGCGCGGGCAAGGCGAACATTTTGACGGTGCTGAGCGCGCACCGGGATGTGCAGCAGGTTCATGGGGAATATTTGAATAGTTTGTTTAACGCGCAGTCGGCGTTTGCGCGATTGGAAGAGACGGTGGGAGTGCCGCTTGATTAGCGGATTTGGTTTTGGAATTGGAATGCTGCACGCGGGCGTGGGCGGCGTTGGTGCGAGGATTGGAATGCTGCGCGGGATTCCTCACCCCAGTGAAGTGAGCGAGACGGCTCGAGGTGGGTGTGGGGTTCGGAATGACGGCGTGAGCGCGGCCGGCGTTTTGGAACGGGAATACGGTGGGAGTGGCGTGTGATTCAGGAACATCGGAGATTGCAAGTGGTATCGAGTGTCGACGCAAGGCGGGCGCAGCAAGCAGCGCCCCTACAAAAGCGGATTGCATTGTTCGTCCTCTTTGGTGGGGCGATTCTTGCGATAGGTGTGGCGGGGTGCTCGCACGGCGGGGCGGCGGCGGATGATGCCGCGGCGAAGAGCGACGCGGCGGTGGCGGAAGTTACGGTGACGAAAGTGGGGCGCGCGGAGATTCAGCAGATTGTTACGGTGACGGGATCGGTCGCGGCGCTGCCGAACCAGGATGTGCGGGTGAGTTCGCTGGTGCCGGGGCGCATTGCGGAACTGCGCGTGGCGGAAGGCGACACGGTACGCGCCGGCGAAGTGCTGGCGAAGATCGACGAGCGTCCTTTGCGCGACCAGTTGCGCCAGGCGGAAGCTGCCGCCGAGCAAGCGAAAGCAAGTCTTGAAAACGCCAAGCTGAACCGCGCGCGCAATGAAACGCTGGTGGAGCGCGGCATCGCGGCTCGCAAAGATGTGGAAGATGCGCGCACGCTGGAAAGCGTGGCGGCAGCAACGCTGCGGCAATCGGAAGCCGCGCTGGCTCTCGCGCAACTGCAGATATCGCGCGCGGAAATCGTTTCGCCGCTCAACGGCATGGTGGCGAAACGATTCGTGAACGTGGGCGAGCAAGTCGACGGCACGAACGCGCAGCCAGTAGTGGAAGTGGCGAACCTCGGGGAAGTGGAGTTGATCGGGAATCTTCCCGCGAGCTACATGGGAAGAATGCATGTGGGCGACACGCTTTCGATTACCAGCGAGACGCTGCCGGGCCAAACGCTGAAAGGGCGCGTGGTGGCGATTTCGCCGTCCGTCGATCCGGCCACCAATTTGGGCGTGGTGCGCATCCGCATCGCGAATGCGGCGCACCTGCTGCGGCTGGGAATGTTTTTAAGCGCGCAGGTTCCGATCGAAACGCACAAGAACGCGCTGGTGGTTCCTCCGCAGGCGATTTATCGCGACGAACAAGGCAAGGCGCAAGTGTACGTGGTCGAGGGAGACAACGCGACGGCCACGGACGTGGAGTTGGGGATTGAAACGCAAAGCGGCGACGAAATCGTTTCCGGGGTGAAAGAAGGCGACACGATCATTCTAACCGGCGGCTACGGCCTGGCCGAGAAGGCCAAGATCAAAATTAAATCATGAACGTCGTAGCCTTCTGCCGGCGCAATATTTACGCGGTTTATTTGCTCACTGCACTCTTGACGATTGCCGGCGTGGTGGCCATCTTCGAGCTTCCCAGCAATATTTATCCCGAGCTCAATTTTCCGCGCGTGGTGATCCTCGCGAAATCGGGCGATCTTTCCCCCGAAACGATGCTGCTGAACGTGACGCGTCCGCTGGAGGAAGCGGCGGCGACGGTGCTGGGCGCGTGGCGCGTGCATTCGAAAACCATTCGCGGGAACACGGAAATTTCCATTCTCTTTAATCCCGATGCGGACATGCAATATTCCGTGCAGTTGGTGCAGGCGCGAGTGAGCTCGGCGCGCGGCACGTTGCCGGCGGATACGGAAATCGAAGTCGAGCGCGTCACTCCCGCGGTGTTTCCGGTGTTGAGTCTGATTCTGAACGGGAACGTGCCGGATGCGGACTTGCGGGACGATGCTTTTTATGTTTTGCGGCCGATGATCAGCCGGGTGCCGGGCGTGGGCGTGATTGATGTGCAGGCGACGGATGTGCGCGAAATTTCGGTGATCGTCGATCCGCAGAAATTGCTGGCGCACCGGCTGTCGCTGAATGAAATCGCGGACGAACTGAAGGCGACGAACAATGTGACGTCGGTGGGACGGCTGTCCAAGGATTATTTGCAGTATCTCGTGCTGACCACCAGCCAATTCGCGAATCTCGACGATATTCGCAACGCAGTGGTGGCGATCGAAAACGGAGTGCCGGTGCGCCTGCGCGATTTGGCCACGGTGGAATACGGCACGGAAGACCGCCGCACGCTGATCTACGGCAACGGCCAGCCGGCCGCGCTGATCAATATTTCGCGGCAGATTGGCGGAAACATTTTGCAGATGGTGGGGCAGATCAAGTCGCTGACGCAAAATCTGGGCTCGGCGATTCCGAAAACGCTGCGGATCACCGTGGTGTATGACCTGGCGGAATTTGTGCAGGAATCGATTGGCAGCGTGCGCGACGCGATCCTGATCGGCGCGGTGCTGGCCATCGTGATTCTGTATGGATTCCTGCGCGACGGACGAACCACGCTGGTGGCCGCGACTTCGCTGCCGCTATCGGTGATTGGAACGTTTTTCTTCGTCAAGCTGTTTGGCGGGACGCTGAACCTGATGTCGCTGGGCGGGATTGCGATTGCCATCGGGTTGATCATCGACGATGCCGTGGTGATCATCGAAAACATTTACCGGCACATCGGGCTGGGCGAATCGCCGGGGGAAGCCGCGGAAGCCGGCACGCAGGAACTGCTGGGCGCGGTGATCGGTTCCACGGCGACGACGCTGGTGGTTTTCCTGCCGCTGACGTTGCTCAAGGGATTCGTAGGCGATTTCTTTTCGGCGCTATCGATGACGCTGGCGGTTTCGGTGCTGCTTTCGCTGGTCTTCGCGCTGACGATTATTCCGCTGCTCTCGTTGAAGTTTCTATCGGGGCAGGCGCACAAGGATAGCTCCGAGAAGTTTATCGCGCCGGTGAATCGCGTTTACGAACGAATGGTGCGCTGGTCGCTGGGGCATCGATTGATCGTTGCGGCGGCGACGGTGGTTTTGGTGGTTGCCGGCGGCGCGATTTATTTCGCGCTGGAGACTGGATTTTTACCGGAGATGGACGAAGGCGGCTACGTGCTGGATTATTTGACGCCGCCGGGAACTTCGCTCGACGAAACGGACCGGATCCTCAAGACCGTTGAACAGCACATCGCGGCGATGCCGGAAACGGCGGCTGTTTCTCGGCGTACCGGAGCGGAACTGGGCCTTTATGCCACCCAGCAAAACAAAGGCGACGTGCTGGTGAAAATGAAGCCGCGCTCGGAACGCAAGCGCTCGACCCAGGAAGTGATGGAAGACGTGCGCGGCTGGCTGGCCAAGAACGTTCCCGGAATCGATGTGGAGTTCACGCAAATCCTGCAGGACATGCTGGGCGACCTGCAAGGCTCTCCGGAACCGGTGGAAGTGAAAATCTTCGGAAATAGCCTGACGCAACTGGAACAGGTGGCGGATCAACTCGGTCCGAAACTGCAAGCCGTAAAAGGTCTGGTGGATTACAAAGGCATTCAAAAAGGAAACCCGGAAATCGTGTTTCAGGTGGATCCGACCGCCGCGGGCCGCGCGGGATTGACTTCGGACCAGGTGACACAGCAGGTGAGCGCGGGCTTGCTGGGCGCGGAAGAAACGCAGTTGCGCGAGTCGGACCGCACCATCGGCATTCGCGTGCGCTTTCCCGATTCGTTCCGGCAGAATTACGACAGCATCCGGCAATTTCCGATCGTCACGCCCGCTCCGGTGCGGCAGATCGTGCCGCTTTCTTCGCTCGCTCAAGTGCAGCAGGTGACGGGTGAAAGTCAATTGCTGCGCGAAAATCAGCGGCTGATGGTGACGTTGACCGGGCGCCTCGAGAATCGCGACCTGGGCAGCGTGATCGCCGATGTGCAGCAGGTGATGCGCAGCGCACAGTTGCCGCAAGGCGTCACTTACGAAATCGGCGGGCAATATGAAAGCCAGCAAAGCTCGTTCCACGATTTGCTGAGGGTGCTGGGCCTCGCGCTTGCGGCGGTGTTTATCGTGCTGGTGATTCAGTTCCGCTCGTTTGCTCCGGCTCTGATTATTTTATCGGCTGCCCCGCTCGCCCTGGTGGGAGTGTTCGCGATGCTTTGGGCCACCGGAACGGCGCTGAACGTTTCCTCGTTCATGGGAATTATTCTGATGGTGGGGCTGGTGGTGAAAAACGGCATCATCCTGTTCGAATACGTGCACAAATTGTGGGAAGAAGAACATTTGCCGCTGGACGAAGCGCTGGTAGCAGCAGGCAAAATCCGCATCCGCCCGATTTTAATGACCACGCTGGCCACGCTGTTCGGCCTGTTTCCGCTGGCGCTGGGCCTCGGCGCGGGCGCCGAACTGCAAAAGCCCCTGGCCCTGGCAGTGATCGGCGGCCTGCTCCTTTCCACATTCATCACTCTGCTGGTCATGCCGGTGTTTTATTCCATCCTGGAGCAGCGTTCGTAGTTTGGAATCTTTGGGAGACGACGAGTGAATCATGCAATTTTGGGCGCGGGCGGAATCGGCGGATTAATCGGGACAATTCTTGCCCACGGAGGGGAACGCGTGACGTTGCTGCTGCGGCCCGAAACTTTCGCTCGGCAGCCGGATCATCTGTGGCTGGAAAGGCCCGCGGGAGAGAATACGGCGCTGATCCATCGTGCCGTGAAACTGGATGAGTCTGTGGACGTTCTCTGGGTAACCGTCAAAGCTCTTCAACTCGAACCCGCGCTGCGAACTTTGCCGCCGGACGGAGCCGGACTGGGAACAGTTGTTCCTCTGTTGAACGGAATCGATCATGTTGCGTTATTGCGATCGCGCTACGGACACGACCGCGTGGTTCCGGGAACCATCGGCGCAGAAGCCGAGCGAGTGGCGCCGGGACATATTGTTGTGCGATCTCCGTTCGTGCGAATGGCGCTGGCAGCACAAGGCGAAGCGAAATTGGGCGGAATTGCTGAAATATTCCGGCAGGCCGGCTTTACATGCGATTTTCATCCCAATGAACAGACCATGCTTTGGAGCAAGCTTTCGTTTCTCGCTCCGTTCGCGCTGACTGGTACGGCATCGGATAAATCGATCGGTGAAATTCTTGGCGATCCAACGTGGCGGGCGCGGCTCGAATCCGTGATGCGCGAAGCATGCAACGTGGCCAACGCGGAAGGAGCGAATCTCGACATATCGAAATCCCTAGCCATTCTCGGCACCTTTCCGCCCACGGCGCGCAGCTCGATGCAAAAAGACGTGAAGGCGGGACGCGTGCCGGAACTCGATGCGATTGGCGGGCCGATTATCCGCGGAGGAGTGAAGCACAATATCGATCATTCCGTCACGCGCGAATTGATGGAAAAAATCGATCAACTCCTGATTTCGCGGAAGTAATCCGCAAGCACGCCGCCTTCAGCGGCAATCCAAATCCGTAGTAGCCTATAGCGCCTATGGCTCCTTCTTCATTCGAGAAAGCGCGTGAACTTTCGAAGCAGGGTCTGTGGACTGCCGCCGTTGCCCTTCTGCGCGCGCAGGACGTGGCCGCTGTCGCGGATTTCATGTTGACCCTTCCATTTGAAGAACAGCGGGCCTTGTTTGGCGCCATGCCCGCTGAATTCGCGGCCTCCTTGATCGCGAACTTCCCCTATTTTCACTCTTACGTGCTGTTGCACTCCCGCCCCGCGCCGGAGATGCACGAGATCATGGAAGCGATGAATTCCACGGACCGCGAATCTTTTCTCGATTCGCTCCCCGAAGAAGCCTGGCAGAGCTTGATGAACGAGCTGGCACAACCGCACCGGGCGCCGGGAGCGAGAGCAATCGCGGTTGCAGAACCAGCCGTGGAAGGTGTGGCAATCCCGCGTCCTGCCACGCCGATGCACATTATCGAAGCGCGACAAATCGGAAAGAGCTATCAGCAGCCGGATGGCCGCCAGATCCAGGTAGTCGCGCCGGTAGATATTTCCATCGAAGCAGGCACCATCCTGGCTCTGCTCGGCCCTTCGGGATCGGGAAAATCCACCCTGTTGAGAATGCTCTCCGGGCTGGCAATACCTTCAACCGGGAACGTCCTTTGGCACGATACCCCGATGCCGCAGTGCCACCCGAATGTGGCGATAGTGTTTCAAAGCTTTGCATTGTTCCCGTGGCTTACCGTGCTTGAAAACGTGGAAACGCCGCTGCTGGCGCGCGGCGTTGGGCAGGAGGAGCGGCGCCGGCGGGCTCTTCAGGCGCTGGACTCCGTTGGATTGAGAAATTTCGAGACGGCCTACCCCAAGGAATTGTCGGGCGGAATGAAACAGCGCGTGGGATTCGCCCGGGCGCTGGCCATCGAGCCGGAAATCCTGTTTATGGACGAACCGTTCTCCGCGTTGGACGTGCTGACCGCGGAAAATCTGCGCGGCGAATTGATGGAGCTGTGGCTTGCGAAGAAAATTCCCACGCGCGCCATTTTTCTGGTGACGCACAATATTGAGGAAGCGGTATTGCTGGCCGACCGGATCGTTGTGCTCGGCGGCAATCCGGCAAAAATCCGCGCTGACTTTCGCATCCCGTTGCGCCAGCCGAGAGACCGCAAGTCTCCGGCCTTTCTTCTTTACGTGGACTACATTTACAAGGTGATGACGCAGCCGGAGCTTGATCTGGCGCCTCCCTCAGCCGCGAGCGGCACGCCGAAGCCGCGCCCGCAATTGCTGCCGCACGCGCGGCCCGGCGGCGTAGCGGGCTTGCTCGAACTGTTGAACGATCGCCAAGGCGAAGAGGACATGTATCACATCTCCGAGGATCTCCTGCTGGAAGTGGATGATCTGCTGCCGATGATTGATGCGGCGGCGCTGCTCGGGTTCGTCACCGTGAAGGAGGGAGATGTAATCCTCACCGCAAAGGGAAAAGAATTCGCCGAAGCGGACATTCGCTCGCGCAAAATCCAGTTTCGCGAGGCCGTGCTGGCTCACGTTGCTTTGCTTCAGCAGATGAAGACCACGCTCGAGAGCAAGTCGGATCAGGCAATGCCGCTTGAATTTTTCCACGACGTTCTGGATGAATACCTGTCCGAGGACGAAACGAAGCAGCAAATTGAAACGGCCTTGAATTGGGGCCGGTACGCGGAAATTTTCGAATACGATTCCGAAAACGACCGGCTGCAACTTTACCGGCCCGCCCGGACGGGCGGATCCGATTGAGAACGCGCCGCGAATGACGCCCCACGATAATTCGCCATCCCGAGTTCCCGCCTGGGGAAAGTTGCCCGCAGGCGTCCCTTCGGTGCTGCGGGATCTGCCGGTGGTGCTTGCGGGCCTGGCGATGTTCTATGCGCTGCTTGCGATCACTCACAGGTGGATTGCGCCCGTGAGCGCGCATGAGCAAATTCAGCTCTCGCTGGGCGCGCTGCCGAAGTACGCGATGTTCTCGCTTTTGCGGATCTTGCTGGCCTACTTTTTCAGTTTAATTTTCACGCTCATTTACGGATATGTCGCCGCCTACAACGCAAAAGCCGAGCGGTTCATGATTCCGCTGCTCGATACGCTGCAGTCCATTCCTGTTTTGAGTTTTCTGCCCGGCGTGATGGTGGCCATGGTGGCGCTTTTTCCCACACGGAATTTCGGAATCGAGTTGGGGTCCATCCTGCTGATCTTTACCGGCCAGGTGTGGAACATGACCTTCAGTTTTTATTCTTCGCTGAAATCCATTCCGCGCGAGATGCGCGAAGTGGCGGTGATCTACCGCTGGAGTTGGTGGCAGCGGTTCACGCAGATGGAATTGCCCTACGCCACGATCGGACTGGTGTGGAATTCGATGATGTCGGTGGCGGGCGGATGGTTTTTCCTGATGGCGTGCGAAATGTTCGTGCTGGGAGACCGCGACTTGCGGCTTCCCGGCCTGGGCTCTTATTTGCAAACAGCGGCGAACGCCGGCGACACTCGGGCGATCATTTGGGGAGTCGCCACGATGGTTGGAGTAATCGTGCTGATGGATCAATTGATCTGGCGGCCGGTGATCGCGTGGGCCGAGAAATTCAAGTTTGAGCAAGTGGAGGCGGTGGAATCGCCGCACTCCTACGTGCTGGATTTCCTGCGGCGTTCGCGGATCGTGCCGCTTGTCGCGCAGGCATCGGTCCGGCCGTTGCGCGAGCGCCTGAGTCTGTACTTTGCCAAACGCAGGCCGCCGGAGCTCGAAGCCGCGCCCCCGGAAAACGGCAGAAAGTGGATCGTGCGCGCTTCGCTCCTGCTTGTGCTGCTGGGAATCGGATATGCATTTCTCAGAATGACTGCGTTGCTTTCCACCGTCAGCAGAGTGGAACTCCGCAGTATTTTCGTGGGGGCAGGCGCGACGTTTCTTCGCGTGGAGTTCACGCTGCTGCTTGCGGCGCTGTGGACGATTCCGGCCGGAGTGATCATCGGATTGAATCCGCGCCTTTCCGCGGTGATGCAGCCGATTGCGCAGATTGCGGCTTCCGTTCCTGCGACGGCGCTTTTTCCGATCATTCTACTTCTGTTGATTCGCGCGGGCGGCGGGCTGGGAATCGGTTCGATCGTTCTGCTCCTGCTGGGCACGCAGTGGTACATCCTCTTCAACGTGATCGCGGGAGCCAGCGCGATTCCTACCGACTTGAAGGAAGTGTGCGGGATTTTTCAATTTGGAAAGTTTGAGAGATGGCGGCAGCTGTTGCTGCCTGCCATTTTTCCTTATTTGATCACCGGACTGGTGACGGCTTCCGGTGGCGCGTGGAACGCCAGCATTGTGGCCGAATACTTTCACTTCCACGGGCAAACTTTTTCAACCACCGGCCTAGGCGCGGTAATCAGCAGCGCCACCGATAGTGGAAACTTCCGCTTGCTCCTCGCGGCCACGCTTTTGATGGCTGCGATGGTAGTGACGATTAATCGATTCCTCTGGCGAAGGCTTTACGTCCTCGCTTCCACCAAGTACAAGCTCGAAGCTTGATGACTCGTTAACTTAGCGGGCGTGCCTGCTGAACGAACCCTGGAAAAGCCCCTTCCGCCGCAGGCAATTCAGTTTAGCGGTGTGTCTCCGGCCGTGGACCATCCGAGAATCGAAATGCCCGGCGCGGATGCGATTTACTCACGTGCCATGAGGGATTGAAAGCGGGGATGGTTGCGCAGCGAATCCAAATCCGAGTCGTGCTGAGCCCATCTCTTGTACCAAAACCCGTGCAGTAGAGCTTTTTCCAGACAATCGAGGGCTTCTTCGCTCGAACCCTGAAGGGAATACACACAGGCGACATTGTAGAGGATGCCGCAATCTTCCGGGTCGATAGCCAAAGCGCGCCGAGCCCAATCCAGGCTGCGCGCCCGCTCGCCCAATTGGCAGAGATCGGTGGCGCCCAAATAAAGAGCACGGGCATCATCCGGGTGCAGTTCCAGATGCTTCTCTGCCGCCCGCAGCGCGCGGCCGTGTGCTGCTTTCGCCTCCGCCATGCGGCCCTGGCCTTCCAGCACCATGGCCAACATGCTGGGCGCCTGGTAGTCGTCCGGGTTCACCTTCGCGGCGCTCTCGAACAGTGCTCCGGCTCTTTCCAGCTTGCCCTGCTGAAAGCAGGCCCGGGCGTAGAAATAATAAGTCTCATAGAGCTTTGGATCGAGCCGGATGGCAATCTCAAATTCCTGCTCCGCTTCGTCGTAGCGTTTGTCGAGGGAAATTGCCAGCCCGCGCGAAAGGTGAGCTTCGGCCAGGTCCGGGTCGAGTTGCAAAGCCTTCTGGCTGGCATCGTCGGCCGCTTTCAAATTTTCCTGGCTCGCTTCCCAGTACATGTAGAGATACGAATAGCAATCGGCGACTCCGGCATAGGCGCGCGCATATCCGGGGTCAAGTTCAATTGCCCGCGAAAAAAGCTGCCGCGCGAAATCATAGCCTCGCCGCCGGAATTGATAGAAGAATTGCCGTCCGCGCAAATAGAAATCGTAGGCCTTCACATCCGCGGTGGGCGCCTTGGCGATGGCCTGTTTTTCGCTCTCCGTCAACACCAGCTTCAGGGCCGCCGCGATGCTCTGCGCGATTTCGTCCTGAATGGCAAAAACGTCTTCCATCTGGCGGTCGTAGCGTTCCGCCCACACCGAATGGCGCGTGCGTGTTTCCACCAACTGCGCGGTAATGCGCAGGCGGTTTCCCGCGCGGCGCAGACTGCCTCCCAGCACGAACGCGGCGTTCAGTTCCTGGCCCACTTGCGGAGCGGTGACCAGCTTATCGCGGTAGGCGTACATTTCCGCGCGCGGGAACACATGCAACTGGCCGATCTTGGAAAGTTCCGTGATGATGTCTTCCGTCATGCCGTCGCGGAAATATTCGTCTTCCTTGGCGCCGCTCAAGTTTTCAAAGTACAGCACCGCCACCGACTTTGCGGCAGGCGCCGCGCTGGATGCGGTGGCCCGGCCGGAATCGTAATCGCGTTTCAATTGTTGCAAGTCGGCGCGCAACCGCGCGGCGGACTGGTAGCGCGCGGGAAGTTCCTTTTCCAGCAGCGTATTGATGATTCGTTCCATTTCCGCCGGCAGGCGCGAATTCAAGCGTCTTGGCGAAACAGGAGCATGGTTCAGAATCGCATCGAAAATTACGGCGGAAGTATCACCCGAAAAAGCCAATCGTCCGGTGGCCATTTCATATAGCACCACGCCAAAGGAAAACAAATCGCTTCGGACGTCCACTTCTTTTCCGCGAGCCTGCTCGGGCGACATATAAGCGATCGTCCCCAGAGTGGATCCCGGGCTGGTCAAGTGTTCCGCGACGGTGACTGCGGTGAGTTGAGCCGAATCGCCAAAATTCTCGCCGGCCGTCTGGCGTTTGGGAGCCATCTTGGCCAGTCCAAAATCGAGAATCTTGGCGGCGCCGTTCTGCGTTATGAAAATGTTGGCTGGCTTGATGTCGCGGTGGATGATGCCTTTCGAATGCGCGGCATCGAGAGCGCTGGCGATCTCGATCGAAAGTTCCAGAAGCATTTCCAACTCGAGGGGACGTCCCGATATCTGATGTTTGAGCGTCGTCCCTTCCAGCAACTCCATGACGATGTAGGCCCGGCCATCTTCTTCGCCGATATCGTGAATCGTGCAGATATTGGGATGATTGAGAGCCGAAGCGGCTTGCGCCTCACGCTGAAAGCGTTCCAGAGCGGCGCGGTCCCGCGCCATATCGTCAGGCAGGAACTTCAAGGCGACCATGCGGCGCAGGCGGGAGTCTTCCGCTTTATACACCACGCCCATGCCACCGCCCCCGAGTCTTTCCAGGATGCGATAGTGCGAAACGGTCTGGCCGATGAGAGGTTGAGAGTCCGCCACGAGGCGCTTATTTTAGGCTGCGCTGTAAATCAAGTCAACGAACAGCGTTGTTCTCTTTGATGAGCGCCGAAAAACACGCAACGCCAAAATGCGCCCACACACCCACAGACTACTTCAGATTGGCGCTTTCGGATTTAGCCTGCCGCAGGATGGGGATGTCGGGGTCGGCGTCTATCCAAAGCGTGAAAAAATCGTTGTAAGCGGCGCGGGCCTTGGCACTGTCGCCCTGCATCGCGTAGGCGCGGGCGAGGCCCAAATGCGCCAGCGCTCCTAGAGGCCAGTTGGCAATGATGCCTCGATGATCCAGAATTTTCTGGAACTCGGCAGCGGCTTCGCTGCCTTGATGTGCGCTCAAGTACGCTTCTCCACGCACATAGATGGGATAGAAAGCCCCTGCGAAAGGTCCCGTGCCCGGAATTCCCAATTCGTAGGGCATGGCGGCCTCAAGGGCCTCGATGGCCTGCGATGGATTGCTGTGATTAATTGCGATCTGGGCGCGAACCGTTGGCAAATAGTCGAACTTGACCAGAGTATCTTCGGGGAAGCGCTTGGCCAGGTCATCCGCAAGTGTCTGGGCCTGCGCTTCATCCGACGCAATGGCCAGAGCGAGTGCCGCTCCATATTGCACGTCTCGGCCAGTTGAAAGTCTGAGTGTTGCGGCAGCCCGCAGTCGCGCTTCGGCTGCGTTTCCGAAGAGGGCTTCTTGCACAGCTGCCTCGGCTTCATACCCTGCCGCCGTTTCTTTCTCGTTCACACGCTCAGCCGAACTCACAGCTTGGCGCCAAAACTCGCGAGCTTTCTCAAGCCGCCCGAAGTAAGCAGCAGTATCAGCCTCGAGGCCCAGGAATTGGTCTTCCATTCCTGGTTTGCCTGCCCCCCAAGCTACTTGCTGTGTCATGCCTGCCGGGTCATTCTTCAAAAAGGCGAGAAGGTATAGAACCAAATGCAGGTCTCCCGAATCGAGGAGCTTTGCCTGCGCCTCCTCGATTGTGGACCTGGCTTCCTCCGGACGATTCAGAAAGAGATAGGAGAAGACGAGGCCATCATACGACTGAGCGCTTCCTGGGTCGAGGCGTACTGCCTCCTGTTTTTCCAAAAGTCGTTTTTCATACTGCCCCATTTTCAAGTAAACGACGCCCAGGTTGTTCGGCGGCACTGGATCTCGTGGATAGGTCTGCTTCCAGAGCTCGTAGGCCTGACGCTCCTTTTCCATGTCGCCGGTGACGTAGCCATAGTAATGCGACTCAATATAGAACTTCTCCCGCTCACTTACTCGCTCGCGCAATTCGTAAGCCTTCCGCGTGTTCTCCGCCGCAAGACTCGTTTCCCCGAGATCTCCATAACTCGTCCCGAGCGAGGCGTAGGCCATGGCGAAATTCGGGTCGAGTTGGATGGCCCGCTGGAAAAAGGGCACGGAAGCAGCAAACTCAACTTTCTCGAGGGTCTTCCGTCCCAAACTGTAAGCCTGGAGGGCTTCGAGCGAGGGCGTGGTGGCCTGTTCGAGCGGCGTGTCAAACTTCTGTACCGTGCTGAGCGATTCGCCCAGCTTGGCGCGCAGGTTCGCAGCCGCCCGGTCCATTGCCGAGAGCACTTGCTCTTTACCAGTAGCCCGCACTTGCTCTTCGGCCAGCGAATCACCGGTCTGGCAATTCACCGCATTGAGACCGATCACATATTGGCTGCCCAAGCTGGCAATCGAACCGCTCAGGTACGCTTTGCTACCCGCGCGTTGGCAGAGGTCACGGGCAATTTCTTGCGTGAGCCGAGCATCAGCCGGCTGGCCCATCAGGCGCAAGGTTTGCTGGATCCGTCGCTCCGGGACCAAGCTAAGGAAGGGAGACTGTTCGAGTTGGACCGAGAGACCTTGCCGAAGCGTACCATCGAAAACGGGATCGCCTGTCGTGTTCGTAAAATCAGAGAGGACGACAGTGTCTTTGGTGGTCAGCGCGTGGGCCTTGTGCGTGAAGAAAAGCCAAGCAGCAAATGAAATGCAGCCGGCCATCACGAACACAGCAGAACTGAGAACGATCCAGCGCTGGGTCGAAGTTCGCTGCACTGAACCGGGCTGTGTCTGAGTAGCAGAGAGTGGAGTCGCAGGTGATTCTGTTGCTTGTGAATCCGGAGCGGAGGTCACCGCTGCTGCCATTCGTCCAGTTTCGGTATCGCGCTTTAGCCGCTGCAAATCAGCGCGCATGTCCGCGGCATTCTGATAGCGAAGCTTGCGTTCTTTTTCCAGCGCCTTGCTGATAATGTGTTCGAGCTCCAGCGATACATCGGGATTGATCCGTGCCGGAGTCGTCGGCGCGCGATTTAGAATTGCATCCGTCAGCACGCCTGCCGTGTCGCCGCGGAACGGCATCGCTCCCGTCGCCATTTCGTAGAGCACCACACCAAACGAAAACAGATCAGTCCGCGCATCGAGTTCCTGGCCGCGCACCTGCTCCGGCGACATGTAAGCGACCGTGCCAATCGACGCGCCGGGACGAGTGAGTTGCTCTTCGACCGTCGCCGTCGGCATCGATGTGACGCTCGCACCTGCCTCGCCGCCTCGCGCCGTGGTCAGTTTCGCGAGGCCGAAATCCAGAATCTTGGCGTGACCCCGGTCAGTAACAAAAATATTGGCCGGTTTGATGTCGCGATGAACGATGCCCTTCGAGTGAGCAGCGTCGAGCGCGTCGGCAATTTCAACCGAGAGATCAAGAATCTCTTCCGTCGGCAGCGGCTTGCCGGAAATGCGATGTTTCAGCGTCTGGCCTTCCAAACACTGCATCACGATGAACGATTGCCCGTGCTCTTCGCCAATATCGTAGATGGCGCAGATATTCGGGTGGTCGAGAGCGGAAGCGGCCTGCGCTTCGCGCCGGAAACGTTCGAGTGCGGCAGGATCGTGCGCCACATCGTCGGGCAGGAATTTCAGGGCAACAAAGCGATGCAGCCGCGTGTCTTCCGCCTTGTAAACCACGCCCATTCCCCCGCCTCCGAGCCTATCGAGAATGCGGTAGTGGGAGACCGTGCGGCCGATCAACGACTGCGATTCCGCCATTTGGCGCTCATCTTAGGCTGCGCTGTAAGTCAAGTCAACGAAGCGCGTGAATTGCAATTGCTACAGCGGAGATGTCGACGAAGCCGCCTAAATCACTTCAGCTTGGCGTACTCATCTTTGGCCTGCTGTAAAATGGGAATATCAGGGTCGGCGTCTTTCCACTTGGTGAAGAAGTCCTGGTATGCGGTGCGGGATTTGGAACGGTCGCCCGTGATCGCATACGCGCGGGCAAGGCCGAGTTGGGCCAGCCCGACGTGTGGCGAAGGGCCAATAGCTTCGTGATGATCGAGAATTTTCTGAAATTCCGCGGTAGCCGGGGCGCCCTGCTTCATTTGAAGGTAAGCGAGACCACGCAAATAGGCGGGAATTCCCAGCGCCACAAACCCGAACTCGTAGCTCTCCGCTGGCTTCAGGTCTTCGACGGCTTTGGCCCCGTTGCCTCTCTGCAATTCCTGTCGCGCGTGAATCATGGGAATTTCAAGTTTCTGCACAAAAGTGTCCAGCGGATCTTTCTTGCTGATCTCCGCCGCCAGCGAGTCCGCCTTTTGCGACTCACCGCAAGTGGCGAATGCGAAGGCCGCGTTGGCGGTCGCACCACTCGTTGGCTTGGCTGCAACCGCCGATGCGTCTTCGCGGGCTTTGCCGCAAACGCCGAAATCGGCGTGCACCATGGCCTGCCATCCCAATTCCGACAGCGCCACTTCCGAAAATTTCTGATTCTCCGCCAATTCCATGGCATGCCGCGATACGTCGAAAGAATTTTTCAGCTTTCCCTGTTCCTGCAAAGCGCGCGATTGCGTGGAGACAAAGCGATATTCACCGGGCTTGCCTTTCGCCCAGTCCAATTCGCGTTGTGCATCGGCCGGCTTATCTTTCAAAAGGGCCGTATAAAAGACGAGCCAGTGAAGGCTGTCCGCATCCGGACCGTGCGCCAGGCCTTGCTCAATCATTTGCCGGGACTCGTCGAAACGGTGGAGTGCAAGATACGCATAGGCCAGATTCATGAAGCCATTGGAATAGTCCGGATCGAGGACGATGGTTTGCCGGGCCTGTTCCGCGGCCTTTTCAAAATTGCCGGTCAGTTCGTAGCCCACCGCGAGATTGTTGGGTGGAGTTTCGTCCCGGGGATAGGTGCGCTCATAGAGCTGCAGCGTTTCATTTTCCTTGTCGGTTTCGCCGGTGACCGTCTCGTAGTAATGCTCGGTGATATACAAACGCTCGCGCTCACTGACGCGGTCGCGCAGATCGTATGCCTTCTGCGTGTTTTCCTTGGCAGGTTCGGAGGCGCCGGCGTTGGAATAGATCACGCCCATGCGCGCGTACACCATCGCGAAATTGGGGTCGAGCTCGATGGCCCTGCGGTAGTAAGTGAGAGAATCGAGTTCGTGGCCTTTGTTGAATTCGCTGTTGCCGAGTGCGTAGGCTTTGAGGGCCTCAAGGGAGGAAGTCGTCACCTGGTCGATGGGAACATCGAATTTTTGAACCGAGGACAGCGATTCGCCCAACTGCCCGCGCATTTTTGAAACGGCCGAACCCAGCGCGCTGAGCACTTGTTCCTTACTCGACGCTTCCGCTTGCTGGCGCGCAAGGGTATCGCCGCTCTGGCAATTAATCGCATTCAACGTGACGATGTATTGTGTGCCCAAACTGGCGATCGAACCCGCTAGCGTCGCCTTGCTGCCCACCCGCAGGCAAAGCTCCCGCGCCAGATCGCTGGTAATGCGTTCGTCCGGCGAGCGGCCCATGAATTTCAGCGCTTCCCGCATGCGAGCTTGCGGGACCACGCGCAGGAACGGAGATTGCTCCAGGTCTACGGCCAGCGCTTGCTTCAGCGTCTCGTCAAATACCGGATCGCCCGTAGTATTCGCGAATTCGGCCAGGACGATTGAATCCGTTTCCGCAAGTCCCTTTGGACGCGACCGCAGGTACAAGCCACCCGCAACAAGCACGACTACCACCACAACAGCGGCGGCGGGAATTGCAATCTTCCACGGAATCTTGGACGGCGGTTTCTCCGAGGGGGCTTCCTCCGCAGCAGGCTTCACAGTCGCGCTTCTCGTCGAGGCGGTCTTCACGGAATCCGACGCAGCTTTCTGAACTTTGCTCGACGATCGTGGATCCTGAGCTGTCGCCGCTGGCGCTTCTACTTCCGTGCCGGAATCTTCGGCGGAGTTCACCGCGGCGGAAACTCCCGAATCCGTCGAACGCTTCAGCCGCTTCAAATCAGCGCGAATATCGGCGGCGTGCTGGTAGCGCAGCTCGCGGTCTTTTTCGAGAGCCTTATTAATGATGTGTTCCAGCTCGGGGGGAAGATCGGGATTCAACCGGATCGGCGCGACGGGCGCCTTGTGCAAAATGGATTCGAACAATACGGCGGTGGTGTCTCCGCGGAACGGCAGCGTGCCGGTGGATGCTTCGTAAAGCACCGCCCCGAACGAGAAGAGATCGGTGCGCAAATCGAGTTCTTTTCCTCGCGCCTGTTCCGGAGACATGTAGGCGACCGTGCCCATGGCCGAGCCGGGACTCGTCAGATTTTGGTCCGCGACTCCCGTTATCGTGGCATCGCTGCCGGGCTTCGCGCCGCCGGTCGTCATCTTGGCCAGGCCGAAATCGAGAATTTTCGCGTGTCCCCGTCGGGTCAGAAAAATATTCGCCGGCTTGATATCGCGATGAACGATTCCTTCCGAGTGCGCCGCATCGAGAGCGTCCGCAATGTCAATGGCCAGCGGAAGCAATGTCTCCAGTTCCACCGGGCGATTGTTGATCTTGTGTTTCAGCGTGACGCCATCCAGAAACTCCATGGCGATGAACGCCCTGCCTTCGAATTCCCCGATGTCATGAATCGTGCAGATGTTGGGATGGTTTAAGGAAGAAGCAGCGCGAGCCTCGCGGCGAAAGCGCTCCAGCGCCTGGGGATCGTTCGAAACCTCGTCGGGGAGAAATTTCAAGGCAACGAATCGGCCAAGGCGCGAATCTTCAGCCTTGTAGACCACTCCCATTCCACCGCCGCCAAGCTTCTCGACGATGCGGTAATGGGAGATCGTCTGGCCGATCAGAGACGGGGCGTCTGCCATGCGGCGCACATCATAGGATGCGCAATCGGGCAAGTCAACGATGCCCCGGCATGCTCACCCCAAAACAGCGGCATGCTCACTCCGAAGCGGCGGCGTTGCAGCGGGTCACTCCCTAAGATAAAGTTACTTAGCCCGTGCCCGGGTGGCGGAATGGCATACGCGGGGGACTTAAAATCCCCTGACGCTCACGCGTCGTGTGGGTTCGACCCCCACCCCGGGTACTTTTCTTCGCGATTAAAATCGGAGCAGGGGCGCCCCATCTTTTCGATTTTTGAAGAGGTGGAGGTTTTGATCCGTTGTTTGTAAATTCCTCCCTCGCTTTCAATCTTACTTATTTGCGGTTTTCATCGGCGGCTTGGCCGGCTTGCTCTTCAACTCAATCACGATCGCATCCATTGCTTTGTCGCCAGTATTTTCCGGCAGGTGAATCGTCTTCGCGTCGTATTGCGACTCGCCAGCCTTGAGGTTAAATTCAGCTTTTTTGCCATCGGGAAAACTGAACTGTCCGGTGGCATCGGTCAGAAAAACCGCCACCGTCGCGGGATGGCTGTGCATCACCGACTTCTCGTGCGGTCCATAATGCACTTTCAAAATCCGCACCTGGTCGTTTTCGCTGATCACCGAGTAATGTTTCGGATCAACCTTCACCGCATCCTGCGCCGAAACGATTGGCGCAAAACTCGCACACAACACCGCACACAACACCACCGCAAAAAGCGCTAAGCGCACTCGCATATCACTCTCCTTGAACGTGTAGGGTTCTTTGCAAAGCGGCCCAACGCTACTCCGGCATGCCCGCGCTGTCAATTCGCTCGTTTTCGCCGGCCAAAACGGCCGCCGAAGTAATCGCCCGCAGATGCACGATATAGGAGCGATTAGAATTTTGTAACCCCTTGTGTTGTGAATGGTTTGTTTGATTTTGACTATGGTTTCCATTGGCGATTAGCGAAGCGGTTAGAATTCGCTGTTCCGCGGCCCGAATTTCTCTCCGGAAAATCGTGTGCGAATAATGAGAAGTTTTGTGGGGCGGGAGTTGTGGCGCGCCGTGAGAGCTGTGATGAGAAGTGGAGATGGGCGTCCGGGAGGAGTGATTGGGGATTGCTGGCGTATTCTCTCATACCACTGTTTACCATAACGATAACAAGAAGTCAAGAGGTTTATGGCCGGGGCACTTGCGAGTGCACGGAAAAATAGGGATTGGAATTTGATTTGGAATTTGTGTTTGATTGGGTGCCGCACCTACGACGCTGGGGATTTTGTTTGCGGGCTTTCCCAATCCTTACGGGTTGGGCTAACTTCTGCCGCGCCTACGGCGCTGGTGCGGATTGTGAATCGCTCCAACAGCGACTGCAAATGGTGAAATGCAGATGCCCTTCCCCGTTAAACCGCTTCAATTTCCCGGGCGTTCAGAACACGGCCAAAATCCCCACCCTTCCCGATAGGGCCGGGAAGGATGGGGCACCCGACCCTCCCGCCGGTTTCGTACTCTTGCGGCGGGGCGAAAATCGCACGTTTTTTGTGGTGTTTTCCGGGCAAGTCAGCTCGCTAACAGGGGAGTTGTGCTAGCATCCGCGACGGTGGGGCGAAGATTGCGGAGGGCGGCGCGATAATTTTAGCTTCACCGGATGCCCGCCTGAAGGCGGGCGCTACATGAAGCAAAATCGGAGAAACCTTCGGGCGGGGTCCTTCGCGGGGCTCCCTTCGTTCCTCAGGGCGGGCAGGGTAAACCCTTCGGGGCTCAGGGTAAAAGGAGGAGAAGATGGCTACTGCGGATGCTAAGGGTGGGATGGAGAAGAGAAGCTTGGAGGCGGTGACGCTGGAATATGGGCGGCCGGATGTGCATATTGGGCCTGGGGAGGCGGAGTCGCCTTATGTGCCGTTTTTGGAGAATGTGTTTATACGGCATTTGGCGTTTGATGTGAGGACCAATTCGTACGCGAATATTCTTTGGGTGAAGAAGGGCGGGTTGCTGGGGCGTCACCGGCATCGCGGGCCGATTTCTGCGTGCACGCTGGAGGGAAGCTGGCGGTACATGGAATACGACTGGGTGGCGACTCCGGGGAGTTACGTGCGGGAAAATCCTGGGGTCATTCACACTTTGTATTCGGAACACGGCATGAAGACGATGTTTTTTCTAAATGGGTCGCTGGAGTTTTATGATGACAACAATAATTTGCTGGAGACCCTGGACGTGTTCTGGTTTATCAATCATTACTTGAATTACTGCAAGGAACATGGGTTGAAGATCAACGAGAAATTGTGGGTTTGATTGCGAGGACTCGACGGCGTGGCCGCTTCAATGTGTGCTGGAGAAATGCACGGGTGCTCAAGCATTTGGGGTTTACTCTGGTCCGACAGACGGCGTCGGACTCCACAAACCGGAGATTCCTCGCCCCAGCGCGGGCTCGGAATGACCGGATAGCGTAGATTGTTGAGGAGCGGGAGGTAGGGGAAGTGTCGACACCATATCGGGCGGATCAGGTGGGAAGTTTTTTGCGGCCGAAGGATTTGTTGGAGATGAGGAAATCGGCTGTGGCTGGTTCCGAGGAATTGCGGGCGCTGGAGGACCGTCACATTTTGGGAGTGCTGGCCAAGCAGAAGGAATTGGGATTTGAGATTTTTACGGATGGCGAATTGCGCCGGCGGAATTTTATGAGCGATTTTACCGACGCGGTGGAAGGATTCGATTTGGCGGATGCGGTGGCGCGGTCATGGAAGGCGGGGCAATCGAAAGATGCTCCGGTGAGTAGCGTTACGGGAATTGTTACTGGCAAACTTCGCGCGGTTCGTCCGCTGACCGGGCATGAGTTGGCGTTTTTGAAGCAGCACAGTCCCGGCGCGATCAAGATGACTCTGCCGAGCGCGACACAATTTCCGGCGATTTCATTTAAGCGCGGCGTGACTGACAAATTTTATGCGGATCATTCGGCACTGCTTTGGGACATTGTGGAGATCATGAAAGTGGAGATGGCGCGGCTGGCAGCGGAAGGCGTGAAATATATTCAGATTGACGCGCCGCGTTACAGCTACTTTATGGATCCGAAGTGGCGCGAGTGGATTAAAACGGAAATGAAAGTGGAGCCGGATGCGCTGCTGGAGGATTCGATTCGCGCGGACAATGCTTGCTTCGCGGCGGCGCGGCGGACGGGAGTGACCTTGGCGATTCATCTGTGCCGAGGGAATAATCGCAGCCACTGGTACGCGGAAGGCGGGTACGACGCGATTGCGGAGAAAATGTTCGGGACGCTGCAGGTGGACCGGTTTTTGCTGGAGTATGACGATGCGCGGTCGGGTTCTTTTGAGCCGCTGCGATTTGTGCCGCGGGATAAAACCGTGGTGCTGGGATTGGTAAGCTCGAAGATAGCCGCGCTGGAGGATTCGGATCAATTGCTGCGGCGGATCGAAGAGGCTGCGAAGTTTGTGCCGATGGAAAACTTGGCGCTGAGCCCACAGTGCGGGTTTGCTTCGACGATGGAAGGGAATCTGCTGACGGAAGAGGACCAGTGGGCGAAATTGCGATTGGTGGCGGAGACGGCGCGACGGGCCTGGAATTGAGCGAGGTTTCAGCGCCATGGTCCCGCCGGTCGTCGGGGAATTTTGTTCTAACGATTTTTGCCGGACGAGGCGTCCATTTCCGCGAATACTTCGAGGGCCATGTGGAAGGCGGAATTCGCGGCGGGCACCCCGCAATAGATGGCGGATTGAAGCAATACTTCTTTTATTTCGGCGCGGGTGACGCCGTTATTGAAGGCGGCGCGCACGTGCAAGCGAAATTCGTCGCTGCGATTTAAGGCGATCATCATTCCCAACGTGACCAGGCTGCGAGTGTGGCGCGGCAATCCGGGCCGCGTCCAGATTTCTCCCCAGGCGTAACGCGTAATCAAATCCTGAAATTCCTCGTTGAATTCGTTGGCGTGTTTTTCCGTGGTGTCGACGTGGTCGTCGCCGAGGACCGCGCGGCGGGTGAGGATTCCTTTTTGATATTGTTCGCGATCGTCCATCGCAGTGCCTCCTTAAATTAGGCCGTCAGAAAACGGATGATTGACGTGGTGAATTGTTCCGATGCTTCGATATTCGAAAGATGCGCTGCTTCGAGATCGACGGAATGGGCGCCGGGAATTTGTTCGCTGAGAAAATGGGATTCCGGGAGCGGAATTACGGGATCTCTCGTGCCGGAAATGACGAGAGTGGGAACTTTGATTTGCGAAATTGATTTGCGCTGGTCCATGTCGCGAATCGCTTCGCAACTGGCGATGTAACCATCGGGAGGCGAAGATTCAATCATTTTTTGGGTGTGCGCGACGGTTTCGGGGGAACTCCGGCGGAATTCCGGAGTGAACCAGCGTTCGATGATCGAAGGCGCGATCGACGGCATTCCATTTTCGCGGACGGATCGGATGCGAGCGTTCCAGGATTCCGGCGTGCCGATTTTTGCGGCGGTGTTGCAGAGAATCAGTTTGTGAAGGCGATCGGGAGCGTTGACGCCGAGCCACATGCCGATCATTCCGCCTTTGGAGAGGCCGCAGAAATGGGCGCGTTGGATTTTTAGATTATCGAGAAGGTGGAGGGCGTCGCGAGCGAGCAATTCGATTGTGTAAGGGCCGGGGGTGACAGTGGTAAGGCCGTGGCCGCGGGAATCGTAACGCAGGACGCGAAAATGTTTTTCCGCCGCGGGCAATTGCGAATTCCACATGGAGAGATTTGTGCCAAGTGAATTTGAAAACAGGAGAACGGGCGAGTTAGCGTCGCCGGTGAGTTCGTAGTGCACGCGAAGATTGCCGCAATCGGTGAAGGGCATCGATTAATCCTTGCTGGCTTTCTTGCTGGAAACTTTTGAGCGATGGGATGAGTGGGATGCAAGCACGCGATCGATGAACGTGGAGGATTCGCCGAGATATTCGCGGGGATCGAAAAGGCGGCCGAGATCTTTTGCGGAGAGGTGCTTGGAGACGGCGGGATCTTCGGCGAGGATTTCGCGGAGATGGCGTTTTTCTTTTTGCGCGCGCTGGGATGCTTTGTGGATTAATTCGTGGGCGGCGGCGCGCCCGATTGTTTTGCCGAGAGCCATTTGAACCGCTTCGGCGAGGATCAGGCCGCGGGTGATTTCGAGATTGTGCGACATACGTTCGGAGTCGACTCCGAGATTCGAGACTGCGTTGGTGAGATGGTGGAGCGCGCCGGCGGAAAGTCCGATGATTTCCGGCATGACTTCCCATTCGGCCTGCCAGCCGCCGAGGCCGCGTTCGTGTTCCTGGACCATGGCGTGAAGGATGGAGGCGACCAGGCCGGGGACGCGCACGGCGGCGGCGAGAACCACCGAACAGGCGACGGGGTTGTGTTTGTGCGGCATGGTGGAAGAGCCGCCGCGTCCTTCGGCTTGCGGTTCGGAAAGTTCGGCGATTTCGGTTTGCATCTGCAGGGCGATGTCGCGGGCGATTTTGCCTAGAGTGCCGGTGATTAGACCGAATGTGACGGCGACTTCGGCGATGCGATCGCGATGGCTGTGCCAGGGAATTTCGGGAACGGTTAATTGCAATTCTTCGCCGAGAGCGCGCGCGACCGCGGCGCCTTTGCCGCCAAGAGCAGCGAGAGTGCTAACGGCGCCGCCAAATTGCAGGACTAACGCGCGGCGTTGCAAATCGTGGAGGCGTTCACGGTGACGATGGACCGCGTCGAGCCATCCGGCGGCCTGGAAACCGAAGGTTGTGGGAAGGGCTTGCTGCATCCAGGTGCGGCCTACGACGAGAGTGGCGCGATGTGTTTCGGCGAGATTCGCGAGGGCGACGGAGAGGCGATCGATTTCGGATTCAATTTCCCGCAGCACTGCGCGAAGCTGGAGGGCGAAGCCGGTATCGATGGCGTCCTGGCTGGTGGCGCCCCAGTGGACAAAGCGCATTGCTTCCTGGTCGTCTTGGCCGACGAGGACGGTGAGTTGCTTGACGAGCGGAATGGCGAGGTTTCCGGCGAGTGCGGCGGTGCGCGCGATCTCCGCGAAATCGAAAAGACCGGCTTGGCACTTCGCGGCGATGGCGATGGCTGCCGAGGTTGAAATTACGCCGGTTTTTGCTTCGGCGCGGGCCAGCGCGGATTCGAAATCGAGCATGCCCTGGATGCGGGCGCGATCCGAGAATAGATTCTCGACTTTTTCCCAGCGGAACAATTGTCCCAACACGGGTTGCAGCTGATTCATGCGGCCAGTCTAATCGGTCTTAGCAATCGAAGAAAACTGTTTCTTCTGGGCCCTGGAGAATTACGTTCCATTCGAGGACGCCGGGCTGGGAGGTTTTTCTAGCGATCAAGGTGGCGCGCCGGGCGGGCTCGACTAAATTCAATGCGAAATCGGCGGAATTGGCCGGATCGTCTGGGAAATAGATTCGGGTTACGAGCCGTCGCAGCAAGCCACGGGCGAAAACGGAGAGGAGCAAATGCGGAGCTTGCGGTTTTTCGCCGGGGCCGGAAACTTGGCCGGGCCTGATTGTGGTGAAACGAAAAATTCCATTTTCGTCGGTGGGGATGCGGCCAAAACCCTTGAAGGCCGGTTCGAGAGGCTTCTGCTGCGTATCCTCGGGATGAGCATATTTTCCTTGAGAATTGGCTTGCCAGATTTCTAGCAGGGAATCGGGGACGGGATTTCCGTCGCCGTCGAGAACCCGGCCCTGGATGGTGATGCGTTCGCCGGCTACGCCGGGGGTGGCCAATTCATTTTGATTCAGGCGGGTTACGCCGATCGAGAAAAATGGGCCGACGGTTTGGGAGCTTGTTGCGCGCAGGTCGCTCATCTTTGCGTTCCACCGGGGCGTTCCATCGGCGTGGAATCACGGCCGCCGAGAATAATGTCAAAGGCATAGCCGAGAGCTTGCTCGGGAATCGTGGAGGGCCAATCGAACAGGGATATCAGGCGATTGCGGGCTTGCTCATCCGCGACGGAATTGAAAACAGGATCGAAGGGAAGCAAGGGATCGCCGGGAAAATACATTTGCGTGACGAGTCGCGTGGCGAATGCCGGACCGAAAACCGAAAAATGAATGTGTGCGGGCCGCCAGGCATTGTAGTGGTTGCGCCAGGGATATTCTCCGGGGCGAATGGTGACGAAGCGATAGCGGCCTTCTGAATCGGTGAGCGTGTGGCCGCAGCCCGTGAAATTGGGATCGAGCGGCGCGTTGTGCTGGTCCTTGGAGTGGAGATAACGGCCGGCGGCATTGGCTTGCCAGACTTCGACGAGCGTGTGCGGCACGGTCTTTCCGTCTTCGTCGAGGACGCGGCCGCTGACGATAATTCGTTCGCCCTGCGGATCGCCGGAATGCTGGCGGGTGAGGTCGAAGGCCTTTACATCGACGCTTTCCTTGCCGAAGGATGGTCCGGTAACTTCCGAAAGCGTGTGCGGCATGTAGACGAGTGGCCTTGATGGAGCGCGCTTCAGACTGGACGCATATGGAGGATACAAGTGATTCGGTTGCGTTCCCGGATCAGGCCTTCGATAACCCACGACGTCTGACATTTTGAATTCCTTTTTTTTTCCTAGCGACAAGCCATGGCAAAAATAGGCATTGTCCCAGCATGGAGATACGATCCTTGACCATTCGTGGGCAGCCTCAGGGGCTGAAGCCCACTTTTCTCCCAACATGGATGTCGGAGCTGAAGCTCCGACCCACTGAAAACCTCAGACAATTTCAAATTAGGACAGCACACTAAACGGCAGACAGCACAATTTTACTCGGAACTTGCAGCGACTCCGTGGGCGGCCGCGGTGCGGGCGTGGAGATCGCGCAACGCGAGTAACTCCTTCTCTGCAGGTTTCGGAGTGATTTCGAGATTCGCGGCCACGCGAAGCGGCCATGCTGTGGCTGCTTTAATTTGTTCCACGGTCGCACCGGGATGCAGCGAAGTGAGCACAAGTTCCCGGGTGATTGGATCGGAAACCAGAATACCAAGATCGGAGATGACAGTGGTCGGTCCCCGGCCACGACTCTGTGATGAACCGTTTCCCGATTGCCGATCCGAGAAGCCGGAAGAAGTTACAAAATCGAGTTTATCAACGAAAGACCGTTTGCTGTGTCTGAGAATTATGGCGACTTCTTTTGCGGCGGTGGCGATCTCCGGAGCGCCGCCCGCGCCCGGCAAGCGGACTCGAGGAGCGCAGTAGGTGCCGCCGATGACGGTGGTATTGATGTTTCCGAATTTATCGATTTGGGCGGCGCCGAGAAAGCCGATATCGACGCGGCCACCTTGGAGCCAGTAACGAAAAATTTCTGGAACGGAGACGACGGTGTCCGCAGTTTCGGCGAGTTCACCGTCGCCGATCGAAAGCGGCAGGACGCTGGGCTTGGCGCCGATGGTTCCGGACTCGTAAATCAAAACCACATCGGGAGCGTGAGTGATGCGGGCGAGATTCGCGGCGGCGCTGGGGAGGCCGATGCCGACAAAGCAGACGGTGCCGTTCTTGAGTTTATGAGCCGCGGCGATGGTCATGATTTCGCTGGGGGAATATGGCAGCTCAGACACGGCTATTCACCTTGGCGGCGGATTCGATGCTGCGCCGGTAACTCGCAAAATCGGGGGTGCCGAGAATGTGCTGGCTGATCCAGGCGAGGAAGGTTTCGCGATCGCGGGAAATCGCGTCCCAGGCCATGCAGAAAGCGTTGTCGCGCTTGTAATAGCCGTGAGCGTAAGAGGGATGTGCTCCGCCGGGCTCAACGGAGATGGAGGAGACGACCCAAGCCGGCAAGACGCAAGAATTGACGGAAGCGTTAAAATCCTCCACCACTTCCTCGACCGTCACGATCAGTTTTTTGGCGGCCAGAGCGGCTTCTTTTTGGACTCCAATAATGCCGTAAATCAGGACATTGCCTTTTCGATCGGCTTTCTGGGCGTGAATGATGGTCACGTCGGGATTGATGGCCGGCGTGGCCGTCAAGACTTCTCCCGTGAAGGGACAGGTGATGGACTGAATCTTCTTATTGTACTTAGGCAACTCGGATCCCACGTAGCCGCGTGTCACCGCGAAGGGCAAGCCAGATGCACCTGCTTGATAACGGGCAGCCATGTCGGCATGGCTATGCTCCTGAATTTCGAGAGGAACCGGCCATCCTTTTTGGATGGCATCGCGAAAACGGTGCAACGAACCCACTCCGGGATTGCCGCCCCAGGAGAAAATCAGGCGGGATGCACATCCCATTCCGATCATCTGGTCGTAAATCAGGTCCGGAGTCATACGGACGAGAGTGAGATTGCGGCGGCGCTGGCGAATTATTTCGTGGCCAGCGGCAAACGGGATGAGGTGAGTAAATCCCTCGAGAGCGACGATATCCCCGTCATGAACGTGGTCAGAAACCGCATCCCGCAATGCAACGAAAGCAGGCATTTCCCCCTCGCAGCCCGACCTGTGGCGGTGGAGCGCAGCTACAGGCACAGGCAGGAGTGCCTGTGCCACCAAAACCGAGGCACGAGCCGATTCGCACAACGGCCGCCCGGTGAGCAGGCCATCCCGAAGGAATCTATGCAACGGGAGGGGCGGGAAGTCAAGGCCGATTATCGAAATAACGTGCGTATATCGGACGCATCGTGTATGCTCTGCGGCCTCTGGAACTCAGGTGAAGGACATGCCTACTCCTCGTACGGAATTGCCAGCGGTCCCGGTAAAAGAGGATCGCCCCGCGACACAAACGATTCGTCCTCCGGAAAAACCCATTGCTCCGTCCGAGCAGATTGACGCTCTGACGGGCGATCCGAACTTCATGACATCGCTGGCGCGCGGGCTGGCGGTGATCCAGGCTTTTTCCGAGCGTAAAACTCAACAAACCATTTCCCATTTAAGCGGAAAGACGGGGCTTTCGCGCGCGGCGGTGCGCCGTTGTTTATACACGCTGGTGAAACTTGGGTTTGCGGGCAGCGATGATGGACGGCATTTTTTTCTGCGACCGCGGATTTTGACGCTGGGCCATTCCTATATTTCGTCCATGCCGCTGGCGACCGCGGCGCAGCCTGTGTTGCAGCACGTAAGCCGATTGCTGCACGAATCCTGCTCGATCGCGACGCTGGAAGGCGACGACATCGTCTACATTGCGCGCGTGAACGTGACGCGAATCATGTCGATTGATTTGGGGGTGGGAAGCCGGTTGCCGGCGTTTTGCACTTCGATGGGTCGAGTGCTGCTGGCGAATTTGCCAGCGGAAGAAGTGGAGGCATATCTGGAGCGCGTGAAATTCACGCGCTATACCGAACGCAGCGTTACGACCGCTGAAAAATTGCGGCAGGTGCTGGGGCTGGTGAAGCGGAACGGATTTGCGATCGTGGATCAGGAACTGGAGGTTGGATTGCGGTCGATGGCTGTTCCGATTCAAAGTCCGAATGGGAGGGCTGTGGCGGCGCTGAATGTGGGAACGCATGCGCAGCGGGTTTCGATTCAGAATTTGCAGACGAAGTTTCTGCCGCATTTACGGGCGGCGGCGCAGGAATTGAGCATGTTGTTGAGGTGAGGAGTACCGGCGGGGACAAAACGCTGCTGCTTGAGGATTGGAAGCTACTCTGGATTCCTGACCCGGAATGCGGGTTCGGAATGACTGCTGGTGCGTGGGCGGGGCGGGAAAAAAAGGGCGCGGCTAAAGCCGGCCCCTACATGACGTACGGAGGGAGTTTGGAGCGCAGAGGATGACGACGGGGGAATCGCGGCGGTACGAGCGGACGCTTGTCGCCATTTTGTTTTTTTCGTGGGGAACGGTGTTTCTGGACCGGATGTCGCAGCTTTACCTGGCGCCTTACATCGCTCCTGAATTTCATCTGACTCACGAACAAATCGGAGTGTTGGCTTCCGTGCTGGCGGTGACGTGGGCGCTTTCGACGCTGGTGTTTGGAGCTATTTCGGACCGGTTCGGACGACGGCGGATTTTGATTCCGGCGGTATTTGCGTTTTCACTGCTCTCGTGGCTTTCGGGAATCGTGCACAACTACCACCAACTGCTGCTGGTGCGGGGGTTGATGGGAATCGCGGAGGGACCGGCGTGGTCGATCATGACGGCGTTGATCGAAGAATCTTCGGATGAATCGCGGCGGGGACGGAATATCGGAATCGTGGTGAGCGCGGCGGCGCTGGTAGGTTTGGCGGTTGCGCCAGTGCTGACGACACAAATCGCGGCGCGGTTTGGATGGCGCTGGGCGTTTTTCGTGGCGGGCATTCCTGGATTTGTGATGGGGATGCTGATCTGGAAATTTGTGCGCGAACCGAGGCGAGACTCCGAACGGGCGTTTCATGGACACGCGATCCGATTCAAGGATTACCTCTCCATATTGCGTTACCGGAATATTTGGCTGTGCTGCGCAGGGGCTTCAGGATTCATCTCCTGGTTATTTCTGGAAAATGTGTTTGCGCCGCTGTACATCACGGAAGTGGCTCATCAACCGGCAACGACGGCGGGATTTCTGCTGGGGGCGTCGGGGCTGGGGAGCTTTTGTTTCGGGCTGTTGCTTCCGGCGCTTTCCGATCGATGGGGGCGCAAGCCGGTGCTGCTGCTGATGGCGGGGATGGCTACGTTTGTGCCGCTGTCACTTTTGGTTTCGCCGCTCTATTCGTATCCGTGGCTGCTGGCGGGGATCGTGTTTTTGATGAATACGAGCCAGGGTATTCCGGCGTTGATGTTGGTGCTGGTGCCGACGGAAAGTGTTCCGGCGCAATTTGCGGCGACGGCGATTGGGTTGACGACGTTAACGGGAGAATTGGTGGGGGCGACACTGGCGCCTGTTGTGGGAGGAGCGCTGGCGCAATTGCATGGACTGGCAGCGCCGCTGTTGATGTCGGCCGGAGGGACCGTGGTGGTGTTTCTGGCGACGCTGTTCTTGAAAGAGACCGCGCACATTCAAAGAGAGCAGGGAGAGATGGTGGCGGCGAGCGGAGTTTGAGCGGTATCGGAAAATGATTTGAAATGAACGGAGGAATGGGATGAGCACGAAAAGACCGGTGGTGTTGTATGGAGCGAATGGATTCTCGGGGCGGCTGGTGGCTGAATTTTTGCGCGAATACAACGTGCCATTTATCGCGGCTGGACGAAACCGGGCGAAGATAGAAGAGGTGATGAAACACGTTCCGGGGAACGAAACGGCGGACTACGAGATCGTCGAAACAGCCGGCAGCGTGGATGATTTGGCGAAATTGTTTGCGGGAGCGAAGGTGGTGTGCAATACGGTTGGGCCGTTTCTTTATCACGGACGGCGAGTGGTGGAAGCGAGCTTGAAAGCGGGATGCCATTATTTAGATATTGGCGGCGAGCAAGGCTGGCTGCGCGAAGTGGAAGAAAACTGGGGGGACGAAATTTGCCGAACGCGGGCTGCTGGTGGCTCCGGCGACGGCGTATATGTCGACTCCGAGCGACATTGCCGCGCGGCTATGCCTGGAACACGCGAACATCGATACGCTGGAAATAATCACGATGTTTAACGGCATACCGACATTTGGATCCACGCAGACAATTTTTGCGGCAATTCCTACCGAGGCGTTTTACCTGGAACAGAATCGCTACAAGCCGTGGCCGCGCGCGACCGCTCACGAAGCCGTGGTTCCGGGGATGTTGCGGACACAGTTGGTGCTGGCGTGGGGCGGATTTCCACATCCGGTTTGGTACAAAAATCATCCGCAGATTGCGAATGTGAAAAGCCTTGGCGGAATTTTTGACCGGCAGATCATGGAAAATGTGCTGGCGACGGAAAAGTATTATGAAAAGGAGATCAGTCCGCTGCCGAAGGACGAGCAAACGCGCAAGCTGGCGGAAATGGCGAATTCGGTGCAGGCGGGGATGCCTCCGCGGGAAAATACTCGGGAACAGCGGACGGTGGACGTGGTGGTGGGGCGGGGTTCAATTGATTTTGCGCAGTGCGTGATTTTCGGGACTTGCTGCTACCGGCAGACGGGATTGCTGCAGGCGTACGCGGCGCACAGCTTGATTCATGCGGCGCCGCGGAAGATTGGATTTGCTTCGGCTTCGGAGGCATTTGGCCACCGGGAGTTGCTTCGGGTGCTGGAAAGCCATGGGCTGTCCAAGGCGCGGATGAATTGAGCGCCGACTCAAGAAAACCGGGCAGGCTTCCCAGGGGCGCTTCAGGGGCTGAAGCCCAACATTTAGGGGCCATGCAATGTCGGAGCTAAAGCTCCGACCCCCTAGAAACCATTTATGGAACACGCACGAGTTGTGCCGCGGCGCGATTTGATCGGACTGAAATCACATGCAGGCAATCGCTTATTTTGATAAGGGAGCCGAGGCGCATCCGGATCGAATCGCGCTGGTGGATGGCAGAATGCGCTATTCGTATCGGGAGTTGCAGGAGTTCACCCACGCGATCGCGAGAGCCATGTGGGCGAGCGGATTGCGCGTGGGCGACGAGGAACGCGTGGCGATTTATTCGATTAATGACGCGCGCGTGCTGTGCTGCATGCTGGGATTGATGCGGGCGGGCGGCGTGTGGGTGCCAATCAACTATCGAAATGCTCTGGATGCGAATGCGCAGTACATGAAGTATGCGGGGACGACGTGGCTTTTTTATCACAGCAGCTTTGGGGACCAGGTGAATGAGATCCGGAGGCGGGTGCCGACTCTGCGGCATTTGGTTTGCATCGATGCGGAAGACGGGGGGAATCCTTCGCTGGAATCATTCATGAAGCGCGGGGAGGGAGTGGAGGAAATTGAATGGGGAGACGCGCGGGGGAATCTGGACCGGCTGGTTGGGCTTGTTCCTACTGGAGGAACTACCGGAGCGGCGAAAGGCGTGATGGTGACGAGCCTGGCGTGGGGAACCATGACGGAAATGGCCAGCCACTACTGGAGAGGTGAAGTGGCCGAACCGGTGTGCCTGAGCACAGCGCCGCTTTCGCATGCTGCGGGCGTGGTGGCGTTTGCTATGACGACGTTGGGCGGTAACAAACGTGGTGATGCCGGGATTTGATGCGCTGGAGGTTTTGCGGAATATTGAACGGCATCGCGTGACGCATTTGTTTTTGCCGCCTACCGCGTTTTACGCGATGCTCGCCCATCCCGAGGTGCGTAAATTCGATTATTCGAGCTTGCGGGTTTTCTTGCTGGCTGGTTCGCCGGTGGCTCCGGACAAGTTGAAGGAGGGCGTGGACATTTTCGGACCGTGCATGTGCCAGAGCTACGGGCAGACGGAAGCGCCGATGCTGATGACTTTTCTGGATTCGAAGACAGTTGCGGCGGCGGCTGGGGGCAATCATCCGGAACGACTGCGAAGTTGCGGGAAGGCTACGTCGGCGGTGCGGCTGGCGGTGATGGACGATGCGGGAGAAATTGCTTGGGCCGACCAGGCGGGAGAAATTGTGGCGCGAGGGTCGCTGGTGACGGCGGGTTATTACAACCTTCCGGAAGCGACCGCGGAAATACGGTCTCATGGCTGGCATCACACGGGCGACGTCGGCTACCGGGACGAGGATGGATATTTCTATATCGTGGACCGGAAGAAAGACATGATCATTACCGGCGGGTTTAACGTTTTTTGCGCGGAAGTGGAGGCTGGAGTGATGCAGTTGGCGCAAGTGCGCGAGTGCGCGGTGATCGGCGTGCCGGACGATAAATGGGGCGAGGCGGTGAAAGCAATTGTGGTGCTGCGGGTGAAGGCGGCACTGAGCGAGGATGAAATCGTCGCGCACTGCAAAGCTTGCCTGGGAGGGGTGAAGACGCCCAAGAGCGTGGAATTTGTGGAAGAGATTCCGAAAACACCGGCGGGAAAGGCGGACAAGAAGTTGCTTCGGAAGCCGTACTGGGAAGGAAGGGCTCGTAGCGTTCATTAAATAGATGGCGTGTGGGGCGAGAGATTGGCGAATGCGAATCGTGCGGTGAAAGACGACGTATACATACTGGGGATTTACAGTACGCCGGTGGGACGATTCTTTGATAAATCGGCCAAGGGACTGGTGCGGGCTGCGTATGCGGGTGTGCTCGACGATGCGGGTTTCAATGCTGGCGCGAGTGGCAGCGCGCACGGCGGCGCGGGGGCCGGCGCGATCGGGCACGTCTGGTTCAGCAACATGATGCTCGATTTTTGGGGGCAGCCAAATGTGCGGGGGCAAGTGTGCTTGCTGCCGCTGGTGGAGGAGGGCTTGCTTCGGGCTGGTGTGGCGACGACGAATGTTGAAGCGGCTTGCGCGAGCGCGAGCCTGGCGTTCAATGGCGCGTGGAAGGACATTTTGTCCGGACAGTGTGAGCTATCGCTGGCGATTGGGATGGAGAAGATGTACGACCCAACGCGGCGCGGGGAGTTTTTTGTGCGGCTCGAGAAAGGGACCGATTTTCTCGATCCGCAGGCTTGGATCGATCTGTACGGGAAAATGGCAGCGGATTGTGGTTCGCGATTCGAGAGAAGTCCGGACCGGTCGATCGCGATGGATATTTATGCGTTGTGGGCGAAGACGCATATGGCACGCTACGGGACCACCTCGCGGCAAATCGCCAGCGCCGCGGCGAAAAATCATACGAATTCGGTGGGGAATCCGCGGGCGCAATATCGCTTTCCGATGGATGTGGATGCGGTGCTGGAGGATCGGATGGTAAGCGAACCATTGACGCGGGCGATGTGCGCGCCGATTGGGGATGGCGCGGCGGCGGCGCTGCTTTGCTCCAGGGATTTTCTGCGGAGCTTGCCTGCGGCAGCGCAGCGGCGGGCGGTGAAAATTCGCGGGCACGCGGTGGCTGGAGGGCGGTTTTACGCGACCTGGGAAGATGAGCGAGCGCCGGTGCTTGCGGCGAAGCGCGCGTTCCAGATGGCCGGGATGAAACCTTCCGATATTGATTTGGCGGAAGTGCATGACGCGACTTCGTTCGCGGAAATTCACTTGATCGAGGATTTGGGGTTTTGTGCCCGGGGGGAAGGCGGACCGTTTACGGAGTCGGGAGCAACAAGGCGCGATGGGGAAATTCCGGTCAACGCGTCAGGTGGACTGGTTTCACGCGGGCATCCGATCGGGGCTACCGGATTGATGATGCTGAATGAATTGTGCCTGCAATTGCGCGGGGAAGCGGGGGAAATTCAGGTGGCGGACGCGCGTGTGGGACTGGCGGAAAATGGCGGCGGGTTGGTGGGGAATGATCTGGCGGCGTGCGCGGTGACGATTCTGGAAGCGGTGAATTGAGTTACGACTCATCTCATGAATTACGACGAAGAGTTTCCCGGATTGCCTTCAGGGGCTAAAGCCCACCTTTTGTGGGACTTCGAATGTCGGAGCTGAAGCTCCGACCCCCTAAAAGGCATTCATGGTATGGCTTCTAGGGATCTTCGGGAGGATTGTCATCGCAACAACGCTAACGGTTCCGAAGACTGGCGGGATTCCGACCACCAAAGTGAGAGTGGTGAAGTGGCTGAAGCGGGTGGGGGAACCGGTTGCGATTGGAGAGGCGGTGGTGGAACTCGAGACGGATAAAGTGAGTTACGAACTGGAATCGATTGTTGCAGGAGTATTGGTGAAGATTTTTGCTGAAGAAAAATCTGAGGTACCGGTGGGCGAGGCACTTTGCGAGATTGAAATCCTAGACCAAGATAGATAGGCGGCGCGCTGCGTTCAGTACAGGATTTGTTTACCGCAGAGACGCGGAGAGCGCAGAAGGAAATAGCAGATAACGGATTCGCGTTTTTGGAATGCCGGGTGACGGCGGTTGCGGGGTCGTAGAATTATCAGGAGCGGATGATGCAAAACAACCAAGAGCCTGGAAGCGCGGGGAAAACGCCAATCGGGAGATTGGCGTTCCCAGGAAAAGAGAGGTTGGGATGGATGTATGCGCAGATGGTGCGGATTCGGGAGTTTGAGGAACGAGTGAAGCGGACGTTTGTGGAGCATCCGGGGGCGATGCGCGGGCATACGCATCTTGCGGATGGAGCGGAGGCCAGCATCGTGGGGGCGCTGTCGACTCGGCGGGAAACGGATCTGGCGATGCCCAGTTACCGGTGCCATGGGTATCCCATTGTGCAGGGCAGTTCGACGAAGAGAATGATGGCGGAGCTTTATGGGAGGAAGGACGGACTGTGCGGGGGATTTGGCGGGTCGATGCATCTGGCCGATCCGGCGCATCATTTTCCGGGGACTTCCGGAATTATCGGGCAGAGCATCGCGCACGCTACGGGAGCGGCGCTGACGGCTCAGGTGAAAAAAACGGGGCAAATTGTTTACTGTTTTTTTGGCGATGGAGCTTCGAAGCAAGGAGCCTTTTACGAATCGTTGAATATGGCTGCGGTGTGGAAATTGCCGATCGTTTACGTTTTGGAGAACAACGAATATCAGGCTTACACGCACATCAGTTTGGAGGACGCGAATTATATTGCGGGCGATCCGCTTTCGAAGAAGGCGGAAGCGTTCAGCATTCCGGGCGCCACGGTGGATGGCACGGATGTGCTGGCGGTGTACGCGGAAGTGGGGAAGGCGGCGGAGCGCGCGAGAGCGGGAGACGGACCGAGTTTGATTGAATCGAAATTTTACCGGCTGAGCGCGCATGGCAACGCGATCACCGTGCCTCCGGTGCCGACCCAGTTTCCCGATCATGAAGCCGTGGGCGTTTACGGAAACAAGGCCGAGTACCATGCGGCGCGGGCGAATGATCCGAATCTGAAATTCCGGGCACAACTGATCAGCGACGGAGTCTTATCGGAAGAGGATGCCAAGCGAATCGAGGATGCGGCGCACGGGGAGATGGACGAAGCCGTGAAATTCGCACTGGCCAGCCCGTTGCCGGCGCCGGAAGAAGCGACCCAGCACGTTTTTGCATAGGAGGGATCGAAAATGGCGCGCGAGATGATGTACGGCGAAGCGATCGCGACCGCAATCATGGAAGAAATGCAGCGCGACGCGAACGTAATTTTTTACGGCCAGAACCTGGGAATGACGGAGCGCGATCCGATGCTGAAAATGTTCGGCAAGAATCGCGTGCGCATCACTCCGATTTCGGAAACGGCGGAAATTGGAATCGCGGTTGGCGCAGCGATGACGGGCCTGAGGCCGGTGGTGGAACTGTGGATGAGCGAATTTATGCTGGTGGCGATGGACCAGGTGATCAATGAAGCGCCGCGCATGCGCTATATGTCCGGTGGGCAAGTGAAAGTGCCGCTGGTACTGAAGGCCGGTTACGGATTTGCGGCAGGATGGGCGGGGCAGCATTCGAACTGCGTGTATCACACGATGATGGGAATTCCGGGATTGAAGGTGGCGCTGCCTTCGACTCCCGCGGACGCCAAAGGTTTGTTGGCTGCGGCGATCCGCGACGAAAATCCGGTGGTTTATTTGCATCACTACATGTTGACTCTCGAGAAAGGCGAAGTGCCGGATGGCGAATTCGTGATTCCGTTTGGAGTTGCGGATGTGAAGCGAGCCGGGACGGACGTGACGATCGTGGCGACGGGATGGATGGTGAAGAAGTCGCTGGCTGCGGCGGAACAACTTGCGGCGGAGGGAATCAGCGCGGAGGTGATTGATCCGCGAACGCTGGCGCCGCTGGATGTGGAGACGATCGTGGAATCGGTGAGGAAGACCGGAAGACTAGTGCTAGTGGACCAAGCGCCGCGCCACTCGTCCGCTGCGGTGATAATCGCGGGGGAAATCGCCGAGCACGGATTCCGGTATTTGAAGGCGCCGGTGAAGATGGTGACGGCGATGGATACTTCGATTCCTTATAGTGAGCCGCTGGAGAATTATGTTTTGCCGGATGAAAACAAGATCGTGCAGGCGGTGAAGTCTGTAGTGGCAAAGCAGGCGGTGGGTGCATAAGAAGTGGACTGGTCTCGGGGACGCAACTCATACCAACTGGATTAAGTTGACTCGGGATCCCTCATCCGGACACCTCACCGGGATTCCCTTCGACAGGCTCAAGGCAAACGGGATGACCGAAAAGAGAAAACGTCAGCGCCGGCGAAACAGGCACAGACTGGATCAACGCCGAGGTCGATTGTGGTTATCACGACCTAGCACACCTGATCCGGGATTTTCACGAATTCTCTGGAACTACACCGACCGCGCTGTTGGAGCGGGAAATGGATTTGTCACGGCACTTTCTGCGGGGCCGGGCGGTGGCGCGTGTTTCTGAGGCAAGTGCGGAGTTGGAACATTAGAGTTTGTTCCGTCGCGTTTGAAATCCCCAAACCAAAATAAAGAGTGGGTGCTAAGTAACTTTGCGTGGAAGCGAAGAAGCTCGTGCGGATTTTTTGTGGCGCGATAAAGGCAGACACAGCCAGGAGTGGCTGTGCTACCTGGGCGCTGGTTATTTTGGAGCGGCTGACCTGGCCTCATCCATCGTTTGGTGGGCTCTTTGAATTACGTAGGCGCGGATTGCTCCTGCGTCGTTGTGAGAGAGTTCCTTGGAGAAGGAGACCATTCCATTTGGCTGGAGGAGGCCATCCAGGACTATGTCGAACCACTGGTCGTCCGCAAGAGCGCTGGAATAGCGCAAGTCGGGCAGGACGCCGCCACTGACTACGGCGTCGCCGTGGCAAGCGGAGCAGTAGGTCTGGAAAAGCAATTGGCCCTTTTGGAGGGTGGCTGGAGTGGCTTTTAGCGGTGGGGGATTCAAAATTGCGGGCTCCATATCGGGCAGGGGAGGCAGGGTGGCTTTTCCTCCCAGTTTGAAGACGAGCATGCGGCTGACGTTGCGCACCTTGCCGGACTTGAACGAAATTTCTCCGGTGGCGAGAGGGAAGACGCCTCCCCAACCGGCGAGAACGGCGACATATTGTTCGCCCTTTACGGTGTAGGAGACTGGGCCGGCCATGATTCCTGTCTGGCCTGGGCGTGACCAGAGTTTTTCTCCGGTGTCTGCACGATAGGCCTCAAAGTTTCCAGCGGCGGTACCCTCAAAAACCAAATTGCCGGCGGTGGAAAGCACGCCACCATTCCACGGGCCGGGGCGGTCGACGCGCCAAACCTGTTTCTGCTGGATGGGATCCCAGGCGAGCAGATGGCCTTTTATGCTGTCGAGTATGAATTTCTTGATCTTGGGATCCTGCGGCATTTCCGCGGCGACGATGTCGATGCCGTAATTGGCGGCGAGCTTTCTCTTTTGAAAGTGTTGTTCCGACTTATATTCGAAACCGGCATCCTGAACTGGAATATAAACCAAATGAGTGAGAGGGCTATAAGACATGGGATGCCAGTTATGCGCGCCCAAGGGGCCGGGGACGATGGGCAGAGGAGTCTTTCCCGGATACCGGGCGAAGGCAGTCTCGACGGGACGTCCGGTTTTCATATCCACACCGGTGGCCCAGTTGATCTGGGTATACGGCTTCGCGGAGATCAGTTCGCCGGTGGCACGGTCGAGAACATAAAAGAATCCATTTTTCGGCGCGTGAAAAAGCAACTTGCGTGGCTGGCCGTCCAGAGCGATATCGGCCAGGATGATCGGCTGTGCAGAGGTGAAATCCCACATGTCGCCGGGAGTTTCCTGATAATGCCAAACGTATTCGCCGGTGTCCGGTTTGAGGGCTACGATCGAAGCGATGAACAGATTATCGCCACCTTGAGGACTGCGAACTCCACGATCCCATGGGCCGCCGTTGCCGACTCCGATATAGAGCAGATCTAGTTCGGGATCGTAGACGATGGAGTCCCAAACGGTTCCGCCACCGCCCAGCTTCCACCATTCTCCGGTCCAAGTTTTCGCGGCTTTTTCGAGAGCGGGACTTTCGAAGGGCTTTGAAGGATCACCAGGCACGGTGTAGAAGCGCCAGACCATGTTTCCGGTTTCGGCGTCATATGCGGAGACGTAACCGCGCACTCCCATTTCCGCGCCACCATTGCCGATGATTACTTTTCCCTTGGCCACTCGCGGAGCGCCGGTGATGGTGTAACGAAAATGTGGATCGATGGTGAGCTTTTCCCAAACAGGCTTGCCCGTTGCGGCGTTGAGCGCGATCAAACGGCCGTCCAGAGTGCCGATATAGAGTTTGCCGTTCCACGCCGCGACGCCGCGATTGATTACGTCGCAGCAAGCGTTGACGGCCCATTCGGGAGGGACTTCTGGATCGTAGGTCCAAAGAAGCGCGCCGGTGGCGGCATTGAGTGCGACAACTTTGCTCCAGGCGGTGGAAAAATACATCACGCCATCGATGATCAGGGGAGTGGCCTCCTGACCTCGATGAGTGTCCAGGTCGTAAAACCAGGCGAGATGGAGTTGAGAGATATTTTGATCGTTGATTTGCTTGAGCGGACTGAAGCGCTGCTCGTTGTAGGTGCGGCCGTGGCTCATCCAGTTGCCAGGTTCCTGATCGGCATTTTCGATGCGGGCTGCGTTTACGGCAGCGGCATTTCTGGTCAAGTCCTGTTTTGATTCGCGGGAAGTTTGCGAGCCGGATTTCCGGCATCCTCCGAAAAATGTGAATAGCAGGAATACGGCGAGGATCGAAATCCGTGAGCGATGCATCTGGCCTCCGAACGAGAGACGACACGTGCCTGATCGTTTGAGCGAGGACTTGGTTTAACTCCTCAAGCCGGAGATGTCAAGCGGATCAGGCTTTAGGGAAGTTAATCGCACGCAGGGAAGAAATGGAGCGAGATTGCACGCAGGCCAGACACATGGGGAGCCCGGGGATTGGGAATCAATTGAAGAATGGTCCGGTGTGATGGCACGAGACAGGAAATAGGGCGGTGGGCAGGAACGCAGAAGAGGGGAAAATCAGGCGAGGAGGGACAAGAGGGAGAAGCGGGCGATAATCGAACAAGCGAACGATTAAAGGCTTGACAATAGGAAGCGCTGGAGTTAGACCTGCTGGCACGAGTGCAGGTGGAAGAGGGTTTTGAACGCTTGTTCAAAAGAAGAGCTCGACAAGGGTGGTGGCAGGCGGTCGATGGGCGGGGGATCCGGGGATTTGCATGGGGTGCGGTTTTGGATGCTTAGTTGAGGGAATTTTCCTGAAATTTCCTTGAGAGGGGTGACTTATGAGGGGTCGTACGGGATTGGTGGCCTTTCTTGTAACCGTGATTTGGCTGAGTTTGGGGAGTGCTGCGTTCGCGCAAGTGGGCGCAACCGTGGCACAGTTGAACGGGAGCATCCACGATGAGAGTGGCGCCGCGGTGGCCAAGGCTACCGTCACCCTGCGCGATACGGACACGAATCGCGTCTTTACGACGAATTCGAACGACAGCGGACTATACGTGCTGCCCAACCTGGCGCCGGGCCAGTATGAATTGAAAGTTTCCTTCACGGGATTTTCGAACTATACGCGGACGGGAATCGTGCTGACGGTGGGGCAATCGGCGACGATCGACGTGGTGCTCAGGGTGGCCTCGCTCGGTGAACAGGTGACAGTGACCGGCGAAGCGCAAACCATTGAACCTACACGGACGGAAGTGAGCCAAGTGATCGACACGAGAGCGATTGCATCGCTGCCGATCAGCGGCCGGCTCTTCACGGATTTCGCGTTGCTAACTCCCGGAGTAGCCACGGGGCGGACCAGTTTGCAGTCGACGATTACGGAATTTGAGGTGACACGCGTTTCCTTTGCGGGCATGCGCGATTTGAGCAACGAAATCACGGTGGACGGAGCGGACAACGTGAATACGGCGACGGGCTCGCAGCGGGCCGCGCCGTCGCAGGAAGCGGTGAACGAGTTCCGGGTGGTGAACAACAGTTTTGGAGCGGAGTACGGAAGGGCGCTGGGGGGGATCGTCAACATCGTGACGAAATCGGGCACGAATGATTACCACGGGTCCGTTTACGACTACTTGCAGAATAACGCCACGGATGCGCGATCGTTGTTGCAGCCCTCGCCGCAGGCGTACGTGCTGCGCCAGAATCAATTTGGCGGAACCTTTGGCGGGCCGATCAAGAAGGACAAGACATTTTTCTTCATGAATTACGAAGGCCAGAGGCGCGCGGAATCTCCCACGTATCCCGAGACGCTTTTGAGCGATTTGAATCTGATTAATGCGTCGAAAGTGGCCATGGGAATCGCCCCGGAAAACCTGAATTTGCTGAAGACAAAGGATAACGACAACGGGATCGTGAAGGTGGACCAGCAATTCGGCGCGAAGCACCGCTTGAGCCTGCGCTACAACATCGAGGACGGGCGCGATTTAAATCAATTGGTGGGCAGCACTCTGGATGGCGGCGGCATTGGCGCGCCGAGCAGCGGACATGATGTTTTTCTTCGCGACCAATCGCTGGTGGCAACGCTGAATTCCGAAGTGAGTCCAACTTTGGTGAACAGCTTCCTGGCCCAGTATGCGCGGCGTCATTATGACTTCCCCGGCGTTACCGGCCAGCCCAACCTGGATATTCCGAACACGCTGCTGTTTGGGCACAATTTCGGAGTTCTGGACGCGATTTTTGAAAGCCGCGTGCAATTCAGCGACTCTCTGGCGTGGGTGAAAGGAGCGCACGTCGCGAAATTCGGAGTGGATTTTAACTACGTCAATAATTTTGTAATCTGGCCTGGGTTCACGCCCATGCGAATCGTTCTTCCGGGCGTCAATTGCCTGATCGATTTCGCGAACTTCGTCAATCCGAACGCTCATATTCCGGACAGCCCCAATCCGGGCGATACGTGTCCGCTGCCACCCGTGCTGGACGGAACGCCGATTATTTTCTGGGGAGCGCCGGTGGGGAGCGGGCCGCTGACTCCGGGATTTACGCCGCCGGCGATTCCGACCAACTGGCAGAATGCCTATCTTCCCTCCCAGACCGTTAATTTTTCCGAGACGCTCGACCACCGCTACTACGGGTTCTTTGCCCAGGACCAGTGGCGGGTCACTCCCAAATTGACGCTGAATTATGGCGTGCGGTATGACTTTGAAACCGGATTATCGAAACAGATCGATCCGGATTACCGCGGAGTTCAGCCGAGAGTGGGGTTCGCGTATTCGCCGAACAACAAGACCGTGATCCGCTCGGGCTTCGGCATTTTTGATGACCGATACAATCTTTCGTTTCTATTCATCACGCAGCCGCAACGGCCAGTTGTGATACCGGGAGTGACGCTGCCTGGAATCCGGGACGGCTCCGCTTCCGCTACCTGGGTGCTGAACCAATTCACGCCTGGGCCGCTTGGATTGCCTGCATTTGCGGCGAAGACCCTGGTGCTGACGGGCCAGGTACCGGCGCAATTCATCACCGGCGCCTGCCCGCCCTCGTGCACGGCGGGTGCCGGCATGGTTGACCATGCCAGCCGCATTCCGTACTCGGAGCAAGCCAGCCTTGAAATTGACCGCCAGATCGCAGGCGGTCTGTCGGCGAGCGTTGGGTACTTGTTTGTGGCCGCGCACAAACTGGTCCGCGCGGAAAACTTGAATGTTTGCCCCATGGCCGGGCTTACCAATTCCGCCACCTCCTGCGCCGCGGCGCCGCCGCCGCCCCCGGGCTTTTCACCGGGCAAGGAAAATTTCAGCGGACCGCTCTATAACAATTCCGGGTTGCTGTACTACACGGACAACAGCGGTAACTCAGCTTATAATGGCTTTACAGCCCAGATGAACGAAAGAGCCGGGCAGTACTTCCGGCTGAACGCGAATTACACGTTCTCGAAAACGCTCGATGACGGCACGTTTACGACGTTTGTGAGCACGCCACAAGATTTCTATCGAAGAAACCTGGAGCGTGCCAATTCCAACCAGGACGTTCGCCACCGCTTCATCGGAAATTTCACGGCAGACACTCCGAACAAATCGTGGGTCAGGAACTTCGAGTTCAGCGGCATCGTGACCCTGCAATCGGCGCGTCCGTTCGCCATGTTCGTTGGGTTCGACGCGAACGGAGACACCAACCCGGTAACGGATCGCGTGGGACTGGCGGCCCGGAACACGTATTGGGGCGACAGCCTGAAAGCTGTGGACCTGCGAATTTCGCGATTCTTTAAAATCGGAGAGAAAATGCGGGTCGACCTGATGATGGACGCGTTTAACGTGTTTAACCGGCCGAATGTGGATGAAGTCACATCGGTCTACGGCACGTACGCATTCTGCAATGGGCAAATTCCAAACCATTATAAGGACGCCACTTCGATCGCGATTCAGGATGTTCAGATCGGAGGTTGTCCGGCAGCGGGGCCCCCGGTTCCGAATCCTCAGTTCGGCGGGCCCAGGACGATGTTGAACCCGCGGCAGCTACAGTTCGCGGCGAAGTTTTCCTTCTGATTGGACTGACGGCAGGGTGAGGCACGAAGAGAGTAGGTTCGTGCCCACCTTGCGATTCCCGCCTCGGGTCCGTGAAAGGAAGCAATCGAAGAGATCGGGTTCGCCTAGAATCCGAACTCCTGAGTTGCGGAAGCGCGCTTGGCGTGCTATGGGAAGTGCTTGCTGGCTTGATTCGCATTCGTAGAATCTTCAGGAGAACCTGCCGTGGCAATCTTCGTGTTGGTGCATGGTTCCTGGCATGACGGGTCTGCGTGGCAACCCACGATCGATCATTTGATAGAAAAAGGCCACAAAGCACTGGCGCCCACGATTGCCGGCCATGGCAAGGGCGTAAACAAGCAGGTAAACCACGCGGATTGCGTGCGATCGATCGTGGATTACATTAGCGGCAATTCCTTGACCGATTTCGTGCTGGTGGGACATAGCTTTGGCGGGACGATCATCTCGAAAGTGGCTGAAGCGATTCCGGATCGAATCCGTCGGCTGGTGTTTGTGAATGGGTTTGTGTTGCAGGATGGAAAATCCCTGACCGATGAAATTCCGCCGATGTTTGTCGCCTTGTTCGAGCAGTTAGCGAAAAATACCGCGGATGAATCAGTCATGATTCCGTTTCCGATCTGGCGAGAAGCGTTTATCAACGATGCGGACCTGGAAATGGCGAAATGGTCGTACGCGCAACTGTCACCAGAGCCTTATCAACCCTTTCGAGAAAAACTTGATTTGAAGAAATTTTATTCCCTGGAAATTCCGAAGAGCTACATCAATTGCACGGAAGATATAGCGCTTCCTCCCGGTGAGTGGGGCTGGCATCCGCGGATGTCGAACCGGCTCGGCTTGTACCGGCTGGTGCAGATGCCTGGGAGCCATGAGGTTCTGTTTACGAATCCTTTGGGATTGGCGGGAAAGATTGTCGAAGCTGGACGCGATTAGGATGCGGCGCCGGGCATGTGGTGATGGACGGAGTTTGGGCCGGGAGATCTATTTCTAAAGTGTTGGAACTGAAAGCCAAGCCGGAAGCGCTCTCGGTTGATTTCGATCGAGCTGCGATCGTCGTGGTGGACATGCAGAACGCATTCGCCAGCAAGGGAGGAATGCTGGATATTGCCGGAGCGGACCTTTCCGATGCGCAACGCGTGGTTCGAACGGTTCGAGACGTTTTGGCGGAGGCGCGGCGGGCGGGGATGCCGGTTGTGTACCTGCAGATGGGATACAAACCGGACTTGAGCAACAGCGGCGGGCCGAATTCGCCGAATTGGCACAAAGAACTGGCGATGCACTTGATGAATCAGCGGCCGGAATTGAAGGGGAAGCTGCTGACCGAGGGAACCTGGGATTTCGCGATTGTGGATGAACTGGCGCCCGAGGATGGCGACCTGGTGATCATCAAAACGCGCTACAGCGGATTTGCGGGAACGACGCTGGATTCGCAACTTCGCGTGCGAGGGATTCGATATTTATTTTTTGCGGGAATCGCCACGAATGTATGCGTGGAATCCACGCTGCGGGATGCCTATTTTCAGGACTACTGGCCGATCCTGCTGCGAGACGGCACGATGCCCGCGGGAAACGCCAGCGTGCAGGAAGCGACGCTCTATAACGTGGAGTCTTTTTTTGGCTGGTCGGCGGAACTCGAAGGATTTGATCGCGATTCTGGAGACACGCGCGGCGAGGGCTAAGTGTGGATCGTAGACATTGATGTGGGCGGGACATTAACGGACGGCCTGTTCACGAACGGCCAGAATACGATCTGCGTGAAAGTGGATACGACGCCGCACGATTTGACGGTGTGCCTTTTCGACTGTTTGACTCAAGGAGCTGTTCAAGCAGGTTTCCAGGATTCGAGCTGCTTTCTGGAAGAGATTGAATTAATCCGCTGGTCCACCACCATTACTTCAAATGTTCTTGCCGAACGACACGGCCCTAGAATCGGCTTACTCGTTTCATCGGGACACGAGAAGGGAATTTACGGCACGGAGCCGCGCAGCGTAGTTCTGAACCGGCTGGTGGCTGAGGCAGATGTGGTCGGCGTGGGCGAATCCGCGGACGAATCCGAAATTATGAACGCGGCGCGATCGCTGCTGGAGAAGGGAGTCCGCAGAATTTGCGTGAGCTTGAAGGATTCCCACCGCGACCCCCGGCGCGAACTTTTTGTGAAAAGGACGATCGACCAGCAGTACCCGGATCACTTCCTGGGATCGGTGCCAGTGCTCGCGGGGATCGACATTTCGCAGAGTGCGGAAGACGAGACGCGCTCGTACTGCGCGCTGATCAATGCTTATACGCACGGGGCGCTGGCGGCGACATTGTTCAAGGCTGAGGACGAGTTGCGGGAAACGTCGCGATACATGGGCTCATTTCTGGTGAGCCATATCAATGGCGGCGTGGCGGGTATCGCGAAGACCAAGGCCATCGATACCATTGAATCGGGACCGATTCTGGGCATCCACGGCAGTGCGTACCTGGCAAAAATGTATGGGCTGAACGACGTGATCGCGATGGATATCGGGGGAACCACCGCTAAGGTTAGCGTGCTGAAGAATGCGGAGCCGATCTATCGAAAGCCATCCGATTTTTTTGGGATTTCCGTGGGAATTTCTCTTCCGTATTTGCGCAGCATCGCGTTGGGCGGCGGGAGCGTTGTCAAAGTGATGCCCGCGAGCGGCAATATGCCCAACGTGCAGCTCGGTCCGGAGAGCATGGGCTCGTTTCCAGGGCCGGCCTGCTACGCCTTGGGGGGAGATCAGGCAACACTGACCGACGCATTCGTCGCCGCAGGGATCATCAATCCAGAATATTTTCTTGGCGGGACGAAACCGATTGACAAAGAACTGGCGCGGCAAACTATTGAAGAGATGGTGGCGCAGCCGCTCCACATATCCGTGGAGGAGGCGTGCAAGGCGATTATTGACCGGGCATTCGAAATGGCCGCGGAAATGATTGGTGCGGCGCAAGCGGAACTCAAGATGGATTTTTCCAGGCACGTTTTATATGCCTATGGGGGGAATGGGGGGCTGCTTGCGTGCGGCGTTGCGGAAAAAGCGGGATTGAAAACGGTTCAGCTATTTTCGCTGGGGCCGGTGTTCAGCGCGTTTGGATCATCGATTTCGGGCGTTTGCCATGTTTACGAGCGGAGCCTGCCGGCAATGGAAATTTCCGAGGGGAGCATGGCGGAGATTCGCCGGTTGCTGAAGGAGATGAAGGAGGAGGGGATCAAAGATCTGCTGGGAGAGGGGATTCAGCCGAAAGGCTTGAGTTTCGAGGTTGAATTCGATTTGGCGAAAAATGGGAGGAGTTCCGTGCCCGTGGTGGTGGCGGAATCTTCGTTGAAGAGTTCACAGGATTTGAAGGCCGCACTCACGGGAGGCTCGGTTGGCGGAGCAATCGTGGGCGAGTTGACGCTGGAACTGATACGCCTGCGGGTGAACAAAGCGATGCCTGCGCCGCGAATCGCGGAGTTTCCGATGGAAGGACAAGATTCTTCGCACGCGAAGACGGGAACGAGGGCGGTAGGTTGGGGAAGCAAAGACGGCGTGGCGCAAATCTATCGTTGGGAATCATTGAGACCCGGCAACCGGATCGAGGGATGCTCGGTGATCGAAGGAATCAACAGCACACAATTTATTCCTGATGGATGGGCGATGGTGATGGATCGGTTCGGGAACGCCACGGTGAACCGGAGTTCGAAGAAATAGCAGGCAGCGCGGCGTTCTTGGCACAGGATGGAAAATGGCTTCGGAACAACAAAATCGAATCCGCATCACCGAGTATCTCGATCTCGAACTCGAACGCGAACGGTGGATGTGCAACCGGTGCGATCGTGATTTGGGCTCAGCGCGAGAAAATTACAAGAAGGGTTGCCTGCTTTATGACCGCGACCCACGGGAAGTTCATCCGCCGCTGGTTTCAGGGCCGTTCAATTTTTCTCCTGATCCGCAGTGGGTGCGAATCGTGGAGTATTACTGTCCAGGATGCGGGACGCAGGTGGAGACGGAATATCTGCCGCCGGGGCATCCCATCACTCATGACATTGAGATTGACGTGGACTAGTCTGAAGGAACGGCTGCGCAAGGGTGAATTCGTGATTCGCGGGCAGCGGCTTGAGGTTGTGGAATGAATTCCATCGATATCGACGTGGGCGGGACGTTTACCGATCTGGTGCTGAATTTCAAAGGGAAAGCGCTGATCAAGAAAGTTCCGACAACTCCTTACGATTTATCCGTGTGTTTCTCGCGGGTGATCGAAGAGGGAGCTTCCGCGCTGGGACTGAAGATCGATGAATTGCTGCCGCAGATCGAAATGATCCGGTATTCCACGACCATCGCGATGAACCGGCTGATTGAGAAGAAGGGGCCACGGCTTGGGCTGATCACGACGGAAGGGCACGAAGACGTGGTGCTGATTGGACGCGGGGCGCAATGGATAGATGGCACGCGGGTGGCCGAGCGGCGCAACCTGGCGGTGCAGAGAAAACCCGATCCACTGATTCCCCGGGACATGATTGTGGGCGTGAAGGAGCGCGTGGATTCTCGCGGGAAAGTGATCCGGCCGCTCGATGAAAATAACGTGCGCGAAAAAGTGCGCTACCTGGTGAGCCATGGGGCGCGAGGATTTGTAGTGGCGCTTTTATGGGGATTTCTGAATCCAGTCAACGAAAGGCGCGTGAAAGAAATCATTCGCGACGAGTACAAGGAATTTCATATCGGGTACCTGCCGGTGGTGCTGGCGGGGCAGGTGGTGGGGAAACTTGGAGAGTACGAACGGACGCTTGCCGCGATTCTGGATGCTTATTTGCAGCGGTCGATGCAGATCGAACTTTCGGCGATGTGGGACAAACTGCGCGAGAGGGGCTACAAGAAACCGCTGCTGATGATCCAAAGTTCCGGAGGGATTGCGGAAGTTTTTCGCACCACGGCGTGCCGGACGTTCAATAGCGGGCCGGTATCGGGATTGATGGGCGCGCATCACGTGGCGCAGTCGCTGGGATACCAGAACGTAGTGATGACGGATATGGGCGGAACGAGTTTCGACGTGGGGTTGGTGGTGAAAGACAGCGTGAGAAGCTACGACTTCCGGCCGATCATCGATCGATGGATGGTGGGAATCACGATGATCAAGACGCTCTCCGTCGGCGCCGGAGGCGGTTCGATCGCTTCGATTAATGCGCTATTGCAGAATCAGGTGCAAGTGGGACCGCGCAGCGCCGGGTCCTTACCTGGGCCTGCGTGTTTTAATCTGGGAGGAACGGAGCCGACGGTCACGGATGCGGACGTGGTGCTGGGATATATTAATCCGAATTATTATTCCGGCGGACGGATGAAACTGGACAAGAACCGGGCGGTGCAAGCGATTCGCGAAAAGATTGCGAAGCCGTTGAGCATGAGCGTGGAAGAGGCGGCGGATATTATACGGAAGATCGTGAATGGGAATATGGCGTCGGCGATCATGAAGGAAGTTCATCTGCGGGGATACAGTCCCGAGGACTTTATTTTGTTTGTGGGCGGCGGGGCGGGGGCGACGCACGCGGCTGGCTACAAGGGTGATATTCCGAAAGCGGTGACGTTTCCATTTTCGCCGGTGTTTTGCGCGTACGGTTCATCGACCATGGACATTATGCATGTGAACGAAGTGTCGAAGAAATTGACGCTGCTTTCTCCGGGGACGCAGCGGCTTACAGAAGAATATTCCGTATTCAACCAGACTGTGGAATCGCTGCTCGAGCAAGCGCGCAAGGATTTGACGGGAGACGGGCTCGACCCGGCTGCGGCGGTTTTTGTGCTCGAATTGGACATGCTGTATGGCGGGCAGTTTCACGTGAAACGGGCGCTTTCGCCGAGGTTGTCGCTGCAGAGTCCTGAAGATGTGGCGGCGATCTGCGAAGCGTTTAAGAAAGAATTCAGCGAGGCGTTTAGTCCGTTCGTGGTGAACCCCGAGGGCGGAGTGTTTGTGGAGAGTTTTATTTTGAAGGCGATCGTAGCGACTCCGAAAGTGGAATTGCCGAAATTGAAATTGGAAGGACATTCGCCGGCAGCGGCAAAGAAAGGCGAGCGGCTTGTGTATTGGCCGGAGCAAAAGGATTACCAGGTGACGCCGATTTTCACATACGAAGCGTTGCGTCCGGGAAATGTGCTGCAGGGGCCTGCTGTGCTGGAGGGGGAGTACACGACCGTGGTGGTGCCTCCGGCGATGCGGTTCGCCATTGATGAAAGAGGGCTCGGCATCCTGGAAGGATGAGCTGCGGGGCTTGAAGGAGAAATATGCCAATACCGACATTGGCTGAAAAACTTGCATGGCTCAAACCTGCGCCAGCGACGGCGTACGAAAAGGAGTGCGCGGCGAAGGTCCGCCAGGGGGATTACGAGATCGGCGTGCAGATCACGAACGACATTCTGGATGAGGCGATGGAAGTGTTCGTGCGGTCGTCGCGGAGCTATTTTGGAGTTTCCGGAGATTCGATGGTGGCGATTTTTACCGCGGGCGGGGATTTGATCAACGCATCGTGCGGGACTTACCTGCACGCCATCATTCAGCCGATCGTGATCAAATTTATCTTGAAATATTTTCAGGAAAACCCGGGAGTTCGCGAAGGGGACATCTGGTACACGAATGACGCGCTGTACGGAGGAATTCACAATCCGGATCAAGTAGCACTGATGCCGATTTTTCACGAAGGGAAATTGATCGCATGGGCTTCGGCGGCGTTGCACACCACGGAAACGGGAGCAATCGAGCCGGGAGGGATGCCGGTAAGCGCGCGGTCGCGATTCGAGGAAGGGCTGAACATGCCGCCGATGAAAATCGGCGAGAATTTCGAATTGCGGAATGATTTTCTGGAGTTTTATGCGGTTTACGGCTTGCGGGCGCCTGCTATGTTTATTTCCGATCTTCGCGCGAGATGCACGACGGCGGATCGCGTGCGCGTGAGGCTGCTGGAACTGGTGGAGAAACGTGGCGCGGATTTCTTGGTGGGGCTGCTTCGCAAGATGTGCGAAACAGCCGAAGCGGGCGCGCGCAAACGGGTGAAAGCGCTGCCCGATGGAAAGTTTCGCGCGGTGGTGTTCAACGATGCCATTGGTTGGACGCCGGCCCTAGTGCGATCCTGCTATCTGACGCTTACGAAGAAGGGCGGGAATATCGTTTTTGATTTCGAAGGAACGTCTCCGGAAAACGCTTCGTCTTACAACGTACACTCCCAAGCGGTGGTGGGGCACATCGCGAATTTCATGTACGAATATATTTTCCATGACTTGCCCATTTGCAGCTCCACGTTTGCGCCGATTGATTTTGTTTTCCCGGAAGGAATTATCCTGAATCCGGGGCAGATGGCGGCGACCAGTTGCTGCGTTTTTATCGGCATGCAAGCGCGTTGCGCAACTCATATCAGTTTCGCGAAGATGACGTTTTCAAGCGCAACGATGTGGCGGCAGGTGGCGGCGCCGCCGGGGAGCCAGCACACATCGCAGATTTGCGCAGGCCATTCACAATGGAATCTGGCTGTTTCAGACGTGCTGTCGTTCTCATTGAACACGCAGGGGCAGGGCGGACGATCATCGGCGGATGGAATCGACGCTTATGGATTTGCGTGGTGCGCGTTCGGGCGTGCGCCGGATTCGGAACAAGTGGAAAGCGAATTGCCGGTGACGGTGACGCTGTCGCAGCATTGGAAGGATTCCAGCGGGCCGGGCCTTTATCGAGGAGGCTCGGGCGGAGTGCAACTATGGATGATTCACAAAGTTCCGGAACTGATTTCGCTTTGCATGGGGAATGGAAGCAAGGTGCCGCTGGGGCAGCCTCTTTTCGGCGGGTATGCCTCCTCGCCAATTCCCGGAATCAGCGTGCGCAAGGCCGACCTGCTGGAGGAAATGCGGAAAGGGAATTCGAAAATCAATCTCGATCTGCGCGCTATTTTGGAGGAAGGCTCGATCCAGGGCCAATGGAATTATGAATTGATTGCCCGGACGCCCAAACTTTATGAAGAGGGAGATTTGCTATTTGGGTTCAGCGGCGGCGGTCCGGGCTACGGCGATCCATTGGAACGCGAGCCGGAGGGAGTTCTGGCCGACCTGAAGAAAAATATCGTCTCACAGTGGACCGCCGAACATATTTATCGCATAGCGTACGATCCGGAGCGGGGAAGGCTGGATTCCGAGAAGACAAAGCAACAGCGCGAGGATGAGCGCAAGGCGCGCCTGGCTCGAGGCAAACCATTCGAAGAGTTTCATGTGGAATGGAACAAGAAAAGCCCGCCAAAAGAAATTTTGCAGTGGTACGGATCCTGGCCGGATGCCAAGGCCAGCGGGCCGATTTTCCGGCCGTGAGGAATGGCTGCGAGCCCCACTCCGCGGCAAATGTTAAAAGGGCTGTTGCAAGGCGTTCACCCGGCCCGCCCTCTTTTCCTGCCGATTCTTTTTTCACTGGGCGCGCAAATCGAAAACGTGCCGATGCAGGCGTTCCTGAGTAATCCCACTAAAATTTCAAATGCCATGAGGAGAATCCGCACGCACGTGCGTTCGGATGGAGTGGCGTGCTATTTCGATGCAGGCCTGGAATTGGAGGCGCTGGGTGCGACGTTGCAATGGGCTGACGATGGCCAGTCACCTTTGATAACGTGGCCTGGGAGGGCCGAAAAGGGCCAATTGCCGGAGGAAATCCGGCCGGTTGAACCGGCGGCGAAGAGCGGGAGGATTGCGGTGGCTGTTGAGGTGATTCGCCGGCTGAATATATTGCTGCACGACGAATCCTTGCTGATGGCCGGGGTGACGGGTCCGTTTACGCTTGCCGCGCGAATGACGCAGATGGACGCCGAGGAGACTCTGCACTTTGAGAATTTTTCGACGGCTGCGCTGGAGGTTGCGGCGGAGTTGATCACGCAGATATCATCCGCGTACGTAAGCACGGGCGCGAATTTGATATTCATCCAGGAGGAAATTCTGCCGGCACTGACAGGAGAAAATTGTGAATCCTGGGCGGCGTTGTTATCTCCAACAATCAATGTGATCCGGTTCCATGACGCGCTTCCGGTGCTACGTCTGTCAGAGGGCGTCTGCTTCCAGGCAAGGGAAGATGTGGTCTTCGGCAGAGAGTGGGATTGCGTAATTTGCACGGATTTGCATGCGATTTTGCCACCAACTTCGCGGGGATTCGCAGCGTCAGGGACGCCACCGAGGGGATTAGCGCTGCCAGTGGGGCTGTTTCAATCGGGTGGGCAGGCAGCCGAAGGGCGCTATCCTTTGCTCAGCGACGTCCTAAACGAGATGCAGCCTGCGATAATTACAACGGCTGGCGATGTGCCAAGGGGGACGGCTTTGAAGCAAGTGCTCAAATTATTGGAAATTGTTCCTCGTGGCGGGTGATCGAGGACGCATGTGGAAGGGAATAACGGAATCCCGATGATTGCTCAGAATAATCGCGTAAGGCCAGTGAGGCTGCGGAGTACCGGCGCTTCTCTTGAGCATCGGCCTGATGGATCGATTTTGGTGCGGGCGGAGGAATCGTTAGGGCCCTATCCAAGAGTGCTTACAGACCGGCTAATTCATTGGGCCAAGGTTTCTTCAGACAGGATCTGTGTGGCCAAACGGAATCAGGCGGGAGGAAAATGGAGACGGCTTACATACGCCGAGGTGCTGGACGCAGTTCGAAGAGTGGGCCAAGCGCTGCTTGATCGAGGGCTTTCCGCCCGCCGGCCAGTTTTAATTCTTTCTGAAAACGACCTGGAACATTTTGTACTGATGTTAGCGGGACAGCACGTGGGAATTCCGACCGCGCATCTTTCTCCGGTGTATTCGTTGTTGTCGAAAGATTTCACGCAACTGAGCCACATTTTTAAAGTGCTGACACCAGGGCTGGTATTCGCCGCGAGCGGGGAGCGATACGGCCGGGCTATCGAGGCGGTTGTTCCCAGGACGACTGAACTCGCCGTGACCAGCGATCCGCCGGCCGGACGAAAGACGACACTAATTTCAGAGCTTGTAGCCACCTTGCCGACGCAGGCCGTCGATGCGGCACACGGCCGGATCGACCCCGACAGCCCGGCCAAATTCCTATTCACTTCCGGCTCGACAGGCATGCCGAAAGGCGTGATCAACACGCACCGGATGATCTGCTGCAACTTGCAGCAGATCGCGCAGGTATTTTGCTTCTTGCAGGACGAGCCTCCGGTTCTGGTGGATTGGCTTCCGTGGAACCACACGTTCGGAGGGAACCACAACACTGGAATCGCTCTGTACAACGGAGGGTCGTTTTATCTGGATGAGGGGAAACCGGGACCGGGATTGATCCGGGAGACGGTGCGCAACTTGCGGGAGATTTCGACGACCGTTTATTTCAATGTGCCGAAGGGTTATGAAGACCTGCTGCCCTTTTTGCGGTCCGATCGGCAGCTGCGAGAGACTTTCTTCAAACGGTTGCGGCTGCTATTTTACGCGGGTGCAGGCTTATCGCAACACGTGTGGGACGCCTATCGCGATCTTGCTGTGGAAACCTGCGGCGAGCGGGTGGTGATGGTGACCGGGCTTGGAGCAACGGAAACTGCGCCAATGGCGATTCAAACGACCTGGGAAACCAAACAATCTGGTGTGATCGGAATACCGATTCCCGGAGTGGAAGCTAAGCTGGTACCGCGGGGCGAGAAATGGGAGGCCCGAGTGCGCGGGCCGAACATCACTCCCGGGTATTGGCGACAGCCGGATTTGACGAGAAGAGCATTTGATGAGGAAGGGTTTTACAAGTTCGGCGATGCGGTGCGATTTCTCGATCCGAATGACGTGAACCAGGGCTTCGTTTTTGACGGACGGCTTTCCGAGGATTTCAAACTTTCGACAGGAACGTGGGTAAGTGTGGGCCCGCTGCGTGGAAGGATCATCGGCTTCTTCGCGCCATTTGTCCGCGACGCCGTAATCACGGGCCATGACCGCGATGAGGTGGGAATGCTGATTTTCGCGGACCTGGATGCTTGTTCCGCGTTGTGCGACGGTCTTTCGTCTGGTGCGACGGCTGCCGAGATTTTGAGGCACGGAGCGGTGCGCCTACGATTTCAATCGCTGTTGGAGAAATTTGCGGCGGAATCCTTGGGTAGCTCTCGACAAGTAACTCGGGCGGCTCTGCTGGAAGAGCCACCATCGCTCGACGAAGGTGAGATGACGGATAAGGGATCGTTGAATCAAGGCAAAGTGCTGCAGCGGCGGGCTACGCTGGTGGAGGAACTCTATTCCGCCAATCCTTCCGGGCGGATTTTGCGGATTCGAGAAGGACGAGCGCGAGCCATTTGAATTTGTGCCATGCCGGCAAACGGCGATGGAAAGACGAGGTTGCGGCTTGAATCCAAGCTGAGAAAGGACAGAATGCTGATCAACAAAAGGGAGTTGCGCGTCGAATTTGGAGATTGCGACCCGGGCGGAATTGTTTATTTTCCGCGGTATTTTGAATTTGTGGACGCATGCACCACCGCGCTCTTCGAACGCGCGGGCTTACCGCTACCACAAACATACAAGGTTTATGGAATCGCCGGTATTCCCCTGGTGGAAGCAAAAGCGCAATTTTTCGTCCCATCACAATTCGGCGACCGGTTGATCGTGGAATCCGCCGTGACTGAATGGGGGCGCAGCAGTTTCTACGTGCGGCACCAACTGTATCAAAGAAGGTACCTTAGCAGTGGAAGTGACGGAGAAACGAGTGTGGGTGGTGCGCACGTCGGATGAACCGGTGCGATTCAAGAGCAAAAGCATTCCGTGGGAAGTAAAAGAGAAATTTTCGAGCCCGCTGGGCGTAAGACGCAGGCAAGGATGCGAGTTGAGGGTCAAGGGCTTTATGCAGCAGTCCCTGGAAACAATTTTTCGGTAGCGAGCAATGAGCTGGAGAGGAAAACATGACTCCGCGAATCAAGACAACCGTTGTAGGCAGCTATCCCGTTCCGTCGTGGCTGGTGGGAAATACATCACGGCTGGTGCTGCGCGATGCGGTGATGGCTGTGATGAAGACGCAAGAGCTCGCCGGGCTCGACATGGTATCCGACGGCGAATTGATGCGGTTCGATCCCAGCCATCCCGAGACCAACGGAATGGTGGACTACTTCGTCTCCCAAATGGACGGAATCCGAAAACATTTCACCTTATCGGATTTTGACCGATTCCGGGCGGATCGGGCTTCCGGTTACCGGTTGTTGAGCGCGGGAATGGTGGTCGGCAAGATCGGAGACGGAGCGTTGAACCTGCCGAGGGATTACGAATTCGCGCGGGCGCTGACGAAATCGCCACTGAAGTTTACGTGCACCGGTCCGCACATGCTGGCCAGGGTGCTGACGAATTGTTTTTACAAGGATGTGGCTGAGCTAGCGATGGAAATCGCGGCGGTGCTGCGGCGCCAATTGGAATTGGTGGAAGCCGATGACGTTCAGTTGGACGAAGCGTGCATTGTCGGATATCCGCAGGATGCTCCCTGGGCCGCGGAAGCCATCAACCATGTGCTGGATGGAATTCTGAACGAAAAGGGCGTGCACATTTGTTTCGGCAATTACGGCGGTCAACCGATGTTGAAAGGTTTTTGGCGCGACCTGATTCCGTTTCTGAATTCGTTGCGGACCGATCATCTGGTTTTGGAATTCGCGCGGCGAGGATATGAAGAGATTTCGGTTTTTAACGACCTCGATCCCAAGATTCGCCTGGGAATCGGGCTGGTGGACATTAAGGATAACGAAGTGGAGACGCCGGAACTGATCGCTTCGCGGATCGAAAACATAACCAATATTCTGGGAGAAAAGCGGCTCCGCTATGTGCATCCCGATTGCGGATTCTGGATGCTGCAACGGAGCGTGGCGGACCGAAAAATGCGGGCGTTGGTCGAGGGGAGAAATCTGTTTGAGGGGCGGACATAGACGTAAAGGAATCAAAGATGAAGGATGTGCTGCAAACCGCCGGCTCGCATGCGCTCCTCTCGGAAGAGGAGCGATCTCGAGTCCGCACGATTATTTTTTGCCATCTGGCCGGAATCGTAATGGCGCCAACGGTGCAGGCACTGTGGGAGCGGGGAGTTTTTGAACTTTTCGATCATCCTTCGGAGTGGGTGGAACTCGAACAAATTGTCAAGCGAATGCACGCCAACCGGGGATATTTGCACGTGGCTCTGAGGCTGCTCGCTTCGCATGGCTGGTTGAAGCAACGCGGAGAGGCAGGCGGGAATTCTCCCTCATATGCATTGACCCACGAGGGGAAAATTGCAATAGGAATGGCGCCCATGCTGTACGCGGAAGCGACGGCGTTCTTGCCGAAATCACTTTTTCTAGAGGATTTTCTTTATGGCAAGTCGGACGACCCGATCGTTCCTTCGCTGCAACATCTTGTGTATCGGGCGCAGCAGCGATGGGGAATTACGGACGCTGCCGATCCAGTCGAAGCCAAAGTACGGGAACAGGTTCGCAGGCACCTGGATGGCGTTCTGGTTGGTCCGGCGATCGTGGCGCTGGCCCGTGGCGGAATTTTGGCGCAACTGGAAAAAGGGCCGGCGAATATTCACGATCTTTTGGCAAATCAGGCAAGTCTTACCTTGCTGCTTGACCTGCTGAGAACGCAAGGATGGATCGATTGTGATGGAAGCCAAGTTTGCCTGACGCCGCAGGGCTCGTATGCGGCGCAAATCGCCACTTCCTATGGCGTAACCGTCTCGTATATCCCGCTGATGAATGTGTTGAGCATTCTGCTTTTCGGAAATCCGCGCATTCCACGGATGGATGAGGGCGAAGTGGAGATGCTCGTCAATCGAGGCATGAACGTTTGGGGAAGCGGGGGGGCGCACAAAACTTATTTCAAGAAAGTGGACGAGATCATCGTGGAGATTTTCAACCGTCCGCTGGAAAACCAGCCGCAAGGGATTTGCGACATGGGCTGCGGGGACGGAACTTTTCTGGAACATTTATATTCGGTGGTGAAGCACCGGACTGCGCGGGGCGCAGTGTTGGACAAGCACCCTTTGATTCTAGTGGGAGTGGATTTCAATAAAGTTGCGCGAAGGGTGGCCAAGCAAAATCTGCGGAAGGCAGAAGTTCCGGAGCACCACGTAATTGCCGGAGATATCAATCGACCCGCGCAATTGGCTGGTGATCTGGAAGAGATCGGATTGGATATACACGACTTGCTGCACGTGCGATCTTTTTTGGATCACAACCGGCCGTATGCGGCGCCGGCGAATTATGTAAAAGGAAGCCGGAAGGGAAGATCGAGCGGAGTTTTCGATTACTTTGGCGAGGAAATTGCCCCTGATGAATTGGAGGAAAATCTGGTTCGATATTTGCGGCGCTGGGCGCCCTATGTGGGGCGCTTTGGGTTGTTGGTCCTGGAGCTGCATACGCTGCCGCCGGAGGTTGCCGCGGCGAATCTGGATCGCACGGCCGCGATTGCGTACGACGGAACGCACGGGTTCTCGGATCAATATCTAGTGGAGCTTCCAGTGTTCCTGGAATGCGCGCGCGAAGCGGGGCTCGAAGTGAATCCCCGGTTTCAATTCCGGTTTCCTCCTTCGGAACTGGCCACGGTCAGCATTAATTTCTTCACTGCACCTGGGGCGCGATAAGTTTGGCGTGTTTGTGTAATTTGGCTGTAACATTCGTCCAGTAGTTTCGCACCCGGACACAATTCCAAGGAAAAGGATCCAACGGAAAATATCCGATGAATTCCCAGCCCTACGACCTTCTGGTGATCGGAAGCGGCCCCGCCGGGCAAAAAGGCGCGATCGCAGCCGCGAAACTGGGCAAGCGCGTTGCTTTGATCGACCGCGGCGACATGATCGGGGGAGTGTGCATCCATGGCGGGACGGTCCCGAGCAAGACGCTGCGCGAAGCCATTTTGCATTTAACCGGAATACGCCACCGGTCGTTTTATGGAAACGATTACGTTGTAAAAGATAAAATTTCATTTCGCGATCTGGCGAGCCGCGTGTTGCAGGTGGTGGAGCGGGAAATCGGCGTTGTTCGAGACCAGTTGCGGCGGAATGGGATTGATCTATACGCGGGCACGGCACGCTTTGTTGATCCACACACACTGGAGGTGGAAGGAGCGGGGGAAGTTCATATCCTGAAAGGCGAGCGCGTGCTGATTGCTTGCGGGACGCGCCCGGCACGGCACCCGGATATTCCCTTTGACGGGAAACAGATCCTTTCCAGCGACCAGTTTTTTCAGATTGAGACGATCCCGAAAGAATTGATCGTGGTTGGCGGCGGAGTGATCGGGCTCGAGTTTGCTTCCATGCTAACGGCGCTGGGAGTCGAGATAACCCTGATTGAACAGCGGCCCACGATCTTGGATTTTGTCGACGCGGAAATCGTGGAGGCACTTTCGTATCACATGCGCCGGCAAGGGGCTATTTTTCGATTGGGCGAGAAAGTGACGAAAGTGGAGCGGGACGAACGTAACCGGGTGGTGGCGCATCTCGAGAGCGGCAAGCGCATTCACGCAGAGGGATTGCTCTACGCGGTGGGGCGGCAGGCGAATACGGATTTAATTAAGTTGGAAGCGGCCGGGCTCGAAGTGGGGGCGCGCGGAAAATTGGCGGTGAATGAAGATTTCCAAACTTCCGTGCCGCATATTTATGCAGCGGGAGATGTGATTGGATTTCCATCGCTGGCGGCGACTTCGATGGAACAGGGAAGACTGGCGAGTTGCCACATGTTCGGCATTCCAGCGCGGATGAATCCGGCGCTGCTTCCCTACGGCATTTACACCATCCCGGAAATTTCGATGGTAGGGCAAACGGAATTGTCGCTGACCAACGCGAAGATCCCGTTTGAAGCGGGAATCTCAAAATACGAGGAACTGGCGAAGGCGCAGATCGTGGGTGATCACACCGGGATGCTGAAAATTCTGTTTCACCCGGACACGAAAAAGCTTCTGGGAATTCACGCGATGGGCGAGAACGCCGCCGAGATTGTGCATATCGGGCAGGCGGTTTTGACGCTTGGCGGCACGATCGAATATTTCCGCGACACGGTTTTCAACTATCCCACGTTTGCCGAGGCTTACAAGGTCGCCGGCCTCGACGGCCTGAATAAGCTGTAAGCTTTCTTGCCGGCCTTCTTAACTGGCTCGAATTAATTGCGGATAAAGTCGCGCACGGATGGCGGGTATGTGAGCTTTTACGGGCAAGGGGCAATCGTGTAGCATGGTGCGCCTAAAAGTCTGGGGAGGTAGATTGATGAAGAAGCAGAGGGTGTTGGGGCTGGCGTTTTGTTCGATTCTTATTCTTGCGGCAGCGGCTCACGCGCAGACGAAGCATGCGCCAAGCATGGATGAAATTCTGCAATTGAAAGTTGCCGGTGGGCCGAGCATCTCGCCGGATGGCCGCTACATCGCCTACAGCGTGCGGGAAACGGACTGGAAGGAAAATGCGTACGTCCGGCAGATTTGGCTGCTGGATGTGAGCGCGGGCACAAGCATCCAACTAACCCGCGGAAAGAAATCGAGCGAGAGCGCGGAATGGTCGCCCGATGGGCGCTGGCTGGCGTTCGTGACGGAACGCGAGCCAAGCGCCGTCGCGAAAGCGCCCTCACCCGTGCCTGCCGCAAAAGAAGAAAAGAAGGAAAGCGGCTCCGACGATGGAAAACCCGCGGGACGCCAAATTTGGCTGATCTCACCGCAGGGTGGCGAGGCGTGGCAACTCACCGAACACACCACCGACGTGGGCGGTTTCGAATGGTCGAAAGACGGGAAGCAAATCGCGTTTACCGCGGCTGCCGAAACTTCCAAGGCGGGTAAAGAGCGCAAGCAAAAGTACAGCGAATACGAAGTTTTCGAGCAGGATTTTACCCAGAATCAATTGTGGACGGTGGATGTGGCCGCGGCGGAAGCGAATTCATCACCGGTGAAGGCGCGCGCAATTACTCACAATCCAGCAATCGACGTGCGCGGGTTTGCCTGGTCACCGGATTCCACGCGCATCGCGTTCAGCGCCGCTCCCAATCCTTTACTGGCATTTTCGGGGAACTCGGATATCTATCTTGCCGATTTAGCGCATGGAAATGCCGTGCAGAAAATCGTGGCGCTTGAGGGTCCGGATTCGGACCCGGTGTTTTCGCCGGACGGTAAACAGATCGCTTTTTCAACCTCTCTCGCGCAGCCTTATTTTTACTATGCCAATAACCACATTGCAGTGGTGAGCGTGGACGCTGTTCTCGCAAAAGCAGCCACTGCCGCCTCCGATGTTCAAGATCTGACGGCTCAATTCGATGAAGATCCGCGAATGGTGGACTGGGGACCGGACGGCATTTATTTTCAAGGATTGCAAAAAACGGCGTCGCATCTGTTTCGCCTAGACCCGCGAACGAAACAGATTGCCCGAGTCACTGGCCCGGACGCTTACTATCTGGACAGCGTTTCTTTTACTAAGGACTTCAAGACTATCGCGCTGACTGCCGAAGATGGGCAGCACATGAGCGAGGTCTTTGTTTCGCCGACCGCTAATTTTTCAGCACGCAAATTGACGGACATGACGGCGCAAGTGAAGGATTGGATTCTGGCGGTTCCGGAAGTGGTTTCCTGGAAAAGCAAGGATGGAGCAACGATTGAAGGTACTTTGTATAAACCGGCCGACTATAATCCCGCAAAGAAATATCCGTTGCTGGTTGTGATTCATGGAGGTCCGACCGGAATCTCGCAGCCGCTACTGGGAGCGGAGCGGAGCTACTATCCGATTCACAATTTTGCAGCCAAGGGCGCGCTTGTGCTGGAACCGAATTATCGCGGCAGCGCCGGATATGGGGGAGCGTTCCGGGCGCTGAATGTGCGGAACCTGGGAGTGGGCGATATGTGGGATGTTATGAGCGGCGTGGATTCACTGATCAGCCGCGGCCTGGTGGATGCGTCGAGCCTCGCCTCGATGGGATGGTCCGAAGGCGGATACATTTCCGCGTTTCTAACCACGCACACCGATCGGTTCAAAGCGATTTCCGTTGGCGCGGGCATCAGCGATTGGATGACGTACTACGTCAATACGGACATCACTCCCTTTACACGGCAGTACCTGCACGCAACTCCCTGGAGTGATCCGGAAATTTATGCGAAGACTTCTCCGATCACGACGATTACTCAGGCTAAAACGCCCACCTTGATTCAGCAAGGAAGCCTGGATAAACGCGTGCCGGTGCCGGATAGCTTCGAGCTGTATCGGGGATTGCAGGATGAAAACGTGCCATCGCGTCTGATCTTGTATACGGGCTTCGGACATGGCATCACCAAGCCAAAATCGAATAAGGCCGTCACGCAGGCGAACCTGGATTGGTTCAGCCACTATATTTGGGCGGAAGCGATACCAAAGGATTCGCCGTTGCTGGGCTCAAGCGAAATGGAAACGGACAAGTAGCGTTTCGAGCCGCAAGCCGAAATAGTTCACACCAAGTCGCAGCGGCTGATCGGGAACGGGCATTCGCGGCGGCGTGTGAAAAGCAATGCGCCGGTCAAAAGTGAATCACGCGTCGTGGCTGCGCAAGTCTGCAATTTATTCCGAGGCAGAAACTGCTAAAAACTACTACACGTCCTAGTAACTCGGGATATAGAATCTTGTCGCCATTTTAACGGGGGAACGTGATGAAACACGGAAGGACGTTTGTGTCTCGAATTCTGCTTGGGACCCTATTGTGCGCAACAATTTTGGTGAGTTTTGCAGCCGCGCAAGCTTTGAAAGAAGATTCGCTGAAAGGAATGAAGTGGCGGCTGGTGGGGCCGTTTCGCGGAGGCCGGGCGCTGGCGGTGGCGGGCGTCAGCAGCCAGCCAAATACCTATTATTTCGGAGCAGTGGCCGGTGGCGTGTGGAAGACGACGAATGGCGGGCTGTCCTGGACGCCCCTGTTCGATAAGGAATCGATCGCTTCCATCGGAGCCATCGCGGTGGCGCCGTCCGATCCCAACGTGATTTATGTGGGCACGGGCGAGGCCTGCATCCGAGGTGATATTTCCTATGGGAATGGCGTTTACAAATCGGTGGATGCCGGGAAAACGTGGGCGCACATGGGACTCGACGACACGCGGCACATTGGCCGGCTGATCATCGATCCGCAAAATGCCGACATCGTTTTCGTGGCAGCGCTGGGGCATGCGTACGGTCCGAACGCAGACCGCGGGGTATTTCGAACAGCAGATGGCGGCAAGACCTGGCAGAAAGTTCTCTACAAGGACGATAAGACAGGCGCGATCGACATTACTTTTGCTCCCACTAATTCGCACACGCTGTATGCCGCGTTGTGGCAGGCGAATCGAACGCCGTGGACTCTGGAAAGCGGCGGCCCCGGCTCGGGCATTTACAAATCGAGCGATGGGGGGCTGATCTGGAAACAACTTGAAGGTCATGGATTGCCCAAGGGTGTAATGGGGCGCATTGGGGTTACGGTTTCAGGCGCCGATCCGAATCGCGTGTATGCGCTGATCGAAGCGGAGGAAGGCGGGCTCTACCGTTCGGACGATGCGGGCGAGACATGGCAAAAAATCGACGATGACCGCCGGTTCCGACAGCGCGCTTGGTATTACACACACGTGATCGCCGATCCGAAAGCGGTAGACACCGTCTACATTCTGAATACGGGGATGTATCGCTCGACGGACGGCGGAAAATCATGGAATTCGATCTCGGCTCCGCATGGGGATCGTCACGGCCTGTGGATCGATCCGGCGAACACCTCGCGGATGATTGAAAGTGATGATGGCGGCGCCACGATCACCGTCGATGGCGGAAAGACGTGGTCAACGGAAGAAAATCAGCCGACCGCCCAGTTTTACCACATCGCCACCGATAATCGCTTTCTCTACCGGTTGTACGGCGCGCAGCAGGATAACTCAACGATTTCGATTGCCAGCCGCACCGATGACGGTGCGATTGACCGACCGGATTGGTACCAAGTAGGAGGTGGCGAGAGCGGATTCGTGGTGCCGTATCCGCCCGATCCGGACATTGTGTACGCCGGTTCCTACGATGGGTTGATCACGCGATATAACAAAAAGAATGGAGATCAACGCGACATCAATTCCTGGCCGGAAAATCCGATGGGGAGCGGGCCCGCGGATTTGAAGTACCGCTTTCAGTGGACGGCGCCAATCGCTTTGTCGCCACTCGATCCGAACGCGTTGTACCACGGCGCTCAAATGGTGCTGAAAAGCGTGGATCAGGGCCAGACGTGGGAAACAATCAGCCCGGACCTGACGCGCAACGACAAGAGCAAACAGCCATCCAGCGGCGGGCCAATCACCAAAGACAATACAAGCGTCGAGTATTACGGCACGGTTTTCGCGATTGCGCCATCGCCGCTCGAAAAGGATCAAATCTGGGTGGGCAGCGACGATGGATTGGTTCACCTGACGCGAGACGGCGGAAAGAATTGGGCAAGCATTACGCCGAAGGATATGCCCGAGTGGGCGACGGTGAGCTTGATTGATCCATCCACGCGCGACGCCGGCACGGCCTATATGGCGGTGGATGCACACCGGCTGGATAATTTTCATCCTTATATTTTCAAGACTGCGGACTTCGGAAAGTCGTGGACGAAAATTACGAATGGGATACCGGACGGAGCTTTCGTTCGCTCGGTTCGGGAAGACCCGAAACACAAGGGATTGCTGTTTGCGGGCACGGAAACGGGAATTTATGTTTCTTTCGATGACGGCGGCGTTTGGCAGCCCCTGCAGCTGAATCTGCCACATGCGCCGATTCATGACCTGGCGATTCATGACAACGATTTGATTGTGGCCACTCATGGGCGGGCATTTTGGATTCTGGATGACATCTCGCCGCTGCGTCAGATGGCTGGAAACACAACTTCGGACGACGTGCATCTTTTCGATCCGAGCTTGGCGTACCGGTTCCGCGGAGGCGGAGGCGGGCCGATTCCGCCGGGTGCGACGGTGGGAGCGAACCCTCCGAATGGCGCAATTATTGACTACTCGCTGAGAGCGGCTTCGAAGGATCCGGCAACGCTGGAGATCCTGGATGGCAACGGGAAAGTGATCCGGAAGTACGCGAGCAAGAAAGAGGGCGAGCACGAGGACGCAGGCGACGATGGAGGCGGCGGTGGGCGAGGCGGAGCGACCGCGTTGCCACTCGAAGCGGGACTCAATCGCTTCGTTTGGGATCTGAGATACGACCCGCCAAGCCGTGTTCCCGGTGCCATCAGTTGGGGAGGGCGGCCGATCGGGCCGCTGGCCACGCCTGGCAAATATCAGGTGAAGCTTATGGTGGGAGGAAAGAGTTTTACGGCGCCTCTGGAGATCAAGGAAGATCCCCGGATCGAGGCTACTCAGGCCGATCTTGAAAAACAGCTCGAGCTGGCACTGAAGATCCGCGACCGCGTCACTGCCGGGCACGATGCCGTGAACCAAATTCGCAGCGTACGTGCTCAAATCGATGCGTTGAAAAAACGGCTGGATGGGAATGAAAAGGACAAGGCCATCGTGAGCGCGGCGGATGATCTGAACAAGAAAATGGGCGCGGTGGAAGAACAGATTATTCAGCCGAAATCGAAGAGCAGCCAAGACCCGTTGAATTATCCGATCATGACTGCGGACCAATTGATGGCGCTGGCTTCCACGGTCGAGAGCGGGGAAGGGATGCCGACGGCAGCTTCTTCTACAGTTTTCGACGAGCTTAGCAAGAAGCTGGATGAGCAACTCGCGAAGTGGAAGGAGATTCAGGAAAAAGACCTGGCGGCGCTGAACGAGATGATTCGGAAAGAAAATATCCCATCTGTTGCGCCCGCGTACAAAAAGCCGGGGAGCGAATAACCGGTCCCACGGGAACTGGCCCGGATGATGCCAGCGCGGCAGAACCTGACCGAGTGGGAGCAGAGCAGAATTTTGGCGCAACCGCTCTTGCTGACGTATGATGCAAAACGATGACGACTGAGCACGGGAAGCCAATCACACAGTTGATCGGGGACGGCGGCGGATGGTTGCTGCGCAGAGTGGTGAGCGCAGTTGCCTCCACGGGCATTACGCCAAACGCCCTGACGTTTATCGCGCTGCTGGTGAACGGATGGGCAGCGGTGATGTTTGCCATGGGACAATTCCGCACGGCCGCTGCGGTGCTGTTTTTAGCGGGTTTTCTTGATATGGCCGACGGGCAAGTGGCGCGCCACGCCGGACGAGTGACGGCCTTCGGCGCCTTTCTGGATTCGACGCTGGATCGCTACTCTGATCTCGGAATTTACATGGGCTTGGTGGTTTACTACACGCTAATTGGCAGGACGTTTTACATGATCCTGGCGGCGGTGGCGATGGCTAGTTCATTCATGGTGAGTTATTCGCGGGCGCGCGCCGAATCGCTGATACCTACTTGCAAAGTAGGCTTCATGGAGCGGCCGGAGCGGCTGGTGTTGCTGCTGCTGGGCGGAGCATTTCCATCGCATGGCTCAGGCGTTTGGGTAATTGCGTTGATTTCCACAATCACCGTGGTTCATCGCGTGGTTTATACCTGGCAGGAAATTCAAGCCGGACGCACGCTGCGCCCAAGCGACGTACAGACCTAACCTACGATAAACGAATACACGCCCAACTAGAAAATCAGGTTTTCTCCGTAGAGTTTTTGATTGCATCCTCCACAGGCTTGGAAACTATGTCGAAGACACGCAGGCGCAGATCATCCAAGCCGGCGCGGTCTATATCTTTCGTTTCAATTGTGTCATGCAAATAGACGGTGATTGTTCCCGGGTGAATCATCCAGTGGCCGGTGCGGAAGAATTCGAACGAACCGACCATGCTCACCGGAACGATGGGGCAGCCGAAATTCTGGGCAATCCGGAAAATCCCCTTCCGGAACGGTCCCACATGGCCATCGCGCGTGCGCGAGCCTTCCGCAAAAGCAATCAGGCTGATCCCGGAATCGATTGCATGCTTCGCACGGCGAATCATTTCTTCGAGTCCGGAGCGGCTCGAATCGGCGGGCACCGGGACGTTGCCAAATCGCTTCATCAGCCAGCCATAGACGGGAATTGTGAAATGGGACTCGAGTTCAAAACCGCGGAGAAATTGAGGAATCGCCGTGTACACCACGAACGGGTCAAAAATGTTTACATGGTTGGAAATGAAGATGCTGGTTCGCGTGGGATCAAATCCCGGTGAACGCCGCACTTCGATTTTCACGCCGATGAGCCGCAGAATGTTGCGAAAAAAAAGGCGCTGCGGCCAGTCGTTTTTTCGTGGATCGACAAATACCGCCAACAGCATCAAGAAAAGGCATAAGACCACAAAATGGATGCCGCTGATCGCCCACAGAATAGCGGCGCGAACGGTGAGGTAGAAATTCTTCATGCCAGCACGTCCAGGACTCCTGGCAGCACCTCAACGCTCTTGCAATCCAGGACCATGCTGTCGCCGTCGAGCGTGACGTCGACTGGGCCTTCGAGCTCGAAATCGATTCGCCGCGCGGATGCACGCGAAGCCAGCGGGTGATCAATGTGCGTGCCGTCGAAAAGCGTGGAGAAATTGCGCACCAGGCCCAAGCGGCTGATCGGCCCCCAACGGACGTATTCGATCAGCCCATCGGAAGGATCTGCATTGGGGGCGATCATCATTTTGCCGCCGGTGAATTTGCTGTTGCTGAAGGCGAGGAATAGACAGCGGCGGTTGTCGAGATCCGTTTGTTGATCCACGCGCATGGGGAAAGCTCGACGGTTGAGGCGGGCGAGGCAGGCCAGTACTCCGAAAATGTATCCGAGTTCTCCGAGCCGCTTGAAGCGGCGATTGGTGAGCGCGGCAACATCGGCTGCAAAACCCAAGGTCAATAAATTAATAAAGTAAAGTTGGCCGCGGGAATGAGTAAGGCGCAAAACGTCGCAAGGGCGCCGGCGTCCCGCGAGCAGAGCCTCCATCGCGTGTTCGACGCCGCGCGAAGTGAAATCTTTCAAAAACGAATTGCCCGTGCCGAGAGGGAGAAATCCGAGAGACGGCCGCGGTTGGGAAGCTTCACGGGGGAAAAGACCGTTTACGATTTCAAAGGCTGTGCCATCGCCGCCAACCGCGAGGAAATTGTTGTAGCCGCGAGCTTGAGCGCCGCGAGTTAGTTCGGTGGCGTGGCCAGGACCGCTGGTCTCCGAGATTTCGAGTTCGATTCCGCCTGCGCGGAGACGCGCGAGCGCCGGACCGGCAAGTTTTCCGCAGCGCCCGCCGCCCGCGGCGGGATTGATGATCGCGAAAAAGCGCCCGCTCATCGGGGGACCTTCATAGAGCGACAGTCGCGCTGCGGTCAACTTGCTGTCGAATTTCCTCAGCCAGAATATTGCGTTTGATCTTGAGCGAGGCTGTTCGAGGGAAATCGCGATCCCACGCGACGTAACCGCTGATGCGCTTGTAATTCAGAAGCTTGCGATTGCGTTCCGCAAGTTCAGCGCGCAGGGCGTCGTCGATCGTCTGACCGGGTTCCGCGTGAACCACGATCACCAATTGTTCGCCGGACATAGTGTGCTGCGGCCAAATATAATTTGCGGCGAAGACGCAAAATTCCTTCAGGCGAATCCCTTCGAAAACATTTTCAATGTCTTCCGGATAGATATTCTTGCCTTCGCCGGTGACTATCATGTTTTTCTTTCGGCCGAAGAGTTGCAAGTGGCCGGTAGAGTCGATGCGCCCCAGATCGCCAGTCAGTAACCAGCCGTCCGCGATTGTTTCCGCGGTCAATTCCGGATCGTCCAAATATTGTTGCATCACCGTTTTGCTACGGACGGCGACCTCGCCAATTCCTTCCATATCCGGATCCAATACTTTTACTTCGACACCCGGAAGCGGCTTCCCAACCGTATCCGGGCGAAACGGATGAAAATCGTTCATGGTGACGGCGGTGCACGCTTCGGTGAGGCCATAACCGTTGCCCACCGGGATTCCCAGGTCGTAGAAGAATTGCAACGTCGCAGGCTCAGTGAACGCGCCTCCCACAAAAAGAGCGCGCAATTCTCCGCCGAAAGCCTGGTGAATATCACGCAACAGAAACCGGCTCAGCGGCAGGCTCGGCTGGCTGCGCGTGAATGCGCGATTGACGCGGATCAATTGATTCAGGGCAAAACGTTTTCGAGGCGGGAGATCCGCAAAGCGCTGCCGCAACCCGCGCTCGAGGCTTTTGAGTACCATGGGAACCAACGTCATGTAAGTGATCTTGTAGCGGGTGAACGCTTCGCGAATATATTCCGGGCGAAGCGTCCGCAAGTGAACCACCGTGGCGCCGCAAATGAATGGGCCAAAAAAACCGACCATAAAATCGATGGCGTGATTCGTCGGAAGAATGCTCAGGTAACGCACGCCGGGCCAGAATGGATACAAGGCCGTGAGGCCCATGCATTGCTCCAGATAATTCTCGTGAGTTAACGCACAGCCCTTGGGCCGTCCGCCGGTGCCGGACGAATAAACGATGCAGGCCCAGTCGCTCCGAGTGCGTGGAACAAATGCGGGAGGTTGATTCCTTTTGAATTCTTCCCAGCGTTTTGCGCCTGCCAGATCAGCGCCGGCCGGTGCTTCGGTGACGAGGACCGTTTTCACATCAAGATCGGGAAAAGCAGCCGTCTGCGTGATGGCGCGCCAAAGATGATATTCGACAACCAGCACTTCGGCCTTGGAATGCGCCAGAAGTTGCAAGTGCTCGGGTGCGCTGAGCTTGTAATCGAGCGGGACAAGCACCCCGCCACGGTAAAAAATCGCATAAGCGGAAATCAGCCATTTCGACTGATTGGTCATGATGATCGCAGCTCGACTGCCCGCGCCGAATCCGATCTCTTCCAGTGCCCGGGCCAACGGAAGTGCAGCTTCCTTAAACTGGCGGTAGGTAAGGCGGCAATTTTCGCGTTCGCGATCCGCTTCGATCAGGCAAATTTCGTTGGGCCAGCGGTCCAAGGCATCGCGCAGCGCAGTTCCCAACGAATCGTATTGTTTCAGGTCAAGCATCAAAATTTAATCAAGAACGCGCGAATATCCGAGCACGGGAAATGTGAGGATAAACCTCTTGCTTGTATCCCTCAAGAGAAGCCTGCTGAAATGGATGGCTGGAAGCACCGTTTACAAGCGAGATTGGATCCGCCCGGCCAAAGTGCGGAAATCGGAGACGCCCTGAAGTTCGTAGTCGGGCAATTCCACACGGAAATGGCTCTCCAGGCGCGTCAGAAGATCGAGCGCTTGCAGGCTATCGATGCCGAGCTTTTTGAAGAAATCGTCGTCCGGCGAAAGATTCTCGCGCGGAACCTTGAAGTGCAACGAAGCCAGGTCGAGCACTTCATTCAGCGTGATGTCGAGCTTGGGCATCTGATCTACCCCGCTAGAGCGGCCGGGAACCGCGGTTCATTCCACGGCCGGCAAATAGCAATCCTATCAGAAACCTACTTCAGATACTGATCGAGCCATTCCACCCAACGGCGATACACGTCCATGGTTCGAACGGTATCGCTGGGGAAATGGCCAGGGACGGGATAGGCAACAAATTTCACCGTGACGCCATTATCTTTGAGCGCGTGAAACATCTGGTAGGACTGCGTGATGGGCACGCGTGCGTCGGCAGTATCGGAGAGGATTAGCGTCGGCGTCTTGATCTTCTGCTCGTAAGTGATGGGAGATTGATCACGATAGGTCTGCATGTTGCTGCCGGTCCAGGGGGAGCCGCTGCCGAGCGGGCCGTTTCCGATGTTGTAACGCTGGGTCACGTTGAAATCCGAAAGAGTGTAAGCGCTGGTCAAGTCGTTCACCGCCGCGCCGGCAACCGCTACTTTCCAGATTTGATAGTGGCCAGTCATCCAGGAGGTCATGTAGCCGCCGTAGGACCAGCCTGTAACCGCCATTTTGGAAGTATCGACAAATCCCATTTTCTTCACGGCTTCGATTCCCGCCATCACGTCGCGGCCCGGGCCGTCGCCCGCGTCATTGAACACGGCGCGTTGGTACGCGTTGCCCAGGTTGTCGCTGCCGCGGTAATTCGGCGAGAAGACCACGTAGTCGTGCGAGGCGATGTATTGTCCCAATGTGCTAAAAGTCAGCGCCGACGAGGCTGTCGGGCCTCCGTGAATGTACAAAACGAGAGGATACTTCTTGTCCTTTGAAAAATCGGGCGGATAGATTAATACGCCATCTTCCTTGAATCCGTTAGGGCCATTCCATTCGATGCGCTCCATCTTTCCCAGGGAAAGCGAAGCGATCTCCTGGTTGAAGTCCGTAAGGCGTTTGGGCGCGGCGTCAGGCGATGACATGTAATAGATTTCCGAAGGCCGGTCAGCGGTGCTTCCCGGAAATGCAAGGGCGCCATCCTTGCTCACGGAAATATCCACCCAGAAAAGCCAGGAGGGAATCACATCGCCCAATGCGAGGTGCTTTGCCGCGCCGGAGAGCGGCTGAATCCAAAGAGAAAGGCCGGTTCCATCGTGGCCGCCCACCAGAAGCGATTTTCCGTCGGGCATCCAGATGGCGCGAGCGATATTGTGGTCGATCGAGCGCGTTGTATCCGAGCCATCTCCGCCGGCAATGGGCGCCACATAAATTTCATTTTCGTTGTTCGGATCGTTGTCGCGGGGAAACCAGTACGCGATTTGCGAGCCATCCGGCGAAAAATCGCTGAAGCCTTCGAATTTCTCGTGCTTGGTAAGTTTCTTGATTTCGCCGGATTCAACGTTCAAGAGCTGAACTGTCGATAGGTCGGAATCGCCGTAGTGGGGAGTGTCTTGTTTGACGAAGGTGATCCATTTGCCGTCCGGCGACCAGGAAATCGGCGAGGCAGGCGAACTGGGTGGCGCGCTTTTCGGAAGGCTCCAGGAACCTGAGGTGAGCCGCTTCGCTGTGCCGCCTTGCGCGGAAATCAGCCAGATGTGCGAAGGCGTGGGTGCTCCAGTGGTGAGGAAATCATCGTCACCCACTTCGAACGCGTCATTATGCTTCTCAATTTCCTTTTTGTTCGGCGCGTCGTCAGCGGTGACGTAGGCGATCTGCTTGCCATCCGGACTCCATGCAAATTGCTCAATTCCGTTGGGAGCATCGGTGACTTTGCTCGCTTCACCACCGCCGTTCATGGGAAGTACAAACACTTGTTGCTGGTCTTGCTTGCCCGTTCGAAAGAGGGCCACGAACGCGAGGCGATCTCCCGAAGGCGACCAGCGCGGCGATCCGACACCCTTGCGTTCATAGGTGAGAGGACGCTGCGCGCCGGTGGCGATGTCAATCAGTATGAGTTGACGGTCATGCTCGTCCGTTTCCATATTCGCGCGGGACACCACGAAGGCGATCGACTTTCCATCGGGAGAAATCTGCGCGTCGGAAACTCCCACGATCTTTGGGATGTCCGAGAGATCGAACCGGCGCGCCTGTGCGGCAGCGGGCTTTCCAGCAAATAGCCCGAGAACAGCGCACCCCAACAGGAACGCTGGAAACAGCAGAACGACAATTGCCCGTGGAGCAAGGAAACCGCGCGAAATGCGAATGGTCTGCTTTCGATTCATGTGCTAGTTGCTCCTCGTTTGAACTCTTTTTCGTTTCACGGCTTGTCTCGTTAATGAGTTACGGGCTCCACTGAAAAAAGCTATTTCAGATATTGATCGAGCCAATCGAGCCAGCGTGTATAAATATCCATAGTGCGAACGGGATCCTCGGGAAAGTGCCCGCGCACCGGGTAAGCAAAGAAGCGGGTGGTCACGCCATTATCCTTCAGTGCATGGTAGAGTTCGTAGGATTGAGTTGGGGCAACGCGAAAATCACCTGTATCGGAAAGAATCAGCGTAGGGGCTTTCATCTGCTGCACGTAAGTGATCGGGGATTGTTCGCGATAGGCTTTCATGGTATCTCCCACCCACGGTGATCCCTCCATCGAATAGCGCTGCCGGACATTGAAATCCGCCAGGTTATATTGATCGACCAGATTGGTGACGGCGGCGCCCGCAACCGCGGCCTTCCAGATGTTGTAGTGGCCGATCATCCAGGTGGTCATGTACCCGCCATACGACCAGCCGGATACGGCAATCCTCGATTCATCCACAAAACCCATCTTCTTCAGCGCATCCAGGCCGGCCATCACGTCGCGGCCGGGACCGTCTCCGGCATCATTGTGAATCGCGGCTTCATACTTGTTTCCCAAATTGTCACTGCCGCGATAATTCGGCTGGAAAACAACGTAATCGTGCGCGGCCATCAGTTGCGCGAAGAAACTGAAGCTATCCGTGGACGAAGCGCGCGGGCCGCCGTGGATATAAAGAACCACTGGATATTTCCTGTCTTTGGTGAAGCCCGGCGGATAAACCACGATGCCTTCTTCGCTGAATCCATTCGGTCCCTGCCACTTGATCTCTTCCGTGCGGCCGAGCGAAAGAGCGGCGATATCGTGATTGAAATCGGTCAGCCGCTTGGGCTCGGCAGCCGGCGATGCCATGTAATAAAGCTCGCTTGGCCGATCGGGTGTGCTGCCCGTGAATGCAAGCGCGTTATCATGGCCCACGGACACATCGACCCAGAAGGACCACGAAGGACTGATATTGCCCAGATCAAGCCGCCGCGCGGTTCCCTGAAGAGGTTGAATCCACAGGGAAACGCGAGGACCATCGTGTCCGCTAACCAACAGCGATTTTCCGTCCGGCATCCAGATCGCGCGCGAGATTTGATGGTCGATCCCCTTGGTCACGTCCACGCCCTCACCGCCGGTGTTGGGGCTGACGAAAATTTCGTTTTGATTTTTGGAATCGCCATCCAGCGGAAACCAATAGGCGATTTGCGAGCCGTCCGGCGAATAAAGGCCGTAGCCTTCAAATTTCTGGCGCGAAGTGAGTTGGCGAATCGCGCCGCTCGCCACATCCAGAATCTGGACCGTGGAAAGATCGGAATCGCCGATGTGCAGGTCAGCGCGCTTGGTGAAAGTTAGGTAACGTCCGTCCGATGACCAGCTAAGCGGTGAACTGGGCGAGCCCGGGGGATTCGACTGAGGCAAACTCCACGCGCCGGATGTGAGACGGCGGGCATCGCCGCCCGCAGCGGAAACAATCCAGATATGCGAAGGCGTGGGAGCGGCAGTGGTGAGGAAATCGTTGTCGCCCACTTCAAAAGCATCGTTGTGCTTTTCAATTTCCTTCTTGTTGGGGGCTTCGTCGGCGGTGACGAAAGCGATCTCCTCGCCGTTCGGCCGCCAGGCGAATTGCTCCACTCGCTTCGGCGCATTGGTAATTTGCTTTGCCTCACCGCTGCTCATGGGCAGAACGAAAATCTGCGTTTTCTTGTTCTTCTCATCGCCCGCGTCGGCAAGAAAGGCCAGGCGGTCGCCAGTTGGCGACCAGCGCGGCGAACCGACCGCTTCCCGCTCGTAAGTAAGTGGACGTTCCGCGCCGGTGGCCATGTCGTAGAGCATGAGCTGCCGGTCGTGGCGGTCTTTATCCATATTCGTGCGAGAGACTACGAAAGCGATGGATCGGCCGTCAGGCGAAATTTCCGGATCGGAGACACTGACAATCCTAGGATAATCCGATAGTTCAATCTTTCTCCCCTGCGCGGCGGTAGGCTTGGAAATTGTGATTGCGACGAACAAGTAAAAAACGATTGCCGCGCCGGAAACCACTGATGCGAAACGGATGAAACGGTTCGGGCACACAGATGCACAGTTCATTTTTTCGTTTGTCATATTCGGGTCCCCCTTCCCGATTCGAACGATCAAGGCAAATAAGGCAAAACTTCGCTGCTCTCCACGAATTTGCGCAATCCTGCGTCCACGGCAGGCCTCGTGAATAGCTCGCAGAAAATTTCAATTTCGCGCTGCAATTCTTCATAAGGAACAGGCTTGATAAATTGTTTGGCGGCTGCGGCCGTAGCGCGGTCAAATTTCCTTAATTGAGCGGCGGTGGAGCGAGCCAGGCTCAATGCCTCGCCTTCCGCGGCGATCTGGCTGACCAATCCGATGGTCTGAGCCTTGGTCACGTTGATGCTTCGTCCGGTTAGCAGCAAGTCGCGCACCACCGAATTGCCCAGATCGCGCTTGAGCCTCGGAATTCCTCCGAAGCCGGGAATCAGTCCGAGGCGCAATTCCGGGAAGCAGAATCGCGCCATCTTATCGGCGATGATGATGTCGCAAGCAAGAGCCAGCTCGAACCCGCCGCCAAACGTGACGCCGTGCACGGCAGCAATCGTGGTGAGCGGCGAGGCATCAATCGCATTCAGCACGCGATGTATTCGAGTCAGAAAATCGTGAACTCCCGCAAGCCGTTCCGGTCTCGCCAGATCCTTTGAGCGAGAATAGAGTTCGCGCAAATCCGCGCCCGCGCAAAAGCCGGATCCGCGCGAGCTGTAGAGGATGAGCACACTCGCCTCGTTTTCGGCGGCTGCGAGTTCCGGAACGAATCGTTCCAGGTCAGCCAGCGTTGCCGAGCCGATCTCGTTGCAAGGCGCGCGATGGAGTTCCAGCTCGACGACACCGTCGGCAAGGCCCCAGGAAAGCGTTTCACCGCGATATTGCTTCATTGGCAGACCATACACTAACGACTGGAGGGATTCGTCGCAAGCTTTTTGAAAGGCACGCAACGGTGGCCCGGGAAAAATGTCCTCAGAGCTATCAAGTCTGAGGCTTGCGGTACATTTCTTCAATCGCATCCTGAAAGTGGGCGGCAATCATGGGGCGTTTCAGTTTGCCATTGGCGGTCAGAAGTCCGTTTTCAATGGTGAAAAGATTCGGGCCGAAGAAGAAATTGTGAATCTGTTTATAGTGCGGCAATTCCGTATTCACCAACGTGACTGCCGAATGGATCTGTTCGCGGGTAAAAGTATTCGAGTCTGCCAAGCTGATCAGCGCCACCAAGTAACTGCGATTATTTCCGTAAAGCATGATTTGCTGCGATCCCGGAAGAGCCCGGAGCATCTTGTCTTCAATTGGGTCAGGCGCAATATTGTGGCCTGAGTTCAAAATAATCAGTTCCTTCAATCGGCCGATGATCCGCCAATTGCCGGCGGCATTCACCTCGCCCTGATCGCCGGTGTGGAACCATCCATCTTGCAGGACGCGCGCGGTGGCCTCGGGCTTGTTCCAGTATCCGGCGAAAACATTTGGGCCGCGAACCAGAATTTCCTGATCTTCGCCGAGCAGCATCTGTACTTCGGGTATCGCCAATCCTACCCGTCCCGGCTCGACTGCAAGCGGATCATCGAGAGTGCAGAGGGCGGTGGTCTCCGTCAGTCCATAACCCTGTAGCAAGGGAACGCCGAGCATGGCATAGAAGAGTTGTGTTTCGATCGCCAGCGGCGCCGATCCGCAAATCAGAGCCTTCAAATTGGGTCCTAGGCTCTTGCGAATCGTGGGAAACATGAACGCATTCGCGATCGCCAGCCAGATGGGATCCATGGGTTTGGCTTTTTCCAGATGTAAGCGGACCCAGGACTGTCTGGCTTTTTCAAACAGGGAAGCAGCCATTTTGCTGCGTTGCTGGATTTGCTCTTCAATCTTGCCGCGCACCCGCTCCAGCAGCGTGGGAACATTCAAAAAATAATTGGGTTCCGCCAATTTCAGTTCATCGCCCAGTTTCGTCAGGTCGGTCGAAAGGGCGACCACGCTTTTGCGCGAAAGGCAGGTGAGTAAAATAATCCAAGACCCCGCAAAATTCAGAGGCAGATAGTGGAAGACCTTGTCAGGTTGCGGGCGCGGCCCCATCAGGCGATCCAGCCGGTCGTTCGTACAGGGAAGCATGTGATTCAGATTTCGAACTACCAGCACCACTCCCTTGGGCTCGCCGGATGTTCCTGAAGTATAAATGATTGCGATTGGATCCTCCGGAGCGAGTGGAACTGGATCTTCCACTACGCGAACAGGGGAGGCGGTCGAGAGATTCGCGAAGACAGTTTTAAATGGTGCGAGCCGCGTTTCGGCAGGCAGATGACTTTGCACCGCAGCGAGCAATTTTTCCTCACCGCAGCAAACCAGGGAAGGGCTGCCGTCCCGAATCATGCCCGCCAATTCCACCGCTGCTTGCCTGGCATAAAGTGGAATTACCACGATGCCCTCCGCCATCAGAGCCAGGTCAAGAGCGATCCAGCGGATACCGTTCGGCGCGAGCAAGGCGCAGCGATCGCGCTTGCGCAATCCAGCCTGCCGCAAATATTCGCGCGCCGTCTGAATCAATTCGAGTAATTCGCGCCCGCTCACGGTTTCGAATTTGCCGTCGCGGATTTCTTGCAACACCGGCTCGTCGCCATCCCGCCGCAAGCGCTCGAAAATGATATCGAGGAATGTCATTTGGATTGCCGCGCGGAATTATTCAAACCGTCTTCGCCGCCGCCCCGTCACCATGCCGAAAACAGTGCACGCAGGCGCGAGCAGAAGGGGATAAATCAGTCCCGCCCATCCGGCGTGCGCAACCCCGCCAATAACGGCAATTAAGATCGAAATCAAAGCTACGCCGCCGTTAATCAGCGAGTAGCCCGTGCTAATTCGAGTGTCAAACGTTTCGAGGCGATTGAGTTCGAGTTTGGCGCGATGCCGGTAGGCGTGCCAGAAAAGGAGCGCGAAGATCAGGGAAATCGCCATGAAGCCGGCACTGTAGACGATCATTAGTGCTGGAACCTGGTATTTTTCGATCGCTGCAACCATGCTCCCGTCCGCTTGCCGGAATTCGATGGGAATTCCCATGAACTGATTTACAAGAAGCGTGAATAGAAACTTAAGCGGATAAATATAAAAAAGCACAACAAATAGCAAAATGGAATTCACCACGATGGTGAAGGTATCCTGCAGGCCGTAGCGTCGGAAATAAATGTACTGCTGATACCAGGTGCCCATCAGCAGGGCAAAACAAATGGCGAACGCGAAAAATCCGCGCATGGTGATCAATAGGTCGGTGAAGCTCTTCGGCACTTCCAGGGAGACAATCAGGAGCGTCACGGCAAAGGCGAAGACGGCGTCGCTCAATCCCTCAAACCGGGTGATTTCGCCGCCACGCCAGCGAAATCCCTTGTCGCCGCCCATTCCCTTCGCCAACATTCTCTCGCGCAGCATCCCAGGATTCTCCCGCTTCCGATCAGGCCGATTTGGCTTCCAGCGCGCGATCTTGCGTATCGTAAAGTTCCAGCAGCTTGCGCAGCGTGGGGCTGAGCGGCGGCAAATAATCTTCCCAGGAGAGCGAACCGGAGCGGATGGGGAACTCCGGGTAGCGGAGCGCCACGCGGTCCTCGATATAAGTGCCCATACGAGCCATTAGTTTCAGATTTTTCACGACGGTGCGCCCGATGCCTTCGCGGACGGTAGCGGATTCGCGAGCGAGAGTTATCAGGCCCTCCGTTAACTTGTCCTCGAGTTCCGCATCGTCGACGCCAAACAACAAATGATCATGGCCGCGGTCACTCATCAAGTTGCGAATGCGTTCATCCATGGTGATTCCGAGCGACGGAACCAGGCCAGGCATGGAGGTGACGATACCGTGATAGCGCGAAGATGCCATCAGATGGCTTGAACGAAGGATGCTCACGAGCTGGTACATATTGTATTCGTCGGAGGTGAAGATCGGAGCTCCTCCCAGTTGAGCGGCCAAGCGGCGGCAGGCATCCAGGTCCAGGCGTTCCATGGCCACAACAATTGGAAATACAGTGTGATCTTTCCGAAAACGGGTGACTGCGCCGGCGATCGCTTCCAGGTAACGAAGGTAAGCTGCCTTTATCTGCGAGCCCGATTTGTGGAAATAGATGGAGCGATAATGACTTTCTTTGTAGGCCCCGGTGATCGTCCGCACCGCAGCCTTGGCAAGCGATGCTTTTACAGGCCACCAGAATGGATGGATGGGGCAAAGGACGAGCACCGGCGCTTTCTCGTCCCATCCGGCATCGCGTAATGCTTTCCGGCCATATTCCGCTCCCAGCGGTTCGAAAGTCCAGGCAGTATCGGTGCCCAGTTCGCTGGAGACTCCGAGTTTGCTGAGCACCGCTTGGGATTCCGGATTGCGCGTGATGATGAATGATTCGGAACAGTATCGCCGGCACATTTTTTGGAGCATGGGATCCATAGCGCCCGCCTCGGCGCCATAGCCGATGGAGAGCTTGTTCTGTGCGGCGGCGATTCCGAGCGAGCCAATCATCATGGCGGTCAATGCATTTGCGAATTTGCTTTTGAACATCGAGCCTTCGGCGGCAACCACTCCGTGATATTTCGGCACCTCGCTCGAGAGGAAGGGCGGGAACAGCATGGGCAGTTGCACCTGCTGAGCGCCCCCGAAATATCCGCGCGTGAATTCGGGGTTGTACGTGATCACACTGAGCGATATGTTTTGTTCGCCCAGGATCCGCCGAACCTGCCGGAGGATCTCCTCCACGCGAACGTCCGCGCCGGTATTGTGCGTGCCATTGTAGCTGGGGAAAAGTAAGCGGAGTTTTTCGCCCGGTTTCCACGTAACTCCCGCACCGAGCATCCACTTTAACTGGGCCATCTCGATGATGCCGCTCACCCAGGCTTCCAGGACGAAGTCCATCATCGAGTGGAATCCCCCGCGACGGCGGCCCGGACGGGCTCCGAGCCGGTCGAAGGCCATTCCTGGTATTTGTAAGAAAAGTGATTATCACGGCTGAACTTGAGCAGCGGAAAACAGTAACTGGAAAACGGCGCTGGCGCGCGGCCCATTTCGGCAACAACACGGGAATTGTCGAACACCGTATTCCAGACCAGATAAGGCAGGAAGACTTTCAATAGCGTGGCCACGCCGCCAATTTTCCCGGAGCGGTTCGCGAGCGCGTGCACCATGCGCGTGGAAGTTTTCTCTAGCCCCGGCATATAAGCCGGCGCGCGCTTTCCCTGCGCCGCGGAGAGCGCATCGGTGAGCTGCTGAAATGTTTCCGCGCCGGTGCCCGAGGAAAGATGGTAAGTATCAAACGCCGGTTTTTCCTTCAGATGCAAAGCGGCAACGGCGCCGGCCACGTAATCCACAGGAACAATGTCGATTCGATCGCCCGGGCGAAACGGCAGAATCGGCAGCCCGGCGAGAAACACGAATGCCCGCACCATATCGAATTGATTGGTTTCCGCACGCCGGCTGTCTCCCAGGACGATGCTGGGGCGGAAAATTGTGCGCGGCACATCGGGCAGCAGTCTGCGAATCATGTGCTCGCAGAATTTCTTGGTGCGCGCGTACGGATCGTAGTCGGAGCGATCCCAATCGATGGATTTATCCTCGGTCACCACCTCATTGCTGCGTTGGCCCGCCACTGCCACCGTGCTTACGTGGCTGAAACGGCGCAGGCCGTGGCTATCGCGCGCCCGCATCGCCAGCTGCACCACTTCCAGCGTGCCTCGCAGATTCACATTCAGGCAGTTCTTTTCCGACTTGCGATTCAGCGACGCCGCGCAATGGATAATCGAATCCGTCGAGCGCGCCAGCCCTCGGTAGGCATCCTCATCCAACCCGAACTTCTCGCTCGTCAAATCGCCGCGGAAAATATGAATTCGCGAATCCAGCATCTCGCAAAAATGGGGAAAATTCATGTGCAACTGGCAGGAACGCCACAGCCGCTCGCGGGCTTCCTGTTCATTGTGAGCCCGCACCAGCAGGTTCAACGATTCGGCGGAGCTATCCAGCAGGTTGGCGGCGATATGAGCACCGATATATCCAGTGGATCCGGTGAGGAAGATGGCCACGTTGGTTGGTTTCTCAGGTCGTACCGGCCGGGGCGGCCCGGGATGCTTGGGGCGCCTCCTCATCGCGCGCCGGAGGATCAGCGGTAAATTGAATGTCGCGATGAGGCCGGGAGTCCAGCGGACGGCCTTCGATCAGAGGATAGCACCACTTGCGCAAGGCCGGAATGTGCACGTTGATCCAATAATCCCACCAATCGAGCGAGCGAGCATCGTAGCCGAACGGTCCCCGCTCTTCCGCCGGGAGCGCCGCGGCGAGCCGTTCGATGTTGTCCGCTTCAAACGTGTGGTCGTTATGCAGAATGAAAGGTTCAAATAAAGTGACGAGCTTGATCACCCGGTCGAGTTCACGCTCGCGGCGCACCAGCGGCGCGCGCACAAACGGCATGGTCGATACGATGCTGCGATTGATGGCTTGCACCACGGCCTTTTGGGCCGGCGCTGAAAGCTTCTGATAGCGCGATTTGGAAACCGGAATCGCGTCGAACCGCGAACGGAGCCAGTGGCGGAACCCATTCTGCGTTCGATAATGCTTCCGGTGCGCCAGGCTGGTCAGCTCGATGGAGCGGCGCATATTGCAGGGATTCGTCACCGAAGTCGCGAGCTGGTAGACGTCCTGGTGACGCCGCTCCATAAGCGCTGCGGAGATCAGCGTCATGCCGCGGCAGACTAGATCGACCGGGATAATATCCAGACATTTGCGCCCGTTCGTCGGAAGCTGGCGGAAATAGGTGCCAAGAAGATAGGAAAGGGACGCCGAAGTATTGATGCCCTCATTCCAGCCCAGAAACGGCTTCTCCACGGAAGATTCGACGATGGCCGGGCGGACAATCGCGATGGGGAGTCCCGCTCCATGCTTCTGGATCAGCGACTCCGAGATTCCCTTCGTCAAAGTATACGTATTTGGCCAGCCCAGTTCGTGGGCGCGCCTCGTGCCTGCCTCGGTCAATTCGGTGCGCAGCCAGCGAACGCGATTCTTGCGAATCTGGTTTTCGAGCGCCACGCCTTGCAGATCCTTTGCCGCATGCTGCTTTTCGAGAGCTTGACGGCGAAGCGCTTCAGTCACTTCCGCGCTCTCAGCCTGAACTTCCGTCTTATGAATCAGGTCATGGAGCGACTGCCACTCGTGTTCGGCATCGAAGCCCGGGATGTTTGCCGGCGTGTAGTTGGGTTCCAGTTTTTCCAGGATGCGCCCGTCGCGCGCCCCGGCCACGTAGCATGTGGAAAGGTGCAGCAGCGCCGCATGGTCGCAGACACGCAGAAATCCGAGCAGGTAGGCGATGGCATCCACATTGGAATCGAGCGCGTCGCGCAGGTCAGGATTAAAGTCGGTGAGTCCCGCGCTGTTGACGATCAAATCCAGCGTGCCCGCCAAACGGTTCTTCGTGGCTGCGTCAAGCCCCAAGTCGGGTTTCCCGGCATCGCCATCCACCACTTCCACGCGTTGGCTCAAGAATGCGCCGAACCCGCTGCCGTGCCGTTCCATCAGCGGATCGAACACCGGAGATTCCTGCACCATCCGTTCAAAGCGCTGCCTCGCGGAAGTAGACCGATTCCGCCGGATCAGCAGATAAACCTTGCGAATTTCCGGCAGGTCGCTCAGCAAATTTGCCAGCCACACTTTTCCGATGAATCCGGTGGCGCCGATCAGCAGAATATTTTTCCCCTTCAGCGACTCGCGCACGGAAAGCCGTGGAATCTGGGTTTTGGGCGTGTAATGCACCACCGGGCGGTGAACGTGGGACACTCTCCGCTGCACGGATCGGATAGACGCTGTCAGCGCTTCCGGATGATCTTTAAACCCCAGATTGCGCGCCAGCTTTTCAAGTGAGGTACTCCCATCCGCGGCCGTGCCCAGGAAGCGTGCGAAAGCGCCACGAGGCCGGATCACCGGAAAGAGCAAGCGTCCGGTAGCGATCCCGTCGCGAAATTCCAGCCGGTTGCAGAGGATCTCCTCGACGCCCAGGTGCCTCGCCAGAGGGTCCATGATGTAGTTGAGTCCCTGGCTCACCAGAACCACGGGGCCGCCCGAAGCTATCGCTTCCTTGAGCTTCGCCACTCCGGCGGGCTTCAGCCGCGGTTTCAAGACGTATTGGAAATATTCATCGCCAAGCAGATGGAGACGGTCTTCGCTCACTCCCCGCAGCACCGAATGCAGCACGCGCGTGGCGAATACCCGATGAGTCAAATAAAGGAACGGCCGCAGCACAGCCAGAACCCCCATCGTTCCCCGGCGAGCCCACCGCTCCAGGAAAGTCTGCGCGTTCCATGCAAAAAACCCCACCGGACGAACCGCAGTCAGGTTCAACAGGCTACCTTCCACGCGCCAAAACGTGCTCGTGGGTAGGGCTTTGGCGCCCCCAGGCGGCTGGGGCAAACTTGAAGCATCCGATGGTGTTGGTTTCCTCGAATCCATATGGGACGGGCGCGAGCAGTTAAAGCCTTGGCAGGCTGAAATTATCACTCTCCAGGGCACTAATCAAGCAAAGGGCACTGTTGGATAGGGAGTTCGTCTCCGATCAGTGCGTTTATCGGGAGTTGGTTTGTTCAACTGGTGTCAATGAGCCTGCTCTAGTGGCAAATTCGTTGAGTCGAGTACAAGGGAAGCGTACGATGCGCCCGAGCAAGAGGTTCCTATCGGAATTTGCGATTTAAACGAACGTCAATGGCGCCGGGGGAGAGCGTGATGGGAAAAATCAATTGGAGGAGGGTTGTTCTCTGCGGAATTGTGGCCGGCGTCGCTTGGACTGTGCTCTCTTCCCTGATCACCGCTTTCGTCTCGAGGGAATTTGTGGCCGCCGTGCCCGGTGGAAGGTTGTCCGCACCAAGCGGCAGTTTAATCGCGTTTCTGTTCCTCGTGAACCTGGTCATGGGTATTTGGGCAATCTGGTTGTATGCGGCCATCCGTCCCCGCTACGGTCCGGGGCCAAAGACTGCCGTGGTGACGGGATTCTCGTGGTGGGTCATAAGCAGCCTCGTCGATGCCACCTGGGGTTCTTTCGGATTCGTCGCGCCCGGAGCTGTTCTGGCGCCGATGGTGGCATCCCTTCCTGCAATCATTCTCGCGGCGGTGGTGGGGGCGTGGCTTTACCGGGAGTGAAGCAGAATTTACGATTGAATGGTGATGCGTACGCTTCGAGGCAGCCCAATTCAGAGCGGTAGCGTAATTCCCGTTAAGTCGCCGATCCCGCTAGAAGCGCGGAACGCTCATGCACAGGCGGAACAGCGCTGGATGCTCAAATATGGTGGCACTGATCATTGCCGAAACGGCAGCCTTGGCGTCAAGAAGTTCGTCAATTCTGCTCTCTGGTCCGCCGCTCAAAACACGCTTCATATCCGCGGCGGCCTGCTTTTCCATATCTTTGGAATGCATGCCCTGAAGCTCGTGTTTTAGATATTCGGTGATGGCTTCAAACTCTCTCTGATCGAGCCACATTCCATGGCATTGCGGGCACCAATCAATCAGAATCGAGGACTTACCGAAGAGTACGGAGACCATAGCCGTTTTGCATTTGACACAGGAACGCTTCGAGGAAATCACGTTTGTCTTTTCCAAGTTCTCGATCTCGTCGTTCAGCCAGCGCAGAGATCCATCTTCGATCCTGTTTTTCAATTTTCGCAGCTCGTCTTTCACCAGCCAGATGCCCTTGCATTTGGGACAACCTTCAAAGTCCATTGAAAAAATTGAATATTGATTCAGGCTATTTCCACAGGCTGGGCATTTATCTGACGTGCTCTGGCCCTCTTTGGCGCCCTTAATGGGTTCAACATCCACCCGAAAATCCGTCTCGTTACTTGGTTTCTGGACGCGCTTGAACCAATAGGGAACATGAACATCGTTGATCAGATCGGAAAACCCTTTGCCTCGCACGGGCATGATCTTCGTGAGTTCTTTGTCGATCAGATTGAGTTCACCGCCATCCAGCCAAAATCCGCCACAATTTCTACAATAGTGCAAGTAGATCTCGTCGGCTTCCAAAAACCTCACTTTATCCAGGACAAAATCGTCGCATCGAGGACACTTCCTCGCCTGCCTCTCGGGTTCCTTGCCCTTTTCTTGCTCGCAGTATTCGATGCTTCCTTGCACCTGAAACGCCATCTTGTCCAGTTCGCCCGCGTCGAGCCAGAGGCTGCCGCATTTTTCGCACATGTCGTACGAAATGCAGTCGCTCTTCGTCGCCACCTGATTGTTTGTCATCTCGCTACCGCAGTTCAGACATTTCATCTGTCAGGCCTCCGGCAAAAGCCAGTCTCAAGCTTCCGATTTTAGTCTTATGATCTGCGAAAGAACCATACGTGGGCAGCACCCTAGGGTCAAGTTCAGATCGCTATGGCTGGGATAGAGCGGTCATGCCGGTCTCAAACACTACGGGGCGGTGCTTTTGTAAGGGTGAATGCCGAATCACTCATAGCGCAGCGCGACCATCGGATCCACGCGTAAGGCGCGCCGGGCAGGGATGTAACTGGCCGCCAGCGCGATCAAAACCAGGAGAACCGCGACGACAGCAAACGTCAGCGGATCGCTCGCGCTAACCGAATAAAGCAGGCTCGATAGCAACCGTGTAAATCCCAGGGCCGCCACCAGTCCGATTGCTGCGCCCCAGAATGCCAGCCTCGCTCCCTGCCCCAGCACCAGCCTCAGCACATCCTTCGGCTGCGCTCCCAGGGCCATGCGGATGCCGATTTCATGCGTGCGCAGCGCCACGCTGTAGGAAACCACGCCATAAATTCCGATCGCCGCCAAAATCAGCGCGAGACTGCTGAACAGTCCCAGCAGAATCAACGTCAGGCGGCGCGTCCCCACGGATTCGTCCACCAATTCTTGCATCGTCGCAATTCCAAACACAGGCTGGTCTTTGTCGATTGCCGCCACGGCTTGCCGGATGGCAGCTGTCAGGCTGGCCGGATCGGCGGTGGAACGCACCAGCAGGCTCATGTCATCCTGCGGGCGCTGGCGGAATGGCAAGTACACTTCAAACCGTGACGGATTGGCCAGGCCGTAGAGTTTTGTATCGCCCACCAGCCCCACAATCGTAATCCACGGGTTAGCGCCCGAGCTCCGATGCCCTTGCAGAATTCTTTTCCCAACCGGGTCTTCATTGGGCCAATACCGGCGCGCCAACGCTGCATTGATTAGCGCAACCGGCAAGCCTGATTCGTTATCGGCCTCGACAAACGACCGCCCACGCAAAATCGGTACGGTCAATGTCTCAATATAGCCGGGACTCACAATGTGGAAATCCGGGTGCGCATACTCTCCCGGAGCAGGCTGGGGCTGCCCTTCGATCGTGATGTCGCTGCGGCCGTGATTGAACGAAAGGGGCACATTCGTCCCCAGCGCCACGCTTTCTACCCCCGGCAATGCGCGAGTGCGATCCAGCACTTGCTGCCAGAAATTCTTCATGGCTTCCGGAGTGGAATATTGCGCCGAGCGCAAATTCATTTCCATTTGCAACACGCGCGCCGGCCGGAATCCCGGATTCACCTGCAACAGCCGGTAGAGGCTCTTCATCATCAGCCCCGCTCCCACCAGCAGGACCAGTGCAATTGCGGTTTCCGCGATCGCCAGCGCACTGCGCAGCCGGTGTTGTCCCGTACCCGCCGTCGCGCTGCGTCCGCCTTCTTTCAGCGTCTCCTGCACATCAGGACGCGTCGCCTGAAAAGCAGGGAACAATCCGAAGGCAACCGATACCAACACCACAATCGCTCCCGTGAAAAGCAGCACACTCTGATCCATGCGCACTTCCAACCCTTGAAACGAATCGGGCGGAATCAGATGTCCCAGGCCGCGCACTCCCCAAACTCCTAGAACGATTCCAAGTGCGCCTCCCAGCAGCGAAAGCAGAAAGCTTTCCGTCAGCATCTGTCGGACCACGCGGCCGCGGCTCGCGCCAAACGCCCGTCGCACTGCAATTTCCTTCGCACGAGCTGCCCCGCGCACCAGAAAAAGATTGGCCACATTCACGCAGGCAATCAGCAAAACCAGCACCACTGCTGCAAAAAGAACCAGAACGGCCGGGCGCGTGTCGCCCACGAATACATCCCGCATCGACATCATGGCCACTCCGGCGCCTTGATTAGCCTCCGGATACTCCTTGGCCAGCCGCGCGGCGATCGTTTCCATCTCCACTCGCGCCTGTGTGAGCGTCACGCCCGGCGCCAGTCGCCCCACCACATTCATGTCGCCGCGGCCGCCGCGCTCCATCATGTCTTTCGCCCACACCCCGATCGGCGCGATCACATCGGATTTCTCGGGAGCGCGAAACGTCGCAGGCAGCACTCCAATAATCGTGAAACTTCGCCCATCGAGCGTAATGCTTCGGCCCATCACATTCGAGTCCGCGCCCATGTGCGATTGCCACAGTTGGTAGCTAAGCAGGACCACCGGCGCCGTTCCCGCTGTTTCTTCTTCCGGCAGGAAATCACGTCCCAGAAATGGCCGCACACCGAGTAGTGATAGAAAATTTGGCGAGACCGCCAGGCCTTCAATATTTTCCGGCTGCGTCACTCCGGAAAGATTGAATCCCAGGTTGTGTACCGCAGCCATCTGTGAAAACGCATGGCTCTGTTGCCTCCAGTCCAGAAAATTCGGATAAGAAACCGAAACCGGCCCCACGCGCGGCGAATTCTCCTGCAGGGCGATCAGACGATCCGCATCCTGGTAAGGCAAAGGGCGCAGCAGAACGGCATTCACCACCGAGAAGATCGCCGTATTTGCTCCGATGCCGAGCGCCAGCGTGAGCACCGCGATTGCTGTGAAGCCGGGATTCTTGCGCAGCATTCGCGCGCCGTAGTGCACGTCCTGCCACAGCGTTTCCAGAAATCCCAGGCTGTTCATGCGAAAAATCTCCTCCCGGATTCGCGCCGGATTTCCCAGCTTGCGGTGCGCGGCCTCGCGCGCCTCCTTGGGCGGCATGCCTCGCGCAATATTTTCCGCCGTCTCGATCTCCAGATAACCCTGGAGTTCCCGGGCTCGCTCCTCATCCCAATAATTCCGGTGAAAAATGCGGCTCCATCGCATTGGGTTACTCCGTCGCCGGACGCAGCACGCGGTTGATCGCGAGCACCAATTGTTCCCACCGGCTTGTCTGCACCGCCAATTGTTTGCGCCCCGCGGGAGTCAGCCGGTAGTAACGCGCTTTGCGGTTGTTCTCCGAGCTGCCCCAGAAGGATGCAATCCATCCGCGGTCTTCCAGCCGGTGCAACGCCGGATAAAGCGAGCCATGTTCCACCTGCAGCACTTCCTCGGAACGATGCTCGATCGCGTAGGCAATGGTGTGCCCGTGCGCGGCGCCCAGAACCAGTGTCTGTAGGATCAGCAAATCCAGAGTGCCTTGCAGCAGTTCGCCTTGCAGCGGTGGTGCGCCTCGTTTTGGCATTCCAGACTTATACTCCCATAGATCATCTACCGCAAGAGCTGTATCTCGGCCATTCACAATTGTTCTTGCGCTTAAATTTAGGTTTGAGCCGGCAGAATATCCTCAGAAGACAGTCTATGGGTAGTAGGCCGGGGCGGCAGTCCCTCGGCGTTCTCCGCGCCTCTGCGGTAAAGCTTTTCCGTTTTTAGCCTCACTCCATCCGCAACGCATTCATAGGCGAAATGGACGCCGCTCGATTTGCAGGAATAATCGCCGCGAAAAACGAGCACGCCGCAAGTGCGCCCGCAGCCACCCCCAGAGCGGAAGGATCCCACGAACTAACGCCATAGAGTTGCGCTGAGATCAGCCGTCCCGCTCCGATTGCCAGCGGCAACCCCAAAATCAATCCGATAAACACGCGCTGGAACGCCCCCCGCAGCACAAGTTGAATCACGTCCGCTCGGTCCGCTCCCAGCGCCATGCGAATGCCGAATTCGTTGGTCTTCTGCGCGACCGTGTAAGCCGTCACTCCGTAGAGTCCCACCGCGGCCAGAATCAGAGCCACAATCCCAAACAATCCGGAGAGTCCGGCCACGGCGCGTTCCTCGTCGAAGGAAAGCTCCACTTCTTCCTGCATCGTTCGCATGCTGATGATGGTCAAGTTGGGATCGAGCTCGGCCAGCGCCTTCGTCATTAGCGGTTCGAGCGCTCCCGTGGGAAGAGTGGTCACCAGCATGATTCCCTCGATGAAATGCGACTGCAATTCCACTCGCTTCATGAGCGAATCCTTGTATTCGACGTTCTGGGCCAAGGGCACAAAAAACGTCGGCCGCGCCGGCCGCTTCAACGCAAAGCCCGCGAATTTCGCGTCGCGCACCACGCCGACGATCCGGAACGTGCTGCTATTTTCGGGCATGTCCAGGCCGAAATGCTGCTCCAGCGGGTCTTCATTGCTCTTGAAAAAGCGTTTTACAAACGCCTCGTTGACCACCGCCACCGGCGCGGTCGTTTCGTTATCCGCCGCCGTGAACGCGCGCCCTCGTAGAACCGGTATTCCAAAATTTTGCAGATAATCGGCGCTCACGCGATCCCACGACGATCCTGCGTTTTCTTCCATCTTGGGAGCCTCATGCCCGGCCACGAGAACGAGTTCGCCCCAGTTGTCGGTTAGTGGATTGTAGAGCGCCAAACCCGACCCTCGAACTCCCGGAATTCGATTGAGACTTTCTTCCATCCGGCGGTAGAGCGCAGCCAGTTGCGGCTGCGTGTATGTGGCTGGAGGACTATGCAGCTCCACCACCACCCGGCCTTCGGTTCTAAATCCGAAATCCTGATGCTCCAGCTTATTCAGGCTGCGCGCCAGCATCATTGCACCTGCTACCAGCACCAGAGAAATCGTGGCCTGCACAACCAACAGGCTGTTTCGCGCCAGCGATGAATGGTCGCTGGTGCCGCGGCCCGCTCCACGCAATGCCTCCGCTGGATCGGAACGGGTGGCAAACCAGGCCGGAGCCGCGCCAAAGATGATTCCCGTCATCAGGGCCAATCCAAAGGAAAACGCCAATACCACCAGCGAGGGCCGAGTGCTGCTGGAAAGAAATCCCGACGTCCGGAAAGCCATCACGATCAGCAGCCGCACAGCCGCCATGGACACCAGGATTCCGGCAATCCCGCCGCCGATCGCCAGCAGAACACTTTCCGTAAGTGCCTGCGTGATGATCTGTCCGCGGGTCGCGCCTAACGCCATTCGCAAGGCAGTTTGTCCGCGCCGCCCCACCGCCCGCGCCAGCAGCAAGTTGGCCACGTTGGCGCAGGCAATCAAGAGCACCAGCCCGCAAACACCTAAAAGGATCTGCAGGCTGCGCCCGTATTCTTCTTTCATCACCGCAACTCCCGCGCCGGCCGGCACCACGTTGAGAACTTGTTTGGGAAGCATGCGGTTTACGTCGGACATCCAATTTGCCGGATATCCCGAATCGTTTTGCATCCATTGCCGCAGCACGGTAGTCAAGTGGGCCGACATTCCATCGGTAGTGGCCCCTGGCCGCAAACGCCCGATCATGCGCAGCCACGCCGCGACGGATTGATTCAACAGCGCGCCTTCCCCGTCGATCATCGCTTCCTGGTGCACCGGAACCCAAATATCCGGAGGATCGCTCCGAATCGTTTCCCCGAAGAAACCAGGCGGAGCGATACCAATGATCGATGAAAGGGTGGCCCTCCACCACAAAACTTGCGCCGACCACCGATGGATCGCCCCCGTAGGTGTTCTGCCACACACGGTGGCTCAGCACGGCGACCGGTGGAGAATTGGGCTTGTCGTCATCGGGAGTAAACACTCGTCCGCCAAACGCGCCCACCCCGAACGTTGAAAAATAGTTACCCGTCACATACTCGGAATGCAACGGCCTGGCAGCCGATTCCGCGCCTTGACGCCGCACGCTCAAGAGCCTCTGCCCCGCTTGGAAAGCGGCCGCCTCTTCAAATTCCGGTGTTTCGGCTTTCAGCCGCTCGTACAGAGGGTAGGAAAACAATCCCCAACGGTCTTGAGGACCTCCCTCTACGCAACACTCGTCACCTTCGCCAACCCGGTACAGTCTTCCCGGATCAGAAACCGGCAGCGAACGTAGCATCACGGCGTGAATCAACGTGAAAATTGCCGTCGTCCCGCCGATTCCCAGGGCCAGCGTAAGTACGGCCGCAGCGGTAAAGACGGGCGACATCCGGAACTGCCGCAAAGCGTACCGAAGATTGCCCAGAAGGTTTTGCATTCCGCACCCCTCAATCCTGTACGAAGCTGGGTCGCCTTGAGTTCCCCAATCCGGCAAAATTGTGACTGCTTCCTGCCGTATTAGACGCTCCCCTCGCTTGATTCGTCTTGCAGCCTGGGCGCTATACAACCGAAACTGATGCCGACGAATGCTCTCGCCGCGCTTGGATCTAATGTCAGGTAAGCGCGCTTGTTGGAAACTGAACCACTTCCCAATAGTTCTGCGGGTCGTTTGGCGAATTTATATTTTGACCGCGATTCTTGCCGTAGACTAGCTGGATGCGCGCACTCGTGATCGGCGGAACGCGAAACCTGGGGCCTTCGCTGGTCCCGGCATTGTTGCAAGCCGGATATCAAGTCTCGATCTTCCATCGCGGGATCACTCATGCTGATTTGCCGGACCAAATAGAAACGCTTCACGGAGATCGATCCGACCAGCAGCAGTTACGAGCTGCCGTCGGCGGCCGCGAATTTGATTTGGTTGTGGACACGACTCTTTATAACGGGCCCGATGCCCAGCCAGTGGTCGATTTATTTTCAGGCCGCATCCGTCGTTACGTTTTCATCAGCACGGGCCAGGTCTATCTGGTGCGCACCGGATTGCGGCGGCCATTCCGTGAGGAAGATTATCCGGGTCCAGTGATGCCCGCGCCGCCGGAATCGAACACGCTGGATCATTCCAACTGGATTTATGGAGTGGAAAAACGGGCGGCGGAAGATGTGTTGATGCAGGGCTGGGAAGAACGAAAATTTCCAGTCACCATCCTTCGATTGCCGATGGTGAACAGCGAGCGCGACCACTACGACCGCATTTACGGTTACTGGTTGCGGATGCGGGATGGCGGGCCGATCCTGCTGCCGGAAGGAAACGACCTTCCGCTGCGCCATGTTTACGGGGAAGACGTGATTCAGGCGATTATGCGGCTGGCTTCAAGCGGCACGGGAATCGGACGCGCCTATAACATTTCTCAGGATGAAACGATTTCGCTGGAAGAATTCTTGAAGGCTCTCGCGGATAGGATGGGCCGGCCGTTTCGATCCGTGCGGCTCGCGCGTGAAAAACTGGATTGAAGCCGGATTGCTTCCCGGCTGCTCGCCATTTAGCGATCCCTGGATGTCTTCGGTCGATAACACGCGAAGCAAAATTGAGATGGGAATGGACTACACGCCGTTCGCAACTTACCTGGAGAAACTAGTGCGGCATTTTGATTCGAAGTGCCGAACGCGTCATTGATGGCTATTCGCGCCGCGCGATCGAATTGCAGCTCGCGGAAAAGCGCTCCACCGCGCTCCCGCGAATGAAACAAGTGAGCCGGCAGAGCGATCTCGAATTATTCGATCTCGATGTAATCGCCGGAATAAATGTCGCGAAGCGAAAACGTAATCAGAATCGTCGAAGAATTGGGAGACGTCCGCAGCACGATGCCTTCTCCCAGGACGGCCCTCGGAATATCTTTAGACGAATATTGCAAGGGAACGCTCCCGAAGCCGTACATGTCGAACGCCTGGCGGGGCGTTTCATAAACTGTTTCGGAATGCGTGTCCTGGTATCGGAACACGCGCAAATAATCGCCCACTTTTACGCCTTGCGCGCTTCCCAGATTTACATAAACAATGCTGTTCGTTCCATGCAGGCTGGTGAATCCCTTTCCCATCACCACCATAGCCGTTGCCTTTCCACTGGGAGGCGCATAGCGATCAAATTTTTCATCGGGCTTCAACGAAGGCGTTGGGCGATCGGCGAAGGGAACTACAATGTCGCCGCGCTGCATCCACGAACAAGATTCAACGATCTGAGCGGTAGAAACTTTGGGGTGAGTAACCAAGACCCGCAGCCGCCCCTCATCTTCCCAAGGCGTGCCCATGGCGTGCATCAGGGAGTTCTGCCACGAAAACCACTTAAATGTCGGAGCGAACGTGGCCACGCGCATCACCCGGAACTCGTCGCCAACCTTTACGCCCTGGTCGGCGCCCTTATTGATGTAAACGATGTCGCCTTCCTCGAAGGTAATCCGGAAATTGGATTCTTCTCCGGTGATCAGGAAGGTCTCCCGGGGCACAGCCTCGGTTGTATAAATCCCGGAGCAATTCATGTCCGCCGGAATAGGTGCGTGCGCGATCTGGGAGGCTGCTGGCGGCGCCAGCGCGCCCGCTAGCAGGGCGGAGACCGTTGCGAACAGGCCAATAGCCAGATTTCGTGACACGATGGTGCTTCGCATAGAGCTGACTCCTTGGGTGCCTAGACGCGGAAACTGGAGAACACACCTTCGATCTGAACGTAGCAAATGGTCCAGAGGGCGTCAATACAGTGCCGAGGGACGCTTTACACTTTGTACACCACATGGTAGAAGCCCTAAACCCATAGTAGAAGGGACATATAGACGAAATGCGAAGCCTTTTATGGCGGGACAAGGTTTGCGGTGTAGTGGCCTCTGCGGATGCCAGAGGTATGCGGAGCCAACTCCAACTGGCTCTGACACTTACGAAGACCGTCGAACTTCGATTCGATTGGCTGCGCAACGAGCGCGAGTTGACTCGCTTCCTGGCATGGCTGAGAGGGCAGCGGCATCGCAATGGTACGACTCTTCTTGCCACCTGCCGAAGAATCGAGGCCGGAGGCAAATTTGCCGGGAGCGTGGTAAATCAATTGGCCATCCTGCGCCTCGCAATCGAATGCGGATGCTCCTGGGCTGACGTCGAAATCGAGTCCGCCCGGCAACTACGCGCGGGGGGCCTCAGCCAACTTCTCGGGCCCGGTGGCCGAGTGGTCTCCTACCATAATTTCGAAGAGACACCAGGGAACCTGAAGGCCATGGTCAGGCAACTGGAACGAGCGAGCGGGACGGTCGTGAAAGTGGCCACGCACTGCGAGACCATTGCAGACAGTTTGCGAGTTTTGCGTTTGACGCGCGGCAAAAGCAATATTATTGCGATTCCCATGGGCGAAGCGGGATTCCCTGCGCGGGTTCTGGCCCTCCGGGCGGGCAGCGCATTAGCCTACGCCCCAGTCGAGAATTCCACCGCGCCTGGCCAGGTGTCTCTTGAGGAATTCAAGCGGGTCTATCGTGCCGGCAATCTGAACTCGCGAACGCGAGTCTTCGGAGTGATTGGCAATCCCGTCAGCCATTCACTTTCGCCTCGAATGCAAAATGCGGCTTTCGCGGCTCGCAAGGTGAACGCGGTGTTTTTGCCTTTTCAGGTGCGCGAACTGCCCGATTTCGTGAAAGCGCTCCAGCCGTTGGGGATTTCCGGGTTCAGTGTGACGATTCCGTACAAACAGCAAATCATGCGATTTTTGAGGCATTGCGATCCGCTCGCGATGGAGATTGGTGCGGTGAATACAGTGATCGTGCGTGGCCGAGCTCTACACGGTTACAATACCGATTACCTCGGTGTATTGCGCGCGCTGAAACACAGAATCGCCTTGTCTGGGGCTCGCGTTTTGATCCTCGGCGCCGGCGGCGCCGCGCGAGCCGCGGCCTTTGCGCTCGCCCGCGAAGGCCCATTTGTCAGCATTTGCGCCCGGCGGCCCCAGCGCGCAAAAGCACTCGCGCGGGCGGTTGGCGGGGAAGCGATTTCTCGCCCGCAGTTGCAGCGCGAAGAATTCGACTTGATCGTGAATGCAACGCCGGTGGGGATGTATCCGCATTCGGAAGAATCGCCGCTTGAATCCGCCGAGCTGAATTGCCGGCTGCTGTTCGATATTGTTTACCGGCCGTTGAAAACGAAATTGATGCAACTCGCCGAGCGGCGCGGCATCGAAACGGTTTCAGGTCTGGAAATGTTTCTGGCACAAGGCATGGCGCAGTTCGAGATTTGGACCGGCAAGAGCGCGCCCGAATCCGCAATGAGGCGAGCGGTGCTCGACGCGTTAAAAAAATAGAGAGAAGACAACAGAATGCGCAGTCAAGAATAAGAAGCAAAGAGCCAAGCACGGAGCGCCGAGAAAAGAACAATTGGGCCGGCATCAACGAACGAAGTCATCCCGAGGCCCTGCATTTGGGCCGAGGGATCACGAAATATTTTCCAATCACTCGTAGCAGCGATTTTCTTAGCACGAATAAATGATCCAGCCAAATTACAAAACATTTTGCAAACTCGCGCGGCAGGGCAACCTGGTTCCGGTATACGAAACCGTGACCGCGGATTTGCTCACACCGGTCGGCGCATATCTGCGCCTGGCGCGCGACACGCGCTATTCCTGCCTGCTGGAAAGTGTGGAAGGCGGCGAAACGATCGCGCGGTACACGTTCATCGGAGCAAATCCCGAGGAAGTGTTCCGCTCGCGAGGGCGTTCCTGCGAAATCGAACGCAACGGCGCGCGCGAGGAAATGGCGGGCGATCCGTTTGAAATTTTGCGCGGGCTGGTCCAGCGCTACCGGCCCGTGCGCGTGCCGGGATTGCCGCCGTTGATTGCCGGCGCGATCGGATACTGCGCGTACGACATGGTGCGGTTGATCGAACGCATTCCCGCGAGCGGACGCGACGATTTGAAACTCGCCGATTCGACATTGATGTTTTATCTGGGGCTTGTGGTCTTCGATCACGTGCAGCATCGCCTGTGGATCGTGCGCAACGTCTTCACGAAAGGCGACGGAAGCCTGCGGGCAAAATACGATGCCGCGGTGCGCGAAATCGGGCGCACCCGGCGCGAACTGGAAGGGCCGCTGCCGCGGCAGCGCGCGCCGCGAAGCCGCGGCCGTGTGAAGGTGAATTCCAATTTCACGAAGCCGCAGTTCATTGCCGCGGTGCGCAAGGCCCAGAGCTATATTCGCGCGGGCGATATTTTTCAGGTGGTGCCGAGCCAGCGATTTGAAACGCAAACCAATGCTGACGCCTTCGAAATCTATCGCGCACTTCGAGTGATCAATCCTTCGCCTTACATGTATTTTCTCCGGCTGGGAGACGTGGACGTGGTGGGCAGTTCGCCGGAAATGCTGGTGAAGGTGCAGGGACGCGATGTTTTTTACCGTCCGATCGCAGGTACAAAACCGCGCGGGCACAATGAGAAAGAAGACCGCGAAATCGAAGCGGCATTCGTGAAGGATCCCAAAGAGCGCGCGGAGCACATCATGCTGGTGGACCTGGGCCGCAATGACATCGGCCGCGTGTGCGAATACGGCTCCGTGTGCGTCGAGAAATTGATGTACGTGGAGCGCTATTCGCACGTGATGCACCTGGTTTCGAATTTGCGCGGACGGCTGCGCGACGACGTGGATTGTTTCGATACGCTGATGGCGTGTTTTCCCGCGGGAACGCTTTCCGGAGCGCCGAAAGTGCGCGCGATGGAAATTATCGACGAGCTCGAGCCCACAAGGCGCGGAATTTATGGCGGCGCGATTTTGTATCTCGATTTTTCGGGCAATTTGGATTCGTGCATCGGCCTGCGTACGCTTGGTTTTGAAGAATGGACATGCGTACGTGCAGGCGGGCGCCGGAATTGTGGCTGATTCCGTTCCGGAGCGAGAGTACGAGGAATGCGTAAATAAAGCGCGGGCTCCCTTGCGGGCATTGGAAGTGGCGGAAGCGCGGAATGCCGGCACGCTGAGAACCAGAAAAGCATCGTCGAAAAGAATCTAAGGGATAACTACAGAAGCTTGGCATCCATGATTCTGCTGCTAGACAACTACGATTCGTTCACCTACAACCTGGCGCAATACCTTGGCCAGATGGGGCAGAAACTCGCGATTCGCCGCAATGATCAGATCACGATCGACGAAATCGAGGATCTGGCGCCGGAGCGCATCGTAATTTCGCCCGGGCCGTGCACGCCGCAGGAAGCGGGCATCAGTGTGCCGCTGGTCGAGCGGTTCGCGGGGAAGATTCCCATTCTCGGCGTGTGCCTGGGACACCAGGCGATTGGCGCGGCTTTCGGCGGGAAAATCATTCGGGCGCGAAAGCTAATGCACGGCAAGACGAGCGAAATCACGCACGACGGAAAAACCATTTTCCGGAAGCTGCCGCAACGCTTTACGGCGACGCGCTATCATTCGCTGATCGTCGAACGAAAATCGCTGCCGCGCGAACTGGAGATTTCCGCCGAGACCGACGACGGTGTGATCATGGGCCTGCGGCACCGCAAGTTGCTGGTTGAGGGCGTGCAGTTTCATCCGGAGTCAGTGCTCACCGAAGTTGGTTTTCGCCTCCTCGAGAATTTCCTAAAATTGTAAGAGTAAATATTGAATGTAGGGGCGCTGCTTGCTGCGCCCGTTGCGCCTTAGCTCACCAGTTCAAATCGGCGAGGAGCGCGGCGAACAGTTCGATGCCTCGCCAGAATTGGCCGAGGCGGAGATTTTCATTGGGGCTGTGCTGATTGTCGTCGTAATTGGCGATGGGAACGCTGATCACGGGCAATCCCAAATTTTCAAAGATGTACATGGGCGTGCTGCCGCCCATCAACGGCAACACGACGAGAGTGCCGCCGGTGGCTTCGTTCGCCACGTTCACCAACGCCTGAGAGACAGGCAAATCCATCGATGTGCCCCACGCAGGATAGCCTCCTTCGCGTGTGACCGTGGCGATCCTCGGATATTTCAGCCGTTCCTCGCGGGTTGGCTCGCGATCGATTACGAAATATCCCTGTTTGCGAATGTGCGCGACGAGGCGGTCGAATTGTTGCTGCGGTTGAATATTTTTTACCAGTCGCAGATCGAGCGAGGCGACAGCGCGATCGGGAATAATGGTTTTGGCTTGCGCGCCCGTCCATCCGCTTTCCAGGCCGTCAACATTCAGCGAAGGCTGCATGATCATTTCGAGCAGTTTCTTACCGCCGCCATCGGGTCCGGCTTATTTCGAAGTCTCGCAATAGTTCCCCGTCGTACGCCGGAGCTTGCTCCATGGCGCGGCGCTCAGTAGGGCCGGGAGGTACGACGCCATCGTAAAATCCTTCCACAAGCACGTGGCCATCGGCGTCCTTCATGCTGGCAAGCAATTGGGCCAGCCGCATGGCGGGATTCGGAACCCAGTTGCCATAGTGGCCGCTGTGAAGAGAGTGCAAAGGACCGTAGACCGTTATCGAGACAGGAACCGAGCCACGATTGGCAAAACAAACCAGCGGGCGGCCGCTTTGATGCACGGGACCATCGGCGGCGATCAGCAGATCGCCAGCCAACAAATCGCGATGGGCCAACAGAGTGGATTCGAGGTGCGTCGAGCCGGCTTCTTCTTCCCCTTCGAGGATCAGTTTCAGATTGACGGAGAGTGGAATTTTATTCGCGCGCAATGCGTCAATCGCGGCAAGAACGGCGACGATGGGTGCCTTGTCATCGCCAGCGGATCGCGCGTAGATGCGCCAATCGTCTTCATACGGTGTACCCGGCGACGGAAATGCAATCAGCTTGCCGCCTGCGTCGATGGAATCGCTGCGCAGGGCCGGGACGAAAGGGTCAGTGCCGGTCCACTTGCCGGGTTCGATGGGTTGGCCGTCGTAGTGCGCGTAAAAAATTAGAGTGCGTTTCGCGCCGGGCGTGGTGAGCTCGCCGAATACGACAGGGCCGCGTCCGGAAATCGGCAGCAATTGCGCGCGAATTCCGCGCTGTTCGAGCATCGCAACAAGCCTGGTGGCATTTTTTTGGATGTTGGCCGCGTCCGAAGCGGTATTGGGAATGGAGAGCAGCGAGACGAATTCGTCGATGATGGCGTGTTCGTTGGCCTGCCGGTATGCGCGCACGGCGGAAGCTACGTGCGCTGCCGCGGGCATGTTTGTGCTCGCGGAGCCAGTTACGGGCGTGTTTGACTTTTGAGCTTCGGCTGGATAGATTATTCCCGTCAGCAACAAGAGTAGAAAGCCTATGCGGATCATCCAGATTCTCCTCTAAATTATCGCTGGCCTCCAGCGAGTGAAGCGCCCGGCAGGGTGCTCATTATAGTTTTTGAAATCCAATCGGCAACTAACTTTTCTAAACTCAAGCGCATCGCGGCGAAACCGCGAATTGTGTTTGCTGCAAGGAATCGGGAGAGGCGATGAGCGAATTTGCACTCGAAGTGGAGAATTTGGAAAAAGTCTATCAACCGCGCGGGTTTGCCGGGTGGCGAACAGCCAGCCCGCCTGTGCATGCCGTGAACGGAATCAGTTTTAGCGTGCCGCGCGGCGTCATTTTCGGTTTGCTGGGTCCAAACGGGGCCGGAAAAACGACGCTTCTGAAAATGCTTTCCACGCTGCTGGTTCCGACCGGCGGACAAGCGCGGATTGAAGGTTTCGACGTGGCCGCACAACCGTTGGAAGTCCGCCGCAGAATCTCGATGGTGATCCAGGAGACGGCCGTCGAATTATTTTTGAGCGTGCGGGATAACCTGCTTACCTTCGCGCGATTCCACGGCCTGAGCGCCGCGGAGGCGCGCCGCCGCGCCGCCGACGTAATGGAGCGATTCCACCTGGGACCGGAAGCGGACCGCAAAGCGCAAGACCTGAGCGGCGGATTCCGGCGGCGCGTGCAGGTGGCCAAGATATTCATGGTGAAAACTCCGGTAATTTTTCTGGATGAATTCTCGACCGGCATGGATCCGATTCTGAAGCGCGCCGTGATGGGCTATTTGCGCGAAGAGGCGGCCGCCGGCCGAACGATCGTGCTGACTACACAAATCCTGAGCGAAGCGGAGGATTTGTGCGACGACATCCTGATCATCAACAAAGGCAAACAAGTGGCGCGCGGCGATCTGCACTCCCTGAAATTGCTTTCGGCGGGCGTTTATGAAATCGCAATCACATTTGATGCGCTGCCCGCTTCGCTTGAGGAGGACGTAGCGCGGCTGGCTCCGCTGCGATCGAACATCAATCAGAACACGCTTGAACTGGCGTTGAAATCGGACGAAGGACGCGTGATCGAGATTGTGGGTGAGCTGGCGAAGAAAGGCAAAGTGCTGCACGTGGAAATTGGCGGGGCCAGCCTGGAGGATGTTTTCGTGGAGTTGACGCAGGAAAAAGAAATCGGAAATTAAACGGCTCGAGAGGAGGGAACCCGATGCCAGGAATTGCCGCAATGCTGTATCGCGAAGGGAAGATTCGCGCGACGAATTTCATCTATCTATTTTGGGATTTGATTTATTCGCTCGGCTACTTCCTGCTGTTCGGGGTGGGGATGAATCGCGCGATCGGCGCGCCGGCCACGGCGGCGGGCGTGGATTACCTATCGTTCTTTTTGCCGGGCGTGATCGGGATGGCCGGCTTCATTATCGCGTCCAACACGGCGTGGACATTCTTCATGGACCGCGACAATGGAATTTTTTATGAAATGCTCACGTATCCGCTGCGGCGGGGGCAGTTGTTGGTTGGCAAAGTGATGTTCAACGTGTTCGTGGCTGTGGCGCAGGCAGCCGTTACAGTCGCCGTGGCGCGGTGGATGCTCGGCGTGACGCTGTTGCCAAGCCGGTTGCCTCTGCTTCTACTGGGAGTGATTGGCGGAACGGCGGGATGGTTTTTCTTCTTCGCGGTTTTTGCCTTGAAAATCCGGCGGAATGACGTGTTCAATACTTTGACGTCGGTTTTCTATTTATTGATTCTAGTCAGCTCGATGTTTTATCCGCTGGAGCCATTGCCGGCTTGGTTACGCATGGCGGCCTACATCAATCCCATCACCTGGCAAGTGGATTTTCTGCGTTTTTGTACGCTGGGAATCGGCGCGCCGGGGCGAATCGCGTGGGAAACAGCGCTCTTCGCGGTGTTTTCGTTGATTTCGTTCGGAATCGCGGTGCGGAATTTGCAGCAACAATAGCAGACGAAAGCGAGCCGGAAGATTTGCGGATCGACAAGGGAACTCGAAACGCTATTCAGATTTGGATTGCTTTTGTTCTTGCCGTGAAAATTGAACGAGGGCGTCGAGCACGGCTTGGGCGGCGCCCGAATCGATTGATTGCGCAGCGACGAATACTCCGCCGGCAAAATCGGCGGCTCGTCCGGCGGCGACGAGCGCGACCGCTGAATTGATCAGAACAATTTCCCGGCGTGGACCGGGTTTGCCTTGCAGAATCTCTCGAATAATTTCGCTGTTGTAGCGGGCGTTGCCTCCGGCGATTGCATCCAGCGGCGCGCGCGAGAACCCGAAATCTTCGGGCGTGACGGTGTAGCGGCGGACCGCGCCGTCCTTCAGCTCTGCAATCGTGGATTCGCCCGAGAGCGAAATTTCATCCAGACCATCGGCGCCATGGACAACGAACGCATGGCGCACTCCCAGCGCTCCAAGAGCTTCGGCGAGCGTGGCCGCACGGGATCCGTCATAAACGCCGACGATCTGCGCGGAAGCGCCGGCGGGATTCGTCAGCGGGCCGAGCAGGTTGAAAATCGTCTGTCCGCGGATTTTCCTGCGCGCGGGCATGGCATGCTTCATGGCGGTATGTACCGCCGGGGCAAGCAGAAATCCAAATCCGATTTGCTCGATCGAGGCACGGGTGCGTTCGGGAGTTAATTCGATAGCGATTCCGAGCGCTTCAAGGACGTCGGCCGAGCCGCATTTTGAACTGACGGAATGGTTGCCGTGCTTGGCGACTCGAACTCCAGCCCCTGCGACCACGAAGGCGGCAGCGGTGGAAATATTGAAAGTTCCCAGGTGATCGCCGCCGGTGCCGCAGGTATCCACCAAAGCCGGATCGGAGGCAGCGCTGCCGTCGCGACCCACAGGAAAAATCGGGGTCGCGTGGGCGCGCATTACGGCGGCGAAACCTACAAGTTCCTCGACTGTTTCGCCTTTTTCGCGAAGCGCCGTGAGAAGGCCGACAATTTCGGCTTCGGTGGAGTGGCCCGCGAGGATTTGCTCCATCGCGGCTTCGGCCTCCGCGCGCGAGAGATGATGGCGTTCGATAATTTTCTGTGTCGCGGCGGCGATCATAGAATCTTTATCTCTTCCACAATGGACCAGGAAGTTTTTGTGATGTCGGCGTATTGCGCGTTGTCGTTTGTCGCTGCCTTTCCCTCTGGCGTGGCCCATGCTGCTTGCATCGAGGGAAAGTCGTCGAAGTAAAGCTCGACGATCCCGTGCCAGCCAGGCGCGTTTCGCGTGGCATCGTCCATGACGATGTTGTAGAGGCAGCGGCGAAGCCCAGGAATTTTTCGGGCCATCGGCGCATGCACCTGGAGGAGATAGTCACGGAATTGTTCGAAGGTCAAGTCCGGACGCTTGTATTGGACGACCGCGAATTTAAGCATCGGCTTTTTACGCTCCCGCTGAAAAACGGCGGCTGCAATTTCTGCTTCAGCCAATCGGAAGACAAATTGTTTCACCTTGAAACATCCCGATGGCTCCTTGCCGGAGGTTCCCCTTCCGGGTAAACTTGGTCGTTTTGGTTGCATGGAAATTCTAACATTGTTTGCGCCGACTTTGGCTTGGGCACAAGAGTGCGGGCAGGACACCGGCGCTGCGTGAAAGCAATTCTAAACAGGTGAACAATGAAGATTCATGAGTATCAAGCGAAAGCAATTCTTGCGAGATTTGGAGTACCGGTGCCGCGCGGGGAAGTTGTTTTTAGAAAGGAAGAAGCCAAGGCGGTGGCGGAGCGGTTGGGGACTCCTGTGGTGGTTGTGAAGGCGCAGATTCATGCAGGAGGACGCGGCAAAGGTGGCGGGGTGAAGCTGGCGCGATCCGTGCAGCAGGCAGAGGAGCACGCCGGAAATATCCTGGGAATGACGTTGGTGACTGCGCAGACGGGCGCCGAAGGCAGGGTGGTTCGCCGATTGTTGATTGAAGAGGGGCTCGACATCAAGCGCGAACTTTACCTGAGCATTCTGGTGGACCGCGCGGTGGCGGCGCCGGTGATCATGGCCAGCGCGTCCGGCGGAATGGAAATTGAGGAAGTGGCGCGCGAACATCCGGAAGCAATTTTGCGCGAGACGATCGAGCCTGCGGTGGGATTGCAGCCGTATCAGGTGCGAAAGATCGGATTCGGACTGGGATTGGCGCCGGAAGTGGTGAACGCAGCAGTGCCGTTTTTTCAATCGTTGTACCGCGCGTTCCTGGAAACCGATGCGTCGCTGATCGAAATCAATCCGCTGGTTGTGACGGGCGATGGGCGGCTGGTGGCGCTCGATGCGAAGGTGAACTTCGACGACAACGCTCTGCCGCGGCATCCGGATCTGCTGCAATTGCGCGACGTGGATGAAGAAAGCCCGTTGGAAATCGAAGCTTCGAAATTCAAGCTGAACTATATCAAGCTGGATGGAACCATCGCCTGCATGGTGAACGGGGCAGGACTGGCCATGGCGACGATGGATATTATTAAGTTATCCGGAGGAAGTCCCGCGAATTTCCTGGATGTGGGCGGCGGAGCTTCGGCGGAACAGGTGAAGAACGCGTTTCGAATCTTGTTGAGTGATCCGAACGTGAAGGCGGTGTTTATCAATATTTTCGGGGGCATCTTGCGTTGCGACGTGCTGGCGACGGGGGTCGTTAACGCGGCGCACGAACTGAAAGTGAAGGTGCCGGTGGTGGTGCGGATGGAAGGAACGAATGTGATGGAAGGAAAAGAAATATTGAAGAAATCCGGATTGAATTTCACGGTGGCGGATGGAATGAAGGACGGAGCGGAGAAAGTGGTGCGGCTGGCGGGAGGTGCACGATGAGCGTGCTGGTGAATGAAAAGACGCGCGTCGTGGTGCAGGGATTGACCGGTCGCGAAGGCAGTTTTCACGCCGAGCAGATGATTGAATACGGCTCGAAGGTGGTGGCGGGCGTGACGCCGGGCAAGGGCGGCACAAGCCATTTGGATGTGCCGGTGTTTAATACCGTTTCGGAAGCGGTACGAAAAACGAATGCGGATGCGTCGCTGATTTTCGTGCCGCCTCCGTTCGCAGCGGACGCGATCCTGGAAGCGGAGGACGCCGACGTGCCGCTGGTGGTGTGCATCACGGAAGGAATTCCAACTCTTGACATGGTTCGCGTGGCGGCTGCATTAAGAAGCAGCAAGACGCGATTGATCGGACCGAACTGTCCGGGAATTATTTCACCGGGAAAATGCAAGATGGGAATCATGCCGGGACGGATTCACAAGCAGGGGAATGTGGGAGTGGTGAGCCGCAGCGGAACTTTGACCTATGAAGCGGTGGACCAGCTCACGAAACTCGGGATTGGGCAATCCACCTGCATCGGGATTGGCGGCGATCCGATTATCGGGACGTCTTTTCTGGATGCGATTCGATTGTTCAATGATGATCCCGACACGCAGGCGATCGTCATGATCGGCGAAATCGGCGGCAATGCGGAAGAAATCGCGGCGGAATATATCAAGGCGAACGTGCGGAAACCGGTGGTGGGATTTATCGCGGGGCAAACGGCTCCGCCGGGACGGCGAATGGGCCATGCCGGCGCGATCATCAGCGGAGGGCAGGGAACGGCCAAGGAAAAATATTCGGCCATGCGCGCGGCGGGAATTCACTGCGTGGATAGTCCGGCGGAAATCGGCCATGCCCTGGCCGCGGCGATTAGATAGCGGGAAAATGGAGAGAGCTCAAGAAAAAAGGAGACCGAATTGGCGATCGAGAGAACGTTAGCCATCATCAAGCCGGATGCCGTGGGGCGTGGAGCGGCCGGCGATATTCTGAGGCACATCAATGAAGCGAAATTTCAAATTGTGGCGATCAAGTCGCGGCGGTTGACGAAATCGGAAGCGGAGGGTTTTTATGCCGTGCACCGCGAACGGCCGTTTTTTAAGGACCTGACGGAGTTCATGAGTTCCGGCAAAGTGTTTGTGATGGTGCTGGAAGCGGAAGGCGCCATCGCGCGGTGGCGGGAAACGATGGGGGCCACCGATCCCGCGAAAGCTGCTCCAGGGACGATACGAAAATTATTTGGGACCAGCATCCAGAATAATTGCACGCACGGATCGGATGCGCCGGAGACGGCGGCGTTTGAGATCGGATATTTTTTTGGAGGCGTGGAACTAATATAAGACAGGCGGAGTTTTTCATTTCGCCGATTGTGAGCTGTTGGGCTGCTTCGGATTTAATTTTGAGGATCCGGAACAATGAACGCTGAGGCGAAAACTGGAACGAAAACCGAAGCAAACGTCGAACAGGCCGTGCCATTTTTCAGGGTGTCGAATATCGACGAATCCCTGCGGTTTTATGTTGACGGCGTGGGCTTTGAAATGACCAAAAAGTGGATTGATGACGGTAAACTCCGCTGGTGCTGGCTGCAACTCGGGAACGCGGCTTTGATGCTGCAGGAATTCCGCAAACAAGGGCTTAATTCCTGGGTTCCCAAGGGGAAAGTGGGAGAGGGCGTCTCGATCTGCTTCTTATGTAAAGACGCACTGGCAATCTACCGTGAGGTCATGAGCCGGGGAATTCAGGCTTCGAAACCTTTCGTTGGGAATGGGCTGTGGGTCACCTCTCTAGCGGATCCGGATGGGTACAGGATCGAATTTGAGAGCCCGACCGATGTGCCAGAGGACACGGAATTCTCAGAGCCGCAATAATGTAATTTAGGGCATTCCATGGGCCGATCAGTTTTCGGAAACAGTCGAAATCCGCTCTTCGATGCGACGCCACCCTCAATGGGCGCAGGAATAACGCACTACTTCTCGGGCATTTTGGGTTCTCTCTGGATTCCTCGCCCAAAATTCGGGCTCGGAATGACCAAGATTTTGATTCTGCCACAAGCTGGGAAGCCGCTGCTGTAATGAGAATTCTAAAACCCGTCACTCGCTCGCTTGTCCGTTGGACTTCTTCTACTTTTCTTTGATGTCCTGTGAGGCACCGTATGGTGTCTCTTACGTTTCCACTGGCACGAAGCACAAGCACAAACTTCCAGAATTCATTAGAATTACAAGAACGCAGTTATATCCGGTCCAAAGAGGCGCGCGAGGGCACTATGCGGGAACTTGGGAAATTATTGTTCTTCTTGGGCCTGTTTCTCGCGACTGTGGGCGCTGGGATTTTGATTGGAACCCGCACGGGCGGCTTGCCGTTCCGGTTAGGACGCCTGCCGGGTGATATCGCGTATCACAGCCAGAATTCGACTGTCTATTTCCCGATCGTCACCTGCCTAGTATTGAGCGCTTTTTTTACAGTAGTGATGTGGCTGGTCTCCCTTTTCCGCCACTAGAATTGCCGGCGTCCCTGCGCGATTGCCTCCCCGAGACGCTGCAAAAACCCAATTGTGATGTAGATTAATGACAAGACTATGAGCCAATTCACGCTCAGCCTGATGCCGGAACGGCACATCTGGAAAGTCAGCGAGCTGACCGCGCGCATTAAGGAAATCCTCGAACTCGAGTTCAGAAATATCTGGGTGGAAGGGGAAGTTTCGAATTGCCACCTCTCGCAGCCGGGGCATCTCTATTTCACTTTAAAGGATGCGCGTTCGCAGATTCGTTGCGTTGCATTTCGTGACCAGGTGCGGCTGCTGAAATTTCGCCCTGAAGATGGATTGCAAGTGACCGTGCGAGGTTCCGTGAGCGTTTATGAACCTCGCGGTGAATATCAGCTCTACGTCCAGCACATTGAGCCAGTGGGCCTGGGCGCCCTGCAACTGGCGTTCGAACAATTGAAGAAGCGGCTGGCGGCCGAGGGGCTGTTCGACGTTGCGCGCAAGCGTGCGCTGCCGATCCTTCCCGCGCGAATCGGCGTGGTGACTTCCCCTCGAGGCGCCGCGGTCCGCGACATCCTGCGTGTCCTTCGGCGGCGCTTCCCCAATGTCCAGGTGATCGTATATCCGGTGAAGGTGCAAGGCGAAGGCGCGGCCGAAGAGATTGCGGAAGCGGTGAGGTTTCTGAGCAGTTCGCAGGCTCTGGAAGTTATGGTGGACGTCATTATCGTGGCGAGGGGCGGCGGCTCGCTCGAGGATTTATGGGCGTTCAACGAGGAAATTGTGGCAAGGGCGATTGCCGCTTCCCTGGTGCCAGTGATCAGCGGAGTGGGTCACGAAACGGATTTCACAATCGCGGATTTTGTTGCCGATGTGCGAGCGGCGACGCCTTCGCAAGCGGCGGAGTTGGTGCTGCGCTCGCGGGTCGAGTTTGAAAAGCACATCGCCGACCTGGAACGCCAATTAACGCATAACATGCGTTACCGGCTATCGGAATTGCGGCACGGCCTGCGCGATTTGCAGCAGCATCGCGGGTTCCGCCGGCTGGAGGATTTGGTGCGATTGCGCCGGCAGCAGCTTGATGAATGCACCGCGGCTTTGGGCGATACTCTTGCGACGCGATTCGAGCATGCCCGGCAGCGCTTGAACGTGGCGCAGACGCGGATCACCTCGTTTGATTTGCGCGCGCGCGCGACGGCAATGCGCTTGCGGATCGAGCGAAGTTTGGGAGAACTGGGCGCGGCCCTGGGCAAAGCAATCTCGCAAAAGCGCCGGGAACTTTCATCCGCGCAGATGAGATTCGCGTCGGCGGAGCCGAGCGCGCGCGTGGGCCGGTTGCGGCGTCAGTTTGAGTTGCAGTCGAATGAATTGGGGGCGTTGGCCGGCCGGCTGCTGGTGGCCAAGCGACGGCAGTGGGAGGCAGCGAATTTGCGATTGCAGGAGCGGAGCCCGCTTGCGGTGCTCGAGCGCGGCTATTCCGTGGCTTACGATGCTTCCGGAAAATTGCTGCGATCGGTAGAGCAAGTGGCCTTGGGCGATGAAATTTCCTTGCGTTTGGCGCGCGGGCAAATTGGCGCCACAGTGAAGGAAAAGAAAGCCGAGTAGCGTCAAGCGCCCGTTCTGAATGTGAATTGAGACGAGTGTTTCAATCAAATTGACATTTCAATCTGGATAGGGCCGCATATAATTAGGAAGATCGTGGGATTGAACGGGAGATTCGAATGTCGATTGAAACGCCGGCGGAACTGGAGAAGATGAAGGCAATCGGAGGAATTGTCGCGCGTACGCTTCGCGCGCTGGCTGCCGCGGTGCGTCCCGGCGTGACCACGCAGGAACTCAGCGGATGGGCGCCAACTCGCTCGCGAGAGAAGGAGCGCGATCCTCGCCGCCTGAGGTCTATAAGTTCCCCGGCGCGGTTTGCATCAGCGTAAATGACGAGGTGGTCCACGGAATCCCCGGAGAACGCGTGATCCAGCCGGGCGATCTGGTGAAGCTTGATTTGACCGCGATGAAAGATGGTTTCCACGCCGATTCCGCTGTAAGTGTGACTGTGCCGCCGGTGAACAGAGAAGCCGAAAAGCTGGCTCGTTGCGCCGAACGCGCGTTCCGCAAGGCTTTACGCGTGGCGCGCGCCGGGCACCGCGTGAATGAAATTGGCCGGGCGGTGGAGCGCGAAGTGAGAAGCAGCGGGTTTCGCGTGGTCCGGGAACTTTGCGGCCACGGCGTGGGCCGCACGATACACGAAGAGCCGTCGGTTCCAAATTATTGGGAGCCCAACGCGAATGAAATTCTAACGGAAGGACTGGTGATTACGATCGAGCCGATCATCGCCGCGGGGTGCGGCGAGGGAGAGTTGCAATCCGACGGCTGGACCGTTTGCACCGAAGATGGCAGACTCGCCGCTCACTACGAACATACGATTGTGATCACCAAGGGCGAACCGATCTTGCTCACTGCCGCTTAAACCTGAAGCTTCCTTCGCCCAAGGGCGGTTTATTCCTCTCGCAGTGCTACCACTGGATCGAGTTTTGACGCGCGATACGACGGAATGAAGCTTGCCAATGCTGCCACCACGGCCAGAGTCAAAATGGCCGATGGCAAACGTTAATGGATCGCGGGGCTTCAACCCGAAAACGATTGATCTCGCCGAGCGCGCGGCGAAACAGCGCCATACCCGTTCCGACCGCCAGATCCGATCAAAGTGAGAATCCCGCTTCCCGCATGATCATCCAAATTACGTCGCGCCCCTGAGCGCCGATCGCCATGCGGATTCCGATTTCGCGCGTTCGCTGCGCCACCATGTAGGAAATCACGCCGTACAGCCCGATCGCGGCCAGCAGCGCCGCCAGAAAACCGAACACCCCGGAAAGCGTGGCCATTAACTCGTCCTGCAAAAGCGAATCGCGAATCTGAGTTTTAAAAACTTTGAACTCCAGATCGATATCCGGATTCATTTCGCCAATCGCCTGTTTCACGGAGGCAATCAGCCCAGCCAGCGACACTTGCGAACGAATTACGATCTGCTCTTCCGGCCAATTGGAGCTTTCCTGAGACGCGGGGAAATATGCCGTTGGCAGGAAATCTTCGTGAAGGTCCTGATATTTAGCATTCGCTACTATTCCCACAATTTCATACACAGGCACCGGCTTCCCCGGGGATTCCCACATACGAAATGTTTTTCCCAGGGCTTCTCCGCCATTCAGGAATTTGCGCACAAACGCCTGGTTGACGATGGCTATCTTGGGCGAGGCTGGAAGTGTCGTTGTCATTGAAGTCGCGGCCGCTCAGAAGCGGGGTTCCCAGAGTCTTGAAGAATCCGGGGCTGACGTAATTCAGCCAGGTGGTGCCCCGTTTGTCCTCCGAATTATCGCCGAGCAAATAGCGGTTTGAGCTGTTGCCGCCAATTGGAGTCACTCGCGCTCCGGCCACCGATTCCACCCCCGGAATTTGGCGCAAGCGATCCACAATCTCGCGCCGGTACTCGACGCGGCGCTCTTTCGGGATGTCTGCCCGGCTGAATTGGACGCTGGTTACCAGGATGCCGTTCTGCTGAAATCCGGCATCCAGCGTCAGCAGATTCCGCAAGCTGCGTGTGAAAAGCAACGCGCTCACCAGAAGCATCAAGCAAAGAGCCACTTGCGATGACACCAGAATTCGGCGCAGGCTGAACCGCTCGCGGCCTCCCGTCATTCCCCGGCTGCCGGATTGCAGCACGGCGCCCGGCTCCGTCGTGGTCGAGCGCAAGGCTGGAGTCAATCCGAAGAGTAGGGTTGTAAAAATCGCCAGACCGCCCGTAAATGCCAAGACGCGCCAATCCATGGCGAGGTCCAGAACAATAGGGCTGTTTTGCTTACTGACGAAGGCAACCAGTGCGCGGCTGACGGCCTCTGCCAGTAAAAGCCCGCCAATGGCTCCGGCCACCGCCAGCAGCAAGCACTCGGACAGCAGTTGCCCAATCAACTGGGCTCGCGTAGCACCCAGCGCCATGCGGATGGCGATTTGCCGTTCCCGCGCGCTGGCGCGGACCAGCATCAGGTTAGCCAGATTCGCACAGGCAATCAGCAATACCATTCCCGAAATTCCCAACAGAAGCCAAAGCGGAGTCTCCGAGTCTCTGCGTAGATTGGAAAATCCAGTGCTGGCGGGATACGCGGCGAATCGATAGGCCAGATAATTCTTCACTCCTTCGGCGTCATAAAAAGGAGGAATGGTTTCCTGAAGGATCGCGGGGCTGATCGCATTGAGTTGCGCCGTGGCCTGAGCGACTGACCGGCCTGGTTTCAGCCTGCCGATGGTGGCGAGCCACCAGGAGTGGCGAACCGTTAAACGGCTCTCCTCCCGATGAATTACCGGCTCCGAACAAATCGGAACTGCCACGTCAAACGAATCCCCTACGGATATCCCTTTGAAATTTGACGGGGTGATGCCGCTGATCACAAAGGGGCTGCCTTCGAGCGTCATGCGCTTGCCGATTGCGGTGGGGTCGCCTCCATAATTTCGCTGCCAGAATGCGTAACTGATATTTACTGCCGCTGATCCGCAGCCGGGTTGGTCGTCCTCTGGCGAAATGAGCCGTCCTAGAAGCGGGTGGACTCCGAGGACGTTGAAGAAATCGCCGCTCACCCAGATTCCTTGCGCATAATGCGCCTCGCCGCCCGTGGCCAAGTTAAAGGACTCGGTTCCCCAGGCCGAAATTGCAGAAAGGCTTTCTTGGCGCTTGCGGATCTGCTCCCACATGGGAAAGGTGATTTGCGAATAACGGCCCTGGAAATTACCGGAGCCCCACTTGCGGTCCGCGATTTTCACGACGGCGAGCTCTTCCGGATTTTTCACCGGGATGGTACGCAGCCGGATGGCGTCGATCAATTGAAAAATTGCGGTGTTGGCGCCGATTCCCAGGGCTAGAGTCAGAATGGCGACGATCGTGAACCCCGGGCTCAGCCGGAGCACTCTTAAGCCATAGCGAAGGTCCCGCCCAAATGATGCCATTTGAGCTCTCCTCCTTCTGGCGGATTAGACGCTGCCAATGAGAAGAAGTCACGAAGCCCGTTTCGCGCCGGTCGAGCGGGAGCGGCGCAGCCTCATGAGGAAGAGAAGCTCACTGTTCGGGACCGGCGGGTGAAATTGAGCCAGCGGCAGCCGCGACTTAAAACTTATGCTTAGAATGACGGCGACGATCCGTTACTCGTCTGACGAACTTGCAACTCTGAGGACCGCCAGGAACGCCTCCTGGGGAATATCCACTTTGCCCACGCGCTTCATACGGCGTTTGCCTTCCTTTTGTTTTTCGAGGAGTTTCCGTTTGCGGCTGATGTCGCCGCCGTAGCACTTGGCGATCACGTTTTTGCGAATGGCGCTGATGGTCTCGCGAGCGATTACGCGGCTGCCAATCGCGGCTTGGATGGGAACTTCGAACATTTGCCGGGGAATCAATTTCCGCAGGCGCGAGACCAAATCGCGACCACGCTCGTAGGCCTGTTCGCGGTGGAGCACGATTGTCAATGCGTCCACCGGCTCGCCTCCCACCAGGACGTCGAGCTTTACCAGGTCGGCTTCGCGATAGCCTTCCAGGTGGTAATCGAGGGAAGCATAGCCGCGCGAAGCGCTCTTCAAGCGATCGTAAAAATCTAGGACGATTTCGTTCAACGGCATTTCGTAAGTCAGCATCACGCGGGTGGGCGAGAGATACTCAAAATTCTTCTGCACGCCGCGCTTTTCCTCACACAGTTGCAAAATCCCGCCGACGGTATCTTCCGACGTGATGATCATCGCGATCAGGATCGGCTCTTCGATCTTTGCGATCGAAGTGGGCGGAGGAAATTTGGTGGGGCTATCGACCTCCAGAATTTCGTTGGCCGTGGTGGTGATGCGGTAACGCACGCTGGGGGCCGTGGTGATCAAATCAATGTTGAACTCGCGCTCGAGGCGCTCCTGCACGATTTCCATGTGTAGCAAGCCGAGAAATCCGCATCGAAAACCAAAGCCCAGCGCCACGGAATTCTCGGGTTCGTAGAAAAATGCCGCGTCATTCAATTGCAGCTTGGAAAGAGCGTCGCGCAGCAGTTCATAATCGTTCGCCGAAACGGGATACAAGCCGGCAAAAACCATCGGCTTGATCGCTTCAAAGCCGGGAAGCGGAGCGGCTGGCCGGTCGGCTTCGATCACGGTGTCGCCGACGCGCGCGTCGGCGACTCGTTTGATATTCGCTACAATGAAGCCTACGTCCCCTGCGGCCAGCTCCTGCACCACCACCGGCTTGGGCGTCAGCACCCCGAGCGCTTCTACTTCATAGACCTCGTCATTGGCGCAAAGCCGGATGCGCATCGTGGGCGCGATCCGGCCCTCCATCACGCGCACCATCACCACCGCGCCGCGGTAGATATCGAACCAGGAATCGAAAATCAGTGCTCGCAACGGAGCTTCCGCCGAGCCCACAGGCGGCGGAACGCGCTCAATGATGGCATCGAGCACTTTCTGTACGCCCAGGCCACTCTTGGCGCTGATCTGCAAGGCGTCCTCAGCAGAAATCGCCAGGACGCTTTCGATTTGCTCTTTCACCTGTTCGGGAAGAGCAGCCGGGAGGTCGATCTTGTTGAGCACCGGAATGATGGTGAGGTTGTGTCGCGATGCCAGAAAAGCGTTGGCAACGGTTTGCGCCTCCACGCCCTGGCTTGCGTCCACCACCAGCAACGCTCCTTCGCATGCGGAGAGCGCCCGGGAGACTTCGTAGGAAAAATCCACATGGCCGGGAGTATCAATCAGGTTGAGCTGATATTCCTGGCCTGCCGCAGTAGTGTAGTGGAGGCGGATGCTCTTGGCCTTGATGGTGATGCCGCGTTCGCGCTCCAAGTCCATAGAGTCGAGCACCTGCGCGGTCATTTCCCGTTGCGACAGGGCGCCGGTAATCTCAAGGAGCCGGTCGGCCAGAGTCGACTTGCCGTGATCAATGTGCGCAATAATGCAGAAATTGCGTATGAATTGGGGATCCATGGTCTCCGCGCGGCAAATAATCCGAGGCCCGTGTAGACTTCCGAAGAGCCATCCGATAGGTTCAGTCCGCGTTCCCTAAACCAGCGAGTGTGCCACAGATTGCAGCCTGCGGCCAATGGGTGGAAGCGTCATCGGGATTGCCTAGCGGGTTCGAGTATCGTAGGCTGTGGCATATTGTTTAGGGTAAGTAGCCCAAAACTAGGCAAATCATCGTAGAATCCCGGCTCTGGTTGACTCCGCCCGCTGGCGGAGTGAGGTTGTCCCAAGCCTGCCTCCGGCCACGAGTGCCGGAGGGTTCGGCAGGCTGATGTCTCGAGCCGGGAAGTTAGGCTCTGGGTTTCCGAGCGAGGAACGTGATGGTGCATTGGTGGTTGCCGGAAATACCAGTTTGGGAAAAGATACTGCGCTCGGTAGTGGTTTACACATTCCTGCTGGTGATGTTCCGTCTGCTGGGAAAGCGGCAAGTGGCGCAAATGACGGCGTTTGATTTAATCGTCTTACTCATCCTAAGTAATGTGCTGCAGAACGCGATGATTGGGCCGGACAATTCAATCATCGGCGGGTTGATCGGCGGCGCAGCTGTCTTGGTGCTGAACTGGCTGGTAGGCCGATTGGCTTTTTCGAGCCGGTGGTTTGAACGTGCGGTGGAGGGGGTACCGACCCTGCTCATTCACGACGGCCGGATTATCGAACAGAATCTGCGAAAGGAACATCTTACCCACGTGGACTTGATGGAAACTCTGCGCTCGCAAGGTGTTTTTAAGCTGGCGGAAGTTCGGGTGGCCTTGCTCGAGACAACCGGAAAGCTGAGCGTCCTGCGCAAAGAAACTGAGCCGGAGCCGAAAACAAGAAATTGAGCGCGCCTGCACAAGCCGGCCGACGAGGTGGATCAGCCGTCATGCGCTGGGGCGGGTACCTTGTATCCATTGCCTGCCTCATTTTTGTTCTCTACGACATTCATCCCAACAAAGCACTTCGAGACCTTTCCAACGTCAGCTGGAAGTGGGTGGCTCTGGGAATTATTTTCGACGTGCTCAGCTATATGGTGCAGGGAGTTCGTTGGAAATTACTGCTGAAGCCATTCGGCCATGTGAATCTGTGGCGCTCGATTCGAGCAGTGTTTGCCGGCCTGTTTGCCAACATGATCCTTCCGCTGCGGCCCGGCGAGCTGTTGCGAAGTTACATGCTCTCGGATTCGGAAGAGATAAGTTTCGGGCGCGTGCTGGGGTCGGTTGGCGTGGAACGATTGATCGACCTGGTGGTGGCGACGGCAGCTCTCGGGATCGTGTCGTTATATTTGCCGCTGCCGCGCCGCTTGAAGCGCGCCGCAACTGCGCTGGGCATCATAGCGTTAATCCTTGTTGGGCTGATGGTGGCCGCGATTCTTTACCTGGAAATCAAATTGACGTCCGATCCCGAGCATGTAAGGGCCAAGAGGCTGACAGGGAAATTCATGCCGGCGCTGGTCGGATTACATGCCATGGGCACAGCGCCTAGCTTTTATCCCGCGGTGTTAACATCCCTGGGAATACCATTTTTTCAGATTGTCGCACTTTGGTGCATGATGCAGGCGTATGACGTGGGGCTCCCGTTTGTTTCCGCCAGCGTTGTGCTCCTGGTGATCAACCTGGGAGTTTCGCTTCCCAACGCTCCGGCCAACGTAGGCTCGTACCAGTTTTTCTGCGTGTTGGGGCTGAGCATGTTTGATGTGGATAAAACGAAGGCGGCAGGGTTTTCGATATTTGCTTTCGTGATGGTCACGCTGCCTTTCTTGTTTCTGGGATTTGCAGCCATGTTTCAAAGCGGCATGACGGTGCGGTCGATGCGCCAACAAATCCGCGAATTGCCTGCAGCCGCACGGAAGCCCATGACGTGACGCCCGCTCCCCCACTGTTTTCCAATGGAACCTCCAATTAGAAGTGCGAACCTGTCGGCCATTTTCGCTTGGACGCGAACAACCCCTACGGTATAAATTGGTTATTCCGTCATTTCCGGGCGAACCAGCCCGCCGAAACTGATCGAAGGCGATTCATTAGCTCAAGCAACGGGCGCTCCCCAGCGGCCCCTTGGAAGAATCCGGCAATCCATGGCCCAGGACATCACCAAGCATCTCGAACGCGCCAAACGCTACCTGGAGAAAAATAAAATCCAGGACGCCGTGGCCGAATACCAGTTGGTTCTTGACTTGGTTCCTTCCCATCAGGAATCCATTCAGGCATTGGGTGACCTGCACGCTCGGTTGAGCAACCCCGAACGGGCGGCGCATTATTACGGAATACAATTCGACCGGTTGATGGAAGCCGGAGACTTGGCGAAAGCAGCCGCCGTCTACGCACGATTTCTGCGCGCGGTGCCGCAACCTCCGGAGCGGTTGGCCAGCTTTGCATTTCTTCTGCAGCGCCAAAATCGGGCCGCGGAAGCGATCGCGCATTATGGCGCGGCGGCGAAGCTTTTCTTCGAGCACATCCGGCTGGACGAGGCTGTTACCTGTCTGGAGAAAATCGCCCAGCTCGATCCGGATAATTCAGAATGCCACGTAAAACTCGCTGAAGCTGCGGAGCGCCTGCACAAGAACGAATTGGCGGCCCACGGCTATCTGCGGGCGGGGCAACTCGCCCTGGCGGCGGAGGATCTGGAACTCGCGCTTGATTTCTTTGCCCGCGCGCATGCTCTTTCTCCGCGGGACCGCAGTGTCGCCTTGCTTTACGCGGAAGCCTGCTTGCGCAAAGGCGAGCCCACCGAAGCGGTAAGACTGCTCGAATCATTTTCACCCGGCGAGATGGATACAACCTTCCTGGTGGTATTCGGCGAAGCTTTGCTGCGCGCGGGAGAACTAGATCGTGCCCGGCCCGTGCTGGTTACGTTCTACAAACAGAAACAGGAAAACTTCAAAAAACTTTTTGAACTTGCGGATGCGTATATGGCCGCCGGGCAGGATGAAAAGGCCGTGGACGTATTGGCGGAAACCAAGAACTGGATGTTCCGGCTGCGCCGCGAAAATGAATTCACCGCGCAATTCGACCAGGTTGCCGAAGCGTATCCGGCCTCGCTTCTCCTGGCGGAGAACTGGGCGCATCTTTATGAAGAACTGAACCGTGAGTCCAAATATTTCGACGTGCTTGTGAAATTGTTCGACCTGTACTACAACGCCGACAAAATTAAACAGGCCTGTGATTGCCTGGACCGCCTGGTGGACATCGATCCCTACGATTACCGCAATCAGGACCGCATCGCAAAGCTGGAAGGTAAAACGGATCCGGCCTACTTACGCAGCCTCACTTTGCGCGCCGGAAAGGCCGTGGAGAAGAACACGCAGAATGATCAGAGAAGCGAAGGGCAAGAGTCGAGCCTGGATGCAGGCCAGTCTGAAAATGATCAAGCCAAGACGCAACAGGTGCTGGACGACTTGATGGTGCAGGTGGAAATTTTTCTGCAGTATTCCTTGAAACCCAAGGCCTACGAACGCCTGGAACGAATTGCGGAAATGTTTCCCGGCGAGGAAACAAAAAATGAACGGCTCTACGCCTTGTACGAGCGCGCCGAGTGGTGGCCGAAGGGATCTACCCCCGTCCCGAAAGACGCGACGGTCGTCGAAACGGCCAGTGCCAAGAGCGAAGCCGCCAGCCGTGAGACGAGCCGCGACCTGGCGGAGATCGCAGAAATCACCAGCCTGATGTACCGGCAGGCGACGCCACGCGAAGTTCTGGCCGTAGCGGTGAACGAAGTGGGTAAATATCTCGGTGTCGCACGCTGCCTTATTTCCATCGGTCATCCGAAAGAAACGCGGCCGCTCGAGGCGGGATTCGCTCGAACGGGGATGGAGGCTGCCGGGCCCGTCGCTAAGGCAGCGGCTCTGGACGCAATTGTGCGCGCCACTCCGGACGCGCTGGGTGCGATTGAGTTGCGCGCGGAAACCACGCATTCACTGACTGATTTGGGACTGGCTACGGCGTTAGGGGCTCAACTCACGGACAAAGAAACGCAGTCGGCGGCGGGAGTGTTGCTGATTGGCGATTCCGCTGCGCGTGTGTGGAAGCCTAACGAAAGTTTTTTCCTGCAAGCCGTTGGCGATCAGATTGTAATGTCCGTCAGCCACACGCGCCTGCGGTCGCTGGTCCGCACGCTGGGCGCCGCGGACGAGAAAACCGGATTGCTCAGCCGCGGCGCGTATCTCGATTGCCTGCTCGCGGAAGTAAGCCGGTCGCGCTCGCAAAACATGCCCGTGTCGCTGGCGATTCTGCAATTGGACCGGGGTGCCGAGCTATTGCGCGAGCACGGCGAGGCCGCACTCGAATCGTATATGGAACTTGTGGCAAAGGCTCTCCAATCGTCCGTGCGGCAAACGGATCTGTCCGTGAAGTACACCACATGGTCATTGGCTTTTATTCTGCCCAATACGACTCTTGACCAAGGACGATCCGTCGGCGATAAATTGCGGCGCGTCGCTGCCGAGGTAAAGGCGGCATGGTCCGGTCCATCGCCAACCATGAGCGCGATTGTGGCCGAAGCGACGAACCGCATGCACGACGACCGGGAAGACGTAGTGACCGAGTGGATCAATCGCGCCGAATTTGGATTGGATGAGGCACAGCAGAACGGCGGCGACGCCCTCCTTGAATTAGCTACTCCGCGCTAAAAGTGGCATTTTCAAGATTAAGTGCCGGACGCGGTTTCCTGCGGGTGTGGCGATCTTTCGATCGCCCTGTTCGAATCGGCCTTCCGTCTCTGCGAGTCGATATTGAAAACTAAGGTAGAATCGTCCGAAGGAGAAACCATGTTTCCGACTGACGTCGTGATCCTGGCCGGAGCGCGCACACCCTTTGCGCGCTACAACGGTGAATTTGCGAATACTTCGGCGATTGAATTGGGCGCCGCCGCATCCCGCGAAGCCATTCGCCGCGCGGGCGTGGACCCGCACGAGTTCGACCATTCCATTTTCGGCAACGTGCAGCAGACTAGTTCGGATGCGCTTTATGGCGCGCGGCACGTGGCCCTGAAGGCCGGCCTGAAGATTGAGACTCCCGCAGTGACCGTGAACCGGCTGTGCGGCTCCGGTATGGAATCGATCTGCCAGGCAGCACAGCGAATCCTGCTGGGGGAAGCGAACCTGGTGCTGGCCGGCGGCATGGAGAACATGACGCAGGCTCCGCACGTGATTCGTGGCGCCCGGACCGGGTTTCGTTTGGGTGAAGGAAAGCTGGAAGACTCGCTGATGACCGCGCTCTTGGATACGTATTGCGGCTGCAACATGTCTGACACGGCCGAAAATGTGGCGGCCGAATATGGAATCACCCGGCAGCATGCGGATGAATACGCACTGCGCAGCCAGCAACTTGCCGAGGCTGCGTTCCGGTCCGGGCTGATGAAAGAAGAAATTGTGCCGGTCGAAGTGAAGCAAGGAAAGAAATCAAAGATTGTGAGTGAGGACAATCACCGCCGACCCGAAACAACAGTGGAGACTCTCGCGGCACTGCCGCCCGCATTTCGAAAGGACGGCATCGTTACCGCCGGAAACGCCAGCGGAATCGTGGATGGGGCTGCGGCCGTGGTCGTCACGCGCGAGCGGATCGCCAAGGAACGCGGCTGGAAGCCGCTCGGACGAATTATTTCGTGGGCTGCCGTAGGAGTCGAGCCGCGGATCATGGGGATCGGTCCGGTGCCTGCAACGCAGAAAGCGCTCCAGCTTGCGGGATTGAAACTCGATCAAATTGACCTGGTCGAAGTGAACGAAGCATTTGCCGCGCAGTATCTGGCCGTGGAGAGGGGACTGGGCCTCAATCGCGATAAGGCAAATGTGAATGGCGGCGCGATCTCGCTGGGCCATCCGCTGGGGGCAAGCGGCACGCGGCTGATGCTGACGCTGCTGCTTGAATTGCGCCGGCGAGGCGCGCGTTACGGTTTGTCGTCCGCGTGCATTGGCGGCGGCCAAGGCATCGCAGTGATTGTCGAATCAATGGCCTAGATTTTCTGTGATGCAGGAAGCTGGAATCGCGGAAGGAGCGGCTTGAAAGCACTGCTTCGCCTGTGCGAAAGTCTCTAGGCTTCATCCATTCATTGGCAATGGTGGGAGGGAATCGCAATGGCAATTGAAAAAGTGGGCGTGGTTGGCTGCGGACTGATGGGCTCCGGAATCGCGCAGGTTGCGGCGCAAGCGGGCTGCCAGGTCACCGTGCGCGAGGTTTCGCAGGAATTAGTTCAAAAGGGGCTCAGTTCGATCGAAAAGAATCTGGCACGCATGGTGGAGAAGGGCACGTTTACGGCGGCGCAGAGCGCGAGAAATTCGCGGCCGGCTTCACGGCACCACGAATTTGGAGGATTTCCGAGACCGCGATCTTGTAGTGGAAGCCATCATCGAGCAATTGCCTGCCAAGAGGGAATTGTGGACCGTACTCGACACGATTTGTCCCAAGACAACCATCTTTGCCAGCAATACTTCGTCCATCTCTATAACTGAAATGGCGGTGGTCACACAGCGGCCTGACCGTTTTCTTGGACTTCATTTTTTTAATCCAGTGCCGGTGATGAAACTGGTGGAAGTGATCCGGACGATCGCGACAGACCCGAAAGTGTTCGACGAAATGGTTTCCTTCGCGGGCAAGCTGGGTAAAACAGCGGTGAAAACCACCGACCGGACCGGTTTTATTGTGAATCGCCTGCTGGTGCCGTACCTGCTCGACGCGATTCGCGCCCTGGAAGAAGGCGTCGGCTCCATCGAAGATATTGACAATTCCATGAAGCTCGGATGCGGCCACCCCATGGGGCCGCTGACGTTGCTCGATTTTGTGGGCAACGATACAACGTACTATATTGCGAACATCATGTTCGATGAGTTCAAGGAGCGCCGCTTCGCGCCGCCTCCGCTGCTCAAACGCATGGTGCTGGCGGGCTGGAACGGACGCAAAGCCGGGCGCGGTTTTTACGATTACGCGGATCCCAAGAATCCGAAGCCCATGAAGCTGGATTAATCGCGGAAAGTGCGATTCGCATCTCGAATCTTGAATTTTAAGGTCGCGTCTGAGCGCGGAAACTTTGTTTCACAGATCACGAAAATCGATCCCCGAGTAGCGGAGCGAGAATGGCATACGAAAACCTGCTCTATGAAGTGAAAGATCAAATCGCGCGAATCACGTTTAACCGGCCGAAAGTTTTGAACGCATTAAACCGGCAAACCGTGGAAGAGTTGGGTGATGCGTTGAATCAAGCGCGGGGTGATTCATCCGTGCGCGTCCTGATCCTTACCGGCTCGGGCGAAAAGGCGTTCATCGCCGGCGCGGATATCAACGAGCTTGCGGTGCGTACGCCCGTCGACGGCAAGGAATTCGCGCTGTTCGGACAGGCGATTCTCCACCGGCTGGAAACATTGGGGAAGCCTTCGATTGCCGCGATCAATGGATTCGCGCTGGGCGGCGGTTGCGAATTGGCGCTTGCCTGCACCATGCGCATTGCCAGCAAAACGGCCAAGCTCGGCCAGCCCGAAGTGAAGCTGGGGATTCTGCCCGGGTACGGCGGATCGCAGCGGCTGCCGCGGCTGTGCGGAAAAGGAATGGCGCACGAACTGATCCTTACCGGCGACATGATCACAGCGGAGGAAGCGCTGCGAATTGGACTGGTGAACCGCGTCGTCGAGCCTGGCGACCTGCTCGCCGTCGCCGAATCGATTGCAAAAAAGATTGCCGCGAATGCGCCCCTGGCTGTGCAGTACGCGATGGAAGCCGTGGAACACGGAATGGAAATGCCGCAGGAAGAGGGATTATTCCTGGAGGCGACACTGTTCAGCGTGTGTTGCGCCACGGAAGACATGCGCGAAGGCACCCGCGCCTTTATCGAGAAACGGCCCGCGCAATTCAAGGGCAAATGATGAGCGAAAAGTTAAAACCCGTTGCCATCGTTGGTGAATTTCGTGCGGACGGGCTGCGCTTCGGAATCGTGGTGAGCCGGTTCAACAGTTTCATCACCGACCGCCTGCTGGCGGGCGTGCTGGATGCGCTCGAGCGCGGTGGCGCGAAATCGGAGCAGATCGAATTGTTGCGCGTGCCCGGTTCCTTTGAAATTCCGCTCGCTTCGAAAAAACTGGCGGAATCGCGGCAATGTGATGCTGTAATTTGCATCGGCTGCGTCCTGCGCGGGGAAACATCGCATTACGAATACGTCTGTACCGAGGTGGCGCGCGGCATCCAGCTTGCCCAGATGGATACCGGCGTGCCTATGATTTTTTGCGTGCTTACTTGCGATACGCTCGAACAGGCGATCGGGCGGGCTGGCCTGAAAAGTGGCAATAAAGGTTTCGATTCGGGCCTCGCGGCACTCGAGATGGCCAATCTCTCCCGCAAATTGTCGCGAACGCCGGCTGGCAACCAGAGTCCCGAAGGTTTGAAAGCTGCGAGCGGCAAACGTTCCACAGGTCGCACGTAAAATGTCTCTGCGGCGGAAATCCCGCGAATTCGCTCTTCAAATGTTATTCCAGTGGGATCTGGGCCAGCAGAAGCCGGCTGAAATCGAGAAAACCTTTTGGAAACCCGTGCGCGCTGCGGATTCCACCCGTAAGTTCGCAACGGAGCTTTTCGAAGGAGCAGCGGCAAAAGCGGAAGCAAGCGACAAGTTGATCGAGCAATTCGCCGTGGATTGGAAGCTGGAACGTTTTGCCGCTGTGGATCGCAACATTCTGCGGCTCGCCGTTTACGAACTGAAGGCAGGGACGGCACCGCCCAACGTAGTTCTCAACGAAGCCCTGGAACTCGCCAAGAAATTCTCCACGCCCGAATCCGTGCCGTTTTTAAACGGAATCCTCGATGCAGTCCTGAAGTCGGAAACAAAATAATTTCAGGCTTCGAAACACCCGGCCGCCCGGATACGTCCTTAGATCGCCGGAAGAAACATTCGAATCATAGCTTGCGGCTGGCGAGGAGTTTGTGGAATATATTCGCCCGGCCGAAGAACGAATGAATGCCATCGACCTTTGCGCGTACGTGGGACTCGCGGCCGTTTTTCTGGTCACCGTGAACGTTTCGATTGGCTTGCTGATCGCCGTGCGCTACAGTCCGGTGCGTTACTGGCCCTATCATCAGTTCAATATTTTCCGGCTTCATTACTGGACGGGAGGTCTGGCTCTCGCCGCATCCATGATCCATCCGGTGATTTTGTTATTTTCTCCGGCATCAAATTTCCGGCTGCGCGACATCGTCTATCCAGTCCATTCCCCCACGCAGCCGTTGGTAAACAGCATCGGAGCGATCGCGCTGTACTTGGTTGTGTTCGTGGTGGTCACATCCTTTTTTCGGGTGCAACTGGGCCGCCGGTTGTGGAAGGCGTTTCACTTCTTCGTTTACGCCGCGGCCATCGCGCTTTTTTGGCACAGCATCTTCACCGATCCGAATTTGAAGAACTCGCCAATCGACTTTCTGGATGGCGAGAAAGTGTTCGTCGAAATTTGCTGCCTGCTCATTGTCGCCTTCGGAATCGCGCGCTGGCGCGTCGCGGTCCGCAAGGCTCGCACTCGCTGATCGCCGATTCGAGTCGGAGGGTTGCGGAATCAGAATCCCACAAGGCGGATGGTGAACTGTACTTGCCTCGCGCTGCCAAAACGCGAGGTATCTGGTGCGAAGAGCGGCTGGCCCGCGGTGAAGACCGGCGCTGTGGGCGTTCCAAATAAACTGATTGCCTCCGGACCAAAATTCCGGTTTTCCGCGGCAGTCACATTGAAGATATCCATAAATAAGTCGAGGTGATGGCCTTCGCCGGGCAGCGTGATGTCTTTCACCAAGCGGACGTCCAGATCGAAAAACGCCGGTTGCCGTTCGCTATTCCTTTCCGCCACCACGCCGTTCAGAATCGCGCGGTCGTTCAAATCGTTCGCGTCTCTTTGCGTATCCAGTCCAATTACCGGCGTGTAGGGAAGTCCCGAATGCGCGAGAAAGATTGGATTGAATTTGAATCCCAACGGCAGATTGAAAATCGCATTGACGTTGAAATTGTGGCGCATGTCCAGCGATGAATACGCGCGCTCCGCTGCGAGATTAAAGGGATTCAGCGCGGAGTCAAGGCCGAACGGCCCGAGATTCGAATCGTCATCGCGAGTGCGCGATAGCGTATAGTTCGCCGTCAATTGCGAGCGGTGGGGGAGTTGCAGACTGGCGTTGAGCAGAAGGCCGTCGTAGGAAGAATGCGCCGAGGATTCATTAATGAGAAGCCGCCCAAATGCAGGATTTGGCCGCGCTGCCGGGAAAATCGGCATGCCGTTGGCGTCGATTGCCGGCGCGGCCAAATTTCGATCCACGCGCCGTTGTAATCCCCACGTGCTATTCCGCAGGTAGCCGGCGGAAACATCCAATTTCGCGTTGAGTTGCCGCTCGATGCTCACGGCTGCCTGAAAAGACCGGGGATTTCGAAAGTCAGGAGCGATTCCGACGACGAGCGCCGCCGGGGTGGTTAGTCCTGCTGGTGGCGCGCTCAGCGCATGAGGAGGCATCCCCGGGGTCGTGACCAGCGGCAGAAGTTGCGGATCAAAATAGCTGTCGGCGACAATCGTTTGCGAGCCGTTATCCGTAAAAACTCGCTGGAAAATTGTGGCCGGAGTGGGCGCGTCATAAATTCCGGTGGAAAATCGCAGCACTGTGCTTGACACAGGATTCCACGCCAGCCCCAGCCGAGGCTGCCACTGCTTCAGATCATCGGGAACACGAGCCGTTTGAGGAACGGCCGGATTCGGATGATTCGGTTCGGGATTCCACTGGCCTTCCCACCGCAGCCCGGCGGTCAGGGTCAATTTTGTGGTGATCGGCAGGTTGTCATTGATGTAGAAGCCCAATTGGCGCACGGTGCCGCTATATTCTGTGTCCCCAGTCACAAATGTTTGTTGATAGCGGCGCGGCGTTCCCGCGACAAAATCCGCCAGCGAATTGAAATCGAAGCGTCCATTCAGGTTTGCTTCATGCCGTTCGCGCGCGGGATTGTTTGCAAAATCCACGCCAAAGTGCAGCACGGAGCCGTGAAGTTGAATGGACAAATCGTCACTGAGTTCGCGGCGGTTGGATGTGTAGCGATGGGGACTGAGGCTATTCCCCCCGAGCACTCCAAATCCGTTGATCACCATTTCCGGAGAAGCGCTGCTGGGCATAAAATCGCGCCGGTCGCTGGCCAATTGTCCCAAGAACTGGTTCACGAGGTTGGACCCGAACAAAGTAGTCAAGCTTCCCCGTCCCCACACGCTTTGTCCGCTCAGCGAAATATTGTTGTCAGAGGATGCGATTGAGCGGGTGGAGCCGGCGCTGAAATCGCTGGCGCGGATACGGTTGTAATTGATCTGCAAATTTAACGTGTTCTTCGAATCAAGAAGCACGTCCCCGCGGCCGAACAAGGCAGTCGGATTATTTCTTTCCACGTTTTGATTCTGCAAAGCGATCAACGAAGCAGGAACGATGACGCCGGGAGCCTGCGTTTGAAATGCCGTCCAATAGGGAACGTGTAGAAAATCCTGCTCTCCGCCCACGTAAAAGAATGCGCGATTCTTCTTGATCGGGCCGCCGATGGAGCCGCCAAATTCGTTCTGGTCGTTGTCGAGGCCTCGGCCGAAGGCGTCGCTCGAAGTAAGCAGCGACGGCCGCCCGATGTAAAACAATTCACCGTGCAATTTGTTGCTGCCTTCCTTCGTCGCCACGTTCACGAAGCCCGCGTTTGTCCCGCCAACTTCGGCGGAGGCTCCTGCGTGTACAATCTGAAACTCGCGCACCACTGTTTGCGGAAAAAAAAGCCCGCCATCCTTTGCTCCGCGCGGGCCGCCCTGCAAGGGATCGTCAAAATCGGCGCCGTCAATCGCGGTCTTTGAAGCGTTCGATCGCTGCCCGGCGACCACCAGGCCATCCGCGCGGCGGTCCAGTTGTACACCCGTGGAAAGTAGCCCAAGCGCCGTAAAATCACGTACGCGGCTCGGCAAATAAGTCACCGGAAGTCCGGCTATTGTGTTGCTTACTTCGGCCTCTTCTTTGTTCACCGCCGGGGGCAAAGTATTGCCTTCCTGGGTGTCCCGCCGGCCGCTCACTGTCACCTTTTGGGACAATCCGGCCAGATCCAATTGCAGGGAAATCCGCAGACTGCTGCCGACATCCAAGGTCAGCCGCGCTGTTCGCTTCGTTTTGAAACCGTGCGCCTCGGCTTCGACCGTGTAAGTTCCCGCCGGTAAGAACGAGGCGATGAATTTCCCGGCTTCGTCGGTTTTCAAAACGCGAGAGGATGCAAAGTCGTTATTCCGGATCGTGATCTTTGCCAGTGGAACGGCTTTCCCTTGGGGGTCGGTCACCGTGCCGGAGATCGAACCGTTGGCCGCGGCGGATTGCGCTCGAGCGATGACCGCGAATAGAAAAATGGTAAACACCAAACCCGCCGCAGTGCGTCTGATACTAATGAAACAAGAGGGCGGCAATAACGGAGGGTTCTGTGTCGTACGAGCTTTGCGAATAGCACTAGTCCTGGAAATCCCGGTTCCCATTAAGTTAACGAAGGTAAGCTTGGCAGCCATCTACTACCAGTCGTCGTAGCTGATTTTCGCCCGGCTCGCGCCAATCGCTTGAATACTTTCTTTGACTTAAGCGATGTTATCTTCATAGAATCACGGCCGAACCTTAAATTCTATCGGGTGGGGTTGTCCATGAAAGGGAGAGAATTCGTGAGGAAAAGTCTGTGTCTGTTGGCAATTATGTTGGTGTTGCTGGGCCTGAGTCCTCGAGTTGGTGCGCAAGCGGCCGATGACGAAAAGAAGCCCGCGGAGGCGAAACCGGAACCGGCGAGCGATCTGAATCCCGCGAAAGAAGAATCCTCGGTAACGGATCACACCATCCGCCTGGACGGCCAGGCGATTCCTTATAAAGCCACGGCCGGTACGATTCTTCTGAAAAATGACAAGGGAGAGCCGACCGGGCTGATGTATTCCGTCGCCTACACGCGCAGTGACGTAAAAGACGCGTCCCAGCGGCCGATTTCGTTTCTCTATAATGGCGGGCCCGGTTCAGCCACGCTGTGGCTGCACATGGGCGCATTCGGCCCTCGACGCGTGTACACAGTCGACGCGCAGTTCACTCCTCCCGCGCCCTACAAGCTGGTAGACAACATGGAGAGCCTTCTCGATAAGACTGATCTGGTGTTTATCGACGCCATGGGCACCGGCTATAGCCACGCAGTAGGCAAAGCGCAGAACAAGGATTTTTACGGTATTGACGAGGACGTGCACGCCTTCGGGCAATTCATTAACACCTACGTCAACCGCAACGGCCGCTGGAATTCCCCGAAATTTCTGATCGGAGAAAGCTACGGCACTTTCCGTTCGGCCGCGCTGGGCAACTATCTGCAGAATCAGTATTCGATGCAACTGAACGGCATAGTGCTCATCTCTTCCGTGCTGGATCTTGCCTCGCTCACTTTCGGTCCCGGCGACGATCGATGCTTCGTCTACTATCTCCCCAGCTATGCCGCGGTCGCGTGGTATCACAAGGTCCTGAAGAATCCTCCTAAGGACATGACCGCATTTATTGAAGAGGCGCGGCAATATGCGCAGGGCGAATATGCGTCCGCACTTTCCAAAGGGTCAAGGCTTACGCCCGATGAAAAGGCGGCGGTGGCAAAGAAACTCTCCTACTTCACGGGACTGAACGAGGATTATCTGATGAAGGCCGATCTTCGCGTGAATCTGGCTCAGTTTAACGTAGAGCTGCAACGCAGCCGGGGACTCACCACCGGCCGCATTGATGCAAGATTCTCGGGCTACACGCCCGATCTATTGGCCGAATTTGCGGCGGACGATCCTGAAGGCCCCGCCGTCGGCGGGGCGTTCACGGCGTTACTCAACTCGTATACCCACGATGAATTGAATTTCGGGAAGGACAAGACCTATCACAATTTCAGCGACGGCCGGGATTGGAACTGGAAGCGGCAAGGGCCGGGCGGAGATTTCCCCGGAGCCCCCAACGTAGAGCCCGATCTTTTCAACGCGATGATCAGCAACCCGCACCTGCTCGTTCAGGTAGAGAATGGATATTTCGACATGGCCACTCCCTTCTTCGCCACCGAATACACCATGGAGCATCTCGGGCTGCCGAAGGAATTGCAAGGCCACATCACCGAGGATTACTACGATGCAGGCCACATGATGTATTTGCACGATGACAGCCGCTCTCATTTGCACAGCAATATTGCCGGCTTTATTGACCGAGCAACCAAACAATGACGCGAAATACCGGGGGCTCGCGGGCAATGCCGGGTTCGCCATCTCGATGAAGCCCGGGCAATCTCTGCGAGTATCTGGTTGCGAGCTGGCGGTCGTCCCCCCTCCCTCCGCCGATTGCGGGCTGGCGCGGGTGGATTCAATCGGTGTACGATTCCAACGGAAATTGCCACGGCCGGGGAAAAGACAAATTGATCCGACTTTTTAACAACCGCTCCGCAGACAACAGCGAAACCTCGCAGCAATGGGGTCTGGGCCATCTGGAAATCAGCGTGATGGAGATTTTGTGGGAGCGCGGTGAATGTTGTGTGCGCGATGTGGTGCAGCGGCTCAAGCGGCCTCTCGCCTATACCACGGTCATGACGACGCTCGACCGGTTGTACAAGAAAGGCTTGCTCAATCGACACAAACCCGAGCGTGCGTTCTTATACGCGCCAAGACTTTCGAGAGTGGAGTGGGAACGGGTTCGAGCCGGAGACATGGTCGCTGGCTTCCTGGCCGGACCCCAGCCTTCCCGCGAACTGCTGCTCTCTTGCCTGCTGGATGCGGTTGGCCAACATGATGCGGCGCTGCTCGACGAACTGGAAAAAAAGATTCGCTTAAAGCGCAGAGAGCTTTTACAGAAGAGCCAGCCATGATTTTTCCGTATCTGCTGCGGCTGCTTTGCCTCTGTTTTGCGGCATTCTTCCTGCTTCACGCGGCGCTCAGTTCGATCGTCTGGTTCAGCCATCCGCCCCGCCATACGGCTTGCGGAAAAAATAAAGCCGCGTTCAGCCACCACTTTCCTGTTCGCTTTGCGAATGATTCCCGCGGCTCTGAGTTTGTTCATTGTTCTCGGTCTGTGCGTGCCTAGTTATCTTTGGCTCGAGCCGGAGAGCGTGGCGGAACGGATCGGCCTGGTATGTTTCGCGACAGCTCTGCTGGGGCTTGCGATCTGGACGCATCGCGATTGCGCGGAGTATTAAGTGCCGCCGCGAAATCGGTTCGGTATGCACGTCAATGCCGGCAGGTCCGGCCGCGAGACCTTAATTGGCGGAGAGATCGCACCGGTTTTAGTGGTTCCTCAAGAGTCTCCGCTCCTTGCGCTGGCTGGGCGTGATTCGTCCACGGCTCATGGTATCGAGCGGCGTAATCTCCGCACTTACTCGCGGAACAACTGCACGCCGCGCTGCGGCACGAAAGCTGCGCATCGCATTTCGCGCGATAATCTGAAGCGATTGCTCTTCCTGCTGGTGCCCGACATATTTCCATTTTCCCGATCCTTCGCTTCGCTTGGAACGAAGTTGGGCGAGGCTTTCCGAATGGGCCGCGGATGATCAGGCTGCCGGAGGAGACTCGCGCCGCGCGCTCTCGCTTGCGGGAGCACTGGTGCGTGTCGCGCGAATGGGGGCTGGCCCCCTCCCGGCACTCTTATTCACGTCTCTCATTGAAGATGACCGGGATCTTTCCATTCGCGTGGATCGTCTGCTCCATGCCGGCCGTCGCATCACAAATCCGTTCGGCCGGGCTTGCGCGCCGCTATGGGTGGTGCGGCTCTCTCTTGACCGGCACCCTCGCCACCGCACTGTCTGTGGCCCTCCACTCTTTCCTCCGTACACGAACTCCTCGAACGTTTGGTTCACTGACTTCATCTCGATGAGGCCTCCGAATCGGGGCAGAGTTTGCGTCCGAGAAAACGAATCAAATGATCCTCCGATTGAAAATAAAGACTCTGATTGCCGTTCGCTCTAATTACTTCTACTACGATCTGTGGTAGTACTCCCGGCTCATTCAGTAGCCTGTTCGAGCGCCATGACAACCCAACGGAATTATCAGCATTTCTGTTTTGTCTTCGTATCGATTCTGCTCGGCTGGTCACGCTTTGTTTCCCGCCCACTCGCAGACGCGTGACCTGGCTGCTTTAACAGGGCAAGTACGAGACCCGCAAGGCGGTGCGGTAAAAGGGGCGCAAGTTTCCCTGCGCAACGCCTCCACCGGCGCCGAGCGTCAAACCCAGACGAATGAACGGGGCGAATACTCTTTTGTGGGTCTTCCGTTGACCGGCCAATATGACATTACGGTGAGTGCGGCGCAGTTCAAACCAGCTGAACAAAAAGGCCTTGAGCTCCGCGCCGGCGTCACAGCGACGATCGATTTCACGCTCAACGTCTCTGGGACGCAATCGCAAATTACCGTCTATGGAACCGCCAGTGAAGGCGTCCAGACCGACTCCAATCAAATCAGCGATCGCCTGGACCTGCCCAAGATCGAAAACACGCCGGTGCTGAACAACCGGCTCACTTCGCTGGCTCTGCTTGATTCTTCCGTGCGTCCTTCGTTGACCACTGGCGATGTCTTCACGAATGAAACACTGATCGTTGTGAACGGAGGCGGCCGCCGGCAAACCACCTACTCGATCGACAATACCAATGCCGACGACAGTTGGGGGCGCCAGACGATCTTTACCTCCCTGCCATTTGCGTCTGTTCAAGAATTTACAATTCTTACGAATTCCAGCTCGGCGGAATACGGCCGCAATGCCGGTTCGGCGGTCAATATCGTCACGAAATCGGGATCGAATCAATTTCATGGCGATTTTTTGGGAATGGGCCGGCCCGCGTTCTCAGAGGCCAGCGCTCCACTCGCCACAACGAAAGCCTGAGAACACGCTGGCTCAGGGGAGTGGGTCGCTTTCCGGGCCGATCATCCACGATCGCACCGTTTTCTTGGTTTCCGCCGAACATAGCGACCAATCGCGCGACGCCGTCATTACCTCGCCGCAGGCGCCGGGCATCTTCACCGGGAACTTCGTGCAGACACTGTTCCTGGCTCGCGTGGACCATCAGTTGACTGCCGGAAACAAGCTGACCTTTCGCGCTAACTTCGACCGTTTCTATGACACCAATCCGCAGGACGGAGTCAGCGGGAACAATCTGCCCAGCACCGCCCGCACATTCACGAAGAATACTTACGCCGCAGCGGTGACGGATACTGCTTCCCTCGGCTCTTCCACCATTAATGAAGCGCGCTTCCAATGGCAGCTTGCCTCGCCCATCACGCAATTTATTCCGCAGCATCCTGGGCCGCAAATTGCTCTCTCCGGTTTTTACACCTTCGGGGATTCGCGGTTCGCGAATCTGATCAATCATCAGTATGAAGAAGCGGACACATTGAGTACTGTGCGCGGCCGCCACGTACTAAAGGCTGGATTTGATTTGATCCAATCTTCGTCCGGAGGATTCGGGCAGGAATTTGGCAGCGGGTTCCTGGATGGACAGTGGGCCATTAACAACCCGGCTGGTTGCAACTATTCGTCCATTCCGGTCGCTCAGGTGATCTCCGACCTGAACACGAATCCCGCCGGGCCACCCGCCCAAGCGGTCTGCACCGGCGCGCCGCCACCGCTGGTATCGAGTTACACGCAGTCGTTCGGGAATCAGAATTACAACATCAAGGAAACCCTGTGGGGCGTTTTCCTGCAAGACAATTGGAGCGTGAGGAACGACTTGACGCTGAATCTCGGCCTGCGCTACGAAGGCCAGACGTTTTTAGGCGACAACAATAATCTCGCGCCTCGCATCGGGTTCGCTTGGCGGCTGCCGCGCACTTCCAGCACGGTTCTGCGGGCGGGATATGGAATCTATTACTCGGAAATTCGTACGGATCTTGCCGCGGGCTATGCGCTGGGTGGTCCAACGGGGATTTTCACGTTCAACGCCACTCCTGGAAAGTGCGGTTTTCCGACTGCCTTTGCGCCATGGGCTTCGCTCTCGGCGCTGTTACAATCGCCGGGATGCACCAATGGAGGTCCGGCCCCGACAGTTCCGATACGCGATATCACCGTGCAACTCGGCAACGCCGCGTTCTTGAATCAGTTCTTTAATGTATCGGCCTGCATTTTTATCCGGGTGGATTGGTGAGTCCCTATACGCAGCAGTGGAATCTTGGGATTGAGCACGAGATCGCCAAGGGATGGATTCTTTCCGTGGATTACATCGGCTCCCATGCATTAAAACTCGAGCGGCCCACGGACCTGAACGCACCCGCGCCGTTCCTGCGCACCGCACAAGGCCAGACACGCTCGGTGGCGGCGGCGAATGCGACCCGGCCCGTCCAACCCACGGGAACCTGCACCACGGCCAGCGCGAATTTCAATCCCGCTTCCGGCAACTGCTTCAACAATTACCGCCAGGTTCTCGCCATTGTGAATTTAGGCGTCAGGCTACTATGACGGCCTGCAGTTCAAGCTCAATAAGCATCTCTCCAATCGCTTGTCCATGCTGCTCACGTACACGTACTCCCACGCGATCGACACCGTCGAGCCGGATGCCGCCAATCAGAATGCCAACGATTGGAATTTTCTAGGCGTGCAGGAGAAAGCCACCAGCATTCTCGATCAGCGCCACCGCGCCGCGCTCAGCGGATGGTACGACATGCCCTGGGGATTTACCTTTGCGTCCAACACTACGCTCGCTTCCGGCCTGCCCTACACGATCACCACGGGAACGGACAATAACGGCGACGGCACCAATTCGGATCGTCCCATCGTGAATGGCGTTTTGATTCCCCGCAATTTCGGCCGGGGCACGCCTACTTATGATGTGAGCGTTTCGTTGCAAAAGACAATTCGATTGAGCGAACGCTGGAGAGTGGATCTGCGGTCCGAAGCATTTAATTTGTTTAACCATTCCAATTTTTACGGGCGTAACGGCACCTACGGAAATAACGCCACACCGGCGGCCACTCTCGGGGCGGCGGTGGGTGGAATTTCGAACACCGGGCCGGGCCGGCAGATGCAGTTCATGGCTCGATTCCAGTTTTGATTGTGGGACGATAGGGTAGAATTGTTCGTGGAGTCCTCGATGAATTGATCCAAAGACTTGCGCAGTGCGAAAGAACTGCAGCACTACTCGGAGAATCCGCTCGGACTGTGGCCGGCGAGAATGCGAAACGAAAAATATGAAACTAACAAATGGGCAGCCGCGCCCGGCCACGGCCAAAGTTCTAAAGCCTGCGAAAAAAACCTCACCACGTTCTAAAGGAGTTGTGGAAACCAAATTGTCCAGGGATGAATTTCACGCCCTGGTTCGCGCGAATCTCTCCCCCAAATCCAGACGTTCGAAGCGTCAAAGCAGGACGAGGCCGAAGCCAGGCAATTAGCGAGCGAAATCTAAGCTTCCAGATGCCCTTCAAAGTTTCGCACCGCCGATCCGCTGACCAGTGGCACCAGTTTCCCGCGGTCCTCGCGTACGGTAACCTGAATCTCGCTGGGGCGTCCCATCTCGACTCCCTGCAATATGTCGAGAGTGCGGCCCGCATCCAGCCGCCCGTGCTGCACCAGATATGCGCCCAGTGACCCTGCGGCCGATCCCGTGGCTGGATCTTCGTTCATTCCCCAGGGCAGCATGCCACGCGAGAACGCTTTCTCCCGGCCTCCCAGCGCGAAGCAATAGGCCATCACTCCGCTCGAGCCCATCAGGCGCTTCAGTGCGGATTGATCCATCCGGACTTTTTTCAATACCGAGCGATTCGCCAGCGGCACCATCAAATTGTATATTCCCGTGGAGACATATTCCGGCGGCAGCGACGGTTCCATGTCGCTGGCCCGCAGGCCCAGCGCCGCTGCCAGCGCCGCCCGCGGCATCCGCGCCCGTTGGAAGCGCGCGGCCTTTTGCGTCATCGTCACCAGGGCCGGGCGGCCCGCTCGAAACGTAATCTCCACCGGCAGAATTCCGGCGCCGGTTTCCTGCAGGATGTGGACGCTGCCCTCCTGCGCCGGAACGGCGCCCAGCTCCGCCAGCAAAAACCACGTGCCGATCACCGGATGGCCGGCCAGCGGCAATTCGGCCGAAGTAGTGAAAATCCGCAATCGCGCGAGCGCCCGATTATTTTTCGGACGCTGGATGAACACGGTTTCGGAAAGATTCATCTCGCGCGCGATGGCCTGCATCTTCTCGCCCGAAAGCCCATCGCCATCCGTGACAACGGCCAATGGATTTCCCTCATACGGTTTTGTGGTAAACACATCGAGTTGGTATAAGCGTCTTTTCATGTTCGAGTATCGCCCTTTCCGTGCGGCCGGTTTGCCGCCTGGTCACCTGATCCGAGATTGTCTCATTTTAGGGGGAAAAATCAGGACCCAAATTGGCTGGCTCTCGTATTGCCGTGTTTCAGAGGCTGCGCACCAGCGAACACACTTCGTCCAAAACGCGCCGGGTGGATTCGGCTCGCGGCGTCTCGCAATAGACGCGCAACATTCGTTCGGTCCCGGATGCCCGCACCAGCACCCAGCCGGCATCGCCCAGATAGGCTTTCACTCCATCTAGATCCTCACGCCGCGCCACCGGCCAATCCAGAATTCGCGTGAGCTTCGGTCCCGCGAAATATTCAATCGCTTTTTCTTTCTGGCCGGGACGCAACTCCAGATCCACGCGGCCGTAATAATGCTCGCCAAATTCGGAATGCAGCTGCGCTACCAATTCGCCCAGCCTTTTGCCGTGCCACGCCATCAATTCCGCTAGCAACAAGGCGCATACCGTGGCATCACGTTCTGGCAGGTAAAGTTTTGTTCCGATGCCGCCGCTTTCTTCCCCTCCGATCAGGATGTCCCGCTCCAGCATCAATTCGCAGATGTATTTGAAGCCGATTCCGGTTTCATGCACTTGGCGGCCAAACTTGTTCGCGATCTTGTCCACCATTTTGGTAGTCGAAAACGTCTTGGCCACATCGCCAGTAAGCTTTCGCGTGCCTGCCAGGTGCCACAGCAAAAGAGAAAAAATCTGATGGGGGTTGATGAACGTTCCATCCGGGTCCATCGCGCCAATGCGGTCGCCATCACCATCGGCGCAGAATCCGGCATCCTGGCCGCCTTCCCGGATGGCGCGGCGCAGCGCTTCCACATGCGGCTCGATCGGTTCTGGATTCACGCCGCCAAACAGAGGATCGCGCGTTCCACGAATTTCGTCACAGGCCACTCCATGCCGTGAAAATAATTCGCAAAGCACTCCGCGCGCCGCTCCATGCATCGGATCGACAAGGAATTTGAATTTTGAAGCAACGATGCGGTCCCAATCCACCAGCTGATCGAGCGCATCGAGATAGGGCCCGCGGACATCGAGCGGTTGAATCAAATCATTTCGCGGCGGCAACTGCGATTGCCCGTCGCGCAGCACGGCCTGCAATTCCTTCTCGATCTGCGCCACAATCGCCGGTAGCGCCGAACTGCCGTAGCTGGCCTTATATTTCACTCCATTCCAGCGATACGGATTGTGGCTGGCGGTGATCACGATGCCACCGGCCGCGCCACGCTGGCGGACTAGCAGCGAAATCGCAGGCGTTGGGGAGGCGGCATCGGCCAGCCAAACGGGAATGCCGGTCCGGCTCACCGCTTCGGCGGCAACGCGCGCAAACCGCTCGGATCCGAATCGAGTGTCGTAGCCGATCAGGATGCCGTTCTCAGGCTTTTCGGCACGCACCACATAATGGGCAATCGCCGTGCAAACTTTCTCGACGTTTGCGTAGGTATAATCTTCGGCGATAATGCCGCGCCAACCGTCGGTACCAAACTGAATCGTCGTCATCGGCTAGAAGTATATGCGAAGGAATTAGCGGCGAGAAGAGTGCCTCAAGGAATTGTGTGTAAAAAAGGTGAACTTGGGATGGATCGCGTTGTCGAACGCGGTTCCGATTCCCGCAGCCCGCCGGCAAGGCCGCTAAGCGAAAACTCCACGCTCACAACAAGTGCCGCAATTTCTGCTCCTCGATCCATTTGACGATTTTACCGACATCCTGCGTCCGGCTGTGGTGGCAGACCAAAATCGCATCCGGGGTATCGACCACCACCAAGTTGTGAACGCCGACCGCCGCCACAAGTTTATCGGGACTCCAAAAAAAGTTGCCGCTCGCGTCGAATTCAGCGATGCGCCCCGAACTGACATTGGCGGCAGGCTTCCGTGTGAGCAGACTATATACGGCCGACCAGGATCCGATATCGCTCCAGCCAATTTCAGCGGGCAAAACGAACACCCGTTGCACAGGCTTTACTCGCGGAGTTTTTCCGCGAGCCGCTGCCAGAGTGGTCGCCCGCTCCATGATGGCGTAATCCACCGAAATATTCTCGAGGCGCGGGTAGGTTTTCCGCAGCGCCGAAGGATAGTTCCGCGTTCCAATTCTTGCCGCAAGGTTTGCGAGAGCGCGATCCGTTTGCGGCAGAAACTCTTTCAGATTTTCAAAAAAAGTGCTCACTCTCCAGAAAAACATTCCCGCATTCCAATAGTAGCGTCCGGAAGCCACGTAACGCCGCGCCACGGGCAGCGCCGGTTTTTCGGTAAAACGCTTCACGGTATAGGCAGGGAATCCGCCGGGTTTTGCAGCTAGCGCGCCGCGTTCGATATAGCCAAATCCGGTTTCCGGATGGGTGGGCGGAATGCCCAGGACCACGAGAATGTCTTGTTGCTTCGCGAGCGTCAACGCCGACCACACAATCTTGCGGTAGCGCGAGCCGTTCGCTATGTGATGGTCCGCGGGAAGAACGGCCATCAGCGCGTCCCCGTGTTCGTGCGCCAGGTGAATCCCTGCCAGGCCGATGGCGGCGGCCGTGTTCCGTCCCACCGGCTCGGCAAGAATGTTGGAGCGTGGCACCTCCGGCAATTCCCGGCGAACGGCCGAGACTTGCGCTTCGTTCGTCACTACCCAAATGTGCCGCGGCGAAAACATCGGCCGCAGCCGCTCTACCGTTTCACGCAGCATCGTTCGGCTACTGGTGATATTCAGCAGTTGCTTCGGCGTGCGGATTCGGCTGCGCGGCCAGAAGCGGGTGCCGCGCCCGCCGGCAAGAATCACGGCGCAAGCAACCAATTGCTTCTCAGGCTTTTGGCTCGATGGCGGCATGAGTCTAAGGATACACGAGGCGCGACCACGCCGATTCGGGAACATGCTGATCGGCGAGGCGTTGAGCAACATCTTGCACGCTCTTGGGCACGTAGGTGCGCAACAGGACGGTCCGCGATGCGGGAACGATCTGATACGCGCCGAGCGCGGCGGGCACCATCCAAATTTGCGCCGGCCCGTAGGCGGTAGACGCGCCGCCGGACTCAAAATTTCCTCGCCCTTCGAGAACGACAATCAGATCGAAATGTTGGCTCGACGTTGCCGCGGCGATTCGTTCGGAGAACTCCCACTTTTCCGTGGCGAAATACCGGCATGCGACGCAATAAGTTTCCGTTACCGGACCACGCTCGATTCGGACCGGCTCGATCTTTCCGCCGCTCTGTTCGCTGAAATGCATTACGTCGAAGGCCTTCTCAATGTGCAGATCGCGCGGCTTCCCCTCGGCGGTCAACCGGCCGTAATCATAAACGCGGTAGGTGATGTCCGAGTTCTGCTGGATTTCACACAGCACCATGCCGGGGCCAATGGTATGGACGGTTCCCGCAGGAACAAATACCACATCGCCGGCATGAATGGGGATTCGCTCCAAAAATTCCTCCGCTTTTCCCTGGGCGATGCTGCGCCGAAAATCACTTGAGGTGATTCCCGGCTTGAATCCCACCAGCACGGAAGCATCCGGCTGTGCGGAAATCGCATACCACATCTCCGTTTTTCCCACGCTTCCCACATCCCTGTTTTGGCGGCGGGCGTAGTCGTCGCCCGGGTGCACCTGCACCGAGAGTTTCTGTTCCGGGAAAATGAATTTGACGAGCAGCGGGAAAGGTGCGTTTTGATTCGCGCGAAGGCCAGCCCACTCCGCCGGCATTTCGGGCCAAGCCTCGCCAAGTTTTTTATCTGCAAATGGACCGTCGGCAAAGCGGCATTCGTCTCCGCTCAACCAAACTTCGCCGATGGGCTCGTGCAGTCCCGTTTTTTCAGGAAATAATGGGCCGAGTTGACGCACTCCCCATATACGCGGAACGAAAATTGGCTCGAGCCGAGCGGGGCAAAGTGGTACGTGCGTGGGGCTCACTAAGCGCCGCCGAAGAAGCGGCTGAATCGCCGCAAGCCCTCTTCGATTCGTTCCATGGATGTGGCGTAGGAGATGCGCAGGAAGCCGGGCGCGCCAAAAGCCTCTCCCGGCACTACCAGCACATGCTCTTCCTCGAGAAGTTGTTTCGTCACGGAAGCGGTGTCGATTGCTCCGGTGCTGGCGAGACCCGCCATCCCATTGTGTTTTCTGCACCCGGCAACACTGGGGAAGACGTAGAAGGCGCCGTCCGGCTCCGCGCAATGCATGCCGGGAATGGCCCTCAGCCCCTCGACCATCCTGGCCCGCCGGCGAGTGTATTCCGCGAGCATGATGGCTACTGTATCCATCGGGCCGGTAAGCGCTTCGAGCGCGGCGTATTGCGCAATCGAATTGGGGTTCGAAGTCGATTGGCTTTGCAGCTTCAGCATGGCGTCAATGATCGGCTTGGGAGCCAGCGCATAACCGATGCGCCAGCCGGTCATCGCAAAAGTTTTCGATAGCGAGCCCGCGATGATGACGTGCTCTTTCGCTCCGGGAATGCTGGCAATAGAGAACGGCTTCGCGTCTCCGTACGTGAAGTGCGAATAACACTCATCCGAGAGCAGCCACACCTTATGCCGCTTGCAGACATCCAGAATGTGCGCAAACTCTTCAGGAGGTATCACTGCGCCCGTCGGATTGCTGGGAGAATTGACGATCACTACTTTCGTCCGATGTGTGATCGCCTTCTCCAACTGCGCTGCGCGCAGCCGGAATCCGTCCTCCGGATCGGTCGCCAAATACACCGGAGTTCCGTTCACATATTTCACGATGTCGGGATAGCTGACCCAGTAGGGAGAGGGGATGATCACTTCGTCGCCGGGATTGATCAGCGCGCTGATCGTATTAAAAATCACATGCTTACCGCCGACCGAAACAATGCTCTCCGCCGGTTCATACGACGACCCAAGCTTTGCCTGGTGCCACTCGCAGATTGCCTTGCGTAGTGGTGTGATTCCGGCCGTGGGAGTGTATTTTGTGCGGTTTTCATCCAGAGCGCGAATGGCGGCGCGCTTGATGTGATCCGGAGTCGGGAAGTCCGGCTCGCCCGGGCCAAAGTCCACCACGTCGATCCCGCGCGCGCGGTACTGCTCAGCTTCCATGATGACTTTCAAGGTGGCCGAAATTTGAATGCGTCCTACCCGGTTGGCGAAATGCAAGGTTCCTCCTGCTGCCGTTGCTGATTGAGCCATCAAAACTCCTGGTCTTAGTTTAGTCGAGATTCCGATCCACAGAGCCCACGGCATAACCCGGCATTTCCAAGGAGCGGTTTAGTACACAGCGATCGCGCTATCCGGCCTTCACGCTAAATTTTGCGCGCAAGCGCTCTTCCACCACCGGCGGAACCAGGTCTTTTACCGAGCCGCCCAATTGAGCAATTTCGCGCACCAGCCGCGAACTCAGGTAGCTGAAGGCTTCCGCCGGCATCATGAAAACAGTCTCGATGCGGGGCTCGAGCTTTCGATTCATCAGCGCCATCTGCAGTTCATATTCGTAATCCGAGATGGCTCGAATGCCGCGCAAAATCACCTGGCCGTTCTTCTGCCGCGCATAATCCATCAACAGGCCTTCGAATATGTCCACTTCCACGTTGGGCCACGCTTTAGTCACTTCGCAAAGCATCCCCACGCGCTCGCCCACCGTGAATAACGGCTGCTTTTCGAAATTGCGCAACACGCCGACGATCAGGCGGTCGAAAATCTTCGCGCCCCGCTGAATTAAGTCGAGGTGGCCGTTGGTCACCGGGTCAAACGAACCGGGATAGATCGCCGTGACGGATTTCATTTCGCTGTATGCCTTCGGGCCCACATTCTATCTCAGTTTACTGCGAGCCGCCGTGCAGAAAATAATGAAGCCGGCGCGAAGCGATAGTGCGATTCCGCGCGGTAATTCCGTAACTGAGTTCACTCTTGCGGGTGCTTGGCACGCTATATCCGATTCCGCTTGCTGGATTCAAATCAAGGCTGAAACTACGGCGAGGACACAAATGAGAAATGTTTCATGCAGCCTTGGCTAGGATAAGATCATCTAATGAAAGATCAGCAAGTTACGGGCCGGAGGGACGGATGGGTTCTCGGAGGCATCCACGATGGGCGGAAGTTTTGCCATGTTTAGCAGCTTATTTGATATTCGCAGCCGGGTTCGCCGCGCAGGCTTCACAAAATTCCAAGCCCGTGCATCCTCCTGCAGTCTCGAGCAAGAAGACGGCCCAGGATGCGACCGTTTCCGCCATCCAGTTTCAACCGCTCGATCAGTGGAAGGCTGCCGTCCTGGCAGGCGACAAGTCTTCCTTGGCAACCTTGTATTCCATAAACCCTGCTTCCATGACGGAATCTCCGGAAGGGAAGAGCGTCGACCCAAATACCGAGCCTGACTTTTGGTCAAAATTGAAATATGCCGGCCTCTCCAATCTCGACGTTAAGGTGCTGGAATTCGTGGAGGCACGGCCCGGAATTCAAGCGGTGAACTTGCGGATCGAGTTCGACCTGAAAGCAGAGAGCCAGTCGCAGCATTTCGTGGTTTCACTCCTGCAATATTGGATTAATACCGGAGGAGCATGGCGGGTGGTCGCTTCCAAGCGGGGCACGTTGGCCGCTCAAGTGATCCAACCGCGATTGCCGCAGCCCAAAGTCACGAATCCAAACCTATATCCACCTCCAGAGGAGGCCCAAGCGGAGCTTACAGCGGCCCTGGCCGCCGCCGGGCGTGACCATAAGCGGGTGATTGTGGTCTTTGGGGGAAATTGGTGTTACGACTGCCACGTTCTCGACGCCACATTTCGCTCCAGGCAGATCGCCCCTCTCGTCAGGCAATATTACGAGATTGTCCACATCAATATCGGTGAGTACGATAAGAATCTCGACATCGCGCAGCGCTACCAGGTTCCTCTGAATAAGGGTGTACCATCCCTGGCCGTTCTCGAAAGCGATGGAAAGCTGGTCGTGCGCAGCGGCGATTTCGAGAACTCTTTGAAGGTTGGGCCTGAAGATGTCTCGACCTTCTTGAATAAGTGGAAACCCGTCCGAAGCAAGCAAGGAACCTGAGGCATGGAGCTCTGCATCCGAGCAAACATCTCTTTCAGGCGAAATCACGTCCATCTGGCAGCGGATAAACACCGTTAGGTGTCCAAAACTCGCTCTTCGCTGCAGACGCGATTAGCTAATACGACTGAATCAGTCGTAATTCTAACCTGTTGGTGGCACTCACTTTGGCTCTAATAGGAAACTTGACATTTGCATTGGTCAAGGCGTAGAATTCAATTGCGACTGAATTAGTCGCATATGGGTTGAGTGACTTGGCGCTGCGACGGGGGAAGTAATTCGCTTCTAGATCGCCGTTCTTGCCTTTCACCTCGTCACCAACATACCGCCGTGCTGAAACTCTCGAAGAAAGCGGACTATGGTCTCATCGCTCTGAAGCATCTGGCGATGCACGGCTGCGAAGGCTCTGCCAGCGCTTCCGATATCGCGGAGTTTTATGGCATCTCGGCGCCGTTGCTGGCCAAGGTGCTGCAGAAATTGGCGAAAAACGGGCTCGTGGCAGCCAAGCACGGCTCGTCCGGCGGTTATACGCTAGGAAGGGACGCAACACGAATCACTGCCTTGGATGTGATTACAGCCATTGACGGCCCGCTGTTCATCACGTCTTGCGTCACCCATCGGGGGCATTGCGATCAAGCCGGCACGTGCACGGTGCGTGAGCCGCTTCGGCGTGTGAACGACAGCATCCTTGACGTGCTGAATAAAGTCACTATTTCTCAGATGACCGACGATTCGCCGTCGTCTGAAGTCATCGAGTTAAGAGCTTAGGAGAGCAAGATGGCTATTAAGCTGCCGATTTATTTCGATAATCATGCCACGACTCCGTGCGACCCACGCGTCCTGGCTGAGATGCTGCCCTATTTCACGGAGAAATTCGGGAACGCCGCGAGCCGCAACCACGCCTTTGGCTGGGAAGCCGAAGAAGCAGTGGAGAACGCCCGCGCGCAGATCGCTAAGTTGATCAATGCCACCCCGAAAGAGATCATTTTTACCAGCGGCGCTACCGAGTCCAACAACCTGGCGATCAAGGGCCTGGCGGAAATGTATCGCGAGAAGGGCAACCATATCATCACCCAGGTCACCGAACATAAGGCGGTGCTCGATACCTGCAAGCGCCTCGAAAAGTATGGCTATGAGGTCACCTACTTGCCGGTGCAGAAAGACGGCCGGATCGACCTGGAGGATTTGCGGCGCGCCATTACGCCCAAGACCATCCTGATCTCGATCATGTACGCCAATAATGAGATTGGCGTGATCCAGCCCATTGCGGAAATCGGCAAGATCGCTAAAGAAAAGGGCGTCTTTTTCCATACGGATGGCGTCCAAGCAGTAGGGAAGATTCCGGTGGACGTGCAAAAAGACGGAATCGACCTGCTGTCGCTCTCGGGACACAAGATCTACGGGCCCAAGGGCGTCGGGGCTTTGTATGTGCGGCGCAAGAACCCGCGTGTGCAGCTTTCCGCGATTATCGATGGCGGCGGGCACGAGCGCGGGATGCGTTCCGGCACTTTGAATGTGACGGGAATCGTGGGACTGGGAAAGGCCTGCGAACTCTGCATGCAGGAAATGTCCCAGGAAAGCGAAAAGATGCGCCGCCTGCGCGACCGCCTGAAGGACCAGATCTTTTCGCAGCTCGATGAGGTTTTTATCAATGGCTCGATGGTCCACCGGCTGCCGAACAACATCAATATCAGTTTCGCGTATGTGGAAGGCGAATCCCTTTTGATGGGTATTAACGACATCGCTGTATCGAGCGGTTCGGCTTGCACTTCGGCAACCCTGGAACCAAGCTACGTGCTCAAAGCATTGGGTGTGGGCGAAGATCTGGCACACACTTCGATCCGCTTCGGCCTCGGGCGGTTCAATACCGAAGAGGAAGTGGATTACGTGGTCGCCCGGCTGGTCGAGACAGTTAATCGGTTGCGCGAACTTTCGCCCCTTTATGAAATGGCGAAAGAAGGCGTGGATTTGAGCAAGATGAATTGGAAGAGCGAATAAATAAAATTAATAAAAGGTGAAACCGTGGAATACGAAGGAACATTAGCAATCCATCAATCACTCGGCGGCAGCGGAGCACGATTCGGCGTTGTCTTTGCTCCTTACGTGCCAAAGGAAGAGGGCACCACTTCGGTGGTTCGCCGCTTCAACGAACTCCAACAGGTCGGGGCGTTTCTCAAGACCCTCGGAATCTGCAAGGACATGATCTCCGACGCGCTGCGACAGCTTTTCGCGGGGCGTTCGGTGGAAATTCCTAGCGTAGTTCTTTCGGAGAAAGTCGTCCAAAAGCATGGTCTGGACGGCGTGCCTCCCGTGAAGAGGAGAAACAACTAATGGCTTATTCGGATAAGGTTGTCGATCACTACAAGAATCCGCGCAATGTCGGTTCACTCGATAAGAACGACCGCAACGTGGGTACCGGCTTGGTCGGCGCTCCGGAATGCGGCGACGTGATGAAGCTGCAGATGAAGGTGAATCCCGATACCCGCGTAATCGAAGAAGCGAAATTTAAAACCTTCGGTTGCGGCTCGGCAATTGCCAGTTCATCCCTCGCTACCGAGTGGGTGAAAGGCAAGACCGTCGAAGAAGCCTTGGCGATCAGCAATACGGACATCGTTCGCGAGCTATCGCTGCCTCCCGTAAAGATTCACTGCTCGGTGCTGGCCGAGGACGCCATCAAGGCCGCTTTGACCGACTGGAAGAAGAAGCAAGGCGAAGCGAAGCCGGTTAACGAAGCTGCCGCGGCGCAGCACTAGGCCACTTCTGTCTCCGCGGGAACGGTTCATGCCGCCGATGCCTCAAAGGGCAGAAGCCGTGTGCGGAGCCTGGAAGGCGTACAGCACTCGAACTGCGGCGCTGATTTATTTTCGATCGATATGATGTGCTTGGAATGTTGAACATGATTCATGTAACCGAAAAAGCAGCGGAGCAAATCCGCGCACTGCTTGCCAAGGACGGCGTGCCTGTCGAAACGGGCGGGCTGCGCGTGGGCGTGCAAGGCGGCGGGTGTTCCGGATTGACGTATGCGATGCGCCTGGATACTCAACAGCGTGACCGCGACAAAGTGTTCGAAGAAAATGGCGCGCGCATTTTTGTCGACCCGAAAAGTTACCTTTATTTGAACAACACCACGCTGGATTACCATGAGGATCTGATGCGTCAGGGCTTCGTGTTTCAGAATCCGCAAGCAGCCCGAAGCTGTGGTTGTGGAAGCTCCTTCACTGCGTAATTTCCTCGCGCGGCGCGCGGGGCTGCCAGGTAATCCTCCGCCGGAGCCCGGAACCGATCCGAATTTTCCAGAGTGTGAAGAATGAGTGTGACAAAAACACGCACGGAGCCAAACGCCGGTGTCGCTTGCTGGAGTTGTGCGAAGCCGGTAAACGCGGGGCATTTCTGCGCGGCCTGCGGAAAAATTCAGCCGTTGCCTCCCGGCACGGATTTTTTCGGCGCGCTCGGCCTGCCTCGAAAACTGCGCGTGAATCTCGAAGACCTCGAGCAGCGCTTCCACCAGTTAAGCTGGAAGCTGCATCCCGATAATTTCGTGCGCGCCAGCGAATTCGAACGAAACCTGTCGCTCGAACGTTCATCCGAATTGAACGACGCCTATCGCACGCTGCAAGATCCGATTTCCCGCGTGGAATATTTGTTGGCGCAAGCGGGATTACGCAAGGAAGGCACAAGCAAGCAGCAAGCGCCGCCCGAATTGCTTGAGGAAGTCTTCGAGCTGAATGAAGCGCTCGACGAATTGCGCGAAGCCCGCGAATCGGGCGGCGATATCGGCCAATTGCGCCAACGCCTGAACGCAGCACAGCAGAATTTTCAGGGAAAATTGAGCGAGGCTGACGCGATGCTCCAAGACATTTTCGCCGAGTGGGATCAAGCCATCGATTCCAATGCCAGTAAAGCGGTGGAGCGCGATTTGATGGCGCGGATGAACGAAGTATTGAACCGGCGCTCCTATATCCGCAACCTGGTGGCAAACGTACAGAAAGAACTGGTGGAGGAGTAAGGGATGGGTCGTGTAGTTGGAATTGACTTGGGAACGACGTTCAGCTTGATTGCCTATCTCGACCCGGAAACAGGCCGGCCGCGCTGTATCTCCGGGCCCTACGGCTCGGCGCTCTGCCCGTCCGTCGTCAGCGTCGATCCCGATGGCAGCATCGTGGTAGGAGAGCCAGCCCGCAGGCGCTTGCTCACTCAGCCCGAAAGAACGATCTATTCGGTCAAGCGCCTGATGGGCCGCGGGGTCGACGATGTCCAGAATGAGCTGAAGCTCTTTCCTTTCCGCATCGATTCCGAAAGCGGCAACGTGATTCGTGTCTGCCTCGGTGAAAAGCGCTTTGCCCCGCCGGAAATTTCCGCCTTCATTTTGCGCGAGCTGAAAGGCTGGGCCGAGGAGTATTTCCAGGATTCAGTCGACCGCGCCGTAATCACCGTGCCCGCCTATTTTAACGACGCTCAGCGCCAGGCGACGAAAGACGCTGGCCGCCTGGCTGGCCTGGAAGTTTTGCGCCTGGTGAATGAGCCTACCGCAGCCGCGCTTGCCTACGGATTGCACAAGCAGCGTCGAGGGAAAGTAGCCGTCTACGATTTCGGTGGCGGCACATTCGATATTTCGATCTTGAAATTGATCTCCACCACCGAGGGCGACATTTATCAGGTTCTCTCCACAAACGGAGACACTCACCTGGGCGGCGACGATATCGACAATGCTCTGATGGCTCTGGCCCGTGCCGAAATCCGCGAACAATTCAATGCCGATCTGGGCCAGCAATCCGAGGGATTGCAGGAACTGCGGAAAGCGCTGATTCACGCGAAGCATGATCTCTCGGCTGCGGAAAGCGCTACCGTTGAATTTGCACTCCCGGGCGGCGCCCGTTATGTGCGCAAAATCGATCGCGCCGAATTCAATGATCTCATTCGGTCGATCGTCGCTCGCACAATGGCTCCGGTGAAAATGGCGCTCGCCGACGCGAAGCTCCCACCATCCGAAATGGATGAAGTGGTGATGGTCGGGGGCTCCACGCGGATTCCGCTGGTGCGCCAGACGGTGGGCGAATATTTCGGCCGCGCCCCGCATTGCGAACTCAATCCCGATGAAGTGGTCGCTCTCGGCGCCGCGGTGCAAGCCGACATTCTCGAATCCGGCGTGAAGAACATGCTGCTGCTCGACGTCACCCCGCTCTCGCTCGGAATCGAAACCATGGGCGGCGTGGTGGCGAAGATCATTCCGCGCAATTCCACCATTCCCGCCAGCGCTTCCGAGATGTTCACCACCGGCGTCGAAAATCAGACCGGAATCGATCTCCACGTCCTTGCAAGGGGAGCGCGAACTGGCGAAAGATTGCCGGTCTCTCGCCAAATTTCAATTGAAGGTTCCGCCCGGCCCAGCCGGTCTCGCTCGGGTGGAAGTGAAGTTCCTGATCGACGCAAATGGAATTCTACAGGTGGCCGCGCGCGACCTGCGAACCAGCCAGGAGCGATCCATCGAAGTGCAGCCGAGCTACGGTTTGAATGACACCGAAGTCGAGCGCATGCTCGAAGAATCCATCGAATTCGCCGAGCAGGATTTCTCGGAACGCCAACTGATCGAAGCCCGCAACGAGGGTGAAATCATCCTCCATGCCACCGTGAAAACGTTGTCGGAACAATCCGGCGCTCCAATCTCGGTCGACGAGCGGCGCACAATTGATCAGGCAATCGCAAATCTGCGCGCCGCGACGGTTGGCTCGGATTACAAACTGGTCCGCACACGCATCGACGAATTGAACGAGGCCACGATGCACTTGGCCGAAGTGGTGATGAACAGCGCGCTGCACACGGCCCTCGAAGGCAAGCGCATCGAAGACGTCTAACTATTTCTGTCTGGGCGGTCTTCAACCCGCCCTGCCAGGGTTAATGTTGGGGTGGGCTTCAACCGGCCCTGCGAAGGATTCATGTAGGGGCGGGCTTTAGCCCCGCCCTCTCGCGCGAGTACAAAGAGGAGTCAACGAACATGGGCGGCAAGAATCCATACATCGAAGAAGTCAAATACACGCCCGCGACCAAGAAATTCAAGGTCACCTTTCTGAAGGAAGGCAAGACGGTCGAAGTCGATCCGGAAAAATTTCCCATGGGGCACGACGGCCTTCCCGGCAGCATTCTCGACATCGCTCAGGGCAATCACGTTCCGCTCGATCACGCCTGTGGCGGCGTGTGCGCCTGCTCCACCTGTCACGTAATCGTCCATCAGGGCTTGGAATCCTGCAACGAGCCTTCCGATCCTGAGCTGGACCAACTCGACGAAGCCGCCGGCGTCACTGCAAAATCGCGCCTTGGCTGCCAGTGCATTCCCGACGGTTCCGCGGACCTCGTGGTCGAAATTCCCGAATGGAATCGCAATTTCGCCAAGGAAGCCGAACACTAGAAATTTGTCCCGCAGCCGCCGGCTTCGAAGGAGACGCAATGCCCGAAGAATTTGATTGGGATAATGCCGAAGAGATCGGCATCCGCCTCGCGGAAAAATTTCCACAGACCGATCCGCTCACCGTTCGCTTCACCGATCTGCACAAATGGGTGACGGAACTTTCCGGTTTCTCCGGCGATCCCAAACTCTCCAGCGAGGGCAAACTAGAAGCCATTCAAATGGCCTGGCACGAGGAATACCAGGACAGTCACTAATCATCTTCATCTCCGGCCCATGAACACCTGGAATCCGAACCAGTATCTAAAATTCGAAGAAGAACGCACTCGGCCTTGCCAGGATCTCGCGAACCGTGTCTTGATCGAGCAGCCGAGGCGTGTGATCGACTTGGGTTGCGGTCCGGGTAACAGCACAAAGGTCCTTGCCGACCGCTGGCCTAACGCTGAAATTACCGGCCTCGACAGTTCTTCGGACATGATTGCCGCTGCCCGCCTGGCATTGCCGCGGGTTCAATGGATCACGGATGGAATCGAAAGTTGGGCCGCCGCCGCAACGGATTCAAGTCAGTTCGATGTCGTTTTCTCGAACGCTGCGTTCCAGTGGGTTGCCGATCACGCCAATTCATTCCCGCAAATTTTCAAGCGCGTCGCGCCAGGCGGCGCACTGGCTATCCAAATGCCAGGAAATTACGGCGGCCCAGTGCATCGGCTCATGCGAGACATGGCCCGCTCTGCTGCCTGGCAGCGATGGTTTCCGAACGGAGCGAAAGAGTGGCGGACGGAGGAACCAGCCTTCTATTACGACGTTTTCGCCCCGCTCGCTTCCCGCCTTGATATTTGGGAAACCGAATATCTTCAGGTGATGGAGAATATCGCCGCAATCGTCGAATTTTACAAAGGCACGGCGCTCCGGCCGTACCTCGCGCTTCTACCGTCCGAACCAGACCGCCAGCGATTCCTCGCTGAATACTCGGACGGCCTCCGGTCCATTTATCCGCCGCGCGCAGCCGGTGGCGTTCTGTTCCCCTTCAAACGCATCTTCATAATCGCCTACCGTGCTGCTCCGTAACATGTGGCGGCCTTCAGGTTATGCTTCTTTCCCTCCCGCATTGGTGATTTCCCCGGAATCCCTTATAATTCCCGGAGCCGTTTCATTTGGTCCTCCCGATGGCGCTATGGTGCAACGGTTAGCACGCGGCCCTTTCAAGGCCGAAATGCGGGTTCGATTCCCGCTAGCGCTACCAATTCTTTTCATGAGCCTTCGATGAAAGTTCGTTCACGCATAGCAACGAGATTATTTCTTCTGCCGCTGGCAGTCCTCATTTTTATGGCCGCTGGCGGATCTCCCAGGAAACAGGATAAGTACATATCGCCCGACCAGGCTCTCTGCATCACGATTACTTCCAGTTTCGTCGAGGGAATGGCGGAGGCTGCCGAGACTCGCGTTGAGATTCAATCCAACAAGAAACGAAGGTTTTTCAGAACTCCGAACGATGAATTCCCGGATGCGGTCCAAAAACATGCTGTTGTGAAGGCGGGATGGACGCCGGATTCCCAGTTTTTTGTGTTCAGCCTCTCCAGCGAAGGAAGACCCCGCGCGTGGCACTTCGCCACATTCTTCTATGACCGGAAGCGAAATCAGATTCGCAGCCTGGACACATTCATTGGGCCCATCTCGAATGCTGATTTCACGCTGCTGCCACCGGAAGTGGTGCAAACAGAAATCTGGAATGGCGGAGAACGAAAACCGGGCCAAGTGCATTTGTCGAAGCTCGACGAAGCGAAGAAGAAGTGATCGCGGTCCCCGTGCGAAAAATCGGCACTACAAGGTGGTTATGGACGTAACAAACGGAACGGTTTCAGAATCGGCGCGTCTGGGCCCGCGATTTCGTAAAGCGATGGTCTACGCGGCATGCCTGCATGCAGGCCAGACCAGGAAGGAGACGAGTGTGCCGTATTTCGCGCATTTGATGGCGGTGACCGCCATGGTGCTCGAAAACGACGCGGATGAGGATGTCGCAATCGCGGCATTGCTGCACGACGCTGTGGAAGACCAGGGCGGAAGGATCACATTCGATGCAATCCAAAGAATATTCGGAGAACGCGTCGCGAAAATTGTGGAGGAATGCACGGATTCATTCGAATCGCCCAAGCCGCCCTGGGAAGGACGCAAGTCGCTGTTCATTGCGCGATTGCCGTTCCTATCTCCGGGCGCGCGTCTGGTTGTCGCGGCGGACAAACTACATAACGTCCGATCCATTCTGTTCGACTACCGCCAGATTGGCGGCCAAATTTGGAAACGGTTCAAGCGTGACAAGAATGAAACGCTCGGTTATTACCGCCGCGTAACTGAAGTGCTGTGCGAGACGACACCGTGTCCGCTCGTCGATGAACTTAAGCGTACTCTGGAAGTACTCACGGAAGTTTCCGCGAGTTCACAGACTCTTTGAATTCCTCCCTCCCATCCCTGGAAATGCAACCAATGCCGGCGTGGGTTCAGAAGGCGGCTAAGTCCACAAGATCCTGCGATTGATGCCATAACCGCATTCTAGGCCTTCCTAAAAGGGTCAGTCCGCGCCGTGCCTATCGGTAACGTTTTTGCCCCGCCCTCCGGTTGGCCGGTTCGAGGCACCACTCCTCAGTGGCGTGTAACCAACTCTAAATAAAGGACATGTTTAAGGGATTCGCTCCGGCCTTCGAAATGCCTATTCTCCTATCCAGGAAGGACCGCAGGCTTCTAGGTCCTCCGCTGAACGTTCAAAGGTAAGAGAACAAGATGAAATCAGCCAGTCCAATCCGGCCCGGCCAGAAATCGCTCCGGACACCAAATCAAGGTTTCAGCTTGATCGAACTTGTTGTCACGGTGGCGATCATCCTGCTTGTGAGTGCGATCGCCGTGCCGATGACCGTGAGCGCGGTCAAGTCCTTCAAGTTGAACGCTGCGGCAGTCACTGCGGCAAACGCAATTTCAGCCACTCGCTATCAGGCAATCATGAACGGATACCCGTTCCAACTTGTGCTCGATCCCACCACGATGACGTATCAGGCCAAGAACAAGGTGCCGCCCGCCGTCATATTCAGCAACACCGGCAATCAGATTCCCATTGGCGGATCGTCGTCGGTGGTTCTGAGCGCGGCCACAACGCTCCAGTTCAATCCTGGTGGTACGGTTTCGGCAACCGCGGGTGCGATGAACTTTACAATGACGTACGCGGGATTGGGCAAGAAAATAACTGTTTCCAACTTGGGTGATGTGAAGGTCACCGATTTCATTCCATAGAGCCGACCAATGCCAAACTCATTTCATAAACAGTCCGCACAGCGTGGATTTTCGCTCATCGAAGGAGTCATCGCCATTCTGGTGCTCACCATCGGGCTCGTCTCCATGGCCATGTTGATCTCCAGTACGATGAGCTCCACCACCGAATCAAAATTTCTGAGCCTTGCTTCGCTCTTGGCATCCGAAAAGCTCGAGGACTTGGACCGATGGAGTTCGATTGACCCGCATGTCGCGGTGACAGGTGGCGCTTCAGCTGGCAGCCTGACCGCGGATACCGGTCCAGTGAGCGTAACATCCAACGGAATTACCGAACCGGTCACCTACTATGACGAGGTTGCTCTTGGCGCCAACCAGGGTACGTATTCGGAAGTTGTAAGCGGGTTGAACGGGGGGGCGACCAACTACGTTACCACCAGCTTCCTGCCAGCCGGCGGCACTCCTCAGATTTCAACGAGCACCGACGCCCCCGGCTCCTACAGCTTCAAGAGGCGCTGGGTGATCGAGACAAACCCGTCGGTCAACGGCACGGTCATCACCGGATTGCACCGCATCACCGTCTTGGTGCTCTCACAAGATCCCGCAGTGAAACCGCCGGTGAAATTTCAAATGAGCTTGGTGCGACCATGAATCCTGTTCTATCGATTCCGCGAATTAGCCGGTGGCACGTCTTGAAACGCTCTCAGCAGCGTGGGTTCACGTTGGTGGAGTTGACGGTTACCGTTGGCCTGTTCCTGGTTATCGGCGGAGCTGCTTTCGCACTCTTGAATCAGGATATGCCCCTCTACAACGCCCAGCAAAATCTGACCAAACTAAACCTGAGCTTGCGGAATGCGGCCACCCAGCTCGAATTGGACTTGGCGAACGCAGGAGCGGGTGTAAACCAGGGGGGGCTCGTTGTCGGCTTTCCCGTCGGCGTGACCATCGTAAACCGAGCTCCCGCCACGGGACTGACCTGCAACACTCCAGCCACACTCACCTACGGCGTCGATTGTTTTGATGATCTCAATATTGTGATTGCCACGTCCGGCACTCCCGTTCTCCAACCGGATTATCTGTGTACGGCCGAGATGAATACATCCACGGGAACTATGCTTGCCAAGCCTTTCCCGGGAGATACTGCGGCCACGGACAAAAGCTATTTCCTGAAGGGCGATCAAATTCTCATGGTCACGGCCAACGGAAAGTTCATGACTACTTTCGTCTTGTCTTCGAATGCCACTGTGTCTGGCACGGATGTGCTTTTGACTTACACAGCCACCAATGCTGATGGCACGAACTCGTCCTCTGCCAACGATCCTCTGGGCATCACCACAAATGGAAATGCTGCCGCTAAACTGATGGGCAATTATTGTGTGGGCGATTCCATCATTCACTTGTCGCCTATAAACTACACGGTGGACAGCGCCACGGACACCACAAACCCGAAACTGATGCGGACGCAATCGGGAGCTTCAGACGTTGTGGCTGAGCAGATCGTGGCGTTCAAAGTGGGCGCGACCATCTGGAATGCGGCTACCAGCACGGACGTCGCCAATTATAATTATGATGCCTCCAGTTATGGCAATCCCGCGGGCAACTCCAAGTTCGATTTCACGCTGGTCCGCTCCGTCGGCGTTACCCTGATCGGCCGTACGCCACCAAATACCGATGCGAACTATACCTATCGTAATAATTTCGACGGTGGCCCCTACATCATCCAGGGAGTATCCATCGCAATCAACCCTCGAAACCTCACGATGAACGACTGAGGAGAACCAGGATGCAAACACAAAATTCTGTATCTCTGTCTGGATTAATGCCGCCGTCGAACGCACGCCGCCCGCGGTCATCGGAACAAGGCGTCGTGCTGATCATCACTTTGCTTTTGCTCTCGCTTTTGGCGGCCCTCAGCCTTGCGATGGTAGTCTCCGTCAGTTCGGATTCATTGATTAACGGCTACTACCGGAATTATCGCGGCGCCTTCTACGCCGCCGATTCGGGGATCAATGTGGCGCGCCAGACCTTGGTGGACAAAATTCTAGCTGCGATTCCTGCCGGAAGCTTCTCCACTACCACGGCTCCGATCCCTGCTGCGACAACTGCTACCGCCCTGAGCCAGGTCCTGTCCACATCCTCCTCCGGATACGGCAGTTGGACTCCGATCAACACGAATGGCGCCAGCGGATCCTGGAACGGCAATTTTGAGATCGTCAACACGGGCGCCAATCCAACCAGTCTATCGCTTCAACTAGCCGCGGCCTCAGGTTTGCCGGTGTGCTCGGCAGGGAACGCCAACGCCCCGTGCAATCCCTGCCCTACGCCCATTTCCTACACTCAGTGCAACACGACGGGAACTGGCGCCAGCATCGCCGTCACCGGATATAAATACGTCTACAGCTACGTCATCACATCCGTAGGTCAGGCCCGCGGCAGCGAACAAACAACCATTCAGGATAGCGGCACTCTCACTTTTAACGTCACCGTTCAACCCACTCCCGGCACGCTTACCAGCTTCGCCGGCTGGGCCGAATTTGACGATCAGTCCGGCCTTTGCGACGGCAGCGGCGAATATCAAATGCCTGGCTTGTACACCGGCCCTGTTGCCACCAATGGCGGCTGGACTTTCGGAACCGGCAGTCCCGGTTATACGTTTCAGGATCCCATCACCAGCCATTCTTCCAATGCAGGCTTCCTCTATTCGAACGGGACTTGCCACAGTGTGGCGGCGAGCAGCGATAAGTGCACGTCCGGAGGCTGCAACGGACAGACCATCAACCCGGTCTTCAAAGCCGGTCTCACACTAGGCGTGCCCACTATCGCCTTGCCCCAGAATTCCTATAGCCAGGAACGGGCTGTGCTCGATAGCGAAGGAATCGATACCACTCCCGTTACGCAAAGCACTTTGAGTTCCAGTAACCTCAAGACAGTGAGCGGCGCCGGCTATCCCAGCAGCGGCAGCGTCACTTCCGGAGTCTATATTCCTTATACCACTTCGGGTAGCGGCGCCGGCGCCACGCATACGCTCCAAGGCGGTGGAATCTATGTCGAAGGCAGCGCCACCGTCACGCTCTCGACGGCCGGCACATCCCAACAGGTTTTCACGATCCTCCAGGGAACCACTACCACCACAGTAACAATTGACAACGCCGCAAACACTACCACTATGGCGTCAAAAGTCGGATCTGGTTCCACCACCTCGATCACCATGACGGGAGTCCCGCAGCAATTAGATGCCTCGGCCAACTTCATGCGGGACGCGACCATGCTCTTTGTGGACGGCACCGTCACCGCCCTGTCTTCCACGTATGATGGGAGTGGCAATAGTTTGCCGGCCATTCAGAATGGCTCCGCCGTAACAATCACAGCGGCGAACGATATCAACATTACCGGCGACCTGCGTTACGTCACCGAGCCGGTCACCATGAGCCAAGTGGGCAGCACTCCGGCCGATACGCTGGTTCCCGCCAACAACAGCGGCCAGGTTCTCGGTATCTTTACCTCCGGCGGAAACATCAATCTGAACAATGGCCAGAAGAGCAAAAACATGGAACTTGACGCCAGCGTGGCCGCGATTGCTTCCGGGAAAAACTGGGGCGTCACCACCGGCAGTAACTGTACGGCCGGCCAATTGACCAGCACCCTGACGGTCATGGGTGGAATCATCGACAACGTAAACTCCTGCGTAAAAGCGCAAGCGCTCAACGAATTATTCGACCAGCGCTTCCAGCAGGGCGGCTTTGCGCCGCCTTGGTTTCCTTCCACCACCGTAGGTAGCCCTGGCATCAGCACCGCCACAATTTCGGCCAGCAAGCCTCAGCGGACGAAATGGGTTGTGTTGTCCAGTAACTAGCGCCTCGCCGAACCGGCAGACAGTGCTTTCCTCTTCACCCCAATAGCGGCCTCTGAATTTCAGGGGCCGTTTTTTTTACGTTAAGGCGATGCAGGCATCACCCGCCCGGCAAAATTCGTGTTCACCGGCGGAGCCGTACACGCCAGTGAAACGCTTCCCGAACAAAGTCCGGCAGTCACATTGCTCATGTCTCCGGGCTGAACTGCTCCATCAAACGGCTCTGCATAAATTTTATAATCGCGTCCCACGGGTAAATGTCCGATCCGGTACGATCCATCGAACAGCAGTATTGGATTTGCCGGATCGCAGGACCATCCACCCATCGTGCCCGCCACCACGGCTCCCGAATCCGCGTCATACGCCACAACGTGCGTTCCGAAAATTCCGGTCACGAATTGCCCAGGCGACGGCGGCGGAAACGCCGCCAACGCGAATGGATTCGCAGGAAGCACGTGTCCTGTAATCACCCCGGAATCCAAGATGTCGTTCGGATCGGGATAGAGCTCTCGTAGCCCGACGCGGTCATCGTCAGCCAATGGCGCGTCCGGAGTTTTCACCGAAGGACGGCTACCCAGAAATGTTCCTTGCACCGGTCCGAACGGAAACATCAACGCTCGCCAGATTCCTGAATGGTCCAGGCCAAACAAATGTCCCAGCTCGTGCGCTAGCAGCGATTCCAGGTCGTAGGCGCTCGGCCGGTTTGCCAGCACGTTGGGGGTGGCAAACTGTGCCTGCCCATCGTTTCGAAAGCAGATATCCGCGTCTAGAATCTCTCCTGCAAAAGTGGATGGCGCGCCAGCACCCACGCTGATTCCCGGAGCGTCAGCCGTAATCACTCGAGTGAAAGCAAGCACACCGAACGCAAACGCGGAGCTGGTTTGGTTGAAGCAAATGGTATTCGTTCCGTCCGCATCCGTGCCCTGATCGTTGCTGCACGCATCCTGTGTATCGGTTCTGGTAATTGGTGCAAGCGCATCGGGGTTCGTGGAAGCGCTCAGCAACGTTCCGGAAACGCCCGTCCAAATGCCAAATGACTGGGAAATTGTAGCTTCAATTTCATTGAGCTGTGCGTCCGAACCAGGCGCAGCCGCCGTCAGGATCGTTGGCTGTGTGGGAAGCGATGTGCTCCATTGCCGCGAGATGGAAGCGCCGGGTGAAAGATCTTGATGGCTGGGCTGCGGGCAGCCGCCGTCCTCGCGGCGCCATGTAATCGAAAGTGTATCCGGCAGCCGGAGCCGCGAAAAATGCGTGAACCAGCAGAAGAATAGCGGCAAACGCAAAAATGTTTCGTTTCATCGAACTCTCCCGCTCCGCTCGAGTGCCGCTCGCACTCGCGCCCGAAGCCGCTCAATGGGCAAGCCATGGATTTCGCCTTCATCCCCTGCCGAAGTGGCCGGACGAATTCCTTCGAAACTCGCGCTATCCTGTGTCACGCGTTCCACGCCGCTGTGAGGATCTCGTCCGATTCGAAAAGTTCCTTCCACCCATCCCGTCACGGTTAGGCCGCCACTCCGGTCCGGTTCGAGAAACAGAATCACTTCTTCCCCTGGATGGAATAGCGGCACTCCAGCAACTGTCGAGAGAATGTGTCCAGAACGACCCCCGATCAGGCGCACCGAAATCCGATTGGGAGCGGCGCCTTTCCAGACGTCTTCGATCTCGATTGTCGAGATTGTCCAGATTTCGCCTTTTTCCCACCGCGATTCGCTCGCGATGCATCGGCCGCGCGCGATGGTGGAAGCAGCAACGGTCATTTGCTCCACCGATAATCGAGCGAGCGAGGTCGCTGCGGCGCAGTCGCACAGCGCCAGCGCGAAAACCGCCGCGCAAATTTCCATCATTGCAAATGCAGGCCATGATTTATAAGACCGCATCACCGTATCTCCAGGATTCCACTTGCTGCTGCTTTGTCGTTATTCCCTGTTGATATGAACAAAGTCCGTGTGCCGGGAAAAGTTGTGCTGGAAATAATTAGAATCAGCCGAACGGTGTTGGGAAATCCGTTCGAGATCACCGACGGCGTTGTGGAAATGTCGTTTGGCGATGGTCCGCTGAACGAGTATTGAAACGATGGATCCAGAAAATTCCCGTGCACGCATAGATTTACCGTCTTGGTTCCTGAGGCCGGGCGCGTCACAACAATGGGATTCGCTTGAATCGCGCAACCGTTGCTGCCGCTCAGCATGCTGCCGAAATCGATATTGAGCTGCAATGTTGTCGCTCCGGCATTCGTTGGCTCTACCACCAGAACGTCAGCACCCTCCGCCGAAGGCGACGAACTGCTGAGCGAGATCATCCCTTGCGTAATCACGTTGGGCGCCACAAGAAATGGCGCCGGATTTGACAGTGCCCCGGGCGAGCCGGGATTTAAAATTTGCACGAAATGCGTCGTTGCCGCCGCCACATCCGCTGGCAGCAACGTGGTTGTGCAGCGATTGGCATTCGCACATACGGTTGTCCGTTGAACACCGTCTACTAATATCGCGGACGCTGTCTTCCCGCTGCCCGCCACGAAATGAATCCCCTGAACAGCCAGCGTGAAGCTGCCCGAAATGCCCGCGAGCGCGCTCGATGGCAGAAGTGTTTCAATGGTCGGACCGCTTGTGACGGCCACGATCGCCATTCCGAATTGCGTCGGATCTCCCTGGCTGGTTGCCACCACTTCGATTGCATTCGGCGAAGGTGCTGCGGCCGGTGCGCTGTAGAAACCCGTGCCCGAAATTGTTCCGCACAAAGTAATCGTGCAGCCTTGTCCGTCGATTGTGGTTTGCAGGCTCCAGGTGACGGTCTGATTCAATGTGCCGCTCACTTGCGCGCTGAATTGCTGGGTGCTTCCCGATGAATTCGCCGGACCGAGGAACAAGTATCCCGGCGAGACTCTGACGGTGATCGGAGACGGGGTGATGGTCACCTGTGCCGATCCGGTATGAATCGGTATCGTCTGGCTGGTTGCCGTTAATTGCACGCTGCTCGGCGAAGGAATTCGATTGGGTGCGAGGAATTCCACGCCTCCCGAAACCGGCCCTGATGGAGCGATGCAGGGATTGGAACTGGGCACGCAAATCCGGCCGGTAGTGGAATTTCCGTTCGCGATCCCGTTTACCGCCCACGCCACAGCCGAGTTTGGAGCGTTTGCCACGGAAGCGCTGAACAATGCACGGTGGCCGGCTATTATGTTTAAGCTGCCGGGCGAAATGGTGACTAAAATATTGTCGGTTACCGTTGCTCCCGCGTTCGCGGATTGCACTGGGTTCGATTGGCTCGTCGCGCGGATCGTCACCGGATTGGTGGAAGGCACTGTGGCCGGCGCCGTATAGGTTGTTGTCCCAGTGCCTGAATTCGACACTGTGCCTAGCGTGGGACTGCCGCCGATGATGCCATTCACATCCCAAACGATTTGCGTCACCACCGGAACACACAACGTTGCTGTGAAAGTTTGCGTTTTGCCGAATCCAACTCCCGCTGCGGAAGGCGAAATGATATTGGGATCGCATTGAATGCTCACTGCCGCATTCGCCGCCGTAGTTGAATCGGCGGCGCTCCTGGCGAACACCGTCACTGTGGAGCCCGATGGCAATGAGGCAGGAGCCGTATATAGGGCTGAACTAGAAGTGGCAACCGCGATCGTGCCCACATCCGAATTTCCGCCCACAATTCCGTTTACGCCCCACACGAATTGGGTTGCTGCGGGAGTGCACAATGTGGCTGTGAAGGTTTGGGATTTTCCAAATCCAAGCGTGGTCGATATGGGCGAAATCGAGTTCGTGCTGCACTGAATCGTCACCGCGGCGTTCGCGACAGCCGATGGGTCGGCAACGCTCTGAGCGGTGATCGTAACGGAACTGGGAGTTGGCAGAGTGGATGGAGCAGTATAAAGCGATGTAGTAAAACTGGCGGCCACGATGGTTCCCACCGCCGCATTTCCTCCCGCAATCCCGTTCACGCTCCACGTGATTGCTAAACTCGGGTTGCCGGAAGCCTTCATGCTCGCAGTGAAGAATTGCGCTGCGGCCAATCCCAGGTTCGCCGAAGGAGGGAGCAGGCTGATTGTCACGTCGCTCTTAATCGTCACGGTTAGAGTGGCGTTCTTTGACGCATCGGCCTGGCTGGTGGCGGTGATCGTGACGCCGGCGGGATTCGGCAGAATTTGTGCAGCGGTGTATAGACCGGCAGTGGAAATAATTCCTACAGCCGGATTGTCGCCGAGGATTCCATTCACGCTCCAGTTTACCAGCGTGTTCGTTGTGCCGGTCACTGTTGCGCTGAACTGCTGCGCCTGGCCAAGAAAAAGTGAAGTCGGCGCGGGATCAATCGTGATCGTGACGATCACTGGAGGAGGTGGAGGAGTCGGCCCGGATGAGCTTGTGCTTCCGCAGCCTGCGGAAAAAGCCATGAACATTAGAATCATGACCAGAGTCGAAATGCGCCTGTTCAGCTGCGCATCTTCCGGTCTTGATCTCTCCGCACCTGGTTGCGTGAAGGGCATCGCGCAATCCCTGTGGCAATAACTGTGCCAACTTGGAGCAGTGCTAAACGTTCCATAGAATTGGCGATCGTCCGTGTTCTCCCGAGTGCCAGCACCCTCCTAACACACTCACTTTCTGAGAGTTATTTATGAACGGACGGCCATTTGATTTGTGCCCTTAGCGTTCGCGAAGTTTTGTGTCAGATCCGGTTGCTCGAACTTCTGCTTCACAATGGAACGCAAGTTGGGAATCGCGGCCCATACAGGCACTTTTCCATGTGTACGTGAGGAGCGCGGATCTCTCTTTAGGACTCTTATCTCGCAATCTTTGTCGAGTTGACACTTCTTCGGACGGGCCGAATAATGCGAACCATGGCCAATCCCGAAACAGTGCGCCGTATCAAGAGTTATTCTGCCGCGACAGGCTACGTGTACCAATATCAATTCCAAGAAGTGCAGCCATCCCGCCGGGGCTTCCAAGCGGGAAAGGATTTTGTTTACCTGGTGTCAGTTGACCGCAAAACGATGTTCCCGCTCGGCATCTTTATCAGCCGCGATGCAGTGGACCGCTGGACCCGGCAGAATGGGCGGCCCTTATCCGGTACGGAGGAATATGCCGTGGCCAAGTTGCGCCTTTTTCAGGCATTCGACGAAATCGAAGACCTTTCAGCCAGCCGGAGCGATTTAATTGTCGACGATTCAAACCTGACAGCATTTTTGACTCAACTGGATCTTTAGCCGTCGTGTTTCATGCACCATGTCACTTTCACGCTTCTCACGAAGGCAGCCGGTTTTGGAGGTACAGCCACCCTTGGCTGTGCCCGCAGGTTTCACTTCGAACGGAATATGGACCAGGCACTGCCGAATCACCGGGCAGTCTGTGAAAGTCTTTGCATGGAACGCTTCAAACAGCAGGGAAGAATGAACCAAAACCGTGCGGGTGGCGTCTGGCTGACCAGGACGGCGGTGATTGCTTTGGCGGACAGCTTCTCTGGAAACTTTGTGAGCCTGGATCCTTCGCTCGAGCAGGAATTCGAGCGCGGCTCGCCGATTCGCCCACACTAGCGCTCCGCGTCGCGTTGGGTGTGCTGCGGAATCGCGCGGAGGCGGAAGATGTGGCGCAGGATGCCCTGTTTCGCGCGTATCGCAATTTTCACCGCCTGCGCGACCGCGAAAGATTCCGCTAACTGTTGATCGTTCTAGCGCCGTGCCAACCGGTGGGGAAGACAAGTCTGCGCAAGGTCTCACGAATCAGGAAGTGCGAAATGCCGTTCCCCTGATTCGCCAATTCCGCAATTCCTTTGCTCTTCTGATCCGGGAAGGGCAGACAGTGCAGGCTGCGGTGGCCAGCGATCCAGCGAGCGGTCATATCTTGATGACGGATGTCACGATCAACGCCGAGAAGTAGCAGTAACTTTCTGCAGGATGCGCTTGCTCTTCACGCAAAAAAAGAGGCGCTCCGGTTTAAGAGTTCGGAGCGCCTCGAATTTCTTCGCCAGGATTTGCGACTACGGTTTGAACGGGCTGACGTTGTTTGAATTCTGCGAACCTTCCGAAAGATTCGCCGCGATCGCTCCGCCGATCAAGCCGCCCGCAATGAATGCGCCAGTGACCACGATCCATGCATGCGACGCAACCGCCGGCTTCACACCTTGAGGAGATGGAGCTCCAGTGGGGCCACCCGAAGGATCTCCGGATTCCATGCTTACGTTGATCGCCGATCCCTCTGGCACCGTCGTCGTTTTTCCGTCATGGGATGTCGTGATCAGAACCGCTCCCTTTTCTGCGCCTATGATTGCGGTGGTTGGAGTGAGTAGCGAGATGTAACCGGCGCCGGCAGTGGCTGGCCGGATTGTGGCATCGGCCAGAATTACTTCGATCGGTGTCGATTCCGTGCTACGAAATTTAGCGATGCCTTGTTGGAGCGCGATCTGAACGCCATTGTTGTCCGCAGCCCTGCGAACCTGAGCCTGGCTGTTGGCGGCAAGATAGAACTGCCCACCTCCCGGCACAGAAACCCAGGCATTGCCTTGCTGCGCCGTATTGACAACGTCTCCGCTATAGAGTGTTGTGCCCTTGACGAGCGCCGAGCCGCGCAAGCTTGCGGAGTTGCTGCTTTGCACCGTCCCTACAGGGTTTGAGGCTCCCCAGCCGGGAACGGCAACGATTCCTGCCAGAATCAAAGCCACTAATTTTCTGGTAAACATGCAGTCAGCCTCCCGGTGTAACCAGTTAAGAGTCAAGGGCTTCGGCTCCGTTCGACTCTGGCCAAAATGCTAGCAGAAAGAACTTCAATGTCAAGACCATAACGTACAGGACCACCTGAACCAAAATTTTAGAGAAGCAGGCTAATTGGCCTTGCGAAGGACATAGGTAAGAGCCGCCGCGAGCTCCGGATCACGAAATTCGTATCGAGCATCGGCCAGCTTGGTGGGTAACACTCGTTGGCTACCTAAAAGAAGCCCGTCAGCCATTTCTCCTAGAACGAGCCGCAGAGCGAATTCAGGTGCGGGAAATATCGCGGGGCGATGAAGAACTCGCGCCAGTGTGCGCGTGAATTCTGAATTCTGAACCGGATTCGGAGCGACCACATTTACAGGCCCGTGTACATCAGTTCGTGTAATTAAGTAACGGACTATGCAGGTCACTTCATCCAGCGTGACCCAGGACATCCACTGACGTCCGGAACCGAGCCTGCCACCCAAACCCAGTTTGAATGGCAGCAGCATGCGGGGAAGAGCCCCGCCATGGGCGGCCAAAATGATGCCAAAACGTGGCAGCACGGTTCGGATTCCATGGGATTGCGCTCGGCTCGCTGCGGCTTCCCACTCGGCCGATAGATCGGCGAGGAAGCCATTTCCAGGGCCGCTGGATTCGGTGAGTTGCTCGTCTCCTCGGCTGCCGTAATAGCCGATTGCGGAAGCGGAAATAAAAACTTTCGGCGGATTGCGAAGTTTTGCGATTGCGTCAACAAGGCTGCGCGTCGCATTCACGCGGCTGCTGCGAAGTTCTGCTTTGCGCGAGGGAGTCCATCTTTTTTCGCCGATGTTTGCGCCGCCAAGATTTACAAGCGCATCGGCATCTTCCGCTGCTTCCAGATCAATCGTCCCTGCAACCGGATCCCACCTGACATCTCCCGTTGGAATTTCGCGATTGCCGCGAAGCAATCGCGCTACGGTGTGGCCGTCATTTCGCAGAGATTCAATTAGTGCGGTTCCCACAAAACCTGAAGAACCAGATATTAGAATTTTCATAGTGAGAACTCCGCGAAAATGCTCTCGCCAGAAGCTGTACAGTCCGAGCGTACGGCGCAGCACTCGATAACGTCAAGGAATCCTGTGTGTGAAATTTGTGGGCGGGGCGGAGGTCCGTGAATTAACGAGCGGTTTCTGTGATCGAACTTCTGGCGCGAGCGCATTCCAATTCAAATCACGATTTGAGATAAGATAAAAGTTTCCTTTCGATGATTCGAATTCAGCGGGCAGGAATGCGAAACGCGGCGAGGTGGAAATGTTTCGTCCCATGAAATTTGCGGCGCTCGGCGCGGCCGCTGCGCTGCTATGCTTCGCTGCGCGGCCCATCACCGTGGAAGGACAAACGGCGATTCGCGGATTCGCGCCCGCGCGCGTGACGGAGGAGCGCGAGCTTGAACAAAAGATGCGGCGAATTCCAGACGCCGATCACGCCGAAAAAGATTTGCGCCGCCTGACCATCGAGCCGCACATGGCCGGCACGGAAGGAAGCCATCGCGTGGCTCTTTGGCTGCGCGATCAATATCGCAGCTATGGATTCGATGCCGATCTGGTGAGCTATAGCGTGTGGTTGCCGCTGCCAATCGAGGTGAAGCTCGATCTTGTGGAGCCCGAAAAAAAAGCGCTGGCGTCGCAGGAAGAACCGTTCGAATGGGACAAGGATACTTACGATAAACGGGCCGTCGCGGGATTCAATTCCTATTCGCCCTCGGGCGAAATAACCGCTCCGGTAATTTATGTGAATTACGGAATGGGGGAGGATTACGACAAACTCGCGGAACTCGGCGTCAGCGTCGAAGGCAAAATCGCGATTGCGCGCTATGGCCGTGGTTATCGCGGTATCAAAGCAAAGCTCGCGGAAGAGCACAAAGCGGCCGGTTTGCTGATTTATTCCGATCCAGCCGACGACGGCTATGATGCCGGCGACCCGTATCCTCGCGGCCCGTGGCGGCCGATGAGCGGAATTCAGCGCGGTTCGATTCTTTATACGCAGAATTATCCCGGCGATCCGCTCACTCCCGGAGTCGGCGCAACCGAAAATGCAAAGCGCCTCACTCCGGCCGAAGCAACAAACCTGCCGCATATTCTTACGCTGCCAATCAACTCGCAAGATGCCTCGGCGATCTTGCCTTATGTAGGCGGCTTGCGCGTACCTTCCGGTTGGCAAGGCGGACTGCCGTTCTCTTATCACGTAGGCGCGGGACAGGCGACCGTCCATATGAAGTTGGCCATGGATTACCAGCGGCGGATGCTTTACGACGTGATTGCGAAATTGCACGGAACTGCTGACGACCAGTGGGTGGTGCTCGGCAATCACCACGATGCCTGGGTGTTTGGGGCTGCCGACCCATCGAGCGGGACCGCCGTGATGCTGGAGACGGCACGCGCGCTCGGCGAACTGGCAAAGTCGGGATGGAAGCCAAGGCGGACGATTGTCATGTGCCACTGGGATGGCGAAGAACCGGGGCTGCTAGGCTCGACCGAATGGGTTGAAAGCAATCTTGCCGAATTGCAGTTGAAAGCCGTTGCTTACATCAATTCGGATGTAGGGGTGACGGGGCCCAATTTTGGAGCGTCGGCTGTGCCGTCATTGAAAGAATTGGTGCGCGACGCGACGCGCGATGTTACCGACCCGCGCACCGGACGCAGCGTCTATGACGTTTGGAAATTTAGAGTTCAGCACGCAGCGCCGGAGAAAAGCGGCACGGCTCGCGAAGAACTCTCCGGCACGCGCGGTGGCGATGTGCCGCTGAACAATTTGGGGGCAGGCTCGGATTTTTGTCCGTTTCTCGATCATGCGGGGATTCCGAGCCTCGACGTGGGATCGGGCGGAGAATACGGCGTGTATCACTCGACCTACGATGATTTCTATTGGATGTCACACTTCGGCGACCCTTCGTTTGTCTATCACGCTGAAATGGCCCGAATCGTGGGAACCCTGGCGCTGAGGCTCGATGAGGCAGACGTCTTACCATTCGATTATGCCGCCTATTCCGCAGAGATTGAACATGCCGCGGAAGTTTTGGAGAATCGTGCAACGGCCGCAGGCGCCACCGATTTCGATATGAAGCCGGTATCGGAAGCGATTACGGCGCTATCGGCGTCCGCAGGGCGCGCCACGGCGGCGCTTGCCGCCGCCGCTGCCACGCCTGCATCGGGAAAGCGGGAGCAAGAATTGAACCGTGCCCTGGTGACGTTCGAGCAGGTGCTGCTAGCACCGGAGGGATTGACGGGCCGGCCGTGGTACCGGCATACGATTTATGCACCGGGAAGTTACGCGGGCTATGCCGCCGTGGTGATGCCGGGCGTGAACGAAGCAATCGACCGGCAGGACAAAGAAGCGGGAAAACGGGAAATCGCTTCGCTGGCAGCGGCATTGCGCCGCGCCGCATCCAAGCTGGATGACGTGGCCCGGCTCGCGAAGCAGTAAGCGCAGATAACCTTTGACAGTCTGCTGAAACTTTTCGTCGAGGGCTTCGCCAGCAAGCCGGCAAGTTCGTCGTATGCAGTGGATTTTCAGCAGGACGGGTTAGAATGCCGGACATGCGAGTGCGGGTGCTTTTTTTCGGTCAATTGAAGGAAATTACCGGCCTGGCCGAAGACGAAGCGGAACTTTCCGAGGGAGCGCGCGTGGAAGACTTATTCGCCCGCTACGGCAATCGCTTCGCAAGGCTTGCGGAGTTTCGTCCGTCGGTAGTCGTTTCGGTGAATCAAGAATTCGCGGAGTGGCGCACGACGCTGGCCGCTGGCGATGAAGTGGCTTTCCTTCCACCTGTGAGCGGAGGCGAGCACTCGGTCGCCGCTGGGAATTTGATCCGGATCGTGCGCGAGCGGATTAACGCGGATGAAATTGTTGCCGGAATGAAGGGGCCGGAAGATGGGGCGGTGGTGGTATTCGATGGGATTGTGCGCAACAATTCGCGCGGCCGGACAACACTTTACCTGGAGTATGAAGCGTACGAAGCGATGGCCGTGGCAAAGATGAATGAGATTGCGGTTCAGATGCGCGAACAATTCGATATTCGACGGATTGCGATAGTTCACCGATTGGGCCGGCTCGAAATCGGCGAGACCAGCGTGTTCATCGTTGTTGCGTCCGCACACCGGCGCGCTGCCTTCGATGCCTGCCGGTATGCGATCGATACTCTCAAGCGCGTTGTTCCCATTTGGAAGAAAGAATACTTTGCAGATGGCGCCGTGTGGGCGGAAGGCGAGATTCCTTCCCGGGAAGCCTTTACTCGCCCGGATGAATCGAAACTCTAAATGAAAAGATCAGCGCCATTTGGGGCGGCACTCGCGGTGGTGCTCTCGCTGGCCGCGATGCTTGGAGGAATCCACGCATCGCCCGTCAAACTGCAAAAATCGCCCGAACAAAAGGCGCACATTCAGGTACAAGTGAATCTTGTAAGCATCCTGGCAAGCGTGCTGGATGCGAGTGGGAGGCCGGTGCTGGACCTGCCGAAGGACGCGTTTGAAATTTACGAAGAAGGCGCGCAGCAAAACATCGAGCGCTTCGAAGCGCAAACGAATCGGCCGCTTGATCTGGTTTTGATGATGGATACCAGCTCGAGCGCTTACAAGGAACTTCGTTTCGAAGCGGAAGCTGCCGCGCGATTTATCCGGCTGGTTGTGCGGCCCGATGACCGCCTGGCATTTTTCGAATTCACGGATTCCGTGACGGAACTTTCCGATTTCTCGGGCGACGTTAACGCGCTGCAAGCCGCGGCGCGGCGGGTGATGTCAGGAGGCGGCACGTCTCTTTACGACGCGGTCTTTTTGGGAGCGAAAGCCCTGACGCGCCGCGCAGCGGACCGCCGGCGTGTAATCGTGCTGGTGACCGACGCCGGTGAAACCACCAGCGTTTCCACATTCGACGAAGCCCGCCGAAACGCGATTCTTTCCGGCGCGCTGCTTTACACGATTCTGGTGCGGCCGGTGAAAAACGAGAATGGACGAAACACCGCCGGAGAGCACGCGCTGATCACCATCACGGATTCCACCGGCGGCGCCATGTACCATGCGGACGAACTGAATCAACTCGACGCCATGTTCGAGCGAATCAACCGCGAACTTCGTACTCAATATTTGCTCGGATATTATGCGAATCCGCCGCCACCGCCGGGAAGTTACCGCCGCGTGGTGCTGAAAGTGAAAGGCTATTACACGCTTCATTACCGGAAAGGATATTTTGCCGGAGGATCTTCGCGATGAATGGAGCCGCAGCGAGTCCGATCCATTTCATGGAAGTTGCCGTGGATGCCGCGCGCGAGGCGGGAGCGATTCTGCTTTCGGAGGCGGACCGGCCGGTGAAAATTACGTACAAAGGCGAAGTGGATCTTGTTACGGAAGCCGACCGGAAGTCAGAGGCGGCGATCGTGGCCCGGCTGCGCAGCCACTTTCCGCAACACGCGATTATTGGAGAAGAAGGCGGTGAAGGCGGTGCTGCCGCTGGCGCACGTTACCGCTGGTTTGTGGATCCGCTCGACGGAACCACAAATTTTGCGCACAGTTATCCTTGTTTCGCGGTTTCGATCGGGTTGCTGGAGGATGGCCAGCCGCTCATTGGCGTGGTTCTCGATCCGTCACGCGGAGAATTATTCAGCGCGATGCGCGGAGAAGGCGCTTACCTGAATTCGAAAAGGATTCATGTTTCGAACGTGAAAGAATTGTCGAAAAGTTTGGTGGCAACTGGATTTCCCAGTCATAAGCGGACTTCGAATCCCAACATGAATTATTATTGGCAATTCACGCTGCACTCGCATGGAGTTCGCCGCGACGGCTCGGCCGCGCTCGATTTATGTTCGGTGGCTTGCGGGCGATTCGATGGCTTCTGGGAATTCGGATTGAAATCGTGGGACACCGCCGCGGGAACCTTATTGATCCGTGAAGCAGGCGGAATGGTGACCCACTTCAACGGACATCCGTTCAGCCCAGGGGATTATGAAATTCTCGCTTCTAACGGCCACATCCATACGGAAATGCAAAAACTAGCCGCCGATATAGCGGAGCAGGCGGCCAACAAAGTTTAGCTGAAGTAGGCTTCCCGAAAGCTCATTTTCGGGAATCTGCAGGGCCTGAATTTCTACTGGATGCTTGACGATGCTTCGCTGCGGAGTATAGATTTGCTATGGAATAAGTTAGCCCCGTGAAAATTCGCTTTTGCACGGCTCCGTTGGTCAGTCCAGTATCAATCCCTCCATCGATTACGAAGCGGGGCGAGATCGCATAGGTTAACGCCCAGAGCATGGACGCGAATCCCGGTGTTTCCTTGTTCAACTCCGTATTGCCGTAAAATTCCGCGGTTATAGCGAGCTTGCCCTTCAGCGGATGAGACATCGCGAGATTGAATTGAAAGTTCCGGTCGAAGCCTGAGGCGTTCTCGCGGCCGATCAGAAATGAGCTGGCATTGAAATCGAAGTGGGTCCCAATCAAATCTTTGCTGGCGAGAAATGTGAATTGATGGTCGTAGCGGCCAGAGCCGAGACCGTTATTGGTGCTGGCTGTGGGCACTTTGAAGGCATAGCTGAACGCCAGGCTTGGCACGTGGGCCGTCTGTCGATAGAGACGGACCTGCGGTCCGAACCAGTTGTCGCCGAAACCGTGGCGCCTGCCATCTTCGTCGTTGAGGGCAATCAGGCTGGTGGTGTTCCAGCGGAGTTCCACGTCGCAGAGCAGTCCAAATTTTAGCAATCCTGCAAGATCACTCTGCCTGGCGCCGGCGCCGAGCCATCCGCGGTCCCAACCATATTCGATTTCTAAAACACCATATTGAGTGATGTCGGCGGGGTTAGCGACGGTCGGCCGATTCGGATTCGCGACGATCTCGGGGCTGTAACAGCCAGTCTGTTTCCCCATGAATTGTGCGCGGGCGCACGCCGGATAGATAAGGTAGACGGCGAGGAATAGCACGAACTCGATGGCTCTTCGCAGGTTATGGCGAAGATGAATTGTTGTGCTTTTCCCTAATGGATCGCTGTTCATGGGCTGCGCCATTTTGCATCTTTTAGCTGGCGAGCAAAAGGGCGGACCAATCGCGCCCAAAATTACGGCTTTGAGGGCGCTCCGGGAAATCTCCTCGAAAACATCCTTTACAAGCGAAAACAGGGGATGCTAGCGTGTGCGGCGGCTTCTCGCTCATGGCAACCCAACCCTTAATCGAGCGTTTCTCGATTTTTGCAGCGACCTCTTCGAAGCATTCGCAGAGGCTTGCCTGAATGCGCGCCGTTGACTTGATCCGGAAAAAGCGCGACGGCGAAGCACTGACCGCGGAAGAAATCGAATTCCTGATTAAAGGCGCCACGCACGGTTCAATACCCGATTATCAAATGGCGGCGTGGCTGATGGCCGTGGTGCTGAAGGGAATGACGCGCGCCGAACTGGCCACCCTCACCGAGCAGATGCTCTATTCCGGGCGGGTGCTTGATTTCACGGACTTGCCCCGTAAGAAATCCGATCCGCTTGAGGCCATCCCTGGATTCGTGGATAAGCATTCCACCGGCGGCGTGGGAGACAAAACTTCGCTGGTGATCGCTCCGATTGTAGCTGCCGGCGGCTTGATGGTGCCGATGATCAGCGGCCGCGGACTGGGCCACACGGGCGGCACGCTGGATAAACTGGAATCCATTCCCGGGTTCAACGTGAATTTATCGCTGGAGGAATTCCGGCTGGTGCTGAGCGAGTGCGGATGTTCGTTAATTGGCCAGACGGCGGAAATTGCGCCGGCGGATAAGAAACTTTATGCACTGCGCGACGTGACCGCGACAGTGGAAAGTCCGTATTTGATTTGCGCTTCGATCATGAGCAAAAAACTTGCCGAGGGAATCGACGCGCTGGTGCTGGATGTGAAGACCGGTGACGGCGCATTCATGAAACAGGAAAAGGATGCGGTCTACCTGGCGGAATTGATGGTGGAAACCGGAAAACGAATGGGCAAGCGCGTGGTGGCATTGATCACGGATATGAGCCAGCCGCTTGGGCGGAAAATCGGGAATTCGCTGGAAGTGGAAGAGTGCATAGAAATTTTGAATGGCGGCGGGCCAGATGATTGCCGCGAGTTGTGTCTGGAACTTTCCGCATGGATGTTCCAATTGGGCAGCCGTACCTCTTCTGTGGGCGAAGGGAAGCGGCTTGCCGCGGAAATGATTACATCCGGGCGGGCGCGTGATACTTTTCGCGAAATCGTGCGGCTGCAAGGGGGAGACGTGGCGGCGATTGACGATCCTTCAAGGCTGCCGCACTCAAAACATACTTTTGATATTGTGAATTCCCGCGCGGGATTCATTTCCAAGATTCGTTGTGAAAATGTTGGCGTTGCCAGCATGCTGCTGGGCGGCGGTCGTGAGAAGAAGGAAGACTCGATTGATCCGGCGGTGGGAATCGTGCTGCACAAAAAAGTGGGAGACCCGGTGGACGTGGGAACGCCGCTTTGTACAGTGCATTACAATGCGCATCACCGGTTGGAAGAAGTGACGGAGTTGCTCGAAGAAAGCTTCATGGTTGGGCCGAAGGCGCCGGCTCAGCCGGTGCTGGTGAGGCAAGTGATCGGCGCTTGATGTTTACGCCTGTTTTGGATCGCGGCTCAGGCGACATTGGAGGGCAGGGATGCACCGACTGACCGGCGTATTGGGCCTGATCACCATGATGGGCCTTGCCTATTTGTTTTCCACCAACCGTAGCGCGATTCGCAAGAAGACGGTGGCGTGGGGATTGGGGCTGCAGATTGCCTTTGCGTTTTTTGTGCTTGATACGAGCGTCGGGCAAAGGCTGTTCCGGTTGGCGGGCGATGCGGTGAATAAATTGCTGAGCTATGCTTTTTACGGCTCCGAGTTTGTGTTTGGCCCGCTGGGCAAACAAAATTCCAATATCGGATTTATTTTTGCGTTTCAAGTGCTGCCAACGATTATTTTTATCGCGGCGCTTTTTGCGTTGCTCTATTACTACGGCGTGATGCCGTTCATCGTGAAGCAGGCGGCGAAAGTGATGACGCGACTGATGGGGGCGAGCGGGGCCGAGTCTCTGAACGTGGCCGCCAGTATCTTCATGGGTCAGACTGAAGCGCCGCTGACGATTCGTCCGTACCTGCCGGACGTGACTCGATCAGAATTGATGACCATCATGACCAGCGGAATGGCACACGTTTCGGGCGGGATCATGGCTGCTTACATTGCGTTCGGAATCGATGCGAAACATTTGATCACCGCTGTGATCATGACCGCACCGGCGACAATTTTGCTGGCCAAGATGCTGGTGCCGGAAACGGAAACGCCGCGCACGGCAGGAGTGGTTCAAATGGCCGATCTGGAAAAGGATACCAACGCGCTTGGAGCGCTGTCGCGAGGCACGTCGGATGGATTGAACCTGGCGATTAATGTGGGAGCGATGCTGATTTCATTTATCGCGATGATTTATTTGTGCGATGGAATTTTGGGGGGCATACACGGATTTCTGGGGCGGCACGGATTCATTTATTTCCCTACCAGCCTGGAACAGATTTTTGGATGGTTTCTGGCGCCCGTGGCTTGGGTGATTGGCGTGCCGTGGAAAGACTGCGGGGCGATCGGCAGTTTGCTGGGCACCCGCATGGTGCTGAATGAACTGGTGGCGTTTGGGAAATTGGGGCAGATGAAGGACATCCTCGATCCGCGTTCATTTACGTTGGCTACATTCGCGCTGTGCGGGTTTGCGAATTTCAGTTCCATTGGAATTCAAATCGGCGGCATCGGCGCGCTGGCGCCGAATAAAAAGGATGATTTGGCGCGGCTGGGAATTCGCGCGATGCTGGCAGGGACCATGGCGAATTTGATGTCCGCGTCAATTGTTGGAATTATGTTGAAGTAGCGCGGCGACGCACAAGTGGAAAGAGATTTTGAATTTCGCCGCTGGCGGGAAGGCGGACTACAGGCGGGTGGCTACTCTGGTCAGGCAAACGGACAAATCTGGAAAATCGGGCGAAGAATTTGCGCGGGCGGAGCGCGCGGCAAAACTTATTTTGTCGAAGACGAAGTTGCGGCCGAAGATCGGACTAGTGCTGGGATCGGGGTTGGGCGCGTTCGCGGATGAACTTGAAGGCGCGACGCGCGTGCCGTACGAGAAAATTCCTTCCTACCCGCGCTCGACGGCGATCGGGCATGCGGGACGCCTGGTGATCGGCAAAGTGGGCGCCGTTCCCGTGGCGGCGATGCAGGGACGCGTGCATTTTTATGAGGGATATTCGTTGAAGGATGTGATTTTTCCGATGCGGGTATTCGCGCGGATGGGAATTCGCGCCGCGATCCTGACGAATGCAGCCGGGGGAATTAATACGGAATTCGAACAGGGCGCATTGGTGGTGATACGCGATCACATCAATTTGCAGGGTTCGAATCCGTTGATCGGAGCGAACGACGAAAGGTTTGGTCCGCGCTTCAATGATATGACGCAGGGCTACTGGAAAGAGTACAGGGAATTTGCACTGCAGGAAGCGATGCGGCTGAAAATCAAAGTGTTTGAGGGAATTTATGCCGGGTTGTCCGGCCCGAGCTATGAAACTCCGGCGGAAATTCGTTACCTGAGGACGATTGGAGCGGACCTGGTGGGGATGTCCACCGTGCCGGAGGTGATTGCGGCGCGGCACATGGGTATTCGCGTGTTGGGAATTTCGTGCGTCACGAATATGGCGGCGGGAATTTTGGATGTGGTAATCAATCACCAGGAAGTTCTGGAAACGGGCGAGCGTGTGAAGGGCCAGTTCATGGCACTGTTGCGCGCGGTGATCCCGAAAATTGCGTCCGATGTGAGTTAGGGATTGTAATTTGTCCGGCAGATGATTAACGGTATGAAAGTGACCAGGCAATGAGCGAATACGACAGCTTGATCGCCGCGGCAATGAAAGCGCGCGAGTACGCCTACGCACCTTTCTCGAATTTCCGGGTTGGTTCGGCGCTACGCGCGAAGTCCGGGCGTATCTACACGGGGTGCAACGTCGAGAATGCGACCTTGGGATTGACCGTGTGCGCCGAGCGCGTGGCATTGCTGAAAGCAATTTCGGAGGGCGAACGCGGGTTCGATGCGATTGCTGTAGTAGCGGATACGGATGTGCTGACGCCGCCTTGCGGTCCTTGCCGGCAGCTGATCTGGGAATTTTGCAATGATATTCCAGTGATCCTCTCGAATCTGAAAGGCAAAGTGGAAGAAGAGCGCTCGGGTACGCTGCTGCCGAGGCCCTTTGATTCTTCGTTCTTGTCGTGAAGATGAAAATTTCGGACTACACAAACTCCGCAAGCCATATCACGAGAGTACAAATGAAAACCCTTTGGCCATATTTACGCGCCATGCCTTGTCCATGTTCTAGTGTGCGTTTATCCGCGCTGATTTGCAGTGTGGTGGTTTTGTTCGCGCTTGCTTTGCAGGCGCAGAGTGCGATGGCAAAGGATCACGCGGACGTGCTGATCACCGGTGGCACGGTGGTCACGATGGACGGATCGCGGCGAATTCTCGAAGGCGGCGCGATCGCCGTGCGTGGCGATACGATCGTGGGCGTTGGAACTCTTGCGGAAATGGAAGCGCGAGTTGAAGCGGCGAAACGAATCGATGCGACGGGAATGATCGTGATGCCCGGGCTGATCAATGGCCACCAACACGCCGCGATGACGTTATTTCGCGGATTGGCAGACGATCTGGCGCTGAATGATTGGCTGGAAAAATATATTTTCCCGGCGGAAGCGAAAAACGTCACCGAAGATTTCGTGGTATGGGGAACGCGGCTGGGCATTCTGGAAATGCTTCGCGGAGGAACGACCACGTACGCGGACATGTACTATTTCGAGGACGCGGTGGCCTGGGTGACGAAAGAGGCGGGCATGCGCGGCGTCCTGGCCGAAACGATCATTGATTTTCCAGCGCCGGATAACAAGACAACCGCGCAAGCTTTCGCCTATACGGAAGATTTCTTAAAACGGTGGAAAGGAGATCCGCTGATCATTGCTTCGGTCGGCCCTCATTCGATTTATACCTGTTCCGAGAAAACGTTGCAGGAATCGGCGGCCCTGGCGCGCCGTTATCACGCGCCGATCCAGATTCATCTTTCGGAGGCGCTTTTTGAATTGGAACAAAGCCGCGTCAAGCATGGAGCGACACCGGCGGGTTATCTGGAACGGATTGGAGTGCTGGGGCCAGACGTGATTGGGGCGCATTGCATCTGGGTGGATGCGGGCGACATTGCTCTGCTAGCAGAGCATGGCGTGGGTTGCGTACACAACCCTTCGAGCAACATGAAAACCGCAAGCGGGGTGAGCCCGGTGGTGGACATGATCGCAGGGGGAGTTCGCGAAGGATTAGGCACGGACGGAGCCGCGAGCAACAACGATCTGGACATGTTCCGTGAAATGGACCTGGCAGCGAAGCTTCAGAAAATCTCGCGGGGCGATCCGCGGGCTCTACCAGCACAGCAGGTGGTGGAGATGGCCACCATTGGCGGCGCGCATGCGGTGCACATGGAGAAAGAAATCGGCTCGCTGGAGCCGGGAAAGAAGGCTGACCTGATCCTGATTCGCACGGATGCGCCCCACTCCACCCCGCTCTACAATATTTATTCTCAACTGGTCTACGCGCTGAAAGCAGCGGATGTGGACACCGTGATCGTCGGCGGGCGAACGGTGATGGAGCATCGGAAGATGCTGACGCTGAATGAAAATGAGATTTTAGAAAAGGCCCGCGAAATCGCAAAGAAAACCAGCGCATCACTAGCCAGCGGAGCCGCGAAATAGAGAATTGCTTTCCCGGAGATTCATCAATTCATGGGCCGGTTTCCTGATCAGGACTGGGTGCGGGATTCGCTGCGCTGGCGATGCAGCTTGAGCGCGTTGGAACGCAGCACATCCGGGACATTTTTGTTTGTCGTGAGAATTTTCAAGTCGCGTGCGATCAAGCGCGGCAGCAAGTGAAGGGAAACTTCGAGCGGCGTCTTCGGATTGGATACGAGATTACGCACAATGGTGTAGTTCTTCATGTACATGCGACTCGCTGAGATGACTCTGAGGATTTCAGCGGTCAAGTTTCCCATGGCGGCAAAACTTTCCACTTCCGCGGGGCTCAATTTTGGCGACTGCAAAACGGCGCGCTGAACAACCTTGTTTGGATCCCGGATCAGCATCATGCGTTCTTCGCGGCCGCCTTTCAGCGCGAGTTGCACGCGCTCGACCACGTTCATCTGGGAAAGTTTCTGCAGCATCGTGCGCCGCTTTTCGAGATCGGGCTCGAGCGCAGCGATCGCATCCAGGAGTTCCGGCCCGACTTCCGCACTGGCTCCTTTCTGCAGCTCTCTGATCAATTCGCGCTGCTCGACCGTGAGAGACGGGCAGCGCTCGAGTACCACAATCAAAATCGGGTCAGTGGTCAGGCGGTCTAAATTGTCGAACAAGGATTGCGCGCCAGCAGAGGTGACAAAACGCGAAGTGCGAACAAGAGCTTCGATCGGGCAGGCCGGATTCCTGGCCAGGAAATCGGCGATGCCAGGTCTTTCGGCCAGGTTTTCGGCACAGTAAGTGAATAATTCGGGAGCGGCATCGGAGCGGATGAGTGCGGAAAGAAAAGATTCGACGGGCTGGGCCAGCAGGGCATAGGCAGCGCGTTCCTTGAACGCTTCATCCTGAAGAAGGATCGCGAGAACTTCGACCCGGTCTTCGGGAGAAAGGCCGGCACTGCCCGCGCAGACGGCAAGCTTTCGTTCAAATTTGGCTTGGCCGGAGCGGATCTCGGCAAGCAACTCCGCGCTAATCTTTTCCTCCTGGAGAAGGCTTCAGGTCTTTACGGGACAGCGTGACGTTTCCGGGCTGTCCCGCCGGACCAAGCGGCGCTTGAATCTGGCTGTTCAGCTCGAGGACTACCGCACTAGCGTCGCTGGATGTTATTTGAAAGCCATCATTGGCTTGAAATACTTGCGACTGGCCAGCCACCAACCTGCCATTGAACGCAGTTTTACCGTCTGCAATTACCTTTAACCTTGTTGATTTGCCGGCTTGGACCTTTAGTTCGAGCCCACCATGTTTTCCGGGCGAGGGATTGGAGGCTGCCGAGGGAGGTACCGCCGGTTGAGGAGTGGAGCCGGCTGGCTGCATTCCTGTGGGTTGAGAAATCGGGGTTTTAGTATCTCTGTGCCAGAATTTCAGGCGAGAACCAAAGTGCCGGAATCCCATCCATCCCGCCACTGCCAACACCACAAGGAGCAGGCCAGCAAGCGCTGGCAATAACCAAGCGGGAGATTTCGCAGGAGGCTTGGACCACACGGTCACCGCCGGTTTATCGTTCGTGGTCAGGGCATATTCGGCGATCAGGCTTTCTTCGTCCAAGCCAAGGAAGTGCGCCACGGCCCGAATGAAGCCACGATTGAAAATGCCGCCGGGGAGGATGTCCCATTTCTCATTCTCCAGAGCTTGCAGAAAATGGACGCTGATCCGCGTTGCGCTTGAGATTTCTTCCAAGGATACGCCGCGCATCTCCCGCTCGCGCCGGAGGTGATCGCCAAAAGGTGTAGTGGCCATTTAGGAGGTCTTCCTTCAAAATATAGGCGGGCGGGAGTTGGGTGTCAATCGGCCATGCGCTAGATTGCCACCCACGGTCGCGTGCACGGCGCATTTCCGCAGATAGTCTCTTCGACACTATAGGTACCTCACCCATTGCAGCCAACGGAAGTGGTTCTTATAATGCGAAGGACGTATCAGGGCCCTTGTATTCAGTAATCGATTTGTCCCCAGGACCGAAACGGAAAGTGACTGAGCCCAAACCTTTCAACGGAGTGGAGCGACGGCGGAACCCAGCCGTCCGGCTGGATCCTCGAGATTTCCACGAGATCGCCGTGTTTCACGAGCTGGGCAAAGCGCTCACCTCCTCACTGCATCTTGATCAGGTGTTGCGCACCATCATGGAGAAGATCAACGAAGTACTGCGCCCCGATACATGGTCGCTTCTCCTGATGGATGAAGAGAAGAGAGAATTGTATTTCGAAATCGCCACGGGCACTGGCGCCGGCGCCTTGCGAGACGTGCGAATTCCCGTGGGGCAGGGAATTGCCGGATGGGTGGCGCAATCGGGTGAGGCCGTGGTGGTGCCGGACACGAGCCAGGATTCGCGGTTTTTCGCGCAGGTGGATGAACGAACGCGGATGGAGACACGCTCGATCGTGGCCGTGCCGGTGCGCTTCCGGGAACAATGCCTGGGCGTGATCGAATTGATCAATTGCGTGGGGCCGGAGGGATTCAGTTCGCGAGATCTGGCGCTGCTGGAAGCTCTGGCGGACTATGCCGCCATCGCCATTGAGAATGCGCGGCACGTTCACCGCATTCACGAGCTTACGATTACGGACGACTGCACCACTCTCTACAATGCGCGCCACATGAATTTGATTTTGGATACGGAAATTTACCGTTCGCAGCGCTATTCGTTCGAATTCTCGCTGATCTTTATCGACCTCGATCACTTCAAGGCTGTAAACGATACGCATGGCCACCTGGTTGGATCCAGGCTCCTCGGCGAAATTGGCTCCGCGGTGAAAGGCAATTGCCGGCTGATCGATTTCGCGTTTCGTTATGGCGGCGACGAATTCGTCATCCTGCTTCCGCAGACATCCAAGGAAAATGCGGTCCGAGTGGCGCAAAGGCTGCTTAAACTGATCAGCGAGACAGTCTGGCTGAAGGACTCAGGATTGAACATCAAGATTACGGCCAGCATTGGCGTGGCTTCGTTTCCTACCGATTCGAAAACGAAAGTCGAACTTCTTCACATGGCGGACGAAGCCATGTACTCGGTGAAGAATACCACCCGGAACAGGGTTGTCCCATCGGGCAGGGAAGCCCTGCCCACTCCCGGGCCCACCTCTTCTTGAAATGCATTTGAAGATGTGATCCAGCTTGGCGGCTTATCGAAATGCCGCATTCTGCATTTTTTTACATAGCGGGTACCCAATTGTTTCCACACGGCTTGATTCGCTTGGATGGGCGTGCTAGGCTGCGCTGGACTTTTACATTCGTAGTTGAGACTGGTTGCGGGCCGAAGTACGGACAAATCGTGAGGGGTTTCCATGGCGAATGATGCGTTGGGGATGATCGAGACCAAAGGACTGGTAGGCTCGATCGAGGCTGCCGATGCGATGGTGAAAGCCGCCAACGTGATCTTGATCGGCAAGGAATATATTGGTTCGGGTTACGTCACCGTGATGGTACGCGGCGACGTGGGCGCCGTGAAAGCGGCCACCGATGCGGGAGCCGCGGCAGCGCGGCGCGTGGGCGAGTTGGTTGCCGTTCATGTGATTCCGCGCCCCCATGAATTGGTGGAAAAGATTTTGCCCGGGGGCGGACAAGCTCCCGAGAGTTCGCACAAGAAATAGAAATTCTTGGGTCTCCGGCGTAAGGCGGGAGGCCGGGTATGGTTTTGCAGCCTGTCTTTCTAGAGTCAAGGGTTTTTCTCCTACAAGGTAAATCGCTTTGAGTTTGCGCGATTCCGACCTAATTTCCATTCAGGAAGCTCGCCAATTGCTGGAACAGGCGAGCGCCGCCCAGCAAAAATTTGCCGCGTTTTCGCAAGCCCAGGTGGATGCGGTTGTGGACGCTTGCGCCGAAGCAGCTACGAGCGCGGGCGAACAGCTTGCACGACTGGCGGTGGAAGAAACTGGCTACGGCAACGTCCCCGACAAGATCATTAAAAACCGGCTGGCATCCGTGGACGTGCATCGAGCGATTCGCGGAATGAAGACGGTGGGGATATTGCGCGAGGACCGCGAGAAGGGCATTCTGGAAGTAGCGAGCCCGATCGGCGTTGTTGCCGCCGTGATTCCATCCACCAATCCTACCTCGACCGCCATTTATAAAACTCTGATCTCCTTGAAAGCGCGGAACGGAATCGTTCTGAGCCCGCATCCTTCGGCGATGAAATGTATCTGCGAGGCCGCCAGCGTTTTGAGCCGGGCGGCGTTGCGCGCCGGCGCTCCGGAGGGCCTGATCAGTTGCCTGCAACATCCGACGATGCAAGGCACTCAGGAACTGATGAAGAACCGGCTGACCGGTGTGATTCTGGCGACTGGCGGCACGGGATTGGTGCGCGCCGCGTATAGCTCCGGCAAGCCAGCTTACGGCGTCGGACCTGGCAATGTGCCCTCGTATATTGAACGAACCGCGAACGTGAAAAAGGCCGTGGCGGATATTATCGCGGGAAAAACATTCGATTACGGAACGATTTGTTCCTCCGAGCAAGCCATCGTGGCGGACGAAGCGGTGCGCGAGCAGGCGCTCGAGGAATTGCGGCAGCAGGGCGCATATTTTCTGACGCCGGAGGAAATTCAGCGTCTCGGCGCGCTGGTTATCGCGCCGGGCTCGTTCACACCCAATCCGAAAATTGTAGGCAAGCCCGCCACCATGATCGCGGAAATGGCGGGAATCAAAGTGCCCGCTGCGACGCGCGTGCTGATCGCGAAGCTGGACGTGGTGGGCCGCGAGCAGCCGCTTTCCTCCGAAAAACTTTCGCCGATCCTGGCGTTTTATTCCGTTGCGAACACGACGGCAGCGATTGAATTGTGCACACGAATTCTGCGGTTCGGGGGTTTGGGGCACACCTGCTCGATGCATTCTCAGAACGAATCGGCTGTGCGCGAGTTTGGATTGGCTGTTCCGGCGTTTCGGATTCCGATCAATACATCGTCGGTGCACGGCTCGATCGGCTATTCCACAAATTTATTTCCAGCCATGACCCTGGGCTGCGGCGCGCCGGGCGGAAACATTACGTCCGATAATATCGGCCCGCAGCACCTGATGGATATTAAACGGATCGCCTGGGAATCGCGCGCCATCGAGCACCGCACAATTCCCGCGGATCGCCGCATGATCGCGGAAGGCGGGCAGGGTTCTCCAGTTGCGGTGAGTACCGTCAAGGCATACGCGGCGGCGCCGGCATCGAGCGTTACCGCTGCCGCAACTATTCCCGACCGGCAGGTTATCGCGCGGATTGTCGAGCGTGTGCTCGAACAGCGCGGCATTGCTCGCGGCTCCGCTGCCAATGCAGGCGCCGGGCACCCGCACGGGACTGCGGACGCGGGCGCGTCAAGAACTGTTTCCGCTCCGGCCGCGTCGGCGAGCGCTTCCACTGTGAGCGCACCGCGAGCGGCGGTAAACGTTCCTTCGATAGCTCCTGCCGCGGGAAGCGCAACCCCGCCGAAACCGGAAAGCACAAGGACGGCGGCGCCGACACTCGCTCCGCCAGCGCCGCAAGTGAAGGTTTCCGACTTTGTCAGTGAAAACGACGTTCGCATGGCCATCACGCGGCAGGAGAAAATCTTCATTGGGCCGAAAACCATTGTCACGCCCTCCGCGCGCGACTTGGCTTCTACGAACGAGGTGTTCGTGGAAACGCAGCTTATGCCCAGTGGAGCGCAGAAATCCCGCTCGGATTAGCGGCATCAGAATATTCACCTCACGCCCCCTCGAAGCAATTTGCGTCCCGCGAAATACAACACTAGCCTTAGAATTAGGCTCTCAATCCTAAGGAGCTTGGAGAGTGCGGACCACTGAAGCTGCGCGTTATGCCCGCGGGTCGGCGATGGCGGCGTTGTTGATCGCTCTCGTCGTGGCGGGAATTTATGGCGGGCGTGTGTGGCGCGAAGCGATCGCTCGCAAGCATGCGCCGCCGTCCGTGCCGGCTGAAGTGCACCAGCAGTCCGCGGGATTCTCATTCTCCAAATCGGAAGGGGAACTCACCATCTTCACGGTCCGCGCATCGCATGCCACGGAATTCAAGGACCAGAACAAAAGCCTGCTCGAAAATGTTTGGATCACAATTTACGGGCGCGAAAACAGCCGCTACGATAATCTTCATGCCCAGCAGTGCAATTACGATCCGGCCAGCGGCCACATTGTTTGCCAGGGAGCGGTGCAAATCGACCTGGAGAGCGCCGAGGAGGCAAGGCAGAGCGAAGATCAGCGGGTGATACACGTGTCGACAAAGAACATCGCATTCGATCGCGATTCGGGCGTAATTACCACGGAAGAGCCGGTTGAATTTCGGTTTCCTTCGGGCGAAGGCCGCGGCATCGGAATTTCGTATGACACCCGGAAGGAACAGGTGCGGCTGAATCGAGATGTGGAGTTGAAGCTATCGCAGCGCAGACCTTCTGCGCCGCCGGTTGTGTTTTACGGAAGCGGCCTGGAATTCGGGCGAGATGAACATAAAATGGAATTGTCTGGCCCCATTCGAGCGCAGCAGGCACAACGCACTTTGGATGCGGGGAAACTGGTGCTCGAATTTGATGCCCAGATGCACGCCCGCCGCGCCATCGCCAACGGACACGCTGAACTGCGCAGCACTGCCGCGCAGGAACAATCCACTCTGGTCGCGGATACGATGATTGCCGAACTGGACGCCGCCGGCGCGATTGAACGAATCGAAGCCCAGGGCAATGTGCGGGCGAATCGAATCTTGACTGCGGGACGAGCTGATTTCGAAGCGCAACATGTGGAGATTTCGATCGATTCGAAAGATGGCCAGCCGAAGGAAATGAATGCCACAGGTGAAGTACGAATCGCGTCACTCGAAAATGGGGATTTGCGGCGGCTGGAGACTGCTGCGCTCACCGTTCATTTTGTGCCAGCGCGCGGAAGCATGGGCAATCATTCGAATGCAAGCCGGATTGATAGTTTCGAGACGCTCGCACCCGGCACAATCGAGACGAAGTCCGCAGGAGAATCCACGCGGATTCATGCTGGAAAATTTACCGCCGCGTTCACCGCAGCCGGACGAATGGAGCAACTCCTCGGTCATTCCGGAATCGAAATCAATCGCCAGATTGGCGACACTCCGCCGCAAATAAGCACAGCGGAAGACCTGGTAGCAAATTTTGATCCAAACGGAGACTGGTCTCGAATCGAAGAATCGGGGCACGTGCGCTTTCATCAAGGCGATAGGACAGCTCAAGCGGGCCGCGGCGCAATGGAGCGGGCCAACGATCGAATCACTCTCGATACACTTCCAGGAAAAGGGGCAACGACGGTTGATCGCCCCTCGGTGGCCGATTCACTCTCGCGCACTACCGCGGCTTCCATTGACATAAACCAGCGCTCTGGGGACGTGCAGGCTTCCGGCAGCGTACAAACGAGTTATTTTCCGGTGCCGGCAGGAAGCCGGCCATCCGCCTTCGGCGCTCCTAATATTGGAAGCGGACCAGCTCACCTGAGCGCCGATAAATTAACGGGCAACAGTTCGACTGGGCATGCCGTGTACACCGGCCACGCCCGACTTTGGCAGGGTGATTCAGTTATCCAGGCAGCATCGATTGAACTCTGGAGGCAGGATCAACGACTGGAGGCTCGCGAAAACGTACTAGCGCTTCTGCCCCAGGCTCCCGATCCCAAGGAGCAATCCACCCAGAAGGCACCGGCACCGGTCCTCTGGCACGTGCAGGCTCCACATTTGCAATACTGGGGCGATCAGGGCCGCGCTTTGCTTGATGGAGGCGTTCGAGCTGAATCGCAGCAAGGGAGCCTGCTTTCACAGAGCCTCGAATTATTCCTCACACCGGCATCCCCGAGCGGCCAGCCGGCGGGCGCGGCAAGTCAGCCCGGCGGCAGCCAGCGGCAGCTCTCCCGGGGCCTTGCCAGGGGCGGGGTAGTTGTCCGGCAGCGAGATCGCCAAGGGACTGCCGAGCAGGCGGAATACTTCGCAGCGGAGGGAAAATTCATACTTTCGGGCGGTCAACCCACAATTACTGATGCTTCTCGCGACACAACCACGGGCCGTCAATTGACCTTCTTTACAGCGAGTGATACGATTTTAGTGGACTCACAAGAAGGTTCTCGCACGCTCACCAAGCACCGGGTCGAGAAATGACGCTTTATGCCGAAACTCCAAGCCGCCGCGTTAAACAAGTCGTATCGAGGGCGGAAAGTCGTTGATGACGTTCATGTGGAGGTTCAGCAAGGCGAAGTAGTCGGGTTGCTCGGGCCAAATGGTGCGGGAAAGACCACTACTTTTTATATCATAGTCGGTCTGGCGCGCCCCGATTATGGACGCGTGCTCCTGGACGGCGAAGACATTACAGACCTGCCGATGTACCTCCGGGCCCGCAGCGGAATCAGCTATCTGCCTCAAGAGCCATCGGTTTTTCGCAAGTTGACGGTAGAAGAGAACTTGTTGGCCGTGCTCGAGACCCTGCCGCTTACTCCTGAACAACGGCGCGACCGGATCGAGGAGTTATTGGCCCAGATGGGGCTGGAGGGTGTGCGCGACAGCCAAGCCCATGTGCTTTCGGGCGGCGAGCGGCGGAGGCTTGAAATTGCCCGTTCCTTGGTGCTCTCACCTTCTTTCATCCTGCTCGACGAGCCATTCTCGGGGATTGACCCACTGACCATCGTGGATATTCAGCGAATCATCGCGGAATTGAGCGCGGCTGGGATCGGCGTGCTGGTTACGGATCACCAGGTGCGTGAGACGCTGCGCGTGACCAATCGCGCCTATATTATTAACGAAGGAAAGATTTTCGCGAGCGGCACTCCGGATGTGCTTTCAAGCAATCCTGAAGTCCGCAGGGTTTATCTGGGAGAAGGATTCAGCCTGAACTAGCTTTAACCAGGACCTATGAACTGGCTTCAGCCAAAATTGCATCTTCGAGTGGCCCAGAAGCAGATCCTTACGCCGGGTCTGGTTCAAATGGTCAGCGTGCTCGCGCTCAACCGTCTCGAGCTGCGAGAAATGATCAATCAAGAGATCATGGCCAATCCAGTGCTCGAGGAATTGGGCGAAGACGGATTGGTGGCAGAAAGCTATACGGACGAAGCTTTTCTGAAGGCGGAAACGGAAAAGGTTCCGGAAAAAGCGGAGGCCAATCCATTCGACGAATTCGATTTCGGTTCTTTCTTTTCCCAGTATCTGGACACGGGCGGCGGCGCCAGCCAGAGCCGGGAGAGCGAGGAGATCGAGCGGCCCTCGTTCGAAAAATTTCTTTCTTCTCCCCAAAGTCTTACCGATCACCTGGCCTGGCAACTCAGCGTGAGTATTTGCACGGAAAAGGTTCGCGAGATCGCCGAAACCATCGTCGGCAATCTGGATGAAAATGGTTATCTGACCGCGACTCTCGAGGAAATATCGCAGAACGGCCAGTACAATTCGGAAGATGTGGAAGAAGCGCTGGCGGTGGTGCAGGAGTTCGATCCGCCTGGCGTGGCGGCGCGAGACTTGCGCGAATGCCTACTGATGCAGTTGAAAGCTGTCGACCCGCAAAACACGCTGGCGCAGCAGGTGATTTCCGAGCATCTGAAACTTTTGCAGAACAATCAGCTGAAGGAAATTGCGCGGGCCCTGAATCGCCCCGTGGAATTGGTGAAGCGCGCGGTTGACGTGGTGAAGCGGCTCGATCCCAAGCCGGGGTTGCGCTACAACAAGACCGAAGCCCGGCTGGTTGAGCCGGACGTTCAATTCCGCAAGGTAGGCGACGAATGGCAAGTGTTCATGAATGACGAAGACTTGCCGCAACTTCGCTTGAGTCCCGTGTACCGCAGGCTGCTGGCGCGCGATGCGGCCGACCGCGATGTGCGCAACTACGTGAAGGAGCGTTTCAGCGCCGCCGTCCAATTGATGAAAAATATCGAGCAGCGCAAGCACACCATCATAAAAGTGTGCGACGTAATTTTGCGCCGCCAGCGCGATTTTCTGGAATATGGCCCGGATCAGATGAAGCCAATGATGATCAAGGAGGTGGCCGAAGAAGTGGGAGTTCATCCTTCCACCGTCAGCCGCGCGGTTGCCAATAAATACGCGCACACTCCGCAGGGCGTGATCGAGTTGCGTTATTTCTTCTCCGAATCGGTGAATGGGCCGCAGGGCGGTGGCGTCTCTTTGCTCACGCTCAAGCGCCGCGTCAAGAAGATGATCGAGGACGAAGACAGCGGACATCCCCTCACGGATGAACAAATTGCCAAGCGCCTGGACGAAGAAGGCATTCACGTCACGCGGCGCACGGTGGCCAAGTACCGGGAAGATTTAAGAATTCCAAGCACGCACCAACGCCGGGTAAAAAGCTAGGTGGCGCCCCCCAAGACGAAACGGCAACAGGCCGTGCCCACGAGGCAACTCGTGATCCTCACGGGCCTCTCGGGTTCGGGAAAAGGATCCGTCCTCAAGACATTCGAAGATTTGGGCTTTTATTGCGTCGATAATCTTCCAGTAGCCTTCATTCCCACATTCAGTGAGCTTTATGTGCGCGGCAGCGAAATTGAACGCGCTGCTCTGTTGGTGGACGCCCGCGAAGGAGAACAATTGGCGCGCCTCCCGGAAATTTTCCGCCGATTGAAAGCGGAACATGGCGCGACCCTAGTGTTTGTCGAAGCCAGCGATGACGTGCTGGTCCGCCGGTTCAGCGAAACGCGCCGGCCACATCCCATGGGCCACGATCTTCCGTTGCGCGCGGGAATTCGCCTCGAAAAGCAGCGCATGGCGCACATCCGCCGATTGGCCGACGTGGTGATTGATACTTCGAAATTCAATGTCCACGAGTTGCGGCAATTCGTCACCACTCGTTTTCAAAATCCGGGCCGCAAACAGTTGCTGGTTTCGTTGGTCAGCTTTGGGTATCGCTTCGGAATTCCCGCGGACGCGGACCTGGTGTTCGACGTGCGCTTTTTGCCGAATCCTCATTTCGTGCCCCGCCTGCGGCCATTCAGCGGAAAAAATCCCAAAGTGGCTCGTTACATCCGGTCCTTTCCGCAGACAAATCAATTCTTGCGGCGCATCGAATCCCTGCTCAATTACCTGATTCCGCATTACATTCGCGAAGGGAAGAGTTACTTGACGATTGCGTTCGGCTGCACCGGCGGGCGGCATCGCTCGGTGATGATGGCCGAAGAAATGCGGCGCGCGCTGGGAAAGCGCGGCTTTTCCACGAAAGTGGTCCACCGCGATCTCGAGAAGTCGGTGGCTTGACTTTTACCCGGCGCGCCTCTAGCGTAACGAATCAGTCCCTCAGATTTGCTTAACTTGGAGGATTTCGGCGAGTGAAGTTTTCGCGCGAACTTCGGCGTCTGCTACGGTACGTACGGCCTTACGGTGGCCGGCTCTCGATCGCCGTGGTGCTGATGGGTTTCGTGGGCTTGGGAGAGGGCCTGGTCGCACTCATGATCGTGCCCTTAGTGGATTTTGTTTTGAATCCACATGTCGCCGGCGCGCGGGTTCCGCTCGAGCACGTGCCTTTCATCAACCATCCTGTTTACCTGAACAGCTTCTTGCCATCTTCCGTGCACTGGGTCTGGAGCGTGTTTGCAATCAGTTTATGCGTCTTATTTTTGGGCAAGGCTTTGGCGGAATTTTTCGGATCCACGATGATCCAATATGTCGGCTTAGCCGCGGTCACCGATTTGCGCAATCAGATTTACGCCAAGATTATCTACCAGCCATTGGAATTTTTTCAGCTTCACCAGACAGGGCGCTTGATATCCGCAGTCATCAACGATGTAGAACGAGTGCGCAGCGCTCTCTCCGAATGGCTCGCTGATTTTTTTCGTCAATTGTTCACCTTGGCCGCCTTGATGTTGGTGCTGATATCGCTTGATGCCCGTCTGGCCTTCGCTGCGGTCATAGTTTTGCCTTTGGTTGTTTGGCCCATCGGGAAGCTTGGACGTCGCATTCGCAATTCTGTGCACAACAGCCAAACTCGGTTGGCCGAGCTTTCGCATATTATCCAGGAAACCGTGAGCGGGAATCGCGTGGTCAAGGCATTCGGCATGGAAGATTTCGAAGTTAAGAAATTCGGCACCACGGCCCAGCGATTGCTGCGTGAAAATATGCGCTGGGTGCGCGCCTACGCCACTACTTCTCCGCTGATGGAATTGCTCGGCGCGGTCGTGTTCGCTTTGCTCTTGCTCTATGCTCGCCAGCGCATCCGCGATGGAGCGATGAGCACCGGAGTTTTCTTCGCGTTTACGTACGCGATGTTCAAGGTCTACGAGCCTGTGAAACGGCTGGGCGGAATTTATCAACAATTTCAGCAGGCGCTCGGAGCCACTACGCAGGTATTTACGTTTCTGGAACTCAAGGAAGAAGTGGCGGAAGCGGCTGGCTCAGCGGTTCTGCCGCATTTTTCGCGCTCGATCGAATTCGATGACGTCAATTTCGCTTACGATGACGGTCCACACATCCTGAAGAACATTCGCCTTTCGATTCCGGCCGGCGCGGTGCTTGCGGTGGTGGGATCGAGTGGGGCGGGAAAGACGACGCTGCTCAATTTGCTGCCGCGCTTCTATTCCGTCACGACTGGCGCGTTGCGGATTGACGGAGTGGATGTCCGCGAAGTGACCTTGCGGTCTTTGCGCGGGCAAATGGCCATGGTTACCCAGGAGACGATTTTGTTTAATGATACGGTTTGGAATAATCTCTGCTACGGCCAGCCGGACATGCCAGAAGCCCGGGTGACGGCGGCGGCCAAGGCGGCGCTGGCCCACGATTTTATCAGTGAACTGCCGCAGGGTTACCAGACGCGCATCGGCGACCGCGGCATGCGCCTTTCCGGCGGCCAGCGCCAGCGCATTGCAATTGCCCGCGCTTTGCTGAAAGATGCTCCTATTCTGATTCTTGACGAGGCTACTTCGGAGCTGGATTCCGAATCGGAGATGCTTGTACAGCGCGCGCTGAACAACTTGATGACCGGGCGAACCGTTTTCGTCATCGCGCACCGCCTTTCCACAATCCGCCGCGCCGATCGAATTGCCGTACTGGATGAAGGAACGATCTGCGAGATCGGCACGCACGATGAATTGCTGGCATCGCGAGGAACTTACGCGCGCCTCTACGAATTACAATTTCACGATGCCGAGGCCGCTCCGCGGCCCGCGGCCCCCGCCCAAATATGACGACCCCTGCTCTTAAATCGATGACCGGCTACGCACAGGCGCGCGTGGAAGAGAATGGTTGGACTCTGCGGCTCAGCCTGCGCAGCGTGAATCACCGCTTCCTCGATTTGCATCTGCGATTGCCAGAGGGTTTTGAACCGCTCGAGCCGAACATCCGGCAAGTGATCCGCGAGCGCATCCGGCGCGGCCATTTGGATGTGACTCTGCATTTTGAACCGGCTGGGCCCGCAGCGGTGGAAGTGAATCGGGAAATTGCCTCGGCGTATTTGAAAGCCGCGGAAGAATTGCGCCAGAAATTTCAAATGAAGGCTGAGCCGGACTTGGCGGCCATTTTGAGGTTGCCGGGCGTAATTGCGGCGCCGATTGCTTCGATCGAAGACAATCTCGATCGCTTGGGCGAACTAGTATCGCAGTGCCTGAAAGAAGCGCTCGAGCGTCTCGATCAAATGCGGCAATCCGAAGGTAGAGTATTATCCGCGGAACTGAGCCGGCGGCTCCAGTCGATCACGGGACACGTAACCGTAATTGAAGGCCTGGCACAGCGGATTCGGCCCGCTTACATGAAGCGCCTGGAAGCGCGGCTAAAGGAATTACTGCACGAATCGCCGCTCGATCCGGCGCGCCTGACGCAGGAAGCGGCCATCGCCGCCGAACGCAGCGATGTGAGCGAAGAATTATCGCGCCTGCGAAGTCACGTGCTTCATTTTGAAGCCATGCTCACCGGCGGGACGGAAGCAGGAAAGAAACTCGATTTTCTTTTGCAGGAAATGCAGCGCGAATCGAACACATTGCTTTCGAAGACGCCCGGCACCGAGGCGGAGGGCATGGCCATGACGGAGTTGGGGCTCGAAGTAAAATCCGAAATCGAAAAGTTGCGCGAGCAAGTGCAAAACGTCGAATGATGATGGATGCGCCAAAAGAACCTCTTTTGCTGATCGTCTCGGGACCTTCGGGCTCGGGAAAATCGACGTTGGTCGAAAAAATTCTGGCGTTGCCAGACATGCTCTGGTCCATCTCATGTACTACAAGGCCCCCTCGCGCCAACGAGCAGCCCGGCAAGTGGTACAATTTTGTATCGGAAGAAACCTTCCGCGGAATGGTCGAACGGGGCGAATTTCTGGAATACGCTCAGGTGTTTGGCCGGCACAGTTACGGCACTCCTCGCAAATGGCTGGATGAAGCCCGCGAGCGCGGTAAAGACCTGGTGCTGGAAATTGACGTCCAGGGCGCCGCGCAAGTAAAAAAGAAAGTGCCGGGAGCTTTGGCGATTTTTATTTTGCCGCCGTCGCGCCAGGATTTGGAAAAGCGCATCCGCGCGCGCGGGCAAGACGCCGAAGACGAAATCGCACGGCGGCTGAACCGGGCGCGAGATGAACTTCGCCGCTATAACGAGTATGATTACGTCGTGATCAACGACGATCTGGAGCGTGCGGGGCGCGAGGTTCAGGCAATCGCCACCGGGGCCCGCTGTTTGGTGGCGCGCAACGAAGAGCGCATCCGCAATATTCTTAAATCTTTTGGAGGGTAACGATCGCATGCCGGTTTCCAGAGAGGCGCCAGATAGTAAGTTCGCATACGTCGTGGTGCTCGCGCGCCGCGCCCGCCAATTGATGGGGGGAGCCCGGCCGATGGTTGATAATCCACGGGCTCACAAAAATACCCGTATCGCCGAAGAAGAACTCGCTCAAGGCTTGCTCGAATACGAGCGGCCGGATACTCCGGAAGAAGCCGCCGAAAAGGACGGGAAGCGGCGCAAGGGCTGATCCCGCCGCGAAGCCGATGAGAATTGCGCTGGGAGTGACGGGCGGAGTAGCTGCCTATAAGGCCGCGGAGTTGGTGCGCCGCCTGCAGCAGGAGAAACTGGACGTCCAAGTTGTAATGACCCGCGGCGCGCTGCAGTTCATCACCCCTCTTACGTTTGCCGCTCTTACCGGGCAGAAAGTAATCACTGAAATGTTTTCTGGCGCCGATTCAGCGGCGCCCGCGAATGTGGAAAGCGCCATCGAACACATCGCCGTGGCGCAGCGCATCGACCTGCTGCTAGTTGCTCCCGCGACCGCCGACACTCTGGCGAAATTCGCTCGCGGCCTGGCTGACGATTTTCTTTCGACTCTCTATCTCGCTACTAAAGCTCCAGTGATCGTGGCTCCCGCGATGAATGTGAATATGTGGGAGCACCCTGCCACCCAGGAAAATATTGCCGTATTGCGGGCGCGTGGGGTTCGCGTGGTCAATCCCGATGAAGGGTATCTTGCCTGTGGCATGACCGGTGCCGGGCGCCTCGCGGGACTTGAATCGATTCTCAGCGCTGTGCGTGAAGTGCTCGGGTTGCGGAACGATTTGGCCGGCGAGACCATCCTCATCACCGCCGGACCTACTTGCGAGGATATCGATCCGGTCCGCTACCTTACCAATCGCTCGTCGGGGAAAATGGGTTATGCGCTGGCGGACGCCTCCAATCGCCGCGGTGCGCGCGTGATATTAATCAGCGGACCCACCGAGCTTGCCGCTCCAGCCGGGGCGGAATGGATACCGGTGCGCACCACCGAGGAGATGCATCGCGCGGTGCGCGAGCATTCGACGGAATCGAGCGCCGCGATTCTTGCCGCTGCCGTTTCGGATTATCGTCCCGTGGCGCACCACGCCGAAAAGATCAAACGTGGCCGCGAAAATCTATTGGTCGAGCTGGAACCGACCGTGGATATTTTGGCTGAGCTGGGGCGCGAGAAGGGCAGCCGAATCATCGTTGGGTTTGCCGCGGAAACGGAGCGTGTTGCCGAAAACGCACGCTCGAAACTCGTCCGTAAGGGCGCGGACATGATCGTGGCCAATGATGTGACGCGCGAAGGCGCCGGCTTCGATACTGACACGAATATCGTGACGATCTTCCATCGCGACGGACGCGAATTCTCGCTTCCGAGAATGACAAAGTTCGACGTTGCGAACCGCATCCTGGATGAAATCGTCCAGCTCCGCCATCAACTTCCAAACTGACACGCAAGATTATGTCGCGCGAGATTACTCGGCGCCGCTGGAACTCTGCCCCGTTCACAGATACAATTCATTCCCATGAACGATCAAACGCGCACGAAAGTAGAAGCTTGGCTGCGTTATTATGACGATCTAGGCGTGAAGTCTTTTTATCGCGACAGAGCCCGGGGAGCTGTTCCAGAAATACCGGCAGCTTCGCGGGAGCAAGTTGCCCCAAATCGCGCACCGGTTTTACCCGAGGATGTAAGTAAGCCGCGCTCGCAGGGTGCTCCGGTTGCAGAGTTCGCACCGCCATCGGCTTTGCCTGTGCTCCCGAATCTGCGAGGCCCGTCTCTCTTCGATGTGGCTGACCGCGTGGAGGGCGACACCCTCGAGCGAATCAGCGCCGACATCGGCGATTGCACGCGTTGCCGCTTGCACAAAGCACGCACGAATATCGTCTTCGGCGTGGGAAATCCCAAGGCGGAGTTGGTATTCGTCGGCGAAGGTCCCGGACACGATGAAGATATTCAGGGCATACCATTCGTCGGCCGGGCCGGCAAACTCCTGACGCAAATGATCGAAGCGATGGGATTGCAACGCAACGACGTTTACATCTGTAACGTGGTGAAATGCCGCCCGCCGGAGAATCGCCTGCCGGAAAAAGACGAAATCGCAACATGTTCGCCGTTCCTGATGCGCCAATTGGGCGTGATCGCGCCGAAAGTAATCGTCTGCCTCGGCGCGTGCGCCGCGCAGACTCTGCTGGCCACCAATGCGGGTATCTCCAAATTCCGCGGGCAATGGTTCGATTTCCACGGCTCGAAATTGATCGCTACTTACCATCCCGCCTACCTGCTGCGAAATCCACCGGCCAAGAGCGAAGTGTGGAACGATTTGAAAAAAGTTCTCACCGAGCTTGGCCGGGAAATTCCCAAGCGAGCAGCCCAGCGCTAGCCGTGGCTCCGCTTCACAAGGATAATTTGTGGGCATCGCTCTCGGCCTGACCGCCGCGATTGTCTGGGGCATCGCCGATTACATGGCGCGGTTCGCCACTCGCCGCATTGGCACCTTCCGCACGCTGCTCTACATGCAGTTGATCGGCTTTCTGGCTCTGAGCGTTTTGACGGAAGCGATGGGTGGCTTGCACCGGCTCACCGCGGGCACCACTACGCGTGGTTGGGAGTGGGTAGTCCTCGCGGGCCTGATCAACACCGGTAGCACGCTGGCACTCTATCGTTCATTTGAAGTTGGCACGCTGGCGGTAGTCGCGCCGATTGCAGCAAGTTATCCGGCGCTCACCGTTATTCTTTCGATTTTAAGCGGCGAAACAATACGTCGCACCCGAGGCCTCGGACTTGTCGCCGCCGTGATTGGACTGGTGCTGACGGCCACTTCTTTCTCGAAGGAAAGGAGCAAGAATTCCGTCGAGCCGCACCTGACGGGTCACATGGCGCGCGGGGTAAAATGGGCTATCGTCGCGGCGATCGGCTACGGCACTTTATTTTGGATGCTGGGATTTCGAGTGATGCCAGCGGTTGGTGGAATCGTTTCCGTTTGGGGCATACGTCTCGTAACATTTGCCACGCTTGGGATTTTGGCCTGGCCGGCGCGGCAAAGCGCTCGCCCGCCCCAAGGAATCGATTGGTGGCTGGTGGGCGGGATTGGGGTGGTCGACTCCATTGCGTTCGTCTCGAATAACCTCGCGCTCAAAACGGAACAAGTTGCTGTGGCCAGTGTCCTTTCTTCTCTCTATGGCGCCGTGACCGTGTTGCTCGCCGCCGTCTTTCTGCGCGAAAAACTCGAATGGAGCCAGTGGCTCGGCATCGTCCTCATTTTTGCTGGTATCGCCTTCCTGAGCGCCTAGCTGCTGATCCTCGGATTCACCGGGTTCGCGCCATGCTGATACACTGATTGAACCAATGGCTGAGATTTTCTGCGAAGTCGCGCTGCCCGTGCCGCTGCGTTCTACTTTCACCTATGCCGTTCCGCCCGCGCTCGCTTCGGTGGATTTGATCGGGAGGCGCGTGGTGGTGCCATTTCGTAATCGTGCGATGGTAGGCGTGGGACTCGCAATAACGGAAAAGAAGCCCGAAATCCCGCGAATCAAGGAGATTGTCGAAGCGCTCGACCCGTTTCCCGCGTTGCCGGCGCGACTCGTCGAGCTTGGCCGTTGGATCAGCAGTTATTATGTCGCTCCAGTAGGCGAAACGTTTCGTTCCATGCTTCCACCCTCCGTGGACGTCCGGCACGAGCGAGAATTGCGCATCACCGATGCCGGCCGCATCACGCTAAGCGAATTAGCCTCCCACGGCAGCCGGACGGAGAATGAAATTGGCGAATTGGCTCTTCTCCAACTCCTCGAAGTGGAAGACGTGTGGATCCCGAGCGCGCGCCTGAGAAAGCTTCCTGGCGCCGAAGCTGCCGGAGAACGATTGGTGCGGCGCGGATCGATTGAAGCTCGGGAAATAACGGTTCACCGCAAGACCCGCATGCAGAAAATCCTGGCGTGGAATCCCGCTGTAGAGAGTGCCTCTTCCGGCGCCGGGCGGGCGGGAGAAGAAAGAGTCCGAGAAATATTGACGGCAACGCGCGGCCCCCTACCTTTGCCGCAATTGCTAACAAGAGCCGATGTCTCCAGGGCGCTACTGGCGCGTCTCGAGAAACAGGGCAAGCTGCTCGCCTGGGAAGAGCCGCTCACGGTGGAAGAAGATCCCTGGGATACCGGCTTCGTTCCCCCGAGCAATGTTTTGAACGCGGAGCAGCGCGCTGCCGTAGACGAAATTCGACGCTGGCTTGATTTGCGTGCATTTACGGTTGGACTTCTGAGTGGAGTCACCGGCAGCGGCAAAACGGAAGTATATCTGGCGGCGATCGAAGCGGCGCTGGCGCAAGGGCGCAGCGCTTTGGTTTTGGTTCCAGAGATTGCCTTGACGCTCTGGATGAGCCGGTTGGTGCGCGCGCGCTTTGGCGGTGGCATCGCGGTATTGCACAGCGGCTTGCCGGAGATCGAACGCGCGCGGGAGTGGTGGCGGACCCGGCGGGGGGAAGCGCAGGTGGTGGTGGGAACGCGTTCGGCGATCTTTGCGCCACTCGAGAGCCTTGGCTTGATTATCGTCGATGAGGAACAGGAAGCCAGTTACAAGCAGGAAGAGACGCCGCGCTATCACGGCCGCGATACGGCCATCATGCGCGCGAAGTTGGAAGGGGCTGTGGCGTTGCTCGGCTCCGCGACACCGTCAATGGAAAGTTTCCACCACGCGCGGATTGGAAAATACCGGCTGCTCGAGCTGACTACCCGCGTGGAAAATCGTCCCCTGGCGCCCGTAAAGATCGTGGACATGCGTGAGGAATTCCGCCACGCCGGCCGAGCTGTTCCGATTTCCGAAACGCTGCGCGCCGCCATCGCGGCGCGGCTTGCGGAGGGAACCCAAGCGCTGATCTTGATCAATCGGCGCGGCTACTCGTGGTTCCTGATTTGCCGAAGCTGCGGTGCATCGGTGCAATGCGAGAATTGCAGTATTGCTCTTACCTACCACAAGGGACGAGACCGCCTGGTCTGCCACTACTGCGGCTATTCGATTCGCGTGCCGAAATCCTGCCCTAAGTGCGAGTCGCAATACGTTTATTTTTTCGGGGACGGCGCCGAGCGAGTTGAAGAATATCTACGCGAACATTTTCCTAAGGCGCGCATTGGCCGCCTCGATCGCGATACCGTTCGCACCAAGCGCGAATTTCAGCAAGTGCTCGGAGCATTTGCTTCAGGCCTGCTCGATATTCTGGTAGGAACTCAGATGGTGGCCAAGGGGCACGATTTTCAGCGCGTCACGCTGGTCGGCGTGGTTGCCGCCGATCTTGCGCTCAGCCGCCCCGATTTTCGCGCCGCCGAACGTACTTTCCAGTTACTCACTCAAGTGGCAGGCCGTGCCGGACGCGGCACGCTGGTGGGTGAAGTGCTCGTGGAAACATACACTCCCGATCATTATGCAATTCAGCTTGCCGCGCGCCAGGATTATCCGGCATTTTTCGAGAAGGAACTCTACTTCCGGCGGATGCTGCATTATCCGCCGTTTACGGCGCTTGCGAGTGTCCTGGTACGGGACAAGAAAATCGAAAATGCCATTCGCTGGTCGCGCGCATTGCATGGATTTTTTGCGCCGCGCGAAGGAAAAGGAATGAAAGTATTGGGGCCGGCCGCCGCTCCGCTCTCGCGCCTGCGGCGCGAATACCGGTTCCAATTCCTGCTAAAGACTCCCAAGCGCTCTCTGCTCACACAAACGCTGACAGCTTGCATGGAGTTTTGTGCCGCAAAAGAAATTCCAGAAAGCGCGGTCCTGGTCGACGTGGACCCGACAAGCTTATTTTGATCCAAGGGTAGGCGCCGTTTTTGGGATAGAGAGGAGCTCACTCAGCGATGGGCTTTCCGCGCTTGCGCCAGATGAGATAGGCCGGCAACCCCAGCAGAACAATCCCCAATCCTTCCGCAGCGCCGCCCGGTCCGCTCCAAATCGCATTGAGCACCAGGGCGCCTGCCGCAATCACAAAGAGAGCCGGAGTCCATGGATATCCGGGCACCCTATAGGGCCGTTCCGCGCCGGGCATCCGCCGGCGGTATTGAAAAATACTTGCAGCGGCTAATCCATAGAAAATCCAGCCGGTAAAAATCACGTAGGTGAAAAGCTGCTGAAAACTGGCCGCACATACCAGCACAGCTGACCATACACCGCACGCCAACACTGCGATAGCCGGCGTGCGAAATTGCGAATGAACTTCGGCAAGGCGCCGGAAGAACAAACCGTCCTTGGCCATCGCATAGAAAACTCGCGGCGCGGTAAGTTGTACGCTGTTTGCGGCGCTGAACGTGGAAACCAGAATCATCAGCGCAACCAGTTTCGCGAAGCCTGGACCGAGAACCGCGTCGATCGCCGTCGCGGCGATCGTATCAGACGCGGCGACCCTGGCCGGCCCCAGCGCGGCAAGATAAGCGACCACAGCAAGGACATAGATCGCCATCAAGAAAACGGTACCGGCAAAATACGCGCGAGGAAAATCCCGCTGAGGATTGCTGGCTTCGCCCGCACTGTAACTTGCAAATTGCCAACCTTCGTACGCCCAGAGCACTGCAATCATCGCGATGCCGAAATTGGTGGCGATTCCGGCGTGTTGCGCCGGCCATATCGCGGCCACGGTGGCGGTGTAGCCGCGCCCCAGGGCCAGCAGGATCGCGCTCATCACCAGGATCGCGACCACTTTGATCAGCGTGGTCCAATTCTGCATGTCCGCGCTCTCTCGAGTTCCCCACACATTCACTGCGGTGACCACCGCAATCATTCCCACGGCCACTGCCTTGATGGCGATGGGCGAGAGAGGAATAATCTGTCCCATGTAGGCCGCGAACGCCACTGCGAGCGTGGCAATCGATCCGGTTGCGATGGCGAGGAAGAGAGTCCAGCCGTAAAGAAACGCGGGGAGGCGCCCGAATCCTTCGCGAATGTAAACGTAGAGTCCGCCTGCCGCGGGATTCATTGCGGATAGTTCTCCGTAGGTTAACGCGCCCAGCAGAGAAAGCAGGCCACCGCACACCCACACGCCCAGCGCCAATCCCACTGATCCGTTTACCTGCCGAAGGATGGCTCCTGGCACAAGGAAAATCCCGGAGCCGATCACCGAGCCGACGATTAGAAGGAGCAAGTCACGAAGGTTGAGCGTGCGCTCGAGTGTAGTCATCGGAACAGGGGGCGCGAAATTCGCAACGCCTCCAAGTGCGCGCATCATATCCCGTCGCGCCTGCAGGTCAAAACAACATTCGTCGAACTGCGACAGTACAGGCGATTCTGAGCACGCTAAATCGGGAACTAGCGGATGAAGAAAGGCATCGGAGTGAAGCAAAGAATAAAAATGACCAGGGCGACGACGGCCCAGATACGGCGCTTTTGGTCGAGCGGTTGCCAGCGATCCAGAAGTGGCGGGTGGCGGAACCCGAAGACCAAAAGCAGCATCGCCCAGAACGCCCATCCGGGCCATTCTTGGATGAGGATTGCAGGCATCGAGATATTCAGCATCGTGTGGAGGAGCGCTGGCCCGCCCATAAGCAAAAGCACCGCCACCACGGCCAGCGAAATGCGGCGGTGTTTTTCGCTCGCCAAACTGTAAACGATATGCCCACCATCCAATTGTCCAGCCGGCAATAAATTCAATGCGGTGGCGAAAAGGCCCACCCAGGCGGCTCGGCCCACGGGATGCAGGAGCAAATCGTTGGGGGAAATGCCCGGCCGTAAGATTGCCACTAACAACTTCACCAGCAACGGATTTCCAAAAACGATCAGCGCGTCCGCTTGCGCTCCCGGCACAACCTTGGAATATAGAATCGCCAGAGCCAGCGCGGGTACTGCAAATAGGAATCCAATCACAGGCCCTGAAATGCCCACGTCAAATAACGCGGTGCGATTGATGATCCGCGAACGGATGCGGATAAATGCACCCATGGTGCCGATGATCGTCGGCGCCGGAATAAAATAGGGATAGCTAGCGTCGATACCGTAATAGCGGCATGCGAAATAATGGCCCAACTCATGCGCCAAAAGTATCGCCAACAGAGCAAACGCAAAGGGAATGCCCAGCAGCAGAAGTTCGGGATGAATGAAAGCGGCCGCGATTCCTTCGAAGGGGTTAATGTCTGAAGTAAATGGCGCCTGGTTCGCGGCGTAGGCTTGAGCGAATTGCGCGCCGACCGCCAGGGTGGAAAGAATGGTCAGCAGAAACAGAATCAGCGCCAGGGCCCAAGGCCGTTTGCGGGGCTTGGGTGCAGTCATCGCCACTTCGAAAACCGGCTGAAACTGGTTCTCCATTAATTCGACAGGTGGCTGACCGTGACCGTTCCCGCTGCTCATGAATAGTTGTGAAACCGCCTTTGTGATTCGATGCCTGCTTCCGTGAGGGAGATTCCCGCAGAAGCTCTGCATAACAGGATAGACGACGGAGAGAAAATGGGGAAACCCATAGAGTCAAAACGACGCTATTCGAACAACTCGGCGGCAGGAGGGGTGCGCCTAGAGTGTCTGCAGTTCTTTCCCGGGTTTGAACCGGACAGCCTTTCCCGGCGGGATGCTAACTTGTTCGCCAGTACGAGGATTGCGGCCGATGCCGGTTTTCCGAGGCTTGACGTTGAATACGCCGAACCGGCGAAGCTCGATGCGTTCACCGCGTCCCAGCGCGTTCTTCATGGCCTCAAACACGGTTTCGACCGCCTGCTCTGCCTTGGTTCGGGTTATGTTCGTTCGCTGGACGACAGCGTTGACGATATCGAGTTTTATCACGCCAGCCTCCCCGTTCGACAATTCACGGACGTTTCGAGCCGTGAACACTTCCCCCGTAAGAGTATCATCGCTAACCGTTCAAAGTTAAACACTTGGAAGAAGGAAGCCTATGCTAGACAGTCAGTTGCGGGTTGTCAAGCCGCTTGCCCTGTACTAAGATGCGCTGCCCCTTTACGCTTGGTTCATCGATTTATGATCCCAGGAGATGTCCCGATGAGTGTCAAATCCGATCGCTGGATCCGCAGAATGGCGCTGGAACACAAAATGATTGAGCCATTTGCCGACCGGCAAGTGCGCGATGGCGTGATCAGCTATGGTGTTTCTTCTTATGGTTACGACATGCGCGTTGCCGATGAATTTCGAATCTTTACTAATGTGAACAGTTCCATCGTGGACCCGAAAAACTTTGACGAGAAGTCTTTTGTCACGTTCCGGGGCCCGATCTGCATCATTCCACCCAACTCATTCGCGCTGGGCCGGTCGGTGGAATATTTCCGGATTCCGCGGACGGTGCTGACGATCTGCGTGGGCAAGTCCACTTACGCGCGCTGCGGAATTATCGTCAATGTGACGCCGTTTGAACCGGAATGGGAAGGATTTGTCACGCTCGAAATCAGCAATACCACGCCGCTGCCCGCGAAGATTTATGCCAATGAAGGCCTTTGCCAGGTAATTTTCTTTGAGTCGGACGAAGTTTGCGAGATTTCTTACAAGGATAAAAAGGGAAAATATCAGGCGCAGCAGGGAATTGTGCTGCCGAGAATGTGATTATGTTCAGAAACCGCTAGCGTTTTTTGTCTGAACTATTTTCAGCCACCGGCGGCGACGTTTGCCCCCATCGTCCGCTGAAGACAATTTCTTCCAGGGGCTTCCGTTTGCGCGGGGCGAGTTCGCGATCGCGCAACTCCGGCGAGAGACTTGACTCATCCGCCGGATAACCTATGGCGAGTGCGGCGACGACTTCGAAATTCTCCGGAATCGCGAAGAGTTCACGAGCCTTCTGCGGATAAATTCCCGCCATCGGATGAATGACGAGCCCCAGCGCCTTAGCCTGCAGCGCCACATTTTCAGTTGCCGCGCCGACGTCATGGAAGGAATGGCGGTTTGGCTGTCCGGTGTGATCGTAGGAAAGTTTGGCGACCGTCAGAATCAAGGCATAGGCACATTTCGCCCAGGCCAGGTTGCCTTCCCGTAGACAGGCAAGCACCTTGTCGAACTCCGCGGGGTTGTCGCGGGTCGCGATGATGAAACGCCATGGCTGCTCGTTGTTTGAAGAAGGCGCCCAGCGCGCAGCCTCCAGCAGGCTGAGCAATTTCTCCGGTTCAACCGGTTTATCGCAAAATGCACGAGGGCTCCAGCGTTGGCTGAGCAGTTTGTGAATGGGATATTGAGTGACAGCCCGTTTCGTGATTGGCATCTGTATTTCCTGGCGGCAAGGTAATTGCACGCCTCTCCGTTCTGTATCAGTTTCGCGCGCTGCTGGCTTCCGATTTGTTCCAACCCTGAGCGATAAGAGCGTCTTTCAAGCTGCGTAATCCGGGGTGAATTTTGCGCAGTTCTTCGATGTTAAAGCTGAAACCAACCTCGTTCAGCCACCGGAACATCACGGTCAGTTCCTTGCCCTGCGTTTCCAGCGCTTTATCCCATGAAATCTGGACATAGCTTACTTTGCGGCCAAGCACTTCGCTAAATGCGTTGGCAGTTTCGAGCATGGAGAGATCATCGCCAGCGATATCAATCGCTCGCCCGATCCATTGAGAGGGATCAGTAAACGCCATTGCCGCGAACACACCGATATCTTCCACGGCGATTTGTTGAAGTTTCCGGACCGGATCGAGCGGCAAGCCGACCGTCCCGGAAAGGATCGAATCGCGCTGGTAATTCCAGTTTTCCATGAAAAATACAGGACGGATAATCGTGTTCGGCAAACCAATTTTGCGGATGTGCTCTTCAATTTGCCACTTGCTCTCAAAATGAGGAATGCCGGTTTTTTCCCCGGCAGCCGCTACTGAGGAATAGACAAAATGATTCACGCCGGCTGCCTTGGAGAGATCCGCGAGCAGGATGCCCTGACGTACTTCGTCGGTGACAGATCCGAGGGCCTGAACGGAAAATACGCCTGTGACGCCTTGAAGCGCCTTTTCCAGGGAAGCCCGGTCACTCAGGTCGCCTCGCACCAGTTCAATGCCCAGCGAAGCAATCGCCTGTGCGGCTGGTTTGCGCCGGTCGCGCACTAGCGCGCGAACTTGCGAGCCCCGAGCCACGAGTTGCCGTGCAACTGCGCCCCCCTGCTTGCCGGTGGCACCGGTTACTAGAATCATGATGATCCTCCTGACCAATCCGACGGGACGATCTCCACATTTTCCTTCAGTTGTGCCCGCTTCAGGTTGTCGAGGAATCTTACCTTATCTTGGAGTCGGGGACGCAAATGCATCAGGCCTGCGCGAACCATCCACCGAGAGCTTGCCCGCGCCATTGGCAGTGAGGAGAAGCAGGCCGCCCATGATCCCCACATTCTTCAGAAAATGGCCCATTTGGTCCTGCTGTTGCGCCCCCTGATATGCCCAGAAGTTGTGGATCATGAAAGTGACAGGGATTAGATATAGAAACAGCACCAATGCGGCTGCGCGTGCCCGGTATCCGGCTAGGAGGCACAGGGCTCCCCCGAATTCAACGAGTACGACCACCGGAAGGGCAATCGCTACGAGCGGGATTTTCATTGTGGCGAGCATTCTCGCGGATTGATGCCAATTGGTCATTTTCAGAAATCCGCTGACCAGAAAAACGATGCTGATCAGAATTCGCCCGGCAAGTGATGCATGCTTTTCCATTTTGTTCTCCATTCTCGCCTGGTGCGCGCTCTTCCGAGCGCGCGCCGACGGTATTTTTCAAGCTAGATCGAACAACAGAACTTCCGAATTGCTGCTGGCGGTGAAATCAAGACGCTCCTCGCCGCTGATCGCGGCGCCATCACCAGATTCAAGCGTTTTGCCATTCACCGAGACGCTTCCCCGGGCAACTTGCACCCAGGCGTGGCGCCCCGATTTCAGCTCATGACTGGCCTCTTCACCGCTTTCGAGACGCGCGACGTAAAGTTCCGAATCCTGATGAATCTTCAGCGCGCCATCGCGGCCGTCGTGCGCCGCAAGGAGCCGGAATTTTCCGGTCAGTTCCGTGGCTGGGAATTCCTTCTGCTCGTAGACCGGCTTCAGGCCACGCTTTTCCGGTAGAATCCAGATCTGCAGCAAATGCACCGGCTTGGCCTTCGAAGGATTGAACTCGCTGTGCGTGATTCCCGTGCCCGCCGTCATGTGCTGCAATTCTCCGGGCCGGATCACGGCGCCGGAGCCCATGTTGTCTCGATGTTCCAGCTCGCCATCCAGAATCCACGTCAGGATTTCCATGTCGCGATGCGGGTGGGTGCCGAATCCCTGACCGGGCGCGATGTGATCTTCATTGATCACGCGGAGGTCCCGGAAGCCCATGTGTTGGGGATCGTAATAATCGGCAAACGAGAATGAGAATCGGCTATCCAGCCAGCCGTGGTTGGCGTGCCCTCGTTCGTTGCTTGGCCGTACCTGAATCATGATCGTCTCCCTTTTCCATCTTCTTTAAGATTGCTGAGTCCGAGCTTGCGGCACAGCCGTCGCAGCAATTCCTGCTCCGCCGCGGTCAGGCAGCTCATTTCCTTGCTGACGGCCGCGGCGTGTTGCGGGAAGATTCGTTCGATTAACCGTTTTCCTTTTGCGGTCAAATGAACCGCGACAAAACGGCGATCCTCGCGGCCGCGCACCCGGCGGACCCATCCTTGCTTTTCCAGGTTGTCCACAACCATCGTGATGTTCCCGCCGGCTCGCAGAAGCTTTTGGCTCAGTTCGCGCTGGCAGAGCGGGCCCAGGTGCAGCAACGCTTCGAGGACAGCGAACTGGCCGGGCGTCACACCTGCGGCTTCCAAGCGAGCGGCGCCGCGGCTGGTCAATGTGTCCACAGCGCGAAGCAACGGAATGTAGGCGTTCAGGGCCTGGACTTCCTGCTTCGAACCTCGGTAGTGGGTCGGCATATTCGTTCAAACTTGAATCATTCAAGCTTAAATCGTTAGATGCTACGATTGCCCGAAGGATTCAAACGGAAATACCCAGATTTAAGTGTAAGAGTTGCCTGAGTTTGGACGCCCTTGGTCTTGGACGGGCGAACCGGGCCAATCTCACGCTTCAGCCAGCAGGGGATCCGGCCCGCTAAGGTTTTTGGGTGGGTCGCATCAGCACTTCACTGATAAAATTTCCAGGTGCGGCGGTAACCAGCATCGCCACGGCGTGAGCCACGTCGTCAGGCTGGAGCATTTTCTTCTCGTCCTTACCGGCGTGCGGCGAGAACTCACTGGCCACGCTACCGGGGCAAATCGCGCTCACGCGAATTCCATATTCGCGCAATTCTTCGGCCATGCAGTTGTTCAGTCCCAGCAGTCCCCACTTCGAAGCGCAATATACCGCCCCACCGGGGAATGCATTTTTCCCAGCAAGCGAACTGATGTTGATGATTGTTCCATTCCGGCGCCGGATCATTTCCGGCGCCACCGCCTTGCTGACCAGAAACACGCCCTTCAGATTCGTGTCCATCAAGCGATCCCATTCTGCTTCGCTCACTTCATGCATGGGACGGAACAGCCCGACTCCCGCGTTGTTGACGAGAATATGGATTTCGCCAAAAGCGTGGTGTGTGGAATCAACGAGCGCGGTCACTTGATCGGAGCGTCCAATGTCGGCGGGAAAGCCAATCGCTTCGATCCGCTCTTTTCGGAGTTGCTGCACCGCCGCATCAATGGATTTTGCGTTGCGCGCGCCCAGGCTGATTCGCGCGCCCAACCCTCCCAGCCGAAATGCGATGGCAAGGCCGATGCCCCGGCTGCCCCCGGTGATGAGCACATTCTGTCCCTGCAGTATCTTTGCTTGTTCCATAGAGGAAACTCCTCAGGCGACCAATCCAGCGAATTCACCATCTTATCATCTAGTCTCGAAAGACAAGGGAGCGCCGCCAGTATGCACACCAGTGAAATACCAGTCGTGATTGCCCTTGCGCCCTTTCGGGCCATTCCCTATAATTCGGAAGCTCCATAGCCCTTGAGTCTCCATTGACATGCGGGATTTGTTTTCTCATTCTTCAAAGATGGTTCTAGCCAAGGAGGCGGAAACAAGATGACGCGAATGCGGGTTGCCGGTAACGGGATCGCTCTTATTCTTCTCGCTGTGCTCTTCTCGCCCGCTCCACCGGCGGCTGCACGGGGCGCTGCACCTCAGGAGCAAAAGCCCGCCTACACGATTGCCGAATACAATGCGTATCAGGCGGCGCGCACCGAAAAAGATCCCCAGGCTCAGATCAAGCTCCTGGACGATTTTGTCACCAAGTTTCCCAATTCCTCCCTGCTGCCTTACATCTATCAGCTTTATTATCCCGCTTACAATCAACAGAAGAACTATCCCAAGGTGATTGAATATGTCGATAAGCTGCTCGCCTTTGGTGACAAGCTCGATGCGGGAACTCGGCTTCAAGCTCTTTATACCCGCACGCTGGCATTTAATTATTCGTTCAGCGAGAAAGCCCCTACTGCATCACAAGATGCCACGAAAGCGCGCGAGGCTGCGGTGGGTTGTCTGAAGGCGCTGGGAGAGATTCAGAAACCAGCGAATATGACAGATGATCAGTTCACCGAACAGAAGAAGGCGCCATCCGCACTGTGCAATTACACGGCAGGCTACGCATCCATGGTTTTGAAGGATTACAAAGCAGCGGTCGATTCCTTTCAGGCGGCCCTGGCAAGCAACCCTACCGACGGTGTCACCTATTTTCGTCTCGGCGTGGTTTACCTGCAGGAAAATCCCCCCGAATCGATGAACGGCTTTTGGGCTCTGGCACGGGCCGTGGCGTTGAAAGGACCGGGCGAAGCTCAAGTCCGCGATTATCTGCGCAAGCGGCTTCTGGCTTATCAGCAACCCGGCTGCGACAGTTTGATCGATTCACAAATGAACGACATGATTCAACTCGCGGGCCAGGCTCCCACACCTCCGGCTGGCTATTCGATTCCGAGTGCGGCTGACCTGGACAAGGTCCGCCAGGCAAGCAACATCTTGACGGTGCTAAGCGATTTGCAAGCCGGAGGAGATAAAACCAAGGTCACCTGGCTCACGGTCTGCGGTTCCGAATTCCCTGAAGTGGTGGGAAAGGTGATTGAAGTGACGCCAGCTACCGACAATGTGGATCTGAAGGTGTTCACAGGTCCAACGCCGGAAGCGATGGAAGCGGCCACTACCGCGAATATGGACGTGAAGGTTGAAGGCCAACCTGAAGTCAGCCGCTTGCAAAAGGACGACGGAGTTCGCTTCTCGGGAACTCTTGCTTCCTTTGATACTCAACCATTCCTACTTCACTGGGAAAAGGCCAAAGTTAATCCCGAAGATATTCCGGCCGAGAAAGCGGCGCCCGGAACACACAAGCCCCACAAGGTTCCTCCGAAGAAATAACGAAATTCCGGCGTTCCAATGCGCCTTGGAAACTAGAACGGCCGCTCACGCGATTGCGGGAGCGGCCGTTTCAGTTTGGGGCAGGGGCTGCTGAGTGCATGGGACGATCTCAATAGATTTAGCGGCGGTGGCGTGGGCGGCCGTCGAGTTTGTACTCGTCCACCTTCCGGCTCAAGGTATTGCGATGGATGCCAAGTTCGCGGGCCGCGCGTGATTGGTTGCCGCCCGAGCGTTCCAGAACGCGCTTGATAAATTTCTTCTCAAATTCCACCACAGCCTCTTCCAACAAGATTCCGCGTTCCACCATTTGCCCAACCAGGGCTTCGAGTTGATCTCTCACGTTCGTGCGCTCCGCAGATACATTTGCTCTCGAGTTGTTGCCGGGCTTTTACTTGTAAGAGTCAGTCGAATCGAGGGGTTGTCCGGCAATCCGCTCGTATGCTTCGCGATATTTTCCGCGCGTACCCGCCACCACGTCGGCAGGCAGTTCTGGCGCAGGCGGCCGCTTGTTCCAGCCGATTCGCTCCAGGTAATCGCGCACAAATTGCTTGTCGAAAGAAGGTTGCGGGCGGCCCGGCAAATATTCCGAGGCCGGCCAGAATCGCGAAGAATCGGGCGTCAACGCTTCATCGATCCAGATCACCTGATTCTCTGCGATACCAAATTCGAATTTCGTATCGGCAATGATTATGCCGCGTTCCGATGCGAAATCCGCGGCGCGCCGGTAAATTTCCAGGCTCAAGTCCCGAACCCGATTAGCCAGTGGGTCACCAATCCGCGCCGCTGCCTGTTCGAAGGAGATATTTTCATCATGGCCGCTGGTGGCCTTTGTGGATGGAGTGAAAATCGCCTCGGGCAGCTTGTCCGATTCTTGAAGCCCCGCCGGCAGTCGAATCCCGCAGACGCTTCCTTGCGCCTGGTATTCCTTCCACCCCGATCCGGAGAGGTATCCGCGGACGACGCATTCAATCGGGATCGGTTCCGTCCGGCGTACCAACATGGCGCGTCCACGGAGTTCATTTTCATGTCCGGCCAATTCCGCGGGGAATTCCGTCCCGCTCAACACGTGGTTTGGAACCACGCCAGCGAGCTTGTCGAACCAGAAAAGCGATAGCTGGGTCAGCACCCGCCCTTTGTCGGGTATGGGTGTAGGCAGCACCACATCGAACGCCGAAATACGATCGGTCGCCACGATCAACAGGCGATCGCCGATTTCATAAATGTCGCGGACTTTCCCGCGCCCTCGCAGTTTCACGCCGCCGAAGTTTGTTTCGCGTACCACCACAGGATTCATTTGAGTAGAAGCCACTGGGTTACCTGTCCTTTCGGGAGGCGCACATGATAGCGCAGGAGAGAGCATTGTCAACTGCGAAGAGATATGGCTGAGGAAAACAGGCGTGCGTCGTAAAGCTAGATCGGAAGGGCAATTTCAGAGTGCTAAGCTCGGCCGCTTGCGCGATCCGCAAGGCTTGTGATTCGATTGACGTGCGCTTCGAGAAGCGCCATCCGGATTTGTTCCGGAAGTGGTTATGCGGCGTTTGTCTTTTGTTCCGCCAATTGTTGCGCTTCTTCCCAACGAACCGAGACCAGTTTCGATACGCCGGGCTCCTGCATCGTCACGCCATAGAGCACGTTTCCCATTTCCATGGTACGGCGGTTGTGAGTGACAACGATGAACTGCGTTTGCTCGCTCATCCCTCCCAGCATCTTCGTGAATCGGCCCACGTTCGATTCATCCAGGGGAGCATCCACTTCGTCCAGAATACAGAACGGGCTTGGCCGGTAATGGAAGATGGCGATCAGCAAAGCCAGAGCTGTCATTGCTTTCTCACCGCCGGAAAGCAGCAGCACGTTCTGTAGACGCTTGCCCGGCGGCTGCGCCACCACATCGATGCCCGCGTCGCCGGAGCTATCCGGCTCCGTCAAGCGCATTTCACCGGTGCCGCCGCCGAACAGCGCCTGGAATGCCACCGCGAAATTGCGGTTAATGACCGTATAGGCCTCTTCGAATTTCTGCCGGGAGATCTGATCCAGTTCCGCGATGGCCAGCTGTGTATTCTGGATCGATTCCACCAGGTCGTCGCGTTCGCGAGTGAGAAATTCGGATCGCTGCTCGCACTCCTGATATTCCTCGAGGGCCATCATATTCACCGGGCCCATCGATTCGATGCGCGCTTTCATTTCGTTATAGCTGGTATCGGCGGCGATTAGTTCTTCGCCGCTCAGCAGCTGCAGTTCCTGTGCGATCAGTTCCTCGGGATGGCAATTTACTTCGGCCTGGCAGGTTTGCCGCAGGTGTTCACGGTCGGAATCGTTGCGCACCTTTTCAATTTCGCGCTGAGTGCGCGCGGTGCGGACGTCATCGAGCGATTGGCGCTTCGCGCGCAGGGAATCATCCAGTGTTACGCTTCGAGTGCGAACTTCTTCCCACTCCTTTTCGAGTCGCGCCTTTGTCTCTTCAAGTCGCGCCTTGTCGGCACGAAACGTTTCGAGTTGTATTTCCACTTCGACGATATTTGTTTCCAGTTCCGCTCGCTCGCGAGAAAGAATGATTGTCTGCTCGCGGAGCATTCCGCCGCGCTCCTGCGCCTGACGCAATTCTTCTTCGAGGCGCCCGGCAAGCAATTCGGCGCTCGCCAGCCGTTCGGACATGGTAGCCAGTTCTTCCCGGCGAAGGGCGAGTTGCTCCCGTTGTTCCACCAACTCCTGTCTCGAAGCCGTGAGCCTCTCGGCGGCTTGCGCGGCTTTTGATTCAGCGGCAGCCCGCAATTCGCCCGCCTCGGCTTGTTTCACGCGCGCCAATTCAGCGCGCTCTCGTGCGGCCGTCGCTTCTCCGTGGAGCCGTGAGATTTCCTGCTGGCACTCAGCCAATTGTTGCTGGAATCGGCCGAGCTCGGCCAAAGTCTGTTCCCGTTGATGCGTGGCCGCCACCAGCGCTTTTTCCGCCTCCACATGCTGCGAGAGCATCGGGCCGAGGCCGGATTCGGCGTCGCGCAATTCCTGTTGAATCCGAGCTAGGTCCGCCTGCGCTTCTGCTGCGGCGCGCTCCTGCCGCGTGGCGTCCGCCTCCAAGCTCCGCAATTCTCGCTTGAGGGCAAGCGGGCCCGCATCGCCAGGCCTGCCGCCGCTTACCATCCGGCCTTGATAGCAGGTGCCGTCCAGTGTGACGAAATACATCTGAGGATTTTCGTGGGCCAATTTCTCGGCCACTGTTCCGTCTTCCACCAAGTAGGCGGCGCGCAGGGTGGGTAGATATTGTTTCGCTGCCGCGCCAAGAGGGTCGCGGAAATTTACCAGCCGGTCGAGACGCGAAATCACTCCGGGGTCGGCCAGAATGGGAGCTGGCATTTCAGTAGGCAACCACGGCAAATTCCGCACGGAATCAACAAAAAATGTAGCGCGACCTCCCATTTCGTCGCGCAGCAGGGAAACACCGGCGCGCGCGTGGTCAAACGTTTCCACCACTACATATTCGAGCTCTTCGTGCAGAAACTGTTCCAGTGCGCCTTCGTATTGCTCTTCTACCTCGGCATAATCCGCCAGCATTCCAACGGCACGGAATCCACGCCCGGAGCCGTCTCGATCCGCGGAAAAGAGTTTCTGTACAGCCTCCGCGCTGTAGGCTCGTTCGGTCAGTATTTGTTCGACAGATGTTCGGCGGGCGCGCGCGGCGGCCGATTCCTCACGGGTGGTTTCGACGCGGCGGCTGGCTTCTTGCTGGCTCAGGCGTAGCTCCTCAATTCGCGTCTGCGCAAAGCGTACGGCCAGCTCCACATCGCGGGCGCGCACGGCGATCTGCTGCCAGGTCAATTCACTTTCGCGGGACCGGCGGTCCAGTTCGATGCACGTGTTCTCCACTTGTTGCAGCGATTGTTCGCGTTGCTCCAATGCCTGGGTATGGCGTTCGAACGCTTCCTCGGCTTGCAGTGAATCAGCATGCCAGCGGACCGCTTCTTCGCCCAGCCGGATCGCGGAGCGGCGCAATTCTTCGATGCGTGATTCAAGCGAGCCTTGCTCCTCGGAGCCGGCCGCGGCTAGTTCGAGCATTGCCTTGAGCGCAGCATCCAGGCGTCCCGTTTCTTCGCGCAGGTTCGAGACGGATTCGCGCTGCATCCGCGCGCGCGCGTCAATTTGCGCGGTCTGGGATTCGGCTTGTTCGATTTCCAATGCGAGCCGTTCCGATCGCGAACCCAATTGCGCCACCTGCTCGCGATTAAATAAAATCCGATTCTCGGCGCGGTCTAGTTCCAGCGCGGCTTGCCCCAGGAAATTCTGCGTTTGCCGAAGCTCGCCATCGAGTTCATAGGTGCGCGTGGAGAGGCGTTCGACCTCGCTCTCAAGTTCGCGCACGGTGTGCGTTTCAAACTCCTCGGCCGTTGCTGCTTCGCGAAGCGCGATCTCCAGCCGCTCTGCTTCCGAATCCAGTTCTCGAGCTCTGCTCGCCAAAACCGTGCGCATCAATCCGCGCATCTGTTCGCGCAACTCCGCGTAGCGGCGCGCCTTGGATGCCTGGCGCTTCAGCGAGCCTAATTGCTTGTCGACTTCCACCAGAATGTCGTTGACGCGGGAAAGGTTCACTTTCGAGGCTTCGAGCTTGGCTTCCGCCAGGCGGCGTTTCGTTTTGTACATCGTCACGCCCGCGGCTTCTTCGATAATCGCTCGACGGTCCGTTGGCTTGGAATTCAAGATTTGGCCGATCCGCCCCTGCTCGATGATTGCGTAAGAATCCGGGCCCAGTCCAATGCCCATAAAGACTTCTTGAATATCGCGCAGGCGCGAAACTTTCCCATTGATCAGATATTCGCTTTGCCCTGAGCGGTACAGGCGCCTTCCGATCACCACTTCACCAGGTTTCAGCCGCATCGTGGGTTTCTCGGCTCCGCGCTTTTTCCATGGCTTGCCGGATTTTGCTTGGTCTGGAACCGCAGCGATTCCAGTTTCCCCTTCGCTCTCGGGGGACGTTTCACCCTCCATAGAATCGCCGGAGATTTCAGCGGGCGCTTCCTCGGCGGCTGTCTCTTCCGGGGCGTCGAGTACGAAAGCGGCAGCTTGCGCCAGTTCCTCATCCACGAGCGTCAACATAACTTCGGAGAGGCCAAGTGGGGGGCGCTTCGCGGTGCCGTTAAAAATGCAGTCGGACATCCGTTCCGCGCGCAGGGACTTGTGGCTCTGCTCGCCCAGTACCCAAGATATGGCATCGACTATATTGGATTTTCCACAGCCGTTCGGCCCGACGATACAAGTGATCCCGTTTCCGCTAAAAGTGATCTGCGTTTTCTCGCAAAACGACTTAAAGCCTAACATCTCTACTTTCCGTAGTTTAAGCACTCGTTTCCTCGTTGAAGCGTTCCTCTGCTGGAGTGATATGAGGCAGAGAAATCAAATTTAACCTGCATGTGGAGGATTATCGAGACAAAAATGGTGGTGGGTCGAAATTAATTCGGGCCCAGCCGCCTGGCGCTTGCGATTGGCGGTTGCACCATGAAACGTAGCACGCGATCCGATGGATGTCAAAGATGTTTGCCGCGGTGTGCGGATGCGTTACAGGTCCACCCAGAGAGCGGACCAGAAGGCGCGATGGATTCCGTCGTTCGCAGTTCGCTCATCCCCGCAGCCAGTCTTCCTCCAACACCGAGTAAAGATAGGAATCGCGCCACTCACCTCTCTGCTTCACGTCTTTTCGGAAGAAGCCTTCCCTGCGCATGCCCAGCTTTTCCATCACTCGATACGAAGCGTGGTTTGCCGGATCGCAAGTAGCCCACACGCGGTGCAATCCCACAGAGCGAAAGGCAGCATTCAAAACCGCGCCGGCAGCTTCAGGGGCGTATCCCCGATGCCAATACAGCCGGTTCAAGCTGTAACCAAGATCAGCCGTTTCGTTCACTTTGTCTTTGACCGTTAGCCGAATCCCGCCGATCAGCCGGTGCTCGCTTTTTAGCTCGATGCCCAGCGTCACGGAATCGCGGGGCCAATGCTGTTGATCTTCTATCCAGCTCGCCAGGACAGCTTTCGTGGTAGCCAGGTCATTTGGTCCCCACTCCATGAATTTCACCACTTCCGGATCGCCGGCATATTCCTGGATGTCATGCTCGTCGTCGACGCGGAATTCGCGCAGCAGCAAACGTTCAGTTTCGATCGGAAACCATTTTTCCATCCGCGTATACTATCTTCTCAGCAGCCCGGATAACAAGAAACTCGGCGTTCTCAACCATTCTCCCTCAGCCGCCTCCAATTGACTTGCCTGCATGCGCCGCATAGCATGGTTCGCCCGGAAGCCAACATTGCCTCACGACTCTTCCAATACGTCGCCGGAAAATTCAAGGCACACAGTGCGGAGTCTTTTGTTTGCTTTGTTCTTGATAGCTCTCGTGTTCACTTTGGTTTGTATCCGTTACCGCCCGCCGTCACCCATGACGGCTGATGCGCCCGCCGCGGATTTCTCTGCCGCAAGGGCTCGGCAATATCTGCAAGAGCTAGTGGCGGACGGCACTCCGCACCCGATTGGCAGCGCGGCAAATGAACGGGTGCGATCGCGGATTCTTTCGCACTTGTTGAAGCTCGGGTATTCACCCGAGGTGCAGCGAGACACCGCATGCTCTCTATTCGGCGCATGCGGTGAAGTGAAAAATGTGGTCGCGCGCTTGCAAGGCAGCGAGCCCGGCCCCGCCGTGCTATTGGCTGCGCATTACGATTCCGTGTCAGCCGGTCCGGGCGCTTCGGATGACGGCGCCGGAGTGGCTGCGGCTCTCGAAATTGCCCGCGCATTGAAAGCGGCTCCGCCGCCTCGGCATGCCATCATCCTGCTGATCGATGACGGTGAGGAGGCCGGCCTGCTGGGAGCCCGCGCTTTCGTACAAAGTCATCCGTGGGTGAAGGATGTTGGTGCCGTAGTTAATCTGGACGCGAGGGGAACTTCCGGCCCAAGTCTAATGTTCGAAACGGGCAGCGCCAATGCGTGGCTGGTTCATGTTTTTTCGCGCGCTGTGAAACATCCGATGGCCAGTTCGGTTTTTTACACTGCCTATAAGCTGTTACCTAACGATACGGATTTTACGGTCTTCAAAGCACAGGGCTTTCAGGGATTCAACTTCGCGTTTATCGGGAACGCTTCGCAATACCATACTCCGCTCGATAATTTTGCTAACGCCGACCCCGCCAGCTTGCAGCACCATGGTGAAAATGCGCTTGCGCTCCTGCGCGCTCTCTCCAATGAGAATTTGGGCCATCTGCCCGGGGGCGAAGCCGTCTATTTCGACCTTTTCGCTCTTTGGATTGTCTCCTGGCCATCGTCCTGGACGGTATGGATCGCCGCATTGGCTTTGGCGCTGATCATCATCGCTACATTAAAGTTGATTCGCGTGGGAAATATTCGAGTGAGCGAGTTGTGGTGGGGTTTGGTGGTCTGGCTTTTGATGGTCGTTGTTAGCGCCATCGTTGGCTTTTTCCTCAGCAATGCGCTCCGTGCCAGCGGAGCGTTTCCGTCCACATGGGTAGCACATCCGTATCCGGCGCTGACGGCGTTTTGGGCCATTGGTATCTCTTCCGCTGGTATTCTTGCAGTGTTGTTCCGCAGACGAGCCGGATATTGGGGACTCTGGGCGGGCGTGTGGATTTCTTGGGCTGCGATTTCCTTTCTCTGTTCCTGGTTCCTGCCGGGAGTAAGTTATGTATTCTTGGTCCCCTCACTTACTGCTGGTCTTTGTGCGTTGCCGCTCTCGTTGGGGCGGGGCATCGATGCAGTGAAGCGCGGGATCGCTGCAATCGTTCCGGCGGTGATCGCGGCACTGATCGTTTTTTCAGTCATGTTTTTTCTCTACAGTGCGCTGGGACGCCCGCTGCTCGTTGCTGTTGCGGTGCTAGCCGCGCTGCTCTGCAGTCCGCTGGCTCCGCTCCTCGGTGAGTTCAACGGCCGGGAGCGCTGGGCGTTTCCGGGACTAGCGGTCGTCCTTGCCATTCTCTCGGCTTGCACTGCCTTTGCGATGCCGCCCTACAGCCGCTCCGTTCAGCACGCGATGAACATTATCTATCTTCAGGATGCCGATTCCGGAAAATCACAATGGGTGGTTTATCCGAATTCCGGGCGCTTGCCCGATTCTTTCCGGCAGCATGCAAATTTCGATCTTAATCCCGGAAAGTTTTTTCAGTGGTTGAATGAGAAGGGTTTCTCCACCGGTGCGCCGCATCTCGATCTTCCCGCGCCGGAATTGAAAATCATGAGCGTGATGCAGATGGCAGGATTGCGGCATTACCGCGCGTTAATGATTTCGCACCGGGGCGCCGCGAAGGAGTACTTGCTATTTCCTCCCTCGGAATCCAGCGAAACGGTGAGTATTCAGGGCAAGCCGGTTCCACCGATCTCCGAAGCAATTTTGAAGTACACCAATGGATGGCATGTATACGATCTTGTGGACTTGCAACCGGAAGGAGTGGAAATCGGCTTCGCGATCGCCAGCAGCGCGCCTCTGCAAGTCTATGTCATGGATAAATCCTACGGATTGCCGCTCGAAGGATTGTTCTTGCTGAAGGACCGCCCCGCGGACTGCACCGCGATCCACGATGGCGATGGGACGATTGTGATGCGTCGTGTTCAACTTCCCTGATGATCGATCGTAGTTCACAGGCTGGCATTCGACATGGTTTCTCAATTCTGGCGCCGCCTCGGTTCCTTTACCGCATCAGCAATCCTGTTGGTCATCTTCTCCGCGAAAGTGGATAACGGGAGCGTCGCCTCCGCTCAACTTTCGCGCCCTGGTTGGACTTTGGTGTGGAGCGATGAATTCGACGGCGGAGACGGCTCCGCCCCCGATTCGAGGAAATGGACCTACGATCTCGGTGGCAGTGGGTGGGGCAACAACGAACTCGAGTCTTACACCAGCCGCTCTCAAAATGTTTCAATCGAAGATGGAAAACTGGCCATCACGGCTCTAAAGGAAACTTACACCGGGCCGGACGGTGCTCTCAAGAATTACACCTCCGCCCGTTTGAAAACGCTGGGGCTCTTTTCTCAGGAGTACGGCCGCTTCGAAGCGCGCATCAAGATCCCCTATGGCCAGGGCCTGTGGCCCGCGTTCTGGATCATGGGCGATGATATCGCCAAGGATGGCTGGCCCGCCTGCGGCGAAATCGACATTATGGAAAACATCGGCAAGGAGCCATCCACAAACCACGGATCCATGCACGGGCCGGGATATTCCGGCGGCGAAGCGCTCACTACAGTCTTTAAACTTTCCTCTGGGCAACAGTTCTCGGACAGTTTCCACGTCTTCGCGATAGAGTGGGAGCCCAATATCGTCCACTTCTATGTGGATAATTATCTCTACTCATCTTTCACTTCAGCGGACGTTCCCGGCGGAAAGCCCTGGGTGTTCAATCACAGGTTCTTCATCATTCTGAATGTTGCTGTGGGCGGCGATTGGCCTGGGCCACCGGACGGATCCACCGTCTTCCCCCAAGCCATGCTGGTCGATTATGTTCGAGTCTACAAACGTACTTCGGAACTCAAGCACAAATAAGAAATTCCCTTGGCCGTTTCCTGGTGAGCCATCAAGTTTTCGCCTTAGCGGCTCGCCTTCGGCACCAGGGCTTGTGTCGCTTCTGACGAAAGACTTGCCTTTCAGCGCTTTGCGTCCCATCCGGGCGTCGGCTAGAATGCTTGTCCTAATATCTGTAGTCACGTGATTCGGTCCAAGGGTGGGATGGGCGAAATTTTACTGCATAATACGTTGTCGGGGCGCAAGGAATCGTTCACCCCTCTGCATACGGGTGAAGTCCGCATGTATACGTGCGGGCCGACGGTCTATGACTTCGCCCACATCGGAAATTTTCGCACCTTCGTCTTTCAGGATATCCTGCGCCGGTTTCTTCGTTCGCGCGGCTACCGCCTGAACCAGGTGATGAACCTGACCGACGTGGATGACCGTATCATTCAGAAGGCCGCCGCGGCCGGCGTCCACATCCGCGATTACACCGAAAAATATATTCAGGCCTTCCTCGAAGACATGGCCGCGCTCAATTTGGAGCCGCCTGAACACCTGGTCCGCGCCACCGACCATATTGACGACATGGTGCGGTTAATCCAGCGACTTACCGAAAAAGGCATGACCTACGTGAGCGACGGCTCCGTTTATTTCCGGATTTCGAAATTTCCAAAATACGGGAAGCTCTCGAAGTTGGACGTTTCCGGGATCCAGGCCGGCGCCCGCGTGGAAGTGGATCGGTACGAAAAAGCCGACGCTCGCGATTTCGCTTTATGGAAGGGGACCAAGCCCGGTGAGGATTATTGGGACACTCCTCTCGGCCGCGGCCGCCCGGGGTGGCACATAGAGTGCTCGGCCATGGCAATGAAATATCTGGGCGATACGCTTGATATTCATACTGGTGGAGTGGACCTTACCTTTCCCCACCACGAGAATGAAATCGCGCAATCGGAAGGGGCCACTGGCAAACAGTTCGTGCGCTACTGGCTGCATGCTCAACACCTGATGGTGGAAGGCGAGAAGATGTCGAAGTCGCTGGGCAACTTCTACACGCTCCGCGATCTCTTTGGTAAGGGCTATAAGCCTTCCACGATTCGCTTTTTGCTCGCATCGGTTCCTTACGGCAGCCAACTCAATTTCACCATGGACGGCCTGAAGCAGGCTGCAAGTTCGGTCGAGCGCTTGCGTAACTTTGTGGCGCGCCTGAAGGCGGAGAAACTGCCGCAGGGGAATTCGAGCTCGATTCAGGAGGTGGTGAACGCGGCAATCGAGGAATTCCAGCAAGGTCTTGAGGACGATTTAAATACGGCGCGCGCGCTGGCCGCCGTGTTTGACCTGGTTCGTGACATTAATACGGCGATCGATCGAGGCCAGTTTTATCAGGCAGATTCACCGGCGGTGTTGGCGGCCATGGACAAATTCGACGCTATTTTTGCCCTGCTCGTCGAAGACGATGACGAAAAACTTCGCCGGTTGGGATATTTGCAAGTCCGCGAGGAATTGAGCAATCAGGAGATTGAAGCGCTGATCGGCGAGCGCGAAGCCGAGCGACGTAAGCGTAACTTCACACGTGCCGATGAGATTCGGCAGCAGTTGGCCGGCCGTGGTATCATTTTGGAAGACGTTAGAGATGGCAGCGTCCGTTGGAAAAAAAAGTGAGAACACTACTTTACAAGCCGCGGCCGCTTCACGGATTGCCTTCACGCGAACGTCCCAGCCTTTTCGGCGTGGACTAAGCTCACTTCCTCTATGTAGGCTTAACGTTGGCCCGAATCGCCGGCGAAACCTCAACCCCTACCCTAACGGAGGAAGTCATGATTGAAACAACCGAATCCAGATTGCCGCGCCTTATCACCCCTCTTCCCGGTCCCAAGGCCAAGCGAATCGTCGAACTTGACGCGGAATTTTTATCGCCATCCTATACCCGGAGTTATCCGCTGGTCGTCAAGTCGGGCCGCGGCGCCATCGTCGAGGACGTGGACGGAAATTCGTTTCTCGATTTTGCCGCCGGGATCGCAGTCGTGGCCACAGGGCATTGCCATCCTCAAGTAGTCGCCGCCATTCAGAAGCAAGCGGCGGAACTGATTCACATGTCTGGCACGGATTTCTATTATTCCAACCTGGTGGAATTTGCCCAGAAATTGGCGTCGATTGCTCCGGGGAAAACGCCCAAACGGGTTTACTACGGAAATTCCGGCACCGAGGCCACTGAGGCTGCCATGAAACTTGCCCGCTATCATACCAAGCGCGACAAGTTCATCGCTTTTTATGGCTGCTTCCACGGCCGGACCATGGGTTCGCTTTCCCTGACGGCCAGCAAAGCAGTCCAGCGCAAAGGATTCGGCGCGTTGCTGGGCGGTGTTTTTCACGCCCATTATCCCGACACCTACCGGGGTCTCGGCTCCGCCGATTGCCTGGGCTATATTGAAGACGAGTTGTTCAAGCATATCGTTGACCCCGGGGAAGTCGCCGCGATTTTCGTCGAACCAGTGCAAGGAGAGGGCGGCTATATCCACGCCCCCGTGGAATTTCTTCAGGGGCTCGAAAAAATGTGCCGAAAGCACGGCATGCTCTTGGTTGCCGATGAAGTGCAAAGCGGCATGGGACGAACCGGAAAGTGGTGGGCTTCGGATTACGCCGGAATTGAGCCGGACATTATTCTGGTGGCCAAGGGTATCGCTTCGGGGATGCCCCTGAGCGCGATGATCACTAGGGCGGACATAATGAACTGGAAGCCGGGCGCGCACGCCTCCACGTTCGGCGGCAATCCGGTTTGCATTGCCGCCGGGATGGCCACCTTCGACCTGCTTGAAAAAAAATACATCGAAAATTCGCGCCGTGTGGGCGAATATATCCTCCGCCAGACCAGCGATTGGACCGGGCGGCACAAGATTGTCGGCGAGATCCGCGGACGCGGTCTGATGATCGGCATTGAAATTGTGCGCGATCAGAAAACCAAGGAACGCGCGCATGCGTTACGCGAGCGAATTGTCGAACTGGCCTTTGCGAAGGGGTTGCTGGTTCTCGGCGCCGGCGAAAATACGGTGCGACTCGCTCCACCGCTCCTCGTCGACGAAGAGCAAGCCGACTTTGGCCTGCGCACGCTCGAAGCCTGCATTACCGAGGTCGAGCGCACCGTCTGATGTTGCATAATTCGCGCGCGTTAACGGCTTTGCCCATCTGAATTCGAGGCAGGAGGTAATTTGCCGCGCATCCTCGACGTGGGTTGCGGGCTCGAAAAATACCCCGGCGCCATTGGGGTGGACATGAACCCAGCCACGGCCGCGGATGTGATCTGCCATCTCGATCACGGCCGGCTGCCGTTCCGTGATAATTCCTTCGACCAGGTGCGGGCGATCCACCTGATCGAACATGTTGCGGACGTGATTGCGACGATGGAGGAATTTCACCGCATCACCCGGCCCGGCGGTACAATCGTAATCGTGACTCCTCACTACACTGATTACAGTTCGTTCCGTGACCCCACCCATCGCTGGCACCTGAACACCTACTCTTTTATTTATTTTTATGCGGGCGGAATGCACGGACGGGATATGTGGTATACGCAGGTGCGGGTTCGCGAACGGCGCGTTACGGTCCGCTTGCTTCGCTTGTGGCGCGCATTTGGCTTCGAGCTCCTGGTGAATCACGCCGCGTGGTTTCGCCGGTTCTGGGAACATTATTTGAGTTTCGTAATCCGCGGCAAAGTGATGGAATTTGAATTTGAGGTGGTGAAGTAGCGATGCCGTTTTTTTCAAACTTGATTTTCAACCTCGTCAGTTTTGCCTCCAAGAATGGGATCACATCTCCTCATGATCCTAAATTGGGCCGGACGGGATCGCGGCCACAAGGCGACCGTACTAAGGGTCAGGCGGGAGCAAAGCAAACTGGGATTCGCGGTGAGACTTTTGCTTACTGGCACCTGCGCCGGCACGGCTATGTAATCGTGGCGAAGAACTACACCGCGCACGGAATCAAGGGTGAAATCGATCTGATCGGATATGACGGGGACGTGCTGGCTTTTGTCGAAGTGAAAACTCGAACGGCCAGCGACCATGCGATGGGAACTCCTGAGGATGCGGTCACGCCCGAAAAGCGCCGGAATGTAACGCGCATGGCGCGTCTCTTTCTGGCCGAACGGCGCATCCCGAAAGCCGCATATCGATTCGACGTTTTGGCCATTGAGAACCGTTCGGGAAAGCCTCCGCTGGCTCGTCTGCACAAAGGCGCGTTCACGGAGCAGGGTTAACAAGCAAAGCGAACCCAGCGTCTGTGATGTTGTGCGAATCCCTGGAATGCATAAAATAGAGCGGCAATCATCATAAGTTTGAGCCCGGATTTTTAGGGCTGGTGGACGGAGGAAATTTTGCCTGAACTTCGCAAAGACCCGGTGACTGGACGATGGGTGATTATTTCTACCGATCGCGGTAAACGCCCCACTGATTTCGTCCGAGAAAGCGTACAGATCAAAGGCACTGGCTTTTGCCCCTTTTGCTATGGGAACGAGGGCAAAACTCCCCCCGAAGTTTTGGCATTCGGCCGCAACGGCAGTGGCAAGGACGCGCCCGGTTGGAGCGTTCGCGTGGTCCCCAACAAGTTTCCGGCTCTGGGCATCGAGGGTGATATTGACCGCCAGGGAGAGGGCCTATTCGACAAGATGAACGGCATTGGTGCGCACGAAGTGATCGTGGAAACGCCCGATCACAAAATGACTCTTGCCACACTGCCGGAAAAAGCCATTGAAGAAGTGCTCTGGGCCTATCGCGACCGCATGCTCGACCTGAAGAATGACAAACGCTTCCGCTACATTCTTCTGTTCAAGAATCACGGAGAAGCCGCTGGCGCATCCCTTGAGCACACTCATTCACAGCTAATCGCTCTTCCCATTGTGCCCAAGCGAGTCCGCGAAGAAGTCGACAACGCCCGGCATTACTATGACGAGAAGGAACGCTGTATTTTTTGTGACATGATCCGCCAGGAAGTCGAAACTGGCACGCGCCTGATCACTCAGAACGCGGCCTTTGTTGCCATTGCGCCTTACGCCCCGCGTTTTCCGTTTGAAACCTGGATCTTGCCGAAACAGCACAGTTCCTCGTTCGAAAATCAATCCAGCACGATCTATGGAAGTCTCGCAAAACTTCTGCGCGACATTCTCGCGCGGGTCGATTCCGTGCTCGCCAAGCCCGCCTATAATTTCGTGATTCACACTTCACCGATCGGCGAGGAAATCAACGACCACTACCATTGGCACATCGAAATGATGCCCAAACTCACCAAGGTCGCTGGCTTCGAGTGGGGAACCGGCTTTTACATCAATCCGACCCCGCCCGAAGAAGCTGCCCGGTTTCTCCGCGAAGCCCAGGTGGAAGTCCCTGCCAACATCTGAGCGCGTGCTGGCAAATTTGTCTCTTCTATAACGGATCGCGCGCATTGCCCTTCTTGCTTGGCGCTCTGATGAATTTACCCGAATAGCATTTTGCGTATCCTGGTGTTAGTTTTGTTTAACTGATCGCGTAATAGATGTACTGGCAGACAGGAGATTGAAATGACGTGGGGCAAAAAACGGGCGCTGGTGATCTTGGCCGTTCTCGGTGTGATTGTTCTAGTCGGCTGGGCGGCTTTCTCGGGCAATCGCATCAGCTCGAAATCGGTGTTGATACTGGAATTGAACGGTGAAATCGAAGAACAGAGGTCGAGTGATCTGATGTCGGTGTTGAGCGGAGGCTACACCCCCGTTCAGCATGAGATTGTGGACTCGATCGACACAGCCAAAAGCGATCCGCGTATCACTGGGCTGGTCGTAAAGATCGGCCCGCTGGAAACTGGCTGGGCCAAGCTCGAGGAAATCCGCTCCCGTATCATCAGTTTCCGCGAAAGCCGCAAGCCCTCGATTTGCTTCCTCGGTTACGACGGCATCGGAAATCCCGAATATTTCGTCGCCTCTGCTTGCGATCAGGTTTGGCTGGTTCCGACGGCGCCTGTCGATATCCGCGGCCTGATGGCTGGAGCGCTCTTCTACCGCGGCGCTCTGGATAAGCTGAAAATCGTTCCGAATATGTACCACATCGGCGATTTCAAAGCGGCTTCCAACGAGTACACCGAAAAGAAATTTACCGCGGCGCACAAGGAGGAAACGGAATCACTTCTCCACAGCATTTACGATCAATATGTCATCGAGTCTTCGCAGGCGCGCAAGATGGATCGCGCGCAGTTCGATTCGCTCGTCCAAAAAGGGCCATTTCTCGCGTCGGAAGCGCTCTCCAATAAACTGGTCGACAAGCTCGCGTTCTGGGATGAAGTGCAGCAATACTTCGATCAGAAAAACGGCGATTGGCGCCCCGTCGATCTCGCCGATTACCGCAAGGAAATCAGGAACGACGGTTCGGAGGATATTGCGGTGGTCTATGCCACTGGCACGATCGTCTCCGGCGATTCCGGCAGCAGTGTTCTGGACGGGTCGCTGATGGGCGGAGATTCGGTGGCTTCCGATCTGCGCCGTGCGCGGAACGATTCCAGAATCAAGGCCATCATCTTGCGCGTCGATTCGGGCGGCGGTTCCGCTTTAGCCAGCGAAGTGATGCGGCATGAGTTGTTGCTGGCGAAGAAGCAAAAACCCGTGGTCGTTTCCATGTCGGATGTGGCCGCTTCCGGTGGTTACTGGATTTCGATGTCCGCGGATAAAATTGTGGCCGAGCCGGATACCATCACTGCTTCCATTGGAGTGGTCACGGGCAAGATGAATATCTCCGGCCTCTATGAAATGCTGGGGCTCAGCACGGATTTCGTAACCACCAGCGAGAATGCCACGCTCTTTTCCGAACAGCAGGATTTCACTCCTTCACAGCGCCAGGCAATTCTGAAAGGCATGCAGGAAATCTATTCGGATTTCACCAACGGTGTTGCCAATGGCCGCAAGATGACCGTCGAAGCAGTCGACAAGATCGGGCAGGGAAGAGTGTGGACCGGAGCGCAGGGAAAAGGCCTCGGCCTGGTCGACGAAATGGGTGGCCTCGATCGCGCCATCGAAATTTCCAAGCAACTGGCCCATATTCCCGCAAGCGCGAGCGTTCGGCTTATCCGTTTCCCCGAGGAAAGGTCGTTCCTGGAAATGTTCTTCTCCAGGGAACGCCCCCAATTGATTCGCAGCTCAACAATCCGGGATCAGTTTCGCCTGCTCAAGCGTATATCTGAGCCGATCCAGGCGCGTGTTCCCTTCGATCTCCAAATCCGCTAGCGGTAGTACGTTTGGAGTTCGCCCTAATGTCTTGGATCGGAACGTTCCGATGACATTGACCGGGGCTACCCGGATCTATCCCGATCTCATTAATTCGGGCCAGCCTTACGGTTTTTGGCGAGACTCTCGATTCTTCTGGATTGTATTTCGAGGGCACACTTCTATTTCTTGCTTAGGGCTTCCGTTGTCTCCGACGCCGCCACAACACCTGACAACATTCCCGAACTTCGATATACTCCAGAGTCACGGCGCGGTACCCAAGAGGCCTAAGGGAGAGGTCTGCAAAACCTCGATTCGTGGGTTCAAATCCCACCCGCGCCTCCATTTCTGTTACTTCTAGCTGCATCAACTGACTCTCCGATTGCACGTCTGTTCTGCTGAAAACTTGAAGTCCTTGCCCATAGATATTGCAGTGCTGCCGCCACATGGGTTCCGGTCTAATGACCATTTACGACGAGTATAACGATCAGTGAAAACCGTGCAAACTGGATTTGATTGGAGTGCACGAAAAAGTGCGAACAATTTCCGCTTTCGCGGAAACAATATTTTCCTGCATTTTGCGCGCGCCCGACGAATAGGCTCGGCACCACGCGATGAAGCACTTCATTGCTGATTTGAAAAAGGGTTGCGCACGTGCTGTGAAATGGGCCACATTGCGGAACGGTTTTGGGTGCTCCCGGTACGGTGCGCATTGGAATTTCGGGCTGGAGATATCCTCCCTGGCGTGGAGTCTTTTATCCTTCCAAGCTCCCGCAGAAAAAAGAACTCGCTTATGTCTCTGGTGTTTTTCGCTCAATCGAAATGAACGGGACTTTCTATTCCTTGCAGCGTCCCGAATATTTCGATGCCTGGGCTGCTGAAACGCCCATCGATTTCGTTTTCTCCGTGAAAGGGCCGCGGTTCATCACTCACATGAAGCGCTTGATCGATGTAAAGGTACCCCCACAAATTTCCTGGCTTCTGGCGTTCTGTGTCTGGGTCCGAAGCTTGGACCTATTCTCTGGCAACTTCCTCCGAATTTTTCGTCACAATTCTTCAGGCGGCACTGCATACAAGGCTCAATCAAGAACGCCTCAGCCTTGTTTTCAGAGGAACTGTAAAATTAACCGGTGCACCAGTTCCGTCATTCCAGCCCAAACCCAGTGAGAGGTCAATCCGTAAAGATGCCACAAAGCAGCTTCCAAGCAATTTATGGCACGCGCTCCTGGGAAATGACGACGGCGTTTTAACTGGTTTCTGGAGGAGTGCCTTAAAGCACGCTGTTTACTTTTCTGGGGGCGGTTGGCTTATCAAACGCCGACTTGTCATCGGCTGATAGACTGACGAATAGGTTTTTGGATCGACAGAAAATGCTTTAGAATCAAACTAACTTACACTGCGCGCCCGTAGCTCAGCTGGATAGAGCATCTGCCTTCGAAGCAGAGGGTCGGGAGTTCGAATCTCTCCGGGCGCGCCATAAAATCAACAACTTAGCCGTCTTAATCCTGGACTGCGTGTTGAAACTGCTTGATTTCACCATCTACAGATTTGACTACAGCGCAGTTTTCCGGACGAATTATTTTCTTCAGAATCATGAAGATAAAGCCAAACAAACCCTCTGCCATGAGGGCAGAGGGTCAGCCATCAAAACTGATTGCAGACTCCTTGCCCGGATCCGATGAGTGTGGTTCCATTCGCTCGGAAGGTTGTGCTTTCCCACTCTGATTTCACGAAAGGGACGGCCATCGTCAGCCCGTGGGATCGCGAGCAAGTTCTCCAGGCCCCGGATGCCTAACAGTGCGAATTTTGCATCTCCGATTTTTGGAGTCCGAGTCTAGCCACTCGTCGGGTGGCCGTCCGTGGGTCAATCAGGAAACCAGGAGTTTGTAGTTGCTGGACCCTGAGTGGGCGGCTCATGCCAGCGCTCCGTTCGAATAGTCTGATCCACTGTTCTTCGCATAATAAAGGTCATCTGACCAAGAGATGCCTGCATCCAGAAAGCGGTGATCTGCGAAGGGCGGCGCGCATGTTTCGGCGAGGGTGGCGGGCGCCGTACTTCGGTTCGGCGAAGTCCTTGGGACGGGCCTTGGGAAATTCATGTTGCTTCGCGTGGCACCAGATTTGTTCCGTGAGATTCAATTCCGGAGAATGGGCCGGCAGGTACTTGGTGTGGATGCGGACCTTCTGTGCGGCCACGAAGCCCTGCACCAGTCGGCTGCGATGCGCAGGCAGCCGGTCTAACACCAGCAGCTGCTTTCCGGGAATGTGCCGCAGCGGGTGTTTGAGAAACGCTACGACCTGCGGCGCGGATCGTTCCCGGTTACAACTGGAGATGGAAATTCCACAGTGTGATGCCCGCGATGACCGAAGGTGTCTTCCAGTTGAAGTGATACTGCAACACGCGTGTGTGGCCCCACCGCGACCACGTCTGGCAGCGGTGCGGCCGCTGGCTCAGTCCGCTTTCGTCGAGAAAGTCGATCGTTCGCCGCTCTTTTTGGCTTTCTTAATGTGTGGCCAAGTGACCTTCTTCGAGTGACGGATTGCCTGTGTGTTGAGCTCCCAGACGCCGTCGGCGACATTCGAGAGCAGATCGTGTGGTTCCAACTATGGCGCACTAAAAAACATTGATTTCTATTTCTTAATGGACTATAAGGTCCACTAGTATGTTATTTCCGCGCTCAACCGAATATGCCATTCGCGCCATGACATTTCTCGCTTCTCGGGAGCCGGGGAAGCGGGCTGGAGCTCGCGAAATTTCGGGGGCCGAAAATATTCCCATGCCTTTCCTTTGGAAGATTCTCCAAACTCTGACAAGACGCCGGCTAATTCGGTCCTTCAAGGGAATGTACGGAGGCTACGAATTGGCGGCTGCTGCATACCAGGTTCCGTTGAGCGCGATCGTCGCTGCCACCGATGGGGCTGAGATTCGTGATAGCTGCGTACTCGGGCTTCCCGAATGCGATAATTGCAATCCATGTCCCTTGCATGAGCAATGGAAGAGTATCCGCGCCGGTATGAACCACATGCTCGATGAGACCTCGCTGGCCGATCTGGCGCGTGTGACCAAGGCGAGGCGGCAAGCAAAGAAGAAATGAGTGTTTTGTTTTATTAATGGATAAACGCATCCAGTTGTCCGTGTTTAAGGAGGCCGTACCCATGTTGGCCACGGAAATACTTCGCAAAGAACACGATGCCATTCTCAAGATGCTGGATGCGCTGGATCACACTTCCCGACAAATGCTGGTTGGTAACCCCGTCCAACCTTCCACCCTGCAAGGATTGCTTGAATTCTTCCAGCTATTCGCCGACCGCTCCCACCACGGCAAGGAAGAGGAATTGCTTTTCCCGCTCCTGGAGCGGCGCGGGATTCCCCGAGACGGCGGCCCCATCGGAGTGATGTTGCATGAACACGATCACGGAAGAGAGTTGATTCGCGAAATGGAGGTGGCCGCTTCGGAATTCGAAAAGGAGCCAGAAGCAGCCGGCAGACGTTGGGCTCAAGCGGCCGGAGCTTATTCCCAACTACTTCGTGAACACATTCTGAAAGAGAACAACATTCTCTTTTGCATGGCGGAGCAGATTCTCACACCGGACGAACAAGCTTCACTGGCCGCCGATTTTGAGCAAGCCGAGATCGAAAAGTTCGGCGTAGGCACCCAGGATCGCCTGCACGCACGAATGGCGCTGCTACTCGCGGAAATTGCAAGAGCGAATGCCGATGTGATTTAGGTCACTGATTTTAACTCTGGGTTACGGGCTAATAGAAGAAGTGAAACAAGTCGGCCTGAATTGAGGTGATTGGCAGTGAGCCCGGCATACCGTGTGCGCATCGCCGATGACGCCTACTGGCGCGAGCAAATCAAGTGTCAATTTGCTTGTCCAGTTCACACAGATGCCCGTGGGTATGTTCGGGCGATTGCCGAGGGCGATTACGAGCTCGCATATCTGATCGCGCGTGGGCCGAACCCGCTGGCTTCCATCTGCGGGCGGATCTGCGGCGCCCCTTGCGAAGCGGCATGCCGGCGAGGAACGATTGATCAACCGATCGCGATTCGCGCACTGAAACGATTCGTCTGCGAACGGTCAGGTCCTGAATCGCGCAAGGAGCCGGGCAAGGAACAATTCTCCTACATTTCCCAAAACTCTTCGGTACAGGTGTGCGACGACCAGGACGAACTGCTTCATCTGCTGAATTTCCTGGCAAATCACAATTTTCCGAAACCTTCGGGGGAACGGATCGCCATCATCGGGTCCGGGCCGGCGGGATTGGCCGCAGGTCATGACCTGGCTCTGATGGGTTTCCAGCCGACGATTTTCGAAATGGAGCCCGTGCCTGCCGGGATGCTCTACACCGGTGTTCCTGATTACCGGCTTCCGGTGGATCTCATCCGGGCAGAGATTGCCGTCATAGAAGCCCTGGGTGTGAAAATTCTTTGCAACACGGAGATCGGGAAAGATATCTCCTTCGACCGGCTGCGCAAGGAATTTGCGGCGGTGATCATCGCTGTGGGAGCGAAGCGGTCGCGCCCGCTTCCGATTCCGGGAACGGATGCAATCGGCGTCTACGGCGGCGTGGATTTTCTGCGCGATGTTGCACTCGGAAAGCGCGTGGAATTGGGCCCGCGTGTAGTCGTGATCGGTGGTGGGAATGTGGCTTACGACGTCGCCCGCACGGTTCTTCGTCAAGAGGAGTACGACGTTTCGCGGACGGCGGCGCGGATCCCTGGCGTGGGTGAAGTAAATCTGGTTTGCCTCGAGTCGCTCGAGGAGATGCCTGCCGATACCGTGGAGATTCTCGAAGGTGCGGAAGAAGGGGTTATCCGCCTTAACAGTTGGGGTCCCCGGGAGATTCTTTTCCGCGAAGAAGATGGCCGGAAGTTTGTCCGTGGAGTTCGGTTCGTGCACTGCACGTCGGTTTATGACGAGAATCGGCGCTTCGCTCCGAAATACGACGAATCCAAGGAACTGGTTCTGGAATGTGAAGCAGTCCTTCTCTCCGTGGGCCAGTCTGCCGATCTCCGCTTTCTCGATCCGGCACGCGACGGAATCGAGATGCGTTCGCCTCAGCAAATCGTCAACGATCCAGCCGCCTGTACCACATCGGCTCCTGGGGTTTTTATTGCCGGAGACATCGCCTATGGCCCGAAGCTTTTGATCCATGCGGTCGCCAGCGGCAAGCTGGCCGCGCGTTCCATTTATCGTTACCTTTCCGGAAGAGAAATCGGGCAGAACGAAGTGCAATTCCACGCGCCCATCGAGCACTACCGGCGGGAAAAACTATATGAAAGACGGCCGCGCCTGCACATTCCCACACGGAGTCCGAAAGAACGCCTTCTCGACCCCAAAGCGCTGGTCGAAAAAGGCTACACCGAATCTGAAGCGCGGGAAGAGGCCGGACGATGCCTCGATTGTGGCGTGAATACGATTTTCGATGGCGAGCGATGCATTCTGTGCGGCGGCTGCGTCGACGTGTGTCCGACGGTATGTCTAAAGCTGGTCTCCGTCGACCGGTTGGAGCGCACACCGGAACTCGAAGGCGCCTTGCGCGAATTTCTCGGAGAGGAAGCCCCAGAGTCATCGGCGATATTGAAGGATGAAGAGCGCTGCATCCGGTGCGGCTTGTGCGCTCAACGTTGCCCCACCACAGCCATCACCATGGAGCGGTTTTCTTTCGCCAAGGAGTGGAAACCATGCCCGACCTAAACGAGAAAAAACCTTCGCGCTTGGAACCCATACAAGTGCCGCGCCGCAGTTTTCTAAGCTTGGCGGCGCTCGGAAGTTTTTTTAGCGCGATCGGGATGGCCTTGGCGGGCGCGCTTCGGTTGCCCGGTCCCGCCGTGCTGCCCGGTCCTGTGCGGCGCTTTAAAATCGGACATCCGGAACAATTTGCAATCGGAAGCGAAACGCGTGTGGAGGAAGCGAACTTCTTCCTCTTTCGTGACGAGCAAGGAATCTTTGCCATATCCGGGGTGTGCACGCATCTGGGATGTTCGATCGGGCGTACTCCGGAGGGATTTGCATGTCCGTGCCACGGTTCGCACTTTGCAGTCAACGGAGATGTCACGCGGGGGCCGGCGCCCCGGGCGCTTCCCTGGCTCGAAGTCGGCCGGGCGGCCGATGGGCAACTGGTGGTCTACGCCGACAACGAAGTTCCGGAAGAGACGCGCTTCCGCGTCTAGGAGGAGTACATGGGCACGGCCAATCCACCTGTTTCGCCGAGCGCCACGCGGGAGTTCCTGCAGAACCTTCGACGACTGCCGCAAACAATAAAGGATTCATGGTTTCGTTTGGGGCATGTTCCCGAGTCAGAACGCGAAGAATCGCAGGCCACGTTTCACAACCTATTTCTTCACATCCATAGCGTGCGCATACATGTGCGCAGCCTGGCGCCCAGCTTCACACTTGGCCTTGGCCTCATCTCGACGGCAAGTTTTGTGATCCTCTGTATCACCGGCGTATTGCTGATGGTCTACTACAAGCCCTCCACCACGCTCGCATACGACTCGATGAAAGATCTCCAATATGTGGTTTTCACGGGACGCTTTATCCGCAACATTCACCGCTGGAGCGCGCACGTAATGGTGGCGGCGGTGTTCTTGCACATGGCTCGCGTTTTCTATACCGGCAGCTACAAGAAGCCCCGCGAATTCAACTGGCTCGTTGGTCTCGCCCTCCTGGTGCTGACTCTTGCGTTGAGCTTCACCGGGTATCTCTTGCCCTATGACCAACTCGCCTACTGGGCGATCACCATTGGTTCCAACATCGCTAATTCACCGCGCGAACTGACCGACGCCCTAGGCATTACCCAATGGTTCAACCCCGGCGGATTTCAAAAAAGGCTTTTGCTGGGCGCCAACTTCGTTGGCGAGGACTCATTAATCCGCTTTTATGTACTGCATGTTTTCGTTCTGCCCCTAGCGCTGATCACACTGCTTGGCGTTCATTTTTGGCGCATTCGCAAAGACGGAGGGTTGGCGCGCCCGGATGATCCGATGGGTGGAACCGCCGAGTGGGGCGGCGGCATGAAAAAGGTGTTCGAACCATTGGCAACGAAAACCTACGGTTTGATGGCCGTGGTCAAAGGGCGCCGCGCCACAGTAAATCGCGGCCCGGAAAACACGGTCATGAGCTGGCCGCACTTGTTCTGGGCGGAGCTTGCGGTCTTTATGCTCACGGTGGTCCTCACCTTGATTCTGGCATTTTACTTTGACGCTCCGCTCAAAGAACTCGCCAATCCGGCAATTCCCGAGAATCCAGCCAAAGCACCGTGGTATTTCCTCGGCTTGCAGGAACTCGTTTCCTATTCCGCGTTCATGGGCGGGCTGATTATTCCCGCGATTGCCTGGAGTGGCTTGGCGCTGATTCCGTTTCTGGATCAAAAGCAAGGAGGAGAGGGCACGTGGTTTGGTACGCCGGGAGAACGGCAAGTCGCGCTGAAGTCCCTCTTCGTGGGACTCGCTACCGTACTTGGGATGCTGACCTTCACAGTGAGCTACGGGTGGCTGCGCAGTTGGTTTCCGCACATCCACCAGCTGTGGATCATCTTTATCAATCCCGGATCGATTTTGGTGCTGCTGTACATGGCGTGGTCACTCTGGGTGCTCAAGCGGCAAAACTCGGTGCGGCATGCGGCCGTGGCCCTGTTTACCTGCTTCTTGGCCGGTTTTTCAGTTCTGACGTATTTCGCGACCGTGCACCGTGGCCCCAACTGGATCTTCTACTGGTGGCCGTCGCAGTGGCCCGTGCATTAGGAGTTCGTCAATGAAAGATCCTTCGCGCAAATATCGCTGGCTTCTGTTGGCGACGAGCCTGTTGACTATTGGTTACCTGGTGGCCGCCGCGGTTCGAGAGAATTTTCATGCGGAATGGTATGAGCTGCAGAAGCAATACCGCACTCTCCTTGTGTCGAAAGCAACTGATGTCCCTGGCCGGGCCATCGCACGGGATTTTCGAGTTGAAATCAAGCAAGTCAGCGTCCCGCAATTGAAAGCAGTTGATCGTTGCGTCTCCTGCCACAACGGCATTGACGATCCAAGAATGACCGATGTGCCTGTACCGCATGCGGTTCATCCTGGCGACATTCTAAAGAATCATCCTGCCGACCGCTTTGGATGCACGGTTTGTCACCAGGGCCAGGGGCCGGCAACGACGTTTGAAGATGCCAAGGCGGTTGATGCCTACTGGGACTATCCCCTTCTCGATCGAAAGCTCACACAGTCGTCCTGCTTGGCGTGTCACGACGTAGATAAGTTGCCAGCGCAACAAGTTGCTCTGGTCTTGGAAGGTAGACAGCTCTATCAGGACAAGAATTGTGGATCGTGTCACAAACTGGGCGGGCGAGGCGGCGCCCTGGGCCCGGCGCTGGATAACGAAGGCTCCAAGACAAAGCACCAGCTCATCCTCACAAATCTTGCGCCGCCCCACAGCACATGGAATTGGCACGAAGCTCATTTCCGCGATCCAGGCGGAATCGTGCCGGGAAGTCAGATGAAGAACCCCGCGCTATCGGAACCGCAAGTGCTGGCTCTGACGGTGTACATGCTCGCGCAACGCCAGCGGGACGTGCCCGAGAGTTATCTCGCGCCTGACAAACTTGAGGAAAAAGTTCGCAGGCTGCACCCGCAGCCGCTGACCGGCGAGCAGGTTTATCACCAGTACTGTGTGGCGTGTCACGGCGAAGGAACTTACGGCCGCTGGGACAAAACCTTCCGGCGATTTATCCCGGCAATCCGTGGAGTCTCCCTGCAGACGACTGCTGATCGCAATTACCTGAAAGCTCAAATTACGAATGGGCGTCCGGGAACTCAAATGTCCGCGTGGGGAAAACAAGCGGGGGGATTGTTGCCGGAAGAGGTCGAATCGTTGCTGGATTACATTCAACCTGCGGAGGCGAGGCGCGTGGCTGCGGCGGCATCGCATGCGGCAGTCATTCCAGCTCGTGGGAACCCGGAACGAGGCTCCGTACTGTTCTCATCGTATTGCGCAGGTTGCCACGGGATGGCGGGCCACGGCGGAGTGGCGCCGGAGCTCGCCAACCCCGTGTTTCAACAGGCAGCTTCCGATGAATTTATCATTACCACGATTCGCAACGGACGGCGTAGCGCGGCCATGCCAAGTTTTCAGCCGCGCGTCGCGGGAGCCCGCATGTTCAGCGACACCGACCTGGGTGATCTACTGGCCTACATTCGAGTGTTGGGTGGCGCACACGCTGCGCCGTTATCGGCGCAGGAGAACAATTCCACTGCGACCCCAACGAAGAAAGGGGAGGCACGCCGATGAGTACGAAGGACAAAGCAAGCAAAAAGCCGCCTGATGGGAACAGCCGTTTCTCCAGGCGCGGATTTCTCTACACGGTTGCTGCCGGGACAGCCGCTCTTGCTTTTCCGGGATGCCAGAAGAGCGAGAAGCCGGTTCTCACTACACTGACCGGCGAAATCGATCCGTTGCGCACGTATCCTTATCGCGGATGGGAAGACTTCTATCGCAAGATCTGGACCTGGGACAATGTCGTACGTTCCACTCACTCGGCGAATTGCACCGGCTCCTGTTCCTGGAAAGTCTACGTGCGGAATGGCGTGATCGTCCGCGAAGAACAGGCCGCGGACTATCCGCGCATCAGTAAGGATCTGCCGGATTACAACCCCCGTGGCTGCCAAAAAGGGGGATGCTTTACCGAGTATGTGTACAGCCCGCAACGTCTCCGCTATCCGTTGATCCGCACGGGGGCGCGTGGCGAAGGCAAGTGGCGGCGCGCCAGCTGGGATGAAGCGCTGAGCCTGATCGCGGAAAAACTCCTCGACAACATTTACAACCACGGGCCGGACACGAATGCATTCTTCAGCGTAATCCCAGCGATGAGTCCGGTGAGTTTCTGCGCGGGATCGCGGCTTGCGAATTATCTCGGCGGCGTCATGTGCTCCTTCTACGATTGGTATTGCGATTTGCCGCCTGGCGAGCCGCTCACCTGGGGAGTTCAGACGGAAGCCTGCGAGTGTGCGGACTGGTTCAACTCCAAATACATCGTCCTTTGGGGCTCGAATATCTCCCAGACGCGCATCCCCGACGCGCACTTTGCCTACGAAGCACGCTACAACGGCGCAAAGATCGTCTCGATATCACCCGATTTCAATTCCAGTTGCATCCATGCCGACTTGTACTGGCGCATCCAGCCGGGTTCGGACGCCGCCTTGGCTCTTGGAGTGGCGCGCCTCTTGATCGAAAACAATCATATCGATCGGCCCTACATCAAGGAGCAAACGGACCTGCCCCTGCTCGTAATGAAAGACACCAAGCGCTTTCTCCGTGAATCCGATCTGCAGCCGGGAGGCAAGAACGACATTTTTTTCGTATGGGACTCCACGAATAACCGCGTTGCTGCCACACCCGGCTCCATGGGTTCCGCCGAGAAGACAATTCGATGGAACGGTGTCGACCCTGCGTTGGAGGGTACCTACACAGTCCAGTTGGCCGATGGACACAGCGCGGAAGTCGTTCCGGTCTTCGCCCTGCTTCGCGAATCTCTTGCTGCTTATCCTCTTGAAAAGGTCTCGCAGCTGACTGGTCTTCCTGCCCATGAGATTCAGACATTCGCCCACGAACTCGGCACTCGCAGACCGGCAATGATTATCCACGGCGCCGGGACCAATCACTGGTTCCACAATGACCTCACCAACCGCGCGATGATTCTTCTCGTCGCGCTGACAGGGAACATAGGAAAGAATGGCGGCGGCTTCAATCACTATGTCGGGCAAGAGCGCGTCTGGCCGGAGCACGGCTTCTTCGAGCTTGCTTATCCCGAGGGCCGCCAGAAACAACGTTTCCAAAACACCACCCTCTGGAGCTACGTCCATTCCGCCAGCAAGGATCCGCATCTGTACAACGGCAAACCGGTGGAATGGTACATCCAGGAATCCGTGAAGAACGGATGGATGCCACTCTGGCCCGCTCTGCAAGAGGGCGAAACGCTAAAGACCGGACGAAAGCCGCGAGCCTTTATCGTCTGGCGCGCGAATTATTTAAATCAGGCAAAGGGCAACGAAGTCATCGAAAATTCACTGTGGCGCGATCTCGATCTAATCGTGGACATCAACTACCGCATGGATACCACTGCACTGTATTCCGACGTTGTCCTGCCCGCCTCCAGCTACTACGAAAAAGTCGACCTGAATTCGACCGATTGCCACAGTTACATGCATACCTTCGGCAAAGCTGTCGAGCCGCTTTTCGAAAGCAAGACCGACTGGGATATTTTCCACGCGTTGGCGCAGAAAATTAGTGAAGTGGCAAAACAAAAGGGTTTGAAACCATTTCACGACGAGCTGTTCAATTGGGATCGGGATTTCACTTCGCTCCAGGAACAGTGGACCGGTGGCGGATCCGTCGTCACCGATGAGCAGGCAGTGGACTTCATTCTCTCTCACTCCAAAGAAACCGAGGGCATGACCTACAAGAATCTCCAGGAGCATCCCAAGCGGTTCGTCGCCACCGATCCGGAATCTTGGAATAGCGACGTCGAAGAGGGCATCGCCTACACTCCCTTCAAACATCAAGTTGACAAGAAAGTTCCCTGGAGAACCCTCACTGGCCGGCAGCAGTTTTACATCGACCATCCCTGGTTCATTGATTTGAACGAGGAACTTCCCGCCTATAAAGAGCCAGTTACGGAGAAATATCCGCTTTACTGGAATACGCCTCACGGGCGCTGGTCCATCCACTCCACATGGCGGGATCACCGCGCCATGCTGCGCCTGCAGAGGGGCGGTCCCATCGTTTATATGCATCCGGACGAAGCCCGCAAACGCAATCTGCGCGACAACGACTGGGTTCGCATTCACAACGACATCGGTCAGTGCATCTGCCGCCTGCAAATTCTGCCCGGCGAAAAACCAGGCCGCGTCACCATGTATCACGGCTGGGAGAAATTCCTCGGCTTTCAGCAGGGTGGCTGGCAGTCGCTCAGTTACATCAAGATCAAACCAACACAACTGATCGGCAAATATGGCCACGTCAACTTCCGCCTCAACTATTGGGGCCCTACCGGCAATAATCGCGATCTCAAAGTGGAAGTCGAGAAATACAACGGGCCGCTAGTTCACGGCACGCCCGTGAAGGCATAAGGGGCAGACATGTCACGCCACCAATACGCAATGGTCATGGACCTGAACAAATGCCTGGGCTGCCAGACTTGCACGATCGCTTGCAAAAAGCTCTGGACCGATCGTGACGGCACTCAGCACATGTATTGGAATAACGTCGAAACTCGCCCCGGAATGGGCTATCCGAAGCAATGGGATCAAATCGGTGGCGGATGGAAGGATGGTCAATTGCAGCCCAGCCGCCAGCCCACTTTGGAGGATTATGGCGCTCCGTGGGAATTCGATTACGAACAGCGGCTCTTCGAAGGGAAGAAGAAGCCCGTGATGGCTTCTCCCGACCCCGTCTCCGGGCCCAATTGGGATGAAGACGTTGGCGCGCTAAACGGTGAGGACAATTTTTACTTTTATCTGCCGCGCATTTGCAATCATTGCACGAATCCTGCCTGCCTTGCCGCATGCCCACGCCAAGCCATCTACAAGCGCGAGGAAGATGGCATTGTCGTACTTGACCAGGAGCGATGCGAGGGCTATCGCTACTGCATCGCCGCGTGCCCGTACAAAAAAATCTACTTCAATGAAATCACTGGAAAATCCGAAAAGTGCATTTTCTGCTACCCGCGGCTCGAGAAAGGGGAAGTCAACGCCTGCGCCGCACAATGTCCTGGCCGCCTGCGGTTTGTCGGTCTCCTCGACGACACGAATTCTGCGGTTCACAAGCTCGTTCATGTTTACAAAGTAGCCTTGCCTCTCTTTCCGGAGAAAGGCACGGAGCCAAATGTTTTCTATCTGCCGCCATTCAACCCTCCCAAGCGCACAAATTACGGCAAAAGCATCTTGGAAGACCCTCGGCTTCCCCTCGACTATCTGGTCTTTCTTTTCGGGCCGTCGGTTCGGGATGTCATAGTGCGCCTCGAGGTCGAATTCACCGGGGCGCAGAGCGGCGTATCGAGTGAGCTTCTTCAGCTCTTGATCGGGCGTGATGCTGAAACGAGATATCAGATTCGGCCGCAATTCGTCCAAATTCAAACCAGGATCGGATGATTCCAATGAAAGCCCTTCTCAATTCACTCTTCATTTTCCTGGCCAGCTTGCTTTTCATTTTCGCAAATTATTCTGATCTCGCTGCTCAACAGAAATCCCTGAAGGCTGCGCCTTCCGAACAACCGGGAATGTCCGTGCAGGCGACAACCTCATCCGTGCGCGCGGAAGCACTTCTCGATCCCATGTCACCGGATTGGAGCAAACTGCCATCGCAGCGGGTCGCCCTGAATCGAACGCCACGGCTCTACGACACCGAGGCGCCGTCGGAGCCGGAAATTTCGTTTGTGGATATTCGCCTGGCGCGGGCCGAAGGCAAGCTTTTGGTCGAGATGATCTGGCATGATCCCACCGAGGACGCCGCGCCAATCGCCAAGCTTCCTGCGGCCCCCACTGAAGGCCGTCCCCACAAGGAACTCACGGAAGCTACAGACCGTTTCTTCGATTCCGCAGCGGTGATGCATCCAGCCCGCCTGCCAGAAAATCAAGTTTGGCCTTCCTTGCAGATGGGTGATGCCGGTGCTCCAGTCACCATTTACTTTTGGAACGCTGCGCGGGGCGCCGCTCGCATGCAGGCTGAAGGCCGCGGCACCACAAAACGAACCGGTGAAACATTTCCGGCGCAGGCGGTCTATCGCGACAGCGCCTGGCACCTCTCGATGGAGTTGGGTGACGTGCCGGAAGGCATGCCCCTCGCTTTCGCAATTTGGAATGGCAGCCAGCAGGATCGCGACGGCCGCAAGTACTTCACCACCTGGCTAAAACTGGAGTAGCGCTATGACCACGACCATTTTGAGACCGGACCGCCGCGAAAAAGTTTCTCTTCTCCATTCCGAACTCGATCTCTATCGAGTCTTTGCCAATGCTTTCAGTCACCCGTCCGCAGAACGATTCGCTTGGCTTTCCGGAAAGGAATTTCGCGCACTAGTGAAGAAGCTTGGCCAGCACCAAGAGGCGATTCTTTCAGCCGCGGCCTTAGGGCGATTTTCCGATTACACAGCGTACGAATCGGCTTACATCGCGCTGTTCGAGGTCGGAGTTCCGCAGGCGCCTGTCCCATTGCAGGAATCTGCTAATTCTCACCGCCAGGTCCCGCAGGAAATTGTTCTCGAATGCGTGAATTTCTACGATGTGCTAGGTCTCCGGCCTTCAGGGTCCGTCTTTCCCTCCGATCATCTGGTGACTCAGTTGGAGTTCCTGGCTGCTGCTCGCTATCTGCGGGAACAGGCGAACGATTCAAACAAAGCGGAGACTCTTCGTTGTCTGGAACGCGACTTCATAGCTCGGCACTTGCTGAACTGGCTTCCTGTTGCACAAGAGAAACTCGACAAAAGGGATGCACCTCTCTTTCCGGTTTTGCTTCGCTCGCTTACAGCCTATTTGAAACAAGAATCCGTCTTGCTGAGAGCAAGTGATCCATCATGAACTTTCGTAAATCCGCTTTCGGCAGCTATCCCGCTCTACCAACCAGGACACGGGTAGCCGGCGCGTCTCGATGGCTTCTCTTAATTGGCTGCGGGATCGTTCTAATAATTTTCGCAATTCCCGCTTACTCCCAAGAAACAACTGCCGTCGCAACAGTTGCTTCAGCCGAGAACGGACAGAAAGCTAATGATTCGCAGTCCAAGCCCTCTCTATCCCCAGACCCCAAATCACAATCTTTGAATGTCGGTGGCCTCACAATCTCCGGTAGCCTGCGCGGTCGCATGGAAAATTGGAGTTGGTTTGATTCTCCCCCAGGTCAAAGCGACTACACGTTCGGCGCTTTCCTTCTGCGGCTTTCCGTGAGCCAGAAGCGAGAGAGATTCGACTGGCTGATCGAGGGGCTCTCGCCCTGGCTGATCAACTTGCCCACTCAGGCAATCCTGCCTGCACCTCAGGGGCAACTCGGTCTCGGCGCAACCTACTACGCAGCCAATCACAATCAAGATGGTAGTGCGGTCTTCAGGCAGGGATACGTTCGGCTCAAACACATATTCGGAGACAACCCGAGCAGTCTTCGCTTCGGCCGGTTTGAATTCTCAGATGGTGCTGAGGTCAAACCCGCGGACTCAACTCTTGCGACCTTGAAAAACGACCGTATTCAGCAGCGGCTGATTGGTCCCTTCGGTTTTTCTCACATCGGCCGCGCATTCGACGGTATTCATTTTGATCGAACATCCAAGCTGAACAATTTCACCTTTTTTGCCGCTCGCCCGGTCGAAGGCGCATACCAACTTCGCAGTCTTTACGAACTCGAAGCCGACCTCTACTATGGGGCCTTCACACGGCAATTTTCCTCCAAGCGCGCTCCTGCCGAGGCCCGGTTCTTTGTCCTCCACTATCATGATGGCCGGCCCATCTTGAAAACGGACAATCGTCCACAGTCTGTTCGAGCCGCCGATCAGCAAAACATCCGCATCACCACTCTCGGAGGACACTACATTGCTGCTCTAGGCTCCGGTTCAGCCAAGACCGATCTTCTGTTCTGGGGAGCCGCGCAGGTTGGAACCTGGGGAGTACAGAGTCACCGGGCCGGCGCCATCGCTGCCGAAGCCGGACATAAATTTGACGCACCGATGCAGCCCTGGGTCCGCGCCGGTTACTTCCGCAGTTCCGGTGACGGCAATCCCAATGACAACACGCACACCACCTTCTTCCAGGTTCTTCCCACGCCTCGCATTTATGCGCGCGCTCCCTTCTTCAATCTCATGAACAATCAGAATGTCTTCGTAGAATTGCTCTTGAAGCCTTTTTCCAGACTCTCTGTTCGCACGGACGTTCACTGGCTGCGCTTGAGCAACTCGCACGATCTCTGGTATCTCGGAGGTGGCGCCTATCAAGCCGGAACGTTCGGCTATACGGGTCGCCCGAGCAACGGCCATTCGGACATGGGAACTTTCTTTGATGGTAGTTTCGATTATCAGCTTGAGCGAAACACTACATTGACCCTCTATGCCGGCGCCGTCCGCGGTGGCTCCGTTGAAGCGGCCATTTATCCCCAGAGTGGAGCGCATCCCATTTTGCATTTCGTCTATCTCGAATTTCTCCAGCGCTTCTGATCCTTCGTGACTAACGTATCTTGCTCTGACCTTTCCTGGGAGAACATCGGCTCAACTAAGGAAGGCAGCTTTGAGGGGCCTCGATCTGTTTCTCTGAAAATTTGAATCACATAAACATAGCAATAGGTATTCGCTTAAAAACCTATCCAGCAGGCTAGAGCTCGTGTTGTATTGTTCTGGCTTGGGAAGAGCATCTTTCGATCGCCGAAGGGCCGAACGGCGATCTCAGCGAGCCCGGCGCCTCAAGACATCCTCGGCCCAACTCAGCGCCGCCATGGCCCGGGGGAAGCCAATGGTCGTCAATGTAAGCAGGATTGCGTGCCGGATCTCCTCTGCTGAGACTCCGGCGGCCAGGGCAGTTCGTACCGCGGAATGGAGACCGCCCTCCGTCTGGGCGCCCGCGGCGATGGCCACTTTCGCGATGCGCCGCGTTCGCTCGTCAAGTGGACCTGCTTCATGACACGCTTCTCCCAGTTGTTCAAAATGTTTCCAGACGGCGGGGTAAGACTTCCGCAGATTTTGTATGGATGATGGAAGTTTAGATTTCATGTCGTTTACCCCAGCCCTTTGCCGCCATTCTACATTTGTTTTCAAATGGATTTCAGATCAGCTTCTGCCGGCTGGCATGGATGACGGTTTCAAGGCGGCTGCGAGTCCCCAGCTTCTTGCCGGCGTTGTGGATGTGATTGCGCAAAGTCCGTGCAGTAATATGCAGCGCTCGCGCCACATCAGATGGGCTTTTTCCTTCCGCGAGCAGCGAGAGCACGCGCTGCTCCTGATCAGTGAGGGGTGAAACCGGCGCAGAGAGCACGCCCTCATCGGAGAGTACGGCGAGTTGCCGTGCGGCTCCGAGAACTTGTTGAGCCAGCTCTTCTTTTTTCCTCCGGCGGGTGATGTCGCGAGCCAGATGCACCACCAGCCGGCGCTTGGTCCGGCCGTCGAAGAAAACCAGGATGGACACATTCACCCACAGGCGTTGCCCGCCGCTTGCTTTCACCTCCAGATCGTAATCGGAAACCTCGCGCTTCGTATGCGCGCATTCGAGCACTGAACAATCCTCACAACAAACAGTGTTGCCCAGCGGGCCCCGGCCTTGAAACAGATCGGCACAGGGATGGTCAAGCACCTTGGCGGAAGGATAGCCAAACAATTTTTCCGCGGCGCGATTCCACGACCGGATGACGCCCTGCTCATCCACACTGAACGCGGCGTCGGCCGTGCCTTCCAGCAGCGTGAAGAGCTCTTGTTCCAGCATTGGCAATCCGTGACAAACGCCCCAGAGGCTAGGTCAATAAGACGATTGCGGCAGTACGCGGGGCGAGGAGAATAACGACATCAAGATATGGAACTCTCTTAGTCATGTCAAACAACATTTTATCGAGGCCCTGCTCTTACGCAATCCGAGCCGTGGTCCATCTCGCGGAACAGCCCGCAGGCCGGCTGGTAAGCAGCCGCGAGATTTGCGATCGAGAAAATATTCCACTGTCGTTTTTGGGAAAGGTGTTACTGCCGTTGTGCCGATGCCGCATGCTGCGCTCCTTGCGAGGGACCGGCGGGGGATACGAATTGGTTGTGCCGCCAGAGCAGATCCGCTTGCTGGCAATTGTGCAGGCGATCGACGGATCGCAAATGAACGATTGCATTATGGAAGATCATCCTTGCGGGAATCCCGGCGGATGTTTGTTGCACCCCATTTGGGCCACGATCCGGAAACAGTTTGTAGATCATCTGGAACGCACCACCGTAGCGGACCTGGCGCGCATGCGCAGGTCCATCCATGAGCAGATTCCAAAGTCAGACGATACGCCTGAAGTGATTCCGTCAACGAAGTAAGGAGAGCGATGATGGCAACAACAAGTGCAGTGACCACGAGCCAGGGTCGTTGGATTCCGAGCACCTGCGGCATGTGCCTGCACGGCTGCGGAATCAAAGTGTATGTTGAAAATGGGGTGGCGCTCAAAATCGAAGGCGATCCCACCAACCCCGACAACATGGGCAAGCTCTGCCCGAAAGGCAACGCCGGCCTGGCACGCCTCTACGACTCCACTCGCGTGCTCCATCCCATGAAGCGCACCAACCCGAAGAAGGGTTTCGCATGAAGATCCGGGATGGGTGCGGATCAGTTGGGATGAAGCCTACGAGATCGTGGCGCGTGAACTGGGTAAAGTGCGCAACGACGATCCGCGCAAACTGCTCTGTGCTTTGGGCGACTTCCAGCGAATCCTCTTCTGGGGCTGGCCCGCCGTTTTCGGCTCTCCGAATTTTTTTACTTCGCTCGGAAATTACTGCGGCGGTTCCTATCATCCCGTGAACGGGAGCGTAGATGGCTCCTTTGCCGCCATCAACGACTACGAGTATTGCAACTACTGGATTCAGATCGGCTCCGGCGACGGATTCTCCTCCCACCTGCATCTTTCCGGAAGCGCCAAGCGCATGGCCGATGCGCGCATGCGCGGAATGAAAGTTGTGTCGCTTGATCCGCGTTGCTCGATTGCATCAGCCAAAGCGGACGAATGGATTCCGATCCTTCCCGGGACGGATCGTGCCTTCGTACTCGGCATGGCGCATGTGCTTGTCCACGAACTGGGTCGCTACGACCGCGAATTCCTGCGCGACCGCACCAACGCACCGTATCTGGTGAAGCAAGATGGCGATTTCCTGCGGGATGCGGGCGGCAAAGCCCAGGTTTGGGATTTGCGCGCAAACGCCCCTCGTGCCTGGGATGAGGTTCCCTGCGAATCCATGGCGCTGGATGGAACTTATTCCAATGACGGCATAAAGCTCCGCACCGGTTTCCAGGTGTGGAAAGACATCCTGCTGGAAAGCACACCCGAGAAAATGGCGGAAATCACCACGGTACCGGCCTCGACCATCCGGAAAATTGCGAAGGAGTTTGTGGAAGCCGCGGAGATTGGCGCCACCATCGAGATCGCGGGCAAGACCTATCCGTATCGTCCTGCGGCTCTTAATTACTACCGCGGCTCCCAATCCCACGGGAACGGATTGTTCGACAACATGACCTTCAAACTCTTCAACATGCTGGTGGGAAACATCGACGTTCCCGGGGGGCATCTCGGCGTGCCTCTCGATCACCGCGGTTTCTTCGTCAGCCCTGGCGAGGACGGCATGCTGAAGCCCGAGCCGCACCAACTTCATCCTGCGCCGGCCTTCAAGTACCCGCCGGATTCCACTCACCTGATCGAGTGGTTTCCCATCGGTTTTGACGCCGGACAGCTCAATGCCGAAACGCTGCTGAATCCGGAACACTTCGGTTTGAATTACAGCCCGGAGGCCATGCTGATCTATCACTCCAATCCGTGGTGGAACATGCCGGAGACCGACAAGATCGAGGAAATCTTCCGGCGGATGAAGTTCGTGGTTGCCATCGAAATTCAGGAAACTGAATCCACGCAGTGGGCCGATGTCTTCCTGCCGGACCAGACGTTCCTGGAATCCACGCTGCTCAATTGCCTCGAGCCCCCTGCCGTCACCGGACACTCATTGCGCCAGCCAGTGGTCAAGCCGCTCGGCGATACTCGGGACGCTTACGAAATCCTGACTGAACTATCGGAGCGGTTGGGCTTTCGTGACGACTGGAATGATCTCTTGAATATAGTCTGCGGATTTACGGCTAAACCAAAATATCTGCTCGATCCGGAGAAGCGCTACAACGTAGACGAGTTTTGGGACGACTACGCCCGCAGCATCTACGGGGAAGAGCGGGGACTTGATTGGTTCAAGGAGCACGGGCACGCGGTGCGCTACCGCACACCCGAGGAAACCTATATGCCATACGGCAATTTGAGAATTCCATTCTATTTCGAATTCATCAAGCGCACTGGCGACGAGATGAGGCAAAAATTTTCCGAGGTGGGATTGAAAGACTGGCCGCTCGATAACTACCAGCCGCTTCCCTTCTGGAAGAACTCGCAGGTGATCGAGGACGGCAAGGCGGGTTACGAATATTTTGCCATTACCTTCAAGGAAAGTTTGCACACCTTCGCCGACACCATGGTCCTGCCGTGGCTTTCGGAAGTGAGCGAGAAAGATCCAGTCCACGGAGGAATCCTGATTAATTCCGCCACGGCCCGCAAACTAGGATTCAAGACGGGTGACCAAATTCGCCTCAGTTCGCCGGCGGGAAGTATCGAGGGAGGAGTTCAAGTCGTGGAGGGTATCCACCCTCAGGTTTTCGGAGTGAGCAATGCCATCACAAGGAGCGTTGTGACCAACAAGAAGTTGAAAACGGGAGGAACGCATTTTAACCGGCTGCTGACAGGTTCCATGAAATACACGGACAGCGCCACCGGTGGACTTGAATCCACCGCGCGAGTGCGCGTCGAACGCGTGAAGAGGTAAGAGCCGATGCCGACCGCTAATGTCGCCGCTCTGGGAACAACCCGCAAGATGCTGGGATTCAGCCGTAGCACCGTGGAATTTGAAGGCGAAACAGTCGCCGACCTGCTGCGGCAAATGCCGACGCAGGACGGGACCTCCCTTTATGACAGCTTGGTGAGCGACGGAAAACTGCGCCCCGACTTTGCGATAGTCGTAGATGGATTGAGTCTGAAATCAAATCAACTGGATAAGCAACTGCAAGGGGGCGAACAAGTCGTCACGATGGCGATCCTTCGTCACCTGGCTGGCGGCTAACGGATTTCACATTGCGAGGTGTTGCGATGGCTCGACTGGGAATGGTGATTGATTTGAAGCGCTGCATCGGTTGCAATGCCTGCACGCTGGCCTGCAAGCAAGAGAACGGTACGCCTGAAGGTATTCACTTCGCGCGAGTGGTGACGCAAGAGGTGGGGACCTATCCGCAGACCAAGCGGACATTCCTACCTACTCTGTGCAATCACTGCTCGGATGCGCCCTGCGTCACGGCCTGCCCCACCGGAGCAAGCTACATCCGGCCCGACGGCATTGTGATGGTGGATCACAACAAGTGCATCGGTTGCCGCGCCTGTAACGTGGCATGTCCTTACATGAACCGCCATTTCATCGAGCACGGCCTGCTCAAGCATGGATATAGCAGCAACGGAATCAGCCCCCTGGAAGCCATCAAGTTCGCTGATTTCGAAGAAGGAACCAATATCAAGTGCACGCTCTGCGCACACCGTGTGGATCAGGGTCTGGAGCCGGCTTGCGTGGTGACCTGTCCTACCGAAGCTCGCATTTTCGGCGACTGGGACGAGGAAAACGGCAAATTGCAGCGTCTGGTGAAGGAACGAAAAGGTTGGACGTTATTGCCGGAGTACGAGACAAAGCCGAACGTCTATTATCTCGATTCATAGCCCCCGAATCTTTCGGGATTCGAACGGAGAAAAAGCATGGCGACACGAGAGTTGTTGATTGCTCCACACCGATTCGCAGTTGGATATCACCGGCAGACGTTTTGGAACTGGCTGATCGGCACTGCCTTCTTCCTGGGCGGCATCGGCGGAGGATTATTCCTCGTCTCGCTGCTCACCGGACACCTTGCGGGAATGATTGCTGGCTTCCTCATCGTCATCGTGGGCAAAAACACCGCGCATCTCCTCTTTCTTGGCCGGCCGGAGCGCTTCCTGGCCGCAGCCAGACGGCCGGATCGCTCCTGGATCGCCCGCGGAATATGGGCCATGGGCATTTTTGCGGTGACTGGTTTTGTGAGTATCTTGCTCCAAGCTCATTCACAGTTGATCCACATTCCGGAATGGGTTGCCAATGCAAATTTCGCTCTCGCGGCCGCTTCCGCGTTGTTCATCGCGTGTTACGACGGCTTCCTGATGAGATCTTCAGCAGGCGTGGCGTTTTGGCGCACGTTTCTATTGCCGCTCCTGTTGTTCATGTACGCTTCGCTCGGGGGCATCACACTGTCATTGACCATTCGCGAGTTTCGCGGTGAGCTTCTTCCTGCTGGACTCGAATCTCTCGAGCATGGGCTGCTCGTCGCCAACTTTGTCCTCTTGGCCATCTATCTTTATCGGATGAGCCGGTCGCTTCCAGCCGCTCGCGAAACCCTCTACGAATGGCTCCGCGGAACATACTCACAGGCTTTTTTCGGGCTTGTCCTGCTGGTAGGGCTGCTGGCTACCTTGCTGCTTTCGCTCTGGCACTCCTCTCAGCATTCCCCTTTGCTCGTCGTGCTCATTGCCAGCTGCGAATTGGTTGGGGATTTTTCGATGATGATGCTGATGCTAAAGTCCGGGCTATTCAGCCGGCAGGTTGCGCCCGCTTATAGCCGGACCACGGCCTTTGATCGGCCGTGTCTTGTGTCATCCCCGGTTTCTGATAACAGACCGTAGCACAAGAGAAGCCAGGCGCGAGTTCGAGAAAAACGCGCTTATTTATTTGAACGAACGTTCAAAAATGACAAAGCGCTTCACGAACAAGGAGAGAATCAGAGTGACCAGCATTCAAGGCGCCTATGGTTTCCAGTTGAAGGCTTGCAACATTCCGTTGCAGCGTTGCGAACGTCCGGTTCTTGATCCCGGTCCAGAGGAAGTTGTTGTCCAAGTTGCTGGCTGCGGTGTTTGCCATACAGATGCGGGGTTTGCTTTCGAAGGGGTGCCGACGCGCCATTCTCTTCCCTTGATCCTGGGCCACGAAATTTCCGGGCGGGTGGTTGCTACCGGTGAAAATTCTACTGGATGGCTGGGACGCAAAGTGATTGTGCCCGCTGTGATTCCCTGCGGGTCCTGTCCGGCCTGCCGAGCGGGACGAGCGACCATTTGCCGCCAACAATTCATGCCTGGAAATGACGGCGACGGTGGTTTCGCAACTCATGTGCTTGTGCCATCCCGTGGCTTGTGTCGCTGTCCCCGAGCCTCTCCCAGCAGGCCTGACTCTCGAAATGCTCTCCGTCGTAGCTGACGCGGTGACCACTCCTTTCGAAGCGATCCGAAGGTCCGAACTCGGGCAGGAAGATATAGCTGTCATCGTTGGAGTTGGTGGCGTCGGAGGGTTCGCGGTGCAGATCGCTGCGGCGCTAGGCGCAGCAGTTGTCGCCATTGATGTTGACCAGCAACGCCTCGAGTTGGCATCGCTTCATGGCGCGGGGCTGGTGCTCGATGCGAGCACCACGAATCTGAAGGGCCTGAAGGCCGCAATCCGAACCTTCAGCAAGGAACGAGCTCTCAAGGGCATCGGCCTGAAAATTTTCGAAATGAGCGGCACTCCCGCCGGGCAAAGCACCGCCTTTGGATTGATTGGATCATGGCGCGTACCTTTCGGTAGTCGGATACACATCCAAGACGGTCGAATTGCGTCTCTCGAATTTGATGGCATTCGACGCCACCGCGCGCGGTAATTGGGGCTGCCCCCCAGACCAGTATCCCGCCGCTCTGCAGTTGGTGCTCGCAGGCAAGGTGGTGCTCGCTCCCTTTATCGAATTCCATGAATTGGAAGAAGCTCCGGCGGTTCTTGAGGCTGCCGCGAAGCATTCGCTGCGACGCCGGGCGATATTGCGACCCAACCACAACAGACAACAAAACAGATTGGAGGCAGCAAAGTGAAGAATCACAATCTCGTCGAAGCCACCTCTCCGCGGGAGATTCTGATTGAAAGAAGGCCGGTCCGCGATCTTTCCCGCAAGCCGGTGGAAGGCCTCCACATCATTTGGATCACACTGAACAATCCCAGCGAACTCAATAGCTACACCACCTCTATGGCCAAAGAAGTGATTCTGGCATTGCGCGAGGCGAGCAATGACCGCGCAGCTGTGGCCGTGGTCCTGACCGGGGCGGGAACGCGATCCTTCTGCAGCGGCGGAAACACGCGGGAATATGCGGAGTATTACGCCGGCGCGCCCGCCGAGTACCGTCAATACCTGCGGCTCTTCAACGACATGGTCACGGCCGTCCTGCAATGCGACAAGCCTGTGATTTGCCGCGTGAACGGAATGCGCGTTGGCGGCGGCCAGGAAGTGGGAATGGCCTGCGATTTCTCGATCGCGAGCGATCTCGCGGTCTTCAGCCAGGCAGGGCCGAAGCATGGGTCTGCTCCCGACGGCGGGAGCACTGATTTTCTCCCCGTTTATGTCGGGATAGAGCGTGCCATGTATAGCGGAACCCTCTGCGAGACCTGGAGTGCGCACCATTTCTACTGGCTCGGCGGGCTGACGCAAATTGTTCCTGCCTTGCAGGTCAACGGCAAGTGGACAGCCAATCCTTTGGTGGTGACCGACCGCGTTCTGGACGAATACGGACGCGTGGTGCTGGGCGAATGGAAGACGGGTCAGGCTCGCGAAGAGGGAAAATCTCTGCTGGCCAAGGGCACCGTAGACCTCTCCCTGCTCGACGAGGCAGTCGAAGAGATATGCACAAAACTTCTCTACACCATGCCCGATTGTCTGATCAAAACCATTGAGAGCCTGCGCAAGCACAAACTCCAGCACTGGGACAAGAATCGGGAAAGCAATCGCGCCTGGCTTTCCCTCAACATGATGACGGAAGCCAATGCAGGCTTCCGCGCTTTTCATTGCGGCACCAAAGAGCAAAGAGAAGTGAATTTCATTCGCCTCCGCCAGCGGCTCGCGCAAGGCGTGCGGTGGAGCGAAGAACTTATCCAAGAAATCGCGCCCTGGGTTACACGGCCCGGGAAGTCCGCAATTTGAGTTGAAGAAGATTTGACCGGTCGTAGAACGAGGTTAACGACGATCAATGGAAGAAAGAGAGTCCGGGATGAAAGCTGATTCGGCTGAACTAACGGGGAAAGTGGCTATTGTGAGCGGCGGCTCGGGCGCGATTGGATGCGCCATTATTGACGCCTTCGCACAAGCGGGAGCCCGCGCAATTTCTCTCGACCTCTCAGAGCCAAAAAACAAACGCCCCTGGATCAACTGCAATATCCGCGAAGAAAGCTCTGTCGTTGCCGCGATTGAGTCCGTCTACAAAGCAGAGGGAAAATTGACCTCGTGGTGCACGCAGCGGGGGTTTCGCATGACTCGGTCATCTGGAAGATGACCGCCGAAGACTGGGATTCCGTCCAAGCAGTGAATCTTCGCGGAGCGTTCTTGCTCCTCCGCCATTCCATTCCACTGCTGCGCCGCGGTCCGGGTGGGCGGATTGTGCTGATCGGATCCATCAACGGCTCGCGTGGAAAGTTCGGCACCTCGGCTTATTCCGCAAGCAAAGCCGGGCTCCTCGGTCTAGCCAAAAGTGTTGCGAGAGAGACCGGCCGGTTTGGAATCCTGATCAATGTAGTTGAACCCGGGTGGGTGCGCACGCCGTTGACCGAAGCCGTGCCGCAAGATGTTAAAGACAGAGCGCTCGCCGAAAGCCTCCTGGGCAGCTTTCTCGAACCTGCCGACGTTGCCGCATCCGTTCTGTTTCTTTGCGGACCCGGTGCTACGCACATCACCGGACAAATCCTTCGTGTGGACGGCGGACAGTATCTCGGCGGCACATGATCTGGCCGCCTTATGCGGAAGTAGATTTATAGAGGTGTGCACTGAAGCAGGAGGGTGAGTCTCATGAATGTTCGCACATTCGAATCTTGGCGAGGAAAAGCACTCGAAGAAGTTCTGTACGAATGCCGCGAATTGTTCGAAGACATGACTTTTCCCACCGTGCGCCGCTGGCGTGAAGCCGGAGGGAAAGTAATCGGCCATTTCCAGGTCTACTTCCCCGAAGAGATCGTTCACGCTGCGGGGATCCTGCCTTTTAAAGTTCGCGGCGCACCAATCGAGGCCGTGCAGGCCGACTCGCGTTTCGGTTCCTATCTCTGTTCGATCTTGAAGACTTCTCTTGAGCTGGCCCTGAGCAATAGGGTCCCCATGGAAATGTTCGTGACGCACCCCATCTGCGACGCAGCGCGCAACCTGGGAGCTGTATGGGGACGCAATTTCTCCTACCCGTGTCAAATTCTTTATCTTCCCCAAAACGCGAATTCTCCCGCCGCGGTCACCTATCTGCGGAACGAATATGCCCGCTTGCAACGCAGTGTCGAGGCAATCGCCGGAAGGCCTGTAAAGGAAGATGACCTGCGCCGTTCTGTGGCCGTGTACAACCGGAACCGCGCGTTGCTTCACGAGTTGTATGTCATCAAACGCGAAACTCCCTGGCTGGTCTCGGCGGACGAGGCCTATGTCCTGGTCGCCATTGGTGGGTTGATTGCGCGGGAGGAACACAACGAACTGCTCGAAGCGGTGCTGCCTCAGATTGCTGCCAGGCCTAACAAGAAACAAGACAAGATTCGCCTTGTGTTCGAAGGCGGCTTCTGCGAGCAGCCGCCGCTCGATCTGATTCGCGCCATTGCCCGTTCCTGCTACGTGGTGGATGACGACCTGCTGATCGGACTGCGCTGGATTCTGGAAGACGTGCCCCTGGAAGGCGATCCCCTGTTCAACTTGGCCTCCGCCTATCTCGAAAAGAGTTCCTATAGTCCCGTGCAACATGATCTCCGCAAGCCCAAGGAGAAGATGCTGATCGAACGCATCCGGAATTCGCGGGCCGACGCCGCAATTCTGAGCGCGGCAAAAATGTGCGAGCCCGGCCTGGAGGAACAGGTGGCTTACTTACACGCGCTGGATAAAGAAGGCATTCCCTATTTCATCAGCGAGTTTGAAGAAAAGATGACGACTTTCGAGCATATGGAAATTCAGCTCGAGACTTTCGTGGAGAACATTCTGTTCAGTTAAGGAAGGACGAGACCATGAGTGATCCACAACAGGAACAAGGAATTGTTGGCCGTGGCAACCGCGAGGGGGCCGACCTTTTTCGTCAGTGGTTTTCGGATTTGAACCACACCGCTGAACGGAATGAACCGTCCGCATATGTGTTCGTGATGGGCAGCATGTGCGAAATCTTGCGAACCTTTAACCTGCCCGTCGTCTTTCCGGAAATCAACTCTCTCCAAATGGCGGTACGCCGTGTTGCCCATGAGTATCTGAACCAAGCCGAAGACTACGGCTACTCGCCTGATATTTGCGGGTATGTGAAGGCCGACGTCGCCGTGCAGCTACGCGCTGGAGAACACCCCATGGGCCGCATCCCGAAACCATCCATCGCCGTGCTGACCAACGCCTGCAATACCTACATCAAGTGGGCCGAGATCTGGGAGCGCATGTATCAGATTCCAGTCTTTACACTCGACATCCCCGGCACCCGCGCCGCGGGGACACAGACTTGGGCAGGCGACCCGGACTTTGAAAACGACCGGCGTTATGTGCAAGCACAGATTACCGAACTGATCGCGCTCTGCGAGCGCGTGACCGGCATCAAGTTCGATATTGACCGGCTCCGCGAGGTGATGGGCTACGCCAATGAAATGTCCCGAGGATGGAAACAGGTAATCGAGTTCAACAAATGCCGGCCATCGTTATTCAACGCGCTCACCGACGGGACCATCTACCTGGGTGTCACCAACAGCTTTCGCGGCACCCCGGAAGGCGGCCTCTTTTTCAAAAACCTTGTCGAGGAGATGGCCTACAAGGCCGCCCACGGCATTGGCACGCTCACCGAAGAGAAGTACCGGCTGACCTTTATCGGCGTTCCTTGCTACCCCATTTTTAGGAGGTTCAACGAACTGTTCACCGAGTGGGGCGGATCTTTCGTCCATTCCACTTATCTATGGTTTGCCTCTGGCGGCGCCAATCTTGGTTTCGAGTATGACTTGGCGCGGCCACTGGAAAGCCTGGCCGAAGGCATCCTCATCAGCGTCCGCGACGCGATGGACAGCATGTTTTACCCGGATCGCGCCATCATCGAAATGGTGGATTCCTTCCATCTGGATGGCGTGGTCTACCATCCCATCAAGAGTTGCCGCACCACTTCCACCGGGATGGCTGATAACCGCCGCGCGCTGATGGCCGCTCGTGATATCCCCAGCCTCTTCATCGAATCCGACATGATGGATCGCCGTGTCGTAGCCGAAGCACAGATGAAGAACCGTATTGACGCTTTCTTCGAAGGCTTGGCTTCCCGCCGGCAGCAGGAGTCTGCTGCCCGTTAAAGCGGAAAGATTCTGCACGGGGAGGAAACGAACCATGGCTTACGCCGCCGGAGTTGATGTCGGGTCCACCCAGACGAAAGCCGTCGTGATCAACGAGGCGAAACAAATCGTCGGACGGGCGCTGATTGATACGGGAGCAAACGTCGTCATAGCCGCTGAACAAGCTTTCGCGGCAGCCCTCAAAGGCGCAAAGGTGCAGGAAGAAGAAGTCGAGTATGTTGTCGGCACTGGTTACGGCCGATATCGCGTGACTTTTGGAAACACCCAGGTGACCGAAATCAGCTGTCATGGCCGCGGCGCGGTACACATGTTTCCAAGCACACGCACGGTGATCGACATGGGGGGCCAGGACACCAAAGCGATCCGCGTTCGCCCGTCGGGCGAGATCGTCGATTTTTGCATGAACGACAAATGCGCGGCCGGCACAGGAAGGTTCCTGGGCGCCGCTTCGAGTGCGCTCGATATCCCCATGGATCAGCTAGGTCCGACGGCTTTGCGCTCCGAAAGGCCCGTGCGCATCAGCACTACTTGCACGGTGTTTGCCGAATCCGAAGTGCTTTCGTGGGTGGGCCGGGGGAAAAAGATCGAAGACATCCTGCAGGGCGTTCACCAATCGATTGCTGCGCGCTCCATCGGGCTGCTTCGGCGCGTCGGAGTCGAGGAGGAAATCACCTTCACTGGCGGGGTGGCCCGCAACATTGGAATGATCGAGGCGCTTCAGAAGGGCCTCGGCACCAAGCTGAATGTGAGCAGCGATTCCCACTTCATGGGCGCACTGGGCGCCGCCTTATTTGCTTTGGACCATGTCCTGGCCGGACGATTACCGGCAGCTACTGGGAGGCCATCATGATTTATACCGCCGGAATCGACGTGGGTTCTACCTATACGAAAGTTGTGATTGTGGATGGGAATTGCGAAATCCTCGCTCAGGCCATGAGCAACTCGGGTTTCAAGCTGGCCGAGGTGGCACGCCAGGTTTATGAGAGCGCTTTGGGGAATGCGGGGCTTGCGGAATCGGATATTTCCTATGTCGTGGCCACGGGGTTTGGCCGTCACATGGTGTCGTTCAGCGACACGCAAGTGACCGACCTCACCGCCAGCGCCAGGGGCGCGGCCTTTCTTTTTCCGCGGACACGCACCATTCTCGACGTCGGCGGACAAACGATGAAAGCCACCCGGATCGATGAGTCGGCCAAGGTAAGGTCCTTCCGCCTCAATGACAAGTGTGCTGCAGGAACTGGAGCTTTTTTGGAAAAGACGGCTCGTTACATGGGATATGGGACGAAGGAGATTGGTCCGCTGGTGGCCACTTCGAAGCAGCAAGTCGCAATTTCCGGTGTCTGCGCGGTATTCGCCGAATCCGAAGTGATCAACCAATTGTCGCTGGGCAGCGCACCCGCGGACATTATGCACGGCGCCATCGCCTCCCTCGTGGACCGCTCGGTGCAGTTGATGAAGCGCGTCCAGATGGAGCCCGAGTACACCTTGATCGGCGGCATCCTCCGCTTTCAGACGATGGCAACTGTCGTTCGCGAACAACTCAAGTCGGAAGTGAATGTTCCACCGGAGAGCCTGGTTCAATTTGTCGGCGCGTTGGGCGCGGCAATTCTGGGGCAACGCCGCCTTCAAAAACTGAATCTTCCGGCTGCCGACGGCCGCGCGAGCGCCGGAATGCCGGCTCAAGGCTAACCGCCGGGAATGGAATGATGAACAAGCTTATTAAGATAGAAGCCTTGCTTGATCGCTCCATGGATCGAGTGCTTTCCGAGGCCCAACTTCAGCCTGATCCTGCATTGGTTGCTGAAGGATGGGAACGCCGTTTTACCGCCGATGTACAGCGAGCGAAGGAGGCCATGGAGCTTTACACCCAATTGGGATACGAAGTTCGCGCGGAAGGTGTGCGCCCCGAGGAGTTGCACGACGACTGCCAGGATTGCCGGACCGTCGTCTCATTCCACTTCCAGACGATTTATACCCGCAAGAGAAAAAACTTAACTGACAGATCCCCTGTTTTCCCGCAAAGCCATTATATGGTTTTCGGCGCTACCTGTTTTTCCAAACAGGCTTGCGCTTTTCCAAAAAGGCATTCAGGCCTTCGTGGGCATCCTCTGTCTGCATGAGTTCGCCCAGGTAGAGTTCCTCGACGGCCTTGAGGCCCTCATTCACGCTCGTGTACAGGCCCCGGTCTACAGCCCGCTTTGTCATTTTCAGCACGGAACCGCTCAGCGACGTAAGCTTGTTGATGAACTCGTCCGCCTTTTCGCGAAAGCCTTGCGCTGGAATTACCCTGTTGATCAGGCCGATCGCCTTGGCTTCGGCCGCTTCGATCACATCGCCGGTCAAAAGCAATTCCAGCGCCCGGTTCCGGCCCATGAGGTGTGGAAAGAGGACTGCCGCCACGGGCGGAAAAACTCCAACCCTGATTTCCGGCTGGCCAAAGGTGGCCCGGTCCGATGCGAAAACCATATCGCAGAAAACGGCAAGTTCGCAGCCACCGCCCAAGGCCATTCCATCGACCAGCGCCAGGCTGGGAACGGCAAGTGCATCGAGAAGGCGGAACATTCCGTGAAACCTCTCAATCATTTCGCCCACCTTGTCGGGCGTGTGGTCTTTGATCGAGACACCAGCTGAAAAGGCTTTCCCCTGGTGGTCGATGACGAGCACTTTCACATCGCTCGCGGAGTGGACTCGCGCAAGCGCGTTATGCATCTCCTCGATCATGGGAATGTCCAGGATGTTCAAAGGTGGCTGATTCAGGGTAATCCTCGCCACACTCTCGCGGATTTCGCAGACGATGCTTGAAGAGTTGACTGGCATGAAGGAGATCCTCCCAATTCCGGGTTACGCTGCGCGCCGCATAAGAATCCCACATAATCTCCAAATTTGCCTGCACAGTTCCTGGAACACAAAGGCGGGATAAGTGGAAGCTATGTGGTCCGCAACCCCACGCGAGCATCGCGATGTGGCCAGGTCATAGCAGAGAGAATTGCGACGAGGCCGCGTGAACGATGTGAACATTGCACTGGACCCTCCTTTCAAAAAGTCAGCATTACTTGCACCTATAACTTATGGTTCTTTCAATTGACTGGAACAGTATCAAGTCAATATAAGGGGGCAGCCTGCAATTTAGCGGAGGCATGGCATCGAGTGAAAGATAATATCGCGAAGAGCAGCGAGCGGTTACCACATGATTGTAGTTGATTTTGTAGCTGTTCAAAGACTCCGCGTTCAACTGAGAAGCGTTTCCTTGGGTGAAGACAGAGATAAGAGATATTGGCAGCGACAGCGCAATTCTATCCTGGCTGATTTGAAGGAGAGTTGAGTTCCGCCTGAATTGCGGCTATGGTCGCCTGGATTTGCGACAGTTGAGTTTGAATGTCCTGGATCCTGCTTGCGTAAAGAGCCTTCAGCTGACCTGCCTTTGCCGTCAACGAAGCCAGCATGGCGGTTCTTTCTGTATTCACGCGGTTCGCCACGTCGAGCGAAGGAGCAGTATCCGCGGAAGTGGCAATTGATGCCACGCGGGTTTCAACCTGATTCGGATGGCTGCAAACTCCTTTCTCGATTGTCTGCAACGGCTTCCCGGAAGGGCTCAAGATTGTTAGGGTCAGATCGGCATTCTTTCCGGTGAGTTTGTCGGTTTGATCCTTCGCCAGGGTGAGGACCGCATTTCCGTCGAGATCGGTGAGCCCGTTTACGAGAATCGTTTCCGGTGAGCGTGCGTCGGTGAGTTGCACACTCAATCCGGGTAATGGCATCTGCGATGGTTGGTCAACCGCCTTAACGACAAGCTGAAACTTATTCGGATCAGCATCCAAAGCCGCGGGGACCGAGGCTGACCGGATGCTCTCCTGGATGGATGTTATTTGGTTTTGAGTTTGCGCCAGGCGATCAGCTAGTTCCGTGTCCAGCGCGGCGGAGCGGTTTTTGAGCGACTGCTCTTGTAGTGTGAGTTGCTGGACTACCGCAGCTTTGAGCATCGGCAGGCTGGATGCGAAACCCTTGGGCCACTGCGGCGCGGAAATCACTTGCTGCAAAAGATTGGCGGCGGTCGAGGAGATTCCGTCGAGCGGCAGGCCTTCCAGGTTCCAACGGGAAAAGTCGAATTTACTCCAATCCAGATTTTCGAAGCTCGTGGAATTGGTATTGGTCGCCATGGCCGCAAACCTCCTCGAATACCGCTAGATGCCCAAATTATTAGCCTGCAAAGGTGTCCCCGAGTGGGGGAAAGCCGGTCCGCCCGTCAGCAAGTTCGAAGTGACGATCGCAGTTGTCCCCGCCGACTGGACATAGAGAGCCCAGAGGAGTCCGTTCTTTTGCGCCGGGGGAGTCTTAATGGTGTTTCCGTTGACGATCATGTTGGTCGAACCGAGATAGACTGCGATTCCTAGCATCGAGGAAGCCGCCGGAACGTAGGAGCAAAAATTATTCTCGAAGTGCAGAATCCCCTGGGCGCGTGCAAGGACCATAAACAAGTAGGCTTCCGCGGCTGCGGCTTTCTGAGTGTTGTCCAGGTAATTGCTTTGAATCGAGAGCAGCGTCATTGGGATTTTAAGATCGTTGACGCTGACAGCGAATCCCCCGTTCCCGCGGATTCTGTTTCCGTGAATCAGCACCTCTCCGGAAGGAAGTGGCAGAAAAATGGCGCCGTTTACCTGGCCGGCGGCCGGCGCGGCGGTGAAGTTCCCGGTAATCAGATTGCTCGAAATGTCAGCTCCCGTAACGGATTCAAGGTAAATCGCGTGCATCGCGCTGGGCGGCGTGCTCGTGCCATTTTCGGCAATCATATTTCCGCAAACGCGAGCTTCAGCCGTCTCCGCCAGTACGATGGCGCCGGCATGCCAAAATTTGCTTGACGGCGCGCCTCCTTGGCATCCTTGAATTTTGTTTCGAGAAATGGATACATCGGAGAGAAGGGTCACACTGTCGGCCGCTGTAATTCCGTTCTGATGCATCCCTTGGATTTCATTTTCTTCGATGACCAAGCCCCGGATGGCCGTTACCAGCAGGATGCCGCTTCCCGGTCCTGCCAACAGCCGGTTATTCACAACCCGAACGTCGTTCGCTTCCCGTTCAATAGCGATCAAGCCGGTCGATTCCAAAGGCTGGGCGGCCGTGCCGGTCATCAGGTTGTCCTGAACATCACAGGCCTCGGCAAAAACATCCACGCCCAGAGAGGAACAGGAAAGGCTGTTTCCGCGAATCTGAGTAAATGGGCATGCCGTGCTCACGCCGGCGCCTGTCACAGCAAACGAATTGCTCTGGACCAAATGCCGCAGGTTGAAGAATTGGGTGATAGAGCCCGCCAACCCGGTCGGTTGCTGCGGATTGAGTTTCGAGCCGAAACGGCCCAACTGCGCTCCCAGAAAAATCCCATCCTGGCTGCAAAACGTGAAGGAGTTATCAATAATTGAGAAATCCGCGCTGATCACGCCCGCTTGCTTCCGGATGCCGCTCAGAAAAGTGTAGAAAGCGTTATGGTGGATTTTTACCGTGGCCGCCAGGCTGAAGGCCCGCAAGATTCCCACCGCGGCTTCTCCAACCGCTTGCGCGCTGGACGCAATGGTATTTCCATTCGAAGCGATGTTCGCGCTTCCAAGGGCCGTTGCCAACAGGCTGCCCGCGCCCTGAAGGAAATCCGAAAAGGGAAGAAAGCTGATCCCGGAAAAGCCGAACCAGGTATTTGCTTCACATGCCACATCGAGAGATATCCCGGTTTGCAAGTAGCCGGCCAGCAGCCCTGCAACCAGGCTGCCGGCGATTCGCAGGTTAATCGCGAAGAGCGAGAAGACTCCGATGAGCGCAAGAATTTCGTTGTCTTCTAGCGTGGTTTCAATCACTAGAAAGCTCACGAAGGCAGCTTGTGCCGCGATTCGATTTTGGCAAATGTTTACGCGGAAGCCGGAAATGAGGAAAATTCCCGTGCCCATGAAACTCGTCCCCTGCGGCGCTGCAAATGCCTGGGTGACCGCGGTCTGAAACGCGGTGATATTATCCCGTGTCAGTCCTTGCGCGCTTGTATTCCCCTGTAGCTGCTTCAAGGACTCCGGGCTCAATCCGCGCATTTCGTTGTGCAGCACATCGAGGCCGTTGGCCGAGTTAATAAATAACGCTCCGTGGTATGCAAGAAACCGGTTATCTCGCACCAGGAAACTGCTCACCGATCCTGGAACGGACCGGCCCAAGTTGTTGGCCGTGCCTCCGGAAATGCCGGTCGCAGTGGAAATTCCTTTTGCGGCGAGCAAGGCGTTTTTCTCGATACCGCAGTCGAAGCAGTCTCCAGCCATCACGATGGCGCTCCCGCTTTGCACTGCTGCCGAGGCTACCCCAGCACCGGTGAAGCTGACTTCAGCGGCAGCTTTCATATTCAGATTGGCCAGCGTGCATCCGCGGACGGTGCAAAACGAAGAGTTTTCGATGACGATCAACGCGGTCGCAGCAAGGGAAGCTACGAAAAGCCCCTCGACGGTCACGTGATCCGTACTGTTGATGCTCAGGAAGACGCTGCTCTTACTCTCTCGGCCCGGAGCGAAAATGATGCGCGTCGCCGCTCCCATGCCGAGAAGGGTCACATGTCCGTTGGAAGAGTTAATCTGGATGGTCTGCGTCACCGTATAAACTCCACGTCCGACGCAAACCACTCCACCGGCTGGCCCCAGCGAATCGATGGCCTTCTGGATATCGGTGAACTGCCCCTGGCTGTCCACACCGTCTCCGACCGTCACGGTGCAACCGCCACAGGAGCATTCGCGCCCATGTGGTCTGCAATCCGAAAAAGTTCCAGAGCCCGTGCCCGCAGCGGCCCAGGTAAGGAATCCGAGCCGACAATAATGGTGCAGGATGCCTCGGGGCGGAGCATTCGTCAGAGCTTCCACGGAGCCATCCACTGTGCGCGCGGCAAAAATCCAATAGTCGCCAATTTTGAGCGATCCACCGACTGGGTCGGCGCTGAACGAAACTTGAATTCCATCTTCGATGTCAACAGGACCGGTGGTCACCTCGATGAGTCCGGATGCGGGGTCTACGTTGGTGTTGGTATCTGCTCTTTGATCCCAGCGGCGTACGCGCGTGTGACGGCCGGAATTCGCCGGATCGAAGTTGAACGAAGCTGGAATGGGTGGAACGATCGTCAGCGTCAGGTTCGCCTGATCCGGCGGGCTCACGATCTTGGCAAGATGACCGGCGACGCCCGCCAGTTCCGTGAAATCGTCCAGCACTTCAACCCAATCCCCGGCATTGAAACGAAGCACGCGGTCGCGGCCCAGTGTTTGAACATTCAGAATGGAATTCGTCCCGCCGCTCGCTGAAATTGCCGTGACCGAAGAAACTACGGCGCCGTTGTCGCGTGACCACTTGAATTGAGCCGGGCTCACTCCATCCACTGTTCCAGCGGCATGCACTTCCACTCGATACAGCCGGTTCTCGAGTCCGCGGTAGCCGCCTGTTGGGGAGAGGATGCACGGGCTGGTGCTCGGGTTGGGTACGATCGTTGATGTGGTCAATCGTCCCGCGGAGGGTGCGGTCAGATCATCCCAGCCCTGAATTTGATCTGGGCAGCCGTGCTGCCCCACATTCTGAAGGTCCTTCACTTGCCAAACAGTTTGTACCCGCGTTGTGGTGTCGGGACCGCCGAGCGCCTTCTCGCGGATGTTGGGATCCTGAATCGCTGTTACTTCGCGTTCCCAAACATCCAGATAAATAAGATCAGTCTGGCCGGGGGCTCCGATCACAGGTGGCAGTGGACTGGGGAAATACGGCTGATCGTTATAAGGTACGCCGTTGGTTTCCTGCAACTCTCCGAGAACGGGATCGAATTGCGCGGGGGGAAGGCCGTGACATTCGACCAGCAATCCATCCACATAGATCCGCCCGATGCCGATCGTAAATCCGTTCGGTCCCGAGGGCGTGATCAAGAAAGCATTGGGTGTCGAAGCCGGGACGAAACATTGTCCTACCAGATCGAGCGTCTCGGCGCGCCAGCGGCGGTCCGTGATCTCAACAAATTCGTTCCAATCGGCATCGAGGTCGACGCGGCCCTGCTGTTTGAGAACGGCTGCGTAGTCCTTCGTAGGGTCGAAAGTCCAACGGCTGTAGTCGCCGCCCATGGCACTTCTCCTTAATCACGTTACGTAAATGAGTCCAGCCTCAAGCCCGAAGGGAAGATATTCCTGCAGCCGCACACGCAGATTCGTTTCGCGCTGCGGCTGTTTCAAAAAACTAAACGCACCCATCTCCGAACCATCTTCGGCGCCCGTCCTGATTTGGATGGGACATTCAATGGCAAGCTGCGCATATGCCGGCAGCCCGTAGTGAATATCGGTGAATGTGGGCATAAGCCAGGAGCGAACGTCGTCTCGAATCGCGTTTCGTTGCGCATTCGTCAGCGTGGTGTGCGCCGCTTCGGCAATTTTCTCCGCCGCATCCGTTCGTGTGGCGATCTCGAGGTCGGGCTGGCAGCGAAATCGCCGCGGCGTCACCGAACCTTCCGGCACATAGCTAAACCTCACGCAGCCTTTCTGCCTTCGCTGGCAAATCACCGGGTTGACGAAAATTACCTCGGTGGCGAGAACAAGTTCTTGAACATGCACGCCACCGTAAATTGTCGTTCGCTCGAGAGCTGTTGGCGGGCCGGGGACATCCCCGCCCGAATCCGCGGCGATTGCGGGCCGTTCGGTTTCCAACTTCAGCTCGAAAAGTGTGGTCCGGTCAGCAGGCACCGTGCCAAGCGTGATTGACGAAGCAGATCCCCCCGGCAAGAGGATAAGTTGATTATCCAGACTGGCCACCAACGCGCCGGTAAAGGCAGTCGAGTTGAAAGCGGAGCGAATCGCGGCCTGGAGCGAGTCTCGAATTTGAGAAAGAGTTCCGAACGGCGCCGCCATCACCGCTTGGTGCGGCCCCTCCGTGTCGATCGTCACGTTCAAGGTAGGTGGCGCGGCGGCGAGCGCCGGAACTTGCGCCAGCGGGCCGCTTACCACCGCAGAAGTTTGCCGGGCCGAGAGAGGATCGAGGCGCAACTCGGCTGCGGTCGTGTCGGTATCTGCATTCTCGATCAACACCACCTCATCGGCGCCGGGCAAAATCGCCAGGCGGTTGCCCCCGGCAATCATCACTCGCGCGTTCAGGAAGGCAGGTGTTGTGGACGCGGACCGGATTGCGGTCTGAAGCTGGTCTCGCGCATCGGTAAGCGTTCCCGGCTTGGAAGCAAGTCCCGCCGCATAAGGCCCTTCGTCGCCGATCGTGACCATCACTACAGGAATCGCGGAACTGAGCGCGGGGAAAGGCGAAAGATTGCCGGATACCAGCACTGGGTTGAAATCGGCCTGGGCTGACCGCGCGGGAGAATCGATGATACTGTCGCGCACCGTCAAGCCCAGCACTTCTGTCGGTACTTGAAGTGCTCCCGCAATGCTGTGATCGATCAATACCTGCAGATTCGAATTCGGCGCATCCACAATCAGGCTCGGGGCATCAGGATCGCTGGGCGTGCCGTCTTCACTCAAGCCAAGCCCGGGAACGAGCGTGCAATGCACTATGTCGACGGCTTCCAGAGTACCTCGCACATGAAGTTGTCCGGAAATCAACAATCCATTGAGCATGACAAGACTGGCGGTTCCCGCGGAAGTCGTAACGGAAATATTCCCCAGCAGAGTCGGCCGCTGCAGATTCGCTGCCTGGATCACCAGCACCGCGCCGGCCGGAAGATTGATATTCAAATCCTCTTCATAGGTGCCATTGTTCACGATCTGGATCACCACTTGGGGATTCGGACCGGGAATCCAGGAAGCGATTGCCTGGCCGATCGTCGCGATTCCGGGTGACGGTACCTGGATCACTGTGCCAAAGAAATTGGGATGAGTAACCGTGTCTGGATAACTGAGTTCTGTTCCGTTCGCGGGAGTCGTGGACGTCGCGGGCGGGCGGCGGTCATACGGCCCGCTCCCCATCGCCGCGCTAAACCCGGCTGCGTATTTCACAAGAAATCCGGCGGGACTTTCACCCGGCGCGAAGGCAATCCTGCCCATCTCCACATCGACAGCGACCATCCCCGATGGAGGCGGCAGCCAGTTGCTCAAATCGTGACAGATGATTTTAGTTGGATCGTGGATTGTGGCTGTGTTGGGATCGGTGCCATCGTAGATTCCGAAGCTCGCTCCATCGCCATAATAATCAGCCGGATGGAAATAGAAAGCCGTGGGCCGAATCGCTCCAGGCGCCTGCGATTCCACGATCTGGGTCATATCCTGGAACGATGCAGGCGGCACTGTGAAAAGTGGCGCGGGGTTTCCAATCGGGCTGAAATGAAATCCGTCCGAATAGTGTGTCGATCTTCTTGGTGTTACCCAAAGGAGGGGGAATGACTCGAGACGCCACAAGTAGAATCCAACTTTCTTTATGTTGTACCAGCCGACGCACTGGCAAATCGGGCGAACATCCACTGTATGAGTGGTGACGTCAAATACGCCGCCAATTCGGTCGAGCGCGTCCAAGTCCCGCAAATTGGCGGTTCCGACGCGATCTACGCAAAACGGATCATTGGCATCGGTCGTCACGGGAAAGGCCATCCGCTGGTGATTCATATTCTGGGACCAGCCGAGCTGCTCGAAAAAGGCTACGGAGTGCGCTCCCCATCCCGTCACATCGCGCGCTAGCGTTTCGAGCATCGAAAGCGTGCCCTTGCGCCGACGGTAATAAATTGTGTGCGCTACATCGGCCCGGCTTCGTGTGACTACATCGTGCAGAGGATTATTCGCGACCAGGTCGCCAATGTAGGGAATTACCCACGGCGCGCATGTCTCGATGAACAGGTCGTCCCAAAGTCCATCAATGTTTTCTTTGACCAGGCCTGCCTGCGTGCTGATGATTTGCAGGAACGCTCGAAGCGGATACCCATTTTCGGCATCGCGAATGCGATAGACCGCGGGCAGCAGGGAGTAGAGATTCACCGGCGCGTTCGCGCTCATGAGGGACTCCATCCCGCCGAGAGTGCGATATCGGCTTCCGGGTCGTCAATCCAGGCGAGTTCATCCGCGTCGATTCGCAGGTGGTCCTGGACCGGATCGTTCGTCGCGCCGTGGGTTGCTTGATCGGCGGGTGACTTGAATTGAAGCAAAGTGATATCCGCGGCGACAATTCCTTCCACCGCTTGCAGTGCCGCATAAACGCCACTCAAGTGAATTGGTTTGCCGAATTGCAAATTATCGAAAGAAAAGAAAGCAGCGAGCGCTGCCTGCGCGGAAGCCTGCACATCGTCAATCACGCGGTCTGGGCTCACGGCGATTTGCGCCGCCACTCGGATATTCACCTTCGTGAAGCTGCGAACCCGCATACTTCGGTTAGGATCTCTGCGGCTATTGAGGTCCGCGACCAACTCGCCAAAGGTGGGATCGACGATTGCCGCGCCTTCGATGCCGGCAACCGTCAGGTAGACGACCTGCTCTTCTCCGCTCCATTCCGAAACAGCGTGCGCCTTGGCCACTCCGGAGAATTGCCGGGCCTGATCTTCAAAATCCTGCAACGAAACGATCCGCCCGAATGTACGCACGGTATTCGGCGCATTCGTTCGAGCTTGATCCCGCAATTCGGGATCGGTGCCTCCGTTTGCCGCGCTTGGATTGATCGCGTTCTTTAACCCGACGGGGCGATCGAGCAGGGTCTTCAACGTGCCCGCACTCACGTTTCCGGCAACTCCGATACCCTGGCGGTAGGTCGCTACAATGTTGCTCTTGCCCGACGGAGCACGCGCGCCGGTGACTCCGTCGCCGAGCTGAATCAGCAATCCGTTCGAATCGATCGAAGTGGTGAACACCTGGTCGGTGCTCGAATAACCGTAAAGTTCCTGCACCTCGCTCCAAAACACATTGGAAATTAAAAGCTTCAGCGTATCGCCCGCGCCGTTCGGCGCTCCGGCCTGATGAACGAAAGTGACCGGAGATTTTTTCAGATAGAAGGATTGAAACGTCTTCGAAGCATCTCCGTCGCCTACGATCTCGTTCGCAATCGTCTCTCCATGAGTAGCGAGCGCGACGTTGCCGTACAAGAATGCTGACGACGTGTCCAGACTGCGCGCCAAGTCCGGCGAAAAGTGGACCGCCCAGTGGTCCGGCTGGCCGTCATTGTCCGCGTCAATTTGTTCGGAGCCGGTGACGCTTACCGTTTGCGGATCGGCCGCGGCGTCGTCCAGGATCAACAAGCGTTTCGCGGGCATTCCTTGAATTTGCGTCACGGGGATGCAAACCGTGTTTCCCGAGATCGAATCGCCGTAACGAAAATCGGAGAATTGCAGCGCCGGCTGGGTCAATTCATACAGCACAACGTGCGTCGGATCGATGTTCTGCCACATCGGTCGGCCCATACCGGTCCAAAAGCTCCAGCCGTTGTTCGGTGCCGTCTGCCAGATGTGCCATAACGCCTGATCCGTTCCGCGCGCGAAAACTTCTAAACGTCCGTCCTGATTCGAGCCCACGCTGAGGAGGTCGATTATTCCCCCCAATCCATCCCACCCGCTCCAGGAACTGCCGGGCGCAACTTGCCAAATGTGGTACAGATTCTTATCCATCCCCCGAACAAATACTTCCAATCGGCCATCCTGATTCGAGCCTACGCTGAGCAGATCAATCTGGCCGCCCAGTGAAGACCACCCGCTCCAACCGTTGTTTGGCGCAACCTGCCAGATGTGCCACAGCGCTTGGTCCGTTCCGCGCACAAATACTTCCAATCGGCCATCCTGGTTCGAGCCCACGTTGAGCAAATCAATCTGGCCGCCGAGCGAGGCCCACCCACTCCAACCATCGTTCGGCGCAACCTGCCAGACATGCCACAGCGCTCGGTCCGTTCCGCGCACAAATACTTCCAATCGGCCATCCTGGTTCGAGCCCACGCTGAGCAAATCAATCTGGCCGCCGAGCGAGGCCCACCCACTCCAGCCGTTGTTCGGCGCCACCTGCCAGATGTGCCACAGCGCCTGATCATCCACGCCGCGCGCGAAGACTTCTATCCGGCCATCCTGGTTTGATCCAACGCCGAGCAAGTCAATCCGGCCGCCGAGCGAGGACCATTCGCTCCAATCGCCACCCGGCACTGTTTGCCAGATGTGCCACAGGGCCTGATCGTCGGCTCCGCGCGCGAACACTTCCAGCCGGCCATCCTGATTTTTCGCCACTGCTAGTAAATCAATCCGGCCGCCGAGCGAGCTCCAATCACTCCAGCCGAAATTCGGCCCTCCTTGCTGGATATGCCAAAGCGCGGCGTCATCCCCAACAACGAATGCATGCAATTTTCCGTTGGGGTCGAGCACAACGCTCGGTCCTGCCGCCACTGCAAAACCAAACGTCACCCAACTCACGGTATCCTGCAACGGGCCGTAAACTGTTTTTTGAGAAGCTACGCCGGTGACGCTTGCCATCCGCGCGAAGGGAGGGCTCGCCTGCGAATCTGAAATCAGGAACTGGGATCCGGGTTTGATATCGTTGTAATTTGCATCCAAAGCCATGGTGCCCGCCGGGATTGCAGTTGCGGCAGCTGCGTACTCGTTCGACTCCACGATCTTCCAGGAGATGCCACCCGCCGCCGTGCTGTCTTTAAAGGACTGCATAAAACTGCTCGGCGCATTGTTGCCGAACAGATGGAACTGCCGCCCATACGGCGCAACCCGCGTTGTGAAGTTTTGAAGCCCGACGTTTTGAACCGCCGGATTCCAATTTAGAAGCTGTTGCGCATTTTTTAATGGCAAGCCTGTGATCGCCTTCAGTTCCGTCAGGTTGGCATCGAACATTGCCAGCTTGATTCCCTGCGCCAGGCCCGTTGTCGGCGAGAGCATCACTGCACCCGCGTTGCCCCGCGCAAACGGGGAGTAGACATGCGGCCGCGGAAAGATTTGCAATTGGTTCAGTGCGTAATCCGCGCTGATCGCCTCCACAGTCTCGAACTTTTGCGCTTTTTCATTCTGTCCAGGCACGCTTTGAACGCGCAGCCCGATGGGAATCTGCACCTGTTTCTGTTTGTCGAGAAAGAAAGCAAGATCGGCCTCGGCGGCGACGCCGGGCGCAGGCTCATATCCCAGCAAAGCGGCGAGCGCGGCCACCGATTCCGGCTGCAGCGCCGTCCGCAGAAACGCCTCGTTGGCGATGCGCTCCTGATAGAAGGTCAGAATGTCTGCCACGTAGGCCCACATCGCCATCAGCGCGATTCCGTAATCGCCGGTGTTGCGCGCGGTCCAATAAGGCCGCAGTTCCGGTGCGCGGGCGATCGCTTCGGTCATGGCCAGCAGGAAATTCGAATACGTTCCAATGCGGTAAGTGATCGCGGAAAGCCCCGCGCGGTTGGTGATCAATTCCGGCGTGGGAGCGGTCTCCACGCGGCAGCAACCGCACGCGATCAAGGGTTGGATGTCGTCGACGCTCATTTTCCGCCGTCCATGTTCAAATTCAGTTCGCCGTTTTCTGGAAAATTGGGATCGTTATCCAGGCGAATTACTTCCAAGCGTCCCGCGGGTATATAACCCTGCTGAAGTTCATGGTTCGCCAGTTTGCCAAAGCGCTGGAAAGTCGAGACCACAGCCGAATCCACGCCATCGACAGCCATCACCGCGGCGTACAGCTTGCTTAGAAACAACGGTTGATTGAACGTGAAATTCCCGGGATAAAAAAATCCTTTCGAACCGTCCGGGAGAATCTTGTTGCTCAAGGCGTCGAGCACCGCCTGTTCCACGTCCGCGCGAAAATAATAGGCAGCGGCACAGACATCGATGGAGATTTCGAGCGGGACGAAGATCGGAGGAGTGATTTCCAAATCATATCCGGCCTGCGTGTATCCGGTCACCCACGCGAGCACGCGATTCTCCAGTTCCGCGGGAACATCGTTGCGCCCCTCGGGATCGATCGTCAGAAAAACCGTGTACCAGCTTCCAGTCCAGCGAAATGTCGCCACCGCGTTGGCAACGCCGGGAACCAGCTTGGCCGCCGCCGCATAGTCCTCTTCCGTTACTGCCCGATACTGCACCGCGCGGAAGGCCGCGGGAGCCAGTTGCTTCACCTGCTTCAAAGGCTGCGGGTCGATCCCGCCCCACGCGGGAAGGGGATTGCGAATGGCGTCGAGGCTGGGGAAATTCAAGACCGTCCCGCGATTCACAATGTGGGCAAGCGAATCCGCTCCAATATTTCCCGCAGTGCCCACCCCCACCCGATACGTCGCGTGAACAAATGATCCGTCCGGCGGCTCCAGGCCATACTGCCCGTCGCCAAATCGAATTAGCGCGCGGCCGTCGTTGCCCGTCTCCGGAACGAACGCCTGGGTGCTGGAATCGCTTTCCAAAAGATCGTGCACGGCCGCCCAAGGACCTAGCGGTCCGCCCGGCGTCTTCAAATTGAGGCTCACCTGCGGTATTGCCATGGCCGGATCGGTCATCAGCAACTGGCTCACGGTTTCCGGATGGCTGGGATCAATGAAAGGGCTTGGAGGATGATTCTTATCGTCCAGAAGGACCCGAAAACTCAACGGCCCTTTTTGCAGCAGGAACCGAAACGCGCGGTCTCCATTCACGATCCCCGCGATGCTGGGATCAACGGGATTCCCTGGATACCATTCGTCAATCGTCTGGCCATGGTCCGCAAGAATCAAATTGCCGCGCGCGACACAAACATTGTCCGCGTAAGTGTCGTTTGCCAGCTTGACGGAAATGCACAACGGAAACTTCAGCGCATCGGCACGGTCCCAGGTCACTCGAGTCAGCGCCATCGGAGGATTTCCCGTTGACGGGTCTGGCTCCAGCGGATCAAGCGTGGCTTGCACGTTCGTGAGCCGCACAACCTGGCGGTGAGAGGGATCGGCATCCGCGACGAGTCCCGTATCCGGCCCCAGCATTTCCTCCAACAACAAAAAATCACCAGCCTTCAGCTTCCAGGAATTCGGCGGGTCACTCGACGGATCGAACGCCCACGGTCCTTCCAGGTCCAGCATCGTTGTTCCGCGTGGCAGGCAGCATTGCCGGTCTCCCCAAGCATGAATGCGCATCGCATTCAGATTCGCGTGGAGATTGGCGTCCACTTGCGTCTCGAACACCGCGCCGGCCGCGGCTTTAGCGTCAACTTCATGCGAGGCGGAAAGAACCGGCGGATGCGGCGGCAGTTCCGCGCCGATTTGCGACGTGATGCGGGTGAGAACCGGGGTGCCTGCGGGGACGAATCCCGAAGTTCCGGATGTCAGTCGGAGAAATACGAAAGCGCGCGCGCTTACGCCGTCGTGCATTACGTAGTCGATCAGTTTTACGAGCCGCCGGACGGATATGCGCTGGCGCGCGGTGTCCAGAAAAGCCTCGTTCGCCACCGCGTCTTGGTAATAACTTAAATTATCGCCGGTATATGCGAGCAATTCGAGCAACATCACCGCAATGTCCGCCTCGTGCCGCTCGGTCCACCCTGGAATCAGCGCCGGAATCAGGTCGACCAGCGCCTGGCGAAAACTCGCATAGTCCTTCGCCATGTAATCGATCAGCGGCTCAACAGTGGGTTCGGGCGGGCAAACTTCTTTCTGCCTGCAATCGAAGTGCGAAGGGCATCCGGCCTTGAATGAAAAATCTACTTGCGAGTAAGCCGGGTCAATGCCCGGATCAGTGATCACCAGCGTGTAAGTTGAAAAGTCGCCGTATTCATTGACTCGCAGTTTCAGGTGGTCGGCTTCGAGGGTGACACTGACAATCTTGATGTTTTGAATCCGCACGCCTCCGAGGATTGAAAACTCTTGAGGCGCCGCAGCGAGTGTGTTGAGCAAATTGCTTAAGCTCGCCTGAGCCGCGGCATTCCCGGGATCCTTGCCAATAAAGTAGACCAGAAGTACGAGCTCGTTATCCGCCGGCGGCGACGTGACGATTTCCACGTAATCGATTCCATTCAGCGTCGCGCTCGACGCGATCAGCCCTCGCCGCGCTTCATCGTCGCAGATCAGCGTTGGTACGCCGGAAGCCATCCACTTCTCCTTGATTGCCCTAAGCCCCGCCTGCGGGCGCCACGAACTGCGCCTGTTGCTGCTGGCCGTTATCGCGCCGCGTGTAGACCAGGCTGACCACCAACTGGTTGTCGTTGTTCTCCACAAGCAGCTTTTCCACCTGAATCACATCCCCCAGCCATCGCTGCAGCGAGCCCTGCACCAGAAGCTGCGTCGCTGCCGCCAACACGTCGCTATTCGGCGCGAAAACCATTTGCAGCAGGCCGCATCCGAAATCGGGCAGCTCCACGCGCTCTCCAGGGTTGGTAAACAGCAATTGGTAGATCATGTCGCGGACATGATCGTCGGCATCGGTCGTCGCCACCCGGCCGCTCCCGTCGATTCGAAACGGAAAATCCATAAAGCTGCTCATCCGCGCTGCGTCACGTTTCGCTCACGTCAATTTCGGTGGAGTGCCCTCGCACGCAGAAATATCCCGACTCCACCTTCACCTGGATGGCCTCTGGGTGCTTCTGAAGGTGGTTCAGCACGCCTCGCGCGATGGCCAGAAAAAGAATGTTCATGTCTGTCGCATTCTGTCCCTTCGGCAATTCCTGCGTGATCCCCGCCTCGCAGCGCGCTTTCGCCAGCGCCTTCCGAATTTCCGCGGCCATCGTGTCCGCGCCATCCGCGTCGGTTAAGCTTCCTCCGTGCAGGTAATCCAGTGGTGGCGGCATTGCGTCCTCTCTTATCCAGTCTTCACGTGAACCGACAGCAAATCCGGAGTTGCCGGCGGGAACGGTGCGACTGGCGGCATCGGCGTGACCGGCAACATTCCCGCCGCAAGCTCGCCCGGATGTACGTGCGCGTTGAACAGCGTGACCAGTTGATTTAAATACGTCAGCAGGTTGTCGCCGAATACCAATGGGTGCGGCGCTCCGCTCACCAGCTCGATTTGCGGCGCGTCCACCACAACTTTTATGTTTGCCTGGACGGTGATCTTTCCTTCGTTCACTTCGATATGCACAAGATTCGAGCCGTCGGCATCGCTCACCGCGATCGTTTTATCCGAATCGTTCAGAACCACCATCAAGCCCTTTTCGCTGCGCAGAATTGAAAAGTCCGGAGTGGCCGATGTGCCGCTCTGATCCTTGGGGAGCTGCTTGCTTCCCCACCAGCATCCCGTCCAAATCGGCCGCGACACGTCGCCGGCTTCGAATTCGATCCACACTCCCGCACCCGCGGGCGGCACGCGAAAGAATCCGCTCCCGTCCCCGGCGTAGGGAAGACTCGGAAGCGCCCAGCCGGATTCCACTTTGCCGAGCACCTCGGGAATCTTGGCGCGAATCCGCGCCAGATTATTCGGGTCTTTGTTGTCCGTTACCGTTCCGCGATATTTTCCGTAATGGCGCCGCATCGCGGACGATTGCAGGCCGGCCGGTTGAATTGCACTTGCCATTTTCTCCCTCGATAGATCCCATACTCCGGTTTAGGAAGCCGCCGCGTTGCTCGCGACAAAATTCTCCGTTTTCGTCAACCCCAATGCGTTCCGGCGCAGGCTGAATCGCTGCGAATAGCCGTCGCCGTTGATCGTGTGCGTCACGCTTTCCACGTAGTACGTCCCGCTGAATTGCGGTCCGGCGCCGCGCACCAGCACGGTCCGTTTCGCGCGCAGAATGCCTCCATAAGCCACCGTATTCAGCTCGCCATCGGCGGTCACGGCCCAGGACGAGCGGTCCACCACCGATTCCGCCAGCGTCTTCAGTTCGCCTGTGATCGATAGGCCAAACGCCGTCAAAATCACCTGGCCTGGGCGATCGGTCGCCAAAGCAGCGGTGCTCCCCAGATCGGTGAGCTGCTGGCTGTCCACATCCGTTGACTGCTCTTCCTTCGATTCGTTGTCGATATTCGAGGCTTTGGCGGTTGTGGGGCCGATTCCGTTGAAACGGACGTGAAACGAATTGACGTTGGTCGCCTCGCCCATATTCACGGACAGAATTCCTTGTGGCGTGTTCTGCAGCCGCGGCTTGTGGAAATGGCCTTCCACCTTTCCGGATGATGGGTTGAGCTCCACGTAACATTCAAAGCCGTTGCGCTCCGCCAGGTGCTGAAGGAACTGAATGTCAGTCCCATGCTGCATCGCCGAGTAATCGTTTTCCTGCCACACCGGCTGCGTGTCGTCCACCACCGGCACGAAATCGTATTCGCGCTTTTTGAAAATTTCTTCCGCGATGCCGCTGTCCGCCCGGTTGGGCCAAGCCGCGTTCACTTCCTGCAGGTTCATCAACACTGTAGGTTCCATGGCGACCACGTTCAGAACCGACTGGCCCGGTTGATTGGCGAAGTCCGCGCTCGTTTCCGTCACATAAGCCTCGAGCAGCGGCTCGGTTTTGCCACTCCCCACGTTCACGTTCACGCGAATCTTGGCCAGCCGGTGAAACACATTGTCGTCAATCACGTTCCATCGCGAGCAGCCATCCTTCAGACTGATAGCCACGCTCAACCGCATCATGTCCGCCATTTCTGCGTGATCCTCGATCTCGATCTGCTGAATCACCGCCAGCAGGTCGGCGCTCGCCGGTTGGCCGTCGATCAGAATCGTGTACGAAACGTCGCCCATTGCTTCATCCCTCGGACGGTGGAATCAGAATCGTGACGTTGGCTTGCGATACCAGGTCGTCCGGCCACATCGCAAAGTTCGCGTCGCAGATTCGCCAGAATCTCTGCGCGTCCTTGTAAAAACTGTAGGAGATCTGGTCCAGCCGCTCTCCCTGAACCAGCGTGTGCCCCAAAACTGCCGGAGTGTCTGGGATGAAGCGGACTTTCTTATACGAAATCACCTGGCCGGTCCGGTCCGTGATCTGCGTCGTATCAACTTTTTCGTAACGGCTGCCTTGGAAAAACATGCTCGTTTCACCTCATCGAAAAACTCATTACATCGGCAAAAGGCCCGCGAGGCGGCTCGGGTCGCTCCCTGGCTGAAAAAGTTGTGCCAATATTTCCTTTTGCCGCTGGTAACCGAGATACGCCCCGTAGCCCAGACTCGTGCTCTTCAGTTCCATGTAAGTCAGAACGCGCAGTCCCAGGTCCACTTTTGCCTGAATGGGATTCAATTTCGGATCGAACGCCTCTTCGGATATCGAAAAGCTCGTCAGCATCACAGGGACCACTCGCGATTTTCCCCAGATCAGCAGCACCAGCGGCAAATCCGCGGGGCACACTTGCACTTGTCCCTCGCTCGCAAGGGTCTGCAGCAATTGCACCTCGTTGGTCGGCGGATAGAGCAGCATCTCCAGTGTTGCCAGCACGGGATGCAGTCCGTTCTCCACCACTTCCGGATTCTGAAGCGGTTCCGCCAATTGGTCCGCCGCGTCCAGTTCAATGGAGAGTGTCATCGTTTCCACCGGCGGTCCTAGCACGCGCAGCACATCCTCTCGCGCCGCCCCCACATTGCTGGGTTCGCGAGGTGCGGCCCGTGCCGCCAAGCTGCGCGTCATATGCTCGGGGTTGTACTGGAACACAATGATCTTCGGCGGCGGCCCCGCCGTCTGCGATTGATAAACGGCAAACCCACCCTTCAGCAGCCGGGGACTTCGCGGAAATTCAGATGCCACGATCTATCGCTCCCTTCAACATTCAAAATGGGTGTCGCCAACATTTGCGCCTTCTGGGCTCCTCGCTACCTGATCTCATGTCCAACCTCAGGCTTATCTCGGGATTATCGATTCCAACCGAGCCAAACTACTTCTCTGGGCTGTATCCCACTTTTTGCAAACATTTTGTTTTCGCTTTCTCCATGAGCTCTTCTGAGGAATGCTTCCCCACCCCTGGTAGCGCTCTCTCGGGACTCGGACAGTAGGTGCACTGATCGCACTTGATGCACTTCGGCTTGCCCATCTTGAAATCGTGCCAATGTTCGTCATCGCGGGCGTACGTCGCGGCAAACAAGCACGCTTCCAGGTCCTTTAGTTTCGAGGTTTCCGATTCGTCAAGCGGCTTGGCTGCAGCGGCGAACCGGCCGAAAAAAAGATTCATTGCCAGCTGGCGATCTCGGCAATGTTCAAGCTCCCCCTCTTTTAGTTTGTTGGCCACTTCTTGTGAAACGCTCAGAAGAGCTTTGTGCACTCTTTGTCCTGCACAGACACCTTGTTGAATGTCCCTTGCTTCTGGGTCCGGCCAGCAACCCTCTTTCAAGTAATAGACTTGTTGCTTGATGATTGGCGTCGATACGAAGTAGCGAGGATTGAATGCACCATCCTCATATAGAACCAGCTCTGGAATTTTCGGCGGCTCACCCGTGGTCAATCCCAAGGCTCCCCAAGCCTTCTCACGCACTGTCAGCTTAATCAGTTCATCCATGGACAGAGGATTCTCCTGGCAGTCGGGTTGGATACTCGGCTCGCTCGCTTTCGGTTCGATTTCGGCCGTCTTCCCCGTTTTTCTGCTTTCCGTCTTGGTCGGAGGGCGTACCGGCCACCTTTGCAACTTTGGTGTTGAGGTGCCCTGCTGGACAACATGAGCCAGTTCGTGTGCAAGCAGCTTCTGACCGGAGTGGGTCTCTGGAGCATAGCGACCCGCCGCAAAAACCACGTCACCCCCCACCGTATAGGCTTGAGCGTCGATTGCGCGAGCCGATTCGGCCGCCCGCTCGTCTGTGTGGACACGTACGTGACTAAAATCCTGATTGAAACGCGATTCAAAAAAGGATGGACTCTGGGATCAAGAAGATTTCCGGGTGCGAGGAGTGCTTCGTTGACGACAGGCGGTACTGGGCCCGGCGCGTTGGAGCTCGTGGCGCTACGCTGAACCGGCTGAGAAGGCGAGGAAGTAATCTTGCTCGTCGGCCAGATTACACTTCGAGGGTCTTTACTTCCTTCGATGGAGAGCTTTCCCCCTTGTGTTTGGACCGACTTTCCCTGGCAGGCGTCCCACACCTCGTACTTGAAGCCGAGCTGGATGTTTATGTAGGTCCCATCCGAAAGTTTAGCGTCCGGCCCCGGCTGATCCACAAATTTCCGCTTGCACCCTTTTTCAGATTTGTTGATGCAGTTCGTGTATTCTTCGCTGAAGTCACTTACGTTGATCGGTATCGAATTGTTGCAGGATCCCAATGCAGTAATCTTCGGTGCCTTTTCCCTTGCATAGCGCAACACCTCCTCAGGAGTTGGCGCTTTCTTAATATTCTTCTTCTGTAGGTCCTGCACGAGTTGGGTATTCGCCTGTGCGAGATTTGCAGGGGTAATCAACTCAAGAGTGCCGCTAATCCATTGACGGTATAAGCCACATCCGCAAGAGCAAGCCTTGCCGTCGGCGTTACCCTTGTCCGACCCTTCGAATTCGATAATCTGTACGCCTTGCGCGAAATTCGGCTCGGTCACATGGCCGGTTTTCACCGAGTAGCTGCCCGGTTTTAAGCAAAAGGCCTTCTTGGGATCGGTCGGGCCAAGGCTGACTCCATCGGGCGTCTTGTTTCCTGTCTGCTCGCCTGCTTTGCTCTGCTCCGGCGTGCCGCCTCCCTTTGGCGCATCCTTGGATTTGTCTCCGGGACCTCCTCCTTGAATCGATACCATTGGAAGCGTGTTCTTCGCGGGCCCACAACTGGCCCCGAAATTCATTGAAGCCGCCACGCGATCCGCTTCCTGCTCGAACACATCGCCCGGCTGATTCACGGTTAACTTCGCCTGCAAAATGCCTCGCCGCAGAACGCGTTGCATCGCCTGGTTGCCGAGCGCGGGCTGCAAGCGCATGCTGGCGCTCGATCGCTGCGATTGGCTCGAATGAGCAGACGACTTACTCGACAAGACTTGTACCGGCTTCGCTTGCCGTTGCTGCATTTGTCGTCCGAACCCAGGCATTTCTCTTTAGCCCTCGATTTACGGTCAGTTAAATCACCGTGCGTGGCTCATCCACACTTACGGCTCTCCACAGCCCTTTACGATTTCCGCAGAGGAGTGCTTTCCCGATCTCGGACAGCGTCTTCTTGGCATCCGGAGTGTAGGTTGCGGACTTACAATCCTTGGCAAAAACAGGTTCGCCTGGATCCACAACGTGCCAGCTTTCGTGTCGCGTTTCATGCGTCTTGGCGAACAAGCAGTCGGCCACAGCTCTTCCATTTCGAAAGTCTCAATCCCGGTGGCCTTCAGTAATCGTGCCAGGGTTTCCGCGTTGCAGGCCGCTCTGTCCTTAGCTGGGAATCCCGCCTCGAGAGCTTTTGCGGCGGCGTTGTATTTGCCGTACGTTAGATCGAAAGCGCGATGGGCATCGTGACAATGTTCGATCTCTCCTTCCCTGATTCGCTTCGCCATGGCTGGAGTAATCGTGATGAAGACATCCAGATTCTTGTCCTTACACGGTGGTCCTGGCGGCGTACTCGTCCCCAACTTGAACGTGCCGGCCTTGACGGAGATAAAGCGCTCGAAGCTCAGCACCGCTTTACTCATCTTGGCGCTACATACACCGTCTTTGAATTGATTTCCGAAATCAAAAGCTATCTTCGCTGGTTTGGTGTTTCCCATGCTAGCGCGGATACGTCGGGAGATGCGGTCACTTCAGCAAGAGTTCCCTCGGCTGGTAGGCAGTCTGCAACCGGATCTTTCGCACCTTTCTTTTCGTCTTTCTTGGCCTCTCCTTTTCCCTTTTCTTTTTCCTTGTCTTTGTCCGGCGTCCGCTGCAGGAAATGGCTTTCGGAGAGGTTCGAACGGGACTGCTGCAACACGTGCGTCAATTCATGGGCCAAGAGCGATTTGCCCGCGGCCGTACCCGGTGCGAACTGACCGGCGCCGAAAACAATGTTTTGGCCCAAGGTGTAAGCACGCGCGTCCACAGCGCGCGCGGAATCGCCCGCTCGCGAATCCGTATGCACGCGCACGCCGCTGAAATCGGCGCCGAAGCGCGGCTCGAAGAAGCCGCGAAGGCCGGCGGCGAGCGGCTGCCCAGCCGATCGCACCACATCTTGCACAATCGGTGGCGCCGCGCCCGCTCCAGCCGCCGATCCAGCATTCACGCGCTGCACATCCGGCGCCTTCCTCTGGCAATCCTCGCAAGCTCCGCCGCAGGCACACGCGCGCTGCACTCTTGCCGGCGCCGGACCTTCGGCCACGGTGCTGGTTAGTGATGCGTCCAGGTTCATGACTGCGCTTGCCACTCGATCAGCCTCCTGCTCGTACGCATCTCCCGGCTGGTTTACAGCTAACTTCGCCTGTAAAATTCCCCTCCGCAAAATCTGCTGCATTCCTTGATTGCCGTAAGTGAACGGCGCCCGCGGAGATTGCATTTCCTGCTTCGCAGCCCGCCCGGCGCGGCCAACGGTTGCATCCCGTGACGTTTCGCCCGCCTTCGTCCCTTGCTGCTTCACCCTTTGGAATAATCGCCCCAAGGTCCCCTCAATATTTCCATCCAAGCTGCGGCCAGTTGCTGCCGGTGCTTCCCACTCGAAGACAATGGATTACCACTTCTCCTTCTTCGCCCGGCTCTGGATGTCGTCCACCAATTTCTGATATTTGGGCGCTCCGTCGTTGTATGCATGCGATTCTTGTGTAGGTGCGTACGTCTTGCACGTTGCCTGGTAGGCACTCACCATAAATCCGTCCAGCGCGGCCCTCTCTTTTTGAACAGCCTCTTGAGCAGATTTCGCCGAACTCCCGGGAATCGAGTGGGACCAGACCGCCTTTTCCGCTTCCACCAGATTGGGCCGGTAAATGCTGTTCCATTCCTTGCGATGAAACGCCTCATGATCGACCACGAACTGATGGTTCCAGAAGGTGTTCCGCTGGGAATATGTCTTTACCTTGTCTCTGAAGCGATTGCCTCCGCAGCTTATTGGAAACGTGGCCTTCCCATCGGGCCTCAAATCATCGATGATCGATTGGAAGGTGGTTTTAGTGACTGCTTTGTCCGAAGCATTCTCGATGTTCGTTCTGAAATCCAGTGGTCTCACTTTCGATGCGATAGGAACCGTGAGTTTCTTAAGATAGAATTGCCAATTCCCCTTAACAATGCAGGCGTCAAACTCGAAGAAAGCTCCGAACTTTGACGTATTACCGAACTCCTTCTCTTCAAGGGATACCTCGATTGGTTTCCCGCCCCCGCCGTTTTCCGTAGGAGTGTAGGAATCCGCCAGCGCAGTGCCCCCGCAAGGATGCCCAGTGGCGGCAGGAGTCTTGGCGGAAGGATCTGGTTTCTTTTCGGTAGGTTTCTTGCCGCTTCCCTCGTTCGGTTGCCGTTGCAATCTTCCACTTTCCCGATCGGAGGATTGCTGCAGCACGTGGGTCAGCTCATGGGCCAATAGCAACTGCCCTGTCCTGGTCTCAGGCTTATATTGACCTTCATCAAACACCAATTCGTTCCCCACTGTGTAGGCCAATGCATTCACGGAACGGGCTGATTTGGCGGCTTGTGAATCCGTGTGTACGCGCACCTGGCTGAAATCGCGGCCGAATCGCGGTTCAAGGAAGCTGCGAGCCGTGGGAGCGAGCGGCGCTCCAGGCGAACGCACAACTTCGTGTACGATCGCTGGCGCTGTTCCTGCTCCTGCAGCCGATCCGCCATTCATTCGCTGCACTTCCGGCGTCTTCCCTTGGCATTCGTTGCACGTGCCGCCGCAGGCGCACGCCCGTTGCACGCTTGCCGGACCATTTTCGTCAGCCAACGTGCTAACTTGCCCGCCGCCACTCATCACCGCATTCGCCACGCGATCCGCTTCTTGCTCGTAAACATCCCCAGGCTCGTTGACCGCCAGCTTTTTCTGCAGTGAGCCCGTCCCCATTTCGTCCGATTCGTTTTCGCACGATGCGCACTTGCGTTGAATCCACAAGCCTTGGTCTAAACCCGCCCTCAGAGATCTCTGCGCGGCCTGATTTCCAATCGCGCTCTGCCAGGCCTGCATTCGATTCTCCTGGCGCAGAACCATCGAACTGCGGAGAGAGCCCTCCTGCGGCCGGCTACGAAAAAGGGAAGTTTCCGTCTTTGGACTCGCCGCGATGTGTGCTGCGTGTTCGGGCATTGCGTCATGCCTTTCGCGTCATGCCGTGATGGATGGCCTGCGCGACATTTGTTGCCAGACTCCGGATGCTCGCATTCGCTCCAGTGCCTGGATCGGGAATCTTCACTTGAATGCCATCCTTCGCGGTGAACGAAGACGGCGCCCCGCTCTTTTCAAGTTGCCGTTGGAGCGCCGATTCCACCAGCCGGGCGAACTGTTTGGCTTGATGGGGAGCGATCCCGGCTCCCTCGATGATCACTCTGTCGATTTCAATCACCGTTCGATTCACCGCCGCGCCGCCGCGAAATATCTCCCGAACTCAAACTCCACCACCAGCTTGTCGATCTTTGAATATTCCCGCCGCGCCGCCATCAACAAATGCTGCATGCTGATCGGAGCCCCCGCCGCCGCAGCCAGAAACGCGGCGTTCAGCGCGATGTTCTTGATGTTTCCTCCCGTGATTTCCAGCCGTCCCAGGAACTCATAGTCCAGGTTTTCAGTTTCAGCAGCTGGCGGGAAAGCTCCCCGCCAGATTCGTTTTCGCTGAGCCGCTGAGGGAAACGGAAAATCCACCAGAAAACGCAACCGTCTCAGGAAAGCCTGGTCCAGCAGCGATTTCATATTGGTCGCCAGGATGGCCAGGCCGCGATAATCCTCCATGCGCTGCAACAGGTAATTGATCTCGATGTTGGCGTAGCGGTCATGACTGTCGCGGACCTCGCTTCGTTTGCCAAACAGCGCATCGGCTTCATCGAAGAACAGAATGGCCCCGCTTTGTTCGGCGGCATCGAACACCTGGCGAAGATTCTTTTCCGTTTCGCCGATGTACTTGCTCACCACCCGGGAGAGGTCGACGCGATAGAGATCGAGCTTCAAATAATTGGCGATCACCTCCGCGGCCATGGTCTTCCCGGTTCCGCTCGGTCCGGCAAAAAGTGCGGCGATGCCCTTGCCCCGTCCCAGCCGCGCACCGAATCCCCAGCGCTCGTACACATGGCTGCGGTGGCTTACCTGCGCGGCGATATCCCGTAGCTGTTGCAGGGTGTCGTCGGGAAGGACGAGCTCGTCGAAGGTGTAGCCGGATGCAATCCGTTGCGCCAACCCATCGAGATGATTCGAGGATTGCATCCGGGCGGCGTTCCATACGTCTTCGGTCGTCACCGCAGCCGCCGCAGGATTGCGAAGCAGCGCAGCGCCCTGAGCGGAATCGGCTACCCGCTGAATTTCCGCCAGACTGAGATCATATTGCTCGACCAGGGAGTCCAGAAATTTCTCGAACGTATCGCCGGTGCCGGCGTGCTCCTGGATTCCAAATTCCTCTGCCAGCACGGTTCTCCAACGGTCCCGTTGCGCGCCGGATTGCAGCTTCGGCACCTCGATGCACAGCATCTCCCGTTCGCTTCGCCATGGCTCGCGGCTGGCCACAAACAAAAGAGACCGCAAATCCTGAACCAGCTCGGCAGCCGATCCGGCGGTGGCGCGCTCTTTTGTGTCAATCTCCGTGGTATCGATAAAATACGCGGAAGGCAGAAGCACCGCGTCGCGCTCCAGCAGGCAAAATAAATCCTGCCTTTCTCTGGCCGTCGCGGGCAATCGCGCTAGTTCCAGGTCGAACAGGCCGATTCCAAGCTGCCTGCAAACGCTTGCTGCAATTTCCCGTAGAGCGGCCCCCTTCACACCAAAAAAATTAATCGCAGGCATTCGGCCGCGGCCGTTCCAGGAGCGCAGTAATTGTTCCAGCCGACTGGCGATCTCTTCATCGCCGGAGGAAATCAGGGACGTGCCCTCCAAGGGCCGCAGAAGGAGGGCAGCCTGTTCATCCAGCCGGTTCAGTCCCATCAAATAGTCGAAAATGCGCCCTTCGATTCGCAGGGATTCGCCGCCGCGCGTCACGCCACCCGCCGCTTCGCTGCGAATCAGCTTCGACCGGAACAGCGCGGCGTCGGGCCTGAAGTGTTTCAGTCCCTGGCTCCAGGCGTTGGACACAGTTTCAAAAAATCGTCTCCCGAACAGTTCAATCGCCAGATGCGGTGTTGGAAATTTTCGCGCGGCGTCATCCTGTATGTAGGCATACAGCCGGTCGAAAGCAGGATCGAGCTCCGGCGCCAGGCACAGCAGTAATACTTCACGGTCGAAATCATCCAGGTGGAACAGGTGGGCAAGAATCTCGATCGCCGGAGGGCCTCCGGCTGACAGCGCGGCGAGCGAAGCCGCCGCGCAATTTTTCTGTTCCGCCGCGATTTTGCGGCTCAATTCCGCTGCTGCCGCATCGTCCCGATAAAATTGTTCCTCCTGATCCCAGCGGCCCTCATCCAGCAGCCGGTCGGCGTCCGAATCGCTGATCACCAACTCGCGAAAGCCCTGCATGGGATCTCGCTTCCACACTTGCCGCAGCCACAGGATCCGGCGGTTCAGCAGGAGGCGAAGCCGCGAAACTTCCGCTTCGATGCGGGCCTGATTCGCGGAGTGCCACGAATCCATTTGGCTAGCCGTTTGTTCGCCAATGTTTTCGTTGTTCATGGGAGAAGGAGGTCCAGCTCGTCCGCGCTCAAGGCGCCATTCATTTGCACGTGTACCGGGTACGGGTTTGGCGCCGGCGGCGACGGGCTTGCCGCCACCGCCGCCAACGGAACCTGCACCTGCGTGTCGGTCGGGGCTACCCAGGGGTCTCCCGCCTGTGGTGCGCGCACCTCGATCGCCACGTCCGCGACAAGCACAAAACTTTGCATCCCCGCTTTGAACAGCCGCGTACCGGTTACCGTCAGAAGATCGGTCAAACTTGCGGGGTTGGGTGCGATGGACGTGATCCCCGGCACAAGCATGAATACCGTCTGGTTCGACACTTCCACTTGCGGCTCAATAAACGTGGTGCCTCGATCCAATCCGCCTGCCACTCCTCCGCCAGTTCGTTGGATTCGCACTTCCACCAGTTGCGGCCCCGGCTGCAATTGGTCGTCAGGCCCGATCGGTTGCGGCGGATTTGCTCCGACGGGCGGATACGTGGAATCCGGCACAGTGATTTGGATCAACCCGTCCGTCATGGGAATCACGGGAATCGGATCAAGCCCCCCAAATTTCACCCATGTTTGCATGGCCCGGAAACCTGAGCCTTCAATCGTCAGAGACTGCGTCACGGCCGCGCGCTGGTCGCCGGTGGGATCGGCCGGCAGGGCCGGTGTTCGATAGATGGATGAAATCTGGGGCCGCCCCATGGTGGCGGCGTGCAGCCGGCGCGTTTTTACCGGAAGCGGCGTACGCCGCGGCAATTTGCTTTCGATCTGTACCACGGAGACGTTGTAAGCCACGGAACAGCGGTAATTCGCCTGCGGCATGGCCGCCCACACCTTGGTCAATTGGTCCAGGTTCGCGGGCTGCAAGGTTATTTTCACCTGCTCGAATTCCCCCAGCAGCGTGGGATCCATCACCACCCTGTCGGGTGTTAAGATTGCAAAATCATGGAAGACGCGCATCGCATCCGCCAGCGCCTCCTGCGCCACTAAGTCCCGATCAAGCGAAAGATCCGATTCGCTGTAGCCCGTCATCATGTAATGCAGGTTCAGACTGAGCGGGGGGTGCCCGTACGCGCCGGGAGATCCCTGCCCGGGAATTTCCTGATTTTTCAGATATCCGTTCTCCTCAACCAGGTACAAATACAAATTCACCCGCCGCCCGGATACGCCGGTAATCGCGCCATCCGGCGGGACTAGCGTGATCGTCACCGGACTCACTTCCAGGTTGTCCGTCAAGAGCTTCCTCAACGTCCAGGTCACTCCCCGGATGACTTCAAAAGTGCTCATCCGTTCCCCTTATATTCGGGTCCGCGTCAGGTACCGCCGCATTGCCGCGTATTCGGAGAACCCTCGCGGTCCTCGTGCTTGTGTTGCGACAGGCGCGGGCGGAGCAGGCGGAGCATTTACGCGTACTTCGACTCTGCCGATGCGAACCTGGACCACGGAATCTCCGTTGGCTGCGACCTGATTTGTGCGAGCCGACTGACTTCGCGTGGCGGGATTGCTCTCCTCCAACGGTGCTCGCGGCTCAACCTTGGTCCTGCCTGCCTTGTTTTCATTCGTCATGGATCGGGTTTTTTCGGCGTGAGCCTTGCTCGCTTCGCTCAACGAAACAGGATTAACTTGTGAGATTTGTTCCCGCTGAAGAGACGCCCCGGCATCAAGCTGTTCCAATGGAGCAGGTTCGCCGGCGTGAATTCGATTCCCCGAATGCTCGCTCGCATTTCGTGCTGAAATTTCCGCCCTCGGAAGCAAAGATGTCACCCGCTCCATTCTCGTTTCGCCGCCCGGCTCTGCCGAAGTCTTGCCAGACGGAGGCATGTTCCGGTCGAGCTGCACTTCGAAGGGACGTGGCAGTGCCGCGGGGAAAATTTTCGCCGACGGCCGCTCAACTCGCCTTGTATCTTCGCTTGACTCGCTCCTCATCTCACCTCTGCTTGCCGCTAATCGCGAGTCCTCGGGATCGTTTCGCGGTTTTCGGGAGTCAGCTGCCACAAACGGAAAATACGGCAACAGATTCGGCTCAGGCGCGGCGGCCGTGCAAGGCCTCCCCATCCCTTTCCTCACCACTCTGGCCAGGAACTCACTCAAATTCGCCCTCCCCCGCCAGCAGGTTCAGGTACACCATTCTCTTTCTGGGGGTCATGCCAAGGATTTCGGATTCGCTCCAATGGTAGGAATTGGCGATTCTGTGGACTTCCTGGTAGAGATGCGGGATGCGGCCACGCAATTCCTGGTAGAAATAAGCGGCCGCGTCAAATTCAGCGGTGAACTCGTTTTCGCACTCGGGACATTTAAGGTGGAGCAGAATTTCCGCCTGTGGATCAAGTTCGGCCATCTTTGCGCCAATCCTGTCTGCCAGCTCCAACGGCCATTCTTCTACGGCCCGAATCCCGGTTTCATCGTCAGAAATCTGCTTCACGCAAAGCTGCAATACCAGCCGCTCCGCGGCGGGCAAATCCGCGAACGATCGATCTGCGGCAAGCTCCTGGTCCGCCCCGGTGGGAAGCCGGAACCGCACGTGATATTCCGCGCCCTCTGCAATCACATCGCACTCGTAGCTTTCTTGTGAGTTTCCATACGCAGGCAGCAAGAGTTCGCTTACTCGCATGTCCAGATCCATCTTCTTGCCGCAACCGGCTCGCGGGCATACCAACACGCAAGGCAGGCTGTCGCCAAAAGTGATTCGCCGCAGGTGAAGCAGCAACGCCTCCCGGTCTCCCACCGTCAGCGCTCGGACCAATCCGGGCGTTACATCTTCCAGTTGCCCCATTCCCACTAGACATCGCGAAAGCAGCGCCGTCGTGCGCGCTGCTGGAGAAAAAAAATCCCCGGCATCGAGGAGAAAAGCCTCGTCGTCTCCGGTCAATGGCCGCAGGCGCGCTTCGCGCACGCACGCTCCATCCTGCCAAATGCCTCCGGGGATGACGGCGCGATATTCGAAATTCAGGTTCACGCTGCCGGCAATGTAAAGCTGGGTTCTTTCGGCTCAGTCACGCTCAAGTCCCGCTCCCAGCCTTCGTTTTCCAATTTGATATGCTGAATCGCCACGGCGCCGGCATTCGCGTCCAGGTCGGGCATCGCCTGATATTCGGAAACCCAGCAGCGGTACACTTTGTAGGAAATCACTTTCTGCCCGGCTTCATTGAACAAGTCGATGATCACGTCCTTGCGGAAATCCGCCAGGGATACTTCCGCGCCAAGCCCGGCGCCCAAATCCCAGATCTTGTTGGCCCACTTCTCGAATTCGGTGTCGTGAGTGACGCCGCGCTCGAGCGTGATCGGATCGTATTTGCTCCGCGCGGGCGATTTATGGGATGTACTGGGGTCTCCGCCCTCGCGATGTTCCACCACATCGGTTGTGCGTTTGAGCCCGCCGCACTTGCTGATTCCGGCCACATACTTGCCGTCCCATTTCACCCGGAACTTGAAATTCTTGTAGGGGTCGAATCGGGTTGGGTTCACGCTGAACTGAGCCATACGCGAGTCTCCTTACGTTTGAATCTGCCCGGCAATTTGTTGGATTTGGATAATCACGAATTCCGCCGGCTTCAGCGGCGCGAATCCCACGATGATGTTGACGATTCCGTTGTTGATGTCGTTCTGCGTCGTGGTCTCGTTATCGCACTTCACGAAGTACGCTTCTTGCGGAGTCTTCCCCTGAAATGCTCCCTGCCGGAACAGGCTTTGCATGAACGCGCCGATGTTCAAGCGAATCTGCGACCACAGCGGCTCGTCATTCGGCTCAAACACCACCCACTTCGTTCCGCGATACAGGCTCTCTTCCAGGAACAACGCGAACCGGCGCACCGGAATATATTTCCAATCGGAAGCCTGCACGTCCGCGCCGTCCAAAGTTCGCGCGCCCCAGCACACGTTTCCATACACGGGAAAGGCTCGCAGGCAATTGATGCCCAGCGGGTTCAATACCCCGTTTTCTCCATCCGTCAGGTTGTAGACAAGCTGCGAAACATTTCGCAGATTCGTCTCCGTTCCCGCAGGCGCTTTCCAAACTCCGCGGTTCGCATCCGTCAGGGCATAAAGTCCTGCGATGGTTCCGCTGGGTGCGACGTCACGAAGCCGGAAGTCATTCAGCGGGTCGGGAATCAGAACCCGGGGGAAGTAGACGGCGGAATTGGTATCCCGCAGGCTATCATTTTGGCTCATCCATGTTTGCATGCCCCCCAGGTCCTTCACGGCCGGAGGAATATCCACAATCAGGAAGGCACGCCGCGCGTCGCAATAGGCCGTGGCTGAAGAGATCACCGCTTGAAAGTCAGTTGCGCCCAGGGTCGCGGCCAGCGGTATGCACAGGATGTTGAACAAGTCCACGTCCTCAAGCGCATACAACCCGGTCTTCTGCAGCGGAATGCCAATCAATTGCGTCGCGCCGGGAGTCCCGCCGTTTGTTCCAACTCCGCCGCTTCCCGTCAGCGGCAATTGCGCTCCAGGCACAGCTCCGCTGATGCCCAGCGAATATTGCTGAACGTTTGCCACTGCAGTCTTCAAGCCCAGCGAGTGGCTTAGGCCGGAATCGTCGATTGCAATCGTGGCATTCGGACTGATGTTGGGCCCGTTTCCGCCTGCCAGGATGCGGAACTGATACGGAGCGCCAGCGGTGCCGTTTCCCACCAGCTGTACGCTCGCGCCAGCCAGAAGGGGAGCAACGAGCGGGTTATTCACATCGCTCAGGTCGGTGGGATCAGGCGTCGCACTCTTGATGGCTGCTTCCAGATAAGGACGCAGGCTGGGGAAGTCACTAACTGTAATTGACCCATAGTCTAACTTGCCGATCCACGCCTTGGCGGGAACGTGAGTCCCCGTCCCATCCGGATCAACAGTGATTGTGAATGTTCCGCTCGTCGCGGGAATCAGTGGTGGCATTGCCAGATTCGCTCCCAACGTTCCTGTTGCCAGGGGACGGGGGGTCGCGGTCGAGGCGGGGTTGGAGAGGTACACCAGCTGCGAACCCTGGTTCACAACGTCTGTCGCGCTGTTAATCACGCTCGAACGCAGCGTTAGGTTACGGAAGGTCTCCGTACTGACGATAAGTCCGGTCACCGGGTCTACTTCTGTGATGGTCAGGTTGAAGAGTTCCGAAACCGATTCGGTCGGGTCGGGAACACTCGATGTGGTGTTGTAATCCACCGCCACCCGAATGTTGTTTCCCCACGTTCCCGGATTCTTCACTAACTTCCCGCCGATCATGCTGCCCGCTGTAACCGTAATTAATACACTCGTCCCACTGATCGCTTGTACCAGATCCACCGCCGCGGCGTTGATGCCCGATCCGCCGACGCGAATCACATACGCCATCGATCCACCATTCAGGAAAAACTGCTGAATCGCATAGCTCGCCTCGCTCTTCGTATCCAAGCCGCCAAACGAGCGCTCAAAGTCCGCAAAACTCAGAATCTGGACAGCTTTGTCCAACGGTCCCTGAGGGAAGGAATCAATAAACGCGCCAATCGAAGTTGCCACGCCGGTGATCGTGTGAACCCCGCTCGGGATCTCTTCGATGTACACGCCGGGGTAGGTTGGGTTTACTGGCATGCTTCCCCCTTTAGCTCCAATGTGTAGAATGGCTGGCTGCCGGGGCAGCCGTGCTCCTGTTTCTTCGGGCGGCTACAGCGTTTCAAAAAAGGCCTGATGATTTCCGTTGCGGAATAACACAAGATTTCAAGGCGAAGCTAGGATTTCTTTGCGGAGGAGTAGGAGTCTTTTGCAATCGGCCAGTCCGGCTGAGTATCTCGAACGGGTTGCGCCACACGAAGACGAAACATTTCTCGCAATCCCCGTTCCTTGCGGTAGAGGGATGGAGAAAATCCCGTGACGCGCCGGAACATTCGTGCGAAATAGGAAAGATCGTTAAATCCTACAGCGAAGGCCACGTCCGTCACGGATGCCTGCGGATCATTGAAGAGGTGCAGCGCCCGGTTGATGCGCCGCTGGATCAGAAACTCCCGGAAGGTTGTGCCTTGTTCCTGTTTGAAAGCCCGGCTGAATTGGAACGGCCCCAGCCCGCACACCTGCGCCACCTTGCCGAGCGAAATCTTTTCCGCCATGTTTTCATCCACAAAGGATATCGCAGGCATGAATCGGCATCCTTTGTCTGCACGCGGCCTTTCTCTGAGTTGTTCGGGTGTGTTCCAGGGACTTGCGCTCGTGCTCTTCGCCCAATTCTCTTCGTGAACCGCCGGCGCTGCCTGCGAAAACGCCGCGAACCGAAGGCACAAATCATCAACCGAGACGGGCGCTACCATGTAGTCCCACACTCTCATTCGCAGCGCCCACACGGCCAACTCTTCCGAGTGATCTTCTGTAATCATCAAGATTGGCAGCGAGGGGTAGATTGATCTTGTAGAACGCAGCACTTCTAACTGCGTGGGCGCGGGAGAGTCGTACTCGAAGCACAGAAGTCCCGGCTGGTTTTCCCGAATCGCGACATCTATCGCACCGTGGCTGCACACTCGGACGGGTTCGTAGATGTCTGGGATTTCGTCACAAAGTCCGGGAATGCGAGGGGATAGGCGCAGGTCCACCCAGATAATTCTGAGCCTTTCCACCGCTCCTCCCGATGATCACGAAACCGCGAACTTCTTGCGATTGGGGGCCGAGCCACACTGGGGTCATTACGAACCCACTAGTCCTACACGGAGATTTATTTTTTTTCAATTGTCATTTCCGTCACCTGTGGAAATCTCGCGCCCGGGGATTGGATGGTTTTAGGAAATAGAATTAGATCTGACCTGGCAAACAGCAACGTCCGGACGGCAAAGACATAACCCAGTCTTTGCCATCGGCTCCATCAAGCGGAAGGTAGGAAGTTTCAATCGTTCAGGACGCACCCGCCGATTCCATCGCCTATAGAACCCCCAGCCCGGGCGCGCTCTCAAAGCGACTTTAAGAAAGTGATTAGTTGCTCCTTCTCCTTGGCGTTCAATCGAACGAACCCACTCCTCGATTGGGTGGCCTCTCCCCTATGCCGCAAGATCGCATCTGAAAACGTAAGCGACTCGCCGTCGTGCATCAATCGGTCGCGCGTGCGAACTCCCCACAGCGGCGCTGTTCGCATCCGGTTCGCCGTCGGATTAAAACTTGGTTGCATCGCCATATAGTTGCGTCCGAAGTGTTCTTCCACCGCGATGACGATTCCATCTCCCGTTCCCACGTCATGCAGCAGGAAGTCGCTGAACGGGTGGAATTCAGTGCTTCCCAAGGCTGCCGGCACGGTAAATGTTCCACCGTTGATCACCGTTCCTGTAGCAGCGGTTTCCAGCGTTCGCACATGGCACGTCGCGCATCCGATGGAATCGAACAGCTTCGATCCACTCTGTGCATCGGCTGTGTTCGCAAGCTTCGCGTCTCTCGGCGGCGCCTTAGTAGCTCGCATAAACCGGGCAAAGCGATCGATGTCCGCCAGGCCATCTGCCTGGGTTGTGTCCTCCGGGTCCTTAACTGTGTCGCAGAGCGTAGTGAAGTCAGTAGGCAGAAGCCGGTTGGTGATTCCCATTTCGTTCAGGTACGCATCTCCGGCAAAAGACAACAGACTCGCATGCTGATCCTTCCAGCCAAATCGACCCACCCCGTTTTTCCCCGGAGCTTCCAGCACGGGAACTAAGATGGTCTTGCCGCATATCTTATTTTGCGATTTGCGGCATTGATCGGCCGCGATTGCCCGCAACGTTTCGTCCGGCACAGCCTCCACGAATCCATCTCCAAGCAAATTGAGAGATGTGCGAAGCGTGCGAATGTTTTCTGTTGCCGGCACCCGCTCTTGAAGCTCCACGTCGGGGAAAGCTCCGTTGGGACAAATCGCACGATCATTGATTAACGTGCGGCCCGTAATCACCGCGGCTCCGTCAGCGATCGGAACGCTCGGGTTCACGAATTGTCCGGCGCTGTTCCGATGGCCCACGCGCAATTCCGTGATCTGGCTGATGCCTCCGCTTACGGGGCTCTGGTGGCACTCGCGGCAGGACTGGGCATTGTAAATCGGGCCAAGCCCATCGCTGATCGCTTCCACCTCTTCAAATGTTTTTTGATCTTGTTGGTGAGTATTCTGATCTACCAAGCCATTCGTCGTACCGTCAAATCCCGCAGGAGCCTCAATGGAACTAGCACGCGCGATCGTGAACAGAAGTGCCCCAAGTGCGAGAGTCAGACCGATGTATCTCATTGGCTGCCCTCCATTTGGCCCCATGGAGTTTTCTTTGGTGATTCGATTATTTCTTCGCTGCTTTCTCTACTCCGACGGGCCCATGCCAGGCATTTTAGACACACACGGCACCGGCTGGTGGAAGTTCAGCCGCCGATGGTGCGTGTCAGATACCTCATCAACGGAACCGGCAATTCTGCGCGGCTCGAACTGCAAGCGCTGTCCAATCAAGTCTTGGTGAGTCGATCAAACGGTCACCGGTCCCACGGCATATCGAATGTCCGGTACAGACACTGGCGCGAACAAAATTGGCCGGAAGCGCTCCTCAACCGTTGCTTAATAGACCTGCTCTTCCTTCCTCTTCCTCTTGACCTCAACCTGATCCAAAGTGTAGCCTCGCGCGTGAAATCAATCCCTTCACTCTCGCATCCCTAGGAGGTTGCACATGGTCCCGCTCGCCGCGCTTTGGCTCCCCATCCTGCTCTCGGCTGTGATTGTCTTCGTGGCCAGCTCCATCATCCATATGGTTCTGCCGTACCATCGCAGCGAATACCACAAACTCCCTGACGAGGACAATCTTCTCGCCACTCTGCGCGCCGCCGGCCTGAAGCGCGGTTTCTATAATTTTCCCTTCTGCACGCACAAAGACATGAAGTCCCCCGCCGTACTCGAAAAATTTAAGCAGGGACCCGTAGGCTTCATCACCGTATTCCCCAGCGGCCCGCCTAACTTGCCCAAGTTCCTGGGCCTCTGGTTCGGCTACTGTTTGGTGATCGGTGTCTTCGTCGCATTTCTCACCGCGCACACAGTCAATCCCGGCGCGCTCTATCCCGCCGTCTTCCGCGTAGTCGGCACCGCCGCCTTCCTCGCCTACGGTCTGGGAAATTTGAGCAACAGCATCTGGAAGGGTCAACCCTGGAGCATGACGTTGAAGGAATCATTCGACGGCCTGGTCTACGCCCTGCTCACAGCCGGCACCTTCGGCTGGCTCTGGCCCCGCTAGCGGGCGCACGTGCTTTACATAACCCGGCACGTTGCCGCAGCTCCGTTCTCAATGTCCGCCGCGGCGCTCTGATTTCTTGGCACTGTTAAATCACCACTACAACAAACGCAACTGCTGGCTCTCCAGCGCCAGCAGTTTTTCCTTGATCGCCAGCCCGCCTCCATATCCAACCAGCTTCCCATTGCTACCGATCACCCGATGGCAAGGCACAATAATCGGAATCGGATTCGACCCGTTCGCCAGCCCCACCGCGCGCGCCGCGTTTGGTTGCCCAATCCGCCGCGCCAGCTCGCCGTATGAAATCGTCTCTCCAAACGGAATCTCGCGCAGCCGCTCCCACACCGCAAATTTGAAATGGCGTTCCCTCCAGCGCCAAGGGCAAATCGAATTGCCGCAAATTCCCGCGAAAATATTCCAGCAACTGAGAGATCGTCTCCACAAAAATTCCATCGTCCTTCTTCCAATCCGGTTGCGCATTCATCGGCCGTTTGCCCGCCGCAAAATGAATCAGACACAACCCGCGCTCGTTCGCCGCCAGCAGCAATGGCCCCAATGGACTCTCAAAATTCGTATAATACATGCCCATCACCCCTCGGCCGGCCCGCCCAAAAGAATCCATCCCTTCGCAGCCTCCCATTCCAATCTACCACAGCGTTCTCAACCGCAATCAAAACGCAGTCATCCCGGTCGAAGGGAGGGATCCAGAGCAACCTGCAAAATCCACAGATACAAAAACTGCGTCGCAATCGCCCGCATAAAATTCCATTTCAATCTTTACAATCCCCCACGCCCAGCAGTAGCCTCCTCGCTGTCTCCACACTGCGTCTCCCGGAGGAAAAAATGTCCACTTTACGATTCCCGTCGCGACTTCACCTTTCTCATCCCGTTAGTCATCGCCCTCATCGCCCCGCTCTCCGCAGCCCCCGCCAAGCAAGCAGACCTCAATCCCGCCGCAATCGCCTACAAATTGCCCAACCAAATCAATTGGTCCACCGACCCCATGGGCGCGCAATCCGCCGTCTTGCTAGGTGATCCTTCCAAACCCGGCCTCTACATCATTCTCGTCAAGTGGACTCCCCACCACATGAGCCATCCCCACTGGCACCCCAACCCCCGCTATATCACCGTTATTTCCGGCACTTGGTGGGTCGGCACTGGCCCAAAATTCGATCCTGAATCCACGGTCGCTATCCCCGCCGGCAGTTTCGTCACCCACTTCGCCAAGCAAATCCATTACGACGGAGCCAAGGACGAAGAAGCCGTCCTCCAAATCGTAGGCGAAGGTCCGGCCACCGCCACGTCAGCAGAGACAAAATAGACCGCGTTCCCAACCTTCGCTCCGCCCGCTGCACGCGGCCACTCCCGGGATTCCGCGTCGCAGCGCGCGATACACTCTCAATCAACTATGGTTAATAGTCGCTCCCACCGATAATCGAACACGCAGTACTGGACCTTTTCCCGCCCCTCGCCTTCGATGTACACTTCGCCCCGCCGCGGTCCTGCAATCGTCCTCATCGAACGTGGCATCTCCTGTGGGGAGACGAACCAACTCGAACGAGTAGAGCCGGAATTCGCGGTCCTGCTGGGGTGGCAGGATCTGACTCTGAGTTAGCAATTCGTCGCCACATCCAGTCGGGCATTCACCATTTGAAAAATTCGCCAGAGGAGACGCCTGAAATGAAACCCTTCACTACCGCCGTAAAATTCCTGTTTGCCCTCGGCCTTGCTGTACTCATGCTTCCGTCTTCAGCCTTCGCGCAGCATTACGTCCAAAAAAATCTCGTTGCTGATTCCGGCAGCATCAATCAACCAAACGTCCCCGTCATCATCGATCCCAGTCTGGTGAACGCTTGGGGACTTACTCGCAGCGCCACCAGTCCCTGGTGGGTTGCCGATAATGGCGCTGGCGTTTCCACTCTCTATTCCATTAGCGGCAGCACTCCCACCAAGGTCCCCATCACCGTCACGATTCCGCCTCCGCCCCCGCCCGGCTCCACTTCCGCGCCCACTGGCGTAGTATTCAACGGCACCGCCACGGATTTCCTCCTGGCTCCTGCCACTCCGGCCCGCTTTATTTTCGCCACCGAAGATGGAACGATCGCTGGATGGAATGCCGGCTCGACTGCGGTCATCAAGGTGGACCGCGGCGATAAAGCCATCTACAAGGGCATCACCATCGCCGAATGGAATGGAAAGCACTATCTCTACGTTACGAATTTCCACAGCGGCAAGGTCGAAGTATACGATTCCACTTTCACCCGCGTGCATTTGGGCGAAGATGCCTTCGACGTCGACGGCATCGATTCGGGCGATCATCATGACCACGATGGCGATCGCGACCACGATCACGACGGTGATCACGACCGCGATCACGATCACTTTCAATTCCGCGGTTTCGCTCCCTTCGGCATCCAGGCAGTCGGCGAAAATATCTACGTCACCTATGCCAAGCAGGACGCTGAAAAGCACGATGACGTCGCCGGAGCCGGCCTCGGTTTCGTCGCCATCTTCAGCCCGTCCGGCCGTCTGCGCGGCACCTTGCAGCACGGCCCGTGGATGAATTCACCCTGGGGAATCGCTCTTGCCCCCGGCGAATTCGGCGAGTTCAGCCATGAAGTCCTGATCGGCAATTTCGGCAGCGGCCAGATCGCCGCATTCAATCCCGTCACCGGCCGTTTCATCGGTTTGATGAAGGCCCACGACGGCACCACTCTCGCAATCGACGGCCTTTGGGCCCTCGGATTCGGCAACGGTGCTGGCGCTGGCCCCTACAACACCCTGTTCTTCACCGCCGGGCCCAACGGTGAGTCGGACGGCCTGTTCGGCACCCTGCTCCCCGATCCCGCAACCAACGAACTAGGCGAGGTCGACGAGCCCTAATCCATAAGCTTCAATCACACATCGAATTGGGAGCGGCAGAGATTGCAAAATCTCTGCCGCCTGCAATTTTGTTCTGCTCTCTGTTTTGCATCCGCTTTTGAATTTGTAGGGGCGCTGCTTGCTGCGCCCTGCCTTTGACTCTCGCCTTTGAATTTGTAGGGGCCGGCTTCAGCCGCGCCCTGCCTTTGCTCGCCTTTGAATTTGTAGGGGCGCTGCTTGCCGCGCCCTGCCTTTGCTCGCCTTTGAATTTGTAGGGGCGCTGCTTGCTGCGCCCTGCCTTTGCTCGCCTTTGAATTTGTAGGGGCGCTGCTTGCTGCGCCCTGCCTTTGCCTCTCGCTTTTGAATTTGTAGGGGCCGGCTTCACGTTTACCCTGAGTTTCGAAGGGCCGCGCCCTGCCTTTGACTCTTCCCCAAACACCACAGGCACACCCCTTGTATTTTTACGAATCCGTGCTATGGATATTAGCGGGGTATGAATGCTCCAAACCTGTAAAGTCGGCCCGGGCGGGTTGAATTCGTACCAAAAAATCGACGGAAATTCCACCGCAATTCACCGCATTTCTAATCGCCACGGGCAATCACTGTCGCATTTAAGTAAGCCACACAAATTCAACGGGTTACAAATTTCTAATCGCTCCTATATCGGGCCTTTGCAACCGATTAAAATTCCCCTAAATTGCTCCCTGATTTTTTCCAAAAATTCCACTCCAACGCGCCGGTCCGGTGGGCCTCAATGAAATCCCTGCTCTCCACTCTCGCGATTTTTTTCACAGCAATGTTGGCCTCAAACGCCCGTGTAGCGCCGGGCTTCAGCCCGGCATCTTTCTCTCCCGAAGCCCGCGCGAACACCGCGCCACCATCACCCTCCACCCCCACCAAGCGCGCCCTGCTAATCGGCATCAATCAATACAACGCCGCTTTCCCTCCCGCAATGCTGCGGCCCGGCCCAAAAAAATTGCAATCCCGACGACCATAAGCCCACCCCCGGCCCCATCCAGAATCTCTGCGGCCCGGTCTACGACATCAAATCCTTCGCTAAAATTCTCGAAAAAAATTTCGATTTCGATCCCGCTAACGTCCACGTCCTTCTCGATTCTCAGGCCTCCAGAAAAAATATTCTCGATGGCATCGATAAATTTCTCAACGAAGACGCCAAGCCCGGCGACCTCAGCGTTTTCATATATGCCGGCCACGGCTCCCAGCGTTTCAATTCGCTATCCGATAAGCCCGATCACTGGGATCAAACCATCGTTCCGCAGGACGTAGTCAGCGCCCACTCCGATCCCATCCTCGATAAAGAACTCGCCGCGCATTTCAAGGGCATCCTGAAAAAAGGAATTCTGCTCACCGCGGTCTTCGATAGTTGCTATAGCGGAGCCGTCACCCGCGGCATTCCTCGCGGTGGCGTCGCGCGCTTCGCTTTCGCCGATAATCGCGATGCAAAGATCGCGCCGGATACCGGGCCAAACGTCGAACAGCTTGGCGCGGTAGTCCTGGCCGCTGCGCAGCCCGATGAATCCGCCTACGAAAAAGCCGGTGACACCAAAAATTTCGCCCACGGCGCATTTTCCAGCAGCCTCGGTCGCGCGCTCACCTCGCTCCCGCCAGACGCTCCTGCCGCCGACGTAATTCGCGTCACCACTTCGTTGATGCTCGCAGACGGCTGGGATAGCCAGCATCCCAAGCTAGGCGGCTCCGGTGACAAGCCACTCTTTTCTTTTGTCGGCGCCAAGCGCGGGCCTCTCACGCTTGCCGTCGCGGAGATCGGCAATAAAGGCGAAATCAAGTTAGACGGCGGCATGGAACTCGGTCTGGGCCCAGGCTCGATTTTCAAGCAGAAGGGAACTCCCGTCCGGCCAGGAACCGATCGTGCTTCGTTTGAGCGACGCCAGCTCCATCGGCTCATCTACCGCCGTGCTCGTCAGCGGAAATCCGCAAGCGCTGAAGGTCGGCGAGCTTTTCGCCCTCGATAAAATGGCCGTCGCGGAAACGCAACGCCTTCGCGTTTGGGCTCCCAAGCCGCTACCCGATTCGAAGCTGCAAACGGTTTCCGCCGAAATTGCCAAACTCAAAAAATCCGGCTCCATCGCCTGGATCGACGATCCCATCAAACAATCTCCCACCCATTTTCTCGAGTGGAATGGCGCCGAATGGAACCTGGTTAGCTGGAGCGATAAAACCCAAAAAACCGAAAGAATCGGTCCCGAATTTTCCGCCGCAAAAATCCTCGCCGCCCTGCAATCCTCCGGAGCAAAGAATGTCAAAATATTTGCCAACATTCCTCCTTCCACCGGGTTCTGGGACGCGCTGGCGAAAGAAATTTCACTTGGCGCCGAGACTTCCTTTGTTGTGGAATCCCCGCGATCAGACGCCCACTACGTGCTTGTCGGGCGCTCAGTCCCAAGCGGCTTTGAATATGCCTGGGTTCTTCCGAACGCCGTTCAGGATCCCCAATCCAGCCTTCTCGCGGCTCCGGAAAAAGGCGACAACCTCTGCTCCGCGAACACCCCATTGCCGCTGCGTACCGATTGGGCCTCTCCCGGCTCGTCATCCGATTCCCAGGAAAGCGCCGCATCGGAATTGGGAAGCCGCGCCGTGCGTCTCAGCCGCATCGTCTTGCTGCAAAGTCTTACCTCTCCTCCTCCAACCGATTTTCCCTATCATCTGCGGCTGAAAAATGCTGCCACCGGAGCGCTCTTGAGCAGCGGCACCGTCCGCGAAGGCGAGACCTATGGCTATAGTTTGGTATTGAACGAATCAGAATTGTCGTATGGCATCCAGCAGCGCTGGGTCTATGTTTTCACCGTCGGATGCGACGGCAGCGGATTGATGACCTTCCCGTCCGCGGCTTCCGGCAATACGTTTAACCATATCCCGTTGCACACGCAATCTACTCAAACCGAGGTGCAATCGGAAATTCCGCTCGTCACCTCTACTGCGGGGCAGACCGGTCGATTCTGCGTTTCCGAACCTTTTGGTCTCGATACGCATTTCCTGCTCACCTCCGATCAGCCCATCAAGGATTTGAGCGTTTTCAATTTCGGCGCGGTTCTCACTCGCGGCGGAGGAATCGATGATCCCAATCCACTCACTCATATCCTTGGCGGAATCCAGAGCGGGACGCGCGGCGCTTCTTTAGTCACCAATGCCACTCCGCCCAATTGGTCTATCGAACGAATTCACGTGGAAAGTGTTCCGGACAAGGATCATCCATGCAAATAAATGCCATCCATATTCGTGCCAGGAAAAAGTTGCGAACGGAAATCCGGATTGATAGCATACGCGCGGATTTTCTCGTGCGGTCCAACTCGATGCCGAAATTGAATTCAGCTCCGCTTCTCTTTCGCACCCCGGTCCAGGACTGCGAGAATCGAGCAACCAGTAATTTCAATCCCAGGCCATTCGATCCTTTCTGTCATTCTGAGGGAGCGCCCAGCCCTGCGTCGTTTGCAGGGCTGCGACCGAAGAATCCCTCTTCGTCTGAAAACTTCGAGCAAGCGCAGCCACCCCACGCCGCAGCTCGCTGCGGGCGTAGTCATTCTGAGGTCACGCCCAGCCTAGCGAATCTCGCAGCCCGGGGGCCGAAGAATCCAGCGCAGTATGAAAATTTCACGAACAAGTCGCCACGCTGCTCGATTTTCTCTTCCTATCTAGCATGCTTCGCCGCACTCACGGCCCTGCTCTTCGCGCAAGCTGCCCCCACGTCAGCCCAGGGCTTCGGCTCCAGCAAAAAAACCATCACTCTGCAGCGCAAACTGCCCGGCCTGATCCATCTTCCAGGCAACGGGATCGACATCCGCCCCGTCGTTCGCGACCCCACCCAGAGAGATTTGGCGCAAGCGCTCTCTGATTTGCTGCTGGTCACATTGCAGAAGAACGACACGGCGTTGCACTCGGACAAAACTTCGCCGGACGTGGTGATTGCCTACTCCATCATCACGTTCCAGACTCCCCCGCCCACCACTTCCGTCCGCCAGGAAACGCAGTTGCAAAAGGGGAAATTCGTCCAGGTCCCCGTGCAATATTACAAAATCACCGGTGAGCTCACCATCGCCTACCAAGCCACCGACGCTCACAAGAGAGCTTTGGACGCCGGCACCATCACCAAAAAATATGCGCAGGAATTTCAAGCCGGTACGAATCAGGCAGTCGGCGGAAATGCCGGAGAGCCGGGCGATTCCGGAGGAGCGGGAATCGGCGTGTTGAATCCCTTCCGCAAAAAGAAGCCGGAAGAACTCGAAGGCCCGCCGAATCCGATCCAGCTTCGCCAGAAATTGATGGATGGAGTGGTCGCGGAGTTGGCTCCCCGCTTCGTGAACACCACCGAAAATGTGGACGTGCTTCTCTCCCGCGGCAAACCGTTTGACGACGCCAACAAGCTCGCGGAAAAAAAGCAGTGGACCCGCTATTTGGAAACGCTGGAAACCATGACTCCGCTAACCAATCACGAGGACGACGCCTACCGCCTCTATAACATCGGCGTTGCCAACGAAGCTCTCGCTTATCAAGCCGAAGACAAGTCTTCCGTTCAGAAGTTTCTCGATCAGGCTGCCATCAATTACGGCAAAGCGATTGACGCCAAGCCCAGCGAAAAATATTTCATCGATCCGCAGAATCGAATCGAAACCGCTGTCGCCCACTACAAGAAACTCAATGAAGGCGCCAACACCAAGGACGATACACAACGAGCCTCCAATTCCCCCGGCGCAAATTCCGGCGGTTCGCTCGGAGGCCAGTCCGCTTCCAGTGGTGAAAGTCTGGACAGCACTTCCGCAGCGGCAAGTGGCGGCGCTGCCCCCGCCGCAAACACAAGAAGTGCCGGCGCCACTCCGAAGTCTAAAACCGCCGCAACTCGAGGCCCGGCCCCAGGAGCCAGCTCCACAAACAATACTGGGTCCGCTCCCTCGGCCGGTTCCAAGCCTGCCGGTAAATCCGCCACCCCGGCAATCAGCAATGCAGACATCATCAAAATGGCCAAGGCCGGAGTGGACGAAGACAGCATCATCGCCGCCATTCAAGATGCCGCGGCGGTAGACTTCGATCTTTCCCCCGACGGCTTGATCGCCCTCGCCAATAACGGCGTGAAAGGGAAAGTAGTCAGCGCCATGCGCACCCGCGCCAAGCGTCCTGTTCATCATGCCGCTTCTCCCGCTCCGAATTAGCGCCATGGGCCACGAAAAAAATAGTCGGCTCATCATCGCTCTCCAGGTATGTTCGGTGCGAATCGAGCGCCGAATCTTTTTTGCTTCTGCAATTCTTGCCGTGCTCATGCTTTTTGTTCTGCCCGTCCGCGCTCAGGATTCGCGTTGTGGCGTCGCCAGGGATTTCATGGTCCAAGCTCTCGAGCAGATCAAAACCGGAGCCACTCCCGAAGTTGAAGACGGCCTGCAACTTCTGAAACATTCCATTGAAACCTGCGCCAGCTTCGGCGACTCCTGGTATTACCGTTCCTTGTTCGAACAGAAGCTCGGCCAATCCGCCAAGGCGAAATATTCGCTCTCCAAAGCTCAAATGTTCGGCTCGGACGCCATGACCGAAGGAGCGAATCCCTTTGTACTGGCTGCCCCCGTAAAACCTTCCGAAACCAAGCTTCCGCCGATGCGTCAGAAGTGGGCTCTGGTTGTCGGCATCTCCCAGTTTCACGATCCGCGATTGAACCTTCGCTACACGGGAAAGGACGCGAAGGATTTTGGAAGCGTGCTGATCGATCCTTCCTTCGGCCGGTTTCCCGCGTCGAATGTTCACGTCCTGAACGAAGGCCAGGTGACCACCCGCAAACTCAAGGAAGAATTAAATTGGATTTCCCGCATGGCCCAAGAAGATGATCTGGTCGTAATTTTTCTTGCGTCTCACGGCACCTCGCGCAGCGACGACAATGCCGACGTAAATTACATCGTCACTTCCGACACCGATCTGCAATCGCAAGATAGCTTATTCGCCACCGCAATGCCCATGGTGGAATTGTCGGATATCGTGCGCACCAGGATCAAAGCGCGGCGCACCGCGATCATTCTCGATACCTGCCACAGCGGCGCTGCCACCGCTCAATTGAAGGATCGCGCCACAGGTATGGCGGATTCCACGCCTTCCGCCGGCGCGCTCGATCGCATTCGCCAAGGCGTCGGCCGCGCAATTCTCACTTCAAGCCAGGAAGATCAGGTTTCCTACGAAGGGCCGCCGTTTCAGAATGGCTACTTCACCCATTTCTTGATCGAGGCCCTTCGCCAGAATCAGGGCAACGACACAATTGAGCAGGTTTACGCTTATGTGAGGGACGCGCTCCCCAAGGCAGTCGCCGCGCAAAAACAATCCGCGCGTGGCGTGCGTTTGAAAAATGACTCCGGTCCCGCTGCTACTCCAGGCCAAGCGACGCAAGTCCCCGTGTTAAGCAGCAGCGATCTCGGCGCTGGAATTGTGATCGGAGCGCCTATCACATGAGAGCGCAAATCCACATCGCGCGGATTCACCGAGAAGTTGTTCCTGGGAAACGCCTGTCAAGAATTATGGAAGAGAAGGGAAGAGTAATGTTGGCGGAATTTGAAAAGATCAGCGCAAGCCCGCGCGACGAAGCAGGCTTCCGCCGGCTCGGCGCATCGCGAACATACCTGATAAAAGAAATGGGGCTGGGTCTTTCCAGTTCCACCACGCGTATGATTTCGCTCCAGCTACCGTGGAAATCCACCGTCCGA
>CAWCQU010000003.1:0-2219445 GCA_963797765.1 uncultured Acidobacteriota bacterium | reverse complement strand
AAAGCCGACCCACGTGACGTCGTCGCGTTGCCTTGGCGCTTCGCTTTGCTGCCCGGTAAGATCGAGATAGGCAAGGTAAGGCAGATTTACGCCGGCATCCGCGAAAATTGCGTTGTACCACGGCAGCCGCGTGTTCATTTCGATGAAATAATATCCGCCATCCCGCTGCCGGTATTTGAATTCCAGCGAGCCCAGGCCGCGATACCCCAGCGCTTCCACCAGTTTCAGCGCTTCTCTGGCAAGCTCTTCATTTTTCTCCGTGCGCCCGTAACACATGCTCCCGTAGCCCGCCGGAAATTGCCGAAGTTTTCGAACCGTGGAATACGCCGCGATTTTTCCCGATCCATTTACCAGCACGGTGCACTGAAAAACCTGGTCATCTCCTCCTTCGATCACTTCCTGCATCAAGGTAGCGCCTTTCAATTGCGGGTAAGTTTCGAAAAACGTTCTCAGCTTTTCCGGTGATTCCGCGATGAATACTTTCGCTGCTTCCATGGGAAAGCTGGCCGTATGCCGGTGCAGCGGTTTTACCAGGCAGGGATAAACAAAGTCTTTCGCGATTTGCGCGATGTCATCTTCCGGCAGCGTAGCGTGACTCCGCGGCACGCGAACTCCCACGCTTTCACAAAATTTCACCATACGGCTTTTGTCCACGATCGTAGTGAACAATTCCCGTGGAACCCAGTGGAACAGAAATCGCGGCGAGAGTTCGTGTTGGCGGTTGGAAAGAAACCTGGTGAACCAATCCGAAGTGCCGAACAGCACCGGCTTCTGTTTGAAATCGGCAACCCATTCCAGCAAAAGCCGGCACAGCGTGTCCTCATTCGCGATGGAATCTCCGGCATAGGCGCGCTGCTGCGTGGGATCGTCCGGATAGATAAAACAATCGCGGCAATATCGCGAAAAACGCAGAGAATCGGCCAACCGGTCGTTCATCGCGTACGCCGGCACGCCCTGCTTTCCGACGCTGCGCGTGATTCCATAGGCGGAAACATCCAGGCCTTCCACCCAAACCGGTGTTGCGTCGCCACCCGGTGCCATCGCGCTATCTGCCATTTATTCTTCGGATTTCGATTCGTTCTGCGGAGAAGCGGGCGGAGACTGAAGCTCCGCCGGTTTCGTTTCATCCACTGCTCTGCCCAAAATCTTTTTCAGAGCTTCCCGGCATGTAATGCGCAGCGCATGGAGAAGCGTGCCGTAAGCGCCCTTTTGAAAAATAAAAATCTTGTAATGATTTCGCCGCGCGCTTGCCCATCGTCCTTCGTCCCAAGTCGCGGCGGCGACGAAGTCGAGCTCCCGGATGCCACGAATTTCCGATTGCTTCAGAATCTCGTGGGTCAGCAGCTGCCCGGTTCCAAAACGCTGGTAAGTTTCGTCATATCCCGCCTTCGTCAGAAAATAGCACCCTGCATAGTTGAATCCGAGGAATGCCGAAATTGGTTTTCCATTCAACTCCAGAAAATCCAGCGACAGATAATCATGGCGAGCAGCCGCCTGGGCAATTTCATCGTAGAACTGCCGCGTCTTAGGATCGCAGGCGATGGCGGTTCCCTGTTTTCCTTTCCAGCCGGAACTTTCCAGCCGGTAAAAATCCTCCAGCGCCTTGGGATCGGCGGTGTTGCAATGACGCATCAAGACGGTTCCAAGGTCTTCCAGTTGGCGAAGTGTGCGACGTAGATTTTTTCGGAATTTGGGACGAGTCTCCGCCAACCAGGCAGGCTGCGCGGTATCACTCGAATCCAATGGCAGGTACAGCGCTTGCCAGCTCCGCTGGCGTGCAGTCAAATATCCATCGGCGAGCGCGAAGGGAATAAGCCGATCAATTCCGTTTCCTTCGGGCACCATGGGAGCAGCGAACATATCCCAGCCGGGAATTGTTTTGACGTGTTGCCAGAGCGAACACAACACCGCCGCCCCTTCTTCTCCTCCGCAATGCACCATCCCAAATCGAGAGCAGTGGACGTTCGCTGGGCAGGTCAAAGTGGATACGGGCAGTCCGCAGATTCTTTTTGTCCCCCGGACAAGCGGCAGCACTCCGCGTAAATGTCCATTTGCCCAGGCCGACAACACGATAACTTTGGCCTCTGGCGCGAAGGCACGCAGATACGCCAGGATCCATTCCGGCCGGTGAAACGGTTCCCTCGAAAGGGTTTCGTCGCACAGTCGCTGCCACTCCGCCGCAACTTCCTCAACAATCTCTAAACCGCCCATCCTGACAACGACAGACGGTTGGGAAATCGTCTCAGGCACAATTTCCTCAGATGCACGCGTAGATAGAGACGTATGAATGTGAATAGCTCCCGAGATCAGAATGCATCGCCAAAAGTCTTAAGCTAATGCTAGCAAGATTAGAGTTGGCACACTTGGCGATGTTCTTGAGAAGTAACCCCCTTGGCGAACTTCGGTTTCACGCCACAAAAACCGTTTGACTTAAAGTTAACTTTAACTTGTACGATTTATTCGTTAGACGATCCCAGATGATCCAGGAGAACGGAATTGGAAAAAGAGAATGCAGGCATCGTCCGCGTCGTATTCGCAACTGTAGCTTTGGCGGCCCTCACGACCGGCGCGGCGGGTATGCAGTTTGCCCGCACGTGGAAAGCAGATCCCACATCGGCGAATCGAAGTGGGATCACTTTGATGGAAGAGACCGGATTCTACTGCAATGTGAACGCTCTTACAAAAGCAGAACGGGAGCGGCACAAGCGAACTCACCGGAAAGCTCGCTGAAGCAAAACTCGAGACGAAGGAAATCCCGGACGGTTTCGCTTTCCGTTTGCAGAACGGGAAATTATCTCTCGCTGAGCTAGCGGAATGGATTTCCGCGGAAAGCAAGTGCTGCCCATTTTTTGATTTCGAAATACAAGTCGAACGAGACAATGGCCCACTGTGGCTGAAGCTGAGAGGAAGAGAAGGGGTGAAGCGGTTCATGCGTTCTGAATTTAAGATTCATTAACTCGGAGATATCGGAATCGAGTGTTGCGATGCGTCAGCCTGCCATCGTCCGCCAATATCTGTGGCATGTCCGCGCTGTCAATGAGCGGAAACTGAACGCCCGCGCATCCGCATGGCTGATGCGCGGCTGCCTCCGGCGCATGCGAGGCAGCCAAATTCGCTCTGCCTTTGCGGCAAATTCGTTGAAAACTGATCTTAAGGTTTGGGTGCTGGAGCGGGAGCAGCAGCCGGCGCTGTTTCCGCGTTATAAGCATCCACTACATCTTTCGTGATATTTGCAGTGGGCAACGCCCAGAGTACTGGAGTGGTTTCCGAGGAAACATCCAGGATCACCGAATAGCCGTTGGCCTTGGCGTATTTATCCAAGGTGACCATCATCTTCTGCCCCAAACGATTCACCACTTCACGTTCCGCCTGCTGAAATTCCGCCTGGGCGGCGGCGAAACTTTTCTGCAATGCTTTCTGCTTGGCATCGATGGTTGCGTTCAGGCTCTTGCGCTCTGCTTCAGTGATTCCCGGAGCTTGCAGCTTTTTTTTCAGGTTTTCCACTTCCGCGCCTTGCGCCTTGATTTCTTCCTGCTTTGGGGCGAATCGCTGTTGCAATGCGCCAAATTCGATTTTGCCTTCGTTGGTGGTGGCCAGCGCTTCTTGCATGCTGAGGATGCCCGTCTTGGCTCCTTCTGTCGACGGCGCAGGATTGGCTACGGCCTTTGCAGAAACGTGCCGAAACGCGGCAATGGAAAGGCAAATGATCAGGACCAGGGAAAGGCCCAAAATACGCTTCTTCGAATTCGTCAAAACTGACATGTGATCTCCTGAAATTGGCAAAATTTGGTTGCGACTCGCTTTATAGTTGAGCGTAAGGCAGGCGGCGCATCCTTTTTTCGGATGCCGAGTATAGCCTGACTTCCCCGTGCGGCCCAGCGTCTACAACCCCAAAGATAATGACGCGTTCGCCAGCAAGCGAATCATCCGCAAGCCCGCCTAAGGATAACAGGGAAGCTCCGCTTAGGTGAATAGAAGCAGTTTTGCTCAAAATGGTTGGCGGGCAGGCTCCGCCTGGGCCAAGCGATGCCGCCAGCGCGTGGAGAGGGCTGGGCCACGAGGATTCGGCCGGGGTTGGGCGAGGTTTCGATTCAGAAGTGAAGCCGATTCCGGAGGATGGGAAAACTAGTTTCTCTGTCCCCCGGAATGGCGTTCGGATTAGATCGGAATGCGATCAGACGTTTACAGAAATGCTATTCGAACCGGACTGGGACGATTCCAACGACTGCAGGACGCTGTTTTGGACAACTTGCTGGAAGCTCTGCTGCAATGTGCTATAGGCCTGCTGAGCGGACGACAAACTGCCAGATTGCAGGGCCTGGCCCAATTGCGTGAACTCCTGACTAATCGTACTGGCTACGCCTCCGCCGCCACCATGATGATGGTGTCCTTGTGCCTGTGCCGCCTGAGTTTGAAAGTCCTGTTGAATCGTCGTGAAGTCTTGTTGAGCAGCAGATACGTTCCCCGATTGGAGATCCTGCGAGAGTTGGTTGAATGCCTGCGCGATGGGGTTGCTGCTCTGTGACGATGAAGTTGAGTTCGCCTGCGGGCTGGATTGTTGCAAAGTGGCAAAATCCGATTGTGCCGCAGATAGATTCCCAGATTGTAAATCTTGGCCCAGTTGCTGAAACTCTTTCTGAACCTGCTGAGCTTTGGTCTGGACGCTCTGGGAGATGAAATCAAGAAGATTACTGCTCGAGATGCCCGACACCGACATTGATACCCCCTTGAAGGGAAGTGCTCCTTCCCTAGACCTATCGGCATTTAGCTGACTGAACTTCAGTTGCCGCTTTGTCCGAATTATCGTGGCAAGTGAATTGCCAACCTCGATCGGCTGCAATAATAGTTGAGCATGCACCAATGAAAAGACTTAGCTGACTGTCCGGGGGAGCTATCTTTTTTCACGAGAGTAGCTGGGCAAAGCTAGCCATCTGCAGATAGGCAAAGCTAGCCCACTTTTCTGCATTCGAGGCAAGTCTCCGCGGCGAACGATTTTGACTAGTGTGAGGATTTTTGGCTGGTCCATTCGCGCATCATTGCGGCCACTTCGGGATGTTTTGATGCATCGGCAGCTTCCACGGCATCCTGAGTTCCCTGAAAGTTTGTGCCTTTTTGAAGCGGATCCAGGCCTTTTTCCAGAAAGAATCGGCAGAGTTCCAAATGCCCTGACGAAGCCGCGATATGAAGCGCTGTCCGTCCTCGCATATCTTCGTTCGGGTCGGCTCCCATGTGGATCAGATACTCCGCAGCTTCAATTTTGGGCGTGCCGAACGCGGTGTACCACAAGAGCGGGAAGCTGTGGGCTCCGCGCTCATGGATTCGCCGCGAGTCCTCGGCCAGCAGCCGCTTTACGTCATCAAGCGAACCGAAGACGGTCGCTGTGCAGATTGAATAGGATGCTCCGAGATCGAGCAGATGCCCGCCGATATCCGCGCGGCCCATGTGCGCGGCGGCTTCGACAGGCAATTCGTCCCATGCGGCCCGGGTATTGAGTAGCTCTGGACAGAGTTTCACCCATTGCTTCACGCGATCGAAACCAAAGTGCGAGACGATCGTGAATGAATTAACGAATTCCGTCGGCAAGCCTTCGGTATCATCACGCTTCAATGCACCAAACTTCGAATCATAGGCGTACCGGTGCGCGTAATAGTCTTTTGGAATCGAGTCGGGATTGCGCAACAACTCCGCGGCATCGCTCTTCTTGCCTTGCGTGGCGATATCGAGCGGTGTTTGCCCTGCCGCGTTGCGCGCCCCGGCGTCGCCGCCTTTCTGAAGCAGCAGGCGAATTACTCGCGGATATCCGGCTACCGCGGCGCAGTGCAGAATTGTATTTCCGTCCGTGGTGGCAAGATTGGGATTAAGTCCGTTGCCAATCATGGTGAATGCCATGGCTTCAGCGGCTTCCCGCTGCGGGGATTGCAATCCGATATGAGCGGCGGTGGCATTCTTCCGCTTGGGATTGGGGATTGTGTAATCGGGCCCGGGGGAAATCATGCTGTCGATCGATTTAGATTGGCTGGCAAGCGCGGCCGCATGCAGCGGCGTATCGCCGGCCACATTGGGCGCTTTTACCAGTCCGGGAGCGGGCCGCAGTAGTTCGTTGATGCGATCGGTCTTTCCGCCTGCCGCGGCTTCATAGATATCGAGCACCAGTCCTCTCGATTCGAACAAAGCCATCACTGCGGGTTGACCGGCAAAGGCGGCAAGCAAGTAGACCGATTGGCCCTGCGCATCGCGCGCGTATAGAAGTCCGGGATCCTTCTCGAGATGCTGTTTGACCACCGGCAAGTCTCCGTCGATCACGGCGCGGCGGTACGGGTCGGTTTCACTTTTCAGATCGATTACGGCGCTTGCTCCAGCGTCAACGCTCGTGTTGCCCCCTCCCGATGCGCCGGTGACGGAAAGAGCAGCATATAGGTTGGCGGGAATGGTGGCGGCTACAGCGGCGCCAGCGCCAAGAGCCAGAAAACTTCTGCGGCGAATCGAATCAGACATTGCGCGGCTCCGTGTTCGAGGAATTGGTCCAGGCCAGTAGAGCACATCCCGCCGGACGTAACTTCTCGAATCTTGCTAATCGGCCGGAGGCAGCCGGGTTTTGCTGATTGTCTTCGCCACCTAAGAAACGCGGCGGCCTCAGTGCTGCGCCGCAGCCGCAAATTCCGCGAACACAAGGATGTGGCCGGCAGGATCCTTGACGCCGAGTTCGCGCGCTCCGTAGAAGGTGGTGCGCACCGGAACCGCGATCTCCGCGCCCTTCATCGCTTGAATCACGGCGTCGAGCTTATCCACTTCGACATAGAGAAAGGTGTGGCCGCCGGAAATATCGGCGGTAACCGTGGACGTGTCTTTCTTCTGGCTGGCAAACGTCTGGTACATGATCTCGACATTTCCTTTTTGCAAGGCGACGAAGCCGAGCTTGCCACCGTCCGGGACTTCCGCGGTTTTTTCAAAGCCGAGACGGTCCATCCAGAATTTCATGCAGGGTTCGATTTCATCGACATACAAAACGGGCGTGATTTTCTTTATATTCACGGGAATTACTCTCCTTTGTTTTTTGTTGGGGAAAAACGGGTGCTGCAAAAAGCGAAAGCAAAAGCGCGAATAGGGAAGCGAGGCGCATGTCGAAATCTCCTCTTGTGTTGCCAGCTAGTCTAAACTAGACTAGATGAGGATATGCGAAGATCTTCAAATCGTCAAGGAGGATTTTATGGAGAAGAAAGAAGCGCGGCTGCAGGACTTGATTTCGATTGGGCCGGCCATGATGCGCGATTTCGAAATTCTTGAAATTCGCAGCGTGCGCCAGCTTGCGCGGATGAATCCAAAGCGTCTTTATGAGAGGCTGTGCCGCGTGACGGGACAGGCATACGATATTTGCTGTCTGGATGTTTTTACGGCGGCGGTGGCGCAAGCGCGCAATCCGCGCTTGCCGGCGGAGCAGTGCCAGTGGTGGTATTGGAGCCGCAAACGAAAGGAGAGCCGTGGGCGCAAAGAGAGAAAATAAACGGCCGGTGACGCTGACGACGCCTGACCTGGTTCTGCTGAGCCTGCTGGCGGAGCGGCCGATGCACGGGTACCAGGCGAATCTGGAATTGGAACGGCGCCAGGCGCGCGATTGGGCAGGTATTTCGCGGCCGCAGGTTTATTATTCGCTCGAGAAACTTGCGAGAAGCGGGCTGCTTCGAAGGATCAAAAGCGCGGAGGCCGCTGCCGGTCCGGAACGAAGCGTTTTTGCAACCACGGCCAAGGGCCGCGCGGCTCTAGCAGGGGCGCTGGAACGGGAAGATTGGACCAACCAGCGCGAGCGCCCCTTGTTTCTGGCCTGGCTTGCGCTCTCGTGGCAAGCGCGGCCGGGGACAGTGCGAACTCAGATTCAACGGCGGCGCAAGTTCTTGCAGTCGGAAATTGCGCGCGAGGAGGAAACGCTGCGAAGCGTGCTGACGGAGGTGGGACATCCTTATCACGAAGCAGTGTGGATGCTCGCGCTGGCGATCCAGCAATTTAAATTGGAGCTACGCTGGCTGCGAAAACTGGAGCGTGAATTTCCCAAGCGCGCCCGTGCTCGACAACCTGGCTACGTCCGGGAAGACACTGCGTGATAGCGGATTTCTTCGCGGGTGATTATTCGTAGCGCAGCGCCTCCATGGGATCGACTTTCATTGCGCGGCGCGCGGGCAGGTAGCAGGCGAGCAGCACAACGGCGGACAGCGCGGCGCAAGTGAAAATCATGGTGAACGGATCGTGCGGGCTGACGCCGAAGAAGAGACTGGTCATCAAGCGCATCAACGCGAGAGCGCCGATCAAGCCGGCAGCAATACCGGCTAATGCCAAGCGCAAACCCTGGCCAACAATGAGCCTCACGATGTCTCGCGGACCGGCGCCCAAGGCCATGCGAAGGCCGATTTCATGGGTTCGTTGCGCTACGGTGTATGCGGTGACGCCATACACTCCAATCGATGCCAGCACCAAAGCCAGGAAGGCGAACACGATCAGTAGAGTGACGGAGAATCGTTGCGGCGAGAGCGATCGGGCCAGAACTTCATCAAAGGTTCGCTCATTGGCAACCCAAACATCCTGATTGATCGAACGAACGGTCTGCCGCACGACCGCCGCTAGCAAGTGCGGATCACCTTTGGTGCGCACCAGCAAATAGGAACCCGGAACGGCGTTTTGTAAATCGCTTAAATAAACGGTAGACCGAGTCTCTTTCCCCAATCCGCGGTCTTTCGAATCCGCGGCGACCCCGACGACGGTGAACCAGCGTCCGAGTGGCCGCAAATTCACAAGCTGGATTTGCTGGCCCACGGGATCGCCGCCCGGCCAGTGACGGTGCCCCATGGTTTCGTTAATGACGGCAACCAGCGCATGAGTTTCATCGTCCGTCTGCGTGAAGGCGCGCCCGCGGAGCATGGGAATGCGCATGGTATTGAAAAAATCCGGTTCGACGAGGCGCGAATCGGAAAGGGTTTCGTGGCCGGGATTGGGAACTGGCCGGCCTTGAATTACGAAGGGAGAGCCGGCGCCGTCAAACTGCCGCAATGGCAGGCCGGTGGTGGCGCTGGCGGCTTCCACTCCTGGCAGCGATCGCAACCGGTCGAAAACCTGGCGATAAAAAAGGCTCATCTGTTGCTGCGTGTTTGTTTCCTGAAGACAGCACATGAGAGAGTTAAGACATGGTCAGAAGAAAACCCAAGCCGATCGTTTTGAAGATTTCGGAAGCTTTCGATGAGCAAGGCGGTTCCGGCCAGCAAAACGACCGCGAGCGCGATTTCTCCCACTACAAGGAAATAGCGAGCCGCGCGATCGCGAACCGATCCATGGGCGCCCCGGCCACCTTCGCGAAGGGAATCATTTAAATCCTGCTTGGAAATATTTTTTTTTTTTTTTTTTTTTTTTTTTTTTTTTTTTTTTTTTTTTTTTTTTTTTTTAAAAAAAAAAAAAAAAAATTACACGCAGAGCAGGAGTCAATCCGAAGACGATGCTGGCAAGGAGGGATGCGGCCATCGCGAATGCGAAAATTCCACCATCGATGCGGATGGCATGTGGCCGGAACGATGGAATGCGCGGAGCGATCTCAATCAGCCAGCCGAAGGCCGCCCAGGCTAGAAGAAATCCAGCAGCGCCTCCCAGGATTCCCAGGATCATGCTTTCCGTGAAGAGTTGGCGGATCAGGCGAAGCCTGGAAGCTCCCAGCGCGGCTCGAACGGCCATTTCTCTTTGCCGGACTGTGGCCCGCGCCAATAACAAATTTGCGATATTCGCGCAGGCGATCAGCAGCAGAACGGCCACGGCGGCGAGCAAAACAAGCAGTGTGGTGCGCGTATTATCCTGATTCGAGAAGAACCGTTGCAAGGGCTGAACAGCGACGCCCCAGCCGATGTTAGTCTGTGGAAATTCGCGTTCCAATTGCTTGGCCACTCCGTCCATTTCCGCTTGCGCCTGCTGGCGGGTGACGCCCGGCTTCAGCCGCGCGAAAACCAGCTGGGTGTGATAGCGAAGCGAGTCGCCGTTCGGATCGATGCCCAGCGGCGTCCACACGGAAAGATCTTCCGAGGCAAACTGGAAGCCGGCGGGAAGAACGCCGATGATGGTGTAGGGGACGTTATCCGTGGTTCGCTGAATCGTTTTGCCAATCGCGGCAGGATCGCCGCCGAATTGCTGGCGCCAAAAATCGTTGGAGAGCACCGCGACATGGTCGCGGCCTGGTAGATCTTCTTCAGGAGACCACAGGCGGCCCAGAATTGGCTGAACGCCCAGCATGGGAAGAAAACTGGACGAGGCACAGGCGCCTTGCACGAATCTAGCGTTGTTGGCGTCGGCGAGGCGATAGCCGCATCCGTGCGATGCGGAGACGGATTCAAACGAAGTGGAGCGACGCTGCCATTCGAGGAAATTTGCCGGCGTGACGAAGAGCCAATCCAAACCCTGCGAGGATTTTGTTTCCATCACGCTCATCAGCCGCGAGGGATCGCGGAACGGCAGCGATTCCAGCAGGACGGCGTTGACGACGCTGAAAATCGCGGTATTGGCGCCAATCCCGAGCGCCAACGTAAGCACGGCAACACCGGTGAAGCCCGGTGATTTCGCAAGCATGCGGACGCCGTAGCGGAGATCTTGCACCAGCGTATCCAGCCATCCGCCCAGGCGGGCATCGCGCACGGCGTTTTTCACCTGCTCCACGCCGCCCGCTTCCATGCGTGCGGCGCGGCGGGCCTCGGCCGGCGTCATCCCCTGTTTGATTTTTTCTTCCGTGAGCATCTCGACATAGGAGCGGACTTCATCGTCGAGATCTTTTTCTGCGCGCGACTTGCGGAAAATATTCCGGCAAAGCTTCGAGAGATTGGATAGCAAGGACATGAAGAATTCCCCCTTGTCTATGGGCCGCGATGCGCGGCTAACAAATCGATCCGCTGCGCGCGGGCCGCTGAAACTAAGACGGCGCCGCGCGGAAAAAGTCAGGAACGCGACAATCACGAAGCTTCCAGCGCGCGCGCGATGGCGAGCGAAATGCGTCCCCAGCGTTCGGTTTCGGTTTCGAGCTGGCGGCGCCCGGATTTGGTAAGCTTGTAAAACTTGGCGCGGCGATTATTTTCGGATTCTCCCCAAGTGGAGCACAACCAGCCTTCCTCTTCCATGCGGTGCAGGGCAGGGAAGAGCGAGCCGGCTTTTACCTGGAATGTGCCTTTGGTGATCTGCTCGATGCGGCGGGAAATTCCCAGGCCGTGCAATTCCTCGAGAGCCAGCGTTTTCAAGATCAACATATCGAGTGTGCCTTGCAGAAGTTCCGTTTGCGAGGGAGGCATTTGTGCTCCTATAGACAATCTATAAGATAATGCCGCAGCCGTATAGGATGTCAATGGCAAAAGTTGAGGGATCGCAGGGGATCCGGATTTTCCAGGCGGGCAGCGTTGTGGGGGCCTCGAATTGTGAGGCGGAGGCTTGTATTGCCGTCTGCTCGAAGCAAAAGCGTAAGGGGATTCCTAGTCGCCCCGGTCAAACGACGACAGGTACTTCTCGGAATGACAAAAAAGGTTGACCGGCTAGGTGGGGTGCCGGCCAAGCACAATTCAGCAGCCAAGCGCGCGGGGAGTCAGCGAGGATAAAGAATTATTTTTTGGGGGCGGTGGCGACTACGGTGGTGCAGCCGCAGGTGTTGGTTTTTACCGCAGTCGCGACGACTGCCGTAGGAACGGCGATGGTGAGCACCATCATTGTGCTCATAAGGCACGGAGTGCGTGGCCACTACGCTGGTGGCGGCGGTTCCGGCCTGGCATTGCGGTGGTTGTGTGCGCTTCCATCACCGCGGCGGTGGGGATGGAAACGGGCGCATCGGGAGGCTGATTGGGGTCGCGAATTTGCGACATCATTCCCGCGGTTACAGTCACGCAAAGTCCGGCCAGGTTGCAGAACTGGACGGAGCCTTCAAACACCTGGAGATTGGTGACGAAATTCTCGAACGCCAGAAAGAAATCCGTGCCGACTACTCCGGCGACACCCGTGGGGGTGCGGATTTTGAAGCTCGCTCCGGGCTTGGTGAGATGGACGGCTTGCGAACGGACACGGCCGAAATTCAGCTCCAAATCGGTTTGCTGCGTATTGGCATCATGCTTGACGATGCTGAGGTTGGAATCCTGCCCAACGTTTAGTATCGAACCATCGTTCAGGGCCACGCGCGCGCGGGCCATATGACCTGTATTGATGGTGTCCTGCCAATAGACCGGAGAGCCCGAACCGGCGGGCACCTGTTGCGCGCCTCGCACAACGTTCACCACCGGCGCCACGTTCGTAATTTTGCCGGCACTTTGCGCGCCCTGCGCCATGCTGTTCACCGGAAAGGCGAGCGAAGCGATCAGCAAAGCTGCCAGCGTTGGAACGTATGATGTGCGTTGAATCATGGTTGGCTCTCCTACTAAAAACCCGCTGCCATTTTCGATGACTTCCCAGAATCGCAAATGAAACGCAAGCCGTGAGGCCAAACAACCTTATTCCTTAGCACGCCGGCAGCGCTTGCGGATCGCACCCCAAACTTAACGGACAGGACCAAAACCTATCACAACTTTGCACGAGCCGCCGCAAGAATCTAGCCGTCCTGTGCCAAACGGCGGCTCGCGCGAAGGACCTTGTTTCCCAGCGCAATATCAAGCGGTGCTAGCCGCCTGATTTGGCCTGGGCTTGCTTGGGCATCATCTGCTTCATGCGCTCGCGCATGGTTTCCGTGGAACCCGGCGCTTTCTTTTCGCGCCAGGCGTCCATACGTTTGCAATGTTCTTCCATGTTGCCGAAGATGTGAGGATTCTTCATCGCTTGCCGCCACTGCGCGGCCACGGGCTTCACGCGCTCCCAAACCACCCACTGCTCGCCGGAATTTTCAAAAAACAAGTCTTCGTCGATCAAGCCACGGTTCACGATGCTGGCCACCATCTCCCAATAGCTGGTGACCATCCGGATATTGGCATTCATCTCCGAATCCATCGGAAAATTCTTCATCATTTCTTCCAAGCTGGTTGCGAAGAAATTGCTGAAGAACCACGCCCTGGCCTTGCGCAGCTTCTCTTCCCGGCGCAACTCGTAAAGCTGAAGCATCAATTTGACTTGCTCGTTCGTCACTTCTCCCATGGTTGAATCCTCCTTGAGTGTCATTGAACAAAAATCGTGATTCGAATACAACGGCTGCAAAGACTGGAGCGCCGTGACAAAAAGAGGGCGCGGCTGAAGCCGGCCCCTACAAAAGTCAAAGCGTGGCCCCTACATTTCTTTTTTTTCCGCTCCCACAATCGTCACTCGTTGCACGCTGCTCAACGGGATTTTCTCCTGCTCGAAACCGGTTTTCAAGCGACGGCGCAGTTCCCGGGCCACGTCGTCCTGGCGCAAAGGGGCCGTACGAACTTGCACGCGAATGGTGGTTCCGTTCAGCGCCAGGGAATCGATTCCCAGAACACGCGGGCCCTCCACCAGCGCAGCCGACCAATCGGGATCGGAGCGGAAGTCTGCCGTGATTTTCTCGAGCGTGTGCAGGGCGGTGGCAACGGCTTCCTCGGAGGGCACCGTGACATCCACCCAGGTCTGCGACCAGTCCCGGCTCAAATTTGCCACCCGGCCAATCTGCCCGTTGGGGATGCTGACCAGGGCACCGCGAGCGTTGCGTACCACAGTTCGCCGGAGAGTCACCTGTTCCACCCGGCCGGTCTCGTCGTCGATCTTGATCGTATCTCCCACCACGTACTGGTCTTCAAAAACGATCAGGAAGCCGTTGATCAAATCGCGAACCAGGTACTGCCCGCCGAAGCCCAGGGCCAAGCTGGCCAATCCCGCGGCAGCGGCCAGCGGAGTGATATCGAATCCGAAGTAGGGAAGCGCCATCAGTAGCGCGGCAATAATCACCAGCATAGTGCCGGCGCTATAGAGCAGATTGGCCATGGCGCGGGTTTGCTGCTCGCGCATCTGGGCAACGCGCGTGGGAGATTTGGCCATCTCAACCAGGCGCGCGGTGACCGCTTTCATCAAGCGGATCAGGAGCATGGCCAGCAACACGATCACCAGCACCTTGATCGCGTTGAAGATGACGGCGTTTTCCGTTATTTGGGCGCGTAAATCAGTCATAGAATAGAGGAACGGGATTATACCATCGGCGGGACGAACTTCCGCGGATGCTCCTGCCGTCTGGCCGGAATCCCGAGTCAGGAGGTTTTTTATGGGCCCTACACGACGAACTTTTCTGGCAGCGTTCATTCCCGCTGCTGTGGCGGCTGGCGCCGCCTTTAATGCTGCTCGCGCATTCGCAGATCAGCAAAACCCATTCCCTCCAATTCCTTCGGCACAGCAGCAAAAGCCAGGGTTCCCTCCGGAACCTGAGCCCAAGATCGACATGAAAGTGATCCTGAAAGCGAATCAAACCCAGATGCACAACGACGTAAATCGCTTGTTCGATCTGGCCCAGGATCTAAAGAACGAAATGTCCAAGACCGATTCCACCGCGATCCTCTCGCTGCCGCTGGTTCACAAGGCTGAAGAAATCGAAAAATTGGCCAAGCAAATCAAGAATCTGGCAAAATCCTGATGACCAATTCGCGACACTTCTTGAGGAATTCCTGCTTTGACCGTGCGACAGCTATGTGAAGAATCCCATCCTATGAATGCTATGCGAACAATAACCATGCGGTTCTTTCTCTTGATTATCGCCGCCGCTTCCCCATTCGTGATGAACGCGGGGAGTCACGTCTTGAATATGGGGGCGCAGAGCGTTGCTTCGGTGTCTGAGCAAGAAGCGAGCAGCCACAGACTCGGTAGGCCAGTCATCCTTAGGGTGGAACCAGCCACGAAGGCAATGAGAGAATTAATAGTGGTAAACACTCGCGTGCAGGTGACGGTAGATCCAACCGGGACGGTAAGGTCGGCGGTGGCCGATGAAACTTTGACGCCTGAACTTCGGGCGAAGGTTGAATCGGCGGCGCTTAATCTACGATATCGACCCTTCGAACGGGACGGCCAGCCGGGGTGGGTGCGGTTCGACGAAACGGTGTACGTTCTGCCTCCTGAGCGCAAGCCTTCCAAGCATGTGACGTTTCCAAAAGTAAAGAACTGGGATACTGTCCGGATCACTCTTTCCCGCTCCGGATGCCTCGGATCGTGTCCTGTTTATCGGATCGAATTACATGGTGACGGAACTGTTCTATACAATGGAAAAGGTAACGTTGCCATAAAGGGCCAGCATCGCGCCTCGGTGCCAGTCGAAAATGTGCGCGATCTGGTGAACAAATTTCGCGAAGCTGATTATTACTCGTTGCAAGACGAATACGTTTCGCCAGTATTGGATCACCCAACGTACGAGACGTCCCTCGAGATTGGTGGAAAATTCAAAAGAGTGAAGGACTATATAGGCTTGAGCGTTGGAATGCCCTTCGTGGTTTCGGAACTAGAAGATGCGATCGATCATTTCACAGGTGCAGAACAATGGACTAGTCTCGACAACGTACCGGACTCTGGCTTAAAAAAGAAGGCCGCGCCCTAGGTCAACGAAAGGGCGTGCCCAGCGCCTGCCTACCGATTTCACTGATTCAATATAACCGGCCGCGATTGCGCAATTAATCCAAATACGTTGTGGCGGGAGGAGCACGGTCTAGCTTGTCGCCTACTGCTTTGTTGGCTTGGCTTCCGCAGGCTTGACTGGAGCGGGAACCGGAGCCTGAACAGGAGCGGCGGAAGCGGGAACTTCGATCGCTTTTCCGTTGCTCATTCCCAACTGCGAAAGGATCGTGGGGACGTCCAGGCCGAGGGCTTGCAATTGTTGCAGCAAGCCGAAAATCAGAGCGGGACCTGTGCGGGCTACTCGCCCGATGCCGCCGGTTCCGTCGCCGTCGCCGCCGTTTCCTTGTTCGATTACTACTACTTTATCGATGTTTCCTAGCGGGGCGGCTACCGCGCCGAATATTCCAGCGGAGGCTTGCAGGACGCTGGGCAATTTTTCCAGGATGGTTTGGAGTTTGGCGGCATCGTTGAATTGTTTCCAGGCCTCGGCTTTTTTGAGAATGGCTTGCGCTTCGGCCAGGCCTTGAGCCTCGACGGCGTGCGCGTGCGCCAGTCCGATGGCTTCGATTTTGGCGGCTTCGGCGCGGCCTTCGGCTTCCACGGCGGCGGCGCGGCCCAGACCTTCTTGCTTTAATTTTTCCTGCTGCGCTTCGGCAAGAGCGATCTGAGCGGATTTGGTGCCTTCCGCTTCGAGAATGGCGGATTGCTTGGCTGCTTCAGCGCGCAAAATGGCCGCTTGGCGATCCGCCTCGGCGGCTATGATCACCGTGGCTTCGAGTTCCTGCTTCTTGCGCTGGACTTCCTGTTCCTGGACGGCGATCTGTTCCTGCGTGCGCATTTTTTCGACGCGCACTTCTTCCACCACTACTTGCTGCCGGGCTTTGGCTTGGGCCAGCGGTCCGGCTTGAGCGGCCATGGCCTTTTGTGTTTCCACTTCGGCCAGGAACTGGGCCTGCTTGATATTGAACTCGCGCTGTGCTCCGGCGATGTTGGCGTCGGAATCGAATTTGGCTTTTTCACCTTCCTGCATGGCGACGGCTGATTTGATTTTGGAATCGCGGGTGGCTTCGGCTTCGCCAATGGTGCCGTCGCGCTTCACTTCGGCGGTACGCTTTTTGCCGAGTGCGTCGAGGTAGCCTTCCTCATCGCTGATTTCCTGAACGGTGAGCACGTCCACGCCGATGCCCATGCGCTCGAGATCCTGAGCGGCTTCGGAAGTCAGCTTCTGAGCGAAGCTTTGGCGGTCGCTGTTCACTTCCTCGACCGTAAGAGTGCCAAGGATGGCGCGCAAGTGGCCTTCGAGCGTTTGAAAAATTACTTTTTGAATCTGGTCGGTAGGCATGCCCAGGAAGCGTTCCGCCGCGGCGCGCAGCGACACGTCATCACTTTTGATTTTGACGTTGGCGACCGCTTTGACGGAGATCGGCACACCCTGCAGGGTGTAGGCGCGTTTGATTTCCAGCGGTATCGTGAATACGTTGAGCGAAAGATAATCCACCTGCTCGAGCAGTGGAAAGCGGAACGTGGCGCCGCCGTTCACGACGCGGTATCCCACAATTTTACCATCCGCGGTTTTACGCTTGCGGCCGCTGAGGACGGCCACCGCGTTGGGCGGCACTTTCAGATAGTTGCGGCTGAACAGCGCCATCGCCACAAATAGAGCAAGCACCACCAGAACCACGATCACCGGAACAAAAAACTGCGTAGGCATTTGCGTGCTCCCCGTCGGATTCCGAATTAAGACTTACCCCATAAATACTACGAATAGCTTCACGTCCATGTTTCACGAGCGTGCCGAACCGTGCCCCGACGCCTCGATCCAAAGCAGTGGGGTAATCTCCGGCCCCGCTCTCTAAAAATCGCTCCGGAATTAATTTCTACTCGGCGCGCCGGACCAGCACTGTTTCGCCGACGATGGATTCAATTTTTACGGAAGTGTTGGCGAGAATGGCTCCGCCATCCACGGTCCGGGCCAGTTTCTCGACCACGCCTTCTCCCATTGCACACCGGACTTGGCCCAGCCCACCGGCGGGAATCGCCACGCTCACTTGAGCGGTGCGGCCGATCAGATCGCCCACACGCATGTCGCTGGAAGCCTGCTGGCTGAAGAGGAAACTCGCAAACAGGTAGATGATTCCGCCGAAAAATACTCCACCCGCCAGGCCGATGGCCGTGCTCACCTCGGTCCGATAGCCGAGATGAATGCCAATGGCGCCAAATCCGCCGAACGCCGTGACGAATACGCTTAAAACGCGCGTGCTCAAGAAGCTGACGCCATGGATGTCTCCATGAACGTCGGCGTCATGCCCGCCGAGATCGGCGTGGCCGAACACTTCGCCAAAGAGAAAACTGACAATCAGGAACAGGAATCCAACGGCGGCGATGGCGAGGAAAATAGAGAAAGCCGTGAGACCATCCAGAAGGGACATAAAACAATCCTCCCCAGCCAAGGGCTCAGATTTCTGGGCGCAGTGTCCGTATAAAACCGGGAATTAGCCTCAGGGATGGCTCACTCTAGAACGCGGACTGCGCGAAGTCAAGGCGACGTACCCTCGCCTTCAGGGCGCATCGATTGTTATGGGCCGGCCTGGATCAGCGCGTTGATGATGCTGCTCATCGCGCTATCCGAGATGGTCTTCTCGATATAGGAGTGGTGGCTGTTGGGAGATTGCGACCAGGCATTGCTCCCTGGCGAGGATGATGAGCTGCCCGAGACTACTGTGCTGCCGTTTTGTCCGCCGTAAACGAAATTGGATCCCAAGCCGTTGGCGACGAATAGGATCGCCGTCTGCGTCCAGCCGGGAGTCATATTCGGGCAAAACTGTCCGTTGGTGCAGAACAGGTTGTAAGCGTCCTTTACTGGATTCGTAGCGGGATTCGCGTTCGACGCCGGCCCGGTGAGCGTGCTCTGGCCTACTTCATTCCCCACGGAAATAATTGGCGCGGTCCAATTGGCAAAAACGTAGCTCGCGCCATCCGGATCAGCGGTGAAGTTGGAAGCGCTGCCGCTGCCGGAATTCGGGAAGAATCCGGCAACCGGGACCAATGCGGCGACTTTCTGGGCGACAAGCTGTGCGCCGGTAAGCGGACTGATGGAATCGGGGCCGCTCTGCAACAGCGCTTCGAGCGGCTGGAAGAATCCACCCGCGACGATATATACGCTGGCATTGGGAGCGCTGACCAGGGCCTGCCGGTAAACGGTAACCGCGTCCGGATAATTGGCGCGCGTATCGGACGAGCCCTTTCCGAATTGAGCGCCGAGCGTTTGCGCGTAGTAGCTGAACGTATAGCTGAAATTATTGGGGATACTGCCGTGGTACGCGCCGATGGGAATGTTCGGATGGCCGTAGTACTTGGCAATTGCGTAAGCGGCTGGCGCGCTGTAATCGTTTGTGGAGGAGGTGATCAAAGCCAGGACGTTCAGCTTCCCTTGTTTTGCCAGAGTCCACATCATAGCGTGGTCGCCCACATCATCCGCGTCATCTGCCAGGTCGGAATCCAAAATAATGTTCACTCCAGAACCGCCACCCGAACCCGAGACGGTGACCGTTGTCTGCGCGGTTGCTGAACCGCTCGTGTTGGTCGCGGTAAGCGTGTAGGTGGTCGTTTGCGTGGGCGAGACGCTGGTGGAGCTTCCGGTAACCGTCCCGATTCCGCTGATCGAAAGAGAAGCCGCGTTCGCTACCGACCAGGATAATTGCGACGACTGGCCGCTGGTAATCGTGGCCGGTGTAGCCGTGAACGATGAAATTGTGGGCAGTGGCGGCGGCGAAGCGACGCCGGAAGCCGCGAAGGTCGCAATCGTCGCTCCGATTTCGTAGCCGTTGGTGGCGTTCATCGTTCCGCTGGATGCGAACTGCCCTTGCACGGAGACTATCTCTTCCTGGGCGAACGACGAACGTTGCGTGCGCCGGGCGGTCCATCCGGCGGCGGGAGTCCAAACCGGAGTGTTACCGTATTTGTCTCCTGCAAATCCCCACAGCAGTTCGAGAACGGCATCCAGTCTGCGCAGTAGCGCCGCTGGTGTAGGCCGAGCCGCCGCCATAACCGTTATCGAGGAACGATGTTTTGTCCAGCGGCGCAACCGGATCGAGGCCCTGGTATTCGGCAACCACCACGTCGGCGCCGCCGAACGGAAAACTGGTGCTGACCGATGTGACTCCCGCGGCAACATTTTTCGCATAGAAGACGGCGAAGGTGCTGCCACCGACCACTTTATTGGAAGCCGCGGTGAATACATCCGATTTGTTATCGCTGACGGAGTTGATGCTTGAACCATCCGTGTTAATTCCAACGATCAGCAAACTGCCGGCTTGCGTTGGATTGATGGTGACGCTGAGTGAGCTTGCGCCGGAGGCGGATGTGGATGCGCCAGTCGTCTGGATATGCGTGATGCTTGCGGTGGCGGTGCTGATCGTGACCGTGGTCTGCGCGGTGCTCGATCCGCTGATATTGGTGGCGGTCAGCGTGTAAGTGGTGGTCTGAGTGGGCGAAACGGATTTCGATGTCCCAGTCACGGTTCCGATCCCGCTGATGGAAAGCGACGTCGCGTTGGTGACGGACCAGGAGAGAGTGGAACTCCCTCCGGCAAGAATCGTTGCCGGACTGGCCGTGAACGAGGAGATCACTGGGGGTGGATTGTTCACCGTCACCGAGACGGGAACTGAAGTCCCTGTATTATTCGCGGCATCTTTCGCGATAGCGGTCAGCGTATAAGGGCCGTTCGCCAAGGTCGTGGTATTCCAAGAGAAAGTGTAAGGAACGGTGGTGAGCACGCCACTGAGATTTGTTCCCCCGAGCTGATACTGTACGCTGGCGACGCCGACGTTGTCCGAAGCAGTAGCGGTGATTGAGACCGTACCGGAGACCGTCGCTCCCGTCGTGGGAGTGGCAATGGAAACGGAGGGCGGCGCCGTATCGGCGCTGACGGTGACCGTGGCCTGCGCAGTGGACGATCCGGCTGCGTTCGTAGCCGTAAGCGTGTAGGTGGTGGTCAGAGCCGGTGAAACCGTAGTGGATGTTCCAGTCACCGTTCCAATTCCGCTGATTGAGAGCGACGTGGAACCGGAGACCGACCAGGAAAGGGTTGAGGACTGTCCCGCGGTAATCGTCGATGGATTGGCGGTGAACGAAGTAATGGTTGGAACCGGATTATTCACCGTCACCGAAACCGGCGCGGATGTTGCGGAATTATTGGAAAGATCCTTGGCGATGGCGGTGAGCGTGTAAGGTCCGTTGGCTACCGTTGTTGTGTTCCAAGAAGCCGTGTAAGGAGCCGTGGTGATTGCGCTGCCCAGGTTCGATCCGCCCAATTGAAATTGCACGCTGGCGACTCCGACGTTGTCGGAAGCGCTGGCAGTTAGCGATACGGTGCCGGAGACTGTCGCTCCAGCCACGGGCGCGGTGATGGAAACGGTTGGCGGAGTCGTGTCTGGCGTAACTGTGACGGTCGTTTGCGCGGTGGCGGAACCTCCGGTGTTTGTGGCGGTGAGCGTATAGGTAGTGGTCACAGTGGGTGAGACGCTCGCGGTTGTTCCAGTAACCGTTCCGATTCCGCTGATCGAGAGTGAAGTGGCGCCCGATACGCTCCAGGACAACTGTGAAGATTGACCGCTGGTGATGGACGCCGGAGCGGCGCTGAAGGATGAAATCGTGGGCGGCGGCGGAGGCGGCGCGCCGCTGAACTTGAATGTCGCGATCATCGCGCCGATTTCGTAGCCGTTGGTGGCGTTCATGGTTCCGCTGGACGTGAATTGACCCTGCGCCGAGACGATTTGATCCTGCGCAAAGGACGAAACCTGCGTGCGCCGGGCGGTCCATCCGCTGCCGGCAGTCCACACCGGCTTGTTGCCGTATTTGTCTCCCGCAAATCCCCACAAAAGTTCCGACGCGGCGGTGGTCTGCGGAGTGGCGTGGCTGGTGAAGGAGGCGCCGCCGTTGTAACCGTTGTCGAAGAAGGCCGTTTGATCGAACGGCGCAGCGGTATCCATGCCCTGGTATTCGGCGACGATCACATCGGTATCGCCGTACGAAGTCTTCACCGTGACCGAAGTGGCGCCGGCCAATAATATTTTTCGCGTAGTAGATGGCGTAAGTTTCGCCGCCGGAGACCACCTTTGACGCTGCGGTGTACGTATTCGATTTGTTGTCGGTAACAGACGTCAGAGTGGATGCGTCGGAATTGATTCCGACCAGCAACAGGTCTCCCGCCGTGGTTGCGCTGATTGTGACGGCGACAGAGGTTCCGCCCGATCCGGCTGTCGAGGCGCCGGAAGTCTGGAGTTGCCCCATCACCAGAGCGCCCTGCAACGCAAGCGCCTGGGATTTTCCTCCGGGCGTGGCGGCCGTTTGGGTGGAAACAGCCGTCGCCGATCCAACCGAATTGATCGCTGTCACCGATGAACGGATCGTGAATCCGGAATCGGCAGCGGAAACGGTATAGCTGCTGCCGGTTGCTCCGGTAATTACCGAGCAGTTCAATCCGCTTGAATCGCAATGCTGCCAACCGTAGCTGAAACTCGTTGGATTCGAAGTCCACACCCCGTTCGATGTGGAGAGCGTTTGCCCCACGGTTGGCGAGCCGGAAATTACCGGAAGCGACAAATTTTTCGGCGCGTTGGAAACGCTGACGTTTGCGCTGGAGAAAACGTAAGTGCGATTGTCGCTCGCGAGTGCGCGAAGTCCCAATACGTGCGGTCCATTTGACAGCGTAGTGGTATCCAGCGTTGACGCGCCGCCGGAGCTGAAAAGATACGGCGACGTTGTGGCCGTTTGCATCAGAACTCCGTCAACATAGAACTGCACAAAATTGACTGGGTTCGCGGGCGTGGCCTGCCACTGTGGCGACCCGCTGAGTGTGGATCCGCTCGAAATGTTGGAACTGAGAGCAAACGCGGACACGGCCGGAGCGACGATTCCGCTGGCGGCAGATTGCGCCGCGGTCGTGCCCAGCGAATTGGAAGCGGTGACAGTTACGCTGAGAGTTGCCTGAACGTCCGCCGCCGCGAGCAGCGCATACGTTTGCCCGCTGGCGCCGGGAATCGGAGCGCAACTCGAGCCGCTGCTATTGCACCGGTTCCATTGGTACGAATACGTTGTAGGAAGCCCCGACCATGCCCCCGTCGACGCGCCGAGCAGCGAACCCTGCTGAGGAATCGCGGTGACCACCGGAAGCGAGAGATTTGCTGGGACCGTGGCAACCGCTCCGGCGCAACCGGGAACGGCCTTACAAACATTCAGGCGGCCTCCGGTTCCTACTTCGCCGCTCAGCGACGGCAGGACATCCACATTGTTCAGGATCATCGACCTGAGACTCTCCACCGGCTGGTAGCCGAGCGAGAGAATCAGCGCCGCTGCGCCCGCAACTTGCGGCGCTGCCATCGAGCCGCCGCTCAAATATCCGTAATTGCTCGCGCGCAACGTGGAATAGATGTTAGCTCCCGGGGCCGCAAGCGGAACGCTGGCTGCTCCGAAGTTCGCCGAGCTCCATAGATTGTCGTTCTGATCGCTGGCGGCCACGCAGATCATCGTGGGCCGGTTGTAGGAGCAGGGATAATTCGGAACCTGGTCGTTGTTCTGCGCAGTGTTCCCGGAAGCGGCGACGAAGAGAATGTCGTTTGCTCCCAGAAGATCAATTTCATCGGAGAGCGCTTGTGAAATCGCCGTGCCTGCCCAAGTGGCGGAGTCATTGACTACGCGGACATTCACACCCGCTTGCTTGGCGTGCAAAACCCAATCCATCCCAGCGATCAAGTCGCTGGTATTTCCCACGTCGGCGCTACTCACCCACTTGACTGCCATGATGCTGGTGGTCCAGTTCACACCTGCGACGCCAGCGGCATTGTTGCCAAGCGCACCCAGAATTCCCGCCACATGGGTGCCATGGCCGCCGTAGGTGGCGTCGTCGTCCATGGGATCGCAATTCGCCGCGAGAATGTTGTAGCCGTGGGTGTCGACAGCACAGCCGCCAATCCCGCCGGGGTTGTTCCACATATTGGTGGCAAGGTCGGGATGGGAATATTGCACGCCGCTGTCGAGAACCGCGACGACGACCGAGTTCGTTCCCGTGGTGACGCTCCAGGCCGCCGCGGAATGTTCATCCGCGCCGGAAGTGCCTGCCGTGCCGTTGATTGATTGCCCGTTGTTTTGAGCGGACCATAGATTCCCGATGGATGCGTCATCCGGCAGAGACCCTGCGGAGAGGGATTGAATGTAATCCGGCTCCGCGTATCGAACTTCGCTACGCGATTTGAGCAATCGGACGACATCGCGCACGCGGCCCTTCGCCACTGCCAAAACATGGACGCCTGCGCCGATGTGCTTGACGTCTGTTGCTCCGGCCCCAGAAAGGATCTCCGCCTGCAATGATTCCTGCACTCCTGCACGGAATGCGATAAGCACGACGCCGTCACGGTAAAGCGGCGGGGGATTTTTGCTGGAACGTCTGGAGATTGACGTAAGCATCAGGCTGAACGCGAGTAACAGTAATAATAGGACTACGGATGAATGAGTGAGTCGGACTCGGTTTAAACTGGGTTTGCTATCCCGAGACATAAATCGACTTGAGCGCACGTGTAACCAGAGTCTAGCAATCGGACTGCCGGAACGCGTTCGTAACTGGGGCCGATTAAGATTCGTTGAATCAGCTTGTTAGTGACGCGATAATTCAACTTAACTCTTCATCGGGTGAGAACCGAGGGTAGTGTGCGCACCATTAAGTAAACATTGTTGCGCATGGAGAAAAGCCGGATGCCGCGGAAATTTTGCCGGCTGAATTCGACACATCGAAAATCAGGGTGATTTAAACCATAGAATCGCAGCGAATCCACTGGCAAGCTCCACCAACATCAGGAGGATGACGATTCTCAGCAAATAGACGGGCCAGGAGGGCCAGCTCCTTCCGGGAGCTTCAATTAAGTAATCGCGGTATAACTTGGCGGCGCTGAACGGCCCAACGAATTGCCTCGGACGCAGTCCCACCGTCCGCATCCTCCGCTTTACATATCGGTGCAGCGGTATCGTGACCAACCAGCAGACGAAAGCGATGATGAGGTAGAACATTTCTCTTAATTTAACGGACGTATTGCCTGGTTTCCCAGAAGAGCGAAAGGCTTCCTAATTATTGTTCACGCTGGAATCGAACTCGCTCCACGTTTGCGGCCGGCCATGCCTTCAACCAAACCGAGATCACTTCACACTCTGCCGTTCCTTGCATTCGCGGCAGAGATGCGTCCAGGGCACGGCTTCGAGTCTGGCTTTGGAGATCGGCTGCTCGCACGACTTGCACACGCCGAACTCGCCCCGGCGGATTCGAGCCAAGGCCTCTTCGATCGCCCGCAGCAGATTCGCATCGGACTTATGCACATGGAGATGAAGTTCCGCTTCGGCGGCGGTGTTGGCTTGGTCCACCAGATCACCTTGCCAGCCTCCTGCACCGGGAACCAGAGTCTCCCCGGTTCTCGCGGAGGAAACTTCGTCCAGCTTGGCGAGTAACAATCGTTTATATCGGACGGAATCTTTCTCGTTCACGATGCGCTCACGAGCTCTCGGCGGGAAGTGCGGCATTTCCCGTTGGCGTTCTATTCTACACCTGCCAGGACGAGCTTGCCTTCGCGGAATGGCGGGAGGCCGTCTTTAACTCTTGTGCGGATGTGCCTGGTAATGCTGCCTCAGGAGATCCTTCCCATAGTCATTGCCGTTCGGAGTGCGCACGACACAGTGAATGTGTTGCTGCGTGGGTTTTTTGGGATCAGCCGCGAATTTGGCAAGGTTCGCCGGAAGTTGATGGTCAAACTCAATCAGGACAACCGGACTGTGAATACGGTAATAGAAAACGCTGTCCGGCTCCATGCCGCCGATCCACGCGAAAGATGTTTGCTCGATGTGCCGGGCGACTTCGTCCATTTTTACGCGGGCGTGGCCATCGTCCATGTTGCTGATGTATAGGTGCGCCAGATCAAGCAAGCGCCGGCGGTCCGCTGTTGCCAGGTCTGCCGCGCGAATGCCGGCGTAGTCGAGCACAACGTTATCCTTGAATGCCTCGGTCAGGTTGTTGTTGCCAGTTTTCGAGAAATTGAGAACTGCTTTCTGGCGTTGCGCGATGGGAAGCGCCTGCAGCATTGCCAATCCATCGTTTTGTTCCTGCTGGAGGATTTCCACACCTTTGTACTTGCCCGAAGTGGCCTTGACAGGTTCGGAACCGAAGAAATGAGGAGTCATCACCACCTGATCGCCGACGATGAAGTAATTGATGATGGAATGGTGGCCATCGAGCTGCCAGCCCCACGGTTCAACTGCAGAGGGCTTGCCCATGATGGTGAGGTAGTAAAGATCTTCGCCCAAAAACACGTGGTCGTTGCTCAACTCGGCCAGAGTCTCGTTCAAGCGCATGACGTTGCGCGTCAGTTCAAAACCTTTCACGCTGAGAGAGGCGCTCAGCAAGCCGAACGCAACGTCCCGCTGGGCGGTCGTCATCTCCTGGAAGCTGATTCCCTGGCGCACGTAGAAATGCTGGTTCATCCACTTTCGCCACTTGATGTCGTCCACGGGGAACATGCTCCGGGCGAGTTGCACGCTGGTGAGCGATGCGATGAATTTCTCCGCGGCGTTTCGCACGGGCTCGGTGGAAACTCCACTGGGAGTAATTTCAAATAGTCCTGGGATTATTTTTCCATCCGTCGTGATTCCCTTGAATGGCTGGGCGAGGCCTTCCTTTTCAAAATCTTCGGACATTTGGCGGAAGCGCTCGGCCATATCGGATGGAGTCTTTTCCTGGCCGAAAACCAGCGGCGCCAAAACGGTTGCCGAGACGAGCGAGGAAAGAAATGCGCGCCGAGTGGCTAGCCCAGGCCTGGAGTGCGTATCTTTGGAATGATGATGCAAATGCCCCATGATTACCTCCGCGCTGCCGCACGCTGCGGAAACGTAACACTTGTGAAACGGCAAATGCAATCGCGGCGGTTGGCATCGCAGCTAGATACCCAGTCAATGATTCGTCCGTGCCAGCGCATTGTCCTGCTACAGCGCCCCGAAATTTCCGGCAAAACAAGTCTCCGAAAAAGGCACCCAAAAGCATGCGATATAGAGGCGATTAGGATTTTATAACCCCTTGTATTTTCAATGGGTTGGGCAATTTTGACTATGAATTCCATTGGCGATTAGACAGGCGATTAGAATTACGGAGTTTTGGTCCCGAATTCATTTGCGGGATGTACGTTGCGCCTAATGAAATTATCTGCGAGATGGGTGCTTTGGAGCGTCTTGAGAAATGCAATGCCAAGCAGGGATGGGCGCCCGGAAGTGGTAACCGGAGATTGTCAGCGTATTCTCTCATACCACTATTTACCACAAAGGTAACCATGAAGTCAAGGCAAATCGACACGTGGAAATTGGGAGTCTTGTAGCGCCGCCGCTTGTCCATCCCGATTCGTTTCATCGGGAAGAACGGCCTGCCTCTCGTGAGTGGATGGAGCTCTACGCTAGAGTAGGGTGCAAAACTTTTCGAAGAGGAAAACGCCGGCGAACAAAATTTGGAAATTCAAAGTCAAAACACCCACACGTAAAACCGACGTGTGGGGCACCCTTCCGGACTGCGAACGTTCGGGCCACCCTTGCAAACCGTCAATTGCGGAGCGCTTAAACTTCGGCCACCTGCCACTTCGATTGAGGACTACAATATGTTCTCGATACAGGGGGCTGCAACGTGTGTCTAGCGATACCGGGAAAGATTGTCGAATTGGATTCACAAAACGCGCAGCAAGCCGTGGTTGACGTGGCCGGTGTGCGCCGCAAAGTGGACTTAGGCCTGTTGCTGGATGAACCGCCGGTCCTGGGCGATTGGGTGCTGATCCATGTGGGCTTTGCCATGAGCAAGATCAGCGAAGCCGACGCCGTGGATCAAATGCGAATTCTCGCAATGCTTGGCGAGGCTGAGGCCGCCATGCAAGAAGTGCGCGGCTATGGCTTGGAAAATGATGAGCAGAAACAAACGGATCCGAGGCTAAAGCAATGAAATACGTGGATGAATTCCGCGCGCCTGAATTAATTGCCAAAGCAGGCGAGGAAATCCGCAAGCTTGCCGATCCGAAGCGGCATTACCGGATTATGGAGGTGTGTGGCGGACACACGCACGCGATTTACCGCTTCGGCTTGAAGGATTTGCTTCCCGAGAACGTGGAATTGATTCACGGGCCCGGCTGCCCTGTGTGCGTGCTTCCCATGGGCAGAATCGATGACGGCCTATCACTGGCGGAGCAACCGGACTTCATTTTCGCCGCGTTCGGCGACATGATGCGCGTTCCCGGAACTCATGGAAGTCCGTTGGAATACAAGGCGCGCGGTATGGACGTTCGGATCGTCTATTCGCCGGCGGATGCGCTGAAGCTGGCTCGCAACAATCCCGGAAAGCATGTGATGTTCTTCGCCATCGGGTTTGAAACCACGGCGCCTTCCACCGCGCTGACGCTGATTCGAGCCAAAGCCGAAGGTCTCCGCAATTTTTCCGTGTTTTGCAATCACGTTACGATCATTCCCGCGATTCGAGCGATCCTCGATTCACCGGACATGCGCTTGGATGGATTTGTGGGACCGGGTCACGTTTCCACGGTGATCGGCTGCCGGCCGTATGAATGGATTGCCAAGGACGAACACAGGCCGGTGGTGGTTTCCGGCTTCGAGCCGCTCGACATTCTGCAATCGATCGTGATGCTGCTGCGCCAACTTCGCAAGGGCGAGGCAAAAGTTGAGAATCAGTACAAACGCGTAGTTCCTTGGGAAGGGAATCGTGCGGCGCTTCGCGCCATGGCAGAAGTGTTCGAGCTTCGTCCCTATTTCGAATGGCGCGGCCTGGGATTTATTTCGCAATCGGCGCTCAAAATTCGCGCGAGCTACGCGGACTGGGATACGGAGCAGCGCTTCGTGGTTCCGGGCGTTCGTGTGACCGATCCCAAGGCGGCGCAATGCGGCGAAGTCTTGAAAGGTGTACTGAAGCCCGCGCAATGCAAGCTGTTCGGGCGCGACTGCACACCCGAGCAGCCTGTGGGCGCCTTGATGGTTTCGTCGGAAGGTTCCTGTGCGGCTTACTATAATTACGAGCATCGCAAGCCTGTTACCATCGCCGCCGCGCCGGCGAATTGAGCGAATGAGAACTTCATGGCCACCCCTGCACCGAAAATCAAATTTCGCGAATCGCAGATCGAAATGGCGCATGGCGCCGGCGGCAAAGCAAGCCGCAGGCTAGTGGAAGGATTGTTTGCCCCTCTTCTTTTTGGAGCTTCCCAGGGCCCGCTGGGCGACGCCGCTCATCTCCAAATCAACGGAACAAAAATCGCCATGAGCACGGATAGTTTTGTGGTGAAGCCATTGCGTTTTCCGGGCGGTTCGATCGGGGAGTTGGCGATCAACGGCACGGTGAATGATCTGGCGGTGTCCGGAGCCCAGGCGGAAGCGATCGTCGTAACATTTGTTCTGGAAGCGGGATTGCCGATGGATGTTCTGGAAGCGGAAGTTCGCGCCATGGCCCATGCGGCGGAGAAGGCCGGTGTGAGGATCGCCGGCGGCGACACAAAAGTTGTGGAACACGGCAAAGCCGACCACATGTATATCACCACCACCGGAATTGGACGTTTGCTTTCCGGAGTGGAAATTTCGCCGCTCTCGGTTCGGCCGGGCGATAAAGTGCTGCTATCCGGCCCGATCGGAGACCACGGCATCACAATTTTGCTGGCGCGCGGGGATCTCGACCTGGAGGCCGAGCTGCTTTCAGATACGCGCTCCGTGTTTCCACTCGTTGAAGCCATAGCGCGCGAAGCGGGCGCAGGTGTGCGCTGGATGCGCGATCCCACGCGAGGAGGTGTTGCCACTTCGCTCAACGAACTGGCGCGCGATTGCGGCCTCGGAATTGTCCTGTTCGAGGAAAAAATTCCCGTGCGCGATTCCGTGCGCGGGGCTTGTGAACTTCTCGGGCTCGATCCATTGCATATTGCGAATGAAGGGCAATTTCTTGCCATCGTTTCTTCGGAACTCGCGGATTCCGCGCTGCAAACCTTGCGCGCAACCCCCGGGGGAGAATCGGCGGAAATGATCGGCGAAATTCGCGAACAACCCGCCGGCGCGGTTTTGGTGACCACTCTTTACGGCGGAAGCCGCCTGGTGGATATGCTGGTGGGCGACCCGCTGCCCCGGATATGCTAGAGCGCACGATGCCCACAAGCCTTGCACTGGCGGCGCAAATCGAACAGCGATTGCTCGCACGAAATCAAATCATGGAATCTTTTTTCGCCAGGGAAGCCCGCCGGTTGGCGGAGGCTTGCCGTGAAATGTCCGAGCGATTTCTTCGTGGCGGCCGGCTTTTGGCTTTTGGGAATGGGCCGTACGCTACAGACGCCCAGCACGTCTCGGTGGAATTTGTGCATCCTGTGATCGTGGGAAAGCGCGCGCTCCCGGCGCTTGATCTTTCGCTGGCTTTTGAGGCGTGGCTGAAAACGCTTGTGCAAGCCGATGATATCGTAATGGGGTTCGGTCCGCCCGAAGGTGATCCGGAGGTATTGGCCGCATTGCATGCAGCCGCGCAACACGAAGCGATGACGTTTGCATTGCCGGGCGCGGAAGGCTCTTACTTTTGCGGCGCGGCCACGCAGGATCCATTCATCCATCAGGAGTTGATTGAGATTCTCTATCACACGCTGTGGGAGACCGTGCATGTCTTCTTCGAGCACCGCGAATTGGGACACGACGCCGGTGCGGCGGGATTTCTCTATCCATTTCTCGGCAGAGAGAAGCAGGAAACGTTCGATGTTGTCGCGGAGGTGGCTGCTTCCATCCAGATGAAAGCGCACGACGATTCGCTTTTGCGCGCGCAAGCGGCGAAAGACGAATCGGAAAAAATCGGAAACGCCGCTATAGCGATTCGCGAACGCATCGATCGAGGCGGCAAGCTCATTATCTTCGGCAACGGCGGATCGGCCACGGACGCGAATGATTTTGCGATCGATTGCTTCATGCCGCCCGCCGGATACGAAGCGATTCCCGCTATTTCCCTTTCCATGGAGCCCGCCAATATCTCCGCGATCGCCAACGACGTTGGCACCGAATTGATTTTTCAGCGCCAGTTAATTGCGCACTCGCGACCCAACGACGTAGCAGTGGCAATATCCACCAGCGGCGGCTCGAAAAATATCGTGGTGGCGCTCGAAGAAGCGCGAAAAAGAAATCTGCTCACGGTGGCCCTGCTGGGAAATGAGGGCGGGGAAGTGGTTCGCCGGGGAGTGGCGGATTTTTCCTTGATTGTCCGGTCCGAATACATCCCGCGCATCCAGGAAGTGCAAGCTTCGATTTATCACGTGATTCGCGAGGCGCTGGAGGGCCTGGCCCATGCCTAATCTGCAACTCTACGGGACCGCAGGCTGTCCTTACACCCAGGAGATGCGCGAATGGCTCGAGTGGAAGGGAAGTGAATTCGAGGAATTCGACGTCGAGGCCGATGGCAAAGCGCTCGCGCGCATGCGAGCGCTGGCAAAAGCGCCTTACACCGTTCCGTTGCTGGTGGAGGACGGCAAAGTGATCCAGGTTGGGTGGCAAGGCCGGGGATGCCCGGTGAACGCAAAATAAAAACCATGGCGAAGGCTTATTCCATTCAGGTGTGCGGCGTGGTGCAAGGGGTTGGTTTCCGTCCGTTCGTTTACAGGCTGGCCTCCGCGCACAATTTGAAAGGTTGGGTATTGAACGCGGGAACACGGAGTGGAAATTCATCTGGAGGGAGAAGAAGCACCGCTCCAATCGTTTCTCGAAGAAATGAAAGCGCATCCGCCGCAGGCGGCTGCGATCGCGGAAGTGCGCGTGGTGACCGCGGAAGCGGCCGGTTACACCGAGTTTAGAATTCGCGAGAGCAGTGGCGAGCGGCGGCCGACGGTTCGAATCTCACCTGATTTGCCGGTGTGCGAGGATTGCTTGCATGAACTTTTCGATCCGCAGGATCGCCGCAATCATTATCCTTACATCAATTGCACGAATTGCGGCCCGCGTTACAGCGTGATTCGAAGCCTGCCTTACGACCGTCCCAATACGACCATGGCCGATTGGCCGCTGGATAATTTCTGCGATGCGGAATACGGCAATCCTCGAGACCGCCGCTTTCACGCGCAACCCGTCGCGTGTCCGGCCTGTGGGCCGCATTATTTTTTTCGGGCGGGCGATGAAATTGTCCGCGGTGATAAAGAAGCGATTGCGATGGCGGCGCGCTATCTTTTATCGGGCAAGATTGTGGCGGTGAAAGGACTGGGCGGCTATCATCTGGCGTGCGACGCGGAAGAACGCGGAGGCTGTTTCCGCTCTGCGAGTGAGAAAATTCCGCAAGGAGAAGCCATTCGCCTTGATGGCAATGAACCTTGAGGTTGCGCGCAGCCTGGTGGACCTGTCGCCTGAGGCGGAAGCGATGATAAAGTCGGTGGCCCGACCCATCGTCCTGGCGCAAGCGAAAGCCGATTTACCTGGCGTTGCACCTGAAAATGACGAGCTAGGCGTGATGTTGCCGTACACACCGCTCCATCATCTGCTGTTCGCCGCCGGCGCACCGGAAATTTTGGTTCTGACCAGCGCAAATCGATCGAGCGAACCGATCGCCTACCGGGACGAAGACGCGCTGGAACAACTCCCCGGAATCGCCGATGGTTTTCTGATCGGTGAACGGCCCATCGCACGCCGCGTGGACGATTCCGTTGTGCGCGAGGGCGTTTTCGGCCCGGCAATTCTTCGCCGCTCGCGCGGATACGCGCCCGGAGCTGTGGCAAAATTTCCGGCCAGCCGTCCGATTCTTGCCCTGGGAGCGGATTTGAAGAACACGATCACGCTCGTGGTGGATGGGCAGGCATTCGTCAGCCAGCACATCGGAGACCTGGACCACTACGAATCGTTTTGCGCTTTCCGCGAAACCATCCAGGATTTGCTTTCGATGTATCAAATTGATCCGAGCGAATTGTTGCTCGTTCACGATGCGCATCCCCAATATGTTTCGACGATCCATGCTTTAGAGTTTCCGGCATCGGAACGGTGCGCCGTGCAGCATCATCGCGCGCACATCGCTTCGGTTCTCGCCGAGCGCGGCGCGTGGGAGAAGCGCGTCCTCGGAGTCAGTTTCGATGGTACTGGATTATGGGGATGACGGCACGATCTGGGGAGGCGAAATTTTCGCCGGAAGCGTGAGGGAGGGATTCGAGCGTGTGGCGCATCTTGCGTGGAGCGGTTCTTCCGGGTGGTGACGCTGCCGCTGCGTATCCTATCCGGGCAGCCGCCGGTTTTCTCGCGCAACTCGATAGCCTGCCGGATATGACCGCGCCTCCGTTTTCATTTTCTTCACGCTATTTGGATTCGCTGCGGCTGGTGGCCGCTGGAGTTCGCAGTTTCCGCACCACTTCCATGGGCCGCCTGTTCGACTCAGTAGCGGCGCTCTTAGGATTCACTCGCCAGATTACATTTGAAGGACAGGCTGCGATGTGGGTCGAGCGGCTTGCCCGCGGTGAGGCGACGATTGACGCGTATCCTTTTCCTTTCACGGGTGATACTTTGGATTTTCGCCCATTACTCAATGGCGTGATCTGCGACAGGCTCAGCGGCAGGAAGATTCGTGAAATTGCGCGAGCGTTCCAGCGCGGAATTGCCGAAGGAGTTCGCGACGCGCTGACAATTCTTCGCCGGGAGCATCGAGTCGATACGGTGGTTTTTTCGGGCGGCGTTTTTCAGAACGAGCTGCTATTGAGCGATCTGAAGGCGCTTTTGGAATCGGAACAGCTGCGAGATTTGGACCAATCACGCCGTTCCGGCGAATGATGGCGGAATCAGCCTGGGGCAAGCCGCGCTGGCTGCGCTGGCGGACTCGAAATCGGGCGTTTCATTCGAAGAAAGCGATACCGCACCGGTGGCGCGCAAAGTCTAAGCACTTGTTTCGGCCAGCGCTATTGCTGGCTGTTCACCTTGAAGTGAGGCTCGCGAATGCATGAACTTTCGATCGCCATGAGCATCGTCGAAATGGCGCAGGAGGAAGCAGAACGTCGCGGAGGCGTGCAGGTGCATGCCGTGCATCTCCAGTTGGGCCTCCTGACCGGAGTCGTGAAGGAAGCCCTGCTTTCGTCGTACGAAATGGCCTGCTTCGCGACGCCTCTGGAAGGATCAAAATTGTGATCGAGGAAATTCCAATTGAAGTGTATTGTCCCAAGTGCGCAGGCCGCGCGTCCCATTCGTTCGATTCAGCTGATTTTGCTGTCCCGAATGCGGCACTCCCACTTCCGAAGTTTTGCGGGGGAAAGAGATGGAAGTGGTCGCGCTGGAGATTGACGAATGAGCGGCCAGCCTCGTCTGGTCGAAGTCCGAAAAAATGTTCTAAAACAAAACGATGTAATCGCTCGGGGGCTGCGTGAACGTTTCCGCGCAGCAGGAGTGCTGGCCGTTAGCCTGGTTTCCAGTCCGGGCTCCGGCAAGACCGCTTTTCTCGAAAAAACTTTGACTCTTCTGCATCCGCGCTACGGGGTTGCGGCACTGGTGGGCGATTTGGCCACGGAAAATGATGCAGTGCGGCTCGCTCGCAGCTTGGCTCCCGTGAAACAAATTATCACTGGCACAGTCTGCCATCTGGAAGCGGCCATGATCCAGAATGCACTGGACGGCTGGAATCTGAACGATTTGGATTTTCTGTTTATTGAAAATGTGGGGAACCTGGTGTGCCCTTCCTCGTATGATCTGGGAGAAGATTTGCGTTTCGTACTGCTCTCGGTGACGGAAGGCGAAGACAAGCCCCTTAAATATCCGCCGATCTTCAACAGCGCGGACGTTGCGATCATCACAAAATTGGATCTTGCGGCAGCTGTCGAATTCGATGAAGCAACCGCACGGCGCAATATCCAGGCGGTGCGGCCGGGCATGGAAGTTTTCAAAACATCCGCCAAAACCGGCGAAGGAATGGCAGAATATCTGGCGTTTCTCGAAGGCCGGCGCCTGCGCTCTCGCTGCGCTCCCGCCGCCGTTTAAGACTGGCAGATTGAAAATATGATCACGCTGTTTTCCATTATCGCGCTCGGTTTTTTTCTTGGCATGCGCCACGCTACCGATCCGGACCACGTGATCGCCGTGACGACAATTGTGAGCCGCCAGCGCAGCATTCGTCATGCTGCCTTGATCGGCATCCTTTGGGGATTGGGACACACGATTACGATTCTGGTCGTTGGTTCGGCAATCATTCTATTCGGCCTGGTGATTCCGCCGCGGCTCGGGCTCACCATGGAATTGTCGGTTGGCCTGATGCTGATTCTCCTAGGAATTCTGAATCTTTCCGGAATTATGCGCTGGATTACGGAAAATCTCACGCCGCTGCAGGCGGCGCAGCATTCGCATCCCCACGGTCACGGAGACTACGTCCACAATCATCCTCATGGCCACAGTCCTGAAAAACACGGCCACGTCGAGGATGCCACGCCGCTCGGTTGGATGGACCGAACGTTCGGCAAGCTGGGTCTTTATCAAGTTGTACGGCCGCTCGCGGTGGGAATTGTTCACGGCCTGGCCGGGTCGGCGGCCGTAGCTCTGCTGGTACTCACGACGATACGCGTTCCCTCCTGGGCTATCCTCTATCTACTGGTATTCGGGATCGGCACGGTTGCCGGGATGATGCTGATCACCGCGGCAATCGCAGTGCCGTTCAAATTTTCCTCGGGCCGATTCGCGCGCGTCAATCGCGCCATGGGATTGGTCTCGGGACTGGCAAGCCTCGCCTTCGGCCTGTTCATCGTCTACCAAATGGGCTACGTCAACCGCCTCTTCACACACAATCCGATTTGGACGCCGCGCTGACCTTTCTCTTCAAGAACGGTTTGGGAACAAAAATATGATTGTGAAGTGAAATCAGAACGAGACTATTCAATTCGTCTGAGAGGAAATCATTCGGACTCAGTTAGAAAGAGGGGAAGAGCAGTTCTTACGAGGCAGTGCCTGTACTGCGGCCGACGAGTTTCTCGAATTCCGCGTCGCCGTGCAGGCAGTCGAGATCGGAATCATTCGCTGCCCAATTCTGATTGCCGTATCCGGCTGAGAAAGCTTTCTTCAGTGTTTCAAGCGCTTCCACTTTTCTGCGAAGGATTCCGTAGGTGCAGGCGGCATTGTAAAGGGTGTTCGCGTCACCGGGGCGCAGCGCCACAGCGGTCTGCAGATGACGGATGCTCTCGTCCGCATCCTCGGTGTTATAAGCAAGGTTGGTGGCCAGTAGAACTCGCGCTCGCACATCTTCCGGCACCAACTCCAACTGCTGGCGGAGGACCTTGATCAGCCGTTCCCGCAGATGTTCCGCTTCTTTTTTACGGCCCAGTTTCTCCATGGCGAGCGCGTAGGGAATATAGGTATTGTAGTCATCCCCGTTGGCTTCGAGCGCCTTCTCCGTCAGCGCCGCAGCTTCTTCGAAGCGAGTGGATGCAAAATAGGCTCGGCCCAAGATATTCCACGAGCCTTCACAGTCGGGTTTGCGCTCGATCGCGCGCTTGGCCAGCAGCGCGGCTTCCTCGTATTTCTTCTGCGCATAAAAAATGCGGGCGCGCGCCACCAACACTTCCGGCAAATCGGGCGCAAGCGCCGTAGCCCGGTCGCAGGCGGCCAATCCCCGCTCGATCCATTTCTGATTCTGTTCGTGGACTTCAAAGATCACGCCGCAGAGATGCGCAATTCCGGCATGAGCCAGCGCGAAATTCGGGTCCAGCTGGATCGATTGATCAAACATCTGCAAGGCGTAGTTGAAATCCTGGCGTCGCGAGTAGCCTCTCCCGCGAAGAAAAAAATCGTATGCCAGCGGATTTTCCGTGGGTTTGCGCGCGATGGTTTTTTCTTCTTGCGGCGTCAGCGTGATGCGCAGAGCCTGCGCGATGCTCCGCGCGATTTCCTCCTGGATGGCAAATACGTCTTCCAATAGCCGGTCGTAACGTTCCGCCCACACGGAATGCCGGGTGGATGCTTCCACCAGTTGTGCGGTGATCCGCACGCGGTTTCCGGCGCGGCGGATCGATCCTTCCAGCACATACGCGGCGCCAAGTTGCTGGCCCACTTGCTGGGCCGTCACCGGCTTGTCGCGAAATGCCAGCATTTCCGAGCGTGGAAAAATTTCCAGTTGCGCGATTTTCGATATTTCCGTGACGATGTCTTCCGTAATCCCGTCGCGAAAATATTCGTCCTCTTTCGCTCCGCTCTGATTTTCGAAGTAGAGCACCGCAACTGATTTTTGCTTGGCGGCAGCCGCGTGCGCCCCGGAACCAGGAACGCTTTTTTCCACGGCAGGCCGGCGGCTGGATTCGATGTCGCGGCTCAGGCGCTTCAGGTCGGCGCGCAGCTCGGCGGCCGTCTGGCATCGCAGGTCGGGATCCTTTTCGAGCGCTTTGCCGAGAATGCCTTCAATCGCCACGGGCAAGCGTGCGTTCAGTTCCTTCGCGGGAGCGGGTGCGGAATGCAAAATTCCGTCGAACACCAGCGCCGTGGTTGTGCCAGAGAAGGGAACAGTCCCGGTAGCCATTTCGTAGAGCACCACACCAAGCGAAAATAAATCCGAGCGCGCGTCCAACGCCTCACCGCGCGCCTGTTCTGGGGACATGTAAGCAACAGTGCCCATCGAACTGCCAGGGCTGGTCAGCTGTTCGTCGCTGATCAGGCGCGTTTGGGTGTGCATGGATGCGGCGCCTGCGGATTCCGCCGCCGTGTGCAGCGCAGGCGTCAATTTCGCCAAGCCAAAATCCAAAATCTTCGCCTGGCCGCGATCCACCAAGAAAATATTCGCAGGCTTGATATCCCGGTGCACGATTCCTTTCGAGTGCGCCGCCTCCAGCCCATTGGCAATCTGAATTCCGATTTCCAGCAACTCCGAAATTTCGATTGGCCTTCCGGAAATCCGGTGTTTCAAGGTCTGGCCTTCGAGCAATTCCATCGCGATATACGGCCGGCCTTCGAATTCTCCCACGTCGTATATTGTGCAGATATTGGCGTGATTCAGTGCGGAAGCAGCGCGCGCTTCGCGGCGGAATCGCTCAATCGCCTGCGAATCGTGTGAAATGTCGTCGGGGAGGAACTTCAGCGCGACGCTGCGGCCCAGGCGCGTGTCCTTGGCCTTATAGACAACGCCCATCCCTCCGCCGCCTAATTTCTCCACCACTTCGTAATGGGAAATGGTACGACCAACAATCGAAGCTGTGTCCGCCATGGGGAATGGATTTTACTCTAGCGCCTCGATGCAGGCAAATGTGCGGTTGTTCCACCCGTATGCCCTCTGCCGGAATATGCCATTCAGTTCAACGCCGCCTATTTAAGTCCTGTAACGAGATACAAATCGGAAAGGGTTCGGATATAGGAATAATAATAAGCCTTTCCGTCCAGGACGACTTCGCCGCCCGCGATCGAACTGATTCCAGCGGGATCAGCCGGCGAAAAATCCTTCCACGGCACTTTTTTCCCGGATGCAATGTCCAGCCGGAAAACCGGCGTGGGAGGCGGGCCTGCACGAATCACAAACAGCGAGCGTCCGTCAGTTGACCATCCGATCGAGCGCTCGCCCTTTTGCATCCCTGGAATTGGCCTTGGATCTCCGCCGGAGACAGAACAAAAATAGCCTTGGCCATCCGGGCCCACACCAGTCACAAGAGTGCCGTCCGGCGAGACTTGAACTAACGCAGCGGAAATTCCTTCCGGGGTGATCGGCTTCGCCGGTCCGCCATCGATCGATTGGACGAATAGGCGCACGCCGTGTCCGGGCTCGTTCCCAGAAAAAACGAAACGCTTGCCGTCCGGGAGCCATGAGGCGCGCAGATGATTGATATCATCGTGCGTCAGAGGCTTCTGCTCCCCAACGCCAGTCGGCACAAGAAAAAATTGTCCCGGCGAGACATTGGGCCTTTGGATCACCCACTTGCCATCCGGTGACAGGGAAAGCGGACTTCCTTCACCGAGCCGGACTGCCGGAGATCCGTCCGTATTGCGCAGATAGGCGCCATACTTTGGCCCGCCGCCCTCGCCACCCTCCGAAAATAAAATCGTTCGGCCGTCGCGGGAAATATCGTACGGCGTCGACCAATCGAGCCAGGAAAGATCGTGCTCCTTGCTCGCCCCCGGCGCCATCACCAGCATTCCGGAACGATCGTTTCCGCGAGTCATCAAGACGTTTCCGTCGCGGTCTACGTCCAGCAGCGTCAACTCGCCCGGCACGCGCACGAGCAAGCGAACCTTCCCGGAGAGGCTGACCCCAAACAAAGAGCGATCTCCACCCGTGTTCGTGGCCGTAAACCAGATTTCGCCGCCCGGTGACCACGCTAAACCCTGAATACTGTCCCATCCGGTCGAAAGTGTTTTCTTTTCCCCTGCGGCATTGATGATCGTTACCGAGCCGCCATCGTCATTCAGGATCGGGTGATCTAGAAACGCGATCAATTCCCCGTCGGGGGATATGCGCGTATTTCCAATCCAGCCATCGGCCACGTAGAGCACCTTGTTCAACGGATACTCGAGCTGCTGCCGTCCGTTCACTTCGCGAACAATTGCCAGGGATTTTCCGTCGGGTGACCAGTCCGCCCACACGACGTTTTCAGCAATTTCCCGTGGCGCCCCTCCCACCAGCGGCACACGCCCCAGAGTCCCGGTCCGATGAAAGCCAAATGATTTGCTTCCCAATGCCAGCGCCATCTCGCCGGTGGAAGAGATCGCCAGGATATCCGCGCCCACCGGTTGAAGCTCCTGTGACTGGGGACTTTCGGGCCGTGTCGTAAACGGTTGGAGGGGCTCCCCCTCCCAGGAGGCGCTGTAAATGACGGTTTTTCCATCGGGAGCAAAGCGGGCGGAGCTGACCAAGCCGCGCCGAAACGTCAGCGGATGGTAGACGGGTGCCTGCTCCACCGGTGCCTTCACCCTCGCCGTACCAGCCAGGTAACCGGCGCCCATCGCCAGTAGCGCGATGATTCCCGCGATCGCGTATTGAACACGGCTCAGTCTAAATTCACCTTGCCTAGAGCCGGCCTCTGCGGACGCGGCACTGGGCTGCGTCGCCGAGCCGGCGGAGGCGATTGCACTGGAGCTTGCGTTTCCCGCTCGCGAGGAATCAAGGGAACGCTTCAGACGCTTCAGATCGCCTCGCAACTCCGCTGCGGTTTGGTAGCGAAGCTCGCGATCTTTCTCGAGCGCCTTCAGGATTATCTCTTCCAGTTTCGCGGGCACTTCGCGATTCAGGCTGGTGGGTGCTGGCGGCGTGCGATTGAGGATGGCTTCAAAAATCACTCCCGCGCTCGCGCCCGAGAATGCAATCTTGCCCGTGGTCATTTCGTAAAGCACCGCGCCGAAACTGAACAAATCCGTGCGCACGTCGAGATCTTCCGCGCTCACCTGTTCGGGCGACATGTACGCGACGGTGCCCACGGTCGATCCCGGGCTGGTTAAAAATTCCCCCTGGGCCGCCGTAGCCATGGACGCAACGCTTGCCGCCGGCGCTCCTGGCTGCGTTACTTTTGCCAGCCCGAAATCCAGAATTTTCGCCTGGCCGCGCTTGGTGATGAATATATTCGCCGGCTTTATGTCACGGTGGATGATCCCCAGCGCATGCGCGGCGTCGAGCGCGTCGGCAATCTGTGTTCCCAGGTCGAGCGTCAATTCGAGCGGCAGCGGCTTGCTTTCGATTCGATGTTTCAGCGTTCGCCCATCCAGAAATTCCATGGCGATGAATGCCCGGCCATCTTCTTCGCCGATGTCGTGAATCGTGCAGATATTGGAATGATTCAATGCGGAGGCTGCATGGGCCTCGCGCCGGAAGCGTTCGAGCGCTTGCGGGTCGCGAGCCATGTCTTCGGGTAGGAATTTCAGGGCTACGAAACGGCCCAACCGGGTGTCCTCGGCCTTGTAGACAACACCCATTCCGCCGCCCCCGAGAATTTCCAGGATGCGGTAGTGGGAAATTGTCCGGCCGATTAAAGACTGGGATTCCGCCATTGGATGGGCATCTTATTTCGCGAGGGCGAGCAAGTCAATGCGGCGGGAAATTCGAGAGGCGCAGAGCCAAATCTAGTTGCGGGAGAATTCGACTTTGTTTCGAATCACGCGGATGTTTTTCACTCGGGTTGTCAGCACGCTATTTCCGAATTCCAGGCGAAGACCCTGCGCGGCGATAATGTCATTTTTGATCGCGCTGCCGCCCCAGGTGCAGCCGTTGATTTTGACGCGCTTTGGCGACTCCCCGATGCGGTCAAACCATCCGCCCCATACGCAGTAGGATCCGTCATCCAGCACCCAGATCGTGTAGAGGGAGTTTCTGGTGGTCACCAGGACGCGATCTCCCGCGCGCAGGTCCTCTTTGCGAACCTGCTCCAGCGATCTCGCATGCTCGATGCGAGATTCTAGGAGAATGGGTAGATCAAGCAACGGACACGTTCCCTGACGGCATATTGGTTCGATCCCACCCGGCGACAATGAGCCGGTACCACCCCGGTCACTCTCTGTCCTGATTCTACTCCTACTTTCCCGGAATTCGCACAAGAACAGTTGCAGGCGCTTTCAAAATGACCCTATCTCTGGCATTAGACGCAACCCGGTCCGATCAGTAAGCTGTCGCGTGGATCATGATGCCGCGTCGCTGGGCAGCGGCAAGTGTCGCGCGCGAAAGGTGCCGACCAGAAGCATCAGATTCGTCAGCAGCACGATCGCGAACGCGAGCGATGGCAGAAATTCGAAGTCCGCTCCGCGAGCCTGGAATACCTCGATGCCCAGAATCGCGGTAATCAATCCGCGGGGGACGAACCACACCATCAGTCCGCGCTCCAGCTTGGAAAACGTGAGCCAGGCGAAGCGTCCTGTTTCCACGGCAACGAACCGGGCCACGTAAATCGCGGCGAAGCACAAGATCGCAAGCTGAACGTTCTGGCGCATTCCCGCATATTCCACCCGCAGTCCAAGAAGCACGAAGAAAAACGTGCGCAGCAGAAAGGCCAGCTCGCCATGGAAAGTAAGCATTTGCTCGTGTTGATGTTCCGGCGAGAGGCCATCCTCGTCTTTGACCGGCACTTCGTCAAACCATGTGGACGTGGGCCTTCCTTCAAAACGGAGCAGCTTGCGAAGCGCTGAGTAGTTCGTCAGCGTAATCCCAAATACCAGGACCGAGACCAGGTCGTTGCCTTTCAGAAAATGGACGCCTGAATACAGTAGCATCACCGCGGCGAATGTCAGGATGTGCCGGAAGCGCTCTTCGGAAAGCAAGGGAAGCAGATACGACCACACCATTCCGAACAGAACCCCGGAAGCGATTGCCAGGATGAGGCTGGAAACAAGTGTCCAAGCGACGTCCCGGGGAGTCGTGCGGCCGCCGGAAGCAAACTCGAGAAGCGTGGTAACCGCCAGGACTCCCCAGGCATCTCCCAGCGAACCTTCGACAACCAGCGTCACTTTGACTTCCCGCCGCAGCTCTACTTGCTGCAACACCGGCAAAAGCACCGAACTGCTGATGCAGCCAAGGACAGCCCCGACCAGGAGCGCGTTGAGCCACACAAAATTCACCACGAAATGGCAGGCCGCCGCGATTGCGGCCGAAGTCAATACATAGCTGAAGAGCGACAGGAAAAATCCGGGTCCGAAATATTTCAGGATTTCGTTCAGCTTTAATTCCAGGCCACCCTCGAAAAGAATCAGGATCAGAGCCAAAGTGCCAAGGCCGTGGGTGCCGCCGCGAAAAATGTCCGGGTTCACCCAGTGCAGCACGGGGCCGATCACCACGCCCGTGGCCATCAGAATGATAACGTCGGGCACGCGAGTGAAGCGCACCAGGCGGTTGGCGACGAACGCGAGCACGAGTAGCCCGCCAAGGAGAGCGAAGAAAAGAGCTAAATCCATGAGGTTGCCCGGCACGCCGGGGAGACAGATATTCGAGGAAATTGGGGAATGATGCAAACGAAAAAACAACGCAAGAAGATTGCGGCGAAATTCGGCTGTTCAGTCTGCTCTCTTGATAGCGGCCGGCCCGCCGGCCAGTCACTTACAATCTTTCTCGTCTGCCTATATTTCTTCACCGGGTCGCGAGCGCGGTTCTGTGATTGCTCGATTCATTGCGATTAGCTGGTCCCTTAGAAATATCAGGCAAATAGGAATCCGGAATTGTTATCCAGAGATTCTGAACAACTGCCTTGACACGACGATGGTGGAGAAGTAACTTCCGTGAATCATTTTTTGTGGGGTTAAAACTTGTAATGGCTCGTTGCGTTTCGCCGTCGCACGAACCGAACAACATAATTCTTGACCTCGGGTTCTTCCACGGCTGGGGCCGTTATTGGTTTTAAGGTAGGAAGGGAGGCTGCAGACTCTTGTTTGCGGCTGCGGAATCACAAAACTTCTGGGGGTGGGGTGATGACTAGGAAATTATTTTTCCTGGCGATCGTGTGTACGTTGGTTCTTTGCGTGACTCCGGTCATGTACGGTCAGGCGACCGGCGGTTTTTCCGGCACCGTCATCGACAAATCGGGATCGATCATTTCGGGAGCCACAGTTCGCGCCACTTCGCAAGGCACGGGGCTATCCCGTGAAGCGAAGACGGATGATACCGGCCACTATCTGATCCCCTTGCTGCCAGTAGCAATTTATACGATTCACGTGGAATTCCAGGGTTTTCAGCCCGCTGAGCAAAAAGATGTTCGTCTGCAGGTCGATGAGCAGCGCGAACTGGATTTTACACTTTCGCCGGCATCGGTCACCTCTTCCGTGGAAGTAGTAGCCACGGACGTGGCCGTTGAGACAGCCAATGCTTCGCTGGGGCAAGTCATCACTTCCCAGCAAGTTACGCAGCTCCCTCTCAATGGACGCGATTTCGTTCAACTCGCCACGCTCACCCCCGGCACGACCCAGGAAACAAACCCCAACAGCTTTTTCAACGGCGGTCCCAGCAGCGAAGCGTCCGCGCGCGGATCGTTTTCTCTTTCCGTCGGCGGTTCCCGCCCCAACAGCACGGATTGGCTGCTCGATGGCAACGACAACAATGAGTTGACGGCTGGCGGCATCGCCATTTTGTCTTCCATCGATTCCATCCAGGAGTTCAAGGTTCTCACTTACAATTATTCCGCGGAATATGGAATGCGCGCTGGCCCCACGGTGCTGGTGACCACCAAATCCGGTACCAATGATTTTCACGGATCTCTCTTCGAGTTCTTGCGCAATACCGATCTGGACGCTCGCAGCTTCTTCGCCACTTCTACGGAAAAGTTCAATCTGAATCAGTTTGGCGGCTCCTTCGGTGGACCGATCCGCAAGAACAAAACTTTCTTTTTCCTCGACGGTGAACAGAAATATCAGCGCCACGGAATTGCATTTACTGGCTTGGTCCCCAGCGTTGCCATGCGTTCCGGTGATTTTACCAACGATCCGTTCGGCCATCCGGTTGCCGTTGGCTCGATCACCAATCCGAACGTGCCCAACACCGATTTTCAGTGCAACGCCGGCACCGGCGCTCCGAATCCAGTCAATGCAAACGGAACCCAGCTGGCCGGAGTGAATTGCAACAAGATCCCCGCCGGCCTGATTAATCCCATTGCCCAGAAAATGATGAATCTGTATCCGTTGCCGAACGCGAACAATTCCGCTCTGGGATTCAACTTCGTCAGCCAGCCCGTGCGCAGCCTGGACGAAACGAAATTTGACATTCGAGTGGACCACAGCATCTCCAGTGCCGATAACATGTTCGCGCGTTTCAGCTACGATCAAGCCACCTCCTATGTTCCCGGAGGGTCGACGGGATTTGCGGAAGCCGGCGCTTTTGCCAGCAATCAGGGGATCATCAACCACGGCCGTAACATTGCGCTTTCCGAAACGCACGTCTTTTCGCCGAGGACGGTGAACCAGATCAGCGGCGGCTACAATCGCATCTTCAATTACATCACTTCGCAGGGCACCGGGAGCTGCCAATCCGCCATCTTCGGAATTCCCGGCGCGAACCTCGATTGCAGCGCCAGTAATGTGTGCAAGCCGGGTGGCGTCAGTTGCGGTCTTACCTCAACCTCTTTTGACGGCGGATTCTGGTCCTTGGGAGACCGCGGCTTCACTCCGTTCCAGGGTGGCACCAACGTTTTCACTTTGAATGAAAGCTTGGACCTGATCCGCGGCAAGCACGATGTGAAGATTGGATTCGGAATCCGCATCAATCAAATGAACGTACTCACCGAAGCTTTCCAGGACGGTTTCTGGATCATGACCGGATTCTGGAGCGGAAGCCCGGAATCTGATTTCCTGCTCGGTCTGCCGAGTTTGGCCATTCACGACCAGACCTTCAACGGCTCTACCACAGGACGCCGCTGGAAAACCTTCCGTCCGTACGTGGAAGACGACTGGCGAATATCGCGGAACCTTACGCTCAATCTTGGCTTGGGCTGGAATTTGACTTCCCCCATCTCCGAAGTCGCCAATCGCCAGGCCAATTTCAATCCCGCTACGGCCACCTTCGCGGTTTCCGGCCAGGGCGCGAATAGCTGGGCTGGAATCCAATACGACAAGACCGCTTTCGAGCCGCGTATCGGCCTGGCATGGAAGCCGTGGGGCAGTGACAAAACCGCGGTTCGCGCGGGCTACGCCATTTTCCACGACTCTTCCTGGAGCATGGGCGCACAAGGCCTGTGGCAGAATCCGCCTTACTTCGCCGAATCCGGCCGCTTTGAGTTTGGCGGCGCCTGCACGTTTCCTACCGCTGCCTGCGCCCAACCTCCGTTTAATTTGTCGCCTTCGGCGATCAGCATGTCCGATGGATTCCAGATTTTCACCACGCCGCCAACCCCGGCGAATTTCCAAGGCACCATTTTGGCTCAAAACACCAACTTCAAACTCGGCACCGTCCAGCAATTCAACGTGAACGTTGAGCACCAGTTGCCGGGCGATATTGTCCTTACCGTCGGATATGCCGGCTCGCGCGGCGACCACATCCTGATCTACGGAAACAACCTCAACGTCACTACCCCCTCTGCTTGCGGAGTTACGCCGGGCTACACTCTCGGTTGCGCCGCGGGTGGCAAGGCTCTTCCCATTCCCTATCCGGCTTTTCCCTTCTCGACGATTGCCAATATCAGCGACCAGGGAGTGGCCCATTACAACGGTCTGCAAGTGAAAGCCGAAACCCGCAGCGCCAGGCACGGACTGTACGCGCTGATCGGCTATACCTATTCCCGAACCTACGACAACGGCTTCACGGACGGTTTGGGCAGCTCGATCGGAGCTCCTTATTATCCCGTGCCGAACTGGTCGAAACTGGATTGGGCGCTTTCGCAAATCAATCTGAACAATAATTTCACGGCCAGCTTGATTTACGATTTGCCGTTCGGCAGGAACAAGCGGTTCGGCAACAATTGGAATGCAGCGGAGAACGCGATTCTCGGCAATTGGCAGTTGACGTTGATTGAGCATATCTCTTCAGGATTTCCGGTTTTCGTCGTCAACAGTTTTAACGAGTCCGGCGTGAACTTCGAAAACAATGGAAACAGCCTGAGCCGGCCCAATCAGGTAAGCGATCCGAATCAAGCCGGCGCAGTTTCCGCCAATCCGGGCTGCGTGGCGCCCTCCAAGGTGCACACGCTCACGAATTGGTTCAATCCGTGCGCGTTTGTGGTTCCGCCCGCGGGCCAACTTGGAAACGCATCTCGTACCCCGCTTTCCGGGCCGGACTTTGTGAATACGGATTTTTCGGCCATCAAGCAATTCATGCTGCCGTGGGAGGGAGTTGGCTTGAATTTCCGCGCGGAATTTTTCAATCTCTTCAACCACGCGCAATTTGGGCTTCCGAATACGGGATCGACCGGGTATGCCGACATCAATACCTCGAATTTCGGTTCGATCACGTCAACTGTGAACAACCCACGCGTGATTCAGTTCGGCCTGAAGCTTACGTTTTAGGCCGTCAACGGAACTCGACACTTCCTTGCGCAATCGGCCGGCCCACCGCACCGTCGGTGGGCTGGCTCTTTTTTCGGTTCGCCAAAATCAAAATCGCTTTAAAGCGTGACGATCAACTGATTCGCTGCTTTGCAGGTAGCTAAAAACAAGCCGCGATTGCTCGAAGTCATCCCGACCGCAGGGAGGGATCCCGCGCGTAATCGTGCGTCAAAAAACAGTCGAATCGAGCGAACCCTAGCGGAAGTCTAGTGCGGGGTGGGATCTCGTGTCTGCGGAGGCTTTGTCTGCCCTTTCAAGATATAAACAAACTCCGGAATCTCGCGGCGATCCCGATCAGCCTCTTCTGCTTTTTCCTTGGAGACCTGCTCGTAAATCTCAATCTCCTCGCGCGCTCTTATTCTCTCCCCGGTCTGCCGGTAGGTTTCCGCCAAGCGAAAATGGGCTTCCGCTGGCAGCCGTGTGTTTTGGATTGCCTTCTGATACGCGTTGATCGCCTCAGGAAAATCCTTTCGCTCGGAACATAGAATTCCCAATTGCAAATAAGCGCCGCCAAGGTGGGAATCGAGCGCAATGGCCTTTTGAAGCAGCCGCTCGATCTTTTCGTAATTTTCGCGCGAGGAACTCTTCTTGCTCAATCCCACTGCGTAAAAATAATATGCGTTAGCATCTTCCGGCCGCAGCTTGACGTACCTTTCCAATCTTTCCGTCCACCCGGCTATCGCCACTTTTTCCGTGTCTTGAATCTTGGCAAGAAACGTGTAGGAATCCGGATTCGCGGGATTGAGGTCGCAAGCCCTCAAAAGAAACTCCACGGCCTTGTCGTTCAAGCCGCGCGCGTAAGCAGCCACTCCCAGGCCTTCCAGCATGCGAACCGATTGCGGAAACAGCCGGTGCCCCTTCGCAAACACTTCCGCCGCGGGTTCCGGCGCGCGATGCAGCAACAACTCAGCTCCCCATGCGAAGAGATATGCCTCCGTCGGTTGCAGCTCAGCGGCGCGTTCGTATTCCCGCACGGCATCGAGTGGATGTCCCTCGCGCTCCTCAATATCTCCGAGAGATTCATGAAGATCGGCGCGGTCTTCACGAGCCAGCAGTGCTCGAATATTTTTTTCAGCCTCAGATTGGGTCGCTCGATTCGGCCTTGGTGTTCTCCGCAGCGCCGCGATTCAACGACGCCGTTTCCTTCGCCAGTTCGTCTTTAGTCCGCACCAGCACATCCGACCCGTGTCCGCCCAGATTCGTCGGGTCGGTCACGCCCGCAACCGTAAATTCCGGTTGGTCGGAATATTCCATTTGCGGCTGTCCTGCGGATTTTTGGGTTTGCGGAGTTGTTTCTTTTTCGAGGATCAGATCCACCGCCGCGTCCTGATTCTCAGCGAGGACGATGCCGCGCTTGTCCAAGTCGCGGTAGCCCGCCATCTTTGCGTGCAGTTCGTAAGTTCCGGCTCGGACCGCGTCGAAACGGAAATGGCCTTTCGGGTTTGTCTTTGCGCTAAGTGATTCCTCCGAGTCACTGTTCCGCAATGAGATGCTCGCCCCGGCAACCGGATGATTCTGAGCATCGCAAACAGTACCCTCGAGGGCAGCTGAGCCTTTCGGTTTTTCAGTTTGTCCGCTGGCCAGGGGAACAAGCAGCGTCATCATCATCGCGATGGAGGTTGCGATCCGGAGAATTTGAGCCGAATACGCCTTCATGTGGGAAAATCCGTTTGGAACCCGCCCGTGAAAACTATTGATCGAGCGCCCGCCGGATTTCGATAATGATCTTAGTCGTGCAATTCATCCCGCGCAATCGGGAAACGCTACCGGCCGCCTATTGCGGAAACTGTTCCAATTCCTTTTCGGCTTGTGCATGGCCAGGATGACGCTTGAGAAGTTCCAGAAGAACGGCGCGCGCCTTTTGCGTCTCGCCTTCGATCGCATAAACCCTCGAGAGATTCAGGTAAGCCTGATCAAACTCCGGCGCAACGCGAATGCATTCTTGAAAACTCTTCACCGCCTCGTCCCGCCGCTTCGTCCGCAAATAAAGAACTCCCAGGTTATTCAAGGCCTCTGGGTAGACAGGCCGCGCGACCAGCGCTCTTTGCAGAAACTCGTACGCGCGGTCGGTCTCGTTGAGTTGCGCGTACACCATGCCGAGTCCGTAGTTCGCCTCGGGATCGTCTGGACTCATCTCCACAACTCGTCGAAGCGTGTCTTCGGCGTCCTTCCACCGCTTTCCCTGGCGATACGCATTGCCAAGATTCCCCAACGCGATCATAAATCCCGGATCGATCTGGAGCGCTTTTTGAAAATTCTGAATGGCTTCGTCCGTTCGCCCCTCGCGCGCGTCCAGAATCCCTAAGTTGTTCCATGCTCGTGGCAGAGTGCCGGGATAATCGGCGCGCAGGCGAACTACGCCGCTCAAAGGATTCCCGCGCTTCCCGCGGCTTTTGTTGTTCCAGATAAACGCTTCCCAAGCCATAAAGCGCCTCAGCGCTCGACGGGTCATCCTGCAGCGCCATTTGAAAAAAAACTTCCGCTTGTTCCGGATAGCCACGTTCGAAGAAAACGGAACCGTAAGAAAGATAGTTACGCCTGAACTCGGAGCTTTCAATCACCCCGGGAAAGGGGAGCGCCTTGGCCAGCCGCTCCGCAGCGGTCCGCGGAATGTTGCGGAAGTCTTCTTCGAAGTGGCCAGCGGGAACCGCTCCCTGGTAAATCTTCACGATTGCTCCACTTGGATCGATCAAGAATGATGTGGGAAGGCTGAAATCGTGATGACGATCAAACAGTGATCGAAACAGAATGTTGTAAATGGCGACGACATCCGTGGATGCGCGCAGCACCGGAAATGGCAGATCGCGATATGGCGCAAGAGCATCCTTCCCGCCTGCTCCAGGAGGCCCATCAACGTTTGCCGCGATCAACTGCAGTGCCCTTCGCCCGCCCACCGCGCATAAGATTTCTCGAATTCAGCCAGGTCTCTCCGGCAATCCGGCGATTCTCGCCGACCAAAAATAGAGCAGCAGCAAGCTTGCCGCGCCGCGCCGAAAGTGTTTCCTGCTGGCCCGTTCAGCTCGGGAAGCGAAAAATCTGGCGCCTGCCACCGGTGCGAGCAACCAGGTTTCGGCCATGACGGGAAGCCCCAGTGCTTTCCTGCACCGAATGCCTGCGGCCGCGCCCGCACGCGGCGGCGGCGGAGTCTTAAAAGGCTCCATGCGCGAAGGCGCTGAACCCTCCTCCAACCCAAATTCGGTGATTCAAGGGAAGGTCGCGAAGCTGTTGCACCAATCCGCTCGGCCAGTGAATCGTCGCGTTCACCGGCATTTTTGTCCCTCCCAAGCCGAAAAACAATTCTTTGCTGTGCTGGGCCAGAAATCCTGATCCGGCTTGCAGCAACCTGATTTGCCGGCCCGAGCCGCTTTCGACCGTCACCTCCGCTCCAATCGCATCGCGATTGCTTTTCGTCCCAGTCAACCGCAGAGCAATTGCAGAACCGATCCCCGCCATCACATTTTTCAAATGGCGCAACTGCGGGCCATTGCGATTTTTCAAAATTACTTCAACCCTGCCATCCTGGTCGAAATCGGCCAACGCGAAACTCCGGCTGTCTTCGATGAAATCCAGGCCAACTGCCGCCGACACATCGGAAAACGTCCCATCGCGGTTGTTCAGGTAAAACACGTTCCGTTCGAATCCGCTCCAGGTGCCATCGGAGCGAATCAGTTCGTTGATTGCATTCCATCCCTGTTCGTAGTGATCGTTCGGCTCGGCCTTCTCCGGCGAATTGGCCACCACTTGCCGCCAGAAAAAACTATTTAATTCCTCCTCTCGAGAAGTTCCGGAAATCATTCCGTTCGCGATATAGAGGTCGGGAAATCCATCATGATCAAAATCCCACGCGTCGCTCGACCACGCCCAGCGGCCCATCGCTGTGCCGGAAACGGAGCTACGATCTTCAAACTTTGCCCCACCTCGATTGTGGAAAAGCGAATTTCCCATCGCGTGCTTCCGGTAAAGCTCCCGTGTTGCTTCACTCGCATTTTTCTGAAACTCCGGCCGCATCGAGATGCGCAGTCCCGCGGCCGTCCACATATCCGCCACGTAAAGATCCTGCCTGCCGTCATTGTCGTAATCCAGCCAGCAGACGCCCATGCCTGCTCCAACGTCTTCCACGCCGGCTTCTCGGGCAATGTCGGTAAAGGTTCCGTCACCGTTGTTGCGATAGAAGTTTTTGCGGCCGAAATCATTAACCACATAAAGGTCCGGCCATTGATCGCCATTATGATCGCCCCATCCGCAACAAAAACTGAAGCGCGTGTTGTTCTGATCCAGGCCCGATTCGCGCGTGACATCACGAAAGCTTCCGTCTCGATGGTTGCGCATCAAAAAATTCGGCGGGCCATTCTCCGCGTCAAAGTAAGGAGTCGGATAGCGGTATTGGTCGGTCCCCTGGTAATAAACGTACAAGCAGAAATAAATATCCAGCCACCCGTCACGGTCATAATCGGCGATGGCGGCTCCGGTGAATGTGCCTCTCGGCGGATTAGCGAATTGGAAAGCATCGCGCCGCAAGCGGAATTTTCCCCCGCCCTCATTCAAGTAAAGGAGCGGGCCTTCCGCCCGCACCACGATCAAGTCCTGTCGTCCATCATTGTCAATGTCGGCGAAGAGCGCGCAGGCTGTGTTTTCAAGAACCCCAACCCCGGAAGCCGCCGTGATGTCTTCAAATGTTCCGTCTCCACGATTTCGAAAGAGCCGGTTGGGAAGGCCGGCAGGCTGACAAACGTAAAGATCATCGAATCCGTCTCTGTCAATGTCCCCAACAGATACGCCGTTGTGCCCGTAGATATCGATCCCGCAAGCGCCGTCGAGCACCGTTCGCCAATAATCCGTCCCGTGAAGCAATTGCGAAGCATAGGAGGGATTGCCGCCGAAGGATTGCGAAGCAACATCGACGAAAACCGGAGCAGACGAGCGGCTACGCGCCTCGCCGAGCATCCGCCACTTGCGAAGCCGGAATTCGCCTGTGGATAGTCCTTCCCATTCGAGTTCCCACTTGCCCACCCGCTGCTCGCGGTAAAAATCCGCTCCTGTGCCGGCCATCTCAAACCGGACGCTGGTTTCAAGTAAATCCGGGATTCCGGTTAAGGAGACTCGTGAGGATCCGGCGCGGATGCTCGTCACCTGAAATTCGGCGGTGACTAGTTTGGAAAAGGACTCGAGGGAGCGACGCCACTCTCCCAGAAAGTTCTCGCGGCCAAGAAGTGTTTCCCCGGCGAATTCCATCTTCCAGATTTTCAGCGCCGGCGTCGCTCGCACCGGCTGCGACGTAATGTCTTTCGCGGAGGTGCCGGAAAAATTCGCGCTCATCACCCTTTCGAACGCTGCCGTTTTCTGTGGAGACTCCAGAAGTTGCGTACTCCATTCCCTCAATACGGCGGCAACTTGATCCTGATATTTCTCCGTGATGAATATGTCGAAGCCTGCCTGAACTTTTCGGAGCACCGTTTCTAAATTTCTTGGCGTGCGATATTGAGGATGCACGTGAAATTCGCTCGTCCCAGGGAGCGTTTCGTTGGAAAGGGAAATGCCGAAAGCGGGAAAGCCGAGGCTTGCCGGCAGAAATGCCAGCGAAGCACCTTGGCAATATTGCAGAAGAAATTTGCGGCGGCTCAGATCAACTAAAAAACGTTTCTTTTCAGGACTGCTCAGGGCGATGCCCCCGTGATTCCTCGCGAGAAACAAAAAATCTAACACCCGCATTACCGCGGGTCAAGATTCCGTGCTCATCGTTCGGAGGCGACAAAGCGGGTCGGCCAATTCTCAATCAAAGTGTACTCGCGCCACCTATGGCGTGCCATACGGCAGCACCTGCGCAATCGGGTAGCCCGATAATTGTCTCCCGTTCAGGTTAATGTTTCCCGGCCCGTAATCCGCCATTCCGTCGAGCCTCATTTGTACGCTGTTCGACATGTTTGCTGCCGGAGGAACCGAGCGATGCTCAGGAATTCCCCAAGGAATAATTTTCCATTCGTCATGCGCTTCTCCAACTGCATTTTCCAGGGGCACCGAGAGATATTGCGCCTCATCTTCCGCGGAAAAAAGCAGTCCGTTCTCTTTCGCTTTATGCATCATCCAGCTCAACGTGACTTCTGAGAGTTGGCATTCCGAATATCCGCCACCCACGTCGGAATGCACTCCCGGAAACCACACCTGCTCCACCTGGCCGTCGTTCGGGCGGAAACTGCCGTCTGGATTCGTCCACAGAGTGGGCTTGAACTGCGCCCGGCGCTCGTCGATGCTCACCGCGTGATAGGCATGCTGCACCAGCGGATGCAGGGCCGTGTCGAGAAATCCGTATTTCTTCTGGTTGAATAAATTGAAAAATATCCCGGGAATTCCCAGAGAACCAACCGTATCCCAAACTCCCACCATCGCGATGTTTACATCCTGCATTGCATACGCAGACTTCAGTGAGGCTTTGAGCGCGGCCTTTTTTGCGGCATCCGGTTCCCGGTAGGCATCGAAAATCCGGCGAACCGTCATATTGTCGAGATTAATATTCGGCACTCCAAACCCGGCGATCATGCCTGCCGTGCTTCTGGCGGTGTACGCTCCACGACTAAAACCGAAAATAAAAATTTGGTCGCCTGGATCGTAAACGTAGGACAAGAACTGATAGCAATCCTGCACCTTTTGAAAAAGTCCCTCGCCCATGGCCCCGCCTGACAGGTGATCCAGCGGAGTCCCGTCGGTCCCGACGCCGCTATCGTAATATTTCAGCTGCGAGGGATCATTCGTTAGAGCGCAGTAAAGCTTGCGCACATTCGTGTCTGGCTTCGATGGCGCATCGCCGTGCGGGGTATTCCACGTGCCGTCCGCGCAAAGGATTATGCTTTTCATGGAATTCGCTTCGTTCCCGATCAGGCCGGCGCCAAATAAGGCAGCCGCTGTGGCGTCGCCCAGCGAGCGTGCAGCGGGCTCAACAGCAGATTGCTGAGTTCGCCGTTGCGCACCCGGCTCTTGATAAATTTTCGTCCCGTGCGGCGCAGCCAATCCTTTCCATAACACAATTGAAATCCCTGCTTCAGAAGTGACTCCAGGGATCCCGGCGGACACTTGGGATGCCGCCAAACCAGATGTTTCGTGTCGAATTTCGACCAATCGGTCTCGAAGATTCCATAGTCCTTATCCAGCTCACCCCATAACTGGGTGCAAGGATGGGGCGTCACAATGGTAATTTGAGTGACGTCGAGTTCCATGGAAGCCAGCGTCTTCAGATCCTCTCCGATCGATTCGGGCGATTCGGAAGGGAAGCCGATGATGTAATATCCATGCGCATATTTTCCCGCGCGGTTCAGCCGCGATGCCAGCTCCATCACCGCTTCCACTTTCTCCCCTTTGTGAATCTGCTTCAGCACTTCCTGGTGAAAACTTTCGATTCCAAAGAGTGCGCCTTCCAATCCCATGTCGATCCACTTATCGAAGTTGCGCAGGAAAAGATCCACGCGGGATTGCACCAGCCAGTGGACTCCATAGCGCGCCAATAACTCGATCACCGCATCCGAGTGCGATGGAATGTTTCCGAAGTTTTCATCCAGAATCAAAACGTAGTGTACTCCGTGCTCCACATAGAAGCGGATGGCGCGCTCAATCGATTCGAGCGGAATCGCGACAGGGCGAGGCGCAAAAGCGGTGGTCTGGCAAAAAGTGCAGGTAAAGCTGCAGCCCCGAGTGGTGAACAAAACTCCCACCGCCAGCGGCCAGCCGCCCGGAAGACGAAACCGCGTGACCAACGGCGGGTGCTGCACCGATTCTATTTTCTTGCCCAGATATTCGGCCACGGCTTGTTCGCTGTAGCCCTTAAACACGTGGTCGAAGTTCGCCTGGATTGCCGGCGTAAGAGCGCCATAGTTGCCAGCCCAAAGTTGCTTCACCCCGGCGCTCCGGGCATCCCCCGCCATTTCGATAATTTTGTTGCTCTCTTCCAGGTAAAAAGAGAACCCGACCGCGTCCCATCCCTTTTGTAATGTCTTCTGATATTCCGCACGGGTTGGATATTCCAGGATTTCTATTTCAGGAAGATTTTGCCGCAGAAACCGCAAGCCAAAAGAAATTTCCCGCGGCATTTGGAAACGCCAGCGGAAATTATCCGGCGCATTTTCGCGATAGTAATCGTAAAGCCCGAGGTCCCGGTGCACCGTGGTCATCAGAATCTTGCTCATCGTAAACCCTCCGGCATACGGAACAATGAATTGGTGAGCCTTGCCCGCTTGTGGACGCTCCGATTCGCCTCAGACGATTTGCTTACACACCTCGCGGAAGCCGCGACAACTGCTCGTCGTGCGAAATGCCCCCGCTCCGGCAGGTCATTATACGCCTGGAATCTCTATTGTCAGCGATTGAGGAGGTACGTTTCATGATTCGGCGGCCTGCTGGGCAGTCGTCTCTTCAAGCCGTAAAGCTTCTCGAAACCTTCTCCCCGTCAAATGAATCTTAATTATTCAGGGTGCGGTTAGTTCCAGTCTTCAAAGGAGCGCCTTATGGAAGCAATCGCAGGGGTCTTCAAGTCGCGGGTCGAAGCAGAACGCGGTGTTGCGGAACTTCACTCGGTCGGCATCCATCCGGACAAGATCAGCTTCCTTACCCCCCATGCTACCGAGAAGGAGCTTCAGTCCGTTCCTACTTCAGATACTGAGCAACCTGGAATCGGCAAAGCCCTCGGCGCTGCCATTGGCGGCGCAGTGGGATTAGCGGGTGGATATGAACTCGCCGGCGGTCTGATCAGCGCGTTCATTCCTGGCGTAGGGCCTATCATTGCTATCGGCTTGGTCAGCGGAGCAATTCTAGGTGCGCTCGGTGCGGTGGGAGGCGGAGTGGCCGGCGCCGCGATTGATTCGGCGGCCTCGGAAGGACTTCCAGCGGACGAGCTTTTTGTTTACGAGGATGCGTTACGCCAGGGACGAACGGTTGTCATCGCTTTTGTAGACGATGCGTCCCGCAGGGAAGCGGCTCGCGCCGCTCTCGACCGCGCCGGTGCGGAGAGCGTCGACCGCGCTCGCGAAATGTGGTGGGTCGGACTGCGCGATGTTGAGAAAGAGCATTACGCCGCGACCCAAGGCCACTTTGAAGAGGATGAAGTAGACTATCGTCGCGGCTTCGAATGCGCCCTCCGTCCCGAAAATCGCAACAAGCCTTATGAGCAATGCCTCTCTCAGCTTCGCGCTCTCCATCCTCATATCTATGACAAACAGGCATTCCGCTACGGATACGAGCGAGGCCAGGAGCATCAGAAAGAAAAGAGAATGCCTCAGGCCAAAATTCAGGCAGCCGGTTAGCGGCGAATCAAGTTCCTGAGGTTCACTCAAACCGAGCATTATCCCGTGCCGTAAGCAAACTGACCTCACTGGCGATATTTCTAGCCGGTTGCGGATTTTTCTCAAATCCAACATCATAGACATTCGCCCTCGGAGCGTACTCGTCGATGTGGATGGCGCCCTCGAGCGCGCAAAAATCGCTGGCCAATGGTCTGGAGAGGACATTCGCATGAATCGAAATTTGAGTTGTATCGCCCTGTTTTTGCTGATCGCCTCAATCGCCGGCTGCCAGAAGAAAGTCGAAACGAAAGTTGCTGATCAGGATGCGATCCGAGCGAGCATCGAAAAACATCTCACCACGCTCGGCTCAATCAATGTCTCCGCCATAGACAGGGACTACAAACAAATCGCGGTCAACGGCGATCAGGCCCAGGCCGATGTCGAATTCAAGCTGAAGCAGGGAGGCGCCACCATGGAGATGACTTACTTCATGGAACGTCACGCCGGAGATTGGGTCGTGCTGAAGAGCCAGCCGACGGGTGGGCAATTCGAACATCCGCCCATGGACAAGACGCATTCCGGCGCGCCTGCCGATGCTGCCCACACAGGCATGCCGGATATTCATGACATCATCAAAGCCACTGAAGCGTCCGGCGCAAAACAGAATCCCTCGAGTCCCCCTGCCCCTAAGCCACCAGAGAAGTAGAGGCCTGAGCCGCTGTGTGGGTTCTGAAGGCGAGCCCGGTCCACTCGCGACTAGGTTCGGGTTCGGGCAGAAACGTCCCAAGGCGGCAGCAAGATGACCAGTGTGTAAATTCCCAGTGTGATTCCAAATGGAATCTCAGAGACCGACAAAAACGCCGCAATAATGGCCATGTTGCGCCCTGAAGTTTGATTTGCAAGCAGAGCCATGCCAGCCAACAGTCCAACAATTCCGCACAAAAACGACAAGGCTATGAACGCCAGATAAACGAAATGAAAATCGCTCATCAGCGCAAAAGGATTCGGTACCCGGCCCAAGAGCGCCCCAAACATTACCGTGGCGGTCCCGCTAAACAGGACAAGGCAAATTCCCATCGCCAGGCGCAGAATGCCGTAGATCACCCAGCAAGTGCCCAAGGTTCGCCAATGACTTCGCAGTTTTACGGCTGCTGATTCATCCACCGGCATATCCATCTTCCGATTGATTAAGGTTCATTCTTGAGTCGCCTTTCGTTGCACACTCGCTATATTCGGATAGCAACGATAATTTGTGTTGAGCAATCTGGGCTTGGTGGAAACGGCTAGGTTCAAGTCATCAATCAGGCTGCGTTACCTCCGGCGCTACCAGGCTATCCATCACCTTTCGAACTCCCTCCACCGACTGAGTCACTCTTTCGGCCAGCAGCTTTTCAGCACGGGATCCAACGTTTCCACTTAGAGTAACAGTTCCGTTTTCGGCATGGATTTGCATGGTCTTCAAGGAAATCGCTTTTGTCGAATACAATTCGAATTCCACCCGATGCGCCAGCTTCACGTCGGCACTCTCTGGAGTGGCATCCGCATTCGTGGCGTTCAGGTTATTCTGCACGCCTTGCACGCCAGGAACCTGCCAAGCGATTTGTTCCGCTGCATGCTTCTGACTGGCGGTATCCACCGTTCCGCTTAACGTCACCATGTGGTTTTTTACTTCCGTCTCAATATGTTTATCCCGCACGTCGGCATTTTTGGAAAAAGCATCGCCGATCATGGTTTTCAATTCGAGATCGGCAACGCGTTCGGCAAGGCGCGCTTCGTCAGGATTGCGCTCCGCCGAAGGGTTGACGTTCAGGTTGTTGTGCACTTGCTTGACCCCCGATGTGTCCTGGGCGATCGCTCCCGCCATGCCTTTCAATTCCTCCGAAGGCACTTGTCCCTGTAGCGTCACTTCTCCTTTGCTGGTTTCTACTTTGATGCCGAAGGGAGAGACTTGCTTGGAAAGAAGCAAGGCTGTTCGCACCCGTGAAGTTGTGGTCGCATCTTCTGTCGATTCTTTCATCGAATGAAACGCGTTTTGAAAGGAAGCATTTCGAGTGAAAAGATAGTAGAGCCCCCCCGCCACCACCAGAAGAAGGATCAGACCGGCGATCGGCCGGCCGGAACCTGTTTCGCCACTTGTGGAAGACTTCAACTCTCTCCTCCCGGGCCACCTCTGCGTCACGGCTGAAAAATTAGCGTGCTCGCACGTCAAATGAGGAAGCGCACCGTCGCATCGTATCACCATGCTGTGGGACGAGTGCTAGGAATCCAGCCCCCTAGATGAAGTTCCCGGAGAATATCAAGGGAAACCCGTATTCCAACTGGAGCCGGGCACGACTACTCTTGGCGTGACAGCTTGGACGCCGGGGCTCAGTTCGCCGAGAGCAACTCTTGCTGCTTCGCGAAGCCGTCAATTAGGCAAGCGTCCTTTACCACTCTCGGCCAGCCGCCGCGCCTGTAGTGCAAGTTTCCACGCAATGCGCTTCTAAGACCCGAGTTCCAGCAGATAGCTCAAGAGAGCTTAGAAAGAGAAGAGAGGGTGAAAAATGAAATCATTCCGCATGCTCGTCGGCCTAGTCGCCGCGCTCTGTACCATCCCCGCGTGGGCTCAACAATCCCCGCAGAGAGTCCCAGAAGGTCAAGTTCAAGTTGACCGCTCCGGCTCTGTTCCCATTTATAGAATAACCGTTGTGGGCCGGACCACGAAAGCAATCAACTATCGCCATCGCAGCGGTTCGACCAAAGTCGATTTCCGTGGTACCGCGCTGATGCCTCAGGCGAAAGGAGTCGTCACTGTCAACAGCAAGCAGGGCCATATCCAAATCGACGCCCGCATGGACAAAATGACCCCCGCGACCCAATTCGGTTCGGAATATCTCACCTATGTGATGTGGGCCATCACTCCCGAAGGCCGGCCCAAGAATTTAGGCGAAGTGCTGTTGAACGGAGATAACAGCAAACTCAATGTCACCACCGATCTGCAAACGTTCGGTCTGATCATCACTGCCGAGCCTTATTTTGCGGTAACTCAGCCGAGCGACGTGGTGGTAATGGAAAATTTTGTGCGCGAGGACACAGTAGGCACTATTGAAGTGATTGACGCCAAATATGAACTGTTGGAGCGCGGACAATACGTCTTGAACGTAAATCCTACGGACATCCGCCCCATGGTGCTGGATCGCAAGACTCCCCTAGAACTCTATGAAGCTCGCAATGCTCTACGGATCGCGCGCTGGACTGGTGCAGAACACTATGCCTTAGACACCTACCAGAAAGCCGAAATAAGTCTCCAGAATGCGGAAGAGGAATTGACCGGGAAGGTGGGCAAGAAAACCGTGGCCCAAAACTCGCGCGACGCGGCGCAAAATGCTGAAGATGCCCGTTTGATTACCGTTCGCAAGATACAAGACGAACAGCTAGCCAATGAGCAAGCAGCCGCGGCTCAGCGCGAAGCGGATGCCAAAGCACAGGCTTCTCAATCGGATTCGGAGCGTGCCGCCGCCGAGCGCGCCAAGGCGCAAGCGGACGAGGCTCGCAGAAGGGCAGAGGCGGCCAGCGCCGAAGCTCAGTCGCAGCAGCAGGCTGCGCAAGCGGAGACCGAGAAAGCCCGGCAGGACGCTTTGCAGGCCGCTGCGCAAGCGGAACAAGAAAAGGCCCAGCTGCGTGAACAGCTTCGCTCGCAGTTGAACCTGATTCTGGAAACTCGCGAAACAGCTCGCGGCTTGATCGTGAACATGTCCGATGTGCTTTTCGATACGGGCAAATACACTCTGAAGCCCGGCGCGCGCGAGAAGCTCTCGAAAATTTCCGGAATCATACTCGCCCATCCCGGCTTAAAGCTTCAAATCGAAGGCCATACGGATAGCGTCGGCGGCGATGAATACAATCAAAAATTATCCGAACAGAGAGCCAACGCCGTGCGCGAGTACCTTGTGACCCAGGGCGTTTCTAGCGACGCCATAACCGCACAAGGATTTGGAAAAACCATGCCCGTCGCATCCAATGATACTTCGGCAGGCCGTCAACAAAACCGCCGCGTGGAACTAGTCGTCTCAGGAGATGTCATCGGTTCTAGAGCCCCCATCGGCCAGCAATAGTGCCAGCATTATGATTAAGGAGCGCTCCCGCTAACCTGCCCGTGGGCAAAGCAGGTTAGCGGTGTGGCCCCTCTCTCAAAACCTGATCGGCATCTTCACAAGTCCATCCTTCCGTTCTTCTCTTTCGAATTCTCGGATTGAATCTCCGCAATCTAGATTCAATTGGTTGCGCCGCGGACTGCTTGGCAAGGAATCCACGGAGCAATTTCGGCATCCAATCAAATCGAATAGCCCTTGTTCTGCCACACTCACTCGGCGTTGGCACTTGATGCGCGTGTAGAGCACTTGAGGCAGCATCGACAAAACACGATTACATGGTGCACTCTGTTATAAGCGTCCTAAGGCTGGGTCAGTGTTATTTCCCGATTGGTATGAGCGCCCTCTCGTCTTGCGCCAATCTGCTAAGGAATTAACAGAACCGATGAATTAGGCGCCGTCTGTTCCCTAAGCGCAAAGCGAATAGCCTGCTCGCCAGGTGAGACGTTCGGGAATCGAAACGTCATACGGATTGCCAAGGAGTTCCACCATGCAAAGCGACCGGCTCTCCAGATTCCAATTCAAGATACTCGCGACAGCCAGTTTCTTGCTTCTTTCGACTTCGATGGCAAGGAGCCAGAACGCACCAAGTCCTTCCTCAAAGGAGCCCGCCCCGGATCTGAAATCCTTGGCAGCGTCCCTGCGTTCGCTCCAATCCCAGGTCCAGGCGCTGAATTCGCAAGTGGTTGAGTTGCGCTCCGCCCAGCAACGTTCTTCGCAGGAAGCCCAGTCTCTTCGCGCCGAGTTGAATCGAACAAGAGAACAACTGGCCACGCGAACCGCCGCATACCAGACAACCGTCGCGACAGTACCGCAAATATCTTCCTCGTCCTCGGCCACGGCTTCTTCGACAGTTGCCCAGGTCCCGAGCGTCTCTCTGGAAGAACGAGTCTCCAAAGTGGAAGATGACCAAAGCTTGATGAACGACAAAATCATCGAACAAAGCCAAACAAAAGTGGAGAGCGGATCGAAGTACCGGGTACGCCTCTCGGGGATCGTGCTTCTGAACGCGCTCGTAACTCGCGGCTCGGTTGACAATTTGGATTTCCCGCAAATTGCAAAACCGACGGAAACAATTGGAGCCCCACAGGCTTTTTCAGGATCACTCCGGCAATCGCAAATCGGTATTGAAGCTTTCGGGCCGGACATCGCTGGCGCGCGCACCAGTGCGAATGTGAAATTTGATTTTGCCGGAGGCTTTCCCCTCACACCGAATGGCACGGCGTTCGGCGTCATGCGCCTGCGCACGGGGACGATCCGCCTGGATTGGGAAAACACCTCTCTCGTTGCCGGACAAGACTCCCTTTTTTTTGCGCCTCTTACTCCCACCACGTTGGCCTCTCTCGCAATTCCTGCATTATCCTATTCTGGTAATTTGTGGAGCTGGACCCCCCAAATCCGCATCGAGCATCGCGTCATGCTCTCCAGCGCTTCCAGCTTGCTGTTCCAAGCGGGCATTCTGGATTCACTCACCGGAGATGTTCCTGAGGAAGGTTATCGTGACCCAACCGCGGGTGAGCAATCCGGACAGCCCGCTTACGCCGTGCGCGTTGCGTGGAGCCGGCAAGGGTTCGGCCGGAATTTAATAATCGGACTCGGCAGCTATTACGGGCGCCAGAACTGGGGATTTGGCAGAACCGTGGATGGCTGGGCCGGCACCACCGACGTAACTCTCTCGTTGGGCAACTTCTTCGATCTGAGCGGCGAATTCTATCGGGGAAGGAGCGTAGGCGGATTGAGCGGAGGAATTGGCCAAAGCATCCTGCTCTCGGGACCCATCTACAATGCAGGCACAACCATTCATGGCCTCGATTCGATGGGAGGCTGGGTGCAATTGAAATACAAGCCGAAAGCCAATTTCGAGGTAAACCTCGCCTACGGGCAAGATAACCCTTTCGCAAGCGAACTGAGGGCCTTCCCGGCAACCGCGCAATATTATGGCTCTTCACTTTCTCGAAATTTCAGTCCATTTGTGAATTTCATTTACCGAATGCGCTCGGATGTGTTGGTTTCGCTTGAGTACCGGCGGCTGCAGACCTACACCCTGGATAGCAATGCGAATATTGCGAATCAAACCGGCGTTAGTCTGGGGTATATCTTTTGAAGCGAACAACACTATGAAGCGATCCTTTGCACTTCTAAGCGCGCTTGTTTTCTTGACGGCTTGCCTCAATTTGCCTCTTGCCCGGGCGCAAGCAAAGCCTGCCGCCGTGAATGTCGCCATCACACGAACGGAGTCAGCAAAGGCCAAGACGAACCCTAACCTCATTTCAGACGCATCTAATGTGGTTGTCTGGCTCGTGCCTCTTGATCGAATGCCGGCGAATGCCTCCGGTCCAACAGCTCTCGCGAAGCCGCCGAAGTTGGTGCAACTACATAAGACCTTCGCCCCACACGTCCTAGTCGTGCCGGTGGGCACTAGGGTGGAATTTCCAAACAAAGACCCTTTCTTCCACAATATTTTTTCGCTTTACGATGGGAAGCGATTCGATCTCGGTCTCTACGAAGCAGGAACCACGCGATCCGTCTTATTTGACCGGCCCGGCGTCAGCTTTCTCTTCTGCAACATTCATTCGGAAATGAGCGCGGTCGTCGTGGCTGTCGATACTCCCTATTTTGGCCTCTCCGATCGGTCTGGAAATGTGATCATCCCCAACATTCCTGACGGACGCTATCAGATGAATATCTGGTACGAACGCAGTTCACCGGAGAACCTGAAGGAATTGACGCGGCTGGTAACGATTTCGGATTCCGCTCGAAGTTTGGGCCAGGTTCGTATCCTCGAAAATCCCAATTTCACTCCCACTCACAAGAATAAGTACGGCTTGGATTACGTCCCGCCGCCCGGCACTGACTACGCACGTCCCTGAACACGGATTAGGAACTTCCCTCCAGACGAAGGTCCTCACAGTTCCCCCCGCCCCCACAATGAACACGGCCCTGCTCGCCTCCCCACCGATTTTACGCCTTGTTGACAATTCCTCGACATCGCTCTGACAAAGCCTCGGCCGGTCTTGAATACCCTTTCGCCGGGACAGCTGAAGTGGTGGCCGCGACAAGGTCTCCCGGGATAAAGCGAAATTTTGGTGTCAAATTCGATGGAAAAAATTCACGGTGCAAAAGGAGAAATGTAATGGACCAAAAGAAAGAAATCTTGAAGCGTCCGTCCACCCGGCGCTCATTTCTGCAAAAGGGTGCGTTGGTGGCGGGCGCGGCTTCGGTTGGCGCCGGTCTGCTCACGGAAGGGCTTGCCGCTTTCGGTTCAGATCGCCGCGACGATGATGATTCGGATCTCAGCAGAGGAGACATCGCGATTCTGCGTTTCCTGGCTGCCGCCGAATTGATTGAAGCCGACATGTGGATCCAGTATGCGGAGCTGGGAGGCGCCAGCGATGGTCCGCAAAATAACTACCAGCAAGCCTTTGAATTTCTCGATGGCGACGGCCCGCAATACATCAGCAGCAATACTCTGGACGAAGTAAGCCACGCTGCTTTCATCAATGCCTATTTGGAATCCAAAGGCGCCGATCCGGTTAACTTCGATAAATTCCGTGTGCTACCCAGCAGCCAGGCCACCGGCGCGCAAAATATCGGACGCATCACCACGCTCGCGCATCTGAACGTAGACACGAGTTGGTACATCCGCTACCGCAGCACCACGAATCCTGATTTCGGAGCTACTTTTCCCCAAGCGATCACCATCATGAATCGCCAGGGAATTCCGCTCACCGATTCCGATTTCAACGACCCCAACCAGATTCAGGTGATTGCCAATACCGCCGCCTTCCACTTTGGAACCATCGAACAAGGTGGTTCCAGCCTTTATTCGACACTCTGCCGGAAGACTTCGAGCCTCGAGGTCCTGAAAATCGTGGTTTGCATTGGCGGAGACGAAGTGGCTCACTTCTTGGAGTGGGTGGATTTTGCAGGCAATGCCGTGCAAGGGCCTCCCTATTCTTTTGCGGGTTCCCAGACTCCGGTCACCTTTAATGGATTGACGTTCCCGGATTTCAATCTCACTCGACGACCCGCTGTTCCAGACGAATCTGATCTTTCCCGTGCCATGCGAATTTATCCACAAGAAGTTGCCGCTCTGCGCGGTAATTCGCCCGGCCAGTGATCCGATTTCAGGAGCCGTCGCGGCCGCTCATGCCTTCATCAACATGGGCATCTTCAAAGGTCAGAAACCGGAATTCACGAAGATCCTGCTCGAACTCGGAGAAGAAGCGGATGAGGCCGAACGCCGCCGCTAAGGCCGGAAGCGATTAGCCCGATTCGCTCATCTTCAAGGCCCGGTTCTGTGCCGGGCGGTTTTTTTTCGGCGGGATACGATCAGGCGAGTGGATCTAAGGCTCAAACGATGTCCAGATGTCCGGACAGGATCCTGCGTGGTTCGCTTATCCGTATTGGCCGGCACCCACAGCGCCGGCCGGTTCGAATCAGCGGCCACGCGGGATTCTTTTCATGGTTGCAGGCCTATCGCCTTGATTGTCCGTCATCGGTTCAACCCTGCTGCGTGTAATTTAATCCATGGCGTCTCCGCATCCGGGCGGCTGTATAATACAAGCACACCGTGGGAGTAATGCTCACCCGGAGAGATTCCGTCCCCTCCAGAGGATTCGCATGGATACCGTTTTAGTGGTGGAAGACAGCCGGCCGATGCAGCGCACGCTGCAGCGCCTGTTCGAGTCGGATGGGCTGAATGTTCAAATCGCGGCGGACGGCATCGCGGGCCTCGAATGCCTGCGAAAACAAACTCCCAGTGTCGTCGTGCTCGACCTGAAGCTTCCACGATTGCCCGGAAAGGAAGTCTGCCGTGCCATCAAAGCCCACTCCCATTCCTTGCCTGTGGTTGTGCTAAGCGCGAACAGCGATGTGGAAGACAAAGTGCTCCTGCTTGAACTGGGCGCCGATGATTACGTCACCAAGCCGTTCAGCCCGAAAGAATTGTTGGCACGCGTGCGCCGCGCCATGCGGCGTGGCGGCCAGCCAGCCGACGTGCCCAGCCCTCAAACTTCCGTAGTTCCCCACGATGTCCTCGTTTTTGCCGATATCCGGTCGACTTCACCAGCATGGTGGCCACGCGCGGATCAAACTCCCTCACTTTTACCGCCCAGGAATTCAAGCTCTTGAAATATTTCGCGAATTTTCCCTCGCGGGTTATTTCCAGGGAGGAATTGCTGAATCAGGTTTGGGGATATGAGAATTATCCCTCAACAAGGACTGTGGATAATCACGTGCTTCGTTTGAGGCAGAAGTTGGAGTCCGATCCCGCAAGCCCGCGTTACTTCCTTACCATGCACGGCTCTGGCTACAAATTCATGCCCGGCGAATCGAATCGCTCTCCGGCTAAATAAGACCGCCTGTCAGGAGATTTATGGCGCGTCTGCGATTACGTACACAACTTCTGATTGCCACCCTCGTGATTATCTGCGCCTTGCTGGGGGCCCTTCTCCTGATCGTTCGCCAGATCGTGCGATCGGAAATTGCCAAAGAAGTGCGGCAAAGTACGGACGCCTCACTCCACGCCTTCGAAAACGTCCAGCGCGAGCGCGAATTGCAACTTTCCCGCACAGCGGCCTTGATGGCCGAACTGCCCACGCTGAAGGCCGTGATGGCCACTCAGCATGCCCTCACAATACAAGATGCCTCGGAACCCTTCTGGAAGCTCGCGGGTAGCCAGCTTTTTTTACTTTCCAGTCCCGATGGCCGCGTTTTCGGTTTTCATGTCTCCAAGCGCGGATGGGAACCAAGCCTGGCCCAGGCAGACTTAAAGAAATCCCTGGAACAAGGCGACGATGCTGCCTGGTGGTACGGCAATGGCCAACTCTATCGCGTCTTTCTCCACACGATAGTGGCGGGCGGTGAAGATAACCAACGGCAACTTGGTATTATCGCCGTCGGCTATCAAATCGATTCCACGGTTGCCGCGGAACTCGCGCTCCCATCAGGAAGCCAGATTGCCCTGGCAACCAGCGATAAAATCATCGCGTCTACTCTTCCTCCCTGGGAGGAGGCCGAGTTGCAATCCCAGATGCGTCCGGATTGGAATAATGTCGCCGGACCCCGCGAAATATCTCTCGGAGCTGATTCTTACCAGGCCGCCACTGTCCTGATTCACGACGGCCCGCCCGCCACTGTGAAATGCTATGTACTCAAGTCACTTGAACCGGCCAAAACGTTCCTCGAGCGGCTCAATCGCACCATTTTAATTCTCGGTTTTTCGGCATTTGTGCTCGCGGGTTTGCTTCTCAGCTTCGTATCGCGCAGGATCACCCATCCTCTCGACGACTTGGTTGCCGGCGTACGTGCATTGGCAAAGGGTGATTATAAATATTCAATAAATCCGCGAGGCAGCAGCGAAGTAGCCGAGCTGGGCGAGACATTTTCCAAAATGCGAGCGGAATTGCTTACTTCCCAGCAACGCCGCGTTGCAACCGAGCGCATCGCCGCATTCGGCAGAGCCGCCAGTTCCATTTCCCACGATCTTCGCCATTATCTTGCCGCCGTGGTGGCCAACGCGGAGTTTCTGTACGAAGCCGAAAAACTCAAGCTCAATCGTGACGAAGTCTTTTGCGAAATCAAAACGGCGTCGGAGCAAATGACCGACCTTCTGGATTCGCTCAGGGAATTGTCGCGCGAAGAATCCTCTATTTCCCCCCGGCCCGCCGCCATTGACCAGACCATTCGCCGCGCCGTGGATGCCGTGCGTGCCCGCGCCGAAATGAGGACCCGCCCAATCTCCGTGCGCTCGTCTGGGGAAATGACCGGAATGTTCGATCCACAAAAAATTGAACGCGCCTTTTTTAATCTCGTCCTGAATGCGTGCGAGGCCTCGGCGCAAACACAAAGTGAAATCGAGATCGACATTCGCTCGTCGCTCGATCTCTTTGAGATCCGCACAATCGATCACGGCTCCGGAGTTCCCGCGCCCATCCGGAATACCCTGTTCGATCCGTTCGTCAGTTTCGGAAAATCGAACGGAACCGGCTTGGGCTTGGCTATCGTGCATAAAGTGATTCGCGATCACGGCGGCTCCGTATCCGTCGAGGAGACCACTTCCGCCGGCACAACCTTCCTGGTCAAATTGCCGCGCTCGACGAATGTCCTCAGCGAATCGGCGCTGCCTGTAATCACCTGACGCCGCTCAACGAAAACTTGGAACGCCTTCGCGCGATCTTTGTGCTTGTTACCCGGCCTTCCTCAATCTCTTCGATTTGGGGACGCCGGAGACTCGTCCCCTGCCAGCCAGGCTTTTCTTCAGGGCCGTCATTAGATCAATCACTGGAGCGATTCGCCGCGCTTTTTCCGGCCTCGGCCCTGCCTCCCCCTTCTTCTTGCTTTGCACCAACTGCAGCACCCGTTCCTGGTATTCATCGTGGAATTGGTCCGGGCGGAAAGGCTTCACCAGCGCTTTCGCGAACTGCTCGGCCAGGTTGATTTCCTCTTTCTTGAGATTTCGTCCAAAATCCTTTCCGTAATCCTTCACTTCATGAAATTCACTGGGATAGTAAATCGTGTGTATGGTCAGCCCGTTTTGGTAGGGCCGGATAATTACGGTTCGCTCGCGCTGGTGCATCGTAACCTTGGCGATTGCCGCCAGCTTCATTTGTTCCATTGTTTTCAGAAGAAGGGAGTAGGCTCGCCCTCCGTCCTCCTCCGGCACCGCGAAGTAGGAAGTTTCGAAATAAAGAGGATCGACTTCGCTCAGCTTCACAAATTGTAGGATTTCCATCGTTGTCGACGAACGGGGCTGCAGCCGTTTGAGCTCCGGTGGATCGACCAGAATGTATTGGTCCTTTTCAAATTCGAATCCCATCGCAATTTCGTCGCGAGAAACCACTCTCTGATCGTGCGGGCAATACAATTGTTGATGAACTCGTGTCCCGCATTCCCGATGGATTTCGTGAAAAGCAATGTGAGAATAGCGGGCCGCCGTATAAAGCCGGATTGGCACCGAAATCAGTCCAAATGAGATGTAGCCTTTCCATGCGCTCGTCGCCATCGTCCCTCCTCCTCGGGCAATGCGATTCGATCCCAATTATATGCCGTCTCTCAGCCCCCCGCATCGAGCGCCCGGCACGCTTTCCGCATTCTCCGCCTACCATAAGTGCTTCTCGGCACCGCACGCGCTATCGGGAGAAACCCGTAAAAGCCCGCCGGACTTAATGGTATTCCCCCAATTGCGGTTGTGTTATTTCATGGGTGCGGTGCACGCAGTCAGGCGAGCCGTCGTCAGCAAGTGCGGAGCTGGAAGCGGCCATGGCCCTCGAAGAGTACAAACGAAAGCGCGATTTCAAGAAGACGCCCGAGCCGCCTCCCGGGGAATCCATCTCCCACAATGGTTTTTCTTACCTCATTCAAAAACACGCTGCCACGCGCTTGCACTATGATCTGCGCCTCGAACTCGACGGTGTGCTGCTCAGTTGGGCGGTGACCAAGGGTCCCAGCCTTAATCCCACGGAAAAGCGCCTCGCGGTGCGCACCGAAGACCATCCTCTGTCCTACGGAAAATTCGAAGGAACCATTCCCAAGGGCCAATACGGCGGCGGCACGGTAATGCTTTGGGATCGCGGAACCTGGCAGCCGAAGGGCGATCCGCATTTCGGGCTGAAAAAAGGCCATCTGGCGTTCACGCTGCATGGCGAGCGCCTGAAAGGCGGCTGGGATTTGATCCGCATGCGCGGCGACACCCAAGAAGAGAACTGGCTCCTCATCAAGGAAAAAGACGACGATGCTCTCGACGGCGCAGTCGCCGCAAAATTTCTCGAAAAAGAAAATTCCAGCGTCACCACCGGCCGCTCCATGGACCAGATTGCCGTCGACGCTCCCCCGGCCCGCAATGCCGCCGAATCGGGCGAGGTAATCTCAAAACTCATCAGGCAGTTTCCGGATGTCGAGCTGGCCACGCTGGCCGATGCGCCTCCCGAGGGTGGCCAATGGCTGCATGAAATAAAATTCGATGGCTACCGGCTCCTGGCTTTTCTCGCCGATGGCCAGGTGCGCCTGCGCACCCGCAATGGCAATGACTGGACCCGCAAATTTCCTTCGATTCATGCGTCGGTTGCAAAGCTCAAGGCCAAAACTGCCGTGCTGGATATGGAAGCCGTGGTGCTGGACAATAACGGCAAAAGCAGTTTTCAGGCCATGCAGCAAGCCTTGGGCGAGGACGGAGATCCACAGGCGGTCCAAGCCTATGTTTTCGATCTGCTTTATCTCGACGGCAAGGACATCATCGACGAACCGCTCACCGCCCGCAAAAAGACGCTCGATGCTCTTTTGAAGAAGTCGCGCAACAATCGATCTCTGCATTACAGCGATCACGTGATCGGGCGCGGCGCGGAAATGATTGCGAAATCGTGCTCCCTGGGGCTCGAAGGCATCGTCTCAAAGCTGGCAGACTCTCCGTATCGCGCCGGCCGCCAGAAAAGCTGGCTCAAATCCAAGTGTGTAAAGCGCCAGGAATTCGTGATTATCGGCTACACCGCCGCTCGCACCGGTCCCCGCGCGATCGGCGCCTTGCATTTGGGTTACAACCAAAACGGCGAAATGAAGTATGCCGGGAAAGTGGGCACCGGTTTCGGGATGATAGATGCCCAGGAGCTTTACGACCGGCTCGCAAAGCTGCAGGCCAAAGCACCGGCAGTCAGGAATTTGCCGCGAGGAGTTCTTCGAACTGCGCATTGGGTGAAACCCCTCTTACTCTGCGAGGTTTCCTTCACGGAATGGACGGAAGATGGTCATATCCGCCATCCTTCTTTTCAAGGATTGCGCGAAGACAAAAATCCACTCGAAGTCACAATGGAAAAGCCTGTCGCCATGACAAACATTTCACAAAAAACAAAGTCCACCGTTCGAGAAAAACAAAAATCAGATCGCCTCGACGTTTCTGGCGTCTCGATTTCACATCCGGACCGCGTGATCTTCGAAGATACGGGTGTCACCAAAGGCGAGCTGGCGGAATTCTACGCCGCGTCTGCCAAGTGGATTTTAAAGGACATCGCGGGCCATCCCATCACCTTATTGCGTTGCCCCGAAGGAACCTCGCGTGACTGCTTTTACCAGCGCAATCCCGGCACCGGGCTTGGTCCCGACGTAAAACCATTCCGCTGGAAACATAAAGGCAAGTCTTACGAGTATCTCTACATTGAAAATGAAAATGGCCTGATCGAACTCGTTCAAATGGGCGCTATCGAAATCCATCCCTGGGGCGCGCGCGTCGAAAGGATCGATTTTCCCGATCGCCTGATTTTCGATCTTGATCCCGCTGAAGACGTCCCCTTCGATGCGGTCAAACTGGCCGCGCAGGATTTACGCCAGCGTCTGCGGAAAAGAGGTCTCGACAGCTTCTTGAAATGTACGGGCGGCAAGGGACTTCACGTAACGGTCCCGCTCGCCGAAAAAGACACTTGGGAAAAAGTAAAAGCGTTTGGCGCCACGATCGCCGGGGAAATGGTCCGCGACGTGCCCGTTGCCTACGTCGCAACCATGAGCAAAGCTAAACGCAAAGGAAAAATTTTTGTCGATTATTTTCGCAACGACTATACGGCAACTGCCATAGCTGATTTTTCAGTGCGAGCTCGGCCCGGCGCGCCAGTCGCCGTTCCGCTGGAATGGGACGAACTGAACAAACTTCGCGCCGCGAATCAGTTCACGATCCGAGACGTCCTGAAACGCCTTAAGAAACACGCTCCCGATTCGAAACGTTACGAACGCCGCCAGAAACTGCCCAATGATAAACGATGAGCGACCTGAGACATAGGTGACAGCTTGTACCGGACACATAGGTTACACTTTTTCCCCTTTTAGGGGAGGGAGTGATGCCTTGGAAGGAGTGTTCGGTGATGGATGAACGATTGCAGTTTGTGGCTCGCCATCGTGCATAAAGTGATTCGTGACCATGGGTGATCCGTCTCAGTGGAGGAGACCACTCTCTCCGGAACAACCTTTCTCGTCATATTGCCGCGCTCAGTTCGAGTCTTGAGCGAATCGACCCAGGCGATCAATTCTTAACACTCTTCAAAGTACCAACGGAAAAACTTTTGGCAGCAATTGAGTTTGACAAAGCAGGACCCCCTGCAATACCACCGCGAACCGCTAGACGTTAGAAAATGCCCTCTTGAAATCCAATCGAGGAAAGAGCACGCAAGCCACTCGCCAAAATATCCGGAATCATACTCGCCTGCCCCCGGCGATTCAGTGGCAACTGGGGGGCTCGGCAGTCTGAGAACCTCGTGCAATCCAACTCCTAAGCCATACCCAAAACGACACATAGATGCGAGCTGTCCAAAATGGGACAGACCCAGTACCCATACGAAGGCAAAATTTAGGGTGGCAGAGTCCTCACCCGTTCCCTTAACCGACCGGGGGAATCCCGATCTGGCTTCGGAGGACTTCAAGGCGGTTTGTCATGACACAGCACCTGGTTCAGAATGAAACGCAACGGATACACCCAAGTCCGGCTGTCACTCATTTCCCCACCCACCAGCGGCGTATCGTAAGAATTCTCTTTGTTAATGACCGGGAATCGGACGTCAAACTCTGTTTACGTGAATTCAAGCGGATGGGAATTACTGTCTCCATTGATTGGATTCAAGACCGGGTGGAGTTCGGAGAACGATTGCATACTAAGTCCTATGACGTGGTTGTATGCGATTCCTTGATGGCCAGTTGGACAGGGATCGAGGCGCTCGAACTGCTGCGCCGGGTGAACAAGGAAATTCCGTTCATCCTGGCAGCCAGCACTCTGGTAGAGGAGATGACCAATGCGTATCTCCGGCGGGGTGCATTCGATTGCGTGGATAAAAATCGTCTAAACCGTTTGCCGCTGGCCGTCGCTATGGCGGTCGAGGAAAAAAACAGGCACGAGGAACAAAACCGCGCGGAGAAAGAGCTGCGCCACTCGGAGGCCCATTATCTCGCGCTGTCAGAGAATCCCACCTATGGCATTTGCCACTTTGACGTGGGCGGACGGTTTTTAGCGGTAAATGACGCGCTGGTGGCAATGCTCGGTTATGGATCCAAGGCGGAACTGATGGCGGTAAACCTGGCCACAGATATCATCCGTGATCCAATCGAGCGCGCGCAAATCTTTGAGTCCTACCGCCAAACGGGCCATGTGGATTTGATCGAAGTGGAATGGAAGCGGAAGGATGGATCGCCGATGAAAGTCCGGCTCAGCGGCCGTCAAGTCGGATTCGAGGAAGGAGCACCAGACGGGTGCGGGATCATCGCCGAGGACGTCACTGTGCAAAGGGCATCGGAGGATCAGCTTCGCCACTTAGCGGCAACCGACGCGCTCACCGGGCTGGCAAACTACCGCAGGCTTACCGAAACTCTGGAATCAGAGATCAAGCGCTCTGAACGCACCGCGCGGCCGTTTGCCGTGCTCCTTTTTGATTTAAATGGAATGAAGCGGATTAACGACCTCTATGGCCACCTGGCAGGCAATCGGGCGCTTTGCCGCTTGGCCGATATTTTCCGCTTCTTCTGCCGATCGATTGACACCGCAGCGCGGTATGGCGGCGACGAGTTTGCCATCATTTTGCCGGAGATCGCTAGCCAGGAAGCCAAGGCGGCGGCTCACAGGATTTGCGAACGGCTGTCCCATGATCGGGAGAAGCCTGTGCTTTCCGTCAGCGTCGGAGTGGCGGTTTATCCCGGGGATGGCGCGACTATCGAAAGCCTGTTCCAGTCAGCGGATCGCGCGCTTTACAAGATGAAGCTGCTGAAAAAGGCTCGCTGACCTATCCAGGTCTTTGCCGCTCTTTTCGCCGCATTCAATTTCTGGGAATCGTAAACGAAAACATTTAGGAGAGAAGCGTTTATTTGCAGCCCGCTGTTGCATTTGACGAAGCCCATTTTCCTGATCTTCGAAACACTACGATTTCCCGCACGGCTGGTGTGTGGCGGGGAGCATTCGATCTCCCGCTGTTCAGGCCTTGCCTGCGTTCCAAATGTACAAAAACTGTTCGTCCGTCGCCGTAGCGACATTCCGTTTGGCCTTTCGAGTAGCGCGGTTCAACGCGGAACGCACGTTTTCCTTGCTGTCCGCCAGATCGGCCAAAGGCACCCGAAGGGCCGCACCCTCCTTCAGGTGGTCAAGGTCGCGAAGAATCAGGGAAACAATCACTCTGTGTTTTCCGTTTCGCGAACGAGGAACTGCCCCCAGGTCCATCGTCCTGAAATGAGAAACCGCCGCGTTGGTCTTCAATGCTCGCCTCCCGCACAGCAAACGTATAACTAACGAGACGTATTACTATCACAAGCGCATTGTGACGTACAACAGAAAAATCTAGAAATAAGCGCGCTCTGCCCTCAGCCCGCTTTCTCTGCGCGAAGTCGGCTCGGTCGCGTTAACGCCGTGCCTCATCGCCTTAGGGGGACGCTGCGTTGGTGCCGGGTGATATAGAAGATTTTCCCCGTATGCCTTGGAGATTGCTACGGTGCTCTCAGCCTCGGGAGCGGCTGCGATGAGAAACAGGGAAACACATTTTGAATAGGTTCCAATGGAGTTGATGAAAGCAGTTTTGCTGCAGGTGATGCCAGCGGCAGACTCGCTGGAGAAATCGCGTGCGACAGGCGCGGCGCAACAACTCCAACACGTGCCGAAATCTTTGATGCGAGTGAGCAGCATCCCGCCCGGCAGGCTTTCATGAGAACAATAATTTGGGTCAAGTCCGAACGCACTGAGTCTTGGGCTTGCTCGAACTGCGCTTGGATGTTTAACCCTACGGGTCCGCCTCTCGGCAACACTCTGGCGGAGATGAAGGATAACTTCGAACGCCAGCGCGACACCGAATTTGTTGCTCACGTTTGCGCAAAGCACCCCAGGACCAAGCGCCGCGAGCTCTACTAGCAGAATGCGAACCTGGATTTCCGTGGACTTCTTCGAACGAACTACAGGCTGTTGAACAGAAGTCGTTGTATAGAAGTGAACAGACACTCGCCTTGAGACCGTCTACGATTAACTTGAAGTAAAGGGACTGTTTTGCTTGGCAGTCCATCCCCGGAGCTTGCACCCCACGGCTTTCACAAGCCCCAAGGATATCGAGCGACTCTTTAACCAGACACTCGGCCGGAGAGTCACACCAGCCAATTGTGGAGTGAAAGCGGTTCACGGGATGGCCCGCGCAAGACTGTACCTGGGGCAATTCTTGGACCGCTCCAGAAGTGTCTGGCAGCTCTAGCTCTGCTAGAAAGGAAAAAAACTATGCCTCTCATGCAAGTTCTATTAACCCTGATCGTAGTGGGCGTCCTGCTGTGGTTGGTGAATCGCTTCATTCCCATGGCAGGAAGCATTAAATCGATTTTGAACGCGGTGGTGGTGATTGCAGTGGTGTTGTGGCTCCTCAACGCATTTGGATTGATCCACTCACTCTCCCGAATCCGCATCGGATAGCTAGCGCGGCTGGATTAACAGCAGAAGGAATATCTGCGAGCCGCGTACCAGAAATTAAGGATCGAGAACCATTGCGCGTCGCACGCGAAGTGAGGCGCGCATAGGAGCGTATTTTAATGGAGACAAAATGGTGAAATCATTTCGTGTCGTAGCTACATCGGCAATGCTTCTGCTGGCAGGTTGGACTGTGCCGGCTTTCGCAGCGCAAGAGCCACACGATCAACCGAAGGAGCAGGAGAAAAAGCACGAGGATAAGCCTGCGAAACAAGAACAGCAGCAGGCCAAGCAGCAACAGAACCAGCAGAAGCAACAGCAGCATCAGCAGCAGGACAACTCTAAGAAGCAAGAACAACAGCAAGCCAAGACGCAACAAAACCAGCAAAAGCAACAACAGCATCAGCAGCAGGACAACTCTAAGAAACAAGAACAGCAGCAAGCCAAGACGCAACAAGACCAGCAAAAGCAACAGCAGCATCAGCAGCAGGACAACTCTAAGAAACAAGAACAGCAGCAAGCCAAGACGCAACAAGACCAGCAAAAGCAACAGCAGCATCAGCAGCAGGACAACTCTAAGAAACAGGAACAGCAGCAAGCCAAGGCGCAACAGGACCAGCAAAAGCAACAGCAGCATCAGCAGCAAAACAACTCTAAGAAACAAGAACAGCAGCAAGCCAAGGGACAGCAGGTACAACCGCACCAACAGCAGGCCACGTTCTCACATCCGCAGCGCACTCAGCAGGAAGAGGCCCGACAACGCGCACAGCCGGCTCTCCGTCTGAGCGCCAGAGGCGGTGGCCGCATACCGGACGATCGCTTCCGTTCCAATTTTGGCCGCGATCATAGATTTCGCATCAGCAGCCCCAGGATGGTCGGCGGGTTTTCCCGCTTCCAATACGGCGGCTATTGGTTCGGTTTTGTTGATCCGTGGCCGGACGGTTGGTATTACACCGACGACGTTTATGTTGATTACGTTGATGGGGGATATTACCTGTGCAACCCGTACTATCCCGAGACTCGCATATCCATAACCGTTGTGCTCTGAGCATTTTTCCAATCCAGTCTCCGGGGCGGCTGGGATGCCTGTTGGGCCGAATCGCCCCGGCAGTGCAGTAAGAAAAGTTAAATATCGACTGAAGCGAGAAAACAGGAGGGAAGGATGCTCTCAACTATCTTGATCGTTATTTTGATTTTGGCGCTATTCGGCGCATTGCCACGCTGGTCACATAGCCGCGAGTGGGGCTACGCACCCACCGGAGGCGTGGGTCTAGTTCTCGTCATCGTTGTCATTCTGGTGCTTCTGGGTCGAATATAGATTTTGCTCCTATGGTTCAGACTCACTGGGGCGCTCCGGCTGCCCGAGCTCTTTCTTTCGGTTCATCGCGTTCGGGCTAGCCACCGGCTATCAGCTGCGTCGCACGGTCTGCTTTTATTTTTCAAGTGGGTCGTGCTTGTCTATCAGGAGGTGATTGATGGATCAGGCCAGGCGGCATGCAATTCAGTTTCTGGAAAAAGAAATCAAGACGTACCTGGCGCTTTCCTTGTTTTTGACAAAGAAAGGAATCAAGGAACATATGCGCGTGGGAGCGAAAAAAGTTCTGATCAGTCCCTCGTTTTACAAAGAGAGAATGAAAGAAGCGAAGAAGCTTGTCCATGAACTCAATAAACCAAGTTAGTCCGCGAATCCCTCCGGGGGTTGCTTTGGGTAGCCTGGGAGCTTGGTGCATCCGCGTGGCGGCAGTTTTGCTCGTCCTGCTGCTGTGCGCCGGCGGTTCGTTCGCGTACTCTGTGCTCACTCACGAGGAAATCGTGGACTTACTGTGGGGCGAGGAAATTCGTCCGCTGCTGTTGAATCGCTTTCCGGATCTCTCGGAAGACCAACTCAAGCAGGCGCACGCTTACGCATATGGCGGCGCCGTCATCCAGGACCTCGGCTACTATCCCTTTGGCAGCGTGGAATTCAGCAATTTGGTGCACTACGTTCGCAGTGGTGACTTTGTTCGAGAGATGCTGCGGCAGAGTCAGGATGCCAACGAATATGCCTTTGCCTTGGGCGCGCTCGCGCACTATGCATCGGACATCGCCGGCCACCCCGCCGTTAACCGCTCCGTTTCCATCGAGTATCCCAAGCTGCGGGCGAAGTACGGCAATTCCGTCAGATACGCTCAGGATCGCACTGCTCATCTGAAGACGGAGTTCGGATTCGACATGGAGCAGGTCGCGAAAAATCGCTATGCCTCCCAGCAGTACCACGATTTTATCGGATTCCAGGTGTCCAAGCCTTTGCTCGAGCGCGTCTTTCCCATCGTATATGGAGTGGAATTGAAAGAAGTCCTGACACGGGAAGATCTCTCGATCGGCTCCTATCGCTTCGCCGTCAGCCGCATGATTCCAGAGATGACCCGAGTTGCGCTGCGAACCCACAAGAAGGACATGATGCGCGAGACTCCCAACTTCGCTAAACGCAAATTCCTGTATCGGCTTTCGCGCTCCGATTATGAAAAAGAGTGGGGAAAAGACTATAAGAAGGACGGATTCAAGACTCGCATGTTCTCAATTCTTCTGCGATACATGCCGAAGATCGGCCCGTTTAAGGCGCTGGCGTTCAACAGCCCCACGGCGCAGACGGCGGACCTCTATTTCAAAAGCATCAACACCACCGTCGACCAATATCGCATCTATCTGCAACAGGTTCGTACCGGCTCACTGGAGCTTGCCAATTGTGATTTTGACAGCGGCAAGGAAACCAAGGCGGCGGAATATTCTTTGACAGACGATACCTATGCAAAGTTGTTAGGTCAATTGGCGGAGCGGAAGTTCGATTTAACTTCAACGGACTTGCGCGACAACATTCTGGGTTTTTATTCAGACCTTTCTGTTCCCATCGAGACAAAGAAGGATGATGTTCGCTGGCAAAGTGTGTTGACTTCCCTCGATCAGTTGAAATTGTTCACTCCAGCCCCGATTCTTGCCGCCAGCCCGGCTAAATAAAGCAGATCGAAAGAAACGCCGCTGTCGCGGCCTGGCTGATCCGCGTTTCAACACCTGGGAATCCCGCAGGAAATTAGCTATGGGCAGTTTTACTGCCTCCTGCTCTTAATCACGAAATTGCGAGAGAATAAGGTTAAGTGTGCTCAAGTGAACAGACTTGCAGTTTCAAGCGCTCTAGAATGACTCGCCTGCGAAATTACAGCAGCGATTTCCTCGTGCGGCGCAAACATTGCTCGCACGGTTCTCTTGCGGAACTGAAATAGCAGGGCCAGGCTTTTTCTGATTATGTTGATTCAGGGTCGAAGAAGGACGGTTGAGTTGCAAAGGCAAAAACGATGAAACCGATCATGTGGGCCGGAGTTCTCTTCATTGTTCTCGGCGGGCTGGCACTCGCCTATCAAGGGTTCAACTACACCCATCAAGAAAAAATACTGGATGTCGGACCGATCCACGCGACTGCGGAGAAGCATGACCGGATTTCGATTCCGCCCGTGCTCGGGGGGCTTGCATTGGTCGGAGGAATTATCCTGCTCGTCGTTGGCGCCAAACAGAAATCCTAGCTCAAAGCCGCAAACTTCCCCCGCCTGAGAGCCGGGTATCGAATATCCCTATCGTGAATTGAACCGGGTTGATGGTCCTTCAAACAAGTTTCCGAAGAAACAGAAAGTATACAAATGATGTTTTGACCGAGGAGGTCAGCGATGAAGAGTTTTCTAATTGCAGCAGCATGCCTTACGCTCGCGGCAGGCGCGGTATATGCTTCGAAATTGAATAACGAACAAGAACGCCTCGAAAACTGTGGTGTTGTTTTGCAAGAAGTCCTTAACGTGCCTGAAAACATTCCCCAGGAACTCCTGGAAAAGGCGGAGTGCGTCATCGTGTTTCCGTCCGTCAAGAAGCTTGCATTTGGCGTAGGCGGGAGCTACGGGCGCGGCGCGATGGTTTGCCGCAGGGGCGAGAAATTCAATGGCGCCTGGGGAGCTCCAGCCATGTACGCACTGGAAGGTGGAAGTGTCGGCTTTCAAATCGGAGGAGAAGCGACGGACTTGATACTGCTCGTGATGAATAACAGAGGGATGGAATCGATTCTCAGCAGCAAGGTCAAATTGGGTGCGGATGCTTCCGTTGCCGGAGGGCCCAAAGGACGCGATGCTTCCGCGGATACCGACGCTTGGATGCGAGCCGAGATCCTGAGCTACTCGCGTTCCCGGGGTTTGTTTGCCGGCATATCCCTTGAGGGTTCCACGCTTCGTCCAGACGATGACGCAAGCGAACAGGTGTATGGCCGCGCCATCAAAGCCAGGGACATCGTCAGAAGTGAAGACCTGAGCGTGCCCGAAACGGGCCGTCAATTTGTCCGCGCTCTGCAGAAGAGCGCACCCCGCAACGAATCCGAGCACGCTTCGAACAAATAGTTGAGTCACCAACCAGCTTGCCGGGATTTCTTGCAGCCCCGGCAAGCTGCCGATGTTTCAAGAACAAGCTCAGCAAATCGGTGCGGTAGTTTCAGTTTTGCAATGTGTTGTTTTGAACAGATTCTCGGTGACGGTCGTGGCATCTTGCTGCCTTCGCCGGACTTCTCGGGAAAGCCGGGAAAGTGCTTCGAAGATGAAAAGTGAAGAAACAATTGCATGCGTCGGGCGCTACAAATAAACACTAAGGTTTGCAGTCTGGCCTAATCGCCGCTAAACATGGAGGATTTTGATGTCATCGTTGCCCTCGGCCCCGCGGACTTTGGGATCTACGTTTCGTAGTGAAATGGGACAGAATCGTGTCCGATTAATCATTGCTGACGCCTCCGCGATGGGGTGTGAGCTGCTGCAGACTTCCTTCCAGCGATTTCCGCATCAGTTTGAGGTAGCAGCCTGCGAGGTATCGAGTGCGGGCGCGATTGCCTCGGCAGCTCGGGCGAATGCAGATGTCGCGTTGCTTAATGGTGATCTTCAAGATGGACAATTGATGGGCCTTGAAGCTCTCCGGATCTTGCATTTAACGTATCCCGAGATTCGGTGCATCATGATTTTCGACGACTGGAATGATGAGCTCATCATGCATGCTTTCCGGGGAGGCGCAAAAGGCGTATTCAGCCGTGCCGAGTGTTTTGAGCAGCTCTGCAAATGCATTCAATCCGTGCACAACGGACAGGTGTGGGCCGATAGCCGCCAACTCCACTTGCTTCTTAATGCCTTCACGAAAACGGCTCCAGTCCGCGTGACCGACGCTAAAGGAATGTCTTTGCTGACCAAGAGAGAGTCTCAAGTCGTACACTGGATTTCCGACGGCCACCCAAACCGGGAGATTTCGTTGAAGATGGGAATCAGCGAACATACGGTCAGCAACTATCTTTTCCGCATTTTTAACAAGTTGGGTGTTTCGAACCGCCTGGAGCTGGCTCTTTATGCGATTAAACAACGGCATGACGGCGAATCCCAATCCAAACAAAATTCCTTTCTGATTGACGGCCCATTTTCCGATGATTCGGCACCCACTCCAACCGGTAAACTCGAGCTGCGGAGAAGCGCATCCGTCACTGCGTGATTGATTTGAATCGTGACCTGCAATTGATCCGGGCGCGCCTCGAATCAGTCGTTGGAATATAGTAGTTTGCCAGTATTTTTATTGTGGCGGGCCGTTCGCGTGAACGGAAGACGTTACTCGTGCAAGACGACTGTCAGCAAGGACTTATTGACCTTGATTTTGCCGTTGTACTCGATGAAACCCAGTTTTCTGAATTTGTTCATGAAGAAATTCACTCGCGATCGCGTGGTTCCGACCATGCTTGCCAGGGTTTCCTGGGAAACGTTCGGCAGCAAGCGGTCTGGTTGTTCCTGCTCGCCGTAGCGCGCAAGAAGCAGCAGGGTGCGCGCCAAGCGCTTTTCACTCGAGTTAAAGAGCTGGTCGATTAGATCCTCTTCCACTCGGATGTTGCGGCCGAGCATATACGCGATGAAGCGATCGGATAAGTCGTGCTCCGCATGGAGCACGCGCTGCAATTCTTCCTTTCGGATCACCAGCAAAGTAGTCGGTGTAACGGCGGTAATCGTGCCTATGCGGAGAAGTTGGCCCGCCATGCATCCCTCGCCAAAAAAGTCGGTGGGACCAAACATGGCAACCACGGCTTCCTTTCCCGTCCCGTTCACCACCGTAAACTTCACTCCGCCCTGCTGGATGTACATAACGGTATCGGCCGCGTCGCCTTGCGTGTAGATGGTTTCATTTCTCCCATACGTGGCAACTTTTCTCTTCACTCCTGCGGTGTCGAGAAATACCTGCGGGTTGAAAGAGTCGGCATGTCCATTGTGCTTGTGTGTTCTTGGTTTCATATTCACAAGGAAGCGATATCGACAAGCTAATCGCTCCATACCTCCCCTTATTTTAGCAAAAAGGCTTCGCCCCGGACTGTATAAAAGTGAACAGTTCTTGCGATGTTCAATCTTTCGAAAAGACCGACGAAAATAGCGAACCAGTTGAAACCAAATGGGTAAGAGTGGCGCGCCTGGAGGGATTCGAACCCACGACCCCTAGCTTCGGAGGCTAGTGCTCTATCCATCTGAGCTACAGGCGCGCAGTGTGCGTCCCGATGGTTTCGATCGGGTCGCGCAGTTTGTGTCGCGCAACCTCCGGTCGCCAATTCTACCGCGCTTCACCCTGTGCGCCAACGCAAAACGGCGCTGCTGCCCGCGCCGCATCCGCGACCCGGAAATCACCTGCAGGCTCCCGTAGCCGACGGCGAAGGCGACGGCGCGCCCCAGGTCAAATCGCGAAATGTTTTCGCTTTTTTCAACCGCGCTTCGGCCATTTCATCGGCCACGCGCGCGGTGGGAATTTTCTTTTCGGCGGCGGCGCGCAGCACGCGAGTCATGCGGCCGTAAATGCGTTCCAGGCTCGGCATGCTGTCGCGAATCTTCAGCAAAAAGAAATCGGCGCCGCGAATCAATCCGCCTGCGTTCACCAGATAATCCGGCGCGTATAAAATTCCGCGAGCATCCAGCGCCGCCGCATCTTCCGGCGTCGCCAGCACGTTATTCGCCGAGCCGCACACGATGCGCGCCTTCAACCGCGGAATCGTTTCGCGATTCAGCACTCCGCCCAGCGCGCACGGCGCGAACACGTCGCACTCGGCCGACAAAATCTCGCCAGGCGGCACCACACGCGCGCCAATTTCCGCCGCAAATTTTTCCGCGCGCGCCGAGTCAATATCCGCCACCAGCAATTCCATCCCTTCGCGCTTCAAAATTTTTCCCAGCCACACGCCCACGCTGCCGGCTCCCTGAATCGCCACTCGCGCTTTCCGCAATCCCGCAAAATCAAGACACGCGCGCATCCCGTGCCAAATTCCGATCGCGGTGTGCTCGCTGATGTCACCCAGTTCCGGCCCCGATTCGCACGCCACATAACCGGTGGCGCGTCCCACCGCCGCCAGGTCGCCTTCCACGATTCCCACATCCTGCCCGGTAAAAAATCTTCCGCGCAAACTTTCCACCAGCGCGCCAAACGCTTCAAACGCCGCCGCCCTTTTCAATCCCTCATGAGCGATCAAAACCGCTTTGCCTCCGCCGCACGGCAATTCCGCCAGCGACGCCTTATAGGTCATCGCGCGCGAAAGCCGCAACGCATCGGCCAGCGCCTCGTCCTCCGTCTTGTAAGGCAGGATGCGAATGCCGCCCAGCGCCGGGCCCAGCGTCGTGTCATGAATCGCCAGAAATCCGCGCAGCCCCGTGGCATTGTTCTGAATCGCGATCACCTGTTCGTGATCGTGCGCCGCCATTTCCTGAAGTAGGTTCATAGTGCAACCAGTGTCACAAATCCGCCCGCGCAAAGCCAAAAAATAAATTTTCCAAGCCCGCCACAATCCCAAAGCCAAAATGGCGCATCCCCCGCGCCAGTGATTCGCCCGAGTTTTCGTAAGGGCCCCGGGTGCCCCATCCTTCCCGGTTTCAAACGGGAAGGGTGGGGTTCTTGACTTGTTCCTCCGCGCCCGGTGCACCACAATCCGCCCGAGTTTTCGTAGGGGCGCTGCTTGCTGCGCCCGCTCTTGCTCGGTGCTCATGTTTGGACGCAGCGTTTCCCATTCGGGCGCCCGCTGTTGCATTTTTTGTTTGCTCGATTTTGATCGCCAAAAACGCATGATATAGAGGCGATTAGAAACCCACTTCGCGTTGCAGCGAAAGGGGTTAAGCACGATTCTAATTGAATCGCCGTGGCGATTAGCTTTCAGCTAATTCCGCCCGAAATTCGCCATAGCTTTACGCTATTTTTCGCCTCCTCGCGCCCAAGTCCGGGCTCACAGTCTCCTCCCAGCCACCCAAGCCATCAGATGGACCTCCCCATTATACACCAGGGCACGTGCTTAGATGAAGCAATAGATGCAGAAGTTCTGGAGATTGGAAATTGGAGGTTGGAGGCGTCCGGGCTCTTGGGCGATAAATGCTCGCCACCGGAGAAAACTGGATCCGAAACACGCGCCACCCGCTTTTATTGGTTCTGGACATTTAATGCGCCGCATTATATCCTTTGGATGTGATAAAGTCCTTCCGATGCGCCGATACGAAGCGGCTTTTTAATGATGAAAGTGCCGCGAAATTTGCGAATATCCTGCAGCCCGCGCGGCGGAAATTATTGATGCTGCATGCGGCGAAGCGTTTGACGGATTTGAAGGCGCCACCGGGGAACAGGCTTCATCGGCTCGAAGCGGATCGCGAAGGGCAGCACAGTATCAGCATCAACGATCAATGGCGCATCTGTTTCGTCTGGCTCGATGGCGATGCCCATCAGGTTGAAATCGTTGACTACCATTGAGGAGAATTCCAATGTCGAAATTAAAGCCCATCCACCCCGGCGAGATTTTGCGGGAGGAATTCATGATCCCGTTTGGCTTGAATCCCAATCGGCTCGCTCTGGCTCTGCGCGTGCCCGCTCCAAGCGTCTACGATATAGTGAAGGAAGAGCGGGGCATCTCTCCTGAAATGGCTCTCCGGCTGGCCTACGCTTTCGGGACCACCCCGGATTTTTGGCTCAATCTACAATCAGAATTTAATTTGCGCGTCGCGCGAAATGAAAAAGAAGCGCTCGTCAAGACTCAGGTTCGCCCGCTGACGGTGCTGGCCTGAAGCCGCGATGGCAGCCGGCCCGGGCGTTCGCACTCCGGACGGAGTTGCGAGGATTTCGCAAAACAGAAAAGCCCCACGTTTCTGTCGAAACATGGGCCACCCAAATTCGTTTCGATCCGTTTAAGCCTGTTCCGCCCCCCCCCCCCACTAATTGTCTGGTTTTGGAATTACATCTTCTTCAAAAAATGCGGAAGACTCTTTGGCGCCAGTTTTCCAGACCCAAACTCGGCCGGACTTCCGATCGACTAGTGCTGTCGAAACTACAGGGCCGTTCCGCAAATCCCGTATTTCGAAGCGATCTGCGCTGGACGATTGCCACTCGACTCCCCGATTGACCTTGGCGCCGATTTGAGAACGGAAGGTTTGATCAGCGGCCCAGAGCGATTGCATCTCTTACGAGCGCGTTGCAGATCCTGCGAAGGATAATTTTGTAGTCCGAACCTGTATATTGCGGGTCTTCAGGGAATAAAACTACAGCGCCATCTCTCCTGGTTACGAATGAAGACCAGTGGTCTGCGTTCCAAAATAATGCCACCCGGTAGTCAGAGTCTTCTTTTCCCTTTTCGGCGGTGTACGCGGCTTGCGGGCAAGCCTCCGAAAGTGCCCCTGTGAATGCTTTAGTAGAAGATTCATCCGCAGAAATAATTGCTATCTTGGGCTGCATTCGCGGGAGAATCGGTCGGAAATAATACTCAAGCAGTGCTCCGGCAACCTGCGACTAGTGCAACCGCCCCCGCAAACCACAGGACTCTTCTCATGTCGCCTCCTTTCTTTCCCGTGTCGATACATCAGTTCCAGGTAATAGTCAGGCGCTGTGCCAACTGGTGGAGCATGATTCGAATTGACCATCGATTTTGGCTTTACAATTCGAAGATACCATCTTTGATAGTCGACAAAGCATTATGCTGGGCCAAGTTGAAAACAGAGGTAGGCTTGCTTCAGCGAGTGGTTGTTTAGGAGTGCCTGTCTGCTTTGCCGCAAATTTAGTGGAACATGATAATGTAATTTATATTAAAGAGGTTTACTAAAGAAGTGTGATATTGAGGTTTGGGCAATATCAAGTTTTTACGAAACCTTCAAAAGGGTGTTTGCTACGGTGCGATGGCGCAAGAACTAAAGAGTGGTGAATTGTTCGATCTGTTTGCCGATGACTTATTGGCAGAGCGCAATGCGCGACCATTGGTAATTGTCGGAGCATCGAAAATTGACCATCTCTTAGCCGAGATCCTACGTAATTTCCTATTGCCGAAAATCGCAAAGCCAAAGGTTCAAGACGAATTGCTCGAAGGTGATACGCCTTTGTCCTCATTCAGCGCTCGGATCAAATTGTGTCGACGCTTGGGTCTAATCGACGAAACCCTATATGTTGCGCTTGAGCGACTCAGAGCCCTTCGCAATTTCAGTGCGCACTCGATTTCTTTTGACTATGTAAAGTCGCCTGTCCGCGAGCATTTAGCCGAATTGAGAAAGCGAGTTGCCAGCCGTCGTTCCTACCAATGGACGAGAGAGAGATATTTCGATAGTGCCCCTCCAATAGCTATCGAAGAATTACAATGCCTGATGCTCACATTGTGTGTGCTCCTCGAGGGAATTCGAGAGAAAGTACGGACTACACCCGGGAACAAGAGTTCCCTATATATTGCAGCAAAATAGAAAGGATTGGGACAATGACCAAGGGAGAAAAGAGGACCTTAAAGACCTCCGCTGTGAGGGCGAAGGTTTTTGGAGTAAACGTCTATCGGGGCTTCGCGAGATTAGCCGACCTCGCGGATTTATCCAAGGCTGACATTTATGATCAGCAAAACAATCCAGAAGGGACCCAGCGAGATTTGAACACTTCACACGCGCGGGATGCATATGAGTACGCAAAGAACCGGGAGCTAGGTTTCTGGCCCGAGGTTTTTCTTTGTGCACGCAAGAAGGATGTGGTCACGTTTTATCCGGTGTCGCCAGACTTGCCCGATCTCGGAATACTTGAAATAGACACGAGGGCAGCCAAACATGGCGATTCGATATCCATCTCGCGCGTTGATGGCAACCACAGATTGCAGTACGGAGATGGAAAACAGACCGGCTATTCAAGAATTGAAAAATTGGTATCGTTTTGCTTGCCTATGATCTCGGTAGGAAGAGGAAATCCAACTCTTTAGGGACATTAATGACAACCAAAAGCGCATAACACGAGTCACCTCGACGGAATAGAGGTTCGCTTGACTCCCGAGGAAGAGCTTAAACATCGAACCCCAGAGCTTTACATCGCTCAACGATTGAGCCGTGATTCGGCGAGCCCATTCCACGGACGGGTTTTTGAAGGGGCAAGAAGCAGGTCGGCGTCGATATTCCGCTTCGCGGGTTAAAGACCGGAATCGAGTACATGTTTAGCGGTTCGACTCAATTGCCACACTTGGAAGATGCTGAAGCTCAATATCGAGTCATCAGGAATTATTTCAAGGCTGTTAAAAAATGGCAGCCTAAAGCATGGCGTTCGCCGAAGAAATACATAATGCTCCGTGGCTCGGGATTGTGGGCCATATGCTTTATCGGCGCGCAAGTTATTGATCGGACTCTGTTACAGGCGGAGTACAAAACTGCGCAGATGCTTGCAATTTTACGTTCCGGCAAGGACTGGGATTGGGGGAAAGAACGGCGAGTTCAAAGGTCTCGGGGGGCGAGCTGGAGCATTGGAAATCAGCAGACGAGTTACGAGAAAGCTTCAGGATGAAAGTCGAATGTCTACAAAACAGCTCTTTGAAAAGATCATGGCAGAGGATTCTAATCTCTGAGTGAGGCGGGTGGCCGAAGTATGAACGTTGCGGAGTTGTCGGTTTGCGAGGGTGCCCCATGTTTCGGCAGAAACGTGGGGCTTTTGTTTTACGATCGAATCGAGCGATGAAAGCGATCTTGATCAGCGGCATGGCTTGCTTGAATACGATGAGTGAATGCTGCACACCCGATCTTTCGGGTGGTACACCAGCCGGAGCGGAATACTAAGCCACCTGGCTCCCACGAATTTGACCCACGGAAAAAGCCGGGCGCAGCAAGCAGCGCCCCTACGAACCCGGAAATTGACGCACGGAAAAAGCCGGGCGCCCCGATCCCGCATGCGGGACCATCGGGGTGCCCCGATCAAGGGTCCCGATCAAAACCATCGGGATGCCCCGATAATGATCATCGGGGTAAACTCCAGGCGCACATCGGGGTAAACGCCAAGCGCACAGCCAGGAGTGGCTGTGCTACTGGAAACCCGGGCGCGGCAAGCGGCGCCCCTACGAAGAATAATGTTTCGAGACGTAGCCCTATTCTTAGCGCCGTGGGCGCGACAGACGTTAGCCCCACCCGTGAGGGTGGGGGACGATGGCGAAGGAAGTCGTCTAGCGCCGTAGGTGCGGCACCGGGACATAGATAAATCCCGGATCAAATTCCATTTCGTGAAGTTTCAATTGGGCGGAGCAATCCGATATCCAGAGCTGATTTGGTGTGAAGGATGTGACGCACCTCCGGTGCTTGAATTCTTTTTGGGTTGCCTACCCAGTGCTCACGCACTGGGCTAAGTTCTGGCGCGCCTACGGCGCTGAATGCACCCAAATGTCTACGTCTCGAATTGTCTTGACACGACCCGTACCTTTATGGTAAACAGTGGTATGAGAGAATACGCTAAGAGTCTCTCCGTCACCACTGCCGGGCGCCCATCTCCCGCCGGCATCGAACCCTTCCAGACGTTCCAACGCATTGACCTCACAAAAAGTTTCGATTTTCGCAGCGTCGATCTTTCTCGGGATTTCGGAACAAAAACACCGTCCCGCAGAGACGTTCGGGATGCACAAGACGCACATTTCTAATCGCCTGGCTAATCGCCAATGGGATTCATAGTCAAAATTTACCAAACCATTGAAAAGACAAGGGGTTATAAAATTCTAATCGCCTCTATATCGTATGTTTGCGGGTGCCTGTTTCCGAGCTCGGAAATGATGACAAATTCGATGCGCCGCCCGGCAAATTTTCGAACGGGAGGCGCTTACATCGCTCGGAGAAATCGAAAAATCAAAGCGGAGAAACCCGGGCGCAGCAAGCAGCGCCCCTACGAAGTCAAAGGCGTGAAGATCGGGAGAAACGGGGAAGAGAGGCAGGAAAACGGAGAGGCGAGGTCAAAATCCCCACACGTAAATGCGACGTGTGGGGCACCCCGGCTTGCCAGTTATTTGCTTGGTGGCTCATGCGTGGCTTCAAAGCGGCTTAGAAGCACGGGCTTGATAATCGACGTCCAGACTGCGTAGCCTTTGGCATTCATATGCAGGCCGTCCCAGCGGAAGAGTTCCCAGCGGGGTTTGCCCCGCGCGTTCAACATGGCCTGGTCAACGTCGATGAACTGGAGTCGTGGTTGGGTGCTAATGTACGCCGCAATCAGCTCATTCGTCTTTTTTAGCTTCTGGCGGTTACCCGAGCGCAGGATCGAAGGCTTGATTGATACGAAGTAGATCCAGGTATCGGGGAGTTGAGCGCGAATGATCCCCACAAATTGCCTAAAGTCTGCGAACACCTGTTCTGGAGTCTTGGACCACGGCCAGGAGAGATCGTTGTCACCCGCGTAAAGGACAACGGCGCGAGGCCGGTAAGGAATGATAATCCTGGATGCATAATGGTTTACATCAGCGACCGTCGAACCACCAAACCCGCGGTTAATAACCTCGAGCGGTTTCATGTCATTTGCCAGTGTGTCCCAGTATCGGATGCTGGAACTTCCGGTGAACACGATAACCCCCGGATTGGGCGGGTTCACTCGGTCCGCCTTCTCGTATGCGGAGATCTGAGATCCCCACAGATTGGTCTTGTCCATCGCCCAAAAGCCATAGACAGCGCAGGCGCAAACCAGCAATAGGAGCAACAGAAAGCCCAGCAGTATCTTCTTCATGGATTGCACGCTCGAAACAACATTTTCGCGCGCTCCCCCCACACGTAAGCCCGACGGGTGGGAACCCGGCACCCTCGAGACCGCAGTTAGCTGGAGAAGGAGACGTCGTCGTAGATTTTAGCGCCGCGAAGGATGTCGTCACCGTTTTTTTCGTCGGGCTTGTTGGTGGTGATGACGAAGGTGACGGAGCAATCGTCGGTGGGATGCGCGAGAGTGGCGTAGGCGGCGCTTTTGCAGGCTTTGTTGCCGCCGGAACATTGCGTGTCGAGGGATTTGCCTTCGACGGTCAAAGTGAAATTGGAAATTAATTCGGTGTCGGACATGTCGACGCTGATGTCCCACTTCGCGGTTACCTGGGCGTGGTCTTTGCTAACGGTGATGGAATAGCGAAGCGACATGAAGCCTCCCTTTGTGAAAACGCCTTCTCGGGAATTGATTCAGGAGAAGGTATGGTATCTCTTGGTTAAATCGCGGTCTGAGAATGGCACCGTATACTATCGTGCTTGTGGAGGCAATAGAAGGATAAAGTCAAAGAGTGAAAATTTGAATCCGCGCGCTTTCCGATGAGGCCGGGAAAGGATGGGCCACCCCTACAGAAAAAAATTGCGCTGGGGATGGAGTCTTGATTCCATCCCCAGCGCTTGAAATTCGTTACGCGATCGAATGCATGGTGGGACGGGCCGTCGGAAATTATGCTCCTACGGGTGCGTGGGCCATGGATTCGCAAGAGGTGGCGCAGCGGCGGCAGGCATCGGCGCAGCGCTTCAACTTGTCGTCGCCGCGCATTTTCTCGCAGGCTTCGGCGCAGGTGTTGCAGATTTCGGCACAAACATCGCACTGCCGGGACGAAGTGCTCGAGGAACGGCTCAAGCAATTCGCGGCCGACTGGCAGGATTGCGCGCAGGAAAGCAACTGATCGATCAACTGGCTGCTTTGGGGCGATCCGGCTTTGCTGGAACAATGACGGATAGCTTCCAAGCAAGCCTGCGTACAGCGATTACAATCGTCAATACAGTGCTGCAAATCCATTTCGCTTTTCATTTGAATCTCCTTTTGTCGGACGGGCGTCAGGTCCCGGCAGGCGCTGAACAAAATTCAATCCAAGGAGTGCTTTGCGCCAAACCCGGGAGCGTTGTGATAAAAAGTTTATCGGCAGGAACGTGAGAGATCAATTCCAAATCGGAACATTTTGAGGAGTGTAGTTAACCTTTAGGGCAAATGGAATTGTGAGGATCTAATTCCAAAGCCTTGATTTGAAATAGGTTGACGCGGAAAGCGGGTTTTTATGCGGGGATCGCAGTGGAAACGGGGTGGCGCGAATCGGCTCCTCTTTAAGCCTTAGCAGCTTACTCCGGATCCCTCGCGCGCCTCTGGCGGGCTCGGGATGACGAAGAAAGACGCCCGTTCGCTATGAAGGTGAGACGGCGGAGTGACGGAGGAGTTGCCGGAGAAAGCGTTGATTCGAGTCGCGTAACTTGCCTGTAACATTGCTACTCTAGTGTTAGGAAGCCTTGGGGGTTTTGATGGCCGTTCCGCTGCTTGATGATCCACGACAATTTTTTAATCGGCATCTGTCTTGGCTGCAATTCAATGGACGGGTGTTGGAAGAGGCGCTGGACAGCCGTAATCCTCTGCTGGAACGTGTGAAATTTCTGGCGATTACTGCAAGCAACCTGGACGAGTTCGTGGAAGTGCGTCTGGCGGGGCTTCTGCAACAGGTGGAACAAGGACGAGGACAGGCGGGGCCGGACGGGATGATGCCTGACGCTGTTCTGGCGCAAATGGCGGAAACAATCCAGCAGTTTGTGGAAGACCAGTACAAATGCTGGAGAGAGAAGCTGGTTCCGGCACTCGCCGGGGAATCGATTTATGTTCGCCAGGTAAGTAAATTGAAACCGGCGGCTCGGAAAACAGCAGCTAAATTTTATTTGGAGCGAGTGGAACCGCTGCTGACGCCGGTGACAGTGGATCCCGCTCACCCTTTTCCGCGAGTGCAGAACAAGGCGCTGTGCCTGGCGTTTCTGCTGAGGCGGCGGCGAAAATCTCCGCATATCTATCTGGGAGTGGTGACTGTTCCGCGCGCACTACCCAGGCTGCTGCGCCTGCCGGGCGAAGGGAAGAGGATCGAATTCGCATTCTTGCACGATATCGTGCATGCCTATGCCAGCCACCTTTATCATGGGTATCAGATTCTCTCAGCCGCTCCGTTCCGCGTGACTCGAAACAGCAATCTGTATTTGAGGGAAGAGGAGTCGCGCAATATTTTGGATTCGGTGGATATGCAACTCCACCGCCGCAGAAAGGGAGCGGCCGTGCGCCTGGAGATCGAAGCGGGCGCCGATCCCGAAATTGTCGAGCGGCTGCGCACGAATTTCGGCTTGGCCAATTGGCAGGTGTTTCAAGTCCATGGGCCGATCAATTTGTCCCGGCTATTCAATTTGTATGAACAGACGCCGCGAGCCGATCTGAAGTTCCGGACATTCGTTCCAAGGGAGCTTGCGGTGAAACCGGGGGCGCCTGCGCTGTTCGACCTTTTGCGCCAGCGCGACCTGCTGTTGCATCACCCTTACGATTCCTATTCCGCGGTTGTGCGGTTCATTGAGAGCGCGGCCCAGGATCCCGATGTGCTGTCCATCAAACAGACGTTGTACCGCACCAGCGAGAATTCGCCGATCGTGCGGGCATTGATGGAAGCCGCAGCGAAAAAAGAAGTGACCGTGGTGGTGGAGTTGAAAGCCCGCTTTGATGAAGATTCGAATATCCGCTGGGCGCGCAGCCTACAGGAAGCCGGCGTGCAAGTATATTACGGCCTTGTGGGGTTGAAAACGCACTGTAAGCTGGCGCTGATGGTGCGTCGCGATCCTGACGGAAAGACGCGCCGGTACGCTCATTTGGGGACGGGCAATTACAATCCATCCACGGCCCGTTTCTACACGGACCTCAGCTTGCTGACGCACGACAGTAAGATCACGGAAGCGGTCCACTACGTATTCAATTACTTGACGGCATATTCCGAGCAACCCCATTACGGTCCTTTGTCGGTTGCACCTCTCAACTTGGGGGAAAATTGCGTGAGCCTGATCGACCGCGAGGCAAAGCACGCGCGCGCGGGCCGGCCGGCTGCAATCATCGCAAAGGTGAATTCGCTGCTCGATACAAACATCATCCACGCGCTCTACCGAGCTTCGCAGGCAGGCGTCCAGATTGAATTGCTGATTCGAGGAGCGTGTGCGCTGCGCCCCGGCGTGCGCGGAATCAGCAGCCGGATTCGAGTGCGGAGCGTTGTGGGGCGTTTCCTGGAGCACAGCCGCATCTTCGCATTTTCCAATGGCGGCAAGACGGAAGTGTATCTGGGGAGCGCGGATTGGATGCCGCGGAATCTTTATGAACGAGTGGAAGTAATGTTCCGGCTGAGGGATCCGGCGTTGTGCGAACAAGTTTGCAGGACGGTTCTCGCTCCTTACTTCGCGGACACGGAGAAAACCAGGTTCCTTATGCAGGATGGAACCTACGCGAGAGCATCGAGAAACGGAGCGGCATCACCGGCGAGGAACGGCACACGCTTTAACGTTCAGGATTTCTTGATCGGCGTTGCCGAGGGCCGTGAGGAAACCGGCGCTCAGGCTCAACTGACTCGATTTTTAAAGCAGCAATCCTCGCCGATCTTTGATCTGCTATCGACAGAGTGGGAGGTATCCTAAAACGCATCTCGTAAATATAACCAAGAATTTCCCGGCTTGGATTCAGGGTCTAAAGCCCACATGTTATGGGACTTGCAATGTCGGAGCTGAAGCTCCGACCCCCTAAAAACCAACTCTGTGATGGATTCTGGCTAGAGAATTAGTGCGTCGGCGGCCGCGTGACCGCGGGCGAATGCGAATGAAGCACCCACGCATTCAGAGCAGACTTAAGCAGGGCATACCAATTGCGAGTCCGAGCAACGCTCCCACCACTACGTCGGTGAGGAAGTGCATGCCCAGGACGATTCGCGAGATCGCGATATTGACGGCCAGGAAAAATAGGATCGGCGCCAATCCGGGATAGGCGTGGCCGATGACCAAGGCAACCGCGAATGAAGTCATCGTGTGTCCGGACGGGAAGGAGAATTGATCTGGCGGAATCAAGATCGCCCAGCAATGAGGCTCGATCTGGCAGGGGCGCTGCCGGCGGCTAAAAAGTTTTAGTTGTCGAAACAGCAAAATGGATATCGCGGCCGCGAGAGAACCGGCGATGACAACCCGCAATCCTTGGGCGCCACCGAAGGCGAGCAGCACAATGCCAAGCCCATACCACAGCGGTCCATCACCGAGCCTGGTCATCACCATCATCCACACGCGAATGGGGCGCGGCGCGCGCCAACGGTGAACCCGCCGCATGATTTGCAAATCGCGCCGTTCGATATAACCCCACATCGCTCTGGCTACGGCCATGAGATCACCTTCCCCGGGGAAACCGGGAACGTGGAGCACTCCGCGGCGGGCTCGACGGTGGCTTCGCTTAGCCTTCTGCTCAAGAGTGCGGCGAAAAGCAACTCGCTCGTCACCGTTGCCAGCGTGACGAGCGGTAGGAAAATTGTCAGAGGGCTTAGGGCAACCGTCCAGCGATCTTGCCGGAACAAGTTACCGATGATTCCGGCGATGTCGCGGGTCAGTTTGAAATAGCCGCCGTTCTCTCCGCGAACCAACGCATTGCCGCAGCGCACACCTTGAAAAAACTCCTCTTTGGTCTGCGCGCCCTTTACTTCGGTGTAGGTGGTTCCGGCGGAGCGGAGGAAATGGGCGTCGCTTCCGCCGAGTTCGATCTTGCCGGAGGCGGCTGCCAGCCGCTCCGCCAATCGATTGTGCAGGGATTGCATCTGGCCATTGCGGATTTCAACGGCAGGGACGAAATCCTCGAACCAGGAAAAATCTTCGGTGGCGCGCCTGCCGGTGAGATTCGAAAAAACGTGGTTGATGCTGACGAGCAGCCGGCGTTCGCTGCAATACGCCATCAATCGGGGGAAGTCGTCCTGGCGCGACTGAATCTGGATGTGATCTCTTTCAGTTATGTCATATGCGCCGAGGTGGGCGATGGTCCCACTGGGCATTCGGCAGGTGACTTCTTCGCTGACGAAAACGTCGGGATGATGCCGAAGAGATTCCATGCCGCAAATGGAATCGTGGTCGGTGAGCGTGACGAGGTCCATGCCACGTGCTTTTAGGTGAGCGTAAACATCTTGGGGCTGGCTGTAGCATTCCCGGCAGATCCGGCTTGCCAGGGGGGTGTTGCACATCCCCGAATGCCAGGAGTGCACGTGCATATCGCACTTCATGGATTCAGGATGAAGCGGCTTTGTTACGGTACGGAGAATGCAGCAATAAAATGCATTAACAGTACATGTTTAGGCACATCGCGCAAGCACAGTTGTGCCAGAATCTCGCGCGATGAAAAAAATCGTTTTTGTTTTTTTCGACGCGGGCGGCGGTCATCGCAGCGCAGCAACCTCTCTCGAGGAAGTGATTCCCAGACCAAACCGGATTGGGACGTGGAGCTGATCAACCTGCAGGAGATTCTGGATTCAATTGATTTTGTCCGGTCGCTCACCGGCATCCGGATCCAGGAAGTTTACAACCGGATGCTGCGAAATGGATGGACTCTGGGCAGTCCGCAGTTGATGAGGATGCTGCAAGGCTGTATTTTTTTATTTCATCCACAAACTGTGCGGCTACTCGAAAAGCTGTGGCGCGAAATACGGCCGGACCTGGTGGCATCGGTTGTGCCGCACTTCAACCTGGCGCTTTTTCAAAGCCTGCGTGGCGCAGCGCCGCGGGCTGCATTCGTGACGATTCTTACCGACATCGCGGATTACCCGCCGCATTTCTGGATTGAGCGGCAGAACCAATATTTTGTTTGCGGTTCCGACCGGGCCGTGGAACAAGCAAAAAAGATTGCCGGTGCCGGAGCGACAATCTTTCGCAGTTCGGGAATGATCCTGAATCCGCGATTTTATAACTATGCGAAAGTGAATCGAGAAGAGGAAAGGCAAAAGTTGGGGCTGCACCCGGAGCTCAAAACTGCCCTGGTCCTTTTCGGCGGACAGGGCGCCAGCGGAAAGACACTTGAGATAGAGAAGCGGCTCCGGGAATCAAATCTGCCTGTCCAACTAATCCTGATTTGCGGCCGCAACGAGGCCCTGGCGCAGAAATTGCGAAGCATCGAATCAATAATGCCGCGGGTGGTGGAAGGCTTCACAAATAATGTGCCTTATTACATGCAACTGGCAGATTTTTTCATTGGCAAGCCCGGACCCGGAAGTCTGGCCGAAGCTCTGGCGATGGGTCTTCCCGTGATTGTGGAGAGGAATGCATGGACGCTTCCGCAGGAACGCTACAACACCGAATGGGTTCGTGAAAAGCAGGTTGGGCTGGTGCTGCGCAGCTTTTCACAGATTTCGGCGGCTGTGTCTGAGTTGCTCGAACCGGCGACGTTTTCTCATTTTCGCAAAAACGCCGAAGCGATGGAGAATCGCGCACTCTTCGAGATCCCGGAGTTTCTGCAGAAAATTCTGGAAGGCGCTGGGCAAGTTGACCGGACCGCGCAGCAAGAATCAGCCTTCGATCGCGTTTGACGCCGTTTGGCTTAAGAAACCATCTTTAATGAATGAAAGTGCGCTGGGGGCCTGTGGATTGCCATTTATGCTTGCGTCAGCGAATTGCAAGCATGTTCATAAAGTGTGGTGTTGTGTACATGGAACCGTTATACTCAAGCCCGAGGCAAACTGCATGGCAGCTGGCCGAGCTCGAGCCCACAAGCACTATCGTCTGGATCCCGTGAAAATCAAGCGCGTCCAGAAAGTGTTACGTGCTGGAACGGAAACCGAGGCCATTGACCGCGCGTTGGATCTGGTAATTTCCGAGCACGAGAAGAACCGGATAGCGCTCGAAGCCAACGAGCGATTCGTGACAAGCGGCATCGACATTAAAGACGTATACGGTGCTTTGGATCACTAGATGCGGCCGGTCCTTTTTGATTCGTCGATCTACATCACAGGCTTGCGCTCGAGAAACGATTTCGCATTGGATCTGAGACGGATCTCGGAAGGGGCGCCGGTATGGCTGAGCTCGGTGGTTCTTGAGGAACTCTACGCGGGCGTGAACTCGCGTGATCGTCACGTTGTGGAGCGTCTGGAGCGAGATTTCCACGGAGCCGGCCGGATAGTAGTTCCCAACCTTGGGGACTGGACACAAACTGGGAAAGTGCTCGCCAGGTTAGCCGCCAAATACGATTACGAGAAAATAGGAAAGGGACGATTGACCAACGACGCGCTAATTGCGATCAGCGCGGGCCGCTTGGGAATTGCGGTGATCACCGCGAACGCGCGCGACTTTAGCAAGCTTGCAGAATTCCGACCCTTCGAGTGGCGAATCAATCATCCGCAAACCAGCTAAGAACCGCCCGCTGGCAAGTGTGCGCCGAACGATTCCTATTTCTAGTGGGGATGCCCGCCTCCGGCCTCGCCGTGAGGATGACCACCCTCGCCATGCTGTCCGCCGCCCTGTCCACCCTGATGGGGCTGATGATTTGGCTGAGCCGCGTTGTTGTGCTGCGTCCCGTTATTGTGCTGGCCATTGAAGGAAGCGTTGCGGTGCGTCGCTCCTTCGGCGTTGTTTCCGTTTCTGTGGTTTCCGCCGGTGTTTCCGGCGTCTCGATTCTGATTTCCAAAGCCTCGCGCGGCCACCGATCCGTGGCCGCTAAAATCTCCCGGCTTCCCGGTGGCGGCATATTGCGGACGGCCATGATTCTGCGAGGCGAATTGCGCGCGGTTGGTGCTGGCAGCGTGCTCGTGCTGAGCCTGTTCTGAAGTTGCGGAGATGTGTTGTTCGCGCGCGGCGGATTGTTCCGAGGCAGTGGGTCGAGCGGATGTTCCGCCCGTGCCGCCATTAAAACTGGTGCGGTTCACGTTGACGTTGTTGTTCACGACAGTGCGGTTGTAGGTATTGTGAACCACCGTCACATTCACGTTGTTGTAGGCGCGATTGTAGGCGAAGACTCCGTGGTCCCAACGTCCTCCCCAGTACCCCACTCCGCCGTAGCCAAATCCATAGTTAATTCCACCGTAGAAGCCGACATGGGGTCCCCAATAGCCGGCATGCCAAGCGTAGAAACCGCCGCCCCAACCCCAATAGCCTGGAGTCCAGAGCACGCCAACGCGAGGCGGCATCACCCAAGTTCCGGGAACCCAATAATAATCGTCAGTGCCGTAAGCCCAGTAGCCTGGCGTCCATATATATCCGGGACCAGGACAGATGGGTTGGGTGTAAACCGGCAATCTGGGTGGGCCAACACGGATTGAGACGCCCACAGCAATTTGAGCGGAAGACGGTGCGGGAATGGCCAAAATCACGGTGGTGAGCAATAGCAAGCAGAGGATACGGATCTTCATCGGTTTGACCCCCTCGAGAGATATAACCCAAGTTCCCGATTTAAGTTCCATTCCAAATAAAGCATATTTCATAAATGGTTCGGCAGGTTTCTCAGCCCGCCCTCAGGGGCTAAAGCCCAACTCTTCAACGCAATTTAATGTTGGAGTTGAAGCTCCGACCCCCTACAAACCACTTACGAGATAGCTTCCAACTATTCTACACCCGCGGAATTGCATTGGAACTTTTGTGTGCGCTAGTGCGAACCGGGCCGTCTGACGGAGGCGATGAAGAATGCCACCAGTCTCGAACTACCTCGACTCAATTCGCAGCTTGCGAGCTCTGACGAACTTCATCCCCTGTCCGCGTAGTGTGACCGCAGCCACCAATCTCCGTGACTTGGGACACAGCGCTTTCTAGCTTTCTTGGGAATTCAGAAAAGATTGCGGAATGTACTGACTCGTGCATCGGGCAGGAGCGAGGCGCGATGCGCACAGGAAAGGTTACGAAAATCCGAGCTTGATTCGTGGCAAGGCGTGGCATATGTTCTGTGGGGGGCAAAGAGCGGATTGGAATCGGAAATTGTGCCTTGCCGTCACGACCGATTGCAAGCCGGCCAATGTTACGGACCGCCCGACGCCCTCGCTGAATTCAAAGTGGCAGCATTCGCACGGCGCAAAATATTTTTTCGCGACGCAAATTCCGCGGCAATTTCGCTAATCCTTCAGCCAGGAACGAACTCGAGGACGAGCAAGATGGCCGGAAGAGGCCAAACAAGAGACTTAAAATGCCGGAGGGCACTGATGACGAAGATTACTTTTAATATAAGTAATAATTTAGTTTTTACCATAAGCTTGATCGGAGCAGTGCTTTTGTTTGGCCTTCCCGCGCGGGCTCAAGAGACTGGGGAAAGCCTCTACAAGAGCAAGTGTGCGGTTTGCCATGGCCCGACCGGCACGGGAAAGACGCCCATGGGAGAAAAGTTGAAAATTCCCGACATGCATTCCGCGGATGTCCAGAAGATGAGTGATGCCGAACTGAAGGCAGTCATCGTCAAGGGCAAAAATAAGATGCCGGCTTACGAAACAAAGCTGAGCAAAGAACAGATCGATAAGCTGACGGCGTACATCCGTGATTTAGCGAAGAGCCACTGACCAACCACCGCACAACAGAATTCTAAAACAGAAATTATGACTTCCATGGATACTCAAGAACCCGCAAGGATTCAGCCCGTGCGGCGGCGCTTCGTCGAAATGCTGTTGGGCGGAGGGCTGTTTGCATCGATCGTGGCCTTCGTTTACCCGGTGGTGCGCTACCTGGTTCCGCCCCCGGTCACCGACCTGGGCGGAGATGAAGTGGTGGCCTCCAAAGTGGGAGAAATAAAACCCAATGGATCGAAGATTTTCCGGTTCGGTACTCGCCCGGGGCTGCTGCTGATGACGGCCGAGGGCGAGTATCGCGCCCTTTCGGCTGTCTGTACCCACTTGAGCTGCACGGTGCAGTATCGCAACGACATCAACGAGATCTGGTGCGCCTGCCATAACGGTCTGTACGACCTGAACGGGCGCAATATTTCCGGTCCGCCTCCTCGTCCGCTGGAAGTTTTCCAAGTCCACGTGCGCGGAGACGAGATCGTGGTCAGCCGCAAGCGGGAGGCCTGAGGTGAGTGTAATCAAGCGCGTCCATGATTGGCTGGATGAGCGCTTTCACTTTGCGGAACTCATCGGACCGCTGAAAAAGAAAACTGTCCCTGTTCACAAGCTTTCCTACTGGTATTTTCTGGGGGGAATCACTCTCTTTCTCTTCATGATCCAGGTGTGCACGGGAATCCTGCTGTTGCTTTACTACCGCCCCGGAGCCAATGACTCATTCGAGAGCGTGCAGTACATCATGACGCGGGTGCAGTTTGGCTGGCTGGTGCGCTCGATTCATTCCTGGGCGGCCAACCTGATGGTGCTCACTGCATTCGCCCATATGTTTAGCGTGGTTTTCCTGCGCGCCTACCGCAAGCCCCGGGAACTGACCTGGATCAGCGGCATGTTGTTGCTGTTCTTGACCATGGGATTCGGTTTCAGCGGTTACCTGCTTCCCTGGAACACGCTGGCATTTTTCGCCACCAAAGTTGGCACGGAGATCGCGGGCCAGGTGCCGCTGGTCGGTCATGGATTGATGGTTTTCCTGCGCGGGGGCGAAGAAGTGACCGGGGCGACGGTCACCCGCTTTTTCGGATTCCACGTTGCCGTGTTGCCGGGGTTGACCACGTTGCTGGTGCTCATTCACCTGGCGCTGGTCCAAAATTTCGGCATGAGCGTGCCGCCGGGCGTGGAAGCGCGCTGGAAAGCCTCTCCGGGTGAGGCGCGGCAGATGAAGTTTTTCCCCAATTTCTTCCTGCGCGAGATGATGGCGTGGTACATCGCGCTGGGAGTGCTGGGAGCATTGGCTGCGATTCTGCCCTGGGAATTGGGAACAAAAGCAGACCCGTTTGCGGCGGCTCCCGCGGGCATTCGTCCCGAATGGTATTTCATGTTCATGTTTCAAACACTGAAAGAAATTCCGGCCAAGGTGTGGTTTGTGGATGGCGAGGTGCTGGGCATCCTCGTTTTTGGCGTGGCGGGATTTCTGTGGCTGCTGCTGCCGTTCTTCGAACAACTGGGCCGTGGACGCGGCCGGAGAGTGGTGATGGGAGCTGGCGTATTCGCGCTCTTCTACATCACTGCGATGACGATCTATGGATACATGGCGAAATAGCGGAATTTTTCGAGCGGCGATCCTTCTGGCGGCGCTCTGCGCCTGTGGTGGCGTGGCTCGCGCGCAGACAGCGAACACCTGCCTCGATTGCCACAGCGTGCTCGATCCTCCCCTGCAGGTAACCGCGGAACAATTTGCCCAGGACATTCATTCGCAAAAGGGATTGAACTGCGCCAGTTGCCACGGTGGGAATCCCACGAAGGACGATCAGGACGCGATGAGCAAGGAGTCAGGCTTCAAAGGAAAAATCGAGCGCAGCCAGGTCCCCGCGCTTTGCGGAAGCTGCCATTCCGATGGGGCCTACATGCGGAAATACAATCCCTCCTTGCGAACCGATCAATTGAGCCAGTACAAAACCAGCGTTCACGGGAAGCTGTTCGCGAAGGGTGATACAAAGGTAGCGGTGTGCACCGATTGCCATAGCGTGCACGACCTGCGTCCTGCCAGCGACACACGCTCCAAGGTCCACCCGCTCAATGTGGCTCAGACATGCGCGCGCTGCCATGCCGACGCTTCGTATATGAAGGGGTATTCGATTCCCACCGACCAGTTCGAAAAGTACAGCACCAGCGTACACCATGAAGCGATGGTGGTCCGTGGCGACCTGAGCGCGCCCACGTGCACCACCTGCCACGGAAATCATGGCGCTGCGCCCCCGGGAGTCGCCTCGGTGCAGAACGTCTGCTCGACATGCCATGTCTTCCAGGACCAGATGTACGAGAAGAGTTCGCACAAGGCCGCTTTCCAGGCCGCCGATCTTCCGGGGTGCGTCGTGTGCCACGGCAATCACGGCATCAGCCATCCCACGGACGCGAAGCTGGGCACCGGACCACAGGCCGTGTGCATGCAGTGTCACACTCCGGGAGATGATTGCGATAAGGCCAGAGCAGAAATGCTCGCCGGTTTGACTCAATTGGACGGCGCCATCAAGAATGCGAATCAGGTGCTCAACGTTGCCGAATCCTCCGGAATGGAAGTGAGCTCTGCCAGGCTCGAAGAGGACCAGGCACGTGATGCGCTTACCAAGGCTCGCGTGACCATCCATAGTTTCCAAAAGGATCTTGTAGACCAGGATATCCAGGCGGGCTTGAAATTGGCCGCAAAGAACTTGCAAGCGGGTAAGGATGCGCTGGCTGAGCGCGACTATCGCCGCCGCGGCTTGGGATTGGCGTTGGTATTCATTCTATTGTCGGTGATCGGGCTGTTCCTCTACATCCGGCAGATCGAGCGGAAGACGCAGAAGACCTGAGGGATTTTGGACCATCCCTCTCGGAGTCATTTTGTGAGTGCCAGCGGAACTACTGCTGCCTTGAGGGCGGAAAAGGGCGTGTTGCAAGTATCCACCGCCGATCTGCCGCTCGGGGCGGACTAAACATCCCTCGGCAGGCCGGGAAGCGGGCGGATTGATGCACAAACCTCTCGACGATTCCGCGCCGGATCTGGAGCGACTCACCAGCCAGGTGAAAGAGTTGGAGCGCCGCGTTTCTCTCCTGGAACAAAGCCAGGAAACGGCGAGCGCCTACCCTTACGAACCGGAAATTCGCGCGGCAAACCTACCGCTACCCGAATCGGAGACTTCCTCAGCGCGGCCCGCGGGCGCAATTCGCGTAGTGGGCCAATCGATCCTTGGAATTGCAGGCGCCTACCTTCTTCGTGCCGCCGCCGAATCTGGATCATTTCCACCTTTAGCGGTGGTGGCAGTGGCGCTGGCGTATGCCGGCGGCTGGCTGGTAGGGGCGACTCGAGTTCGCGCGGACGTTCGATTTGCCAGCACCGCTTACGGAATCACCGCCGCCTTGATCCTTTCCCCGATGCTTTGGGAAGTCACCGTGCGATTCAAATTCTTGTCCGTCGCGGCGACTGCCGCGGCACTCGTCGCATTCGTGGTGCTGGCGTCTATTCTGGCATGGCGGCGCAAACTCGCCCCGGTCGTGTGGATTGCTACTTCCTCCGCTGTTATTACCACTCTCGCGCTGCTGATCGCCACTCGCGATCTGGTTCCGTTAACTTCGGCTCTTTTGGTGATTGCTTTGGCCACTGAACTTGCAGCCTGCCGCGATCACTGGCTCGGTTTGAGGCCCGTCGCTGCTATGGCGGCAAACATTGCTGTCTGGGTGCTTTTGGATGTGGCTGCGAGGCAGCAGAGCATCTCGCTCGAGTACAAGTTGATCCCTTCCGCGGTAGTGCTGTTGCTCCTTTCAGCGCTGTTCGTAATCTACTCGGCGAGCGTCGTCTTCCGATCCAGGATTCTTCGCCGGACGATCACTTTCTTTGAGAATGCGCAGTTGGCGGCGGCATCCCTGCTTTTAGTAGTAGGTGTGCTGCGTGTTGGTAACGAGGCCCTGGCAGCAGAGTTGGGCATCTTCTTTCTTCTGGTGGCTGCGGGGTGTTATTGGGCGGCGTTTGCATGGTTCGACCGCGTGAAGGAACGCCGCAATTACCACGTCTTTGCCTCCTGGAGCGCCGCGTTTTTCCTGGCAGGAAGTCTCCTATCTTTCCAGCCGACGGTGCTGGCGCTGTTCCTCAGTCTGGCGGCGATCGTGGCAACTTTCGCCGGCGTCCGAACCGGCAACCTAACCATCCGGTTTCATGGAATGACGTATCTGGCCGCCGCCGCGTTTTTCTCCGGCCTGCTCGGCTATGCGGGTCATGCTTTATTAGGTGTCCTTCCGTCCGCTGCCAACTGGGTCTTTTGGATGGGGGCGGCTTCTGCTGTCGTTTGTTACATGCTGGGAGGAAACTCGGCGACGGAACAGTGGTATCAGCGATTGCCTCGCTTTCTTCCCGCGGCGCTGGCCGTCTATGCTGCCGTGGCGCTGGCGGTGGTTGCGATGGATTCGCTCACAAAGGGCGCGGCGGTGCCTGCTGCCGCGGCGCGATTGGCGGTGATCCGAACGTTTGTAACGTGCGTGGCGGCGCTGGCGCTGGGTTTCAGCGGCGCCCGTTGGAGAAGAGTGGAACTGACGTGGATCGCATATCTTGCTATCGCGTTTGTCACAGTAAAGCTGCTGTTCGAGGACCTGCGGTGCGGAAGTGCGGGAGCTTTTGCCGTGTCCCTGATTGTCTACGCCGCGGTTTGGATTCTTGGCCCGCGCCTGATGCGGAGCGGCCTGCGGCGAGCGTGATCCGGTGAGATTATTTTTTCGACGGCGGATATTTTGCCGCCAGCCGGACGATGGTATTCATTCCACGAAAAGTCGTGCGAATTCCGAGGCGCCTTTCGAATGAGTTGTTGGAAAAAGTTGACTCGCTCTGCTTCTTTTTGCACAGCCAGTAAACTTCGCGTCCTTCCGCATGAAAATCGTCGATTTCGGTTTTGAATTGCGCCAAGAGTTGCCTGGCTTCTCGTCCAAGCGGGCCGGAGAGAAATCCCACACAGAACGCTCCGGCAGACTTTAAATCGGCTTCCCGGAAAGGCTTGTATTGAGCGATGGCGGCCACTTCGGAATCCGTTCGAATAAATGTCGCCACCTCATAGCCCAGTGTCTTGCCGAGAAAGCCTTCAATCTTTGCGGAAATATTATCCACATTCCGGGAGTTGGTCTCAAAAATTACGTTTCCGCTGGCGATAAAGGTTTCTACTTTCGAGAATCCAAGCCCTTCAAAGTGCCCGCGCAGATGATCCATTTTAATAATGTGGCCACCTACATTTAACGCGCGAAGAAAAGCGACATATCTCGGCATCGTTTTGACCTTAGTGTGGCGGCGGGCCAGGCATCACGCAGCGGAAACCGATGTGATTCGTGCTGGTGCTGGGCTCGCCTTTTCCACGGCCTCCAGGCATATACCGGGAACAATATTGGTCGGTGCACAAAAACGATCCGCCGCGTTGCACTTTCTTTTTCACGCCGGGTTCAGCGGGATCATAGCTATTCGGAGGGCCTGTGGGATTGACGGCGACCGGGCCTTCTCTTTCCAGGGTGGAATAATAATCCGGCCGGTACCAATCCGAAGTCCACTCCCACGCATTTCCAGACATATCAAAAAGGCCATAGCCATTTGCCGGAAACGATTTCACCGGCGATGTTGTGGCGTAACCGTCCGCTTTGGTGTTTGTATCCGGAAAGTGGCCCTGAAACGTATTAGCCATTTGGTGGCCGTGGGGCATGAATTCGTCGCCCCAGGCATATTTTTTCCGGTCGAGGCCACCGCGCTCGGCATATTCGAACTGCGCCTCAGTGGGCAAGCGCTTGCCTGCCCAGCCACAGTATGCCACCGCGTCTGCATAGGCAACTTGCACCACGGGATGCTGTTCGAGCCCTTGGATCGTGCTGCTGGCGCCTTCCGGCCGCTTCCAATTGGCGCCTTCCACATAATTCCACCAGGCATATTGATCGGTGAGCGGCACCGCCTGATTCGGAGGAGTAAATACCAGAGATCCGGCAACCAGTTTGGCGGGATCGGCGCCGGGGAAATCCTCGATGCGCGGTTTTTTTTCGGCTACCGTCACATAGTGCGTGGCCATCACGAATTTTTCGAATTGCTCGTTGGTGACTAAAGTTTTATCGATCCAGAATCCATCCAGGCGCACTCGATGAACGGGGTGGGAATCCGGAAACATAGGTTCTTCCGAGCCCATCCAGAATTCGCCGGGAGGAATCCAGGCCATTCCCGTTGGAGGAGTCGGGCCCGTTTTTGCAGCCGGCGAAGGCTGCGTCTTTGGTGACGGTGACTGAGCATTCCAGATTCCGCCGGAGAAAAGAAGAGTTCCGGCGAAAACGCAGCACAAGCCTGCCCGAATTATTAATGATGCTTTCACTTTGAATCGCATCTTGTTTCCAAGAATTCGATTGTGCCAGAGCGCACGCCGAGATTCACGCTTATATCCTGCCATCAATCAGGATAGGAGATTCCTGGGATAATTCTTGAATGCGGTTGTGTAATTTGCGAGACAAAACAGGGTATTGAAAAGCCACAAAACTAGTACGTTCAGTACGGCGGGAAAACCACGTAATTTTGACGCCTGTATTCAATTGAGGGCAAACGGTTTATGGTCGCTTGCGCAACGGGTCCTATTTCTATCTTTGGTACTGGTCGACTTTGATCTCAGCGTGCTAATTTCAATGTTATATGCGTCGAACGCTCTATCTCTATCTCTTGCTCTTGCTTCCCCTGCTTTGCGTGCCGGCATTCGCGCAAACCACCTCGAAACCTCAGCCCCTGGCAACTGTGAATGGCCAGGCGATTACCCAGGACGACGTATCCAAAGCCTTGGGCGAGCCGCTCAGCCGCCTGGAAGATCAAGTCTACCGAATGAAGCAGAAGAAGCTGCAGGAATTGATTGAAGCGCGAATTCTGGAGCAGGAAGCGGCGAAGCGGGGGATCACTGTCGAGAAATTAATCGAGATCGAAGTGATAAAGAAAGCGGAACCAGTGACCGCCGAAGAAATCGAAACTTTTTATCAGGGAAACAAATCGCTTTTTTCCGCTGATGAATCAGCGGCACGGCAGCAGGTTGAAACCCTGCTGAAAAATCAAAAAGCGGCCATCCGCCGGAAGATTTATTTCCAGTCGCTCAGGTCGCAAGCCGCCGTTCAAATTTATTTGCAGGAGCCCGTTCCATTCCGAGCGAATGTTCCCGTGGCCGGCGCACCTTCCCGCGGTCCGGCAAACGCCGCCGTGACGATTGTGGAATTCGAGGACTTTCAGTGTCCTTATTGCAAAAGCGTTCAGCCGACGCTGAAACAAATTCTTTCCCACTATGGCGACAAGGTGCGTCTAGTTTACGTGGATTATCCGCTGGAGAGCCTGCATCCGGCGGCTTTGCAGGCGCATCAGGCGGCACGCTGCGCCGGGGAGCAGGATAAATTCTGGGAGTACCACGATCTGCTGTTTAAGAACTCGCCCGCGGCGAGCCCGGAGCAGCTTGAAAGTTACGCAAAACAAGCGGGGATGGACTTGCCCGCTTTTAAAACTTGTTTGAGCAGCGGCAAATATCAAAGCGCGATTCAAAAAGACGAAGAGGAAGGCAACAAGCTCGGGGTCAATGGAACGCCGGCGTTTTTTATCAATGGGCGATCGATGAACGGTGCGCAGTCATTCGAAGAATTTTCACGGATCATCGACGAGGAACTGGCGACGAAAGAATAAAAGTTTTACCGGTGGATTTTCCAGCTATTTGCGGAGATCTTCCAGCCAGTCTTCGAGCACCTTGTGTTCCGATTTTCCCAGTTCACGAAACATTACGCCCATTCCGTTTTCCGCATGGACGCTGAGGACATCCGCTGTGGCCTCAAACACGCGCGCGCCGTCGCTGAGCCGCACGCGGATGATGGTGCCTTCCGGGAAGGGGCTCGGGGTGCCCATGTAGCAGCCTTTCAGGCTGAGCGAAACGGTCTGCGCCGAAACCCTGATTCCGGTGATAACTTCCGTCAACTCGGCCGAGGCAACGCAAGGGTATCGGTGAAAGCTGCGGCGATCGGGAGCGAAGTCCGTCTCCCCCTGGGACTCTCTGGATAAGCGGTCAAACATTGTTCCTCGGTGCGCTGTTGTAAGTTGAACCGGACGCCTCTCCGGTCCATTCAGAATACCCATGCCATTCCGATTGGACAACATCAATACCAAGACGCGGTGATCTACTTCGCACTACCCCGTCTGGCGTTGCGGCACACGTGCCGGGTAGAAGCCCGGCGCTACATGTTCTGGTGCCCGGGCTGAGTTTGTGTAGCGCTGCCCTTTCCGGGCGGCATCCGGTGTTCCAAGTCACAGCGAATCGTGATCCCGGTCACGGAAAATAGTGTCCCGGTGATGTAAGGGTTTGCCGGGGGACGGAATGAACTTCCACGCTACGAGACTGGAAAGAGATGTAGGCGCGGTAGCGGCGTCGCCCTCCAATAAAATGGGAGACTTCAATGTTTTCTCGATATTTTACACTGCAAATCAAAAACGAGATGGTTCGTGAATTTCCGAAAGTATTTGAGAAGGAAATCCTGCCAATTCTCCGCAAGCAGAAGGGATTCCTGGATGAACTGATTCTGACGACCCCGGGAAAATCAGAAATGGTTACTATCAGCCTGTGGGAGAACAAGGAATTGGCCGAAGTTTACAACCGGGATTTCTATCCGGAGATCCTCAAGATTTTGAACAAGTACATTGTGGGAACGCCGGTGATGAAGACGTATGAAGTGCAATACGCCACATTCCCATGGTTCGAGAAGTTCCTTACAGTGACTGCGTGATTGCTGGAGCTTTTCCGGTTGGGAGGGGGGCGCGCTCATCCCCTCCCCGCCGTACTGTCTATCGAAACCTTCGAAGAATGGGAAGATTAGCCGGTGTGCGGCGATACTCTCGATTGCGGTGCCCGCAACAGGCTCTGTATAGAAATCGGCTGCAATGAAGAAGGAGACTGAGCATGCTGATCACAGATATTCCCACCGCGGAATGCCGGGAGATACTGGCCCGCACCGGGTTTGGCAGGCTCGGATGCGCTCGCGATAATCAGCCTTATGTTGTCCCGTTTTACTTCGTGTATCAGCCGGATCATCTGTACGGTTATTCGACGCTCGGCCGGAAGATAGATTGGATGCGCGCGAATCCCAAGGTGTGCGTGGAGATCGATGAAGTCTCCAGCCATTTCGTCTGGAGCAGCGTGATACTGAACGGCCGGTTCCAGGAATTGAAGAATACACCGGAGTTTGAATTTGAACGTTTGAATGCGCAAATGCTGTTGGAAAAGCGGATGCTCTGGTGGCAAATCGCCTCGGCTGCCGGACAGCTCCAGGAGTTGGGGGAAACGGCGGAGCCGGTCTTTTATCGCATCCAGATCGATTCCATCACTGGACACCGCGCCCTGCCCGATGCCATTGACTCCCAATTTTCCAGAATCGTCGAAATTCAGGAGTAGGGGTCTGTCCCTAACTCCGTGGGGTCTGCTCCAATTTCTCGTGCAATCCACATAGGGACAGGCCGAATGCAGCGAGGCAGGTTCAAGTAGCGCCGTCCATAGAGGGCGCCATTCAAATGCACTGATAGCGAAGCCGGGTTCCCGGCCAAGGGCATCGGGACGCCGCGACATGATTCACCGGAGTAAACAAAATTCGCGGAAGCCCGGCGCTACACGCGAACTCCCGGAATCAGCAATCCAGAGTTTACGACCTCTAAACCCCGGCCGCGTCTTCCCGCTCCAGCCTGGCTACCGTGCTTTTCAGCCAACCAAGAAGCTCGGCCTGAATTTTTTCCGGATTGCCTTTGGCCCTGAGCGATTCCACGGTGTCGCCTTTTTCATTCAGCGGGATCTTGTGGCAGATGTCGTCATTCGAATCGCGTAATTCCGGCGGCACAAATTCGCTCAAGAAACAACTCGAGCAGGGATGTTCCTTCTCCTCGAGCCCCACGTTCAAGCAGGTGACCGATTCGCGGAAGACTTCCGGCGAATGGCGGGGCTCGCGAACCGAAGGAGAGTATCCGCCCTGCTCGATCATGCGGATCTCAAACTTCAATTGCGCGATCATTTCCTTCTTTTCGAAGCTCATGGCTATTTTTCCTGAAGCGTCTTCAGGTAACGGATCAGGTTCGAAATCCGCATATTGACCTGCGCGGTATCATGTCCGCTGATGTCCGCAAATAAAGGACCCCAGGTCGGCATGTCGCTCGAACCGTGTGCCGGCGCTTTGACGCCGAAACGAAGCACAGTGACCACATAGTCGTCCGGGAACTTCCCCTCGTGGCGCTTGGCCAGAGTGCTCAGGTCTGCTGGTTTGGTTTTGAGTTCGACCGCGGCCGGCCCGGATCCCTTGCCATCCGGTCCATGACATACGGCGCAATAAAGCTTGTACATCTCCGCACCCGACGCGGGCGAGGTGGGTTGAATCGGTACTTTCTTGACCGTTTTCTCCTGCGCAAAACCAATGCCTGAGGCGATCAAAACCACAGCGAACAACAAAACGAATCTGTGCATGCCGTCTGACTTCATGCGATACCCCCCTTTCTGTTTGTGGTAAAGATTTAACGGCTAACTATACATCTCATTCTGAATGATCTCCAAGCTCAGGCTGAAGTCCCCTCACTCGGGTAGTGGTTCAGTTCGTGGCAGCGCAGCCACTCTTGAGTGGTACACGTGCCGGATGCTCGCATACGCACACGCGCAGGAGTGCCTGTGCCACCAAAACCGACCGGCATATGCAGACTAACTCACCGCCACGCTCCGCTTTCGCTCGGCGAAACTATTGCTGGCGAAGATGGTTCGGGCGCTGGAGCGGGATCAGCTTGGCGCGTGCGCAAAATATTCCTCGGATTCTGCGGCTGTTTCGAGCACTGATGGCAGGATGTGCTCGATCGCATGAGGTTCGAACGGCAGTCCAAGGTAATCGAAAGCTCCCTCGGACATGGCGGCGACGCAGGCCTCCCAGTTGCCGCAATCGGAAATCACGATTACCGGTACGTCCTTACACCGTTGAGCCAATTCCCGCAGCACGTCGCGATAACTTCCGTCCGCGAAGTTTTCTTCGCAAAACACTGTGGAGAAATGTTGGCGTGCCATCAGCTTCTTCGCGATGGTCAACGTTTCGCAATGAGCTGTCCTCAGCCCATACTTGCGAATGGCGCGGTCCAGCGCGTCTCGATTCTGTGTTTTTGCACTGATGATAAGGACGGATCGTGGAGTTGGCATGGCCCACCCCCATTTGACCGGCGGGCTTGAAGATTCGGGGCAACGGCTGTATCGAAGCATATCCGATCCGGATGGGCCGGCGCGTCGTAGTTCCTAGACGCTTATTTTAAGCTTCGTGTTCAGCCGTTGCCTCTAAGCGAACGATGGAATCTAGCCAGATGAGTTCCTCTACTTGCCTCTTCGCGGAAGCAGTCCAGAATGGACACCTTTGCCGGCAAATCTCGATGAGCGCGCCGACGCCGGTTGCCCTACTGTCATTTCAACCTCCATCTCTCGCTATGACCTTTTTACTTCGCGTAACCCTGAAAATCAGTGACGTGCATCACCAAACCGCGTGACGCGCGGCACAGCTTCCTGGGCGCCCCGGAGGTAAATAGGTCCTAGCATGCAGAAGGGGAAGGAGAAAGCGGTTCCAGGGGCTAGCAAACACGGTCTGCTTTCCGTGGGGAGGGCAAAGTGATCGAAACCAGCGGAGCCCGAGAAACAAGCGAAACAAAACGGAATATGGAAACCCCGGTTCCACAAAGAATCGGGACGCAACTGCAGAGAATCATGATTGCCACCGATTTTTCTTCGGCCTCGGATCGCGCGCTTGAGTATGCGCTCTCTCTCGCCCGGCATTACGATTCGAAGGTCTTTCTCACTCACATCGTTTCCACCGATGCATTCACGACGATGGCGCCTGAAATGGCCATGCACTCGCTGCAAAGTCTTCGCCAGAATGCCGCCCAGGAATTTGGGGATTTGATGAATTCGGAGCGATGGCGAGATGTGCGTTATTCCCTGGCGATTGAGGAAGGTCCTTTCTGGCCCACGATGGAATCGTTGATCGAGAAGTTCAAAATTGATTTGATCGTCGCCGGAACTCATGGAATGGGCGGAGTACGCAAATTTGTACTTGGATCTACTGCGGAACAGATTTTCCGGCAATCCACGGTTCCCGTGTTGAACGTGGGTCCCGCGGTTGAGGGAGAACGTTTCTTTGAGGCGGAATTTAACAATATCTTGTTTGCCACCGACTTCGGACCGGGAGTGGAGCGCGAGGCTGCTTACGCGCTGTCCTGGGCGCGGGAACAGGGAGCGAGGCTGCATTTGCTTCATGTGATGACGCCTCCCAGGGATTCTTCGGAGGCCGCTTTGGATCAGGCCAAAGAAAGAGCAGTCCATCAAATGAAGAAGCTGGTGCCCGCCGAGTCAAATCGAGATTGTTGGCCTGCATATTGGCTGGCAACTGGCGATCCAGCGGAACAGATTCTGGGGATGGCGGAGGCCACGCGGGCCGGATTGATTGTGATGGGCGCGAAGGGAATGAAAGGACTCGCGGACCGCTTGCCGCACGCCAAGGCTTACAAGGTGGTGTGTGACTCGCACTGTCCCGTGTTGACCATACGCTCGTAAGACGAAAGTTTTTAATTTGGCACCAATGGGCGCGGCTCCTCGGGGGGTTCGTGCCGCAGGGATGCAAGAAAAATAAAGGAGGCGCCACATGATCGCCCTCGAACCACAGACTCGCATTCAATTGAAAAATATTCTATTTGCGACGGATTTCTCGCGGCCTTCGGAAGACGCGCTGCCCTATGCCATTGAGTTGGCTCGGCATTTCGGAGGAACAGTCCACGCTCTGCACGTAATGCCCCCGGTGCCGTATCCACTGGCGCAACCGAACAGCTGGCCGGAATTGGCGGAAGCCGTCGATCAGCAGTCGCGCGAACGCATGGACAATCTATTCGTGCCTTTCCCGGCAGTCGCTCATGACGTGCAGGTAGTTCGAGGAGATCTCTGGCCGTCCATCCAGTCGGAAATCGAAGCGAATCAGATCGACATGATCGTGATCGGGACTCACGGGCGCACCGGATTGGGAAAACTTCTTTTGGGCTCGGCCGCCGAGGAAATTCTTAGAGTAGCCCGCTGCCCGGTCCTCACGGTAGGTCCGCTTTCTCCCTCCGAGCCACCGGCAGACGGGAAGATTTCGGAAATTCTCTACGCCACGGATTTCACGGATGATTCCCTGTCCGCCCTTCCCTACGCCATATCCATGGCGCAGGAATATCAGGCGCGGCTCACCATGTTGCACGTGATCGAGAAAGAGAGGGCGTGCGATTTTGTGCGGACGCGTGACGTTGAGGCTGCGATGATGCGGCGGCTGCAGGCTTTGGTGCCTTCCGGAACGGACCTGTGGTGCGATCCCTGGTTCATGGTTTCGCCAGGCGCGCCCGCCGAAACAATTCTAACGATCGCCGCCGAGCGCGGTGCGGACCTGGTGGTTCTCGGCGTCCGCCAGTCCACCGGCGTTCCTGGCGCATCAACCCATCTGCCAACCGCAACGGCGCACAAGGTAGTGTCGCATGCAAGATGTCCAGTGCTGACCGTTCGCGGCTAGCGGCGTGCGTTGAAATCGCAACATCGCGCATCGAACAATCCGGTGGCACGGCGATCGGGATTTGATTGATGAAGGTGGCTGAGGTGGCGGAGACTGGTCCCTCCGCCATCTCATTTTGAAAAGTGGGGCAGAGCAAACGAGTGTAACGAACGGGTTGGTGGCCTGCAGAAGAATGCGAGACGTCTTTCTGATGGCTTATTTCTGCCCCGATGAACTGCTTAATTCTTTGTTCTATGGCGAAGGGGTTCGCGCACTATTCATCGTGATCGCGAGACCCTTCGCTCGATGCTGAGCGCTTTTCCTGCTCACTGATCAAGCCAGAATCGTGACGGGATCAACGCTGCTCTCTTCCTCCACCAACTGCATCTCCACGTGAATCTCCGGCACCATGATCACCGGGCAGGAAAGGGAACGCGCGATCAAGCAGCTCTTCTCCGCTTTTTGCAGCAAGCGCAAGGCGCGTTCGCGGTCCGCCTCTTTTGCGATTTTCACATGCGGCCGCAAATCAATGCGCTGGAAGCGCAGAACTCCGTTCTCGTGCCCCAGGACTCCCTCGGTTTCCAGGTCCAGTGAAGTGAATTCGAATTTTGAAATCTGCGAAATGCTGGAGAGCGTGCTTACGTAACAACTCGCCACCGCGGCGACCAGGAAATGTTCCGGAGTCCAAAGTCCGGCCTTGCCATTGAACTCGGGTGGCGCGCTGAAAGCGATGGCGTGTCCAACGCCTCTGGCTCGGATCAAGCCGCTCCTTGGAAAAGTCGATGAAGCTCGAACCGCATACTTATACTCGGATTCCATTTTCTTGCCCTCCTAATAAATGCCACGGAAATAATTAATCCCTCGGATCCTTCCAGTTTCTGCTCGAACCAGTCCGGCCATTGCCGCTCCTCCACAATCAATTCGCGGCCTCGCCAGCCACACGTTGCTCACTTATTTGTTCGAGGACCGCACGATCAATACAGAACAAGTCGCGTGCCGCGCCACTCCCTCGGAGACGCTGCCCAGCAGGAACCGATCCATGCCCTTCCGTCCATGCGATCCCAGTACGATCAAATCCGCTTTCCATTCCGCCGCCACATTCAGAATCTGCAGTTTCGGATCGCCTTCGCGGACGCAAGTGCTCACTTCCATCCCAGCTTCGCGCATGTCTACGGCTACGCGTTTGACGAACTTTTCCGCACGCTTGTGCTGCGCATCAAACACTTTGCTGAGGTCGACCAAAAATCCCCACTCCATCGCCTCCGGAGAATTGCGTACAAATTCCACCACGTGGAGCACTCGGATCTCCGGTTTCTCCAGCCGGAATTTCGTGCACATGGATTCGATCACTGCTTCCGAACATTTCGATTCGTCGATGGCTAATAGAACCTTCATCTCCGCCCTATCCTTCCTGCTTGCTCCGCAAACGCCCCTAGGCCGCTCTCCGGCCTGAAATCATCTTGGGCAAACAAATCTCCAGTACGCAGCCATCGATCTCCGCCTTCGCTTGCGACGGCTCGATTTCCTCCTCCAAGTCAAGGAAACGGAAGATTTTGTTTCCGCGGAGATCCACTTCGTTTCCTCCTCGCTCCGTGCTTTGCTGGTTCGCGCTTGCTGTTCCGCTCAAAATCACTCGACGCGACTCCACGTAGACCCTGATCTCTTCTCCCATCTCAAAACACGCGATGTCCGCCACCACATCGAAGCGGTCTTTGGCGCTGAATACTCCCCCATACATCCGGCAATAAATTTCCGATCGGGCGATCAGGAAATCATGCAACTGGCTGTCCCGATCGCGCCCGTTCGCGCGCTGTATTTGATTGGTGCGGAAGGCGATAGAATCCGCAAGACCCTTCGCCATGTGGGGCTCGTTCGTCTGCAAAATCCGATAAGTTCGTCCTTCACATTTGCTTGCAGGCTGTTCGAGTGCTCGCATGTACAGCCTCCTCAGTTACCTCCAACAGAATACGCGCCCCCTTCCCGTGCCCGATATGACTCCAATCACAGTCTCCCGTGACCCGCATCACATTTGTCCTGGCTGCGACCTCCGCTAAATCACTCAGAAATTGATGAATACCAGGAGGGATAGCCGAATCCCTGAATGGTGGTGTCTTAGATTAGGAGATTCGACGCTCAGCTATTAGCCACCTGTGTGAAAGGTTCAGGGCCTAAAGGCCGACTATTAGGCTGGCATGGATGTCGGAGCCGAAGAGTTTGTGTGGCAACTCGGTTCTGGTTGTCGTTATGTCAGCGCGCATTCTGCCATGTAGTTGAAACTAAAGATGCCACCCTGAAGGGTGGCGCTACACGATCACCCCCATTCGGCGTTGCCACACGGACTCTGAAGCTCCGACCCCCTAAAAATCTGGGCTAATTACAATTTAGGACACTGCCCTCTGAACGGTTGACTTGATTGCGGAGTTTTGTGAGAGCAACGCTTAGGATTTCGCGTCAAGTTCTCAGGGCCGTTTTGCGAGGAGTTCGCCTTTTAAAATGAGCTGGAAATCAGAGGACAACCTTGATTTTGTCCTGAAACCTTGCGGGTATGATTCTGATCATTTTGAACGGAGCGTTCAAGCAGGGGATTGACTGCGGCGGGTGCCGCATTTCTACAGGCTTTGAAAGGGTGGGGATTTTGACTTTGCGGTAAATTCGTTGTTTGGCACAGCAAGAGAGACTGCGATTCAGTTAAGTATCCGAGGATGTAGCTTGTTTTGGAAGGTTCGTTCTCCTTCCCACTAACCGGCTGACAAGAATGGTGACCAAGAGGAACACTGCCAGGGTCAAGCGATCGCTCGTGTTCGAAATCCTTAGGCTTCCATCCGGCGGCAAAATCCAGCTGAGTCCAACGGCGGCAAGCGAGGAAGCCACCAGGCCGTATGCCACTCCGCCCAGCTTGGCTGTTGCAATCACTGCCACTAAGAGAAAGACAATCAGGACGCCGTTGCCTATTTTCAAGGCATGACAGACGCTGAAAATAGCAAGGATCGCTGCTGTGACGCATCCGAGCTTGAAAAGAGAAAGTTGGCTACTGCCTTCGGAACGCTTGCTGGAGAGTGCGCCGACCAAGAGGAGGATTAGAAAGGTGCCGCCCACTCCGACGAGGATGCCAGTGGCTACTCCCGCAGCAAAACCACTCAAGATCAGCTCCCGGGACAAAAAAATAGGCCTTCCTAATCAATTAAGACGGGTGCCGCAGGAAATGGGTTACAACCGGCTGGTTGAATTGATTCCCTGGTAACTAGCCGCAGCCCGCCAGAGACCGCATGGCCATGTCGAGCGCTTCCTCGAAAAATCCCAGCAGGAATCACGCTGCGACGCAACCCCGACTCGCTTGCGAGAATCTGGCGAGCCGCCACGGACCGCTGGCGCAAGCAATACATTGAGCTTTTCCAAGGAACTGTTGCTACCTTTCCGTGTTTCCCCGAAAACTCCCCGGTCACTTTCGGGTCTCGGGATAATCCAGCAGAATCGCGCTAGCTCGCTTCAAATGTTCCCAGAGCCTGGGTGACACGGTACCGAACCGTTTGGATTCATACAGATCTAACAGCTGCCCTGAGAGCAGGCTCAGCAGAAGCAGGGTGATTCCCGCAACCAATACTGCAAACGATTCTCGCTCGGCCAGAAGCGTCCAATCGAAGGTTTCTTCCCACTGAGGGAAAGCGAAATCCAGCGCCCGCTGCAGCAATCCGCCGATTAGGGGAATTCTTCGTAGACGAAGATGGGTGGTTCGTGCGTAGACATAGCTGGAATCGTAATTCGGAATATTTTGTGTGGCTTCCTGGAAGACTCCTGGATCAGCAAGATTCTTGCGTGTGAGAAGGCGGCCGGACTTGTCCTTCAGGATCGTATGAAAGGAAGGATCGACCACCACCCAGCGCCCTTCCAGAAGCACTTCCGCCACAACGTGGTTGGTATTTCCGCTGGGATCGATCAGAAGTAAGCGCCGTGATTCCAAGAAGCTACCGTCAGCCAGATTCACGAAGGCGTTCGTGGCCGAACCGCAAACTCGGAGCAGGATCCCATAGTTCAAGGTGTCCTCGGGATCACGGCTCGTCAGTTCCGCAGAGGTTGGGGTCCCGTGCCGCGCGGGGCCGCGCCCCATCCAATCGAGAATGGCCTGCACTTTCTGTTCGGGCGAACCTGAATAGGGGACCACCGCATCCGCAAACCCCTTCAGGTATCGCCGGCTCGAGTACTCCCAGATAGAGCCAAAAAGGATGAGAAGAATGGATGCAATCAGGGCGACATTTACGGCATAGCCGAGCGCGTTTAACAGGGAACGCTCTTTCAGCATCGCGCAGTCCCGGGGAACCGCGGCAAAAAACCCAAATCCATGGGGAGGAGAGCCGGGTCAGGCCAGCCTAAATTCTGTACTTCTCCTGCGCCGGAAATCGGCGTCTTCATGAGCGTCTCACCCGGGAGCAGAAGTCCATAAATCCTCTGCCGATCACCCCACAACATATACCCCAGTTGTCCGCGACACAAACACAATAAAAGGCCGACCCGGATGTTCGCACTCCTGATGAAACAGGCGGAAGGGCCGAAGGTTTGCGGGCGCAAAGACTTTGGCTTTAATTGTTTGGAATTTGGCTGGTGTTTTCGGGCCGATTTAGATGCGCTCGGCGCCGCCTTCCAGTAGGCGCTGGGCAGTGGAAGCGGTTTTGGTGGCTGCTTCAGCCGTGGCGAAGCATGCGCAGCGGGCACAGGTGGCGCAATAGCTTCGTTCGCAATCAGGGCACGAATTGAACAGGCCGCCCATCGGGAATAAATCCTTACTGCATTCGAAGCAATAGTTCAATTCCTCGATGTTGGCCAGGATTTTGTTTTCGTGGGCTAGGTTGATCATGGTCTCCTCTCTGGCAACAGAGTACGGCTGCCATTCGCACCGGCCAATGCGAAGAAGGTACCGATTTGAGCGGTACGGAGGGTGGGTCCGAATCCGTTCCATTGGTACCACTCGAGTTAGTACTTAATCACGACCTATACACTCAGAACAGATTTCCGCCTGAAGGCGAGCGCCAGGTGCGGTTAATCGCGCGGCTAACGCCAGCATCGAGCGATCGCTTTCAAAGGCGCCAAAGGCTGTGGAAACAGCGAGATACAAACTTCCGGTGGCTACTCTATCGTCTACTTTAGAGGGCCCCCAAGACTCCTCTCTTATTTGCGCATTGACGGGGATAGCAGGCGGTGTGTAGCATCAGCCCTCTTCGCAAATATTGCGGATAGATAGGGGCGCTTGAGCCGTCCGGCGACTGCCTCAATCACCCTGGAAACGAGAAACAGGAGATTCGGCGATGAAAATTTTTGCTACCGTTTTTGGTATTTTTTTCCTGCTGGCGGTGTCCTCGCTACCGGCTGCGGCGCAGCAAGGTGCGCAGCAACCGCAGAGCGCTCAGCAACCGCAGGGGACGCAGTCGGGGAATATCATTAACATAAGCGTTTCGCGATCTGTCCCCACGGTGAATTACCTCTCGCGTGGTGGTTCCACCAAAATTGATTTCGTAGGCACGGCACTGCTCCCACGCGCCGATGGAGAGGCCAAGGTAGAGTCGAAGGGCGGCGTGCTGACGATTGATGCCAAGTTTCAAGGCTTGGTGGACCCCAACACGTTTGGGCCTGCCTATCTGGTTTACGTGCTGTGGGCAATTACGCCGGAAGGCCGGTCGAACAATCTGGGACAGCTTCGCCTGGATGGCACGAAGAGCAAATTGATGGTGACCACGCGGCTGCAGACTTTCGGGATGATCGTCACGGCTGAGCCTTACTTCGCCGTTTCCTTTCCTAGTGAAGATGTGATCCTGGCCAACGATGTTCGTCCGGATACCAAGGGCGGTGTGGCTCCGGTGCAGGCAAATTTCGAATTGTTGCAGCGTGGAAAGTACGCCAGCATGAACTTGACGCCTCTTGCGGGTGATTCGAATGTTCCACTGGATCTTTTGCAGGCTCGCAACGCCGTTCGTATCGCGCAATTGCAGGGGGCGGCGCAGTACGCGCCCGAATCGTTTGCGAAGGCACAGCAGGCTTTGGCCAGCGCGGAGGACTACCAGAAGCGCAAGCAAAAGAATCCGGTGATCACCACGGCGCGAGCGGCCGTGCAGGCGGCTGAGGATTCGCGAACCATCGCGGTGAAGCGCCAGGAAGATGAACGCATCGCCAATCAACAACGCTCCGAAGCCGAGCAAACCGCGGCGGCAAAAGCCGCCCAGGAAGCGGAAGCACGTCAGCGCGCCCAAGCGGAACAGCAGAAGGCCCAAGCCGAGATGCAGCAGGCGGCGGCGGAAAAACAGAAAGCCATAGCGGAACAACAAAGGGCGGCAGCCGAACGCGCTGCGGCAGCCGACGCGCAAGCTCGAACCGAGGCGGAAAAAGCTCAAGCAGCAGCGGAGCAAGCGCGGACGGCTGCGCTGGCCGATGCGCAACGGCAGCAGGAAGCCGCGGCCCAGGCCGAGAAGGAGAAACAGGAACTGCGCGCGAAACTTCTGGCGCAATTCAATAAGGTATTGCCAACGCGTGATTCGCCCCGCGGCTTGGTCGTGAATATGGGCGACGTTCTGTTCGATACGGCGAAGTCGAATCTTCGGCCGCCGGCCCTGGTGGCCTTGGCCAGACTCGCGGGCGTTGTCTCGAATTATCCTTCGCTGCACCTCGATATCGAAGGCCACACGGATTCCACCGGCAGCGAAGCGTTCAACCAGACCCTTTCGGAGAAACGCGCTGGCGCGGTTCGCGACTTCCTGATTACTCAGGGACTGAGCGCCGATTCGCTGACGGCCACTGGATTGGGGCAAAATAATCCCGTCGCGGACAATTCCACCGCAGCGGGGCGTCAGCAAAACCGGCGGGTGGAAATCATCGTGTCGGGTGAGGTGATTGGCACGAAGATCGGGAATCAATAAGGCTCAGGCCCCGCGTGAGCGGAATTTTCTTGGGAGGTGACGCATGAGTGCACCTGGGGTAGCCGTGGTAGCTAACAAGATGACAGGATGGTCCATCGCGATCGGCGTTTTGATGATTCTTGCCGGACTTCTGGCGATTGCAATGCCGCTGGAAGCGGGAATTGCCGTCAATATTTTTGTGGGATGGATGCTGCTATTCGCCGCGGTTGCGCATTTCATTTTTGCGTGGTCCACAAGAGGCGCGGGAAGTGTTGTTTGGAAAGTGCTTCTGGGAATTCTTTACGCGTGCGCTGGAGTATATCTGTTGGAACATCCCGCGCGCGGCCTGGCGACGCTGACGCTGGCGCTGGCGTTTTATTTGCTGATTGAAGGTGTGATGGAGTTGATGCTTTTCTTCGGGCATCGCGCCATGGCGGGATCGGGATGGTTTCTTTTCAATGCAATTGTGACGTTGATTTTGGGCGTAATGGTGTGGATGACGTGGCCGTCGAGCACCGAATGGGTGATCGGAACGCTGGTGGGATGCAGCATCCTTTTCAGCGGAATCACGCGATTGATGCTTTCGCTGGCCGCGCGCCGGGTGGTCACCAAGACAGCTTAGTTTTGATCTGAATCGGGCCGTCTGTCGCCGGGAGTCAGACAATCCGGGAAGGCGTGAAAATCGGGGAACTACGACGACGTATTCGGATGGGAAAAGGTTACATTTATTTTGCATAATTGATTGACAGGCTTTCACACGATGCTATTATACCCGCCAAGCGAGCTTGTTCGGAGCTCGATGGAAAGGGTCGTACCTCTTAACTCCCTCATATGAGGGACAATACCACGACCCAATCCTCTACAAACTAGCGAAGCGCAAACAAACCCAAGCTATAACTGAGCTGACCGCGATCAGCCTGCTGACCCCGATGATGGCCGCCATCGGATAGGTCGGCACGATCCTGCACAAAAATCTGGCGAGCCCCAGCTGTTTGGAACTGAGGATTACGACGTGTGTGGCATCGTCGGTTTTACGCATCGGCATAAGGCCGGCAATCCGGAGTTATTGCGAAAAGCCCTGCTTTCCATCTCGCATCGCGGCCCCGATCAAAGAGCCGGATATGAATCGGGAACAGTCAGCTTGGGCGCCGCGCGTTTGAAAATTATCGACCTGAAATCAGGCGATCAGCCCTTTTTCAGCGATGACCGCGATACGGTGCTGGTGTATAACGGCGAAGTCTACAATCACTCCGAACTCCGCGCGGAATTGGAAGAATTGGGCCACCGCTTCCACACCACCAGCGACACCGAAGTGGTTCTCCGAGCTTTTCTCGAGTGGGACAAAGATTGTTTTTCAAAATTGCGGGGAATGTTTGCCATCGCGCTGTGGACAGAATCAGAGAAGCGCCTGATTCTGGCGCGAGACCGCATGGGAATCAAACCTCTCTACTTGCACCGCCGCGGAGAAAATATTTTCTTCGGCTCCGAACTGAAAAATATTTTCATTCATCCAGAAGTGGAGCGCCAACTGGATCTGGACGCCTTGAATTGCTTCTTGTCGCTGAGTTATGTGCCAGGACCCGCCACGCTGGTGCAGGGAATCGAAAAGCTTCCACCCGGAAACTGGCTGGAATGGCGCAATGGAAGAGTGCATTCCGAATCTTATTGGCAGCTTTCGTTCCAGCCGCAAGCAAAGTGGACACTTGAATCCGCCAAGGAAGAATTTGATTCGCTGCTGACGCAATCGATCCGCGAACATGTGATTTCCGACGTGCCTCTGGGGATCTGGCTCAGCGGCGGCCTGGATTCATCGACGATTCTGCACTACGCGGCCAAAGCAAGTTCCGAGCGGCTGAAGACATTCTCGATTTGTTTTCGTGGGCGCAGCTTCGACGAGACATCCTACATTCACGAGATTGCCGAACGATACGGGACGGACCACACCGATTTCGATTTGAATCCGGAAGTGGATCTGCAAGACGCAATCGAACAGTTCGCGAGTTTTTCCGATGAGCCCTGCGCGGATGCGGGCGCGCTTCCGGTGTGGTTTCTTTCAAAGATGTGCCGGCAGAAAGTGACGGTTGCTTTGAGCGGCGAAGGCGCCGACGAACTGTTCGGGGGCTATCTGACCTATCGAGCGGACCGTTTCGCGCGTCCGGTGCGCCGGATTCCTTCCATTGCCCGCGGGCTCAGCTCGAGAATGCTGCGGCATTGGCCCGTTTCCGATGAAAAGATCAGCTTCGAATACAAGGCGAAGCGTTTTCTCGAGGGATGTAAACTTCCCGCGCAAGATGCCCATGTCTTCTGGAATGGAGCTTTTTCGGAGGAAGAAAAGGAGTCGGTATTTTTCGCTGCCGATCCCTCGCCGCTGCAACGGCTGCTTTACGGGATGCCGCGCGAGAGCCGGGCGGCCGGACATTTGACTCCGTCTCTCTGGTTCGACCAAACTTATTTTCTCCCAGACGACATCTTGACGAAAGTGGACAGGATGAGCATGGCCCATTCGCTGGAAGTTCGTCCGCCCTTCCTGGACCATCGCATCGTGGAATTTGCCGCGTCGCTGCCGGAGCGCTTCAAGATTCGCGGGTTTTGCCAGAAGTACTTGTTGAGGGAGTTGATGCGGGACAAGTTGCCGTCTTCCATCATTGGAAGAAAAAAGATCGGGCTGGATATTCCCACTCACCAGTGGCTGCGAGGTCCGCTACGATCCCTGCTTCGCGATACACTGTCGGAGAAAGCGGTGCGCGAAACGGGGCTTTTCCGCGCCAGCGGAATCGAAAGCTTGATTCGCCGGCACATGGACCGGCGCGCAAACCTGGGATATCACTTGTGGAGCCTGATGATTCTGTTTCTATGGATGAAACGATGGAATATTCAGAGCGTTCCAGCCCTGGAAGTGAGCCCGGAGACGGAAAGAATCGCAATGGCATCCTCGTAATCGTCCTCCTTTCAGCCGCAATCATTTACCTCGGTTGCATAATTTCTCCTCCTTCGTTGATGGACGATGTAGATGCAGTGCAGGCCCAGATCGCACGCAACATGCTCGATTCGGGCGATTGGGTTACCGCGCGTCTGGACGGAATCGCCTACCTGGAAAAAGCCCCGCTGGTTTACTGGATGATGGCCGAGTCGTACAAAATATTTGGCGTGCACGATTGGGCCGCGCGCATCCCCATCGCGCTGGCGGCGATTGCGCTTTGCTGGCTGACGATGCGAATCGGAATCTGGGCGTTCGGACGGCTGGCGGGATTCTACTCGGGGTTATGCCTGGCGACCTGTGTTGGATTATTTCTATTCACTCGAATATTGATTCCGGATGTGATGCTGACTTTGATGGGCGCATTGGCCATGTGGTCGCTGTTGCGGGCGCTCCAAGAGGACGAGCCGCACCCGCGACTGTGGGCGTGCGTATTGGCAGCGAGTTTAGGGACTGGGCTATTGCTCAAGAGCCTGATCGCCATCGTGTTGCCGGCCGGAGCGGCGATGCTTTATTTACTGGCCACGCGCCAGCTCTTTAGGGCGAGGACATGGCGTCGGCTGCATCCATTCAGCGGCATCATCATTATTATATTGATTGCCGCGCCATGGCACGTACTGGCGACGCTCCGTAATCCTCCCAGCTTCGTGTTCACGCTGCACAGCGGGCCTGGTGAATACCACGGATTTTTGTGGTTTTATTTCATCAACGAACAGCTTCTTCGTTTTCTGAATCTGCGGTACCCACGCGATTACAACACCGTTCCTCGAGTTTATTTCTGGCTACTGAACCTGTTATGGCTGTTTCCCTGGAGCGTTTATCTTCCGGCGGCCGCGCGATTATCCTACAAACCGGTGGATCGGGCGGGAAGGATGAGGCTGCTGGCGCTTTGTTGGATCGGCTTCCTGCTGCTGTTTTTTACGTTTTCAACGACGCAGGAATATTATTCGATGCCTTGTTATCCGGCGCTGGCGTTGCTGCTGGGATCGGCAATGAGCAGCGATGATAAATGGGTTGCATGGGGAACTCGAGCGCTTTCGGCGCTGACGATCGCCGCCACCATGGTCGCAGTCGCGATTTTGATTTTGGTGAGAGGGATTCCAAATCCGGGCGACATTTCGAACGCTTTGTCGCAGCATCCTGAAGCATATACGCTGGCGCTTGGCCACATGCAGGATTTGACGCTGCATTCGTTCGCTTATCTGCGGGCCCCGTTATTCCTGGCGGCGTTTGCGTTCCTGGTAGGAGCCGTGGGCACATTGCGCCTTGCGGGGAAGCGCGCATTTATCGCCATCGCGCTGATGATGGTTCTCTTTTTGCATGCAGCCCGCCTGGCGATGGTTACTTTCGATCCCTACCTATCGTCGCGGCCATTGGCGGAGAAATTGCTGCGATCCCCCGAAGGTCAGTTGATTTTGGGAGATCAGTACTACACCTTCTCGTCGGTCATCTTTTATTCGAACCGGACAGCGTCGATTCTAAACGGACGCGTGAACAATCTTGAATACGGTTCCAACGCGCCGGGAGCGGCGCAAGTATTTATCGATGATTCGCGCTTTCTCCAGTTGTGGAATTCGCCGGAACGATACTATTTGGTGGCGGAACGGCCCTCAATTCCGCGATTCGAAAGTCTGACCGGCCACGCGAATCTTTTCTTCGTGATGGAAAGCGGGGGAAAGCTCCTGCTGACGAACAAGCAATTATCCTCGGGCAGCGTCGAGTGGACGTGGAACAACCGTGCTCCGAGTGACGAGCAAAATGCCGCGCGGCTAATTGCCCGGCGCCGATAGGAGTTTCACCAGTTCGTACAGGAATGCCTGGCCTTCATAGAAGGATTGGACGCCCATTCGTTCATCGCGTCCATGAAAGCGGATGTCGTTGCGATCGAAGAAAAATCCCTGAATTCCATAAGTGGGAATTCCAACCGAGCGCAGATACCTCCCGTCTGTGGCACCCACCACCATATAGGGCAAGGTGACAACACCGGGCCAAAGATCGTTGGTGGCTTTGGTTACGGCGGTCAAAACGTCCGGGCGCATAGCCGATGCCGGGGCTTTGTTCACCTCGCCAAAAATCTTAATGCTCACCTGGTCGTCTGCCACCACTTTTTGTAATGTGCTCTGAACGTACTCGACGGAATCTTCCGGCAATACACGGCAGTTGACGGTAGCCGCCGCGAGTTGCGGCAAAGCGTTGATGGCGTGCCCGCCCTCCAACTGCGTGGCCACACAGGTGGTGCGCAAAGTGGAATTCCACGCCGGAGATGCGGCCGCAACGCGCTGCATGGCCTCCTGCGAAGCTTTAGCAACCTCGGCGAGATCACTTTTCACCGGGCCCGTTTCGATTTTCGACATTTGCTGGAAATAAGCGACCGTCACTTCATTGGTTTTCAGCGGGAAGCCGAATTTGGAAAGGCGATCGAGAGCGGCGGCGAGATGATAAATCGCGTTGTCCGGCACGGGCATGGAACTGTGGCCGCCTTTGTTGCGCACCTCGAAGCGGAAGTTGATCACGTATTTTTCGCTGACTTGCAGGTCGTTGGAGATTCTTTTGCCATCGACGGATTCGCCCCAGCCGCCCTCGTTCAGGCACAAGTCGGCATCGATCAAATCGCGATGATTCTTGAGCAGCCAATCGACGCCGTTAAAAGGGCCGCCGCCTTCTTCATCGGCAGTGAGAGCGACGATGATGTCGCGGTCGGGCTTGAAGCCTTCCTTCTTATATTGGATCAAGTTCGCGATCCAGACAGCGGCCTGGGCTTTGTCATCGCCGGTACCGCGGCCATAAAAGTAGCCATCCTTTTCGATGAATTGGAACGGGTCGGTGCTCCAATCCTCGCGCTTGGCTTCGACCACATCGATATGGGCGAGAAGCAGAATCGGTTTGCGGGCGCCCGTGCCGTGATAGCGAACCACGATGTTTGCTTTTCTGGGGTTCGCTCCGCCGACGAAAATATCGGAGTCAGGAAATCCCGCGGCTTTCAGGCGGGCCGCAGCCGCTTCGGCAACCGGAGTGGTAGCGCCGGTTGTAAACCCGGATTGAATTTCGACGAACTGCTTGTAGATGTCGCGAGCGAGATTTTTCTCGGCTTCCGGCCGAGTGGTCTGTCCGTTGACGACCGATTGATAGAAAAACGGGAGCAGAAGAAGGGGCAGAAACCGGAACATTCGCATAGTCAGCATGGCGGCATTCTTCCACGACGTGCGGAATCGCGCAACTTTCGTGTGCTGCAATTCCGGACGGGCAAAGACGTGGAGAATTGAGCTCTGCCACCCAATCCGACATGACCCAGGGAGCGCTTGTTAAGAGCGCTTGAAGATGTCGGATCCGCTGATTCGTTCCTGCGCAAACAGGGACCGGAGGGATCTCGCTTACAAGAGTAAGCAAACCAAAAAGACGGACGAAATATGCAACGGGAGAGCGATAACGTAAAAAAATATAACCTTATGTGCATATTTCTGCAGATTGGGAGGGGTTGTCATTTTGGAACGTATACTTTGTTCCACGTTGTAATTAGTAGGACTTGGAACCTACTATTTGCTGTCCGTTTCTCCGTTCTGGGAAATTGAAGTATTTGGTTAGGCGGGAATGCCTTGGGAAGGGGGTGTGACCCATGGTTCAGATTCTAGCCGCGTCGATTGCACATCTTACAGGTGTTCCGGTGTGCGTGGGAGGATCGGGAACTCAGAGTTGCTCTTCCCAAAATAGGAATTTTGTTTCAAATGCAAATCTGATGATTTGAGTTGCACACGAATTTGGGCTTTAGGGAAATCTACGTGGCGAGGCGTGAAATGAAACTGAGTGGATCGTGGTCGGCCAAAGTCGCATTGGTTTTCGCCGTGGCCGTTGCTTTGATTACCATCCTGCAGGTCCGGGCAACGGAAAACAAACGCTTCAGCAACCCAGTCCACATGTCCGTTGACTGGAGCAGCCGGCACATGCGCTTTAGCGGGGCAGGAACAGCGGCGCAATCGTGGAAACTTTTCAGGGATCCACGATACCAGCGCCACATGCTGCAACTGAGCCGCAGCGGGAGGCTTGCGGGAAGGAATGTACCAGGCGTTTGGCACATCCCACGGCACCCGTTCTTCAGAAGCCCGCTGACGAGAGATTGGCAGATGCCGTTGGACCAGAACTCCACGACAGGCGATTGGCAGCACAATGGCGGGTACTATGCTTCGCCTGCGAAATTCACGTTTGATATCAATGCCACGCCTAGCTGCACTGCAGATTACGTCACGTATCCCACGAATTTGCCGGGTGTGACAGGCGCCGCATCCAGCATTGTGGCGCTGAATCAGCTTTATTCGGGAACCGGCGGATTCTGCGGCACCGGCCAGCCTTCCGTGATGTGGGCTTACAACACGAATATTGGTGCAGACACCACCGGGAAAGTGATGAGCTCTCCAGTGCTCAGTCTGGATGGGACGAGAATCGTATACGTCGAGACGGCGGCGGCAGGCGGCGCGCTGCTGAAGATTTTGCAGTGGAAATCAGGCGAGGGCACAATCAATGCCTCGGGCGTGTCGACTTCTGTGGCGCCCACCAATGTGCTGACGACCGGGAGCGATTGGTCCACGTGCCCAGCCGGCACCTCTTGCCTGTTTACTCTCAGCTTTTCGGGCGGAGCCCAGGACACCGGATCTTCGCCCTTTTATGACTACACCGACGACGTGCTGTACGTGGGCGACGATGCCGGATCGCTCCACAAGTTCACGGGAGTGTTCAACGGAACGCCGGCGGAAGTCTCGACCGGGTGGCCGATCGCTGTATCGAGCGGGCAAACTAACCAGCCCGGTGTTCGACGCCGTGTCTGGAAATATCTACGTCGCCGATAATATTACGCCTTCCGCTTCATCGTTGTTCTACGTCAAGGACACTGCCAGCACGGTGGGAACTTGCGGGAGCGGCTCGGTGCCCTGCAAAGGCAGCACCGCTCTGGCGGTGACCAACGGATCGCAGGGAGTGTTCGATCCTCCGATTGTCGATCCGGTGAAGCAAACGGTTTACGTCTTCGTCGGGCTGGATGCGGGGGGGAATGCAGCCGTAATATCAGACCACAACTGCGCTCGGAGTTCCGGTGACGACCGAGCTCGGAACGGGCGGCGCAGCCGCCGGAGGTTATGGTGGAGCGTTTGACAGCAATTACATTGCCGGGAACTATGCGAGCAGCCATCTCTATGTTTGCGGAACTACTCCGACAACGCTGTTTCGAATCGGATTCGATAGCGCGGGGGTCATGAGTTCGACGGTGGACCCGGGCAGCTTTCAAATTCAGTCTGGAGCCGTTACATCCGTAAATTGCTCTCCATTTACGGAGATCGTAAATGGCACCAGCAACTTCATATTCTTCGGAATACCATCCAATGTGCAAGCTGGCCTGGGGAACGGCGCAATTGTGGCACTCGATGTAGCTAACTCACCGTGGCCGCCGACCATTCTAAACTTTGCGGCACTGGCGGAGACATTAGGCTCCAGCGGAATTGTCGTCGATAACGTAGGGACGGGCGGACAGGAGTCCAGCATCTATTTCACGCCGCAGAGCGGAGTGGTGACTTGCAACGGGAATGCGAACGTCGGATGCATGGTGAAAGCCACACAGGCGGGGTTGAACTAATCATGGATCACCCATCAAGCAGCGAGCTTTCCAAGAAGAGCGGCAGCAAGAAACCCTATCAGAAGCCTGACTATCGCTTCGAGAAAGTGTTCGAAGTTTCCGCGCTTTCTTGCGGGAAATTGAGCGCGACTCAAGCGCAATGCAGGCTGACCAGCACAAAGGCTTCGTAAATCACGGGGTGGTGCCTGCCCCGATCGGTGGGCCATGGTGTCGAACATTGCTGCGTGCGGCGTGGTGGCGGATGTGCTGCGTAAATTCGGCGAGGTGCGGATCCGCGTCTTCGGCACCAGCATGATGCCTGCTTTGAATCCGGGCGACAGTATTTTCATCCGGCGAGCGGCGATTGAGGAAGTAACTCCCAAGAATATAGTGCTCTTCCTGCGGGACGGCCGGCTTTTCGCTCATCGCGTGGTGGAAAAGTTGAGCGGTCCAGGCCGCGAGGACTTGCGTTTGATCACGCGAGGCGACCGGCTGCAGCAGAACGATCCGCCCATCCGCCAATCGGAATTGCTGGGCCGTGTAATGTGGGCCGAGCGGCATGGCAACAGAATTGACCCCAATAAGCCGCTCAGTTTTCTGAACCGGGCGATCGCTCCAATTCTTCAAGCCTCCGAACGCGCGACCTACGTCTATATGCGCTTTTTTGATCTGCAACGCTCAATTCTTTTTGGCGAAGCGGTGCGCAAAATATGACGACTGCGACTCCGGCGCTCTCCCGTTCCAGTGTGATTATTGAAGTAGGCGGCCTGCCGATCCAACTTAACGTGGATAATCCATTATTTCTAGAAATGCTGGGGAAAAGGTATGCCGGTTTCGCGGGCTCGGCCGGCCCTGCGAAATTCGAATTCGAAATTGACCTGGTTGCGCCGGGCGTCTTGTTGGGAAGTGAGGAAGTGCAGGTGACGTGGAAAGACGGGTTGTGGCGGATGGAGCGAGCAGATTTTTGCGCGGTGTGGAATCCAGTCGCTGGCCTGCGGAAGCATTCGCCAAACCGCGAACCCCTACTCGCTGGATTGCGTGCTGCGCATTGTCCACACGTTGCTGCTGGCGCGTGAAGACGGATTTCTGGTCCACGCTTCGAGCGCGGTGCGAAATGGGCGGGCATTCCTGTTTGCGGGAGTTTCGGGCGCTGGGAAAACGACGATGGCAAGCCTGGCTCCGCCGGATGTGGCGCTGCTGACGGACGAGATTTCCTACGTGACGCGGCAGAAGGACCAGTATTTCGCGTTCGGCACACCGTTCGCGGGAGAACTGGCACGTCCCGGAGAAAACATGCGGGCGCCGATTGCGGCGTTATACCTGCTGGCGAAAGGCCGCGAAAACAAAATCGAATCCATTGGAACCGTGGAGGCCGTGCGCGGACTGCTGGAAGATATCTTATTTTTTGCGAAGGACCGCGAACTGGTAAATCTTGTTTTTCAGGCGGCGTGCGATTTCGTTGGTCGAGTGCCCGTGAAGCGGCTGACTTTTGTGCCAAATGCGCGCGTGTGGGAGATGATCGGATGAGCGGAAAACAATATGTGGCGCGGAGCCCGCAGATTGCGGCGCGCATGATGGGCGATGAAATGATGATTATGTCAGCGGTCGATTCCACGTTGTTCACCCTGAACGACGTGGCCACCGCGATTTGGAATGCGGCGGACGGCTCGAACACGCTCGAAGAAATTGTGGTTGGGAAAATGTGCGAACAGTTTGAGGTAACGCAAGAGACGGGTCTGAAGGATGCCGAGGATCTGGTGGCGAGGCTCGCAGAGCACGGGATTTTAATTGTTTCCGATCATCCGGTCGCGCAAGCGGCCGCCGCTGCCAAGGGAACCCGATGAGCCAGTTGATGGCGGAAATGGGCGCCAAGGCGCTGAAGTTAGGAATTCCGTTGAGCGTGCAACTGGACTTGACTTACCGGTGCAACGAGCGATGCGTGCATTGTTATCTGGACCACGAGGACCATGGCGAGATGACGACCGCGGAAATTAAAGATCTGCTCGATCAATTGGCCGACGCGAATGTATTTTTTCTTACGATCAGCGGCGGCGAGATCATGATGCGGAAGGATTTTTTCGAGATCGTGGAATACGCGCGGGAAAGAAAATTCAGCGTGAAGCTGAAGACGAATGCGATTTTGATCCGGCGGAAAGAAGCGCAGCGCCTTCGGGAACTGGGTGTGGAGGCCGTGCAGATCAGCATTTATTCGCACCGGGCGGAAGTGCATGACGCGATCACCAAGGTGCCGGGGTCGCTGAAACGGTCCGTGGAAGGTGTGCGATTTTTGACCGAACAGGGAATTCGCGTCAATCTGGCCAATGTGCTGATGGTGAAAAATCTGGCGGATTATAGCGGAGTGAAAGCGCTGGCGGCGGAACTGGGAGTTCCGGTAACTCTCGATCCGACGGTAACGCCGATGATGGATGGCGACCGATCGATTTTGGATTTGAATGTGGACCATGCCGCGCTGAAGGAAGTGTTTCGCGACGGCAACCTGGTGGGCGATGTGGAGGAATTCTGCTCGCCGCCCGTGGGCGCGAACGAAGACGTGCTGGATTCGCTGCCTTGCAGCGCGGGACATACGGCTTGCTACGTTTCGCCGTATGGCGATGTCTATCCCTGCGTGCAATTCCCATTGCCGAGTGGAAATGTGCGTCGAACTAAATTTCTGGACATTTGGCGGAATTCGCCGCAGTTGAAGGAAGTACGTTCGATCACTGTGCGCGAATTGGGCACTTGTTCGAAGTGCACGCACGCGGGGAGTTGCACGCGCTGCCCGGGGCTGGCGTATTTGGAAGGAAATATGCGCGGGCCGTCTTATCAGGATTGCGAGAAATCCTATGCGCGGACGGGTATTCCTTCGGAAAACCTGCTGACGAAGAATTCCCGAAAGCCGGCGGTGCCGCTGGTTCAGATTCAGGGATTGTCAAGAACGAGCGATGGAGCTTATGCCCAGGCGGTTGGGGCGCTCTGAGAACCGGAAAAGTTCGGGCGAGTTCAATCCGCTGCCGTTGCTGAGCGGCCGTTAGGGCGAGCAGGAAATCGATGCGATTCGTGAGTTGTTCCCACCGATGAAAATCCCGGCACAGCAAGAAACTCTGCAACTTTGCGCGCGAAAAACGATGGATTCGGAACGAGCACAGCGGCTTGGAATGCTGATTCGTTCCGTGGACGATTTTGACGCCTTGATCGCGTTATCGGCAGCGCAGGGAATCACGCCGCTTCTTTGCCAGCATCTTGAATCGATCGCCAGCGTTTTTTTGCCGGCGGCATGGCGCGACCGGGTTCGCGCGGAGTTTCGTAGAAATTCGAGGCGAAATCTGTTCTTGACCGTGGAGCTTTTCAAAATACTGGACGCGTTCGAGAGCCACGGCATTCAAGCGGTTCCGCACAAAGGCCCTGCGCTGGCGGCGCAGGCTTACGGCGACATTGCGCTGCGGCAGTTTAACGATTTGGATCTGGTGCTACAGCAATCCGAGATTCGAAGGGCGCATGACGTGTTGATGGCGCTCGGCTACCGGTCCGAAATTTCCTGGGCGGACGGGCCGGGGCGAGAACACATCCCAGGGCATTATGCGTATTGCGACAGCAGCGGGCGCGTGAACCTGGAACTGCATTCGGAAGCAACGCTGCGATATTTGCCAGCGCCATTGAACTTGGAGGAAATACTGCGAAGGCTTGATGTAGTGGAAATCGGCGGACGGCCTGTTTCCATCTTTGCCGCCGAGGATGCACTGCCAATGCTTTGTGTACACGGGGCGAAGCATTTGTGGGACCGGCTTTCGTGGCTTGTGGATATCAGCGAATTGGTCCAAATTGAGCGCGGGATCGATTGGAAAAAGGCGATTCAGGCGGCGCGCCAATTGAGAGCGGAGCGGATGATGCTCCTGGGGCTCGGAATCGCAAAGAATTTGATCGGGACTCCGCTGCCTGATGAAATCGTACGTGAGATCCGGGCGGATCGAGCTGTCGGGAATCTGGTGCAACAAGCCTGCGATCGTTTCGTGGGGACGACGGACATTCGACCGGGGCCGGTGCGGCGATTTCAAATGCGCGTACAAATGAGCGGCGGGGGTTTTGGCGGGGCGCGCTATGCGCTGCGACTTACGGCGACGCCGACCGAGGAGGACTGGGAAAAATTACGATTGCCGAAGGTATTCTCTCCGTTGTACGCTGTCCTGCGACCGCTGCGAATCCTGAGGGGGGCGCGGCACGGAAGTAACTGAATTCCGAAGGAGAGCGCCCCGATGAAATTCCAGGATGAGTTTTCCGTTGTAAATTCTGTTGCTATTTCCCGCCCCTTTTTTCAAGTGACTATCCGCAAATCCGTTCTTCGAGAATCTTGGCTGCGGACTTTTCCGCTTTTGTTGCTCATTCTAACGATTGCCAGCATGCCTGCTTGGGCGGACGGCATATTTACGCCGGAACGGCAGGTGACCCAGCTCGGGGAAGGTATTTACGAGATCCGGCACCAGGATCCATATCCGGGCTGGGTGAACGGAAACACCACCGTCATCATCGGAGAGCGGGAAGTTTTTGTGGTGGATTCCTGCTCGATGTCCGCGGACGCGCGGGAGGATATTGAACAAATCCGGAAATGGACGAACAAGCCCGTACGGTACCTGCTGAACACGCACTGGCATGGGGATCACAACTCCGGGAATAAAGATTACATGGATGCATTTCCCGCCGTGGCAATCATCGCGCGAAGTGAGACGCGGGAGATGATCGCGGAGAGCAGCCCGACCGTGCCGTCCGACATGATTCGAGATGCCACGGCCGAGCAGAAAAAATTGCAGCAAAGCATGGAGACGGGCAAAGCAGAGGACGGCAAGCCGCTGACGGACGCGCAAAAAGAAGACGTCAAAGCAAAACTGGCGCGAGTGCAACGCTTGTTCGAATCCGCGAAGAGCTACACGGTCCAACTGCCCACGATGGAGTTCGATCGCGAACTGAACATCGATTTGGGAAACCGGGAAGTGCAGGTGAAATATCTGGGGCGGGGAAATACCGGCGGTGACGCGCTGGTTTATTTGCCGAAAGAAAAGATACTGGTGACCGGCGACCTTCTGGTCCATCCCGTGGAATATGCGTTTGACGGGTACCCGGCCGACTGGATCCAGACCCTGCAGAAAATGGCCCAACTGGATGCGGATACAATTGTTCCCGGGCACGGAGAGATCCTGCACGACAAGGTTTACCTCAATCAGATGATCGAGGTGATGACGTACATCGTGGCCCAGGTGCATGACCAATTGCGCCAGCACTCGGATGCGACCTTGGATCAAGTGAAGAAAGCGATCGATCTGAAGCCATTCCGGGAGAAGATCGTCGGCGACGACAAAAATGCCGGCGCCTTTTTCAATTATTCGGTGGGAGTGAAATTCGTCGAACTCGCGTACTACGAAGCGAAGCAGAGATAACCTTAGTTTCATAATTCGCACCACTTCGACTTTGGCGAGTCGAAGTGTGCGCGAATGACTTGCCAATTCGATTTATCAAAATGTCCGGCTTGCGGCGGGGAGGCGCAATTTAACGTTTTCGTTCCCGCATGCGGGACTATCGCGATGCAAAAATTGCTCGCAGGGCACACCGCGGGCGCGGAAAGAAATACGTGCGATCCAGGTGTTCTCTGGCGCGTGGAGCGGCCGAGAGTGTAGACTCCGTGCGTCGCGGGACGGAGCAGAACACCGCATTGAGCGAATCGGCGGAAGGCAAAACCATATTTTCGGGCGAGGTCGGCGATAACGGCCATCCGAAAACCGGGCGCTCGAATTTTCTCGATCGCGTATTCGGCATTTCGGCGAGAGGATCGAGCGTTCGCCTGGAAGTTTTTGCCGGAGCGACAACTTTCCTGACTGCAGCTTATCTGGCTGTGGTGATCCCCAACAATTTATCGACAGGCGGCTTGGACCGAGCGGCGGCGACCACGGCAACGCTCGCGCTTTTCGGATTGGGGACGCTTGGGATGGCGTTTTACGCGAAGCTGCCGTTCGTGGTGGGGCCCGGAATCGGTGGCTCGGTGCTGGTGGCGACGACGCTCGTGCTCGGTGAAGGAGTTCCGTGGCAGACGGCAATGGCCATCGCGTTCTGGTCCGGTGTTTTGTTTCTGGTCCTAACACTTTTGGGAATGCGGGAGGTAGTGGCGCGGATCGTTCCGGCGCCGATCAAAATGGGGTTGTCAGCGGCGCTCGGCGGATTTATTGCGATGCTGGGATTCCGGAATGCAGGGCTGGTGATCGCTAATCCGCGACTGAACGCTTTGATGCTGGGGAATTTTGCGGCGCCGGGAGCCGTGATCGCGCTGGCCGGATTGGCGCTGGCGGTTGCGCTTCATTATCACAAAGTGCCGGGCGGAATCATGATCGCGATGCTTGCGGCGACGACATTGGGTGTTCCGCTGGGAGTGACGAGCTTGCCGGCGAGTTACTGGGGATTGCCGCACTCGATCGGAGCGGTGACTTTCAAACTCAATTTTCTGCAGGCGCTGAAACCTGCTTTCTTTCCGTATCTTTTCGCATTCTTTGCAGCGGAATTTTTTTCGACGATGGGAACGACTCTTGCGGTGGGGGACAAGGCGGGCCTGCTGGACGAACATGGCAACATGCCAGGAATTAACGGACCATTTGTTGTGGATTCCTGCTTTGCGACGATCGGGCCGCTCTTTGGAGTTCCTTCGATGACCGCGCTGATCGAGTCCGCCGCAGGAGTCGAGGCCGGCGGGCGGACGGGACTGACCGGCGTGGTGACGGCAGCGCTCTTTCTGGCGACGCTACTGATCGCGCCGGTAATTTTGATGATTCCAAAGGAAGCCACGGCGCCGGCATTGATCCTGGTGGGGATCTCGATGTTCGCGAACATTCGCCGGATCGAACTGGAGAAATTCACGGACGGCGTGCCGGCAGTGTTGATGGTGCTTATGACGCTGTTTTCGAATAATTTCGGGACAGGCATCGCAGCAGGGATCTTGAGTTATGTAATTATTCAGGTGCTGGCGGGAAAGGCGCGAAGTGTTTCCTGGGGGCTGTACCTGCTGACGCTGCCGCTTTTTTACTTTTTCTGGACCATCGCGACGAAACATTAGGGAGCAGTTCGATGGATACGCGAACGGAAAATCAAATAAGATCCCGCGCCATCACAGCGGCGCAGGGATTGGCGCCGTTCGACGTGTTGCTGACGGGCGGGACTTTGGTGGATTTGGCCACCTCGGAATTGCGCGAGGCGGATATCGGAATTGTGGGAACGCTGATTGCCAGCGTTCATGCGCGCGGTTCAAGATCGGACGCATTGGCGGTGCATGACGTTTCGGGACGCTTCCTGGTGCCTGGATTCATTGACATGCATGTGCACTTCGAGAGTTCGCATATGCTGCCGGAAAACTATGCGGCAGTGGTGGTGCCGCAGGGCACGACTACTATTCTTTATGACCCGCATGAGCTTGCGAACGTGATGGGTCTCGAGGGAGTGCGTTACGCCATCGAAGCCAGCCGTGGCCATCCGCTTAGATTTATTTGTGCCGCCCCTTCTTCTGTTCCTTCCGCACCGGGATTGGAAGTGTCCGGGGCGGAATTTGGCGGCGACGAGATGCGCGAGATGCTTTCCTGGAGCGAAGTGGCGGGCGTGGCGGAAGTGATGGATATGGAGGGCGTGCTGCGGCAGAGCAAGCGCACCAGTGATATTTTGGCCGCGGGTAGGGAATCAGGAAAACTTATCGAGGGCCATGCGCGAGGAGTGAGCGGTGCGCGGTTGCAAGCGTACATGGCGGCGGGAGTCAGCTCCGATCACGAGATAACGTCGGCGGAGGATGGACTGGAAAAACTTCGGGCGGGAATGACCGTGGAGATTCGCGGATCGCACGACTATGTTTTGCCGGGCCTCGTGGAAGCGATCAACCGGCTGCCGCAGATTCCTTCGACGCTTTGCATCTGCACGGACGATGTGCCTCCGGATTACCTGGTGGATAAAGGCGGGATGAGCGATGTGATCCGGCGATTGATCCGCTATGGACTCAATCCGGTTCAAGCGATTCGCTGCGCTACGTTGAACGCGTCGTATCGTTTGCGGCGGCCGGATCTTGGACTGGTGTCGGCGGGGCGCGTCGCTGACATTGCGATACTCTCTGACTTGCGCGAAGTGAATGTGGAGAGTGTATTCGTGTCGGGAAAATTGGCGGCGCGAGACGGAAAGATGCTCGAGCCGGCCAAATCAAGCGTGATGCCGCCGGAGCGAGGTGTGAAGCTTGCGCCGGTTTCGCTCGATGACTGCCGGATTCGCGTGCCGAACGTAGAGAATGGCAGAGCCAAGATTCGCGTGATCAAGGGCGTGCGGTTTACATCTTGGGGCGAAGTGGAAGTTGAAGTGACGGACGGCTATGCAGTGGCGCCGCCTGGCTACTCCGTGATTTACGTGCATCATCGTCATGGGCGACATTCCGCTGCGGCGCAGCGCGCCTTGCTGGAAGGCTGGGGCGAGATTCATGGAGCGATTGCGACAACCTATTCGCACGATAGCCATAACCTGGTTGTGCTGGGGCGCTCCGCGGAGGATATGCAAGCGGCGGCGAATGCCGTGATTGCGAGCGGTGGCGGAATGGCCGTGTCGAAGAATGGAAAAGTGATTGCGAAGATTGAAATGCCGGTAGCGGGGATGCTTTCCGCCGCCTTGCCGGGAGTGGTGGCTGAACAATTCCGACGATTGCGCGAGGCTGCGGATCAAGTGGTGGATTGGCAGCCGCCCTATCGCGTGTTCAAGGCCATCGAAGGCACGTGCCTGGCTTGCAATCCTGGACCGCATCTCACCGATTTGGGGCTTACGGACGGGACCGAGCGGTCGATTGTAGATATGCTGATCGAGGCGGATGCGGCTTCGACGAAGGAAGGGGAAGTGTAGGGCCAATTGATCTCAAGCACCGACATGAGCGCGAGTGTGGGTGCTTCAGGGGCTAAAGCCCACGCTCTAAGAGGCTCCTATATGTCGGAGCTGAAGCTCCGACCCCCTAAAAGAGATCCATGAGGCAACTTGCTCTGAGGAAGCTCATTCAGTGCCGCTGCGCGGCTTGATCAGCTCATCAAGATAATCGGGCGTGCCGTCCTGGCGCGCGAGGTGTGGAAATCTCTCCCCGCCGCGATAATTGATGGTGCATGTTTTGTAGTAATCGTCCACGACTACCAGCAGAGTGATTGGTTCCGCGCTCTCCTTGCTCGCTTTTATGGCATCGTTCAGCAACTCGCGGGTGAAGACGCGGCCGTTTACACCCACTACTTTCATACCTGAAGTAATTCCGGAATTATAGGCCGGGCCGCCAACGATCGAGTCGCTCACATCTCCACTTTCGCCAAGCTGCAAGCCGAGCGAGTAAGTGGCGCCGGATTCGCTGCGGCGTCCCCACAACTTGAGCGGCTGATCCGTGTAGACAACTTTCCAGCCACCGTTCTCGATGCCGCCCAGCGGGGCCTCGGGCGAAGTTGAATTCAGCCGTTCGTGCAAGAATTTGGCCCAATCGTAGGGAGCGAATTCGTTTAGTTGACTAACTAATTCGTCGAACGTGTAGGTTTTTACTTCCGGGCCGTTGTTCGGGCCGCCGAAGAACGCGTGGGAGAAATCGTCCATGGATTTCTGGCCATGGCTTTCGCGGTGGATGATGGTGGCAACTTCCAGCCAGATCAAATCACCTTCATCGTAATAGTCCGAGCCGCGGCGCCAGTTGGCCCAGGTTCTGGCGAAGCGAAGTCCTGGTTCGCCAATTGCGGTATCAAGCAGGGGGCGCCAAGTGCGGCCGGGACGCGCCGGTCCTAACGAGGCAGCGATCTCCGCAATGTATTCGCGATATTCCTCGGGCTTCCACAGGCCGCTACGCGCGGCGAGCAAAGGACCAAGATAGTCGGTGAGGCCTTCGTAGCCCCAGAGCATGTCGGTTTCCATTGGCTGTTCGTAATAGGGGACGGTTAAATCAGCAGGGCGGCGGAATTTTCCGCACCAGGAGTGCGCGAATTCGTGTGCGAGCAACCCACCCAAGGATTTAGCGGCATCCGGCGTCAGCAAAGTGCGTTCGGGCAAGCGGCTGTCATTCGATTCGTGATGTTCCAGGCCAAAATGAGCGACGTGGTCGCTGAGCGTGAGAAGAAAATGGTAATCACGATAATGGCGCGCGCCGAAAAGCTTGCCGGATTCGGCCACCAGATTGGTCATGCCTTTCTGGACTTGCGGGGACATATTCAGGGCGGCGGGGCTATCGGCGACGATGTCGAGTTCGTGATGGACTGGCTCGCCGGGCGGCGTGATGTTGAAAGATTTGTAGTATTCCCCGGCGATTACGGGCGAATCGACCAGGAGATTGAGCGAGATGGGTTTGAAAGAGACTTGATTGCCGGAACTGCTGTCTTGGGGCAGGGCTGTGCCGAATCTCCATCCTTCGGGCAGGAGCAGCTTGGCTTTAAAGATCAATTGTTCGGCTGGAATTTTCGCGGGGTAGAGTACGTTTTGATTCCAACTGATGACGACGAGCTTATCGGTGGCGGACGCCGCGCCGGAGGCGAAACCACTGCCGCTGGGCTCGAGATAATCGAAGGAAACGTCAAGATGATCGGCGCCAGGTGGAACGTCGACGTGAAATGTGAAAACGTCGAGCAGGTCGCGCTGCCAGGGAATTGTCTTTCCATTGGCGGAGAATTTCAGGCCAGTGACGTTTGTGACTGGCCCATCGGGGCCATGCTCGCCGGGAATCCATTTTGGATAATAGAGAGTGAGCGGGCCGGGCTTCGCGGGAATCACCATGTGCGTGCGGACAATTTTCAATGGGGATTGCGTGGCGTCCACGGTGAGCGAAATGGGCGTGTTTTGCTGAGCGCAAACGGAGTTGACAGACAGCGCGGCGAGTGCCATGAAATACAAGCAGACACGCAAATGCAATCGATTCATGAATCCGCTCCTTGAATTATTTAAGGCACTGCATGATACGCCAGCGAGGAGGAAATCGCGATGGTGAAGCTTGGTTCAGCAGTGGCGGAAGGAGCGTGATCGAGATTGAGGCGATCCTGTGTGAACGAGAGCTGGGGGGCGCGCGCTGTGATCTTCTTGCGACCGGAAGCGGAGGAATTTAGATAAGCTCGCGAGCGGCAGAATTGGCAAGTACGGAAAGGAAAGCCATGAACAAGATTTTCTGGGCAATTGTGGCAGTGGATGCGTTTCTGTTTTTGTTCTTACTGATCAGCGGCCTGACGGAAAGCGGGAATTCGAGCGGCGGACGCGAAATGGGGCTCGCTTTCTTCGTGATTCTGCCGGGGATTTTCATCGGATTGGCGGTGCTTCTTTTCGTGCGCTCGACTTCGACGATCGCGCGCACGCTGGCGCTGCTGATCGTGGCGGTGCCGGGCATATTGATCGTGGGCGCCCGAGTGCGCGACGCCTGCCTCAATTATTTGATCCGGCCGGACGCGAAATCCCAGAAGGATTGAAGGGAGCGGGGCGCTACCGAACGGTCACCAACTCATGGTGAGATGATAAGGGCGAGCCGCGTGGGCATTATCCGCGCGCGTCGGCTTTCAAGAAGATTTCCAGATCGTCGGGATGATTGGCGCACAGCAGCGCTTCTTCCCGGTCGATGTGGCCCTGTTTCACCAACTGCAAGAGTGATTCCTCCAAACTAAAAGAACCATGCTTTTTGGTGATGGTGATTTCCTGGTGAAGATGCTGCAAGGCATTCCGCCGGACGTGTTGCCGCGCGCCATAACTTACTTTGAGCAATTCCGCGGCGGGAACCCGGCCTCCGCTTTTGCTCTGCAACAGAACCTGATTGAGAACTGCTGCAAGCGCCATGGCGAGTTCCTGGCGGATTGTGTTTTGACGTTCGAGAGGAAAGGAATCCGAAATCCGCGAGACCGTGGAGGCGACGTCGGGCGTATGCAGCGTGGAAAAAACCAAGTGGCCGGTTTCCGCGGCGGAGACGGCGATCTGCATCGTTTCCGTATCGCGCATTTCGCCGACGACCAGGATGTCCGGCGCCTGGCGCAGCGCGGCACGCAACGCCGTGGGAAAATCCGGCGCATCGGTGCCGATTTCCACTTGCTCGACGATGCTTTTGATATGCGGATGTTCGTACTCGATGGGGTCTTCAATCGTGACGATATGCCGCGCCGTGTTCCGGTTGATTTGATGAATCAAAGCCGCGAGAGTGGTGGATTTGCCCGAACCAGCCGGACCGCCGATCAGGACCAAGCCGCGCGGCAAGTGGCAGAGTGATTCCACCGACGGCGGAAGATGAAGGTCGCTGAGAAGGGGAAGTTTCGAAGGCAACGACCGAATCGCCGCAGCGGCGCGCCCGCGTTCACGATGAAGATTGATGCGAAATCGGCCCAGGCTGGCGATGCGGTAGGAAGAATCCGTAATTTGATTTTGCCGGTAGAGCTCGAGTGCATGAGAGGTGAGCGCGGGAATTATCGCGGCTTCGATTTCCGGTCCTTGCAGCGGCGCGGTATCGATGCCGCGGACTTCACCTTCGTATCGAATGCATGCCGGCGCTCCGGGAACCAGCAGCAAATCGCTTCCGTGTTGGTCTACCAGAAGCCCCAGCCAGTGGTCCAGCCGGGCGGTGTCCGATGCGACTGAATGCGAATCCGCCGGGCGATCGTTCAGCTCGCGGACAATGCGTTCCAGTTCTGGCGATTTTTTCATTTGGGGCAAGCCCTCGGCTGGCGGGTTCTGCACACCCAGAATACTGAACCAGTCTCTACGGATAGTCCAGCCGGCCAGCGGTGTGCGAAGTGGGCCCTTGCGCAGCGGTTCGCGATTTGTGCGGGGGCGAATTAATGCTACTTGAGTTTCTTGGTCATGTGAACTTCGGTGCCGTGGGCCTCATAGTGAACGTCATCCATAAATGTTCGCATCAGCAGGATTCCACGGCCATGTTCGGATTCCAGGTTTTCAGCCGAAGTCGGGTCGGGCACTCTTTTTGGGTCGAAGCCTGTGCCTTCATCTCTGACGACGATGGACATCTCTTTGCCGGGTTCGCAATGGCAAGAGATATGAACGCGCTTATCGGGATTCTGGCGGTTTCCGTGGATCACGGCGTTGCCGAGGGCTTCGAACGCGGCAATCTCTATGTCTGAAATCTGATCGGCGGCGCAGCCGGACTTCTTGAACATTTCGCTGATGCGCTCGACAGCGGGCCCGATTTCGCTGATCTCGCTGGGAAACGAGAAGTCGCCGGCTGCCGGCTTGGATTCATTATGCGAAACCATGACGATCCCCCGAACTGGGTGCCGATGCAACTCTTCCGCAGATGAGAACTGCATGGCGGCAGTATATCCAAAGTACGCCGCTGCATCCGACTGGGGGATCATAAATCAAGGGAGGCGGATTTTGGTTGCGAAATCTTTGAGGTGGAATTGATTTGGGCGGAATGGCGGCGTGGTAAGGCGGAGACGCTGGTCAGTTTACCTGTGCATCGAATACGCCCGTTTCCACGCGGCCGGCGCGCTTCACCTGGACGAAAATTCGGTAAAGGCCTGGTTTGGGGAAGCCGTAGGGAAATGAAACTTCGGACGAGGTATTACTTTTGGGCATTCCAGGCATGTCCATTCCGGGCATCGACTGGGGCTGAATCGCTGAGGAATCAGCCGGCGCGGGCGGAAGATTGGCATTGGCAAGCATCACTGCCGCCATCGGCGCCGAGCCATCGGGATGCACGTGGGCGAATACGCTGAAATCGGAGCGCACGAATTCGGCGTGACCTGCCATGCCCATGTACGGTTCGAGATCCTGCACGGGTTTCCCACTGCTATCTTCAATTTGGAAACGAAACCAAAGGAGGCGGTTTGATGGCAGTGGGCCGGGTTCGCGTTCCCAAACCATGCGAGCGCCGCCGGAAAGGGGAGCGATCAGATTTTGCGTCGCCAATTGTGCGAGGGATGGGGCGCTTGCCGCGGAGTCGTCCCCTGCAAGCGGTTGGCCGGGTGTATCTGGAATATCCAATTCCGCGATCAGCGTGTCGGGGAAACCGGATTCGCGGACGATGTCAGCAAAGACCTGGTAGTGGCCGGCGGTGATGGCGGGAAGATCATCAACGAAGGCGCCACTATCGTTGCGCGTCGGATGCAAGTGATAGAAGCGATCCATTTGTGGAGTGCGAATTAAGAAGAGATGCATTAAATGGCCATGATCGGGAATTAGATTTGTGGCCACCGTTTCAGGCCGCCGGCTATGCCACTCCGAATCTCCGATTCGCAGAGCCATTTTTCCGGCTGGAAGAAGCGAGACGTCCAGTTTCGGCCGCCGGTAAATCATTAGACGGGATCGATCCGCCGCGGAAGTTCTCCACCACCAACTTCCGAAAGTGAGAAGAGCCAGAACAATGATGGCCACCGTGGCCATCACGATCCGGCCGCGTCGTTTCTGTTTCGCTTGGGGCGCAACGCCGGGATCGAGTTGTCCTTCGCGGCTGGCGGCGCCGAGGATCGAGACGATGGCGCAGACCAGCAAGGCCATCAGCGCGAATAAAAGGACGCCAAGATTTCTTTGCATTGGCAAAGTGCTTCGTGCAAATGCGGCGACCGGAACAGCCAGCGTGCCGGTGCCTTTATCGCCATCCGCTTCGATTCTTACTTCCCACGATCCGGTGGCCATCAGCCACAAGCTTCCGGAGAAAAATTGCGGGTCTCCTTTCGAAGGCTGCAGGACGTCCGGTGGAGGGGGATATTTTGATCCGGCCCCGACGATATAGACGGGAACGATTTTAACCTGGCGGACGCCAGGCTCGTTGCTTCTAATCTGAATTTCAGCCACTCCTGGAATCATCTGTGGAGTCTGAATGCTGACAACCAAATGATACGGTCCTGCTTGCCCCTGGAAATAAACATCGGGACTTCCCACATGAGCGAGACACGGAATTGCGCAACCCAGAGAGACGACGAGCGCAGCGATGCGGAGTGATTTCATGTTTGGATTAGCGGCGGATGCGGGAGAGCCAGTCGCCAAAGGCGAGGCCCACTCGCGAGGCCAATATCGCCGAAATTAAAGCGATTGCCATCCCCAGCCAAAAAGCCGATCGCGTGGCTTCATAGTGCTGAAATTGATAGGCCTGGTTGTAGAGAGACGGAGGCATCTGATAGGGGAAATAATTCATTCCGAAGACCGCATTGCGCGCGAGGGGCGAAATCATGAAATTGGCGAACGGCCAATGCACGGCAACCAGAGCGGCCAGAAAACCGCATCCCAAGACGAGTGCGCGGAACCATTTGCCCCGTCCCGCGAAGCGATTGAGTATGAGGTCGATTACGATTGCAGGACCAACAATCAGCAGCGGAAATTGGATTGGCACCATGTGCGTGACGTTGGTATACACCGGCCCCAATTTCGGCTGGGCCGGGAAGAGTGGAAGAATCCATTCCCAGGACAACATGAAAAGCGTGTAGATTCCGGCGACGGCGGTGGCTCCCCAGCGGTAGCCGGAAGCGCGAGCGAAGGCAATCAGCAGCACGGGCAAGCCGAGGCATAGCACACGATAGAAAATCGCGCTGTGCATCTGAGTTGGATCGCTGTACTCGGAAACCAGAATCAAGTGCAGGAAGACGAGCAATCCGCAGAGATACAAAAAGAGCCACATCAATTTCCGCCGTGCTGCCTCTTCAGCGCGATTCATTTCCGCCACCAGCAGAAGCAGGCAGCCGATACCCACACCCATCATGCCGAGGCCAAGGACAACGTGCGGCGGGCTAAGAATTTGGACATCGAGGCCGAAGGAATTGTGCCACCAGTTGTCGAAGGGAGCGGAGGTGAGCATGGTGACGCCGCCCCAGGCGGTGAGAAATGCGCCAAGCGGTCCGCGAAACCCCCAGATGCGAACGGAGCTATCGCGTGTAGCCGGATCATGCGCAAATGTGGTGGAGAAAATCAACCAGATGCAGGTGATCGCGGCAAGAATTCCGCCAAACTGGATGAGCAGGTGCGCCGGCGTCCAGAATGTGTCGCGCCCGATGGTCATGTGCCAGGAAATATCCCAGTAGAGACCAAAGGCAATTGAGGAGACGGCAACAACTCCGGTCCACGCAAACCAGGGGACAGCAGTAACACGAGAGAGAATGCGCCCTTGAATGGCACGCTGAGCAGCGAGATCGAGAGAGACGCTTTCCGCCATGAAGTTGTACCGAAAGTCAGAATAACAAAGCCATCTTAGCCGCACAAGTTAGCTAAGCTTTCGGAAGAGTGTCTCTGCTCATCTTTCAAAGCGGTCATTGGTAGGACGCTTCGGAGCTGTTCCGCTAGCCTACCCATTCGACCGGGGTGCTGCGGCCGGCGCCGGGGTTGAAGGTGGCGGCGGCGTCTTCTACCTTGTCGAAGATTTGGAAGACAGTGACGAGTTTGGTGAGCTGCAGCATGTCGTTCATTTCCGGGCTGAGATTGGCGAGCTTGATTTCGCCGCCACTTTTCTTGGCGGAACTCCATAGCCCCACCAGAACGCCAAGGCCGCTGCTATCGATATAGGTGACGTTTCCCAGGTCGAGCACGAGTTGATGGTGGTCGGGAAGCAGGTCGCGGACCATTTGGCGAAGCGCCGAGGATTCATCGCCCAGTATGATGCGGCCGTTGCATTCGACAACCGTGATTCCGCAAACGATTCGCGTGAGTAGCTGAAGTTTCATAGTGCCTCCTACCTGCTCAATCGTGGGCCTAACTTGCCGCTATTCGAGCCTGACGATATCGCCGACGCGCGCCATTCCGCCTGAAATAACCGAAGCATACGCGCCTACACTGGGAAGGGCCGCGCCGTGAGCAGCGATCATGGGCTTATTCTGCTGCGCGATGGTGCGCAGAATTCCGGGATCTTTCGGCAGCGTGCCTTGCGCCAAGGTGGTCATCACGCATCGCACGCAGGGCCTGATCACCTTCAGCCGCAGATTCCCTCCGATCAAGAGCGTGCGGCCTTCCCATTTGTTTTCGGGGAAACCTTTCTCGCCGGATGCCGGCTCGATCACAAAGTTGGGACGAAATCGCTGGATCTCAAATCGCCCCTGCGGATAGGAATCGCGCAGGCGATTCAGAGTTGCCGTGGTGACAAAATGAATCGCGGAGAAATCGAAGAATGTTCCGGCAGGCGCGCCGGAAGCGATTCCCTCGTCGGTGACGGTTTCGCGATAGGCAAGCCCATCGATATCCGGCCAATATTCCTCGAGGCTTGGCGCGTGGGGAGCGCTGGACGCCAACTCGACATCGCGGCCGAATGCACTGGAAACGATCCGGTTCAAATCGGCCTGATCGCTGGAGACGGAACGGCCATCCGGAAGCGTCATCCGAACTTGAGGCAGTTTTTCACCGTTGACGGGAGGCGCGGTAAAACTGGCACTGCATTCAAACATCTTGCTCCACTTGGCGGGATTCTTGGCACTGACTATTTTCCCATTGATGGGATCGATGAAAGCATACGCCCGATCGCCGAGCAATCCTCGTTCTGCTACTTGAGAGCTGTTCAATTCCTCCCCGAGCATCGACTTGACCGGATATCGCCACACCGAAACTACTCGGCCGATCATGACCGCGTCGTTATTCGGCATGGAGGCGCTCCTTGGCCCCGGCTCGCACCGGTGGATGGCATGCTATCCCCGGTATGGAGGAGTGTCAACGCAGGGAATCGCGCAGTCTCTGCTCTGAATCCTTGCGGGCCTTTCGGGATTTTGAACTAGAATCGCCGCATGGGAGATTTGAAATCGTTCGCAGCAAGCTACATTCCGGGGCTGAAACACGCGACCAAGACCGCGATTGCGGCGGCGGCCAGCCTTTATCTGGCGAAGTTCATGAAAATGCCAGAAGGGTATTGGGCGTCCATCACGGCAATCATCGTCATGCAGTCGAATGTAGGGGCTACGTTGACCGCATCCTGGACGCGGTTGGTGGGTACGGCAATCGGCGCCGTGGTGGCAGGAGTGTTTGTTCAGTTCTTCGGGACAAGCACACTTCATTTTGGAATTGCGGTGTTGCTTGTGGTCCTGATTTGTGATCTCGCGGGATTAGCCGACGCCTACCGCCTGGCCGGCGTAACTGTCGCGATCGTCATGTTGATCAATCGCCTTGCACCCGCCTGGGCGATTGCCGGAGAGCGATTCCTGCAGGTGGGGTTGGGAATCGTTGTTGGAATTTTGACGTCCGTTTTAGTTTGGCCGTCGCGCGCCCGAGAAGGCTTGCGAGCGGGTCTTGCCGAGGCACTGTCAGCGATGGGAGCGCTCTTCCAATCGGCGATCGAGTGCAACCACGCCGGCGATTCGCAGTCGATCGAGGAGATCCGGAGGCATGTGAAAGAGATATTGCGGCGAAGCGACGATTTGCACGTGCAGGCTGCTCATGAGGGCACGCAATACGCGGATCGCGAAGTGGTCGCAGTGTTAATGGATCGTGCGGGGCGGTTGCTGGAAACGGTCGACAGCCTGCTGAGCTCCGGCCAGGGTTGTTTTGAGGGATCTTACTACCTCGACTTCAAGCCGGAAATCGATCGGCTTGGCGGAGAAATTTCGGAGGCGTTTAAGCAACTCGCCCGCAGTGTCGCGGAATGGCGGTTCCATGCGACCTGGCCGGATTTTGGAGAGATTCTCTCAAAGCTGGAGAATAAGGTGTCGGAGCTGCGAGCCTCGGGAGCCTCGACGAAATATCCGTTGGAAGAAGTGCTGCAATTTTATAGTTTTCTGTTCACTCTGAAAAATCTGGCCAATGAATTGAACCATGTGCATGAGGTGAGCGGGCGAATTGCAGGGTCAAGCTCCCTGGACTAAGAATTTTCTCACCCGGCTGTCGGTGTGGGGATGATCGAAGAATCTCAGCGCCGCAGGGTGTCGTGAGAGGTTGGAGGGCGCCGGCTCCCGGTCCAAGCTACCCAGGCACAAATCCTGACTCGAAATTTCCACAAGATTCCACCATTCATTTTGGTTCATTCATTGAAAGCAGCAATAGCCAAACGATTCAAAATGGTACTTCCGTACTATGACGAGTTTTTCGTACCAGCGTCATAGTGTCTTTGGGCGGGCCTCTTGTAGGTACCCCTGGAGTCCAATTTTAAAATCCAGTTTAGGAGCTCTTTTGATGGATATTCGGAAGCTATTGTGGTGCCCGGTTATCGCAATCGTAATGCTGCTCAGCGGTCCCGCTGCACACGCCCAATTGAACTCGGCGACCACCAGCGTCAGTTTGAGTGCGACGCTTGCGGAATCGCTCAGCGTCACGGCGAACCCATCCAGTGTCAATTTCACTCTTCTTCCAAGCGGCAGTTCGTCCGGCAACGCCAGCGTCTCGATCGTGACCACCTGGGTGCTCCGGACCACCCGCACCACGGTTAAGACCTATGCCTATTTTGCGAGCTCGACAGCCGCTCTGACCGACGGCGGCACCCCTGCCAACAACATCGCTTCGAACGACGTATATGGAAGCGTCAATTCCGGAACGAACACGGCTTTTACGGGGACGAGCCCCTTCGCCGCAGGTAGCAGCTTGACGGTGTTCAGTTTGACCATCGCTGCGGGCAACGCGAATCGTAACAGCTCGCACACCGATACACTCGGACTGACGATCGATACTACTGGCGATAATCTGCCGGCCGCAACTTATACGGGAACCTTGGTCATTCAGGCGCAGGCGATCTAACGGCTGTGGCTGTGGCACGGAACCCATGCAGGCAATCCTTGAGATAGGCGTCTTGAGGAAGCATGGGTTCCATTCGTGTTGCGGTCGATAACCAGCGGAGCACCCGCAACTTTCCGCCGGCTGAAAAGAACAAACTTGGGAGGTTAAAAGTGGTGTTTGCAAGGAAGGCGTTCGTTTTCATTTGTCTGATGACAGGTTTTCTCTTCACTGTGCCGATCGTCCAAGCTCAAACAGTCTCGCCCGTGATCGTGGAGTACCGCGAAAAGGCCAAGAGCAGCCTGCAAATCCGCAACGATCAATTGATTCCCCTCGACGTGGTTCTCGAGCCGCACAGTTTTTCGGTGGATCGCGATGGCGAGCCGCACTACGGTCCGCTCGATCCTCAAGTGCATCTCAAGCTCTCCGCCATGAGCTTCCGGCTGGCCCCACAGCAAACTTATACGGTGTTCTATGAGGCCTCGGCGGACCGTTTGCCGGTCTGGTTCACGATTTACGCCACTGTCAGCGCCGCGGTGCCCAATCTTTCGCAATCGGGCGTCAAGGTGGCTTACCAGATTCCACACACTGTCTACCTGCTCGATAAAAGCGCCCTGCCGAAGGAAGCGATTCAATGCATTCACAGCGGCCTTCCCGGCGCCGATCACACTTTCGAACTGGAGATAGCCAATTCGAGCCGCCAATTTGCCCGGGTGCAGGAAGTGGAAGTACGCTCCTCGAGCGATAAAAAAATCTATCCGGGCTTCCCGTTTTTTCCCGGCAGTTCCCGCGTGATGCGCCTGAATTGGGATGGTAAGGGGAAACCAGAACGAGTGATCCTGAAGTTCGAGCATTTTCACGTGGAATGGCCGCTCACAGCGGCGGGGGAAGTAAGCGTTCTTCGGACGCCAATACCGGAGACGGGCAAGCGCTAGTTTGTGCGTGGGGGCGTGGTGACGAAGCTCATCAAGAAGACGTGGTTGTGTGCGGTGATTACGCTTGTATTGTCGGCCGGAGTACTTCGCGCCAAGGGCCAGGTCTTGAATTCCCCAACAGCCAACGCCAATCTGATTGCGCCGCTTGCGCAATCGATCGGCGTCATCTCTTCGCCATCCACGGTTAATTTCACACTCGCGCCAAATGGAACTGCCTCCGGAAGTTCCTCCGTAACCATCGTTACCACCTGGAACCTGGAGGCCGCGCGCACCAGCCTGAAGATTTATGCATACTTTTCAAGCTCAACAGCGGCGTTGACCGACAGCGGATCACCGGCGAACAACATTGGCTCGGCGCACGTGCTAGGCAGCGTGGATAGTGGCGCCAACGTCGCCTTTACTTCCGCCGGCCCGTTCGCTTCGGGAAGCAGTCTTACGGTGTACAGCACGGCAATCAACAGCTCGAATCGGAATACGTCACACGTAAACACGTTGGGGCTGACGATTGACACGACGGGGTTGGCATTGCCTGCCGCGACATTCAAGGGCACGCTGCTGATCCAGGCTCAATCCATCTAGGGACTGCTATGCGGCGCCAAGTCGGCGTACGCACCCGGAGGGCAGTTTTGCGGCAAGTTTCAGCGTCTTGGGAAAGGCACAAGCCGTGCGCTTGAACTGAGGTGGCGCGGGGAAACCAGGCTTGGCGGAGTTAGCTCGGATCGAACCTGATTGCGCAGAGCCGCCTCGAGCGGGGGTAACGCAGTGGACTTCGGCCAATTATGGCGAGGGCAGCCCGCAGGCAGAGTCACCATCCGTATACTACTGTTTGTTGCGGTTGTGCTTCTGTCCGGGGCGCAGCCTGTCTCGGCGCAAATCTTTGAGCTGCGCGGCGGCTCTTCCACGCAGTTTGGCGCCAGTGGCGGAGCTCTGGATATATTTGCCGGACGGTACACTGCGGAAATCGGTTTTGGACTGCTCGATCGCCCTCGATTTGGCTTCCTGCTGAAAACGAAAATAGGCGAGAACATCTGGTCAGTCGGCGACCAAACCGTTCCGTTCAGCATTCCCACTGATTTGGTGAATCAATCCTACGTCTTCCTCTCGCGGGGTTTGAGCATTTCTCGAAGCACCGGTGATAGCAAGCTGTTCGTTTCCGCCGGAGCCACTTCCACCGGCTTCGTGGTTCCGTTCCTCACTGCGGCGCAAGCCCAGTCAGGGGCGGGAATATTGTTCTACGAGCGCCGGCTTTCCCCCTCAATCCGATTGATCTCCCAAAATATCATTTCTTCCAGCATCACCTCGATTCAATCGGTGGAATGGAAGCCAGGGCCAAATTTGACGCTGGCTTTGGCGGGTGGTGCGGGCAACAGCGAAGGATACGCCTCCTCGAGCGTGAAAATGGAGCGTGGGTGGATGTCACTGCTGGCGGGTTACACGCAAGCCGGACGCGACTTCCGCCGCGTGCGCCTGATCAATCAGCCCACTGCGGAAACGGATCGCGAAAACATCATTCTCAATCTGGTGCCGCTGCGATTCCTGCGCTTCACGGTGAGCCGCCAGAATTTCCTTTCGCCCGATTCGAATAATAGAAACATTCGCGCGACTGAAAATGGATTGGCTGCCTCCGGCGGGGCATTCGGAGTGCAAATGCATGCGGCGCTTTTTGAATCTTTCACTGAAGGCCAGCGCATCACTGGCACCCAGATCGGAGCCAGCCGCGAATTTGCCGGACGGCTCAATTTGGGGTTCGATTACCTGCATTCCGTTTCCGGAGAAAACAAAAGTTCCAACCTATTGGTTACGCTGGGAGAAGTCCTTACGCGGAGGCTGCGATTGTCGCAGGTTGTCTCCTATACAGCCCATCAGGCTTCGATCGGATTCGGAGGTGGATTCAATTCGAATTTCTTCACTCTCAGCGCCGATTACCAGACCATCTTCGTTCCCTTTTATACGCCCGGCCAGCCAGCTTTCCGCCAGGTGCTGGCGTTAAATCTGCAACTTCGCCTTCCGAACAATCTGGCGCTTGCCACCTCCACGGATGTGAGCCCCTTGGGAAAAGTGCGCTACACAGTCTATGGCACCCAATTTGCCTATCGCAATCAAACTGGCACGCCGGATTCCTATTCGCCGCGAAAGGCTTTCGGGCGTTACATCGTCCGGGGCCGGGTGATCGATCAAAACGGCCAACCGGTCATCGGAGCCGCCATTGGGATCGGCGATATTGTTGTGTTCAGTGATTCCGCAGGCGAATTCTTTCTGCGCCTGCACAAGGCGGGCCAGAACCCGATGCGCGTGCTGCTGGATCAATTCACCCGTCCCGGATTCTACGAGGTGATCTCCGCTCCGCCGGAAATTCGCTCCAACCTGGAGCCGAGTTCCGAAGTCTGTGTGATTCAATTGCGCCGCGTGCCTGCCGCTAAGCTCTAACTGCGCGAAAAAGTCCGGATTTGTCGGCAGCTCGCTTCGCAGCGGAGCACCGGCAGAATCTTTGTATCTCTCAGGGCAGCATTGCATCTAATTGAAACAGCCGGGAAGAAAGATCTTCCGCTCGCTTCAGAATCGAGTCCGGTGAGGAAATGACTGCCGTGCCAGAAGACAAACTGACCTATTCGGATGTGACGCCGAAGGGCCTTTACATGGGCCGCCGTAATTTTTTGTTGGGGCTGTTGGTGGTAACGGGAGTGGTGTACGGCTGGAAGAAGTACAAGTATCTTCTGTCCGGACGGGGTGATGGATCCATTCCAGTCCCCTTGAACGGCGTGACGAAATGGCCCTACAGCACGGACGAGAAGCTTTCGTCGCTGAGCGACGTGACGCATTACAACAATTTCTACGAATTTGGCACGGACAAGGAAGATCCCGCCGCGAATTCCAAGAATTTCAAGGCTTCGCCGTGGACGGTTACCGTCGAGGGGGAAGTGAAAAACAAGCGTCAATTCAGCCTGGATGAAATCCTGAAGCTCGTGCCGCTTGAGGAAAGAATTTACCGTCACCGCTGTGTCGAAGGGTGGTCGATCGTAGTGCCCTGGATCGGATATTCCTTCAGCAATTTGGCGCAACTGGTTGAGCCTACTGCGAAGGCGAAATATGTGGCCTTTGAGAGCTACTTCGATCCGAAGCAAATGCCGGATGGAGCGACGGCGGGGATTGAGCTTCCCTATGTGGAAGGATTGCGGCTCGATGAAGCCATGAATCCCTTGGCGCTGCTTTGCGTGGGGATGTATGGAGAGACGCTTCCCAATCAGGATGGCGCGCCAGTGCGCATGGTGATTCCGTGGAAGTACGGATTTAAGAGTATTAAATCGCTGGTTCGCATTCGGTTCGTGGAAAGCGAGCCGCCAACCACCTGGAACTTGAACAATTCTCAGGAGTATGGCTTTTATTCGAATGTGAATCCCAACGTGGATCACCCGCGCTGGAGCCAGAAAACCGAACGGCGGCTGGGAGAATTTATCAAGCGTCCCACGCTGATGTTCAATGGATATGGCGATCAGGTGGCCAGCATGTACACCGGAATGGATTTGAAAAAGTATTTCTGAGAGAGGACAGCAGCGTGAATTCCATTCTGGCCAGCAAGTGGACGAAAATTCCAGTGTTTTTGATTTGCCTCGCGCCTCTCGCTTCTCTCGGCTGGGACGCGCTCCACGGCCAATTGGGCGCCAACCCGATCGAATTCATCACACATGCCACTGGGGATTGGACAATTCGGTTTTTGATCATCACTCTGGCGATCACGCCGCTACGGAAAATCTTGCATCTGCCGCAATTGATTCGGTTCCGCCGAATGCTTGGACTCTTCGCATTTTTTTACGGTTGCTTGCATTTCACCACTTACATCTGGCTGGACAAGTTCTTCGATCTTGCTGAAATGTGGAAGGACGTTCAGAAACGGAGATTCATCACCGTCGGCTTTCTCGGGTTCGTGCTGATGATTCCGCTGGCCATCACTTCCACGACGGGATGGATTCGCCGCCTGGGCTTCAAGCGCTGGCAAATGCTGCATCGCGCCATTTATATCAGCGCGATTGCCGGAGTGATCCATTATTACTGGCTGGTGAAATCGGATACTCGCAAGCCGTTGCAATACGCCTGGATGGTTGGGATTCTGCTTGCCTGGAGAATCGGCGACTGGACGTATAAGAAGTGGAAGCCCGCCCCTGGCGGCGCGGTAAGCACGCACCCTACCACCGCGGAGTCGGCTTGACACCAGCGAGTATTTACCCCGCATTTCCATTTTGAACTGCACTTACGAACCTTCCGATGTTCGTCGACATCAATATTGATGCTGGTATGTACGTGATGAAGGCACGCCAGAGGTCAACACCCAATGGGTGAGAGACAAAACGGCCATGTCAACTAAGCAGCTTCCGCTGGCCGACCCGTTGCGCCAGCCCGTCCACAGCCGCATCGGGGGCTATGAGGATGTCAACGATGCTGAGCGAGTCTTGCAGGATCCGCCGTTCCGGTTGATCGGTTCCGAGAAAACTTAGGATCGTGGTGCAGCGTTGACCTCCCGTTTGCAGACGTTTGAGACCGAAAGGTTGGCCGAGGAGGACAACTATTCGCCTGGACCTTGAAATCAGAGGCGAACGGGCGTAGAACTCGAGTAGGGTGAGAACTGAAAACGGAAATTCTGGTTTGACGGAAAATATTTAAAAATCGGCTCTCGAATTAAACTTTATGAGATTTGGCAAAAAATCGAGCATTTTTGCCGCACGTTTATAGGGAGAAATGTCATGATGAAAACGAGGCTTGTGTTTGTAGTGTTGCTGTCCCTTGCTCTTGCTCTGCCGGCGTTCGGCGCCGGCGACAAGACTTACAAGAATACCTATCCCGTTCCTTGCAGCGAGGTTTGGGCTGCGGTCAAACTCGCCCTTGGCAATCCGGACAACTACAAAGACGTCCAGAGTGACGACGAGAAAATGACTGCTGACTACAATGTGAAACACTCCATTCATTGGTCCGTCATTGGAGCGGTCAACCAGGGAAAAAACCACGTCTCCTTGTCGCAGATTGGTACCACGTGCGAAATGAGTGTTGTGTCGATGTATAGCGGACTTTCGCACAACGACCAGGGTGACTTCAAGAAGCGCGTGGAGGAAGCGATGGCCAAGCTGAAAAACGAGCCAGCTTCCCAGCCTGCTAAGCCGGGGGATTCAGCCAAGCTTCCAGCTCAGGCTCCAGCGAAGTGATTACAGCAGGCCCTCGACGCCACAGTGGCGTGCCACTTCATTCATGGTGCCGGACTGAGTTTTTGATTTAACTCATCCTGACTAAATCCGTCGCCTAGGGCACGCCACTTCTTACATGCTTTGTATTCAATCACTTGGGGAAATACCCTTCAGGCAGTGTAGAACTTTTGGCGCGTGATGGTGGAAGCCACATAATAGGATGGTCCGATGAGATACTTGAATGTCATTGATGGTTAGCCGCGAGCCTCGAAGATGAGCCGGGAGCTCCTCGCGAGGCAGTATAGGCATCTTTGCACGAAGTGATATATGGGTTGCGGACTCGGTAACCCTTGCATCAAATTCATGGGCCCGCTTCTCTCATCCCGTTTCTTTGTAAGAAATCACGATTTACTGAGTTTCTCGCGATTCGAATTCGAATCCTATTGCTTTAGCTGCTTTTCGATTGCCGCCACGACTTCGGGTGAATCCGGCGTGACCTTGGATTCGAAGCGCTGCACCACGTGCCCGTTCTTATCGACCAGAAACTTAGTGAAATTCCACTTGATGTCGCCGGCCACGGACGGATTGGCATCTTTCGTTAGATAGGAATACAGCGGCGTTTGATCATCGCCCTTCACGGATACCTTGCCGTACATTGGAAATGTGACGTTGTATTTGCTCGAGCAGAAGGTCTTGATCTCCTCGTTTGTGCCCGGTTCTTGCTGGCCAAAATTATTTGCCGGGAATCCTAGGATTACAAAGCCCTGATCCTTATATTTTTCGTAAATCGTTTCCAGGGCGGTATATTGCGGCGTGTAGCCGCAGCGGCTGGCCACGTTGACCACCAGAATCACTTTGCCTTTGAACTCGGAAAGCGGCATTGGCTTCCCGTCAATCGACGGCAACGAGAAATCGTAAATGCTGGATGCTGCAAACAGGGAAGCTGCTGTCATCAGAATTAACCCCATCAGAAGATAAGCCCGGAAACTTGGCCGGGTCGCGAACTTCATCGTGCCTCCTGGAGAATTTCAGGAATCCGGACTGCAGGATCCGGATGAAAGCATAGCGGAACTGGGAGCTTCCTGCAAAGTAGGGAAGGGAGCGCGACGGCAAAACTGCCGGAAGTAACGCGGGCGAGAGATGAACTCGCCCGCGCTGGAGGCCGGAGTCAATCGTGATGGTGGTTGTTCGGATCTGTCGGGTCGCCAGTTTGGTGATCGGAGATTTGGAAGCGAAGGAATTCATGAACCGCCTCGAGTGCTTCGGAGTTTTTCGTCGTGATCCGCACCCGGCCGCCTCTGTCCATTTGTTCAAATGTGTAATCAATTTGGTCGTGCAGTGTTTTCATGACGGGGACACCGGGTGGCGTTACACCGTGAATGAACATAGGGACGTCGAAATCGCCAGCCGCGAACATTTTTACGATGTGCGAGAGATGTTCGCGAATCTGGTCCTGGCTGGCGCTGTCCTTTGGATCATTAGCCTGAATCTCGATGGAACCGCCATCGGCGGAGAGCAGAAAATGATGAGTGGTTTTTTCATGGGAAAAACCCATGGCCTGGTCGCCGCGTTTCATCATCTCGCAATGCTTTTCATCGGGCTTGGCTTGATCATTTTTCTGTTGAGCGCTGGTGGAGAACGCCAGGACGAGCAGTGCTACGAAAATTGTGCTTTTCACTTTGCACCTTCCTTTTGGTGTTGGCTGATTTGTCCGTCCGTCGAACCGGAGAAACTTGCCGTGCTGATCCGCGCGGCAAAGTTTCGAGTAATCTGGCCCGTTCCCCTTGTAGCGTGCGGGCCAGACGCTTGTTCCAGGAGTGCAGAACACGTCGAAGTTGATCCCGAATGGCTAGAAGGTCCTCGATTTGCTGTTCCAGTTGATGAAGTTTGGCATCCGCCAAATTGCGAACACTCTGGCAGGGAACTCCTCCCCGGTCGCGGATCTTGAGGATCGCTTTCAGATCGGATAGGGATAAGCCCACGCTGAGAGCGCGCCGGATCAAGCTCGCTCGATCCAAAGCCTGCGACGAATAGTCGCGGTAGCCGCCGCTGGTTCGCGGCGGAATCGGCAAAAGCCCCAAACGTTCGTAATGCCGCAACGTGTCCGTGCTGATGCCAAGTTGTCGTGCGAGTTCTCCCGGCCGCATGTCTGTCTCCTTTGGCCAACAAAAGTATCAACCCTGGAATGCGTTCCAGGGTCAAGCGCTTATTTTGCCAAAATGGATGGGCTTCCGATGTATGACTCGAGGCGCTCCCAGCGCGATTCTTACGCGCCGGGATTGCCGCCGGGCGGGCAGACGAAGTCTATTAATGCAACTGGTAAAGGCGAACTACTGGCCCGATTTGGCGGCGCCAGCGTTCAATTTCTTCACCATGTCGTCGACGATCTGGCCGGCCGTTTTCTTGACAACTTTATCCGTAGCGTTTTTCTCCATTACAAATTTCGCGGCGGCGGCGTACGGGTTCATGGTGATGGCAGCGCCGGGCTTTTTGCCGCTGCTATCCTTCGTGTCGATTTCATACAGGGATTGATTGGGCTTGGCCAAATCCGTGAGTGTGACGTAAAGATCCATTGTCGCTGCTCCCGAACCGAAGCCGATTACCGCCCGGCGGAGGCGATTTCCTTCGTCCACTTCCGTAAATACGCCATGAAGCCACAGGCCTTCGGTGGGGTGGGATTCGCCGGGCATCAGTTGGTGAGCAGTGAATCCGGCCTTTTGCAAATCCGTGATCAGGTCGTGGGTCATTTCACTGACCAGTTTTTGAGCTTGCGCGGCGGGGTCTTCCTCTTTTCTCTTCGCGCGCGGACCTTCAATGATTCGCGTTCGCCCGGTTGGTCCGGTGCCGGAACCGGCGCCTTGCGCGGTTTGCAAGTTCTCGGCATCTAATTCGAAGTCGCTGACGTAAACGACCTTCGAACTGGCTACGGACCCTGTTGATTGCGCCGGGGCTGAGGCAAGGTGGTTCGGAGCAGCGGAAACCGCAATCAAGAATGTGAACGAGATCGGGAGCAGGCAGAGCAAACACAGCCGCGTGTATTTCATCGAAATGCCTCCGGAGTGGGATTGAGAGGCAGCAATTTTATTCTGATTCAGCGTTGCGTGAAAGTGAAGTTTTATGACGTGAACTCGCGCGGCCGCCGCTCAGAAATTCTTCAATCCGTTCGGCACTAACGGAAGCGCGCGCAAACGGACGCCGGTGGCGTCGAAAATCGCATTGCCAATGGCGGGAGCAAGCGCCATGATTGGAGATTCGCCAGCGCCCGCTGAGGGAATATCCTTGCGATCGATCAGAACTGTTTCGAGTTTGGGAATGTCGCTGAACCGGGGCAGGCGGTATTTGGAAAATCGTGGATTCAGGACGCGCCCATTTTCGAATTCGATGGCTTCGAAGAGCGCGCCGCCGAGGCCCATGATGTTTGCGCCTACCAGTTGATTGCGAAGACCATCGGGATTGACGATCGCGCCGCATTCGAAGGCGGAAACGACGCGGACCACATTCACATCGCCGGTCGAGCGATCCACTGTGACTTCCGCGCACGTGGCGATATATCCGCCCTTTTCGAAACCGCCGGCGATTCCGAAACCTTGGCCCGGCGCTTTCTTTGGATGTCTCCAGCCGAATTTATTTGCGGCGGCTTGAAATACCGCTTTTTGCCGGTCATCTTTCAGGTTTTTCAGCCGGAATTCGAGCGGGTCCATTTTTACGGCGTTAGCGAGTTCGTCCATATGGGATTCGCGGGCGAACTGATTGGCTGTGGCGGCGAGCGCGCGATACGAACCCTGCCGCAGCGGCGCCTTCGTGGGATGAAATTCGATGCGCTGGTTGGGAATTTCGTAATAGCTGCGGATCGCGGCTGCGCCGGAATTGTAATTGTGAAATTCCCATGCCGTGATCGTACCGTCCGCTTGCACGCCGCTTTTTATTTCGATCACTCCGGCCGGGCGGAAATAGGCCCAGGTAAATTCCTCTTCGCGCGTCCAGACCAGCCTTACCGGTTTCTTGGCTTCACGCGCGAGTCGCGCGGCTTCGATAGCGCACTCGCCCGTATGTTTGCCGCCATAGCCTGAGCCCATGTCCGGCATCAGGACATGCACTTGCGATTCCGGAATGCGAAACGCTTGAGCGAGTTCGCCGCGGACTCCGAAGGGGCGCTGCGTGCCGGTCCAGACGGTCAGTTTATCGCCCTCCCAGTGCGCCAGAGCGGCGCGAGGCTCGAGCGGAACGTGCGCGATGTACTGCACGGTGTAAGTCTGCTCGAGGCGATGAGCGGCCGAGGCGAGAGCTTGTTCCACCGAGCCTACTTCGTAGCGATTATTTCCGCCGGAGGCATTTGCTTCGAAGGGATTATTTTTCAAGTATTCGAAAAGATTCTTGTTCGAAGGCTGCGGATCGGATTTCCATTGAGCTTTGATGGAAGCGGCTGCTCGCGTTGCGGTGGCTTCATCCGGCGCAGCCACTCCAATAAAATCGCCGTCGCGCACCACGACCACCCCCGGAATCTTTGCAGCCTCGGTGGTGTCGGCGGAAACGAGCGTGGCATTAAACGAATCGGCCCTGACGATCTTCCCGTAAATCATGCCCGGAAGTTGTTGATCGGATGGGTAGCGATGCTTTCCCGTGACGAAATCGCGCGCATCAATTTTCCCGATCGGCTGGCCGGCAATCCTCCACTCGGCGGCGGGCGTGAGCGGATCCTCGACCGGAATCGATTGAGTGATCTCCTTCCCCTGCACAAGTTCCGCATAGCTAATCCATTTCTCCGTTTGCGGATCTCTGATTAGCCCATTGACAGCGACCAGCCGGCCGCGGTCTACGTTCCATTTTGCCGCGGCAAGATCAGTTAACACGTTGCGGGCGGCTGCTGAAACTTTGCGAAGCTGCAAATTCATCGTGGGGGTCGAACGGCTGCCAAACGTTCCCAGATCAAACGGAGTGAGCTGCGTATCGCCCATCACCATTTGAATCGTCTTCACCGCCACGCGCAATTCCTCCGCCACGGCCTGGCTCAGCGATGTGCGGATGTTCTGGCCGATTTCAACTTTCCCGGTATAGACAGTGACGACTCCGTTCTCCCCGATGTGCAGCCACGCGCCGATTTCCTTGGGCAACGGCTCGCCAAATTGGCCTGCCGCTGCGGCGCGGCCGGATTCCTGCCCGGCCGAGGCATCCTTCAAGACGCAAAACACCAGAATGCCGGCGCCAAGGAATTTGAAGAATTCCCGGCGGTGCAATTCGAAATGATAAGTGGGCGCAGCGGCTAATTCGTAGCGCTCCGGTTCGATAATGAATGCAGATGCGTCAGGCGCATCCGGCTGGCGCGCCGTTCCAATCTGCAACGGTGAATCGACAGTCAATTTGGGATTCATCGGCCGGACTCCTTCGATGCCGTTGCGGCTCTGCGAACAGCAGCAACAATGCGCGGCTGCGTCCCGCACCGGCAAATATTTCCTTCCATGAATTTTGAAACTTCCTGTTCCGAAGGATTCGGATTCGAGCGCAACAGTGCAACGCCGGTCATAATCATTCCCGAAGTGCAGTACGCGCACTGCATTGCGTCTTCGGCAAGAAACGCTTCTTGCAGCGGATGCAATTTTCCGTTTTGCTCCAGCCCTTCGATGGTAGTGATTTTCTTGTTAGCAGCGGCGCCGACATGCGTGATGCAGGAGCGGCGCGGGTTGCCATCGATCAGCACGGTGCATGCACCGCACTGGCCTTCGCCGCAGCCGTACTTGCTGCCGGTCAAATCCAATTGATCGCGCAACACGGAGAGCAGACTCCAATCGTCATCGGCATCTACGGCGTGGATCGAACCATTTACGTTTAATTGCGTGATTCTAGGCATAGCAAGCCTCGCTTTCGGAATACGTTAGGAAGGTGATCTGCTTATAAAATCCAACCCATCGAGCGTAGCGCATGAACCGCATGCTCAGATTATAAGACGAAACCAGCAGGCAGGCATAATTGCGCAAGCCATAATCACAGAGGAAAGTGGAGGTATAATCACGCGGGTCAATCCAAAGCAACTCGGAGGAGATCGATGCGGCGATTCCTGATGATGGCTCTGGCAGTGACTGCGGCCATAGGCGCGTTAACGCTCCGTGCGCAGGAAAAGAATTTTACGGTGGGCACAGCGAGCGCTGGGCCGGGGCAGAAGGCCACAGGCTACATCGAAGTCCCCGCGGGAGTGGATGCCGCAACCAAAATTCCAGTCGTGGTGGTGCACGGAGCGAAGCCGGGGCCTGTGCTTGCGTTGGTGACAGGCGCGCATGGCACCGAATATGCCTCGATTATCGCGCTGGAAGGGGTGCTCCAGTGGCTCAATCCCGCGGAAATCTCCGGGACGGTGATTGTCGTGCCCCTGGTGAACATCGCCTCGTTCGAACAGAAAGTGCCGCACGTGAATCCCGTGGACGGAAAAAGCATGAACCGCTTTTATCCGGGCAAGGCGGACGGAACGCAAACGGAGCGCGCGTCGCTCCTGATCACGCAGCAAGTGGTGCAGCAATGCGACTACTTGATCGATCTACATGGCGGCGATTTGGACGAAAGTTTACGCCCTTACAGCTACTGGACGAAAACTGGAAACGCGAAGCAGGACGCCATCACTCACGACATGGTTTTGGCGTTTGGCCTCGACCATATCATCATCGTGGAGGACCGGCCGAAGGATCCGAACGCATCGCGCTATCTGGAAAACACGGCCTCGACGCGCGGCAAGCCCGCCATCGCGGCGGAAGCGGGCTATGCAGGCACGACGGAGCCCGAGGATACCAATGCCCTGATCAACGGCTGCTTCAGCGTGATGCGCTATCTAAAAATGCTGCCAGGCAAGGCCGACATGATCCAAAATCCAGTGTGGATAGACAAAATCGCTTCGATCACCGGCGACCAGGAAGGAGTTTTCTATCCTCTGGTGCGCCGCGGAACGTACGTTGCTGAAGGAATGGAAGTCGGCTACGTCACCGATTTCTTCGGAAAGAAGATTCAAGAGGCGCGAGCGCCCGCTTCGGGCGTGGTTCTTTACATCAACGCAGTGCCGTCGATGAAGAAGGGAGACACGATCGCAAATATCGGCGTGGTAGCGGCCAAAGCGCCCTAGCTCGCTGGTATCCTTTGCCTCGTAATAGAAGAAGGTGGAACATTTTAGGTGGCCGTCCTCGTATCTTATGTCGTTGACATCATCCGGAGCGAAGTTATGCTTGGGGCACAATTACCCGGCTTCGATTGCTGAATCGAGGATGTGAAATGAAACCACGAAAACTGGATCTCACTTTGCTCAGCGCGCTGGCCTTTGTCACCGTTTTGACTGGTTGCCGCAACGGCGATAGGTATCGCATCCGTTCCACGCAGACGGAATCCAAAACAGTTGAACTCGGCGCCGCGAAATCGGTACAGACAGAGTTGAAGATGGGCGCGGGCGACTTGAAAATCAGCGGAGGTTCGGCCAGCCTGATGAACGCCACCTTCCAATACAACGTGCCCGGAATGGAAGCCGGAAGTGAACTACGCGGTCGAGGGCACGGAAGGGCGGCTCGAGATCGATGCAACCGGGCGAGACGCACACCAATCTGGGCGGTGTTCATTATTCGTGGGACTTACATTTAAACAACAAAGTGCCCATGGAATTGAGCGTGGAAATGGGAGCGGGAAATTCCGAGTTGAATTTGAGCGGGCTATCGCTGACCAGCCTCCACCTGCAAGTGGGTGCGGGAAATGCTGACGTGGATTTAACCGGCGATTGGAAACAGAACTTGTCGGTGAGTATCGAGGGGGGCGTGGGCCAGGCTTCGATATCGCTTCCACAAGAGATTGGCGTACGGGCCAATGTGCAGGGCGGGATCGGGACGGTCAGCGCTCCTGGCTTCAAGAAAGACGGCGATTCCTATGTGAATGACGCCTATGGAAAATCTTCGGTGTCGATTGATTTGAACGTCCAAGGCGGAATTGGACAGGTGAACTTGAAATTGGTAGGCAACCGGCCTGTCGTCTAATAGCTTGCGCGTGAACACTCCGGTGTTGCATGCGAATCCGTTCCCCTGGGTGTCATCCCGAGCCCGTTTTGGGGAGAGGGATCCAGCGCAAACCGAAATTGCTTGAGCAGAAGTAATTTTCTTTGCCGCGCCGCCGGATCGCTATTCCCTCGTTTAGCGGCTGTCGGCTATTCCCGCGGCCGGTTCGAGCATGCTCTTCCATAACATGTGAAATTCTGCCGCAGTGCCCAGCGAATCACACCTGTACATGAGGACAGCTTGCAGCGCCTTCGCAGCAGCCACTAGCATCAAGAGATTCCGGTACCTGGCAGTTTCAGCCGGCGATTGCGGGTTTTCGGCCTGGGAATCGGAGCCATGTCAGGCCGGAAGCGAACGGGCAGGGGGCAAATGATGTTGCAGGTCGCGGCCAGTTTGCGGCGCCGGATGAGCCGGAGAAATACGCTTGTTACGCTCTTGTTGATTACATTGTTTCCTGCCGCCGCGCGCGCGCAAACCGGGCCTACCCTTTCCGCGATCACGGCAACGAATGTCGCCGCAACTTCCGACATCATCACCTGGACTACGAATGTCGCGGCTGATTCTCAAGTTGAATATGGAACCGCGGCCACTTACGGCAGTATCACGGTGCGCGACACCTTTCCCCGCACAGCGCATACCCTGGCGCTGATTGGCCTGGCGCCTTCCACTCTGTATCACTATCGCGTCCGCTCGCGAAATGCCGCGGGAACTATAACGATTTCCGGGGATCTGACCTTTACAACACGCCCGCCACTGGTTCAGGGACCACCTATTTTGTGGATTCAGTAGGCTGCAACGATTCTTTCGCGGGCACTTCGGCGCAGCCGTGGTGCACTCTGGGCCACGCTTCCAGCAAATTTGCTGCCTGGCGACACAGTTGTGGTTCGCGCGGGCGTCTACAACGAATCGGTCACTCCGCCTTCCGGCTCCGTAAACGCCTATATCACCTATGAAGGGCTTACCGGGCGCGATCCTGAACGGAAATAATACGGCGATCAACGGGCAGGCCTTTAACATCGGCACGCAGTCCTACCTTATTATCTCGGGCTTCGAGATCACCAATTACAAGAATCCGCGGCCTGCCGGCAATTCCGTGGATATTTACGGAACCGCCCACGACATCGAACTTTCCAATCTAACGGTGCACGACAATTGGAACGGCATCATCATGAGCGACGATGCCAACCAGATCACCATCAACGATTGCCTGGTTTTTAATTCCCGCTACGGCGTGGGATTCGAAAACACCGTGCATGATGTTTTCATCAGCCGCGTCACCAGCCATTCCAACAAGGAAACTTATATCGGCCCGGTCTCCAGCTATGGCAATGGCGATGGGTTTTCCGATGATCTTGGCACGTCGCATCTGTTTATTCGTGATTCGGTGGCCTACGATAATCTCGATGGCGGATTTGATATCAAAGCGGTGTATTTCGAATGCACCAATTGCCTTTCGCACGACAATATTAAATACGGATTCCGCCTGTGGGATGCCGGCGGGCCCTATACCTTGATCAATTCCGTCTCTTACGGCAATGGACTTTTTCCGCTGCAAGCGCTGGCCACCAGCGCGCTCACTTCTCTCTACAATTCCACGTTCATCAGCGGTGGGGGAGATCAAGGCTACGCAATCGAAGGGCCGCCGGTCAGCCTGGTAATGCGCAATTGCATTCTGTATGGCTATACGAATCAGGTGGCATCCGGCGGACTGGGCCCGGCCGATGAGGACTACAATTTATTCTTTTCAACGCAGGGTTCCATCGGGTTTGCGATCGGAGCCCATTCGAAGAACGCTAATCCCGCGTTTGTGAATGCCGCGGGCCACGACTATCATCTGTCGTTGACAAGCCCGGCGATCGATGCCGGAGTGACGATTCCGTTTATCAGCACCGATTTCGACGGCCATCCCAGGCCGCAAGGCCCGGCGTTTGATATCGGCGCATTTGAATTCACTCCGATTGGGGGTACGCTTCCTAACGCGCCAACGGGTTTAAAGATTACGGTGAAGTAGTGGCTCGTTTGCGCCGGGAAGAAATCTCAGAATTACAGCTCACTCTTCGCCAATGTCTTCGTTCCAGATCTCGGGATTCGCGGCAATGTAATCCGCCATCATGCGGATACATTTTTCGGAGTGCAGGTCGATCACTTCAACGCCATGTTCGCGCAGCCAATCCACTCCGCCGGGAAAATTCACGCTTTCGCCCACAATCACGGTACCGATGCGGAATTGGCGAATCAGGCCGCTGCAATACCAGCACGGAGCCAAAGTCGTCACCATGATTTTGTCGCGATAATTGCGATGGCGGCCCGCTTTGCGGAACGCATCCGTTTCGGCGTGAATCGCGGGATCATTTTCCTGGACGCGGCGGTTGTGTCCCCGGCCCAGCAATTTGCCATGCTGATCGAAAAGCGCGGCGCCGATGGGCACGCCGCCTTCGGCAAGGCCCTGCTCGGCCTCCTGAATCGCGGTTTCCAGCATTTCGCGAAATATTGCTGTAAGCCTTTTTCCGCGGGAGAAGTCATATTGAGATAGTATCTGCTCCGGAAATGCTCGAATGGACTCCGGATATTAACATGCGGCTGAATTGAAATCCGCCATTCTTGGGAGACGGCGCGGGCATGGGAATCAACAAATTGAGTTTTCGCTTCAAATTTAAAACAACCCTTTTTATCCCGCCGCCTTCCAATCGAGATGAAAGTTTTGTTTAGATGTTGGGAACTTGGGCAAAGCTTCATCACGTTCCAAGGCAAATTGCGTTATAAACTATTCAAACTTCCCAGTCGACCAGGAGGCCTCTCGTGAACTTTTTCGCGCGGATTAAGAATTGTGTGCCGGGCGCGGCTCGTTTGCGCGGATCACGCAATTCCGGACGGCGCTCCTGGCTTACCATCGCACTGTGCGCCGCGCTTCTGGCCTGGGCTGTAGCGCCAATCGCTTCCAGTTTGATCAGCGGTCAAAACGTGAATGCCGCGCCTGGCGCCGCAAGCCCCTTCTTCAGTGGGACGCACCGCGCTCGGCGATATAGACGAATCTCAACTCACAGTCCTTCGCGGAAACACGGTCCCCATGGCCCGCCCGGAATTCGATCGCGGTCTGGCTCCCAGCACGCTGCCGATGGACCGCATGATGCTGGTGCTGAAGCGCAGCCCGCAGCAGGAAGCAGCCTTCCAGAAATTGCTCGCCGAGCAGCAGGACCATTCCTCTCCCAATTATCACAAGTGGCTGACGCCCGAACAATTCGGCGCGCAATTCGGCGCTTCCGATCAGGACATCCAAACCGTCACCACTTGGCTGCAGTCCCAGGGCTTCGTCGTCAACAAGGTGTCGACCGGCCGCACGCTGATTGAATTTTCCGGCATGGCTTCCACAGTGCAAAAGGCTTTCCACACCGCGATTCACCAATACATGGTGAACGGGGAAGCGCACTGGGCAAACGAAAGTGATCCTCAAATTCCCGCGGCGCTCGCCCAAATTGTCGCAGGCGTAAACTCCCTGAACGATTTCCGTCGGCACTCGATGCATCACGTCGTCGGCGCATCTTCGAAGAGAAGGCGACCGGCGACAGTGCGTGCCGTGAATCCGCATTCAGCTTGCCCGGCTTTTATGTTGCGGTCCTCTGAGTAATGACTTGCAATCTGCTCGGGCCCACCGATTTTGCCACCATCTACAATATTCTTCCTCTGTGGAACGCCGGGATTGACGGCACCGGACAGACCATCGCGGTAGTCGGACGCAGCAACATCTACGTTCGGACGTGCGACAATTTCAGAAGTCTTTTCGGACTTCCCGTGAACGATCCGCAATAATCGTCAACGGCCCCGATCCGGCTTCTGGTCCCGGGCGACGAGACGGAAGCACTACTGGACGTGGAATGGTCCGGCGCGCGTGGCCAAGGGCGCGACGATCAAGTTTGTCACTTCCAAATCCACGAAACCACGAGAAGACGGCGTCGATTTGTCGGCAGAGTTCATCATCAACAATAATGTCGCTCCCATCATGAGTGAGAGCTTCGGACTCTGCGAGCTTCAACTCGGCTACCGCTAGGCAACCAGTTCTACAACACTCTTTGGGGACAGGCGGCGGCCCAGGGCATCACCGTCCTCTTTCCACGGGAGACAGCGGCTCCGCTAGTTGCGATGTTTACAACCCGCCTGTAAATTCTCCCGCTCCGCAGCCTGCTGTGTCGGCCTTCAAGTGAGTGGGCTCTCTTCCACACCATTCAATACGGCAGTGGGCGGCACCGATTTTGACCAAGCAACCAATCCGAGTACGTTCTGGGCCACATCGAATGATCCGGTCACCCAGGCTTCGGCGCTGGGATACATACCGGAAACCACCTGGAACGACTCCTGCACCAACGCCGTATGGGCGCTGTTCGGCGCCAGTTCGAATCCTGAGACCAATTGCAATATTACGGCGTTCAGCAATTCCCGTTTTTGCCGCGATTGGCGGCAGTGGCGGCATGAGCAATTGCACAACTCCATCAGGCTCCACCGCGGCATCCTGCTCTGGAGGATATGCCAAGCCTAGTTGGCAGGTGGGCCCCGGCGTGCCTGCGGACGGCAAGCGAGATCTCCCCGACGTCTCCCTGTTTGCCGGCGACGGGCTCGTTGGAACTGTCCTATGTTGTGTGCGAGCTCGATCAGAACCCCGGTACCGGCGTCTGCAGCTTAAACAACCAAAATCCGCAGTTCCTTCTTGTCGGCGGCACTTCCGCTTCCGTCCAGGTTTTCGCCGGAGTGATGGCGATGGTGGAACAACGCATCCAATCCTACTAACGGCCTTGGCCTGATCAATCCGACTTTATATACGTTGGCTGCCGCGCAGGCCACGTCTAGCTGCAATTCGAGCAGCACACCCGCCGCATCGTGCATTTTCAATGACACCACGAAAGGAACGATTGCCGTCCCGTGCGAGAATAAGCCGCTCGCAACGCCAAATTGCAATGCAACTGTTCCATCCGACGCGAATGGAATCCTCACCGGATTTAGCGCGGGTGCCGGTTATGACCTGGCCACCGGCCTCGGCTCGATGAACGTGACCAATCTCGCCAACGCCTGGGCCACCAGCGCCAACCCCGCCGACTTTACTTTTGGCACGCCGTCGCCCGCCTCCCAAACGGTCACGGCTGGCAATCAGCTACTTACACAATCCCTGTCAATCCGGTCACGACGCGCCGGACTCGTCGAGCTCTCCTGTTCCGGGCTTCCGGCCGGCACTACCTGCACCTTCACTCCAAACAATCCCGATCACCGCCGGCAATAGCGCCACCCTGACGATCACCACTACCGCGCATTCAGACTACGCGCCGCCTGCGGTGCCAGCCAATCGCCGCGGCCCGCTTTCGATCTATGGGTTTGGGTGCTGCTGGCAGCCCTGCTTGCCTGGCGGCGCGGCATATTCCATAAGGCGGGCGCCGAACGCCGGCTGGTGTTTCGGAGCGAGCGGAGCATTTCTCGCAGTGTTGCTGGTGTTGCAGGTTGGTTGCGGTGGCGGAGGCGGCGGTGGAGGCGGAGGCGGAGGTGGAGGAGGCGGTGGTACGCCGTCCGCGAGCCTGAATCCAACGACTCTTGGATTTGGAAGTATTTTCGTGGGCGCCGCCAGCGCCGCGCAAATGGTGACACTTACGAATAACGGATCGGCTGTCCCTTGCGCTCAGCGGGATCAGTGTGAGCGGAGCCAATGCCGCTGGACTTTTCGCTCACAAACTCATGTGGCGTGGCAGTCGCTGTCGGGACAAACTGCAGCATCAGCGTGACGTTTAAGCCCTCTGTACTGGGTGCTGAATCGGCCTCCATCAGCGTGGCGGACAACGCTGTCAGGAAGCCCGCAGACGGTTTCGCTCTCCGGCATCTGGGCCAGCGGCAGCGCGGCCAGCTTCAACCCCACCTGTCTGAATTTCGGGAATCAGACCGTAACCGAATTCCGCCGCAGCTCAGACGGTCACGCTGACTAACTCCGGCACGGTCGCTCTTCATCAACGCCATCAGTCTGACGGGTACCGAACGCTGCGGACTTTTCGCAGACACAATTACCTGTGGGGCCACAGTGGCGGCTGGCGGGAACTGCACGTTTTCGATCACTTTCACGCCTTCGCTGGATGCGCGGAAAGTGCCAGCCTCACCCTGACGGACAACGCTCCGGGCAGCCCACAGTCTGTCCCGCTTTCGGGGACGGGAACCGGTGGTCCGACAGGTCAGTACTTGACACCACCAGCTTGAATTTTGGAAACCAGATCGTTGGCGTGCGAGCACCCTCCCCAGACAGATAATGTGACCAATAACGGGAACGTGCCATTGACATCTCCAGCATGTCCACAACTGGGCGTCTCCCTGACTTCTTCGTGAGCAATCGCCTGCGGATCCATCGATGTGCAGGAGCACCTGCACAATTAGCCGTGGTCTTTAAGCGAGGGCGGCCGCCGCCGAGAGCTCCGCGCTCGTCATGTTCGGACAATGGATTGGGAAACCCGCATACCGTTCCTCTGAGCTGGAACCGGCCTGGCCACGCCGAAGACACCTACACGATTACGATCACCGGCCAGTCCGGAGTGAATCAGCACACCACAACCGTCCAACTTGTGGTTCAGTAGCGGGTCGGCGAGTTCCCAACGTTTGCCCGGAGCGGATCTCCTTCCGCTCCGCCTGGCCGTGGGATGATTCTGCTATTTCGCGGCAAATTCTGATAAAATTTTGGCGAAAAAGCCTCCTCACCTTCTTGAAGAGTCTCAAGTATCCGCCAAGTCCGCAGCCAGGACTGGCTGCGCTGTACCGAACCGCCCTCTACGTAGATGTTTATAGACTCGAAACGTACTTTACTGCAATATAAGGCACCGCATGTGGAACTTATAGAAGAGGAATCGCGACGTGACCTGTCCTCGGTGCTACTACCAGGTACGTACTCGGAATCTGGCGCAGGCAGCCGGATTCGCGGGCGTGGCCTGCAAAAATTGCGACATCAAAATAAGGCCGGTCTACTGGCGGTCGTTTCTTTCTGCTTGTCTTGTCGGTGGCGCTTGCCTGGGGGATGGAGTATGTCCTTCTGAAAGTATCGACTACGGCCAGTTGGCCGCAATGACCGGCTTCTTGCTCACATTTCTTGCTGGCCTATGTCGCGTTCGCGGGTCCGCTCTTGCGGTCTGCGAGAGACAGCAGAAGATGAGATGTCCGTGCCTCACCGGCACAAGAGTTAGCAACCGTTCCAGGGCGTGCGCAAATCGATTCAGCTACAGCATCTGCCGCAACACATACTGCAAAATCCCGCCATGCTGGAAATAGGAAACTTCAACCGGCGTATCCACGCGCGCAACTGCCGTGAATGTGATTTCCTGGCCGCGATCTCCGTACGCGCGAACCTGCATCGGTTTGCGCGGCGCGAATCCTTCCGCGATACCGGTAATATCGAACCGCTCGCGCCCGGAAAGGCCAAGCGATTTCGCGTTTTCCCCGGCCAGGAATTCCAGCGGCAGCACGCCCATACCGATCAAATTGCTGCGATGAATGCGCTCGAAACTTTCCGCAATCACCGCGCGCACGCCCAGCAGCATGCGTTCCCTTCGCCGCCCAGTCGCGCGATGATCCGGCGCCGTATTCCTTGCCTGCCAGAACCACCAGCGGCACTCCTTCTTCCTTGTATTGCATCGCGGCATCGTAAATTGTGGTTTGCGCGCCATCGGGCAGATGCAGCGTCCAGCCGCCCTCGGTGCCCGGCGCCAGTTGATTGCGCAAGCGAATATTGGCAAACGTGCCGCGCATCATCACTTCATGATTTCCGCGCCGCGCGCCATAGGAATTGAAGTCCTTGGGCTTCACGCCCTGCGCGATCAAATATTTTCCCGCCGGGCTATCCGCCGGAATCGAGCCTGCCGGCGAAATGTGATCGGTGGTCACGCTGTCGCCCAGCACGGCCAGCACGCGCATGCCGCTGAGATCCGTCGAGTTTCGCCAGGCTTCACTTGCATCCCCGCAAAATAAGGCGGGTCCTTGATGTAAGTGGATTTTGCCTCCCAGGCGTAAAGGTCGCCTTCCGGAACCGCCAGCTTGCGCCAATGTTCGTCGCCCACGTAAACGTCGCTATACTGCTGTGCGGAACATCTGGCTGGTTACGGAGGCGCGCATGGTTGATTCCACTTCCTGCGGCGTCGGCCAGATGTCGCGCAGGAAAACCGGCTTGCCCGCCTTGTCGTTGCCCAGCGGTTCGTTGACGATGTCAAAATCCATTCGTCCCGCCAGCGCGTAAGCCACCACCAGCGGCGGCGAAGCCAGATAATTGGCGCGGCACCAGCGGATTTATCCTGCCTTCAAAATTGCGATTGCCGCTGAGCACCGAAACCGCCACCAGGCTGTTGATCCTTGATCGCCTTGCTGATCGGTTCGGAGCAGCGGCCCGCTGTTTCCGATGCACGTTGTGCAGCCGTAGCCCACCAGGTTGAATCGCAAAGTATCGAGATACGGCGTAAGCCCGGCAGCGGCCAGGTAATCCGTCACCACTTTTGATCCGGGCGCGAGGCTGGTCTTCACCCAGGGTTTTGTCTGCAAGCCCGCGCTCCACGGCTTTTTTGGCCAGCAGGCCCGCGCCGATCATCAGCGAAGGATTCGAAGTGTTCGTGCAGCTCGTGATCGCCGCGATCACCACCGAGCCATCGCTCAATTCGAACCGGTCGCCATTGTTCTGCACTTGAACGTGCTTGGGCGCCGCGGTCAGCGATTTCTCGAACGATGTTTTCGCGGCCGCAATGGCACGCTGTCCTGCGGGCGTTTCGGCCCCGCCATCGTCGGTTCCACTTTAGCGAGATCGAGTTCCAGGCGTTCCGAGAAAATCGGATCAGGCGTCGCGTCCGTGCGGAAAAGCCCCTGTTCCTTGGTGTAAGCTTCGACCAGTTTCACCTGGTCCTCGTCGCGTCCTGTGAATCGCAAATACGCCAGCGTTTCCGCGTCCACCGGGAAGAAGCCCATGGTCGCGCCATATTCCGGCGCCATGTTGGCGATGGTGGCGCGGTCGGGCAGCGTCAGATTCGAAAGGCCGGTGCCGTAGAATTCCACGAATTTGCCGACCACGCCTTTTCTTGCGCAGAATTTCCGTTACCGTCAGCACCAGGTCCGTCGCCGTCGCGCCTTCCGGCAGTTTGCCGTGCAGCTTGAATCCGAGCACTTCGGGAATCAGCATCGAAAGTGACTGGCCCAGCATGGCCGCTTCCGCTTCGATTCCGCCCACGCCCCATCCGAAAACGCCCAGGCCATTGACCATCGTGGTATGCGAATCGGTGCCCACCAGCGAATCGGGAAAGGCAAGCTGCACTCCATCTTTTTCCGCGGTGAACACCACTCGCGCGAGATATTCCAGATTCACCTGGTGGCAAATGCCCGTATCCGGCGGCACCACTTTGAAATTCTGAAACGACTTCGCGCCCCAGCGGAGAAACGCGTAGCGCTCGATGTTGCGTTGAAATTCCAGTTCGGAATTGAAGGCCAAAGCTTCGGAAGAGCCGAATTTATCCACCTGCACCGAATGGTCGATCACCAGTTCCGCGGGCAGCAGCGGATTTATTTTCTTGGGATCGCCGCCCAGGTTTCGCATCGCGTCGCGCATCGCCGCCAGGTCCACCACCGCCGGAACTCCGGTGAAATCCTGCAGCAGCACGCGCGCGGGCATGAACGAAATTTCCTTGTCCACCGGCTTCGAAGGATTCCATTGCGCCAGCGCGCGAATATCGTCCGCATGAACAAACTTCGCCGTCTTCGTTGCGCAGCAGATTTTCCAGCAGCACCTTCAACGAAAAAGGCAGATGCGACACTTTTCCAGCGCCGCTCTGCTCCAATTTCGCCAGGCGAAATATTGTGAAATTTGTGTCGCCCACCTTGAGGGCGCTCGAGCAGCCGTGCGAATTTCGTGAGGCCGGGGTCATCTCTATTCTCCGTCGTAAGAATGCATTTTCGAACCCTCCATGATAGCCCAATCCGCCACGTTCGGATACGATGACGCTTTCTTGGGTAGTGGTGCCGTCTGGATAACAAGCAGCACAACCTCTGCTTTTCCTTGGCCTACGACTCTCGTGTGACCTTGCCTACGGCATGGCGTCCGACGGACAGAAATGCGCACAACGGTGGACGAAGCTTTGTCCGTGCCCACCAACCGACTTGTTTTCTCTGGTGGCGACACATTCGAGGCCAAGGTTAAATTTAGAACTATCGCAGCGCGAACATATTCGGGAAGATTTTCAAGCGAGTTCTTGTCAAGATCGGGAATTGTGGACTCGATGGAGACTTTAATTCCCGGCTCCAGGTCGATTCCTGCCCCATCATCGCCTTTCGGGTCTCCCCAGAGCACAAGCCCAGGAAAGCGGTGGGGAGACTTTACCCTCTTCCATCCGGCAAGGACCAAAACGCTGTCGATGTCCCTTTAGTAAGTTGACACATTCCGTGTCTGCACAAACCTCAATGAACATGTATTCCGTATCCTTGAACGGTTTTAGGGACGCGATTACTTGTGACGAGTGCGGTAGCGATCTTGGCGTCGTAAGACGATCTAATTGGGCGGTAAGCGCATTCGCTTGCTTCATCGCGTCAGCTAGATGCGATTCTACTTTGTCGGCGGTACTTAAAGCTTTTGATGCTACTGTTTGTGCCTTAGCTGCATCGGCTTCTGCATGTGCCACTTCACGTTGCCTGCTTGAGGCTTTTGCTAGTGCGTCTTTGGCATCCGCACGCGCTTCGTCGGCGATGCCTTTAACAGCATCGGCTTCTTCGTGTGCGATCTTGGCAGATGTTGCGGCATCGCCCGCTTCTTTTTCAGCTGCTGTTAACTTTGCCACGTCGTATTCATGGATGGCATTGTGTGCATCCTCCAGCTTAGCGCCACACCTCCATTCTCCAACTACCCCGATCACTACAATTATTAATCCGATCCGAAGAAGCCGTTTTACCCATCTAGGCTCGTCAGAATGTGATTGCGGTTGCTCGCCGTTGCTTTACTAACAGGAAATATCTCGAGCGAGTTCTTTCAGAACAATAAGTTCACGTTTCTCCCGTCTCTTCCGCTTCGTCCATGCCACAATGTCATGGCAAATTTCTATTCCTTCTAAGGCAACGCCTATAGCTACAGTAATATTCGCCCATCCAACTAGAACAGAAAGATGGTCTGCCCGGGCTTGTAATGCGTCCCTTATCGGGTCTGCGATTGAAGAAAGCATGAGCGATTGGCTAGATCATCGCCTCCGGCCGGGTGCCCCATCCTTTCCGGTTTCATCGGAAAGGGTGGGGTTCTTCGTTTTTTCATTTTTCATCTTTCGTTTTCCTGCCGTACGGGTGCCCATTTTTTTCGGCTTCATCGGAATGGCAGGGGTTCTTGGCTCTCCGTCTGGAATTAAAGCGGGCCAAGTCTTCAGATTGTGTGGCGGATGCGAGTTGATTCCCCCCGGGAACGCCAATCTCCCGATTGCCGCCTTCTCAACACCCACCCCCTCCAATTCCCATCTCCACGAGAGGAATGTAAGTGTCACTCATCCTCTGGGCGAGCGCCCCCAGTATCCCTATAAAAAGGAGTAGAATCCATCCGCGAGTTTCTGAATTGATTCTTTGGAGGTATACAGCCAATGAGCCAAAAGACATTCTGTTTTGTTGCCGGCCTTATTTTCCTCATCGTCGCCATCGGGCACGCGATGCGAATCGCCTTTCGGTGGGAAGCAATGATCGGCGGTTGGATGGTTCCCGTGTGGGTGAGCGGGGTCGGCGTAATCGTCGCAGGATATTTGGCATTCGAAGGTCTGAAAATGAGCAGGAGCAGCTAGTATTGCGTCCCGGAAATTCCCTAGGATTCTTTCTAGGGGGTCGGAGCTTCAGAGTGAGTGTGGCAACGCCGAATAGGGGTGGTCGTGTAGCGCCACCCTTCCTCGCCCTGCTCATTAATTAAGAGTACTAAAACGGTCTCAGCGATGTTGGCACAGAGGGATATCGCAGACCGCGCCATGCATCCTCGGCAGGCCAGCTAAAATTCCCCTAACTCTCTTGTCTGTGGGAAGTGCGTGGGGCTCCTGTCAATCTGAATCGACGACAACGGAGAACTATTGGAATTTCATCTGAAGTGCCACCTGCCGTTCAAGGTGAGTTGTGGACAAATTTGTCCTTCTCTACTTTCGGCTGGGTGTCTCGCTCTTTGCTTTATGCTTAGGTCTCTTGCGGTGCTTCGCTAGAGCTCCTTTGATAAACGGTTGCAGGTCTTTATGAAGATTTTCTATACCTTGCCAAGTATTTCTATATATCAAGGTTCGAAGATTTTTAATGTCAAACGATAAGAACTCAGTTGATTGGCTAATGACAACAGGCCGCTTATTCAGTGCCAACGCATAGCCGAATTCGAACATTACGTTGGGATTGTTTCCTGTAACATCAACTACCACGACCTCGGACAGGCGGATTCCCTGCACGATGTCATCCGTAATCTCGCTCGATTGTGTCAACATGTCAATTCGAAGCGCTGTCAGCCCCGATCCGCCGGCTGCTCGCTTGATGCCCCCAATCCAGACGTCAACAAACTCTTGAGCGAAAGGCATAATCGCAAAGAGTACGCGCTTGCTTCCAAGACTCCCGAGCGTTACCGCTTCGGCACCGGAGACGGCGTCTGATACTGCCGCTTCAGAAGTTCTAGCTTTAACTTGTTCCTCCAGATCGTGGAGTCTGCTTTCGACGTCCCAGGTTCGGGTCAAGGAAGTTAGGCCTAGCTGATACTGCCTAATGTCACGAATCAAATCCCTGACATCTTCGGATGTTCGAGTCCTCCCAGCTCTCCGCATTAGACCGTGTAGAGAATTATGCATCCCCTGATCAAATCGGGACCGACCAATATTAGACAACATGCGGTGGTGCATGTAAGACAGGTACCGCGCGATTTCCCTTCCCGCATTCATCTGTGTCCCCCTGATGAGCTGCAATTGTTCAATTTGATCCAGGTTGTTTCCGAGTTCAGCAATAAAGCTATGATCCATGTATCCCTCGCGGTGAGTTGAAGACTTCTACCAATGGAAATGGTTTACTCAACTCGCTATCTGGTGCTGGTCAAGGCCCCGCACGCAGATCGACGACTTTCAACCTCGTCGTCTATAATATTCCTGTTTATTAACGCCTAAGGTATCTAGAGGTTAGGATAGCTCATTTAAGGTCGCCATCTCATAACCTTCTGGTGTTAATTATCACAGGTAGTAACGGTGCACTTTCGAGAAGCCGCATATCGAACTCCCTTCATCGACCAACCCAACGACTCTGCCCGCGAGAATGCTTGTGTTGGCCCCGGCTTTCCTATTTTGGTAAATTGTAGTCGCCTGCGAATTCAGAGTTTATCGGCCACTTCTAGTTGACGTGGATATGGTCGATCGAAAGAATAGTGCGTCAGTTAAATGCGGGAGTTGCGAAATGTTCAGTCATCCGAAGCTTCATCTGCTCGTGGCCGATTCGCTCTTTGCCGTGATATACCTGCTGGCTCCGCCAGTCACTTCGAACATCACGCCTGCGCAAAGATCGCACCCACCATGCAAGCGATTCTGCTCGGCACGGGATTTCCTCGGCCGGATCCGAATCGTGCGGGACCGTCGGCGGCGATTGTGATTGGCGAGAGGTTCTTCATCGTGGACGCGGGGCGCGGAGTCGTCATGCGCCTGGCCGCCACGGATTTGCAACTGAAGAATCTTCAAGCTGTGTTTCTCACCCATCTGCATTCCGACCACACCGAAGGATTGCCCGATCTCTTCGATACCAGTTGGATTTTCGGACGCGCGGCGCCTCTCGAGCTCTATGGCCCGCGCGGAACAAGGCAGATGGCCTCCGCACTGGTTCGATTTTTCGCGGCCGATATTCACGTTCGCCGCGACTTGACGGAGATGCAGTCCGGCCGCCGGCGCCACAATCAAAACGCACATTGTCAACGAGGGCGTGGTCTATCACGATGACACGATTCGCGTCACCGCGTTCGCCGTGGACCATCATCCGGTTGAACCTGCCTTCGGCTACCGCTTTGAAAGCGGCGGAAAAAGCATCGTCATCTCCGGCGACACGCGTCCCGAGCGACAATCTGATTCTTTTTGCGAAGGGCGCGGACATCCTGATTCACGAAGCCTGCCTGCCGGAATATTTCGATGAGCACGACACGCCGGAAGTGGCCGCGCGCTTGAAGCAATATCACACCTCCGCCGAAGACGCGGGCAAAGTGGCGCAGTCCGCCGGAGTGAAAATGCTGGTGCTAACTCACCTGGTGCCCGGAAACAACGATCAGGCATTCCTCGACCGCGCCGGCAAATATTACAAAGGGAAGATTGTTGTCGGTCACGACTTGATGCGCTTCTAGATCGCCTCCCTCGGCGTTCTCAGCGCCTCCGCGGTAAAGCCTATCTCTTTCATATTCAACGATTATCTCTTTCGCAGTAAATTCGCGATATTCGTAAAACAACGTACAATTGAAGTGCGATCAGTCGCGCCGGTCAGCAGGTAGCTGAAAAATCGAAAATGAACGTAGTCCTGATCTCGACCTACGAACTAGGCCGTCAGCCTTTCGGCCTCGCCTCTCCCGCTGCCTGGCTGCGCAAAGCCGGAGCGGAAGTTACTTGCCTCGACCTTTCGCGCGAAGCCTTCCGCGAAGATTTGATTCGTAGCGCCGATATCGTCGCATTCTATGTGCCAATGCATACGGCCACGCGGCTGGCGATCCAATTGATCGAGCCCGTCCGCGAACTCAATCCGCAAGCGCACATTTGCTTTTACGGACTCTATGCTCCGGTGAACGAAGCTCATTTGCGCAAGCTCGGCGCGGATACGATTCTCGGCGGGGAATTTGAGCAGGGATTGGTGGATTTAGCCGCACGGCTGAGCGCGGGCGGAATTGGCGCGCAGCAGGAACCCGTGATTTCGCTCGACCGCCAAAAGTTTCTGGTTCCGGATCGCGCCGGAATGACTGCACTCGAAAAGTATGCACGCCTGGTAATGCCAAGCGGCGAGACGCGAACGGCCGGGTACACCGAAGCCAGCCGCGGCTGCAAACATTTGTGCCGTCACTGTCCGATTGTGCCGGTCTATGGCGGAGCATTCCGAATTGTCGATCGCAGCGTGGTGCTGGAAGATATTCGCCGGCAAGTGCTCGCGGGGGCGCAGCACATCACCTTCGGTGATCCGGATTTTTTCAATGGTCCCGCGCATGCTCTCGCGATTGTGAAAGATCTGCATCGCGAATTTCCTCGCTTGACCTACGACGCCACCATCAAAGTCGAACATCTGTTGCAGCAAGCCAAACATTTGCCCGCGTTGCGCGAAACGGGATGCTTGTTCGTCACCAGCGCGATCGAATCGGTAGACGACGCCGTGCTCGATAAATTGGAGAAGCATCACACCCGCGCGGAATTCCTTCAGGTGGTCGAACTCTTTCGCGAAACCGGATTGGTTCTTCAGCCCACCTTCGTCCCATTTTCGCCTTGGACCACTCTCGAGAGCTACTGCGACCTACTTCAAGTAATACTTGAAAATGGACTGGTCGAAAATGTGGCGCCGATTCAGCTCGCCATCCGCCTGCTGATTCCGGCAGGCTCGCGGCTGCTCGAGCTCGGTGAAATGCGTAAAATGCTCGGTGAATGGGATGGCGAATCGCTGGTTTACGTATGGCGAAACATGGATTCGCGTGTGGACGATTTGTCGGTAAAAGTGCAGAAATTGGTTCACTCCGGTGAGAAGCTAAAACAGTCGCGAGCCCGTATTTTCGAAAGGATTTGGGACGAAGCTCATCGCGCAGCCGGATTGAGCGCTGTGACAGAACACGCTCAGCCCATCCTGGTTGCGCGCGCAGCCATCCCGTATCTGAATGAGCCCTGGTATTGTTGAGCGGAGCCCACGGGCGACCAGTTGGCCGCCATCGCAAAGGCGCGCGAAGCCGTGCGTCAATCGGAAGGATTTGTTTAGTGCGCGGAATCGAAGGATTGAGTGAATACTGAAGATGATTGAACCGAAAAAGTCGAAGCGGCTGCTCATCCTCGCGAGCAAACTGGGCTATCAGACGAAGGGTTTCTCCGCAGCAGCGGAAAAACTTGGCGTGGAAGTTATTTTTGGGACTGACCGCTGCCACAAGCTCGAAGATCCCTGGTCGGATGGCGCTCTGCCTCTGCATTTCGAGAATCCAAGCGAATCGGGGCAGGAAATCGTACGAGAATTGCGCGGCAAAGCTCCCGATGCGGTTCTTGCTCTTGGAGACCGGCCAACGTTAACGGCAGCCTATGCCGCAAAGGGTTTTGGCATTGGAGGCAATTCCATCGAATCGGTGGAATTGTGCCGGAATAAACTGCGGCAGCGCGAAGTTTTGCAATCAGCCGGAATTCAGGTTCCTGAATTCTTTTCTTTTCGTTTAACCGAGGACCTCAACGAAGTTTTGCTGCGCGTCGATTTTCCTTGCGTGCTGAAACCACTCTCGCTGGCGGCGAGCCAGGGAGTGATTCGCGCGAACAATGCGGAAGAATTTGCCGCTGCCGTGAATCGGATCCGCGCCCTGTTGGAATCGCCAGAGATTCAAGTCTTGCGGGAACCGAATCTCGATCGCATCTTGGTGGAGAGCTACATTCCGGGAAGGGAAGTGGCGGTCGAGGGCCTGGTGGATGCCGGCCGATTGCGGGTGCTGGCAATTTTCGACAAGCCCGATCCTCTGGAGGGGCCATATTTTGAGGAAACCATTTACGTAACTCCCTCGCGGTTGAGCGCGAAGTTGCAGGAAGCAATCGTGGTATGCGCGCAGCGAACGGTGCACGCGGCAGGTCTTGTCACCGGCCCTTTCCACGCTGAATTTCGAGTGAACGGAGCCGGCCCTTGGGTTCTCGAAATCGCGCCAAGGCCGATTGGGGGACTTTGCTCGCGGGCTCTTCGTTTTGGTCCGGCGCGAATTTCGCTGGAAGAATTGTTGGTGCGAAACGCGCTTGGATTAGGTGGAGACAATCTGCCACGAGAAGAAGGCGCTTCCGGAGTGATGATGATTCCCGTTCCATGCAGCGGAATTTTTGAGCGGGTGGAAGGGCTCGACGAAGCCGAGAAAACTCCCGGTGTCGACGAAATTCAAATCACTGCAAGATCGCGGGATTATGTGGCCGCTTGGCCGGAAGGCTCAAGTTATCTGGGATTCATTTTTGCGCGGGCCGAGAAACCGGAGGAAGCAGAGTCAGTTTTGCGAGCCGCTCATGCGAAATTGCGTTTTATTTTTTCGCCGCGCTTGCCGGTGGAACATCCAATCACCGGACGGCTGTCTCACGAGCCGGAATTCGGGAGTATTAAGGAGTGACGGCCGGGGAGACGGAAGAATTAGCCCTTGGCTTTGGGGGCGACATATCCTTCCGGCAATTTCGCGCCTTCACCGAAGAAAAATTGTTCCATTTGCTCTTCGATAATCTTAAACGAATTGGGGTCGAGCGGATTCAGTCGAAATTCGTTCATCACCATTTTGGAATGTTCAATCCACATTTTCCAGGCTTCCTTGGAGACGCCGTCATAGACCCGTTTACCGAGCTCACCTTTCCAGGGAATGCGGTCGAGCCCGGGTAATTCTTTTCCGAATTTGACGCACTTCACCATGTGCGTCCCGGCCGGAGCCGGTTGTGCCGCCGGCTGCGCCGGGCGATCTCCGCATTTTTCATCCGCCATGCCTGCCTCCCAACCGTTCGCCTGACATCTTCAAGATACTGCAATCAGATCGGAATTCCTAGTCGCGACCTCGATTGCAAAGCAGGCCGCGACTCACCCCAGTACACCGCGAGATCGAAAAAACTTGATTGCTTGCGTCGTGCGCCTGTTTTTGAGAAAAAGGACGCCTCGGGCTATTGCACCGTTTGCCGGTTCGGTGACTTTCGAAGAAACCGGCAGCGATACTTTCGGATGAGGGAGAACTTCGTTGCCTCCTGACGCAATTGACGTGGCACAAGAAGCCAGAACTGACAGCCAGTCACAGGCAATTCCCGGCGAGCCATGCGCGATTATAATTTTTGGGGCTTCGGGTGATTTGGCCCGCCGGAAACTGATTCCCGCGCTTTATGCTCTGGCTTGCCGCTCGTGCCTGGCGCCTCGCTTTGCAATTCTGGGCTTTGCGCGCACGGAGATGCACGATGAAGAATTTCGCCGCACCAGCGCGGAGGGCCTAAGCCACAAGAAAGAAGGAGCAGACAAACAATCCGCGGTTCTCGACGAGTTCTCGAAGAGCCTTCACTATATTGCGGGCGAATATGATCACCCGGATTCTTTTCAGAAACTCGCGAAGCGTTTGGGAGAACTCGAGCGCGAGCACAACCTGCCGGGGAACCGGCTTTTTTACCTTGCCACGCCGCCGCAGGTTTATACCCAGGTGATCGAGCAATTGGGGAAGGCAGGACTGGCCAAGCCTCCCAATGAGAAGGCCTGGGTCCGAGTGATTATTGAGAAACCTTTCGGCCACGACCGCGAATCCGCGCGGCAGTTGAATGAAAAACTATTGAGCGTCTTCCAGGAATCGCAAGTCTATCGAATCGATCATTACCTGGGAAAAGAAACGGTACAAAACCTGCTGGTGTTTCGCTTCGGCAACGGAATCTTCGAGCCTTTGTGGAATCGAAATTTTATCAGCCATGTTGAAATTACGATGGTGGAAAAGCTGGGCGTGGAAAACCGCGCGGCTTTTTATGAAACGGCCGGCGCGCTGCGCGACATGATCCAAAGCCACATGATGCAACTTGTTTCGCTGGTGGCGCTCGAACCCCCAGCCACTTTCGATGCTACTGCCGTGCGCAACGAGAAGATCAAAGTGCTACAGTCGATCCGGCCCTTCACGCCGATGACGGTGGCGAAACAGATTGTGCGCGGCCAATACGGCCCCGGCAGTATCGATGGGAAGCCGGTTCCCGGTTATCGCCAGGAAAAAGGAGTGAAGCCGGATTCCACCACGGAAACTTTCGTCGCCCTGAAACTGGAAGTGGACAACTGGCGTTGGGCGGACGTGCCGTTTTATCTGCGAACTGGAAAGCGGCTGGCGGAACAGACTACTGAAATCGCCATTCAATTCAAGCAAGCACCTCATATGGTTTTTCGCGGCAAGAATGTGGAACCGAACTGGCTGGTGCTGAATATTCAGCCGGACGAAGGAATCTCGCTCTCATTCGGCGCGAAGCCACCCGGTGCGAATCTGGACATTCATCCGGTACGAATGGATTTTCAATATCGCGAATTTTTTGGGCCGAGTTCCCGGGATGCATATTCGGCGCTGTTAAATGATTGCATGCGCGGCGACGCCACACTTTTCGACCGAGCCGATAGCGTAGAAGCCGCTTGGGCGCTGATCGATCCCATTCGTCAGGCGTGGAATCAAATGGCGCCGCCGGCTTTTCCAAACTATGCGTCGGGGAGCTGGGGGCCGCGGGAGGCCATCGATTTGCTGGACTATGATGGGCATCACTGGAGAATTTCTTGAGGCTGCTGTGCCGGGATTGGGTGGTTTTCGCAGCGCAGCGCAAACGGATCGAATGGGAGAACAATGATCATCGCCGGTGATGTTGGGGGTACGAAATTCAATTTAGGCGCGTTCGAGGTCCAGCAGGGAAAGCTGCACCTGATCTCAAAACAGCGATATCCCAGCCACTTATATGCTCGAGCGGAAGACGCTATCGCGGACTTTGTCGGGCAGTTGAAGAGTAAAGTGACGGCGGCGTGCTTCGATGTTGCCGGGCCGGTGGTGGACAATTCGGTGCACGCCACAAATTTGCCGTGGGTGATGGATGGAAGCAATCTGGCGAAATTTTTGGGAATTTCCAAGGTCCGCTTGTTGAATGATCTGGAAGCGACTGGATACGGATTGGAAGTGCTCGAGGCAAATGAGCTTGAAGTTCTGCAAACAGGAATTCCAACTCGAGCGGCGAATCGCGCCATCATTGCGGCTGGGACCGGGCTTGGAGAGGCGGTGCTTTTCTGGAACGGGCAGCAGCACATTCCGTATGCCACGGAAGGGGGCCATGCAGGCTTTGGAGTGCAGACCGAACTGGAAGTAGAGCTAGCGCAGGCGATGATCCGGAAATATGGTCAGCTCGAATATGAAATGCTGCTTTCCGGAAGGGGTTTCCGTGAAATACACGATTTCCTCGATGCAGGCGTTCGACACGCGGATTTTGACGTAGCAGGCGCCGATCCCGCGCCGGAGATCACGAAGAATGCATTGGACGGCACATGCCCAATTTGCGTGCGCGCTGTGGAAATCTGGATTGATATTTATGGCGCAGAGGCCGGAAATCTGGCGCTGCATTCCCTGGCGCGGAGTGGAATTTTCATTGCGGGGGGAATCGCAGTGAAGATTTTGCCATTACTCAAGAGCGGGAAACTCGTGCGCGCGTTCGCGGCGAAAGCAAAGCTCGGAGAGTTGCTTTCGCACATCCCGGTCAGCGTGATATTGAATGAGGAAGCGCCAATGCTGGGTTCCGCGTATGTGGCCTCGCTGGATCGTGGATGAGTGCGGTCGATCGATCGCGTATCGTTTCTACTCCGACTTAAGGAACGTTCCTTTCTGAAGCTCGCTGAAAGCTTGTTGGAGTTGCTCCTGAGTGTTCATGACGATCGGCCCGTACCATGCGACCGGTTCCTCAAGTGGTTTGCCAGAGACCAAGAGGAAACGGATACCGTCTTCTCCGGCTTGCACCGCTACTTCGTCGCCGCGATCGAACAGCACGAGCGAGCGGTCCTCTGCCTCTTTCGGGGGAGCTGTGTCCAGCCAGCCGACTGACTCGGTGGGCACTGCAAGAGGGCCTGAGGCGTTGCAGAATTTACCCGCGCCCGCGAACACGTAGGCGAAAGCGTGTCTGGTTATTTCGACAGGCAACGCCTTGCGTCTGCCGGGAGGAACCGACACGTCGATGTAGACCGGATCGGCGGCTATGCCTTCGACCGGACCCCGCTTTCCCCAGAAGGTGCCACAGACGACGCGAGCGCGCGTGCCGTCGTCATCGACGATTTCCGGAATTTCGACCGCTTTCACTTCCTGGTAACGCGGCTCCGTCATTTTTAGCGAGGCGGGGAGATTGGCCCACAACTGGAAACCGTGCATCCGGCCATCCGGATCGCCCTTGGGCATTTCCTGGTGGATGATGCCGCTGCCTGCCGTCATCCATTGGATGTCGCCGGCGGCAATTGCGCCACGATTGCCCATGCTATCGCCGTGCTCCACGGTTCCGGCGAGGACATACGTGATCGTCTCAATCCCGCGGTGTGGATGCCAGGGGAAACCCGCCAGGTAATCTTCCGGAATGTCATTGCGGAAATCGTCAAGGAGGAGAAACGGATCGAAATCCTTTGTGTTTCCAAAGCCGAATGCGCGGCGCAGATGAACACCGGCGCCTTCGATGGTGGGCTTGGATTTTATGAGACGCTTAACGGGCCGAATGGACATTTGAACCTCCCGTCCGGAAATTCTCAGCTATTTCCAAATACCGGGACACTGGCGCCATGAATTACTTTTGCATCATCGCTGCATAGGAATACGATTACGCGCGCTATTTCTTCAGGCTTCGGCCAATTGGCGAAATTCGCATCTGGCATTGCTTTTCGATTTGCTTCCGTATCAATGATGCTGGGGAGAATCGAGTTCACTCGGATTCCTGTGCCGCGCAGATCTTCTGCAAGAGAATCGATCATGGCTACTGCAGCGGCCTTGGAAGCAGAATAGGCAGCGGCGCCTGCGCCATGATCAATCGCAGCTTTGGCCGCGACGTTTACAATCGCACCGCCGCCATTCTTGAGCATTGCCCGTACGGCCGCACGGGACAGGGCATAGCCGGAGCGTAGGTTCAAGGCCAGCATTTGGTCGAAGACTTTCGTATCCATCTCCCATAATTTCACGCCGCCGGCGTAGCCGCCCACCGTATTCACCATGGCGTCGAGCTGCCCGTGCCGCTCGACAATTCCTTCAACGAGCTTGCCCACTTCTGCTTCGTCCGTGACATCGACATTGTAGCCCTCCACCCGGGATTCGTTTCCGCCTGCTGAAAGTTTCAGCCCGTCGAATTCTTGTTGTTTCCGATAGGTGACGACTACCTGGGCCCCTTGTGCCAGAAACGCCAAACTTACGGCGCGTCCCAATCCGCCCGTACCTCCGGCTACCAACACTACACTCCGGTTGGCGACGTTTTCTTCTGCCGTGCTATTTGATTTCGTGATCTTGGTCACCTAAATTTGATTCTTGGAAGTATTTTGAGGATTCGAGCGTTCAGCGCGGGCCTCCAGCGCCGAGGTGTTTCGCTCATCAATTGGGTTAAATGCCCCTTCGTCGAGCGAAGTTGGATTTTAACACAAGGCCACAGAGCACGGCTTTGTTGCTGCGTACTACGCGCGAACCAAAGCGGAGAGTCTGACTTACCAAAAGCTTGTCTCTTGGGGGAGCATATGTTCTAGAATCAGGCAAGTGCGCCCGTAGCTCAGTTGGATAGAGCGTCTGCCTTCTAAGCAGAGGGTCGGGAGTTCGAATCTCCCCGGGCGCGCCACTCCTTATTATTTGAAAACAAAGCCTTTTCAAGTTTTGTTCTGGGCTTCCTGTTTCTGAAATTTTGTACAATCATTGCACAATGACGTATGCCGCCCGTTGCTTGTGTGCAATCTGGGCGGTCGTCTCCGGAAAATCTGGGATCACGATCGAGCGCCAGATTCCGTCTCCTGAACCGAAGGCGTCATCACGCCGATTCCGTCAAGTGAATTGATTTTTCCATTCTTCCGTGCCATCGCGTAGCTCGAATGAATCTTGATCGGCAAACAAATCGCCGCATTCTTGCAGCAATTCATCGGGAACATGGCCTGGGTCGAGTATCAGTGCGGCACTGCAAAGCGCTACTGAGCACGATCTTCACGCACGCGAAACGCGCTGAATGATTCGCGTTGTCCATCCGCGGATTCTGGGAAGGGCACCGTCGCAATCACTGTGGCTCCATGACCATTCGATCGGATTTCCACACTGCCTCCCAGCTGCCTTACACGCTCCCGCATACCCCGCAAACCGACGCCCGCATTTTCGCCGGAGGCAATCTTCGACTGAATTTCATGATTTATGCCCCTACCCTCGTCGCTTACTTCCAATCTGATCACTCCGTCAGAACGCAACAGCTTCACCAGTGCGGTCGAACTTCCTGAATGTCGATGGATGTTCGTCAGGCACTCTTGCGTAATCCGAAACAGACACAACTCATAATCCTGTGGAAGTCGCTCCCCATCGGTCGGGAGTTCCAGTTTCGCGGCGATCTTGCTGCGCTCAGCAAATCCGTCGATGTACCACTTCAGAGCGGAATGGAGCCCCATTTCGTCCAGCAAGGGTGGATGAAACAAATAGGACATCGTGCGAATATCCGCCGAAACCTGTTCTATCAGCCTGGCGTTCTCCTCGGCGCATCGTGCTGTATCCGGGCTCAGTTTCGACTTCTCCCCGTCCAACCGGGAAGCGTTCATACTCATAGCAGCGAGCAGTTGCCCCACTCCATCATGTAATTCGCGCGCGATGCGTCTTCGTTCTTCATCTTGGGCTTGCAGCAAACGGCCGGAAAGCGCACGTACCATCTCCGCTTGGGCGACCAATTCAGAATTCTTTCGTTCCAGTTGTTCTCGAATCTTCTGAAGGTCGGCAGTACGTTTCTCGACACGTTCTTCCAACTGCGTGTGGGCCGCAACCAGAGCGGCCTCGGCTTTCTTTCGTTCGGTGATATCAACAATGGAGCTGAGCACGAACTGGCCTTCGGGCATATCTAACGGGTTGAGCCCGATCTCGATTGGAACCTGCGAACCATCCTTTCGCAAACCGTAAAGATCTCGTCCAGCACCCATGGGCCGCGCTTGAGGGGCGTGAGTGAACCCATCTCGCAGATTGGGATGCCCAGTTCGGAATTGCGCGGGGACTAATATCTCGACTGGACGGCCGACTAGCTCTTGACGCTTGTAGCCGAACAGCTTCTCCGTCTGCGCATTGACCAAGACGATGCAGCCAGCGGAGTCCACCATCATCATTGCGTTGGGCGCCGCTTCGATCGCTCGGCGGAAGCGCTCCTCGGCCGTAGCCAGTGCCGTCTCCGCTTTTTTTCGTTCGGTAATATCCAATATCGACGCAACCCAACCGTCAATCACACCGGCTGAATCGAAAGTCGGCGTGTAGGCACCGGAAATCCACCGACAACCAATGCCTTGAAAGGTCACTTCTTCGTCATACTTGACCTCATGCCCGGAGAGCACGTGGTCAAAATACGAGTGAAGCTTTTCAAAGGCTTCTCTTCCGAGAACCTCGATAATGGGACGCCCGACAATTTGATCCGTTGGCTGGCCAATCCATTCGGCGTAACGCGGGTTGACCCAAATGTACCGCAGGTCACGGCTGCAGCGGGTAACCGCCACCGCCATCACATCTGTTACCAACTGGAACTGGGTTGTCGTCGCGAGTAACTTCTGTTCTATCTGCTTGTGATCGCTGATGTCGATGCAGGAACCGATATACCCAGCGAATTCACCGTCTTCTGTGTGCCGGGGGACACCACGGTCAAGTATCCATCGATACTGTCCATCAACACGCTTTAAGCGATACTCCATACTGAACGGTTGCCGTGCATTGAATGAAGATAAGTATGTTTGGACGCAATGTTCGAGATCATCGGGATGCACCCCTTCGGCCCAACCATTGCCTAACTCCTGCTCCATCGTTCGGCCTCTGAAGTCAAGCCATGGTTTGTTGAAGAAATTGCACAAGGTGTCGGTTCCGGACATCCACACAAGGGCAGGCACAGTATCGGCCATTGTTCGGAAACGGCTTTCGCTCTCCCGTAGTGCCCGCTCAAATGCAGCACTTCGCTGAAGGATTTCCTGAGCGTCTAATGTGGTATCCGCGATTTTCAGTACGGAGTTGTCAAAGAATGACTCCTGCCGAGTCTCCTGCAAAGCGGTTAGTAGGTCCTTAGAAAGAGAGGATTTCACAATATACCCTCTCGCGCCCGCGTTTAATGCCTGGCGGGCGATTTCGGGAGACTCATGTTGGCTAACGATGAGGATTTTTACTTGTGGAAGAAAACGAAGAATTTCGCGAGTCGCTTCTAAACCATTCAGATTCGGCATGCTAACGTCCATGAATATGACGTCAGGCTTCAATTGCGAGGCCTTTTCGACGGCGTCTCGACCATCGACTGCTTCCCCACAAATCTCGCAGTTGGGCTCACCCGATAGAAGAGAGCGAATACCACGCCTCAATAATTCATGGTCATCGACGATCAACACTCGCATTGTCGTATCCCCAGGGGAGCAGTGACGATTAGCGGGCCGGAACCGCAATACCAAGCAGAGAAAACAATAGCCAGCCGAACCGCATGATAGGCATTGTGATTTCCGAGCAGAGGTGCGAGCAAATCCCGAAGGAACAGCGCGGCAACGGCCGCTAGTATCGCCAGGGCGTACCGAAATGCGGATCCGGTATTCCGCATAGCTTCATCCCAAAAAAACACGACTAACCGCCATGACTATCGCCACGGTTAATGAAGAAAGTACAACAGCGAAACCTGAAAAGCAAGGAAGGTCTGTGGATGTTTTGGCAGGCCAAGAAAACTTCGAGAAAACTGAAGCGTCAAGGAGCTTATCGGATGGGTTATCTAGCTTTTCCTGTCCACCATAAAACCCTGCCAACGATGCGCCACGACGAGCCATCGCCCAACAAAACGGACTGCTGATCGCGCTGATCCGACACCAATGCCTCTGTGTGATCAAATCTTATCAACCGCGAGACAAGTAGGCGCTTCTCCTCGATATTCCGTGCCACAACAATCTGCCCGACGAGGTCGTTCCGTGAGTTGTCGGAAGTATCCACCGCGATAATGTATCCATCAAGGATGAGCGGCGACATCGAATTGCCTACCACTCGAAGGCTAATTGTGGACGCCGGGTTTGGACACCATTCCATAGGCGCTGCCCAAATTGCTTCTGGTTTCAACTGATCTAGATCGGAAACTTCGTCTCCATCGGCTCCAGAGGTGGCTGCCCGAACAGGGAGAATCGGAATGGCGACGAATCTTGCCGGTTTCAGAGAACCTGCTGCGCCAGCGTGGACGACTTGCACGGTCGCAATTCTGCCTTGGCGCAATCGGCGGCTTGCTGTTGGCAGGACCCGCATCACGTCCGCAGTGCTAAGACCTGCGCGTCCCCAAAAGAACCAACAGAGAGGATCATCCGCAATATTCCCAAGGCGTATGTATGCGTCCGCAGGAGGTTCAGCATCGCCACGCTCCCATCGCGAAACGGCCATAGCGGATGTCTTCAAGTCGCTTACCGAGTTCGCCCTGAGTGAGCTTCAAAGCTTGGCGAAAAGCCAAGATTTTGCGAGACCAATCCGGAACGGCCTGACTAGATTTTCGAACCATGCGCAAATCCTAAGAGTCCGGCTCACCGGCCATGTTGGCTTCCAGACATCTCATTTATAACCCTAGGTGGAGTGAAAAACCAAGTCCCTTAGGTTAGGCTGGCCTGTTTTCTGCTTGCGCGCCTTTGGTATCTCTCTCGGAGTCTGTCTAAAAGATTGAGTTTGCATTGAATCCACAGAATTCCCACGAAACGCTCCAAAAGCAGTCGCTCGAGCTCGCTGAGGCGAAACGGAAAAGAAAGACGTTCACAGAAAAAAATTTCCCCGGCGAGCCCCGGTTATCGACATGATGGAGGCTCTGAAGGAAAGCCTCGTGAAGCAGAGCACACTAGCAAACGAAGAACTGCTTCGGCCGAAAATCTGCCGTCTCCCCGGCCGCTACGCCGTCTTGCCAGCTAGCTTGCGAAGCCCTCGCGGGACGGTTTTTAGTAAGTTTGCGCACTTGCAAAACTGTGAACTTTCGCATTAGGCCTCTACAGCATTCTCCTGACCCAATCTACAGGGAACACTGTAGATGCTGCCTGAGGAGTTCGTGCTATCAATTTTCATTGTTGTTAATCCGATCTCAGGCTCATTTGAAGACATGCGGTTGCGTCCAGACGGCATAAGTGCCTGCGCAGGCTAGTTTTAGAGCCTCTCTGAGGGGGGCGGATCAAAACGGCGGCGCGAAAACCGCCAGCGGATGACATAGATTACTCACTGTCCCATTTTGGAGAAGACCAATGGAGAGATCCGAACATGGCGCTGCAACCATAGCAGGATCCTGGAACGCGTCACACCCCGCTTCAGAATGTTGACTCTGGACGAAGACCGTCTACATGGGTTGTCGCGAGGCGCATACGCGTTTGTGACCAAGCCAACCACCGTGGCGGCGCTTCGAGACGGCCTTCGAACGCATCCGGGAGTTTGCGATGCCGCGCCGCAAACGGCTGCTGATGGTAGACGATGACGTGCGGAATATTTTCGCACTCAGCAGCGTATTGGAACGGCGCGGAATGACTGTGCTGACTGCCGGAACCGGACGCGAAGCAATCGCGACGCTCGAATCCACTCCGGATTTGGCGATCGTGCTGATGGATATTATGATGCCGGAAATGGATGGGTATGAAACGATGCAAGTGATCCGGCAGAATCCCACGTTTCGACGATTGCCGATCGTTGCGTTGACCGCCAAGGCCATGAAAGGAGATCGTGAGAAGTGCCTGGAAGCAGGAGCTTCCGAGTATCTGGCGAAGCCCGTCAATACCGAACAACTACTCTGGGCATTACGAATGTGGCTGCACCGGTAATCGAGATGAACAGGTGAGGAGCTAGAGGTTGATTCCGTGAGGCAACTGGGAGAGGGATGATCCGAGGAGAGGTACGGACAATGATTGAGCGGGAGAAGGTCAACATCCTGATGGTGGATGATCAGCCTGGCAAACTGCTCAGCTATGAAGTGATCCTGAACGAACTGGGCGAAAACCTGATAAAGGCGCATTCGGGAAGAGAAGCCTTAGATTATCTCTTGAAGACCAATATCGCCGTGGTTCTGATGGATGTCAGCATGCCTGAAATCGACGGATTCGAATTGGCGGACATGATCCGCCAGCACCCGCGCTTTCAGGAAACCGCGATCATATTCATCTCCGGCGTGTACCTGACGGACTTGGACCGGCTGAAAGGATATCAGCGGGGAGCAGTGGATTACATTTCGGTTCCGGTGGTTCCAGAACTTTTGCGAGCAAAGGTGAGTGTTTTCGCCGACCTGTATCGCAAGACCCGCCAGATGGAGCAGTTGAATCGCGAGTTGCGGTCGCTTTCCGGCCGATTGATTGCAACGCAAGACGCAGAGCGGCGGCGCATCGCCCGCGACTTGCATGATAGCGTTGGGCAACTGGTTGCCGCTTTCTCGATGAATAACGGCTTGCTGCTTCCGGAACTGCAAAAGCTCAATCCAATTGCCGCCCAGGCCGTGCAGCAAAACGTGGGGTTGGTTGAACAGCTCTCGCGGGAAATCCGCACGATTTCTCACTTGCTGCATCCGCCGCTGCTGGATGAAGTGGGGCTTTTCGCGGCAATCCGGTCTTTCTCGGAGGGATTCGCCGAGCGGAGCAACATCAGCGTCGATGTAGAACTTTCGCCTGATATTGGCCGGCTGGCACCGAACGTCGAAATATCCATTTTTCGGATCGTGCAGGAATGCCTGACGAATATTTACCGGCACTCGGGGAGCAAGACTGCCCGGATCAGAATATGGCCCGCTGCGGGAAACCAGCTAATCGTTCAAGTTTGTGATGACGGGAGAGGGATAAGTACGGAGGATCCTGTCTCGCCTGCAGCCGGACTCAACCTGGGAATCGGCATGAGTGGAATGCGGGAGCGGGTGAGAGAACTTGGAGGTAAGCTCGAGGTTCAATCCGGTAATAGGGGCACTACTATCGTCGCGGCTTTTCCGCTTGTGGACCCAGTGGCCATCGGCGTCGGATGTTCGAGCAGATGAAGTTTTCCCCTGTCGAGATATTCTGGACTTGACGGAGCGGAATCTCTCCCGCCAATAAGGTTTTTGTTCCGCGAGTGTCATGTGGATCTTGATCGTGGATGAGCCTGAACTGGCGAGAAGTGGAGGTCGCTCGCAAGCACCGACATGGCCGATCCGGCAGAGAGAAGCAACTCAGCGAAAAGGCCGGCTCAGCGCACCGTGCCGAGAACGAAGGAAGGGTTTGCGTACGAAATGGCCACCATACTCTGTATCGACGATGAAGCTACCGGACTGTTACCCCGGAGGCTCTTACTGGAATCCGCGGGGCACCGGGTGCTTGAGGCTCACTCTGGAGCAAAGGGCATAAAGCTATTCCAATCCGAGAAGATTGACGTGGTAGTGTTGGACTATTGGATGTCCGGAATGAAGGGTACCGAGGTGGCTGGTGAATTGAAGCGAATCAATCCAGCGGTACCCATCGTGGTTCTTTCAGGCTGGACGGAATTGCCCGGAGAAACTGCGGGATTGGTGGATCGTTGGCTGATCAAGGGAAGCCATCGCGCGGAACATCTTTTGGATACTATTCAGGCGCTGCTCGAGCAGCGCTCGTGACAGCCGCCAATCCGCTAAGTGTAAGAGAAGTTCGGGTTCTCCGTTGTGCAAAACCGTCCGCACGAGATCAGTCTCCCTGGCCGCATTCTTGCGATAAGGACCCAGTCGAACATGCAAATATCTCAGCCGCTAAGCTGTTGGAAGGTTCTGACTTTGACGCTCTTTTTAGCGGCGATATCTGCTACGTGTTGGGCTGGAAGTTCCCAGGAGAATCAGTCACCTCAAAGTCCACTGAAGCAACTCAGTCTCGAACAACTGGGGAATGTGGAAGTCACGACGGCATCCAAAGAACCGGAACAAGTGTGGAAAACACCTGCCGCTATTTTCGTGATTACGCAGGACGATATTCAACGGTCGGGAGCGACATCCATCCCAGAGGCTCTGCGGCTTGCGCCGGGCGTAGAGGTCGCCCGAATCGACAGTAGCAAATGGTCGATCGGCATCCGGGGCTTCGGCAGCCGGCTTTCTCGATCTGTTCTAGTGCTGATCGATGGCCGAACTGTATACACCACGTTATTCGCGGGCACCTATTGGGAAGTCCAAGATACCGTGATGGATGACATCGAACGGATCGAGGTGATCCGCGGGCCTGGCGGCACCATCTGGGGGCCAAACGCCGTGGACGGCGTGATCAATATCATCACCAAAGATAGCAAACAAACTCAGGGACTATTGGCGAGCACGGGCGGAGGGAATGTAGAGCAGGGCTTCGCAAGTGTTCGGTATGGCGGAGCTAACACCAAGGGACTCTCCTACCGTCTCTATGGAAAGGGTTTCAATCGCGGTCCGGAATACCACTCGGATGGCCAGAATTTCGATCGCTGGCGAGCTGCCCAGGGCGGGTTCCGCGTGGATTGGACCAAAAGCACGCGCGATTCGTTTACTTTTCAGGGAGACATCTACGATGAGGTAGCCGGCGAGAGCGTGCAACTTGTGAGTTACACGCCGCCGTTCTCGCAAATTGTGAACGGGAATGCGGATCTTTCTGGCGGAAATATCATGGGCCGCTGGAAAAGAGTCCTGGGTGAAGGCAATGACCTACAGATCCAAGCGTATTATGACCGGACCAACCGCCACGAGCCTAATTTTGGCGACCTTCGGAACACTTTTGATATCGATTTCTTGCAACGTTTTAATTGGCGGTCCCGCCAGAAAATTTCGTGGGGCTTGGGGCTGCGAATCAGCGAAGGCGATGAATTGCAGCTCGTCTCCGGACTCACATTCAATCCAAGCGAGAAAACGGACCAGCTCTATACGGCATTCCTGCAGGATGAGATTTCTTTGGTTCCCGATCGCCTGACGCTCGAAGTCGGCACAAAACTCCTGCATACAGACTTCACCGGGGCGGAACTGGAACCCAGTGTTCGTTTGCTGTGGAATCCCACGCCGACGCAGACATTTTGGGCGGCCTTTACGCGCGCGGTACGCACTCCGTCAGATTCGGAGAGGGATTTCAACTTGTCTGGCTTCGGCGGTACGGCACCCAATGGCCTTCCGCTCTTCGCACGTTTTAATGCTAACCCAAATTTCCAGTCCGAAAAACTGAACGGTTATGAGCTGGGCTATCGCCGCCTGGTGGGCAAGGCAACCTACGTCGATGTTACGGGCTTTTATAACTCCTATGATGATCTGTTCAGCGAGGAGATCACCGGTCCAGCGTTCATCGAGAATAATCCGGCTCCTCCGCATGTGTTGATTCCCGCGCAATTTCGAAATGGACTTTTCGGCTCTACCTCCGGGGTCGAGATTGCTCCCGAGTGGAAGCCCACGAGCTATTGGCGGCTGCGGGGTTCGTATTCGTTTTTGCAAATGGACCTGAAGAAGAAGGCGGATTCGCTGGACGTAGGTACTCCTCCCATTATTGAGGGGTCCAGCCCCCGGCATCAGTTGTTGGTCCAATCAGGTTTTGACTTGCCCAAACGTGTGACGCTGGACCTTTCGTTTCGATATATAAGCGCGCTGCCCGGGCAGATGGTTCCGGCATATTCCACTGGAGATATTCACGTGGGATGGCGGATCAGCCAACAATTTCAATTGTCGATAGTTGGACTGGACCTTATGCAGCCCCACCATTTTGAATTCGGGAGCGACCCTGGTCCGCTGGTGGGGATTAAGCGCAGTTACTACGCGAAGCTGACGTGGAATCGAAATAAATGATACGGATTCCTCGCGACACGACTCCGCATCGAAACGATGATGCCTTCCGAAAATCCTGCCGCGGACGCCCACGTCGGCTTCGGATTGGCTTGGTAGCCTTAAGCCTGGCTTGGGTTGCCGCCGGGGCAATCCTTCGCGCACAGCAATATCGGCCCAGCGAGTATCAGATCAAGGCTGTTTATCTTTTCAACTTTGGGAAATTCATTCGCTGGCCGGTTTCTGAATCCCAGGCGAATCGAGGCTCGTTTTCTATTTGCGTCCTTGGCCAGGATCCGTTTGGCGAAAGCCTCGATTCGACCATTGCAGGAGAGGCGATCGATGGGAAAAGCCTGGTGGCGAAGCGAGCTGTGAAACTGGAAGATGCTGCGGGCTGCCGAATTCTCTATATCAGCGCGTCGGAGAGCAATCAGCTCAACAGAATACTTGGCGCATTGACGGGAACGCCGGTTTTAACGGTCAGCGACATTCCAGAGTTCACGACTCATGGGGGAATGATCCAGTTTGTCGTAAAGGAAAATAAAGTCCGATTCGAAGTAAATTTGAGCGCAGCGGAGAAGTCGGGGCTGGTTCTGAACTCGCAGCTCTTGAAGGTGGCGACCGCCGTTCGAAGAGATTCCGGCAGCGGAGGTCACAACCCATGATCACGCTTCGGGGTTCACTATCCAAAAAGCTGACGGCTATGAACATGACCGTGAGCGCCGCGGCTCTTCTTTTGGCGGGGGCTGCAATTTTCATCTACGACTTGCATACGTTCCGAATCAATTTGGCCAGGAGCGTTTCCGTGCAAGCCCAGATTGTCGGATCAAATTCGGTTTCTCCGCTCATTTTCAATGATCCTCGATCCGCCGAGAATACGCTATCCGCGCTGCGCGCATCTCCCCATATCACTTATGCGGGGATTTACGATCCGGAGGGCAGATTTTTTGCGGGGTACTGGCGCGAGGGCGGGGCTCACAGTTTTCCACTGCCTCCGATTCCGCCAGGGCAACCGGAAGCGCACTGGTATGAGAACAGCCGGCTGGAACTTATCCAAGTGATCGTTTTTGGGGGAAAGCCAGTTGGTATTGTGTATATACAGTCTGACCTCGGCGCGCTTACCGACCGGTTGAAGAGCTACGCGACCATCCTGTTGGCCATTTTGGGGGCGGCGTTGATTGCCGCCCTGATTCTATCGCGCATATCGCAACGAATTATTTCCCGGCCAGTGATGAACCTGGCGGAATCCGCACGAGCTGTTTCGCGCGACAAGAACTATTCGGTTCGGGTAGCTTCCACCGGCACCGGCGACGAAGTTGCGGTCCTAATCGACGCATTCAATGACATGTTGACCGCGATTCAGAAACGCGACGCCGACTTGCAGGAACGGGAGCAACAGTTCCGGGCGCTGGCCGATTCAATACCGCAGTTGGCATGGATGGCCGAGGCGGACGGCTCCCTTTTTTGGTACAACCACAGATGGTATGAGTACACCGGAACAACGCCGGAACAAATGGTAGGGTGGGGATGGCAAGCTGCCCATGACCCCAAGGAATTACCGGCGGTCTTGGAAAAATGGGGGACCTCGATTCGAACCGGTAAACCATTTGAAATGATTTTTCCTTTGCGCGGCGCCGATGGTGGATTCCGGAATTTCCTTACGCTGGCTCTGCCTGTCCGGGATGCGCGCGGAAAGATTGCGCGATGGTTTGGCTCGAACACCGACATCACGGAACAAATGCGATCCGAGGAAGCTCTCCGGCGGAGCGAAAAACTTGCCGCGACGGGGCGCCTGGCCGCGAGCATCGCACACGAGATCAACAACCCGCTGGAAGCGGTTACCAACCTAGTTTATCTGGCAAGAAAGCAGCCGGCGAATATAGAAAAATACCTGAGCATGGCGGACCAAGAATTGGATCGGATTTCTCAGATTACCAAAAACACGCTGGGGTTTTATCGCGATACTTCTTCGCCAGCTCGAGTAAACATCTCAGCCGCACTGGAAGAAGTTGTGTCGATCTATGCGAGAAAGCTGCAGTTTAAAAAAATCTCCATCAAACATGATTATGGAGATAATGTCGAAATTCCGGGATACCCGGGAGAACTCCGGCAAATCTTCGCAAATTTGCTGGCGAACGCAATTGAAGCCACGGCGGAGAAGGGAAGCATCGCGATCAAGGTATCCCAGGCGAGGGTATGGAGCGACGGCGGCCGGAAAGCGGTGCGCGTGAGCGTGATGGACAACGGGCTCGGGCATCCCCCCGGAGCAAATGGCAAAGATTTTCGAGCCGTTTTACACGACCAAGAAAGATGTCGGCACCGGGCTAGGACTTTGGCTAACTCAGAACCTGGTAAAAAAGCACAACGGACTAATTCGCGTGCGGAGCAGCATTCGGCCAGAAAAAAGATGGACGGTATTTTCGATTACCTTTCCGATTTGGGATAATAGCGGTAACTAGATTGCGGGGTGTATAGGAGCGTTTTCAAATGTTCGATGCAAGCGCGGTGATTCTTCCTGTTTTGCCGATTCCTCAACACCCGAAGTGGTTTGCGCGGGGCCTTCGTTTCGCAAATTCCTTCGACTTCCCGGAGGGAATAAAGAAAGTTAAGATCATCGTCATTGACGATGAGCCGGTGATCGCTGAAACAGTGGCTGAGATATTGAAGGACGGAGGATTCGAAGCGGTGTTCGTCTCCAGCGGGGATGCCGCAATCGAGTTAACCAAGACCATTCAACCGGATATCGTCCTGAGTGACGTGATCATGCCAGGCATCAATGGAATTGATACGGCCATGCAAATCCGCGCACTTGCGCCGGGCTGCAAGATCATCCTGTTTTCAGGCCAGGCAGCCACCGTGGATCTACTGGATGCGGCACACGCACAAGGGCATGATTTTCAGATCCTTGCGAAGCCAATCAAGCCGGAACTGCTGCTTTCTGTAATCCGCGACGCGATGTCCCCGGGCAAAACCTGAGTGGTCTTCAGTCGGGTAGTTGCTAATGGGTCACGGGAACGAGAAGGGAGAAGTGCGATTGAAACCTTGTCCCTTCCCGGCGCCTTCGTTTACGACTTCGCTGCCCGGCCGATTTCGCGATTCGTTGAAGCCACGTTTGAAGACGATTCGCCTGTGGATGAAACGTCCTCAGCTCGAGTGGCCTCAAGCACCTTTTTTGCCTGCTTGATTTCGTCAGAAGTGTCGCAATGCACTGAGAGTAGGATTCCACCCTTTTGAAGCCGGCCCTCATACCGCTTAGCTTCGAATTCGGGAATCCCCAGCCCGATCAGGGCGCCGGTGAACCCGCCCACCGTTCCCCCGACGCCGATGCCAGCCAGAGTTGCAACAATTGGACCGGCCGCGATAAGCGGACCTACCCCCGGGATCGCGAGCGCGCCGATTCCCGCCAAGAGTCCCAACGCGCCGCCGAGGACGGCTCCTGATCCCGCTCCGGTGGCGGCACCTTCTGGCGCCTTGGTCGACTTTTCCGTGCCGATTGCCTTAGATCCAAGATTCTCTGGAAACAGAACTGAAATATCCGAGGAGGAAAAGCCAGCCGTCATAAGCATTTCCACTGCTTGATCCGCTGCCCTGTTGGTCGAATAAATTCCGAATACCGCTTTGTTTTTTCCAGCCATTCTCACGGCTCCTAGTGTGAAAGAATTTTTATGCTCGATTTTGTACTGCGCGGTGCTCGCTTGACGCGCAGTAATAACAGCGCACCGCAGATCAACTATTAGACTTCGTTCGCGTATTTCTCAATACAGCCTCTTGCGTATTTATTGGCGGCAGGTACCTTGACCTAAGACCGGTACTGAATTACCGAAATGCCGATCCCGGGCGCGAAAGATGGAGCCCGAGTTACCTCTCTCGTCGAGTGAGCACTCAGCGAGAGGCAGATGGATTTGTAACGGATCGCCGGTGGCCCAGTGCCGCCCGGCTTCATGCCGTTTTACTTAGATCGTCGAAATCTATGTATAATTCGGTTGGCTTGTCTGAAATGCGCAAGCTTGAGTGCCGTTTCGATCAGACTTGGAAGCTTTAGGGTCGATCTCAAATTTGCCCGGCCGCCGGTGATATGCAGGAAACTGGAGAAGTATGAAGCCCTTGCGGATATTGATTGCCGATGATCATAACCTGATGCGGCGCGGCATAAAGACACTGCTGCAAACACATGAAGGATGGGAAGTTAGCGCGGAAGCCCATACCGGGCGGGAGGCAGTTGCCAAGGCAGAAGAACTCAAACCCGATATCGCTGTGCTCGATATTGGAATGCCGGACCTGAACGGCCTAGAAGCGGCCAGGCGGATTCGCAAGTCGTGCCCCAATACGGAAATCTTGATATTGTCGCTACATTTTTCTGACCAATTAATCCGCGAAATCCTGGAAACTGGGGCGCGTGGATATATCGTAAAATCGGACTCCGACCGCGACTTAATTGTGGCCGTCGAATCGCTTGCAAAGCACAAACCGTTTTTTACGGCACAAGCCACGGAAGTGATTCTGAGCAAGTTTAGTTCTCGCGGAATTCCGAATGAATCGCCCGAGAAAGATCGCGAAAGGCTTACATCCCGGGAGCGAGAGATCGTTCAATTGCTGGCCGAGGGAAAAAGCAGCAAGGAAGTGGCTGCCTCACTGAATATCAGCGGCAAAACAGCGGAGACGCATCGAGCTAATATCATGCGGAAGCTCCAATTGCATTCCGTGAGCGAGTTGGTCCGGTACGCGGTGCGAAACCAGATCATTGAACCGTAGACGTTTCTCACCGCAGGATCGCCAATATCGGAGCGGATTTCTGGAGAACTCGCTGTTGCTGCGATACGTACTTTTAATGTCGTAACCGAATCCGATCTACAGGTTTCACCTTATTGCGCCACTCTTTTTGAGCGGTACTATACCCCCGGATGTTGTGCGGGCGGTGGTCATGTCTCCATGCGAGAGTGACTGCACACGGTGACCAGAGCAGGCCTTTGCAGTTTGACTGACTCAGAAGTCATCCTTGACCACCGGACCCGCCGCCAGAGGGACAGAATTCGGAGCGCAAGCCCTCAGGCGGCCAAGTCAAAATTTTATGTCGCTTAATTTATTGTTTCAGCCGAATCCGTGGTTTCGCAGGGTTCGGCTGCTCGCCGTCCAACTGGGGGATGACGCAATGGGCACCAGGACGACCAATTACGAAGCTCAGTTGCTTGCTCCGATACCGCAATATCCCGGTCATGGACCTGGCGGGCACGCAGTCCAATTTTACAAGGACGATTCCGTCTTGCTGGAATCGTTGACCCGATTCATTGCCCCGGCACTATTGGCGGGGAACGCCGCACTGATCATAGCAACCCAAAAACATCGAGATGGTCTCGCACGTCGACTGGCCGCCCAGGGGTTAAATATTCACGGATTGACCGAGCGGGGGCGATATATCGCTTTGGACGCTGCGGAAACTTTATCCAAGTTCTGTGCGGACCAAGCATTGGACGCGGCCCTATTCAAGGAACTGATCGGAAGAAAACTGCTGCAAGCGAGGGCAGCGAGTGAAAGTGAGCAGCCGACGGTCGTTGCATTCGGAGAAATGGTAGCTCTTCTGTGGGCGGATCAAAGGTCAGAGGCTGCGATTCAGCTCGAACAATTGTGGAATGAGCTAGTCGATACCCATTCTTTCTCGTTGTATTGTGCTTATCCGATGGATACGTTTAGCCATCACGAGGATAGCAAGCCGTTTGAGCGTATTTGCGCCTCGCACTCACTGGTGATTCCCGACGACAGTTATACGACCCTCAATAACGACCAGGAGAGACTCCGAAACATCGCTTCATTGCAGCAAAAAGAGCTGGCGCACCAGAGCGATGTAAGGTCACGCAAGAGATTGGTGGACGATCTATCGGCGACAAGGAATGCGGATGAAGTTCTGAGCATTATTCTGCGGAATGCGATCGCGCTGATCGGGGCAGAGGGAGGAATTGCCGGTCTCCGCGGCCCGCAGGGATTGTTCTGCACCAAGTACTTCCAAAACGGCGAGACGCTTCCCGTGCAGTATTGTTTCCCGGAAGGGCACGGACTTCCCGGGCGATTGCTGGTAAATAAAATACCCAGCCTATCCAACGATATGATGTCCGATCCACAGGTCCGCCATGAACTGTACGAGCGCTACGGAGTGCGATGCGCGCTGAGCGCTCCTATTCTGGATGAGCGCGGCGAGGTGGCCGCCTTCTTTGAAATCCACAACAAGATTGGCGGTTCTGGATTTAATGCGGAAGATCAACGGCTTCTCTCCCTGATAACCCCAATTGCAACCATTGCAGTTCAAAAAGCTCTCGATCATACGCGTGAAATTGCGTTACGTCAGACCGAGGAAAGATTTCGGCATCTGGTCGAAGCCGCGCAGGATTATGCAATCTTCATGTTGGACGCGACTGGCCGGGTGACAAGCTGGAACAGTGGGGCCGAGCGCATCAAAGGATACAAGGCCTCCGAAATCATTGGCCAGCATTTCTCCTGTTTTTATCCTGCCGAGGATTTGCAGGCAGATAAACCGCGGCACGAACTGGAAACCGCGGCCAGCGAAGGACGCCTGGAAGACGAAGGCTGGCGCGTGCGAAAAGACGGATCGAAGTTTTGGGCGAACGTAATCATAACGCCGATTCGCGACGACGCGGGAAGCCTTCTCGGATTCAGCAAAGTCACGCGCGATTTCACGGAGCGCATGCTCGTGCTAAAGGCTCTCAGAAAGTCCCGGCAGGAATTACATGACTCGGAGAGTTCGCTTCGTAAGCTCTCTCTTCATTTGCTTCGAACGCAAGAAGAAGAACGGCGGCGGATCGGCCGCGATCTTCACGATAGCCTGGGTCAATACCTATCCTTATTGAAAATGAAATTGGACTCATTTGCGTCCTTGAATCAGCCGCCCGAAGCCCGTTCCGGCATAAACGAAATCACTGAATGCGCGAATCTTGCGGAACAGTGCATCAAGGAGGTACGAACCATCTCCTATCTGCTCTACCCTCCGATGTTGGAGGAAATGGGCTTAAAGTCGGCGATTTCATGGTATTTGGACGGATTCACAAAGCGCAGCGGCATTACCGCCACTCTCGATATTTCACCGGAGTTCGGGCGGTTGCCCGCTGACGCGGAGACGGCGTTCTTCCGGGTGCTGCAAGAAAGCCTGACAAACATTCACCGGCATTCCGGCAGCGAAACAGCCCATGTCCGTCTCTTTGACAAAGACGGAACAACCGTGTTGGAGGTAAGCGATCAAGGAAAAGGAATCCTGGCGCGGGATTCAGAAGAATTTGTGGAGAACGGGGGCCATTCGTTGGGAGTAGGTGTGCGAGGAATGACTGAGCGTATGCGGCAGCTTGGAGGCGATCTGGAGTTAGTATCCTCCTCAAACGGGACCACTGTAATAGCATCGGTCCCGAGAAAAGTTATTTCGATGATGGCTGCGGCACAGAACGCATAAGAGGTTGTTCCCATGAAGCCCAGGATTTTGATTGTCGATGATCACGAAATTGTGCGCGATGGAATTCGGAATCTCCTTATTAAATCCCGGCGGGACTGGGAAATCTGCGGCCAGGCCACCAATTGAAAAGAAGCAGTGGAGATAGCTCAGGCGTTGAAGCCTGATATCGTAATCCTGGATATTACGATGCCGGTCATGAGCGGGCTGGAAGCTGCCGCGCAGATTGCGGAGTCCGGAGTTGGATGGCGCATCCTGCTGTTCACGATGCATGAATCCGATAGTCTCGAGAGCGAAGTACGCGCTGTTTGCGCCTTGGGTTTGTCCTGAAGTCACAGGCTTCTCGAAATCTAATTCTCGCTATCGAAACACACCTGGCAGGCGGAACCTTCTTCGGCGTCCGTGCAAACATCGAACTGGCGCCTGGCGGGAAGCGCAACCACGACAGGCCTCTTGATTATTTGACCGACATCGGGACGCACTCTTGTCATCTACTCTGCAAAGCGGAGATGCATGGGCTCGGTGCCCTGCTATGCGGGGACAGATTCAACTCTTCGCAAATCACTCCGGGAGGCCGATTTCGGTTCCGGGTCGTCGGATAGAAGATCTTCGATCAGCCGCGAATTGTGATGGATTTGAGATCCACTGTCCTGCTGCTGTTTGATCGCGTAGAGAGCCAACTCCAGCCGGTTTGAAACTCCCAGCTTATTGAAAATCCGGAAGAGATAATTGCTTACTGTGTGTTCGCTGATTCCCAACTTCAATGAAATGTCCCGGTTGGGGAGGCCTTCCGAAATCCAATGAACCACTTGAGATTCACGCTTGGTCAACAACACCATGCCCTTGGCGTCCGTCACGCGGATCGGGGCGGTTCGAGTAAAGGCCTCGAGGATCAGCAGGAGTTGGCGGCTATCGGCCCAAACCTGTCCGTTGTGTACCGACTGAATGCATTTTCGAAGCGTGTCAAAGCATTCCGCCCGGCAGAATACGCCCTTCGCGCCGGCTCGAAAAGCGTGCATGATTAAGTCATCTTGCCACGCGTCGAAAATGATCACGCATCGAACCTCGGGACGAGTGAGATGAAGATTTCGGAGCGCTTCGAGGCCCATTAGCCGTCCGTCTTGAAGATCGGCGCTGATCAGCGCGACATCGGCGTTGGCTCGGGAGGCCGATCGAAGCACACCGGCGCTTGATACCTCGCAAGAGGCAACCGTGAATTGTTGCGGGAAGCGTTCGAAGGAGGTCTGCAGTAATTCACATCCCATAACGGAGGCGTCAGCGATGACGAGTCGAACGCGATTCTGGCCGATTTCACGGCGAAAGGTAGATTCCGGGGTCTTTGGGGCCGAGGGCAACGATGACATCTAATTCCTCCATCTCAAGTGGCTCTGAGTGACGAACTAGCGGCCTAATAGATAGCCTGAAGGATGGATAAATTCGATACACGTTTCTCTGTAGTTCACCGCATAGTTCACCTGATTGCGCCGGCGTTTGCGCCTGGGGGTTCGGCGAAGGCCGAATCCAATCCTACGTCGTGCCGCAGTGACTGTGGTGCGGCTCACTCCCAGGCGCGAGAGATGGTGACCGAGGCTACAGGCCATTGGTGGCAGCGACATTGGCCATCAGCCGGTCGGTCTGTCTCCGGGGCCACGGGCAGCCGTTCTGTCGGCCGCGTGGCGTCGTGTGGCCTGCGGGCTGGCGTACGGCTTCGGCGGTGCGTGGTGGTTGCGCGGCGGCTGCGCGTGTCGCGCGGTGTTACGGTGTGCGCGCGTGGCTGCTGGTGCGCTCGCGGTCTGCGCGCCGCGAAAAGAGTGGGTCGCGTGAGCGCCGCCTATCAGTCTGCAGCGACATGCGAATTGGCGGGTCCTGCGGTGGGTCGGCTATCTGGTGAGCGTGATCGACTGCTGCACGCGGGAGTCGGGGGTGCTGAGATTTCGGCCATGCGCTGGCCGCTTTTTTGTCAAATTTGTGCTAAGACCGAGCTGCAATCGATCCACAGGCGCCACTATCTAGATTTCGCGCCTTTAGGCCCGACAATCGGCCAAATCAAGAGACATTAATTTCGATTCGCCTGTTCAGCCACGGACCCATTGGGGCTGAATTCAGGAAGGAAAGGGTGTCCAGAAGAGGAAGGACCCTGCCATCAGTGACAAAATGTGGCGTTTGAAGGAGTTTGAAAAGGGACTCCTCCTTTATACGATGAACACTGTAGCTGCCTAGATTCTTCGGCATACTTCTAGGTAGTTTCTTACTAGTCGAATCACGCGATTGGGTTGGTAATTCCCGATCACTCGCATGTCCACACAATTCCCCATTCGGGAAACCTCAATCGAACGGGTTGTTTCGCTTCTTGTGCGTTCTTCATCGAAAAGCTACCTTTCGCGAGTGAGCGCGCTCTTCGATCCAGCTCGAAGACAACGCCTCGGCGGCTCTTCGCAGAGGTCCACCGGATGGCGCGCTCTCGTGCGGGTGGCCAACATCTTGGAACGCAGAAAGCAGATTCGCTTCGCACTCCGCGCGCCGGTGCACTTCCGGTGGAAGGACAGGGACGGAATTGCTCACAAGGGGCAAGGCTTCACCCGCGACATTAGTTCTCAGGGTGTCTACATTTATGCCGAATCGCAACCTCCCTGCGAAGCCAACATTCACATCGACGTACTTTTTTCCTCGCTTCTCGAAGCGCACAGCCCGGTTCAAATGAGTGCGGGGGCGAAAGTAATCCGAGTGGAACCGATTTCAATCGACGAACGCATCGGCGGATTTGTGGCAGTAAGTTCGACGTTCACCTTACTCAATGGCGTGACCGATCTGCCGAGATAAGTGACCAATGACTGACATACCAGAGAAGATGGAGCATTCCATGAAGTTATCAAGGAAATTCGAATTTGTCGTGGCAATCGCGGCAACTATCGTCGCGTGCTCTGCCGTTCCTGTCTTTGCCGGAGTGGCTGGAAAAATGAATCCTGGATTCTATCTGGCGCCGAGGGCGTTGGCATTGTTTGCGGGGGCCGAAGGGCCTCAGAGCCAGGAACCGCCGGTGAACAACCCGAGCGAGAAACCAGGCTTAACTTCGTCGGACGAGGAATATGTAATTGGCACTCAAGATCTGTTGGCCATCAACGTCTGGCACGAACCGGAGCTTTCCCGATCCGTGCCGGTGCGGCCCGATGGGAAAATCTCAATGCCCCTGGTGGGAGATTTGGAAGTTCGCGGACTAACACCTCGCCTGCTCCAACTTCGGTTGGTGAAAGAACTGGAGGCTTACATCCGCAAGCCGCAGGTGACTGTGATCGTGGAGGAGGCAAACAGTCACAAGTTTTTCGTCATGGGCCAAGTGCAACGCCCAGGGGCTTATCCGCTGACTTCGAGCATGACTGTGTTGGACGCTTTGGCCACCGCTGGTGGATTCAAAGATTTCGCCAAGGTGAACAAGATTGTAGTCCTGCGCACGATCGCAGATGGATCGCGAGAGCGAATGCCTTTTCAATATAAGCAGGCTATCAAGGGCGGCAAATCCACACTCCCGATGCAGTTGATGCCGGGAGATACGGTCATAGTTCCTTGAGGAGACAATAGGAATAGGGAAGATGATGTTCAAATGTCTACTTGCGGCGCTTTTGCTGATTTTGTTGCCTCTTGGTCTGGAGGCGCAGTCTTCTGCTCCGCCTGCCGATTCGAGTTCCAACTCGGTAACTACGCCTACTTCTAAGGGTATTGAACCACCGAGACCTTTCGGCGACGGCCAGAAGGACAGTTTGAATTACAGCGGCCCGAGCGGGGTTCGGAATTTCCTCTTGATCGATCTCTCGCAAGAGACCTCTTACAACAGCAATGTGGTGGGCGGCACTCAAGCGAATGGCGGGGACGGCACCTTTCTTTTTGGGCCCGATATCTGGCTTCAGCGCGATGGAAAGCACTCTGAATTCGCGCTGCATTATCAACCGGATTTTCTGCTCTACGCCAGAACGCCGGGCTATAACACACTCCAACAGCGAGGCCAGTTCGATGGGAGCTTCGAGGCCACTCCCCATCTATCATTCCGTGGACGCGCTTCGGTCTTCTACCTTTCGGGAATCTCCCAACCCTCCACGAACACGGAAATCATGTCGAGCTTGGGGCCACCCTCGAGCCTCAATCAGACAGTTTTCACTCCCCTGGCCCGCGAACACGGCTATGGCGCACGCTTGGATACAACTTATCAATTTTCATCGCGGGCGTCTCTCTCGGTTTTCGGTGGCAGTTCAGCGATTTATTTTGACCAACAAGCTTCCGCCGCTACGACGCTTTTGGACACGCAGGTACAAACTGCGGGCGTGATCTACAGCTACCGTCTTTCTCGGTACGACACAGCAGGGTTCACTTATCTGCTTAGCTATTACGAATTCGGCCCGAACGGGCGGACACTTGTGCATAACCCATTCTTCTCATACACCCGTCAGTTTTCTCCCAGCCTTTCTGCACGGATTTATGGCGGTCCCGCATCTATACGCTCGAATAATGAATTGACCTCAGCCACAGGCGTTCCTGTTGTCCAGATCACAAATTATAGGGATCAGTGGAATTGGACTCTGGGCGGCGATCTCAATTTGCACTTGCAGAATACGGCGTTTCAAATCGGCGCCCAGCGGCAAGTGAGCGACGGTGGCGGTTTGTTGACAACCGTAATGAGTTCATCGGTGACGGGTTCCATAAGGCACAAATTGACCAAGCAGCTCGACGCCATCTGGAATGGCAGTTACGCGCGCAACAGTGCGCTGCTATCCGGCCCAGGGGGAGGGCTCGTTCAAGATGAGATTGCAGGCTTCAGCCTTGAGGACTCCGTTCATGAAGGCTTCGGGCTTCGCTGGGGCTACACCTTTACACATCAAGCCAGCAGCGGTGCAGCGGCAGTGTATGGAAACTTGAATCGCAACATTGTTTATTTCACGGTGACGTATCGATTGGTTCGAATACCCTTGGGAAGATAAATACCATGAATGATGAAAACGAATCTGGACAGATAAGCTTTCGAGACGCCCGGCGCATTCTGCTCCGCCGGCGCTGGTGGTTGCTGGGAGCTTTCTTCGTGATCGGACTCGGGGCAGTCGCCGTTGCCCATTTGTGGCCTGCGCGATATCGCTCGGAAGCGATCATCCTGATCCGGCCGCGGAGTGTGCCGGACCAGTATGTGACGCCGAATGTCGTCACCAATTTGGAGGAGCGGCTGGAGAGCATGACGCAACAGGTCCTTAGCCGCACCCGGCTACAAGAAATCATCCAACGCTTCAACCTCTATCCATCGGAGCGTGCCCATTCCTCGATGGATTCCGTGGTAGACGAAATGCGGAAAGACATCAAGATCGAACCCGCGGACCCAACGAAGACCCAAGGAGAACAGACTGCATTTCGAATCTCCTATTCCGCGCGAAATCCTTACACAGCCCAGGAAATCACCCGGGAATTGGCTTCGCTCTTCATCGCTGAGAATCAGCGGGCGAATACTCAGCAATCCATCAGCACTACGGACTTTCTCGAAGAGCAACTGCGCCAGGCAGGACAAGATCTGGCACGCCAGGAGCAGCGGTTGCGTGAATATAAGATTCAAAATCTGGGAGAGCTTCCAGAGCAGCAACAGAGCAATTTGCAGATTCTCAACAGCCTGGAGTCTCAATTAAATGCTGTTTCGAGCGCAGCAGATCGCGCTGAACAACAGAGAATATATCTGGAGTCTTTGAAGGCTGAATATCAAGCGATGCAAAAATCGATTGGCTCGATCGACGGAAGTACAAGTCTTTCTCCGGCCGCCCTGGCTCAAGCAAAGGTTCGTGATTTGCAAAAACAACTGTCGGACCTGGAGGGCAAGTACACCTCTAAACATCCAGATGTCGACGGCTTGAAGGATCAAATCGCGCAATGGGATGCCATTCGCCAACGTTTGGAGACGCAGAAAAAGCCTGAACAGGCTGGAGCAAAGACAGCCGAGGTTTATGCGGGCGATCCTGCCACCGCGGATGTGGACAGCCGGCTTAAAGCCACGCGCGCCGAAATCGACAGCGATCAGGCTCAGGTGAAAGACCTGCACCGGAAGATCGCCGACGCCCAGGCTCGGCTCAATTTGACTCCGTTACGCGAACAGCAATTAGCTGAACTGACGCGCGATTACGAAAATTCCAAACAGAATTATCAATCACTCCTGCAAAAGAAATTGCAATCCGAGTTGGCCACCAACCTCGAAAAGAATCAGCAAGGAGAGCAGTTTAGCGTGATCGATCCCCCGAGCTTGCCTCAGAAGCCATCTCAACCAAATCGACGCCAGGTTGTCTTGGTCGGTTGGCTGCTGGGACTCTTTGTAGGGGCAGGGCTGGTGGTTGTACGCGAAATGAGCGATGAAGTACTTCGCAATGAAAAGGATTTACGGCAACACATCCGCCTCCCTATCCTGACGCGGATTCCCATCCTAACCTCCCCCCGCGAGCGAACGTCCAGCTTACGGAATCGGGCTTTCGAGGTCGCTGGCTTGGCGATGTTGATTTTGGTTTCGGTAGCGCTCAGTTTTTACACGTATAAGGCGGGATGAAGGTGTACAAGTCGTTTTTTAAACTCGATCGCAGTCCATTTGAGATCAGTCCTGATCCCGGATTTGTCTATGCCACTGGTCAACATCAAGAAGCAGTTGCCGGCCTGCGCTACGGGGTTCTGTCGCGCAAAGGGTTCATGGTTCTGACGGGTGAAGTGGGAACTGGCAAGAGTTTGATAGTCCGCTGCCTTCTTGACAGCTTGGACAAGGAACGAGTGGCCTACGCCTATGTGTTCAACAGCCTGCTCACCAGCCAAGAGTTGCTGTTTTATGTGGCCGAGGATCTGGGCATCGGGGTTTCTTCGGCTTCCAAAGCTGACGTCTTGATTCGTTTGGGCCGTTATTTCATTGATCGCCATCGAAAAGGCCTGACGACCATGCTGATTATTGAGGAAGCACAGCATCTCAGCAACGTTGCCCTCGAAGAAATTCGGATGCTGACCAATCTGGAAACGCCGCAAGGAAAATCTCTGCAAGTTATTCTGGTTGGGCAACCCGAACTGGAAGCGACGTTACAAACCACCGCTCTGCGCCAACTCAAGCAACGAATCGCACTGTGGTTTCGTTTGCGCCCTCTGCCCGAAGCGGAGGCCTTCGCTTACGTGGGCTGCCGCCTCAAGCTGGCGGGAAACGAGAGTGGAGAAGTGTTCGACCGCGATGCGCTCGAACGCGTTTACTTTTATTCGCAGGGAATCCCGCGGCTGATCAACACGCTCTGTGATCATGCCATGATCTCCGCGTATGCGCTTGGCCGAGAGCACGTAACAGCGGACTTAGTCGAAGAAGCAGCCAGCGACTTGGGTGTGAAGTTTGGCACAGATCGAGTTTCCGCCAATGAAGACGAGCCAGAGTGCGCCGGGAATTCCGAAGACTTGCCAACAGATTTTCTCGACATCAGAACGGATCTTTTTTTACATGAGGGAATCAAGTGAGCCGAATTTTTGAAGCACTCCGCCGGTCCGAAGAGGCTAACGCGCAAGCGAGGACCGTTCCGGCTCAGAAGAGCGCCACAGCGCGGCAAGAGAAGCCCGCTCCGGCCCAGCACAGCGCCGTGGCGTGGCAAGAATTGCCGAACACCATGGAAACGGGCCCAAGAGATTTCGGAGTCGTTGAACATATCCAGTGCCATCCGCGTCCGGAGGACCATTTAGTTGCGATGAACGGAGGCTCAGGAGCGGCACAGGAGAGGTTTCGAGTTCTCTGTCATCGCATCCAGCAGATTCGCCAGCAGCGCCAGCTGCGCCATCTGCTTGTGACGAGTGCAATTCCAAAGGAAGGCAAGACCATGGTGGCGGTCAATCTTGCCTCTTTGCTCGCACGAAGTTTTCCCCGGGTACTCCTGGTTGACGCTGACATGAGGAATCCAGGAATATCGCGCGCTCTAGGAATTCCTTCGTTGCCTGGATTGGCGGAATTTCTCGAGGGAGAGATTGACCTGAGCGTGGCTGTCCGGCAGGCGGATCCCGTAGGTTTCTATTACGTTTCATCCGGGCGGGCTGTGACAAATCCAGCCGAACTGTTGCAGAAGCCGGCCTTGCAAGAGTTTGTCGAGTCGGTGGTGGGCGCATTCGATTGGATTATTTTTGACTCTCCGCCATTGAACCTCTTCGCGGATGCACAGCGCCTCTCACAAGTCTGTGACGCCGCCTTGTTGGTCTTCCGCGAGGGAGTGACGCCGAGAGAGGCCCCCGAGCAATGCATGACCGCTCTGGAAGGAAGGTTCATCGCCGGGATTGTACTCAACGCAAGTAATGACCCTGGCGAATGCTATTACACCGATTATCGTGGACTCAAGGTGCCTCGTGCTGGTGGCTAATTGAATTTGAGAAAGCCGGGCTTGGTGCACTGATTTTGCTTTTGAGGGACGATCAGTCTGTGTAATGCGGCTGAAGCGTACCTGGCAGAGAAAGTGAGTTGATCTCTGGCAGGTCTTATTTTCTCGACGATTTTGAAGAGAACCGCTTGGGACTCTTATGGCGGTAGCTTCTCCAAAATATATTCACGCTAAATCTGTAGCTGCTAGATCATAGGCCGTCTGTTTTACCGAGGAAATTGAGGCAAGAATGGACTCTGAACAACGAATTCACCCTTGGTTTGCACTCCACGTTCGAACGCGGCGGGAACACATTGTGTGCTCTCATTTGCAGTCCAAGGGTTATGAATATTTCCTGCCTTTATATAAGTGCAAGCGCACCTGGTCTGACCGGATCAAGGAATTGGTGCTGCCGCTCTTTCCTGGCTATGTATTTTGCCGGCTCGATCCCCAAGATCGATTGCCAATCATGGTCATACCTGGAGTATTCGAAATCGTAGGAAATGCCAGGAATCCACTCGCAGTCGACGACTCGGAAATTGCAGCGATTCAATTGGTTGTAAAATCCGGACTCGCTTACGAGCCATGGCCGTTCCTTCAAGTGGGGACTCGGGTGAGAGTTGATCAAGGAGCGCTTCAAGGAATCGAGGGGATTCTAACAGGCGTCAAGTCCCGCTTCCGGGTTGTAGTGTCCGTCACTCTTCTGCAACGATCCGTCGCTCTCGAGGTAGATCGCGCGTGGGTAAGTCCCGCAGATCGGGAATGTGTCAGTCATCCTAATAGCCCGCTATCCGATCCGCTTCCAATAGCATCCGGTTTACACATTCCCCGCGGATCACAGTCCAGACAACTGGCTACTGAATCTCGCTAACAGACTTCCCTTTGAATTGCCGCTCCTCGGGAGCGGTTCCGAGCCGGCGCGTTTCCCCTTCATAGTTTCGATCTTCCCGAAAGAGGCCTTATGAGTTCAAGACCAATAGAAACACAAGAACGACCTCCTCGCGAGACTTTCAAGAGATCCTTCTTTTCCGTCCGAAGCCCCGAACCGATTGATTCCAAGATCGCTCAGGAAGAACTATTTATCAAGATGATTCGCAAGGAACGTAAACGTGCTGAACGTTCCCGAAATCCGTTGTTGCTGATGCTTTTCGACATTTCTACATTCTCGGAAACCGAAAAGGGAAAAATCGTCGAGATATTTCTCTCTTCTTTACGAGAGACAGATATCGCCGGTTGGTACGAATCCAGCCAGATTGCAGGTGTGATCTTCACCGAAATCGGCCCAAGGCAGCCGAAGGAAGTGCAGAAAGCCATTTTTGCGAGATTGACGGACGCTCTTCAACTGCACTTTGATGCCAAGAAATTGAAGGACATTCAAGTGTCGTTCCACATCTTCCCGGAAGAGTGGGACGGAGAAAGCCCGCAAGGACCTGCTCCCCAGGAACTCTATATGGACTTATCGCAGCAGATCAGGTCGAAGAAGTTCTCTTTGATCGTAAAGAGAGCGATGGATATCGCCGGCAGCTTAGTTGCTCTCATCGTATTCCTGCCCGTATTTCTCGCCATCGCACTGGCCATCAAGCTCTCATCGAAGGGACCTGTCATTTTCCGGCAAGAAAGAGTAGGCCAATTTGGCAAGACATTTATCTGCTTGAAGTTCAGGTCGATGGACTGTAATAGCGATCCTTCGATTCACCAGGAATATGTAAGCCATTTCATCGCAGGCGAGGCTGATGCCAAATCAATTCAAACGGCCGAGAGTCCAGTTTATAAGCTCACAGAAGACACGCGAATCACTTTGCTGGGAAGATTTCTCCGGAAGAGCAGCCTCGACGAACTGCCGCAGTTCTGGAATGTCTTAGGGGGCGAAATGTCGCTGGTCGGACCTCGGCCTCCGATTCCTTATGAACTGAAGTCCTATGAAATTTGGCACCGGCGGCGAGTGCTGGAAGCGAAACCGGGGTTGACTGGCTTGTGGCAAGTAACGGGACGAAGCAAGACAAGATTCGATGACATGGTCCGCCTGGACTTGAGGTATGCCCGTTCGAGATCACTCTGGGTGGATATAAAAATTCTCCTCCGTACGCCGATGGCAGTTCTCTTGGGTATAGGCGGCTACTGAAAATACTTGCGTGGATTGAATTGCATCACGGAATAAACAACGCTTGATCGTCATCATGAACAGACCATCTTCTGAATTCTCTTCGGTGTATCGACCATAGGATGCCAAGGCTGCGGCCAGCGGAGTGGAAAAATGATTAACGTTGGGATTATTGGATATGGTTACTGGGGCCCGAATGTCGTCAGGAATTTCGTCAACCTGGACGATAGTCGCGTGATCGCTGTATGCGACAAGGACCTATCCGCACAGCGTCGCGTGAAAAAGGCCTTTCCGGATATTGCGGTCACGTCCGATTCTTCCGAGCTCATCACTTCTACTGAAATCGATGCCATCGCGGTCGTTACACCCGTCTGGACACACTATGAACTGGCTCGCGCTGCTCTGCTCAATGGGAAACATGTATTCGTGGAAAAGCCATTCACCAGCACGGTAGAACAAGCCGAGCAACTCATCGAGCTGGCCGACCGAAAGAATCTGAAGATCATGGTCGATCACACGTTTCTGTTCACCGGCGCCGTGCAAAAAATCCGGCAGCTCGTGGACGACGGGGTGTTGGGAAAGCTCTACTACTACGATTCCACGAGGGTAAACTTGGGGCTTTTCCAGCACGACGTAAACGTGATCTGGGACCTCGCGCCGCACGATCTTTCGATCATGGACTATCTAATCCAGGAGAAGCCGGAGGCCATTGTTGCCACCGGCGAGCATCATTTGAATGGCCATGTTGATGTGGCATTCCTGACGATCTACTTTCCGGGAAATATCATTGCCCACATAAATGTGAACTGGCTTTCACCCGTCAAGGTGAGAACCACATTGATCGGCGGGGAAAAGAAGATGGTAGTCTGGAACGATTTGGAAGCCGACGAAAAAATCAAGATTTACGATAAAGGCGCACAAGTGAACAGCGCCACCGGCAACGGCGTTCATGACTTGCTGGTCCGATACCGCTCCGGCGACATGTGGGCGCCTAGGATCGAACAAACCGAAGCTTTGAAAGCGGAGCTCACTTACTTTGTGGATTGCATCATGAACAACAAGACGCCCCACAACAATGGCGAGGCGGGCTTGCGGATTGTGCAATTGCTGACTGCTGCCGACAAGTCCTTGAAGGATAGAGGCAGAAGGGTAGAACTTCCAACAACCGTAGCTGTCTAGCCGACATTCGGAATCGTTACATTCTCAGGGGAACTGGAATCATGACACGCGAAAACGGCAATGGAAATACGCTTGCTGGAAATGACGAGATTCAATTAGCGACTGACTGCCCGGCCTGCATTTCTGGGGATATAAAGTTGGACAAAGTTGCGAATGTGAGAGGAAGTACAAAAATTCCTTTCCTCGATCTAGTCACTCCCCATCGAGAGTTGGAAGAGGAACTTGTTTCCATTTTTCGAACCGTGCTACGGGCCGCTGATTTCGTGGGCGGCTCGATGGTGCAGGAATTTGAACGCGGTTTCTCACAATTTTGCGGGACAGAGCATTGCATAGGAGTTGGATCAGGTACGGATGCTCTTCGTTTTGCGCTGATGGCTGCAGGCATTCGTGCGGGCGATACCGTTGTGACCGTGCCGAATACATTCATCGCCACTACAGAAGCCATCTCACAGGCTGGCGCCTGTCCGGCATTCGTAGACGTCGACGAGCGCACGTTCAACATGGACCCCGAAGAACTTCGCTTCTTTTTCGAGAATGAATGTTACTTCGATCGTCAAACGCGAAAATTGTTCAGCCGCAGGACGCGAGGCCCGGTCACAGCGATAGTCCCCGTCCATCTTTACGGTCAAATGGCTGATATGGACCCCATCATGGAGTTGGCCGAGCGCTATGAGTTAATGGTGATTGAAGACGCCTGCCAAGCCCATGGAGCCAAATACTTTTCAAAAAAACAGAACCGTTTGATGACTGCTGGTTCGATGGGTCGCGCAGCTGCATTCAGTTTCTACCCCGGCAAAAACTTGGGTGCGTGCGGCGAAGCAGGCGCGATAACGACCAATGATGGAGGAATCGCGCGAACGGCCCAGATGTTGCGTGACCACGGACAATCGCAAAAGTATTATCACGAAATAGAGGGGTATAACGGCAGATTGGATACGCTCCAAGCGGGTATTCTGACGGTCAAAAGCAAGCACCTGGAAAAATGGAACGAAGCGCGCCGGGAAAAGGCCAGCCAATATCAGAGATTGCTCGGTGGCGTGACAGGATCCATCATTCTTCCATACGAGCCCTCCTGGTCGAAAGCGGTCTATCATCTCTATGTGATTCGTTCTCAGAACCGAGACGCACTCAGAACACATCTTGCGGAGGCCGGGATTGGCACCGGGACTCACTATCCCGTGCCGTTGCATCTGCAGAAAGCTTACCGTGCGCTTGCTCATACCGAGGGTGATTTTCCGGTGACCGAGAAAGTGACATCGGAAATTCTTTCTCTGCCCATGTATCCGCAGTTAGAGCTTGAGCAACAGATTCATGTGGCTGAGGCAGTGCTGGAATTTGCGGGGAGAGAACCCATGAGCCAGCGGCCCCAGGGACTCGTCACATCCAGCTTTCGGGAGTCCGAAGAGACAAGGCCCTCCGTTTCGTAAATACGATCTCCGCGTCTGTTTGAAAAGACCTCAGGCAATTCAGAAGAACACGACGGCTACGAAGTGCGAAGCACCGCTCCCTGCAGGACTATTCACTTGATGTCAAAAACACAAAAGAAGATTTGGATCGATTTAGATAATTCGCCGCACGTTCCATTCTTTCGGCCAATTATCTTAGAGCTCGAGAAGCGTGGCTACTCGGTAGTCCTTACTGCACGAGATTGCTTCCAGGTTTGCGACCTCGCAAATCTGTTTGGCCTCTCGTATAAACGCATTGGACGCCACTATGGCAAGAACAAGTTAGCCAAGGCGGCCGGACTATTATTCCGAACATTGCAGATGTCACCGACCGTACTCAACGAGAAGCCGGACATTTCTATCTCTCATGGTTCTCGAACCTTGATTCTACTCTCCTCCATTCTGCGCATTCCGTTCATAACGATAGCCGACTATGAACATTCTTGGAGTGTGGCTTTCAGAGCGTCGGGATATTCGATCGTACCCGACGTGATTCCCGATGATGCAAACCGCTTGAAGAAGGATCGCATTCTGAAATATCCGGGAATCAAGGAAGACGTCTACGTTCCTTTCTTTCGCCCTGATCCCAGTCTGCGGGATGTTCTCGGGATCAGCGCGGACAATCTGGTTGTGACCTTGCGTCCTCCTGCGACAGAAGCCCACTACCACAATCCAGAGGCCGAACAGCTCCAGGACGAAGCGATCAAGTTTCTTACAGAAAGTCCGAAAACAAAGATTATCCTGGTTCCTCGCAATGCGAGACAAGGCACGGTCCTCCGCAAGCGATGGCCCAATCTATTTGCCACCGGCCAGATCATGATTCCCGACCGAGTGGTCGACGGTCTTAACCTCTTGTGGCATTCCGACCTGGTGATCAGCGGCGGCGGGACGATGAATCGCGAAGCCGCAGCCTTGGGCGTCCCAGTTTACAGCGTTTTCCGGGGCAAAATTGGAGCTGTGGATCGGTACCTGGCCGATTCTGGAAGGCTGATACTCTTGGAAAGTGTAGAAGATGTTCGAAAGCGAATTGTATTGAAGCGCCGGCAGCCACTCGACAAGCCAATTAATGCCGGTTCGGCAAGCTTGCAAACCATCGTAAATCACATCGTAAGCGTGATCGATAGCCGCAATTCTCTCAACTCTCCAAAGAAGACCTTCGACATGACTCTCGATCTTTCGCAACCAGATACGAGACTGGACCTCGGCCGTCTGAACTCATTGGCCGTTCGCGGCCTAGTGCCGATGTTTGATTCTGAGAGTCGGCTTTTCTGCTACCGGATGAAGCGAAGCGAGAATGGACTCAGCAGGGAAGGGACCTCGATCCGGTATACGATCATTTCTCTGTTGGGATTACACAAACTTGAATCCGCGGGCGTCGAGCCCTCCATCGATGTACGCTCCACTCTAAACTCTCTCCTCGAGACGAAATACCGGATAAGCGATCCGGGCGACCTGGGATTGCTCCTGTGGCTGTGTGCATTGGCTGCGCCGGAGCACCTGGATGAAACCATCGCGAGCGTCCAGTCGAATGCAGCCCTGATTGGTAACGCCGACGCTTATGAAGACCGGACCATGGAGTTAGCGTGGCTCCTGACTGGCCTCTCTTATGCAGCGTTGGCTCACCCGAGATACCGAAGCAAGCTCACCGATTCAGCAGTACGAATATTCAATTTGCTGAAAACGAATTACGGAGGCAAAGGCATTTTCGGCCATCAGCGAAGAGGCCGTACCCTGGTGGGAAACCTGCGCGCTCGCATTGGAACCTTTGCAGACCAGGTGTATCCGATTTACGCGTTGAGTAAATGTGCCCGGGCGTTTCAATTCGCCGCAGCCGTGGACCTTTCGCAGAGTTGCGCGCAGGCCATTATTCGTGCGCAAGGCCCCCTGGGACAGTGGTGCTGGCACTACGATTCTTCAACCGGAGAGGTAACTCGCCGATACCCCGTGTTTTCCGTCCACCAGGATGGCATGGCACCGATGGCGCTGTTCGCAGCGGGCGAAGTTTCTGGAATCGATTTCAGCGAACCGGTATACAAGGGGCTGCGTTGGATCGGCGGAAACAACGAACTAAACGTGAATCTGGTGAGTGAATCGTCGAAGGTGATCTGGAGAAGTATCCATCGGAATAAGTACCGCATGTACCTGGACGAAGCGCAGAATTTAGTGGGCCGCGGCACGGAGACCTCCGAATCTCGCAGCGGCTTAAGAATCAATTATGAGTGCCGGCCGTATCATTTCGGGTGGTTACTCTACGCGTTTGCCGCGCACGCTCAACAAAGCCACGGCCTCCAAGAACCTCAGTCAGTCCTGGCCATGGAAGCAGCGTCACGCTGAATATTCCATGCCACAAATAAATACACGCGAGCAAGAAGAGGCTATGGAAATGAAAATCATGATCGTGGTGGGCGCCAGGCCGAATTTCATGAAGGCGGCGCCGATCATTTCCGCAATCAAGCAATACAATACGAAATCAGACCGCGGTGTATACGGCGTTGGGAATGAGGGTCGCCTCGTTGATGTCCGGCACTTCCTGGTTCACACGGGCCAGCACTATGACGAATTCATGTCGGAACACTTCTTCACAGACCTGAATTTGCCCAAGCCCGACAAACATTTGGGAGTCGGTTCGGGATCACATGCAGTTCAGACTGCGGAGATCATCAAGAGATTCGATGAATGTTTGACGGAGGAACGTCCCGACATACTCATCGTCGTCGGAGATGTGAATTCAACGCTTGCCTGCGCGCTGGTGGCCGCGAAAGCTTCCTTCGATTCTGCTGGAACAAAACCACTAATTTGCCATGTGGAGGCGGGGCTGCGGTCTTTCGACCGCGCCATGCCGGAGGAAGTGAATCGCGTTGTGACGGACCAACTCTCGGACTTGTTGTTTGTGACTGAGGAAAGCGGTATCAGAAACCTCCAGCGAGAGGGCTTTTCCCAAGACAAGATCCACTTCGTTGGGAACACTATGATCGACTCACTGCTTGCGTTCAAGGAAGTGGCGGAGAAATCCCTAATCCTGGAAAGACTGGGCCTGCGGAAAAGAGAGGGCAACAACGGTTCGGGGAACTCGATCTTACCTTACGCTCTGCTCACAATTCATCGGCCCTCCAACGTAGATAATTGCGATGGCCTCTGCAATATTATTGAGGGTATGGAGGATTTGCGCGCCAATTATCCCATTATTTTCCCGGCTCACCCGCGGACACAGAAGCGCATAAGGGAATTTGGGTTGGAACGTTACTTTGTTTCCGGCGACGAAAGCGATGGCCGCACCACGCGGCCCTGTCCGGTTCCTTCCCACGGCATCCGAATTATTCCCCCGCTCGGTTACCTGGACTTTTTGTGCATGATGAAGCACGCAAAGTTGGTGGTAACGGATTCTGGCGGTGTACAAGAAGAAACCACCTGCCTCGGCGTGCCCTGCGTTACCGTTCGTGAAAATACGGAAAGACCGATTACGGTTGATGCCGGGACAAACGTCATTGCCGGTGTGAAGAAAGAAGGAATTCGAGAAGCGATCAAACGCCAAGAAAAGGCTAACCGCAATGCCGTTGCGCCTGAAAAGTGGGATGGTCACACCGCAGAGCGAATTGTCGAGATCATTTGCAGCACCGTGAGTCATCGGCGTGCCTCCGCAACTCAGATCGCAGAGCCCGCCATTTTGGAAAGAGCGGCTACATAAGGGTTTTTGGCCTGCAGAAGCAGGATTTCACAATCAACATGAACAATTACACTCGCAAATTTGGCGGAGGGGCCGCAGACACGACCGTATTGCCCTTTACCCTTCTGATTCTCGTGATCGCGTTTGTACTCATCCTTCTTCTCCCGCGCAAGTACGTCGTGATCCCGTTGCTCGTCGCATCCATTCTGATTCCGGGCGGGCAGGTGATCGTCCTCGGCCCTTTTCATTTCATGGTGTTTCGAATCTTGACGCTTTTTGGATGGGTTCGACTCTTTCAGAGTGGCGCTCTAGCGAATCATCGAGCTTGGGGATTCCGATTCAATTCGCTCGATAAGGCAATCATCCTCTGGGCTGTGGCTGCCGTGCTGAGCTTTGTGCTTCTCTATGGGGAGATGCAAGCATTTGTGAACCGATTGGGGTTTCTCTTTGATGCCTTCGGTATGTATTTCCTCTTCCGGTTCTTGATCCAAGATCTCAAAGACATGGATCGAATCATCAAAAGCCTCGCCATCCTGTGCTCGATCATCGCCGTGTTCATGGTGATTGAGCAGGCGACCGGCAGAAACTTTTTCTCGATCTTCGGCGGCGTCTCGGAGTTTACGGCGATCCGGGACGGAAAGCTTCGATCGCAAGGCCCTTTCGCTCACCCGATTGTTTCCGGAACGTTCGGTGCGGTGTGGGTGCCACTCTTCGTCGGTCTTTGGCAGAAGAGTCGGCGGTCAAGACTCATTGCGGCCGTGGGCTTAACTGCTGCTGCGGTGATGGTGCTCACGTCGGCGTCGAGCACTCCCTTGCTGGCCTGCGCCGCGGGGATTGCAGGGCTTTGTTTCTGGCCGCTCCGAAAGCAGATGAGGTGGATCCGGTGGGCCGTCGTAATTCTTCTGGTTTCCCTCCACCTGGTGATGAAGGCTCCCGTTTGGGCCTTAATTGCCCGCGTCGATGTGACTGGAGCATCATCAGGTTATCACCGATACGAACTGGTTAACCAGACGATCAGACATTTTGGTGATTGGTGGCTGTACGGCGTCAAAGACACCTCCGGCTGGGGCTGGAACATGGGCGACACAGCCAATCAGTTTGTGGACGTGGCCGTGACCGGCGGATTGGTGTCGTTGATTCTGTTCATTGGCATTCTGGCTTATGGTTTTCAGCGAATTGGGCTGGCACGGAGAGCATGTAAGAACGACCTTAAAACTCAGAAGTTCATCTGGGCGCTTGGCGCGTGCCTTTTCGCGAACGTCGTCGCATTCTTTGGCATTACCTATTTTGATCAGACGCAGATGACCTGGTTTTCACTTCTGGCAATGATCGCTGCGGTTCCCATTGTGATGCCGTCGCGAAAAACCGCGGCACTTGAACGCAATACCCCCGCAATTTTCGATTCCACGGTTCTCGGCTCGACCGGGACGGCTTGGGGGGATCTGCATCCGCTCTAGAGAGGTCCAAACATGTCACGTAGATGGGAATCATTGAAAAAGACAAAACGGGAGAAAGGATACATTGGCGCCACTGGTTACCTGGCATCTAAAGCGCTCCGCTTGGTTAGGACAGGAAGGCTACAGCCTCCCAATACGATCGCTGCGAACCTGGATCTTTGGTCGAGATATGACTGGTCCATGCAAGGAGAGGAATGGACCAAAGACTCAGAATGGAGAAACAGCCTGATTCAGCACGTGCTGGAGCCAAACATCCCAATCGGAAGCAGAGTGTTGGAAATTGGGCCGGGTGGCGGACGGTGGACTGAGCCTATTGTAAAGCGTGCCGCGCACGTGACTGTTGTCGATCTCACTCCTGAATGCATTCGACTCTGCAAAGAAAAGTTTAGAGGCTTGCGAAATATCAGCTATTTTGTGAATGACGGCAAAGACCTCAGCTTTATTCCACCCAATTCGATCGACCGTCTTTGGTCGTTCGATGTGTTCGTGCATATTCAGTCGCCGGACGTTGAGAATTATATTGCTCAAATCTCCACCATTCTCGTAACTGGCGGCAGAGGAATCATTCACCACTCTGCGAATGGGATGAACAAGACCGGCTGGAGAAGTGACATGACCGCGCAGGGCATGACCGAAATGTGCAGCCGGTACGGACTTTCAGTGCTTCAGCAGTTCGATTCTTGGGATGGCGGCCGTTTCTGCGTTTCTAACGATTCACTGGGAAAAACAACGGATATTGTGACGGTATTTGAGAAAGACCCTTCCAATGAACGCAACAATTGATTGATTTCCAGCAACTCAAAAACAAGTCTCAACGACAGGGGCATCTATGCCGGATGTATCCATCGTCATCGTTAGCTGGAACACCAAGAAAATTCTCTCAGACTGCTTGGAATCTCTCGAGCGGTGCCGGAAAAACCTTTCCCTCGAAGTGATTGTCGTGGATAACGCTTCCTCGGATGGCACTGTCCAATTCGTCCGTGAGCAGTTCCCGGAAGTCCAATTGGTCCAAAACAGCACGAATCTTGGGTTCGCCAGGGCCAACAACATTGGCGTGAAGCTCAGCGGAGGGCGATACGTTTGTCTTGTAAATTCAGACGTTGTAGTTCCCGAAGGATGCCTGGAAGGCATGGTCGAGTATATGAGCCAGCACCCCGGAATCGGAATGCTGGGGCCAAAGATGATTCTTCGGGACGGCAGCATCGGCCAATCCTGCATGCGTTTTCCAAGCGTGTGGAATTCGTTCTGTCGCGCTTTAGCACTCGATTCGCTGTTCAAGGGCACGCGGTTTTTCGGCGGGCTTCTGATGACGGACTTTCGCTATGACAGAACCATCGATGTCGATGTGCTCACAGGTTGGTTCTGGATGGTCCGGCGGGACGCACTCACTCACGTCGGTTTCCTGGACGAACGCTTCTTCATGTACGGGGAAGATATCGATTGGAGCAGGCGATTTCACAAAGCGGGTTGGAGAGTGGTCTTCTATAACAAGGCGGAAGCCTTTCACTATTGCGCTGCCAGCTCTGCTCTCGCTCCGGCGCGCTTTTACATTGAGATGAACCGTGCCAACATGCAGTACTACCGGACTTATCACAACCAGTTAGCGGTTGCTGGCCTCTGGCTTGCCACGTGGTTCCACCAAATTGTTCGGATCATTGGTTACGGGGCGATGTACGTTCTCAGACCATCCGGGCGCCTCGAAGCAGGGTCGAAGCTGAAGCGCAGTGCGGCCTGTCTGTTTTGGTTGATGGGGATTCAATCCGCCAAGGCCTGATCGCCAATTAGCGAGACTTCAACAGAAATTTCATTCTCAAGGGAAATACTTTGACCGGTGATTCATACGTCTTGATTACTCCCGTCCACAACGAGGAAGCATACATCGGGCGCACCATAGATTCTGTTTTAGAACAAACAAGGGTGCCCAAGATGTGGGTTATCGTGAATGACGGTTCGATTGATCGATCGGTCGCCATCATTCAAGATTACGCTGCCAAATTTGATTTTATTCGACTCGTCAATCGTCCTAGGGAAGAAGCACGGCACGACTTTGCAGCTCGAGTGACGGCCATCAATTGTGGTTCGAAATATCTCACAGACGTTGAGTATTCCCACATTGGCATTCTGGATTCGGATATTTCTCTCCCTATCGACTACTACGAAAGGGTGCTTCAGAAATTCCGGGCAAATCCGAGACTTGGGATCGCAGCGGGCAATATATTCGAGATGCACAAGGGACATTTTCAGCTGCGCAAGAATAACCGTGAATTCCACCCCGCCGGTGCTGTGCAATTCTTCACTCGCGATTGCTACCAGGCTGTTGGAGGCCTGCAGCCCTTCCGCGGGGGATACGACGACACGGTGGCCGCAGTTAAAGCCAGGATGAGGGGATGGGATACGGTTACCTTTTCGGATATTCCCGTTCACCATCACCGCTGCACGGGAGTCACCGGCAGATCACCGTTGGTTGCCAAGTTCATGGATGGTTTGACGGAATACTCGCTTGGATATCACCCTCTATATGAAATGGGGAATTGCCTCACGCGCGCAACGGACAAACCATATTTGTTGGGCGCCGTCGTCAAGTTTTTGGGATTCTTGTCAGCCCGCTTCACCTCTCGAAAAAGACATGTTGCAGATGGATTCCGGGAATACTTGAGACGGGAACAGATGGCTAGATTGAGAACCACATTCAAAAATTCATGGCGTTTTCTGATCCCCACCTGAATGGTGAGCAATGTAATTCGGCATGTCCCCGGGGCCAAGCGAGAATTCGGTTGCGCTCGTTGAAGGTCCATCGGATTTGTCTGAGTATAATTTTTAGGAAGATTGAGTAACTTCGTTCGCAGTTTTATCTTTAACTCCCAGTTCTCTTTTGTCCCATGCTGAAATTGCATACTCAAACAGCCAACGTAGCGCGGGTACGTACCGGCCACAGGCGGATTGCGGTCGATCATTCGCGGCAAGATGTCAGCAGAGATTGTTCCATCGAGATCGCCAGGACCCCCGAAGAAGTTTCTAAGTTGCGCTGGATGTGGCAAGAGATGGAGTGCCATCCCTACGCAGACATCGATTTCTTCCTCATGATCGTGGACTCGAGACCCGAAATTGTGCGGCCGCATGTGATGGTGCTCTCCTGTGATGGCCATCCGCAGGCTATATTGGTGGGACGCATCGAGGAAAAGCCTTTTGATATCAAGATTGGCTACAAGACTCTATTTCAGGTTAACGCGCGAATCTTGACCACTGTTTATGAAGCAAGATTGGGGAAGGCGTCTGCCGTTTTTGATGCAGCGTTTGTCGCTGAACTTGTGAAGTGCTTGAAACAGGGTGAGGCAGACGTGGTGCTTTTGGACCACCTGTTGCCGGATTCTTCTTTGTATCGTTGCGCCACAATGAATCCAGGATTTATCTGCCGCGATTTGTCCCCTGTCGCAAGTACGCATAGGGCAATGAGATTGCCGGGTACGACTCAGGCGCTCTATCAAGGGTTTTCACCTCACCTCCGGCGGCAGGCACGTAAAATAGCGAAGAGGCTCATGAATGAATTTAACGGCCGCGTTAGAATCGAGTGCTTTCGCGAACCTGATACCGTGGATTGCATGATCCAAACGATTGAACAAATCGCGGCCAAGACGTACCAGCGGGCTCTAGGTGTCGGCTTTGCTGACAATCTGGAGATTCGACGAAGAATGCATTTTGCATCCGGACGCGGCTGGCTGAGGACATACGTGCTCTATCTGGAAGACAGGCCCTGTGCGTTCTGGATTGGGACTCTCTACAAGACAACGTTTTATAGCGAGTTCCAAGGCTACGACCCAAGCTACGCGAATTATTCTTTGGGAAATTTTGTCACAATGAAAACCCTGGAGGCTTTGTGCTTCGAAGGGGCCACAAAAATAGATCATGGATTCGGCGATGCTCACTATAAACGGCGCTTTGGAGATCGAGAATGGCAAGAGTCAAGTGTCTGCATATTTGCGCCAACACTCAAAGGCGCGGCTCTCAGCCTGCTGAACTCGACGACTGCCTCAATGAAACGGACCGCAGAAGTAATCTTAACGCGTGTCGGCGTCCTGGAAAGAACAAAGAGGATATGGCGAAGGGCAATACGAGAAGACTTGCCCACCGGCGATTAACGCTTCTTGATGCTCGGCCCTCAGGGGGCCTCCGAATGAACTTCAAAATGCTTTTTGCAAGAGCTGTGGACAAGGCGCGCCGGCATGGCATTCGGGGAGTACTGTCCGCCACCCGTGGGCACCTGCGACGCGAGTACACAGTAGATGCCTTTGACGCAATGTATGGTACGGACACGAGCGGTAAAGTGCCGCTGTGGAAACTCCAGATACCCTCATCGAATGCGCGTCACGGACTTCACTACGCTCCCTCTAGTGAAAAGGACCTGTTGGACGCTATAGAAAGCCTCCACGAGGATTTGCAAACCTTCACTTTTGTGGACTTGGGCTGCGGGAAGGGCAGGGCGCTTCTGATAGCATCGAGGTTGGGCTTTAAGCAGGTTATCGGCATCGAATTCGCATCGGAACTCGTGAACATTGCAAGGGCAAACCTGACAAAGTTGAAAAACGCCAGTGCCGTCGTGATACATGCTGACGCTTCCGATTTTAAATTTCCCGACGGTAATTTGGTGGCCTATTTCTTTAACCCCTTTAGAGAGGAGGTTATGCGGAAAGTTGTTGCCAATCTTCGCGAATGTACCTCGGGAAAACGATACGTTATTTACACCAATCCCATGTGTGCTGAAGTCATCGATACCAGCGGTTTTTTCAGCCGTATCGACTGTCCGCCAGCCGGGCGATTGCCTAAATTGATCTGGAAGGCGACAAACTAGAATGAAATGTTCTTGAGATAAGGTGTCAAGAAATCGCTGAGAAAGCGAACGTGTTCACCCTTCATAAGCTTTATTTTTCGAGCTCTTGCTGCTCGTCATCCAGTTGCCCCAGGTGCAGGATCGGGACAGGTGGAAACACTGTCTCTCAACTGTACCTTAGGCACATAGCGGCCCAGGGGTGATTGCGGTAGTCTCGAGGATGAAGTTTTCTGCCTCTCGCCAGTACCTGGGGAATGCCGTACACGGAGTGATGCAAAAGGCTATGAAGTGGCATTGGGTAGTTCTCTTTCTCTGCACATTGCTCGCGCCCGCCAGCGTTTCCGCCGCAACATACTATATTGACTTTGCCAACGGGAATGACGCAAACAATGGCGGCTCCAAAGCGACACCTTGGAAACACGCGCCGGGGATGCAGAATTGCACGGGAAACTGTGCTTCCAGAAGTCCAGCGCCAGGCGATTCCGTCATCTTCAAAGGCGGCGTCACTTGGGATTCGACATGCTGGTCCTGGGTATTGCCATCGAGCGGAACCATCGGGAATCCCATTTATTACGGGGTGGATCAAAGCTGGTTCAATGGCGGTAGCTGGTCTCGGCCTGCTTTTGATGGGGGCATGGTAGTCCCAACGGCCGATTCCTTGCTTCGCGTCCTGAACGTCAGCTACCTGACCTTCGATAACATTGAAATGAAAAACCTGCTTGCCGGCACGAATGAAGGTCCGGCCTTCCTTCACCTGGACAGTTCCGGCAACATTCTCATGGAGAACTTGTATCTTCACGGATGGGACCTACAAGAGCCAGGGAATCCAAACGATAGTGCTCATGGGGCCATCTACGGAACCAGCAGCGTGGGGCCAAATACCGTGGATCATGCGATCATTTCCAATTCTGAATTTTCCCTCACGCACAATAACGGTGTGGCGATCAGGTCGATCGATGTGGTTTCGTATACAACGGTGCATGACGTTTCCTCTCTATGCCTCGGATGCGTTACTGTCCATCACAGTACTTTTTACAATATCAGTTTCCCGGTCAATGATTTTGACCCCAGCTATCACACGAACGGAATCTACTTGATTGGCAACGGCTCCGTTTACGACACCTTAATCTACAATTTCGCAGCCAACGGAGCACCGATCTATCCGAACCCCGCCTCCAGCGGCAGCGGAGCGTGCCAGAATTGGACTCAATACATCTACAACAATGTGATTATCTTCGCTTCTTCTCCGTCGGCGGTGGTGTTAATTGATGTGGACCCTTATGCCCCCGCGAGTTCCGGTGCTTGTGGCACGGTCTATATCTGGAACAACACTCTCCAGTCGAATGGAAATAAAGTGGCCATTCGTACTGCGTGGCATGGAGGCGCCACAACCCATTTGGCAAAAGCAGAGGTTCAGAATAATCATGTCATTAATCTAGACGGTGCTGACCATAACTGTTTCAGTAATTCGTGCGACTCGAACGCCTTTGCGCCCGATTCCTTCACCTACAACCATTCCGTGTTTCAAACAAATGCGGCAGCCAACGCACAAGGCTATACCAGGGCCAACAACTATGCTCCTGCGAATCGCGTTGGCGGAACAGTCGCTCAGGGCATAGTTCCTACGAGCTTGTTCAATACAGACATCCGAGGCATGATTCGTCCTCAATCACAGTGGGATATCGGGGCGTATGAATTCGGCTCCCTCGGCGCCCAGCCAAATCCGCCTGGGACCGTCAGGGCAGTGATCCGCTGAACTCCTAGCTACATCTGAAAAGCGAAAGTTCTCCTCCATCCAGATTCGCACCCGCTCAAAACGAGAAATCATAGTCAAATGACAAAGGTTCTATTCATTTCCTACTATTTTCCTCCCGTAGGTGGATCGGGCGTCCTCCGGGCTCAGAAGTTCGTGGAATTTCTTCCGCAAGCGGGATTTATTCCGACTGTGGTGGCTGGCCCAGCGGTCCTCAAGGATCGTTGGGGCCCGAACGATCCGACCTTAAACGCGATATTGCCTTCGAACGTTCAGGTTCACCGCGTCGATGGTCCACCACCCCCTTCTGTCAAAAGGCTCAGCCGCCGGCTGGAAAGATGGCTGGCGCTGCCAACTCCTTTCGCTAAATGGTGGATTCGGTCAGCGACGGAGTTAGGTTCCCTGGTGTCAAATGGGTCGCAGATTATTCTTGCCACGATGTCTCCATTTGAGAGCGCGGAGGTTGCCAGCGAGCTCTCCCAGCGCTTGAGCATTCCGTGGGTTGCAGATTTAAGAGACCCCTGGGCGCTCGACGACATACAGATCTATCCGACGTTGCTGCACCGCAAGCGGGAGATGGCCCGGATGGCCAAAGTGCTTTCCACTGCTTCCCTGGTCGTGATGAATACGTCCGAAGCGGCGCGGGCAGTCAAAGCTGAAATGCCGGGCCTTAAAGACAAAGTTCTCGCAATTACGAACGGTTTTGACCGGGAAGAATTCGCCAGTGGCGTGGAACCAAGGTCCGACTCGAAGTTCCGCATTGTCCACGCGGGCGGCATGTTCACAGGCACCGGACTCCAACTGCGTGAGAGACGATTCTACCGCCTGCTCGGCGGAGTCATCCCGGGCGTGGACATCCTCACTCGTTCCCCTATCGTTTTGTTGAGCGCGCTGGAGCGTTGGGCCATTCAGAGACCTGAGATTTGCGGGAATTTAGAGCTTGTCTTCGCGGGCGAAATGGCGAAAGAGGACCAGGCTCTCGTAAATGGATCAAAGGTCCGGAATCAGATTCGTTTCACCGATTTCATTTCTCATGCCAAAAGCCTACAGCTGATTCGGTCTGCGGATTTGCTTTTTCTCCCGATGCACAATTTGCCTCCCGGCAAACGCTGCCTAAGCATTCCGGGTAAGACTTACGAATATATGGCGTCAGGGCGCCCCATTCTCGCTGCAGTTCCGGATGGAGACGCACGAGATTTCCTGAGTCTGTGCGGCACAGCTCTTCTTTGCCGGCCGCATGATGCGTCCGGCATGATTGAGATTCTCGACCGAGTTTACTCGGCGTGGAAGCGGGGAGAACCCATTCCGAAGATGAATCAAGACTTTGTGCAGCAATTTGAGCGTAGAAATCTGACGCGCATGCTCGCCCGGGCTATTTGTGGGCTTCTCAAGAACGCACCGCAGAGGGATCCCTCCTATCTGGACGTCCCCGAACAGATCGAACCAATGTTGCCCAGCTATTAGTCGAAAGCGAAAGTGAGTCCACTACTTCGGCCAGAAGTCATCGACTTTCGCCGAAGCCAGGTGTGAGCGCAGGAGAAGCCGCTAAAATGGAAAAGGTTGCAAGAGACAATTTTCTCGTTTTTGGAGCGCCCTTCATCGGGGAAGAAGAAATTGACGAAGTGGTGGATACGCTTCGCTCCGGTTGGCTCGGCACCGGGCCCAAAGTTGCCAGATTCGAAGAACTGTTCCGCCACTATGTTGGCGCGGAATACGCGATTGCAGTGAACTCTTGCACAGCAGGCCTGCATCTTTCGATGGTCGTCTCCGGCCTTCGATCGGGTGACGAAGTTATCACAACTCCCATGACTTGCTGCGCCACGGTAAACAGCATTGTCCACGCCGGCGCAACACCCGTATTGGTAGACTGCGGCCGGGACACATTGTTGATAGACCCCCAACGCATCCAAGATGCGATCACGTCCCGCACGCGAGCCATTGTGCCGGTGCACCTTTGCGGGCGGCCTTGCGATATGGATGCGATTCTGAATATTGCTGCCAGGCACAATCTGATCGTTATCGAGGATGCCGCACACGCAATCGAGACGACGTACCGAGGCCGCAAGGTGGGGGCGATAAGCCCATTGACCGTGTTTAGCTTCTACGTAACCAAGAATGTTGTAACGGGAGAGGGCGGCATGGTTACCACCAATGATCCGAAAGTCGCCGAGAAGCTAAGACTTTATTCTCTACATGGCATGAGCAAAGATGCATGGAAGCGTTTCTCGGATTCTGGCTATAAGCACTATCAGGTCGTGGTCCCCGGTTTCAAATACAACATGATGGACTTGCAAGCTGCCATTGGCATTCACCAACTGGCTCGCGTCGAGGTCGCTCTGCAAAGAAGGAATGAAATTTGGCAAAGATATAATCAAGCCTTTGCCGATTTACCAGTGACCGTACCGGCCTCCGACGAACCTCACACCTTGCATGCCCGGCACCTCTACACTCTGATGATTGACAAAGGCAAATGCGGCGTGAGCCGGGACGAATTTCTCGAGAGGCTGCACTCGCAAAATATTGGGGCCGGCGTCCACTACGTCGGTGTTCACCTGCAACCCTATTATCAAACGCGATTCGGTTATCGCCCGGAGGATTTCCCGAACGCCACATGGATCAGCGATCGCACAGTTTCCATCCCGCTGTCTCCCAAGCTCACTGACGAGGACGTTGAGGATGTCATCGAAGCTGTAAGGTTCTCGCTCCAGTAACCCGGCTTCCAAAGCCAATGGAATAAAATGATTCCCGTGGACCAATCGATGGATGTCACGCCCTGCCCGTCCGAAGGTCACGTGGATTCATTTGTCTCGCCTCTTGCACGCGGGGGTGAGTTAAGTATTTCCATAGCGGATATCCGTCCTGCCACTGGTGGAGAATGGGATTCGATCTGGCAAAATTGTCTGTACTCTACGTATTTCCATTCCCGGGAATGGGCGGAAATTTGGAATGTCTACACAAAGGGATCGACGAGTCCCACCCCGCTGCTGGTCACGTTCTCCGATGGCAACAAGGCATTGCTCCCTCTTTCCCTTCAGAAAAGCTACCGGGGAATCGTTAGCACCTATCTTTCGTCTCCAACCGGAACCTTCGGTGGCTGGATTTCTGCTGATGAGCTTAAACTCGACCACGCGATCTTATTGGCTAATTATCTGAGCGAACTGCCAGGAGGATTCTATTGGCGCCTGAATCCTTACGATCCGCTTGTATTTCAAGCCGGCGTGAAAACCACGTATGAGGATGAGACTCATGTGCTGGACCTGGCGGACGGCATCGATGCCAGCTACCAATGCTGGAAGAGAGGACATAAGTACGGAGTACGGAAAGCACGTAGAGAAGGTGTGACTGTGAAACTGGCCAGCTCTCTTGAGGATTGGCATGCTTATTATGAAGCCTATATGGATTCACTGCGAAGATGGGGAGATACAGCATCCTCCACTTATACCTTGGGACTTTTTGATGAGATCTTCAGGCGCAATTCAAAGCATACAAAGCTCTGGTTAGCTGTCTATCGGGAAAAGGTGATTGCGGGCGCGTTGTGTTTTTATGCCCCCCGGCACGTAGCTTATTGGCATGGGGCAGCCATCGAGAGCTACTTTCATCTGCGACCCAATCATCTCCTCGTTTATGAAGCAGCTAAACACGCTTGCGAGGAAGGGCTTTCCTGTTTCGATTTCAATCCTAGTGGCGGTCATGAGGGTGTGAAGATCTTCAAGCGCGGTTTCCGGGCAATCGGCTTGCCGTCTCCCGTTGTTCGCCGCCAAGCGAAAATGCTGAGGATCATGACAATCGTCTCCAAGGTGGCTAAAGGATTCGGCAGGTGAAGGCTCAATCGCCATCCGAGTTCGCTTCGACCGGGCCTCCGGCATGATTGAAATTCTCAACCGGGTTTACTCGGCGCGGAAGCGGGGTGCACCCCACTCCGAATCTGAATCAAGACTTTGTGGAGCAATCTGAGCGGCGACATCTGACGCGCGATCTGGCGAAGGCCTTGCGCTGCTGCTTAAAGAAAAAACGCAATCGGAATGTGCGTAGTTCGCCGCCGTCGCGGACCGGATTGAATGCCGCGCCGAGTCGATAAGATTTAAAGAAGGGTTGATTTGATCTTTCCTGTTGAATTGATTTTATTTTCTCACCATAAAATGTCCGCCAAACTATGAGCGCACTCAAGAACTTAGCAAAATCAGCCATTGGCTCCGTGGCGTCACGCACGCCTGCCAGGTTGCGTCATATCGCGATGGAGCGTTTTTGCCGGCAAGGTGACGATCAAGAAGCCGCCGATCTCGTTGCCCGGTTGGCCCCGTTGCTTGGCATCAGCGCAGTGGTGGCGCGCGGAGAATACGGAGTGATCCAAAGCGCGCCCAACGATACGGTTGTGTTTGGCCAATATGCGAAGCACGGAATTTGGGCAAAACACACGAACCAGATTTTTATCGAGTTCTTCCGGGAGCGAGGCGGCGGAACTTATGTGGACATCGGGGCCAACATTGGATTGACAACGATCCCGGTGGCACAGAATCACAAGGTAAACTGCATGGCCTTCGAACCCGATCCGGTGAATTTCGCGAACCTGAAAGTCAACGTTGGTAACAACTGTCCGCATCGCAATGTGAAGATGGAATCGCTGGCTCTTTGTGAAAAGCGCTGCACTCTCTCCTTCGAGCTTGCCGACCGCAATCTTGGCGACCATCGCATGGCTTCAAGAAATGGGGCCTCCACGGAGCGCAGGGTCATCAAAGTGCCAGGAGCGCCGCTGGACGAGCAGATTGATGACCTGCGCGGGCCTCTAGCCGTGAAATGTGACACGCAAGGTGCAGAGCCATTTGTGATCGCTGGAGGGCGGAAAGTACTTTCACAGGCCAACCTTGTGGTACTGGAGTTTTGGCCGCATGGAATGATTCGAATGGGCGGAGATCCGGAGACGGTCATTGATTTTCTGGCCGAATTCGAGCGTGTGACTATTCTCCCCAAAGAGGACAAGGGCTCTGCAACGCCTTCGTCCACGCCTGATCCGGCAGCAACGCTGCGAGAGTTTGTCGAGCGCTACCACGATACGCCAACCGAGTATTGCGACGTGGTGGCCGAACGCCAATAGCAAAATGAAATATATGACAAGATTTCCAGATTATTTCCAGTGCCATCATGCGTTCAACTTCTTCGAGCTTGCGTGAAGATCATGCCAATTGAGTTTGAGTCACCCAAAGAGGTCAGGGCGGACGACGACGGAAAGTTTGTGCAAAGGACCATTTCCGGTTTGAAATGGACTTTGGCCGCGCAGGTGATGAGCCAAGGGGCGCGGTTTCTGATTTCCGTGCTTCTTGCGCGCTTGCTGGCGCCAGTGGATTTTGGCCTCCTGGCTATGACTGCGGTTTTTACAGGGTTCGCCGATCTATTCAGCGATTTCGGATTCAGCTCGGCCCTGATTCAGCGAAAAGAAATTGAGGACCGCCATTACTCTTCCGTCTTCTGGCTGAATCTGGGTATAGGGATTCTTCTTGCGGGGCTGGCTGTTGCAGCCGCGCCGCTTGTCTCGCGGTTCTACCACGAGCCACGGCTGGCTTCCATCATGATGGTGATCTCGATCAGTTTTCCACTGGCGTCCCTGAGCCTAGTACAGCGGGCCGCGCTCACTCGATCAATGGAGTTTCGATCGCTCGGTCTGATTGATACCGGAACTGCCATCGTTTCTGGCGGAATCGCAATCGTCCTAGCCATGAGAGGATTTGGAGTGTGGAGCCTTGTCTGGCAACTTCTGCTTTCTTCTGTTCTCACTGTGCTCGCAACCTGGTGGGTGACCGGATGGCGCCCACAATGGTCGTTTGATCGCGCCGCACTGGCAGACCTTTTCGGCTTCAGCGCAAATCTTACGGGCTTTTCGTTGATCAATTACTGGTTTCGGAACGGCGATAATATGGTTGTGGGGAAGTATTTTGGCTCGGCTGCGCTAGGAATTTATGCGCGAGCCTACAACTTGATGTTGTTACCGTTGACGCAGATCACGTACGTTGTATCCAAGGTCATGTTCCCGGCTCTCTCTCGAATGCAGGATGACAAAGCGCGGGTCAGAAGCGTCTACCTCCGGTCAATTGCCCTGATTGCATTGATCACCTTTCCTTTGATGTTGGGCCTATTAGTCGTCGCGGATCACTTCGTTTTGGCGATTTACGGGGACGCATGGGCCGGTGTAATTCCAATTCTGCGCATGTTCTGCGTCCTGGGATTGGTGCAATCGATTTCTTCAACGGCCGGGTCGATCTACCAGTCACAAGGACGGACGGATTGGATGTTCTGGTGGGGAACCATTTATGCGCTTTTGTATATCGGAGGCATCATTCTGGGAGTCTGGCTCGGGTCATCGATGGCGGTGGCTGCATGCCTTACTGTGGTTGGTATCCTTCTCACGCCTGTTGGGTTCATCGTATCCGGCAAACTGATTGGCATGTCTTTTCTTGATGTCGCACAAAGCGCCTGGGGTGTGCTCGCATGCGCAATGGCGATGGCGTGTTCGATATGGTTTCTGGGAGCCTTATTGCCGCCGAGTTGGTCCCACTGGGCGTATCTGAGCGTGATCGTGCCTTTCGGCGTGGGCGTGTATGCAGTGCTGATCCATTTGTTTCAGTTGGCTCCGTATCGGGAGTTACGCACGTTACTTACCAGGCAGGTGCGAGCAACGATTGCCCCGTCGGTTCTTAGGGCGGACCTTCGTGAAGTATGACCCTGTGCGGAAGTGTTACGTTTATGCCGAGCGGATGTCTATAAACGAATCAGAGCAAAGCGGGTTAGGCAAGACGCTGAGATCTGAGTCAACTAAGCAGCATATCCGCAACCCTGAGGGCCTGGCGTTCCTCGCGTAATTTGGAATTCGCTCGGGGTGAATGTCAATCCCCAGTTCAACTCACATGATTCCTCCAACTCCACAAGAGGGCTCTGCCCGAGACAACTTAATCGCTATCTATCCCTTCGTTGAAACAAATCCGTACCAAACTCTTTTATCCCAGGCACTGGAAAAACTTGGCTGCTCGATACTCAAGCTGCCGAGAATCGACAGTAGATTCCCATTCCAGTTACTTTCACAATGCCGCGATGCGAGCGTCGTTCATTTCCATTGGATTGAACATTTGTACCGAGCGCGAATCCGATTGTTTTCTCCGGTCCGCGCCGTTTTTTTCCTGGCGATTCTGCTCGTTTTGCGAAGTCGCGGTACCCGCATCGTCTTTACTTTACATAATTTGGCACCGCATAATGCAGGAAGAGTGTGGTTTCACCTGCTGGTTCAAAGTCTGATCATCAAACTATCAAACGCGACAATTGTCCATTCGCGCCCCGCCTTAGACGTCGCCTGCAAGACGTTCGGTTCAAGACGTAAATTTCAGGTCATTTCGCATGGTCGTTACGATGGCTTCTATCCCAATCGTGTTTCCAGGACTGAAGCTCGATCTATCCTTAACTTACCTAATAACGCGCGAGTCGCACTCTTCCTCGGAGGGATGGGCGGATACAAAGGAGTCCAGCGCCTTCTGGAATCAGAAGAAGAGTTAGCTCGTCGGCGTATTATTCTTCTGCTCGCCGGCGACACGAGTGGGCTAGGAGAATCGGAGAGAGACCTGTTGAAGCAGGCCTCCGGAAACTTTGTCATCTTGCACGAGGGATTTGTTCCAGAATCTCAAGTGCAGTACTTTATGAAATCGGCAGACTGTCTGGTTCTTCCTTATTTGGACAGCTTCACCTCCGGCATGGCCTTTCTGGGACTGAGCTTTCGGTTGCCGATCGTCGGCACCAGTGCCACTGCGTTCAAGGAGATCATAGACTTGCAACTTGGCTTGCCTTGTATTCCGAACGATCCAAAAAGTGTGGCTGAAGCAATCGAGGACGTCTGCTCTTGGGATCGAGCACAATTCGAGGCGCGATGCGATGCCTTCTTGTCGACTTGCCGGTGGGACGAAATTGCCGAGAAGCATGTAGCTGTTTATGGCTTTAAGCACATCTCGGGTTGCGGCCCAAAGTTGCACGCAGGAATTCCGGGATTTAGTTGTCCCGAGAGGCAGTTCTGACGATTGATCAAGTTCCATTCCGGTTCAAATACAAACAGGTACGGGCCTCATGCTCATCTTTCAAAAGAACACTCTGGCTGAGGTCCGGCTAGCTTTTTTCTATCGCGAACTGGTTCGAGTTTGAGTTTGAATTAGCTGAACAATGGCACCCGTCATTCAAGATCGCCTCAAAATACTCCACTTCGTGGAGTGTTGGCTTCCGCAGACGGAGACCTGGCTCTCCAATCATGTCAGGGCGCTTCCGGAATCGGTGGAATCGCACATCGTTTGCCTGTGGACTGAAAATCTGGAACAGTTCCCCCAGGAAAATCTGGTTTCGCTGGATCGTCTTTCTCAGCGGCCGAATTTGCTCAAGCGGGTAGGGCGTCGACTTGGCTTGGGGGCCTACGCAGAAACACACTTACGACTACTCGAACAAGAGATTCGCCGCATAAAACCCGACATCCTTCACTCCCACTTTGGGCATTTTGGCTGGATAAACTCAAAACTAGCTGCGAAATTCAACCTCCGGCATGTGGTTAGTTTTTATGGCTTCGACGCGAACTACTTGCCGGCCAGTGATCCGCGCTGGATCTCTCGATATAGGGAGATGTCCGAACGACTAGACGTGGTGCTGTGCGAAGGCCCCCACATGGCTCGCTGCATCGCGGATCGCGGCATTGCTTCCGATAAAATCAGAGTGTTTCGGTTGGGTATCGACCTCGCTCGAATTCCTTTTCTGCCTCGAAAGAACCCAATTGGAAGAACTGTACGGTTTCTAATCGCAAGCTCGTTTAGAGAAAAAAAGGGAATTCCATATGCCATCGAAGCGCTGGGACGTGTCAACAAGATTCGCCCTGATATCGAAATCACAGTGATCGGGGATGCGGGCGGCGGCCGGCGTGATCAGCAGGAGAAGCAAGCAATCCTGGAGCAAGTGGAACGATGGGGCCTCCGTGAAAAAACACATTTTCTGGGCTACCAGCCTTATGAAGCATTGATCCAGCAACTTTCTAGCCATGACATTTTTCTATCCCCCAGCGTCACATCTTCGGAAGGCGACACTGAGGGTGGAGCGCCTGTGAGCATCATCGAAGCGGCGGCGAGCGGCATGCCCGTAATCAGCACGCGGCACTGTGACATTCCATATGTTCTCTCTGCGGAAAACCGGCCTTTCCTGGCGGCTGAGCGCGATTCGGCCGGTTTGTCGCGCGCGATTCAGCAACTTCTCGAGGCCGGAGATTGGAACCCGATAGTCTCTTCGAACAGAGAACTAGTTGAGTCCGAGCTGGATGTAAGAAAACAAGGGCAAAAGCTTGCCGGCATCTACAAGGGCGTCTTGAATCTTATTCCTGCTGCCGAACAAGAAATGTCCTATGCCGCAACTGTGAATCGCGGCATTGAGATAAGGATCCCAAATAATTCATGTTCAAGCGAATCCTAAAGCTCGCAATCAGCATGGCGTTTTTCACCGCCGCGTTCCTTAAGGTCTTGTCGCTCCGGCTAGCGGGCAAGTCTCCGGAGGCACTTTGCGTCGTCCTTTACTACCACTCTGTCCCTGTGAATAGCCGCAACAAGTTCGCTCGCCAGATGGATACTCTACTCCGGTGGACTAGACCAATCTCCGCAGATTCAAAGTGTTCGCTCACAACGGGCATGATGTATTCGGTCGTGACCTTCGACGACGGATTTGAGAGTTTCCTCGAGAACGCCTTGCCCGAACTTGAGGAGAGAGAAATTCCCTCGACTGTATTTGTTGTTGCAGGGAATCTCGGACGTGCCACGGATTGGGAAGGTTATCCGGAAAAGATCATGTCGCGCGAGCAGCTTCTTCAACTTCCTTCGCGACTCGTCACGATCGGATCGCACACCCTGACGCATCCTGTCCTCCCCAACGTGCCTGAGGAAGTGGCAATGAGCGAGCTTGCGGAATCCCGCAAGCAGCTTGAGGAAAGCTTGCAGAGGAGAATCACATTGTTTAGCTTTCCTTACGGGGCCTTCAACAATGAGCTGGTGAAATGTTGTAAGGCAGCCGGGTATGAGCGCATTTTCACCACTTTACCCTTTCCCGCTTTCGCGGATCCAGACCAATTCGTAACGGGACGAGTTTGCGTTGAGCCAACGGACTGGCAGATCGAATTCATTCTAAAATTATTCGGGGCTTATCGATGGTTGCCTCTCGCTTTCTCACTGAAGCGCAAACTGGTTTGGAGTTCATCTGCCGATGTGGCGGCGCGGAACAAGGACAAAGCAAGCATCTCTGCGACAGCAGGCAGCCACGAAACCACTTAGACACATTTCCTAGCATAGTTTCACCTCGGCAACACCTCAGCAAAATCGCCACGTAGATTTAGCTACTTCCACCTGGACAGAGACAAGGAGCCGCTCTATGAAAGGGGTCGTACTCGCAGGAGGAACGGGCAGCCGTCTGTTTCCGCTTACCAAGGTTACTAACAAACATCTACTCCCTGTCTACGATAAACCGATGATTTATTATCCCATTCAAACGCTAGTGAATGCGGGCATCCAGGAAATCCTTTTGGTCACCGGCGGAAAAAACTCTGGCGAATTCCTCCGCTTGCTGGGTAACGGAAAGGATTTCGGATTAAAGCACATCAACTATTCTTATCAGGAAGGCGAAGGCGGCATCGCCCATGCTCTTGCTCTGGCGGACTTTTTCGCGGCTGGAGAGCCGATCTGCGTCATCCTGGGCGACAATTTGATTCAATACAACATAAATCGCGCGGCGGAAGATTTCAAAAAGCAAGGGACCGGGGCGAAGATTATCTTGAAGCAAGTGACGGACGCGCAGCGCTTCGGAGTTGCCGAAATTCGCGGCATCAACGTCGTCGGCATCGAGGAAAAACCCAAGCGGCCCAAGTCTGACTTTGCGGTGATTGGCATCTATTTCTACGACTCCTCCGTGTTCGAAAAGATTCGGCGTCTCAAACCCTCCGGCCGCGGCGAACTGGAGATCACCGACGTCAACAATTTCTTCATTGAGGAAGGCACCCTCACCTACGAGCTTCTCGATGGCTGGTGGACTGATGCTGGCACTTTCGAATCATTGCTCCTTGCCAACAAACTTGTCGCGGAAACCGGAGCGAACAATCCAACCCTGGCCATGGCGGCGAGTGCCAGTGGCTCCCAGGAACACGTCCGATGAAGATTCTCGTCACCGGCGGTGCGGGTTTCATCGGTTCCAATTTCATTCGTCACGTACTTTCGCTTCAGCGCGGCCATTCTATCGTCAATCTCGACAACCTTACGTATGCCGGCAACCTTGCCAACCTGCAATCCGTTGCCAAAGATCCCAACTACCGTTTCCTGAAGGGCGATATTTGCGATCCGCTGGTGGTGACTGAAGCCATGCGGGATTGCGAATCCGTGATTCATTTTGCGGCCGAATCTCATGTGGACCGAAGTATCTACGAACCAGGCGCCGCAATCGCCACCAATGTCACCGGCACCTTCGTCTTGTTGCAGGTTGCGCGACAACTGAAAATCCGTCGCTTCGTTCACATCTCCACGGACGAAGTCTATGGCGACTTGCCTTCTCAAGTAACCTCCCACGAAAACTTTCCTTTGCAGCCAAGCAGTCCGTACTCCGCGTCGAAGGCTAGCGCTGACCTGTTGGTGCGGTCGTTCGTGCGCACCTACGGTTTTCCGGCCGTCATCACCCGCGCCTCGAATAATTACGGCCCGTATCAGTTTCCGGAAAAATTTCTTCCCCTTGTCATTACCAATGCGCTGGAGGGCAAGAAGCTTCCCGTCTATGGCGACGGCCTCCAGCAGCGCGATTGGCTGCACGTCATCGATCACTGCCGCGGGATTCTCGCCGTTCTCGAGGCCGGCCGCATTGGGGAGGTCTACAATATTGGCGGCGGCGACGTCGTCGATAATCTCTCGATGCTTCATCATGTGCTGAAGATTTTGGACCGGCCGGAGTCGTTGATTACTTACGTTGCCGATCGGCCGGGGCACGATCGCCGCTATGCGCTGGATTGTTCCAAGATTGAAAACGAACTGGGCTGGCGGCCTCTGGTTTCACTCGAGCGAAGGATTGCAGCAGACCATCGATTGGTACGTTGCGAATGCTGAGTGGGTGTGTGCAGTCCGGGGCGGCGATTACCGCAATTACTATTCGAAATATTACGAAAACCGGGCGTCCTCTTTACGAGATTTCATACCGTCCGCCGGATCGGCAGTCGCATAGTAACTTCATTCGGCCCAGTACCTCAAGCCAACCTTTGGGAGCAAAAAAGCCATGAGCACACCTGTTCAGACACAGACACGAATCGCGCCGAGCACCGGTATCGGCTTTAAACGCATCGATACTTCCTTGCCAGGAGTCTGTTTGATCCAGCCTCAAGTGATTCGCGACTCGCGGGGGTTTTTCCTGGAGAGTTACCATAAGGCCAAATTTGCTGCCATGGGCATCACCGATCGCTTTGTGCAAGACAACCATTCTTGCTCCTCAAGAGGCATTCTTCGGGGTCTCCACTACCAACTGAATCATCCGCAAGCCAAGCTATGCGGCGTGGTCGCCGGCGAAGTGTTGGATGTGGCTGTGGATATCCGCATGGGCTCGCCCACTTTCGGCAAGTCCACCAGCGCGCTGCTCACCGCGGAGAACCACAACCTTATTTATATCCCGCCGGGGTTTGCACACGGGTTTTTGGTTCTATCCGAATCCGCAGAGTTTCTTTATAAGTGCAGCGATTTTTATGATCCCAGCGACGAATACGGAATCTCCTGGAGTGACCCGGGCCTTAACATCGCCTGGACCGTTCAACGCCCTATTCTCTCTGAAAGAGACGGGCAACTCCCGCCCCTAGCCGATGTCTCTTCGCAATTTCTGCCTCGGTATCATTCGCGCTAGCGCCAACAGCCGAAAACCTTCAAATCTGGCCTGAATTGTATTAACGCGCATCGCAAGAGGACATGTCCTTCGTCATCGAGTGTTAGGCGCAGTGCCGCTTTTATTCCCAATCGATTACACATTGACGTTCTTCATTGCCGAAAATACCGGGGTACTCATGACGCTTACGATCGAGTGTCGGACGCGCAACTTCTGCTTCAGTAATATATTCACCGGCAAGACGAGCGTAGCTTCTCTTCCTTGAAACAGCTTTCTTCCAGAAATTACTTTTGCAATCCCCGCCATTTCCTTTCGATTTCAATTCCCCAGTCCTCTGCCAATTCGGCCCCGATTGCCACCCTCCCAACTGGATCGGTTCCCAAGTCCGCGAGTAACCGCGACAGGCGTCTCTTCAAACTGCTTGCGGCGTGCGGATTTCAGCCGTCATCGGTTCACTCACAGAATCACATTGGCAAATAATTTACTCTATGCTCAAGGAGCGGGCGTCTCAGGCCGGGGACTGTCCCTACCTTGGAATGCTTGTTGAATCGTGCATGGCCTGATGGATCGTCCATTCGACATCGGTGGGATAATACGGATAGCGGATCACATCGAATGCTCCCAGACGCACAGCTTCCAAGTAATCGTCCCAGTCCTCGGTTTGAGTCGTTACTACCACCGGCGGTCTTGGCGCCGTCTTTCTGGTCGTCTTCAAGACATCACGAAAACTTCCGTCGGCCAGTCGATCGTGGCAGAGCACGAGTTTGACATTCAGTTTTGACAACACCACTTCCGCTTGTTCGACTCCGGAGCAGGAGTAAACGTTTACGTCGGGTCCCAGACGGCCCAGAATTGTTGTCAGCGTTCGGCGACTTTCGATATCCGATGATACCACCAAGACATCGCAGGCATTCACCATGCGGGAGTCCTCCAAACGATGATCAATCTAACTGACCATACGTTCGGATACGTATGAGCGACAATACTGGAATCACTGTACTTCGTATTGATCGTTTCTGTAATCGAGTTCTAGCGCGTAATGTAACCTCGGAATTACGCAGCATGTGTCATAAATCCAAGATTTCGGGGAGTCTTTCGTAGAGTCCGCCCAGTAATTTATTCCAAGTGAACAATCTTTGTCGGGACGGACTGGCATTCGATTTGCTGATGCTTCGATGGGAGGTGCATAGCTTCCTAAGGAGGAGAAAATGAAACGCGTTAATATGTTGCTGGCGGATATGGCTATTTTGGGCCTGGTGGTTGGGTTTGGTTCCTGGAATTCGAAGGCCTCTGCGCGAAGCGCTCAAGAACCTTCGCAGGCTCAACAGCAACAAGATCAGGTGAGTCAAACATTCGCCGGCACAATCGTGAAACTCGATGGACAGTTTGTCTTGGAGGATACGGCTGGCAATATGACCTATCACCTGGACGATCAAGCCAAAGCCAAGAAATTCGAAGGCAAAAAGGTTCAGGTCACGGGAATGCTGGATACTCAGTCGAACACGATTCAGATCTCCGAAATTCAACCCATGAAGCATTAAACGAAGAATGGGCCCACGATCGCCTGGCTCCCGGGCCCTTCTTCTGCCTTGTTTGCCTCGCCAGTAAGACGAACTGATTGGAGTCGTTCGGCCGTTCGATTTCCTGGAAGAGGCGCTTACCAAATACCGGAAAAGATAAAGCTCTTTCATTCATCATCGAATCGTTTAATTAAAAGGTAGGGGAGGGGAAGGCGTGTCTTACCTTCCCCTCTCGAGGCGGGAGAACCAGAGAGGTTACTTGAAGGATTAACGGCTTTCAGAAGCTCTTTATGATTGTTTCCCAGCGAGAACCAGGACGACGCCTCCGACCAGGAACAAAGTGCCGAGGATAGGCGGTAATGATGCCGTATGCGTTTCCGTTTTTGTCGCTTGGATCGGCCCAACATCCAACAACTTTTTGTGGGTCTTGTAACTGATCCCGCCATAGGCAAAGGAGAAAACGCCCAAGACAATCAATACGATCCCTAGTATGGTGCCTGTCCGCATCCCGTCCTCCCGAAGTGCGTTTCGACCTTCAGACCAGGCGTTCAAAACTTCAAGTTCTGCGCAGCACTCCGCCCAGTAATGTCACCAGAAACAAGATCAGAAAGACGTAGAAGAGAATCTTCGCGATGCCAGCGGCAGCGACGGCGATACCGCCAAACCCCAGCAACGCGGCTATCAAAGCAACCACGAAGAACGCCAAAGCCCAACGTAGCATCGACTCCTCCTAAAACTTCCTTGCTTTGCCCGCTCGTTGAGGCGGCTTACTCAGCGAGCTTGAACGACGCGATTCTTGCCCAAGTCGCCGGATGGCTCAATACGCAGGTTCTAGGATTTTCATGGGGGGAAAGCCGTAGCGTTTTCCGCCAGAAAATGGGCCTTCGATCGCGATGGCGCCCCGGTTCGCGCTATTCGGCACGTGGGGAATCATTCTTAGTTAACCCCTGCCACTACAGCAACCTCCTGAGAAACCTACAGGATGCATCGGATGGATGGATTCGCCGGATTCCCGTACTTTGATCGCGGAATATGCAACTCAAAGTACATCTTCGCTTGGCAGGATTTAGCGCCTTAGACGCCGAGCGGCGAGGAGCGGTCGCCACCAAACCATGATTGAATCCAAACACGAAACCGCCGTCGATCTACATAAGGAAACGATTCTCGAGGAGACCAAGCTTGTCGCTGACGCCCAGACGGGGGACGGACAAGCATTTTCCGCTCTAATCAGCCCACATGTGCGCCAGGCTTACCACATCGCCCTGCGGATCACCTCGAATCACGAGGATGCGGAAGACGCCACGCAGCAGGCGCTCTTCAAAGCCTTCGAGCGTATTCAACAGTTTAAAAACCAGTCGCGATTTTCCAGTTGGCTCTTCCGGATTACCATCAATGAAGCCCTGATGAAGATTCGCAAGCTGCGCAACAAGATGCGCGTGCCATTCGATCAGGTGGTCGAAACCGAATTTGCCACCAGCGCTTCGCATCCCGAAGCGATTTATGCGCAAGAGGAGACCCGGCAATTTCTGCAGGATGCCATTGACAGCCTTGAAGGAACTTCACGTGCCATCGTCTGGGTTCGCGGCCTTGATGAACGCGACACAAAAGAAACAGCCGAGATCTTGAATATGTCTGCTGCGGCCGTGAAAACACGGTTCTGGCGAGCTCGTCAGCAATTACGCAAGCGATTAACCCATCGCCACGAATCGGCTCAGGCCCGCCCCAATTGGAAATCCTGCGCGATGGCGGAATCGGGAAGTTCCAGCTAAATCCGCAATCTTCACGGATTTCTGCAGTTTAGATTTCCGACGGGTCTGCGAATCGTTCCGTGCGCGGAAACAAAACCGGTGCGGCCGGAACTTGCTTGAGTTAGAATACGTTCGCCCTCTAGTTGATTTGCAGACCTCTCAAAAAAATGATTCTTACGAGGAGATGGTCTCGCGTTACTTCGGCGAATTTCTATAAGCCGGTTGTTTTTTCGCGCGGACATTCGGGTCTTTTGCATTGAAACGCTGTCGTTGCAGATTACGTCTCCCCATAGAGGCCTGCTGTTCAATGGAACGGTTGGATCGGCTTGATTGCCGCTCCTAGGAGATCTGAATGAAGAATCTTCGCATCCTTATCGCTGATGACCATGACCTCTTGCGGCGTGGCCTCAAGGCGCTTATCGAGACTCATCCAGGTTGGGAGATCTGCGGCGAAGCGGACAGCGGCCGGGAAGCTGTGACCAAAGTTGAAGAGCTAAGGCCCGATATCGCAATCCTTGATATAAGCATGCCCGAACTGAATGGACTGGAAGCCACAAGGAGGATTCGCAAGATTTCGCCGCACACGGAAGTTCTGATTTTGTCCGTACACCAATCGGATCAGTTAATCCGCGAAATTCTGGATGCCGGCGCAAAGGGGTACATCGTAAAATCAGATTCCGACCGCGATCTTGTGATTGCCTTGGAGGCTCTTGCCACTCATAAACCTTTTTTCACGCCCTCGGCAACCGAAATGCTTCTGGATGGATACACAAAGTCCGGAATGCGCACGCCGGTGCCTCAGCCGCTTGGGGAACGGCTCACCTCTCGAGAGCGCGAGATCGTGCAGCTCCTGGCCGAAGGGAAGAGCAGCAAGGAAGTTGCCTCGGACCTGGGCATCAGCGTCAAGACTGCGGAAACACACCGCGCAAACATCATGAGGAAACTCGATTTGCATTCCGTGAGTGAATTGGTGCGCTATGCGGTTCGTAACGAAATTATCGAGCCATAGATCGAGCGGAATTGATTCCTTTCTTGTCGAGCCATTTTCCCGTCGCTCGGCTTCCTCAATACTCGTGCATGTCTCCACGCACCCCTTGAAGCTGCACCCGAACCGGCCCAATGAATACTAGGGGAATTCCCCGTGTTTCTACCCGGTTAACTGTATTGCTGGAACAATCTGACTATTGAGATTATCTGCCTGCGGGAGCAATCCCGCAGCGGGGAAGAAGCAGAGAAGTCGTGGAATCTTGAATTCGGGATTCTGAGGGCTGGGCCGGTTTCTCGCTTCTTCCACCGCTCTAATTTCTCTCTACCTTCCATCTGATTCTTCCGCTCGAGAGTCAGAAAATTACGCACCGCGAGTCTCGTAATCATGCCTACGGAACAGCATCTTTCCTTGTAAACAATTTACTGTATTCACGGCTCATCCGCATTCTGGCTAACTGCAGATCGTACGCTGGCGAGTACAGCTTGGTTCTTTTGGTGGTTTCCTGGCAACAACTCGCTAGCTCGACGAGTTTAGATTAAACCAAGCCGACTCCAGGTTGGCACAGGAGATAAAAATGAATTGGGATCAATTCCAGGGCAAGTGGAAACAATACAAAGGAAGCGTCAAGGAGCAGTGGGGAAAACTCACCGACGACGATCTCGATGTTATCAACGGCAAACGTCAGCAACTGGTGGGGCGGCTCCAGGAACGTTATGGAATCGCCAAAGAGGAAGCCGAGCGAAGAGCCGACGAATTCATCAGAAACGTAACTAGCGATGACGCCAGCACTGAAACGGCCAGCGTCGGAATCGAACAACCGCCCAAGGGAAAGCGCGCTGCTCGAAGCTGACCTAAATGGCGGATGCCGCACCAAACCAGCCCGGCATCGTTCTCGCATGTTGCATCTTACGTAGCCACAAATGGAGGCGGAGGGCAGGGTGAACCTGCGGCAACGGGTAACTGACCCTCCATTTCCATCCAAATTCAAAAGGGGCTATGAAGTCTTCACGAACGTAGAGTTACAAACATGCCGGCTGAAGCCGCGAGCATCACGGAGGTTGCTAACCATCCAATGATACGCAGATAGAGAGGGAGTTTAAATTGCCCCATCACACTGCGATCTTGCGCAAGCAGCATCATCGATACCATAACAGGAATTGCTACCACCCCATTCAATACCGCCGACAGAAATAGCGCCCTGATCGGATTCAGGTGCACGAAGTTCAGCAGAAGCCCTATCAAAGTGGCGCACCCGATCGTCACGTAAAATTTGACCGCCTTTGTGGGCTTCTTCTCCAGGCTGGCAGTCCATCGAAATGTTTCACTCACTGCATACGCGGCTGAACCAGCCAGCACAGGGACTGCAAGCAAGCCGGTGCCAATTATGCCGGTCGCAAACAGCAGAAATGCAAACTTGCCCGCCAGGGGCCGCAGCGCCTGTGCCGCCTGGTCGGCGGACGAAATATTCGTAATTCCATGTGCGTGCAGAGTTACAGCTGTCGTCAGAATGATAAAGAATCCAACCAGGTTCGAAAGAGCCATTCCCAGGTAGGTGTCATACTTGATCCTCTGAAAGTTGGCCGTCGCTTGCTGCGGAGAATTCTTCAATGGTTTGTCTCGCGCATGGACGGTCACTTCTTCCACCTCCTGAGATGCTTGCCAAAAAAACAAGTACGGACTGATCGTCGTTCCGAGTACCGCGATAAGAGCTGTGAAGTAGCCGCCTCCCATCGAATGTGAGGGCCAGAATGCGGCCCGGATCGCCGTCCATTTCGGTTCACCGACCACAATTGCCGTCGCGATGTAAGCGAAAAGCGCCAAAGTGAGCCACTTCAAATACTTTACGTAACTGGTGTATGGCACCAGGATCTGCAATGCCAAGGATACGACGCCGAAGAGTGTGATGTAGACCCACAGGGGACCAGGCAACAGCAGTTTTGCCGAGGCGCCCATTGCGCCAATATCAGCTCCCAGGTTGAAAATGTTTGCCGCCAGTAAAAGCGAGACGATGCCGTAAAGAATCGGCCGAGGATAGTGGCGGCGGATGTTGCTTGCGATTCCAGCTCCAGTCACCCTTCCGATCCGCGCGCTGATCTCCTGAATCCCTGCCATAAGCGGATAAGAGAAAATCATGGTCCAGAGCATGCCATAACCAAATTTCGCCCCGACTTGTGAATAAGTAGCTATCCCGCTCGGGTCGTCGTCTGAAGCTCCCGTTATGATTCCCGGCCCAACCCGAAGAAGAAAATTCTTGATTGGTGATTCCTTGGAATCTTGAGATGCACCGGGAATTGCAACTTTAGCTTTCTTTCCTCTCATTCAGCGTCCTTTCGCAGCAGGAAGACGAGTGCTCGGGACCGTTCACCACGTTCCAGTCGGAACAGTCACGCGCAGCCCTTCGTCGGGCAAGCCTGCCAGCTTTCACCAGGGTACTCGAAGTGAACTACGGCTTGTTTCCAGGTCTTGCGCGCCTGATCCGGAATTTTTCGGTTTCCGATGGACCAGCCGCTTGCACAGCCGAAAAGCTCTCTTAATGAGTGCTTCTGAAATTGTAGATGCTATCAGCAGCGTAAAGACGGCAAATCCCAGGACAATCGCGATACATCCGGAGGCGGCCGCGTAAAACACAGCATGCTCAAAACGGCTGAACTTGAAAGCAACTAGGATGGTGGAAAATCCATTGCGTAACAGTTCAAGGTTTCCCATCGGGCATAGCTCTCACTCTGCTCCGGTCTGCCTTCCGGTGATTCGGAGATCCACCTCACCTTAGGGTCACGGTCGTTGCAAGGGAATCGGGTGGATTGCGTAGACCGAAAGGAAACGCCTGGTAGCGGGTGAAAGGTGGGCGCGAGAGGGTTCGTTATTAAAAAAAGCTGCGCCAAACACGGCTTAAACGGGGTACTACCATGTTTTCTTGTTATTACAGGATATCGGGTATGGTCCGCTTGGGCCGCTCGCATTAGAGTTCACGCGCTGACAAGGCCGGCGAAAGTAACGCCATCCGGCGCAACTACACATCGTCATTTGTTGGCAAGCAGGATTGCTGCCGGAGATATGGGAATTCGACAGACAGTATCAAGGAGTTTTTTGAAATGAAAATGAACGCACTCAAGAAATTATATATCGACTAGCTGAAAGACCTTTATAGCGCCGAAAACCAGTTGGTCAAGGCGCTGCCAAAGATGGCCAAGGCGGCCCAATCCCACGATTTGCAAGCCGGGTTCGAGGCACACATCCAGCAAACCCGGGAACACGTCGCAAGCTTGGAGCAAATCTTCGAGGCACTAGGGGAGAGTCCGAAAGGCAAGACCTGTAGAGGGATGGAAGGGCTTATTAAGGAAGGGAAGGAAATCATCGATGAGGATTCGAACGAAGACGAATTAGATGCTGGCCTGATTTCGGCTGCTCAGCGAGTGGAACACTACGAAATCGCGGGTTACGGATGCGTTCGTACCTACGCAAACCTGCTCGGCGATCAAGAAGCCGTCGCCCTGCTGGAAAAGACTCTGACTGAGGAAAAAGAGACGGACCAGAAACTCACTCAACTCTCGGAACACATCAACGTCGAAGCCATGGGGTTCGAGGAAGACGATGGTGATTCGTCGAATGCCAAAAATAGGCGGAACACGAAAGCGAAATCCAAATCAGCTGGGGCTTAGAGGCTCCCGGAATCCGCGTTTATCGAGGAATTAAGAACCAAGTTAAATGATCAAATCTTATCTGCGGAGGATCGGAATGAAATCGAAATACTCACGCGTTCTTGTTTGCGCGGTCTTCGGAGCAATGCTGATTGCCGCCCCCGGATTGACGGCTCAACCGCAGGATCCGCAGCAGCAGCCATCCGACAACACCAAGTCGAATAAGGGCGACAGCGCTAAGGGGGCAATAACTGCGGATCAGCAGAAAATGAACGCGGCCGACCAGGAAGTCACCAAAAAAATTCGAAGCGCCATCATGAAGGACAAATCCCTCTCCACTTACGCACACAACATAAAAATAATCACCCAGAACGGCAAAGTCACGCTCAAAGGGCCAGTCAGGACCGAAGAAGAAAAGAGCAGCGTGGAGGTCAAAGCCACGGTCGTTGCGGGAGACGGTAACGTAGTGAATCAGCTTACGGTGGTTCCACCAAAATCGTAGTTAATACGGTCGGCTTAGACTTGAAAATCGGACGGTATGGAGGAATTCGATGCTACTGCTGATTATCATTCTGATTCTTTTGTTCGGCGGCGGAGGCGGGTATTACGGCTATTCTCGCTGGGGCGCGGGCGGGGGACTGGGTGCAGTCGGGACAGTCCTTCTGATTGTCTTGGTCCTATATGTCCTCGGCGCGTTGCACTGATTCGGGGCGCGAACAATTCGTGATTGGAGCGCAGCGCATAGTCGGCGTAGGGATTCAGAAATAGTACCGCTCGCTTCGGTTTGCAAAGTTGCACTTGTGGCTAGCTCGATTCGTAAAAGGAGAAAGATGAAAACGCTCAGTCTCTCGGTTACGTTGCTCATGCTCTTAGCTGTCGGGGCCTTCTCGGGATGTTCCAACGCCGCGAAGTCGCCCGATGTGTCGGACAACATTCGCAAATCACTCGACCAGGCCGGACTGTCGCAGGTTTCCGTGGGCCAGGATCGTGAAAAAGGTGTCGTTACCCTCGGCGGACACGTCCCATCCGACGGAGACAAGTCTCAAGCCGAAGCCATCGCTAAGTCCTTCGCTGGCTCACAGGTTGTTTCAAATCAAATAGCGGTGATTCCTCCGGGCGTGGAAAGCGTCGCCAAGACGGTCAATTCGGATCTTGATGCTGGCATCGAGAAAAACTTGGACGCTGCACTGGTCCAACGAAGGCTTGATAAGGGCGTCAAGTACGACGTGAAAAACGGCGTCGTCACATTGACCGGCGAAGTTAATTCGCAAGCCAAGAGAGCCCTCGTTGAAAGGGTTGCGACCGGCGTTCCCAATGTCCAGCAGGTCGTAAACGAGCTGCAGGTGAAAGATCAAAAGGCCAGCTCGTCAGAGTAGACGGTACAGGAGGTGTTTCAACACCCAGGGCGAGGGCTGCATTCGCGTTTCGCACTCCTCCTGACGAACTCAAATTTCGGAACAAACGTCCGAGGCAGCTCGGGAAGGAAATGTCATGTCGTTCGGAATCTACTCAATTGGATTTGCAATCATGATCGTCGGGCTGCTCTATGCTGCCTACCTGCTCCACGTTCCCACCCATTGGATTGCAGCCGGCGCCGCTGTACTGGTGGGTCTGGGAATCCTGAAGGGTGTGCGGGCGACGAGGCAGAAAGATTCAGTCTGATAATTGTGGTCCTGGCCGCAGGAAAGTTTAAACCGCAGTAGTACTCAAATCAGACTCACTCGCCTGATCTCGTTCCAGGCCTGCACTGGGCTGATTGGTTCTGCGGACGAACGGCTCGGAATGCAAAATGCCAGACATCGTCTCAAAACCGTTACCAGTCCAAAATTCGGACAAACTTAGCATCACCGCACTCCTTCGCCCGCATTGGAAGGCGCTCTGCATCGCGCTGGCCGCGGTTTTCGGCGAAACTCTCTCGGACATTGTTCAGCCGTGGCCCATCAAGATCGTCATCGACAATCTTCTCCAGTCGAAGAAACTCCCGCATTGGCTGGGTGGATTTTCACTCATTTCTTCGGGAATAATAATTTCACGATCTTGCATTTCGCCGTGGCCGCTGTAACCCTGATTGCGGTAGTCGGCGCCATCGGCAGTTATCTTGAAAAATACATGACCACCAGGGTGAGTCAGTTGGTCTCGCACGGTTTGCGCCAGGTGCTGGAGCCAATCTTTATGAAGTACGGCGTGAATGTCGTTTTCTCAGGACACGAACACGTCCACGAGCGGATCCATCCGCAGCACGGAATTTATTATTTTACAGAAGGCTCGTCCGGGCAATTAAGATCGAAGAACTTGAAGCACACAGCCATCACCGAGAGGGGCTTCGATAGCGACCGCACCTTTATGCTGGTCGAAATTGCCGGCGATGATTTTTACTTTCAGACGATTTCACGCACCGGCCAGACCGTCGACTCCGGTTCGTTCCGTCGCCAGTCCTCTTCCGAGATCGCTATCGCCCGCACGCCGCCATCGCCGGCTCTCATCCCACCTGATGGTGGTGCATTCAATGGGTCGATGCAACACTTGCTCGAAGTCTACTTGCAGGGGTTTCAAAACCCAAGGTCTTTCGCGGGCGCTGATTTAGGCGCATGGCGATCGCGTCTAGTTCGGATTGTTTGTAGCCGCGGAGGTCGGTTCTCCGGGGGAAGTATTGTCGCAGCAACCGGTTCGTGTTTTCGTTGGTGCCGCGCTGCCAAGGACTTTGCGGATCACAGAAGTACACTTTCACATTCGTCGCCACCGTGAAGGTCTTGTGTTTGGCCATCTCAAGTCCTCGATCCCAGGTCAACGAGCGCCGCAGTGACACTGGAAGTTTACGAATGTGTCGGCTCAGGGCGGCGACGACAACCGCCGTGTCTTTGCTGGGCACTTTTACGAGCGCGGTAAAACGCGAATGGCGTTCTACCAAGGTCACCATGTGACTGTTCCTTGAGCCGCTCAGGAGATCGCCCTCCCAATGCCCTGGTATGGCGCGGTCCGCAACTTCCGCGGGCCTTTCCCGGATGGAGATGGCATCTACGATTTGACCGCGCGCGTCTTTAAAGATACGAGAGTGCTGCGGCCGGCGGATGCGGCGCTTGGATCGCAGGTGCTCCAGCAGCTCCTTTTTCAGCACTCCTCGCGCTTGAATGAACAGGCTACGGTAAATGGTTTCGTGAGACACACGCATGCTCTCGTCATCGGGATACTGGATTTTCAGCCACCCGGAAACCTGCTCCGGCGACCAATCCAACATCAGTTTACTCGCAACGACCTTCTGCAACCTCACATGGATCGCAAGTAGGCACCGCTTGGGCCGCAAAGCCGATTCCCAGGCCTGGGAATCGGCTTCATTGGCTCGATAGTCAGGACGGCCTCCATGACGTGCGATCTCCCGGCTTACTGTCGACACAACGCGATCCAGGCCTTTAGCTATCTCGCGAATCGACGAACCGGAAGCGATCCCTCGAGAGATCTCCTCGCGCTCACGCAGCGTGAGCGCGAGGAGCGAGCGCCGCCGGACCGCCGGAATAAACCCACCGTGACGCGCCACCAAACAACGAATCGACGAATGCTCCTTTCCGAAGGCGCGTCCGATCTTATGCAGCGAGTCTCCCGCCTTCCAACGACGCCACATGTCGCGCTTCTGCGTCGCCGAAAGCCCAAACCGTTTCCCTTGAGTCATAAACACCACCTTTTGGGACAAAATCTATATCAGATGGTGTTGCATCGACCGGTTGAACCGGCAGTCTTAATCAGAAAGCTGCTGAGCTTTGCTCCTAGCCTGAGACGCGAAACTGCATTCGGTTCCACGATAGACGAGCCGGGCGCCCGAAGTGCTATGATTTACTCCGTCAGTTTTCAACGGAGAAACGCCCATCGACAAGACGAGCAAGCCGCGACAACACGCAACACCCATCTCCAATTCCGGCCTTTCGGCTGGCAAGGATAGCAAGCGCCCGCCGGTTCTCGCTCACCTGCGTTTCGTCGAGGACGCGGAAATATTCAAGCCCCTGACTCTGGAGCAACGATTCGAACACATCTACAAGACGAATTTGTGGGGCGACCAGGAATCCAGATCGGGACTAGGCTCGGCGAAGTGGGCCACGGCTGCGCTTCGTAAGGGCCTTCAGGAAGTCTTAAAAGAAACAGGCAGCAAGGTGCTTTTGGATATTCCCTGCGGCGATTTCAATTGGTTTTCGGAGATCGCCGATTCCGTCGCGAATTACATAGGTGGCGACATCGTTCCTGAAATTGTCGCGCGTAATCGGAAACTTTTCGCAGCCCCGAATAGAACATTTTTAGATTTGGATCTGACGCTCGGGCCGCTTCCAAAATCCGATTTCATCTTTTGCCGCGACTGCCTAGTCCATCTCTCATCCGACAATGTCCTCAAGGCCCTCTCCAATATCCGTCGCAGCGGCGCGTTCTTTCTGGCCACCACCACGTTCTTCGACATTGCGAGCAATATCGACATCCAGGACGGAGACTGGCGCCCCTTGAATTTCACTCGCCCTCCTTTCTCTTTCCCTCAACCGTTTCGTCTCATAGTTGAAGGCTGCACCGAGGAAGGCGATGCCTACGCCGATAAATCCATCGGAGTATGGCGTATCTCCGATCTGCCCAAATTCGATTAAAGGCTTATCCGATAGGGTCATCCCGGGCGTCAGCGAGGGATCCAAAGCCAACTGCGCGCCCTCTCCCCCTAAAATCTCAGTATTTGCCGATTCCTTCCATAAGTCCTTTTCCTGCTTCACGGCCCCACCATACCAGAACTTAATAAATTCCTTATAGACCGCTTATGCCTTCCTGATGCCGGCCTGACTAGACTTCCCCATGCTCTGATTACGTAGCCTCGAAGTTGCCTGCGACACGTTTCAACGGCAGAGGAGAAATCGTTCGTGGTCAATCTGATTATTGGCGCAGTTTGTGTGATGGCATGTTTATTTCTGATCTACGTCCTGCTGCAGTTTCGCCGTGAACTCAACCTTTCCAGTTTGCCGCGGAATTCGAACTCTTGCAAGGAGGATTTCGATTCGGCTGACTGGCGGCTCCGCCACATCTGGGCGGATCGGATGGCACATTGCGGAGAGCCTCTAGCAAAATTCCAAGATTTCCAACTTCCCATTGTGACGGTGCCCAAGACGAACTCCTCTACGGTAGTGGGCAAACAGCTAAGAAACAGGAAGTCCAATCTGATGAGAAAGAAGGTTGCCGACGTTCTTGTGTCGGGACGGTCCGGTGACGTGCGTCAGACTCCCCAGTATCTTGTATCACCGCGTGGTTTATTGAGTTTCGCGAGTCTTGGATTTATGGATGTGGGTCATGCGATCGAATCGGGGGATGATCGCGGCTCGAAAAAGGGCTATTCAAATGAACGCTAGTTTTCAAGTGACGAAATTTATTTCATCTCGCAAGTATCCGTTCATGGTAGGCATTCTAGCCGCGATGCTCTGGCAGTATCCTTGTTTCGCGCAGAATAGCGGTAATGGGCCGGCCAATCCACCACCGGCTGCACCAGCCACTGTCCCGGCAAGTGCCTCTACGGCTTCTCCGGAGCAGCCAATTCCTTCGGCGATTCAGAAAGAACTGGATGCGATGCGGAAGCGCATCGAACAACTCGAGGCGGAATTGAGCAACAAGAAAGCGCAGGAGCAGCCGGCGGCTGTAAGCGCGGGAGCTCCAGCAAATGCGGTAAACCCGGCGGCGTTCACTCCGCCTGCTTCGCCGGAAGCAGCTCCACCGATCAAGACCGCCTCAGTTGATACGAAGCCAGCCAAGCCGGCCAAGGCGGCGCCTTTCGCCTTTGCGGACTTCACCTGGTTGAACGGCAATCCCCGCACAAAAGAAGTGCCGATGGATACAAAATTTTTCACGCCGGAAATCCGCGCCGACGTTGACTACGTCTACGATTTCAATAATCCCAAGGACGACACCATCGGCGGGTCGAGCGAAATCTTTCGCTCCAAAGAGTTTCAGTTAACTCAGTTAGGAGTCGGCGGCGATTTTCACTATGACAATGTGCGCGCTCGCTTGATGACGCAATTTGGAATGTATTCAGTGACAACCCCGCGCAACGATGCCAGCGCCGCCCGCGGCCAGTGGGATCTCGACGGCGCCTATCGATATATCTCGGAAGCCTACGGTGGCTATCATTTCAATGTGCTGCACGGGATCAACGTGGATGCCGGAATCTTCATGTCCTACGTCGGCTTGTTCAGCTACTACAACTTTGACAATTGGGCCTATCAGCCATCTTATGTTTCTTCCAATACTCCGTGGTTTTTCAACGGCGTTCGCATCCAGATTTATCCGACGGAACATTTGAAGATTGAGCCCTGGTTTGTCAACGGGTGGCAGTCTTACGGCCGCTTCAACAGCCGGCCTGGTTTTGGATTTCAACTCCTCTGGCGGCCAAACGGCTGGCTCTCGGTTCTTGGCAATCAGTATGCGTTGGGAGAGGATGCGCTCGGTGCTCCCGGCCGCGTGCGCTACCACACCGACGATAGCATCCAGATCAAGTATTACGATAAGCCCGGGAATTTTCTCGACAAGTTGGCCTTTTCTTTCACCGGTGACTTGGGATGCGAGCACGGCGGCGGGGTAAGCTGCTTTGGCGATACAGTGAAAGGGCCCAAGCAGAGCTTCATCGGCTTCATGTTCTACAACCGCTTTTGGTTCGACAACGATCGCTACGGGCTAACGCTCGGGGGCGGCAAAATCAATAACCCGGGACGTTACCTGGTGCTGCTGCCGCCGATCAATGGCGCTACGGCAGCTTCCGGAACGCCATACTTTACCGAGAATCCAGGTGACCAATACAAGGCATGGGACGTTTCTGCGACGTGGGATTATATGCCCAGCCAATACATTACGTTCCGCTCCGAATTCAACCACCGCGCCGCCAACGTTCCGTATTTCTCTGGGCCGGGCGGCATTACGCCTCTGGGCGGAAACACCGGTGCTCCTGGCTCTGTGGTGCCGGGATTTACTCCCGATCTGCGCAAGATCGAGAACCGGATCACGTTGGCCTTGCTCGTGAAATTCTAGAGGGCAGAAGCGGCCGGCTGCCAAGATAGACGGCCGCGCGGTCCTTTAAGAAGGATGAACCAAGTATGATGGACACTCTGTTTGTCACAGTCACGGCGGTTTTCTTTGTGGTGAGCCTCGCATACGTCTACGCCTGCGAGAAGCTCAACTAAGGGAGTTCTCGATTATGTTGGCAACGGTGTTGCTTCTGGCGATTTGCGTTTTGGTTCTCGGATACTTGGTCACGGCTTTGCTGTGGCCGGAGAAGTTCTAGTCATGACCACGAATGGCTGGTTTCAAATCGCTTTCTTCCTGCTGGTGATCTTTCTGATCACGAAGCCGCTCGGCATTTACATGACGCGCGTCTTCAACCGGGAAAAGACATTTCTCGATCCAGTGATGCGGCCGCTCGAAAAACTCCTTTATCGCCTCACTGGCGTGGACGATCAACACGAAATGCGCTGGACCGAATATGCCGTGGCCATGCTGCTTTTCAGCGTCGTTTCGATGATCCTACTCTACGCAATGCAGCGCTTGCAGTACTGGCTGCCCTGGAATCCCCAGAGACTCGTGGGAGTCGAACAGGGAGCAGCATTTAACACTGCCGCTTCCTTCACCACCAACACGAACTGGCAGTCCTACATCCCAGAAACCACCATGAGTTACCTGACGCAAATGGCGGGACTGGCGTACCACAATTTCATGTCCGCCGCGACGGGGATCGCCCTGGCCATCGCAGTGATTCGCGGAATCGCGCGGCGCGAGATGAAAACGCTCGGTAACTTCTGGGTGGATCTCACCCGCTCCACGTTATGGGTTCTACTGCCACTTTGTATCGTCGTTTCCTTGCTGCTGGTCTCGCAAGGAGTGATCCAGAATTTTAAGCCCTATACAACCGTCCAACTGCTTGACCCTCAGACGGTGACCACCACGGGGGCGGATGGCAAAGCCTCCACTCAAGTGGTGCGAGAGCAGGTGATTGCGCAAGGCCCGGTGGCCAGTCAGGAGGTCATCAAGGAACTCGGCACGAATGGCGGTGGATTTTTCAACACCAATTCGGCCCATCCTTTTGAAAATCCCACTCCGCTTTCGAATTCTCTGGAGCTTGTGCTCATCTTCGCCATTTCCTCCGGTCTTACCTACACTCTCGGACGAATGACCGGCTCGCAGCGGCATGGTTGGGCCGTGTGGAGCGCGATGACCATTCTATTTCTAATTGGGGTATCGGTTGCCTATTCCGCGGAATCGAAGGGCAATCCGCTTCTCCATGGCATTGACCAGTCTGTGAGCTCAAAGCAGCCAGGCGGAAACATGGAAGGCAAGGAAGTTCGCTTCGGAATCACCAATTCGGCGCTCTGGGCCACGGTTACTACCGATACAAGCTGCGGCGCGGTCAACGCGATGCACGATTCGTTTACCCCGCTCGGTGGAATGATTCCGATGATCGACATGATGCTCGGTGAAGTGGTTTTCGGCGGCGTCGGCTCCGGCCTCTACGGCATTTTGGTGATGGTGATCTTGTCGGTATTTATCGCCGGATTGATGGTGGGACGAACTCCGGAATACCTGGGAAAGAAGATCGAAGCCTACGACGTCAAAATGGCTATGCTGGCGGTGCTCATTTTCTCGATCATTATTCTGGTGTTCACGGCGGTCGCGGTCGTCACTCCTTTCGGCAAGGCAGGCATCACCAATCCCGGCCCGCACGGCCTATCACAAATTCTCTACGCCTATACATCCGGTGCCGCGAATAATGGTTCGGCGTTCGCCGGAGGCAACTGGAATTCACTCTGGTTCAACGTGAGCATCGGCTTTGATATGTTGCTGGGACGGTTTTTCATGATCATTCCGGTGTTGGCGATTGCCGGAAATCTCGCTCGCAAAAAAGTTGCTCCTGAATCGGTAGGCACGTTTCCGGTCACCACGCCGCTCTTTACCGGTCTGTTGATCTCCGTGGTTCTGATCGTGAGCGCGCTCACATTCTTCCCCGCGCTCAGCTTGGGGCCCATTCTTGAACACCTGCTTATGCACGCAGGAAAGGTGTTTTAGTCCATGCCGCAACCAACTTCGAAGAGCGCAAAAAAATCACTCTGGACCGGTGGAATTGTCACCCGGGCGCTGTGGGATTCCGTTGTGAAGCTGAATCCCCGTACATTGATGAAGAATCCGGTGATGTTCGTGGTGGAAATCGGCGCCTTCCTTACCACGGTCGAGCTGATTTGGAATACGTACCATCGCCTTCCTGGGTTCAGTTTTGCCTTGCAGATCACTCTTTGGCTCTGGTTCACGGTTCTCTTCGCCAATTTCGCGGAAGCCATGGCCGAAGGCCGCGGGAAGGCCCAAGCCGATACTCTGCGAAAAGCGCGGGCGGAGACAATGGCTCGGCGCATGCTGGCCGACGGAGAATTGGAGACTGTTTCTAGCTCTAAGCTGCGCGCCGGCGATCTGGTAGTCGTGAAGACGGGCGAATTCATTCCTGGAGATGGCGAGGTGGTAGTGGGCGTCGCGTCCGTGGATGAATCGGCCATCACTGGCGAATCAGCTCCGGTAATTCGAGAATCGGGTGGCGACCGTTCCGCCGTTACTGGAGGGACTCGAGTCCTCTCCGATGAAATCACCATTAAAATCACGTCGAATCCGGGAGAAACATTTCTCGACCGCATGATTAAGATGGTGGAGGGAGCCGAACGCCAGAAAACGCCGAATGAGATCGCGTTGAATATCCTGCTGGCGGGGCTGACTATCATCTTTTTGTTGGCGGTAGTCACTCTGCAGCCGATCGCCATCTATTCGGGTGCGCCGCAATCCATATTCGTGCTGGTCTCCCTGCTGGTTTGCCTGATTCCCACCACCATTGGAGGATTGCTCTCCGCCATCGGTATAGCGGGGATGGATCGCGTGGTGCAAAGAAATGTTCTGGCAATGTCGGGGAGGGCAGTGGAAGCAGCCGGTGACGTGGACATACTTCTTCTCGACAAGACTGGCACTATTACCCTCGGAAACCGCCGAGCGACCGAATTTATCCCGGCGCCGGGCGTGAAAGAAACCGATCTCGCGGACGCGGCCCAACTCGCATCGCTGGCCGATGAAACTCCGGAAGGCCGGTCCATCGTCGTGCTGGCCAAGGAGAAATACGGTTTGCGTGGACGCGACTTGTCCACCGTAACAGCCACCTTCATTCCTTTCTCAGCGACCACGCGCATGTCGGGCGTTGATCTGGATGGCCGCGAAATTCGAAAAGGCGCCCCGATTGCCATCGCCGAATATGTCTCCAAGAGCGGAAATGGAATCGCCAAGGAAGTGGAAGATATTGTCAGGGGGATTTCGAATAGCGGCGGGACTCCTTTGCTAGTTGCCGAGGATCGGCGCGTGATGGGAGTGATCTACCTGAAGGATATAGTTAAAGGCGGCATCCGTGAGCGGTTCGATCAAATGCGCGCCATGGGTATCCGCACGGTGATGATTACCGGAGACAATCCTTTGACGGCTGCAGCCATCGCACGCGAAGCAGGAGTGGACGATTTTCTCGCGCAGGCCAAGCCCGAAGACAAGCTCGCCTTGATTCGCCGCGAACAGGCCAAGGGCAAACTCGTCGCCATGACGGGCGACGGCACCAATGACGCACCTGCTCTGGCACAAGCCGACGTAGGCCTGGCGATGAATGCTGGCACTCAGGCGGCCAAGGAAGCCGGCAACATGGTGGACCTCGATTCCAATCCCACCAAATTGATCGAGGTGGTCGAAATCGGCAAGCAATTGTTAATCACTCGCGGAGCGCTGACCACATTCTCCGTGGCCAACGATGTGGCAAAATATTTCGCGATTATTCCGGCCATGTTTGCGGTGGCCTTTCCCCAGTTGAACGTGTTGAACGTAATGGCTCTGAAGACTCCGGAATCCGCCATTCTCTCCGCGGTGATTTTCAACGCGCTGATTATCATTGCTCTAGTGCCACTGGCCCTAAGAGGCGTGCGTTACCGTCCACTGGGTGCGGAAGCATTGCTGCGGCGCAATTTGCTGATTTACGGATTGGGCGGCGTGATCGCGCCATTTCTCGGCATCAAGTTGATTGACATGATCATTACGCGAATCGGGCTGGCGTGAGGGACTTATGAAAAAAAACCTGCTTATCTCCATCTGGATGACTCTGGCGACGACCGTGCTTCTCGGAATCGTATATCCCCTGGTCGTCACAGGACTGGCGCAAGTGCTGTTCCCGCGCCAGGCGAATGGAAGCTTAATCCAAGCCGGCGGAAAAACAATTGGCTCGCGCCTGATTGGCCAGCCATTTTCCGCTACGGCTTATTTTCATCCTCGGCCGTCGGCCGCTGGACCGGCAGGATATGATTCTTCGTCGTCTTCCGCCTCGAATCTGGCGCCCACCAACAAAGCTCTTCTCGATCGTGTCAACGGCGACGTGGAAACGCTTCATCGCGAAAACCCCAGTGCCGCGATCCCAGTTGATCTAGTCACGACTTCCGGCTCCGGCCTCGATCCAGACATTTCCCCCGCCGCTGCTGAATTTCAAATTCCTCGCGTCGCCCGCGAGCGGGGAATCGACGAAAGCCAACTCCGATCGATGGTCAATCAACACACCGAGCCACGCCAGCTTGGATTTCTGGGCGAACCGCGCGTAAATGTGCTGGAACTGAACCTCGATCTCGATGCGCGCTATCCGAAAAAAGAAGGCGGAAAGTGAATTGCTGCGAGAGGGCTGCTGTCACCGCTTGGAACTGCTGCGCCCGGTCTGCGGGTCGGCGGGGATTTCAAACCGGTATCCAACCCACGGGTCAGTCTTGATGTAGCGTGGGTGGCTTGGATCAGGCTCGATTTTCTTGCGCAATTGATTGATGAACACGCGCAAGTATTCCGTCTCTTCGCCATAATCCGGTCCCCATACGGCCTGCAGCAATCGCCGGTGCGCCACGGCTTTTCCTTTATTGCAGACCAGCAAGCGAAGCAAATCGAATTCCTTGGGAGTCAGGCGAACCGTTTCACCATTCACGGTCACTTCACGCCGGTCGAAATCGATTCCCAAGTCCTTCAATTTTATTGCTGGAATGGATTCCACCGTAGCCGAACGGCGAAGCGCCGCCCGAATCCGCGCCAGTAGTTCCTCCACGCCGAATGGCTTCACAACATAGTCGTCAGCCCCGGCATCGAGCGCTGCTACCTTGTCATGCTCCGAATTGCGCACAGTCAGCATGATGATCGGCACATCGCTGCTCCGGCGGATTTCGCGGCACGCCGCCAAGCCATCCAGTCGGGGCATGTTTACATCGAGCAGGATCAGGTCCGCGCGTTCTTTGCGCAAAAGTTCCAGCGCCTCTACTCCATCGTGCGCTTCCACCACGGTGTAACCCTGGGCGGCTAAAACCGTCCGCATCACACGGCGAATCTGCGGCTCGTCGTCCGCCACTAGGATAGTTTGGGAATTCACGGGTGCGGTCAGCGACCTCGATAGATCGGAAGATTAAAAGTAAAAACGGAACCGTGTCCCAACTGGCTGGTGACGCTGATCGAGCCGCCATGTGCCTCGACAATCGCCTTGGCGATGGGCAGTCCCATCCCGGTTCCTTGTACGGTGTATCTCTGGTCTCTCCCTCGATAAAACTTCTCGAACACCAGGCTTTGTTCGGGAACGCCGATGCCCGTGCCACGATCCGCCACGCTGGTAGCCACAAAATCTCCAGTATATTCCGCACTGATCGTGATGGGCTGGTCCAACGGTGAATATTGATTCGCATTTTCAAGCAAATGAACCAGCACTTCCTTCACCTTCGGAAGATCCACCCGCACTCGCGGAAGGTCCTGCGGCAGGTTTAATTCAATGCTTCGATTGCCCAGGACGCTTTTGCATTGCGTCAGCGCCGCGGAAATTACATCTTCAATCCGCTGCGGCTCGAGCCTGAGTTCCACCTCTCCCGCATCCAGTTGAGCCATCTCTGCGGCTTCGCCCACCAGCCGGTTCAGGCGATCCGATTCTTCATTGATGACTGTCAACAATTCCTGCCGCTGTTCATCTTTCAACGCCGGGTTCGAAAGCAACGTCGTCACGGCAGCCTTGATCGAAGTTAGCGGCGTTCTCAGATCATGAGTCACCGAATCCAGCAGTGCGGTTCGCAGCCGCTCTCCCTCACGCGCCGCCTCGGCCTGTCCCAATTGTTCCACAGCCCGCGCGCGTTCCATCGCCACCGCAATCAAGTTGCCCAGTGCTTCCAGCGTCTGCCTCGAAAGCACTGCTCCCGAAATCCCAAGGCTCCCGAATGGCCGGAGTCCCATCCGCACGGGAACAAACGACAAGCTGGCCGCTTCGTCAATCACCGGCTCCTCGCGCGCCACCACCGCCTTCAGCCTCTCCAAATCCAGTTGAGGAATTGCCGGCCCCGAACGGTAGACCTTCTGCTTGCCGTCGAGGTAAAGCGCCGCAGCTCCCACTTCGAATGAATCGACAATCCGCGAGGGAATCCGGTTCAGCAATTCGATTACGTTTCCCGTCTCGAGCAATACTTGGCTGAATGCGTAGAGCTTTTCCACTTCCCGCCTTCGGGAGGAGGCTTCCGCTGTTCGCCGCCGCGCGCTCGACGAGAGATGACTGGCCATCACCGAAACTGCCAGGAACACGAACAGCGCCACCCAGTTCTGCGGATCCGAAATCGTCAGTGTTCCCACCGGGGGGAGAAAATAGAAATTGAATGCCAGCATTGATATGACGGACATGAACACAGCTACAGCGATCCCCCAAGCTGTGGATGCCGCCAGAATGGCAAGAACCAGCGTCAGTGCCACGGTTGTGGAGTTGACAGGCAGGATTTTGTGGTAGAAAAAGACGATCGCAAACACCACGGCTAGTGCGGCTACAAATCGGAAAATCCGCGCCAGTAGCGGTTCTTGCACGCTGTCATTCTAGCCTAGCTTTCTGGCTGGTCGTAACTGAGAATAGAGCACATGCCTAAGACTCCTGAGCAATGGCTCGCGGAGGCCTCTCCGCAAGAAAAAACGAAAGGCAGCCTGAAGCTCTTCCTGGGCTATGCCCCTGGCGTCGGCAAGACCTACAGTATGCTCAGCGAGGCCATTCGCCGGCATAGCCGCGGCGAAGATGTAGTCGCAGGAGTGGTGGAGAGCCACGGCCGAAAAGGCATTGAGGAACTAGCCACACAGCTTGAGACCGTACCGCGCCGAAAGATCGAATACAAGGGAACCCTCTTTGAAGAAATGGACGTGGATGCCATCTTGGCACGGCGTCCCCAGGTGGTGGTGGTCGATGAACTCGCCCACACCAATATTCCCGGCAGCAAACATCGCAAGCGCTACGAGGATATTCTCGAGCTTCTCGACGCGAAAATCGATGTGATTTCTACCGTCAATATCCAGCATATCGAAAGCATTGCCCCCACCGTCCGCACCATCACTGGAATCTCCGTGCGCGAAACCGTGCCGGATTGGGTGATGTTGATGGCCGCGGAAACGGTGATGGTCGATTTGACTCCCGAAGCACTTCAGAACCGCATGAAGAGGGGAGACATTTACGGTACGGAGAAAGTGGAGCAATCGCTGAAGAATTTTTTCCGCCGCGGCAATTTGATTGCCCTTCGCGAATTGGCGCTTCGCCAGGTGGCCGAGCAGGTCGACCGTAGCCTGGAAACGTACATGGAAGAAAAAGATATCCAGGCCACTTGGCCCGTCCGGGAACGAATCGCGGTTTGCGTCAGCGCCAATCCCCGGGCCCAATACCTGATCGCCCGCTCGGCGCGCATGGCCCGTCGAATGGACGCCGAACTTTACGCCGTTCACGTAGACAGCGGGGGCGATTCCAAGATCAAGGAACAGAAAACACTGGAAGCCAATCTGCAATTCGCCGAAACCCTCGGCGCAAAGGTGGTCCGGCTAAAAGACTCCAACATTGCCAAAGCCACTGCCGCGTTTGTCCGCGACAGACACATCACCCAGGTAATCTTCGGCCGTTCCGCCATGGAAGGTTGGCGCAAGATCCTTTACATGAGTGCCATCAACCGTTTCCTGCGCAACGCCCCCGCTGTGGACGTCCACATCGTCACTCAAGAGCCCGACTAGGAAAGAAAGCGGCCCATCCAGTGAACGAAACAATGGAGCGTTCTCTGGAGCAGGCTCTTGGCACTACTTTGCGCCCCACACCCGCTGTCATTACGGGCGCAGCGGGGAATCACGAGCAACGCCGCCATTTATCCGTAGTGAACGCCACAACGCGCCGCTCAATCGCACGGCTGTACATTCTTTGACGAGAGCCGAAGCATTGCTATAGAAGTACTTGCAAAAATAAAGTACTTTACAACAAGAGGTTTCCGGCCCTATCGTGGGGGAGCGGCGGAATTCTAGGGAACGGAGATCTCTCGATGACCAAACGAATTGCTGCGATCGTTTTTATCTTTGCTTGCTCCACTGTTGCCTGGGTTGCCCTCGGCAGCACCCTGATGTATCGCACGTACTCGGCCAACGATAATTTGAATAGCCGCGTCCAGTCGGTTTGGGGCGCGCCGCAATCGCAAGCTCCGCCCACGGCTAGCTACCAGCTCATCACGGAACGGCCGGTGGAAGTACGGGAAGGAGACAAGAATTCGAAGAAGTTAGAAAAGCTGCAGACCCGCGTTTACTTGCCGCTCGAAGCCAGCCAGATCAACGTCGATTTAGGACTGGAGTACCGGCAAAAAGGCCTTCTCTGGTACAGCACCTACAGAGTTGTTTTTTCCGGACTCTACACATTCCGCAATCCCTCGACCGGGGATCAGCCCGTCACTTTCGTCTTCAAGCTGCCCAGCAAAGAAGCAATTTATGACGACATGATCATCGCCGTGGATGATCAGCCTCTGCAAGTGACCACAAGCGACGACGGACTCAGGGGAACTCTGAATATTCCGGCAGGGAAGTCCGCTGTTTTGCACGCCGCCTACCGGTCGCAAGGTTTGGATACCTGGCGCTATCACCTGGGCGACGAAGTCGCCGAAGTGAAGCAGTTCAATTTGAGGCTGAAAACAAATTTCGACGGCTTCGATTTCCCGCAAAATACCCTCGCGCCGAGCGAAAAGCAAAAGACCTCGGACGGATGGCTCCTCACCTGGTCGTATCGCGACTTATTGTCAGGCTTCGAGATCGGCTTGAAGATGCCGGAAAAGCCGCAGCCCGGCCCGCTCGCCGGGCAGATCAGCTTTTTCGCGCCGGTATCTTTGTTCTTCTTTTTCTTTCTGATTTTTATTCTGACTATGCTGCAGAGAATTGAACTGCATCCCATGAACTATTTTTTCTTGGCTTGCGCGTTTTTTGCGTTTCATTTATTGCTCGCCTATCTGGTGGATCACATTTCGATCCACGCGGCCTTCCTGATTTGTTCGGCGGTGTCCATGTATTTGGTGTGGAGCTATTTGAGGCTAGTCGCCGGGAGACGCTTCGCGTTCGAATCGGCGTTCGCTCAATTCGGCTACCTGGTCTTGTTTTCGTACGCGTTCTTCTTCAAAGGCTACACCGGCCTGGCAATCACGATTGGCGCGATCCTCACCCTCTTCATCGTGATGCAAACAACCGGTAAAATTCGCTGGGCGGAAAAATTCGAGCGGAAGGCGGCTTAGACGGGGAGGTCCATGCACAGCAAGTAGAACACATTGCGGCAGGCGGCGGCCTCTTCAGCACGCAAGTAGGGGACGCCGCTTTTCGTCCGATAGCTCGCCGATAGTGCTTCATTCTGAAACTATGTTTCATCGTTCGCGAAGTAACTCTTCAGATGGTTCCAGTTTGTTCCACCACCTTCGCCGATCCCAAATGTCCGGTTGAATTGCGCCAAAAGCGAATCAAAAGCGAAGGGCATTTACTTTCCGACGGATCACAAATTCAGCCAAATTGGCGCGAAAATGATGGAAATTTCAGCTTGAATGCCTCCCACGGCCAGTTGGATGAGTGATCAAAGGGTAGCTATATTCCGAGCTGAGTGCTAACCGATTCGTAGCCTCGATATCCTCTATTACATAACTATTACAATCACTTACGCCGGTTCCTGCTACGCTAGATTTCGTAAGCAACAAAACCAGACAGGGAAGGACCCCACGATGCAACTTGAGAGTCTACGTAAAAAGCAGTGCCGCGACGATGGATTCAACTGGGTGACTGCTGCGTTCATGCTCATGTTCCACCTGGGCGCCATCGCAGCGCTATTTTTCTTCACCTGGAAGGCCTTTCTTGTCGCAATTTTCTTGTGGTGGGTTTCCGGGAGCCTGGGGATCGGTATGGGCTATCACCGGTTGCTCACTCACCGCGGATACAAGACTCCCAAAGGCATCGAATATTTCCTCACCACCTGCGCCACTCTTGCCCTGGAAGGCGGCCCGATTTTCTGGGTCGCCACGCACCGCATTCATCACCAGTTCTCCGATAAAGAGGGCGATCCGCACTCTCCGGTTGACGGCAAATGGTGGGCGCATATGGGCTGGATCCTGACGGGGCGGTCCATGCACCACGATACCTCCACCCTCGCTCACTACGTCCCTGATCTGGCGAAGGACAAATTTCACCTTTGGATCACTAAATATCATTATGTGCCCATGATCGTTCTGGGAGTTGTGCTGCTCGCGCTCGGCGGAATTCCGTTTTTGCTCTGGGGCATTTTCATGCGCACCGTCGTAGGCTTGCATGCCACCTGGCTGGTGAATTCAGCAACGCACGTGTGGGGTTCGCGCCGCTTTGAGACTCGGGATCTTTCGACGAATAATTGGTTTGTGGCCATCCTCACGTTCGGAGAGGGCTGGCACAACAATCACCATGCGCATCCAGTCTCGGCGCGCCACGGCTTGAGGTGGTATGAAGTCGACATGAACTGGTACGGAATTTGGGCGCTCAAGAAGCTCGGTCTGGCCAAGCAAATTCTGGTTACGGAAGCAGAATCCACGCGGCTTCGCCGTCTCGAGCCGGCGCAGGCTGCGGCAGCATCGGCGCCTCAAACGCATTTGATTTCTGCACAATCATAGAAACAGGGCGTTCGCACGTTTGCTGTTTGAACTGAATTCAATCTTCAGCTCGCCCTAACCGCCTGCGAAATGGCTGTTAATCGTACCCTTCCAACCTCGCCCCATACCTACTGCTGGACATTCCGCACTCCGCGGTACAATAGTGGCCACCATGAGAGTCAGGAGCCGCCGCAAGGCTATCGCGTTTTTCGTTGCGCTGGGTGTGTGCTCGGTTGCGCTCGCGGTTGCGCTGAACGTCAGTTGGATCATCCTCAATTGGCGGGCCGGCGTTCTGCTTTTGTTCGGAGTGATCTTCTTCGCAGCGATCATCGCGGGAATGATTCTGAACACCGGCTTTCTGGTGCGCGAAATTCGCCGTAACGAACAGCATGACAGCTTCATCAACGCCGTCACCCATGAATTGAAAACCCCCATCGCTTCCATTCGCCTGTACCTCGAAACCTTGCAGCGGCGGGAAGTGGATGAAGCCCAGCGCCAGCAGTTTTACCAGCTGATGCTCAATGACGCAGATCGCTTGTTGGGAACGGTGGAACAGGTGTTAAAGGCGGGCCAGGTTGGTTACAAGCACCCCGCCAGTTTTCGTACGGAAGTCGATTTCGGGAACCTCGTCCACGAGTGCATCGAGCTGGCCCGGACCCGCCACCACTTGCAACCGGATGTGTTGCATTACCAGGAATCGAAAAATGGCTCGGGCATCAAAGTGCAGGGTGATCCCGAAGAACTTCGCACCGCCGTGTCCAACCTGCTCGACAACGCGATCAAGTATTCCGGTAACATGGTGGATGTAAATGTGCAACTGGATATTCCCGACGAGAGGCACGCAGTTCTGCGCGTGCGCGATCGTGGAGTTGGAATTCCGGCTGACGAGCTCAAGCGCGTCTTCAAACGCTTTTATCGCGTCAGGAATCGCGCCGTCTATCGCGTGAAGGGAACCGGCTTGGGATTATTCATCGTTCGAGCCATTGCCAAAGCGCACGGCGGCAAAGTTTTTGCGGAAAGCGCCGGGGCGGGGCAGGGCACCACCGTCACGTTTGAATTGCCGAGGAGCGGGGCATGAGCCGGGTGCTGGTGGTAGAAGACGAAGCCAACCTGGCTGAGGGGCTGCGATTCAACCTGGAGGCGGAAGGCTATACCGCCGAAGTGGTAGGTGATGGAGAATCCGCGTTGAATTTGCTTTTGGAATCCAAAACACACTTCGATGCAGTGATTCTGGACGTCATGCTTCCGTTGAAGGACGGGTTCGTGGTTGCCACCGCGCTGCGCCAGGCGAAAAACTATGTCCCCATCCTGATGCTGACGGCGCGCGGCCGTCCTGAGGACGTCTTACAGGGATTTGCCGCCGGCGCCGATGATTATCTTCCCAAGCCCTTCGAGCTTTCGATCTTGCTGGCAAGATTGCAGGGTTTGCTTCGTCGAAGTGAATGGCTGCGCGGCGAGAACGGCAAGAAGGCCGAAAGGGCGGAAAGCAACAAGGAAATGACCGCCGCTGGCGCCGACTTCGAAGTGTTTTCCTTCGACGGGAAGACCCTGGATTTTGGCACCCTGGAATTGCACGTGAACGGCACGATCATTCACCTCACTCTGATGGAAGCCAAGCTCCTGAGGCACTTGATTCGCAGCAAGGGCCGTACCGTGTCTCGCAAGTCGATTCTCGAGGATGTTTGGGGATTATCCGAGGACACCGATACGCGCGCCATCGACAACTTCATCGTCCGCCTGCGCCGCTATGTCGAAAAAAATCCTTCCAAGCCCGTCCATTTGCTCACCGTTCGAGGCGTGGGCTATCGCTTCATCGCCTGACCAAATATCCATCCCTGCGATTCCGATGAACCGCCCGTCGTCAGCGCCGTCGTCCGATTTCGTAATTCAACATTGCGTACTGAATTTGATAGTCGTATTTCGCGCTCGCCTGCTGAATCTCCGCTTCCGTTTGAAAAAGCTGCGCCTGGCTCAATTCCACGATGGAGCTGAGCCCCAGTTTGTAGCGTGCCTGCGCCAGGTTCAATGCCATCGAAGCTTCGCGAAAAAGTTGATCCGTCAAATCCAGGCGCTGATACGCAGTATTTGCGTTTAGCCACGCCGTTCGCACATCGTGAGATATCTGGTCTTCCAGTTCGCGCACGTCCTGGTCCGCAGCTTGTGCCTGCAAATCGGCTTCCGTTTTCCGTGCATTGAACAACCGGCCGTTGAAAATCGGAATATTCACATTGAATCCAGCCGCGGCGTAATGGTCCTTCAATTGATTGTCTTGAAAAACTGGCGTCAAGCCCGCGCTGCCCGCCGCGCTGATCGTTGGCAGCCATAAATCGCGCTCCGCCTTCGCAAAATGACGAGCAGAATCCCTGGAAGACCGCTGCCCCAGCAATTCCGGTCTCTGGCGCAACGCTTCGTCAATCAATGGCGCAGGGTCCGCAGGTGGCGGCGCGGGAAGGGATTGCTCTTCAAGATCGAACGAGTGTTGCTGTGGATACCCGAGCGCAGTGGAAAGGTCAGCAAAAGCGGCATCTAATTGATTTTGTGCCTGCACCAATAGCAGCTTTCCCTCCTGCAGATTAACGTTCGCAAAGCTCACGTCCAGACTCGACTTCAACTTGTTCTTCTCAAGCGCAGTCGCCTGGTCAGACACCAATTGCCTGGATTTCACCGTCTCTTCAGCGACCCGCAGAACCGTCTGCGCTTGCTGAGCGCGGTAATACGCGCGATCCACTTGCAACAGAATGTCTGCTCGAGTTGCAACCGCGCTCTGCGAACGCGCTTCAGCACCCGATTGTGCAGCCTTCGAAAGTTCGTGCGTGCGGCCAAAATCGGTGAGCATCTGGCTAACCGTCAGCCCATTCGAATAACGCGTAAATATCACCGGATTATTCATCGCCCCCGCGGCGATGCGGCTGCTGGCGCTCGATTCCACCCCCGTCAAGTTTGCCGACGCGAATGGATAATAGGCTGAGCGCACCTCCGTAACCAACTCCTTCGCCGCTTCGGCCCTCAATTCCGCCGATTGAACCCGCGGATGATTCTTCAGTGCCATCGCTTCCGCGTCCGCAAGCGCCAGTTTCTGCGGCGCCTGCGCGGAGCAAGGCGTCGCCACCACGCTCGCCAATACCAAACCTGCCATTAAGAAAGATCGCCGAATCATTATTCCCCTCATATGAATTAATTCGTAGCTTTAACCGGATGTACCTTATTGCCGTACACCAGCACGTATGCGGCGGGAACCACGAACACCGTCAGTATCACAGACACCACCAATCCCCCGATAATGGCTCTCGCCAATGGAGCGTATTGTTCGCTTCCGGTTCCTAGCTTTAACGCCAGCGGAACCAGTCCGATAATCGTCGCCAGTGAAGTCATCAAAATTGGGCGCAGGCGGATGCGGCAAGAAGAAATGATCGCTTCCCGCACCGTCATTCCGTCTTCTTCCAATCGGTGAGCGAACTCCACGATCAAAATGCTGTTTGAGACCACGATTCCCACCATCATGATTACGCCCATCAACGACATTACATTCAGCGTCGTCCCGGTCATCAGCAGTATAAGCATCACGCCCATCACGCCCGTCGGTACCGCCAGCAAAATAAGCAGCGGATCGGTGAAGGACCGAAACTGCGCTACCAGAATCAGATACAGCAGCACCAGAGAGAGCGATAGTCCCAGCGCGAAGCTCTTGAACGAGGCCTGCATTCCCTGCACCATGCCCCGTAAATTCACCCGAATTCCGGCCGGAAGTTTTTGTCCGTCCACAATTCCCTGGACCACTTTGGCAATCCGCCCCAGGTCTTCTGTCGTGGGATTCACATAAACATCAAACACACGCTGAATCTGGTAATGATCGATTTCGGTTGGAGCATCGAACCGCGTGATCTTGCTCACCGAGTCGAGCAATGCGGAGGATTTCGCTTCAGGCGCTCGCAGCGGAATTCCTTTCACGTCAAATAAGCTGTGAACAACTTTTTCGGGATACTGCACCGTCAACAGGTAATCATTTCCGCTCTTCGGATCGATCCAGTAGCTTGGTGCGATCATGCTGTTCGAGGCCAGCGCCGTGATCACGTTATCCACCACTTCCCGCTGGTTCAGTCCCAATTCGCTCGCCCGGAGCCGGTCAATATCCAGACGCAGCGACGGATAATCGAGATCTTGTGGGATATAGACGTCGCTGACGCCTTGCGTCTTCCTGATTTCCGCTGCCAGTTCTTCGGCAACCTGGTGTGCCGCTTCCAGATTCGATCCGCTCACTTGCAAATCAATCGGCGCGGGCAATCCTTGATTCAAAACAGCATCTACCATGCCGCCCGACTGGAAATATGTGGTCAATTCCGGCAATTCCTGGTGCATCTCGCGACGTACTCGGTCCATGTATTCGAAGCTGCTGGTGTGGCTCCCCTCGTTCAGCGCCACTTGAACCGTTGACGTATGCGGACCCGCATTCGAGGTGTAGATCGAAGAAAAACCGGGAATCACGCCAATGTTGGAAACGATCAATTTTAAATCTTTGTGATCCACCGTTTTTCGAATCAGGGTTTCGACTCGCGCGATTTCCTGGTTGGTCACCTCAACGCGCGTGCCCGACGGCGACTTCACGTTGATCACAAATTGACCGGCATCGGTCCGTGGAAAGAAAGCCACGCCGAGGAAAGGATAGAGCAATAGACTTAGTAAAACAGCGGCAAGCGTTCCGCCCAGGATCGCCTTGGGTCTTGAAAGCGAATGCCGGACGAAGATTTCATAATTCTCCAGCAGACGATGAAATCCCTGAGCGAATTTGTCGTTGAACCGCTCTCCCCATTCCGTCCACCGGGAATGCCGGATTCCAGTTCCCCCTTCCGAAGCAGCACCTTCCATCTTAGGGGAGTGAGTGGGAGCCTTGATGTACTTGGCGCAAAACAACGGGACAACCGTCATCGCAACCAGGTAAGAAGCAAACAGCGCCAACACTACAGCCAGCGCCAGTGCGGAAAACAGGAACCGGCTGACGCCATAGAGGAAAGTCACGGGGAAAAATACAACCGCGCTCGTCAGCGTTGCCGCCAGCACGGCCAGCGCAACTTCGTGCCCTCCTTTTTCGGCCGCGACTTCCGGAGTTTCGCCCAACTCCAAATGCCGGAAAATATTCTCCAGCACGATCACCGCATTGTCGATCAATCGGGAAAATACCAATGCCAATCCCGCCAGGATCATCGAATTGATGGAACTACCCCCGAGGTAGAGTGCAATGATGGCGGCAAGAGCCGACAACGGAATCGAGAGAAAAACTGCCACGGTCGCGCGCAGGCTTCCCAGAAAAATCAAAACCATCAGCGCAGTCAGCAGCAGCCCAACCCCTCCTTCGTGAAGCAGGGTCTCAATCGCTCTTTTCACGAAAAGAGACTGATCGAATACCAGGTTTGGTACCAGGCTTTTCGGAATGTCGGTCAAATTGGCAACGGCTTGCCGGATGCCGTCCACCACCTGAATCGTATTGGTGTCACCGCCTTGCTTCAGAATGGGCAGATAAACGGATGGTTGTCCATCCACTCGGACGATATTGGTTTGAATCTGGTGCGAATCCTCGGCATTCCCCACATCCGCAACGGTGACGGTGGACTGTCCGACGGTTTTCAGCGGCAGTCCATTAATTCCCTGAACATTGTGAAATTGGCTGTTGGTGTAAATGTTGTAGTCGTAAGGGCCAATTTTAACGTCACCCGCTGGAAGAATCAGGTTCGCATTGTTGACGGCGCGCACGATATCCATCGGACTCAATTGGTACGCTTGAAGTTTCGCCGGATCAACGTAGACCATGATCTGCCGATATTTCCCGCCGAAGGGAGGCGGAACGGATGCCCCCGGCACTCCTGCCAGTTGATTGCGCACTTGAAATTGCCCCAGATCTCGCAATTGAGTCTCATCCAGTCCCTCGCCCTTCAAAGTGATCAGGCAAACCGGAAGACTGGACGCGTCAAACTTCTCGACCACCGGAGGCAGCGTTCCCGGCGGCAACCGGCGAAGATCGGCCATCGCCAGATTCGAGATTTCGTTCACATCGGCATCGGCGTCGGTGCCGGGCTGAAAATAGACTTTGATGATGCTTACTCCCGGCAACGAGCGCGACTCCATGTGCTCGATGCCGCTTCCCAGCGTAAAAAAACGTTCAAACCTTCCGGTAATTTCAGTCTCAATTTCTTCGGGAGGCATTCCGTTATAGAACGTGGCCACCACCACTTCGGGCAAATTAATGGACGGAAACAGATCCACAGGCATGCGAACCAGGCTCGTCACGCCAATGACGGCGATGATCAGACAAACCACGAAAATAAAATAAGGATTCCGAATTGAAAACCGCGACATCAATTACCTCCAACGGGCTGCAGGTCACCAATCACTTTCGGTTGCACCATCATGCCAGAGCGCAACTGGCTCCGATTGCCCACGACCACCAGTTCATTCTCGGCGAGGCCGGAAAGAATTTCCGCCTGGTCGGGCGTTTCGATTCCCAGTCGCACCTGCCGTTCTTCGATCTTGTTCTCCTTGTTCACAACCAGCACTGTCACATTCTCCCCGGCACGAACCAGCCCCTGAATGGGTATCGCCAATGCATTGCTTTCCTGATTCAGGACGATCGAGGCCTCGGCATACTCTCCCGGAACAAGTTCCAGCGATGGGTTTGCCACGTCTACTTCGGTGTGCATGGTTCGAGTCGCCATATCTACTTGGTCCGCAAACCGTGACACAGTTCCCTGGTACGTCTTGCCCAGCACGGGCACTCGTACATCTACTTTGCTGTGAAGATGAATCTGTGGGACCGCCGATTCCGGCACGGGAATCACCAGCCGCAAAAGATTGTTCTGCGAAAGGCGGACAACTGGTTCCGATTGCGTATCCGACGCAGTGCCCGCTTGGATCATCGATCCGGTGTCCGCATAGCGTTTCGTAACCACGCCGGCGAACGGTGCCGTGATTTGGGCGTACGCAAACATCGACTGCACCCGCTGCTGGTTCGCTTTCGCAACATTCAGTTGCTGCTCAGCCGCGGCCAGCGCCGCTTGAGCAGTTGCGACCTGCGCCTCTGCCACGCGGTCCCGCCCCTGAGCGTCATCGATCTCCTGCTGCGCCACAAGTCCGGGCTGCGATTGGGAAACTCCCGCCAGACGTGTGTAACCCAGATGCGCCGCCTCATACGCGGATTCGTATCGCCGGGTATCTGATTTGGCCTTCCGAATTTCCTCCTGACTTTGTCGCATTGAAGCCTCGGCCTGATTCACCTCATCCTGAAGTTCCGGAATCTCCAGCGTCGCAAGCAGTTGTCCGGATTTCACCCGGTCGCCCACGTCTACATAGATCTTCTTCACGAAGCCGGCCACTTTCGCATGTATCTCAACTTCCTGAAACGGCCGGAACTCGGCTGCCAAAACGAGCGCTCGCGAAAGATCGACTCTCTGCACCTTGGCCACTGCTACGGTAGGCAGTGTCGAGGCGTCGCTCTTGAACCTTGCAGATTCAGAGGAGCAAGAGGCCACGAACGCGACCCCGGACAAAAGCAGAATCACCAGAATATTTATCTTTTTCAAGATTCCCCTATCAACTTTTCTAGACATTGGGTTCACCATTTCATTTTTCCTTATTAGCTGAGCCTGCCGCCTTCGGTTTCAGGTTAAGTTCCCGGAGCACGCTTCTGAGATTCTCCAGCGAGAAATCAGGTTCCTGGCAGACACTGATAATTTTTCGATCCTTCTCGTTCAATTTCTCGGCAACCAGCGGAATTTGTGGAGCGAGTTCGATGGGTATTGCAAGAACTCCATGCCTGTCTCCATGAATCAAATCGCCTGGTGAGATTCTCAAGCCTCCAATTTCCACGGGCGTGCCGAATTCCAGGATGTGTGCGTAGGCGTGCGAAACCGTCACATTCCCGGCGAACATTTGGAATCCGATCTTCCGCACGCCTGGCAGGTCACGGACTCCTCCATTTGTCACCAGTCCCACGGCATTCAGCGCCAGCAATATGCTGGCGTGGACTTCCCCGACCAGAGCTCCTAGTCCCGGATGCCGGTCCACGTCTTTCAGAACGATCACGCGGGGCGCCGGAATACTCAAAATGCTGTCCAGCCAGCCGGTCGTATCAAGGTATTGCGCGCCTTCCATCGGCGGAGTGGAAGTACGCACGCGCGCCGTTGCCGCATAGCCCACCAGCGGTGGAAGATTTTCGAACATGCATCGCACCTGCGAATCCGCGAATCCGGTATTTCGCAGCCGCACGTCAAATGTCTCGATCGCGTTGGCCACTGTGCAGGAGTCGAGAAACCGTAATTGCTCGAGTTGCCCGGTTGTCAGGGGACTCGTAGTCATTTCAATCCGTCCTTGAGCCTTGTTCTTCGACAAATGGCCCGCCAAAGGGCTCGAGTAAAATTACAGTTGGATGGATGAACTGTTTTTGGAAAATTGCGATCGTGCTAGGAAAAGCGAAGAGGAGGAGAACGAAGTTGCAGCGAAACTGTCGAGCCGATCTGCGGAACCAGAGGGGCATCCATCCGAGCCTCGCGGATTCGCGGAAAGATCGGCAGCGGTGGCACCACATTCGCAGCGGGACGCATCGGCGCGGATTCGAACATTGCCGGCGCGTGCGTCACATTCATCTTGTTGGAGATCGAGACGTAATGGTTCAGGTTGGACGCGGGATAATACACACTGTTTTTCGCAAGTGTGGATAGTACGGGGACCAAAATCAACAGCATCAGGACTGCGGTCCTGGCCAGGAATCGATTGGGCAGGATTCCGCTCCTCGCGCGATCTTCTGATTTGATTGTGCAATCCAAGTAAGGAGACTCCGATTCGTCACGGTCAGACCTTCAGAAGCGGCTCGGAAGCGCCTCTGAAGCTCACATCTACCGCCTCTTGATTTTATGTCGAGTTTGGACACGATAGCAAGCGCGGCAGACACTATCACCAGAGAGTGTTTGTATGAGTAATCGAACGCCTGAGCGTGGTATATACTCCGTTTCCCGGGAATTTCGGTGAATGCCATGTTAAATTTCAACAAATTTTCGCGCTTTTTACTGCTCGCTGCAATTCTAGCTGGCGTGACGTTCCCTGCCGTCGGGCAGAATATTTCTCCCAGCCTCTACTCGGGTCTCGAGTGGCGCATGATCGGCCCTCATCGCGGCGGGCGCGTGCTTGCCGTCAGCGGAATTGCCGGCGAACCTTACGTCTATTATTTCGGCGGAGTGGGCGGCGGCGTTTGGAAAACCACAAACGAGGGAGAAGTGTGGAACCCTATTTTTGATCGCTCACCAGTCGCTTCCATTGGCGCGGTCGCCGTTGCTCCTTCCGACCCAAATATAATCTACGTCGGCACCGGCGAAGCCGACATGCGCTCGGACATTTCATTTGGCGATGGCGTTTATAAATCCACCGACGCCGGCCGCACCTGGAACAACATCGGCCTGAAAGACACCATGCAAATCGGGCGCATCTTGGTCGATCCGCACGACCCAAATATCGTATTGGTGGCCGCCCTCGGCCACGCCTACGGCTCAAATCCCGAACGCGGCGTTTTCCGTTCCACGGATGGCGGCGCTACCTGGCAAAAAGTTCTCTATAAGGACGAAAACACCGGCGCAATCGATCTAGCCTTCGATCCCAATAACTCCCGCATTGTCTTTGCCTCGCTGTGGCAAGCTCGCCGCCCGCCCTGGAGCGCTTATCCACCAACCAGTGGCCCTGGCAGCGGCTTGTACAAATCCACGGATTCTGGAATCACCTGGCAGCAAATCACCGGCCACGGATTTCCCTTCGAAGGACTCGGCCACATTGGCGTCGCCGTAGCCCAGGGCGAAAATGGAAATCGCGTTTACGCCATCGTCGACGCAAAAGCGGGCGGTCTCTATCGCTCCGACGATGCGGGCCAGAATTGGATTCGCATCAGCGCCGACCCGCGCATATGGGGCCGCGGCTGGTATTTCGGCGGCATCACCATCGATCCCAGTAATTCCGATACCGTTTACCTTCCCAACGTCGCGCTCTACCGCTCCACGGACGGCGGCAAAACATTCACCGCGATTAAGGGCGCGCCCGGCGGCGATGATTATCACTCTCTGTGGATTGCCCCCGAAAATTCCCGCCGCATGATTCTGGGATGCGACCAGGGCGCGGCGATCAGCGTTGATGGTGGCGAGACGTGGAGTTCCTGGAACAACCAGCCCACCGCCCAGTTCTATCACGTGGCCACTGACAATCAATTTCCGTATCGCGTTTACGGCGCCCAGCAGGATAGCGGCTCCGCATCCATTACCAGCCGCGGCGATTTTGGTGAAATTACTTTTCGCGATTGGTATTCCGCCGGTGCCGGAGAAGCCGGCTACATTCTTCCCGATCCCACCGATCCCAATATTATTTATGGCGGCGACACCTACGGCAGTCTCTTCCGCCTCGATATTCGCACCGGTCAGTCGCAGAATATTTCTCCCACCCCAGTCAGCGAATTCGGCGCCGAAATCTCGCAGCGAAGATATCGCTTCACCTGGACATCGCCCCTGGTCTTCTCGCCGCAGGATCCGCACGCCCTCTATATGGGTTCGCAATACGTCTTAAAAACCACCGATGAAGGCAAAAGTTGGCAGCGCATCAGCCCCGACCTGACGGGAACGGATAACGCCAGTCAGGCCGCGAATAACAGCCCGCCCTCGATCGAGAACACCAAGGCTCGTGGCTACGGAGTCGTCTACTCCATCGCGCCATCACCGGTCACTGCTGGCCTGATCTGGGCAGGCACGGACACCGGCATGATTCATTTGACCCGCGATGGTGGCACAACGTGGTCAACCGTCACGCCTCCGGGACTTTCCGATTGGAGCAAGATCAGTGTCCTCGAAGCCTCGCGGCACGATGCCGCCACCGCGTATGCCGCCGTCGACCGTCATCGCCTCGACGATTACTCTCCCTACATTTTCCGTACCCACGATTTCGGCAAGACCTGGACGAGAATCACGAATGGTATCGCTGCCCCTGCTTTCGTCCACGCAGTGCGCGAAGATCCCGTGCGCAAAGGATTGCTTTTTGCCGGAACGGACCTGGGCATTTATTTATCATTTGATGATGGAGCCCATTGGCAACCACTTCAGCTCAACTTGCCGGTAACCCCAATTCACGATCTCCTAGTTCACCAAAATGATTTGGTGGTGGCTACTCATGGCCGTTCCTTCTGGATTCTCGATGACATCGCTCCCCTCCGCCAGATCGACAACACACTCGGGGCTCCGGAGTTTCATCTTTTCCGTCCCTCGGATGCCATTCGCGTCCGCCCCAGCATGAATCGCGATTCGCCGCTCCCGCCCGAAACGCCCGCGGGCGAAAATCCGCCTCCCGGAGCAATCTTGTATTACTACTTGCATTCAGCTCCGGCGGGAAATGTGACCATCGAAATCCTGGATGATTCCGGCAAGCTCGTCCGAAAATATTCCAGTGACGACCAGCCGGCATTCCCCAATACTCCTCCTCCCTTTGCCGCCAACTGGCTTCGCTTTCCTCCTCCACTATCCAAACAGGCGGGTATGCAGCGCTTCGTCTGGGACCTGCGCTATCCGCTCCCGCCCACAATCACCCCCTCCTATTCCGCCGCAGTCTACGGTCCGAATACCCCGCGCGAGCCAGAAGGCCCTCTCGTCCTTCCCGGCACGTATCAAGTCAAACTCACGGTCGCAGGTCATCCCTCCACGCAACCGCTCCTCGTGAAAATGGATCCGCGGGTCAAAGTTTCTGAGTCCGATCTCCATGCTCAACTCGATCTCGGCCTGAAAATTTCTACTGCCATTCAGCAGGACTTTGAAGCCTACCAGCAGATTCAAGACCTCCGAACCCAGCTCAAGATCCTCCGCGATCGATTAGGTGAAGATCCGAATGCCAAGGAAATCGTCACAGCCGAGGCCGAACTAGACAGCAAAGCCCAGGCCCTGGAAGGTGTGCGAGGAACGAGCGGATTCATTCCCGAAAGTTTATCCAAGACGAATGAGTCTCTCGCTTCCCTGGCAGTCATCGTCAACGATACCGCCGACCGCGCTCCCACCGCTCAAGCCTTCGCAGCCTTTGAGGACGCGCGAAATACTCTCGGTGTGCAACTCGCTCAATGGGAAATGCTCCAGCAGAAAGACTTGTCGGCATTGAACGCACTCATTCGGAGTAGTAAGATTCCGCCGCTGCGGATCGCCGCGCCAGGACCTCCGCGCTGAACTCAGTCACGCCTTTTTGGAAATCATCAGCAGGAGCGAAAAGATGCCGGAAGTCGAAAAAAAGCGATGGCCCAGGATTTTGGCCTACAGCTTCTTCGCTTTTGTAATTCTGATTCTTCTCGCCATCACCTTCACCATCGGTTGGCGCCCATTCATCGGCCCGCGAACACGCCCACTCACCAGCCGCACCTTCGAACGCACTCCTGCCCGGCAGGAACGTGGCCGCTACATTGCTGAAAATATTGCTGGCTGCACGGATTGCCACTCCATCCACGATTGGGCTAGTCATGATGCGCCAGTCTCTACCGGCATGTTGGGCGCCGGTGAAATTTTCCCCCTGGAAGGTCTTCCCGGGGTCCTGGTCGCCGCGAATCTCACTCCCGATCCCGAAACAGGGACGGGAAATTGGACGGACGACCAATTGGCGCGCGCCATTCGTGAAGGCATCGGTCATGACGGCCGTGCACTGTTCCCTCTGATGCCCTATCCGAATTTCCGCGCTATGTCCGACGAAGATCTGGCATCTGTGATCGTTTATCTTCGTTCGCTGCCGCCTGTGCGCAATCCTTTGCCGCAAACCGAAATTATCTTCCCAGTGAAATATTTGATTCGCAGCGTTCCTGATCCAATCACAGTTCCCGTGCAGGATTCCGGCGTCTCAGCCCAGGCAAAGCGCGGCGCATATCTGGTGAGGCTGGCAAGTTGCGCGGATTGTCACACTCCGCAGGTCAGGGGGAATCCAGTTCCGGGGATGGATTTTGCGGGCGGCACGGTTTTTAAAGGTCCTTGGGGCGAAGTCGCTAGCGTCAACATCACTCCCGACGCCACCGGCATTTCCTATTACGACGAAGATTTGTTCATTCAAATGATGCGAACCGGCTACGTCCATGCCCGCAAGCTAAATCAAGTCATGCCCTGGAGCGCCTTTCGCAACTTAACGGATGACGACCTGAAAGCCATGTTCGCCTACGTTCGCACGCTCAAGCCCGTAAAGCACCGCGTCGACAACACTGAACCCGCTACTCTCTGCAAGCTGTGCGGCCAACGCCACGGCCTCGGCGATCAAAATTGATTTAGTTTTGCGAAGCGAAAGGGAATTGGATCCAAAAGATATCAGGCAGGATTATGACGGCCACAAAATCGACCGGTTGATCCGCTCAATCGACGGACAGCCCACCAGCGCCATCGCCATTTCGAATTCAACCCGGAGTATATTCACCACCCGCGCCACGCCTTCCGCTCCGCCCACCGCAAGCCCGTGAACATACGGCCGCCCGATCAGCACTGCTTTCGCGCCCAGCGCCAGCGCTTTCAGCACGTCGGTTCCGCGCCGGATCCCGCTATCCATCAGCAGCGGAACTCGACCGGCCACTTTTTCCGCCACTCCCGGCAGCGCATCAATCGATGCTGGAGCCGTATCCAGGTTTCGCCCGCCGTGGTTCGAAACGATCAGTCCCGCCACGCCCGTTTGCACTGCCCGGTCCGCATCTTCGGGGTGAAGAATTCCTTTCAATATTACCGGCACTTTCGCGAATGAAAGCAACCACTCCACGTCTTTCCAGCACAAATCCGGAGAAATTAATAAGCTGTAAATTTCCCCTTCCTTCGGCCGGTGCGAATTCACAGCGTTCGCTGATTCCAGTCCGTCCAGGTTGGGATGTCCTAGCTCGGGCGCCAGCGCAAATTGCGCCCGTTCCTCGCGATTCCGTGCGCCGAGGACGGGCGTATCCACGGTTAAGCACAGAGCCCGGCAACCCGCCGCCTCCGCGCGCGCCACTAAATCCCGCGTGAAGCCTCGATCCGGTTGCACGTAGAGTTGAAACCACAGCGGCGCCGTTGCCGCTGCGGCGACCTGTTCGATGGACGCATTCGATAGAGTTCCGGCGATCATCGTCGCGCCCGCCTTGCCCGCTCCTCGCGCCGATCCCACTTCGCCGCTCGGGTGGAACTGCTGCTGAAATGCCACCGGCGCCAGCAGAATGGGAAACGGCATCGTCTCGCCCAGCAGTTCGATCCGAGTATCCACTTTCGATACATCCACCAGCACTCGTGGGAACAATCGAATCTGTTCGAATGCTTCGCGATTCCATCTCAGCGAAGCTTCGTCTGCCGCGCCGCCGTTCAGGAATTCCCACGCCATGTGCGGAACAATCTCGCGCGCGGCCGCTTCGAAATCCGTCAGGCACGCCAGCTTCTTTGGGATCTCATTCGAAACTGGCAGTTTCGTCTCTCGGCTCATCGCGCAGAATCATACTAGCGATTGCAATAATTGGGGAGATCGAACGAGGCCGCGTGGCAAAGCTGAGTTTGGGTTGGTCGTGTAGCGCCACCCTTCAGGGTGGCATCTTTGGATTCAATCAGCATCTGGCCCGCCGGGGTTACCGATAATTACGACGTCGGCAGTAAGGTGGGGCTTAGCGTCGCCTCACTGTCCTTTAACACCTCAAAATCGCGCCACCACGTTTGCTTCCCGGGCAGTTTGATCTTGATGTGGTGCCGGCCTGCTGCCAGCTTGAATATCGATGGTGTGTTTCCCACAAATTTCCCATCCAGGTAAATTTCCGCTCCCTGCGGATCGGACGAAATGGTCACCGTACCAAGACCATCGCGCTCAGGACTGTGTTCTTCTCCCTGAGCCTCCGGATAAAATCTCCGCAGCAGCGTGACCAGATCGCTCGCGCTCAGCGCAAATCCGATTCCTTGCCCGTCTTCCACTTTCAACGTATTGATTCCCACCACTTCGCCAAAAATATTCAGCAGCGGCCCTCCGCTATTCCCAGGATTCAACGCTGCATCCGTCTGCACCCATGTCCCCGTCTCATTCGTCAGCTTTCCTACCGCGCTCACAATTCCTTTCGTCGCCGTATTGGGCAAGCCGAGCCCTGGATTCCCAATCGCGATCACCGTCTGGCCCGGATGAACCGAAGCAATATCCGCCAGCGCAAGATGAGGCAGTCCCGCACCCTCCACCTTCACCAAAGCCAGGTCGAGATTCGGGTCCACGAACATCACGTTCGCTTCCAGGGAGTTGCCGCCTGCGGTCACTGCCATCAAGCTCGATTCACCCTCCGCCACATGCTTGTTCGTGGCGATCACCCCGGTCTCGGTCAGCAAGAATCCCGTGCCTTGCACTCGCGCTCCCTTCAGCAGCACCACCGCCGGGCTCGCTCGCCGCACCACCTCCTCTACAGATAGTTCCAGCCGCGCGCTGGCCATCGTCGTCCCGCCGGTGCCGATCGTCCCTGTAAATCCTCTAGCAAGCGGTTCAAGAACCACAACAAGATGATCGGTCTTCAGAAGCCAATAATTACCGTGTGCTTTGCCGTTCGCCGAGCGCCACACAATCGGCCCATCAGTCAGAATAATTTCTTTGGTGGCATAGCCCTCTTTCGAAAGGCGCACCTGGATCGGATGTTCCAGCCTCTCGCTGAAAACGGAATGCGTCTTATGAAAATACCCGCCCGGAAAACTCGCTTCGTACGGGGTGGTCCCCACCGGTATCCCATCCATTAACAGGCTCGCCCCTGCAGGAGAGCTGTTGATCGAAAGCGTTTCCGCCCCGGCGTATGGAGCCGCAAACGCTGCCGCAACGCTTGCCAGAATCGCCAAGCCAATGCGGCACCGCACAGGAAACACAGTTTTCATCGGAATCCCCTGAGAGGTCTGCAGGATAATAAACAACGTAGTTGACTGTCAAGTAATCAGGAAGCACCGAAGTGATTCAGATCGGGGTTCTCCGCCTCCGTCCCGACCCACCTCGGCGTACGAAGTTTACCCCGATGCTCTTGATCGGGGCGCCTCTGCGGTAAAGCCTTTACGTTGATTGCACAACTTAACGGACCGTACTCCTACAGATTCGTCTCTGCCTCGACCCCGCTTCCGCGCGGTGATAAACTCCCCCACCAGTTCGCTCCAACGAGCCTTTCTAAAATGAAATCGTTGCATCTCGATACCCAGCCGGATTGGCGCGGAGGCCAGCACCAGATTCTCCTAGCCCTTCGCGGGTTGCGCGCGCGCGGACACCAGGCCGAACTGCTGGCGCGGCGCAATAGTCCTCTTGCCCGTCACGCGGCAGCCGAAGATTTTGTCGTCCATGCAATCTCCAATCGTTTAGTGCGCTTCGACGCCGTTCGACAACTTCGCCGGATCTTAAAACAGCATCGTTTCGATATCGTTCACGCCCACGATCCCCACGGTTTAACCGCCGCCTATCTCGCCGGTGCGCACAAACGCTCCGCTCTTATCGTTCACCGCCGTGTCACCTTTCCGATCCAGCGCGGCCGCTGGCCCCTCAAACGCTACCAGGCTGCCCGGCGGATCATCGCCATCTCCCGCTTCGTCGCCGATCGTGTCACGGAAGCTGGCCTCGACGCATCGCGCATCGGAATTGTCTATGACGGTGTCGAAATTCCGCACCCGCTGGCGGCGAAATCGTTCCGCGAGATGCGCCAGGAAACGCGCCGCGCCTGGAGCATCGCCGAATCAGATACGGTAATCGGCTGTGTAGGATATTTTGTGGAAGGCAAGGGACAAGACGCGCTGATCCGGGCCTGGCCGGCCGTTCTTCAAAAGTTCCCTTTGTCTCGATTGCTGCTCGTGGGCGATGGCCCATTGCGCTCTCATCTTGAAAATCTCGCAAACGAATCCGGCGCCGCTTCCTCGATTATTTTCGCCGGCTTCCTCGAAGATATTTCCGCCGCCTATCGCGCCATGGATGTATTCGTCTTTCCCGCCAAAATGGAAGGCCTCGGATCGTCTCTTCTCTTGGCCATGGCGCACGGTTTGCCCGTGATCGCCGCGGACAGCGGTGGGGTGCCGGAAGTCGTCCAGGATGGAAGTAATGGATTACTAGCGCGGGGAATCGAACCGGAAGACTACGTGAAGGCCATTTCCACGCTGCTCGAGAATCCTTCACGTGCGGCGGAACTTGGAACAATCGCGCGCGATACCATCGAGCAACGCTTTACCGCGGACCGCATGGTCGAGGGATTGATCGAAAATTACGAAACAGCGCTAGCCGAAGCCCACGCCCGGCCAGCGCCTCCTAACCCCGAATAAATTCACACTCACCCGCCGCGCCAAAACCTACTTCAAATAAGTAGCCAGCCAATCCAGAAACGTCTTATACCAAAGTTCGCTATTCAGCGGCTTCAGCACCCAATGCCCTTCGTCCGGAAAAAGCAGCAGCTTTGATGGAACACCCTGCCGTTGCAACGCGCTGAAGAATTCCAATTCCTGTGTATAAGGAATTCGGAAATCCATTTCGCCGCCAATCACCAGCGTCGGCGTCTTATACTTGCCGAATTCCGCTGCAAACCGGCTCGGATTCCACTTTTCGTACAATTCCGGGTTGTTCCATGGCGTGCCTTTGAATTCCCATTCCTCAAACCACAGCTCTTCCGTCGCGTACATGCTGAAGTTGTCGTAAGGGCCCGCATGGCTGATCAGGCATTTGAATCGCCCCTTCGATTGCGATTCCAGCCAGTCAATCATGTATCCGCCATAGGAACCGCCGGCTGCGGCCAACCGCGAACCATCGATAAATGGATACTTCGCAATCGCGTAGTCCACTCCGTTCATCAGGTCCGTCACCACTTTTCCGCCCCAGTCCCCGCTGATCTCCGCCACGAACTTTTGCCCGTATCCCGTCGAGCCGCGCGGATTGATCATCAGCACCACGTATCCAGGCGCGGCAAATACTTGCGGATTCCACCGGTATCCCCAATTGTCTCCCCAGGCTCCCTGCGGCCCTCCGTGAATCGCCAGCAGCATCGGATATTTTTTTGACGCATCGAAATTCGGCGGGCGCAGCAGCAATCCCTCGACCTGTGCTCCTTCGGCTCCCTTGAACCAGATCGCTTCCGGCGCCGTCAAATTGATCTGTGCCAACTGCTCCTCATTCTGTGAAGTCAATTTGCGCAGGTGCACTCCCTGCGAATCCGCGACGAATATCTCCGCAGGCATGGTCAAGTCCGTACGAGTAAACACCAACGACTTGCCGTCTGGGCTGATCGTGAATTCCGGATTGAACGAATTGGGCAGAATCGTCCGGATCTTGCTCCCCAGCGCCACATTGATGGCAAACACCGGTTCCTGCGCTTTGTCTTCCGAATTGAAATAAATCGTCTTGCTGTCCGGCGACCAAGCGTAGGAATCCACGGGCTGGTCGATGTGATCCGTCAAATTAAATCCTTTCCCGGATTCACGGTCATACAACATCAATTGCCAGGCGTCGCTTTCGTATCCCGCTGTCATTTGGGCGCGATAGGCAATCCATTTCCGGTCGGGAGAATAAATCGGTCCCCAATCCGCGCCCGGATTCGTCGTGATTCGCTTCGGTGGGCCGTCGCCCCCAACTTTCACGGTGAACAGATCGTTATTCGTGCTCAGCGCTTCGTCCTTATCCGTATTCGCCGTAAAGCACAGTTCCCGCGAATCCGGCGAGAAGGCGATCGCTTCCGGCCCCCCCAGGCTGAATGGAGGAACATCGTAATCCGCTCCCGGAGTCAAATCTCTCGCCGCGCCGCCTTCCACCGGCTGCACGAACAGGTGGCTGCGCGTTCCGTCCCACCATTGCGTCCAGTGCCGGAACAGCAATCTCTCGTAAATGCGCGCCTTCACTTTGCTTTTATCTTTCTCTTCATTGCGCTTGCGGTTGCAATCATCATCTTTGCAATCGGGATATACCCCTGAGACAAACGCAATCGTTTTTCCATCCGGCGACCAAAGTTCGTTGTCCGCTCCCGTCGAAAGATTGGTCAACTTGCTCGGCTCGCCGCCCGCCAGCCAGATCGTGTAAACCTGCGGCGTCCCCTCCCGGCTCGAAAGAAATGCAATTCGCATTCCGTCGGGAGACCAGCGCGGTCGCATATCATGTCCGCTGCGTGTGATCTGCCGCGAAGCGCCCCCTTCCAACGGCACGATCCAGATGTTGCTCGCGTTTCGATTCACTTCCAGATCCGGCGTGGCCACGGAATACGCCACCAGTTTGCCGTCGGGCGAAATCTGCGGGTCGCTCACCCGGTGCATCGCGATCAGGTCCGCAAAGGTCATATTGTGTTTCGCCGGAGCTTGTGCTCCTGCGGCCAGCGCCATCATCAGCACCAGCGCCGCCATCCCGATCCAATTCGCAATCTTCATGATGATTTTCCTCTCCGATTAGATAACGCTCAATTCCGCCTTCAATTTTTCCTGGCAAGAAATAATTCCAGTTTCAATTCCACTTCTACCCGCCGCCTTCATTTCCCCTTGGGTACCCCAATCGCCCAAGTGTATCCGTCCGGATCGGCAACGATCACGTCCCGCCACCCGTGCGGCTTATCCATCGACGCTTGCAGCACCACCGCTCCCGCCTCTCGCGCCCGCACTTCCGCCATATCCGGATCGATCCCAAAAAGCCTCAATTCCGCGCCCAATCCTCGCCGCACGCCGCCCGTCAGTTCCGAATACCACGGATGGTGTTCATAAGTATGGTCGGCATGGACCATGAATTCCAATCCCCCCACACGCAGTGCCGCAAAATCCACATCCCGGTAATGCACCGTCGCTCCCACCACCTTGCCATAAAATTCCACCGAGCGTTCCACATCCGCCACCAGCAAATTCACGGTAAATCCAGGCATCCCCCGCCCATAATCATCAGCAGACATCCAAGCCTCACCACCCGTCCTCTTCGTCGCCATCACCAAATCCCTCGCGCAATCATCGTTTTCCGCTGAACTTATGAAAGGTTTTTCTATTTGTTTATGTACTTCCTGCAGTACTTGCTCTCGAACCTGCCATGTAGGGGCGGGCTTCTGCCGCCCAGGTTCTTGCGTGCGATGCCTTTGATCGTGAATTTAGACATGTAGGGGCGCTGCTTGCTGCGCCCGTCTTTACTACATTCCTCATGCACAGCGATCCCCACTTCTATAGATTCGATCAGGGCAGAAACGAAGGTCGTCATTCCCAGCCCCAGGCCCACCAAAGCGCCCTAGTTACTGCCAAGGGGCGAGGAAACCCGAACAAACTCAGCATCCACATCTGCGTCGCCAGCACCCGACTATCTCGACCCATCAACCCCTAAATCTTCTTCCACCCAAAAAATCCAACCAGCGCCCCGCCCAATATCACCACCACGCAAAGCATCGGCGGAATCACCACCACCCGGCTCGTCTCCACCGTCGCGCGCACATCCCCACCCGAATCTCATTTTCCTCATGCATCCCATATTTGATCCGCCCTTTCACCAACCCCAACACGCCAACCAGAATGAGCAATGCCCCGATATACGCAAACGGCCTACTGCGTTTGCCCAGTTACCTTTTAAACGCTTTTCGAAGTTTTTCGCACGATGCTTCACATTCCTAGAAAAAACCTGTCCAAACCGCTCCGGTGCTCACTCAAATTCTCGCAGCTCAAATTCCAAAACCCAATTATGGTTTCTTCCGGTGCGATTCGAACCAATCAATCGTGTACGTCACCTTGGTGACTTGATGGCTCGGCCGCCGCTGCAATCCATGGGGCTCTCCTGGAAACCGCACCAGCGCGGCCTCGATCTTCAATAATTTCAAAGCCGCGTAATATTGTTCCGCCTCCGAAATCGGAGTACGAAAATCCTCTTCACCCGTCATCAGCAGCGTCGGCGTTTTCACGTTCTTCACCAACGAAAGCACCGACCGCTTCATATATTCCTCTGAGTTGTCCCAAGGATTTCCCGGAAACCAATAAAGCGTCCCAAACGCGGGCAGATCCGAAGTCAGCACCCAGCTATACCAGTTGATCACCGGATACAGGCTGGCCGCCGCGCGAAATCGCGTGGTGTGGTCGATCATCCAGCAGGTCAGCACGCCCCCGCCCGAACCGCCGGTCACAAACAGATTGTCCGCGTCGATATAACCCTTCGCAATCACCGCATCCACGCCCGAATTCAAATCGTAAAAATCATCGCCGGGATACGCGTGATGAATCAGGTTGGCGAATTCTTCCCCGTAGCTGGTGCTCCCGCGCGGATTCACATAAACAACCACATAATCCTTCGCCGCCCAGAATTGCTTGTTCAATTCGAAGCGGTCTCCATAATTCGCGAATGGCCCGCCGTGAATTTCAATGATCAGCGGATATTTCTTCGAAGCGTCAAAATCCGGCGGCTTCACGATCCAACCCTGAATTTTCCTCTTGTCGAGCGACGATTCGTACCAGATCTCTTCCACTTGGCCCAATTTCTTCTGCATGAAAAGCTGCTGGTTCAGCGCGGTGAGCACTTTTACCTTCGAATCCGCGCGCGTCCCCGCAGCCACATCCCCGGGATCCGAAGGAGTGTTGTAGATGATGGCAAACGCCCCGCTATGCGCCACGCTAAAGCTCGATCCGCCCACGTGATCGCTCACCACCTTCACCGCGCCATCCACCGCCGCAAAGGCCAGCTTGGTATCTCCCTGGTCGTCATACGTGAAATAAACTCCGCTTCCATCCGCCGCCCATTCCGGATTTTCCGCGTCGCGATCCAGTTTGGCGGTCAGCACATGCGGATTGCTTCCATCGCGCCCCATCAAATACAAATGCGTGGTTTGATGGCCCTGGTAACGGTCGTCGAATCCGCTGTAAGCGATCCATTTTCCATCCGGCGAAATCGCCGCCGAATTATTCGGCCCGTTGCGATGCGTCAGTTGCTTTTCCGACCCATCCGCGGCGGAAATCTCAAAAACTTCCGAATGCAGCGGCTCGTACTCGTAATTCGCTGTCCCGTTCATCGAAACAAAAAGCGATTTCCCATCCGGAGCCCACACCGCCGCGCTGCCGCTGAATCCCGCAGTCGAAGGCCCGTGCGGATAGTTTCCGCTCGTCAATTGCCGTGCCGCGCCGCCATCCGCCGACACAATAAAAATCTGCGGATAACCCGGCTTCAAATATCCCGGCCCGTTGAACCGGTAAATCAAATTCTCATAAACCTTCGGCGGATCAGCCCACTTCGCGCCTTCCGGCGGCGTTGGCAACGCCCCGATCCGCGCCGGTGGCGCGGCCACCACGGCGGAAAACGAGATTTGCTTTCCATCCGGCGACCATTCCAAACCGCTCGGCGAGTTTTCCAGGTCCGTCAGTTTCGCCGTCTGCCCCGAATCCATCCAGCGCACATAAATCTGCGATTTGCCGCCGTCGCGGTCCGAAACATAAGCGATGCGCATCCCATCCGGCGACCAGCGCGGCGATGTATCGCTATAAGTTCCGGTAGTCAGCGCCCGGTTCTCGCTTCCATCGAAATTGATAATCCAAAGATTCGACGCCCGCCGGTCCGTCATCACATCGGCGAACTGCCGCACGTAAACAATCTGCTTTCCATTCGGCGAAATCTGCGCATCGCTCGCAGTCTGAATGTTAAAAACATCCATCGGCGTCAACCGATCTGATTTCTCCGCCGCCCATACCCCCGCGCCGCTATTCAAAAAGAAAACGCCGATCACCATTACACGAATCGCAAGTCGCCGCATCATCCCCCTCCAAATTCAATTCTTCAAAATCTTTGTAGGGGCCGGCTTTCCTGCCCCGATGCTTTCTATCGGGGAGCCGCGCCCTCTTTGATTTCACGCCCTACCCACCATCGCCACATTTTGCTGAAACGCGAACACCGCCATCCCACCCGCCGTCATTCCGAACCCCACGCCCACGCTGGCCCGCCGCACGAAACTCAAAGGGGTGAGGAATCCCGCGCATCCCTAAGACCTCAAAACCGCGATAGCTCCTCTCGATTGTTCGCAACGGAACTCCGCGCAAATCAATGCGCTTCAGGCGCCATCGGCTTAATAATCTCGCTCATCACATCCGGCTTCGCGTTATCCCTCTCCAGGTGCGGATACCGCAACCCATCGTGATAATTCAGCGAGTACGTCTTAAAATAATTCCCATTCGCCACCAGCAATTCCAGCGGTTTGGAATTGCTCTTCGATCCCTGAATCGCCTGCCGCAATACTTCCGGCGACCACTGCCGCCCGTTCACCGCCTGCAGCCTCATTCCCGGACCGATTCCCGCACTCGCCGCAGCCATGTCCGGTATCACATCGCGAACCGCTCCGTCATCATCGAGCACCAATCCAATCGAAAAACTCAAATCCAGCGTCTTGCGCGCCACATCGGACGCCACCTGGTTCTCATTCCTTTCTTCGCTATATGCCAGGTGCCATCCGCCATTCTCTATTCCGCCTTTCGGCGCGTTCGGATTCAGCGAATTCAGCCGCGTCGTCAAAAAGTTTCGCCAGTCGTACGGAGTAACATCATTCAGCCCCGCCACCACATCCTCAAATGTATAAGGCTTCAGCTCCGGCGCTCCGCCCGGCCCGCCATGAAACGACCGGCAGAAATCGTTGATGGATTTTTTCCCCTGCGTTTGCTGGCGGATCAACGTATCCACATCCAGCCAGATCAAAAATCCTTCTTCATAGTAGTCCGTGCTCCGCCGCCACGCCGTCCACTCATCCGGCGCCGCATAAAGCAACTGAGCCGCATCCGCTGTATCCTGCAGCGGCCTCCAGGTGCGCCCTTTTCGATGGTCCAGCATTGCCGCGACAAATGCCGCCTGCTCCCGAAATTGCTGCGGCGTCCACAACCCGCTCCGCGCCGCCAGAATATCGCCCAGGTATTGCGTCAATCCTTCATACACCCACAGTAGATCACCCTTCATCGGTTGCTGGTAATCGGAAGTAGCCAATCCCGCCGGCCGCCGGAATTTTCCGTTCCACGAATGCACAAATTCATGCGGCAGCAAATCCGCCGAATAAAGCCGCAGCATATCGTCCAGCAACGTCCGCTCCGCCACTCGATCATCGCTCGATTCGTGATGCTCCAATCCGAAGTGCGCCACGTCGTCGCTCAGCGTCAGCAGGAAATGATAATCGCGGTAATGCCGTGACCCGAACAGCGCCCCCGTCTCCGCCACCAATTGTTTGTAATGCATTTGATCCGCGGCATTCATTTCCAATGCGCCCGGACTGTCCGCGGCAATATCAATCTCATGCGGCGGATTTTGCCCCGGCGTCAAATGCACGATGCGAAAATGTGCGCCAGAGAGCACCGGAGAATCCACCAGCGTCTCCAGTGTCACCGGCGCAAACTCAATCATCGAGCCGGATTGCTTCGTAATCGGCAGCGCGGTCCCGAATTTCCATCCTTCTGGCAGACGCAAGCTGGCTTGATAGGTAAGTTGGTTCACCGGCCAGCCCTGCGGATACAACAGCACTTGATTCCAGCTTAAAACATTCAGTTGCGCGGTAGCGGATTCTCCCGAAGAAAATTTCGACGCGGCTCCGGACAACAAAAAATCCAGGCTGACGTCGAGCACGCTCGTGCCCTCCGGCACATCCAGATGAATTGCAAACATATCCACCAAATCGCGCCGCCAGGGAACCACTTTTCCGTTCGCGGTAAATTTCAATCCCGCCAAATTCACAATCGGTCCGTCCGGCATGTGCTCGCCCGGAATCCATTCGGGATAATAGAGCGTCAGCGGTCCCGGCCTCACCGGAATCGCAAGCTTCGCGTGCAAGATGGATCGCGGAGCCTCGCTCGTATCCACCATCAATTTAATCGGTGGAAGCGGCTCTCGAGTCCGCTGCGCGGCAAGCAACGTGCTCGCCATTCCGCACGCGCAAAAAAGAAATAACACCGCCGAAGCCCATCGAGAGCCCCGGCGATCTCGAAAAAGTCCAAGCATGATTCCCCCTTGCAAAATTAACTCTCTGAATCAAACAGAAAACTTCGGTAGCGGTTCCGTCTAATTTCTACGTCCGCCCCAATCTTTCTCGGCGTACTCTGCGCCTCTGCGGTAAATCCTATCCTTATCTTTTGCTCTCCTCTCGACCGGCTACTGAACGCTAACCCCCAGCTGCCAAAACAAAAAACTCAGCAAATCCGTCCCTTCCTCAATCTGCTTCCCGATCGGACGCCCGCCCGAATGCCCCGACTTCGTATCATAAAGCAGCATCACCGGCCGGTCCGATCCCGTCGACGCCTGCAGTTCCGCCGCCATCTTTCGCGCGTGCAAAGGCGCAACCCGTGTGTCCCCATCTCCCGTAATAAAAAGCACCGCAGGATATTTAGTCCCTGCATGAACATTGTGATACGGCGAATAGGCGTATAAATATTTGAACTGTTCCGCATCGTCCGACGACCCGTATTCCGGCACCCACCATCGCGCCACCAGAAACTTTTGGAATCGCACCATGTCCAGCAACGGATACAAGCAAACCACCGCCTGAAACAAATCCGGCCGTTGCGTCAGCGCCGCTCCCACCAGCAATCCTCCGTTGCTTCCGCCCATGATGGAAAGTTTCGCCGGCTTGGTGTAATTATTTTTCACCAGCCATTCCGCCGCATAAATAAAATCGTCAAACACATTCTGTTTCTTTTCCATCATCCCGGCGTGATGCCACGCCTCGCCGAATTCTCCGCCGCCGCGCATGTTCGTCACTGCCCACACGCCGCCCTGCTCGGCCCACACCACCGCATTGGCCACAAAATTCGGCGTCTCGCTCACATCAAATCCGCCGTACCCGGTCAGCAGCGCCGGGCGCGCCCCGTCCAACTTCAGCCCCTTCTTGTAAAAAAGAAACATTGGCACGCGCGTCTTGTCCTTCGATTCGTACCACACCTGCTTCACTTCGTAATTCGCGCTTTCAATCGGCACCTTCGGCCGCGCCCACGCCGTCAGCGTCCCTTTCGCCACATCGTACCGGTAAATCGTTTCCGGAATCGGAAACGACCGGAATCCGAAAAATACCTCGCTGCTGTTCCAGTGTCCTTGCGAGCCGGTCACCGTCCCCAATGCCGGCAGTTTCACTTCGCTGGCCGCCTTGCCGTTGACGTCGAACAATTTCAATTCCGAAGTTGCGTTGCGCGTATATTCCACCAGCAGCTTTCCGCCCGCCAGTCCCGCGCTCTCCATCCGCGCATCGCCCTCGGGAATCACCACACGCCAGTGCTCTTGCCCGGGATTTTTCAAATCGACCGCCATCACTTTCCACTTCGGCGCCTGCCAGTTAGTCAGCAGGTACATCGTGTCGCCCGCAATCTCCCCGTTGAAAAATCCATCCATGGCCTTCACGATCTGCGTAATCGGCCCGTGATTCTTCACGTCCTGAACATAAACTTCGGAATGCTCCGTTCCCGATCCGTACGCCACCAGAATGCTTAAATACTGTCCGCCATCGGAAATATCCACCCCGATAATTTTGTCCTTGCCGTATCCCTTCCCGAAAATTTCTTTGTCATTCGCCGCGTCCGTCCCCATCGGGTGGAAATAAACCCGCGGCCCGTCGGCCGTCAATCGCGAATAATAAATTCCCCCGCCTGCGGGCAGAATCACTACACCGAAATAATCCGAGCGCGGCAATTGATCGGCGAGTTCCTTTCGGGTGTCCGTATCCATCAGGTGGATAGTCACCTCATCCTCTCCGCCCTTGCGCACTCCATAAGCGATCAACTTTCCATCTTCCGATACGCGCGCCAGATTCACGCTCACCGTATGATCGGCGCTCATCGGCCCCGGATCGACCAGCAATTCATCCGCTCCCTCCGCGCCCTTGCGCATATAAATCGCCGCCAGATCCTGATCCGCTCCGCGCTTTGTGAAAAAATATCGTCCACCGTAAGCGCGCGGCACTCCGATGGTGTCCACCTTCATCAGTGCCGTAAGCCGCGCCGTAATAGCGTCTCGCCCCGGAAGTTTCCGCAGCTCCGATTCCGTGCACTTGTCCTGCGCATCGATCCAGGCGCGGGTTTCGGGGCTGGTCTGGTCCTCCAGCCAGCGATACGGATCGGTAATCTCCACTCCCTGCACGTTCTCCTTCACATTATCCGTACGCGTCGGCGGCGGACATTTCACCGCCATGTCCTGTGCCCGCCCGCTGATCGCAAAGCCTGCAATCACCAACGCAAACGCTACGGCGCCCATTCCCATCCGGTAAATTACGCGGCCGATTCGCGCCGGCACGCTCCTCTCCATTTCGATTTTCATGACGGTCCTTTAAATGATCAGGTAGCCGGCGTAGCGGTCTTGCGCGCCGGATTAAAAAATGGCAATGCAGCCACTGTGGCACTTACTCTATGACGGACTGCCTCCACGGTGAGTTCCATTTCCAGTGAAGTTCCCACCCCCGCGTATTCACTCTCGACGCACGCCAGTGCAATCATCTTCTTTAGCGTAGGCGACCACGTCGTCGATGTCGCCTTGCCCACCTGCTTCCCCTTGCGGTAAACAGGCACAGCCGCCCGCGATGCGATCGCGGGAACCTGTGGCGCCAGGCCCAGCGCTTCGTAATGTCCCTCAATATCTTCCCAGCGAATATCCAACCCCACGATTTTCCGTTCAGGCCCGCGCTTGTTTTCCGCCTCCAATGCGTTCCGCCCCACAAAATGCTCTTTATCCAGATGCACCATTTTTCCGAACACCAATTCGTAAGGCGAATATTTCTGCGATTCGATCAGCGCCTTCTTGCTGCTGATGTAATCCACTTCGATCAGCAGCAATCCCGCTTCGATGCGCGCAACGTCCAGCGCCAGCATCCCCGCGGCATGCAAATCAAACGATTGCCCCGCCTCAAAAATCGCGTCCCACACTTTCACCGCATCTTTCCACGGCATCCACACTTCATATCCGAGGTCGCCGGTATATCCGGTTCGCGAAATATCCACCTTCACGCCGCCGATCTTACCCTGAGTCACGCGAAAATATTTCAGGTTCGCAACGTCCGCATCCGCCACGCTCGCCAGCAAGCGAGCCGACGTCGGTCCCTGCAGCGCCAGCGCCGCCACTTCTTCGGAAATGTCGTCGATCTGCACGGCCAGCCCCAGCGCGTTCTGCCGGAACCATCTCAAGCTGGGATCGGCCGCGGTCCACCGGTACGTGTTTTCTTCCAGCCGCGAAATCGTGCCGTCATCAATTACTTTTCCCTGTTCATCGCACCAGCAGCAGTAAATCACCTGTCCCACGGCAACTTTCCGGATGTCTCGCGTGATCACCCGGTTCACAAACTTGCTCGCGTCCGGCCCCGTGATCCAATATTTAAACAGCGGAGACACATCAATCACCGCCGCCGCATTCCGGATCGCATTGTATTCATGCTCGTGATGAGTCTCGTAAGCGCTAACGGTGTAGTAACCCGACCATTCGCGATAGTTCAAACTCTCGCAAAGCGAAAAAGTCCGTTCATGAAACGCGGTTCCAATAGGCACAAAAATACCTCCGGCCCTATGCCAAATCCCCGCTCTTAACACTGTGCTACATCTCAGACTGTCGCGCGAATTATAGTCGTCCGGCAGATGCCGCCGCAAGCAGCGCCATTTGCGAGTAGCCCAGGCAAACAGGCTGTTTGTAGGGGCGCTGCTTGTTTACCCTGAGCCGCGAAGGGCTGCGCCCGCCCGTCGGGCGACCAGCCGGTTTGTAGCGGTCTAGTATTTGTAGGGGCCGGCTTCAGTTTACCCTGAGCCTCAAAGGGCCGCGCCCCTGGGCCAATCCGCATCCTGGATACTCTCATTTTGTCCAACAAATGGGCGCCCACGGGTTCGACGACATTCCGAGCCCACGCCCACACCGCCCGCTCAAGCAAAATAAACAGGGGCGAGGAACCCAGCGCAGCATTCCGCTACTCCCTTGCTTCGATCTCCCAGCGTATCCCCCCTCCCCAAACCAAACTTGTAGCATCGCCCACACCCCAGTAGAATGTGCAATCCTTCCGCTGCACGTGCACGGCAATCGCGCACAGCGGCGCAAAATCAACTATGCCCTCTCGCTACGACGTAATCGTGATCGGCGGCGGCCACAACGGCCTGGTCAACGCGGCCTACCTCGCCCGCGCAGGCAAAAAAGTCCTAGTCCTGGAAAAGCGCTACGTCCTTGGCGGCGCAGCCGTGACCGAAGAGATATTCCCCGGCTTTCAATTTTCTGTCTGCTCCTACGTCGTTTCTCTTCTCCGCCCGGAAATCATTCGCGATCTCGATTTGCCGCGTCACGGCCTGGAAATCCTTCCACTCGACGGCACTTTCACTCCCATGCTTCAGGGAAAATACCTCTGGCGCGTGAATGACCACGCCAAAACCCGCCGCGCCATCGCCGAACACTCCCGCGTCGACGCCGAAGCCTACGACGAATTCGGAAAAGCCATGGTAGCGATGTGCCATTTCGTCAAGCCGTTGCTCGCCATGGTTCCGCCCGACCCCACTTCGCTCGATCCGCGCGATCTGAAAAAACTCCTGTTCCTCGGCAAGCGCTTCCAATCTCTCCCGGCCGAAGACAAATACAACCTCGTCCAGCTCATGACCATGAGCGCCGCCGATTTTCTCGATCAGTGGTTTGAAACCGACGTCCTAAAAGCCACTATGTCGGCTTCCGGAATCATCGGCACGTTTCTCGGAGTCCGCTCGCCGGGCACCGCTTACGTTTTGCTTCATCATTACATGGGCGAAATTGACGGCGCATTCCGCGCCTGGGGATTCAGCCGTGGCGGCACTGGCGCGATCTCAAACGCCATCGCCTCGGCCGCCCGTGAAGCGGGAGTCGAAATTCGCACCCTAGCCCCGGTATCACGAATTCTGATGAAGGAAGGCCGCGCAACTGGAGTCGTGCTCGAAAACGGCGAGGAAATTCAAGCCGGATCGGTCTCTTCCAGCGTCGATCCCAATCTCACTTTCCTCAAGCTGATGGAGCCGAAAGAACTGCCCGCTGAGTTCGTCGAAGAAGTTCGCCGCTACAAATATCGCGGCTCTTCCGGCAAAGTAAATCTCGCGCTCGACGCGCTGCCGGATTTCACCTGCCTCCCCGGTCCCGGCGCGCATCTGCGCGGCGCAATGTCCATTTCGCCCTCCCTCGAATACATGGAGCGCGCCTACGACGATGCCAAGTACGGCGATTTCTCCCGCCGCCCTTACATTGACATCGTGATTCCCAGCCTTACTGATCCATCCGTCGCGCCACCGGGCAAGCACGTGCTTTCCTGTTTCGTTCAGTACGCACCTTATAAATTACGGGAAGGGAATTGGGATCAGAAACGCGAGGCATTCGGCGACGCTGTAATCGATACGCTCGCCCAATATGCCCCCAACATCAAAAAAATTATCATCGGCCGCCAGGTTCTCACGCCGCTCGATATCGAGCGCTTGGTCGGCCTCACCGAAGGCAACATTTTCCAGGGCGAACTTTCGCTCGAACAATTATTTTTTCTGCGCCCGGTCGCCGGTTGGGCGCGGTACCGCACTCCGATTCGCAATCTATATATGTGTGGATCGGCCACGCATCCCGGCGGAGGAATCATGGGAGCGCCCGGCCGCCTGGCAGCCGTCGAAATGTTAAAAGACGGCGCCGGAAAATCCAATTAGCGTTTTGATTCAGAAATTCGGGAGTGGCTTTTTAGGGGGTCGGAGCTTCAGCTCCGACATAATCGCACGCTAGCCTCAGGGGTTTTAACCCCTGAGGTCAGCTAGGAATATAACTCTTCAAACTAAACGTATGGCCACGAAAGGCAATGTCGTAATCATTGGCGCCGGGCACAACGGCCTCGTCACTGCTTTCTATCTCGCCAAGGCGGGATTCAAGCCCATTGTCCTCGAGCGCCGTCCCATCGTTGGCGGCGTCGCCGTCACCGAGGAATTCCATCCCGGTTTCCGCGCTTCCACCATTGCGCACACGTTTGGCCCGCTGCTTCCCGTCATCGCCCAGGAAATGAAGCTCGAACAATTTGGATTTCAATTGATCGAGCCCGACGTTCGCATTTTTGCTCCCGCGCTGGATGGCCGTTCGATCGTGCTCTACAACGATCCCGCGAAGTCCGCGCAAAGCATCGCCAAATATTCCCCGCGCGATGCCGGAAAATTCCTCGAATTCGAATCCGTTCTCGACCGCATCACTCAATTTCTAAGCCAATTGATCACCCTCACCCCGCCCGATATTGAAGATCCTTCCTCCTCCGATATTTTCCGTTTGCTCAATCTCGGCAGAAATTTTCGCGGCCTCGGCAAAAAAGATATGCAGCGCCTGCTGCGTTGGGGCCCCATGGCTGTCGCTGATTTCGCCTCGGAATGGTTTGAATCCGATTTATTGCAAGCCGCGATTGCGGGCCGCGCCATTTTCGGAACAGCCACCGGTCCCGCGTCGCCGGGACCACCGCCGTGCTGATGCTGCGTGCCGCCGCCGAATCCCACTACGCCGGAGTCGCATCCATTCCCCGCGGAGGCATGGGCGGACTCACGCAAGCCATGGCCGCGGTCGCTCAGAAAGCGGGCGCGCAAATCCGCACCCGCGCCGAAGTCGCGCAAATCACCGTAAAACGAGGCGCGGTTACCGGCGTTGTCCTCGCCGATGGCGAAGAAATTCCCGCGCGCGCCGTGATCTCCAACGCCGATCCCAAGCGCACATTCCTCAAACTGCTCGATCCGGTCACGCTCGATCCTAGCTTCCTCGCCAAAGTCCAGCACTACCGCTCGAATGGCGCTGTCGCCAAAATTAATCTCGCGCTCTCCGGCCCGCCGCAGTTCAAGGCACTCGAAGGCGCATCCAACGGCACGCTTTCCGGCCGCATCCACATCGGCCCGGATATTGATTCCATGGAGCGAGCCTTTGACGCTTCCAAATACGGTGAATTTTCCCGCCGCCCGTTTCTCGAAGTCACCGTTCCAACGCTCGCCGATCCTTCGCTCGCCCCTGCCGGCCAGCACGTCATGTCCATCTTCGCTCACTTCGCACCTTACCATTTAAAATCGGGCGATTGGGACGCGCATCGCGAAGCGCTCAGTGATGCCGTCGTCGAAACGCTCGAAGAATACATTCCCGATATCGGCTCGCTCCTTCTCGACGGCGAAGTGCTCACTCCCAAGGATCTCGAAGTGAATTACGGCCTTACCGGCGGCCACATTTTCCATGGCGAGCCCGCCCTCGATCAACTTTTCACCATGCGCCCGCTGCTCGGTTGGTCGCGCTACAGCACTCCCATCCGCCATCTCTATCTCTGCGGTTCCGGCACCCACCCCGGCGCCAGTTTCACCGGCGCCAGCGGCTACAACGCCGCCCGCGAAATCCGCAAACACCTCAAGCGCTAATCTTTCCACCGCGCCCGTTCCTGGCCGCACTGACAAGGGTCTGTGCATCAAATCCATCGCAAAAACGGACCGCGAAAATAATCGCTCCAAAACAGGCGATATAGGAGCGATTAGAAATTCATATCCCGCAGTATTCAGGGCGTTTACAGGTTTTCGACTGTGATCCGTGGTGGCGATTAGAAATCGCCATTTTGCTGCCCGTATTGTCCCTCGGAACGCGCGCTTCCTCCCTCCGAAAGGCAATTGCTCGAGGCGCAGGTTTTCAATGTGAGTTTGACGCGGAACGTGTCGAGCAGAGGAAGTTGGTAGGCAGGAATCGGAGGCTGACCGTGTTGCCTGGGCAGCGCTGCCATATTCCCTCATACCACTATTTACCATAAAGGTACCTAAGAAGTCAAGACCTTTTTGGGAGGGTACATTTTGCCGCGCGCGCATTCCTCACGTCTTCATTAGGATGGGCGGCGATTCCGGCCTCTCTGTCCATGCAAGATAATTTGAAACAGGACCACATGGAGGCGCCAAGATTTCGAGCAAATACAGAAGAACCCCACCTTTTCAGAAACCGAAAAGATGGGGCACCCAAATTCATTTCGACTGGTCTAACCTGTTCCACCCGCCGATTAGAAACTCGGTGTTTTCGCTCGGGTTTCTTGCGTGGGACGAATTGAAATTGAAGCCGATAGTGGGCGGAAACGCGAGTGCGGAGGCGCAGGTAACGGTGCAGTCTAAAGCCGGAATCGCTGCGGGAGGGCGCCAACGGAAGGAGTTTTCGTATTCTTTCATACCACTATTTACCACAAAGGTATCTAAGAAGTCAAGACCTTTTTTGGAGGGTACATTTTGCCGGGCGCCCCATTCCCGTGGCTTCATTGGGATGGGCGGCGATTTCGGCCTCTCTTCCGTGCAAGATAAATTGAAACAGGACCATCTGGAGAAACGCCAAGATTTCAAACAAATGCAGAAGAACCCCACCTTTTCAAAAAACGAAAAGATGGGGCACCCACACCCAAATTCATCTCGACTCGTTAAACCTGCCCCACCCGCCGTTCGTCGGTTTTTTGCTTGCGCACTTCGCTGGCGCGAATCTTCGCGGAGTCTCCGATCCAAAGTTCGTGACCGAGTTCCGTTAGCAAACGCTCGAACCAGTGAATCGGACCGGTCGCTTCGATGCCCACCCGCACCGGTCCCCGCAAATCCCGGTAGAACGCCTGCGCTTCACCGCTCTGGTGATCCAGACGCCGCTCCAGAAGCAGTTCTCCTGTCTCGTCGTTGGCCATGGCAATCTGCTGGTAACGTGTGTGAAAATCACATCCGATAATTATCATTGCTCGGCTCCTTTTTCCGAGCCTTGGTCGTTCGCGCTACCAAGTTTACTCGGAGGAAGGAGCCGACAACGTCATCTAATCAGCCAGACCACCCGCCAGAACGCGACCCGATTGTTCTGCTTGACAGTAGTCAGTAGCTGATCTATTAACGCTTCGGATTGAGAGGGGTAGGTAAGTCCTAAATATGATTTGGAAGTTATAAACTAACCTTTAGATGTCTAAATAGGATATTAAGGTAAAAGAATCGGAGCAACGCGTGCGCGATGCCACTGCTGCAGACAAAATCTGTGATTTCCTGGTCAAGCTCCTCACGGAACAAAGAACTATTCTGTTCGCTGGCGCCGGGGTCGGGGTCCGCGCAGGTCTTCCAGATTGGCCTGGCTTCGTCGAACATCTGGTGGGAGTTGCAGCTAGATATGAGAATGAAACCGCAGCAATCATGCGAGTTCGCAAACAAGCTGGCCTGTTAGCAGATGCGATATCATATTACAAATTTTGTAGATCTCATTCCCGAGGGTGAAAAATTCCGTGAGCTCGCATCCCCTTTTGAGGACAGGAAATCAGATTCAGATGCGCTCCGAATGTTAGCGGCGTTGCCGTTCGAGGCGATCGTGACAACGAATTATGACAGGAGTCTGGATCACGCTTGGGCTGCCGTCCATCGAAAAGCCCCTAGGACATTTGAATTGGACGACGGGAGCCTTAAGCAGGCTGCATTTAGTACTGACTTCTACATCGCGCGAATACACGGCCGGGCTCTCAAGCCCGAATCAATGATTGCAAGTGCCGAGGATTTTGCAGAGCTGGATGCGAATAATTATTACAAGGATTTCTTAATTCAGAATATCCTCACCAGGCGCAACTGTCTTTTTGTGGGCTATTCATTTCTAGATCCAGCAATCAATAAGGTATTACAACTGCTCGAGAAACAAATAAGCCCCACGTACCCTCGACTACACCATGCGTTGTTGCCTGCAGATGCTTCTGAGTTGAGTGCCAGGCTCGCGCACTTCAATATTCGAGTCATTACCTATCCGGACCATATAGCTCTATGGGATTGTGTTGAATCGCTGCCATCGAGACTAGTAGGAGTTACGAAAGCTGTGCAGGAGCCTACAAAGTATCCGTTGCCATACGACCAGATGCGGATATTTCTGGCCAATTGCTACGTGCAATCAACGATGTCAAGGGCAGCAGCCCCCCTCCGCGAGCTAGTGATGCGTGGAATAATTCTAAGCTTAATTGAGCAAGTTGATGGTCGAAGGACGATTCATCAGATTTCGCGGCTCCTGCGGCAAGTAATACCCCTCGACAAGGACGAAGCTGAACTCGTCACTTCAAGGGAAATCGAGACGCTTGTCGATAAAGGTTGGCTTTCCTATCAAGGTGACGAGATCAAGATAGAACGAGTATCCGCAAAAACGTTGGAAGATAACCTTGAAGTTCTTGTTCGGGGCGTGCTGAGTCGCCTTCTTGTGCGAGAGGGTGTCGATTCAAAGCCCGCTTATGCAGAAGGAGTAAAGAGCGTCCTGCAAGAGGTATTTCTTACTCGAGGGTGGGACCTTGGTGCTCAATTTGCTGGCGCGAAATCGACTGCCACCATGGACCTATATGAAGTTACCAGAACATTTCTTCGGAGAATCTTCCTGACCGAATCGTTTGAAAGGCAAGACCGAATAGCTAACGCAATCTACGATTTGCTGAAAAGACCAGATGACACTGAAGCCAAAATTCTTGCTGATGTCGCTCGCCTGTCTTTTGGCCTGAACATAATTCTAAGAGTTGGGAACTCGGCGTTAAAATTGGAGGCACTGCCGGAACGCATATATTTCGATTCGAACATCCTACTGCCAGCGATCACCGATGGCCATCCCTTTAGGCCAGTGTACCAGAGTGTTGTGGAAAAAATGAGAATCGCAGTCGCAGAAACCGGAAAAACGTGCGAACTTCTTGTGATTTCTGACTTCCTCAACGAGATGGTCTCCCACAGGAATCTCGCGATAAGAATGGTCAAGGAACTCGGATTAGAGGACCCCGGCCATCTAGAAAAACACATCCTTTACTATGGGGCGGAGAATACAAACGTCTTTGTTGGTTCTTATGCCTCATGGGTTGGCCGACTGAAGAACCAGGTGTCATTTAGCGATTTCTTAGACGAAACAGCACCATATACTAATGAGTTGAGCCTGGCTACTTTCATTGAAAAGTTTGGAATTAGAACCGTTAAGGTGCCCCTGGATAATCCACATTTCAAGGAAACTTACTTGAAATTCTCGGGTTCGTTGACTAATGCCTATAGACAGTTCGACCAGACAGGGTGGGGCCGCGGAAAAGCGGAAGTACTAATCCAACACGAAGCTCTCCAACTCGCACAGATTGAGCTTGAACTGAAGCTAGGCCGGAACACATATTTTGTCACTGCCGACAGGGCACTTCGGGAGATTCTTAATTCGATCCGGCTTGGCACGGCTTGGAATGTTGTGATTTCCCATTTAGGCCTCGTTCAACTCACAGACTTATTGGTCGGTGTCGACGCCGATCCTCGTAGTCTTGCCCGCGTACTGTGGGGGATCATGGAGGTCGATGAACATGCGGCGCTGCGTGATTATTTCATCGATTTAGCAATTCGAAAGCACGATGAGGTCCTTGTGATGACGCTCCCAGAAATCATCGAGGAATTTGTCCCTGAAGCGGAGAAGGCTGCCGGGCTGGAGGGAGTCAAGTTCTTCACAAAGCGGGTGGAGGATAAAGCGAAAGCTGCACGTTTTCTCGATAGGTTTGAGGAACAATTCTTTGAAAAAATGGCAGATGCGGTCAACAGGCGTAGGGCGCGGGAGAAGTAAAATGGTAGATAATCGAGTAGAGCCGGGTACCCCATCTTTTCGTATTCTGAAAAGATGGGGTTCTTAGGTATTGATTCGAAATCTTGGCCGCCCCCGTGTCGCACCTCCGGCGCTGGACTTGCATCCTCGGCGCCATTCCCCGCCCGCCGAGGCGAGCGAGGCTAGTATCTGCCGCACCTTCGGCGCTATCCTCAACAGCAAAAAAATCTGCTTCCAATCGTGACGTTACCCCGCGCCGTAGGCGCAGCACAATTTAGCCCCGTGCCCGCCAAGGCGGGCGGGGTAAATCGTTGTGAGAGATTCCAAGCGCCGTAGGTGCGGCACCTAACCAAAGACGAATTTCGGATCAAATTCCATTTCGTGCTTTTTCAACAAGGCGAGAAATTCGGCATTGAAATCCATCTTTTTGTGATGCGCTTCATACACCGCGCAATGAAAGCGGGCGCAGCAAGCAGCGCCCCTACGAGTGCAAATTCGCGATCGTACGAATTTTTTGCCTTGCTCGCTGGCCCGTCGGGGTGAATTCGACTTGACGGTGAGAGTCGCTTTGGCCAATGCCACGCTCGGCGGAACTTGAATGAGCAGATGGATGTGATCCTCCGTGCCGCCCGCCGCATGAACCAGAATGTCGAGTTTTTGGCAGATGCCCGCGACGTATGCCCACAGGCGTGGTTGAAATTCCGGGGAGATGGATTTGCGCCGGTCCTTGGTGCTGAACACAACATGAACCACGTTTTGAGAGTAGGTGTGAGACATGTGTCGCACCTCCGGCGCTTGAATTGTTTTTGGGCCAGATACCCAGGCCTCACGGCCTGGGCTAACGTCTGCCGCGCCTCCGGCACTGGTGGAGTCGCATGGACTGAGTGATGCCATGCTCGAATTATCTTGACATATACTCATAACTGTATGATAAATAGTGGTATGAGGCAATACGGCATAATCCTTCAGGCAGCCAAGTGCGGTTCCAATTCCCGGCTGGAACCTTCAATTCCACGTTTCACTTTGGCTATGAATTGTTCTCAACGTCAGCCCATCCCCCAAAACACTTCGTGGAAGAAAAGCCTTCCTGCAAAATCGTTCGGGAGGAGCACTTCTTCAATCCCGCGGGGCTTATCGGGAGAGAAAACATGTATTTCTAAGCGCTTCGCTAATCGCCAACGCGAAACAATGTCGCAATTACGTATCTTCCTGAAAAGACGCCGGTTCGAAAATCCTAATCGCCTCTATATCGTGTGCTTGCGGCGCTCTTGTCGAAGGCCGAAAATCACCGCAAAACAGGAGGCAAATTCCGCTCGGACTGCGCACGTCACGCCGAAAGAAGCGTTTTTCTTCAAACTTTGGGATTATGATATGAAATACTTGGCGTACCTGGAATCGTCCCCTAAACGTCCCATTAGGCAGCGGAGGCAAATATGAGTCGCGTCCGGGTGATGGTTTCAACGAGCGCTGCGGCGCTGCTCTGTGCGATTCTTCTGGCTGCTATTCTGCAGCCCGCGTCGGCTCAAGAGGCCAAGCCGGCCACCACGCAGCAATCCTCAAAGATTCTTTCTCATTCCGACACGGTGTTGGTTCCCGTCGTGGTCACCGACAAGCGCGGCAATCACGTCCCCGGGCTTACCCGCGATGAATTCGAAGTGCGCGAAGATGGCAAACCCCAGAACATCGTCAGCTTCGAGGAAGTCACCGCAAATTCCAAGCCCATCGAGCGAGCCGCCGCGCTGCCGTACACGTTCACAAATAGAATCGGAGACCAGCAAGCCAAAGGCCTGCAAATCATCGCGCTCGATCTGATCAACACTCCTTTCGCACATCAAGCCGACTCGCGAAAGGCGCTTATCGACTTTCTGTCGAAGTCCACAGCCGGTGAGAATCTAGTCGCGCTGGTCGTCCTCGATCATCACGGCGTGCGCCTGATTCATAATTTCACCACGGATCGCGCGGTTCTGGTTTCTGCCATTCAAAAAGTGCAATCACGCCTCACGGCTCGCGACAAAACCACTCTCGATGTGCATATGTCAACGCAAGATACCGGGTCAGAAGACGACGCCGAAGCCGCCCAGCTTACGGTTATTCTCGCCGGCGCGGCCGCGCCTCCCAGTATTGCGGGGATGGCGTCCGTGGGCGCCGCCGCGCAAGCGAAAATGGATGTCGCCAAGGAAAGCCTGGACAGTGGTTTAACCCTTCAATTTCTGCAGCAAGTGGCGCAATATTTTGCAGCCGTTCCCGGCCGAAAATCCATGATCTGGGCGTCCACCGGATTTCGTTTGATGCAGAACCCCATCCCGGGAGGCTTCGGCCGAGGGTCGGGTCCCGAGGATTGGCAGCGAACCGTTCAGGCGTTCGAAGACGCGGACATCGCCGTGTATCCAGTGGATACCGGCGGCCTGATGGCTACCCCGAGAGCCATGACCGTAGGGCCGATGACGGGAGGCCCGGGCGTCGGCGGAAGCATCCCCGCGCGGGGCGCCGCCATGAGCGGCTTCGAAGCAGGCCTGGCGACCGATCCTATTCAGGCCAAGCACGACACTTTGAACCAAATGGCCGATCGAACTGGCGGCCAAGCCCTCTACAACAACAACGATCTCGAAGACCTGTTCCGCCGCGCGATGCAGGATTCCTCCCAGTACTACCTTCTGGCCTATTCCACGTCAGATAAAACGAAAGAAGGCTGGCGCAAGCTCGACGTGAAAGTTCACCACGAAGGCGTGCAAGTTCGCAGCCGCAGCGGTTTCTTCTTCACCAATGCCGCTGCCGATCCCGAAACCACCCGGCAAGCCGACGAATTGATGGCCGTCACGTCTTCACTCGAGTTTACTGCGCTGCCGATTACGGTTTCGTGGGGCCAATCGGAATCTGCCGGGACAAATCGCAAAGTGCACTTCACGATCGTAATTCCGCCCGGAGCGGCGGAAATCGATTCCGATCACGCCAATCATCTTTCCCTCGATTTTCTAGCGCTTGCCACGGATGGCGGCGGCCAGCAAGCTGGAAAAACCACGCAACGGTTGGATCGTACGCTTCCGCCGGCTGGCGCCAGGCAAATTCAATCGAACGGAATTACCTACGCCAACGCATTGACGCTGGCTCCGGGCGCCTACACTGTCCATGTAGCCGTCCGCGACAATCTAACCGGCCGGATTGGAAGTGTGGTGGCGCCCTTAAAAGTTGAATAGAAGACGGCCGTTCAATGCGACTTGTTCTTGGCCGACCATTGGTAGGACACAATCCCCATCCTTCCCGGTGAGGCCTGGTAAGGATGGGGCACCCGTGGAGGGTCGACCTATCAACTTGTCGCAAACACGAGGCGCGTGACTAGCCGCCGTCCTGGGAGTGGGTGAATTTTTTCTTCAGCCAGCGGTGGATATCGGGCCAGAATTCCTGGGCGATATTGGCCATGGTATCCCAGCCGGTGTCGGTGCCCCACACGCTGAGCGTGTTTACGAAGGAGCGATCGTCCGCGGGATGGTAGGCGTTGGCAATGCCTGCGGCGAAAAAATTGCCGACAATTTCCGAGCTATTGAATTGGGAATGGCCGGAATCCGAGCGCGTGATCAGGATGCGGCCGACGGAATAAACCAGGCGTCGCTTGAATCCGCCGTGGACCAACTGGTAGTAACGTGGATCCTGTTTGAAGAGGGAAGGAAAGACCGCCCCGGTCATGAAAGTGGCGATGGTGGCGTCGCCAAACGCGGCGCCGTAACGCTTGGCGTATCCGGCGGCGCCCTGTCCATATTCCGGTTCGCTATTTTGAGCCTGGCTGACCAGGGCGATGAAGCCGATGAAGGGAAATATTGCCGGATCGAAAGCATTTCTGGAGACGAGCTTGAACTTTCCTCCGGTGGTCAGCGGAGGTACCTTGTCCTCGTCCTCGACGGTCAGATAGTTAGGGAGTACGCCGAAAAGGCGGTCGTTCTTGGGGCTGGTCTGTTGCTGTTGGCTTTCGGAGGGAGAGGGAGGCAGAGAGGGAGCCGGATCGGGCTGCTGGGGTTTGGGCTGCTGCTGTTCCTGCTTTTGGTCTTGAGGGTGAGCGATGGGAGGAATCACCAGTGACGCCACGAAAAGAAGCGCGCCGCCGCTGACGATACGCCGACCGAAGTTTTTGCAAAGCTTCATGGGCACCCAGTGGGCGTAGGGCAGCTCCGGAGCAGCATCGCCTGGCTGCAGGCTCCGATGACCAAATAGGTTGGATTCGAACTCCGGAAAAAGGGTTACACCAAAGTGGGACCCTGTGATCTACGCGTTGACTTGGGGGAGAGCGCGTCCTAAGATGCGCACGAAACCGAGCAAAAACGAGCGTGCTCAAGAATGTACGAGACCGGCGTGCAGGCCGTGGCGGAGGCAGATCGTGATGGAGTGGCAGGATGTGCATGCGGAGCGGCACGAGGAGTTGTCGCAGAATCATTCTTTCTCGTTCAAGAAGAAGCAGGGGGACCGGGACATCGAGTTTGTGATTACGGTGAAGGAGTTTTCCACACCTCCGGCGGGACAACGATTGCGTTTTTTTGCGCAAGCGGATAAACAAGTGAATCAGGGTACAGCGGCATTTTTGCCGGCGGGTTGGGGCGATTGCGTCGCTCATGCGCTGGTGGATTGCATCCGGCTGATCCGGCAGTTTCCTTACGAAGGATCGGAATAGGAGCGAAACCATGGATATGACCAAGAAGGAGTTGCATCCGGGCGTTCATGTGGTGGAATTTCAGGGAAGCATTCACATGGGGCCAGAATGCGCGAAGATCGATCGCTTGATCGAGGAGCATGTTCGCGACAAACAATTGAACGTGATTTTCGATTTGACCCGCGTGACGCACATCGATAGTTCGGTGATTGGAGTGATTGTGCGGGCGCATTCACAATTGAAGAAAGCGGGCGGGCGGCTGCGAATCGCGGTGGGCAAGGGAATGGTGGAGCGCGCGCTGGTCCTGACGCAATTGCACAAGGTGATCCCGCTGCATCCCACGGCGGAAGAAGCGTCGGCGGATAGTTTGGCGCAGGCCGGGAAGAAATAGATAGCGGGGCGGGCGCTGAAAACGCGCGCGAGCGGCGCTGGAATTGACTTGGGATCTGGGCGCATCCTAAGATGCGCGAGCCTGCGGAGGGGCGCGGCTCCCCGATAGAAAGCATCGGGGCGGGAAAGCCGGCCCCTACAACGGATAAAGATGGGAGGCAGGGAACGATGGAGTGGCGCGATCTGCATTCGGAAAAGATTGAGGAATACACTCAGTTTTCGTATTACTCGATCAAGAAGCACCAGCAGGGACGCGAGATCGAATTCCGGATCACCGTGAAAGAATTTGCGCAGGCGCCTCCGGGACAGCATATGCGATTTTTTGCCGAGACGGATAAGCAGGTGAATCAGGGCACCGCCGCTTTTTTACCGGCGGGATGGGGAGATTCGGCGGCCAACGCGCTGGCCGATTGCATCCGGCTGATCCGGCAATTTCCCTACGAAGGCATTGAATAAGAGATAGGAGTAAAACCGTGGATCTTTTGAAGAAAGAAATCCGGCCGGGAATTCACGTGGTGGAATTTTCGGGGAGCATTCATGCGGGACGGGAATGCGAGCGGATCGAAACGGCGGTGGAAGAGCACATCAAGGGAAACCAGACGCGGCTGATTTTCGATTTCACGCGCGTGAGTTATATCGATAGCCCCGTGATTGGAATGATCGTAAAGGCGCATTCGCGGCTTCGAAAAGCCGGGGGCGGATTGCGATTGGCTGCGGTGCCGGGCGGAATGGTGGAAAAAGTGCTGATGCTGACGCGGCTGCATAAGGTGATTTCTCTGCATGGAACGCCGGCCGACGCTTCGAACGATTTTGTTCCCGAAAGTCCGGCAAAGTGGCCGGAAATTTACGACGAGTAGTCCGCGAATTGCGTTTGAAAATTTCAGAATTCTCCTTCGATCACCCGCGTTGACTTGGCCGCATTGCCGCCCTAAGATGGCGGCTCCTTTGATTTTCTCCGCACAATTCGCTTCCAAGTTCGATGAATTGCATTCTGCTTTTGCGGATATTTTTGTTCGCGCGGGCGGTGCGAAGTGACCCTCGCAGCGGGAACAAAACTCGGTCCGTACGAAATTGTGTCGCCGCTGGGCGCGGGCGGGATGGGAGAGGTGTATCGCGCGAAGGATACGAAACTGGGGCGCGAAGTGGCGCTGAAGGTTTTGCCGGAAGCAATGGCTCGCGATGCGGAGCGGATGGGGCGGATGCGGCGCGAGGCGCAGGTGCTGGCATCGCTAAATCATCCGAATATTGCGGCGATTTATGGCTTCGAAGATTCGGGCGATGTGCATGCGCTGGTGATGGAGTTGGTAGAGGGCCCGACTTTGGCTGATCGCATTCAGTCGGGTGCGATTCCCGTGGAAGAGGCGCTGCCGATTGCGAAACAAATTGCCGAGGCGGTGGAATACGCGCACGAGCGCGGGATCATTCACCGCGATCTGAAGCCTGCCAACATCAAGCTGGCGAAAGAGGATGCCGTCAAGATTCTTGATTTTGGTTTGGCGAAGGCATTGCAGAGCGAAACGCCTGATGCGGATCTATCTGAGCTCGCCCACGATCAGCCGTATGGGGACCGAGGCAGGGATGATTCTGGGGACGGCCGCGTACATGTCTCCGGAACAAGCGAAAGGGAAGAGCGCGGACCGGCGAGCGGACATTTGGGCTTTCGGATGCGTGCTGTTTGAAATGCTGAGCGGAACGCAGTCGTTCACGGGGGAAACGACCACGGATATTTTGGCGGCGGTGGTGCGGGGCGAGCCGGATTGGACGGAGCTTCCCGAAGCGACTCCGGACCGGGTGCGCGATCTGCTGGAACGGTGCTTGAGGAAGGATCCCAAGCAACGATTCCAAGCGATGGGCGACGTGCGAATTGCGGTCGAAGAATCGATGGCCGGCGCGGGCGCCGCGGAGAAATCGAAGCCCTCCATTTTCCAACGATTTGGGATCAGCGAGGGCATTGCGTGGCTGCTGTTTCTTACTCTCTCCGTTTTTGATATCGGGTTTTTGATCTGGAGCGAACTGCACAAGACAGTCCAAGAAGGTTTGCCGGTGCTGGCTTATATTCCGCCGCCGGCTGGCACAAGTTTTCGCAGTTTCGGATTCAGCGCCGGCCCCGTGGTTGTATCGCCGGACGGCTCGCGGCTGGCTTTTTCCGCTACCGACCTGAATGGCGTGACCAAGCTTTGGGTCCGGCCGCTTGGCTCCAGTGAATCTTCACCCATCGCGGGAACGGAAGACGCGGCGGCGCCCTTCTGGTCATTCGATAGCCGTTCGCTGGGATTTTTCGCCAGCGGGAAATTAAAAACGGTGGAGCTGGATAACGGAACCATTCAGACTCTGAGCGACACAACTTGCACCAATTCCGAAGGCGCCTGGGGAAAGGGCGGGACAATCCTGTTCACTCCGCATTGCCACGGGCCGTTTAACCAAATACCCGCGTCCGGCGGAACTCCCCGTCCCGTCACCAGCTTCGAAGAAGGCGATTTTAGCTACGAATCGCCCGCGTTCCTTCCGGATGGAAAGCATTTTCTTTTCGCGACCTCGGATAAAGAGCATATCCATACTATCTGGGCTGGCTCGCTGGATTCGACTGACAAGAAGTTCGTGTTGAAAGATGCGGATTCTCCCGAATATGCCTCCGGGTATTTGTTGTTTGTGGGAAGTGGGAGGCGAGTTTTTGCTCAAGAGTTCGATCCAGGAAGCGGCAAGCTCTCCGGCAGCGCCATCACCCTGGCGGAATCGGCCTCGTTTTCGGTGTCCAGCAATGGCGTTCTTGCTTATCAGGGCGGCTCGGCGGAGGGCCGGATGGAATGGTTTGACCGCTCCGGCAATCCGATCGGGACGATTGGCGAGGCGGGACTTTACTATTCGGCGAAAATTTCCCCGGATGGCTCGCGCGTGCTGGCAAACAACGGAGACTTAAATTCCCGGACATCAGATCTATGGGTATTTCCGGCGTCTGGCGGGGTTGGGACGCGGCTGACCTTCGGTTCGGGGAACAAGGCCTGGTCCGTATGGTCGCCAGACGGGAAGTATATTGGTTATTCCTGCCATCCGGAGGGAAAACCTGCTCTCTGCCGCAAGCCCGCCGATGGCTCCGGCTCCGAAGAAGTGCTCTACCGAATGAGCGAGGATGCGAATAATGCAGCGGCTGTGGATTGGTCTCCCGATGGCCGCTATCTCTGTTTTGATCAGCACAGTTTGAAAACTTCATTCTGGCAGAATTGGAGTTTGCCGCTGTCCGGTGAACGGAAACCATTTCAAGCCGCGCCGGTAGCAGCGGATCAGTTCGACGGGAATTTTTCACCGGACGGGCGCTGGCTCGCCTATTTTTCCTATGAATCGGGCCGGCCCGAGGCGTACGTGGTGCCATTTCCTGGCCCTGGAGGGAAATTTCAAATTTCGCAGAATGGAGGTTGGCTGACCCGTTGGGACACTAAAAATCATATTTATTTCCTGACGATGGGCAATCGGTTGATGGAAGCAGATCTGACCGTGAGTGAAAGGTCCGTGCAAGTGAAAGCGATCCATCCGCTATTCCAATTGACCGTGCCCAGCTTCGAAGCTCCGTTTTTTGATGTGACGCCCGATGGAAATCGCTTTCTGGTGATCACCGCCGCCGATCCCACCGCGTCGCAATCGATCACGGTGCTCACAAACTGGGAACCAAAGCTGAAACAGCCATGACTCTTGCCGCCGGAACCAAACTCGGGCCATACGAAATTGTGCCGCCGCTCGGTGCGGGCGGAGTGGGAGAGGTTTATCGCGGGCTATGGTGATTCCGTCCGGTGAGATGAAGGTGAATGCGAATACCGCGGACGAAAAGCACGGAGCGGAAGCGCGCGCGGCCGGACTCGCGTCGGTGGTGATTGCTTGCTATAACGACGCGGATATTGTGGAACGGAATGTTGCGGCGCTGGCGCGGCAATCATTTCGGGATTTTGAAGTGATTATTGCGGACGATGGTTCGCGGGAAGATTATGGACCGGTGCTGGAACGCTGGGCGACGCGGTTCGCGCGTCCGATACAGCACGTGCGGCACGAGGATATTGGATTCCGCAAGACGCGCATTTTGAATCGAGCCATCCACGTAAGCAGTTGCGACCGTATTGTTTTTATCGATATGGATTGCCTGCCGCACAAGGATTTTGTGCGGGACCACTTGCGGTACCTGATGCCGGGGACTGCGATTTCCGGGCGAAGAGTGTACGTGCGGCGGGACACGGTGCCACCGGCCGAGAAAATATGGACCGGTGGGTTGGGGCTGGGCGCGCTGCGTTTGGTGGGATTGTGGATTCGAGGCCGCGCACAGCACATTGAAAATGGATTGGCGCTGCCGGTCGCGTATCAGGCGCCCGACCGGGGAATTCTGGGATGCAATTTTTCGGCATGGAAGCGGGATTTACTCGCCATCAACGGATTTAACGCCGAATTTACCGGAGCGGGCTGGGAAGATACGGATATCGATTTCCGACTGCGGCTGGCGAACGTCAAGCTCAAGATTCTTCGGTATGTTGCGGTGCAATATCACGTGGAGCATCCGGTGCGGGTGCCGTCGAATGATCCGATGAACCAGTCGCGGTTAATGGCGATCCAGAACGACCGCATTGTTCGCGCGACGGTGGGACTTGATGAAATCCAGGCCGATGACTTTACTTGGATAGCGCTACGGTAAGGCCAGATAACCTGCGTTCGATAGAAGAAGAAGGATGTCCGGTTCCTCGACATAGCCGTCCCATATCCGGGCAGAAAAATCGAGGCGCAGGAATCAAAAACCTATTTAACTCCTTCTACGTGAATCACATCTATTGGAACTGAAGAGGGAATCCAGTTTGCAGGATTCCCGGTGATTCCCGGAGGTGTGTGCCAATGGAGACGTTGAAGCAGGACATACGGTATGGCGTGCGGATGCTGCTGCGGTCGCCGGGATTTACGGCCATCGCCATTCTGACTTTGGCCCTGGGCATCGGCGCCAACGTGGCGATTTTCACGTTTGTGAACGCCGTGCTGTTGCGCCCGCTTCCTTTCACACATCCCGAGCAACTGGTGCGAATTTTTGACGATTTGGGCGGCACGAACCTGAAAAACGTGGGCATGTCGGTGCCGGAAATGGAGGATTTAAGGGATCGGTCTGGCGTGTTTGACGGGTTGACGGTGATTTGGCCGGTGAGCGCCGCGCTGACGGGCGGAGATCATCCCGAGCGGATTGAATTGATGGTGACGAGCCCGAGTTATTTTCATCTGCTGGGCGCGAAGCCGCAACTCGGACGGGTGTATGGGCCGGAGGACGCGACGCCCGGCTTTTCCGACGCGGCGCTGATCAGCGATGGGTTGTGGAAGCGGCAATTCGGAAAAGATCCGAATATTCTGGGGAAGAAAATCCGGATCGATACGGATTTATACACGGTGGTGGGCGTGATGCCGGCTGGCTTCGAGCATCCCGGCGAGACGGTGCAAGGAAACGTGGATATCTACGCAGCTTGCGGTTACAGCGCGAACCCGTTTCCCACTCCGCCGAAGCGTTCTCAGAATTTTTTGCCGGGCGCGATTGGCAGGCTCAAAGCGGGGATGAGCGTGGCGCAAGCCCAGGCGCAGGTAGATGCATTTGCAGCGCACTTGCGGGAAGCCTACCCGAATGACTATCCAGCGGTGTCGCGCTGGTCGCTGCGGCTGGAGCCGGTGCAGGAAAATTTGACAGGGAAAGTGCGCACCACGCTGCTGGTACTGCTGACGGCTGTAGGATTCGTGCTGTTGATTGCCTGCGTGAATATCGCCAGCCTTTTGCTGGCGCGATCCTCGGGACGCATTCGCGAGTTGGCGGTCCGGCGCGCGCTGGGCGCGGCCAGGGGACGCATCGTGCGTCAACTGCTGACGGAAAGCTTGCTGCTGGCCGTCGCGGGAGGGGCGACGGCGCTGGCGGTGCTTTTTGTGCTGGGGGATTCGCTGGTTGCCTTGATGCCGACGGATTTGCCGCGATTGAATGAAGTGCATTTTGACTTGCGAGTGGTGGGATTTGCGTTTCTGCTTTCCCTGGTGACGGGAATTGTATTCGGGCTGCTTCCGGCACTGCATGCGGCAGATGCCGATCCGAATCAGGATTTGAAGCTGGGAAACCGCACGGGTGGCGGGGGCGCGCATCAAAACCGATTCCGCAGCGCGCTGGTGACGGCGGAGATTGCGCTGTCACTGATGCTGCTGATCGCGGCGGGATTGCTGGTGCGAAGCTTCTGGGACACGCTGCAGGTGCGGCCGGGCTTCGAACCGAAAAATCTGGTGGTGGCGCAGATCTGGATTCCGGTGCCCAATAATCCGGCGATGAATCCATATTTGAAGCCGGCGGACCGCAGCGCATTCGTGCGCGAAGTGCTGCGGCGGGTGAGCGCCCTGCCGGGAGTGGAGGAAGCGGCTATTGGGAGTGGGAACAGCATTCCGTTCGTAAACGTGAGGAACTCGTTTCCGATTTATTTTTCCGATGATCCCAATGCGGGAGGAGCGCGACTGCAGGCTGAATTTGCGTCGGTGACGCCGCGATATCTGGATACGGTGAAGGCGCCGCTTGTGGCGGGCCGATTCTTTACCGACAGCGATTCGGTGGGGTCCCAACCAGTGATGGTGGTAAACGAAACGTTCGTAAAGCGCTACTCGGCTGCGCGAGAGGCGGTGGGGCGGAGGGTGCGCTTCGTCAACGGCAACGGCCCGGATTTGACGATTGTCGGAGTGGTGGGCGATTTACACGACGACGGGCTGGATGCTCCGGTGGCGCCCCATATTTATCTATCCATGTATCAGGGCCCGGGATATGCGCTGGCAATTTATCTGCGGACTTCGGCAGCTCCGGAAATGTTGAAGGAGGCGGTGACGCAGCAGGTGCACGCGGTGAATCCGGAACTGCCGGTTTTCGGCGTGCGGACGATGGAAGAATTGATGTCGGCGTCGATGGCGCGGCGGAAATTTGTGCTGGAATTGATGGCGCTGTTCGCGGTGGTGGCGCTGCTGCTGGCGGCACTGGGGGTATACGGCGTGATGGCCTATGCGGTGACGCAGCGAACGCAGGAAATTGGAATCCGCATGGCGCTGGGAGCGCAGCCACGGGACATTTTGCTGCTGGCGCTGCGGCCAGGGCTGATACTGACCGGGATCGGAGTGTTGATTGGACTGGTGGGAGCTCTGGGCATGACGCGATTGATTGCGAGTTTGCTGTTTGGCGTGACGCCTACGGACCCGGTTACTTTTATTGGAGTGCCGGCGGTGCTGGCAGCGGTGGCGCTGGCGGCCTGCTGGATTCCAGCGCGCCGGGCCACCAAGGTGGATCCGATCGTTGCGCTTCATTATGAGTGAGGAGGGAACGTCTATGCAAAAAGCAGGTTTGTTCCGAAAGATGATGCCATTGGCAATTTGTTGCATCGCCGGAATCAGTCTTTCCGCCGCGAAGATCAATTCTCTCGCCGCTGGAGCGACGGCATCGACTCTGCCAACCGCCAAAGAAGTTGTAGCCAGATATGACGAGGCGCTGGGCGGACACTCAGCGATGCTGCGCCATACTTCCTGCACGATGCGCGGCGCGATCGAGATTCACCGGGAGAAGGGAGTATTCAGCCTGCCGTTCGTCTTCTATGCCGCCGCGCCGTTCCACCGCACGGATAAATTTACGCTGCCGAATAATGCCGGCGAATCGCTCAGCGGATTCGACGGAGAAAATGCGTGGAGTCTTGATCCGAATGACGGGCCGCAGATCGTGACCGGCGATGAACGTGAATCCGTGAAACGCGATGCGGACTTTTATTATCCGATCAACGAGCTCACCTGGTTCAAGTCGATGGAAACGGTTGGCGAGGCAGATTTCGAAGGTCAAGCCTGTTACCACCTGCACGGAATCAACAATTGGAATAGGCCCAACGATCAATTTTATGACCGGCAGACCGGGTTGCTGGCCGGATACGAATTCGATTCCTCCTGGCGAGGCGGGTCGGGCCTGACGCACGAGATTTTCTCGGATTACCGGAAGGTCGATGGGGTGCTGGTGTCCATGAAACAGGTGACCAAGATACGGTCGAAGGATGGCGGCGATTGGTCCGTGGTGAACGTCCTGACCTATACATCGGTGACGTTTAATGACGTGAATCCTGAAGTTTTTACGCCACCGCGGGCGGTACGCGATTTGTTGGCAAAAAGTAAAACTGCGCAGAAGCCGGGGCCAGGAACGATTTAAGTCTTAGAGCCATTGCCGTCCCGATTCGAAACACTCTTGCCAGACTGCAACCAATAGCGCTACAGCATCTTGCGGAATGCGAGAAGCGAAACGCTTGCTTGCCAAATTCCGTGTCCTTGGTTCTCGCGATGTGCTACGATTTCAAGTGGCAAGAGGGATGTCAACCTCCTGAAAAATCTCGAAAGAAGAGATCAGAAGCCCTCGCACCCCTCCGCAATCATGGAAGTGGAGCCCTAAAAACTTATGTCTACGACCACTACAGAACTTCCGAAACGCAAGCGTGAAATTATCGACAAGGCAGTAATCCGATTCTGCGGCGATTCCGGGGACGGAATGCAGATTACGGGCAGCCAGTTCACTAATACGGTCGCTTTGTACGGTAATGACCTGGCGACGTTCCCGGATTATCCGGCGGAAATTCGCGCCCCGGCCGGGACTCTTCCTGGCGTTAGCGGCTTTCAGGTGCACTTTTCGTCGAGCGACGTATATACCCCCGGCGATTCGGTGGACGTTCTGATTGCGATGAATCCCGCCGCGTTGAAAATGAATGTGACGGACCTGAAAACCAATGGGATTCTGATCGTCAATACGGATAGCTTCAAGGAAAACGATCTGCGCAAAGCGCAGATGACGTCGAATCCGCTGGAAGATCATTCGCTGGACGGCTACCGGCTTTTTGCCGTGGAGCTGACCAAGATGACCCGCGCGGCGCTGAAAGAATTGGGGCTCGACGCGAAGAGCATGGATCGTTGCAAGAATTTCTTCGCGCTGGGAATGTGTTACTGGCTCTATAACCGGTCCATGGAGCCGACGCGCGGGTGGCTAAAAGACAAATTCAAGAGCAAACAGCAATTGGTTCAGGCCAACTTGCTGGCCATGCAGGCCGGATACAGCTACTGCGAAGCCACTGAAGCATTTCAGATCAGCTACGAAATTCCGCCGGCGAAATTGACGCCCGGCGTCTACCGCAATATCAGCGGAAATGCGGCGCTGGCGCTGGGCTTTGTGGCGGCCTCGCAAAAGGCGGGCATTCCGCTTTTCCTGGGCTCGTATCCGATCACGCCGGCTTCGGATATTTTGCACGAACTCTCGATGTATAAAGATTTCGGCGTAATTACGTTTCAGGCGGAAGACGAAATTGCCGCGATCACTTCGGCGATTGGCGCTGCTTACGCGGGAGCACTGGGCATTACCTCAACATCGGGTCCTGGCATGGCGTCTGAAGACCGAAGCACTGGGGTTGGCCGTGGCCGTGGAGTTGCCATTGGTGATTTGCGATATTCAGCGCGGCGGCCCTTCCACAGGACTTCCCACGAAGACGGAACAAGCCGACCTGTTGCAGGCTTTGTTCGGACGGAACTCGGAGGCTCCGATTCCGGTTTTGGCGCCGTCATCGCCGGGCGATTGCTTCTGGATGGCGATCGAGGCCAGCCGGATCGCCATCAAGCACATGGTTCCTGTAATTATTTTGTCGGATGGCTACCTGGCAAACGGCGCTGAACCATGGAAAGTTCCGAAGGTTGAGGATCTGCCGGAAATTCCGGTGCACTTTGAGACGAATCCCGTGGGCTTCCTGCCGTACCGGCGCGATCCGGTGACGCTGTCGCGGCCGTGGGCGATTCCCGGCACGCCTGGGCTTGAACACCGCATTGGCGGAATCGAAAAGCAGGACGTTACCGGCAACATCAACTATGAACCGCTGAACCACGAGCACATGGTGCGATTGCGCGCGGCGAAAGTGGAATCGGTCGCGAACGACATTCCGCCGATTGAAGTGGATGGCGACCAGTCTGGCGATTTGCTGATTATTGCCTGGGGCTCGACGCATGGTCCGATCACAGCCGCGCTGAATGCGCAGCGAGAAAAGGGCCGGAGTGTTGGCCACGTGCATTTGCGCCACCTGAACCCATTGCCGCGGGATCTGGGCGCCGTAATCAAACGCTTCAAGAAAGTGCTGGTGCCGGAAATGAATATGGGCCAGCTCCTGATGGTTTTGCGCGCAAAGTATTTGGTGGACGCTCAGGGCTACGACAAGATTCAAGGGAAACCGTTCAAGACGTCGGAAATTGAGCTCAAAATCGAAGAGATGCTGGGCCTGGCTCCTTCCTTACCGCTCGAAGAGCTGACCGCAGATCAGGAAGGGGGAGAGTAACCATGACCACGGAAGCATTGCCCGTCTACACAAAAAAAGATTTTCAGACCGACCAGGAAATTCGCTGGTGTCCGGGATGCGGAGATTACGCGATTCTTTCGGCGGTGCAGATGGTTTTCGCCGATCTGGGAATTCCGCGCGAAAAATTTGTGTTTGTTTCCGGGATTGGCTGCTCCAGCCGGTTCCCCTATTACATGAACACTTTCGGGTTCCACTCCATCCACGGGCGCGCCCCCGCCATCGCTACGGGGCTGAAGATCGTCCGGCCGGATCTGGAAGTCTGGGTCGCCACAGGCGACGGCGATTCGCTCTCCATCGGTGGCAATCACACCATCCACATGCTGCGGCGCAACGTGGGCCTGAAGGTGCTTCTTTTCAATAATAAAATTTACGGCCTCACCAAGGGACAGTATTCGCCCACCTCCGAAGTGGGCAAGAAAACCAAGTCCACTCCATTCGGCACCACGGACCGTCCGTTCAATCCAATTTCTCTGGCCATCGGATCGGAAGCCACCTTCGTGGCGCGTTCGGTGGACGTGTTCCAACAGCATCTGAAAGAAACTTTGAAAAAAGCGGCAGCGCACAAAGGATCGGCTTACGTTGAAATTCTGCAGAATTGCAATATCTTCAATGACGGCGCGTGGGAAACGGTGACGGAAAAAGACGCGCGCAGCGAAAACATCGTGATGCTGGAACACGGCAAGCCTTTGATTTATGGCAAAAACCGCGACAAGGGAATTCGCCTGAACGGGTTGGAACTGGAAGTGGTTCACTTGGGAAATGGTAGCGGCTTCACCGAAAAAGATCTGTTGGTTCACGACGAACATCATCCGCGCGCAGCTTATGCCTTCACGCTGGCGCACATGGAGCAACGCCCCGGTTTCCCGACTCCGATCGGAGTGCTGCGTTCGTGGGGGAACATCCCGCGCTATGAGGATTTGATCAACGATCAGATCAAGGAAGTTCAAGCCAAGCGAGGCAAGGGCGACCTGGCTAAACTGCTGCGTTCGGGCGACACCTGGGAATTGAAAGGCTAGCTTGGTGTTTTTTAGGTGGAGAAGGAAAGTGGTGCTGTCTTTCCACCGCAGAGAAAAGGCCAAATCGTAAAGGATGCAAGGGGTTTGTATTCCTGCCTGGTGGGTGGTTCACTCGCGATTGCGTTGCTGAAACTGAACTAGCACTACCCTGCAATCTGTCTCCCTATCCCACCAAGTTCGGCCTTGACCGTCGCGATCACTCTTTCTTGACCCCAGCATCTTCAGCATTCCCCAAAGCTCGTATCCGGTTCTTCGCGCAGCTTCGCGAAGTGTGAAGCGCCCGTCATCTCCAAAGGGAGGCGTAACCTTGATTCGCATCAGAAAACACCCTACGGTCTGTTTGCCCTTTGTCAATGGGAGAATAAAATAAAGAAACATCAGCAGGACCTCGAAAAGTGCGATGACTGCAACTAACTCATCCGTGCCAACGGCATAGGAGCGTTCAAAGTGCCACGAAAAATGGCCCATTCGTTTCGCCTCTATACTCAGAGGGACCAATGAACTTATGGAGGAAAGAACTGCCAAGCTAAACCAAAAATCTATTGAAAACGCGACGGCTCTTCGTGTCAAGCTGGGCGTGCCGCCGATGGATATGCTTCGCCCAGTGATCTGCAATACGGCGAACAGCACAATCGCGACTGCAGACCAGACAAGCAAAATCGGGTCAGAGCCTACCGAAATGTCGTACTTCCCATTGCCAGAAGATCCAGAAAAGCCAATCTGCTCAGACTGAATCGTGAGCACAACTCCAATCCCCACAAAAACTATCATCGCTGCCCTAAAAACCTTCAATTCTTCTCCCGAAATTCTACTTTCTCCACTTTATAACACAGGCCTGTATAAATTTTTGATTCATCGGATAAAGGAAAACTTAACGCGCCACTGTTCGATATTGTTTTGATGCTCATCGAGTTTGCCCACTACGGGACTTGCATTTGTAGTGGAACTTTTTCCTTTTCATGCTCGTAGCTGATATCAGGGGTGGAGAGATTGGAGGGAGCCCGATGCTGTTCATCCGATTTTTACTGACGGTAATGGCGCTTATTTGCGTCTGCGGAGCGGTACAAGCGAAAGATAAGAATGAAGTAGGTGACTTGGGGAAACAGCCGTTTGAAGCGGCTTTTGCGAGCGGCGGCCATCTTCGGATCACTTTGCGTTCCGGCGATATCAGGATTGAAGGCGCGGATGCGGAGAAGATTTCCATTCGAGCGGACGGAAAAAACGCCGATCGAGCAAGCGAAGTAAAGATAAGGCTGGTGCGCAAGAGCGATGGAAGCGAGCTCGAAATCAGCGGCGGCCCGAGGAACGGCATCGAGATCGTGGTAGAGATCCCGCGAAAGACGAATCTGTGGGTGCGCATGCCCGCCGGCGAACTGGATGTCCACGGAGTGATTGGCGACAAGGACGTGGAATTGCACGCCGGCGATTTGACCATTTCGGCGGGCGATCCCGAGCAATACGCTCACGCGGATGCGTCTGTCACATCAGGGTCACTCGACGCGGACCGCTTTGGCGTTTCCAAGGGCGGCTTGTTCCGATCCTTCAATAAAAGCGGGAGCGGGAGCCTGCATTTGCACGCGCACGTGGGCGCCGGGCAATTGACGCTGGAATAAAACGCTAGACGCGATGGACGTGAGGCCACCCGTGCAAGGCGCGCCTCTGTAACCCGTTTAAAATCTCTTCGCTTGATTTTCGCTTTGTCTTCGCCTAGAATTTGCTTGCAGCATACTTGTGCGGGAGGCAGACGAAATGGCGCTGACGAAGCGGCAGAAGGAAGTGCTCGATTACCTGGTGGCATTCCTGAATAAAAATGGGTATTCGCCGAGCTTTGAGGAAATTGCGCGCGCGCTGAAGCTAACCTCGCTGGCGACGGTGCACAAGCACCTTTCGACCCTGGAGCGGAAAGGATATGTGCGGCGTGGTTACAACCAGAGCCGCTCTCTCGAGATTCTGCAGCTTCCGAAGCCAATCCGCGAGCAGGTGATGGAGCGCCATGTGGTTGAACTGCCGTTGATGGGGCGAATCGCGGCCGGCAAACCGCTCGAAGCCGTGGAAGAGCGCGAATCGATTTCGCTGGGGGATTTCTCGCGCGGGCACGGGACGTATGTGCTGCAGGTGAAGGGCGATTCGATGCAGGAGGATCACATCCTGGATGGGGATTTTATTGTAGTGGAACAGACCCAGGTGGCGAACCAGGGGGAAATTGTGGTGGCTCTGGTTGGCGGTGATGAAGCGACGGTGAAGCGGCTTTACCGGGAACCGGGCGGCAAGGTCCGGTTACAGCCGGCCAATGCTCAGATGCAGCCGATCATCGTGGCGGCAAACGATGTAAATGTGCAGGGACGCGTTGTGGGAGTATTGCGTAAATATTGAGGTCATTTCTTGGGATTGATGGGAAGAGGGCGTGTTACAGGGGAAGAAATTCGCGGCGGGGAGGAAGGCGCTCTTGTTTGTTGCTTATGTTGACTCCGGATCCCTCACTTTGTTCGGGATGACTGCCAACACTGCGGGGGCGTAAACTTAGATCGCTTCTTCCGAACGAGGCGGATTTGTGTTCGGTCACTCGCCGAGTAAAATAGACAGGTTCTTCAGCACAAAAAACATCCGAAAGATTTCCACAATTTGCAAAAGATTTGCAACAGGAAGCGCACCCCTATCTGTAGCGCTATGATTTTCAGAAACTACTAACCCCAGTGTTTTGTAGTGGAATTTGCCGGTCTGCGAAGCCATCAATTGATGTCTGATTGGGCGAATGTGAAATTATTTGCACTTGCCTCGACCTTTTCCGGGGAATACATTGGACATCCCCATGCTCCTTTTTCATGGCAGGGCGCAGGTATCGGGTTTTCGTTCCAAGGAGGCATAGATGTGGGGAAATAAGAAACCGGATCCGCCGCAAGGCGGGAGGCCAGGTCAAGCAGGGCAGAATCCTGCGAGGCCAGGTTCAACTCCGGTGCAGACAGGGTCGGCTCCCGCGCAAGCTGGACCGGTCCCGGTGCAGTCCAGCTACAGTCCGGCCAAACCAGCAACGAGTCCGGCGAGCACACAGCCGCCAGTGGAGGCGAAAAAGATGAATCCGATTGAGGCAATCCATCCTTCTTCATCCAGTTCTGATCGCGGGATGGCCCGTCTGGGGCCCAGCCTGCACGTGAAGGGGGAGATCACAGGCAACGAAGACCTGCACGTGGACGGCAGCGTCGAAGGGCTGATCCAGCTCGAGGACCGCAAGTTGACGGTTGGCGCCAGCGCCAAGGTTACCGCCGACGTAATCGCGCGCGAGGTGGTGGTGTACGGCAATGTGAAGGGTAATTTGCGAGCGCGCGACCGCATAGAGATCAAGAAGGATGGCTCGGTGGTAGGAGATCTGACCACCGCGCGAATCATGATCGAGGACGGCGCGTACTTTAAGGGCTCGATTGAAATCGATCGAGGCGTCGAAGGCTCTTCCTCGAGCGAGCGGGATTCCGCCGAGAAGCCTGCGTTTGCCCGCGCCGTGGTTCGCAATTCGACCTCGGACTAAGATTTCTCCTCACCTGACGGCCTGGGGCAGGCGGCCCTTCTCGATGGCGCCGCTTGTCCTTCGGCCAGCTTCCCACCGTTTTTCCGCCTGGACATGCCGCGCCTGAACACACCTGAAGCGAATTAGAAGACTGATCGAAGAAATGGCCAAACCGCGAGGTAGTGACGCATTTTGAAGAAAGCGGCTTGGAAGGGAGGAAGGAACGGATGGGGATTCTGGAGTTTGCAAAGCCTGCTATTGTCATATGCACGAAAGACCGCGCACGCGCCGCTGCGTTCTATGGCGACACGCTGGGGCTGACATTGGCCTACGAGGACAACTTCGCCGCTGTTTTCAACATTGGCGGAGTCACTTTGCGCGTCTCTATCGTGGCCGATTTCTCGCCGCATGAGCACACGATTCTCGGCTTCCACGTGCCGGATGTGGCAGCGACCGTGAAGGCCCTGCGCGAAAAGGGCGTGAACTTTAATATCTATCAACACCTCAGTCAGGACGAACTCGGCATCTGGACCGCGCCCGGGGGAACGGTGCGCGTGGCTTGGTTTAAGGACCCTGATGGCAATGTGCTCAGTGTGACGAATGCCTAAAACAAGTCTGGATGTCATTCAATTCAAAATGATCCGCTGTCAAGCGTGAGTCCATTTCAGGCTTTACCTGGTATGGTTCAAAGCGATACTCTGCTGGAAATTCGCTGGGAGTCAGCGATAGGACGGTTATGAAAATTCAAAGCGGTTTGTGGTGCTTATTTCTTGGGACGAGTGTGGTGTTGGCGGCAGGAAGCATAGCGAAAACGCAGACCGATTCGCATGCCACGCAGAAGGAACCTGATTCGGAGCAGCAATTCACGAAGTTGATTCATTCGGTGGAAGGGCCGGATTTGTACCGGGCGTACTGCGCGTCGTGTCACGGGAAGGACGGCAAGGGAAACGGGCCAGTCGCGCCGGCGTTGAGAGCGACGGTGCCGGACCTGACTATGATTGCGAAGATGAACGGAGGGGATTTTCCGGTGGCGCGGGTGCGCAGGATCATTCTGGGCGAAGGGATGATCGCGTCGCACGGGTCGCGCGAAATGCCGGTGTGGGGGCCGATCTTTCACCAGGTGGAAGCGGATGTGGACCGAGGGCCGGTGAGAGTGGAGAATCTGGTGAAATATTTGCAGTCGATCCAGGTGAAGACGAAAACGTAAGGATGGCGGGGGATAAGGCGAGTCGCCGAGGATTGGGCGGCTCTAGGACAGGATACGTATGTAGAGGAAGAGAAGAGCGGCGGAGGCAGCGATTCCGAGCGAGATGCCGCCGAGGTGCAGGCGCGGTTGAATCGCGCGGGCGTAACGGATGCTGGCGACGAGAAAAACAGCATTAGACAAGACGGCGATCGCAAGTCCCGCAAGGACAAGAATTTCCACGTAGTGCAGGTGCCAGGCCAATCCAGCAGGATCCACGATCAGATAAGCGAGCATGGCAGAGCCCGCGGTGACGATGGCGGCGGTGGCCACGGAGTAGCCACTCGCAAATCCCACGTTGGCGTGCAGGAGAAGAAGCAAGATAGCGATCGCATATTCGACCATCACGACAACGGCGACGAGGGCGCGGTGGCGAAGGTCCGTCTGGCCGAAGAGGTGTGTTTCAGAAAAGTAGACCGCTGGGACAAGCGCGTTCGCAAGCGCGGCGACGCATAACGCGACGCAGAGAAAATGCTGGCGCGGGCGCGGAGTGGCTTCGTCTTGCACGGAGCTAGTTGAGATGGAGGCAGGCACCGAAGTATTCGAGCTGGATTATATACTAGGAGGCCACGTTGGCTGCGGATTTTCGAACGTCGCTGCTCGAAGTGCCGCTCCTCTTTGCTAAGTTTCCAACACAATCACGAAGAAGCCAGCCTTGTACTGCCACCCCCTGAGAAGTCGGTGATCATGAATTGACTCACGACCAGCCGTGAGTGTGCGTTTGACAAAAGTGGCGGGTTCCCGTAACCTTGGGGTTTGTCTCTAACAGAAAGGTGCGACTGAGCGTATGCGTACGTATGTCCCGAGGGCTCGAGCGGTAGAGGAACTTACACAAAGCACGAATTGGCATGTATTGAATGCCGATGGGCAGGCGCTTGGCCGGCTGGCGACGCAGATTGCGCGTTTGCTGATCGGCAAGGAAAAGCCCAATTTCACGCCGTATCTGGATTGCGGCGATCACGTTGTGGTGATCAACGCGGAAAAAATCCGTCTGACCGGAAACAAGATCGATCAGAAGATTTATCATTCGCACAGCGGATATCCGGGCGGGTTGAAGGAAGTGCCGATCCGGCGGCTGATGCCGAAGCGGGCGGATTGGATTGTGCGCGAAGCGGTGCTGGGGATGTTGCCCAAGAACAAGCTGCGCGCGAAACGCGCGAAGAAATTGCGCGTGTATATCGGGGATAAGGGGCTGGCGCGTCACGCCGGGCAGAAACCACAACCGCTCGAGCTGTTACCGCAGGATTGATTCAGCCGTTTTCCAGTTTGCACAGGCCCAGTTCGCGAAGGAAAGTCAGGGGAGTGGTTTCCCTGGCAGCTTTCCAGGCCCGGAGTGCGGGCGAGTCTTCGCAGCCGCGCCAAAAGAGAGATTGAAAGGGCCGGAGAAAATCCGGCGCTAAATCAGCAGGAGGAACGTTGAGCTCGACTGCGAATTCGACAAGCGGAATGCACAAAATAAATGGCACCGGCCGGCGCAAGGAATCGGTGGCGCGAGTTTTCCTGAAGCCCGGATCGGGCGCGTTCACTGTAAATGGCCGCAAGGTGGAAGAATTTTTCCGCAACGTGGCCTGGCTGACCTCGGCCGTCGAGCCGTTGAAATTCACGAATACGGCGGAACAAGTGGACGTGATGGCGACGGTGAAAGGCGGCGGCGTGGGCGGGCAGGCGGGAGCGGTGCGCATGGGGTTGTCGCGCGCGCTAACGATTTTTAATCCCGAGCTGCGCGTGGCGCTGCGCAAGAACGGATTCCTGACGCGCGATTCGCGCATGAAGGAACGCAAGAAGTACGGCCAGAAGGGCGCGCGCAAGCGGTTCCAGTTCAGCAAACGCTAGTTGTTACTTTCCCGGTCTTTGCTATGGCCGGGATATTTCACGGCCGGCTTGGAGCCGGCAAAAAAGGATGCTGTCCCGGACGGCCGGGATCGAAGCGTCCCTTTATTTAGGAGGAAAATTGGCAGTCGAAATCACGATGAAGGATTTACTGGAGGCTGGAGTTCACTTTGGCCACCAGACGCGTAGATGGAACCCGAAGATGAAGGAATATATCTTCGGCGAACGGAACGGCATTCACATCATTGACCTGCAGAAAACCCTCAAAATGTTCCGCGATACGGCTCGTTACGTTGCGGAGTTGACCAGCAAAGGCAAAATCGTTCTTTTCCTGGGCACCAAACGCCAGGCGCAGGAAGCCGTGGCCGAAGAAGCCAAGCGCTGCGGGATGTATTTCGTCAATCACCGCTGGCTGGGCGGAACGTTGACGAACTGGGCGACGCTGCAGAAATCGATCAAGCGGCTGAAACTGCTGAAAGCCATGGTGGAAGACGGGCGCATGGCTGCGTTGCCGAAGAAAGAAGCGGCGCGGCTGGACCGCGAATTGAAGCATCTGTTCCAGAATTTTGAGGGCATCGAAAATATGGCGCAACTTCCCGATGCCATGTTCGTGATCGATCCGAACGCGGAAACGATCGCGGTACGCGAAGCGCGGCGGATGGGCGTGCCGGTGGTTGCGGTGGTGGATACGAATTGCGATCCGGACATGGTGGATTGGCCGGTGCCGGGGAACGACGACGCGTTGCGCGCGATTCGTTTGTTTACCTCGAAAATTGCGGACGCGGTGTTGACCGGCCGGCAAACGTTTGAGCAGAGCCAGATCGCGGAACAGAAATCCGCGGAAGGCACGCAGGCGGGCGAAGGCGTCGATTATGTGGACACCAGCGCTTACGAAGAATACGAGAAGCAGGAAGGCGACTTCGTCGAAGCAGAGCCGATCGATCTGACGGCGGAAACGACGGTGACGCCCGAAGATGTTCCACCAGCGGCCGAACCAGAGAAAGAGGACAGCAAGAAGTAATCCGCCTTCGCTCTTCATGTCCTATTGGTGGAACCGGAAGTTTTCTACCCGGACCTGCCAAGGCGTGGGGAGCTTCGGCGGCATTGGCCCGCTTATCCAGGCTTGCACGTTAGCCAACGCTCCGAAATTCAATTCTAAGGAATTTTGAACTCCGATGACCATGAATCCCGAGCAGCCCAACATACCTGCCCAGCTGGTGAAAGAGTTGCGCGAACGCACCGGCGCAGGCTTCAGCGATTGTCGCGCGGCGCTGGTGGAATCGGCCGGCAACCTGGAGCAGGCGATCAACGTGCTGCGGAAGAAGGGACAAGCCGCGGCGCAGAAAAAAGCGCAACGCCAGGCCAGTGAAGGGCTGGTGAGCCATTACATTCACGCGGGCGGAAAGATCGGCGTGCTAGTGGAAGTGAATTGCGAAACCGATTTCGTGGCACGAACCGAGGAATTCCAGCGGCTGTGCCACGACGTGGCCATGCACATCGCCGCGCTCGATCCGCGTTTTCTGCGGCGCGAGGAAGTGACTCAGGAAATTCTGGACCGCGAACGGGAAATTTACCGCGAACAGGCCAAGGCCACCGGGAAGCCGGATGCGGTGATTGAAAAGATCGTCACCGGCAAGATGGAGAAATTCTACGAAGAGAACTGCCTTTACGAGCAGCATTTCATCAAGGATGAAGGCACCACGGTAAAGGAATTGATCGATCTTTTGATCGCCAAGCTGAAGGAGAATATTGCCGTCCGCCGGTTCACCCGGTTCAAAGTTGGCGAGATCGAAAATCCCCCCGCCGCCGCGCCTGCGGCTCCGGAGCCGGCGTCAAACCCGAACTAACGGGTAATCGTCATCACGATTTGATTTTCAAGGGGCATCCGCGGTTTGGGGTGCCCTTTGCATTTACGCCGATTCTTCACAAGAAATGAAAGCGGGCCGCCGTTCCTCCCCCGGTGAGCAGCAAAGTCTGCTAAAATGCCCGGCGGCAAAAACCTATGACCACTGCGGACCTTTCATCAAAAGTAAGCGACGGCATTAAGCCTCCCCTGTACCGTCGAATCGTGTTGAAACTTTCTGGGGAATCCCTGCAGGGGACGCAGGGGTCGGGCATTCATGCGGAGACGGTGGCCAGTATTGCCCAGGAGGTGAAGGAAGTCCACGCCCTGGGAGTGCAGGTAGCCATCATGGTTGGCGGCGGAAATATATTCCGCGGAACGAGGCAGAAATCGCTGGCCATCGACCGGGTGACGGGCGACTACATGGGAATGCTGGCAACGGTGATCAATGGCTTGGCGCTGCAAGACGCGCTCGAAAAATCCGGCTGCCATACGCGATTGATGAGCGCGATTGAAATGCACCAGGTGGCCGAGCCGTTTATCCGCCGGCGCGCAACGCGGCACCTGGAAAAGGACCGCGTGGTAATTTTCGCCGCCGGCACTGGCAATCCTTATTTTTCAACGGATACGGCCGCGGCGCTTCGAGCGATGGAAATCAAGGCGCAAGTGATCTTAAAAGCTACGCGGGTGGACGGAATTTACGATGCAGATCCCGAAAAGGTGAAAGACGCCAAGATGTTTGAGCGCATCACATATATGGATGTGATTCAGAAGGGCTTATCGGTGATGGATTCGACCGCGATTTCGCTCTGCATGGACAACAAACTGCCCATCATTATTTTCAATATGAACGTGCGCGGAAATATCCAGCGGGTGGTGCAGGGCGAGAAGGTGGGATCCGTGGTTACTTCCGAATAAGAATTGTGGCTGATTTTAATTTTGGATAGGAGACTGATCCTATGACAGCGATTGCCACAAGCAAGGACGCGCTAGCTCAGGCAAAAATCCGCATGGAAAAAGCGGTGGAGGATTTCCGCAAGGAACTGGCTGGCGTGCGCACGGGACGGGCCAGCACGGCGATGCTTGATAATATTCGGGTGGATTACCATGGCACCCCGATGCCGGTAAACCAGTTGGGAACGCTGAGCGTGCCCGATCCCACGGTGATCGTGATCTCGCCCTGGGACCCTGGCGCGCTGCCCTTAATCGACAAGGCGATCCGCACGTCGGATCTGGGATTGAATCCCTCGAACGATGGAAAAGTGGTTCGCGTGCCGATTCCCCCGCTGAATGAGGAGCGCCGGAAAGAATTGGTGAAGCACCTCCACAAAGTGCTGGAAAATCACCGCACGGCGGTGCGCAACATCCGGCGCGACATCAAGGAAGCGGTGGAAAAGCTCGAGAAGGATAAGAAGATCAGCGAGGACGATAAGAAGCGGGCGCTGGACGAGCTGGAAAAAGTGACGCACGCGGAGACCAAGAAGGTGGAAGATTTGTGCGCCAGCAAAGAAAAAGAAATCATGGAGATCAAGTGATCCGCTGGGGGATCGAAGCGCGGGGAACGTTGCCCCGTTGAGCCGGAGGAGCAGTCGCCCGATGAATCACCGGAATCGTGTTGCAAATCTCGCCCTATCCTGTCTGCTTCTGGCCTTGTACCCTGGAATGGCGCGGGCGCAAGCGAAGCCAGCCGCGCAGGAAAAGCCGACAGCCCAGGAAACGGCTGATATGAAAGAAGTTAAAGCCTTCCGGCTGTCCATGGACAACTTGGCCAAGTACGACGCAGCGGCCCGGGCAATTGGCAAAGTGATGAAGGAAAACCCTGGCATGAAGGATCAGATGGAAGACGAAACTCCCGAACACCCCTCGATTGACTCGAGCGTGAAGGATCTCGATAAGTACCCGGCTATAGTCGCGGCGATCACCGGTACCGGCCTTTCCAAGCGGGATTACATCGTGATGACCGGGACATTGATGGTTACAGTTTTGGCGGTGGATATGAAGCGGCAGGGGCAACTGAAAACATATCCCGCGACGATTTCGCCCGAGAACGCTACGTTCGTGGAGAAGAATTTCGACAAGGTAGCTGCAATATCGCAGCGGGCGGCGGACGCGTATAAGGATCAGAAGTAGAAATTAGAGATTAGCAGGCCCAATTTTGTTAGGGTTGGGTGTGGTGACCTGATTGGACGCAGGCGAAAATTGTTGTGCTTGCTTTTCCACAGGATTGTGGTTGACATACTAAGGTCTTTTACCTATACTCCTCCGGTTGTACGGGTGCAGTTTGCCCGAGTGGTGAAAGGGAAGGCCTTCCGCCCCGGAACAGAGAACGAAGGAACGGGGTGAGGAAGGGAACGGCCGAAATGGGACGCCAGTCCCGCAAAGCCGTGCGGTTTCTCCGCTTTGACCAGATGCATTTGGCGTACGATGGCCTAGGCGTCTGTGCGGAGTCCTTGGCAGGTTCCTTAAGGGCGTTGGGTAGCTCTTTTTGTTCCGTCACCTAATAAAAAAACAGCGCGGCGTCCGCTGCCGCCTAAATTGAATCGATTTTTTGGGAGTTGGGAGACACTCTTGCCAACGTTCTCGCAATTGGTGCGTCATGGGCGTGAAGCGATCCGGACGAAGACGAAATCTCCGGCGCTGGAATCGTGCCCGGAAAAGCGCGGCGTGTGCGTGCGCGTTTACACGCAAACGCCGAAGAAGCCGAATTCGGCCCTTCGAAAAGTGGCTCGGGTGCGCTTGACCAACAGCGCCGAGGTGACTACTTATATCCCCGGCATCGGCCACAATTTGCAGGAACACTCGATCGTGCTGGTGCGCGGCGGCCGCGTGAAAGATTTGCCGGGAGTTCGTTACCACATTATCCGCGGCACGCTGGACGCCGCGGGGGTTGAAAATCGCAAACAGGCGCGCTCGAAATACGGCGCCAAGCGGCCCAAAGCCGCCCAGAAGTAGGAGAGCGGAACGATGCCTCGTAAAGGATTTATTTCACGCCGGAAGATTCCCGGCGACGCCGTATACGGAAGCGACCTGGTGCAGAAGTTCATCAGTTCGATGATGTACGACGGCAAACGCAACACGGCGCAAGCCATATTTTATAAGGCCATGGAACAGATCGCCGAGAAATCGAATGGCGACGCGCTGACGGTATTCAAGAAGGCGGTAGAGAACGTGAAGCCGCTCTTGGAAGTAAAGACGCGGCGCGTGGGCGGCGCGAACTACCAGGTGCCGGTGGAAGTGAATCAGTTCCGGCGGCAATCACTGGCGATCCACTGGATCGTGCTGTACGCGCGGGCGCGCAGCGGAAAAACCATGGTGGGCAAGCTGATGGATGAATTGATGGACGCTTCGAATAATCGCGGCGGAGCTATCAAGAAGAAGGAGGACGTGCACCGCATGGCGGAAGCGAACAAGGCTTTCGCGCATTATCGCTGGTAGCGCTCCGAAGAAATTTTTATGGCCCGACAATTCCAACTCGATCACATCCGCAACATCGGGATCATGGCGCACATCGATGCCGGCAAGACGACCTCGACCGAGCGCATCCTTTTCTATACCGGCGTCACCTACAAGATCGGCGAAGTGGACGAAGGCACCACGGTGATGGACTGGATGGAGCAGGAGCGCGAGCGCGGCATCACGATTACATCCGCCGCTACCACGACTGCCTGGAAGCGATTCGCCGAGAATTACCGGATCAATATTATCGATACCCCGGGCCACGTGGATTTTACCGTGGAAGTCGAGCGCTCTTTGCGTGTGTTGGATGGCGCTGTAGCCATTTTCGACGCGGTAGCCGGAGTGCAGCCCCAGACGGAAACGGTGTGGCGCCAGGCGGACAAGTACCGTGTCCCGCGCATTGCGTTTGTGAACAAGATGGACCGGGTTGGCGCCGATTTCGACCACGCAATCCGCACGATGCGCCAGCGCTTGACCGCCCATCCCGTCCCCCTGCAGTTTCCTCTCGGCAAGGAAGAGAATTTCATCGGCGTCATCGATTTTATCGAAGAGAAAGTAATCATCTGGAAGAACGAAACGCTGGGAGCGGAATACGAAACGATTCCGGTGGCGCAGCTTTGGGATCCGGAATATCAGAATTCGCATCCCGAGGTGGCCACGGCCCTGAAAGCTTCCGCGATCGATCCGGAATTCTACAAAGAGCATCGCGACAAAGTGGTGGAATACATCGCCGAACACGACGACGCAGTTCTGACGAAGTACTTGGCCGAGCATGTGTTGTCGCCCGAGGAATTGCGTGCTTCGCTGCGCCGGTCAACTCTGGCGCTGAAGCTGGTGCCGGTGCTGGCGGGTTCCGCGTTCAAGAACAAGGGAATCCAGCCGCTGCTCGATGCGATTGTGGATTATTTGCCTTCTCCGGCGGATATCGCGCCCACCGAAGGCACTTCCATCGACGGCGGCGAAGCGCTGCTTCGGCGGGCCAGTGATGACCAGCCGTTTTGCGCGCTGGCATTTAAAATCATGTCCGACCCTTTCGTCGGACACGTCACCTACATTCGCGTCTATTCCGGCGTGCTCAAGCAAGGCAGTTCGGTTTACAACCCGGCGAAGAAAAAGACCGAGCGCATTGGCCGCCTGATGCGCATGCACGCCAACAAGCGCGAGGAAATTGATTCGATCGATGCCGGAGACATTGCGGCATGCGTGGGCTTGAAAAACGTTTCCACCGGCGACACGTTGTGCGACGAAGATAAGCCGATCGTTCTCGAGACCATTGAATTTCCCGCTCCTGTAATTTCGGTGGCCATCGAGCCGAAAACCACTGCCGACCAGGAAAAACTGGCGACAGCGCTCGGCAAGCTGGCTCAAGAAGATCCTACGTTCCGCGTGCACACCGATCCCGATACGGCGCAAACGCTTATTTCGGGCATGGGCGAATTGCACCTTGAAATCATCGTCGACCGCATGATGCGCGAATTCAACGTGCAGGCCAACGTGGGCCGGCCGCAGGTGGCTTATCGCGAGACGATTACCAAGGCAGCTCCCGGTGAAAAGAAATATGTCCGCCAAACGGGCGGCCGCGGCCAGTACGGCCACGTGAAACTCACGGTTCATCCGTTGCCGAACGCCAGCCACGAGGATATGCACGAAATGTCCGTCGACGAACTGGATGAACTTTGCAAGTCGATCGTCGGCAAGGGCGGCAAGTGGCACTTCGACAAGGAGCACCGCTTCCTCTTTATCGACAAAGTATTCGGCGGCGCGATTCCCAAGGAATTTATTCCTCCCATCGAAGACGGAATCGTCGAGGCGCTCGAGAACGGAGTGCTGGCGGGCTACGAAATGGTGGACATTGCGGCGGTAGTGGAAGACGGCAGCTATCACGAAGTGGACAGCTCGGAAATGGCGTTCAAGATCGCCGGATCGATGGCGTTCAAAGAGGCTTGCCATCGCGCGAATCCCAAATTGCTTGAGCCCATTATGCGGCTTGAAGTAGTCGTTCCCGACGAATACATGGGCGTGGTGGTGGGCGATCTGAACGGGCGCCGCGGGCGCACTCAGGGAGCGGAAAGCCGCGCGGGCAGCCAGATTATTCGGGCCGAAGTTCCTCTGGCGGAGATGTTCGGATACGCCACGGACATTCGCAGCCGCACACAGGGCCGCGGAAGTTTTACGATGCACTTTTCGCATTACGAGCAGGCGCCGAATTCGGTGGCCGAAGAAGTGATTTCGAAGGCAACGGGGAAAGTAGTCCGGTAGCAGTCCGCAATTCATCCGGGGAACGCTCAGTCTGAGGAGCAGACGATGGCGAAGGAGAAATTCGAACGGAGTAAGCCGCACGTAAACGTGGGAACGATTGGACACATCGACCACGGCAAGACCACCTTGACGGCAGCGATTACCAAGGTGCTGTCGAAGAACAATCCGAAGGTGTCGTTCCGCTCGTTTGATTCGATCGACAACGCGCCGGAAGAGAGGGAGCGCGGAATCACGATCGCGGTGGCGCACGTGGAATACGAGACGGCCAACCGCCACTACGCGCACATCGATTGTCCGGGCCACGCCGATTACATCAAGAACATGATCACCGGCGCGGCGCAGATGGACGGCGCGATTCTGGTGGTGGCGGCGACGGATGGTCCGATGCCGCAGACGCGCGAGCACATTTTGTTGGCGCGGCAGGTGGGCGTGCCGTACATCGTGGTGTTTTTGAACAAATGCGACATGGTGGAAGATCCGGAATTGCTCGAGTTGGTGGAACTGGAAGTGCGCGACCTGCTGAAGATGTACCAGTTTCCGGGAGACAAAGTGCCGGTGGTGCGCGGGTCGGCGCTGAAGGCGCTGGAGGGCGATGCGAAGTGGGAGAAATCGATTTTGGATTTGATGGAAGCGGTGGACCAGAACGTTCCGTTGCCGCAGCGGGAAGTGGACAAGCCGTTCGCGATGCCGATCGAGGATATTTTTTCGATCTCGGGCCGCGGGACGGTGGTGACGGGAAGAATCGAGCGCGGCAAGGTGAAAGTGGGCGAAGAAGTGGAGATTGTGGGATTCCGTCCGACAATGAAGCGGATCGTGACGGGCGTCGAGATGTTCCGCAAATTGCTGGATGAAGGAATCGCGGGCGACAACGTGGGGTTGCTGCTGCGCGGCACGGAAAAAGAAGAAGTGGAGCGCGGGCAGGTGCTGTGCAAGCCGGGGTCAATCACGCCGCACACGAAGTTCAAAGCGGAAGCGTATGTTTTGACCAAGGAAGAAGGCGGGCGGCACACGCCGTTTTTCACGGGCTACCGGCCGCAGTTTTATTTTCGGACGACGGATGTGACGGGAGACGTGAAGCTGCCGGCAGGAGTAGAGATGGTGATGCCGGGAGACAACGTGTCGTGCGAAGTGTCGCTGATCACGCCGGTGGCGCTCGAGAAGGGATTGCGATTCGCGATCCGCGAAGGCGGCCACACCGTGGGCGCCGGAGCGGTGACGGAGATTATCGAGTAACCTATGCCGACTGGTGAAAAAATTCGTATTCGTTTGAAAGCGTACGACCACCGCATCCTCGATCAATCGACCAGGGAAATTGTGGAAACCGCCAAGCGCACCGGAGCCGCCGTAGCCGGGCCGATTCCGCTGCCGACGGTGATCAACCGCTGGACCGTGCTGCGGTCGCCGCACGTCGACAAGAAATCGCGCGAGCAGTTTGAAATGCGCACGCACAAGCGCCTGATCGATATTCTGGAGCCGACGCCGGATACGGTGGACGCGCTGATGAAACTCGATTTGCCGCCGGGCGTGGACGTCGAAATCAAAGCCTTCGGGCGGGAACACTCAACGAAGTAACGGGAAAGAGCGAACGAGATGCCAGTCAACGGAATTTTGGGAATCAAACTCGGCATGACGCAAGTCTTCGCCACGGACGGCACGGCTGTGCCGTGCACGGTGCTGCAAGCGGGGCCATGCGTGGTGGTGCAGCGGCGGACGGCGGAAAAAGATGGTTACGAGGCCGTGCAGCTGGGTTTGGTGGAATTCATCAAGCCGCAACGAATCGCCAAGCCCATGACCGGGCATTTTAAAAAGGCCGGAGTCGCGCCGATGCGTTATGTGCGCGAAATCCGCCTGGAAGATTCGAAAGAAGAAACCAAACCGGGCGACCGCGTTTTGGTCGATGGATTCAAGGTCGGCGAATACGTGGATGTGACCGGCGTAAGCAAAGGCCGGGGATTCCAGGGCGGCGTCAGGCGTTGGCACTTCCGCGGCGGCGATTCCACTCACGGTTCGATGCATCACCGGGCGCCCGGCGGAATCGGCGCGAGTTCGTTTCCTTCGCGCGTTTGGCCAGGACAGCACATGCCTGGACACATGGGCCACGAGCGTGTGACGTCGCAAGGATTGCGCGTGGTGCAAATTGACGCCGAAGAAAATTTGCTGTTCGTTCGCGGCGCGGTTCCCGGCCCGAACGGGGCATACATCATGATTCGGAAGGCCCGCAAAGCCAAGTAGCGAGACAACGATGCCTCTTGTAGACGTGGTGAAACTTGATGGATCGGCGGCCGGGCAGGTGGAGCTGGCCGACGATGTGTTTGGCGCGAAGGTGAACCCGCACCTGCTGCATGAAACCGTGCGGCACTATTTGAACCAGCAGCGCGCCGGCACGCATAAGACGAAAGACAAGAGCGAAGTGAGCGGCGCGGGCCGCAAGCTCTGGAAGCAGAAAGGCACGGGACGCGCGCGCGTGGGCTCGATCCGGTCGCCGCTCTGGCGGCACGGCGGCACAGTCCACGGACCGAAGCCGCGCAGTTACGATTACAGCTTGCCGAAAAAGATGCAGGTGGGCGCGCTGCGTTCGGCATTGTCCGCAAAGCTGGCGGAAGAAAAGTTGACGGTGATCGAGGATTGGGCGCTCGATTCGCACAAGACCAAACCGTTTCGCCAGGCGCTTTCGAAGCTCGATGAATCGAGCCGGACGATTTTGCTGGTGGACGTCGCGGTGGAAACAAACCTCGAGCGCGCCAGCCGGAATCTTGAAGGCGTGAAGCTGGTGGTGACCACGCAACTGCAGCCTTACGACCTGATGAAGCACGAACGGTTGATGCTTTCGCGCGGCGCGGCATTGAAATTGAGCAGCGCGCTCGGCGCTGTGAAGTCGGCTCCTCCAGCCGGAACAGTGCAGATCGAAGGGACTACACCAGTGGCGCCCCGGAAAGCGGCCAAGAAATTTCCTGCGGCGAAAGCAAAGCAGGTAAAAGCCGCGAAGAAGCCGGCCAAGGCTAAGGCAAAAGCCAAGCCGAAAGCGAAGAAGGATTAGGCCATGACGACTCGAGCATTCCAGGTGATCCGGCGCCCCATCATCACCGAGAAAGGCCTGGGCGTGAAAGAGACGCAGCATACCGTGGTGTTCGAAGTGGCGGCCAACGCCACCAAAACGGAAATTCGCGAAGCGGTGCAGACGATTTTCAAAGTGAAAGTTGCCGCGGTTCGCACGGCCAACTATTTCGGCAAGATGCGCCGCCGCGGGCGTTCCGAAGGTTTTCGCCGCGACTGGAAAAAAGCCTACGTGAAGCTGGCGGAAGGCGAAAAGATGATCGAGTATGCGGAGAATTTGTAATCCCAGCATTGGCCGCGAGCCCCGCCCGGCGGGTATCCGGCAGGCAAGCAAGAGGGAACGATGCCACTGAAGAGTTTTAAACCGTATACACCGTCACGGCGATTTCTGACCACGCTTGATAAGAGCGAGATCACCAAACAGACGCCGGAAGAATCGCTGGTTGAGCCACTGCGCCGCACGGGCGGCCGCAACAATCACGGAGAAGTGACCGTGTGGCACCGCGGCGGCGGACATCAACGGCAGTATCGCAAGATCGATTTTCGCCGCGATAAGTTCGGCATCCCGGCCAAAGTTGCCGCGATCGAATACGATCCGAACCGCTCGGCTCGTCTTGCGTTGCTGCACTATGCGGACGGCGAGAAGCGCTACATTTTGCATCCGGTAGGACTTGTGGTGGGCGCGACCGTGCAAGCGGGACCGGCAGCGGACATTCTGCCCGGCAACGCGCTGCCGATTCGCAACATTCCTCCCGGCACGATGGTCCATAACCTCGAGCTGCATCCCGGAAAAGGCGGGCAGGTGGTGCGGTCGGCGGGCGGAGCAGCACAATTGTTGAGCAAGGAAGGTGAAATCGCGTTGATAAAGCTGCCCTCGGGCGAGACGCGAAAGTTCAGTGTCGATTGCATGGCAACGGTCGGACAGATCGGCAATCTGGATCACGAGAACATCACCTATGGCAAGGCAGGCCGTTCGCGGTGGCTGGGAATCCGGCCCACCGTGCGCGGCGTGGCGATGAATCCGGTGGACCATCCGCACGGCGGTGGGGAAGGCCGAGTCAAAGGCAATCACCCGCAAACGCCGTGGGGTTTCCCCACGCTGGGCGCGAAGACGCGCAAGAAGCATGGCGGAGACAAGTGGATTGTCCAGCGGCGCAAGCCGTAGTTTTTTTCATTCGGTCGAAGGATCGAGCACGGAGTGGCAAAACTATGCTCCCGGCGCGGCGGGAAATTGAGAGCAAGCTCATGAGAGCAACCCGGTCATCCAGTTCGAGCGCGCGGCGCCGGCCGCGCACACGCAAACCCGCGCGAGCCGCGACACGCCGCCCGGCCAAGCCCGTCGCGAAACATGCGGGCCCGGAGCAAATTCTGTTCCGGATGTGCAAGCCAGGATGGGGCGTGATTGTGGAGAAGATTGCCAACGCTTCAGGCACGCGATTTGTTTGCCCGTTTTGCCCGGTATCGCATCGCGTCTCGGGACCGGTGCGAGGCTTTCGAAAGATGCGCCGGGCGCAATGGATCAAGTTGCGCCGGGTCGAAGAGTAGCGAATTTTTTGCAGGGTTTAGGTCCGGTTTCGAACTGAGGAAAGAGACGAGACAATGCCACGTTCACTCAAGAAGGGCCCGTTCATTGACGACCACCTGCGCGTGAAGGTGGAGGGAATGAACGAGCGCAACGAAAAGAAGGTCGTGAAGACCTGGTCGCGACGGTCGACGATATTGCCGGAAATGATCGGCCACACCATCGCCGTGCACAACGGCAAGAAATTTATTCCTGTGTATATCACCGAACAAATGGTGGGACACAAGCTGGGAGAATTCGCGCCGACACGCACGTTTAAAGGCCACGCGGTGAAAGCGGCGCTCGAAAGGGCGGCGGCAGCAGCGGCTCCGGCAGGCGGCGCAGCACCGGCAGCAGGCGGAGCAGCAGGCGGGACCGGCGGCGCACCGCCGGCAGCGCCTAAGGCATAAACCATGGCGACGACACCGATTGTGGCAAATCGAATTGAAGGCTTGGCGAAGGCGCGTTATGCGCGCGTCTCGCCGCAGAAAGCGCGCCTGGTGGTCGACTTGATCCGCGGACAGGCGGCGGAACAGGCATTGCAGACGCTGCACTTCACGAAGAAGCGCATCGCCAAAGACATTGAAAAGATTTTGCGCAGCGCGATCGCCAACGCGGAGCGGAAAGCGGAAGACGCTGGCGAATCGTTGGATGTCGATTCGCTCTACGTCACCACTTGCTACGTAAACGAAGGACCGCGCTGGAAGCGGCTGCGCCCGGCTCCGATGGGCCGCGCATTCCGCTATCAGAAGCGGACCAGCCATATCGTGGTGCAGGTGGCCGAACATCACGCGGCAGCGGCAGGCCGTGCGGCGGCGGCCATTGCAGAACAAGAAGCGTCGAAAGGTGTGAAGGGCGCCGTGCGGCGCGCGCGCAAAGCGCTGACGCAGGGCGGCAAACGAACGCAGGCCAAAAAGCCGAAGAAGTAGGAGGACCGATTGGGGCAGAAGACTCATCCATACGGGTTCCGTTTGGGCTACACAAAAATGTGGCGGTCGCGCTGGTTCGCGAAGAAAGAATATGCCGATCTGCTGCATGAAGACGTGGAATTGCGGAAGCAGCTGAAGGACCGGCTGCGCTCGGCGGGAATCAGCTCGATTGAAATCGAGCGCGCCGCGAACAAGTTGGTGATCCGCATCCAGACCGCTCGGCCGGGAATCATCATCGGACGCAAAGGCGCGGAAATCGACAAGCTGAAAAACGAAGTGCAGAAACGCACCAAGCGTGAAGTGCACATCGATATTCAAGAAGTGCACCGGCCGGAACTGGACGCGCAACTGGTGGCGGAATCGATCGCGTTGCAGCTTGAAAAGCGCGTGGCTTTCCGGCGCGCCATGCGCAAAGCGGTGGATTCGGCGCTGCGTTTCGGCTGCAAGGGAATCAAGGTGCGCGTGGGCGGGCGGCTGAACGGCGCGGAAATCGCGCGCAAGGAATGGTATCTGCAGGGGCGGCTGCCGCTGCAAACGTTGCGCGCCGACATCGATTTTGGATTCGCCCAGGCGTATACCACGTACGGAGTGATTGGCGTGAAGTGCTGGATCAACCAGGGTGAAAATCTTCCGGAGCGCAAGAAGCCGGAAGCCGCTGCCGCGGTCTAAACCCGGCAGGCCATAGCAGCACGGGACAAAAATTATGTTAATGCCGAAGAAGGTGAAGTATAGGAAGCAGCAGCGCGGCCGGCGTACAGGCAAAGCCTGGCGCGGCGGGTCGCTGGCTTTCGGTGAATACGGGCTGAAGGCGCTTGAACCGGCCTGGATTACCGACCGGCAAATCGAAGCGGCGCGCGTCGCGATCACCAGGTTCATCAAGCGCGGCGGAAAACTGTGGATCCGTATTTTTCCGGACAAGCCGTTCACCAAAAAGCCGGCCGAAACCAGAATGGGCAAGGGCAAAGGGCCACCCGAGAAATGGGTGGCGGTGGTGAAACCCGGCAGAATCATGTTCGAGATGGCTGGAGTAGACCTTGCGTCGGCCACCGAAGCCATGAAGCTGGCGTCGCACAAGCTGCCGATCTTGACGAAATTCGTCAGCCGCGCGGGAGAACTGTGATGCCGAGCAGCCTGGAAAAATATCGCGAGATGGGCACGGATGAACTGAACGTGCAGCAACAGGAACTAACCGAACAGGTTTTCCGCCTGCGTTTTCAGCTTTCGACCGGGCAGACGGAAGGCATCAAGAAGCTGCGCGAAGCGCGCCGAGACCTGGCGCGCATCAAGACGCTTCTGACCCAGAACGAATCGAGGAAGAACGATGGCAAATGAAACCGCGCCGGCAGCAGCTCCGGCGCCCGCGCATGCGCGCGGCGCCCGGCAGGAGCTGACCGGCATCGTCATCAGCACCAAAATGCAGAAAACGATTGTGGTGAAGGTGACGCGCAAGGTGAAGCACAAGATGTACCAGCGGGTAATCCGCGTGGTGAAGAAATTCTACGCGCACGATGAAACGGGCGATGCGCGCATGGGCGATACCGTGCGCATCATCGAGACGCGGCCGCTTTCCAAGCTTAAGCGCTGGCGTCTAGCCGAAGTGGTGGCGCGTTCGACCCGAGTGAACTAGCGTCGTTTAACCAGGAACGGGGGAGCAAGACAATGGTTCAGATGCGGACATGGCTGACCGTCGCCGACAATTCCGGCGCGCGCCAGCTTACGTGCATCCTGCCGGTCGGCGGCGATGCCGGGCTCACCGCAGGGCTGGGCGACGTGATCACCGCCGCGGTGAAGGAAGCAGCGCCGGATAGCGCGGTCAAGAAGGGCAAAGTGGTTCGCGCCGTGGTGGTGAGGACCCGCAAAGAGCACCGCCGCCGCGACGGAACGTATATCCGGTTCGACGACAATGCAGCGGTGCTGATCAACGATGCGGGAGAGCCGGTGGGCACGCGTGTATTCGGCCCGGTAGCCCGCGAATTGCGCGAGAAGAAGTTCACGAAAATCATCTCCTTAGCGCCGGAAGTGTGGTAGCGATGAAAGAAACGACAACAAAAAAAGCCCCCATTCATTTGCGTCACGGCGACACGGTCAGAATCATGACCGGCCGCGACAAGGGAAAGACCGGGCGCGTGCTGACGGTGAATCCTGCCAAGCAGCAGGTAACCATCGAGCACGCCAACATCATCAAGCGGCATACCCGGCCAAACCCTTCGAAAAACATCAAGGGCGGAATTCTGGATAAAGAAGGCCCGGTTCACGTTTCCAACGTGATGCCGGTATGCCCGGGCTGCGGCAAGCACACGCGCGTGGGTCACACCATGCTGCCCGACGGCTCGAAGACTCGAGTGTGCCGACGCTGCAAAGTCACTTTGGAGAGCTAGGAAATGGCCAGCCGGTTACACGAACGATTTCATAAAGACGTAATCCCGGCGCTGCAAAAGCGTTTCGGGTACAAAAACTCCATGGCGGTGCCGCGCCTTTCGAAGGTGACGGTGAATATCGGCCTGGGCGAAGCCAGCCAGAACGTGAAGTTGCTGGATACGGCGGTGGTTGAACTTGGACAAATCACCGGGCAGAAAGCGGTGATCACGCGGGCCAAGAAATCGATCGCGAATTTCAAGATTCGCAAGGGCATGCCGATCGGCTGCATGGTCACGCTGCGCGGCGAGATCATGTACGAATTCCTCGACCGGCTTTCGAGCATCGTGCTGCCGCGCGTGCGCGACTTCAAGGGCCTGCCCTCGAATTCGTTCGACGGCCGCGGAAATTATACTCTGGGCTTGCGCGACCAACTGGTGTTTCCGGAAATCGATTACACGCGGGTGGACAAGATGAAGGGAATGAACATCACCATCACCACCACCGCGCACACGGACGAAGAAGGCCGGGAACTCTTGAAAATGATGGGATTCCCGTTGCGCGCCCAATAGGCGCGCGGCGGAGGGAAAAGGAGAAACGATGGCGCGAACCTGTCAATTCGCGAAGATGCGCCGGAAACCGAAGTTCAAGGTGCGCAAGCGGAATCGTTGCCGGATTTGCGGCAGGCCGCGAGGCTTCCTGCGAAAGTTTGAAATGTGCCGCATCTGTTTCCGCGGCTTGGCGCTGAAGGGCGAAATTCCCGGCGTGCTCAAGGCGAGCTGGTAAGGAAGGAATGAATGCAAACTGATCCTATCGCGGACATGTTGACGCGGATTCGCAACGCCGCCAAGGCGCGGCACCCGCGCGTCGATCTGCCCTCTTCGAAATTGAAGGTGGAAATTGCCCGGGTATTGAAGGAAGAGGGCTACCTATCCACTTATAAAGTGGTGGAAGAATCGAAACCCAAGAAAATGCTGCGAGTGTTCCTGCGCTACACGCCGGACCGGCGCAGCATTATCACCGACCTGAAGCGTATTTCGCGCCCGGGATGCCGGCGATATGTGGGCAAGATGGATATTCGCTCGGTGGTGGGCGGGATGGGAATCGCGATTCTCTCCACGCCGCGCGGAGTGATGACCGGCCAGAGCGCGAAGAAAGAAGGCCTGGGCGGCGAATTGCTTTGCGAAGTCTGGTAACGCTACCGGATAGAGAGAGACCATGTCACGAATTGGAAACAAACCGATCACCGTGCCGTCGACCGTAAAGTTCCAGATTCAGGAACGCAGCGTCGACGTGCAGGGTCCCAAGGGAAAATTGTCCGTGGCTCTGCCGCGCGGGATCCGTTTTGAAAAGAAAGATGGCACATTACTCGCGCTGCGCGAGAACGAAAGCCAGAAAGCGGTGCATGGCCTGGCGCGGGCGCTGGTGGCGAATGCGGTGCGCGGCGTCACCGACGGATTCAAGAAGGATCTGGACATCGTGGGCGTCGGCTACCGCGCCGAGCTGAAAGGCAAGACGCTGGTGCTGGCTCTCGGCTATTCGCACCCGATCGAGTTTCCGATTCCCGAGGGCATCACGATTACCGTGGAGAAGCAGACGCGCATGAGCGTTTCGGGAGCGGATAAGGGCGTGGTCGGCCAGGTCTCCGCCAATTTGCGCGCGCTGCGTCCGCCCGATCCGTACAAGCAAAAAGGCATCCGCATCAGCGGCGAGCGGCTGAAGAAGAAGGCGGGCAAGGCCGGGGCCGCCAAGACCGCTGGTTAAAGAACGAGGAGAGACGAACGTGGCAACCGTAAGGGCTCGTAAACTATCGCGCAATGGACATCGCCAGCGAATCCATCGGCGGACTCGCCAGGTGATTGCCGGAACATCCGAGCGTCCCCGCCTGTGCGTTTTTCGTTCCTTGCGCCATATTCACGCGCAGGTGATCAATGACGCCGAGGGGCGCACACTGGCTTCCGCCAGTTCCATCGACGGCGAAGTGCGCAAGCAAATCAAGGGCGGCGGGAATGTGGCCGCGGCCAAAATGATCGGGAAAGTGGTGGCGGAACGCGCCAAAGCTGTAGGCGTCGAAAAAGTGGTGTTCGATCGAGGGGGCTACCAATATCACGGCCGCGTGCGGGCGCTTGCCGACGCGGCACGAGAGGCGGGATTGAAGTTTTAACGAACGATATGGCTAAACAAGAGCTCAAAGATACCCTGTCCGTCCGCCGCCAGATTGACGCCAATCCCGCGAGCGTGAAAGACCAAGTAGTCGCCATCAACCGGGTAACGAAAGTAGTGAAGGGCGGCAAGAACTTGAGTTTTTCGGCGCTGGTGGTGGTGGGCGATCAACATGGGCACGCGGGATTCGGGATGGGCAAGGCACGCGAAGTACCCATGGCGATTCGCAAGGCGATCGAACAAGCCAAGAAGAACATGGTGAAGTTCAATTTGAAGGGCAGCACCATTCCGCACCAGGTGATCGGGCGATACGGCTCGGGGCGAGTGCTCCTGAAACCGGCGTCGGAAGGAACCGGAGTGATTGCCGGCGGCCCGGTCCGCGCGGTGATGGAAGTGGCTGGAATCCAGAATGTGCTGACCAAGTCGCTGGGCACCTCGAACCCGCACAACGTGGTGAAAGCGACGTTCGACGCTTTGTTGCATCTAATGGACGCCGCGAAGGTGGCTGAAGAGCGGGGCAAGGGCGGCGAAGAACCGGCCGCGGCCGCGAGTTCTTAAGTCCTTCTAACTTTTAGTTCGGTGAGAGTTTAGGATCATGGCAACCAAAAAGAAAGCAGGCACGATCAAGATCAAGTGGGTGCGCAGCTTCATCGGCTGCCCCATCCGTATGCGTCAAACGATTCGCGGCCTGGGATTTCGCCGGATGGAGCAGACCGTCGAAATTGAAGACACACCGTCGGTCCGCGGAATGATGCATGCCGTGCGGCACCTGATCGCAGAGTGGGAAGGATAAGATGGCAGACCAGAAGACACCTACACTTTCGAACTTGTCGCCGCCGCGCGGTTCGCGGCATCGCAAAGTCCGCGTGGGCCGCGGCATGGGATCGAAGCTCGGCAAGACGGCCGGCAAGGGCAACAAGGGACAGAAATCCCGCCGCGGCTACCAGCGCCGGGTGGGTTTCGAGGGCGGCCAGATGCCGCTGCATCGCCGGATCCCGAAGCGTGGCTTCCACAACCTCTTTTCGAAATCGTTCGCCATCGTGAACGTGGAAATGCTGAATGCGTTCGCGGCGGGAGAAACGGTTTCGCCGGAAACGTTGCTGGGCCGGGGTATTGTACGCCCGCGCAAAGACGGGCTAAAAGTTCTGGGTGATGGTGATTTGAAAGTGGCGTTGACGGTTCGCGCCCACGCTTTCAGCCGCACGGCGGCGGAGAAAATCACGCGCGCCGGAGGGAAGGTCGAAGTCCTGTAATGGGCAAGCTGATCGAAGCATTTCGAAATATCTTCCGCACGCCGGACCTGCGCAAGCGTGTCCTGTTTACGCTGGCGTTGCTGGGGGTGTATCGATTGGGAGCGTTTGTTCCCACGCCCGGAATCAATACCGAACTGCTGCAGCAATTGTTCCAGCAGGGCCAGGGTTCGGTGCTCGGTATCATCGACTTGTTCAGCGGCGGCAATTTCCGGCGGCTGACGATTTTCGCGCTGGGAATCATGCCGTACATCACGGCATCGATTATTTTGCAATTGATGGTGGTGGTGTGGCCATACCTTGAGCGGCTGCAAAAAGAAGGCGAGTTGGGCCGGCGCAAGATCACTCAGTACACGCGCTACCTGACGATTATTTTGAGTATTTTCCAGTCGTTCACGATTGGCTTGACTCTGATGCGGCAGAACCTGAGCGGCCAGGCGCTGGTGTATCACCCCGGCGTGCGGTTCTTGCTGATGACCATTTTGACGCTGACCACGGGTTCGGCGTTCATCATGTGGCTGGGAGAGCAGATCAGCGATCGCGGAATCGGCAATGGAATGTCGCTGATTATTTTTGCCGGAATCGTGGTGGGTTTGCCGCGCGCGGTGGCGGACTTGTGGGGCAAGACGAGTTCGGCCCAGTGGGGTCCGTTCACTCCGCTGGCGGTGATCGCCTTGCTGATATTAATGGTGGCCGTGGTGGCGTTCATCGTTTACGTGGAAGGCGGCCAGCGGCGCATTCCCGTGCAATACGCCAAACGCGTGATGGGACGAAAAGTGATGGGCGGTCAGATGACCTATCTGCCGTTGCGCGTGAATTCCGGCGGCGTGATTCCGCCGATTTTCGCCAGCTCCTTGCTCACGTTTCCACAGACTCTGGCGTTGTTTTTCCAGAAGAGTTCGCCGGGAATGGAAAAATTTGCAAAAGCGCTTTCCTGGGGCGAGCCGCTCTACACGCTGGTGTACGTGGTATTGATTCTTTTCTTCGCCTTTTTTTACGTGGGAATTATTTTCAATCCCACGGAGCTGGCCGACAACATGCGCAAGTACGGCGGCTTCATTCCGGGCATCCGTCCGGGACGAAACACGTCGGAACACATCAACCGGATTTTGACGCGCTTGACGTTTGTGGGCGGCGTGTACCTGGCGATTGTCTGCTTGCTGCCCGAATGGCTGATTTCCGGGATTCACTTGCAGCACTTGCCGGTGTGGCTGGGCGGTGCCTGGTTTGACGCGCACATGTGGCGGTTCGTGCTGGAAGGGCTGGGCGTCACTTTTTATTTCGGCGGCACTTCGTTGTTGATCGTGGTGGGCGTGGCCATGGATACGGTGCAGCAAGTGGAGGCACAACTGGTGATGCGCAACTACGATGGTTTCGTAAAGAAGGGAAAGGTGCGAAGCCGTCGTGGCTAGCAATACCGACCGGACGGCTGGAGAGCGATTGCTGCGACGCGCGGTGATCTTTCTGGGGCCTCCGGGGGCAGGCAAGGGAACACAGGCAAAGCGAGTGGCGCAGATTTGCGGCGTGCCGCATTTATCCACCGGCGACATGCTGCGCGACCACATCAGCCGGCAGACCGAACTGGGAAGCCAAGCGAAGCCGTTGATGGACCGGGGCGCGCTGGTGCCGGATGAGTTGATGCTGGGAATGGTGGATGATCGCGTAGCGCAGCCGGATTGCGCGAACGGTTTCGTGTTCGACGGGTTTCCGCGAACTTTAATTCAGGCCCGCGATCTGGACGTCATTCTGCAGCATCGGGGTTTGGGCGATCCCGTGGTGATTCACTTCGCCGTGGATTACGAAGATTTGATCCGCAGGCTTACGGGACGCCGCACCTGCACGATCGGCGGCGAGATTTACAATGTGTACGACCATCCGCCGAAGGTACCGGGAAAGTGCGATACCGATGGCGGCGAATTGATCCAACGTCCCGACGACCGGCCAGAGGTGATTCGCGGCCGCATTGAGGCGTACGACCGGCAAACCAAGCCGCTGGTGCAATATTATTCAGGACGAGGCGTGCTGCGTACGATTGATGCCTCGGCGGACATGGATCTGGTGACGCGTGCCGTGCTTGATATTCTGGGCAACGCGGCGTTGGGAAAATGATTATCTGCCGATCGGCCACGGAACTGGAAAAGATGCACAAGGGCGGGATGGTGGTTTGGAACGTCCTCACCAACCTGCGGGAAATGGCCAAGCCCGGAGTGACCACCAAAGAATTGGACGCGGTGGCGGAGCGGACCTGCAAGGACGAAGGCGTCCGGCCGGCATTTAAGGGCTATCGAGGCTATCCCGCTTCGGTATGCGCCTCGATTAACAATGAAGTGGTGCACGGGATTCCGTCGCCCAAGCGGACCTTGAAAGATGGAGACATTCTTTCGATCGATTTCGGCGTCGAATCGGATGGCTACTTTGCCGACGCGGCAGTAACGTTTCCAGTGGGCAAGATCGATCCCAAGCGCGAGAAGTTGCTTCGGGTAACCCGGGAATCGCTGGAACAGGCGATCGAACAAGCCCGGCCGGGCAACCGGCTAAGCGATATTTCAGCCGCTGTGCAGGGCTGGGTGGAGCGGAACGGGTTTTCGGTGGTGCGCGAGTTTGTAGGCCACAGCATCGGCACGAAGATGCACGAAGACCTGCAGCTCCCAAATTACGGCGCACCGGGTCACGGTCCGCGCTTGCAGGCGGGTATGGTGCTGGCGATCGAGCCGATGGTGACCAGCGGCGGGCCGGAAGTAAAGGTGCTGGGCGATAAATGGACGGCGGTGACCGCGGATGGAAGCGACGCCGCGCATTTCGAGCACACCGTCGCGATCACCGCCGAAGGGCCCTGGATTCTGACGCGGCCACGGGATGCATCGGGACCTTGCTGGTAGTTTTTGGAAATAAAGTTCGCTGAATTGGCAGCTTGGGAGTTCATGAAGAAAAGGCCAGAGCAAGAGAAAAAGAAGACGACCGACGGCAATCCCAAAGAGGATGCTATCGAAGTAATGGCCGTGGTGATCGAGCCGCTGCCGAACGCGATGTTCCGGGTGGAGCTCGAGAACAAGCACAAGGTGCTCGCGCATATTTCGGGAAAAATGCGGAAGAATTTTATTCGCATCCTGCCGGGCGACCGCGTGGCGGTGGAATTATCACCCTATGACCTGACTCGCGGGCGGATCGTTTACCGGTATAAGTAGCAAGGGCCGCTGTGGTTTGGGCGGCCGGGGAGCAACCCAGAAATGAAAGTTCGCGCATCCGTAAAAAAAATCTGCATGAAGTGCAAAGTGGTTCAACGGCGCGGGGTAGTTCGCGTGATTTGCTCGAATCCAAAGCACAAGCAGCGCCAGGGATAGGGAGGATTTCGAATGGCTCGCATTGCAGGTGTGGATCTTCCGCCGAACAAGCGCCTTTGGGTTGGCCTGACCGCGATTTACGGAATTGGCCAGGAGCGCGCGCGGAAGCTTTGCGCCAAATCCAACGTGGACGAAACGAAGAAGATCAAGGACCTGACCGAGGAGGAAGTGAATCGCCTCCGCCAGTCGATTGAAGCCGAGGGCCGGGTGGAAGGAGATCTCCGCAAGGAGGTCCAGATGAACATTCGGCGCTTGATTGATATTCAGTGCTATCGCGGGCTGCGGCATCGCCGCAATCTTCCGGTGCATGGCCAGCGAACCCACACCAACGCGCGAACGCGCAAGGGACCGCGGAAGGGCGCGGTGGCCGCCAAGAAGAAAGTGGCGGTAAAGAAGTAACGGAAAAGCGCAGGGGACGCGGGGCAGCAAACGTAAAGGAGAACAACGCACTTGGCCAAGGAACCGCAAGACGCCGCCGCAGCGCCGGCAGCAAAGCCGACGAAGCGAAAAAAAGAATTCCGGAAGAAGCGCGAGAAGCGCGTGGTGCCGCATGGCGTGGCGCACGTGCAAGCCACGTTTAACAATACGATCGTGACGCTTACCGATCCGGCGGGGAAGGCGTTGAGCTGGTCTTCCGCTGGATCGGTGGGATTCAAGGGCTCGCGCAAAGGCACGCCCTATGCCGCGCAACAGGCGGCCGCCAGCGCCGCCGGAGTGGCGCGCGATACCTACGGGCTGAAGACAATAGATGTGCGCGTGAAGGGGCCGGGCGCTGGACGCGAATCGGCGATCCGCGCGCTCGCTTCGGCCGGGCTGCATATTCATTCGATCAAGGACGTGACGCCGGTTCCGCATAACGGATGCCGTCCGCCCAAGCGCCGCCGCGTCTAACAAGAACTCGCTTCGAGAAGCAAGCAAAAGGAGAAGGAGAATTGGCAAGACATCGTGAAGGGGTTTGCCGGCTGTGCCGCAGGGAAAGCATGAAGCTTTTCCTGAAGGGCCTGCGGTGTTTTACGGAAAAGTGCGCCATCGAGAAGCGGAATTTTGTCCCCGGGCAGCATGGCCAGGCCCGCCGCGCCAAGATGGTGGGTTACGGCGTTCAGTTGCGTGAAAAGCAGAAGGTGAAGCGCACTTACGGGCTGCTCGAGAAGCAATTCCGCCGCTACTTTGAAAATGCCGCGCGCGCCAAGGGGCCCACGGGTTCAAACCTGTTGGTGATGCTGGAGCGCCGCCTGGACAACGCCGTGTATCGTGGCGGGCTGGCCAGTTCCCGTTCGCAGGCGCGTCAACTGGTCTCCCACGGCCACGTTCGCATCAACGGTAAGAAGGTGAACATTCCGAATTACCTGATCAACGTGGGAGAAGAAATTACGTTAAAGGAAAACATGCACCAGAACGCGATGGTGCTCGAGGCGCGCAATTTGGCCGGCAGCCAGGGCCAGGCGCCGTGGCTGGAGGTGGATCGCGAACACTTCAAGGCGCGCGTCGTGGCGCTGCCCAAGCGCGAGGACGTTCAGACGCCTCCGTTCAACGAGCAGCTAATCGTGGAACTGTACTCGAAGTAAATCGGACATTGCTGTCTTGAGTTTGGAGTGAGGTCCGCCTCAACGGGCCAGGAGGATTGACGAATATGTGGAAGGGATTCCAGAAGCCAAAGCGTCTTGCAGCCGAACTTGAGAGCCTGACGGATAAATTTGGAAAGTTTTCTGCTCAGCCATTTGAACGCGGGTGGGGAACGACGGTGGGCAATGCGCTGCGCCGCTCGCTGCTCAGCTCGATCGAAGGCGCGGCGATCACCGCCGTGCGCATCGAAGGCGTGCTGCACGAATTTTCGCCGATTCCCGGCGTGGTGGAAGACGCTACCGATATCATCCTGAACCTGAAACAAGTTCCGCTGAAGCTGAATTCGGACCAGGCCAAGACGATTACGGTGAACGTGGAAGTGCCGGGCGTTGTCACCTCGGCGCAAATCGAGGAAGATGCCGATATCGCCGTGCTCGATAAGAGCATTTACATCGCAACGGTGAGCGAAGGCGGAAAACTGCAGCTTGAAATGCGCGTGAAGAACGGCCGCGGGTATGTGGCCGCCGACCGCAACTTCGATGAGGATCTGCCCATCGGCTACATTCCCATCGATTCCGTGCATTCGCCCGTTCGCAAGGTGAATTACGCGGTGGAAGCAGCGCGCCTGGGACAGATGACGGACTACGAAAAGCTCACGCTGGAAGTTTGGACCAACGGCGCGATCACGCCGCAGGACGCGATTGGACTGGCCTCGAAGCTGGTGAAGGACCACATGAGCATCTTCATCAATTTCGAAGAGACCCCGGACCTGCCGGAAGAGGTGATCGAGAATTACAGCGATCCGCGCCTCGAACATCTGGACCGGTCGGTGGAAGAGTTGGAACTTTCCGTGCGTTCCTACAATTGCTTGAAGAACGCGAATATCCAGAGCCTTCGTGAATTGGTTCAGAAGACTGAATCCGAAATGCTCAAGACAAAAAATTTCGGCCGCAAGTCCCTGAACGAAATTAAGGAAATACTGCAGAAGATGGGCCTCAGCCTGGGAATGAAGTTCGACGAGCACGGCCGCATTATCTGGCCGCCGCTGCCCAGCCAGACGGCGCCGCCTCCCGCGGAGGAATCCACGGCGCTCTAGGCCGGCGGGAAATCAACCATGCGACACCTGATCTCAGGAGTAAAGCTTGGACGCCAGCCCGCGCATCGCCGTGCAACCTTGCGCAACCTGGTGACCAACGTGATCGAGAAGGAACGCATCAAAACCACCCTGCTGCGCGCAAAGGCAGCTCGGCGGCTGGTGGAACAGATGATCACGCTGGGCAAACGCGATACGCTGCATGCGCGGCGGCAGGCAGCTGCATTTTTGCAGACGCCCGGAGCCACGAAAAAACTTTTCGCCGATCTGGCTCCGCGTTTTGCGGATCGCCAGGGCGGCTACACGCGGATCATTCACGTGGGATGGCGCATCGGCGATGGCGCGGAGCTCGCTATCTTGGAATTGCTGGGTTCCGAGCTGAAAAAGAAGGAAAAGAAAGCGAAAAGAGAAAAACCGCAGGAGGCTCCGGAAGAATCAGTGAACGCGGAAAAATAGCACCAAGAGAAAATCGACGCTTTGCGAAGCCCGCCGTATTTCCCCGGCGGGCTTTCTGCATTTGGTATGAACACCAATCCGCCTTTGTCCTGGTTCGGGTTGATCAATCGGGTGATTGGGTATCGTTTTGCGGATTCAAGAAGGCGAACTGGCGCCAGAATCCTTGATTGGTTTCACCAAGGGCTCGCCGTCTTTTGGGCGGCCGTGACGGGACGTCCACCACGACATGAAAAACTGCGCCAGAGTCGCGCCGGAAATATCGATCATTACATCCACTACGGAGGCACCTCGGCTGGGCACGAACAGTTGGTGAATTTCGTCAGTCGAGGCATAAATTGCAGCGATACTAATCGCCCAGATTCCCCACGTCCGATTCCAGCCGCCGCGGCCGCCTCGAATGGCCTCCAGCACCAGCAAGCTGAGAATAAAATATTCCGTCACGTGGGCGCACTTTCGAATCAGGAAATGGATTACGAAGAGAGTGTGATGAGAGGCATGCGGAAGAAGCCAGCGCAGAACCGGCAGAATAAAACGGCCGGTGCCCACCTCGGAAAACAAATCAGTGGAAAACAGCCAGATTGCCGCGGCCCACACCAGCACAGGCCAGCCATGGCGCAGCCAGCGCACCTTAGCGGCACCGGCCAGCGGTAAAATTGCGAATTGAGCTAGACCCGGGGAATTTCATTATTCGCGCTGATAATTGGGGGCTTCCCTGGTGATGATCACGTCGTGAACGTGGCTTTCCCGCAGGCCCGCCGCGGTGATGCGCACGAAGCGCGATCTCTCCTGTAGTTCCTGAATACTGGCGACGCCGCAGTAACCCATGCCGCTGCGCAGCCCGCCAACGAGTTGTTCCACCAGACTACCAAGCGAGCCCCTTGTAGGGCACTTGGCCTTCAATTCCTTCGGGCACCGTCTTGCCGCGTAGCGCGCCTTCCTGCGCGTAGCGGTCCGCGGAGCCGGCTTCCATCGCCCCCATCGAACCCATGCCGCGATATGATTTGAATGTGCGGCCCTGGTAAAGAATCGTTTCTCCGGGCGATTCCTCGGTGCCGGCCAGCAGGCCGCCGATCATCACAGTGGAGGCGCCCGCGGCAATCGCCTTCGAAATGTCGCCGGAAAATTTGATCCCCCGTCCGCGATCACCGGCACGCCCGTTCCTTTTGCAGCCCGCGCCGCTTCCATCACCGCGGTAATTTGCGGCACCCCCGCGCCCGTGACCACCCGGGTGGTGCAGATCGATCCCGGCCCTACGCCAACCTTCAGGCCGTCGATTCCCAGAGCGATCAGGTCGCGCGCACCTTCAAAGGTGGCCACATTGCCGGCGGTCAATTGCATTTCCGGTAGGCGCTTTTTTACAGCGCGTATGGCATCCATCACGCGCTCCGAGTGGCCGTGGGCCGTATCGATCGCGAGTACGTCCACTTTGGCGTTCGCCAGTTCCACGGCGCGTTCCAGGAAATCACCGGTGGCGCCGATGGCGCCGCCCACGCGAAGCCGGCCGTGATCATCTTTTGCTGCGCGGGGAATTCGAGTTTTTTCTGGATGTCCTTTACGGTAATCAGGCCCTTCAAATGATATTCGTTGTCGACCACCAGAAGTTTCTCGATGCGGTGCTTTTGCAGGATTTTTTCGGCTTGTTCCAAAGTGGTTCCCACCGGCACGGTGACCAAATCTTTTTTCGTCATGATCTCGCTGACCGGCTGCGCGAGGTTCCGCTCGAATCGCAGGTCCCGATTGGTCAGGATGCCGACCAGCAGCGTGCCGCGGGTGACGGGCAAACCAGATACTTTGTACTTCAACATGATCTCCAGCGCCTCGGCCACTGTAATTTCCGGTGAGATGGTAACCGGATCGACGATCATGCCACTCTCGGAGCGTTTTACTTTGTCCACTTCTTCCGCCTGCCGCTCCACCGACATGTTGCGATGTATGAAGCCAAGCCCGCCCTGCCGCGCCATGCCGATCGCCAGGCGCGATTCCGTCACTGTATCCATCGCCGCCGACACCACGGGAATATTCAAAGGGATCTTGCGCGTCAGGCAGGTGCGCGTATCCACATCGGCTGGAATCACGGACGATCTTCCCGGCAGAAGCAGGACGTCGTCAAACGTCAACCCATCGGGGATTGGTCCATCAATCATCAAGCCTCCCATTCGGAAAAAACAGCCCATAAACACCGCAGCCCGCCGGAGCGGGCTGTGTGGGGTTCAATTTGTCATCAAGAACAATCATTGCAAAGAAGATTCATTTTATGCGCCTGGCGCAGCACGGTCAAGTGCCGTGCCGCAGATCGAAGGGAAGGGCAGACTGGATTGTCGGTCGGTTGATCTCGCGCATTCTGGCTCGGCGACATCGCTTACTTAAATGCGGAAAATCCGTCGCTGTGGGTGGTGAGAGGATTTTGCTATCTGTCATGCCTCTTCTTAACTCTAAAGTAAAATAGCTTGCTATCTATAACTATAGCTGTTATGTATGCGACTCTTTAACCAGCTCAAGCCGCAAGGAGCCCAGTATGGGCCGCAATTCCTCTCTCATGATCGTTCTTTCCACCCTGCTCTCGATCCCGAGTGCGCTAATGGCTCAATCGAACGCTGGAGGCCGGACTGGCCCGCGCACTCGACTGAAATCTGATCACGTCCTGGTGGCTCCATATTGGACAGTGGAAGCAGGCTGGAGCACGGAACTCGAGGTGCGCAATAATCTAGGGCAAGACGACTTGATTGTCACGCCAGCCTTGCGCACGTTCGACGGCATGGAGATCCAGCTTGGACCCATCACGATTCCCTCTGATCAGGTGCGCTCTGTGAATCTCGCCGATGCCATCCAAGCGGCTAATCCAAAGCTCTCCAGCGGCGTCAATTATTCCTTCGGGTCTTTAACTCTGCGGTACAATTCAATTAGTACCCAAAACGTTTATGCGGCAGTGGTGGTGCACCATGAAGGCTACCCAATCAACTTTCATTTTGACGCCTTGCCCGTTGATTCTAATTTTGCTTCGGGCAGCAGCGAGACGATTTGGTGGCTGCCAAATTCGACTTCTGACGGCTATTTCATAGTAAGCAATTTCTCGTCACGGGCTGCAACGGCGGAACAGGTCGTAACAGGGTCTAAAAGCTCGCGCGGGCAGCAGAGCTTCTCCGTTGGGGCGCATGAAACGCGTCGCTTCAGCATCCGAGAACTAAAACAGACTTTGGGCATCGACGGGATAGTGGGCGGGATCAAAGTTGCGTTCGACTCGGATGCTGGTTCTGTCTACGTATCGAATATATTGTTCGACGAGGTATCTGGATTTTCGGCGATTATGAAAGTCTTCAGCCGGGATACAAGCGCTAAGCTTGAAAGGATTACTCTCACGGCTCCTCTTGTGGGCCTGAAGGTTCCCGACGCGATGCTGGGCTATCCCGCCGGCACAATTCTTCAGCCGCAGCTCTTTGTTCGTAATGCGAGCTCCAGTGCACTGGCGTCCAGCATACTGGTGAATTGGAAGAGTTCGACCTCTACCGGAAAGGTCTCTCTAGATATCCCGCCACTTGCTCCAGAAGAAACTCGTGTTGTAGATCTTGGCGCCATGCAGCAAGGCGGCACCTTGCCTCCGAATGCAAATTGGGCGGCCGTTGGCATCACTTATGACGGCCGGCCGGGGGACCTTGTTCCCGTGGCTGCCAGCTACGACTCCAGCTCTCGGTATGGTGTGCAATCGCCCTTCTCATCGGATATCAGCTTCATGTGGAAAGGCGGCATGTGGCACGTGGACGGAACTCACAATACCCTGATCACGACAGGCAATGCAGGCCAAAAACCTGCTCAGGTCGCGGTTACTCTTTTCTACGGGCCGAACGCGGCGTATGAACTGCCGGTAAGACAACTCGCTCCTGGGGCGCAAATGTGGGTGGACATCGGCGAACTTATTTGGAACGGCATCCCGGATAAGAATCACCGAATTATGCCTGCTGACGCCATGTCGGGTTCCTACGAGATCAAGGACCTGAATGATTCGAGCATAGGCTATCTGTACGAGGGCAAGATAATCTCCGACAAGAAATTCGGCCACGCCACCTACGGTTGCGCAGGCTGTTGCGGATATGACGACGCATACCTGGACCCAGACCCGATATTTGGGCCGATTGGGGGAAACGGAGGCCTCGGAGTTTGGGCCACAAATTCCTGTACCGGCGTCGCCACCGACAAGTCTGGATTGGCGTACAACTGGGCAAGCAGCGTCCCGCCTGTCGGCACCGTAGACTCTTCAGGCAACACCACTTGGATCAGCATTGGTAGTACAGATGTGACGTCGAATCTTGATTTAAGGTCTCCCACTGGCCTCCGCAATTGTCCACTCAGCACATTCCATATGGTTTCTACCGGCAATGTCATCCCAAACTTTACGGTCGGATACAATTCTTACATTCCTGTCGACAATGTGCAGGGTCCATCCTCTTGCACGTACATTATGATTCCTAAGCAGCTAATCTATATGGGAGATGGGAATCGTGGTACTTACCGAACTGCTGAGCAAATCCAAGTCATACCGGATTCGCACACGAGTCTGAATTTCTTTCAGAACACCGGCCAAACCAGAAACTACGGCGCCTTCTCCCCACAAAACGGATCGACTTTGTCCTACCTCGATGAGGACGGAGTTCCAAACGATTGTCTTTGGTGGAATCTCGCCGGCCAAGCGACTCCGAATTTCTCTCACGACGAGAGTTATCCGCAGGCGCACCAAGCCCAAGTCCATTACACAGGCTCCGTATCAAATCCTCTTGAGCTTGTATCGGCCCCGATCACCTGGGACATGCGTACGGTGCTTGATACAACCAATCCGCAATCGCCCACTGCCCAAGTGTATTTCAATCATACGTGCTATCCTGCTCATCAGGTGATAGTCAATGGGACCTTGGTTTATCGGTATCGGCCGCCGAGGGATGATATCGGGTATATAACTGATTGCTTATTTCTTGGTTTGGGGCCAATCAATGGACATACAAGCCCAGTTCCAGTTCCTACGCACTGAGAGGAGCAAATAGACCATGATTCCCATGCGACTCCCAAGGGCAGCTGCATGCATTCTCACCATCATTGCTGCAGTTGGCTTGTATTCTCCGTATACGTGGGCAAGCGCCGAAGCCCAGTTGGCACCTTCTCTAGAGGAGTTCTATCAGGCGCTCGTGCAGCACTATGATCCGTCCTCGCTTCCCAAGTTCGAGGATCTGCTCAAGGTTACAGACCGAATCGCCGGCGCACGAGCCGAGGACATCACCCGAGCTTTGCCAGCGATTTTTCTCGCGCTCGCGCACCAAGATGACAACGTGAAGATTTACGCAGCATCAGCCTTATTGGCTATCAGTCGGCGCGTGGACAGTGCGCAACTACTAACGAAATATGTGGGCGATATCGGCATTCTTTTTGACTCCTCCAACCCGCGCTTGCAGGCTACACCGACGATGATATTTTTGAACATGAGGCCGGCACAGCCGCCTGAAGTCGTGCCGCTCTTGCTGGCCTTCCTGAAACGCACCGATCGCGACCCGAACGCACAGGGCGGGGCCATTTTTACGCTGGTGCGTATTGCGCCCGAAAATCCTGAGGTAATCGCAGCAATCCGGGAGTTTTTGTCCCGGCCGCTTGATATTACGACCCGGATTGGGGCCTTAAACGCGTTGGGGAACCCGAATGTCAAGGATGTTGGGCTTATCGCGATGGTGATTACTTCCCTGGACGATTCCGACCCAGGGGTTCGGTTCACAGCCGCGCAAGTGCTCTGGCGGATGGGAAAGAACGCGTTGTTGCAGGCGGAGCCCGCATTGCAACGGCTGGCTAACGATCCGAAGCAGCCGGCCAACGTGACGGCTGCCGCGAAAGAAGCACTAAAGGGAATTCCAGGCCGAACCAACTGAATCGCCGCCGCTGGTTGCGCTACCTCCGAAGTTTGCGCGGCCCATGCAGGTATCGTAGATTAGATTGCGTGAAGGATTTCGATCCGCATCCATGGTTGCGCAATCCGCACCTGATGACGATAGCGTCGTCGTTCTGGCGGAGAAAGTTCCCCCATTTGCCCCGCGCGATAGACCGCCTGTTTGAGGTCGAGCCGGAAACTCGCATCCTGGCGCATTGTCATTGGCAACCTTCGCCGCAAGATCACCCCACGCTGCTGCTGGTTCATGGCCTCGAAGGCTCCAGCGATTCCGGCTACATGGTCGGGACCGCCGAGAAGGCATTCGAAAAAGGATTTAATGTTTTGCGTGTGAACCAACGGAATTGCGGCGGCACGGAGCAACTCACCTCGACGCTCTACAACTCAGGACTCAGCCCCGATTTTAAGGCAATCGTGGAAGAATTAATCGCGCGAGACGGGCTTTCCGAAATTTTTGCCGCGGGATATTCCATGGGCGGAAATCTGGTGCTGAAAATGGCCGGAGAATGGAGCGATGCCGCCCCCTCCGAATTACGCGCAATCATCGCGATTTCACCGTCGCTCGATCTGGCGGCCTGCGCGAACGCGTTGAATCGCGCGCAGAACTGGATTTACCAGCGCCATTTCGTGAACAAATTGAAGCAACGCATGCGGCGCAAAGCGAAATTGTTTCCGGGACTTTACCCTCTCGACGGGCTTGGCCGGGTGCGCAGCGTTTGGGATTTTGACGATGTGATCACCGCGCGGTTCTGTGGTTTTCGCGACGCCGCCGATTATTACGAGCGCTCCAGCGCTCTTCGCGTGATTGCGGGGATTCGCGTTCCTACGTTGATCATTACCGCGCAAGACGATCCCATGATTCCCTATCCTCCGTTTCTCGACCCAGCCCTGCAGTCGAACCCCCAAATCACGCTGCTCGCTCCGCGCCACGGAGGCCATTGTGGATTTATTTCGCGGCAAAGTGGCAGCCAAAGGTTTTGGAGCGAGGAGCGCATCGTGGAATTCTGCCTGGCACACGCGGGGCAGGGAAGAATGGCATCATCGGAAGCCGCACTCAAACGTGACTGAAAAAACCGCCGAAGGATAAATCCTCCAGCCCGCAAAATATTATCCGACAGGATTTTCGAGAGTAGGACTGAAGCCCGGCGTCAGCAATTGCGCCGCGCCTGTTTCGGAAATCACCATATCGTCTTCCAGCCGCATTCCATAATCGCCGCGAATATAAATCCCCGGTTCGTTGGAGAATGTCATACCCGGTTTCAGAATCGTCGTGCTGCCGCGCACAAGATACGGCCATTCGTGCCCGTCGAGCCCGATGCCATGGCCAAGCCGGTGCGTGAAGACGTTGTAACCGGCCCCGTATCCGGCGTCCACCACCACTTTGCGGGCGGCATCATCCACCGATCCGCTCAAGTGCCCCGCCACTGCGGCCGCCAGCGCGGCGTCCTGCGATTTCCGCAAGCAATTAAAAGTGCGCTGCAATTTTTCGGAAGGCTTGCCCAGTAGAGAACACCGTGTGACATCCGATTGGTATCCTTCCACCGCCGTGCCGCCATCGATCAGCACAATTTCGCCTTCCTGCAATTTCTGCGGCTGGCGAGTGCCGTGCGGCAGAGCCGCGTATTGGCCAAACAGAACGAGCCCGTCACCGCGCAGACCCATGCGCTCGAACCCCCGAGAGAGAAAATCGCTCACGTCATACTGCGTCATGCCCTCGCGCAGCGAAGCGAATACGGCGCGATAAACGTCGAATGTTGCCGCGCAGGCCAGCCGCATTAGTTCCAGTTCGTGCGCGGATTTCACGCTGCGGCACATGTGCGTAATCGGATCGCCGCTCACAAATTCCAGCGAAGGAACCGCTTTTCGCAGGCCGTCGAAAAATACATATTTGGTTGTCTCTTCTACGGCGACGCTTCCCGTGCGAATCGCTTTTTCGGTGAGCCACTGCGCCGCAATCCCGTAGGGACTTTCGTCTTCCTGCCAAACGCGCACTTCCATCGGCCAGCGAAGCTGTTCGCGCAATCGACCTTCTTCGAATCCCGGACACACAATCAGGGAATCGCCCTGGCGCGGCACAACCAATGCGAGCAGCCGTTCGCTTAATCCCCAATGAATTCCGGTGAAGTAATACAGCGAAGTTCCCGGCGTCACATAGAGCGCGGCAATCTGCGGCTTGGCTTCACTCATCAATTGCTGCGCGTGCGCCACGCGGCCCTGAAATTCTTCAGCAGTGATCGGCTTAACGCGATCGCGAATCGGCTTTAATTTGTCGAAGACTGCAGGCAGAGGCGCGGACGATTCCTGCGGAGGCAGGGGATGCCCCGCTGCGGCGCGTCCCAGCACCGTATCAAAAGCGAAACCTGTGCCGGCAATCGAGGCCCCTCTCAACAAGCCGCGCCTGGAAATTTCCATGGGCTCTCCTATTCGTGATGCTATTGAAAGTGCGAGATCAACACTGCATCAGTGACGATGCGGCCGCGGGAAAGTACCATCTGCTTGCCGTCGGGCGAGGGCGCGTAGCCCCAGATGGTGTCTCCGCCAAAATTCATGATTTGCTTCGGCGATTTAGGCGCCGCTCCCGGCGCTGAGACGGGCTGCGCCCAGAGACTGAAAGCTCCGTCTCTGCTGACCAAATACAGAACCGCGCGGCCATCTTTCGTCCAAGCCAGCCTCTGGCCTCCATCGCCGCTTAGAACTGCGCCTGGTTGAATTTCATACGCACTGCGAATCTCGCCACCTTCCAAGCCCACGATCGCGATTTTGAGTGGCTTCGTTTCGTCAGGAACATAGATCACTCCTGCCGAACCGCCATCAGGCGAGATGGCCGGAGACCGGACAGGCTCGCCACTGATCTTGACCGGCGTGCCACCTTCGATGCTGATTTTCATCAGACGGGCGGCATCGCCCTGACCGCTCATGTAGACGACGAACTTTCCGTCCGGCGAGCAGTTCGGCATTTTATCCACTTGCCCGCTGGTCAGTTGTTTCAGATTGCCGCCGTCCAGGTCCGCCCGCCAGATGGTTGATCCTTGCTGTCCGCGGTCCACATGAAAAACGAAATGTTGGCCATCTCCACAAGCCGAGGGCCAGACCGGAGCTCCGGCAACAGGGGTAACGTCAATGTCATGCAGCTGGCCGCCGTCGGGCGAAATCGAAGCCATGCGGACGATCCCGGAATTGTAATAAGTATAAATAATTTTATCGGGCGTAGCCCAGGCGAGCCCGGCAATTCCATCCGCGCGGCTGATGCCGGTGGTAATTTGTCTCGGCCCCGAAAAAGAGGCGCTACTTCCGAAGTTTGCGATCCACAAGCTCGCGGCAAATGAAACCTGGACGGTGGCCAGTTGGGTGCCTTCCGAATTGATGCTTGCGCCGGAATAGAAATTCAGATCGTTCGTGATCCGGTGAGCTTCCGCTCCCGGAAAACTGATTTCCCAGAGCTGGGCATTCACCGAGTTCTTGTCGAGCGCGGCCGCGAAAACAATTCCCGAACCATCCGGCAGCCACGCCAATTGACGCGGCGAAAGCCAGTTCTGGGCGCCCAACCGGGAAACGGTTCCCGAGTCAACCGCCACGCAAACCAAAGCCATTTTCGAATAATCCCCATCCGGTGTGCTGGCAACGGCGATCCGTTTACCGTCGGGGGACCACGCCGGGCCCTCGTCGGAGAAAAATGCGGGAGAATTCAGCACCGATAGAGACTGCTCGCCCGACCCATCGGAATTAGCCAGCACTAAGTTGGAAGTTTTATTTTTGGAGACCTGCCGGACAAATGCGAAACGCTTTCCGTCCGGCGAAAAACTGATGGGGCTATCCACGTCCACGGTAATTTGCTGCGCGGTTCCGCCCAGCGAAGGAATCCGGTAAAGCGTGCCCAGGCCTAAGGCCGGATCATGCTTCACGAAATACAGATAATTTCCATCCAGGCTGAACGTGATTCCGGGAATATCTTCCGGCGACGGAGTCACTACCTGTACTGTAGTGCCCGTGGCCAATTGCCGTACCCAGATGCTGGCGGGTCCTCGGTTTTGCCGCATCGAATAGGCCAACCATTTCCCATCGGATGACATCGCTGTTTGGCCGACATTCCCCGAAGAAGTAACGGAGGCAATGGACATCTGCTGAAAATGCGCCGGCTGCGCCTGCTGAATTGAAGAGGATTTGCCCGGCCGCCGTTGGTCCTGGAAGTATTGCAGCGCCGCTCCCGCAAGCAAGGCGGCGATAATTACCATGCTGAGCCAGAGAATCCAGCGGCGTGGCCGCCTCGGAAGCGGGGCCGCGGTCGTTCCGTGTATCGCGGACTCGGTGGGCTGGGCGGGCGTCAAGGAACCGGAGCTGCCGGGATTTGCGCGCGCCGGCTGCTGGCTCGTCTGCATCGTGGATGGCCACGAAGATGACGCATTAGAAATTTTAGAGGAATCGGTATCGCGTTTCAGGCGCTTCAGATCGCCGCGCAATTCCGCGGCTGTTTGAAAGCGCAAGTCGCGATCTTTTTCGAGCGCTTTGCCGATAATTTCTTCCAGCTTCGGCGGAAGCTGTGGATTCAATTGCGATGGCGCGGCCGGAGTTCGGTTCAGGATCGCGTCGAATATTACCGCCGTGGTGGCGCCGGAAAACGCGGCCTGGCCCGTGGCCATTTCATACAGCACCGCGCCGAAGCTGAAGAGATCGCTGCGTGCATCGAGAAGTTCACCGCGAGCCTGTTCGGGCGACATGTAACCGATCGTGCCCAGCGCCGAACCGGGGCTGGTGAGCGCGAAGTCGGTGGTGGCCTGATTGGATGCCGTGGGTTGCGCCGATTCCGTCATGCGCTCCGCCGGAGCTTGCTTTGCCAAGCCGAAGTCGAGAATTTTCACCAGTCCGCGCGGGCTGACGAATATATTTGCTGGCTTGATGTCTCGATGAACGATTCCGCGGGAGTGCGCGGCGTCGAGCGCATCGGCGATTTGGATGGCCAGGTCGAGTAGAGCATCCGTGGCGATCGGGCGCCCGGCAATGCGATCACGAAGATTCTGGCCTTCCAGAAGTTCCATGACGATGAATGGCGAGCCGTTATGTTCGCCCACATCGTAGACGGTGCAGATGCCGGGATGATTCAAGGCCGACGCGGCACGCGCCTCACGCTGGAACCGTTCGAGCGACGCGGGATCGCGCGCCAGGTCGCGCGAAAGAAATTTCACAGCCACTTGACGGCCCAGGCGGGTATCCTCGGCCCTAAAGACCTGGCCCATGCCGCCGCTGCCCAGTGGCTCAAGAATTCGATAGTGTGAGACAGTTTCGCCGATCAAGGATTGCTTGCCCCGCGCCGGTCATCGTAAGGCAGTCCAGCGGCATGCGCAAGGTGGAAGGAGATTGCTGGTCAGCTATCATTGCCATCCAGAACGGAAATGAAAAGTGAAACTTCGGCACTCCGCGCTTGACACCCCCGCGGCCTCCGGGCGGACATCAGTCATGAGAAAAAAAAGCTGAAACCGGGTTCTCCCAGTTCCAGCTTTTGAAGATATGCAAATCGATTCGGATTACTTGTTCTGTGCTTCCTCGGCGCTGTGTTTTTTGGGAAAGTAAGAAACGGTGACCGGCTGTTCGAGCTGGAAATCGAGCTTGGTCTCTGACGGAATCTTCACTTGCTTTCCGCGAGTCGCACCCTGATATACCGCGCCGGTGCCGCCGCCTACTCCCGCGCCGATGGCAGCGCCCTTGCCGCCGCCTGCGATCGCTCCGATCAATGCGCCAATTGCCGCACCTCCGGCGATTGTGCCAGCAGTGCGTTTGCCGCGCGAAGTGCCGGCCAGTTCATAAGTACTGCTGACGAGCGGATACGACTTGCCCTGGTAAACGAGCCTCACGAGTTCCAGGCGCAGCTCACTTTTTCCGCTCATATGGCCGGCCGAGGAAGCCTGAGCCAGGCGGACAGAAATATTTGCGCCCTTGGGAACTACCACCTCGTCATTTACGACGAGAGGCGCATCGAGCGATGCGTGGAATACTTCGCCAGTCGCATTGACGGAAGAATCCACGCTGTCGATCATGCGAATTGAGACTGTGGCGCCAGCCGGAACCTCAACGACTTTCGGCTGAGGCGGTGGCGGAGGAGGCGGTGGAGGGGCCTGCACAACTGGGGCGGGAGCGGGCGTGGGCTCCGGAGTTGGAGCCGGTTGCTGAACTGGTTCGGGCGCCGAAGCAGGAGCGGGCTCTGCATTTTCCGCGGTATCGGGAACCACTCGCTTCACTGTGTGCTTCCTGCGCACAGGAGCCTGGCGTTGGAGCGTGGTGGCGTGCAGGTTCGGCAGGAGGAGCGGGAGTGGCTTGAGCCAGTTCCACGGTCATTTGATCGTTAACCTTGCCGACTCCCTTTTCTTCATTCGCGAGCTTGTAAGCGGCAAGGCGCGCGCCATCGCTGGGCACGCTTCCAACTAGCGTCACCTGCCCCTTGGTGACTGTTACTTGAAGATTCGAATCTTTCAGCTGCGGGTCAGAAAACATTTTTGCCTTTATGTCCGTGGCGATCGCAGCGTCATTCGGCGCGGCGTTGCAGGCGGAGACGAAAGCCATGGCAAGCACGGCGACCAGCAACAGTGTGTTGGATCTGCGCATAAACTCTCCCAGTGAATCCTTTCGATCCCGGCCGCGACAAAACACTCGCAGGCTCGGACAATTCTCTCGGGCGGGCTTCATTCAGTTTACTATGATGCCGCCGTCTAACGTAAGGCTGCACACTTCCGGCCGTTGGTCCGTTTCCAATAAGCCGGCCAAATGCTCTCGGGGTAGATCGGGTCGGACGATAACTTCGGAGTTAGAGGCCATAAGTTCAAAAACTAAGCTTTCGCTTGTAACAGGCCACGCTCTTTGAGCGTAGTATCTTGTGGGCGTGTACCGTGCCCTTCGTTAGGAGCGAGTAGCGACAATCCAATGGCTGCACCAATCCCAGCTGATGAATCTCGCATTCCTCTGCGAATCGAGTCCGTTGCAAAACACTTTGGAGAGGTAACCGCGCTCGCTGGAGTTTCTTTCGAAATTCATGAGCGCGCATGCTTCGGTCTGCTCGGCCCCAATGGCGCGGGCAAGTCTACGCTCATTCGCAGCATCGTGGGCCGCGTCCGGCCCGACCTGGGCAACATATGGGTATTCGGTCACGCGGCAAACTCTGCCGAAGCCCGGGCGGCGATGGGCTGGGTGCCGCAAGACCTGGCGCTCTACTGGCTCCTCACCTGCCGCGAGAATCTGGAAGCCTTCGGCCGTTACCACCGGCTTCGTGGCAAAGCGCTGCGCGAAGCGATCCAGTGGTGCCTCGAATGGGCCGGGCTGGCCGATCGCGCCGATACCACGGTCAAAACTCTCTCTGGTGGCATGCGCCGACGCCTGAATCTAGCCGCCGGGCTCATTCATCGCCCGCGTATATTATTGCTTGACGAGCCTACCGTCGGCGTGGATCCCCAATCGCGCAATCGCATCTTCGAGATGGTTGCGGGTCTGCGCCACGATGGAACAACCGTCATTTACACCACGCACTACATGGAAGAGGCGGAGCGCCTCTGCGACCATATCGCGATCCTGGATCATGGCCAGGTGATTGCCCAGGGCACCAAAGAGGAGTTGGTTGCGCAATCCTTTGGCGGACGCACCGATGTCCTCATGCGTTTTCCTTCCGCTCAGCCCGGCGTTGCCGAATGGGCCCTGAACCATGGCGGCAGGCTGGAGGATGGCGTAGCGCATTTCGCCATAGAGCGGCCCGCGGATGTCGCGTCTTTGCTCGAAGCCGCTAACGGTGCGAATCTTGAGGTTATCGATGTGACCCTGCGCCGGCCCAATCTTGAATCCGTCTTTCTCCAACTGACGGGAAGGGACCTGCGCCAATGATCTACACCATCGTGCTTAATGGCTTCCGTTCTCTCCGGCGGGACCGCGGGGCCCTGATTCTTTCGTTCATTTTACCGATCGCGTTCTTCAGCATCTTCGCCATCGTGTTCGGCGGCATGCGCACCACCGGGACGCCGCGCGTGAGCGTGCTGATTGTGGACGAGGATCACAGCCCAGTTTCGGAGCGCTTGATCCGTGGCCTGCAGCACGATTCATCGTTGCTCGTCAGCACGCGTCCCGAACCCAGGACGGGGGCAAGAAAGGACGATCCCGTCCCTCCCGACTACACCGCAGCCACCGCGGAAACCGCTGTGAAACAGGGCGTGGCGCCGGCCGCGCTCATCATCCCAAAGGGTTTCGGTGCGAATCCCATCGCCTTCGGCCCGGCGGCTGATCGCAAGGTCATCAACATTCTCTACGACAGTTCCGATCCCGTTGCCCCGCAGGTGGTGGCCGGCATGCTCCAAAAAGACGTGATGACGTCGTTGCCCGATACCATGGCAGCCGTGGGCATGAAGTATTTCGATCAAGCCAGCGGTGGCTTCACCCCGCAGCAACGTAAGAGCATTGACTCCGATCTTTCCAGATTCCGCGGCCAGTTGCAGCAGAAGAACCAGCAAGACAGCGCCCCAGCCGCAACCAGCGAGGCCAGCGGATTCGTCGCCATCGCGACCCGTGACGTGGTCGGTGAGAAGAAGCGCAGCCCGATGATTTCGTTCTATGCTGCCGCAATTGGTGTGATGTTCCTGCTGTTCACGGCCAGCGCCGCCGGAGGCAGCTTGCTTGATGAGGCGGAGAGCGGCGCGCTCGACCGGATCTTGAGCGCGCAGGTCAGCATGACCACGCTGCTGGCTGGCAAAATGACCTACTGCACACTGCTTGCCTCCGCGCAGCTCGTGATCATGTTCTTGTGGGGTGCGGCAGTTTTCCACCTTGATCTGTTCTCCCATCTGCCCGGTTTCTTCGTCATGACCGCGGCCACCTCTTTCGCCGTGGCGTCGTTCGGGATGTTGCTGGCCAGTTTGTCACGCACTCGAGCGCAGCAATCGGCTATCTCCACGCTGATCATCCTGACCATGTCGGCCGTGGGCGGAAGCATGTTCCCTCGCTTCCTTATGCCTGAAATGATGAAAAAAATCGGGCTGCTCACTTTCAACGCGTGGGCGATCGACGGCTATACCAAAGTGTTCTGGCGCGATGAACCGGTTTCCCACCTGGCGCCACAGGTGGCTGTGCTGGTGGGAACCGGCATTGCCCTTTTCTGGATTGCGCGGCGTCTCGCCCGCAGGTGGGAGTATGCATAAGGCGTTTCCGGGGCGGCCTCTCGATCCTGCGATTCAGTTACATCGCAATGAAAGGACAGGAATATCGTTCAAGCATGAATAGCGCGCTAATCGCGAAACTGACGCACTTCCACGATCCTGGACTGTAGTACTTCCGTACCATCCTCCCTGTGGTAAGTACCGCAACTTTTCAGTTCTCTCGGTGTTTCATCCAGAAGAAGGGGGAAGCTGGATTGAACAATCCCCCGGGGTGCAATTCTTGAGTTGTAACTCATAAGGAGATTTTCCATGCTGAAGGCAAAGAGTGTTTGCACGTTTTTGGCCCTGCTGGCTGCCGGTGTGATCAGCGGCTGCGGCGGAGGGATGTCCTCTTCCACGACTACACCTGCCTCACAAGCGCAGGGCAATATCTTTGTGATCGGCACGGATGCGCCGCTGCCAAGCGTCGTTTCGTTTCAAGTGATGGTAACAGGCGTCGCGCTGACCAACTCGAGCACTTCGGTGAGCGTGCTCACTGCGCCGCAGACCGTTGATTTCTCCCGGCTGGATGGCTTGAATGCGCTGCTCGATCTGACCGCCGTACAGGCGGGCACCTACACCGGCGCGCAGTTCACCCTGTCGTCTCCCGTGATCGGTTTTATCGATACTTCCGGCGCGAAGCCGGTGGTGAACACCATGAATGGAACGCTAACCACTTCCATGGTGAACGTGACGTTTGCAACTCCCCTGGTCGTGAATGAAAACGATTTGTTCGGTTTGAAAATTGATTTTCGCTTGAAGGATTCCATTCAAACAACCAACGGACAGATCAACGGCATGGTAAATCCAACGCTGACGATTATTCCTGTTGCTCCGAATACTCCCGACGCGGAAATTGACGACTTCTATGCGGGAGTGGTGAGCGTGAACGTGAGCGGCGGAACGTTCGTGGTGCAGGGTCCGCACGGGCGCCAATTTACGATCATCACCAACAACCAAACCCAATTTGAAGATGGAATGTCGATCTCAGATCTCGATACCAATACGATTGTGGCGCTGTCGGGCAGTCTTGATAAGGTGACGCTGGACTTGATTGCGGACGACATCGAGATCGTCTCCAAGAGCAAATTCGTTCTCGATGGCTTGACCACTTTTGTGAGTCCGAGCAGCGGCCCGGCAACTTCGATTGATGAGTTCGTGAAAGCGGAGTTGCCCGATAACAGCGGCGTGCCGCTCGGCCAGATCAGCACGTTCAGCTTAAATGGCACGGAGCAGTACCGAGTCCGGTATTTGCACCTCCCCATCACTCAACTGCTGTTCAATCAAAGCCTGCTGGTGCCCGGACAGCGCGTGACGATTGCCGGCCCGCTCAATACTTCCACCAACCCACCGGGCGTCACGGTGAAGCGCGTGGTGCTCGATTGGCAAGGCCAGGAAGGAACTTGGGTGACCGGCAGCACGGTGATTCAGACCGGCAACAATGGAAGCTTCACTCTTAACGATAATTCTCTTGCCGGGGTCTTATTTGGCGGCCAGGTGACGGTGCTCACCACGAACTTCACCAAGTTCGCCGGGGGCCTCAGCGGGCTCTCAGAGTTGAGTGGCACCCAACCCATTCCTCTGCGCGTAGTCGGCCTGGTTTTACTCGACCAGTCCACGGGCAAGCCGACATTGGTGGCCGGTCGAGTGGAGAAACTGGCTAACTAGACGAAGTTTTTTCATACCCTGGGGCCGTTGCTCCTTCCTTCGCTGGGAGGTTGGAGCAACGGCCCTGGTGTTTTGGTGCTTGTTGAGTTGGCAGAAAGATGGAGTAGAATCGCCCGCGGAGGCCGGTCGATGGAGAATTTGCCAATGTCATTCGAAGATTTTTGGCCGGAATATGTTGTGGCGCACCGCCAGCCGATGACGCGTTGGTTCCATTTTGTTGGGACTCTGTCAGGATGGATGCTGCTATTGGCAGCTATCATTCTTGGCCGGCCGTGGCTCCTGCTAGCAGCGCTCGCAGTGCCTTATGCGCTTGCGTGGATCTCGCATTTCTTTATCGAACACAACCGGCCCGCGTCGTTTGGGCACCCTCTATGGTCGTGGCTGGCCGATCAGAAAATGGTTGCGCTGGTTATGACCGGTAAGATGACGGAAGAGGTGCGCCGCTGCGAAAGCAGGGTTTGATCAAGGCGCAAAAGTCTTGCGTGTGACTTCCAACTCGATGATCTTGCAGGAATAATTTGAGCGGAAGTCTATTCGCTCCGCGTGGCGATAATCCGGCGGCCTTCAACCCGGATTTCAATCGCCAGCGGTGGGCGAATCGCGGGACCTTGCACCACTTCTCCGCGAACCAGCCCATTCGGCCCGGTCCCATATCGCGCCAAATCGAAGACGCTGCGATTGCAGGGATCGACGACCATCGGATGATCCCCGGCATAATCAAATTCGCTGCGTAACTTCTGTAGATCGCTTACATATTGCAGTTGGCATTTTCCAAAGGGCTCTTCCATCGAAATCGCCCAATAGGTCCCGCCGGGCAAATGAACCACCATCGCCGTTTCGCTTTCCTGGGTGGCCGGATTCTCGAAGATAAATTTCCTGGCCGACCACGGTTTGGACAAATCATCCGTCGTGGCCACTGGGCCCGGCGCGATCGGCAGCCGGCTCACGGCGGCCGCGACTGGCGCCGTCGCTGGCAAATCAATCGACGGAGGAGCGGCTACGGCAGCGGGCTTCGACGGCCGGGCGCTCCACATTGCCACCGCGAGGCCGAGCACCACCACCGCCGATGCGCCGACAATCCATGGAATTGGCAATACTCGGGAGCTAGAGCGCTGTGCCGGGTCGAACACCGTCTCAGGAACTGGCGGGTCGACAGGCTTCGGCGCCATGCTCAGTCCCGGAATGTGGGGCTGCGCGGGCTTAAACAGATCGGGTTTTGAAGGCGCGTCGGCCATAGCCATACACTCACTGGAACTTTCTTGAATTCTTAGCTTGGGACTTGGACCCGCGCAAGGCAACAGTACTGAAGTTTACCGGGTTAACGCTTTCGAATGCCTGGACAATCGATCAATCGGCTTCCTTTTGCGAAGTTGGGGACGAGGCCTTCTCGATGAATTGAACGGAGTGGTGGCGGATGTATTCCTGCAAATTCGTCAGGCACAAGAGCAAATCGAGAATCCGGTCTTGATCGTCAGGTCCATGCTGATCCGGTCGGATCGCCAACGCTACCGCCGCGTGCTGAGCATCCGAAAGCAGCCAATCCACTGTTTTCGAGTCCAACGGTAAAGCGCGCTGGCAACGATCGAGCGCCTGGGAAGCTCGATCAGAACTTTGCTCCAGGAAATGATCGAGGCAAAGAAAATCCGCTGCCAAAATTGGAACGACCCCGTTTTCGCACCCATCCATGCGGCAATGACGCTGGGAGGCCTTTGCCATCGAATTCCCACCCCCGGAAAACTCTGTCGCTTGTCTTGCAGTCTGCGTGCCAATTGTTTTTACGTTCCTGAATATTGGAGAGATAGAGGTTAATGCAATCGGCGTCACGGAAACTCGTTCGTTGTCGCCAGAGAAAGGGTAGAAAGCTCCCGGAGTGGGAATTCTTGAAGGAAAGCAAAAAAAGATGCCCCGAGAATTTTGACTCGGGGCATCCATGTACGCTTGGAATTATTGAATGTAGACGTTTCCGGAGCTTGTGCTTAAATCCAGCACGGGACCTCCACCCCTAACTTTCCCATGCAGTTCGCGCGAGCTGATCGTGCCCTGCGCTGTGATGGGCAAACTGCTATCGATGTGGCCGGAGTTCGTGTGCGCATCGATGTCGTAACCCCCCTGGTCCGGAACATGTACGTGGACGCTCCCTGAAGCTGTATGCAACCGCCAGCGGCCGGATGGCTCGCCTTCCGCCGTGATGCTGCCGCTGCCTGTGGTTGCGCTGGCAGAGCCCTTTACACCGCTCATCTCGATGCTTCCGGACCCTGTCTCTACCTCGACGTCGCCTGCGGCTGTTTGTTCCAATTTGACACTTCCGCTGCCCGTAGTTGCCTTCAATCCACCGGCGATGCCGAGCGCGCGGACCGATCCGCTGCCGGTCGACGTCCTGGCGTTGCCCTTAATGCTACGCAGCTCAATGCTCCCCGATCCTGTGTGGGCGGTGACCTCAGCTCCCACGTTTGAAATCTGCAGGCTTCCCGAGCCCGACGTCGCCTCCACCGGGCCACTCACTCCGTCGAGAGATTGGCTTCCGGATCCCGTGGAGGTCCGGGCCTTAGTCGCCGCCGGCACCACCAATTCATAGCTGATGGAGATATTTCGGGTGAGTTCGTGGTCGTCGAAGTGGCCGATGCGGACGGTATTTCCGTCCTGCTCGATGGGAGGATGGGATTCGATGGAGTGGATTCGATCCTCAAGATCGTGGTCGCTCCCAAGCCAGCCGTTGCTGCCGCGAATCGTGGCGTGTACTTGCACGGAATCGGAGCTTCCGGAGCGGACTGAAATTGATCCAGATCCGGTTTCGACATTCAGATCCACGGGCCCGTTCACTTTCAAAGTGCGTTCAAAATGGCCTTCTGCAGCCGCTCGGGCAGGCGTATCCACCAGAGTTCCCGCAGCCATGCTCAAAATAGTCGCTAACAAAATCGGCAGCCAATTCAGGAGAGATTTCATCTTCTAATGCCTCCGTCGAGAGTTTCTGGGACCGGGTCAGCCACTCATTGAGATACGCAGAGCCGGTGTCAAAGGTTCAGACGCCGGAAAGCCGAGAAAAGTCATTCGGAGGGAAGGAGATCAAAAAACAGAAGGGCCCGCAGGAGTTCCGCAGGCCCAGATCCGGCCACCAGGATGGATTCAAAGGTTAGAACCGAAGGACGATTCCCGCCGAAATGCGGGCATTGTTCTGCCGGTTGTTGTTTCCATCTTTGAAATTTGTTCTGAGATATTCCGCTTGGACCGGACGGATGCCCAGCCAGTGCTTAAAATTGTAATCCACTCCAGCGCCCACACTGTACGCAAACTCGCTTTCGGTTCCGGTGGTGATCAGTGAATCAGCGATTCGCGCGCCGCCGAACAGTGCCTGGGCAAAAGGGGTGAAGCGCCGGGTCCGGAAGGCAATCTTCGGTCCCAGCATGTAGGTGAAAACGTTCGTGTTCACCGATCCGGTAAACCCGCTGATGGTGATGGACTGATTGACCTTGTAACCGCCCACGTCGCCGACCACACCCAGCCACTTGCTCAAATTGTATGCCAGGGAGCCGCTGGCGCCATTGAAGTTCAGATGTGAATAGCCAGTTCCTCCCAAACCGGTGTTATCGAGGCTCATACGGATATACGAATAGCCGGCGAAGAACTCCACTCTAGGACTATCCTGAGCCATCGCGGGGACCGCGACAGCGAGGAACAGACCACAAAATAATGCCAATTTACGCATTCTCAATTCCTCCCAAGGTACAGCTAAGATAACCCTTTACGTTTACGCTGGATGCCTCGACTCACGCTTCGATGCCGGGCTTCCGGCATGTGTTGTTCTGCCCGCCACGCAATCGCTGGTTCGGGATCTGATCCCGGACAGGAACCAAGCACCCGCGAAATTAGACTGAATGGTTCGAAACTTGATTACAATCGTGCTGCCCGAACTCTGTTCTGGGCTAAGGAATGCGTCACCCTCCATCACAAACGGTCACACGGAACAACATCGAAAGTCTTTAAACATAAAAGGTTTAGGTGTTCTTTCCGCAGCATTTCTTGTATTTCTTGCCCGATCCACATGGGCAGGCATCATTGCGGCCGATCTTTGCTCCGGTTCGCACTGGTTTGGGTGCTTCGGCTTGTGCGGGTCCGGTTTGATATTGCAATTCCTGTTGCTGGCGGCGCTGGCGCCGCTCGATTTGTTTGGCTTCCTCTTCGGGTTTGGCCGGCTGCATCAAGTAGAGGAATCGAACCGCCTCGGTATCGATGCGGCTCATCATATCTTCGAAAAGGATGAAGGCTTCTTTTTTGAACTCAACCAACGGGTCTTTCTGGCCGTATCCGCGCAGGCCGATGCCCTCTTTCAGATGGTCGAGCGTCAGCAGGTGGTCCTTCCATTGGCCGTCGACAATGTCGAGCAGGATGCGGCGCTCGAGCCAGCGTGTCATCTCCACGCCGAAAATCTGCTCTTTCTCCGAGTAGCGCGCCCGCACCTTTTCGGCCAGCGCGTCGGCGAGTTGGTCGTGATTCAAATCCTTAGGTTCGATTCCGGCGGTCTTCAGGTCGATTCCAAATTGATTGAGCACCTCGCCTGAGAGCTGCGGCAGATTCCACTGGTCGGGGTGCTGCTCGCGCGGGCAATACTTTTCCACCACTTCCCGGGAAATCTCCTCGGCCACGTTGAGGATATATTCCCGTTGTTCCTTTCCTTCCAGGACGGCGCGGCGAATCGAGTAAATCGTTTCGCGCTGCCGGTTCATCACGTCGTCATATTCCAGCAGGTGTTTGCGGGCTTCGAAGTTTTGCGCTTCCACGGCTTTCTGGGCGTTTTCGATGCGCTTCGAAATCAGAGTCGATTCAATGGGAACACCTTCCGTCATGCCCAGACGATACATCAGCGCTTTCACGCGCTCGCCGCCGAAAATGCGCAGCAGGTCGTCTTCCAGCGAAAGGAAAAATCGCGAGGAGCCCGGATCGCCCTGGCGGCCGGCGCGGCCTCGAAGCTGGTTATCAATGCGCCGCGCTTCATGGCGCTCGGTGCCGAGAATGTGCAACCCGCCCATGGCCACCACTTCGTCATGTTCGGCGCGGCACTGCAATGCGAATTGGTCGAAGATCGGCTTCCATTGGTCGGACGGCACCTGAAAGATTTTGCCTTCCTGTTGGAACAGGACCATGGGCTTGGGTCCCGCGCCGTCTCCGCCGGCAACCGCCGCAGTGCTGGGGCCGCCGCCATTCGGAAGTTGCACAGCTTTTTCTTCGGCAGCGGCGGAATTGTTCGGATTGCCTTCGCCACCCGCACCTAACACCGCACCGGCCGGAGCGTAAGGCATGGCAAGTTTATTTTTGAGGGCATATTCACGGGTCAGGTATTCCGGATTTCCCCCGAGCAGAATATCCGTGCCTCGCCCGGCCATATTGGTGGAAACCGTTACGGCGCCCTTGCGTCCGGCCTGCGCGATCACCTTGGCTTCGCGCTCGTGCTGCTTGGCGTTCAGGACCTGGTGGGGAATACCGGCTTTTTTCAGTAGCTCGGCGATGGCCTCGGATTTTTCGATGGAAATGCTGCCCACCAGCACGGGTTGTCCGCTCTCGTAATACTGGCGGATGCCCCCCACCTTGGTTCCGTCTTCCTGAGCGATGCCGTCGACCGCGGCCACGAATTTTTCGCGCTCGGTGCGATAGACCACGTCGGGATTTTCAATGCGGATCAGCGTCTGATTCGTCGGGATGCACACGACATCCAATTTGTAAATCTTGTTGAACTCCGCGGCCTCGGTATCCGCCGTTCCGGTCATGCCGGAGAGCTTCTTGTACATTCGGAAATAGTTCTGGAAGGTGATCGTGGCGAGAGTTTGATTTTCGCGCTCGATCTTGACGTTTTCTTTCGCTTCAATCGCCTGGTGCAGGCCATCGGACCACCGGCGTCCGGGCATCTGGCGTCCGGTGAATTCGTCGACGATCACCACTTCGCCTTCTTTCACCACGTAGTCCGTATCGCGCTTGAACAGGGTGTGCGCGCGGAGGCCTTGATAAATGTGGTGAATCGTTTCCATGTTTCCCGGGTCGTACAGATTTCCCAGGTCCATCAGCCGTTCGCACTTGGCTACGCCCTCTTCGGTGAGCGTCGCGGTGCGGTGCTTTTCGTCGAGTATGTAATCGATATCCTGGATCAGCTTGGGAATAATTTTGTCAATGCGGTAATACTTGTCGGTGGATTCCTCCGCGGGGCCGGAAATAATCAGCGGAGTGCGCGCTTCGTCGATCAGGATGGAATCCACTTCGTCGACGATGGCAAATTGGTGGCCGGGCTGCACGCAATCGTTCAGGTCGTACTTCATGTTGTCGCGCAGATAATCGAATCCGAATTCGTTGTTCGTGCCGTAAGTGATGTCCGCGGAGTAGGCCATCTTGCGCTGTTTATCGTCCAGGTCGTGCACGATCACGCCGACCGTCAAACCGAGGCTGGTAAAAATCGGGCTCATCCATTCGGCGTCGCGCCGCGCCAGGTAGTCGTTCACGGTGACGATGTGAACGCCGCGTCCGGCCAGCGCGTTCAAGTACGCGGGCAAGGTCGCCACAAGGGTTTTGCCCTCACCGGTTTTCATTTCTGCGATTTTGCCGTCGTGCAGGACGATGCCGCCGATCAATTGCACGTCGAAGTGGCGCATGTTCAGCCTGCGGCGGCCTGCTTCGCGCACCAGCGCGAATGCGGGAACCAGCACGCCAGCCAGTGCAGCTTGCAGGCGATTTCGGTAGTCGGATTCCTTAGGATCGGCGTCGGCCAGTGCTTCGGTTACCTGGGCCTTCAGAACGGGCGTCTTCGCCGCCATCTCCGCGTCGCTGAGATTCTTCATCTCCGGCTCGAGCGCGCTAATCTGAGCGACGAGCGGCATGATCCGCTTGATGTCGCGCTCGTGCTTGGTCCCGATGAAATGAGAAACAACTTTGTCGACTATCTTTTCAACGTCCATTTTTTGATTCGAACGGCGCTACTTCGCGCGCTCCTGCCCGGTTTGGGAAACATGCAGCTTCATTCCAGGTGGCATTGCCACCGGAATCCTTTGATGCGCAAACTACCATTCTAGCCTGTATCGCGCGGCGAGCGCAAAGCCAGCCGTATTCACTGAGGGGTTCAGTTTGCTTATTTCGGTGGGTTTTCTTGGCACGGGCCGCTTCTGCCTGTGTGAAGGTCCAGCATTTGCCAGGTGCACAGCCAGGTGTGTGTTTTAGCTAAAGGAATTCCGCCTACGTTGGCGTACAGCCAATCGGGAACTCTGTCACCGCACCCATACTACACAGACTCCCGTCACCGCCGCTTTTCGCCGTCATCCCTAGCCCCGCGAGGGACCCCGCGCTGCAGGTGCAGGTTGCCAGGCAATCCCCCACCTCAATCGAGCCGATAACTAATCCGATCTGCCAGCGCCCCTGCCGCTCAAATGCAGGTTCTGCTTCCCCCGCCGCGTGTTATCGGTGACGGTCAAATGCGCCGACCGCAAACCCTTCGCGCCAGGCTTGAATACAACGCGCAGCCCGCATTTCGCACCGGGAAGTAGAACGCTCGGACAATCATTCGTTTGCGCGAAATCCGCCGCGTCTTCTCCCGTGATGGCAATTCCGGTAATGATCAGCGGCGTGCTGCCGCTATTTTTCAGCCGCGCAATCCGCGACGTGCTGTTCCCCACGCGAACCGAATCAAAATCCAATTCGTCAGGATCGAGATCGGCTCGCGGATCGATCACATTCGCGGTCAGCAGCACTTGTTCGACAATTTCTGAACCATCCGCGGAGATTTTTATCATCGCATCTCGAGTCCCGCCCTTCTCCGCCTCCAGGAAAACTCGAATCGTGCAACTCGCTCCCGCCGCAAGCGGCGAGTGGCATTCGTCCTCGATCTCAAATTCATCGCGATCCCGCCTTTCTTGCCTCGAGAGCGAAATATGCAGCTTCGTCAAATCAGCGCCGCTTGTATTCGTCAGCGTCAAGCTCCTGCGCTCCCTGGCCCCCGGATAAACAGTTCCGAATTCAACGCTCGCAGGCGAGAACGAAACCGGCGGTGGCGGCGCGTTGCCGCCGCTGGAACCTTCCACCACAAAGTAATAACTCGCAATATTCCCGATCAACGGGCTCGACGCCTGAGTCGCATCCTGCCCATCCGCGGCATAGGCATACAGAATGTGCCTGCCGGGCAAAAGCGCCGAAGCCGCTGGCTGCGTGCCGCTAAACATCCCGTTCCCTGTTGACCCCGCCGCCGTCCACGTTCCATCCCAGGAATCGGCCTGGAAGTACACCGCGTAGGGCGTGGTCGCATCCGGCGAAAAAGTGCTTTGAGCCGTGAAATTGAACGTAGGCGTTCCACTGGCTGTCTGATTATTCGCCAGCGCGCCGATTGCCGTCGTCAGCGGAATCGTCTGCACCTGATCTTCCGTGATTTCCGTGATGTTATTGCTATCGACATTTGCCACATAAACCGCATTGGTCACCGGATTCACCGTCACCCATTGCGGTAAACTGCCGACGGCCAGAGTGGTGGTTTGATTTGTCGCTCCATCGAGTATGGTCACAGTGTTGCTTCCAGTATTCACCACATAAATCCGGTTGATCAGTGCATTCACCGCAATCGCCTGTGGCGCAGCTCCAACCGTCACGGTCGTGGGGAAGAGGGCCGGCGCTTGGATCACGGTTACCGTGCCATCTTGAGCGTTCGCCACGTAGATCGTGTTGGTCACTGGATTTACGGCCACGGCAGTGGGCGAGGAGCCCACAGCCACGGTGGCGGTCGCGTTAGTCGCGCCGTCAATTTCCGTCAAACTATTACCCACCTGATTCACCACATAAATTTTGTTGGTAGTGGAATTTACGGCGAGCGCGAAGGGGCTGGCGCCCGCGGGCACCGTGGTCGTCGCGTTGGTGGTTCCATCGATCACCGTCACGTTATTGCTTCCGGAGTTTGCCACGTAAATCTTGTTGGTCGCCGCATTCACCGCAATGGCGCGAGGAGCCTGGCCCGCCGCCACGCTGGTGGTGGCATTGGTTGCTCCGTCGATCACGGTCACATTCCCGGCGAAGTTAGCCACATAGATTTTGTTGGTCGCCGGATTCAAGGCAATCGCAATGGGATCCAGGCCCGCCTCAATATTCGTCAGCGAATTCGTGGCGCCGTCGAGAACGGTCACCTCTTCGCTGTATAGATCAGCGAAGTAAATTTTGTTGGTGATGGGGTTCACCGCCACGGCGTTCGGAAATAAGTCCGAGGCCACGGCCAGAGTAGTCGACTGGTTTGTCTGGCCGTCGATCACCGTAATCGAGTGTCCGTTGTTTGCTGAATAGATCTTGTTGGTGACCGGATTTACATCGATCGCTGCCGGAACCTTGCCTGAGGGAATCGTTGTAATACTGGGGCTCGCCGGGCCGTAAACCGTCACGTTGTCCTGGCTCGTGTTCGCCACGTAAACACGCCCGGTCATCGGATTCACTGCCACCGCATCCACTTGCGCTCCTGCGTCCGGCAGGTGTGTAATCGCGTTCGTTGCTCCATCGATTTCCGCTATGTAGCTCGTGAAAATGAAAGCCACATAGATCTTGTTCGCCGCGGGATTGACGGCAACAGAATTCGGCGCGTTACCCAGCCCCAGGGTGGTGACCGATGGATTCGAATCGAACGTAGGCCAGTTGATCACCGCCATCGTGTTGGTGCCGTTATCGGTTACGTAGACCAGCCCAGTCGCCGGGTTCACCGCGATCCCATTCGGATTGCTCAGGTTGAGCGAAGGACTCTTCGCCGCGTTGGTCGCTCCATCCACTATCGTTACTCCAGGCGCTGCCCCAATCGACGATTCGCCGGCATACACCACGTAAATCAAGTTCGTCGCCGGATTCACGGCCAATGCCACTGCCGATGCTCCGTGGCCTGGCCCGGGACCGATCGGCACTGTGGTGGTGGCATTTGTGGCTCCATCGATCACGGTCATGCTGCCGTCCGTAAAGATTCGGCCGAAATTCGCCACGTAGATTTTATTGGTCACCGGATTCACCACCAGGCTCATCGGCCCCGAGCCCACTGGCACTGTGGTAGTGGCATTTGTCGCCCCGTCAATCACCGTCACCGTGTCGTCGGCGTTGTTGGTCACGTAAATCTTGTTGGTGATTGGGTTGACGGCCACCGCTTGCGGATCGCCCCCCACCGTAATATTGGTCACGGAGCCCTGGAACACCCCATCGATCACCGTCACATTAGCGCAACAGACGTCGAAGTTCGCCGTGTTCACCACATAGATCAGGTTCGTCGCGGGATTCACAGCCACCGCGCCTGGGCACAGCCCTGCCGGCGCCGACCAGGTGTTGTTCGTCGGGCCGTCGATAATCGTCACAAAGCTGCTCTGCTCGCAGAATTTGCCCTGGCCCAGATTGGCCACGTAAATCCTGTCGGTCACCGGGTTGATCGCAATCGCCACGGGATTTTGCCCCGCGCTGACGGTGGTCTGGGCCTGGGCCCGGGTCCCAGTCAATCCTGGCAGCAAAACGAACAGCACCACCGCGATCACCCACATTTTCCCGCGCCACATCCCACAGCAAACCGCTTCCGCTCTCGCCCGGCTGGTCCTTCGAGCAATCGAGGCAAGCGCGCGGAAGCGCGGAATCGACACAGATTTCAACAGACAGATCAAATGGCGGAAGGGCATGGGTTCTCCGGGCCGCGAGAGGCCTCAAGCTGAATTTCTGTTTTTGCTGCGCCAGCGTCCTGGCCTAAGCAGACGGCAAGCCAGCGCACTCTGAGGACACGCGCAACTTAGATTATCCTTACCAATTTGTCAGCAAGAAACCCGCACGGAACGTATGAAATTAAATCTCCCAAACTCATGCTAGTTCTGTGAGTTATGGAACAGCCCCAAGTAGCACAGCCACTCCTGGCTGTGCTCTTTTCCTGAAATGTCAAAACGCTCGCCACTCAACCCGCAAACTAGACCACGCCAGACTGCTAGCGACATCGCGCACGATTGCCATCCTTCTCCGCTCCCGGCCTCGGCGCGCTCTGCGCCTATGCGGCAATGCCTTTCCGTAAATTCCTCGAAGCAGAATCCAACGCTGCTGCAGCCTGGTTAACCACGTCGGCCGCATGGGGACAAATTTCTGGCTAAAGCCTCCGTTTCATGCTATTAAAATAGTCGCAAAGGGGAATCCTTGAGAAAAAATCAGATGTGCCGCATCGCAGTAATGCTAAGTTTGCTTGCATTGATTCCTTCGCTGGCCAACGCACAAGATTCCATCAAGTCAGCGCTTCCGGACTCTCCCATGGCAACCAGGTCTCAAGCTCAATCTTCCACCACCGCGTCGACCACTTCCAACGCCAATTCCTATGTGTTCCCCACCGGCGCTGAGCGTTTCCACAATTATCTGTGGAATTCCTTTGGCCCCCTGGGCATCGCGCAGGATCTCATCGCCGCTGGAATCGGCCAGGCGAATAATACGATTCCCGACTGGGGCCAGGGCATGACCGGGTTCGGAAAACGCTTCGGCACGGCATTCGGCGTCAACGTGATTCAGAACAGCGCGCAAGAGGTGGTTGCTGCTGCGCTGCACCAGGATACGATTTACTACAAGTGCGAGTGCAAGGGCTTCGGCCCGCGCCTCGGTCATGCACTGCTCTCCGGAATTACCGCCCGCGCCAGCGATGGCCACCGTGTTTTCGCGCCCGAGTTCATCGCCGCGCCATACGTCGGCACTTTGGCTTCGCTCGCTTGGCTTCCCGACCGTTACGGCCCGAAAGATTCCCTCCGTTTGGGAACCTGGGCTTTGGGCGGAAACATCGCCACCAATATCGCGCGCGAATTCTTCTGGCCCTTCCACAGACGCTAAAACTTTTCTCGGTTTTTATTGTTCCGGGGTTGGCGCGGGTGTTCGCCCCGTTGTCTTGGTGGATGCCGCAGCGTGTCCTCCTGGTTTTCGTTTTTATCCTTCAGCGATCTCGGCGTCTCTGCGGTAATCCTTGATTCTCGGTTTTCAATGTCCACAGGCACAGCCCTTCCAATTCCCCCCGCTCCGTGGTATCCAAGATAGGGGCGTATTATCCAGTGAGTACGTTGTCGGGAGCGAAAATGAACAGGAAATCGAGCCGAGGAGGCGGGCTATTCGCCGAAAGTTAAGCGGCCAGAACCGTGAAAATTTACTAGCAGCGAACCGCTTCGCTAATCGCCAGAGCGAATTATTAGGATTTTGCCTAAATCATTTAGTTTCAACACAAAATTCAAGGAAATGGGGTTCTAATCGCTCCTATATCACCCTTTTGCAGAGGCCTGGATTCGGGCATGTGCTGAAGTCTTGCAATCATCCTGAACAAGCGTTTTTTGCGCTGCGCGGATCCCGGCGGCGACGCTCGTGAACCGCCGCATCTCTATCCCGCGTTTTCGCCTACTTTGCTGGGTCGCGTTGCCAAACTGAACCGCTACGTGGACGCGCCCCGCGTTGCGCTCGCCACGCGATACACGCTGGATTGGGAGCATCGCCACTCAAGAGTGAATGTGTTCCGGTGAAGCGGCGGGTGGCGTTGACAAGGTGGTGGGGGTCCGATAGGCTTCTTCGATTCGACTGTTCGCGGCGAAGCGTTTGGTGTCTCTTGCCGCGTTGGAAGCTAACATAATGTCTGATCAGAAACTGCCTACTCGTGCTGAAGATTTTTCGGAGTGGTACAACCAGTTGGTGTTGCGGGCGGAGTTGGCGGATTATGCGCCGGTGCGCGGGTGCATGATTGTCCGGCCGTATGGGTGGACGCTTTGGGAGAACATGCAGCAGGCGCTGGACCGGCGGTTCAAGGCGACGGGACACTTGAATGCTGCGTTTCCCCTGTTGATTCCGCGAAGTTTTATCGATAAGGAAAAATCGCATGTGGCGGGATTTTCGCCCGAACTGGCGGTGGTGACGATTGGCGGCGGTGAAAAATTGGAAGAGCCGCTGGTGATTCGTCCCACCTCGGAAACCATTATCGGATTTGCGTACGCCAAGTGGATTCAGTCTTACCGCGATTTGCCGGTTTTGATCAATCAATGGAACAGCGTGGTGCGCTGGGAATTGCGGACGAAGCTTTTTTTGCGCACGCTGGAATTTTTTTGGCAGGAAGGGCACACGGCGCACGCGACTTCCGAGGAAGCCGAAGCGGAAACGCGGCAGATGCTGGATATCTATACGGATTTTGCGGTGAAGGAAGCGGCCATCCCCGTGATTCCGGGGCGAAAATCCGATTCCGAGCGATTCGCGGGGGCTGATCACACGTATTCCATCGAAGCGATGATGGGAGATGGCAAAGCTTTGCAATCGGGTACTTCGCACAATTTGGGGCAGAATTTTGCAAAAGCATTCGAAATCCGCTACCTGGATAAAAATGGCACGTTGCAATTTTGTTGGACGACTTCTTGGGGGCTTTCGACGCGATTCATCGGCGCGGTGATCATGGTGCACGGAGACGATCAGGGATTGATCTTGCCGCCGCGGCTGGCTCCTTTTCAGGTAGTGATCGTGCCGATCTATAAGACCGACGAAGAAAAAGGATTGGTTCTAGCAGCGGCTGCAAGAGTTCGAGCCGAATTGGTGGACGCGCAAATCCGCGTGAAGGTCGACGAGCGCGAGGGCAGCTCAGCGGGATACAAATTTAACGACTGGGAAATGCGCGGAGTACCGCTGCGAATTGAGCTTGGGCCGAAAGATGTGGCCAAGAACAGCGTGGTGCTGGCGCGGCGTGACCGGCCGGGGAGAGAAGGGAAGTCGTTTGTGCCGCAAGCCGGCCTCGCCGCGGTGGTGAACGCAGCTCTGGCCGAGGTTCAGCAGGCGCTCTACGACCGGGCTCTGGCCTTCCGCAAGGCCAATACGTTCGATCCGAAAGATTCGGTGGAATTCAAGCAGGCGGTGGAGAAGGGATTTGCGTTTTCGTTTTGGTGCGGAAGCAGCGATTGCGAAGCGAAAATCAAGGAAGAGACCAAAGCCACGATGCGCTGCATCCCGCTCGAGCAGCCTGGCGGATCGGGCCCTTGCATCTACTGCGGAAAATCCTCTAACGAACGGGCCTACTTCGCCAAGGCTTACTGAAACTGGGTCGTGAGCCTGAGGAATTAGTCCGTCCTGCAACACTGCCTGGCGTTAGAAAACTGCCGTTAACCTGACGGAAACATGCAAGTACGGGCCTGTCGACAAGGGGATGCCAGGGTGCTAGCCTTTAAATTGCCTTTCCCGGCGTCGTCAAAGTGTGTCGCGATATGTAGCTCTGAGGATTCGTATGTTCCGCCAGCGAGAACGAGGATCGAGCCGGTTTCGAGCGTTGTTGACGCTTGCCTTTGTTGGCATATGCATTTTTCTGGGAATCAAAATCATACCTGTGCTGGTGAATAATTACCAGTTGGTGGATTCGATGAAAGAGGAAGCCCGCTACGCCGGAGTGAACCGGCGCGACCCGGAATTGATCCGTGACGATATGTATAAGAAAATGAAAGAGTTAGATATTCCAGCGAAGCGTGAAGATGTGCATGTGGAGATGATTGGCCCGTCGATGTTTCAAATTTCGCTGGATTACACTGTAGTTGTGGATTTGCGCGTATATCAATTGTCCCTCAATTTCCACCCTCAGGCAGACAGCAATTCCATTTAGGGACGCATCTCTATTAAGATAGCAAAGTGTCCCTGCCAAAGGGGCGCGCCAAGCGGCGGAGTAGCAGGCGACCTCAGCGAAAGGGAAGAAAGTGGAGGACCGAGTTGCGGATTCGTTTTTCCCCTGGATTCTGGACGTCACGGATCGGTCTGGGCATCCTTGGCGCAGCGTTTCTCCTGTTCGCCGCCGCTACGGGCGTATTCACGTACTATTACATCCATTTTGGCCGCATTATTGACCAGCGGTTAAACGGCCAAATCTTCCAAAATACCTCCCGGATTTATACCGCTTCGCGAAAAATCTTTCTGGGTGAGCCACTGCGACCTGCTGATGTCTCCAGCTACTTAGCCGCAGCGGGATATTCCGAGTCCGATATTCCAGGTTCGCCGGGCCGTTACAAAGTGGATGGCTCGGTGATCGAGATTTACCCCTCTTCGAGTTCCTATTTTTCGACGGACGATGAGCTGCGAATCGAATTTCTGGCCGGAGGAGTCTCGAAGCTGGTAAGTGGGAAACAGGGAACCCTGGTTGGGAGCGCCGAGCTCGAGCCCCAACTGATCACGAACTTGTTCGACAGCTCCCGGGAAAAGCGGCGGGTGGTGCGCTTCGACGATTTGCCTCCGGACCTGGTGCACGCTTTGCTGGCGGCCGAAGACAAGCGATTTTTCGAGCACCCCGGTTTCGATCCTTTCCGGATCCTGGGAGCAGCCTGGGCCGATGTACGGCATAGCGGAGTGACGCAAGGCGCCAGCACCCTGGACATGCAATTGGCGCGCAGCTTTTTCTTTTCCACCAAGCGCGAGTGGAAACGGAAGGTGAAAGAAACACTGGTTGCGCTCGAGCTGGAACAACGTTTCAGCAAGCAACAGATTTTCGAACTCTATGCCAACGAGATCTACCTGGGAAATCGCGGCAGCTTTTCGATTCGCGGGTTCGGCGAGGGAGCGGAAGCTTATTTCGGGAAGGATGTGCGCAAACTATCCGTGGGCGAGTGCGCTTTTCTCACCGGAATTATTCGCGCGCCGAACCGGTACTCCCTGGCGGAACGCCATCCCGAGCGAGCCGTCGAAGCACGGGACCGCGTGCTTACCCAGATGGTGGAAGACGGATACCTGACGGCGGAGCAGGGGGCGGAGGCCCGTAAAGAAAAACTGAAATTCGTGGGGAGCTCCACCAGCACCAGCGCCGCGCCTTACTTTGTCGACATGGTGAAGGAACATCTGCTGGAGCATTTCTCGGAAACGGACCTGACCTCGCAAAGTTTTCGCATTTACACCACGCTCGATCCCCAACTCCAGCGAGCTGCCGCGGAGGCTGTGGAATTCGGCGCGAAGAATGTGGATACCCTTTTGGCGAGGAGGTATGCCGTTTGGAAGAAGAAGGGCCAACCAGTGGTGCAGCCGCAGATCGCCATCGTGGTAATGGACCCGAAAACCGGAGAAATTCTCGCGCTGGTTGGCGGGCGAAATTATGGCGAGAGCCAGCTGAATCATGCTGTGGCGCATCGCCAACCGGGGTCGGTTTTCAAACCGTTCGTGTATGCAGCGGCGTTCGACAATGCCGTGGATGGCCTGCAGCCGGTGGTGACGCCGGTGACCACGATTGACGACGAGCCCACCACGTTTGAATTCGACGGCAAGGAGTACACACCGAATAACTACGGTGAAGAGTTTTTCGGGCCGGTAACTGTGCGCGAGGCGCTGATTCATTCGCTGAACGTTGCCACGGTGAAAGTGGCGGAGATGGTGGGCTATAAACGGGTCGCCGATGTGGCGCACCAGATGGGACTTGCCTCGACTATTCAGGCCACTCCCGCGGTGGCTTTAGGCGCCTATGAGATGACACCGGTCGAAGTAACCGCGGGCTATACAATTTTCGCAAACAACGGGGTGCGAGCCGAGCCGATGTTCCTGACGGAGGTTGTTGCGGCCGATGGTTCGGAACTTGAGCGCAACTCCCCGAAACTACGCCCGGCGCTCGATCCGCGCGTCGCCTATCTGGTTACCAGCCTGATGGAAGACGTCATCAATCGCGGGACTGGCGCGACGGTTCGAGCGCGCGGTTTTACAGCACCTGCGGCTGGCAAGACCGGTACCTCGCGAGACGGTTGGTTTGCCGGGTTCACCTCGAACCTGGTTTGCGTGGTTTGGGTTGGCTTTGACGATAACCGCGATCTGGGCCTTTCGGGCACGAATGCCGCAGCGCCGATCTGGGCGGAAGTGATGAAGCGAGCGATTGCTCTTCCCGAATATCACCTGGTGCGGCCGCTCGAACCGCCGGCAGGAATTACGGAAGCGATGGTCGATCCACAAACGGGTGAACTGGCCACTCCAGCCTGCCCCAACCCGCGGGAAGAGGTGTTCGTCGCCGGAACAGAACCGACGCAGTTTTGCACCGTTCACGGCAATGGAATGGCGATGCAGGCGCCCCCGGTCGCGTGGCTGGCGCATCTGTTTGGGAAGCGAGAGCCGGAGCCTCCCCCGGGGTCGACGCCGGTGGGTCAGAAGGCCAATGGCACGAGTGGAACGCCGGCGGCGGCGCGCCGGATCAGCCCACTGATCCGGAAACCGAAAAGAAAAAAGGCGTACTGCACAAGATTTTTGGTATCTTTGGAAGTAGTAAGAAAGCTCAGGAACCGCCAAAGCCAGAACCGTAAATGCCGCTCCTGAGCGAGGAGGTGGGCGATGATCCGAACGGCCTTCCTTGCCGTCTCCTTCAGCCTACTTGTCAGCAGTGTCGCAAGCGGGCAGAACCTGGTTTCGTCCTCCATGCAAGAAACCAATCCCATGCAGGTGACGAAGACTCCTGCGAGCGCTCCCGGGCCCGAGTTGAGTCCGCGCCAGTTGCTCGAATTGCGCGGAGACATTTTTGTGGCGCGCAAAATGTATTTGGACGCGATCCACACTTACGAACAAGTGGTGAGCCAGGATCCCAAGAACGCGGTAGTCCTGAACAAGATCGGCGTGGCCTATCAGCAACTCGGAAACTATTCCCATGCCGAAAGCTACTACAAGCGCGCGGTGAAGGCCGACAAGACGTTTTCCACTTCCTTGAATAATCTGGGCACGATTCAATACGATCACGAGAATTATCGCAAGGCCGCTCGTTACTACAAACAAGCCATCAAGCTCCATCCCGATGTTGCCACCTATTACAGTAACCTGGGCTACGCCTACGCGGGAGACAAGCGATTTAGCGATGCAATGGACGCGTTCGGACACGCGATATCGCTCGACCCGAACATCTTCGAACACAAGGGCGGCTCGGGAGCGGTGATCCAGCAGCGCTCGATGGCTGATCCCGGATTGTTTTATTTCATGGTAGCCAAGTCCTATGCGCTAGTTGGCGATGCGGAACACTGCGCGCACTTTTTGACGATCGCGCGGGATGAAGGCTATAAGGAATTCGAAACAGCGCAGAAGGATCCTTCGTTCGCGAAAGTAATTAAAGATTCGCGAGTCCAGGCGGTGTTTCAGTTGAATAATGTGGCCGACACGCCGCACAATCCGTCATGAGGTAAACCTGCCCGATCATTGTTACGTACGAGATGCCGAGCTGAAGCCCGGCGCTACACGGCCTCCCTGCTGAGTTCGTGCTTTGCTGCCGCTCGGGCATTTAAGTTGTATAATGCCCGCACAATGAGTTTCCCCAAAACCATCGCCGCCGGTTTCGCGCTTGCGGCGCTGTGGGTATGCGGGTTCGGTCCCGCAGCTGCGGCGCAGGCGCCCGCTCCCTCTGCTTCGCAGCGCGTGGTGCAACTTCGCATTGACGGCGAAATTGAGCCGATCCTCGCCGAGTACCTAACCGGCGCGATTGACGAAGCCAATAAAGATCAAGCCGACCTGATCCTGATCACGATCAATACACCCGGCGGTCTCGATACCGCGATGCGCGAGATTATTCAAAGCATACTGAACTCGCATGTCCCGGTGATTACCTACGTCACACCCACCGGGTCTCGAGCTGCTTCCGCGGGATTTTTTGTCTTGCTTTCTGGAGACGTGGCCGCGATGTCGCCGGGAACCGATACCGGAGCGGCATCGCCGTTGATGATTTTGGGCGGCACGCCGGTGCAAATTGACGAAACGCTGCGCCACAAAATTGTCAATGAAGCTACTGCGTATCTGCGCAGCTTCGTCACCAAGCGTGGCCGCAACGATAAACTCGCCGAGACCGCGGTGACGGATGCCACCGCCTTCAGCGAAAAGGAAGCGCTCGATGGCAAGTTGGTGGACCTGATCGCGCCCAATACGGAAGCGCTGCTCGGACAATTGAACGGCCGGACGATCGCGCGATTCGACGGCACTTCTACCATCCTTAACCTCTCGCATCCGGTGATCGAAAAGCGGGAGATGAGCACGCGCCAGCGATTTCTTTCGCGCATCGTCCAGCCGGATGTGTTCTTTATTCTGCTGATCGTCGGCGTGCTTGGCTTGTATGCGGAATTCACCCACCCCGGAATGTTTGCGCCAGGAGTGATCGGCGGAATTGCGCTGCTGCTCGCGCTCTTCGCGATGCATCTGCTGCCGGTGAACCTGACCGGCCTGTTGCTGATTGTGCTGGCGATGGTGCTGTTTGTTCTGGAGGCGAAATTTCCAACGCACGGAGTGCTGGGTGTGGGAGGAGTGATCGCCATGGTGCTGGGTGCGCTGATGCTGATTCGTTCGCCGCTTACGGGAATGGGCGTGAGCCTGGGCGCGGCGTTCGGCGTCACGCTGCCGGTGGCATTGATCATTATTTTTCTGATGCGCTTGGTATTGCGTTCGAGGCATTGGAAGCAGTCCACCGGCCGGGAACAAATGGTGGGCGAATGGGGTGAAATTACAGAGCCGGTGACCGCGGGCGAACCGGGGATGGTGCTGGTCCACGGGGAATTGTGGCGAGCGATGGCGGGCAGGGATTTGCCGCGGGGATCGCGCGTTCGCGTGACGCGCGTGAATGGCCTGACCCTGCATGTTGAACCACACGAATCCGCTCAATCCGCGCATTGATTTTTTTGCGGAGGAAAATGCCGCAACCGGAACGAACATTATTTTGAGTGCGGACTTGCACTCTGGATCCGTGCGGTTTAGTGGTCCATTCGTTGCGCTCCATCCGCGGGTGTCAACTGGGGCCGTTGGCATCTGACAAATTACAGATTTCCAGAAAGAACATCGCCTCTGAGGAGGAATTATGGAATTCACAGAACTTTTGTTTGGCGTCGGTATTTTGATTTTTCTGATCTGGCTGTTCAATTCGATCTACGTGATCAAGGAGTGGGAACGTGGCGTGATTCTGCGCTTGGGCCGGATGCTGCCCGATCCGAAGCCGGCCGGGCTGCAATTGGTTTTCTTCCCGATCGACAAGCTGACGCGTTTATCGCTGCGGACGGAAACGCTTGACGTGCCTCCGCAGGACGTGATCACGCGCGACAACGTTTCGGTGAAGGTAAACGCAGTGTGCTACTTCCGCGTGGTGGATGCCAATCTCGCGCTTTCGCAGGTGCAGAACTATCTTTACGCCACTTCGCAACTGGCGCAGACCAACCTGCGCAGCGTAGTGGGGCAGTTTGAACTGGATGAGATTTTATCGGAGCGCGAAAAGGTAAACGCCAAGCTACAAGTAATCCTTGACCAGGATACGGAGCCTTGGGGTATCAAGGTATCTAAAGTTGAGGTGAAACAAGTCGATATTCCGGAAAACATGCAGCGCGCCATCGCGAAGCAGGCGGAAGCGGAGCGCGAACGGCGGGCGAAAATTATTCACGCTGCCGGAGAATATGAAGCCTCGACAAAGCTGGCGCAAGCCGCGCAAGTGCTGGAGACGCAGCCCGCATCCATGCAGTTGCGCTATTTGCAGACGCTAACGGAAATCGGAGTGGAAAAGAACACGACGATTGTTTTCCCGTTACCGATCGACATCATTACTCAGTGGGTTAGAAGTTCAGGGGCGAACAAATAAAGAATGGCAAGAAGCGCGCGTAAAAGCGAAGGCAGTGACCGGGTGATCGAAAGCCGGCACTTGGTGGGACTTTTTCTGGGTGTGGTGCTGCTTTGCGGAGTTTTCTTCACGCTTGGCTACGTGATGGGCAAGACGCAATATTCGGGTGCCGTTCATGCCGCCGAGTCTCTGTGGAAAGAATCTAGACCCGCACCTGTTCCTAAGACGACGCCCGCAAAGACGGCCAACGATACGAACAGCACCGATTCCCCCGAATGGGATTTCTATGCCGGCAAGAAACCAGAGAGCAAGCCGGAGGCTTCCGTCTCCGCGCCTGTTACTCAGCCTGCGAGCCGCGCGGTTTCGCCCCCAGCGGAGCCTACCAACGCGGTGTTGAAAACCACGCCGTCACCGTCTAAATCTCTCGCTCGCTTCCAGCCACCTCGGATTCCGCGCGGCGCGGTTATTTTGCAGATCGCGGCCCTGAAAAGCGAAGGCGACGCCATGGCCCTGGCCGACGCGCTGCAACGGAAGCGATTTCCCGCGTTCGTGATTATTCCCGGCGTGGATAGTTTCTATCACGTGCAAGTGGGACCCTACGCCGACCCGCAATCCGCAAATATCGCAAAGTTGTCGCTCGATCACGAAGGATTCAAAGCTATCATTAAGCGCTGAATGGTCCTGAAACGGCGCACGCGATTTCTGCTGGCCCTGGGCTCCGGGCTTGCCCTGGCGTTAGCATTCCCCAACTACAATTTGCCTGTTTTCGCCTGGATTGCAATTGTGTTGCTGATGGTTGCTTCAATCGGCGCGCAACCAGGGGAAGCTGCCTTGTGCGGTTTCCTGCATGGCGCGGTGTGTTATCCGATGATGCTGCCGTGGTTTTATACGGTGTTGCGGGTGTACGGAAATTTGAGCGTGTGGGAAGCGGCGGGCGTGCTGGCACTGATCAGTTTTGCCGCAGCACTTTTTTCGCTTGTATTTTCGGTTGCGGTGGCGCGAGTTGCACGGCGGAGTGTAAGCGGCGCTTGCCTGTTCGCGCCATTTTTCTGGGTGGCGCTTGAATTTGCCCGCACCCATTTGCCAATCATTGGTTGGCCGTGGAACCTGATCGGTTATGGCGCATCGGGCAATTTGGCGTTTTTGCAGCTCGCGGTGTGGACGGGAATTTTCGGGCTGTCTTTTTTTGTTGTTGCATTCAACGCCTTGGTTGCGTGGGCGATCGTGCATCCGACTGATCGCGCCCGATACGGAACCGTTGGGGTTACAGCCGCGTTGCTCGCGGTCGCTCTTTTTGGGCCGCTTTTGGTTCCGCACGATGTGCCGCGGTACGTGGCGAACCTGGTGTCGACAAATTTTCCTCAGTCGATGAGCTATACGCCTGATTGGCTCGACGTTCACGCGCCCGAACTTGACCAGATCGAAAATTTGAGTGTGGCCGCGGCGCGGGCCAATCCGGGATTGATTGTGTGGCCGGAGGTGCCGGCTCCATTTAGTTTTCAGGATCCGAAATTTGCGGCGCGCGCGGTGCGCATCGCGCGAGATTCCGGAAGCGATTTTCTATTCGGCGTGGATGACTGGAAAACAGACGCTGCCGGGCGGTGGAATGCATCGAACAGCGCGATTCTGCTGGCTCCATCCGGATTGCGGAATTTTACTTACGACAAAATTCATCTGGTTCCGTTCGGTGAATATGTTCCGCTGCGACGATGGCTTACTTTTGCTTCGAAGCTGACCGCTGAAATCGGCGATTTCACGCCGGGAAATCAATATAGCGTCGGAAATCTGCCGGGCGGAAAATTCAGCGTGTTCATTTGTTTCGAGGCGGTGTTTCCCGGCGAAGTGCGGCGCTTTGCGGCGAATGGAGCTGAGTTGTTGATCAATATTTCGAATGATGGGTGGTTTGTCGGGTCAGCGGCGCCCCCGCAGCATTTGATGATGGCGCGAGTGCGCGCGGTGGAAAACCGGCGGTGGCTGCTGCGGGATACGAATAAGGGATTCACGGTGGATGTCGATCCGTACGGACGTTACGTGGCCGGGCTGGAGATCAATCAACTGGGCGTCGTAACCGCACCGTACAGTTTTCGCAGCGACACGACGCTCTACACGCGATGGGGCGACTGGTGGGCGTGGATTTGCGTTTTTGTTTCGGCTTTCTTGCTAGCCATCACGATGATTCGGAGATCGACGTGAAATTGAATTGCGCGGATTACTCTGGATCCCTCGCGTTGCTCGGGATGACTGCGGGAAGGCGCAGCGTCCGGATGCCAGTGTGCTTCCTGCGCCGCACGGCGCATTTCACAGTCAAGAATTTCGATTTTTCAATTTTGTCTTTAGGTTAAGATATATGTCCATGGCACCGCACATTGAAGATTTGGAACGCCGCTACACCGACCTGAAGAAGCGCATCGAGATGGTTCGGAGTTATCTTTGACGTTTCGCAGAATCGCGCGCTGATCGCTTCTCTTGAACCGAAAATGAACGACCCGGGCTTCTGGCAAAACCAGGAGCAGGCTCAGGCGCTTTTGCAAAAGCGCAAGAAGGCCGAAAAACTGGTGGCGGCAGACGAGAAGCTGGCGCGAAGCCTGAGCGACCTGGACACATATTTTGATTTGGCCCACGCGGAGACGAATGCGGAGCAACGCGATTCGCTTTTGACCGAACTGAACGGGGAATTCAATGCGGCGGAAGGGTACGTCGCGGAACTGGAAACGGATACGCTGCTGGCCGGCGAAAACGACCGGCTGAACGCCATCGTCACGGTGAAGCCTGGCGCGGGTGGCACGGAATCGCAGGATTGGGCGGAGATGCTACTGCGCATGTATATGCGCTGGGCCGAGCACCAGGGATTTCGCGCCACGATTATCGATTCGACTCCGGGCGAAGAAGCGGGAATCAAATCGGCCACCGTGCAGATGGAAGGCGAGAACGCCTATGGACTGCTGGCGGGTGAAAGCGGAGTGCACCGGCTCGTGCGCATCTCGCCTTTCGACCAGGCCGCCAGACGCCACACTTCGTTTGCGTCGGTTTTTGTGATTCCAGAGATTGACGATCAAATTGAAATCAATGTGAAGCCGGAAGAGTTGCGGATCGATACGTTTCGCGCCGGCGGCCACGGAGGACAGAACGTCAACAAAGTGGAATCGGCGGTCCGCATTACTCATTTGCCCAGCGGAATCGTGGTGCAGTGCCAGAATGAGCGCAGCCAGCACAAAAATCGCGAGATCGCGATGAAAGTGCTGCGCTCGCAGCTCTACGAGCTTGAAGTGGAAAAGAAGCAGGAAGCCTTGCGCAAGCTCGATGCGTCGAAACCGGAAATCAGTTTCGGCAGCCAGATTCGCTCTTATGTGCTGCAGCCTTACCAACTGATCAAAGATCACCGCACCAAGATGGAACGTGGTGACGTGGATAAGGTTCTTAACGGCGACATCGACAGCTTTATTCGAGCTTATCTGACGTTCAAACGCACAGGAGCGATGCCGCCATCGAATGGGGAGTCCCTCGAATAGTAGGAGCCGAAGCGAAGCGCGCAGCCCAGTCTGCCGAATACCGTTCCATGTTGAGAAAATGCCGTTTGAGGCTTATTTCCCGCATTTCCGCGCAAATCGTTGACACCCCCTGGGGTGCATGTTAGCCTTTTCAATTGGTCGACCTCGTAAATTGTAAGTCGCTGTGTGACGCGCAAAATCGTTTCCCCCATTGAAGGAGAAGGTATTGACCTCAACACCAGAAAGATTCCTATTTACCTCCGAATCGGTCACTGAAGGACATCCGGACAAGATTGCGGATCAGATTTCAGACGGAATTTTGGACGCGGTACTCACGCAGGACCCGATGGGTCGGGTCGCCTGTGAAACGCTGGTTACCACCGGTTTGGCGGTCGTGGCCGGAGAAATCACCACCACCGCGCAGCTCGATTATCAGGACATTGTGCGCGAGGTGATTCGAGACACCGGGTACACACGCGCCAAATATGGTTTTGATGCTGATACCTGCGCCGTGATCTCTTCGCTCAAGCGCCAGTCACCTGACATCGCCATGGGAGTGGACACCGGCGGCGCGGGCGATCAAGGGTTGATGTTCGGATTCGCATGTGATGAAACCGATGCGCTGATGCCCATGCCAATCGAATTGGCGCACAAACTGACCAAGCGGTTGGCGGACGTTCGCAAGTCCGAACAGGTGGGTTTCCTGCGGCCTGACGGCAAGTCACAAGTTACTGTCGAATACCAAGACGGCCGGCCTTGGCGAGTGGATTGCGTGGTCATTTCCACGCAGCACGATGAGAATGTTTCGAATGCCGAATTGCGGGAAGCCGTCGAGAAGCTCGTGATCCGTCCCGTGATTCCTGCGTCGATGATGGACAAGCAGACGAAATTCCACATCAATCCCACAGGCCGTTTCGTGGTGGGCGGGCCAATGGGCGATGCGGGGCTAACCGGGCGGAAAATTATTGTGGATACTTACGGCGGCTACAGCCGTCATGGCGGCGGCGCACTTTCGGGCAAAGATCCAACCAAAGTGGATCGCTCGGCATGTTACATGGCACGTTACGTCGCCAAGAATCTGGTGGCTGCCGGGATCGCGCGCAAAGTGGAAGTCCAGATCGCGTACGCCATCGGCGTGGCTGAGCCGGTTTCCGTGATGGCCGATACCTTTGGCACTGGGACAATTCCCGACGCTCAAATTACCGAATTGATTCGCGAACTATTCTCGCTGACGCCGCTTGGAATCATCGAAACTTTGAACCTGCGACGGCCGATTTACCGGCAAACCGCGGCCTACGGCCATTTCGGGCGCTCGGAACCGGGCTTCACGTGGGAACTTACCGACAAAGCAGACCAGATTCGCAAGCAGGTTGGCTCGCGCGGGGGCGAATTAGCTGCCCGGCGCTGACCGCTTGTGGCGCTTCTGCTTGGAGCAGCGCGGGAGCTGCTACCTGGTTGCTTTGGCAGCTCAGGTAACCAATCGGTCCTTCTGAAATTTTCGTGACGCCATATCGACACTAATCCTTATCCGCCGGAAAGCCGGCCATACGAGTAAAGGGGGATTCTCTTGGAAACGGTTTCTAAAGTGAATGGAGACGTAAAGGACATCAGCTTAGCCGAACGCGGCAAGCGCAAAATCGAGTGGGCCAATCAACATATGCCCGTGCTGCAATCAATCCGCAAGCGATTCATCAAGGAGCAGCCGCTCAAGGGCATCCGCATGTCCGCGTGTTTGCACGTGACCAGCGAAACCGCCAACCTGGCGATCACCTTGCGAGACGGCGGCGCCGATGTGGTCCTCTGCGGATCGAACCCGCTTTCGACTCAAGACGAAGTGGCCGCGTCGCTGGTGAAGGATTACAACATCCCCACCTTTGCGATCAAAGGCGAGGACAATGCGACCTACTACGCGCACATTAACGCGGCGATCGACCACCAGCCGCAAATTACGCTGGACGACGGCGCGGACCTTGTCACGATTTTGCTGACCAAGCGCACTGATTTGGTGAAGAACGTGATCGGCGGCACGGAAGAAACCACCACGGGCGTGATTCGCCTGCGAGCGATGGCGAAAGACGGCACGCTGAAATACCCGATCATTGCCGTGAACGACGCGCTGACCAAGCATCTGTTTGATAATCGCTACGGCACGGGCCAATCGACGATTGACGGCGTGATTCGCGCGACAAATTTATTGATCGCGGGCATGCGTGTGGTGATTGCGGGCTACGGCTGGTGCGGACGCGGCGTGGCGATGCGCGCGAAAGGGCTTGGCGCGGACGTGATAATCACCGAAATCAATCCGGTTCGGGCGCTGGAAGCGGTGATGGATGGTTTCCGCGTGATGCCGATGGCCGACGCCGCAAAAATCGGTGAAATTTTCATCACTGTAACCGGTAACAAATCCATCCTGACTGCCGAGCATTTCGAGAAAATGAATGATGGCGCGGTGGTTTGCAATTCCGGCCACTTCAACGTGGAAATCGATATCCCCGCGCTCGAGAAACTGGCCAGTTCGCGCAAGCCGATTCGACCGTTCGTCGAGGAATTTGCGATGGGCGACGGGCGCAAACTTTATCTGCTGGGCGACGGGCGGTTGATCAATCTGGCCGCGGCAGAGGGACACCCCGCTGTCGTGATGGACATGAGCTTCGCAAACCAGGCGCTCTCAGTGGAATACATGATCAAGAACGCTTCGCAGCTGAAGATCGATGTCCACCCGGTGCCCGATCATCTGGATCGACAAATTGCCAAGCTAAAGCTGGAATCGATGGGCGTGCAGGTGGATAAGCTGACTCCAGATCAGGAACATTACCTCGCGTCGTGGGACGAAGGCACTTAGACTGGACAATTCATCGTTACTCTTGCGGGCCGTTCATCGCGGCCGGCCCGCAGAATCCCTCCCTTACTCTGCTAGACTAAGCCGAATCTGAACGGGTGAAAATGCAAGACTGGGCCAACCGGGGAATAGAGACCGCACTTGCGCGTGGCGCAACTTACGCCGACGTGCGCGTGATGGATATACGCCACCGCGATCTTTCCACGAAAAACGGCGAGGTTGGCACGCTTGCGGAAAGCGAATCGCTGGGCATCGGCATTCGCGTGATTGCCCAAGGCGCGTGGGGATTTGCTTCCACGGATCAACTATCGCGCAGCGGAATCGACGCATGCGCGGTGCATGCAGTGGCCATCGCCAAGGCCTCGGCGCTTGCCAAGCTGCACAACGTGGTGATGGCCCCTGAAAAAGCTTTCGTAGATACCTGGCAAAATCCCTTCGTCAAAGATCCTTTCCGCATTCCCGTCGAGCGGCAAATCGATCTGCTGCTTGCCGCCGACAAGGAAATGCGGAAAGTGAAGGGAGTCACTATTGCGGAAGGGTCCATGTCGTTCCGGCGGATTGAGCAGCTCTTCGTATCGAGCATTGGCTCGAGCATTCACCAGGTGAAAATGCAGTCTGGCGCTGGAATCGTAGCCACCACGTTCGCGAATAATGAAATTCAAAAGCGCTCTTATCCCAATAGTTTCGGCGGCCAGCATTCGCTGCAGGGCTACGAACTGGTGGAATCGCTGAACCTGGTGGGCCACGCCCCGCGCGTGGGGGAAGAAGCAGTGGCGTTGCATTCGGCCGCGCAATGCCCACAGGGCACCAGCACGATTATTCTGGATAGCTCGCAACTTGGATTGCAGATTCACGAATCGATCGGACATCCGATTGAACTGGATCGCGTGCTGGGAATGGAAGCGAATTTCGCGGGGATGAGTTTCCTGACGCTGGAGAAATTGCGGACGCTGCGATACGCCTCCGATATTGTGAATGTGGTGGCCGATGCGCGGCTGGAACACGGGCCGGGGCTGGGCACCTTTGGATATGATGACGAAGGCGTGCCGGCGCAATGCACTCCAATTATCACCAATGGACTATTTACCGGTTATCTTTCGAACCGCGAGACCGCGATCGCCATTGGCGAAAATCGCTCCAACGGAACCATGCGCACGGAAAGCTGGAATCGCCTTCCGATCATTCGCATGACCAATATCAGCATTCTTCCGGGCGACTGGAAATTCGAGGATATGATTGCCGGAACCGACGACGGAATTTACATGGAAACGAATCGCTCGTGGTCGATTGATGACCGCCGGTATCATTTTCAGTTTTCGACGGAAATCGGCTGGGAAATCAAGGGCGGCAAGCGCACGCGGATGTTGAAGAATCCCAGCTATAGCGGGATCACCACGGAATTTTGGGGAAGTTGCGACGCGGTTTGTTCGCGGGATTATTGGACGCTGTGGGGAACGCCGAATTGCGGCAAGGGCCAGCCCATGCAAACGATGGGCACGGGCCACGGAGCTTCGCCCGCGCGGTTCCGCAACGTAAAAATCGGTGTAGCCTTCGCAAAATGATTGCCGGTTGCGTAGCGCCGCCCTTCAGGGCGGCATTTCGGGTTTCGTGAAAATGCCACGCGATAAGAAAAAATCCGCCTCGCTCCGCGGCCCTGCCGTTGCCGCCGCGCACCAACTTGGCCCGGACGAACTGCGCCGCCTCGCCGAGAAAATTTTCAAACTCAGCGAAGCCGAAGAGACCGAAGTCGAAATCGACGTAGCCACCAAGGCGCTGACGCGATTCGCCAATAACACCATCCACCAAAACGTCGCCGAGCAAACCATGCACATTTCCGTGCGCGCCGTTGTGAATGGCCGCACCGCCCGCGCCGCGACGAACAAAACCGACGAAGAATCGCTCCGCCGTGTTGTGGCCGCTGCACGGAGCCTCGCGCTCTGCCAGCCAAAAATGCCCGACTTACTTCCCATGCTCGGGAAGCAGAAATATACGAAGGTGAACCGCGTTTTCAAAGCCACCTCCGGGGCCAGTCCAGAAGATCGCGCGCGCGCCGTCAAGCGAGTGACGCAATTGGCCGCGAAAAATAAACAAACGGCCGCCGGAATTTTTTCCACGTCGCTTACCGAAGGCATCCTGGCCAATTCGCGCGGACTTTTCGCTCATCACGAGCAAACCGGCGCGGAATTTTCGATCACGATTCTGGAGCAGGATTCCTCCGGCTGGGCCAAGGCGAATTTTGCTGATATTTCCGCGATCGATCCGGACGCGTTGGCCGCGAGCGCAAGCCAGAAATCGCGCGATTCGCGCGATCCGCGCGAGCTCCCTGCCGGCCATTACGTGACTATTCTGGAGCCGCCCGCCGTTCTCGATCTTGTCGGCTTCATGTTTTACGATTTTGCCGCTACAGCGGTGCGTGACAAACGTTCCTGCTTGACGGGCCGCCTGGGCAAACCGCTCTTCGGCGAAAACATCACTCTGTGGGATGACGTTTACCATCCGCTGCAGCTTGGCTCGCCCTTTGATGGCGAAGGACTGCCGCGCCAAAAAGTTTTGCTGGTCGATAAGGGTGTGCCGAAAAACCTGGTTTACGCACGCGCCACCGCCAAGAAAATGAAAACGAAGCCCACTGGCCACGGCTTTTCGCTGCCGAATGAATACGGCGAAGCGCCCATGAATCTGGTTTTCGCGGGAGGCAATTCTTCCACCGAGGAGATGATTCGAACAACGGAGCGGGGAATTCTGGTCACGCGGTTGTGGTATATCCGTGAAGTTGATCCGTTCCAGAAGATTCTTACGGGAATGACGCGCGACGGCACATTTTTGGTGGAGAACGGCCGCGTCGCTGGCGGCATACGGAATTTCCGCTTCAATCAGAGCATTATTGATCTGCTTTCCAATGTGGAGAGCTTGGGCCCGGGTGTGCGTTCGGCCGGTGAAGAATCATTCGAAATGGTCGTCCCGGCGATGAAGGTCCGCAACTTCCACTTCTCCGAAGTAACCAAATTTTAGTTTTGCCGGTCGCGCAGGCAGGCGTTCCGCAGGCTACTGCTTCGTAAATTCCAGGCTGTGAATCGCGCGGCTCATTACATTTTCTTGAATCTGCACCAAGTCGGTGTCGGCGTGCGTCATTCCAAAAATTGTGAACATCGTTTCGCCGCGCGGTATGAAGACCACGATGCCGGACCATTCCCGGCCATCCACGCTGCCGCGAAAGCGCCGTTCCGTTGCCGGCGAACCGGAAACGGTAATTTGTTTTTCGGCGGCAGTGGGACGAAAATTCTCCATCACCTCGCGGAGCCGCTGCTCGGTGGCCGTCATTTGGCCAGCCAATGATTTCTCGGCTGGCTCCTGTCCGATCACCAGGTAGGTATTTTCGTCACTCGTCCCCATCGCGGTGATCGCTCCGGGCAGCATTTTGCGCGCACCCGCGATTACTTCCCAATCTGGCGGCTTGTACATCCGGAATCCATACGTCAGATTCGCATAGGCATTCCCGTTCACTTCTTCGCGCATCGGCGGTTCGGGAGCAGGTTTCGGCGGAACAGGCGCGGGTGCGGCCACTGGCGCGGGCGTTGCGGGCGGAGCGGCCGACGCGTTTGAAACATTTGAAGCATTTGAAGCATTCGCCGCATTCTGCGCTACGACTGCCGGCGCTTTTGCAGGCTGCTTGGCCGCAACTTCTTTTGCGGGGACGGTTGGCTTCGCAGGAGGGGCATTCGATGTCTTGGCGGCTGCTGGCGCGGCCTTTTCAGTCGTCTTTACAGGTGATTTCGAAGGTTCCGGTGAGGCCGCGGGAAAGGTTGCTCCGGGCGGCGCGGTTGCGACGGATTCCGTTGCCGGTGGTTCCGCTGCTCCCGGTTTCTTTTCCGACGCCGGCTTTTTATCTGGTGCGATGGCTGTGATCGATACGATTTGATCCCTGCGGACCAACGCGAAGCCGTAGCTGGTCTGCACCTTGAACGAATTCTCCTCGAACCCGACGATGGTGCCTACGATCTTCGACCCGTCCTTCAAGCGCAGTTCGTCCGCGCGCGTGCCGCAGACCACCGTGGCAAACGCCAGCGCTAACGCGAGCAGGTGAAGGCGCTTCATGCGTGAAATTATGACAAAAGCTGTATCACTGCCGCAATTATTCCCCCGCCGGCGGTGTCCGACTTGCCAGCGCGGCTAACAATTGTTCGATTCGCCGCTCCAATCGTTCGAGTTCATCGAGCGCTGCCGCCAGTTTTTCCCAAGCTGTTTCCGGCACATGTCCCTTTCGCTGCCGCAGGACCAGCGCTCGCCCCAGCATTCGTAGCATTTTTCGATGCCGCGGATTCAGCCGCTCCCACAGCCTTTGCCGTCCGCTCGCATTTCGTCCCAGCCATTCTTCGGCGGAAGAGACGGGCTTGCCTTCCTCCGGCTCCGGCACGTTTTGCTTTGGCTGCGTGTGAATCATGGGTGGCTGCCCTTGTCAGGCTTTTTTCCGTGTTTCGCGTTTCCTCGCCTATCGAGTATTCCTCACCGCTTCCATCTTGTCGCAATTGATCTGCCCATCCTGCTCCACGCGTCCGGTGACGCGCAGCATCCGCGTTTCAAACACCAGGCCGCCATAACGCGCGTAGGCTTCGGGGAAGAGAACCGCTTCATAAATTCCCCGTTGGTCCTCGAGTGTGACGAACATCATGTTGCGATAGTCTTTTGTTCCCACGTGGCGAAAGGTGATGGCCCAGCCCAGAAGTTGCACGCGCCGGCCGCGATGCGCCTCTAGTTCCGTGCTCCAGATTTCTCCGTTCCGCTCAGCCTGGTCCAGGGCGTGGCCGCTTACGCAAACTTCCAGAATTTCCTGCTCGTAAGCGAGCCGCTGCTCGCGCGTGTAATTTGCGTAGGGTAATGGCGCGTGAACGATCGTTTGAGGCGCGGGGGCTTCGGGGAAGAGCAGAGCGCCCGGCGCCGGATCGCTTTTGCGCACAGCGCCCAATAAATTCAGCCGCCAGAGCAGCGCTGGACGTGTTTCACCGAAATCATCGAACGCGCCGCATTTGATGAGCGATTCGATCTCATCACGCTCTACCGGAACGCGCCGCAAAAAATTCTCCAGCGAACAAAACTTCCCATGCTCTTCCCGTTGGCGGAGAATCACCTGAATCGTTTCCGCACGCAGCCCCTTTACCTGCATCAGCCCCACGCGGAGCGCGCGTGGGGATTCTGCGACGGCGACGGCGGCTGGCTGGTTTGTTGGAATCGGAGCCGGCGCTTGTGCCGCTGCTTCAGTGGTATATTCGAGCCGCGAAACATTCACCGAGGGCAGCCGCACGGCGATCCCCCAGCGTTTTGCTTCCGATACATAGGCCGAGACGTGGTAAAACCCGGCGTAGGAGCTGCACATCGCCGCAAGAAATTCCGCCGGATGATGCGCCTTCAAATACGCAATGCGATACGCAAGATCGGCATAGGTGGCCGAGTGCGCTTTGCAAAAAGCGAACCCGGCGAATTTCTCGACCATTTGCCAGGTTTCTTCGCGCGCGGTGCCTTCCAGCTTCAGCAGCGCCGCCGCCTTCAGGAATTTCGCGCGCAGCCGCTCGCGCTCGCGTGAATCCGCGAATTTTGCCTTGGCGCGGCGCACCAGATCCGATTCCGCAAGCGTGAGCGAGCCCACCGCCTGCGCGATCTGCATCACTTGCTCCTGGTAGACGCACACGCCCAGCGATTCGCGCAAAATTGGCTCGAGGTTCTGATGCGCATAGCTGACCGGTTCCTGCCCGCGCAGCCGCCGCAAAAATGTTTCCTTCGCGCCGTATTCGGATGCGCCGGGGCGAATAATCGCGATCGCCAGGCAAAGCTCCTCGAGTGTTTGCGCTTTCAGGGCGCGCAGCAGGTTGCGCAGGCCCGGCGATTCAATTTGAAAAATACCCATGGTGCGCCCGGCGGCCGTCATCGCGCAGGTGGCGGGATCGTTTTCGGGGATGGCGTCGAAATCGATTGCCGCGCCGGTGGCCTGTTCGATATAGCGCAGCGCGAGCGACATCGTCGTCAGGCCGCGCTGGCCGAGCAGGTCCATCTTGATCAAGCCCATGGCCTCGATTCCATTCATGTCGGCTTGGGTGACGATGATGCCTTTCGTGGCGCGCTCGAGCGGCACAAGTTCCGTGAGCGGTTGCGCGGCAATCACCGTTCCGCACGGGTGGATGCCCAGATGCCGCGGAAAATCATCCAGCCGCATCGCGACGGCGAGAATTGTTTTCCACGGCTCTTCGTTTGCCGGCAAATTGCGGCATTCGGGCAGCATGCGAATCGCTTCCAGAATTTCGCGCACCGGCCGGTGCGGCAATCGCCGCGTGAAATGATTTACTTCGCCGGGCGAAAGGCCGAAAACTTTGGCCACTTCGCGCACCGCCAGCCGCGCGTGCATGGTGATAAAACTCGAAATCATCGCCACGTGTTTCTCGCCCCAGCGCTGGTAAACGTAGTTGAGAAGTTCGTCGCGGCGCGCACCGCAAATGTCGATGTCGATATCCGGGCAATCGCCGCGCTGCTCGTTCAGGAACCGCTCGAAATAAAGATCCCAGCGCAACGGGCAGATACGCGAAATGCCCAGGCAGTAGGTGACCAGCGAACTGGCCGCCGAGCCGCGCGCCACCGCCGGAATGCCGCGGCGATGGGCTTCCTCGACGATGTCCCACACGATCAGAAAGTACGGCGCCAGGTGCAGCCGGTTGATGATTTCGAGTTCGTAGGTGAGCCGCGCCAGCACTTCGGGACGCAACGGACGGTAGCGCTTGCGCGCGCCTTCAAAACACAATTTCCAAAGATAGGAAAACGGCGATTCGCCATCGGGCACGGGAAATTCCGGGAAGATCAGCTTGCCGAGTTCGAGTTCGAGATGGATGCGACCGGCGATTTCGAGCGTGGCGCGCAGCGCTTCGGGATGATCGGCAAACGCGCGTTGCATTTCCGCGGCGGATTTGAAATAGGCCTCGGCGTCGGCGATCTCCGGCGGCGCAACTTTCGTGAGCAGGGAATTGGCGCGGATCGCGTTGAGGACGCGATGGTGCAAATATTCTTCCGGGCGCACGAAGTGGACTGTATTCGTCGCGACGATGGGCACATTGAGTGCGCGGTTCAGTTCGAGCGCGCGGCGCAAGTTTCCGCGCTGGCTGGCCGGGAAGTGATGCGCTTCCAGATAAAACGCGTCGCCAAACATTTCTTTCAGCCGCGCGCTGTGCTCAAGATCGTTCGGGTCCTTGTCATTTGATTTTGCAGAGGCGCGGTCTGCCTTGCCTTTGCGGGCATCCGGCGCATATAGCGCAATCAACCCATCGCGGCGCTCGTTCAACGATTCGAATGTGATTGGCTTTTCGCCAAGTTGGTATTGCGTCACCAGCTTGCAAAGATTGCTGTAGCCTCGACGATCCGCCGCCAGCAGAAGGATTTCTTCCCCGGCTTTTGGTAGCGGTTCGCCAGGTTCCTTTTTTGTTTTCGCGTTTGCCGTTTCGAGTTCGATTGTGGCGCCGAGGATCGGTTTCACGCCGGCTTCGCGCGCGGATTGATAGAAGGGAACAGCAGCGTAAAGTCCGCCCGTATCGGTGAGCGCCACCGCGGGCATGTGTTGCCCGGACGCAGCCGCAATCAGTTCGTGCGGCGCGGGCACCGCGCGCAAGAACGAATAGTGGCTGTGACAATGAAGATGAATGAACATCGCACCTGCTGGCGCCGGCCTTCTTTGTCTCGATGGGCTTAATCGGGAAGGCCGGCATACTCCACAATTGAAAATGAAAAGCCGACAGCCGGCAGGAAAGGGGAATGGAGGCTGAGGTTAGTGTTTGGCCGTCATTCAGTGACAACGGTACGCTTCCCGGCAAAGTTCTTCGGGAAGCAAACATCGTGAAAGCCGCACCCTGCAAAATCCAGGGCCGCAAAATTCTTCAGCGCGATAAACAGGGCGTTGAGAGCACCAGGCCGGTGGGCTTGGTGGCGTAGTGCTCGCGCAATTCGAGTCCTTTGCCGTAAAAGACGGCGTTCCAGCCGAAGCGGCCGCGGACCGCGTCCACACCGCGATTCAGATACCAGCGGCGGTTGGCGCGGCGGTCGAATAATTCGTTCTGGCGCTGCTCGGGCTCCAGATTCGTCACCTGCAAACCCACCCAGCGCAGCGCCACGCGGCGGGTGAAAAGTTCGTGGAACAATTCCATCGCGGCGGCCAGCAGCGCTTTTTCATCGTTGGCCGGCGGATCAAGCTTCAGCGCGCGGCCCGCGGAAAACGAATCGGTATAGCGCAATCGCAGCGCGAGCGTGCGCGCCTGGCGTTCATGGGCACGCAAAGTGGAGCCGATGCGCTCGGAGAGGTATTCCACCAGGGCGGCGAGAAATTCCAGGTCAATCGTGCCGCCCTCGATGGTGGTTTCGCGCGAAATCGATTTCGGTTCGGGCAGCGCCGCCACCAATCGCGGATCCTGCCCGCGAGCGCGCTCCCACAGTTGATAGCCGATCACATGGCCGAACGTGGCTACCAGCGCTTCCACCGGCACTTCGCGCAACTGGCCGATGGTTTCGATGCCGCGCTCGCGCAACGTCGAGGCATGGACGTGGCCGATGCCGTGCAGTTTTTCCACCGGTAGCGGCGCGAGAAATTCTTTTTCGGTTCCCGGCGGAACGATCCGAAAACCGAGCGGGCGAATCAAGCGAGACGCCACCGACGCCACTAGTTTCGACGTGGCGGCACCCACGGAAACGCCCAGGCCGGTTTCCGCGAACACGCGTTCCTGCAATTGCCGGAGTATTCCGGGAAAATCCGGATAAAGCCGGGCAGTCCCCGTGAAGTCGAGATAAAAATCATCGAGCGCGGCGGTTTCCACCGCGGGCGTGAACGATTCCAGAATTTTCCGGACGCGCTCGGCGTAATCGGCATAGTGCTCGTATTGTCCGGGAACGACGATGGCCTGCGGGCAGATTTCGCGCGCGCGCCGAAACGTCATGGCCGTGCGCACGCCGCGCGCCTTCGCTTCGTAACTCGCTGAAGCCACCACGCCGCGGCCGACGAGCACCGGCTTGCCGCGCAGGCGCGGATCGAGCACCTGCTCGACCGAAGCAAAAAACGCGTCAACGTCTACGTGCACGATTTTTGGCGAGCGTTCATCCATGGCAGCAATCTGTTAAAAATTACATTTACCCCAAGAGCGGGCGCCCCGATGAAAGGCATCGGGGTGCAGAAAGTGCACAGCCCTTCGAAACTCATTGTAAATAAGCAGCGCCCCTATAGGAGCGAGGGCTGCGCCATGACTGGCTTTTTGGCGCCGACGCCGCGGAATTCCGGCGGGGAGGGGCGGCCCGTGAGAGTCCAAAAAGGACAATGGGACCGACCCTCGCCCGCCTTCCCTTTTCCTACCGTTGGCGAGCATAGGCGAACAAAAAGCGAAAGTCAAGCGAAAAAGAAAAACGGGGGTAGTGGGCCAGTTTCCGAGTCACCGACGAACCGGAAATTGCCGTGTAGTGGTTTAAATCGAAATGGGAGGGGGGCACGGCGAGCGGGAGGCGGATTGTAACTATTGGTACGGCGTTCCGTCATTCTTATGCTCGATGCCCAAGTAGCGCAGAAATGAGCGCAGGAGCTCTCTCTTAAGTGACTGGTCGTCTCTTGGAATCACGGCCTGCCAGTTCTGCATATCATGATCCACGAAAATCAGTTCTATCAAGCGCCGATTAGCATCATCAGCGCAAATGATACCGCCATTTGCGGGTCGGGATGTTTGATCTCCTTGCGATGTAACAAGAACAAGTCAACCAGGTACTGGTAGGTGCGCATCTCCAACTTGGTAATTTTCCTGTAAAACGACGTGTGATCGCGCCCCTGCGCGAACTGGCGGAGGGCGCGCAACAGTCCAGCATTGGCGCGGTAGCTGACCAGCATGTTGTTGATGAGCTGCTCGGCAAACACGGGCAGCGGAATCTGGCGCGCCATGGCCGGCGTGAGCATCATGCGCAGCCTTTCGTCATTACGTTCCATGATGCCGATGATCACCGTTTCTAGCAGCGCGTCCTTGTCAGGGAAACGGCGATAGATGGCCCCGGCGTCAATCCCGCGTGCTGGGCGATGCGCGGAATGGTGGCGCCCTCAAGTCCATGCTGTCCGAGGACTTCCGCGGCGGCCTTCAACAACTTACGCATCGATTCCCGGCTGCGGGCTTGTTGAGGAGCGAGTGTCTTGTTGGCCATGGCCTACCTTTATATCAAGCTCGGCAAAATAATACTTGACACGAATGTAAATGTAAATATACATTTACATATAGCGACGGTGGAGCGCCCGCCAGATGCTTACTGGCTTTCCCCGCCCACAAAAGTACTGAGGAGACTGTTTATGGCCACTGCAACCGTCACCAACGCGTCCGTTCCCGCTGAAACCACTTCCGCTTCAACCGTCGTGCACCCGCTTCGCAACCCGGATTATCGCCTCTGGCTGACCGGCGGAACCATTTCACTGCTGGGCGACCAGTTTTATTTCGTGGCCTTGCCGTGGCTCGTTTTGGAGCAGACAGGCTCCGCGGTGGCCATGGGCGCAATCATGATGGCAGGCGCTATTCCGCGTGCTGTTCTCATGCTTGTAGGTGGCGCCGTCAGTGACCGTATGTCCGCGCGCAGGATCATGATGGCTACGGCCACGGCGCGCACCCTCTGCGTCACGGTAATTGGCGTTTTAGTCTGGCTTCGCATTTTGCGAACCTGGGAGCTGTACGCTCTGGCGTTTGCTTTCGGAGTGGCCGATGCATTTGCCGTTCCCGCGCAATCGGCCTACATGCCCTCGCTGGTGAAGCGCGAACAAATGGTCGCGGCATCGTCGGTCAGCCAGAGCACGGCGCAGGTGACCACCATTGTTGGACCGGTTCCAGCAGGGTTTGTGATCAAAACGCTGGGTGTTGCCTGGGCCTTCTTCCTGGACGCAATCAGCTTTCTGTTTATCATTGGCGCGCTGTGGAAGCTACCGGATCCGCCCAAGTCTCAGACTGCCCGGAAACCGATGCTGCACTCGATCGCGGAAGGAATCGCCTACGTAGGAAAAGACGTGCCACTGCGCTCGCTGATGATGTTGGTGATGATCCTAAACTTCTGCATTGCCGGACCGGTTTCGATTGGTCTGGCGTACTTGAGTAAGACAACCTTCGGTTCGCCAGCCGTGTACGGCGTTGTGATGTCGGCGGTTGCCGCGGGCTGTTTGCTAGGCGCGCTACTGGCCGGCGTCTGGAAGATTCGCCGGCGCGGCGTGATGATTCTTCTGGTGTCGTTGGCGTTGGGTGTCTGCCTGGGATCCATCGGCCTGCTGGGGAAAGTGTGGAGCATCGCCGGCGTGCTGCTGGTCATGGGCATAGCCGCGGGGATGATCAACATCCACATCAGCGCCTGGATCATGCAGCGGATCGACGTCGCGGTGCGCGGGCGAGTTGCGAGCGTGCTCATGCTTGCCTCCTTCGGAATAACGCCCATCTCCCTGGCGATTGCAGGATTCTTGGTTGCGTTGAGCTTGAAGCTCATGTTTCTGCTCGCTGGAGGACTCATGGTGCTGGCTGCCGCCGGAGCTTCATTCCAGAAGCAAGTGCGGGAGATTGAGTAAGCATCCGGGCGCGCCAATTCGTGCGTCAAGAAGTTAGCCTGGATAGCTCAGGTGATTAAGTGAATTTCGCGAGCGCAACGGAAAACAAATCCGCCAAGCCCGCGAGAGACAAAGAAATGAAATCCGGCAGATTCCCTGACTTACCAGCGAAAGAAAACGGGGGTAGTGACTCAGTTTGGACGGTGAGGTAGCGGGTCAGTTTCCGATTAGTGCGTTGAGAAGTTAGCCTAGATAGCTCAGGTGACTAAGTGAATTTCGGGAGCGCGACGAAAAACAAATCCGCCATGCCCGCGAGAGACAAAGGAATGAATCCGGCAGACGGGAGCCGGCAGGTGATCGGGTCGCGTTACTTGGCCGGCAAGTAGCTCAGATCCGGATGAGGCTGGATAACATCGCTGGAGGCGCTCTCGATCGAGCCATTGAGGCGTTCGATCACCGACATGGATTCCTGCTCGCCGAAGGCCTCGCGATAGCGCATGCCGAGGAAGATGGCCGAGGTGCAGTTTCTGGCAACATTTTTCAGGCCGAATGGGCTGCGACAGCCTCTCTGATTCTGGCTTGAAAATTATTGTTCGCGAAGCAGATAAGCCGGGTCAAGGTGCAGGACGCGCCTCACGGGACCGACGACCGAAAGAGCTCCGGTGAGCACAATAGTAAATAGAACAGCGGCCAACACAAAAGGATCCTGCACGGAGGCCTGGTAGACGACGGCTGAAAGCAGCCGGCTCGCCGCCACGCCGAGCACAAGACCGACCACACAGCCGCTCCCGAGCAGGATCAGCATTCGCCCGAGCGCTGCCGAAAGAATTTGCTTCGCCTGCGCACCCAGCGCCACGCGAATACTCAGCTCGCGCATGCGCTTGCTCACCGTATAAGAGGCGAGCCCGAATGTGCCGGCGATCGAAAGCAGCAATCCGAAAGCGCCAAAAATACCGAGTGCGACTGTAGCCACCTGGGATGGAAACAGACTCAAGGTGATCTGGCTGTTCCAGGTGCCGGATTGCCGAATAGGAACGGCGCTATCCAGATCGCTTATCACTTTGCGAATGGAGGATACCATGTCGCCCGTGTCGCGCTGGGTCCGGACGACAAGCGCAGTTAATGGATCCGCTTTCTGCGAGATCGGGTAGAACACCGCGGCAGTGGGGTCTTCACTAAGCGTAAAATATTTTCCGTCCGCCATGACGCCTACGATCTGGATCGACGTTCCGGAGCGGTTTTTGAAATAACGTCCCAGGGCGTGCTCGGTGTGGAAGAGCCGCCGGGCGAACTCCTGATTCACAATCGCAACCGGCGGCGTCTTCGCCGTGTCGGTAAAGCTGACATCGCGTCCTTCGAGCAGGGGTGTTCCAGCGGCGGCCAAGTATCCCGGTGAGACTTCGTAGAAATAAGTATCAAATGCTTTGTTTGAAGACCTGAAATCGCTGCTCTGTTGTGAGAAGACATGAGTCATCGATGCTTCGAAGGAGAGCGGCGTGGTGTTCGCGTAGCCTGCAGATTCCACTCCAGGGAACTGCGAGATTCTTTCCAGCAACTGGCGCTGGAAATGATCGGCGGCATCGCCGGTATAGCCGGCCCGGCTCAGATCAAATGTCGTCAGCACAGCATTCTTCGTGTTGAAACCCAGGTTCATGGTCAGCGCTTTGCCCAGGCCGCGCAGCGAGACAAAGGCAGCCGTGACGGTGACGCAGCAGAGGGCGATCTGTGCCGCCAGCAGCACATCGCGAAGGGCCCAGCGGCGTCCTGCGGCGGAGGATTGGCTTCCGCCGCTTTTGATTGCCTCATTTGGATCGGTCTTGAATATCTGCCTCAAGGGCATAATCCCAAAAAGAACGCCGGCGATTACCGAGACCAGGAACGCCATCAGGATCAACGATGGCTGGGGCAGCACGTGGAACTGGAAAGGGAATCTGCCGGGTGGATGCCAGTTGGCCAGGCCGGAAAGAGCCATCCACGATAGGACACAGGCGCAAGCGCCCCCAAAGATTGAAATCACAAAGGCTTCCACAAGGATTTGGCGGAGCACTCGCCAGCGGCTCGATCCCATGGCCATACGGATGGCAATCTCGCGTGTGCGGTCTGCTGTACGCGCTGCGAACAGGCTGCCAAGATTGGCGCAGGCGGCGAGCAGCACAATTCCGGCCAGACCCATCACCCCAGCCAGAAAACCTCGCACCGGCCCGCCGATAAAGTCACCGACCAGTCCAGGCCGAGCCACCTTCAGTGCCAGCCCATCTTCTTCCTTCGGATATTGCCGGGTAATGCGGGCAGTGATCGTGTTCAATGCAGCCTGCACCTGGGGCAAACTGACCCCGTCCTTCATGCGCACGACGGCAAAGAGATTCTTGTAGGTCCGCGTCTCAAGCCAGTCGATTCCGTCCAGCGACGCTTCATTGGCCATCGGAATGAAAATATCCGGTTGGCTGAATTTTTCAGTTCCGTAGAAGCCTTCCGGCGTCACTCCGACGATCGTGTACGCGTGCTTGTCGATGCGGACTTTCGTTCCCACGATGTTTGGGTCGCCGCCAAAATCGCTCTTCCAGGCCGGCCAGGAAAGCACCGCTGCATCGGAGGCGCCTGGATGATCGTCATCGGCGCGCTGCAGCAGACGTCCGAGAAACGGCTGGATACCGACGACCTCGAAATACTGCCCGCTCACTTCGTATCCCCACACCGGCCGGGTGGCGCCGTTGGCTTCCAAGCCAAATTCCTGCAATTCAAGGGCGGCTACAGCTGAAAACACCGCACCGTCATCGCGCACATCGCGCATTTCCGGAAACGAAAGAAAAGGGCCGCCGCTTTTGGGCTGAAGCGCCATCACCCGTTCTCCATGAGGGACATCCAGTGTGCGCAGGACTAATGCCTGCAGGACGCCGAAAACAATGACATTCGCGGAAATCCCGAGCGCCAGGATCAGCACCGCGCTCAGCGTAAAGCCGGGACTTTTGCGGAGCACGCGGAAAGCGAAACGGAAATCCTGCAGCAATTGCTCCAGCCAAACCAGGCTCCACACCTCGCGCGTGTCTTCCTTCACGCGCGACACGTTTCCGAATTTGCGGATCGCTGCGTAGCGCGCTTCCTTCGGCGGCATCCCGCGGTCGATGTTGTCTTGCGTCTCGGTCTCGATGTGGTCTCGGATGTCCTGGTCGAGATTCTCCAGCATGCGTTTGCGGCGACTCATGATTCACCCTCCTGCTCGGCTGGACGTAGGATCCGAGCGATCGCTCCCGCCAGCTTGTCCCACTTGTTGGTTTCAACCATCAGTTGACGCCGGCCCTTGGGTGTCAGCTGGTAAAACTTGGCCCGGCGATTGTTCTCGGACGTGCCTTCTTCCACCGAAATCCATCCCCGCTTGATCAGCCGATGCAACGCCGGGTACAGCGACCCCTGCTCAACCTGCAACACGTCGTCGGAATTGAATTCGATCGCTTTGGCGATGGCGTGGCCGTGCGCCGGCCCCAGCAGCAGAGTGCGGAGAATCAGCAAATCCAGAGTTCCCTGCAGCAGTTCGATGCGTTCGCGTTGTTCTTTAGTAGACATGCTAGGTGAGGGTACACGCGTTCCGGTAGAATGTCAAGGTGAACAAAACTCCGCCGGCCATTCCGCTGATTCCTGAACAGTGTGCGGGCTCAACAGGTCGACGCAACAGCATCTAATAAGTTGATCCGGCAATACTTCCTTTAGAGAACCGATCTGTTCGGCTGAACTCAATCAGAACTAAACAGGATAGTGATCCGTGTGAATCAGCGCGCGGCGGATGATTGGTGCGATTACTCGCTGGACCAGCAGAAACGGTTGGATCCTAATGCAGGTCTGATCAGCAAGGATTCCAGCGCCTACAGGTATACGTGGGTGAATGAGGCCGGAAAGCGTCTTCAGACCAATGACATTAACGCCAATCCGAATGGCAATGGCACCGGCAACTGGACGCTCCAGCAAAACGTTCACTAGATATTTCTGGTGGGTCACTTTTCGATGAGCAAACAAATCAGGGGTTAACTGCGCGGCGTGGCTTGGCCGATGCTGCACCATTTGCCTGCGTGGATGTGCTGCGGTACACTCCATGCCCGATGCCGGATAGTTCCTCGATTATCGGCCGCAACATCTCCCACTACGAAGTTCTCGAAAAACTGGGTGGCGGGGGCATGGGTGTGGTCTACAAGGCCAAGGATTCGCGCCTCGGCAGAAATGTTGCACTGAAATTCCTTCCCGACGACATTTCCCAAGATTCACAGGCGATCGAGCGGTTCCGCCGCGAAGCGCGCGCTGCTTCCGCGCTCAATCATCCGAACATCTGCACGATTTACGATATCGGAGAATTCGAAGGCCGCCCGTTTATCGCCATGGAACTGCTGGAAGGCCAGACGCTGAAGCATCGCATCTCCGGGAAGCCGATGGCGGTATCGGAACTTCTGGATGCGGGCATACAAATCGCCGATGGACTTGAAGCGGCCCACGCAAAAGGCATCGTCCATCGCGACATCAAACCAGCCAACATTTTTCTGGTCACTCGGGGACAGGCGAAGATTTTGGATTTCGGTTTGGCGAAGCTGGCGCCGCGACGGCAAGCAGCGGCGGGGTTTGCCGCTGATGCCGCGATGCAGACGCAGACGCACATCGAGAGCGCCGAATTTCTTACCAGCCCAGGGAGTTCCGTGGGGACAGTGGCGTACATGTCGCCGGAACAAGCGCGGGGACAAGAACTGGATCCTCGTTCGGATTTGTTTTCTCTTGGGGTGGTGCTGTATGAGATGGCCACGGGAATGGTTCCCTTTTCCGGCTCGACGGTTGCGTTAATTTTTGACGGCATCCTGCATTCCGAAGCAACTCCGGCGACGAAGTTGAATACGCGATTGCCCGCGGCGCTGGAAAATATTTTCGGCAAGGCGCTCGAGAAAGACGCTGACCTGCGGTACCAGACCGCCGCCGAACTTCGGGCCGACCTGAAACGATTGAAGCGCGACCTGGATTCGAACCGCCGCCCGGCGGCTGAAAAGAGTGAAACGGTAAATGTGCCTGTTGCTGCCGCTCCCAGTGTGCCGGCGAGAAAGTCCGTGGCCGTGCTTTATTTCGAAAATCAGAGCGGAGCGAAAGAAGACGAATACCTGCGCGATGGCATCACCGAGGATGTGATTACCGAGCTTTCCAAGATTCGCGGGCTGAACACCTTCTCCCGCCCCACTGTGCTGGCCTTCCGGGACAAGCAGGTGACTCCGGCGCAGATTGGACAACAGCTAGGGGCGGCTTACGTGCTGACCGGCACTTTGCGCCGCGCGGGCGCGCGCCTGCGCATCAGCGCGCAGCTGATCGATACTCAGACCGATTTTCCGCTGTGGTCGGAACGCTTCGACCGGGAGATGAAAGACGTTTTCGAAGTGCAGGACGAAATGGCCCGCAAGATCGCCGAGGCCTTGCGCGTGACGCTCTCTCCGCAGGAGCTCGAGGCTCTGGCTGTCAAGCCCACGGAAAACCTGCAGGCCTACGATCTTTTCCTGCGCGGCAAGCGCTACGCGCGGCGACAAACCCGCCAAGATCTTGAGTTCGCGCTGCAAATGTTCGAAAACGCGGCGGTGCTGGACCCCAGCTTCGCCTTGGCCTATGCCGCCTGCGCCAACGCCTGCGCCATGTTTTACTGCAACTACAGCCGAGATCAGTTGTGGGTGGAACGCGCGCGAGAGGCTTCCGGCAAGGCTGTGGCTCTGCGCTGGGATTTGCCGGAAGTGCAGGTGAGCCAGGCCTGGGTGCTGTATGCCGCGGAACTGCACAACGAAGCGGTGCGGATGGTGAAAAAAGCGATCGAACGCAAGCGCGACTGCGAAGGCGCCTATTACATGCTTTGCCGCGCCCTGTTTGCTGCTGGTCGCTACCAGGAAGTTGTGGACGTCGCCGAATCGGCCATCGAGGCGAGCGGAGAAGATTACAACGTCTATGTGCCCATTCTGAATTCTCTCGGGGCATTGCACAAGGAAGAAGCAAAGCGCAGTATGGCCGACCGATTTGTCGCCGCGCTCGAAAATCACTTGAAGCATGTGCCGGAGGATGCGCGGGCACGCGTCTTGCTAGGTTACTATTATGCGGAAGCGGCGCGCGAGGAAGACGCGGTGCGCGAACTCAACCTGGCTGTTACTTTGCGAGCCAACGAATCTTCGATACTCTACAACGCAGCGTGCGTTTACTGCAGCCTGAAAAGAAAACCGGAAGCGTTGGATGCATTGCGCAAGGCTTGGGAAGCTGGCTTTCAAGATGCGGTGTGGGCGCGCCGCGATCCGGATATTGCTATTCTGCACGGAGACCCGGAGTTTGAGCGCCTCTACCCGGAAAAGCCTTCATCGCCTCCCGGCTCCGGCCCCCACTAGTTCGGCTCAAACTATTCAAACTGACTGATCCGCTAGCGAGTAGCCGTGGAACGGCTTTGGGTTCCCGTGGGCGGGAAAGCGATACTAATCGTGGTCTCCACTTCGACTGGCACGCCATACAGCATCGTAGTCTGATACACATACTGACGAGCTGCGTCGAGAGCGGACTTAACCAGAACCGGTGGACCAGAGATTACTTGGAGTTCTTTGACGGTGCCGTTCATCGCAACCACCACCCGGCAATGTACAGTCCCGCGAACGCCAGTTCGCTCTGCCAGTGTGGGATACACAGGATCAACCTTATGGACGAGTAACGTTTTTTGAACATCTTCGGGCACTTCCGGCAAAGGGGAAGTAGCCCAGCTATGTGCCAGCTGCGTATAGGCCTTTGCATAAACCGGATTCTCGGGATCGAGGTTCAGAGTCGTTTGCATTTCCTGCCTTGCGGCCGCGTAATTGCCAAGTTGAGTGTACGCACGCGTGAGCCAGAAGTGGGCTTCGGCGAGTTTCGCATTCATCTGAACCGTCTCGCGCAAATTATCCACCGCCTCATGCAATGCCTGGGTGGCGTCCTGCGCCTCCGCTCCCAGCCTTTCCGCAAGTTTCACCAGGCAAATGCCAAGCTGAACGTGGCCGTCGATGGATTCCGGAACCTGCCGCAAATACGCGCGCCATTCATCCACGCCGGTGTCCCAATCACGACGCACCATCGCAACGCGAGCCGATGCTTCGTGAGCAGCGCTCGAAGCAGGCTGCAACTTTGCCACCTGGGTGGATTCCTGGCCGGTTCCCGTGTCGTTCTTTTTGTCGCCAAATAACTGGTCAAGGTCCAGGCGCGCATCGATGTCATCGGGATTCAGCCGCAATGCCTCACGAAATTCCGCCGCGGCAGCGTCCGCCCTTCCGATTTTGCACAGATCACGGCCCAGCACCACGTGTGTTGCGGAAAGCTGCGGACCCAATGGAACCGCCTGATAAGCCAGAGCGACTGCCTCGTCATAATGCTGACGGGCCGCCAGAACGTTGCTCAACGCCAGGCTCAAAATCGGATTCTTGACGTCTCCTTCCATCGCGGCGCGGCAAGCGCGTTCCGCTGACGGTAAGTCTCCTGCGGCAAAACTGCTGCCGCAGGCCGAAAGAGCTGGAGAAACGGCCGAATCCTTGATATCGACGGCGTCTTTCGAATTTGTGGAGATAGGCTCGGTTGTCCGCAATCGCGCGATCAAGACTTCGCCTGCTCCCGTACGCTGCAAAACATCCAGAAAATCGCTATCCGGCTGAAATGTGATCCCACGCTGCCGGACCATCAGTTCCAGATTTTCATTCGTCACCCCGGCGATGTGCAAACCAAGGATTTCCACTCGAGTCAAAGGGGCCGCCGGAGCTTGCGCCAATGCCGTGGAGGTGAAAAACAGGACAAAGACGGCGATATAGGGCTGAAGACGCATATTTCCCCCTGGCGAAACTAATGAATTTTGAGTAATTCAATTGAATTTCTCATGGTAATAGTACTAATACAAGCCCGGCGCAGTGCTGCGAGGCGAAAATGGCAACAGTGCCAGCAGTTCGCCAGGTCGTCCGACTAGCGGCAACATGTTATCTGGCAAGCTACAAAAGCAGAATGTATGTGTCTGATACTGAATGTTTTATTGTGCTTCCGGAGCACGAAATGGGATTTCTTGTAGGCCCGGATTTCCTCGGCTGCCCAGCGGTTTTACGATCAATCCTTCTTTTGAAGCGCGCCAAAGGAGGAGCACGGCGGCTGCGAGACATACGATGACAGCAAGCACAGAAGCTTCCGGTCCGAAGGCCCCTCCGGTCAGAATTACGGGGCCTGTCAAAGTCCCTGTTAGCAACGCAAGTTTTGCCGCATTTCCAGACACCGACATCCCAAATAAGGACCCCTCGGCAAAATTCCAGCCAGCATGGAGTCCAATCGGAAGCCACAGCCGCCCCGTCACAATATAAGCCGCTGCCAGCAGCACCCCCGCCTCCAGTGCGATTGCGATGGAACTGGCAATTGTGGCGCCAGGATTGAACGCATGCGCCACTCCGAATAGTGCCGAGGAGATCGCCACAGCGGCCCATGTGCCACTGGCGATCTGAATCACCCGGAATACGAAGCCCCGGACGATTGTCTCTTCAACGATTGCCACCAGCGTCGCAACCAAGAATCCGCTGCAAAGCACCGCCGCTGTGCCCCAGCCCGTAGGGTGGTATGCGCCAAACGCCCAAAGCAAAGCCATCACCGCGCCAAACAGCGCGACTCCCATCCCGACTCCCACGGCCATTTCCGGTATTCCTCGCGAGGATTCCAATTCGGGTGGCCGGCGTCCCTCGATCCAGCGCGAACCAGCGAGATAGGAAGCGAAGATTACTCCGGCCACGATGATGAGGCCCGCAGTATCTGAAACGCGATGATGAATCAGCGTCTGCACGGCGAACACAAGAGCCAGCGCCACGAGAAAATCCACCAGCGCCAATCCAAATGGTCTGTACTTTTGCTTGATTGCGTCTCTCACGAATTGGTCATACTCCGTAAGCCGCCCCGCCCATCAGCCATCCGTGCGCAGGGTAGTAGCACATTTCGCCAGGCTATGGAACGAGCGCACTGAAAATTCTGGACACCACTTTTCCGAGATTCGGGAACGACTCTCACCGCATCGCAATTCTACTTCAAGGAAGCCGGTTGGGATGCGGCGGCGCGCAATGGAATCGATCCTCCCGCGATTTGCAATCACGGGAGGTGTCTCACTTGCGCCGGAAGGCTGATCGGGGAAGGGAAGTTCGGTCAGAGCGCTTTGGGATCTTACTTTCCGGAAGATTTGGACGCGGGATTTGTGCTGTTTTGGCCGGCGTTGCCGCGGTCGAACGCACGGATTCTGACTCACCAACAACACCTGATGCGGCAGCACCCGCGCGAGTTGGAACTCCCCGCTCCCTATGCACAGTTGCCGGACGCCATCCGGCGATACTCTCTATTGAACGGACAGCGGCGCGATCACGCTGCCGATTTTCCCCGTCAAATTATCCCGCACCGCAACGTGAACCTTGTATTGCCCCGGGGGAGTGAAATCGTATTCGCATAGGTGATCCCGCTCGCCTGAATCTGGGTCACTCCGGCGGGCGGCAATTTCCGGTCGAGCCGCTGCGTGATTTTTCCGACTTCCTGTCCGGCTTGATTATTTGCGATGGCCATAAAATCCAGGTTGATGTGATTTTCATGCTCGGCATCGATCTCGGTGGCGCCAGGCGGAAGCACGATCTGGAAGTGCACTTTGCGATTGGGAGTACCGGGCTCGGTGTTCTGCCAGGTCAACGTGATTGGCAAGGAAGTGAAATTCAGCATTGAGGTGACTGCCAGCAATTCATCCGTCTGCCGGCTTGCATCCGGATCGCGCAAAGCCTTGCTGAAGAAAAAGCCCGTTCGGCTGCGCACTTGCACGCCTTCGCGGCGGACCTTCACTTCAATCTTTCGCCAGCCATCTTTTCCCTTGTCGGTTGTGTTGTAGGTCAGCATGTAATATTGCGAGGAATCCTGGCTGGCGCGGCGGAAAAGGCTTTCGAGATCGTTGCTATTGTAGAAAGGCTGTCCCCCGGTCCAAGCCGCCACGTTTCTCATCGTGTCCTGCTTCGCTTGAATAGGATCCTGAGTCAGGCCGGCTTCGTATCCCTCCATGGCCATGCTCCGGCCCGCCACGCCGCCATCGCCGCCGCTCGAACTGGCCGTGGCCAGATTGTTGGCAACGGTCTTTGAGAATTCCTGGCCGGCTCTCGCCGCAGTGGTCGTGCCGATCAGCCCGGAGACATCGATCGGATAGACGGCGATATTGGCATCCTGCAGGCTGCGAACTGTTTTTTGCCATTCCTCTGTGGTCGCGCCTTTTCCGGTAGTGGTACCGATCGCATTGGCGCTGAAGCGGAATCCAGAGGATGCCCATACCAGCGATTTACGGCCCGGCACATCCGCGAAGTATTGCGCCACCTGTTGCATGCATTCCAGCGTCATCAGGCCCTCCCGGGCCTGGTTTTGGGCATCAATCTGCGCGGCTCCGGCGGCGGCGCGGGATAGGCCGATCTGCGCATTGGCATTGCCGTTCCCGGTGATTAATCCATTCGCATTCGCGCCATTGATGAATGCTTCGATCATCGCGGCTTCCGCATCTACTTCGCTGCCTTCCATTCCCACGTCTCGCGAGGTCAACCGGCCTTGCAATTTCTTGATGGCATCCGCCAGGACAGAACGATCGCTTGTGAAATTGTGAATCAGGTGCACGCCGTTGGGATAGAACACCACCAGCGCCATCAATGTGTCCTCGGACACGGATTTCTCCAGAAAGTTGAGCAGCCCGGTGCGCGCTTCGGCTTGATTCGAGAAAGTGGTATTGATCAGATCCATGGCGATGATTTGCATGTTTTTGGGATTTTCGGTCATCACCTTGTTGGTGAAGGTGTAGGGCATCGATTCAGCGCGCTGGATCGGTTTGGATTCCGCGATCATTTCCTGGAAGCTCAGCACTTGTTGCGCCTTGCCGTCTTCCTTGATTTCAAAATCGTCGCGCGTCAGGCCCTTCACATGATTTCCTTGCTTGTCCGTCACCACTACCGGAACCAGCACCGTGTTGATGCTGGTGGTCAATTTCGTGGGAGTAGTATTCTGCTGGGCAGCGACTGGCGCGATCATCCAAGCGAGAAGAATCGCGCTGGCTGCCAATAACGTACCGATGCGTCGCATGGTGGCCTCCTGACTCACTTCAATAGACGTATAGCAAATGATCACTGGGTACGTCCATTATAAGACAAAGCACCGACGATTCAGCAGATTCCACTTAGTGCCCGCGAGTTGTCCGAAGGCCGCACTCTGGGCGAATGATTGTTGAGAGAGACGACAGAGGGGTGAGGGAAGCCGCGATTACGCGGAGAGGGCGAGGCCGAGCCAAAACGCGGCAGTCAGCAATCCAGCCAGCAGAAGCAGAACGCGCAGCCGCTTTTGGCGGATGGCCGCCACGGCGATTCCAAGCCCGCACAGCAAAAGTCCGAGCTCAGGCCAGAACATCGGCGAGCTCATGCTGTTGGTGATTTGTCCGACCGTGTCGCGGTAAAAGATCGAGGCAAGAGCCGTGGCGGCGGTGAGCGAAGCAACCAGGACGCCGGAAAGCGCGACGCTGCTGGCCCACCCCGGAAGGGCTGAGCGGCGGTCGTCGTCGCGCCAATCGAGCCAAGTTTGCCCGACGACCATCGATACCACGACTATGATGAAAAGCGCCATGTCCCAAGTCCTAGCGCGAGAACGCGCCTAAAAGTTTTTCGAGAGCCGTGCGCTGCCCGGCGCCTTCGGCACAGGGCGGCGCGACGGAGCGATGGAAAGCGGCGTAAGATCTTTCGTGAACTGGGCCTCTTCCGTCGATCCCTTCAGCGCCGTCACCGAAGAATTTCCGCCGGCGATCACTTGCTGAACCGCATCGAAATAGCTCGTGCCTACGAAACGCTGGTGCTTGACGGCCCGGTAGTTGTCGACTTCCAGGGAAAATTCGCGCTCCTGAAGCTCGGAATAAGCGGCCATTCCGCGGTCGCGGTACGCACGAGCCAACTCGTACATCGAGAGGTTGAGCGAGTGGAACCCGGCCAACGTGACGAATTGAAACCGGTAGCCCATCGCACCGAGTTCCTTCTGGAAGCGCGCGATGGTTTCCTGATCCAACTTTTTCCTCCAGTTAAACGACGGCGAGCAATTGTAAGCCAGCAGCTTGCCCGGAAAATAGGCATGAATGGCTTCGGCAAACTGTCGCGCCTCTTCGAGGTCGGGCGTCGACGTTTCGCACCAGATCATATCCGCATACGGGGCATAAGCCAATCCTCGCGCGATAGCGGCGTCGAGGCCCCCGCGGAATCCGAAGAATCCATCGGACGTGCGTTCACCCGTGAGGAAGGCGCGATCGCGTTCATCATAGTCGGCCCGGATCAATCCAGCGCTCTGCGCATCGGTGCGCGCAATCAGGATTGTCGGCACGCCCATCACATCCGCTGCCAGCCGCGCCGCCACAAGTTTCTGCACAAATTCGCTGGTCGGCACCACGACTTTGCCTCCCATATGGCCGCACTTTTTTGCCGAGGAAAGCTGGTCTTCGAAATGGACTCCAGCGGCGCCGGCTTCGATCATGGACTTCATCAGTTCGTACGCGTTCAAATCACCGCCGAAGCCTGCCTCGGCATCCGCCACCAAGGGTGCGAACCAGTGGGTGCCGTTGCGGCCTTCGGAGTGATCGATCTGATCGGCGCGCTGGAATGCCTTGTTGATCTTGCGGACCAGGTTCGGGGCGCTATCCGACGGGTAAAGGCTCTGGTCGGGATACATTTCGCCGGAATCATTCGCATCGGCGGCCACCTGCCATCCGCTCACATAAATCGCATTGAGTCCACCCAAGACCTGCTGAACAGCCTGGTTCCCAGTGAGGGCGCCCAGGGCGTGGACGTAAGATTCCGTGTGTAGCAATTTCCACAAACGTTCCGCTCCCAGGCGCGCCAGCGTGTGTTCCACGCGGACGCTTCCGCGCAAACGCTCAACGTCGGCCGCGGTATACGGACGAATCACCCCTTTCCATCGCGGAAACGTATGTCCATTGCCGTTTCCGTTCTGTGATTCGGGATTCGATTTGCCGTTAGGTGCCATCTGTGATGGGTCTCCTGGTCGCCTCAGCGGGTTAGGCGGTAGTGAATTCGCCGTCCTGAATCATTTGTTCACTAATCGTTCGAGCTTGCTGATATCGTTCGATAATTCCCCTGTGATTCCCAGCAGGCAGCTCGCGCAGGATGCGCGTGAGCTCTTCGTCGAAAATTTGCGTGATTAACTCCGGGCTATGCACAACGTATTCGCCTTTGTCGTCAGCCACAAGCATGCGATGCCGCACGCGCTGCGCGATCAATAAGCGATAGATGCGGTCCGTCGCCAGATCTTCCATGAAACCATCGAGCAGGCTTGCGCCTTTGCCAGAAAGCACGCTCTGGCGGTAGCGGATTACAGTGCGAACCGCCGCGCGCGTTCCATCCAGAGTAATCTTTCCGATTCCCGCGGGTGACGGCCGTAAATCCGGATGCAGCAGAAAATTCGCTGGGCGCGCCAGTAATTGGTTCGGAGCAGGGAATTGGGACATGGCAATTTCGTTCTGGTCCGGGTGGCCAGTCCAGGCGCCGTCCATCAGGCAGGCGGCTTCGTTTTTCTTGTCTTTTTCAAGAGCAGCTAGCGCGCGGGAGTTCAGTTCCGCATTTTCGCGGCTGGGGTAAAGCGCCGTCATGCCGCCAATGGCGAGCAGTCCGTGTTTGTGGCAAATTTCCACCATCAGCGAACGCAAATTCTGGAAAAAGGGAACGTCGTGCGGAATCGTATTGCGATCCGGAAAAACCCATTCCGAATCATGTAGCATGAAATGGATGAGGCTCGCCATGTAATCCCAGCGGCCCAGGTTCAGTCCCAGAATGTGATCGCGCAAATTGAACGCGAATTCCTCCATCTCGTAGGCCATGGGGTGGGCTTCCACCAGTGCCATGCACTTGATCCACGTGGCAGGCATTCCTTTAGCGCGCGCGAATTCGTGGAACACATCGCGCCACCAGATGGCTTCGTCGGCGGATTCGGATTTCGGAATGTAAATCGTCAACGGATGTTTCAGCTCTTTGGGATCGAGTTGGTAAATCACCATGGCCATGTCGAAGAGTGGCCCGGCGACAAGGTCTCCTTCCACCACTCCCGCTTGGTGCAAATGCAATCCGCGCGGCCGGATCAAAATTACGGTGGAGCTGGGCTCGATACCCGCCGAGCAATTCCGCTTGCCATCGAAATAGGTAAGCTCTCCGCGCAGCGCCGCCAAGATATTGCGAATGCCCTGCAGCCGGTTGGTCAAAAGATCGGCCAGCGAATCTTCCAGATCGAGCATCACACCCGGCGCGCCCGAGTTGAGCATCTTCACCACTAGCTCGGCGTCGTCTGCGGGGCCTGTCATCTGGTTTCGTTGATCGCAGCACCAATCCGGCAGGTCGATCTTCCAGTCTGTGTGGCTTGCTTCAGACGCCGGTAAATATCCCGGTAGGCGGCGGTGATGCGCCGCATCGTGCGTGGCTTCGCGCTGAGCAATCAACTGGCGTTGGCGGGGTGTGAATGCGCGATGCAGCGGCAGCAGAAATTCCAGGAAACCCTTGGGCAGGTCGCGAGCAGCAGCAAAATCTGCGGGGGGAATATTAATCGTTCGGCGCGACTTCGCAGTCGTCGAGAAACCTCGCACGTGGCCTGGCATTTTCATCCCTCGAGGCGGGAAGCTGGTGATCGTGGGATTGATATGGTAGCCGCTGTTCGACATAATTTTGCCCGCGTGGGCACTGGGATGAAAGGCAATTGAGCGGCCAAATCCCCGAACCGCCGTATTTAGATATGTTGCTTATTTTCAGCGGAGTAGCCTGAGGAAATTGTTTTCTCCGGGTCATAAAGTTTTCTCTTTATGTGCTGACCGGCCAGAACGGTGGAAATTGTTTTCCCTCCGCCCTATTTTTCGGTCCAGTCACAAAAAGTACAGGTATCGAACAGGTGGCAAGCCTTTCGCGGGCGCATGCGGGGGGCAGGCCGGTTTCTGCTACGATAATTGATCATCATGAGACAACCTTGGATCGTGGCTCATCGGGGCGCGTCCGGTCATGCGCCGGAAAACACCATGGCCGCGTTTCGTCTGGCCGCCGAGATGGGCGCCCAGTTCATCGAAACGGATTTGCATCTCACAAATGATCTTCGTTTCGCTGCTATCCACGATTCCACGCTCGAACGCACCACCAATGGCCGCGGATTGGTTCACGGCCGCTCGCTGGCGGAGTTGCGCGAATTCGATGCCGGCTCCTGGTTCGGACCGCAATTCGCCGGCGAGCGCCTGCCCACGCTGGATGAAATCCTGGCATTCGGCCGGGAATCCGACGTCACGTTTTATCTGGAGATCAAATCGGAAGAAGCTTGGGGCCTGCACGATGCCCTGGTGGGTGCGCTTCGCGCCAATAAGGCAACGGATCGCGTGATCGTGCTGTCTTTCGGAGCGGACAATCTGGAAAGAATCCATCAATTGGACGATCAAGTGATGACGGGATTCCTGTTCGAGGAGCCGCATCCGGATGCGGTAGACATGGCATTGCGTATGGGCGCAAGGCAGATCGCGCCGCGCGGTGATCTGGTGACGGCCGCAATGGTGCAACAGGCGCATCGTGCGGATTTGCGCGTGGTTACATGGACTCTGAACCAGCCAGAACAAATGCGAGCCGCACTGGCCGCCGGCGTGGATGGCGTGATGACGGATTATCCGGACCGCTTGCGCGCGGTGGTGGACGAGTGGTTTGCCTCAGCCGTACAAGGCCCGGAATAGATTCGCGAATTCGCGCAGCGTGAGTTGTTCCGCGCGCGCGTCGGCGCGCAGGCCGCAATCGGATAGGGCCGCAAACGCGCGGTTCGCGGGCACCAGGGCGCGAAGATTATTCCGCAGCGTCTTGCGTTTTTGTTCGAAGCACTCCTGAATAAATCTTAAAAATTGCTTTTCATTCGCGATTGCGAGTTCCGCGCGCTCGCCGGGCAACCGCATGGCCACCAGTGACGACGTCACTTTCGGTGGAGGGCGGAATGCCCCCGGCGGAATCCGCAGCAGAATTTCCGGCCGCGAATAGTAGTGGCAAAACGCGGAAAGGTACGCGTAAGTGCGGCCTCCCGGACGGGCCGCGATGCGCTCAGCCACTTCGAACTGGATGACGATGTGGATCGAATCGATCTGATCCGCAAACTCGAACAAGTGATGGAGGATCGGCGAAGTGATGTAATACGGAAGATTTCCGTAGACCCGAAATCGTGCGCTGCCGGCGAGAGCTGCAAAATCAACGGCAAGCACGTCGCTTTCGACCACTTCCACGTTCGGCCAATCGCCGGCACGCTGCCGCAAACCCTCTGCCAAGCGCGGATCGGTTTCGATCGCGATCACTCGATTGGACGCGCGGGCCAGCGCGTCCGTCATCTCTCCGTGGCCTGCGCCGATCTCAATCCACATTTCATTCGCGCGGGCCTCGAGCGTCGAATGGATTCGCGCGCGCCAACTTTCGCTGGCCAGGAAATGCTGGCCCAATCGTTGTCTGCCCATCGCGAGCGAGTCTAGCAAGTTCAGGCCGATTCGCGCGCGTCGAATCCGCTCGGGTCAACCGGAGTGCCTCGTGTGCGATCACTCCAACACTTATTTACAGGTGGAGTATGATGGCGCGACCAAAGCGGGTTGGCATCCGACTATGAAACTAGCGTATCTCGATATCGAAACGAATTATGTTGGTGCGTTCACCGACCAACAGCTCTTCAGCGATTTCAAAAATCATTTGATTACGGTCCTGGGCATTCGAGTGCTGGACGATCAACAGGATCAATTTTTCCAGCGAGTCGGCACGGATATTACGAAACAAGATTTGCTCCAAATTCTGAACGGCGTCGAGAGGATCGTCACCTATAACGGCCGGTCGATTCCCGACCGCGTGAAGAACCGGATCGGCTTTGATTTCCCGGTCATCGCAGCGCAATTGGGAATTGTCCTCGACAAGGAATTCGAACACATGGACCTGGTGCCGGAATGCTGGCGGCGCAATCTGTACGGCGGGCAGAAGAAGGTGGAACAAACATTGGGGCTCCAGAGAAAACTGCCCGGCAAAGACGGCGCCTGGGCGGGCGAAGCCTGGCGCAAATACCTGGAAACCCGCGAGGAAGCTCATCTGACCGGACTGCTTCTCTATAATCGCGAAGACGTACTCATGCTGCGCGAAATCGAACTGAAGCTCCAGAAGTTGTGACAAAATAGAAAGGTATCTTTAGCTTTGGGGAACGCCGAAGCTTGGTTGGCCTTGACGAAGTTGCGCCAATTCAGTACCGTCTCCGATTTAGTTGAGTATGAGTGAGGACTCATGAAGATTTTGTTCGTCGCCTCCGAGGGTCTTCCGTTTTCAAAAACGGGAGGCTTGGCGGATGTGGTCGAGGCGCTGCCGAAGGCACTGGTTCACCTGGGACACGAAGTCGCCGTCCTGTTACCGCGATACCGGAATAATAAAGTCACCGCGCGTATAGTCCCCAGCCTGACCATTCCCTTGGGCGATCGCCTGCGTTTTCCGGCTCTCGCCGAAGGCTCTGTGATCGAAGGCGTCCGCTACTTTTTTGTCGACGATCCGGAATATTTTGATCGCGACGCCCTCTACGGGGACAAGACGGGCGATTATCCCGACAATGCCTATCGCTTTGCCGAATTCAGCCGCGCTGCCATCGAATTCGCCAAGCACATCTGGCTGCCAGACATTTTTCATTGCCACGATTGGCAGTCGGCGCTGGTTCCCGTATATCTGAAAACGCTCTATGCCGAAGATCCGGCGCTACGTAACACCTCCACTGTTTTCACCATTCACAATCTTGGTTATCAGGGACTGTTTCCGCGCACCACGCTCGAGGAGGTTGGCCTGCCCGCCAGTCTATTTACGCCGCAGGGCATGGAGTTCTACAGCCGGGTGAATTACCTGAAAGGCGGGCTTGTTTACGCGGATGCCCTGACCACCGTGAGCCGCAGATACGCGCAAGAAATCCAAACCCCGGAGTATGGTTGCGGGATGGAAGGCGTAATTGGCGACCGCGCCGGCCGTTTGACCGGCATCCTGAATGGCGTGGACTATTCCTCCTGGAGCCCGGAGGCGGATACCTACATTGCCGTGAATTATTCGGCGCGCAATCCCGGCGGCAAGCGAGTTTGCAAAAAAGATTTGCTTGAGACATTCCGCATGCCCTCGGAAAACATCGGGCGGCCGCTGATCGGAATCGTCTCGCGCTTCGTGGATCAAAAAGGATTCGACCTGATCGCCGAAGTTGCCGACGAATTATTGCAGGAAAATATCGCCTTGGTGGCGCTGGGCGCCGGCGAGCCGAAGTATGAAAAGCTTTTCCTGTCGCTGGCGGAGCGTTTCCCGGATCAGGTGGGAGTGCGCATCGCGTATGACAACGCCATCGCCCACAAGATAGAGGCCGGCGCGGATATTTTCCTTATGCCCTCGCGTTACGAACCCTGCGGTTTGAACCAGATTTACAGCTTGCGCTATGGTACAGTGCCGGTGGTTCGCGCAACGGGCGGCCTCGACGATTCGATTGAATCGTTCAATCCGGCTACCGGACAGGGCACCGGGTTCAAGTTTGAGGCATACCAGGGGCAGGCATTGCTGGCATGCCTTCGCGAAGCCCTGGTAACGATCCAGGATTCAAGGGCCTGGCGCATCGTCCAGGCCAATGGCATGGCCAAGGATTATTCCTGGAAGACCTCCGCGGCTGAGTACGTCCGACTTTATGACTCCACCCGTAAGGCGCGAATCCCGCGGGCGTCTGCGGCATCTAATGTTTCAGTCGCGTCAAATGTGCAGGGGGCAGGGGCCGCCGTAGAAGTCGCCTCAATCTCTCGAAGGGAAAAAAATGTCCGATAACATAAAGGCAGTCAGTGATGCTTCTCATATACAGGCAGTTAGTGATGCCTCTTTTCAGGCCGATGTGATCGAAGCCAGCAATACCCAACCTGTTCTGGTGGATTTCTGGGCCTCGTGGTGCCGACCGTGCCTCATGCTCACTCCCACGGTGGAAGAAATTGCGCGGGAAAATGCCGGGAAGCTGAAAGTCCTTAAGATGAACGTGGACGAGAATATGAGCACTCCAGGCAAATTCAATATCCGTGGAATTCCCACCTTGCTCGTTTTCAAGGGCGGGCAAGTAGCCGACCAGATCGTCGGGGCATTGCCGAAAGATCAGATCGTCAAGGTCCTCCAGCGCCACCTGAGCTAAGCGCGTTTCTAACTTCAAAGTAAAATCCGCCTTCATCCGCGCGAAGACCGTGCCTCCGGGGCGCGAGATATGTCGCAATCCCCGCTCCGGGCGCGGTTGCAAAATCGGGATGCTGCGAATATGCTTCCGCTGCGCCGCCGGACTGTCGAGTGCGCGTGACTCTTCATAGATGGAAAACGCTGACCCAGTTCGAGTGAGGAATACCGAGCCCCGCGACTTCGTGGCGATCGGCGAATTGTGCAAGCGCATTTATCCAGACACTGAGCCCTGGGCGCCGCCACAGTTGTCATCGCACCTGAAAATATTCCCGGAAGGGCAGTTCGTCGCGGTGCATGGACCGGAAGAAAACCTGGTCGGAATGTGCGCCAGCCTGGTGGTGGATTGGGAAGACTACGGAATGCTCGATGACTGGGTGAAATTCACCGCCGACGGCCTGTTCACCAATCACGATTTGAAGCGCGGGCGCACGCTTTATGGCGCGGAAGTGATCGTTGATCCCGCCGTGCAACATCATGGAGTCGGCGACAAACTATATTGCGCGCGGCGCGAATTAGCGAACCGCTTGAAACTGTGGCGGATTCGAGCGGGTTCCCGCTTGCGCGGTTTCCACAGTTACACCGGAAAAATTTCCGCGGAAGAGTACATCATCCAGGTGGTGCACGGCTCGCTCCACGATCCCACGTTAAGTTTCCAATTGAAGGAAGGCTTCCACGTGCTGGCAGTGGTGCCGCACTATTTATCCGAAGATCCCGAAAGCCTGGGCTACGCCGCCGTCATCGAGTGGTTGAACCCGCAATTCGTAAAAATCGAGCACATTCCCGAACTTCCCAAGCGCTTCCTTCATCGTGACGTGGTAAAACATCTGGATTCCACCGCAGGCACAGTCCAGACGCCGGAAGCGAAAACATGAACGGCAATGAAACGATTGAGACTATGAATGCGCCTGCCGCCACCACGGGCGATCTGGGTATGCTCTGGGATTTTTGGTATCCCGCGTTGCGGAGCAGTGAAGTTCGCGGGCGCGGCTTGGCGAAGGCGATGCTGCTGGAAGTCCCTCTAGTTGTAGGACGAGACGCGCAAGGACGTGCATTCGCCATGCGCGATAGTTGTCCTCACCGGGGAATTCCACTTTCTTATGGCCATTTTGACGGCAAGAATCTGGAGTGCAGCTACCACGGCTGGAAATTCGATGCGTGCACCGGTCGATGCGTCGAGATCCCTTCGCTGACGGAGAGCGACAAACTTCGAGTGGACCGGATTTACGCCGGACATTTTCCTTGCACGGAACGCGATGGATACATTTGGGTGTACGTCACCGATCCTCAAGGGCGGTCCGCGCGGGGCAGCGCCACAGAAACAGAAATCCCGCCTGTGCCGGGACTCCCCGTTTTCAGCGAGAAATACCGCATCACCCACCTCGCAGCCGAGCTTCCTTGCCACGTAGATCATGGAATTATCGGATTGATGGATCCGGCGCACGGGCCCTTCGTCCATCAATCGTGGTGGTGGCGCAGCCGGGGCAGCATCCACGAAAAGCAAAAACAATTTGAGCCGATTCCCGGCGGGTTTCGCATGAGCGCTCACGCGCCATCGTCCAATAGTGCGCCATACCGCTTGCTGCGAGTTTCCGGAAAGCCCATCGCCACCACGATTGATTTTGTGCTGCCGAATATCCGCCTCGAACAAATTCGCAGCGGTGATTTGTGGTTTTCGAGCCGCGCGACCGTCACTCCGGTGCGCCGCGATTTGTGCCGCATCGATTTTGTGGCGGCCTGGAATTTGTTTTCGCGTGTGCCGTTCGTGCTGCCGGTTTTTCGAATGTTCGCAAAACGCTTTCTGCGCCAGGACCAGGAAACCATGATCCGGCAAGCCGAAGGCTTGAAGCACGATCCCAGCCTGATGCTGATCGACGATGCCGACCGTCCCGCCAAATGGTATTTTCAGTTGAAGGCGGCGCTGCTCGAATCGCGCCGCACCGGCGCACCGGCGAGGCATCCCATGGATGGGCCCGTCACGCTTCACTGGCGCAGTTGATTCGGGCATGATCGCTGACAGAACTCTGAATTCGTCGAATAGGAATTTCAGATGGTTGGTTGCGCGCCGTTGCTTGCCTTCTCCATTCTCCGGAGGTACGATGTTTCTTAACGCTTGCCTCCATCTTTCCTGAATTCCCCGTACTCTCGAAACGGAATCAGCGGGGAACGTGTGGAGATGCGGCTGGCCAACAAGTTGCGGCGGAAGCGCAGACTGAAAACCGAGGGTGCGGGAAGATGAAAGCGATTGCAGTGGTGGGCGCGCAGTGGGGCGACGAAGGCAAAGGCAAAGTTGTCGATTACCTCGCCTCGGGATTTGACTACATCGCGCGCTGGGGCGGCGGCCACAATGCCGGCCACACGGTTATCTTCAACAATCAGCGCTTCGTTCTGCAATTGATTCCCTGCGGTATCCTGCGCGAAGGTAAGAAGGCCATCATCGGGCCGGGAACAGTAGTCGATCCCGCGGCTCTGCTGGCGGAAGTAGATACTTTGGCCAAGGCCGGCATGGATGTGACGGGCCGCCTGTTCCTGAGCAATCGCGCGCACGTGATTTTTCCCTACCATCGCCAAATCGAAAAAGCCATGGAAGCCGCCCGCGGCGAAAACCGCATCGGCACCACCATGCGCGGAATCGGACCGGCATATGAGGACAAAGCGGCACGCCGCGGAATCCGTGTTTGCGATCTGATGGACCCGGAAAAATTTCGCCGCAAACTCGATTGCGTGCTCGCCGAAAAAAGTGCGCTTAGCCGCGGAGTGTTCGGTGAGGAACTGGTCACCGACGGCCTGGTCGAATCCTACCTGGCGATGGCGGAAAGAATTCGCGGATACGTGGCGGACACGGCGTCGCTGTTGGATCGCGCGCTAAACGAAGGGAAAGATGTGCTGTTCGAGGGCGCGCAGGGGGGAATGCTCGATCTCGATCACGGAACGTATCCTTACGTCACATCGTCGAACGTAACCGCGGGCGGCGCTGCTACCGGATTGGGCGTTGCGCCCATGCGCATCACCGGCGTGATCGGAATCAGCAAGGCGTACACCACGCGCGTGGGAGCTGGACCATTTCCCACGGAGATGCCCGACCTGGAAGCGCAGGAAGTGCGCGATCGCGGAAAAGAATATGGAGCGGTCACCGGCCGTCCAAGGCGCTGCGGCTGGCTGGATTTGATGGTGCTCCGTTATGCGAAAATGATCAACGGAATCACCACTCTGGCCGTCACCAAACTGGATGTGTTTGATGCCCAGCCGGAAATTCAAGTTTGCACCGGCTATCGCTACAAGGGCACTCCGATCGCGGAAATGCCTCCCGATGTGGAAACGCTGGCGCAGGTGACGCCGGAGTATCGCACACTACCCGGATGGCGCAGCGCGACGAGCAGCGTCCGTGAAGCCGAGGATTTGCCGGGGAAGGCGCGCGATTACCTGAAATTTATCTCTGACCAATTGCAACTGGAAATCGGCATGATCTCCACCGGCCCGGAACGCGATGCCACCATCATCTCGCCGGGTTCGAAGCTTTCCTCCTTGCTCTGAAAGCCAATGCTGTCGTATTCCGATGCCCGGAAAATCGTCATCGAAGCAGCGCGGAAGAATTGCGGCCCGCTGCTGCAGGAAACGGTTGAACTGGGCCATGCGCTGGGACGAGTGCTGGCGCGAAACGTCGCCGCGGACCGCGATTATCCTCCCTTTCCCCGTTCGACGCGTGACGGCTTCGCCGTACGCGCGAGCGACATTTCGAACGGCACAAAAACGTTGAAAATTATTGGCGAAAGCCGGGCCGGCGTGGCGTTTTTCGGATCGGTCGGCGCGGGCGAATGCGTTCAAATTATGACTGGCGCGGCGGTTCCCGCGGGAGCTGACGCAGTGGTGATGCAGGAGCACACGCGGCCCGGTGCGGACGAAGTGACTGTGGAGCGCGAGATTAACGCAGGCCAAAATGTTGTAGCATCCGGAAGCGAAGCCAAATCTGGCGCGGTTGTGGTTCCGCTTGGCACGCGGCTCGGTTTTGCGGAACTGGCCATGGCTGCGCAGGTGGGCGCCACAAAGTTGGAAGTCTACCGGAAGCCGCGTGTCGCGATACTTTCCACGGGCGACGAAGTGGTGCCTGTCGAGCAAACGCCCGGCCCAGTTCAGATACGCAACAGCAACAGCGTTTCACTTGCCGCGCAGGCCAAGCTGTCGGGCGCGGAACCAGTTCCGCTCGGGAATGCGCCGGATAATAAAGCCGAGCTGCGCACCATGATCGAACGCGGCTTGCAGGAAGATATTCTGGTCCTCAGCGGAGGAGTCTCCGTCGGCAAATACGATTTCGTGGAAGCGGTGTTGCACGATCTGGGAGCCGAATTCTTCTTCGACGCCATCGCGATTCGTCCAGGCAAGCCGGCAGTGTTTGGCATCTGCAGGGGGAAATTCGTTTTTGGTCTGCCGGGAAACCCAGTTTCCACGATGGTCACCTTTGAATTGCTCGCCGTGCCGGCAATCGATTTATGTGGCGGCTTGGAACCAAGGCCGCTGCCATTGTTGAAGGCCAAGCTGGCCAAGCCAGTGGAGCAGAAAGGCAGGAGGACGCATTTCCTGCCTGCGCTGTTACATTGGGAACTAGGCGAGCCAGTCGTGGAAGAATTGTCTTGGCAAGGCTCGGGAGACGTGGCGGCGCTTGTGAACGCGAATTGTTTTCTAGTGGTCCCCGCGGAAACAAAGCAGAAATTTGCCGCGGGCGAATGGATGAGCGTGCTGCCGCGCCGGGATAAAATTTAGTGCGCTGAAACGGAAATTCCGCGCATGTTTTTCAGGGGGTCGGAGCTTTAGAGCGTGTGTGGCGACGCTGGGCAGGGGTGGTCGTGTAGCGCCACCCTTCAGGGTGGCATCTTTGGTTTCTGCTGCCTTGCTGAATGCACACAGGCGTGGCAACAACCAAAACCGAGTTGCCACACAGTCGTTTCAGCTCCGACAAATAAGCACCGGGAATCAGGGGTTTTAACCCCTGAGGCCGTCCGAGAATGTGCGAGGGATCTAAGAACCAGAGCGCTGGCCAAGAGCAATTCACCATGGCGAACCTCACTCACTACGATCGAACCGGCCGCGTGAAAATGGTGGACGTCTCGCAGAAAGCCGTCACCACACGCACCGCGAAAGCGCACGCGTTTATACGAATCGGCCGCGAAGCGCTATCGAAAATTCGCCGGCTGAAGGTGCCCAAGGGAAATCCACTGGAAATCGCGCGAATCGCCGGAATCGCGGCTGCCAAGCGGACTTCCGAGCTGATTCCGCTTTGTCACCCCCTGCCAATTACGCACATGGATGTCACCGCGAAGCTGTGCCAAAATGGAGTGGAGATCGAGTCGCAGGTCACTGTCACAGCGCAGACCGGAGTCGAGATGGAAGCTCTGGTAGCCGCTTCTGTTGCGGCGTTAACAATCTACGACATGTGCAAGGCGCTCGATCGCAGCATGGAAATAACCGATCTTTATTTGGTCGAAAAGATCGGCGGAAAGAGCGGGCACTATTTGCGGTCCCGCTCGGGCAGGCCCAAACGCCGTTGACGAAGGACGTCAAAGTTTTGGTCGTGGACGATAACCCGCTCGTCCGCGATCTGATCTCCAAGGGTCTCGAGCCGCACTGCGAAGTGTGCGCCGCCACTGATGGCGCGGACGCTCTGCTGAAGGCCGTGGATGATCCTCCGGATATTGTTCTGTGTGATTACCGGATGCCAGGGATCGATGGCCGCCAGTTATTCGAAAAACTGCGTGGACGCGCCGCTACGAAGAACGTCCCGTTCATCTTTCTGGCCAGCCGCGGAGATATCGAAGAAAAATTGCGGCCGCTGGTGGAAGGCGTCGAAGAATTTATTCCCAAGCCATTTTTCGTGAAAGACCTGGTGCGCGGCGCCAAGAAAGTAATCGACCGCCTGCGCCTGGAAAAATTGCAGCAGCATGCCGCGCGCCCCGGCGTGATTCAGGGCCGCCTGGAAGAAATGGGCATACTCGATTTGATGCAGTCGCTCGAGATGGGGCAGAAGTCCTGCAAGCTCACTATCCGCCACGCGGGCGACATTTGCGAGCTATTCATCGCGTCCGGCCAGTGCCGCGACGCCCGCCTGGGCCCGCTCGAAGGCGAAGCGGCCGTGCAGCAGGCCGTCCGCTGGAACGACGGCGAATTCGAAATTGATTTCAATGGAACCCCGACCCGCGAAACCATCTCCTGTTCCACCACCGCGCTCTTGATGGAAGCGCTGCGCGTGATGGACGAATCGAATCAATCCGCCGATACCACCGCCCCGGCGAAGGGCTAGCCTCCGCAATGCGCGTGGCGATCGTCACCGTCAGCGATTCGGTATCACAATCCAAACGCGAAGATCGTTCAGGCCCCGCAGTGCGCGAGCGCTGTGAAAAGCTTGGCTGGAGTGTCTCGGCCGTTCAGGTCGTAGCCGATGACGAAGCCGCTATTCGCAAAGCCCTTTCAGATTTCGCCGATTCCGGCAAGGTCGATTTAATCCTGACCGCAGGAGGCACTGGCATTGGCCCGCGCGATGTGACTCCCGAAGCCACCACCGCCGTCACCACCAAGCTGATCCCCGGGCTAGCGGAATTGATGCGCAGCGCTGGTCAGCGTTCCACTCCCCGCGCCGTTCTGTCGAGAGCCGTGGCCGGAGTGCGCCGCCAATCCTTGATCCTGAATTTGCCAGGCAGCCCGAAAGGCGCGGTAGAATCGCTCGACGCCGTTGCCGATCTATTGCCCCACGCCGTGGACGTACTCCACGGCGCCCGCCACGATTAATCGATCGAGGCCAGTCATGGAAAATCGATGCCACTACCGCCAGATCTGAACGCGATCGAAGGAGCTCAAAAGCTATTCGACTGGTTCGGATACTGGCCTAGTTTTCATGACGCCGAGGTTGTGAAATTCCACCTGAACCGCAGCAAACCTTCTTCGCTCGATATCCACACCTGGGAATCGACTGGCGAGCTTAACGATAGTAACCACTACCTGATGACCAAACATGTCGTTGTGGAGTTCATTTTAATAGAGGTTTTGGAATTGGACTTGAGCGGTTTCAATTCTCAAAACGTTTTATCAGAACTTGGCATTGAAAAGTGCGATGCCGGTTTTCGTCTGAGCCTAGGGCCCTGTTATGGACTAGCCGGGAAAATCGCGGCCCAAGAAGTACAGATCCGCCTGAAACCTGGCAAGCCAAGTGATGTTGATCACTAGGTTTGCGCGGGTCCCTAGATCCAACTCGGCAGCGCACAAATTGTGCCTAACTCCCTGAGGTCACCCTCACAGTAGCGGTTTTGCCTGTGCCGGTAGCTGCGTAGCGGCAAGTAACCTATAATCGCGGGCCATGCAGCGTTTCGACATGAAGGCCGATTGGAACGAGCGAGCCAAAAAGAATTCGCTCTATTACATCGCTTGTGACGATGCGGACAACGAGTCGGTCTTTCGTGATTCCGGCCAGCGCGACGTGAAAATCGTCCTCGAAGGCGTCGAGCCGCTGCTCCCGTCGCACGAGAAAGTGCTCGAAATCGGCTGCGGTGTGGGACGCTTGCTCGAACCGATGGCCGAACATTTTCGCGTGGTCAGCGGCGTGGATATCTCCGGCGAGATGGTGCGCCAGGGACGCGAGAGGTTGGCCCAGCTGCCTCAAATTGATTTCACCGAAATTGACGGCACCGGCTCGCTGCCCTTTGCCTCTGCCACTTTTGATTTCGTTTATTCGTTCATCACATTTCACCACATTCCGGATAAGGAAATCGTCCGCCGTTACATCCAGGAATCGCAGCGCGTCTTAAAGCCCGGCGGAATATTTCGATTCCATCTCTTCGGGCGCAAAGAAGGCGTACTGCAATCCATGCGCGAGCTTTTCACCAAAAAAAATACCTGGCGCGGATGCAAATACACGATCAGCGAAGTCCGCAGCTTAACCGAAGCAGCCGGCTTCGAAGTCCTCAGCACCGAATGGTTCGATCCCTTTCCAGGCGAAAAGCGCCCCTTTTTCGGCAAGACCAAGCCGCATGCCATCTGGACCACCGCGCGCAAACTGCCGGAGCCCGCGCCGTGTCGCTAATCGAAGCAACTTTATGCAAACACACTGGATGAGACTTGACCGGTGTGCTAGCATCTCGGGTTCGCCATGCCAGGCCAATACATCCCGATCTTTATATTTGCGATCCTCGCGGCGGCCTTTCCGGCCGTCACGCTCTTTATATTCAAGCTGATCCGGCCAACCATGCACGCGGTGGGCGATAAGCTCAAGCCATACGAATGTGGTGTCCCGGCCGAAAGCGGTTCGCGCGGGCGCTATTCGGTGCGCTTTTACATCATCGCGATGTTGTTCGTAATTTTCGACGTGGAAACGATTTTCCTGTTCCCTTGGGCCATCAAGTACGGCTCCATCAACGCCCCCAAGGGCGAAGCAATGGGAATGTACGGGCTCGTCACCATGTTGGTTTTCATCGGGATTTTGTTGGTCGGGTATATCTGGCTGTTCAAGAAAGGCGCGCTCGATTGGGTGTGACGCACACTTGATGTATTTCAACTGTATTCGTTGACGCTCTTTTTCGCCGTGTGTTAAATAGACCGGTTAGTTTATGCGGCAGGTCAGGGCCGCGTCAGTCTTATCAGTTCTACCTTAAACTAGATGGCCAACGATCCCTCGCAGAAAGATCCCAACGCCGTCCCGGCGAATCCAACCGGGGCGCCTGAAAGCAAACCCGCATCTCCACCGGATGCACCCGCGCCGGCGAGCGCCGCGCCGCCTGCTCCTGCACCGCCTGCTGCTGCGCCTCCCGCCGCAGCACCTCCTGCTGTTCCCGCGAAGCCCGCTGCTCCTCCGGCTGCTGCTGCGCCACCTAAACCAGCCGCGCCTCCCAAAGAAGCGCCGCCCAAGCCGGTCCTGCTTGACAATGAATTGACGCAGCGCTTCCAAAAGCGATTTGGGGTAGCAGGGATTCCCGAGGCATGGACCGATCGTAAGCAGACAATCCTGATTGTCGCGCGCGAGCAATTGCTTGAAGTTTCTAAATATTGCCGCGACGCGGAGAAATTCGATTATCTCGCCGATCTCACGGCCGTCGATTGGCCGAAGCGCGAACGGCGTTTCGATCTGATCCTGAATCTCTATTCCTTTCCGAAAAATGAACGGCTACGCCTAAAGGTATTCGTGGGAGAAAACGAGCCGGTGGCCACCGTCTCCGACATTTGGCCCGCAGCCAATTGGCTCGAACGCGAAGTCTACGACATGTTTGGAATCGGCTTTGAAGGGCACCCCGACCTGCGGCGAATTCTGCTGCCAGAGGAATGGCAGGGTTTCCCATTGCGCAAGGATTACGACATCCTGAAGCAGGACACCGCCTGGGTGAAAGAGAACCTGGGAATCGAGAGCGGCCAATAGAGCATGGCGGATTCGCAAAAGACCGGTTACCCCAACATCAGCGAAACAGTGCTGGGCGCTGACGAAATCATCCTCAACATGGGGCCGCAGCACCCGTCCACGCACGGAGTTCTGCGCGTCAAGCTGAAGCTCGACGGCGAACGGGTGATTGGTTCAGAGTGCATCATTGGATACCTGCATCGCGGCGTCGAAAAAATCGCCGAGCATCGCAGCTATCAGCAGTTCGCGCCTTATGTAGACCGCATGGATTACGTTGCAGCCGTTTCAAACGGACTGGGCTACTGCGAAGCCGTTGAAAAACTGATGGGCGTGGAAGCCCCGCTGCGCGCCCGCGTGGTCCGCACGATCCTCACGGAGTTACAGCGAATCGCCAGTCACTTACTCTGGTTGGGCACTCATGCGCTCGATATTGGCGCGCTGACTCCCGTTTTTTATTGCTTCCGCGAGCGCGAGGAAATTCTGAAAATTTTCGAGAAGTATTGCGGCGCGCGGCTAACCACCCACGCCTTCCGCATCGGTGGGCTGCAATATGAAACGTACGACGGCTTCGAGCAGGAAGTGAAGCGCTTTTGCGATGACTTCTCGCACAAAGTGGCGGAATACGAAACGCTGCTAACCGAAAATCGCATCTGGGTGGGCCGCACGAAAAATGTCGGCTTGCTCTCCGCGGAAGACGCGATTGCACTCGGCGTCTCCGGTCCTGTCCTGCGCGCCAGCGGCGTTCAGTGGGACATCCGCAAGGCCATGCCTTATGCCGCCTACGATCAATATCAATTTGTAGTTCCCACCGGGAAGAACGGCGACACCTACGACCGGTACCTTGTCCGCATGGAAGAGATGCGCCAATCGCGCCTGATCTGCCTGCAGGCCATCGAGAATATTCCCACCGGCCCGATCATGGCGCGCATTGGCAAAGTGCTGAAGCCGCCGCCCGGCGAGGTTTATCACGCGATTGAAGCGCCGAAAGGCGAGCTTGGTTATTACATCGTCAGTGACGGAACCACGCAGCCTTATCGCGTTCGCGTCCGGCCGCCGTCCTTCATAAATTTGCAAGCATTCGATAGGATGGCCCAGGGCTCGCTGGTCGCCGACGTAGTTGCCATCATTGGAACGATTGATATTGTGCTCGGAGAAATCGACCGCTAGAAGGGAAGACGCCCGTTTCGGGCTGACACGATGGACTTGCACAGCCTAGAGCCGATCCGGCCGTACATTCTCCCGGTGATCTACGCCGTGGTGATTGTGTTGGTGCTGCCTCTGCTCGCCGGGTATATCACTCTGCTGGAACGCAAAGTAATGGCCGATATGCAGGCGCGCCTGGGCCCGATGCGCGTCGGCCCCCACGGATTGCTCCAGCCCATCGCCGATGCGGTCAAGTTGCTGATCAAGGAAGACATTGTTCCCGATGAAGCGGACAAGGCAATTTTCCTGCTGGCCCCGCTGCTTTCCGTCACGGCCGGGATGCTCGCGTATGCCGCGCTCCCGTTTGGGCCCGTTTTTCAAATCGCGGATTTGAATGTCGGATTGCTCTTCATCCTGGCCATCAGCTCGATGGGAATTTATGGGATCGTGCTGGGAGGCTGGGCTTCGAACAGCCACTATTCCCTGATGGGCGCGCTGCGCAGCGCCGCTCAATTGGTCAGTTACGAAACGGCTGCGGGACTCGCGCTGGTTTCAGCCTTGCTGCTGGGCGGCACGCTTTCCATGAAAGGGCTGGTGGAATCGCAAGCGCAAGCCGGAGTCTGGTTTATTTTCCTGGTCCCCATTGGATTTTTTATTTACCTGGTGGGCTCGATCGCCGAAACCAATCGCGCCCCGTTCGATTTGCCCGAAGCGGAATCCGAACTCGTTGCCGGATATATGACGGAATATAGCGGCTTCCGCTGGTCGCTTTATTTCCTGGCGGAATACGCCAACATGGTCGTGGTCGCGGGAATTGCCACTACTCTTTTCCTGGGCGGATGGTTGCGGCCTTTGTCGAGCATCCACTGGCATGTTCCGGCGACAAGTATCGAGTTGATGGATGTGATCCCCGCGCTGGCGTTTCTGGTTGTCGCACTATTTTGTTTTCGCCTGGCTCCTCGTCAACCCGTGCCGATCCAAAAACTGGTGATGGCTTTGGTTGGCGCTTTGATGCTTCTGCTGGCGGCGGTGATGGGATGGTCTGCGGCAGCCGCGCCTGGAATTCGCGAAGGCGTGCACGGTGCGTTCTGGTTTATCGCCAAAATTTTGGTCTATTTGTACGGATTCCTGTGGTTCCGGTTTACTTTCCCCCGCTATCGCTTCGATCAATTGATGCAACTGGGCTGGAGTTTTCTGATTCCGTTGGCGCTGGTGAATGTGATTGGAACCGGTGTAGCGTTGGCTCTCTATCGGGAGATGGGCTGGGGGCTTGCTCCGGCGCTTTTGTTGACCAATCTGGTGACGCTGGCGGTTGCTGCGTGGCTCGGCGTCGATCGCCATCCGCGTCCGGGCGCCATACTCCCGATTACTTCCGCACTGGATGGTGATTAAGTGGCTATTGGGTTGTTGCCTCAAATCGTGTTCTACTTTTTTGCCGCGCTGGCAATTGTCTCGGCGATCCTGGTGGTCGTCAGCCGCAACGCAATTCACAGTGCAATTTTCTTGATCACCTCACTTCTCGCTACCGCGGGCATTTACCTTCAGCTCGAGGCTGAATTTCTGTTCGTCGTGCAGATTATTTTGTACGTCGGCGGAATCATGGTGCTGTTCGTGTTCGTGATCATGCTGGTAAACCTGGAGGTCTCGCTCCATCAGATCCGGTTTAACCGGCAATGGTTCGTGGCCACGGTGCTGGCCGTTGTGCTGGGATTGCATTTTTCTTTGCCATTGTGGCTGGATCGCAGCGTCGTGAATTTGCCGCAGCCCGCAGCCGCTACAATGCAGCCGAATTCCGAGATGATCGGGCAAGCGCTATTCCAAACCTATATGCTGCCGTTCGAGATCACCTCCATCCTGCTGCTGGTGGCGATGATCGGCGCGGTGGTGATGGCCAAGCGGAGAATTTGAATATGATTCCGACCACTCATTATTTGTTTCTGAGCCTGGCGCTGTTCACCATCGGCGTAGTCGGCGTGCTCACCCGGCGCAACGTGATTATTATTCTGATGTCCATCGAGCTGATTTTGAACGCGGTAAACATTAACCTGGTCGCATTTTCGCGCATGTTCGGCTCTGTGAATGGCCAGATCTTCGCGATTTTTATCATTACCGACGCAGCGGCGGAAGCGGCAGTCGGCCTGGGAATTATCATCGCTTATTTCCGCAATCGCGAAACCCTGTTGGCTGACGAAATGGATTTGCTGAAGTGGTAGTGGCTTTTCGAATTGCCTTTCCACCGTCATGCTGAGCGCAGCATTCAGAGCATAGGTGGATTAGAGTGCAACTCTGGATTCCTCGGGCCAAACGCCGGCCCTCGGAATGACCAGCAACACGAAGTGGAATTTGCAGTGTGCGGTGGCATCCTCCTTCGGAATGGTGAACAGCAGCAAAAGGAATCGCTAAGCGAGAGGGAATGAACGAAGCAGGCTATTTTCTCAATCATATCTGGCTGATCCCGCTGTTCCCGCTGGCGGGCGCGCTGCTCATGCTGCTCTTAGGCCGCCGCTTCCCCAATATTGCGGTCAGCGTTATCTGTGTCGGCAGCGTATTCGTCTCCTTCATTTATTCCTTGGGTGCTGTCCTGCAATTGGTGGCCCGTCCTCCGCACGATCGATTCTTCGAAACCATTCTATTCCAGTGGGTGCCCGCCGGCGTGTACCACACCAGTACGGGCCTGCTCGGCAATTTCAGCGCGGATTGGGGCTTCCTGCTCGATCCGCTGTCGTGCGTGATGATCCTGGTCGTCACTGGGGTCGGCTTCTTGATCCATTTCTATTCCATCGGCTACATGGGCCACGAAGGCGGTTATTACCGTTTCTTCGGTTACCTCAATCTCTTCATGTTCGCCATGCTTACCCTGGTGCTGGCGAATAATTTGCTGCTGCTGTTCGTGGGCTGGGAAGGCGTGGGACTTTGCAGCTACCTGCTGATCGGCTTCTATTTCAAGAAGAAATCGGCCGCCGACGCGGGCAAAAAAGCGTTCATCGTCAATCGAGTGGGCGACGCGGGCTTTCTGTTGGGCATTTTCATGATTTCGGGAGTCCTGGGAACGATTCGCTTCTCCGAATTTCAATCGGCGATTACCGCGGGAAATTTTGCGGTCGGCTCGTCGGTAATGACGGCGATCGCCCTGCTGCTTTTCTTCGGAGCTACCGGCAAATCGGCGCAAATTCCTCTCTACGTCTGGCTGCCCGACGCGATGGAAGGCCCCACACCGGTCAGCGCATTGATTCACGCGGCCACCATGGTCACCGCCGGCGTCTACATGCTCACGCGCACCAACGCCATCTATAAAATGGCTCCCTTCGCCATGGAAATTGTCGCCGTGATCGGCGCGGCCACCGCGATTTACGCCGCCACCATGGGCGTGTTGCAGACCGACATTAAGAAGGTCCTCGCCTACTCCACCATCTCGCAGCTCGGCTATATGTTTCTGGCCTGCGGCGTGGGCGCGTTCGAGGCCGGAATCTTTCACCTGATGACGCACGCTTTCTTCAAAGCTCTTCTTTTCCTCGGAGCGGGCAGCGTCATCCACGCCATGTCCGGCGAGCAGGACATGCAGAAAATGGGCGCTCTCTCCACAAAAATTCCCACCACGTATCGGACCATGCTGGCCGCCACGCTGGCCATTGCGGGAATCTGGCCGTTCGCGGGCTTTTTCAGTAAGGATGAAATTCTCGCCAAAACGTTTCAGACCGGCCACATTCTCTGGCTGGTCGGATGGATCACCGCGGGCATCACCGCCTTTTACATGTTCCGGCTGCTCTTCTTGACGTTTCATGGCGAATCCCGCGTCCCGCACGAACTGGAGCACCACATTCACGAATCGCCTGCTACCATGACGATCCCGCTTATGATTCTCGCGGTGCTCTCGGTTGTCGGTGGTTGGGTGGGAATCGGCGGTCGCTTCGAAGGCTTTCTGGCCCCGGTGATCCACGGCACCAGCATTCTCCGCGAAGAACAGACGTCGCGAGTGGAAGCGCCTGACTTCCTGCTCATGTCGCTTTCGGTATTTGTGGCGCTCGCGGGCATCGCCCTGGCTTGGCATCTCTATTTGAAACACACCGAATTGCCGGACAAGATTGCCAAAAAATGGAATGGCGCTTACCAACTCGTCTTCCACAAATATTACGTAGACGAGATTTACGACGCCATGTTTGTGAATCGCACCAAGGATTTGGCCTCAGCGCTCGGGGTTTTTGACGCCACGGTGATCGACGGCTTGGGTGTGGATGGCGCGGGCTGGCTGACCCGTTTCCTTTCCACCCTTTCGATCTGGTGGGACACCTGGATCGTGGACGGCTCGATTCGTCTGGCGTCGAGAATTGTTTGGATATTCAGCTATCCGGTTCGGATGGTGCAGACAGGACTGATGCAAAGTTACATGCTGCTGATCGTCCTCGGCATCATCGGCATTTTGGGCTATTACTGGCACATGTTTCATCTCTAAGTTCGATTTGTAACGAAAAACGGTTGGCGCTCTGAATCGAGCGGGAGCTTTCGACAAAGGATTCTGAGTAAGCGAGGAAGAACGGATGATGCTTTTCGATAATCAGCACATATTGAGCACTGTGCTCTTCACGCCGCTGGTGGGCGCGATTCTGATGCTGTTTATACCGCGCAGCAACGCCGCGGCGCACCGCTGGATGGGCAACCTCTTTGGATTCCTCGGCCTGATCGTTTCGCTGCCGCTGATAACCCGCTTCCAGGCAGGCCAGGCGGGTTTTCAGTTCGTCGAAGACCACGAATGGATTCCCACCATCGGCGCGCACTATACGCTGGGCATCGACGGCCTGGGCCTGGTCATGGTCATTCTCACCACCGTGCTCGGCGCGATCGCTATTCTCTCCTCGTGGAGCGCGATTCAAAAACGCGAAAAAGAATATTACATTCTCCTCCTGCTGCTCCAGACCGGCATGCTCGGTGTCTTCATGTCGCTCGATTTCGTCCTGTTTTACGTTTTCTGGGAAGTGATGCTGGTTCCCATGTATTTCCTGATCGGCGTTTGGGGCAGCGAGCGCCGCCTCTACGCAGCCATCAAATTTTTCCTGTTCACCCTGGCCGGCTCGGTGGTAATGCTCCTGGCGATTTTGGCGATTTATTTCAACGCACACACCTTTGATATCCGCGCGGTCCTTTCCGCGCCGCACGACTTCTTTCCTCTGCAATTGCAGCGCTGGCTTTTCTGGGGTTTCTTTTTCGCTTTCGCGATCAAAGTTCCCATGGTTCCGTTCCATACATGGTTGCCGGACGCGCATACCGAAGCCCCAACCGCCGGTTCCGTCATCCTGGCCGGCGTCCTGCTGAAAATGGGGACATACGGTTTTCTGCGCTTTTCGGTGCCCATGTTCCCCGACGCCACTAATCAGTTCCGCGGAATCATGATGGTGCTTTCCATCATTGCCATCATCTACGGCGCCTTGGTTTGCATGATGCAGAAAGACATGAAAAAGCTGATCGCCTATTCCTCCGTCAGCCACATGGGTTTCTGCACTCTGGGAATCTTTGCCCTCACGCCGCTGGGTCTTTCCGGCAGCATCATCCAGCAACTCAATCACGGCATCTCCACCGGCGCGCTCTTTTTGCTTGTCGGCGTGCTCTACGAGCGCCGGCACACGCGATTGATTTCGGAGTTTGGCGGTCTTTCCACGCCGATGCCGAATTTTGCCGCGGTGTATTTGATCATCACCCTCAGTTCGTTGGGCATGCCCCTGCTGAACGGTTTCATCGGCGAGTTCACCATTCTTCGCGGCACGTTCGAAGTTGCTCGCTACGGCACCACTTGGGCGGCTTTCGGCGTCACCGGAGTGATTCTCGGCGCTGCCTATTTGCTTTGGCTCTATCAGCGCGTCATGTTCGGCAGCGTCACGAATCCGGCCAATGAGCACCTGCCCGACATGAATTTGCGCGAGTGGGCCACTCTGGTCCCGCTGATCCTGCTCGCCTTCTGGATCGGCATTTATCCCAAGCCGCTTTTCCGAGTGCTCGACGTTCCTGTTCGCCAGCTCGTCGAGAAAGTGAATCCGGGCTATTACACCGCGCAACCGGCCACGATGCCGGGTCAAGTTTCCGCCCCGGCTCCGGCCGCCGCGCAATCCCCGGAGAGCAGGTAGACGCCGCCCATGTGGCAAGAACTCTTCCAACAAACTCGACATGATTTTCATTACATCCTGCCGGAAGTGCAGCTCGCTTTCTTTGGCATGGGAGTCCTGTTGATCGATTTTCTTTTGGAAGACGCCGAAAAATGGGTGAACGCCCTCACCGCCATGTTGGGCGTGATTTTCAGCGGCATTTCCCTCTACATGCTTCGTTACGTCACGCCTAACGGTGATGTAGCGTTCAATCAATCGATCCGCATCGATCCGTTTTTCATTTTCTTCGGATTCGTTTTCCTGGCTTCGGCGGCGCTGGTGATCTTGCTTTCCGCGCGCTATCTCGAAATCGAAAAAGAGCATCACGCCGAGTATTACGCGCTGATGCTGTTTGCCACCATCGGCATGATGTTCCTGGCCTGTGGCAATGATCTGATCGTGCTTTTCATCGGCCTCGAAACCATGGCCATCAGCTTTTACATTCTCACGGGGTTCCTGCGCGACGACCGGCGCTCCAATGAAGGCGCGCTGAAATACCTTCTGCTTGGCGCCTTCAGCTCGGCCATCCTTGCTTACGGCTTCTCGCTGCTCTATGGAATTTCCGGCTCCACGAATCTGGACGTGATCAGTGCGGCAGTTGCCCGCCGTCCTCCCAGCGACGTGCTGGTAATTCTCGCGCTGGTCACCGTTGCCGCTGGCGTCTTCTTCAAAATCGCGGCCGTGCCGTTCCACCAGTGGGCGCCAGACGTATACGAAGGCGCGCCCACTCCCATCACCGCGTTTGTCAGTGTCGCTTCCAAGGCCGCCAGCTTTGCTTTGCTGCTGCGCCTGTTCCTCACCGTTTTCTGGCCGATCCGCGTGGATTGGACCATGCTCATCGCCGCCGTCGCCGTGCTGTCCATGACGCTCGGCAACATCGCGGCCATCACCGAATCCAATATCAAGCGCCTGCTGGCCTATTCCTCCATTTCGCATGTGGGATATATCCTGCTGGGCCTGGTGGCGGGCAATACCTTGGGCCTGCAGGCCATGACGTTTTACATTCTTGTCTACGCCTTCTTCAACACAGGCGCGTTCGCCGTGGTTATCGTGCTGCGCCGCAAGGGCGTGATCGGCGACGAACTCGACGACATGAACGGATTATTCCAGCGCAATCCCGGCGCAGCGATCATGATGCTGATCTTCCTTCTTTCGCTGGCCGGAATTCCGCCCACTGCCGGCTTCATCGGCAAGCTGCTGATCTTCTGGGCGCTGATGCAAACTCAACACTATGTGCTGGCGGTTCTCGCCGTGCTCTATATTCTTCCCGCGGTGTATTATTATTTCCGCATCGTTGCCGCCATGTGGGTGCGTGATTCCACGGATTCCTTCATTCCGCGGGTTTCGCTCGGTCAGGCAGTCGCTCTCGCCGCCATGGTCATCGTCACGCTGGCTGCCGGAATCTATCCGAATCCGTTCATCGAATTCGCGCGTTACTCGCTCGGCGCGTTGGGCCGCTAAGGCCGGGCCCAAATGCCTCCTCCAGATTCCATCGGAAAAAAAGTCTCGGGCTCCGCTCGCCAGATTGCCCTGGTGATGGAGCTTCCCGTCATTCTCATCGGAAGCATCCTCATTTGCGGCGGGCTCGGTTACCTTTTAGACCGCGCACTGCATACTAGCCCCGCCTTTACGCTAATCTTAGGAGGAGTCGGCTTCCTGGCCGGGATCTACCAGTTGTTGCGCGCGCTCAATCGCGAAGATAAAACAGATGGAGACGGATAATCCGACGGCGGCGCCTGATGGCCTTCCCGAATTCTCTCTGCAGCGCGTCGAGTATTGGACGCTGGGTTTCGGCGCCCTCGTCGCCACTTTCGCGCTCGGCCGCTGGGGCTGGGTCCAGGCAGCAGGCGTTTGTTTCGGTACGGTAATTTCCTGGGTGAATTTCCGCTGGCTGAAACAGGGCGTGCGGGTTCTTGCGGCGCTTTCCGAAGCGCAAGCGGGTCAGGAAAAAGTTCAGCATCCCCCGAAGCGTGTTTACTTTAAGTCCTTCGGCCGCTTCGCTTTGTTGATCGTTGTGCTGTATGCTATTCTTTCGCGCCCGGGATGGCCTGCTGCTGCGGTGCTGTGCGGCTTATTTGCGGCTGTGGCCGGTGCTCTGGCGGAAATGATTTATTATCTGGTCGAGCATCTGCCCGATCGCTCGAGCCCGGCTGTAACAATCCTAACGGAATAAACGAAGGGACATGGAAGAACACGTACTCTGGATCACTGCGCTCCTGAACGGAATCTTCGGCAAGCCCGTTGCCGCGATTCTTTCGGCCATGCATATCAAGCCGAATAATCCCGCGTATCCGATTCCCAATCACGTCTCCATGGAAATTCTGGTCTTTGCTGTCGCCATCGTTTTCTTTCTGTGGCTCAAGGCCAGGCTCTCCGTCGAGCGGCCCGGCGCCACCCAGCAATGCATGGAAATGATTCTAACGAATCCGCTCGATCTCGGCGTACTCGACTTGCTTGAAAATAATATCGGCCACAACGGGATTCAGTATTTGTCGATGCTCGGCAGCATCGGAATTTTCGTCCTGATGTGCAACCTGATCAGCCTGATTCCCACGCTCGAATCGCCCACCGCGCAAATTTCTGTTCCGTTCGGTTTAGCGGTGCTTGTTTTCATTTATTACAACTGGTAGCGGGATTTTAGGAACACGGCGCCATTAGCCTATGTGATGCATTTTACCTGGGCCCGAGGTTCCGCTCCCCGCCATTTATTATGTCTCCCTGATCATTTTGCCGATCGAATTCATCAGCAATTTCGCCCGCCTGCTCTCGCTCACCGTCCGTCTCTGGGTGAACATGTTTGTGAGCGAATTGCTCTACGGAATCTTTCCTGGGCCTTCTTCTCGAATTTTCATTGTTTCTCGGTCAATTGAATGTCACCGGTTACGTTGCCGTGGTTCTGCCATTTGGGTTGCCGATCGTTTTCATCATTCTGCACATTTTCGTAGCAGTCTTGCAGGCTTTCGTCTTCACGATTCTTCCGGTCATCTATGTATCCGGCGCAGTAGGCGAAGAGCACTAGCATAAGGTTTTTGTGGAGTCTGGCCTGCTCGTGCCCCGCAGTTTTCGATCGTCGCGGCGTTGTTTTATGTAGGCCTAGCCGCGCCCTCTTTCTTTCGCTTTCATACTGGCATCATCGCCGTCAATGTGATCCCGGCTGCAAGAGGATGACGGGAGCCACCGCCTGGCGGCAACTTGATAACAACTAGGAGAAACAAAAATGAAAAGGTTCGCCGTAGTGCTGCTGGTCATTCTGGCCATCAGCTTGTTTGCCCCGGCAGTTTTTGCCGCTGACGAAGCGCCAGCCACCGCAGGCCCGAACTGGGTGGTAATCACCGCGGGATTCAGCATGGCCATCGCATCCGCAGCGGGTGGTTACGCACAGGCAAAAGCCAGCGCAGCCGCTTCCGAAGGCATGGCCCGTAATCCCGGCGCGGCCAAGGCCATCACCAACATGCTCATTTTGGCGCTGGTATTGATCGAGTCCATGGCGCTCTATACCTTCGCCACCATGTTCATCCGCGTAAAGTAACCGCAACAAGAAAACGAAATCTTCAACGCAGCACCGGGTGCCCCATCCTTCCCAGTTTCACCGGGAAGGGTGGGGTTTTTCGTTACAGGATCGACATTCGCCATTTTTGGAAAACGCACTGTGCGCTGAGGAGCACCACGCAGCAACTCAGATCGAGCGCATCGACGGGGAATTCTGAAATGCGCTCACGCGGCTCTAATGCAGAGACAACGCGGAAAGCTGCGCGAAATGCATCACCAGGTTCGGAAAAACTCCCAGGTAAATCGTCCCGGCAGCGGCCAGAAGTAAAACGAAGGTCACTGAAGCACTCACTTCCACCGGCGCAAATTCCTTCTGCGTCTCCCAAAAATACATCGAAACGATCACGCGCAGATAATAATACGCTCCCACGATGCTGTTCAGCGCCGCGATGATCACCAGCCACACCAGCGAACTGGAAACGTGCGGTGAGGCCATTGCCGTCGCTTCCCGCGCAGCCAGCAGGGGCGCCTGGAACGCATAAAACTTCCCTAAAAATCCGCCGGTACCCGGAATCCCCAGCAGCGAAAAAAAAAACAGCGCGAAGCATGCCGCCAGCCACGGCTGCTGTGTCGAAAGCCCGGCATAATCCTTGATTTCCAGCCGCTTTTCGCCCGCGCCGCCCAAATGCGCCACTGTGACGAACGCTCCTAGTTTCATCAGAGCATACGCCGCCAGATAGAACAGCACCGCCGCGATTCCCAGCTTCGTGCTGGCCGCAAATGCCACCAGGATGTACCCCGCATGTGCGATCGAGGAATAGGCCAGCATGCGCTTCACGTTCGTCTGCACCAGCGCGCCAAAATTCCCCACGCACATCGAAAGCACTGCCGAAATCCAGATCGCCCAGTACCAGGTGCTGTTCGATCCGCCCAGCGCCACGTAAAAGATCCGCAGCATCACGGCGAACGTCGCCGCTTTCGGCCCGGAAGCCAGCAATGCAGAAACCGGCGTCGGCGCGCCTTCATACACATCCGGTGCGTAAATCTGGAACGGCGCGGCCACAATTTTGAATCCCAGCCCCACAAACAGCAGCGCCAGCCCAAGGATCAACAGGGTCCCCGCTCCCGGGCGCACCACAGCGTTCTCAATCGCCTCGAATCGCGTCGATCCCGTGGCGCCATAGATCATCGCCGTGCCATACAGGAAAAAAGCCGTCGCAAACGAGCCCAGCAAAAAATACTTCAACGAAGCTTCATTGGATTTGATCGAATCGCGCCGGAATCCGGCCAGGATATAGCTCGAAATCGAACTCATTTCGAGACCGATAAACGCGGTCACCAATTCGCCCGCGCCGCACAGAATTCCCATTCCTGCCGTGGCAAACAAGATCAACGAATAATATTCGCCGCGCACCAGCTTTTCGCGATCCAGGTACGTAAACGATCCCAGAATCGCCAGCGCAGCCGCTCCGATCACCACCGCGTGCATGTACAGGCTGAAATGGTCCGTCAGGATCAGCCCGCCATACGCCGGGCCTTGATGCCGAGCGGCTTCGAAAATCGAGGCCAGCGCCGCCACAGCTCCTGCAAATCCCAACCAGCCCATGAACTTTCTATTTTGCGCGGATAGAAATGGGTCAACCAGCATGATCAAAATGCCGGTGAAACAGAGGATGATTTCCGGAGCCAGGCGGCAAACGTCTTCGATCGGTGGGCGCATTTAGTTCTGTGCCCGCCTTTCCGGAAGCGAATCGTGCCGCGCCAGTTGAGGCGGCGACGCAACCGCTACCGGCATCACAGCCATCGCCGGCATCGGACAGTGCTCCAGCACCGCCGCAGGAGCGGGAGCCGCGCCGCGCGCATCGTATGCGCGATTGCGCTGCATCTGTTGCAGTAAATTCTGACTGGTGGCTTCCATGCGCCGCGTGAAGATCGGCGAAGCAATACCCATGAACAGCGCCAGCAGGCAAATCAGCGCTAGTATCAATCGTTCGCGTGTCGAGGCATCGGGCAGCGCCTTATTCTTCTCCACAGTAATTTCGCCCCAAATCACGCGCTGGTAAGCCCACAATAAATAAACCGCGGAAAGAATCGATCCGGTCGCCGCCCACGCCGCCCAGTTCGCGTGCCGCTGCCACGTTCCCGTCAAAATTAAGAACTCCCCCACGAATCCATTCAGCAGCGGCAGCGCCAGCGACGAAAGACAAATAAACAAAAATAGAGAAGAGAACACCGGCATCGGCGTCGCCAGCCCGCCATATTCCTTGATTTCAAACGTGTGCCGCCGGTCATACAGCATTCCTACCGCCAGGAACAATCCGCCGGTCGAGATGCCGTGATTCAGCATCTGATAGATCGCGCCCTGGATCGAAATATTGCTGAACGCAAAAATCCCCAGCACCACAAATCCCAGGTGGCTGATCGACGTGTAGGCCACCAACCGCTTCAAATCGGTCTGAACTGTCGCCACCAGCGCGCCGTAAATGATCCCGATGATCGCCAGCACCGCGATATAGGGCGCCATCCGGTGCGCCGCATCCGGAAACAGCGGCAGGCAGAATCGCAGCATGCCGTACGTGCCCATTTTCAGCAGCACGCCCGCCAGAATCACCGAACCGGCTGTCGGCGCTTCCGTGTGTGCATCCGGTAGCCAAGTGTGTACCGGGAACAGCGGTACCTTGATCGCAAACGACAGGAAAAACGCGCCGAACAGCAGCAATTCCGTCCCCGCCGGCAGCATCACGATATTCGTCTGCAGCTTCATCTGGATTTCCGGCAGGTCGAATGTGCCGGTCAGCCCGTAGAGCCACACAATCGCCACCAGCATCAAGATTGATCCCAGCATCGTGTACAAAATAAATTTCAATGCGGCATAAATCTTCCGGTCGTGGCCCCAAATGCCGATCAGGAAATACATCGGCAGCAGCATCACTTCCCAGAACAAGAAAAACAAAAACAGATCGAGCGATACGAACACGCCGATCATTCCCGTTTCCAGCACCAGCAGCATGATGAAGAATTCCTTCACCCGCACGTTGATGCTCTTCCACGAGCACAGCACCGCAAAAGGCGTCAGAAACGTCGAGAGCAGCACCAGGAACAGGCTGATCCCGTCGATTCCCAGGTGATAATGAATCGGCGGCGAGCTGATCCACCGGTGCAGTTCTTCGAACTGGTAAAGCGCCGAACCCGTATCGAACCCGCGCAGCAGAAATAGCGAAATCAGAAATTCCGCAATTGAAGTCGCCAGCGCCAGCCGCCGAATCCATTCGTGGTCGTCACGCCCCAGCAGCAACACGGCCAGCGACCCCACCAGCGGCAGGAAGATCAGCACCGATAACAAATGATTCTGCACCATTCGGCTAACGCACCATCCACAAGAAGAACGTCGTAAACGCCACCGCTCCGATCACCACCCATGTCGCATAGCTTCGCGTGTTCCCCGATTGTATGTGCCGCACCTTGCCGCCTGCTTCCCGCGCGGTCGTCGCCACTCCGTTCACCGCTCCGTCGATTACGCCTTCATCCACTCCGTGCCACAGCACGTTTGTCGAAATCCACAGCAGCGGACGCACAATCAAGAACCCATAAATCTCATCCACGTAATATTTATTCAGCAAAAGCTTGTATGGACCGCTCAGCGATTTCGCCAGATTCTTCGGCGTCTGCGGGCTCTTGATATAGAACCACCAAGCCGTGGCCAGTCCCAGCAACGCCACAATCACCGGAATTCCCAAAAGCGATCCGATCAGCCCCGGCGCCTCCGCGTGCTCTGCCGGTTCTCTCTCCGCGTCCTCTGCGGTAAAAGCTTTTGACTTTGCCTCTTCAGTCCGTTGAGCAGCTTCTTCCGGCGATGTCGCTATAACGGCAGTGAGCCTTCCGGCCGTCCTAGGATGGAATACCGGCTCCAAAAAGCGCTCAAAGTGATCCACGCCGCCCACCAGCCGTGGCGCCGCAACCCATCCTCCGCCCACTGCCAGAATCGCCAGAATTACCAGCGGCGCCAGCATATTCACAGGTGATTCGTGAACGTGAACTTTATGCTCGTCGTAACGCGCCTCGCCAAAAAAAGTCAAGAACAGCAACCGAAACATATAGAAAGACGTCAGCAGTGCTCCCAATATTCCCAGTGCCCACAGCCAGGTATTCGCTTGAGGCCCCGATTGCGCCGCTTCCAAAATTTCATCCTTGCTGAAAAATCCAGAAAATCCCGGAATGCCAGCGATCGCCAGAGTCGCCGCGAACATCGTCCAATACGTCCACGGGATTTTCTTCCGCAGTCCTCCCATCTCGCGCATGTCCTGCTGCCCGCCCATGGCGTGAATCACGCTGCCTGCCGCCAGGAACAGCAACCCTTTAAAAAATGCATGCGTCATCAAATGAAAAATTCCCGCAGCGTAAGCCCCCACTCCGCATCCCAGAAACATGTACCCAAGCTGCGAAATCGTCGAGTATGCCAGCACTTTCTTGATATCCGTCTGCACCAGCCCGATCGTCGCCGCATAAAACGCTGTTAGCGCCCCAATCGTCGCTACCACCAGCATCGCCGCCGGCGCCTTCGAATAAAACACGTGCATTCGCGCCACCATGTAGACGCCTGCCGTCACCATCGTCGCCGCGTGGATCAACGCGCTCACAGGCGTCGGACCTTCCATCGCGTCCGGCAGCCACACATACAAAGGCAACTGCGCCGATTTCCCCACCGCCCCCGCGAACAACAACAAGCAGATCGACGTCAGCACGCCATACGGCGCGGCCTTTTCGATCGGCATTTGCGCCGCTTGCCGGAAGATCGCCGCGTAATCGATCGAGCCAAATGTCCAGAATGTCAGAAAAATACCCAGCATGAATCCCAAATCACCGATACGCGTGGTGATAAATGCTTTCTTGCCCGCATCCGCCGCGCTGTTTTTACGAAAGAAAAAACCGATCAGCAAATAGCTGCACAGCCCCACGCCTTCCCAGCCCACGAACATCAGCACCAGGTTCGCCGCCATCACCAGAGTCAGCATGAAGAACATGAACAAATTAATTTCCGCGAAGAACCTGTAATAACCGCCCTCGTGCGCCATGTACCCGCTCGAATAAATGTGGATCAGTAGGCCCACGCCCGCCACCACCAGCAGCATCACCACCGTCAGTTGGTCCACTTGCAGTTCGAAATTGACCCGGAAATTTCCCGCCGTGATCCAGGTGTAATAATTCTTTACCCACGGAATCTGGTTCGCCCCAAGCAGGAAAAATTCCCGCACGCCCTCCAGCACCGCCAGAAACGTCAGCGACACCGACCCAATCCCAACCGAATCCACCGCCCGCTTCGGCCAGTTGCGGCCAAAAATAGAATTAATCGCCGAGCCGGCCAGCGGCAGCGCGAGAATGATCCAGAGATGTTGCAGGATAAACATTAGAGCTTGAGCAGATTCACCCGTTCCACGTTCAGCGTCTGCCGGTTTCGCGCGATTTGAATCACGATCGCCAGCCCCACCGCCGCTTCCGCCGCCGCCACTACAATCACAAAAAACACGAACACTTGCCCGTCCAATTGCCCCAGCATCCGGCTGAACGCCACAAACGCCAGGTTCACAGCGTTCAACATCAGTTCGATGGACATGAAAATTGTGATGATGTTCCGCTTGAAGACAAACGCCACCACTCCGAGTCCGAACAAAATGGCGCTCAAAATCAGGTAGTAAGAAACGGGAACCACGCTAGAAATCCCTCTTGGCCAGCACCACAGCCCCCAAAATCGCGATCAAAATCAAAATCGACGTCGCCTCAAACGGAAAAACATAGGTCTGAAACAGCATCAGCGAAAGATCCCGCGTCGATACCGCTCCCGAAGGCGCGGCCAGCATCTTCCCGATGGCTCCGTAAATCACCCACGCCAGTTCGCCCGTCAGAAAAATTCCCAGCGGCACGCCCACATATTTCGCAATCCGGCTGATATTGGTGCGCTCTTCTTCACCTGCGTTCAGCAGCATGATCACGAACACGAACAGCACCATGATCGCGCCTGCGTACACAATAATTTGAATGGCCGCGATAAATTCCGCGCCCAGCAGCAGGTAAAGCACCGCCAAAGAAATCATCACCAGAATCAGCGCCAGCGCGCTGTGAATCGGCTCGCGCAGGAAAATCAGCAGCAATCCCCCCGCGATCGCCAGGATTGCGCACGTGAAAAATAAAACCAGCTCCACGCTCATCGGTTCAGCACCATCACGATAAAAGCCGTCACCACCAGGTTCGCAATTGCCACCGGCAGCAGCAATTTCCACCCGAAATTCATCAGCTGGTCATACCGGAAGCGCGGCAGCGTCCCGCGCGCCCAAACATAAAAAAACAAAATGCAAAAAACCTTGAACAAAAACCAGAACGGCCCTTCCACAATCGGAATCACCCAGGTGTGCAGACATCCATATCCAATAGCCACGATCGCCACGCTGATCACGCTCAGAATCACGCGATGCAGTCCGCGCAACTTGCGTAACGTATCCTGTAGCAGTGCCAAGCCGCCGATCACAAATAGAGCGCCCGGAATATAGTGCGTCCACTCCCACGACGCGGAAAACGGCGATAGCCACCCGCCCAGGAACAGAATCGTCGCCAGGCAAGCGACCGTGATCATGTTCGCGTATTCCGCCATGAAAAACATGGCGAATTTGAAACTCGAGTATTCCGTGTGGAATCCCGCCACAAGTTCCGTCTCCGCTTCCGGCAAGTCAAATGGCACGCGATTCGTTTCCGCGATGGCCGCGATGAAGTAGCACAGAAAACCCACAAGCTGCGGAATAATGTGCCAGCGCGGAATCGAGTGCCAGTAGCGCCCTTGCTGCGATTCCACCAACTCTCTCAAATTAAAAGTCCCGGCCAGCAGCAGCACGCCCACCACGGAAACCGTCAGCGCGACTTCATAGCTGATCATCTGCGCCGAACTGCGCAACCCGCCCAGCAGCGAATATTTGCTGTTCGATGACCATCCTGCCAGCGCAACCCCGTAAACGCCGATCGAAGTGATGGCAAATAAAAACAGCAATCCAATATCCGAATTCGCGATCACCAATTGCGTCGGATGGCCCAGGATATGAATCGTCGCCGGACCAATCGGAATCAGCGCCAAAGTGGTCAGCGCCAGCGACAGCGCCAAAAACGGCGCCAGCAGATAAATAAATTTATCCGACGCCGGCGGAATCACATCTTCTTTAAAAAGGAATTTCACGCCATCGGCCAATGGCTGCAGCAGCCCGTGCGGGCCCACAAAATACGGCCCCCATCGCGACTGAATGTGCGCGACTACTTTTCGTTCAAACCAGGTGAGGTAGGCAAGCGCCGTCAGCGTCAGGAACAGCAGGACGACAATCTTGATTACCGATACCACCAGGATTGGATGCTGGGCGACGAACTCCACGGTGTCTCTTTGGCCTCTTCGCAGTCGTTAAGCTTTGAACAGTACCGCCCCAGGGTTCCGCTCGTGAATAGATTGTCTACGTTTGAAAAAACCAGTCCCGCCGGCACATCGTATCCGCCGTCCGCCGTGGCAAGCGAAGGCGTCGCAAGTTCCGCGCCGCCCGTCAGCAGCCCGGTAATCGGCACACGGTATCCGCCCACATGCTGCCGGATTTCATCCAGCGCCGCTTCGGCGGTGCGCAACGGAATCGCGGCGCCCATCCCAAGCTGCGCCAGCTGATGCGAAAGAATTCGCAGCAAGTCGTAGTCGCTGCGCGGCCCTTGCGGGTCCAGCGCGCGGTGTGTGATTTGCACCTCTCCCGCTGTGTTCGTCACCGAGCCGTCTTTCTCATACGCGCAAGCAGCCGGCAACACCACGTCGGCCCGTTGCGCGGTTTCCGTCAGGAACATTTCATGTACCACCAGCAGTTCGAGTCCTGACAATCGATCCGGCTTCTTTACTCCAAACGTTTTCACCGGATTTGCGCCGATCACATACAAAGCCTTCAACTTTCCGCCCGCCGCTGCATCCATCATTTGCCGCGCATTCATTCCCGGCTTCGCGGAAATCTCGCCACCCCACAGTTTTCCAAACCGCTTGCGCTCTCCTGCATCGCTAATCGGCGCATAACCCGGCAGCCGGTCTGGAAACACGCCCATATCGGCGGCGCCGCGCGAATTGATGTAATCGCCCAGCGTCATGCAGCGAGTCGCTCCTTGCAGCGTGGACGCAAACGCAATCAAATCCCGAATCGCCGCACCCGCCAATTCCGCGCCAAACAGAATCACTACATCGGCTTCCTTTTCCAGCGCACCCTTCAAATTCCCCAGTTTTTCAACTACGCCGCCATCCAGTTCTGCATTTCCGGTGGCCAGCCAGCGCGCCACATGCGCTTCAGTGCCTTTCGCAATTTCCACAAATTGCGCGGATTGCCGGTGCAGCTTGATCGGCTTCGAATGGATGCTGTAAAGCCGCGCGCCATGATGCCGCACCGCCGAACGAATCTGCCACGCCACCAGCGGATTCTGCTGCGACGGATCATTCCCGATCAGCAAAATCGCGTTCGCCGCATCAATATGCGCCATCGTCGCCATCGCGCCCGGCGCATTCGGCCCTAGCGCGGCGATCAGCCCCGCATAATCCGCGGTCCGGTGATGATCCAGATTGTTCGTCCCCAGCGAAATGCGCGCAAACCGGTTCAGCAAGTAATTCTCTTCGTTCGTGGTGCGGTTCGATCCGATCACTCCGATAGCTTCCGCTCCGTGCTTCTCGTGCACCTGCTTCAGCCGCCGCGAAATTTCTTCCAGCGCGTCTTCCCAGCTCGCTGGCTCGAGCTTCCCGTTCTTGCGGACCAGCGGCTGGCGAATCCGTTCCTCGTGTTTCGTAAAATCGAAGCCGAATCGTCCCTTTCCGCACAGGAATTCGCCGTTCACTCCCGAATGATCGCGATTATTCGCGCGGATAATTTCGTTGTTGCGCACGCTTAGCGTCGTCTTGCAACCGTTCGAGCAATGCACGCAAGGCGTCGGCACATATTGCATTTCCCACGGCCGCGTCTGGTAGCGATATGTCCCGCTGGTCAGCGCCCCTACGGGACAAATATCGATACACATGCCGCATTCTTCGCAGTTCAGCCCGCCCTGCTTATTCGGCAAAATCACCGAATGCACGCCGCGCGCGCCCACTCCCAGCGCTTTCACGTCCATTCCTTCATCGCATACGCGCACGCACCGGAAACAAAGAATGCACCGCGGCGCGTCATAATAAACCAGCGGCGACCAGGCTTCTTCGGGCGAGTGCAACTTTTCCTCAACGAACCGGCTGTGATCGAGCCCATAGCGAAACGTCATATCCTGCAATTCGCATTCGCCGCCTTTGTCGCACACCGGGCAGTCGAGCGGATGGTTCGTCAGCAGGAATTCCAGCATATTCTTCCGCGCGCCGTGAACTTGCGGAGTGGCGGTGCGCACCACCATGCCTTCCACCGCCACCAGCGTGCACGCGGTTTGCAGCTTGGGCGCCTTTTCCACTTCCACCAGGCACATGCGGCACGCCGCCTGCAGCGAAAGCCCCGGGTAATAACAAAATGACGGCACTTCGATGCTCAGTTGCTTGGCCGCTTCAATTACCAGCGTCCCAGCCGGCACCGTCATCTTGTGTTCGTCAATCGTGAACGTAATTAACTTTTGTTCCGCCATGGATCCTTATCGGCCTGCCGCCACCATATCCGCCGGTTTATACGCGCACTTCCCGTGCAGGTGGTCTTCGAATTCGTTCCGCCATTTCTTCACGATGCTGATCGTTGGCAATGCCGCAGCATCTCCCAGCGGGCAAAACGTGCGTCCCAACATGTTCTTGGCCAATTCGTCGATCATCGGAATATCTTCGCTGCGCCCGCCTCCGTCGTGGAACCTGTCCAAAATCGAGCGCAGCCACGCCGTGCCTTCGCGGCAGGGAATGCACCACCCGCAGGATTCGTGCGCGTAAAAATGCATGATCCGCCGCGCCAGGTCCACCATGCAGGTGTCTTCGTCGATCACCACCAGCCCGCCTGACCCGAGCATCGAACCCGCTTTCGCCAGCGAGTCGTAATCCATCGGAATATCCACTTCCGCCGCGGTCAGCAGCGGACACGAACTCCCGCCCGGAATCACCGCTTTCAATTTCTTTCCGTCGAGCATTCCGCCTGCAACTTCCTCGATCATCCTCTTCAAATTAAATCCCATCGGCAATTCATAAATTCCCGGCTTGTTCACATGTCCCGATATACAAAAAAGCCGCGTCCCGCCGTTTTTCGCACTGCCCAGCCCCGCATACCATTCGCCCCCGCGCAAGATAATGGGCGGCACCGACATCAAGGTCTCCGCATTGTTGATTACCGTCGGGCATCCATAGAGTCCCACCACCGCAGGAAACGGCGGCCGGATGCGCGGATATCCGCGCTTGCCTTCGAGCGATTCCATCAACGCCGATTCTTCGCCGCACTCATAAGCGCCCGCGCCCGTATGCGTCGAAAGATCAAAATCCACTCCGCTCCCTAAAATATTTTTGCCCAAATATCCCGCCGCGTAAGCTTCCTCGATCGCGCGGTCCACGATATCCAACACGTAGCGGTATTCCCCGCGAATGTAAGCGTAACCGCGCGTCGAGCCCACCGCGCGCCCCGCGATAATCATCCCTTCGATCAATTGATGCGGCTCGAATTCCATCAGCGGCCGGTCTTTACAAGTTCCCGGTTCGCTTTCGTCGCAATTCGCCAGAATATACTTCGGCTTTGAAATGTCCTTCGGCACGAAGCTCCACTTCATCCCGGTAGGGAAGCCCGCTCCCCCGCGCCCGCGCAAGTTCGATTTCTTAAGCTCGTCGATAATCTGCTCCGGCGACATTTGTGTCAGTGCTTTTTCCGTCGCCTGGTAGCCCTCGTGCTGCCGGTACACGTCGATCCTGGTCGAATCCTTCACTCCAAACAGCCGGCTGATCACTGGCACCTCTGCCGGATGCCGCTCATGCACCGAGCCCGCCGTGTAAGGAGAGGGCCTGGGCTTGCCGCCGCGCGCCAAATCATCCAAAAGCCTATCCACGCTCTCCGGCGACAAGTTCTCGTAGAAATCGTAATTCACTTGCAGCGCGGGCGCGCCGGTGCAGGCGCCAATGCATTCGACTTCTTCCAGCGAAAAATTTCCGTCCGGCGTCACCTGTTTGTTGCCAATGCCCATTTTCTTCTGGACGTAGTCATACATCTCCTGCCCGCCGCGCAACATGCAGGAAACATTCGTGCAAATCTGCACGTGATGTTTCCCCATCGGATTGCGGTGCAGCATCGAGTAATACGCCAGCGTTTCCTTCACTTCCAAAACTTTCAAGTCCAGCCTCTGAGCGATTTCTTCCAGGATCGGATCGCCCAATGAGCCCAATAAATCCTGCGCATACAGCATCATCGGAATCAGCGCTGAGCGCTTCACCGGATACCGTCCCAGCAGTTGCGTAAATTTGTCTTCGAGTTGTTGCGGAAGTTGCATCAGCGGTCCACCTCGCCCAGCACGATATCCGTTGTGCCAATGCAGGCGACCACGTCGGCGATCAGCTTGCCTTCCACCAGTTTCGGCAGGGATTGCAAATTCACGAAAGAAGGCGCGCGTACGTGTACACGGTGCGGATGCGCTGAGCCGTCGCTGGCCACGAAAAATCCCAGTTCGCCCCGTGGAGATTCAATCGCCTGGTACACTTCGCCCGGCGGCGGCGCGAATCCTTCCGTAAAGATTTTGAAATGATAAATCAGCCCTTCGATCGAAGTCTTCATCTCTTCCCGCGCTGGAGGAATAATCCCCGGCGCTTCCGTTCGAATCGGTCCTTCCGCCGGAATTTTCGGAATCGCCTGCCGGCAGATTTTCACGCTCTCGCGCATTTCAGCCACGCGCACCAGGTACCGCGCGAATACATCTCCTTCCGTCCGAGTCGGCACGGCAAAATCGAATTCCTCATAGCTGGAATAAGGGAAATATTTCCGGATGTCATAGGCCACACCGCTGGCTCGCAACATGGGCCCAGTCACGCCCATCGCAATCGCGTCTTCCGCGCTCAGCAAGCCAATGCCTTTCGTGCGTCCCCACCAAATCCGGTTCTTCGTCAGCAGGTCCTCATATTCGTCTACGCGGCTTGGGAAGTAGTCCAGGAATCGCTCGATCCGCTCGACATATCCCGGTGGAGGTTCCAGGGCTAGCCCGCCCACGCGGAAGTAACTCGTCATCATTCGCTGCCCGGAAACAAATTCGAAGATTCTTTGCAGTTCCTCGCGCTCCCGGAAGCAATAGAGGAAAACCGACATCGCTCCCAAGTCGATCGCGTGCGTCCCCACCCACACCAGGTGCGAATTAATTCGCGTCAATTCGGTCAGCAGCACGCGAATATACTGCGCGCGCTTCGGCACTTCGATTCCCAGCAGTTTTTCCACAGCCAGGCAGTAGCACAGATTGTTCGACATCGGCGCCAGGTAATCGATCCGGTCCGTCAGTGGAATCACCTGCGAATACGTTTTCGATTCGGCTGATTTCTCGATTCCAGTGTGCAGATAACCGATCACCGGCCGCGCCTTCAGCACGGTTTCGCCGTCCAAATCCAGCACCACTCGCAGCACCCCGTGTGTAGACGGGTGCTGCGGCCCCATGTTCAACACCATGGTCTGCGCTGTGCCGGTAACTGTATCAATCGTCGTCACAGTTCGGAGTTCCTTACTTCAATCCTCATTCAGCGATATCCTTCGGTGGGATAATCTTTCCGCAGCGGATGGCCTTCCCAGTCGTCTGGCATCAAAATCCGCGTCAAATCCGGATGCCCCTCGAATCGAATTCCAAATAGATCCCAAACTTCCCGTTCGTGCCAATTCGCTCCCGGCCACACCGGCACCACGGAAGCCGCCACCGCATCGTTCCCGGATAAACGCACCTTCAACCGCAGCCGTTCTTTGCGGCTCAACGAAAGCAATTGGTAGTTCAGATCAAATCGAGGCTCAATCGGAAAGCCATCTGTGGCCGTAATATCGGAGAGCAAATTAAATCGAAGTTCCGCATCATCGCGTAAAAATTCCGCCACCGCTCTCAGCCGGTCGCGCGCAATCACCAGCGTCAATTCATTCCGGAAAACGATCGTATCCGCGATCGCCTGGGCGTCCCACGCCCGTAGTTTGGATACAACTATCCCGTTTGCCAGGTCTTGCGATTCCACAGGTGCGTCGCTTTCGGCGGGCCGCTAACGATTCCAGTCCAGAGCGCCCCTCTTCCACAAGTAAAGATAGCCCGCCAGCAGGATGAAAATGTATAACACCATCTCGATAAATCCAAACGAGTGCAACTGCCGGTAGATCAGCGCCCACGGATACAGGAAAATGGCCTCGATATCAAACAAAATAAAGAGCATTCCCACCAGATAAAAATGGACCGGAAACGCCTCTCGCGCGTCTCCTGTCGGTTCGATTCCGCATTCGTACGGCTCCATTTTTGCCCGTGAAAATTTGTGCCGTCCCACCACTGCGGAAAGTCCAATAATGATCGCCGCCAGCCCCATCGCCAGTAATAACTGGATGAGTAACGGAGCGTACGCACTCGTCATGTAGTTTGCGTCCATTGTCCCTGACCGTTGCTATAATAGCGGCCAGAGTGCGCATGGTCAATCAAGGGACGCGCATTTCTTGGATATTTTCACCCGGCGAGTGAAACCGTTTTGTTCACCGGCGAGGCCCTCGGGGCATCCCTCGCCATCGCCAGGAAGGCAACCCAGTTTGCTCACGATCGGGTTCAATACGGATCTTCACCTTGGCTCGCAGGTCTGCCATGTCCAGACCGAAGTGCGCGGCCAGGACCATCCCATCGTTGAAACGGTGGTCTATCAGCAAGGCCGCGTGGTCCATCGCCGGACGCAGGAGTGCCCCGATCTCGCAGCGCCTGCTGCCGATGAATCCCAAAATGAAACGCTGCGCAAGAGAGTCGAAGAACAACACCGTGTCGTTATCGACGATCTCCGAACTGGCTTCCTGAAGCTCGAACTCGATAAGGACATGGTTCAGCTAGTCGCTTCCCAGCGTGGAATCGAGGTCCAACTACTGAACCCCGCATCTTGGGCCGCCGTCGGCACCGCAAACCTCGAAATCAGCGTGATCACTCGCCATGATCGAATCCCGCTCCCCGGCGCCGATATCCAAGTCACACTCGACGGCGCCCAGGGACCGCTCAAGTTTGAAAGTCAGACCGATGTTGATGGCAAGGCCCAACTCAGCTTCCCCATGCCTCGCATCGGGCCTGGCGGCGCCGAGTTGGTCATCCAAGCCTCCGCCGAGCCAGGCACCGACGAAGTCCGATACGCCCTCCGCACCAAGCCCAGGCCGCCAACCCGATGACCATCACAGTCAATGGCGATCGCCACGATGTTCCTGATAATCTCCACGTAGCCGCTCTTTTAACCCATCTCGGCCTTCCCCTAGATCGCGTAGCACTGGAACGCAACCGCGATATCCTCCCCCGCACTCTATGGCAGGACACTCCGGTCCAACCCAACGATACCTACGAAATAGTCCACTTCGTTGGCGGCGGCTTGTCAATCGCTACCCCAAATCTTACGTAGTTTCTAACGGACAGGTGTTTGGATGTGTAGCTATAAGTGTATATAAATCAATATTGTAAAAGCAGAACGCGCGTCGGGAAGGGTGGGGTTCTAACAACTACCCACTCTACCCGCGCCCAACGCCGTCATAACCCGCTCCCCCAACCCGCGCAACCGCTCCCGCGTCTCATTCGCAAACACAAACCGCACATACCGGTCCGCCGTCGCGCTCCCCCAATTGACCATCGGCGTAGCCGCAATCTTCCCCTTCTTCATCAACAGAGCCGAAGCCTCCGCACTCCCCATCCCCAAGCTCCCCACATCAACGAGTAACGACCATCCCCCATGCGGCTCGGTAGCCCTGGCCACTCCTCGAAGCTCCTCCATTACAATGTCCCTCCGTGCTTCCCACTCTGCCGTAGCCCGAGCCACCGGCTCATCCCCTGCCTCCAGCGCCACCGCCACCGAATCCATTCCAATCCCCACCTGGCACACTGTATTTGCGATACACACCATCCCGACGTCCTTCACAATTTCCGGCGGACCCACAACCCACCCAACTCTCCACCCAATCATCCGCAATTCTTTCGACGCGGTCCCAACCGTAACCGTCCGCCCCGCCATCCCCGGTAACGAGGCCGGGTGGATTAGCTTCCGCCCATCGAACAAAATCCGCTCCATGGCGGCGTCGTTGATCAAGATCAGGTTCCGCCGCACACATTCCTCAGCCACCACATTCCACTCTTCCGCGGAAAGCACGGCGCCGCTGGGCATCGACGGACTAACCATCAGCACCGCCTTCACACGCGGTGCGCGGGCCGCGGCTCGAAATGCATCCAAATCCAATCTCCAGCCGTTTTCTGTTGCCACCAGCGGCGCCAGGCGCGGCACACCTCCCGCCAGCCGGACACGGTTCATCAGTCCCACATAAATCGGATCCGTCAGGATGACCTCATCCCCGGGCTCCAAAATTGCCAGGAGCAGATTCAAAATTCCGTTCGACCCGCCGGCAGAGATCACGCAGTCATCTTTCCAATCGTAGGAAATTCCGCTCAGGCGCGACACATGCCCGGCCGCAGCCCTCCTCAGCCTCTCCGTCCCGGCAAAGGGCAAATAGCTATTGGCATCATCCTCACCGATGGACGCGCGCGCCGCCTCGAGCGCCCACGGGTCTGGCCTCAGATCGGTGTCCATATTCTCGAGCCGCAGCACCTCCGGATCAGACAGCGCGTCCGCCGCCGCACCCATCCGGTCCACGCCGATGCTCGGCATTCCGTTCAGCCGCGAAGCTCGCACTCGCACCATCCATCTTCCCCCGGGAGCGCCATTCTCCCGAATGGCGTCTCTCAACAACGCCCTACTCCTTCCCAGCCTCCTGCTGAATCCTCTGCCAGGCATTCTTCACATGCCGCAAAGTAGTATTCGTCTGCCCCACACAAATCCTCAACGTCAACTTGTCATCCAGCCGAGTATGCGTCAAATACAAATCCCCACTCTTGTTCAAGCGATCCATCAACCGCTGATTCGTCTCATCCCCTCCGCGATGCCGGAAACAAACCAAATTCAGCGGAGCCGGTGCGGCCAGCTCAAATCGCTCGTCCTTCCGTACCCACTCCGTGAACTGCTGCGCCAGCGCCACATGCTGCCTCACGTGGTATTGCAATCCCTCCACCCCGTAGTGCCGGATCACAAACCACAATTTCAACGACCGGAACCGCCGTCCCAGCGGAATGTGCCAGTCGCGGTAATCGATCACCGCGCCCGATTCCGTGGCCTTGTTCTTCAAATATTCCGGCAGAACGCTCAGCGTTTCGATCAGCACTTTGCGGTCGGCCACATAGAACACGCTGCAATCACAATTCGTGAACATCCACTTGTGCGGATTGAACGTGTAGCTGTCCGCCAGTTCCACGCCGTTATGGATGTGCCGGAACTCAGGACACAGCGCCGCCGTGCCCGACATCGCTGCATCCACGTGCAGCCACAGCTTTTCCCGCTGGCAAATCATCCCAATTTCCGCAAGCGGATCCATCGCATTCGAGGAAGTAGTCCCCACCGTCGCGCTCACAAAAAACGGCACGAAGCCAGACGCGCGATCCTTCTCAATCTGCTCGCCCAGCGCATCGGCGCGCATTGCGTGAGATTTGTCCACCTCGATCGATCGCAAGTTTTCGCTGCCCAGCCCAGCCACCTTCATGGCCTTCTCAATCGAAGAATGCGCATGCTTCGACGTATATCCCACCAGCTTTCCGTCGCATCCCCGCCGGTTGCTCTCGAATTTCGTAGCTCGCTCGCGCGCCGCCAGCAGCGCGCAAAGCGAAGAACTCGACGCCGTATCCTGTATCACCCCTCCGCCCGCCCCCGTCGACAAAAATCTCTCCGGCAGTCCCAGCATTCCCACCAGCCAATCCAGCACATGCGTCTCCACTTCCGTGCATGCCGGACTCGTCGCCCACAACATCCCTTGCACGCCCATCCCAGCTGAAAGCATGTCTCCCAGAATTGCGGCACCCGAAGCATTCGCCGGAAAATAAGGCGAAAAAATTCGGAGACTGCCAGTGCGTCACCCCCGGCAAAATCACGCGGTTCATATCCTGCAGAATCGACTTTCGAATTTCTCGCCTTGCCTCGGCGGCTCCGCCGGCAGTGCCGCCCGAATCTCCCCCGGTTCCACCTGCGATAAGCACCGGCATCGATTCCACCTGCTCGTAATAATCCGCAATCCAATCCACCACCGCCCGCCCATACTCCCGGAATTGCTTCGGCGTCATATGAAACGATTTTTCACCCGCACTAACGCTTTTCTGAGCCTTTGCACTCGATTTCACAGAACTTTCCCCTCGCTAGACGTTGGTGCACGCGCCAGCTCCAATGCTATCAGGTACCTGACAATCCATGCTTGAGTTGACGTTCGTAATTGGCGCTATCGAAATGGCCCAGCGACGCCGCGATCAATCCATCCTCGTCAAATTGCCATTCCTCGAATCCACTCACGCAAACTCGTTTACCGGTTCCGCCTGGGCCGGTGTTGGTTCCAGTCAGAGTCCAGCGATAGACCACACGGTCGGGCTGAATCAGAACGTCATCCATTGAAATCCTTAGATCTGGAAAGTTCAACATAAAGCCCCGAGCAACCTCCGTGATGGCCGCGCGGCCGATCGCTGGTTCTGCATCATTCACGCGAAGTGAGCCGTTCAGCGAAAAAAACGCAGCCACGGAAACGGGATTCTGGCTGCACCACGCCGCGGTGTACCGCTGTGCAAATTTACGCAAATTCTCTGGTTCCGGCACCAAAGTGCGCTTCCCTCAACTCCCCTTCGCCAACAACCCCTTCCACCGCGCCCAGGCTTCTGTCCGCGCTTTCGCATTCGCCTCGCTGGCATCCGGCGCTTCTCCCGCGCGCATGAATCCATGCCCCGCGCCGTCATACGTCACCGGTTCGTATGTTTTCCCCGCCTCCTTCATCTGTTGGGTGGTATCCGGAATCGTCGCACCGATCCGCGCATCGTTCCCCGCATAGAATCCATACACCGGAGCCTTAATCCGCGCGATCCCATCCTTCGTCGGTCCCGATCCATAGAACACAAACGCGGCCACCAGGTCCGGCCGATTCGTCGCGTACCGGAACGTTTGCGTCCCGCCCCAGCAGAATCCACCCACATACAATTTCCCGTTCGACGCCGGCAATTTCAGCGCGTAATCCGCCACCGCATTCAAATCCGCCGTAATCTGGTCGGCATCCAGATGGCTTACCGCTTCCGTGGCCTTTCCTTGAGCAAAATCCGTGCTGCGTCCGCCATTCGGCCCCATCCCCGAAAGCAAATCCGGCGCAACCGCGATGTACCCCGCCTGCGCCACCTGGTCCGCCAAATCCTGCACCCAATCCGTCATTCCAAAAATCTCATGGATCACCAGCACCACCGGCGTCTTGCCCTTCGACTCCGGATAAACCACAAATGTCTCCACCGCCCGCGCATCATGCTTCACGGTCACCCATTCCCGGTGCCGCGGCGATTTCGCAACCTTTGCCGCCGCCCAGTCCTGCGCCCCAGCAATCTGCGCCCCGGCCAAAACCACCAGCGCCAGCGCCGCCACTTTGCAAATTAAACAAATTCGAGTCATCTCGATCTTCTCCATTAGTTCTGTAGTCATGGCACCGGATGCCGCGAACCAATTTCACTCGCCGCGGAGATTTAGCCGAGGCGAGTCACCCTCCCAGCGCCCTAAATCCTACCACCATTCGATTCGCGTGGAATTCCAGGAAGGGAGTCGTGATAAGCGGTGGGCCGGGCAGGGAAGGGGCGCGTTTGCTCGGCGCGAACGGCCACGGTAAACACCGCTTTACACATCGTATTAACCTAGGTTAATATCCGGAATTAGTTGCCATGAATATGAGCGTCACGAAAACCATAGTCTTGTCGGCACTGCTGTTGTGCGGAATTGCAGCGACAGCGCAAGCCCAAACGCAAGCGCGATCGCTCCAAAAGGTCTGCGGTGTGATCCAAGATCAGAGCGGCGCAGCCGTCTCCGGCGCTGACCTGGCGTTGCGCGCAGCGGGTGTGACTCTTCACACGAAGACGGACGCCCTGGGAAAGTTTTGCTTCGATCCGGCCGAGCCGCGCCAATACGATTTCACTCTGCAGGCGCGCGGCTTCCGCCCCGAGCATCGCACGCTCATTCTGCATCCTGGCGAATCCCTCGAACTTGCGATTTCCCTGGTTCTCGAATCAGTTTCGCAACGGGTCACGGTGGCCGAAGGCTCCGCCGATCCCGGCTCTCTCAACGTTTCCCAAACACAGGTCAGTGCCGGCCTGATTCACAATCTTCCCAGCGAAAGCGTCAATGCCGCCCTCAGCTCGATTCTCACTCTCGCTACTCCCGGCGTCGCCGCGGATTCGAATGGCGTTTTTCACCCGCTCGGAGAGCACGCCGAGACCTCCTTCAGCATCGATGGCCAGCCCATTTCCGATCAGCAAAGCAGAATTTTCTCCAATCAAATCTCGGTCAGCACAATTCAGGAGATGCGCACGCTCCAGGGCGCTCCGCCCGCCGAATTTGGCGACAAGACCAGCTTGATCGTCGAAGCTACCACACGCTCCGGCCTCAACGCCGGTAGGCCGAACGGCACACTTTCATTGGGATACGGATCGTTCGAAACCCCTACCGCAGGCGTCACCTACACCGCCGGATCGGACACCATCGGTAATTTTTTTGCAGCTGATGGAATCAATAGCCACCGTTTTCTCGACGCGCCCGAATTTGATCCCCTCCACGCCAGCGGCAACGCCGAAAATCTATTCAACCGGTTGGACTGGCGGCCCAGCGAAGTGACGGTGTTCCACCTGAATCTTTCCGCGGCCCGCTCCTGGTTCCAGGTTCCCAATACATACGATCAAGAAGCCGCCTCGCAGGACCAGCGCCAGCACATGACCAGTTTCAACGTGGCCTTGGCATTCTCCCGGGTATTGAGTCCTTCCGCCGTCCTCACCGCCAACACCTGGATTCGCCAGGACCGCGTAAATTATTTCCCGTCGTCAAACCTTTTCTCCGATCAACCCGCCACGCTCTCGCAATCCAGGCGCCTGACCAGCACCGGCCTCCGCAGCGACGTGACGTATTCACGCGGCCGCCACACTCTACGCGGCGGAATTCAGCTTCAAGTCACTCCACTTTCGGAAGCCTTCAATACAGGCCTCACCGATCCTGCATTTAATTCTCCCTGCGTTTACACAAATTCCACTCCCGTACCCGATCCGTCGCTCACGTTGGCCAGCCAATGCGCCCCAGCGGGATACGAGGAAAATCCCAACTTTCAACCCGCCCTGTTGCCCTATGACCTGACGCGCCGCGGAATTCTATTTCAATTTCAAGGCGCCGCCACAATTCTCGAAGAGAGCGCCTACGTACAGGACAGCATCAAGCTCGGCGAATTCAGTCTGAATTTCGGGCTGCGTTATGACAATTACGACGGCCTGAGCAACGGCTCAGGCCTCCAGCCTCGCACCGGCTTCGCCTATCAGATTCGAGCAACCGGCACAGTGCTTCACCTCTCCTATGCCAGGGTTTTTCTTACGCCTTACAACGAAAATCTCGTCCTCTCCAGCTCCACCGGCGCAGGCGGTCTTGCCAACGGTTCACTCGGCTCCACTCAGGTGCAGCCGCTCACTCCCGCCCGCCGCAATCAATTCAATATTGGTTTCGAACAGAAGCTCGGAAGTAAACTCAGTGTCCAGGCGGAATATTTCTGGAAGTACACTCGCGGCGCCTACGATTTCAATACCATTCTGAACACGCCCCTGAATTTCCCGATTCAATTCCAGAAATCAAAAATCGATGGCGCCTTGATCCGCCTCACTCTCAATAGCGTTCATGGATTCAGCGCTTTCAGCGTGCTCGGCCACAGCCGCTCGCGCCTCTTCAGCCCGGAAATCGGCGGAATCAATTTCGGCACCGCCTACGCCCCCGTCGCCCGTCCGGACCATGACCAGGGATTCGAGCAGACCACCAACCTGCAATACCAATTCTCACAAAGGGATTTCAGGGGTCTGTGGCTGGGGCTTACCTGGCGGTTTGATAGCGGCCTGGTGGTGGTGAGCGTTCCAGACTATGCCACCGCGCTCACGTTAACGGCAGATCAGCAACAACAGATGGGTTTGTATTGCGGCGACGTATTCGCAAGCCTCAATCAGCCACTGCGATCTTGCAGCGCCTCTCAGCGCGGCGCCACGCGAATCCACATCGTTCCCCCAGGCGCCTACAATGCTGATACCAATCCATCTCGCATTGCGCCCCGCAATCTGTTTGATATCGCCCTCGGCTCCGACAAGCTCTGGGGAAAAGACGAATATTCCCTGGGTGGCAAGATAACCGTGGTAAACCTGATGAACAAAATCGCCCTCTACAATTTTCTCTCAAGCTTTTCCGGCACGCACTTCATCACGCCCAGAACTCTCCAAGCGGAGGTCACTCTCCGCTTCTGAGTGTGAGTGAATGGTCGCCGAAAGAGCGGTCGGGCCTCGATGCAAATATTCCGGGAACCGTGGACCTGTTTGCGAAAAGATTCGATTGAATCGGACAGGAGTGAATGATGGGAATCAACCTGGAACTGTCGGTTCTGCTGGCAATTTCCGTGATTGGGCAAAGCGTCTTCGCGCGGTTCGAAATCGAAACGCCCGCCTGGCGCAAAATCGTGAAGTGGTTTGCCGTGATCGGAGTGACGCTGGGGATTTATCGCTTCGCGGGGCACTGGGCGCTTCTATTTCCGCTCGTGATGGCCGCCGCCGGCACCACGTTTCATTTCGTCTTTTGCCGCCGCAACGGCATCGATCCCCTGCGGGCCACGCCAACCCGCAAGTATTACCAGCTACGCGGCTGGCAGTGGCGCCAAGAGAACGATTAGTCTAAGCGGCTCTAAACCCAACTCCGCGCAGCCCATCTCGAGGGATCGCCGGCCTTGGCTCGTGTAGCGCCCCCCTTCAGGGCGGCATCTTTAGGATTGGTCGATGCCCGCCGGCTAAGACTTCTTCTTATTTCGCTTCAAGTACCCCCTCCACGGCTCCCAATAATACTTCGCCCACCCCTGCGAAACGCCTTTGTGATCGTGATCCGGCACATTCGAATGCACCAGATCCACTCGCGTGCCCTGATCCATTTTTTCAAACGTAATCACTAAAATCGAATCCAGATCCTGCGCCTTCCAAGGCCCCCGCCACGATTGCACAATCATCTTGTTCGGAACCACCGCTAGAATCTTGCCGCTCAGTTGCCCGCCAAACGCACTGAATTTGCCTCCGGGACGCCGATCAATTTTGGCCGGCGCTGCAGTCGATTCACTATGCTTCTTCGAATCCATATACATTTCAAACAACACTTCCGGCGGAGCATAAAATTTCACAGCCTGTTGAATCGCCTTGGTCATGCGATGCCTCCTTGGATTGGAACGGGGAGTTTAACTCTTTGGCGCAAATTGGAAAACTTCCGTACGATCATGGCCGGCTACTCAAAATGTCCATTTCTGCGTTACAGGATCCTCATGGCCGGGCGCCAGCGGGGAGCGAAATCAATCCGAGGAGTCCCGATTCCGCGCGCGGGACCGGGTACGACGAGGAATCCCGTGTCAACTGACAAATTCAAACAAGCTGCGTTAAAGCGCGAGGTTTTTCCGTGCATACTTACTACAAACCCGCCAGCAAATGCCCCAACTTCTCCTTCTTCGTCTGCAAATAAGCGCGCGAAAGCTTTCCCGTTGGCGCCTGGCAAGGAATTCGTTCCACCACGCGAATCCCCGCGTCCTCCAGTTGCTTCACTTTATCCGGATTATTCGAAAGCAGCCGCACGCACCGCACGCCCAGCAGTTTCAATGCCTCCGCCGAAAAACTGTAATCGCGCGAATCATCCGCAAATCCAAGCTTGCGATTCGCCTCCACCGTATCCATGCCGCCATCTTGCAATTCATAAGCGCGCAGCTTATTCATCAAGCCGATTCCGCGACCTTCCTGCGGCAAATACAGCAACAATCCTGCCGGCGCTTTGGCAATTTTCTTCAAAGCCAGTTCCAGCTGTCCGCGGCAATCGCAGCGCTCGGAAAAAAGCATGTCGCCCGTCAGGCATTGCGAATGGATTCGAACCAACGGCGCTTTCGCGCCGCGCACGCGCCCGTGTTCCAGCACCACCGCGGTTTCTTCCTTGCCGCGTCCCTCCACGCCCAGGATCGTGAATTTCCCGAAGCGGGTAGGCAGTTTAGCGCGCGCCACAATCCGCGCTCGTCCGGATTTTCCATTGCGGTTTTTCATCGAGGAATTAGTATAGCAGTATCGCCCAGCTTTACATCTTGGCCTGCTTTGGCTAACGTAAGCCAAGCAATTCGGTTTTCACCCCATGGCCGCAGACGCGCTCAATTCCGGTAAGGATTTGCTGTTCACTCTCGTGCTGAAAGTGGGCTGGGCGGCCTCCCTCGCAGCCCTGCTCGCGCGTTCCAAAACCTTTCGCAAAGTTCTTTTCAACGAGCAGCGCGATTCCGATCAAAAGGTTCAGCTTCTGCTCTTTCTCACTCCGCCCCTCGCGCTCGGCGTGCTCTTGCGTTTGCTCGCTGGCTATCGCTTCGCCGATCTCACCCTCGAAGGCTCGTTTTTGATGGGCCTCATCGGCGGACGCATCGTCGGCTTGCTGGGCGGTTCGTTGATCAGCCTCCCCGCATTCGGAAATCACGAATGGATGGCCAGCCCGATGGCCGCGCTCGTCGGTTTGCTGGCCGGATCGATCCGGCAATTAATCCCCAACAAAGAAGACGTTTGGCACTTTGGCCCGTTCCTCTTCCTCAGCATCCCGCAATGGATTTGGAAATTGCTTCGCCACGCGCAGGGCAACTGGGCCATGCTTCCGCTCGCGGCCACGGTTGCCATCGAACTGGGACGAGTTGAATTGGGGCGCGAAGTTCCCGCGCACTGGCTGTTTTCTTTCAATCCTCAGGGATGGCCTCTTTTGCTTCTGTTGTTGCTTTCCACCGTGATGGCCGTGGCCGTCCCCATAAAAATTTGGAACAACACCCGGATTGAAATGAACCTGGAGCAGAATCAGCGGCTGCTGTTGAAGGCGCGCATGGATGCGCTATCCAGCCAAATCAATCCGCATTTCTTATTCAACACCCTGAACACGGTTTCTTCGCTGATTCGTTACGATCCCGACATGGCAAGAGTCGTGGTGATCAAGTTGTCGAACATCTTGCGGCGGCTGTTGCGCAAGCACGAAACATTCGTGCCTTTACGCGAAGAATTGGAATTCATCGACGATTATCTCGACATCGAAGTGGTCCGCTTCGGCCCCGAGAAAATGCAAATCTTCAAGGAAATCGACGACGAAACATTGGAAGCGTTCGTTCCCAGCATGCTGCTTCAGCCGATCGTCGAAAATGCCATCAAACACGGCCTCGCGCCCAAGCTCGAAGGCGGACAAATTCACCTCCGCACCCGCCGCCAGGACGGCCGATTAAGAATCGACATCGAAGATAACGGTCTGGGAATTTCCCCCGAACGCATGGTCCAGGTTTACGAGGAAGGAATCGGAATCAGCAACGTCCACGAACGGCTGCGGCTGCTCTACGGTGACAATTTCCGCATGGACATCCAAAGCCAGGAAGGGCAAGGAACCCAAATTCACATCGAGATCCCTGAACTAGTCTCCGCCGCCCCCGCCGCAAGCTACTCCAAAATCTGAAAATTCAAAAATCGAATTTCGACAGCGGCCCAGCCATCCTCTAATGCTGCCCCACGCTCTGCTGGTTTAGCGTGGTTCTCTCGGGCAGCGGATTCCACTGCGCGCCCAGCGACGCCAGGCTCAATTCCCGCGCCTGCCGCAGCAAATTCCAGGACTCACTAAATTCCACGATGGTTTCCCGGCTGCGTGACGGGCTCTTTAAAACGCCATTGATGCGCGCCAGAATCACCTGGTACGCCAATTGAGGATCCGAGCCGCTCCCCAGAATCGTGCCGGCAGTCAGACCCAACCGGAACGGTTTGCCTTGATCATCCAGTACCATCCAAAGATTTCCGTTTTCACGCGCCACGGACGTCCCGCTCTCATCCACGTTCTTGAACACACGATCCAGATAAGCGCGATTGGGAATGATTTCCGCCCGCACGGCCTCGTCAACAACCAACTTGAATTGCTTGCGATACTCTTTCCATTCCGCTTTGCTGCCCACCGCTTGCTCGCTCGCCAATCTTTTATCCGCCGTATCAGTCTCCACTCCTTCCGCGCCGCTATCCGCGGACTTCACATCCCTGCCGCGGAAATCGCTCTCACCGGCAAGAAGCGCTGCGTGCTTTTCATACTCGCTCTGCGGGTTGAATCGCCCTGTGAATAAATAGGAAGCCGCCACCACCGGCAGCTCATGTCCGGCGAACAGAACCATCGGCACCAGCAATTTCTTCGAGCGATACAACTGTTCCGTCCCCGTGCGGCACGCTGTGCTCCGCTTGATTGTCCCCGGCGCCTGCGCAAAGTGCAGCACGCGATATTGTGATTCCGGATGCCGGTCCGCATATTTTGCAAACGAGCGCGCGATCGCTTTCGGGCTGGCCATGCCGAAGTCGTTGACGTAATCCGTCCGCGCGGCGCCCGGAAAATATTTGTTCACCACGTTCTTCGTAAAATTCGCGCAATTGCGGTAAAATCCATTGAAATGATTCTCGTTGGGCTCCGCATTGAATTTCGCGATCAATTCGCGGTCCTGTTCCACCGTGGTCGCCACTGCGAAAATGTAAATGCTTCGCACCAGCGTTGCGCCCACCATTTCCCGCCACTCCGCGCTTTCGCTGTTTATACAGCGTTGGCTGCCACAGTAAGGCAGCAAAGTCGTTTGCCGGTAATCTTCTTCCAGCGAATCCTTGATCTTCGCGGTAACAAACAGCGGCCGGTCATTCGGATTCGCCACTCCGTACAAATAAATGCTCAGCGGGACGATATTCCACTCGAAATTCTCATCCTCGCCCAAAGTCGTGTAATTGCTTACGATCGAGCCCTGCTCGCCCGGCCCGCACATCCGCATCTTGATCGGCGTTTCAGGACAGATCCGCGAAAGATATACAGCGCTGTGTCCCGACCCGGTAATTCGCGCCAATCCCGTATCCAGCGATTCATTCAGCACTACGCCCACGTCCGCCCCAGCCCCCGGGCAAACGCAAAGCGCTAAAATCAAAATTGCAAACGTAATAATGATTTCCCGGCGCATATCTATGTCTCTCTGCGATTTCTGCGGTCAAAGCGTCAAATGTCTAATTCGCTGGGCACTAATGAGACGCCAGCCCGAGAAGTTGGGTTGCCCAGTTCTTTCGGCCGCGCCCTTAACCGTCTTGCTTCATGGGGTTTATCCCGGTCCTAACCGTGTACATAATCAAGCCACAATTCTAAATCCATCCCCCCGCCCCCACCATCCAGCCAATCCCGTAGCGCTGCCAGTGAACTCCAGTAGAAGTAATCAGGCGAAACCAAACGGAGGGTAAGCCGGGCGGATCATCGGTGGCAGTCAGAAGCAGTTTACTACGAACAGGTTCCCCCTCATGGTTCGTCCTCTCGCCCGGCCGCACCACTGGAAACTTGCTCATAGTCATGGTTTTCACCTGACCATTTATACAGGGTTCCCCTGATTCACGAAGCCCTTCCGTTTCCGTAGGATACACAACATAGAGGAAAGCGGGATTGTACTCGTGGCCACTCGGATACTCATAGCCGACGATAATCAGGCAGTCAGGGATAACCTCACCGAAGTCCTCAACCGCGACGGCTGGGAAGTTTGTGCGGCAGTCGAAGACGGACAGCAAGCGATTCGGAAAGCCACGGAACTGAAGCCCGATCTTATAATCCTCGACCTGTCGATGCCCGTCATGGATGGCTTGCAAGCCGCCCGCCGGATCGGACAAATCCTGCCCAGGATCCCGATCCTAATCTACACGCTTTACGAGGCTTCCTTGGTCGAATCGGAAGCCAAGGACGCGGGCGTACGTCACGTAGTCACCAAGGGCAACGTTAACGCCCTCCTAACCCTAGTCGAAAATCTCGCCACAAAAGCATCCTAAAACTACTTTCATCGCCTTCCCTCCGGCCCCCCGGGAACGCCAATCTCCCGATTGGCGCAGTCTCCAACCTAAAAAAATCCCTCCTTCCCAAAATAAGCCCCAACCACCTCATGACGAAAGTCGCGGCACCGGCTGTGTTCTTCACCGTGTTTCTGAAACCCATGCCTTCTCCGATTCTGAGCCCAAATCCTCTTGACTTCCTGTTATCGTTGTGGTAAATAGTGGTATGAGAGAATGTGCTAACACTCTCCTAGCACCACTGCTAAGTGCCCATCGCCATCTGGCATCGCACACTTCAAGACGAACCAGCACACCAGTCTCGCGGAAATTCTCGATGTTCGGAAATTATATTCCGCAAATAATTTCGGGCCACAAACACCGCATTTCTAATCGCCTGGCTAATCGCCAATGGAATTCATAGTCGAAACGACGCAAACCATTGACAACACACGGGGTTACGAATTCCTAATCGCTCCTATATCATACGTTTCTGCCCCTGTGTTTCGAAACACGATTGTCACCGGGAATTCGCCGCGGATGCGGCATCGGGATACCGAAAAAGTGGCTCTGCAAAAGGGAAGAGAGAAAACCGAGAGCCGCACCCCGTCAAAATCGAATCAGGATGCGGCGTCTCGTCAATACCAAGAGTTAGCTGCGTCGGGGACGGCCAGAAGCGGGCGACTCAGGCGTAACAAGAACTACTTTGAGTCGCCGTCGTGATCGGCATCGCGCGAAGGCGCTTGCTGCGGCGGTTTGGATATCGGGCTGAGCGTTACTTTATCTTGGGGGACTACCTGTTGACTTTTGCTAGCGATCACGGCGGGCTGGGGAACCACCGCGTGCTTGTAGGACTCGGCATGAGAACTTGGATTCACTGGGTTTACGGACATTTGGCGCCTCCGTATGAATACATCGGCTGGCAGCGAAAAAACTTTAGCGTCTTAACTGGTTGTTTCGTCAAGCAGTTAGCGCAGGATGATGCGCATCCGCGTGAAATCAAGCGTGACGGCATAGGGTTTGAAGAAATCGTGGCCGGCCATTCCGGCAACGTAAAAGCCCCAGGCATTTTCCCACGGAAAGGGGCCATCGTAGAGGCCTTCGACGTTCTGTTCCTTGATTGCGCCAAGAGAAAAATCGCGTACCACGAAGGGAATCACTTTCAGTTGGCCTCCCCCGCCCTCGCCAACGGAGGCCTTGTCTTCTTCGAGCTTGATTCCGGCTTGCTTGATCATCGAGTCGGCGAACTTCACTCCCGCGCCAGCCAGGCCCGTATCGACAAAGAAAAGAGCCGGAGGAATCGTTTGGACCTGCCCCCAGGCCACCATGAAGTGGTCACCGGCCATCCAGAACGGAACGACCACGTTTCGTTTCGTGGCAACGCCATCGAATTGCTTCCTGTTCGCGGCCGTGTTGCGGCGCAGTACCAGTTCTCCGGCAGGGTAATCAATAGTAGAAAGAAAATGGTAAAGCACGTTGGTTCCGACGCAGCCGTTCAGTTGCTTGATGCCGAAGCTCTCCGAGAGCGAGCGCAGCGGCAGCATACCGACAGGGACGTTTTTGACAGTCCAGTCACCGAGCGTGAGCGAATTAATTTTTCCGTTTTCAACGTCCGCGTGCTGGCCGCCGGAAAAGGTGCCTTGGACCGCTCCGAGCGGCTTGATACCGATTTCTCGGGCAAATTCCGTATCGAGAAGAAGCTCCGAGTCCCCGGTATCAATGAAGAAAATTACTTCGGGGCCATCGTTGATGCGCACGTGGACGAGCGGGAGCGGATCCGTCTTGACAAATTTCAGGCGCGTGATGTCGCCAGGGCCTTCGAGTTCGTAGGGCGTTTGATCCTGGAAGCTTTGCAGCTTGGTGACGTTGAGGGTGGCATAGGATTTGAGCATGTCGGCATCCGGCGGGCCGAGGCCGGAGAGCATGGCGGCCGCTTGAGGAAACTGGTCGCGGCGATAGAATACTTCGGCCAGCATGATTTTTGCTTCGCGATCATCCCGTTGCAGGTTGAGAGCTTTTTGCAGCCACCTTTGCGCGTCGTCGAGTTGGTTCGCGAGCAGCGCGATATGCCCCAGGTGCAGCGCTGCGGAAAAATCCGCCGGATTTTTTGCGGCGATCTGAAAGTAGATGTTTCTAGCTTCAACAAATTTTCCGGCTTGGAAAAGCTTGTTGGCAGTAGCGATATCAGTGCGCGGCGCCTGCGCCGGGGAATGCGGCGAAAGTATTCCAACGAACAATATCAGGAAAACAGCGGCGCGATTCGCAAGTTGCATCACAGGCTCCTTGGATTCCACCAAATGGCCGAGGGCAAATTGAAATTCCAATTCTTCCGGTTGTTGCGGAAGCTGTGAGCATATCACTTTGAATACGCGGTGCCACAGGAACGCGAAGTGGCCCGGTCTGAAATCCGGAAGCCCTAGCCAAGTGGGCCGGACTCTGGCAAGCTATATGCATGGGAAACAAAGACGCTCGAAGACGTGAAAAAAAGAAACCGAAACAAGAAAAACCGAAACCCGAAGCCTTCAGGCAGGCCGCCGTGCGAATCGTAAGGCCATCTGTGGCTCAAGATTCACCGGCTGAAAAAAAAGAATAAGTTTTTGATCTTGGCAAAGCTGCCGATTTCGAAAACTTCTCCGCTGCCGGCTTTCTAGCCCCCAGTCTGGTCGAACTCCAATTCCTTCCATAACTGATTCTGAGTTGTCTGGTTAATCGCTGAGCAGAAAGGATGCGACGGCCGCGGAAATTGTTGCGCTCTCGCACGCGGTAGCGGAGTGGCCGCAATCCGAATCGAGTTCGAGAACGCGAGCGTGAAGCAGCGCGGCGAAATCGATTGCAGGCTGTGGTGTGACTACGTGATCGTACTTGGCCACGATGACGAACACCTTGGCTTTCACCGCCGCGGCGGCGCGTTCCATCGAGCCCCCGAAATCCTTGGAAACGTCCAGCGCCATCATAGCTTCGGCCTGCCGGATTTTGTTGTTTGCGTCCGGAGTGGGAGCGTCCTTGGCCTGGGCGAGCAATTCGAAAACCTGTTGCCGCGTCTTGTCTTTATTATATTGCTGCGGAGAAGTGAGCAGCAGCGCACCCAATTCAAATTCGACGAGGCGCGATGGATTCTCCGTGTAATCACCGTTATTCCAAGCGGGGCTGGTGACGATGGCATCAATTTGCGTTTGCCAGAGCAGCAGATCATACGGAGCCAAGCGTGGCGACCCGACGATCGGGATGGCTTTATCCATGAACGTGGGATATGCGACTATCCATTCAAACGTCTGCATTCCACCCATGGAAATTCCGATCACGGCTCGAAGATGCTGCAAACCCAGAATTTCGGTGACCACCCGATGTTGGCTGTTCACTATGTCGCGAATGGTAATCTTCGGAAATTTCATCCGCGGTTGCGTCTCGCTATTCGATGGCGAGGACGAGACGCCGTTCGAAAGGGCGTCCACCGCGATCACAAAATATTCCGGCCCATTGACCACGGGGTTCGTGGCGAAACTGGCTTTCATTTGTTCGGTGGTTCCGAGAGCCCAGGTGGGAATCAGGATGGCATTCGATTTGGCTTCGTTCAACGCCCCGAACGTGCGGTAGCCGATGCGGCAATCGTGAATCGTTTCGCCGCTTGCGAGTTTGCAATCGCCAAGATTCGCAAATTGTTGCTCCTGCGCGAAAACGGCCGCAGCGAATGAAGATACGAGACAACATAAGAAAAGGAAGCGCGCGGTCTCTTTCATATGGCGCAAAATGGTATCACCGAATGGGATGTTGATAAATTGCGCTGCTCACTATTTCTTCGCGCTTTCGTCTGACTTGAGAACCATCCATCGCGGCGAGCGCTTGCCGAGAGGAATCTAAATGAAACCTATTCGAAGAGCAGAATTTTTCGTAGTGCTGGCGCTGTTCTCGGCGACGGTTGCGACGGAAGGGCATGCGCCGCCCGCGAAAATCCAGGTGGCGGACGGAATTTATTTATTCCGGACGGCGCCCTATGGAGACGTGGGGCTGGATGGAAATTCGATCGTGATTGTGACGCGGGAAGGAGTGCTGGTATTCGATTCGAATGGAACTCCAGGCGCGGCATCGGCGGTGCTGGCGGAAATCCGCAAGATGACCGATCAGCCCGTGCGTTACCTGGTGAACTCGCACTGGCACTGGGACCACTGGTATGGTGCGGAGGTTTATAAGCAGGCGTTTCCGGACATTCAAATCATCACCCAGGAAATGTCGCGGAAAATGATGATGGGTCCGGCGCTGGAATTCAACCGCCCCGGAATCGAAAAGGATTTGCCGGGATACCTTGCGATGATTGAAAAAAGAATCGCGAAGGATGAAGCGATGAATCCGCCGCCGGCGGAATTGCCGAAACTGAAGGCGCTACTCGAGGAAGACCGCGACTTCGTGAATCAAAAAACAAATGTGCATCACACCTATGCCAACGTCACCTATCTGAATCAATTGAATATTTATATGGGCGAGCGCGAAATTCAAGTGTTGCACTACGATCGCGCGGTCACTCCAGGGGATTCCTTTTTGTATTTGCCGAAGGAAAAAATAATCGTCAGCGGCGACCTGCTGGTGAATCCGATTTCTTACGCGCTGAGCTGCTATCCGAGCGGCTGGCTAAACACGCTCGAACGAATGGACGCCCTCGATGCAACCATAATTATTCCGGGACACGGAGAAGTGCTCCACGACAAGGAATTGCTGCACGCCACAATGGATGTGTTTCGCGTGCTGCTCCAACAGGGAAAGGAAGCGAAAGAAAAAGGACTCGATCCCGACCAGGCGCGAAAACAAATCATGCCCGGCCTTCACGTCCTGATGGTCAAAATCACTCACGACAACCCGGAACTGAACCAGGAATTCGAATCGGAAGTGGTGGATTGGTATCTGCATCGCGTATACGACGAACTCAACGGTCCCTTGAGTGATGAAATCGCGCCAATACCGGCAACTTAGCTCGTAAAAGTTTTCGGTGAAGATTCGCTGGGTCTGGCGCTCTAGCCTGCAGGCGCGACACAATTTGCCCCTTGGCCAGAAGATGGGCGCTTAGGATTCCGCGCGCGAAAACCCTCCGGCGGCGTCCCCGCATCTCTATGATGGATGGGATTCATCCCGGCGCCGCACCCGTTCGCGCTGAGGCTCAACTCCGAGGTGCCATTTGGAAGCGAGGCCATGAGGGGACCCAAGGCCTGCATGTGCATCTCGCTTTTCTTGCCGTTGCTCTCTCTTGCTATTTCCACAGTTCCCGCACAGGAACAAACTTTAAGAACCCAAACGAACCTGGTATTCGTTCCGGCGCTCGTGAAAGACGCGAAAGGAAAAGTTGTGTACGGCCTGCAGCAGAAAGATTTCATGATCGAGGATGACGGCGTGCAACAGGCCGTTGAACTGGATGAAGAGCCGGAATCGGACCCGGTGGCGCTGGTGATTGCGATCCAGCGCGGACGGCGCGCGCGGAAAGAATATGCGCGAATTCGCACGCTGCACACAATGCTCAATCCAATCGCCAGCCAGGGAAACACGGAAATGGCGGTGGTTGAATTTGACAGCCGAGTGGAATTAATCCGGAATTTTACGAACAATCTGGACTGGATCCAGAGCGATGTGGAAACATTGCAAGAGGGCGATAACGGTGCGGCGATCCGCGACGCGGTGAGCTATTCGGTAAAATTGCTCGAGGGCATGCCGAAGACGCGCCGCCGGGTGTTGCTCGTGATCAGCGAAACGCGGGATCACGGCAGCAAGACCGCCACGATCGGTGATGTGGTGACTGCGATCGGGAGCAGCAACACCGTGGTATACGCGCTGGCCTATTCGCCCGCGATTTCGGAAATTCACGATACTCTCAATGGAAAGAATAATGACGAAGAAGCGAATGCCATTCGGATTGATCCCGTGATAGCGATCGCCTGGAACTTGATGAAGAAGAACACTCCGAAAGAGATTGCCGCAATGACCGGCGGCGAATATGAATTGTTCCAGACGAACCGCCATTTCCAGAAGATGATGATGGATTTCGACAACAATCTGCACAGCCGTTACCTCCTCAGTTTCCAGCCCAGCCAGCCACGCCCGGGCCTGCATCGAATTCATGTGCGGTTAAGCAACCCGCGAGGAGAGACCATTCTAGCCAGGACCAGCTATTGGGCGCCCGGGCCGGTTCATTGAAGAATCGTATTGCGGGCGAACAGGCTGATTTGCCATCGCGGATGGCCGGCGGAAATTTAAGATTGGAGCGGGACAAAACTTGAAGCGCGCGCTGATTGCGATACTGAAGTGGACGCTGACCGGGTTAGCGGTAGCGCTGGCCGTGGTGTATGCGGGGGATTATTTATTGATTCGAAGGAAAATGGCGAACCAGCAAGACGACAAGGCGTTTGGAAACGTGCAATTCTTTAACGCGACAGCGCTGAAGAACGACAAAGTGCAGATTTTCTTCGACCAGCCTCAAACGGAGACATGCCTGCACTCGCTATTTCCGCACTTCGGTTACAGGCCATGCTGGTATGCCAGTCGGCAAGATATACGGATGATCGGCCGTTTCGACCCCCTGCCGCGGCCAGTAACGAATCGCGCGATCGCGATTCAGGAATAGCAACCGGGCGCGGACAAACAATATGCTACTCTGCCGGGATAATTCGGGCGGCCGTGACCCCGCGGTTCACCGAAGCATCTAATTTTCCGGAGGCAAAGATGGCAGCCGAAAACGCAAAGAAGTGCGCGCACCCAAACTGTTCATGTACCGTCACGGATGGGAAATATTGCAGTGCCCAGTGCGAAGCCGTGGAGAAGACGCCGGACATTGATTGCCGTTGCGGCCACCCAGGCTGCAAGGGCCGTGCGCACTAAGACGATCTTCTGTCCAGCTTGGCCTTAGCCAGAGTGATTCCCAGGGGGTAGTTCCCGATGCCTTGGGGCGGCGGGGCAAAACCCTTTCTAGCCGGTCGCCATTGAAATCCGTCTCCTCTGGAACCCTCTGCATTAGAGCGCCATCTGGACCGATCGTTCTTGATCCAACCGATTTGTGGCGGCAATCCAATAAACCAGTTGGGTGAGTGAAGTCCATTCACCCAGCATGAAATCGGTGACGAAAGCGAACTGGTGGTAAAATAAAAGACGATCCCAGCCCAGACCCGCCTATTGGAGGCGCGGCCCAGCAAGTTCATTTTTCTGCAGTTCAGTCGGGATATTGTTAACATATCCAGGAATCGTAGCCGGAGGAAGATATGGTGATGCGAAAAGCGTTGGCTGTCCTGTTGTCGCTTTGCCTAATCTTTTGCCTGAGTGGTGGTCTATGGGCGCAGTCTTCATCTGCAGCGACATCCCGCAGCAGCGGCGTAGCCGTGACCCAGGAGCCAGACCAGAACCAGAACCAAGACCAGAATCAGGATCAAAATCAAGACACATCCACATTTGAGCCTTTTACGGCGGATCAATTGGATAACCTGCTTGCGCCGATCGCTCTCTATCCCGATCCGCTGCTCGCGCAGGTGCTTCCGGCAGCTACTTTCGTCGATCAAGTGGACGCGGCGGCTCGTTGGGTGCGCGCGAATGGAACGAACGGAGTCGATGACCAGGATTGGGACGTGAGCGTCAAGGCTGTGGCGCACTATCCGCAGGTGATCATCATGATGGCTGACAAATTGGATTGGACTACTTCCGTTGGCCAAGCGTACGTTTACCAGTCGACGGATGTGATGATGTCGGTGCAGCGGCTGCGGGCCATGGCCCAGTCGCAGGGGAACCTGGATTCGACGCCGCAGCAACAAGTGGTGGAGGATGCCGGATACATTCAAATTATTCCGGCGCAACCGCAGTATATCTACGTGCCGGTTTACGATCCGACGGTAATCTTTTTCCGGAGAGCTTCTTTCGGATTTGGAATCGTATTTGGATCACCATTTTTGATTGGCGTTTGGCTGAACCGGGATTGCGATTGGCGCGGCCGGCGGATTTTTTATACGGGGTGGAATGGCGGAGGATGGATCGGACGGAGCCGGCCTTACATTCACGTCACAAATATTTACGTGAACAATCGCTATACGAATATTACGGTGAACCGCACGGTGATCAACCGAAACGTAAACTATACGAACCTGAATCGCTACAACAACGTCCATCGCAACGTGACTTTTAACAGCCGAGTGAGCAACCGGCCGGTGGGGAACCAGAACAACCAGGTGAACAACCGAATCATCGATCGCAATATCAATACGAATGATCCGCGGCTGGGAACCTATCGCGGCCGGGACAATCAGCCGCCGCGTTCGACACCGCCTGGGACGCTTCCCCGGCCTACCCCAGGAACCGACCAGCCGCAAAGGCAGCCGAGCCCGACCTACCGGCCCGCGGCTCCGCCGACCCCTCGGCCGAATCCGCAAGCGAATCCGCAGCCGGAAGCGCGGTCTGGGCCCCACGGATTTGGAAAAGATGAGGGCAACTTTGATCCGCGCGCGGCGAGCCAGCGAGGAAAAGACAGCCGCAACGAGGCGCAGAGGCCGCCACAGCAGCAACGGCAACCACAACCACAGCAGCAACGGCAACCACAACCACAGCAGCAACAAAAAAGAGAAAAAGGCAGGCGCCTCCACCTAGGTCGAATCCACCTAAGTCTGGCGGAGAAAAGCCGTCCGGGAGGCCCCATGGAGCGTAATCGAACCAATAATTATGTTATGTCATTGCTCTTGGCCAGCGCCGGAATGATTTTCTGCGTGAGCGCGGCAGTGCAAGCACAGTCGCAAGGCTCGATGAAGCCGATGGAGGGGAACCAAACGACCTTTTCGTCTCCGGAGGACGCCATGAAGGCGATGGTGGCCGCGACCCGGGCAAAGGATCGCGCCGCCATTGCAAAAATGCTGGGGCCAGACGGCGATCAGGTGTTTTCTGGCGATCCAGTGGAGGACGATAAAGATATGTCGGGCTTCGCGGAATCCGCCGCGGAATCGGCCAGCCTACGCAAGGACGGCGATGGGAAATACACCATCTTAGTGGGGAAAGACCGGTGGCCGGCGCCGATTCCGATTGTGAAACAGGGAAGTGACTGGGTTTTCGATACGAAAGCGGGGATTGATGAGATTTTGAACCGCAGGATTGGAGAGAACGAATTATCGGCAATTACCACCTGCCGCGCGTACGTTCTGGCGCAATGGGAATACTTCACCGATGCGGACAACACGAGCCACCCCGGCTTAAATGTGTACGCGCAGAAGTTCGTGAGTTCTCCAGGAATGCAGGATGGATTGTATTGGGATACGTCCTGACGACGAAAAACCGAGTCCATTTGGGAAACTGATTACCGACGCGAGAGCGGAAGGCTACACGCCGGGAGCACGCGTCCAGGAACCGGCAGGAGCGAAGCGCGAGCGCTCTCCGTATCACGGATACTATTTCAAGATATTAAAGCGGCAGGGCGCGCACGCGCCGGGAGGCAAGTACGGCTACGTCATCAACGGGAACATGATCGCAGGCTACGCGTTGCTTGCTTATCCGGCAAAATGGGGAAATTCCGGAGTGATGACCTTTATCGTGAATCAGCAAGGGCGCGTGTACGAGAAAAATTTGGGCGCGAATACTGCTACGGCCGCGGCAACCATCATCGAATACGATCCCGACCAGACTTGGAAGCTGGTGCCGAAATAAGCAGGCGGCTGGATCGGGGATCCGCTAAAACTCGGGGTGGAGTGCCGAGGCTACGGTTTGGGAGTTTTTTGAACTTCGACGAGTGCCAGTTGCCAGGCGGAGTTGTAACGGGCGGGATCGGCCTCCATTGCCTTCTGCACGCGTGCGAAGAGATCATCCATGATTTTCTGGCGGTCTTGCGGGGCACGGCCGGATCTCAGGGCTTTTGAAAAGCTGGGCTCGGCGAACGCGCGGAAAAATGCGGCGAATGACTTGGCGAACGCGGGCGCGTCGCCCGTTTCCTCGAAGGCTTCGCTGTAGGGGTTGGGAAGCAGTACCTTCTCGAATCGCTCTAGATTCAAACCATATTGCTCTGCAAAATTTGACGTTGGAGCAAACGGCTCCTTCCATTCCTGTTCAGTCCTGTAATAAATCGGAAGATCCATTGCGAGATATTCGTTGGAATCGATCACGCCATCCTTGACCATTGCCGCGACGGCAGAATTGGCCGTGTCCAACAGGGCACCGGGACCGCCGTCGGGTGAATCGAGGGCGCCGCTGGCCAGCACAACGATGCGTCCGGACGGTTTTAACTCGTTCGCGCGATGGGTGAGAAATCCAAACCAATCCTCGCGTGCCTGGGCCGCCCAGGCTTGCTGCGGTGCGTCTGATCTTCCTTGCGACCAAAGACCGTCGGGGATGTCGACTGATTCGTGACTCAGCCAGTGCAGCGTGATGGCGGAATAGCTGAGCGCCAAGGTGCCGGGAGGGAAGACGCGGTCGTAAGTGGAACGGCCGCAGACGAACGAAAAAACATTCGATTCACCACGTAAGTAGCTATCGGGGGAATTCTGCACCGTGTCGAAAAGCGTCGCGAAGTCGTTGGTAGGCAGATCGACGTGCACGATTGAAACGGCCGGGTCGGGGCTCCAGCGGGACTTGATTGCGGAGATGACGAGCTTCATGGGAGCGAGCGAACTGGTGCCTTGCGCGCAGCCAAAATCCGCGGCGACAAAATTCGAGTGTGTGAGGGACGGATCGATTGCCGCTACCGCGCGCGTGAGGGCCGGGAAGGCGAACTCGTTCGCGGCTTTTTGAGCTTCGGAATGATGGGCGTAGAAACCGTGGCCGAGCATTCCGGGGGAGTTTGTCGTCACGTTTTTATTAAACATGCTGCATCCTCGTGAAAGTATTCGTTCAGACAATTGATTCGATTCTTCGATCGGGTATGAACCAAAGCATAGCATTCACCACGTAGAGGGCGATGGCGATCCAGGGGCGCACGAAAGCGAGCGCGATCGCCAGGGTATAGATCGTCAATGACAGATAGCCTTTGAAGTCGCGGCCCACCGCTTGCGCCAGTTTTGAATTGGGGCCATTGCAGGCGATGATGGCGCGCTCCAATAGGAGGTAGGAAATCGAAGACATTGCCAGAACCACTCCGTAGGCGGCGGTGGGGGCGGAAGCGAAATGAGCTTCGTCGATCCAACGGATGACGAAGGGAACGAGCGAAATCCAAAAGAGCAAAAAAAGATTGGCCCACAACACCGTGCCGTTGATTCGTTCGGTGACGTGCAGCATGTGGTGATGATTATTCCAGAAAATGCCGACATTCGCGAAGCTGAGGGCGTAGGCGAGAAGGATCGGGATGCCTGGAGCGAGCGACGAAAGATTCGGGCCTGAAGGCACTTTTAGCTCGAGCACCATAATGGTGATTACGATGGCGAGCACTCCATCGGTGAAGGCTTCTAGGCGCTGTTTACCCATGGTGGTCCTAATCAGATCCCGGTCAGAACTGGCGGCCCAGCGGCGCAACCGCATCACAGTTCCGTTGGGCGTCGCAGGAGTGTAACGCATGAGGATGGTGCGGCCATAGCCGGGATGAGCAACAGTGGTGTCCCAATTGGGGGCGCAATTGAAAGTAAAGATGCCACCCTCCCAACAGAACCCGTCGGGCGTGGAAGGGTGGCGCTACACGACCTGCGCAACAAGGGGACGGCAAAAGGGGCGGCTCCGTGGTAAGATGGAGGCCTGATTTTGCAATGGTAACGCAGTGAGAAGACTGACTTTTGCAGAGGGGCTGCAGGGTCGCGCTTGCAGCCCTTTTTGTTTATCACAACCCCGCAGTGCGAGAGAGCGGTTGGGCCTTCAGCGGTACCCCGTTGAACCCTGCGAAGCCTTCGATTGAAAGTGGCGGCTGCCGAGAGCGTGCCCGTCTAGTGAACGAACCGCGCCGAGGAGAATGAGAAACGCATGACGCAGGCCATACGAAATATAGCGATTATCGCGCACGTAGACCATGGCAAAACGACGCTGGTGGATGCCATGCTGCGCCAAAGCGGCATTTTCCGCGCCAATCAGCACCTGGTGGAAAGGGTGATGGATTCCAACGACCTGGAGCGCGAGCGCGGAATCACGATTCTGGCAAAGAGTACCGCGGTGTTTTATCACGAGACGAAGATCAACATCGTGGATACGCCAGGGCATAGCGATTTTGGAGGCGAAGTGGAGCGGGCGCTGCGCATGGTGGACGGCGTGCTGCTGCTGGTGGACGCCAGCGAAGGTCCCTTGCCGCAGACTCGCTATGTGCTGCAGAAGGCTCTGCAGGCGCACCTGCCGCCAATTATTGTGCTGAATAAGATCGATCGCTCCGATGCCCGCACGAAAGAGGTGCTGGACGAGATTTATGACCTGTTCATAGACCTGGATGCCACGGAAGACCAGCTCGATTTTCCGGTGCTGTATACGAACGCGAAGATGGGCGTGGCTCACAGGGAATTGGGCGATTCGTCGACAAACCTTCAGCCATTGTTCGAGAAAATTGTGGAACGGATTCCCACGCCTTCGGGTGATCCCGCCGGAGTGCTGCAAATTCAGGTGACGAACCTGGATTACAGCGATTTTCTGGGACGGATCGCGATTGGGCGTGTGTTTAACGGTACACTGCACCGCGGGGAGACGGTGGGAATCGCGCAACTTGCCGGTCCGATCGTTTCGACGCAAATCACCAAGCTGTATACCTTCCGGGGACTGGAGCGCGATGAAGCAGAAGAAGTGATCTGCGGGGACATTGTGGCGATTGCGGGCGTCGAGGGAATCCAAATCGGCGAGACCATCACTAATTTAGAAAATCCGGCTCCGTGCGAACCCTTGCTGATTGATGAACCTACGTTGGCGATGCTTTTTACGGTGAACACTTCGCCGCTGGCGGGGCGCGAGGGAAGCCTGGTGACGTCGCGGGATATTCGCGATCGATTGCAGAAGGAATTGCTGACCAACGTTTCGATCCGCGTGGAAGATTCCGAGACCACGGATACTTTCCGGGTGCTGGGACGCGGAGAATTGCAACTGGCGATCCTGATTGAAACGATGCGCCGCGAAGGCTACGAAATGATGGTGGGCAAGCCGGAAATTGTGGTGCGGGAAGAGGGCGGGCGGCGTGTGGAGCCTTTGGAAGTGTTTGTGGTGGATTGCCCCGAGAGTTTTGTGGGGATCGTGATGGAGACCCTGGGAACGCGGCGTGGGGAACTGACGAAAATGGTGAACCACGGCTCGGGCCGTGTGCGGATGGAATTTCGCATCCGTTCGCGCGGGTTGATCGGCATTCGTGGGCAGCTCTTGACCGACACGCGCGGAACCGCTCTGTTGCATTCGCTGTTCGACGGGTGGACGGATTATGCCGGGGAGCTTGCTTCGCGAGCCACGGGCGCGCTGGTGGCCGACCGCGCCGGTGCGACCACTGCGTTTGCGCTGTGGAATCTGCAGGAACGTGGCGAATTGTTTGTGGGACCCGCGATTGAAGTGTACGAAGGAATGATTGTCGGCGAGAATGCGCGCGAAGCGGACATGGACGTGAACGTCACGAAAGAAAAGAAGCAGACGAACATGCGGGCGTCGTCAGCGGATGAAGCGATTCGGTTGGTGCCGCATCGCGTGTTAACGCTTGAGACGGCGATCGAATTTATCGCCGATGACGAGTTTGTGGAAGTGACGCCAAAATCGATTCGGCTGCGAAAGAAAGTCCTCGACTTCAAACGTAGGCCGCGCCGGTGGCAGCAGATCAAGGCCAGCGCGGATGCGACTGCATAAGCGTCGATCCGCAGTTGGGGCATGGCAAATTTTTTCACAGTCGTGTTATTGACGAACGGCGCATACAAGACAGGCTGCCGCGGCGGGAGAAGTTTACTGGAGATTCCTCACCCTGTTCCACTTTGTTTGGTGTGGCGGGGTGGCCGTAGGGTTCGGAATGAAGACGAACCTGCTCCAGCAAATGCCGGGGTGACCTCGATTTTAAATTCGAAAACGCGACAAATTAACTACCAGGGGAATGAACATAAAAAGGGCGGCTCTTTTGAGCCGCCCTTTTCTTTTGAACTGTCCCTGGACCTATGCGGAATTTTCTAATCGATTGAGATTAGAAATCCAGCTTGATGCCCACCTGAATCTGCCGCTGGGCCGTCAGGGTGTTGCTGGAGGCGGTTGGATTGCCAAAAAGGCTCCGACCGCTCAGCCCGTCCTGGAATACAAGTGAACTCCCCGAAATGCTGAACATCTGAGTGTTCACGGAGGTTACGTTGTTGTGGTTAAAGAGATTGAAAGCATCGCCGATCAAACTCAACTTCCATGTCTCCCAAATATGGAAGGATTTTTGGAGTCGAAGATCGACGTCCCGGTAACCCGGCATCTGGAACGAATTCGGCCCAAGGAAGGGCGGGCGATTCGTTCCTCCGACTGCAAGAACTCCGGTTCCACCCGTGATTGCGGAGAAGCCAGCCGGGTTCGGAGCATTGCCGGAGATCGTCGGAGTATAAGGAGCGCCGGAGGCGATGGAAACAACCGGGGAGATCGTATAGCCGGTCAGCAAGTACTTCAGAACGGATTTGTCTCCCTTGTAATAATCGGGAGTCCAAATCAATCCGGAGGCGAAGCGGTCGCGAATATCGAAGTTCGACCGGCTGTATTCGCCGGCCAGATTGAAGGGATTGAGTACGTTATTGGTTGCCGTGAACGTCTGCGAGGCCTGGCCAAAATCATTGGCGCGTGACCAGGTGAATGACGATTGCCACTGCAAATTCTTGTAGAAGCGCCGGTTCAGAGCAATCACCAGAGCATTGTAATTGGAATTGACCGAATAGGAAATATCGGTAATCGCCCCGACTGCATTATTCGGACGTCTCGTTCCACTCGTCGAAGCAGTAGGCACTCCAAAATAGGGCACGGTGAATGTCTGCCCGTTCAGCGGTCCACCGGAGACCGTGTAAGTGGTCGTCAGAGTGGGCGCGACCAGGTTTCTGATCGACGAACCGTGGAAGCCTGCGGCCCAAGCTGCCAATGTAGGAAATAGAAACCACAGTATTGGTGGCGACCTGCCGCTCAACTTCCAGGTCGAATTCGTGAACCAAGGGAAGCTTGGAATCTTTGCCGAACTGGATAATGCTCAGTCCTGGAGGTGCCGCACCTGCACCAATTACGTTGGGATACAGGGGAGCTCCCGTCTGGCCTGGCAGCAAAGAGACCGTACTCTGTCCGCCTACCACGCCCGTATTGGCGATGGCATTGAAGATTGTGGAATTGATGATTCGCCCGTAGAAAATACCGTAACCGCCACGGAGAATGGTTTTTCCGTTTCCGGTCATATCCCAGGCAAATCCTAACCGCGGACCAAAGTCAGTGCGATCCGAGGCAAAAGAGGAGGTTCCAGGGATGGTGGAATTGGGAATCTGCGGCGAGGGCAAGAACTCGGAATCCCAGCGCAAGCCGAGATTCAATGTCAAACGAGGCTTAATGCGCCAGTCATCCTGGGCGAAGAAGGCGATGTCATTGGTTGAAAAATTGAATCCTGGAGTCCCGAATCCCTGAACAAAATTCGAGTAACAGGGAAGCGGAGTTGCCACGGTTCCGCAGAACTGCGCGTGGCCTGTGGCATTGGCGGCAAAATCGCTGAAATAATCCACTCGGGTGTTGTAGGAGTAGGCGCCGAATCCGGAGAAGAGATTGATTTCAGTGTCATGCACATGGTTGAAATCGAAGCCGAATTTGAACAGGTGTGCGCCATGATTCCAAGAAACGGTGTCGGCGAATTGGTTTCTGCGCTCATCCGGATATTTTGGACGAAGCAGAAAGTTGGGCATGCCGAATACCCAAGTACCCACACCGTTGATGGTAATTTGAGCAGATACACCCAATTGGGAAACCGGCTCACCTGGTATGGCGTTCTGGCCGGTTTCAAACTCGAAATCCCGGCCGTACTGATAGCGAAATTCGTTGGTGGTATTGGAGGAAAAGGTAGAGACGAGTTTCGCGATTCCCCAGTCGTCCTTCACAAAATCGCCTCCAAAGCTTTCAACGCCGCGATTGACGATTGCGGCCGACTGGATGCCCTCAGGCGAGTTCCAGCGGAACCGGTTGTAGCTGAAAGAAGCGTGGTGATTTGAGGTAATGTTCCAGTCAATCTTGGGAAGCAGTGCGAGTTGATCGCCGCGCCGGGGTACGTTACCGGTCAGATTGGACATTAAAGTAATCGCGCTATTGACTGCGGCGGCATTTCCAGGAAGCACGCCGCGAGTAGTGAGCGTAGCTGTCTCAGCCGCGCTGAGAGGCGCAAAGATGGCTCCGGGAGTGCCAGAATTCGCGACCGCAGGAAAAGGCCGGAGTTGCTGATCGGCGCTGAAGAACCAGAACAACTTGTCCTTGATAATGCGCCCTCCTAGCGCTCCACCGAACTGGTGCCGCTTATCTTCGGGCTGGAAAGCAGTGAGTGGGCTGCTGGGGGTCACTCTGTGAAGTGAGAAAGGATTGATGGCGCCCCAATCGCTGCTTCGATCGTACCAAAAAGCTTGTCCGTGGATCGAGTTCGTTCCGCTCTTGGTGACAGCATTCACAACGCCGCCGGCTGCACGGCCGTATTCGGCGGAATAATTGGAAGTGTTCACCTGGAATTCCTGGATGGAAGCTTCGCTGGTGGAATAGCTGATGCGGGTTCGGCCGCGCTCTTCGCTGAAGAACGCCTGATTGTTGTCGGCGCCGTCAACGGTGTTATTGTTCAGAAGCCCAGAAATGCCGCGGAAACTAACGAGTCCGAATCCACCATCGGGAACCGCTCCAGGAGTGCCCAGAGCAAACCACGACCATCGCCGGCTATTGACCGGCAAATTCTCAAGAGTTTGCTGGTTGATATTCGTCGAGAAATCTGGGCGATCAGTGGTGATCACGGGAGCCTCAGCCGTAGCGACCACTGTTTGGGTCTGTTTCGCGACTCCAAGGCTGGCTTCAATCGTTGTAGTGCGGCCCAATTCGACGGTGACATTCTCTTGCCGGTAGGTTCCAAATCCTTGAGCGTTGATTTCCACCGTGTAAACGCCGGGCTGCAGGTGGACGATTACATACCGTCCGCCTCCATCCGTGGTTCCACTGGCCTTTGCATTGGTGCCCAGATTTACGACCGAGATGCTAGCGCCGGGTACGACTGCTCCCGAAGGATCCGTGACCGTTACGCCGATGGCGCCATCGGTGGTGGACTGCGCCCAAGTGGTCAAGCTGAAAGAGAGGAGTCCCAGGAAAAGAATACCGAAAATTAAACCCATTTTGATGGGGCTGAACTTACACTTCATTTTGCCTCCTATCGAATCGTTAAACATTTTTGGACTTGCCTCGCTTGAATCAAATTCAGAAACCTTTTAAAGAAAAGAGCAGATCATTAATGAGCGGCGACACTTCGACGCCCGTTTGAACTCCAATTATAAAATCCCGACTGAAGCCGCAAGCTTTCAAAAGCCAACTTCCACCCCAAAACGATGCTGCCACTGTAAGAATTTCACCCTGTCTTTGTCAACCGGAAAGATGAGGGCGGGGATCGCGAAACGGAATTTTTACTTTGTATTCATAGACTTGTCATACTCCGGCACCTGGAGTAGAGTAACGGCCTTCTTGGCAGGGGAGGATCTGCAGGTGCCCATCGGCTATCGCGATCATTTAAAGGTGTTGATCCGCAACACGGCGATCCAGAAGCGCGTTCGGGGAGTGGCCAAGCAGATTACCAAAGATTTTAAGGGCGAGCGCGTCCACTTGATTGGGGTGCTGAAAGGGGCGTGCATCTTTCTCTCCGACTTGATCCGCCATATCAACCTGGATACTTCGCTGGACTTCATGGCGGTATCGAGTTACGGCAAAGGACAGAGTTCGTCGGGCGAGGTCCGCCTGAACAAAGATTTGGACACGAGCATTGAAGGGTTGAATGTGATCCTGGTGGAAGATATTCTCGATACGGGGCTGACGCTGAGCTATCTTCGCCGCATCCTGCTGCAACGCAAACCGAAAGTGCTGCGTGTGGCTGCCCTGCTCGATAAACCTTCGCGGAGGATCATCGCTGAAGTGAAGGCGGATTACGTGGGGTTCGAGATTCCGAATGATTTCGTGGTCGGATACGGACTGGATTACGCGGAACATTATCGAAATCTGAAAGATGTGTGCATCCTGACGCTGCCTCCGGAATAACCAACCTTGCCACGCAACGTTTTAACGGCCCGAGACCTGGAATCCATCGCCAAGGGCGGTGAAATCACGGTTACACCGGACACTCTGGTGACACCGCTGGCGCGCGATGAGGCGGAGGCTCGTGGTATCACGATTCGCGTGGTGGAACCTGCGGGCGGGGAATCGAATCGTGGGAGAATTGTGGCGATCGGCGCGGATCATGGCGGCTACGAACTGAAGGAACAATTGGAAGGCTATTTGCGCGATTGGGGCTATGTAGCGCGCGACCTGGGAACGGACAGCACCGCGGCGGTGGATTATCCTGATTTCGCAGAAGCGGTGGCGAATGCCGTGGCGCGCGGGGATGCTTGGCGCGGAATCATGATCGATAGCGCGGGAATCGGCTCCGCGATGGCGGCGAACAAGGTGCCGGGAGTGCGCGCGGCGCTATGTTATGATCGCGCGTCCGCGCGAAACAGTCGCGAGCATAATGACGCAAACGTGCTGACGCTGGGGGCGCGAATGATTGCGGCGGAAACGGCGCGTGAAATTGTAGCCGTGTGGCTGGACACTCATTATGCCGGCGGGCGGCATCAAAAGCGGATTGATAAGATCACGGCCATCGAGGAAAGGCACCGCAAGGTTTGAAATCGCAGCGATATTTCTAAAGTGCGTGGCTTCTGCCGTTAAATATTAAGTATTGGGCAGTTCGGTGCAGGGCGTTCTGGCTGTTCGAATGGAGTAAGCCGGGTGGAACAACAACAGTTCGAACAAATCGTTCAAGCGATTACCGAGGAGATTATCGGCTATCTGGGCGCGCCCAAAGGCTGCGGCCTTACCGGCCTTGAAATCGACGAACTGGTTTGCCCCGGCTGCAATCAGAATTGCGCGGAGCGGTGCGCGATCAAGACGCGCAAAGTGGTGGAAGCGGGAGCGTCGCGAATTTCCGCCGGCTCCGAGGTGCAGCAGATTGATGCGGATATCGCACGGCTGATCGATCACACGCTGCTGAAACCGGACGCGAGCCGCGACGAACTGCGCAAACTTTGCCAGGAAGCGGTGCGATTTGGTTTCGCTTCCGTGTGCATCAATCCGTGTTACGTCTCGCTGGCGGCAGAGTTGGTGCGCGGAAGCAACGTGAAAGTTTGCACGGTGGTGGGTTTTCCGCTGGGGGCAACACTTCCGCAAGTGAAAATTTACGAAACGGAAGAAGTGCTGAAGCTGGGCGCGCAGGAAATCGATATGGTGATCAATGTGGGCGCGCTGAAATCGAAGCAGGATGACGTGGTGGAGTCGGATATCCGGGGCGTAGTGGAGGCCAGCCACCGCGGCGGCGGCATTTGCAAGGTGATTATCGAAGCGGCGCTGCTGACCATTGAGGAAAAGGTGCGAGCCAGCGTTGCTTCGAAGAATGCCGGAGCGGATTTCGTCAAGACGTCCACGGGATTTGGTCCCGGCGGGGCCACTGCGGAAGATGTGGCGCTGATGCGCGCCGTGGTGGGCGGAGAAATCGGAGTGAAAGCGGCGGGTGGCGTGCGCACGCTGGAAGATTTCAAGAAGATGGTTGCCGCCGGGGCCACGCGGATCGGGGCCAGCGCCAGCGTAAAAATTCTAGAGCAAGCTCGCGCGGGCGGCATTTCCCCGAATTAATTTTCTTAGTTTTGCTGCCTGAATCGCCGCAAAAACTTGCGGAAATTGATATTCGAAGCGACGCTTCGATCCCGCGAAGGTGTCCTGTTATAATAATCGCGCACTCATAATCGCGGCTGCGGGTGCAGGTGCGGCCGCGAACACGAAACAGGAAAGTTTTGGAGTCCAATGGAACCGCTGGAAGTGAAATTGTCTTCCGATCTGCCTGCAGAGGCTCTGCAGACGCTGACGGAAATTGCTCACGAAATTAATTCGTCGCTGAATCTGGATGAGGTGCTTGCCCGGGCGGCGGCATTGATCAAGCAGTTGATCGACTACGAAATTTTCGCGGTTTTACTACCCGAAGAAAATACGGACCAATTGTATTTCCGGTTCGCCATCGGCCATCGCCCTGAAGTGGTGGAGCACTGGCGCATTCCCATCGGCGGCGGGATCATCGGAACCGCGGCGGCCACCGGGCAAGCCGTGCGCGTGAGCGATGTACGCAAGGATTCGCGGTATATCAACGCGCTGGACGCGGTGCAATCCGAACTGGCCGTTCCGCTGCTGCAACAGGGCAAAGTAGTGGGCGTGCTGGATATCGAGAGCCACCAACTGGATTATTTCACTCCCGAACAAACCAATATCCTGATCCTGGTGGCCAGCCGGATCGCCAGCGCCATCGAGAATGCGCAATTGTTTGAACGCACGCGCCGGCAGGCGGATACGCTGCTGGTGCTGAATGAAGTGGGTCGCGAGGCGAATACTCTGCTGGAGGTGGAAGCGATTTTGCGCCGCGCGGCCGAACTGGTGAAGCGCGTGATCGATTACCAGATTTTCAGCATTTTGCTTTATGACGAGAGCGCACACGTTTTCCGGCAACGCGTAAACGTGAAATTCGGCCAGCATTTTCAGGAAAAACACGCCGTACCCGCTCATGAAGGGATCGTCGGCGCCGCCGCTTCACTGCGAAGACCGGTGGTGGTGCCGGACGTGGGCGCCGATCCGCGTTATATCTGTACAAACAAGGAGACGCGGTCAGAATTGGCCGTGCCGATGATTTATAAGGGCCAGGTGGTGGGCGTGCTGGACCTGGAAAGTCCGCAGCTGAATTATTTCACGCCCGATCACGTGCAAACGCTTACGATCCTGGCGGCGCACCTGGCCGTGTCGATCGAAAACGCGCGGCTCTACCAGCAAGTGGCGCGAGACGAGGCGCGCATGGATCGCGATTTGCAGGCGGCCAAGCGGCTGCAGGCGGCGCTGCTGCCGCGCGTGCCCGGCAAGGAATACGGATTGGAGATGGCGGCACACTATATTTCCGCGCGCGAGTTGGGAGGCGATCTATACGATTTTGCGCGGTACGGTCCGCAGGAATTGGGTATCGCCATGGGCGACGTGAGCGGGAAGGGAACGGCTGCGGCGCTCTACGGAGCCGCGGCGATCGGAATTCTTCGCAGTATGACCGCGAGCAAGCCGCACCCCACCGAATTATTGCGCGCCATGAACGCGATGCTCTACGAACATAAAATCGAATGGCGATTCATGACCATGTGCTTCGCAACGTGGCACAAAGGCAAACGCAAGCTGCGAATTTCCAGCGCGGGCCAGGAACAACCGATCCTCTGGAAGGATGGACGAGCCGAAAAACTGAAGCTCGAAGGCTTTCCGCTGGGCATGTATGAAAATGCCGAGTATGACGAGATGACACTGCAATTGGATCCCGGCGATATCATGGTGATTCATTCCGACGGTTTCGGCGATACGCAGAATCATCAGAAGGAATTTTTCGGAAATGAGCGGCTGTGCGAGCTGGTGGCCGCGCATCACCGGTCTTCAGCCATTCATCTGGCAAAAGTAATGTTCGAAGAGATGGATAAATTTTCCGGCGGAGCTCCGCCAGCCGACGATCGCACTCTTGTGGTGCTGAAAGTATTGTGACGCCGGAGCGAAGCCATTCCCGAGCGGCAAGCGCCGAGTGCGATCCCACTCGTTACACTGCTAATTTTACGTTCCGGGAAGGCGAGCTTTTCTGCGAAGACGTTTCCGTTTCGTCGATTGCCGCCCACGCAGGCACTCCGGTTTACGTGTACAGCCGGACGAGCATCGAGAATGCTTATCGTCGAATGCGCGCGGCGTTCGCGGACGTGCCGCACACAATCTGCTATTCGGTGAAAGCCAATTCGAATCTCAGCATCCTGCGGGGTTTCGCGCGGTTGGGCAGCAGCTTCGACATTGTCTCCGGCGGAGAACTGGAACGGCTGAACTGCGCGGGAGTTTCCGGCAGGCGGATTGTGTTCTCGGGAGTGGGCAAGACGCGCGATGAGATCCGGGAAGCGCTGCGCGCGCGGATTTTACTCTTCAATGTGGAATCCGAAGCGGAGCTGGAGATTCTACTTTCCGAGGCCAGCCGGCTGGGACGCGCCGCGCCGGCGGCGCTGCGCATCAATCCGGATATCGAAGCCGGCGGGCATCCGCACATTTCAACCGGACGGCATCATCACAAATTTGGCATGGAATGGAGCGTCGCGCGGGAGCTGTATGTGGCGGCTCGGAGCAAGCGCTGGATTTCCTGGCAAGGAATCAGCGCGCATATCGGTTCGCAGATTTTGTCGCTCGGCCCGTTTCGACGATCCGCGCAGCGCATGGCTCGCCACGTTCGGGATCTTGCGAAGCATGGCATCAGACTCCGCTATTTCGATTTTGGCGGCGGGCTTGGCGTGCGGTACAACGATGAACAGCCGCCCGATTGGAACGCGTACGGGCGAGTGATCGCGCGCATCGTGCAGCCATTAGGCTGCCGTTTGCTTTTGGAGCCGGGACGCAGCCTGGTGGGACCAGCAGGCGTGCTGCTGACCCGCGTGATTTACACCAAAACCACGAATGGTAGAAATTTTGTCGTGGTGGATGCGGCGATGAACGATCTGATCCGGCCGGCGCTGTATGGTGCGACGCATCCCATCACGCCGGCAGTGCGGCCAGAAACAACACCGGAAACGATTACCGCTGATATTGTGGGACCGATTTGCGAGTCGGGTGATTGCTTCATCCAGGATTGGCCGATCGCGAAATCCGAATCGGGCGATTTGCTGGTAATTTGGGGGACGGGCGCGTATGGGTTCGTGCTGGCCTCCAACTATAATTCGCGGCCTCGGGCAGCGGAAGTGATTGTGGAGGGCCGCCGATTCCGCATTATCCGGCGGCGCGAATCGCGCGCGGATTTGGTCCGCGGCGAATAGCGCAAGCATCATTTTGTCGGGGGGACCATCCCACTCGGCTGCGGGAGAAGCACGAAAGTTGTGATGGCTCTGGACGCGGCCTGGAAATGAGTTCACGGCGCCGTTCCCGGCTCACTTGGACGCGTGGGCAGTCGGAGTCGCGCTCAGGAAATCGACCACGGACTTGATGAACAGGTTTGGTTGGTCCACAAACGTCATGTGCCCGCTTTTCGGCAGGATCACGAGTTTTGAGCCGGCAATTTTCTCGTGCATTTCTTGCGATAGCGAAGGATCGCACTCGTCGTGGTCGCCGGCCATGATCAACGTGGGCACGCGGATCGTGTGCAATTGATCCACATATTCGACTGTCTCCAAATTTCCATCGATAACGTATTCGCCGTGCGACCCCCACATTTCGCGGTACAAATCCCAGGCCGTGTTGCCCGCCTGAATGGGGTCGTAATTCGCGTCGGGATGGTTCTGGTAGAGATAGGGAAAATATCCTTCGCCCCACGCCGCGATCATATAGTCGGAGGTGTAGCGATTCTTTTCGTAGTCCTTGCCGTGACCGAACAATCCTTCGCGCTCCATGCGATCGATTCGCTCGCGGAGTTCCGGCGCCATTTTTTCCTTCATGCGCACGAAGACTTCATTCATCTGCTTGGTGCTGGGGAACGTGCTGCCCAGAATTAATTGCGTCAGATTATTCTGGTATTTCAGAGCATAGGCCTGGGCCAGCACGCCACCGTAAGAATGTCCGAGCAGTGCGATTTTACCGAGGCGTAGGCCTTGCCGCACGGCTTCCACGTCTTCGACCATATTCTCGACAGTGTAGCCAGCGGGATCCTCGAGTTTTTGCGATTTTCCGGAGCCGCGCTCGTCGATAAAGATCAACCGGTGGTGCTGGGCCAGAGGTAGAAGATAGGGAAGAAAATAATCATGGGACGCGCCCGGGCCGCCGTGAACGATCAGGAGCGGCGTGCCGTGTCCCACGGCCCAGTAATAGATCAACACGCCATGGGAATCGACAAAACCTTCCGTGGCCGGATAAACGGCCGGCAAAGGATTCCGGCCCGGCAATTGCGCCTGCACGGTGCCGGCAGCGGCCACCGCAAGCAAACACAGAAAGGCAAGAATGCCAATTTTCGTTTTCATCTTTTGCTCCTTGGACCTTGAAAAAGAAAGCCTCCGCTCAACGCTCGCTCCATCGGAGCTTGTTGCGCAGGACCTCGAAGTAGGTCTTCTGCGGCGGGCGCACCAAATAAACTTTGTTCTTCGCCTTGCGAATCACCACGCGATCATTGATAAAAAGTTCGAAGCCCTCTTGACCGTCGACCGTCAGACGGGCCGGCTCGTCGCCCGAGACGAATTGAATTTCCACTTGAGCGGAATCGGAAAGCACCAGCGACCGGTTGGTGAGCATGTGCGGGCAAATGGGCGTGATCACGAATGACTGCAGGACGGGATAAATAATCGGCCCACCGGCCGAGAGCGAATAGGCCGTCGAGCCCGTGGGAGTGGCAACGATCAAACCATCGGCGCGAAAATGGCCCACCAGATCGCCGTCGACGAAAACGTCGAGATCGATGATGCGCGCGAGATCGGTTTTCGTCACCACGGCATCGTTCAGCGCCTGATGGTGCGAAATGGTTTTTCCATCCCGGAGCACTTCCGCTTCGAGCATCATGCGCTGGCTGATGCGGTGCTTGCCGGCGATCACCAGCTCCAGCAGCGGATAAAGCTCGCTGAGAGTGACGCTGGTCAAGAATCCCAGCGCGCCCAGGTTTACAGGCAAGATGGGGACATTCCGATCGCCCAGGAGCCGCGCGGCCGCGAGCAGCGTGCCATCGCCGCCAAGCACAATTAGCAGATCGACGTTCTTGGGAAGTTCTTCGCGAGATAGAGAAGCCAAGCCGGGCGCGCACTGGGCCGCCGTTTCGGTATCGCAGACCGTTTTAATGCCGCGCTGTTCGAGCCACGCAAGCAACGCGGGAACAACGACGCAAATCTGCTCCTTGTTCGGCTTGGAGATGATGCCAACCGTGCGGAGCTGTGTGCCGGCGGAATTGTTCAATTGGGAGCTCATCTGGCTGCGCGCGGCTTTTACTTTATCATTTGCCGCCGGGCATGGAGAAAAAACTCCTGATTTCCGCCAGCGCCGGCGATGCGGCTGGGGATCACGCGCAATGGTTCGAGACCTGCTTTTGCCGAAGCTTCCCGGACGCCCGCAATTGCTCGTTCATGCAAGGCTGGATCGAGAACGATTGCTCCGCTGGGGACGTCGCGGCGATTCAACTCAAACTGCGGCTTGATCAGAATCAAGAAATCGGCATTTGGCTTCGCGGAAAGAATCAGCGCGGGAAGAAGTTTCGAGACGGAGATGAAGGACACATCCACGCAGACGAAATCGACTGGATCGGGAATTGATTCCGGCTTCAAATACCGGGCATTGCACTCGATGGAAACCACTCGGGAATCCTGGCGCAGCTTCCAATCCAATTGATCGATGGTCACGTCAACGGCGTACACGCGTTTCGCTCCGCGCTGAAGCAGGCAATCGGTGAATCCGCCGGTGGAACTTCCTGCATCGAGACAAATTTTCCCTTCGACCGATAAACTGAAATCCTGCAAAGCGCCGGCCAATTTCAAGCCGCCCCGGCTCACATAAGGAGTCCGGCCGCTTGATATCTCCAGTAGCGCGTCGGGGGCGATCAACGTGCCTGGTTTATCCGCGCGCTGTTGATTGACGCGCACTTCTCCAGCCAACAGCAATGCGCGGGCTCGCTGAATCGAGTCCGCCAGGCCGCGGTCGACGAGTAGGACGTCGAGCCGCGTCTTAAGATTATTTGATTTGGATTTTTCAACCATCGGGAGGCTTCGGACTGCTGGCCGAATCACGCGCGCCTGGCAATCAAGAAATCGGCCATTTGTCGGAGCGGTTCGGCGCGTTTTCCGAAGGAAGTGAGTTCGTTCCTGGCGTTTTGCACGAGCTCGGCCGCCATTTTATGGGATTTTTCGAGGCCGAAAAGCGCGGGGTAGGTGGCCTTTTGCTGGGCCTGGTCTTTTCCGGCTGTTTTTCCAAGCGCGGCGGAGGATTCCTCGACGTCGAGAATGTCGTCCACCACCTGGAATGCCCAGCCAATATTTTCGCCGAAGCCGGCGGATGCGTTCGACGTCTGGCACGCTCGCGCCACCGCACAGCGCGCCTGCCACCACGCTGGCGCGAATCAGCGCCGCAGTTTTCGACCGGTGAATATATTCAAGGCCCGCGGCGTCCACCTGCTTTCCCTCTGCTTCCAGATCGGCCACCTGGCCGCCGACCATGCCGTTAACGGTTCCGGCAGCGGCCGCAATTTCCTGAATCACTCTGACGCAGCGCGCCGGATCGAGAGGAGCCTTGGAAAGCGTTTCAAATGCCAGTGTGAGCAAGGCATCGCCCGCCAGGATGGCGGCGGCCTCTCCGAATTGTTTATGGCTGGTGGGCCTGCCGCGACGCAGATCGTCATTATCAAGCGCGGGCAAATCGTCATGAATCAGCGAATAGGTGTGAATGAATTCCAGCGCGCAGGCGACGGGCAATGCCGGAGTGAGGTCGTCCAGAAAAGCGTGACAGGCTTCCAGGCACAGGATGGGGCGGATGCGCTTGCCTCCTGCGAACACACTGTAACGCATCGCGCGATGGATGGAGGCAGGCATGGCGCTTTCAGGCGGCAATAGCCGGGCGAGTTCGGCGTCCACCGCCGCGCGATCCTGCTCGAAAAAGGTGGGTAGATTCATTCGATCGTGAGCTTCGCTGGGCTGAGGCATTTTGTGGTGGGAGCGCTAAGAAGATTCTTCTTCCGGCTCAAAGGGCTCCACTTCCATTTTGCCGCCGGCCTTTTTCAGGAGAATTTCCACGCGGCCTTCCGCTTCTTCGAGTTGTTTCTGGCATTCGCGCGAAAGCTTCACGCCCTCCTCGAAAAGTTTCATGGCCTCGTCCAGGGAAAGGTCCGCGCTTTCGAGTCTCTTAACAACTTCTTCGAGGCGCGCGAGGGAACGCTCAAAGCCACCTTTGGGTTGTGGTTCCGCAGGCTTGTTAGTTGCTGGATTCATCAAGGCCTCTCGTCACTTGCTCTAAGGTCAAGCGGGCGCCGATTCACCGTCACTGGCAGCGTCCACAAAAGAAAGTCGATCTGCCATTTTGCGCGATTCGGTGGATCGGCAGGTGGCACCGGTGGCAGGCTTGACCTTCGCGGCCGTAGACACGAAGAATCCTTTCGAGCCCTTGGAACCACCAGTCCGGATCACGAAAGTCAGGCGCAGGCCGGAGACAGCATACTAGCGCACGCCGGAGAACCGCAACAATGGCATTGTGCAGCCGCCGCGATTCGTCGGCGGTGAGCTGGTTTGAGGGGCGCCGGGGATCGAGTCGAGCGCGCCATGAAGCTTCGCTGGAATAAATGTTTCCGATTCCGGCGAGGCGCGATTGGTCGAGCAGAAAGGCCTTGAGTGACCTGCTGCTTGCGGAGAGCAGCGTTTTCAAGAGTGAAGGAGTGAATTCGCGTGAGAGGGGGTCGATGCCGAGCGATCGGATTCCTGGAAGATCGTCCGGAGCCGCGAGCCAGCGTACTCGTCCCAGATGGCGGGGATCGACAAATCCAAGCGCGCCTTTTTCGAAATCGATTGCCACGTCGATGTGCCCGGTGATGTTGCCCGAATCGAACCAGACCAATTGACCGTCGAATTTGAAATGCATCACGATGCAGCCGCGATCGAGGTTGAGAACCAGGTATTTTCCGCGCCGGCTGACGTCGAGGATCCGCCGGCCGCGAAGCGATTTTTCCAGCTCCGCGGACGCCTTGGCGGCTCCGCGGCCGGTAGAGGAGCTTGCGGCGATCGGGTGTAACACCCGGCAGCGAAGAATCTGTCGGCCCGCTACCAGGGGCCGCAGGGTGCGCGCCATTGCTTCGACTTCGGGAAGTTCAGGCATTCGCTGTTGATTGCGGTCGAAAAATAAAGTTCAGGAGAAAATCGGAGTCGAAACTCACGTTAGCACAGCTAGGAGTGGCCGTTCTAACGATTCAGTGGGTGGCGGCGGGAGCTGCTTCACTTGGCAGCAATCTTAATCTGTGGATTTGTACACGAGCTTCAGCCAAATCGCTGAATGGTGCGGGCAGCGTGTGGCCTTCGTACCAGGGGGTGAATTGATCCTGATAATAGGGGCTGCCGTATTGTCCTGATTCGCCAGTGGTGATTTCCATCAAGGAGTTGTCGAAGTTTGAGAGATCCGCGACGAATCGCATCGACGGGCCATGACCGTGACCCATGGCTTTGACGGTATCAATTGAGCCGCTTTGCGGCATCGGGCCAAGGCTCAGAAATGGCCGGAGGAAGCCGGAGCGCCCCAGCGGGTGAGGCATGAACAGGGGATTCACTTCGCCCCAGTGCCAGCCGGTGCGATCGGGATTGCGGGTTTCCACTTGCAACGCAGCCACCGCTTGGTCGACGCTGGCCATCAATAAATCGTCGTAGTTGGCGAACTGGTGCGGCAGCCAGATTGCCGGGCGATCGCGTAAGACATTTTCGAGAAATACCTTGTCGCGGAGCCAAACGCTTTCGTACGCATTTGTGAAGTCCCACCACTCGTAAATTCCCGCTTCACTTCCGAGGTACAGTTTGAGCAGATTCTGGAAAAGCATGTGCCGGGTATATTCGAGGAAAGAAATCTCCACGGATTCCTGCTTCGCCAGCCCGTCAAAATTTGAGAGGCGGCGCAAACAGTCCTGCGCGCGCGGATCGGATGGCAAGCGGGTTTGCGCGGCATGGACCAATTGTTCGGCGAGGAAGCGGTCGGGAAGAGAGAGGATGTCGTTTTGGATAGTATTGAAATCTTCTGGCTTTAGGCTTTTGTTGCTCTCAAGCAGTTCGTAAATGCGCTCGGTGCGATAGGGATTCGCCCAGCGATCGGTGAGGAAGCCATGGTAACCCGGCCCGACGGTCCGGGCATTGGCCGTGGCGATGATTCCTTCCGGAGGATTCAGCACCTGCGGCAGATCATCAAATGGAATGTAACCGGTCCAATCATAATCGTCTGTTGAGCCAGGGACAGGAACCGAGCCATCGCCATTTTTCCGAATGGGGATGCGCGCGGCGACTATGAAACCGATGTTGCCGTCGACGTCGGCATACACTGCATTTTGGGCCGGGCCCGGAACATGTCGCATCGTGTCGCGGAATTCCGTCCAGTTTGTCGCGCGGCTCAAAAGCGGATAGCCGAAATCCATTGAGCCGGGTTCCAGGGCCGTCCAGCGCAGGGCGTAGGCGCGAACGCCTTCGCTGCGGACGATTGGGCCGTGTCGCGTTTCGACCACGTCGAGCGAATCATCCGGGCGGCCTTTTACATGAATCACTTCGTGGCGCAGTTTGGCCGCTACCCACGAGCCATTGACGCGATATTCGAGCGGGTTTGTGGGATTAAACGTTTCGACGTAAAGATCCTGCACGTCCGCGCCACTATTGGTGAATCCCCAGGCTATGCGGTCGTTGTGTCCGATGATGAGCAGCGGCGTCCCGGGAAGATCAAATCCTTCCGCGTTGTAGCCGGGAGATTCCAGGTGAACCATGTACCAAATGCAGGGTATCCCCAGTCCGAGGTGAGGATCATTCGCGAGCAGCGGCTTTCCGGAAGCGGTGTGGGAGCCGTTGACCACCCAGCTGTTGCTGCCGATCAATCCGGGGATTTGCTCGTCAAATTGGGTTAGAAATTCGCGCGCTTCGATCCATTCGGGGGAGGGCCGGGCTGTCGCGGCTGGTCCTGGATCGTAGGTGCCAGCAAACGCGTCATTTTGAATCTTCGCCGGAAGTCTTCCGTCTTTTCTTAAGTCACTGATTCCACCGGATGGAGTTGACTTGCCGCCGGTGGCGGGGGCGCTGACAATAAAATGATCCAGCGGCGAATCCACGACGTACAAATCCTTGGCGCGTTCCGGACCCACTCGTTCCGTAATGCTGGCGCGGTTCAGCTCCGATTTCCAGGAAGACGTGAGCGATTTCCACATATAGAGATTAATAAGCAGCGTATCCGCCGGGGTCCACTGGCGCGGACGATAGCGCAAGAGGACAAATTCAAGAGGAAGTCTTCCGGAATGATCCTGGATGTAGCGGTTGACGCCTCGAGCGTAGGCTTCGAGCAGCACATGCACTTCCGGAGTCAAATCCGCGACCCCCCGTTCGGCGGCCTCGCGCAATCCCAGTGTGCGGTTTTCGCGGTCGAGCTGCAGAGCTGAATCAAGCGGCCCAGGGCCGAAAATTTCGGCCAGGTTGCCGGCGGCGACGCGACGAAGGAGATCCATTTGCCAAAGCCGATCCTGAGCCATCACGTACCCCTGCGCCGTAACCATATCCTCCATGGAATCGGCGCGAATTCTTGGAACACCGTGCATGTCACGGTCTACCAGCACGGCCTGGTGGAGTTCCTGGATGGTGATGCTGCCATCCAGTTCGGGCAGCGGACGGTGAAGAATCCACCACCCGAGTACCAATGCGAGGCCAGCGACGACGAGAAGTCCGGAAGCCAAATAGCGAAGAAATCGCAGCAAATGGATCGATCCTTTTGTTTAAGAATTCCGGCGCGGAGTTTAGCCCAGCACTCGTCGTCAAGCAACCGAGACCTGGAGCCAGATTTCAAAAGAATCGGGAACCGGAGGTGTTGATGGGATTCGGATGGGGAATATTTGGCATCTTGATGCCGCTGGGGAGGGGAAAACTCCAATTGGCCGAGGTAACTTGTTAGAATTCAGCGAGTATGGTCGCCTTACGCCTGTTTGGAGTTCTCGCGCTGATCGGTGTAAACGCTTTTTTTGCTGCCGCGGAGTTTTCGCTGGTGGCGGTGCGGCTCTCGCGCGTGAAGCAATTGGTGGAGGAAGGTGATCCCCGCGCCCGGATTGTAGAAAAACTACTGGGCGATCTGGGACGGGTTGTCTCGGGCGTACAAGTGGGTATCACGCTGGCCAGCCTGGGCCTTGGCTACCTGGGCGAATTGACGCTGGCGGAGTTTTTGCGTCCCACCCTGGAATGGATTCCCGGTAAGCTTTCCGGACTGATCGCCCACGGCATTGCGTTGGGCGCTGCTTTTATCCTGCTGACATTTCTGCAAGTGCTTTTCGGTGAACTGGTGCCGAAGAGCCTGGGCCTGGAGCGGGCCGAACGTGTAGCGCTGCTGATTGCTCGCCCCTTCCGCTGGTTCCTCGAGACGTTTCGCTGGGCGATCGATTTACTCGATGGACTGTCCGGGAAAATTGTTCGGGCGATGGGGGTCAAAACTCCGCACACACACTCGATGGTGCGCTCTGCCGAAGAGTTGAGCGTACTGATCCAGCAGGCGCGGGAACGCGGGCTTCTTGAGCCACGCGAAGAGAGATTCATTCAAAGCGCGATGGGGCTTGGGCAAGTACAGGTGCGCGAAGTGATGGTGCCGCGGCCAGACATGCACGTGCTACCGGTGGAAGCGGGACTGGAAGAGACGATGAGAATGTTTGCGACCACGCAACGTTCACGCATCCCAGTGTATCAAGGCTCGATCGACCACATCGTGGGCTTTGTGCATATCAAGGACATGATCTGGGTTCTGCTGGATCGCGCGCGGCGCGCCGAAGACGATCAACCGCCGCCCGAATTCCACCTGCGGTCCATGTTGCGCGAAATCTTGATTGTGCCGGAGAGCAAACCCGCCAGCGAATTGTTGATGGAACTGCGCACACGTCGCGGGAGCCTGGCAATGGTGGTAGACGAATATGGCAGCATCCTGGGGCTGGTTACGTTGGAGGATATTCTGGAGCAAATGGTGGGCGAAATTCACGATGAATTCGATGTGGTGGAGCGCCCCATGACCCTGGCGGATGGCGCCATGGTGTTCGACGCGTCGCTGCAAGTGCGCGATCTGGCCTCCCAATACAATATCGAGCTGCCGGATGATCCGGCGTATGAAACAGTGGGCGGGTACGTTCTGAACCAGCTCGGCTTCATTCCCAAGGGGGGAGAAAGCTTCGAGGCAAATGGCTTCCGTTTTACGGTGTTAGAGATGGATCGCCGCCGGGTTTCGCGCGTGAAAGTACGGCGGCTCGAGCGGGCCGGCGAAACGGCAGCCGCAATCGGCGCCGCGGGGCCTGCCAGCGGAAAATCCGTTGTAGACGATGATGCGGAACGGGATCGCCGCGTAGTCGAGCCGGATGAACAATCCAAAAAAGGGCGAGCGAACTCGCGTTCGCAATCATGATTCGTTACATTTTCTCGCGCGTCCTGCTGGTGCTGCCTGCCCTGTGGCTCATACTCACCATGGTTTTTCTTCTCGCTCACATCATTCCCGGCGACCCGGTGCAGCAGATGCTGGGTGAAGGCGCGCGTACTGAGGAAGTGGATCAGTTGCGCCATTCGCTGGGCCTTGATTTGCCTATCGGCGTGCAGTACGTCCGTTTCATCAAGGGATTATTTCGCGGCGATATGGGGCAATCGTTTCGCTTTCAACAGCCGGTGCTGAGCACGGTGTTGACGCATTACCCCGCGACGCTGGAACTAGCGGTGTTTGGATTATGCGTTTGCATGTTGATTGGAATTCCGGCGGGAATTTTGGCGGCGCACCGGCGGGGGAGCGGCGTTGACCACGCTGTCGGTTTTTTTACTCTCCTGGGACTTTCCGTGCCGAATTTCGCTCTTGGGCCAGTGCTAATTCTTATTTTCTCCGTGTGGATCGGATGGCTCCCGGTATCGGGGCGCGGGGGCATCTCGCATTTGATTTTGCCCGCCGTCACTTTGGGTGCAGCGCTGGCGGCGATTCTGACGCGGATGGTGCGGACGGCAATGATGGAAGAACTCTCCAGCGATTACGTTCGCACGGCGCGCGCGAAAGGCCTGCCGGAATCGGCCGTACTGCTGCGACACGCTTTTCGCAATGCGCTGATTCCAATTTTGACGATTTTGGGACTGCAGTTCGGAACTCTGCTCGCCGGAACAATTGTTACCGAAACCATTTTCTCGTGGCCGGGAATCGGCCGGCTGACTGTGCAAGCGATTCAGGCCAGGGATTATCCGCTTTTGCAAGGATGCATATTGGTGATCGCGGTTTCTTATGTGTTTGTGAACTTGATTACGGATTTTGTTTATGCGGTTGTCGATCCGAGGATCCGGTTCGAATGAAGGCATTGAAACAATTTTTGCGCACGAGCGGACTTGGCCGGCTGGGCCTGGCGCTGGCGTTGTTTCTCTTGGTGGTGGCCCTGGCGGCGCCCTGGATCGCGCCGTATGATCCCTCGGCGCAAAATCTTACCGTCGCGACTGATCGGGCCGAGCGCGCATCACTGGATGGGCACGGACGAACTGGGCCGCGATATTTTGTCGCGAATCATTTTCGGGACTCGCGTATCCATGCTGGTAAGCGTTTCGGTGGTGCTTGGGGCGGGGATTGTGGGGCTTCTGATCGGTTCCGTGGCGGGATATTTTGGAGGCTGGTTTGATCGGTCGATCAACATAGTGCTGATCAACGCGTTTCTCTCGTTTCCGGGAATTCTGCTGGCGATTGCTTTTGCGGCCTTCCTGGGGCCTGGATTGAACAAGGTGATCATCGCGCTGACCATCACGGGCTGGGCAGGGTATGCGCGATTGGCTCGGGCGCAGGTGCTGCAAGCCAAAGAAATGGATTACGTGGTTGCCGCCCGGTCGCTGGGCGCGTCGCACGCGCGGATTTTGGTTCGCCACCTGGTGCCTAATATTTTGCAGCCGGTGATGGTACAGGCCACGATTGGAATGGCCGGCGCGATTTTAGCGGAATCCACTTTGAGCTTTTTGGGATTAGGAGTGCTGGCTCCGATGCCGAGTTGGGGAGCGATGTTGAATGATGGCCGAGGACATTTATTCGATGCGCCCCATTTGGTGGTGTTTCCGGCGCTGGCGGTGATGACGGCGGTGCTGGCGTTTAATTTGCTTGGGGATGCGCTGAGGGATTGGATGGATCCGCGAATGCGGGCGTTTTTGATTGTGACGGATTTGACTCGGTAGACGGTGGGACGTCGAGGCTGGAAAAATCTTTGCTTTGCGAACGACGCAACGGCAAGGGGGAGTCCTTGGGCCTGAATGCGGCCCTCGGTATGATCGCTAACCAGTTTTGGCGGGTCCGTACGAGCGGGCGCTGGATTCGCCAGAATCTAAAGGGCTGATAGATTAGCCGAACTCGACGATTACCTCCGCGCCACGCGCTGCGCCAACAGTTCGCGCGGCGTTGCCACGATTGACGGATATTTCGAGGAAGCCGCTTGAGCCGACGATGGCGACGGGTTCGCCAGGCGCGCCTTCCGCGAATGTTTGCTTCAAACTGGTTATTTCGCCGGAGCCCACGCGGATTTTAAATGCGGAGCCGGACTCTACAACCTTCGGGACGTCCAGGGGCGTCAGATTCGTCATCAAGTTGCCGAAACCATCGACGCGAAGCACAACGCCTTTGACCACGTTGTCCCCAGCCTTAGGCTTGGGCAGGGCAAAGCGCACAAAGTCGGTAATTTCCTCGCCGAAACTCGCGGTCTGTCCCACCTTCGAAAGCCATGCGGCGGCCGGTGCGAACACGTCCCGGCCATGAAACGTATTACTGATAGGGTGAAGAAAGTAATGTTCGGCGGTGATGTGCCGGACGGTCAGCGTTGTTTCCCGGTCGTAGATCAAGGAGAGCACCCCATTATCCGGGGCGATGAAATAATGCTGATCTCCGGTGACCAGAATCGGGCGGCGCGGCGTGCCGACTCCAGGATCCACCACAACCACGTGGATCGTTCGGGGAGGGAAGAACCGGTAAGCCTGGCCGATGGCGAGGGCGCCGTCGAGCAAATCGTATGGGACGACGCCGTGAGTAATGTCGGTGATTTCGGCCTCAGGATTGACGTTGAGAATCACGCCTTTCATCGCGCCGACGAGATGGTCCTGTACGCCGTAATCCGTGGTGAGTGTGATGATGGGCCGGCTCACGTCTCTCTCCAGGAAGTCAGTAGGCAGGTTAGCTTGCCCGATGGACCGGCGCAAGCACGCTCGGGGGAACTTTGTCAGGTTCGTACATAGCGGACGGAACCAGCGAAGCACTTCGGCGGCAAGAGCTATAATCGAAGTGTTGGAACCAGATGTGACGGAGCGTGAATTACGGGCGGGATGTTGGCGGGGAGAAGATGGGTCAAAAGAAAATCTTCTGGGCGCTGTTTCTGCTTCTGGGACTGATTGCTGACTTCGCTTTGCCGCTGATTTGGGGTTTGGCCGCGACAATCCCCATCGCGTATGTCAGTTGGTGGGTTGCTTACCGCAGTGATTGGTTTTAGCGTTGTGGTAAGCTGGTAAAGAGCCGTAAGCAGGGAACTTTCGGCAGATGCCGCCGCGATTGCTTGACCCCTCTTCCGTTGGAAAGTATTCTGGCAGCTGAAATTATGCCTGCCGCGGCACGGGAGCCGGCCCTGCCGCAAGTACTTGGTGATTCGCTGCAATGAGCATCTATCTCGATCACAATGCGACGACGCCCGTAGACCGCGAGGTCCTCGAAGCGATGCTGCCTTATTTTGGCGAGCGCTATGGCAATGCCAGCTCGATTCATTCATCGGGCCAGCAGGCCCGTGGAGCGGTGGACCGGGCGCGCGAATCGGTTGCAGCAATGATTGGCGCGAAGTCTGGCGAGATTGTGTTCACCAGCGGCGGCACGGAAGCGGACAACCTGGCTATTTTCGGAGTCGTGGCTGCGTCACCGTGCGCGCGAAGAGGCATGTGATCACTACGCAGATCGAGCACCACGCTGTACTGCATTCCTGCGAAGCGCTGGAGCGCCAGGGAGTGGAAGTTACGTACCTACCGGTGAATCGGGAGGGGTTGCTTGATCCGGCGGAGGTGAGGCGCGCGATTCGTGCCGAAACGATTTTGATTTCGGTGATGCACGCGAACAATGAAATCGGAGTGATTCAGCCGATCGAGGAAATCGCGCGAATCGCTGCGGAAGCGGACATTTATTTTCATACCGACGCGGTGCAATCCGCGGGCAAGCTGCCTCTCGACGTAAACCGGCTGGGCGTGGATTTGCTTTCGATTTCTGCGCACAAGTTTTATGGACCCAAAGGCACAGGAGCGCTCTACGTGCGCACGGGAACTGTACTCGAGCCGCAATTTCGTGGCGGGCACCACGAGCGCGACCGCCGCGCGGGCACGGAAAATGTTCCCGGGATTGTGGGACTGGGGGCGGCGGCGGAAATTGTGCGGCGAAATCTCGCCGCTGATTCGGAGCGAATCGCGGCGTTGCGGGATCGATTTGAGGGAGGCGTGCTGCACGTGGTTTCAAATGCTCGCGTGAATGGCAGTCCTGAACATCGCGTCCCGAACACGTCGAACATTACAATCTCCCACGCGGGCGGAGAGTCGATGGTGATTGCGCTCGATCTAAAGGGCGTGATCTGCTCGACAGGAGCGGCGTGTTCTTCGGGAGCAATTGAGCCATCGCACGTACTGACGGCGATTGGTCTGTCGCCCGAAGAGGCGCGCGGCAGTTTGCGCTTCAGCCTGGGGCGGCACACTACCGCTGCCGAAATTGAGTTTGCGCTCGACGTGATTCCCGGCGTGGTAGCGCATCTGCGCGAATTATCACCCGCGACGCCACGCGCGATGAACCCGGAACAAAAGCGGCCTGTCGCGGCGCGGTGAATCCCTTATTCTCATGAATTCGCAAATTCAGATCGAATCCGAGAACACTGCCGCCGCTGCCGCGCCCATCGCTGTAGCCATGAGTGGAGGTGTGGACAGTTCCACCGTCGCGGCGATCATGAAGGAACGCGGCCAAGCCATCATCGGCCTGACGATGCAGCTATGGAATCAGCGGCGTCTTCCCGAGCTGCAGGGGGACGGTCCGGCGCAGCATCGTTGTTGCTCGCTCGATGATGTTTACGACGCGCGCCGGGTGGCGGAGCATCTGTGCTTTCCGTTTTACGTGGTTAATTTCGAGCAAAAGTTCGAGCAGACGGTTATTCGGCCGTTCGTGGACGATTATCTATCCGGCCGGACGCCGATCCCGTGCACCCTCTGCAATAATCACGTCAAATTCGATCAGTTACTTCTGACGGCCCGGGAAATTGGCGCCGAGCGCATCGCCACCGGACACTATTGCCGCGTGCTGAAGAACTGCGAAACGGGCCGCTACGAATTGTGGACGGCGCGCGACGAGAGCAAGGACCAGTCTTATTTTCTATTTGGTCTTACGCAGGAGCAGCTTGCGCGCACTGAATTCCCACTGGGCGAACTGACCAAGACGGAAGTGCGAGCCATCGCGCGGCGGGCACAATTGCCGGTGGCGGAAAAGCCGGAAAGCCAGGAGATTTGTTTTGTACCCACCGGAAATTATGTGCGTTTCATTAAGAGTTATTTGAACGAGCAGGGAAGAACGCTCTCCGCGGAATCTGGCGAAATCGTGACGACGGATGGAGAAGTGATTGGACGGCACGAAGGCTTGCATCAGTACACCGTCGGACAGCGCAAAGGTTTGGGCGTTGCCGCGGGCCATCCGCTCTATGTGGTGGAACTGGATCGGGTGCGAAACCGGTTGGTGGTGGGCGCCGATGATGAACTTCGCCGGCAATCCTGCGAGGTCCGGGACGTGAACTGGGTTTCGGTGGAATGCCCTGAGCAGCCGGTAAGAGCGATGGTAAAGATCAGGAACCGCCATCTACCCGCATCCGCCACAGTGACGCCAGCCGGCCGCACAAGTGCACAAGTCCGGTTTGACGAGCCGCAGCGTGCGATCACTCCAGGCCAAGCGGCAGTTTTTTATTTGGGAGAACAAGTGTTAGGCGGCGGATGGATTCGATAAACCCACGCCCGGATGGGGATCGGGATTCAGATAAAGAGTTCTTCGTCCTGCGAACCGGGATTCGAATCTGAATGCGGCCGCTGATTTCCACGCAGGACATCCAGACCCGTTTTCAGGCCTTTGAGAAGCGCAATCACGTTGTGGATTGGCCCCCAAAGAGTGTTGCGAACTTGCGTTCCAGTGTCCTCGACAACTTCCAAAGCGCCGGTGAGAATGTGATCGGCGCGAATTACCTGAACTCGCAGACGATCCACTGTATCCGTCATCACCCGGTCCACGTTTTGCGCTTGGTTCCGTGCCAGCCGGACAACTTCCGCGGAATCGGCGACAATGCTGGCGATTCGATCCTGGGAATCTTCCAGAATACGATTCGTCCGGATGAGAATTGGATCGACCTTCAATTGGAGGTCTGTGGTGAGCCGCGTGACATGGCGGCTCAACTCTTTCATCTGCAGGAACATCCCTATGAGGATGATCGCCTGTACCGTAATGGCGATCCCTGCCACAATGACGAAAAATTCCAGCCAGAATTGCAGCATCCGGAGTTCCTTAGGAAGCCGAGGCTTTAGACTTTTCGCGCTGGTAGGCGTCCTTGCCGGCGTCAACGGCCGCGTTCAAGGAATCCTTCTGTCGAGACATAATCTCTTTGCTGCGCGCAATCAGGTCTTCCGCACGATCGCGCAGTTCCTGCGCTTTTCTTTGTGCGTATTCCCGGCCCTCGTCTGCTTTAGACGTCAAGAACTGCCTGGTCTCCTCACCTGATTTTGGCGCGAACAAAATGCCAACTAATGATCCGATCCCCAATCCAATCAGAAAATAGCTGATCTTCGAACCCGTATTTTCGCTCATATCTCACCTCGTGAGTGCGACAGTAGCATAGGCCCCGAGAACGAGCAATACAGTATCTACATCAACCAGCGAGTTTTAGGGCTGTAGATGGGGCTTGCCGTACGGTTCAGTATGGCACTTGTAGATGCAGCTGCGACGATCCCCTCATCGAGTACTTGAAATGCGAGGGTTATTGAGGGTGATTTTGATTTGCGACGGTCGATGGTTCTTTGGTTTCCGCGCCGCCTTGTTTGCGAAAATGTTCATACACACGCCGAGCCTGCGCCCGCGGGACGGCGGCTGCGAGTTCGTCGAGAGACAATCCCCGTAAGTGACCAACGCTGCCGAAGTGGCGAAGCAGTTTCTGAGCGGTCAGCGCGCCCACGCCTGCGATTTCAGTAAGCTCGGTGTGCAACTGGCGGCGCTTGCGGCGATGGCGGTGAAATGTGACCGCGAAACGGTGGGTTTCGTCGCGTATTTGCTGAACCAGATGGAGGATGGGCGAGTGCCGGTCCAGAACGATTGGTTCGTCTTCCCGCCCATAGATATAAATGATTTCTTCCTTCTTGGCGATACTGGCGAGCGGCTGATTGATAATTTCAAGTTTTTCCAGTGCTTGCGCTGCGGCACGCAATTGACCGATGCCGCCGTCGATCAGGATCAAGCTGGGCAGCGGACGCTTCTCGGCCAGGACCCGGCGGTAACGTCGCTCCACCGTTTCACTCATGCTGGCAAAATCGTCGTTTCGTCTTTCCTCGCTCACGATAAATTTGCGGTAACCGGATTTTTTCATTTTTCCGTCTTCCCACAGCACCATGGAAGCCACGGTGTCCGATCCCTGGATGTGGGAAATATCGAAACTTTCGATCCGGCGCGGCGGTTCGGGCAAGCCGAGTGCGCTTTCGAGAGCTTCGACGATGGCCTTCGACGAGGGCTTGAGTACACGGAAACGCTGCAGGAAAGAGTGGTGCGCGTTGTTTTCCACCAGATCGAGGAAGGCCCGCTTTGTTCCGCGCTGCGGAATTACGATTTCCACGCGATGCCCGCTGCGCTCGGTGAGGACTTCTTCGAGCAGCCCGCGGTCTTCAAATTCCACCGGCACGTGGATGAATTTTGGCCAGTATCCCGCGTCCAAATAAATCTGCTTCAACAGAGAAGACAGAAAATCGGGGCCGTCGAATTCGTCGAGGTCCTCCCAATAAAAATCACGCCGATCCACCACCTGGCCGCCTCGCAAGTGAAATAGATTCACAGCCGCGAGAGGCGGCTCCGCGTACCAGGCAATCACGTCCGTATCATCGCCGGCCGATGCGGCAATCTTTTGCCGCTCTTCCATTTCCACAAGCGTCCGAAGCAGATCCCGATACCCGGCCGCTTGTTCGAAACGCTCTTCGCGAGCGGCAATGGCCATGCGTTCTTCCAGGCTCTTCACCAAATCGTGGCGGCGGCCTTCCAGGAACAACCGTACATCTCGCGCGGCTTCGGCATACCGTTCGTCGGTGGTCAGGCCCGGAACGCACGGTCCCAGACACCGATGGATGTAATATTGCAGGCATGGACGCGCGTGCGGGTGAGTCAAGTCAACGAAGCAGGAAGGCACCAGAAAATATTTGTGGATTAGGCTGACCAGCCGGTAGGCCAAGCTAGCCGGAAAGTAGGGGCCAAAATAAATTGATCCATCTTTTAGAAGCCGGCGGGTTACGTAGACTCGCGGATATTTCTCGAATGCCGTATAGCGGATGTAGGGATAAGTTTTGTCGTCGCGAAGTAGAATATTGAACTTGGGCTTGTGCTTTTTAATTAGATTATTTTCGAGGGCCAGCGCTTCTTTTTCGTTGTCGACAACGATGTAATCGATATCAGCAGCTTCGCGCACCAGCGATCCGGTCTTCGCGTCCAGCCACTTCGATTCCAGAAAGTAAGAACTTACCCGGTGCCGCAGGGAAGTGGCTTTGCCGATGTAAATTATCGTTCCAGTGGCATCCTGGAACAAATACACGCCTGGCTGTGCGGGTAGATTCGAGACTTTTTCGCGGAGTTCCATTCGAGCGCGCTACAATACCAATGGCGGGTTGCCGCCAGAGCCAGACAGCCTCCATGATAGCAAACGACGTCGAACGGCGCAGAGGAGCACAATTGAGGGGATTGGTTCGAGGAACAATTCTGTGCCTGGCGGCATCGTTCTGCATTGCTCCGCTTTTGGGGGCAGTTGCCGCGCCTGTACGCGCACAAGCTCCGGAGACTTTACCCAAACAGCCTGCTCCGCCACCCCCGCAACCGCGCCCCGCGGACGAGGTTTTCGATCCTTATCATGCGCAGAAGGCGGTGGATGTGGGCGAGTTCTACATGAAAAAGGGCGATGTCGACGCGGCCATCGATCGATTCCTCGAGGCCATCCACCTGAAAAAGGATTTTGCGCGCCCGCGGCTGCTGCTGGGCGAGGCCTACGAAAAGAAAGACGAAAAGGCCGACGCCCTGAAATATTACAAGGAATATCTACAAATCCTGCCAAAGGCTCCGGACGCGGCGAAAGTGCGCAAGCGCATCGACAAACTTTCGCACGATCTGGAAAAAGAAAACGCCTCCGGCGCCCACTGATCAGACAAAGTTTTCCAGAAAACGAATCGCCCGCGGGTAATCCACGAAGCGCTTTTCTTCCCGCCGGAATTTGGCTGAGTGCGATTCCAGGCGGCAGCGCGCGAATCGCAGGGGATGCTTCAAGTGCAGCATCTCGTGATACAGAACATAAGCAACCACGAATTCCGGCACTCCCGCGCGATCCAAATCCCGGTTCAGAACGATCTGATTGAGCGCGGGATCGAAGCAGCCGAGTTGCGAGCGCCAGCCGCGCGAACTCCAGCCAAGTTGCGGCAGCGGCAAGCCGTCGCGAAAATAGCGATGATTCAATTGCCGGAAAAGCGGCGCCAGGTCGTGGCACTTCCCCTGGGCGGTTCCTTTCACTCGCCGGGCACGGCGGCGCCGGACCTCGATCAAGCGATTTCGCGTGGCGCGCGCGTAACAGAAATTCTTGTGCCGGTCGATCAGTTCCTGTGGCGCCTTGCGGCGGTAGATTCGCGCCAGCAAAATTCCGGCGGCCGCTTCCAGTACGGCCATCGGCGCGTCGCGCAATAAATCCGACAAACGGACATAAGCGGTCTCTTGGCGCAGCCGGATCGTGTGTGTGAGGTCAGCGTAGGGATAGAACATCACCACAAAATGCGGCGGCCGCCCGTGGCAACCCAGCCGGGTATATAAGCGGTGAAAGATTTGCGCGCCGCCCGGAACCACGGTAGCAGCCGAAGTCGAACGGTTCACGGTTTCTTCCGCGACGGGGCAGGGGCGTTTTTCTTGGCAGCCTTCTCCGCGTCGGCTTGAGCATCTTTTGTACTTTCAAAGGCGTCCTGAAGCGAATCTTTGTAGGTATCGATTTCCACGGCGTCTTTCTGGATTTTGTCGAGGATCTCCTGATAATCCTTCACCCTAGCCTGCATTTCCTTGATCCCGGCGCGAATGTCTTGTTGCCGCTCCACACCCACTGTGAGCAAATCGGCTGCATCGTCCAGGCAGCTCGAATAATCGCTCAACAGCTTATTCAGCATGTCCGCACGATGCGCTTCAGGCTCGGTGCGAGCTAACTCATATTGAAATTTCTTCAGGCGGTCCAGCGCGAACGAAAGGAACAAACGGATGCGTTCGTTGGGCGTTTCCGCGTCACGAATTTTGTCGCTTTCGAGTTCACTGAGGTAATCCTTCTTGAGTTGCGCGTGGGCCGGCGGAGTGCCGGCCGGAGTGAATCCGCCCAAAAACACGGCAAGCAGGAAAACTGAAATCAAAGAACGTCTGCGCATGGCCAACTCCTACGCCTTGGGTTTCTGATCCTTAGATGCATGTCCTGGCTGGCGAGGGAAAAGTTCCAGGATGAGATGTTTGTTGATTTGCTCCAACTCCTGATGAATATCGTGGAATGGTCTTTGCCAATCCTCCGGAATCGAGAAGAGCACATCGTTGACGTCGCGCACTGCTTCACGTACGGCAATCTGTAATTCCTTGAAACCCGCCGGTTTTTTTTCGGGGTCATCAACCTTCTGGTCGAGCCCCTTGGCGGTGCTGCGAATCTGATCGCGAATATCCCCCAGCATCACCAGCGCATTCGGATAATCGCCGCCGTCCATCAGTTTGCGCAATTCGGCAAACTCCGCGCTTTCGAGCTTGGGCATCAATTTGGCTTTACGGACGGGATCGCTCTCGCGATCGAATTGCGAGCGAAAATCCGCGAGCCGGCCTTGCGGAAGAGCCGGGAACAGGAGTAGAGCCAAGCCCAGGACAGGCGTCCAAGACCACGGCCATCTTCCGATCGATCCCACTTATTTCTTCCCCTTCTCCCTCAGCAATTTCGTCAAACTGCGCGCCCGGGCTGCCGCCTCAAAATATTGATCGTCATTCGTTCCCGGGTGAAGAGCCAGAAACTTTTGGTAGGCGTCCAGAGCCTCAGGCAATTTGCCTAGTTTATCGTAGCAGACCGCCCGGACGAACGTGGTTCCATCCGTCGGTGGCTCGTGCTTTTCCAGCAAGTCGAGGCCAGCAAGCGCGGCGGCATAGTTTTGCGCCAGGAATTGGGCGGAAATCCAATTGCGCAATGCGGACGTGAGACGCGGATCCAACTGGTAGGCAATTCCGAATTCCTTCGCCGCCGGCGGGTATTGATGCTGTTCCATCAGTGCGTGGGCCAGGCGATCGTGAAGATCGGCATCCTTGGGCGATAGAGCGATCGCTTTCTGCAGCGCCACGCCGGCTTCCGGATATTTCTTCAGTTCCAGGCAGAGTTGGGCGCGCAGGATCAGCGAGGCCAGAGTTGGCGGCTTGGTTTTCTCGGCTTCATCGAGTTCCGACAGCGCCTGATCGAATTTCGATAAATCGGCCAGCACCTTTGCGCGTTGGATTCGCGTATCGGAATCCTGCGGCTGCAATTTCAAGTAGGCGCTCAATTCGTCCGCGGCCAGTTCCAATTTCTTCTGCGCGATCAGGCTTTCCGAAAGGCCCAGCTCGCTTTGCCGGGAATCCGGCTTCAATTCCATCGCTTGCCGGAATTCGGCCTCCGCGTCGGTTGGCCGGTGGGATGCGAGCAGAACCCGTCCCAGCGCGAAATGGATATCGAAATTCTTCGCGTCTAATTTCTCCGCTTGCTGGTATTGCGCGATGGCAGGGGCCGCTTGACCCGATAGTTCGAGCGCCCAGCCCAGCAGGAATCTTGGCCGTGCCTCGCTCGGCATCAAATCCGCTGCCTTTCGAAAGGGCTCGACCGCCGCTGCGGGATCTTTCTCCACTAATTCAAGCCCCAGGTCCATATGTGCCGCGGCCATTTTCGGGTCGAGTTCCGCGGCTTTTCGGTATTCCGCCGCAGCCTCATCGTGGCGGCTCAATGCCGTGAATGCGTATCCCAACTGGAAATGGCCGTAGGCCTCATTGGGCTGATCGGCAACAAATCGGCGATAGATATCGGCGGCAGCGGCGTAGTCTTGCCGGTCCATGGCCTTTTGGCCCTGATCGAGAAGCTCTTTATCCGGATTCGAGAAATGCTGCACCCGGGGCGCTTGCGCGGAGACAGGTAACGCGGAGCCGAAAAAGAAGAACAGGGCAGGGAATAGCCACGGAATGGACGAAAAATGTTTTCGCGGCGGGAAATGGTAAAACGAGTTCATGACATAACCGGCTTGCGCGCCTCCGTGCTTTTGGGACTGCCGCCTGAATTCGAGCCCTGGTTCGCCGAATTATTTTTATCTTGATTGGCCGCGTGATTGCGATTGTTGTTCAGCACTCGAGCCAGGAATTTTCCCGTGTGCGATTGAGAATTGCGCGCCACCTGTTCCGGCGTTCCCGCGGCTACAACGCGTCCGCCGCCCGTACCGCCTTCCGGGCCGAGATCGATTACCCAGTCCGCTGATTTGATCACGTCGAGATTGTGTTCGATGATCAGCACCGATGCTCCGTGTTCGATCAGTTTCCGGAAAGCGGTTAGCAGTTTCTGAATATCGTCAAAATGCAATCCGGTCGTCGGCTCGTCAAAAATATAGAGAATGCCGGAGTTCGCTTGCCTGGTAAGATGCGCCGCAAGTTTCAAGCGTTGTGCCTCGCCACCCGAAAGTGTGGTGGCGGATTGGCCGAGCCGCAAGTACCCCAGGCCGACTTCCTCGAGAATCCTGAGCTTCGAAATCACTTTGTGCGAGCCTGCGAAAAAGCTGAGGGATTCCCGTACGGTCATTTGCAGCACATCGTGAATATTTTTCTCCCGGAACCGCACGTCGAGCACGCTGCTCTTGTAGCGAGTGCCGCGGCACTCCTCGCAGACCAGTTCCACGTCGGCGAGAAACTGCATTTCCACGGTGACGGTACCGTCTCCCTGGCAAGCCTCGCATCGCCCGCCCGGAATATTGAAGGAGAAGTGGCCGGCAGTGAGGCCGCGCTTTTTGGCGGCCGGTGTGGAAGCAAAAACTTCCCGAATTGCGTCGAATGCCTTTAGATACGTAGCGGGATTGGATCTCGGCGTGCGCCCGATGGGAGACTGGTCCACCATTTCGATTTCGGTGATCGAAGCGTCGCCTTCAATCCGGTCGCAAAGCTCTTTCCAGTTTCCTCCGGTGCGCTTGGCCTGCAGCGTTTTGTAAATCACGTCGTGAACCAGAGTCGATTTGCCCGAGCCCGAAACGCCAGTGACCACCGTGAGCATCCCCAACGGAACCATCACGTCGATGTTTTTCAGATTGTGGCTGCGCGCGCCGATTAGCCGGAGCATTTTCCCTTGCGGCTTGCGGCGCACCGCGGGAACCGGAATGCGCAATTCGCCGTTCAAATATCGCGCGGTAAGCGAACGGGTGTCCGCGAGCAACTGGTCGCGGGTTCCCGCAAACGTCAGCTTGCCGCCATGTTCGCCTGCGCCGGGGCCGAGATCGAGAATGTAATCCGCCGCCAGGATCGTATCCGCGTCGTGTTCCACTACGATCAGCGTATTCCCCAGGTCGCGCAGCGATTTTAGAATTTCGATCAAGCGGCCTGTATCGCGCGGGTGCAGGCCGATCGAAGGCTCATCAAGCACGTACATCGCGCCCACCAGGTGAGAGCCGAGCGAAGTGGCTAACTGAATTCGTTGCGCCTCGCCTCCCGCGAGGGTGGAGGTGAGCCGGTCGAGCGTAAGGTAATCCAGTCCCACCTCGTCGAGGAATCGCAGCCGCTGTTGTACTTCCTCGAGTATTTTATCCGCGATCTTCGTTTCCGCCGGGGACAACGCCAGGCTTTCGAAGAACGCCCGCGCTTCCGTGATCGTCAACTGGCAAGCTTCGGTGATTGCCTTTCCTTGAATCTTCACCGCGCGCGCTTCCGTCCGCAGCCGGGTGCCGTGACACTCGGGACACACGGCATAGCCGCGATAGCGGCTCAGAAAGACTCGAACGTGCAGCTTGTACTTTTTCCGCTCGAGCCAGTTGAAAAATCCTTTTACCCCGGCAAAATCCAGGGCCGGATCGCCCTCTTCAATTTTCTCCCTCTGCGCCGCCGAAAGTTCGCGAAAGGGGACATCGAGAGGAATGCCTGCCTCCTTGGCGTAGCGCCTCAAATCCTGCAACACCGCGCGGTAGCGAGGCTTGGTCCACGGATCGACGGCGCCCTCTGCCAGCGATTTTCCTTTGTCCGGAATCACGCGATCGATATCGAAATCGATGGTGTTGCCGAATCCCTGGCAGCGCGGGCACGCGCCATAGGGATTATTGAAGGAAAATAAACGGGGCTCGGGTTCCTGGTACACTAGGCGGCAAGTTTTGCACTCGAAGCGCTCGTTAAACATCATTCGCTCGGCCTGATCGCCAGGAGCTTCCGGAACGAATTCGAGAATGGCTTCGCCTTTTCCCTCCCGGTAGCAAATTTCGATCGAATCCATCAGCCGCGAACGGATATCAGGCGACAGCGCAAGCCGATCCACCAGCACGTATACCGGCTTCGCAAAATCCACCTCGAGCAAATTCTCCGGCGAAGAGAATTCAAATACGCGGCTATCCTGATATAACCGGTTGAATCCCCGCTTTTGTAGTTCAGTGAGCGCTTGCTGCACAACTTCCGGTTTCGGCCGCGGCAATTTCCGAACGCGCGTGCCGTGAGTAGCCGCATCCTCCGCCAACCGCAACTGGAAGAGCACATAGAAGCGCCGGCCCTCCGAAAGCGCCAGAACGCGGTCAGCGATCTCGTCCATGGTGTCTTTGCGCACTTCGTTCCCGCAACGGACACAAAAAGTTCGTCCCACGCGGGCGTAAAGCAGGCGCAGATAATCGTAAATCTCCGTGGCAGTAGCCACGGTGGAGCGTGGATTCCGGGTGGTGTTTTTCTGGCGAATGGCGATGGCCGGGGCGATTCCGGTAATCTCGTCCACCTCGGGCTTTTCGATGCGTTCCAGAAATTGGCGAGCGTAGGCCGAGAGGGATTCGATGTAACGACGCTGTCCTTCAGCATACAGCGTATCGAACGCGAGGCTCGATTTCCCGGAGCCGGATACTCCGGTGACAACGGTGATGGCGTTGTGAGGAATATCCAGGTCGAGATTCTTCAGATTGTGAACGCGCGCCCCGCGCACACGAATGTGTTCCAAATCCAAATTCGTGGGCGCGCTTTTCGTTTCGGCCAAGTGAGCCCCTTCAGATGCTTCCGACACAGTGAGCCTAAACTCACAATTATACGGTTCGGCCGCGCGGCGGGCAAATCGCTATTCCCTGCGGACGAAAGTGCATCCGTGAACAGCGGCGGCTATTTGCCCGAAGAAGAGTCTTCGCTCATTGCCGCCGCCGCGCCAGGACAATTGAGGCGCGCGCTGTGGTAAATTGATGCGGGGGAAGCGGAAGTGTCTGAACAGAAACCAAAATTTGAGCGCGTGATCTGGATCGTGCTCGATAGCGTGGGCATTGGCGAATTGCCAGACGCCGCCGATTATGGCGATGTGGGCCGCAACACCCTGGGGCACATTGCGCGTTCTCGTCCGCTGGCGTTGCCGAACCTGGTGCGGCTGGGACTGGCCAATATCGCGCCACTCGATCACCTGAATCCCGCCGCTCATCCAGCCGCCAGCTACGGCAAAGGCGCCACGCATTCTCCGGGAAAAGACACCACCACCGGGCACTGGGAAATGGCCGGCATCTGGCTCGATCAAGCTTTTCCCGTCTACAAGCAGGGATTTCCGCGCGACCTGATGGAGCAATTTGAGAAAGCGATCGGGCGAAAAACGATCGGCAATTATCCCGCTTCCGGCACGGAGATTCTGAAGGAATTGGGCGAAGAACACGTGCGCACGGGTTTCCGATTGTCTATACCTCCGGCGACAGCGTCTTCCAAATCGCCGCCCACGAAGACGTGATCCCAGTCCCCGAGCTGTACCGCATGTGCGAGATCGCGCGAAAAATGCTCGACGGCCCGAACCGCGTTGGCCGCGTGATTGCCCGGCCTTTTACCGGCACGCCCGGAAATTTCCGGCGCACCGAGCGCCGCCACGATTACGCAGTGGAACCGCCGAAGCCGATGCTGCTGGACGTGCTTGCCGATCGTCATGTGCCGGTTTTCGGCGTTGGAAAAATTCATGACATTTATAACGGGCGCGGAGTGGACAATTACGTCACCACTAAAAACAACGCGGATGGAATGGAAAAACTCACCGTTGCCCTGGCGAAACAACAGAATGGCCTTATTTTTGCCAATCTGGTGGATTTCGACATGCTTTATGGCCATCGCAAGGACGTGGAAGGTTTCGCGCGCTCGCTGGAAGAATTCGATAAGCTGCTGAGACCATTCTGCGACGCGCTCCTGCCCAGCGACCTGCTGTTGATTACCGCCGACCACGGCTGCGATCCTGATCCCGTCGCGCCAACCACCGACCACTCCCGCGAGTACGTTCCCATTCTCGCTTATTGCCCCGGCTCAAATTCCGGAGTCAACATCGGAATCCGCGAAACTCTTGCCGATATGGGCCAGACTATCGCCGAAAATTTCGGCGGAACAATCCTTCACGGCACGAGCTTTCTATCTCAGCTCCGGGCCATCTGAGCTGGAATTTTCGCGGCGGAAAGCGTTTGCTCGCTCACAGTCCTTTTTAAATTGTGAATTGATTTATTGCGCGCCGGATTCTTTCTGGGCGTAGTAGCCGGTGCGCGTGCGCACGGTCATCTTTCCGCGGCCGCGCGGTGGCGTCACCTGCACCTGGACGGCGCGGAAGGTTCCATCGCGCTTGGCGTTGGATGGGTAATACGCGATGGTGTATTGGTTGCGGATATCGTGGGCAATCTGGGTGCAGATGGACTCGACTTCCTCCACATTTTTCGGGAAATAAGATTGGCCGCCGGTGGCTTCGGTGATCACCTTCAAGGCCTTGGTCCCTCGCTTCACTTCCTGGTGCGAATCATCCGAAAATAATCCAACGGCATAAATAATCGCGTTGGATTGCTGCACTGCCTGGGTGGTGTAACCCAAATCCTTGCGGCTGGCGTTGTCTTCACCGTCGGTGATTACCAGCAGAACTTTTTTGTCGCGAGCGCCCTTTCGCAGGTGATCGAGAGAGCCGATCAGCGCGTCATAAAGGGCTGTGCTTCCGCGCGAATCGATCCGTTCCAGGGCGTCTTTCAATTCGCGGGGATCGTCGGTGAAATCGCGGTCCAGGTCGAGGTAATACTCGTCATTGAAATTCACGACGAAGATTTGATCTTTCGGGTTGCTGGTTTGCACAAAGGTTAGAGCGGCTGCGTTCACCCGGGAGCGCTTGGAACGCATGCTGCCGCTGTTGTCGATCACCAACCCCATGGTCACGGGCAAATCTTCGCGCTTGAAGAGCGAAATCTTCTGTTCGGCCTTATCCTCGAATACGCGGAAATTCTCCGGCTTCAGGTCCGGAACGAAATTGCCTTTGTCGTCCAGCACGGTGGCATGGAGCACCACCAACTCAACGTCGCGGCGGATTTTATAGCCTTGATCGCCTGATGGGGGCTTCGGCGCTGCTTGCTCGGGCGGAGGCGGCACCGGCGGCAGCGGCTGTTGCGATTGGGCCCGCGCGCCAAAGCCGGGAAGAAGTCCGATGCAAATGAATGCAAGAAAGATGGGGAGACACAGTTCGCGAAGGCTAATGCCCCGGGGCATAGTAGCCATACTTGGAAAAAACAGTAAGCGGTGGCAGCCCCTTCGGTGGGCGCAGCTTGACCTTGATTTTTCGCCACTTTCCGTCCCGGGCTTTGTTGCTAGGTCGGTATCCCAAAACATATTGATTGCGCAGCTCCATGCTTATTTTAGTCGCAACATCCGGCAAATCGTTTATGTTTTGTACAGTGAATGTTCTTCCGCCAGACATTTCCGACATCTGGTTCAGCAGCGCCGGGCCGTCGCATTCTTCCGGAGTTCGTCCGCAGTTCTCTGTCTCATAAATTCCAATGGCGTAGAGCTGCACATCGGCTTCCTTCAGATAATTCCGCACATCCACTTCATTGTACCGGCTGTGATTATCTCCGCCATCCGATATGATGAGCAAAGCGCGCTTGGTGTTGCGTGCCCCTTTCATCTGGCTCAAGCCCAGGTAAACTCCATCGAGCAAAGCAGTGCGGCCGTGAGCCGCGGTGTAGAGCATGCGATCCTGCAATTCCTCGATATTCGCGGTAAAAGGGCTGCTGAGCTGTGCCCGGTCATTGAAATTAACCAGAAAAAATTCGTCCTGGGGGTTGGCGGTCTTGAAGAATTGCACCGCGGCCAGCCGCGACTTATCCACTTTGTCGGCCATGCTGCCGCTCATATCGAAAATTACGCCAATCGAGATCGGCACATCCTCACTCGAGAAATTTACAACCTCCTGCTCCGAGCCATCTTCGTAGACGCGAAAATTTTCTTTTTCCAAACCCGTGACCAGGCGGTTAAACGGATCGGTGACCGTCACGTTTACCAGCGTCAGTTGCACATCCACTTTGATTTCACGGTCTTTTGGATTCTTGCTGGACTTGCTCATTTCGCGAACGGGGGGCGCAGCGGAAGGGGTTGGATCAGGGGATTGGCCTTGCATGGTTCCCGTCAAGGCCAGCGCGAAAATGCCCGCCAGAAAAGAACACTCCGCCAGCAATGCCCAGCACTTGTAGGGCGATCTGGCCGTCTCTCTCAAATTACCCTCGCTGGGCCTTTTGCTGGGACGACAGCAGGTCCTGTGACGCTCTCTGCAATTCATTCTATCACTCCGCGAACTCAAATCAAGTCCACAGGCAAAGTGAGTACTGCCCATAAAAGCAACCTGGCGAGTCCTATTTTCTCACGCCGATAGGGGACGAAAGGCTTTCCACCGGAGGGTTTGTAACTGAAGATCTTCCGGCCAGTTCTCCCCTCCCGTATCATTGCTCAGAATTCAGGGCTTCACTACGACCAGTTTTGATGCGCTTCGTCGCTGGATAGATGTGTGCCCTCTCTCCAAGATCGGCGCCGACAGTGATAAGATTATTTCGCCCATGGGAAGGTAACCATGTCCACACAAGATTCCAGCCAAGTAGTAGCGGTTATACCCGCGCGATACGATTCTTCCCGCTTCCCCGGAAAACCGCTGGCCTCGATCTCCGGGCGTCCGATGGTTCAGCATGTTTTCGAGCGCGTGAAAAGGTGCCGCAGCGTCTCACGCGTGGTCGTAGCAACGGAGGACGAGCGAATTATCAAGGCAGTCGAGGCGTTTGGCGGAGAGGCGCTGATGACCCGTCCGGAACACCGCTGCGGAACGGAACGCGTCGCTGAGGTGGCTACCCATATCGACGGTGCAATCTATGTGAATGTCCAGGGCGATGAACCACTGATCGATCCCGAGGCCATTGATTCGGCGGTGGGCGCTCTCATTTCCGATTCGGAGGTTCATCTTTCCACGCTAAGCGTCGCGATCGTGCGTCCAGCGGATATCATGGATCCCAATGTGGTGAAAGTTGTAAACGATTTTCAGGGCGACGCTCTATATTTCTCACGCGCCCCTGTCCCCTGGGTTCGCGAGGAATCGGAACGGGTTTCGGCTCAACACTGGAAACATATCGGCGTGTACGTTTTCCGGCGCGACGCTCTGCTCGATTACCCGACGCTGCCCCCCGGAGACCTGGAGAGACTGGAACAGCTCGAACAGCTCCGCTGGCTCGAGAATGGGTACCACATTCGAGTAGTGGAATCGACCTACGACGCCGTGAGTGTCGATGTCCCTGGCGATGTTGCGAGGGTCGAAGCTTTAATCCGCGAGCGCGCCGCCACCACCGGAAGCTGAAAATGTTTGCACAATCTGTTCAGAATAAGTGCGCTTCCCGGCTTCCATGAAACGCAGCCCCGCTCTTCTCTCGGAATCTTTCTAAGCGTCGAAAAATTGAAAATTGACAGCCGTGATTTTCTCGAAGATAATGCGGAGTACGCTCATCCTTTAAGAGGGAACTCCTAAGCCTTGCACACGGCTCCGAAGTATATCTTTGTAACCGGTGGTGTTGTTTCTTCTCTAGGCAAAGGCGTCGCAGCTGCTTCCATCGGTTGTCTTCTTGAAGGCCGCGGGCTCAAAGTTACCCTCCAAAAGTGCGATCCCTATCTGAACGTCGATCCGGGGACGATGAGTCCCTACCAGCACGGCGAGGTCTACGTCACCGACGACGGGGCAGAGACCGATCTGGACCTGGGTCACTACGAACGATTCACCTCCGCCAAGCTGACGCGCGATAACAATTGGACCACCGGCCGGATCTATGAATCCATCATCGCCAAAGAACGCCGCGGCGATTATCTGGGAAAGACGGTTCAAGTGATTCCGCACGTCACCGATGAGATCAAAGCAACTTTTCGAAAGGTGGCGGATGGGGCGGACGTGGTGCTGGTGGAAATCGGCGGAACCGTCGGCGATATCGAATCTTTGCCGTTCATGGAAGCGATCCGCCAGATGCGGCTGGAATTGGGACCCGAAAACGCGCTCTTTATTCATCTGACTCTGGTGCCGTACATTGCCAGCGCCGGTGAATTAAAGACGAAGCCCACCCAGCACAGCGTAAAAGAATTGCTTAGCATCGGAATCCAGCCGGACATCCTGCTCTGCCGGAGCGACCGGCGTTTGAGCCGCGAGCTGAAAAGCAAGATCGCCCTCTTCTGCAACGTAGCGGAATCCTGCGTGATTTCGGCGCCAGACGTAAATTGCATCTACGAAGTTCCGATGACGCTCGCTGCGGAAGGCCTGGACGAACAAATCCTTCGCCTGCTGCATCTCACCGCGCCGCCGAGCAACCTGACCCGCTGGCTCGAAATGCTGGAAAATTTCCATCACCCGCAAAGTGAAGTCCGGATTGGAGTGGTCGGTAAATACGTCGCGCTCGAGGACGCTTATAAAAGTTTGCGCGAAGCGCTGGTGCATGGGGGACTGGCCCACCGGGCTCGCACCGTGATCGAGTGGATCGAAGCCGAAGAAATCGATTCGGCCGCTACAGCGGAACGGCGCCTGCGGCATTTGGACGGCATCCTCGTTCCCGGCGGGTTCGGCAAACGTGGCATTTCTGGAATGGTTTACGCCATCCAATACGCCCGCGAGAAAAAGATTCCGTTTTTCGGCATTTGTCTTGGCATGCAGTGCGCCACCATTGAATACGCGCGCCATCTTGCGGGAATTCCCGACGCCGATAGCACCGAATTCGATTCGCGCACCCCGCATCGCGTAATTTACAAACTTCGTGAATTGCTGGGCGTGGATGAAATGGGCGGCACCATGCGGCTGGGGGCGTGGCCCTGCAAGCTGGAGCCTGGTTCATTCGCGCACCAGGCTTATGGCACGTTCGAAATTTCCGAACGCCATCGCCATCGCTACGAATTCAATTGCGAGTATGAAAAACAACTGATCGCAGCCGGTTTTCGGATTACCGGGCGAACTCCTGACGGCGTTTACGTGGAGATTATTGAGGTGCCCGACCATCCCTGGTTCCTGGGCTGTCAGTTCCACCCGGAATTCAAATCGAAACCGCTCGCGCCGCATCCCTTGTTTGCTGCATTCATTGGCGCCTGCCAGTCGCACCGACGGGAGCGCCTCTCTCCCAGTACAAAAACCGGCATTCCGGCCAACGCGCAGCCTGGCGATTAGATTCCGGCGAACGCCGTCGGCGTTCGCCGGCTGAATCCGCAGAATGGAAGAGCCTCTGACATCCTATCGAATCCCCGCTATTGAAATGCCGCTCATTACCGCATAGGCTTAGTGGCCGCTACGAAAGGCAAATGAGATAGCAATCGCATGTCTGCGCCCACCAAATTCTCGATTGGAAATTTCGAAGTCGGCGGTGACTCGCCGCTGTTCGTCATCGCCGGCCCGTGCGTTATTGAATCCGAGGCCCATGCCACGATGATCGCCGAGCGTCTGGCCGCCGTCGCTGCTGTTCTGAATTTTCCGCTGATTTTCAAAGCGTCCTACGACAAAGCCAATCGCACTTCAATTAACTCATATCGCGGACCGGGGCTGGAAGAGGGTTTGCGCGTTTTAGCCAATATCAAAAAGCGTGTTGGCCTGCCGATTTTGACCGATGTACACCAACCGCAGCACGCTGCCTCTGCCGCCGAAGTCTGCGACGTGCTGCAAGTTCCGGCATTCCTGAGCCGACAGACGGACCTGCTACTTTCCGTCGGCCATACCGGCCGCGTGGTGAACCTGAAGAAAGCGCAGTTCTTTTCTCCCTGGGAAATGGAGCATGCCGCGGCGAAAGTTGCGAGCACAGGCAACAATAAAATTATTCTGACCGAACGAGGAAGTTCTTTCGGATATCAAAACCTTATCGTAGACATGCGCTCCTTCCCAATTCTGAAAAAGACAGGTTATCCCGTGATTTTCGACGTAACACATTCCGTGCAACTCCCCGGCGGCGCAGGAAACGCGTCTGGTGGCCAGCCAGAATTCATCGAGCCGCTCGCTCGCGCGGGCGTCGCGGCTGGCGTGGATGGAATCTTCCTCGAAGTGCATGAAAATCCCGCCGAAGCGCTCTCCGATGGCACGAACGCTTTGCCGCTCGATCAATTTCAGCCCCTGCTTGAAAAGCTCTTGAAAATTGCGGCGCTGGTCCGATCCTGGAGCCCGCCATGAGCATTGAGACGGCCAAGAGGGTTCTGAGAATCGAAGCGGAGGCCATTGCGGGACTGATCGACCGGATTGACGAACGTTTCGACCGGGCGGTGGATTTGCTGTTCGCGTGCAAAGGCCGGGCGGTCGTCACCGGGATGGGCAAGTCTGGTTTGATTGGCCGCAAGATTTCCGCCACGTTTGCAAGCACCGGCACGCCGTCGCTATTTCTTCACGCTGCCGAAGCGATGCACGGCGATCTGGGGATGCTGATGGGCGACGATGTGATCGTCGCGATTTCCTACGGCGGAGAAACCGAAGAACTTTTGGAGCTTCTCGAAACCATCAAGAGATTGGGCATTCGCCTGATAACCATGACCGCGAATCCTCGTTCCTCGCTCGCGGTCGCGAGCAATGTGGTGCTGGATATCGCCGTGAAGGAAGAAGCTTGCTCGCTCAATCTGGCGCCCACGGCGAGCACGGCAGCTACCCTGGCCATGGGAGATGCGCTGGCCATCGCAGTTTACGAACGCCGCGGCTTCCGCGAAGAGGATTTCGCGGCGTTGCATCCCGGCGGCCGCCTGGGCAAAAAACTGCGCCGCGTCGAAAGCTTGATGCATGCAGGTAGAGACCTGCCCAGCGTGGCAGCCTCGGCCCGAATGCCGGACGTGATCTATGAGATGAGCCGCAAAGGCCTGGGCCTGACTGCCGTGGTGGATGGCGGCGGCAAGCTTCTGGGTGTGATTACCGACGGCGACCTGCGCCGGCTGATGCTGCAGAAGAAAAAAGATACGCTCGAACTGACGGCTGCCGAGTGCATGTCGAAAAATCCCGTGACCATTCTCCGCAGCGAATTGGCAGCAGCGGCACTGCGAATCATGGAAGAACGCAAGATCACCTCGGTGCTGGTGGCCGATGGCGAAGGGCGCCTCGAGGGCGTCGTGCATATCCATGACCTCTGGACTCTTCAACTATTTTGACTTTCATAAGCTTCATGTAGCGCCGGCTTTTAAGCCGGCAGCTTTGTTTTTGACTTTGAATTTCGCCCCGGAGGCTCGCTCTTGCCAAAATCAACTGAAAAATTCCCACCAGCGATCCTGAAGCGCGCGAAAAAAATCCGTCTCCTGTTGATGGATGTTGACGGCACCCTGACTGACGGCAAGGTTTACCTCATGTCAGTCTCGGGCGCGGGAGCGGCTGCGGAACTAAAGGTGTTCGACGCGCACGACGGCGCCGGTGTGAAGCTTGCACACATGATGGGTATCAAGACCGGATTGATAACCGGACGCAACTCCATGGCCACAGCCCAGCGCGCGCACGAAATGTCTATGGATTATGTCTTCCAGGGTCGCGCCAAGAAATCCGAGGCCTATCTCGAAATCCAGCAGCAAGCCGGCGTCACCGACGAAGAGACCGCCTACATGGGTGACGACCTGCCCGATCTACCCCTCCTCGAACGCGCCGGCCTGGCTATCGCCACTGCCAACGCCGTCCCCGAAGTAAAAGAAGCCGCGCACTACGTCACCCAACGGAGTGGAGGCGCGGGGGCCGCCCGTGAAATCGTGGAATTAATCCTGAAATGCCAAGGCAAGTGGAAAGCAGCGATCCCGAAAGCCTTGGCGTGATTATCGAGCGGGAGGATCAAGTTGGATCCTGTTCTAGCTTGAGACGCAAGCCAGCAGCGCCGCAAGGGCAGCTAAGCGGGAGCAGATTTTTTTCGTCTCATTCCAAATGTCACAAAGAATACTGCAACTGCGCCAACAATCACCGCGATCGAGATAATCAGGATCGGATGTTGGACCTCCGACATAAAGGTGAGCATGTACCGTCCATAGCGGGCCGCCAGGTATCCCAGAAGGCTGTATCGGACAATCCGGCCCAATGCGAGCGCAGCCAGGAATTTACCTACAGAATATTGCATGGCTCCAGCGACCAATAGAAACGGGACCATGGGCGCCGGAGGCGGTAGCAAGGCGGGGAGGGCTATTGCGCCAAATCCCCACCGTCCAAAGATTTTGTAAATCTTTTCCAGCCTTCCGTGAGGAAACCGATGTGCCAGCGCTTCCTTTCCTCCCTTGCGAGCGATGCGATAAGTAACGAATCCTCCTAACACCGAACCCATCGTCGCCATCAACGCATAATAAATCCAGAATTCCTTATGGCGCGCTGCCAGGACAATGAGCAGTACGTCCATGCTTCCCGGCAGCGGAAGCACGGAGTTATCGATCAGTCCAAGGGGGAAAAAGCCCAGACCGCCGAGGCTGTAGATCCAATGCCTCGCGCTTCGAGCCATGGTCGGCGCTGCGGCCGCGATCATCATGCGATTGTGCATTTGCTTGCGAATCCAGCCAATATTCTCGCATACAAAATGTGCCGATTTTAAAGGGCTTTCGTTCCGAAGTGCGCGATCCAGCGGCCGGTTAACATTTCTTGACCATTGGAGCGGGAGAAGGGAATCGAACCCTCGTCTCAAGCTTGGGAAGCTCGCGTTCTGCCATTGAACCACTCCCGCCTAAATGCCCAAGGTCCGCAGAATACACGGGCCTGCAAGTGCTGGCAAGAGTCCCGCGTCGGTACAGTTCGTAAAAATTGGCTTTGTTTTCCCTGGGCGGAAGGACCTTTTCGATTATTCTGTTGAATCCAATTGTTCGCCGCCGCGTCTATTTTGGAGTCATTCACTGGATGGCAGCGATGGCAGGCCTTCTTCAAAGGAGAAATGAATCGCGATGAGAAAAATCCTGTTCGCCGTTGTCCTGGCAGCGCTCGCCGCCGCACCCGGTTTCGCCCAGACGCCGAATACCTGGCGCATCGATGCAAACCATTCCGCCCAACAGTTCTCCGTCCGGCATATGGGCATTTCCAAAGTGCAGGGACAATTCACCAAGGTCACTGGAGCGGTGGAGTTGGACGAGAAAGACATCACGAAATCTTCGGTGAACGCCACGATTGATGTCAGCAGCGTCGATACGCGCGTCGAAAGCCGCGATAACGATCTGCGCAGCCCGAACTTCTTCGACGTAGCGAAATATCCCACCATGACGTTTCAATCAAAGAAGATCACGCAATCCGGCGGAGGCAAATTGCAGGTTGTCGGCGACTTGACCCTTCACGGCGTCACTCGCGAAGTCACTCTCGACGTGGACGGCCCGTCCTCGGCCATCAAAGATCCCGGCGGCAACCTCCGTCGCGGATTTGAAGCGACAACCAAAATCAATCGCCAGGATTTTGGCCTCACCTACAACAAAGCTTTGGGAACCGGCGAACTGGTGGTCGGAGATGAGATTTCAATCACTCTGGATATCGAGATTGTCAAGAAACCTTGAGCGACGCTCATGATCGAAGTCTGGCTGCGTTTTTACTGCCCGCGTTGCTACCGCCTACGTTACTGATCCGCCGCTCGGTTCCTGCGCTGCTGTCTGAAATTCAACTCGTCGATGTATGATTCCACGCGCTCCGTTCAAGAGCTCTGGATGGCTCGGTGTCATTCCTGGAACACGTCTGTGCTCCATTCCTAGTGAACGCACAAAACTCCGACGGAGGGTGGGGATTTCATCCTCATGAAGCAAGCCGTGTTGAGCCAACCTGTTGGGCATTACTTGCGTCAACCGGGCTCCCATCCGCGCCGGGCTCCGCGAGCATCAGAGATCGCGCCAACGATTGGCTGGTAAAAAATCAGCAGAGGGACGGTTCTTGGCTCGCCGCGCCCGGATTGTCGCTGGGCGGGTGGGTTACGTCGCTTGCCTGCTTGGCGCTCCTTGACCAGGGAACCGCCGCGGAATCCGTGTCGCGCGGAGCGAAATGGCTGGTTGATGCATGGCCCGGCGAAGGGAATTGGCGGTGGCGGCTTTTGCAGCGAATTTTTAGCCGCAAGTTTGTCCGCCAAGACTTCGCGCTCCGCGGTTGGAGTTGGACCCGAGGAACCAGCAGTTGGGTCGAACCAACTTCTCTTGCGCTGCTCGTTCTGCGCCGTTTAGCGAGCGAGACTGCTCCCAGCGGTTTAGCCCGGCGCCTCGAATTGGGAGAATCCATGTTGCTCGATCGCATGTGCCCCGGCGGGGGCTGGAACTGTGGAAATCCCATGGTCTACGGCGTCGGAGGACAGCCCTTCGTTGGTCAGACCGTCTGGGCACTGCTCGCGCTGGGAAATTCGCGCGACCGTACCGAACTGAAACGGAGCCTCGATTGGCTCGAGCGGGAATATGCCCATATAAAAGGACCAGCCTCGCTGTCACTCGCGCATTTGTGCCTTCGCACTTACGGACGGACCCCGCGTCCTCTCGCTCCGGACTTGGTATCTTCATTTGCCGCAAACCAATTCCTGAGCCAAGTGCCGGCGATGGCCTTCGCTGCAATCGCCCTTAGTCCCGCGAGAGAATGGTATTCCTTACCACGCCAGGCGCGCACTTAACTCATGGCTTACCAGACCAATCTGCTCGCGCCATCCTTCTCGCGCCCCACTTCTCGCGTCGCCATCGTCAAGGCTGCTGATTACACCGCCGATTTCGCCACTCTGCTCGGGGAAATCATTGGTGAATTCAATATCAATGTCCGTGGCAAAACGGTTTTGCTGAAACCAAATTTTGTCGCGCCCGATCCCCTCGGCATCATCAATACACATCCAGCTGTCGTCGCCGCGGCGCGGCAATGTTTTTTGCGATTGGGTGCGGCGCGCGTGGTGATCGCCGAGGGCCCGGCGTTTGTCCGGGACACCGAAGATATCGTGGAAGTATTAAACCTGCGCGAGCACGTGGGCCCGCTGGATCAAATACTGGTCGATCTAAATGTCGATGAAGTGCAAGCAGTGAAGTTGCGCTCGCGCTCCTCCACGATGAAAGAGTTGTATCTTCCGAAGACGGTGCTCGGGGCTGACTTCGTGGTTTCGCTTCCCAAGATGAAAACTCACCACTGGGCCGGTGTCACTCTCTCCCTGAAAAACATGTTTGGAATTGTGCCCGGAAGCTGCTATGGCTGGCCCAAGAATATTCTCCACTGGGCGGGAATCACCCAATCCATCCTCGATCTGAACAGCACCGTTCGGCCGGATTTTGCCATCGTCGACGGAGTAGTCGGAATGCAAGGCGACGGCCCGACGCAAGGCGAACCAAAACCGTGTGGCGTTTTGCTGCTGGGCGACGACCCGGTAGCCGTCGACGCCACGTGCGCGCGCATCATGGGGCTCGCCCCCGAAAAAATTGATTATCTGGCTAAAGCCGGAATCCTCCTGGGTCATTTGAAAGAAGAAAAAATCCAGCAAATCGGTGAGCCTATTGCTAGCGTTCGCACTCCCTTCAACCTGATCCCGCAATTCCAACATTTTCGATCTTGAGTCGGATTGTCCGTGACGGCACAGCTGAAATCTCGCGGCAGCGACGAACCGCAAGAAATACTGCTAACATTTTTGGCCCTCTCCAGTCTACGATTCTGCTAGTAGTCCTCAACGGGGGAGGGGTCGGATCGATGCAGAAGGCGAGACTGGGTGGGTTGTATCGAATTTTAGGGATCGCAATTTTATTGGTGCCAATCACCGGAAGTCTGGTCAACGCAAAAACGCAGGATGAAAAATTGTGGAGCGGAATGAAATACCGTTCCATCGGTCCCTTCCGTGGCGGCCGGGTGCTCGCGGTCACCGGAATCGCCGGAAATCCCAACGTCTATTATTTCGGCGCGGTAGCGGGCGGAGTCTGGAAAACCACCAACGGCGGCCTTACCTGGGAGCCGCTGTTCGATAAGCAGCCCGTCTCCTCCATCGGCGCCATTGAAGTGGCGCCATCCGATCCCAACGTGATTTATGTGGGCACCGGCGAAGGATGCCTGCGCGGGAATATTTCCTACGGAAATGGAATGTACAAATCCGTGGATGGCGGCGCCACCTGGATGCACATCGGTCTCGAAAATACGCAACATATCGCGCGAATCGCCGTAGATCCGCGCAATTCAGACATCGTCTTCGTCGCGGCAGTGGGCCACGCCTACGGCCCGAACGCCGATCGCGGCGTTTTCCGCACCACCGACGGCGGCAAAACCTGGACCAAAGTTCTTTACAAAGACGACAAGACCGGCGCGGTCGATCTCTCTTTCGACCCCGCCAATTCCCACATCATCTACGCTGCGCTATACCAAATCCAGCGCTTGCCGTGGGGAATGGAAAGCGGCGGTCCCGGCTCCGGCATTTATAAATCCACCGATGGCGGCTCCATTTGGAAACAAATCGAAGCGCACGGCCTGCCCGAAGGAATTTACGGCCGCATCGGTATCGCAGTATCCGGCGCCGATCCTAATCGCGTGTACGCGTTAATTGAAGCGAAAGAAGGCGGCCTCTTCCGCTCCGACGATGCCGGCGAGACCTGGGAAAAGATAAATGATGACCACCGCTTCCGCCAGCGCGCCTGGTATTTCACTCACATCTTCGCCGATCCGAAATCCGCCAACACCGTTTACATCCTCAATACCGGCGCGTTCCGCTCCATCGACGGCGGCAAGAGTTTTTCCCTGCTGCCCGCGCCCCACGGAGACCACCATGGCCTGTGGATCGATCCCACCAATCCCGACCGCATGATCAATAGCAATGATGGCGGAGTCACCATCACCGTCGATGGCGGCAAAAACTGGACCAAGCAGGATAATCAACCTACCGCGCAGTTCTACCACGTAGCGGTCGACAATCAGTTTCCCTATTGGGTCTATGGCGCGCAACAGGACAACACAACCATCGCGATCGAAAGCCGCACCGAACACGGCGTGATCGCCGAAACTGATTGGTATCCCGTCGGCGGCGGGGAAAGCGGTTACATCGTTCCCGATCCGAAAAATCCCGACATCGTTTATTCCGGTGACAACGCAGGCGTGATTGCTCGCTGGGATAAACGAACTCAACAAGCCCAGGATGTCTCCGTCTGGCCCGTTGATCCCAGCGGCTACGGCGTGGGTTCCCTGAAATACCGCTTTCAGTGGACCTCGCCGATCGTGGTTTCTCCTCACGATCCGTCCGTCTTGTATGAAGGCGGCGAAAGGCTATTCAAGACCGCCAACAACGGGATGAGCTGGACCGCGATCAGTCCCGACCTGACTCGCAACGACAAATCCAAACAGGAAGCCGCCGGCGGCCCCATCACCAAGGACAACACCAGCGTCGAATACTACGACACGATCTTTGCCGTAGCGGAATCGCCAGTCCAGAAGGATTTGATTTGGGCCGGTACCGATGATGGGCTCATCCAAATTACCCAGGATGGCGGAAAAAATTGGAATAAGGTCACGCCGGCCGGCATGCCGGAGTGGAGCCTGGTCAGTTTGATCGAGGCTTCACCATTCAGTGCTGGCTCCGCTTACGCGGCGGTGGATGCTCACAAACTCGACGACCTGAAGCCCTACATTTATAAAACCACAAACTTCGGCCAGTCCTGGACCAAGATCACCAACGGCATCCCAGATACCGCCTACGTCCACGCTGTTCGGGAAGATCCCCTCCGCAAGGGTTTGCTTTTTGCCGGAACGGAAACCGGCCTTTTCATTTCCTTTAACGACGGCGCCGATTGGCAGCCCTTCCAGCTCAATTTGCCGCAGACTCCCATTCATGATCTCGTAATCCATGGAGATGATTTGGTAGTCGCAACGCACGGCCGCGCATTTTGGATTCTCGACGACATCACTCCTCTGCGCCAGGTGGATGGAAACCTCTCCAGCAAAGACGCCCATCTCTTCACGCCGCAAATCGCCACAATCTTTCGCACCGGCGGAGATGTTCCTCCCCGCTATTTTCGCTGGTATGGTCAAAATTCGCCGAACGGCGCGGTGATCGATTATTTCCTCAAAGCAAAGCCGAAAGAAAAAGAAGAAGTGAAGATTGAAATTCTCGATAACCAGGGGAAAGTCGTTCGAAAATTATCGAGCATCCCTTCCGCCAATGCAGCCAATCATCAGCAAGAATGGCCCGATCAGCCCCCGTCAAACGATCTGCTTCCCGCCGATGCCGGAATGAATCGCTTTGTCTGGGATTTACTCTACGAAACTCCCACACCCATTCCCGGCGCCGTGTGGGATGGCGGTGACGGTCCGAAAGGCCCGCTCGTCACGCCCGGAAAATATCAAGTGAAGTTGACGGCTGCTGGCGCCACGGAAACGGTGCCGCTTGAAATCGTCATGGACCCTCGAGTGAAGGCCTCTCAAGTCGATCTCGAAAAGCAACTCGCCCTGGAACTTAAAGTCAGCGCCAGCATTTCCAAAACGGACCAGGCCGTGAACCAGATTCGCGATCTGCGCGCCCAACTCAATGCCTTGAAGCGCCGCCTCGCTTCCGACGAACACGCGAAATCCATTGTGGAAGCTGCCGCCGATCTGGACAAGAAGATGACGGCCATCGAAGAAGAACTGATCAATCCAAACACGAAGGCCACTGAGGATGCCCTGAACTATCCCGTGCGCCTGAACGATCAACTTGCAGCGTTGCTGAATTTCATCGGCCGCGCGGATACGCTTCCTACCGAGCAGCAACATGCGGTCTTCGAAGACCTGAATCAGAAGTTAGACGTGCAGCTTGCGAAATGGAATGAGATTGTCGCGAAAGAATTACCCGCATTTAATGAATCCATGCGCAAGTTGGATATTGCCGTAATCGCGCCAGCTATGCCGAAGCAGCCTTAGGCGTTGAAATCGGCAGTCACTTAAGTTTGTCATTCTGAGGGCCGCACTCTGGCCCGAAGAATCTCTCGGCGGTTCTTAAATTGCGCAGCTGCAATTTAATTCCGTCGAAAATTCTCTCAAGGCTTAGTTTCCCCCAGCCCCAGCGGCAAGCTGATCTCTCCCCTCTTGAAGTACTTTATGCACCATGGAAATCGCGATTGAGCCTTCTCCGACCGCCGACGCCACACGCTTCACGTTTCCCGAACGTACATCCCCTACCGCGAACACTCCCGGAAGGCTGGATTCCAGCAGATATGGTTTGCGCGTCAACGGCCATTGTGCGGTCGTCAGTTCGACGGCAGCCAGGTCCACGCCTGTCTTCACGAATCCTCTTTCATCGAGCGCCAGACAACCTTCAAGCCACCGCGTGTTCGGGTTCGCTCCGGTCATCAGGAAAACATGCCGCATTTCGTGCTCATTCACCGCACCCGTTTTATTATTGCGGCACCGCACGCGTTCCAACCGGTCATTGCCCTCCAGAGCTACCACCTCGGTATCCGTGTGCAGCGTGATGGCTTTGCTCTCCTCGATCCGCCGAATCAAATAGCGCGACATCGTGTCCGCCAGCCGGCCGGAGCGGATCATCACGTGAACATGTTTTGCTGTTTGAGACAGAAAGACGGCCGCTTGTCCGGCGGCGTTGCCCCCTCCCACGATGATCACTTCGTCGTTCCCGCACAATTGCGCTTCCAGGAATGTAGCTCCGTAATGGACGCCGTTCCCTTCGAACCGGGAGAGATTATCAAGCGGTAGTTTGCGGTATTCAGCCCCGGTAGCGATGATCACCACCCGCGCCGGCACCCGCGCGCCTCCTTCAATCTCCACCAGATACGGATTCTGCCCGCACTCCAGGCGTGCCGCGCCGCGAGCGATCACCACCCTTGCGCCGAATTTTTGCGCTTGCGTGTACGCTCGCCCTGCTAAATCCTGCCCCGAAATTCCCGTCGGAAATCCCAGATAATTTTCGATTTTCGAGCTGGAACCGGCCTGACCTCCTGGAGCATATGTTTCGATCACCAGAACATCGAGCCCTTCCGACGCGGCGTAAACAGCTGCGGCGAGCCCGGAAGGTCCAGCGCCGATTACGACGACGTCACGAACCTTGGCTAAATCGATTCCTTCGTTAAATCCCAGGCATTCGGCAACTTCGTGATTCGTCGGATGGCGAAGTACGGTTTTTCCCCGGCAGATGACGATCGGCACATCGTCGCGGGTCACTTTGAAATGATCGAGCATTTGCTCGACTTGGGCTTCCGTTTCGATATCAATGTAAGCGTGCGGGTATCCATTGCGCGTCAGGAATTCCTTAATGCGAAGCGTCCCGGACGAATTATTCGTGCCCAGCAGCACCGCGTCTCCCCATCCATGGGCGATGAATTCCACCCGGCGCAGGATGAACGCTCGCATCAGTATCTCGCTCAGTTCGCTATCGGTTTCGATTAATTCCTGCAGGCCTGGGCGCCCCACCTCGATCACTTCGCCGTCTTCGCGCATCCGCGCGCGAACCATGCTCCGCCGGCCCGATAAAATGCCCACTTCGCCGAAAAATTGTCCCGCCTGGTGGATCACGACAGGATCCTCGCCGTTGCACGTGGGCCGCATGATATCCATCGAACCTGTGGTGACCAAAAAGAAGGAAAAATTATTGTCGCCCGGTTCCACCAGCACTTCTCCGGCTCGGACCACACGCTTCTTGCCACGCGAGGAAATGCGATCGATTTGAGCGGCGTTGAGTGTAGGGAAAATGTGCTCGAGCCGTTCGTACTGCGTTAAATTAGCGTTTATATTCAGGTCCGACATGGCGGTGCTTCCTCTCCAAGCCTATGCTTGGGTTTTCATCCCTTTATTTTCATTCGGAATTTCATCGCAAGTGCGGATGGTTTTCATCGTGCTGCAAACCTCCTGCGATCCCGCGGCAATGGCGGGCAGCCGGACAATGGAATGTTATCAACGCAGCCCGCCAATTGGAAATTAAGGCTAGTAGTTCAAATAGCGCCGGTGGAGCTCCGCGACCGTCATGGGAGCTTTGCGGATTCGCTGAGCAAGGGGCGGGTTTGTGCTCGCCTTGAAAGTCACAAACACAGTGTCTCCCGTGCGAAGATCGCTGACGTTTAAGTGTTCGCCATTTTCGCCCGTAATCGCTGTTTGATCGTTCGTTTGAATCAACAGCGTTACTTCAGTGGGACGCTTCAGCACCAGTTGATGTTTCGCGGCATCAACCGAAGTGGTGATAAAAAATTCCTCGCCGCCCGATGACTTTGAAGTTGTCGCCATTCCAGAGCTAGCGGCCGCGTTCGGCGCCGGGGCGGGCGCTTGCGCAGGTGCTGCGGGGGGCGGCTGTGTCCCCGGCGCGCTAGATGGCGCTTGTCCGTTCGCGCCGGGCGTACGCGGGTGCCTGGTCTGAGCATGGCCCGGAGAGGGCGCTGCGAAGACCAGCGCGACACCCAGAAGCACGAATGCAATCACGAATCGTTTCATCCCTTTATTCATAACGAAGCGCCTCAATCGGATCCATATGTGCGGCTTTGCGAGCCGGGTAGTACCCGAAGAATATTCCCACTGCTACCGAAAATAAAACCGCCACTAGAATCGCCGACGGCGGAACTTGCGTCGGCCAACCCAGCGTACCTGAAACTCCAATCGCTCCGAACACGCCTGCCAAAACGCCAACGCTTCCTCCCAGCAGGCTCAGCACCACCGCTTCGCTCAAAAATTGCCGTTGCACATCGGATTCCGTCGCTCCTACCGCCAGCCGAACTCCGATTTCGCGCGTCCGTTCCGTCACGGACACCAGCATGATATTCATGATGCCGATGCCGCCCACCAGTAGAGACACGGAAGCAATGCTCGCCAGCAGCAGCGTCATCACCCGGCCCGTTTGCGCCTGCACTTGCGCCAGATCGTTGGGACTACGAATAATGAAATCATCGTCTTCGTCCGGCCTCAATTTATGCCGCTGCCGCAGCAGTGTGCCGATCTGCTTCTCCGCGAGCGGTATGTCCGCTTCGGAATCCACGGACGCCATGACGCTTTGGAGCCAGTCGATGCCTGCAATCTTTTTTTGCACGGTAGTGAATGGCACTAGAATCGTGTCGTCCTCATCCTGTCCGAAGGGTGATTGGCCTTTCTCTCCCAGCACGCCGACGATCAGGAACGGCAGGTTTTTCAGCCGGATCACCTTTCCCACCGGATCTTCGCCCTGCGTAAATAGATTCTCAGCCACGGTTTTCCCGATCAGGCAAACGTTGGCAGCTACATCCACATCCCGCTGGCTGAACTCGCTGCCCCGTTCGATCGGCCATCGGCGGATCGTCAAATATTCCGTGCCCACGCCACGAATCCGCGTCGCCCAATTCTGATTGGCGTAAACCACCTGAGCGCTCGCCCCCAAACCAGGATCGAGCCGCTTGACCAACGGAACCTGCAATTGAATGGCTTTGGCATCGTTGACGGTCAGAGTTTTGGTCGCTTGGCTGCCCATGTGCACGCCGTGCTGATTTACGCTGCCTGCCATTACCAGGACCATGTTGTCGCCCATGTTTCGAATTTGCTCTTGCACCTGGTTAGTGGCGCCTTCGCCAATCGCCACAGTGCAAATCACGGCGCCAACACCGATGATGATTCCCAGCATCGTCAGAATAGTGCGCATCTTGTTTCTGCTGAGCGCCCGTAACGCTACGCGAACCACATCCTTCAGATTCATCGGCCCATATCCCCCGAACTATTCATACCGGAGCGCTTCAATCGGGTCCAGGTGCGCCGCTTTTCTTGCCGGGTAATACCCGAAGAAAATTCCCACCGCCGCCGAAAACAAAACTGCCACAGCCACTGCCGACACTGGCACCAGCGTCGGCCATCCCAATCCGCGGGAGACGAGCATCGAACCCAATACCCCCACCAGCACTCCAATGCTTCCTCCCAGCAGGCTCAATACGATCGCTTCGCTTAAAAATTGCCGTTGCACATCCGATTCAGTCGCCCCCACCGCGATTCGCACTCCGATCTCGCGCGTTCTTTCGCTCACCGACACCAGCATGATATTCATGATGCCGATGCCCCCCACCAGCAGGGAAACGGAAGCGATGCTGGCCAGCAGCAACGTCATCACTTTTCCGGTTTGCGCCTGCGCAGCGGCCAGGTCCGTCGGGTTCCGAATGATGAAGTCATCGGCTTCAGACGACCGTAATTTGTGCCGCTGACGAAGCAGCAAGGCGATCTGTTGCTGCGCCAAGTTCATGGTGTCAGGTGAATTGGTGGAGCACATGATCGATTGCAGCCAGTCGATTCCCGCGATCTTCTTTTGAACCGTTGTGTACGGCATTAAAAGCGTATCGTCTTCATCCTGCCCGAAAGGGGATTGCCCCTTAGACTCCAGTTCTCCGATCACCAGAAACGGAATGTCCTTCACCCGGATTGTTTTTCCTACCGGATCGTCGTTGCCAAACAGATTTTGCGCCACGGTCTGGCCGATGACGCAAAGGTTCGCGGCCACATCCACGTCGCGATCCGAAAAAATGCTGCCCTCCACCAATGGCCAGCGGCGGATCTGCAGATAATCGGGAGAAACGCCCTGGAATCTCGTAAACCAGTTTTGATTTCCGTACACCACTTGCCCCGCAGCTCCCACCACCGGACAAACTCGAGTGATTGAAGGGATTTGCTGCGCGATGGCCTTGGCATCATCCACGGTCAGCGTCTTCGTGGCCTGGCTTCCCAGGCGCACTCCGCCTTGATTGATGCTGCCTGCCTGGATAAACAGCATGTTGTCGCCCAGATTCTTGATCTGCTCCTGCACTTGATTCGAGGCGCCCTCTCCAATCGCCACCGTGCAAATCACTGCGCCCACGCCGATAATAATCCCCAGCATCGTCAGGATCGTTCGCAGTTTGTTCCGCGCTAGCGCTCGCAGCGCCACGCGAATTACATCACGCAAAGTCACGCCGTTATCTCCGTGGTGCTCCGCCCCCGCCGCCGGGGCCGCCCACTCGCGGACCTCCAGGGAAGCTCCCGCTAGACGATTTCGACCCGCCGCTCTCCTGGCCGGTCACGAGCTTGTCTCCTTCCTGCAAATCGCCTTCCAGCAATTGCGAATGAACGTAGTCCGTGATCCCAACCCGCACTCCCACCGGCACGGGCTTCTTGTCTGCTCCGAGCTTCCACACTACTTGCCACCCGCCAAGATGCGTGGTGTACGCCTCGCGCTTGATGTTGTTTTGAGTGTAAAGTTCGTTCAGTTGCGGCCGCGGAATGTCGGAAGGCGTATAGGTCAGCGCGGCGTTCGGAATTTCCAAGGTATTCTTCGCGTATCCGGTGGGAATCGTCACGTAGGCTGTTTCCCCAGGCAGCAGTTTTTCATCCGGATTTTCGAAATCAATCACTGTGTCGTAGGTCACCACGTTTTGCACGGTGGTCGCATCCAGCCGGATCGTGCTTACCCGTCCGTGGAATTGTTCTGTCGGAAAGGCGTCTACCTGAAATGTCACATCGGTTCCCACCTTTACGCTTCCGGTATCGGACTCGTCCGTCTTCGCGTATACCTGCATTCGCTTCAGGTCCTGCGCGATCGAAAAAACGTTCGGCGCCTGTAGAGACGCCGCCACCGATTGTCCAACCGTTATATTCCGTGAAACCACCGTGCCATCGATCGGAGATAGAATCGTGGTGTAACGCAAATTCGTTTCCGCTAGTTTCAAGTTTCCTTGTTGCGCCTCCACTTGCGCCCGCGCCGATTCCAATTGCGCCTTCGCTTGATTGATTGCCGCTTGGGCTGCTTGGACGTCGGCTTGGCTTTGCAGCAGGGTGGATTGCGTCAAATCGTTCTGGTCGGCTGAAATCACGCCTTCCTTGGCGAGATCCTGGATACGTTTCCCATTCGCGGCGGCGTAGACCTCGTTGGCCTTCGCCTTGGCCAGGTTGGCTTCATTCACCCCGATGGTGGCTTGCAAATTATCGATATTCGCTTTGGCGTTTGCCAGATTGCCGCGCGCGGTGGTCACTTGTGCTTCGTAAATGGCCGGATCGAGTTGGGCCAGAACTTGGCCCGCGTGCACGCGCGAATTAAAGTCCGCGAAGATATAAAGCACCGTTCCGGATACGTAAGACCCGACGGGCACTGTCGTCAGCGGATTGATCGTTCCCGTGGCCTGCACAACCGCGCGAATGTCTCCCTTTGTCACCGCCGCCGTCAAATAGCTTACTTGCGCCGATCTTCCCTTGTAGGTATAGCCGCCCACGACGAGAGCCGCCAGGATAACAGCAGCGATGAGCACCAGTCTCTTGTGCTGTCGGTAGTAATCTAGAATGGGCATGGTCCTTCTTGGTTTTCCTTTCCGCTTTCCGGGCGCTGGCGGAGTGGTGTCTGTAGTTTATGACGCCATTGGCCGGGCCCCGGTTACAACCTGCATCTCGGGCGCGCTCGGTTGGTTTTTATCCTGAATCAGTTTGTTGGCTGTCCAGTTTGAAAATTCTGCTTGCTTCATCCTTACTTCTTGCGATGCTCCGGCTCCGTGCAACAATACACTGTCCCGACTGTGCTAGAGTGTGCGGCTCCGGCGCTCGATTGTATGAGAATCCGGCTCGAAAGGGGAATAGAAGTGGCTTATCGCGACCTCCGGGATTTTCTGGCAAAGCTCGAGAAAGCGGGAGAGCTCGCCCGCATTGGCATTGAAGTCGATCCCGTTCTCGAGATTACGGAGATCACCGACCGCGTCACCAAGGCGGGAGGCCCGGCACTTCTGTTCGAAAAGCCCAAAGGCTCCAAGATTCCAGTTGCCATTAATCTCCTCGGCAGCGAACGCCGCCTCAATCTCGCACTGGAAGTAAATTCGATCGATGAAGTGGCCGCCCGCGTCCGCTCATTTATCGATTTTCAATCGCCGCAGGGAATTTTCGAGAAGTTGAAAATGCTGCCCAAGCTCGCCGAGCTTGGCTCGTTTTTCCCGAAGAGCGTCCGCGGCGGTCCTTGTAAAGAAGTGATTCTGAAGGATCGCTTTTCTCTTTCCGATTTTCCGATTTTGCAGTGCTGGCCCAAGGATGGCGGCCGCTACATCACCTGGCCTTTGGTGATCACTAGAAATCCCGAAACAGGCAAGCGCAATGTCGGCGTTTATCGTATGCAAGTTTTTGACGAGCGCACCACCGGCATGCATTGGCAAACGCAGAAACACGGCGCCGACCACTATCGCAGCGCGCGTTCCCGCCACGGCGATGGCAAACTCGAAGTCGCCGTGGCCATCGGTTCCGATCCAGCCACCTGTCTTTCCGGCATCCTGCCAGTTCCTCCGGACATGGATGAATTCCTGTTCGCCGGATTTTTGCGCCGCGAACCGGTGGAAACCGTCCCCTGCGAAACCGTGGATCTCGAAGTTCCTGCGAACGCGGAAATTATTCTTGAAGGCTACGTCAATCTGAACGAACTACGCCGCGAAGGCCCCTTCGGAGATCACACCGGTTTCTATTCGCTCGAGGGTGATTACCCGGCGTTCCACATTACTTGCATCACGCATCGCAAGGATCCCATCTACCTCACCACCATTGTCGGCCCGCCTCCCCAGGAAGACTATTTCATGGGACATGCCGTCGAACGCATCTTTCTTCCAGTAATGAAAATGCAGTATCCCGAAATCGTCGACATTGCCATGCCCGCCCAAGGCATTTTCCAAAATCTGATGATTGTGGCCATTCGCAAATCCTATCCGGGGCACGCGCGGAAGATCATGAACGCCATTTGGTCGCTGGGGCAGGCCATGTTCACAAAAGTTGTAATCGTGGTGGATCACGACGTGAATGTGCAGGATTCTAGCGAAGTCGTCTGGAAATCACTCTGCGCCATTGATCCCGAACGGGATATACAGTTCGTTCTCGGTCCAGTCGATACCCTCGATCACGCGGCTCGCCGTCAGGATTTCGGCTCCAAAATGGGCATCGACGCCACCCGCAAATGGGCCGCCGAAGGATACGAAGGAATTTGGCCGGATGAGATCAAGATGGATCCCGGGACTAAATCTCGCGTCGACGCCCTCTGGAACCGCCTCGGGATCATAAAACGAGCGCAAGAGTAAACACCTCTTCCCCGCAAAAAAGGCCCATATGTTGTATATACGTACTAGTAGTCCTACGAGTACTTGACGTTCAGTGGCAATTCGCCTTATAAGTTTTCTACGCGGCATTTTTCAAGAGCACATGCCGCCAATCCCAAGCTTGACACCTCCAAGACGGGATGCAATAAGGGGATGAACAGCTACATCCGACCGGCAATGGAATAGTTACCTGATGGAGAGAAATCTCTCCTCGTACACGTAAGCGAGTGCTAGGGCAAATAGCACGGTGCTAGTTTAGGCAGGGAAGTGTTCTAGGAAAGATTTCTACATGCGGTCGCCCGCCCCCCGCGTGTTTGCGGTGGGGACGGGGAACCAGAGGATCCTGGATGTTTGGTATCGGCAAATCAAAGTCCCTCGTAGGCTTGGACATAGGGTCAAGTTCCGTTAAGGCCGTTGAGCTGAAGCAGACCAAGCAAGGTTTCGAACTGGTCAGCTTCGGACTCGAGGCCTTGGCGCAGGATACCGTGGTGGACGGCGCCATTATGGACGCCCCTTCGGTAGCCGAAAAAATCAGCGCGATCTTCGACACTCAAGGTATCAAATCCAAGGACGTCGCTACATCGGTTTCCGGCCACTCGGTAATCGTCAAGCGTGTTCCCATGCAACTAATGACCGAAGAAGAGCTCTTCGATCATATCCAGGCCGAGGCCAGCCAGCACATTCCGTTCGATATCGCCGACGTCAATCTGAGCCATCAATTGCTCGATACCACCGACAACCAAATGGACGTGCTCCTGGTTGCCGTGAAAAAAGACAAAATTCTGAACCACACCAACGTTTTGGCGCAAGCCGGCAAGACTCCCATTGTTGTCGATATCGATGCCTTCGCTCTGCAGAACTGCTTTGAAATGAATTATGAGCCCGATCCCGGCCAAGTGGTGGCGCTGCTCAATATTGGCGCCAGTGTGATGAATATCAACATTGTACGGGGATGGACTCCGCTGTTCACCCGCGACGTTTCCGTCGGCGGCAATCAATATACCGATGCGCTACAGAAAGAACTGGACTTGAGCTACGACGATGCCGAGCGCCTGAAAATGGGCGGCACTCGTCCCGGAGTCACCGATGAGCAGCGAGGCCAGATTCTCCGCTCGGTTTCCGATATCTTAATTCTCGAGATCCAAAAGACATTCGATTTCTTCCGCGCCACGGCCAGCGGTGAAAACATCCGGCGAATCTACGTCGCTGGGGGCACTGCAAGGGTTCCCGGCCTGCTGGATTTGCTGCGCGAGGAATTTGCCATGCCCGTCGAAGAGCTCTATCCGTTTCGAAAGATTGTAATCAATCCGGGCCGTCACGATGAATCCCAGCTTCGTGAGTTGGCGCCTCGCCTGGCCATCGCGGTGGGCCTGGCGCTCAGGAGCTTCGACAACCAATGATTCGCATCAATCTACTCGGCCAAGCTCGCCCCAAATCCACCGGGGGCGGCGTTCCACTGGAATCCACGATCCGCATTTTCCTGATTCTTGGTGCCATTGGGTTGGCGCTGGTGATTCTGTTCGTTCGTTACTATCAGATGGATCGCGAGCTGAACGATACCAACCGGGAAATCGCCGACCTCACCCAGAAAAAAATCCGCTTGCAGCAAGTTCAGCAGCAGGTGCAGCAGTACGAGCAGCAGATGGCGGTCCTGCAGCAGAGAATCCAGGTAATCGAGGATCTCCAGCGCAACCGCACCGGCGGCCAGGAACTTCTCCAGATGGTCGCCAACACCGTGGTTCGCACCGATGGCGTGTGGCTCACCAATCTGACGCGCAAATCGAATGCCCTTGAAATTGTAGGCGAGGCCAACTCCATCGCCGCCGTGGCCAATTTCATCACTCAATTGAAGCGTTCCGGCTATTTCGACAAAGTCGAAATCAAGGACGCGAAAGAAAACGATATCAATAAAGTCACGGAAACGTTCCAGTTCAGCATGACGGCCGAATTTGTTCTTCCGCAGAGCACGCCGGCATCGGCGACTCCTGCGGCGCCCGCCAAGCCGGGAAAGAGTTAGGGAGATAAGGAATGGCGACGCCTTTCAAAGAATGGCCGTGGCCCATCCAGGCGCTCTTCGCCGTGGCGATCGCGGTCATTTTGGTGCTGCTCGGTTTGTATGTGCCCGGCTCGCCGGTCACATCCGTCCGCCAGGACTTGGACGCTGCCCATAAGAAACTCGAGCCACTACGGGCTGAAGTCAATACTCTCAGTACCTATGATCAGCGCCGCGTTGAATTGCAAGGCCGCATCGAGGCCCTGAACAAACAATTGGCCACGCTGCAGACAATCGTTCCCGAAGATAAGCAGGTGGACCAGTTCATTCTCATGCTCGAAGGCGCCGCCTCCGCTTCCGGAGTGATGATCCGCCGCCTTTCGACAAAACCCATTGTCTCTCACGAATATCATTTCGAGATGCCGTTTGAGGTGGAAGCGGACGGCCCGTACTACGCCGTTCTCGACTTTTTCTCGCGGCTGAGCCGGCTTTCTCGAATTATCAACGTCGGCGATCTGAAGCTGAATGGCCTCTCGGGAAACCAGGCCCAGAAAGCTTCGCACCACGCCAGGCACGAGTGTCACCGGAGTTTTCACTCTCTCAACTTTCTTCACCGCCGGCATGGATGCAGCAGCTCCAGCGGCAGCCAAGACGCCGGCGAAACCGGTGAAGCATTAGTCGGTCGGAGGTAGGGCAGAGGACTATGAAAGGCGCGAAAGCAGCAACGAAAATCGTTGCAGCGCTGGCGCTGGCTCTTTGGCTGGTTCCGGCCGCCAGTGCTCATGCCAGTCCTTCTCAGGGCAAGGCGAAAAATACTACGCCGGGTTCTGGGCAGCCGGCGGCTGCAAGCCCGGCTCCGGCTGCTTCGTCCCAGGCGCCGCCTGCGAATCCCTCGGCCGAGCCATCTGGCTCCAAGATGGCGAAGCCTCCTGTCGAGAAATCTGCCGCTGCTCTGAAACAGGAAGAGTTGGCCAAAAAGCGCGATCCCTTTCAGCCGCTGGTAAACCTCAAGGCTACTGGGCCGGAAATTCCGATCAATTTACCTCCCGGTAAAGCGGGCCTTCAAATCTCGACCATCAAGATCGACGGCACCGTGAACGGACCAAACGGGATGATCGCAATCGCCAGTAATCCTCAAAATCGCGTCTATTTCATTCGCGAAGGCGACCATCTCTATGACGGCCGCGTGGAACGAATCAGCATGGGCGAAGTCGTCTTCCAGCAAATTGCCAAGGACGCCTTCGGCAAGCCCGTGGAACGCCAGGTCAGCAAACGCATTTACCCGACGAGTGCAGGAGAATCGCAATGAGAGCGATGTGCCGGCCATGGGGCCTCGCCGTGATTTTACTGGCGAGCCTGATAGCGACGAGCAGCGCGGTCCAGGCGGAACCTGGGGCAGCGGTGCACGTGAACGCAGTAGTGAAGGATGGCGCAGTACGCCTGGAGGCGCGCGCCACTGGTCCCTTCGAGTACTCCACCTCCCGCCCGAGCGAACATATGCTCGTGGTTGATCTCCTCGGAGTCTCGACTTCAGATTCCTCCGAAGCCCAAATTCTCGATTCCGACGTGGTCAGCAGCTACCGCTTGGTTCCTTCGCTAGCCGGCCAGAAGCCCGGGATTCGCATGGAAGTCCTTTTGCGCGGTGAACTCGCTTCGAAAGATGAGCCCAAGATTGTTCGCCAAGGCTCCAACGATCTCACCGTGTTGTTTGCCAGCGCCGGCGCCAAGGTTGCGATTTCTTCGGCCTCGAATGCAAAAACGAAAGTGGTTTCCGTTTCCAAATCACTGGCTGGATTTCCGGCCATCGAACAAATCCAGCTTGCCCAGAATGGTTCTCAAACGGAAGTGCGTGTCGCTGGCAATGCTCACCTCACCTACCATGTGATCCAGTTGAGCAATCCGGATCGTCTCGTGCTGGACTTCACCGGCGCGCGCCTGGAACTTGCACAGAAATCCATCCCTAGTAATTTGGAGCCCGTTCGCCAAATTCGCGCCGCCCAGTTTAGTACCGACACCGCTCGAGTAGTTATCGATCTTCGCGCGACCGCGAAGTTCAACGTGGTGGCCGATGGAAATCAAGTAACGATTTCTTTCAAATCAGCGGGCGGGGATAAGTCGCCCCAGAACAAGCCCGTAGCTCCCCCGGTCGCTCCGAAGTCTTCGAAGCCTGATAAAGAGCATGTTGCCGCGAAAGTGAATCTGCGGCATGCCCAGGCCACGGCGGCCGATTCGGCCCCGGTGATGCCCGCGCTGCCGATTATTCTGCCGGCGAGTTTGACCGGGGCTTCCTCGGCCCTGGCTAGCCCCAAGCTCGCGAAATTGGATATGGGCTCGCCAGCTCAGGATTCCTCGGCTCCGGGCAACAGCGCCCCCGCCGCCAATGACGCTCCCAAGCCGGCGCCTCAGGCTCCTCCGGCCTCCGGAGTCCAGCCGACCGGAAAATATTCCGGCGAGCCGATTTCTGTAAACTTGAAAGATGTCGACCTAAGGGATTTCTTCCGTCTGATTCATGAGATCAGCGGCCTGAACGTGGTCCTCGATCCCAGCGTGAAGGGAAACCTCACCATCGTGCTCGACGAAGTTCCCTGGGACCAGGCTCTCGATATCGTGCTGAAAGATTTCGATCTCGATAAACAACTCGACGGAAACGTTCTGCGTGTCGCCACCAAGGCCACGCTCAAGAAGGAAGCGGAACAGGCTCGCGATCTCGCCAAGGCCCAGGCCGAAGCCGCCGACACGATCACCACCACGCGTGTTCTCAGCTACGCGAAAGCCAGCGATTTGAAAGAGACGCTCAAGAAATTTCTTTCATCCCGCGGCGATATCATCTCCGACGATCGCTCCAACACTCTAATCATCCGTGATATCCCCGGCACAATTCCGGCGATGGACAATCTAATACGCCAGCTCGACAAGAAATCGCAGCAGGTGGAAATCGAGGCCCGTGTCGTTTCAGCCAGCCGGACCTTCTCGCGCGATATTGGCACCCAATTCGCATTTTCCACTTCGGCGGTAAACGGCAAGAATGTGTTCGGCGGTGCGCTCGGTGCCAGCCCGCTTTCGCGCACCAACCCGCCGAGCCCGTTGCCTCCATTGATCTTCGGCACGCCTCCGACAGCTGCTGGAGCCGCGCCCGTAACGGCTTCGCAGCCTTTGGTCACGAACCTTGCCGCACAAGCGCCTACCAGCGGCATCAGTTACTTGTTTTCTTCCCCGAACTTCGCGCTCGACTACATCATCACTGCGGCCGAATCGAAGGGATTGGCCAAGCTGCTCTCTCAGCCCAAAATCGTTGCGCAGAACAACCAGAAAGTTTCCGTAAAACAGGGAACCAAAATCCCCGTTCAAACGGTTGTAAACAATACAATCTCTGTGCAATTCGTGGACGCGGTTTTGAAGCTCGAAGTCACTCCGCAGATTACTGCTGAGGGCACCGTGTTCCTCGATGTGGTAGTCGAAAACACCCAGATCGACGACGCCATCCAGCGCGTTAATGGCATCCCGGCGCTGGATACTCAGGCCACCGAAACCAAGGTCCTTATCGCCGACGGCGGAACCCAGGTAATCGGCGGAATCATTATCTCTACCCAGAAGACTTCTATCGACCAGGTGCCGATCGTTGGAAGCATTCCCATCATTGGGAACTTGTTCAAGCATACGGTTGTTAGCACCGGCTCGCAGGAATTGCTCTTCTTCCTGACGCCGCGTATTTTGCCGATCTAGATTAGGGCGCAAGGCTCAGGGAACCAGTCAATCTTTCACTCGTGCGCTCATTGAATACGTCTCGATTGTCCAGCCCGAATCTTTCTGCTCGCAAGCCAAGGATTCGCGCCGTCCAGCAGAAACTGGCTGCCGATGGCCTGGACGCTCTCCTGGTTACTCATCTACCCAACATTTTCTATTTGTCCGGATTCACGGGCAGCAACGGGATCCTCGCGATTAATCAATCCGGCGCCACTCTCCTGACCGACGGCCGCTACACGGTTCAGGCAAGGGCCGAAGCTCATGGCGCCGCGACTGTCCAAATCATAAAAGGATCGCTTCTAACCGCCGTGGGTGAAAATCTACGCAGCAGGCGGTGCCGCAGGGTCGCATTTGATCCAGCGCACCTCACCGTTGCGCAGAAATCGGCTCTCGATCGCGCATCCGGCGCCAAAATCCGATGGACCGGCTGGCAGGGCGTGGTCGAATCATTGCGTGCGGTCAAGGATCCCGGCGAACTCGCAATCATGCGGGCCGCGGCACAACTGGTTAGCGGCGTCTTCCTCGGGATCATCCCGTTCGTAAAATCCGGAGTCCGCGAATCAGACTTGGCCGCCGAAATCGAATATTCCATGAGGAAGCAGGGCGCCGCCGGGCCCTCCTTTGAGACGATTGTCGCTTCCGGTCGTCGGGCCGCCCTCCCGCACGCCCATCCGACCAGTAAACTACTCAGGAAAAACGAATTGGTCGTCTTTGACCTGGGTGTTATACTCGGCCACTATTGCAGCGATTTGACTCGCACGGTTCATGTGGGTCGCGCCTCCAGCAGGGTTCGCCAGTGGTACCGCGCGGTGCTGGAAGCGCAGCAAGCGGCCTGGTCAGTGGTCCGCCCTGGCATAACCGCCGGAGAGGTGGATCGAGCTGTACGGAACGTTCTTCGGAGCTATCGGCTGGAGAAATACTTCATTCATAGCACTGGCCACGGCCTGGGTCTTGAAGTTCACGAAACGCCTCGCCTTGGACGAGGCGATAAAACACCTCTAGTGCCGGGGAATGTGATTACAATCGAGCCTGGTGTTTATCTCGAAGGAATCGGTGGCATCCGCATCGAGGATGATATCGTGGTTACGGAGACGGGGTCGGAAGTGCTTACCACTGCGGGACGCGATTTTCTGGAATTGTAAGATCGGTGTTGGCGGCGTTTCTTTGCCACAAGGCGGTTCCCGGTGGATTCAGAAGCGATTGTGTCGCGCATGCAACTAGCTATACAAACGGCGAAGATAAACTCTAGATGAAGAAACGCAGCCAACCCACAAATTCCGAGCGGTCCGCATCCAGCGTCGACCTGCATGAAATCGCACGCCTTCTCGAATTCATGGAAAAACACGGCCTCGAGGAGTGCGAATATGAGCACAGCGGCTTGCGCCTCCGTCTGAAAAAGGCCTCCACCAGTCCCGAAGGAATCGCTCGGATGCCCGCGGCCACCGCAACGCTTGCTGCGAGCAGTCCAGGCGCCGCCGTGGCCGCCTTATCAAGCCCATCATCCGCTGAATCGTCGGCAGCTCCCGATCAGCCTTCCGCATCGGCCATGGAATCCCAGCCGGATTTGCACACGATCAAATCCCCTATCGTCGGTACTTTTTATGCCACACCGAGCCCGGGCGCGGAAAACTTCGTCAAAGTCGGCGACACGATCGACGTCGGGCAAGTTCTCTGCATCATCGAAGCGATGAAACTCATGAACGAGATTGAATCGGACGTCGCCGGCCAGTTGATGCGCATTCTCGTCGACAACGGGCAGCCGGTGGAGTATGGCGAGCCGCTCTTCGCCATCCAGCCGTCCCGCAAGAAATGAGAGCCGCGCCGGGGGCAGAGCGTAGGGGCCGGCTTCCGCGGTTATTGCGTCCCGGCGTTTTTCGCCGGGAAGCCGCGCCCTATCTCCTGAGGAACACGACCAGCAATAATTTTCTCAGCTAGCCAAAATGTTTCGAAAAATTCTAATTGCCAATCGCGGCGAAATCGCTCTGCGCATCCTCTGTGCCTGCAAGGAGCTCGGTATTCAGACGGTCGCCGTCTATTCCGAAGCCGACCGCAATTCGTTGCACGTTCGGTTTGCCGATGAAGCCGTCTGCATCGGCCCGCCACGTTCCAGCGAAAGTTACCTGAACATTCCCCACGTCATCAGCGCCGCGGAAATCACCAATGTGGACGCCATCCATCCCGGCTACGGCTTCCTCTCCGAAAACGCCAATTTCGCCGAAGTATGCGAAGCTTCTCACATCACCTTTATCGGCCCGTCTCCCGATGTCATCCGCATGATGGGAGAAAAGGACCGCGCCCGCCGCGAGATGCAAGCCGCCGGCGTTCCCGTAATCCCAGGCAGCGACGGCGTTGTGCCCGACGAAGAAGCCGCCGTCAAAATAGCCTCGAAAGTCGGCTATCCCATCATGATCAAGGCTGCCGAAGGCGGTGGCGGCCGCGGAATGCGCGTCGTCCGTGATAAATCCGAGTTGATCGCGGCGTTTCAGACCGCGCGCTCGGAATCCGCGCAAGCATTCGGTTCGCCCAATGTTTATTTCGAGAAATTGATCGAGCGCCCGCGCCACATCGAGTTTCAAGTCCTCGGCGACCGCCATGGAAATGTGATGCATCTGCGCGAGCGCGAATGCACTCTCCAGCGCCGCCACCAGAAGGTGCTCGAAGAATCTCCCTCCACAGTCCTCGAACCCAAGCAGCGTGAAAAAATCGGTCACAAGGTTGTTGACGCTCTTCGCAACGCCGGCTATTCCGGCGCCGGCACAGTGGAATTCCTGCGCGACGAAACCGGCGAAATCTATTTCATCGAGATGAACGCGCGCATTCAGGTGGAACATCCCGTCACCGAATCGATTTCGAGTGTGGATCTTGTAAAATCGCAAATCAGAATTGCCGCCGGCGAAAAGCTCGACGATGTCGTCGGCAAAGTGGAATTCCGCGGCCACGCCATCGAATGCCGCATCAACGCCGAGGATCCCAATTCCTTCACGCCGTCTCCAGGGCGCATCACCGCATTCAGTGTTCCCGGAGGCCCCGGAATCCGCGTGGACACAGCCGGCCACGCCGACGCCGTCGTGCCTCCTTACTACGATTCGCTCGTGGCTAAATTGATCGCCTTCGGCAAGGATCGTCCCGAAGCCATAGCCCGAATGAAGCGCGCTCTAGATCTCTTTGTAGTCGAGGGCATCAAAACCACTATCCCGTTGCATCATAAGATTCTGGCCGATCCCGATTTCCAAGCGGGCCGGTTTGACACGCATTTTCTGGATCGCTTTGCCACATTCTCGAGCAAGTAGATCAAGCGATCGCGCCCAAGCGCTGAGCAAGGAAATTCGAAGGGCGGGGAAGTGGCCGGTCTAGCAAAAGTCCCGGAAACGGCTGCTCCATTGCCTTTTACTGCCAATTTGGCCTAAAGGAATCTTGTGTTTCCCTCTCTCTATGCCATAATGGCCGCCGATTTGCTTCAGACGTCGGAATTGGCTTTCGCGGAGATGCTGGCGAAGTCCGGGGTCGAGCTAATTCAATACCGTAACAAAAAATTGTCCTCTCGAAACCTCCATCAGGTTTCCTTGAACCTGGTGTCGTGTCTGCATTCCTACTGCGTCCGTCTGATCGTCAACGACCGTCCGGATATAGCCGCAATCGCTGGCGCTGGTGGCGTACATGTAGGTCAGGAAGATTTAGGCGTCGAGCAGGCCCGGCGGATTTGCGGACCGGACTCCTGGGTCGGTATATCCACCCACTCACTCGAACAAGTGCGCGATGCGAATTCCACCTCCGCCGATTACATCGCCATCGGCCCAATCTTTGCTACCACTACAAAGGAAAATCCCGATCCGGTTGTGGGCGCTGATTTTATTCGCCGGGCACGGCAATTGACTACCAAGCCTCTCGTCGCCATCGGCGGCATCACCCTCGCCCGCGCGGAACAGGTTTACAAAGCTGGCGCGGATTCCCTAGCCGTATCGCGGGATTTAATCACGGCTCCTGATCCGGCCGCACGTGCCGGGCAGTATCTGGCTTTGGCTGCCAAAGTTCGCGTGTCGCGGAACTAAGAGGATTTCGAAATGGCCGACATCACCCAGCCAATCGCTTCGCCCGCCGCCGCGAATCAAACTGGATTCGTAAAAGGCCTCGGCCTTCTCGATTCCACCATGATCGTGATCGGCTCGATGATCGGCTCCGGCATCTTCATCGTCGCCGCGGACATTACCCGCCAGGTGCAGAGCCCTGGCCTGCTTCTCGCTGTCTGGCTGGTTTCCGGAGTGATGACCCTAATCGGCGCGCTCAGCTATGGCGAACTCGCCGCCGCTATGCCCCACGCCGGCGGACAATACGTCTACCTGCGTGAATCTCTCGGCGAAATATGGGGCTTTCTCTACGGTTGGACGATGCTCCTGGTCATTCAAACGGGAACGATCGCCGCGGTAGGCATCGCATTCGCAAAATTCACCGGGGTCCTGTTTCCTTCCATCTCCTCATCGCATTGGATTCTAAAGCTCGGCACATTCGGTCCTTGGACTCTGTGGTTCGGTGTCCTCGGTCCTTATGACGTCGGCCTGAATCGCCAGAACTTTCTCGCCATCGCCGCCATCGTATTTCTCACTTGGCTCAATACCCACGGCTTGCGGATCGGCTCTCTGGTGCAAAACGTTTTCACCATCGCCAAGACAGGCGCCCTGGCCGCGCTGGTCCTGATCGGATTCTGGTTCTCCACCGCCTTCGCGCGCGCCGCCAATTTCACCGATTTCTGGCGCAATTCCGGCCTCGGCCTGATGCATCCCTACCCGCCGTCGGCCCCCACCTGGGAAATCGGGACGATCACACTGGTGGGCGTTGCCATGGTGGGGGCGCTATTCTCCTCCGACGCCTGGAACAACATCACCTTCACCGCCGCCGAAGTGAAGAATCCCAGCCGCAACTTGCCGCTTTCTCTGGCGCTCGGCACCGGCATTGTCACCACCCTCTACGTCCTCGCAAATATCGCCTATCTCCGTGTGCTGCCCATGGCCGGAAGCCCAACCGGAGCCGACCCGCTTTCCCGCGGCATCCAGTTCGCCACCGAAGATCGCGTCGCCACCGCCGCCCTGCAGGTAATATTCGGTTCCGTCGGCTCCGTGATGATGGCCGTGGCCATCATGATTTCCGCTTTCGGCTGTGCCAATGGTTTGATTCTTGCCGGCGCTCGCATTTATTACGCCATGGCAAAAGATAATCTTTTTTTCAAATCCGTGGGCAAGCTCAATCGCCACAATGTTCCCGGTGCCGCGCTGGTGGTCCAGTGCATTTGGGCCGCGATTCTTTGCCTTTCCGGCACTTACAGCCAATTGCTCGATTTCCTGATTTTTGCCGTCGTAATTTTCTACATCCTCACGCTCTGCGGCCTTTTCCTCCTGCGCGCCAAACGCCCGGAGATGGTTCGTCCCTACCGCGCCATCGGTTATCCGTTCCTTCCCGCACTCTATATTGTGATGGCGGTCTTCCTGGAAGTGCAGCTACTAAGGTATAAACCGCAGTACACATGGCCGGGGCTCATCATCGTTCTTATCGGCGTTCCGGTCTATGTGGTCTGGCGTTCTCGCGTAAAGGCGAACAGCATCGGCGCGGCAAGTTAGGTTTCGAATTCCTGGCATGCCGGATTTTCTAAAGGGAGGCCTTGAATGGCCAGCGAATTACTAAGAACAAAGCCGCTCACCCTCGTGATTGACGAAGCGGCGGAGACGGGCGAAAACACTCTGAAGCGCGCCCTCGGTCCCGTGAACCTGGTCACCCTGGGCATCGGTGCGATCATCGGCGCCGGAATTTTCGTGCTCACCGGCGCCGCCGCCGCGAAATACGCCGGACCAGCCATCGTGCTCTCTTTCGTTCTGGCGGGTTCCGCCTGCGCGTTTGCCGGCCTCTGTTACGCTGAATTCGCCTCGCTCATTCCCATCGCTGGCTCCGCCTACACCTACGGCTACGCCACCCTCGGCGAAATCTTCGCCTGGATCATCGGGTGGGATTTGATCCTCGAATATGCCTTCGGCGCCGCCACCGTTGCCTCCGGCTGGAGCGGATATGTCCTCAGCTTCCTCCAGGATTGGGGAATCACTATCCCGCCTCAGTTCACCAGCGCACACGGCGAGCCTCTCGTTCTTTATAATAATCACTGGGAGCATTTGGCGAGAATCAAGGATTCGCTGGCATCCGCTGGAATTGATCCCGCCACCCTGCCTCACAAGACCGCCTATTTTGACGCAATTGCTTTCCTGGCCATTCTCGGCGTCACCACCGTTCTGGTAATCGGGATCAAGGAATCCGCCAACCTGAATTCGGCGGTCGTTATCGTCAAGCTGGCCGTCGTCCTCGTATTCATCGGTGTCGTCGGCATGTATTACTTCAAAGCCCCGGAAATTTTCAAAGCAAACTGGCATCCCTTCATCCCGCCCAATACAGGAGTGACCGGACAATACGGTTTGTCGGGAATTGCCCGCGGCGCCGCCGTAATTTTCTTCGCCTACATCGGGTTTGACGCCGTCTCCACCGCCGCTCAAGAGGCCAAAAACCCCAAGCGCGACATGCCCATCGGCATTCTCGGCTCCCTGGTAATCTGCACGGTGCTGTACATCGTGGTTTCCGGCCTGCTCACCGGCGTCGTCTCTTACAAAATGCTCAACGTCTCCGACCCCGTCGCCATCGGCATCGATGCAGTCCCCGGCGTCCGCTGGGGCAGCTTCCTGGTAAAAATCGGAGCCATTTTCGGACTCGGCACCGTAATGCTCGTCATGTTGCTCGGCCAGTCGCGCGTGTTCTATTCCATGTCCCGTGACGGCCTGCTTCCTGCCTGGGCCAGCAAAATCCATCCCAAATTCCGCACGCCCTATCTTTCCAGCATCGTCGTAGGAATCTGCGTGGCCATCTTTGCCGCCACCATTCCCATCGGCGTCCTGGGAGAGCTCGTCAGCATTGGCACTCTCCTCGCCTTCGTAATTGTCTGCGCCGGTGTTTGGGTCTTGCGCGTTCGACGGCCAAATCTGGAGCGGCCATTCAAGACGCCCTGGATTCCATTCGTGCCCATCATGGGCATTCTGATTTCCTTCGGCCTGATGGCCAGCTTGCCTCTGGACACCTGGTTGCGCCTGATCGTCTGGCTGATCATCGGCATGGTGATCTATTTCACCTATAGCCGTCATCACAGCCGCGTCCGCAATCTTCCCCCTCAACCCGTGCCCAACGACAAAATAAAATAGTTTCAAGTGGCGCCGACGTTTACGCTGCCACGCACAAATTTTCGTGTGGCGCCGGCATTCATGCCGGCATCTCGTTTGAGGCCAGCCATGAGCCTCATGTCATGAGGACACCATCGCCCAAGAGTGTCATCCTGAGGCCCGTCTTCCGGGCCGAAGGATCTCTCCCGGTTTTTTGTCCTGATCCCCTACGCCTTGGCTGTCACAGACCGTATCCACTTAACCTATTCCTTCGATACCAATCTTCTTCATGCGTTGCATCCTCGGTGCCGAACGATTTTTGATGTACCCTCGGCCCTTTCGCGTTAGCCTTAACAGCCATGCCAAGTTTCTCCTTCCATCGCGTTCAGGCAGCCTGGCGCCGAAGTACGCCGCTCGACCGCATCGCCTTCGCCATCGTCGTCTTCTACCTTCTGCTCCGCATAATTGAGGTAGTTGTCTGGCGCGCGCCATTCCAGGGCTTCGTCGGGTTTCTCTCCATCATATCGATCTCCTATCTCCTCATCCGCCAAATCGGCTGGTTGCGCCAGCAACTTCTCTGGAGCCTGCGCAATCGCCTGATCGTCGCCTACATTTTCATTGCCGTAGTCCCTGTATTACTCCTGCTCGCCATGGTTGGCCTGGGAGCCTATCTCAGCTATCTGCAATTGGGCGCTCATTTGCTTCATGACGACCTCCAGGAACGAGTGAACCAGGCCGCCACCACCGCCAACGCCGTCGCCGCGGAACTGCTAAGCGAACAGCGAGTCGTCGGTAAAGGCCAGGCCGCCGCAATTGTTCAGCCCAGCGTCACCGCGCTTCTCGATGCCGCTCAAACCGACCTGCCGGGAATCCACCTCGAAGTCGACGTCGAAGACAGGCTTCTGCAGAAAATCGCTGCCGATCAATTTTCCGGAATCATTGAATCGGAAGGAAGACTCTGGTTGCGCGCCAGTATCCGCAAAAGGGAACACGGCCAGACAGTCCTGGTCGCTGTTTCGACGCCCCTTTCTCCTGAACTGCTCGATCGATTGAGTTCCGAGTTAGGCCCGATTCAGTTCACTGCCATGCGCCTCGCCGCCCCAAACGAAAACGAACGAATCGGTCTCAATTTAGGCGGCGACCGTTTTGTCCCTACCGGCCGCATCACCAGCCGCCACCGCATATTAGGCCCGCGAAGCAGTTGGCTCGACGTTCCGGTAAACGGTGGCGCCACTCTTGAAGCTTATGCTTTGAAGACTTCGAATGGCGAAATTCAGATAACCCCGGTGCTTGCCGCCTTCACCGTTCGCCCGTCTCAATTAAATCGCCGCCTGATCAGCTCGCTCGGCGCACTTGGCGAGCCGCTCGTCTGGGTCCTCATCCTGATCGGCATCACCTTCCTGGTCATCGAAATCGTCGCCCTGATCACCGGCATCATTTTGACCCGCACAATCACGCACGCCGTCTCCGATCTCTACGACGCCACTCAGCACATTCGCAAGGGAGACTTCGCCCATCGCGTCCGCGTGCAGCGCCGCGATCAATTGGGCGTCCTCGGTGAATCTTTCAACGCCATGACCAGTTCCATCGGTGAATTGATCGAAGGACAGCGCCAGCTCCAGCGGCTCGAAAGCGAAGTATCCATCGCGCGTGAAGTTCAGTCGCAATTGTTTCCTCAGAATTTGCCTTCGCTCGTCGGCGTGCAACTCGCCGCCATCTGCCGCGCCGCCCGCGTCGTCAGCGGCGATTATTACGACGTCATCCGCCTCAGCTCCACGCGCATCGGCGTCGCCGTCGCGGATATCAGCGGCAAGGGAATTTCCGCTGCTCTTCTGATGGCCAGCCTGCAGGCCGCGCTGCGCAGCCAGGCGCTTTCGAACGGAAACGTGGGTACCGGCGAACTTGTCAAACGCCTGAACCGCCATCTCTACTTGAATACCTCCGACGACCGCTACGCCACGTTTTTCTATGCTGTTTATGACACCTCTACGCGCATTCTTTCCTACACCAATGCAGGCCACTGCCCCCCCTTCTACGTTTGCGATGGTCAGATTGTGAAGCTCGAAGAAGGTGGCACGGTCGTCGGCCTGTTCGATCACTGCGAGTATCACGAGGGGACCATTCAGGTAACTCCCGGCAGCTTGTTGGTGGCATTCAGCGACGGCATCATCGAGCCTGAAAACGTTTACGGCGAAGAGTTTGGCACTCGCCGCTTGATGGACGAAGTCCTCCGCCGCAGCGCATCCTCTCCCGCTCGCCTCGCCGAAGATTTAGTCGCCGCCGCCGAACAATGGGGCGGCTCCCCGGAACAAGCCGACGACATGACCGTAGTCGTCGCCCGCCTGGAATAACCCCGCCATCCCTCCTCGCCGCCATCGCAGATATGGACTTTGCAGGGAATTCGGAGTAAATTCCGGCGAATCCGGAATGTCCCAATTCTAAGGAGAAAACGTGAAATTCAAGATCCTCTGCCTCTCCGCTGTAATCGCTTTTGCCGTTTCCACCACTTCCGCCCAAACCAGCCACACTTTCTCCGGCAAATGCAGCAAGCCCGACGTTCTACAAAATGTCCCGGCCGGCGACAAGGATGGACACTTCTTCACCCTCGGCCAGGGAAAATGTTCCGCCACCGGAGAAGTCGGCGGCGCCTCCGCCAAGGACGGTTCCTTTTCCGAGCACGGTGAAATGTCGGCCAACAACAGCAAAGCCTGGGGCCTTTACACGGAAAATTACGATGGCGGCGACAAGGTTTACTATTCCTATATGACGACCGCTACCATGAAAGCTGGCGCCATGACCACGGGCAGCAATAAATACCAGATCATCGGCGGCACGGGGAAAATGAAAGGCATCAAGGGTTCAGGCTCGTGCAAGCTAACCGGCACCGCCGATGGCGGCCTGGATTATTCCTGCACCGGCACCTACACGCTCGCGGCAGCCGCCCCGGCAAAGTAGCCGGCGCAAAGTCCACTTAGATAGCAAGGGGCACCCCGCCGGGCTGCCCTCGCGAACGATCCGTCCACGAATACGCACCAGATTCGCTCTCTACGGATCACTTTCGCGGTAGCGTCCGAAGCACGCCTCCAACTTCAGCGAAACTACGGGCGGCACTGCACAGCGAGTGTGGGAACGCCGGATTGACAACCATCTCCCGATCGCCGCATCACTCCCAACTAGGGCCGTGCCATCCCCTTCTTGTATACTGTCGCGTCCTGGCGAACGCCCATGAAAATTCTCACCGCCGCACAAATGCGCGAAGTGGACCGGCTCACCGTCGAGCACGCCCAAATCTCGAATCTCACCCTGATGGAAAATGCCGGATCGAGTGTCGCTGCTTTCCTTTCCCAAAAATTCCCGGATATCGCCCGCCGCAAGATCTTGATCCTTTGTGGCAAAGGCAATAATGGAGGCGATGGCTTTGTCGTCGCCCGCAAACTCCGCGATAGGAACGCGCAGTCCTCCGTGCTGCTTTTCGATGCTTTCGAATCCGTACACGGCGATGCAAAAACCAACATGGCTCGTTGGCAGGACTATCGTGGCAGCCTTCGCTCCATCCGAAACACGGATGACTGGCAAACTTCCAAAAACCTGCTCGACGGCGCGGACATCATCATCGACGCACTCCTCGGAACCGGACTCCGCGGCCAGGTAGAAGGACTCTTGGCGCAAGTCATCAGCGATGTGAACGAAGCAAAGCCTGGAATCGTCGTGGCTGTGGATATCCCTTCCGGTCTTTCAGCTGATTCCAACGAAGTCCACGGCCCGGCAATCTCCACGGATTACACCATCACGTTCACCGCCCCTAAAGTCGGCATGATTGCTCCGCCCGCTTCGGAACGCGTTGGCAAACTAATTGTCAGGCACATCGGCAGCCCTCTCGCGCTGGTGGAAGAACTGGGCGACGACGGTTTGCGTTGGCTCGAGCCCGGCGAGTTCAAAAGTCTGCCCCTAAAGCGAAAGCTGAATAGCAATAAAGGAACGTATGGCCACGCTCTGATCGTTGCCGGCTCGCGCGGAAAAATGGGCGCGGCTGTGCTCGCTGGCTGGGCCGCTCTCCGCGCCGGCGCAGGACTGGTGACGGTCGCGACAGCCGAAACCGAGATATGGTCCGTCTCAATCTCCGTTCCCGAATTGATGTCCGCTCCTCTCAAATCCACGGACGCCGGAACGGTTTCCTTGCGCGCATTCGAAGCGGATCGCTTTGCTCGTTTGCTCGACGGGAAAAATGTCTTGGCCATGGGCCCTGGCCTTTCCACCAACGAAGACACGCGAAATTTTATTCACCGCGCAGCCAGCACATGTCTGCTTCCTGTGATCTTGGATGCGGATGCGTTGAATGCCTTCGCCGGGTATGAGCGAGAACTTTCCCGCCGCCAGGGCGAGATCTGCACCATCACTCCTCATCCCGGCGAAATGGCTCGTCTGCTCAATTGTTCAATCGAAGAGGTGCAAGCGCGCCGTCTTGAAATTGCCCGGCGCGCTGCTTCCGAATGGAACGTCAACGTTGTACTAAAGGGTGCCGGCACGGTTATCGCTTCTCCCAATGGCCGCGCCTGGATCAACTCCACTGGAAATCCCGGCATGGCCACGGCAGGGACGGGCGACGTTCTCACGGGCATGCTCGCCGGACTCGCGGCGCAATTCGCTCCAGCGCACTGGGAAGCAGCGCTGGGCTTTGGCGTTTATCTCCATGGTCTGGCAGGCGATTTGGCCGCTGTCGAAAAGGGTGAGCATTCGCTTATCGCCTCCGATTTGATCGAGGCGATTCCCAATGCCTACGCGCAGGTAATGGCTGAAATCGATCATGAATAGCGGAGATGCGCAGGCCCAGAAAATAATTTCGCATTCTGCCGAGGAAACCACCGCGAAGGGCAGGGAATTGGCCGCGCAAATTACGCCTCCTGTCTTGCTCTTGCTTTCCGGCGATTTGGGCGCGGGGAAAACCACACTGGCAAAAGGAATCGTCAGTGGCCTGGGTGCCGCCCGCGAGGAAGATGTCACCAGTCCAACATTCACGTTGATTCATTCGTTCCGCAATCACACGAGGGTTTATCACTTGGATTTGTACCGCATCAGCGATTTTCACGATCTGGAAACGCTGGGCCTCGAGGATATTTTGTCCGAGCCCGCGGTGGTGATCGTCGAGTGGCCCGACAAAATGACTCTGCGCACCGATTGGCCCATTGTCCATATCCGTCTGGAGCACGTTGACGACGCCAGCCGCGCCATCACCGTATCCGATCCATCCGGCGCGCTGCGCGCTCATCGGAGTTAGACCCTGTCTCGTAAAAGATTTTTAGGGGGTCGGAGCTTCAGCTCCGACATCAAAAGGCCGGAGAAGTTGGGCTTCAGCCCCTGGAGTCTACTCCGGCGATTTTCAGCGGGGCGTGACGGCGTTCTTGATCGGGAAGAATCTGTGTCGAGACGCCAGCAGGGGTATTCGTGTAGCGCCATCCATCCTCGCCCGACGGGTTCTGTCGGGAGGGTGGCATCTTTAGGTTCTTAGGCCGGGAAGCCCCCGAATAAACGCTAAGAAACCTGCCCGACTATTTGTATGATGGGGCTGAATTCAATCGATTGTGGCCGCACGCCAAAAAGAAAGGTAATTTTTCCCAATCATGGCCGCCGAAACCATTCAAATGAAATCGCGAGGCTTCATCTGCGTCAACGCGCATCCCGAAGGCTGCCGCCGAAACGTCGAGCGCCAAATCGAAATAGTGAAAAGCAGTATTCCCGTCAATACCGTCGGCCCTCGCAACGTCCTCGTCATCGGCGCTTCCACTGGATACGGCCTCGCCTCCCGCATCGCCGCAGCCTGGGGATTTCAGGCGCGCACCCTCGGAGTCTTTTTCGAGCGCCCCCCGGATCGCGGCAAAACGGCATCCGCCGGCTACTACAATTCCGTGGCGTTTCACCGCGAAGCCGAAAAAAGCGGGCTGTTCGCTGCCAGCCTCAACGGCGACGCTTTCTCCGACGACCTGAAACGCAACGCCGCTGAAATTATCCGCAAGCAGATGGCCCCTATCGATCTTCTTATTTACAGCCTCGCTTCCCCCAAGCGAGTACATCCGCGCACGGGACAAGCGCACCAATCTGCGCTCAAGCCCATCGGTGCCCCGTACACCAATAAAACAATCGAACTCGATTCCGAAAAAGTCTCCGAAATCACCATCCAGCCCGCCGACGATAAAGAAATCTCCGATACAGTGGCAGTTATGGGTGGTGAAGATTGGCGCTTTTGGATCGATGCGCTGCTTCAGGAGAATTTGCTCGCGCCCGGTTTTCGCACCCTGGCCTATTCTTACATCGGCCCCGAATTAACCTGGCCGGTTTATCGCGATGGCACCATCGGCCGCGCAAAAAAAGATCTGGAAGAAAAGGCCCACGCACTCGATCTCATGTTGCAGCAGCGCCTGGGTGGCCACGCCTGGGTCTCGGTAAATAAAGCCGTCGTCACGCAAGCCTCCGCCGCGATACCAGTCGTCCCTCTTTACATGAGCCTTTTATTTAAAGTGATGAAACAGAAAGGAACAGATGAAGGCACCATCGAACAAATGGCTCGCCTCTTCCGCGATTTCCTGGCCGCCGGAAAAACACCAGTCTTCGATCACGAGGGCCGGATCCGCCTGGATAATCTTGAAATGGCTCCCGGCGTCCAATCCGAAGTGGCCGCCCTCTGGCCCCAAGTCACCACCGAAAATCTCCACCAACTATCCGATTTCGCCGCATTCAAGCGCGGCTTCCGCAATCTCTTCGGCTTCGAAGTTCCGGGCGTCGACTACTCCCAACCCACCGAAATCGACCTAACCCTCTAGCCCGAGGCGCGAAGCGCAATCGTGTGGCGCGATCATGTAGCGCCACCCTTTCTCGCCCGACGGGTTCTGTCGGGAGGGTGGCACCTTGAAACTCTCCCAGGCCCCCAAGCACGCTTTCTGCGTTCTCCGTTCCTCTGCGGTAATCCATAATCCCTACCGCAGCCACCGAATCAAAACCCGAATCAAATCCACCAGCACCGGCCAAAGCACCGCAGTCGCCCCCACCAACGCCCAAAACCGCTTCGCCGGAATGCCCGCCGCAATCGGCGCCCCTTCAGGATCATGCCTCGAGCAATATCCATTCGCATGGGCTTCCCGGCCGCATCTCTCCCCGCCTGGCCCAAAATAAAGGCACGGCCCGTGGGGCCCTTCCTGTGCTTTCGAGGTATTGACGGGTACGCTGCTCATCCTTTTCTCTCCGAATCATTCTGCTACAGTGAAACGGGGAATACTACCCATCGCCAATGGACCTTCCGACCACGATCCCGCTTGCCTCGCCCCGTCTCAAACTCAAACCCTACGCCGTCGAAATCCGCCTCGATTCCCTCGCCGTCGGCACGGACAACATCCACTATGATGTTTTCTTAAGCCCGCGCTTTACCGAGTTCTGCCGCAAATATCTCCTGGATCTGGTCCGTCAGACCGCGAATCTCGCCATATTCTTTGGCCAGGACTCCCAAAAGAAATCGCCGGAAACCGGCAAGTTCCGCAAAATGATTGCGGAATTGCTCCAGGGTTCGCTTACCCGCGCGAAATACGAGAAAAATATCGAGCAGGATTTGCTCCTGCGCCTCGCCCTGTTGAAGCATCTCGCCGCTGAGATTTCCAATCAATTCTCCAGCCTGATCGTGGAGTGCAAGGATTATATTCGCGGCCGTGGTTCGCTTTTCGAGCACAGCGAACAGGCGCATATCATGCGTGCCCGCATCGCCGAACTCCAGGCCAATCGCAAGAGCGTCTATCGCGACGTGGGCCAGTCGCTCGCCCAGTTGCTGCGCGAAATCGAGGAAAGCGCCATCGCGAACTCCCGCCGCGCTCTTTTCGGCGACGATTTTTCTCAGCTCTATGAACTTTTTTTGAACCGTCTCCTCTTCGTTGAAGCGGGCTCCGACGATCACGTTTTTCTCGAACACTACGTCTTGCTCGGAAATTTCCTGAACGATCCAGACCGTTTCGAAGTCTTCGAAACGCTGCTCCTCGATTTCATCGCGGAATTTGTCTCTCCCGAGGATTCGGGCAACGACACTGCCAAATCCTCCTCCACCTATCAGAATTTGCTCGAACGCGCCCGCAACGTCCGCGCGGAGTTGGCCCTCATCGAAGAAGAGCAGTCCGGACTGGTTCGCAAAATTGGCGGGGAGGAAGAACGGTTCTCCTGGCCCTGGAAAAAAACCGAAAGCAGTTCGATCTCTCTGCAAAAGGAAGGCTCGGCTCTGCGCGCCCGCCAGGCCGAATTGCAGCGTCAACTTGATGAAGTAGCTCCCCAACTGGAAGCCGCCAAGGACCGCGTGGAATTCCACGCCGAAGAGCACAAAAACCGCCTGGGAGATTTTCTCAACGAGCCCGAAAACGCCCGCCGCCTGCTCGATTCCAAAGCCCCCCTGGAGAGCGATTCTTCCTCAAATGGCCGGGAACGCCTCTTGGACGAATGGATCAGCCGCCTCGAGCAGCGCGATTTGCTTGTCAACATGCTCGCCAGCTACGAGGTGCGAAATCTCTATCGCGATTTTTGTCCGCCCGTCCATTTGCAGCAGTTGAAAAAAGCCCTGGTCAATCGCGACGAAGCCAAGCGCGTGGAGCAAATTCTTCAGCAATATCCCGCGCGAACCTTTTCTCCGAAAAAAATCGAAGAATCCTCTCGCGCGATTCGCCGCTGCCCGCGTGACGAAGTTCGCGTCGTCGCTTTACGATTCGCGGAGGACTTGATGCGCCTCCGCCGCGACCGCCGCAATTTCCAGCACGTAACTGCGTGGATGGAACGCATCAACTTGGTCCGCTCCGAACGTTCCCGCGAATTGTCTCGCGCCAATCGCAGCCTCTACGAACTGGTGCTTGCCGAGGAAGCCCGCCCCACGGAAGATCTGGTCGTCTCCCACGCCATCATCAAGGCGGACGTCCGCGGCTCCACCAGCATCACCAAATTGCTGCAATCGCGCGGCCTCAACCCCGCGTCTCATTTCAGCCTGAATCTTTACGAGCCGGTAAAGCGCATCTTGGACCGCTACGGCGCTGCAAAAGTATTTCTCGAAGGCGACGCCATCATTCTCGCAATTTACGAAACCGAATCCACTCGCGCCAGCCAGCGAGCCGTGGCCAAGGCTTGCGTCCTCGCCCGTGAAATCCTGGCCGTTGCCAACGCTTACAACAACACCGCCGAATCCAGCGATCTTCCGCGCCTCGAACTCGGCCTGGGCGTCGCCTTCCAGAATTCTCCGCCTTCCACCTGGATGGACGGCGATTCGCGCATCCTGATTTCCCGCGCCATCAATAATTCCGACCGCCTCTCCAGTTGTTCCAAAGTCGCGCGGCGCTTGCTCGGAAATAATCCTTCGCCGTTCAACGTTTTCCTGCTCGAAACCGTTGTCGAAGGCACGCCGGAGGAAGAAGGTGACGAACTGTTACTTCGTTACAATTTGAACGGAATTGCCCTCAACGAAGAAGGCTTCGCAAAACTCGCCGCGGAAATTTCGCTCGCTCCCCTGGAAGGAATTTTCCCGTTTCCCTGGGGCAAGGAGCGCGCCCAGCTTTTCTTTGGCGAGGTTCCCATCGGCGAAACTCTCGAGCCGCTGGTCCTTCGCCGCGGCATGGTCCGCCGCATCGAAACCAATGGAGCCGTGGGCGGCCCGGGCACACGCGCTTATTTCGAAGTCTGCACCAACCCCAAGCTGGTCGAAATCGCCCGCCAAAAAGTTTCGAATCTTTCCCGTCAGAATTCCTGACGATTCACGCAATCCTCCCAATTGCATCTTGAATTCTAGATTCATACTCGGCTATCGGGCAGGCGCGTACGAATTCAGACTCCTAATTTTCGTCGGCTTTTCGATATACTCCTTCATGGAGGCGAAAGGGGCCCGGTGGTCTTCGTGGCCTTCAAAGCCATTGATCCGGCTCTTCGCGAGCCGGATGGTGGGTTCGACTCCCACACGCTTCCGCCAAAGTCCCGTTGAATCTGCCGACCTTACTCCCCGTACGTCCCGCTTTCGGTCCATTCTGGCCCTAGTTTTGGCCCCAAGTTGGCCCCAACTTTTTGGTTTCGGGGGAGTCTGGCAAGCCGAAAACGTGGCTCCCTAAGGCTCAAGCGCCTACCGTCGGTTTGACGGGATGGCGACGACGAAATCGTGAGAATTGGAATGGCTAAGGCTAGGCAGTCCATCAGGCCGCGGTCCAGGGTTTCCTGTGCGTCTAGACTACTGCGGCACTGTAAACTTTACAGTAAGCATCGAATCTCGTCTTCCCCTTGGCACACACTAATGAGGCGACCGATTTCAGAGGACAAGGCGGGCCGACCATCTTGGTATCTGTGAGGAGGGATGCATGCTTGAAATGAACTCTCTTATGCGTCGATCAAATGATGCCCACTCGCGTGTTCCGACGCTTGACCAAAGCAGTGCTATGGAAAGGCCAACCAGGTTTCCAATACGTTCAGGAAATCGAAGGCGCAATCGTCTCCCGCAGATGAATGCTAAGCGGAGAAGACTCCTGCGAGGAGTGTCATCAGGGTTTAGCGCAAAAGAAGCCTGTAAGGAGGCAGCGTATGGGACGACACATTCTGCGAATAGAGCCAATCGCAGAATCAGGGAGCAGCCGATCGAAGCGACCTCTCGGAAGCGAGTGACTTCATGATAACCAACGCCAATCCAATTCTCGAGCAGTGCGCTATCCCTCAGAGGTCGAAGCAACGCAAGCCCTTCATCGTCGACGCGCCGGCGCCCATGCTGAGGCGGAGCAACGAACTCAAACTCAGTAAGCACGTGCGACACCTATACATGACGATGCGGGCCCTGGCTAATGGCAAGACGGGCGAGCTGAGAATCAGAGATCGCTGGCTTCGGGCAGAGTACATCGGCCGCGAGGCGGACATGTGCCGGAATGTTCGACTGCGGTCTATGCGAGAACTCGTGGCTGCTGGCTTCGTGAGCGTAGACCGGGAGCGTGTCTTGCGGATCGTCAACGGCCGGAAGAGAGTCGTGATGGGACAATGCCACTATTCTGTCCATCGAAATCCGATCGACGCGACAACAACCCCAAAGCCCCAGATTCTTCTAAAGTCCCTTTCCTGTACCGTACAAGAAAAGGACCCGCAATACGTATCAAACCCACCGCGTAATGCAGGGCTGGATGTTGGGTGTGGAAGTTCGAAAGGTTGTGCAAGTGATGGATATTCGTCGTCAGAATCACCCCAAACTCAAACCCAAATCGACGACACTGTTCATCGTAACCATACACAAATAAAAGAAGAAACATCTAAAGAGAAAGACCTAAAGCCAGAGATGCGCGCCTGGATGCGCGCCCGCATCCTCGACCGATCCACGCATAAGGTCGAGAATGAGCACAACTACGTCCGGACCGCCCTGCCAGGCTTTCTTGCGGATCTGCCGAATGAGATCGAGGAGTATCTTGCTAAAAGAGCGGCAGCGTACTTAAGCGAGCGTTTCGAGGCGAACGTCGCCAGCGTCGGATGGAAAGAAATTGTCGCCGATCTGACTGCAGACGCGATGAATCATGGGCTTCCAGTCAACAGGGAAATGGTGATACGAGCAATCGATGAAGGGTATGAACGAGGGCCATCGCCAGCCATTGTATGTTCGGAGCACGCGTCATGAACACTTTTTCAGAGGTTCGTCGGCTCTGTCGTGCCCCGAGCAGCGCGTCACCGCCGGGGACATCGACGAGGGGAGCAGAGCCCTAGCGGAGAAGGCTCCTACGAGGAATTGCAATGGCACGGGTGACTCAGTCCGTGAATCGAGACTGCTGCGGTGCTGTAAACTTTATAGCAGCCGGAGGGACGCCCAAATACTTGGCCGTTTCTGATCTCAATGGGGCGGCCTGTTCCCGCGGATTGGGCGGGCAAGTCCGGTTTCCATGAGGAGTGATCGATGTCCGAAGGCAAGCCGTTCCGGAGGAAGCGCGGCGCTCAGCCAGTCAGTCGTGCGACGACCGGACCAAGATTCGGGATGATCGGGCCGCACTGTAAACTTTACAGTACACGGCGAGCCCCGAGTATGGTCGCCTTTCCGAGTTGGACACCGAGTGGATTTCATTACTGCCGTGTTCGGGAGTGGTAGATACAGGGACTGACAGATGACCAAAGACAACCAAGATCCCAATAAGACCCCGTGCATAGACAGAAAGCGCAAAAAGGTGCTTGAGGGAATCAGCCGAGGCCTAAACGTCAGTGAAGCTGGCCGGGCTGCAGAGCCTGGAACAGCGCAGTCTTCCCGCAGGTCAATGAATCGAAGTAGGACTCACAGGCCTGAAGCATTCGACGAAATCAGGATATCCCCTGAAAAATTGCTCAAGAAACTAATCAAGAATGTGGATGCGACCAAAAAAATCTACTTTAGCTATCGAGGGGCCGTGGTGGAAACGCGGGAAGTTCCGGACCACAGGATCCAACTGAGGGCCCTTCACGAGCTCACCAAATTGCACGGGCTCTACCCAAAGCGAAATGGGCGGACAAGTGAGGATCGGAAGCGGCTTCAAGAGCTTCGCAAGCTCCTTTAAACAGTTCCGTGTGTTGCACGAGCTTGTAATGTTTCGAGACGACCCCCACGGGGGTCTCACACTCCGCATCGTTCAGGGGCTCGCGCACAATCAAGTCACACAGCTTATTCTCGCCGTTTGGAAACAGACTATTCGATTCCGCCCCTGGAGAGGATTCGAGATTGAGCAACGAGAATGGGCGGCGTGCGAAACGAGGAATTAGGTTGATCAAGGACGCCGGCGGGCCCTTAGAAACCCAGACCGGCTCGCCAAACCATCGGAGAGCGCCATCGTCCTGACCGATTTTTTGTCTAATCGCTACAGTTCCGCTTGTCATGCTGCCACCTTCCAGGCTGATGCCCGCTGTAAACTTTATAGTGGGCGACCGTCGCGAAGGCGAACAAGTCGCTGTCGCGAGCCTTTGCTATTATTCCTCATTGACGGCCACCTACCGAATATCAGCGCAGGCTGGGAGCCTGGTTACGAATTCGATCGCTGAGTCCACGTCAGATTTTTGAGTCACATCTTCGCCATTCCCAACGCACCTCTTGCTTCTGATAGCACGATCTATCTCATCGAAGAACGGATCACTGGAAGGCGTGGGCGGTGGAGGACACGGGGCTGGTTTTTTGGCTGACTCCGCTTCCGCCAGTTCGATTTCCGCGGTGGATCTTGTCCGAAGAGTCTTGCAAAGTTGGCCAGTGGTCGTATCGAACGCCACGACTCCGTCATGACTATCCATATATTTGAATCTATTGGCAGGATGTCTGTGCGTCAGGATGTAGACGTTCTCTGCTATCAGCGCAACTGCCAGGACAGCAGTCAGGAGCTTAAAAAGCATGCGTCACCGCTGTAGAGGATCGTCTGTAGATTGATCGTGTTCAGGATACTAGAAGTATGGCGTGGCAAAGGCAACAAGATTCTCGCGCAGAAGCTTTGGGCATTCAGTCCGCCTGGAGCGAGAGAAGCTTCGACTTTCCCAAGAAGAATTCGCGGAGCTTGCCAATGTCCATCGCACGTATATCAGTTCGGTTGAATTGGGCAAGGTGAACGTCGGTATTGAAATCGCAAATGCTTTGGCTTCTGCACTCGGCATGAAGCTCAGCGACCTCGTCCGTCGCTCTGAGTAGGCTTTTTTCGGACAAGTCAGCGGAGAAGATTACCTCCTTTTAATTTCCTCTATCAGAACATTAGTAACCCCTTGCTTGCCTTCCACGAAAGAATCATTGTCGGTGTGCAAACCCACGGGGGTCAAGCGCCCCCTAGTTTCCGAGCAGGCGACTGCTCATCCAAAACCTCTCCTTTCGCCTCCCACGACCCCACAAAAGCTGAGTAGCGAGTTTGACTACGCCGGTGATATGGCTATCGACCGGTTGAGCTCGCAGCGGAAACCGGACATCTGGATTCGTTCCTAAGATGCCGAATTCAAATGATTTCATAACAATGTCGGCTCCCTCGACCCGAGTAGACTGTGGTTGTTGACGACCAAAGGCTCGGGAGAAAGGAGCCGAACATGGTGATTATAGGCGTAGATTACCATCCCAGTGATCAGTACATCGCGTTTGCGGATACGGAAACTGGTGAATGCGGCGAACGGCGATTGAACCACAGTGATGGAGAAGCCGAGAGGTTCTATCGGGATCTGAAGCAGCGAACCGTCAGCGTGCGTGTGGGGATGGAGGCCACGGGATATTCACGCTGGTTCGAACGGTTACTGGCAGAGCTGGGTACCGAGGTATGGATCGGTGATGCGGCGAAGATTAAGACCAAGCGAGTCCGCAAGCAAAAGACCGACCGCCAGGACGCCCAACTGCTGTTGCAGTTGCTGCTGGAGAATAACTTTCCTCGCGTGTGGGTACCCAGTCCGGAGAATCGTGATTTGCGGCAACTGCTCTGGCATCGGCATCGACTGGTGCAGATGCGGACGCGAATCATGAATCAGCTGCAAGCTCTAGCGATGAACGAAGGGCAGCGACGGAAGAAAAAGCTGTGGAGCGAAGAAGGACGAGCACAGCTGGAAAAACTCCCGTTAGCTACCTGGGCAGCACGACGCCGGCAAGATTTGTTGGAGTTGCTGGACCGCATGAATCCCACCATCGAGGCATTGACCGCAGCCGTCGCGCAGGAAGCCAAGAAACGGCCCGAAGTGCTGCGGTTGATGACGCACCCGGGCGTGGGATCTATCACCGGGCTCGCCTTCGTGATGATCATTGGAACTCCGGAGCGGTTTCCGTGTGGCAAGCAGATCGGCAGCTATATCGGACTGATTCCGTCGGAGGATTCCAGTGCCGGCCATCAACGACTGGGACACATCACCAAGCAAGGCAGCTCTTTATTACGATTCTTGCTGGGAGAAGCAGCGCAAGCAGCCGTGCGATGTGATGCGGACTGGAGACGTCGGTACGTGCACTTGGCGATGCGTCGGCAAAGAAACATCGCCAAATTGGCAATGGCCCGCAGACTCGCAGTTCGCCTGTACTGGATGTGGCGGAACGGTTGGGAATATTCGCAGTGGGTCAAGTTCAGTTCGCACGCGGGACAGCTCGGTACCGGACATGGCGTGAATTAGAACGCCGTGCCAATGAATGAGCATCCCGCTCCCTCGCAAGAGGGAGTTTCAAGTAATAATCATGGTCGATGTTTTGATCGGAGAGATGTTTGGGTCGGACTGAAAAACCGACCGCTTGATTACAGGCGAGCCGTGGTCATCAACGCCGCAGCCAGCGCAATCTCCAGTTTCTAGAACAAATCGTGAACCAAATCTGGAAAGTACTGGTGAACGCAGAGAAGTACGCGCAGGAACTTTTCCCGCAATTGAAAGTGTCGAAGTATCCGAATCTTCCGGAAAGGCTCACGTTTCTGCATGCGGAAGACATTTTGCAGATGTACCCGGACTTGCCTAGAAAGCAGCGCGAGACCGCTATTCTGCAAGAGTACCCCGCGATTTTCATCACCGGGATCGGCTGGCCACTCAAGGACGGCTACCCGCATGAAATGCGCGCTGCGGACTACGATGACTGGGTGACCGAAACAAGTTCCGCGGACGGCAACCCTCGACACGGGCTTAATGGCGACATTCTCGTTTGGAACCCCGTGACCCGCCGGCGGCACGAGCTCAGCTCGATGGGGATTCGTGTCAATGCCGAAACGCTTCCGAAGCAGCTGAAAATGTCCGGACAACTGGACTTCCTGAAGTTTCCTTACCACCAAGGCATCGTGAAAAATGAACTTCCGCTCAGCATCGGAGGAGGAATTGGGCAATCGCGGACGCTGATGCTTCTGCTCAAAAAGGCGCATCTTGGAGAGGTAAGCGTAAGCGTGTGGCCGAAGATCCTGAAAGAGATGTGCGCCAAGAGGAATATTGACGTCTTGGAGTAGCTACCCCTCAGTGGCGAGTGCAGACCCGGATCCTGGCTTGGGATATCTGTAGGGCCTAGACGTTCGAAAGGACCAGGGGTCGAGCAGTGCCCCTTCTACGTTGTCGCCCAATCACATGGAACTTTGGTCTCCTCATTAGCCATTTAAATACTGGGAGAGGCGTGGGTCACAAGCCGACGTGACAGGCGTCACCGCAACACCTACGGCAACAAGGGGAACATGTCTTGTGCGGAACTGACGGGAGGCGGTGCACCATGAAAAAGGTCTTGATCCTCGGAGCGGCGGGAAGGGACTTCCATAACTTCAATGTGGTCTTTCGTGACCATCCGGAATTCCGGGTGGTCGGGTTCACAGCAACACAGATCCCTGGCATCGCCAATCGTCGCTATCCCCCGGAACTAGCTGGGCCAGCGTATCCGGAGGGCATTCCCATCTTTGAGGAAAAAGAATTGGAGAGGCTGATCGCCGACCACGGCGTGGATGCCGTCGTCTTTTCTTACAGTGATATTTCCCACTTGAACCTTATGCATCTCGCATCTCGGGCTGTCGCTGCGGGAGCGGATTTCTGGCTGCTCGCTACCAGACGCACCCAGCTCGAAATCATGTGTCCCGGTAATCTCGATCTGCGCCGTGCGAACAGGATGCGGAAAAAGCCCGGTGGCTCGCCTCGTGGCGTCCGAAGTACGCGCCAACGGGCTCACGCCCGTGGTGGTTCGCCACCCGATGCCTTATGGGGACTTGGCCGCGCAGGCGGTGCAACGGTTCGCGACGATGCTGGACCTCGATTTGCAGCAGTGCACAATCGAAGAACGCGAGGAATATGAGCCGCACCTCCGGCAGGGTACCGTCGTTTATGCGGGCGTGGATTACGAGCAGATTCTGCGCCAGGCGGAAAGAGAGGCGGACGTCGTTCTCTGGGACGGCGGCAACAACGACACGCCGTTTTACCGCTCGGATCTGGAAATCGTGGTGGCCGACCCTCATCGCCCCGGGCACGAATTGCTGTACTTCCCCGGCGAAGTGAATCTGCGCCGCGCGGACATCGTGGTCATCAACAAGGTGAATACAGCATCCGCACGGAACATCGAAACTGTCCGGCAGAATATCCGGATGAACAATCCCGGCGCTGAGATTGTTGAGACGGCAAGCCGTGTGTCGGTCGCCACACCGGACCTCATAAAGGGCCGGCGGGTCCTGGTTGTGGAAGATGGACCAACGCTTACACATGGGGAGATGCCATACGGAGCAGGCGCAGTGGCGGCCCGGGAGTTCGGCGCAGCGGAGCTGGTGGATCCTCGGCCATACGCAGTCGGGTCGATCCGCGACACTTTCGAGAAGTTCCCGCACCTCACGAATATTCTCCCGGCAATGGGCTATAGTGACGCGCAAAGACACGAGCTGGAAGAGACCATCAACCGCGCTGTCTGTGACCTGGTGCTCGTTGCCACGCCGATTGACCTCGGCCACGTAATTCGCATCACTAAACCGAATCTGCGGGTCATGTATGAGGTGGAAGAACTTACTCATCCTAGCCTGACCGAGTTGCTGGCACAGTTCGCGCGGAAGCACCGCCAGTAAAGGTGTGACCACTATGGATACTAAAGATTTCGTTTCGATTCGGGATTTCTCCCCCGTTGCGCTTGAGGACCTGCTTTTCCTTGGCCGCCAGATGAAAGCTTATCCCTCGCATTACCAGGAGGTTCTCAAGGGAAAAACGCTGGCGATGATCTTCGAGAAGCCGTCGTTGCGCACACGGGTCAGTTTCGACGTCGGGATTCATCAGTTGGGGGGACACGCGCTCAATCTTTCCCCGGCGGAAATCAATCTCGGCAAACGCGAGTCGGTTTATGACATAGCCAAGAACCTGGAGCGTATGGTGCAAGGCATCGTGATCCGCACATTCGATCATGAAATCGTGGAGCAAATGGCGAAGTCCGCCGCGATTCCGGTGATCAATGCGCTCACGGATTTCAGCCACCCCTGTCAGGCCCTGGCAGACTGCCTCACCATGTGGGAAATCAAGGGCCGGCTTCGTGGTTTGAAGATTGCGTTCGTAGGGGATGGGAACAATGTTGCGCACTCACTGATGTTTGCCGGCGCCCAGTTCGGCGCACACGTGCGGGTGGCGACTCCGCCGGGTTACGAGCCGCGGGCCGAAGCAATTGCTTGGGTGCGGCAGCGTATACCGCAAACCGGAGGCGCGTTTACGCTCACGCACGATCCGAAAGTCGCTGTAGCCGGGGCGGACGTCGTTTATACCGATGTGTGGGCGAGCATGGGGCAGGAAACCGAGGCCGAACAGCGGCGCGAGGCGTTCTCCGCGTACCAGGTGAATTCAGACCTGATGGCACACGCAGAGCCCGACGCCATTTTCATGCACTGCCTGCCGGCGCATCGCGGCGAAGAAGTGAGCTTCTGCGGTCATGGATTCGGCGCGCTCGGTGGTGTTCCAGCAGGCCGAAAACCGGTTGCACCTGCAGAAGGCCATCCTGATGGAGCTCATGAAACAGGTGCCTGTCGAAGGGCTGCATCCGGCCGAAGAGCACGCCTTAGTGCCTGTGTAATCAGGTGTGACGATGAAACCGATAGTCCTTGCCGTCGGCGGTAATGCCCTGCTTTGCGCGGGAGAGCAGGGGACCATCCGCGAACAGAGGGCGAACGCCCGGCGGGTCGCGGTGCAAATCATCCGCCTGATCCGGGATGGCTACGGCATTGTCCTTACGCACGGGAACGGCCCGCAGGTGGGTACGGAGCTTCTTCTATCCGAACGAGCGTTGGGAGGAACCCCCGCGCATACCCTGGATGTATGTGACGCATTGACCCAGGGCGAGATAGGCTACCTCTTGCAGCAGGCGCTCGACAGCGAACTGAAAGCAGCTGGCATGGACGTACCCGTGGCCACCGTGCTGACGCAATGCCTCGTTTCGCTTGGCGATCCAGCGATGAAGCGTCCCACAAAACCCATCGGGCCTTTCTACTCACGCGAAGAGGCTGAGGAGCGCAAGCGCGTGTTGGGTTGGGAGATTGTGGAGGATGCGGCTCGGGGCTATCGCCGGGTGGTGCCATCCCCGAAGCCGGTCAAGATTCTGGAGATGGAAGTCATTCGTGACCTGGTGGAGCGCGGCGTTCTGGTGATCGCGTGCGGAGGAGGCGGCATCCCGGTAGCCTGGATGAACCAAAGATTGCTGGGCGTGGAAGCCGTGATTGACAAGGACCTCGCGTCCGCGCTGTTGGCGTCCGAGTTGGGAGTGGAATTGTTCGTCATCGCGACACATCCCGATTGCGTGTACTTGGATTACAAGAAACCGACCCAGACCCCGCTCTATCAGGTCAGTCCTCACCAGCTTGAAGAGTACCTGCGCGAGGGGCAATTCCCGCCGGGGAACATGGGCCCGAAAGTGGAATCCGTACTGCAGTTCCTGATGCACGGAGGCAAAGAGGCCATCATCACCTCTTGCGAGAACTTGCATGCCGCGGTTGCGGGAACTGCGGGGACACACATCCTGTCCGAACGAACGGGGCCCTCTCCGGGACACGATGGCCAGCTCGGCATGGAGTTCGAAATGGCCACCAGGTGGTGATGAATCACAGGGGGACGGTGGAACCTCAAATCGAATGAGAGGAATTTATGCCTACCCAGGTTGTTACGGAGGAAAAACGAACGACGCAGGATCTTATCGAACTTGAAAACCGGTACGGCGCTCACAATTACCATCCCCTGGACGTCGTGATCGAGCGGGCTGAGGGGGTCTGGGTATGGGACAACGAATGGAACCGGTATCTTGATTGTCTCGCCGCATATTCGGCTGTCAATCAGGGCCATTGTCACCCCCGAATTCTTGAAGCGCTCATCGAGCAGGCACATCGCGTCACGCTCACTTCCCGGGCTTTCCGTAATGACCAGCTCCCTCTGCTCTGTAAGGAACTGCACGAGCTGACCGGCTTCGATATGGTCCTGCCGATGAACTCGGGGGCCGAGGCCGTGGAAACAGCGATCAAGACAGCTCGCAAATGGGGATACAAGATAAAAGGGATTCCCGAGGATCAGGCGGAGATCATCGTCTGCGCCAACAATTTTCATGGCCGTACGGTGACGATCGTGAGCTTCTCCACCGATGCGCAATATCGCGACGGCTTTGGGCCCTTCACGCCGGGTTTCAAGACCATCCCTTTCGGCGACGCTGCGGCGCTGCGTGACGCGATCACCGAAAATACCTGCGCATTTCTCGTCGAACCAATCCAGGGCGAGGCCGGCATCATCATTCCCCCTCAGGGATTTCTCAAGGAAGCTTCGGAGATTTGCACCAGAAACCGGGTGCTGCTTATGGCCGATGAAATTCAATCGGGGCTCGGCCGAACGGGCAAGCTATTTGCCTACATGCACGAAGGCATCCGGCCTGACGTGCTGATTATCGGCAAGGCTTTGGGGGGCGGCTTCTATCCCATCTCGGCTGTACTTGCCTCAAAGGAAATTCTCGGCGTGCTCCATCCCGGCGATCATGGCAGCACGTTTGGGGGAAATCCTCTGGCTTGCGCGGTTGCCCGAGCTGCCTTGCGCGTCATGGTCGAAGACGATCTGCCGGCTCGCTCGGCCGAACTGGGAGCCTATTTTCTCGACCTGCTCCGCTCCCTGCGTAGCCCGGACGTGAAGGAAGTGCGTGGCAAGGGTCTGTGGATCGGGATCGAGCTGTACAGCCTCGCCCGGTCTTATTGTGAAGCCCTCAAAGAAGAGGGAATTCTGTGCAAGGAGACCCACGATAAGGTGATTCGCATCGCGCCGCCTCTGGTAATCAAGCGCGCGGAGATTGACTGGGCCTTCGAACGCATCCGCAGAGTAGTCGAGCGGCGGCCATCCTAGCAGCGTCTTCTCAAGGCTGCTCCATCCCAATAAGCGCATTGGAGGTGCCCGTCCGATCCCAAGACCAAAGGATCAATCAAGCCACGTCGGAGTGTTACCTGTTCCCCTTCCACCAAGTCGGCATCGCCGGGGATTCGCGGGCTGTGACCGTGTACGACGCCGATCTTGGCCGCCCGATGGGTTCTTGGCGCAAGACGTGGCTCGAAGCCTGTAAGCGGGCCGGCGTGCGCCATCGCTGGCACGATCTGCGGCATTCCTTCGTGACCCGGCTCGCGGAGCGCCCGGAGGTCTCCGAGCAGACCATTCGCGCCTTGGCGGGCCACGTGAGCAATCAGATGCTCCAGCACTATTCCCACATCCGCTCCCAGGCGAAGCAGGCCGCGATTCGCGCCATCGAAGAGCAGGCTACCAGCCCGAATCTGCCGGAGCAGGGGCAAAGAACAGGGCAATGTGGTGAGCAGGCAGGTGGCGCAGCACAACCTAACTCGCCGGAAACAAAAGGTGGGCCCGCCAGGATTCGAACCTGGGACCGACGGATTATGAGCGTGGGAATTGGCTCACTCTTGCCATGCCTCAATTGTTTTAGAGTACGTCCGACGCGGCCCAGAGAATCCTTGCCTGCTCTCTTTTGCCCATGCCGACAACTCTCTCTCATTGTGTCCTCGCGCGATTCGGTCGTAAGTCTCGATTAACGCGGAAGCCGGACAAATGGAATCGCTCTTGATTCCCTGAATTTCGCGTGTGGGCAGTTACAAACTCCATCGACTCTCGAATTCCGGAAGCTCGGCGACACAAGCCGTTATAGAAATTGCGTCATCCGAACACAACGCAACAAAGTAAGGGTTTTGTTGCATTCGGCAGGAAGTGTGCTGCTATTGTTCAAGAGTTACCCGAATTGAAACAAGCGGCGGCCGTCCAGTAATGTTGCATTTCACACCAAATTGCGAACTCTTGCGATGCTTGCATCGTGAGAGTCAATATTGGCAATCGAAACAGAGACCGAGAATATCGCGGTCTTGCCAGGAACTTTTCTAGCAGTTTGTTGAAAAACTCATTTTTGTTGAGTCTTAGAGGAAGTTGAAGCGTCTCTAGAGCGTTGGGAGCTGCAACCTGGGAGGAAAGATGCGCGGAAGCGATCAGAAGCAGAATGCGATGTTCAGTTATGTATCTCCCGAGCAAAGAGTACCCACCGAGCATCCGCTTCGACCGTTGCGCGCGATGATGGATGACATCCTGAAAGAGATGTCGCCGCGGTTTGCCAAGCTCTACGCGGATACGGGTCGACCGTCGATTCCACCGGAACGTTTGTTACGCGCCCTGTTGCTGCAGATTCCCTATACGGTGCGCAGCGAGCGGCTGCTGATGGAGCAATTAAGCTACAACTTGTTGTTCCGCTGGTTTGTGGGTATGGACATGGACGAAGTGGTGTGGAACCACGCGGTGTTCAGCAAGAACCGGGAGCGGTTGTTGAACGAAGAAGTGGCCGAAGTCTTTTTCCAGCGGGTGCTGGAACGAGCCAAGCCGTATCTGTCGGATGAGCACTTCACGGTGGATGGCACGCTGATCGAAGCTTGGGCCAGTCACAAGAGCTTCCGCCCGAAGGACGGAGGGTACTCTGCGAACGGGCGGGAAGTGGATTTTCACGGCGAGCGGCGCAGCAACGAAACGCATCAATCGACCACGGATCCGGATGCCCGGCTGTATAAGAAGTCGCAGGGCAGCGGGGCGAAGATGGGCTACCTCGGACATGCGCTGATGGAGAATCGCCATGGACTGTTGGTGGATACGATGGTGACCTTGGCGGATGGGACGGCGGAACGCGACGCGGCCTTGCTCATGGCGTCGCAGATTCGGGGTGTGAAATCGGTGACGCTGGGCGGAGACAAGAACTATGACACACAAGAGTTGGTGCGCGACCTGCGAACGGTCTCAGGACAACCGTAGCTCTCTCTCCGCCGTCGCTCCAATCCGTTTCGGATGAAACATTGAGATGAAATTCATCGCTCAACCTGATTCTTCAACAAGCTGTTAGGTCTTCACTTCTGTGACGATTTGTTCCGAACCGGTTTCTCGTGCGAGACGATTCAGGGTATTCTCGCGACTGAGTAGAAGAGTTGCCCCGTGATATCGAAATAGTACTCCCAAGTTCCGATGACGTATGTTCCGTCGGTCGCGACTGCGGGATGAGTGCCGGCATGATCGCTGATTCGTAAGGAATCAGACCATTCGATTACCTCCGGGTTAGAGGGGCTCAGCGTCCCCGTCCTGGCATACACACCGCCATGGAGTTCCACCACGAATCCGTTGTCGAGTAGCGCTACGGCAGGTCGATTTGCGCTGTTGTCATACCGCCGGGATCCAGCGAAGTTAATGAAGCCTCCGCTGACGGTTCCGCGCCGATAGTGCAGAAGGTCTTCTCCAAAGACCTGGTGTACTTCAACGACCTCGTTGCGATTATTAAGAGCAATGTGCGGATTGATTCCGTCGTCATATTGGATTCCATAGTGACCGGAATCCCATGTGATGGCAAAATTTCCAGCTGCGGGGTCTGTGAGGTGTCCGACGCGGTAATAAAGGCCGGTGCTACTGTGGCCCGTTTCATGCACCCCGACGATGACTCCATTGTCATTGATGGCAATGGAGCTATGAAAGCCCGCGTCCCAATCGCCATAATGCAGCCAGGCAATGGATTGATTCATGCCTCCATAAGGGTCGATCTTCCCGACCTGATAACGCAGGACGGATCCACTTTTGAACTGACCAGACGACCGGACGAGGACAACGTACCCTTCCTTACTGATCGCGACACTAGGCCAAGATCCCTGCGACGACCCCAAGGATTGGCTTCCTCCCCAGGTTACACTCGTCCCTTTAAGCATTCCAACGTGATACCAGAGACCAAAATTGCCGAGAGCGTGGCTTTGGTGAACCTCCAAAACAAGTCCGGAAGGATGTACCGCAACGCATGAATCAACGCCATCATCGTATTTTTGACCGGGACTCCACTGCAGCGTTTGTGGCGCCGCGCCAACCGAAACGTCCACTTGGAAATTGGCGCTGCCGAGTAGATCCCCCGCGGATTCGTTCGCGCCGCCGAGCACGCTGAAGCCCCCACCATACAAGCCAGGCAGCGCTGACGAACCGACGGTAATCGTGAAGGCATCGATATTCTTCAGGCTTTGGCCAGGGCCCAGCGAGACTGGGGAGTTGATTTGAAGGTAAAGACCGAAGTCAGTAGCGTCGATTGAAAGAGGAGAACCTGCGGAACCCCTGCTGCCGGTTAAGAATATCGTCGAGGATGTGTTGTTCGTGATCGAGGCGTTGAAAGTGACCGAACCTCCTGCCATAACGGTTCCATCCTGAGTGAAAGTGATGCTGACCTCAGCGGCGTGCGCGCGAGGGGCAAACAGCAAGAACGTCGACGCCAGAAATGCTGCAATTATTACAGTCGTGATTGCTTTCATTTGAATAAAACCTCCTTTCTGAATTGTTGTTACCGGTTACCGTTGTGATTCCGACTAACTTTTTCCCTCTCGATCCATTCGCGGATATAAGAAGGACAATTTCGAATTCGCGTACCATTCACTTCGCAGCGCGCCAAAAAAGTGACCGCCTGTTGGTCCACGAGCCTCACATTCTCCAGGTCCAGTTCGACTTTCTGAGGCGCCGTTTCTTCCGAGGACACAGCATTTTGCAGTTCCGACAACTCTTCCGCTTCAATTCGGCCGCTGACACTGAGGACCGCGCGTTGGCTTCCGTAAATTTTCGAATCTTCCACATAGTTTTAGTTGTTCCTTTTGCTTAGAAAAGAGGGGCGCGGCGATTGCTCGCCGCACCGACTCGCCTTACTGGATGTTCAGGGTTAAGGGAACGCTCTTGGTCACAGAACCACTCGTTGCAACCACCAGAATGGTCTGCGAACCCGTTGCCGGTTGTGCGGCTTTAGTTCCGCCGCCGCAACCCGTCAGGTATCCGAGCGAGAGGGCCGATAGGACCAGCAGACACAAGAGCGTCCGGAGTTGCCGTGCGCCTTTGTGCATTCGCCACAGGAAGAACAGAAACACGGGTAATAGCAAAGCGCCGGTAACGCCCTGGGGCAGCGGCATTCCAGCGGCTTGGACAGCAGCGGCCGAAACGGTGAGTGAGGTGGCGGCTTTTCCTCCGTCGGTGATTGTCGGTTGAGCCGGGTTGAAGTTACAGGTCACGCCGACAGGCAAGCCCGCGCAACTAAGCGTCACGGTACCGCCCAGCCCCGATCGTGAATTGATCTGGATGGCAACCGGACCGGAAATAGACCCATAGGCAACATTCACGTTGTTTGCGGAGACGCTGAGGGTCATGTCGGGAGAGTTCGCATAAACCGTTACGATACTGCTGGCGGATTGCGACGCGCTGAAAGGATCATTCACGACGTAATATGCGGTGACGGAATGCGCTCCGAGGGCCAGCCCCGTCGCGGAGAAGGTGGCATTCCCGGATCCATCGAGTGTTGCTGTGCCCAGTGTCGCATCTCCATCCTGGAAGGACACGGTCCCGGCCGGTACTCCGCCACCCGTGGAGGTAACCGTTGCTTTAAACGTCAAACTCTCTCCCAGCACGGCGGAGGAAGGGACGGCCAGCGTCGTCGTTGTAACGTAGGGAGGCCCTGAGGGCGCTGAAGGTGCTGCAATACCATGCAATTGGTTGTAGGAGCAGGTTTGGTTAGCGGGAAAGTTGTCAAACCCCACTAGGGTGGTATCCCAAAAGGCCGATGACATTGGCCCGGTTCTGGTTACAAACGGGTCGAACGGAATATTCAGCCCGCCAGAAGAAAAAAGGGTATTGGCAATCTGAGTGTCGATAAATGGAATGTGCTGATTCAATTTTCCCGCATTTTGGGCCGTTTGGTCGGCGAGTATATAGAAGTCAATGGCGTTGTTCGGCCCGACAAGCACAGAATTCCAATGAGCAGGGGTTCCCACGTAAGTCGGATACCAGACGCTTACATAGGGAGGAGGCTGAGGAGCCCAACTGTACCAGGCATTGCAAACCGTCGTGGCGTCATACCCTCCCATGTCCGGAACGTTTTCGTTCGAGGAATCCGAGCTACCATGCCAGCCGGGAAAATACTCGATCGCATTGTGGGTCGGCAACAGAACCATATAGAAGCTGCGCTGCGAGCCCTGGCCCAACAGCGTCACCGCGGCATTTTGCGCCACTTGATTTGGAGAGTAGAAAGCCCGATTGCTGCTGTCCGTGATCAGTGGGCCAATGGTCGACAGCTTCCCCCAATCTCCAAGAAGGTTATCGAGTTCGGTATCGAATCCAGCGGTGAGCTGCTGCTGCAATCCAGAGTTGGCCAAGTCACCGATGGTAGTAGCGAAGGTGTAGTCGGGGCTGGGCAGCGGCTGTGGACCGCCGCCAGAGGTGAACCCTCCGGCAAGCGTGCCCGCCGTGCCGAAAATACCAGAGATTGTTGAGCCCACCTTCGTGACAGTGTCCACGAGATTCGGAGGCACCAATCCGTCCGTTCCGATGGTGGCACCGAGGTTCACAGCGCTGCTGATCAGGCTCAGGATACTGGATACGTTGACCGTTACCGGAGTAGCCGGAGGCGGCTGCAAATTGCTGCCTTCCACTGCCGCAGCTGCCCAATCAAGGCGAGGGCCGCACTCCCGTTTCCAGTAGCAACCGTATCCTTCATGTTGGTGGATCCATTCACCATGAATTGAAGAACATTATCGAGGTCCACAACTTCAGTGCTCACTTGCTGCGCAACGGCGAAAAGGTCCTGTTGCGTAAAACAAGTCAGCGCGGTGTTTGTGACCGGATCGGTCCACACATAGCAAGAGCCGGGCTGGCCGGGAAACGGCAAGTTTGCAGGGTAGAACGTGTGATAGTCGATGTAGGTGTTGTTAGCCCCGGTGAAGTAATAGTGGATGTCGTCCAGATAATTACCCTGGGCGCCCCTGATGTAATACTGCGTAACAAGTTGATAGCTCAGGTAATGATAGGCGGCCACCTGGCCCGCCACGCTGCTCGCGCCGGATAGGGGTGCCCCGCTCAATTCCGGCCACTCGACGGGCTGCTGCGAGCCGACGAGACTCATGGTGAAATCCGCTCCTCCGCCCGCAGCACTCTGGCTTTGGGACTCCTGCGATGTTTGCCCAGGCCAATAGAACCCGTTTAAGTTGCGCCGGAGGAGTCCGTGGACAAATCCTGTTTCACCCTGCTGAGTGAAGCCGCTGGCCGAAAGTACCGCATGCCCGTTTAATGAGTTGCCGCAGTCTCTGCAAGTGACGAGGGTATACGCGCTTCCCGGTACGTAGAGCGATAGGGTTGTTTCAGGCGTGCCGCCCACATTTTCAAGAGCAGGGGCGAACTCCTGATAGAAAGCGTTTTGTTGGGTGCCGCTTCCGTCGATGAAGGATGTGGCCGCGACATCCCACGAACTTTGGTTCGGGGAATAGCCAGCCTGCCCAACCGTGACGAGGAATACAAGGTCGTCAGGCGCGATAGCATTCAGTGCCGCCGCGAGACTCTGATAGGCTTTTGTGGCAGTAGCAGGGCTCTGAGATCCTGTCGCATAAAAAGTGCCGCAAGCCGGAACGTCCGTTTGTTGTTTCGCCTGGTTGGCGATGGCACCGCAGTTGGGGTCGATATTCAGATTGTCGCGCTGGAGTTTTAGCATCCAGTAGCCGCCGGATTGGCTCGAGGGAGAGTAGAAGACAACCTTTTCCGGGTAACTGAATTGGCTGTACTGGGAGAGGGAGCCGACGTTGAAGAGAGTGACGGTGCTCAGGTTGCTGTTTGCCTGGTCATTGGGCGCAACGAGGTATTCAACTGCCAGCGAAGGTTGAAAATTGTAATTTCCATTGACGTCCTCGACCAACATGCCCGTCGCAAACTGGTCGACCGTCTGCTCGGAACTGGTGTAGTAGTTTTCGAATGCCGAGCCGGGCGTTGCGCCTCCAGCCCCGATGGCTATGTAGCCCAGGGGATAATTTGAGTTATTAAAATTCTTCGTGTTGGTGAAGTCCGTTCCTCCAATCGCTGTCGTATTCAACTTGGAGTCGGGGTAGGCATTGAAATTTGATCCGGCGATAACCAGGTCCTCGGAGGTGAGCGTTCCGAGATAAGTCGCCATGGAACCGCCATCTCCGAAGCACTGCGGAGACGATTCGGGCGCCGCGCTCTTCTCGGTTAGTGTTTGCCTGTCCAAGACGATTACGGTGTATACCGTGGAGCAACTATAGCCGTTATCCGGATAGGTCTGTTGCGTGCCAATTCTTATCCAAGGGCCTCCGCCATTCGAACCGCCTGGAGAAATCGTGTTGAAAGCAACGGCCGGAGGAAGAAAATTACTGGCCGTCGGATATGCTGGCGTCACTTGGGCCGATAGACGTCCACTCGCGGCAGCGGACGGTTTTGCCAGCGGCGTTTCGTCGCCCGCAAATCGCAATCTCGAACTGGCCAGCGTGCCATCGGATTTTTTGGCTGTCGCGTACAGAACATTTTTCCCCGAACGCATGCCATCGGCCGATGACAACGTCCCGGTCTCGCATACCGCCCCAGAACAGGATGTTTCGCTGAACCTCAAACTAACGTCTTCGCCGTTTAGAACAACCTTAATCGTTTCGGTCTGGGTTCCGGCGGGCAGGCTGAGAGTTATCGTCTTGGTCCCAGAATTCTCAGCCGAAGCATCTTTAGAGGCCGCATGGATCAGCATCCCATTCTTCGGCGGAGTGGAGCGCGGAGCAGCAGCACTTGCTCCTGCCACCGCTCCGGAAACGGCCACTTTCGCAGCTCCCGTTTCAGATTGCGCGGCCGGCCTTGCGAACGCGGTAGACAATTGACAGGCGAAGACGGCCCCTGTCAGCAATGACAACATTCTCGCGAATTTCATGACGTTCACCCCTTCAATCCCTTCGAATTGCCGACACCGTGCGTCGAGCTAATCCCAGCGACTGCTCTTTCGAGCGATACGCTCGAGGTTGCATGAGGCAAGAGAGCTGCCAATCGTAAGTTGAAGAAAAAGAAATGGCTAAGTGGGAAGAAAGCTCACGAGGGATTCGGGGATTTTCGAAACTTCGTGAATCGTGAAAGGGTTTCTAGCTAGTTTGGAAGCGGCGCTTGTCGATTGTCAGCGATTTAATTTTGGAGTCGAGTGTGGAGGCGGGCATGCCAAGTTTTGCCGCAGCACCGGTGGGCCCCGACACTCTCCCCTTAGTTTCGCGCAACGCTGCCTCGATGCGCTCTTTTTCCTGAGCCTCGAGATCATCCGCCAGTGGTTTTCCCGGATTGGGCTTGACCGAAAGCCAACTCTCATCCACGGAAAATTCGTCCGTGTCACATACAATCACGGAGCGCTCAATCACGTTCTGCAACTCACGAATATTGCCGGGCCAGGAATAGGATTGCAGGTGAGCCAAACTCTTCTTGTCGATGCTGATGATCCTTTTCCCTGCCTTCGACGCATACCGGTCGATGAAATATTCCACCAGCAGGCGGATATCTTCCTTGCGCTCGCGAAGCGGCGGCACTTTCACGGGGAAGACGTTGATGCGGTAATAAAGGTCGCTTCGAAAGGTTCCGGCCGCAACCTCCGCCGGCAGGTCCCGGTGCGTCGCCGTGATTACCCGAACATCCGCGCGAATCGGACGCGTGCCCCCCACGCGGTCAAATTCACGCTCCTGCAGAACGCGAAGCAAAGCCACCTGCGTCTCCGCGCTCAAATCGCCGATCTCGTCGAGGAAGATCGTGCCGCCTTCGGCCAATTCGAAGCGGCCCAACCGTCGTTGCAACGCGCCGGTGAAGGCGCCTTTCTCGTGGCCAAACAACTCCGAAGCGATCAGATCGCGAGGAATTGCCGCACAATTCACGCTCACGAAAGCCCGCGAGGCCCGCGGCGAACGCTTGTGAATTGCGCGCGCGACGAGTTCTTTACCCGTGCCGGTTTCCCCGGTGATCAACACTGTGGAGTCGCTCGGGGCAACTTTGGTGACCCGGGCGAGGACTGCCAGTAGAGCCGGCGAGGTGCCCACGATCTCCTCGAACATTGAAGCCTTATCAACTTCCTCGCGCAGCACCAGGTTTTCATTTTGCGCTCTGTCTTGCGCGCGCTTCTGGTCGTCAATATCGGTCCGAGTACCACACCAACGGGTCACGAGCCCTTTTTCGTCGCGCAATGGATAGAACTGATACAGAAACCAACGGTACTCACCATCGCGCCGGCGCATGCGCGCTTCCGCCTCAAACGTTTCACCGCGCGCCATGGCTTGTTGTATTCCTTCCTTGAGCATTCCCGCGTCTTCGGGATGCGTCACCAGGTCGAGAAATTCCATGGGATGTTTCGGAGGGATGGGGCCGAAGTAATCCGCTGAGGTGCGATTCCCATAGGAGGAGCTGCCATCCGCCTCCCAAAGGAACATATGCATCGGAGCGACATCAATTACTTGACGAAGCTCCTTCGCGTGCCGCTGCTCTGCAGTTTTCGCTCGTTCCAAGGCCTCAAACGCCTGAGCATTGGTAATGGCAACAGCCGCCTGATCCGCGAACATCCTCACCCAGGAAAACTCCTGATCCGTCATGTTTTCCCGGCTGAAAATGCCCAAAACTCCCAGAATCTTTCCCTTGAACTTCAGTGGCTCGCCCGCGAAAGCACGAATCCCCTCACTCGTGGCCCATTCTGGCCTGCGGATCCACTCGCTTTCCGGTGTAACGTTGGCGATTCGAATTGAATTGCCGGTCGCCCCGATGACTCCCACCTTTCCTTTTGCTTTGCTTAGCGGGATGCGCCGGAAAAATCCTTCGCGAAAAGACCAGTCTTCTTTTCCATTCAAGGACGCGCCCGCACTGGCAACCAGGTGGAGGCACTCACAGCGGTCGTCGCACTCACTGCCAAGAAAGCACTCGTCGCAGATGTCCCCCGATTCCAGCAGCCAGATACGAGCCAATGCTATCCCAGGCTGCTTAGCAAGGCCTTGGACAATCGTGTCGAGTGCGCTGCGGGTGCTGTGCTCCCCCGCAACCGTTGCGGCCAAAGCAAGTAGGGGTTCGGGCTGCAAGGCATTTCTCCGTAACGTGGCTGATTCTACACCACCGAAAAGGGCGGGTATAGTACAGGCTCTGACGACGCAAATTTTTCTTCCACGGGCAATTTCCCCAACCCAGGACACTTCTCCCGTGTCAGACATTTTCTCAAAGCCACCCATCCGCTTTTCCTGAGATTTCGTGAATTTCCGAAGCAGCACGAATCGGTGAAAGCCGCAAGTTCCAATTGTTCAACCACATAATTGTGGTTCATGAATTGCCCTATCTCACTCCAGCGACCTTGCAAGAGAACAGTCGCGATTTGAATAAGGAATGAGGAGGAGTAAGTCATGAAGAAACTTAACGCGACTCTGAGCACGCTAATCCTTGCTCTGCTGTCGCTGATTCTTAGCCAGGCCGCGTTGGCCCAGCAACCGCCGGACGACGTGCAGGGCAATTGGACTATTTATTCCACCAGCATAAAAGACGGTTCGACCGTCATCAAGCACGTCCAAATCGCGCAATACGGCAACCGAATCACCGGATATTTCGAGGGCCCGGATCAATCAGGCCCCATCCAGGGCGAAGTGAAAGGACACTTCATCCGATTCAGCACCGTAACGCGCACCATCCTTAACTTCCATGGGCACGTCTTTGGCGACAGTATGTCGGGAGACTATGGGATTCACGGAAAACAGGCGCCATGGCAAGCGGAGCGCACGACGGGCATGGGTGCTGCTCCGCAAGCCGTGACAACCTACGGGCAGTCCATGCTGATTCCGCCAACGCCTCAACCGGCGCCCGTGGCCGCTGCGCCGGTCGCCAATTATTCGCAGCAGTCGAACTCGTCTGCGCCGCAAACGGACGCGAGCGATGCACCGGCTCCGGCACCGCTCTCGTCGGATCAACTCGACAGCCTTGTCGCTCCGATCGCGCTCTATCCAGATGCTCTGGTGGCACAAGTGCTCGCGGCGGCTACAGTCCCGGACGAAGTTACGGCAGCGAATCAATGGCTTGGTCAGAATTCAAATCTCACCGGCCAATGGCTCGCGCAAGCGGTGGATCAGCAGGATTGGGATCCCAGTGTCAAGGCGCTGACGCAATTCCCGTCCGTTTTGGCGAATCTAGCCACGAACCTGACCTGGACCTCAAGCCTCGGTCAGGCGTTTCATTTCCAGCAGTCGGATGTGATGGCAGCAGTTCAAGTGATGCGCGCTAGGGCGCAGGCGGCGGGCACTCTTCAATCCAATTCGCAGATTACAGTAACCACGTCATCGCCGGGGGTCATCGTGATTCAGCCGGCGAATCCGCAGCTCGTTTATGTGCCGCAGTACAACCCGGCGATCGTTTATGGCGCACCCATCGTTGTGCCGATGTATACGCCCGCCGTGGTGTTTGCCACGCCGGCCTTGAGTTTTGGCGTTGGAGTATCCTTCGGCGGAGGAGGATGGGCTGTCGGCGGCGGCTTCGGCTGGGGCTTTCATGCCTGGGCTTGCAACTGGGGCGGCTGGGGCGGTGGTGGCAACACGATCATCTTCAACCACAACACTTACATCACCAACAACACATGGAACAACCGCAACTACAACGGATATCACCCCTGGGGCCCTGGCAATTCCGGCTATCATCCGGGCACGGACACTCACTATGGCCCGAACGGCGCCTATCATCCGAACGGGTATTTCGGCCCCAACGGTGGCTGGCATCCTGACGCGGGCCCGGATAGCCATACGTACAACCCCACGACGAACCCCAATGGCTATCATCCCGGCGAGGATACGCACTACGGCCCGAACGGTGCGTATCACCCGACCGGATACTATGGCCCGAACGGCGCTTACCATCACGACGTGCCGGGGACCGGTCCAACCAATATGCCCAATGGCGGTAACAACGGGAACCATGGCCTGATCGGCGGCAACAACGGTGTTCGCAACCCTAACGCCGGCATGAATGGTCCCGGCGTCGCACCCCCAGGCGGCTATCACAACGATGGCGCCAATGGTGGCGGCATTAACGGTGGCGACAACGGCAATCATGGCCTCATCGGCGGGAACAACGGCGTTCGCGATCGCAATGCGGGAATGAACGGCCCCGGCGTCGCGCCTCCAGGCGGCTATCACAACGACAATCGCTATAAGGGCGACCGCTCGAATCTCGGCGGCTCACGCATGACCGGCGACGGCAGAGCCAATCGCATGGAAAACAACCGCGGCCGCAGCAGTATGGCCAGGCGGCGTCCTCAACAACACGAAGTCAGGCAGCACGCGCCGGCTCAACATCACTCTTCCGGTGGCGGCGGGCGCCGTCGCTAACGGTTCAATTCGAGCTACGGAAAACCAAAGAAAAGGCGTATCAGAAAAAATTCAAGGAGATTGAAAATGAATGCGGATCAGAACAAAACGAGCAGTAAGTGGAAGGGATTGGCACTCGCCGGAGTCCTGGCTCTCGCCGGCCTCGGCATCGCAGGTCGAGCAGTGGACACAGGCAAGCTGGCTTTCGCCAGCGACGCAGCCACCCAAACGACGTTTCATTCGCCGGCCGATGCAGCCGCGGCGCTGGCTCAGGCGGCGAAGTCCAGCGATGAGGGCGCACTGACCAAAGTCCTGGGCCGTGAGGCGCAAGCACTCATCACTTCGGGGAACAGCGAATCCGACAAGGCCGCCATGCAGCAGTTCTTCTCCAAATACCAGCAGATGAACCGTTGGGTCGACATGACGGACGGCAGCCGCGTTCTCTACATCGGCGGGGACAACTTTGCTTTCCCCGTGCCTCTCGCAAAAAACTCTTCTGGCCAGTGGTACTTTGATGCGGTCGCCGGAGCCGAGGAAGTCCGGGCTCGCGACATCGGCAGAAACGAGCTGTTGGCTATCGACGCCTGCTCGGCGCTCGCTAAGGCGCAAGAGGTCTACTTCAACACCGGCGATGCGCGCGAATATGCGCGACACGTCGTCAGCACGCCGGGCAAGCACGACGGACTGTATTGGCCCGCGCCTCAGACGCAGGCTTCTAGCCCGCTTGGCCAGTTGAGCCAATTCCCGAAGTCTTCGTTTGCTTCCTCTCCCGCTGTTGATCCGCTGGTCATCGATGGCTACACGCTGCGGATACTCACAGCCCAAGGCGATGAAGCCCCAGGTGGAGCAAAAAACTATCTCGTCAATGGAAAAATGACAGAGGATTCGCTATCCTCGCAACGCCCGTCGAGTACCGCGAGACCGGGATCATGACCTTCGTAATAGGCCGCGACGGCATCGTCTACGAGCAGGATTTGGGACCCGACACGGTCAAGCTCGCGGCTGACCTCACGGAATTCAACCCTGATGAAAATTGGTCGCGGGTCGAGTAGTCGCTGCTTAAAGTCGGAAAAAGGGAGGCGCGAACATAATGTGCCTCCCGTTCCGATATTTCAGGATCCAAAAGTTTAGATTTTCGTTGGTCGTTGATTTGTGTTGTGGCCGAATTGGTTTCTGCGAGCAAGTTTCTGGATCAGCGCGTGTGCCCGCCGTGTACCTCAGTTCAGAGTTTTGCAGTCTTCCGCGAATCACTCAACTTGTAGAATCAATATCTTGCGCGCTCTTAACATCCTTTGCAGTTCGATCCCCACCACCCCAACGACCATCGTTCTGATTGATAGGCACTTGACGCAAGTACGCGGGCGCAAGAAAGGGCGGCCGAGACCTGCGACCCGGTTCTGTGTCTTATCGCAATGGCACGAGTGACAACCGGACAGCTTTCTTCTACACTCCAGAATAATTTCCGTATAGTCCGTCATCCCGGGGCGGTCTGGAGATGTCCCTTTCTTTCCGCAGAATCACAGAATGAGAGTCACCGTACAGGTTCGGTCCTTACCTGACTCTTCGGTGCTTCAGGAAGTGGACTGAGCCTATGTTAACGTTTTGACTTGGGCTTCAGACAAAGCTGAATTTCAGAAAAAAGCACAGGAACTGATGGATCACTTGCGCTTGATGCTCATGACGATCGAGAGCCCAAAGCTACTGAGTGGTGGGGGAAGGATCAGCGATTTTGAAGATAATATCTCGGAAATTGCGGCCCGGGTGCAGCAGAATCCGGAAGCGATCACGCATGGCACGTTTCAAACCCGGACCGAGAAGATGACGTACGCTGATTAGATGACGTTGTCGGCTCCTTCTTCCAGGTAGATTTGGTAACTGAAGGTCAACAAAGGCTCGGAACAAAGGAGGCGATGCACTTTGCAAGCGCGATTCGAGCACGATTTGAAGGGATTGCAGTCGGCGCGCTGTTGCGATGTGGCGGTCGGCGTTGCTACAAGAAGCAGGGCAGTCAGTTTGTATTGACAGGTAGCAGGATCGCGTTACAGTGTGGCAAGTTTCTGTGTATTCCACACGGCCCAATCATGAATCAAATTCCAGCTTTCCTTTGTGGTCTTTCGAGCGCAAGCAAGCTGCAAAGAAGAAGAGCGACATGCACGGCCTCCGGCGGAACGATCGCCAAGAGCCTCGCGATCCTTTTGCTGTCGGCGCTTGTAGCGCCTCTTGCTGCGCAGGAAGCGCGCTGGAACGGGCTAATCAAGCAGGCAACTGCGCTTCGCGACCAGGGAAGATACGCTGAGGGTATTCCGGTCGCCGAAGAAGCAGTGCAGGTGGCTGAAGCGACATTCGGCGCCAACCACCAGAATCTAGCCCTCTCGTTACTCTGGCTCGGGTTGATGTACGACGAGCAGGGCAGGTATGCCAACGCGGAGCAGGTGTACAAGAGTAGCTTGGCGATTTATGAAAAGGCTCTGGGTCCGGACCATCCCGATGTGGCCATGTGCCTGAACAACCTCGCGGAGTTGTACAGGAAGCAGGGCAGGTACGCCGAAGCGGAGCCGCTCTACAAGCGCAGCCTGGCAATTCGTGAAATGATTCTGGGTCCGGACAAATCCGATTTGGCCACGAGCCTAAACAACCTCGCGTTGCTCTATCAAGGGCAGGGCAAATATGCCGAGGCAGAGCCAGTCTACAAGCGCAGCCTGGCGATCTTTGAGCGAACTCTGGGTCCGGACCATCCCGGAGTGGCCACGAGCCTGAATAATCTCGCGTTGTTCTACCAGGATCAGGACAAATATGCGGAGGCCGAACCGCTGTACAGACGCAGCCTGGCGATCTATGAAAAGGCCTTGGGCCCAGAACATCCCGACGTGGCCAACAGCCTGAACAACCTCGCGTCGATCTACTTCCTTCAGGGCAAATTTGCCGAGGCGGAGCCGCTCTACAAACGCAGCCTTACGATTTGGGAAAAGGCCCTGGGGCCAGACCATCCGAATGTGGCCGCGAGCCTGAACAATCTCGCAGAGCTCTACTACGATCAAGGTAAATATTCGGAGGCGGAGCCACTTTTCAATCGCAGCTTGGCGATTCGTGAAAGGGCTCTGGGGCCAGACCATCCTAATGTCGCTGCGAGCCTGAACAATCTCGCGTTGCTGTACACCGACCAGGGCAAGTATGCCGAGGCGGAGCCACTCTTCAAACACAGCTTGGCGACTTGGGAAAAAATTCTGGGGCCAGACCATCCTAATGTCGCTGCGAGCCTGAACAACCTCGCAGAGGTCTACTACTATCAAGCCAAATATGCCGAGGCGGAGCCACTTTTCAATCGCAGCTTGGCGATTCGTGAAATGGCTCTGGGGCCAGACCATCCCGACGTTGCCAAAACCCTGAACAACCTCGCGAGCTTGTACGACGCTCAGGGCCGCTATGCGGAGGCGGAGGCCTTCCTCGAGCGTGGCCTTCAAAATCTATCGAAGCAATTTGAAAACAGGTTCACCTACATGAGCGAAAAGGACAGGCTTCAGTTCCTGGACACCGTGCAATTCCACTTTGACTTATATCTAAGTTTCTGCCTCGCTCACCGTCAAGTTTCCGGCATTATGAGCAAGATGTACGACCTGCTGCTATGGGAGAAAGGCATGGTCGTAACGAGCGTATCTGCGCTACGAGCGCAGGTCGCGGCAAGTGGAGACGCAGAGGCCCTCAAAACGTTTGATCAGCTTACAGAAAAGAAAGGTGAATGGGCCCGACTGGCTAGCACGCGCCCAATTGGTTGGGAACAATTGCGGGGAACTGCTGATGAAGAGGCAAACGATCTCGAGCAGCAACTGACACGCCGTGTCAACTCGCTGAAGGAACAGAAAAGCGCCGCTCATGCCTCCTGGAGCGATGTGCAGAAGAAGCTGCAACCGGGCGAAGCTGCGGTGGAATTTGTACGGTTCCGCTTCAATGACGGCAGACAGTGGACGAACACCTTTGACTATGTTGCTTTGGTTGTCACACGACAGAGCCGGGTTGAGCCGACGCTCGTCTATTTAGGTGATGCCAAAGATCTCGAGGCAGATCCCGCTGCGCGACTATCGTTTGCGTGTCGGACTTCGGGCCAATGGCTCCGCCAGAGGCGTTATCGGTCATGGAGCAAGAGGAAAATATTGGCCCCGCGCCGAAGGTGAGCTTCTACGACGCCTTTTGGAAGCCACTTGAACCTGCGTTGACGGGAATCCAGCGAATCTATCTTTCACTCGATGGCGTACTCAACCAAGTGGCTCTCGGTGATGTCACCGCCGAAAATGGCCACTTGTTGATGGAGAAGTATGACCTGCGCATTGTCTCGAGCACAAAGGACATTCTGCGCGGCCCGCGGAAAGCCACGAACAATACCGCAGTGCTCATCGGGAATCCCGCATTTGGTCTCGACGAAGCTCAGCAGCGCGTCGCCCTTCGAACCCTTCACGCCGCACCGGCGGTGCTTCATCCGCCCGTGGCTATAGAAGTCGCGGGCATGCGATCGCGCGACTTGGAAAGCGGCACGCTGAATCGCCTGCCCGGTACGCAGGCTGAAGTGGAAGCAATTTCATCGCTACTCGAAAAGCAACATTGGTTAGTGCAGACTTATACCCAGCAAAACGCACTGAAGGAATCCGTGCTGGAGGTAAAGGGCCCGCGGGTGCTTCATCTTGCTACGCACGGGTTCTTTGAGCCTGATCAACAACGGAAAGAGAATCACGCCGAAGGCAATCATCCCTCGGGCTTGGAAGATCCTATGCTACGGTCGGGGTTGTACTTTGCCGGCGCCAATCGCCGACTGTCAGGCCACGTGACGCCCGCCGACCTGGATGATGGCGTGTTGACTGCATACGAGGCGACTCAGCTTAATTTGCAGGGGACCGAGCTAGTGGTCTTGAGCGCGTGTGAGACCGGGCTCGGCGAAGTCGCCGCCGGCGAAGGCGTCTTCGGTCTGCGTCGCGCACTGCAAGTGGCTGGCGCCGAATCCGTGCTGATGAGTATGTGGGCTGTCCCGGACAGAGAAACGCAGGAGCTGATGACATTGTTTTACAAGAAGTGGCTATCGGGAAAAGACAAGCACGCGGCTTTGCGCGAAGCACAACTGGAAATGCGCGAGCGAGTCAAAGCACGCTATGGAAAGGATCTACCGCAATACTGGGGCGCTTTCGTCCTCGTCGGGCAGTAGGCCAGTTCCTCAAACCCGTGTCAGCCTGTTGAAAAAGTCGAGTTTTTGAAAAAATGGAAGTTTGGGAGATGCAAAATGTATGGCGAGTCGAGAAGAGCGTTTGTAGAGCCTCCCGGCGCAATTCAATTTCTACAAGTTTCTCGTGAGTTTTTCAACCCTTTCGGATGACTCTGAGCAGTTCTGCTTGTGTTAAAACAAAGAGCGTTCGGCCGTAAGCTAACAAATCGAAATTCAGAGGTTTGATTCCGCAACAGAATGTCCGTTCTGTTGCTTTCTCCAGAAGCCTCGCCTTCATTTTTTAAATGGTTGCGCAGTTCGATACAAAGTCCGTGTCGCGACGTAATGTTGCATTTCGTGCAGAAATTAGGCGCCGATGCCCAGTCTCATGTGTTTATGGGCAGGAGAATTAGCGAATTTCAGGCGCGCCGAGTCAATCAGTTGCGGGCCGAACTGAAGAAGGGATATTGGGCAGCTGGCGTAGGATACTATTGGTTAACAAAACATTCAGTCCCCGGGGAAGTGAAGAGATCAACTATTGAGCATCACATAATATAGTGACATTCTTGGAATTCTATGCTACTGTCTTGGGCATGGGAAATCCAGCAGGAGTTCGTCGGGACTTTGTGGCGTTAGAGCAGCGCCGTCGTGAGGCGGCCGAACTGTTGCGCCAAGGCGTTCACCCAGCGGAAGTCGCCCGCCGGGTGGGGGTGCATCGGCAGTCGGTCGGCCGCTGGGCGAAGCAACTGGAGCGAGGTGGACTGCGAGCTCTGAAGCGATCGGGACGGGCGGGACGCAAAGCGCGCTTGCGCCCGGAAGACTTGCGGCGGATCGAGCGCGGCTTGAAGCGCGGGCCGGAAGCGCTGGGGTACGAAAGCGGCCTGTGGACCTCGGCGCGGGTGGCGCACCTGATCGAGAGCGAATGCGGGGTTCCGTACCATCCAGGACATGCGTGGCGGATTTTGCGGCAACTGGGATGGAGCTGCCAGCGGCCCACGGGCCGGGCACGGGAGCGGGACAAAGCCAAGATCCGGCAGTGGAAGCAGAAGCGCTGGCCGGAGATTAAAAAAAAGCCCAAAAAGAAGGCCGTATCATCGTCTTCATCGATGAAAGCGGACTGAGTCAGCGGCCACACCGCTGCCGTACTTGGGCCCCGAAGGGACAGACGCCGGTGCTGCAATATCACTTCAACTGGAAGACGCTATCGGCCATGGCGGGCGTGACCTGGTGGAATTTTTATTTTCGGCTGTTTCCCGGCACGATTCGCAGCCCGCAGGTGATCGAGTTTCTGACCCACCTGCTGCGCCATCTGCCTGGAAAGCTGCTGATTGTCTGGGATGGTCTGCGCAGTCACCACAGCCGCCTGGTGTGGGACTTTGTGCGCCAGCAGCGCGGGCGGTTGTGGCTGGAGTTTCTACCGGCGTACGCTCCGGAGCTGAATCCGGTGGAATATCTGTGGGCGCACTGGAAGCAGCACGAGCTGCCCAATTTCTGTCCCGACAGCTACACGGAACTGAGCTACCACGCCCGTCGGGCGCTGCGCCGGATGCGCCGCCGGCCGATGCTGGTCTGCGCGTTCTGGGAGCAAGCGGAACTGTTTCCGTTGTAACTATATTATGTGAAACTCAATAGCTATGCCGCTGGCGCAGATTCAAAAGCATCCTACGCCATGCGCTTGCAGAACGGAGACGAGGCTTTTCGCAAAGCGATCAATGAGCAATTCTGTTCCGATGACCCATGCCGTGTTCGACGGCCAAAATTCCTCACGAACTCCTTCTTCGGTGGGTGCAAGCACCTTGCCAAACTGAAATAACGAAACGGACCGAGCAATCCGCGTGCTTTCACGGTTTAAGTCGCCCACACAACTTCAAATGCTTTCTCACGCTAGGAGAGAGTTGCCCGGATGTGAGCAGCGCGCCCGGCTGCTTGGGCAATTGGGGCGCCACAGCACAAGGTCATAACGAACTGACCAAGGGAGGCTTTCCAGACACCCATTACGTGAGAGTGTCTCGATATGGAAGATTAGTTCTGGTGGTGCTAGTCTGATGCGCATGCCAGAAAACAACGGAGGCTTGGCACCCGCCCATAGCAGGTATCGAGCCTTGCTCGATGTGTCCGCCGCGCTGGTCGAGCAGCCGACAGTAAAAGCCGTCCTTCACAGCCTGCGCGAGGTTTTGTCCAGCAGCGTCCGTCTCCATGGAGCCGATCTATATCTTCTGGACAGCGGTCGAGAAACTTTGCATCTTCTCGAGTTTGATCGAGCAACGGACGCTCCTGCCATCAGAATCGGCACCAAGATTTCGCGGATTGGTGCGGTGGCGCAAGCTCTAGACCAACAAGAACCAGTTTTCCTGCCTGACGTATCGCAGGAAATGTTGAAACATCCCGAGTTGGCTCCGTTTGCAGCTCAATCTGCTGGCAGATGCACTTACGTTTTTCCTGTGTTCACCGCCCAGCAACAATACGGCGTTTTGGCTGTGACTAAGGAGCGGGGTCAGGAGTTTGCGCGCGAAGATGTCGAACTACTCCGCTCTCTGACTTCGCACGTTGCGATTGCACTCGAATGCGCGCTGGCTAGGGATTGCGCAGAACAGTATCAGCGGGAACTCGCCACCGAGCGCGACCGTCTTCGGCTCCTCCTCGAAATCAATAATTATGTCGTTTCGAAACTGAATATGGACGACCTTTTTCGCTCGGCTTCGGCTTCAATTCGCTCGTATTTCGGCAATCATTTGACGGGATTCTGGCTTCTTGAGAAGGACTCAACCCGCCTTCAAAGTGTAGTGCTGGATTTTCCTGACCGCAAAGGACTGCTGGCGGAAATCGGCTCAACTGATCTGACCGAAACGGACTATGAGAAGCTTCGCAACCGGCGGTCCGACATATGGTCAGTCGATGATATCGAGAGGCTTCCAACGACGATTGCCGACACTTTGCGAGCCGAGTCCATAACATCGGTCGCCGTCGCTCCGCTTGCAACCGGGAGCGGACCGTTGGGTGTGCTAGTGATCGGCAGCCGGAAGCTCGACGCTTTCGGACAAGAGGACTTAGATTTGCTGACGCAGATTAGTATCCAGATCTCCCTCGCGCTGGACAATGCCCTCGCGTACGGGCGTCTGAATGCATCGGCAGCTCGTCTGGAAGAGGAACGCCTTTACCTTGAATCGGAAATTCGCGCGGAGCACAACTTCGAGGACATGGTCGGCAAGAGTGCCGCGCTACGCAGAGTGCTAGATGAAGTTGCGATTGTCGCGCCAACAAGCTCGACGGTGCTATTGCATGGCGAAACCGGAACCGGCAAGGAACTGGTTGCCCGGGCCATTCATAACCGCAGTCCGCGTCGCGAGCGAACTTTCGTTCGATTGAATTGCGCAGCCATACCTTCAGGTCTCGTGGAAAGTGAACTGTTTGGCCATGAAAGGGGGGCTTTCACCGGCGCATTGGTACAGAAACGAGGCCGATTCGAGTTAGCCGATCGCGGTACTCTGTTTCTGGACGAAATCGGGGACATCAGTCTCGACCTACAGCCGAAGCTCTTGCGTGCCCTGCAAGAACGCGAATTTGAACGACTGGGGAGTACAAAAACCATCCAGGTAGACGTTCGTCTGATTGCCGCAACGCACCGCGATCTGCAGAGCATGATTCGCAACAACCAGTTCCGCGAAGATCTCTTTTATAGGTTAAATGTGTTTCCGATTGAGGTTCCTCCGCTCCGCGAAAGGCGTGAAGATATTCCATTGCTGGTTCATTTCTTTGTTTTGCGCTTCTCCCGCCAAATGCAAAAGCGCATTAGGTCTGTTCCGAAACCTGCGATGGAGGCGCTGGTGAACGCCGATTGGCCAGGGAATATTCGCGAGCTTGAAAACTTCGTCGAGCGCTGCGTGATTCTCACGCAAGGGGACGAGTTGAGTGTCTCGCGCGCGGAGCTGAAGAAAACGTCCAGCCGACCCGTTGCCACGGGAGCATCGACGTTCGAAGAAGCGGAGCGTCAGGCAATTATCGGTGCTTTGAAAAACGCGTCCGGAAGAATATCCGGCAAAGGTGGAGCGGCAGAGCGCCTCGGACTCAAACGCACAACGCTCCAGAACAAGATGCGCAAGCTGAACATCGGTCGAGCCGACTATTCTGGCTGACGCTTGAGGATTCAGTTTGTAAGCCAACGCCAGTCGTTTCTTCTCTTCAAACACGCAAGCGCGGGCCTGGGTCCTCTTTCAGCGAGCGCGACGTGCCCATATCTCGGCGGTGCCCGTCACAGGGCACCTCCTAGCCTTGAACCTTCCTGTAACCCTACGTAACTTCAGCAACTTACCCTATTGAGTAGTTGGCAAGAGACCTGCAACTTTGGCCTAGAGACTTTGTTAGGGGCAAGGTGTGATTGGCCGGAGGAGCCGGTCGTTTTCGCGTTCCCACGTGGTCGCTCCGTTGTTGTGAGTTGCGGCTTCACATAGGAGCACACGGCCCAAACAAACCGGCACTCGGTGATCCGTTGTAGGCTGCTCACACTTGATAAGGAGACGAATGCTACGGTTTGAGATACGCAATTCTAACGAAACATCGCACCTCATGCTGGAAGGCCGATTGACGGGTGACGACGCCGAACACGTACGGACACAGATAACGCGCTGCCCCGTCAGCGTAAAGCTGATCGTGGATCTGACGGAAGTTGTGTTTATTGACAACGTAGGCGAACAGGTGCTTTCGTTTCTCGGGCGGTTGGGAGCTGTGTTCGTAGCTCCCAATTCTTATACGCTCGATATGTGCGACCGCCTAAATCTTTCTGTCGCTCCGAACTGGCATCTCGCCCGAGAACGCGTTGGGCAGTTCCCACACCGGCCGCGAATCGCATCCCTCTAGACGCCTGCGAAAAAAGTGAGTAGGAGGTGTGACCAATCTTGCGAGCGGCGCCATTGCCGCCGTTATGGGTGCATTCGTGATTACTTATCCGCGCTCGGGCGGGTGAACTTCACACAGCTCTTTAGTTTGGGATCGGTGACGAAGGCCCAAACAGGCGGAGTGGCATGCACCGCTCATGTTGCAGGTGCCGTGTTTAGGACGCTAACTGCGCGTTTCTTTGAAGACCGGGAACGGCTCGCCGCTCAGCTTTAGGGTTCACTCCTAACGTTGCAGTGAACCCGAACTGTGCACAATCCCTCGCGCTTTGCAACCCGGCGTAGGCTCTTGAAGTGCTGTGCATTTGCGTCCGTGCAAAACCGCACATCAGGGCGGAGTGCGCAGCTTCCCACTACCCAATAGTTGCGATGGCAGCCGCCCGCCGCTGACTGACTCGAACCACGAATCCCCCGCCTTCGACATCGTCGGAAAGTCGGCAGTGGTGCCCGAATACGGGCAACGCAACGCCAACAAGGCACAGGCTGGCATCGTAATTCCAACAACTTGCGCGTCGCGCAGATTGGCATGTCTCTTGCATCAGGCATATCCGGAGCCTCGATATGCCATCTACTGAAAAACTTGACACACACCGCAAAGCGCTGTCGCTGAACCTCGATACATCCAAATTCGGCTCTTTCGCCGAGATCGGTGCTGGGCAAGAAGTCGCGCGCTGGTTCCTTGTTGTTGGCGGTGCCTCGGGCACGGTCGCGAAAAGTGTTTCCGCGTACGACAAGGAAGTCAGCGACAGTTTGTACGGCACTGGCTCGCGCTATGTCTCCAGGCAACGGCTGGAAAGCATGCTGGAGACTGAGTGGAGCCAGTTGCTCCGGCAACTGGATAAGACGCGGGGTTCAGAAACGCGCTTCTTCTCTTTTGTTGATACGGTTTCTGCGCGAAATTACGCCGGAACGAACGATTCGCATGGCTGGGTTGGACTTCGGTTCCAGTCACATGCTGGCGACGAGCCCAGTGACATTCTCCTGCACATCAACATGCGGGACTCTTCCAACATTCTGCAACAGGAGGCCATCGGTATTCTGGGAGTCAATCTCATCTACGCTGCGTTCTATCAGCTAGCAGACAAAGGAATCATTTTTCGAAGGACTCGCACAAGACGTGGTGAGGGAACGGATCGAGATCGATTTCGTCGATTTTCGCGGGCCAGCCTTTGCAAGTTGGGATCGACGGACTATCCTGGCGTACCTCGTGCATGCAGGACTTGCCGAAGCCGTGTGCTTTCCCGCTTCGGATGCCCCTATTCCACCCAATGAATTTCTCCACAAGAAAGCGGTTGTACTCGCACCCGGATACTTTGGCCATGCAGACCCTGTTCATGCGCAAATCCATGCAGAATTGCTGGCGGCAGGCGTTCAAGAGCTTCAAAAGGAGTTGGAGGAAGCTGCTTCTACCCCCATGGGCTGCTTCTGCTTGACGGCGGCTCCACTCGCTGCGCAAGAGTCAGCGCCAAAAATCTCCGACTTGCTGCGCCGAATTAATGCCCTTCTCGCGCGGGGCGGTGACGTCCTCTTATTCAGAGAACGCGAGCTTTACAACATGACGGCTTTCGTGAATCGCTACACAAAAGCTCCCCTGCGCTTTATCGCAGGTGTTTCGCTTTTGATACGGGCTTTCGATGATCCCTATTTCAATCTGGAAGGCAGACTTCTGGAAGCTCTTGCTCGCCTCTTAGCCCAGAACGTACGCATCTACAGTTACCCGATGACAGCAGCAGATTTGCGGGAGGCAATCAAACTTTTTTCAGCTATCGAATTGGAATGGACTGAAACGAACGGATACGTTTCCGCTGAACAGTTGCGTTTCAAGCCACCCCTGGATCACCTCTATGCCTATCTTCTCGCAAGCGATTTTCTCGTTCCGATGCGCATTCCGGCAAAAGCAAGTGGGGTGGCCAGTGCGTAGAATCCGACAGCTAATTTGGATTTCCTGCCGATTGTTTCTGCCGCTGCTTGGGGCCGGCCTATTGGGGTACATGGTGTTTCGAAACGGCCCCGGAGCGGTTTGGAAGCAAATTCAGGAAGTTGGCTGGGGCCTAGCCGTGATCATCCTCCTGGGAGGTTTGTCTCAGCTAATTAAGACCTGTGCCTGGCGGCAAACTTTTGCATGCGATATCCACGCGCTCTCCTGGTCCCGCAGTTTTGGCACGCAGCTGGCCTCGGATGCGGTCGGGCAATTTGGTTTTGCCGGAAAGCTGGTTGGGGAGGGCCTACGGGTATCTATGCTCAGCGCTGCTGTGCCACTCGCCGATGGAGTATCGTCTTCCGCGATCGACGGAGGACTGCATACGTTCACAGCGGCAGTCGTCACGGTATTGGGAATCACTGCAACCTTACTGCTCGCTCCGCTTCCCGGTAGCTTGCGAGTTTATGCGTTGCTGGTCGCCGCGGTGCTCATCGCAGTCGTGGGACTGGGAGCAGTGGCCGTCGCAAGTCGGTGGCAACTGATGGGTAACGCGGCGAGAGCGATTGGGCGATTGCCGTGGCTTTGTAAGTTCGTGACCGGTAAGCTGCCGATCATAGATTCTGCCGAACGCAACCTGCTCACCTTTTATCGCGAGAACCGTGCCGCATTCTATGCGAACCTGACGCTCAATTCTCTGTGGCATGCGATGGCAGTCCTGGAGGTATATGTGGTCCTGCATTTCATGGGAACTAGGATCGGCGTGGTCGGCGCGTGTGCGCTGGAGGGCTTGACAAAGGTGATCAACCTCGTTGGGGTGGTGAGTCCAGGCAACTTCGGGACCTATGAGGGTGGAAATATTCTCATTGCCAGTCTGTTCGGTGTTTCGGGCACTGCTGGATTGACGTTGGCCTTGTGCCGGCGGGCGCGGGCCATGTTCTGGGCAGCGGTAGGGGCCGCTTGCGTGGCCATAATGAGGAGGGGCACGCCGGTAGGCAAATTCGAGGTGAAGGGCGATGATGAGGACCTGTCTTTGCACAACGCTTGCATTCGTGCTGCTTCTGGCGGCCCCTGCGACTAAAGCCGACGGCCGAGACGAGCCGTATAGATTCTTTCGCGAATTTGTTGGCTTGAACGAAAATCAGATCGGTACCATCCGCTCAGGAAAGGCGCTTGCGAAGGTTGTCGAGTCCACGACTTCGGACGAGGTATTCGTCTTCGGCGCGGTTTATGTAAAGGCGACTCCCGAAAGCTATCTCGAACTTGCCTCAAACATCGACGCGTTGCGCAAACTCCCGGGCTATATCGCAATCCAAAGCTTCAGCGATCCGCCCCAGCTTTCAGACCTTGACAGCTTCGCTCTCGAACACCAGGACGTCGAGGAACTGAAAACCTGCAAGGTGGGACATTGCGAGGTTCAACTGCCAACCGAGGCCATGGAGGAGTTCAAGCAATCGATCGACTGGTCCGCGCCCGACGTCGACTACAGGGTGAACCAACTGGCCCGTCGGATGGCGCTGCAGGCACTGCTCGACTACATGCACGGAGGCAATACTGCCCTGGGCGTCTATCGCGACAAGAGTCATCCTGCAGCGGTCGCGGAAACCTTCTCGTCGCTGATAACGCGACTCAGCGCACTTCCGGTTTATCTTCCGGAACTCAACGAGTATCTCTTGGAGTATCCGAAGGCTAAGTCAGACAACGTGCAAGCCGGCTTCTACTGGGAGAAAGTCAATTTCGGACTGAAACCGACCTTTCGGATCGTGCAGAGGGTCGTCTATCGGGGAGCAAGCCCAGCGGACCCTGCATACGCAGTGGCTGAGAAGCAGCTCTACGCAAGCCACTACTTCGAAACGGCGCTCGATCTAACAGTCTGCGTCCAAGATGCGCAACGCCCCGGCTTCTACATCATTACGGTCAAAGGCTCGAAACAGGCCGGCCTTACCGGCTTAAAAGGAAGCATCGTGCGCAAGGTGGCGGTGGATAAAGCTCGATCTTCCCTTGAACGCGTTCTCCTTTCGATCAAACAACGACTGGAATCGGAACCCCAGCAGGGTGATTGATCACTGCCTTCATTTCCTGTTGCTGGAAGCTCGGCGCGATTGACCTGCTCCTCATCAATGACAAATCAGTTTTGCCGATTCGCTTCATACGCGGATTGACCTGCTCGAATCGCACAGGATTCGTAATGTGCACCCAAACGTGAATGCCCAAACTGGCAATGGCCACCGGCGGCAGTATTGCCCGCATTCGGGCAGACCAACTGCAGCAGGCTTAGCCTTCCCCTCATAAATCCAACGACTTGCGAGCTGCATGGATTGGCATCGTTCCTGCATAACTGACGACCAGGAGTGCAGAATGAATCGACTGACCTCAAGAAACAAGACTACCCAGGGCCGCCAGGCAGAACGCCGGACCCTAAGAAAATTTCTATCCCGCTTGTCTTTGATTCTTTGGCTCCAGGTCGCCATCCTTTCGGTTGCTGGGGCACAGACGCCGGAGCCCGCCACTACTGCGCCGCTATTGACCTTGGACGAAGCGATCCGGATTGCAAGCGGCACGAACCGAGACATCCAGATCAGCAAACTAGAAATTGTCAAAGCGCAAGAGACGGTCGCAGAGGCCAAAACAAATTACCTCCCGAAGCTGGATGCGAACGTTCTTGCAGGAGCGCCGCTGCAGCCGCTGAATTTTAGAGTTCCTGCCGGCAGCTTCGGCACCTACCCAGGCACTGGTCCTATCCCCGCAACAGATTCCAACATTCACTCACCGGTGCGGTTCGGCGCATTCGTGAATGCCTCCGCAGCGCAACCGCTCACGCAACTTTTCAAAGTGAATCTTGCCGTTCAGCAGGCCCGGCTCGGAATCGATCTCGCCAAGGAAGGAGTGCGCGCTCAGAGTCAGGAGACTTTGCGCCAGGTGAAGGAAGCCTACTACCAAGTGGCGGAGCTACAGGCGCAAGTCGAGAGCGCCAGAGCAGCTGTTCAAGCTTTGAGCGAGCTGTCCACGTTAACTGAGCAGCGGCTGGCACAGGAAACTGTTTTGCTCTCCGATTCGCTCACAGTAAAGGCCAAGTTGAAACAACAACGCTATCAATTGCTCACTGCAGAAGACGCCTTTGAGCTACAGAAGCAGAACCTGAACCATCTTCTGGGGCGCGACCTGCGCACTCCCTTCTCGGTGGAAATGCTCCCGTTCGGAGACCTTGTTGAATGGGATCTGGAGTCCGCTCGAAAGCAAGCACTGGAGCAGCGCCCCGAGCTTCGCGAAGCCAAGCTACAGACCAAGATTGCAGGGATGGATGTTCGTCGCGAACATGCGAAATACATCCCTGATGTGAGCCTCCAAGTCAGCTACCTCGGATTCCAAAACGTTAATTTCCTCCCACAGAACGCCGGCGCTGTCGGATTCCAATTTCAATGGCAGCCCTTCGATTGGGGGTACAAGAAGCACCGGATCGCAGAACTCAAGGCTACGACGGAGCAGAAGGCAACAGCGGAACGCGACGCTGAACAGCGCGTTCTGCTGGAAGTCGAAGAAAAGTTCCGCAAGCTGGGGGAGGCACGCATCTTGCTGGATGCGCTAACGGATCAGCGTGGGGCAGAACAGACGAAGCTCGGCGAAGTGACGAACCGCTACAACCAGAAAGCAGCGCTTCTGTCCGATCTCACGCAGCAACAGGCCGCAGTATCGCAGGCAGAGGCGCAGTACCAGCAAGCACTCGCGGGATTTTGGACGGCACGGGCCGACTTCGAAAAAACTATAGGAGTGGAGTAAACGCATGAAAAACAAATCAAGCATAGCATTACGGAAAGCAGCAGCCGCATTCTTGGTGTTAATCGCAGGAGCAAGCGGATGCCAGCAACCAACGCAGGTAGCGGCTAAGTCTCCAACATCTGTTCGTGTGGCGGATGTTGCTCTTCATTCTTCTTCAGAAAGCCTGCGCTACTCGGCTTCCGTATTGCCCTTCGCAGAAGCGATGTTGTCATTCAAGTCTCCAGGATACGTCACGGAAATTAGACAGATCATGGGCGCGGATGGACGGCGTCGAGACATAGGCCCTGGGGACTATGTCAGTCGGGGGACTGTTCTCGCCCAGATTCGGCATCAGGATTTGAAGAATCAGCTTGACCAGGCTGCGGCAATGCTGAGTCAAGTCCAGGCGCAGAATGTCCAGGCAACGCTGGATTACGAACGTGCAAAGGCCCTCTACGCTACACACAGCCTGACGAAACCCGATTTCGATCAAGCGCAGGCTAGATTCGATTCGACCCTCGCCGCCGTGGATCAGGCCAAGGCGAATCTCCACCAAGCGCAGCTCGCTCTTGGGGATGCTGATCTGACTGCGCCGTTCTCCGGGTACATCCTTTCCAGAAACATTGAACTAGGCAACCTGGCGGCTCCTGGGATGGCGGCCTTTACGGTCGCCGATACAAGTTCGGTCAAGATCGGTTTTGGCGTTCCCGAATATGCCGTAAGGCAACTGCGGTTGGGTCAACAATTCAGCATTCATCTGCAGGACGACCCGAAAGAATACCAGGGGCGGGTTACGAGCATTGCCGCGAGCGCGGATGAGAAAAACCGCGTTTTCGCGGTCGAAGTCACGGTACCTAATCCCAAGAGCTATCTAAAACCGGGAATGATTGCTTCGCTCAACCTAGTAGGCGTTCAAGACGCTCCAGTTCCCTCGGTACCTCTTACTGCCATCGTCGCTGATCCCGCTTCATCCGGCCGCTTCACCGTTTTCGTCGCCACAGATGAAAGCGGTAAGTGGGTGGCGCATTCGCGTGAGGTCAAGCTGGGCGAAACCCACGAAAGCGATATGGCAGTCGATGGTGTGAAGTCAGGGGAAAAGGTCGTTGTTGTTGGGGCCGCCGGTTTGAAGGACGGCGATTTCATCCAGGTTGTGCCATAGAGGTGAAGGAAAATGGAAATCGAAAACGCGCAAAATATCAGTAATCGCCGGAATATTCCGAGGTTTTTCGTCGAGCACCCTCACATCTCCTGGATGCTGCTGGCTGGGGTCCTGATTTGGGGTTGGTTCGGCTATAAATCCATGCCGCAGCGAAAGGACCCGGAAATTCCCGTGCGCGTCGCCGTGGCGGCCTGTCCCTGGCCCGGGGCGACAGCAGAGCAGGTCGAGCAGTTCGTTACCCGGCGCATCGAGGACGTTGCCGCGGAGAACAAAACGATTCACCCCGGAACCGACGCAGACTATGGCATCAAGTCCATATCTCTCCCTGGCTACTCCTTCGTGTACATACAACTCGACGAGGGTGTGACTGATACGAAGCGACAGTTCAGCGACATCAATCTCAAGCTGAATGCCCTCAATGCTCAATTACCCCAAGGCGCCGGCCCCATCATTTTCCAAAGCGATTTCGGAGACACCGCCGCGTTGATGCTAACCGTTGCGAGCCCGAAAGTGGACGATATCGAAATCGCGGCGCGCGCCAATTCCATTGAGGCTGCTATTCGCAAAGCTCGCGAGGCAAAATCGCAGAATCAAAAGGGCCAGCACATTACCGTCGTGGACTGCTTTCCACAATCGATTTCGGCTCGCGAGGTTCTCAACACCGGATACCTGTTTCAAGGGGAAGCGCAGAGCGCTGGAATCGTTCGAGATTCCGAGGTCATACAAGGGAGTGGGTTCATTGGCTTTGATGGCGTTTCCGACGCAGATGACACCTCGATTCAAGCATTTATCCAACGATTTATCTCGGAGCGGCTAAAAAGGTCCGAGCTGCATCCGGATGCTTGGGAGCCGGTGATCGTCCGTGATCCCTCCGAGACACGATCGAAACTGGCCGCTGTTGCCGGCGACAAATACAGCTACGCCGAACTCGACAATTTTTCTGACTTGATTGGACGAACGCTGCAGGGCGCTACCGAAGTTTCCAAGGTGGAAAGCCGGGGCGTTTTGTCGCAGACCATCTACTTGGATTACTCCCAAGACCGTCTCGCCGCTTACGGACTGCGTCCTGCTGATCTCTCCAGAGTACTGTCGGCCCGCAACATCATCGCGCCGGGCGGAAGTGTTGAAACCGGCCGAGCGCAGGGTCACTGCTCATTCCCTCGGGACAATTTGATAGCGCGCAAAGCATCGGCGATGTGGCCGTATCAGCGACCTCAGAAGGCGCCCCGGTGTATTTGCGTGACCTCGTACAAATCAGCCGAGGTTATCAGGCGCCCGCTCAGTATCTCAATTACTACACTTGGCGGGACGCCAGTGGGCACTGGCAGCGCAGCCGCGCGATCACTTTAGCGATTTACATGCGCGACAAAAAGCAAATCGCGCGTTTCGGACAGTCCGTGAATTCGAAGCTTTCGAACCTTCGCCAAATTCTTCCCGCCGACCTGATTCTTGCGCACACGTCCGACCAACCGCTCCAAGTCAAGGAGAACATCCACCTGTTCCTGCGGGCACTCGTGGAAGCCATCATTCTCGTCGTTATTGTTTCGCTGCTCGGATTTTGGGAGTGGCGTCTGGCTCTGATTATGGCTCTGGCCATACCCATCACGCTCGCGATGACGTTCGGCATCGTCTATATGTTGGGAATCGATCTTCAACAAGTCTCAATCGCAACGCTGATCATCGCCCTGGGCCTTCTCGTCGACGTGCCGGTAGTCTCTGGCGACGGGATCAAACGCGGCTTGGCGGAAGGGCTGCCACGCAAGATTGCTTGCTGGCTCGGCCCCACCAAGCTTGCGACCGCGATTTTCTACGCGACGATCACCAATATCATCGCCTATCTGCCGTTCCTGATGCTCACTGGCAATACTGGCGAGTTCTTGAAGAGCCTCCCGGTCGTGATGACGGCTTCTCTGCTGTGCGCGCTCTGCGTTGCGATGACGTTTGTTCCGTTCCTGGGCTACTACATTTTGCGTGCCCCAGCAAAGCGAGAGCCGACGATCGAGGAGAGACGAGAGCGAGGATTCTACGGCTTTTACAACAGACTCGTCGGCAAAGCCATAAAACACCGTTGGGCCGTCCTCGGCGGGTCGTTGGTTTTCCTGATCATCGGCGGAGACTGTTCGGCTCTCGGCTTAAGACCCAATTCTTCCCTGAAGATGTTCAGTATTGGTTTTATCTCGATATTTGGCTGCCGAATGACGCTCCTTTGAGCGTCACCAACGATGCTGCAATGAAGGCCGAAAAAGTGGTCCGGCAAGTGGTTGAAAACTTCCCTGATGCCGCTAGCAAGGAAAAGGGCGGGCATCTTCTTAAGTCGCTGACGACCTTTGCCGGCGGCGGCGGACCTCGCTTCTGGTTTTCAGTCGCACCGGAAATGCCGCAGACGAACTACGCACAAATGATTGTTGAGGTCACTGACAAAGAAGCCTCGCCAAAGTTAGCTCGTCCCATCCAGGACGCCCTGGCCAAGGAAGTACCCGGCGCGTGGATTACGGTTCGCCAGCTTCAAACGAATCCTGTTGAGAATCCCGTGGAGTTGCTGATCTCCGCGCAGGAGGATATCGACGCGAAGAATGAAGTCAGCGATATCCGCACGTTGCGACAGATTGCCCGGCAGGCCCAGGACATCGTCAGTCAAGCTCCCGGCATTGCCGTTCTTCGTGATGATTGGTTCCCTGACGATCTTCAGCAGAGGATTCAGATCGATCCAGACCGCGCAAACGTGGCTGGCATCACCAATGCAGATGTCGCCGGCGCGTCAACCGCAGCAATGAGCGGCTCCATAGTGGGCGTGTTCAAGGAGGGCGACAAGAACATCCCCATTGTGGCGCGCCTTCGCATGCAGGAGCGTGCGCAGCTGGCTGACATCAAGAACCTGTACGTTTACTCGTCACAGACGAACAATAGGGTGCCGCTGCTATCAATCGCGACGGTCGGAAATTCCTTGGAAACGGGGCGCATCGCCCGGCGGGAACATTTTCGCACCATCTCCATACTTTGTTATCCGGAACCCGGAGTTCTTGCCTCTGAAGTGCTCAATCCGATTCTTCCAAAATTGCAAGAGTTCCAGAAAAATCTTCCTCCCGGTTATCAGCTCCGCATCGGGGGCGAAAGAGCGAAACAGATAGACGGGTTCGCGAACCTCAAAATCGTTCTGTTGATTTCTTTGGTCGGCATTTACCTGGCCCTGCTCGTTCAGTTCAATAACGCGGTGAAACCACTTCTGGTATTCGCCGCTGCTCCGTATGGCGTGATCGGCTCTCTGATCGCCCTCGCGGTCATGCATACGCCGTTCGGATTCATGGCTTTTCTGGGCATCGCCAGTTTGATCGGCGTGATCGTCAGCCACGTGATCGTGCTGTTCGACTTTATCGAGGAAATGCATGCAAAGGGCGAGCCGCTGGAGCAGGCCCTCCCAGACGCGGGCATCCAGCGTATCCGGCCCGTGATGATCACAGTGGGAGCGACTATCCTGGCCCTTTTCCCGCTGGCTCTGGAAGGCGGCCCTCTATGGCAGCCTCTGTGTTATGCGCAGATCGGAGGCCTTGCCGTCGCAACCTTTATCACGCTGCTCTTGGTGCCGGTCCTTTACAGCATCTTCGTGCTTGACCTGAAGATCATCCGCTGGGAAGCGAAAGAATCCCAAGCCATGCAAGGCGAATTGCTTGAAGCGCCTAAGACCCTTCCGCAAACAACCTGAGACCAATGAAAATGACACTCATTCCTCAAGCCGCGGCCGCCGTTCTTCTCTTAATCCTCACACTCTGTTTACAGTGTGCTGGGGTTGCAGCGCTCATCGAGTGGCTACGAGGCGTTACGGCCAACGGCGGCCAAGGATTTGGTCCGGTTCGCTCGGCCGTCCTGGTAGTGAAATCGACGATTGCAATCATTATTCTCCATGGGCTCGTGATCCTTCTGTGGGCGAGTTTCTACAGGTTGCAATGCTTTCCTTCGTGGGAACTCGCCTTTTACTTTTCTTCGAGCAGTTATGCCACCGTCGGTTACGGCGATGTGACCCTTCCCAGCAGGTGGAGGCTCTTAGGGCCTCTTGAGAGCATGGCTGGGGTGCTGATGTGTGGGGTATCCGTTTGTCTTCTGTTCGCGACGATCACACGACTGATGGACCGCGACCCACGCCACTCTCGAAAACTGAGCTATGCAAACGATCCGATAGACCTGAAGGGGAATCGCCATGCTAAGTGAGCAAAACTATGCCTAATACCACCATCAATACTCCTGATTGGCTTCGCGAGATGGAGGCGATCCTGGAGGAACTCAATGAAGGTGTAGTCGTCGTTGACGATCAGCTTCGAGTGATCTTTGCAAACGAAGCCCTTACGCGCATGGGACACTTCGAGCGCGAGGAGATTCAGGGCCGCACACCCGACGCGATTTTCCCACCCAATGATATTCCGCACATTATGCGGCAGCACGAATCGGGGCACCGCTATGGCCGGAATCGCGACGAGTTTTATCTTCCGCGCAAGGACGGGCAGAAAATCCCGGTGATATTCAGTGGGCGGATCATTCATGGTCCGGACGGACAGGACTACTCGTTGATTACCGTCACCGACATCAGCGAACAAAAGCGAATCGAGGAACAGCTTCGAGAATCCAATGCGCTCCTGGAGAAGCGCCAGAGAGAGATTGAGGCCGATCTTTCGATTGCAGCGCGCGTCCAACAATCACTCGCGCCGCACAGTGTGATATGGAAAGACCTCGCTGTCGAGGCCTACTACAGCCCCGCGCATAAGATTGGCGGAGACTTCGGTGTGGTCCTGTCGCAAGGCGACGAATTGCTAGATATCATTGTTTGCGATGTTTCAGGGCACGGAGTTGGCTCGGCTCTCATGGCCGGTCGCATCTACTCTGAAACCCTCCATGCCCTGAAACGTAGCACTTCGCCTGTCGCCTTGCTGCACCGCCTCCACGAGTTTGTGAGTGATCGGCTCGCACAGGAAGACTTCTACTTCACCATGGCCGCAGCGCGTTTTCGTCGATTCGGGCACCGCATGAGTTTTGCCGCTGCAGGCCATCCCCCAGCAATACTCGTCTCGAATGGCACTCTCCGCCTGCTTAGTTCGCGGAACGCCATCCTTGGTCGCCTGCCCGACCTCGCTCCGTGCGCGTCCGCGGACGAAATAGAACTCGCGCCCGGCGACCGTCTGGTTCTATACACGGATGGGCTCTTCGAGGTGTTCAACAGCCTCGAACAGATGCTTGGCATCCAGGGCCTTCAAGAGTTGATTCGGCAATCTGCGACGCGACCACTGCCGGAAATGAAACAGGCAATCCTCGACGGAGTCGCTGCGTGGAGTCACGGCTCGCTCGCCGACGACGTGTCCCTTGTTATCGTCGAAGTTCGCTAGCCGCGGAGTCCGCGCCTGGACTGCGAACCGACGGTTCAGTCGCACTAGAGGAGTGTCGGTGCCGATACTATTCAATGTTCGGCTGTTGTTCGCCTGCGGACTTCGAGGAGGAAGCGCACACCGAACAAGGGCCAGCTCATCCGGCGGCTGCGATGACGTTTATCGGCGGGTAGTGTGATGCACACTTTTGTCTCAACGAGGAGCTCACTCTCTGACGTTGCGCTGAATCCGGACTGTGCACGAACGGGTTGTTTTGAGCCTATTGGGGTTAGCTTTTGAGCGAAAGCAGATTCCCCGATTTGTTGTAAACGCTTGCAGTTAAAAAAGCGAGGCAGTTGTTGGAATCGACTCGCGCGCCTTGCAAGCAGGGGGTCGCCGGTTCGATCCCGGCCACGTCCACCAGTTTTTCTGCATACTGTGATCGCGTGAGTTGGGTTGCTGATTTGTAGGCGGCTGTGGCCAGTTGAAACCAGAAGCAACTGGGTAAAGATTTGGTGCACAAAAGATCTGGCGGCTCTTGATCTCATCGCAGATCGCGCCGATCACAATCCGGCCACTGACCGCGAGGCTCGTCCAACCGACAATATCGACAACACCTCCGGCGTGAATGTCTCTAATAGCCGTCTCGATCGATTCCGCACGATCGGCCGGTGATGACGGATATGCGACAAAACAGCGCGGTATATCGGGACGAGCCTCGCCGTTCTGATTGGGCATTGTGTCGTGTTGGGGCTTCGGATCGGTGTGGGAGCCGCTGTGCGAGTTGTTCATGCCCCATTCCTTCACGGAGGATTAGAAGTCAAATGCAAAAACCTGAAAGCGCAACTCCGGCAATCAAAATCTGTGTGCGCGGCCGCTCAAGAGCGGTCGTGCCGCGGGTCGTTCTACAACCGACGTAAATCAATCTTCTATGTTATTCATGATACACCTCGGGCTTCGCGCCCAGTGTTGCAAGTGCGCGCTGGGAGGGGCTGGGCGGATACGAACCTCCGTCCCAAGAGTTTGGGAAACGCTTGCTCTCTTCATCTGAGCTGCCGCCGCACACGTCCCTTGTACAAGACTTGGCTGGAGTATTGCACGTGGCCTTCGCTGGAGCCGTTTCGTCATGCGGAGAGGGAAGAGGGGCTTAATATGGATAGCTCCCCTGGCAGAAACATCGCTCTGTCGCAACGGGATCGGATGCCGCACCCCTCTTAGTTGCACAGAGTCTTCCAAAGTTGCCCAGAGATGCCAGTCACAGTCAACTTCAGGCCTCCTAACCAATTGAGAGGCATTCAGGCCAACATCGCAGAAACCACTTCTGGGACCAGAGACGAATTCCCGCTCTTGAAAGATTTCCCCGACCCAGAAACCTTCTTTCTTCGGTCTAACCACCTCTGTTTGAACGGTCTGCATAGTTAACCGGCTATGAGACGCGATTCATACGATCTTGGGCGAGCTACCCAGCGATCGCTGACACGTTCCTTGTTGATTCCTGTTTCGACACAATCGAGCGCCTGGAGATTCCGTGTTGGTGCATAACCGCAATTCTGTGCACGTCCACGAGTACGCGAGGCACGCCGAAGCGCGTGCCTTCGAGACTTAGAAAAGGAAACGCAACATTACCTTCGCCGCGGCCACCTCTATTGCCCAGTCCAAGTCTTTCAGAATTGCGGGGGCGACCCGAAAGAACGCAACAGAAGGGGTAATCTGTTGCGTTTCTAAGACCCCTCAATAAAGCGAAGAGCTCCGGCTTGTTGGGCCGGGCTTCACAGACTACCGGAAGGGAATCGAGGGTTAGAACAGGTTCGCGAGTGCCGTGTTGACGGCCTTGCCTACCATTTCGTCCGTGGGGACGGCGTAGACGGCTGTGGACGCGATGGACTTGTGTCCTAGAGCTTGCTTGACGATGGAGATGTGGACGTTCTGCGCTACCAGCGAGAATCCAAGCGCGTGTTTCAAACAATGCGGGTGTCGCCGATCTGCCGGAAGTCCGGCTTGCTCTGCGATGGATTGGAATATGCGGTAGAACGCAGAGCGGTCCAGTTTCCCGCCCTTCTGACTGGTGAATACGTAATCGCTGGAATCTTGACGCTCTTTGAACCAAGCCCGGAGAACGTGTTTCTCTGAGAGTAATGGCTGGCCAGACATATCGGACAGGGGTTGCGTCGTGGTCAGACTGCCTTTCAATCGGCGAATCGTGATCTGCCCATTCTTTTGGTCTACGTCCGACATTTTTAGTTTGCAAACTTCACTCGCACGCATCCCGTGCTTGTACGCCAGGAGAATCATCGCGTGATTGCGCTTCGATACGCTAGCTACTTTCAGAACCTTATGAATTTCTGCTGGTGTGAGTGCTTTCATTTGCGTCACCTCTGAATGTCACAATATATATTAACTGATGCGTTGTCAAGTCATTTGAAGAAGATCGTCAGAATACATGATCGAGGTTCCAAGTAGACGGTTATAGGGACTGCGACTTTATTTGGCTCAGTGTTAGAATGCCGGATATGGCCAAGCCCCGTTATAATCCGCAGGAGAACGTTGTCTTAGCGGCGTGCCCCGGCTGCGATGGAGCAACCACAAGTTTCGACACGAAAGGTCACAACAACGTGACGTTGGGTGTAGTGATTATCAACGGAGATCATCAATATAAGGGGAGTAATTTCACACGTATTCATTGGCAATTCTTTCGCTGCGTTAGTTGCAGCATGGGAGCGGTGGCGAAGCTGCACGACGGTGGAAGCAACCCGAAGGTAGTCCTGGAAGAATTCTTTCCGCATGCCGTTCAGAAAGCATCGCTTCCGCCCGATGTGCCAAGCGACATAGTCACAGAGTTCCGAGAGGCAGAGTTAGATGCAGCACACGGAGCATGCAGGAGCGGTTCCGCACTCTTACGGTCTGTACTCGAAAAAACTTTGACAAAGAACGGCTATGATGAAGTTGAGTACAAGGATGACAAGGGTAGCCCAAGGAAGAGCAACAAACTCATCCACCGAATAGACGCTGCCGCAGACGATGGCGTGATAACTGAAACTCGTAGGAAGCGTGCACATGAGAATATTCGAGTTCTTGGTAATGACATTTTGCATGATGACTGGCGTGTGGTTGAGCCGGAGGAATTTGAAGAAGCCCACAAATACACACAGCGAATTCTTGAGGACTTCTACGACGATCGTGCGACGGTAGAGGTGCAGCTGCGGAGCAAAAGACGCATTGTTGCGGGACCTGAGTTGAGAAATTCTTGAAAGCGGCCTTCTCAAACTTCTGCGAATCCGATGGACGCTGTTGATTCCGAGCGGACTTCATCACCCGCCCCAATCTCGGTTATAATTTTAAAATGCCTCTCGCAATTCCACATGTTCAGCAGATTATCGATGAAACCATACGCAATTGGAATCACAACCATGATGACTTTATAATCTATGCCGGTTTTTTGAAAGTGGGTGATCTCATTTCGATTCCTACTGGAATCGCCTTTGGGGCCACGGGGCATATCCGCGCAGGTATGGAGCTACCAATAAAGATTCAAGGTAGCGTGATTATCATTAATGAGGAAATGAACCTAGAGAGTAAGCTCTGCGCATTTCTTCATGAATTTAGTCACGCTCGTTACCGCTACGAGCATCCGAATGACTGGGATGAGATTGAGTCAGAAAAGGAAGCGATAAACATGCCACTGGCTGCCTTAGATGCCAGCGGTTTATCGGAACTTGCATATCGAGAGGCACAGAAGATACTGAACATGTCAGCACGGGAACCGTACAAGAGTGCGGTTGAGAAATTGAAAGATGATCCTACTTGGAACAAGTTCAAGCCTAAGGAAAACTCTTAGACTGGCCTTGGAATTTTGTCTCTCCGAGATTTGAACAAATCAGTCGAGGTCTGGATGGGGAGCGTCACTTCCGCTCCGCAATACAAGATTTGTGGGTATTTCGGATTGTCATTGAACTGCACTCTATATCGTTTCCAGCGGTGCAGATCGAAAGCCATTAAAGGGGTTGTGAATGCGTAAAACTTTGAGTTGTAGGTCTGGGCCACCTCGTCGAAAATGTTGAAGCTGATTATCTCTTCCACCTTCGACACAGGTTTCTTCGCATATGGGCGAATGACTGCCACTTGGCCCGCAGAGGGATAGGGAAGGGCTGCGCCCCCCTTGACCATCGAACGGCAGAACGAACCCGGCTTGTAACCCCTATCTCTGTCTAGGCCGCCACGCTTGGCAGCCGCTTTTGCCAGCTTGTGTACGCGGTTTCCAATCTCTGTCGTCTTTCCTTCTTCCCAAACAAATTCGGTTCTGATGCCAGCCTTTAGACGAGCCTTTAGCAGGTCATCCCAAAGGTCATCGTTAAGAATGGGACGACCGTCTCGATTGCGCCAGCCATTCCTTTTCCAAGCCGAGGCAATGTCAATGAACCGTCTGACATACTGAGAATCTGTGACCACCAGCACGCAGGTAACTCCTTCCCACGGAACGTTGCGGCGAACCCACTTTAGCCCTTCTATGCAAGCCATCAGTTCCATTCGTTGATTCGTGCTTTTTGGACAACCGAAGTCCACAATGACTTCGTCTTCACGGTTCAAATGCTCGGGGTACTGCGCGATCACAGCGCATCCTGAGACATGGCCCGGATTTCTATAAGCTGATCCGTCCGTGTGAACTTGAATTGCTCGGGGGTCAAGCGTCATGAGAGCTATTCAGATGCGTTTCTATGTTTGCTTTTTCTTTGCCTATGCTATCTTCTATCAAATACCATGAGCATTCAAGAACAAAGCACTTACCTTCACACTCTCCGCGCGATGGCTGAGCACACAAAGGGGTTTGGCTTTCCCAATCTGCGGCGTCCACTCGTTTTGCACAATGAGCCAGCCACACAAGAATTGGTCAACTGGGCTGCGCAGGTTTATTGCTACTCATGGTTGCGTCATTTCAGCACGCTTGTGAACGGCATCATTACCCTGAAAGATGCGGGCAATAATCCCTCGGCGCGTGTCGTTGCGCGATCCCTGTTTGAACTTGGAGCACACGCCTATTACGTCAAAAAGCACGTAAAGCAACACATTGATGGAAAGAACTTGAACGCGGCGTGGAATTTTCTAACGCCTATTTGCGTTGGCAGTAGGTACATCAACGAACAGCATCCAGAAGACAGCGAAATGTTTCCTTTGCCCACACACATCAGCAAGGTTATCGCATGTTTTGATGAAGTGATGTCGAAAGAAGCGCGAGATGATTACAGCTTTCTGAGCGAGTATTGTCACCCGAACACGCTTGCGTTCAGGCAGTATTACCGTTGGCTAAATCCCTGTGAGGTTGGTTTTATTGACCACGAACCGGGGGGCATCTTCGGTTCAACAGCCGCCGCGTGCATCCAAGGCTTGATGGCAATTCAGGAAACGCTGCGGATGGCAAACGAAAAGGTCGTTGCTGCTTCTCTGCATAAGTTTTTTCAAACTCTGATCACACAAACTGAAAACGGGTCGCACGCAAAGTCCGCCGGAAAGTAAAACATCCAGCTTTTTTCGTGTCACCTACACATCACAAAGGCTAGCGTTTCTGAATGCTAGGAAACGCTTAACGCCAGTTAACTCCAATTCATTTGCAATCTGAGAGTCAGCGCCGTGAAACGTGGGGCTTATTTTATTTTCCCACGATTTCGACTCCCACACGCTTCCGCCAAGTTCCTTTGTGTCAGTTCGTTTGGAGAGGACTTGACTCCATTTCGGAGGCTCTCTCCCATTGAGCCGTTATCTCTACAAAGCGGAGATAACACACGGCGGCGACGAGAAGCATCAATCGTAAAGGATAAGCAGCCGCATGGATGCCTCATGCCGCAGTCTCCACATCAAAAAAGAACGTTGGTTGTTTTGGCTTTTTGTAAGCAGGCAATTAAATATCTTCCCTCTTTGCTACATTTCGACAGCATCCTGCAAAGACCAAGCAAAGACGGGCGGACAGCCGACTCCACCGATGCGCCTCCAAAATTGTGACGCCGGTATGACGCATTGTCTGTCAAGTCGTGGGTACATCGGAGAGCTTCGTAACGCAGCCAACTATCTATCCCCAACACAAGCCGCCAATCGCAAATCCACACCACTCGTGCGATGATGTCCAGTAACAGCTTTATGGCGAGCCAGGGAACTTGAATGCAAACACTCCTTCAGGATCTTCGCTTCGCGCTTCGGCAGTTGCGTAACTCTCCGGGATTTGCCGCGCTGGCTGTGCTGATGCTTGCGTTTGGCATCGGCGCAAACACCGCGATGTTTACCGTTGTTGAGAGCGTGCTCATCCGTCCGTTGCCGTACGCCCATCCGGACCGCTTGGTCCGCATAGGCCCGCCAAATGTCAGTGGCTTGAGCAGTACATCGTGGCTGAACTACCGCGACATTCGCGACCAAACCAGAACTATGGATTTGGTGGCCTGCTATGCCGAAGATGTAGGCGTGGTGCGCGGGAAGGAAGGCTCGGTGAGCGTGGTAACTCCTGGCGTCACGCCCAGTGTATTCAAAATGCTCGGCGTACACCCACTTCTGGGTCGCACGTTTACGGAAGAGGAGGGACTGCCCGGCGGGCCCAAGACGGTTGTGATCTCGGAAGGATTGTGGCGGAGCGTGTTCAATTCCGACCCCGAAATATTGAATCGCACGATTGCGGTGAATGGACAACCGCGCGCTGTTGTAGGCGTGATGCCGCGCGATTTTCGATTTCCTGAGTCCATGGGTCAGGATATGCAAAAGGGTTTGTGGCTCCCTTTGCAGCCGACACGGGAGATGCAGACCGAGCGCGGGGAGAGCTTTTTCGCCATTATCGGCCAGCTCAGGCCCGGTGTGACCCTGGCCCAGGACCGCGCCGAATTGAGCGCGATCGTACAGCGCATCCGCGAGCTCAATCCAAAGGCCGCAAGCGATCTTTCATTTCGAGCAATCCCTTATCAGGAAACAATAACCGGCCCCGTTGCTCCGGTATTCCTGGCGCTGCTGGTGGCCGTCGGGCTGGTGCTGCTGATTGCTTGCGCGAATGTGGCCAACCTGCTGATTGCCCGCTGCCTCGTCCGCCAGCAGGAGTTTGCGGTGCGCGCTGCGCTTGGCGCGGGGCAGTGGCGTTTGATGCGGCAGTTGATTGCTGAAGGAGGTTTGCTGAGCGCTGTCGGTTGCGCCTTCGGATTTGCGCTAGCCGCTTTTGCGATCACATTGGTGCACAAGCTGCCTCCGAATACCATTCCGCGCGCTGAAGATATCGCACTCCGCTGGACCGTCGTGCTGGTCTTGGCGGCAATTGCGACAGTCACGACGGTGCTTTCGGCATTCTTACCCGCGTTGCTTGTCTCGCGGTCCGATCCGCAGCGGGTGCTGCAGGGCGCTTCCCGCGGTGTCGGAGCGCGGTCGGTGCGGCGCCGCCTCAGCGGCGCGGTAGTGGCGGGCGAAGTGGCTCTCTCGACCCTGCTGTTGGTTGCCACCGGTCTGTTGTTCCATACTCTGTGGAACCTCGAACATGTGCAGTTGGGATTCGATGTCACGCGAGTCACCACCTTTACGGCCATGCCCGCGGACGCCTCCGGCTTTGCCAACATGACCGTTTCCGCTGACGCAACGCACGCTCCCACGTCGGTTGCCACGCTTGTTTATCAGCCGGTGTTGGAACGAATGCGAAATGCTCCTGGCGTGGAGGAGGCCGCCTTGGATACCGCGCCGCCATTTTCGGGAATCGATATGCACACCAGCTTCGCTATCGTGGGGCAGCCGAAGGACTCCGGGGAGGACAGGGGAGCGCGCATTACCGCAGTGAGCGGCGGTTACGCGCGGTTGATGCGAACGCCTGTGATTCGCGGCCGCATGATCAGCGATGACGATACGGAAAATTTCCCATATGTGATAGCCATTAACGAAGTGCTGGCGCGAAAGTATTTCCACGGAAAGGATCCTTTGGGAATGCAGCTGGATCTGGGCGGCAAAGACACCGGAATGATCCAGCCGTACACGATTGTCGGTGTCATCGGCGACCAGGTGGATACCAGCACATCTCAGCCGCCGCAGCCGTTTCTCATGATTCCTTACCGGCAGGTGCCCAGCACCTCACTTTTCTACCAAGCTCTGATAAAGACAATCGTGAATTTCGTCGTGAAGACTCGCGGCGAGGTGGCAGTGGCGCCTGCCATGCGCTCGGTTTTTCACGAGCTCGCCCCGGACTATGCTCTCGATAATTTCCAGACCATGCAAGAGGCCGTGGACCAGAGCAATTTCAGCTCGCGAATGGGGCTTTATCTCACTGGCGCCTTCGCGGCAATGGCCGTGCTGATGGTGATTGCAGGATTGTACGGCGTTCTCGCGCAACTGGTGAGCTATCGCCGCCGCGAATTCGGTATACGTCTCGCGCTGGGCGCCACTCCCGGCGGGATTGTGGGCATGGTGCTGCGGCAAGGTTTGGTGTTTGTCGGCGTCGGCCTGGCGATTGGGATTGTGGCCGCAATGTTCGCCGGGAATCTGGTGAAAAGCTTCCTGTATCAAGTGAAGCCGGCGGATGCCTGGACGTATTTCGGTGTTGTGCTTCTGTTGCTGCTTGTGGGAAGCGTTGCTGCGCTCATTCCCGCGCGGCGGGCCGCGGCGGCCGAGCCGATGACCGCTCTTCGAGAAGAATAGACATTGTCCTGAAACAACCTGGCCCATCGAGCAGAGAACCATCATCGCTTGGCCATGCATTGTCGGACAATCTGCTAGAATGTCCGCCCTATGGCTAAACTCACGTTTCTCGGTTAAGAATCGAGGGCCAGGTCGATGCTGCCAGATAGTACAGGGCATCGTCGATGCAACGTTGGGCCTTTTCGTCTCACCCCGGAAGGCGGAAAGCGGTTGTCGAACGTGATGAAGAAGCGATGGGCCGATAAAAAAAGGCTCCAAAAAGACTAAGTAAGACCCGAGGCTTGCTCGGAACATTTCGCAGGAGTGAAACCCCATGACAGAACCAAGCAAAGAAGAATTGATGGCTCGCATCGCTGAACTCGAAAAGCAAACTGGCTCAAAGAAGCAGGGCAGCCTGGAATTCAAAGTAGGCGGGAAGGGAGGCGTCAGCGTCTACGGCATGGGCCGCTTCCCGGTGACACTTTACTACGAGCAGTGGGTGCGCCTGCTCGACGCAGCCGATGGACTTCGTGCCTTTCTCGAAGAAAACAAGAGCAAGCTGAAATTGAAGAGCAAAGAATAAGCTCAAGCATGGATTGGTGCAGGCAGGCTTTAGATTCGGAACTGGAGCCGGCCTGCGCACGGGCGCACTCAGCCCGTCTGCTCAGGCCGCATCGCGGCACGACTTGCCCATCATTGGAAGTAAAATACAGCGCGGAAAACATCCCCGCACCGGCGCCGCTCCAAAATTTGCAATCTCGGCGCCGGTGCGGCGAACTCGGGCAACCCCGGTGACGTGAAGCTGCTTTTGTAAGTAGTTGGAGGGTGTGGTTTTTCCAGTCCTCGTTGAAGCGGCTGAAAATCGCATAGATGATTCGATCCACGCTTTCCACGTTGGTGAATAGGACCATCGGTCGCGTTCGCCGGCGCACTTCGACGAAGCGGCGTTCGATCACATTGGTGGTGCGCGATTTCCGCCACAGATGCTGCGGGAACGCGAAGAAGTGCATCAGTTCCGGCAGATCGCACTCCAGTTGACGGGCCATCGCGGGTAGTGCGCTCGCCAGTGAAACCGGAACCGCTCAAAAGCCCGCCGCGCCGCCGTGACACCGTGGGACTTGTTTTATTTTCCCGCGATTTCCACTCCCACATGCTTTCGCCAAAATACGCTTTTCATCCCTGGCTTCTTAAGGTTTCCGCGATTCGTGATCCACTCGCGTCACGAACAGGTCCAGAGCCAGGCATCCCAAAAAGATTAGTCCGGAGAAAATTGCGCCTGGAAGAACTGCTCCCGCGTGGCCTGCCAGGAAATTTTCCAGCGTGGCGCTCAACAGCCATATCTGGACAATCAAAAGTATGACAATCAGCGCCATGGCGCCATCGATGGCCACAAGCCCGCGCCGTTGCTTGGAAGGTTCCAGGTTCGCCATATCAGCTTCCCTTCACCCCGATCGCCAGCAGCTTTGCACCATCCCTTGCCAGAATGATTTGCGGCAACGCACGCGGTGGTGGCCCTTGCAACACCGAGCCATCCTTTACCGAAAAAAATCCCTGGTGGCAGGGACATTCAAGCCGGTCTTCTTTTGCTGAATAATACACCGCGCACGAAAGGTGCGTGCACTTCTGGCTGTAAGCCACGAATTCTTCCTCACCGGTGCGGATGAGGATGCAATGATCCTGCGCAGTCGGATAAGTGAACAGTTTCACGCCTCGGACCGGGATTTCATTCACCTCGCCCACCGCTGCGGATGCGAACGTAGCAGTCTTGGCAAAATATGACTTCGCCACAATCCAAAGATTGCCCACAAACATCCCCAGGCTCGCCAGCGTAAGAAACTTCGTGAACTGGCGGCGCGTCACATAGCGCTCGTCGCTGGTGAACACCGAGAATTCGTCCCGCCACAGAGGCTCTTTACTGGGGCTGCGCAAAAGCGGCATACGACTCCTCCCACATGTAGTCCAATACGTCCAAGGATACCGAATCTGTTTCCGCGGGAACCATCATCTGCACGCGCGTGACGATTTTCTGACTTCCAAACTGAAACACATTGCTCGGCTTTTCCCGCCGTCCGGCTATCTCCTCCGGGCGAACATAGGCCAGCGCCTGGCTGGGGCAAACGGTCGCGCACATCGGCTTTTTGCCAACCGAGGTGCGGTCATAGCACATATCGCATTTCATCATCTGCTCGTATTCCGGAAACATCTTCGGGATGCCGAAAGGACAGGCCAGCACGCAGTTCGAACAGCCGATGCAACGCGGCTTCAACGAGGATTGAACAATTCCGTCATCGCCTTTCTTGATCGCATCCGCGGGGCACGCCATCGCGCACGTCGGCTCTTCGCAGTGCCAGCACACATAAGCCGCGCTCGCTGTTGTTCCGCTCCGGTCGATGAAATCAAAATTGATCATCGACTTGCCGCGATGCGTTTCGCATTCTTCGCACGCTTTCACGCACGATTGGCATCCGATGCAGCGGGAAGGATCGACGTAGAATTCGTAACCGTGCATCAGGCTTTCCCTTTTCCTGGTTCGGATGCATTGTCGATGGAAGCGAGGGCCCAATCGGGAGGTCCATCGGCTTTTCGAAGCTGGCAAGCCGATACTTTGTACTCGGGAATCTTGCTCCGTGGGTCAAGCGTGCGGTGCGTCAGTTGGTTGGCGCTTCGCTTGCCCGCCCAGTGGTACGGGATGAACACGGTGTCCGGACGAATCGTCTTCACCACCATGGCTTGTAAGGTGATCGCGTTCCGTCGCGTGGTCACCGTAACCCAATCTCCATCCTTTATCTGGTATTGCTCAGCCAGGCGTGGATGGATTTCCAGCATTGGATTTGGATACTGCTCCAGCAGGCCTCCGATTCGTCGCGTCTGCGTTCCGGAAAGGTATTGGCTCACCACGCGGCCCGTCGTCAGATAGATCGGAAACTCGGGCCCCACTGGATCGCCACTCTCTCTCCACTCTGTGACGATGAAGTGATGTTTGCCATCGGGATGAAACGAACGTCCATCTTCAAACAGGCGCGGCGTCCCGGGGTGATCGAGCGAAGGACACGGCCAGAAAATGCCCATGTTTTTGTCGATCTTTTCGTAGGTGATGCCGAAATAGTCGGCATGGCCTCCGCGAGAGGCCTCTCGCAATTCTTCGTAAATGTCTCTTGTCGAAGCGTACGGAAAGTATTTTCCTTTCCCCAGCCGTTTCGCCAGTTCGCAATAAATCCAGCTGTCGCCTTTTGCGTTGCCCGGCGGGTCCACTGCCTTCTGGATATGAATCACGCGGCCTTCCACCGTGCAGCCGATTCCTTCCTCTTCTTCCTGCAGGCTTCCGGCAAGCACCACGTCCGCGTGATGGGCGGTCTCGGACATGAAGAAATCCACCACACCGAAGAACTCCAGTTTCTCCAAAGCTTCCTGGGTGAATTTCGCGTCGGGAAGGGAAACCAGTGGATTGAAACACGCGGAGAGCAATGCCTTGATCTCCCCTCGATGAATCGCTTCCATGATTTCGACGGCCGAATAACCGGCTTGCGGAATTTCCTCCGGAGAAATTCCCCACACTTTGGCCGTGTGAGCGCGGGCTTCCGGATCGTTAATCGAGCGCTGGCCGGGAAGTTGGTCGCATTTCTGCCCGTGTTCGCGGCCCCCTTGCCCATTTCCTTGTCCGGTAATCATCGCGCAGCCCGCGCCTTCCCGGCCGATGTTGCCGGTCGCAAGGCACAGGTTGATCAGCGCCAGGCAATTTTCCACTCCTTTCGATTGGTGCTCCACGCCGCGCGCGTGAAGAACGATGGCCCGTTCGGCTTTCGCAAAAAGATGCGCCGCGCGTTCGATCGATTCGGGAGGCACCCCGGTCTTCTCCGCGGCGGTACGCGGATCCCACGCGCGCGCCGATTCCGCCACTTCTTCGAAGCCAGTGGTATGTTCGGAAATAAAATCACGACATTCCATTCCGTCGCGCAGAATCACGTGAAGCAAACCCATGTATAACGCCAGGTCAGTGCCCGGCCGCACCGGAAGATACATGTCCGCGTTCCGGCAGATCGGCGTCATCCGCGGATCGACGATGATCAGTTTTCCGCCCGCGTCCCGGCACCGCCACAAATAATCGGTGGTGATCGGCGCGCACTCCGCCACATTTGCGCCCGCCACCAGCACCACTTGCGCTTTCGGAATATCGCTCCATGGAAAAGGACTGCGGTCGACGCCAAACGCCAGCTTGTATGCCACGCCCGCCGAAACCATGCACAGCCTTCCGTTGTAATCGATGTGCCGCGTGCCCAGGGCCACTCGCGCGAATTTCCCCAGCAGGTAAGATTTCTCGGTAATCAGGGATGCCCCGCCGTAGATGGCCACGGCATCCTTGCCATACTTCTCTTGAATCTCCTGCAAGCGTCGCACCGTGAAATCCAGCGCTTCGTCCCACGTAGCCGGCCGGAATCCTTGCGGCGTGCGCAACAAGGGATCGAGCAGCCGGTCACGATGGCCACCTTGCATGTAGCGCTTCACCCCCTTCGGGCACAGCATCCCATGGTTGAACGGAAACTCTTCCCACGGCTCGAAGCCGATCACTTGATTGCCGCGAACCTTCAGCTGTATCCCGCATTGCTGGCCGCAGAAACAGCAATGCGTTTTCACTAGGCGCTCGGCCGGATTGCGTGATTCGTCCTGCCAGCCGCCCGGGGGCGTGTACGCCGGGTGCGGGCCAAATTGCTCCAGCAGGGACTTCAATGAAACGGGCAGCTCAGCCACGAGATTCCTCTTTTAAGCGCAATTGCGCGAGCGAGAGTGACTTCCGCTTGCATGCCGGGCATATCTCCATCCACGTGAATTGGCTTTCTTTTATGCGGTAATCGAATCCAACCTGGGGCAGGACTCGGTTCAAGTCGTCGATATGCATTCTCGATGCGAAACGCTCACCGCAGCGCTTGCAAACCGCGGGCTCCCCGGCTTCTCCTTCCGCCTGGTAGAACTTCACCCCCAGCTGAGCGGGACGCTGGAAAATATGGAAAAACTTTCCGAACGGAAGATAGAGCAGTGCGGCAATCACCGTGATCGCGTGCAGAATCGCGAGAAAACTGTAGAACTCTCCCCGCAGCCAGTTCTGCGAAACCGTCAGCGCAAGTCCGGTAACGCATATCGCGAATAACAGAATGATCGGCAAAAAATCCAGCGCGAACGATTGCACGGCCTGCGCGCCCCGGTCGCGGAAGCGCCTCCACAACGAGAGCGCGATTCCACCAAGCACCAGTATTGCCGCGATATCCAGCCCATGAAACATCAGCTCCGCAAGCAAGGTGTGCAAGCGGAAAGTTTGCACCGGAAAACCGTAAACCAGCACCACGTACGTCTCTTGGTCCGTAAGAAGCGTCTGGAATGAAATCCAGCCAAACACCAGAGGAAAAGTAATCAGCACGGCCAGCACGCATCCCCAGAAAAGCAGTTGGTGCATCCACCAGCGCAATGCCGAACGCCGCAAAATAAACGTTTGACCCGCCAGGTGCGTGGTCGCCACGCGAACCAGCCGCGCCGTCCCCCGAAACAAGCCCTCCTTGCGGAAAAGCTGCCAGCCCCGTTCCCAAAAGACGCGCGTCGGCGGTTTATCCAACCACACTCGGTAGTGGTATACCACTCCCCAGGTCGCAAACACCGTGGCGAACGTGTAGATCACCAGCGCGGCATCGAAATTCTGTAGGTTGCGCGACCCGACTACGATTGCAGCCACTAATAAGCCAGTGAAGAGTGTAGCCGTCACGCCCGCTCGAATGCGGTCCGCCGTCCGCGTCAGCGACGCCGGCAGTGTCAGTTCACTGGCTTGCTGCTCGTCCAGGAAAACTACAGCGTTGGTGCGCCACAGAACCGCGGATAGAAAAGCAAGCAGCGTGAAGCCGGGCCAAACGGCGTGCCAATGGTCTCGAAAAAAACCCAGCACCAAGGGTGGAAAAAATCCACCTAGCCCGCCCATCGCTCCCACCAGCCCGGTAACCGTTCCTACCTCCTTGGGAAAGTGCTGCGGCACCAGCTTGAACACCGCGCCGTTGCCATTCCCAAGCAAGAACGCGCAACCCAGCGCCCCCACCGTAAACGGCAGGATCGCAGGCCAGGCCATCAACATGGCGAATGGAATGATCCCCAGGAAAACCGTTTGCAGAACTCGTGCGCCCCCGATTTTATCCGATAACCAGCCTCCCAACGGTCGAGCCAGGGTTGCCAGCACCACAAAACCTGCCGTGCGAAACCCGGCATCCGCTGGTTTCAGTCCGAACTGATCCTTGAGCAGCACCGGCAGGTAAATCGAAAATGCAACAAATCCGCCGAATGTAAGAAAGTAAAAAAGCGAGAGCACCCAGGACAATCGCTCTCGTGAAAGCAGCCGGAACATTGCGCCCAGGCTGGAAGGCCGGACAGTCATTGGGGAATTGCGAGCAAGCAGAAAGAATGCGATTCCCCAGGCGGCCAGCAATGCCGCCATGCCTCGAAAAATATTCTGCCACCCCACCACCATGGCCAGAACCGGCCCCAGAAATACCGCAGCCGATTGACCGATATTGCCAAGCCCGTAGACGCCCAGCGCGCCTCCCTGCTTCTCCGGCGGAAACCACCGCGAAACAAACCCCACGCCGACCGCAAACGAACTTCCCGCAATCCCCAAAAAAAATGCAACGTACAATAGCTTCTCGTAGCTCCCTACCATGGGTACCACGAACGCGGGCGCCGCAACGACTACCATCAGCACCGCAAAAACCACCCGGCCACCATAGCGGTCTGCCAGCATCCCGGTCGCGATCCTGAGCAGCGCACCCAGAAGGACCGGAACCGCCACTAGAAAAGCAGTCTGCGTTGCCGTCAGGTGAAACGTTTCGCGGAATCGCGGTGCGAATGCGCTGATCAGCCCCCAGGCGGCGAAGCAAATGGCAAAGGACGCGGTTCCAAGCGCCAGTTGCAATCGTGAACTGGGAGTACCCGAAGCCACCTCGATCCTCTCCTCCTTTACTCGCCCAAGCGAACTTTTCCGATCGCTCTACCTTACACCGCCCGCCATCTGCGCACGAATTGAAATCAGGAACGCATAGTCGTTTTCCACCGCATTTCCCTCAACCCAATTCCATCACTCGGCGCAAATTCGCCGGCTCCCGCTAACTTCGAAAGATACTATTTTATTTGAGGAGCTATCTGGGTTGGCCGAAACAGAGGAGTCTGATGCACTCGAACCGTGCGCGCTCGAAGCAGTTGGTTGTGCCCGTCCCAAATCGGGAATTTAGCGGCGTCAGTTCGAATCATTTGGCAACGCTTCCTGAGATCCCAGTCACCATCGGCTCCCTGTTCGCATGCGATGGCTGCAAAATAAAAGTTCCCATCACATTAAGGGCAAAGGCCGTTAGGCCGGCAAGCTCTAACAACGCCGAACTCGGCAATATGCTCCAAGCGCCGTTTGAGTAACCCTGATAAGCAAGTACTTCGCAGGATACTCGCAAGGTGCAGCCGACTGTAAGCAATGCAAGTGCCGCAAACATCAGTTTGCTGCTCCAAAGCATTCTCATTCCTGCAAACGCGGGCAGGATGCGCTGTCCAACGCTCAGGATCATCACCGACACAAATCCCACCGTCAGAGCATGCCGCGAAGCGCCCCAGATTCCACCACTCGTATCCCAGCGTGTTGCGGCCACTCCCAGGGCTGCCGCCACAATCAACCACGCGTAGGCCATCCGCACGAAATACGGAAAACTGGAATGGATGCCCCGGATCTTTGCTTCTCTCTGGGACGGTTCGAACATTCGCAGCGCCACGGCCGCCATGCCTGCCCCAGCCACAAATAGCCACGATCCGATCGAAATTGCTCCCGCCAAGGTCAGTCCGAGTCCGGCCAGATTCACCGCAACCGCAGCCAGCAGCCATTTCGGAAGCAGCGGCTTCAGTCCCAGAAATACAGTCATCCACTTCGCGCTAAAACCCCACACGAACGGCACCAGAAATCCCCACGCCATCAACGCCAGGTAGCGCTGGTCCAGCAGATGGGGAAAGGCCGGCGTCACTCCCCGGTACGAAACGTAGACACAACCGGCTAGATTCGAAACCAATAACGACAAAAGCCCCAGGCTCGCGCTCATCACCACCCAAATCCACAAACCCGGTTTTTCTCCCCCGCGCTTTCTGGCCGGTGTTTAGAAACCGCGCGGAAAAAAATCAGAAACGCCGCCAGTTCGAGCAAAGCGGAAAACGGCAGCAGAATTCTCCATTCCCACAGATAGACGTTGGCGATCCATCGCAATGCCGCGCCGGCAGTCCACATGCCCCAGCACATCCACGGCATCGCGAAAGAACCCTTCACTCTCCCGCGCATCTTTGGGATCGAGTAAAAACCTATCCCCAGAATAAAACTTCCCACCCATCCAAATACCTGTGCGTGGCCGTGCGCTTGCAGCCACGCGGGAGAAATGGACGCAACGCTCTCCCGCCCGCTGATTTGAAGAAGATTCCAAACGCCCAGAAATGTCCCCGGAAACACCATAAAAAAAAGGCCGGAAGTAATGAATGCCATCAGCAAACGTGACAACGCTTCCTCCCGCTCCCGTGTCACCTCCATTGCTTCTTTAGCACTCATGGCGGGACGCGGCGAGGTCGCCGATGAAGCACTTGGAAATTCCGGTGATGTTGGCATGTTTCGGTTCGGGTCAGACAACCGCGTCCTCCATTTCCACTGCACGCGGGAACAGAATATTGTTCTCCAAATGAACGTGCTGATGAAGGTCCGCTTCAAACTCGCGCAACTCTTGATACAAAGCCTTGTAACTCGTGCACGCATCCGCGGGCGGTGTGTATTCTCCAGTCGCTTTGCGAATCCGCTCCACCAAATCTCCTGCCGAGTCGTGCTCTTTCATCATCGCGTGGATTGGATTCTTCACCGTCTCAAAGAAAGGCGGTTCCAGCGAACCGTTTCCATTTGCCGAACGCTCCATCGCGTCGATATATGGAAATAGGATCTGCTCCTCCTTCTGCATGTGCATCACCATTTCCTTCCCAACCTCGGCAAACAGCTTCTGAACCTCAGCGATTTCCGGATGATTCTCTCCGTGCTTGGCCTTTACTTTCACCAGCAGTGCGCCCGCGCGGTTGATTGACTCTCGAACGTACCGGTGATGCACTTCACGAATGTGCTTGGTCAAATCCGCCAGCGGAGCCGACGTCCAGGCTTTTTCGCCTGAACTCACCAACTCCTTGTTCTCGCGCAACCGTTTCAGAATTTCTTCCTCGGACACATCCGCATGCATGCAAGCGTCGTGCAGCGACTTGCCGCCCCCGCAACAATAATCCACTCCTGCATCTTCCAAAATCTGTCTCGCCTCTGGATTTGCCAGCGCGATGTCTTTCACCTTCATTTCATGGCTGAAGTTCATATTCGCCTCCGCGATTGTGTGATTTTGGGCGGCACACCGCGCCAGCGCAGTAACCAAAGTCACTACGCCCTGCAACCATCTGATTGGAAAGGGATTATTCTGAAGAAACCTGCTCGCGCTTCAGCCCAGCAACATCCTTCACCACAATCCTGCGGCCCTCCACTTCCAGAAATCCTTCAGCCTGCAGCCGGCTCAGGTTCCGCGAAATAAGTTCCCTCACCGTGCCCAATTCCGCCGCCAGGTCTTGATGGGTCTTGGTTAACTCCACTTGAATTCCCGCTTCCGAAGGTGTTCCGCTCGCCTGCACCATCCGCAGGATAAGCGCGATCAGCCGCTGCCTCACGGTTGTGAAGGACAATTCTTCAATGATCCCCACCAGCCGTCGCAGCCGCGAGCCAACCACCGCAATCACCTTCAACGCCACGTCCGGATGTTCCCGGCAAAAATTCTGAAAATCCTTCCGCGAGATGAACAGAACTTCCGTATCCTCCAACGCCGAAGCCGACGCGGGATAATTGCCCCCGTCAAAAACAGGAATCTCGGCGAAAGAACTCCCCGGCCCTTCCACAGCCAAAACCTGTTCACGCCCGGATGCCGACATCGTAAAAATCCGGACCTTGCCCGATGCCACCAGAAACAGTCCCGTACACGGGTCTCCCTCACTGAACAAAAGTGCGCCGCGCTCAAAACGTCTGTTGCTAACTCGCCCGGCCAGCGCCTCCATTTCCGCGCCAGTCAAGCTCGCAAACAAAGGTGTCTTTTGCAGCATCTTTGCCACAGTGTCGTTTGGATTCGATTTCCACGCGCTAGCTTCCGCCATTTCGTTGCGATCCTCGCCCCTCTCTTAAGTTAGCCAACGCGCTTTCCCCCTCGCGAATTGATAAATTCCGCGCCGATTGACCCTTACTTTCGACCATCCATTCTTCTTCCGCAACCCGCATCCTGCATATCACGGCCCGTGCGCAATTGAAAGGCTTGCCTCCTGCCAGTGCTGTCCTAATTTGAGATTGACTAGGTTTTTAGGGGGTCGGAGCTTCAGCTTCAGCTCCGACATCAGCGAATACAAGAAAAGTGGGCTTTAGCCCCTGAAGCTCCACGCAGAAACGGTTGTCACCACGCAACGGCGGGTCAAATTAGGACAATACCCTCCTGCCTGCATTTGCCTCCGCCTTGGATAGATTTCGTGTCAGAATCTGCAGACCTCCCCACAAACGCCATTCCTCAAGAACCTTGCTCGCCTTTGTAAGCAAACTCAGGACTCCTCCTCCGAATTCTTCAATATACCGTATACACGAGCCTTCGAGCCCGGCGCACTCGGCGCGCCTTCCAATGTCCACTAATGCCGGCCCAGATAACAAAAAGCTCGAACCTGTGCTGCTGGCTGCCGTCCCCAGCCAGCAGCCAGGCCCCCCGCTGTTCCCCCCGAATCTCACGCTATTGAATTTTCCTGGGAACGCCAATCTCCCGATTGGCGTCGTCATCCACCCAAACAATCTCAGACTTCCCAAAAGGGCGTCATCGGCAAATGTTGGTGATTCCCAATTCCTTTCCTTGGTTCAATGCATCAACATTCTGCTGCTGATCTATGCTGGAAGGAACGCAGAAATCCTTGCGAAGAGCATCAGGGAGAAGATTTTTTTCATAAGGGGCCTGCGTACTGCTACGTGGCGATGCTCGCGGGTCTATCAAGTGGTATTGGGTGCCAAACGCTTGAGGCTGGTTGATTGATTGCAGATATCGGTCGAGTGTGGCTGCGGCGATCCATCGCGCTGAGGTGTCGCCTTTGGAGATTGCGGCGACAGCGAGGATGTGTGCCAACAGATAGTCCTGTGGCCTATCGCCGTGCTGGAATATGAAGGAAGCATCCTTAAAATCCTCTCCCGTCTCCAATACTCCCGATTCCAACATTTCGCGGACCAGCCGTCGCCGTTCAGCATCGCGCACCCGAACGCTCGCCCATTGCTCGGGAGTTGCTGACATCGCATGTTCTCGATCCTTCTGATCCTGCTTAAAGAGTTTCTGGATCGAACTTGCGGGCGGTTCACTGGCCGCCCGTTTTCCGGGCGGGGTCTTTTGCTGAGCAGTTAACGCCAGCAAACCTGCCACCAGTATCAAGAGGCTCAACACTCCAACGTCTTGGATTCTAAACATGTGACGAGGCAACTCTCTTCTCATCTTGGATTACCTCCAAGGACCTGCTCGCGCCGGGCGCCGTGCCGGATGTGTATGAAAATGCCAGGCCCAGTGGTCCGCCGGCACATACGCACCTGTATCTCAAGTAGGAACATACGATTCGATGCCATGACTTCCCAGTCAGACCAAAGCAGTTCTATTCATATCGAAGCGCTACTAGAGGATCTACGGACGCCGCACGGCGAGCTGGCAACAGGCAGGCTGCTAATCCGACGGACATGACCACCGTCAGCACAGATCCGAACGTCCATGCGTCAGTCACGGAAATCCCCCAGATTTGATTGGCCAGGAAACGCGTCAGGGCATAGCTGGCGATAGAGCCGATCACAATTCCAGCCACGATCAACTTCGCGCCTCGCGCCAAAATCATTTTCAAGATCTTCGATCTCTGCGCTCCAAGCGCCATGCGAATTCCAATTTCATGGGTCTGCAGGGATACTGTGTATGCCATTACGCTGAATATGCCGATGACCACGAGCACCAAGCCAATGCCTGCGAGAGGTGCGGAGATCATCAGGCCAAATTGCGGCGTCGCATAAGTTAAGCGTTGCAGAAAATCCGTCAGCGGAGTGGATAACCCAATAATCTCATCCCGATCGACAGCCCAAACCTGTTCCTGAACGGCGTGCCTCAGCGATCCCGGATCTACAGTCGTTTTCAGAAGAAGGGTAAACCCTCCCCTAACCGTATAAGGGAGGAACACCATTGGAATGGAGGGCCGTTGAGGGCCCCCATTCTTTATGTCATGTACGACGCCGATAATTTGAAAGTACGCGTCCTGCGGCGGTTGAAAAGGAGATTTGAATCCTTTTATTTTCAATTCCTGTCCCATTGGATTTGAATCTCCAAAAAGACGATCGGCCAATCGCTGATTGATCACGGCAACGTGCCGCGCAGCTTGTACTTCATCTCGAGATAGCCAATCGCCTCGCATTAATCGCATCTGCACGGTTTCGAGGAAATTCTCGTCGCAAGCCAGAAGCCCTGCCTCCACGGAATTCGGAGCTCCGGCTACGGTCACTTCCGGTCCACCACCGGGACCGTAGCCCGGAATCGTATCCTCGATCGCAACCTGCGACACGCCCGGCACTGCTTTCAACCGATCTACCACTTTTTGGAGCACCACCCTTCCTTGCGGAGAAGAAAATCTTTGGGCTGCTGGAGTTTTGTTGTGGCTGGGCGGAGGAAGGAAGACGACAAGCAAAACATTCTTGGGATTGAAACCCAAATCAACGTGGATGAGAACGTAGAAACTGCGCATCATCAGCCCGGCGCTGACTAAGAGAACGATAGAGATGGCTACTTCGGCGACAACCAATGCGGCGCGCAACCTGCCGTGACGGAAGCTCCCAGTTGCTCGATTGCCCGTCCCGGCCAGATGCGGCTGTAAGTCCTGGCGAATCATGTAGAGCGCCGGCGCCAAGCCGCACACCAGCGTGGTGAGAACGGTGATCCCCAGCGCGAAGATCAGCACGGGCGCATTCAGTCCGAGTCCAGTTTCGCCTCCCATCGTTCCGCCGCCGTAGATATCGCCCGTCCGGGGAATGACCGCTCCTGCAAATTTCATGGTGGACCAGGCCAGGAGGCAACCCACTGCGCAAGCGATGCCGGCCAGCACACTGCTTTCCACCAAAAGTTGCCGAACTAGTTGGCCACGCGATGCACCCAGGGCAGAGCGGATTGCCATTTCTTTTTCTCGCACAGTCGCGCGTGCAAGAAGAAGATTTGCCACATTGCAGCAAGCGATCAGAAGCATAAGCAAGACAGACCCGAGCAAGTCGTAGAGCAAGTGCTTCATATCGGAATGGAAAATCGGGGCTCTGCTATGCCCCAGGAGGAAGTCGGTGGCCGACTGCACTCGCGCATTGAAATGTTTTGGAAAATCATCGGGATGAAGTCTGGCGAGTCGTTGGACGATGACATCCAGGTCCGCCGATGCGGCCTCTTCGGTCACTCCGGGCTTCAAACGCGCGAGCAGCAACGTCGGAAATTCTCCCGCGGGGCGGGCTGCATCGGATCTGGAAGTCAGGGGTATCCATATTTGATCCTGTGAACCAAATGCTTGGAAGCGCGGCGGCATGATCCCTACTAGCGTTCGTGGTTCGCCATCGACCGTGAGGGTCTTACCCAACATCTTGGGGTCGCCGTTGAAAATTCCTTTCCAGGTGCTGTAATTCATCACGAACACCGGAGAAGCTCCCGGAGTTCCATCTTCTGGAACGATGCCGCGCCCAAGAAGAGGCGGCACGCCGTAAAAATCGAAGGCGTCCGATGTAACACGGCCTGCGTAAAACTGGTACATCTGCGGCCCATCGTTGGCCAGTACGATTCCGCCGGCCGTTACGTAGCCCACGACGTTTTCAAAAACTTGATTCTGCTCGCGGATCGCTTCAAGGTCCGCCAAATGGACGGTTAGCGGAGCCATGTCGGCAGCCGCTTGGGCCGCGCTTTCCGCGTCCCGCAGGACCGGAACGACCAGTCGGCCTGCATCCCTTGCCGCGAATGCGTTAAAAAGCAAATTGTAGGCCACGCTGAAAACTACGGTAGAAGCGCCGATGCCGAGCGCCAAAGCAAAAATAGCGATCAGTGAAAATCGGCGATCCTTGCGAAGGGTGCGCAATGCGTATCGAAGGTAGGTAGACAAATTGTCGAGATGTGATTCCCAGCGCGGAGCAGTACGGTTCCGACGCATTTTTACACTCCTTCCTAGCGCGCGGCGACGCTGAGCAAGTCCAGATACATGAGGAATCCTACACCTGTACGTGAAGACGGTCCGTCCGGCGCCCCCCATGTTCGCACAGATCGCCAGGCCCGGCAGCCTATTGACAGGAGCGTATCTTTATGGTAAATAGTGGTATGAGATTACAAACTGACACCCGGCAATCACCACTCCCATCCACCTTTCGTTGCCAGGTAGCGCGTCTCTCAAGACTCCCCGGCATCTCCCTCCAACAGAAATTTTCATTCTTCGGTGCGCGCGTCTCGATATCAAATTTGCCGCAGAAACAGCACATTTCTAATCGCCTGGCTAATCGCCAATGGAAAACATAGTCAAAATCACTCAACTTATTGAGAACACTAGCGGTTATAAAATTCTAATCGCTCCTATATCGTCCGATTTGAGCCCCTTGTTTCCAGCGTCATTTTTTGCACCAAATTTTGAGTTCTGCCATCGGAAAATGCTTCCACGCAAGCGATCACGGCAAGATTCTCGCAACCGGGCGGTCACCAGCGGGAGCACCCGTTCCGCCGAAGTGAATCGAGCCGAAGTGCGAGACTGCCAGCTCCAGAATTTGCGGTATAATCGCGGCTCTTTGGAGGGAACCATGCGAAATCGACCGGCATCTTTGGCTGCGGCGTTTTGTCTGCTGCTTTGCTTTCTTGCTACGGCGCAACTTGCGAACGCACAGAGCCGCATGAGTGACAAAGACATCGAACACATGATGAAAAACTTGAAATCGGACAGCAAACAGTTCCAATCGCAGTTCAATTCGGCCATTTCGAAGAGCACCATCCGCAAGACCACCCAGGAAAAGGATGCGAAAGCGCTGGTAAAGAATTTTCGCAATCAGGCGGAAGGAATGCTCGGCACCTTCCAAAGCCAGAAACGGGCCGACGCCACCCTTCCTCTGGTCATGGACAGCGCCCAGAGAATCGACAAATTGCTCGCGGATGTTCCGCTGAGCGGATCGGTCAACAGCCAGTGGGCAAAAGTGAAAACAGAGCTGGATACTCTCGCGCAACAGTTCAATGTTCCCGGAGCGGCTCGCTAACCTGCCTCACCCGGATGCAGAGAAATGGAATTAGGGCGAAATAAAGGGGCGTGATGGAGAGAACGATGAAACGGAAGAGGCAATTCGCTTGCGGAAAGTTGGCGGCGATTATATTTGCACTAGGACTTTTTTTGGCGGGATCGTGGAGCTTCGATTTGGCCGCAGGAGCATCGCCTCGGCAGAAAACGAAGCCAGCTTTAAACACGGCGCAAACGGAAAAGCAGAAGCAAAAGGCCGAGGCGCCGCCCGCGGAGGAAGAGGAAGAGGAAAGCGAGGATCTTGCCGCAGCCGCCGTGGTGATGGATGTTTCGAAAGATTCGCCGGTAATCGCCGCGCTCTACAAGGCGACGCGCGAAACGAAAGAGAAGCCCACTCTGGAACGGCTGGCGGAAGCGAAACAGCTGATCGAACAGAAGTCGGATGTGAAAGCAGTCGATTCGCTGGGACGCACGCCTCTGCACTGGGCCGTATTTGGATCGAGCTACGCGAAGAAACCCTCAATCGTCGTCGCCTACGAAGAAATTGCCAGCCTGCTGATCGAGCATGGCGTGGACGTGAACCACGAGGATTCGTTTCAGAATACGGCTCTCGACTATCTTTTGTACTCCCCCAATTTTGAGATGCAGACGCTCTTGCTCGAAAACGATGCCGCCAGCGGATTTTTTACTTCGTCGTTTAGTTTTAATCAGGAGCTGCGGGAGGAAGACGCGGACTCAAAACCCGCTGGAAAACCGGACGGTAAGGCGGCTGCACAGCCGAAATTCGATTTGACGGCGGGCCAGACAATTTCAGTTCAACTCGAGACCGACGTATGGAGCGACAAATCGCGCACGGGCGATCCGGTGGAAGCAGTGGTGAAGGAGCCGCTGGAGAATCCCGGCCGCGCGGTCTTGACACCGGGAACGAAAATTGAAGGCACGGTTTTATTCGCGGAAAAAGCTCCGGATAAATACAGCCGTCCGCGGGTGGTGATCGATTTTTCGAATGTGGTGCACAAGAACGGCGTGAAGTCGCCTCTCTACGCTCGCGTACTGGCAGTGGACAATGCGCGCGAAACCGTCCGCAATAACGAAATCATCGGCATCGTGCAACCGCACGCGAGTTCGAAAGTCTCTCTGGCATTTTCAGCGGTGGGAATGGTGCACCCGGCGGCAGGCTACGCCATCAAGGGAGTACAAACCGCTTACGGCGCCTCGCTCCGGCGCGAAATTTATCTGCCCGCCGGCGCGGATTTCACCCTGCAGGTGACCAGGCCTTCGAACCTGAAGGTCAAAGAGCCGTGGGATGGCTGGCCTGTCCTGACTCTCGATCCCGATTTGAAGAAAATCGTCCAGGCGGCGCCGCTGCGCACTGCGGCCAAGAGCGGAGAGCCTTCCGATATGACGAATTTGCTGTTCATTGGGTCTGAGAAACAAATCGAGGCGGCCTTCGAAGAAGCGGGATGGGTGTGGGCGGACGATCTCAACGCCAAGTCAACTTTGAAAACAATCCATTCGACCTTGCGCCAGAGCGGTTATGCGCAAGCTCCAGTCTCGCTGCTAACGTTGAATGGCGCCGCCCCTGATTACGTTTACCAAAAGGGCCTGGACACGCTGGCGAAGCGGCATCATTTGCGAATCTGGAAGCTGCCGGAAACGTATCACGGCCAGGAAGTTTGGGCTGCCGCGGCAACCCACGATATCGCGCTAAAGAGTGAAGGGAAGGGGTCGAAGTGGTCTCACCGCATTGATTCGCACGTGGACCGCGAGCGCGATTATATCCAAAGTGATTTTTTGTTCGCGGGAGTAGCGAAAGCCACTGCCGTCGAGCCGCGTCCCGATGCGCCCAAGAAATTTTCAAACGCCACCGGCGATCAATTGATGACTGACGGCAGCATGGTCGTGATCGCCCTCGGCGAAGCAAAGCAGCAGCCCGCCGATTGATCGTACGGTGTATGTCGGGGCCGGCTTCAGCCGTGCCCTTATATTTCGATGATCATGTCTTCGAGGCGCGTGGGGTAGGTGTTGAGAATTTCCGCTTTGTCCTTGCGAACCACAACTGTATCCGAATGCCGGAACCCTCCGAAATCGGGATCGTAAACTCCCGGTTCGCAGCTGAACGTCATTCCCTCGCGAAGAACTGTCGTGTCACCCTCGGCAATCCACGGCGGTTCGTGGCCCTGCAGTCCGATCCCGTGGCCAGTGCGATGGCGCAGAAATTTTTCGAATCCAGCCTTGCGAATTTGCTCGAGAGATTTTTGATCAACCTCCTGCGCCACGGCCCCGTCTTTCATTTCAGCGACGGCGGTATCGTGCGCGGCCAGCATCGCTTCGTAAAGCCGCTTGGCGTGGTCGGAAGGCTGGCCAACCGAAAATGCGCGCTCGCATTCCACCGTGTAGCCACCGACGCGCGAGCCAAAACTTAAAATCAACGCGTTCCCAGATTTTAATTTGTCCCGGCTGGGAACGGCGTGCGGAAATGCCGAGCGCTTGCCAAACGGTAGAAGCCCTCCGAACGGCGCTTCGATGGTGACGCCTTCGACGTCGTGAAGTTCGGCGGACATTTTGTCGGCGAGAGCGTCGGCGGTCGCTTTAAGTATTTGATCTTCGGTGACACTGCCGTTCTTGGCAATGAATTCGCGGCCGGCGCCCACCGAAAAATCGGCGAAGTACATCGCGCGCCGCATGATGCGCAGTTCGTCTTCGTCCTTCACCCAGCGCATTTGCTCGATCAGGTCGCCCGCGTTGACGAATTTCGCGTGCGGCGCTCCTTTTTTCATTTGTTGCAGGCGGCTGGGAGCGGGTTCTTCGATTCCGATGCGGCCGTGATCCAGACCGCGGCGTGCCACGCGTTCGAAAATCCAGCGAATGCGATTTTCCGGGCCGGGATAATCAAAATAGGATTCGTAATCCTGCACCCACCACAATTTCACCTGGTCCGATTCGAGATCGGGAATGAAAAGCGCCGGATCGCCGGACTTGGGAATCAACGCCGCCAGGGGCCGTTCTGTTGTTAGGTGAAAATACCCAACCGTGTAGATGATGTTGGTGGCGTTGAGCAGCACCAGCGCGTCGAGTTTGCGCGTGGCCATTTCCGCCTGCACCTGTGCGACTTTTTTGCGATACCAATCAGGCTCGAGGCGGTCGTGCTGGCCGGGTTGCAGCACAGAGCGCGGAGTAGCGGCAGAAAATTCCACGGCGCGCAGGCGGCCGGGAGTGATCACGCGCAAAGTGGACGTGACGACAGTGGCTTCGAGAGCGGAGCGCAGAAAATCGCGGCGAGTGCGGGACATGGTGGAGTTGCCTCCGTAAAGCGCGCGGCTACTCTTCCTTGAAGTCGCCCATTTGCATGGTCAGGTAGCGCTCGTAGCCCAGCTCATTGATCTGGTGCAATTGAGACTCGAGAAAGTCCACGTGGCTTTCTTCGTCTTTCAAAAGGATGACGAGCAGGTCGCGCGTTCCGTTGTCTTTTTCCTGCACGGCGATCTGGATGGCCGCATTGTATTCGGAGACGGCGGAGAGTTCGAGATTCAGATCGCTTTCGATCGCCTGGCGAACGTTGCCGCCCACGGTGAGCTTGAGCGGCTCCATGCTCGGCGTGCCGTCGAGGAACAAGATGCGTTCAATCAGTTTTTCGGCGTGCTTCATTTCACCGATGGATTGTTTTTTGATGAAGCCCGAGAGCTTGCGATAGCCCCAGTTTTCAAACATTTCGGCGTGGAGAAAATATTGGTTGATGGCGGTGAGTTCTTCGCGCAGGGCTTTATTGAGCTGTTCGATGACTTTCGGGTTTCCTTTCATAGGATGGGGATTATGCCAGATTACGGGAACGTTAGTAAACGACTGCGTGGCAAGGATATGGGGGTCAGCGTATTTCTGAGTGGGGATCGGTGAGCGAGTTGATTTTTAGCAATCCTAGTCGCGCGGCTTTGCTTTTCGGCTGCGCACGCTTGGGGCGTTCTTTTTCTTTGGGCCCGATTTTGTTTTCTTGTTTTTTTCGAGGCGCAGCTTCCAGGCTGTCTGTAATGCACCCCTCAATACGTCTTCGTGGGCAGCGGCCAGCCGGATGTGCGTCATTCCCATGCGCCCCCATCCGCCCTTGATGGGAAGAAAAACTTCGGGCAATTCCTCGATGAAGGCGGCTTGCTGTTCCAGCGTGAGCATCAAATTGCCGTAGCCCTGATGGGCGGATGCGAGCGTCGCGAATATTCTGCCGCCCACGCGAAAATCGGGCTGGCCCATGTGCGAACTTTCTTCGGCGCCTTCCAGGCTCAGCGCGATTCGCCGGAAGTCATCTGCGTTCATGAGCGCACGGATCCTGTGCAGCGAGTGTATCTTACACCGCTGGTGAGCGGCCCTTGCAACGGCGCGGATAGTCAATTGCCGCGAGAGCCGAGGGGGAGAGCGGAATCATTGGAGCCGCAAACCATGTCCAAGAACCCCTATGAATACCGCGATGGCCAGAGTTGCCGTGATAATCCAGCCGAGGCTCCGTGGTATCGGTGGTGTCGCCTGCAGGGGACCGGAGCGCCCGTGAAGGAGGAGCAGCGGCAGGAACAAAAACCCCCAACATCCTAACGTCGTCGAGATTGCAAGTCGGACCGCGAGACGCGGATTCAGGATTTGATTCAAGGCTCCGGCAACGCACGCCACGATGGCCGAGCTAAAGTAAGGGAATAGAATCAATTTCCAGAGCCGCGCCGGATATCCCGGGCCAATCAGAAAGCGCAGTTGCCCAGCCACGATCAAAATGGACAATGCATAGAAGAGCGATCCCAGCACCGCTGCAATCAACCGCCAGTGCCAGGCCGGTGATTGCCCATGAAAGGTAGTGGCCAAGTCGCCGGAGTTCGTGAGGCCGGAACTGAGGACATAGCCCCATCCGGTAAAAAGGTTATAGGCCAAGCTGATCCAGAGGAAGTAGCGAAGATGGATGGAAATAATCAAGTGCCGTCGCAGGGTTAGCCAGAGCGCTCCTCCCACTAGGATGTTGGAAACAATGCCGGCCGAGCTGATGAATCGTTGCCAGCCGCCGAAACATTGGAAATGGACGGTTGAGAAAGTGGCTGGGTGTCCAGCTGTGGCCAGGCAGGAACCTCCATGTCCAATGATTTCGTGAAGGAGGTCGCAAGAGATATAGGCCAGAATACCGATCGCGGCGATAGTGAGGGCACTATCGGAAAGTTTGTCGTGTGCGATGGCGGACTCAGTCACTGCAAGATTCCATTTTTGGAGGCAGCCCGGTTGGATCGCAATCTGAGAGCGCCTTCCGTATAAGACCATAAGCAGACAATTCATCGAACGGACGGGAGTGTTCTTATATCACGAAAACTTGCGCAAGGCTCCCATCCCAGTATGAAATGGGTGGGACCGTGAGTCGACTCGGTTATTGTTATTATCCGCATCCAGGGGCGCGCTTTCCAGGCGGAGATGCGGATTGGATACGCCGGTTCATGGGGCAGAAAATCAAGCAAATCTCGTTCATAGAATATTTACTTGCGTGCAGGACGAACCTTGAGGTATCGAGGATCTGCAATTCCATCTCTGTAAGGAGGATGTCTGATGGCGACGATTACTATGAACGACGGCACCGAGATTTATTACAAGGATTGGGGCAAAGGACAGCCGGTAGTCTTCAGCCATGGGTGGCCGCTTAGCGCGGATGCGTTCGAAGACCAGATGATGTTTCTGGCCGACCGGGGATTCCGCTGCGTCGCGCATGATCGCCGGGGACATGGCCGCTCGAGCCAACCCTGGAACGGAAATGAAATGAACACCTATGCCGATGACCTTGCTGAGCTCATGGAATCGCTCGATCTAGAGGATGCAATTCACGTCGGCCACTCCACGGGCGGAGGCGAAGTTGCCCGTTACATTGGACGGCACGGCACAAAGCGCGTTGCCAAGGCTGTGTTGATCAGCGCGGTGCCGCCACTCATGTTGAAGACCGCCGCGAATCCAGGCGGGATGCCCATGGAGGCTTTCGACCAACTTCGCGCCGCCGTTCTCGCGGATCGCTCGCAGTTCTGGAAGGATTTGAGCATGCCTTTCTACGGCTATAACCGGCCGGGCGCCAAAATCTCGGACGGCATCCGGGAATCGTTCTGGCTGCAGGGAATGCTGTGCGGGCACAAAGCCGCCTACGATTGCATCAAAGCCTTTTCCGAAACGGATTTCACGGAAGACCTGAAGAAGTTTGATGTTCCGACGCTGGTTCTTCACGGCGACGACGACCAGATTGTGCCGATCGGGGCCGCGGGAATGCTGTCGTCGAAAATGATCAAGGGCGCCACGCTAAGAGTTTATCCGGGTTTCCCGCACGGCATGTGCTCGACCCAAAAGGATCAGATCAACGCGGACTTGTTCGCCTTCTGCAAGGGCGCAGCCGCTCAGGCGACGGCGTAAATCAATATTGCTCCGGCCTTCCCAGTCGCTGCGGAGGCCGGACGGTTCAACTCCTCCAGCATCCTCAGAGCGCTGTGCCTGCAGCGCGCTTGCGATTGAGTTGTGGGCGAGAACCCGGCCGGCTTTGAGAGCACAAAAGAAACGCGTTCTGCTGGCAACCCGAACGCGCCCGTCGCTCTGCAAGAAATCCGCCCATACATCCAATCAGCGATGTTCGCGTATCATATGGAACATCCGGAGGTGGGGAATTACGAAGCGGGTTGCGATTTCGATTGTTCCATTTCTTCTACTGTTTGCCGTCTTGCCAGAAGTTCCCGCCCAGAACTCCGATTCCGAAAAATCCGGAGTCACGGCCGGACTCTACGATGCGAATCCAAAACATCTTTGGAATCGGCTCGAGGACGCTCTGATCGTCCGCAGGGATCAAGCGGGAGCCACGTATGGTGCGGATGCGCTCGACCCGCTTCTGTGGCGAGAGACCGAACACTTGCTGTCGGGTTCGTCTCACCAGCGCGCTCTGAGCCTGCTTGACGAATTTTTGCGCACACACGGAGAAAACCAGTTTCACGATCCGGTAAAGAAGGCGATGTTGCAACGCAGTCTTTGGGCCGTGTTCGATTGGACGGCTGTGCGGGACGACGTTCGCCAGGCGGAACGGCGGGAGCTCCAGATTCGACTGGCGGAAGTGTTGCGCCGCCTGGCGCTTGCATCCAGTGAAATTAAATCGCTCCCGGACAATTATGCGCGAGCGGTCGCCTCAGGTGCGTTCGGCAAGGAGTACGATCCAGCGAATCGGGATCGTGCGTTTCTGCCGCCTGATTTGCTCGATCCTCGCGGGCCATGGGTGTGCATCCGTGGAGATCAGCGTCCGGTTGCTGAAATGCACGTGGGAGAAACATCAGGACGATCGCGATTTTTGGTTTTTGTGCGGCTGCCAGGAGGCAGGCAAGCGACGCTCGATTATTTTCATGCGCTGTGGAATGTTCCCGACCCGTGGAGTACGGGGCAAATTGACGTTGCGCGCGGCGACTTGAATCCAAACCTGCCGCAATTTCCGGTTGGGACTCAAGTGGCGCTGCTGCGGCAGATGATGACTTTCGACCGCGATGGCGTGCTCGTGGCGACTCCGATCACCGAAAGTCTGCAGATTCGCGTCTACCGGACGATCACGGCGAGAAACGATCGGAACAACGTTTCCGCGGATTGGCGCGCCGCCCGGGTAGAACAGGATTTCTACGAATTCAGGCTCAGTCCGGCGCTGCTCTTTGCCGGGCAAGACGGCGGGCTGAAAGCCATCGCACGCAGTGAAGCGGAGTTCACTGTTTTTCAAACGCAGGGAATGGATGATTTCGAGCTTTCCGCCAAGCAACATGTTCCTGTGGAGAAGTTTGAGGGCAAGATTCTCGATCGGTGTGTGGGCTGCCACTCCGCGCCGGGAATCAATTCGCTGCAGAGCCGCAGAAAATTGCTCAAGCCGAATGCGGCGCAGGCTGACCCCGATCCTCCTTATGATTCGATGTGGTGGGAATCCGAAAACACTCTTGCGTGGAAAGCAAGCCACTACGAGTGGGGTCTGTTGAATGGCTTTTGGCGCGCCAGCATCGTAACGCGTTAATATGGGCCGCAGCGAAGCGAAGGCGGAGCTTCCGATCGATCTTCCGATTATGGCCGGCAGGCGCCGAAGTCTTTGGCTACGTCCCTTACCTCCCAAACGGGAGGTTTATTGGCGTCATTTGACTTTACTCTCTTGCCGCGTAGCTTGACTCGATTGCCAGGTTTGATGCCTGCCGTGTTACCGGAAAGCCCGTAAATCCTCTTGTCTTTCTCGTTGGCCAGACTCAACCCGTTCTCTGTCGAGTCGACGCAACCCGAAATGGCGCGGTTCTTGGACGAATAGTGAATCGCTACGACAGTCACGACTACCAAAGCAGCGGCCGCTCCGACAATTGCGCCCACGATCGTGCCTGTACTGGGGCCAATGTGGCCTGACTGCGCCTGAACCGGCAAAGCAATAGCCAGAGAGAGAACGACGATCAGAATTCCATGCCAGAAATTCTTCGGTGTCATGTTGTCCTCCTTAGGAATTTGACAGGAAAGCTTGATTCGACTTAGGGGTGAACGAGCGCGTTCGCATGGGGACTCCGAAGTTCGACGAAAGAACTTGGGCCTAAATTGCTTGAGTGGCGTTCAATACCCGGGGAGTTACCTATCTTCTATAAGCGCAACCTTAATACCGATGCCATTTGCTGTCAACCGGGAGTTATTTTTGCTGCAGGTATCCGGCGAGCGTTTGAAATAAATAGCCAAGGGGTGGCGGAGGGCTGCGGAAGGCTACACTTAACCGCGGCGGAGCACTTCGGTGAGGATGCGCTTGAATTCAGGATCGTCGTGGATGCAGGCCAGGTCGCTATCTTGAGAGGCCCAGTCGGGATTGCTGTAGCCACAATCGACGGAGCGGCTGAACATCGTTAAGGCTTCCGCTTTCATGTCGAGGCAGCCGTAGGTGCACGCGGCGTTGTAGAGTGTATCCGGGTCGCCGGGGCGCATGGAAACGGCTTTTTCGAGTTCGGCGACCGCTTCGCGGGATCTGCCCAGCGAGGCGTAATCGGCGGCCAGCAGAATCCGCGCGCGCACATCTTCCGGCACCATCTCGAGCTGCTGCTGGATCACGACCATTTCTTTCTCGCGGAATTTATTCGCCATCGCGGTGTCGCCCAGAGCCATAAAGGAATTCACAATCGGAATGTAAACGTTGTAATCGTCGGCGGCAGCTTCAATCGCGCGATCGGCAAAGGCAGCCGCTTCCTTGTGGCGTGAAGAAGCGAATAGAGCGCGCATCAAAACGTTATACGCGCCTTCGCAATCCGGCTTGGCTTCAATAGCGCGCTGGGCCAGCGCGATCGCTTCGTCATATTTGCGTTGAGCATAGAAGATGCGGCCACGGGCGGAATGTGCCTCGGGAAGCTGGGGGTCAATGGCGATCGCGCGGTCGGCGGCCTGCAGGCCTTTTTCGATCCAGCGCGGATCCTTACCGTGCAGTTCGAATCGCATGCCGCAAACCTGGGTGATGCCTGCATGCGCCAGCGCGAAATCGGGATCGAGTTTGATGGCTTGCTCGAACATCTGCATGGCGAACTCGAGATTTTCGCGGCGAGCGTAATTCCTTCCGCGCAGGAAATAGTCGTAAGCCTGCAGATTTTCGGTAGGCTTGATCGCCATCACTTTTTCTTCCTGCGGGGAAAGAGTGATGCGAAGAGCCTGGGCGATGCTGCGAGCGATTTCTTCCTGCACTTCGAAAATGTCTTTCAATTCGCGATCGAGGCGCTCGGCCCACAGCGTGAGATCGGTTTCGGTGTCGACGAGCTGCGCGGTGATGCGCAGGCGGTTTCCGGCGCGGCGCAAGCTGCCGGTGAGCGCATAACCAGCGTTGAGTTCCTGGCCGATTTGCTTGGCCGTAACGGGCTTATCGCGATAGGGAAGCACAGTGGCGCGCGGAAACACCTGCAGGCCTTTGATTTTCAGCAATTCGGTAACAATGTCTTCGGTCATGCCGTCGCGAAAATATTCGTCCTCTTTCGCGCCGCTCAGATTCTCGAAATAAAGGACGGCCAGCGATTTTACCGCGCGCGTGGCGGACATGGCGCGGGAAGAATCGGAATTGTGCCGCAGCCGTTTCAGGTCCGCGCTCATGGAAGAAGCGCTCTGGTATCGCGCGGCCGGATTTTTTTCGAGAGCTTTGTTGATGATGGTGGAAAGCTCCGCTGGCAAACGTGAATTGATGCGGCTCGGCGACAGCGGCGCGCGGTTCAGGATCGCTTCAAAAATTACGGCGGAAGTGGTTCCGGAAAAAGCGTGGCGTCCCGTGGCCATCTCATAGAGGACGGCGCCGAACGAAAAAATATCGGTGCGATGATCGAGTTCTTCGCCGCGAGCCTGCTCGGGCGACATATAGGCGACAGTTCCGATCGCGCTGCCGGGACTGGTGAGTGGATCGGGGCTGGCAGCGGTGGCCATCGCGGATGCTCCCAATGCTTCACCCACTCGCTGGCGCGCGCTGGTGAGTTTCGCCAATCCGAAATCCAGAATCTTGGCGCGGCCGCTGTGGGTGACAAAAATATTGGCGGGCTTGATGTCGCGATGAACGATGCGCTTGGAGTGCGCGGCTTCGAGCCCATCGGCGATTTGCGCCGCCAAATTCAGAATCTCGTCCTTTTCCATGGATTGGGCTTCAATCAAATGCTTCAGCGTGTGGCCCTCGAGCAATTCCATGGCAATGAAGGGCTGGCCGGCGTGTTCGTCCACGTCGTAGATGGTGCAAATATTCGGATGATTCAAGGCGGACGCGGAGCGCGCTTCGCGCTGGAAACGTTCGAGGGCCTGGGAATCCTTGGTCATGTCTTCGGGAAGGAATTTCAGCGCGACGTTGCGTTCGAGGCGGGTATCCTGGGCCTTGTAGACGACGCCCATTCCGCCGCCGCCGAGTTTTTCGAGCACGCGATAATGTGAGACGGTCTTGCCGATCATGTGAGGGCGGGCCTAGTCACGACTTGCGAATGTTAGCGGAAGCGATTGGTCAAGTCAACGCGGGGCTGATGGGACGGAATCCGATCGCTTAAGCGGACCGTGGTAGTGGGGCATTCAATTGGCGCTAATTGCGGGTAAAATGACTCGCACTGGACAGGACGGAGAAGATTTCATGTCGCCATTTAAGAAGAAAAAACGGAAGCTGGGATTGAGCAAGGAAGCGAAGCGGCGCGCGCGGGACGTGGTGGGATTGCCGCCGCCTGAGAAAGTGATCATCGAGAGGCGGTTTAAGCCTCCCAAACATAAGAAGAAGATTATCGAAGAGGAATTGGTATGAAGGGACTGGCGTTGCGTTTACAGGGACTCAGTGAGAAATTCGCTTGATAGGTAAATATTAATTTGACTCCGGATTCCTCACTTCGTTCGGAATGACGGAGGCAGACGCATTGCGTTCGGAACGGCAACTTTGCGAAGCAGGTAGGTTCCGACGGAACCTAATTTTTGGAGCTTCAACCGGGCTTGTAATCGGGGATGATCTCGCCGGGCCGGAAGAGAGTTTGCTCCGGCTTTCCCGCGCCGCGCGCCAAGTCTTTCGAAACTTTTTCCAGGATCTTCTTGTCGAATCCCAGGCTGCTGGCGGTCAATTTTCCGTCGGGAGCAACCAGGAACATGCTGGGAACATTCGTGATGCCGTACTGATTGGAGACGCGGTAATTGTCAGCGTCGATCAAGGCGGGAAACTTGACGCCGTATTCCTTGCAGAAGTCCCCGGTATCCTCGGAATCGTCCTGTGAAATGGCCCAGATGGTCACCTTTTCGCCGCCATACATTTCAAACAACCGCTGAAGAAACGGGAAGGTGAACTGGCACACCGGGCAACTGATTTTGAAAAATGCGAAGAAAACAGGGCCCTTTTTAAGGGCCGTGGCCAGGGAAAAAGAGTCGCCGTTCATGCCTGGAAGAGTGAAAATCGGGGCGGGCTTCCCGTGGCCCACACAACTCATCGGTTTGGCTCCAAAGAACTGGCGGATATAGCGAAAGACCATCTCTGCGGCATTCTATCCCAGTTGAATTGGATGCAACAGCGTGCGAAAGGCTTCAGCGGACGACTTGGTACTGCCTGCACGCGGTTCACTACTTTAGGCAATCTCGTGAACGGGCGAACTCGATCGATCGTGCCAAATAATGCGAAAGGCCATAATTAGCCGCTGTTTCGCGGAGTATTTGCCATAAAACGTCATCTGGATACCGATCTTTTGCGAGTCCAATTCCAGCGATATGCTGGCTAATCTGGTGCTGAAGTTCATTGAGCCCTTTGAATGCTTCAACTTGCCGTTCCCCCGCCAGATCAATACCAACAAGGCGGCCATGTATTGTGAGATCGTACGAAACAATCGCAAGGAAGATCTGTTTTCGCGCGATTGGTAGACTCAAATACCAATCTCTGTTGTCATCCGTATTTTCCAAGTGAATCTCTCCTGTGGGCTCTCAACCGAATTCGGAACAAGGCATCAGCGGCGTAGTTTTTTTATGGCTTCATTTGCCGCGATCAGGATTGCTTCCCAGACGGTGGCAAAGGGAGGGGCGTAGCTTAAATCGAGATGCAGCATGTTCTGGATGCGCATGCGGGCATGGAGGGCCATGGCGGCAACATCGATTCGTTTCGCCACGCCTTCCTCGCCGGCCATTTGGCAGCCGAGGAGGCGGCCATCGGAGCGGTCCCATATGAGCGTGATCGTAAGCGGCTTGCCGTGGAAATATTTTGCGCGGGAAAAGGAAGTGATGGTCACCGAATCGGCGTCGAATCCGCTGGCGCGGGCGGCGGCGAGGCTGAGGCCGGTCTTAGCCACTTCGAGTTCGAAAACCTTCGTGGCCATGGTGCCGACGATTCCTTCGAATCGAGCGTTGCCGCCGCCGGCATTTTCTCCGGCGACGCGGCCTTGCTTATTTGCAGTGGTGCCGAGAGGGAAATAAACGGGCTTTCCTGTGACCAAGTGGCGCGTCTCGGCGCAATCGCCCGCGGCGTAGATGCTATTAGCGGCGGTCTGCATGCGCTCGTCAACGGCGATGGCGCCGGTTGGCCCGAGCGCAATTCCCGCGGCTTCAGCGAGCTTGCTGCGCGGGACAATTCCAGTGGATAGCAGGACGAGATCGGCCGGCGCGCTGCCCGTCTTCGAATGCACGTGGAGCGGCCCGGCGCTGCCGCCGGAGCCCGAGCCGCCGGAAATGGAAGTGACCGCGGACATTTTGCGCAGCTCGACTCCGTGCCTGGCTAGCGTTTCTTCGATGAGTTTTCCGGTATCCCATCCAATTCCATCGAGCACTTCTTCGGAGCGCTCGAAAATCACGACGCGCATGCCGCGCGATACGAACGCATCGGCCACCTCAAGGCCGATATATCCGGAGCCTACGATGGCGGCGCTTTTTGGGCGCTGAGTTCCGAGGAACTCGCGCAGGCGAATGGTGCCAGCAAGGTCGTTACAGGTGAACACTCCGGAGAGATCGGAGCCGGGAATCGAAAGAGCGGGAGCACCGCCTGTGGTGATCACCAATTTGTCGTAGGAAAATGCGATAGGCTCGGCGCCGGAGCGAAGCGCGTGAACCGTCTTTCGTCCCGGCTCGATTTCGACAGCCTCATGGCGGAAGCGAATATCGATGCCGCGTTTGTCACGAAAGAATTCCGGCGAGTAGATGAGCAGTTCTTTCCATTCTTTTACCTGGCCGGAAAGATAGTAGGGCAGACCGCAGGTGCCGTAGGAAACGTAATCGCCCTTTTCGAGGACGATGATTTCGAGTTGCGGATTCTGGCGGCGGGCACGGCTTGCCGCGCTCATACCTGCCGCTACTCCGCCGATGATAAGGAGACGCTCGGGAGCCATTTGCTAGAGATGTGGGGGCCGGCTTCGAGTTTACCCTGAGCTTCGAAGGGCCGTGCCCTGCCTCCAACGAACCGACATCTTACCGCGATTCGGTTGCGTTCTGGCGCGCCGGGCGGCAATTGCGAAAAAAAGAGGTCGGGGCTGAAGCCCGACCCTACATCAGACCAACCACACCCAGAGCCTATCTAGTGGATGTTGCGGGTTTTCTTTTGGACGTAATCCATCAGGAGATACTGGCCTAGTGTGTAGGGCGTGGTGAAGTAGGCTTTGCCGCGGCAGAGTTCGGTTACTTTTTGGACGAAGTGGACCAGGCTGTAATCGCTGGCGAGCATGAACGTGTTGATCAGGATTCCGGCGCGCTTGCATTTGGCCACTTCTTCCAGAGTTTGCGTGACGACCAGCGGATCGAGGCCGAAGGCATTTTTGTAAATGCGGCCGTCTTCGAGTGTGAGCGCGGAGGGTTTTCCGTCGGTGATCATGATGATCTGGCGCATGTCTTTTTTCTGGCGCGAAAGGATGCGCTGCGCCATGCGCAAACCCTCGCGAGTATTGGTGTAATAGGGTCCTACTTGTACGCGGGCAAGCTGACCGATGGGAATTTCCTCGGCGCTATCGTGAAACAAGACGCAGTGCAGCGAATCGCCGGGATATTGCGTGCGAATCAGATGCGAAAGAGCGAGGGCCACGCGCTTGGCAGGAGTGAAGCGATCCTCACCGTAGAGAATCATGCTGTGGCTGCAATCGAGCATCAGGACTGTGGCGCAACTGCTCTGGTATTCGCACTGATGGACCATCAAGTCGGGATAATCGAGCTCGATGGGAACTTTCGTGCCATTGCGGCGTACGGCGTTGAACAACGTTTCGCCGATGTCGAGATTCAAGGTGTCGCCGAATTCATATTTTTTGGAGGCGCCGCCGGACTCCACTCCGGTGGCAAGGTCGCGCGTATCGTGGCGGCCAAAGCTGCTCTTGCCTAGGGAAGCCAGCAGGTCCTTTAGCGTTTTGAAGCCGAGAAAATCGATGGCTTTGTCGGTGATTTCGAAACGCGCTTGCTGCTGGGGTTGGTCTTTGCCGATCTGGCCGCCGGGAGTCTGCGAGGGTGGAGGCGTGATCTGCGGCGGCTGTTGCTGCGGGGAAATGTAGCCTTCCTCGGTGAGGCGCTGGATGAGTTGATCGACCAAATCGCGGAGTTGTTCGTTTTGCGCGAGGTCGGGATTTTGCAGCATTTCTTCGGTGACTTCGGGAGGGAGAAGATCGCCTTCCTGAAGGGCTCGCAGGATCGCTTCGCGGAGCTGCTCCATCATGCGTTCGGGGGAATCCTGCGGATCCATTTCGTAGATTCCGTAGCCTTGGGATTCGTAGCCGCTTTGGAGCAGGAAATCGGAAAGCTTGCTCATGAGTTCTTGCAAGTCGACATCGTCTGCTGGGTCGCCGGTGTATTTCGTGTATTTGATGTATTTCATTTTGGTGACGTGTACCCAACTGCGCGAAAAAGCCGGGCGCGGCTGAAGCCGGCCCCTACATAAGACAACTGCAAAAGCGGGACAGCCTGAAGGCCGTCCCTACTAGTTGAACTGGCGGCGCGGCATCCGGTTGGGATTGGGCTCGCGCGGCTCGGGCGTTTTTCTTGCTTCTGCGTAAAAGCCGCGCTCCTCGCTGCGGCTGATTCGTTTATGGGCGTAAAGGCCCTCGAGAATAAATTCGGCTGCGGCGCAGACCGTGGGCGCTTCGTCTTTCTGCTTAATGCCGAGGCGGTCGACCAAGTTGAGCAGGCCCTGAATCTTGCGCAGCTGGGCGAGAGTTTCCGCCGAGGTGGCATTGGCCGGGACTTTCAATTCGCCGCCCATTTCGAACCATTGCACTACGGGCTGAACATTCGCGTCGTGGAAAAGCTTGGTGAATACTTTTCCCACGGCGGAGCGGATCAGGTCTCGCGCGATATTTTCCGCGCCGCGCAATTCGCCTTCATATTCCAATTCAAATTTGCCGGTCATCGCCGGGATTGCCGAGTAGACGTCGGAAATCTTCGCGACGGCGAGATGCTCGCGGTTGCGGACGGCGCGTTGTTCGGCGCTGCTCAGGACGTTTTCAAGTCCGCTGATCGGCAGGCGCTGGCTGACGCCCGAGCGGCGATCGATGCGCTTATCATCGCGAGCGTGAAATGCGATTTCCTCAACCACCTGGCGGAGGTATTCGGGGGCTTCGAGGCGGCGGCTGCCCTCACGCTCGGTCCACGATTCCTGCGAGGTGATGTTCATCCCTTCCGCGACCGTGGCGGGATAGTGAGTGCGAATTTCCGAGCCGATGCGGTCTTTTAAAGGGGTAATAATTTTTCCGCGAGCGGTGTAGTCCTCGGGATTCGCGGTGAAGACGAGCAGCACATCGAGCGGAAGGCGGACCGGGTAGCCCTTTATTTGGATGTCGCCTTCCTGCATGATGTTGAACAAGCCCACCTGAATTTTTCCCGCCAGATCGGGCAGCTCGTTGATGGCGAAAAGGCCGCGATTGGCCCGCGGCAGCAAGCCGTAGTGAATGGTGAGTTCATTCGAGAGGTCGTGTCCCGTGCGCGCGGCTTTGATGGGATCAACGTCGCCGATCATGTCCGCGATGGTGACGTCCGGAGTGGCGAGTTTTTCGACGTAGCGGCGATCGCGCGGAATCCAGGCTATGGGAGTGGAATCGCCTTCCACGGCAATGCGCTCGCGGCAGGTGCGACAGATCGGGCGATACGGATTGTCATTGATCTCGCAACCCAGGATCGCGGGCATGTAGGGGTCCAGAAAATCCACCAGGCCGCGCAAGATGCGAGTTTTCGCCTGGCCGCGCAGGCCGAGCAAAATAAAATGGTGTTGGGAAAGAAGCGCGTTCACGATTTGCGGGATCACAGTATCTTCGTAGCCGTGAATTCCAGCAAACAGGGTTTCGCCCCGTTCCAGCTTGCACAACAAATTTTCGCGCAACTCCTGTTTGACTGAGTGATTCGCCAGCCGTTCCTCGGACCATTCGCTTTGGCGAAGCTGGCCGAGCGTTGCGGGTTGCGTTTTCATGAGGCCCCCAAAATCAGTTGGATGCACGAGGATCGCGGCGTGTCGTCCATCCAACTGCATTATAGATGATGGCACAAGCGGAGCGCGGGATTCTGGATGGTGCGAGTGGAAAATTCTTCATGACCGGCCATGCCCATTGCCAGCGCCTATGCGCCGTGCATTGTGCATTTTTTGAAGCTGCGGCAGCCATTCGCTCAATCGATCCAATAGACCTACCTGGCGTTCCCATTCCGCGCGCCGTTCGAGAAGTGCTTGCCTGTATTCGAGTTCAAAGGGTAGAGCAGCGGCGATTTGGAATGCCAACGTAGCCATTGGGCGGAGATCAATCGCGTTAGCCGGGCGGCCATGGATCAACTGGTGGCATTTCTCATACAAATCAATCAGCTGAGCGCGCTCTTTTGGATTTTGTTCGAATTGCTGGTCTTCCAAATAATTGACGCTGGCTTCGAGGTAGGGCTGTTCTTCGAACACGCGGAGCGGCTCGAAGCGCGAGCGGCCCTCGGTGAGGATGTCCATCTGCCCATCGGGATAGGTTTTCACCACGGAGACGATGGCTGCGGTAGTGCCGGCCTTCGCCAGGCCCTCGGCAAGGGCCAGGATCACGCCGAATTCCACCTTTTCCTGGATACAGCGCTGGATCATGAGCTTGTAGCGCGGCTCGAAAATGTGCAGGGGCAGCGACATTCCCGGAAAGAGGACTACGTCCAATGGGAAGATCGGGATGCGAGTGGTTTTTTTCATCGCTTGAGGCCGCAAGGCGGCGGGATATTGATTTGCAAATATTGTGCCCGGCTAGAATAGCAGAACGCCGAGCATTTGATTTGCTTTTGCTTACGTTTGTTCAGCGAAAATTTTAGCCGAGGGCTTGCAGGGCCGCTTGCGCTTCATCGCGAGCGTGGAAATCGCCGGCCATCTGTGCGGCTTCGACCCCGGCGGAAAGAATCTGGCGCGCTTCGGGAATTTGACCGAGGCGGGCAAGCAATTGTCCATACTGGAAGTAACCTGCCACATACTCGGGATGCGATTTGAGCAGCAGCTTGAAGTTGTCGACGGCGGCGGAATCGTCGCCAAGCTTGGCGCATTCCAGCGCCAAGCCGTAACGCGCAAATGCGTCATCGGGCTTGGCGCTTACGAAATTTTCGAGGACTTCCCGGCGCGACTTCTGCGTTTGGGTCATGGGTTCGATGCGCGTATTATAGCGGCTTCCGGATGATCCGCACAAAAAAACGACAGAGGATCGAGCATCCAATGAAGAAAAGCGAGACGGAAGACGCGGTGGTTCAACAATACCGGCCGATGGAAGGGAAGCCGGTGAGTTTTTCGCGCTCGGAGATGACCGAAGTGGTGCTGCCCAACGACGCGAACGTTTTGGGAAACATGCTGGGCGGCCGGGTGATGCACTTGATCGACGTGGCCAGCGCGATTGCGGCGCACCGGCATTCGAATAGTTACGTGGTGACGGCTTCGGTGGATTATCTCGATTTTCGCAGCCCGATTCGAGTGGGCGAGCTGATCGTGCTGAAATCGAGCGTGAACCGCGTTTTCAATACCTCGTTGGAAGTAGGAGTGAAAGTGTTTTCGGAAAATGTGCTGACCGGCGAACGAAGGCACACCTCGAGCGCGTATTTGACATTTGTGGCGATCGATGAAAACCGCGAAGCCCGGAAAATTGCGCCGTTGATTCTGGAGACTGCCGAAGACCGCCGGCGATTTCGCGAGGCGGGCGAACGGCGGAAAATCCGGCTGGCGCACCGGTACAAGCGGCGGCCACAGCACCGGAAGGCATGATTGCCGACCTGATTTTCTGCCTGCACGGTCAACGGAACGCGGCGAGGATAGCGGTAAACATTTTCGGCGGTGTCGTAGGCTTGTTCCACGCAACTGCCGATGGAAGGCCCTTCCAGATAATTTCCCGCAAGAAACAAGCCCGGGATGGCGGGATTGTTCTTCTTTTAATCCGGCAACAATCTGGCCATGGCCCAGGTTGTACTGCGGCAGCGCGCGTTCGTAGCGATGCATCATTCTGGCGATCGGTTTGGCGGTGTGACCATCACTCCCTCCAATTCGCCTTCCACCGCCGCGGCGAGGGCATCGTCATGCAGTTGGACAGCGGAAGGATCGGTGGCGCCACCGACGAAACTGGTGAGCAAAACCGAGTCTTCCGGCGCGCGGCCGGGAAAAAGCGAAGAATTCCACACGGTGCCCAGAATGCGAAAATTTTCACTGCGCGGTACCAGGAAACCAAAACCATTCAGCGGCCGGGCTATATGTTCGCGGCGGTAGCCCAAAGCCACCACGGCTACGGGAGCGTAGGGAATCTGGGCGAGAAGCTCAGCGCAGCGAGTGGAGACAGGCGCGGCGATTCGTCCTGCGACAGGAGTGGGAACGGCTGACACAACGGCCTCAGCCGGGAGGTCTTCCGGACGGCTTCCGCGCGTGATGCGTAACGCGAAATCTCGGGGCTGCGTTACCGCCGTTGGCTTCGATTCTATCGACGCTGGTTTGAAAGCGGATGGCGCTGCCCAGCGAGTGAGCGAGCGTGCGCGCCAGCGTCGCGACGCCGTGGCGGAAAGAGGCAAGCGCGGGCCGCGGCTTGCCCTTGGCTGGACGCGATTTCATCGCGCCGCGTATTACGCTGCCGAATTCCTGTTCGAATTTGTGGATTTGCGGGAAGGCGCTGCGCATGCTCAGCTTCTCGGGGTCGCCCGCATAGATTCCGGAAACAAAAGGTCCGGCTAAATTTTCCAGCAGGTCGGGTCCAAACTTGCGGCGAATAAACGCGGCGACGGATTCGTCGGCTTCGGGCGGCTTGGATTTTCGCAGCAGCTCGGTGAAAATTCGCATGCGGGTTCGCGCGCTCAGCAGGGAAGTCCCGGCCAAACCGCCGGGAGACAAGGGAGCAGCCTGCAGGCGGCTTTTTTTCAGGATGTAACGGGGCAATTTGGGATCAGCGGCAAGAGATTCTGAATCCAAATTGAGAGAGCTGATCAGATTTCGCAGCAGATCGGTGGTGAGAAAACTCTGCGGGCCGAGCTCGAAGAGAAATCCATCGCGTTCGACGGTGTGAATCATGCCGCCGACGCGGTCGGAGGCTTCGAGCAGGGTTACCGAAGCGCCCAATTCGCGAAGGCGATACGCGCAGCAGAGACCGGAGATGCCGCCGCCAATGACAATCACCTGCACGTGATTCCTCGTTTCCAGAGCACCCGGGCTACAACGTTTTAGAGAATAGCGGGCGGCTATCCATTTTCTGTTCGCGCAAGTAAAGATCGAAGGGCATGGCCACGTTGCGGATGAAAATTCTCCCCAGGGAAGTCACACGGATTTCCTCGGCCGTCATGGTGGCAAGGCCGTCGGCCAGGCACGGCGCCAGTTCCGCAAGTTCGGTAGCGAAATAGGAATCGAATGTAATCGAAAACTCGCGCTCCACTTCTTGTTTGCGAATGACGGTGTGGCAGAGCAGCCGGTTGATTACCGAGCGGCGGATTTCGTCGTCGCGCGTGAGCCGGTATCCACGCATGGTGGCTAGGCCGCGAGCGGCGACTGCGGATTCATAGGCGGGGAGTTCGCGGCGATTTTGGGCATAGGCGGCGCCAATTCCGCTGATCGCGCTGACGCCCATACCGTAAAGGTCGGAGCCCGCCTTGGTGGTGTAACCCTGAAAATTGCGGTGCAAAGTGCGATTGCGCTGGGCTACGGCGAGTTCGTCTTCCGGCTTCGCGAAATGATCCATGCCGATATAGGAATAGCCGGCGGAAGTGAATTCCTCGAGGCCGATGCGGAAGATGCGGAATTTTTCCATGCCTTCGGGCAAGTGCCCGGCAAATGAGCCTTGCTGCTTTTTCAGCCAGGGAACGTGAGCGTAGCTGAACATCGCCACGCGATCCGGCGCGAGGGTGAGAATCTGGTTCACGGTCTCGCCGAAACTTTGCGCCGTCTGGTATGGTAGCCCGTAAATTAAATCCACGTTGATGCTATCGAAGCCGAGAGATCGCGCGGCGGCGATCAGGTCGCGCGTCATTTCGTAAGGTTGAACGCGATGGATTGTTTCCTGCACGATGGGAGTGAAGTCCTGTACTCCCATGCTGAGCCGATTGAATCCCATGCGGCGCAGCGTTTCCAAATGCGCGTGGCTGGTGACGCGAGGGTCCACCTCGATTCCGATTTCTGCATCTGCCCCAAACGTGAAGCGTTCCTGTGTGTAGGTGAAAAGATCTTCGAGTTGCGCAGGGCTTAGGTAGGTTGGAGTGCCGCCGCCCCAGTGGAATTGGCTGACGAGGCGTTTGCGGGAGACAAAGCGGCTCACGTGATCGATTTCACTCTTCAGAGTGCGGAGATAAGGAACCGCGACCGACTTATCTTTCTGAATCGATACATTGCACGCGCAGAAAAGACAAAGGCTTTCGCAAAACGGCAGATGCATGTAAAGAGAAACAGGAGTGGCAGCCTGATCGGCGCCGGCGAAAATGCTTTCAAGATCGTCTGGTCCGATATTGTCCTGCCACACCGGCGCGGTGGGATAACTGGTGTAGCGGGGGCCGGGGCGATTATATTTCGCGAGGAAGTCTTCGGAGACTTCGAGCGTCGCGGGGGCAAACGATTCGCTGCTATCGTTGATCGGCATTTTCGATTCTTCGTGCCTTTGTACGTTTCAGGTGCCGCTGCGGCGCTGCGCGTAAGGCATTCACCGCAGAGGCGCAGAGACCGCAGAAAGAAAAGATCCGCTAAAACTTACGGCTGTCCAATCGTCGCGCGGGCTGGAATCGTTACCGATTGGCCCGCCTCGACAAATGCCCGCGCATTTTCCACGGGAGTCGACGGCAAAATTCCATGCCCCAGGTTCAAGATATGCCCGACGCCCTGCGTCTTCTCAATTGCAGCGCGTGCGGCTTGACGCGCGTTTTCTTCGCCGCTGAGAAGCACGATCGGATCGATATTGCCTTGCAGGGCGACTTTATATTTTAGAAACCGCCGCGCTTCGGCCAGGTCAATTCGCCAATCGACGCTCAAAACATTCGCGCCGGTCTTTTCGAGGCTGCCAAGCAAGTGCCCGGCGGCTTTCGCATACAAAATCACAGGAGTGAGTCCGGGATCGAGTTCATCGATCACTAATTGTATCGCGGGCAGTTCGAACGCGTCGTATTCCGCGCGGGCGAGTTCGCCTGCCCAGGTATCGAACAATTGCACGGCTGCGGCGCCTGCGGCAATCTGCGATTTAAGGTAGCGGGCGGTGGCGTGGGCAAGCTTTTCGAGCAAATCGTGCAACAGGTGCGGCTCGGAATGCATCATTTGCTTGGCTGCGACACACTCGCCGCGTGCCTGCCCTTCGATCATGTAGCAAGCCAGAGTCCAGGGCGCCGCGGCAAATCCGAGCACGGGAACATCCGGGCCGGCTTCGCGCGCGATGGCGCGAATCGCGTCGCCAACAAATCTGGTTTCCTGCTCGGGATCGAAATCGCGCAACGAGGCAACCGCGGCCTGGTCGCGCACGGGATTTCCCAGCACTGGAGCGCCTTCCCCGATTTCGAGCGGCTGGCCCATGGCCTCGGCTACGATCAAAATGTCGGAGAAAACGATTACAGCATCCACGCCGATCTGACGAAACGGCTGCAGCGAGACTTCCGCTGCAAGATCGGGCGTCTTGCAGACTTCGAGGAAAGAATGCTTGGCTCGAAGCGCGCGATAATCGGGGAGATAGCGTCCTGCCTGGCGCATGATCCAGACAGGGACACGCTCCACCGGTTCGTGCCCGCAGGCGCGGAGGAACAAGCTCTTTCGATTTATCGGCACTCCGGGACTCGGCATTGGGAACCGTGGACCGCGAAACTTTCAATACCTCTTGCTCATCAAGATGATAGCAGAACCGTCCGGCCTATGCAGCGCTGCCAGTTCGGCAGAGGAAAAGAGAACCAGGTACTATTTGAGCTGGTGAAATAAGGGGCTAGCCTAAGGCTGGGTGAACCCAAATGAAGTCATTCGAGCACTGGTTCTCGAGGCCATGCGTAGTCCTTGCGATGCTCCTTTTATTGGGTGGTTGCGGTTCCGCAACAACCAGCGGCGGCGGATCGAGCCCCACCCCAACTCCTACACCCACCCCGACTGGGCCGCCTCCTCAACTGGCGCTATCGGGTTTCGTCTCAGGATTGTCCTTGCCCCTTGGATTCGAAACGCCGAGCGACGGCACGAATAGAATCTTCATCATCGAGCAGGGCGGCACCATTCGAATCGTTCAGAACGGCGCGGTGGTAGTGACCCCGTTTCTTGACATTACGCCAATCGTCACGTCTGGGAGCGAAACGGGACTTCTCGGGTTGGCGTTTCATCCAAGCTTCAGCACAAACCGCCGATTCTTCGTAGACTACACGCGAACGGTCGGCTCCCAACTCCAAACGGTTATCTCGGAATTTACAGTGCCCGCCACAAGTCCCAACCAGGCCGACCCGGCGAGCGAGCGGCAATTGCTGATCGTGAATCAGCCGTTCCCCAACCACAAGGGAGGGCAACTTGCCTTTGGTCCTGACGGTTTTCTCTATATCGCGTTTGGCGATGGCGGAAGCGGCGGCGACCCCTTGGGAAACGGTCAGAATAAAAATGTCTTATTGGGCAAAATCCTGCGGATTGGCGTGGATATGCCGTTCGCGTCCGGGAAGCAGTACGCGATTCCAACGGATAATCCGTTTGCCAGTGGTGGCGGGGCGCCCGAGATCTTTGCCTACGGACTTCGCAATCCCTGGCGGTTTTCGTTCGACCGTTCCGGCGGACAACTGATGATCGGCGACGTGGGGCAGGGCAACTGGGAGGAAGTGGACATCGGAATGAAGGGCGGAAACTACGGTTGGAACATTATGGAAGGGAATCATTGTTACCCGCCGGGAACGGCTTCGTGCAATATGACGGGGTTGACGGCCCCGATTGCCGAATATGACCACAGTTCGGCCGGCGGCACAGCAATCATCGGCGGGTTTGTCTATCGCGGCACAGCGATTAGCGCCCTGGTGGGAACATACGTTTACGGCGACCTTTCGAGCGGACATGTGTGGGGGCTGAAACAGGATTCCTCCGGAAACTGGACTGTAACCGGAATCTTAGATCACAACCTGACTGTCAGCGCGTTTGGCCAGGATACGTCCGGTGAACTTTATCTTGTGGATTATGGAAACGGCGCGGTGATGCATCTCATCGCGGCCCCTTGAGTCTCGACTTTAAGCTCCACGAGGCTGCGCTGCGTCTTCCGCCGCTTTGCGGTTGTGGATCGCGAAGCTCGGAAGTCCCGGATTGCAGTTCCACCTCCCGAACGATGCGATCGACCAGGCGCGGCACCGCATTTTCCACTACAGCAGATAATGGTGTTCCGATTGCCGAGGACTGCACTTCGATTCCGTAAACGATCAGCCGGCCGGGGAGTTGCTGCAAGGATTTCGCAAGCTGGATGGCCTCGTGTAAGCCGAAAGCATGCGTTGAACTATGCAGGATTCGTTTCTGTAAAGGATGACGCGTGACGTCAAATCTATGAATTGTTCCGGGCTTCCTGCGCGATGAGATGGCGTCGATCACAATCACCGTCTGCTCGCTCTTCCATACTTCCATTAACGATGCACCTTCACCATCGTGTTCGAGCACGCGGAGAGCGGGCACGCTTCGCTGCCGGAGATGCTGGGCGGCGATGCGTCCAACGGCATCGTCACCGCGAAGGAGATTTCCAATTCCTATGAGCAGGATTGTTGAATTTGCTTTGGAACTCATGGGGACACCTGTGGGTGATCCCTGCGGCACTCAGTGGCGCTCGATTTCCAGTTTCAAGAAATGTGTGGCGCAGGAGATGCAAGGATCGTAATTGCGAATTGCCTGTTCGCACTTCCACTGCAGCGTGTCCTTTGGAACATCCATATTTGCTTGCACAAATTGCCATAGGTCGTTTTCGATGGTTTTCTGGTTCTGCGAAGTGGGTGGAACAATTTTGGCGTCGAGGATCAGCCCATGATCGTCGACACGATACCGGTGATAGAGGATGCCGCGCGGCGCTTCCGTACATCCGTAGCCGATGCCGGCCCGGGGCTCGAACGCAACGGCGGGCTGATCGGGCATTTCGAATTGATCCAGAATGCGCAAAGCCTCGTCGCAGGCATACACCAACTCGACGCTCCGCACGATAATGCTCTGGAAGGGATTGCGGCACACCGAGCCCAGCCCTGAAGCGCGCGCGGTTTCCTGCGCCAAGGGAGAGAGTCGATCGAAGTTGAGGTTATAGCGCGCCAACGGGCCGACGAAGTACGGTCCACGCTCTTTAAGCTTGGAATGGAGAGCGTTGGAGTGGGGCACATGCTCTTCCACAAAGTGTTGTTCGTATTCGCTGATATTGATGTCCAAGCCCTTGTTGGATACCAGACGGCCCTGATTGAACGGGTATTCTTCGGGATGCCGGAGGGCGACGAATTCATAGTCGCGTTCAAAGCCGGGAAATGAGAATCCCGACACCCAGCGCACCGTCTCGACGGCGGCGTCGCGTGCCCATTTTAGATTTTCGGCGATGAGCGCGAAATCCTTCTTCTTGGGAATCCGGTAGAATCCGCCGACGCGCACATTGATCGGATGGATTTCGCGGCCGCCGAGCAGGCTCACAATCTCGTTCCCGGTTTTCTTGATGCGCAAGCCTCGCTGCACCACTTCCGGGTGATCTTTCGCAATGCTGATCGCGTCTTCGTAACCAAGGAAATCGGGCGCGTGCAGCAAGTAAATGTGCAGGGCGTGGCTTTCGATCCATTCCCCGCAGTAGAGCAGGCGGCGCAACTCGCGAAGCGGGCCTTCCACTTTCACGCCGAAGGCATCTTCAATCGCATGGCAGGCGCTCATCTGGTAGGCGACCGGGCAGATTCCGCAAATGCGAGCCGTGATATCGGGAACCTCGGAAAATTTCCGGCCGCGTAGAAAGGCCTCAAAGAAGCGTGGCGGCTCGAAGATTTTCAACTGCACGTCCGTCAACCGCCGTCCTTGGATTTTGACGATTAAGGAACCTTCACCCTCGACGCGCGCCAAATAGTCAACCTTGATGGTCTTAGCTTTCATGAGATTCACTTTCTTTACGGAACGGGTCGGCATAGGCATTGAATCCGCGGTAAGCGCGCACCAGGTCGGATTCCGAAACTCCCAGGCCTCGCCACCAGACGCTCAGAGACTTGGTGTTGGGAGTTTCCTTTGGCCCGAAGCACCCATAGCAACCGCGGGAGTAAGCCGGGCAAATGGCGCCGCAGCCCGCTTGGGTGACCGGCCCGAGGCAAGGCGTACCGTGCGCCACCATCACGCACACCGTTCCCTGGCGCTTGCAATCGATGCACACGCTGTGCGGCGGTGTATTCGGTTTTCGCTTGTTTAGAAACGCCGAGATGACTTCAACTAATTGCATTTTGTTGATGGGGCAGCCGCGCAGCTCGAAATCCACATAGACGTGATCGCTGATCGGCGTCGATTTGTTAAGCGTTTCGATATACTCGGGCCGCGCGTACACAATCGATGTGAATTCCTTCACGTCCTTGAAATTGCGAAGCGCCTGAATGCCGCCGGCGGTGGCGCAGGCCCCAATCGTCACCAGGAACTTCGAGGCGCGGCGGACACTGTGGATGCGCTCTTCATCGTGTGGCGTGGTGATCGAACCCTCGACGAGCGACAAATCGTACGGGCCTTTCACCACGGTTCTCGATGCTTCCACAAAGTTCGCGATTTCGACAGCCCCGGCGACCGCCAACAACTCATCCTCGCAATCCAGCAAGCTCAATTGGCACCCATCGCACGAAGCAAATTTCCAAACCGCCAGCTTGGGTTTACGCCGTCCAGCCATGTTAGATCTCCGCCTTGCCAAAGATGGGCTCGATGCGGTCATAGCGAAATACCGGACCATCTTTACAGATAAACGCCGGCCCATACTGACAATGTCCGCAGAATCCGATCGCACATTTCATGTTGCGTTCCATGGAAAGATAAATTTTTTTCGAGGGCAGGCCCCGCCGTTGGAATTCCATCACTGCGAATCGCATCATCACCTCGGGGCCGCACGCCAAAGCAACGGTATTGGTGGGATCAAAGGGAGCTCGCCCGATCATGGTGGTCACCACGCCCACGTTGCCGCGCCAGTCGCGGGTCCCACGATCCACCGTGACTTGAATTTCCAGGTCAAACTTGCTCCGCCAGCGTTCCAGTTCGCGCCGGTAAAGAATATCTTCCGGCGTGCGCGCTCCGTACAGCAAGACGATCTTGTGATACTTTTCGCGCTGCGCCATCAAGTGATAGAGCGCCGGACGCAACGGGGCAAGTCCAATCCCGCCCGTCACCACTACGACGTCGCGGCCCTCGGCCTCTTCCACAGGCCAATGGGTCCCGAACGGGCCACGCACCCCGAGCACGTCGCCTTTCTTCAGACTCCCCATGCTTTTGGACACCGAACCCACCACTCGCGTCGTATGCTGAAATGTCCGAGGATTTAGCGGATCGCTGCTGATGGAAATCGGCACCTCACCCACGCCAAACACATAGATCATGTTGAATTGGCCCGGCAGGAAGGAAAAGCTGCCGGTGTGGTCTGAAGGGGCCAGTTCGATCGTAAAAGTATCGACCGTCTCGTGATGCAGCTTTGCAATCCGATACGGCACCGGGAGCATGGGGTCCATGCCGGTAACGGCAGCAGTCGTTTTTTCAGGCAGGGGTGCCATAGAGATCCAGAAGTTGCAGTCTCGTTGATTCCAGCCGTTCGGTGACTACATGCAAAAATCGCTTGAGCAGTTCGTAGCCCAGGTCGTGGTCTTCTTCGCACTTGTTGCGCAGGCATTTGCCGTCAAACGCCAGTGCTCGCGTGGGCTGCAGCGTGCGCGCCCCAAATCTCCACTGATAGGGTGGAACCAGCCATGACCACCCGAGCACGTCACCTTCACCCACGGTCTGCAGCGTTGTAAAGCCGCGCTGTGGGATCATCAGTTCCACTGCCACCAGACCCTCGCGGATAAAATAGAATTGATCCGCCGGATCGCTCTCGCGAAAGACAATATCTCCTTCTTGGAAACGCACGTTCTTGGCGCATCCGGCTATCAACTTGATGTACTGCTCATCCAGCCCCTTGAAGAAGGGGTGCTCGCTCACAATTCCTTCAAGCGTCTGCATCATGCCGCTCCTTTCCCGGTTTGCCGGCATCACCCGAACTACTATTACTTTGGCGAATCGCGCGGACTTCCTCAGTGATATCAATCGCCACGGGACACCATGTGATGCAGCGGCCGCAGCCCACGCACCCGGAACTTCCAAACTGATCGATCCACGTAGCCAGCTTGTGCGTCATCCACTGCCGGTACCGCGATTTGGCCGTCGCCCGCACGCTGCCACCGTGGATATAAGAGAAATCCGATGTGAAGCACGAGTCCCATTTTCGCCAGCGCTCGGCGTGATCGCCCGTCAAATCCGTCACATCCTCGACCGTCGAACAAAAGCAGGTGGGACAAACCATGGTGCAATTGCCGCAGGTCAAGCAGCGTCCCGCCACTTCATCCCATCTTGGATGTTCGTAGTTTCCGTAAAGCAGCTCTTTAATCCCGATGGTGTCCAAAGTTCGGCCCATTTGTTGCGACGTCTTCTCGTGGATGCTGGCCGCTTTTTCTATTTCGGTCGCGCCCGCCGGTTTCCGGGTGACAGCCCCTAAAATTTCTCCCCCCAGCGGTGTCCCGATTTCCGCAACGAAATAGTGGTCTCCGTTTTCCAGAATCTCCGTAAGTGCTACATCGAATCCAAATGTGACTTTCGGTCCTGTGTTCATGGAAGTGCAGAAGCAGGTATTTCCCGCCTGGCCGCAGTTGACCGCCAATACGAAGTTGCCGTCCCGGCGTGCTTGATATTGCACGTCCACAATATTTCCACCGAGGAACACTTTGTCCTGAATCGCCATGGCATGAAGTTCGCAGGCACGGACTCCGACAAAAGCCATTTTGTGATTCGCCGGCTTTTCTTCTTCGATCTGGAAGCCCTGGCCGTTGCGAGAAGCCTTCCACAAGCGCACGACGGGTGGATGGAGATACTTCTTCCAGGAATGTGGTCCGACAACATAACCGAAGAATGCCTCGTCGGCACGTTTCTTGAGGCGGTATTTACCCCCCTCTTGCTCGTCCGTCCAGCCGATAGGCAGGTCGCTTACAGAACTGAGCTCATCGTAAACGATGGCCCCTTCGCGGACTGTAGGTCCGATGACCTGATACCCGCGCGCCTTCAACGCATCGAGCACTCTCGGAAAGTCTTCTTTTTTGAGGACAAGTTGTTCCGGCATGACGCCTACCATACACCTGTTCTCCACTGCGGGCGCAGGCAAAAAACTTTCCGTGGAAGCAACCTGCTTCGCGCAACGCGGCTGGCTCAATCAGCCTGTGGCCTCGCGTCTTCCACGATTGCCACACGCAGTTTGTTATGCGCAATCTTTATTGTCGCTGCTCGCCGTCACATCCTTCCGTAACCTGCGTCACAGCCTTCTGCACCTGGACCGCTGTAGAGGGGTGTTTTCACTCTCTTCTAGCTTCGCCGATCCGGGTCTACGCGGGTTGTTTGCTTCGTCTCGCGCGGATGCGAACACTGGGCCTTGAAATGTAAACGAGCAATTCCTGTCCAAGAATAATCTTGGAAGAGATTTGGGAAAGAACTCAAAATCTCAGGACATCAGTCAAGTTGCAGAAAATCGACGGGCCACTTGTTTCAGTACGTGCTCATAAGGCCGCGCTGCTGGATCGTCCGGTCAATTCTGACCTTGATTTGAGCTGGGCGATGAGGGCGGTGCTCCGTGAGGCCGTTGGACGGTGGTACTCGAGGTGCCGAGAGCAGCACCCATTCTGTTGCCTACATAGATGTCCGAACCCGGGCAAATCCGCTATAATTACAGGTTAGCGATTCCTCGCCATGCTGGCGTACCATCCCGCCCCAGAATGTGGCCGAACGAATCGTTATCCGCATGAACAATCCTTGGGGTTACGGCGCGCTTTTCCTCTACGCGATTAGTCTGGCGCTATACCTGTGGCATTTGAACGGGGACGACCGCTGGATAGGCTATTTCGCGTCGTTAAGCCTTGCTGCTGCATTGATTCTTCATTATTTCGCCTTACTGCAACGTGCGCATCTGGTCCATGCGATTCCTTACGATGATCTATATGGGTCCATGTCTCTTTTCGCTTGGCTTCTGGCGTTCACTTACCTGGCGCTGGAGACTTTTCACCGGCAAAGATCCGTGGGGGCATTCGTAATGCCGGTAGTAATTGTTTGGCTTTTGGTGGCGATGCTGAATGCGCCGCCCGCAACGGCCGCCTCGCCGGCGCCCGCGCGTGGCGCACTCTTCGCCCTGCATGTGACCTTGAATATTCTGGCCTATGCGGCGTTCGCTTTGTCTTTTGTGCTCAGCCTGATCTACCTTCTGCAAAACCGGATGCTCAGAGCACGGAAGCCGAGCCGTGTCTTCTGGCGGTTTCCACCGCTGGATGTACTAGACAAGATGAGCCGCAGCAGCGTGGCTGTGGGCGTCGCTGCGTTAGTGGTAGGCGCCGCCTTCGGATTTGTGTGGGAACACCGGCTGCGAGGGACGTATGGCAGCAGCGATCCGAAAGTGCTGGTGACTTTGCTGATTATCTTGGTCTATGGAGCGTATCTGTGGCTGGCGCGGGCGATTCGATGGCGAGGATCCCGCGCAGCGCTGCTATGTGCCTGGAATTTTGTGCTGGTGGTCTTCAGTTATAGCATCGTGAATCTTTATCTCACTCGATTTCACAGGTTTTATTGATGGCTGCCGGAACGCATACTGGACGGGAGTTACGGTCTGCGGGCTCGCGGATGCAGATTGCCCTGATTGGGTGCAATCACCGCACGGCTCCGGTGGAATTGCGCGAGCGAATTGCATTCACTCCGGAACAAGCCCTGCGCGCCGCCGAGCAGCTAAGGCTGGAAGGAATTTTAGAAGAAGCGGTAGTGGTCTCCACATGCAATCGCAGCGAACTTTATGGGGTTTCGCCCATTGTGGCGGCGGGTGAGCCCGTACGGGCGACCATAGCAATGGAATCATTTCTCACGTCGTTTCACGGCATCGCGGCATCGGATTTGGACGGGCGCTTTTATCACCATTGCGATGCGGACGCCGTGCAGCATCTTTTCCGAGTATCGGCAGGACTCGACTCCATGCTTTTGGGTGAAGCGGAGATTCTGGGGCAGGTTCGCGATGCGTATGGCCGGGCTTTGGACCATGGCTCGACGGGGCCGGTATTAAACCGGCTGTTCCAGAGCGCACTGGAAGTAGGCAAGCGCGTCCGGTCGGAAACTGAAATCGGAGCGCGGCCGATGTCGGTGGCATTCGCGGGCGTGAAATTGGCCGAGAGGGTATTCGGACGGCTGGAAGGCCACGCGGCGTTAATGATTGGCGCTGGAGCGGTGGCCGAACAGGCGGTGGACCACTTGCGCAATCGCGGCATCGGAGCGCTGCGAGTGGTGAATCGCTCCTACGAGCGTGCGGTCGACCTGGCATCGCGTACGGGCGGTGAAGCCGCGGAGTGGACGACGCTGGAATCCTCCCTCGAGATTCCCGATGTGATCGTGATTTCAGTGAGCAGCACGGAGCCGGTTCTTACAAAGCGCATGATCGAGCGCGCAATGGAGGCCCGCGAAGGGCGGGCGCTTTTCATTATCGATCTGGGCGTGCCGCGCAATGCGGAGCCGGAAATCGCGAAGCTCTACAATTTGTATCTTTACAATGTGGACGACCTGGGCGAAATCGTGGAGCAGAATCGCAAAGCGCGCGAAGCGGAAATTCCCCGCGCGGAGGCGATTATCAGCGAGCAGGTGGTGAAATTCGCGGCCTGGCAATCGAACGTGCAGGCCTTCGCCCTGATGGACCGGCTCCGCGAGCGCTTGCACGCCGAGCGGCAAACATTCGTGAACGAGCGGCTTGCGGATATGCCGGGACTTTCGGCGGAAGACCGGCAACGCGTCGCGCGAATGACCGAAGATTTGGTGGAGCGCATTCTGGACGAACCGGCGAAACGTTTGCGGCAAACTCGCGAGCTAAGACAGCGGCTGGAGGAAACAGAAGCGCTGCGAAAACTGTTTGGGTTGGATGAGGCGCCTTCGTCCGAGGATGAATTGTGAAGCCGGTCCGGATCGGGACCCGCGGGAGTGCGCTGGCGCTGTGGCAGGCGAATCATATTCGCGAGCGTGTGGCCAAGGAATTTGGCGTCGAGGCGGAAATCGTCATCATCAAGACGTCGGGCGATCAATTCACGCAATCGTCCGTGAGCCAACTGGGATTGAAAGGAGTGTTCATTAAGGAACTGGAAGACGCGCTGCTGGATCGCCGTGTGGACCTGGCGGTGCACAGCATGAAAGATGTTCCGACGGAAATTCCAGAGGGACTGACTTTTCCCGCGATTATCAGGCGCGAGGACCCGCGAGATTGCCTGGTGTCCCGCGACGGAGCCAAGCTGGCGTCGCTTGCCGCCGGCGCGAAGGTGGGCACGGGAAGCCTTCGGCGCCAGGCTCAACTTCGGCACCTGAGGCCCGATTTCGATTTGCGGGAACTGCGCGGCAACGTGGATACGCGGCTGAGGAAACTGGAAGAAGGTCTGTATGACGCGATCGTGTTGGCGAAAGCGGGGCTTGACCGGCTTGGCTTGGCGGGGAAAATAACGGAAGTGTTCGAACCGGGAGTGATGCTTTCCGCTGTGGGCCAGGGAGCGCTGGGAATCGAAACGCGTTCGGCGGAAGCGAACCACTCGGATGGAGCGGATCGAGAAATTTTGGGATGGCTCGGCAGGCTGGACGATCCAGCTACGCGAGCGGGAGTAACGGCTGAGCGAGCGCTGCTTTCTGAACTCGAGGGCGGATGCCAGGTGCCACTGGGGGCCTGGGGCCGCGTGCAAAACGCCGAGTTGATTCTGGATGCGTGCGTGCTTTCGATGGATGGCGTGGAGTATTTGCGGGATCGCGCGACTGGAACGCCAACCGATGCGGAGAATTTGGGCCGGAGGTTGGGGCGCAAGTTGCTCGCGTCAGGCGCGGATCGCATATTGCGGCTGGCGGGTAGAAATTGACGACGGCCAATCACAAGCCGCTGGCAGGGAAGCGAGTGGTGGTCACACGCGCTCCGGAACAGGCGGAAGGGTTTGTGCGTGCGCTGGAAGAATATGGCGCGGAAGTGATCTTGATGCCAATGGTGAGCTACGCCGATCCTGTGAATTTCAAGCCGCTGGATGACGCGCTGCGAGAACTTGTGAAGTTCGATTGGGTCGTGTTCACCAGCCAGAATGCGGTGACTTTTTTTTCGAAACGCGCCCGCGCGCTGGGAATCGATCCGCGTCCCGCGAATTCCGAGAAACCGAAAATTGCCGCGGTAGGTCCCGCAACCGCGCGGGCAATCGGAAAAGAAGGGATGCCGTTGTATTTGATTTCCGGGCAGTATCACGGCGGGGCGCTCGCGAAAGACTTGCGAAAACAGGTGAACGGGAAGAAAGTGTTGCTGCCGCGAAGCGATCGCGCCGGCGCTGAATTGCCGCGAGCGCTTCGCGCGGCGAAAGCCAAAGTGACCGACGTGATAACGTACCGCACGATCGCATCGACCGGGTTCGATGAGGCGCAGGTGGCGGAGGCAGACGTTTTCACCTTTGCGAGCCCATCGGCGTTTGCGGCGTTTGCCGATTCGGTGGATGCCGCGCGATTGCGCGGCCTTTCCGAATCCGCGCGATTCGCCGCGATCGGGCTGACGACGGCGGCGTCGATTCGCGAAGCGGGATTTGCCGTGGAAATTATCGCCGAAGAAGCCACGGCGGCGGGATTCGCGGCGGCAATCGCAAAATATTTCGCGCAGAATACAGAGGTGAAAACGCGATGAGTTTTCCAGTGGTGCGCCCGCGGCGGCTGCGCCGCACCGAGGCAATTCGCAGTCTGGCCGCCGAAACACGCCTGACCAAAAGCGGCTTCATTTATCCTATGTTTGCCTGCCCGGGCAGCAATGTACGCAAGGAAGTTTCCTCGATGCCTGGGATTTATCAGCAGTCGGTGGACCAGATCGTGGAAGAATGCCGCGAAGTGGAGGGCTTGGGCATTCCCGGCGTGATTTTGTTCGGACTTCCCGCGCACAAAGATGAAACGGGTTCGGAAGCCGCCGAGGCAAGCGGAGCCGTACAGCGGGCAGTGGAAGCGATCAAGAAAGCCAAGCTGAATTTGATCGTGATCACCGACGTTTGCTTGTGCGAATACACCAGCCATGGACATTGCGGTGTGGTAAAAGATGGCGAAATTTTGAATGATCCCAGCTTGGAACTCTTGTCTGACGCAGCGCTTTCGCATGCGCGTGCGGGAGCGGATATTGTAGCGCCGTCGGACATGATGGACGGCCGAGTGGCCGCGATTCGCGGCAAGCTGGACGCGAATCGATTTACGGATGTGGCCATTCTCGCGTATTCGGCGAAATATTGTTCCGGATTCTATGGACCGTTCCGCGAAGCAGCCGAATCGGCGCCGCAATTTGGCGATCGACGCAGCTATCAAATGGATCCCGCGAACGCGCGAGAAGCGTTGCGCGAAGTTGCTCTGGACCTGGAAGAAGGCGCGGACATGGTGATGGTGAAGCCCGCGCTGCCCTATCTGGATATCATCCAGCGCGTTCGCGAGCGATTCGACGTGCCGGTGGCGGCCTATAATGTGAGCGGCGAATATTCGATGGTGAAGGCGGCGGCCAGGAACGGCTGGATCGACGAGAAGCGCGTGACGCTGGAGATTTTGACGGGAATTCAGCGCGCCGGCGCCAGCATGATTTTGACGTATCACGCAAAGGAAGCGGCTCGCTGGCTCGGCGGCTGCTGAACTGTGTTCTGTAGCGCCGGCTTTCCAGCCGGCAGCTTTTGATTTTCGCATTTGCAGTGGAAGTGACGAACCAATTCCCACGTGCCTGGGGTCAGTCACGCGGGAATCGAAGTCGAGAAATTTCGAATCAATACTCACGAGGTCACCCCAATGGGCTCCGATTCTCGTCCCCGAACTCGCGACTTGTTTCAGCGCGCGCAGGACGTACTGGTTGGCGGCGTCAACAGCCCCGTCCGCGCTTTCAAAGCCGTGGGTGGAGACCCGCTGATCATCGATCGCGCCAATGGGGCCCGCATTTTCGATATCGATGGGCGCGAGTACCTGGATTATGTGGGCTCCTGGGGCGCGATGATCCTGGGACATGCGCATGACGCCGTGACGGCTTCGGTGCGCGACCAATCGGCGCGCGGCACCAGCTTCGGCATGACCAACGCCCTCGAAATCGAACTGGCTGAGAAAATCCGGTCGGCCCTTCCCTCAATGGAAATGGTCCGGTTTGTAAGCTCCGGCACGGAAGCGACCATGAGCGCGGTGCGCCTGGCGCGTGCCTTCACGAAACGAGACCAGATTTTGAAGTTCGAGGGTTGTTACCACGGCCACTCGGATGGTTTTCTTTCCCATGCCGGATCGGGGCTGGCCACGTTCGGAATTTCTTCCAGCCCCGGCGTGCCGGATTTTTTCGCGCACTTGACGGTGACAGTTCCTTATAACGATCTAGATGCCGTGGAAAAAATCTTTGCCTCCTGCCCGCAGCAAATTGCCGCCGTGATTATCGAACCGGTGGCCGCCAACATGGGAGTGGTGTTGCCCGACCCCGATTTCCTTGCGGCGCTGCGCAAGATCAGCAAGGACGACGGCACGCTTTTGATTTTTGACGAAGTAATTACTGGATTCCGGCTGGCTTACGGCGGCGCGCAGACGGTCTACGGAATCGTTCCCGACCTCACCACGCTCGGGAAAATTATCGGCGGGGGATTGCCGGTAGCCGCATATGGCGGACGACGGGAGGTGATGCAGCACCTGGCGCCGCTCGGGCCGGTCTATCAGGCGGGAACTCTTTCCGGAAATCCGCTGGCGATGCGCGCCGGGATTGCTTCACTCGAACAACTGGAAAGGCATGGCACGTATGATGGATTGAGCAAGAAGGCTACGCGCCTGGTGGAAGGTTTCCGCGCGGCGCTGAAAGATACCGGCGTGCAGGGACAAGTTAATTCTTGCGGTTCGTTGGTTACTCTTTTCTTCGCTGAAGAGCCGGTGCGCGATTTCGCGGGAGCCAGAAAAGCAGATACGCGCCGGTTCGCCGCATTTTTTAACGAAATGCTCAGCCGGGGAATCTTCCTGCCGCCATCACAATTTGAAGCCCTGTTCATTTCCGTCGCGCACACCAACGACGACATCGACCGCACCATCCAAGCTTGCCGCGAAAGTCTCAAAGCCGTGGTTGCCGCCGTCCCGGCGGATTGAAAGTATGCCTGTATAATCCCTCGTTCTCTCGGTTATGTTTCGATAGGGTGCAATGTCCGATTCTGATCCGGAAAATGAGCAGAGAGGCTTCGTGCTTGCCTGGCGCTTCAGGGATCTGCCTGCCGCGCTTCTCGCTAAAACAGCTCTGGAATCGGCAAACATCGAATGCATTCTCAGCGACGAAAATACGATTCGAATGGATTGGCTGTGGTCGAACCTACTCGGCGGAGTCAAACTCTGGTTGAAGGAAGAGGACGCTGACTCACTGCAGGAGTTATTGGACCTGGCGATTCCGGAGGGTTTTGAGGTCCCGAGCGTCGGAGAGTACAAGCAGCGAGCGTGTCCGAGTTGTAATTCTTTGGATGTTTCCTCAGAAGGGTCAGCTTACAGAATTGCTTATGTCTTCCTGTTTTTTGGGCTGCCCGTTCCACTGAAACAACGTCGATGCAGTTGCCGCTCTTGTGGCCGCCGCTGGTAAGATCCCCCTGAGTATTCGTGACTGTTCGTTCCGACCCGTTTCTGCGATGCTCAAGGTGCGGCAATTTTAGGAGGACCCGATGGCCACTCCTATGGGCCCAGGCTAAGTTCTCGAACTGCTCCAAGTGCTTCTGTTTCCGATACTTCCCGAGAGTGTCGCGCACGGTCGTAGGGCACCCCCCGGACTACCAACCAATTACCTCGATGATATAAACCCACTACTGGATATGCGTGTACTCACAGCAATTTTCCATCTGCTTCCCTAGACTGTTCTTAACAACCGCTCCGCCCTTCATCACGAATTTTACGTGTTCGAGCTGCGTGATGTCACTCAGGGGATCGCCTTGGACGGCGATGATGTCCGCGAACTTGCCGGGTTCGATCGAGCCGATGCGATCGCTCCAGCCCATCAATTCGGCGGCATCGAGTGTCGCTGATTTTATCGCGGCGGCGGGAGACATTCCGAAGCGCGTCATGTATTCAAATTCTTTTGCTTGCGTGCCGTGGGGAAAGGGACCGGCGTCTGTGCCGAAGGCGATTTTCACCCCTTTGGCCATGGCTTTCTTGAAGCTGGGTTCGTGAATTCGGGCGCGAGTGGTTTTGCCTCCGCTCAATTCCAGATCTTCTTCCGGCTCGAATTCATAAACATAGAGAGTGGGACAGAGCCAGATTCCGTTGGCGACCATTTTGTCGATTGCGGCATCGTCAAGATCGAGTCCATGTTCAATGGAATCCACGCCGCCATCGATGCAATTGTGCAATCCTTCGCCGCCGTAGGCGTGGCAAGCTACTTTTTCGCCTTCGCGATGCGCTTCATTTACGATGGCTTTTACTTCCTCAAGTGTGAACGTGGGAATGCTGACCAACTTGCCTTCCGGAGTGAAATGGAATTTGTGGGTGCCGTAAATTTTGATCACGTCGGCGCCATATTTGATTTGCTCGCGCACCGCTTTGCGGGCTTCATCGGGCGAATCGGCATTCTGGACGCCGGAGGGCACACGCACTTCGGGCGAAAAACCTTCGAGCGGGTAGCCTCCGGTGGTCGAGAGCGCGCGAGTAGCTACTTGCAGCCGCGGGCCGGGGATCAATCCGCGATTGATGGCGTCGCGCACATCCACATCGCTATACATCGCGCCTTCGGTTTCCAGGTCGCGCATGGCGGTGAATCCGGCTTCAAGATCGAGTTTGGCGTTCCGCGCCGCTTCGAGCGTGCGGAATTGCCAGGACTCTTTGAGCAGTTGTTCCTCATAACGGCCATGCGACTCGCCGGTGAGGAAAATGTGGGTGTGTGCGTCAATCAGACCCGGTAACACGGTGGCTTGACTCAAATCCACCACATTCGTGCCAGCGGGAATTTGAATTTGCGATGCGGGAGCGATCCGGGCGATGCGCTCGCCGTGGACTACGATTACTTGGTCGGTCAGCAATTTGCCGGTGCGCACGTCGAGCATTTTTCCGGCGCGAATATATTTGACCGGCGCGGAAGCGCCCATCGCGCAGCCTTGTCCGTGCGCCGTGGAGGCAATGAAAAGAAAGACTACTGCTAGAAGAACGATTCGCCGCATGTCTTCTCCTTGAATGACTCAACCCAAGTCTCTCGATCGTCAATTCCTTGCGATATAACACCAAATGCGCACAGGCAGGAGTGCCTGTGCTACTGCTTTGCGAGGTCGTTGCGCACTACCGTGCCGCCTTTGATCACGCATTTTACCTGTTCGAGAATGGTCACATCTTCCAGCGGGTTTCCGGTGACTGCAATCAGATCGCCATATTTTCCAGGCTCGATTGCGCCGACGCGATCTGACCATCCAAGTAAGTCGGCCGCGTTGATGGTGGCCGCCTGGATGGATTCGAGCGGGGTCATTCCATACTTCACCATGTAGTGGAACTGCTTGGCGTTGTCACCATGGGGATATACACCGGCATCTGTGCCGAACGCCATTTTTGCTCCCGCGTGGTGGGCCTTAGCGAAATTGTCGCGTTGCAATTGGCCAAGCTTGCGCTCCTTCTCGAGCGATTCAGGCAGCATGCCCGCCGAAGCGCCCTGTCCCAGGATGTAATCGTCGTTGTAAATGTCCATCACCAGGTACGTGCCATGCTCTTTTGCCAGACGGATTCCTTCCTCATCGATCAAGCTGGCGTGTTCGATGGAATCCACGCCCGCCTCAATCGCTTCCTTGATCGCCTCAGTGCCGTGGGCGTGAGCAGCGACTTTGCGTCCCAGTCGATGGGCCTCGTCGACAATGGCTTTCATTTCTTCGAGGGTGTATTGCTGCGTGCCGGGCTGATCGCCTTTCGAGAGCACTCCGCCGCTGGCGCAAATCTTAATCAAATCGGCGCCGTACTTGATAATCTCGCGAACCTTGGTGCGCGCGGCCCAAGGCCCGTCGGCTACGCCATCCGAGCGGCGGTCATATTGGGGAGGGAGCAAGTTGTTATCGCAGTGCCCGCCGGTAATTCCCATGGCCGGACCCGAAACGAGCATCCGCGGGCCCATAATGTCGCCGTCGTTAATGGCGTCGCGCAACGCGACGTCCGTGAACGCGGGAGCGCCCACATTGCGGACGGAAGTGAATCCGGCATTCACGGTGATGACCGCATCGGTGACGCCGTAAATCGCCTCGCGCGGAATGGAAAGTCCCAGCGCGCGATAGCCATGCAATTTCGCGCTGCTGGTCAAGTGCGTGTGCGCGTCGATCAAACCGGGCAATACCGTGGCGTTGCTGAGGTCAACTATCTTCGCACCCGTGGGAATCTGCGATTGGGCCGCCGGCGCCACGCTTTCAATTTTCTCACCGCGAATCACGATCACCTGATCGGTCAAAATCTTGCCGCTGCGGACATCCAGCATTTTCCCCGCGCGCACATACAGCGCCGGCCCGGACAACTGCGCATTCGCGTTTCCGCCCAGGCTTCCAAGAGCCGCGGCACAGGCGAGCACGCCGAAAGCACTCAATAAGACCCATCGAGTCATATCCCCTCCGAACTTGAAAAGAGCGGCGTGATTCTAACTCCAAATTCAGTTTTCGTGCTCCCGCGAATTTTGCAAACACACCGGACGCCCTGGATGGCAGCTACAGGGCCTGTGTGACAACGCCAAGTAGGAGAGGTCGTGTAGCGCCACCGTTCAGGGTGGCAGCTTTGCTTTCGACCACATGGTTGCTGGTACGCAGACTTAACAACAACCAAGACCGAGCTGCCACACAGACTCAACGAGTCCCGTTGGCAACCTCTCCGCTCGAAGCGGCCTGCGAAATGAACTAACGATTCGGGTTCCCATTCGTCTTACTGTTTCTGAATTGACCGAAGGAGCACTTTAGTCTAGGCTTCGCCGGGTTCATTTGTCATTCGATTACGGGTTCTGACGGGAGAGCATTCATGAGGAAACTACATTCGATGAAATCTCGCAAGATCGCCCGGCTGGCAAATTGGTTTGCGGCCCTCGTTCTGATTGCTCTGGCCAGTTTGCCTGCAGGTTTCGCGCGGGCGCAGGAAAAAGACGTGCCACAAGCTGAAGACGGAAAAAAGGCCGAGAAAAAAGAAGAAGGTCTGCCGCTGAAGGCCACGCGTAAAATTTCCTTTACGACCGACGAAGGCACATGGATGTCGCTCGACGTCTCTCCCGACGGAAAATCAATCGTGTTCGATTTGCTAGGCGATCTCTATTTGTTGCCGATCGAAGGCGGAGATGCGAAGCGATTGACCAGCGGCTTGCCCTGGGACTGCCAGCCGCGCTTCTCACCGGATGGAAAGCAGATTGCCTTCATCAGCGACCGCAGCGGAAGCGACAACATCTGGCTGATCAATGTCGATGGATCGAATCCGAAAGCGGTGACAAAGGAAACGGATGACCAGCTTGGTTCACCCGCTTGGACTCCCGATGGCAATTACCTGGTGGCGCGCAAGTGGGGGCCCTACCCTGGCGCCGAGGATTATCTGCGCACAACTTCGCTTTGGCTGTTTCACAAGGATGGTGGCAAGGGACTCGAACTGGTAAAGGGAAAAGGGAAGACCACCGTGAATGAAGGGCCCTATTTCGCGCGCGATGGCAAGCTGCTCTATTTCTCGAGCCATCCCGAAGGGTTCCGCTACAACGTGGATATCGGCCGGTTCCAGGTCTACACCTTCAATCGCGATACGGGCGAGGTGCAGACGATTACTGACGTATATGGTGGCGGACTGCGCCCGATCATCTCGCCAGACGGCAAATACCTTGTCTACGCGTCACGCCACGACGCCAAGACGGGTTTGCGGGTCCGCGATCTTTCCACGCGCGAGGAACATTGGCTGGTTTCGTCCATGCAGCGCGATGACCAGGAAGGATTCGCCGTAAACGACATCCTCCCTGGGTATGCCTTCACTCCCGATTCAAAATCGGTTCTTTACACGGCTGATGGAAAATTCCAGCGGGTGGACGTCGCTTCGCACCAGATTTCTACAATTCCATTCAGCGCCATAGTTGATTTGGATCTCGGCCCGCGCATCCGCACCGAATATGCAATCGACGACGGCCCGCTCACAGTCCATCAAATGCGCTGGACGAATCAATCGCCCGACGGAAAGACGCTGGTCTTCAGCGCCGTGGGGAAAATTTGGCTTACCGATGCCGCGGGCGGCAAGCCGCACCGGCTAACATCGAGTCCGCTGCGCGAATATGAGCCGATGTTTTCGCCGGATGGAAAATGGATTGCGTATGTATCCTGGTCGGATTCGGAAGGTGGTCAACTCTGGAAAGCGCCGGCTGGCGGCGGGGAGCCGGTTCAGCTGAGCAAAACTGCAGCTTACTATTCTCAGCCCGTTTGGTCCCCGGATGGCGGCAAGATCATGTTTGTAGCGGGATCGGCAAGCGGATGGCTTTCCGAGGATGATGCGGATGTGGAGCAGTTGAGTTGGATGTCTTCGACAGGCGGCGAAATCCACTCGATCGTCACGCTACCTGGCGGCGGACAGACGCCAACGTTTTCCGGCGACGGCGAACGCGTTTATTACATGGAAGCGGCGCCGCCGAATCCGAACGCCGAAGGTGCGCAACGCCCGGCGCGATTGCTGCGATCCATCCGCCTGGATGGAGTCGACAAAAAAACTTTAATGAAATTCGAAGGGCCGTTTGTTTCGGCGATTCCTTCTCCGGATGGCGAATGGGTGGCAGTCCTCGACCGCGCGGATGCATATGTTGCCGCGCTCCCCAAGGTGGGCGACGAAGTTGTAAGCGTTAACCTCAAGACCCCTGCTGTGCCGGTGAAGCGCCTGACGACGCAGGGAGCGAATTATCTTTACTGGGCGGACGGCGGCAAAACGATCACCTGGAGCTACGGCAACGATTTTTCACGCGCGCAATTGAACGCTGTGCTTGCGGCTGAAAAGCCCGACGCCTGGAAGCCGGAGAAGGTCACTATTACGTTGCAGGTGCCGCGAGACGCCCCGCAGGGCAGGCTTTATCTGAAAGGCGCTCGCATCATCACCATGAAAGGCGAGGAGATTTTGGCCCAGGGCGATATTCTGGTCGAGAACAATCGCATCAAGGCGATTGGTCCCTCGAAAACCATGCATGCGCTGGCTGACGCGAAAGTGATCGACGTGCATGGTAAAACGATTATTCCTGGATTCGTGGATATCCACTCCCACTTGAAAACGCGGCGGCCGGTGATGACAGATAAAGAATGGGCCTACGCCGCAAATCTTGCGTACGGCGTGACCACTACTCGCGATCCTTCCATCAATTCAGACATCGTCTTCGCTCAGGGCGAATTGGTGACATCAGGCGACCTGATTGGCCCCCGAATTTACTCCACGGGAACAGCGATCACCACCTGGGCGGCGAGCTTGGGGAGCTTTGAAGAAGCCGATAACGTGGTTTTGCGCTACAAAGTCCATGGAGCGGACTCGCTGAAGCAATACATGCAGCCCCGCCGAATTCAGCGCGAGTGGCTGGGAATGGCCGCGGCCAAAGAAGGCCTGAACATCACTGCCGAAGGCGGCGGCGACCTGAAAACCGACCTGACCATGGTTCTGGACGGCTACACCGGATTCGAACACAGCCTGCCTATCGTCCCGCTGCATAAAGACGTGATCGAACTGCTGGCGCAATCGGGAAGCACATACACCCCCACTCTGATCGTTTCCTACGGCGCGGAATTCGGCCAGTTTTATTGGCGGCAGCGCATGAACATTCACGATGATCCCAAAGTGCGCCGGTTCACCCCTCACGAGGAAGTAGATCGTGTCTCGCGGCGGCGTCCGCTGTTGCTCGACGAAGAATATACCTTTCCGCTGATCGCTCAGGGAGCGGCGGAGGTGGTTCGTCGTGGCGGGCACGTTGCGCTCGGTTCCCATGGCGAGCAACAGGGAATTGGCGCGCAATGGGAAATCTGGATGTTGCAGTCCGGTGGCATGACGCCGTGGCAGACTCTTTATTCAGCCACCATGAATGGCGCCGAAAGCATCGGCCTGGATAAACAGCTTGGACTCGATCGAGCCGGGCAAATTGGCCGACCTGGTCGTGTTGAACTCCGATCCACTCGAAAATATCCATAACACAAACGATATTCTATACGTCATTAAAAACGGAACGGTCTATTCGGCCGCGACACTCGACCAGGTATGGCCGAAGGAGAAAAAGTTCCCGCCATTCTTCTGGCAGAAGTCTGATTCCGAGCTGCAAGGGATGGCACCGTAAAGCGCGAGACGAAGTTGCCTTTGCAATCAGGATTTCGACCCGACGCTGACCGGACTCTATGGGGTCCCGCCGAGGGCTGGGTACTGAATTTTGGAAATACATAATTTAAGCCCCTGGCGTCTCGCTGCCGCTTAGACGATACGGTCTTAATGCCCTGCGACCGATAAAGTTATTCATTCAGCAGGCGCTTCTTCGGTCAGAAACGATCCAAAACTAGTGGACCATTCGGTGCCGTTTCCTGTCGTAAACACTTGAAATTTCTCGACCTTTAACTGCGCATCGGAGTTTGAAAACACTCTAATTTCTACTGTTTTTCGTATCAGTATGCCAATTGAACTACTGAAATCCGTATGACTTCCCTGGTCAGATATCGATCATTGCTCGTAAGTTACACATATTGCGACAGATACAATTGATTTCGGTTTGGCAATTGGACTGCCATAGCACATACGAACCTGTGGTGTTGATTTAGGCCACCAGTTTTCAAAGAAAATTTAGCGAGGGGGCACATGATGGGGCGATTTACGAAGTTCCTATTCTTTAGCCTTGGGCTCATTGCGATGTTGAGCCTTTTGGCGCCCCGTGCTGCGAACGCGGACGAGTTGTATTCCCGCATCCGTGGTTCGGTGATTGACGCGACCGGGGCCAGCGTGCCCGATGTGGTCGTGACGGCTACTAATACGGCCACCGGCTTGACCAAGAGCTTTACCACTGGTCCCGATGGCTCGTTCGATTTGTTGGACCTTCCCACCGGTCCCTACAAAGTGACGGCGGCTAAGACCAACTTTAAGACCTTCACCGCGACCGGAATTCAGTTGAGCGTGAACCAACCGTTCGTTATTACCATCAAGATGGAGTTGGGTGCAGTGAGCCAGCAAGTCATGGTAGAAGCCTCCGCGCTTCAAGTCGAGACCACCAGCATGCAGCTCGGCGGCACGCTGGAATCCAAGTATATTACCGACATGCCTCTGAACGGCCGCAACTGGATCCAGTTGCAGCAGCTTCAGCCCGGCGTCGTAGCTTCGTCGGACCGCTTCACAAGCAATTTCGCAACGAATGGCAGCCAGAGCCAACAGAATAGCTTCCTGATCAATGGCACGGATTCGAACGACCTGCCCTTGAATAGCCCGCTCGTAATTCCCAGCCCGGATGCCATCGGCGAATTCCAGTTGATCACCAACACGATCAATCCTGAATATGGCCGCAACTCCGGCGGAATCGTCAACGCGGTGATCAAGTCCGGAACCAACCATTTCCATGGCGATGGATTCGACTTCTATCGCGACACCAGCATGAACGCTCGCACCTTCTTCCAGAAGACCCCCACCGTCTTCCACCAGAACCAGTTTGGCGGAACGATTGGCGGACCGATCTGGAAGGATCACCTATTCGGCTTCTTCTCCTATCAGGGAACGCGCGCTCGGCGTCCCAGTGCGGATGGAACCGGTACCACAACCGTTTTTACGACTGCACAGCGTGGCGGAGTCTTTGCCGCCGCGACATCACAAGTCCATACACACAAGGCCCCAATCCCAGAGTTCGGCGATGCTACCTCGCCGTGCCCAGTTTCTGGCGGAGTTCGTTGCCCCGCCGGGCAGGCATATGTCACGTTCACCGACGGCGGTGTCGTCCACCCGGGTCTCTTCAATTCGGGTGTTATTCCGACCCAAGACTTCAACGTGTTGTCCGCGAACCTGCTGAATACCTTCGTTCCTGCGGCGAACCTCGGACGCAAGCACGTTTACGTTCCAACCGTCGCAGACCAACTCGACCGACCAGTATCTCTATCGTGTTGACCATACGTTTAACCAGCACGATTCGCTCTGGTTTTACAGCTTTATCCAGACGAACCCTGTAAGCGACCCGCTGCCTTTCACCGGCTCTACACTCCCAGGTTTCGGACAGGTTTCCAAGAGCCACATCAAACAGTACACGGCTGCCTGGACGCACACGTTCAATGGCACCACGTTGAACGAGTTGCGCTTCGGATATACTCGCTTGAATTTCGACGCGGTGGAACCGGTGAAGTCCAGTACTTCCTTCGTCTCTTGGGATGGCAGATTAATCCACAGGGCACTGCGGGAGCCGGACTGCCGAGAATTAACATCACTGGGCTATTTACACTGGGCTTCTCGAGCAACGGTCCGCAGCCCCGTATCGACCAGACTTACCAAGCTACCGACAACTTCTCCAAGGTATACGGAAAACACACACTGAAGATGGGCTTTGAGGGCCGTCGCTTTACGGTCGGCAATCCCTTCTTCGGAAATAACAACGGCACGTTCGGTTTTACAACTTCAAACCCGTTCGGCACCGGAAACGCCGGAATCGATTTCCTGCTCGGCTTCCCGAACACCTACGCACAGGGCAGCGGCGGATTTATTGACGCCAGGGCCTACCAGATGTATTCCTACATTCAGGATCAGTATAAATTGAAGTCAAACCTGACCCTGACGTACGGAATCGGCTATCAGATCGATACTCCGATGAGCGACTTTTTCAACGGCGGTCTTGGTCTGCAGTGCCTCGTGCCAAACCAGCAGTCCAAAATATTCCCAACGGCCCCGATCGGCTTGAACTATCCCGGCGACCCACAGTGCAACAGTGCTGGAGGCTACGGGACTCACTACGACGGCTTTGGCCCCCGCATAGGCTTTGCTTATAGCCCGAATTGGGGCGGCAAAATCTTCGGCGCTCCTGGCAAGACTTCCATCCGCGGTGGCTACGGGATTTACTACAACCGCTCGGAAGAGGAACTCCTGCTGCAGAACCTCGGTGCACCTCCGTTCGGCCAAGCAAGCGCCGGAATCGCGGATCGCGGCGGCAAGCCCAGCTTCATCGCGCCGTTTACCGATGTGGCTTGCATCAGCTCAGCGAACACCGCGATCCCGGGATGCGTACCTACGGGAGGGACGGTATCGATCACCAACAAGTTCCCGTTCATTCCTCCGAAGCCAGGCGACAAAACGGTTGATTTCACGCAATTTGCTCCGATGAGCAATAACGTAATCGACCATAACTTCCATTCGCCCTACGCAGAGAACTACAACCTGACCATCCAGCGCGAGCTGCCTGGCCAGATGATTCTCTCATTGGCTTACGTCGGTTCCGTAGCCCACCACCTGATTTCCGAGGTGGAGTCGAACCACATCATCAATCCGGCGGTTTGCCTTGCTGATCCAAACTGCGCGGGAGATCCGGAAGACGCTGTGATTCTCCCCACGCAGAACGGATTTGATAACAATCTGAATCCGACTGGCCAACCCTCCAATTTCCCGTACGGAGCCTTCAACGCGAACATTGGAGTGCCACTTGTTGCATCTTACGGAACGCAGTCGTCCTTCGGAAACTCGAACTACAACGCATTCCAGGCGACAATCAATAAGAGCCTGTCGCATGGGCTGACGTTCCTGCTGGCCTACACGTACTCGCATTCGCTCGATAATGGGTCCAGTTTCGAGAACTCCGGATTCGGCGGCGTTGCGGGTCCAGGACTCAATCCGTTCAACTTCCACGACAACTACGGGGACTCGGCGTTTGATGCCCGGCACCGAATGGTGCTGAGCTATACGTACAACATCCCCAGCCTGCAGCACATCGCTCACTGGATTCCCAGCCGCATCGCCGATGGATGGCGCTTCGGAGGAATCACCACGTTCCAAGGTGGATTCCCCATCTACCCCGTGGAAGGTGACGGTCAGGCGGCGGTCTGCAGCGCGAACTGGCAGTTCTATCAGTGCCCGGATCGACCGAACCAAATTGCACCTGTCAAGTTAGTCGATCCCCGCACGAACCTGAATGCGGCCGGTCTCCACCAAATCTGGGCGCCAGGTTCGTTCACCACGGAAACGCTCGGACAGCTCGGCAATGTGCATCGCGGAGCAATCCATGCGTTCGGCGTGAACAACTGGGACTTCCAGTTCTCCAAGGACACCAAGATCACCGAGTCGATGACGTTTGAAATGCGCGTGGAACTCTTCAACATGTGGAACCACACGCAGTTCGACGGCACTACCTCCGGTGCTTTCGGCAATGACATCCTGTCCTCCTCGTTCGGCGACGTTCTGTCAGCAAAGGCCGCCCGTATCGGACAGCTTGCGGCGAAGTTCATTTTCTAACCGCAACTTAGTCTGGAAGTTCGAAAAGGGCGCCCGCTTCGGCGGGCGCCCTTTTTCTTTTTGTGCCTCTAAATTTCTGAGTGCATGTCATGCCGAATTTGCGCGGAATCAAATTTCACGCCTCTTTGATGCTCCGCTCCCCTCAGATGAAGCTCCACCTCCTATTCTTCGAAGTTCTGTGCGGCATAGCCCATTGGTTCTAGTAGTTTTCTCGCGACTAGTATCGTTCGTACTAAATAAAACTAGAAAAAAATTATCGCGCGCGGATTGTTCCGCCCGCGTTCAAATGCAAAGAAAGATGCGAGAGTGCTGCAGGGCTTCCGTGAAGTGGAAATACCTTTCCTCGCGCACGGTGTACCGGGTTGAGTCACTGTTCAGCAGCGCATGGATTTACGCCTCGTTCTGGCGTGGTCTCGCCCTTGCTTTCTCTAGAGTGGCGCTCGATCGAGTATTCGAGCGTTTCGATGCGAGGGAAAAAATGGTACTAGCCATCGCTGCTCTTCTCCTGCCGGCATCCGCTTTGATGCAAACCGCGACTGTGATTGAATTGGCAGGGAAGGTGGAAAGACCAGCGGCAATTTCGAGTGTCTCAGAAGGTTCTTCTCTTACCGCGCATCTTTTTCCAGGCGTACAACTAATTGCAATATTCCCCGCATCCACGGCCAGCGCAAAAGAATCGAGCCCTGCTCCGGTCTCCCAGCGGTCAACGGCCGATTCAACCGGACAGCACCCGTCGGGCGATTGTTTCCGATTCAGAAGCCGATGCAGCTTCAGCGGCGCTCTCCGGAACCTACTTGCCGGAGACCGCAGCGCCCCCTTCCGGCTTTATTGGCGGCCCTGGCGAATTGCGGACATTCGAATCGCGCCTGGTTCGCGCTGGTCAATGGCTGGACACAGCGCGGCAACGTTTGACGCCTGGTCAACTCGTCACGCGCTGACAAACGGCGGGATGCGCGAGGCGGACCCTCTAATGCGTCCGTTTGCACATTCCCCGGCGATCTATGCGGCCATTCAAATCGCCCCAATCGTGCTCGACTATGTTGGCCATCGGATGAGCCGCAGTCATCACTATTGGGCTCGGAAGATCTGGTGGGTGCCCCAGGCCGCGATGACGGCCGGTTTCCTGTTCTCCGGCGCCCACAATGTCCTGAACAGCCGGTAGAGTCTGTGTGGTAACTCCGACTTAGAATGGCCGTGTAGCGCCACCCTTCAGGGTGGCATCTTTCCTTTCAATCACATGGCTAAATGCACGCAGACGTGACAACGACCAAAACCAGGTTGCCACACAGACTGCGGGGTTGCCTAACAGGCAGTTGACGCAGCCAGTTGCCCTATCTGAATCCGCTGCGCGAACTCCCCGCCGGAACCAAAGCAAAAATAACAACTCTCGCTTTAGCTGCGGCTTCGAGTACAATCCCGGCACCTCACCTTGGGAGCTCAAACGATGGCGCAAAATTTCAATAACCATACTCGCTTCTTTCCACTTTTCCATTTTGTAGTCATGCCGCTTCTTTTGTTCAACTTGATCTGGTCGATCATGCGGGCTGTCCGGCACATGAGCGCGGACACGATCGTTTCCTCGATTCTGGCGTTAGCGCTTGTGCTTCTGGCGCTGGCCGCCCGGATGATGGCGCTGACAGTACAGGATCGCCTGATCCGACTGGAAATGCGTCTCAGATTTGCGCGGCTTCTTCCGCTGGAATTGCAGCCGCGTGCCGCGAACCTCACGGTGGGCCAGTTCGTTTCGCTGCGTTTTGCCAGCGACGAAGAACTGGCCGAACTCACGCGCAAAGTGATTGCGGAAAATTTGACGGACCGGACAGCGATCAAGCGTCTGATCAAGAATTGGCAGGCAGATTTGCTTCGAGCCTAATACTGGGGGATTAAAGGTCCGCGCCGGATGGCCAATTGGGAACCCCGGTCGCCAACCGGCTCTACGAGTTCCACTGCACGGCGGCTAATCTCTTGCGGCGTGCCCGCCACTCGTCGCTCGACATGATCCGGGGGGTCACTTCGACCAGCCGGGTTAGAGTGTTGAAGATCGAGACGGCGTTCCACAGTCCGCCCTGCCGCGTCCGGAAACCACGCTGGTTCAATTCGTCCGCAAGCCGCGGAAGGGAAATATCCTGGACGATCAACTCCATCATCAAGTTCAGGACTTCCATTTCCGCCGGATTCTCTTCCAAGTGCACGCAGTCTTCGGCTACGCGCATGCCGTAAGGCAGCTCTTCCAGCCGCCTGGGCGTTTCTGGCTCCGCGGCATCTCCCTGCGCTTCCCGTTCCCACTCAATGGCAACCAGCCGCCACCCGGCCTGGATTCTCTGCTGAAGGTAATCGAGGTCCAGCGAGCGGCTTAGCGCCTCACGAATCCGTTCGATTTTCGCCATGTTTTCTTCCTCTCGAAACGAAAATGCCGTGCATCTATTCCGTGGTTGTGGTAACATCGCTGTTGCCAGATTCGCCAGTCCAGATCACTCGGGCTGGTCAGATTTGCGCCCTTCCTGTAGCGTGCACACCCTTTTCAATTTCTCGGTGGAGGTCCGGCATTTGTCATGCCGTTTCCGAAGTTCTATGCGAAATGGCTCTCAATAGTAGACTTAGCAGAAACTCTCGAAAGCTTCGCAGTTGCCGTAACCGCCCGATATCGGGACTTTACTGTCGCCTTTGCGGACACCTCTTCGCTGGAAGAAGCGTCCGGGAAATGAGAATCGCTTCGAGCATCTATGTAACGAAGAATTAACAGACCGGTCACGGCACGTTCAAAACGCTTCTTCATACTCCCGCTTGCGTACTAGTTCCATCAACACAAGCAAGCAATCGAGAGGGTAAGTCTCTTTGACCCAGCAACACCGTGCTTGGCCGGGTTGGATAATTCCTAAAAATGCCTCCACGCTTTCTTTGTGGAAAGCGGGAGGCAGAGCGTCCACTCTTCACGAGTTTGTAGCAGAATTGTCCCGGCGCTGCGAATGCCGGTGGTGCGTTGCGTCCGTTCAAGACGTGTTCTGCGGGCGGTGCCCAACGCTGGTGCGGGATCTGATTATTTAAAGGTGGGAGAAATCATTTGGAAAATCGAACAACTCAAATCAAGGAGAGACATATGCGACGGATTTTAACCTGGATTCTGGCATTCGGACTGGCGGCATCGCCGGCTCTGGCCGGAACCGAGGGATCATCAAGCAAGGATTCAACGGCAGCCAATTGGCGCGGAAAGCTCTTTGCCGGCAGCTAAGCCTGAAGCCACGCCTTCAAAACCTGCTCCTTCCAGCGCATCGGCTGCGGCTTCCAAGCCGGGAACTTCAGCAACTCCGGATTCGACTGCGAAGCCGGAGGCTTCCTCTCTCGAACTCGAACTGCGAGAACTTCGCGACATGATTCAATCGCAGACCCAAGAAATCGAGGCGCAGCGCGCGGCTTTGCGTGACCAGCAGAAAAAGTTGGACGCCCTGGAGACGCAGATGCACGCAGCTCCCGCCGCCCTCAGCGGTTCGGTCACTTCGATCACCCCGGCCACCGCCGCAATCATTCCCTCGGTCGGAAACGTCCCGGTCACAGTAGCTGCCTCCGGCACCGGCGCGAATCCTGCCCCACAGGCCAAGCCCGAGGAGCCCACCTCAATTCACATCAGGGGCATCACGCTCACTCCCGGCGGCTTCTTCGCAGCTGAATCCGTTTGGCGCCAGAGGGGCCTCGCTGCCGATATCAACACACCTTTCAATTCAGTCCCATTCCCCGGCAGCTCACAATCCGACCTCAGTGAATTCAACGCCTCCGCCCGCCAATCCCGCATCAGCATGCTGGCGGAAGGAAAAATCGACCACGCGAAGTTTAGCGGCTACTACGAGACGGACTTCCTTTCCGCCGGCGTTACTTCGAATAACAACCAGAGCAACAGCTACACCATGCGCCAGCGGCAGTTCTGGGGCAAAGCGGACTTGGACAACGGGTGGAGCTTCACCGGCGGCCAGATGTGGAGCCTGGTTACGGAAACCAAGAGTGGAGTGGCCAATCGAACTGAAGCGGCTCCCCTAACGTTGACTCGCAGTACCAAGTGGGTTTCAGCTGGGCGCGTCAGTACGGCTTTCGGATAGCCAAGAATTTTAACAACAAGTTTTGGCTGGCCGGAGCCGTTGAAGGCGCACAAACCCTGTTGACTGCACACGGCAATGCCAACAACTTCCTGATTGCCGCTCCGGGCACCGGCGGCGGCTTGTTCAATGCGACCGCAAACTATTCATTCAATTACTCGCCGGACTTCATCCTGAAGGCTGTGTTCGAGCCAGGATGGGGGCATTATGAGGTCTTCGGGGTGGCCAGCGTGTTCCGCGCCCGAGTCTTCCCGAACGCGACAGCCACTCCCGCGTCGGCAGCCGGCGCATTCAACGATTCCAGGGTTGGCGGCGGAGTGGGGGCGAATGCCCGCTTCCCGTTCTTCCAGAAGAAATTCGATTTGGCATTGCATGTTCTGGGCGGAGATGGAGTCGGACGCTACGGAACTACCACTTTGCCCGATGTGACTGTCCGCCCGAACGGAACGCTCGCTCCCGTACACGCAGCTCAGGGCTTGGTCACACTTGAGTTTCATCCCGTTCCGAAGCTCGATATTTACGGCTATGGCGGCGGCGAATATGCAGCCCGCACATGGTATCGCAACGCTGCCGGCGCGGCGGTTGGCTACGGCTCACCGTTGTTCAATAACTCCGGATGCAACACCGAAGTTCTTCCGACCAACCAGAACACCCCGCCCGCACCAGCGTCTTGCACGGGCGATACCCGTAACATCCTTGAGGGCACTGTGGGATTCTGGTATCGCTTCTACAAGGGGCCAAAGGGCACGCTGCAGTTTGGGACGCAGTATTCCTATGTGGTGCGCAACACCTGGTCCGGCGCGGCAAATTTCAGCCCGCAAGGGACGGAGAATATGATTTTCACTTCGTTCCGCTACTACATCCCCTAAACTGCTCGGGCACGCGCAATTCGTTTTCAGTCTTTCGTGCCGGGTAGCCGCATCGAGTAGGCAGTTCAAGCCCCGAGTTGCCCGCAATCGCGGACAACTCGGGGATTTTATTTCGCGGAGTCGCAAGAATGGATTTAGCCAGCCTGAGGCTCGAACGGGTAATGCCGCTGCGTATGCTGCACGGAAACCCACTTCAGCGTTGTGAATTCTTCCAGCGCCCATTTGCCGTTCAGTCGCCCGACGCCCGAAGCTTTTTCGCCGCCAAATGCCACCAGCGGTTCGTCGTTGATCGTGCCATCGTTCACGTGCACCGCTCCGGAATCGATTTGCTTGGCCAGTTCGGCGCCGTATTCCACGTTTTTCGTATGAATCGCCCCGCTAAGCCCGAACGCGCTGTCGTTCGCGATTCGAATGGCTTCCTCCGCCGTGTCGAAAGGAATCACGGAAACCGCTGGACCAAACATCTCGCATTGCGCGACGGACATATTCGGCCGCACGTCGGCAAACACGGTGGGAGAAGCCATATTGCCTTCCACTTTTCCGCGTAAAACCGCCCGCGCGCCTTCCTCCACGCCCTTTTGAATTTGCTTCGACAAAGTGTCCGCTTGGGCCTTGTTCATCAGCGGACCAATATCAGTCTTGGGATCGCGCGGATCGCCCACTTTGAGCCCCGAGACCCTTTTCACATATTTTTCCAGAAATTGCGGATACAGGCTGCGATGCACCAGGATTCGGTTTGCCGACATGCAGATTTGCCCTTGATGCGTAAACCGGCTGAATACCGCGGCATTCAGGGCATATTCCAGGTCCGCGTCCGCCAGAACAATCAGTGCGCTGTTTCCTCCCAACTCCAGGATTGCTTTTTTCAGGCAACGCCCGGCCACCGCTCCGATGTGGCGGCCAACTCCTTCCGAGCCGGTGAAGGAAATGATTCTGGGAATTGGATGTTCGACGAATGCATCGCCGATTTCCTTGATGTCGGCAACGATCACGTTCAACAGCCCCTTGGGCATTCCCGTTTCCTCAAATACGCGCGCCACCAGCGTTCCCCCGGTGATGGGAGTGTCGTCGTGCGGCTTCAGAACCACGCCATTCCCGGCTCCCAGCGCCGTCGCCACCGAGCGCATGCTCAGAAAGAATGGAAAATTGAAAGGACTGATTACGCCGACAACTCCCACGGGCACCCGGTAGAGCCTGTTTTCTTTTCCTTCGACTGCCGACGGAAGGATCTCGCCTTTCATGCGCAACGGATAAGTGGACAGCTTCCTTGATAATGTTTTTCACCAGTCCGATTTCGAAGAACGCTTTCAGGCCAGTTCCGCCCAGTTCCTCGATGATGATGTCAGTGATCTCCGCTTCATTTTTCTCGACGAATGTGATGGCCTTTTCGAGAATCGCGCGACGCTCGAAGGGATTGATCTGCATCCAGATTTTCTGCGCGGCGGCTGCCGAGCGGTACGCCGCATCCAGGTCCGCCAGGTTGGCCAATTTAATATCGCAGATTGGCTTGTCGTTGTAGGGATTCCGGTCCGTCAGCACTTTGGCGCTCGAGCCATCGCGCCATTCTCCCCCGATGTATTGCTTGTTCAGCTTCACGAATGGATTCATGCGATGCTCCTAAATCGGACAAAGTCAGAGGGCAAGATCATATCCCGAAACTTTCAAACAACTCAAATCGCCGGGTGCACGGCAAGTGTTCCCGGATGACCGGCTGCGAATCCCAGCTTTTGCCGCAATTGCCCTTTGGCGATTGCCGCCCGCCCGCGCGCAGCGGAAAACAGCCAATGTTTTCCGGTAAGTTTCTCAATCAACGCACGCGCCTTGGCCATGTCGTGGAAGGCTTCCGTAATGTATGCGGGATCATCGAAATTGTCGATGAACGCATTGGCAAGCGCCTGTTGGCCGCTGTGATCACCAGGCACTCCCGTAGATCCGTATTGCGCGATCAAAATTTCCTTACCTGGATCGGTGAGCGGTTCGAGCAAAGTGTTGTTAAATGTGTTGATCAATCCGTGCCGCGCCCAGAAACGCTCAAAGGTTCCCGCCATCCATTCGCGATCGAACGCCGAATCTTTCCGCTCGAAAATGCAATTCACCAGATTTCGCGCCATCTTGTTGCCGTTGTTCGCGCCCTGTCCACCGATGGGATCAAGCGATTGAGCGGTATCTCCCACGGACATCACAACGCGCCCCGAAGGAAGAGCGCCGAAGCATTGCCGCACTTCCGGCGTAAAACTTCCCACGAGCCACGCATTCTCATCCGCCAATTCCGCTGCTTTCATCCAGTCGGCATCCCACGGCGCCATCTCGCGAGTCACTTTCTTGGCAATCTCCAGCGCCTGTTCGCCCGTTTTCGTCCCGCGAAACTGGTCCATGGGACCCCCTTCTTTCGCTTCGAAAACCAGGCTCCAGCCCTGGCCGCGCTCCTTGTGATACCAGGGAACCCAAAAGCATTCTCCGTACTTTCCGAAGAAATTAAATTTCACGGGCAGGAATGGACAATAGTCCAAACCCATTTTCACCCCGACGATGTTGACCATCGCCAAGAGCCGCGGAGGCTGGGTATAAGTGCTGCGCTTTTCGTCTCGCGGAAACAGTTTAGCGACGGGCCCGCGCCCCGCAGCTACGACTGTCAGGTCGTGCGCCGCGGCAATTTCCTCCAGTCGCGCCATCGTTACGTCTTCGATCACTAGAGTGCCGCCTGCCTTCACGAAATCTTCCATCCAGCGGGCGCTTTGCAATCGCAAATCAATTGCAAGGAATGGCTTCGAGAGCCGTCCCAGCAATGTAAGCAACACATTGCCAAGCTCGCCGGGTACAAAAGTGAGGTGCACGCCCTGCCCTTTGGGCGCCAAATCGTCCCAGTGGTTCAGGCCAAGCTCGCGCTCCCATTCCAAGGACATGTTGAAGCGCGCCGCCGTTCCAGTGGGCCGGCTGCGCAGTAGAAAATCTTCAGGGGTTTTATCGGAAAACAAAGTGACGCTGTAATCCCGCCGGCGGAGGGCGTGCGCCATCAGTAAGCCGGCTTGTCCCGCGCCGACGATCGCGATGTTCCTCAAAACGATCTCCCCTGCGATTGCCGCGCGTGAAAGTCGAATAAACTGCAGCTATGCTTCCCGGCGCAAGAGAAAAGTAGGACCTGTCTCATGTATGGTTTTTAGGGGGTCGGAGCTTCAGCTCCGACATCAGAAATCCTAGCCAGTGGGGCTTTAGCCCCTGAAGTCATACTTGGAATCTTACCCCTCTATTTACGGCATGAGTTTTAGTATTGCACCACCTCAAGCTGATTTCCCCAGGGGTCCAGAAAGTAATTCACCCGCATCCCCGTACGCGGCCCTTCGCCGATCACGATGGGTCCGTCCATCAAGCGCAGACCTTTGTCGCGCAGGAATCGAACCGCCTCCTCAAAATTCTCCACTCGCAGCGCAATGTGATGGCTGCCCAGGTCGCAGTTTCGCGGCGGATTTTTCCGTGCGTCGTCCGGCTTTTCGAATTGGAATAGCTCCAACATGGCGCCTGAGCCGAGCCGAAGCAGGACCAACCGAATCCGCGCCCCTGCCACATTAATCTGCGCTTCGCCCCAGTCGCGGCCGTCAGCAGTGCGCGGTATCTCGGCGGAATCGAAAGGCCCCAACCGGTAAAACTCCGTTGCGCCCAGCACTTCGCAATAGAATTTGACCGCCGCATCCAAATCGGGCACCGTGAGTGCCACATGATCCAGGTTCAGTAAGCCGGGCAAACTATCGACGGCCATAAATTAGCTCCTTGTTTGCTGGCTAGAGTTATTCCGGCAGATCAGGATGGCGCGTCGTCACATGGTAGCGCCCGGAATGGAAGACCAGCGGCTCCCCTTCTGTCCACTTATAATCTTCCACTTCGCCAAGAAAAATGACGTGATCGCCGCCATCGAATTCGCGCATTTTCCTGCACACGAAGTGCGCTGTCGCTCCCTTGAGCAAGGGACAGCCTGCGGCACCCTCGGTGCATTCGACGCCCGCGAATTTATCCGGAAGCGGCGTGGAAAATTGACGCGAAAGGTGATGCTGGTTTGCCGCCAGCACATTGATCGCGAAGTGGCTGGCCTCGCTGAAATCAGCGAAGCTAGGCGCCGAGCGCGAGATGCTCCACAGGACCAGTGGCGGATCGAGCGAAACCGATGAAAACGAATTCACCGTCATTCCAATGCGGCGCCCGTCCTTGCATCGAGCGCTGACAATCGTGACGCCGGTGGCGAATTGCCCCAGCGCGCGGCGAAAGTCGCGGCGATCGAAGCGCTCGGCAGCTGCCTTGGCAGCCTGCTGCAAGAACACATCCGCTTCGTGGGCATCCATGAACCACGGGAAGTATTCGCGAGGATCATCGAAATCATTTGCCACAGCCTCGGCCACTTCGCGCAGTCTCCCCGCCGATTCCAGAATCTTGATCACATGCGGTTGCGGGTGCAGCAGCAGATTCGTCCACTCTGTGGCCCACCGCGCGTAGCCGGACCAATAACGATCAAAGGTTTGCTGCATCCATTCTCTGCCCGCCACCGTCTGATCATTCTCGAGAATGCTTTTCAGATAAATATCGGCGCACCGCGCGGCGTTGTTCGATCCCTGCCCCGTGATGGGATCGTTCAACACCACCGCATCAGCCATGCCCAGAACAGGGCGGCCCGAGGGAAGAGTGCCCACCGGTTTGCGAACGATGGGCGTCACAGATCCGGTCAGGATTCCATTTGCATCCGTCAACTCGATCTCGTGGCAGCGCTCCGCTTCCCAGGGAAGATACGTTCGCAAAATCCATTTCGATTTTTCCAGGTGTTGCTCGGGTGTTTTCACATCTCCCCAGCAGTCCATCGGTCCACCCGGTACGCCTTCAAACACCATAATTTCGCACGGGCCAGAAGTTGTCAGGGCAGGGAAGACGAAGTATTCGCCAACTCCTGGAATCAGGTTGAAGCAGACGGCCGCGAATTCATCGCGGGGGCGCATGTTCTTCACATATGTAAGCGCTAGCGCTCGCTGTGGCCTGTCGTAAGGAGACCGGCTGGCGTCGCGCTCGAACAGCCATCCGAGATTTCCTTTTCCGGCAGCGATGAGCGTCAGGTCGTGGCCCGCGGCATACGACTCAACGTCGGCGATTTGCGCCTCTTTCTGAACTAGCTCGCCGCCGTTTCGCTGGAACTCCGCCAACCATCCCGGCATCTTCAGCCGTTGATCCACGGCTTGCGCGTAGCTATCCAGACGCGCCGCCCAGCCGATCGTTTTCCCGCCGCGGCCGTCAGGCACTGCGAAACTCATTCCTTCCACTTTAGGGCACTGTTGTTCCCAATGGTTCAGCCCCAGGTCGCGTTCCGTCTGCAACGCGCGATCAAACATGCACTGGCTGGACATCACACGCCCATTCCGAATCTCCTCGGCTGAACGGTCTGAGACCAACGTCACTTCGTATTTGGCATCGAGCAGTCCCAATGCGAGTTGCAACCCGGATTGCCCCGCGCCAATGATGGCGATTCGCTTCATGGTAGGAAATTAGTTTCGCGGCTACTGCATCAATTTTGGGATTGCCGGCTCCGCCATCTCCGGGCCCATAGCGGAATACCCGCCATCCACAGCCAGATCTGTTCCGGTGATAAACGATGCGTTATTCGAACACAGAAACAGGACGGCATCCGCAACTTCGCTGGGCTCGCCCACGCGCCCCAGCAGATGGTACGCTCCGCCCACTTTATTGGTCTTCACCTTATCTCCGTGTGTTAGTTCGTCCATCAAGCGGCACCACGTCCAGCCGGGTGATACCGAATTCACGCGAATTTTGTCGGCAGCCAGGTCCATGGCTTCGTTGCGGGTGAGTTGCAGAATGGCGGCCTTGCTTACCGGGTAAAGCCAGCGCCCGGTTTGCGCCACTTTTGCGCTGATGCTGCCAAAATTCACCACAGCGCCCCCGCCTCGCTTCACCATGTGCGGTCGCGCCGCTTGCAGCATCAACACGCCACCTACCACATTGATATTGAAGCTCTCGATCCACTCTTTGCCGCGTCGAAGCCAGCGCGTTATCCGTATAGACGCACGCAACATTCACCAGAAAATCGATGCCCCCAAAAGTCTTCGCGGTTGTTTCCACGCAAGCCGCAATCTGCGCATCATCCGCCAAATCCGTCTTCACGAAAATCACGCTGGGACGCAGTTCGTCCGCGATCGCCTGCCCATCCTTCATGTTGATGTCCGCAATCGCAACTCTCGTTCCCGCGCGGTGGAACGCGCGCACCACACTGGCGCCGATCAACGTCGCGCCGCCGGTCACGATGGCTACTTTATCTTTCAATCCTTCCATGCCGCGGAACCTCCGGTTTGCATTTCATTACTGGCCGTACCTTATCACGCGCCCGGCGAGCGGCAAAGTTTGAAACAGATGAACAGATCCCGGTCCGATCACAAATTTGCGCCGGAAAAAACTGGACTATGGTAAAAGGAGCGAGCAAAATAGCGCGCTCCTGGATATAGCGGAGGTGAGCGGTGAGGAAAATCGCAATCGTAGGCGGCGGTCAGTCGGGACTGCAATTGGCGCTGGGCCTGCAGCAAAAGGGATACGAAGTCACCGTGGTGTCCAACCGCACGCCGGAGCAGATTCGCAAGGGCCGCGTAACTTCCAGCCAGTTCATGTTCAACGATTCGCTGCAGAATGAGCGAGACTTGGGCATTAATTTCTGGGAAAAGGAATGTCCGCTTACCGAAGGCATCACCTTTGCCGTCCCTGGACCCGATGGCAGCCGCGCCTTGTACTGGGAGGCAAAGCTCGATCATTACGGGCAATCCGTTGACCAGCGCGTGAAGTTCTCCGGATGGCTCGAGGAATTCGCAAAACGCGGCGGAAACGTGGTCTACGAAGATGCCGGAGCCGCGGAACTCGAAAAATATGCCGAAAGCAATGATCTGGTCATCGTCGCCGCCGGAAAGGGGGAAGTGGCGCGCCTATTCGAAACCGATACAGCCAACACCCCGTTCACCACGCCGATGCGGGCGCTTGCGCTTACCTATGTAAGGAAAATGGTTCCGCGAAAACCGTTCACCGCCGTCGCATTCAATTTGATTCCCGGTGTCGGCGAATATTTCGTCTTCCCAGCACTCACCACCACGGGCGCGTGCGAAATCATGGTCTTCGAAGGCGTCCCAAACGGGCCGATGGATTGTTGGGGCGACGTGAAAACTCCCGAGCAGCATTTGGCGAAATCGAAATGGATTCTACAAACGTTTCTTCCCTGGGAAGCGGAACGCTGCCGCGACATTGAATTGACCGACGACATGGGCATTGTGGCGGGCAGGTTTCCGCCGACGGTGCGCAAGCCCGTCTGCAAATTGCCTTCGGGCCGCCTGATCATGGGCATGGGAGATGTTGTGGTGGTGAATGATCCCATCACGGGCCAAGGCTCGAACACAGCCAGCAAAGCAGCCGGGGTTTACATGGATCGCATACTGGCGAATGGCAACAAGGCATTCGACGCCGCCTGGATGCAACAAACGTTCGATGGCTTCTGGACTTACGCGCAGTGGGTGGTGAAGTGGACCAACACTTTGCTGACTCCTCCGCCTCCCCACATTCTGCAATTGATGGGAGCGGCGTCGCAGATTCCTTCGCTGGCCAGCCGGATCGCCAACGGATTTAACAATCCCCCTGATTACTATCCATGGTGGTTCAGCCCCGATGAGGCGCAAAAATTAATGGCGCCTTAGCCGGACCGGCGCGCTTCATTCGAGCGCGCACGAAGTTTACCGAGTAGTGAGTTGATCGGCCTTTACGGCCTTTCATGCGAATCGATCCGTATTTTTTTTGCACTCCGCTTGCTTGACAAACCCCCGAGCGCGTTATTCAATAACGCCCATCATCCAGCGCACGCGCGTGGCAGTTTAGTTCTTCCGTCAAGGAGGATTCCATGATCGAGCAATACATGGCCCTGGCTCTTCAGCCGATCATGCGAGGTTGCAAGAAACGCTCCGAAATTATCGTTAATCTTCGCCATATTTCCGAACTAATCGACGCTGCCGTCTGGCTCAGCGCGATTGATTTGCCCGTCCGCCTGGTCACCATTCCCGAAGGCTGCCTGCAGGGCTTTACCGATGAAGTTTTCGATTGGGATCACACCAAATATGTAAAAGAAATGGCCATCGATATTCCCGGCGACGAAACCGATTTTCTGGGGCGCAAAGCCAAGCAGATGGATACCTACATCATCGGCCAGGCCAAAGCGAAGCATCCGGAATTTCCAGAGCGCTTCTTCAATTGTGGATTTGTGATCGCTCCCTCCGGCGAGGTAATCCACAAGCATTACAAATTGCAAGTCTTCGCGCGCGAACATTCCACGGTTCCTCATGATGTGTGGGACCGATGGATCGAATTGTATGGCGATAATCTGGACGCATTTTTCCCCGTGGTGGACACCGAAATCGGCCGTATCGGAATCGTGATCTGCATGGAAGGGTCGTTCCCGGAAACGGCTCGCGGCGTGGCCATGAACGGCGCTGAAGTGATTTACCGGCCCGCGTATCCCGAACCATACGTGGCCAACGATATCTGGGAAATTCAGAACCGCGCGCGCGCCCTGGACAACACCTGTTACGTTGTCGCTCCCAATCCCGCCACCTATTACTTGACCCAGGAATCCATCAACCCGATCGATACGTTTGGCGGAAAATCCATGATCGTTGATTACCAGGGCCGGGTTCTCTCCAAGCATGACTACGGCTCCGGCGCGTCCTATGCCGGCGCCATTATCGATATCGAGGCGCTCCGCCAGTATCGCAGCCGCTCGCTGTGGGGCAATTGGATGCGCGATCTGCGCACCGAGCAATTCCGTTGCATTTACGAGCAGCCGATCTATCCCAAGAATCTGTGCCTGAAGGAACCGCCCGGCCATCACGACGATCACGATCAAATCCGTCGCGCGGTAATGAAGAACATGATGGAGAGGGGCCTCTACAAGGCGCCATCTCACGCGAATCCAGCGCCGAAAGCGGCTAAGAAAGAAAAAGAAGAAGTCCCTGCGGACTAGAATTTCGTCCAAGAAATAGCTGTGATGAGTCTCGCAGCGGCAGTTGTTGTAGGGGCGCTGCTTGCTGCGCCCTGAGCACCAGGAAAAATACTGGTAGTTGTGAATTAACACTCTGGTGATCACTTGAAGCCACAGCAAAAGGTTCTCGGCGGGCGCAGCAGCGTGAAGGTCGCCGTCGTCCAAACTCCCCCGGTCTATCTCGATCGCGAAAAAAGCGTCGACCGCGCCTGCGCCAAAATTGCCGAGGCCGCAGCGCAAGGCGCCGAGCTCGTCGCCTTCACCGAAACCTGGCTGGCCGGTTACCCCTACTGGGGCGAAGGCTGGGAATCCAAATTGCAGGATTGGCTTCCGGTTCGAATCCGCTTCTACGATAACGCCGTCCTAATTCCCAGCGAAGATACCGCCCGCCTTTGCGAAGCCGCTGCCAACGCCAACACACACGTGGTGATCGGCTGCAATGAAATGGATTCGCGCCGCGGCGTGCACACAATTTACAATACGCAATTGTTCATCGAACGCACTGGCCGAATTCTCGGGCGTCATCGCAAGACCGTTCCCACTTTTGTGGAACGCGCCGTGTGGGGAAATGGCGATGGCAGCGACCTGGTCACCTACGAGACGGATATCGGCCGCATCGGTGGCTTGATCTGCGGCGAGCATTTGATGACTCTGATCCGCGCCCGAATGATCGAGCAAGGCGAAGATTTTCACATCGCAGTTTTCCCTGGCGCGTTTTCAATTCACTGCGGTCCCAAGCTGGAAGAACCCGACCTCGAAGGGAAATTCTTCTGGGGCCACACGTCTTGCCGCGCCCACGCCATGGAAGCGGGCGCCTTTGTACTGGCCGCTTGCGGATATTTCACACAGAAAGATCTTCCCGCTGATTTTCCGCTGCGCGAAACGGTGAACCTCGATTACGCTCACGGCGGCAGCCAGATCGTCGCCCCCGTCGGATATTCCATTAGTGCCGCCCACTTCTGGCGACACCATCATTTACGCCGATTGCCAGGCCGACATGATCAAAGTGTGGAAAGCCTTGATCGATACAGTGGGCCATTACGCCCGGCCGGATATCGTCCGCTTGCAATATCTGAAAAATGGCAATCAGGATTTTGCGCAACGCGCCGCGGAAGCGTTTGAAAGAAGTTCGCCGAATCAAATCGATGAATTCGCGGACCGCAATGAAGTCAGCAGCCAAAGCGTTGAGGCCGCTGTGGAAGGTTTGGCGAAAGGCCGTGGTCAGGGGTGATCCGGGGACTGTTGGTTCTCAATCCAGAGCCAATCGTCGGTATACGGGGTGGGATAAGCACTCGGGGTGGGTGGGTTCGTCACAATTTAATTCGAGGGAGACACATGATTCGATTCAGCCTGTGGGCCATTCTCGGCATCTGTGTTTTCGTTTTTCTGTTTTCCGTCGCCGTCGAAGCACAGCAATTGGCCACGCTCAATGTCACCGTCACCGATCAATCGGGGGCCGTGATTCCCAAAGCCAAGGTGACGGTTCGCAATATCGAAACGGATTCGAAGCGCACCGAGGTCGCCAATGGTGATGGCCTCGCCGTCATCCCTGGCTTGGCTCCGGGAAGATATGAACTGACCGTCGAATCCGGCCAGTTTACTTCTTCGAAAACTCAGGTCACGCTTGCGGTTGGACAGATTGCTTCGGTTGCCGTCACTCTTGGCCTTTCCACGAAGGAACAGAAAATCGAAGTCTTTGCCTCCACCGAAGGAATCGATACGCAAAAGTCGGAAGTGAGCCAGGTGATCGAGTCTCAGAAAATTCTGGACCTCCCGATTTCTGGCCGCGATTTTATCGACTTTGTCCTGCTGACTCCGTCCGCCAACGTGGGCCGCGCTACGGCCGTTGGCGCGCAATCTCCTTTCACGGAAACGGTGCTGCAGTTGAGTTTCGCAGGCATGCGCGAAGTGCACAGTTCCTTTTTCGGCCTGGACGGCACCGATTACACCACCAGCATTTCCGGAGTGCAGCGCCAGAGTCCATCGCAGGATTGGGTCCAGGAATTTCGCGTGGTTTCCAGTCCGTACACGGTGGAAGTGGGACGCAACCTTGGGTCGGTGGTCAATACCGTCACCAAATCCGGCACCAAGGATTTCCACGGATCGGCGTACGAATACTTCCGCAACAACGAGATGGACGCCAATAACCTGCTTTCGGCTCCCGGCTTCAATACTTTGCGCTTCAATCAATTTGGCGTGAATATCGGCGGTCCGGTGATTCCGACCAAGAGTTTTTTCTTTGCCGGCTATGAAGGGCAGCGGCGCGCCGAATCGCCCATCTACTCCTCATTTATTTTGCATTGCATCGCCTCTCCGGGATGCCTGGGCCCGGGCACGCCCAGTATCAATCAGGTGAAAGTTGGGCTTGGGTTTGGCTCCCGAAAACCTGGGTTCAATTTTGCAAATCGACAACTACAACAAGTTCTTCGGGAAAAGCACCACGTTTATCAGCCCGGAAACCAATTTGAACATTGCGTATCTGTTCACCAAGGACCACAAACAGAATGCTCCCGGCGCCGCGCCCGGTGAAGGTCTTCCTTCCTCCTACCGCGATAATCCGGTGCAGGATCAAACGGTTTATGCCAACCTGGTCCATCTCTTCAGCAGTTCGTTCACTTCGGAGACGGTTGTTGATTTCGGCCGCAGAACATTCAATTTGAATCCCGTCGGCGCCGGCTTCGAGCCCGCGCTGAATATTCCCGATCTTGCTCTCCTCCGGCGGGTTCGTGGGCAGCGTTCACTTCTATCGCGAACAGCATTTCCAGATCGCGGAGAATATGACCAAAGTTCATGGCAATCACACCATTTCGTTTGGCGGTGATCTGGAACCCACCTGGATCAATGTGCAAGCCACTTTGTTCACTCCCGGCTTCGCCGTCTTTACACCGCAGAGTTTCTTCGGAGCGCCGCCATTCACCTCGCCGCCATTTGGACCCGGCACTCCCGTAATTTTTCTCTTTCTCGAACCCCGCGATCTGTTTGGAAAGCAAATCCCAGCACGAACCTTGCCTTTTCAGACCGGCCTCTACGCCGGACCTTCTCAGGCCGATTTCACCAACAGCACGGCTCTGAATTTCGAGCACACCCTGTACTCCTTCTATGGACAGGACCAGTGGCGCGCCCGGCCCAATCTTACTTTTACGGCCGGCCTTCGCTGGGATGTGGATCTGATGCCCTCCGGCGCGGATTTGAAATTGCAGGGCTCCGGCCACCTCACCAATTATGGAAACGTACAACCCCGAGCCAGCGTGGCTTGGTCGCTGCGCGGAGGGAAGACCGTGGTTCGCGCCGGTACTGGATTGTTCTACGGCCCGTTCGATTACAGCGACATTTTGGTGAGCTGGATCGGAGCCTCGGAATTCACCTATATGAATCAGCCCTTGCTTCCAGCGTTTAAGAATCCATCGCAATCGCTGGTCGGGACAGGCGCATCTGGCGCGGTGGGAATTTCGGGCCCCTTCGGTGCATCCGCTGCGTTCAGCAATTTCGCGCACAATGGAATCTATCCTTCTCCCGTGAATCCCGCGGCTCCACTGAATCAATTTCCGCTCGGCTATGCCATGAAGCGATTTCAAAATGCCAACGCCATGCAAGCCAGCCTGGAGATCGAGAATCAGATCGCCAAGGATACTTTCCTGACGGTCGGATACCAGTATGTTCACGGATCGCATCTGCCCGTCTACGACAGCATCAATGGCGTTCCTGCCGGCCTCACTCCCGGCGGCGTTCAAGCGTTCACCCCGGCGGATCCCACTTTTGGATTCTCGCTAATCGTCGCCCCCACGGGATGGTCGATTTACAACGGCGGCACGCTCAGCTTGCGTAAAAATTTCTCGCATCATTTCAGCGTCCTCGCTAATTACACGTATTCCAAGTCGCTCGATATTTCCACCGACGTCCAATTGGGCAACACGCCGTACGACTACCTCAACACCAAGCTGGACAAGGCGCGCGGCGATAACGATATTCGCCATCGCTTTACGCTCGCCCTGCTCACTGAAACGCCCAACACCTGGAATGTGGTGGCGCGCGATTTCAAATTCTCGGTGTTGACCACCCTGCAAAGCCCGCGTTACTACACCGTCTTGGCCGGCTTCGACGTGAACGGCGATCAATATCCCTTCTCCGATCGCGTGGGCACCATCGGCCGCAATACCTACACCGGTGATTCCGATTACGACACCGGCATCCGCTTGCAGCGCGTGATTCCCTTCAGCGAGCGCTTTAAGGGCGAGCTAAGCCTCGAAGTTTTCAATCTATTCAACCGCGCCAATGTTGAGGATATCGACCACGTCTACGGTAACGGCACATTCCTCGGGCCGATTCCACAACACTATAAGGACGGCATCACGAGTCCTGCCAATCCCACGTTTGGCTCGCCGAAATTTGCGGCCCCGGCGCGGCAGTTGCAGCTTTCATTCCGCCTCAATTTTTAAGGATTGAGACGAGGAGACGCGAAAGCACGGTCTGGGCCGCCACGCGCGGCGCGGAACCGACGGAGGGGAGAGGCTCTCAAACCGCTATTCAGGTTGGAGGAAATTGGAGCCTATGTCACAAATGGTTTTCAGGGGGTCGGAGCTTTAGCTCCGACATCAATTGATCGCCGCGAGTTGGGCTTTAGCCCCTGAAGACTGGCGGAGAGATCTTGCTGGCTATGAGTTGGTTTTCTCTTCACATCAGGAACAGAAAAGATGATCAAACCCTATACCGCCGTTGGCTTGGTCCCTACAATTCGCGGCATTCGTTCCCGCAAAGACATCCAAATAAATATCGATCACCTGAAGCACCTCGTAAAAGCGGCGAGCTGGCTCTCTAGCCTGAGCCTTCCGGTGCGTCTGATTGCGATTCCGGAAGGCGCCCTGCAGGCGTTTAATGACGAAGTGCTGGATATCGACCACGTGAAATTCGCGCGGGAATGCGCCATTGATATTCCCGGCGAGGAAACGGAAGAAATCAGCAAACTGGCGCGCGAATGGGATTGCTTCATCATGGCGCAGGCCAAAGCCAAACATCCCGATATCAAGGACCGCTTCTTCAACGTTGGCTTCATCATCAATCCCAAAGGTGAAATCATCCTGCAACATTACAAAGTGTCGCCGCTGTGGCCGGTGGAGCATTCCGTCTGCCCGCATGACATTTACGATTGGTGGATCGAAAAATACGGCCGCAACTTGCAGGCATTCTGGCCGGTGGTGGATACGGAAATCGGTCGCATGGGCATCATGATGGCGAATGAAGGTTCGTACCCCGAGAATGCGCGTGCCCTGGCGATGAACGGCGCGGAAATTGTGTATCGTGCGTCATATCCGCATCCCGGCAGCGGCAACGATTATTTTGAAATCCAAAGCGCCGCCCGCGCGCTCGATAACAATATGTACATCGTCGCTCCCAACGTCGGCACCTATTACCTTTTTCCCGAAGAGACCACGCCCATCGATACTTTTGGCGGACGTTCCTATATTTTCAATTACCGTGGCCAAAAAGTTGGCAAGCTCGAATACAGCGGCGGTTCAAGTTACGTCGCCGGAGTGATTGACGTGGAAGCCCTGCGTGACCACCGCGCCCGCGCCAAGTGGGACAATTGGATGAAAGACCTTCGCACCGAGCTTTACCAGATCGTCTACGAGAAGCCCATCTATCCCAAGAATTTATATCTGAATCGCGAACCCATGAAGCACGCCGAATACAATGAAAAAGTAACCAAAAAACAAATCGAACTGATGCACGAACGCGATATCTGGAAAAAGCCCGAGCGCTAGCCGTCGCTCTTCGAATTTGAAATAAGCCTGGTTTTTAGGGGGTCGGAGCTTTAGCTCAGACATTCTCGACTGGAAGAAAGACGGGCTTTAGCCCCTGAAGCTACACGGAATTTTATGACTCACAATTCGAACAAGCAACCGGAACCGTTCTTCCGCGTCGATCCACTCCGCACCGCGCTCCTCGTCATCGATATGCAAAACGCCTTCGTGGCCGAAGGCGCGGCCTTCGAAACGCCTCCCGCACGCGCGATGATTCCGCTGCTCGAAAAATTGATTACCTTCGCGCGCGAACACTCCATGCCCGTGATCTGGACGCAGTCCGATCATCGCCCGCCCATCGGCGGCCTGATGCTCAAAAAATTTTCGCCCATCGCCCAGGGAACACTATGGCGTAACGATTCAAGCTTCCAGATGTATCCCAAAATGATGCAGCCAAGTGAAGGCCCGTCGGAATATTGCATCGTCAAGCACAAGTACGACTCCTTCTTCGAGACCGAACTCGATGCCATCCTCCGTTATCACAAAATCGAAACCATCATCATCACAGGCACGGCCACAAATGTTTGTTGCGAATCCACCGCGCGCTCCGCTTTCATGCGCGATTACCAGGTGGTTTTTCCCAGCGACACCAACGCCACGTTCGACGAGGCCATGCAACAAGCCACGCTCAAGAATATCGATCTGTTTTTCGGCCGCGTCGTCACCACGCCCGAGCTTCTCGCCGAAATGGAACGCGCCGCAAAAGCAAATTCCGATCAGGCGCGCACGGCTCAAGCGCCTCGCTCCTGAAAAAACTCGCATGACGAACACCTTTGACGCCATCTTCGTAGGCAGCGGCCTAAATTCCCTCACCGGCGCGGCGCTGCTCGCCAAAGCTGGTTGGAAAGTTTGCGTCTTCGAACGCAACTCCTGGTTCGGCGGCAATATCCGCACGGCGGAAATTACCGAGCCTGGATTCCTGCATGATGTCTATTCCGCCTGGCACCCACTCTTCACCGGCTCGGAATCGTTCCGAATTCTGAAAAATGATTTGGAAGCCCGCGGCCTCGAATATCTCAACACCGAGTACCCAACCGGCGCCCTATTCCCAGACGGCAGTTCGGCATTTCTTTCCACCAATCAAGCCGCCAACCAGCAGGAATTCGAACGTCACGCAGCGGGAGATGGCGCCGCCTGGGCCAGTGAAGTCGAAACTTTCCTGGGCAAAGCCGAACTCGCATTCGGTTTGTTAGGCACGGAAATCTGGTCCTGGGATGGCGCGCGACTGATAGGGAAGTGGCTTCGCCGGATGCGGCTGCGCGGATCGCTCGAGTTCGGCTCCGAATTATTAAGCACCAGCCGCGATTGGCTCACCCAAACATTCCGCTCACCTCAAATTCATGGACTTCTCGCGCCCTGGGTCCTACATACGGGTCTCGGCCCGGACAATGCCACCTCTGGCTACATGAACAAACTGATTGCCGTCGCCCTGCAGCTGGGCGGAATGCCGATCCCTAAAGGCGGGGGAGCCCGATTGGCCGGCGCGCTGGTAAAACTGATCCAAGATTTTGGTGGAACTCTCGAACCGGATGCCCACGTCGAGAGCGTTGAAGTCAGAAACGGCCGCGCGGTTGGCGTCCGGCGAAAAGGAAAAATAATCGAAGCGCGCCGCGCCGTTATTTGCAATGTCACGCCCAATCAGCTCTATCTCTCGTTGCTGGATTCCCGCGACGTGCCAGGATGGGTCGCCAAAAATACAAAACGATTCCGTTTCGGCCGTGCTGACATGCAGATCCACATCGCTCTCTCCGAACCTCCCCGCTGGGAAAATGACGACCCTCGCTTGCACCGCACGGCCATCTTGCACGTTTGCGACGGTCTTAACGGAGTTTCGCGCGCCGTCAATGAAGCCGAACGAGGACTCCTTCCCGCTGATCCCACAGTAGTGCTCGGCCAACCCGTCGCAGTCGATCCTTCGCGTTGTCCCAAAGGCTCCTGGATATTCTGGTTGCAGCTTCAGGAACTTCCCAGCCATCCTACGGGTGATGCCGCTGGGGTTATCGACACCGCCGATGGCAGGTGGACCGAATCGCTTCGCGAACATTACGCCGACCGCATCATTCAAAAGTTGCAACGCCAAATTCCCAATCTCACATCGGCCATGCGAAAGCGGGTTGTAATTTCGCCGGCTGACCTGGCGAACACGAATATCAATCTGGTTGGAGGCGACCCCTACGCCGGTTCTTGCGATCCCAGCCAATTTTTCCTCTGGCGTCCGCTTCCCGGCCTGCCCAGCCATCGCACGCCCATCGCCAGTCTGTACCACATAGGCGCATCCACGCACCCCGGTCCCGGCCTCCACGGCGCTTCAGGACTCCTGGTAGCCAAAGACCTTCTCGGCCGCTCAACATTCAAGCGAATCTCGCTCAGCCACTTGAGCAGCAATCCACACACAGGCAAAACCGCCTAAATCACTCCCGTGCCAATGTTAAGTGCCATTGCGTCAATCACTTAATCGCTAGCCCGGACAGGGGAAATTGGTTCGGGTCTGGCGAGCGACTTTCTTCCACTTTGGCGCCGTACCAATCCTGTGCTAGCTTTGCCGGGAGACAGAAGTGCCCATAGCCCGACCCCCGCAGTCGGGCTATCTTAATTTCAGTAGCACAACCACTCCTGTACCAAGTTCAACGACACGCTTTACGCATGGTTATCGGAATCTAAGAAGAATTCTGACAAGCGGAACGTAATTTCGATCAGCGCTGTCACAGTGCTCGCCTGGCGGTTTGGCCCGGCGGCGGGCTTGAATCGCCATCCGCACACGATTGCAATGGCTTTTTCATCAGGTCCGCAAGGCCCAGCAGGCCGCACTCCGGCAGGCCACCTGCACGCTCACGATCACGGCCGCCGCGCAAGGGTCACGCAGAGCATGAACGTAACGCTTAAAGTGCTCTAAAAAGCCGGGCCGTACAGAAATCAGAAATCGGCCGACTCCGCGTGCGTGCGAATACGCAGACCGGAACCGGTGCAAGGCATAATGCCCGTGAACCCAAAGGCATCGCGTTATTTGCTCCCACCGCTCTGTTTCAGCCGGTACACCAAAAACGATTGCCCGGATATCGCAAGCGCAGACTGGGAATCCACCACGCTCGGCACCTGGCTGCCCGGTCCCAGCCATTGCGAGTCGGCGGAATTCAGCTCCTTGATCCATTCACCGCCGGAAACCACATTGGATAATTTAATATCATCCGGGGAGAAATTGAAAATCATCAGTAGCTGTGAATCGGACGATCTCCTGCAAACGCGCAATGCATGAAGTTCTTCGTGTTCCGCAATATCCAGCTCTGCTTCTGCGCCAAGATGATTGGTTTGGCGAAACCGCATCAACTCATGATAAAGCATCCGCAACGCACGATTCGAAGGGCGATCTCGCAGAGAGTGTTTCAGTTTCGAATTCCCAAAAGTATTTTCGTCCTGAGGATCGGGAACCTCGCCACCCCATCCGAATTCCGCGGATTCTTCCCGCCGGCCTCGCCGCACCGCCTCCACCAGGTCCTTATCTTCGTGGCTGGTGAAATATTGAAAAGGCGAAGTTTCGCCATACTCCTCGCCCATGAATAGAAGCGGCACAAACGGAGAAAGCAAAGTAACTCCCGCAGCCAGCTTTTGCGCTTCGAAATTAACCAGCGAACTCAATCGTTCGCCGCGGGCGCGGTTGCCCACTTGATCGTGGTTCTGGCTGCAAACGACGAAGTGTGATCGCGAAATTCCTTTCGGCGAATTTCCGTGGGGCCGGCGGCGGTACCGCGAATATTGCCCCTCGTAAAACCATCCGTCTCGAAGAACGCGCGCAAGATGCGCGACCTTTCCAAAATCTTCGTAATAACCCGCCGTTTCTTGCGTCAGCAGAGTGTGCAGTGCGTGATGAAAATCATCGCTCCACTGTCCGTCCAGCCCATATCCTCCTTGGTCGAATGGCCGCACCATCCGCGCATCGTTCAAATCGCTTTCCGCCACCAAATGCAGCTTTCGTCCCTGTCGCCTGCTTTCCTGTTCCACCCGCTGTTGGAGTTCTGCCAGAAAGTGAAGCGCGCCCAGATCGTAGATGCAATGCACGGCATCAAGTCTCAGAACATCAATGTGAAAATGATTGAACCAGTAAAGGGCGTTTTCGACGAAAAACTCACGAACCGGCTCGCTTTCAGGCCCATCGAAATTAATAGCGCCACCCCATGGCGTTCGATACCGATCCGTGAAATAAGGTCCGAATTGACTTAAATGATTTCCTTCCGGTCCAAAGTGGTTGTACACAACGTCGAGAGCCACAGCGAGCCCATGTTCGTGCGCGGAGTTAACAAACCGTTGCAGCGCTAGGGGACCGCCATAAGAATTCTGCACCGCAAAAGGATATACACCGTCGTATCCCCAATTGCGCGACCCGGCAAACTGCGCAACGGGCATCAGTTCGATCGTCGTGATTCCTACCTCAGCCAAATCCGGCAAATGAGCGCGCAAGCCGTCCAGCGATCCCTCTTCGGAATAAGTTCCCACGTGAACTTCGTAAAAAACGCTGTCCTCCAGGTTGGGCGCTTGCCACCCGGAATCACTCCACTGGAACGCATTAAGATCGATAACTTCGGACGGCCCGTGCACTCCTTCCGGCTGAAATCTCGAGCCAGGATCGGGATGTTCATGTAAATCATCCAGCCGGTAGACGTAACGCGAGTGTGGGGGAACGTCGCGGATCAGCGCCCGGTGGTATCCAAAATCATCTTTTGTCATTCCACAATAACGATCACCTGGGCCGCAAAGAAAATGCACGGCAACCTTTTCCCGGGAGGGAGCCCACACCGCGAATTCGCACGCACCGCTGCCATCGAAACGCGTGCCGCAAATCAGACGGCTCTTTTCGTCCATCGAATTCAACATTGGTTGTTTGGCAATGTATCGTGAACCGCTGCCGCAGCGCCACGCGGAGTTTGCACCGCGGATTTCAGTTTCTCAATACAGTGGACAGGGTATTCCACAAATGAATCGCGCTCGCGAAATCGCTCAGGCCGGAAAACAAGAAGAATTACAACAAGCGGAACGTAACTTCGATCAGCGCCGTCACGGCACTGGCCTTGTGATCGGGACCGATGGCGGGCCTGAATCGCCAGCCGTGCACCGCCTCAATTGCTTTCTCATTCAGCCCGACGCCCAGCCCCTTCATCACTCGAATGTTTGTCGCCCGGCCGTCTGCCGTCACCACCACTTGCAACGTAACCACGCCCTGATACTTCGCCTTCACTGCTTCTTCCGAGTACTGCGGTGACGGACAATATGCGCACACCGGCACTCCATATCCAGTCGTCCCCGCCCCCGGCAAATTGCCGCCAATTCCCCGGTCATCCCCCGGCCCCACACCTTCTCCACTGCCTGGCCCCACTCCGCCGCAACATCCCGTGCCGATTCCACCGCCGCCTCCAGGTCCGCTCGAAACCGTCAGAAGTTTCGCCAGCGGATCGCCGTAATTGGCCATGTTCGGGCTGGGCAAACGCAATTCCGGCGGTCCCACTACCGTCGCTGTCACAGCCATTCTTGGATTGGGCGGGATCAAAACTTGCGGCGGCGCAATCTGCGCCCGCGAAAACTTCGGCGCTCTTCCCGCGCTGGCAGGAATCGGATTGTGTTCGCCCCCGCCCCCTCCTCCGCCGGCTCGTTTCGCGCCTGCTGCTAGATTCTTAATGTACGGAGATATATCGACAGATATCACCGGCGCATTTCCGCGTCCCGTGGCCGGAGCCATCAGCTTCGGCCAGAGTGGTACCACCAATAACGCGACTACTGCAGCGTGAACCAGTATTGAAACCAATTGCACGCGCTTGAATCGCTCATTCTTGCTCCAAATTTCAGGAACCGGAATCGGCTTGCTGGAGACGTCCAACGGCGGCAACCTGCGCGGCGCAATTGCATCTCGCAAGTTATTCCAGAAGCGCGATTGCCAGGGTTGCCAAGTCACCAGCATCCCCGAATCTACGCGTCCCCGAGAATCGCCCGGAGTCCCTCGCACCCATTCCTTGAAGTTTTCCACCATGCCAGCCCCGAACTGAACATCAGTCCATACGCTGTACGTTTCACTACGCACTCTTCCGTGGCGCTCGAACAGAAAATATCGCAAGTTAGAAAGAAATTGTTTAGGACCGTATCTGCTCGCGGTCGATAGGCGGAGAATCTCTTGTGCCTGTCCGGTCGGAATCACACGGCTGGGCTTTCGGGCGTCATCTGCCATTTTCACCTCACCAACTTTCCCACCAAACCACTCTTGAGCCTTAGATTCAAAGCCCCCAAAATGGATGCCCGGCGGTCACGCAGGAACTCCTCCCGGTGCAGGTCTTTGCCTCAACAGTTAACCCTCTCACCGCGAGAAAGGAAACAGCCTGGAATGCTTCTATAGAAGTATTTCGGGCGAAAAAGCGGAGCAAGACCGGCAGGCGCACGAAGAGTCAAGGCTGTAGTGATCTGACCGGGGTTTTTTGTACCAGCGGGAGTGAGAGAGAATTCACTCTGGAGGAAGGCGGGTATGCCGATGAAGAAGTTCAAGCCGGAGCAGATCGTGACACTGCTGCGGCAGGTTGAAGTGGAACTTGCCAAAGGAAAGACCACTCCGCAAGCTTACAAGGAAGCGCAGATCATCGCACAGAAGACTGCACTGCATTATATAATTGGACAAACCCTGGGAACAATCGAAAGCATTTGCGTTGACGTTCAGCAACTGTTGTTCTAGCTTAACGAAGTTCGACCCCTTCGCGACATTAGTTCACCGTATTTCCCTCGAACGCGGCCCTCGCGGCCCAAGAATCGAGTAACAAGAAGTTGAGACGGCGGGCCCGAAGTATGTAGGGAACTAACCATCCCACCCACCGGTGAATGTAAGTTTCAGGCGAACCTCGATAGGACGCCGCAACTTGCATGGTCCCTCTCCTCTCGGAAGTTTCCGTGAAGACGCAGTTGCAGAGGAGAAAACAAGGCCATGTCCGAAAGCCGCCTGCCGCATCTTTCAAATCGGTCGAAGGTTCTGAGATTCTTTCGAACTTTTGAGCAAATTAAATCAACCGGGGCTGAGGGCTTAGGAGCCATGCAACGTTGCAACCGATTTTCACTCGCTCGGGTGGTGCTAGCGATGTGCGCGGTTGCAACTCTGGCAGTCTGGCCAATGCGCGCCTCCGCGCAAAACGTAACGGCGACCTTGTCGCTCGGCTCGAGCCCTACCGCTGTGGCGATGAACCCGTCGACGAACCGGATCTACATAGCTAGTCCAGCCGACGGCGCGGTGTACGTGATTGACGGCGCAACAATCGCTCAGATTTCCGAAGTGACGGCGGCCTCGTTCAGTCCCATCGCCATTGCGGTTAACCCCGTGACCAATAAGATTTACGTGTGCGACGTAGGCTCGAACACGGTGAAGGTCATTGACGGGGTTACAAACGCCATCAGCGCCTCGGTAGCAGTAGGTGGCTTCCCTTCCGCTTTAGCCGTAAATCCCGTAACGAACCAGATTTATGTCGTCAATCAGGGTTCCCATAACGTATCGATCATTGACGGGAATACGGACACTGTCATTCTCACGTTAAGCGTCGGAATATCTCCTCTGGCCGTGGCAGTGAATCCAGCGACAAATAGAATTTATGTGGCCAATAATACTGGCAACAATGTTTCGGTAATCGATGGCACGGCGAGCCCGCAAAGTGTCATGGCCACTGCAACGGTTGGGTTAAGACCGGTTGCCATAGCCGTGAATCCGGTGACGAACCTCGTTTACTCTGCGAACTCCCAAAACGGCAGGGTGTCGGTAATCGACGGCACGTCGAACTTGGTCACTGCGACGATTATGGTCGGAACCAGCCCGTTCGCCTTGGCGGTAAATCCAGTGACCAACAAAATATACGTGACCAATCAGAATAGCGCCAGCGTGTCCGTAATTGATGGGTTCGTCAACACGACCGGTTCGACCGCTACTTTGTCCGTGGGAACAACGCCGCTGGGCGTGGCGCTGAATCCCACGACGAACGAAGTCTACGTAACCAACCTCAACAGTTCTACTCTTTCTGTAATTACCGGAGCCACCGGTACCGGCGGGACCTTGGTACCCGCCACGGTAACCGCCACACTCAGCGTGGTGGCGAGCCCCCGGGCGATAGCGGTGAACCCAGTAACGAACCAGATTTTCGCGGCCAGTTCAAGCAACTCCAGCGTTTCCGTAATTAACGGAATCACGGATCTAACCGCGACGGTAACGGCCGGGGCAAGCCCTCAGGCCGTGGCGGTGAACCCGGCGACGGACCAGATTTACGTGGCCAATCAGGATAGCCACAACGTGACGGTAATTGACGGACCCACCAACACGACCACCACGGTGACCGTCGGGCACTTCCCCACCGCAGTCGCCGCGAACCCAGTGACGAACCAGATTTATGTGGCCAACCAGGATGACAACAGCGTGACGGTGATTGACGGACCCACTAACACTACCACCACGGTGGCGGTCGGGAATCAACCCGATGCCGTGGCGGTGAACCCGGTGACCAACCAGATTTACGTGGCCAATCTGGGTACCGACAACGTTACGGTGATCGACGGAGTCACCAACGCGACCACCACCGTAGCGGCCGGATCGCTCCCCGATGCCATCGCGGTAAACCCCGCGACCAACAAGATTTATGTGGCCAATGATCTCAGCGGCACTGTAACGGTGATTGACGGGGCCACTAACACTACCACCACCGTGGGGGTCGGAACGAACCCCATTGCCGTGGCGGTGAACCCGGTGACCAACCAGATTTACGTGGCCAATCACGGCAGCTCCAATGCGACGGTAATTGACGGAGCCACCAACTCGACTGCTACGGTGGCCACCGGGTCGCTCGGCTCCGGCGTGGCGGTGAACCCCGTTACCAACCAGATTTACGTGGCCAATAATCTCAACAATAGCGTGACGGTGATTGACGGGGCCACCAACACAACCACCACCGTACTGACCGGGATAGGTCCCCAGGCCGTTGCAGTAAACCCGGTTACCAACCAGATTTACGTGGCCAATGACGGCAGCAACAACGTGACGGTAATTGACGGGGCCACTTACACGACCACGACTGTGGCTGCCGGGGCGAACCCCTTCCTCATCGCGGTGAACCTGGTGACCAACCGGCTTTACGTGACCAATATTGGCGATACCACCGTGACGGTGCTATCCGAGGAGCAGATGCAAGCGGTGCCGTTGACCACCTCCATCGTGCCGATAGCTGGCGGCGTGACCACCTTCACTGCACCCACTTTCACATTCACCGCGGCCAGCACGTTCCTTCCCACGGCCCCCGCGATAGAGAACGTTTATTTTCAACTGGACACCTGGGAAGGGCCATGGATTGCCGCCGCCGCAGATTGCGGAAACTTCACCGGAACGGCCGCTCCCGCGCTCCAGTTGGGGACGCACATCGTGTACGCCTACGCCACCGATGGGCAAGACGCCGAATTCGACAGGCATGACGCAGCAACTCATCGGACAAATCTCCGCCGAGGTGTTCACTGTGATCCTGCCCGGAACCACTACGACGGTCACGGCGGACAACAATCCAGCAGCGGCCGGACAAGCGGTCACGTTCACAGCCGCGGTTGGCAGCACCGCGGCTGGCACACCCACCGGCACGGTGACCTTCTTCGATGGGGCAACTGGGCTGGGTCCTGGCACGCTCAACTCTGGTGTGGCGACACTTATAACCTCTGCCCTAACAACGGGGTCGCACTCGGTCACCGCAGTCTATAGCGGGGATGCCGGCTTTTCCAGGAGCACGTCACCCGTGTTGACGGAAGTTATTTTCGCCACCAATCCCTTGCCTGCGCTTACCTCGCTGTCGCCGACGTCCGCGACCGTTGGGGACTTGGCATTCACCCTCACCGTGAATGGCAGTAACTTTGTAAACGGTTCGGTAGTGCAATGGAACGGCACGGCACGAACAACCAGCTTTGTCAGTGCTTCGCAGCTGACCGCATCTGTTCTTGTCTCCGACATCTCGACAGCAGGCACCGCTTCGGTCACGGTATTTAATCCCACGCCAGGTGGGGGCACTTCGACTGCTGTCACGTTTACCATCAACGCAGCAAATCCGACGCCCACGTTGGGGTTTCTGTCACCGACCTCCGCGACTGCAGACGGCCCGGCATTTACGCTTACGTTGAACGGTACCAGCTTCGTAAGCGCCTCCGTGGTGCAATGGAACGGAGTAGCGCTCACGACCACCTTCGTCAGCGCCACGCAGTTGACGGCCACTGTGCCGGCCACCGACTTGCAATCTGCAGGCACCGCTTCGGTCACGGTATTCAATCCCACGCCAGGTGGGGGAATTTCGACTACGATCACGTTTACCCTCAACGCAGGAAATCCGACGCCTACGTTGGGAACCCTCTCAACGACCTCGGCGACCGCCCAGGGCGCGGCGTTTACGCTGACGGTAACCGGCAGCAACTTCGTAACTACTTCGGTCGTGCAATGGAACGGAGTCGCACTGACGACTACGTTTGTTAGCGCCGCGCAGTTGACGGCTGTGGTTCCCGCCACGGACATTCAGACCGCAGGTTCCGCCTCAATCACAATATTCAACGCAGCGCCGGGTGGCGGCACATCGAGCGCACTGACATTCAACATCATGGATTTCACCACGACGAGCACGACGGGCCCGCAGACCGCAACCGCGGGCCAGCCCGCACTGTTCGTGATCGCAACCGCGCCGGTCGGCGGAGCTTTTCCTGGCCCGGTGACATTCACGGCGACCGGCTTGCCGGTCGGAGCTACAGCAATATTTAATCCTCCTTCCGTAACCGCGGGGAGCAGCACCACGATGACGGTGACCACAACGCCGCGAACGGCGACGGCCTTTACGCCGAAATCGCTCGGTCCGCGCGGCCAGTGGTTTCCAGCATCGTTTCCGGGGTGGCAGGTTGCCATCGTGCTCGGAGGGCTTTTGGCGGGATTGATGAGTTTCGTCAGTCTCAACAAAAAATTGCGGCCACGATTAGTTCCTCTTGCGGTGCTGCTTCTGCTGATCGTCAGCATCGGCTATCTGTCGGGATGCGCCGGAGGCTTCCCGCGGCTCCCGGTTACCTCAGGCACTCCTGCCGGAACCTACACAATCACGGTGAGCGGAGTTTCCGGCGGGGATTCCCACTCGACCACTGTGATGCTGATTGTGCAATAGATTTGAAATGGCCGAATCTGGAGAGAAATGATGCGACGCACGCTGCAAGTCCTAAAGCTCGCCATTGCAATTACATTCGCTCTTAGCGTCGCACAAGTCGCATCGGCGCAGGGGGTTGGTGCGACGGGGAACCTGCCCAGGGTGGACTTGTTCGGCGGATATAGTTACATGCGCGCCACAACTGTTGTCAGCGGTACGACAATTAACCTGAATGGCGGGAGCGGATCGTTGGCTTACAACTTTAATAGTTGGCTTGGGATTGTCGGCGATGTAGGCGTTTACCATCAGGGTAGCATCACAGCGAACAACCTTAGCCTGACGGTTTCTAGCTATCAACTCGGTCCACGTATCAGCCTACGTAACCACTCGCGTTTGATTCCTTTCGGACAAGTGCTTCTCGGCGCTGGCCACGCGGGCGGTACGCTCTACACCTCATCGCTAGGAGGTGGCTTGGCCCCGCTCGGTACAAGCAATGCGTTTGTGCTAACTGCGGGCGCAGGCGTGGATTGCAAGGTGAATCGCAGAGTTGGGATTCGTGTCCTTCAAGCTGAGTATTTGTATACGCAGTTCAAGAACGGTGCCAACCACGGCGATGAGCAAAACAATGTCAGGCTCAGTGTCGGATTCGTCCTCAGCTTCGGCAAACGCTGACTAAATCGTGAACTAACCAGACTTCAGCAGACCGCGAGAAGCGCCAGTGACCTGTAGTTCGAAGATTTCGGTCTTTCCAACCTTCCTCCGGCCACACAGCCCTCTTTTGCGTGTTTACATGGAAGGCAATGGAGAGTGAGCGAGAAATACGCCGTTCTCGCGATGGCTCGATAGACATCAAAGCGCAACAATGTCGAGCCTGTAGCAAGATTAGGACATAGAAAAATTCTGAAAATATGTACGCGAACTTCGTGCTTGGGCTGTCTTAACTTGGGGTTCAAAGACACTTGCCCCTTCTGGCCCGGTTTCACATTGGGATATTCTGTGAGATTGGGAATCCGAATCGGAATATTGTTTCTGTTTGGCTCCTACCCTTGGCTTTGCGTATGACGACACATTGGTGGCTACATAAGTTATTCCCACTTTTAACCCTGTTTGATTTCAGCAGAAATGTGAGTGAGTTGAGAGGGGCAGTAAGCTACAGTTTCGAGGCCGAGTTCACTCCCAATTCGGATAAAACTGCGGGAGCTGTGAAGCCCCGGCCGGCCTGAGGTTGGCCAGACGGGGTGCTGCGGAGGCAGTCTAATCCGGCGCCCCGCGCGGGGCCGGAAAGGGTCTGTTTGTTTTCCCTTCAAAGAATGATCTTGATCGGCATATTGGTGGCGTCAGAACGGCGCACGACTGGGCTGTCAAGGGCGCCGGAATGTCGGATCACTTTCGGCTATACGATCTGCGTCACACTTTTGCGACATGTGTTGTGGCAACTGGGGTAGATCTCCCAACTCTTTCTGCAATCCTGCGGCGCACCAACATTCGAATGACTATATTATACGTACACCCCGCCGAGGAGCAGAAGCGGCTTGCAGCGGAGAAGCTCAAGACATTTCGATTGGCTGGAATTGTAGAAGCGGCCAAAAAACTCGGAGAGTACCTACACTATCCGCTCCACTCAACTGAGAGCGAAGATGAAGCCTTTCTGTAACTCGTTGAAAAATTTGGCGGGGACGACGGGACTCGAACCCGCGACCTCCTGCGTGACAGGCAGGCGTTCTAACCGACTGAACTACGTCCCCGCATGATGGTTAACTATGGTGGGCGATGAGCGATTTGAACGCTCGACCTTCCCGGTGTAAGCGGGATGCTCTAACCGCTGAGCTAACCGCCCAAGCTATCCTAATGGAACGCGCGCAACCCGTCAACGCAACTTCCACCTTGCAACTCATCCATTCCGCCTTGCAAAACATGCATTTTTTGAACGCCAGTAGCACAGCCACTCGGGTGGCTCTGCGGACGCATTCGTAGCGTTGAGCTAGCCGTCATTCCAAATTCCAAAGCCGCGGTTTGCGTCGCGCCGTCACGCGACGCGGCCGAGGAATCCCGAGCAAAATTCCCAGTCTTCGCCAAATTAAATTCGAAGCCCCGCTGTTTCGCTTCAGCCCTGCAGCGCCGCACTCCGCGCGACGCCGCACATCCTCTTTCCCCGACAACTCCTGCCGCTTTCCTTGACACTCTGAACGTGCGGCAAGTACACTGGTTTTTTGACCAGTGCTCGAAGTTGAGGACAAATGCTGCTTTCGCGCGATTACGTCGGCTACATTTCGAAGGAATTAGTAAAGCGTCTCGCCGCTGCGGAAATGATTGAGACCAAACAGGCCGAAGCGCTCGCCCAACAGGTTCGCCAGGTAATGGCCGATGAATTGGGCGTCGAGGACCGCTTGAACGAGGAAGTGCGCGAAATCCTCACCAAGTACCAGGATGAAATGCGCCGCACCGGCGTCCAATACCAGGAAATGTACAAGAAGGTAAAAGGACAGCTCGCCCGCGAAAGGAAATTGATTCTCCGCTAAATGCGCCTGAGCCGCGAAAAGACGATCCGTCTCTCTCACCGAATCATTGACGTTCTTGTTTCCAGCGACCAGGTGGAATTTATAGAAGACCGCGATACCATCCGCCAGGAAGTCGTCGCCATTCTAATGGCTCTTCTAAAGCAGGAAGAACAGGTGGATACCGAAGTCCGCGCCAAAATTGCTTCGCAGAAAAAAGAAATCCTCGAAGGCAGCGAAGAGTGGGACATTCTCTACCGCAAGTATTACCACGAAGGCCTCAAGCGAATGGGTGTAGCAGAAACCGCCTGGAACGAACGCTAGCCCGTTAGATTTTCTCTCCGATTGTTCCCTCAAGCGATATCGAGTCTAGTGCTTGTCTCATAAACGGTTTTTAGGGGGCGGAGCTTCAGCTCCGCCATCACGAAGACCCTGAAAATCGGGCTTTAGCCCCTGAAGATAGACGCGTAGGCTTGCTCCAGTATTTACGGGAGCCTCTCGAGTGTATCCTGAATCCCAGATTCGCGGTGCGGCGGAAAAACAAAAAGAGCGGCTCGCCGCGAGCCGCCCTTTTCATTCTTTCAATTTTGCGTGGATTACTGGTTGACCGTTTTACCCAAAGAAAGCGTCCTAATTCGGCCGCCTCTTCAACGTCGGCCGGTCATCGTCACTCGTAGTCGTGTCCGTGCCGCTCGTGCCGGTGCCCGTACTGCTGCCGTCGTTCGGATTCTTCTTGGCGGTGTCGGTCCGCTTGCGCAGCGTCGGCTTGTTCGGATTGGTGTCTTTCACCTTTTGATTCGCCTGCAGCATTTGCATGCGCCGCTTCACCACGTCAAATTCCGAAGTCGTGACGATGTATTCGTCCTTCGTCGGCAGAATCGTGGCAATCTCTTTTTGTGTCGCTTCAATCCGGTCCGGTGTGGGCGGATGCGTCGAGAAAATCTTCGGCACGCTTCCGGGCCGCTTTTTCTCGAGCGTTTCTACTTTTTCAAAAAATTGCACGTAGGAGTTTGGATCGTATCCCGCCTTGTACATATATTCGACGCCAAGATAATCCGCTTCCGCTTCCGCGCCGCGCGAGAATTTCAGGAACGTCACCGGAATCAGGAAATTCAATCCCTGGTAAATTCCGTAGCCCGTCCATCCGCCAGGTCCCAGCAAAATCAGGGGAATGGTGGCCAATTGCGCGATTTCGCCTTTCGTCGCGTTGCGGGTGCCATGCCGCGCGCACACGTGTGCGATCTCATGCGCCATCACGCCCGCCAGTTCCGATTCCTCGTCCGCGTGCAAAATCAATCCGCTGTTCACATAAAAAAATCCGCCCGGCAGTGCGAACGCATTCACTTCATCCGAATCGATCACCTTAATTGTGAACGGAACCTGCGCATCGGAATTGCGCACCAGGTTCTGCCCCACGCGATTCACGTATTCCGTCACCACCGGATCATCGATGAATTTCGCCGAGCGTTCAATTTCCTGGGAAAGTTGTTTTCCCAGCGCGATCTCTTTTTCCAGGGAATAAAAATTAATCCCTTTGCCCACACCCCGGTTTCCAATGTCGTTGATGTCCTGATCTTTTTTACTTTGAGCCCAACCAGGTGTGGTGGTGATCGTTAGGGCGATCGCCAGTACGGCTGAACCGATTCGCGCTGCCCACGGCTTCATAGCGCCTCCAAAAAGCCTTGCCCGGATTATACACCCGTCCAGGCTCATCATGTCCCAACACTTACGATGTGCGCTGCGTCAAAAGGGTTTCTTGACCACGTTGAATAAGCCAGGCTATCAGCAGGCGAATCGGCATTCCCTCGTTTCTCTCTCGCGGGAATAGATGCATTGAATCTTGCTGAACCAGATTATTACATCAGCAGAGAGACCGAAGGTACAGGGTGGAATCGATCCGGCATGCCATTTTCTTTAGCCCTCAAGAGTATTGCTAAGTGGTGCAGTATGTGTAGGATACTGAATCATCCTCAGGACTTGAGTTCGGCATCGAATTTGCCTGCGAAATTGCCCCTTTCCCGCACGGTAATCACCCGTTCCATTGACGAGGGATGCAAATCCCTCTAAAGTCGGTACTCCGAGGCAAAACCAGGATGCCGACAAAAAAAATCCAAGTGGGCCAGGTTTGGAAGAAGGACGGTTCGAGCGATTCCTATCTGGTCACGAAGGTCTATAACGAAGCGCTGGCGACCTTCGCGGTGCTGCGCAAAGCAGGCGCCGAAACGGAGCCGCCTCTGCGAATAAAAATCGATCGCGCGGCGGCAGGGCAAACACTTCTCGGATTCAGCTACGCGCAGGAATCGGACAAATTCTAGTTCGAGCAAATCATCCCGCGCCAGGTTCGCATTTTCATACCATTTCAAATTGACCGGACAGGCAACTTCACTACGTCATCCACCTGCATCGTTTCTTTCACCAGAAAACCTTCTGCATATTTTACGCCGATCATTCTGCCGTAATAACCCGCTACGATGCTCATGGCCTCTTCCAATTCATCGAGCGGCAAAAATACTTTGCCGTGCCGGGCGCCTTTGGGCGGAGTGAATTGCGATTTGTAAGCGAGGATGGCTTTTCGCCGTTGCGCAAATTGCCGCGTGATGTCCACCGCGAAGGTCGGCTGAATTAATTCGTGATACGCGGTTGAATACAGAATCTTGAACGGCCGGAACGCTTCTCCCGCCAGCGGAAGCATTTTTAATCCCGCGAGGAAGCAGCCCTCAAAACCCAATCGGGCCGCGTTATAATGATCGGGATGGCGTCCTTCCCAATAGGGCAAAATCACGGTATGCGGCTGCAATTCGCGAATTCGCGCCGCTAACTTTAGTTTGTATTCTTGCGATGCTTCGACGCCCGCGTCGGGCAAGCCAAGATTTTCGCGGTGGCGCAGGCGCAAAATTCTTGCGGCCGCCGCAGCTTCCTTTCGCCGGGTTTCCGGAGTTCCGCGCGTTCCCATTTCTCCGCGCGTCAAATCCATTACTCCGGTTTTGTATCCCAGTTGAGCCATCTTGATCAGCGTTCCCCCGCAGGTCAGTTCCACATCGTCGGGATGCGCGGCGATGGCCAGCAGATCGAGTTTCATGCAGCCTCCACGAATAATGTTCGAAATTGCAATTCTACGGCAGATTGAAACGCCGGCAATATTTATCGATTGAAGAAAACAGGGCGCGGCTGAAGCCGGCCCCTACAGAATGGGTGGCAAGGGGATGATATCTGCGCATTTCAACCCGTCTCCGTTCAAGGGACTTTGCCGAGCGTTTCACCATACGCAATTCCTCGGCGGCCCATACGCAATCCCATCAAACCGTGAATGATTTACCGAGCCCTGGCGACAAATGTTATGTTTTGATCGCCGTTGAGGGGGAAGCCATGCCGGAATTGCCGTTTGCGGGACAAGTTGCCCTGGTGACTGGCGCGGCCAAGCGTATCGGGCGGAGCATTGCCCTGAAACTGGCCGACCAGGGCGCCTCCGTGGTCATAAACTACAACCATTCCCAAAATGAAACTGATTCCGTGGTTCGCGAGATCCAGGGACTCGGGCGGCGAGCCCTGGCGATTCAGGCCGACGTCGCGCGCAAGGTAGAGGTCGACCGGATGTTCGCGGCGGCGGAACGCGAATTCGGCCGGTTGGATATTCTGGTGAATAATGCGGGCGTATTTTTCCCCGCGAAATTCGAGGAGTTGACCGAAGAGCAGTGGGACCGGGTGCTGGGAATCAATTTGAAAGCGCAATTCTTTTGCGCGCAAGCGGCGGCGCCGATGATGAAGCGCCAGGGACGCGGGCGAATTATCAACCTCACTTCGTTAGGCGGCATTTTGCCGTGGCCGGCTTACATGCACTATTGTTCGTCGAAGGCGGGCGCGATCATGTTGACGAAATGCATGGCTCGCGCCCTGGGCCCGGAGATTCTAGTCAATGGAATTGCTCCGGGAACAATTCAATTTCCCGGTGAAGTTCCCGATGAGGAGTACATTCGGCGCGTTCCTCTGCACAAAGTGGGAACCGGGAACGATATCGCGGAGACGGTTTCGTTCCTGGCGCAATCCGAATTTATTACCGGGCAGATCATTGCCGTGGATGGAGGAAGAAGCCTCACCTGATTCACAATTTGTGTGAATGAGCCGCCCTAGAACGACGGCGAGTTCATATCAGCGGATTTTCACAGCGGGCGATCGAACCATGAAATTCAATTTGAAGTCGAGATGACGAATCCTGGTGGGTCGTTCGACGTCTCGAGTCAACAATAAAAGGAGAGAACGCGTGGAAGCGGCGGAAGCCGCGCGCCCGTGACAGGGGGGATTGCCTGCGCCACACGCGAGGACTTTCAGATCACGCGGATATTCTTCGATTCCTGACTCTGGAAGGCGGCCATGGAACGACGGGCTGCCCGTATCGGGCAACCCGTCGCTCCTCACAGGATGTTTGCCGCCGGACATCGCAATCGAGCGATGCGCGAGCGGCTGTGATTTATTTGCCAGTGCCGGACAGCGCCACCGACTGCGGGCTGCTGGGATCGGAATCCATGATCTGCAGAGTGGCTTTGCGGGTTCCGGTTCCATGCGGCGTGAACGTCACGGTGATGACGCAAAACGCCGACCCATTGACGCTGGTGCTGCAAGTGTTCGTCTGGCTGAAGTCAGCACTATTGGCGCCGGTAATTGAGACGCCATAAATCGCCAGAATTGCCGCGCCGTTATTCAACAAGTTGACCGATTGCGGCGGGCTGGTGGTGCCCACTTTGCGCGCGGCAAAGGTCAACTTGGCCGGAGAGACACTCGCGGCGATGCCCACGCCTTCCAAAGAGATCTGCTGCGGGCTGTCATAGGCATTGTCGCTGATGATGATTGAGCCGGTGCGAGTTCCGGCCGCGGTCGGGAAGAAGCGGATCTTGATCGAGCAAGTTCCCTTGGCGGCAATCGAACTCTTGCAATTGTTGGTTTGGCTGAAGTCGCCAGTTGCCGAAATGCCGGAGATATTCAAGGCGGCTTTGCCACTATTGGTTAAAGTGACGCTCTGCTGGGAGCTGCTGGTGTCGACAATTTGAGAGGGGAAAGTGACTCCGAGCAGGGAAAGCTTCACGAGCGGAGCGGAGGTGATGGTCAGAGTCCCGCGGACATACGTGATCGTGTAGTTCGTGGACGACTGACCCGAGCAAATGATGGGATATGTCCCCGGAGCGCTGCCGGGATTGGATGCTCCACTTCCGGAAAACGCGGTGGTGGTGCAACTGAGAGATCCCGAGAGAACGCTTTGGCCGTCACCACTGGCGAAGGCGGAGTAGCTGGCTGTGAGTGGAGGATTTGGCGCGCCATAGGGCCGCGAAAGATTGTTGGCCGTGATTGTCAAGGGTGCCGGGTTGATTTTTAGTTGAGCGCTTCCGCTGGCAGCCGCATAGGTGATGTCCCCGCTGAAGCTGGCCGCTACTCCCGTGGGATAGGTCCCGGCAGCGATGCCTGAGAGACTCGCGGCGGTGACAGTTGCGGTCCCGGAGGAGTTCGTCATGCCCGAGCCGGCCGGGCTGCTATTTAACGTGAAGCTGACTGCTTCGCTGTTGAGCCCTGTATTGTCGGAGGTTCGAGTGAGAACCGCCTGCAGATTGGCCGTTCCGCCGTAGGTGGCAGTGACCGGCGAGACGGAAAGATGCGTCCCAGCAGAGCCCACCGCCGAAGAAAACTTTGCGACGAAAGGTGCGCTAATTGCAGATCCCAAGCTCGTCTGGAATGCTCCGTTTGTTACCGGGAAGTTGGACCCAGCCGATCCGGTCAGGTAAATCGCGCCGTTGGAATCCAAGGCAATTCCAAACCCATGGTCATTGGTTGTGCCTCCCAGGAAAGTGGAATACACCAGCCCCGTTCCCGCGGTATTGATCTCCGTCAGAAAGGCGTTTCCATTGCCTGCCAGAGCCGCCTGGTAGGCATCTCCCGTCGTAGGGAAGTTGCTTGAAGCCGCAATGCCTGTGACATAGGCAATGCCGGAGGAATCCACTGCGATTCCATTGCCGGCGTCATTGCCGGAGCCTCCCAGATACGTGGAATAAACCAGGGCGGTACCGCTGGCATTCAGCTTGGTGACGAACACATCGTTATTTCCTCCCCCATATACTGTCTGGAAGCTCCCCACGGTCACCGGGAAATCTGTGGAGTCAGCCTGTCCAGTGACATAGGCATTGCCGGAGGAATCGACCGCTATGCCCGCCGCAGCGTCGCCATAGCTTCCTCCCAAGTATGTGGAGTAGATCAAAGCAGTACCTATGCTGTTGAGTTTGGTCACAAAGGCGTTGAGGATTGCGTTGGTGCCTTTCGTCGTCTGAAAGGCCCCGGGTGTGACCGGGAAGTCGCTTGAATAATACAGATCCCGTCACATATGCGTTGCCGGAGGAATCAACCGCGATCGCGGATGAGGAATCTTCAGTATTTTGTGAGCCGCCCAGAAAAGTGGAGTAGACCAAGGCAGTGCCGGTGGGGTTCAATTCGGTTACAAAGATTGCGTGCATCGTGGTAGAGAAAGCCCCCGGGGTGGTGGGGAAATCGCTTGCAAGATCGATGCCCGTCACGTAGGCGTTGCCGGAGGAATCAAGCGCGATGGCGTTTGCCTGCGAGAACTGGTTGGTGCCGGTAAGGTAGGTGGAGTACACCAATCCGTTGCCGGCGGCATTTAGCTCAGTGATAAAGGCGGCCGTCAGGCCAGCGGAGGTGACTTTGGTGGTCTGGAACGCGCCGGCGGTCACGGGGAAATTCGACGATTTGGCGGCTCCGGCCAGATAGGCATTCCCGGAGGAATTGACGGCCACCGCTTGTGCGAAGTCGAGGAGGCTGCCACCCAGATAGGTGGAATAAACCAAGGCGGTGCCCGTGCTATTCAGCTTCGTTACGAAAGCGTCTTCCACGCCGCCGGAAGCAGTTTGGAAAGCGCCGGCGGTGACGGGATAGTCGGTCGATTCTGTTCTTCCGACAACATAGGCGTTACCGGAGGTATCTACGGCGATGGCAGCGGGGCTGTCACCCGAGCTGCCTCCCAGGTAAGTCGAATATGACAGCACGGGGTCGATGACCAGGGGTATGGCTGGATTGTAGTTCGCCACAACGAAGCGGACCTCCTTGCCTCGCTTGATTTCATAGCCTGCGGAAACCTCCTGCCGCGCCCCGCCTGAGAGTTGGTAAGCGACTGGCTTGTGCAGAACGATCTGGCCATCGGCGACGTGCAGCAGCAGCTCACCTTGAGCATCGACTTCCATTTTTGCTTCGCCGCGGAATCCCAAGTCGATCGCCTTGGGGTCCGCGCCGGGAGAGACGACGAAATCGTTCTCGAGCTGGCCCTGGTTTCCGTAATAGAGCAAATCGATTCCCGGATAGACGTTGCGATACTGAACGCGGGCAAAGTTGGGCACATCGGTGCGCCACTTTTTGGGGTCATTGCCGATCAGGTAATTGCTTTTTCCCGGCAGTTCCTGCATTCCGGAAACTTCGGCCGTTCGGTTCGCGCCCAGCAATTTCATGCGCAGGACGAGTGGATTTTCAATTTGCGCCGGACGTGCGGACGCTGCTACAGGCTCACCGGTTCGCCGAGAATCTTGAGATTCCGGCTTGTGCAGAGCAAGGACTGCTTCCGTGGGCGTCAAAAAAAGATTATAGCCGCGTCCCCGCGACAGAAATTTCACCCGGGGATCGGTTTGTCCGCGGTTCGCTTCGAAACCGAGCGGCAGTTTTCCGTAGCGCTCGATGACCTGTGTTTCTTTCAGGGCGCATTTTTTGGTCCTGACTGCGCGGGGCCCCTGCGAACGCTGCCACATCCGGCGGAACCAGGCTAAGAGACGGCAAAGCGATGGGAGAAGAAGTATTGAAATTCAACGTCGCGGGTCCTGCGGAAATTTGAGAATTCGCGTGCCCGGATAGCGCCTTGTCCGCGGTGAATCGCGTGCTTCTCGCTCCGCTGCCAAGATGAACTGCTGCGTAAGCTCCCAGCAGGAAACAGGCAAATTCCTGCACTTCTAATTGTAATTTTTTTCACAGTAGTCTCTCCCAGTTTGTATTTTGACAATCGTGTTCGAGGTGAGTCTCGCAGCCTGTGAGGAAGGGAAAAGATTTCGGCTTAACGCGCCAGACGGTAGTTCCGCTGCCGTCCCGGCCGGCAGCTCCAAATGAACAGGCAACGTTGAAGCCCAGGCAGGCCCGGCGGGCAAAACGGATTGATTGAAATGGGATTCAGCTTGCCAGTTCCCGCGTGCGTGAGAGATTGCCGGCCAGAATATCCGCGGAAAACAGGAAGAGCGGAAAAAAAATTAAGATACAGTGAAACATGAATCGCACCTTACCGCGCTAGTGAACAGTGTTGGTTTCTTGTTCCGTCTAGCTTCAGAATAAAGAAAAACGGCTCGTCAACGCGTTCGTGACGGGGACGGCGCCAGAGAACGTGTGAGCGCAGCTAAAAACAATCGAGTGCTGTTTCCGTGTCAACATGTCCAGGATTGCGCCCGGCTACAGAAGACATCGTTGTAAGCAAGAAAAATTCACTGGGAGAATATAGAAGCTCCCAATGCAGTCAAGAGAATAGTGAGCATCAATCAAAAATTAACTTGGGATGCGTTCTAGGAGTTCTACAACGATGCAAATGCGAACCTCACTGTCCGAGCTCCAAAAGTATTGATATTACTCGATTGGGATAGTTTGCAGTTTTGGGTGCGGGAACGAGTTGAGGAACTCGCGCGCCGCGGGAGTCTCGCCTTTTAGCGCGAGATGTAAGGGATCGGCGCTTCCTGGCAGGTTTGCGGGATGGACTTTCCGTCTTCGAGTTTCACTGCCATCTGGCGCAGGAGCATGGCGATCTAGCCGGATTGTGTTTGTTTATTGTTCTACCAGCATTTCTCCGGAGTGAATTTTCGCTCAGTCCCGCTGGTACAAAAAATCCTCGTCACATCAGGGTTCGAACGATGGATTGCTCGAAATCCGTCTTCGGACTAGTGACGGTGATTCGGCTCGAGTCGCTGGATCGGCGGAGGAATATACCTGCCTTCCGACACGCGTCCGGTTGGGCCGTAATCGCGCAGCATGAGATTGAACGGGCGGTCTGGAGCGGGCAGCCAGTTCGACTCCGGCACGCCATCCGGCTTCTCATGGGAAATGTAAATCCGGAGGGTGCCGTCCGGGTCGGTCTGAAGTCCGGGTGTATAGCTGGCCACCAAATACTTGTTGATCGGATTCTCGATCAGCTCAATCGATTCCGGAGTGTAACAGGTGAGCGACCAAAAACGTTTTGTGTCGGGTTGCTCGCCGGGAAGAAATCTCAACTCGTAAACGTGACCATCGCTTCCATTCAGGGCACGGTCATTGGCATCCTTGAAGGTGTGGAAATATGCCGCAGTGTCAAAGCCGTTTCCGAATTGGATGAATTCCGTGATGGACGACCGCTCGATGACATGCGGACCCCAACTGCCGATATTTTCGAAATTGATCCAATTGTTTCGATCGGTGTGGTTCAGGTAGCGGTCCAGGATCAACTGATGAGCCGTCTGAGTGCCTTGCCTGAATTCAACTCGTTGCAACGGCTGGCCGCTGAAATTGCCGTCGCCGAACAACTCATCAAAGTGGTCCGAAAGCGCCTGCTCATAGGGTGAGAGAGCCGGAGTTTGCTCTCCCTTGACGGCGATCTGAAGTTGCCGGAGAAAACCGATGGGATCTAGTTTGACCAGGGTGTCGGCAGCCGTTTTGAACGGTTCCACGAAGGCGAGCTCTGGAAGAATGAGGGCATTTCCGCCGAGGGGGTTGTGGATAGTCCGTTCGGGGCACGTTGAGCCGATGTAGTCGCACATGGGTCTCATGTTTAGCGAGCGGCGGAAAAGATCGGCTTCCGCGTGCTGGTCCACTCCTGCCGGCGAGAATTTGTCGGCGCGGAAGATCAAAGTCGAGAAGTTCAACGGGTAGGAAATTTGGGTGACGCCGGGAGGAAGAGTGCCGCTCCAGCCGGGCCCGGTGAGGGCATAGGTTTGCGTCTGGTCACTTGTGGATTCCGCAAGGTCTGGGCTGGTGTGGAAAATATCGCCATAGGGGTCCAGCTTGAGGATGGAATAAGTTACCTGCGTGGGCGGGATCGTGAGGATTATGGGTTGGTCGGTGAGATCGAGGAAGGTGCTGGCGTATACCGTATCGTCGTTGATCGCGACCACGATTTGATAAAGTGGTGAAATTCTGACTGGGCCGACAAGACGATTTTTAGTGGCCACTTTCCCTTGGTAAAACGTGAACCACAGAGGGTAGAACTGCACGACGTACGCCAAGCTCGTCGCAAACCTGCCGAGAAATTTCACATTCTGCACGTCCCCGTCGGGACGGCCGGAGAATTGTGATCCGCCCGCCGTCACGCCGCCTGGCCCCCCGAGAAGGAATACCAGCGCTAGCGCGATCATAAGTGTGGACACGAATCTTTTCATGTTGTTCCTCCAGCTAGCCGGGACGCAACGATGGATCAAGCCGCGCCCATTGGTAACGCGTGGTCTCGCTAAACGCACAATCGAGTTGAAAGTAAAAATGGCACCCTGAAGGGTGGCGCTACACGATCTCGCCGATTCGACGTTGTTACACGAAGAAGAACTCACCAATCCGTGTCCAACGGAAATCCGGCGCTCGGAACGGGAACCTAGCCTACCGCCTCTCCCGGCGGATCGTTTGCTCAATGAAATCGCCCTTGTCCGTTACTGTGTAGGCCTTCCCGTCGAACCCGACCCCGATCGCCGCGCCGAACCCACCCGCTTGGAAGGCGCTGCGCAACAGCACCTTTCCGGTCTGTGTGTCGCGCCACACCAACTGCTCGCACTCAGCGAGCTGTGTGCTTAGGACCGAGCAAAGCGGAAACAGCTGCGGGAATGGAACATAGAGCTGATTAGTGAGGACAACTTGCCTGTTGCCTTTGGGCCCGAGCAGGTTTGCAAAGGCGTTTGATTCCTGCCGGACATTCCACATGGTTGTAAGCGCATGCCGCTTGGGGCGGAACTGAAGCCCGGCGAATCGCCCCTTATCCGCGTCCCAGGAGAAAATCTGGAGGTTTTCCGGGTCGACCGACGGCAGACTGAGTTGAGACGAGGTCGAGCCACTCGTAAAGGCGAGCAGCGTGTCGGAAGGATAGCCGCGAAACGGCTCATCGTACGCCTCTACGCTGCCATCGGATTGCGAGAACACAGTAATCCCAAGGTCGTGTTCCGCTTTGAGAGCGAAATTGGTCTGAACAATCGCGTAGTCGCCCATGACTCCGACCGCGGTTCCGGGTTTCTGCCCGATGAAGCGGATGTAGGGGACGGGCGTGAAGTCGGGGTCGAGCGTCAGGGCAGATGTGTTTTTGTGGTAGAGAAAGCGGTAGGTCCTCGAGGGCCGGTAGTCCATCGGCTCCTCGGCGTTCGGGTCGTTGGCGGACGCTCCCGCCAGGTACACGTATTCCTGGCCCTCGAAAACCGCGCTGGTGATGCGGCCAAGAGCAGCTTGGGGGGCCGCGATGGTGGAGAGAATCTGTAAGGTATCCGGATCAAGCACAGTGATCTGCGCGGGAATCGATAAATCGGGGCAGCCCACCAGCGCCTGGAGTCCGAGCAGCGTACATCCTGCCTTGCGGGTCACCTGCTTGGTGATCAACTTTCCGTCGCCTAAGACGATGAAGCCGTTGTAAACAGTGTCGAGCGGGGTCTGGCCATTGGTATCCGGCGTCGGGAGTTGGGTGGTGGCGAGAATTTCTCCCGTGGCGGGATCTTGTTTGAAGGCTAGGCTGTCCGTGATCGTATATATAAACCCATTGGCGTGAACTCCCACTCCCCCGGCGTAGTTCCAGGCGTTCGAAGCCTTTGCGTTGTAGAGCAGTTTTCGCCAAATCACTGTGAGCGTGTTTGCATCGATCTTGGCTGTGGACGGGCCGAAGGCGCAAAGGCCCGCGAGCTCGCCCTCGTCCGTACATGCCGAAGGATCGGGCGACGTCCCATAGAACACGAACAGTTCATCCCGGTCACGGGTTACGGTGGTGTATCCATCGGGGAAGCCTTGCAGCACGCGCTGTTGGACGGATGCATCACTCGCGGGAGCCTTGATGATCTCCTCAACTGTGCATGTATTGAGGAAACGGTGGGTGCGAAGCGAATCGAACGCCTCGTTTGAGGTCAACGTCGAATACCAGGCGCCAGTGGGATCGTCCAGATGGCCGGGACCTACAAACATGTTTCGCGAGGCGGGGCAGCGGTCGTGCCCGTCGTCAGCAGCAGCCGGGCTGGAAAACAAGAGTGAACTCGCGAGAACAAGGCTGCCCAGAAGGAGGAAGCGCGGAAGGGCGAATCTGATTCGATTGGAATGTCGAAGTCTTGTGAACAATGGTGAAACTCCTTTTTTTTAGAAGTGTTGGCGCCCTCGCGCTTACACTCAAGCATCGATGGTTAGGTCTTAATCGCTCAAGCGCAGCTCGGCACTCGGTGGCAGCAAAACGGGCGTCGCAACGCTCCAAGCGAGTAATCTTCCACAGCCGCAAGTTCGAACTTGAACTGCCTGTGCTTGTGTAATTTTTTGTATCGGGTATCACGAAGGGAGTTATCGGTTGAAGTTATTTGTACGGGTGCTAGTTTGTCAAGTTCCAAAAAAGGGAAACTAAGGCATAGGACTCATAGCCCGTCTCAACGGAAGTCGAACGACAGAGCTCAGGATGTTCGAGGGTTGGATTTTTCCAGGTTGATGTCGAGTTCTTTGATTGCTTTTTCGACCACGGAGGCCTCGATCTTTCCTTCGTGGAATAGCTCGACCAACGTGGAGTATGCGATGAAGCGCGCATCCATCTCGAAGAAGTTCCGCAAGAGAGGCGCGGCTCTCGCTGCGGCCGAAGCCGTCTGTGCCAAGCGCGGATAAGCGGCGGGGCATCCACTTGCTGACTACGTTGGGCAGGGCCTTCAGATAATCCGAAGCGGCCACCAGAACGCCGGGAGCGTCCGCCAGACATTGCGTCACGTAGGGGACGCGCTGTTTTTCGGTGGGATGGAGCATGTTCCAGCGCTCGGTATCGAGGCCGTCAGTGTAGAGTTGCTTGTAGCTGGTCACGCTCCACACGTCCGCCGCCACTCCGAATTTCTGTTCGAGCAGTTCTTGCGCTTGCAGCGCTTCGCGCAAAATGGCGCCGCTGCCGAAAAGCTGCGCGCGGAGCTTTCGATTTTTTATTTTCGGAAGCGCGGAAGCGATACATGCCCTTCAGAATCCCTTCCTTGCGATCCGGCGGGCATTGGCGGCATGTGGTACGGCTCATTCATCACGGTGATGTAATAAAAGATGCTTTCATTTTCCTTGTACATCCGGCGGATGCCATCCTGAATAATTACGCCCACTTCGTAGGCAAATGCGGGATCGTAAGCAAGCAGGTTGGGAACCGGCAGCGCCAGCACGTGACTATTGCCGTCCTGGTGCTGCAAGCCTTCGCCCGCCAGCGTGGTGCGTCCCGACGTGCCGCCCAGCAGGAATCCGCGGCAGCGCATATCCGCAGCGGCCCAGATCAAGTCCGCGATGCGCTGGAATCCGAACATCGAGTAAAAAATAAAAAAGGGAATCGTATTGATGCCGTGGGTGGCATAAGCGGAACCGGCGGCGATGAACGAAGACATCGATCCTGCTTCGGTGATTCCTTCTTCCAGAATTTGGCCGTCCTTGGCTTCCTTGTAATAAAGCAACGTGTGCACGTCCACCGGCTCGTAGAGCTGGCCGGTGCTGGAATAAATTCCCACCTGGCGGAAAAGCGATTCCATGCCGAACGTGCGCGCCTCGTCGGGAACAATCGGAACAATCAGTTTTCCGATTTCCGGATCTTTCATCATCTTGTTCAGCATGCGCACGAAAACCATGGTGGTGGAAACTTCGCGGCTCTTCGCTGCCTTCCGCGAATTCCTTGAACAATATCATCGTGACTCGGCCGCCTCGAGCGGTTTGGCGCGGACGGACCGCTTCGGAACGTATCCGCCCAGAGCCTCGCGCGTCGCGCGCGCAGATACTGAATTTCCGGGCTGTCTTCCGGCGGGCGATAGAAGGGAGTCTCGGCCACGTCTTCATCGTTCAGCGGAATGCCGAAGCGCGAGCGGAATAGACGCAGTTCGTCTTCGTTCAATTTCTTCTGCTGGTGGGTGATGTTGCGGCCCTCGCCGCTCTCGCCCAGTCCGTATCCTTTGATCGTACGGGCCAGAATCACCGTCGGCGATCCTTTGTGCTCCACGGCGGCTTTATAGGCGGCATAAACCTTCCGCGGGTCGTGCCCGCCCAGACGGAGGCGGCGCAGGGTTTCGTCGGGCAAAGGCGCCACCAGTTTCAGCAAGCGCGGATCGCTTCCGAAGAAATGGTCGCGAATGTACGAGCCCGGTCTCGACGACCAGCTTCTGGGATTCGCCGTCCAGCATTTCGCCCATCCGGTCGGCCAGCAGTCCGTCAGTATCCATCTGGAGGATCGGATCCCAGTCGCTTCCCCAGAGCACTTTGATCACGTTCCAGCCCGCACCGCGAAATGCGGCTTCGAGCTCCTGAATGATTTGTCCATTGCCGCGCACCGGGCCGTCCAGCCGCTGCAAATTGCAATTCACCACAAAAATCAAGTTATCGAGATGTTCGCGCGAAGCCAGAGTGATCGCACCCAGGCTTTCCGGCTCGTCGGTTTCGCCGTCGCCAAGAAACGCCCACACTTTGGCGTCTGTTTTTGGTTTCAGGCCGCGATTTTCCAGGTAGCGATTGAAGCGAGCCTGATAGATGGCCATGATCGGGCTCAAGCCCATTGAGACGGTGGGGAATTCCCAGAAATCCGGCATCAGCCACGGATGAGGATAAGAACTGAGGCCGCCGTTCGGTTCCAATTCGCCGCGGAAATTTTCCAATTGCTCGGCGCTGATGCGTCCTTCCAAGAACGCCCGCGCGTATACGCCGGGAGAAGCATGGCCCTGAAAATAAACAGTATCCCCCTCGAATTCCTCGGTGCGAGCGCGAAAGAAATGATTGAATCCGATTTCGAGCAACGTGGCCGCCGAAGCATAGGTGGAAATGTGGCCGCCGATTCCGTGCTCCACTCGATTGGCGCGCACCACCATTGCCAGCGCGTTCCAGCGGACCAGGCTCTTGATGCGGCGCTCGATTTCCTGGTCGCCCGGAAACATAGCCTGCTGGCTGAGCGAAATGGTATTCACATACGGGGTTTGCGCGGTGAAGGGAAGGGTCACGCCACGTTTCGCAGCGTACTCGCGCAACCTCTTCAAGATGTGACTTACTTCCTCGCGACCGCCGATCCTCAAAACCGCGTCAAGAGACTCAACCCACTCCTGGATTTCAATTTCCTCTGACGCGGATGGCCGGGAAATCACACTCTCGCTCATGTTCTCTGTTTGTCCTTTGCCGTCGGCCGACTGATTCACCTGGGGACACCCGCGGCAACCGTTCGATTATTTTTCACTCCATAGAATACTACTGAACGCGATGCGCGCCAAACGGAGAGGGGTACTAATTGTAGATGGGAGTACTGAAACCGTACCTTTCGAATTGCGTTTGGGTAGGATTCCCTGGAACGCCAATCTCTCGATTGGCGCCCAGCCAAACACCATTCACCAGAATGGCGTTCCCAGGTCACTTCCGGAAAGCACTACTGCGTAAGGTTTAACTCGCCGCTGGCCAGTTTTAGGATCAATTCCCGGTCCGCTGGAAGAAAATCCATCGCCGGGAGCGCGGCCGGCTTAGCCCACTGAATCTGCTCGAATACGAGGTTGCGAATCGCCTTCGGATCCACCTGCGCGGCAAAAAACACCAGCTCAATTTCAGAAGAAAGCTCTTTGTAGCGATGCCGCGTGCGGAAGAGTTCCGCGCCCACTTGTGCGGATACTCCGAGTTCTTCGCGCAACTCGCGAGCCAGTGCCGCTGGAAGCGCTTCGCCCGGGCGCACTTTGCCGCCCGGGAATTCCCATTGCAGGGCGAACGTGCCGTTTTTGCTGCGCTGGCAGACCAGCAGCGCGCCTTCCTGTTCGATCAGTCCCGCGACGACCAGTAGCATTTCGCCCTCAAGTTTGCTTGCCTCGCTGCTGCGCCTCGCCCTGTTTAGCGCCAGCCTTTTAGGGTGGCATCTTTCTCTTATTTCGGACCAGCGAAATGAATCGCGCGAAATAATTCCTTTGGCGCCCTGAACGAGCGGCGGGCCGGGCGTGTTCAATAATTCGTCGCGCAACACAATTATCTGGCGATTTTTGACTGCAGGGACATTTTGCCAAGCCGGATTTTCGAGAGTCTTGCGAGCCGACGGCCGGTCGCCGGTTGCAGTCCAAGCAATCATGATCACTTCGGGCATCGCTTGCGCCACTTGCTCGTCGGAAACGCGTGAGCCAGGTTCAAAACCATGCTTCGCGCCGGCGATTGCGACCAGTTCGCGGACCCAGGGAGGGGAAGTGATTCGCGGATTCGGCCAAGCCTCACAATAAACTTGCAGGGCGCGATTTCATGCGGCGGGCTTTTACGGAAATTGCCGCGAATTCCGCGTCGCATGCGCTTAATTAAATTTTCGGCAGCGGCAGAGCGGCCGGCAATGCTTCCCACCAAGCCGAATATCGGAATATACGTCGGCCAGCGAGCGCGGATTCAGTGCGACGAACGCCACGGGCAGCGCCAATAATTTCTCGACGGCTTCCGTTTTGAATGGGACCGAGCCGATCACTACGCCGGGGTGCAATTTCATCACCGCATCGGCATCGAGCGACCAGCAATCTCCCAGCCTCGGCAGCCGTCCGACATCGGCCACATCCGCGCACCACTTGCTCACGCCCACCAATGATTTTCGCGCGCCCAAGGCTATCAAAATCGACGTCACGCTCGGCGCCAGCGAAGCGATTCGTATTCCACTGCGCGATGGATTGTCGGCCACGTGTCCAATCCATTCTAATCGTGGCGTCTCTTGCTACAACTCGTACTGTTCCCCAGTACGCCTCGAGCCTGCGACAATCCGGTTTCGGGCTTCAGGCGGCGGTCCTTCGGTTGCGCAGCCCGAGTTCGAATGTTTGGTACGCGGACTAAGCAGCACTTGGATTGACAATTGCCGGGTCCGTGGCAGCATGTATGGAGTCTATGAATTCCATTCCAAAGATCATTCCCCCTCTTTCCCGGGTGCGATTAGCGAGATTCGATAACAACACTCCAAGCTGGCGAAAAGACGTGGGGCGTCAATTTCGAGTGGGATATTACAGCCGCAAAGACGGACTTGAATGCGTCTGGCTCGTAGACGAGAACGGGGAATACGAGCAGACAACAGACCGAGCGCACTTGTTGAAATACTTCGACGTGGAGCGTTTGTCTCAAGAAAATAATTTCTACGGGCGTGGGAAGCGTCGATTGGGAAAGATTCGTCTTCGCACTGCCTTGGAGCGTCTCAACGGCAAAACCTCAATCGATGCGTACGAAGCGGCAAAGGAAATCTGGCAAAAAGATGATCCAGACAACCTACGGTCGGTCCTAAACGTTTTGCATCACGGAAAGCGAGTGTTGAACAGAGCCGCGGCCGCCTACGCCTTGAACCTAACGCACGGTAATGCCGCGATTCCTGCGCTGGAGAAGTCCCTGGCTAATAAGCGGGAACATCCCAAAGTCAGAGGACAGGCTGCTGAATCACTCGCACACAATCATCGAGAAAAAACGCACCAGCTTTTACGTCGGAGTCTCGATGACCCTTCTAAGTACGTTCGCTTCTGGTGTGCTTACGCCCTTTCTGAAATGGCAGACGAACGTGCGCTCGATCGCTTGAGAAAACTGGTTAAATCAGACTACAGAGTCGTACGGGGTTTTTGGTCAGTCAGCAAACAGGCAAATGCCGCTATTCGCAAAATTCGGAAGGAGATGAGGAGCCGCAGAAGAAACCGAAGAGGTTGTCTCTCTTGCTCGGCGATGCATACCAAGCGGTCTCGTCGTAGGCAAACTCCTGACTAACGCGGTAATCAGAAACCAGCTCTGAGTGTGCGGTAAGCCGATTTGCCAGGAGTTAGCCCACTTCACAGTTGGTATAGAATCTCGCGTGGCGGCTCGACTCGCGAATTAGTGGGTCGTCAAAACCGAATGGTGGGGAAATGCCGGACGAACTGGATCAACGCTTGCTCGAGGCTGTGCTGGACTCCTGGCACCGGAACAACACTATCTTGGTCAACCTGCTGCGCGCCGTTCCGGAGGGTGCGCTGGAGGCCAGAGCGATGGCAGGCAGCCCAACGATCGCCCAGCTCTTTACACACATCCACTATGTGCGGCTGGTATTCGTCTTCGAGGACGCGCCCGAGTTCGCCAGAAAAGTGCCTGAGGAAGAGTGGGCGGCGGAGCTGGACACCGGCCGCATCGAGCAGATGCTGAACGAAAGCGCCAAGACAGTGCGGGACGCGGTGAAGGGCAGAATGGAGTCTGGCCGGGACATGGACTTCCACTACGACCACCCGGTTCTGCTGCTCCAGCACATGATCTGGCACGAAGGCTACCATCACGGCCAGATAAAATTGGCCCTCAAGCAGGCGGGCCGCCCAATCGCGGATCAGGAAGCCGGGCCGGTGACGTGGGGCGTGTGGATGCGCAAGCGGTAATCGGTCTCTGGTTTTTTCACGCCCCGCTCCAAGGATCGCCTCTCATCGCGCGTGCTGCGTCTTCCTCACCGAGGCACAGCCTTGTTGGGTTTTGTTTGCGGATATAAGATGGCGGCGGAAAGTGAGGAGCGATAATGGCCGATCAAGCGCCGTTGAAATATGTGTTCTACATTGCCGCCACGCCGGAAAAGGTGTGGGAAGGCTTTGTTTCGAAGGAGTCGAACCGCATCATCTTCGGGGGCGCTGACTTTCAAGCGGATTTCAAGCCGGGTGGGGAACTCGCGTGGGTGGGCCCGGGCCCGGATGGCAAGCCGATGACCTACGTCCGAGGGAAGGTCCTGCGGCATGATCCGCCAAAAGTGTTTCAGTACACCTTCGCCATGGGCCAAAATGATAAGGCTTCTCGCGCAACGATCGAATTAGTACCCGAGACCGAAGCCACCAAAGTAACAGTGACGCATGACCAGTGGGCCGAGGATGACCCCACTTACACTGCTTGCGCCGATGGATGGCCACGGATTCTTTCCCGCCTGAAGACGCTGCTGGAGACCGGGAAGACTTTCAAACCGCATTGATACAAGGCGGGAATGGTCTGAAATTTTTCGCCTGGCAGTATGCCCCAAACTAGCGCCAGATTAAGACACATGGGATATTCTGATGGGCCTGCCTGCTGGGCTGGGACCTTCGAATCGCAAAGCTCACATTGAGGGGCTGTAAGTCCTTCGAACCTGTTAATAACGAATGGTGGGTTGTGTTCAAGCTTAGGTGCGTGCATCGAATTGCTTTGTGGCCATTTGATTCGGCTGAAAGGACATCCATGCCTTTTTTTCGTACTGTAGTGCCAGTTGTATTCCTTGCTTGCGCGGTTTCGGCCCAAGATAACTCCCCCAGCTCTGATTAACGCAAGCCCACACATATGAAGAGCGCAAATTTCCTGCAAGAAGTCTCTCCTATCGAAGTCGAGGAAGCTACTGCAAGTTGTATAGCAAAGATTCTTTGCGGACAACTATCGTCAAAGGAGGCTTCGCAATTCCTGCGGTGTTGAAATTGGAACCAGGTTTTCGGTCTTCGAAACTTAGCGGCGGTCATGGGTGGGCTTCGGTGGTGACTTCTAAGAAGGGAGGACTCAAATGTTTGTAGGTCATTACGGGCCCAGCTTCGCAGCAAAAGGCATGAGGAAATCTATTCCGCTGTGGGTCCTTTTCATTGCCGTGCAGTTGCTTGACGTGTTTTGGAGCATATTCGTGCTACTCGGGATCGAAAAGGTCCGCATCGTCCCCGGAATCACCGCTACCAATCCGCTCGATCTCTACTACATGCCGTACACTCATAGTTTTATCGGCGCAATGCTCTGGGCCATCGGCGCCGCCCTCGCCTATTACGTGTGGCGCAAGGCGGATGGCTGGGGCGCAGCAGCGTTTGTGGGTGCGGCGGTGTTCTCTCATTGGGTGCTTGATGTGGTGGTACATCGACCCGACATGCCCTTGTACGACGATACCCTGAAGATCGGCCTGGGGCTTTGGAATTACCCGTCCCTCGCTTTTATCCTTGAAATCGCCGTTCTGTTCAGCGGCATGTATTTTTATTTGAAAACGACTCAATCGGCATCTCGCGTTGGCCGCTATGGCATGGTGACTTTTGGTTTCGCCATGCTAGTCGTCGAATCCATCGTATTTTTTGGCCCTCCTCTGTCTTCAGACAAGACAGCCGCGATAACGGCGCTCTTCTGGTATCTGGTTTTTGCAGGGGTCGCATATTGGCTCGAAGGGAAACGCGTTCCACGCACCGTAACTAAGTCCCGATAAACGTGGAGGCCGGACGTGTGGGTACTTAAACGCCGCCGCTCATTTTAGAGTTAGACTGTCTGCCCGGGAGAACCCATCGTGACCAGCGGAAGAACACCGGAAAGTCAATGCAGCAAGCCAAGCGGATGGCTGGGCCGATTCACTTTGTGGCGAATGAACGCGAGCCATTCCAAGCTGACAGACTGGGGCTTAAAGCAGATTCCGATCGAGAACCACTACACGATCCTGGATGTGGGTTGTGGCGGCGGCAGGACAGTGGGTAAGTTAGCGGCGATCGCGACGCAGGGGAAAGTCTACGGAGTCGATTATTCCGAGGAAAGCGTCGCCGCAACAAAAAGAACAAATGCGCAATGGATCAGTCTCGGCCGCGTCGAGGTGCGCGCACGGCTCTGTGTCCCAGTTGCCGTTTCCGGAGGGCGAGTTCGATCTCGTCACTGCCGTGGAAACCCACTTCTGGTGGCCCAACTTGCCCGGTGACATGCGCGAAGTGTTCCGGGTGCTGAAGCCGGGCGGCACGCTCGCCGTCATCGCGGAAGTCTATAAAGGAGCGAACACCACGACTTCAAGGCTGGCCGAAAGATACGCCTCGCGAACCGGCATGACGCTCCTGAGCGCTGAGGAACATCGCGAACTCTTCACGAACGCCGGTTACTCGAATGTTCAGGTAATCGAGGAACGCGACAAAGGATGGATTTGTGGCATAGGCAGAAAGCCGATAGTCAACTCCTGAATGACGCGGATACGGGAAACATCCGGTAGTCTAACTTAGGGAGAGTTGTGGTCTCCCCCAGCGCCTTACAGAGCACTGAGGGAGATCGGGGAGCGGTTTCCAGCGTCAGCCTCAAAAACAATCGTTGTGCAGCGGGCTAGGAGCCGGCGGGCCTTCGACGCAGGGAATGGCGCTCAGATATTCGTAGATGGCACGCAGGTCATGTTCCGACATATCCTTCTCAGCAACCCAGGGCATTACCTGGAGGAGATCTGCCTGGAACGGAGCCGGAACGCAGCTCGTGTTAACCACACCGGCTGGACAGGCTGGATGGAGGTTATCCAGGTCCACTCCTGTCCTCATGATCTGGAGAAACTCCGAAAACGTGCGGCCTCCTTCGGGCAAACCGGTTTTATCAGGCGTCAGGTTGCGGGAGATGATGTGCGCAGCTCCTGTCGCTATTGCGCCGAAATCCCGGCCGCCACCCAAGTAGGTGGCCGGATTGATGATCTTGGGCTGGCCAAGGTATGGATTTCCGCCCGTCAGGAATTCATTGTCGCCAGGGCCGGGGTTGTGGCAGATGTTGCAATCGGCCTGCGCGTTGACGATATAGCTGCCGAGTCCCACCAGGCGCCGGTTTTTCCCCTCCAGGTTCAGCGGGACCGGCGCTATCTCAAATCCCTGGTGGATCTTTGATTCGTTGCGGTCGTCATCGTCATCGCGATCGCGATCGCGGTCATGGTCGTGGGCCGTTAAACGCAGGGAACTGCTCAGCAGTCCCGCCAGCAGGATCGCGGCAAATGCCGAGGCAACGGCTGCGGGCTTGAGAAATTTCCTCGCTGTCATGGTTGTTCTCCTCTCCTGATTTTTTTGCGTCCTGGGTTCGTGTTCTTGACATCATCTGCAGTTTCCTGTCACCGAGTCCGGAGAAGCTGGATTCTCTACGGCCCTGTTTTTCGGGTGACAGGTCAAAGCCATTAGGCATTCACCCTCTAGCGTCTGGCTTGGCTCACCGGCCTAATCGAGTGATTGCCGTATACCACCACTTGCAGCGGGATGCTGCGTCCGGCATGGGCTTCGGCACAACATGCAAAGAGAGGCAAAGAGCAGCGAAGTGCGGCACCGGCGGCCTTTTTTATCTGTTCAGGCACTTGTCCCGGAATAAAACAGGTGTGATAATCCCGCTACCCAGCAGGAGGGTCCACGCCATGTCTGTCGAGGCGATCTCGCGACCCAAGACCCAGCCCGAGTCCGGGAAGCGTCGTCTGGAATCCTGGAAGGAGATCGCTACCTATCTGGGGCGGGACGTCACCACCGTCCGCCGGTGGGAGAAGCGCGAGGGGATGCCTGTTCATCGGCACCTGCATGAAAGGATGGGTTCGGTCTACGCGTTCTGTTCAGAGCTGGATTCCTGGTTACAAACCCGCAGGTTGGCATTGGAAGAGGGGGAAAAGAAAGGGAGTAGCACTGGGGCGCCGGGGGCTGCGGAACGTGACCCCGGACCAAGGGGAACTCTGCGGGCACGTACCTGGCTTGTCCTGGCCGGGATGCTGGTACTCGCGATGCTTGCCGCTGCCTACTTCATCACAAGGAACCGAGCCAGCGATGCGGCACATCCCAAAATTAAGTCACTGGCGGTGCTGCCTTTGAAAAACCTGTCCGGCGACTCAACCCAGGAATACCTTGCTGACGGGATGACCGAGGCGCTCATCGGACGCCTCTCCCGAATTCATGATCTGCGCGTCATCTCCCGGACGTCGGTGATGCGGTTCAAAGAGACACGCCTTTCCGCACCGGAGATCGCAAAGACGTTGAACGTCGATGCCATTTTCGAAGGTTCCATCATCAGGGAGGGGAGTCACGTTCGCGTCAACGCCCAGTTAATTCGCGGCGCTACCGACGAGCATTTTTGGTCCGAGACCTACGATCGCGAACTGCGTGACGCCCTCACCCTGGAGAGCGAGGTGGCACAATCCATCGCTCGAAGAGTAGAGGTTACGGTTACCGGGGAGGAGCGCGCCAGGCTGGTCGCCGCACGTCCCGTATCGCCCGAAGCGTACGAGAGCTATCTCAAGGGCCAGTTCGCCAAAAGCAACACCAGGGCTGACATCGAAGTGAGTATTGCCTACTTTGAGGAGGCGATCAGGAAGGACGCGACGTTTGCACCAGCTTATGTCGGCCTGGCAGGGGCCTACGAAACACTCGGCACAGTTATGATTGGCGCGCCCCCCGATGAAGTTCGTCCAAAAGTGATCAGCGCAACGCGGAAGGCATTGGAGTTGGATCCGCAACTTTCCGAGGCGCACGCTCTGCTTGCCGAAACCTTGGTCGATGAATGGCGCTGGCCGGAGGCCCAGGCGGAATATGAGCGCGCCATCGAGCTGAGCCCAAGCGATGCCGCCGCACACGCTGCCTTTGCGGACTGGTTTCTTCGCCAGGGGAGGACCGAAGAGGCGCTATCGTGGGCGCGACGTGCTCAGGAACTTGACCCGCTGGCGCTTACCGGTATCCAAATCGGCTGGATCCTCTTTCATGCTCGCCGCTATGACGAGTCCATTCGGGAATTGCGCACTGTGCTGGCCATAGAACCTGAGAGCCCGCAAGCGCTGTGGTTTCTCGGCTTCGCACTCCTCGGCGCCGAACAAAATGATGAAGCGGTTCGAGTACTGGAGAGAGACGCTGCCGCCTCGCATCGCAGCTCGGCTGTCCTGGGCTTGCTCGTGCGGGCGTATGCGCGCGCCGGTCGCCGCGCGGAAGCTCTGCGGGTTCTCGACGAACTTCAGCGTCGGCGAAAAGCCGGTTACGTCCCGGCGGCTGCGTTTCTTAACGCTTACCTGGGACTCGGTGACACGGAGCAGGCATTTATATGGATGGGGCGTGCCGCCGAAGAACGATCGAACATCATGCAATTTCTGAAAGTGCATCCCTTCTTCGACCCCCTGCGCGGCGACCCGCGTTTCGCGGCATTCCTTCGCCAAGCGAACTTGCAGTAACCCCAACGGCGAGGGATCGAGGAAGAGGAGAGTCATAAAGCTACCGGACATCGGATGTACCTAATTTCTCGATCTCCTTCTCACCCGCCGTCAATAAATCGAGATAACTCCCGATCAACGCTGCGAGCTCAACCGTACATATGGAATCGTTTCTTGCGCCCCGAAATCAAATGTCCGACAAGCCGACAAATCAGGAGTTATCGCACTGAAGAGTGTTTTCTCTGAGTTTCGTCCCTCAGAATCTGGCGACATACGACTAGGCACTCGCTACAGATTTGAACCTGAGTTCCAGGGTGGGTGGCAGGTACGTGTAAATCTCTTGAGCGAATCCTCTTCTGACAAAATGAGCATCGCAGTTGTTTCGGGTCCAAATGTTCTTGGAGGAATCTACTAAATCTGGAGGGCAGAAGGACGGAGGCGTCTTTCTGGTTTTCCTGCTCTTCGGCTGCAAGCTTCAGCCTTTCAGGCTCAACGACACACTCATCACAGATGTATGTGCATTGGTCGGGGGACTCGATGAGGCACCGGGCAAGCTGCTGGGACTTCTTGCAGAAAGTGCAGCTCTTTTCTTTGGTCATGTTAACTATTTTCATGGTTTCGTCCCGCGGCCATTCTAAACCTATTTGACGTATTACCTTCGGGCGAAGCTCAACTAATCGGGCAGTGGGGCCTTTTTTGAAGAGGTTCTTTCGGGTTTCTTCTCGCACGCAAATTCCACTCTATTGACGCCTTCCATATTCTGAATGACAGTACTCGGCGAGTCTCCGTCGCTCTCAATAAATCCACCTGGTGATTTTGGTGTCTGGGTAATTCCCTTAATACCAAAACCTTTGCGGCAACCAAACCACATCACATCTTGACCACCGTTCAGCCCGTAATACACGAACGACTTCCACGGTTGGAGAGCTTCATTGTTCCCACTGCGCCAGACTCGCACCTCGACATGACCTTTGCCCCGGTAATCCACGGTTATGGATGCACGGAAACTTTTCAAGCTAACTGGAATGAGAGCAGTGGTTGAGTCCGGCTCGACTGGAAATGGGCGGCAAGAAGGGTCAGGCTTCAGCGCCGGGTCGGATATTGCAATCACAGCCGAGAAGTAACCAGTCGGACTCTCGAATAGTTTTCCGGTAGCGGAGACGGCGCATCCACGGAAGGATTCCGCACTTCTCAGAGCTTTGTCATCGGAAAAAACAAGCTGGATTTCGTCCTGTCCACACGCTGGTTTTTCAAGTGTTAGACCAAGCCATTGCCTAAGCTCATCATGAAGCTTTAAAGTTCCATGCAGTGTCGAAGCTACAGATGCTTGGGCAGGCCGCGCGTCGCTCATCGGACAATTCTGGGTGCTGGCAGCCAAGCTTTGGAGCAGTGTTAGTAACAATAGAACGAGTGGCCGCATTCTCCACAAAGATACCCCAACCCTTAAATTTGCAAAAATAAAAATCGGATCTGGCCATTCCTATTTCATTTGCCCGTTTAGCGCGGTGTCCGGACAGGTGCCCTCACATTGTCCAGTAATTCGACTAACCGCTTGTCAGCCCATATCTTCCAGCGGCGCTGCCGCTGCGGCTTTCTTCGTTCTTGTGGTGGTGATTACCACCACGCTGATTAGAACGAACAGGGTGCCCAGAATGGTTCGCGGGCCCAGGGCTTCGCCGCCCAGCAAATAACCCAGCAGCACAGCCACCACTGGATTCACGTAGGCGTAGGTGCCGACTTTTGTGGGCGATTCATGATGGATCAGCCAGACGTAAGCGGTGAACGCGATGATTGAGCCGGCCACGATCAAATAAAGCAACGCGAGCCACGCGCCGCGCGAAACGGACGACGGATGAAAATTACGAAATTCGCCCAGTGCCGTTGACGTGAGAGCGAGAAACACGCCGCCGGTCAGCATCTGTGCTCCCGAGCTCATCACTTTCGAGGATGGTAGCGGCAATTTGCGCGCGAACGCCGACGCTACCGACCAACTGATCGACGCGATGAGCAACGCCACCGCGCCCCTCCGGTCGACCGGCGCCCCGCCCAGGTCCAGCGAGCGGATCACCAGCACGGCCACTCCGCCCAGCCCGATCAATAGCGCCAAGCCCAGGCGCATGGTCAGCCGCTGCGTCCGCAGAAAAATAATTTCAGACAGCGCCATAAATACCGGGATGGTAGCCATCATCACCGCGGCGATTCCCGAAGGCACGCGCTGCTCCGCCCAGAACAGCAATCCGTAATCGATTACAAAAATCAGCACGGCCAGCAGCGATACGGACGCCCACTCGCTCCTGCTGGGCCTCCGCTCGCCCCGTGCTACCGTCCATCCGAATAGCACGATCCCGGCAACCAGAAAACGAATCCCCGCCAAAAGAAACGGCGGAACCTCGCGAACGCCCACGCGAATCGCGAGAAACGTCGATCCCCAGACAAAATAAATAATCGCGAACGCCAGCAGGGTTTGCCACGCCGGCCGTTGAGTGTGCGCGTCCATCACAATTGATGCGAAAAGAATTACCACGCAAATATCCAGCCGGCAAGAAGCCACGCAGCAGCGTCCTCTCGATCGTGCCATCCGAATTGGCCTGTCTGGCTCGCTCCCTTAAGGAACGCCGCGGAGCCGCCAGGTTCGCCGCAATTGGAGCGATCTGGCGCCTGCCTTGACTTTGGCTTCGGGCTTTGCCAGTATCCGCGCACAGGTTCCAACATTTTGAGGACCGGAGGTCCCCATGCCACATTACCTGGCTGAAATTTCGTATACCGCGCAAGCCTGGGAAGCATTGATGAAGAATCCGCAGGACCGCATCGATATCGTGAGGAAGCCAATCGAAAAGCTCGGCGGAAAGATGGAAACATTTTATTTCGCATTTGGTGATCACGACGTGGTGGGAATTCTCGAGATGCCCGACAACGTTTCCGCGGCCGCGATTGCCATTGCCTTCGCGGGGGGCGGCGCGTGCAAGTCGGTGAAAACCACTCCGCTGATGACCGCCGCGGAATCAATCGAAGCACTGAAGAAAGCCGGAAGCTGCGGTTACAAGTCCATCACCTCAGCCAAAGCCGCCGGCCGCTAGGTCCGCGAAGTTAGTAGAACGACCCCACGAGCTTCCGCTGGAGTTGACGGCAATGCCGTTAAATCGGCGGAAGCTCGTTTTTTATTGGGCAACGGTCCTTGTAGTCATCCCGAACGGAGTGAGGGATCACGAGCAGGCTGTGAACGCACGGAGGGCGTTGAATGGGCGGCGGGGGTCTGCGATACTGCGCTCGTGTACAGCCTCTACAGCGAAACGGTCCTCGATCATTTCAAGAATCCTCGCAACGCTGGGGATTTAGCTGAAGCCACGGCCGTGGTGGAAGTTTCGAATCCGGTTTGCGGGGATATTTTGCGGCTGGGCGCGCGCGTGGAAGCAGGACGAATCGTCGAGGCGCGATTCAAGACTCAGGGATGTGTTACCGCGATTGCGTGCAGTTCGCTGCTGACGGAAATTCTGCGCGGCAAAACGCTTGATGAAGCGCGGCGCATCACGCCCGCGCATTTATCGGAATTACTTGGAGGGCTTCCGCCCGCCACCGCACACGGCGCGCAGCTTGCCTGTGACGCGCTGGAATCTTTGCTGAAGCAAATCAAGTAAGGTCCCGGCGCTCCCGCGCCGCTCGCAAGCTTTCTGGATCATTTAAATTCAAAATAACAGACTGATCTTCCGTCGGTACTTCCAGCACCCCATCCGCGTGAGCCCACACTACCGCGCGCGCCCCGATTTCAGGTGATGCCGCCAACAGTTCATCGTAGAGATTGCTGCGAAAGATTACGGGATGTCCGCGGCGGCCTTGGAAAGTGGGGAGCACGACCGGCTTTCCGCTCGAATCGAATTGCTCGATCAGTGCCGCCACCACCTTCGCCGAGATCAGCGGATGGTCGACGGGGCAGAGCACCATTCCCTCGGTTGTCTCCGAAGCCAGGCTGCGAGTGGCGTCCGGTTTTGGTAGCACAGGCACTCCTGCCTGTGTGGTTTTCTTTCGCGACCCATCCGGCGCACAGCCAGGGGTGGCTGTGCTACCCGAACCGCCATCCGCCCGCAGGCTGCGAATTGCGGCTTGGATCGAAGAAAGCTGCCCCTGCTGCCAATCGGAATTTTCGACCAAGATGGCGGGATCAAGTTTCAGCGCCGCGCGAATTTCTTCGGCACGCGCGCCGAGCACTACGCGCGTCACCCCCACGCGCGGATGCCTGGTCGCGTCGAGCAAGCGCTGCAAAAATGTGCGTCCGCGAAAATCAACCAGCGCTTTGGGCTCGCCCATCCTGCGCGATTCGCCGGCAGCCAAAATGACGGCGGCGAGCATGCGCTAATCGGCAGTGTGGCTGGGAATTTGATCGAGCTTTAGGGCTTTGCTGGGCACGGCGGTTTCGGCATTGCGGCGCACGGCGATCAATTCAGCGGTAATGCTGACGGCAATTTCCTCGGGAGTGAGCGCGCCGATTTCAAGCCCCACGGGAGCGTGCACGCGTTCGAATTTTTCCATCGGCGTGCCTTCCTTTTCCAGCGCCTTATAAGTGGAAATCACTTTGCGCTTGCTGCCAATCATCCCGATGTAGCGCGCCTCGGTTTTCACCGCCCATTCCAGCACGCGCATGTCGTCCTTATGTCCGCGCGTGATGATCACGATAAAAGTGGAAGCGGTCGGCTTAATCTTTTCAAATGCTTCCTCGTAACTGGTGTGAATATCCGCGACGGCGGCCATCGGGAAGCGCTCGGCATTCGCGAATGCAACCCGGTCATCCACCACTCCGATCGTGAATCCCGCCAGTTGGGCCACGCGCGCCACCGCGGTGGAAACGTGGCCGCCGCCAAATAGATACAGCATCGGCTGTGGCAAGAATCGGCTCCACAAAAATCTCCAGAGTGCCGCCGCAGATCAATCCCGAATCGTACGCCGCTTCGTTGTTCAAATTAAACGTCATTTTACGCGGCATTTCCGCGCGCAGCACTTCCTTTGCGGCCGCCCAAACCTCTGCTTCCACGCATCCGCCGCCCACCGTCCCCGCGATCGACCCATCTTCGCGCACCAGCATCCGCGAACTTTCAAAACTGGGAATCGATCCGTTGGTATGCACAATTGTAGCCAGTGCGCCGCGCTGCCCGGCCCGCCGCATCCGCACGATCTCTTCGAACAGGTCCATTGATTCCTTTAGCCGGCGCCAGCAGCGCCAATCGCCGTACAGCGCAATCCGAGCCAAGCGCCCGCCTACTTTCGAGAGTACGGTGCAGCGCGGGCACTGTCAACAACAGTGGGTAGCACAGCCACTCTTGGCTGTGCAGGTCTCTGCCTACGCGCCGAAGGTCTAAAAAAAAGCACGCAGCCAGGAGTGGCTGCGCTACGAACACCTAGCGCGCCCAATAATCCGCGATTCGCCGAATCTTCAATCCTTCAAACTCAAAAATTGTCACCTGCTGGCGGCTCTGTGGCTTCCAACTATCGTCCGATTGTTTCGCTTCAAAGGAAACAGTTTGCTCCAGAACCACCACATTTGCGGCTGCAATGCGTTTAGTCACAATGATCCGCACACCCCGTGAAGCGCCCAGGTACGCAGTCATGCCTTTGCGAATCTGCTCCTTGCCCTCGATTTTCATCTTCACAACTGGATCTTCGTAAATCAAATTGTCCGTGCAGAATGCCAGAAACACGTCCACATCGGCCGCGGTGGCGTCCTGCTGCATCATCTTCTCCCGCGCGGCAAGCGCTTGTTCAGCCACATGTTCCAGTTGTTTGGGCGAGTCACTGGCGGAAAGCGAAGAAGCGATCGCGAAAAACAACACACAAATTGCAGTTCGATTGAGCGTCATGCCTGCACGATATGGTGGGAAACATCGAAAAGCAATGGCGCGAGAAAAGGAATCGGCGCCCCGGTAGCGCAGCCACTCCTGGCTGCGTGCGTTTCCTGAATTACTTCGAAGAATTCCCGGCAGCCGTGGGCTGCGACGGTGTGCGGCTCTCTACCTGCGCTTTTTCTGCAGCAATTTCTCATACAATTCCGCTAGGCGTCCCGCCATCGCTTCCACCGTAAATCGCTGCTCAACGGCCCGCCGCGCCGCCGCTCCCATTTGCCGCGCCCGTTCCGGGTTTTCCAGCAGATCCGAAATGCGCGCGGCCATTGCCTCCACATCTTCGCTTTCCACCAGATAGCCGCTCACGCCTTCTTCCAATGCTTCGCCATTACCGCCCACGCGCGTCGCCACGCACGGAAGACTGCAAGCCATTGCCTCAATCAGCGCATTCGAAAAACCTTCGCTGCGCGACGGCAGGCAGAAAACCTGCGTCATTTTCAAAAATCGTCCGATATGATCCTGATTGCCCGCAAAACAAACATTTTCCCCGGCGCCCAGTTCCTTGCAAAGTTCTTTAAGCTGGTCCGCATACCCATGATCGTGGGGAAGCCCGGCAATCACATACACCGCGCGCGGAAATCTCCGGCGAACAATCGCCATGGCCCGAATCATCACGTCCGTCCCTTTGATGGGACGAAGATTTCCAACCGTCGAAATCAAGTGAGACGCATCCCGCAATCCCAGCGACGCGCGCAGCTCATCGCTACCGCCCTCTTGATCCAGCCGCCTCAAATCCACTCCGTTATACAGCGTCACCACTTTCCTCGCATCCAGCCCGTCCCGCTCGATGCAAAAATCCCGCACCTGGCCCGAGACCGGCAACACCAAATCCGTGAACGGCCGCAGCAGCCGGTATCCAATATCGTGTTTCCGGCCCCGCTGGATGCCCATGTCTCGCCGGCTGGAAATCAGGAAAGGACATCCGCTCAACTTCGCAATAACGCCGCCCCAAATGTCCGAAGTCTCGAAAAACGTGTGGGTGATATCCACGTGTTCGCGGCGAATAATCCGTGAAAGTTGAGCAGCCGTCCGCAGGGCATTCCAATCGTGAGTGCTGCGCAGCGGAAAATCGTAAGCAGGGCAATCGAAGTGCTCGGAAAGCTTCACTCCCGGATAAACGCCAAACACAGCCAGGGTGCAACGAAAGCGATCGGGATATAGCTGGCGGATAATGTGATGCAGCGCCATTTCCGCGCCGCCATTGCGCCCCACGTAGCGGTCGATCAGGAACAGCACATGCGGCAATTGACCGGAACTGCGCGGCGAAGTGCCGGCCTCCAGCCCGCGATCCGGCGCATCGGCCGGGTGGGATACCTCCGTCATGGACGCGGCCTCAGGCATGGAATTGCTCCGTGTAACTTACGTCCTCTTGTTCCGATCCAAAGTAAACCAGCCACCCTCAATTACGTCTAGAGCTTCGCAGGGCGCGTGCAGAGAACCAGTTGAGGCCAGGCCGCGAACGGCAAGCATCGCGATCACGGTCCCTTTGGTCCTGCACTTCCTAAGATAACTGATTCTTGCTGTTGGAACGGCCCTTTCGCGCGGTGATGTGACCACTTTTGCAGCAGGGTGATGGCTTTTTCCATGGCTCCCATGCGCGGCAGCACGGCAGAAACCGAAACGCCCAGGAACCGGTTCGCAGTCGGCTGCGAACCGAGCCCTGGCTTGCCCGCCGGTTCAGCGAAGCCAGGGCCTGTGCCACGCCAAAACGCTGATTTTGAACTCTCTGTTAGAGATTTGAACACACCCGGAAGGCGGATCGCTTGCGCATTCCACCGGGTCAAGTTAAACAATAAAGGAGCCTAAACAGCCCCTTTGAAAAGGAGAGCGCCTTACTGTCTTTGAATCGTCCGCGCTAGCTGGCCTCAATCTTCGAGTCGGTTTGGGAGTAGGAAGCCATTCTTCGGCTTCTTCCGCACCAAGTCCATCGGCGGGCGGCCCTTCGGCAGTTATCCCATCTCCCACGATGCTCCAGAACAATCAACAGGGCGGAGAAGTTTCTTCCGATACCGCCGTCGCGGTAATGGGCAATGCTCCTATTGCTTCAAAAAAAATCAATAAAATGCACCTCGAGCAATATGAAGGCTGGCAGGATTTCGAGCAGATTAAGTCCGCCTGGGAATCTTTGCTGCTGGAATGCCCAGAAAAAACGATATTCCTTTCCTGGGAGTGGTTGAAGCCCTGGTGGAACGCCTACGGCAACGGCCAGCGCGTGATCGCCCTGGCTGCGTATGACGATTCAAAAGAGCTGGTCGGCCTGGCGCTGCTCGCTTTCGTCGAGAGCCGCACCGCTCTGGGCACTCTTCAAGTGCTGCAATTGCTCGGCGACGGCACAAAAGACTCCGACAGCCTCGATTTTCTCGTCCGCGCCGGGTACGAGGGGCCGTTTTGCTCTGCCGTGCTCGATTGGTGCGAGCTGCACCGCAAGGAATGGGACGTTTTGGCGCTGAATACCGTCCCTGCCGAATCTCCCGTGGCTCGCGCCCTGGGCGCTGAGCTGGCCGCCCGCCGCTGGGTTTACTGGCAGCGCGAAAATGACCATCAAGTGGTCCATCTCCCCAACAATTGGGAAGAGTATTTGGGTTCGCTCTCGCGCCGCCTGCGCAAGGAAATCAATCAAAAGCTGCGCCGCATGGAAAAGAATTACCAGTCGGTGCAGCGCCGCTGCATGAACCAAGGCGAATTGCCGCAATTTCTGGAGCAGCTTTTCGACCTGCACACCAAGCGCTGGTCCGTGCGCAACGAACCAGGCAGTTTCGGCCTCGCCGCCCGACGCCAGTTTTATGCCGAGATGGGCGCGCAATTCCTCGATCGAGGCTGGCTCGAGTTCTGGCTGCTCGAATTCGACGGCAAGCCCGTAGCCACCGAATTCAACTTCCACTTCGGCAACGCCTCCTACACCCTGCAAAACGGCTTCGATCCCAGCCTTCTCCAACGACAGCGTAGGCACAGTCCTGAAAGCCCTGATCCTGCGCGACCTGATCGCTCGAGGCGTCGAGTTCTACGATTTCCTGGGCGATAGCGATCCCTACAAGCTCCGCTGGAAAGCCACCACCCATTCCTATTTGCAACGCAGTTGCGCCCGCCCAGGCAGCCGCGGCGCCTTGTACATCAAATTCACAAGAGGCGTAGCCGCCGCCCGAGCCCGCCTCCGCACCTACCTACCCGAATCCACCAGAAAGCACCTGCGCACCGCCGTCGCCCGTCTAACCGGCCGCCAAGTGCCCCCCACCCCCGCCCCAGTTGAGCCGGAGCAAAGCTCCGACGAATAGCCCGTTAAGGTGATAGTCGCACTGTGGTAAGGGCTTCAACGCCAGCACGCCCCTGAGATTTGCTGGCCGTCATTCTTTCCAGGCGTAGTTTCTGCTTGAAATCTCCCTAAAGTTTGCTATGTTTATCACGCCAAGACAACGGTTGTCCGTCCAGTGAGAGACACGTAACAACCGTTCCCAGTAGCGGTCGCGCTATTTGCCCCGGAGCGCGAATACAAAGAAAACACGACGAAGGGCTTTTCCGGCCCGCACGCTCACTTCCGGGGAATGGGTAATTTGCGGGAGGGGACATGCCCGGTCGCTCACGCATCATACAATCAATTCGAATTTCGAAAGCGATCCTGAAGGAATTTCAGGATTTGGCAGGTCAGATTGCCATCACTGCGGCCGCTCTGTGGGGTCTCTACGAATTCGTGCGTGTCATGACGCACCAATGAACCAACGAATTGATTCGACCGGCTCTTACCACATCCGTTCCGCGTTTTCCACTTTTCCGAAATTGTCCACAGGCCGTGTGATTGACTTAAGGGTCGCGTAGTCGCGACAATCGGCGTGTGTTGGGGCGTAGCTCAACCGGAAAGAGCGCCGCCCTGCTAAGCCGGAGATGCCCGTTCGAGTCGGGTCGCCCCAATCACACGTCTCAGCATTGAATGCCACGTCGCGCGTCAGGCGTCAAGCGTTAAGGAAGTAATTCCGACCTTGACCTCAAAGTGGAAATGTGGAAGACCTTTCGCCGTGTCTTCTCCTCGAATGCCTTCACAAATTAGGGCGATAATTAGTTGCTGAATCACAAGCAATCACGATGATGGCCCGGTTAGGAGAATACAGGCTGTCGTGTCATTAATATTTGGCGACGAAAGCGCAGACCAGACAAAGCTAAAAACCTTTGCTGTGTCCGGGCTGATCGCAAAGCCAGAAACTTGGGAATCATTCAAGAAGGCATGGCTTGACCGAACGCGCGGCAAGATATTTCACGCAACGGACTGTGAAAGTGACCACGGGGATTTCGCGATTACGGCCGATAACAGCCATTCCGATAATCAAAGCCTCTACCGTGATTTGGTTCAAATTCTAGCGCACAGCGGTATTCGCGGATACGCTGCCGCCCTGGATGTTGGGGCATGGTATGAGGCATTCCCAGATGCTCCTCAGGACTTTGGGTATTACAAGTGCCTCACAGAAGTAATTAAACACTTCGCGCTGACTCCCGGTTATCAAGATGGAGTTGAATTGGAGTTTACCTTCGATCACAGACAAGAGAGTGAATACAATGCTGGCCTTATTTATAGCTACATGGTTGCCATGCCTGAATGGAAAAATGGGAACATCTTCATGGGTGCCAAAGTTTCCTTCGATTCGAGAAAAGATGTGCGCATTCAAGCGGCTGATATTATCGCAAGAGAGGCCATGAAACATTTGGATAGTCTAGACAAGCGACCGATGCGTCGTTCGCTAAGAGCACTGACGGAATTGGAAGGCGTGCCATTCGTGTTTGATTTTTTTACGCGAGAGTATTGCTTTCACACAAAAGCGATATGGCCACAATTGGAACAGGTCACGGGAATGCATCCAGAAAACTACTTGGCATGGCTTAGGGAACACAAGCTTGGTTCAGATAATTGGTCGAATCGCTTTCGATATGTAAATTGGCTAAACCTAAAAGATATACAAAATTAAAATAAATGAGTTTGATAACTTCGACCGCACGATGCGTGATCTTATGAAAGTTTCGCACGGTGAGATCAAAGCCAAGCTGGATGCGGAAAAGGCCGTGAAAGGAAGAAAATCAAAAAGTGAAAAAATAGTGAAGGTCCCTCCGGGAAAGCCGATGATCAATACCGATTCGCCATATGCATCCGCCAAATACAAATATCGTTCTAAGATTTCACGTCTTTCGCCATACCAAAAACTGCAACGACCATCGTACGCACTGCCGACTCTGTCCGAGTTTTTGACGGTGGTGTTACTTTCCAAGCGTGGCTAGCATGGTGATGGGGGCGCTTGGTCCACGCACCGATGAGTCGTGTGGGAATTTTATTGGTGTTTCATGCCGAAATGATTTAATTCCTTCCTAGCGCCAGAGGCGCGCCAGAAGTTAGCCCAACCCGTAAGGGTTGGGTACGCTAGCGAAAATCCTCAAGCGCCGTAGGCGCGACACCTAACCAAGTACAGATTTAGGATCAAATTCCATTTCGAATTTCTTCGACGAGGGGAGAGGCTGCGAGCAGATCCTTGAACCGTGTGCCGCACCTCCGGTGCTTGAAATGCACATCTCACGTGGACCCAACCCTGACGGGTTGGGCTAACTTCTGCCGCGCCTACGGCGCTGCCGGCAACGCTAGCAAAGAAAATCCGCAAGCGCCGTAGGCGCGACACCTAACCAAATACAAATTCCGGATCGAATTCCACCATATGCTTTTTCAATAGGGCAACAAATTCCGCGTCAAAATCCATCTTCTTGTGATGCGCTTCCTGATTCCGTATATATCGAATCACCGCCGCGACATTGGAGCTGCTTACACTGAACGCCGCGTAACCCTGCTGCCATGTGAAGTTGCGACCATCCTCGCTGACCCATCGCGAAGAATTCGACTTGATCGTCGAAATCGCCTTTGCTACCGCCACGGTCGGTGGAACTTGGATGAGGAAATGAATGTGATCCTCCATTCCCCCCACCGCATGAACATGCGCGCCAAGTTTCTTGCATATCCCCGCGACGTAGGCCCACAGGCGCGGCTGAAATTCCGGAGAGATGGTTTTGCGCCGGTCCTTGGTGCTGAAGACAACGTGGATCACATTTTGCACATAGGTGTGGGACATGTGTCGCGCCTCCGGCGCTTGATATTTTCATCGTTAGCGTACCCAACCCTCACGGGTTGGGCTAACTTCTACCGCGCCTCCGGCGCTTGAGCCTCTATTACACTACCCACCTAACGCTTACGCGTTGGGCTAACTTCTACCGCGCCTTCGGCGCTGGCCGGACTATCAGAACCAATCTGGCCATATTCCTGGAAGCATAAGGTCTTGAATTATATGTGGCAATATGGTATATAGTGGTATGAAAGAATACGCTAACTATCCGCAATCACCCCTGCTGGGGATTCATCACCCCTCGGCGTCGCACTTCTTAACGCGGCCCACACCTTTGGTTCCCGAGAATTTTTCGAACTTCGCAAATTCGATCCCGCGGATAAATTCAGGACAAAAACACCGCAATTCTAATCGCCTGGCTAATCGCCAATGGAAAGCATAGTCAAAATCACCCAAACCATTGACAACACATGCCCTTACGAAATCCTAATCGCTCCTATATCGTACATTCGTCACTCCTTGTTTCGCGCCCCGGCTTCGCCAACAAAATCGAACCATCAGCCGCGCATCACGCAACAAATCAGCCATCAATCCACCGGAATTTGCCGAACACGGCGGGGAAGGGGATCGTCAACGACGGTTTTCCGTTCAACTCTATCCAAGATTACGCCGGAGGTGTTATTTTCTAAGTGTAGGTTAATAATTTTGTTGGAGGCATTTATGAAAGCGGTTCTTTTTACTCAGCACGGCGGGCCCGATGTATTGAATTACACCGAAGTACGCGAGCCGGCGATTAATGCGAACGAAGTCCTAATCAAGGTGCGCGCCTGCGCGCTCAATCATTTGGATTTGTGGGTGCGGCGCGGGATTCCCGGAGTTGCGTTTCCCATGCCGCATATTCCGGGATCGGATATCGCGGGTGAAGTCACGAAAGTGGGCGAGCTGGTGACGCATGTACACGTGGGCCAGCGCGTTCTGCTCGCGCCGGGAGTTTCTTGCGGGCGGTGTGAACACTGCGCGGCGGGTGACGACAATCTTTGCCGTCACTATACATTGTTCGGCTACATGATCGACGGCGGCTGCGCGGAATACGTGAAATCGCCCGAAGCCAACGTGATTCCGATTCCCGGCGACTTAAAGTTTGAAGAAGCGGCTGCAGTGCCGCTGGTGTTTTTAACAGCCTGGCACATGCTAATCACGCGCGCGCGGCTGCTGCCGGGAGAACACGTTCTGATTCTAGCCGGCGGCAGCGGAGTGGGCACCGCCGCGATTCAAGTTGCGAAATTGATGCAGGCGCGCGTGATCGCCACGGTCGGCTCGGAAGAGAAGGCAAACAAAGCGAAAGAATTGGGAGCGGACGAAGTGATTTTGCATTCGAAGCAATCGATTAAGGATGAAGTAAAGCGTCTTACCAACCGCCGCGGAGTAGATGTGGTAGTCGAACACGTCGGCGAATCCACCTGGACGGAAAGTGTTTCCAGTCTCGCGGTAGGAGGCCGCTTGATCACCTGCGGAGCCACAACCGGCTACAGTGCGAATATCGACTTGCGCTTTCTGTTCAGCCGCCAGCTAAGCATTCTGGGCTCCTACATGGGCAGCAAAGGAGAATTGCATCGAGTGATTGATTTGGTGGGCCGGCGCAAGTTGCACGCCGTGATCGACACCACGCTGCCAATGAAAAAGTGCAGCCTCGGCCACGCCATGCTGGAGAAGCGCGAACAATTCGGCAAAATTGTCCTGGTGCCTTAAGTGAATAATTCTTTCTTCGCACAACTTCGCTTTGTGGAGAAGCCGGGCGCAGCAAGCAGCGCCCCTACGAGAGACCATGCGCCCTGGAACACAGTAAGTTTGCGCTTCTTTTGGCAACATGGGAAAATGAAGGTGCTGCAGGAGGCATCGTAAAATGGCTGTGGAACTGGCGCCGGGAGCGACACTCGAAAGGCCGGGGGAAGACGGCGCGAACCTTTTGAAGGAAGAGGGCATCCTGTTTGCCACGCTGGATCATGTGGTGAACTGGGCGCGGAAAAGTTCCATCTGGCCGATGTCGTTTGGCTTGGCTTGCTGCGCGATTGAGATGATGTCGATGGCGGCGTCGCGGTTTGATGTGGCGCGGTTTGGGGCGGAGGTATTTCGAGGGTCACCGCGGCAGTCGGACTTGATGATCATCGCGGGACGCGTCTCGCAGAAAATGGCGCCGGTGATCAAGCAGCTTTACGAGCAAATGCCGGAGCCGAAGTGGGTGATCTCGATGGGGGCGTGCGCCACGTCGGGCGGCGTGTTCAATAATTATGCGGTGGTGCAGGGAGTGAATCAGGTGATTCCCGTAGACGTCTACGTTCCCGGCTGCCCGCCGCGTCCGGAAGCGCTGCTCTTCGCGATCATGCAATTGCAAAAGAAAATCGAAGCGGAGAGAGGCAGCTTCCGCCGCTCCCTGAATTTTGGCAATTCCTCCAGCGCCAAATCCTAACGAAGCGGCAGTTCAATCACTTTCGCAGTCCCGCCGGCCCATTCAAGTTCCGTGCCAACCGTGTTCGCCTCGCGCCGCACATATCCCATTCCAATCGGGTGGCCGAGCGCTGGAGAAAATACCGCGCCGGTTACGTAGCCTACTTCTTTGCGTTGATGTGACAGCTTCGTTCCCGCCGCAGGAATTTCGCTGCCGGAGAATTCCAATCCCACGCGCTTGCGATTCACCTGCCCCCGCGAGCGCACTCGTTCGACAATCTCTTGCCCTGTGTAGCAGCCTTTCGTGTAGCTGATGTGGGTATTTTCAAGAGCGGCTTCGTGCGGAATTACTTGTTCATCGAAATCGTATCCGAACCAGGGGATGCCCGCTTCCAGGCGCACGGCGCGCAATGCCGCGTAGCCGATCGGGCCGCCGCCGTGCACTACGCTGACGGCTTTTAGCGCTTGCCACAGCGCGAGCACTTTGCTCCGCGCTACGATGAATTCCGCACCGGGAATGCCGCCCGGCGAACGGCGAATCAGCCGGCAGGGAATTGAACTTACTTTCACTTCGAGATGGCTCAACTCCGTCAGCGTCGAGAGTTCGACGCCGCAAATTGCCTGCACGATATCTTTCGTTCGCGGACCTTCGAGCGAGAGCGCTGCTCGTTCATCGGTCACGTCGGCGAGCGTCACGTCGTCCATGATGATGAATTTGTCGAGTTCAGCGAAAAGCTGTTCGCGAATCATCGCGTAGGAGACGACCAGCAGCCGGTCTTCGAGCGAGTAGACTTCGAGCTCGGCTTTAATGTGGCCTTGTGGATTCAGCAGCAGCGTGATTGCGCCTTGTCCAGGAGTGAGGCTTTTTATGTCGTTTGTGACGATTGCGTTCAGATAGCGTTGCCGGTCGGGGCCGGTTAATTCGAAGAAGGTGCGGTAGTTTTTGTCAGCCAGGGCGACTGTTTCGCGGGCGAAACCGTATTCCTGGGTGAAATCGGTGAAGCGTTCCGGCATTAACGCGCCGAACCAGACGCTCATCGCGGCGCCAGCGCGTTCATGCTCTTCGCGAAGTGGAGTCTCGTGCGGCATTCCGGAACAATCTTAGCAGAAGCCGCATTCGTTCGGATGCCGCCCTTCCCGGCAGAACCCGCCGGGACAAGGAAAGGCGGCGCTACACAAAGCGCTTTGTGCGCAACTGAAAGCGAGGAAAGGATTGTTGGTATACTGGCGCGGGGAAACGCGATGGCTAAAGAGCTCATTCACGAAATTCTTCCGGTGGGGATGCTGCAGTGCAATTGTCAGATCATTGGAGATCCGGAAACGCATGAAGCAATCGTGATCGATCCCGGCGACGAAGTCGGTCGCATCCTTGAGATTCTAAAAAAATACAATTTGAAGGTTTTGGCGCTGGTGAATACTCACGCGCACATCGATCATGTGGGCGGACTGCAGAAAATGCGGCTGGCGACGGGCGCCCCGGTAATGATGCATCAGGAAGACCTGGAGCTTTACCGGAATATCGACATGCAGGCGAGCTGGCTGGGCGTTCGTCCGCCGGAAATGACCGACGTGGATTCGTTTCTGGCCGAAGGCGACAAGGTGCGCTGGGGAAAATATGAAGTAAACGTGCTGCACACGCCGGGTCATTCCAGGGGCAGCATCAGCCTGTATCTTCCGTTCGAATTGCTCGATTCCGGCGCCACCGCAGGGCACGCGAAAAAGAAATCACCGGACCTGGCGCGTGCGCCGATGCTGTTTGCAGGGGATACTCTGTTCGCCGGCAGCATCGGCCGCACAGATTTGTGGGGCGGCTCCATGCCGCAAATTTTACATTCGATCCATCACAAGTTGCTGACCTTGCCGGAAGACACGGTGGTGTATCCGGGGCATGGCCCAGCCACCACAATCGGCGACGAACGCGAGAGCAACCCATTTCTTACCCGGTGATAGTCAGTTCCAGAAAAAGTTTCCCGAGCGAGCAAAGCTGGGCGCGGCTAAAGCCGGCCCCTACATGCCGACACTCAGATCTCGCAATTGCAGTGGCGCGTTGCGGCTGCTACTATCCGCTGCATTTCCTGAGGAGGAAGAATGGAACACATCATCTCCAAACTGCTTACTGATTTCGAAAGTGGGAAAATGACGCGGCGGCAATTGATTCAGAGTTTGACGATGGCGGCTACGGTTGCGTCGGCTGCAATCGCCACGCCGGCGGCCGCGCCCGAAAGCAAGGGATTCAAAGCGATCGCGGTGAATCACATTTCGTATGAAGTGAACGATTACGGCAAAACGCGCGACTTTTACGCCGATCTGCTGGGGATGAAGGTGCTAAAGGACGACGGCAAACAATGCTTTCTCGCGTTTGGTGAAACTTTCTTGATTCCGCGCGGTCCGCGACAGGATGCCAAGCCGCCATACGTCGATCACTTTGCGATCACCATCGAGAATTGGAATAAAGATGCGGTGGAGGCGGAATTGAACCGTCGTGGATTGCAGCCTCGTCCGGATACCAAGGATAGTTTTCATATTAAGGATCCGAACGGATACGATTTGCAGATTAGCGGCGTGGATATGAAGCCTTAGATTTGCATCGTCTTGATGCTGAGGGCCGGCTACGGTTTCTTCGCCGCTGCGGCGCTTGGCGTTTTTCTGGCGGCCGCTTGGGCGGCGGGTGCTTTGTGGGCGGCGAAATCAACCACGGCCAAGTCCATCGGATATTGATTCTTGCGCGGGCTGGGCGTGGGAAAAAGGCCCTCGCTCCAATCGCCTTCGACTCCCGGGGCGGCATCAAATTTCGTAATGGGGATTTGCCCGGTCAGAACGAAGGAATCGATTTCGTACGGCAGGCCTTGCGATCCCAGCACAGAGGGGCCATCCATCAGATGAAAATGCAAATGTGGCGCTGAAGTATTGCCCGTATTCCCCAGCTTTCCCAGAACCTGGCCTCGCTTCACTCGATCACCCACGGCGACCTGGACCGAATTTTTTTGCAAGTGCGCATAGAACGCAAACACGCCATGCCCCAGATCGAGTACCACGTGATTTCCGTCCACGTTTTCGACGTTGATCGTTTTGGGGTCAGGCAAGGTTCCCGGTTTCTGGTCGTCGAGCGTATTCAACATGCCAACTACCTTGCCGTCAGCCACTGCCAGCACATCGGCGCCGTAGCAAGTATAGTTGCGGACGTCGGAGGAATCATCGTGCACTAGGCGTCCGCTCGGGTCGAGGCGCATCCAGTCAATCGCAAAACGTTGGGCGAAGTAAATCCGGCCGTTGACGGGCAGGCTGCTTGAGCGGTGGACCCCCGTGACTCCACAGCATCCATTGGCGGCGATCCATCCATTTCCCACTAACGGCGGCCCGATCACGGGAAGCCCCGATCGAAGATCGATAGGCGCAGCCGTGTAGCTGAGCGGTTCGGGCGTGGCCGGCTTGTGGGATGGCGAAGATCCACCGAGCAATTGAACGCGATGCAGCAAGCGGCGCGGCGGTATGGCCTTCGAGTCCAATTCCAGGTCAATTAAAAATAGTCGGGTGCCGTTGAATTCAATTTCGGCGGTTTCCGCGGCAGTATTGCCAGTCGTCCGCAGTTGCGGCAACAAGTCCTTGCCTTCGTACGTGGCGAGTACTTTGGCCGGATCGAGTGCGTCAAGCACTTCGAGTTTCTGCAGGGTGGCGAGGGTGGCGTTAGCATTCGTGAGCACTAATTCGTACACAACATGCTGCCTGCCATCCGTGCCAGGAAATGCCATCGTGCTGGGCATCAGCGGCGAGATAACCACGGGAGTGAACTGGTCCTTCGAAATTCCGCTTGCAGGGGATAGCGCCAAAATAATCAATACGAAAATCCAGCGTACGATCTGTTTCGAGAGAGCCGAATCTGCGGGGACCAATTGGCCGCCAGGGGTCTTAATCATTGTCGGCGAGTATCCTGATGAGATGTTCTCTTCGGAATCGAATGCAATTCGTTGCAAAGCGGGTGACATGCTATCAGAGCAGAGTCTACCCTGCCAGCGCGGAGTAAGACTAGAGCGAAGCAGATCAACGAGGAATTGAGGCAAGCGGGCAACGCTGGGAACGCCAATCTCCTGATTGGCGATCAACGAAACGCCGTTCAGCAGAATGGCGCTCTCGGGGAGCCTCCTAACACGAAGAGCCTTGCTCGCGTTCCGCTCGCAGTTGCTCCATCACGCTTTGAATCAGCGATTTTGCGTCGCGAATTTCGCTGGTAATCATCTGAATGTCCATCACTGGCTTTTCGGGGTCGCGGGCGGAGTGGCAATAAACTCCATGCTGGCCGACCAGGACCAGGGCGTTGGTGAGCAGGTCTAGCGTTACGGCTAGGCGTCCGCGATGCGGTCCCATCATGGTTTCGAAATGCTCCAACTCATCTTTGTGTTCTTCAAAGACCGACATCGGATTTCCCTCCGGACCGTCGCGAGTCTCGCGTGGCTGCGGAAATCAAAATAGCCGCTTCCGGGGCAAACTGCAAACAGGCCTAGTTCTAGGACTATCTGTTGCAGCGCAGGAACTTCCGCGTTGTGCTTGCTTTACTCTCAATCATGGCGAATAGATAATCCGCGATGGCATACGAATCGTTGTACGAGAATTTTGGGGTCACAGACGGCAGGGGACAGGCTAGATCGGTCGCCTTCAAAAAGGCAGGACGACTGGCCGTGGGGGATGAACCGGAGCTGTACTTTTTTGAAGTCGATGGCCAATCGGTCGTAGTCGGAGTATCCGGCAAGGCTCTCGAACGCTGGCAACGTTCGCACCGTTACCTGTCCCGCGAAGAAAAAATTGATGTAGCCGGGTTGTGGCTGAAGCGTGGAATTTTGGCCGGCGGCACGCTGGTGGCGGGACATTTGTATCTTGGAGATGCGGAACTCGAGGAAATGATTTCGACCTTGAAGTTCTGACCGTGAGGATTCGATGAGGCGCAGCGATTTAGTTCGCACGACGATGAAGGGCAGAGCGGTGCGGACCAGTCAAATTGTTTTCGGTGAACGGCAACACCTGTTGAGGGTGCTGGATTCGGTGGAGCGAAGTTCGCTGCCACACGCGCGCCTGGAGCAGGAACGGCGCGTGATCGAACAATTGATTCACGCCCGCACGCAGGAATTAAACCGGATCAACACCGGCTGGGACGAAAAGGTGGGCACCGTGCTGAGCGCGGAAGTGAAGCCCGAAGTTCTGGATCAACTTTCGAAGCAGGCGCCCAAGGAAGATTTTTATATGCTGCGGTTGATCAGCGAGCATCCCAAAGTCTCTTCGAAGACGCTCGCAAAGCTTTCGCACCATCCCTATGCCGCGATTCGCGAGAACATCGCGCGGCATCCCAATGCGGACGCGGATACGTTGCGCCGTTTGAGCCGCGACCGTACTCAGCCGCTGTGGTATCTGGTGGCGTTCAATCCGAACGCTCCGGAAACCCTGCGGCGCAAGCTGCAGGAGCGCATGCGGCGCTTGGGAGAAAAGGTGCCAACGCAGTAGAATCCGCGGGATGGCTTCCGACATTCCGCGCCGCTTGAATATTGCCGAAGAGTTTTTGTCCCGCCCCGCGCGCAAGTGCCCAACCAGGTTCGCCGTTATCGGCGAACCTGCGCCTGTTTCTTATGCTGAATTGGAAGCGAAGGCGAATCGAGTGGGGAATTCGCTGCTCGCCGGCGGTTGCATGCGCGGCGACCGCGTCTTGATTGTCCTGCCGGATTCCTGCGAATTCATTTCTGCATTTTTTGGTGCTGCCAAGATCGGCGCGATTGCCGTTCCCGTAAATCCCCACGCGAAAGCCGCGGATTACGAACATTATTTGCTGGATTGCGGTGCGCGATTTGCCGTGGTGCATGCTGCTGCGCTCGCTGAATTTGCGCGGACGGAAACGCACGCCACATTGGCTAGCGTGATTGTGGTTGGCGCGGCGGCGGGCGAGCGGGACGCGCTTGGGACACAACTTCATTGCTGGTCGATCACTTGGGAAGAATGGCTGGCTGATGCGCAGGATGATTTGCCGGCTGTTGATACCGGTGCGGATGATCCGGCGTTTTTCTTGTACACCTCCGGCAGCGGCGGAACTCCCAAGGGTGCGGTTCACCGGCACCGCGATATGCTGGTCTGCAGCCGCAATTACGCGCAAGGCGTGTTGGGTTTGCGGGCCGACGATATTACGTTTTCGGTATCGAAACTTTTCTTTGCGTATGGGCTGGGCAACGGAATGTATTTTCCGTTATCGGTTGGCGCCAGCACTCTGCTGATGCAGGAAAAGCCGAAGCCGGATCGAGTGGCGGAGTTGATTGCACGGCACCGGCCCACTGTCTTCTTTTCGGTGCCAACATTTTATGCGGCGCTGCTGCGGGAAGCGGATGCGGGATTGCAATGCGATTTTTCTTCGGTGCGGCTGGCGGCGTCGGCGGGCGAATCGCTGCCCGCGGAAATTTTCGAACGCTTCCGCAATAAATTCGGCATTGAAATTCTGGATGGAATTGGATCGACGGAAATGCTGCATATTTTTATTTCGAGCCGCTCGGGAGATGCCCACGCGGGATCCTGCGGCGTCGAAACGCCGGATTACGAAGTGAAAATTGTGGATGAAGCGGGAAAGCCGGTTGCGACGGGCGACATCGGCAACCTGTGGGTGAAAGGCGAGAGCGCCTTCGCGGAATACTGGAAAAAACCGGAATTGACCGCGCGAACGAAGATCGGGGAATGGGTGGTAACCGGCGACAAGTTTTTCCGCGATCCCGATGGTTACTACCACTATTACGGCCGGGCCGACGACATGATGAAAATATCCGGGCTGTGGGTTTCCCCCGGCGAAGTGGAAAACGCGCTGCTGGCGCATCCTTCGGTAGCTGAAGTTGCCGTAGTCGGACGCGCGGACCCAGTGGGACTTGTTCATGCGGCGGCGCATGTGGTGCTGCGCGAGAATGCAACGCCAAGCGCGGAGTTGGCTCAGGAAATTAAAAATTGGTTGCGCGGGCGGCTGGCGCACCACAAATGTCCGCAAGAAATCCATTTCATGAACCAGCTGCCAAAAACCGCCACGGGAAAAATTCAGCGCTTCCGGCTGCGCGAATTTCAGCCGTAGATTCAGCCGGATAAATCCATTTCTTGGATTTTGGCGACGGCCGAACCGGCGGATGCAACGCGATCGAGGCTGCGGCTGGCGTCCACGAATGAAAAAATTGCGCCGGAGGCAACGGTGACAGCGGCGGCGCAGAGCAATGCGCGATTCCAACCGTAATGCGTGGCGATAAAAGCGGTGACGATCGGCGAAAGCCAACCGCCCAGATTGCCGAATGTATTCATCAACCCGGAAACCGAAGCCGTAAATTCCTCGCTTAAGTCTATGCAGGTGGCCCAGAATGTCACCGCCGCAAATAAGTTGAAACCGGCGCCGAGCGCGAGCAGAACGATCGCGGCGCTGGAATTTACGGTGTTGCTGCCGATCAAGAGCAACAGCGCCGATAATCCCATGCCGGTCCATACGGCTACATTTCTGCCAAGACGTTTGCCCAGTTTTCGAGTGGCCGCGTCGGAATAAATTCCGCCGAGGGGAATGAGCGCGGCCATCGCCAGGTAGGGAGTGGAGCCCCAGAAATCCACTTTGCGTGATGCTGAGGTGGCGAACACGCACCAGATAAATGAAAAACCAGGTGTGATAAAAATAAATCGGAAATCCCTGACAAAAATATCCCGCAAGCAAAGCCCAAATCGAACGGCTCTTCAGAATTTTGCCCCAGGGAGGATGGGCTTTCGTTTTCGATGAATCATCCGACCTTCGAGCGTCGCCTCCGCGAATGATGGCTAAGTTCCTCGGCGTTTACGGAGCGATGCTGCTCGGGAATATCGGTGACGTACCATTGCCAAAGAATCGCGACGACGATCCCCACGGCGCCAGCGATGTAGAAACTGGAACGCCAGCCCCATTTCTGCATGATCGCTGCAATCAGCGGCGGAGTGACCGCCCCGCCGATTCCCACTCCGATAATTGTGAAGCTGCTGCCCAAGCCGCGATGCGGCGAGCCGATCCATGCGCTGACGATTTTATTGTTGTTGGGCGAACTGGCCGCTTCGCCGACGCCTACCAGGAAGCGCATGACGAGAAATGATCCAACCACGCCGAACCAGCGGGCCAGCGGAAGAGTGGGAGCAAGTGCGGTGGCCGCCGTGAACACGGACCAACCCAGAATCGCGGCCGTCAAGACGTTGCGAGGCCCGAAGCGATCGCCGGCCCAGCCTCCAGGGATTTGCAGCAGGGCGTAGCCCAGGAGAAACGCGCTGAAAATCCAGCCCATGGTTTGCGTGGAAATCGCGAATTCATCTTGAATCGATTTGCCCGCGATGCTCAGGTTCAGGCGATCGATATAGGTGAGCACGGTGACCAGCGTGACCAAGCCCATCACCCGCCAGCGGACGCCGGTTGCGCGCGCGCTTCGCGATTTGTTTTGTGAATCGTTCATCGGGAATCGACAGGGTGATAGTAGTGCAAGTGTGAAAGGATGCGAAAATGTTTCACGGCTGCGCCGGATTCGTCGCGAGGGGTCTACGGCAGTGGTCTGGTAGCACAGGCACTCTTGCCTGTGTGCATTTAATGCGTCCACAGCCAAGAGTGGCTGTGCTACTGCGAAGCCGGCCCCTACATGGGAACTAACCAGAGTCGGAAGCTACTTCTTCGATGCAGGTGGGAAGGGATCAGGATCGGGACTCGCGTTTCTGGGCCCGTCTGTGTCCTGCAATTCATTTTCGATGGCTTGGCGGTCCATGGGCGGGATTTCGATAAACTCGACGCCGATGCCAACGCCGCGCAGGCAATAGCGCACTTCGGCGCGGGCGTTCACTTCATATCCGGAACGAGCCAGCCGGAAACGAACCTTCAGGACCGCTCCTTCCGAAAAATGGCGAGCGGTCTGCACGAACATTCCCCGCGAACTGAGATCAGGCGGACGAAGCGTGATTTCCTCGGTGAAGCCTTCATAGCTGATGCACAATTCGCGGAAATGCGCGAAGTAGCGCTTATCCTGCCGCGCCCAAACCTCGGTTCGTGTATCCGACGACGTACTCATACGGATTCGCCTCCTCCGCCAACGGGGACGAGTGGCGCAGCGTCAACCGTACTGACTCGTCGTTTCGCACCGCAATAGGGACAGAATAGAAAAGATTGCGCAAGCTCGCGCGTGCAATCGTGGCAACGCACAATAATCGATTGTTCGAAGGGAACCACGCGCAGCAACTCGGCCAAAGTGGTAAGGCCGGCGCGCGCTTTATCCAGCGCATCTTCCTGGATGGTTCTCATACCGTTGGCGCGCGTCAAGGTACGAAGCTCGTCGGGACGGCAACCGTTGCGAATGGAGGCGCGAATTTGTTCGTCGAAAACCAATATTTCGAAGACTCCCACGCGGCCGTGGTAACCGGTGTTTTCGCACGCGGGGCAGCCCACCGGCGCATACATGGTCGCGCCAGGATCTTCAATCCCGTGGGCCAGCAATTGCGCCACATATTCGGGAGTCGGCGCCACTTGTTCGCAGCAGGAACACAGCTTGCGCACCAGACGCTGCGACATGATCGCGGTGACGGAAGAAGCGATCAGGAACGAAGCAATCTGCAAATCGAGTAAACGGGTGATCGCGGCGATGCTGTCATTGGTATGGACAGTGGTCAGCACCAGGTGCCCGGTCTGCGCGGCCTTCAAAGCGATTTCCGCGGTTTCACCGTCACGAATTTCACCCACCATGATGATATTGGGTCCTGCCGCAAGAATCGAGCGCAGGCACTTGGCAAACGTGAGCCCAGCCTTGGTGTTCACCTGAACCTGGTTCGTGCTCTCCAGCATGTATTCGACGGGATCTTCGACGGTGACGATATTGACGCTGGGCGAACGAAGCTGATGGAGGCCCGCGTACAGCGTGGTCGTTTTTCCGGAGCCCGTTGGGCCGGTGACCAACAGCATGCCTTGGGGCTTTTCGAGCACATTCGAAAGAATTTCGCACTGCCGCGGCAACATCCCCAAATCGGAGAAGCGCAGACGCGGGGCACTGGGATCGAGCAGGCGGATGACGACCTTTTCGCCGAGGTGCGTGGGCAGGGTGGAAATGCGCAAATCAAGCTGCTTGGCTCCCACTTTAACGACGATGCGGCCGTCTTGCGGCTTGCGCCGTTCGGCAATGTCCATATCGGCCAGAATCTTGACGCGCGAGATCACCGAGGTCTGCAGGTCGCCGGGGATGTTCATGATTTCGCGCAACACGCCATCCAAGCGCATGCGCACAATCAGGCCGTTGGCTTGCGGCTCAATGTGGATGTCGCTGGCGTCTCGCGCGACGGCGGCGGCGATCGCTTCCGAAACCAGGCGCACGGCCGGCGAAGGCTCGCTTTGCAACTCTTCCTGAAATTCCTTGATGGCATCCCGGCTGCTTTGGCGATTGCCCGCGGGAATAAACTCGACTTTCACTTTCTCCCCACGATCGGGCGCGGAAGCCTTGGCCGGTCCGGCCAGTTCGGGGATATCCACGGTGCCGCCGTAGTGCTTTTGAATGGCAGTCAAGATTTCGCTGCGAAAACCGAGCCTGGGAGCGATCGCTTTACCGGCGATAAACTTGAGCTCATCCGTGGTATGCAGATTCTGTGGCTCGGCCATCACGGTAATCAATTTGTGACGGTCCAACGCAATCGGAAGAACACACAGGCGCACAGCAACTGCGCGTGGGATCAGCTTCAGGATATCCGCTTCGATCTGGGCGGAATTCGCGTCCACATACGGAACGCGAGTGGTCTCCTCGAGCGCCGCAACCAAGTTGTCTTTGCCAACGATGCCGCGCTGCAGCAAAACTTCTCCGAGCAGGCTGACTTTGCGATGCTGCTCGTCAAGGGCCTTCGAGAGATCTTCAGCCGAAATTTGTCCGCGTTCGCGGAGAACTTCCCCAAGCTTCTTTTTAGCCATAACTTGTAATTTTAGCTTGTGCGAGAAAGGCCCATGTGTCAAAGGGAACAAGGCCCTTTCGTACGAATCAGTTATATACCAATCCTAATTTAGGACGGATTCGGCGAATCGGGCGAGGCGAGTTGTGGTAGCTTGCTCCTGTAGAAACCGCGGGAAGCGTGAAGAATCAACAATCAAGAACCATCGAAGCTCGAAGCGTAATCTTGCAAACTGCTCAAGAACGGCTGGTGACACGTGGAAACAAACAATAGACGGCGAAGCGACCGCGTCTCGCTCTCAGTTCCCATCACCCTATCCTCGTTTGAGACTTCCGACCGGGAGTTCAAGGAAACCGGGCGCACCCTTTCCGTAAGCCGTTACGGCGCCGCGATCATCTTGCGCAAAAAGTTGAGCCCCGTGCAACAGATCAAAATCCGCAGCACCGAAAGCGGCAAAGAGGCAATCGCGCAAGTGGTTGGGCAGATCGGGCAGCAATCCGACGGGTACGTCTATGGCGTGGCCTTTGTGGACCGCAACGCAAATCCGTGGAGCATCGAATTCCCACCGCTCACGGACGAGGATATGGCCGTCGCGCGGCTGTTACTGGAATGCGAGAGATGCAAAAGCCGTGAAGTGGTTCACGCGGACGAGCACCAAACCGAAGTGTTCCAGGCCAGCCAGAGTTTGTCGCGCCCGTGCAGGCAGTGCGAAAGTTGGACCGTTTGGAAGATGGCAAAACAGCCCAATCTTTCAGACGATTTGCCGCCGAGGATCCACCCCGAGCAGTTGGCAGCGGAAATCCCGCTGGTCTTGAAGCGCAGCCGCAACGATCGCAAACACGTGCGCACGTCGATGCGAGTGATGGCTTGCATCCGCCATTCCGGATTTGGAGAACACGAAGTGACGCAGATCGTGAATATTTCCCGCGGGGGTTTCTGTTTCTCGAGCCAAAACACTTATATCAAGGATTCGACGCTGGAAGTAGCCGTGCCCTACACCGATGGCGCGGCAAATATTTTTGTCTCCGCAAAAGTGGTGTGGCACCGGGAAGTTCCAAATTCGAAGCGCAAAGAATACGGAATCGCCTACCAGAAATTCTAAAAACCTCCGGTGCAAGTCAGCTCCCGATTGTCCGGCTTCTCAGGATTTGCCCGCTCTCGCTGAAGGATTTTGTTCAGCTTGCAATCGAGTCTCTTTGGGCAGAAGATGCACATCGTACTCGAACCCACCAAGTCCGACTTCGGCCTAAGACACTAACAAAAAGAAATAAGGAGGCAGGGAAAATGGGATTTATTTACTGGATCGTTGTGGGGCTCATCGCGGGCTGGCTTGCGGGTCAAGTGATGAAGGGCGGCGGCTACGGCGTTTTGGTCGACATTTTGCTCGGCATCGTCGGCGGCGTCGTGGGAGGTTGGATTTTTGGAATGCTCGGTATTTGGCAGGGCGGGGGAATCATCGGCTCGATTATCGTGGCCTTTATCGGTGCCGTGATTCTCGTCTGGATCACGCGGCTGCTGAAAAAAGCCTGAAGCATCGCACTCGCGAAACGCGCTGATTCGATTCTGATATTGGCGGGAGCAACGCATCCTGGGCGGGGTGCACGGCGCATCAACCGAGAATCGCGCGATTCACCCGGATCACTCGCGTCCCTGGGGATGGCGGCTGCTTCGTTGACTACATCGAGCGCAAAGCTTCCGCCACCGGACGGCGCGCCGCTCGGATCGCGGGCGGCAGCCCGCCGAGCACTCCCATCACCAGTGCAAAAATCACTCCCGAAACAAGCAGCCCGATGGTGATCTTGAACGCAAACGCAAGATGCGAAAACGTCTGCCAGTTCATCGCTCCCGTCGTCAGCCCATTTAGCGGAAGCACGGCAACGCAGCCGATCACTCCGCCCATAAACGAAATCAGCAGTGCTTCGATGACGAACGAAAATACCACTGCAGCTGCGCCAAACCCCAGCGCGCGCATCGTGGCAATTTCCCGCGACCGTTCGGCCACCGCGGAATACATGGTGTTCAAAGCGCCGAAGATGGCGCCAATGGCCATAATCGCGGCAACCAGTCCGCCCAGGATGGTGATGAGCTTCGTCAAAGTGCGGGATTGCTTCTCGTAGTAATCAATCTCGCGCATCACGTCAACATTCATTCGCGGATCGGACGTGACCGCATCCTTAAACGATTGGAAGGCAGCAGGAGAAGTCAGGTGCACGGTGACTGACTGAAAAAGATTCTCGGGGCGCTTCAACACCTGGTTCAGTACCGGGGCGTCGCACCACACTTCGGAATCGAAAGCGCTGCCGCCGGCGTCGAATACTCCCACCACTTTCCAGTGGCCGCCTCCGAAATCGACTGTATTTCCAACGGTGAGCCCCGTATACGTGTGGTTTGCGTTGCGGCCCACCACCAATTCAGATAGTCCGGGCTCGAACATCCGCCCTTCGATGATTTTGATATTGTTGCGCACTTGCAGCACGTTTCGAGAAACGCCGCGAACCTGCACGTTTGCGTCGGTGCCGGTGGAGACCAACGGAAAGGGAACTACTCCCACTACTTCTCCGGTGACCAGCGGACTGTTGCCCGAACGCGCCACTCCCGGCTCATCTTCGATGATCTTCATGGAATCGAGAGTGACTGCGCCCATCATCTCAGCCGTGGCTCCGGCGCGCAGCACCAGTGCATTTCCCTCCGAGCCGGAAGATACCAACGTGGCTTTGAATCCTCGCGCCAGCGAAAGCATGGCGACGAAAACGCCGACCGTTCCGGCGATTCCCAGAACGGCGACGATGGCCGAAGTCCAGCGCGCTTTCACGCTGCGGAAATTGTAAATCACGGGAATGGCCATGTCAGACCCTCCTCAGCGCGTCGACCACGCGCAATCGCATGGCGCCAAACGCCGGAATCAAGCCGCTGACTGCACCCACGGCGAGAGCAAACCCAACTCCTGCGAAAAGTGTTTTCCAGGGCAAAAGGACGACAGGGAGCAGGCCATTCAAGGCATTATCCAGCCCCGGCATGGCCAGCTTGGCAAGCGCCAGCCCAAGGAATCCGCCCACCAGAGCAATGATCAAGACTTCGGCCAGGACCAAAAACAGCACGAAACGATCGGAAAATCCAATGGCCTTCAAAACGCCCAACTCCGCCGTGCGTTCCCGGACGGCGATGGCCATGGTGTTTCCCGTCACCAGCAGCAGCGTGAAAAAGACGACTGTGCCGATGGTGAGAATCAGGAATTCGATATTTCCGAATTGCTTCACCCAACCCGCGGCGAACGCTGATTCGGTTTCAGTTTTTGTTTCATACGGAGAATTGGCAAATTGGCTGTCAATCGCTTTGGCCACGGGGACTGCATCGTCCGGACTGTTCAGGCGGACTCCATACCACCCCGCATTCCCCTTCAGGCGATCGGGCATGCGTTCCTCGAAATAATCCCACTGAAACCAGAATTGCGTTTCGTCGTCCTGCACGCGCTTCCCGTGATAGATGCCGTCGAGATTAAATTCCCAGGTGCCCGTGCCGCCGAAGAGCGAGTTCTTGATGGGGATCCGGTCGCCCACCTTCCATCCGAAACGTTTTGCGGTCCTCGCCCCGGCGATCGCGCCCTGGCGATCTTTCACAAAGTTCTGCCACTCGTCCTCGGGCACAACCAACTCGGGGTACACCTGGCGCTGGTTTTCGACGTCGATCACGAACTGCGGAAAGAAATTCTTCTCGTCCTGATAAACGCCGCCGAACCAATTTTGATGGGTCACGTACTTCACGCCCGGGATTCGCAGAATTTTGTCGCGGTAAGAGAGAGGAATGGGCTGGATGATGGTCACGCGGTTGATGACGATCAGCCGGTCCGCGCCCGCGACGTCGACGCCTCCGCTGAAGGCGGTCTTGATCGCGGCCAGGAAGCCGAACAAGAACAGCGCCACGGCGAAAGAGCCGATGGTGAGCATGAAACGAAATTTCTTTCGAAACAGATTGGCGAAAATCAGGCTCATGTATTTCATGCGGCGCCTCCCGCGGGAACCTGCTGGCGTCTGCCGGCTTCCACCAGCGCGCCTTTTTCAAGGTGCAAAATGGTGTCCGCGCGCTGCGCGACCACCGGATCGTGCGTCACCATCAGCACGGTTTTCTTGTATTCCTTCACCAGCCTCAGGATTAACTCCATGATTTCATCGGCGCTGCGGCGGTCCAGGTCGCCGGTGGGCTCGTCGCAAAGGAGAAAAGTAGGATCGGAGACAATCGCGCGGGCAATCGTGACGCGTTGTTCCTGTCCGCCGGAAAGTTGCCGCGGATAATGGTTCATGCGGTCGGTAAGGCCGACGAGCGAGAGAGCCGTCTCCACGTGCTTGCGGCGATCCGATTTCGAGAGCTTTGTCAGCAACAAAGGCAACTCCACGTTTTGAAACGCGGTGAGTACGGGAATCAGGTTATACATCTGGAAGATGAAGCCCACATGGCGGGCCCGCCATTCGGTGAGCTTGCCGCGCGACATATGGGTAACTTCATCACCCGCAACCGTGATGCTGCCGGCCGAGGGCACGTCGAGTCCTCCGAGCAGGTTGAGCAGCGTGGTTTTACCCGAGCCGCTGGGGCCCATGAAAGCCACGAAATCTCCCTGCGCGACGTCGAGATTCAACCCCTGGAGAACGTGAATTTCCTCGCTGCCTCGCTGATATTTCTTGTCCAAGCCTCGAACCACAATCAAGCTGTTGCTGGTTCCCCGGTCATCCACGCGCACCATAGCGATCGCTCCTTACTGTTTAATCTCCACGGATTGCCCGTCATGTAAATCCGCTGGCCCTTTCGTGACTACGGAATCGCCTTGGGTAATACCGGCGATAATTTCCACATCCTGGCCGTGGATTTCACCCAACGTCACGGCGCGGCGCTCCGCGCGCCCGTCTTTCACAAGAAACACAAATGCCTTGCCGTCTTCTTTTCTTACCGCATTGCCCGGAATCACCGCGAGCGCCGGAGAACGAGCGGTCTTTTTATCTTCCTTGGGCGCTTCGTCGAGGAATGCCACTTTCACGCCCATATCCGGAAGGATTCGCGGATCCAGTTTGATAAACGAGATGCGAACTTTCACGGTGGCCTTTTGACGATCGGCCGTGGGAATCACGGTGCGCACCCGCGAGGGAATTTGCCAGTCTGGATAAGCATCGAGAACCGAGGTTACGCTCTGGCCGTTGTGCACTCGAGCGATATAGGCCTCGTTGACGTCGACCTCCACTTCGAGCGACTGCATGTCAACAAGGGTGGCAATGCCGGTGCGCGTAAATCCGCCGCCCGCGGAGATCGGCGACACCATTTCCCCCGGCTGCGCATCCTTGGAGACGACGATGCCCTCAAACGGGGCGCGAATCACGCAATTATCCACTGCCTGTTGCGCTTCATTGATGCGCGCTTCGGCGGAAAGTACCTGCGATTTTGCCAGGTTGATTTTGGCGCGCAGGCTGTCGGCGTTGGTGCGCGCTGTGTCCAGTCCTTCCTGGCTCTGCACACCCTGGGCCTGAAGCTGCTGCGCCCGGTGCAATTCGATTTCGGCGAATTTGAGTTGCACTTGAAGATCGGCGATAGCGGCCTGCGAAGCATTACGATCCGCCGTGGCGGATTCCAGGGCGCGCCTCACGTCGGAATCATCGAGCGTCGCCAGCACAAATCCTTCGCGGACATGCATGCCTTCGTCGAAATTGACCGCAGTCACGCGTCCGGTGATCTTGGCGGCGATGGTCGCCCGGCGGCGCGGCGTCACGTAGCCGCTGGCGTTGAGCAATGTAGCGGCTCCCCCGTTGCTCATTCCTCGCGCGGCCACTACTTCGACGATTGGCTTATTCGTGTGAAATGCGAAAACGATTCCTGCAACGATCACCAGCAGGCCCACAGCCGCCGAAAACAGGCCAAGCTTCTTCGCTGCTCCGCCACGCGGGTGGCGCGAGCGGTCCTCGATTTTTAGATGCGAAAGATCGTGACCCGCTGGAGATTGCCCCGGTTCCATTATTGCCTCTTACGATTGAGTGGCAAAGCCACCTAACTATACTAACGTGCCAGAAGGCAAATTGTTACGGCTCAGAGAAAAAAACCGGCTCCGCAAATTGGGGGCTTCCTGCCCCGCCAGAAGCGAGACAAATCCTCAACGAATCATGCAAGAATTTTGCGCCCAGCAGCGACGGGGATGGCGTTGACTTTATCACGCAAGGAACGCCCAAGCGAGCGCCAGTTAGCTCCAACAAGTATTGGTAATGGAGCAGTTGAGAAAAACCGTCAAGGTGTCATCCCCAAGCTCGGCGAAAGATCTCGAATAAACTAGGAAGCGAAGTTCAATTTCATGTCATCCCGAGCGCAGCGCTGTTTGCGCCCCGATGCCCTTGATCGGGGCGGGATCCCGAGTGGATTGCTCCGGCAAGACCCCGCAATAACGGAGAGCCAGCGCCAGGGTGCGCTGGAGGCCAAAAATAGTACATGCGCCCGCACCCTGAACTGTGTTACATATAGTAAAATATATGTCTAGTAATCCCCAGCCGCGCAGTCGCGTCACTCTGCGCCATCTTGCGTTCACACTCGCGCTGATAACGCTGACAGGCAACCTAAGGCTAAACGCCCAAACCCCGCCGAATCCTGTTCCGTTCCTCACCCAGCCACTCTTGCCTTCGAGCGCAGCGCCGGGCAGCGCCTCGTTCACCCTCACCGTCAACGGCACCGGATTCGTATCGGGCGCCACGGTAAACTGGAACGGCAGCGCGCGCACCACAACTTTCGTTAGCAATTCAAAATTAGTCGCCACAATCCAATCGCAAGACATCACGCTACCAGGCGCAGCGGCGATAACAGTTTTGAATCCGTCTCCCGGCGGAGGCCTGTCGAACGCCGCCTATTTTTATATCACCGGCACCGCGCCCAGCTTGGCATTCAGCACTCTAACCGGCCAGGGCCCGCCGGGATTCGGGCCGGCCATCGCGGCCGATTTCGACGGCGATGGAAATCTCGACCTGGCAATTTCGGCCGCGGATACCGATCAAATTTGCATCCTGCTCGGCAATGGCGACGGCACATTCAAACCCGAGATCACCTATACTCTGTCGGATGGCTTATCTGCTCCGATTGCCGCCGATTTCAATAAAGACGGAAAACTGGACCTTGCCATAGCCAGCTCCAGCGACGACACAGTTTCGATACTCCTCGGCAACGGCGACGGCACCTTCCAAACTCCCCTGATCTTTACCGTCGGCCATGCCGACGGCACCTCTACAAAACCCGTGGCATTAATCGCAGGCGATTTTGACCGCGATGGCAATCTCGATTTGGCTTTCGCCCTGCAACTTTCCGGCACGGTAGGCATCTTGCTCGGCAATGGCGATGGCGATTTCCGCAATCTCGTCGAATTCCCCGCGAACAAAGCTCCCACGGGAATCGCGGCCGCCGATCTCAATCAAGATGGATTGCTCGATTTAGCAGTTTCGGGCCCCGGAACAATCTCCATACTGGCAGGGATCGGCGATGGAACGTTTCAATCCCCCAAGCAGGTGACCGTGGCTTCAGGCCTGCAATCGATTGCGGCGGCTATCGAAAACGTAATCGCGGCCGACCTAAACCATGATGGGAAAATAGATTTAGTAGCAGTAATGGACAACGGAATTGGCCACGCCGGCGTCGCTATCCTAATAGGAAATGGCAATGGCACGTTTCTTGCCAATGTGAATTACGCGCTCGATTCCGACGTCCACGACGCGGCAATAGCCGATTTCGATGCCGACGGCAAATTGGACATCGCCTTCCTTCACGATTCCTCGAGGGGACTCTCGATTCTTCCAGGCATCGGCGACGGCACATTCTCTAACGAAATTCAGTTCGTCACCGGGATATTCCCCGATGGCGGTCCCGGCTTCCTCGCCCCCGGCGATTTCAATAAAGACGGCCAAATCGATCTAGCCGCGCCTTTCCTCTCTAATTTCAATGCAACGAACCTTGCTATTCTCCTGCAAGGTCAATTTCCAGCGCTCAGCTATCCCGCAAATCTGAATTTCGGCCAGGCAGCCATCGGCATTCCCTTCGGAATCACGGTCAACCTGCTCGATACCGGCTTGCTGAATCTCTCAATTTCAAATATCCAAATCACCGGCGCAAATGCCGGCAATTATTCGATAACCGACAGCACCTGCGGCTCGACGCTAGCCCCCGCCGCCACCTGCAATTTCGTGGTGAGCTTCACACCTTCCGCTCCCGGAACATTCAACGCCGCGCTCATAATCACAGACAACGCCCCCGGCAGCCCGCACACCATTCCGCTCACCGGAGCGACTATCGACGGCCCTGCTTTACTCCTCGTGCCCGCGACGCTGTCCTTCCCAACGCAGTCAATCGGAACCACCAGCTTGGCGCAGCGGGTAACGCTAAACAGCGTAGGCACCGCGGACCTCACTATCTCGCAAATCACACTCACCGGCATCAACGCTGCGGACTTCGCGGCGTCGAATACCTGCAGCTCATCCCTCGTGGTTGGCACTTCCTGCCAAGTCAGCCTCACCTTCACTCCCGCAGCCCCAGGCACACGCGTAGCTGCCATGAACATTGCCTATAACGGCCCAGGCAGCCCGCAAACCCTCTTCCTCACCGGCAATCCTTTCTCGGGCCCTGGCCTGGTAATCGCTCCTCCCTCGGTCAGCTTTCCGTCGCAGATTTTAGGAATCTCCAGCTCCACTCAGCCGGTCCTGCTGGTCAGCGCTGGCACCGCCCCGGTTTCGATGGCTGGCATCACGCTGACCGGAACAAACGCCGCCGATTACTCTGCCACAAACATGTGCGCCACAAATCTTGACGTGAACGCAAATTGCGAAATCGACCTCACGTTCACTCCCTCCACGATCGGCGCCAGCACGGCCACATTGCAAATTGCCGATAATACTCCCGGCAGCCCGCACATAATTCCGCTTGCAGGTTTAGGCCAGGCAGCACCGGTTCCCACGGGAAGCGTCTCTCCCTCCAGTTTGACATTCGTCGCCCAAACAGTTGGAACCACCAGCGCCTCTCAAAGTGTAATCGTCACAAACGTTGGAACTGTGTCATTAACCGTCTCAGGCCCTTCCATCCTGGGCGCAAATCCCGGCGATTTCATTTCCGTGGGCACTTGCAATAGCGTACAGCTCGCCGTAGGCGCCACCTGCCAAATCAATTTATCTTTCAGGCCGCTGCTGGCAGGCACCACGCACGGCAACTCTCAGCATCGCAACGAATTCTCCCGCTGGTCCGCTCATCGTCAGCTTAAGCGGAACAGCACTGCCGCCGCCACCGCCCAACGTCACCATCTTGCCTTCCACTATCACATTCCCCAGCCAGTTCGTGGGAACCAGTGGACTTCCCAAGAATGTCACGCTCACCAACACCGGCGCCGCCGCTTTCAGCATCACCAGCGTGGTGGCAAGTCCGGCCGATTTTGGCCAATTGAATTCCTGCGGCAATAGCTTGGCGGCCGGTGCGAGTTGCTCGATCGGAGTTTTTTTCGATCCCACCGTGAGCGGCGCAAGAGCCGGAACGCTGACGATCACCGATGCCGCCGCAGGCAGCCCGCAGACGGTGCCGCTTTCCGGCACAGGACAAGACTTTTCGGTCTCGGCCGCCGCCCCCGCCTCAGCCACAGTCAAAGCCGGACAAACCGCCGTTTATATGCTGACTCTCGCGCCCGATGGCGGCTTCGACCAGCCGGTAACCTTGACCTGCACCGGCGCGCCCGCAAATTCCACCTGCGCGGTTTCCCCCAATCCCGCAGCCCTGAATGGCTCCGCAGCCACGGCCACAGTCACCGTTTCCACCACAGCCTCCTCCCTCTCTCTTCGAACGCGGCCCAAGCCAACAGCACCCTGGAATATCGGCCGCCTCCGCACTCTGCTTCTGGCAACGGCCTTATCCGCGTTGTTACTCTTCCGGCTCAATCGGCCGCCAGCCGCAGGCTGGAGAATAATCCCGGGAACGCCAATCTCCCGATTGGCGCCTATTCTATTTATTTTCGCTCTGCTGGCCCTCTCCGCCTGCAGCGGAGGAACCACCACCGGCAGCGGCCCGCATCCCGGCACAACCCCAGGCTCCTACACGCTCACCGTAACCGCCACCTACACCTCAGGCGCCACGACTCTCTCCCATCAAACCAACCTCACGCTAGTGGTTCAGTAGTCCAGCGACGCGATTGATCCTGAATCTGCACCTGTAGGGGCCCTGTTTACCCAGAGGAACGAAGGGCTTGTGCGTTTTTTGCACCCCGATGCATTCTATCGGAGCTGCGCCCGGGTTTTTCCGCGAGTGCCCCATCCTTTCGAATTGAAGCTGTGAATAAACTGGTCGGAAGAAAGCGAATTGAGAATTAGCGTGTGCGTTTTGGAATTTTTGATTGGTTGATTTAAGATGCGCGTCGATTGTGGTTTCTGTTTTTTGCTCTTTCAGGTGGTCGTGGGTGCTGCTCGGAGCTTGCTTAAGCGGATCCAGTGTTGCAAGTTGTAGGTGAGGCAAGCCCAGAGCATCTCGATCTGCACTTTTGCTAAGCCGCGCACGTGAAACTGCCGCAGACCCAGCTTGCTTTTGATCCACGCGTGACAGAACTCCGCCACCTGGCTGCGCCGCCGGTATTGCGCTTGGGCTTCTCGGCTGGCCATCTTTTCCCGAAAGGCCAGGACCGCGATATTTTCCACTCGCCGTAGCAGTCCGCGGCCGTGGCTCTGATTTTCCGGGCAGCACTCGGGCTTGCGGATGCAAGGTTGCGCAGTCGCTGATTTTAGCTTCGTAGCGATAGGCCACGAAACCCCGCTTCTTCTTGCTGTTGAAGCGTCCTTGCGGCCGCAGCAGCTTGCCTTCTGGACAGAGATAACGATTCGTTTCGGGCTGATAGAGGAACGCGCTCGGCGGAAGGCGGTTCGGCGCTGTCGCTCCACTTGGCATCTCCTCTCGTCCCATGCTTCCCAGAAAATCGATTTCTCGCCCGGCCATCTTCTCGATATTTTCGCGCGTCGTGTAACCGCCATCAGCCACCATCTGCTGTGGCTTTTTCTTTAACCGTTCTTCCATCCGGTCCACTGCCGGTAATAACTGGCGCTGTCCTTGGCCTCCTGCGTCACCGCCACTCCCACAATCAATCCATGCGCTGCATCCGTGGAAATCTGCGCGTTGTAACTGAGCGCTAATCCTCCATCGGAGTGGTGCATTACCCGCGCTTGCGGATCGCTGGTGCTCACCCGCGCCTTGCTCTTGGCCTGCTCTCCCTTTTTGCTCTCCTGCAACTTTCTCAACTCGACCAATGCGCTTTCCAGCCGCTCCTGTTGCTCGCGCCGCGCGCGGGCTTGGGCTTGTTTTGCTTTTGGATTGCTCTCCTCGTTCCGCGGATCACCCATCTCCGCCACGCGTTGCCGCGCTCGCTCCAGATGTCCCTGGATCGTTCCTTCTCGCTGATAACTTCGGGTGCTCGCCAATGCCTTGATCTTGGTGCCGTCCTGCATCACTGTTTCAGCGTGATTAGTCCTTCCTTGCTCAGCGCCGCAAGAACCTGCGTGAACAGCTCGTCCAACTCTTTCTGTTTTTCCACTCGGAAATCCGCCAGCGTGTGGTAGTTCACTTCCTCCAGTCCCGTCAGCCACTGGAACGCCGGATCGTATTCGCAGCGTCGCGCCACTTCCCGGGCCGATCCAATCCCCTGGCTGTAGGCGTACACCCACAAGCTGATCAGCAGTTGCGGATCGAACGCCGGCCGCCCGCCTTCCTCCGTGCTGCTCTCGATGCTGTCGTAGAACTGGCTCAGATCCAATCGCCCCACCAGCGCCCAGATGCCCGCGCCGGATGGTCCTCGCCGATCAGACGCTCGACGTCCACCGCGCGCCAACTCATCTGCTGCCGGTTTACACGACGCATCAATGGCTGCTTGTTGCTCGGATTTTCTTGGCTCATGCCGCGAGCTTACGGCACACTTCTAATTTTGCAAGACAGAAATACAGAGGGTTTCTTCACAGCTTCATTTTGAAAGGGTGGGGTTCGTGAATTTTCCGTGGGTCAAATTCTGGGTTCGTAGGAGCGCTGTTTACCCAGAGGAACGAAGGGCCTGTGCGTTTCTTGCACCTCCGGTTTTTGGAGTCCGATGCTCTTTATCGGACCCGATGTGCGTATTTTGCACCCCGATGGTTTTGATCGGGGCATTTTATCGGGGCGCCCGGGTTTTTCCGTGGGTCAAATTCGTGGGGGCCAGGTCTCTTAGTATTCCGCTCCGGCTGGTGTACCACCCGAAAGATTGGGTGTGCAGCATTCACTCATCGTATTCAAGCAAGCCATGCCGCTGATCAAGATCGCTTTCATCGCTCGATTCCATCGTAAAACAAGAGCCCCTCGTTTCTCCCGAAACATTAGCCACCCTCGCAAACCACAACCCTGCAACGCTGATACTTCGGCCACCCGCCCTGGGAGAGAACGCACGGAAGTATTGGGAGTGCCTTATCTTAAGCGTACAATGCGCATCGTGATAGTCAATCTTCCGAACGCGTGGGGAGTTTGGGCTCCGGGAATATTCGCCGTCGTGGGCGTGGTGATAGGAGCGCTCCTAAATCATCTTTTGGGAACTTTATCCCAAAGAAAACAACGTTTAGCAGACCGTGAGAATGGCCGAATTTGAAAAATTGCTCGACGCCCTCAATGAGAACTTCACCGAGATCATGCGCTTAGCAGGCAAATGCCGTTTTATCACGCCGATGAATACGAAAGAGAACTCGTGGTAGCTGAGGCGATCACGGCCGGCACTGTAGCGGCGCGGATCTTGATTGCGGATGAAGTGGCCACGCTCAAAGTAATGGAGCGCTGGACGAGTGCAGCAAGGAAGTTCGCTCACGGGAAGGATATAGTTGCTTTCGGAAACCAAGTGAGCGGCCTCTCGCACGATATTCGGCAAGCGGCGCTTAAAAGCTACTCCTAATTGAAGGCGGGATGAACCGAGAGTTGAAATGTCAGAGTGGTTTCCTTAATCGTACAAGTCGGGCAAATGGGTCAATCGGAGGGGGACATGGAGGAAAAGAAATAAATTGCATATTGGTACAATGCGAAACCGCTCCCGAGGACACCCTACTTGATATCGACGGCGATGTTGCAGTTCCAGCCAAAGGCGAAATCCTGAAAAGCCGGCGAGGGAGGCAATGGAAAGTTGAAGTCGTTATGAATGATCGTTCAATTACGGAACCCAAGCGTCTGCCAGTTTACAAGGCCTATCTCTCAGACAATTTGGATTGATGCGAGGAGACCGGTGGGAACTGCCTCGCCGCCACAGCGATGGTGAGCTGTGCGAGGGCGACCCAGAGTCCTTAACAGCTCGTCCGTTGTTCTCCTCGGCCTTTTGGCAGCAACTCGGATGCGGGAACCGCTTGCACAATAAGTCGTTTAGAAAACCTGTGGCGAATACGCCGATCGCTTTCGCGTTGGCGTCGAATTTCATTTCTTGAAGTTGCCTTCGCGTCATAGGGTTCCTTTCCGATTATCTTGCCCCATTTGTCAAACCACGGTTCTTTACTTGCTGGAATGGTGCTGTATTTAAAACCCAAAACGGTTCCCGGAGAATCTATGGACAGCGGCAGAACGAATAGTTAATCCTTCTCGCCCTCACATGCATGGCGGAGGTTGGTGTTGTGTGGGCGATTGTGCAGGAGTCAGAGAGAACTCGGCGCTTTCATTTCGTTGACAAAACTACGCGCAACGAAAAGAACCAGGAACGAGCGGAGGTTTACTGCAAGTTCCTAGAAATTGAACTTTCAGGTCGGCGACAACGAAGCGAGGAGTTCGTAAAAACGTTATGGGGGGACGAAAAGCTTAAGCGAAAATGCGACAACCAGATTGAAATGCTCAACGATCTCGGTCTTATCATCGATCGGGGCCGGACCGTCAGAAAGAATTCTACGTGGAGATTTTCCCCCATGCGGCGGTCTACGTATGGGTGATTCTCGCGCCATACATAGAGCGACGGCGCGAAGATGCGGGGCCGTTGTTCGCCAAGCCCATGTTGGAATACATGAAAGAGTGCGCAAATAAGCTCATCGAACAGGGGAAGGAATTGAGAATGCGGGACGCGAAAGGAAAAATCGAATGATTCTGACCTGGATGGGATCTGCGCGAGATACGGACCGAACTGGAAGACGAACTAGCTAAAATATAAAGAAAGCTGTCATACAATGCCCGTTATACTGTCCGGCGGTTACAGGAAGAATGTCGGCCCCGGGCCTTCTGGAGCTTGCTACGGAATCCTTTTCGTGAGGGTTCTGATATTGTCTGGGACGATTTACCTCGTTGCCTGCTTACTGGGGTGAGCGGCGCAGATGGGACGCCGCCCGCGAATGACGAAAACCATCCCCTCGGAGTGATGCGAAATCTGCGAAAGGCGATCCATAACCCTATTCTTCGTCTGCAAGCGTACGTTTGGATCAGGAGGAGCCGCACCGAGCAGCTTGAATAGTGTGTCACCGTCGAGAACAGGAGAATTTCGAACGCTCACGCGCATCAACGGCGGTGACGTCTACTCTCAAAGCGACCCTCGAGCTTTCTAAATTTCGCATATGCGCCTATATCGAGCATGTATGCAGTGTAAGTGCCTGGGTTACTCTTGTGCGTGAGTGCTGTTCCCACGGAATGAATGATTCGGTAATCCAGCAGCCTATTGAGTAGATCTCTGAGCCCGTTCTGTTCTTGGAGGGCTTGATCAGGAACCAAGAACACGTTTTCCTTCTTGTCCAGGCAGAATTTCGTAATCGCATGAATGCCCTTGAGCAGGGTATCTTGATCCTGCTGTTCCGAATCATGCTTTAACTCGGCTATCCGCCTTTGGAAAACGCCCAAGCTTAGCTGGCGAACATCATCTTTTCCAATTCTCTCCTGGCCCACTGGTTTGAGGAGAGAGCGCCTCCAAGAGGAGAGATAAGAAATCTCTTGGAACACCACCTGCCGCAAGCACCAATCACTCGAATCCCTCGCCCATAAACAGCTCATCGATTTCATCGCGCGACATTTTAGCCTTCTCACCATGCGCATAAAGAATTTTTCTTAGTTGATCTGCTGTGCGCTTAAAGTCCGCCACCGTGAAGTCTACATTAATAGGCTGATAGTCGTGATGCTCTTGGACTCCTATCGGCTGCCTGTTGCGATCCGCATAGAGGGTACTTGCATGCCTCAATGTTGCGATTTTGAAATATATCGGGACATCCTTGCACAGCCTGTGAATGTAATCGGCGACATAGGGCTGGATCGAGCGTGTAAGATGGTAGAAATCGTCCAATGCTAGGAAGATGCCTTTAACCTCACCTGAAAGCGAAAAGAACTCGCGGATTCGTTCCTTTAACCTCGGCAGCAAAAGATCTAGCTGATGGATTTTGCTGTCACACTGTTCGTACACCTTTTCCACAGCTGCCTTTCGAGCGCTCTGGGCAGCCGCCCAATCCCCAGACCATTAACCGAGAGTGCAACTGATGCATTGTCGCCGTCCTTCGAGGACGTTGATTCTCGAACTTTCAAATTGCGTTCGTCAGGGTTCCGCTTCAACTTGGCTAGTTCGCTTCGAATTTCCTGAATCAGCTCTCGGGAACGCTTCTTCTTTCCGAACCAACCGCTTAGGTTCGATTCGAGTTCTCCAAAGAGTTGGTCCAGAATCTCGATCAGCACATCTGGAAAAGAATGCTGCTTATAGTCCTCGCAGTTTACGTAGACAACGCGAACATCGCTGCGGACTTTCTTCGCGGAAAAGTGCAATAGCAAGGTTTTGCCGCAGCCGCGCCTGCCGAAAATCACATGATTCTGACGGGCCACTGCGTCGCTGACGGCGTTTGAAACTCGATATCGTCAACTGGCTGGGCTTCCGCTGAACCGGCAGCCTCTCTTGAACAATTGTTCGAAGTTCCTGGACCAAGCACTGACAAATAGTTTACCTTTCTATTGCACTATCCTAACTTGATGATTGCCTGTCGATACTTAAAAAACATCTGATCTCACTCGCGTATCGCGATTGATCACTTACCGATTGGCCAGACGAAGGGTGGGACGACGTAAACGGATCGAAATGAATTTGGGTGCCCATGTTTCGTCAGAAACGTGGGACTTTTCTGTCTTGCGAAATCCTCGCAACTCCGTCTGGACTGCGAACGCCCGGGCCGGCTGCCATCGCGGCTTCAGGCCAGCACCGTCAGCGGTCGAACCTGAGTCCTGACGAGCGCTTCTTTTTGATTTCGCGCAACGCGCAAATTAAATTCCGATTGTAGATTGAGCCAAAAATCCGGGGTAGTCCCGAAAGCGTAGGCCAGCCGGAGGGCCATTTCAGGAGAGATGCCCCGCTCTTCCTTCACAATATCGTAGACGCTGGGAGCGGGCACGCGCAGAGCCAGAGCGAGCCGATTGGGATTCAAGCCAAACGGGATCATGAATTCCTCGCGCAAAATCTCGCCGGGGTGGATGGGCTTCAGTTTGGACATTGCAATCCTCGTCATTCGAGATTGACTAGATTTTTAGGGGGTCGGAGCTTCTAGCTCCGACATCACAGTTTGCAAGAAAATCGGGCTTTAGCCCCTGAAGCGCCACGCGGATTGTCACGGCGCGAAGTCCAGTCAAATTAGGATAATACCGGCGGCGGCCAACTATCGCCGGCCAGCCCGGACGGCTCCAACCTCCAATTTCTAATCTCCAGAACTTCTGCATCTATCGCTTAACTCTAAATACGTATCATGGTGTATAATAGGTAAGGCCGTCTGATGGGCTAAGTGGCTGGGAGGAGACAGTGAGACGGAACTTCGGCGCGAGGAGGCGAAAAACGGCGCAAGCCATGGCGAATTTCGAGCAGAATTAGCTAAAAGCTAATCGCCACGGCGATTCAATTAGAATCGTGCCTAACCCCTTTTGCTGCAACGCGAGATGGGTTTCTAATCGCCTCTATATCATGCGTTTTGGGCGATTAAAATCGAGCCAAAAAAATGCAACAGCGGGCGCCCGAATGGGAAACGTTACGTCCAAATATGAGCACCAAGATGCAGCCGGCAACGGCGGGCGCAGCAAGCAGCGCCCCTACGAAGACTCGGGCGCAGCCCTTCGAGGCTCAGGGCAAGCAAGCAGCGCCCCTACAAAAGCGCGGGTGCGCCGCGTTGTCCGCGCCATCCACTGGTGATAGACTCCACGCATGAAGCAGAAAAAAGCATCCCGCAAGAAGAAAGCAAAGCCCGCGAAGAAATCATCTGTCGCGAAAAAAATAACCAGCCGCAACAAAGTGGCTCGCAAAAAAATTGTCAAGAAGCCCGTTCGAAAAAAGCCGGTTCGAAGAAAACGGACATCTCGCCGCGCTCCCGAATTGGCCACCGTAGCCGCACTGGAAAATAAACGAATCAATTCCAGGGGGGCTGGATCGTCAGGCGATAATCAAAAGCTTTCGCGAGTGGAGGACGTGGATTCGGAAAGCGTTGAGGAATTGATCGACGAAGGGCAGTCGTACGAGGCAGCCGCGATCAGCGGAGTGGAAGGCGCGCTTGATCCTGACCAGGGCGAAGTGACCACGAAACAGATTCCCGAGGACGATGTCCCGGACGAGTACAAGGAGAAAGATCAATAGACTCGCCGAGCGGGCCGCCGCGAGTTTATTTCCGTTAACTGGCACTAAGTTTTCGCTGCATTTCTTCGAGCGAAATTCCCTTGGTTTCGGGATAAATGAACAGCACAACAAAGAACTGCAGCACCATCATCAACGCAAAAAATACGAAGGGATAAGCGCCGGAAGCCGCGGCCATCACCGGGAAAAAACCGGAGATCAGCGCGTTCATCAGCCAGTGCGTGAACGTGCCCAGACCCTGGCCTTTTCCCCTGACGCGGGTGGGAAACACTTCGCTGAGGTAAACCCAAATTACCGCGCCCTGCGAAAACGCGAAGAACGCGATGTAGCCGACCAGCAGCCAGATCAGAATTCCTTCGTGCTGTTTGCTGAAAAAAATTACGGAAACACCGGCCAGGCATCCGGCTGTTCCCACGGCGCCCACCAGCAAAAGAGTTTTGCGGCCGATCTTGTCGATCACCGACATGGCGATCAGTGTGAATAGCAGGTTCGTCGCGCCAATCGCAACGGCCTGAAGATCGCCGGAAACTTTGCTGAAGCCCGCGCGTTCGAAAATATCGTTCAGGTAATACAAAATCGCGTTGATTCCGGAAAGCTGGTTGAACATGGCGATGGTTACCGCCAGAAATATCGGGAATCGATATTTCCACGAGAAAAGCGAATCGTGTCCGTGAGTGTGCTCCAGGTCGATGGACGCGACGATCTCTTGAAGTTCCTGGCCGTAATTTTCGCCGGAGGTTGCCTTCAACACTCGCCGCGCTTCGTCCACCCGGCCTTTGCTGGCCAGCCAGCGCGGGCTGCGGGGAATGCTGAACAACATCACAAAAAACAACGCCGCCGGAATCGCCGCTACGCCGAATTTCCAGCGCCATTCGAGAGCGCCAACGCCCATCCGGCCGATCGCATAGTTGGAAAGATAGGCCAGCAAAATTCCGGTAACGATGTTGATTTGGAAAAGTCCAACCAATCGTCCGCGCCATTTGGCCGGCGCGATTTCCGCGATGTACATCGGAGCGAGCACCGACGAGCCGCCAATGCCCAGTCCGCCGATAAAGCGGAAAAGAACGACCGCGTTCCAATTCCAGGCGAACGCGCAACCGAGCGCCGAAACCAGATAGAGAACCGCAAGAATCCGCAAACTATCGCGACGGCCGAAACGATCGCCCGCGAATCCCGCGAGTGCCGCCGCCAACATTGTTCCCCAGAGCGCGGCCGACACGGTGAAGCCAAGCGAGCCGGGAGAAAGATGATAGAGCGCGGTAAGAGCGTGAGTGGTTCCAGCGATCACCGCGGTGTCGAAACCGAATAGCAATCCGCCCAATGCTGCAACGACCGTGCCTTTGATCAGGGGAGCGCTTAGTTTCACTCGTTGTTCCATTCGCGATTTCCGCGTAGGGATGTTTCAGTCAGAATCGCCAGATCAAATGCTGCCGCAAAATCTACGGTTTCGCGCTGCGCTCCAGCGTGTCGTAGAGGGGTTGCGCGGGACGAACGCGGTCACCGTCGTTCATCGCAGTGATTGCCAAAATACGAATTTTGTCGTTTTCCGGCAATGTCAAGGATTTGGCATTCGCGGGGATATCAATTTCATACGCGAAAAGATAGGAATACGAATATGGCTCGTTCGCGCCATCGGCGGTGTGCCGGTGAGAAGCGAACCATGCCACTGGAGCGCGCTTGATAAAACCGGGGGCGATGTCGCCGGAGAATTCGAGCACGCTTTCCGTTTTCACGGCGCCCGCACTGGAGGGGACTGTCACTTCTTTCCTGATCCAGATGCGATTGTCCCACTGGCCGATAAAACCACTCCAATCCTGGATGGTCAGGTTGACGGTTTGTCCGCCAATTTTGAACGCGGCATTCTGGTCGCCATCCGCGGAGGCGGCGAGCAGATACAAGCGATTCAATTTTCCCGCGGGCAACACAATCGTCTGGCCGCGTGCCACCAATGCATTTGGTTTTTCGTATGCCGCGGGCGCCAGAGTGAAATGGATTCCGGAGTAAGGAATGTCGACGGGCAGCATTTCCGCCGGCAGCGCCCGCGCATCACGATCGAAGCCTTCGGATGACTTGGCGCCATCGGTGCTCGCAACTTTGCGATCAAAAGAAAGTGGGACGGCTTGCCACCGAGGCGGAGAGATTTTTGAAGAAGGCGCGGAAAAGTTTACGGAGAAGGTGCGAAGCTGGTAGGGACTGAAATCGGCCAGCAATTCGCCTTTTTCGAATGCGGCGTTGGATAGAACCATCTCCTGGCCATCCAGTTCGTGCGCCGAAACAATTGGAGCCGGGAATGTCAGACGAACATTTTGAGCCTGCTTGCCGGACATTTCGACAAGACGAACAACAACTTCATCCGAGCCTTCCGCTTTCTTCAGCGCCAGAACACGCAAACGACTGTTGCTGACGCGGAGCAGCGAAAAGCTTTTGCCTAACGTGCCAAGATGCCGCGGGCTTTCAAAGGCGATGAGCGGCTGATTCAGACGCAAGGCCTGCCAATCGGTTTGTTCCTGACGCCAGTCGCCCGCATGGCTGGCGACGCCGAAAATGAATTCGTGATGTCCCCAATCTTGCGTGGTTTGATCGCTGTAATCTTTTCCGTTTCCTCCGCCGAGGCCCGGCGTGTAGATCAAGGTCAGCCGCAGCGTATTATCGTCCGGCTTATCCGAGCCATACTTGCAATCCGAAAGCACCGTGAGGCCGTATGCGCCGCTTTGATCGGTGAGATCGAACCATTGGTGCGAGGGGACTTCATATTTCTTGGGATTGTTGTTGCCGCGCTGGATAGTGCCGGCGTCCCAATTGTAGGTGGCTTCGGGATTCGCGGCGGTTAACGGGAAAACCGCTTTCAGAGCAGTCGAAGCGGTCCTCCAGTCGATCGCATTTGCAATCTCCACGCGATTTCCTGCATCTCCGGAGGACAGTCGAATGGTCTGGATGAATCGCGAACCTTCGGCCTCGCGAAGTATTTCGACGGCGACACGAACTGGACCGTTCTCAACGACGCGAATCGTGGCGGGTCCTTGAACATACGCGCGCGGAGGCTGCTGCTGGTCCTTCCAATCCATATTCCAGGCGGGCCAGTCATGAGGATTTTCCGTTTGCAATGCCAACCGCAACGGGGAAAGGAGAAGTTCTTTGTTGATTGACTTGTCGTGGAGACTTGATACGTCGCCATTCTGATCCAGTTGAAGCCGGTAGCGATCGTTTTCCATCGAATAATCGGTGACCTTCAAGGAGGTGGAGGAAGACGCCGATGAAACAGCTTGAACGTCAAAAACTGAAAAGCTGACGGAGGGTACTTTGGCCAGAAACAAGATCTTTGCAAAGCCGTCGTGCTCCCCGTTGATCTGGGAGGCTACGTCCTTTCCGTCTGGCCCGACGACGCGAATTCCTCGCGGAGTGCCGCGAGGAAATTTCACATTCGCTTCCACCACATCCTCGCGTTCAATGTTTAACGGATTGAAAACTACAACCGCCATTCCTTTCGTTTCCGTGTCCAGGGCTGACGCCACTGCGCTTGCCGCACTGGTAAGGACTCCGGCGAATTGATTCAGAGCGAGAACATCATCGTTCCAGGAGTAGTCGTACGCTTGAGGAGTGGCTGTGCCGGCCATGATGTCATGAAATTGGCCGCCCATCACGAGCGTCCAAGCGTCATTCAAACGTTGCTGAGGATAAGGGCGGCCGCCGAGCCATGCCGCAGCGACGGAAGCACGCTCGGCCGCGTCCGCCAACAGTTCATTCTTACGATTCCAGCGTTTGTGGTACGCCTGCGAAGTAAGCGATCCGGCGGAATGTTCGATCAGCAAAAGGTCGCCGGAGTAATGAGGCAATGCGGCGGTGTGATTCGTTTTCAAGATATCGAGAAACATTTGCTCGGCTGTCGAGGAGACGACGTGCAAAGGGCCGTTGCCGACGCGGACTTGCGGACCAGTTAAGGAGCCGATCCGCTTTTCATAGTCGCTATATTCTTCGTCCTTGTTTCGTGGGGGCGGAATGATTCCCGTTCTCTGGGTGATGATTGCCTCGAGCAATTTCACGGAAGGTTCGCGGGCGGCGCCGCCGATATCGCCCGTGCCATAGTAATGATAGTCGGTGAAGAGTCCGCTGACTTTTCCGTTTCGTTGGACCCGGCTGATCCAGGTTTTGTCCGCGGAGAGATCGTCGTACACGGCGCCGTCATAGGGGCCAGGATTAAATGCGGCAAGTACGCTGCGTCCATCCGGCCCGTCCCACAGACCAACATTAAAGGGAATGCCTGCGGGAGTTTCTTCCACAGAACCGGGGCCGCCCACCGATGAGGCGGAGTGCCAAGTCAACTTTTGAGTGGAAAATCCCTTGATCCCGGCATGAGCGAGCAAGTTGGGCAGCGACGCGGGAAAGCCGAAACAATCCGGCAACATAAACTCGGCGCTGGCCTTGCCGAACTCGCGGCGGAAGAATTGGTTTCCGTAAAGCACCTGGCGGATGATGGATTCAGCGGCCGGCGAATTGACATCACTTTCTTCCATCGATGACCCTGCGGGGAACCAACGTCCGGCGGCGACATACTCTTTCACCTTTGCGAAATCGGCCGGGTAATATTCCTTCATCATGCGATAGCGATTTGCGCCGCTGAAATTGAAAATGTAATGTGGATATTTCGGAAATAATTCGAAATTGTCGCGCATGGTGTGAAGAAGATATTCGTTGATCACCTGGGGATATTCCCATCGCCATTGTGTGTCGAGATGCGCGTAGCCGACCACGTACAAAGCAGGCTGAGTGGTGAGGTCGGGGACCGGAGCGGGAGATTCTTTTTTCGCAGTTGGATTCGGCTGCGGTTGATTGGATTGCGCCAATGCAGGATCCGGCGAGCCGAGGAATGACAAGGTCAGCGCGACAAAAATAACAGCTAAGAAGCCCATCTTACGCTTCGGCACAGTCGACTCCATAACCGGCGTTTCGTTCGCGTATATTACACTCGACGGCGGATTTCGAAGGGCCTTTTCCGCAAGGCAATGGAGAGGGGCGCGGCGGAACAGTTCGAGGAAAAAGTCGAGAATTGCACCGTGATAAGATGGCGCTGCAGATGAGCCATGGAGAAATTCCCCACTTCTCAAGCATTTGGAGCTATCTCTGGATTCCTCGCCCACAAAACGGGCTCGCAATGACCACAAGATTGATTTTTCCGCAACCAGTGAAGCCGTCCCCTTCATTTCTAGAGCTGGTCTAGAGTTGGGACGGGCGTGTGCGGTGCAAGATGACTTTAGCGAAAGCGCCCGCGGCCGCACTATGGTTCGCTGGTGATTTATCTTGCGCTTGCAGCAAAATCCTGTAAGAAAGTATCTGCTTTTGAAAAAACATCGGAAGCGTGAATCCAACTAGGGTGACCATGGCCATCAGAGGACAGATGATGAGCATGCCTCTGCTCATCTCTTCGATTATCAAGCATGCCGCGCGTTATCACGGCGGCGTCGAAATCGTGTCGCGGCGGATCGAGGGCGATATCCATCGCTACACCTATCGCGAGTGCGAACGCCGCTCAAAGAAGCTGGCAAATGCGCTCGGAGCGCTGGGCGTGGAAATGAGCGACCGGATCGGAACGCTGGCGTGGAACGGATATCGCCACCTGGAGATTTATTACGGCGTGTCGGGGATGGGAGCAGTTTGCCACACCGTAAATCCCAGGCTGTTCCAGGATCAGATCGTTTACATCGTGAATCATGCCGAGGACCGATACGTATTTTTTGATCTGAGCTTTTTGCCGCTGGTCGAAAGCATCGTGCCAAAGTGCCCGAAGGTGGAGGGCTGGGTGCTGATGACGGACCGTCCGCACATGCCGCAGGAATCAAAGTTGAATCTACTCTGCTACGAAGATCTGCTCGAAGCACAGTCCGAGCAATATGAATGGCCCGAATTCGACGAAAATGCGGCATCGAGTCTTTGCTATACGTCGGGCACCACTGGAAATCCCAAAGGTGCGTTGTATTCGCACCGTTCCACTCTGCTGCATTCCTACGCGACGGCTCTGCCGGATGGTTTTGGATGTTCGGAACAAGACGTGATTCTGCCCATTGTCCCCATGTTTCATGCGAATGCCTGGGGATTGCCGTATTCGTCCCCGCTGGTTGGCGCGAAATTGGTGTTCCCGGGCGCGAAGCTTGACGGCGAGTCGATCTTCGAATTGATGGAACAAGAACGAGTGACGTTTTCCGCGGGAGTGCCGACGGTGTGGCTGGGGATGTTGCAGCATTTGCAAAAGAGCGGCGGAAAGTTTTCTTCATTCAAACGCGCGGTGGTGGGCGGGGCGGCTTGTCCGCCGTCAATGATCCAGGCGCTAAACGAATTGGGCGTGGAAGTGGCTCATTCCTGGGGAATGACGGAGATGTCTCCCGCGGGTACGGTCGGGAAATTACTGGGCAAACATCTGGGATTGCCGGTGGAAATGCAGCGCAAGGTATTGGAGAGGCAGGGAAGGGTGTTGTTTGGAGTGGATATAAAGGTTGTGGACGAGCAGGGAGTGGAATTGCCGTGGGATGGGAAAGCTCGCGGAGATTTGATGGTTCGTGGGCCGTGGGTGATCGACCGGTATTTTCACGAGGATTCTTCGGCGCTTCGAGACGGATGGTTTCCGACTGGAGATTTTGCGACGATTGATGCGGATGGCTATGTGCAGATTACGGACCGCAGCAAGGATGTAATCAAATCCGGCGGCGAATGGATTTCGTCGATTGAAATCGAGAAGATTGCGGCAGCGCATCCTGCCGTGCTCATGGCGGCTTGTATTGCTTGCCGGCATCCGAAGTGGGACGAGCGTCCCTTGCTGGTTGTCGTGCGAAAGCCTGGCGCGCAATTGACCCGCGATGAATTACTTGGTTTTTTCCAGGGCAAGGTGGTGAAGTGGTGGATTCCCGACGACGTTGTGTTCGTGGATGAAATACCGCTGACGGCGACGGGAAAAATGCTGAAATTGAAACTGCGGGAGCTATTCAAGGATTACCGGCTGCCAACGGAATAGCGGGCGTCCATGTGGCATTTTGAAGCGTCTTCAGATTTTTACTTCTTGTTTCCGAAAGTTTTACCTCCGTCGAGCGCGGCACAGTTATAATCGGGTCGAGAACATCGAGATAGCCGCGGATGGGAACAACTGATATGCAGGTTGAATGCAATCGAGCGAGGGTGTAAGGATTAAAAGCATGGCGGCCCTGACTGGAATTTCGAAAGCGGATGCAATTCTCTCACTGGCCGAAGAGGGTGGCGGGATATCGCGAGACGACGCGATCTTGCTTATGGAGCGCTGCGATCTTTCTTCTTTGTTGCAGGCGGCGTCTTCTATCCGCGATCAATTTCACGGGCGGACGGTAAGCTATTCGAAGAAAGTTTTCATTCCACTGACGCGGCTTTGCCGCGATTATTGCGGGTATTGCACGTTTCGCCGCGATCCGGGAGAACCCGGCGGCCGGTACATGACTCCGGGCGAAGTGCTTGATCTTGCCGAGCGAGGCAAGCGGGCTGGATGCAAAGAAGCGTTGTTCAGTCTGGGAGACCAGCCTGAGCGCCTTTTTCCAGAGGCAGCGGACGAGCTTCGAAAATTAGGGTATGCGCGCACCCTTGACTATTTGGCAGCGATGAGCGAATTGACGCTGAATCGCACTGGGCTGCTGCCGCATGCGAATCCGGGGCTGATGGCGTCGAGCGACCTGGTTCGGCTGAAACAATCCAACGTGAGCGTGGGATTGATGCTGGAGAGCAGCAGCGCGCGATTGATGCGGCGCGGTGAAGCGCATTGGAATGCTCCGGACAAAGTTCCTTCGCTGCGCATGCGAACCATCGAAGAAGCCGGAAAGCTAAAATTTGCTTTCACGACCGGCATTTTGATCGGGATCGGAGAGACGCGCGAGGAGCGGCTGGATTCTCTTTTCGCGATCCGCGCGATGCACGAGCGATACGGGCACATCCAGGAAGTGATCGTACAGAATTTTCGCGCGAAGCCGGGAACGCGATTTGAGAACATGGAAGAGCCTTCGCTTGAAGAAATGTTGCGAACTCTGGCTGTGGCGCGCATGATTTTGGGCGGGGAAATGAATCTGCAAGCGCCGCCGAATTTGAGTTATGCCGACTTTCCGCGGCTCCTGGAAGGCGGAATCAACGATTGGGGCGGAATTTCTCCGGTGACACTCGACTTCATCAATCCGGAGGCGGCCTGGCCGGAGATCGCACTTTTGCGGAAGAACTCCGAGGCTTGTGGATTCGAGTTGCGCGAGCGACTCGCGATTTATCCGGAATTCACACGGCGATCGGGATTTGTCGAGCCCAACTTGCTGCCACATTTGGAACGAGTGCTGGACAAGGATGGTTATGCACAGGCCTTCAACAATTGAAAATGTAGGCGAAATCACGAGTGTGTTGCGCGAATTATCGTGGGAGGGCGCGCTAAGAAAGGCGAGTCCGCCGGTAGCGAGCGCCTTAGGAAATGCGCTGGACGGCAAGCGCCTGGAATTCGAAGACGGCATGCGCCTGGCCGAAGTGGATGGCGACGACTTGCTCGCGCTGGTGAAGGTGGCCGATGAATTGCGGCGGCGCGCGGTGGGCGACGTGATTACTTACGTGGTCAACCGAAATTTGAATTTTACAAACGTGTGCATCGTGGGCTGCGCGTTTTGTGGATTCAGCCGAGGACCGCACGCAACCGACGCCTATTTCCACTCGAACGAAAAACTGGTGGCAAAAGTGAAGGAGGCGGCGGACCACGGAGCGACGGAAGTTTGCATTCAAGGCGGACTGCCGCGGGATTTAGACGGCTACTATTACCGGGATTTGCTGCGCGCTATAAAGTCTGAATTGCCCAGGATGCACTGCCACGCGTTTTCTCCGATGGAAATTGCCTACGCGCTCGAGAAAACGGGAATGCCTCTTCGCGAATATCTATTGATGTTGAAGGACGCGGGATTGGGGAGCATCCCAGGGACCGCGGCGGAAATTTTGGACGACAGTGTTCGAGATTTGCTGAGTCCGAATAAATTGAAAGTGGCGCAGTGGGTGGAAATCATCCGAACTGCGCATGAATTGGGAATTCCCACCACTTCGACGATGATGTACGGGCACGTGGAGCGGCCGGAGCATTGGGTGCGGCACATTCTGTTGTTGCGCGGCATCCAGGAAGAGACCGGAGGCTTCACGGAATTTGTGCCTCTGGGATTTATTCATTCAAAGACGCGTATTTATCAGATCGGAGAAGCGCGGCCGGGATGTTCGATTCGGGAGAACCTGATCGTCCATGCGCTGGCGCGCGTGCTGCTGAATGGCTACATTCGCAATATTCAAGTTTCCTGGGTCAAGCTTGGATTCGAAGGGTCGCTGGCGTGCCTGGAAGCAGGGGCCAACGATTTTAGCGGGACGCTGATGGAAGAAAGCATCTCCAAGGCGGCGGGAGCGACATTCGGCGAATACGTTTCTCCTGAGGAGTTTCGCAACTTGATTTGGTCCATCGGCCGGACTCCCGCGGAACGCTCGACTACTTATAAGATTCTTCGTACGTTCGAAAATTCCGATTCTGCGGAATCCAATTTACCAGCACGATCCGTACTTGCTCCCAAAGCATCTGCTGCAAGCGCAGCCGGCACCGGTTATTGATGCGGATTGTCGCGCTGGCTGGCGGGGTGGGGGCTTCGAAGCTTCTGCTGGGGCTTGCGCATGCAACAAATCCACGCAACCTAACCGTGATTGTAAATACGGGGGACGATCTCTCGCTGCATGGATTGGAAATCTCTCCGGACCTGGACATCGTTACCTATACATTGGCCGGAGTGGTGAATCCTGCGACTGGATGGGGGTACGTCAACGAAACTTTTAACTCGCTTGAACGCCTGTCCGTTTATGGATGCCCGAAATGGTTTAATTTGGGCGACCGGGATCTGGCCACTCACATTTATCGCACCGACCGGCTCCGGCGAGGGGCGACTCTCTCCGAAGTGGCTGATTCGATCCGGCGCGCGCTTGGCGTGAAGTCTAGAATTTTGCCGATGAGCGATCAGCCGGTGCGAACAATGATTGAAACTCATCGCGAGTGGTTGCAGTTCCAAGAGTATCTGGTAAAGCTGCGAGCAAGACCCGTTGTACGCAATATCCGGTTTGAAGGCAGCAAAGAAGCGAAGGCTGCGCCGGGAGTGCTCGAATGCTTGCGAAGGGCGGATGGAATCGTGATTTGTCCCAGCAATCCGGTGATCAGCATCGGTCCGATTCTTGCGGTTAGGGGTATTCGCGATTTATTGCGGGCCCGGCGAGAAGCGGTCGTGGCTGTCTGTCCGATTGTTGGCGGCAAGTCATTGAAGGGCCCTTCCGATCGGATGATGAGGCAGATGGGCATGGATGTGTCGGCTTTAGGCGTGGCAGAACTCTATCGGGAGTTTTGCGGAACGATGATTATCGATCGTGCCGATGAGCAGCAATCGGGCGATATCGTGCACTTGGGAGTTCGGGTAGTTAGCGGCCCGACGGTGATGACCAATTTGTCCGAAAAGACCGGTTTGGCTCGGCAGATTCTGCGCCTGTATTCGGGTGGTGGGCTGGTGCAAAAAGCGATAAAACGTGGTAAAAGGGAGATAATGGCACGAAGAAGAGCCCGATTTGGGCGAAACAGCTTTGGTGAGTAGGGAAGTGATCGATCCGAGACCCGGTTCACAGGGGACATACATGGCGGCACAATTCCCTCAACACAAACATAAAAAAGAAGTTAAGTCAGCCTAAGATATGAAAGCTCTGCTCATTCCGGTGAAGGAACTTTCGAAGGCCAAACAGCGATTGGCCGCATACTTCTCCCCTGAAGACCGGTTTCAGCTCGCGGACGCCTTGTGGCAAGACTTTTTCAAAGTGGCTGAAAAGGTCCGTGGAATCGATTCAATATTTGTGGTCAGCACCGAGGAGCGGGTGCTGGAACGTGCTCGTGAACTGGGCTGGGAAATCATTCCAGAGTCACATCAGATTTCGGAGAGCGATTCCGTGGATTTCGCGTCTCGCTGGTGCGCGGACCGGGGTGTCGATGTCTTGTTGAGAGTGCCGGTTGATTTGCCTCTGATCGAGGCCAGAGATATTGAAACGGTTTTCGAAGACGCTCCGGCGGCTCCCGCGGCTGTAATCGTTCCTTCCTTCGACGGGACCGGAACGAACGCTCTGCTTCGCACGCCTCCAACGCTGTTTCCATCTCGCTTTGGACCTGGCAGTTTCACGAAACATTTGATCGAAGCTTCGCGATGCGGAGCGGAGACCAGGGTGCTGCGACTTCCAGGAATCGAAATTGATATCGACGAACTGGTGGACGTGAACGTGCTGCGGGCGCGCGAATTAAGGCCCTCGCTGACCCGCGATTGGTTAACCGAGCACGGACTGGCGACTTCCTTGCAGGCAGCCGCACGAGCGAGCGAAGCTCACAGTGACAGGCTTACAGTGAATGTGGAGGAGCGGAAAGCGGCAGGCCGGTAAGACGCAGGCCGACCGTGTGGACCTTATATTTCTGGTTGATGGTAATAAAGAGCGCCGTGATCGATTCCACGATCCGCGCATTTTCCAGCCGGCCGCCGTTGATCGCACGAACCCCGGGAATTTTTTCAGCCAATTCTGAAGCGGCGGCTCGGGCTCGTTCATCGTCGGTACAAATGATAGCGTCGCATTCCACAGATCCTTCGCTATTTAAAAGCTCGGCCGAAATGTTATGAAATGCTGCGGCGACAGCCACTTCTTTAGGAGCAAGCTCGGCGGCCTGCTGAGCTGCCGAGCCCTGCCACACGCCCAATGTTTTCGCGGGTGATCCGCCGATGCTTGCGGCCAAGGGAACTGTGGTGTCTATCAGGATCGATCCGGGACGAAAAGAAGCCTTCAATTTTTTAAGCAGAGCGGCCTGGCCAGAGAAGGGAACCGTAAGGACGACGATTTCCGCGACGGCCACGGCTTCGGCGTTCTCCATTCCTCGAATTCGCGCGTTTTCTCCGGCTCGCGAGGCGAGTTGCGCCGCTACTTCTGTGGCGCGCTGCGGATCACGCGATCCGATTACGACATTTTCACCAGCGCGAGCCCATCGAAGCGCGAGCCCCATTCCTTCCGGTCCCGTTCCACCGATGACTGCGATCGTGCGATCCATGTTGATCCCGGCTTTCCGCTCACGAAAATTTCCATCGAGCGTCCATGATTTTTGCGCAGTGCATCATACCTTGCTGTGGAATTTTGTAAACCGGAGTTGTTTTAGACAGGAGGACGCCGCGATGCGGTATCGAGGAGGCGAGCGAGTTGCCGGCCGAGAGTCTGGTTGTGAAAGATGCAGGAGTCGCAAATATTGAGCCGCAGTCAGCGTCTGGCGAAAAAACTTGACAGCTTAAAGTGTAGAGCTATAGTCGCGAAAGGCCGGATGCTATTCTTCTAATAGCACTTATCTTCTGGCGGGGAGGGGTGATCATGAAACGCATTTTGATTCGCGTGTGTGTTTTTGGAATCGTTCTCGCGGCATGTCTCACTGTTTTGGGTGGTCTGGCGGCCGCCCAATCGGTGACTGCCACCATCAACGGACGTGTGACGGACCCGAGCGGGGCCAGCGTCGCACAAGCCAACGTCACTGCAACGAATAAATCGACCGGTTACTCGCGAACCGTGCAGACAAACGGCGATGGCGAGTACAGCTTGCAGGCGCTTCCAGTGGGCAGCTACGACATCACGATCGAACATACCGGGTTTCGCAAGAACACCAAAAGCGTGACCGTGCAGATCGGAGATTTTCTGACGCTGGATATGAACTTGGTGCTAAGCACAGTGGCGCAGGAGACAACCGTGCAGGCGGAAGCGCCCGTTACCGAGCCCACGCAGACACAGGTGAGCACGGTGATCACGGAAAACCAGATTCAGAATCTGCCGGTGAATGGCCGGGAGTTTATCGATTTTGCCTTGCTCTCTCCGGCGGTGCAAATCGGCGATACCACGTCTGGATCGACCGACGTGATTGTGGAGCCGGTGACCAAGATTTCGTTCGCCGGGCAGAACATTCACTTCAACTTCATCGCCGTGGATGGAGCCGACGACATCTCCACCGCGTCGGGCATTCAGCGGGGAACGCCGCCGCAGGAATCGGTGCGGGAATTCCGAGTGATCAATACGCAATACAACACCGATTTTGGCCGCGCCACCGCGGGCATCGTGAACATTCTTACGCGCAGCGGCACGAACGAGTGGCACGGTTCGCTCTACGAATACTTCCGCAACGGGTCCATGGACGCCACCAGCATTCTGGCCGCGCCCGGATTTAATGTCCTGCGGCAGAATCAGTTTGGAGCGGCGATTGGCGGGCCGGTGAAAAAGAACAAAATATTTCTATTCGCGAATTATGAGGCGCAGCGGCGCGCCGAATCACCCACCTACAATTCGGCGGTGCTGAACAATATTAATGCCATCAACAACGTAAAGGTGACGTCATTTCATTTGCCCGCGGAAAACCTGTTTGTTCTGCGCGACAGCAATACCGATAATGGCTTCGCGCGGCTCGACGATAATTTGAACGAGAAAAATTATCTATACGTTCGCTATTTCGTGAACAACGACCGGCTGACCAATCAATCGCCGCTGAATAACGGATTCGATCTGCCCTCGGCATTCAAAAACAACAACATTAACGATCAATCGGTGGCGGGCGGGCTGACCACTACTTTTTCACCGAGCATTGTGAATGAATTGCGCTTGCAGTATGCCCACCGCAATTTTGATTTTCCGGTGGTTTCGACGCAGCCCCACCTGGAATTGGCGAATACGTTTGCCGTGGGAGTGAACCGCGGAAATCCGGATATCTACCGCGAGAATCGTTTTGAATTGGTGGACAATGTCGCCTACACCAAAGGCAAGCACACCATCAGCTTCGGCGGCAATTTCGACCGCGTGAGCACTTATGAATCCTTCCCGCTGTTCTATCCCTTTGAGGCGGATTTCGGGAGTCTTCAGTCCTTCCTCGGAACCGACGGTCAAGCATGCGCTCCGCCTCCGGCTGGGCCGCCATGCCCCGATCCCTTCGTAATTTTCTTCGAAAGGTTTAACGGCTCGACGAACCCGCCATTCACCGAACCGACCATAGCGGGCGGAACCGCGGTGTTCCAGGGAGGAGCGATTTCTCAATCGATTCGCAACTCAGCGTCGTCAACGCTTGACCACACTTACAACGGCCTTTTTATTCAAGACAAATGGCGGGCGACGAACCGGCTGACGCTGAACGGCGGAATTCGCTGGGAATTCGAGACCTGGCCATCGAACGTGCTGAATTCGCAGCTCAAGAACTTCGATCCTCGCCTGGGTCTGGCTTACAACATCGGCACCTCGAAACATTTCGTGCTGCGCGCGGGATTTGGATTGTTCCACGGAATTATTCCTTCACCGCTGCTGATGTGCCAGGCGCCATCATGCGGCGGACTTTCGAAATATCCCGGCAGAGCATTCGAGAACGGGCTGAATGGAAACACCGGCCTGTTCAGTTTCGCCAGTTCTCCATTCATCACCAATACCGCTTTGAACAGTCTGCTGAACCACGCCACATTCCCGGACGGCGACACCGCGGACGGCGGGGCGTTGGGATGCCCCGGAGGCACGTTGGCAGGTTGCGGTTTCTTGCAGGATGCAACGATTGTGCGGTTCGTGCAGGATCACAAGAATCCCTACGGCATCCAGGCAAGCATTGGAATCGAATTTGAACCGATGAAGGATATGGCGGTAAGCATCTCCGGCATCCATTTGCGCGGAGTTCATTTGGGCAGTTTCTATAATGTGAATCAGCCCGACGCAAGCGGCACCGTGCAAGTGCATAGTTCGAGTGGCGCGGTGGGTTGCAAGAACGTTTATTTTGATTTTGCGTTCCCGCCACCGGTGACGCCACCGAACTGCGGACCTTATCCGGCGCCTCCGAACGCGCTGATTCCGGGATTTCGTAACAATCAGTTCAGCGTGTTTTTCGAAGCCACGTCGCGCTGGGATTCCGTGTATGACGGTTTGCTCTTCAGCATGGAGAAGCGGCTCTCGCACGGATTCTCGTACGGGATCAGCTACACCTTCGCGCATTCGATTGACGATGGGCCTAACCCCAGCTTCGTGCTGATTCCTCAAGACAGCTTGAATTTCCGTGGTGAACGCGGCAACTCTGCTGACGACATTCGGCACCGGTTTGTGGGGAATGCCACGTTTGCCAGTCCAACCACTTGGAATGCGCTGGCGCGCGATTTCACGTTCAGCACAATTATCACGTTGCAATCGCCGCTTTGGTTCACCAAGTATGCGGGTTCCGACGTGAACGGCGACGTATTCGGGAACAATGACCGCGTCGGCATCGAAGGCCGCGATACGTTCCGAGGAGACACCCTGCAGACCGTGGACATCCGGCTGGCGCGCAAGTTCCCGTTCAACGAGAAAATGAATTTACAGTTGATGATTGAGGCCTTCAATCTGTTCAACACGGTGAACATCCGTTATTTCAATACCACCTACGGCGCGACGGATTTTTGCCCGTTCAATCCGACGGCGCCCGGCTGCGGCGGGTCGAAACACGTTGGCAGCCTGGACGGTTCGCCGAATCCGCTGTACGGGACGCCGAGCGCTGTGTTCAACCCGCGGCAGCTTCAATTAGTGGCTCGTTTTGAGTTCTAAGACGTAGAGACTCGACCTCGGGGGAATGGCCGATTCCGACATCCGGGACGCGACTTGTGGCGCCCGTTGAACTGGATGCAGATTCAGGCACAGGATGGGTGCCGGCAAAAGGCTGCGCGCTGCTTGGGCCATGGTTGATCCATCGATGATTCCGGTGTCTGTGGAAGCGTTCCGGAAGGCACTGTCCCATTTTGCCACCGGAGTGACCGTGATCACCGTCGATCACGGCGACGGACAAATTCACGGAATGACGGCGAATGCATTCGCATCCGTTTCTCTCGATCCACTTCTCGTGCTGGTCTGCATTGGACGAAATGCGCATACGCATGGCCTGGTCCACCTGCAAAAGCGGTTTGGAGTGAACGTCCTGGCGGAACACCAGGAAGAATTGGCGAGATATTTCGCGCAGGTGGATCAAGACCCGGCAACAGCCCGAAGGCTTGGAGTGAAGTTCGCGCGAACGGCGCAAGGGACTCCCATGCTGCGGAGTTCGCTGGCCCATCTGGATTGCAAATTGGTGGAAGCGCACGAGGCGGGGGATCACACCATTTTTTTGGGGGCGGTGGAGCAGATTGAAACCGGAGAGGGAGATCCCCTGCTCTTTTATCGCGGCCAATACCGGAAATTGCCGAAAAACGAAATTTGACACGCCGGTGAGCGCGCCACAGGTGCAAATGGCGCTGACTGTTTTTCAGGCCAGGAGAAAATTTCCATGAGATTTGGAATTTATTGCGAGATGCAGACGCCGCCGGGCAAGTCTCATTCGACCATGACCTGGGAAATCCTGCGGCAGATTGAACACGCCGACCAGGTGGGATTCGATGTTTATTCGGTGATTGACCATCATTTCTTCCAGAAATTTTCCATCTCGGCGAACCCGCTGGCTTTATTTGCCGCGGCGGCGCAACGGACGGAGCGCATCCGATTTCGCGTAGCCTTGTTTACTCTTCCGCTGGAAAATCCAATGCGTTTGGCGGGGCAAATTGCTGAAGCGGACATTCTGACCAAAGGACGGCTGGAATGCGGGCTGGGGCGAGGCCACGCGTGGCTGTTCGGGCCTTCGAGCATGCCGCTAGAAGAAAGCAGACCTCGCTATGAGGAAGGCATTGAGGTTCTTTTGAAGGCGTGGACGGAGGAGAAATTCTCGTACGAAGGCAAGTTTTACAACGTGAGTGATGTGACCGTGGTCCCCCGTCCGGTGCAGAAGCCTTACCCGCCGCTTTATACGGGAGGGACCAGCGACGTCACCTATCAAATGGCGGGCGAGCGAGGCTGGGGAATTTTTGTGCCGCCGCTGCTACCCTGGAAAATCCTGGAAGCTCCGCTGAATATTTATAAGAAAGCATGCGCGGAACACGGGCACCAGCCGAACATCGTCTATATCCGGCCCGTGTATCTGGACGATGACGAAAAACAGATTCGCCGGGAAGTTGAAGTGGCGCTGCACAATTTCCTGGCATTCAACGCTTCGCCCGTCGAATCCTTGCAGAACGAAGAACAAGAAGGCCGAGTTGCGGATGAAAGGATATGGCTTCTACGCAAGTGGCGCGCTGGAATCGCTGACGAAATTGACCTACGAAGAAATCGTGGATCAGGAAATTGGATTCATCGGCACTCCGGCAAAAGTAATCCGGCAAATCGAAAACCTGCGATCTAAAGGAGGCATTGCTGAACTGGCGATCGTTTCGAATTTCGGCGGGTTGGACCATTGGAAATCGATCAAGACTCAACAGTTGTTCGCGGAAAAAGTGATGCCCGCATTTCGGGGAAGCGAGTCAGCGGCGGCCCCGGCGAAAGCATAAGCTTGTGTAAACAAGATTCGCGCTGAGATAAAAGGATGCTGAGCCGGATGGCTACGCGGCAAGATTCGATCCAGAAAAGCGCGCTGCTTGCGGAGGTGCATGAACTTGCGCCGCTGAGCGCGCGGCGCATGCTGCTGATCGGCGGGATTGCGCTGATTCTTGTGGGGATGATTCTGGGTGACATCTTTGCGGTATTTATCCTGCATCAGAATGCCGGGCGAATCGGCAACGCTTTGCTCTCGGCGACGCACGCTGTGAGTGCGCGGGACCCGCGGGGAGCGGCCGCGGCATTCCAGAATATCGGGAGTTTCCTCGAAAATCGCGGGACCAAGGTAGACGCTCACGTCCATATGATTGATTTCGGGTACCTCGCCCTGCTGCTGGCGTTGTTACAGCCCTACGTCGCGCTCGAGGAGCGCCGGAAGAAGTCGCTCGCAAAACTTTTTCTGGCGGGAGCGGTATTGCTGCCCGTTGGAGTATTCCTGATTCACTACGTGGGGCAAGCTTATAGTCCGCTCGAATCCATTGGGTGGGCCAGCATTTTTGCCGATTTCGGGGGCCTGCTTGTTTTTCTCGCTTGCGCGGGAGAACTCGCTGGGCTTTGGCGGAATCTGCGGCAGCCCCCCGGGACCGCAACGCGTGATGAATTGATTGCAGATCGAAGCTGGTCCAGCCGGGTGCTGCTTTCTGGCGGCACGATCTTGGTGCTACTCGGTTTTATTCATGGGGCTGCGTATTCTGGGTTGCACCTCTATGAATATGAAGCGAGAGACGCCGCGCTATTTTCGACCATGACTTCGAGAGCGGCGGCGGGAGATTCCGCGGCTGCGGAGCAGGCAGTTGCGGATTACGGTCAACTGCAGGGATCGAAAGCGGTGAACATCGCCGCCCACGCGCACGTAATTGAATTTGGAACGCTGGCGATGCTTTTGGCATTTTTCCAGCCTTATGTTTTCTTCGGCGAGAAGTGGAAACGAACCTGGGCTGTTTTGCTGCTGATCGGGTCGTTCACCTTGCCTTTCTTCGTGCTCTTGGAACTCGATTGGGGATTGTTGGCGGGTGGAATTGCGGACTTGGGCGGGTTGCTGGTTGTTGTCGCGCTGCTGGCGATGTTGGTGGGGATCTGGCGCTACACGGGAAAGCTGGACGCAGAAGCAGAACGGGCAGGCGCATGAGCCGGTCGCGAAAAATCCTGATCATCGGAAGCCTGGCGCTGGCCATTTTGGGAATGGGATATGGTTTGTATTATGCGGTATTCACTGAGCATCAGACGCTCGATGGGCTGGGCGCTTCTCTCGCGGCGGGATTTGCCCACGCTGCCGAACGGCGCATGCCGGAATCGCAGGCGGCGCTCGATGATGCGGCGCGAAGAACTTTTGTTTATGTCCGACAGGTAGACGCGCACGGGCATTGGATCGGCTTGGCTATTTTGCTGTTGATCTTAGGAATCGGTTTCGAGAGGGTGGGTTTTGGGGAGCGGACACGTTTCTTTTTGGCTCTGGCGTTGGTTGGTGGAGCGGTGCTTTTCCCTCTCGGCGTACTACTTGAAACTTGGAATCGCGGGCCGGGGCCACAGGCGGTTGCGATTATCGGGTCGGGACTGATGATCCTGGGGCTGAGCGGGGCGGCCTGGGGATTCGGGCGCGGAAAAGCGCCAAGTTAATACTGGATGACCATATCCCATCCCCCAGGTTTCTTTTTGGAATTGACTGGGCAAGGAGAGCTAGGAATTCGCTGGTTCAAAGTCTTTCCAGATCGCTGGATTCCTGACCGCGAGAAAGAACACTCGTCGCGGATCGCGATAGACAACCTCACGGGCTGTGGAAGCGAGGCGAAGTTCCTCGCGAGTGTGCGCGGAAAAGATCACTGGATGTCCCGCGCGCCCTTTAAAGCGGGGCATCAGAATTTCTTGTCCCTTTTTTCTTTTTTCGAAGGCTCGCATCAGGCGATGGATCAGCGCTGGCGTGAGAAAAACATGATCCACGGGGTAAAGCATGAAGGCGGCTTGCCCCGGAACGTGCCGCAGGGCCGCGAGAAGGGAACTTAATTGGCCGGCTCGCCATCCACGGTTCAGGACGATTCGTGGGCCGCGGGTAACCCATTTTCGCAGAATGCGCGCGTGGTATCCCAGGACGACGATTGGTTCGAGAAGGCCGGCGCAGTTCTCCACCGCGATTTCGAGCGCGTTCTTTCCACCGAATGTGGCGAGCGCACCGGCCCGTTCGAGGCGCGGCGAAGGTCCGGCGGCGAGCAGAATGGGATAGATATTTGGAAGTTTCATCGGCAGCGTGAGACAGGGGACTATAGATCACCCTGACGCGCTTCGCCAGCAACCCGGAAATATTTTGTTTCTTGCTTGTATGAGCCGGAGAATGGTCTTAGAATCGGCACGCTTCGAAGTAGCTGCTCGCCGAGCCCCTCCCGATCCAATCTCACGGGAGGGTAACCGCGATGCAAAGAGGAATACACAGTGTATACAAGTTCCTTTGAATATGTTCGCGCTTCGTCGCTGGAGGAAGCTTCCGCCCAGCTCGCGGAACTTGGTGAGGATGCCAAGGCGCTAGCCGGCGGGCAGAGCCTGATCCCGCTGATGAAACTGCGACTCTCGCGGCCCACCGCGTTGATCGATTTGAATTATATCCCCGGCTTATCCGGTGTGCGCAAACACGACGGCAGGATTGTGATCGGAGCGCTGGCCCGGCACACGGACATCGCCGAGTCGAGGGATGCCCTTGAAATTCCGATTCTGCACGATTGCGCGGCGGGAATCGCGGACGTGCAAGTGCGCAATCGCGGGACGCTCGGCGGCTCGTTGGCCGAGGCTGATCCGACGGGCGATTGGGCGCCGGTGCTGCTGACGCTTGCAACGGAAGTCCATAGCGCCGGCCCGAGCGGATCGCGGGCCACCGCGCTCTCGGATTTCTTCCGCGATGCTTATACGACAGTGCTGGAGCACGGCGAACTGGTGCGCGAAGTGACTGTAAAAATTCCTCCGAAGAAATCCGGCGGCGCCTACATCGCCTTTAAACGCTGCGCGCCTGTGTACGCCAGCGCGAGCGCGGCGGTGCAAATGACGATGGCCGAGCGCGATACGTGCGAAGCCGCGCACATTTTTCTGGGTTGTGTGGGATTGCTGCCAGTGCAAGCCGCTGAGGCGGAGAAGGAATTGCAGGGACGCAAGGTTACGTCCAAAGCAATCGAAGCGGCAGCGGAAGCCGCGATGGCGGCGGCGGACCCGCAATCGGATATGCGCGGCTCAGCGGATTACAAACGGGTGCTGGTGCGAAGCCTGGTGAAGCGTGCGATTGGAGTTGCGTTGCGGCGTTGCCGCGGAGAACAGGTGGAGGTAAGCCATGAATACATCGGGCGCAGCTAAACGCGTGCCTGTGCACGTGACGGTCAACGGGAAGCCGTATGACCTGGAAATCGAGCCGCGCCTGTTGTTGGTGGACTTGCTGCGCGAGGAATTGAATCTGACCGGCACGCACATTGGCTGTGATACGAGCTACTGCGGCGCCTGTACGGTTCTGCTGAATGGGCTGACGGTGAAATCCTGCACCGTTTTCGCGGTGCAAGCGGACCAAGGCGAAGTTCTCTCGGTGGAGGGATTGGCGAAAGGCGGAGAATTGCATCCCATCCAGCAGGCGTTTGCCACTTGTCACGGATTGCAGTGCGGCTATTGCACGCCAGGCTTGCTGATGTCCACTTACCACTTACTCGCGACGAATCCGCATCCGAAAGAAAAAGATATACGCAAAGCGATTGCGGGGAACACTTGCCGCTGCACGGGTTATCAAAATGTTTTGAAGGCCATTCGCAAAGCAGCGGAAATCACAACGAAGGAAGCCAGATAAATGAACATCAGCTTTGGCGGCAATTTTACGGTCAAGAAAACGCAGGAAGAAGTTTACGATTTTTTGACGGACGCAAACCGGTTTTGTCCTCTGCTTCCGGATTATCAGAGCATGCAGAAGGACGACGACACGCATTTCACGGTCGCGCTCCGCGTGGGCATCTCGCACATCCGGGGAGACGCCAAGGTGAAGATGACGCTGCTCGAAACCGAGAGGCCCCGTCGCGCGGTCTATGAGGGGAAAGGTGATGTGGCGGGCGGCAACGCCACGTTCACCTCCGGGTTCGATCTCGAGGTCGTGCCCGAAGGGACAAAAGTTATTTGGAAGGGCGATTCACAGATTGTGGGACGCCTGGCGTCGTTAGGCGGTGGCTTGCTCGAGCCACTCGCGAAGAAGAACATTCAGAAATTGATTGACGGCTTGCAAGCAGCGTTGACTTAGCCATAGCAAGTCTTGCGCAAGCGGGGGAAAGTTCGTGGCGAAAAAACGATCATTCGCGAAAGCAAATAAATCCAAGGCGAAATCAAAGCCGGCGCCGAAGATAAAGCAGAAGCTGGCGGCGGAGCCGAAGCATGTGACGGCGGTCCACGCCGAGACTGTGAACCGCTGGGTGGGCAAGCCGATTCAACGCCGCGAGGAAACGCGCCTGGTGCAGGGGCGAGGCAGTTTCGTGGACGACACCAAGCTCGATGGAATGCTGTACATCAAAATGGTTCGTTCGCCTTACGCCCACGCGAAAATCGAGCGAGTGGATGTGTCACAAGCAGCAGCGCTGCCGGGAGTTGTTTGCACGTTGACCGGGGCGGAGGTGGCCGGACTCGTCAAGCCATTCCCGGAAATTGGTCCGGGAGTGGGGCAGCAAATCGTGGATCGGCCCATGGCAGTGGAAAAAGTGCGATATCAGGGTGAACCCGTCGCGGCTGTGGTTGCCATTTCCGCAATGATCGCGGAAGACGGCGCTGAATTAGTGGAAGTGGAATACCAGGGCCTGCCGGTGGTGATGGATTCGGAGACGGCGTTAAAGGATGAATCGATTCTTCACGAAGCCGCTGGAACGAACCGGAATTGGCATGGCGAATTCGAATATGGCGAAGTGGATAAGGCTTTTGCGCAGGCGGCCCATGTAGTGAACATAGGCCGAATGCATTTTCACCGGTTTTCGAGCACTCCCCTGGAAACCAACGTAGTAATCGCCCAGTGGATTCTGAAGGAAGATCGAATTAATTTTTGGGCCAACAATTCGTTCCCGGCTTTTGCGGCCCAGTTTCTCTCGCCCGCGCTGGGCGTGCGCATCGACCAGATGCGCATGCAGAGCCTGGATATCGGCGGCGGCTTCGGAATCAAGATTACAAATTACCCGTACATGGCGATTTGCGCGCTGGCTTCGCGCAAGATGGGCGGCAAGCCCGTGAAATGGACCGAGACGCGCACGGAGCACATGCTGGCGAGCGCGCACGGCAACGAACGGACATTTCTGGATACCCGGGTGGCGCTCGATAAAGACGGAGTAATCACTGCGATTGATTCGCGGCACATCGATGATTGTGGAGCATATCCGCGCTATGAGCCGTTGGGTTGCATCATCTGGGCACAAGTGCTGCCCGGCTCTTACCGCATTAAGAACATGCGAATCGATTTTTCGCAAACGGTTACGAACAAGTGCCCCGTGGGGCCGAACCGCGGGTATTCGCGCATGCAACATTTGTGGTTTCTCGAACGGGTGATCGATCTTTGCGGCCACGCTCTGGGAATTCCGAATGACACAATCCGCATGCGCAATTACATTCAGCCTGGGGAATTTCCGTATACCACGCCGAATGGCTGCATTTATGATTCGGGAAATTATCCGGAGATGCTCAAAATCGCCAAAGGCTTGATCGGCTGGGACGATTGGAAGCAAAAGCAGAAGAAAGCGCGCGAAGAAGGACGGATGATCGGCATTGGAATCGGCAGCACACTCGATTCCGGGACCAATAATTTCGGCCAGGCGCGAATCATCAATTCCTACGCGCCGTATTCGGGCCAGTCCAAAGCCGCGAATGCCAAGCTCGACATTTACGGCGAGGTTGTGGTCAGCCTCGGATCGGTGCCGCAAGGCCAGGGGCACGAAACGACAGCATCGCAAGTTGTCGCTGAAGTTTTGGGGATTCCTCCGGAACTCGTCAATGTTCGTCCCGGTTTTGATAGCGAGCAAAACGTTTATACGGGCCACACGGGAACGTATGCCAGCCAATTCGCCGTCAGCGGACTTTCCGCGATTCACGGTGCTGCACAAAAGCTAAAGGCGGAGATGAGCCGGCTTGCCGCATTCGTCTTGAAGGCAGACGAAGAGGACCTGGAATTCGGGGTGGGCCAGCAAGGGCCGGAAGTTCGCGTGAGAGGAAACGGGAAATCGATCAATTATTGGGGACTGGCGAATCTGATCAACGTGAACAATGGGGAGTTGCCGCAATCGTTTGAGAATGTCACTCTAAATTGCCGCTACGTTTATAAAGCTCCGTTTACGGTTCCAGACGTTGCCCGCAAGTACGGAAATCTGACGCTCACGTATGCCGCTCAGGTGCACATGGCCGTGATCGAGGTGGATCGCGAGACGTTCCAGCCAAAAATTCTTGCGTACGCCGCCGTGGATGATTGTGGCAAGGCGATTAATCCCATGATTGTCGAAGGCCAGGTGCATGGAGCGGCTGCCCATGGAATCGGCGCCGCCCTGATGGAAGATTGCCGGTACGACAAAGATGGCGACATGCTGGCCAGCACGTTCAGCGATTACACTCCGATCAGCGTGATGAATATGCCCGATTTGCTCTACGGGCACTTGGAAACGCCTTCGCCATTTTCTTATAACGGCGCGAAAGGGATGGGCGAAGGTGGCGCCGCGCCGGTGCACACGGTCTGCGCCGCGATTCAAGATGCGGTGTATTCATCCGGAGTGGTGATCGACGATTCGCACAACACCGGCGACAGCATTTTCCGGGCGTTTGAGCGCGTCCGAAGTGGAGCAAAGTCCGACAAGGTGCGAGTGGAAAGCCGCCGTGGAGCTAAGTGAGATTCCGATAAGAATCACTCCGTCGGGCAAACTTTCTTCCCAAGATCTAAGGATCCACGAATTTTAGGGCGCGAAGGAATTCTTTGGCAAAGCGAGTTTGCATTATTGGTTGCGGCGCAATCGGCAGCTTGTACGCGGCGCACTTGGCGCGCGTTGCCGAGGTCCATGCTTTCGTGCGCCGGCCGGAACACGCGCGGGCCATCAATGAAAACGGCTTGCGGGTTATCGGCAAGCACGAGTTCAGCGCGCGGCTGCACGCCACCACGAATCCTTCCGAGATTCCGGAATGCGATCTGGGGATTGTTTCCGCAAAAGCGACGCAGACCGTGGAGGCCGTTGCGCCACTTGCGAGTCACTTCCGGAATGGCGCGATTCTTTCCGCGCAGAATGGCCTCGGTTGCGAAGAATTGATTGCGGAGCACGCCCGCGGCTACATCATCCGCGGCACCACGTTCATGAGCGGCTCGCGCCACGGCGATACGATCGTGGAATATGAATTGGACACGGCAACGTGGATGGGCCCGTTTGAGCCTTCGCAGACGCCATTCGAAATTGTGAAAGACGCAGCGGATTTGCTGATTGCTTCCGGCTTGAAAGCTGTGCCGTTGAAGGACGCCCGTCCCGCGCAGTGGTCCAAACTTATCTTCAATTCTTCGGTGAATTCCGTATCGGCTTTGACGGAGCTTCCGCACTGTCCTTTGTATGCGGCGGAGACGGAGTTTTCCGATCTCGGGCACCTGCTGCATGAACTGATCGAGGAGGGGAAGAAGGTGGCAGCGGGGCTGGGCATCCGTCTTTATGAAGATCCCTGGGAAATGAATAAAGTTGGCTCGCAGACGGATCACCCGCCTTCGATGTTGTATGACATCAATAATCGATTGAAGACAGAAGTGGATTTTCTGGGCGGCGCGATCGCGCGTGAGGCGCAGATTCACGGCTTGAGCGCGCCCTTGCATACGGCGCTGTACCGGCTGATCAAGGGCAAGGAATTGTCCTGGGACTGGAAGGGAAGCGCCAAGAAAGCTCCTTCAGAATAAGCGCCGCGAAAGATTGACGAGGGAAATGTAATGGGCCACGTGCTGGATCAGGAAAAATGGAAACGCGTCCGCGAAATGATGGCGAAGAACGACCTGGACGCACTCGTGGTGCGCGCGCCGGATAACATTCTTTATCTCACGGATTATTGGACGATGAAGGGTTATGACATCGCGATTTTTCCGCGCGAAGGCGATCCAACGTTGCTGGTGATCGAGCCGCAGTTTCACGAAGCACAACGCTCGGCTTGGAACAAGGATGTTCGATTTTTCCGCTTCTATCATCCGCAGGATCCACGCCCCCCGATGATGCGTTCGCTCGAGCAATGCCTGGACGTGCTGCGCGAGCGGAAATTCACCGGACGCGTTGGAGTGGAACTCTCGCAGTTGGGACAAATCTGCGATCGCATGGTGGGCGAGCCGAGCAATTACACGCTGGGATATTTCGAGGCTTTTCCTCGCGTCGTGAAACAGGTTGTGGATGCCGCGCCGCTGCTGGCCGAGGTTCGCGCGATCAAGACGGACCAGGAAATCGAGCGCATGAAGCTGGCCAACGAATTGGCGGCGGCTGGAATGGAATTTGCGCGAACAGAAATAAAAGTGGGGATGAAGGAAAGCGAAGTGGGCGCGATGATCGAGGGCCACATCCACTCGATCGGAGTCGGCTATAAAGGAAAAGTGGAGATGGCGCGTGCGTTTACGCTGGTCTGGTCGGGCAAGGGAATTGCTACGTTTACGGCCACCAGCCACCGCCCCGTCCAGGCGAATGAACCTACCCTGGTCGAAATTTGGGTTTGCGCTGACGGATATTGGACCGACCTGACGAAGAATATCTGTCCGGGAAAACTAACGCCGGAATATAACAAGCTGCTCGATCAATTGCTAAAAGTGTTTAACGATGCCGCGGCGTATACGCGCGTAGGCGCTAGTTTAGGTGAACTCGACCGCATGATTCGCGAGGGGATTGCCGCCGCAGGATATGCCGGGCAGCCTTCGCATCCGGTGGCCCACGGGGTGGGCGCGCGGGCGCATGAAGCGCCATATGCCCATCAGGCGGCGCCGGGAGTGATGAAAAAGGGAATGGTTCTGGCCATCGAGCCGGGAATTTATTGGGAAGGCGGCGGGGGATTGCGGCTGGAAGATAATTTTTGGATCACGGGAAATGGGAACGAGAAGCTTTGTTCGTATCCGGATGATTTCCGTTTCTAACCAGGGAAGGCGATTGCAATGATAAATGCGGAACTCGCGGAAAGGATTTTGGCGCAGGTCAATGAGCAGGAAATCATCACCATGGCGAGCGAGGTGATCAGCATTCCCAGTCCCACGGGTGAAGAACTCGAGATGGCGAAGTACATGCGCAAGACTTTCGAATCCATCGGATTTTGCGTCGCCTGGCAGGAAGTGGAAGAGGGCCGGGCCAACGTGATCGGATTGTGGGAAGGCGCCGGCAACGGGAAGAATTTGATGTTCAACGGCCACATGGATACTTCCAATACCGGCCGCGAAACGTATCTCACTGGAGTCGGCTACAAGCCATTTCCCATTATCAAGAATGGAATGATTTACGGGCTGGGGATTTACAACATGAAAGGCGCGCTGGTCTGCTACACCCAGGCCGTAAAGGCGTTGCAGCGCGCGGGCGTAAAAATTGATGGCAGCATCATGATCGCCGCCGTGGCAGGTGAGATTGAAAAAACGCAGTGGGGCGATGAATTCACCGGCAAGCAATATCGCGGCTACGGATACGGATCGCACTACATGGTTTGCCATGGCATCGCGCCGGACATGTGCATTCTGGGCGAGCCGACCGACATGCAACTTGTGCTTGGACATTACGGTTCTTTTTGGGTGCGCATCTCCACTCAGGGGCCTTATGTCCACACCGCATTTGGGCGCGGGCGCGAGCGAGAGAATTCCATTCGCCGCATGCACGACGTGCTGGATGTGATTTACGAGTGGATTCCCAAGTGGGAAACAGAGGCTTCTTATTGCGGGCAGAAGGGAATCGTCAATGTTGGAGGGATTCATGGAGGGCACGCCTGGCGCGCGAGCCGTACTCCAGAACGCACGGACGTGTATCTCGACATGCGAGTGCCTCCCACGATTCTGATGCAGCGCGCGAGGCATGCTGCTAAGGATTTGTTTCTCGATCTACAGAAGAAATTTCCAACTTATGGCTTGGATTTCGAGACTTATGTTTCTGTCCCGGGCGCGGAAATCAGCCAAAATCATCAACTGGTGAAGACCATCGAGGCCACGCATCAGCGCATCATGGGTACTCCGGCCAAGCGGGACACGGTGCTGTGGTGCTCGGATGCCTCGGTGATGACGCGCTACGGAATCGAAACATTGAATTATGGGCCTTCCAGCGGGCCGCGCGACGCGGAAGGCGAAAAAGTGGCGATCAAGACGTTTGTGGATATTACAAAGATTTATGCGCTTGCCGCCGCCGAAATTTGCGGCGCTAGCTAGCAGCTGTCTCACAAATGGCATTTAGGGGGTCGGAGCTTCAGCTCCGACATCAAATTGGGTCGAAGAGTGGGGCTTTAGCCCCTGAAGGCGGGCTGAGAAACCTGCCGGACTATTTAGGTTATGGCATTTGGTAAAGGTATTCGCTGGGCGGTTGGATATTCGTCCGTTTTGGAAAGAAGGAGAAAGTTCATTTCATGGTGAGCCAAAAGGAAATCGACCGGAGATATCGGAACATCCGCGCGGCGATGGCCAAGGAAAACCTTGATGCACTCGTGGTTTGCGGGAGTGAATACACGGGATTTGAGGGATCGGTCCGGTACGTCTCCGATTTCGAAATCGTTCACCGTTATGTCCACGTCCTGATTCCGCTCGAAGGCGATCCGCTGATGTTGTTTCCGAAAGAGGCGCGCTGGATCGGCGACAAGAAGAAAGCCTGGGTCAAGGAACATGTTTGGGCGGACGTGCCGGGAGAGTGGCTGCGCGAGCGGGCGGAATCGAAGCAGTGGAAACGGTTAGGCGTATATGGATTGAACTACATCATGCCGGTGCGGGATTACCGGGCCCTCGCGCAAGGAACTTACGAGATCGTGCCGTTTGATCAGCCGTTCGACATGGCGCGTGCGGTGAAAAGTGAAGAGGAACTTGCCGGTGTGCGCGACGCGATGGAAATCATCGTGGAAGGTTTTTGGGCGCTGGTGAAGGCGTACGAACCGGGAAAAACCGAAGCAGAGATCATGGCGCCGGCGGTGGAACGATTTTTCGCGCGCGGCGCGGGCCTGCGCATGATGAACATCATTTTGTCGGGCGAAAACGGAGAATCCGAAGCGCATTTCAAGGTTCCTGGCCACCGCGTGGTGAAACCCAACGATGTGTTGCTGTATTCGCTGGAGATCACCGGGGCCGATGGTTACTGGGTGGAGTTTTCGAGGCCGTTGATTCGCGGCCAGGTGAGCGCGCGAACCGCCGCGATGGCGGAAATATATCCAGAAGCGCTGGAGGCGGCGCGGCGGAAGATGCACGAGGGAGAAATGGCCAGCAGCGCCCACAAGGCCGCTGCCGATATATTCGCGAAACGCGGATTCAGTTTCGGCCACCTGACCGGGCATTCTATTGGCCAGACGATGATTGAATATCCGGCGATTGGCGCGCAAACCAATGTGGAGCTTCGCGAGAACATGATTTTCAGTCTTCACCCGCAGGTAGTGGATGCGGACGGGCAAGTATGCCTCTATACGCAGGACACCTACCGCGTCGGCAAAAAAGAAGGCGAAAATCTGACCAACGTGCCATGGAAATTTTACGACGGCACCGAAAGGCCCAGGTGAGGAATCCATGAAGGTTTGCGTGGTAGGTTGCGGCGCGGTGGGAAGCATTTTCGCCGCGCATTTGGCGCGTCGTGGAGACGTGGAAGTTTACGCGTACGACGTGGCGAAAGAGCATGTGGAAGCGATTCGCAAGAATGGTTTGAGGCTTTCGGGAGCAGCGGATTTTTCCGCTCCGGTAAAGGCGACTCACAACGCCCGCGAAATCCCCGTTTGCGATTTCGGAATCATCGCCACCAAGAGCACCCATACCCGCGGCGCCATCGAACAAACTGCTCACCTGTTTCCGGAAACAAGCGCGGTGTGTTCGGTACAGAACGGCGTGGGCAATGAAGAAATTCTGGCCGAGTATGTTCCGTTCGTAATTCGCGGCACCACTTTTCCCGCCGGCCATATCGTCGAGCCCGGGCATGTTGGTTACGATATTCAAGGCGATACCTGGATCGGGCCATTCGAGCCCACCAAGACTCCCATGGATCGCGTTCGAAAATTGGCCGAGTTGCTGAACAGCGCAGGGCTGAGCGTGATTGCGCTGGAAGATGCCCGCGGCGCGCAGTGGACCAAATTGATTTTCAACGCCTCGACAAATCCGGTTGGAGCGTTGACGCTTCTTCACCACGGAGCAGCGACGCGGTTGCCTGCAACCGGACAATTGTTCGACGACTTGATCGCGGAAGGAATTGCCGTGGCCAAGGCCATGGGAATCGAATTGCACGGCGATCCGCGGCAACTGGTGCAGAAGGGCGCTTCTGCTCCCGGAAAGCACAAGGCCAGCATGCTGCAAGATGTGATTGCCAAGCGGCAGACGGAAGTGGATTTCATGAATGGCGCCATTGTGAAGTGGGGCGAGAGATACAACGTCCCAACGCCTCTTAATAAAACTATGTGGGCACTGATTAAAGGACTGGAGCATTCCTGGACAAATCCGTGAAGCATTTGTCTACTAACAAGGAGTCAACACAAAGACCATGAGCGTACCTTTTCGGATTGGTGTTTTGCAGCTCAGCATGGAACCGCTGAATGAGACGGTGGAGATGGCGCAGGCCTGCGATGCCGCTGGATTCGACACGTTTTGGTTGGCGGAAGCCTACCCGTGGTGGCGAAAGCATTCGATGGAAGCGCGCTCCTCCACTTCGATTACCGCGATTCTGGCGCGCGAGACCAAAAGAATTACGATTGGCTGGGGAATCATTTCGCCGTATACGCGGCATCCCGTTCAGATCGCGATGGAGGCGCGAGTGCTGCAAGACGCGGCCGGGGAAGGGCGTTTCCTTCTTGGACTGGGCGCGTCCAAAATTTTCATGAAGGAAATCGGCGAGGGAGAAAAAGGCAAGGAAGTGGGACCGGCCACGGTGATGAAAGAGAGTATCGAAATTATCCGCGCGATGCTTTCCGGCGAGGAAGTGAAATACGAAGGGAAGGCCTTTTCGGCGAATGCGCCTGCGCTAAAGAAAGATGCTCATGTAGGCCGTTGGCGCGTGCCAATTTATGTGGGCGCGACGGGGCCGGTGTTGCAGAGGCTGGCGGGCGCACAATCGGATGGATTGCTTACGGCAAGTATCACGACTCCCGCGTTCGTCAGGGTTTCTCGCGAGAAGATGCTGGAGGGAGCGCAGAAGGCTGGGAAAGATTCATCGTTGCTCGATCTAGGCTCGGTGATTGTCGGCAGCATCGGCGAAGATCCGAAAACCGCGCGAGAGGGCGCGCGCGAAATGGCGGCTATGTACCTGGCCAACAAAGTGCAAAACATCAAAGGATCGGCCGATACTCTGCTGGAGTGCGCCCGGCTTAGCTTCGATGAGATTCGGCCGATCGCGGAAGCCATGGAGCAGGGCGGGCGCAAAGCCGCCGCTCGCGCAGTGACGGACGCAGTGCTGGATAAAGTTTGTCCGATTGCAGGAACGCCGAAGCAATGTATCGAGCGTCTGGAAGAATATCGGGCGGCGGGATGTACGCACATCATGCTGGAACTGTGGGGCGACGAGCGTCCGGAACAGGCGCGGCTGTTCGGCCAAAAAGTGCTGCCGCATTTTCGCAAGTAAACGACGCCGGAGAATCAGAACCGAACTGTTCCGAAAGACCGCACACACTCTTGTGTGCCCCGGGGCGCAGCAAGCAGCGCCCCTACAATAAATTGCGGAGTCCGATTTCAGTGACCGCCGATGGAATCGCGCACGCGTCCGTATTGCGCGCCCCAGGAATCCGTCATTTCATGCCGGATGTCCCAGAGTTCGGGGAAAAATCTGTGACGAAGGCCTTCATTCAGCAGTTCCACGGAGCGGCCCTTCAGTGATTGCGAACCCAGTCCAATTGTCCGTTGAATCAATTGAAGATGAACGAACCGGAAGCGCTGAAAAAGCTCGTCGAGTTCCGCCAGGGCTTCGGCGACCATGTAGGCATCACCGTGCGAATATTCCGAGTTGTAAATCTTCTCGATCGTCAGATTGTGCTTTTCCATATAGTGAGTTTTGAACGACGCCCACAGGTTCGGAGCCATTCGCAGTGTCACGCGAAAACCGGGAGACTCCTGTCCGCTGCCGTTTCCAAGCTGCAGGCGAATCTCCTGATATTCCTTGGGTGACATCGTCTCAAGTAATGCGAGTTGATCGATCATCAAGCGCAGCGCGATGTGCACTCGGCGGAAGAGAGTGATCACCCGGTTCGTGTTTTCCTTCTGCAGGTAATCATCAATGTCGAGCAGCGTGTAGTTGATCAGCTTCATCCATAGTTCTTCGATTTGATGGACGATCTGGAATTGCAGTTCGTCGGCGTTGCAGAAATCCTTGAAATCCTTCTGGCAGGAGAGCAGCGCCTTGGTGTTCAGGTACAATTCGTAGTCGAGAGTTCCTTCGCCATTCATGATGGAATAAAAATGCGCTCGATCCATTGCCCGCCTCCAGAGGCCGCTCGTACATGGTGCGGCAGCTTGTTGCCATCCATTCTATCTCTATAGGTGTTCTGCCAGCCGATAAGGCGCCGGAGATATCTCAAAATGGAGAATCGGACTAGTGCGAATCGCGTGGCATCTTACTTGGAATGAGCTCCCTGAACGATTAGGCGAAATTCATCGTCTGAAATCAGACGGCGCGAGGAGATGCCCAGGCTCTTCACCGCGGCAAGAATTGCCGGCCGCTGCGATTCGGTGACGTCCAAACCAAGTTCTTTTGCTTTCAAAGCCACGCTGTCCAGGCCGCTCTTTTTACCGAGCACAATTTCCCGTTGCGCGCCCACAATATCGGCCGAAAATGGTTCGATTGCTTCGGGAATGTGGAACTGGCTGGCAACGGCGCCGCTTTCACGCACAAATAAATTGCGGCCCACCACGGGCTTCCAGGGCTCGAGCTCATAGTTGGAAGTTTCGCGCACAATGCGCGAAACCTCGCGAATCCGCGCAAGATCGAGAGCGACCGGCACATCGTATAGACACTGCAGCGCTAGCGCGACTTCGCCCAGATCAGCGTTGCCGGCACGCTCGCCCATTCCATTGATCGTGCCCTGAATCCATGTGGCTCCGGCGCGGACGGCTGCGATGGCGCATGCAGTTGCCAGACCAAAATCATTGTGCCCGTGAAAATGTATTGGAATTCCTGGTCCCAGCCAATTTCGCACTTCGCCAATTAGATATTCAATCGCCTCGGGTCCGCAGGCGCCGATCGTGTCTACAATTACAGCTTCATCGGCCCCTGCATCCACGGTCGCGCGATAGATGGACTTCAAGAAATTCAAGTCGGCGCGCGTGGAATCCACGGGGAAAAATGCGACGTAAATGCCATTTGTCTTGGCGTGGCTCACTGCATCGGTGGCGCGGCGGATTGCTTCTTCGTGGCTGATGCCGTAAGCCTTCAATTTGATTTCGCTGGTGGGAGTTTCGATGACCGTGAATTTCAATTCGAGCTTCACCAGTTCGTCGATATCCGCGCGGACTGCGCGCGCGAATCCCCATATTTCCGCTTTCAAGCCCTCCCGCGAAATCAGGCGAATCGCTTCGGCGTCCTCGGCAGAGACGCGAGGGAATCCTGCTTCTATGCGGCTGATTCCCAGGGAATCGATTTGGAGCGCCAAATCCAACTTCTGTCGCGGATCGAGAACCACGCCCACGGTTTGTTCGCCGTCGCGCAGCGTTGTGTCGTAGAAGCGGATCGGAGCAGATACGTTCAGACGAGGCCGGATGCTGGAATTCGAATTCAGGTCGCTGACCCAAATGCCTTTGTCGTGAGTCTCGTTTGCCGCCGGGCTCATTTCGTTCCTCCCGCGGCGGCCGATGTGTCTCCGTAGGCTTGTTGCCAGGAAATTACGGGATTCCGCAGGATTCCGATTTTTTCAATTTCGCATTCCATCACGTCGCCGGGCTTCAAATACCACGCTTTCGGATCGCCGCTGAATGCAGCCACTCCGGAAACGGTGCCGGTGGAAACTACATCTCCCGCGCTGTATCCCATCGCCGAGTAATGAGAAAGGATCTCGGGGATTTTTACGGACATTTTCTTGGAATGGGATTGCTGGCGCGGTTCGCCGTTGACGCGCAGCTCCATTGCCAGATTGTGAGGATCGGCAATTTCGTCCGCGGTCACAATCCACGGGCCAAGGGGGCAGAAGGTGTCAATTCCCTTGCAGAAACTGAAGACACCGGATTTCATTTCACGCCGCTGAATATCGCGAGCCGTGATGTCATTGAAAATAACGTAGCCGCCGATGTAGTCCTTGGCTTGTTCGGCGTCGAAGTGTTTGCCGGCCTTTTTCAGGACCACGGCAAGCTCAAGCTCGTAGTCGAGCTCCTGGGTCATGCTCTCGGGATAAATCACGGGCTCGTCCGTGCCGATAATTGCGTCGACGTTCTGGAAGAAGACAATCCAGGGCATCACCGGGTGGGAGAATCCCGCCTTTTGGGCCTCTTCGTGATGTTCGCGGAAATTGCCCGCGGTATGGAAGAATTTTTTTGGTTGAATAGGGGCGCGCAGTTTGACGCTGCTGAACGGGAAGACGAGCGTTTCGCCGGAAGGGCCTTTAGCTTCGTGACCCAGCTTCTGGATGTAGGCCAGAGCTTTTCTTGCGGCATCGAGACTATGATCGCCGCCTTCAAATAGGCCTCGCATATCGGCGGGAACGCGAGCATCGGCCAAGCGATAGAAAGCCGGTTCAGATTCCACGTCTCGCAGATAAAGAGCGTAAGCAAAATTGAGGTCAATGATGTGCTGATCGGCGGTGACGGCGCCGATTCGGGGCTGATGGGGAGCTGCTTCAAATGTGACTAGTCGCATGGGTTCGATATTCCTTTAGGACGCTGCTTTCCAATTTTGGAACGGGCGCCCCGAACAAATTCATCGGGGTGCAGAAGCAGCACGGCCCTTCGAAGCTCAGGGCAGGCGTGAAGCCGGCCCCGACAAATACAAGAAGGGCGCGGCTAAAGCCGGCCCCTACAAATGCAAAAGCGTAACACCAGGCCGTGCAAATGCGTGCAGCGACGACTTATCTTATCGGCAACGGCGGAAGCTTGTCCATTGGCAGAATGGCTCTAGCGAAAAATATCTCGCTCGGCAGGACGGATTAACTCGCGCCCGCTGCCGGTTTGGAGCGATGTTTGCACGCCTTGCACAATGGCCACTGGCACGCGGTCCGCTTTGCCCATGACCAACTCGGCGGCTGAAGCCACCTCATCCGCGAGGGCGATTAGAGTGGCCTGCAGAGTTTTTCCACTGGCGTCCGTTTGCCCGCGGTAATCAACCATTGGGGCGAGGCCTGCAACACCCAATGCAACATTTACCAGACCTTCGCGCCACGGACGTCCAAAGGTGTCTGAAATAATTACGCCGACGGAAACGCCAAAAGTTCTTATGAGTTGCGTGCGCAACATATTCGCGGAGCGGTCAGGATCTTCCGGGAGCAAGATTGCGGTGCTTTCAGGCGTGTTGGAGGCGTCGACGCCGGCATTCGCGCAAACAAAGCCGTGACTTGTCTCCGCGACAATCACGCCACGCTCCATTTTCAAAATTCGCTTTGCCTGGAGCAAAACAAGTTCGATCAATCGGGGGTCTTTATGATAATCGGCGGCCCATTGTTCAGCGCGTTCCGAAGGCTTCACGGAATCGAGATGAACAATTCTTCCTTCTGATTTGGACACAATCTTGTGTGCAACGACAAAAATATCTTTCGCGCCCACGCGGATATCAGTTTGTCTTATGGCTTCCGCGATCAGGCGGGCAAGGTCATCGCCGGGAGAGATTTCCGGCAATCCCGGCAGCGGAATGATCTGAATGGGAGGACGGGGCACGCTTCTGCCGAGCCCGGTTACCAGACCGGGCGGTTACTCAACAGTGTGACCGCCGCTCGCAAGACGCAGCACCTTTCCGCGCGATTGCAAGATGTGATCGTAGGTAAGGCGTCTGGCCAAATCACCGTCGTGGCTTCGAATGGCCTTGATAATTTCGGAATGCTCTAGAACCGGGGCTTCTCCGTAATAGCCGATATCGATGGCGGCGTACATGACCCGTTCCATGTGGCAGCGCATGTCGGAGACAGCGCGGACGAGCATCGGGTTGCGGGTGAGGCGAGCGATTCCAATGTGGAAAGCCGTATCCGCTTTGATGAAATGCTCGTAGCTGGAACGGTCGTTGGTTTCGTATTCTGTTTTTCCCAGTCGAGTGAGCTCGTCCAGGAGTTTTGCGTCGTTTCCTTTTCGAGCAGCCAGTTCCGCGCATGCGCCTTCAATCGCAGCCCGGAATTCGTAAATTTCATTGAGCCAGCTGATGGTCATCGAGCTGACGAAATAGCCTCGATTCGGAACGATCCGCAACAGATTTTCCTGCTGCAAACGGACAGCCGCCTCGCGAACGGGAGTACGACTGCCGCGATAGCGTTGGGCCAGCGCTTTTTCGCCGAGAGCTTCGCCGGCAGGGTATAGTCCGCGGATAATGTCGCGTTTCAGGGCCTGGTAGACGCGCTCGCTGAGAGTGCTGCGGCCGTTCTGGCCTCCCGCCGCGGAATGTCCAAAGCTGGGGAGAATTAGTGCCTTTCTCGCCGCTGACGAACGAGACTTTCTGGCACGCGCCGTTTTTCCGCTCACTCGCTTCCGATCCGGCAAGAGGAACTCCTTCGTGGAAGCAAAGAGTAAATTAGATTAGCAGAAACTGCAACAGGAAAAGGGATATCCATTTTGGACTGCGACGAACTTGCTTGCGCAATCGCAACCGGGCCCAGCCGACATACGACTGGTATACCATGGATGTGGGACTTGACAGCCCGGCGGCGTGCGGTGTAGCGTCCATCCTTCTCGTGGCGATGTTTGCTGGTGCAGCACCGCTTCAGGGCCGTCCCCCGGTACGACAGAATCCAGCGGCACATTTTCGGGCTGCAGGAAGACCTGGATATAGGAAGGTGAAAGAAATGCCGAACGACACGCAAAGCGTGAAAACCCAAACTCTGTTTCCCGTCGAGGAAATTCGACGGTTGTTTCCCGCTCTTCGAATGGCGGGTGAATTTATCTTTTTTGATAATGCAGCGGGCGCACAAATTCCCCAATCGGTTCTGGATGCAATCACCCATCACTTGCTGGAATGCAATGTGCAGCGGGGCGGGCGCTATGCGAAGAGCCAGGAGGTGGACGCGACAATCGCGCGCGCCCGAAAAAGCGTCGCAACTTTTTTGAATGCGAATGACCCGAGTGAAGTGTGCTTCGGGATGAACGCTACGACCTTTATTCGCCTGGTCAGCTTGGCTATAGGTCAAACCCTGGGCGATCGCAACGAAATCATATTGAGCGACATGGATCATGAAGGGAATATTGCGCCCTGGCTGGCGCTGGGAAGGGAAGGGGCCAAATTTCTTTGGTGGCGCATGCGGGAAGATGGAAACCTGCACGTCGAAGATCTGCAGTCTTTGCTTTCATCGCGAACGCGGTTGATCGCTTGCACGGTTACCTCAAACGCGATTGGCTCGGTGGTTGATGTGGCTGGAGTTGCCAAAGCTGCGCATGCGGCAGGCGCGGAAGTCTTTCTCGACTGCGTACACTATGGGCCTCACGGTCCCATCGACGTTCAGCAGTGGGATTGCGATTACCTGGTCTGCTCTGGATACAAGATTTTTTCTCCGCACATGGGATTCTTGTGGGGACGCCGCGATGTGTTGGACCGGTTGCAAACTTTCCGTGAAGATTTTATTCCCGACGAACCACCCGGCAAGATCGAAGTGGGAACTTTTGTTTATGAGAATGTGGCAGGCATGGATGCGGCGGTTCAATATCTGGAAGCATTGGGAAAAAAACTGTCGCAAGGGGATTCGAACGGTTCAAGCCGGAAGAATCTGCTATCTGCCATGCGAAACATTCGCGATTACGAAGCCTCTCTTTCGCAGGAGTTATTGCAGGTGCTTGTGGAATGCGGCGCGGACATATACGGCGTTCGTGATCCCGGAATGGTCGCGCATCGGGTCCCCACGTTTTGCTTCAATTTGAAGAAGATACCTCCTTCGAGAGTCGTCGAAAAGTTGGCAAGCGCAGGAATCGGCGGGCGCGACGGCCACATGTATTCGCCACGCTTGATGGCCAGGCTGGGGCTCACGATGGAATCTGGCGCGGTCCGCATCTCGCTGGTTCACTACAACACATTCGAGGAGATCAATCGGTTCCGGACTGTGCTGCGCGCTATCGCTCAGAATGGATAGTTTTTCGAAGGCGCTGCGATTTGCCTGGCGCCTCGCCGGGCAATTACCGTTCCTGCCAAATTATGTCACGTGTGATCGCAGAAATGCTTGGCGTTCCGCAAAGCGCCATGGCTGTCAAGAATTCGTTGTGAAGAATTCGAACCACCTGCTCGACTCCTGCGGCCCCATTCACGGCGAGACCCCAAAGATAAGGGCGGCCAATGAAGACAGCGTTCGCTCCCATCGCGAGCGCCTTGATTACGTCAGTTCCGCGGCGGATGCCGCCGTCCATCAAGACCGGGATGCGTCCTTGGACACTTTCGACGACGCGCGGCAAAGCTTCGATCGTAGCGGGCACTGTGTCAAGTTGCCTGCCTCCATGATTGGAGACGACGATGCCATTCACTGCGTGCTCCACCGCCTTGCGCGCGTCGGCCGGATTTAAGATACCTTTCAAAAGCACGGGGACGTTTGTGTAGCTGCGAATGGAATCGATCCCTTCCCAGGTAAGCTTTGGGTCCATAAGCAGACTGAAGATTTTCTGCTGATCCGGGTTGGAATTTGCATTGCGTTGAGTTGCGCCGGATTTCATGCCCTTCAAATTTTCCAGAACTAATCCGGGCGGGAGTTGGAATTCATCTCGCATTTCGCGATTGCGGGTGCCGGGTACGGGCGAATCCACGGTTATGCACAAAGCGCGGCACCCCGCGGCTTCCGCGCGCTGAACCAGTTCACGGGTGAAACCGCGATCGCGCTGCACGTACAATTGAAACCACAGCGGGCTTTTCGTGGATTTTCCGATGTCTTCAATGGAAGTTGTGGCTACCGAACTCACCACCATGGTCGCGCCGGCAGCGGCTGCGCCTCGCGCCGTGGCGATCTCTCCTTCCGGGTTCATCAGCTTATGAAAGGCGGCGGGCGCCAGGAGAATGGGAAAGTCCAATTTCTGGCCAAAGAGTTCTATTTGTGTGTCCAGGCGGCTGACGTCGATCAATACGCTGGGGTTCAGGCGTATCGCGCTCAGACATTCGCGATTCCGATGGAGCGTGATTTCGTCACCGGCGCCTTCCGCAACATAGTCGAATGCCATTCTAGGCAGCCGCTTTTGCGCGAAGTCTTCATATTCCAGAAGATTCACGGGGCTGGCCGAAGCCGCGGGCGGTTCCGTTCCTGGAGCGGGTAATCGAGGGACCGCCGGCGCTGGATGTGAATCCGCCTGGGACTGGCGGGGCAGCGCAACCGATCCCAGCACCGCGGCAAGGGTCTGCAGAATTTCCCGGCGATTCATCTCGTAGCGCATTGTACATGTCTGCCTGGGAATGACAATGGAGAGTTGCGAGGCCGATCCGTTTCCCTGATCGTGGGAATCAGTTTTTCTGACATACGAGTGATATACAACGAACATTCTACTTGACACTCTCGCGGTGCGGGGTATAGCTTCCGCCGTAAGATGCGAGGATGGGCAACAGCGCGGGCGAATCGAACTTTTATTTCCGCTCACACCGCGGAGCTTCATATCTACGAGACCTATTGTTACGAAACAACAGCGGTGACGTTTTCTTGGGAGATTCCAGAATGAAGCGATATCTCTTTTGCTTTGCGTTTTTTTTGTTTGTCTCGATGACGGCGCCGCAAATCCTGCTCGCGCAGGAAAAGCCAGTAGTGATCGCAGCCAGCACCGTGCTCGATGGCCGCGGGCAGGTGTTGCATGACACGCGAATCGTGGTGCAAAACGGCAAAATCCTGAAAATCGATCCAAAGGCGGAGCCGGTGGCCTACGATTTGAGGGGGCTGACGGTAATGCCTGGTTGGATTGATGCTCACGTTCACATTACTTCGCACTTCGGAGCGAATGGACGATTGGCCGTAGACGGCCTTGGAGCCATTCAATCGGAATCGCCAGCGGATTCCGCGTATGGAGACGAAGGAAACGCCTGGGCGACTCTGCTGGGCGGATTCACGACAGTGCAGAGCATCGGCTCAGCGGCCGATGGCCCGCTGCGCGATGCCATCAATCGCGGCATCATTCCCGGACCGCGCCTCCTCACTTCTCTCCAGCCGATCTTCGCTCAGGTGGGCGGACCCGAGGAAATGCGAGCCGCCGTGCGCAAATTAAAGGCCGATGGTGCTGACGTTGTAAAGGTTTTCGCGTCCAAGAGCATGAGAGAAGGAGGGACGCCGACAATCTCGCAGGAACAACTGACGGCGATTTGCGATGAGGCGCGCAAAGTGGGATTGCGCGTGACGGTTCATGCGTATCGCGAGGCAATCGCGCGCGTTGTGCTGGCAGGTTGTCCGGAAATCGAGCATGGCATTTACGCCACCAACGATGACCTGAAGCTCATGGCGGCCCACCATACCTGGCTCGATCCACAGGTGGGACTGGTCTACTGGAACTATTTGAACAACAAAGAACATTACCTCGGTATCGGAAATTACACCGAGGCTGGATTCGAAGCGACGAAAGCGCTTCACGAACCGATCATCGACGTTTTCAAGCGAGCGCTGCAAACGCCTGGACTTAGAATTGCATACGGTACGGATGCCACGGCTGGCGCAGACGGGCATAACGCAGATGAAATGATCTATCGCGTACAAGACGGAGGGCAATCGCCCATCGATGCCCTTACTTGCGCGAATTCCGTAACGGCGGAATCGCTGGGAATGGGCGACCAGATCGGCACAATCGCCGCGGGTTATGCCGCGGATATCATCGCTGTGAATGGCGACCCGATAAAGGACATCACGGTGGTTCGTAAGGTCACCTTTGTGATGAAGGGCGGAGTGGTGTTCAAAAATGTGGCGCCTTAGCGGGGAAACCTCTTGCCTGTAAGGCCGAGCAAGCGGTGGCGTGCGGGGTGATCTCTGACATACGTGCGGTATACACTTCACATTGTTCTTGACATGTCACATCGCCGCGGTGTAGCTTCCCGGTCAGAATCGGGGCGAGACGGAAACATTGCCAAACAAAACGTTTTCGTTCTCGAGAATGTACTGATGGGGCGTTTCCACTCCTTTACTGAAGGGTGGTAGCAATGAGCGACCGGGGAATCGTGGAGTCTAATCAAGCCCCACTCGATCTGAAAGTGCACGTACGAAAAAATTTCCACATTCCCTGCCGCTTCTTCTTAAAAGCTTGGCTCGCTTCACTGGTCAGTCTGGTTTTGTTTTCTTGCGCTTCAGTGTCTCAGGCGCAGCAAGCAGCTCAACCAAAAGTCACGGTCATTCACGCGGGGCACCTGTTCGATCCTGCTTCGGGAAAGATGCTGGAGAATCAGGATATATTGGTGCGCGGAAATAAGATCGAGCAGGTGGGAGCCAAGCTTGCCGTACCTGCGGGCGCCCGTGAGATTGATCTTCGCAACTCAACCGTCCTGCCGGGATTCATCGACGTTCATACACACCTCACATCAGAATTGGGGCATAGCGGGTATGAAGGGCTCGGAATTTCCGCTCCTCGTTCCACGCTGACGGGCGCGAAGAACGCCCGAATCACCCTCTTTGCCGGTTTCACGACGGTAAGGAACCTGGGTGCTTCCGGGTACGCTGACGTAGCTCTCCGCGACGCTATCAACGATGGCGACGTGATCGGGCCGCGCATGCAGGTTTCTGGACCGCCGCTCGGAATCACCGGCGGCCATTGTGACAGCAATCTATTGCCATTCTCATTTCACTATTCGGCGGAAGGAGTGGCGGACGGCGTTCCAGCAGTGATGGCCAAGGTTCGCGAAACGGTCAAGTACGGCGCGGATGTGATCAAGTTTTGTTCCAGCGGCGGAGTTCTTTCGAAGGGCGATAACCCGTTGCTCGAAGCGTACAGTCCGGAAGAAATGCAGGCGCTGATTACCGAATCACACCGGCTGGGCCGCAAAGTGGCAACCCACGCTCACTCGGCCTTGGCGATCAAGGACGCGGTGAAGGCCGGCGTCGATTCCATCGAGCACGGAATTTTTCTGGATGAAGAAGGAATTCAATTGATGAAGCAACACGGAACCTATTTGGTTCCGACGTCGTATCCATTGTTTTGGTTCGAGCAAAACGAATCGAAGATGAATCTTCCGCCATGGATCGTGGAAAAGGCGGCGATCATTATTCCAGCGGCGAAGAAGAACGTGGCGCAGGCGTTCAAGGCCGGTGTGAAGGTGGCTCTGGGCACCGACGCAGCGGTATATCCGCACGGACTGAATGGCGGCGAGTTCTGGTCGATGGTCGAACTGGGGCTTACGCCGGTGCAGTCCTTGCAAGCGGGCACCGTAAACGCAGCTGATTTGATGGGCTGGAGCGACCGCATTGGATCAGTTTCCGCGGGAAAGTTCGCGGACATCGTGGCTGTGAACGGCAATCCTCTCGAAAATATCTCACTGCTTCAACAAGTCGGATTTGTAATGAAGGATGGGGTGGTTTACAAAAACGAGCTGAACCCGGCATCGCCGGCGGAGAAGCTCAATCAGTAGGGGTGGAGGAGATCAATGAGCTCAAAATTAATTCTGTGCGCAATGCTGACTCTGGCGCTCGTAGTCGTGGGGGCGAGCACGGTGCTGGGTCAAGAAATCAATGGAACGATTCTCGGCACGGTTCGGGACGTTGGTGGCGGAGCCATGGCTGGCGCCACGATTACGATCACCAACGAAGGCACCGGAATTTCCCGAGTGGTCAAGTCCGATTCAAACGGCGAATACGTTGTAAACCAACTCTCGATCGGATTTTACACAGTCAAAATTGAGAATCAGGGTTTCACGAGTTATGTCCAGAAGGGCATCCAGTTGGTGGTGAACCAGAATGCGCGCGTGGATGCCTCGCTCCGACCGGGATCGATGCAGCAATCGGTGGTTGTCGAGGGTAACGCTTCCCAGATTGAAACAACCGTAGCAACCATCGGCAAAGTAATGGAAGAGCACTCCATCACGCAATTGCCGCTGAATGGACGCAATTACCTTCAACTGGGCGTTCTACAGCCTGGCGTGACTCCGATTACCACCAACCTGGCGAAGAGCGGTTCCGCAGCGGCTGCTGACGAGGGATTCGCGGTGAACGGCCTGCGAACGCAGGCCAACGTCTTCCTGATCGACGGAGCCTTGAATACCGACTTGTTTTTTACTTCGAGCAACCTAAAGCCCCCGCCGGATGCCATCCAGGAATTCAAGATTCTGACGAATGACTATGCTCCCGAGTATTGGGGCGGCGGATCGGTGGTCAACCTGGTCATTCGCTCGGGAACGAATACCTATCACGGACAGGCGTGGGAATTTTTGCGGAACAACGTTTTCGACGCCCGGAACTTTTTTGCGGTAACTGATCCGCCGTTGAAGCAGAACCAGTTTGGCGCAGGATTTGGAGGGCCGGTCATCCTCCCGAAAATTTACAATGGGAAGAACAGGACCTTCTTTTACTTCTACTACGATGGATTCCGGAATCGGCAGGGCATTACCTCGGCCACCACCATTCCGACAACTGCCCAGGCGGGAGGAAATTTCAACGGATCTCCCAACCCACCGCACCAACCGGGCACCAATACGCCATTCCCGGGCAATCAGGTTCCTGTTAATGCCATCACCGCAAAGCTCCTGGCACTCTATCCCACATCGACGACTGGGGCGTTCAGCGCTTCGCCCAGCCAGTCGGATACTCGCGACGGCTACGGCTTCCGTATTGATCACCATATCGGCGATCACGATACGATCTGGGGGCACTATTTGTACGACCTGCAACGGCAAGTTCTGCCGTTTGCGCCATTCGGCGCCGTAGTGCCGGGATTTCCGGGGACGGCACGATTCACGCCGCAAACGCTGACGCTAGGCGAGACGCACGTATTCTCTGCGCACTTGCTCAATGATTTCCATGCATCCTTTGTGCGAACGAATTTCGCCAACCCGATCTTCACCAGGCGCGACAGCCTCAGCAGCTTTGGTTTCCAGTACCCTTCCACGTTTCCGAGCTACGAAACGATTCCGTTTGTTTCCGTCACGGGATTCTCCGCGCTCGGCAATCCCCAAGGGCCGGGCATCCGAATCTCCAACACCTATGAATTGCTCGACACGGTCTCCTACACGGCCGGGCGGCACAACTTGAAGTTCGGCCTCGACATTCGCAACACTCAATACAACATCACATTCGGCTCCGGTGAGAATGGCTCGTATACCTTTAACGGTCAATTCACCGGCAATGCGCTGGCGGATTTCGAACTAGGCCTGCCTTCGGTCTTCACCCAATCGGTGGTCGGAGCGGGCCATTTGCACGGGTACACCTACGAGTGGTTCGCCCAGGACGACTGGCGGCTGCGCCCGAATTTGACTCTGAACATAGGCGTACGGCACACCATGGCGACGGCATTTGGCCCAGACAGCACCGATCTCTTCGGCGCGTTTCGAGTGGGCCTGAAATCCACGATCCGCCCGGATGCTCCGACCAATCTTGTCTATTCGGGCGATCCGGGCGTGCCCAGCGGCAACTATCCCGCCGACCTCAACAATTTCGCGCCGCGAATTGGATTGGCGTGGGATCCGAGCGGCAGCGGCAAGTGGAGCGTCCGGGCCGGCTATGGAATGTTTTATGAATACATTCCCGGCATTGCCCAGTTCAACTCGGAGTTTTCTTCGCCGCCGGGGTTTCCAAGTGTGACGCTCAATTCTCCCGCCAATTATGCAAATCCCATCGCCGGAACCAATCCCTTTGCGCCGGGAGCAATCAAGACACCGGTCGCATTGACCTCTCTGGCGCCCAATCTTTATCTGCCGTACGACATGCAGTGGAATCTTTCCATTCAACGCCAGCTTCCAAGGGACATTTTGCTGGAAGCGAATTATATCGGCACAGCGGGGGCGGGTTTGATCAGGAGTCGCCAAATCAACCCGGCGGTCTTTGGCCCTGGCGCCACCACGGCAAACACCAACGCGCGACGCATCTTCGCGCCTAACTTTGCTTCGGTCAGCCAAATCGAGAACAGCGCGAATTCGCACTACCACGCGTTGCAACTCAGCGCCAATAAACGCTACAGCCACGGTCTCAGCTTTCTCGCTTCGTACACCTGGTCGAAGGCGATTGACAATGGCTCGTTCTATAACATCAGCGCGAACACCAACGCCGGAAACTCGAACAATCCGATGAATCCGTTCAATCTGGCTCCGGAAAAGGGACTTTCGCTGTTCGATGTTCGCAACCGGTTCGTGGTTTCCGGCGTTTATCAACTGCCGTTTGGACAAAGCTTGACGGGGATCGCCGGAGTTCTGGGCAAGGGATGGGCGACGAATTTCATCGTTACCTTGCAATCCGGCACTCCATTTACGGTGCAGGAACCCCTCGACATCTCGCTCACAGGCGTCGGTGCGGATCGTCCTAATGTTGTTTGTAACCCGAACAGCGGCCCCGGGATTCACACTGTTGCCGAATGGTTCAATACGGCCTGTTTCCAACGCCTCAATGCAGTCACCAACGCGGGGCAGTATGGAAACGAGGGCCGGGACATTGTGATCGGACCTCCTTTCAAGGATGTCGATTTTGCGGTTACCAAGGATTTCCGGATCTACGAAAATCTCACGACACAATTCCGAGCCGAATTTTTCAACATCTTCAACCACCCCAATTTCAATCTGCCGAACATGACGGCAGGTCCGGCGCCATTCGGACAAATCCAGAATGCTCTCGATCCGCGCATCGTGCAGTTCGGCTTGAAGTTTAATTTCTAGTTTACACCCCACCCCTTGGAGGCCGCGAATCTCCGGTATAAAAACTGGCGGTTCGCGGCCGAAGAGGCAGGCCTCGGAGAAAATCGCCAGATGAAATTCACGAAACCTCTGCCACTTCTTCTGCTGTTGCTCTGCGGGGTGGTGCTTTTGCTGCGGCTGGTCTCCGTTCCGGCTAGTGCCGCGGGAGAGGACTACGACGTGATTATCCGCAACGGCCGGGTAATGGATGGCAGCGGCAATCCGTGGTTTCTTGCGGAGATTGGTATCCGCCAAGGGAAAATCGCGGCGATCGGCAATCTTTCGCAGGCATCCGCGAAAACGGCCATCGACGCGCATGGGTTGCTCGTCACCCCCGGATTCATCGACATGCATTCCCATTGCGACAACGGATTTGCCAATTCTTCTCTCCGCTCAAACGAACCGTGGGTCCGCCAGGGCGTCACCACGGTTATGGTTGGCGTGGATGGCAACGGCACCTGGGAACCCCAGAAAGCAGCGCAGCCATGGCAGGAAACCGGTACCGGCACCAACTATGCGTTTTACGTCGGCCACAATCGGATTCGCAGATCCGTGATGGGCATCGACGATCGCGCGCCGACTCCCGAAGAGCTCGAAAAAATGAAAGAGTTCGTGAAACAAGGAATGGAGAACGGCGCATTCGGATTCTCAACCGGCCTCGAATACATTCCCGGTGTTTACAGCAAAACGGACGAAGTCATCGCTCTCTCCAAGGTTGCTGCCGGTTACCACGGAATTTATGACACTCATTATCGCGACGAGTTTTCCGGCTTTCTCGATTCCGTGGACGAAGGAATCGCGATTTCAGAAAGCGCCGGCATTCCAGTGCACCTGGGACACTTCAAGGTAATTGGCGAACATAACTGGGGGATGATGGCGGAAGGGCTCAAGCGCGTCCGCGAAGCCCGCGCTCGGGGCCTTGAAATTACTCTCGATCAATATCCGTGGGACAATGGCGCGACTTCCAATCTGGAAGGGTTGATCCAAGTACCCAAAGATCTTCAGCCCATTCGCGGAGTATATGACCAGCTTCATTCTCCCGCCGCTGCAGGTGGGCCTTCCCGTGAAACTCTGATAAATCAATATCGCGCTGAACTGGTGAAGACTCTCGCCGATCCCGCCGGACGCGAAGCATTGCGCCGCGCCACCGAAGAAGGCTTGAACGGCCCGGCAGACCCGAACTGGATTCATAAGTGGGGCTACGATTGGATTCGAGTGGTCCGCTCGAAGAAGCACCAGGATTACGTGAATCAGGTGATTAGCGATATTGCTGAGTGGCGCGGCACATCCGGGTTTAACGTGATCGCCGATTTAATTTCGACCGAAGGTCCGGACCTGGGCATTTCGATTGGACCAATGCTGGAATCGAATGTTGTGATGGCGATGAAAGAGCCCTTTCTGGCTTTTTCGAGCGACGGCTCCTTGACCGCATTCGGCGCGGGCTTTCCGCACCCTCGCGCTTACGGCAGCTTCGCGCGTGTGTATCGCAAGTACGTGCGCGAAGAACACGTCCTAACGCTGGAAGATGCCGTTCGCAAAATGACCTCACTGCCGGCTCAGATTCTAGGCATCGGCGACCGAGGCCGTTTGGCGGTTGGAAACTGGGCCGATATCACGATTTTCGATCCGCAAACGATGGCCGAGAAGACCACCTATGCCGATCCCCACCAGTATGCGGTAGGCGTTTCCTACGTGTTCGTGAATGGCACGGCAGTTTTGAGTGACGGAAGAATGACGGGAACTCTTCCCGGCAAGTTGCTTTTGCATCATCGCTAAAAGTCGGAACGTCTGTGATCCGATGAGCCTTCAGGAGTCACCTGATGGAAAGACGTAAATTTTTGAGTGGCGTGGCCAAGCTGGCGGCGGTGACCGCTGCCTCGCGCTTCGCGCCTCCCGCGAACGCCGCCGCGGCACAAACCATCACGCTTGCGGCGGTTGGCGATTGCCTGATCACCCGCGGTTTCGTTCGCGAGGATCCGCGACTCCAGCCGCTTCTTTCGATCCTTCGCGGCGCTGACGTCACCTTTGGAAATTTTGAAATGACCCTTCCCGATCCGGACATGTATCCCTCCGCCACCGGAGCCTGCGGGGATCTGAACAACAGCGCGGAAGGCCCGATGCCCGAAGAGTTGCATTGGGCGGGATTCAAGATCATGGGCCTGCCGAATAATCACGCCCTCGATTACGGCATCGAGGGAATGTTTGCGACGGCGAAGAAAGTTGGTGACGCGGGAATCGTGCATGCAGGTACGGGCCGCAATCTCGAAGATGCTCGCGCGCCGGCCTACTATGATTCCCCGGCGGGGCGCGCAGCCCTGGTTGCTTGCGCCTCCACAATTCGCGCGGGATCGCTGGCAACGGAAGGCAACGGAGAAATTCCCGGCAAACCCGGATTGAGTGCGTTGCGCATCCGCACCACTTACCGAATTGACGCCTCGCAAGTCGAAGCCCTTCAAAAAATTCAAAAAGACCTGTTTCCGCGCGGAAATCGCGGCCTGGTCGACGAGCCAAAAATAGATGGAATTAATTTCCTCGGAAGTCATTTCGTCCCGGGTACGCCGCCGGACGTAGTTACCACATCGGATCCCCGGGATCTGCGGGGAATTACGGGGAGTGTGCACCGGGCCAGTCGAAACGCCGATCTTGTGCTCGTTGGCATCCATGCCCACGAAGCTCATGGCGATCGCGAAATACCCGCAACCTTTCTGCCAGAATTCGCTCATGCTTGTATTGATTCCGGCGCGAACGCATTTATCGGGCATGGGCCGCACGTCTTACGAGGAATCGAAATTTATAAAGGGAAGCCGATTTTCTACAGCCTGGGCAATTTTATTTTCACGGCCGAAAGCATGCGCCAAATTCCTCAGGAGATTTACGATACGTGCGGCGTTTCCGGAGACGATCCGTCCGATTTCTTCGACAAAGCAATGAAGGGTTTTGCGGACGACGCGTATTGGGAATCGGTGGTGGCGGAGGCCAAGTTTGTTCGAGGCGATCTGAGCGAATTGAGATTGTATCCGATTACACTGCAGCGTGAATTGCCGCGAGCCGAACGCGGCATGCCGGTGCGGGCCGACGCTGCCCACAGCAAATCGATCCTCGATCGCTTGGCAAAACTTTCCGAGCCTTTCGGAACCAAGATTACCCAGGAGGGTGATGTCGGTATCGTCAGGCCATAATCGAGCGCCGATTACGGGGATGAAGCGAACGGTAAAATCCAGGGTTCACTATCTGGATCACGCGTGCCTGGGACAGCCATCGCCAAAAACGCTGACCGCGGTATCCCAGGCAGCCCAGGATCTAGCGGAGATAAATTCTCCGGGAACCCAGCGGACGATGAAATTGTTGGCGGCAGCGGAAAGGGCGCGCAAGCGTGTAGCGCGGTTCGTACACACGGACTCGGCGAACATCCTGCTGATTGAGAACACTACGCGAGCGCTCGGATTGATTGCGAGCTCGCTGCCGCTGGAATCCGGCGACAACGTGCTAATAGCAGATGTGGAGTTCATGGGTGCTGCTGCTGTGTGGCGCCGGATCGCTCGCCGCCGTGGCGTCGACATTGTACCTGTGCGTACGGAAGACGGGCGCGTACTGCCGGATAATTTTGCCGCTCAAGCAAATTCGCGAACCAGGGCAATTGTGTTAAGCGCGGTGCAGGAAGTAAGCGGGTTTCGCGCCGACGTGGCAGCGATTCAAGAAATTGCCTCACGAAGCGGAGCGATGTTGATTGTGGACGGAATTCAGGAAGTGGGAGCCATTCCGGTCGACCTTGCGAGGCATCCCGTTGATGCCTATTGTGCAGGTGGGCACAAATGGATGCGCAGCCCGTTCGGCCTGGGGTTTCTTTACGTCCACCCCCGGTTGCTCGAGCGGCTCGATCCTCCGTCGACAGGTTATCTCGCGCTTCAAGAACCAGAGATTGGTTGGGGACGGTATATGGAGTTACCAGAACGCTCGCCGTTCGATCCGCTTCCCGAATGCAATGACGCCAGGCGGCTCGAGACAGGTGGAATCCCGAATTGGATTGGGGCCGTGGCGCTCGATCGGGCGATTGCCGATTTCGAAGAAATTGGAGCCAGACGAATTTGGAAGCGAATTTACGGGTTGCGGAAACGGCTCGCAACAGGCCTCGCGAATCTTGGTGTGGAGATCCTTGCTGGAGAACCGGAAAACAAAGAAAGACATTCCGGGATAGTGTGTTTTGGTTTGCCGGGGGGAGTGAATAAAGATCGAGCGTTGTTCAATGCGCTCACGGGCCAAAAAGTGTATGTTTCGCTCCGCTATGTGTCTGGTGTGGGCGGCCTGCGCGTGGCCATGCATGTTGACAATACGACGGATGACGTGGACGCGCTTCTCGACGTGGCCGCGAAATTCGCCCGACACGGCGCAGTCATCGCCAAGGCGCAACAAAAAAGGTTCAACTAATGGAAAAGACAACCCTGCAATAAGGAAGCGACCACATGCTCTCTGACTCACAAGTTCAGGCGATCCGGTCCCGGTTCCGAATATTTGACAGCAAGATCTATTTGAATTCCTGTTCGCAGGGAGCGCTTTCTGATTCCGTGGAAGCCAGCGTTCTGGAACATTTGCGGACCTGGCACGAAGGCGGCTCTCCGTGGGAATTTTGGGTGAAGAAATATGAGGAAGCGCGCAGCCAGTTCGCGCGGTTTGTGGGAGCCGAGCCGGACGAAATCGCCGTGGTTCCCAGCGCATCGGCTGCGATGAATTCCATCGCCAGCGCTTTGGACTTCCGGGAACGGAAAAAAGTTGTATTAGGAGAATTTGAATTTCCAACCATGGGGCATGTGTGGTTAGCGCAACAGAAACGGGGCGCGCAGGTGGAGTACGTGGCGTCCTGGGAGGATCGCATCGCGACGGAATCCTATGCCGGCGCGATAGACACGAATACGGCGATCGTGCCGTTCACGCACGTCTGTTACATGAATGGATTTCGCTCGAATCCCGCCGAGATTACGCGCTTGGCTCATGCAAAGGGCGCATTGGCGTTTATGGATGACTACCAGGATTGCGGGACGCGTCCGGTGGATGTGAAGTCCCTGGACGTGGATATGTACGTGGCGGGAAACCTGAAATATTTGCTCGGCCCATCCGGCGTCGCATTTCTATACGTGCGCAAGAGTTTGATCCCATCGCTCGCGCCCACGATCTCGGGCTGGTTCGCGCAACGGAATCCATTCGCGTTCGATGTAAGGCTGCTGGATTATGCGCCCAACGCGCGGCGTTTCGAAGCCGGCACGCCGCCGATTCCAAATATTTATGCTGCGATGGCCGGGATGGGAGTGCTCGAGGAGATCGGGCTGGAACAAGTGGCGCCGCAGATCCGGAATCTGGCTCAGATGTTGATTCAAGGCGCGCGGGATTTGGGAATCCGTGTGAAGACGCCGCCGGACAGCGTGGGTCCGCTGGTGGTGCTGAAATCGAACAATGTGGAAGCAGTTCTCGCCCGTCTGGCGGAAGAAAATATCATCGGCTCGGGGCGGCACGACGGGCTGCGAATTTCTTTTCACGTGTACAACAATTCCGATGATGTCCGCGCGGTGCTGAGAGTTCTCGAAAAGTGTTCCGGCCTGATGGTGCGGGAAACGCAGGCCGTTTAGCCACGGCTGCTGGAGAATGAAGTTGCATCGGAGAATTCGCCGGAGGTCGACGTAAGCGAGTGAGCGAACTCAGCCATCAAGAGCACCATGCTTCAACGCTGAAAAAAGAAGAAGGATTATCGCGGGAACTCAGCACGCGCCAGATGGCCATGATCGCCATCGGAGGAGCGATCGGCACCGGGCTTTTCCTGGGAAGTTCGCTCGCCGTGCGCACCGCGGGACCCGCGGTAATCGTGTGCTATTTGTTGGGTGCGGTCATGGCGCTGCTCTTGATGGGCGCGCTTTCGGAAATGGCCGTGGCACATCCGACGGCAGGCTCGTTTGGCGTCTACGCAGAGCTGTATGTCAATCCCTGGGCAGGCTTCGTTGTGCGTTACACCTACTGGGCATGCCAGTGCATCGCGATTGGTGGGGAAGCTACTGCCGTCGCCATTTATTGCCGCTGGTGGTTTCCGCAAGTGCCGCCGTGGGCATGGATCGTTTTGTTCTCGTTGCTCCTGGTCAGTGTAAATGCGAGTGGCGTCGAAAATTTCGGCGAGTTTGAATATTGGTTCGCGATGATTAAAGTTGTCGCGATTCTGGCGTTCATCGGATTTGGAGCGGTGGTTCTCTTTGGATTTGTCCCTTCCGCACATCCCGGGGTCCGCAATTTCACCGCCGACGGAGGCTTTTTCGCCAATGGATTTAAAGGACTGTGGATGGCGATGTGTTTCGTCATCTTCAGTTATATCGGAACCGAAGTAGTGGCAGTGACGGCCGGTGAGGCCCGGAACCCGGATGAAGCGGTCCCCAAGGCGATGAAGACAATGGTGTTTCGTCTGATTCTATTTTATATCGGCGCCATGATCGTTCTCGTTGGCGTCGTGCCCTGGTCCAGCATTCAGCCGGGCGGTGATGTCACTGCGAGTCCGTTTGTTCGTGTGTTCCAGCTTACCCACATTCCCGCCGCCACCCACTTGATGAATTTTGTGGTGTTGACCGCCGCGCTTTCCAGCATGAATTGTGATTTGTATCTGGCCACGCGAATGATGTTTTCACTCGCTCGCGGCGGCTATGCGCCCAAAAGTTTGGGCTCCATTACGAAGCGCGGCGTGCCGCTTCCGGCGTTGCTACTCTCGACCACTGGACTGATTGTGGCCACGGTGATTGCGATTCTTTATCCGAATGTTGCGTATGTTTATTTGTTCGGAATCGCTCTATTCGGCGGCCTGTTCGTTTGGATGATGATTTTCTTGACGCACTTGTTTTTCCGCCGGGCGTGGGAAGCGCGTGGCGGCCGCAAACTGCCGGTGCGGATGATCGGATATCCGTTTACATCGATTCTTGGTCTCGGGCTGGTGGCAGCGATCATTGTCACCACCTGGTGGGTACCTGGGATGCGGCCGACCATCCTGTCCGGACTCCCCTGGCTTGGGTTTATCACTGTGGCCTATTTCATCCGGCGGCGATCGCGCGACCGGGAGGTCGCACCTGGGGCGGAAGCGGTGAGAGTGACGGAATGATAGCGAGTTTAGAGCAGTGTTGTGGTCTGAGTTCAAACATATACGTGAATCAGGGAAGGGATTCACTCCCAGGAGACAAATTATGAGTTCACTCAGTAAGCTTCTCGCAATTTTGATTGTGTTGCTAGGCGCTGTTGCGGGGGCATCAGCGCAAACTGATCAAGGGGAGATCGTGGGCACGGTTGTAGACGCACAAGGCGCCTCGGTGCCTGGCGTTACGGTAACGGTAACGAACTCTGCCAATGGGTTGGTGCGCACTGCCGCGACTGCAGATAACGGGTCCTTCCGATTTCCAGCGCTGCCGACGGGCGCTTACAAGCTATCCGCGGTAAAGACCGGCTTTGCGACGCTCGTGGTCGAACAAGTGGAAGTTCCGGTTGGAGAGACGCGCACGGTTAATCTGACAATGAAAGTTGCCTCGCAAACGGAAAGCGTCACCGTGGAGGGGGCGGTTACGATCGTTAACACTGAAACCCAGCACCTTGGCGAAGTCATTAATCAGACCCAGGTGACGGCTTTGCCCTTAAACGGCCGCAATTTTGCCCAACTCGCTCTTGCTGAATGCCGGCGTTTCCGCGTTCGGTGGTGGCGGCGGGCAGCAGGGAGGGGAAGGCGGCATCTCCGGATATTCCTCGAACGGGCAGCGTTCGAGTTCCAATAATTTCATGGTCGATGGCGTCGACAACAACAACTACAATGCCGGCTCCGTCTCCCAGCTTCCTTCCATTGATTCGATTCAAGAATTTCAGGTGCAAACGAATAACTACGCCGCCGAGTACGGGCGCAACAGCGGCTCGGTGGTAAACCTGGTAACCAAATCCGGCACCAATCAATTCCACGGTTCAGCTTACGAGTTTCTGCGCAATGATGCCCTCGACGCGCGAAACTTCTTTGCGAATCCCAATGCGCCGGCTCCCGAGCTGCGGCTGAATCAATTCGGCGGGACGCTGGGCGGTCCGATCATCAAGGACAAGACTTTTTTCTTCGGAAATTATGAAGGTTTCCGGCAGCGCGCGGGCATCACCAAACTGACGGTGGTTCCCACCGACGCGCAGAAGCTCGGCATTTTTAATGATGCCAATGGCAACCCCGTTCAGTTGCCCTTGAATCCGATTTCGGCTCAATTGTTGCAGCTCTATCCCGAACCGAATACCACGCAGCCGGGCGGCAATTTCATTTCTTCACCGCCGCTCAGGAACAGCACGGATCAATATCTAATCAAGGCGGATCACCACATCGGCAATGACTCCCTGACGTTCCGGTATAGCCACACGACGTTTACGGTATTCTCCCCGTTTGCGGGCGGCCAGCAAACCACCGCGATTCCAGGCTTCGGAATCGACAATACAGGCACCACACACCTGGCTTCGATCGGGTACACCAAGATGCTCAGCGCGGCTTCATTGAACGAATTTCGCATTGGCTTTTCGCGAAACACCGCTTTAACCATCAACCAATTGGGACCGCAAGCAGCCACCTATGGGTTCAACACCGGATGGGGTGCTGGTTCCCCTTTCAACCTGGGAAACATGCCGAACCTTACGATGTCCGGCGGCCTGGTATCGGGAGGCGGATCGATTTCCAATCTCGGGTCAAACAATAATAATCCTGGCGGCTTGTGGCAGAACACGCTCCAGTTCATCGACCATTTTTCGCACACTTCGGCGCGCCATGAGTGGAAAGTAGGAATGGACATTCGCAATATTCGCGATAACCGCTTCTACGATTTGGATCAGATTGGCCAGATCACCTTCTCGGGCAGCCGGAACCCCCAGGGAATCAAGAACCCTCTGGCGGATTTGGCCGAGGGATTAGCCAATAGCTCGCTCCATTTCATTGGCGATTCGTCGCGAAGCTACCGCACCACCAGCTTCGATTTCTTCGGGCAAGATAGCGTCAAAATTCGCCCGAATCTCACCTTCAATTTCGGACTGCGCTACGAATTAAATACCGTGCTGCATGACGCCACGAATCGCGCCACCACGTTCCGCCCGCAGAATTTCACCACCTATCTTTCACCGACGGCGGACCAGACGAATCTAGCCGTGCTCGAAGCTTCGGGAATGGTCACGCAGGCCCAGGGCGGCCTCTACAACCCGGATCACAATAATATTGCGCCGCGTATCGGCTTCGCGTGGAGCCTGGGCCAGAACCGGTCGACGGTGGTGCGCGCCGGATATGGCGTGTTTTACGACACGGTTCTGGGACAAATTCCCGGCAACGTATTGCTGAATCCGCCGGCGCTGCCCGATTTCTTCGTCTCTTCGCCCAACACCTGGCCAAATTCTTTCGCGCCTTCCGGATTTCCAGTCATCACAATCACGCCGGCGGAATTCGCCTCTCCTTACTCCCAGGCGTGGAATTTTGATATCCAAAGGGAATTGCCGTGGCAAACGGTGTTTGAAGTTTCCTATGTCGGCACCACCGGCACGCACCTGCCGCGATTCCGTCAAATCAACCAGGCCTTTATCACCCAGGCGCAAATCAACGCGCTCTCGCCTGATGTAGTCACGCGCATGGTGCTGATGGGGATTCCTCTTCCTGTGGCGCAGCAGCTCGCCAAGAATATCGCGGCCATTCCCAACATCGCGAGAGTTCCCTATTTTGGTTACGCGCAGATTTTTCAGGCCGAGGATTCGATCAGCTCAAGCTACAACGGGCTGCAGTTGAAATTGGATAAGCGCGCGGCTCGCGGATTGACGTTTGGCCTGGCTTACACGTATTCGAAGTCGATTGATGGCGCTTCGGTGTTTTACGGTTCGGGAGCCAACAACACTACCATCTTCCCTCAAGATAATTACGATTTGCGCGCGGAGAAAGGGCTCAGCGATTTCGATCTTCGCCACCGCTTCGTCGCCAACTACGTCTACCAGATACCCACGCTCCAGCACATTTTCTCCGCTCTGCCGGGCGCGCTTGCGAACGGATGGGCGGTCACTGGAATTTTAACGCTGCAGACCGGCCAGCCATTCTCCGTTCTTACCGGTTCCAATCAGAGCAGCACGGGGCTGGGCAATGACCGACCGAACCTGGTGGGCGATCCGAATTCCGGTCCGCATACCGTTAGCCAGTGGTTCAACACTTCGGCTTTTGCATTGAACGCGCCGCTCACTTTCGGCAATGCAGGCCGCAATATCGTCGAAGGCCCCAGCTTCAAGAATTTCGACTTCGCTTTGCTGAAAGACACCCGGCTGGGCGAGACCATCAAGCTGCAGTTCCGGGCGGAATTCTTCAACATTTTCAATCATCCCAACTTCGCTCTGCCCAGAAACACGATGACCGCTCCCAATTTCGGCGCGCTCTTCCAAACGCCGGACGTGGCGCAAAACAACGTAGGCCTCGGTTCGGGCGGCCCGCAGGCTAATTCAGTTCGGCTTGAAATTCAGTTTCTAAGGAAGTCAATGCAAATACGATTCAAGCGTTGTGCTTTGGGGGCGGCATTTGTGCTGAGCTGTACTATCACGGTCGTTGCCGCTCCCCGCGTCGAGAAATTAGCTCCAAACCTCTACGCGTATGTCAGCGACAACGACCACAGCTCGAATTCGACGTTTTTGATCGGCCAGCACGGAATTTTTGTGGTGGATTCGGGCATCAACACCGTGGAAGGCCAGAAGTTGCTCGACGAAATTCGTAAGATTTCGCCGCTCCCCGTGCAGTTCATCGTAAACACCCACTATCACACCGATCATCAAGGCGGAAACGGAGTAGTCGGCCCGGATGCAGTTGTGATTACGTCGCCGTTTACACGAGAACGAACCCTTCAAGTGATGGCGCAAATGCGCGAGCGGCAAGTGAAAGGCGCACCGCCTGCCGGGCCTCAGCCTTCATTCCGCCCCGCCAGCGAAACGATCACCCAGAAAGTGACCGTATACATGGATGAAGACCCTGTGGAAATTATTTCGCCAGGCCCTGCCCATACCATGGGCGATCTCTATGTTTATTTTCCCAATCAGCGCACCGTCGCCGCCGGCGATGTCTACATGAGCAATTCGTGCCCGGCAATGGATCAGGGAAGCGCCGCCAATTGGGTTCACGCATTGGACGGGATCCTGGCTCTCCCGGCCGATCATTTTGTGCCCGGACATTTCGAAGTAGGCACCCGTGCCACGATCACCCGGTTCCGCGATTACATGGCCGATCTCGACGCGCAGGTGACCAAGCTCTTTCAGTCCGGTGCCACCGTCGAACAGGTGCGCCAGCAGGTCGACATGAAGAAATATTCCGATTTCCGCCAGTATCCACAGTTTCACGCTTCCTTTGCGGATAACGCGGAATCGATCTATCACCAACTGCAGCATCCGCAGTAACACGCGATGGCTGGCTTCAACGGTGCTAGTTTGCTTTTCTTGCACTTTATTTAGGGGGAGGAACTCATGAAAGGCAGTCGAAGTAGCCGCATGTATCTTGTGTTTTTGTCTGGAATTTTGACGTCGCTTTTCTTGGTCTCAGGCATATCCGCGCAGTCACTGCCCACGAATCTTTACGATGGCATGCGCTGGAGATTAGTCGGACCTTTCCGCGGCGGCCGCGCCGAAGCCGTGGCAGGCGTGCCCGGCGATCCCAGCACCTACTATTTTGGCGCCGTCGCAGGAGGCGTTTGGAAGACCTCGGACGGCGGCGCAACCTGGAACCCGATCTTCGATAAAGAACCGGTCGCTTCCATCGGCGCCATCGCGGTTGCGCCATCGAATCCCGGCATTCTCTATGTCGGCACCGGCGAGCAATGCTTGCGCAACGAGATTTCCTATGGCGACGGAGTTTACAAATCAATCGATGGCGGCCGGAACTGGACCAACGTCGGTTTGCGGGATTCGCAACACATTGCCTCGATCATTATCGACCCGCGCAATCCGGATATTGTCCTTGTCGCGGCGGTAGGCCATGCTTTTGGCCCCAACGAGGAGCGCGGCGTGTTCCGCACCGCCGATGGCGGCAAAACTTGGCAAAAAATTCTGTACGTCGACGACAAAACCGGCGCCACGGATTTAGCAGCCGATCCGAACAATCCCAATATTCTCTTCGCAGCCATGTATCAAGTGCGCCGCGCGGCCTGGACGATGATCAGCGGAGGCCCGGGCAGCGGACTTTACAGGTCAACGGACGGCGGCGCCACCTGGAAGCATTTGGAAGGCCACGGACTTCCCGGCGGAATTCTTGGACGGATCGGCGTGGCGGTTTCGGCGGCCAATTCGAATCGCGTCTACGCCATGATCGAAGCCAAGGAAAATGCGCTCTATAAATCGGATGATGGCGGCGACAACTGGCAGATGGTGAACAACGACCCGATCTGGGTGCGGCCGTGGTACCAGAATCACGTTTACGCCGACCCGAAAAATGTTGATACGGTTTACTTGCTCGATTTGGGAGTATTTCGTTCCACGGATGGCGGCAGAATCTTCGATTCGCTGCCCGCTCCGCACGGTGATAATCACCAGATGTGGATCGATCCCAACAATTCCAAGCGCTTCATCGAGGCCGATGACGGCGGCGTGACCATTACAGTTGATGGCGGCATCACCTTCACGCCTCAGGATAATCAGCCAACGGCGCAGTTCTATCACGTCTCCACCAACAACGATTTCAATTACCGCATTTACGGCTCCCAGCAGGACAACACCACCGTCGGGATTCTTCGCCGCAGCGATGATGGCGCAATCGACGAGCGCTCCTGGCACCCGGTGGGCGGCGGCGAATCCGGTTTCATCTGGCCAGACCCGCGCGATTCCGAAATTGTTTACGGCGGCGATCACAATGGACATTTCACCCGCTACGATGGCCATACCGGCCAAGTGCAAAACATCGCTCCGTGGTTCGGCGCGCGCGCTCATCCGGCAGCCGAATTGAAGCATCGCTTCCAATGGACCGCGCCGATGCAAATTTCGCCTCACGATCCGAATGTTCTGTATTTGGGGGGCGAAGTGTTGTTCAAAACCAGCGATGGTGGCATGAGTTGGACAATTATCAGTCCCGATCTAACCCGCAACGATAAAACAAAACAGCAATCCACGCCCGAACCGCTGACACCAGATAACTCGAGCGCGGAATATTTCGACACGATTTACGCCGTCGCCGAATCTCCCGTGCAGAAGGATTTGATTTGGGTGGGAACAGACGATGGCTTGGTCTACATCACCAAAGACGGCGGAAAGAATTGGGGAAAGATCACGCCGAAGGAAATGCCGGAGTGGACGCGCGTCAATCTGATCGAGCCATCGCCCTATGATGCCGGCACCGCATACTTGGCGGCGGATTTGCACTTCTCCGATGATTTCCGGCCGATGATTTTCAAGACCACGGACTTCGGCAAGACTTGGGCTTCAATTACCAATGGAATTCCCGCGAAAGACTATGTGCACTCTGTGCACACGGATCCCAAGCGCAAAGGCCTGCTCTATGCAGGCACGGAGACGGGAATATTCGTTTCCTTCGACGATGGTGCCAATTGGCAGTCATTGCAACTGAATCTGCCGCACGCCCCAGTCTACGATACGACAGTGCACGGCGATGACCTGATCGCGGCGACGCACGGCCGCGCCTTCTGGGTGCTCGACAATATCACTCCGCTTCGTGAGGCCAATGCATCCATCGCGTCAGTCCGCGGCGCATCTTTACACGCCGGCAGTGGCATATCGTGAGCGCGGCGCCGGCGGCTTCGGCGGCGGTGGCGCACGGAGAAACGCTGGACAGAATCCCCCGGCAGGAGCCGCGATCGACTATTACCTCGGCTCAGCGCCTTCGGAGCCCATCACGCTCGATATCCTGGATAGCCAGGGCAAAGTGATTCACCATGCGGCAAGTGAGCGGCGACCGGAGGCGGGTGCAGGCGGCTCGGGAGGCGGCGGCAGAAATGCCCGGAACGCCGGCCGGCCGGGTGGCGCTCCGCTATCCGCGCGTCCAGGCATGAACCGTTTCATCTGGAACTTCCGCGAAACCGGCCCTTCGATGGTTGCGGGTATGACGATCAATGAACTCCGGAACGGTGGCGGGCCGTTAGTGGCGCCCGGCACTTACCAGGTGAAGCTAACCGTAGCGGGGAAGGACTACACGGCGCCACTCGAAGTAAAAGTCGATCCTCGCGTCAAAGCCAGCCAGGCGGACCTCGAAAAACAGCACGAACTCGCGGTGAAAATCCGTGACCGTGTAACCGAGGTTCACAATACGGTCAATCAGATCCGGGAGGCGCGCTCCGTGCTTGAAATTATCCGTAAGCGCGCCGATCCTGCCACCGTTCAAGCCATTGTAGCCGTCGAACAAAAAATGGGCGAAGTCGAAGTGCAACTGATTCAGGTCGCTTCGGTGAACCAATGGGCTGCTCTGGTCTATCCGATCATGCTCGACGCTCAATATGCCGAGTTGGGGAATGTGATCGAAAGTGCTGATTCCGCTCCTCCCGCTCAGGTCTACGAAGTGTTTCAGATGTATGACAAAGAGAAAGATGAACAATTGGAGCGTTGGAAGGCGCTGCAACCGGAAATCACGCAATTGAAGACCAAATAGTCGCGGAGTTGGGACTGAAGTAAAGACTACCAAACCCGAAACGGGCCAACGATCCGCCGGCCCAGGCACGAAATGTGTCTGGGCCGTTTTTTTTGAGCATGAAGAAACCAACGGATATTTACGGAAAACGTGCAACGGATTGGCCGGATCCTGGACTACATGGGAGGAGCGTAGGATTGGTAAGAATTGAAATCATTCGATTGCATGGCAGCAGTTGATGCACGGCGGTTTGTCCAAGTTAGATAAGCGTGGGATACTCCTGAAATGCACCGGCGACAGGACCGATTTTGTTCCCTTTAATGTGTAAGTGCATCTACTTATCAGAGGATTGAGTACGCACGTTAGCGGGTTTGGTCAGGAAGGAGCGGAGAATGCTGATCAAGAAATCGCCCGATCTGAAATATGCGGATGTCACTCCACAGCGAATCTATGTGAACCGGCGCAATTTTCTATTTGGTTTGGCGGTCTCGGCCGCCGCCCTCAAGGCCTATGATAATTTTTCGAATATGCTTTCAGTTTCAGCTGACGCTCCCACCAAACTGAACGGTCTTGCCAAGTGGCCCGCAAGCACCACTGAAAAGCCTACGCCGTATGATGATGTGACCCATTACAACAATTATTACGAATTCGGTACGGCCAAGACCGATCCGGCGCAATATTCTCAAAATTTCCGCACCTCGCCGTGGACCGTCTCGGTGGAGGGAGAAATTAAAAAGCCGCGGAAGATGAGCATGGACGACATTCTGAAAATCGCTCCGCTCGAGGAGCGCATTTACCGCCATCGCTGTGTCGAAGGCTGGTCGATCGTGGTTCCGTGGATCGGATTTTCCTTCAGCGCGCTGGCCAACTTGGTTGAGCCAACGCCAAAAGCAAAATATGTATCGTTCGAAACCTACTACACCCTGAAGCAGATGCCCAAGGGCCCTATGGCCGGAATCCAGCTTCCCTATGTGGAAGGGTTGCGACTGGATGAAGCGATGAATCCGCTGGCGTTGCTATGCGTGGGTATGTACGGCCAGACGCTTCCAAACCAGGATGGCGCGCCGGTACGCATGGTAATTCCCTGGAAATATGGTTACAAATCCATCAAATCGCTGGTGAAGATTCGCTTTGTTAAAGATCAGCCGTCCACCACCTGGAATATCTCCGCCCCGAATGAATACGGTTTTTATTCCAATGTGAATCCCAATGTCGATCATCCCCGTTGGAGCCAGGCCACGGAACGCCGCCTGGGAGAATTTCGCAAACGCCCCACGTTAATGTTCAATGGCTACGGTGACCAGGTGGCAAGCATGTATAACGGCATGGACTTAAAGAAAAATTACTAGGTTAAATCACAGGACACGCCCCAGCTTACAACTCCCTCAGTTTGCCGGCCCTTGGCGTGAGCCGGTCGAGTGCACCAATGGGAGGTTTAGAATTGGACACCTTCCGCTTTCCAGTACCATTTCGCCCGGCGATTTATCTGATTACGATTATTTCCTCGGGGTCATGGCGACAATTCATGAAAAGTAGGCGGCATAGGTTTGTCTGGGCGGTCGTTTGCTATTGCACTTTTTTGCTGCTCGCGGCTCAGAGCGTCACGGCAGGTCCTGAGACCCGCATTCCTCTTCCGGATAAGCCTCATTACGCGATCCAACATTTCGGAGACCGCTTCGGCCTCTCTGCCATAACTGTCTTATCGCTCGCTCAAGATCCCCAGGGTTTTCTTTGGATTGGCAGCCAGAAGGGCATTTATCGATACGATGGCCTGAACGTCGTGCCGTTCGGATTGGCTCAGGGTTTGCCCAGCGTTCATACGGTACAGCTGCAGGTGGCGCCAGACGGCACCGTTTGGGCGCATATGCGAAAGGGTCTGGCGCGGCTCGAAGGGCAGCGTTTCTTTCCCATTTCAATCCCAGCAGAGGCGGGGGAAATTGCTTTGAATGCCCAATCATTCGCGGTGGATTCCGCCGGCAGGCTGTTTGTCTCGGTGGATCGCGGCATCTTGGTTTTGGATACTCGAAGCGGCGCATCGAATGTCCTGGGAACAGCTCAAGGGCTGCCAGCCGCCCACGTTGATGCCATCGTGCGGAGTTCCGACGATACAATTTGGCTGGCAGCGGGAGGTAAGTTCGCACGCATTTCACGGGGTTCGTTGCGGGTTGAAGTTTTCTCAACTCCGCAACTTCCGGCAGGACGCGTGTTGGCGCTGATCCCGGATGGTCATGGCCATTTGTGGATTCGCACCGAGAATCACCTGGCTAGCCTGGATATTCCGAAGGGAATGCCCTCCGGGCTTGTTTTCCGCGATTCCGGCCTTCCCGCAGCAAATCAGGAGGGCACACCGGTTCTGGACCGTCACGGGAATTTAATGCTGCCAACCGGTTCGGGCCTATATCGCTGGTCTGAACGAGATGGTTGGCAGGTCGTGGATCGGACCAACGGCTTGACTTCCAGCGCGGTGTTTTCCGCGTTGGAAGACCGTGAAGGGACAATTTGGGTGGGCCTCGCAGGCGCGGGGCTCGATCGCTGGCCCGGCTCCCATCAATGGTCGGGTTGGGTCGATGATGGTGGGCTTCCCGATCCGCTGGTCTTAAGCATCGTGCGCGATTCCCGCCAGCGTCTATGGGTCGGAACCAATACCGCTCTTTCCATGTGGGATATCGATCGCCATCGCTGGCAATCGTGGAATAAAGCGAATGGCCTTGCCGGCGGTGGTACTCGTTCTTTATTCGTTTCCAAAGACGATGGCTTATGGGCGCTGTCGCCCGAACAAGGCCTAACCTGGTTTGACGCTTCGCTCCCGCATCCTGTTCCTGTCCCTGTATTGACGGGCAAAAATGCGGAGTCAATCGCCAGCATCGCCATGGCGCCCGATGGCGCCGTTTGGTGGAACGGTGCGGATTCGCTGCACGTCGTTCGGCGGCAGGAAGGCCGTTTCAACTTCACAGAGGTTCCGGTTCCCCAAGCGATCCAAGGCTCAACCAACTCCGTCTCGCTTTCATCGCAAGGCGTTCTATGGACCGGCGGGCCGGAAGGCCTTTCTCGTTTTGACGGAACGAACTGGCTTCACTTCGGTCCTGCGGACGGATTGCTGGATAAAGACGTGAGAACCATCTCCGCAATCACCAACGACGAAATTTGGATCGGTTATGGCGACGAAGATAGTGCCACTCACGCGCGATTGCTGCCCAATGGAAAACTCCAGTTGCAACATGTAGCCAAAGCGGTCTGCCTGGTGGGTACCGACCGCAGCCGCAATTCCTGGCTCGAAATGGACAACAGTCTTGGGCGTTTGTCTTCCGGCGGGACGATGCGCAACTTCACGCGAAACGACGGGTTGCTTTGGAATGACACAAATTGCGGAGCCTTCTGGCAGGATTCCGACCAGTCCATACTGATTGGCACCAGTCACGGACTCGCTCGCTTTGATCCCAGTCAGGAGGAATTGCCGCGGACCACTCCGGTCGTAGTGTTGACGCACGCGGAATTCGCGGGAATCGAGCACATGGGGCTTCCGGATCCTCAAGTGCCTTACAAGCAAAATTCGTTTTCCGCGCAGTTTGCTGCTTTGAGTTTACGCAGTCCGGAACAGACAATCTGCCGCTACCGGTTGGATGGCCTGGAATCCGCGTTTACCGAGACCTCGATGCGTGAGGTGCGTTACTCCGCACTGCCGCCCGGGCATTATACGTTTGAGGTTTCCTGCGGCTCGCCGGACCTTGGTTGGAGCCCGAGCGCTGCTAAATATTCCTTCACGGTCCTGGCTCCCTGGTGGCGCACGCCATGGGCGGGCGTCCTCGCCGTTTTGATTTCGGCGTTAATGTTTCTGGTCTTCACCCGTCTGCGAACCCAGCGTCACGAAGCGGAACGAAAGCGCTTGGAGGCTGCGGTGGCCGAGCGCAGCACGGAGCTCGCTCGCGCGAACCAGGAACTTCAAGAGGCTTCCCTTACCGATCCTTTGACAGGCGTTCGCAATCGCCGTTTCTTTTACTCGATGATTGGCGCCGACGCGAATCAAGCCACTCGCGCCTATTTTGCCGAGGAGGAAAATTACAGCCGCGACCACCGCGACGTGATTTTCTACCTGATCGACCTGGATCACTTCAAAGTGATCAACGATACATTTGGCCACGACGCTGGCGACGAAGTGCTGGTGGAAGCTGCCCGGCGGCTCACTCGAATCGTGCGCCATTCCGATTTCCTGATCCGCTGGGGAGGGGAAGAGTTCCTGGTGGTTTGCCGCGCCGCGGAACGAAAGAACGCGCACATTCTGGCGGAGAAGATTCTTGCGGCCCTCGCTGAAAAGCCCTTCTCGATCTCGGGAGGAAATCAGGTGATCCGAACCTGCTCGGTAGGATGGGCTCCGTATCCGTGGGAGCCGGGAGCCGTTTCTCTCACCGTCGATGAAGTGTTGAAATTGGCGGACCGCGGTTTATATCGAGCCAAGGAATTGGGCAGAAACCACTCGGTCGGAATGTTGCCTCTTGAACCGGTGGAAGTCGCCGCTGGTTCCAGTCCGGCGGAATCGAATATGGACGTATCCTCGGCGGCCACCCGCGAAATCGTTTCCCCCGGCCCTCGCTGGGCCTAGCCCCCGAAAATCTTGCTGCGCCAGTTAGGAGTGATCGTGTAGCGCCACCCTTCAGGGTGGCATCTTTAGTTTCAACCACATGGCTGAATGCGCGCAGGATCGCGGATTTCGTTATAAACTTTGCAGCAGCCGGCAGGAATATGTGCCAAGTGTACTGAGCAACAGAAATGTATTTGGGGGGCAGATGCTATGACTAGCGCGCGCGCCAGTTCGATTCCCGCCGATTCCCTGGAGCAGGCCATTGCCGAATTAAGGTCGCTCCTCGGCGAGCGGACAGCCACCGCGCCAGTGATTCGGGAACATCATAGCCACGGCGAATCCTATCATCCCCCTGCATCGCCCGACGTGGTTTGCTTTCCGCACACCACGGTAGAAGTGAGCGAAATTCTGAAAATTAGCGCCAGGCACCATTTGCCGGTGATTCCATTCGGAGCCGGAACGTCGCTGGAAGGAAACGTCAACGCGATCCGCGGCGGCATTACCATTGATTTGCGCGAAATGAACAAAGTACTTCGCATCAGCACCGCCGACCTCGATGCCACGGTGGAAGCTGGCGTCACCCGGCTTCAACTGAACAAAGCGCTCGATAATACCGGCCTTACTTTTTTCATCGATCCTGGAGCGGATGCCACGCTCGGCGGCATGGCGGCCACTCGCGCGTCTGGAACCACGGCAGTGCGTTACGGAACCATGCGCGACAACGTGCTGGGACTTACCGTTGTCCTGGCCGACGGGCGCATCATCAAAACTGGCACCCGCGCCCGTAAATCGTCCGCCGGATACGATCTCACACGGCTGTTCGTTGGCTCCGAAGGCACTCTGGGCGTCCTCACCGAGGTGACCTTGCGCCTGCATCCGCTGCCGGAGGCAGTCTCCGCCGCAATCTGCACTTTTGAAGGGATTCGTGGAGCGGTGGAGACGGTGATCGAAACGGTGCAACTGGGCGTCGCGGTGGCGCGCGTCGAACTCCTGGATGAAGTGGAAATGGACGCGGTGAATCGCTATTCGAAAACGAATTATCCCGTCGCTCCCACGCTGTTTTTTGAATTTCACGGCGATAGCGAACGCCACGTCGCCGATCAAGCCATAACTGTCCAATCGCTCGCCAAGGAACACGGCGGCCGCGAATTCCAATGGGCCACGCGCCTGGAAGATCGCGATAAACTTTGGGAAGCGCGGCACGCCGCCTACTACGCGTCGTTAGCGCTGCGCCCGGGAAGCAAGGCGCTCGTCACCGATGTCTGCGTTCCCATCTCGCGCCTGACGGAATGCATTCTCGAAACGAAAGAAGACAATCTTACCGCTCCGTTTCCGGCTCCCCTGGTAGGACACGTGGGAGACGGCAATTTTCATTTGAGCTATGTGCTGGATCCGAATAGCGAAGTGGAATTGGCCGAGGCAAAACGACTCTCCGATCGATTGGTAAAGCGCGCTCTCGCACTGGGTGGCACGTGCACCGGCGAGCACGGCGTGGGTCAGGGCAAAATGAAATATCTCGAAGCAGAACACGGGCCCGCTCTTGAGGTGATGCGCGCCATCAAAGTCGGCCCTCGATCCGGATAATCGCATGAACCCCGGCAAGATTGTTGAGCCGTTGCAAGTGAACGGTGAAAATAGTCGAGTTTGGCCCGAAGGAAGGCGGCCCGGAAAAATCTCAATTACAGAACACAGATTCGCAAGGACGAGATTGTCTGATCGTCACCGAATCACAAGTGGAGCAACTCTTCAAGTGGATTGCCTCGACTCGTATTCCCTCCAATTCAACCAGGCAGCTGGACCCAAGGAAGGTCGCAGCCATAAGGAATAAACCGCGCTTAGAGACAAGATGCGATGGTCAGGCGTTGCGTTCGCGTTTACCCTATGGTTATATACACGCACTTTCTCAGGCGGTCTGTACTAGCTTCGTGGAGGTAACAATGGAGAGAGTGGAACTTCGGCCGCTCAGTCTCGGTGAACTTCTCGACCGCACGTTCACGCTCTACCGCGGCCACTTCTGGCTGTTCGTGGGGATTATGGCCATCCCTTCCTCTTTTTCGATTCCCATGAATGCATTTTTTCTGGCGATGCAGAAGATGCCCTCGGCCACGGGGAAGATTTCCCCTGGCGCCGTGGGCGGAATCCTGACCGGATATTTCGTGTTCTTGCTTTTTTTTGTGACGGTTTACGCGCTAGCCACTGCCGCAGCCACTTCGGCCGTGTCGGAATCTTATCTGGGACGGCAGGCGACCGTTCGCGGCTCTTATGGAAAAGTTCGCGGGAACTTCTGGCGGATCGTTGGTGTGGTCCTGAATATTTGGCTGCGAGTGATGGGCGTGCTGTTCTTATTTGTTTTGGTGGTGGGTGGAGTTACGATGGCGATCGCTGTGGTGCCCGCAGGCTCCCGGCCCGGACCGGCCCTCGCAGTAGTGCTTGTGATTGGCTTGATTTTGACATATCTGGCCGTTGTCGTTTTGCTCGGCTTCATCTTGATGAGGTATGCAGTGGCGATACCGGCGCTGGTTCTGGAGGATTTGGGAGTATTGGAGGCTATTCGCCGCAGTGTGCAGCTCACCCGCGGCCGGCGAGGGCAGATTTTCATCGCCTGCATGCTGACCGCCGTGATTGGATACATCGGAGCAATGGTTTTCCAAGGACCGTTCTTCGTGGCCATGCTTTTTACCGCGAAGAATCCGCAAGCGCTGCCATGGCTGGCGTTTTCGATGTCCGTTTCCGGCGCCATAGGCGGTTCACTCACCGGACCGCTGCTCATGATTGTCCTGGTGCTGTGTTATTACGATTCGCGTATTCGCAAGGAAGCGTTCGATCTGCAATACATGATGTCTTCGCTTGAGCGTCCCGCGGCAGGAAGCGCTTCCCCGGCATGAGGCGGCCGCAAGTTTGGATATGATTCGCGGACATTTTCTTTGGCTGTTTATGCTCGTGGCAGCGCCGGGAGCAGCCGGCGCTGCCGGGCAAGCCGGCCGTCCCGCTTTGCCAATCTCTGCGCAACATCTGACCCTGCAGCAATACGTCTCCAAACTCGACGGTTCAATGGCGATTCTTTCCGGCGGCGATCCCGCAGCCTCTCGCAAATGGTCGGCGACGCTCCCCAACGAATGGGTGGTGGAAACGGAGGAGCGATCCTACCACTTGAAGACGGAGTGGCTGCGTGCGGCCCTGGAAATGGACGGGAGAACTCCGCACAAAAAGAATGCGATGGTCGAGCAAGCGAAGCTCCGGCTGGCTTCGCTTCGGGAAGCGGCGCAAGCGCTCCAGGCGCCGGACGCCGGGGAGGATTTGCGTGGTTCTCACGCGGCACTCGACAGCATTTTGAAGGCTCGCGAGTTTCGGGGCGCGCGAGGGCCGTCGTATTACGAGATCCTCCGGGCGCGAACACTCGGATGGATCCAGCGCCAACTCGCAAAGGTTTTTGGCCGCATGCGGCGCTCCCCAACAATCAGCGGCGTGCTCGCCTGGGGATTGATTGCGATCGCGGCGCTGCTGCTGGCGTCCTGGGCCGTTCGCATTTCGATAGGAAGCCGCGTGCAAATCGATTTGAGTGGCAGCGCCCCGGTTTCGCGTGGCTGGCGCGATTGGCTGCGCGATGCAAGAACTGCATCCGCTCTGGGCGATTTCCGCGCTGCGATCCATGCCGCCTACTGGGCGGCCGTGGCGAGGCTCGTGGAAATACAAATTCTTCCTGAAGACCGGTCGCGAACACCGCGAGAATCGCTTCGCTTGGTTGATCCCCAAAACCAGGCCCATGCGCCGTTGGCAAGACTTACCTCGCGGCTGGAGTTGGTGTGGTATGGCTACTTCCCGGCCACTGCGTCCGATTGGAACGAAGCTGCCGAACAATTGGAGAGACTTGAGTGCCTGGCTTCCTCGATCCCAAAGACACCCGGCTCCTGATTGGCGCTATCGGGGTCATGGTTCTACTGTTTGTGCTGACGATCGCCTTGCAGCCGGCTCCGGCGCAACAGTCGCTGGGCTATCCTTCAAGCTACTCGACAGATTGGAGTGGTGCAAAGGCGGCATTTCTGTTGTTACAGAGCTTGGGCTTTCGCGAGGAACGGTGGGAAGCATCTCCTCAGGAACTGCCTGAAAATTCGGAGAACGTCACGTTCGTGCTTGCGGAACCGACGCAGCAAGCGAACGCTTCGGATCGTGCCGCCATTCTCCGATTCGTTTCCGGTGGCGGGCGGCTGCTGGTGACCGGCGCGAGCGGTGCGTCATTTGCTCCCGGCGCCGCAGCGGAAGAGGTTGACAGCTCGGATCTGGAGCCGGTCACCTATCTACCTTTGATCCCATCGCCTCTCACGCGCGGCGCTCCAGAGATCACCATGATTGCGCCCGATCAATGGACATCAACCAGACAGGTGGAACTTGGAGTTTACGGCGATGAGAATAATCCGGTTGTCGTGTCTTATCACTTCGGCCAGGGACAGGTGATCTGGTGGGCATCGTCGTCGCCGCTTTCAAATGGATCGATTCGAGAAAAAGGAAATAGTGCACTTTTCTTGAACTCGATTGGATCGCCAAATTCGAGAGTATTGTGGGATGAATATTTCCACGGCGCGCGCGGATCGCTCGGTGCGTTCTTTGCCAAAACACCCTTGCCTTGGGCGGGCTTGCAGGTTGCGATCGCATTGATCGCGCTTCTTTTTACCTTTTCGCGCCGGTCAGGACCGGTTTGCATGCCCGCGAGCGATTCGCGGCTTTCTCCTGTCGAATTTGTCGAAACGCTTGGCGATCTTTATTTGAACGCCCACGCCGCGCCGGCAGCTGTTGGGGTGGCCTACCAAAGATTTCTTTCGTCTTTGTTGCGGAAGCTGGGTTTGCCCGCCAAAACGAAACTATCCGAACTCAGCCATGCGGCCGCGGGACAATTTAACTGGTCCGAGGCGGCCCTTCTCGATACGCTATCGCGCTCGGAGCGGGCCAAGCGAGGAATCAACGTGGATGAGAGCGTGGCGCTCGACTTGGTCCGCCAATTGCACGGTTACACGGCAGACCTGGAACTAGTTCGCAAGTCTTTATCAGGGAGAAGCGAATGGAAATGACAGCGGCCGCCCTGGCCTCTCATGTCCGCAAAGAATTCTCAAAAGTAATCGTGGGGCAAGGGGACGTGCGAGAGCAACTGCTGGTGGTTGTGCTGACGCTAGGGCACGCATTGATCGAAGGCGTGCCTGGACTGGCAAAGACACTAGCGGTGAAAACACTCGCGCATATTTTTCGACTGCAATTTAACCGAGTGCAATGTACTCCTGATTTGATTCCGGGCGATATTCTGGGCGGCAATATCTTCCAGCAGGCAACCAGCAATTTTTATCTGCACCGCGGTCCAATCTTCACCGATCTCCTGTTGGTGGACGAGATCAACCGCATGCCGCCCCGCACTCAATCCGCTCTGCTCGAAGCGATGGAAGAGTTGCAGGTGACAATCGACGGGACGAGTTACTCTCTTTCAAATTCTTTTGCGGTGTTCGCCACTCAGAATCCCGTGGAATTTGAAGGTACGTATCCCTTGCCTGAAGCGCAATTGGACCGCTTTCTGATGAAAATCCGGATCGGGTACCCCGAAGCGCCCGAGGAGTCCGAAATCCTGACTCGGTACCAGCAAGGATTCCTGCGCAATCTTGATAGCTCCGGACTCGAGCCTGTCCCTGAGGAGTCGCTGCAATCCGCGCGCGAAGAAGTTTCGCGCGTCCGAGCCGAACCGGAATTGTTCAATTACATCGTATCGATCGTGCGCGCGACGCGAAATTCCCCGGCAGTGAGCTTGGGAGCAAGCCCTCGCGCGGCGATTGCGATGATGCTGGCCGCCAAGGCCATCGCTGCCATCGAAGGCCGCGATTTCATGATTCCCGACGACGTAAAAAGTGCCGCGCCGCCAATTCTTCGCCATCGCATTTTGCTTAAGCCGGAAGCAGACCTGGAAGGAATCACGCCCGATCAGATTGTGGCTGAGGTGCTGGCGGCGATTCCGGTTCCTAAATAAATTCCGTGAACCCGCTTCTGCCCGTCAATGTGTCCGCAACGACGGAAAAGTTCCGCCGAATCCCTTTCGGTTTTGGAAGGCGGTTTTTCCTTTTGCTTTTTATGGGGCTGGTTTGGATCGCACCTGCCTGGCGCGATCCGCGATTTCTATATGGATTGATCCTATGGGATATCTTTGCATGCGCTCTGTGGACTTGGGATCTGTTGCGGATGCCGAAGCCGGAAGAGATCGCAGTGAGCCGCTTGTGGAGCGGGCCGCTGGGGCTCGGGCAGACGCCGAAAGTTATGATCAGGGTGCGCAATTTATCGCGGGTCACCATTTCGGCCGAATGGACCGACGAGACTCCAGAAACGTTTAGCCGCCAACTTCCTGGCGGAACGATTGATGTTCGCGAAAGGGGAGAGACCACTTTCTCCTATTCGATTGAACCACGCGCGCGAGGAGACGCGCGATTCGGTGATGTCTGGCTGCGTTATCAGAGTTCGCTGAAAATTGCCGAGCGCTGGGCACGGGCTCGATTGGGACAGAGCGTTCGCGTCTATCCAAATCTCGAACAGGCGCAGCGGTTGCGAATTTATTTGATTCGCAGCAGGCAGATTGAATTGGAAAAGAGATTGAAGCGGCATCGCGGTCAGGGCAGGGAATTTGAAAGCCTTCGTGATTATCGCTCGGGCGACGAATTCCGCGATATTTCGTGGAGCGCCACCGCGCGGCGCGGAAAATTGATTACGAAAGTGAATCAGATCGAACGCAGCCAGGCGGTGTGGCTCGTAATTGATGCGGGGCGGCTGCTACGCGCGAGCGTCGACCATTTGACGAAGCTCGATTACACCGTGAACGCCGCGTTGGCGCTTGCTCAGGTGGCATTTTATTCCGGCGACCGCGTAGGCTTGCTCGCCTATGGGCGCAAAACACAACAGCGCCTCGGGCCCGGGAAAGGGTGTTGCCCATCTGCGGTTGATGATCGAGAGCCTGGCGCAAGTTCATGCCGAACCTTTCGAAGCGGACCATTTGCTCGCGGCTGAAATGCTGCTCTCGCTCCAGAGCCGGCGAAGTTTGATCATTTGGCTCACCGACCTGGCCGAAACGGCGGCGACGCCGGAAGTGATCGATTGCGCGGCAAGAATTGCGCGGCGGCATCTCGTCTTGCTCGGCGTGATTGGTCAGCCGGAATTGCGAAGCATCGCTGCGGCGCCTCCGGAAAATCCTTCCGAAATGTATCGATACACCGCGGCGATTGAAATCCTGCAGCGGCGGGATCTGCTGTTGCGCCGGCTGCGGCAGCAGGGAGCGCTGACGATGGAAGTGAATCCGGCGGAATTCTCAATTTCGCTGGTAAATGAATACCTGCAGGTGAAAGAACGAAACTTGATTTAGGAATTTTCACGGGCTGTTTTAGCTCCGGCTGATTGTGAAGAAGACGGATTTTTTCTGGCAACGTACAGCAACAGCAAACCAAAGAGGCCCGCAGCCAGAGTATATTTCCAGCGAGCGGGGATATCGGTGGGAGAAACAAATCCTTCCACCACTCCGGCGACAATGAGCATGGGCACAATTCCGAGCACCAAGCGAACGGCGCGCGCTCCCTGCATGGCGAGCGACGCGCGGCGCGGCAGGGTACCGGGGAACAGCAATCCTTTCGCAATCAGCAATCCGGCGCCGCCCGCGATGAAGATGGCAGGCAATTCAAGAACGCCATGCGGCGCGACAAAACTCAATAGCTGATCGGCCATTCCGGCCTGCCAGCAGGCTGCATTCACCACGCCGAACAGCAGCCCGTTGAACGCAAGCATCCAGACGGTGCCGATGCCCGCAGTGATGCCGAAAGCGAACGTGGTGAACGAAACGGTAAGGTTGTTGGTCATGATCGCGCTGGAAGCCAGCGGTTTGATCGAGACGATGGAATGAGTCCACATTTCGTGCCGCTCAATGGTTTCCATCATCCCGCTGCCCAGGAAATATCGCTGGAATCCGGGATTCGCAATGGCCATCATCAATCCCGCCGCGGCCATCGCGAAAAAAATAGCGCCTGCCGACAGCGTGTAAGGAAGCGTGTCGTGAAATATTTGCGGAAACGTATCGCGATAAAAAGTGAGCAGTCCGCCAAAGCGCGCGCGGCGTCCCATATAGATGCGATTGTGTGCGCGGCCCAGAAGTTGATTCAAGTGGTGCGCCAGATTTCTGCTGGTGGGATCTTCGCGAATCGTGGCCAGGTCCGAAGCGGCCTGGCGGTATAATAGCGCCAGTTCCTGCAATTCGCCGTGGGTTAAAGCGCGAATGCCGCTCTTGTCCGAGCGGGCCAGCAATTCATCGATGCGGTTCCAGTAAGGCCGCCGTTTTTGAAGCCAGCTTGAGGAGATCACCGATGTCCTCGGCCGACAAGCTTATCATCGAAACACCGGAACAGACCTCCATCGAGTTTCCTCTCGCGGGAATCGGCAGCCGCTTCCTGGCGCTGGCCATCGATTTGCTGCTGCGATTCGCTTTCATTCTTGTGCTGGTGGGCATTGGCGGAATTCTCGGCTTGATTGGAATGATCAAAGCGGCCGGGACGCAATGGGTGGTGGCGGCTCTGATCGTGGCGTACTTTTTCATGGACGTGGGATATTTCGCATTCTTCGAATCGGTGTGGAACGGCCAAACGCCGGGAAAACGCTGGACGCACCTGCGCGTGATCAAAGATTCCGGCCGCCCCATCGGAGTTCCCGATGCGATTCTGCGCAACTTGATGCGGACCGTAGATTATCTTCCTTCGCTTTATGCCGCCGGCGTCGTCAGCATTCTGATCAGCCGCCAGAACAAGCGCCTGGGCGATCTGGTGGCGGGAACGGTTGTGGTGCGCGAGAATCCCCTGCAAGGACTCGCGTCCGTGTGGGAAAGTTCCTCTTCCGTTCCGGCGACCGCAATCGGCCATTTTCCGCCACTCAGCGTGGAAGAATTGCAATTGATCGAAACCTTCCTCGAGCGCCGCGGAAGCCTGGATTCCGACGTGCGTCGCGCCATGGCTCGCCAGATCGCCGACCGCATCGCGGAGTCCCGGTCAATTCCAGCCGAGTCCCGCGCCGATTCCGAAAAATTCCTCGAGGCGCTTGCCGGACAGCATCGCCAGTCAGCGCGATTCCGGTAGCGGCGATTCCAGCATGGTGTCAGGCAGGCCGTGCGGCTCCGCCAGCGCCGTAGGCGCGGCAGAAGTTAGCCCAGGCCATGAGGCCTGGGTATCCGGTCCAAAAAGAATTTAAGCGCCGTAGGTGCGGCACATGTCCCACTCTCAAAACCGGAATCCTTCGAGAGCACCAACAGCAACTTGTCATACAGGCGGATCGCCTCGTCTATTGTCGACCGAAATCGGTCGCCGATCTTCAAATCCTCGGTCGCCAACCACACTCGCAGTTGTTTGTTTCGCATTTGTGAGTGCAGCAGGTCCGCAAACTCCTGGTCCTTCGACGAATAGCTGATGAAGCAGGAGTAGTACTCAATTGGGTCGCTGATTAACGATTTCACGTAAGCGATGAAGGCATCCGGCGCTCCCGCGCCAGCCAGGAAGCGTTCGGGGATATTTCCTTGCGAAAGATAAAACGTGTCCACATCTATGCGACACGGTCCTTCGTGGCTAATCGCATCGAGTCCCTTGGCTACGCTAAGGTCCACGCCTCCGAAGCGCGTTCCGTCCATAACCGAATTAGTGAAATCTGTTCCGACGAGTGATGCTTCGGTGAAATCCATGTTGTACAGAAGCACGCCCCGCAGTAGATCCAAGTCGCTCCCGACATTTCACAGCCGGACAGACTAGCGCCTTGGAAATTACAGTCCATCAATTCAGCGTTAACGAGACTTGCTCCTCCCAGGTTCGCCCTTGAAAAGTCGCTTTCGGATAGGTTCCCGAGATGCATTTCGAGGTGTGTGAAAACATCTCTCGAACTGAGGTCGATTCCTGACAGGTTCGCCCCGGAAAGGTCGATCAGGGGGTTGTTCCTAACGCGCCATTCGTTCCAAGCGCGGACGCCCTGCCTTAGAACTTTCAATTGCTCTCTATTTGCCATGCTCCCTTCCCGCGTCGGATTATAGATCGTAAATCGGGCCTTGAGCACTCTCCCTTCCGGGATACCTGGGAGGGTGGTCACGAAAATTTCCTGCCTGAAGACGCATGAGGATTTAAACGAGTGGAGGGAATCATCTTATTTAATACTTTTCACTGCGGAAGAAGGCGTGGATGCGGCGCCAAAAGCCTTTTCGTCCTGGTAAGTCCGCGCACCCGCCTGGGTTTATGGCTTGGGCAAGTGAAAACACAGAATGGCGACGTGTACCGGCCGACCTGAATCCCCTGGCAGGTGGAATTCAAATCGGAACCATGATTCCTCTCGCTTACCTTTATCGGCGACGAAGCAGGAGTGGGCAGAAGTTGTCTCTTCGATAGCCTTGAGCGGAGCCGTCATTTCTTTTGTATCTACGAAATAAACGATCGCTGTTTTTGAGTCCCGCCATGTCAAATAGGAAAACAATTGATCTAGGGTATCTTGATGCTGTTTTTGTCCGCGCCAGAACTTACACTCAGCAACAAAAACATTTTTCCCTTGGTAACGCATTAGGATGTCCGTCTTACCAGACTTGTTGAAGGTTTCTCCCGTCGTGTTGATTTGGAACCGGGGCTCAAGATTGAGGATCAAGTGGTCGCGCAGGGTTTCCTCATCCTTGTCAGCGTAAGTACTTGGGAGACGTTCGAAAACGCAACCTGTCTCAAAGATTGTCTGCAGAATCTCTCCATAGATAGTCTCGTCCAATGCCGGCTCAGGGGCGTATCTGTCGGAGGAGGCGACCGGTTTCGGGACGACCTGCTTCCGCGCCGTCGCCGGTACCGCAAAGCTTCGCGGCACGTTGTCGGATCGCTTGACAGGGACGCCCAGTGCAGCCAAGAGTTGTTGCTGTTTCATGATTTCTGCCTTGCGAGCGTCAAAGCTGGATTCGGCTTGCTGTCGAACTTGTTGATTGATCTCGGAGATGTTTTTTTCGAGACTAGCGGCTTGCTGCCTAATAAGGCTCACCGTCGATTCTGCACGACCGCTTATTTGCTTGGGATCCCCGTAGAAATCGACGATCTCAAAGCACAACTCGCTTCCTTGAACCAGCACAGGGCGTGAATCCATAAGTCGAGGATTGGGAATACATCTCAACAGCTGCGAGTCGCCTGTAAACGGAATGTGATACTTCACAACTTGCTTCGGATAATAGGCACCGTGGCGGACGTAACTCATAGGCGGAAATGCCTCTGCGGGGATCATTTGCTCGGAAGAGGAAACGGTTATTTTATCAAACCCTAACACGAGGGGTGTCGTCTTGAATTCCGAGTTTAGGTGGGCAAGATATTCCGTGCGATTCACATTAAGGAGGTAGTTCTTGTCTTCCTTACGAATCCGCTCATTCAGTCTCTCAAGCAATGCGCGAGTAACCACGCTGAAATCGATCTCTGCGAAAATCTGAAGAGTCAAAGTCATGGCCAGAGTTCACCGTGGAAGGCCTCAAACAGGATGGAAAGCGGGAGGGCGTCAGAGTTCTGAGGTTGTTTCGGATTGAAATCTTCCGGCATTCCAGAGGGTCGCTTCCGGTTCGCCGAGACGAGTCGGGCGGCCCGGACGTTCGTGCCGGATTCTCTTTTCGCTTGCATTTGACATCGGGCGGCTAAAGATACCACGTTTGATAGGTGAATGGAGCGTTAGGATGGTGAGGGTGCCCGGCAGGTCGGGTTTACCTGTGGGGGTTTTGGCGTTGGTTTATGGCGGGTGGCCGATCCTTCCCAGTCTTTTTGGGATCAGTGGGGATTTTCGTTGTGTGTTTATGCTCGTTTGCTCCTTCGATGTGCATGAAGGTGTCGCGCCTACGGCGCTTGGAATTCTTCAAAACGATTTAACCCGCCCGCCTCGACGGGCGGGGAATGGAGTCAAGGAAGCAAGTCCAGCGCCGTAGGTGCGACACGGGGCAGCCAAGATTTCGAAGCAATACCTAAGAACCCCACCTTTTCAGAAAACGAGAAGATGGGGCAGCCGCATCCAAGTTCATTTCGACTCGTTGAACTTGTCCGACCCGCCGGGTGGGTGTTTTGGTGTTGGTTTATACTGAATTGGTGCGGATCGATCCAGTGAATCGAAGGAATGTTAGAATTTTGAGAGGGTGAAGCAAAGAAGGAGCAAACAGAGCACATCAAAACCCCCAGGCGCGAAAGGCTGGCGCCTGGGGCACCCGGCTGGAATTTTGCGCAAACACTCCGATAACTAGTGATAGGAGAAATTATGGCGACTAGACTTTTGCACCTCTTGGTGATCGCAGCATCGCTAGCCGGAGTGAATGGAAGAGCCCAACTCCCCTTTACTCTTCCTCCGGAACAGAAGCCCGTCGTTTCAATTGCGCTTGTAGCCGTCCAGGACAAGGTCAAAGTTGGATCCCCCCTGATCTTGCGAGCTACGGTCACTAATATTTCAGATCATTCCGTCGGTCTGGCCCAAGGCTTATATGCTGGCCCCTATAGCGTTGAGGTGCGCGACAGCAATGACAAATTGCCACCGGAAACGGATTTCGGATTTGGCCGAAATGGACATGCCACCATCGACGAAGTTGTTAAGCGATTGGGGACACAAACGCTTAATGATCATGGATACTCATTCGAACTGAAGCCGGGAGAAAAACGGGTAGATGGAATCGATGTCCTTCGATTTTACAAATTAACTGAGCCCGGTAAATTCACAATCTATGCAGTCAGAGGAGGTGTAAAATCCAACGTCATCACCGTGACCCTGACGGCTCCATAATTGTTCATCTATGAACGGCAGATCAAGCCGGAGATTCGGAAACGTTCTGGCTCCTTGCCCGACTGAATTACTCACAAAAGGCTCGGGTCGCGGTGAATGAAGAGCCGCTTGCAGGCAGGCTTGGAACGGAACACCAACTTTCTTGACGTCGACTTCGCAAAGCTGAAAAGGCGGTGGGTCAGGTTTAACCGGTCGAAATCAATTTGGGTTTGGGTGCCCCATCTTTTCGTTTTTTGAAAAGGTGGGGTTCTTTTGCATTTGGTCGAAATAGGGGCGGGTTTCCGTGTGGTCTGTTTCCATTTATCTTGCATGAGCCGAGGGGGCAAAATCGCCGCCCATCCCAATGAAGGCGGGTGGGGCTAAAATGTGCTGGGCCTAAGGCACCCGACCCTGGAGGAACACATGGAAAGGGTGGAAAAGGTACCCTCTGTGAAAGGAAAGAAAAGACATGAGCAGCCATGAACGAGCGACCGGGGAACCCGCTTCCCGGCTCATTGACCAGCGGATACGCGACCTGGGGGGATGGCGCGGAGAGACTCTGGCCCGCATGCGGGCGCTGATCCTGGAAGCCGACCCCGAAATGACCGAGGAGTGGAAGTGGATGGGCACTCCGGTGTGGTCGCACCACGGGAATGTCTGCACCGGGGAGGCGTACAAGAAGGTCGTGAAGCTCACCTTCGCCCGGGGGGCCAGCATCCCAGACCCATCGCATCTCTTCAATTCCAGCCTGGAAGGCAACACGCGAAGGGCGATCGATATCCACGAAGGGGAAAAGGTCGACGCGGACGCGTTCAAAGCGCTCGTGAAAGCCGCGGTGGCCCAGAATGGCCCGTCGGCGAAGAAACGGTAGACTCTGAGGTGCAATTCCGAGCAGCGGCGCGCGGCGGGCGGGACAAGTTTAACGAGTCGAGATGAATTTGGCTGTGGGTGCCCCATCTTTTCGTTTTTTGAAAAGGTGGGGTTCTTCTGTATTTGTTTGAAACCTTGGCTTTTCTCCATGTGTTCCGGTTTCAATTTATCTTGCGTGGACAGAGAGTCCGAAATCGCCACCAATCCCAATGAAAGCGGGAGGAATGGGGGCCCGCCAAAATGCACCCTGCCAAAAAGGTCTTGACTTCTTAGGTACCTTTGTGGTAAATAGTGGTATGAAAGAATACGAAAACTCCTCCCGTAGGCACCCTCTCGCACCGATTCCGGCTTTAAACTGCACCCATACCTGCGCCGCCGCACCCGCATTTCCGCCCAAAATCGACCGCAATTTCAATTTGGCCCACGCAAGAAATCCGAGCGAAAGAGCCGTGCTTCTAACCGCTTCGCTAATCGCCAGTGGCAACCATAGTCAAAAACCCATAAACACTCTAAATTCTGCGGGATATAAATTTCTAATCGCCTCTATATCGTACGAAAGGGAGGGGCTCAAACGTGCGGCGGATTTGGTGTTGGTTTATCCTGAATTGGTGCGGATCGATGCAGAGAATCGAAGGGATGTTGGAATTTCGAAGCGGGCAGGAAGCAAAGAAGAATTCAACACTGCAAATCAAAACCCCCAGCCGCGAAAGGCTAGCGCCTGGGGCGCCCACACCCAACTTCGCCGGAACTGCGAGCGCCCAGACCACAGCCCTGTATTGTTGAGACGGCTCTCTTCTAGAACTTGTTTAAGCTCGTGAATAGGAACCTCTCTTCGCTCGTTGCGGTTTTCAGCCTGGTGGTGCGGCGCGCACACCCGTTTCGCCCATTCAAATCTATACAATATTTGTGGCCGCCATTCGTCTACAAGATTGGATGGATGAGCCGGCGAGCATCACCACGATGACCGAGCAAGATCGCCAAATTTCAGAAATCATCGCGGAAGAGCGATCCCGTCTTCGCAATTTTATCCGGCGACGGGTGCCCGATCCGCGCGACGCCGAGGACATTCTGCAAGACGTGTTCTATGAGCTGGTGGAAGCGAACCGCCTGCTGATGCCGATCGAGCACGTGACCGGATGGCTTTTCCGCGTGGCGCGCAATCGCATCACGGACCTTTTCCGCAAAAAGAAAACGGAGATCTTCAGCGATGCAGCGGTGGAGAACGAGGACGGCGAGGCGCTGCGGATCGAAGATCTATTGCCATCGCCCGATGCCGGGCCGGAAGCGCTGTACGTGCGCAACGTGCTTCTTGATGAGCTGGAACTTGCGATCGACGAGTTGCCCGAAGAACAGCGCGAGGTGTTTGTTGCGCACGAATTGGAAGGGCGCAGCTTCAAGGAAATCGCCGCCCGGACCGGCGTGGGCGTGAATACGCTGCTTTCACGGAAACGCTATGCGGTGCTGCACCTGCGCGAGCGATTGCAAAGCATTTACGACGAATTTATGAAAGGTTAAGGAGCTGAACATGATTGGGAAATTGAAGAGAGTGATTTTTATTGCTCCGCTGGCGATTCTGGGGATGCTGCTATTTGTCTACCTTGGCGGCGAAATCGTGCTGCACCTGTGGAATTGGCTGCTGCCAACATTGTTCGGATGGCGGCAAGTCACCTTCTGGCAAGCGCTGGGACTGCTGGCGCTGTGCCGGATCCTCTTCGGCGGATTTGGATTTCACGGTACCGGCCGATCTAGATTCCGCCGTCGCATGGAAGAGCGCTGCGAGCACATGACGCCGGAAGAGCGGGAACGATTCCGGCAACGCTTGGGGGGGCGCTTCGGTTTCGGCCCGGCCACCAGCGAGAACAAGGGTCAATGAAGCCATCTCGACAGCGCCCAAAGCGATGCAAGAGTCGCTGGATTATGAGCCCTGCTGAGGCGGAGGCTTTGGAAAACTCCGATGATCGAGCCCCGTAAGACGAAAGAATCCATCGCCGCCCTTTTGCTGGTTCAACTCGGTCTCGCGAATTCTGGTTGACCGGTAGTCCGGCTGATCCTGCTGATAGACCAGTGTCCATGGGTTCTAGAGCGCGGTCCAACGGCTTAGACCCTGATAGCGTTGGGAGACACGACGGCCTACGTCTTCTGAAATTTCGATGTAGAAGCGGCAGGCGATTTCGATCCAGAGGACATAAACGAAGTAGGGCTTTCCGGATACACGGGACATGGTAGAAGAAGAGAGGGCTCGTTCTGCCGTCAGCGGAACGAGCCCATGGTTGCGGGGGTTGGATTTGAACCAACGACCTCCGGGTTATGAGCCCGACGAGCTACCAGGCTGCTCCACCCCGCATAAACATCATAGCGGAAGCATCCCCGGCGGTCAAACGAAGCTGGGAATATGGCTTAATGGAAAAAGGATTCGCCGCGGGAATTAGAGGATAGATTAGAAAGTCAGTTGCACGGGACTGAGAAGTTTTTCACCAGGAACTGTAAGCGGTGTTTTCAAACGGGGATACTGCGTCGGAGGCTGAGTGGACGTCGGTAATTCCTGTGGCGGTCTGATCCGGCGTGGAGAGAACCTCCTCGGAACTTGTGTTCCAGTCCTTGCGACGCGTAATCGGGTCCGCGGGTATCTCGCGCAAATAGCCAGCGGAGACAATATCGTCCAGGGATTGAGGCGCCTGCTCTTTATCCAATGTGTATTGGTCGATCGCCTGGCGCATCACGAACAAGTCGTGCTTCAGCGCCGCCTCTTTCGCGCGCAACAGCGATTTTTGGTATTGCCCCGCGCCGATCGTGGCGAGAATCAAGATGATGGCCATCACCACCATCAGTTCCAGCAACGTGAACCCGTGCTTGTCTTCCCTGCAAAGCGATATCTGACGATCTCGAATCAAGACCGAGGCGGGGCGAGCCTTCCGGAAACTCCAGGCAGAGAGCAAAATTGGATTGTGAATTTTCATTCGGCTCGCAGGTTCGATTACCAATCCGAATACCGGGTACTGTCCAGCGCGGTGGCAGTGGATCGCGAGTAAACATCGAATACATCCTGGCCGCCCCAGGACATCGTGTCTGGGTCATCCTGCACCGAACGCATGCCCCAGTCCGCTTGGCCGGTCATCGGATCAATCGGAATCCTTCGCAGAAACCGCACGTGGCGATCGGGCGCACCAGCCAGCTGAACGCCATCCACCAGAGTTTTCAGATCGGGTGGGTATCCTTCCGTGCCGGCCTTCACCTGCAGTTGATTTTTGTCCGCGGCATCCTTAAATCGATCGATCGCGGTTCGAATTTCGCGCAGAGATTCCCTCAGTTGTGTCTCTCTTTGGCGTTGAATCGACATACGAATCATCGGCGCCGCCGCCGTCGAGAGAATCATCAGAATACCGCAAGCCACAATCAGTTCGAGCAGAGTCATTCCGGCGTGTGAGCCGGTGCTTGAAGGATTTCTTTTTTGCATTTCAATCACCAGTTATTGGACTGTAACGGTGGCTTGCCCGGTTGCCAGCGGGATCAGCTTTTGCTGTGAATCCCGGGCGCTCACCTGAAGCACTTGAATGGTTGATGTTCCCGGAGCGATCGCCCGGACCACGATTCCCAACAAAGTTCCATTTCCATTCACACCGGGAGTATTGGGCTGCCGCGTAGCGGAAGCAATCACTTGTCCTCGCTGCTGGTTCGGTTGGTAAACGACGGCAATTTTCTGGCCACCACTTTCCAGGAACCCGCCCGACCGCACTTCGTCGATTTGGATTACTGCCGGATTGTATTGCAGAAGCAGCGGGACGGAATAAAGGTCTTGAGCATTCCTCACAACCACGCCAACGATGGATGTATCGCCTTGTTTCAGACTGACGTTAGCCGGTTCGAACGCCAATTGCCCGCCCGAGCCGGGCGGAGGCGTCTGGGCCGCGGAAGGTTGGGCAACGGGAGGTTGAGTTGCTGGCGGCTGTGCGGGCGGCGGAGCGGATACAGGAGCAGGCACCGGCGATTGTGACTGATCCCGAAAGACGCGAACCGAATTACTCGTTCCAGAAGCAAGAGTTCGCAGATTCTCCGCGGAGAGACTCGGGTACCGCACGATTCGCGGAGTGAGAACGATCAAGACTTCCTGGTCATGCAATTCGGTGTGTTCGTTCGCGAAGAAATATTTCAAGAACGGTATCTTTTGCAATCCCGGCCAGCCGGCCAAATTTTTCGTTTGGTCACGCTCGATCAATCCACCCAGAATATTCACTTCGCCATTTTTCAGGCGGATATCCTGCTCGATGACGCGCTGGGCGATTTCTGGCTGATTGATGCCGCCGATGCTTACCGATCCGGCCACGGAGGAGACTTCCACTTTCAATTTCATGCTCACTTCGTCGTCGGGATGCACGCGCGGAGTGACGTCGATGTTCACGCCCACATCGATATACTGAAACTGAGTATTGACCAGCGGATTGACCACGCCCGCCCCACCCGTTACTCCCACTCCCACGCCAGCCTGGAAGCTTCCAGTCGCGATTGGCACGCGATTGCCAACGCGCAACTTTGCTGTCTGGCCGTCACTCACGCGAATCTGAGGATCTTGAATAATTTTCGTGCCGCTGTCGGTTAGCAGGGCATTCGCAGTAGCCCCGGGCAACGTCAAGCTATAGTCGGCGGAGCTCAGGTGCTTCAGATTATTTAAAGTAACTGCCGCCGTCGTTGAGGCGGAAGTGGTTGACGATCCCGAGGTCGTGCTGCCGTTCGGTTGGATCGAAGACCTGGGAGTGAAGGCCAATACCGCGCTTCCACCTGGCTGAATTCCCAAGTCACGAATCCGGTCCACCGTCGTCTGCAGCACCTGAATCTGGATGACAACCTCGGGTTTGGCCTTGTCGATATCCTGAATAATTTTCTGGGCGAGCATGATTTTGTCGGGCGTATCGCGAATAACGATCGCATTCTGCGCGTTGACCGCCTGAATTCGCTTCATGTCGAGCAATTGCCGCAAGCCGGTGACGATCTCGGTCAGGTCCTGAGGAACCAGCGTGTTCGAGAGGTAAAAGGTCTTCACCATTTCGTCTTCTAGTTCATTGCGTTTGTTTTGCTGGTCTGGCGCGACCAGAATAATGTTGCTGGTCTCGGCCTTCCAGAATGACTTGCTCTCGACGCCCACTGCATCCAGCGCCTGCTCGAGTGTCACTCCGGGCAAATCGATCGAAATGCGGCGAGAGGTAAAGTCCGGATCGAAAATGACGGAAACGCCAGCGAGCTTTGCAATCGTTTCGTAAGCGATGCGAGCCTCGTTGGTCATTTTCAGGTTGATGGGCTCCCGGGAGAGCGGCTTCAACTCGGGTGGCTCAGTCATGAAGCTCGAAAGTTCGTCTGGCTTTGCGGGAGGAGGAGTCGAGCCAGGATTTGCGGCCGCCGCCAACTCCAGCGATTTCTGCAGTCCCTGGGCAGCAGCGTCGTTCGAAGGATCGATCGATACGGCTTTCTGATACTCAGCAATCGCTAGCTGAACATTCCCGGCGTTCATGGCCTTACGGCCCTGCTGGACGTGAAATTCAGCGGCCTCGAAGCGTGCGTGGGTCATGCGAAGCTTATATTGCGCGTTCAACGGATCGCTGCGGAGGGCGTGTTCGTAATGGATTAAGGCAGTGTCGTAATCCTGCAGGTTCTCAGCTTTCCTACCTTGATCAAACTCGCTATTTCCTTTGGGGCAACCGGCTAGCGAAAGGCAAAGAATAGCCAAGAATGATAAACACAAAGAGCGGCGATGCATGTTCCTCCGCGAAATGGGAAAAGTACGCACAGAGTCTAGCATCTGGGCCCAATGCCAGCAAGCGTCAGCAAGCTATTGACTTGCTTCCAGTTAACAGCGGCAGCTATCATATTGATCCGATGTCACCTAAGTCCGATAAGATGTCGAAGGAAGGAGTTAAGGTTGTCGCCCAAAACCGGGTCGCTTCCTATAACTACACACTTCTCGAACGTTACGAGGCGGGGATGGTCCTGCTGGGAACGGAGGTCAAGTCTCTTCGGGAGGGCAAAGCTACTTTGCGGGACGCTTATGCGGAAGTGCGGGGCGGGGAATTATGGCTGATGAATAGCCACATTCCGCAGTACCTGGCGGGAGGGCCGTGGAATCACGAACCGTTGCGTCCCCGAAAACTCCTGCTAAACCGGCGGGAAATCGACAAACTCGCCTCGCAGATTCAACAGAAAGGCTTGACGCTGATTCCGATCAAGCTCTATTTTCGCGACGGGATGGCGAAATGCGAGCTATCAGTCGCCAAGGGCAGAAAGGTATGGGACCGTCGCGAAGCCGAGCGCGAGAAAGAAGACCGCCACGAAGCCAAGGAAGCAATGTACAAATATCGGCACCGGTGAACGTGACTGAGACTGCCTTGGGCTGCTAATCTGGAACGCCGCGCGAAGCGGGTGCTTCGAAGTGGGGGCGGGTTTTAACCCGCCGCCGTGCACTCCACAAAATTTAATGGAAAGAAAGGAAATCATGCAAATTTCGCTCGATTCGAAACCGTTTTCCGAAGTTGCTGCCGAGGCGTTGGTAACCTGCGTTTTCGACAAGGATCAAAGAATCGAGGGAGTGATCGCGGACCTCGATCGCGCCACCGGAGGGAAAATTCGCGTCCTAGTGGAAAGCGGAGAACTGACCGGCAAAATGTTTGAGATGGTCCTGCTCCATTTTCCAGCAGGGATCGCGGCGCAGCGGTTGCTGCTGGTGGGCGGCGGGAAACAGGAAAAATTTACGGCAGCGGATTTGCGAAAAATTGCCGGCGCGGCGCTGCGCTATCTGAAGACGCGCGGCATCAAGAAATTCGCATTTCTCTCGCGAGAGGGAGAGCGCGATCCAAAGGCTTTGCAAGCCGTTACGGAAGGGCTGTTTTACGCCGATTATGAATCGGACAAATATCGCACGGAGAAGAAAAACAAGAATGTGGTGGAATCCGTCCTCCTGGCTGGATGGGATCCGGCGGGGAACGCGGAGTATAGTCCGGCCATCGAGCGCGGCAGAAACATCGCCGAGTCGCAAAATTTCTCGCGCGATCTGGTGAACGAGCCTTCGAATTATCTGACGCCGCGGATGCTCGCCGATCGCGCATCGGCGATGGCGCGCGAGGTGGGACTGACGGTTGATGTTTTGGACGAGAAGAAGATGGCGGAACTGAAGATGGGAGCACTGCTCAGCGTGGCTCAGGGTAGCGCAGAGCCGCCGCGCCTGATCGTTATTACCTACACGCCCGCAGCACAGCGTGACGGGGCTCCCGTGCTGGGGCTGATCGGCAAGGCCATTACTTTCGACACCGGCGGAGTTTCGATCAAGCCCGCGACCGGCATGGAGAAGATGAAATACGACATGGGCGGCGGCGCTACCATGGTTGGCGTAATGCGCGCCCTGGCGCTGCTCAAGCCTTCGGTCAAGGTGATTGCCGTGATTCCCTCGTCGGAAAATATGGTCAGCGGCACCGCACAAAAACCTGGCGACGTTCAATTTGCCATGTCGGGCAAATCCATCGAAGTGATCAACACCGATGCAGAGGGGCGTTTGGTGCTTGCCGACGGAATTTCCTACGCGCGCAAATTGGGCTGCACGCACTTGATTGATGCGGCTACGCTCACAGGAGCTATCGAAGTCGCACTCGCCAATGTAAACGTGGGTGTATTCGGGCAGCCCACAGAGTTTCTGGAGCGTTTGCTAGAGAGTTCGCGGGCCGTGGGCGAAAAAATGTGGCCGATGCCTCTGGATGACGAGTATGCGGACATGATCAAGAGTTCCATCGCGGATATCCGCAATACGGGCAGCGGCAAAGGCGGTGGAGCAATTACCGCTGCGATGTTCCTGAAGGAATTTGCAGAGGATATGCCCTGGATCCATCTCGACATCGCCGCAACCACGTGGAGCGATGACGGCAAGCCCTGGGCCGCAAAAGGTCCCACTGGGATTGCCATCCGCAGCTTGATTGATTTAGCTATGAAGATGTAGCCGCTACTCGGATGAGCCGAAGAATGGACGATCGGCTAAAATGAGAGAGCAGAGCTTCCCTATGCCCTCGCCACGGCCGGGAGGGAACTCGAGCGATTGAATTTCCGCCGGTAGTAGGCGACCCAGATGAAGATCCCTGGAATTCCGATCACCGATGGCCATAACCAGCGTACTGCGGGTGGCAGGAATTGGAAGTTTACCGCAGAAAATGCGGACAGCGCAGCCACATAAGAGCCCAGCATCCCGCCCATGTGGCTATACCACCAGGCGTTCCTTTCCTTCGACGGGTGCACGAATGCCCACATGTCACTAATCGCGGAGAAGGAGCCTAGTAGTCCAAAGGCGATCGAAACAATCGGTGCAGGCATAAATCCGCCACGCAGAGGATGAATGCCGAGCACGATTAATCCCATGCTCCCTAGCAAAGTGGCAAATGCAGCGAACCAATCCAATTTGCTCGCCGGAGCGCCCTTTCTCAAGACCGCTCGATAGCCGCGGAACGCGAAGTAGAAACTGAATATCGCGACCAGTGCCAAAAACAGGATCGGGCGATAAATCGCCAGTACAAACGCAGTGGCAGCCACCACGGCCATCATCCAAAAATAAATCTTTCCCCAGCGGCGATGTGCCAGGCCCCCTTTCACCGTCAGCATGGCGCATGGGGCCACGAAAAAAGCCACCATCCCACAAAAAATGTGCACAACCCGAAGTGCCGGAACCCATGCGCTCATCGGACGCCTCCTTTCTTGCGAATTGCTTTTTTTCGCCGGCTCTTCCGCGGAAGCCGGGCGAGTGTGTGCAATGTTTGGTCGGACCACTTCACCATTCCCTTGGAATGTTCCCGGCCATAACCAAGCGTGATCAGCCAGTAGGACTTGTCTGGATGTTTGGGATGCGTTTTCGAGATCCACTTTTCCACTCGGGCGTATTCGAGAAGCAAGCGGGCGTGATTCTGCCGGAATTCTTGAACGTGCCGGGCGATATCCGCGCGCGCCGCAATTCGCCCGAAAAACAGTTTCAGCAGCAGCTCATTCCTGGGCGGAGCATATCGCGGAGCCGCCGCCAGCCAATTTCGCAGATATTTCCGCCCTTTGGCCGCCAAGGAGAACACTTTGCGGTCCGGCGTGCCCTTTCCCCGTTGCACGCGGCTTTTCACCAATCCCTGCCGGGAAAGGCGGCTGAGCATGGGGTAAATCTGCCCATAGCTTTCGTTCCAAAAGTACCCGATTGTCTCGTCGACGAATTTCTTCATGTCGTATCCGGACATCGGCTTCAGGCTCAGCAGTCCGAGGAGCGATGGGGCGTTCTGCCGTTTCATATATCATGATGATATATATCATTGTGAAATTGTCAAGAAGAATGAGCAAGCGGGGGCGGGCAAGGGCGGATTACATCCGTTCGGGGGCTTCCATGCCGAGCAGGCGTAACGCGATCACCAATTGCGTTTCGACCAACCGGCTCAGCGAGAGAAGGAACGCTTTCTTCGTGACGTCTTCCTCGGAGAGGATGTGATGCTTGTGGTAGAACACGTTGAATTGCTGGGCGAGCTGAAACGCGAATTTGGCGATGAACGCAGGCTCGTGCGCTCCCAGCGCGGTTTCCACTTGCGCGCCGAGCGATCCCGCCAGTAGCAAGACTTCCCATAAATCGTTTCCGGCTGGGGCGGAAAGCTGGGATGAGAGAGCTTCATCGGTGATCAACGATTCGAGCGCGTCGAGTTTGAATTCCGGCTCCTGCTCGCGGAGCTTACGGAAAATATTTCGCGCGCGGACCACTGCATATTGCACGTATGGGCCGGTTTCCCCATCGAAGCTGAGAGCTTCATTGAAATCAAAGGCGATGATTGTGCCGCGCGTGAATTTCAGCAAGAAATAACGCAGCGCTCCGATAGCAATGGCGTGCGCGATGGCGACCCGTTCGGCTTCCGGCGTTTCAGGATGCCGCGTATCCACTTCATTCCGCGCGTTGGCTTCTAGTTGATCGAGCAAATCGTCTGCTTTTACGCCTTGCCCCTTGCGTCCGCTGACCTCCACATATGGCTTCTTGGCCTCTTCGACGGGTATTTCGTAGCCCATCTCGGCGGCGCAACGCGGCGAGAGCGCCACCATCTCGTATGAAAAATGCAGAGATCGATCCGCCTGTTCCTTGAATCCCAGCGCGCCGAGCGCTTCGAAGACCACGTTTTGCAGATATGCCTGGCGCGAATCGATCACGTTGTAAACTTGGGCGGCGTTGCCAAACGTGGGGGCTTCCATTTCGCTCTCGCCCGTCTGTGTTACCCACACCGTGTGGCCGCCGGGATACTGGTGGAATCGCGCGTAATGAAAATCCTTTCCGAGCAATCCAAATTTCCAAAGCTGGTAGGCGATGTCCTTGCCCACATAGGTGACGGTGCTATTCGAGCGCACGATGATTTTTGTGTCGGCGCCATCATCCGCTTCGGGGGCGGCGCCTTCGCCGGCAATTTCTCCCTCTGATTCCGAGGCCAGCTTCATCACCCAGCATCCTGCGTTCTTTCCCGCTGCCGCTTTGTGAATCACGCCCCGCTCGATCATCATGGCAAACGCCGACTCCCAGAATTTCAAGTGGAGGATTTCGCTTTCGCGCGGCAATAAATCGTATTCAATCCCCAACCGGTCCATCGTGAACAGGTGGCAACGAACGATCGCCGTGGAAACAATCTCAGCGATCTCAGCGGCAGCGCCGCTGCCTGCTTCGATAGCGTGAAGAATTTCTCCGCGCAGCGATAGCCGCGACTTGTCTTCGGCCAAAAATACGGTCACTCGCGCGTATAAATCCCAGCACAGATAATCAAACCTGGGTTCAGCGGCGAGCACCCGAACCTCTAGGGGAGTTTTCTTTTCGATGTGCAGAAATCCTAGAACCACGTCCCCGACCTGTACGCCCGTGTTATCGATGTAGTTTTGGACCTCGACGCGGCGGCCTGTGTAACGCAGCAACCGCACAAAGGCATCGCCGAGCGCGGCATTGCGCAGATGCCCGATATGGGCTGCTTTGTTTGGATTGATATTCGTATGCTCGACGATGGCCTTCGGTGCGTCAGCGGATGCATGAATTGCTTCGTGGCCCGCGCGTTCGATGGCCACGCGGAAGAATGTGCCGCGCTCGAGATAGGCGTTCAGATAACCGCCGCCGGCAACTTCCAGGCGCGCGACGCCTTCGATTGGTGGAATCTTGTTGGCGATTTCCTGGGCGATTATCCGCGGAGGTTTTTTCAATTTGCGCGCCAATTCGAAGCAGACTGGCGAGGCCACTTCGCCCATTTCCAGGCGGGGCGGGCGCTCCGTCACCACCGGAACGTCGATGCTGTAGTGCTTATGAATATACCGCAAGATCGCTTTGCGGATGCGGGCTTCGATTACCTGGTACACACGGCTCCTTGCGAAAAGTGAATCCCGCGATTATAGGGAAAGCTGCGAGAGCCGTCAAAGAGGCCCGTTCATTAGCCGCGTCCTACTTTGGTCTTGTGGAGGGCCATGTATCGCCCAACGCGTAACGACCGTCGAAAAATCGACCTCCGGCCGGCGTGCCGCAGTCTTCGGGTTGCCCCTGAGATGGCGCCCCGGGGATCTCTGATAGACTGTCAAAGCTTGCGGAATTTGTGGACTAAAGACGGGAATATAGGTGGCCTCGATGAAAATGGCGCGGGTGATCCTGTTTACTGGCCAGATGGATGCGATGTGCAAATTCTACGGAGAAGTGCTTGGCCTCAAGCAGGTCACCATCGAAAAAGGCTGGCGGGAGTTTGCAGCAGGCGGCGCACGGATCGCGCTCCATTCCGGCCCTGCATCCCCCGGCCGCAAGGGTCCGAAGATTGTATTCCACGCCAAAGACGTTGCCGCCATGCGGGAAATGCTGGTGGCGCGGGGCGCAAGTTTCGGCAAGGTCCAGCAGGGGGAGATGTTTTGCCTTTGCGACGGAAAGGACCCGGACGGCAACCCTATTCAATTGTCCGACCGTTGAAATTCAATTTAAGGATGCGGCCCGTTCATTTGACAGCTTCGGAAGCCCAGACTAGTATCTATTTTTCGATTTTGCGCGGCAAAATCGGCATCGTAAACCGTGGTGTTCGAATCTAGTCTCGGTATTTGCAGATCATAATCATGAAAATTGCTTACTTCGATTGTTTTTCCGGGATCAGCGGCGACATGGTCCTTGGCGCCTTAGTGGCCGCTGGCGCGGACATCTCGCAACTGGAAGGCGAACTTCGCCGCTTGCCGCTTACTGGCTGGAACATTTCGGCGGAAAAAGTGCAGCGCCGGGGCATTTTCGCGACGCAAGTGAAGGTGGAATCACACGAGCATCATCATCACCGGAGCCTAAGCGTCATTCTCGGCATGATCGACCAGGCTGGGATTGCTCCGCGCGCGGCGGATCGCGCCAAACGAATCTTCACGCGGCTCGGCGAAGCGGAAGCCAAAGTTCATCAGGTCCCAGTTGAAAAGGTCCATTTCCACGAAGTTGGAGCGGTGGATTCGATTATTGACATCGTTGGAGCCGCGATTGGATTCGAATTGCTTGGAATTGATGAGTTCGCTTGCTCGGCGCTTGACGTCGGAGGAGGCCGAGTCAACACCGCACATGGAATGCTCCCTGTGCCGGCACCGGCTACCGCTGAATTGCTGCGCGACGCCCCCACTTTCTCAACCGGGATTCAAAAAGAACTGGTGACGCCAACCGGAGCCGCGATCGCCACAACGCTTTCCACACAATTCGCCAAGATGCCTGCCATGAACTTGCGCGCAATTGGATATGGAGCAGGTTCGGCCGATCTCGCCGAACAACCCAATGTTCTGCGAATTCTGATTGGCGACGCGGTGGGTGCGGACAAAAAAATCCATTGGGACGAGCCGGTGGAAGTGATCGAAGCAAATTTCGACGATATGAGCCCGCAGATTTATGGATATTTTGCCGAAAAGGCGCTGGCGGCAGGGGCACTGGATATTTTTTCGACGCCGGTACAAATGAAAAAGAATCGTCCCGGCATGCTGGTCACGCTGCTGGCGAAGCCGGCGGATGTGGATTTGCTGACCGATTTGATTTTCCGTGAGACCACGACCATCGGCGTGCGCACCTATGAAGTTCGCCGCCGAATTTTGGATCGCGAAACTATAAATATTTCCACGCCGATTGGCGAAATTCGCATGAAAGTTGCGCGCATGAATGGCACGGTGCTGAATGCCGCGCCCGAATACGAGGATTGCCAGCGCATCGCGGCGCAAAAGGGCATTCCGCTTAAGCAAGTGCTGGCCGCCGCGTCATTTCACTTTGAAAAACAGCGCGAGCTAAACAAATAGCCTATGCCGCAACCCCAATCGAAGAAAAAGTTCTATATCACCACGCCGATCTACTATGTGAACGCGCGCCCTCACCTCGGGCACACCTACACCTCGGTCGTCGCCGATACCATCTCGCGCTATAAGAAAATGTGCGGCTACGACGTTGTGGCGCTGACCGGCACGGACGAGCACGGCCAAAAAGTCGAGCGCGCGGCCAAGTCGGCGGGCGTCACTCCGCAGCAGTTCGCCGACCAAGTGTCCGCGCAATACCGGCAACTGTGGCAGGAACTCGATCTTAATTTCGATCGCTTCATCCGCACCACCGAACTGCGCCACGAGCGCGCCGTGCAACGCCTGCTGCACCTGGCGCAGGACAACGGATACATCTATAAAGGCCACTACGAGGGCCAATATTGCGTTTCCGATGAAATGTATGTAGATGAGCCGCTTCCGGGCGGATTATGCCCGGAGTGCAAGCGGCCCACCGAGCGCGTCCGCGAAGAGAATTATTATTTCAAACTTTCCTCTTTTCAGGATCGTCTGCTCGAGCTGTATGAAAAGCAGCCGGATTTCGTTCAGCCCGAAACGCGGCGCAATGAAGTGATTGCGTTCGTCCGCGGCGGCTTGCGCGATCTTTCCGTCAGCCGGACTTCGGTGAAGTGGGGGATTCCGTGGCCCGGCGATGAACATCACGTTTTCTACGTTTGGTACGACGCGCTCACCAGCTACATGACCGGCGTCGGCTACGGTGATGACGAAGTGCAGTGGGAGAAATACTGGCCCGCGGATTTGCATCTGGTGGGAAAGGAAATTTTGCGGTTTCATGCGGTGTATTGGCCGGCATTTCTGATGGCCGCCAAGGAGCCGCTGCCCAAGCAGATTTTCGCGCATGGCTGGTGGTTGTTTGCCGAAGAGAAAATGAGCAAGTCGCGCGGCAACATGCAATATCCGCAACCGATTGCGCGCACGCTTGGCATCGACGCTTTGCGCTATTTTTTGCTGCGCGAAATGGTGTTCGGCCAGGACGGCAATTTCAGCCGCGATTCGCTGCTCACACGCTATAACAGCGACCTTGCGAATGGCCTGGGCAATTTGGCCAGCCGCACCTTGACCATGATCGAACGCTACTGCGAAGGAACAATTCCAGCGGATCATGCAACTTCCGCGGCCGACGTGAAAAATCATTCTGAACTGGTTGCGAAATTTGACCGCGATAGTCTGCTTGAGATTCTGGGATCGTATGACCGCTACGCGTTCTCGAACGCGTTGGAACGGATCTGGGACCTGGTTAGCTCCGTCGATAAGTATTTAGTTTTGGAAAAGCCTTGGACGTTGGCAGAAGAGCCGGCGCAGCGGCCGCGCCTGGAACAAGTGCTTTACGATGCCGCCGAGGCACTGAGGGTGATCACGGTCCTTACCTACCCGGTGATGCCGCACGCCACAGAAAAAATCTGGGAGAGCCTGGGGCAACGCGGCTCGCTTTCTTCGCAGCGGATTGACGAACTGAAGTGGGGAGAACTGAAGCCCGGAACTCAGATAGGAAAGTACGAAGCCATTTTTCCACGTGTCGACAAAAAAGAAGCCTCAGAGAGGATCGAAGCCATGGAAGAAGAAATTCGCAATCCCGGCGCTACTCCGGCAGCTCCGGCAACATCGGGCGTAGCAGGCGCGACACCAGGTGCGGCTGCTCAGGCCGCGCCTGCAGGCCCCGCCAAAATCAGTATCGAGGATTTTGCCAAAGTAGAGATGCGCGTCGGAGTGGTCAAGTCAGCCGAGCGGGTCGCGGGCGCCGACAAACTGCTGAAAGTGATCGTGGATATTGGCGACGAGGTTCGACAGGTTGTAGCGGGAATCGCCGTCTCCTACAAGCCGGAAGATCTGGTCGGCAAGAAAGTGGTGATCGTAGCCAATCTCGCTCCGCGCAAGCTGCGAGGAGTTGAATCCAATGGGATGATTGTCGCCGCGACGGTTCCGCCAGACGGCCATCCTGTTCTGTGTACGTTCACCGAGGACGTGCCCGCGGGCGCCAGGCTGAAATAGCTCAATTGATAGCAGCACGGTTCGAGCGTTTGGTGCCTGACCCCAAGGAATTCAAGTTGCAAATTATCGATTCACACGCGCATTTGGAATTCCCGCAGTTCGACGAAGACCGCGATGCCGTGCTGGCTCGCGCGCGGGAAGCGGGCGTCGAAATACTTCTCGCGATCGGGAGCGGCACCGGCCCTCATCAACTCGACGCCGCGCTTAGTTTCGCGGAGAAAAATAACTGGATCTACGCCACCATCGGCATCCATCCGCACGAAGCAAAACTTGCCACGGACGAGCATTTCGCCCGCCTCGATCAACTTTCAAAACATCCGCGGGTAATCGCATGGGGAGAAATCGGCCTCGACTATTACTACGACCACTCGCCGCGCGAAGTGCAGCAGCAAGTGTTCCGCCGCCAACTCGAGCAGGCCCGCGCCACCAAGCTCCCCATCGTGATTCACTGTCGCGACGCCTGGGCCGATTGCCTGCAAATCATGGAAGGAGACTGGCGTTCATCGGGCTTGGGAGGAATCTTGCATTGCTTCACCGGCAGCGAGCAAGATGCCCGTCGGGGAATGGACATGGGATTCATGGTCAGCTTCGCGGGCAACGTCACCTATCCCAAAATGCAGCCGGTGCGCGATGTCGCGGCGGTATTGCCGCTCGATCGAATGCTGACGGAAACCGATTCTCCCTTCCTGCCGCCGCAAGATCGCCGAGGCAAACGAAACGAGCCCGCCAACGTGGTTGAGGTAGCGCGAACCCTTGCGAGTGTGAGAAACTTGCCGGCCGAGGAGATCGCAGCCATCACCGCCGGTAACTTCCGGCGTTTTTTCGGCCTCGGTGTAGCCCCCAGTCCGGTACAAGCTGGTTAGCCCGTTGAGTCGTCTAGGAGGACCGCCATCACAGTCCTAACGGCCAAGGAAATGTTTGAGTTAGTGCGCGACGACCTGTTGCTGGTGGAACAGGAAATTGCCGAGCAAAACGGCTCGGCGATTGAGCCGGTCCGCGAAATCGGCGCGTATCTGAGTTCCGGCGGCGGCAAACGGTTGCGTCCGGCTCTATTGCTCCTTGCGGCTGGTTCCTGCGGATACCGTGGTCCTGTGGCCATTCACATGGGCGCGGTGGTGGAAATGATCCACAGCGCCACGCTGATCCATGACGACGTGATTGATGGCGCGCAAACTCGCCGCGGCCGCGCCAGCGCGAATGCACGCTGGGGCAATCACATGAGCGTGCTGGCGGGCGACTGGCTTTACATGCAGTCGTTTGAAATGGCCCTTCGCGAACACAGTTTTGCAATTCTCGAGATTTTGATCGATCTCACGCAGAATATGGTCGAAGGTGAATTACTTCAACTCACCAAGCTGGGCCGGATCGACCTGACCGAAGACGAGGCCACCGGCCTGGCATTCCGCAAGACTGCTTGCTTGTTTAGCGGCTGCGCGCGCCTGGGCGCAGTGATTGCCGGACAGGGCGTTGAGGTGGAACAGGCGCTTGCCGATTATGGCCGCTATTCGGGGCTGGCGTTCCAGTTGGTGGACGATTTACTCGATTTCACGGCATCGCCTGAACAACTGGGGAAGCCGGTGTTGAGCGATCTGAAAGAAGGCAAGGTTACCTTACCTCTGATTTTTGCGATGCAGAATGGCAATTCAGTTGGCCGCTGCCTGGTGGCCAAAGTTCTTGAAGAGAAGGGATTTCAATCGGTGCGGTCTGAACAGATCGCTGAATTGGTGCAGAGCTCCGGAGCGATCGATCGCGCGCATCGCCTGGCGACCGAGTACGCGACGAAGGCCAAGGCCTGCCTGGAAGTTTTGGGCGATTCTGAATACAAGCGCGCGCTGCTATCTGTCCCTGACTTCATCCTCGAGCGAGAAAGTTAGCAGTCTGCGCGGCTGGAGCGCGGCTGAAGCCGGCCCCTACAGTGCATCGGCAGGCACTACTTGGTAGGCGGCTGTTCCCTGGTTGTTTGTGCGTTGGGAGATTGTATCTTCCCGCCCGCTTTCGCGCTCGATTCATTCGCAAGCAAACTCTTTACATCATTCAACACTTCCGCCGGCTCCCACGCATTTCCGTGATACCACTTGTAAATCGTGCCGTCCGGCGCGATGACGGATGTGCTCATCGAATGGACGATCTGGTCGTCCTCCACTTTATAAAAAAGGCCGAACGCACTGGCGATATCCTCCAGCTCCGTCTGCGGAGCCACGGCAAAACTCCAGTGTTGAAAGTCGTTGCGCATCCCGGCCGGCTGGAATTGCGCGGCATACTTGCGCAACACGGGCGGCGTGTCGTTCGTGGGATCGAAGCTGATACTCAGCAGGCGCGTTTTCGAGAATAGATACTTATCAGCGGCCAGGCCCTTTTCGATTTCCTTGAAATTCTGATTCATTCGCGGGCAATAATCGGGCAACGGGCATCGCGTATAGATAAAAGTGGCCACCAGCACTTTTCCCGCGTAATCGCGCAAATGGATTTTCTTTCCGTCCTGATTGACGAGCATGAAATCCGGAACTTTGTCTCCCGGCTGAGGCTGGTGCAATTGGCTGGAGGGTGGAGCGGCGGGAGGCGTGCTGCCTTTTACGATGACGATATTCTCGAGCCAGACGCCGTCATCGCTCACCACGACATCGGCTTGAATCGCGTCCCCGGGCGACATCCGCTCCAGATCTTTGGCATCCTTGACGCGATAGGGCATGGTCATGGCGCTCATGAAGCCTGGAATCGCTTCGTGGTCCACCACCACGCGCTGATCTTCCTTTCCGATCGAAACTATTTTCCCTTTCAGGGGATAGCGCTTTGTGGGCGGTTTATCCATACCGCGGCAAGCGAGCAGGCAAGTGCAAAGAAGTGCCAGCGCGACGAGAACGAGGAAACATGCCGGCCCTTCGCCGCTGCTACTCGATCATTCACTCAATTCAATCCTCCTGGCGCCCGATGCCTTAGTAATGAAACCGGTAGCGAATCTGTCCGATGATCTCTCGAGGATCATAGAAGTGCGTGCCGCCGAACGTATTGCTGTTATCGATCATGTAGCGATGATTCGCAAGGTTTAAGGCGGAAAGTTGCAGTGACCATTTTTCGCCGAAATCCTTGCCCATCGAAATATCATATATCGCGTGAGTTGGAAGATGGCTTGGGCCGTCCCCGTCCAGAAATCCCGAGCCATACGAGAAGTTTCCGGAAATCCAACTCCGCCACGGCAATGTTGAGCGAAAGCCGGTGCTCAGTGTATTGCGCTGGTCGTGGTCCAATAGAAAATAGCCTTCATCGGGCGGAGTAAAATCGGTCAATCCGCCAGTCACCGCTCCGCGTCCCTCCGCCACTTGATTGGAAAATGCCGCGTGGATTTCCATTCTTGCCCATCAGGCGGGGCGAGCGCAGAGTTGCCTCGGTCCCCTGGATGCGCGCTGTATCGATGGTGAGTGGAAAGAAAATATTGGAATTTCCCAGCACATCGTGATCGAAAAAATTCCGTGCGCGGGTTTGGAAATGATCCGTATCGAGCGTCCATCCATGAATGGGAATCGCCAGGCCCACTTCCCATTCCTGGTCGCGTTCGCCGCGCAACGGAAGAAACGAAAAACCCTGCTGCAGGGCGAAATCGATCAGCGGGCCGCTGATCGTGGAAAGTGGCGGAGCCTGGTAGTATCCGCCATAGAAGCCGCGCAGCACCCAATTCACTTTGGGAAATCGAATGGCAGCTCCGACACGCGGATTGGTGGCGTTCTCCACGATCGACCCGGAGTAATGGGTATAGCGGAGTCCGGCATTCAAGGTGAGCCATGAAGTTGCCTTGAATTGATCTTCGAGAAAAAGGGAACTCACGCTACCCCAAAGAATTTGACGTTCGCGGAGCACCGTACCGCTTCCATCGTTGGCCTTGATGCCAAACAAGGTGTTGTCGCGCTGCGCAAAAGAATTAAAACCAACGCGAGCATTGTTCTTTCCGCGGACCAAAGCCAGGGTTGCCTGCCCGCCCATATATTGCGAGCCGCGGTCATCTTCCGGGCTGATCGGCACATCGTTTAGGCCGCCGATGTAATGCGCGCGGTTGAAATGGTAAAACGGAGAAACTGTGAGCAGCAGCCCCGGTCCCGCCGTGTGCAGCCACGAAGCGTTCACAAACGCATCTTGCTCGTTTTCGACGTCGCGGATTCCCGCGGCTTGGTCATCCGGCGTATTGGGAACTTGAAAATGATCGTGGCGCAACGAGGTTACTAACCGAAGCTGATCGTTGGGAGTTGCATTGTAGATTAACGAAGTGAAGCCGCCCACTCCGCTGCCGATATCGTGGATTTGGTCCGCCGTCGGTGGCTCAAGCCCGCGATCGGTGCGGTTTCCATTGATGCTGGCATAGTAAGCGAAGCGCTGGGTGTGGCTGCCGAAACTGAGTTGATCGTTGGTCTGGTTCAAGCTGCCAAAGCTGGTCACAAGCTCAGCCTGGTTATCACGCTCGAAGCCCGTGCGGGGCACTACGTTGAAGACGCCGTAAGTGCGGTCGCCGTATTCCGCCGAGTATCCCCCGCGCTGCACTTCCAGGTAGTCGATATCCTTCGGATCGAATTGGGGCCCCACGTTGCTGGCGATATTTGTATTGGGAACCGGCACGCCGTCGATCAGCCAGCTCACCTGGTGTCCGCCGCGGATGTGAAGCTGATCGTGCACCATCACGGCGCTGGGAACATAATCGGTGATCATGGCCATGCTGTTGGTGCGGTCGGCGCCGGGAGTTTCGGCGATGGCGGAACGGCTGACTGTTGATTCCGTAGTGGAGGATTCCGGATTCACTTGATTCTGTGTTGCCGTCACTTCCACTTTTTGCGAGACGCTGGCCACGCTCAGCGGAAAATGCAGCACGGATGCTTCGCCGGAAGCTACAGTGAGCGATTGTTCCAGCGTGCCGAATCCGGCGTGGGAAATCGTGATTCGGTACTCGCCTACCGGCACGGCATCGAACTGAAATTCGCCATTCTGGTCAGACTGCGTGGTCTTCGACCAATCCGAACCCTGCGCGCGCAAGGTTGCCGTTGCGCCTTGGATCGGACGGTGCTGCGGATCGTGAACAATCCCTCGAATGTTTCCGAAGATGCTGGCGTGGACCACTGTCGCGCCAAGCAAAAATAGCAGGAAGCCAAATAGAATTCCGAGCCTTCGCACAGAAGTCCTCCATTCCCTCAATCAATTGAGTTTCAAAACCGCAGGGAAAGAGAACTAGCTTCGAGGAGGCTGTAGCGGCGATAGAGAAAATCCTGCAGCGGGCGAAATTCCCGTCACGAGTGTGATTTCGCTCTGGAGTTGAGGAGCGAGCAAATCGATCGCCATTGTCAAGACCGTCGGCGGCAACGGGGAAGCAAAGCCATAGTCGAGCGCGTGATTGCATCCCGACTTCAAGACACAAGAATCTCCGCGAGCGGGCGACTGGCGGTGGCACAGCATTCCGCCGGATGCCTTTTCAGAATCATTTTGCGAATTAGCAGAATGCTTCGAGGCGCAGCAGATCTTGGCGCAACAGGGCTGCTCACACGCGCCAGCGCGCGCCAGCAAGGCCATGGGAGCCGCCAGCATGGAGAGCACCACGAACATCACCGCGATCCGTTGCATTGTCAGAAATGCTAGCACTATCAGCGGATGTACGCAATTCATGCTTCGACGGATTGTTTTCCGCGCGCACAAAACCAGCTCAATGATTGCCAGCCGCTGCTCTTCGGGGTAATCTCACTCAACAATGCATTTGCCATTCAAGCTGGTTTACGATGATCGTTACGACCTGAACCTCGGCGCGCACGTCTTTCCTTCGCAGAAGTACCGGCTCGTTTATCAAGCGTTGCTCTCAATCGGCCTCGCGCAGCCGGCGGATTTCCTTGTCCCATCAGCCGCCAGCGACGAAGATGTTTTGCGCGTCCATTCGCGCGAATATGTCCACAAACTGAAGACCAACACGCTCAACGCTACGGAGCGCATGCGTCTCGAAATTCCGTATTCGAAGGAGCTGATCGAAGCGGTGTGGCTTTCCGCGGGCGGTTCGATTCTAGCCGCGCAGCAGGCTCAATCGGACCGGTTCGCAGTCAATGTTGGTGGCGGATTCCATCACGCTTATCCCGATCACGGCGAAGGATTTTGCGTGATCCACGACGTCGCCATCGCCATCCGCCGGATGCAGTTCGACCAGGCGATTGAAACGGCGATGGTAGTGGACACTGATGTCCATCAGGGAAATGGCACCGCCGCGATATTTGGCGGCGACGGAACCGTCTTCACTCTCTCAATTCATCAGGAAAATAATTATCCATATCCCAAGCCCCCCTCGAATGTGGATGTTGACCTTCCCGATGGCCTGGGTGACGACGACTATCTCGCCATTCTCGAAAAACACTTGATGCAGTCCTTCCACGATTTCCATCCCGATTTGCTTTTTCACGTCGCCGGGGCTGACGCCTATCACGAGGATCAATTGGGCGGCCTAAAATTGACCATGGGCGGGTTAAAAAAGCGCGATGCTCTGGTCTATGAGCATGCCAGGCGGCTGGGCGTGCCGGTGGCGGTGACGCTGGCCGGCGGTTATGCGCGCGACGTCGCAGACACGGTTCAAATTCACGTCAACACAATTCTCGCCGCCCGCGATGCCGCGAAGAAACATACCGGAATCTTCTCGCATTGATTCTCCATGAGGCGTCTCGGCGTGATCTGAAAAAGAACTCAGTTTGCAGCAGCCAGCGCCGTATTCACCGCGGCGGTCAGCAATCCAGCGAAATCATCCGAATTGTAGCCTTCCGAACGAAAAACAATTTTGCCGCCGCGGTCAAGCAAGATCACCGTGGGAAGGGAATTGACGTGGAGAAAATCTCCGAGGCCGTCGGCAAACACCACCGGGACGCTAATTTTTTCGCGCGCGAGATACGGCTGGACGCGCGATTCATCTTCATCCAAATTCGCCGCCAGGAAAACAACGTCCGGTTTGCCCGAGTAATCCTGCGCGATACGGCCGAAGAGCGGTTCCATCTCCCGGCAAGGCGCGCACCAGGTGGCCCAGAAGCTGATCGCAATGATTTTTCCTTTCAGCTCCGCCAGCGGCATGGGAGAGCCATCCAGCTTTCGCAAAACAAATCCGGTCACTTCCTTGACGTCTTCATTTCTCGCTGAAGCCGAGCCGGAACGGGACTGTGCGTCCACACGGTCGTATCCGGCCAGCAAGGCTTCGCCCAATCCTGTCTCGTTCCCATGCACGCGTCGCCAGCAATTTCCCAGCTTTTGCCGCACTTCGTGATGATCCACCGTGCCGATCTGGCTTTTCTCGGGCAGCACGAATGCATTGATGTACCAGTCGATGGCCGTCGTGCAATCCTTTTGGATTTCAGCGACGTCTCCCAGCCACAGGGCGGCCGCGGCGCTGGGAGTTAGTTTATAACTCGTGTCGAAATCCTTTTTTGCGCGCGGATAGTCTCTCTGCTCCATCTCCACGCGCCCGCGGATCAGATACATCGCGCCGCGCAGCTGATTCTCCTGCCGCTGCCAATCGGCGCCGGAAACGCGCGCCGGCTTCTCTTCCGGCGGCGCTTTCTCAATCCGGTCGATCACCCGATCCAGATAACTCACCGCTTTGGTCAGGCTGTGTTCGTCGCCCTGCCGCTCCAGCAAGCCCGCCGCCATTAGCATCATTTGATTGTCGTCTGGACGGAGCGCGATCAGCCGCTCGGTGTATTCGAGAGCGCGCACATGATCCTGGAGCTGCTCGGATGCCTCCACCAGCGCGCGGTAAACGTCCGCCTTGCGCGGGGCGTCCGGAAATTGCTTCAAGTATTCCTCGAGCTTGCGCACCAGCGCGGCACGGTCGTTTCCGGCTGCTCCCACAGCGCGCTCGAGCGCTTCATCGGCGTCAGGCGGTTTTGAAGCATCGTCTTTCGTTTTCGATTTCACCGGCGGCGAAGCTTGCGGTTTTGCGTTCTGTGCAGGCGCGGACGGTGGCGAGGGAGCCTTGGCCGTGGGATCTTGCGCCGCGGCCGGATGAGCCACACACGCCAAAACCAGAAACGTGGTTTGAGCCGCGATCGAGAAAAGCCTAAGTAGCACCATCAGATGGGAATTGTACTTCTAAATCGTAGGGAAACGGCGGAAACTCAGCAGGTTTACAGAAGCGAGACGGCCGGTCAGGCACCCATCAGGCTGGAAAATCTTATTGCAACGTGATGTCGCCGGATGCTGTTACCACCTGCACTCGAGCGTCTCCATCTCCCACTCGCGCGCGCAATTCGTGCCTAGGCCGCTCTTCCACCACCAGGGGGATGTTCGTATCGATTTTTCCGGACATCGAGTGGGCGTAGAACCGGAAACTCGAGCTGGATGGAACCCGCAACGTGACGTCCCCGGAGGCCGTATGAAATTCCCAGGAACTCGAAGGCGCCGGATTTCCGTCAATGGTCACGTCGCCGGACCCGGCTTTTACGCGTACGTCGCCTTTTGCATCGCTGATTTTTACGTCGCCACTTCCTGAAGTGGAATCAATCGCTCCACTGGACCTGTCGATCACAATGTCGCCCGATCCCGCGCGAACCCGCACCTCTCCCCGAATACCACTCAGCTTTACGTCTCCCGATCCGACTGTCGCCTCCACCTGTCCGCCAATATCCGTCAAATCTACCTTGCCGCTGCCAGCCGTGGCCACAGTGTCCTGTTCGATTTGTCTGGCCTCGATCGTCCCGGAGCCTGCCGTGAGCCTTGCCGGGCCATGAATTCCGTTCAAGTGGATTTCACCTGACCCTACCGCCCCGCGAAATTCTGTTTCCACGGGCACCTCGATGGTGTAGTTCACCGTGAAATCTTCCATTCGAAAGTGGTCTTGGCCCACCCGCACCAGACTCCCGGTCTGCTCGACAGGCGGGTTCTCTGCAATTTCCTTTGCGCGGCGTTCGGAGTCCTTCCAGGACCACGCCTTCACGCGAAACTCGCCGTGGATGCGCACCTGGTCCGTCGCTCCCGGCGTAATTTTGGCGTCTCCCGAACCATTCTTGAGTTCCAGGACGATCGGCCCGGACACGGTAAGTGTCCGGTCGAACTGGCCCGAAACTCCAGGTGAATTGACACAGCCCGTGCTGGCGGCTGCAAGTCCAACACCCAGGATAATTTTCGAAAATGTAACAAGATGACGCATTTTTCTCCGCGAAGGGCGATTTGGCTTCTAACCGCATCCCTTCCTATCAAGGTATACGCATATTCGCAACTGGAAGTTCCCTGAAGGGGATGGCTCGATCTGGGGAAGGATTGCTGGGCCGGATGTCCAGCCGCTTACTTCTTCTGAATCAAAATATTCAACGAGCCTTGCCGGTAGCCTTCCAGATCGATCGTCACAAACTTGAACCCGATCTCGCGAAATCTCGCCGAGATCTGTTTCGCCTCCGCGGGCTCCAGACCGCGCGGCATTTCTTCCGGTGCGATCTCGATCCTTGCCAGTTCGTCGTGGGCGCGCACGCGGAACTGGCGGAATCCAAGTTCCCGCAGCACGCTTTCGCTGCGTTCGATCCGATCAAGAATTTCTTTGGTCACGGAAGTTCCATAAGGAATGCGCGAAGAAAGGCAAGCCGATGCAGGGCGGTCCCAGGTCGCAAGCCCGGCGAGCCGCGAAAGTGCCCTGATTTCCGCCTTGGTGAGGCCCACATCCAGCAGCGGCGCCAGCACTTTATGCTCGGCGGCAGCGCGATGGCCGGGGCGAAAATCGTGCGTATCATCCGCATTGATGCCATAAGCAATCGTCGCAAAACCGCGCTCGCTGGCCAATCGCTCCATTTCGACGAATAGTTCGTCCTTGCAGTGATAGCAACGATCGGGATTATTCGCGACGTAAAGGGGATTTTCGAATTCGTGGGTTTCAATTGATTCATGCCGAAGGCCAGCGGATTTTGCAAAAGCCAGCGCCTGCTCGCGGTCATGAGTGGAAAAGCTGGCAGAGAGCGCCGTCACAGCCAGCGCCCGCGCGCCCAACGCTTTGTGCGCGGCCCAGGCAAGATAAGCCGAGTCCGCTCCACCCGAAAAAGCAACCAGCAGCGAATCGAGCTGCCTGAGTGAACCCAACAACCGATTCTGTTTTTCCATGACGCGAGGTTCCAGCGTGATCGGTTCAGGACTGGCTTCCGGCGCGCGTTGGGCGGCTTGGTTCGGCATTTCGCATACAGTATATCGTAATTGGCTTACTGAAAATCGAGCAGGACGTCTACCGTGGCATTTTGCGGATTAGTTCGCAGAAAATGTCCCACTTTATCGTAGTGGAACGGCAGGTCGCCGAAAGAAGCCTTGGCCCCCCTTTCGACGAAGCTTTCATAGTAAACGCGATCGAATACCACGCCCTTATCCAGCCGCCACGCTACTCTGAGCCGCCGTTCTGCTTCAATCGAGAGTCCGGTGAGCACCAAATCGCCCATGTGATATTGCGTCCCTTCGACCACCGATACTTCATAGGAGACCGATTTGGAGGCCTCATCGAAGCTCGCTTGCGCATCCACTTTCGCGTCCAGATAGCCGCGTTGACCGCAAGCCAGGCGGACTTTGTCCCAAGCCGCTTCAATCTTCATCCCGTCCGCAGGCTCGCCGCTGGTCAATCCCGTGGCGGCCACGAGTTCGGCCGTAGGTACGGCCACATTCCCGCTCCATGTAATGCTGTTAAACTTGTAGAGCGGGCCAGGCTCAACCGAAACGATCACCAATACCGTCGAAGCGAGCGGCTTCGATGGATCGCCGGTAAAGCGCGCGACCGGCGTTCCAAAATGCACGCGCATATTTCCATGTTGCAGATAAATCGGCCGCACCTGCTCGAAATCAAAAAGCTCCATGGCAAAGCGCGAAAAAGGCTTCCCGACAATGTTGCCCAACTGGTCCTGAATGTGCGGCTCCTTGTTCGCAAATTCGTCGCTGAATTGCACGGCGCTGACATTCAGACTGGGTCCGTTTAGATGAAACTGTTGAAACTTGGAATCGCCCTCGGCGCTGTTCAATAAAGTGTGCTCCACGGCGCCCTCCACTCCGCGCGTGGCCAGGACCTTCGTCAGAGCCGCAGCCATCTGATCCAGGATCGTTCCGTTTTCCGGCGCGCTGCCGTCAAACATTCCCACCGACTGCTTCAGCGATTGCGTCAGTTCCTCGTCCGTAAACCATGGAAAATTGTCGTAGGAAACGGGAACGGATGGAGCGTCCTGCACCGCAAATTCAACGGATACATCTTCTCCCACGCTGCGAAATTTGTAGCGCACCGTGGAGAAGGCGCCCGTCGCGGAAAGCGTGTTGGCAGCCGTTTGAAAATCTTCTTTTCTCACGGTCGCGCCTTTCTGCAGTCCCGAAGCGGCGGCGATCTGCTCGTTCGAAAATTTCTTTGATCCGCTTACGGTAATCCCGGCGAGCCTGCCCGAGCCGCTGGAATCCATTTTCGATTGCGCCTGCGCGCGCGCCATTTGCCCCGGCGCGCACAGCAGAGCCAATAACAGCCACGGAACCAATGCTGAATGTTTGCATGTGGACATACAGTTTCTATGATGCATGATCGGGCAGAATTGTAGGCCAGGGAACTGGAAGAAGGAAGCGGCGTTTCAGAATCGGCACAACGCCGCCGGGAAATGTTTTGCTACATGAAACAGCGGGTTGTTTAATTGAGCGGCTTATTCCACTGTTACGGACTTGGCCAGATTTCGAGGCTGGTCCACATCGCAACCGCGGCGCACCGCGATGTGATACGCCAGCAACTGCAGCGGCAGAATTTCCAGGATCGGCGCTAGCAATTCCGGAGCATGCGGTATTTCGATAATGTGGTCGGAAGCCTCGCGGGCCAGCCGGTCGCCTTCCGTCACCACGGAGATCACGATGCCGTCGCGGGCTTTCACTTCCTTGATATTCGAAACGCTTTTTTCGTAGCGCGTCATCGAGCACGGATCGGATTCATCGCGCGTAGCGATCACCACTACCGGCAAATTTTCGTCGATCAACGCGTTTGGCCCGTGCTTCATTTCTCCGGCCGGGTAGCCTTCCGCGTGAATGTAAGAAATCTCCTTCAGCTTCAACGCCCCTTCCAGCGCGATGGGATAATGAATGCCGCGCCCCAGGTACAGAAAATCGGTGTAGCGGAAAAACTGCCGCGCCAGCACTTCGATTGCCTCATCCTGCTGCAAAATCGATTCCATTTTGTGCGGCAGATTGGTCAGCTCCTGCAAGAGCGATTTCGCGTAATCCGCGGGGTGGCTCTCCCGTTCCTGCGCCAGATACATTGATACAAGCAGCAGCGCGGTCAATTGGCAGGTAAATGCTTTCGTGGAAGCGACGCCGATCTCCGGCCCCGCATGGGTCAGAATGGTTCCCGAAGCTTCGCGCGTGATCATCGAGCCGACCACGTTGCAGATTCCCATAGTTTTCGCGCCTTTCTGGCGCGCTTCGCGCTGGGCAGCCAGCGTATCCGCGGTTTCGCCCGACTGGGTAATAAAAATTGCCAGGCTGCGGCTATCGATGATCGGATCGCGATAGCGGAATTCGCTGCCGTAGTCCACTTCCACCGGAATCTTTGCCAGCCGTTCTATCATGAACTTTGCCGGCCAGCGCGGAATGCCAGCTTGTGCCGCAGGCAACGATCTTGACGTTTTCAAAGGCCTGGAATTCATCGGGCGTGATCTGCATTTCATCCAAAAACACTTTGCCGCTTTCGAGCGAAATCCGGCCGAGCAGGGTATCGCGCACCGCGCGGGGCTGCTCGAAGATTTCCTTCTGCATGAAATGCTTGAACCCGCCCTTTTCCGCCATGATCGGGTCCCAGGTCACGTGCTGCACCGGGCGTTCCACCGTGCATCCCTCGAAATCCATCAGGCGCACGCCCTGCGGCGTCAGAATGGCGATGTCGCCATCGTTCAGGAAGAAAATGTCGCGCGTGTGATACAGAACCGCGGGAATGTCGCTGGCGATGAAATATTCATTTTGTCCCAGGCCGATGACCGCGGGCGGCCCCAGCCGAGCGCCGACGATTTTGTTGGCGTCCCGAGTGGAGATGGCAACCAGCGCGAACACCCCGCGCAGCAACTTCACCGTCTTCAACATGGCTTCTTCCAGCGGAGCGCCATGTTCCGAATATTTCTCGAGCAGATGCGCCACCACTTCGGTATCCGTCTCGGTCTGGAATTTGTGGCCTTCGTTTAAAAGCTGGTCCTTTAATGCCAAATAATTTTCGATGATTCCGTTGTGGACCACAACGATATCGCCCGTGCAATCGCGGTGCGGGTGCGCGTTTTCCTCCGTGGGACGGCCGTGCGTGGCCCAGCGCGTGTGGCCGATGCCATAAATTCCGTCGAGCGGGGAAAGGCGGATCGTCTCTTCCAGATTTCGCAGCTTGCCTTCCGCGCGCCGGATCGAGAGGTGTCCGTTTTGCGCCACTACGGCGATACCGGCCGAATCGTATCCGCGATATTCCAGCCGTCGCAGCCCATCAATAATGAGTGGCACCACTTTCTTCGCACCGATATATCCCACTATCCCGCACATATTTTTCTTCTCCCGCGCCAAGGTCTATCAGACCAAATCGAGCGCTGTTCCCCCATGGAAAATCAGCAGTTCAGACTAGCATAAAATCTGGGGCGCCAATCGCCGCGTGGCCCCGTCTGTTTCGATAGGAGAGACTTCCAAAAAAGTAGCCCAGGGATTTGCCGCTCAGCGATTTGTACAGGCCTATTCGAGTATTTCGAAGCGGCATTCTTCGATGACGGGATTGGTTAGAACTTCCTTGGCGATGCGCTCGATCTCCTTCTGTGCCTCGTCTCGCGTAGCGCCGTTGAGCTGCAGCACAAAAAACTTTCCTTGCCGCACATCCTTCACTTTCGCGTAACCCAACGAAGCCAGCGCGTGTTGAATCGTCTGGCCCTGGGGATCAAGAACGGTTGGCTTCGGCATTACCCACACATGAGCTTTCATGGCCCGGCATTATATCAGGATCGATTCCCGGATGCCCTCGTCGAGATTCGATTCCATAACATGGCCTTACTCCAACCCCAAGGACTCCGCTTGGGCGTCGAAAGTCCGCAGGAATTCGCTCTTTTCTTCCAGCGAAAGAAACGCCGCCTCAAAACTCATTCGCGCCAGCCGTACAATCTCATCTGTCGAGAGCCCGAGCTTCCCCGCGATCTCATACTCTTTCAGCAAGTCAGTGTGAAACATGGCCGGATCATCGGTCGAAAGCACCACCCCCAAATTTCTGTGGAGAAAGACCGGCAGTGGATGTTCCTGAATGCTCGCTTCCGTTTTTCCAAGTTGGCGAGCCAAAGCCCCGGTGCAGATATTACTGGTCGGACAGTTTTCAACCGGAATTCCTCGTGAAGCCAACCAATCCATCAGGGCCGTATCGTGAACCGCTGCTATGCCGTGCCCAATCCGCTCGGCGCCCAGATGTTCCACCGCATCCCGGATCGATTCCGGCCCGCCTACCTCCCCTGCGTGTACATGCGAGTGCAAACCTCCCTCGCGTGCGATGTCGTAAGCCTTGCGAAAGTCCATTGCAGGGAAAGCGAGTTCATCCCCGCCCATCCCCATCGCGATCACGCCGCCCGGCCGAAGTTTCACGGCCCAGCGCGCCACTTCCTCCGCGGCTTCCGCTCCAAATTGCCGCGTGGCGTCAAAAATCCATTGCAGCCGCAGGCCCCTCTTCCGCGCCTGCTCGCCAACTTCGCGGATCGCTTCAAAGCTGCGTTCCACATCCTGCTGCCGGCGAAGCATGATTCCGCAGGAGACAATCACTTCCGCATACACCACGTTCTGCCGCAGCAATTCGTCCACCAGCCCAGCGGTGATCAGTCCGTAGTCGGCCGGCTCCCGAACGAAGGAAGTAACCCATTTAAATGCTTCCAGGAATCCCAGAAAATCCCGGTAGGAATATCGCGTGACCACCTCTTCGATCGAGACAGCCACTGCGTGGCGCGCTGCCAGCGCCACCGCGGTCGGCGGAGCGATCGAGCCCTCCAGATGTAGATGAAGTTCGGCCTTCGGGAGTGCCGCAAGAAGTGTTTGTTGCGAAGAGGAATTAGCCGCCACGGGAACGATTAGTGGGAAGGGAGTTGCGGCCGGCCGGCGTTCACCCAGGCCGTCAGCCAGTAGGAACCGGTGTCGGTTGCGGCGTCCGATATTTGCCGGATCAGCACCGCGCCAGCCTGGCTGTAGAAATGATCGTAATAATCGTCGGTATAATCCGCCTGCTTCTGCTTGGAACGCCGGTCGGCAAGCAAAATATTTTCGAGCCAGCTATGTGCGCTCAGGCACATTTCAAAGGCATGATCGGTGGGGTCGCTGATATAAATGGCTTCGTTCGGGTGGACGAAGAAGAAAAGCTGGTAGCGGTCCACCAGGCTCGATCCGAATCGCAGGCTTACCCCGGCCTGATTGGATAATTTCCCATCTTCATTGGTGGTCGTGTTGAAGGGATCGTGCGCGGCCGCCACATAAAACGCGAGCTGCGCGGCCACGGTGCGGGCATCTTCCCAATTATGAGACTTGAACGCGTCCGTCAGCCGCGCGCTGTATACGCCCACTTCCCACGGCAACACTCCGAAGGATTCGAGCGTGTGTTTCGTGAATTTGCTGACGGCTGAATTGTAATTTCGTGGCAACGCACTGAATGGAAATTGCCCGTAGTGATCCAGCAGAATGATTTCGCTTTTGCGGTCGGCCGGATTCTTCTTCAACGCGTCGAATGGATCGGTCACATGCTGCACCAGAAAATTCCGGTTCGCTTCAAAGAACGGCAGCACTTCCTGCGGCATGGTATCCACGGCTTTATTTGTGATTAAGCGAACGGCGTTAGGCCCCCACGCATACGAGGAAGCAGGCGTCACCAGCGTTACGACAACCGCGGCCAACACTGCCACGCCCGCTCGCACCCGCAGATTCATCCGCGAGTCTCCTTGGGCGCCGTCGCAAGCCCGCTGTGCTTGCGGCTGTAGAACATGTAAATCACCATTCCGATTATCAGCCACACGAAGAAGCGAATCCAATTTTCCACAGTCAGGCTGGCCATTAGAACCACGCAAAACACAATCGCCGCGATCGGAATCCACGGCATGAAAGGAACATGGAACGAACGCGGACGGTCTGGCTGCGTCTTGCGCAGGATGATTACGGCGATCGAGACCAGCACGAAGGCAAACAGCGTTCCGATGCTGGAAAGATCGGCAAGAGTTCCGATATCGAAAATTCCCGCCGGAATTCCCACGAACAATCCGGCCACCCAGGTAGCCACGTGCGGCGTGCGGAATTTCGGATGCACCCGCGAAAATGCGCCGGGAAGCAATCCATCGCGCGACATGGAAAACCACACGCGCGCCTGGCCAAGCTGGTAGACCAGCAGCGACGAAATCATCCCCATCAGCGCGCCGACGGTGACCCAGCGCTCCGTGCCGGTCAGACCAATCGCTTCCAGAGCATTCGCCACCGGCGCCGCGTTGCGCAGCGAATCCCAATGCTGAATACCGGTCAGAACCACTGCCACCGACACATAAAAAAAAGCGCAGATGAAAAGCGATACCAGGATTCCGATCGGCAAATCCCGCTTCGGATTCTTGCATTCTTCCGCGGCGGTCGAAACGGAATCGAATCCTATATACGTAAAAAAAACAATCGCCCCGCCCGTCAGCACACCTTGCCAGCCATTCGGCATGAAGGGGTGATAGTTCACAGGCTTAATGTATTTTCCCGCAGCCACGCAGAAAACCACGATGGCCACCAGCTTAATGCCCACCATGACGTTATTCGCGCCGGCCGATTCGCGAATTCCGACTACCAGCAGAGCGGTGAGCACCATCACGATCAAGAAGCCCACCAGATTAAAATGGAGTGCCCATCCAGTTTCGGGGGAATATGCCGGCGTGCTCAGCGACGGCGGTAGGTGAATCCCAAATGTATCCAGCAGGCTTTCAATGTATGCGGAGAAACCGACGGCCACCGCCATGTTTGAGACGGCGTATTCCAAAATCAAATCCCAACCGATAATCCACGCGATCAACTCACCCAGAGTCGCGTAAGTATAGGTATAGGCGCTCCCGGCAATCGGAATCATCGACGCGAGTTCCGCGTAGCAAAGCCCCGCCAGCCCGCAGACAATTGCCACTAAAAAAAACGACAATGCGATGGCTGGGCCCGCTCCAGGCCGTCCTGCGGTTCCCGCGGCGTGAACGCCATGGAAGAGAACATCGAGCAGCGGCGCTTTAAATATCGAGGGATATTGAACCACCTCGCCCGCCGCGGCCGTTCCGGTGAGGACGAAAATTCCCGTGCCGATAATTGCGCCCACACCAAGCGCCGTAAGGCTCACCCAGCCAAGCGTTCTTTTCAGACGCCGGTCAGGCCGGTCGGCATCGGAAATCAGTTGGTCGATGTTCTTGGTGCGGAAGAATTGTGGATCCACCTGCCACCATCCTTCTGACGCAAAGGTCGCCAAACTCTAACCTGAGAGCGATTTACACGCAACCGGCAGATCATAATTCATTCTCCTGGAATCACTTCAGGCCCAATCCAGCTGTGCATACCGTTCGAGCAACTTCTTTGTACCGTAATCCATGAAGCTGATCGTGAATTTGCGGTCCGAGCCGTCTTCTTCGACCGCCAAAATCGTTCCCACGCCGAATTTGGGATGGCGCACGCGAACGCCAATCAGTGGATTGGACCGGCTGGCTCCGGCAGTTGTTGTCGCCGCCCGCCCGGCTCCAGCCGCTGCAGCAGAACGTCCAGGCTGGCGTACGAATCGTGATGTCTCGTAATCCGGATCAGGTTCATACCGGCGCGTCTCTCCTGCATCAGCCAGTGATCCCGCGGCCGTCTCGATCAATTCCGAAGGAATTTCCTGCAAGAAGCGCGAAGCAGTGGACGCTCGCAGCCTTTCTTCGCCGAATATGCGGCGGTAAATGGCTCGAGTAAGGGTGAGCGATTGCTTGGCCCGGGTCATGCCTACGTAGCAGAGCCTGCGCTCTTCTTCGATATCTTCATCCCGATTCAGCGCACGGCTGTGAGGAAACAATCCTTCTTCGAGGCCCACCAGGAAAACATGATCGAATTCCAGTCCCTTTGCGCTGTGCAGCGTCATCAAAGTCACTTGAGCAGATTCGTCGTAGCTATCCGCATCGCTCACCAGCGCCGCGTGATCGAGCACATCTTCCAGCGTCTCGCCCATCTCAGCGGCTTCCGCGACGGCGTTTTCGAGTTCGGCCAGGTTCTCGGCTCTCGTTGTATGTTCCAGCCGGTCTTGTTCCTCAATCCAATCCAAATAGTTGGTTCGATCCAGCACTCGCCGGAGCAGTTCCGGCGGCGCAAGGTCCTGGCACTCAGCGCGCAGTTCTTCAATTAGTTCCCGAAAAGATTTCAACGCTCCACTCGCACGTCCTGCGGAGCCCTTTTCCAGCGCCGAGCCGATTGCTTGCCACAACGATCCGTTGTCCGCTTTCGCTTGCGCCTGTAAGGCTGCAACGCTTTTATCGCCCAATCCTCGCGGCGGCGCGTTCAGCACTCGCAGCAGCGCGATGTCATCCTCGAGATGCAGCACCAGCCGCACGTAGGCCAGTGCATCCTTCACCTCCGCCCGCTGGTAGAAACTGAATCCGCCGATCAGGCGGTAACGAATTCCCAGCCGCCGCAGCGCTTCTTCCAGCGACCGCGATTGAAAGTTGGTGCGATACAGCGCGGCAAAGTGCGCGTCCGAATCTTCCCGTCCCAGCCGCGAAATCTCCGCCGCCACGAATTCCGCCTCGCCCGATCCATCCTGCGCTTCGAAGAACCGCAGCGCCGAGCCGCTTTCCTTGGTCGCCCGCAATGTTTTTCCTAGCCGCCGCTTGTTATTGGCCACCACGGCAGCTGCGGCGTCCAGAATGGTTTGCGTCGAACGGTAGTTCTCTTCCAGACGAATTAATTTTGCACCCGGGAAATCCTCGGTGAATTTCTGCAGGTTGCCGGCTTCCGCGCCGCGCCAGCTATAGATGGACTGATCCTCGTCGCCCACCACGCAAACGTTTTTGTGCGTGCCCGCCAGCAGCCGGACCAATTCTTCCTGGTGCCGGTTGGTATCCTGGAATTCATCCACTTGAAGATATCGAAATCGCTCGCTCCAGGTTCGGCGGGCTTCGGGATGTTCGCGGAGCAACTGCACGGCCCGCAAGAGCAAATCATCAAAATCCACCGCCGCGGACTTGCGCAAAGTCTGTTCATACTCTGCAAAAAGTTTTGCCACCGTCACTGCCTCAGGATCTCTTCTTCCTTCCGCCTCCGCAGCCATTTGTTCGGGCGATACCCCGTGATTTTTGGCATGGCTGAATCTCGAAAGCAGGCCGCGCGGCGGAAATGCTTTCTTGTCGACCTGCAGCCGGTCGAGCGCCATTCGCACGGCGGCTGTTTGATCGGCTTCGTCGTAAATTGCGAAATCGCGCGGCAATCCAATCCTCGGCGCTTCGCGCCGCAGCAATCGCGCGCAAAATGAATGGAACGTCGAGATCCACAAATCCGACGCGTCACGCCCCGTCGCACGCAGCAGGTCCGTAATCCGCTGCTTCATCTGGTCCGCGGCTTTGTTGGTGAAGGTTACCGCCAGAATGGAAGAGGGTGGCGCGCCCTGTTCGATCAATTGAGCCACACGGTAGGTGATGACGCGCGTCTTTCCCGTACCCGCCCCCGCCAGCACCAGCACAGGGCCTTCGGTTGCGAGCACAGCTTCGCGTTGTCGTTCGTTCAGTTCGTCAAGGAGTGGCATGAAGTCGGTTGCAGCGGTGAAAAGCAATTCTATCCGAGCAGGAACCTTTCGGCAAACTGGCGTTGGCTATGACTGCGGCTGCGACACAGCCGCGGCCAGTTCAATTTCAAAATAAGTCAGCGGCTTATTCGAAGGAATGGTGGAAATCCCTGGGATGTAAATACTCGCCTTATGTAATTCGTCGAAATTGCTGCCGAAATCAAAGAAAAGAAATCCATGTATTGTCGCCTGCGGCGGCAGCACGTCGGCATCGAGCGCGAACGGCTGCAACTGTTCCGTCATCTGCTGCACTTTTTTGTCTTTACTCGGCAGCGGAATCACTTTCGGCACCGGCGTCCGCCGCGCTCCGGGAGTTTGGGCGCCGTTTGGATGAACGATGATCTGCGCCGTTTGCCCCGCCGTTAACGGCTCCACGCGCTGGCGCGACGATCCGGAAGAAAGCTCCAATCGAATCGACGACAAATCGAGTCGCATCGGCGTATCTGTTTCATTCTTCAAGAAAATCTCGATGGGAATAATGCCGGCCGGTACCGGATTGGCTTTCCCGAATTTTTCTTTCGCTCGCGCCGAATCCGCGTACGGATCGGCTGCTATCAGCAGACCTTCATGATGGTCATGCGCCGGCAAAGCAGCAGGATCGGTGGTCTGCGTCGGCCCTGCGGCCGCAACCGCCAGCACCAGCCACCCGGCGATCAGGAATCGTTGTATGGCCATGGTCGGTTAAGATGCCTGCCGGTGCCGGAAGTTGCCCTGCCCCGTATCGCCGGATGCCCGCTGCCACTATAATACGGGCCTGGCGCGCCGGGGTGCAGATTCATTGCTGCGCGCCGCTCCTCGAATGTATTTTCTTTACAGCGTGCTTGCCACGGCGGCGATGGTGGTTCTCGCTCCGTATTATTTCGTCCAGGGATTGCGCCACGGGAAATATTTTCACAATTTGCGGGAACGGATGGGGCACCTCCCGCCGCAATCCGCGGCAAGCGCCCCGAATCAGCCTGGAGCCATCTGGATTCATGCTGTGTCGGTTGGCGAAGCCCTGGCGGCTGTGCCCCTGGCACAAGCGCTGAAGCAGCGATATCCCGATCGCCGCCTGGTCGTCACCACCACCACAGACACCGGGCAGCGCCTGGCCCGCGAACGCATGAAATTTGCCGACGATATCTGCTACTTTCCCCTCGATTGGACCGGCCCGGTGCACCGTGTATTCCAGATCATCCATCCGGCGTTGATCGTCATTCTCGAAACAGAAATCTGGCCGAATTTCCTTCATCAGGCGCGCCGCCTCAACGTCCCGGTGGTCTTTGCGAACGCCCGTATTTCGGAGCGATCTTTCCACGGCTATCGCTGGGCCAATCGCCTGTTCAATCAATTCATCGCTACCGTATTGAACAATGCCGATTTGTTTCTTGCGCAAAGCACGGACGATGCCCGCCGCCTTCTCGATCTTGGCGCGCCCGAGGACCGCGTGGAAGTGACCGGCAATCTGAAATTCGATCTCGCAACTCCAGTGATTAGCGATTTTGCGGTCTGGCTCACCGAGCAGCTTCGCAGTCAGGAGCGCTGGCCCCTGGTGGTGGCCGGCAGCGTCTCCGCAGACGAAGAAGAGCCCGTCCTGGCTGCCTACGACATCGTCCAGCGCCACTGGCGCCGTGCCCTGCTGATCCTGGCTCCGCGAAAGCCCGATCGCTTCGATGCCGCTTCACAGATTGCCGCCGAAGACGGTTGGACGGTGGTTCGCCGGAGCCGCATGAATTTCAATTCTGCCCTCGACGAATCCGCCGAGGTCTTGATCCTCGATTCCATCGGCGAGCTCGCAGGCGTCTACGCGCTGGCCGATACGGTGTTCGTCGGCGGATCGCTGGTTCCCGTTGGTGGCCACAATATCCTCGAGCCTGCCGCCTATGGCAAGCCTCCCGTCTTCGGCTCCTCGATGCAGAATTTTCAAGAGATGTCTGCGCAGTTCCTGACTGCTCGTGCCGGGATTCAGGTGGAAACCGGCGAGCAACTGGGATCCGCCTGGGCTTATTTGATCGAAAATTCCGTCGAGCGCGAAAGAATGGGGCAGGCAGCCCTGGAACTTGTGAATAAGAATCGAGGCGCCACGCAACGTTCGCTCCAGCGAATCGCGGCCATTTTCGATGCCAGGCGAGGCGGGGCATGATGCTGCTGCGGATGCCGCTTTGGCCATTCTCGCTGCTCTATGGCACGGTGGCGCGGTTGCGCGCGCTGTGCTACCGGCTCGGAATCTGCCGCGCGAAGCGCCTCAATGGGATCGTCATCAGCGTTGGCAATTTGACTGTCGGCGGAACCGGTAAAACGCCCATGGTAATTTTCATCGCCCAACGCTTGGCATCCGAAGGCCAGCGCGTGGCCGTGCTCACTCGCGGCTATCGAGGCAAGCCGGTCGCCGCACAGGCACCAGCGCGGGAATCGCAATCGGCTACATGGTCGAGCGATGAAGTGACGGTGATGCAAGCGCATCTTGGCGAGCAAATCCCCATCGGAGTCGGCGCCGATCGTTACGCCGAAGGCCACAAGCTTGAGCAAGTCGGCATCAACTGTTTTGTCCTCGATGACGGATTTCAACACTTGCAACTGGCTCGCGACGTCGACGTTCTGCTGATCGACGCGATGAATCCGTTCGACGGCGGATTTCTGCTGCCAGCCGGCCGGTTGCGCGAGCCTGTATCGGCGATGCGCCGCGCCAACCTGGTGGTGATCACCCGGAGCGAGCGTGCGCCTGCGGTGGAAAGCATCGTTCGCCGCCATACTTCGGCTCCGGTTTACTATGCTCAAACGGAACTCAAAGGCGCGTTTCGGCTCGAGCCGCGGGCGCTGGTCCCCGACGTATCCGATCACTTTCCGAAGCGGCCGTTCGCGTTTTGCGGGATCGGAAATCCCCTCGCATTTTTCAGCGACCTTCGCCGCTGGGGAATTGAGCTCGTCGGCCAGCTCGATTTTCCCGATCATCATCCTTATTCCCGCATGGATATCCTGCGCCTGGAACAACTCGCAAAAGACGCTGGCGCGGAATCCCTGGTCTGCACGTTAAAAGACTTCGCGAATTTCGGATCAAACCGGTTCACCGAAATGCCCGTTTACCTGATCCGCATCGAGCTGTGCGTCACACGAGAGGATGCTTTCTGGGAATCGCTCGAAGCCATAATCGCGCGCAAGCGCCCGGAAGCCGGAGCGGCGCGATGAAAATTCTGGTCCGCGCAACCAACTGGGTGGGTGATGCCATCATCGTGATCCCCGCGCTGCAGGCGGTCCGCCGACGATGGCCTGCCGCCGAAATCGCCATCCTTGCGCGCCCGTGGGTTGCCGATCTTTATCAGAATCAGGGGCTGGCCAATCGGTTGATTCATTTTGATTCCAAGGATCGTCACCGCGGGATCCTCGGCATCGAGAGCATCGTCCATCAATTGCGCTTCGACCGCTTTGACGTTGCATTGCTCTTCCAGAACGCATTCCAGGCTGCCTGGATTGCCTGGCGCGCCGGAATCCGCGAACGCATCGGCTATTCGCGCGACGCGCGCGCTGCGCTTCTTACGCGCGCGGTAAAAGTTCCCACCCATGGCGAAATCCCCGCCCACGAAGCGTATTACTATCTCGAATTGCTGCGGCGCATCGGCTGGATTGAGCAGCTTCCGCTCCTGGAACCGATTCGCCTGAAAATCGACCCAGCCACGATCGAACTCGCGCGTTTGCAAGTCGCTACAGAAGGCGCGCGGCCGGGCGCGCTGCGCATCGCTCTTGCTCCCGGAGCGGCCTATGGCTCGGCGAAATGCTGGCCACCTGAGCGTTTTGCCGCACTCGCCGATCGGCTGATTGCTGACTTCAACGCCGATGTGATACTTTTCGGCTCGGCTTCAGAGCGCGACATTGCAGATCGCATCACCGCCGGCATGCGCCATCATCCCGTGAATTTGGTAGGACAAACACCAATTGGCGAGCTTCCGGCGTTCTTTGCCGCTTGCAGTTTATTTATTGGAAACGATTCGGGCGCGATGCACGTGGCCGCCGCCGCTGGCGTCCCAGTCGTCGCGATCTTTGGTCCTACTGATCCCGAAGGCACTTCACCCGTAACACCCGAACTGGCGATCGTGCGCGAACCGGTGTCTTGTAGTCCCTGTTTTCTGCGCCATTGCCCGGTGGATCACCGCTGCATGACGCGAATTTCCGTGGACGCCGTTTATTCCTCCGCGCGCGAGTGGCTGCAGGGAAAGAAGGAATTGACTGCCCGTGGCTGACCCACAGAAACGGCGCCGGGCTGTCTTTCTGGATCGCGACGGCACCATTTCAGAAGAAACCGGCTACGTGAATCACATCGACCGGTTCGATATTTTTCCGTTCGCGGCGGCCGCGATTCGACGTCTGAACGACGCACGAATGCCAGTAATCGTGATTACCAATCAATCGGGAGTGGCTCGCGGTTTCTTTCCAGAGAAGATGGTCCATCGCGTCAACCAGAAAATGATCGTTCAACTTGCGCAGGGAGGCGCCCGCGTCGACGCCATTTACTATTGTCCGCACATTCGCGAGGATGATTGCAACTGCCGTAAGCCGCTTCCTGGCATGCTCGAACAAGCGGCTCGCGAACACGGTTTGGAATTGTCCGGATCGTTCCTGGTGAGCGATCGTTTTGTCGATCTGGATATGGGCGCGAAAATCGGTTGCCGCAATGTTCTAGTGAAGACGGGCTACGGCCGCGGCGAATATGAATGGAATCGCGCGCGTTGGCCGCATCTTCCCGATCGCGTCGCCGAAACTTTGACGGAAGCAGTGGATTGGATTCTCGAGGAATCCCGTTGAGCGCCAAAAAGCGAATCTCGCACGCGAAAACTTCCGGTGACGCCGATCTCGCCCGCCTGCTCGATATTCTTGGCGCGTTTTCGCGTCAAACCATCGTGGTCCTGGGCGATTTTGTCGCTGATGAGTCCGTGGCCGGAGAAATTTCTCGCGTCTCTCGCGAAGCGCCGGTTTTGATTCTCCGCCATCGCAGCACAACACTCGTGCCCGGAGGCGGAGCGAACGCCGCAAATAATTTGATCGATCTGGGCGCAACCGTTGTGCCGGTCGGCGCCGTGGGCGATGACGCCTCCGGCCACGCCCTGCTCGATTATTTCCAAAATAAAGGCGTCGACACCTCCGGCATCATCCGCGTTCCCGGCTGGACGACCACCACGAAGACCCGTTTTCTCGCCGGTTGGACGCACACCACTCGCCAGCAGGTCCTGCGTGTCGATCGCGAGCCTGATGCTCCGCTCCCTGCCGAGGCACTTTCGAGACTTGCCGCCAAAGCGCGATCTGTCTCGCGCCGCGCCAACGCGGTGCTTGTTTCGGATTACGGTTGCGGCTCGGTCACTCCCGCGCTGGTGCGCGGTCTCGGCAATAAACTCGTCACACTCGATTCGCGTTTCTCTCTGTTCGATTATTCCAAATCGAAAATCACCGCCGCCACGCCAAACGAGCCGGAACTCGAAGCTCTTTTTCACACTCGCATTGGCACGGATTCCCGTAAGCTGGATTTGCTCGGCATGCGAGCGCTCCGCACTCTCGGCAGCAAGGCGCTGGTCGTCACCCGCGGCAAGGACGGGATGGTCGTCTACGAGCGGTCCCAAGTGCCGCACACGGTTCCGGTGTACGGCACCGATCAAGCCGCGGACGTCACCGGCGCGGGCGATACGGTGATCGCGGCTTTCACGCTGGCGTTGGCCGCCGGCGCCACGTTCGTCGAAGCCGCTCACATCGCCACTTACGCCGCGGGAATCGTGGTAATGAAGCGCGGCACAGCCACCGTCACGCTTGCGGAACTTGATCGAGCGCTGCGGCAAGAAGTGATTTCCCGCTGATGATGGATACGCGCGCAAAAATTCTCGCTCGCGATGAGCTAACCGAACGCCTCGATACGCTCCGCGCTGCCGGCAAGCGCATCGTACTCACCAACGGTTGTTTCGATGTATTGCACGTTGGCCACATTCGCTATCTTTCGGGTGCGCGCCGTGAAGGAGACGTCCTGGTGGTGGCGATCAATTCCGATTCCAGCGAGCGCAGTTTAAAGGGTCCCGGGCGTCCCATTCTTCCAGAACGCGCGCGAGGCGAACTTGTCGCCGCCTTGGTTGACGTGGATTACGTTTTAATTTTTGACGAGCCCAACGTCGAGCCTCTTCTGCGCCAGTTGCGTCCTCATGTGCACGCAAAAGGAACCGACTACACCGCAGCCACGGTTCCGGAACGCGAAGTCGCCGCCGAACTCGGCATCCGCGTCGCCATTGCCGGCGATCCAAAAAATCATTCCACACGCGATTTGATCGCTAGCATTCAGGGGCGTCCGGATGCCTGACCAATCCGCCTCCGCCGGAGCATCCGCGGCTGACCGTTTTCTGGTCGTGCGCCTGAGTTCCATGGGAGACGTGATCCACACGCTGCCGGCCGTCCATGCTTTGCGCCAGGCCTATCCTGCCGCGCGAATTGATTGGCTCATCGATACCCGCTGGGCTCCGCTGCTCGATGGCAATCGTGACGTCACTGAAATCATCGCTTTCAATCGCCGTTCGTGGAGCGAAATCCTCTCGGTGATCAAGAAACTCCGCGCCACCCAATACACCTGTGCACTCGATTTCCAATCGCTCTATAAGTCCGCATTACTTGCCTACGCTTCGGCCGCGCCGCGCCGCGTTGGATTTGAAGCCGCATATGCCCGCGAGCGGCTCGCCGCAAAACTGTATACGGAACACGTGACGCCGCATGGCTCCCATAAAGTGACGCACAATTTGAGCCTGGTGGAAGCCGTGGGCGCCCCGGTCAATGACATCCAATTTCCCGTCGCGCTCGATCGAGACGCCGTCATCCAGGTGGATCGCGAGCTCGTCGCCCGCGGCCTTCGCGAATTCTATGTGCTCAGTCCCGGCGGCGGTTGGAAATCGAAGTGCTGGCCTCCCGAGCGCTACGGCGCGCTGTATCGCGAGCTTTTCAAGCGGTACGAGTGGAAAGCCGTGGTTGCATACGGCCCCGGCGAAGAAGCAATCGCCGACGTTCTCCGCCGCGCCGCCGGGCCGCCCGAACCAGCACTTATCCCTCTCGACATCCCGCACCTGATGGCCTTGCTGCGCCGGGCGCGGTTTCTGGTTGCAGGCGATACGGGCCCGTTGCATCTCGCCGTCGCGCTCGGCACTCCGGTGGTGGCTTTGTTTGGGCCCACTGATCCGGCTCGCAACGGCCCCTATTCCACAACCGATGTGATCCTGCGCAATGCCAAACCGGATGAGACTACCTATCGCCGGGGGAAGGATTATTCCCGAGCCATGCTCGCAATCACCGTCGAAGAAGTGATGAATGCTATCGAACGCCGCCTGGGGATGCGCTGATGGCGAGGTCCGACGAACTCTGGGCACGCTGGCGGGTTCGCGCCGGTTATCCCATCGCCATTGGCTTCCTCTGGCTATCCACTCCTAGTCCGCGCTCTATCGCAATCGGAGCAGCCATAGGAGTCATTGGGATTCTCGTCCGCGCGTCGGCCGCTGGACATCTGCGCAAGGGCGAAGCGCTTGCCACCGTAGGTCCTTACGGCTGGACGCGCAACCCTCTCTATTTTGGAAGCACGGTGATCGCTGCCGGCCTCGGCGTGGCCGGAAATTCTTGGGCGGCTGGTGGTTTGATCCTTCTTTATTTTTTGATGTTTTACCCTGCGGTGATGAGTCGCGAAGAAGGGGAGCTGCGCGCCCGTTACGGCCGCGAATTTGACGACTACGCCGCCCGTATTCCGCTCTTCTGGCCCCGGCCGCCTCGCGCTCGTCCGCAGGCCGAAGCCGCCGCTCGATTTTCATGGTCTCTTTACAAACGCAATCGCGAATATCAGGCCGCGCTCGGATTTGTTGGGGGCTTTGCCCTGGTAATTCTGCGAATGTATTTTCGCCGCTGATCCCGCATTTCTCAGCATGCGGAGAATGCCAAGTCAGGATTGCGGAACGATGGTTTTTAGGGGGTCGGAGCTTTCAGATTCTGTTTGGCAACGCCAAGTCGGAGTGGTCGTGTAGCGCCACCCTTCAGGGTGGCATCCTTACTGTCAACCATCTGATTGAAAGCTCGAGGGACTTGACGCGCCATTCGTAAAATGGGATCAGAATGTACTCAGTTTCCAGGATTACTGCAGCCGGTAAACTTCGTGGATCAATCGCTGAAACTGAGGCCGGTAAATTACGTCGAACGCGCGCTCCTTCCCGGGAAATAAATCGAGCGCAAAATTCCGCGTTGCCGCAACCATCCCGGCCGCTTCCTCGATGGTCAGCTCGCCATCGGCAATCGTGCTCAACGCCAGGTGAACCACGATCCGCAGCCGGCGCACACGCCTGCTTTCTTCGTCGATTTCCTCTTGCGTGGGAGTGCGGTTGGATTCTTTATCCATATAGATCCATCGTTTGTGCGAGCGCCTGGTTCAGAATATAGTTGAGAATATTATGAACGTGACGCGCGCAAGCGGCAAGATACGATGAATTTCAGGGGAGTCCAATGAGCCAACAAGCACAGCCCGAACGCACTGTAGTGGTTCACGTCGCAGGCACCTGGACGGAGGCCGTGGTCATCCGCGGCCTTCTCGAAAGCGCCGGAATCACGGTGCCAAATCCAGTTTCCACCGATCCCTTTCCGATGCGCGAGCCGCCGATGGGGCCGCACGATACGGAAATTCTGGTTCTCCAATCCCAAGCGGACGAAGCCCGGCGATTGATCGATGAGTATCAGTCAGGCAATAAGGGTCCCGAACTCGCTGACGCCGGCGAATCCAGCGAAAGCTAGTCTGTCAAAACGATTGATGAATTTTCGGAGACCTTTTCTTGTAGGGGCGCTGCTTGTTTGCCCTGAGTTTCGAAGGGCTGCGCCCGTTTTGATTTGATGTGCCAGACTGTGTTTTATTGCGGATGCGTTTCCGCGAATGTGTGAACAGCCAGTTCGCGACCCGAGGTTATCGCCGTCACTGCGCCGTCGCGATCCGTACGCAATACTTTCGCTTTCGTTCCTTCGAGCCGCCCGATCGTTTCTGGATTTGGGTGCCCAAACGGATTTCCTTCGCCCACGGAAACCACCGCGATTTGCGGCCCAACCCGAGCCAGAAAAGCATTTGTCGACGAGGTCTTGCTTCCGTGATGCGGCACTTTCAAGAAATCCGCGGCAAGCGTGTCGCCATCCTTCACTAGCGATCCTTCCACGCGCTTCTCAATGTCTCCGGTCAGTAAAAATCGAATCCCACCGTCCTCGATTCGAAGAACCAGGCAATCGTCGTTCGTCGCCCTGGGAGCCAGCACGGGATTTTCCGGCCACAGCACCTGCCCTTTTGCTCCGCCCCAATCGAATGTATCCCCGCGCAGATGATGAACGATCGCGATTCCACGAGCCCGCGCATACGTCAGTAGCTCGCTGTACGCTGGGGAGTCCACATCGCGCCCCACCCACAATTCCTTCACGTGAAAGTTGTCTATCACCGCGTAGAGTCCATCCAGATGGTCGTGATGAGCATGTGTTAGCGCGATCACGTCAACTCGCTTCAATCCTAGCTGCCACAAATACGGTGACACCACTTCCTCGCCAATGTCCGGTCCCGATCGATATCCGCCGGTAGAGTTTTGCGAATACTGCCCGCCTCCATCCACCAGCATCGTATGGCCGTTCGGAAAAGACGCAAAAATCGAATCACCCTGGCCCACATCCAGAACCGTAACTTCCAGTTGGCCCGCCTTAAGACGTGGGGCAAACGGAAACATCGCGACGGCGAAAGCCAGTAAAGCCAGCGCGAATCCCGCGATGGTCTCAGGCCACAGCCGGTAGCGATTGGAACGTGCCGGCCGGTCTCCTCCCAGGGCCGCGCGCGAGAGAAATGCCAGCGCCACTAGCGCGCTAAAAAATAAAATCATCAGCCACGCCGGTGGCCCCGGAATCCGATGCGACGCGTGAGGCCATCGGCTGATCCATTCCACTGAAGCCAGGAGCGCACTCACCAATCCGCCCAGCAATGTTGCGAGCACCCTCGCCGCCGCTCCCCAAACAAAGCTCGTTGCCAGCGTCAGAAAGCCAAGCGGTACAATCAAACCGGTCAGCAGCACCGCAGGAACATTTGACGCGGGTCCATAAATGCTCACGCGGTGAAAATTCCCGGCCAGCAACGGCAGCAATCCCAATTGAATTGTTGCCGAAAGCACAATCACTTCCCACAATCGAAAGCTTGCCGCCAGCGGCGCCTTCACCAGGCCGTCCGCTCGGGGCGCCAACCATGCCGGAAGCCTGTTCGCCAGCCACGCTGAGGCGGCTCGCAGATCCAATCGAAATTGAATCACTCGCGCTGGAAATGAAACGTCGCGTGTCGAGTCACCCAGATGAGCGAGGGCGTCGCGATATGGACCGCTCGATCGCTCGATCCACGGCATCGCCAGTCCAGCAATCACTCCCGCTGCCAAAAACGAGAGCTGAAAACTTGCATCTACCAGCGCCGAGGGCCGCGCGCTCAGCAGGATCACCGCGGCTAGCGCCACCGCGTTCAACAGTTCCATCCTCCGGAACAGCAATCGCGCCCCCAGAAGAATGGCCGCCATCAGTGCGGCTCGCAAAATTGGCGGACGGTCCTGAACCACTCCCAGGTACGCGGCCAGCACCACCAGCGTCACCGCCGTGGTGCATATCGCTGTGAGCCGCAACCGCCGAGCCAGCCAGAAAACGAAAATGGCCAATGCCGCAACGTGCAATCCCGCCAGTACCAGCACGTGATACGCCGCCGTTTTTTGAAAGACTTCCGCGGTTTGTGTGTCCACAAAATTCCGGTCGCCCAGCAACATCGCGCGCAGCACCGCTGTGCGGTCGCGTGAATCCGGGAAAAGTTGGTTCACCTGTTCGAGCAACCGCCCGCGTACCCGCGCCAGACGGTCGGCAAAACGAAGTGAAGGAGTATCCAGCTTTCGCAACAGCTCGGTGCTGCGCAAACTTCCAACCAGGTTGATGTTCTGGCGGGCCAGCATGCCGCGGGTATCCACCGCCCCGAGATCGAGATAATTTCTCGGCTCGCGGCCGCGCACCAGCACTTCCACTCGGTCCCCCGCGCGTAGATCCGCAGGTGATTCCGGGTGACGTTCGTCATTATAAAAATTCACGCGCAATCCGCCCGTAACTTGCACATTCCGCCCCGCCGATTCCACCGATTCCAGATCGATTTCGTACCGCGTGCCCCAGGGAAGGCGCATCGAGTCGCTGCGCAGCCGCCCGCGCCAGCGCAGAGGCTCGCTCAGGTCAAGTCTCCCTTGAGTCACGAGGCGCGTTACAAGCGTCGGTGAAGAAGAAGCCTGCTCAACTCTCACTGCGGCAGCGCCCAGCGCCGCCCAACTCAGCAGGCCGAGCAGCATTGCAGCGGTCAACCGGTTCGCGCCCAACAGGGTCATTCCGGCCGCGATCCCCACCGCCGCCAGCGCCACGCAATACCACAAATTCACCGGCAGAACTCCGGCGAGCGCGATCCCGCCGGCAAACGAGCAGGCGATCCAAACCGTGGGCAGTTTCATGGCCGTTTCGTTAAGCGCACGAACGATTCGATGTGAAATGTTTCGGGAAAATGATCGAACAGGTGGACTTCGCTAATCGTATATCCCTTCGCCGTCAGTACAGCCAGGTCGCGGGATAATGTCGACGGTTCGCACGAAACATATGCAATTTCGGCGGGCGCAATTTCGGCAAGCCGAGCGACGGCTTCGGGCGTCATTCCCGCGCGCGGCGGGTCCAGCACAACCAGGTCCGGAGTGTCTTTCCACTCTTTCAAAAATACCTCCACGTCCGCTTCGTGCGTTTCCACTTGTCCGCCGATGTCGGCAATATTCGAATCCAGGTCGCGAACTGCCGCCGGATTCGCCTCCACGGCCACCACACGCTCGAAGCGCTCCGCCAGCGGCCGCGTGAAGAGCCCCACGCCCGCGAATAAATCCAGCGCCAGCCGCCGCGTGCCGCATGTCGCAGCACCAGCCGTTTCCCCCATTACCGTGCGAACGAGCTCCTCCACGAGAAAACGGTTCACCTGAAAAAATGAAAAATGTCCCACGCGATACGCGAATCCGTCGGCTTCATACTTCAAATATCCAGGCCCGTCCAATTCCATCCGTTCGCGGCTCAGATCATTCAGCAGAAGGCTTTCAATTCCCGGCACCGCCGCGCGAATCGTTTTGATCAATCCCGCAGGCGAGGAAGGGAAGCCGGCGAACGAAGCATTTACCAAAACGTTTGATTCGCTCGCGTCTGCAAAAGCTGTCACCTCGCGCAAAGCCGCCGGCAGTTCTCCTTTGGCCAGCGCTCCGCGAAAATACCCGAGCGTTTCTACCAGCCGCGGCGAAAGCACGGGACATTCCTCGACAGCACAGAGCGCCGTGGAAGCGGCGCGAAAATAACCAATTCCCAAATTTCCATTCGTTGCCTGGCCGGCCGGATTTCCCGCGACTCTGGCCACCGCGCTGGTTGTAGCTCCAAGAGGCGCGCCGGCCCGTGGGCGCACTTTCCACTGCGCTCGATTCCGGTATCCCCAGGGAGGGGAAGCGTGCTCGGTGATCACACCTGTCCAATCGATCCGTCCCAGTCTTCTTAGCGTCTCCCGCAAAATTTCTGATTTGAATCGAAGCTGTGCCGCGTACGGAATGTGCTGATAGTGGCATCCACCGCAAATTCCAAAATGCCGGCAAGGCGCCACCGCACGCTCCGGCGACGATGTCACCAGTTCTCGCACTCTCCCCCGGATGTACTTTTTCTTCCGCTCCACTTCCGTGATTTCCGCCACTTCTCCCGGCAGCACAAAAGGGACAAACACGGTCGCGCCGTCGTGATGCGCCAGCCCGTCGCCGCCATAAATCAATTTTTCAATCGTGACATTCATTCCGTCGACCAATCCTTTTTTCACGCCAGATAAAACAAGCTCAGTCGTGGCACTCCAAACTCTTCGAACAGCCTTTTCTGCGTGTATTGTTTTTCAAGCTGCGTCAATTGCTCCGCCGACATCTTCCTTCGATAAGGCGCCAGCGCCCGGTCAATTTCCCTGCGGATATTTACCAGTACATCCTCGCTCGCCGCCGCTCCCGCCGCAGCCGAAAGTTTCTCCTCCAGCACAGTCAAGCGGCGCTCCAAATCTTCCAAATCCATCTTCCCTGGCGAATTGAACAGCACCGCAAGTTCTTCGATCCGCTTTGCCGTCTCCTCGATGCGTTCCGCAAAGTCGCCATGGGCCGACCGGCACTTATCCGACGCCAGAAGCAATCGTTTCCGGTTGCGTTCGAAATAAGCGGCCAGCTCATCGCGCGAAAACGGTTCGCTCGCCGGCCGCGCCGATTTCACTTCCGGCCCGGAGCCCGCGTGCGCTTCAGCCGCTTCCGTGGCCGCGTCGAGAACCGCATCCACGCAGTAAGCCAAACTTTTCAATTGCCGCCCGCCCGCCGCGCGCCGCGATCGCGCCCAGCTTTCAAACGCGCGATCGATCCCTCTCAGCACCGCCTCCAGCGGAATCCCGGCCTTTTGCCAGGTCTCCACCACGGCCCAATCCAGCGGGGACACCAATAAATGCGCGCCTCGTTTCCGCCAGAAATGCTCTTCAATTTCGGTGAAGTAATTGAAATAGTTGAAGACGTCCATGGGGCTCGCGCCGCCGCCCGTCAAATCCCGGCTTTCCGCGGCACAGCGCCGGCGCGTGGCGCTGTTTTTTCCGTGGCGGCGGGCTTCACTCTTCCGGTGGCCAGATTCCGCTCCCACACGATTCGCAGTCCTTCGAGCGTCAGAAATTCGTCCACGGCTTCTATGTGTTTCGACGCGCGCGCGATCAGCGGCGCCTGTCCGCCGGTGGCAACCACTCGCGTTTTTGGCCCCAGCACTGCTTTCATGCGAGTCAAAATTCCGTCCACCAAGTCCGCGTATCCATAGTAGAGCCCAGCCTGCATCGATGCCGCCGTATTCGTGCCGATAATTTTCCCCGGGTCTTTTATTTCAACGCGAAACAGCCTGGCTGCCCGCGAAAACAGCGCCTCCGCCGAAATCCCGATCCCCGGCACCAGCACGCCACCCAGATATTCGCCGCGCTCGGACACCGCATCGAAATTAATCGCCGTCCCGAAATCCACCGCGACGCACGGCCCCCCATATTTCTCGAATGCCGCCACGCTGTTCACGATGCGGTCCGCGCCCACTTCCTGGGGATTGTCGTAGTGCACCGGCATGCCCGTCTTTACGCCGGGCTCCACAAACAGAGCTTTCAGTTTGAAATACCGCTCCGCCATTTCCGCCAGCGTCTGATTCAGCGGCGGCACCACGGAACTGATGATCATCCCGCCAATCGCCGCCGCTTCGAGCCCGGCCAGCGAAAACAATTCGCGAATCAGGATTCCATATTCATCCACCGTCTGATCGCGTGCCGTGGTCAGCCGCCAGTTCGCCAGCAGTTCCGCATCGCGAAACACTCCCAGCACCGTATTCGTATTTCCCACATCCAGCACCAGCAGCATTTCTACGCCTCGCTCACATCCGCTGAAATTACGGTTTCAACGCGGCCATCGTCGCGCCGCACGCGCAGCAGGCCCGTCGATTCCAAACCCACTGTCGTGCCCACAAAAGTTTCCAAGGCCGTCGCGATCTGCACTCGCTTGCCTTCGTAATAACTCGAAACTTCGGCGAACCGTTCCAGAATTGGCGTCGCGCCCTCCGTAATGAATTGGTTGTAGTAGCGATCCAGGTTGCGCAGCATCCGTTCCAACACCGCCACTCGCGAGTGCACCCGCTCCGTCTCCATTCGCAACGACGTCGCTATTTCCTCCAATTCTGCCGGCATCTTCGTCTGGTTTACGTTAATCCCGATTCCCACCGCGGCAAAATGGATTCGATCCGGCTCCCCGCGCATTTCCGTTAGAACCCCGCAGCATTTGCGACCTTTCAAAATCACATCGTTCGGCCACCGGATATCCGTCGTCATATTGGTTTCCTCGGCCACAGCATCGCGCGCCGCCAGTCCCGCCACCAGAGTCAGCAAAGGAGCATGAGCCGGAGCGATGGGTGGACGCAGCAGCACCGTCACGTGAATCCCGACCGATTTCTCCGATAACCAGGAACGCCCCGCGCGTCCCCGCCCCGATGTCTGTTCCTCGGCGATCACGATCGCGCCGTGTGGCTCATCGGCTTCGCCCAGCCGCATGGCTACGTTATTGGTCGAATCGATTTTGAAAAAATGATAAATGTGTTTCGCAAACGGCGTTCCGTGCAACCTTGGTCCGACCAGCCGGGGCACCAGCACATCCGGCACGCGCTCGCAGTGGTAGCCCGTTCCCGCGTGCCCCTTCAATTTCACGCCCAGTTCGCGCAGCTTTTCCACCCATCTCCAAACCGTCTGCCGCTGCACGCCGATTTCTTTCGCGATCTTGGCGCCGCTGATCACAATCGTCGAATTTTCAGCAAGTAAAGTCAGCAGTGCATCCAGCCGCTGGTCGGTGGTTTCCCCGATGTTCGCCTGCCGTTTCGCTTTGCGTTTTGTCGCCATAGGATGAGTCAGCTTACTTGAGAGCGGCTCTGCCCACAAGCACCCGATGTCAAGCGTTCATGCAGCTCCTAAGGCTATGTTGGCTGGTGAAGCATGAAACCAAGCAGCATGCGGGGAGGAGCGCCGACGCTCACTGCACAAATTCTCTGAGCGGTCGTCAATTCCGGCACACTCGAGCGAAGTTTTCGGTGGCCTGGCTTTGCACTCAAGTTTACGGCTGAATTTCCAGGAACTCGAGCCGGTTGCCCCAAGGGTCTTCGGCATAGAAACGACGCGCGCCTGGAAGATCGTTATCATCAACAACCACGATGCCGCTGTCGATCAGGTCTTTGCGCAAATCATCGAGGTCAAGCACGCCGAAAGCAGGATGAGCTTTCTTGGCCGGGCGAAAAGTCCGCTCCACGCCGATATGCACCTGTTGTTCGCCGCACCGGAACCAACAACCGCCCCGAGCGACCAATGCCGGCGGTTTCGTGATCTCTTGCATACCCAGGATCGAGCCGTAGTATTTTCTCGCGGCTGGCTCGCACCCCTCAGGTGCCGCGATTTGAATGTGATCGATCCGGACCACGCGCCGCTTCATCCAAACAGATTACCATGTATAATAATTTTGGCGGGCGGGTCGGGCGATCGCTGGTCCGGCAATTGCAAAATTGCCAGACGGGAGGAAAGTCCGGACTCCGCAGGACAGGAAGCCGCAAGGGTTCCTGTTCAGGGCAACGCGCCTGGTAACGCCAGGGGGCCGCTCCGGTGTCTCGGCTTGCAGTGCCGGAATGGCTACGGAAAGTGCCACAGAAAATATACCACCGGTGCGAATGCGGTGAGCGTAAGCGAACCGCTTGTGGTCAACGAAGCCGAACCACAAGGCATCTGTCGCAGGAGTGAGGCAAAACCTCAATCCCGCGTCTCTTTGCTGATCGCACTTGGCAAGGGTGAAATGGTGGGGTAAGAGCCCACCGTTCCGCTGGCAACAGCGGACGCATGGCAAACCCCGCGTGGAGCAAGGCCAAATAGGAGGGGAGGGCTGGCCCGGCCCGTATCCGGTGTGCTCGCAAGAGCAAGCCGGTGTGACCCTCGGGTAGGCTGCTTGATCCCGGCAGCGATGCCGGGACTAGAGGAATGATCGCTGCGGCGCCTCCGCAACGTTCCGCCGTCATACGCGGAACAAACGGCAGCGTCGAACAGAATCCGGCTTACAGACCCGTCCGCTTATCTTATTGGACTTGTTCATTTTTGAAAGTCTGGTTTGCAAAAACCGTGCAATTTTCACTCTGGATTCCAGGCCATCGCCGTTCTCCATGATTTGACGGGCCCGCTCACACAACTCTTTGACGAAAAAGACGTAGTGCGTCTCGACCGTCGCGATCGCATTACCGAGTAATTTGGCCACGTGGTGCGGGCTCGCTCCCCCGAAGGTGCAAAGACGAACCGATGACATTACTACTTTGCTGAGAACGGACATTCTCATTTTGCGGCCACAAGCAGATTCCTTGATTGACGGTTCCACTGACTGGTTGTAGTTTTGTCGGGCTCCATCCCGGTAATTTGTTTCCGAGTTACGGCCAAGCCATTTTGTTGCGCAGATACACATCGTGTAGTTCTGCCCGCACGGTGAGGAGGAACTGAAAATGCTCGACAATCTGACGAAGAGCAGGTTCCTTGAGGAGCTCTTGACGAAGTTCCAGAATCGCTTTCCCGCTCGCCACCCTTTGGAATTGGAGCTTTACCAAGTGGAGGAAGGACGCTCGACAGCGACCCACGAACAGCTTTCCTTGTTCTTCCATAGTCCGAAAGAATTTGATCTCGGCCAGGGCACTTTCGAAATTGCGCACGAACAAATCGGGACATTTCAGCTTTTTCTGGTGCCGGTTGCTAGGAGTTCGCCGACGAAAGCGAAGCCAACTAGTCGATGTTTGCGAAAACTCCTTCAGTTAAGCGGCCGGCTTTTCAACCGTGAAAGAAAACATGTTCCTTCAAGTATAGTCGGGCAGGAAACAAGCCGGATTTCTGCCTTCGCATCGAGCAGCACCTGCGGGTAATCTTGATTTAGATGGGCCGTTGGTCGCGGTGAAACGGGTTTGAACAATGCTCAGAAAATCCCGAACTTTCTGACGAGACCTGGAGTTGTATGGCTCTTCCTCGTGGGAGAGAGTGGTGTCCTGGCACTGGCCTGGACCCTGCGACGCATCCCGTTCTCCCTGGATCATTTGTTTTACGGCCAACTCCAGATTACGAGCGGAATCCTCGCACTGATTATCGGGGCCTCCGCAGTAGTAAGGTTTTTGGGAACACGCGATCGGCTTTCACTCACCCTTGCCTGCGGATTCGTCATCGTCGGAATCACCCTTTTTAGCTCTAGCCTCGCCTCCTTTCGCATGGCTAATTCCGACATTAGTCTCAGAGATCCGATGGCGTGGGTGATCGGCCGGACATTCCTGGCTGTATTGCTCGTGGCAGCCCTGGTTGTGGAGCGTCGCCTTCCTACTGCCCGCAACCCGGACCGCGAAATCGCGTTGGCGCTTGTCGTCGTTGTCTTGTCGGCGTCCTTGCTTAGCACGGTGCATGGGCGGCTCCCTGCACTGGTTGTAGTTCGTTTGGGAGGAGTTTTTCCACGGCCGGGGAATCTGTTTCCTGCGGCACTCTTTCTTCTCGCAACGGTGGGATATCATCTGCGCCTGAAGCCCACTACTCCTCCGTTCGAGAGATCCCTATTCTATGCGGCGGGATTGAATGTAGCGTGCTGCCTCGCCGCCAGCCAATCCGAGCATGGACTGGATGCGCCCTTTGCTCTTGCGGAATTCCTCCAATTCAGCAGTTACGCGGTCCTGTTGGGCGGAGTGCTTCTCGATAATATTAACTTAATTGAAAACGTACGAGAGCAGGCTGTGAACGATTCCCTGACACGATTGGCCAATTACAGGCGGCTGATAGAGGCGTTGGAGACCGAGATCCAGCGGTCCCGGCGTACTGGAAAGGTTTTTTCTCTCCTTCTGTTTGACCTCGATGGGCTCAAAAAAATAAACGACGACAACGGCCACTTAGTGGGCAGCAAAGCGCTCTGCCGGGTAGCCAACGTGCTTCGCGTTAATTCCCGCTCCATTGACACGGCCGCGCGGTATGGTGGAGACGAATTTGCGCTCATTTTGTCCGAGACCGGAGCGAAAGCGGCGCAAGAAGTATCGCGCCGTATCTGCGAGCGCGTAGCGAGTGACGGAGAGATGCCCCCCCTTTCCGTGAGCGCCGGAGTTGCAACCTACTCCCGGGACGTAGAAACTTTTGAGAGTTTGATACGCTTGGCAGACCAGGCCCTTTACGAGGCAAAGGGCCGTTCCGGCAAGAGACTGTCCGCGGCAATGTAAATACGGCTGTTTCCATCCTCCGGTATTCGAGGTATCAAGCGAAACAGTTTCAATCCATACAAAGTGGTCCTTCCATCGCCGTTAGGCCCGATCAAACCAAAAATCTCAGCGTCGTTTGACTTCGAACGACACATCATCGAAGGCCACCCTTGAGCCGTAGATCTTGCCGACTTCGGAAACTTGAATGACTGGACGTATGATCGTTGGCAAAACTGTTGATTCACTGGACTGGACCAAGCGTCTATATTAGGGAAGGGAACTGCGTTGCATCAATAAGTTGCGCGAAGCGAGAAGGTTACACTACTCGGCCAGAGAATCCGGCTTGCAGACCGGTCCGCCTCTCTTCTGTTTTCATTACTCGACTACAAACTGGCTAGAGCTTCTTGTCCTCGCCGCCGGCCCAACTCATGGCCCAGAGCCGCCTCCGCGCCCTGCCCTTGCCGGGATAACTCACGATTGAATTCGCGCCAAAGCTCCCTTGCTTGCAATACCAAGTAAAAAACAGTGATTCTCCGCGTCTTTTTCCCGTTCTGGGATAGTTGATGGGTCGTTTGTTTATTGCCAGGATTTATCGCGAAGATGACGCTTTCCGAACCAATGCGAATTGTCGCGCGGGCGCTGCGATTTCGCCGCGAATCTCCTGCGCAATTTGGGCCCGCGATCGAACAAGAGATTTCTCGTTTCACAACCGGTGACTGGATTCTTGCAGTGGCAACAGGCCCGCTTGCGCCCTTGCGCTTGTAGAAATCTACCTGATGGGAGAGTGGTCGCGCATCCTGAATAGCAATGAAGATTTGCCACGTTACCGGCCTCACACTCAATTGTAAGGATCTATGATCGAATTCCTACTGCTGATCAACGATCGAAAGCACGGGGCGCGTGCCATTCAAGACAAGCCGGACTTGCAGGAAATCGTCGCCCGTTTATGCAGTTCATGCGGCGTTGAAATGAAGGAAATCAAATTGTTGTTTGGTTCCTATCACGTTTTCCTTTCTTGCGAAACGAATGACGAGCACTCCATTGCTCAGCTGGTCAGAGCTTGGAAGGCAAAAGAGGATGTCGAAATAGAAGTGCTACTCGTTTTCTCGCGAGATGAATATCTGCGCTTGTTGAAAGCCCCGAAATCGGTTCCCGAAACCGCAAAATTTATCTAACTAATTTTCACAATCTGCGCAGCCCCCTAAGAGCTCGCAGCTCCCTGCAGCTATTCCAACCCGCTCACTACAAATGTCTACAGGCACGGGTCTTGTATTTTGGCGAATCCGTGTTATTCAGGATAGGGGGCCTGTATGCCGAACAAACGGCGGATCGGATTTAAAGGGCTGGAAATGCAGAGCCAGAGCGCGGCATTGTTGTGTTTGATTACCCGCCTTTCGAATCGCGGTTTTAATCGCCTGAGCACTTCGCAGTCAAAAGCCTGCAACCGATTTAAATACAGCATGATAGAAATTTCTAATCGCGCCTATATCGCGTGTTTTTGCAATCGTCCAAATGCTCGTAAAAAGTCGGAATCCGCGCTTCAAATCTTGACTCCGGGGCCGCTTTTTGTGCCTGGGTCCTTGCCGCGATTCCTCTCGGAGGAACGCTCTGCATGACTACTCTCTCCCCTCGGCGCTCGGAATATTTTCTGGCGGCGTTTGCCCTATACGCCCTTGCCTGCGCACCGGGCTGCAAGCGCCCAAGTAACGAACGAAATACGAACAGCGCTCCTCCTGCTGCTCAAGTAGCCTCTCCCTCGCAACTCCTCATCGCTACTCAGTCTCCGCTCCCCAGAGCGGACGCAGGGAAACTATACATGGCCACACTTCAAGCGGCTGGCGGCACCCCACCCTATACCTGGAGCATCCCGGCCGGCGATCTGGCCTTGCCAAATGGATTGACGCTCAATTCAAACGGGGTGATTGATGGCATGCCGGGTGAGCTCTCAGCTGCCCACTCGCTTTTTACATTTCAAGTGAAGGACAAGGCGGGCAATTCAGCTAGTAAAAATCTTGAGCTGGAATGTGTGGCGCCTATCAAGCTAACTTCAGTGCAGCCTCTCGCCGATGGAAATGTTGGACTACCCTATTCCTTCGATCTTTCCGCTTCGGGAGGAATACCGCCCTACACGTTTGGACTGGCGAATGGATCGGCTCCTCTTCCGGCCGGGCTTACACTGAGCAATCAGAATGGAAGTGGTGCGGTACAGGGAATCCTCTCGAAGCCCGGCACATTTCCATTCGTGCTGCGGGTGGCGGATAGCGGCACTCCGCAGTTGCAGACAACCTTGGCTTACACCCTTCACGTCCTGAAAAACGTCATCATACCGATCACTTCGTTGCCCGCAGGCGTGCTGAATTCCCCTTATTCGGAATCGATTCCGGCAGTGGGGGGAACGCCTCCGTTCCATTGGGAAATCGTCGGTGACCTTAACCAGCTACCCGATGAACTGGTGTTGGATTCCTCGACGGGAATTGTCAGCGGAATTCCTAGAAGTTCCGGATCTTCAAATCTTCAGGTGCAAGTGACGGACTCCGCCAAGCCGCCGAGCACTCGCTCTCAGTCTCTTCAGTTAATCATCAACGGCCCTTTAGCAGTTCAGTCTTTTTCGCTTCCCGATGCCGCCCGAGCCTCGTCCTATCATGCATCCGTTTTAGTGGTGGGAGGGCGGCCTCCCTACATCGCTCGATTGGCGCGCGGCAAGCTGCCCGCCGGGCTTTCCATTGAATCTTCGGCAGGATCGATCGTCGTTTCGGGGGTTCCTTTGGTTGACGGCGTTTTCGATTCCGCGATTCGAATCTCCGATTCCTTTGAAACTCCGAACAGCATCACGCGCGAAGTTCAAATCAGGATCAGCGAGCCGCTCGCGATTTCGCAAACGGATATGCCCAGCTCAGTTGTGCAAGGCCAACAGATCGCCGCTGCTTTTTCCGCCACGGGCGGAATTCCGCCCTACACTTGGACCATGAACAATGTCCCCGCCGGCCTGACCTTCGATACCGCCACTGGTGCATTGACCGGCATTCCAACGGGCGCCAGTAACTTTTCTGCCGTCGTTACCGTTCGCGATAGCAGCAATCCACCTCTATCCGCATCCACTACATTCTCCATGCACTTTCGCGCGCTTCTGCGCCCTTGTAGCACAGCCACTGCTGGCTGTGCGAATAGCGTGAAAGTGGGGATCAGCAATGAGGGCGTTGCTCCCTCGTCTACATTTCGTCTCACAAATAGGCAAAAATTCCGGAGGAGTCGCCCGATCGACAACGGCAGGAAAGTCCGCACTCGAAGCTCGGAAATAAATTCGGCCCGCGCAAACGATCAGCGGAGGCAATACCCCAATGGATAGCGCCTCCGCCGAATCAAGAAGCTGCCACAGCGGATCGTGCTTCTACCTGCGAAGACAAAGTTTCGCCCTTGAATTGAAATTGCTTTTCCGGGCGAACCGCTCCGGCCACCGCTCCAATGATCAGTACAGCGGACTCCGGGAAACGCGGGGTGCTCGCCAGGTCGGCCCCCAACTCCGAAAGCTTGGTGCGGTGAATCTGTTCTGCGCGCCCGGCGGATTGCGACATCACCAAGCACGGGGTTTTGTCCGGCAATCCCGCGGCCCGAAGTTTAGCCGTGAGTTCTTCGAAATTGCTTCCCGTAAAACGAACCACAATCGAGGCGTCCAGCAGTGCGTCGTCGGAATCCTAAGCGGAATGTTTCTCCGCCCCGTCGTGATTGCTGAAGAAAATCAGCTTGGATGCGTGCCGCCGGCCAGTCAAGGGAATCCCCGCAAGGGCAGCCGCCGCCGAAGCGGTCGTCACTCCGGGAATTACTTCGAAATCGATCCCCGTCGAGCGCAGCGCTTCCATCTCTTCACCCAGGCGACCAAAGATGAGCGGGTCTCCGCCAGCCAGGCGCACCACTCGCAGCCCCTCGCTGGCATGCGTCACCAGCAACCGGAGAATTTCTTCCTGGCTCACTCCTTCCTTGCCGCCGATTTTCCCCGCGGTGTGCACGCATGCCGAAGCCGGGACCAAGGCCAGCACCTCGGCCGAGACAAATTCGTCGTGCACCACGGCGTCGGCCGCCGCCAAAACTATCAGCGCCTTCACCGTCAGCAGTTCGGGATCTCCTGGTCCAGCCCCGACCAAAAACACTTTGCCTTTCATGACGGCACCTCAATTCGATTCATGTCCCGCGATTTCGCCGGCGTGCTCCAACGGAGTTTCAAGAATCTGCCCCGCCTGCAGGTCACCAGCCCCGTAAAGACTGTCCGGCGATATCTGAATTCTAACAGGCGCGCCCGCGCGTCTTTTTCGTCGAAAATTGTATCGCCCGCATCCAAATTCTGGATGCACCCGTCTTTTGGTAGCACAGCCGCTCCTGGCAGTGTGCGTTTCCATCAGGTGGGAACACCCGCACCCGCAGCAGCGCGTACGCCGCCAAGCCCGGCGGAAGGAATGAATTTGGCCCACTCTTTCCGAAACGGTCCTCCTCTCTTGCGCGTTCCACACAGCGGGAAATCTTGACAATGGAGACCCGCGAACGCCCCGCGATCGGTTGGATCGATATCGTCTTCTTTCTTTTTCTTGCAGGCCTCGCCCTGCTCTCGCCGATTCGCGAGGTTCATAAACAACTCACGCTCCTGGCCATTGGATTGTTGCAACTTTTCGAAGGACGCCTGATCAATTGGCTGCCCAAGCGAGGCCCCTCGTACAGCGTTTTGCTCAAGATCTTGCTGGCTACTTTGTTAATCGACCATACGGGACAGGTGGGCATCAATAGCAGCTACTACCAGATTTATTACGTTCCCATCCTCACCGCGGCAATCTACTTTCGGTACGTCGGCACTTTATTTTGGACCGCCCTCGCCTCGCTCGCTTATTGCTCGTTTCTGATTCCGGCTTTGCAAGAGTATGAGTTAACCGCTTCCGGCGCCTCCGAACTGGCCATTCGAATTTTGTTTTTCTTTCTCGCCGCCGTTTTGGTGAACCGTTTAGTGATCGAGAATCGCCGCCAGACCGAGCGCTATCAGGCTCTCTCCGAGACTCTTTCGGCCACGAATCTCCGCTTACAAAAGATCGAAGAAGAAGCGCGGCGTTCGGAGCGTCTCGCCGCCCTCGGCCAGCTTTCCGCCGGCCTGGCTCATGAAATACGAAATCCTCTCGGCGTCATCAAAGGCTCGGCGGATATGTTGAATCAAAAAATGCGCGACGCCCAGCCGGTTGTTGCCGAACTCGCCGGCTACATTTCTTCGGAAGTCAATCGCCTGAATACTCTGGTGGCGCGTTTCCTCGATTTTGCCCGGCCTTCCCACATTGAGCTTAGGCCCGTGAGCCTCCCGGAAATCGTTGACCACGCGCTGACGCTGGTGCAGCATCAATTTCCGGAGGCAAAAGTGCAGGTCGACCGCCATTACGCGGCAAACCTTCCGCAAGCGCTCACCGACGAGCAATCTTGCGAACAGGTTTTCATCAATTTAATTCTCAATGCATATCAGGCTATGGAGGGTGAGGACGGAAAGCTCAGCCTGACGATTGTTCCGCAAAATTCTGGCGGTGTGGAAGGCGTGGTGGTTTCCGTGGAGGATACCGGCTCGGGAGTGCCGCCGGAACTGCGCGAGCAAATTTTCAATCCGTTCTTCACGTCAAAAAAAGAAGGTGTCGGCCTGGGCCTTTCCATCGTGGCAAAAATTGTTGACGACCATCGCGGATGGATTCACCTGGAGAAAGATTCGGCGCGCGGCGCCAATTTCCGCGTCTTTTTTCCCGCCGCGCCGAAAAGCTGAACCGTTGCCCTTCGCCGCACGTGGCGCTATAGCGAACTTGGGCAAGCGTTTGAGCATCGAAACGATCTACCTATGAGCGAGAAAAAACCGGCAATCCTGGTGGTGGAAGACGAGCCCAAGATGAGGCGGCTGCTGGAGTTGCATCTCTGCGAACAGGGCTTTCTGGTTCACTCCGCCGCCGATGCGGAAAATGGCTTGCAATTATTGAACCGGGAATCCTTCGATTTGGTTGTCACCGATTACCGGTTACCAGGCATGAACGGGCTCGAATTTCTGCAATCCATTAAGCGAATCGATGCGATGCTTCCCGTCGTAGTGATGACCGCCTACGGCAGCGTGGAATCTGCAGTGGAAGCGATGAAAGTGGGCGCCAGCGATTACATCCTGAAGCCGTTTTCGTTCGACGAACTGGTATTGATCATCCGCAAGGAATTAAAGTCGCGCGATTTGCGCGAAGAAAATCGCTCCCTCCGCGAAGCGCTCGGCCAGCGCTACGAATACGAAAACATTGTCGCGCGCAGCGACAAAATGCAAGCGGTGCTCGCCCTGGTGGAACGGGTTGCTCCTACAAACGCCACAGTTCTTTAGGCGGGGAGAGCGGCGTAGGGAAGGATTTGATCGCGCGCGCAATCCACCAGCATTCGCAGCGCGCCTCCGGCCCCTTCATAAAAATAAACAGCACCGCGATCCCCGAAAATTTGCTCGAAAGCGAACTTTTCGGCTACGACAAAGGCGCCTTTTCGGGAGCGAACACCAGTAAGCCCGGTCGGTTTGAATTGGCCGATAAGGGCACTCTGTTTCTCGACGAAATCGGCGACGTTCCTCCCCCGATTCAGGTAAAACTTCTGCGCGTATTGCAGGACAAAGAATTCGAACGGTTGGGCGGCACCAAAACCCTAAAAGTGGATGTGCGCCTGGTGGCAGCCACAAATCGCGACCTGCGAGCCGCACTCGAAGAAGGCACTTTCCGCGAGGATCTCTATTACCGCCTCAACGTGGTGGCCATCGATATTCCGCCGCTGCGCGATCACAAGGAAGATGTCCCGGCGCTCGCGAATTTCTTCCTCGAGCGGTTCGCCCGCGAAGCAGGGAAGCCACTCCAAACCATCACGCCCGCCGCACTGAATCTATTGATGAATTATCACTGGCCGGGAAACATTCGCGAACTTGAAAATAGTATCCAGCGCGGCGTGGCTCTCTCCTCTGGCCCCGCGCTCGATGCCGCCGATTTTCATCTCGACGATCGGCCCCCGCACGATGCCTCCGATTCGGGCTCCGCGGTTCCCATTCTGCCACCCGGTATGACCCTCGAAAAATGGGAAGAAGAAATTATTCGCGAAGCCGTCCAGCGCGCGAACGGCAACAAGAGCCAGGCCGCACGAGCCCTGGGCCTTTCGCGAAATGCTCTGCGATACCGCCTCTCGAAGATGGGAGTTCCCGATCCTCCCGAGGAACCGTAGGCCACGGTGCCGGTGGCTGAAAACCACCACCTTCGCTTGAAAACCACCAGTATCCAGCGAACCCCGGAAAACTCAATAGCCGATGGACCTCGCGTAACACATTGATATTGCAGGCTATATTGGACTGTTGCAATGTGGCACGGTTTGGCCCCCGCTGTGCATTACTCCGGTCGGAGTAATAAGTTCCTGACTCGGTTTCGACCGGCGGGAGGGGCACAATGAAAAAATATCTCTTGAGTCTGGCAACGATGGTTCTTCTGGTGGCCTCAGGTTCAGTTCGCGCACAGAATCCGCCACCCCCAGACCAGCAGCCTCCACAGAATCCCCCGACAGCGCAAACGCAAGTCGGACAAACGGGACAAGATCCACAAGCACAAGATTCCCAGGGACAAGATCCGCAAGCCGACGATCAGCAAGCGCAAGATCCGCAGAATCCGGCTCAACCGGCGCCAGGCGTCGCGCGGGTCAGCTTCGTGCATGGCGACGTTTCCAGCCAGCGTGGCGATACCGGCGAATGGGTTGCCGTCACGTTGAACACACCGGTGATGGCTGGCGATCACCTGGCCACCGGGAAAAAATCCCATGCGGAATTTCAGCTCGACCACGCCAATATTCTTCGCCTCTCGAATGAAGCCACGGCAAAAATCGTGGCGCTCACGCGCACCAATATCCAACTGCAGATTGGACAGGGACTGGTCACCTACTCGGTTCTGAAGGGCAGCGAAGCGGACGTGGAAATCGATACCCCCAACGTCGCGATTCATCTGCAATCCGGCGAAGGTGTTTATCGCATCCTGGTGAACAACGAAGCGCAAACGGAAGTGATCGTTCGCAACGGTTCCGCGGAACTTTCCACTGCGCAGGGCAGCACCCGCGCGACGAAGGGACAGGACGTGGACATCGCGGGCACCGATAACCCCCAGTACAAAGTGGCCCAGGCGCCAGGGAAAGACGATTGGGACAAGTGGAACAACGACCGCGACAAGTTAATCGCCAACGCCGACAGTTGGAATCACACCAATCGCAACTACACTGGAGCTCAAGACCTCGATGCTTACGGAACTTGGACCAACGTGCCTGATTACGGTCCAGTATGGGTTCCTTCTGTAAGTGCCGGCTGGGCTCCTTATCGGGCAGGCCGCTGGGTGTGGTATCCGTATTACGGCTGGACCTGGGTTTCTTATGAACCGTGGGGCTGGGCTCCTTATCACTACGGCCGCTGGTTCGTCTATGGCGGAGGCTGGGCATGGTGGCCCGGACCCGTTTATGCTTCGTACCGGCCGATTTGGGCGCCGGCATATGTTTCATTCTTCGGGTTTGGTCGCGGCGGTGGCTTCTCGTTCGGAGTCGGTTTCGGCTTCGGCAACGTCGGCTGGCTGCCAATCGGACCCTGCGACGGATTCTATCCGTGGTGGGGACGCTACGGAGGCCGGGTAACGGTCGTCAACTTCAACAGTTTTCACAACGGCCGTTTCAACGGTTCGGTTCGCCCCATTCAGCCGCTGGCGAGGGGTTTTTCTCACCAGTATTCCAACATGAATGAAGCTTTCAGCAATTCTCGCGTCCGTTCCGGGTTCACTTCCATGCAGGGGAGTCAATTCGGTCACGGATCCGTTCCGTCGGCGCAGCGCGGCATCGACGCAGCAGGATTCCGCAATGCCAGCATGATGACCGGCGGCCTGCCCGCAAGGGCGGATCGCTCCAGCATGCGGCCATCGGACCGGCCGGTGAATACGAGTGAATTGCCGCGAAGCGCCACTACTTCGCAGCACTTCTTCAGCCGGCAGCAAACGTCTTCGGGATTGCAGTCTTCCCGCGGGCAGACATCACAAGTGCAGCGTTCGGTTGACGCGGGGCGGAACAACAATTCCGGCGGCTTCGGAACCAACGGACAGAATCACGCTCAACCTGGCTGGTCGACGTTCAATGGCGGAAACACCGGCCGCGGGCCTGGCGCAAATCCCGCGAATACGTCTATGCGTGCAGGTGCGCCGGTGAGCAGTTCGCCGGCCTCTCGCCAGCCGCAAACTGGTTCAGCCGGATCGCAAGGCGGATGGCAGCACTACAATCCGTCCGAGCATCCTTCTCAACCGAGTGCGACCATGCGGCAAACTCAGTCCCCCATGTCGCGTGGTTCCAGCGCTTCCGGCCGGCCGCCGCTTGATCTTCGGCAGCCGATCGTAGCGCCGCGCTCCAGTTCTCCCTCGGGCGGATCTCGCGGCGGTTATAGTCCGGCGCCGAGTGGCGGACGGGGCTCCTATAGCGGCCCCGCACCTTCGCGCGGGCCGTCTCCGGCTCCCTCTCCTTCTCATTCGTCGGGCGGAGGAAACCATTCGAGTGGTGGGAGCCACGGTTCAAGTGGCAGTGGCGGACATCCGCATCACTAATCAAACTTCGGTACAACAAGCCCCCGCGCCGGGTTTCGCTCTCCCGGAATCTGGCGACGGGGGCTTTCCTCTTTTTTTGTGATAATTCGCAACTGATTTTATTTGTGGATGCCCGTCAGCGGTCTAAGTGGCACGGCCACTCCTTGCTGGTGCGCGTAAGCTGTGAGTGCAGCTCTGGCTACAACGAACTGACCTACCGCCAAATTGTTCCGCCTGTTTTGCAATTCCGCGGTGCGCGCAAGTCGTGTAACATCGCGGAGTCCGAGAACGATTCGCGAATGTTCATCCCCTGGAGAAATTGTGGCGCTCGAAATTCCCGCACAGTTTAATTTGGCGTCCTGGTTTCTGGACCGCCCGGCACAACAACATCCGGATCGCATTGCGATCCTGGGCGAACCGGAAGCTGTGAGCTATCGGGAACTCGCTGTTCTGGCTAATCGGACCGGCAACGCGCTTCGCGAATCGGGCTGCGGCGCGGGCGATCGCGTTCTGATTGTCCTGCCGGATTCCGTGGAATTCTTCGCCGCGTTTTTCGGCGCCGCAAAAATTGGAGCGGTCGCGGTGCCCGTCAATCCGCTGGCAAAATCCGCTGACCTGGCTTTCTACCATTCGGATTGTGGCGCGCGCATTGCAATCGTTCACTGTTCGGTGCTTCCACAATTCTTGCTCACGCTCGGCGGAGATGAAACAAAGGTAATCGTCGCGGGCGATTCGCCGGCAAACGATGCGAAAAAGGAAAGCAGGCGAAATTGGCGCGAATGGATTCACTCCGCGTCAGCGGAGCTCCACGCTCATCCCACCTCCGCGCGGGATACGGCATTTTTCTTGTACACGTCTGGCAGCAGCGGCCGCCCCAAAGCCGCGATTCACCAGCATAAGGATATGTTCGTCACCAGCCAGTGCTTCGCGCGCGAAGTGTTGGGCATCTGCTCCGACGACCGCACCTTCTCCGTCTCAAAACTCTTCTTCGCTTATGGCTTGGGCAACGCGATGTACTTTCCGCTTTCGGTTGGCGCCAGCACCATTTTGAATCCGGAGCGCACCAAAGTCGACAAAGTTGCGGCGCTCATCGCCAGACATCGCCCGACAATTTTCTATGCGGTACCTACTTTCTTCGCCGCCATGTTGCAGGAAGCGGGCCGTGGATTGCCGTTCGATTTGTCCTCTGTGCGGCGGGTGGTTTCGGCCGGCGAACCGCTGCCGGAAGAAATCTTCACGCAATTTCAAGATCGCTTCGGCCTCGAGATTCTCGACGGCATCGGTTCCACGGAAATGCTGCAAACATTTATTTCTAACCGTCCTGGTGAAACGCGTGCGGGAACCTGCGGCGTGCCGGTTCCTCACTATGAAGTTCAAATCGTGGACGAAAATGGTGAACCCGTTCTCGGGGGAGACATCGGCACCCTGTGCGTGAAAGGCGAAAGCGCCTTTGCCGGCTATTGGAATCAACCGGAACTGACCGCGAAATCGAAAATCGGAAAATGGGTGGTGACCGGCGACAAATTCTTTCAGGATGCCGACGGTTACTTCCACTATTACGGCCGTGCCGACGACATGATGAAAATTTCCGGAATGTGGGTTTCGCCCGGTGAAGTGGAAAACGCGTTGCTCGGCCATCAGGATGTTGCGGAGGCCGCCGTTGTAGGTGTGGCGGATCCTGCAGGCCTGCTGAAGACTGTGGCGTTTGTTGTGTTGCGAGAAGCAAGCCCCTCAGTCGAACAAATCACCGCTGAGCTTCAAGAATTCGTGCGCCAGCGACTGGCATCCTACAAATGTCCCCGCCAGTATCGTGTCGTAGCGGAATTGCCGAAGACAGCCACCGGCAAAATCCAGCGTTTCATTCTCCGCGAACAGTTTCGAACGGAACACTCGGAACCCGGCTGAATCCGCGCCGCAGGATAAATTGGTTCGCTGAAAATTCCACGCCAATTGCGCGGCGTCACGCGCGTGAATTCAATACCGGCAAAATGTTCCGCCGCGCGCGCCCGCTCGGGTGGAATGGCCGCGCGCTGATCTGTCCGCTGAACTTGGAATCCCATCGTCCGGGAATTTTCGCGTGGCAGCGCGGACAGGCCCCGTCGCTCGTCAAGTGATAGCCGGTAATTAGATATCCGTAGCGTTCGATCAATACTTTCCGGCACTCCGGGCAATGCGTCGATTCCGAATCGTCCACCATTCCCGGCAAATTTCCGGTGTATACGAACCGCAATCCAGCGTTGATCCCGATTTCCGCCGCGCGCAACAACCCCTCCGGAGTGGTATTCGCGGCGTCATTCATTTTGTAATCTTGGTGATAGGCCGTCACGTGCCAGGGGATTTCGCGCGAGACGCCAGCGAGAAATTCGGCAAGCCGCGTAAGCTCATCCTCGGCATCGTTGAACCCCGGAATTAGCAGGGTGACGACCTCGAGCCAGATTCCCATCGCATGCAGCCGCCGGATCGTATCGAGAATCGGTTCAAGCCGCCCGCCAAGCTGCCGGTAGTGCCGGTCATCAAAACTTTTCAAGTCCACTTTATATAGATCAACCCATGGACGGAGATATTCCAGGACGCGCGGCGTGCCATTGCCATTCGAAACGAAGCCGGTGACCAATCCCGCGGCGCGAGCTTCCTTGAAAATTGCCACCGCCCATTCGCTGGTAATCAGCGGTTCGTTGTAGGTGCTCACCAGCACGCGCGCGCCATCTTGAATCGCGTCGCGCACCATCTCTGCAGGTGTCACACGAATGGGCCGCGAAATCGCGTTCGGATCGCGCAGCGCCTGCGAGGTCACCCAGTTCTGGCAATAGGAACAGTGCAGATCGCAGCCCAGCATCCCGAAGCTATAGGCCAGCGTGCCGGGATACGCATGAAAGAACGGCTTCTTCTCGATGGGATCGCACTGCAACGCGCCCGCATAGCCCCAGGGCACGAAAAGCTTGCCACCTTCATTGAAGCGGACTTTGCAGACTCCCGCCTGGCCTGCCGGGATTTTGCATTCGTGACCGCAGGCGAAGCACTGCACCCAGTCGTGCTCCCGCTTATCGTAAATTTCCCCTTCGCGGACGTTTTGAGAGAGAACTTCTTTTAGTGTTGCCATGGCAGTTTTAACCGATGTACTGGCCGGTGTGCCTTGAGGATTCTACTTCCTTATTATACGCTCATGCCGACACAACTGCGAATTCCGGGCGCCCTCGGACCCCGCCTTGTCTCCGCCGGAAAACGTGTGATAGGTTTCTCCGCCGAATCGAAGATGTCTTTTATACATGTATACACGATTGGGAATCTTGTCCGCCCCGCGCAAAACGAGGGAGAAATTCGAATAACACAGGAAGCTATGCCACCCGGTGACAATCTGAAATCCAATCTGCAATTGTCAGTATTAGTGGATTTGGTCGCCTCATTTCTATTCGCAGTGGAAGGCGCAAGTGCGGCGGTATCGGGAGGGCTCGATTTTTTTGGATTGATGGTCTTGGCGTTTTCCACTGCTTTGGTTGGCGGCGTCGTCCGCGATCTGCTGATCGGCGCGGTTCCTCCTCAGGCCATTCGTGACTGGCGATATTCAGCAGCAGCGTTCACCGGCGCCTTCGCCGTATTCTTCCTTCATCGCTATCTTCAGCTGGTCCCGAACAAAGTGATGATTAGCCTGGATGCCGCATGCCTGGCACTGTTTGCCGTCGCCGGGACCGAGAAGGCGCTTGCGTATCAGATCCATCCTTTCATCGCCACTCTAATGGGAACAATTACCGCGGTGGGTGGAGGCACGGTGCGCGACGTTCTCCTCGCCCAAATTCCCCGCGTGCTGCATGCTGATGTGTATGCGACGGCTGCACTGGCGGGCTCGACCGTGATGGTTCTGAGCCGTAGGCTGGGATTAAACCCTGTCTCCTCGGCCGTCCTGGGTGGCGTGGTTTGCTTCGTGCTGCGAATCGTGAGCGTATGGCAACACTGGAATTTGCCTCGCGTGGCCATGTATTAAGCGGCGCACAGATCGGAATCAATCGCAGTGGCGCGGGAACAAGACATTTGAACGGCATCCGGCGGCCACATCCTCGCCCATCGTTGCGCCGGTCAGCTTCCGTTTTGCTCCAGCGTCAGGCTCAGCGGGAGTCCAATCTCCAGCAGAGTGGCAAATTCGGCGGGGATAGGAAGCTGAACGTCATAAAGTCGATACTTTCGAGAAACATTGTGGTCCAGTTCCACTCGAACCGAACACCGGGTCGGTTCACCATTGTCTGGAGTGAGTAGTATGTCCCTGCATTTGCCTTCCAAATGAACTTTCAGCATTTTGCTCCTCGGGGGTTGCTGGGCTGTTTCAGGGATGCATGGACACTTCGACTCAACGTCCGGCAACCTCTGGTGCTGGAGTAGATAGACTTTTGGGGGCCTGTTTTAGCAGGAAGCAGTCTAGCGGCGGTCGCAGATTCGAGTATGGGCGTGCGGCACCGGCAGTCAAGCGAATTCGGGCTCTAGCTGGGACGACGGCCGTTCGGCTGTCCACACACGTTTCAGGCGGGCGCGCCAGCCGCCTTCGCGGACTGCAGCTCCATGTATCCGAGCATGGCCTGTTTCAATTGTGAATCCACCTCGTCGGCGATAGTCATCACGTCAATCAGCACCGTGCTGAAATCCACGGTCATGAGATTGTTTTGCAGGGTATTAAAGATGCTCACTTGCAGGATGCGCGACTCTTCCACCACCATGGCAACCGTGTAGCCTTGCATGCGTCGCAGAATTCCGTGTTGACGCGCGGCGCTGGACTCTGGAGCTATGGTAGTAGGAGTGAGGCGCAGGCGCTGGACGAGGCCAGCCAGGAGCACTGGGAGGTGTCCAGTTCGCTCTTCATAGCCGAGTGGATTGGCCATCAGTTCTTCGTTGTGCTGCACACGAGACATCCAGTTCTCGATGGTCTTTTGCAAGTCACGATCCAGGATCGTGGCCACAGGCTCTTTGGTGATTGTCACATGATTCCGGGGATTCGCGAGTTTTCTCCGAATCAGTTCGGCAGTGTGTTGTAAGCCAAAGGGTTTCACAAGGATTTCGTCGGCCTGCAACAGGATTGCCGTTGCTGCGTCTTGAAGCGCGGGATAGCCGCTCATCACTAGCGTTATCGCATTGGGCTGCGTATGCCGCATGGCGCTGACGACGGTAAATCCATCAGCAGCATCTGGCATGTGCAGGTCGGCTAGCAGCACCTGGAACTGTTCGCTGGAAATAAGGCGCAACGCTTCGTTTACGCTGTTGGCAGGCACCACTTCAAATCCGTGGCGTTTCAGTCCAGCCTGGTAAACCTCGCGCACGCCGTCGTTGTCGTCCACCAGTAGAATCCGAACCTTGGCGTTCTGTTGTTTGTCATCCGATATGTTGCTTATGGGGTCCATGCCCCCTCCTTTCGGCCGGTAGGTTGCGAAACGACAGCCTTCCGCTGATTCCGTGTGATCGGCAGCGGGCCGATGCGTCCCGTCACAGTCGATCGGTCAATCCGCAAGCGTTTTCATGGGAGAGGGAGGGAGTCAATTGTGGCCGAAGGAGCAATTCCCAAGGACGGCGCACACTGCGAAAACACGTCGAGACGGCTTTCGAACTCTTAATCAAAATACTCCTGATCGTTATCCCTGGCAAGCACTAAAGATCAAGCTATCGAGTTAATACACAGCGCCAAGACCGGCGGCGAGAAGCGGCGCTTCCGAACCGTTCCGCGGATGTGCGCTCATCTCATGGCGAGCGGACCCTCAGGAGAGGAGCTTTAGTTGGCGCACGGTCTTTTTCGATCTTGTTTCCGGATCCTTCGCGGCGGGGTAGGCGACTTGTGTGCCGCGAATTCTTGCAAAAGGTGTCAATTCATGCGGTTGGCGGCGCGTTCCACTGACGATATGCTCCACGGGAATTTTACGAGCCAGAAGCGCATCGCCAATCAAGGAACGATGGCAGCGCCAGGGAACGGCTTCCGCGCACATGATCGCGCAAATTCGATTCCCCGCCAGTTCCAATAATTTCTTCAAGGCCACTTCGAATTCCGGCGTCTGCATGTAATCGGCATAGCCCCGGAACGAACTGTTTCGCCAGCCCATGTTCGTGGAATCGGGCTTCGGCTTTCTCAAGCCGCCTAAATCCTTCAAATGCGTGTAAGCAATCCCGGCAGCCGCAAGAGATTTAGGAAGTGAATCACGGTTGAATTGCGGATTGTGGCGAGAGCGGGGAATTGTGCGGACGTCAACAAGAAGTTCAACGCCGTTCTTCTGCAACAAATCGATAAATTCTTCAATCGGCCGCGTGGAATGGCCGATGGTCATCACCAACGTTCCCGCCGAATCCGGTCCCGCCATCAGTCAAGAATACGGCGAGAGACAAATTTCCTCCAGCATTTCGCGCACTCATGCGCCGGCCGGCGAAGAGGCGGGGGTTGGAACCCTCAGGAATTCTTGCTTCCCGCCCCAGGAACCGGGTCTTAGGCTGTTTGCGTCCGCGCCTTCAGCCGCTTCGTTGATTCATTCACTGCCGCCGTCGTCTTCGGCAATGTTACTTCCAGGACGTCGCCCTTCAAGGTGGCCGATGCTTGTGCCGGGTCCACTTCGCAAGGCAGATCCATCATTTCCAGGAAATGAATCGAACCAGTGGAGGTTTCTCCCTCCGTTTCATTTTTTCCTGGTTCGTTGATGTCCCTGCTTCCGCTGATGGCGATCTTTCCCTGCTCGACGCTGACGTTGACTTGTGAAGCGTCGAATCCGGAAACGCGCGTCCGCGCAATCAGGTAATCGGGAGTATCGGCTAGTTCCATGCGAACCGGGTGGAGCATTTCGTTTTCCGCTTTCGTCCAATCCTCGAGATCCTGCCCGTGAACGTGACCGCGCTGTTCAAACAATTCATAAGCGCGCCGTTCGATCGATTCGCGAATCGCTTGCATGTGATTTAGAAATTCCTGGACCGGCGAGAGCTTTAACGAAGTCGCATTCGGTTTTGGCAAGCGGGGCCTGCTGTTGCGGCGCCGGTATTTCCGGTTGCTGTTGCTGCAAAGTTCCTGGCTGGTCTTTCATGCGCTAGCTCCTTTCGAGGGAATTGCGCGGTTCACCATATCGCCGGCACGAACCACATTTCGCGCGGGCGGCCAGTCCGCAAATAAATCCAGACGGACCTGGAGACGGAGATTCCAGTTCAGACGCTTCATCACACAATTATGGGAAAGGAATTCGGCGGCAATCCGATGGAAACGGTCGCGGTTCAATTGACCTCCAACTGCCCGCTACCCAATCGCTCTACGAGGACGAGATTCGCGCAAATTGAAAAAAGTTGCAACCATTGAATTGCCGGTGAGTCTAGTTGATCACGGCAAGCACCGGGGAGTTGCGGCAGTTACGGATGACTCCTTTTCTGCTATCTTGTCTCCCTCTGGAATGCATCGCATCGCCGGTGTAATCTAGGGGCTTGAGGTGGAGGATCGATCATGCGAGTGGTAATTGGGGCCGATCATGCCGGCTTCCTTCTAAAAGAGGAGTTGATTCCGTTCATCACCGGCCTGGGCCATACGGTGGAGGATGTGGGCACTCACAGCACCGCCGCGGTTGATTATCCGGATTATGCGGAAGCAGTGGCGCTGGTGGTGCGCGAGGGCCGCGCCGACCGCGGTGTGATGATCTGTGGCAGCGGAGTAGGCGCTTCCGTAGCCGCCAACAAAGTGCCCGGCATCCGGGCGGCCGTCTGCCACGATAGTTATTCCTCGCACCAGGGAGTGGAGCACGACAACATGAACGTGATCGTTTTTGGAGCGCGCATTATCGGCAGCGCGCTTGCTAATGATTTGATCGCCTCATATTTGGCGGCAAAGTTTTCCGGCGAGCCGCGTCACGTGCGCCGGTTGGCCAAAGTTCAGGCGATCGAAGATCGTTATGCCGGCGCTGCGAAAACCGGCGCATAGGGAATGAAACTTTATCGGAGCCACATCCGGCATCACTCGGGAGGGAATCGTGAATCCGCTACATGACATTGAAAAGCAAGGCCAGGCGATTTGGCTCGATTATATCCGCCGCAATTTGCTGACCAGCGGCGAGCTCAAGCGCCTGGTGCAAGAAGATGGTTTGAGCGGCGTCACCAGCAATCCAACCATTTTCGAAAAGGCCATTGCCGGAAGCACGGACTACGACGCAGCCCTCACCGATCTGCTCGCCAAAAATCCTCAGTCCGATAGCAGCTCTCTCTTCTGGTCCGTCGCGGTAGACGATATTCGCAACGCCACGGACGTGCTGCGCCCGGTTTATGATCGCACCGGCGGCGCGGATGGATTTATCAGCCTGGAGGTTTCGCCATCTGCTCGCCCGCGATACCCAGGGATCGATCTCGGAAGCTCGCCGCCTATGGAAACTGGTTGGCCGGCCGAATCTGATGATCAAGATTCCATCCACACCCGAAGGAATTCCCGCGATCGAGCAACTGCTTTCCGAAGGCATCAACGTCAATATCACCTTGATGTTTTCCATGCACCACTATGAACAAGTGGCCCAGGCCTATATCCGCGGGCTTTCTCGTTGTGCGACCCCGGAAAAGATGGCTTCGGTGGCTTCCTTTTTCGTCAGCCGCGTGGATACCCTGGTTGATCCGATGCTCGAAAAAATCGGCAAGCCGGAAGCGCTGGCCCTGCGTGGAACGATCGCCATCGCGAATTCGAAGATTGTGTATAAACGCTTTCAGGAAATTTTCGACGGCGATTCCTTCGCGGCGCTGCGCAAAAAAGGAGCGCGGGTGCAGCGCGTGCTGTGGGCCAGCACCAGCACCAAGAATCCGAAGTATTCCGACACGCTGTACGTCGCCGAATTGATTGGACCGCACACCGTAAACACGATTCCGCCCGCCACGCTGGACGATTTCCGCGATCACGGAAAAGTACGCGGGAATACCATTCTGGAAAAAGTGGATCAGGCTGCCGCGCAACTCGATCAATTGAAAAAAGTGGGCATTGACTTGCACGCCGTGGGTGAGCAATTGCAGGTGGAAGGCGTTGCCTCATTCTCCAAATCATTCGACGATTTGTTGTCGGCACTGGACAAAAAACGAAATGAACTGGTCACCGCTCAATCGCATCGCTAGCCATGCTCACCCCGGCCGCAAGCTGGATTCGCTGCAGCCGGATGATCGCCGGGGCTATTCGTGGCTGATGTCAGCGCGCTTTTCTGGGATTTGGGCGGCGTGGTATTGACCAACGCTTGGGACCGCTCATCCCGGGCCAAGGCCGTCGTGGAATTCCATCTGGATCGCGACGATTTCGAGGACCGCCACGAGTTATTGTTGAACGCTTTCGAAACCGGCCAGGTGGGCCTCGACGAATACCTGAATCGCGTGATTTTTTACCGCCAGCGGCCGTTTACAAAAGAGGAATTCAAGCAGTTCATGTACGATGAATCGCAACAGCTTGCGGATACGCCCGCGTTCCTCGGCAAGATCGCGGCGCTGGATAAATACTTGATGGCCGCGCTGAACAACGAGTCCCTGGAACTGAACGAATATCGCATCCACAAATTTCATCTGCGCGATTATTTTCAGGTGTTCATGAGTTCTTGTTATCTGGGCGTGCGCAAGCCCGATGTCGCCATCTACCGCCAGGTTTTGCACATCACGCAGCGCCGGCCGGAAGAATGCGTCTTCATCGACGACCGGTCGCTGAATCTGGAGTGCGCACGCGACCTGGGCATGAACACAATTCAATTCAAGACCGTCGCGCAATTGACGGAAGATCTGGCACGCAATGGCGTGCTGCTCGAAGGCAAATAGCCAGGAGGAACTCTGATGGAACTGGGAATGGTAGGCCTGGGGAAAATGGGTGCGTTCATGACCGAACGGCTGGTGAAGGGCGGCCATCGCGTGGTCGGATTCGATCGCGACGCATCAGCGGTGCAAAAAGTTGTGGAGAAAGGCGCGGCGGGAGCTGCGTCTCTTGATGCCATGATCGCGCAATTAAAGGCTCCGCGCGCGATTTGGCTGATGGTCCCGGCGGGCGATCCGGTCGACCAGACGATTGCGGCGCTCGTGCCTCATCTTTCCGAAGGCGATACGATCCTGGATGGCGGCAACTCCTATTATCGCGACGATCTTCGCCGCGCCGCCGCTCTGAAGCAGCACAAACTGAATTTTGTGGATGTGGGCACAAGCGGCGGCGTTTGGGGGCTCACCGAAGGTTACAGCATGATGGTGGGGGGCGACGCAGCGCTGGTGAAGAGATTGGCGCCAATCTTCCAGACGCTCGCTCCCGGTCCCGAAAAAGGTTGGGGCCGCGTCGGCCCGGAGGGTTCCGGCCATTTCGTAAAAATGGTTCACAATGGAATCGAATACGGATTGATGCAGGCCTACGCCGAAGGTTTCGACCTGATGCGCCACAAGACGGAATTCAATCTCGATCTTTTGCAGATTGCGCAAATCTGGCAATTCGGAAGCGTGGTGCGTTCCTGGCTGCTCGACCTAACGGCCGCCGCGTTAAAGGACAATCCCACGATGGCGGGCATCGCTCCCTACGTCACCGATTCCGGAGAAGGCCGTTGGACCGCAATTGAAGGAATCGAATTGGGCGTGCCGCTGCCGGTGATTGGCGCTTCGCTTGACCGGCGTTTCATCTCGCAAGATGCCGATCCTTATTCAAATAAACTCTTGGCCATGATGCGCCATGAATTTGGCGGCCACGCGGTGCACGAGGAAAGTACCAAGGCAGCCAAGAAGTAAGCGCCTCCGGCCGACGCAAAATGTTGGGGAACTTTGAATCGTCGATTTCATTTTGAGGGAGCTTGAACCGTGCCCACTCCTCCACCGCCGCCGTCAACCGTTGCGCCGCATCTCTTTATAATTCTGGGCGCGACGGGCGACCTCACTGGCCGCAAACTTCTCCCCGCTCTCTACCGGCTGAAGCAGCACGGAAAGCTGGGCCCGCAAAGCTACATCCTCGGCGCTGCGGTAGATACCGATATCGACGATGCTGGTTTTCGCGCCAAGAGCCGCCAGTGGCTTGCGGCGGATGGAGTGAAGCCCGAGGATTTGGATGCCGGATGGTGCGACGACCACGTTTTCTACCAGACCCTCGGTAAAGGCGGACCTGAAGAATACATCACCCTTGGCAAACGAATCGCAGCGATCGAAGAGCAACATAAGTTGCCCGGCAACCGGGTTTTCTATCTCGCCTTGCCGCCCAGCATTTTTCCTCTAGCGATCGCTCTGCTGGGCGAAGCGGGGCTGAATGAAAGCAAAGGCTGGGTGCGGCTGGTGATCGAAAAGCCCTTCGGCCGCGATTTGAAGTCCGCCCAGTCGCTCAATATCGGCCTGCACAAACATTTCAAGGAATCGCAGGTTTACCGCATCGATCATTATCTGGGCAAAGAGACGGTCCAGAATTTGCTGGTGTTCCGCTTTGCAAATTCGCTCTTTGAGCCTCTATGGAATCGCGACCGCATCGAATGTGTCGAAATCACCGTGGGGGAAACGCTGGGCGTGGAACATCGCGGCGGTTATTACGAGACGGCGGGCGCCCTGCGTGACATGATTCAAAATCATTTGACGCAGCTATTGACCTTGACCGCCATGGAAGCTCCTTCCGCATTTGATGCCAATGCCGTCCGCCGGGAAAAGGCCAAAGTTTTGCTCAGCGTCGCTCCGATCAAGCCGGAGGATGTGGTTTTCGGCCAGTACACGGCAGGAACGGTCGCGGGCAACCCGGTGTGCGGATATCGGGATGAGCCCAACGTATCTAGAACTTCATCGATCGAGACCTTCGTGGCTCTGCGCCTTGAAATCGCGAATTGGCGCTGGCACGGTGTTCCTTTTCCTCCTGCGCACCGGCAAGCGCATGCCCCGGCAGGTGAGCCAGATTGTGATCAGTTTTCGCCGGCCTCCGGTTTCCTTGTTCAGGCCATTTGAGGACTGCACGATTCAGAATAATTCGCTGGTTATCACCATCCAACCGGACGAGGGCTTTGATTTGGGATTTGAAATCAAAAAGCCGGGCCGCGATATATCGCTCGATAGCAGCCGCCTGAGTTTTCGCTATTCGCAGATGTTCGGGCCTCTCCCCGAAGCTTATGAAACTCTTTTGCTGGATGTCTTGGTCGGCGACCCCACTCTGTTCGTCAGCGACGACTGGGTGGAAGATTCCTGGAATATTTATACTCCGCTACTCCAAAAGCGCCCGCCTGTTGTACCCTATCCAGCGGGCACCTGGGGACCGGAAGAAGCGAATCGTTTAGTGAAGGATTTGGGACACCCATGGATAACACAGTAGGAACAGCAGTGAAGCCGGATGTTCGAGTCTATCCCGGTCTATCCGAATTGAGCCGTGCGGCGGCCGAAGAACTGGTCCGCGTCGCGAACGAAAGCGCGGAGCAAACCGGTCGTTGCGCCATTTCGCTCGCGGGCGGCCACACACCCAGCGGCCTCTATGAACTTCTTGCCAATGAGTTCGCCGCAAAAATTCCCTGGAAGAAAGTTCATCTCTATTGGGGAGACGAGCGTTACGTCCCCTTCGAAGATCCCAAAAGTAACTTTTCCATGGTCTGTGATGCTCTACTCGATCAAGTTCCCATTCCTCGTGGAAATGTCCATCCTATGCTCACGCAATACACCGATCCGGATGATGCCGCGCGAAAGTACGAGGGGATGCTTCGCCAGAATTTCCACGGTGATTGGCCCGATTTTGACTTGATGTTGCTGGGAACCGGAGCCGAAGGCCACACTGCGTCCCTGTTTCCCAATTCTCCCGCTCTTGCCGAGCACGTACGTTGGGTCGTCGCCACTCGCGTCCCGGTCGAACCCAGAGTCCGGCTCACCCTATCGCTTCCGGCCATCAACAGTTCGCACAATGTCTTCTTCCTCGCGGCCGGGGAAGAAAAGCGCGACGTCTTAAAGCGCTTCTTTCAGAACCCTGCAGCCGAAGTTACCGACCTTCCCATCTCGCTGGTCCGCCCGGCCGGCCCCACGATCTGGTTCCTCGATCAGGCAGCCGCTGGCTAGCCTGTCCGCAGATTTGTACACCGTCCCTGCGTACAGCTAATCCTTTACGCACTCGGTACTATTGCTCCGTCGCAATGTGCCGATTAGGATTGCATGGGGGTTCAAAGCTGCGCCGGAAGCCCATCCGTCGCGCACGCCCCTACCCAGCTCACAGAATGTCCCGAACAGGTGTTGTTAATATGCTGATGAATAAAGACTTGCCCTCGACGCTCAAAACCCGTGCCAGTCGCCGGGGCGTACGCGTCAATTCCAGGGTTCCCGTTTGCATTGAGTGGAGCGCGGAGCCGGGCACGCCGCTCAGCGAGCAAGCACATACCCGCGTTGTTAATTGTTATGGCTGCCTGTTAGTCGCGCCTCGAGAATTATCGCTTGAGCAGCGGCTCCAGCTCCGGAATCTGGCGAATCACCGCAACAACGATGCCGTGGTGGTCTGGAAGGGAAAACACCGGGTGGATGGTTGGGAGTTGGGTGTTGAACTAATCAATCCAGATATGGATTTTTGGGGGCTGGAACTGTGATCGAACAAAAAACGGAGAATCCGGCGGTCCAGCAGATTTACGGGGGAATCGACCGGCGCCGCACGCAGCGGGTGATGATACGAATCGGCGTCACGCTGTACTCGATCATCGAAGGGAAAAAGCAGCACATGAAAGTTTTTACCTCGGATGTGAATGTTCATGGCGCTCTGCTGCTCTGTCCGCAGGCGTTTGCTTTGGGGGCGAAGTTTGAAATGGAGCACAACGTAACTCGCGAGATGCAGGTTTGCCGCGTGGTACGCCCCTCAAAAGCCTTCGGAGGTGAGTTTCTCGTCCCGGTGCAGTTTGAAAAGCCGGCTCCCGATTTCTGGAAAATCTCGTTTCCACCAGTAGATTGGAAGCCCTTCGAAAGCTAAGAGCACAGCCACTCGCTCCTGGCCGTGCGCTTCATTCCGCCAGCAAAACGTTCATCACCCTCGGCGGGATTCTGAAAACGCAAGAGTTCCCGGGCTACCGGTACATTTTCAGAAACACGTTTCTGCTTAAAATGGCAAGCTGCCCAGATCCACATTGCCGCCAGAAAGAATGATCCCCACTTTCTTTCCTTCCGCTCGAATCTTACGCAAAAGAGCCGGCGCAGCCGCAACCGCGGAAGAAGGTTCTGTGAGAATTTTCAAGCGCTCCCAGATGGCCCGCATGGTGTCCACAATTTCTTCCTCGGTCACCAGCACGATTTCGTCCACCCGTTCCTTCAAAATCGAAAACGTCAGTTCACACAATGTCGCGCGCAATCCATCCGCCATCGTCTCCGTCTTCGCAGCGGGTTCGATCCGGCCAGACGCGAAGGAACGGTAAGCGTCGTCGGCATTCTTCGGTTCAGCGCCGATCACGCGAATGCCGGGACTCAATTCTTTTGCCACAATCGCAGTGCCGCTCAATAATCCGCCTCCGCTTACCGGCGCGATAATCACCTGCAAATCCGGAACTTCTTCCAACAATTCCAGCGCGGCCGTTCCTTGTCCCGCGATCACTCGCATGTTGTTATACGGATGGATCAGGATCGCTCCGGTTTGCTCCACCAATTGCTTCAGCGCTGCTTCCCGTGAAGCGATGTTGTGCTCGCATTCGGTTACGTGCCCGCCATAACCTTCCACTGCGCGTCTTTTCACGCTCGGCGAGTTGGATGGCATCACGACCCATGCCGGAATCCCACGCTCCCGCGCCGCCAGAGCTAGTGCTGCTCCGTGATTGCCCGAGGAATGCGTCACGACTCCGCGCGACGCCTCTTCGTCCGTCAGCGAAAAAACCGCATTGGTGGCCCCGCGCATTTTAAACGAGCCGCCCCTCTGCAGATTCTCGCACTTAAAAAACAGGCTCGCCCCCGCTCGTTCGTCCAGCGATGCGCTCGTAAACACCGGCGTCCGGTGGATACGCGCGGCAATTCGCCGGTGCGCCTCGCGGATCGTTTCCAGATCTGGTCCCATACTCATCGACGTTTCGTCCTCCACCAATTTCGCACCGCAATTATGGCATAAATATGCCGCACAGCCAGTTTCATCCCGGCACAAGACGCCACCCAAAATCTGCTTTTCTTAATCAAGATAGTTCTTGACGAATTCTCTAATGATCTGGATACTCAGATACCCCCTTCTTGTAAGTTGTTCTGAATTTCAAGTCGCGAATTTCCTGATGGAGGGAATCATGAACGGCAGCGAACGGCGTCTAGGTCCACGCAAGGATGTTTCCATACCGTTGCGGTTTCGCGTCAGCACTAGCAATGCCGCGGCAGTCAATCCCGGAAGAGCCCTGAACGTCTCCGAGCACGGCATCTATTTTTGTTCAGATCATAGACTCGTTGTCGGTTCGCCTGTGGAGATATTTCTCATTCTTCCGCGGGAGATTACTGGCAAGGGGCCGGAAGAAGTTCGTTGCTCTGGCCGCGTGGTGCGGGTCATAGAAGATGCACATCTGCAGGGTCAATCGGGAATCGGAGTTCAGGTGGATCACTTTGAGTATGCTGCGGCAGCCCGATGGGCCAGCTAGTAGCGCGGCCACTCTTTGGCTGTGTGGGTTATCTGAACGATTAAATCCGCCAGCAGATCCAGAAGTTACTCTGCAGGTCAACTGACGCTCACCCGTATTTCACTTTCTTGGCGGAATAAGCAGTCCGGCTGCTAGTGTGCAGCCGGCGGCCGGACTGTAAACGTCACCTTCGCGCTCACGGAATTGTCATACCGGTCGTAAACCTGGACGGCGATGGTGTGTTCGCCCGCGGCGAGATTCCGCAGCACGATTTCGTAACTTTCCTGGCGAGAATCCGTCAGCCCGCTGGCGGGTACCGCCTGCATCCAATCGCCTGCATCGACGCTATATTCCGCGCTGGCGATGTCGCTCGAGGGATCGTGCGCCTCAAACCGCACGTGAACTTCTGCACCCGCGCTATCCGCGCGCAGGTTCTGAATTATTGGTGGCGTGTTGACAACGGCGAAGTGATCGCTTTCGCGTTGCGTCGTTAATGCTTCATCCGGCGGATTCGATGGTGCATCCGTCGCTTCGATTTTCAGGATGTACGCGCCATCGGGCATCGGACCCGTGTCCCACGAATAAAATCGCTGTTCGATCTTGTCCTTCAAAAGCCGCCAGGTTTTCTCGCCCTCGCCGCGATAATAAATGCTAAAAAGAAGATCGTCATCATTGTCGTCGTGCGCTGCCCACACCACCGTCTGCCATCCCTTCTGTACGAAGCCCTGGCTGGGCGATTCCTGTCTATGCTTCTGTTGATATTCCTGTGCAGCAGCGGCTGCGGCGATAATGGCTGGGTTCGATTGCGGCATGCGCATCGGCACTTGCTGCGCCTGTCCGGGGCCTTGTTGGCTGGGGAAGCCCTGGGCGCGTATCCCCGGGTCTTGCAGTACAATCCCGTCAATCACGGGCGCCACATTTCTCGGCAGGTACGCGATGCTCACCCAGGAAATATTCGGCTGTTCGCCTCCCGGCGATCGGAACACAGCTTTCCATTGCACAAATCGCGCCGGCGGGCAATTCACCGTCTCCCCCCGGCATTCGAGTAGGGGCCCGCCCACGGACTCCAATTCTTTTCCGGAGTGGACGTATTTCCCGTCCGCACAAAGAATTCGATCTTCCCACCCGGTCCTTCATTCTCGCCCGACCACGTCAACCGCCCCCAGCGCGAGAAAATTTTGGTATCGAACGCCTGCGATTCAAACGAGCCTTCCGCTTCATATCCCGGCCCCAGCACAAAAACTTTTCCCGGATTCGCGGTCGCCAAATAGGTCGTTCCATTCGAACCAGCCGCCAGTGCCGTCACTTGCGCCGAAGCCGTCTTCGCCAGGCTTGAAAACACATCATCGCTTTCCAATTGAATCAATTCGCCATGATTTCCCGTGCCCAGCTGCAGTTTCCCGCTGGACGATAAGCCCATCGCATATATCAGTTCTTCCCGCGAGTTCCACGAAACTTGGGGAAAGCCATCGGGCGCGATTCGATAAACTTCGCTGCCGCCGGTAATCGTCTGGAATGGTTGGGGAGTCAAATTCGTTTGCGGCTGGTTTCCAGCCCCGGGTTGCCCCGCGGTCTGTCCGGTCACAACGATTGTTGCCGGTGCTCCCGGAGCTGCCGGAGCGCCAGGCACTACAAATGGAGTAGGCCGGCGTTTCTCGCCGATGGCCGCGGCGTAAATCGTTCCAGAGCGATTCACCACCAGCGCAGTCACTTCTTTCTTGTTCGTCTCGTACATAACAAATCCCGCGCCGGCGTCCGGCAAAGCGGCTCCCTGGCCGCCTTTGATCTCCACGCGAATTATCAGCCCGCTCGGATCCGTTCCGACGATTAAGTTCCCCTTGCCATCAAAAGCCAGCGAACGAGCGTGATTTTCTTCCGTCTTATAAAACACCTGCCCCTTGCCGTCCGGAGCCACGGCGAACACTTCGCCCTTATCGCCGGTCGCGACGAACAAAGTTCCATTCGAATCGATCGCCAGCGCCCAGATATATTTTGTCTTGGGATCGAAGAAGACGCTGCTCTTTCCGTCCGGCGTCACTTTATAAACTTTGCCGTCCGGAGCGGTGCCCACGTAAAGATTGTCGTGTGAATCAAACACCAATGCCTGCGCTTCCAGGTCCTGCGATTCGAAAAATGTGCTGGCCTTGCCGGCTTCGTCAAATCGCAGCACTTTGGCGTTTGAGCCGCCTGCGGCGTAAAGCCGTCCTTTCGAATCCATCCGCAAGGCCCACAGGTATGCCAAGTTCGGGTCCGCAAATTGAGTGAAGCGCGGCGCCGGCATCAGCTTGCCGTCGCTGCGCAGCGCCACTCCTTTCGCGGTGCCTTTCTCGAAGTCGCTGAAGTCCGTCTGGCGCCAGAAACGCGTATGTTCCGCCCGCGCCGTTAAAGAAAACAGAATTCCCGCAGCCAGCAAGCACACCTGAATAGTTCGCCGCATTTTCGTGATTGTCCTTTCGAGAGCGGAACTTACTTCACAGTGATTGTCACGTATTGCTGGCCGGTAATTACCTGGTTCATGTCCACGGACCATTCCCCCGCAACCGATTCCCCGATTAAAGTCGCGCCGCCCGGCGTGCGCCGGTGGTCCAGCACGTTGATTGCGGAGAGAGGCACATTCGGCAGTTCTTTATCTTCCACCATCAAGGTCGGGTTCGGTTGCAGCAGCGTAACGTAAATCCGGTCATTCCGCCGTTGGCGGTTCACCAGTTGAATTAATTCTTCCAGGCCCGTCAATTGTCCCTGCGATGACGCCGTCAGGAACCGGTTCATCCGGTTTAGCGCTTCGGCATCGCTCACCTGGATGCGCAGGTTGCCGCGCGCCGCCTGCACTGGAATCGTCAGCGGTACTTCCTGAATCACCGGCTCCCCGCGGTAGGGCCGCAGCAGCACCTTCACGCTGATCGTCTCGCCGGGATGCACTTCGCTCTTCTCGCTCCACGCGCCGTCAATTGCCGCCCATCGCCGCTCCGGCAGGCATTCCACTTGCAGGTTGATTTTGTTCACATGCGGCTGCTCGTAGGGATTGGTGAAGATGCTCATGAATGCGCTCTGCACCATATTCGCGACAAAAAATCCTTCCGGAATCATCACTTCGCTCGGCGCGAACATGTTGTCGAACCGCACCGGAGAATGCCCCTCGATTTCAATGCTGCCGGTCAGACGCAGCGTTGATCCTTCGCTGTAAGCAGGCGTGCCGATAATGCTGTTCAAGGTTGTGATTCCCACCAGCAGCGGCGTCAATCTCCGGTCATCCATCATTTGGAAATGAAGTAGTTTCTTTCCTCCCGGTGTCAGCAGCGCCATTTCCAGCGGGATCGTTCGCGGACCGGATCCCAGTTCGCCCATCACTGCGGTCACTTTGTCTTGCTTGATCGTCCCGATCACCCCGCCGGTGTTCATGATCTTGGTCGATTCCATGGCTGAGGCCAGCGTGGTTACCACATATCCCCGCGCCATCGGCATGGTAATTGCCCCCAACCCGAACAGCGGGTGGCCGCAGATGAATACGCGTTTGCCGATAATCGCCGTGACCGTGCACCCGGCGCTCAACGAGGCATCGCCGTCCGCCAGAACCATTCCCACCATGTCGCCGCGCTTCAGGTTTGCGTCCTCCGCGCTCGGCGCCACCGTTCCGCTTGCCATGGCCATCATCCCGAAGCTGGCGATTTCTTTGGAATAAAGCGCAAGCGTTTGCGGGTAGAATCCGGAGAAAAGCAGAGGCGTCGGTATCGGAATCAGAAAAGTTCCCGTGCCCAGGCCCGCTCGCTGCGCAATCAAATCGGGGATCGCCACGCGCGTCGCATCATCGCCAAGATTCGCCAGGCCGCCTGAATAATTTGCTGCCGTGTCCGCTTTTTCGCCGTCGGCGCCGCCACCGTCCTGAACCGCCAGCATATTTTGAATAGGAGTGATGCCCCCCAGGGCTTCCTTGTTGAAGATTCCAATCTTCAGCGAAAGCGCTCCCAGCAGCTTGCCGTCAATGTAAGCAGGGCTGCCGCTCATGCCTGCCGCCACTCCGGTGTGTTCGGCTTTTTCGCCTTTCAATTGCACCAGGATGATGTCCTGCTGCGGGCCAAGCGTATTCGGCAGCACGCCGATCACTTCAAACTCCACAGGCTCCACTTGATCGCCACTGAAAATTGTATAGAGGGTCCCTTTCATTCCCGCCTTTACTTGCTTCAACGGGAAGATCTCCGGTTGGTCGGCTTTCGGCTGGTCCGCCGCAAAAGAGGGAAGGGAAAGCAGGCCCGACGCCAGGAGCACAACCGCGCACATGGCCGGAGCGAAAATTCGATGTTTTAGTCGCATGGAATGTCCATGATACCTAGCGGATTCAGGCGAAGCAAATCCGGGAATTGAATAAGTTGCTAAGAATGTCCTTTTTGATGGATGTAGATTTCGCGCCCGCGGTTGTTTGAGTAGCACAGCCACTCCTGGCTGTGTGGGTTTTCCAAATCGAGCGGGTACGCATGCTAGAATTCCCGGGTGGCAAAAGAATCAATCGGCCCGGCCCGCAAAATCGACGGCGCAATCGAAGTCTCCGGCGATAAATCCATCTCCCACCGCTATGCAATTCTGGCGGCGCTCGCCGAAGGTCCCAGCGAAATCCGCAATTATTCCACAGCCCAGGATTGCGCCAGCACCCTCGATTGCCTCCGGCGCCTGGGCCTGAAAATCGAATCCGCCAGCGGCTCCATCCGAATTCAAGGCGCCGGTTTCCGCGGCCTTCACGCCTCACGCCGCGCCCTCGACGCCGGAAATTCCGGCACCACCATGCGCCTCCTCGCGGGAGTCCTCGCCGGCCAGTCCTTCGTTTCCACTCTCACCGGCGATTCCTCCCTTCGCCGCCGCCCCATGAAGCGTGTGATCGAACCGCTCACACAAATGGGCGCCCGCATCCATGCCCGCGACGAAAAATTCGCGCCGCTCAAAATTCAGGGCGGCGATCTTCGCTCGATCGATTACGTCCTCCCCGTCCCTAGCGCTCAGGTAAAATCCGCGGTTCTCTTGGCCGGATTATCGGCTCCCGGAACCACCTCCGTCGAAGAACCCGTGCGCACGCGCGATCACACCGAAATCGCACTTCGAGAATTTGGCGCGAAGGTCGACCAGGTCGGCCGCAAAATTTCCGTTCACGGTGGCGCACAACTTCACGGCCGCGCCCTGACGGTCCCTGGCGATCTTTCCGCCGCCATATTCTTCATCGCCGCTGCGCTGATTCTCCCCGAGTCCCAGCTTCTGATTCGCGGCGTCGGCCTGAATCCCACTCGCTCCGCCGTCCTTGATTTTCTGATCTCGATCGGCGCGCCCATCCGCCTAGTCTCGATTCAACTGCGCGACGGCGAATTGGTCGGCGATCTTATCGTCCGCCACGCTCCGCTTACGGGCGGCGTGATTTCCGGTCCCGCGGTCGCCGAATTGATTGACGAGTTGCCCATGCTCGCCGCCCTCGGACCCTACACGGAGCAGGGAATTGAAATTCGCGATGCCCAGGAATTGCGCGTGAAAGAAAGCGACCGCATCACGACCCTCGCCGCCAACCTGAAAAAAATGGGCGCGCAAGTGGAAGAATTTCCCGATGGCCTTCGCGTAGCAGGCCGTTCGTCTGCCCCCTTCCGCGGAGCCGTGATCGAACCGGAAGGCGACCACCGCATCGCCATGGCCTTTTCCATCGCCGCCCTCGGCGCCACAGGAAAAACCACCATCCGCGATTCCGATTGCGTGGCCGTCTCCTTCCCCGGCTTCTTCACCACCCTCGACCGCGTCACCGAACGCTAAATCGATCTCTAACAACATCATCTGCTGGTTGGACGGGCTGCACGAATCTTCGTGAGCTTCAGTGCACCCAAATTAAATTTGTTCGTCTGCTTGCCCCCACTCGATTTAGATGTACAATACCCGCCGCATTCGAGTCCGAAATGCAAATTCCGACTGCGCTCTCGTCGCATGGAGTTCGCCCGCGCAGCGGGCTTCCAGTTTTTATTACGGGGCGGGCCTCCGGCCCCGCTCGATTTTGATGGTGACTGAACGCCATCCACATTTCAAACAAAGGCACAAACAAATGCGAAAGCTAAAATCGTCTCTGGCCGTCCTTGTCACAATGTTTTTACTGAGTTCCCAAATCCCTCTCTCCGCGCAACCCCCCGCGCCCGCAAGCCCGCCGCCCAGCGCCCCGATCACCGCTCCCTCCTGGCCCAGAACTTTTGACGCCAATGGCGTTCACGTCGTTGTCTATCAGCCTCAGCTCAAAAGCTGGCGCAGGTTCCGTGATCTCGCCGCCGATACCGCAATCTCGATCACTCAGACGGGTGGCAAGCCGCAGCTCGGAGTGGTTTCCTGGAGTGCGGACACCATCACCGACGTTAGCGCGCGGACAGTTTACGTCTCCAATTTCAAAGTTATCAGTGCTCGATTTCCCGGAGTCAGTCCGGCACAAGAATCCGCCATGGGCCAAAGCGTAAAATCGCTTTACACCAATTTGTCGCTCAATATCGGCCTGGACCGCATGATTGCCGGTCTTGAAAAAGTGAACGCGCCAGTGCAATCCGTCGCGATCAGCCAGCAAGTCCCCACGATCATGGTCAGCACCTCACCCTCCATCGTGCTATTGGTCGACGGCAAGCCGGTTCTCGCGCCGGTGCAGGGCACCACTTTGCAGTACGTGGTCAACACCAACTGGGATCTTTTCTACGACAACTCGGATTACTATCTCTTGAGCGGAAAAACCTGGCTCAAGTCGAAAGAGCTGGGCGACCGCTGGGCTGCCACCACGAAACTTCCCGCCGATTTTTCAAAACTTCCCGCGGATCAAAATTGGGGCGATGTAAAAGCCGCCGTACCGCCGCCCGCCGGCGCCGGACCAGCGCCAAAAGTTTTCTATACGGAAAAACCAGTCGAACTGATTTCCTTCAAAGGCAAGCCGGTCTACGCTCAGATTCCCGGCTTGGATATTTCCTATGCCACCAACACCGAAAGCAATTTCTTCATGCACCAGCCGGACGACACCTACTATGTATTGATTTCCGGACGCTGGCTGCAATCCTCGAGCATCGACGGTCCCTGGACGTTCACCGGGAATAATCTCCCTGGCGACTTTTCGCGGATCCCCGAAGGCCATCCCTATTCCGTTGTCCTGGTATCCGTTCCTGGCACGCAGGAGGCGAGCGACGCCGTGCTTCTTGCGCAAGTTCCCACCACCGCGATCGTCAACAAGGCCGCCGCCGAAGCTGCCGTGAAAGTCACCTACGCAGGCGATCCGCAGTTCAAGGTGATTGAAACCACCAGCATGTCCTACGCGGTGAACACTCCGCAACGCGTGATCCTCGTGGGCGGCCTCTATTACCTTTGTTACCAGGGCGTATGGTTTGTCGGCAGGGCTGCTATCGGACCCTGGGTGGTGGTCGATACCGTTCCGCCGGTCATCTACACAATTCCGCCAGCTTCTCCCGTGTACAACGTCACCTATGTCACCGTCTCGAATCCCACCACCACAACAATCGAAACCAGCTATTCCAGCGGCTACCTGGGGATGTTCGTCGTAGGCATGGCCGTGGGCGCCACAATCGTTTACGGCACCGGGTATTATTACCCGCCATATATTTATTACGGTCCACACCCGATCTACTATCCGTATCCCTATACCTACGGAGTTGCTGCGGTCTACAATCCATACACCGGCTTCTACGGGGTGGGACGCGCATACTACGGCCCCTACGGTTCGGTTGGAACCGCGGCCTGGTACAATCCTGCTACAGGCACCTACGGCCACGCTGCCGCCTGGTACAATCCCGCTACCGGAACCTACGGCCGCGCCGTCACCACTCAAAATGCCTACGGCGGACACACCTACGCCCAGGCCTACAATCCATGGACCGGCACATCCGCCGCCACATCGCAGGGCCACAATCAATATAGCCAGTGGGGAAATTCCGTCGTCACCAACGGCGACAACTGGGCCAAATCGCAGCACGTCACCAATAGCAACGGAACGGAAGGCTCGTTCCAAACTTCGAAGGGAAGCGCCGGAGCCGGTGTTTCCGGAGCGAACGGCAACAAAGGTTTCGTCGCCAAGGACGCCAATAACAACAACGTTTACGCCGGAGCCGATGGCAACGTTTACAAAAAAGATTCCAACGGAGACTGGAGCAAGTACGACAACGGCAGCTGGACTCCCGTAACTCCGCCCACGCCGCCGAAAAAGAATTCCGGCACTTCCCCCACAACCTCGCCCAGTTCGAACTCTCTGGGTTCTACTTCCAATGGTGGCACTTCCACCCAGCCCAAGCCGAATTCCAGCGGCTCTCAGCAATCCGGCACGGATTCTCGCAGTAATCGTAATTCCGGCGGCACCCAGCAACCCGCTGCCGGTTCTCGCAGTGACCGCAATTCCGGGCAGACTCCCGGATCGCTCGGCAGCTCCGATAGCACCATGGGCCAGCTCCAAAACGATTCCCGCTCACGCGATCGTGGCGACCAAATGGAACAGTCCCGTCAGCGCGGCGGCTGGGGTGGAGATCGCGGCGGAGACGATCGCAGTTCGCGCGGCGGCGGCGGACGCACTCCTCGACGATAAAGACCGCAAGTTGGCAATGAGCATTTGATCGAGATCGCCAAGCGAAGGGCGATCTCGATCTCGCATTTATTTTACTGAACTGCTCTTGCTCAGCTGGTGTCGCGCTACTAACCGCGTTCTGACCGCCGTCATCCCGAACGTCGGTGAGGGATCCCGAGCCAAAATCGCACCTCAAGAAAACGCAACCCTCGGTGGAATCAAACAGGTCCAAACTCGTTTCAGTACTACTAGGCCGGAAATAATCTCCGGCAATGCCCATTTCCAATTGTTTCCAAAAATTCTCAATGCTAGTATCTCTCCGCTGTTGCGGGCTCGTCCCCCCATCATCAATTTAAAAAAAGAGGTGCGCCATGCGTCGCCACCCGGCCTTCGCTTGCATATTTGTATTCATGATCCTCGCGTTCGTCGCTGCGCCCGCGTGGCCACAATCCTCGCATCATGATTCTGACGGCGACAGCTCACACAGCCACTCCGATCGAATGAGCCACAAGCCGCACGATATCGTCTTCATCATTCTGGACGACGTCGGCATCGATCAACTGCCCGTGTACGATCCGTCAAATCCCTTGCCGCTCGCAAACATCAACGCCATCGGGCTCTCCGGCGTAAAATTTGGTAACACCTGGGTGATGCCCGAATGCTCGCCCTCCCGCGCCGTTTTTTTCACCGGCCGTTATCCCATGCGCACCGGAGTCACCAGCGCCCTGATCGACAACATGCTGCCGGTTTCGCAAGTTTCTCCCTATGAAACCACCATTCCGCGCGTCCTCGCTCAAGCCGGATATTCCAGCGCGCTCGTCGGAAAATTCCATCTCGGCGAAGCCAATCCTTCCGGCAATTGTTCTCCTGCCACTCTCGGTTGGGATTATTTCAATGGCAATTTGGGCGCGAGCCCTGGCGCGATCGATATTTCCGCGGGAGATAAAAACACTCCACCCGGGCTCGGCACTTTCGGATGCGGCTTCAATCAGGCCAATCAATCCGGCTCCTGCTATCAAAGCAACGGAAGTTGCCAGATCGCCAACGACGGCAAAGTCTGCCTCGACTCCGGCGGCCTCTTTCTCGCCAATCAGTCCTGCACTTCTCCCGTCCCGTCCCAATTGGATTTCACCAAAACCAACGCGTATTACGTCTGGCAGGACACCATCAACCAGGGCGCGCTTCCCCAAAATACCGGCCCCAATCAGTGCCACGTGGAACCGGAAATCTCCCGCGAATATATGACCACCGCGCAGACCAACATCGCCGTGAATTGGTGGCAAAAACAGAAAGGTCCGCGCATGGTGACGGTTGCCTACAACACCGTGCACACTCCCTTCCAGCAACCGCCCGCCTCGCTCGTTCCCAACGATTCCACCATCCCGCCTCTTTCCACGCTCCAGTGCCAGGGCGCCACGCCGCCCAGCATTATCCAGCAGCGTATGATCGCCGCGGCAATGCTGCAAGCCATGGACCTGGAAATCGGCCGCCTGCTGCAGGGAATGGGCCTGGCGAAATTGGATAGCAATGGAACGATCATCACCGCAACCGATTCCAGCGGAAATCGCCACATCCCCGAACTTGAACACAGCGGCACGCAGCTCGTCGTCGTCGGCGATAATGGCACGTATGCGTTCCTGGTGAAACCGCCCTTCGCCCCCGATCAGGTCGCGCAATCCAAGGGAAGCGTCTATCAAACGGGCGTGTGGGTCCCGCTGATCGTCGCCGGGAATTTGGTTCAGGGCGCCACCGGCCGCATCGACAATCACATGATTAACGGCGCGGATTTATTTCAGCTCTTCGGAGAAATGGCCGGAGTAAACGTGGACGAAGCCGTTCCTCCCGCCCACGTGCTCGATAGCAAGCCGATGCTCTCTCACCTCTCCGATCCCGATCCTGGTGAAACGCGCACCACCAATTTCACGCAACTTGGCCCCGGCGTGTTTGAGACTCCCACCAATAACCAAACTCGCAGCTGGCCTTGTGTTGTGGGCGGCAGCCTGGTCGGTTCCGGTTCGACGCAAAGCCTCAGCGGCGGCCAGTGTTCCGAAGTCCTGTTCTCCACGCGCGCGTTCTGCGAGCAGGAAAATAACGGCATCTGGTTTGGTCCGCCGGATTCCACCGACCAAAACCCGTTGCAATTTCCGAATCCCGATCCCAATAGCTATAATGGCGCGTGGAATTCCTGCTGCGCCGTGCAGGCTCTCAACACCGGGCAGGGAGATCCCCCCTCGCCCACTTCCATTCTTCCGATCAACCAATACGCCGAGCGCGACACCGATAACAAATTCGTCGAGCGCCAATTCGCCGACTGTACCAAGCCGCTCTGCCCCGGCCCGCAGTGCACTACGGTCTTTCCTCCCTTCGAGCGGAAGACCATCAACGAATTTTATAGTTTGAAGCCCACGGTTATTCCTCCTGAACCCCGTCGGCCTCGATATCAACAATCTCGCCTGCGATCCCAGCACGGGACAAGATCCCATCGATTGCGTTCCCGCCAACCTGAAACCGGAATACAAAAAGCTGCAGGCTGCCTTGAACGCCCAACTCAATTCCGAAGTAGCCTGTCTCGGCGATGGTAACCTCGACAAGCGCGTGAATCTTTTCGACCTTGCCGGAACCATCAAATTCCTCGGCGCAGGTCCCAGCGTCTGGGATTTCAACGACAGCGGCCAAACTGACTTCGCTGACGTCCTCACGGTCGCGGGTCGGTTAGGAAAAGATTGCATCGGCCTTTGCGCTCGCGCCGATCTCAATCGCGACGGGCAGGTGGATGACGACGATTTATCAATCTTGAAATCACACTTCGGCCCCTGCGAGCTCTGCGGCTCCGACCTGAACGGCGATGGAGTGGTGAACGAGTTGGATGTTCTTCTGATGAAGCGAGCCATGCGTTCTTGCCCTCGCCCCAAGGAAAAAGCAGATTCGCACTGATACTCCTAAAGAATCACATCTAGGGGCCGGCTTCAGCCGCGCCCTCTTTCTTGACGTTTGAATGTAACGGCGCGTCGTCTTGCCCAAACGAGGCGGAGCCGCCTCGCGCCAATCAATCGGCGGAATTTTCAGTAGGTATAAATTGGTGGGTCTCTAAGTCTCTTTACCTTCTAAACGCGGCGTCTCCATATCGAATCCCGCCCGCTTCTTCCGCGATCACCGATATGGACACGATTTCAATCTGGCTCGCGGCAAGTTCCACACGCGCTCGCACCTTCACGCGCCGTTCAGCGATCCCATTCAGCGCTTCCGGGTTGCTCACGCTCCACACGCGGCCGTCCTTCTCCGCCGTGATCGTCCTGCCGTCTTCGCTCACCGTTCCCGTAATTCCTATGGTTTTCTTGGCCGCCTTCGCCGCATCCAGGCTCGCTCGTGGCTGGGTCACCGCCCCATCCTGGCCAGCCGATACGCCGAGCGGTGCCAGCATCAAGAACGCCACCATCGAAAGCAAAGCAGGCTTCCTCATCCCGAATTCCTCCTTGGATCAGACGCTGCCAGGAATTTCCGTAACAATGAACCGAACGGCCAACCCTTCTTTCACTGCCTAGTATGTTGAGGCATTCGCCCACACCAAGTCCAACGCAAGATTTGAATAGCGTTCATCGCTATTTCGAATGAACGGCCGTACCGGCTGTCTTGAAGTTCGGGGGGCGCCGCTAGTTTACTCGGGGCATCGAAGGTCTGCGCTGATCCTCGGACCAATTGTGCCGAGGGTGACCCCACTTTCCCGGCCTCACAGGGAAAGTGGAGGTTCTTCCTTTTTCGTTCTTTCTCTTCTCTTCAAACTCACTCACACTCGCTTCACAAGCCACACCACAATCAATATGATTACGATCGTCCCAACCAATCCGTAACCGAACATGGTCGCCTCCTGTTCATCGCCTGAACTTTCTGAATGGATATCTTCCAATCGCTCGTCATTAATCCCGGTCCGGATGACTGTGCCGCCAATTCCAGTAATGTCTCTGCACTCTGTAGCTCTGCCGGTGGTACGAGCGATAACTCCTATGCTGTACCACCAAGTAATGCCGGTAGGCGCGGTCTTCGTGGTGGTCCCAGTTATGGTAATCACGGTGGTCCCGGTCGTACACTCGGACCTGTACGCTGGCGCCTTGAGGTCGAGGAGCAGCCATAATTGCATTCGGTGCAACAATCGCGGCAGCCAAGATGAATGAACTAATGTAGCGAACAAAAGTGTGCATGAGCATGAACTAGTCCTCCAAGCCCGGGATACCAACATTCAAATCCCCGGTAGCCACGACTATGCGCCCGTGCCGCAAAGCTGTATGTTCCATATAGCACCACTCCAAAAACAAATTTTCCGCAAATGAACCGACCGGCAAACGGACCAGTTTTGGGTGGTAGCTGCTTTGGCCTTGGTGTGGGCTCTATTCTCGGGGAGCTTACTCTTCACACTTGCAGCCGATCGCTTCAATGGGGACGATCCTTTGGATCGGAGCCCAGATCTTTCACCTGATCTCCCGCCGTTGGCTAATGACCGGAATCCAAACCTTTTGGGCGCTTGGTTCCATCGTGTTAGCAACAGCAAGCGCCTTCTCGAAAGCCGCATCGGCTTCCGCGCCTCGCCCGATTGCCGCCAGCACATCCCCCAGCATCATTTGCGTCTGCAGAGCGTCCGGAGCCAGCGCCTCCGCGGCCCGCGCTTCTTTGAAAGCCTCGTCAAATTGTTTTTCGCCATAGAATCGCCGGGCCCTTTGAACATGTCCGAGCGCCGAGGCCATTGGCACGGAAAACGCTCCATCGAACACAAAAATTCCATGTTCGATCACAGCGGATGGCTGAATTTCCTGAAATTGACGGTAGGGGTTCAGTATGTTCGATCCTCGCTCGTATCCGGTTAGCACCGAAGCGCTGATCAGCACCGGTCCCTCAATCGTCGCAGGGGCGTCAACTTGTTCGCCGAACCAGTTGGTGTCCGGAGTCGGAAGCGGCTGGCACGGAATTCCGTAGCTGACTGGCCGAATCGCGGGATAAACAAAATATGCAAACCAGCAATTCTTCACTCCCCGCCGGTCCAAATATTTCTTCGTAGCGATCAGTTGTTGTCCCCAATCCGTATTCGAATCCGTCAAATATTTGTATGTCGCGCTCGGCCCTCCCCAAAGCTCATTCGAGTAGGCCATATAGGAAGTTGGAAACGCGCGTGCCGACGAAACTACGTGAAATAGCACCAGCGCCGCCACCGGATAAATCCACCGCCGGTCCCATCGAATCAAGTTCCACATGATTCCCGCGCTCAGCATTGCCGCAAAAATAAAAACCAGCAGAATATGCCGTGCCCCGATATTCAGCCGCGATCCCATCGACACCGCCAAATAAACCAGCGGCGGAATCGTCAAAAAAAAGATTTCGCGCCCCTGCCCCCATGTGCCACCCGCTTCCTCCGCGTTTCCTCTCTCTGCGTCCCTCTGCGCCTCTGCGGTGATCCCACGCCTTTGCCTTCCTCCCCGCCACCCACCCACCGCAATTGCGACAATCGCCAGCAACAGCAATCCCATCAATCCCAGCGTCGATTTGATCACGAACGCAACCGGGAAATAAAACCACACCCCATGCGCATACACCTTTCCAAAAATGTAGCTCGGCATGAAATTCGCCACATCGCGCACATCCGCGAGTCCGTAAAGATACGACTCCGGCAGCAAATGCCAGTGCGCGAAACTCGATATGGCCCGCGCCTCCAGCGGCGTGAGCCCCCGCACCGCCTCCGCTAGTGGCGGATTAATTTCCATTCCCCCGGGACGCGCCCGGTAACGAAATCCGTACGCGCCCCACAAAATCGCGACAGCAATTCCTGTCACCACCCCGATAGCAACCCCCAGCCGCAACGCCTGCTTGCCCCGGTTCTCCGGCAAAACTTCGCCATCCCGCTCTGGTTGCCCGCCGCGCCGAAATATTTCAGTCAAGGCCAGCACCGCCAGAATCGGCAACAAAAGAATCGCCGAATGCTTCGTAGCCGCCGCGAATCCCGCCGCGAGCCCGGTCACAACCAGCCGCCACATAGACGGCGCTTTTACGTACCGGTAAAAAGCATAAATAGTCGCGATCAAAAAACACGCCAGCCCCGCGTCAGTAGTCACCAAAGCCCCGTGCGCCAGCAGGTTCGGTTCAAACACGACGAGCGTCAACGCGATGAAACCAGCGCCCGTTCCAAACATTTCCCGCGTCGCCAGAAACACCACCAGTGCCAGCACCACGGTAAAACTCATCGCCGCCATGCGCGCCCGGAAAATGATCTTCTCCGCATCGTTTCCGAAAATTAAATCTCTGCCGTCAAAGTAGGCCTCCAGCTTGAAATTGCGGTTCTGCAACCTGGGCACCTTAAGGTTCATCGGCAGAAGAGGCAGCGTCGCTACCATCTTCACCAGTGGGGGATGTTCCGGATTCAAACCAAAATCCCCGTCCTTCCACGACATATATCCCGCAAAAATATGGTCGCCTTCATCCCAACTAAGCGACTCCCTCCGCACGGAAAACACCAGCTGCAGCACCAGCACCCCCAAAAGTGCCGCCACCCCGGCCACGCAAATCCCTCGCCTGCCGCGTTCAGAAAATAACTTCAAAATCGATGCTCCTCCGTCTACCGCGCAAGTGTACATTGGCCCTCGCAGGCGCGCCTCTCGATTACCCCTAGCCTCGAACGTCCGCGCGGGTACCAATCCTTCCCAGTTTTATCGGGCAGGGAGGGGTTCTTGATTTAGTTGTTTATCGTGGAGGCGCTGCTTGTGCGTTTTTGCACCCCGATGTCTTTGATCGGGGTTGAGCCCGGCCTTTCGCTTAACATGAATTCCGCAGCGCAGAGGAATCGCGGCACACGAATAAGTCAGCGCGGCTGCCCCATCTTTCCCGGTCTCGTACTGAAAGGTGGGGTTCCTCGCTTTTCGCTTCACGCGGGTCATCCCTTGCCAGGCAGGCTCTATCTTCCTCTCGCTCCAGATGTTAAGAGGCATAATTCTTTGCAGCCCGCACCGGCGCAACCGACGGATCATAACAACTGAAATTACCATGCACAAATGCCCCGCGGCGCAGCAACACAGCGCCGGAGGCGCGTCAGAACTTAGCCCAGCGTGTAAACGCTGGGAAACATTGCACCTGGCTCCCTCAAGCGCCGTAGTCGCGACACCGATCTACTTCCCAATTCTCGACCGGACAGGCCAATCAACGCCGATCTCCGCCAACATACCTATTGACTCATGAGTTAAGATAGATACGGGGAATAAATATGGGTTCAGGGTGGCGGCAACAGGGTTCGATTCCAGAAAAACCTACCCCAAAATCAAGCCCACTTAGCGGAAAGTTAATCGCCTGGCTAATCGCCAGTGGCGAACGATTAAAATTTTGCATAACTCCATCAAAACAAACGGCGAAACTGAAGTCTAATCGCTTCTATATCGTCAAAATAAAGGCCCTCCAAATCCGAGATGCGGCAGTGCCCTATACCCACGAACATGCCTGGAAAAGCCCCCAAAAATTAGCGGAAAGCTATACTTTCTGCCCTCTAGTGGACGCCGTGCATCGCCAAGAGTTGCCGCCACAGCCAACCGCCTCCTCCCAGCGCCAGCGCTGCCACCACGATCACAATAATTCCAATCACGATATACGACGATTGCTTACTCATATGCGAGTGCCTCCCGAACGGTTAATTGAGCTGCTCGCCACGCTGGATAAAAGCTGCTCAGCGTCGCGAGGATTACCACCAGCACCAGCCACAGAGCAGCGGCGCGTGGCGACATGAAAAATTCCAGTCCAGCCTTGATGAATATTTGTCCCGTCACCATATCCAGTAGCATGGTCACCGGAACCGCCGCGAGCAATGCCAAACACCAGCTCAATATGCCCATCAGCACGCCCTCGAACACGATGTTCAAAGAAATCGTCCGCGGCCCCGCTCCAATCGCTCCCAAAATTCCAATCTCGCGCGTCCGTTCGACTACGTTCAAAGTCAACGTCGCCGTCAGACCCAGTCCGCCGACAAGCACCACCAGCGCCCCGGCAAACAGTAGCGCGCTTTCGATAATCACCAGATGGTCCAGAAATGCTTTTCGCCGGTCCGACAAACTCTGCATTCCCGACACGGAAACTCCCAATCGCTCCAGCGTTCGCTCCAAATCGCGTTGTGCCGAAAGTTGCGACGCCACATCGTGCTGCCGCGTCACCACGCGCAAGCTGCGCGTCATTCCAGGCTGCTGCCCCAGCGTTTCCAATATCGCGCCCGGAGGAACATATGCCGCGGGCGACGGATCAATTTCCTTCGCCACTCCCACAACTGGCCAGGAAACGTTCTTCCCTTCGATCATCAACTGGATCTCGCCGCCCACATGCAACGTGGGATCACGCGCCAGCAGCGCCTGGTTGACCACCACTGCCGCCTGCGTCATCCGGCATTCAACCAGCGGCCTTTTAGAATTGGCAGCGCGAGTATTTTCGAATTGTCCACCGGGCCGAACAGGCTGATTCGTGCGCCGGGCGCACCGTTTGCTCCTACGAGTGACGCTGCCGATTCCGTCCAATATTCAACATGCTCCACGCCGGGCAGCGCAGCCACGGCGTCAGAGAAAAGCGCGATGGGATAAAGATGCGCGAGACGGATATCCACGTCATATCGCCGCGCCGCGGCGTCGCCGGAAATCGCGCGGCTCCACGCCGCCGATACGTTCATCGCTGAAATAAATACGGCGCCGCCCAGGGCCAGCGTCCCGACGGTAAGCACCAGCCGCCCGCGCCTGCAAAATACGGTCCGCAGCGAGAGCATCAATGGCCGGGGAAGCCAGCGGATTCGCGCAAGCCAGCGGTCGAATCGCCGCGCGCCGAAAAATTGCAGGCCCGCTTCGCCGCTGAGCGCCTCGTGAATCGTAATGCGCGACGCCGAATAAACGGGTCCAAGCGCAACTCCCAGCGGCACAAGAATTCCAACCGCGATCTGCGCCCCGATCACCCAGAAGGGAACACCGGCGTTCGCGATATTCGCATTCAAAATTGTCGCCGAAAATGCCGCGTAGCCGCGCCCAGCAGCCACGCCAAGCGGAATTCCGATGCACAAGGCAATGGCCGCGAGAATCGATACCTGCCCAAGATACATCGCGACGATTTGTCCTGTGGCCGCGCCCAGCGCCTTCATCACTCCCACTTGTTTCACCTGCTCGGTCAGCAGCGCGTGAATCATATTCGCCACCAGCACGGCGCTCAGGCAAAGAGTAAGAGCGCCGAAAGATCCGAGAAGAAAAAGGAATGTGTCCATCTGGTCGGCGTGCGGATGTCGGCCGGGTGGGGGCACATCGATTCGCGAAACTGTGCCGCCCTGTTTCTCGATGAAGTCTTTGACCTCGCCGGCAACCTCGCGAATGTGATTTTCATTCAGCCGATTTTCGGCGGTCAGAATTCGCAGTTGGCCCGTTCCAGCGGGAGCGTCCGGGCGCATCACCGAATTCCAGCTCACAAAACCGGAGACGACGTGATCCGTCCACGCCGGCGCAAGACCGGGAGCGTGTACGCTTCCCGCAACTCGCAGCAATCTTTCGGCGCCGCCGGCAGTTTTCACCGTGACGCTCTGGCCCACCGCAGTGCGAGCAACGGAAAAAGCAGTTCTCTCCAAAACGATTTCATCTTCGCCAGGAGGCCAGGCCCCCGCAACGCGTATTATTTTGTCCAGGCGCAGATCTTGATAATCACGAACCACGAACAAAATCAGCGGAGCCCATTCATCCTGTCCCACGCGGATTCGCGCTTGGATCACTGGCCGCGCTTCGGCATCGGCAACGCCGGGAAACTGCCGGACGGATTGAACAACGGAATCCGTAATGCTGTCGGAAATCAAAATCGCGGACGCGGGACGAGTTTCGATGTACGTCTTCGCAAGTTCGCGGGTCATGATCGTGTACGCCGTCAGAATCGCGCCGATGCCGAACACGCCTGCAGCCATCGCAATCACGGCGAGGAATGTGCGAATGGGATGCTCTCCGACATCCCGCAAAACTTTTCTCCACCGGGGAGCGGTCATCGGGCGATACACCCGTCGGCAATCGTCACGGTGCGCGATACGGCGGCTGCGGCTCCCCGCTCGTGTGTCACCACGATGATGGTTTTTCCCGCGGAAGAAAGTTCGCTGAACAAACCAAAAATCGTTTCGCTGGTTACGGAATCCAGGTTGCCAGTCGGTTCGTCCGCAAGAATCACGGGAGGGTCGTTGGCCAGAGCGCGAGCGATCGCCACGCGCTGCTGCTGTCCTCCCGATAATGCTGCGGGCAGCTTGTCCGCCTGGTCGGCCACGCCGGCGCGGCGCAGAAGTTCCAGCGCGCGGATTTCACGCTTGCTCGCGGCCAGCGCTCCGCAAAAATCCATCGGAAGCATCACGTTTTCCGCGACGGTAAGAGTGGGCAGCAGCTGGAAAAATTGGAATACGAATCCCACGCTGCGGCCGCGCCATGCCGCCAGTTGGCCAGGTTTAAAATTCTGGAGTTCCGTGCCGCCCACGGTCACGGATCCGGAAGATGGGCGATCGATGCCACCGAGCATGTTGAGCAGAGTTGATTTGCCGCTTCCGGATTTGCCGACAATGGCCACGTACTCGCCGGCCTTGATCTCGAGATCAATTCCGCGCAGCGCCGAAAACGCGCCGGCCGGCGTTTCATATGTTTTCGTAATCCCTTGCAAACGAATCACAATTCGCTCCGGTCACAAACACTTTGCGGTCGGGCCGGTAGCCTGCTGGATTCCATGCCCATTGGCTCGCGCCAATCGTTATAATGGCGGAAGCGATTCCCGCTCACGCCGATGGGGCGCCCATATAATGTTTGTGCTGCGTCTCACTTTAGGGATGAGACTGGAGGCATGCAACATGGTTAGCGGGAAGCACTGCGATACCGAACAAAGAGGGGCCGAATGTCCAGGAAGTTGAAGGCTGCGCCGCGGCCGAACATCGATCGCCGGGTCTTGCAGACGCGGGACGCGCTGGGCGATGCTCTGGTGCAACTGATGCACGAGAAGCCCTTCGAGGAAATTACAGTGCAGCACGTGCTGGACCGCGCCAAGGTTGGGCGCTCGACTTTTTATTCGCACTATAGCGATAAAGATGATTTGTTCATGAGCGACGTGGATGATTTTTGGCTGGGAATGTCGACCCTGCTCAAGCGGCGGGGAGAAATTTCGAATCGCGTTGCTCCGGTGCGCGAACTGTTCGCGCACGTAGCCGAAGCGCGCGAGTTTTATTCCGCGATGGTGGCTTCCGGTAAAATTCACGACGTCATGCAGCTCGGACAGGGTCACTTTGCCCGTGGAATCGATCAGCGTCTTTCGGAATCGGCGGAAGGAAAAGCGATGGCTGCGGGGCCGCGAAGCGCGGTTGCATGTGCGTTCGCCGGGGCGATGTTCTCATTACTTTCGTGGTGGATCGATCACGGAATGACCGCCACTCCCGAGCAGATGGACGATGTCTATCACCGCATGATCTGGTCGGGGATGCGGATGCCGGGTGCGCCGGTTCCCGCGATTGAATCTCCTTCGAAAACTCGCAGGCGCGTATCGAATCGAGCAACTGAAAAAAATCTTCCACCCGAGAAGTGGACTCGCATCAGCAAACTCTAAATCCATTGGCCCCGATCATAAATGCGCAGGCACTTTCGAAACGGTACGGAATCGCTCCGCTGTTTCACGATATTTCCTTTACGGTTGCGGAGGGAGACCGCATCGGACTAATCGGTCCAAACGGCTCGGGGAAATCGACCCTTTTGGAAATTCTTCACGGCCGCGTGACACCCGACGAAGGGGAATTGGCGGTACGCAAGGGAACGAAAGTAAGTTGCGTAGGTCAGACTTCGGAATTTGCTCCGGGAGAAACCTGCCGGTCGATCATCGAAAAAGTTCTGGAGCGGGCGCGCGTGCCGGACGCGGAACGCCGGGCGCGCGCTGAGGCTGCTCTCAGCCGGGCCGGATTTGAGGATTTCGCCGCCGCCGCGGCGGAATTATCGGGCGGCTGGCGGAAGCGGCTGGCGATTGTGGAAGGACTGGCGCAAGAGCCCGATGTCTTGTTGCTCGACGAACCGACGAACCATTTGGATTTGGCCGGAATCCAGTGGCTGGAAACATTACTGCAGAACGCGGAGTTCGCATGTGTGGTGGTGAGCCACGACCGGTATTTTCTGGAGAACGTGGTGAATAGCGTGGTGGAACTCAACCGTGTCTATGCGGACGGATTGTTGCGCGTTGATGGAAACTACACCAAATTTCTGGAGCACAAAGAAGAATACCTGCACGCGCAAGGAAAGCGCCAGGATACCCTTGCGAACCTGGTGCACACCGAAATCGAATGGCTGCGTCGAGGTCCGAAAGCGCGCACGACGAAGTCAAAATCGCGCATCGATAAAGCGCACGAAATGATCGGCGAATTGAAGGACCTGAATTCCCGCACGCGCTCCACCACAGCGAAGATTGATTTCTCCGCGACGGAACGCAAGACCAAGCAACTCGTGACGCTCGACGGAGTGTCGTACGCGTTTGGAGACCGCACCCTGTTCGAGAATTTGCACTTTACGATTCAAGCCGGAATGCGCGCTGGCCTTGTTGGGCCGAACGGCAGCGGAAAGACAACCCTGCTGAGGCTGCTGCTCGGAGATTTGCAGCCGTCGAAAGGCAAAATTCACAAAGCCGATTCGCTGCGCATGGTCTATTTCGATCAAGGCCGCCAGTTGAATCCAAATATAAGTTTGCGCAGGGCGCTCGCGCCGGATAGCGACTCGGTGATTTACCTGGACCGCGTGATCCATGTGGCCGCGTGGGCGGCACGTTTTCTATTCACCAGCGAGCAGCTGAATCAGCCCGTCGGACAGCTTTCCGGCGGCGAGCGCGCGCGGATTTTAATTGCGCAGTTGATGCTGCAGCCCGCGGACGTGCTGCTGCTCGACGAACCGACAAACGATCTGGACATTCCCACGCTGGAAATCCTGGAAGAGAGCCTGCTGGAGTTTCGGGGAGCCCTGGTTCTGGTGACGCACGATCGCTTCATGCTCGACCGCGTTTCCAATGTTGTTCTAGGCTTGGATGGCCGCGGGCAGGCGGAGCGGTTTGCCGATTATTTGCAATGGGAAGGCTGGCTGAAATTGCAGCCCGCGAAGGACGCCCGGATGCTCTCGCGCGGGATACAACGCGCCAGCGCACCAGCCGCGGAGATACAGGCCACGTCGGCGTCGAAGAAAAAGCTCTCCTTTAAAGAAGCGCGTGAATTCGAAACGATCGAGCAAAGAGTTGCGGCGGCCGAAGAAAATTTGCGGGTACGACACGCGGCGCTGGAAGATCCCGAGATTACGGCCGACCGGATTCGACTTCAGAGTGCTTGCGAAGAATTGGACGCCGCACAAAAAACAGTCGATGAACTGTATGTGCGTTGGGCGGAGCTGGAAGGGAAACGAGCATGATTCTAGTCCGGCGGACAGTATTTACCTGCGAGCAGAATCCGGCAAAGCCAATCGGCATGCGGCAGGCCTGAATTCAACAGATCCTCCGCTTCACTCTCGACATCGTACTCAACTCTGCGGGTCGTTAATCTCTCGCCCTCAATCACCAGATAAGCCGCGCGCCGATCTCCGTCATAGGATTGGCTCACGCTGCCAGCGTTCGCTACCGTCATTCCTTGAACGCGGCGAATAAACGGAACATGAATATGTCCGTAAACCACAATTCGCGCGTTCAGCGGCGCATAAGCATTCTGCAAATCGTCATCGCTGGCGTTGAACATGGGAGCGCGCCACAGGTCATTGGGGCTGGCATGCACCAGGCTGATGGATTCGTGAGAATGCAGCGGCGGCAGAGCTTCGAGCCAACGCAATCGCTCTTCACCAATGCGAGCGACAGTTGGCGGAATCTGATCTTGAATTGTGGTCAACAAGGGTGCGAGCTTCGGCACAGTCGCAAAAAACCTTGAAAGGCTCTCTGGGTCCCAAAGCATTTCATCTGTGTTTCCTTGGACGCCAGGCCAACCCAGCGAGCGGATTTGGTCGATGATCTCGGCCGGGTGAGCCCCGCCCGATGCCAAGTCGCCGCCATGCAGAATCAAGTCCGGAGCAACTTCCCGAAGGTCGGCAAGCACACCTTCGAACGCGCGGCGATTGCCGTGAATATCCGAAACGATTGCGACTCTCATTTTTATTCGCAGCGAAGGGAAATCATGGGATCGACCTGCGACGCGCGTTGAGCAGGGATGTAACTGGCGAGCAAGGCCACGAGAGTAAGAAGCGCCGAAATGGCGGCGAACGTAAGCGGGTCAGTGGCGTTGACCCCGAACAACAGGCTTCGCATCAGGCGAGTCAGAAGAAATGCGCCGGCTAATCCGATCGCTACACCCGATAGAGCAAGCGTCATGCCTTGGCGGACCACGAGAGCGAGGATGTGCTGGGGAGTCGCGCCGAGAGCGATTCGAATTCCGATTTCGCGCGTGCCTTGCGTGACCAAATACGACATTACGCCATAAATTCCGATTGCCGCAAGCGCCAGCGCGAGAGCCGCGAAGACGCCCAGCATGAGCATCGAAAAACGGCGGCGCGCCAGCGAATCATCAATGCGCTGCGCCATGGTTCGCACGGAAAACATGGGAAGATCGGGATCGAGCGCGCGCAGTTCGCCTTTCGCCGCGGCGGTGAGAGATGAAGGATCGCTGCGGCTGCGAAGCACTACCGTCATCCCGCGCGTGGCATATTGAGACTGGGGAACGTAGAAAGCGATCCTGGGATCGGAATCGAGCGATTCGTGTTTCACGCGGCCGACGACGCCGACGATGCTAAGCCACGGTTCGGACGATTTCATGTCAACCAGATGGATGCGCTTGCCGATAGGATCTTCATTGGGCCAAAACTCGCGAGCCAATCGTTCGTCGATAATTATGACCTGCTGGCCTTTGCCGTCATCGCTTTCGTTGAAAAAACGTCCGCGGCGCAGCGGAATTTCCATCGACTGAAAATAATGCCCGCTGACGATGCGAGCATCCGCGTTGATAAATTTTTCGCCGGGCGGCGGAACGCGGCCCTCGATGGTAATCGGCGTCCAAGCCGGCGCGTTGCTGAGCGGAAGGGAAGTGATGCCGCCGGAAGCGGTGACGCCAGGTAAACGTTCGAGACTGTCCCACAGCTGCCGGTAGGTGTTCAAAATCGCCACTGAATTCGAATATTTCTGACCGGTCATGGTCAGCTCAAACGTAAGGACATTGCCGGGATTGAAACCGGGCGGAACGTTTTGCAATCGAGCGAAGCTGCGGATCAGCAAGCCCGCGCCAATCAGCAATACCACTGACAGAGCGAGTTCTGAAATTACCAGGAGCCGCCGAAGGTTATTGCCGCGGCCCCACATCGCGCTGGCGCCTGCCGACCCGCGGCTTGCGTCTTTCAGCGTCGAGTAAAGATCGAGACGCGAAACGCGCAACGCCGGGACGAGGCCGAAGAGGAGTCCCGAGAAGACGGATATCAGGAAAGTGAAAAAGAGCACGCGCCCGTCGATGCCGATTTCCTGCAGTCGCGGAATGCTGCGAGTGCCCAGGATGTGAATCCAGTGAATACTCGCGAAGCAAATTAAAATTCCCAGCGCGCCGCCACATAAAGCCAGAAGGATATTTTCGGTAAGTAACTGGCGGACGATTCGGGAGCGGCTGGCCCCGAGAGCCATGCGCACGCCGATTTCTCCCTGACGCGAAACGGCCCGGGATAACTGGAGATTGGCGACATTCGCGCACGCAATTAACAGAACGAATCCCACCGAGCCGAGCAGAATAAAGAGCGAACGGCGAACGTCGCCGACCACCTGATCGGCGAGCGGAACAATACTGAACGTGAGACCGCCATTCGGCGGATACGCTTCGGGATAATCGTGGCGCAGGCGGGCGGTGATCGTATCCATTTCCGCTTGTGCCTGCGAAAGTGACACGCCAGCCTTGAGCTTGCCCATGATGTTGTAATCTTCTTGCGTTCGATTGCCGGCGGCAGCCGGCGCCAGGGGAAGCGGCAGAAAAATTTCACCCTGTTCGGCGCCGCCGAGAGTAGGCAGGACTTCGCGCGGCAGCGAAAAAGTTTGCGGAAGAATTCCAACCACCTGGTAGGGAAGTCCATTCACCGTGATCGACTTGCCGAGAATATGCGGGTCGCTGCCGTAATGACGAGCCCACATGCCATAACTGAGCAGCGCGGTCGCGGGGCGGCCGGGCAAATCTTCATCGGGAACGAAAAGGCGGCCTTGGGCGGCGCGGACTCCGAGCATGGGAAGAAGATTCGACGATACGCGAATGGTTCCGACTCGCTCGGGATCACCAGCGCCGGTGAGATTGTAATTTCCGCCAATGGCGATGGCGACTTGTTCAAATCCACTGTGGCCGTTCTTGATGTCGAAATATTGCGCAGTGGAGAACCAGTCCTCGGTGATGTTGAGGCCCGGGGAGCGATTCCAGAGAATCGCGAGGCGATCAGCATCTTTGTAAGGCAAAGGATGGAGCAACAGCGCGTTGGCTACGCTGAAGATAGACGTGTTTGCGCCAATGCCGATGGCCAGTGAAAGGATTGCGGCGAGCGCGAACCCCGGATTTTTGGCGAAGGTGCGGAGGGCGTAACGGAGGTCTTGAGCCAGGACGTTCATAATCGCGGGGACATCGTAACACAGGGGAATTGTGGATGTGATTCTGGCGTGCTCGTGGAGGACTTTTCTACCGCAGAGGCGCTGAGAACGCCGAAGGAAATAGGTGAGGAGGAGATTGGATTTCGAATTGGGCGGCTTGGGTGGTACGCTCCGGCATTCTGGGCGAGGAGAGGAAAAATGGCTTTCGCGATTACACGCAGGAAATTTGTGACGCTCGGCGCTCAGACGGCGGCGGTGGCTGCCGCCAGCCGGTTTTTTGTGCTGGAGGCGCGCGGACAATCGGAATCGGCCAAGTACATGAGTGCGTATGCTGAGCTGGATCATTTTGTCGAGCAATACATGCGCAACATGAACGCTCCGGGCATGACTTTGGTGATGGCGGATCGTGACGGTGTGCAGCGCGTGGCTACGTATGGGTTCAATGATTTGGAATTGAAGACGGCGGTGAAGGCCGAGGATCTATTCGAGATTGGTTCGATCAGCAAATCGTTTATCGCCAATTGTATTTTGCAACTAAGCCAGGAAGGGAAGCTCGATCTTCACAAACCGGTGACTGAATATTTGCCGTGGTGGAGGGTCGAATCGCCGTTTGCCCCTATCACCACGCATCATATGTTGACCCACACCACAGGCCTGCCGGGGATTCCTCCGGTTTTTCTTTCCGATCCAGCGGCAAAACATCGCGCGGCTTATGCGCCCGGACAATATTTTCATTACAACAATATGGTATTCACGACGTTGGGGCATTTGTTGTGGACGCTGGACGGGCGAACTCTGCCCGAGGTGATTCGTGGGCGGGTGCTGAATCCGCTGGGCATGACGCAGACCGAACCGGTGATTTCGCTGGATATTTGCGGCAAGACCGCGAAAAACTATGAAGCGTTTTTGGGAGACCGGCCTTATCCGCGCGAGGGAAGGCTGGCCGAAGCGCCGGCAATTATTATGACCGACGCGGCGGGATGCATCGCGTCCACCCCGCGTGACATGGGTTTATATATTCAAATGATTGCGAATCGCGGGAACGGGCCGAAAGGGAAGTTGCTTACGGAAGAGAGTTTTGGTCTTTTTTCGAAGGCGCACATTAAAGCGGAAGAATTTGGGCCGACGGCGAGCTATGGTTACGGAATTGCAGTAGACACTTTGGAAGGGCACACCATATTGAGACACACCGGCGGCATGGTGTCATTTGCGTCGGCGATGCAAGTGGATATCGATGACGGAGTGGGCGCATTTGCTTCGATCAACGCAATGCAGGGATACCGGCCCAATCCGGTGGCGCAACTTGCCATTCAATTGATGCGTGCGCAACGGCAGAGTCAATCCTTTCCGGCGCCGCCCGCTTTGAAACCGCCCGAACGGGTGGAAAATGCCAGCGATTACCCTGGAGATTATCACTCGCAAGGCGGACGCAAATTCGAAATTGTGGCCGACGGGCAGAAATTGTATTTGGTGCGCGAAGGGAATCGCATTGCGCTGGAAAGCCGCGGGGCAGATGCGTTTTTGGTGATGAACAGGGATTGGGACCGGTATGCGCTGATCTTTGGCCGCGCGGACGAGAAGGACCTGAAAAGCGCGGTAGTGGAGGCCGGATGGGGAAGCGAATGGTTCACGAATTCGAAATACACAGGCCCGAAGACTTTTGAGGCTCCGAAGGAATGGAATAGTTACGTGGGACATTACCGGAATGAAAGTGCCTGGATTGGCAGCCTTCACATCGTTACGCGAAAGGGAAAATTGATGATCGATGGCGAGACGCCGCTGGAGCCGGGAGATGGAGGAATTTTCTATCTTCGGGACGAGGAGCACAGCCCGGAATGGATTCGTTTCATGGATATCGTGAACGGCAAAGCGATGCGCGTGAAATTGTCGGGCGAAGATCTGTGGAGGGTAATGACGGCTTAGAGAAGGAATGAGGTCAAGAGATGGGCGAGACTGGCAAACAGCGCGGAGTTCGAGGGATGGATCTGCTGAACATGCAGACGCTGAATAAGGGGACGGCGTTTACGCATGAAGAGCGCGATAAGTTGGGGTTGCATGGATTGCTGCCGCCGCATGTGGAGACGCTGGAAGAGCAAGTGGAACGCGCTTATGTAGCCTACCGGAGAAAAGAGGACGACTTGGAGCGGCACATCTATTTGCGCGCCCTGCAGGATAACAATGAAGTGTTGTTCTACCGGTTGCTGCTGGACCACATCGAAGAGATGACTCCGATCGTTTATACGCCGGTGGTGGCGCAGGGCTGCGAGCAGTTCAGCCACATTTACCGGCGGCCGCGCGGAATTTTCATTTCGTATCCGCTGCGCGATTGCATTCCCGCGCTTTTGCAGAATCGCCCTCATGAAGAAGTGGACGTGATCGTGGTGACGGACGGAGAACGGATTCTGGGGATCGGCGACCAAGGCGCGGGCGGCTTGAGTATTCCGATCGGGAAACTTTCCTTGTACACGCTGATCGGCGGGATACGTCCGGCGCGAACCTTGCCGATCGTGCTGGATGTGGGAACCAACAACGAGGAACGGCTGCGGGATCCCGCCTATCTTGGCTGGCCGCACGAGCGCATCGGCGGGCAGGAATATTTCGATTTCATCGATCAATTTGTGCAGGCGGTGAAACAAGAACTTCCGGAAGTATGCCTGCAATGGGAAGATTTCGCGACTCCGCACGCGCGGCCGCTGCTCGATCGCTATCAAGATCAGTTGCTTACGTTCAATGACGATATTCAAGGAACCGCGGCGGTGGTGCTGGGCGCGATTGTTGGAGCCGTGAAGGTGGCCGGAAAAAGCTTAAAGGATCAGCAGATTGTTTTCCTGGGAGGAGGATCAGCGGGAATTGGCGTGGCGGATTACTTGTGCGCGGCGATGATTCGCGAAGGGCTTTCCGAACAGGAAGCCAGGAGCCGATTCTGGATTGTAGACAAAGATGGACTGTTCGAGACTTCGCGAACCGATCTGACGGCGGAGCAGCGTGTCTATTCGCAACCTTCGGAACGACTGGCTGGCTGGAGACGGACCGGCCGCGGCAAAATCCAGCTCGATGAAGTAATTCGAAAGGTGGAAGCGACAATTCTGATCGGCCTGTCCACGGCCGGTGGCGCCTTCACCGAATCCATCGTGCGAGAGATGGCGAGCAAATGCGCGCGGCCCATTATTTTCCCGTTGTCTAACCCGACCGTGAAATCGGAAGCAACGCCCGAAGATTTAATCCGTTGGACGGACGGTCAGGCAATTATCGCGACGGGCTCGCCCTACGCTCCAGTGAACTTTGAAGGCAGAAAAATTCCAATCGCACAGTGCAACAACGTTTATGTCTTCCCGGCAATGGGACTGGGGTTGGTGGCATCGCGAGCCCGAAGAGCGACGGATGCAATGTTTCTGGCTGCCGGGCGGGTATTGGGAGACAGTTCTCCCGCGTTGAAGGATCCGGCCGCTCCGCTTCTGCCGGCGATCGCAGACATCAGGCAAGTTGCGGTGGAAATCGCGGTCGCGGTGGGATTGGAAGCGCAGCGGTCGGGACTTGCGCCGAGGACGAGCGAGGAAGAACTGCGCACGAGAGTAAGGGAAACGCAATGGGTTCCTTCCTATTCGGAGAGCGAAAGCGGATGAACGAGCTCGGGATGGGAATGGAGCGGCTAGAACTACCATAACCCCAGTCACATTTTCTTCGCCGCTTTTCGGAATAATATTGTCCATTTCTGGGACGAATCTTTTTTTGGCTTTCGATGCCTCGAATTTACAATAATTTTACCGCAAACAAATTGACTTTAGTTCCTGACTGGGGCAGAGTACCCGCCGTCCCCCGGGGTGGAAATTCATTTCAATTTAAAGGATGCGACCAAGAATGAGAAAACTTCTTGCAAGTGTAACTCTACTTGCGCTCAGCCTAATTAGCAGCAATGTCTCCGCGCAGATCCGCAAATCAGTGAACACACGGCTGCCCGTACAGGTAAGCCCCAGCTTTTTTCAGAGCCTGAATACGTCGCCGAAGCACACTGCATCGAATCAAATGTCGGGAGGAACGAATTCCGCTACCAAAAATCAGCCGGAGCGGATCGTTTCGATTCCGAATTTCAGCAAATCTTTCACATTTGACGGCGTAAATTATCCCTACACGATGATGGGAGGCCGGCCGCATCGGGGCGGGACGACCATTATCCCGGTGACTTACATTCCCATGTCGTTTTTCTTTGACGAATTCGTCGACCAGAATGGAAACAACATTACCATCGACACAACCGTGATCAGCGATCAGTTCAAGGACTCCCCCAATTTCCGGAGGTCCGATTACACCACGGGGCACACGCAGTTTCAGGATGCGATCCAGCGAGCTGAATTCTGGAACATTATCAACCACGATGGTGACAGCGATCATGATGGTGACCACGACCACGACGACGCCTGGCACACAATCCTGAGCAGACCGACCACGCTGATTCCGGTGACGATCGAAGTGCCAGTGGGATCTTCGATCGTGTTTCAGACCCCTGACGGAACGATTGGCACTTTGATCGACATCAACTTCATCGTGTCACAATTGAATACGCTGGTGCAGACCGAGGGGATCACCGTCGATACATTTCCGATTTTCCTGACGCGGAACGCCGTCTATGGAGATTTCTTCCAGAACAACCCCGTGGACTGCTGCATCGGCGGCTTCCACACCGCGTTCGAAACCAATCAGGTGGGAAACAAGATTTTCGTGCAGGTGATCGCGTTCTCCACCTCGCTCGATGCCAATCTGGCTAATTTCATTTTCGGAGATCCGACTGTTTTCGCGGACGTTAACGCCGTGAGCCATGAGATCGCCGAAGCTGTGAACGATCCATTTATCAATAACGAGACCCCGAACTATCAATTGCCTGGGTTCCCGCCGGGGGCTTGTCAGAACAATCTGGAAACGGGGGACATAATCGAGGCGTTCACGCCCGATTTCTTCCCAGTGACGCTCCACGGGTTCCTCTATCATCCGCAGGTAGAAGGGCTGCTGCAATGGTTCGAAGGCAAAAGCCCGTCGGATGCAATTGGTGGCGCGTACAGCTATCCGGACACTACGTTCCTCACTTCACCGTTTACACCTTGTCCGCATCCTTAGACTGGACTTTACCCGGCAGAAGAAAGGCGCTCGCTCCGACGGGCGCCTTTTTTTTGCCTCGGGAAAGGCGAATGAGCCGCAGCCTTGCGATCCCCGAGTTACGGAAGTGATCGATATCAGGGAGGAATGATCTAACCGGGTCTCAGGAATTCACAATCCTCCCGGATTTCCCGCCGTGCTGGGAATGACAGGCGAACCTTCAGCACTCAGACAAATTGCTGTGATCACCAGGCCGTTCTCCACCAGGTATCGTCCTTCGATTATGGAAAGTGATGGGCCGTCGCGGATTGGCGCGGGAACGAGCACGTGGGCGTGAAAAATAGCCGATTTGGGCTTTACGGTTACGAGCGCATCCTTGAATCCTAGCCAGCTTTTTGTGACGGGGTACCACGCTTTGTAGATACTTTCCTTTGCGCTGAAGAGCAGGCGGTCCCAATGAATGCCGGTTGGGGGTAGCGCACGCATCCATTCAAGTTCCTCTTCAAACGCAATCGTACGGAGAACATCCTGCGGCAATTCGGCATGGATTTCGGCATCGATACCGATACTTGCGAACAATTCGCTTCGCGCCACAGCCACTGCGCAGTAACCGCTGCAATGGGTGATGCTTCCCACGATTCCAGGCGGCCACAGCGGCTCGCGATGCGTGCCGGACAAGATCGGCACGGAAACGACTCCGAGTTTCGCCAGTGCCCGGCGAGCGCAGGTTCTAGAGATGGAATATTCGCGGCGGCGTTTTTCCGAAACGCGGCCGAGCTCGGCCGACTCTTCGGCGAGCAGCATTGCATTTTCAAGTTCGCCGGTGCTTTCGGAAAAGGCGACACCCTCGGGAAGGATCGCTGAAATCATCGCGCGGCAATTCCGCTGCGGGGGACTTGATCCGCGGGTAAAGGAAAAACGAAATTGAGGACCGGTATCATGATCGGCCGGCGAAACGATCTCCCATCAGAAACGATCCCGTGAAGTGGGCGTCAGCAGAACCGGTGAGGAAGTATAGCCGCAGGCGCTCTAGTGGATCTGATGGAACTCGCCGGAAGGAATCGAATCAAGCACTGGCGTCGAAGGTTCTCTCGCTTTCGCTTCGCTTGCTGCGGCCTGCGCCGACGCGCTGGCTTGAGCAGCGGCTTCTTCCATGCAGACGGCCATTTTTCGGGCCAAGACGATGGCGTTGGGATCCTGAAACATGGCGTCCTGCTTGCCGGGAACCGCCTGCACGTCAAACTGTACCGCGCGAAGCCCGCGCCATCCGAACTCCTGATTCGGAGAAAAATCCTCCGGCACGGGGCCGTTGAGCAGCAGTGTGAGGCATCCCGCGGGACGAGTGGGCAGGTATTTGACGGCCGCCAACAAATTGATTTCGGGCACGTCCTGAAGCTTGCGTGGAAGCGGGCGGCCAAGCCTTGTGTAATAGCGGTAAGCCATTCTCCAGTAGCGCTGATTCACCTTGTCGCGCACTTTTGCCACGGCGTTCCTGCCGTGCCTGGCGACGTGGACGATGCGCTCCTTAAATCCGAGCGTGCCCAGCTGAGACAAATGAGCCAGCAATCTTTGTTTGAGCGGCTCGCTATTGACCGCTCGGACTCCAGAAATCGATGCATGCTGTCGACCGATTCCTGAGCCTCCGGCTCCGCGAAGTAGGTGTCGAAGACGCCCAGGAAAGCTACGCGTTCGCCGTGCTCGCGTAGCTGCAACGCCATTTCAAACGCGATCCGGCCCCCGAAACAATAGCCCGCCAGGAAGTACGGCCCGTTCGGCTGGACCGTGCGAATTTCCCGCACATAGTCCGTGGCCATCTCTTCGATCGTAAGATGAGCATCGGCGCCGGTGAGACCGCGAGACTGCAGTGCGTAGAACGGCTGATCCGCGCCCAAATTTCGTGCGAGATGAGAATAGAAAAGGACTTCGCCCGTGTGGCCGTGGACGGTGAAAAGCGGCGGTCGCGAGCCGCTCGATTGAAACGGAACAACGCAAGACCAGGCGGTGGAATGCTCGTCGTTGCGAAGAATCTGCGCGAGTTGTTCAACGGTGGGTGATTTGAAAAGCGCCGCCAACGGAATTTTTCTGCCAAAGGACTTTTCGATTTGCGCGAACAGGCGGACGGCCATCAGGGAAGTGCCGCCGATTTCGAAGAAATTGTCTCCACGGGCGATCGGATGAACGCCGATGATCGTTTCCCAAAGATGGATGAGCTGCAATTCCACGGCATCGCGAGGCCCGTCTGAATCGGCGTCCGTGCCGGAGGCGATCCGCTTCGGGGCAGGGAGCGCTTTGCGATTTACCTTTCCATTTGCCGAGAGCGGAATTCGCTCAAGGAAAACGAATGCCGATGGCACCATGTATTCAGCCAACTTCGAGCGCAAGTGATCGCGCAGGCTGGCTGGTTCCACCTCCGCGCCCGCCTTCGGAACCACGTATCCAACCAGGCGTCGATCGCCGGGAGTGTCTTCTCGCACCGCCACCACGCAATTTTCCACTTCCTGGTGGCGCTGCAAGTGATATTCGATTTCACCCAACTCGATTCGATATCCGTTTACCTTTACCTGGAAATCTTCGCGGCCGAGGAATTCGATGTTTCCGTCGGGAAGGTAGCGTCCAAGGTCTCCGGTACGGTAAAGCCGTTCACCCGAATCGGGATGAGTGATAAAGCTGCCGTTCGTTTTCTGGTCGTCCTTCCAATATCCTTTGGCCAACCCGACCCCGCCAATGTAAAGGTTTCCCGGCACCCAGACAGGACAAGGAGCCAGCGCCGAATTCAGCACGTGAAAAGACTGATTCAGCATGGGCGCGCCGTACGGAATACTCTTCCAATCCGGATTCACCTGTTCAATGGGATACAAAATGGACCAAATCGAAGCTTCGGTGGCGCCGCCCAGGCTGAAAAGTTTTGCCTTGGGGAAAGTGCGCTGGATTTGAGCGGGCAAATTCACGGGAATCCAGTCGCCGCTCATCATGACCACTCGCAACGACGGCCCGGGATTTTTCGAATTGGAAGCTTGCTCGGTCAGCAACTGCATCAGAGCGGGAACGGTATTCCAGATCGTCACTTTTTCCGAGGCGATCAATTCAAGCCAGTGCGATGCATCCTGCGCCAATTCCGCGGCGGGCATCACGATCGTTCCGCCCGCTGCCAGCAGGCCAAAAATATCGTATACGGAAAGATCAAAATTCAAACGCGAAAGAGCCAGAACTTTGTCTTGCGGGCCGACGGCAAACCGTTGATTGACGTCGAGCACGGTATTGACCGCCCCGCGATGATCGATCATCACTCCCTTGGGCAGGCCAGTGGAACCCGATGTGTAAATGATGTAAGCGAGGTCCTGCGAATTCTGCCGGGCGCGCGGGCGTGTCGATCCGGAATTACTAGCGGGAAGCAGGTCGACGGCCAGCACTTCGATGCACGCAGGTAACTCCAGATTCGGCTGCAGGGCCGATTGAGTGAGAACTACTTTCACATTGGTCTGCTCGAGGAGATAGCTCTGGCGTTCGACGGGCAAGCCCGGATCGATGGGAAGGTAGGCCGCACCGGCAAATTGAATCCCGAGGACGGCGACAATTTGTTCCCAACCTTTTTCCATCAACACAGCGACCAATTGATTCGGTTGAGCGCCGCGCGAGAGCAAATGCTCTTCGACGGCGCAAGCACGCTGGAATAATTCCGTATACGTGAGCTTGCGCGACGGAGTGCTGACGGCGATTTGATTCGCGCGCTTATCCACTTGCTTTAGAAAAAGATTGTGAAGCAGTTCGTCCGACAGCGGGGTGGAGGTATCGTTCACACGGCGGCGGATTTCGCTCTGATTTGCCGGCATTATTTTTCGCGTGTTTTCAGCAAGGCTTCGCTGCCAGGCGGAATCGTCGCTAGCCAACTCGATCAGGAAACTCTGATATGCGCCGAACAATTCATCCAGCAGGCCAGCGGGAAAAAGCTCGTCGACTGCGTCCCAATTAATAACAAGCTCGCTTTGATCTTCCTGGACGATGAAGTCCAGATAGACCTGAGGAGTCTGGCTGACGGAATAAACAGTGTTACCGAGCGTGCTGGTGGAATCGGAGGAAGCGTTCTGGTCGCCCAGGTTGAGCAAGCTGGTAAAAATCACGGGCATGATCGCTTTGGGGCCAATGCCTTGGGCCCGTGCAAGTTCCCTCATCACGCGAATGCCGCTGAAGTAGCGATGATCCACATCTTGCCAGAGCTGTTCCTGAATCTGGCGCGCGCGCGCTTCGAAGGTGGATTGTTTCCCGCTGTCGACCTCAAGAAGTGTAACCGTGGTGAAATCGCCGAGAATCGCATTCGATTCCGGATGCAACGGAAGCCGGTTGAACAACGTAAGATTCAGCGTAAAGCGGGGATTCTTGCTCCAGATGGAGAGCAATTCGGCATAAGCGGAAAGCAGAGTTCCAGCCGGGGTCGAATGAAATCGAGCGGACTGGTCTTTCAGATTTTTCCATGTGGCCGCATCAAGCCGGGCCTGGCGGCGGCTGAATTTAGGTTGCGCGATCGAAGCGGGATTCTTTGCCAGCGGCAATTCCGGGGACGGGGGCAGAGTGGGAACCCGCTTCATCCAATATTCTTTCGAGTCGCGGTAGCTTTCCGTATCGTCGAGCGCGGCGGCTGCGGAAAGATAGTCGCGGAAAGAAAGCTCGAGCGGCGGAAACACTGTTTCAGGATTGTGATAGAGGCGAGCCAGCTCGCCAAAGAAAATCTGGAAGCTGCGGCCATCGGAAATCAGCAGATCAACGCAAATGTGCAGGAGGCTTCGTCGAGAATCGAGGAGCGAAACGCGAAATTCGAACAACGGCCAGCGGTCCGTTGGGCGCAACTGGTGAGACATTTTCTCCCGGAGCGCATCCAAATGTTTCGCGACCGATGCCTGATCTTTTTTGCGCAGGTCGAAGGATTCGACGTGGTATTGCGGAACGCTCTGGAGAATCTGCTGGCGGCCGTCCGGCAAAACGATGCAGCGCAGCATTTCGTGCCGCAGGATCAGCTTTTGCAACGCGGATTCGAACCGCTCCTGGTTCCAGTCCGTGACCTCGAGTTCGGCATAGCCCTGGCAGGAGATATTGCCCATCTCCAGGCCGCCGGAACTGCCGATCAGATAGGCTTGTTGAATATCATTCAGCGGGAATGGTTCATAGCGGTTCTGGAGATCGGAGACAACCTGCGGTAACGAGTTGGTTTTCTTGGCGGCTTGTTGGCGGCGTGCGGCCGAAATCTTCAACGCCAGTTTCGCTCGCTGTTCGGCCGATAGTGCATTCAATTTGTCCGACGGGTTCATGCTCCCTCGCTATCGCTTTCCGACCTTTCCAGAATCTGCTTAGGCGTACTTGCGGCCACTCCGATTAATTTCGTTCCTGTTCCATCTGGCCGATCAGTTCGTCCACCAGGCTCGCGTCCGCATGCTCAAGAAGTTGTCCTTCCAAATATTTTGCCTGCTCACTGAGCAAGGGCGTTTCCATGAAAGCCTGTAACGAGAATTCGACGTTGAAGGTCTGTCGGAGCTTGAACGCGATTTGCAAAGCCGTGAGGGAATGTCCACCCAAATCGAAAAAATTGTCGTTGCGGCCCACGCTGGCGACTCCGAGGGCTTCCGCCCACGCCTGCGCAATCGTTTGCTCGATTTCGCCCTGCGGAGGATCGCCGGCGGTTTCCGTGTTCGCCGTCTGCACGGTGACGGCAGGGAGCGATTTGCGGTCGACCTTGCCATTGGCGGTAAGCGGCAAGCTCTCCAGAAAAACAAAATGGGAAGGAACCATGTAATCGGGAAGACTCGATTCCAGGGCTGTTCGCAATGAATTAGCCGCGGGCGATTCCCCGGCTTTGGGAACGATATAGGCAACGAGACTCTGGTTTCCCGATTTTTCTTCGTTGGCGACGACCACGGCCTGGCGCACGGCCGATTGCTGCTCGAGTGCTGCTTCGATTTCGCCCAATTCGATGCGGAAGCCGCGAATTTTCACCTGAAAATCGGCGCGGCCAAGGAATTCAAGATTTCCGTCGGGAAGGAATCGAGCAATATCCCCAGTACGGTAGAGGCGTCCGCCTTTGCGGAACGGATCGGGAATAAATCGTTCGGCGGTCAATTCGGGGCGATTCCAATATCCGCGAACCACGCCATCTCCACCGATGAAAAGATCACCAGCCTCTCCTGCCGCGACCGGACGAAGCTGGGAATCGAAAACGTAAACCTGAGTGTTCGCGATCGGCTTGCCAATGGGGATGCTGCCTCTGTGCTCGTTGATTCGATAGGTGGTGGACCAGACAGTCGTCTCCGTGGGTCCGTACATGTTGAATATTTCGCCGTTGAAGGATTGGCGGAGCGACTGAACAAGCGATGCGGGCAGAGCCTCACCGCCCAGCAGAAGTTTCTTTAGTGAGCCGAGGGAAGCTAGAGATTGCTGATCGGAAGCGAACAGCCGTGCCAGGGAGGGCGTCGATTGAAGATGAGTGACGCCGTGTCGCTGGATTTCAGCCGGGATCGAGTCGGTGCTGCTGTCCGGATGGATGATCACGTGGAAGCCGCGAGTGAGCGTCCAAAGCAATTCGAGAACGGATATGTCGAATGAAAAACTCGTGAGAGCCAGCCAGACGCCTGGTTCGGAGCCGATGACGCGGTCCATTCCCGCAAAGAAGTTCACGACATTGCGATTTTCGATCATCACCCCTTTGGGCTTTCCCGTAGACCCGGATGTATAAATCACGTAGGCCAGGTCGCCGGCGGTGGCTGATGATTTGAGGGGTGATGTGCTTTGAGCTGCGACGGCTTTCGATTCTCCGTCAAGCGAGATGATTCGCGCATTGCAGGCAGGAAGACTGCCGCGGTGGCGATCCGTGGTTAACAGAATTGAGATCCCGGAATCTTCCACAACCATCGCGACCCGCGCGCTTGGATAGTGGGGATCGATCGGCAAATAAGCACCGCCCGCTTTAAGGATCGCGAGCATGGCGATCAACATATCGTTGGAGCGTGCGATGGAGACGCCGACTAAAATATCGGGTCCTACCCCGGCGGATTGGAGGTAACGAGCGAGTTGATTGGTGCGAACGTCGAGCTGGCTATAGGTCAGTCGCTGGCCGGCGGACTCGATAGCAATTGCATCCGGAGTTCGAGTGACCTGCTCCGCAAAAAGCCGCGCGATCGTCTTCTCGCGCGCGTACTCGACATCGGTTCGATTCCATTCGAAATTATCATTGGGGGACAAGTCTATTCTCCCGAGGCCGTTCAATAAGAAAAATGAGTGTTCAAGAAACTCGATTGGATGTTTCCAGTTCGGCCTGTTTTATCTCTGATTTCTCCCGCGCTATGACCATTGATTGGTACTTGAGTTGGCCGTCGGCAGACTGCGCGGTGTGGATCAATTCGAAGCCCAGCGCCTGGTAGATGCGAATGGCAACTTCGTTGTCAGCCCAAACGTCGAGGCGCAAGCGCGGGTAGCCTTGCGAGAAAACATCTCTCAGGGCCTCTTTGGCTATCCTCCACGCACGCCCTCTTCCTCGTGCGGACGGATTCAAACCGAATTTGCTCATATAGAAATCATCGTCGCGGACAGGCGGAAACAGGTTGGAAACACTGGACATGCGCTGGAGCAGGGTTGCACGGCGTGATTCGTCGGCATCGGCCCACAGAGCTTCCGCGTCCGCCATTCTTGCTTTTTTCAATTCCTGACCAGACATGCCGAGGTACCCACCCTCGATTTGCGAATCGCACAGGACAAACCGGACTCTTCGTATGTATAGCTCGGATGAAGGCCTGTGCATCCACTTCGAGACCGCGGATTGAGCCAGTTCGGGACTGCCAAGCAGCCACTCATAATAGGGATATGAAGCAGCCATTATCCAAGGAACGGCTTGGGGAATCGTGGATTCAGGGTTTGGGAAGTCAGCAGCTCGTTTGTAGGTGATGGTGCTCACGTACTAGTCCCTCCTCCGCGTGATGGAGAATGCACTTGATGTGCCATATTTCAGTGGGGTGGCGGACGGGCTCTGGTTAAGCCAATTGAATTTAAGTGCTTACGGATGTTTCCAGGCGCTTCAATGACCTAAATTAGTGGCACTAAGACGGGAAATTTTTTGTCCCTAATGGTACATTTAGTTCCATTACTGCTAGACCGGTACCATCGAGCATGATCGAGGATCGGCGCTTCCAAGAGGAGGACGTGCAGTCAAGGGAGGGGCTGAGAGCCAAACAGGCTTAAGGAACAACTGGAGTCTCAGGTCAAGCGACCGTTTTGTGGGGCTTATGCGGATTTCTTAGTGAATTCGAGAGGCAACGCTTCGAGACCGCGCAACACCAGCCCTTTCCGCCATTGCAATTTTTGATGCGGAATGGCCAGACGGATTTGAGGCAAGCGGCGGAGCAAAGTATTGATGGCGATCTGGGCCTCCAGGCGCGCGAGCGGGGCTCCCAGGCAATAGTGGGCGCCCAGGCCGAACGAGACGTGCTTGTTGTTGGCACGAGCCAGATCGAGTTGATCGGCATTTTCAAATTGCGATTTATCGCGGTTCGCAGATGCGAGAACGGCATAGACAAGCGAGCCATGAGGAATTGCCACGCCCGCCAAATTTAAATCTTCACGCGCAAAACGCTCGGTAGCGGTTTCCAGCGGGCTGTGAAAGCGAAGCAATTCTTCCACTGCGGACTTGATCATCCCCGGATCATTGCGCAGCTTTTCCATTTGATCGGGAAATTCAAGCAATGCCAGCGTTCCATTGCCAATTAGATTGACGGTGGTTTCATGGCCCGCGACCAGGAGCAGGAAAACCATGGCGAGAAGTTCATCCGGGCTCATTTGGTCGCCGGTTTCTTCCGCTTGAACCAGAGCGGTGAGTAGATCATCGGCGGGATGCGAGCGGCGAAGTTCGATGAGTTTTCGGATGTAGCGCATGAAGGAAAGCACGTTCGGGATTGCTTTCAACATTCCAAATTTGGATGAGGTGGAGCTTACGATCACGCTTGACCAGCGATGAAATCTGTTCCGGTCTCGCTCTGGAATTCCCAGCATCTGGGAAATGACGGTGGTGGGAAGCGGCAAGGCGTAATCGCGAATCAAATCCACTTTGCCGCGGCTTTGAACCGCATCGAGCAACTCTTCGGTCAATCGCTGGACCTGTTTCCGCATGTTTTCAACCAGGCGCGGAGTGAAGGCTTTGTGAACCAAGGAACGAAGGCGAGTGTGATCCGGCGCGTCGAGATCGAGCATGTTTCGCGAGAGCGGCATGAATTTCTCGGGAATCCAGGGAAGTTTGGCCACTTGCTTGGGAGTGAGAGCCTTCCACCGGTCCTTGGCGAAACGCTCGTCTTTCAGCACGGAGACGACATCGTCATAGCGGGTAACCAGCCAAGCGATTTGTTTATCGGGCAGACGGACGGAATAGACCGGGGCTTCGGCACGCAAACGAGCATAGAAGGGATAAGGATTCCCTTTAAATGCGGAACTCGCGATATTTACGTTAGACGCCACTTTCATAGCTGTACGGGAACGGCGCACGGATCGTTTCGAAATCAGCTGCGAATCACTTCCTCAGGCTTCGATTCCTCCGAGCGGCTGACGGGTCCGGCTCGATATGGCGAATACTAGCGGGCGCAACCTTGCTGTTTTTTTATTCAAAACCGGTGTTGGTGTCGAGCGCGGCATTATCTCCCAGGGGTTTCGACCAGAAGATCAGTGCAATCGCGACGGTCAGTATTTGCACCGTAGCAACCAAAGTGACACAAGCGGGCCATCCGCCCCAGCGCCAAAGTAATGCGGGTGCCGTGGCGCCGACACTTCCGCCAGCATAATAGCAAGTTACGTAGAGTCCAACAGCCAAGGCCCGGCTGTGTTCGGCGACAGTACCGATATAGCTGGTCGCAATGGCTTGAGCGATAAAAACGCCCGTGCAACAGATGGCGAGGCCCGCTATTACCAATCCCACCGATGGCGCTAGAGTGAGGAGCACTCCCAAAACCCCGATGGCTGCGGATGCGCCCAGCGCGTAACGGTGGCCGTGTCGGTCAATCCAGCGGCCTGAGAGAGGGGTGATGGCCGCGCCAATCAGATATACAAAGAAAATGGAGCCGAGTGCTGCGGGGTTCAGGTGAAACGGCGGGCCGGCGAGATGAAAGACAACGTAAGTGAACGTGGCGACCAAGGTGAACAGGACACAAAATCCTACGGCGTAGGTGGCCGCCAGACGGCGATTACTCAGATGGTCGAGGGCCAAATGGTGTGACGGCCGGGATTGGGTTACTTTTGCGAAATTTCTTTCCTGGGGGAGCCATTTATGCAGCATGATCGCCATGATCAAGTTCATGCAGCCGAGCACAATGAAAGACCACCGCCAGTTGAAATGCTGCGCCGTGAGCCCGGCGACGAAACGGCCGCTGAACCCGCCAATCACAGTGCCGCTGACATAGGCGGACATCGCGGAGGCGACCTTGTTTGGGGGCCATTCTTCGTGGATGTAAGCGATGGTGACTGCAAAAATTCCTGGCGTGAAAATTCCCTGAAGGAATCGCCAAAAAACCAGTTCGTTCAAATTAAACGAAATGGTTGCAAGAAAAGTGGCTGCCGCCAGCAGCATGGCAGCCATCACGATCGTCCGTCTGCGGCCGCGGCGGTCTGCCAGACGGCCCACAAAAGGAGCAGCCAGAGCTACGCCCATGGTCGAAGCAGTAATGGTGAGGCTAACGCCCACTTTTGTGGAGTGGAAGACTTGTTGGAGGAGAGGGAGTAGAGGCTGAGTGACGTAAACGTCGAGAAAGGCGCAAACGCCGGCCAGGACCACCGGAAATAGTACAGGGGGAAGCGTGGCAGTGCCGTTCTGCTTTTCGGTTGTTGGGAGCGAGCGCGCAACATTCGAACCATTTTCACGATTATTTTGCAATCGGCACCGATGGGTGGTTCACGGCAAACATAGTTTGTATCATTGATCGAGGGGCGAGCCGGGGAAATTGGTATGGGTTGGCGGAGAGCTGACGATTCGAAGAAGGGCGGGAGTGCGGGCGAACTCAAAGCGAAGGCGTGGCCCTTTGAAGCTCAGGGTAAACGTGAGGCCGGCTCCTACGTTTGTTGATGGAGGATCTCAGACGCAGGCAGGCGCGGCGTGCAATCTGCCGCCGTGTTGGATAAGATCCAATCTAGTCTTTCGAGAAAAGGGAAACAGAAAGAGCACATGTCGACGGACGATCACGCAGAAAAAGGAATTCCGGACCGGCTGGCGGACAAACGGACTCGCAAGCGGCTGGAAATCTTGCGGAGCGCAGCGGTGGCGTTCCGCCATCGCGGATACCATGGAGCGAGCGTGGGCGCGATAGCGCGCGCCTTGCACATGACCAAGGGAAATCTCTATTATTATTTTAAGAACAAGGAAGAGATTCTTTATTTTTGCCACGACTATTCGCTCGATCTTCTGTTGAATGTACTGAAGAAAGTAGAAGCGAGCGACGATCCTCCGGAGATCAAGCTGCGCCGGTTGATCGTCACGTTCGTGCAGATGATCATCGACGAACTGCACGGCACAGCGCTGACGCTGGACCTGGAGGCGCTGTCTCCCGCCAAGTTGCGGAAAATCATCGCGCGCCGCGACAAGTTTGATCAGGGACTCCGGCGGATCATTGAAAGCGGAATCGAGCAAGGTGTGTTCCGCCCAGCAGAACCGAAACTGATTTCTTTTGCAATTCTGGGATCGATGAACTGGATCCCCCGGTGGTTCGATCCTCGCGGACCGGCCCAGTCCGAACAGATTGGCAACGTGTTTGCCGAGTATTTTATTACGGGCCTGCGCAAGTCCGATCCATCCCGTACGTAAAATCAGTGGGAAGCCGCGTCGTGCTGCGGTCTTCGAGAGGCCATTGAATTGGCCCGAAGAGGGGAGTAAATCGGCTGGCGTGTAGGAGGGGAAATGGGAGAGGGCGAAGTATCTTGACAGAAGGCCGGATCGGCTTGCGATACTAATATTTGAACGAGCGGTCAAATTCTTTTGCCGTGCGTTTCCGCGGCGATGGAGCGGGCATATCTGGAGTTCCTGCAGGGAACCCCAGCGGATATTTAGAACCCACCCAGGGAAGTACCAGTGAACTATAATCGAAATTGGTTGAGAATGATCGAAGTGAATCCAGATGCCGGATAGGCATGGAGGAAATTGTGGGAACCACGACGCAGAATGCGCAGGACACCAAGAAGCTCGTTCAATACCGCGTAGACGGGGGAGTGGCGGTGATCATGATGGATGATCCGCCGGCGAACACCTATACCTACGAAATGAACCGCCAGCTCGATGAAGCCATCCTGCAAGCAAGGATGGATAATGATGCCTATGTGATTCTGCTGACTGGTGCGGGGGATAAATTTTTCTCCGCCGGAGCCAACATCCGGATGCTTTCGACGGTCGATCCCACCTTCAAATATTATTTTTGCCTGCACGCCAACGAGATGCTGCTGCGGCTGGAGCACACGCCGAAGCTGGTGATCGCGGCGATCAATGGGCACTGCGTGGGCGGGGGACTGGAAATCGCGATGGCTGCGGATATTCGCATCGCGCGGAAAGATGCCGGGAAAATCGGATTGCCGGAAGTGAACCTGGGAGTATTACCGGGCACCGGCGGTACGCAACGGCTCTCGCGGATGGTGGGGAAGTCGAAGGCCATCGAGCTGATGGTGACGGGCAACACGTTCTCATTCGAAGAAGCCGTGGAACTGGGGATCGTGAACGATATTTTCCCGAAAGAAAATTTCATGAGCGAAGTGATGGATTACGCGCGGCAATTCTGCCCGCCAAACAAGGCGGCGAAAGCCGTGGGCCGAATCAAGCGCGCGGTGCAAACCGGTTGGGAGATTCCGATGGAATCGGCCCTGGCGGTGGAACGCGAAAATCAGCAGCTCTTGTTCCAGAGCGAGGATGCCAAGGAAGGCCTGGCCGCGTATGTCGAGAAGCGCCAGGCGATTTTCAAGGCCAAGTAACGGAGGAAAATCAATATGCCGGGCAAAGTGAACCGAATTTCAACGTTCGGCGACTGGGTTGGATTGTTCGACGATTGGCGCAAGGATGTGGGAGTGAATCGCGACGCGATTGCGGATTTCAAATTCGAGACCTTGTATGGCGCAATCGACACGAACGAGATTCAATTCGGCCATTACAAGAGCAATCGCAAGTGGGAAACGCTGCGGCAAGTGCCCACGCAACAAATTCGCGACGCCATGTTGAACATGATCGTGTACCAGGGCGACACGGAATTTGCCAGCGTGGAGCAGCAGCGGAATTTATTTGAGAGCGCGCCGACGGATTACGACCGCAAGGCTTTGACGCGGGTGATGATCGAGGAAATGCGGCACGGCTGGCAGATGTGCGCGCTGCTGGTGGATCACTTCGGCTATTCGGGGAAAGTGGAAGCGCAGAAAATGCTGGAGCGGCGGGCGTTTGAGAACAAGCGACTGCTGGGCGCGTTCAACGTGGAAGTGGACAACTGGATGGATTTTTTTACGTACACGGACTTTGTGGACCGCGACGGTAAATTCCAATTGCAGATGCTGAAGTATTCGGGCTTCGCGCCGCTGGGGCGGTCGATGTCGTACATGCTGCGCGAAGAGGCTTTTCACATGGGCACGGGCAATGACGGCCTGCGGCGCATTGTGGAAGCGGGGATTATCCCGCCGTGGCTGATCCAGAAATACCTGAACAAGTGGATTTCGAGTTCCTACGATTTGTTCGGGACGGATCATTCGTCGTCGGCGCACTGGGCATACGTGTGGGGCGTGAAAGGCCGTTACGATGAGCCGAAGAACGAGACGAAGCCGGACTTGGACGACATCAACGATTACAACCGGAATCTGTACCGCGACGAAGTGTCGGGACTGATCAACCGGCTGAATACGTACTTGAAGGCGGGCTCCGATCCCTTGTTTGCGCCGGACATCCGCTTCAACCGGCACATCGGCCGATGGGCGAATCAGAAGTTCCATCCCAAGACCGGCGAAGAAATGAGCGAGCGGCAATATGAAGAAGAATTGCAGAATCTGCTGCCCACGGATGAGGATAAGAAATTACTGCTCGAGTTGATTGCGAATGAGAAAAACTGGATTGCGCCGAAGACTGGATCGCGCGATCCGCTGGAGACAATCTCGGAGCCGCGGAAAAGCGCTATTAATTTGTAGTGCGGAATTCGGGCTGAGTGCTGCGGTCGGGGTCGACAGGCGGGCGGAGAGTGGCTTCAGGGGCTAAAGCCCCTGTTCCTGGGGCTTGCAATGTCGGAGTTGAAGCTCCGACCCCCTAGAAGGCAGGCAAAGCTCCGATCCAAATAAAAGAGATGCCACCCTCCCGACAGAATTCGTCGAGCGAGGAAGGGTGGCGCTATACAATCACTCCCATGAAAAAAGAGTTGCTCAACCTGGCGGTGAACGGGCGGAAGTATGAGATCGCTTCGGAGCCGAACCGTCTGCTGCTGGACGTTTTGCGGCAGGATTTGAATCTAACTGGCTCGAAGCGCGGCTGTGACGATTCCTCCTGCGGGGCTTGCACGGTTCAGGTGGATGGAGCGCCTGCGCTGGCGTGCACGCTGCTGGCCGCGAGCTGCGAGGACCAGGAGATTATTACCGTCGAAGGCGTGGCCAATCACGGGAGCCTGGCAGCGATACAAAAAGCGTTTGGCGATTATGGGGGTTCGCAGTGCGGCTATTGCACGCCGGGATTCATGATCATCGTTCACTGGCTGCTGCAGCAGAATGCGAATCCCACGGATGCGGAAATTCGCGGGGCGCTGAGTGGCAATTTGTGCCGGTGCACCGGATACAACCAGATGTACCTGGCGATTCGCGCGGCCATTGAAGCGGAAAAAAAAGGAGTGGCGGCCGCGCAATGAGCGATTTCTCCGTCATCGGAAAGCCAATCGCGCTAGTGGATTCCGCCGGGAAAACCACAGGGCAAGGGAAATACACCGACGATCTGAGCGTTCCGGGTATGCTGACCGGAAAGATCCTGCACTCGCCGTATCCCCACGCAAAAATCAAAAGCATCGATGCCTCGCGGGCGCTGGCTTTGCCGGGAGTGGTGACGGTGGTGACGGGACAGGACGCACCGAATAAATATGGAATTCTTCCCGTCGGACACGACGAAACGGCACTGGCGGTGGAGAAAGTGCGCTACGTAGGCGATAACGTGGCGTGTGTAGTTGCCGAAAGTGAATCCATCGCGGATCAAGCGCTGGAATTGATCGATGTGGAATACGAGCCGATGCGCGCGTATTTCGATCCGGAAGATTCGATGAAGGCGGAAACGGACCTGATTCATCCGGAGAAACCGCACAACGTGGAGAAGGATTATCACCACGTGTTTGGCGATCCGGAAAAGGGATTCGCGGAAGCGGATGCGATCCGGGAAGCGCGGTACATCGCGAACGAAGTGACGCACGCGGCGATGGAGCCACATTCGACTTTGGCTTCGTTCGAGCTCGATCCCTATACCGGGGAGATGGGGCGGCTGACGGTGTGGTCGTCCACGCAAGTGCCCTATTACCTGCAGCACAAGCTGAGCATCGTTCTGGAAATGCAGATGTCGCAAATCCGGGTGATCAAGCCGCTGGTGGGCGGGGGATTTGGCGGCAAGAGCGAAGTGATTCCGCTGGAAATTATCGCGGCGGTGGCGGCGCGGAAGGCGAAAGCGCCCGTGAAGGTGACATACACGCGTGAAGAAGTGTTTCTGGCGCATCGCGGACGTCCGCGAACGATTGTGGACTTGAAGACCGGAGTGAAGAAGGACGGGAGAATCACTGCTGTTGCCGCCAAAGTGATTCAGGATGGCGGGGCGTATTGTTCCTATGGAGTGGTGACGATTCTTTATTCGGGGGCGCTGCTGGGGGCGCTTTACGACATCCCGAATATTCGCTATGACGGATATCGCGTGCTGACCAACAAGCCCGCCTGCGGTGCCATGCGCGGACATGGAACCGTGAATGTGCGATTTGCGTTCGAATCTCAACTCGATGAGCTGGCGGAAGCGATTGGGATGGATACGGCTACCATTCGCGAAAAGAATCTGCTGAAGCCGCCGGCGATTACCGTGAATGGCTTGCGGGTGCAGAGTTACGGGTTGCCGGAATGCATCGAGAAAGTGGTGGAGCGGTCGAAATGGCATGAACGCAAGGGCAAATTGCCGCGCGGACGCGGCCTGGGGATCGGTTGCAGCCACTATGTAAGCGGCGCAGCGAATTCAATTATCCGTTCGGACATGCCGCACTCGACGGTGAATATCAAAATTGACCGCGACGGCGGCGTGGTGGTTTACACCGGCGCGTCGGACATCGGGCAAGGCTCGGACACGATGGTGGCGCAAATCGCGGCGGAAGTGCTGGGCTGCGCGATGGCGCGAGTGAAGGTGGTGGCGGCGGATACGGATTTGACTCCGATTGACATTGGTTCGTATTCGAGCCGCGTGACGTTTATGAACGGAAACGCCACGATGCGCGCGGCGCAGGCTATGAAAAAACAGATTGTGGAAGCCGCCGCGAAGCGCATGAATTGCGCGCCGGAAGATGTGGTGATGCGCGACGACCGTGTTTGGAAGAAAAGTGCGGAGGCGAGCGCTGAGAGTGGAGGCGCGCCGAAAGTTGCGGCTCAGAACGAGGCGACGGTAAGCGGGCGAGTGGAAGGACAGATTCTACGAGGCTCCGTGCAGCAGAAGCGGAAAGAGGAAGGACCGAAAGACCAGATGTCGTTTGAGGAAGCGGTGGTGGCGGCGATTGATTTTCACGGCGCGCTGACCGGGACAGGATCCTATGCGCCGCCGCAGGATGCTCGCGGCGGAAAGCACAAGGGAGCGGGGGTTGGTCCTTCGCCCGCGTATTCCTATTCGGCGCAGGTGGCGGAAGTGAGAGTGGACGAAGAGACCGGTGAAGTTACGGTGATCAAGGTTTGGGCCGCGCACGATTGCGGGCGAGCGTTGAATCCAGTTTCGGTGGAAGGCCAGGTGATTGGATCGGTTTGGATGGGATTGGGACAGGCGCTGCAGGAAGAGATGGTGTGGAAGCACGGGTTGCTGATGAACGGTGGAATGTTGGAATACCGGTCGCCATCGGCAACGGAGTCGCCGGACATTGAAGCGATAATTGTGGAGAGCGTTGATCCTGAAGGGCCATTTGGCGCGAAGGAAGCAAGCGAAGGATCGCTCGCAGCTGTGATTCCGGCGATCGCCAACGCGATTTACGACGCGGTGGGAATTCGGTTGCATGAAGCGCCGTTTACTCCGGAGCGGGTGCTCTCCGCGCTGCGCTCGAAAAAGGCCGGCACAAAGAAAATTCAGCTCACCGGCGATGTGGATCCCACGAACCCCGCAACGTTTCGCGAACACGGAGGCTCGCTGTGGTTCCGGAACAAGGGGCCGAAGCGGCATGCGCTTGATCCGGCAGTGATGCAACGCGGGGCTGCGATTGTCGGGTCCCGAAATCGAGGCCGGAGGAGACGATTGAGCCTTCCGGATTTCCAACTTCTAAGGCCGCGGGCGGTGCAAGAAGCGGTGGAGTTGCTCCAGCGCTACGCTGGCGACTTGCAAATCCTGGCGGGTGGAACCGATTTGATTCCATCCATGCGTCAAGGACTGTTCGCGCCGCATTTCGTTTTGGACATTCGAGGAATTCGCGAGCTGCGCGGCATTCGTGAAGAGCATGGCGGGTTGGTCATCGGTGCGCTCACTCCGCTGGCCGCAATCGAACGCAACGACATCATTCGCCGCGAATATCCAGTGCTGGCGGAAGCGGCGGCCACCGTGGCTTCGCCGGTGTTGCGTCAGATGGGGACGATCGGTGGCAACATTTGCCTGGATACGCGCTGCCTTTGGTACAACCAGTCGCTAATGTGGCGCAAATCGTGCGGGTTTTGCATCAAAAAAGATGGCGATCTTTGCCACGTAGCTCCAGGCGGAACGAAATGCTGGGCGGCGTTTTCGGCGGACACGCCTCCGGCACTGCTGTGCCTGGGCGCGGAACTTGAAATTGCGGGACCGGAAGGAATGCGCCGGATGGCTTTGAAGGATTTCTATACGAATATTGGCGACGCGCGGATGAAGTTGGAAAAAAATGAATTGCTGACGCGCGTCTTTCTGCCGGCTTCGTCGGCCGGATACCGTGGGGCGTACCGCAAGCTGCGCGTGCGAGGTTCGATTGATTATCCGCTAGCAGGCGTTGCTGCAGCTTGGAAACGCTCGAACGGCAATGTCGAAGATGCCCGGGTGGCGATCACGGCTGTCAACCCGGCACCGCTTCTCGTGACCGGGGCAGGAAGGTTGCTTGGCGGCGCGGTGTTGGATGAGGAAGTGGTGGCTGCGGCTGGGGAAATGGCCGCTAAAATCGCGAAGCCCCTCACCACGTCTGCCCTGACTCCGGAATACCGGCGGGAGATGATTCAGGTGCTGACGAAGCGGGCGCTGCTGGAGTGGGTTCCGCCGGATAAAAACTAGGGCTGGCTACTTTCGAACGGATTCCGGGCCGGACGGGGCGTTCAAATCGCAGGAAATCAGTTTCTTTCTCCGTTCCTGCCATTCTTTGGAATCGATTTCGACAGCGCCTTGCTCCTTGGCCCAACCCACGAATTCTCCCGAAGAATCCTGAACGTTTGATACGTTGGCATTCCGGATATCGGAGATGTTCCGCCAACTGATTGCACCGGTAAGGCTGGCATTCGCCAAGTTGGCTCCGTAGAAATTGGTTTCATCCAAAATCGCGCCGGAAAGATCGGCGCCGGATAGATCGGCGCTCTCCAAATATGCTTTGCTAAAATTTGCGCCTTGCAAGTGAGCCTGGCTCAAATCCGCAAGGTACAGCAACGATCCGATCAGATCAGCGTTCGTAAGGTCCGCTTGACGAAGGTCGGTGCAGCCTAATTTCGCGCCAGAAAAATTGATTTCCCGCAGATCGGCGCGGCGCATCTGCGCTCCAGTCAGGATCGCTCCCACCAGTTCAGTTCGATGAAGATCGGACTCGTTAAAATCGGCATAACTCAGCCAGAGGCGAGGATTGCGGCCGGCGGAATAATCGTCCGAGTATTCCTTCAGAGACGCTTGCACTTCATCGTGCAGACGAGCCCGAAAAATCGCCTGGCGATTGATCAACAGCCACGCGAGGCTCGGCACAATTTCGGGCGGATTGGCGGGAACTACCTGGCGCTGAGCAATGCCGAGGCCGCGAACGGCCAAACTCAACTTTCCGGCGCTCAGAAGTGTTTCGACGGAAGTCCGCTCCTGGACGGCGGCGCTTAAGAACATCTGGTAGATCACCAGGCTGATCTGAAAAATCAGAATCCAGAAGGTGAGAACCGTGACGAAAAAGATCACCGTATCCTTGATCCACTCGATCCGGTCTTTCGCTTCATAGGCGCGCGTTGCCATTCCGGCATCTCCTGGTTCTCGTTCAGGGTGCGGCATCGCAATCCTGCATGCGGCGCTGCGAACATATGCCGACGTCAATTAACTTGGCAGCAGCATTCAGATTCCCGTTGAAGTAATCCGAGATAGCCTGAATTGTTTCCCGGCCCAATGCGATTGGATACTGAATCACACTGGCATAAAATTCGGTGCGCGCCTGAATTTTCTGACGAGCTTCCTTGCTTGCGTCATATCCAATCAGGATCAGATTGCCTTTACTTTCGCGGTGCATCGCATCGTACAAGCCAAGCACCATTTGATCGTTGGTGGCAAAAATCGCGTTGAGATCGGGATGGGCATTCATGATCGCATCGAAAAGAGAATACGCCGTTATGCGGCGGCCATCGGTTTGCATCACGTCGACCACCTGAATCCCCGCGACCCGAGAAACCGCTTCCTTGAATCCCGCCACGCGATCCTCGCTGGATGAGGTGCCCTCGATGCTGAGGATCAGTACTTTGCCCTTGTTTTTCAGAGCGCCGATCAATTCGAGGCCCGCCAATTTTCCGCCTTGAATGTTGTTGCTGGCTACGTGACGGGCGATGAGGCCGTCTTTCGATTCGTTGCGAATGTCCACGGTGAATACGGGAATGCCAGCCCGGTTGGCTTTGGCAATTTCGGGCCCGAGCGAGTGGGAAGAAACCTGGGCGAGAACGATGCAATCCATTCCATCGACGATGAACTTTTCCAGTTGCTGAATTTGTTTTTGAAGTTGCAACTGCAATGTATTCTCGGGATTGAATTGGGGAGGAACGTCCGCGGATTCCACCGTCAATTCGTAACCTTTTTCGGATGCTGCTTGCTGGAGGCCGCTGGTGACCGCCAGATAAAAGGGCACCGAGCGGGAGGGAATCGCCACGCCAATGCGTAGGGGAGTCTGGGAAGGGCGGGCGCCGGGCACGGGAGGCTTTTTCTGAGCGTGTGCCGATACGCCCAACAGGCAGATCAGGATGATTCGGGAAACCTTTTGCACCGAGCGACACCTCGAAAATGCTGATAGGTGTAGATACCTAACTTGGGTGGCGCTGTCAAGGAATTGAGCCGACTGAATTTACGGGAACGGGAAAGGTGGATAAAGGAGAGCAAGGGCGGCTTCGGGATCTGCAAGCTTCATCGTGATTCAAGTGCGACTATTGGGCTGACCTGAACTTTGCCTGTACCGCCGTACTATTGCCTGAGTTCTAGTACCCTGATCATAATTGAAACACTGGAAGGAGTAATTTTCAGTCTTGGGAGAATCCTGGTTCAACCGTTACGATGAGTGTCGCCTCCAAAAATACGATTGAGATTCCGGCGCCAGGCGCAGAGCTTGACTCCTCAGCCAATGGATCGGCGCCGCAACCGAACACGCCAGTCTGCTGGGAAATTCCTGTACGGATTTACGGGCCGCGCGGGTCGGCAGTCGTTTCCGGGAAGACGGAACAGACGGAGCCGTTCCTCGAAGAAACTCATACGCTGATTCTATTTCCGCAGGGTGGGGTGGTTCGTCTGTCCGCGCGTGTTTCCACTGGTCAAGCGCTGCTGCTGACGAATGAGCATTCGAACCAGGAAGTGTTGTGCCGAGTGACCAGCGTTCGTGCAGCGGCGAACGGCCAAGCGTATGTGGAATTTGAATTTACGAAGCCGCAAGATAGTTTTTGGGGCGCGCATTGCCCATCGGACTCGTCCGTTCCAGCGAGCGCTCCCGTTTCCGCTGCTGCTCCGGCTGTTCCCAGCGTTCCAGCGGCCACCGTGGCAGCCCCGGTAACTAGCCGAAACGAAGCAAGGCAAGTTGAATCCAGACAGGCTGAACCACGGCAAAGCCAACGAGCTCACGAAGCGCCAAATGCAAGCCGAACGGGCCAGGCGCCGTCACAATCCATGAGTTCCCCGGCCGCAGTTCCGCCGCCTCCCGCTCCATCACAGGTGCACCATTCCCCGAGCGGAGCTTCGGAAGAAGAGCCTGCGCATGATGTTTGGAGCGACAGTTTTCCATCGAAGGCATTGCGATTAGATCCCGTCCCTGCAGCCAGCCCCGATCAGGCAAGGAAGCGTCCGAACGAAGCATCCGGAATACGCAAGGTGGCGGCTAAGCCGGCGGGCAATTTTATTACGCCGAGCGCGATTGGCGCGATCAGCGCCGCAGCTGACAGCGTGATCGCTGCTGAAATGCCTCTTGAGGCACCCAATGCGGCTAGCGGGCCACTTCCGCTGGTTCGGCCGCCAGCAGCGAGCGCTGTTCCAACGGAGAGAGCGCACCGAGAAAATGTTCACCAACCGGTGGGCCAGCAAGCAAGGAAAGATCCAGCAAATCTGCTTTTCAACTCCCCTACAGGCGCCGAGTTCCACAATGCTGCTCCGATGATCACGGGAACTTCATCACCTCAAGCAATCGGTGATTCGCTGGGAGATTTGGGAGACTGGAAAACGCCACCTCCGATCCCGCCAGCCTTGGGACGCTTTTCACCGAAACAAGATTCCATGAGGCATCCCGGGCATCGCGCCGATCAATATGCGACGGTTACGCAAGTGGAAGAGGAGCGCGATCCAAACAGGTTGTGGATTTTCGGCGGGACGGGAGTGGGAGTCCTGATCATCCTGTCCATACTGATGTTTTCTCATGGACCTGCGAAAACTGCCGCTAGCACGAACACGCCCGGGACCGAGGAAATATCCGCATTGCAACCGCCGAAACCTCCATCGCCGTGGGACGCGAAGTCGTTCGTGTCCACATCGAGAGCGAACCTCGCGACTCCGCCGTCGAAGAAATCCTCCGAGAGCAATTCCGACCTCTTTCTAAGTGACACGCCATCGCAGGAGAAGAATTCGACTCCTGTGGAAAGACCGGAATCTACGGAACGACCAAAACAGAATAGACAACTGACTTCGACCGAGAAGTCGGAATCGAGGTTGGCGGCTGAGAGGCCGGTTTTTACGACGCCCGCGGCCAACCCCAGGTTGGAACCTTCGAGCTCGCTTTCAGAAAGCACGTTGAAAAAGCTGACGGCGCAACCGGCGGTGCCGGAAAGAAGCGCGTCACAAACTCAAGCAAGGCAAGCGGCCGCTCCACCCGATGTTCGAGACAGCCCGTCGACGTCGCCGCAGAATGGACTGAGCGGCATTTCGCCCTCAGCCGCGCCAGCGGCCGAATCGCCCGAGCCGCGGCAAGAAGCCGCTCCCAAAGGGCCGGTTCAAGTAGGCGGCAGAATCAGAGTGCCGCAACTGCTGCATTCGGTGCCGCCGCAATATCCACCGATGGCGAGACAAGCTCATGTGGAAGGCGATGTAGTGGTGGACCTGGTCATCGACGGTTCCGGAAAAGTAACCACCATGAAGGTGGTTTCCGGCCCGCTGCTGCTCCGCGACGCAGCCACCACGGCGCTGAGCCAGTGGCAATATCAGCCCACTCGGCTGAACGATCAGCCCGTTCCGGTGGAGATGCAAGTGCTGATCAAATTCAAAATGTAGGATTTTCTTCGACTGCCTCGCATCTTCGTTTCCTGATTGGTTCTTCCGAAGGATCGCACTTACATTCGAGCAAAGGGATAAGGTATTGTGGCGTTTTCTCAGGAGGATTGGTGTGTCTTCTCCGCAATCCGCTCCGCACGATGAATATTCCCGCCGGCTAGAGGCCCGCCTCGCGGAAGTGGCGCGAAAAAGAAAAACCGCACATCTGGGTGGGCAATTTGAAATTGGCCACCATACTTGTGGGTTTGGCGCTCGCGTGGTTTTCGTTTAAAGGCCATTTATTCAATTCATCGTGGCTGTGGCTGGTCGTACTGCTTTACATCGGCCTGGGCGTTTTGCACGAACAGATTCTTCGAGCGCAGAGCTACGCGCAACGGGCGGCGGCATATTATCGGAAGGGAATCGGACGAATGGAAGATCGTTGGGCGGGCACAGGCTCGACCGGGGACCGGTTTCGCAATGATGACCATGTCTATTCGGGTGATCTTGATCTGTTTGGACGAGGAGGATTGTTCGAGTTGCTATCGGCGGCGCGAACGCCGATGGGTGAAAACCGCCTCGCGGCGTGGCTGCTCTCGCCTTCGGGGACCGAGGCGATTCTGGAGCGCCACAATTCCGTGACAGCACTGCGCGAGAAAGTGGATTTGCGGGAGCACTTGGCGATCATCGGGGAGGATCTGCGGGCGACATTGAATCCCGAAACTCTGATCCATTGGTCGGAAAGCGAACCGGCGATGCGAATGACGGTCTTCCGGGGAGTGGGGGTGCTGCTGGCGGCGTGCGCGGTTGCGGCGCTGTTCTATTTGCTGAATACCGCCATTCTGTGGCCGCTCCTTGTTGTGTTAGCGGTGGAGATGGCGGTTTTGAGATTTTTGCAGCCGCCGGCATTGGAAGTTCTGCAGGGAGTGGATTGCAACGCCGATGGTTTGATTCTTTTTTCAAAGATCTTGGAGCGGCTGGAAAAGGAAGAATTTTCTTCGGCTCAATTGCATAAATTTGCCGAGATGTTGAAATCGGGGACGCAACCGGCGTCACGATCGATTCGCAAGCTGGCGCGAATCGTCTATTGGAGCGATGCGCGGTCTTCGCTTCTGGGCAGCATTTTAAATTTGCCGCTGCTCTACACCATGCAACTCGGTTTTGCGGCGGATGCGTGGAGAAAGCGGTGGGGCAGGCAGATGCACCAATGGGTGAATGTAACGGCGGAACTGGAGGCGCTGCTATCACTGGCCACCTATTCGTATGAGCATCCCGATGATCCGTTTCCGGAGATCCTGGCGGACGGCGAATCCGGCGCAATCTTCGACGGGGAAGAAATGGGCCATCCGCTTATTCCATCGGCGCAATGCGTGCGGAACTCAGCGCAGGTCAATCGAGAAAAGCCATTGCTTCTGGTGAGCGGTTCCAACATGTCCGGCAAGAGCACGTTTTTGCGAACCGTGGGAATCAATACAGTGCTGGCAATGGCGGGAGCGCCCATTCGGGGCAATCGTCTGCGTTTGTCGCCACTGACGCTCGGAACGCGAATCCGAACTTCCGATTCGCTGCAGGAAGGGCGCTCGAATTTCTATGCGGAAATTCTGCGCATCCGCGCGGTCTTCGAGTTGCCTACACAGGGGTACAACCTTTTGTTTCTATTCGATGAGTTGCTGGAAGGCACCAACTCGAAAGACCGCAGGATTGGAGCGGAAGGTTTGATGCGCGCGCTGCTGACGCGAGGAGCGATCGGGATCGTCTCGACGCATGATCTGGCGCTGACGGAAATGACGGATTCGATGAACCACTCGGTGTGGAACGCGCATTTTCAGGACTACGTGGAAGACGGGAAGATGCGTTTCGACTACAAACTGCGCGAAGGTGTGGTGGCGAAAAGCAACGCGCTGGAACTGATGCGGCTGGTCGGCTTAAAAGTGTAAAGCGCGAGCCGCAGCGATTCCGGCGCGATTCCGAACAGAATAGAATGGGTCCGCGAGATGCTTACTGGATGCGGCAATGGGCCATGCCGCGCTTTTCCAGATATTGCTGGTGGTATTCCTCGGCACGATAGAATTCGGAAGCCGGAGTGATCTCCGTGGCGATGGGCTTCTTGAATTGGCCGGATTTCTGCAATTTTTCCTTGGATGCCTTTGCGGCTGCTTCTTGCTCGGGCGTCAAAAAGAAAATCGCCGAGCGGTACTGTGTGCCATAGTCGGGTCCCTGCCGATTGACTTGCGTCGGATCGTGAGCCTGCCAAAAGACGTTCAGGAGTTCGTCGTAGGAAACTACGGAAGGATCAAACTCGACCTCCACAACTTCGGCGTGTCCGGTGTTGCCGGTGCAAACATCCTTATAGGTGGGGTTTTTGGTGTATCCGCCGGAATATCCCACGGCAGTTTGCTTGACGCCTTTTACTTCACGGAACGCGGATTCAACACCCCAAAAGCATCCCGCGGCAAAAATGGCTTTCTCCATATATGGCTCTCTCCATCTCCATGCCCAAGAATCGCGTTCCGAAGAACTGCATCAAACCATTTCTAACAATTAGTTTGCGATGAACCAATTGCGAATGCAAGTCCTCGGATGGTTTTCACCACGCTGCATTAGATGGATTCGGTGCACAAAAGTTGCAAGATGGGCGGTGATTGCCGGTCGGAATGCCGCCCTCACCCCGGCAATAAGCATGCCCACGGGGTAGCTTACCAAACAACGGCAAGAGCGATCCCCAATCGAATCACACCGGCTTAGCGCCAGCCTCCACCAGGCTGCCAATCGCGGCCGGAACGCTGACCGGTTCGGGCGGTGCCGGCTTCAGACACATTTCCATGGCTTCTGACATGCCCTGCGATTCAGTCTCTTTCGTCGTCAGCCAATTGCTGAACTTGGTTTTCTCCCGGGCCACCGCATCCAAGTTACGGCTGATCCGCGACATATATTGCTCTTTTACGCGCTCCAGTTCGGCCTGGATTTGAATATTTTCTTCCGTCTTTCTTGCCAATTCTGCCTTCACCTGTTTCTTCTGCTCGCCTTCATAGGATTTTAGGGCGTCCTGGCGCGCTTTGGCGTCCTGTAATATTGCGTCGACCGGAATGCCGGCCGCGTCCAGAGCCATCAGCACCGCAGCCCGCTTCATCTGTTTCGATAATCCGCGAATATGTTCGCTGTGAAGCATCTCCACAACTTTTTGAATGCTGTAACCCTTGCGAGGATTCGCGATTCCGGCTGCGCGATAGATGTCTTCGATGGGCAACAACTCCACTTGGAAGATCGCGACGCTCTCTGGTGCATGATCCACCGCAATAGTCTCCGCCGGCGGGATTACTTGTGCGGGTACATGTGCAGCCATCTGCGAAGCCACTTGTGGAGCGGGAACCTCCTTTTCGCTAACTGCATCTGTGTTTCCGTTGCCGGTTGCGGCGGATTCGTTCTGCTTGTTGTGCGAATATGCGAGATCGAGCCACTTGAGTTGCATATGTTTTTTCCCCTTTCCCTTTCTTTTCCGGGATTGTTTGGGTTTAATTTCTTGCAATCCGGTAAATTCGAATTCTTGAATCGGCGAGTTGCCAAGTCCCTTGTTATCGCTTGGTGCCTGAGTGACGGCGATCGGGGGCATGACTGCTTCGACGCTTGCGATGCGCACGATTGGTGCCGTCTCCCAATCTAGTTTGGCTACCACAACATCGTCTAGCTTGCTTTCGCGCGGCGCTGTTGGTGCGGCTGCAATCTTTGCGGTCGAAACTGCAGCACTGCTGTTTCTTACTATTACCTGAAAGCGGACAGGCGCGCGGCCCGCGCCATCCCCGAGGTCCAGCAACTCACTCTTTGCCAACTCGCGCTGAATACCGACGAGATACTCTTGGCCATCACTCCGGCAGTATTTGGCAATGCCAACGAACTGATCCCAGCGCGACCTAACGCTCAGCTTTGCCCCCACAACGATCTGTTTTTTTGTCCGGATACATGCTCCGCCCGTGGACTTGTCCTCCATGCGCGCGAGAATTGTTCGCACAGTTCCGCTCTGGTCTGCCCAGGACGCTTCCACGGCGATCATCACTGCCTTTCGCGGCTCTGGCACAAGTCCGCCCACTCCTGCCCTATCGGCAAAAAGCTAAATATGTCCAGAGTTGATCGAACGAAGCGATTCAGAATGGAACACGCGAAATGTGTTGTGAAGTGGGACTGCCTCGATAGAGTCTACGACCTTTCCAGATTCAAGGCGGCTGCACTGCGTCGTGCGACCGATTTCTAGTGGTAGGGGTAAAAAATGTAGAAGAGCAAGGATAGCAATGCCATCACCCACAATCCGGGACGAATTTCGTTCGCGCGGCCCGCGATTACTTTGCAGAAGGGATAAACCAGAAATCCGGCGGTCATTCCGACGCCGATGTTGAAAGTGAAGCTCATCAGGGCGATGGTGGCGAAGGAGGGGATGAGTTCGGTGTTGTCGTCGAAATTGATGCGGCGGAGCGGCGCAACCATCAACATGCCCACGATGATGAGGGCCGGTCCATAGGCCTGCGGCGGAATGGCGCTGACGAGCGGAGCGAAGAACAGGGCCAGGACAAAAAATAACGCCGTGATGACGGAAGCGAAACCGGTGCGCCCTCCGGCTTCAATTCCCGTCGCAGATTCGATATACGCGCCGGCGGTGGAAGTGCCAAGGGCGCCTGCAAACGTTGTGGCCAGCGCGTCGGCTAGCATGGGACGCTCAATCTGCGGCAGATCTCCATGTTCATCCAGCAGGCCTGCACGAGCGGAGACGCCGATCAGAGTGCCGAGGGTATCGACGAATGCCATGATGAAGACCGTGAGCATGACCGCGAGAAAGCCGACGGAGCCAATCTTGGAGAAATCCATCTTCCAAAAAATGGGCGCGATGCTGGGTGGCGGGCTGACGAAAGCGGCAGGGCTTTTCGCGACTCCGGATACGACAGCGAGCAGAGTGGTCGATAGGATGCCGATCAAGATGGCGCTGCGCACGCGCAAGATCATCAGCGCGACGATGACCAGCACTCCAAAAACAGCGACCAGCACCGGGAACGACGTGATGTGCCCCAATTTCACGGGAGCGTTGGGCTCACCCAGCGTGACAATTCCGGTCTCATTCAGGCCGATAAATGTGAGGAAGAAGCCGATTCCGGCGGCGAAGGAGAAACGGAGGCAACTGGGCACGGCGCTGACGAGCCATTGGCGAACCTTTGCAACGGTCAACAGCGTAAAGAGAATTCCCGCCACAAAAACGGCGGTGATGGCTTGTTGCCAGGAATAGTGGAGCAATTGGACGACGGTAAACGCGAGGAATGCGTTCTCGCCCATGAGCGGGGCGATGGCGAACGGCCGGCGGGCGTAGAGCGCCATAATCAGCGTCCCGAAAACGCAAGTGAGGATGGTGGCGACCATGGATGGCCCGGCAGGGATTCCAGCGGAGGAGAGAATGGCGGGATTGACGACGATGATGTAAGCCATCGTCACGAAGGTGGTGGCGCCCGCGATGATTTCGCGGCGGAAATTAGTGCCGTGAGAATCGAATTCGAAAAAGGAGCGAATGCTTTGCAGCATGCCGTTGGCCCCGCGCCTGGGATCTGCTGAATCGCGAACTGCGCTGGAAAGACTGCCGCGTTCATGCTCGCGATGCAAGCGCGAATTTGAGAGGCGCGATTAATTTCAGGGAATCAATTTCTCGAGTTCGCGCACTTTGAGGGACCACACCCAAAGCAGGATGGAACCAATCAAAACCAACCCGACGCAGAGCCCGGCCCACATTCCTACCGCCCCCCAATGCAATCGAAAGCAGAGATAGGCGCCTACGGGAAGGCCCAGAAACCAGTAGGAGATGAGATTGGTGATCATGGGGACGTGCGTTTCGCCCGCGCCGCGCAGGGCGCCCGTAGCCACCACTTGCAAGCCGTCGAACAATTGGAAAACAGCAGCGACGGCAAGAAGAGAAACCGCCATGCGAATCACGGCTTGATCGGGCGTATAGATTCGAGCGATAAAGCGTGGCACCAGCAGAAACGCGAGCGCGGCACAGGTCATGAAGGCCGAGCCGATCGCGATTGCCGACCAACCGGCATGGCTGGCGCCGCGGGCGTCTCTGCGGCCGATGGCTTGGCCCACGCGAACGGCGGCGGCAGAGCTGATTCCTAGCGGGACCATGTATGTGATGCTAGCCATGTTCAAGGCAATTTGGTGAGCGGCCAGGGAAACCGGATCGAGTTTTGCTACGAGCGCGGTGGCCGCCGCGAACACGCCGACTTCCAACGTCATTTGAAGACCAGCGGGCAATCCCAGGCGAAGCAATTCCTTGATGCGCTGGAAGTGTGGCTGAAGGCGGATATGGCGCAGGCCTGTTTTGTAGCGGCTGTCGTGATAGGCGATGTACGCGAGCAAGACCACGGCCATGTAGATGCGCGCGACGCAGGTGGACCAGCCTGAGCCGACGATCCCCATTCGGGGAGCGCCGAGATGTCCATAGATAAACATCCAGTTGCCGAGGAGATTCACCAGATTGGCGGTGACCATGGCGAACATCACTGGTTTGACCAGATTCATTCCTTGCAAGTAGCGCCGCGCGCCGAAATAGACGAACAGAGGAAGCAGGCTCCAATTCAATGTGTTCAGATAGGGAATTGATGCGCGGAGAATGGCCGGATCGATTCCAATGTAGCGCCACAGGGGAACACATCCGAATTCCAAGACGCCCATCAGCAGCGGAGTGAGCGCGAGGCTGATGTACATGCCATCGAGCAGGGCGGCGTGGCATTCATCGATCTGCAGGGCGCCAAACGCTTGCGAGACGAGCGTGTCGAGCCCCAGAAGTGTGCCGCTGCCCAGAATGGCGACGGCGTAAAACGTGACGCTGGCAAGGCTGACCGCGCCGATGGCGACGGCGCTGTCTGGCAGGCGGCCGACCATGATGGTGTCGACGAAGGCCATGGCCATCCAGCTCAATTCGGCGAGGACCAGGGGCGCCGCCAGACGAAGCATCGGCGGCAACTCGTCACGGAAATGTTGATTCTGTTCGGGCATATGTCTTTTTGGCGCCGCCGGGACCGCGGTGACGAGCGCTATGAATCGGAAACAATCTATCGCAAGATGAGCGGCGACAACAGCGTTAGCGGGCGGCGATCGCGGAATTTTTGACAGTCGATGGCGGCGTGCTTAAGAGCCAGCCTAGAAGAGTTCCGAAGACCAGGCTGAATCCTAGTGTCTCCCAGAAATGGCTACGCGCCACGCTGGCGGGCATCAAAGGATTGGGCAACAGCAGTATCGTAGTCCAAGCCGACAAAAACAGGGCAGCAGCCATGGCTGATTCCCACCTTGCGACGCGCAGCATGCGTATCAGCGGAAACACAAAAGCCACGTAGAGCAGCGCGCGACCGGTTGCGACCGCGAAGATCCATGGGGAATTTTGCCAATTTCCCTTGAGGGAGGCATAGAAAGTGGGCCAATCGGGCCCAGAATAATAGCTGCGCACCGCGGGGTTCTGCCAGGCGACATAGTAGCCAAAGAACATATAAAGAAACACAAAAGCAATCGTCAACACCGCGATTCTCCAAGCGGCGGAAGCGATGCTCATGCGGGGTGGCGTCTGAGATGCCGCGCCAGGCATTGCTGCGCGCCACCTGCCCAGCCCAAGGACCGCCAACGGCACGAATAACGCCGCGGAAATGGCTCCTTGCACGAAAAGGGCGCGCAACATTCCGCGCGGTAATTTGCTGGATAGAAAAACGATCGATTCGATTTGAGTTGTAACAGTTGAGATTCCGTAGATACCGGCGAACAGAGCAACAGCCAGCGCCCAACCGTGCCAGCTCGAGCGAAGGATCAGATACGACACTACCGTTCCCACGCAAAGGGAAAAGATCAGAAAGGGAAGAAAGATATCGACCGGGGCTGGTTGTGCGCGCGGCGCCTCCTGCTGGGAAGCCTGCGCGGCCTCGGTAACCTGCGACGAACTTCTTTGTTGTGCCACGCGATCCAAACCTGAAAGCGCACTGCCGACAGCCATGCAGATTGAAAAGAGGAAGCAGACCAACAAGATTTTCATCGTGATCATGAGAACTTTCTTGGTGTGCATAAAATTATCCTCAAGGGATGCACTGGAATCGGCTGCTGCCGCTTAGCATGACATCAAGGAGCCGTGTGTGCCAGCAGATGTGATTTCAAAAACCGTTCTCGAAGGAAGCTGGAATGTCGCTTAAAAGATCTGGTCCGGGCCGGGTGGATTCACCGATCCAGTGCGGATTTGCGGGGTTTCGATGATCCGGACGCCCTTCGCAGGGTTTTCAACGGCGGAAACCAGGGTGACCACCATTTGATCGATTGTGACCAAGCCAAGGCGCTGCGCGGATTCGCGCGTGGCGGGAATTCGTTCGAGAACCCAATAAATTGGCGCAATGACTAGCGGCCAACGGCGATCTGGTCCCAGAACGTACCAGGGGCGAACAAACGTCGCATTCATGGCACTCGAGCGGAGAAGAGCTTCGCCCTCACTTCTGGCGGCGATGTAGGCCTTCATAACGGGGGCGGGATGAGCCACGCTCAAATAGATGAAATGGGAAACCTTTGCAGCGCTAGCCGCGATGGCTGCTTCCTGCACAGACTTCAGATCGATCGAACGAAATTGCTCTGCTTTGGCGGGACTTGGATGCGATACGCCGACCAAGTGAATAAACGTATCGGAGGGGGCGACTTGTTGGGCGTAGGATGCCGCGTCCAGGGGATTCCCAGCGATAGCGGTGCAACCGGCGGGAAGTTTTGATTCCGAACCAGGGCGCACGAGCGCGCGGATGGAGTGCCCTTGTTTCAGCAACTGAGGAATCAAATGCCCACCCATCAGGCCTGTACTGCCAGTAACAAAAATTTGATGTCTGGCCATCGCTGCACCCTCACGACGATCAGTTGATGGGCGGACGTTGTTTGTGCCAATTCGTGTGCTGCTGGAAAAGTTCGGCGGCGGCGACCACAGCTCGATCGTCACGGACGCGTCCAACGAATTGAATTCCGATGGGAAGTTTCTTCGCGCTCAGGCCGCAAGGGACGCTGATCGCGGGCAATCCACAAAAATTGCCGATGCCGCCGAGCGGATCAGCAAAACTCAAGCCCGTTTCAAGGTTGGTGTCCAACGTGCTGGCTGTGACTGGAAGGGATGCCGCTGCGATCACATCGAATTGATCGAAGAGCGAATCGATTTTGTGTTGCAGCACTCCGCGAATCTGCTGCGCGCGCACATAATCCGCTCCGGATATTTGTTCGTTGACGTAGCCGGCAATCTGGCCGAGAGGATCGCTGAGATCCGCGACCCGTCCCGATTCGATCAAAGAACGGAACGCCGCTACGCCTTCAACGGATACAGTTGTGCCTGCTGCTTCTTCCCAGGGGCCTTCCGGCAGGGCCGCGTCGCTTACTTTCGCGCCATATTTTTGCAACGTGGCGATGGCGGCTTCGGCCGCTGCTTTCACGTCCGGATCGGGCTTCTGCCAGGCATTGGTGAGCCAACCGATGCGCAACGACGATGGCCCGATGGAAGGATAAATGAATTGGGCTTGGCCGGCAGGGAGCGAACCGAGATCTTTTGAATCGGCGCCCGAAATCGTGGAAAGGACCAGAGCGCAATCTTCCGCCGAGCGCGCCATTGGGCCAATCTTGTCCATCGAATAAGCGAGAGCCATGGCGCCGTAGCGGCTCACCCGGCCGAAAGTTGGCCGCAATCCGGAAATTCCGCAGAATGACGACGGACAAATGATGGAGCCCCATGTTTCCGTACCTATCGCGAACGCTGCCAGGGCCGCCGAAACAATCGCTCCTGACCCGCTGGAAGATCCGCACGTCCAGCACCCCTCGTTCCAGGGATTCTTGGCCGCGCCAGTGAGCGAGGCGGTGGCGAAGCGATAGCCCATTCCTCCGGCAAGCTCAATCATGGCCGCCTTGCCGATCAGAATGGCGCCGGCGGAATCGAGATGATCGATTACCGTGGCATTGAAATCGAATTTTTGTTGCGCGTAGGGACGCGCGCCCCAGGTGGTGGGATATCCTTTGACGGCGAGAAGATCTTTTGCAGCATACGGGATGCCGTGAAGCGGGCCGCGATAGTTTCCGGCGGCGATTTCGCGCTCGGCGGCGTGAGCCTGCTGAAGCGCCAGGTCATTGGTAAGAGTGACATATGCGCCTAATTGAGGCCCCAGGCGCTGGCTTCGGGCGAGATAGCTTTCCGTCAGCTCGACCGGTGAAATTTTGCGTGTGCGGACGCGTTCGCCAAGTTCGCGAACCGATAGATAGAGGATATCCTCACCGAGCATCGACTACTCCTTTTTCGCAGGCGGTGCGACCGCGTTCATTGGCGAGCTGTGTTGCGCCACGCCGGGTTCCGGATAGAGCCTCAACACGGTTGCCGGTTGATTTGAATTCTCAATGGGAGTAAGCGCGAATGTGCTTCGAGAGGCTTTTGGCCTTCGGCTGGCGAGCCGGCGAAGATCTGTTTTCTGTTCCTCGGTAAGGCGGGAGCCGTATTTTTTGAAGATAATATCCAGCTTGGAATCCACTTCGGCCTGGCTGGCGGGCGATAATTTCTTATCGTCCGATTGCGGAGGGACTTCCAAGGATCGAATCGTAACGTCCGCGGAATTTGCGAGCGAAGCGGCGGGAAGCGCGGCGATCCCTGCTGCCGCGAGGGCGGCCTGGCGAGAGAAATCGCGACGAGACATTCGGTTTACGATTTTGGGATTGCAGGCGTCTTTTTCCATCGAGATCGATGCTCCCTTCCTCGGGGTTGAAATTCCACAAGCAGGCCGACGATCAATGCGGAGAGCGTACTTGGAAGGCACAAGCGCCGTCAACCCGCTTTGCAGTTTGCGTAAGAATGCAGTCCGGCGCCATTCCGACCCCGCGCGTGAGGGAGAGGAATTTGCCTTCGAATCCAAATGCTAGAGTAAGTAGGATTTTCCCCGCCGCTCACGAGGGCGCAACTTAGCGGCAGTGGCACAAGATCATTGATTCGGCTGGTTCGAATCTTCGAACACGTCGCCAGCAAACTCATGGGCGGCATTACGATCAATCGCGCCGCGCTGAACCAGCTTTTCGATTTCATCGCCGAAGTATTGCATACCTTGGCATGCGCCATCGCGCATCGCGCCGGCCAATATCTCCGGCGTCAAATCGGCCCGCTCGATCAATTCCCGGTTCTGGGCATTGCAAGTGAAAATTTCAAACGCTGCTATTCGGCCGTAGCCATCCTTCTTTTCGATCAATCGTTGCGAAACAATGCAACGAAGATTTTTTGCGAGGCGGGTGCGAAGAGTACGCGGGTCGGTGGGGAAGAAAATTCCGGAGATCTGCTCAAGGGTGTGGATGGTATTGGAGCCGGGCATGCAAGCGATGACCATGCGGCCCGCTTCGGCGGCAGCAAGAGCGAGCCCAAAAGTTTCCGCGTCCCGCAATTCGCTACAGGCGATCACCTTGGCCGCGCATCGCAGCGAAGTGCGGAGCGCCACGGCAAAACTTGGAACGTCGCGGTGAATCTCGCGTTGAATCACCGTGGAATCCTTGTGGAGATGCAGGAATTCGATGGGATCTTCGATGGTCAAAATTTGTATGGATTTTTCGCTATTGATCTTGTCTATCCAGGCCGCCAACGTGGTGGATTTCCCCGAGCCGGAAGGCCCGGTGATCAGGTACAGACCCGAGCGAACGTCCGCAATCGCGCCGAAAGCCGGTGGCAGCCCGAGCGCCGGCAGACTGGGAATTTCCATGGGCACCACGCGCAGAACCACGGCAACACTGCCACGCTGCGCGAATATGCTGGCGCGGAAGCGTCCCAAGCCCTGAACGAAATAGGGAACATCGCACGCGCCCTCGGTTCGCAGCTTTTCGATCGCAGCCGGTCGGCCTCTTAAAAGGTCTCCGGCGATGCGCTTGGTATCCTCGGGAATCAGCGCGGGCAATTCATTGAACGAGAGGAGAGGAGCTTGCCGCCCACTTCAGCCTGTGGCGGGCGCATGGGAATTAAGATCAAGTCGCTGGCATGCTCGGCGAGCCGCAACATCTCGTTGAGCAGTTCGGGGGTGCTGATCGGTGGTAATCCAACAGGCGGGTGCTTTTCGGGTGCGAGTACATCCGGCAGATCGATAGTAAGCATGCCAAGGACCGGGCACTTTCACTGCCAATAGAGAAGGAATTAATCGGGGAATAAGCCACGGAATCAAGGAGATATGACTCGGGGAGAAAGCCAGTGAAAGCGCCGAGGACCGATGTGAGACTGATTTCCCAGGCTGGAAAAGAAAGTGAATTCAGTTCGAGGAAGAATGATCCGCGGGAGCTGATTTCGCGGCTTCGTCAACAATTTTTCTCGCCAGGCCCAGACTTACAGCACAAGCGGAGTCGTTCACCCGGCACTGGGCAAGCGTCAAACCGCAGCCGCAAGAACAGTCCTGCGCATTGAGTTTCTTCAAAGCGGCGCGGCGTTGTTCGGGCTTCAGCTTGGTAAGATCGAGACCGGGAAGTTCCGTCGCGTTGGCTGCATTCTTCATCCAAATCTGGCCCTGATCCACGAAAGTCTCGACAGTCGCATTCACAGGCAGCCCCAACAGCGACTTAAGTTCCGTTTCGTAAATCTCTGGAGCGACCAATCCAACGTGCTTTTGCATCACGCGCCCTTCGCGATTAATGACATAAGTGGTGGGAAGAGCGGGAACTCCGCCAAATCTTGAGACGATATCGCGAGTCCACATCACGATGGGATAATTGATGCCGGCCTTCTGGACAAACTCTTTCACCCTGTCCGGCGAATCGTCGTCCACGGAAATCCCGATCACCTGCATCTGGCCTTTATACTGTTTTTCAAAATCGATCAGCATGGGAATTTCCGCGCGGCAAGGACCGCACCAGGTGGCCCAAAAAGTAAGCAGAGTGACCTTGCCATTCCATTCGGCGGTGGAAACCACATGGCCATCCAGATCGCGCGCGAGAAACGCCGGAACTGGTTCCGGATTGCTGGCGAAGCGAATTACCTCGGCGGCAGTGTTATCACTGGCAGCCGCTTTCGAAACTGATGGCCTCGCGCCGGAATGGCGCAAGGCCGTTGTTCCCGCCAGGCTGAGCGCGGCTATGCAAGCAACGGTCAGAAGAATTCGCTCGGTCGATATACCTTGCATAGCAATATTATGCAGTGGCGGAAGAGGAAGGACAAGCGTGAACGGACGGGCAATTCAGAGGTGGTATACAGCCCCTTACTGTGGTGGCGGAGCCGGATCAATCGCGATCGTGTCCAGTTTTTCGAAAGGGTAGCCTTGCTCCCGCCAAGCTTCCAGACCGCCGAGGAGCGGCCTGACACGTTTGATTCCGCGTCTTCTTAACAGCAGCGCCGCACGGGCGCTGGTGGCCTCGTTGGGTCAAGTGCAGTAGAGGATGATCTCGCGGTCACGAGGGATCTCGACGTGGCGGTCCTCAATTTCCCTGGGATCGAGATGGAGAGCGCCTGGGATGACAAATGGATTGGCCTCGAAATCGAGCACTTGGCGCAGGTCTACGACTTGAAGGGCTTCTCCGGCATCCAACTTCTGCTTCAGTTCCTGCGGGGTGATCCTGGCGATGCGCAAGGTGCGAATGAAATGCTCGCGTTGCAGATACTTCCAAGAGATATATCCGCCCAAGCCGCCAAAGACAAGTATCGCAAGCGAAACCCCCAGCCGCAGGGCATATGTCGCTACGTCCTCCAATTGATTGCTAAAAACGTAGCCTAACCCAGCAATCGTGCTGGCCCACAATAGGGCTCCGAGCGCGTCGTAGAAGACAAATCGAGCCCGGCGGATCTTCAGAATGCCGGCTACGGGAGCGGCGGCAGCATTCAGGCCGGGAAGGAACTTGGCAATCAGCAGCGACTTCGGGCCGAGCCGCAAGAAAAAATCCTCGGTGCGGCGAACGCAAGAGTCGGGTTCCAGAGATATCTTGCAAATCCATTGCAACACTCTGGCGCCGCGCTGAAGTCCCAATTCATACCAAACCAGATCGCTGGTCAGGCAGGCCAGCACGGCCAGCAAGATCACTGCTGCCAGATTCATTCGGCCCGTCCCGGCGAGCGCGCCTGCGGCCAGCAGCATCGGTATGGATGGGACGGGCAGTCCCATCTGCTCGCAAACCACCCATACGTATAGAACCATGTATCCGTGACGAACCAGAAATTCGAGTGTGCCTTTCATGGCGAGTAGTAAGAGTGCTTGATAGGGGCTTGGTTGCGCAAGTGATGGAAGCGAGGGCGCAAAACGATTGCGAATTCGAACGTGGGTTATGGAAGCCATGTCCAAAGCGGGAGAGCAGGAATCCCAATTCGGACTGGGAAGAAGAAATCAAGCAGATTACGGAAAAGTTAAGTCCAAATATTAGAGACAGTTTACAGAACACAAGGGATCGAGAACTTTGGCAAAGAATTTGCAATAAGCGAGGAAGGGTCGCGTTCCAAACGACCTACATCATCTAGCCGGTGAGGAGGAAGGGGCTCACTTGCTTGGTGGCGCGGATCGTTCCCACCTGCCTCTGAGAGGGAAGCTAGGATGGATGACCCCAGATCCGGTCACGCCTAGACCGGATCATCGGAACGCGATCAACAGGGCCCCCGATCCCAAGCGGGGGCCCTTCTTTTTTCTCCTGGCCTTACTTCACGTTTTCAGCCCAGATCTGACTACCCTTGGACGCGGCGTCTTTAACCGAACCCCTCATTCAAAAATAAGAAGCCTAGTAGGGTGCTTGATGCCAAACATCGGGCAGATCGCTTGGTGCGGATCATTATTTCTGTAACGAACAAAACGATTCAGCCGGGAAGAAACGATGGTGGAGCGAGAACTACAGACCGGCTATTGCAGGGCTTTTCAGAGTTGGTGGAGAACTTGACGGCGTTTTGGTTGCGTCTGAAGGGAATTGAAACGGATTGCGTGGCTTCCTGCGATTCACATTTGAGAAATAGTCGAGCAACAGTGATTGGAAACCACTCGCTACGCGGGCTCAACTCGCCGGAGGACGGGAATATTGGCTTGTCGCAGGACATGCTCGACGACGGTTTCCTTAAGTCGAGATGCGTCATATTCAAAGTTCAGGCGATTTGTTTTCTCATCCAGCCGAAAGCGTTGCAATCCATAAGTGTTCGCGAATTCCCCGAGAGCCCGGAGTTGCTCCGGCGAGAGAGGCTCCTGCAAATCGTAGGTGGCCTGCATGAAAGTCATGGCGGGATTATAACAGAGGGCGCCGCGTAAACCCCCAACCGGATTCGAAAGCAGATCTATTTTCTGTCTCCTGTACAGGGACAACTCCTGCACCAGAACTGGCCCGACTGCCAGTAGTGCGAACCGGGCTCATCTAGCAAACTGTTCCCAGCAGAAGAGACGAGAGTTTTTAGATTCACTCGCTTCCTCCGCGCCCCTTCCAGCCAGGCAATCCAAATTCAAAAAAGGGACTCGTGTCCATATGAAATCCAAAATGCTTTTCATTGTTGCATTTTGCTCCGCGGCTGGAATCTCAGGGTATGCATCGCCAGGCGCAAATTTAAGCCAGAACAGCGCGAACGTCGCACAGTTTGCAAGCCGCCATCACCGGAACGGAAGTGCAACAATGACCTTAACCCCGAGCGCAGTGAATTTCAGCAATGTGCCAGTGGGAATCAAGAACTCCCAGACCATCAAGATTTCCAACACTGGCACCGGACCCCTGACGGTCAGTTCGTCGGACGTCACCGGGGTCGGCTATACCCTGAGCGGGCTCAAAACTCCGCTCACCATCGTCGCGGGAAAGAGCAACACATTCAATGTGAACTTCAAGCCGAAATCGGCTGGAACGATTAACGGAAGGTTGGTTCTTGCGACCAATGCCGCCACCGGATCGGCTACAACGATCGCACTCACTGGAATTGGCGTGGCATCGACCGCAGCTCTTACCAGCACTGCGGGCAACCTGAATTTTAGTTCCGTGCCGGTGGGCAGCAACAGCCAGCAATCGGTAACGCTGGTTAATTCGGGCAACACCAACGTCAGTATCAGCGCTATCACACTGACTGGAGCGGACTTTACCAAAAGCGGTGCAACGGCCCCGATGACGCTTACTCCGAGCCAAACCGCGGAAGTAAATGTAATGTTTACTCCAACGAGTGCGGCGACCTTCAATGGAAGCGTCTTGGTGGCCAGCAACGCCCCTGGATTAACAATCACTTTGATCGGATCGGGCGCGGGCGCTGCGAGCTCACATACAGCCGTTCTGGACTGGAATGCCAGCACGACTACGACAGTCACTGGCTACAACGTTTACCGCGGACCAGCGACGGGCGGACCTTACACCAAGCTGACGGCGTCACCAGTGGGAACCGAAACGTTCACGGATTCAACGGTGCAGGCAGGACAAATTTACTTCTATGTAGTGACGGCGATCGACGCCAGTGGCGCGGAAAGTGTTTTCTCGAGCGAAGTTTCCGGAACCATTCCAACCCCATAAACCGTTTTCTCAGAGTGCAACATAGCAGCTGGTGCCGGCGATCTTTCCCGGTACCGGCTGTTCTTGTTTGTGTGGAGTTTGAAGCGACGCGGCTAGAGATCCAGGTGTCGCAGTCGAAGTGCATTGGCGATGACGGAGACGGAACTAAACGTCATTGCGGCGCTGGCGATCATCGGACTTAGCAACCAGCCAAAGACAGGATAGAGCACGCCGGCGGCAAGCGGTAAGCCGAGCGCGTTATAGATGAATGCGAAGAAAAGATTCTGGCGGATATTTCGCATCGTGCCGCGGCTCAGCTTTCGCGCGCGAGCGATCCCACGCAAGTCACCTTTCACCAGCGTCACCGATGCGCTTTCCATGGCGATATCCGTTCCAGTGCCCATGGCGATGCCTACATTCGCTTGCGCAAGTGCCGGTGCGTCGTTGATGCCGTCGCCAGCCATGGCGACAATGTGACCCTGCTGCTGCAATTGTTTGACGATTTCACTTTTCTGCTGGGGCAGAATCTCAGCGTGTATCTCGTCGATTCCGGTCTTGCTCGCCACGGTTTCGGCGGTGAGCGGCTGTCGCCCGTGAGCATCACCACTCGAATGTTCTCTGCGTGGAGCAGGCGGATCGCTTCGAGCGTGGACGATTTAATAGGATCGGCAACGCCAAGAATCCCCGCCACCTTCCCATCCACATTCAAAAACATCGTGGTCTGCCCATCCTTGCCCAGCGAGTCTGCCTTTTCATTAGGCGATCGAAGATCGCCGCCACTCCCGGATTGTTCAATCAGCTTTCGATTTCCCAAAGAGACGTTCAATCCGTCAACCACTCCGCGCACCCCTTGCCCCGTCAACGATTCAAATTGCGAAGCTTCCGAAAGGGACAGGCCTTTTCTCTGCGCGGCTTGTACGATGGCGGCGGCGAGCGGATGTTCGCTGCCGCGCTCCAGGCTTGCAGCCAAGCGGAGCAATTCGGTTTCATCAAGCTCATCCAGCGGAATAATCGATACGAGCTGCGGCTTGCCTTCCGTCAATGTTCCCGTCTTATCCACGACCAGCGTGTCTACTTTCTCGAGAATCTCAAGCGCTTCCGCGTTCTTAATTAACACGCCAGCGGTCGCTCCGCGGCCAGTTCCCACCATAATCGCCATGGGAGTGGCCAGACCCAAGGCGCACGGACAGGCGATGATCAGCACCGCCACGGCATTGAGCAGCGCAAAAGCCATTCGCGGTGGCGGGCCGAACAGGCCCCAACCGATAAAGGTAATCGCGGCAATTAGCACCACCGCCGGAACAAAATAAGCTGCCACCACGTCCGCCAGCCGCTGGATGGGCGCGCGGCTACGCTGCGCTTCACTCACCATTCGAACAATTTGAGCGAGCAGAGTCTCGCTGCCCACTCGCTCGGCGCGCATGACGAAGCTCCCTGATCCGTTCACCGTACCGCCGGTAACGCGGCTGTCTTTGAGCTTTTCGACTGGTATCGGCTCGCCCGTGAGCATGGATTCGTCCACCGGGCTCGCTCCTTCGAGGACGATGCCATCAACGGGAATTTTCTCTCCAGGACGCACGCGAAGCCGGTCGCCTGGAGTTACCTGATCGAGGGAGACATCGTGCTCCATGCCGTCGGGCTCCAGCCGGCGCGCGGTTTTCGGCGCAAGTCCCAGAAGGCCTCGAATCGCGCTGCTGGTCTGGCTGCGAGCGCGCAATTCAAGCACTTGGCCAAGCAGGACCAAGGTGGTGATCACCACTGCGGCTTCGAAATAGACTTCCACTTGCCCGCTGGGGTCGCGGAATGATGCGGGAAAGATGCCCGGGAATAGCGTCGCCACCACGCTATCCACAAATGCGGTCCCGGTGCCAATGGCGATCAGCGTAAACATGTTCGGGCTGCGGTTTACGATCGATTGCCACCCGCGCTCGAAAAACGGCCAGCCGCCCCAAAGAACCACTGGCGTCGCCAGTACGAACTCAAGCCAATTGATCAAGCCCTGAGACAGCGAATTCTGGACCGGACGGCCAGGAATCATTGCCGACATACCCAGGGCGAGCACGGGAATCGTTAGTGCTGCGCAAATCCAGAAGCGCCTACTCATGTCCGTAAGTTCCGGATTTATTTCAGCAACCGCTGAGGCGGTGCGGGGTTCCAGAGCCATCCCGCAGATCGGGCAAGAGCCCGGTCCTGGGCGCACAATTTCCGGGTGCATCGGGCAGGTATATTCCGTACGCGCTTCTAAGACCTGCGCGGTCACAGGCTCAAGCGCCATCCCACATTTCGGGCACGCACTTGGCTGCGGCGAGCGCACTTCAGGGTGCATCGGGCAAGTGTAATCTGCTTGCTCTGCAACGATGGGTAACGCGGAAGATGGCGCTGTTTTCCGCGCAATTACAGGTTCAGAGGCGACAACGAGGGCCTTTCCGGCCAGCGATTTGAATTTTTCCAGGCAGCCCTTTCCGCAGAAATAATACGTCTTGCCTTCATGCTCGAAGGAACCCGCCGCACCAGCAGGATTTACGTCCATCCCGCAGATTGGATCTTTTACAGTCATGCAATTATCGCCTCGAACTCAATCATAACGCACTCGAGCACTCGACGAAATTGACCTGCCGTTCTAGCGCCGCATCCGGGCTGGGTTTTTCTCTTTTGCTCTCGATCCGGGGAGCTACGATGCAAACGGAGGGCGACTAATCGTCTTTTTTGATCAAATCACGAAGGTAGGCCACCATGTCAGGACTGTCCCAATCTTGAGGGCCGATGATTTTTCGGGCGATGCGCCCTTGACGGTCGATGATGTACGTTTCCGGGAACATAGACGTTCCATAGGCGGCTGCGATTTGCTTCGAAGGATCGCGATAGTTTGGGAATGCGATCGAGTGGTCCACCAAGAATTTTTTGTAGGCTTCGTCGTCTTCATCCACGCTGATTCCCAGAACTACTCCGCCCTGCGAAGCAATGGCCTGATGCAATTGATTCAATGCAGGCGCTTCCTCGACACACGGCGGACACCAAGTCGCCCAGAAATTAAGCACCACCACTTTGCCGCGCAAATCGGCGAGCGATGAGGGCTTGCCGTTGAGACTAAAATTGAAATCGTGCGCCGGTTTTCCCGCCAGGCTTGGCTCGCCCTGACGATAGAGAGGGCTGGCGAATAGATACATCATCAAAACGATTCCGGCCAGCACCACGGCGGTCAGTGCGTTTCTTTTCAGATTCTTGTTCAAGAGGGCTCCATTCACACCTATAATATCTGCTTTAGCGGACCCAGGGCGAGCCGAATCGCGCCTTCCATCCAATGAGTTCTCCCCGCGTTTCCGTGATTATCCCCGCGAGAGATGAAGAAGCCAATATCGCGCGGGTCGTTGAGTCGCTCAGCATGCAGAACGAGGTAGCTGAAATTATTGTCGTTGACGACCAATCCACGGACGGAACGGCGGCGATTCTCGCCGAACTGACTCTACACCTGGCGCAGCTCAGACTGCTGGAGACAGGCGATTTGCCGGTGGGCTGGATGGGCAAGAACTATGCCGTCTCGCTGGGCGCGGCATCGGCGCGTTGCGAGTGGCTGCTATTCACCGATGCAGACACCAAGCACCTGCCTGGATCCACAGCCCGTGCGCTTGCTGACGCAAAGGAGCACAATGCTGCCCTGGTCTCCTATTCGCCCGAACAGGAAACACGCACATTCTGGGAGCGGGTTCTGATTCCATTCATTTACTGCCGATTGGCGGAGAAATTTTCCTTCGCCCGGGTGAACGATCCCGCTTCGCGGGATGCTGCGGCCAACGGGCAATTCGTATTGATCCACAGGGATGCGTATGAAGCAATCGACGGCCATCGCTCGGTGGCGGGCGAGGTGCTTGAAGACGTCGCCCTGGCGCGCCGGGTGAAGCAGGCCGGCTATGGAATCTATTTTGCGTCAGGGAAAGGCATCGCACGCACGCGCATGTACCGATCCTTCAGCGCGATGTGGCAAGGCTGGACGAAGAATCTTTATCCTTTGATGGGCGGTTCCGCACTGGCCGTGGCTAAAGAAGTCTTCGTGGTTTTTCCATGGCTCGCAGTTCTATCGATTGCCGCGGGCTTGATTTGGTTCGCGCACTCCCCGGGACGAGTACTATTGGTTCTGGGATTGTTATTGTTGGCAGGGCGGCACGCCGCCTATGCTGCTGAATTATCACGGAATCCTTATCCGCGAAAATTCATCTTATATTATGTGCCTGCGGTGATTCTGTATATCGTTTGCGCTGTTGGCGTCCGCGTGGAAGAATACGCGCGGTACCGTGGCATGGAAGGGCAGGGAATATCCGGCCCAGATGCGGCCCGGGCGGTGAGTGAGAAGGCTTGTCGCGAAGGAATTCAATGGTCCGAGTGACGCGAAAAATTGAATTTTCGGCGGCGCACTATTACAACAATCCTTCTTTTTCGCCGGAAGAAAATCGCCGGATCTTCGGCAAGTGCAATAACCCGCATGGGCACGGCCACAATTACGTACTGGAAGTGACGATCGCCGGCGAACCTGATCCCACTACGGGCATGGTTCTTGATTTAAAAGAGCTGAAAGCAATTTTGCAGCGCGAAGTTATTGACCGCATGGATCATCGCTTCCTGAATTATGAAGTGCCCGAACTGGCCGGACAGATTCCGACTTGCGAAAATATTGCGGCCGTCATCTGGAAACTGCTGGAGCCGAAAATTACTCGAGGTATGCTGGACCGGGTGCGCCTCTACGAATCTCCGGACTTATTCGTGGATTGTACGGGAGATGGCCGGTGAAGATCGGTTTGACGCGCCGCTACCGCTTCTCGGCATCGCATCGCCTGCACAGCGAGCAATTGAGCGAGACAGAGAACTGGCGCGTCTACGGCAAGTGTAACAATCCCTACGGCCACGGGCACAATTACGTTTTGGAAGTGACCGTCGCCGGTCCCGTGGATCAAGCTACGGGCATGATCGCGAATTTGGCGGACTTGGATAAATTCGTGGCAGAGCGCATCCTCGAGCCATTCGATCTTGCGAACCTGAACGAAGATACGGACGCGTTTCGCAAGTGCGTGCCGACGACCGAGAATTTATGCCTGGTCGCTTACGAACGATTGAAGGATTTTCCGCACGCACGCGTATCTCGAATCCGCATCGAAGAAACCAGTTTGAATAGTTTCGAATATTTCGCGCGAGCCGCAAAGGGGAAACCATGAGTGACAGCACTGAAATCCTGATCGAATCTCCTCATCAGACCGAAACGATCGCCAGCTTGGTGCGCAAGATGCTTGTCCTGTTGGGCGAAGATCCCAATCGGGAAGGTCTGCGCAAGACTCCCGAGCGTTGCGAGCAGGCGCTGCGTTTTCTCACCAGCGGCAACCGCCAGGATTCGGACAAGCTGCTCAACGGAGCCATGTTCAGCGTTTGTTACGACCAGATGGTGGTGGTCCGCGATATCGAAGTCTTCAGCATGTGCGAGCACCACATTCTTCCGTTCTTCGGAAAGTGCCATGTGGCCTATATTCCGTCCAAGAAAGTGGTGGGTTTGAGCAAGATCGCGCGCCTGGTGAACATGTTTTCGCGGCGGTTGCAGATTCAGGAACGATTGACCAGTCAGATCGCCAAGGCGATCCAGGAGCGGCTGAGCCCCGAGGGAGTTGGGGTGATCATCGAGGCGCGGCACTTGTGCATGGTGATGCGGGGAGTGGAAAAGCAAAATTCTTCGGCCGTTACCAGCGCCATGCTGGGCGCTTTTAAGGAAAATAAACAGACTCGCGACGAATTTCTCTCCCTGATCCGCGGCGAGAGGAGCTAGCGCCGCCAGTTCGCCGCAGCCCCGTCCCAGGCCCCTGCCGGAACAATTTCTTCCTTTGTTCGCGTCACTCGATGTGCTACGATTTTGCGGTCGAAAAGAAAAAAGGAAAAAGCGTGAAGTATGGGCGCGCGACGCATTAGGAGGGGGAGAGGGTGAACGAGGCAAAGGTAGAAGTAATCGAGCAGTTCCGCCAGCATCCCAAGGATACGGGGTCGCCGGAAGTGCAGATTGCGTTATTAAGCGAACGAATCAACTATCTTACCTCGCACCTGCGATCCCATGTTAAGGACCACGCGTCGAGGCGCGGGTTGATCATGATGGTCAACAAACGCCGGCGGCTTTTGGATTACCTTAACCGTCGCGAACCGGATCGGTACCGCGAGATTGTCGAACGACTCAGTTTGCGCAAATAGCGCGGAATTTCCGAAAGGCAGTACTTACACCTTCCCGGTCTTCCCCGGACAAACTGATCGTACCGAAACGCCGATGGGCAAAATGGCGACTTTTGAAGTTGGCGGCCATTCGCTTCTAAGTGACTCGCGCGGTTTCCCCGCCTCTGTTCCTTACTCTTTGCGGCACAATCGAGAGATTATCTCGTAATTGAATATGGCGCCCCGACGATTCGGGGAGCGGAGGATTTATTTGATGTTTCAAGAAGTGAGTGTGGAAATAGGTGGTCGCGTACTGAAATTCGAAACGGGCAAGATTGCCCGCCAGGCGGGCGGGTCGGTGGTGGCACGGTATGGAGATACAGTTGTTCTGGCAACGGCGTGCATGGATTCCAGACCGACGGAAAAAGATTTTCTTCCTTTGACAGTTGACTACCGCGAGTACACCTACTCCGCGGGCAAAATTCCCGGTGGTTTTTTCAAGCGCGAAGGACGCCCCTCGGAAAAAGAGATTTTGACGTCGCGATTGATCGATCGTCCGCTGCGCCCCCTGTTTCCGGATGGCTGGAACAAGGAAACGCAGATCGTCGCCATGGTGCTTTCCGCGGACAGTGAGAACGATCCCGACGTGATCGGGGTGACCGCGGCTTCGGCCGCTTTGTACATTTCAAATATTGCGTTTGACAAACCCATCGCGGCGGTTCGCGTCGGGCTGCTGAACGGCCAGTTGGTGGTAAATCCCACCGTAGCTGAACAGAAAACAAGCTTGCTGAACATCGTGATCGCCGGAACAGACCAAGCGATCGTGATGGTGGAAGCGGGATCGCTGGAAGTTTCCGAAGATGCGGTGGCGGACGCCCTGGCGTTCGGCCACGAGCAGGTGCGCAGGATCATCGCGGTGATCAAGGAATTGCATGCCAAGGTAAATCCCACCAAGGTGCAGGCTACTCCTCCTGCATTCGATGAAGTTCTTTACAAGCAAATCGAAAAGCAGTTCGGCGAAAAGTTGCACGATGCGCTAGACACTGCAAAGCATCCCAAGCTGGAAAGCTACGGGCTGGTGGATTCGGTTCACAACGAAATCCTTGCGACGATCCCGGAAGAAGATGAAGATCGCCGCAAGCTCGCGAATCGTGCATTCGAGCGTTTGCGCGAGCGAATTTTCCGCGACGATATTCTGGACCGCCGCCGCCGTCCCGACGCTCGCGCATTCGACCAAATTCGCCAAATTACCTGCGAAGTGGGCGTGCTTCCTCGCGTTCACGGATCGGCGATTTTTACGCGAGGCGAAACACAAGCTCTTGCCACATTAACGCTCGGCACCAAGGAAGACATGCAGCGCCTGGACTTGCTCTTCGAGCAGGACTCCTTCAAGCGCTTCATGTTGCATTACAATTTCCCGCCCTTCAGCGTCGGCGAAGTGAAATTCTTGCGAGGGCCGGGCCGCCGCGAAATAGGCCATGGTGCATTGGCCGAACGCGCGATCACCAATCTGTTGCCGCCGGAAGCCGATTTTCCCTACGCCATGAGGCTGGTTTCCGACATTCTCGAATCGAACGGGTCATCCTCTATGGCCACAGTCTGCGGCGCATCACTCGCGCTGATGGACGCCGGTGTGCCGATGCGCTCCGCGTGTGCCGGAATTGCCATGGGCCTGGTGGTGGAGGGCGAGCAAGTACGCGATCCTGACCGACATTGCTGGCGCAGAAGACCACTATGGTGACATGGATTTCAAAGTGGCCGGAACCCGGCAGGGAATTACCGCGTTGCAGATGGATATCAAGGTCGGCGGCGTCAGCATCGCCATGATGCGCGAAGCCCTGGCCCAGGCGCGGAAAGCCCGCTTGGAAATCCTCGATACGATGGATCAGTCACTTAGCACGCAACGGCCCGCCATTTCGGCTTATGCCCCGCATCTCTTCATGCTAACGATTCCTACCGATAAAATCCGCGACCTGATCGGCCCCGGTGGAAAGAAAATCCGCTCGATCATCGAAGCCACGGGCGTGAAGATTGACGTGATGGACGATGGCAAAGTTCACGTTTTCGCGAATAATGGAACAGCCGGAGATTCGGCGCTGCAAATGATCCGCGACATTACCGCCACCGCCGAAATCGGCAAGACGTACCTGGGCAAAGTGGTTCGAATCGCCGAATTTGGCGCGTTCGTCGAAATTTTCCCGGGAACCGACGGATTGCTGCACATCAGCGAAATCGCAGAACAGCGCATCAAAGCGGTTCGTGACGAACTGAAGGAAGGCGATCAGATCCTGGTTAAGGTGCTGGCGATCGAAGGAAACAAAATCCGGCTCAGCCGTAAAGCGGTGTTGCGCGACCAGCGCGACAAGCAGAAATCACAGCCCGCCAGTTAGCCGCTACCAAACGAGACACGGTAGAGAGGGGGAGACGTTGTTCGCGTCTCCCTCTTCTCATTCAATCATTCATCCGGAAACCCGTCTGCCGTTGATTTCCCATCTTCACCGGTTCCGTTCCCATGCACCACGACCGACCCGCTATCTTCCACGCAGAGTTTCAACTGATCCGATTCGATCAGAAGTAGAGCTTCAAGCCCAACTGAATGATCCGAGCGTCATGGGCCGTGGTGACGACGCCGAAAGTAGAGGCGCCAAACGTGGTGCCAACGGCATTGAAGTTCGTGTGGTTGAACGCATTAAAGAACTCCGCGCGGAACTGCAAGTAATTGGATTCGCGGAATAGTTTGATGTTCTTGAACGCCGAGAGATCCCATCGCTCGATACCGGGCCCGATAACCGAGCCGCGCGGTGCATTTCCGGGCCGGGCCGTACCCTGTGCAACCAGAGCGAAAGCGCTGGTATTGAAAAACTGCGCCACACTATGCGGGGCATTCGAGTTGGGGTTGGTGATTTGGTCCGGACGGCCGCTGGCCGCGCTCGAACCGATCAGACCGAGGCCGCCTGGATCGACGCCCGATGTCGTTATGGTGAGAGGAGAACCAGAATTGTAAGTTACGATGCCCGAAGCTTCCCAACCGCCCAGAACGTGCCCGACGAAGCCCTGCTGGCTCTTCAGCCACGGCAAGTCATACACGAAGTTTGCGGTGAGAACATTTCTCCGATCGAGCTGCGACGGGCCATATTCGCCGCGAATGTTATAGACGTTCTGCGCTGCTGTGCTGCGGTCGGTCTGATTGTTAGTCAAATTGTGCGACCAGGTGTAATACAGATTGAAAAGCGAATTGGCGCCCATCCGCTTCTGCAGGGCCAATTGCAGCGAGTTATAGTTTGAGTTGAATCCGCTCTCGACGACGTTGATGGCGTTGTAGCCTAGATAGGGACGAATCTGATTGAGTTTAGGCTCCGTTGCCGAAGTGAAGACGGTCGTTCCGGCGGGCAAATAACCTGCGGCTACGCCGGCGCCTGGCTGTACTTCGTTGATATCAACAATGCCCAGCAGGTGGATCGCATTATTGCCGTAATATCCGGCGTCCAGGATGAGGGAACTGGTTACCTGCCGTTGCAGATCCAGGCTCCACTGCTGGGAGTAGGGTGTGGAACTTGGCAATGCAGTTCCACGTAGGACCAGTGGATTCGCGGAAACCGACGGAGTTCCAGCGCAGGATTCGAAAAAAGTGTATTGGGAATGGTTACGCTCTGCACGAACGGCGGGTTTTGGAAGATGTTTTGTTCGAAAGTGCCCACCAGGGTGGAGTCAAAAAACAACCCGTACCCAGCCCGAACCGAAGTCTTCCCATCGCCCCAAGGATCCCAGGCGAGGCCGAGGCGCGGTGCAAAATTCTTATAGTTGGAGTTTGCAATAGTCGGATTAAACGGGGAATTTCCGGAGCCGACGAGGATTCCGTTCAAGGGTGTGCCGGTGCCAGCGACAATTAATCCCGACGAGTTGATCTGTGGCGCGGCTGCCGCGGAATAACCTCCAGGACTGAAATTGGTCAGTTCTCCATTTTGATCGGTCGGCAGGCCAAACCAGGAATAGCGCACGCCATATGTGAGGGTTAGATTCTGGCGGAAGCGATATTCGTCCTGGACATAACTCTCCACTTGCTGCTGGCGTAAATCGGGAGTGATGTCTTCAGACACCTGCGTATAACTGGACACGTTGCCCAGCAAGAAGTTGGCGAATGCTTGTTCGAAGCTGGTCGGGCAAGTGGGAAGATCTGGATGGGCCGCATTCGCACACTGCGTTCCCGGCACAGGAGTGGGACTATTCACGAACGCGAAAGTGCCCACATTATTGCCAGCAGCGTTTTCCTTCTTTTGATAATAGTGGTAACTCGCGCCAAATTTGATCGTATGGCGTCCCATGATTTTCGTGAAATTGTCATAGACCTCTTTGTCCCGGTTGTAATCCCGATAGGGGCCAAACCCGGTGATGCTCGCGCCTCCACTCAAGTGACCGCAGGAACGCGCATCAGCGTCGGCTTAAACGGCAGAGTTGTAGCGGCGGCGATATCTGGCGAAGCCGCGGACCCGATTAACCCTGTCGGATCGCTGATAATCGCGCCGTAGGAAAAATTGAAACCGCCATCATTCAAGAACGTGGCCGACTTGACCAGCGTGTAATGAATCAGCCAGCTATAACCCGGCGAGTTTGTGCTGGTGGTGGATACACCGGGCAACGCTGCACCAGTGAACAACCCTCCGGGTTCGATGGTCGGGATGGAATCGTGCATATATCGCCCGAAAACAGAGAACTTTGAATTGAATACCTGATCGCCACGAACCAATTCCTGGCGCCGGTTGAAAACATTGCGCAACGCAGAAACCAAACTGAAGGGCGGAGTATTTGGCGCTGCGATATTGGCATAAATATCCTTGACGTAGGCCGCAGCGGTGGGATTAATAGCGGCGATGGTCGCCGAGGTCGCCGTGCAGGTGCCAGCGGCATTCGCTGCCAGTGCATACCGGCTCCGCGAATGTGCCCTGTTTCATGGTGCTGGTGGGCACTACGCCCGATACCGTCCCGTAATTGATATTGCGGTTAAATTCCTCCGAAAAGAAAAAGAAAGTCTTATCTTTTCCGGTGTTGTAATGGCCGGGATATACACCGGGCCACCGAGAGTGTAGCCAAAATCGTTGTAGCGGAAATGGCGGCCTTTTTGTGGCGCTCGAATTGTTGAAGAAGTTGTTGGCATTCAGCTTGTCGTTGCGGAAAAATTCATAGGCATCACCGTGAAAGCCGCTGCTGCCTGACTTGGTCACCACGTTAATCTGGCCGGCGCCCGCGCGGCCAAACTCCGGGTCGTAGAGGCCTCGCAGCACCTTAAATTCGGCAATTGCATCTACGCTCGGATAGGTCAACAAGGTTTGAGCCGAACCGCGATCCACGTTGTCCGCGCCGTCGACCGTCCAGGAGTTGCTGCTATTGCGCTGTCCATTAATTGAAAACCCGACTGTATTGGTGGTGCCGGAGGGCAGACTGTTGCCGAAATAAAGTTGGTCCGCGCCATTCGTCGTCACGCCCGGCATTAATGCCACGAGCTGTTCATAATTGCGCGTGCTCAAGGAAAGCTCGCGCACTTGTGTGCCGGATATTAACCCGGCCGGGGTTGCGCTCTGTGTTTCCACCTGGGTGAGCTGGGCCTCCACCGTCACGGTTTGAGAGACGGAGCCGACCTCAAGCGTGAAGTCCACGGTGCGCTTGTCATTGACGTTCAGCACGACACCAGATTGCGTCGTCTTTTTGAATCCGGAGATTTCCGCTGTAATCGTGTAATTTCCAATCGGGAGCAGAGGGGCGACATACTGTCCGTGGTCGTCCGTGGTCACCTTGCGAAGTTCGATTTGCTTGTCCGTATTTCGAAAGCTGATAGTGACGTTCGGCACGACACCCCCTCTGGAATCGACCACTGTGCCGGAAATCGTGCCGGTTATGTTTTGTGCCCTCACGATTGATGCGGAAAGAAGAACGAAAACAGACACACCAATACCGCCAACATTTTCTTCGTTTTCATTTTATCCCCCCGGAGATAAATGAATTGAGAACCTGTCCGACAATCGAACAAGAATTCGAACATGTGCAGGGCGTCCCCCGACGCGCCGCTTCACCCCATTAATAATTAGGAAACTAGCACTCCGGGAGGGGGGTGTCAAAATAAAAGCAGTCCTGCAGGCAGGAAATCCGTATCGCCAAAAAGGGCAGGAGGAAAGCGAACCAACCAAAGCGGCAGATCCAAATGCTCTCAATCAGCCCGTTCGATGCGGGCACCGACGGAGCGAAGCTTTTCCTCAATGCGTTCATAGCCGCGATCGATGTGATAGACGCGGTCAATCCAGGTCGTGTTGGAAGCCACCAGTCCGGCAAGGACGAGCGATGCGCTCGCGCGGAGGTCGGATGCAATCACCGTGGCCCCGGAAAGCGGTGTCGGCCCTCGGACAATCGCCTTCCTGCCGTCCACGACAATGTCGGCACCCATGCGCGTCATTTCGCTGGCATGCATGAAGCGGTTTTCAAAAATCGTTTCCGTGATTACGGAGGTTCCTGTTGCCTGCGTCGCCAAGGTCATGAATTGCGCCTGCATGTCCGTGGCGAAGCCCGGATATTCCTCGGTGGTCACGTCGGCGGCGCGCAATCCCTTGGTCGCTTTCACGCGAAGGTTGCCGTTGCCTTCATCGTGAATTTCCACGCCGCAGGCGACCAGCTTGTCAAATACAGCCGCCAGATGTTTCGGTTCGCACCCGGTCAAGAGAAGCTCTCCTCCGGTGACGGCCGCAGCGACCACAAATGTTCCGGCCTCGATGCGGTCCGGAATGATCGAGTGCATCGCGCCGTGCAGCCGGTCTACACCGCGAATTCGAATCGTCGAAGTTCCCGCGCCTTCCACTTGCGCTCCCATCTTATTCAGCAGATCGGCCAGGTCGCTGATTTCCGGTTCCAGCGCCGCGTTGCCCAGCACGCTTTCGCCGTCAGCCAATGCGGCTGCCATCATGATGTTCTCGGTTCCCGTCACCGTGATTTTGTCGAAGTGAATTTCCGCGCCGCGCAGCCGCTTGGTGCGCGCCTCGACATAGCCGTGATCGATGGTGATTTGCGCGCCCATCTTTTCCAGCGCCTGGATGTGCAGGTCAATCGGCCGGGCTCCGATCGCGCAGCCCCCCGGCAGCGAAACTTTCGCATATCCAAAGCGCGCCACCAGCGGTCCCAGCGTCAGCACCGAAGCTCGCATGGTCTTCACCAGCTCATACGGCGCTTCGCGATGGGAGATCGTTTCCGCTTGAATGGTCATGTCCGAGGGGGGAAGGTCCGGACTCTGTACCGAGGCGCGCATATGGGCTAGCAATTGCGCCATGGTGATAATGTCGCGCACCCGCGGAATATTCTGCAGATGGACCAGTTCGTTCGTCAGCAGGGCAGCCGCCATGGCAGGCAGAGCAGCATTCTTCGCGCCGCTGATCTTTACCGTGCCCTCCAGGGGCTTTCCACCCTGTATTTTGAATCGTTGCATTTTATTTCCCGGCTTTCTGCCGCTTGGCTTGGCTTCCTCGCTCTCCAAGGGCTGCTCGCAGGTCGCCGCCCGCCCCCGCCAGCCGCCGGCGAGCCTCGCCTGCGTCCACCTTGCGCTTGAGCATAACCAGGGCGGTTCGCAGATCGTGTCCCGCGGCACCCAGAGCGTGTTCCGCGTCAGACAGGTTGGCCCCGGCCGCTTGTTCCAGGATCCGCAACGCCCGCCGCTGTAACTTTCGATTTGTGAGCGCCACTCCGACCATCCAGTGATCATATACGTACCCCAGTCGCACCATCGCGGCTGTAGAGAGCATGTTGAGGACCAGTTTCTGGGCGGTACCGGCCTTTAACCGCGTGGAACCGACGATGGCTTCCGGCCCGGTATTGGGCGCAATGGTGATTTGTGCCACGCTCCGAATCGGAGCATGAGGATGCGATGTGATTCCGATGGTCGCGGCTCCGCGGCTCCGGGCATAATCGAGTGCCGATAGCACATAAGGTGTTGAGCCACTGGCAGCAATTCCCACTACCACATCCTTTGCAGTCACCCCAATGGCTGCCATATCCTGTTTCGCTTGAGCCTCATCGTCCTCGGCCCCTTCCACTGCTTCGGTGAGCGCTTTTGTCCCGCCGGCGAGCACAGCCTGAACGAGATCGGGAGAAATTCCAAAAGTCGGCGGGCATTCGGCGGCATCGAGCGCAGCCAAGCGTCCGCTGGTTCCTGCTCCCACGTAAATCAGCCTCCCTCCGCCACGGATCGCCGACACAATGACGTCCACCGCTCGCGCGATTGCCGGCAGTTCACGGGCAATTGCCGCGGATACGCGTGCATCTTCACGATTCAAGACGCGTACGATTTCTCGCGTCGACTTCAGATCGAGCCCAACGGAACGCGGGTTGCGCTGTTCCGTGGGAGATAGAATTTTTCGGCGTTCAGCCATGATTACGAACGTTGCTTGCCAACATCGTTTTCTAATTATAGCTGGGGATATGCCTTGGAAAGTTTTGAAAAGACCATCTTTATATCAAAGCGTCGCGAATCTGTTATCTCCTCGCCGAACGCCTTACCGCGAGCCCAAGCGATTCCACCACTCGATCATGGAGTGCCGGGCGGACCTGGCGGATCTTGTCGTTCGCTGCCGAGGGATAAACTCGATTCGTCAACAATAGAACGAACAGGCTCTTCTCTGGGTCGATCCACAGGGACGTTCCAGTATATCCATTGTGGCCATAGCTACCTTTCGAGAAATACTGACCGGAGGTTGATGGTTCGGTCGGTGTGTCCCAGCCAAGGTCGCGCGCGGAATCGCCAATCGCTTGACGCGTGGTGAACTCCTCGATCTGGGAGCGGGTCAGCAAGCGATGATATTTGTAGATTCCTCCATCCAGCATCATCTGAGCGAAGGCGGCCAGATCGCTCGCGGTGGAAAACAGGCCGGCGTGCCCGGCAACACCGCCCATGGCATAGGCATTGGAATCGTCCACTTCGCCTTGCAGAGTGCGTTTCCGAAATGTGCTGTCACTTTCCGTGGGAGCGATCCGTGACCACAATTTCTTCGGCGGGTTGAACTCGGTGTCATCCATTCCGAGGGGAGCAAAAATCTGCTCCTGCGCGTACTGATCCAGTGTTTGGCCGGTAAGGCGTTCCACGATTTCCCCAAGCAGAATGAATCCAAGATCGGAATATTCGATTTGTTTACCAGGCTCGGAGACCAGAGGCTCCGCGCAAATCCGCGCGAGAATTGCACCGTGGCCTTTCACCTGTTCGTAATATTTTTGATGAGCGGGCAGTCCCGAAGTGTGCAGGAGCAATTCGCGGACCGTCACCTTTTTGCGCAGCTCCGGATTCGGTCCGCCGTCCCATTCGGGAATGTAGCGATCGAGCGGCAGATCAAGCTGCACGCGGCCAGCGGCCGTCAGCATCATGATCGCTGTGGTTGTGACGACTGCTTTGGTCAGTGAAGCAATATCGTAAATCGTGTCAGCGGTTACGGCGCTCGATCCCGCTTCGTATGTCAATTTGCCAAAGGGATGCAGGATCAGCTGGTTCTGATATCCCACCGCCAGGATTCCGCCGGGAAACGCTCGATCGCTCACTGCCTGATCGAGCAAATCGTAGGCCGGTTTCAGTTTGGCTGAGAGCACGGCGGGCGCCGCTTCCAAAGCCATCGGATTCGGCGCCACCTTCAGCCCGTCGCCCAGTTTCGCGGTTCCCGGCAATGTGACGGGGACGGTTCCGCTGATCGCGGCTTGTCCAAATAACGTTCGCCCCACCGCGCGTTGCGACACTTCATTGGTGCTGAATTCCGCGAGCCACGTAGGAGCATCCGGAAATCGTTCGATCAAGTAAGGGCTGCCCAGGCTCGCGATAATTGCCGGCTTTCCCGAGCCGAGCAATTGATTTACGAGCGCGGCTTCTTCGTCCGGCAAGCCCACTGTGCCTTTGCGGTCGGCCACGCGCACAAAAAGGCCGATGATGATCGCATCGTACGTGCTGGGCGGAGGCAATTTCACCTGGTCCGCGCGCTCGAATTTGGTATCCACGCGGATTACCTCGAGCGAATCTACCCGCCAGCGAATTTCATTTTCCAACGCGTAGCCGGGATAAGCATCCGCGTCCCCAGAAATCGCCAGGAAGAGCACGCGCTGCGGTTTCGTGGAATCGAGCGGAAGCAGGTGTTGCTCATCGCGGAGTAGCGTAACTCCGCGATCGGCAATATCCTGTGCCTGCGCTGCAAATTCCGGACGTCCGAATTTCTCGTTGATTTTGTCAACATCGACGAACCGGTTCTTCACCAGGCCCAGCTTCTCTTTGGCACTTAGGATTCTCCGGACCGAATCGTCCACTTGCGCAATCGGCAAGCGTCCCGACTTCACGGCTTCTTCCAGAGCCGCAAGCGCGGCATCGGGAACTGGAGGCATGAGCAGCACATCTGCTCCCGCGAGAATCGAACGAACCGCCGCCTCGCCCGGGGGAAACAAAGTCGTCACGCCGCCCATATCCATCGCGTCCGTAGCCACTAACCCCGTGTAGCCCAGTTCACCGCGCAACACTCCGGTCAAAATTCGCGGCGAAAGAGTTGCAGGAAGGGAAGTATCCGGCTCGAGCGCAGGCACGGCCAGATGGCCCGACATGATCGACGCGACGCCGGCCCCAATCGCTGCGCGAAACGGTACAAGCTCCACTTTTTCCAGCCGCTCGCGATTGCCAGGAACCACTGATAGCGCCAGGTGCGAATCCACATTCACATCGCCGTGGCCGGGAAAATGTTTGGCTGTGGCTAGTGCGCCATTTTCTTGTGCTCCGCGCACGAACTCCGCCACAAATTCGCCCACGCGTTTTGGATCTTCGCCAAACGAACGGATGTTGATAATTGGATTATCGGGATTGATATTTACGTCGGCAACCGGCGCGTAGATCCATTGGATTCCCGCGGCTCGCGCTTCGAGCGCGGTGATCTTGCCGATGGTGTAAGCATCTTTCGGGTTACCCGCCGCGGCGACGGCCATTGCCGAAGGAAACGACGTTCCCTCATCCAGCCGCATCGCTGTGCCGGTTTCGAAATCGGCGCTCACCAGCAGCGGGATTTTCGCGTGCTGTTGCAATTGGTTTGCCAGAACTGCCGTGGGATATACCTGGCTGCGAATAATTCCAAGCGGCCAGCGCGTGGTGCCTACGATGAAGCCGCCCACATGCTCCTGTTCTACCAGGCGCATCAATTCTATGTATTCGGGACTCTCCGTCGAAGTGAATTCGCCGAAATAATAGATCACCAGCAGTTGCCCCAGCTTTTCCTGGAGCGACATTTTCTTCAGGGTTTTCTCAACCCATTTCGATCCGCGCGCAGCCTTGCGCGAAGGTGGAGCGGATTTTTGTGAGCGGCCTGAGGATGTCATGAGTAGAAAAATTGGCAGCAGGAGTAGAAGCCCATATTCACGTATTGGAGAAGTCAGAGCCTTCACTGATTGACGCCCGCATGCCGCGGCTGTATATAGCACACGACTTTATGTGACACAATCGCACGAAATGGAAGTGTATCCACAGTGGAACTCGGGTGATTGCTGATGAAATGGAATCGGCGCAAAAGTCGAAGCGTCACGGTTCTCTGCCTCCTTGCGGCGTCAGTGTTGGCAGCCGCGCTTTTCCCGGCAGATCCGTGGTTCCTCACATCCGCGGCCCAGTCTCAATCCGCGCCGGCTGCGCTTTCGTTGACATTGGATGCAATTCTAAACGACGCTGTGGCAAAAGACGAAATTCCGGGCGCCGTAGTCCTGGTAGGTCACCGAGGCCGAATCATCTATCGGCAAGCATATGGCTCGCGCGCGTTGCTTCCCCAACGCGAGCCGATGACGGTTGACACAATCTTCGATCTGGCTTCGCTTACCAAGTTGATCGCTACCACGCCGTCAGTTATGAAACTCGTTGAACAGGGCAAATTGCGTTTGAACGACCCAATCGTCCGTTACATTCCCGAATTCGGCGCCAGCGGTAAAGATCAGATTACGCTCCGCCAGATCCTGACGCATACTTCCGGCCTTCGACCCGATCCGCTCACCGGCGACCAGCCCATCGGAACCGACGCGATGCTCAAGATGGTTTACGACGACACCCTGATTTCTCCTCCCGGTATGCGCTTCATCTATAGCGACACCGGTTTCATCGTTCTCGGTGAATTGGTGCGCCGCATCAGCGGAATGCCTCTGAACGAATTTTCAGCACGTACTATTTTCCAGCCTTTGGGGATGACTCACACTCGTTTTTTGCCTCCGGCGGATTGGATTCCAAAGATTGCCCCCACCGAAGAAATTGATCTGCCTGAAGACGCAAAGGCAGGTTCCGGCCGCGGCCGCGTCTTGCGAGGGGTGGTTCACGATCCGCGCTCGCGAGCGATGGGCGGCGTCGCCGGGCATGCCGGCCTGTTTTCAACTGCCGATGATCTGGCAATATTCTGTCAAATGATGCTCGACCAAGGACGCATTCGCCCCGCCACGAATGCGAAAGCAAATCGAAGGATTTTCTCGGATGCCACGGTGTTGGAGATGACCTCTCCCCAATCGCCGCCCTGGAGCCCTTCGATTCGCGGGTTAGGCTGGGATATCGACACTGTCTATTCGTCCCCGCGTGGCGAATTATTTCCGCTGGGTTCCTATGGCCACACGGGATTCACAGGCACCTCGATCTGGATCGATCCGGCCAGCCAAACATATGTAATTCTGCTCGCCAATTCGGTCCATCCCTACGGCCGGCCCGCGATTTCCAGCCTGCGTTCGCGCGTTGCCACAGCCGTGGCGGCATCGCTCAATATTGGCAAGCGTGACGGCGTTACGTCGCAATTTGAGCGGAGTGCGATGGCGGCTTTGCGGGAGTATGACGCGGCTGGGGTTTACACGCATTCTGACCAAACCAAGACTGGAATTGACGTGCTGGAAGAGCAGAAATTCGCTTCGCTGCAAGGCAAAAACATCGGTTTAATCACGAATCAAACCGGCATCGATTCCGCTGGCCGCCGCACCATCGATGTGTTCGCGAAGGCCGGCAATTTAAAATTAGTTGCGATTTTTAGCCCGGAACATGGCTTGGCGGGAACCGCGGAAGAAAACGTAAATTCGAGTAAGGACTCGTCGACGGGACTCCCGGTTTACAGCCTTTACGGCGATACGCGGCGGCCCACCGACGCGATGTTACGCGGCGTCGATGCATTGGTGTTTGATATTCAGGATGCAGGAGTGCGTTTTTACACCTACACGTCAACGATGGGCTACGCGATGGAGGAAGCGGCGAAACACAAAATTCCCTTCTATGTGTTGGATAGGCCGAACCCATTGGGAGGCGATCTGATCGAAGGGCCTATGCTCGATCGCGACCGATTGTCCTTTGTCGCCTATTTCCCGATGCCGGTTCGTTATGGCATGACTCGTAGGTGAATTGGCGCAAATGTTCAAAGTTGAAAACAAGATCGATGTGGATCTGCACGTGATCGCTATGGAAAATTGGCATCGCCGCGATCTGGTTCGGAGCCACCGGACTCTACTGGATTCCGCCATCACCGAATTTGCGATCGTTGAATGCCTCGATTCTGTATCCCGGAATTGAAATCCTGCAAGCCGGAGGAGTTTCGGTAGGCCGCGGCACGGATACCCCGTTCGAACAATTCGGCGCTCCCTGGATTCACGCTCCGGAAATCGCGCGGGAACTAAATGGAAGATTTATTCCCGGCGTGCGATTTGTGCCCACGCGATTTACCCCTACATCGGGCATTTACAAGGATGTGATGTGCGAAGGCATCGCACTGGTGATTGCCGATCGCTCGTCTCTGAATTCGATGCTGATGGGACTGGAAATCGCTTCGGCGCTCAAAAAACTGTATCCGAAACAATTTGATTTGGTGAAGATCGTCCAGTTGGTGGGTTCGGCCTCCACTGTTGAACGATTGGAAGAGGGCGACGCGCCTTCGCGCATCGTGAACGATTGGGCGGACGACTTGGAAGTTTTTCGCAAGATGCGTTCCAAATATTTGATTTATCCGGAATGAGGGCCGCCGCTCGAGGTGCGGCAATCCAAATCCGCAGGCCGGGTTTTCGATGCAGGAAAAAGGATGCCCAAACCAAAAGCTTGGCTCGCGTGGAGTACCGGAAAAGATAGCGCCTGGGCCTTGCACCGGGTGCGCCAGCAAAACGAAATTGAAATTGTTGCTCTCTTGACCACCGTGAACCGCACCCACGCCCGAGTGGCGATGCATGCGGTGCGGGAAACGCTTCTCGAGGCGCAAGCGGAGTCGGCCGGACTTCCCCTGGTGAAGGTGGATATTCCTTCGTCTTGCCGAAATGTGGAATATGAAGACGCGATGAGTGCCGTGATGAACCGTGCCCAGTCAGAAGGCGTTACACACGTGGTATTCGGTGATCTTTTTCTGGAAGACATCCGAAAGTACCGCGAAGAACAACTCGTCAAATGCGGGATGTCTCCGGTCTTTCCGTTGTGGGGATTCAAAACGGATCAACTCGCGAGGGACATGATCGCCGGCGGGCTTAACGCCTATATAACATGTGTCGATCCGAAACAACTCCACTCGAGCTTCGCCGGCAGAAAATTCGACGCTCAATTTCTAGAGGATTTGCCCCCGGCCGTTGATCCCTGCGGGGAAAATGGCGAGTTCCACTCGTTCGCCTGCGCAGGCCCGATGTTTCGCCACCCCCTCAAAATCGAGCAGGGCGAAATAGTGGAGCGCGATGGATTCATATTTGCAGATCTCTTGCTTTCGGCATCGCTCGGCGCACAGCAATTAATTTGACTTCGCATTGAGAAAGCGTAAAGTGTCACGAGCTTTGCCACTGTTTTTTTCAGAACTGGCGAGCCATTAGCCAGTTAAATTAAAATTAGCTTCGTCGAAGCAGTCCCGTTCTGAACAGCGATCAAGAAATATCATGAAGCCTCCGATGGAAGGGCTAGGTACCCAGGCTTAACCCGATGCGCATCTGCTCCTTCTTGCCGTCCGCCACCGAGATTCTTTTCGCGTTGGGCCTCAGCGAATCCGTCGCTGGAGTCACGCATGAATGCGATTTTCCTCCGGAGGCAACCAAGCGTCCCGTGCTGGTCCGGCCTCGCGTCGATGCTGAGGTCAGTCCCGCCGAAGTCGACCGTATCGTCAGCGAATTCGTGGCGCGAGGCGAAAGCCTATACGGTGTGGATGTGGCGTTGCTGCGCGCGATTGAACCCGATCTGGTGTTGACGCAGGATCTGTGTCACGTCTGTGCCGCGTCACCCGATGATCTTGCGGCGGCGCTGGCTGGCATTTCACGTTCTCCGCGCGTTCTCTCCCTGACCCCGCACACGATTGCGGACATTTTCAAGGATATAGGCGCGGTCGGCGAGGCAACCGGACGGGCGAGTGAAGCCGACACCTATATTCGTTCCCTGGAACTGCGCCTCGCGGACATTGAACGTTCAGTCAGTCAATCGCAAGAACATCCGCGCGTCCTGTGCCTGGAATGGCTCAGTCCTCCCTATGTGGCTGGGCATTGGGTACCGGAGATGGTTGCTCGCGCGGGAGGCATCGATTTTTTCGGCTGTGCCGGCAAGCCGTCGTCCCGCGTCGAGTGGGCCGCCGTGGCTGCCGCCCGGCCAGAAATAATTATTGTCATGCCCTGCGGATATAATATTGAACGCACGATTTATGAATTGCATAAAATGGAATTTCCCAAAGAGTGGGCCACATTGCCGGCGGTACTGCGAGATCGAGTTTTTGTCGTGGACGCGAACAGTTATTTTTCGCGTCCCGGCCCTCGAGTTGTGGCGGGCGTTGCGCTGCTCGCAAAAATCCTGCACCCCACTTGTGCGGTGCCATTTGTTCCGCCCGGTGCCATGTACCGGCTCTGACGCAATTCCTCGCGCGTGAGTGAAGCGCGAGACGGGTGTTCACACTGTGCGAACAGTTCCCCACTTGCGATAGAAAACCAGACCAAGCAGAATCAGTGCCAGCCCAATCGTGCAGCGCCACGGCCGGTCAAGCCAGATGCTCACCGTTAAGGCCAGCGCTCCGATGACGAACAGCGCGGGGACAACGGGATAGCCCCAGGTACGATAGGGCCGTGGAAGATTCGGTTCCTTGAATCGCAGCCATATCACCGAGCCTGTAGTGAGGCCGTAGAAAATCCAACCTGCAAAAATGAATAGGGAATAGAGTTCTTCAAAAGTTCCCGTCAGCGCGAGTACCGCCGCGATGCATCCCTGAAAGATCAATGCATTCATGGGTACGCGAAATTTGGGATGTACGGTGGCCAGCGGGCGGAAGAACAACTTATCACGCGCCATGGCGTAATCCACTCGCGCGCCGCTCAAAATCGAGGAATTTAATGTGCCCAGCGCGCAAACGATCATCGCCGCAGTGAGCCAAGTTGCCGAGCCGTGGCCGGTAACTTTTTCAATAACGTCGGATGCGATGTGAGCCGATGCCGCGACTGACGAAAATGACATCGCGTAGAAGCACGCCGCCGTCATCAGCAAGTAGAGAATGCAAACGGTGGAAACACCACCGATCAACGCCCGCGGAATATTTTTCTGCGGGTTCATTACCTCTGAACCCACAAGGTTGACGTTGCTCCAACCGTCATAAGCCCATAGCGCGCCAACTAAAGCCGAAAGAAATCCGGCAATCGTAGCCGAGCCACTCGTGAAGAGCGGATGAAAACTCGCGGCGCTGCCGTGACCCAGCGCGAAACCCAAGGATACGACGGCAAGCACCGCGGCAATTTTGATCAGCGTCAGTGCCACCTGAACTTGCCCGCCCAAGCGCACGCCGAGGCAATTTAGAAACGTAATCGCGGCAATCGCTAGCACGGCCAACGGTTGAGCCCAAGTGAATACAAATATGTAGGGTCGGCTGCCGAAGGGCAGGGCAACGTGCCAAATGAAGATGGGTGCGGCCACTCCGGGAACTAAGAAGCCCCAAAAGCGAAGCAATCCCGCGGCGATTGTGGCGACAGAGGTCGGCCTGCCAAGAATGGAATGCATCCAGCCAAAGAGGTATCCCCACGCAGGGCCGTACGCCCGGCTCATATACGCGTACTCGCCTCCGGCTTCGGGGAGCGCGGCGCCAAGCTCCGCATAACTGAGCGCGCCAAACAAGGAAAGTGCGCCGCCAACAATCCAGACAACGAACACTAATCCGACGGTTCCCACGCTGCGAGCCATGTCGGCCGGCACGATGAAAATTCCAGTGCCGATCATGGTGCCGACAACGATTGCGGCGGCCGCCCATCCGCCCAGGCCACGTACGAGTTCGAGAGGTTTAGCGCTCACGGTGGTTTCCAATTTCTTCTACTGCCCGCCCGAATCGATTCGTGGTTCCAATTTTCCGTAAGAAAAAACTTCGCTCACCAGGGATCCGACGGCAAAAGTGACGACCGTTCCCAGCAATACGTACCATGTCCATGCCAGATGAGTGTAAAACTTTACTGTAACCAGGGTAGCGAGTCCCGCGATCATTCCCACCGTAGCGCCGGTGGCTGTCGCTCGCCGATTGTAGATGCCCAGAAGAAAAAGTCCCAGCAGGCTGCCATAGGTGATGGAAGCAATCGTCAGCCCCGCCTCGAGCACTGGTCCCCAGCGGATCATACCGAACAATCCGAGCAGAGCTCCCCAGAACAAAGTAATTCGCCGCGAAAGCCGCAGCAGACGCGCCTGATCCCACTGCACGCCGCGGAGTTGCGCGAAATCTAGGACGCTGGACGAAGCCAGCGAATTCAACGCGCCGCTGGCGTTCGACATAGCCACGGCAAATATCGCCGCCAGCACCAGGCCGGAAAGCCCCACTGGCATGTCGTGTACGATAAATTCGGGAAAGATTCGATCGGGATCGCCTGAAGGTAGAGGCAGTAGAAAGTGTTGCCCGTAAACAAAGAGCATCACGCCAATTACCAGGAATAAAGTGAACTGAATAAAGATAATGACGCCGCTGGCGAGCAGCGCGGTTTTGCTGTCGCGCTCGTTTCTCGCCGCCAACAATCGTTGAACCATGGTTTGATCGGTGCCATGGCTCGCCATTGTTAAAAATGTCCCGCCAATAATTCCGGCCCAAAAGGTATAGCTCTGTGTCAAGCTGAACGAGAAATTGAAAACGGTCAGTTTGCCTCCCGCCGCTGCGGCTGCCTGGGTCACACCGGTCCAGCCGGAGGGAATCTTGTGCAGAAGGAGGAAGAATGCGGCAACCGAGCCGGTAATATAGAGCGCGAGCTGCATCACGTCGGTCCAGATCACGGCGCTCATGCCACCCTCGAAGGTATAAAAGACTGTGAGCACGGTGATGATCCCTACGGAGATGCGATCGCCTGTGCCGAAGGCGACGCTGACCACCTTTCCGATCGCTGAGATTCGCACACCTTCCGCCAATGCGCGGGTAATCAGAAAAATCGAGGCTGCCAGTGATTTCATGCGCGTGCCGAATCTTTTTTCAATCAATTGATAAGCTGTGTAGAATTCACCTCGAAAATACTGCGGAATGAAAACGAGGCAGAGGATCACGCGAGCGATCAAATAGCCCATGACCAGTTGCAGGAAGCCAAGGTTGGAAGCAAAGGCGATTCCGGGCGTGCTGATAATTGTCAGTGCGGAAGTTTCGGTGGCCACAATCGAGCAGGCGATCGCCCACCATGGCGCGGTTCGGCCGCCGAGGAAATAGTCGCGCAGGTTCTGCTGTCCTTTGCGGAAGTGCGCGCCAAATAGCGTGACGCCGATCAGATAGACGACAAGGATTGCGAAATCGATGGGATGGATGTGCATGGCCCGCACCCGCGCAGGTTCGGCGATGCTAACTGCGCGTTTCACGCGCTGTCAAGCAAGCTGAACCCGGGGGGAACCGCGCCGCGAGATCGATCGGAGGACCTGTCCACAAATTATGGAATATTTTCTGGGATTCGATGGTGGCGGAACTAAGACCGAATGTGTCCTGATGGATGCTGATGGGCAAATTCTTGCCGAGTCTCGCGCGGGCCCATCAAATCCCCTTCGCGCCGGCTTCGAAAGCGCATTCGGCGCCCTAAGCGAATCTGCCGGGGCCGCGCTTGCCTCACGAGGGCTTTCAGCGAGTTGCGTGACGGGCATCTGCGCGGGAATGGCCGGAGCCGGGCGGGCGGATGTAGTGGAGCGAGTGGCCGAATTCCTGCGTCAAACTTTCCCTGCCGCTGCCGTGCGCGTCACAACCGATCTGGAAATTGCTCTCGAAGCCGCCGTCGGCTCGGGACCTGGGATTATTCTTATTGCGGGAACAGGCTCAGCTTCGTACGGGCGAAACGGGGCCGGCAAGACTGCCCGTGCAGGAGGAGAAGGACCGCAAAAAGGCGACCTTGGCAGCGCGTTCGATATCGGCCGCCGCGCCTGGAAGATGATCGTGAGCAGTGATGGTGATCCAGATTCGCACACAAATCTTGCAGGTCGAGTTTACCAGGCTCTTGATAACGAGGACCCGAACGAAATCACGCGGCGAATCGTGCAAAATCCGGACGACGTGTTTCCCAAATTATTTCCAGCGGTAGTGGAGGCGGCCAACCTGGGGGACACGCCCGCGCGGGCGATTCTCGCTGAAGCGGCCGAGGCGCTTTCCCATCTGGCTGCCGTAGTTGTGGAAAAACTTGAATTGGGAAATGAATCCTTTGTCTTGGCGAAAGTAGGAGGCGTCTTCGGAAAAAGCGCAAGCCTTGATTCCGCTGTGGATACGCATCTGGTTCGTATCGCGCCAAAAGCCCGAATCGAAATCCTCACTATTTCGGCTGCGTGTGGCGCGGCAGAAATCGCGCGCCGCATCCAGCGAATGCGATGACTTGTTGGTTACTAATTAAAAGAGGAAGCAAAACTGGGAAGCGGGGAACAGTGTTAAAATCATGCCATGTCCCGGACAATTAAGTTGTTGATCTTCGTCGGAGTAGTGGTTCTAGTGGCAGTCTTGTTCTATTCCACCGCCCAGGAAGGAAAGTATAAATACAAAGTGTGCGTGAGCTTCCATGGGTCAAACCGTTGCAGTTCCGCATCCGGGCAATCACCAGATCAAGCCATCCGCGCTGCTCAGGGAGTGGTTTGTTCGGACCTCGCTAACAATCGTGACGAAGTTATGGCATGTGAAGCGACTTCGCCGAGTTCAGTCGAGCAACTCTCCAGCAATTGACCCTGAGTCAAAAACTACTTAATCCTGTGGAGTAGGATCGTTTTGCCTGTGACGTTTCCGATCTGTTTGAGACCCGAGGTCGAGGGTCGGAGCGAGATTTACGAATTTTCTTGACGTCACCGGCGCGAAAACGGCTCTGGGGCCGGCGTGCCCATCATCCGCACATAGGTCATTAACTGCGCACGGTGATGTATCTCGTGTTCGTTGATTCCGAACAGAATCACGGCAGCCGTCCGATGGAATCTCAACCCTGGGTTTACTCGTTCTTGCTCAAATTGGTCCAGGGGAAATGCCGCAACGGCTGCGAGCGTCTCGGCATGCACGCGCTCAATATTCCTCAACTCTTCGATTAATGTGGTGGGGACTCCAAGCACCGCGGAAAGACCCTGTGGAATTCGCGTTTCGTAATAGGCGAAATTTCCTTCCAGCGCAACCTGGCGAACGCCTGTTTCGGAAACCCACACATGCCGCAGCATCTGGCCCACGCTTAGAGCGCCTTTTTCAGGCTTCCAATCGAAGATCTCCGGCGTGATCAGCTCATAAACTTGTTTGCTGCGGGTGTGAATCGATTCCTTTTGTTTGAGGAAAAATTCCTTGAGATTCATGCAGCGAGTATACCCCAGTTAATAACCGCGATCAGCAGGCAACGGTGCTTTTATTACGCAGCCTGTATATGATTCGCGGTCACCAGCCCTCCACAGCCGTTGACAGCATCACTTGCGCCGCTTAGCATTAATCAGGGCATAGAGCATCCCAGTTTCTCCAAAGGTGGACGTCGCGTGACAACACGAGAACGCCGTCGGCATGAGCGTTACCCCTGCTCCGCCAAGCTCGAAATCGACTGGGGATCGGAAGTGCTGCGAGCATCGGTGCAGGACGTCAGCTCTTCGGGAATGTTTGTCGAGACGCCGAACCCCCTGTGGATGCGCGCGGAATTTTCCGCCCGGATTCTGCTTCCGGAGGTTTTGCCGATCGATTGCATCGTGCGCCGCATCGAGCCGGGTCATGGGATGGCGGTGGAATTTCAATCGCCTTCCGAAATGGCTCGCAGATCGCTTGATGAATGGCTGGGAAAGCTTTCGGCCGAATGACGCGTTGCCTCAATTGTGGCGCCGGCCGCACCGCGGATCAGTGCGAGGCATGCGGCCTTGACTCCGCCGCGGCGGAACTGGTGCTGCGGCGGAAATTGTGGAATCGCATCGCGATATTTGTTCTAGGTTCACTCGGATTCCTGGTTTCTGTCGGCTGGTATCCTCCCCTTGATTTGGACGCAATTCTGATTTTCGTGGGAGTCCTGTTTTTCTTAACGATATGGCTGGCGATTTGGGTGGAACGCAGAGCGGCGCGGAGATTGGAGGTGGAAGCCACCAAACGCATCTTCTTCGGCCTGGTGCCGGTGCCGTGGCTTCTGGCCATTTTGCTATTTGCGAATGGAAACCTGGACCGTGCAAAACCGGTGGAATGGGATGCGCGTGTGATCGGCAAGTTTGCGCTTTCGATGCCGCTGCCGAACCGGCGGCTGATCGTTTCATCCTGGCGGGAAGGGCATCGCTTCGAGCGGGTGGCCGTGGACCGCGACGATTTCATTCGCTTCCATCAGGGCGATTCGATTGTGGTGAAGGTGGAAGATGGACTGGTGGGGATTCCGTGGGTTTATGGAGTGTATCGCCGCTAATTCAGCGGAATTTAGAAGCTTAGTTGGATCAATTCTAAAACCCTCAGCCGTTTCGCATTAAATTCCTGAATATGTTTGGCGCCGCAAGAATTGTCCCGCGCCCGGCTTGCCGGTAAACTTTCCGTTTTCGATCACCACGCGGCCGCGCGAGAGGACTGCCTTCGGCGCGCCTTTCACGGCGATTCCTTCGAACATGGAATAATCCACGCGCATGTGGTGAGTCTTCGCGCTGATCACCTGTTCCAGGTTTGGATCAAATAGAATCACGTCGGCATCCGAGCCCACGGCTATCGTTCCTTTGCGCGGATACAGGCCGAACAATTTCGCGGGCGCAGTTGAAACCAATTGCACAAAGCGATTGGGGGAGAAGCGTTTGCCATGCACACCTCCGGTATAGATCAGGCTGAGGCGGTGCTCGATTCCCGGACCGCCATTGGGGATTTTCGTGAAATCATCTTTGCCAAGTTCCTTCTGATCCTTGAAGCAGAATGGGCAATGATCGGTGGAGACAGCTTGCAAATCGTCTTTGGCCAATCCTTGCCACAATTTCTCCTGATGCCATTTTTCGCGCAGGGGAGGAGTGAACACATATTTCGCGCCTTCAAATCCCGGCACATCGATATTTTCCAGCGATAGATAAAGATACTGAGGGCAGGTTTCGGCATAAGCGGGCAGGCCGCGGTCGCGCGCCTCGCGCACCCGTTCCAGCGCTTCGTTACAGGAAAGATGGACAATGTAAACCGGGGCTCCCGCCATTTCCGCCAGCGCGATTGCTCGACCGGTAGCTTCGCCTTCCGCGGTGGTGGGCCGCGTGAGCGCGTGATATTTCGGTGCGCGCTTGCCTTCCGCAAGCGCACGCTGTACCAGCACGTCAATGGCGCCGCCGTTTTCCGCGTGCATGCAGATCATGGCGCCATACTTCGCCGCGGCGGTCATTGCTTTGAATATTGAAGCGTCATCGAGCATGAAAACACCGGGATAAGCCATAAACAGCTTGAAGCTCGAAACGCCTTCGCGAACCAGCGCGCCCATTTCCTCGAGTTGCGCGTCGCCCAGATCGGTGATGATGCAGTGGAAGGCGTAATCGATCACTGCTTTCCCTTCGGCTTTCGCGCGCCAAATGTCGAATGCTTGCCGCAGCGTTTGTCCCTTGTACTGGATTGCGAAATCAACAAGCGTGGTGGTGCCGCCGTAGGCCGCCGCAATCGTCCCGGTCTCAAAATCATCGTTGCTCACCGTGTTTCCGAAGGGCATATCGAGATGCGTGTGTGCGTCAATGCCGCCGGGCATCACGTAGGTTCCGCGCGCATCGAGTACCTTGCTTGCGCCTTCGATAGGCAGATCCCTGGCGACGGCGACGATTGTGTCGCCCAGGATTCCCACGTCAGCCACGCAGGTGTCTGAAGCGGTGACCACTGTTCCATTCTTGATGACTGTGTCCAAGCGCATCCGTTCCTCCGTCGACAATGGCCGCAAAGCATCTTAGGCCACTCGGTAAACCCGCGGCAAGCCGTTCCGCACCGTGGAATCACAATCTGCGAAACTTTCCGACAAATCGATTGGTGTGGCGGCATAAACCCAGTGCTAAAATCGGCGGCGTCAAAAGCCTGTTGTTACCCGGTGGAACGACAATCCGCCGGGTTGCGCGTTTCGGGGCGCTTCGCGCCGCGCTTTTCCCTCCGCGGCCGTCTCTTCGCGTCCCGAGCGTGAGGCTATCCGAGGCAGGAGGCGCAATGGCCCTGCACGAGACGGCTCCGAAGCTGCATCCCGACAAATATGAAGATAATTTTGCCGACCTTGTTCCGGCAATGACGCCGCGCCAGGCGCTGATCGAAGCGAATCGCTGTCTTTTCTGTTTCGACGCTCCCTGTACCATGGCCTGCCCGACCCACATCGATGTGCCCGCGTTCATCAAGAAGATCACCACCGATAATTTGCGCGGATCGGCTCGAGTGATTCTCGATGCCAACGTGCTCGGTGCGAGTTGCGGGCGGGTCTGCCCCACGGAAGTGCTCTGCGAAGGCGCATGCGTGATGCACGAGAAAGGCGAGGAGCCGATCCAAATCGGCCGGCTGCAACGCTATTCCGTGGATTATGTATTGGAGCGCAACATCAGCCTGCTTCATGCGGGCGCGCCCAATGGCAAACGAGTGGCCTGCATCGGTTCGGGCCCTGCTTCCTTGGCTTGCGCCACGGAACTTGTCAAATTCGGTTACGAAGTTACGCTATTTGACCGGAACGGCCTGCCCGGCGGGCTGAACACGCATGGTATCGCGGCTTACAAATCGCGCGCGGAAGATGCCCTGCTTGAAATAAAGATGGTACGCGCTCTCGGCGTGAATTTCCGCCAACGGACGGAAGTGGGACGCGACATCACTTTTGCGGAGATCGAGAAACAGTTCGATCTTATTTTCGTCGGGCTCGGTTTGGGTGAAACGTGGGATTTGAAATTGCCCGGTGAAGACCTGCACGGCGTATTCGGAGCGCTGGAATTCATCGCTGACACCAAAATAAAGCAATTCGTGGATGTGGAAGTGGGGCGGCGGATTGCGTGTATTGGGGCCGGGAATACCGCAATTGATGTTGTCACCGCGGCAAAACGGCTTAACGCGGAATCGGTTCATCTGATCCATAGGCGCGGCGAGCAGGATAAGTCAGCGTTCGACTACGAGTATGAACTGGCGAAACTCGACGGCGTGATCTTTCACTGGCATACCCAGCCCCTGCGCGTGATTGGAAGAAACGGCGCAGTCACCGGCATCGATCTGGTACGCACTCGTCCAGTGGACTCCAAGGGACGCAGGGGGCTTCCGCCCGAGCCGGTGCCAGGCAGTGAATTTACGCTGCCGGTGGATATGGTGGTGGGCGCGATCGGGCAGAAGCCGGTGACCGAGATTCTTCGAGGAATTTCCGGAATTAACCTGCGCCAAGATGGCACCGTCGTTGTGGATCAGCGGTACCAGACCGGGAATCCGAAGTATTATGCCGGCGGCGATTGCGTGAATGGCGGGAAGGAAGTGGTGAATGCAGTGGCCGAAGGAATGGCCGCTGCTCGCGGAATGGATGCATCTCTTGGATCGCCGCGCGCGAAGATCTAAATTCCGATGAAGGCGCCGAATGCATGGAGCGAACGTTTTCCCGCTCTCGATGCCCTAGAAAATGAGTGGCAGCCGGTTCCGAAGACAGCGCTCGCGGCGTGGCTGGCCTTCTATACTTTATTTTTGTGGCAAGCAGCGCACGGCAGAGGCTTGCTGCTGATGATCGATCTGGTGTTCATCCCGATTCACGAAGGGGGACACCTGCTTTTCCGGTGGTTCGGCCACTGGCTCAACATTGCGGGGGGCACGCTGCTGCAATTGTTCGTGCCTTTTGCGCTGGCCGTCTATTTTGCATTTCGCAGGCAGGTGCAGGGAACGGCGTTCTGCGTGTTCTTTTTTTTCGAGCAGTTTTTGCCGATCGCTACTTATATGGCTGATGCCCGCGCGCAGGAACTGCCGCTGCTCACCGTGGGAGACGCGGAATATGTGGAGCACGATTGGAATGCGCTGTTCTCGAGTCTGGGAGTCCTGGAGCACGATACATCGATTGCCCGCTTCATGAGAATGCTGGGCTGGCTCGGTATGTTCGCAACAGTAGCTTGGCTCGCTTGGCGCAGTTTGCAGCAAGATGTGCCACCGCCAAAGATCTATCATGGCCAGAGCTGACAAGATTGATTTTCTTCGTGAAGGCATTTGGCTTACGGATGCCTCATGATATGGTTCTTAGGGGGTCGAAGCTTCCGCTCCGACATTTGAGAGTTCCTAAGAGTTGGGCTTCAGCCCCTGAAGCTAGGCGAAGTAGAGCGCTTCGCAGTATTTACCATTGGACGAACTCTAATAGCGAGTTGCAATCGGTAACGAACGCTTCAAGAGGTGAGACTATGGCTGATTTAGGCGTGAAGTTCTGCGGAATTGAGTCGCCCAATCCGTTCTGGCTGGCGTCAGGCCCACCGACGAATACCGGCGGCCAGGTGATGCGCGCGTTTGACGCCGGCTGGGGCGGGGCCGTGTGGAAGACGATCGGAGCGGCCGTTCAAAATACATCTTCACGGTACGGCGCCGTGGACCTGAACGGCGTGAAGATGATGGGCTTCAACAACATCGAGCTGATCAGCGACCGCCCAGCCGACATCAATTTCCGCGAAATTGCGGAAGTGAAAAAGCGCTATCCAAAAAACCTGGTGATCGCGTCGCTGATGGTGGAATCGAAGCGCGAAATCTGGCACGACATCGTCCACCGCGCCGAAGATGCCGGATCAGACGCACTGGAATTGAATTTTGGCTGTCCGCACGGGATGAGCGAGCGCGGAATGGGCGCGGCAGTCGGCCAGGTGCCCGAATACACGGAGATGATCACAGGGTGGGCGAAAGAAGCGGCGCACACGCCGGTAATCTCCAAGCTTACGCCCAACGTCACCGACATTTCTCAGATTGCGCTGGCTGCCGAGCGTGGCGGCGCCGATGCGGTAAGCCTGATCAATACGATCAATTCGTTGATGGGAGTTGATCTGAATACGTTCGCGCCCCGGCCAATCGTCGGAGGCAAATCGTCGCACGGCGGCTATTGTGGCCCGGCGGTCAAGCCGATTGCTCTGCATCTGCTCTCCAGCGTGGCCAAGAAAGTAAAAATCCCCATAGTCGGAATCGGGGGAATAGGGAACTGGATTGACGCGGCCGAGCATATCTCGTTGGGATCAAGCTGCGTGCAAGTCTGCACCGCCGCGATGCACTACGGTTTCCGCATTGTGGAAGATATGATTGATGGCCTCTCGTCCTACATGGATGACCACGGATTCAAGACAATCCATGATTTTCGCGGACGCGCTGTGCCAAACGTAATGGACTGGGGCGATTTGGATTTGAATTACAAAATCATCGCGGACATCAATCACGACCTATGCATCGGCTGCCAGCTTTGTTACATCGCGTGTGAAGACGGCGCCCACCAATGCATCGCAGCCCTACACATCGAACGGCGCCAACGGCAAAGAGAATCCGAATGGCATGGGCGTTCACGTGCCGAAAATCATTGACGAAGAATGCGTGGGCTGCAATCTCTGCGCGCTCGTCTGCCCGGTGGATAATTGCATTACCATGAGAGAAATCGATACCGGGATGGCGCCGATGTCCTGGAACGAACGAGTGCGCGCCGGATTGCCGCCGATTCCCGGGCACTACGCTTGACCAGGGTCTGAACGCGATGTGTGATCGCTGCGGGCCTTCGCCGGTCCCTAATACAGTCCGCGCAAATCGGGCATGTGGGGCAATTGCATTTCGATTGTGTTCCCGCCGTAGTCATCCAAGCGCAAACGCACTTGCTCGAGCGGACCCATATCGTGGAAATACCACTGCGAGCTGGGAATTCTCCTCATTTCGCCAGTCGGCTTGGGAGTGCGCAGGTCCGTGCCTTCCTGTTCCAGCGCACCGGGCTTTAATTCGTAAACGGCTCGCCCTTCGTATCGAGAATCAAATAGCGGTGCATCAGAAGGATCAGCAGGAATTGATATTTCTTATCGGCGGTGTAGACGCCCCACTTGAACAGCGCGCGCCCGTTGATTTTCAGTAGGGCGCCCTCGACCGGTTTCCAGGTCAGCGATTCTGAATCCGCGCGAACGGGTGCGGCCAGCAAAGCGAGGATCAGGAGAGCGAGTGAGGCCGTGAAGAGCAGCGGGCGACTGCGGCGCAACATGAAACCATCAGCCTTCAATAGATGCTCGATTCGCGCTTCCGCCCGGTGTAGTCGATGTAGACCGTCTTGAGCTCCGTAAAAAAATCGAGCGCGACGTGGCCCATTTCGCGAACTCCAATGCCGGTGGATTTTACGCCGCCAAACGGAAGATGCGCCTCGCCACCCACGGTTGGTGAATTCACGTGCGTGATGCCGGTCTCGATGCGGTCGATAAAATCAAATATTTTGGCGGCATCGTTGGTATAGATCGCGCTGGAAAGCCCGTAGCGCACGGAATTGGCAACGTGCAGAGCCTCTTCGTAATCGTTCACTCGAATGATGGAAAGAACCGGCCCAAAAATCTCGTCCTGTGCCAGACGGCTGTCGGCTGGCACGTGATCGAAAATCGTCGGCGCCACGAAATAGCCGCGGTCGAATTCAGGCCCTGCCAGCCGCTGGCCGCCGAGAAGCAAATTTCCCTCCTTCTTTCCGATTTCAATGTAATCGCAAATCAGTGTTCATCTGGCTTTCATCCACCGCCGGTCCCATTTCCACTCCGGCATCGAGCCCATTGCCCACTTTGAATTGTTTGGCGCGCTCCACCAGCTTGAATGCGAATTCATCCGCGATTTTGTTTTCGATTACCACCCGGCTGGTAGCCGTGCACCGCTGGCCGGTGGATGCAAAAGCGCCGAACAGGGCGGATTCCATCGCCAAATTAATATCCGCGTCCGCCAGCACCACTAAGGGATTTTTCCCGCCCATTTCACACTGGCACTTCTTCATCTGTTGCGCGCCCTGCGCATAAAGGCTGCTGCCCACTTCGTTCGATCCAGTAAACGAAACCGCACGCACGTCCGGATTCACCACCAACTCGTTCCCCACCTCACTCCCGGCCCCCGTCACCAGATTCAGCACGCCCGCCGGCAAACCAGCTTGCGAGAAAATCTCCGTCAGGCGTATCGCTGTCAATGGAGTGAGCGTGGCAGGTTTCAATACAACCGTGTTGCCCGCGACCAGAGCAGGCGCGATCTTCCACACGGGAATCGACACCGGAAAATTCCACGGCGAAATTGCGCCCACCACTCCCAGCGGCTGCTTGATCGTGTACGCAAAATTCTTCGGCAATTCGCTCGGAGCGGTCTCCCCGGTCAAACGCACTGCCTCGCCCGCCATAAAATCCATGACATTGATTGCTTTCGCCACTTCGCCCAGCGAATCCTTCAGCGCTTTGCCTTCCTCTCGCGTCAGAAGTGTGGCCAACTCCTGCCTTTGTTGCTCCATCAGCAATTTGGCCTTGGCCAGAATGCGTCCGCGCACCGGAGCAGTGGTGCCCCGCCAGGCCGGAAACGCAGCTTTTGCTGCGGCGATCGCTTCGCGAGCTTCCTCTCGGGTCGAAAGCGGCACCACTGCCACTACTTCATCGGTATTCGCGGGATTTCTGCGTTCCACCGTGCGCCCGCGCGATTCCACCCATTTTCCATTGATAAAATTCCGGCAAATGTGCGCCGTGGTTGTGACGGTAGCCATGATTGCTCCTGATTTGTTTTCGCTAGGCGTGTACTTCGCTGAATGATTTATCCAGCAATCGAATCCCCTCGTCCACGTCGGCCTTGGAAATATTCATCGGCGGCGCCATGCGAATGGTATTGCCGTAGAGCCCGCCCTTGCCGATCAGCAAACCGTTGTCGCGTGCGCGTTCCATCACTTGTCCCGCCGCTTCCGCCGCGGGCTCCTTAGTCTGGCGGTCTTTCACCAGTTCGAGTGCTTGCATCATGCCCATGCCGCGAACATCTCCAATCAGAGGATATTTTTCCTTCAGCCCTTCCAGGCCTTGACGGAAATATCCGCCAACCACGTGGCAATTCTCGAGCAAGTTTTCTTCCTCGATCACTTCAATCACGGCGCGAGCCGCAACGCTGGTCACCGGATTTCCGCCGAAAGTTGAAATGGTCAACCCCTGAAATTGGTCCGCCAGTTCGGCCCTTGTAATCGTTGCTCCCACCGGCACGCCGTTGCCCATGCTCTTGGCGCAGGTGATGATGTCGGGCGTTACTTCCCATTGTTCGATGCCAAACCATTTTTTGCCGGTGCGGCCGAATCCGGTTTGCACTTCGTCGGAGATAAACAGCCCACCGTATTGCTTCACGATCTTGAATACGATCTTGAAATATTCCGGCGGTGGAGTGATGAAGCCGCCGACGCCTTGAATCGGCTCGGCGATAAAGGCCGCGATCGAGCCGCTGGTTCCGGTCTGGATCAGATTCTCCACATCATTCGCGCAGGCCACTCCGCAGTCCGGATATTTCAAACCCAGTGGACACCGGTAGCAATAGGGATTGATCGCGTGAGCCACGCCCACGCTGATCACTCCGCCCTTGCGCCAGGGAGCCTGCCCCGTCACGCCCTTCGCGAGCGACGATCCCCCGGCGTAGGCATGACGTAGCGCAACCACGTCATAGCTGGGGCTGATCATGCGCGAGAGCAGAATGGCCGCCTCGTTCGCTTCCGTCCCCGAATTGGTGAAAAAACTCTTTTGCAATTTACCAGGCGTAATTTCCGCCAGCTTTTCCGCCAGCGCGACAATCGCTTCATTCGGAAACAGCGTCGAAGTGTGCTGCAGCTTGTCGACCTGCGCCTTGATCTTGCTGGTTATCTTTGGATTGCAATGCCCCACGCCCACCGTGACGATCCCGCCGAAAAAATCGAGATACTTTCGCCCTTCCAGGTCCCACAGATATTGCATCTTCGCGTGGTCCGCCACCAGCGGCTGCTTGTAGTAATTCGCCACGGCCGGCCACAGGAACTCTTTGTGCTTGCGAACCACTTCGTCGCTGCTGGCGCGGGTGTTGATCGCTTTCGCTTCAGTCGTCATTGCAGCCCCTTTCTGAATTCAGAAATTTTAAATGCGTCAGCGGGAACGAGGAAAACTCATCCTTCCCGTTTTCTGCTCGTATCTAGTCGGCGGCTTCCGCAGACCGTACTGCCGCTTTCGTCCGGGTGATCTCTCCATAAGAATCAGGCCGCCGGTCTCGGTAGAATTGCCACGTGCTGCGAACCTCATCCATTTCATCCAGATTCAGTTCGGCAATAAGGACCTCATCTTTATCCCGGCTGGCCTGCGCGATGATTTTTCCTCGCGGATTGCAAAAGTAACTCTTCCCATAGAATTCGCCGATCTTCCAAGGGGCCTCTTGACCCACACGGTTGATGGCTGCAACAAAATAGCCGTTGGCCACCGCGTGAGCGGGCTGCTCAAGCTCCCAAAGATATTCGCTCAATCCCGCCACCGTGGCCGATGGATTGAATACGATCTCCGCGCCATTCAGGCCCAGGATGCGAGCTCCTTCGGGAAAGTGGCGGTCGTAGCAAATATAGACGCCCACGCGCCCGTAGCGCGTTTCGAACACTGGGTAGCCTGCATTCCCCGGCGTAAAATAAAATTTCTCCCAGAACCCCGGGTGGCAGTGGGGGATGTGGTGCTTCCGGTATTTGCCTAGGTACTTTCCGTCCGCGTCGAATACCGCCGCCGTGTTATAGAACACGCCGCTCATCTCGCGTTCGTAGACCGGAACCACGATCACCATCTTGTAGCGCTTGGCCAGGTTTTGCATGCGCTTCAGAGTTGGGCCATCGGGCACTGGCTCGGTCAGCTCATACCAGCGAGTATCCTGCTCGGCGCAGAAGTAGGGCCCGTAGAAAAGCTCCTGAAGGCACAGGATTTGCACCTTGCGCTTGGCGGCCGCCGCGATCAGCTTCTCGTGCTTCGCAATCATCTTCTGTTTGATTTGCGCCAGCGAGAATTTCTCCGGCGACCACTCGCAGCGAGCCTGGATTAATCCGCAACGCACGATCCGCGGCATTGATTCCTCCACAAGAAAGCTTCCCCCGAAGTTTACTCCGCGTCATCAACTGCGGCAAGGGAAGCCATTCGATGAAGTTATGTGGCGAATTCGACTGCCGCCCGTATAATCGGGCGATCATCTATGGCTACCGTTGGGCAGAAGTTACGAAGGTCAGTCGCGCGCGTCTTTCCCGACTGTGTGATGCAGGCGCAAGCCGTCGCATTCAATATGTTCTTGGCGTTTTTCCCAATGCTGCTCTTCACGCTGGGTGTTCTGAGTGGCCCAAGATTCATACATAGTGAAATCAAGGAATTTCCCAGCCGCCTCCGGTTGATCCTGCCGCCCGGCAGCGAAAACGTTGTTTATGAATTTCTCGTTCACCAAGGTGGACATCCCTGGCGCTGGATTACGCTTGGCCTGGGAGGATCACTGCTGGCTGGAACACAAGTGATCTCTGGTCTGATGGACGGATTCATGATCATCGCAGGCGATCAGGATAGGCCCAGCTTTCTCCGCCGTCAGGTCCGCGCGTTTATCCTCTTCGTCCTCACCATTGTCCCCTGGGTTGGGGCAGTAGTACTCACGGTCTTCGGCAGGCAGGTCCGAGGGTGGCTCATTCACGAACTGGGTCTCCCGGATCTGGGTTTGCCGCAACTGGCACGCGCACTTTGGGTGGTGCTGTACTTGGCAGCCGTCCTGATTCTCGCGCTCGGGGTACTTGCCGTGCTTTACCGTTTCGGGCGGCCGCGCAGGCGCTCGGGAGGCAGGATCCTCCCAGGCGCATATGTCGCCACCGTACTCTGGTGGGTAGTGGGAGCGACGTTTGGCCTGTACGTTCGACACGTTCCGTATGGCGTAATCTATGGCGGGCTCGCAGCAGCCATCGGCTTGCTCTTGTGGATGTATATGACGGCGATGGTTGTTTTCCTCGGCGCCGCCTACAATATGGAATCGGACTTGCACCCCCGTGGAAGCGAGTCCAGGAACTGAGATGAATGATATTCACGTGGAATGTTACGCGGGCTATCGCTCGGACGAGCGCCCCACTCGCTTCACACTTCGTGGCAGGGAATTCCAGGTGGAAGAGATAGATGACCAGTGGTATTCGCCCGAAGCTATTTATTTTCGGGTTCGCGCCGATGACGGCAATTTTTACGTCCTCCGCCACGACGAAAAAGCGGACGTATGGACGCTCGACGCCTTCCGCGCCGGGGGACCGGCGCGCGGCTAGCTCAAACTTTTGTGCTTACCTTTCCCGGGTGACTCTGCGATTTCTCCGCCATCAGACTGCGCAGAACAAACCAGCAATTCGCCGGCCGCTCCGATAGGCGGCGCATGAAGTACGGGCACCACTCCGTTCCATAGGGCACATAAATTCGCAGTGGATGACCTTGTCCCCGCACTTCGGCCTGTAAATCCCGCCGGATTCCATAAATCATTTGAAATTCGTATTGGCCGAGCTTGCTGCCGCGCGTCAGGATTAAATCTCGAGCGTGTTGAACCATCGCCGGATCGTGGGACGCGACAGCCGGAAGAAATCCTCCCCCAAACAAAATGTCCAGCAACTTGCAATAATTGGAATCCACATCTGATTTTTTCTGAAAGGCAATTTTCGGAGATTCGCGATAAGCGCCCTTCACCAGGCGAATCTTGGGCGTCAAGGGCTTCAATCGTTCCAAATCCTTTTCCGTGCGGAACAGATAGGCTTGAATCGCCATGCCAACATTGTCGAACTCCCGCCGCACCGCTTCAAAGATATCGATCGTAACGTCCGTGTAGCCCGAGCCTTCTATATCGATTTCGATATCGCGGCTGACGGCGCGCGCCGCCGCGGCAATTTCCTTCGTGAATTGCCGGCAGATATCGCGATCTAGATCGAGGCCCAGTTGCGTCAACTTGATCGAGATATTGCCTTGAACGTTCCGTTCCGCCAGCTCTCGCAGCATGTCAATGTATTCGTCGCGCACCTGGCGAGCTTCGTCTTCGGTGATCACATTTTCGCCCAGATGGTTCAGGCTGATCATGCTTCCATTGGCATTGAGTTCCGCGCTCGCCTTCAATGCCTCCCCGAGCGTTTCGCCGGCGATAAACCGCAGCGCGAATCCGTGATGTACGCCGCGCCGTCCGATTGCATTGGTGATTTTCTTCTTTGTAGAAAGCCAGAAGATGAAATTTCGAATCAGCATTTGATCTTTGCCCCGCCTTGTCCAATTCGCACGTGTAGGTGCGCCGCACTTTTATACGGCAGTCAAGCCTCCCGGTCAAATCGGATAACATGCGGAAAAGCATCGACTTAGACTCAGGCGGCCAGCACACCATTCTTGAAGCAGACCAGGGAACGGCGCAGAGTTCCAATGGCAGGGTATTCTTAAGGCGGCGTGCGCAACTTTTTGGCCAGAATGGGGTTAACATTCATTGAGCGCGGATTCCGAGTTCCGGGATAAGTTGCGCCCAGCTGGCAGGAGCTGGCCAAATGAAAATCGATCACCGAAATTCCAGAATAAATCGTAACCGCCTGGACGCCGCCGGAAATGGCCTGCTCGCCGGATTGCTCTTGTTCTCTTTGTTCGTTGCTGTGCCGCATGCTCAGGCTGGAAAGAAAAAGAAAAAAGATCAGGACGACGCTGCGCAAATCCCGTTGAGCAAATCCTTCAAAGGCAACCTGCCGATTACCGAACTTACAGAAGACCAGGCCATTTTGCATGGGCTCGACCGCCTGGCTTACGGTCCGCGCCCCGGAGACATGGAGCGTATTCGGCAGATGGGCCTTGAAAAATGGATCAGTCAACAGCTGAAACCGGAATCGCTTGACGACTCAGCGGCCGAAGCGCGGCTTACCGATCTTACGACGTTGAAAATGTCTTCCGCGAAATTGGTCAGTGAATTTCCTCCGCCGGCTCAAGCAGCCAAAAAAGAGGGCGTGACCAAGGAACAGTTTCAGGACGAACGGAAAGAGAAGGCGCAGGCCGAAGTGCAGCAGATGAGGCAAAGCGGAGAAACCGATCCCGCAAAGTTGCAGCTCGCCAGAATGCAAGGTCCTCAGCGGATCATCTCCGATCTCTCCATGGCCAAAGTAGACCGCGCGATTTACAGCGACCGTCAACTCTACGAAGTGATGGCGAATTTCTGGTTCAATCATTTCAATGTATTTGCCGGGAAGGGCGCGGATCGCTGGATGCTGACGGCCTATGAACGGGACACCATTCGTCCTCATGCCATGGGCAAGTTTCAGGATTTGCTCGAAGCCACAGCCAAGAGTCCGGCAATGCTGTTCTACCTGGATAACTGGCAAAGCGCCGATCCGATGGCGGCAAAGCAATTGCAGCAGCAAAGAGCGATGCGCCAATCTCGTTTCGGCGGAATTTTCGGCGGGATGACTCCTCCTTCGCCACGGCAATTTCCGAACGCCCAGGGCGCAGGGCAGGGACAGCAAGCAAAAAGGCCGGAGCGCGGACTGAACGAAAACTATGGCCGCGAAATTATGGAATTGCACACGCTCGGAGTCGAAGGCGGCTACTCCCAGCAGGATGTGATCGAAGTGGCCAAATGCTTCACCGGCTGGACCATCCGCGAGCCGCGCCGCGATCCTGAATTCTTTTTCAACGATCGCATCCACACCCCCGGGCCAAAGTACGTGATGGGCAAGAAAATAAATGGTGGCGGCATGAAGGACGGCCAGGAAGTAATCAAGCTGTTGGCGCATAATCCCAATACTGCAAAATTCATCAGCACGGAAATCGCACGCCACTTCGTATCAGACAATCCGTTGCCCGCACTCGTCAGCCGCATGACGCAAACGTATCTCTCGAGCGATGGCGATACCCGCGCGGTGTTGAAGACCATGATCTACTCGCCAGAATTCTGGTCGCGCGCCACCTATCGGGCGAAAGTGAAGACGCCGTTTGAACTTGCGGTCAGCACGGCCCGCGCCCTGAATGCCGACGTGGCGATTTCACTGCCGATCGTGCAATGGGTAGGAAGAATGGGAGAGCCGCTCTATCAATGCCAGCCTCCCACCGGCTATTCCGATAAGGCCGAAACCTGGGTCAATACAGGCGCATTGCTGAACCGCCTGAACTTCGCACTGCAACTCGCGTCCAATCACATCAACGGAACGACGATTGATTTGCCCTCGCTCTTTGGCGCCGAATCCGATTCCGATCCGCAAATGGCATTGTCTCGTTCGCTCGACATTTTCCTGAATGGCCAAGTAGCGGCACAAACGCGTGAGACCCTCGAGCAGCGCCTGAACGATCCACAAATCTTGCAAGCGCGCTTGGATGACCCAGTGAAACACGTAAATGAAGGTTTGATCGCTGGGCTGGTTCTAGGTACTCCTGAATTCCAGCGGCGTTAAGCGCCCGGAGAATGCTTAGAGGTTATCGAAGAAATGATTCTTAGGGGTCGGAGCTTCAGCTCCGACATTCCAAGTCGCTAACAAAGTGGGCTTTAGCCCCTGAAGTAAGGCCAAGAAATAGACGGAATTACTTGTGATTTGAATTCCTTTTGCGTTTAAGGTTTAAGAGCCGGAGGTTGGCAATGGAAATCACCAGGCGGGTATTTCTAAAGGACGGTGGAATCGCCATGATCGGTATGACCGCGCTACCGACATTTCTCCAGCGCGCAGTGGCCGGAACATTGCCTCCGGCCGGAAGCGGAAAAAAGATACTCGTCGTCTTGTTTCAGCGCGGCGCAATGGACGGCCTGAACGTGGTGGTTCCTTTCGGCGAGCGCAGTTATTACCAGATGCGACCCACGATTGCGATCCCTCAGCCCGGCCGCGGCGGCAGCGATGCGGCGCTCGACCTGGACGGCTTTTTCGGCCTCCACCCCAGCCTTGCTCCACTCGAGCCCCTGTTCCACAAAGGCGAGCTGGCCATCGTCCAAGCCGCCGGTTCTCCCGATCCCACTCGCTCGCACTTCGACGCCCAAGACTTCATGGAATCCGGCACTCCCGGCGTGAAAAGTACCGATGACGGCTGGCTCAATCGTTCACTGCAGGAATTGCCCGAAGAGAAGTCTTCTCCTTTCCGCGCCGTAGCATTTGGCCCCTATCTGCCGCGGTCGCTGCAGGGAACCTCGCCGGCGGTCGCAATTCCTGACCTGAAACAGTTTCGAATGTATGGTCCCGCCACAACCACCGAAGGCGGCTTCGAAGCCATGTACTCCCAAACGGTCGACCAGGCGCTGCACGGCGTCGGCCAGGAAACCTTCAGCGCGATTGATACCCTTAAAAAAATAAATCCCGATCAATACCAGCCCGCGAACGGCGCCGATTATCCCCGCGGCCGGTTTGGCCAGAGTCTGCTGGAAATTGCCGAACTGATCAAAGCCGATATTGGACTCGAGATCGCTTTCCTCGATAGCGGCGGGTGGGATCACCACGTAAACGAAGGCGGCGTACAAGGACAACTGTCGAATCTGTTGAAAGATTTCGGCCAGGCCCTCGCCGCGTTCCACCAGGATCTGGGCGATCGAATGGAGAACGTGGTGTTCGTCAGCATGTCCGAATTTGGCCGCACTGCCCGAGAAAATGGAAATCGCGGCACCGATCACGGCCACGCCAATTGCATGTTCCTGATGGGCGGCCCAGTGAAGGGAGGCAAGGTTTATACGCGTTGGCCAGGATTGTCCGCGGGCCAGCTCTACGAAAATCGCGACCTGGCCGTCACCACCGACTACCGTACCGTGTTAAGCGAAGTTCTATCGAAGCACTTGGGAGCGGGCAATCTATCCAGCGTATTCCCCGGTTTCGAACAGAATCCCAACAAATATCTCGGCTTCCTCAAGGTTTAATGTAGCGCCAGCCTTACTTGTCCCGATGATTTGTATCGGGAAGGCTGGCATCTTTGAGCTCATCCCCCAAAATAAAAAGCGGGGCGGATCCATCTCCGCCCCGCTTCCAGTTTCGAATTCTCTTCTTAAGCTACGCTTGCGCGGCTCCCGAACGGATCCGCATCCCGTAAAACGACCGGTAAACGAACGAAAATGAAATTGCAAAAAATACCGCGGCCAGCACATGCGTCAACAAACCGCCCGTCTCCGCCGTCAGCCGCACCGCCAGTTCTACCGCCAGCAATCCGAACAAAGTCGAGAACTTAATCACCGGGTTCAATGCTACCGAGGAAGTATCCTTGAACGGGTCTCCCACCGTATCGCCGATTACAGTCGCCGCATGAAGCTCCGTGCCTTTCTGCTTCATCTCTACTTCCACAATCTTCTTCGCGTTGTCCCACGCGCCGCCGGCATTGGCCATGAAGATAGCCTGGAACAATCCGAAGATCGCGATCGACATCAAATATCCGATGAAGAAATAGGGTTCCACAAACGCAAACGCCAGAGTCGCGAAGAAAACCGCAAAGAAAATATTCCACATGCCCTTCTGCGCGTATTTTGTGCAGATCGCCACCACTTTCTTGCTGTCGCTCACCGACGCTTTCTCCACGCCTTCCAGCTTTATGTTCGCTTTGATGAATTCCACTGCGCGGTAAGCGCCGGTAGTCACAGCCTGCGTCGAGGCGCCAGTGAACCAGTAAATCATCGCGCCGCCGGTAATCAATCCCAGCACAAAAGGCGCATGCAACAAGGAGAGCTTGCTTACGTTCTCCGTCAATCCGTTGGTCAGCGCCATGATGATCGAAAAAATCATCGTGGTAGCGCCCACCACAGCCGTTCCGATCAGCACCGGCTTGGCGGTTGCTTTGAATGTGTTTCCCGCGCCGTCATTCTCCTCCAGCAGATCCTTGGCGCGGCTAAAATTGGCATCGATATTGAAATCCTTCTTCAGTTCCTGCTGGATGTTGGGAACCTGTTCGATCAACGAAAGTTCAAATACTGATTGCGCGTTGTCCGTCACCGGCCCGTATGAATCCACGGCGATTGTAACTGGGCCCATCCCCAGGAAACCGAACGCCACCAGTCCAAAGGCAAACACTGGCGCCGCGATCATCAGCATGCTTAGCCCCATCAACGAAATCATATAGCCGAGCGACATCAGCACCACCATCGTCAGTCCCAGGTAATAAGCGGAAAAATTGCCGGCCACAAATCCGGACAATATGCCCAGCGACGCCCCGCCCTCCTGCGCGGAAATCACCACTTCCCGGACGTGCCGCGATTCGGTGGAAGTGAAGCTCTTCACCAATTCCGGAATGATGGCGCCGGCGATCGTCCCGCACGAAATGATTGTCGCCAGCTTCCACCACTGTGTGCTGTCGCCGCCCAGGCTTGGGATAATGATTGAAGAAACCAGATAAGTAAGTCCGATGGAAACCAGGGAAGTAATCCACACCAACGAGGTGAGCGGCGCTTCGAAATTCATCTTGTCCACGTGACTGTAACGAGCTTTAGCGATCAGCCCATTGATAAAATACGCCGCTGCCGCCGCGATCAGCATCACGATGCGCATCACGAAGATCCACACCAGCAGTTGCACCTGCACCATGGGATCCTTCACGCCCAGCAGAATAAAAGTAATCAAGGCCACGCCGGTAACTCCGTAGGTCTCAAACCCGTCGGCGCTCGGCCCCACGGAATCGCCCGCGTTATCACCGGTGCAATCCGCGATCACACCAGGATTGCGGGCGTCATCCTCCTTGATCTTGAAGACGATCTTCATCAAGTCCGAGCCGATGTCCGCGATCTTGGTGAAAATGCCTCCCGCAATTCGCAGCGCTGCTGCGCCTAGTGATTCGCCGATCGCGAATCCGATGAAACAAGGTCCGGCATAGCTGCGCGGAACGAATAGCAAAATAAAAAGCATCATCAATAGCTCGACGCTGATCAGCATCATTCCGATGCTCATCCCGGCTTCCAAGGGGATTTGATAGATCGGATACGGCTTGCCCCTCAGGCTGGCAAATGCCGTGCGCGAGTTCGCGAAGGTGTTGACGCGAATCCCGAACCAGGCCACTCCGTAGCTTCCCGCGATCCCGATCACGCTGAACATCAGGATGATAATCACCCGAATCGCTTCGTATTTCAGCAGCACGCCGAAATAGAGCACGATGACGACGGCGATAAACGATTCGAGCAGCAATAGGAACTTGCCCTGCGTGATCAGGTACGTCTTGCAGGTCTCATAGATCAGCTCGGAAATTTCGAGCATGGCCCGGTGCACCGGCAGATTCTTCAGCTTGGTGTAAATCACCAGGCCAAAGATCAGCCCCAGAACGCAGAAGATCAGCCCAAAGGTGAGCAGCTTATGGCCGTTGACCCCGATGAACTGGGCGCTCGACAAGTCCGGCAGCTTCAAATTTGCTTCGCCTGCTTCCGGCGGCGGCGAGGCGAACACGGAGCCGGCGGTGATCGCAGCCAACGCAATCAGAGCGGCGCATGCCTTTGTCAGTTGGTGAACCAGGGAGCGCGTGCCTACCAGCCAATTGTTCATCCAAAATTCTCCATGGAATAATTTCATTTAGAGTAGACAAGTAATCCGAACAAAACTTCCTAAGATACAATTCCGCCGTCGCGCCAATTCAAACAAATGCCGTTTGGAGCGGCCCGTCACAATTTTGGAATCGACCCCCACATCAAGAGCCGAAAGGCGTGCACACCTTCTCCGCGTCGTTCCCCCAAAAACCGATGACCACGCGGGTAGGAAAATGTTTCTTCGAGTACTAAAACTCGTACAAACCGAGCAATCCTAGCATCTTAAGAAATAGAGGTCAAACCAACAGCGAACCAAGGTTGCCCAATTAGCACGCTGGATAAAAGCAAGGACCACGCGTCGCGCTGCGTGCCCGGAATCCGGATTTAAGCGGCCACATCCCTGTGATCTCACTGAAGCAGGCTGCCGTGCCCGGTCCAACTCTGCTGCAGATCGGGAGTGGCGGGCGCGATCTCTGATACAATCTCGAACTCTTTTCTGCATCGGCGCCAGAGCAATGAACAACATCAAACTACCGGTATGGTTGCAGCACATCGTCGCCACGCTTGGCGGCGGGGGCATCTTCGTGCTGGCATTTCTGGATTCGTCGGTGCTCTCTTTCCCGGTGGTCACCGATCTGCTCATCATGGAGGAATCCATCCGCAATCCCTCGCGTATGCCTTATTACGCGGCAATGGCCGCCCTCGGTTCTTTGTCCGGATGTATTTGGCTGTACTTAATCGCAAAGAAGGGCGGGGAAGCGATGTTTCACCATCACGCAGGCCACCGCGCCATGCGCATTCGCAACTGGGTGGAGCAAAACGCATTTCTCAGTGTGGTAGTGCCTTCCATCCTGCCGCCGCCCATCCCTTTCAAAATTTTCATTCTGGCATCTGGTGTGTTCCAGGTCCGGTTTCGCACCTTCGTCCTCGCTCTGCTCATCGGTCGAGGTTCACGTTATTTGATCGAAGGAATCCTTGCGGTACGCTACGGCGAGGCGGCTGCGAACTTCCTGCTCCATCACAAGATTGCATTTCTACTGGTTACCCTGGGAGCTTCGGTGCTTCTTTATTTCGTGACTTCCTGGATTTTCCGCCGCCAGGCCCCGGAAAATGCCTAGTCTTGATCTCGGCGCGCTCTGTGCCTCTGCGGTAGTGCTTTTCTTCAAATCCCAAAAATCAGAAGGCCGTTACTGTTTCTCGTCACTGGCAAATTGCATTTGTTCAATCTGAACGTGCAGTTCGGAGTCCATATCTACCACCGCGATGATATTGTCCCATCCGCCGGAATTCGGTGGAAATCGCAGGTCACGAATCACCACGTGGTATCCATACTCCCTTTTTTCAATGCTCGCGATCGGAAATCGCGCATAGCGAATGAACCGCTCTGCAAGGGGAGTCTGCTGTGCCGCATCCAGCACGGGCGAGCCCTCCGGCTTGAAATGAGTATCGGTCCGTTCAGGATCAAAATAGCTGCCGGGAACAAGCGAAACGTTCAAGGCTTCCATCCGGAAACGTAGAATTCACCACTCCTCGCCAAATGAACGGAGAACCCGCCGTCGGAAACGCGCCAACGGTATCCGGGACTGCGCCGTGGTATTCGCGTGAAAACAACATGTCCACGGCTTTGGAATGCAAAGCAGCGCGCCCACAAATAAATATAGCCACCAGGACCAGCGCAACGATTGCCCCGCGGTTTGGTTTCTTCTTGCGCCTTTCGCCGATTTCCTCGCTCACCATGCGCAGCAGGCTGGGAACCAGCAATCCGGCAAGAAGCAGAAACAAAATCCAAGGGTCCAGCCAGGCCAGCCAATCCAGGGCAAACCATTTGGCGTGGAAGGGCCAAAGCAATTGTTCTCCGCTGCTCGTGCACAAGTCGAGCAGCAGATGTACCCCCGCGCCGATCAAGCAAATAACCAGCGCTCCCTGGAAAGGAACAGCATTTTGTGGATCCTTTCGGCTAAACCACACAAAGACGGCGGCGATTACCACCGCCACCACTACCGAGCCGAGCACGGAGTGAAGCAGCGTTCGATGAATGCGCAGATAAATATCCGCGCCACCGATTCGACTGAGCAGGTCAAGATCGGCAGCAACGCCCGAAGCCACCAGCATCGGGGTCGCCAGCCGCGTTTTGTTCTGTAAGCCCGAACGCGCAAGCGCCAAGGAAGTCAGCGCATGGGTAACAGGCTCCATCAGACTCCCTGTGCTTCCGTCTGCAGTTCCGCTACCAGCGCCGTTTCCACGTCCCGAGGGAACCAGCAAAGTCAAGCGCATCCGACACAATCGAGAAACGTAACGGAAGTTTGCCGATCGGCTCTCCGTCCACTTGCGCGAACACCTCCTCGCTGCCTGCCGGCTCGCACAAAACTTCCGTTGTTTTCCAGTGGTGAATGTCAGGCATCTGGCGCAGTTTTCCCAGCCACAATGCCGGCAGACACGCCAGGTATCTCAATCGATTTCGCGTGGAAACGGCCACAATCTCAAAACAATCTTCCAGGAGATTCGCCTCCTGGGTTATGCAGAACGGGCCGCCATAATTCTGCGTTCGGCCAACCACGATCAGGGTGGCCTTCAAATCGCGGCCCGCGCAAGTGATGCGCATTTCGGGAAAGCGGTATTTTACTAGCTGCCGCACGCCTTCCAGCCAATAGTCGATGATCCCGCTCTTGCTTCCCGCCATGGTTTCCAGCGCATGCACCATCGCCCCGTCTGGCCCCGCGCCGCCCACCGAGAGAAAATATCGCGACCACCCCGGCGTAGTGGAATCCCCATCTGAAGCTACCAGTCCCAGTGCTATTCGCTGCAGCTCGCTACCGGCGATCATCCCCGCCGCCGCTGCGATATCCCACGGAATACCAAGCTCCTTAGCCAGGATGTTCGCTGTTCCCGCAGGCAGCAACGCCATCGGCACCTGGCTCCCAGCCAGCCCATTCACCACTTCGTTGATCGTGCCATCTCCGCCGCAGACGATCACCAACTGCCTTGCATCCACCACCGCTTGCCGGGCCAATTCAGTAGCCGATCCCCGCCCTGTCGTCGGCGCCAACTCGCAATTAATTCCGTCCTGCTTCAGGACGATCGACGCAGCTTCCACTTCGGCCAGTCGCTCACCCCGGCGCCGGCCGCTGGCCGTGTTATAAATCAAAAGAGCGCGATGAATCCCTCTCGGCATCTTCGCTGAGCCTCAGAAGCCAACCCTTTAGAATCTGAACGGCATTGTATAATATCCGCCGTTCGAGAACTTCATGCTTCCTGTTGAGGACCGGATGCCAGCAAGCAAAGCCGATGCCAAGAAGGCCGAAAAACTTCGCGACCAGATTCATCACCACGATTATCGCTATCACGTTCTGGATGATCCGGAAGTTTCCGATGCCGCCTACGACCGGCTGATGAAGGAATTGAAGGACCTCGAAGCGAAGCACCCGGAACTTCTCACGCCCGATTCGCCAACCCACCGCGTGGGAGCCACTCCTCGCGAAGGATTTCAAACCTATCGCCATCGCACGCCGATGTTGAGTCTCGACAACACATATTCCTTCGACGACCTGCGCGATTTTGACCGTCGAGTGCGCGAAGTGCTGGGTCGTGAAAAAGTGGAATACGTATGCGAGCACAAATTCGACGGCCTCAGCATTTCACTCATCTATGAAGACGGCCGGTTGGTCCGCGGAGTGACCCGCGGCGACGGCGCCACCGGAGAGGACGTCACTCCCAACATCCAAACCATCCGCTCCATTCCGCTCAGCGTAAATGCTGCAGCGGCCCAAAAAATCGGCCTCGCCTCCGAATTCGAAGTCCGCGGCGAGGTGGTCATGTCTCGCAAGGCTTTCGCTGCTCTGAACGCGCAGCAGGAAGAGGCCGGAGGAAAGCAATTTGCCAATCCCCGCAATGCCGCGGCGGGCGCCGTGCGCATGCTCGATCCCTCCATCACCGCTTCGCGCCACCTCGATTTCTATGCCTATTATCTGCTCGCCAATGGGCGCGTCCCCCTGCAGCGCCATTCCGAAGTGCTCGACGCGCTGGCGAAATTGCATTTCAAGGCCAGTCCCGATTTTGCGGTTTGCCGCTCGATCGAGGAAGTGGAAAAGTACATCGAACGCTGGGACACCAAGCGCGAAAAGATCCCCTTCGAAATTGATGGGATCGTAATCAAAGTAAATGAAAGTACGCTGCAAACCGAACTTGGCTTTACTTCCAAAGCTCCCCGTTGGGCCATCGCCTATAAATATCCGGCGCATCAGGAAACCACCCTCCTCAAGGAAATCAACGTCAGTGTTGGGCGCACCGGCGTCCTCACTCCCTGGGCCTTATTCGAACCGGTACAGATTGGCGGCGTCACCGTCACGCGCTCCACTCTTCACAACATGGACGAAATCGAGCGCCTCGGTGTCCATGCCGGAGACACCGTGCTCGTCGAGCGCGCCGGTGAAGTGATCCCCCACGTCTTGAAGGTGATGAAGCACGGCACCGAAGAAAAGCCGTTCCGCATGCCCGAGCGCTGCCCCGAGTGCAACAGCCGCGTCCACAAAATCGAAGGGCAGGTTGCCTACCGCTGCGTAAACGTGGCCTGTCCGGCCAAGCGCAAGGAGTCGCTGATCCACTTCGCCAGCCGCCACGCCATGAATATCGACGGCCTCGGCGAAAAGATTGTCGACCAGCTCGTGGACAAAAAACTAGTGAAGGACTTTTCCGATCTGTACAAGCTTGATCTCGACACCCTCTCGAATCTCGAACGCATGGCGGAAAAATCCGCGCAGAATTTGATCGATGAAATCGCCGCCAGCAGAAAAGCCAGCCTCGCGCGCCTCATCTACGCCCTCGGGATTCCTTTCGTGGGAGAGCGCACCGGGCAGCTCCTGGCCGAACATTTCGGGTCGCTCGATAAAATCGCCGAGGCCATGGCCGAGGAACTCGAAGAAGTCACCGAAGTCGGCCCCAAAATTTCCGCAAGCATCGTCGAATTCTTTTCCGAACAAGCCAATCGCGACTTGATTCGCAAACTGAAACAAGCAGGTTTGAATTTCAAGGAAGAACGCGTGGAACCAAAATCCACGAAACTGGCAGGCAAGTCTTTCGTCTTCACCGGCTCGCTGGCCAATCGCACCCGCGAAGAAGCCGGCGAGTTGGTCAAATCCCACGGCGGCAAAGTGATTTCATCCGTCAGCAAAAGTACCGACTACGTAGTAGTCGGCGCCGACCCCGGCTCAAAATACGACAAAGCCCGCACCCTGGGCGTCGAAATCCTGGACGAGTCCGCCTTCGAAAAACTAATCCGCTCCAAATAGCCTATCAACTCAGATCGAGCGATGGCAGCATTCGCACCTGCGGTTTTTGCGGTCATCCCGAACGAAGTGAGGGATCCAGAGCGCGCTTTCAACTCCAAACAAAAGTGTCTTTCTCCCCGCCCAATCCTACAAACCCAACACCCCGATCAATTCCCGCACCGAAGCCGCCGATTTATCCAGCGCCGCCTGCTCTTCCGGCAGCAACTTAATCTCAATAATCTGCTCAATCCCACGCGCCCCCAATTTCACCGGTACTCCCACAAAAAGCCCCTGAATCCCATACTCGCCTTCCAAATAAGCCGCGCACGGCAGAATTCTCTTCTTATCCTTCAAAATCGCTTCCACCATTTGCACCACCGCAGCCGAGGGCGCGTAATACGCCGATCCCGTCTTCAGCAAATTCACAATCTCCGCCCCACCCTTGCGTGTCCGTTCCACAATCGCGTCGATCCGTTCCTTCGGCAGCAATTCGGGCAGCGGTATTCCCGCCACGGTCGTGTAGCGAGGGAGCGGCACCATGTCATCCCCATGGCCGCCCAGCACGAAAGCATTCACGTTCTCCACCGAGACATTCAGCTCCATTGCAATAAATGTGCTCATCCGCGCTGAATCCAGCACTCCCGCCATTCCAATCACGCGATTTTTCGAAAAGCCGCTCAGCTTGTAAGCAGCCTGAGCCATGGCATCCAGCGGATTCGTCACCAGGATCAAGATTGCATTCGGCGAGAATTTCACCACCGCTTCGATCACCACCTTGATCACGTCATAATTCGCCTTCAGCAAATCGTCGCGGCTCATCCCCGGTTTGCGCGGAAATCCCGCCGTCACCACCACGATGTCGCTGTTGGCCGTCTCTCGATAATCTCCGCTCGCCGTGGAAATCCCCAGCACTCGCGAATCGCTGTCGGAAATTGCAGTCGATTCCAGCATGTCTAGCGCTTTACCGGCTGGCGCGCCTTCCAAAATGTCAGTTAGCACCACGTCGGCGATCCCCGAGTCAACAATCCGCTGCGCAGTGGTCGACCCCACAAATCCCCCTCCCACCACCGTAACTTTCTTCCGCATCAATCCGCTCCTTGGAATTTTCTCCAAACCAAAATCGCCTGTACAAACTTCAACTCGCGGGATCGCAATCACCCGATTTTGCAGTCATCCCGAACGGAGTGAGGGATCCAGAGCATACCTGCCAGAGCATACCTGAAAGTTCAGTGTACTCGATGAATCCCGCGCGAACCGCTCCCAATCTCAGCGCATTCCTAGTCCGCTTCCACCGCCACTTCCATATTCGATATAATCGCCGACGCGAACCCGGACGTACCCAACTGCGTTGCCCCTTCCATCATCCGTTCCAGGTCGTACGTCACTTTTTTCTGCTGAATTGTCCGCGCGATGCTATTTTCAATCAAGCTTGCCGCTTCGCCCCATCCCAGAAAATCAAACATCATCGATCCCGAAAGCATCAGCGAACTCGGATTGATCACATCCTTGTCGGCATACTTGGGCGCGGTTCCGTGAGTGGCCTCAAAGATGCCAAAGCCATCGCCAATATTCGCGCCGGGAGCCATTCCCAGCCCGCCGATCTGCGCGGCGCATGCGTCTGAAAGATAATCTCCATTCAAATTCGGCGTCGCGAACACCTGATATTCATCGGCGCGCGACATGATTTGCTGGAACACGGAATCGGCGATCCGGTCGTTCACCAAAATCTTCGATTTCCATTGCCCCTTCCCGTGCGTCGAGTAGATTGCGTCCAGCGTTTGCTTTACTTCGGAATGAATCTGCTTTCGGAAATCCGGCGTCGCTCGATCCATGCCCGGTTCGATGCTCGCCGCATTCTCCTCCACGGAAAGATTCGCATCGCGATCTTTATTGCCTACGATCCAGCTCTCCCGCTCCGTTACCACCTGCTGCCGGAATTCCTCTTTCGCAAGTTCGTATCCCCAATCCCGGAACGCCCCCTCGGTGAATTTTTGGATGTTTCCCTTATGCACCAGCGTCACCACTTGGCGATGTTTCTCGATGGCGTGTTGAATCGCGCGGCGCACCAGCCGCTTGGTTCCGAACGCTGAAATCGGCTTGATGCCCACTCCCGAATCCATCCGGATTTGCTTGGAGCCGCCCTTCAACATTTCATTGTTCAGAAAATCGATCAGATGTTTCACTTCCGGTGTCCCGGCCTTCCACTCGATGCCGATGTAAACATCTTCGGTATTTTCCCGGAAGATGATTACGTCCATGTGTTCGGGATGCTTGACCGGGGAAGGGACGCCGGCGAAGTAGCGCACCGGCCGCACGCACGCGTATAAATCGAGCATCTGGCGAAGCGCCACGTTCAGAGAGCGAATCCCGCCGCCCACCGGAGTAGTCAGCGGGCCTTTAATGGCTACGCGGAAATCGCGAATGGCGTCCACTGTATCTTTCGGCAGCCACTCTTTGAACGTATTGAATGCTTTTTCACCCGCGAATACTTCCAGCCACGCGATCTTGCGCTTGCCGCCATACGCTTTCTCCACCGCCGCATCAAATACGCGCCGCGAAGCCTTCCAAATGTCTCGCCCGGTTCCATCGCCCTCAATGAACGGAATAATCGGCCGGTCGGGAACACTGAATTTCCCATCCGCATAATCAATCGGTTGGCCTTCCGCCGGGACCGCTACTCCGCTGTAGACTTTCTTCATTTTGGTTGGGCTCCAGGACGGTTACGACGCCGCATCGGGCAGCGCTTGCTGGGGAAAGCACCGAAGACGTGCGGGATGACAACGCGATTCGCCGTCGAATAGGGAACAATATCACAATCCATTCAGCAGTTCCTTTCGATTCTGTAGGGGCCGGCTTCACGTTTACCCTGCTCGCCCTGAGAAACGAAGGGAGATTCGATGGGCCGCGCCCCGGTTTGTATCCTTGCACCATTGTGGTACATCAACGGTCTCCGCTAATATTTGCCTATGGAACCCGCTCCCATAAAACCAACAATCTCCATCGAACTCCTAAATCAAATCGACATCCGCGTAGGCCGCATCGAAGCAGTCGACGATGTCCCGGATAGCGACAAATTGGTGAAATTAACCGTAAACTTCGGCGATCACACCCGCACCATTCTCGCCGGAATGAAACAGGAACGAACCAATCCAAAGGAAATTACCGGCAAGCAGGCCCTCTTCGTCCTAAATCTCGAGCCCCAAAAAATGCGAGGCATACTCTCTCAAGGCATGCTCTTCGACATAGGCTATGCCGACGGCATCCGTCCCGTACTCGCCGTCCCCGAAGCCCCAGTTCCCGAAGGCTCCCGCGCCGGCTAGCCAACCTGTTTTTTTTGCGATCACCGATGTCAATACTAATGGCTGGCATTCAGAATGATCTGCTCGTATAGCTTGCGGATTTCACGGCGGGAAGATAGCACAGCGCTCTCCAGCGATGCTCCAGTGGGAATTCTCCACTCTGCCAGCAGCGGAGCCACGCGTTCGGCCAGAGCTGGCTCCGGCATTTGGCTGGTCGCTGCTCCAGTCACCAGCCTCAGCGCATGATCCAGGCTGCGGTAGAGCAGGGCAGCGGCGCGCAAAGTTTGCGCTCGCGCGGAATCGAGCGCCCCCGCCGATTCGATGGCTGCTATTTGCCGCAAAACGTGACCGGGCCCATCGGACGCTCGCGGCAGCAACCCACGCGTCAGGGTTAAGTACGCGAGAATATATTCCACATCGTAATACCCACCTGCCGCATGCTTGAACGATCCGGATCCGTGCGCCGCGCCCTCGCGTTCCACTCGTTCCCGCGTGTGCGCAAGTTGTTCGGCGAGTTCGCGCGATGGCGTCGAGGCAGTTTCCCCCGGCCGTTCGCTGCCGAATCGCTTCAGCAAAGTTGCATGAATCTGTTCGATCGTGCGCGTGGCCAGCGCTCGATTGCCGGCCAGCGGTCGCGCCTTAAGAAACGTGGCCGCTTCCCACGCTTCCGCCTCGGTCTCAAAATACTTGATCAAGTAGGATGCCGATTGAACGATCTCGCCGTCGGCGCCGCGCGGTCGCAAACGCGTGTCCACCGGAAAAAGTATCCCCTCGCGCGTATGGCTGCTCACCACGTTCACGAATCGCTCCGCCAGCCTCGCCCAGGCGGCATTTTCTTCCGCGGACAGTCCTTCCTCGATAACGAATATCATGTCTGCGTCGGAGCCGATGTCCATTTCGCCCGTGCCTAGACGTCCCAGTGCAATCATCGCAAACGGAGCCGCTTCCAGATCCAACACGTCGCCCAAATTCGAAACCGCATCCGCACTTGCCGGCTCGGCCATGGCCAGCCGCAAAGCACCCTGGATCGCCGCCTCCGAGCAGCGAGTGATCGCCGCAAAAGTTTCAAACGGTTGCGCCGTGCCCAGCAGTGCATGAACCAGCGCGGCCAGCACGCATTTGCGATGCTCGATCCGCAATGCAGCCATCGCCGCGTCAATCGAATCCAGCTCAATCGCAGCCACAGTCAAGTTCGGCGGCGCCACCGAATCCGGATCATCCACGATGGCAATGTCTTCCGGATTCCGGCAGAGCGCCTCCACGGCCAGGTCGCTGCGTGCAAAAAATTCGCCCGCTCGTGCAATCAATTCCGGCTTCGCTTCCAACCGCTTCATGAATTCCGGATCGAGCAAAGCAGTCGTCAGGTATTGATGCAATCCGCGGCGCGCATGGGAATCCTGGGTCGAGCGGACTTCGCTCAGCACTCGCGCCACTCCGGGATATTCGCTTTGCAGCCGCGGACCCAGCGGGCCAGGCGCCAGTTCCTTCTGTCCACCGCGGTCGGGCGATGCCGCCACGCCGCCGTCTCGGAATTGAATCGAAAGCACTCTTTCGTAGATTTCCCGTACCTCGGAAAAATGCTGGGCGATGCGTTGCAACAATTGCTCCCCGGCGGTGCGTCCCACGGCCGGTTCCACTCCCGAGCGCCGCGCCAGCCGGTCCAGCCCGCCCGCGGAATCAGGAAGCGTGTGCCGCTGCAATCCCTGGCGAAGCTGCAAGCGGTGCTCGACCTTGCGGAAAAATTGATAGGCGGTGCCCAGCCGGAAGAAATCCCGCCCGTTCACGTATCCCTTGTCATGCAGCCGTTGCAGCGTGACTAGTGTCGACCCCGCCCCGCGCCCCGCCAGCCAGCTATCCTTTCCCCCATACAGCCGCTGCAAGCACTGCGTCAGAAATTCGATGTCGCGAATTCCGCCGGGAGAAAGCTTCACGTTCGAAGTTGCCTCCCGTTCTCCCCGCAGCCCGGGCTGCCGCCGAAGTTCCCGAGAAATTCCTTCACGCGCGTCCAGCACCGCCTGCGCCACCGCCAGATCGAATTCCGGCCGGTAGATCAGCGGCTGTAGTTCCCGCAAGAAGCGGCCACCCGCTTCGAAATCGCCCGCCGAAACGCGGGCGCGGATCAGCATTTGCAATTCCCACTCCCGCGCGCGCGTCCGGTAATACTGCAGCGCCGAAGGAATGCTCACCGCCAGGTCGCCTTGCTGCCCCTCCGGACGCAAGCGCATGTCCACGCGGAAAAGCGCGCCTTCGGGCGTCACGTCGGTCACCGTTTTCAAAACGCCTTGCGAAAGCTTCACGAAATATTCGGCGTTGGAAATGGCTTCCCACCGCGCCCCCCGCGGTTTGCCCGTCATGCTCGTACAAAAACATCAGGTCGATGTCCGAGGCGTAGTTGAGTTCCTGTCCGCCGAGTTTGCCGAGCGACAAAATAATCATGCGAACGCTGTGTACGCGGTCGCTCGCGTCGGTCATTTGCGGAGTGCCGTAATCGTTGTCGAGTTTTTGTTCGCTGGTGCGCAGCGCCCGCTCCAGCAGCACGTCGGAAAGATTGGAAAGTTCCAGCGTGGTATCCGCTAGCGTGGCCATTCCCAAAACGTCGCGAATCGTAATCCGCAAATATTCCCGCCGCTTGAATCGAGCCAGCACCACGGTCGGCGGCTGGTCGTATTCAGTAGCGGCAAATCGCGCGAATTCTTCCAGCAGGTCTTCGCGCGACTTGATTTTATCCAGGCCCTCGCCCGGCCCGCGCCGGTGCAGCCAGGTAATCAATTCCGGCCGTTGCAGCAGCGTCTCTGAAAGAAAATGGCTGTAGCTGAACAGCAGCAACAAGTAGTGCAGCGCCGCCGGATTCTTCCCCAGATAGGAAACGACCAGCGCCGGAGCGTCGCGTAAATATCGTTCCAAATAATTAAGTGACCCATCCGGATCAGGAAGCTGCGCCAGCAGCGCGGGCAGGGTAGTCCAAAGCGAGGCAGGCAGCCGCTGCTCCAGCAGAGAAAGGTTCGTCTCCGCCGTCTCCGGCTCCGAAAAAGCAATGCTAGTGAACGCAGCATCCATAACAGCGCACTAGCCTAACCGAGACCGCCCCGAATGAGAAGCGCGTCGCCACGTCAAGTTGGTCGAAATGGAATCACCGGAATGGAATCCTTCGACGGCCTGAGCAGACCGGGAGCCCCAACCACGTCGAAAACTTCGCCCGCTAGGTTCCTGAGTATATTTCGGCTTTAATGATCGAAAAATGCCCATTATGATTTGAGAGAAGTATCATCCGTTTATTCGTTCGACAAATGGTCAAGGACAGAGGCATGAGAATTTCGACGCTATTCAAGGTCGCGCCCGAATTGAGATCGTAGGTCACCTCCCTTGGCGGTGAGAAGGGTGCTTCATTCGGCTTCTTAGGATTCTGCTGGAATCGAACGACAAAGTGTAGATCCTCGGTTCTCAGTTCGATGGGAGACCATCCCGCCTTGGGTGGCGCAATCGCAAATTCATTTCGTTTCACCCCGTTCTCGGTCCACACTTCAACGCGGAAAGAATACCCACCTCTGAGCAGGTATAAGTAACCGTCGAACGAGACAGTCGCGTCTTCAATTTTTAGCCCTGTAAGATCAGCGGGGCTATCGTTCGGATTCACGGACTCTTTGGGGCCATCTTGCGGGGCGGATAAGTCGAAAAGCAGGTGCCCCTCGAGATTGAATATTCCGGCAAACGATTTGATGTGCGATGGATCTTGGGAGGTTGAGGCATTCGAGTCTGTAAGTTTCGTGGGCACAGTCCCTGAAAGGAACACTTTCCCATCCGGAAAGATGGCTATAGTTTCCGGAACGAGTAAAAAGCCCATTTTCGTTAGCCGGCGGACTTCACCCGTTCCTGCAAAATCCACCAGGTACAGGCCTAAGCTTCGATCAGCGCTTTCTTTATTTGCCGACAATACGGTCTCATATACGTCACCGCGAGCGGTCACGGCGAATGCGGTGGTCCTTGGCTCAGAATCCGCAAACGCAGAAATCTCGGCCGGTTTAAACATGGTGACCGACAGATTTGTAGTGGATATCCGCGAAACGATAGACTTCAGTGGATCTTCCTTGTTCCGCAGCGGCCTTATGTAAACATTTTCCTCCGCATCACACGTTGGCCGACCCAGAAGGGAACCGAACAAGAACGGAGTTTCTATGGATTGAACGATGCGAACCGCTGGCGATCCTTGCAATTGAGAAAAATTCTGAGCCGCCACGCAGGCAGGCATCGCCAAACCCCAAAACACGAGCGCGGCTAAAACCGAACTGCATCTTTTCATCGAATCACTCCGCAATCGAGCAATCATAAATGATTACCTATGGAATATTATATCGAATCTAGTTCGTGTTCGAGGAGGGGAAAGAATTTGCGGGAGCTGTGACTGAGAGGGAGGACGAGACCTCAAAACGACAGAAAAAAAGAGCCCGCCGTAGGCATCTGGCGGGCTCTCAGACCTCGAACTTCTAATCTCCAACTTCTAAATATCGTAATACAAAGCAAACTCGTACGGATGCGGCCGCATCCGCACGGGATTCACTTCGTTCTTCATCTTGTAATTGATCCACAGCTGAATCAGTTCCTCGTTGAACACATCGCCCTTTAACAGGAATTTGTGATCCTTCTGCAGAGCTTCCAGCGCCTGTTCGAGCGAGCCGGGAAGCGACGGCACTTCCTTCAGTTCCTCGGGCGAAAGATCGTAAATATCCTTATCCAGCGGCTGGCCCGGATTGATCTTGTTTTCGATTCCGTCAAGCCCCGCCAGCAGCATAGCGCTGAATGCGCAGATACGGATTGCACGACGGATCGGGCGGCCGGAACTCGACGCGCTTGGCCTTCGGGCTCGACGAATACATCGGGATTCGAATCGCCGCCGAACGATTGCGCCGCGAATACGCCAGGTTCACCGGCGCTTCGAAGCCCGGCACCAGGCGCTTGTAAGAATTGGTTGTCGGCGCCGCAAAAGCAACCAGCGCCGCCGCGTGCTTCAGCAATCCGCCGATATACCACAGCGCGGTCTGCGAAAGCCCGGCATATAGATCGCCCGCAAAAAGCGGTTTGCCTTTCAGCCACAGCGATTGGTGCGTGTGCATTCCCGAGCCGTTATCTCCAAACAGCGGCTTGGGCATGAACGTCACCGTCTTGCCGTACTGGTTGGCCACGTTTCGCACAATGTATTTATAGACCATCATGTTGTCCGCGGACCGGAGCAGCGTATCGAACTTGATGTCGATCTCGGTCTGCCCGGCGGTGGCCACTTCGTGGTGGTGGCACTCCACATTCAAGCCGGCCGCCTGCATCTGCAAAGTCATATCCGTGCGCAGATCCATATAATGATCCGTCGGCGGAACGGGGAAGTAGCCTTCCTTGTAACGCGGCCGGTAGCCCAGGTTATGTTCCTCGCGCCCCGAATTCCAGCGGCCTTCTTCGGCATCGATGAAATAGAAGCCGTGCTGCGTGGCCTGGTCGAAGCGAATGTTATCGAAAATAAAAAACTCCGCTTCGGAGCCAAAGAACGCCTGGTCCGCGATTCCGCTGAACCCGCAGATACGCTTCCGCCTTGCGCGCGATGTGCCGCGCGTCGCGCGGATAGGGCTGCTTGGTAATGGGATCGATGGCATTGCAAATCATCGTGATCGTCGGCGTGTCGCGGAACGGGTCCATGATCGCGGTCGCAGGATCGGGTATCAGCAGCATGTCCGATTCGTGAATGTGCGCCCAGCCGCGAATCGAGCTCGCGTCCATTCCGAACCCGTCTTCAAAGCATTGCGGCGTTAGGCTATCAATGGGGTAGCTGACGTGCTGCCAGATGCCGGGAAGATCAATGAAGCGCAAATCCAGTATCTTTGCGTTCTGTTTTGATGCAAATTCGATAACACTTTTCGCGTCCATCCTGCCTCCCCGCAGTGGGCTGCGGCTTTCAGATTTCTAGATGAAGTAGCCGACGATAACGTACGCCGCAAAGGTTCGTCAAGAACGACACCCGCAAGGTGTTCGTAAGAGAAACGTTCCATTTTGGGTTTCGCGGGCAAGGTTGCAGCAGGCGCGGACAAAACCTGGCAAACCACAGGGTTCGCCGAGGACAGGGAGGAGAGATCCATCAACGGCAACATGGAACCCCAACTTGGGCTTTACATGCGGCAGCAGAATCCAACTAGGGGTCATTCCGAGCCCGTTCTTCGGGCGAGGAATCCAGAGACAACCCCAAATGCTTGAGAATTAGGGATTTCCTCGGGCGCAGTTCCGAGGTGGCCATTCCGTCGGCGCGCGGTTTTCGTGCTGGTCCGCACGCTGTTCGGCCTCTGAAGACGGCCTGTAAAACCTTCCCGGAAATCTCCAAGTGAAATTCTAGTCGTAATATTCGTTCCCCAAGTGCGTAATCAACTCTTCCCCCATCATCCAGCGCAGCGTATTTTTCAATTTCATCGATTGAATAAACAAATCGTGCTCCGGATAAAGTTCCGGCGCGCACATCGGCGATTTAAAATAAAAGCTCAGCCATTCCTGAATCCCGCGCATCCCGGCACGCTGCGCCAAATCCATGAACAAAACCAAATCCAGCACCAGCGGCGCCGCCAGGATCGAATCGCGGCACAAAAAGTCCACCTTGATCTGCATCGGATATCCGAGCCAGCCGAAAATATCAATATTGTCCCAGCCCTCTTTGTTGTCGCCGCGCGGAGGATAATAGTTGATGCGAACTTTGTGATGAATCTTGCCGTAAAGCTCGGGATAAAGGTGCGGCTGCAAAATATATTCCAGCACGCTCAGCTTCGATTCTTCCTTGGTCTTAAATGATCCAGGGTCTTCCAACACCTCTCCATCGCGATTGCCCAAAATGTTGGTAGAAAACCATCCGTGCAATCCCAGCATGCGCGCCTTGAAGCCCGGAGCAAGAATCGTTTTCATCAGCGTTTGCCCGGTCTTGAAATCTTTGCCGCACAACGGCACATTGTTCAGCCGCGCGAGTTCGATCAATGCGGGAACGTCTACCGTCAAATTTGGCGCGCCATTGGCAAACGGCACGCCGGAGGTAATCGCGGCATACGCATAAAGCATCGAAGGAGCAATCGCGGGATGATTTTCCTTCATCGCTCGCTCGAATTCCTTCACCGTCTTGTGTACAGCGTGAACCTGAATATAACTTTCCGTCGACCCGCACCACACCATCACCAGCCGCTGCGCGCCGGACTTTCTTCTTAAAATTGCGGATGTCGTCCTTCAATCTGCGTGGCCAGGTCGAATTTGTTTTTAGCCTTCTTGATGTGCGTGCCGTGCAGATTCTTCACAAAATTCTGGTCGAAAGCCGCCTTCATCGGCCGTGATGCCGGAAAGAAACCGCTTCACCTTGGTCAAATCCTTGGCATCAAGAACCCCGCTCTTCGACGCCGCTTCATACGAATTGTCCGGAAAAACGTCCCACCCGCCGAATACAATGTCCTCGAGCTTTGCCAGCGGCACAAAATCCTTGATCCGCGGCGACCGGCCTTCCGTTCGCTTGCCCAACCGTATCGTGCCCATTTGCGTCAGCGAGCCGACCGGCAGCGACTGGTTCTTCCGCACCAGCTCGACTCCAGCCATAAACGTCGTCGCCACCGCTCCCATTCCCGGCATCAGCACGCCGAGCTTTCCTTTTGGCGGAGTGATGCTTGCAGGCTTGCGCATTCAGTGCCCCCTGTGAAGCGTTGATCTCAACGCGAAGATTGACCGCCGTGTGCCCCGTAGCGGCGGATAAGCGCAGAAACAGAATCAAGCATGATGCGCGAAGCAAACAAGATTTGCAATCCGAAATCGATCTTTTAGGAAATCTGCAGAGAGACAGCAGCAAAATTTTTTGTAGGGGCCGGCTTCAGTTTACCCTGAGCTGCGAAGGGCCGCGCCCTTCCCGCTCTCCATCCAGTCATTCCGAGCCCGTTTTTTGGGCGAGGAATCCGGAGTCAATCCCAAATGCTTGAGAAGCAGAGAATTTCTCGATGGCGCATCTGCGGCGTCATACCATCGCAGAGCAACTTTCAACTTTTTCCGCAAACTCTTCAGCCGCGCCCCTGTTTTCTCACAACCCTCGCCGCTTCCCGCTAAAAGAAGCCAGCGAACTAGCCACACAGACAAAAACCAACATCGCCAGCACCACGGCAAAAAAGTAAAGCATCTTGCACCTCCAACCCACTAGGGAGAAATGCAAGGGCCATGCCAATCCTGCGGATCTGTATCTGCTTTATAGTCAGTGGGATTCAGCGAGGCGGGAAACTACCTGTAGCCAGCGGTAGACATGTGTCTGCCCCGGGCTACACTTCGACGCAGTGAAATTGGATGTTTCCTGAAGGTCTACAAACGTTCCAGCCGGATCGATCCGTCGCCTGTTCGCAGCATCAGAGAAGGTCCGCCGCCTGCCAGTTTGCCGCGGATCGATGAATTGCTCAGCGATCCGGAAACTGTGACGGGAAAATCCAAGCTGATGTGCCCATCGCCGGTATGCGCGTCCAGATCGGCGTGAAACGTCTCCGGAACTCGCAGCACAATGTTTCCGTCGCCGGTCTTCAGCGACCAGGACCCGGAAATTTGCGATCCGTTTTCCACTGCCGCCTCGATATTGCCGTCCCCGGTGTGAATATCCAGCGCATCAAATCGTCCGCGAACATTGATCCGGCCATCGCCGGTATCGGCGAAAAGCGTGCCTTCGAATTGTGTCCCCTCAATATGACCGTCACCGGTGTGCAGCTTGATATCGCCTTTGAACCCGCTGGCCTCGATATTCCCGTCCCCGCTATCCAGGTGGATTCGTCCGGAGAGAGCCTGCGAAGTGATGCTCCCGTCGCCAGTATGAACATCCAGATCGATTTCACGAGGCACGCGAAGCTCCACATGGAGCGAGCGATGGTTGACGCCAAAATTAAAATGCAGGTTTGGAACGCGGACATCGATGGTGACGTGATCCCCGCTTTGGCTTTCGGTGATTTTGACGTCGTCCGGGATGCGCCAGCCCGAAGTCCAAACGTGCGCCTCAATTTCCTTCGAATCCGAGGAAAGGATATCGATCTTTCCGTCATTCACGTTGAAATGAAAATCGGGCCGCCCGCTAACGCCATATTTCTTGGACCAGTCATCAGCCCGCGCCGGCACTGCTACGGCGAGTCCCAAAAGGACGAGCCCGATCAGCCAATTCTTGTGCATAGCTGTACCTCCCTATCCGCTTCTAGCTCAAGTTACGCAGTCCACATCCAAAAAGTTCATTCGCCTTGCCCATTGGACGCCGCAAATCAAAAATTGTCCTTGGTAAGTTGAGCATAAAATTGGAGGGATGATTGTGTAGCGCCGGCCTTCAGGCTGGCAGCTTTCTGCTGATCGAGCCTTCCCTGTAGGGGCCGGCTTCACAGGCTGCGGAAAAATGCCCTCAGGGGTCATTCCGAACGAAGTGAGGAATCCGGAGGTGGTTTTAAATGCTTGAGAAGTGGGGTATTTCTCCATGCCTGATCTGGAGTTCCATTCCATCGCAGCCTAATTCTCGACTTTTTCCGCAAACTGTTCAGCCGCGTCCTTATTTCCCCATTGGAGGAAAACGAAGAGGCCAACACAGAGAACTATTTGCCAGCCTTACGCCGGCGTGATGGCACAACCGAATCACTCGAAGCCGCTGCCCGGTGAGTTTTCACTGACCCCTGCGGTTTCGGACGCAGCGCCTCAAGAAACTTCTCCACCGGCAGGGTATTGATCACGTCCTTCTTCTCCAGCCACCCGCGCCGCGCGGTCAAAACGCCATATTTTATCAACGCCAGATTTGCCGTGCGGTGAGAGTCCGTGGAAATGACGACTTTCACCCCGCGCTCCTTGGCCATGCGCAGGTGCGTATCCTTCAAATCAAGCCGGTCGGGATACGAATTGCACTCCATCGCCACGCCGTATTTCTTTGCGGCATCGAGAATTTTTTCCATATCGTAATCGAAAGGATCGCGCCTCAAAAGAAGCCGCCCGGTGGGATGCGCGATAATCTGGCAGTAAGGATTCTCGATCGCCGCCAGGATGCGCTGGGTCATCGCCGCTCGATCCAGATTCATATACGAGTGCACGGAGCAGACCACCACATCAAGCTGCGCGAGCACTTCATCGTTCAGGTCCAGCTCCCCGTTTTTCAAGATATCCACTTCGCTTCCCGCCAGGATGCGGAATCCAGAGATCTTTTCCTGCGCGGCGCGGATTTTCTTGATTTGCTCGAGCGTCCGCTTTTCATCGAGGCCATTCGCCACCGTCACGGCTTTCGAATGGTCCGTCAGCGCGATATATTCGCGGCCCAGTTCGCGTGCGGCAGCGGCCATTTCCTCAATCGAGTTTTTCCCATCCGAAGCGGTGGTGTGCATCTGCAAGTCACCGCGGATTTCAGCCAGCGTCACAAGATGCGGGAGCGTGCCGGCCTCCGCAGCTTCGATTTCTCCCGTATTCTCGCGCAACTCCGGCTCCACGTAAGCCAGCTTCAGCTTTGCGTAAATTTCCGCTTCGGTTTTTCGCGCGACGATTTTTCCGCCCTCCAGCGTGGTGAGCGCATATTCATTCAGCGTGTACCCCATCTTATTGGCCCGGCCGCGCAGTACGACGTTGTGTTCCTTCGATCCCGTGAAATATAAAAGCGCGGCTCCCAGGCTGTCTTTTTCGATGAAGCGCACATCCACTTGCATCTGGTTTTCCAGCACGAAGCTCACTTTGTTCTCGCCGTGCGCCAGCACTTGCCCGATGCCCGGATATTTCAAAACGTGTTCAGCGATTTCCTCGATGGCCTTTTCGCTCGCGCGCCCCGGAAGCGTGATGATGAAGTCCAGATCGCCAACGGTTTCCTTGCCGCGCCGCAACGAGCCCGCCGGAGTGATTGAATCAATCTTCTTGCCGAGTTCCCAAAAGTAAGCCGCCAGCCGTTCCGCCGTCGTGTCCGCGACATCCAGGTGAAACCGGCCGCTATAGGTTTTGAAAGATTGCGTGGCCCGCAGAATATTCTGTTCGGTCTTCTCGCCGAATCCCGGAAGATCGCGAAGCTTTCCATCTTTCGCGAGCTTCTCGACGGCTTCCACCGTTCCAGCCTGAAAGTTGTGCCACAAGAACGCCGCTTTCTTGGGACCGATTCCTTGCAATTTCAAAACGTCGAGAATCGTCGCAGGGTATTTCTTGAGCAGCTTTTTCCGCAGGCTGTAGTCGCCAGTGGAGAGAATTTCCCGGATGTGCTCGGCCATTCCTTCGCCGATGCCGGGAAGCTCCTTCAATTTCTTTTCATCCTTGGCGGTTTCTTCGATTCGCTCGGTCAGGCTGGCAAGCAACTCGGCGGCCCGTTCATAACTTCGATACCGGCCAATGATCGCGCCGTCAATCTCCAGCAGTTGCGCCGTTTCGCTCAAAATTGTGGCGACTTCAGAGTTTTCCATGGCCCCGGATTATAGGTCGAAAATTGCGAGATGGACAGTGGGTGAAGAACAAAGCAAAAAAATGGAATTCCGGCTCGGAACGCCCTGTCAGGGAATCCCGCTTCGGTGATTCCGAACGGAGCGCGGCAAATATCCAAGCCAGCGCCATTCCGGCCAAAGCAGAATAGATCTCATGTGTCACTGCGAGTGAAAAGCGACGGATTTTAACCGGCGTCATTCCGAGCGAAGCGAGGAATCCGGCAGGGCCCTACATAGCCGAATAAAAGCGGTTTTCTACGTGAATGGTTCCCATGCAGCCACTGAGCCGTTTATTTCTTCAACACAAAGCGCGCATAGTAAAGAATGCCCGCAAACGATTTCGCGTCTTTCAATTTCCCCGTCTGCATCCATCGTTCGATTTCCTGCAAAGTAAAAGCCCGCGTAGTAATGCGCTCGTCTTCCTCCGGCTGCGCGGGGCCGGGCACAAGTCCCTCGGCGGCATAAATCACCATGAACTCGCTGAGGAATCCCGGGGTAGGGAAGAGCCGGAGCAATTTCCGGAAGCGCCGCGCCTTGTATCCCGTCTCTTCGAGCAATTCGCGCTTCGCCGCAGTCAGCAGATTTTCGCCTTCTTCCACGCGCCCCGCCACCAATTCCCACAAATATTGTCCGACGGCGTGGCGGTATTGCCGGACCAGCAGGATGCGCCCATCAGAAAGTACAGGCAGAATAACGATCGAGCCGAAATGCGTAACCAGATCGCGCGATGTCCGAATTCCGCCGGGCTCGAGCACTTCGTCGTGGCGCACGCCAAATACGGGGCCGTCATAAATAACCTTGCTGGAAATAATCTTCGCGCGCGAACTCATTTCACCACCGGCAGTTCCGACCAAACGCGGTCGAGTTCGTAATAATGATCCGGATATTGCGGCGTGTATCTTAGGAAAGTGGGAATCGGATAACGGATGCCGCCCTTGTGAGTCGCCGCAAGCCCTTCCACCAACTCGTCCATTTTCGAACCAGGAAGAGAGAAAGCCATTTCCCAATCTTCAGTATGGCCGAAGACGCGATCTCCATAGCAGGGAAGAATCACCTGATAATCTCCGGTAAGCATGGTGCGAATAATTTCGTCGGAACAATCGATTCGCCCGGTGAAGGAACTGGTCAATGCGCCGCCTCGTTTCCATAGCGCCCCGGTCAGCAGGCGCATCACCTGCGCGGAGTTTCCGTAAATCACCAGCGCGTCAGGAATAAAATCCGCGCGCGCCGCAGGCCCAACCAACAGATGCGAATATTGTCCTTCCGGAAGACGATGCGTAGCCTCCTCGCTCCGCGCCCCTGCTTCCAAAGTTTCCGTATACATCCCGCAGGCCAGGTGACCTTCGGTGTAGTGCTCCGTAAGCGGAGCAAGTCCAAACGCCGTTTTAGTCAGTACGCAATTCACATCCTCCGCGCCGACCGCGAGCGTCCAACCGTATCGCCGAGCCATGGCGATCGCCTGGCAAATCGCAATTTGAATTTTCAGATCGCGAAAGGGCCGCTTCGCTTTTTCCGGCACTGGCTCGTCCGGCCTAAGCATTTTTGCGGCCACAGGAAAAGTAGAAGGACGAACGTAAGTTTCAACTTCCTTCGCAAATGCTCTCACATCCATGCGCGTTTCCTCCCGAAGAATCGAATTGTCATATTAAACCGGAATCGGTGCGTACGTCTCGATTTGGGTCGCGATGCTCCTCGGCGCACCCGGCGCCTCTGCGGTAAAGCCTTTCCGTAAATTCGCCGCCTCTCGTATACTGGCCTTGCAATCCAGTGCGGCGCGGATTCGAAAATGCCCATCAACACTGTAATCATCGACGACGAAAAACCAGCTCGCGATGAGCTGGCCTTCCTGCTCAAGTCATTTTCTGAAATCAATCTGGTGGCGCAAGGCAAGAACGGAATTGAAGCCGTCAACCTGATCAAGGAACACAATCCGGATTTAGTTTTCCTCGACGTGCAAATGCCCGGCCTGAACGGATTTGGCGTGATCAAAAAACTTGTGGAACGCAAGCTGCGCGTTCCCCAAATCGTCTTCGCCACCGCCTTCGATAATTACGCGCTGCATGCATTCGAAGTGAACGCCGTCGATTACGTGCTCAAGCCCTTCGATAAAGGCCGCCTCTCTCGCGCCATCCAACGCGCGAAAAAATTAATCGAAGCAAACTCCTCGCCCGTCGATCGCCTCGAAAAATTAGTCGGCCAGATCGGCGCTCCGAAATCATCGCAACCAGTAAAGTTGCTGGTGAAATCGCAGGGCAGGCTCTTTCTGATCGACGCGGTGGAAATGGCCTACGCGGCGATCGAGGATGGCGTGATCACCATCTCGACAAAAGAATACGACGGCCTCTCGAATTTCCGCACCATCGAGGAATTGCAGGCCTCGCTTGATAGCGACCAATTCTGGCGCGCCCACCGCTCGTATTTAGTGAACATTAATTTGATCAAAGAAGTGGTCCCGTGGTTCAAATCCAGTTTCATGTTGAAAATGAACGACAAAAAACAGACCGAAATTCCCGTTAGCCGCGCTCAAACGAAGCGCTTAAGAGAACTGCTCAAACTCTAATTTATGGCCTAACGCAACCCTGCTCCCACCGAGATGCGAATCCGGCGTCACCCGAACGCTTAACCGAGGTCACACCGCTCCAAATTATGTTAATTAGCGGCTTGTCTCCGCGGCGTACAGCACCCAGTTAACGACCGCCGCCGACCGTTCCCAGTTCTCCATTTCTCTCGAAAGTTGCCGCCGCCCCGCTCGCGTAAGCGTTATAGTACCTCGCCTTCCGGTTCTTCTCCGACGCTCCCCACTTCGATTGGATCCATTCCCGCTTTTCCAGGCGCACCAGGGCAGGGAACAGGGTGCCCTGGTTCAAGCTCAAAACGTTCCGGGACGCCTGCTCGATCCGTCGCGCGATTCCGTAGCCGTGGAGCGTGCCCTGGGCCGCCAGCGTTTTCAGGATCATGCAGTCCAAAGTGCCCTTCAGAATTTCCGCCTTGATCCGCGCCATGTATCGCTCCTGTTGAATTCCAACAGGAGAATACAGGTCCTTCCTGTTGAATGTCAACAGGGCAATGCAACGGCCGCCCCCGCCCCGACTATCCGGATTTGCAGTCGTAGGGGCGCTGCTTGCTGCGCCCGCTTCGCCAATACGAGTTGCCGTATCAGGATAGACAAGCGGCCCCCTTCGAGTTGTTGCCTTGACGGGCTGACGCTAGCCCATCATCGACCTGCTGTTCGGGTTTTGGACGCCTTGCGCAATGTGTTAGCATCGCTGCGACAAAATAATTATGGATTTTTCGCTTACCGAGCGATCAGCAACTGATCCGCGATACCGTCCGCCAGTTTATGGAGGCGGAGATGCGTCCGATTCTGCGCGAGTACGAGCGCGCGGATAAGTTTCCGCTCGAGCAGATCCGCAAGCTGGGAGAAATGGGTTGTTGCGGAATGCTCGTCCCAGAAGAATGGGGCGGCGCGGGACGGACACGATCAGTTATGTGCTGATGATCGAGGAAGTAGCGCGGGTGTGACGCTTCCACGGCTATCACGCTGAGCGTGACGAATTCGGTGGCTTCCGTGCCGCTGCTGCAACATGGCAGCGAAGCGCAGAAGAAAAAATATCTGCCGCAGCTGGCACGCGGGGAAATTCTGGGCGCATTTTGCTTGACCGAACCGCAAGCGGGATCCGATGCGGCGGGAATTCAAGCGCGGGCCGTGCGCCAGGGCAACGAATATATTCTTGAACGGCACCAAGAGTTGGGTCACGATCGGCGGCGATGCCGGAATTTGCATTGCGTTTGCGAAGACGGACCCGAGCGCGGGCGCGAAAGGGATCACCGCTTTTCTGGTCGAGCCGACCTTCCCCGGTTTTCGCGTCGCGCGACAGGAAGATAAGATGGGCATGCGACTTTCCCATTCCGCAGAAATTTCGCTGCAGGATTGCCGGGTGCCCGAGGAAAACCGCCTGGGCGAAGAGGGCACGGGACTGAAGATCGCGCTCGAAGCGCTCGATGGCGGACGCGTGGGAATGGCGGCGCAGGCAGTAGGTTTGCGCAAGGCGCTCTGGAAGCGGCCGCGCGGTATGCGAAGCAGCGCCGCGCGTTCGGGAAAACGATCGGCGAATTTCAGGCGATTCAATGGATGCTGGCCGACATGCAAACGGAAATCGAAGCGGCGCGCGGGCTGACCTATTACGCGGCGTGGCAGCGCGATCATGACGTCGAGAAAGCTGGAAAATTGCCGCTTCGCGCGCGAAATTATATGCGAGCGAAATGGTGAACCGCGTGGTGGCCAAGGCAGTACAGATTCATGGCAGCGCCGGCTATTCGCGCGAAAGCGACGTGGAACGCTATTACCGCGACGCGCGCGTGATTACGATTTACGAAGGCACCAGCGAAATGCAACGCATGGTGATTGCGCGCGATCTGTTGCGCGCGCGGGAAGCGCGTCTTGACCGCGCCGCAGCAGGAGCCTGCGATTCAAGATTCCGGGAACCCTCAAGTGAACATTCGAAGGGACGCCGCCAGCGAGTGCTGAGCGGCATGCGTCCCACGGGGCCGCTTCACATCGGGCATTATTTTGGCGCGCTTTCCAATTGGGTGAAGCTGCAGGATGATCCGTCATGAGTGTTTTTATTTTGTGGCGGACTGGCACGCGCTTGACCAGCATTACGCGGATACTTCGCTGATTGCGCAGAACACGATTGAGTGACCGCGGATTGGCTTTCTGGCGTGGGGCTCGATCCGGAGAAAGTCCACTATTTTTGTGCAGTCGGAGATTTTGGAGCATGCGGAATTGCATCTGCTGCTTTCGATGGTTACTCCGCTGGGATGGCTGGAGCGCGTGCCGACTTACAAAGAGCAAATCGAAAATTTGAAGGATCGCGACCTGAATACGTATGGATTTCTGGGATATCCCGCTCTTGCAAGCGGCGGATATTGTGATGTATGGCGAGCCGGAGGCTGGCGCTGCTGGTTCCCGTGGGCGAGGATCAGGTGCCGCATGTGGAGTTGAGCGCGCGAGATGGTGCGGAGCTTCAACACTGCTTACGGTCCGTGGATATGGAAGAAGGCTCGGCGCTGAAGCTGTGGAGGCGCTGGCTAAGGGATTGACGCTGAAGATCGAGGACGCCGAGGCACGAGCCAGGAGTGGCTGTGCTACGAAGTTGCGAAGTCGGAAGGAATGATTTTGAATTGGATGAAGCTTTGCGGCCAGCTGTCCCTCGATCACCGGCTTTCACTGCTTGCGAATGCGGGTGTCCCGTGGAACACGTTTTGCGCGAGCCGCAAGTGATGCTGACGGAGACGCCGCGCGTGCCGGGCACGGACGGCCGCCGGATGGCGAAGAGTTACGGGAATGCGATCTGGCTTTCCGATCCGCCAGATGAAATTCGCAAAAAGCGAAAGACATGATGACGGACCCGCAGCGGGTGCGGCGGACCGATCCGGGGCGGCCGGAAGTTTGTCCGGTGTTCGCGTACCACAATTTATTTTCGCCGCCGGAAACGATTTCATGGGCGGAGCAAGGCTGCCGCAGCGCGGGAATCGGATGCGTCGAATGCAAGAAAGCCATGGCAGATAATTTAGTGCGATGGATTGACTCCGATTCGAGCGAAGCGCCGCGAATTCGATGCGCATCCCAAGCGCGTCTGGAATATTCTCGATCGCAGGATCGCAAAAGCGCGCCGCGTGGCGAAATAGACCATGAGGCGCGTGCGCGATGCGATTTTCGGCTGGAAGGCAAGGTTCGGACGCGAGCGTTTCGCCGACGGCATCCAAGGCGCCGCAACCGGAAACTGAATTAACTGCGCCGTAGCGGGCCGGCTTAGCCGACGGAACCAGAATTCTACGGAACACGCCTGGCGCCCCTTACAAAATTAACTCGCCGATGTACCAGGGCCCGCTCGATCTGCTGCTGGATTTAATCCGCAAGCAGGAAATCGAATATTCACGATATTCCCATCGCGAAAATCACCGCGCAATATCTGGATTATTTGCGAAAGCTCGAAGAGCTCGATATCGATGTTCAGCTCGGATTTTATTTACATGGCGGCGACTCTGATTCACATCAAGTCGAAAATGCTGCTGCCGCCCGATCCGTCTGGCCGGCCCGGAAGATCAGCAGGACCCGCGCGACGAACTGGTGCACCGGCTGCTGGAACACGAAAAATTCAAGAATGCGGCGCAATTGCTGTATCAAAAGCAGCAGGTGGAAGCGCACGTGTGGTCGCATCCGGATTTGTCGCTCTACGATGATGAAGGGCACGGAAGGCGAATTGGTGGTTTCGCTGGTGGACCTGGTAAAAGTATTCCAGCAAGTGTTGCAGCGACGGCGCGAAATTCCGCAAATCGAACTGCAGCACGAAACCTACACCGTCGCTCAGATGATGGACCTGCTGCGCAAGCAATTGATGGCCAGCGACGAGCCGGTATCCCTGATCGGATTTTTCGAGTCCTGCGCCTCCCGCCGCGCTATGATTGTGTCCTTCCTCGCCGTACTGGAAATGGTGCGGTTGCAAGCGGTGGATCTGGTGCAGTCCGAAGCGTTCGGAGATATCCGGATACGGAAGCACAAAATGTTTGACCTGATCTTTTCAGGCGAGGACTACAAATCCAAGATTGACGAGCAATACGGTTAACCATGACCCAACAAGAAATTCAATCGGCGCTCGAAGCAATTATTTACGCGGCGGATGAGCCGGCCACCATCCAGCAATTGACGGCCGCCATCGGCGCGGAAAAAACGGAAGTGCAGGCCGCGCTGGATCTATTGGTGGCTTCGTATGCGGTGGACGAGCGGGGAATTGAAATCCGCAAGGTCGCCGGCGGGTACAAGTATTACACCAAGGCGCAGCACCACGAAGCGGTGCGCAAATTCATCAAGATCGCTGCGGCCTCCGCTTCGGTTGACCATGCCTGCCCTGGAAACTCTGGCGGTGATTGCCTACAAGCAGCCCGTCACGATTCCTGAAATCCAGGAAATCCGCGGCGTCAGCGCATCGGGCGTCATCAAAACTCTGCTGGAGCGCGAGCTGATCACCACCGCTGGACGAAAAGCTGTGATTGGCCGGCCTATTCTGTATCGCACGTCGAAAGAATTCATGATGCGCTTTGGATTGAGCGATCTGGACGAGTTGCCGAGTTTGAAGGAGTTCGAGCAACTGGCGCAGGCCGCGTTGGGATCGGATTCCGGAATTGCGCCGATCGAGCCGGAATTGACGGGCGAAGCGGGCGAAACAGTTGAAGTTGCCGATGCGGGGCAAACTGCCCAACCAGCGGAGGCATCTGTGAATGCGGAAGCGTTGGCAAAAAGCGAGAATGAAGCCGGCGCCGCTCCATCTGTGGGGGAAGTGGAAGTGTCACAGCCTGATTCAGAAGAATTTACCGCAGAGGCGCAGAGGGCCGCGGAGAATACCAAGGCCGCTGCGGCAGGGGCTGGGGCTGGGCACGAAGCCTCAAGTGTGACAAAACGGGGAGAAGATTCCGAGGAATTTGCCGAGAAGGGAACTCAATCGGAAGAAGATCTACCTTCCAATCTGTCGTCGTAAACCTTTGGACTCGCCGATTCGTAAGACTCTTTAGCATGGGCAGGAGAGATTCGAGTGCTTGAACGGCTTCAGAAGATTATTTCGCGCGCGGGTGTGGCATCCCGCAGGCAGGCGGAGCAGCTCATCTTGTCGGGCCAGGTGACGGTGAACGGGCAAACCGTCACGGAGTTGGGAACCAAAGCGGATAGCGGACGCGACCATATCAAGGTGATGGGCAAGCTCGTCCATGGCGAGCCCAGCCAGAAAATGTACGTATTGCTAAACAAGCCTGCCGGCGTGGTGGCTACCATGAGCGATCCCGAAGGCCGTCAATCACTGCGGGATTTTCTCTACGGAATTCCCGTGCGCGTTTATCCCGTAGGCCGTTTGGAATATCACACTGCGGGCTTGATCCTGCTGACCAATGACGGCGACCTGGCTAGCCGTGTGCTCCGGACGCATAACCTGCCGCAGGCCTATGCAATTAAAGTGAAAGGCTGTCTGAATCCCAGCGAATTATCCACGATTGAAACGGATGCGGGAATCCATCTGCGCCCAATGGGCAAGGCGGCCAACGCCTGGTATGAAGCAACGATGACCAGCGCGCGGCGCGACCGCCTGCGCAAAGTGATTGAAAAGCTCAGGCATCCGATTGAAAAAATGCGCCGCACCCGGCTGGGAAATTTGGAACTGGGAAAGCTCGAGGCGGGCCAATGCCGGCTGCTGAACCAGGCGGAAGTTGCGGACCTTGAACGCGCGGTAAAAAAAGCTGCCGAGGGGAGGACACGGCAGGCGACAATTACAAAGCGTCCAGAAAGCGCTCCGCACCCACCGAGCACTGGACGGTATCGCAAAAGCAGCGGCCTTTCCATTGGGCGTTCCAAGAATTCAGGACGGGGTAAGTCCAGATGACCAGACCAGTCCGCGAACTTGTGCCGGTTTTCATTCGCAACATCGAGCCGTACGTTCCCGGCAAGCCGATCGAGGATGTCGAGCGCGAATTGGGAATGCACTGCGTGAAGCTGGCGTCGAATGAGAACCCGCTGGGCCCTTCGCCCCTGGCCATTGAGGCGTTAAAGAAAGCGGTGATGGAAGTACACCGCTATCCCGATGGCGGCGGCTATTATTTGCACAAGAAGCTTGCGGAGCGGCTGCGCGTTTCCCCGGATCAGATTATTCTGGGAGCGGGTTCAACCGATTTGATCGACTTGGTGGCGAAGACGCTCCTCTACGCGGGGGATTCCGGAATCACTTCGTACGGCTCGTTTCCCATGTACTACATCGCGATCCGGGCAACCGGTGCGCGCCTGATCGAAGTGCCGCAGAAGGGCTACCAGATCGACCTGGATGGAATTGCGCAGGCGATTGAACCGGGAACGAAGCTGATTTACCTGGCGAACCCGAATAATCCCACCGGCACACTCTTCAGCGCGGATGATTTCGAAAAATTTCTTAATAAGATTCAGGAAGACGTGCTGGTAATCCTGGATGAGGCCTATTTCGATTATGTGGACCGCCCTGATTATTCGCGTTCCATCGCCCTGGTGAGGGAAGGACGAAACCTGCTGGTTTTGCGGACCTTTTCGAAAGTATACGGACTGGCGGGGTTGCGGATTGGCTATGGAGTGGGCCCCAGCGAATTGCTCGAGGAATTAAACAAACTGCGGTTGCCATTCAATACTTCCATCGGTGCGCAGGCCGCGGCCCTGGCGGCGCTGGACGATTTTGAGCATGTGAAGCGTTCGGTGGATTCCAATCGCGCGGGGCTGGCGCAGCTTGCGAAAGGGCTGGCGGATTTGGGCTTGGAGTTTGTGCCTTCGGTTGGAAATTTTGTGCTGGTGGAGCTGGATGGCGACGCCGATGCAGTGGCCCAGGAATTGATGAAACAGGGAGTGATCGTCCGACCCATGCGCTGGATGGGATTTCCGAGCGCGATTCGCGTGACGGTGGGAACGGCGGAAGAAAACCGGATCTTTCTTTCCGCGCTGGAAAAAGTGCGCAGTGTGGCAGGCGGGCCGCGGCCGGGCGGATCACAGGCGAGGCGATGAGCGAGACTCCAACAGACCCGAAACTAGAAACTCCCAGACAGCACAAACCGAGAACGGCGCGGGATTCGATCACAGGAATTCTGAAAACCAGCCACAATATCGCGGTGGTGGGCTTATCCTCGAAGAAATTCCGGCCGAGTTACGGAGTATCGGAATACTTGCAAAGCGTGGGGTACCGGATTTTTCCGGTGAATCCTGGCGAGACTGAAATTTTAGGAGAGCGCTGTTACGCGCGGCTGGAAGATATTCCCGAGAAAATCGATATCGTGGATGTGTTCCGGCGTTCGGAATTTGTTCCGGACATTGTGGAGAGCGCCATCAAGATCGGCGCGCGAGCGTTGTGGCTACAGGAAGGCGTGATCCATCAAGAGGCTGCCGACCGAGCGCGAAGAGCGGGGCTGCTAGTGGTGATGGATTTGTGCATTTTGAAAGAGCATGTGAAGCGGTTCCGCCTGGCGAAGTAAGCGATTTTCCATCGAAACAAAATTCCAGACAATTTAAAGGCTTAATCCATTCAACTCGGTTGTCTGGGAGGGCCATTCCCTGGAATGGCGTTCCCGGGAATAGTTTAGGGAATTGCGTAGACGATCAGGTTCCGAGTGCCGGGTTGTTCGACGCCAAGGAATCGCCCGTCCGGCGAGACGGCGAAATCGCGAAAGGTCAGGGAGTGCAGGACGGTATCGAGATTTCCGCCGGGAATGCTGACCCACACTAAATCTCCCGACCGGTTCGCGGGACCTTTCTTCAGCAACAGGCGACGTTCGTCGCCCGACCATTCGAATCGTCCCGCTCCCACGCGAATGTCGATTGCTTTTTGCGGCGCGGCTAGGTCGCGAATTTCTATCGTGTCGCCGTCGGCGTAATATCCGACCTTTGCGCCTGACGGCGAAAGCGACAGCGCGCCCTCATATCCGAACAGGGTTGCGAGGTCGACGCGAGTCTGCTTCAACAAATCCAGCGAGACCAGGTGGATCGGCCCGCTCATCGAGCGGTCGCGTTCGATGCCTACCGCGGTATTGTGTTTTGCGTCCCATGCGACCGCCGAGAAAAAATGCCCTTCGAAAAGCGGCTTGGTGACACCGCTTGCGGGCGCCACGGAACGGATCGCGTACAACATGCGCGGTTTTACCGCTTCGATCAGATACACCACGGTTGATCCATCGGAAAGCCATTGCGCGTGGGTCGAGTCTGGAATTCCGGTGGTTTTCGAGCCTTCGACGTTAATTTCCTGGCCGCCATCGGTGAGCAATTCGGTGGCTTGGCCTTGTTTGGTGTCGCCCTGATCGTTGGTCGCTTCGTCCGTGAGCATCTCGATCGCCAACTTGTGGCCGTCAGGCGACCAACTGATCGATTGCACCACGAAGCTGAACGGCTGCGCCGTTTTGACCATTTTTTCACTGGTTTCGATGCGCGATTTCTTGCCGTCGGGATTGGCGATCCAGATGTCCGCGCGCTCGAGAAAATATTTTTTCACTTTGAAAGGGTGGCGAACCGCGATCGCGATGCGGCTATCCGGCCCGAACGAGAACGACGTGCATTCTTCGTCGATCGTGAACCTGGGCTTTTCCTGAGCCGCAAGCCGGGCGGCGAGAAGTGTGGAGATGCAAACCATACCGGCAAGGAACAATCCCAGGCGCGAGGCTGAGGACGAACCGGAGCGCGGAACACAGGCGGGCTTGGGCCTCATTCGTTCTTGTTTCCTTTTGTTTTAATGCGCCGAATCTCGTCGATTCGCTTTCGCAGGCGTTCTTCGAAGCCCTGATCGGTGGGCCGGTAATAGCTGCGGCCGAGGAGGCTGGGGGGCAAGCAGGTCATGTCCGTTACTTTTTCCTCGACATCGTGGGCGTATTGATAGCCTTTTCCATATCCGATATTGCTCATTAATCCGGTGACGGCGTTGCGCAGATGCAGGGGCACCGGCTCAGCCTGCGTCGATTCCAAATCCCGCAACACGGAATTGTAACCTGAATACAGCGCATTTGACTTCGGCGCGAGCGATAAATAAACCGCGGCCTGGGCCAGCGCCAGATTTCCTTCCGGCGGGCCAAGGAATTCGAATGCTTGCATCGCCGCCAGCGTCACAGCAAGGGCGCCCGGTTCGGCCAGGCCGATGTCTTCGCTGGCCATGCGCACCATGCGGCGGGCCAGGTAGAGCGGGTCTTCTCCTGATTCGAGCATGCGCGCCAGCCAATAAAGAGCGGCGTCGGCGTCGGAATTGCGCACGGATTTGTGCAGCGCGGAAATTAAATTGAAATGTTCTTCACCGGCTTTGTCATAGGGCAGCAACTTGCGCTGCAAAACATTTTCGAGCAGCGCGGCGGTGACGGCGCGGATGCCTTGCGCGCCGGGCCGCGTGCCGAGCGCGACGGCTTCGAGAGTGTTGTACGCGGCGCGCACGTCGCCGTTTGACATCATGGCGATGCGCTCGAGCAATTCATCGCTGATCTCGATTTTTTCACTGGCCAAGCCGCGTTCAGGATCTTCCACTGCGAGACGCAAAAGATTGCTGATTTGTTGCGCGGAGAGCGCGTGCAGTACATACACCTTCATCCGTGAAAGCAGCGCGGCGATAATTTCGAACGATGGATTCTCCGTGGTGGCGCCGATCATTGTGATACTGCCGGATTCGACGTAGGGCAGGAACGCATCTTGCTGCGCCTTGTTGAAGCGATGGACTTCGTCGACGAACACGATGGTCCGGCGTCCGAATTGCCGCGAGCGTTCGGCCGCTTCCATCACTTGCTTGATTTCCTTGATTCCGGAAAGCACGGCGGAGAAGGGAACGAATTCGGAACGCGTGCGCCGGGCGATAATGCGCGCGAGAGTGGTCTTGCCGCAACCTGGAGGGCCCCAGAGCAGCATCGAGCTGATGTCGTCGCGCTCGATCTGCGTGCGCAGCGGCTTTCCCGCGCCGAGCAATTCCTCCTGGCCTACAAATTCATCGAGAGTCTGCGGGCGCATTCGATCGGCCAGTGGGCGTGGGCCCGCGTCTTCGCGAGGTTGGACGGCTTCGAAGAGTCCCATGATTATGCGCGATTGCCGCGCTGGCGAGCGGCCTCATAAAGCAGAACGGAAGCGGCCACTGCAGCGTTCAAAGATTCCACAGCCGAAGCGATAGGAATTTGCAGCCGGGCGTCAGCCGAGCGAGCGATTTCCGCAGGCAGCCCCGCCCCTTCATTCCCGATCAGAATCGCGGAAGGCCCTCGAAGATCAGATGCCGCGGGCGAAGCCGAAGATGCCGCCACAGGCTCAACCGACGCTGCAAAAAGTTTCAGGCCCATCACACGCAGTTGCGCCAGCGCCACAGGCGCCGCAATTCCGCTGACCACCGGAAGCCGCAGGGCAGATCCGGCCGATGCGCGTAGAGCCTTCGGCGACCAAGGATGCGCCGTGCCGCGCGTGGCCAGAACTCCAGTAGCCCCAAACGCCTCCGCCGAACGCACCACCGTGCCCACATTTCCCGGATCCTGCACCCCCACCAGCACCACCACCAACGGAATGTCCCCCGCCAAAAGCTGCTCAAATGCACGATTCGGTGCGCGCACCAGCGCGGCGATTCCTTGAGGAGTCTCAGTCCTCGCGACCCCCGCAAATAACTTATCCGATGTCCTAAGTATCCGCACGTCCTTCAGCGAAGTAGCACCCGGCGAAGCCGAGGACGTCAAGCGAATCCGATCCAAGTGATGCTCGCCGGACGCGCTCAGCAAAATCGCCTCGATTTCCAATCCCGAAGCAATTGCTTCTTCCACCAGATGTGGCCCCTCAAGCCCCAACCAGCCATCCGTCTCCGGCACAGAAGCGCGTAACGCCGCACGGAAGCGCTTGAGCCACTGATTTTCAGCGCTGGAGATTGTCTCAGAGCGCCCCTCCCCACGGGGCAAGGAAGTCCGCGCAGCGCCACCGAATTTTCCAGCCGAACGCACGAAGGGAGACTAACAAACGCGAGAAAGCCCGTAAAGCAGCGAACCCGTTCTAGGACGCGAGGCCGCGTGCTCACCAGCATTTCCGGCAGGGAAGGGGACATTAAAAACCTCGCTTCCGTGCCGCCCGGGGCAAAATTCGGTACTCCTAGTCCTATAGATTGGTCTTGACGCTTATTTTCGGTTTTGTAAAATTGCCAACTGCTGCTGGCTGTTCCAGCGCGCATTTGAACAGTTTGCGGCGCCACTGTCCCCATGCAAGATCCCAATCGAAGAATTTCTGCTTGGGCGGAACTTCGCGCAGGCAAAGGTCGTAAAGCAGGCGCGTGTCCGTAAACATCGTATCCGTGCGGGGAGTGTGGTTGTGCAGTTGGCGCGATAGTGGCATTGAGTGGCGGCACAATATTTTGAAACACATCCCAATTGGAGGCTTTGATCGATGAATTCAAAATCCCAGCCAGGCAACGACGAAACAAAAGACAACCGGACTTCTCCCGATCTCGATTCTTCCTCCTCGGGACCGAATCCCAGTGAACCGCAGGAAAACTCACGTCAGAAATTTCTCCAGACGGCGGTAGGAGGCGCAGTCGCCGGATTGGTGACCGCGGCGGGAATGGAGTTGGTGTCTCCGGCCCCCGCACTGGCGCAGTCGCAGCTAACTCCCGAGCAGGCGCTGAAAGAATTGCGGGAAGGCAATAAGCGCTTCGTGGCTGGATGCTTAACATCGTTCGACCTGGACCTTGCGATTTTGAGGCACCACACCAGTGAATTGCAGCAGCCATTCGCAGCCGTTCTCTCCTGCGCCGATTCTCGAGTGCCGGTCGAATTGGTTTTCGATCAAACCATCGGTCATATTTTCGTCGCGCGCGTTGCTGGAAATTTCGTCACTTCGGAAATCATCGGCAGCCTGGAATACGGCACGTTGGTGCTGGGGGCCAAGGTGATCGTGGTGATGGCCCACGGTTCGTGCGGCGCGGTGAAGGCCACGATTGACCACACGAATGCTCCCGGGCAGATCACCTCGCTGTATCCCCACCTCCAGCCGGCAGTGAACAAAGCAGGAACCGATGTGGATGAAGCGGCCAAGGAAAATGCCCGGATCCAGGCGAGTCTTCTGCGCGACGCCTCGACCGTCGTCTCCGGGTTGATTGATGAAGGCAAGTTGAAGGTCGTCGCCGCTTTCTACAACATCAGCTCCGGCGTAGTCTCGTTCGTCGACTAACCGGACTTGAGGGCCGGGAACGCCATTCTCCGGAATGGCGTTCGCCACTCGCCAATCCGAAAATTGGCGATTCCTGGGTTTAAACGCGCAGGTGCTCTGCTTGTGCGTTCTGTGCGCTCCGACGTATTTGGCCGGCGACACGCGTTCGCGCATGAGCGATCAGTTTACTTGGGCTCGCGGCTGATTCCTGAAAGCCGCCAAAGCCGCTCACCTGGAGCCGGCCAACTGAGGGGCGGCCTTGTACAACTATTCAGGCAAGGGGACGTAGCATGAGCCTGCCATCAAAGACAAGTCAGTTTGATGTTCAACTTGTGGGAGCAGCACGAATCCGGCGCAGCGTTTGCGAACCAGTTCGAATGGCTGCTTTTTTTCTCATGCTTTTCGCGGCTCTCGAAGCCTTCTGTGCCGCACCGGCGCATGCACAAACGCTCCTTGAAAACATCGACTTGGGGATCAACACATTCCCCGTCGCGATCGCCGTGAATCCGGTCACCCATAAGGTTTACACCGCCAATTACTTCGCCAACAGCGTGTCGGTGATCGACGGCAATACGCTCGCGGTGCAGACCATCTCCGGGATCGCCCAGCCCAGTTGCATCGGAGTGGATCCGGTGGCCAACAAGATCTATGTGGGCGCGCAAAGCAGCGCCAGCGTGGTGGTGATTGATGGTGCCACGAATGCCACCACGCAAATCTCCCTGGGCCAGGCGTTCGAGAAAATCCCCGCCGCGATTGCCGTCGATCCCCTCAGAGGCCTGGCTTACGTGGTGGCGGTCTCGGCTTTCAGCGAAACCGGCGAGTTGTGGCTGATCAATGGGACAACGGCCAGCGAAGTAGCCCTCCAGAGCAGCGGAGGCTTGAATCCCCCTGGGAACGATGACGTTGTCGTCACCTCGAACGGGGCCGGTGAAAACCTGATCCTTGCGAGCAACAGCAATGCGCTTTCCTTGAACCCCTATCAAAGTCTTGTCTATTTGTCGGAATTCTCGAATACGAAGATCTTTCCTGCGGACCAGACCAACCCTTCGCCTCAGTCGGTTGCCGTGGGCAGCTTTCCCGTCGCCAGTGCCGTCAATCCGGCGACCAACACAATCTATGTCGCGAACCACCTGGACAACACCGTGACCGTGATTGACGGAACCACTCTTACGGCCACGACCCTCGCGGTGGGGAAGGAACCGATTTCCATCGCCGTGAATCCGGTGACCAACCTGGTGTATGTGGTCAATTTTGGCTCCAACAACGTCACGGTGATTGACGGCGCCACCAACACGACTTCGACCATCCCGGTAGGTGAGAGTCCTTTTTCGGTTGCAGTGAACCCCGTGAACAACCGGATCTATGTGGCGAATAACGGGGAGGATTTGACGGTGATTGACGGCGCCACCGGCGCCACCACACCGATTACCGTCGGCGCTCATCCCTTCTCGGTCGCGGCTGATCCGGTCACCAACCGCATTTATGTCGCGGTTGCCAATTCCAACCAGGTGAGCGTGATTGACGGGTCCACCAACGCGGTCACAACCGTCGCCGCCGGAACGCGGCCGGCCAGCGTCGCCGTAAATCCGCAGACGCATCAGGCCTATGCCGCGAATCAAGGGAGCAAGGATGTGACGGTGATTGACGGCGCCACCAATTCCGCCACCACTGTCGGAGCCGGCAGCAATCCCTCCTGGGTCGCCGCCAACCCGGTCACCAACAACATCTACATCTCCAATACCGGCAGTAATTCGCTCACGGTGATTGATGGCGCCACCAGCACCACGTCGAGTGTCGCGACGGGAGCCGCGCCCGGTGCCCTGGCGGTGAATGCGGCCACCAACAAGATTTATGTCGCCAACGCGAACGGCGCCAGTGTGACGGTGGTGGATGGCGCGACCAATGCCACCACCAGCGTCAACACCGGGTCGACGCCTGCGTTTGTCGCCGTGAACGACACGACGGACAAAATATACGTCACCAACCTTACGGTCCAACACGATGACGGTGATTGACGGAGCGACGAACGATACGACGACGGTGAAAACGGGGTCGGACCCGGTGGGAGTGGCGGTGAACCGCGTGACGAACCAGATTTATGTGGCCAACAACGGCGGCAATACGGTGAGCGTGATTGACGGGACCACCAACGCCGTGGTGACCAAGATCGCCGCGGGCACCGAACCTCTGAGCGTTGCGGTGAATGAGATCACCAACAAGATTTACGTGGCCAACTACGGCAGCGCCAGCGTGACCGTGATTGACGGCGCCACCAACACCACCACGACCGTGGCCGTGGGATCGAACCCGGACTGGGTGGCGGTCGATGAAGCCAGCAACAGAATCTACGTGGCCAACTATGGCAGCGCCAGCGTGACGGTGATTGATGGGCCCTCGAATACCGCGACGTCGGTGGCGGTGGGAGCAAATCCCATCTCGCTAGCTGTGGACCCGGCGGCGGGCAAGGTGTACGTGGCGAACTACGGCAGCAGCAGCGTAACAGTGCTGGCCGAGCAGGACGTGCAGACCATCCCGCTCACCACCACGATCAGCGCGCTGGCAAATAATTCGACGGATTCGACCACGCCTGCCTTCACGTTCACGGCGAGCGATACGTTTTCTTCTAGCGCACCGACACCGGACGAAGTGTTCTACCAGGTGGATACCTGGACGGGCACATGGAGCGCGACGACTCCGGGCACGAGCACGACGCTGCCCAGCCTATCGGCGGGTGCGCATATTCTCTACGCCTTCGCCACCAACCAGCAGGAGGCCTCCTCAATGTCGGAAGCCGACGGGATTACCGGCACGACGGGAGTGAGCCCGCTGATCGGGAACATTACCGCCTACGAATTCGCAGTGACTGCGTCAGGTTCTTCGGGAACGGGCGGGACATCTCCGGTCGAGCTGGCCATTACCAGCGCGCCGGAGGCCTACTTTCACGGTGCAGGAACCCGGCTCGTCCACGGTGACGACGGCGGCGCTGGTCGCCCCCATCATGCTGACCGAGATCGGCGCGCTGCCGCTGGGTGTCACGTTCACAGACAATCATGACGGCACCGGGACCCTGGCGGGATCCGCCTTAGCAGGCGGAACTTTTCCGATTGAGTTCCGAGCGACCGCCCCAGGAGCAAGCGTGTTTCAGACGTTCACGCTGACCGTGACGGGATCATTCGCAAGCGTTACCCCGATGAGCATCGATTTCGGGACACTCTATCGCTTCCAGGAAATGAAGCAACTGGTGACGGTGACGAATACGGGCTCGGCGCCGCTGATGCACATCCAGGCCAGGATCGTTCCACACGTCGCCGGTAGCCGGGAATTTGACGCGGACGTGGATTGCCCGTACCGGCTGCAAGCCGGAGCGAGCTGTGAGATTCGCATCCAGTTCCGTGCGGTGCAGCCGGGCACGTCGGTCGGGACTCTGGAAGTGACGGCCAACGGGATGGCCGCACCGCAGGAACTACCGGTGACGGCGACGGCGATCGATCCGCGCGCGGAGTTCGATCCCGACCGCGTGGAATTCGACCAAGATCACGACCGCCACCACGAAACGTTCACTCGCACCGTGCATTTGAAGAATCCCGGGACGACGGCGCTGGTGATTGCTGCGAGTGAGATCACTGGGCCGGATGCCGGGGATTTCAGCGCAACGAGTGACTGCCCGAAGCTGCTGGAGGCGCACGAAAGCTGCCGGTTCACGATCACGCTTCAGCCGGGGACGAGAGGGCGGAAACACGCGCGGCTAACAATCACCGACAACGCCCGAAGCAACCAGCAGAGCGTGGAACTCGAAGCCGGCGGCGGGGACGGGTTCAGGTGAGACCCCCGTCGAAAGCCATCGAAACGCTTCACTGACGACCGACGAGGCAAATCGAAAGCAGCAAATGAACCACCGCAACTGGAGGAAGCGCGCAATGAGCCCGCGATCAAACGCAAATCAGTCTGGCGTTCAATTTATGCGAGCGGGACGAATTCGCAGCAAAGTTTGCGAATCACTTCGCATGGCCGCTTTCCTTCTTATGCTGTTCGCGGCTCTTGGCAACTTCGGCGCCGCGCAGGTACAGGCGCAAACGCTCCTCGAAAACATCGGCCTGGGGACCAGCACGCTCCCCATCGCGATCGCCGTGAATCCGGTCACCCACAAGGTTTACACCGCCAATTACTTCGGCAACAGTGTGTCGGTGATCGACGGCAACACAAATACCACGCAGTTGATTTCCGGAATCTTTCAGCCTGCGGCCCTGGCGGTCGATCCGGTGGCCAACAAGATCTACGTGCTGGCGGAAGGCAGCATGATCGTGGTGGTGATCGACGGCGCCACCAACGGGACCACGCAAATCTCATTTGGCCAGGACGTAGGTGAGACTCCTGCTGCAATCGCGGTTGATCCGTCCAAAGGCGTCGCCTACGTACTGGGGGTCTCCGGAAGCAGCGACAACATATGGCTGATCCAGGATTCCACCGCCACGTCTCTGCCAGTCAGTCTGCCGGCAAACTTTGGAAAAGGAACACTTGAAGGTCGAATTCCCTTCGGTCTCGGAATCGCCTTAAACCCTCTTACGGATCTGCTCTATCTTGTGAGCGCCAATTCCGGTACGGCGAACGTCTTTTCAGAGGCCCCCAACGTTTACCCGACCCAGTCGGTCCCCGTCGGGAGCGATCCCGGGGCCCTTGCCGTCAACCCGGTGACCAACAAGATTTTTGTCGTGGATGGCGCCGGTGATAGCGTGACGGTGATTGACGGCGCCTCCCTGGCGACCTCCACAGTCGCGGTGGGGAAATCACCTGTCTCGATCGCCGTCAACCCGGTGACCAACCAGGTGTACGTGGCCGATCATCTCTCGAATAGCCTGACGGTGATTGATGGCGCTGCTCTGACCACTTCGAGCATTGCCGTGGGCAAGTCTCCCTATTCAGTTGCCGTGAACCCGCTCACGAATCAGATCTACGTGGCGAATTCCGACGGAACTTTATCAGCGATCGATGGCGCCACCGGCGCAACGGCAACGCTGCAGTGCGGCGACAGTCCCTATTCGGTCGCGGTGGATCCGGTTACGAACCGCATCTATGTTGCGAACTCCAATTCAGGAACCGTGAGCGTCATTGATGGAGCCACGAACGCGGCAAGCTCCCTCCCTACAGGAGCGAAACCGGCCGGCGTGGGAGTGAACCCGCAAACGCACATGGCATATGTTGCCAATCAAACCGCCGGCGATGTCACGGTGATCGACGGCTCGACCACCTCCACGCTCGCAGCCGGCCAGAAACCCAGCGCGGTTGCCGTCAACCCCATCACCAACTCCATCTATGTGGTCAATTCGGGCAGCAACACTCTGACGGTGATTGATGGCGCCACCAGCGCGACGACGAGCGTCGGCACGGGTGCCTCACCCGCCTCAGTGGCGGTGAATGCGGTGACGAACAAGGTCTACGTGGCCAATGCGATCGACGACACTGTGACGGTGGTGGACGGAGCGACGAATGCCACAAGCACTGTCAAGACCGGCTCCACGCCTGAATTTTTGGCCCTGAACGACGCCACGGACAAGATATATGTCTCCAACCTTTTTTCAAACACGATGACAGTCATCAATGGAGCCACCAACGAAACGGCGACGGTGAAGACGGGAGCCGAGCCGGCAGCGATCGCGGTGAACCGCTCGACCAACCAGATTTATGTGGCCAACAACGGCGCCAATACCGTGAGCGTGATTGACGGGGCCACCAACGCAGTGGTGACCAAGGTAGCGGTGGGCTCGGAGCCCCTTTCCATCGCGGTGAATGAGATTACCAACCGGATTTACGTGGCCAATTACGCCAGCGCCAGCGTGACGGTGATCGACGGCGCCACCAACACCGCGGCCACCGTGGCCGTGGGAACCAACCCGGATTCCGTAGCGGTGAACGTGGCTACCAACAAGATTTATGTAGCCAACTACGGCAGCGCCAGTGTCACTGTGATTGACGGGGCGACCGGCACAACGACCACGGTAGCCGTTGGCAAAAATCCCGTCGTGGTGGCGGTGGACCCGGCAGCCGGAAAGGTGTACGTGGCGAATTACGGCAGCAGCAGCGCCACGGTGCTGGCGGAGCAGCCAGTCCAGACGATTCCGCTGACGACTACAATCAGCACTCTGACGGACAATTCCACCGACACAGCAACGCCCACTTTTAAGTTCACTGCCAAGGACACGTTTTCACCGAGTGCTCAACTGCCCGACCAAGTGTTCTATCAGTTGGACACCTGGACGGGAACTTGGAGCGCTGCGACTTCGGGCAAGAACACCACGCTCCCCAGCATTTCGGAGGGGACGCACATTCTCTACGCCTTTGCCACCGATGAGATGGAAACTTCCGTGATGCTGGAGGCCGCCGGATCGAATCTGGGCACGAGTGGATTGAGCCCGCTGATCGGCAACATAACGTCCTACGAATTTGCGGTCACCGCATCTGGTTCTTCGGGATCGGGCGGCGGGACATTGCCGGTGGAACTTACGATTACCAGCGCATCGGTAGCTACCTTCACTGCAGATCAACCTGGATCGTTCACGGTGACGGCAGCTGGGTTGGTTTCCTCGATTACTCTGGCGGAACTCGGCCCATTGCCGCCGGGCGTCACCTTCACGGACAACCACGACGGCACGGGAACTCTCGCGGGTAATCCCGTGACCGGCGGCGTGTATCCCATCGAGTTCACGGCGACAGCTTCCGGCGGCAGCGTGTTTCAGGCGTTCACGCTGACCGTGTCGGGGGCGTTCGCAAATCTCACGCCGACGACCATCGATTTCGGAACGGCCTTCCGCTTTGAGGGACACGAGCAGTCCGTGACGATCACGAACACGGGAACGGCACCGCTAACACACATTCAGGCCACGATCGTTCCGGCCGCCGCAGGGAGCCGTGAATTTGACGCCGACGTGGACTGCCCGTTCCGGCTGCAAGCCGGAGCAAACTGCCAAATCCGGATTCGCTTCTTTGCCTGGCACGCAGGCACGGCCACGGCATCCCTGCAGATTGCGGCGAACAAGCAGGCAGCGCCGCAGCTGATTCCCGTGACGGCAACAGCAATCGATCCCCGGGCCGAGTTCGATCCCGACCGTGTGGAATTCGACCGGGAGCGCCATCACGAGGACAACACCCGCACCGTTCATCTGAGGAACCCAGGGACGACGTCGCTACTGATCGTTGCAAGCGGGATCACCGGTCCGGACGCGCGAGACTTTAGCGCAACCGATGACTGTCCAAAGGTGCTGGAAGCGCACGAAGGCTGCCGGTTCACGATCACGCTTCAGCCGGGGACCAAAGGACCGAAACACGCGCGGTTGACGATCACCGACAACGCCCGAAGCAACCAGCAGAGCGTCCAGCTCGACGCGCAGACGGACGACCGGTTCAAATGACGATCTTCGTCTCAGCGCCTCGCCATTCCATCATCGGCGGCTGACGCAAATCTAGCAAGCTGGGGTGCGCAGCGCCGTAGGCGCGGCACCTCTATCGGCCCCGAAATCTCTGATGCTGCCCTAAATTGAAGTTGGCTTGATTTTTAGGGAGTCGGAGCTTCCGCGCTGTTTGCGTCCCGATGGCTTTGATCGGGAAGCTCCGACATTAGAAAACGCACCAAACAGAGGCTGTAGCCCCTGAAGCATGACCCTGAAGTAGCGCCAAGACATGCTCAACGGTCAAATTAGGACATTACGAAAACTCTTGACAAACCTATTATCCTTATGGTAAACAGTGATATGAGATCTTACACAGAGAATTCCCAAACTTCAGCGGCATCGTTCTCTTCATCCCGCTTCAAAGCTTCCTCTCTGCAAAATTCCGGGTCATTTGATATCGCTGCTCACGAACATTTTCTGCATGAAATTCACTCCATTTCTAATCGCCTGGCTAATCGCCAATGGGATTCATAGTCAAAATCACCCAAATCATTGAAAAATCACGTCGTTACAAAATCCTAATCGCCTCTATATCGTATGTTTGCGGGTGCCTGTTACCGAGCTCGGAAATGATGACAAATTCGACCCGTCGCCCCGTAAATTCTCGAACGGGAGCCGCCGGGTTGTCCAATCTTCCCAGTTCCATCGGGAATGGTGGGGATCTTAAAGTTGCGCGCAAACCGGAACCGACTTTGTCTTGTTCGTTTGAATGGATCTCTCCAGGGGAAGCGGCGGACACCATCAGCTATCCACCTGCTCGAAAACCTAATTTTGCCGCTGGTGAAGTTCTGTGATTACAATGGCATGCATGTCTGTCTCGTGGATCGGCTTGCGCCGGATGCGCTGCCTGTGTTATTTTGCCGCAGAGCTTGGGCTGTTGCCCGCCACGAGCGAACACACTTTGCCCGTCGAAATCCTTAAAGTCTCACAAGAAGATCCTGATCCGAACCTGGTGGATTACGCCGCTGCGTTTATTCGCAGAGGGCGCGTGGTCGGACTGCCCACGGATACATTTTATGGATTGGCAGCCGACCCGTTTAATTTGGCGGCGGTGGAGCGGGTGTTTCAGGTGAAGGGGCGTCCGGAAACGAAGGCGCTGCCGATATTGGTGAGTTCAATCGAACAAGCGGCGACTTTGGCCCGCGAATTGCCAAATGCGTTTTTGGTTCTGGCGCACGCGTTTTGGCCGGGGGCGTTGACGATTGTGGTGGAGGCGACTCATCGATTGCCGCTGAAGGTTACGGGAAATAGCGGACGAGTGGCGTTGCGCTGGGCGCGCTCGGCGCTGGCTTGCGCTTTGATCGACGCGGTGGGGAACCCTATTACCGGAACTAGCGCGAACCTTTCCGGTTTTCCCGCGTGTACCAGTGCGGATGAGTTAGTAAAACAACTTGGCGAACGGCTTCCGCTGATTCTGGATTCGGGAGATACAGGAGCCGTGCTCGCCTCCACGATTGTGGGATTGACGGAGAGCGATTGGTGGGTTGCGCGAGAAGGATCCATCCCCGAAAGCGAAATCCGCAAAGCGCTGGAATCGTAGTGCGGCGAGTTGTAAATGCCCCGTCATCTTTCAAAGGCGGGCGCAGCAAGCAGCGCCCCTACAAACACTTTTACCCCGCCGCGGTTATTTCAGAACAATTGAATCGATAAAATCGTAGTCGCCGGAGGGGAGCAGCGAAATATTTTCGATGCGGCGGCGATGCACGCAGATGTTGTCCACGTACCAAAGATTCAGGTAGGGCAAATCGTTGGCCACAATTTTTTGAACTTCCCAAAAAATTTGTTTGCGCTTCTGCTGATCCATTTCCGAGCGGGCTTGATCGAGCAGCGCGTCAAGTTGCGGATTGCGGTAGCGTCCGCGATTCGCTCCGTTGGGCGGAATCTTTTTGGAGCTGAAGACGAATTCGAAAATGTCGGGATCGTTGTTGGCGCCGATCCAGCGCAGCGTGTAGAGCTGGAAGCTGCCCCGGGTGATGTCGGCGAAGAGCGTGGCGATTTCCAGCGGACGCAATTCGAGTGCGATGCCTACTTGCTTCCATTGATCCTGCAGAGCGGCGGCGAGCAGGCGCGGGGATTCTTCCGTGGAAGTTTTCATGGTGAGGTGAAAGCGAATGCCGCCGGGGCCGGGAGGGAAACCGGCGGCGTCGAGAAGTTTGCGCGCTTTTTCGGGATCGAAATCGTAGTGCGGGACGTTGGGGTCATAGGCCCAACTGTTTGGCGGGAGCAAATTGTAAGCGGGGCGGGCCTGATCGCGCAGCAAATAGCGAATCAGGCTGGCGCGGTCGGTGGCGTAAGCGAGCGCTTGACGCACTTCGCGATGCGCGAGGATTGCATCGTCGAAATTGATGGCGATGTAGGCGAGCGAGGTGCCGGGGGATTCGGTGAAGTCGAGGAGGCGGTCGCTGGCGAGTGCGACAACCGTATCGGAGCCCAGTGAATTGATGGCGAGGTCAGCGGTGCCTTTGCGTAACTCGAGGGCGCGCGTCATAGGATCGGGCACGATGCGGAAACGGACTTGCGGAATTTTGGGCGCGGCGCCGAAATAATCAGGATTGCGTTCGAGGACTACGTCTTCATCCTGCTGCGAGCTGACGAATCGGAACGGGCCGCTGCCGATGGGGTGCTGGGCAATTTCGGGCCCGGAGCCGCGCGGAACGATTCCCATCGCTGGGCGCACCAGGGCGCCTAAGAACGAGGCGTAGGGTTCGTGGAGATGGAAGATTACGGTTGCGTCGTCGGGAGTTTCGATGGAATCGACGATGCGGAAAGAACCACGCTTCGGAGTTTTGATTCCGCCGGAGATGATGGAATCGAAAGTGTATTTAATGTCGGCGGACGTGAGCGGGCGGCCGTCGTGAAACTTAACGCCGTGACGGAGGTGGAAAACGTACGTGCGCGAGTCGGGAGTTTCCCAGCGCTCGGCCAGGTCGGGAATGAAATTCATTTGCGCGTCGCGCCAGACCAGGCTGCTGAAGATCAGGCTGTCGAGGCGCTGCGATTGCGCGTCGGTGCCGATGCGGGGATCGAGGTTGGTGGGCATGGATTCGATTAGGAAGTTGACGAGGGTGGGATTGTTCGCGGAGTTGGCGCGCGTGCAGCTGGTGATGGCTGCGAGTGCGAGGAGAAGAAAGGCGAAGGCGGCTAGACTGCACTTCGAATGAATACGCTGGTTGAGGGCAGGCTGCTGTAACTCTGGATTCCTCCCTGCGGTCGGAATGACCGCGTTTACAGCACCGGTAGGAATGACCGCGTTTGCAGCATCGGTCTGAATGACGGCATTGGCGAGGGGGCTTTGAATGATCAGTCGGAATGCGCTGCGGAGCGCCGCTGCGAGTTGCGAGCTCGGGCTCACGAGCCAATCCGAACGACTAGCGATTGGGGGCATGGATTATTTTGCCTAGGACTGTGGGGTGTTTTGCGCCTGTGGCGCTGGGTAGATTGTTGGGGCGGTTGTAGTAGGCCTCGTAGGCGAGGATTGCGAAGGCGAAGGCTTCTTTGGCGTCGCCGGGGACGCCCAAATCGCTGGAGGGGATGACCGTGATCTTCGGAACGGCGGCGACAAGCATGGCCATCATCAGGGGATTGCGCGCGCCGCCCCCGGCGACGATCATGTCGCGAGGGCCGGTGCCGGCGGGAGCCCAGTTGCGGATTGCATCGGCGATGGTGATCGGCGTCAGCAAGGTAACGGTGCGAATTAGATCTTCGGGGCGGGCGCGCGCCTTTTTTCCCCAGCGGAGGGCTCGCGCGGCGAATTCCTGGCCGAATTGTTCTCGACCGGCTGTTTTCGGCGGGGCTTTGCGAAAGTAGGGAGCGCGCAGAAGTTCAGCGAGCAGGTCGGGCAGCATTTCTCCGCGCGAGGCCATGCGGGCGTCTTTGTCATAGGTCTGGCGGCCGTTCGTGAAGTGCTGAACCAATGCGTCGACGATCATGTTGCCCGGGCCAGTGTCGAAGGCCAGTACGTCTTGCGGGCGGGCGGCGCGCGGAATCGAGGTGAATTCGCGATGCCGCCGATATTGAGCGCGATGCGTGCGCGGAGTGCGTCGCGATAGAGCAGGTAATCGACGAAGGGGACGAGGGGAGCGCCCTGACCTCCGGCGGCCATATCAGCAGGGCGAAAATCGGCGATCGTGGTGATTCCGGTGCGCTCCGCGATGATCGATGGTTCTCCGATTTGCAGCGTGGAGGCGATGCCCGATGCTCCCAGAAAATTTACGCGTAGTCCCTGATGGTAAACGGTTTGTCCGTGCGAGCCGATCAGATCAATTTGATGCGGCTTTACGGCGAAGCGGCGGCAGGCTTTTAGCGCTGCGGCGGCGAATAGTTCTCCCAGAAGAAAATTGAGTTGGCTGATTTGAGCGGTGCTGGTGGCTGCTCCTTCGCCGAGGCTTAGGACTGCAGCGCGGACTTTGGCGGGGTAGGGAATTGAGAAGAAGTTTTCGAGTTTTGCTTCGAGACGCGGCGGGGCTCCGGAGATGCGAACGAGGGCTACGTCGATGCCGTCGGCGGAGGTGCCGGACATGAGGCCTAGCACGCGCAGGGGACGGTTGTTCGTGGAGTTCGGAGTTTGTTTCCGCGCGAGCTTCGCGGGATCCTTCGTCCCGACAAGACCCGTCGGGACGCGGACTGCGCGCTTCGCTAAGGATGACACCATTCCCATTCGCTCCCGCTAATTCCTTTCACTGCGCCGCGTACATTTAGCGCCTGCCAAAAAGTCTAGCCGTAGACGGAGGACGGGGACGGGTGTGAATCGCGGGGGCTTGCTTGAAGTGATACTCATGAGCGGGTGACTTGTTTTTTTAGCTGGGCGAGGAGATTCAGGGCGTCGAGGGGCTTTAGGTTGTCGAGGTCGGCGCGACGCAGTGATTCGAGCACGTCGCGATCGATTGCGGTGAACATGGCGGGCTGCTCGGCCGTGGGTGGGATTGCGCCGGGAGAAAGTTCTTCGGTGAGTTGGTGTTCGCTTTTTTCGTGGCGGGCGAGAATTTCGCGGGCGCGCTCGACCACCGCTCGGGGCAGGCCTGCGAGGCGGGCGACTTCGATTCCGTAACTTTTATCGGCGCTGCCTGGTTCGACGCGGCGCAGAAAAATTATTTCGCTGCCGGATTCGCGAACGGAGACATGCACGTTTCTGACTCCGGGGAGAAGGAGTTCGAGTTCGGTGAGTTCGTGGTAATGCGTCGCGAATAATGTTCGCGGGCGGGCGCCGGCATGCAGGGCTTCCACTACGGCCCAGGCGATGGAAAGGCCGTCGAATGTGGCCGTGCCGCGGCCTACTTCGTCGAGGATCACCAGGCTGGCCGGCGTGGTGGTGTTCAGGATTGCGGCTACTTCGCTCATTTCTACCAGAAACGTGGAACGGCCACGGGCCAGATTGTCGGAGGCGCCGATGCGCGTGAAGATTCGATCGGTGATTGGCAAGCGGGCTTGTGCAGCGGGGACGAACGATCCCATCTGCGCCATCAGAACGATCAGCGCCGCCTGGCGCAGGTAGGTGGATTTGCCGCCCATGTTGGGTCCGGTGATGATCAGCAGAAATTGCGACTCGTCGTCCAGAAATAAATCGTTGGGGACGAAGCGTTCGCCGCGGGCTTCCAGCAGTTTTTCGACTACCGGGTGACGGCCCTGCGAGATCAGCAAATCTCCGCGTATTACGGCAGAGGCGGGATCAGATTTGGAGACTGTCCGGCCGATTTCGTTTTCCGTGAATTCAGGGCGGCAATAATTTCGCTGGGCTGCGAGACGCGCGAAATTTACCAGCACGTCGAGTTGGGCGACGGCTGCGGCGGTCTGGCGAAGACGCGAGGCTTGTTGGGCTACCCGCTCGCGGATTTCGCTGAAGAGTTGGCGCTCGATGCCTTTGATGCGATCGTCGGCGTCGAGAATTTTTCGCTCGTATTCTTTTAGTTCGGGCGAGGTGAAACGCTCGGCGTTGACAAGTGTTTGTTTGCGTTCGTAATCTGCGGGAGCTAGGGCTAGATTGGGTTTCGAAATTTCGATGTAATAGCCGAAAATTTGATTGAAGCGGATTTTCAGCGAGGCGATATTGGTGCGCTTGCGTTCGCGGTCCTCCATTGCCGCGATCACTTGTTTGCTTTGCTTGCTCAGATCTCGCAGATCGTCGAGTTCGGCGTGGTAACCGCGGCGAATGATGCCGGGATCGCTCGGCAATGCCGGAGGATCCTCGGCGATTCCTCGTTCAATATTTTCGCGGACATCGGTGAGTTCGTCGAGCGAGCCGTGCAGCGCCACCAGGCGCGCGCTTTTGCTGGGGGCGAGAAGCCCGCGAAGCAATGGAATGCGCGCCAGCGAATGTGCCAGGGCGATCAAATCGCGCGGCGTGGCCACGCCCAGCGTGACGCGGCTGGTGAGCCGTTCCAGGTCGAGCATTCCAGCGAGATGTTTGTGGATTTCTTCACGCGTCACGGTCTGTGATTTCAATTCCGCGACGGCATCGAGCCGCGCTTCGATTTCCTCGCGGTTGATGGATGGACGCAGAATCCAGGATCTGAGCAATCGCGCGCCCATGCCGGTGGCGGTTTCGTCCAACGAATTCACAAGAGTGGCGGATTCGTCGTCGCCGGAGGTTGGCTCGAGCAATTCGAGATTGCGGACGGTCACGTGGTCGAGCACTAACGCGTCTTGCTGTTCGTAGAAAGTGATGCGGTCGAGATGTTCGAGTCCGTTGCCTCCGGATCGAGTGCTGGCAAGGGGCGTGGCGGCTCCGGCGCTTTGCGCGGAGAGCGCGGAGGTTTCGCGCAGGTAGTGAACCAGCGCTCCGGCTGCGGCGATGGCTTGGGGATGCCCGTCGAGGCCGAATCCTTCCAGGGTCACAACCCCAAATTGTTGTTCGAGCAAGCGGACGGATTGATCGAGGTCGAATACCCATTCGTCGAGTAGCGTTTCAGTGGCGCCGAGGCCGTCAAATTCGGGCAGTTTGGGTTGGGCGAAGAGCGTTGCGGCTCTTGGTAACAAAATCTCGCGGGGTCGGAGAACGTGCAGTTCGTCGCTGACTCTGGTTTCCGCTCCGACGCCTGAAAATTCGGCGGAACGAAATTCTCCCGTGGAGAGATCGACATAGGCGAGACCGATGGGCTGCCCGGCAGGATGCCTGGATATGGCGGCTAAGAAATTGTTCTCTCCGGCCGCCAGCACGCTGGAATCGGTGGCTGTGCCGGGAGTGATGACGCGGACGACTTCGCGGCGGACGAGCTTCTTGCCCTTGGAAGGCTCTTCGGTTTGCTCGCAGATGGCGACTTTGTGGCCGGCGCGGATCAGGCGGGCGATGTAATTTTCCGCGGCGTGATAGGGAACGCCGCACATTGGAACGGCGTGGTCTTTTTCTTTATTGCGGGCGGTGAGGGTGATTTGAAGCTCTTTGGAGGCTACCAGCGCATCGTCGTAGAAAAGTTCGTAGAAATCGCCGAGACGGAACATCAGCAGCGCGCCGGGATACTGCCGCTTGATCGAGTGATACTGCGCCATTAATGGCGTGGTTGGTTGTCATGGGAGTTGGCTCGGTGGTTTCGTCCCTTCGCGACCCGCAAAGCAAAAGGGTGCACGAAGCTGCACGTTGGGACTGATTGAATTTAGGATTACCCTTGTGGCGTCGATTGCTATCGTAGCTCGGGCGGCGGGTTGCGGACTTACTGGAATGTCAGTTTCCGGTAATCCGACTAACGAGGAGCGACTAGCACCCGCCGTCCGGTCTCGCTGCCCCACGGATGCGACTCAACTTCATCGTGTACTCTGCGATGTTTATTCTATCTAAGCGAGCCGTGAAATGCATTCACCAGAATTCCATCTCTTGACAGGCGGCATCTTCGCAACTGGTCTGTAGTTGTCCCAGGCCTGTCACTTTGCCACCGCGATGCACTACAATCTCCTTTGGACATCGTCCCAGTTCTAGACATCAGCCGTTAGTGACATACGAAAATTTCATGCGAAGTTGCGGGCTGTTCTTACTCCACTGCTATAACGAGTCATTCGGGTAATGAATGATAGAAAGCATCGTCCCCTTCCATTTCAAGCTCTAGCAACCGTGGATCGTGTCCGACCGTGAACACAGTCCTGCGAATGCTTCTCCGTTTGCCAAACAGGTGGGCGGAGATGCCGTGCTTCTTCTCGCCAGAGCTGAACAGAACTGTGAAACAAGAATCCACGGCACCACAATCTTCTTCGCTGACTTGAGCGATGAGACGTCCATGTCGGCGGATGACACCGGAGGAAAATCATTAACGCCCGCACATAGCACCGGCAAATAGGAAAAGCAGCAGCGAATACCGATACGCCTCACGTCTTGCCCTTCACCTGGATCGACTCCAGATATTTCACCAGATTCTCTACTCGGACCGCCCTTCGGTCCATGCCCGGCTCCGACCTTTGATGAAGATTGGCCCCCACACCGGCATTTCGCGCGACCCATGCGACTCGATCATCACCTCGCACAGAATGATCTTGCGTATCCGCGCTGCCGGAAAAGCCCCCTCCGTTCATTTTCGTAAGCACCGTCAGGTCCGGCACCTTCACTTTCATCGCAAACGCCACGGGTCCGTTTCCCTTGCCGTCTTTCCAGTTCACGTTCCATACAAGCGGTACAAATCGACCCCTTCCACCGAATAAAGCTGCGACGGAGCGAGCAGCCATGACGGTGCATCCCAGTCGGGCTGGCACGAGCACATGCAGCATAGAAAGATACAACACGACGCACCCAGGATGTTCATAATGGTCCTTCAAGCTCCGCGATTTTTCGCAGTGTATCCCTTGAACCATGCTACGTAAAGACTGAAATCTGGCTGTGTTTGGTCGGAGCTTGTTTGGCCATGGAAGGCGCCCCTACAGAACCGAGCGTCGTCCCGGCTGGAGCGCAAGGTATCGCGGTGCGACGCAAAACCGGATGCAGCAAACAGCGCCCCTACACAATCTACTGCTCGCCGGACCGAGATTTTGCCCACGAATGTGGACGGCTTGAATAAGGCCATCGGGTTGCGGAAATTGCGCAGCCCTTCGAGGCTCAGGGCGAGCAGGGTAAACAAGCGGCGCTCCTACAGAACCGAGTGTGGTCCCGGCGAAGGATTTGCGGTTAGTATCGGTTCAAGGATGAGGCAGTGCAATGAAGAACGGAAAGAATTACGAGATTGAGATCAAGCTGCGGGTTGCAGATGTACACGAAATCATTCGGGAGCTTGCGCGGCTTCGGGCTACGCGGGTGCGAACTGCGTTTGAGCACAATATGTTGTTTGATACGGCTGAAAACCGGATGCGGCGATCGGGAAGGTTGCTGAGGCTGCGGCTGGAGTGGCCCGTGGGGCGTGGCGGGAAGCCGACGCGACCGAAAGCGGAACCGGCTCGCGGGATATTGACCTACAAAGGGCCGACTGGCGCTGGAACTGCGAAGAAAAAGGCTTCTCGCTACAAAGTTGTGGAAGAAAGCGAAGTCGAGATTCCGAATCCTGAAAAACTGCGGCTTATTTTAAACGGACTGGGATTGCGGCCAACGTTTCGTTATGAAAAGCGGCGGAGCCTTTACCGGTTGCCGGGGCTGCGAAACTTGCAGGTGGAGTTGGACGAGACGCCGGTGGGAGTCTTTGTGGAACTGGAAGGGCCGCGGCGCGCGATCGATCGCGCGGCGCGAATGCTTAGTTATGGCCGCGGCGATTACCTGACGACGAATTATTGGAGCATTTATCGCGACGCATGCCGGCGAAAAGGCAAGCGGCTGGGCAACATGGTCTTTGCTTTGTAACAAAATCAAAAATAATTGCGATTCACTTCAGTCTTTCCTTGACAAAGTTTTGATATGACCTTAACAAGAGATTCGCACATTCAGCGGAGCGCGCGTATCGCGATGGATTATTCATCATCAAACCCGGAACCCGGTAGTTCGAGCCTGTCTGGGCCGTGCAGCAAGGTCCAGACGGGGATGGAAAAAGGTTCCATCGCGGCCGCCGGCCGCGTGACGGGACCGCCAAGGGGCGCGGAGGCAAGAGCCGACCGAGGGTAATCTGCGGGAGCTACTGGCCCGTGGTCGGGAAATCTGCCGGCCTCGGGCATTTTTGTTTTTAGGGGATAGGAGGACGCTAAGGCTCGTCACTCGTCCCCGCGGGAGAGAGCAATGTTACACGCCACCGAGATACTTGGAGCAGAAACGTACGATTCCTACGGCAATTTCGTGGGTCGAGTGAAGGAAATGTTCATCGAGCCGGCCGACCAGCCGAATCGCGTGGCGCGGTTGTTGCTCGGGCGGGGGCAATACCGGCCGTTGATTGCGCGCTACGACCAGATCGGCTTTGTCGCGCCGGGAACGATCAAACTCAACACCGAAGAATCAGCGCTCGAACTTTACCGCCCCAATGAAGCGTGGCTGGCAGTGCAAAAGGACTTGCTGGACCAGCAGATTATCGACACCAGCGGGCGCAAGGTGGTGCGGATCAACGATGTGGATTTGAGCGAGCAGCGCACCAACGGAACCGTGGAAATGCGGGTGACACAAGTGGATGTGGGTTTGCCAGGGGCCGTGCGGCGGCTGCTGCAAGGAGTTGTTTCGCCTTCGGTGATCCGGCGGATTCAGGACAAATTGCCTCCGCGCGTGATTTTGTGGGAATTTGTGAACTTGATCGAACCCGATCCACTGCGGCGGGTGAAGCTGCGTCTGACGTCGAACAAGCTGGCCAAGCTGCATCCCGCCGATCTCGCGGACATCATGGAGGAACTGTCGCCCGCCGAACGGCAATCGATTATCAGTTCGTTGGACGAAGAGACAGCGGCGGAAGCGCTGGCGGAACTGGACAAACGGCTGCAAACACAAATCGTCGAGAAACTCGACACCGAAACGGCCGCCGGCATTTTGGAAGAAATGCCGCCGGACGAAGCGGCTGATATTTTATCGGAGTTGACGCCGGAAATGTCCGCGGATGTATTGAGGGAAATGCCGCGGGAGGACGCGCAAGATGTGCGGGAACTGCTGAAATTCGATGAGAACAGCGCGGGCGGGATGATGACCACTGAATTTGTGGTGGTGGCCGAAGACGCTACGCGCGGCGAGGTGATCGACTACATCCGCTTCAACGAAGTCCCGCTGGAACAGCTCGACACTATCTTCCTGCTGAATCGCGAGTCCGTGTTGGCGGGCACGGTTCCATTGGCGAAATTGCTTCTGGCGGGGCCGGAAGATGAAATGAAAACGCTGGGGATTGCCGCGGAAGTTTCGGTGGGCCCAAACGTGGAAGACAAGGAAGTGTTCGAAATTTTCGATAAATATAATCTTCGTAGCCTCGCCGTGGTGGATGACGAAGGGCATCCGATTGGAGCCATTGCCGTGGATGACGTGGTCGAGAGGATGCGCGCGAAATTATGAACTGGGTGGGGGAAACCGGATTGGTGAGGGCCTGGCGCAGCCGCACCAGGGGAATCCGGAAACGTGTGCGTCCCTGGCAGAAGCGGGTGGCGCTGCTGCTGGCGGTGGTGGGGCCCGGGCTGATCACGTCGAACGTGGATAATGATGCAGGCGGAATCGCCATTTATTCCGTGGCCGGGGCGCAATACGGGTACACGCTGCTGTGGGCGCTGATTCCGATGACCATCGCGCTGTACGTCAGCGAAGAAATGTGCGCGCGCATGGGCGTGGTGACAGGGAAGGGGCTTTCCGACTTGATTCGCGAGGAGTTCGGATTCCGTTCCACTTTCTTCGTGATGATGGCGGCGCTGGTGGTCGATTTGGGCAATACGGTGGCGGAATTTGCCGGCGTTGCGGCTTCCATGGAGATTTTCGGGATCAGCAAATATATCTCCGTGCCGTCTGGCCGCGATTATCGTGTGGTTGCTGGTGGTGCGCGGAAGCTACAAGCAAGTGGAAAAGATTTTCCTGGTGGCCTGCGCGTTTTATGTGACTTACATCGTATCCGCGCTTCTGGCCAAGCCGGATTGGCTGTACGCCGCGAAAGAAACCGTGCTGCCTTCCGCTCATTTCGATTCCGGGTATTTAATTCTGCTGACTGCGCTGATCGGCACCACCATCGCGCCGTGGCAATTTTTCTATTTGCAGGCGGGCTTCGTGGAAAAGCGTGTCGGCCCAAAGCAATATAAACACGCGCGGCTGGATGTGCTGGTGGGAAGCATCAGTTGCATGGTGATCGTATTCTTCATCATCGTCTGTACAGCGGCCACGCTGCACACCCGGGGCATTCACATCACGGATGCCGCGGAGGCGGCACAAGCCTTAAAGCCGGTGGCGGGGCGCTTTGCCGCGAGCTTGTTCGCTTTCGGACTGTTGAATGCTTCGCTGTTTGCGGCATCGATTTTGCCGCTTTCCACGGCGCACGTGATTTGCGAAGGAATGGGTTTTGAGGCGGGGATCGATCACAAGATGGTGGATGCGCCGATTTTTTACGGCTTGTACACGGGATTGATTGTGGTTGGCGCGGGCTTGATCCTGATTCCGCGGGCGCCGCTGTTTAAAGTGCTGGTGTTGTCGCAGGTGGCCAATGGAGTTTGGCTGCCGGTGGTATTGATTTTTATGTTGCTGCTGATCAACCGGCGCGAATTGATGGGAGAATTTGTAAACAGCCGGGGATTCAATTTCTTCGCATGGGCCACCAGCGTTGCGATGATCGCGCTCACTCTGGTGGTGCTCTATGCCCTGTTATTCCGGCCCGGCGATGTGGCGGGGCTCGGCGCTTTGCTCTTCCGGTGATGCGCGCGGTTGCGCGCCTTACTTTGCTGTGTTAATTTTCCGAACGAAGTTGCCCCGAGTGGAACCGAGTGAAAAATATCGATTTACTCAAATCCGCCGGGCCGGCGGAAACGCGCCTGCTCGAACAGCTCGATCCCAAGCGGATGCCGCAACATTTAGCAATCATAATGGATGGAAACGGACGCTGGGCCGAAAAGCGGCATTTGCCGCGCGTGGCGGGGCATCGTTCGGGCGTGAAAGCGGCGCGCGTGATTATCGAAACCTGCGCGCGGCTGAAAGTGCCCGCTCTCACTTTATACGCGTTTTCGCTGGAGAACTGGCGCCGTCCCCAGGCGGAAGTCGCTTTCCTGATGCAATTGCTGCGGCAATATCTGCGGCGCGAATTGCCCGCGATCCACAAAAATAACATTCGCTTGCTGGTGATCGGCCGTTCCTCGCAATTGCCGAAGGCCGTTCAAGAAGATATCGACCACGGAATGCGGCTGACGGCGCGAAATACGGGAATGAGGCTGGTGGTGGCGCTGAATTATGGCGGGCGGGCCGAGCTTGTGGATGCGTTTAATTCCATCCTCGATTTGGTGCGGCGAAATGGGCAGGCGGCGTTTCAAGTGGACGAGCAAACGATTTCCAATCATCTTTACACCGCGGGCCTTCCCGATCCGGACTTGCTGATTCGCACCAGCGGAGAAATGCGAGTCAGCAATTTTCTGCTTTGGCAGATTGCCTATGCCGAAATTTACGTCACCGAAACGTTGTGGCCCGACTTCACGCGGGAGCGATTGCTGGAAGCCCTGGTGGATTACCAAAAACGTGAACGGCGATATGGCGGGTTGGGCAGCGCTCGCGCGAGATCCGGACATGCTGCGAGCTGAGATGGAACAATTTTATTTTTCCATCAATGATCGCGGCTTCCTAGGAGACACGACAATCGCGTGGGACCAGATGAAGTGTTCTAATCTGACATTGGTCGCGGATGCCGCCCTGAAGGGCGGCGCTACACGAAACGCGCCAGCCCGCAGAGTTTCCACAGGCAGGCGGGCGGCATGACTGGCGCGCGATTCCTCACTGCTTTGGTGCTCATCCCAATCGTCGTCGGCGCCGTATGGTGGGGGCCGTCCTACCTGGTGGCGGCGCTCGCGGCTTTGATTTTGGTTCCCGCGCTTTACGAATTTTTCCGGCTGGGCTCGCAGATTGGCTTGCCGGGATACTGGCGATGGACCACGGTTTGTAGCCTGCTGTTGCTGTATGCGCAGTGGGCGGCTGGGCAAGTGGAACGCCACTCTCTCGGCTATGGCCTCGACGTGGTGCGCTACGCGGGCGATTTAAATCTATCGGTCGAAGGCGTCTTGCTGATTTTTGTCGCGGGAGTTGCCGCAATCGCCCTCGGGACGCGGCGACCGATCGCGGAGATTTTTCCGTCGACGGCGGCGAGTGCGGCTGCGTTGCTTTTCATTTCGCTTCCATTCAGTTATCTGGTGCGAGTGGATGCAACCGTGCGCGTGGGCAAGCAATTGGTTCTCTTTACATTGTGCCTGGTGTGGGCTGGCGATACGGCCGCTTATTTTGTGGGCCGCTCGATCGGCCGCCTGAAAATGGCGCCGTTGCTGAGCCCCAAGAAAACGTGGGAAGGCGCGGCAGGAAACCTGATCGGCGCGTTGCTTGTGGCGCTGCTCTTTTCCTACTGGATGCAAACCGATCTGACCGTCATGCTGATCGTGGCGGCGCTTGCGAATATCGCAGGCCAGGTGGGCGACCTATTTGAATCGGCTTACAAACGTAGCGCCGGCGCGAAGGATTCCGGCTCCATTCTGCCAGGGCATGGCGGAATGCTGGACCGAATCGATAGCCTGATCTTTGCCGCTCCCGTGGTGTGGTGTTATGTTGGATGGTGGGCATGGCGGGGTCACGGATAGCTTGAAAACAATTTCCATCCTGGGTTCAACCGGTTCAATTGGGCGGCAGTGCCTGAACGTAGTGGAGTCCCTGCCGGGACGCTTCACGATCGCGGCAATCGCAGCAGGTTCGAATATCGCGTTGGCGGCGGAACAGGCCACGCGCCATCACCCCAAAGTCGTCTCGGTGGCCAACGAGCAAGATATCCAGGAACTGCGCGAGCGATTGCGAGCGGCAGGCGTCGATCCGCTTCCGGAGCTTTTATTTGGGCGGGAAGGGATGGATCGTGTGGCGACCGATCCCGCCGCTGAAATTGTAGTCTCGGCCGCTGTGGGAGTGGTGGGACTGCCTGCAACCTACGCCGCTGTAAAGCTGGGTAAGACCATCGCGCTTGCAAATAAGGAAGTACTTGTAGCGGCGGGTGAATTGGTGACGCAGGCGGCCCGGCAAAAAAACGTCGCGCTGCTGCCGGTGGATAGCGAGCACAACGCGATCCACCAATGCCTGCGTGCGGGCCAACGTGCGGAAGTGAAGCGGCTGGTGCTGACGGCATCGGGCGGTCCATTCCGGAAGACTCCTGCAAATAAAATGAGCGGCGTGACGCCGGAACAGGCTTTGGCGCATCCAAATTGGAAGATGGGCAAGCGCATCACCATCGATTCCGCAACACTGATGAATAAAGGTTTCGAAGTGATTGAGGCTCGATGGTTGTTTGGCATGGAGTTGGACCAGATTGACGTGGTCATTCACCCTCAGTCCACGGTGCACTCGATGGTTGAGTTTGTGGATGGTTCAGTTCTGGCACAGCTAGGACCAACTGATATGCGCATGCCCATCCAATATGCGCTAACCTATCCAGAACGGGTTTCGTCGAACGACTGTGCCTTGGATTGGACCCGTTTGCGCAAACTCGACTTCGCCAAGGTCCCGGGGCGGAAATTTCCATGCCTGCGGCTTGCGCGAGAGGCATCGCGGCAGGGCGGGGCATTACCGTGTGCGTTGAATGCCGCCGACGAGGAAGCGATCGCGGCTTTCCTGGATGGAAGGTTGCCGTTCCCGGGAATCGCGGCCGTGATCGAGTCCGTGCTTGAGCGGATGCCGAAAATCGCATTTGCCGATATGGACGATGTGCTGGCAGCGGATGCGGAAGCGCGGCGGCTGGCGCAAGAAGAAATCGCGATGAAATGCAAACCAAAAGTATTCGCAGGTGAACATGGCCAAGATTGAAGCAAACCTGGTGATTATCCTGGCGGCGGTCATCAGCCTGGGGATCATGATTCTGGTCCACGAGTGGGGCCATTTTATCGTCGCTCGATTGTGCGGCGTTCGCGTGGATGTATTCTCCATCGGGTTTGGGCCCCGGCTGTGGGGATGGAAGCGCGGCACCACGGACTACCGGCTGAGCCTGTTGCCGTTCGGCGGCTGGGTGAAGATGGCGGGCGATAATCCCATCGAAGAGCGCAGCGGCGCGAGCGATGAATTCCTCTCGAAAACGCGCTGGCAAAGGGTCCTGATCGCAATCGCGGGACCTGTGATGAATATCTTGCTGACCATGTTTCTGCTGTTCGTCCTGTTCAAGGTGGGCATTACGGAGCCCGCATTCCTTACCGCTCCTGCTCAGGTTGCCGCTGTTCTTCCCGAAACGCCCGCGGCACAAGCCGGAATCCAGGTGGGGGACGAAATCAAGAAGGTCAACAGCGCCCGAATTTCGAACTGGGAAGATGTACTGACGCAATTGCAAACTGTTGCTGCGGGGAAATCTCTCTCTCTGGAAGTCGAACGCAGCGGGCAAACTGTTCCTGTAACGGAAACAGTTCCCGCAGTCCACCCGCCGATCGAGGAATTCGCCCTTGTCGGTTATCCGAACGCTCCTGCCATCGTGGGATCCGTAAATCCCGGATCGCCGGCGGACAAAGCCGGCCTGAAGGCGGATGATGAAATCATTTCCGCAAACGGCCAGCCGGTGATCAGTTTTTCGGCTTTTACCTGGCAAATCCGGCATTCGGATGGAAAGCCGTTCGAGCTGCAAGTTCGCAGAGACGGTAAATTGATTCCCATGACCATCCAACCTGCGTATGGAGATCCGGGCGATGCCGGTGGGACTCGCTGGCACATCGGATTCCTGCCGACCTCGACTACAATTCGCCGGTCGTATCCGGTGGTCGTCGCAGCGAAACGTGCGGTGATCGCCACGGGCGCTTTGTCGTCGGAGATTTTTGGCGTACTGGCGGGCCTGTTCCAGGGCCGCATCTCGCTCAAGCAACTGGAAGGTCCCGTGGGGATCATGCGGGAGGAAGGCAAGGCGGCGCGGCGGGGGCCGATGGATTTTCTACAGTTGATGGCCATCATCAGCATCAATCTGGGAATCCTGAACCTGCTGCCGATACCGATTCTGGATGGCGGCCACATCCTGATGCTGGCCGTGGAAGGCGTAATACGCCGCGACCTGAGCCTGGCGGTGAAGGAGCGATTTGTCCAGGTAGGCTTGGTATTCCTCTTGACTGTGATCGCGTTTGTTACATACTTCGACGTCGTTCGCATGTTACCGAGCCACTAGAATGTCCCTTTCATCCTCCGCATCCGCGCACCGTGTTTCCAGCGGCGAGCGGATCAATGTTCATATCCCTCCAGGACGCTTACAGAAACAATTGACGGCCAAGGGAATTCGGCTGACGCGCCAGCGGCGCGCCTTGTTGCAGGTGATGGAAACGGCCACGCGCCATCTGGACGCGGATGAAATTCTGGAGCAGGCCCAGAAGATCGATCCCAAAGTTCATCGCGTCACGGTCTATCGCACGATTGATCTGCTCAAAAAGCAGGGATTGATCGACGAACTCGATTTGCTCCATCTGCGTGGCGACCGCCATTTTTACGAGAGCCACGGGCCGCGCGATCATATTCATGTTGCTTGCCTGCGCTGCGGCAAAGTGCGCGAATTCGAAAGCCGCCTCTACGAACGGTTGAAGAAGCAGATCGAACGCGATTGTGGCATCAAAATTTCCATGGCCAGAACGGAAGTGGGCGGCTACTGCGTGGATTGCCAGCCGAAGTAAATCCCGGAAGAATTTTTAAGTGGTTTCAGAGGGCCCAGGGCGTTCGTCTGCGACTAGACAGACTGCTGGGAACGGCGAAGACCATCCATCCGGCGAAAATATTTCTGGGTGCGTTCGAGATCGCGATTCACTTGCTCGCGCAGGGCTTCGATGCTGGGAAATTTTTGCTCATCACGCAGGCGCGTGCAAAACCGCACTTCGATCGGCCCGAGCGTCACTTCCTTCGAAAAATCGAACAGGTGGGATTCAACCGTCAGCCGTTTAGCATCGAATGTGGGCCGGTAGCCGACGTTGGTTGCGCTACGGTAAACGGCTCCGTCGACTTTTGTTTCCGTGGCGTAGACGCCGGTTCGCGGGAGTAACTCCTGTGAGCATTCCAGGTTCAGCGTCGGCACCACTACCTGCCGTCCCTGGCCGGTTCCGGTTCGGACTGTCCCGCTGAGCGCGAACGGCCGGCCGAGCCAGCGCGCTGCCAAATTGACGCGTCCTTCTCGGATGGCTTGCCGGATTCCGCTGCTGGAAACCACTTTGCCGCGACACTCTACCGGTGGGATCGATTCAACCTCGAACGAATATCGTCGGCCTAATTCGGCGAGTACTTTGGAATCCCCGGCCTGCCGGTGTCCGAAGCGGAAGTTGCGGCCAACCAGCACGGCGCAGATGTGCAGACCATCGACCAGAATTTTTCGTATGAATTCTTCCGGGCTGAGCCGTGAAAGCTCAAGATCAAATTTCAAGACGAGCACGGCGTCGAGCCCCAATGTGCCCATCATGGCGATTCGCTGGTCGAGGGTCGAGATGAGCGGCGGGGCATCCGCCGGGCGCAGGACGCGAAGCGGGTGCGGATCGAACGTGATTGCGGCTGCCACCGAATTGTTGCGCCGGGCTCGTTCGACCACCTCGCGGATGATTTTCCGATGGCCCAGGTGAATGCCGTCGAAATTGCCGATTGCGACGACGCTGGATTTGGCGCCGAAGCAGGCGCCCCATTCGGCCAGAGATCGCAGCACGGCAAGCGCCATTAAAGCTTTACCTCAAATGTCAGTCCGTCGTAAGCCAAGCGAACATTTTCAGGCAATTTCGCATTTGCTTCTTCATGTGAAAGGTCGTGGCAGATGTGCGTGAACCAGGCGCGTTTTGGTTTCAGCTGGGCCACCAACTCGAGAGATTGCGCGACGTTCGAATGCATGGGATGTGGAGTGTAACGCAGGGCATCCAGAATCAGGTCGTCGAGTCCTTCCAGCGTTGCTTTAGATTTATCGGGAACGAAACTGAAGTCGGTGAGATAAGCAGCGCGTCCGAAGCGAAATCCGTATACCGGAAATTTTCCGTGCAGAGCGGGGACCGGAATCACTCGCAACCCGAACAAATCGAAGGGCCCTTCAATTTTCCGCAGGTCAACGCCCGGTAAAGTGCTTTCCGTAGGCGCGTCATCAAAAATATAGGCAAAGGTACGGCGGAGAATGGCCAACGTCTCTTCCGAAGCGTAGAGAGGGACTACTGATTTCTGCTTCAAGTTGAATGGCCGGATGTCGTCGAGTCCCAGAATGTGATCGGCGTGCCCGTGCGTATAAATCACTGCGTCCAGCCGGTCAAGTCCGGAGCGCATGGCCTGGAAACGAAAATCCGGCGAGGTGTCAATCACCACATTGTGTCCGCCGTAAGACAGCAGGATCGAAGGGCGTGTGCGCCGGTCGTGGGGATCTTTCGATTCACAAACGGAGCAATGGCAGCCCAGCGTGGGGACGCCCATCGATGTCCCCGAGCCCAAAACCGTCAGGAGCAAAGAGGTGGGTGCGATTCTTCCCACCGAAGAATTTTCCTGGGAAACGGGTACTACGGGACCGGCAGGCATTCGACCTAGGCTTTGCCCTTGGCCTTTTCGCGAATCGCCGCCTGCGTCGCCGCCTTGGACATATCGAGGTATGAAAGCTTCAAGCTGCGCAACACTTCAAAAAGCAGCTGTTCTTCTTCGCGGGCCAGGTTGCCTTTGGTTTTCTCGCGCAGACCGTCGAGCATGTCGATCAATTCGTTGGCGCCTTCGAGATCGAGATAGGCCTGGCCGGATTGCGGGTCGGGCAACATGCCCAGTCGCGCCGCTGCATTTCCGGCAATGAAATCAATCAGGATTTGAAATCCTCGAGAGGAAGCCGGCTCGACGCCGGGCGGAATTATCTCAGGCGCGGCGGCGGGTTGTGCTGCCGCAGCGGATCCCGTGCTTGAAATCAGAGTAGACTCCGCGGCTCTGGGTGGAGCCGCCGCCGTCTTCGCGGCGGCGTTTGCCGCAGCCTTCACGGCGTCACGTTCCTCTTCTTTGCGTTCTTCGCGCCGGGCTAGATCCACGGCGTCCTGGCGAAGTTCGCCCTCGGCTGTGAATAGGCGCTTATCCACTACGCGAAAACTTTCTTCCTGCTTATGTTCGTCTTTCGGATCTGGCACTGGAACTCCTCACTGGGGTTAGTGGAGACGGGCAATGTTTGAATACGCAGTTTACCATCGGCGGCAGGTGCCAGCAACTCTGCGGCCGGACGGGAGGTGGCTCAGTTTTCAGTAAGCCGACTTAAAAGGAGTTGGGGCAGACAAACGAGATAATTGGGCGATTCGTCGCTCGCTCTATCATTTCAGAATACGGGGCTGCGCTCTTGCAGCAATCAAGCTGCAGAACAGGGTCTTTCCTGGGGGACAGTGCAATTTTGCATTAGTAGCGATGGTTTTCAATTTGCCGTCAGGAATTGTTTCATCTATATGACGAAGAACAAATCGCTTGAAAGCACTATCAGTTGCGGTCAATCGATACAGTAAACTAACATGCTGCCAATCGGAGGCGAGCAACCGGCCTACCGTATCGCTGTAACCCTCCGCAATTGCCCCGTCGTCACAGTGCGCAAAGCTCTTGAATGAAAGGTAGACAGCGTTCCAATCCTTTAGGCTGTCTGCTTCGTTGAGAGCGTGTTTCTCCTCATCCTGAGTGCAGACCTGCTGATTAGCTGCGTCCGTCCGACCTGCTAGGGTCATGGCCAGCGCAACCACCGCCAGGAGAATTGAGTGTGACCACTTTAGAGTCAGTTTCATGAAGATATTATATTTCTCGGAGAAACGATGCGTCCTGCGAATTTAATCCGAATGTCGCGAAAGCCTCACACTAAAAGCCTATTGCCCGATTTCATGGTGTTGCATCGACCTGTTGAGCTCGCACCCACCAATCGGAAAGTGACGCAATACCGCTGGATCGTGTGTTCCAGGGACTCGCAATCTTGAATGCTTCCGTACACTTTGACTTTTCGTGCGATTCGCGCGCGTCCAGAAAGTTGGCGCTTGCCTGCGGACTGGCTGTGCCGTAAAGTTCTTCGCTTGTGCCGTCGGGTGGCGACGAATCCTGTGGCTTCGAATACTCCTAAAAAAGAAGAACAAACGAAGCGAAAGATCGGCAAGCGATTCGAGGATCTGGTCGCCTTGCAGGCTCGCTTGCTCGCGCCGGGGGGATGTCCCTGGGACCGCGAACAGACTCATGAATCGCTGCGGCCATTCTTGATTGAAGAAGCGTACGAGGTGCTGGACGCGCTCGAGACTGGAACGAGCGAGGAATTCGCCGCGGAATTGGGCGACCTGCTGCTGCAAGTGGTGTTTCATGCGGAATTGGCGCGAGAAGCAGGGAAATTTGATGTGGGCGATGTGATCGACCACATCCATAGCAAATTGGTGCGGCGCCATCCGCACGTTTTCGGCGATACACAAGCGTCCACATCCGCCGAAGTGCTGAAATCCTGGGAGCAAGTGAAAGCCGGGGAGCGCAAGGCAGCTTCGTCTGGAAATGACGCGGCCGCGGCACCGCAATCAATTCTTGGCGGGATCCCGCGAACATTACCGGCGCTGCTCGAAGCTTATCAATTGACTCGGCGGGCTTCCCGCATTGGCTTCGATTGGGAGAATATCGATGGGCTGTTCGAAAAAGTTAAAAGAAGAAACGGAAGAAATACGCGCGGCGATCATGCAAAAATCGGACGGCGGCGCAGGACAGAAACTCGAGGAAGAAATCGGCGATTTGCTTTTCGTGGCGGTAAACATTGCGCGTTTTCTGGGTTCCGATCCTGAGATCGCATTGAAAAAAGCGAATCGAAAATTCACGCGCCGATTCCAATGGATGGAACAGGAAATGACGCGGCAGGGCAGAAATCTTGCCGCCGCTCCGCGAACGGAAATGGAAGAGCTGTGGGATCAATCCAAAACCAAGGCATAGGCGTTTCGGGAATTACGGTCCGCCCGTGCAACACGCGCGAAGAATTCGATATTTGCGTCGCCCTTCAGCAGACCGTTTGGGGCAACGACATCACCGTGCCTTCGCCGATCTTCGTGGTGGCCCTCGAAACGGGCGGCCAGGTGCTGGGCGCATTCAATGGAAGCGGCCGCATGGTTGGCTTCACTTTAGCCCTCGCAGGATTTCACGATGGCAAACCATTTCTGCATTCGCACATGGCCGCAGTGCTGCCCGAATTGCAGAATCAAAAAATTGGCCGCATGTTGAAACTGGCGCAGCGCGAGGAGGCATTGGCGCGCGGAATCCGATTGATCGAGTGGACATTTGATCCGCTCGAATTACGGAATGCTCACTTTAATATCGTGCGCTTGGGCGCGGTGATGGAACGATTTATTCCCAATTGCTACGGAGTGACGCAGAGCCCATTGCATGCAGGCTTGCCCACCGATCGTCTGGTGGCGGATTGGCGGCTTGATTCCGAGCGGGTCCAGAAAATCCTGAATGGCGAGAGTGCGATATCAACTGCAGGTGCAGTTCGCATTTCCGTTCCTAGTGACATTGGCGAGTGGAAAAGCAAGCACCAGGCCCGCGCAATAAAGCTGCAGGCTGAAATTCGCGAGCAGTTTCTCCGGTGGTTCAGCCAACATTATGTCGTCACGGGCCTGGAACGAGCGGGCACCGTGACGAACTACGTGCTCGATCCGCCTTCGGCGCCTCCGGCGGGATCCCACGGGAAAAGCTGAGGAATCTTCGAATGCGAGTCGAAAAGGTCCACCTGCGCGAAATTCGGATGAAGCTCAAGTTTCCCTTTGAGACTAGCTTCGGCCGCACGTTCGATCGGCGAATTCTGCTGGTCGAAGTTCAGTTGGATGGAGTGACCGGATGGGGAGAAGTGGTTGCCGGCGAAAATCCATTCTACTCGCCGGAGACCACCGACACCGCATGGCACATCCTGCGTGATTTCTGCTGGCCCGCCATCAAGGGCAGGGAATTCAACTCCGCTGCTGGACGTCTGGGCATTGCTGGAACAGATTCGCGGACACAACATGGCCAAAGCAGGCCTGGAAACCGCGATCTGGGATGCCGAAGCGAAGCAGATGGGAGTACCTCTCTCCAAATTGCTGGGCGGCACGCTCTCGGAAATCTCCTCCGGAGTCTCCATCGGAATTCAACCAACAGTTCAAGAATTACTTGAGAAGGTCGAAAAGGAACTGGCTGCCGGTTACCAGCGCATCAAGATTAAAATAAAGCCCGGAAAAGACATTGAGCCTGCGGCCCTGCTGCGAGAGCGCTTCCCGCGTATCCGATTGATGGTCGACGCCAACTCGGCCTACCGCCTGGAAGATGCTCCGCTGCTGAAAGAACTCGACCGATTCTTCCTGATCATGATTGAGCAACCCTTGGGCTGGGACGATATCTACAGCCATTCGCTTCTGCAAAAGAAGCTCGACACCCCGATCTGCCTCGACGAATGCATCCACTCTGAGGAGCATGCACAAGCAGCGATCGCGCTGAAGGCCTGCAAGATTATCAACATGAAATTGGGCCGAGTGGGCGGATACACGGTCGCTAGGCGCATCCACGATCTTTGCCAGGCCAATAGCATTCCCGTGTGGTGTGGAGGCATGCTCGAATCCGGCATCGGCCGTGCGCACAATATCGCCATGTCCACGCTGCCGAATTTCACTTTGCCAGGTGACGTATCGGCCAGCCAACGTTACTGGCATGAGGATATCGTCGAGCCCGAAATTGAAGTTTCCAGGCAAGGGACGATCCAAGTACCGACCGCTCCCGGCATCGGCTACGTGCCGCGGCTCGACCGGATTGAATGCTTGACGCATGCTCAGGAAGTGCTCTCCTAACCCGGTGACTCACCGCCCGCATCCAGTTCTGCTTGCCACGCTCGTCAGCCTGATGATCCTCGCCTGGTCGATTAACCTGGTGGTGGGCAAGATAGGCCTGCGGCACTTGGATGTGGTATCGCTGGCGATTTTCCGGATTATTGGCGCGGGCCTGCTGATGGGGCTGGTCTATCTGTTCCGGCCCGAGCGGCGGCGATTTGGGCTGAAGGATTGGTGGATTTTCTCCAGGATCGGATTTTTCGGCGTAGTGATGAATATGGGCTTCTTTACCCTGGGTCTGAGATATACAACCGCCGGGCATTCCGCGATGATGATCGCCCTCACTCCGATCATCGTTTTGCTTCTGGCATGGTTCATGGGGCTGGAAGCGCTAACGGGGCTGAAGACCACTGGCCTTGCTCTTTCCTTTATCGGCGTGATGATTCTGGCCACGGAGCAGGGAATCCATCTGCACTCCGGGACTCTGATGGGGGATCTGATCACCCTCGGGTGTGCGGTTGGATTTGCGGTCTACACGGTCCTCGCAAAGCAGGTGGCCCCGCATTACGATAGCTACACCATGAACACCTTCAACCTGATGGCGAGTTCGATCATGCTTTCACCCTTCGCGATCTACCAGGGAATTCATCTCGATTGGCGCGCCGTGGGTTGGGTGGGTTGGATCTGCGTACTCTACATGGCCGGAATCGGATCGGTGGTTGCCTACCTGATCTATTATTGGGCGCTGCGCCAGATGGCCGCGTCGCGCATCGCTGCGGTGGCCTATGCACAGCCGGTTCTGGGCATCCTGTTCGGCGTCGTTTTTCTAAGCGAACACCTCACGCGCCCTTTGCTTATCGGCGGACTCCTGGTTCTCTTCGGCCTGTACCTTACGGAACATCGCGGCAAAGCGCCGGAACTGGGTGAAGCGGAAATTAGTTAAAGTGATCCATAAGATCATTCAACTGCCAATCGTTGACTCGCCCGTTCTGGCGTGTTACTACTTTTCAGCTTCGTGATCGCTGGTAAAAAATACTTCGAGTGGAGAATTAAATTTTATGCCACAAGCGCACCCGCCCCGCCCGCCCGATCGCAAGCGAATCGCCGTCATTCCCGGAGACGGTATCGGTAAAGAGGTGACCACCGAAGCCGTCAGGATTCTTGAAATCGTCGCGGCATCCGGCGGCAAGCAACTCGAATTGGTCACCTTCGATTGGGGCGCAGACCGCTTCCTGCGCGACGGCACCACGCTTCCCGATGACGCGCCGGACATGTTTCGAAAGGAATTCGACTCGATATTCTTTGGCGCGCTGGGCGACCCACGCGTGCCATCGAACAAGCATGCCGCCGACATTCTTCTCGGCCTGCGATTCAAGCTCGATCTCTACGTGAATATCCGCCCGTGCATCCTTTTGGACCCGCGGCTCACACCGCTCAAAGACAGGTCGGAAAAGGATATCCGCTTTGTGGTGTTTCGCGAGAATACCGAGGGCTTGTATGCAGGCGTAGGCGGGTTTTTTAAGAAAGGGACGCCGGACGAAGTGGCGGTGCAGGAGGAGATCAATACCCGGAAGGGCGTGGAACGAATTCAGCGCTACGCTTTCGAATTCGCCCGGGAAAACAAGCTCGAGCGCCTGTGCATGAGCGACAAGTCGAACGCCCTCACCTACGGGCACGATCTGTGGCAACGCGTGTTCGCTGAACTGAAGCGCGAGTATCCCGAGATTAAAGCCAGCCACCAGTATATTGATAACATGCTTCTGCAAATGGTCCGCGACCCTGCGCAATTTCAGGTGATTGTTACCTGCAATTTGTTCGGCGATATCGCGAGCGACCTGGGCGCGGGGCTGATTGGCGGTCTTGGCCTGGCTCCTTCCGCGAACGTTAATCCGGAAGGCGTTTCGCTTTTCGAGCCGGTGCACGGCTCAGCCCCGAATATCGCAGGGAAAGGACCAGGCGAATCCGATGGGCTCGGTCTTGACTGCGGCCATGATGCTCGATCATCTGGGATGGAATAAGGAAGCGGAGGCAATTGAGGCTGCTGTGCGCGCCGCGATTCTGGAGAGGAAAACGACGCCCGATTTAGGCGGCAACTGCGGTACGCGGGAAGTAGGGGAGTGGTTGGCCAAGTATGCCGCAACGCATCGTGTCGGCGCGTCGACATCTTCTTCTTAGATTTAGTTGCGAGGGAAAATGTTTCATCCCGGATTCTAAAGTCTTAATTCACATTTCCACAGAACTCGAATTTCAGTTATCACCTTCGCTCTTCCATTCATTTCGGTCACTTTTGCCGCTCTCAGCCGTAAATCTTCCGGCGTCGCAAGGGCTGCATTACCGTTTTAACCAGCAGAATTCCTAGCACGAATCCTCCCACATGCGCCCACCAAGCCACCCCACCTGAAGCCCCTGTCTGCATTGAGCCCATCCCGCTGAGAAATTGGAAAACGAACCACACTCCGATGAACACAATGGCCGGCACGCGCACTGTAAAGAAAAAGATGAGCAATGGCACCAGAGTGAGCACTTGTGTTCCGGGAAAGAAAATCAAATAGGCTCCCATCACGCCGGAAATCGCCCCGCTTGCGCCGATCGCTGGAACCCGTGAGCCCCAACTGAATAACAGCTGTACCATTCCGGAACCCAGCCCGCAGATCAAGTAAAAGATGAGATATCGAAAGTGCCCTAGTTCATCTTCCACATTATCTCCGAAGAGCCAAAGGAACCACATGTTCCCAATAATGTGCAGCCACCCCCCGTGAAGAAACATGCTGGTGAACAGAGGAACAACAAGGGCATCGCTCAAGTTTAACTTTGATTTTGATTCGAGCGCCGCCTGCACGTGAGATGGAACAACGCCATACGCCATCACGAACGCCTGATCTGCCTTGGGGGTCAGTGTGAGTTCATGGAAGAAAACCGCTACGTTTATGACGATCAACGCCATTGTGACGATAGGGAACGTGCGGCGAACGATGGAATCCTTGAGCGGAATCATTCAAGTTCTACTTTTGATTTACTATTCTTAAAGCTATAGGCATGCAGGTCATGAGCAGCGCCATATGTATTTCCCGACTGCATCAGGGCCACGATCTCACTTAGCTGGGCGGATGCCTCCGCGCGCTCCCGGCGCCGTGCAATTCAGTGCCGCTGCCGCACAGCCGAATTCGAGGATGCGATCGAGCTGCCAGCCCTGAGACATCCCAAACAAGAACCCCGCGTGGAAAATATCTCCCGCGCCGGTCGTATCCACTGCGTTCACCCGAAAAGCAGGGGTGTAGTGGAATCGGGCGCCATCCCAAGCCAGCACTCCTTCTATGCCCAGGGTAACCGCGGAAAGCTTGCAACCGAATCGTTGCGATATCATGGGCAGAGACTGAAGCGGATCTTTAACTTTCAATAATCGCGCTGGGAATTCGCGTGAACTGATCATGAAATCGGTATATTCAAGTAACCCTTCAACTCCTGGATACAGATTGTCCAGATCGGCGACGACTGGAACTCCAGCCTCGCGAGCCCACCGCGCCGCCATCGCTGCGGAAGCAGTGTCGTGTCCGTCTACAAGCAGCAAGCGAGAACGGACCACCCAGTCACGCTCTAGTTCTTTAGGCTGCAGTTCCAAGCGCGGATCGCGCTTCCAAAGCACGGTTCTTTCACCGCTGCGTTCGTCGACCAGGATGAAAGCAATTTGGCTGGACGTACCGGATGCTTCTAGAAGGTGCGATTCCACTCCGGCTCGCGCCAGTTCTTCTCGCTGCATTCTGGCTGCGGCGTCGTCTCCCACCTTGCCCACGTACCGCGTTTGCAGCCCCCAGGCCTGGCAAGCTACCATCGCGCTCGCGACCTGGCCCCCAGGTAGAACTTCCGCACTGAGAATCTCAACCTTTGAGTCGGAGGAAGGGAAGTGCGGCAAGCGGATGATGGTGTCGGTGGCATTCAAGCCAACGCCCGCGACGTCGACTATTGGTAGATCGGACATTTCTGGTTCCACTGTAGTCGAGCAAGGAAGTTTTTCAAGAGCGATCTGTATTGAAGCAGCACTTTAAGTGAATTAAACCGCACCGCCAACCGCGCAATTCCAAGGAAAGAGTTCAGGAAATCATCACGGAATCTTCGTCAAACGTCGATTAGCAATTGCACCGGCAGCATGCCTGTGATAAGAAGTTTTGTTTCGCTGCGTGCGGCTCGAGCGGCTTGTGGCGAGCCGGCTTCCAGTCGGCGCGCCGACACGCCGATGCCTCTCCGAGAATCCGAAGCCATCGTTTTGCAGAGTTACCCGCTCGGGGAAGGCGACCGGTTGGTCAGCTTCCTTTCGCGAACCATGGGGCGTGTCCGCGGCGTCGCAGCGGGAGCACGGCGGACGAAGAGCCGGTTCGGGTCTACACTTGAGCGGCTCTCGCATGTCCGCATCTGGTTTTTCGAGCGCGAGACGCGGGAGTTGGTTCGCATCAACCAGTGCGAGTTGATCGAATCATTTCTTGCTGCTCACGGCGATTATGATTCCAGCGTCGCCTTCGCATTGTTCAGCGAAATCACGGACGCAGTGCTTCCGGATCGTGAGCCTTCGGACGCCGCGTTCCGGCTGCTGCTTCTGGTGGCGCAACAGGTGAAGCGTTCCGCGCGCGTCGCATTGCCGCTGGCTTACTTCAGTTTATGGACCGTCCGGCTGGCGGGCTGGCTTCCTGACCTCGAACGCTGTGCCCATTGCAGCCGCCCTCTGGCTGCGGACGAGCCCGGATATCTTCTGCTGGGGATGGCCGGGATAGTTTGTTCGAAGTGCCGCGTGCCGGGCACGCGGCTGCTCTCCGCGGCCGCCCGCGCTGGCGCGACGGCGAATGCTTGCTGGACGGCTGGATGCCTTGATGGCTGAATCATGGCCAGACGCGAGCCTGCGGGAATTGAGTCATATATTCTTGGATCTGATCGAGCATCACATTGAACGGAAACTGACTTCACGCGCGATGTTGGAGCCCACACTGTGAAAGGGAAGTCCAAGAAACCATTGAGACCAAAGGCCGCACCCAAGCCGCAAGGATTGAGCTTCCAGCAGCTAATTCTGACCTTGCAGCAATTCTGGGCTGCCCGCGGGTGCATCCTCCAACAGCCTTACGACGTCGAAGTCGGCGCAGGAACGATGCATCCCGAGACATTTCTACGAGTCCTTGGACCCGACCCCTATCGGGTGGCCTACGCGCAACCGAGCAGGCGTCCGGCTGACGGACGATACGGAGAAAATCCCAACCGTCTCTATAAGCATACTCAACTTCAAGTAATACTTAAACCATCGCCGCCGGATATCCAGAATCTATACCTCGAAAGTTTGCGTGCGATTGGAATTAATCTAAAACTTCATGATGTCCGCTTTGAAGAGGACAACTGGGAATCACCCACTCTCGGCGCTTGGGGCGTAGGATGGCAAGTATTACTTGATGGTTTGGAAATTACCCAGTTCACCTACTTCCAACAGTGCGGTGGGATCGACTTGAATCCAGTCTCCGTGGAACTTACCTATGGGTTGGAGAGAATTACAGCATTCCTTGAAGGCGTAGACAACGTCTACGACTTGCGCTGGTCGGAAGACGTCAAGTACGGTCAAATCCGGCTGCTCGAAGAGCAACAACTCTCAACCTATACTTTCGAATTGGCCGACCCGGTCGCTACCCGGAAAATGTTCGATCTAAGTGAAGCCGAAGCTTCGCGGCTGTTGAAGATGTATGCCGGGCTCAAGGGCGAAGAGAAGCGCCGCTTCCCGATTCTTGCGGTCTACGATCTCTGTCTAAAATGCTCGCATCTTTTTAACATTCTGGACGCGAGAGGTGTGATTTCAACCACCGAACGGGGAGGGCTGATTGGCCGCGTGCGACAGATCGCATGCCGGGTGGCCCAATACATTTTAGACCAGCGAACCCCTCAGGATCCCCTGAAAGGCGATTTGGCCGAGGTGCGGGCATGAAGGACCGGGGCGACTTCCTGCTGGAGATCGGGTGCGAGGAAATCCCTGCGGGCATCATTCCCCGAGCCGTTGAACAACTCAAACAAACACTTGAGAAATTATTGTCCACCCACGGCTTGCTCGAAGGCGCTACAGTCGAAACGTTCGGGGCGCCGCGCCGCATAACGGGAGTAATAACATCCGTCCTTCTCCGGCAGGAAGATGTGGCGCGCGAGATCACCGGTCCGCCCAAATCGATTGCCTATGATAATGTCGGCCAGCCGACACGAGCCGCTTACAGCTTCGCCGAAAAGCAGGGAATTCCCCTCGAAAAGCTTTCTACCGTCGTGACCGCGAAGGGTGAATTTCTTTCCTCCCGGCAAGTGATCGTGGGCCGCTCCACCGGTGATTTGCTTGCTGAGAATTTGCCACAGGCAATCCTCTCGCTCTCTTTTCCCAGGCCCATGTACTGGTCCGGCGCCGGTGGCCCCCGTTTCGTACGCCCCATTCGCTGGATTGTGGCCCTCCTGGACGGCAAGGTTGTCGCTTTTAACGTAGCTGGTGTGGATTCAGGCAGCGATACCTCGGGCCATCGTTTCTTGGGCAAAGCGAAAATCCGCGTCCGCGCCCCCGCCGATTATGTTGCCAAGCTCCGCAGCAATTTCGTGATCGTCCACGCCGAGGATCGCCGGAAGAAAATCGACCATGAGATTCAAGGTCTTGTCGCGCGAAAAACCTGGCAAACTCACGCCGATCCCGGACTGCTCGAGATGGTCACCTACTTGAACGAATTCCCCAGCGTTCTGCTGGGCAATTTCGATCCGGCCTTTCTCGAACTTCCCGACGAGATCCTGATCACGGTGATGCGCGGCCACCAGAAATATTTCGCGGTGGAGAATCGCAAGGGGGAACTTGAACCGCACTTTCTTGCCGTCATCAACCTGGATCGCGACAGGGAAGGCTTGGTCCGCGCCGGACACGAGCGCGTGTTGCGCGCCCGGTTTGCCGATGCCCGGTTCTTTTGGGAGACGGACCAGAAGCACCGGCTGGCCGACTATCTCCCGAAGTTATCTCAAGTGACCTATGAATCGCGACTCGGCAGCTATGGCGATAAAGTGGAACGCATGCGTTCGCTGGCACGCTGGATCGCCGAGCAATGGTTCAGCTCCGGCATCCGCCAAGCGGATGTGCCGGGTGCGGATCGCGCCGCCGAACTGGCGAAATGTGACTTGGTGACGGAAATGGTCCGCGAGTTCACCGAACTGCAAGGAATCGTCGGCGGCCTGTATGCCAGGGCTCAAGGAGAACCTGAAGATATATCCTGGGCTGTGTATGACCACTACCGCCCAGTTGGGATTGACGATCCAATTCCGCGTAATCTAACTGGATGCGCGGTCGCCCTCGCTGACAAGCTCGATTCACTGGTCGCATGCTTTGCAGTCGGGCTGGTCCCTTCCGGTTCGAGTGATCCCTTCGCGTTAAGGCGAGCCGCACTCGGTATTGTGAAGATCCTCCTTGAACGTAAAGTTCCACTTTCACTATCCGCCGCCATATCGGCCAGCGCCCGATCGCTTCTGATCTATCCTCCAAAAATTCAAGTTTCACCTGAGGTTGAAAAGCAAGTTCTGGATTTCATTCTTGAACGTGCACGGTTCCTATTGCGCGAACGTGAAGGCTTCGCTTACGACGAAGTGAACGCGGCATTTGCTGCGGGTGCGGATGAATTGGTGGACGCCGTGCAACGCGTCGCCGCCTTGAAGGCGATCCGGCATACCAAGAATTTCCCGCCGCTCGCCGTAGCCTTCAAGCGTATCCGCAAGATTCTGTCGAAGGCCGGCCCTACGGAAACTTGGAGCCTCAGCGCCGTCGATCCCAATCTGTTCCGGGATACCGCGGAAAGGGAACTGCACTCCGTTTCGCGAAAGGTGGCGGGCCGCGCGACGGCACACAAGAAGGCTGCCCGGTACCGCGAAGCGCTGGAGGCGATCGCTGAACTGCGCCCGGTGGTCGATCGATTCTTTGATGAAGTTTTGGTAATGGCCGAGGAAGAGGAAGTCCGCAAGAACCGGCTTACTCTGCTTGCCGAACTGCTCCGGGAATTTTCCACGATCGCCGATTTTTCCGAGATGGTATCGGAGGAATCGCGCTGATTGATGGCATCAAGTATTGCTTGAACTATTTAGGCGGCGCGTTTGTCGGCGCGCCGACCAGATTCAATCGGACGTCGGCAATCCGGAGACGGGCTGGCCGCACCCACAAGAGAGGATCAAGTGAAATACGTTTATTTTTTTGGCTCTGGAAAAGCGGAAGGGAAAGGCGACATGAAAGATCTGCTCGGCGGAAAGGGCGCCGGGCTGGCGGAAATGACCCGCATCGGGCTACCGGTGCCGGCTGGCTTCACCATCACTACCGGAGCTTGCGATTATTACCTGAAACACAGCCGCAAATATCCCTCGGGCCTGAACCGGGAAGTTGAAAAGCACCTGAAGAGCCTCGAAAAGCTCACCAAGAAAAAACTTGGTGACGCGAACGACCCTCTGCTCGTCAGCGTCCGCTCCGGCTCTGCCCGTTCCATGCCCGGAATGATGGAAACGATTTTGAATCTCGGCCTGAACGATCGTTCGGTCGAAGGTCTCGCAAAAAAAACCAGCAATCCCCGATTCGCCTATGATGCCTATCGCCGCTTCGTCCAAATGTACTCGTCCGTCGTCATTGGATTACCTAAAGAAGATCTTGAGGCCCGGCTGCGCAGTCTTAAATCACGACTAAACGTGAAAGACGATACTCAAGTCTCCGCGCAAGGCTGGAAAGATTTGGTGGGAGAGTACAAAAAATATTTCCACGAGAAAACAGGAAAGGATTTTCCGGAAGATCCGCTGGAGCAGTTGTGGGGCGCCATTGGTGCGGTGTTCGAATCCTGGATGGCGGAGAAAGCGGTGACCTACCGGCGGGTTGAGAAGATCACCGGCCTGCTCGGCACGGCGGTAAACGTGGTGCAGATGGTCTTCGGCAATCAAGGCGAAAATTCCGGCACTGGTGTTTGCTTCACGCGCGATCCTTCCACGGGCGAGAAATCATTCTACGGCGACTTCCTGATCAACGCGCAAGGCGAAGACGTGGTCGCGGGCATCCGCACTCCGATGCACTTGGCGGAGTTGTCGAAAATGATGCCCAAAGTCTATAAACAACTTGAAGAAGTTCGCAAAACACTCGAAAAGCATTACCGCGACATGCAGGATCTGGAATTCACGGTGGACGACGGCAAGCTCTACATGCTGCAAACGCGCGTTGGAAAACGCTCGCCCGGCGCAACATTCCAAATGGCTCTCGACATGGCCAACGAAGGTCTGATCAGCCGCGAGGAAGCCCTCCAGCGAATCAAATCCGAAGATATCGAGCGGCTTTTCTATCCCGTGATTGATTCATCCGTCCCGCGCGCGGAGTTACAGAAGCGCAAACTCGCGAACGGCATCAATGCGGTGCCCGGAGCTGCCGTGGGCAAGGCGGTGTTCACCGCCCACGAAGCCGAAGCCTGGGCCGCACGCGGCGAGCGCGTAATCCTGGTGCGGCGAGAGACCAGTCCAGAAGACGTGGGCGGCATGTTCGTGGCTCAGGGAATCCTGACGGCCACGGGCGGAAAAACCAGTCACGCCGCCGTTGTGGCTCGCGGTTGGGGCAAGTGCTGCGTGGTAGGCGCGGAAACGTTGGATATTGATGCCGAATCCAAGAAAATGAGCGCGAACGGCCGCGTGATCTCGGAAGGGGAGTGGCTCACGCTGGATGGAAACGAAGGAGCCGTGTACCACGGCGAAACACCGCTGGCGCGCCCTGAACCGCCAGATGCCTATGCCAAATTGATGAAGTGGGCGGACTCCGTACGCCGCTTGCGCGTGCGCACCAACGCCGATACGCCGCACGATGCCCGGAAGGCGCGCGAGATGGGCGCCGAAGGCATCGGTCTCTGCCGCACCGAGCATATGTTCTTCAAGGATTTTGAGCAGCCGAAGCATAGCGTTGACCGGCAGCTCGCCATACAGGAAATGATCGTCGCCGATTCGCCGGAGGCTCGTCGAAAAGCGCTTGCCAAGCTGCTGCCGTTCCAGCGCCGCGACTTTATCGGAATCTTCGAGGCCATGGATGGGCTCCCTGTAACCATTCGCCTGATCGATCCTCCCTTGCACGAGTTTGTGCCGCACGACGCCGATAAGCAAAAGGAGTTGGCCGATAAAATCGGGATCGACGTGGAAGTGGTAAAGCGTCGTGTGGAGCAGCTTCGCGAGGCCAATCCCATGCTTGGGCATCGAGGATGCCGGTTGGCGATCACCTATCCGGAAATACTTGAGATGCAGGTTCAAGCGATTATTGAGGCAGCGATCGATTGCAAGAAGCGCGGGATTAAAGTATTGCCTGAGATCATGCATCCGCTCACTTTGGATAGAAAAGAGCTGCAAATTCTCGATAACGCAACCCGGCGAGTTGCCGACGAGATCATTGCCAAGTCGAAAGTAAAGCTTGAATATCTTGTGGGCACGATGATAGAGCTTCCGCGCGCTGCGCTGCTCGCCGATCAAATCGCGGAGGTAGCGGAATTCTTTTCTTTCGGAACGAACGACCTGACTCAAACTGTAATGGGCCTTTCCCGCGACGACGCTGGCCGATTTCTGCCGGATTATGTGGACGAGAAGAAGGCCGGAATCTTCAAGGATGATCCTTTCCAGACGCTCGATCAGGAAGGCGTGGGAATGCTCATCGAGTGGGCTATCGCCCGTGGTCGATCAACCCGGCCCAAGCTGAAAATTGGGATTTGCGGGGAACACGGAGGAGACGGAGAGAGCGTGAAGTTCTGCCATCGCGCGAACATGAACTACGTCAGTGCGTCGCCCTTCCGTGTGCCCATCGCGCGGCTGGCAGCAGCCCAGGCCGTGATCGAAGAACGTGCCGCCAAGAAAGCAGGCAAGCGCAGCAAATAGAAGCGCTGGAATGATTACGAGGTAAAGGCGGGCGCGGAAGTTGTCGGCGCGACGACATTGCTGCAAAAACGCTGCCTATGGATTCCAAACCTCCGGCTGCGACGGAAATATCGAAGTCTCAGCCGCGAAGCGTGAAATGAGAATACCGGGAAAATCCTAAATGGCAATAATTCCAGTAGTCATCGGCATTTGCGGCGGTTCCGGCTCGGGCAAAACCACAATTACCAACCGAATCGTAGAAGTTCTCGCCCCAAACCAAGTTCTTATCCTTGAGCAGGATCACTACTATAAAGATCTGCCGCACCTGCCGCTTCGAAGAGCGTGCCAAACAGAATTTCGACCATCCCGACTCGATGGACAATCTACTGATGATCGAGGATATTCGCCGATTGCGTGCGGGGCAGGCGATTGACCGCCCGGTCTACGATTTTGCAGAATACCGCCGGCTCACTCAGACCGTGCATCTGGATCCCCGGCCGGGCTTGATCGTCGAAGGAATCCTGATCTTCGAAAACAAAGCTTTACGCGAACTGATGGATATCAAAATTTTTGTTGATACCGACGCTGACCTCCGATTCATTCGCCGCTTGCTTCGCGACATTCGCGAGCGCGGCCGCACCATGGAATCGGTGATCGACCAATATCGAAATACAGTGCGGCCCATGCATATGGAATTTGTGGAGCCGAGCAAACGTTACGCGGACGTGATCATTCCCGAAGGCGGGTATAACGAAGTGGGGATTGACCTGGTGATCCAAAAGATTCGCTCGCTAGTCCCGAGCAAACGAGCTTCGAAATCCACATCCTGACAAGTTAATGTTTAACTTTACATGTCTCTCGCAGGATTTTCCGGATCTAGCATGTTACAAGACGCCTAGATGAAGCCCAAGTCGGTTATTGGTGAGGGATCTAAGGTTTAGCTTTAACTGTCGAGGATTCGAGCAATCGAATTCCAATTGGAGTCAACGATCTCAAGTCGGCATCTTCAAAAAGAAATAAGCTCCCAAAAATCCGAAAATTGCATCGGGCGCCCAGCCCGCGAGCACCGCTGGCAATTGACCCACTCCGCCCATTGCTTCGAACAGAGCGGCCGTCGCCCAATAAACGATACCGATTCCAATTGCCAGGGCCAAGCCACCCACTGCGCCGCGCGTCCCCACAAGAAATGCGAACGGAACGCCCAGGAAAATTATGATGGGTACAATCAGCGGGAAGGCGAACTTTTTATGCCATTGCACGGAGAGCCTCGCCGTATCAAACCCAGCCTGCTGAAGCCCTTGGATATAAGCCCGCAATTGACGCCAGTTCATCTGGAACGATTGCCTCACCTCGCGCTTGAAGTAAGAGGGAGGCTCGGCAATCTCTTCCAGGCTCGAAATCTGAAACGGCTTGTAATTCACCTTGCCTTGATTGAAGTCCCGCACCCATCCGCCTTCCAGCACCCACGTGTTCAGGTTTGGCACCCACTCCGCGCGCGATGCGAAGACGCGCCTGCGAATCTGAAACGTGATGGGATCAAGTTCGAAAACGCTCAGGCCGCCAAACAAATTGCGGTCCGCGTCGAAAAGTTCGTAGTTAAACACTTTGTTGTTTTCGCCCAGGATCCACTGGTGCGCGGGTTGATAAAACGTCTGCGCTGGCTTGCCCTTGATTTGGTTGCGCAAAGCATCCTGCCGCTGCGTGGCGTAGGGAAGATAAGTGTCGTCCAACAGAAAAAGGCTCCCGGCCAGGATGGCGCCCGCCAGCAGCAACGGCAGCGCCAATCGATACAGGCTCACGCCGCTCGCCTTGAACGCCGTAATTTCGTTGTTTTTGGCCAGCACGCCTAAAGTAACCAACGTCGAGACCAGAGCCGCCAACGGCACGAGCTGATAAAACATCAAGGGAATCAGATAGCGGAAGTAGTTCGCCACAATCCACAGGGAAATATGGTTCTTGGAAATATCCTCGAGCAGATCAAACAGCGTGAAGGCATCAAACAAAACGACAAAACCAACCAGGAGCAGCGCAAAATAATAAAGAAACGTGCGCAGCACGTAAAGATCGATCAACAACGGAAAGCCGCCCATCCGGCTTTTGGCGCGGACTTTCTCCGCCTGTCGCGCCGTTGAAGGAAGCGGCTCGTTCGGCAGTGCCGTCGCAACAGCCTCTTTGGGTGTGCGGCGCCACGTCACCAGCGCATCGATCCAACGAGATAACGCGGATTGCCCCCGTACATGTTCGATCCGGCGCAGTAGAACCAGCGCGGCCAGGAAGGTGAAAAAATTCGCGGACCAGACTCCCACCAATGGCGTCACATTGCCTTGCTGCGCCATGTGAACTCCGGTGACGAAGATCAAGTAATACCCGCAAATCAACAGTAAGGTCAGGATGAACCCGGCGGCGCGGCCACCGCGCCGCGGCCTTACGCCCACCGGGACGCCCAGCAGTGCGAACACCAGGCAGGCCGCCGGGAACGCCAGCCTGCGGTGGAATTCCACTCGCGCGTCGCGCCACGCCGGTCCCCGCACCTCCAGCAATTGCATCATGGAACGTTCGGAATCTTTCAGCTGCACCGCGGCTGATTTGGAGGGATCGTTCAATTCCACGGTTTGGTCGCTCGCGCCAAACTTCGTAAAATCGTAATGGTCCGGCTGGCGAGGATCATAGCCATGTGTACTTCCGTTACCGAGATGGAGCTCTAGCTTGTCCTCGTGCGGGTCAGCGATTACAATGGCATTCTCTGCCAGCGTCAGGTGGGAGCCCGTCGCGCCATTGGAGTCGGCGATAAATACTCCGCGCCAGTGCGTGGCGGTGGCGTCCACATCCTGCACATAAAGCACGACGCGGGGAAAGCGCTCGTCAAATACGCGAGGGAGCACTTCGTAGGAAGCTTGCGAGGATTCCAGCCGCGCTTGCAGCAGGTGCAGCGTGCGCAACGCAAGAGGGCCCAGCCAGAAGGTAATGATCAAAGTGATGAGCGCGAAGCCGCAAGCCAGCAAGCCGATCGGAATCAGCAAGCGCCGCAAGCCGATTCCCAGCGCGTTCATCGCCACAATTTCGCTATCGGCGGAGAGTCGGCCCAGGCCGATCAGTACGCCCACCAGCGCGGCCATGGGCAGGGTGTAGGGAAGTACGCTGATCAACGAGCAGCCGAATAATAAAGTCCGGTCGCTCGAGCCGTGACGCACCACCAGCTCCATCAGCCGTACCAATTGGGGCACGAAGAAAACGAAAGTAAATACCGCGAGGCCCAGCATCGCGTGGGAAAAAACTTCGCGGCAAACGTAGCGGTCAAGGATGCGCATGGCAGCGCTTCAACATTCTAGCACGACCCTTCGATGCACCCGGCGGAAGGATACCGCCGGATGAATCGCGTTCATCTCGTCATCCTCTGGCACATGCACCAACCGCAGTACCGCGACCCGTCCAACGGACGCTATGTACTCCCTTGGACGCGCCTTCATGCTCTGAAGGATTACTGGGGCATGGTGAAAATGCTGGAAGAATTTCCCAACGTGCACGCCACGTTTAATCTGGTTCCGTCGCTCGCCGCCCAGCTCGAGGAATACGCCAGCGGCAGGTTCGACGAGCCCTGGTTCCAGATCGCGTTCACGCCCGCGGAATCGCTGACGCTGGAAGAAAAACGCGAAGTCCTGGTCCGCGCCTTCCAATTGAACCACGATAATTTGCTCTCCAAGTGGGCGCGTTTTCGCGAATTATTCGAATGGGTGCGCTCGGCCGGAGTCGAAGCGGCGGCCACTCAGATCGGTCTGCGCGATCTCCGCGATCTGCAGCTCTTCTCGCAACTCGCCTGGATGGACGAAGAATATCTTGCCAATGATCCCGTCGTTTCCGAACTGGCTCGCAAAGGCGGCGACTTTACCGAAAAGGATAAAGATCAACTCCGCGCCAAGCAAATCGAATTGCTGGGCCGCGTGATTCCGGAATACCGTCGCGGCTCTGAGCGTGGCCAGATCGAAATCTCCACCACTCCCTATTACCATCCCATCCTGCCGCTGCTTTGCGACACGGACATCGCGCGAATCGCCAATTCCTGGACGCCGCTGCCCAATCCGCCGTTCCGCTATCCACAGGATGCGCGCGAGCAGCTCGTACGAGCCCGGGCGCTGCATCAACGCATGATCGGCCAGCCGCCGGTTGGCTTGTGGCCTTCGGAAGGTTCCGTCTCCGATCAGGCGCTGGGAATTGCGGCCGATCTTGGATTTCGCTGGTTCGCCACGGATGAAGGAGTGCTGGGCCGTACCTTGAATATCGGATTCTGGCGCGACGCTGCCGGCTTTCCGGAAAATGCCGCGCAATTGTATAGTCCCTGGCGAGTCCGGCGGGACGGCAAGGATATTGTTGGTCTTTTCCGCGACCATTATCTTTCCGATCTGGTCGGATTCGTCTATTCGCGCATGGATGCTTCGGGCGCAGCCTACGACCTTCATCACCGCATTCGTGCCGCCGGGGAGAGAATCCATGGACCTCGGCCAGCCACCGTCTGTCTGATTCTGGACGGGGAAAATGCCTGGGAATATTATCCCGGCAACGGCCGCGAATTTCTCCGCCAGTTCTATCGAAACATTCAGAACGATCCGGATATTCGCGCGCTCACCGCCACCGAAGCGATCGCCGCAGCGGGCGAAATCCCCATTCTCGAGGGAATTTTCCCTGCATCGTGGATCAACGCGAATTTCGACGTTTGGATCGGCCACCACGAAGACGTGCAAGCCTGGAACTTGCTACGCGACGCGCGCGAAGAGTACGAAAAAGAATTCCAGCGCCGCGTCGCGAACGAACCGGGTGCCGTCTCCCAAAAGCAATTGGAAAAAGCATTCGAATCCGTTCTCGCCGCCGAGGGAAGCGACTGGTGCTGGTGGTACGGCCCGGAAAATAGCTCCGCGAACGACGCTGAATTTGACGCGCTGTATCGCAAACATCTCACGGAGATCTATCTCGCTCTCGGCCTCGAAGCCCCCGAATCTCTGGCCCAGCCCATCAAGAGCGGCGCGGAAGCCGCGCGCTTGATTTTGCCCTCCGCTTATTTGGATATCAATGTGGATGGCCGCGAGACTTCATTTTTCGAATGGCTGGGCGCCGGAATTTACACCTCGGATCAGCGGCAGGGAGCAATGCACGGCCGCGTCTATTTCATGGAAACTTTGTTTTATGGTTTTGCCGAGGATCGTTTCTTCGTGCGCGTCGATCTGTTTCCGGAGGGGAAAACCGTTCTGCGCGACTGCGAATTTCGCGTCACCATCCATGCCGCGGAGGAAATTCGCGTCTCCATTCGCGTTCTCGAAGGCCGCGTGATCGGCTTTGTAGTTGAGCACGATGACGTATCCCGCCTCAATCCGCGAGATAAGGTCACAGTGGGACTCGACAGGATTCTGGAAGTCAGTATTAAGCGCGACGTGGTGCCGGTGAAAGGGCACTCCTTCCGGTTCGGCGTGGCTCTCTGGCAAGGAGGGCTGCCCATCGACCTGCTGCCCGGAGAAGGCACCTTCGAAATCCAATTGGGCGAAGAACAGTTCGGCTGGCCCGTTTCCTGATTCTTCAGTGGCCGTCCACTGGCGTGGCGTTCGGTTTCTCTGTTTCCTGCATGGTTACTTACTTCTTGACAAACTAGGCAGTCTCGGTTAAATCATACTCGCTCTGTCTCTCTCCGAAGTTTCCCCGCAGACTGGGGAATTTGTGCTCGCTCGGGGAGAGTCGTGTGCGCATTCGACCTCTATTGCTGTGCTGTCTCTGTCTCTTGTACGTGGCATTTCCACCGTCCTGGCCGATTCACCATGATGCGAAAGTTTCGCACAGCGACCCAAGCGGGAATCGATCCGCGGCATTAAGACTAGACTCTTCAAACCCGGCGCCATTTCCGCCACCTTCGATTCCGCCAGATCCACGACACATTCGCGCCACTCTCACTTCACTCCCCATTAGCTTTGAGCCCAACCAGGGCCAAACCGGTCCGCAAGTCAAATTTCTCGCTCGAGGGCCTGGATACAGCCTGTCATTTTCGCCACGCGATGCCGTCTTCGCATTTCGCGGAGATTCAACAGGCAAGGAAGTTTCAAAGAGTCTCATCGAAAAATTTGCGATGCATCTCGTCGGATCGTCGCCCCACGCCCGCATCGCTGGAATCAATCCGCTTCCTGGAATTACGAATTACCTGCTCGGCAAGGATCAGCGCGCCTGGCGTACCAATGTTCCGCATTTCCAGCGCATCCGTTACGAAAATGTTTATCCAGGCACTGATCTGATTTTTTACGGCAATCCAGCTCAACTCGAATTTGATTTCATTCTGGCGCCTGGCAGTGATCTCTCGAAAATCCTGTTCACAATCACCGGAGCCGCCCGGCCGCATCTCGATAATCACGGCAACCTGGTGCTAGGCGGAGCCCATAACGAAATTCAATTTCACCAGCCAGCCCTCTACCAGCAGGATGGCGCATCCAGCGGTCGAATTTCCGGCCGGTACATTCGCCGTGGAAAAGACAGTTTTGGATTCTCAGCAGGGAACTACGATCACTCGAAACCATTAATCATCGATCCCTCAATCATTATCACCTACACCACCTTTCTGGGCGGCCTCGGTGACGACCAGGCCAATGGCCTCGCCGTGGATTCCTCCGGCAATATCTACATCGGCGGAAGCACCACCTCTGCATCCACATTCCCCGAGTTAGGCCCCACCACCCAGGGAGCCGGCGGCGGCCTCCACGACCTTTTCTTCGCCAAAATCAATCCCTCCAGTTCCGGAGCGGCATCGCTTGTCTATCTCACATTTGTTGGAGGCGATGCCGACGATAGTGGCGGGTATGTGGCCGTGGATGCGCAAGGCGATCTGGCGTTTTTAGGTTCCACCACTTCGCTGAATTTTCCGGTGACCGATAGTTCGTTTTTCCAAAATGGTCCCACTGCCGCCGTTGTGGGGGAACTGAATCCTTCCGGCAATGGCCTCGTCTTCGCTACCTATCTCGACGGCGGCGATGGTGCGGTCATGACCCAACTGGCGGGTGGAATTGCGCTCGACAGTGCAGGAGATGTCTACGTCACCACCGACACCACTTCGGATCAGCTTCCGGTAACAGCCGGCGCATTCGAGCCAACCTACGGGGGCGGAGCCACCGACGGCATCCTGGCGGAATACGATCCAACCGGCCTGCCTCTATACCTCACCTATTTCGGCATCAACGCTACTGTCGTCTCTTCCGGAATTGCGGTTGATTCCGCGGGCATTGCCTACATCGCTGGTTCAACATCCTTGCCCGCCAAGTCCAGCTTTCCCGCAGTCAATCCAACGCAAGCGGCGTACGGCGGCGGCAATTCGGATGCATTTGTCATGAAGCTGAACCCCGCCGGCGCGGGCGCGGGCGATCTGCTTTATGCGTCGCTTCTCGGCGGTTCAGATGTCGATCAAGGGATTGCAATCGCCGTGGACTCGGCGAATCCTCCCAGCGCCTACCTCACAGGATTTACCCGCTCTTCAAATTTTCCAACTAACGGAACTGTAGCTGCCTTAGGTACAAAGGCGGCGGGTGGCAACGACGCATTTCTCAGCGTTCTTTCTCCGGGATCGGGTGGGACGCTTCTGCTCAGCTATTCCACGTATCTCGGTGGCGCAAAGGACGACTCTGGCACAGCGATTGCGGCACTGGCCCCTTCGGCGGTCTATGTCGCGGGCAAAACGGCCTCTCATGATTTCCCCGTGTCCGGCTCGTTGCAATCGTTCAGCGGCCTCAGTGATGTCTTCCTTTCAAAATTTGATGTCACCCTGCCGGGCGCCGCCTCGCTGATATATTCCACGCTACTTGCCGGCACCGATTTGGATGAGCCGCACTCCCTCGCAGCGGCCGCCTCTGGCGCGATCTACATCGCTGGCGCCGCGCATTCCTCGGATTATCCGCTGGCGGCGCATCCCTCGAATGGCATTCAGTTGAATTGCTCGAATTGCGGCACTGCTACGGGGCTGAATGACGCTTTCCTCACCAAGATTGTGGAAAATCTGCCTCCGACTGCGATCGTAAGTTTCAGCGCCGTGAATTTAAATTTTGGACTGGTTCCCGTGGGTTCCTCCGGCAATCCGCAGAATGTAGCGCTGATCAATAGCGGCACGGCAGCCTTAAATGTTTTTAGCATCACAATCACCGGCGCGAATGCCGCGGATTTCGCGGTGCTCTCCTCCGGCAGCGCTTGCCCTGTCGGCGTCTTTCAGTTGTCTCCGGGAAAGCAATGTACTCTCACCGTCTCATTCACTCCGTCGCTGGGTTCTCTCGAAACCGCCGCGATCAATATCAACGACGATCTTGCTGGCAGCCCTCAATCGCTTTCACTTCTCGGCAGCGGCTCCGCTCCCCTTGCGCAAATTTCACCGGCAAGCCTCGATTTTGGCAGCATCCCGTTGGGCGCATCCGGCAACGCGCAGTCCGTCACGTTCACGAATAGCGGCAATATCGCACTCACCTTCTCGGGAATCATTGTGGCTGGCGCCGACGCGAGCGATTTCGTTCCCACTGGCAATACCTGCTCGATCGCTCCCGGAAGTTTGCCCGCCGGGGCATCTTGCAATGTGAGTCTCAACTTCAAACCCGTGGCGGGCGGCGCACGCAACGCCGAACTCGATTTCACCGACAATTCCGCAAATACTCCCGGAAGCTTGCAGACAGTATTTCTGGCGGGAACTGGCACGCTTCCTGCCCCCATCGCCAGCGTTTTCCCTGTCAGCCACGATTTTGGCGCGCTACCCGTAGGCACCACCACGTTGCAAACCACGATCACATTGACCAACACCGGCAGCCAGACCTTGAATATTTCGGGCATTCAAATATCTGGAAATTCCGATTACAGCCTTGCCACCGGGTCGAATCCCTCTTGTGCTTTGGGAACAAGCAGCACGCTCGCTCCAAACGCCAACTGCAACGTCACGGTGGCCTTCCATCCCTCCGCGTCCGGATCGGAAACCGCCCAAGTGATATTCACCGATAATTCGGGGAACGCCGTAGGCAGCACGCAGGTAGTGAACCTTTCGGGCAGCGGACTTCCATCCGTGGTGAGCATTTCGCCTCCCGCAGTCACCGTTCCCCCGCAACTCGTGGGCACTTCCAGCGCTGCCACTCCCGTAACGGTAAAAAATACGGGTGGCGGCGCCCTCGCCTTTCAGGTCGCGATCAGCGGTTCGAACGCTTCAGATTTTTCTGAAAACGATAATTGCGCCGGCAGCGTTTCACCCGGAACATCGTGCAACCTGATGATCACATTTGCCCCCAAAGCGCCGGGCACTCGTAATGGCATGTTGATCGTCACCGAGACGAATATGCTGCCTGCGAACAATCAGCAGACCGTTCCGCTCGGCGGGTCTGCAATTGATTTCGCGCTGGGTGTAGCGAATGGATCCGCAACCACTGCGACGGTGGTCGCCGGCCAAGCCGCGGCTTTCAATCTTCAGGTCAATCCGATCAGTGGCTTCACCGGACCAGTCGTCTTGTCTTGCTCCGGCGCTCCGCCGTCAGCATCCTGCGCGGCCGCGCCTGCCTCTATTAACGTGACGGGTAACTCCGCGGTCCCCTTCACGCTGAATATCGGCACTTCCGCCGCGCAACCGGCGATTCCATTGGAAAAACATCCCTGGCCATTCTATCCAGCCGGCTGGCTGCTGCTCGCTTTGTTTGCGTCTTTCTTCTCGCTAGTTGTGCTGCCGGAAAAACGGCGATTGATTCTCGGCATTTCCGCTCCCGCGGCTGCGTTGCTCGTTCTGCTATTGATCTCCGGTTGTGGTGGAGGAGGCGGCAGCTCAAACACCGCCAGCGCCGGTCCTCCGCGAGGCACCTTCACGATTGTCGTCAACGGAACATCTCAAGGCGGCAACCGCAGCGTCTCGTTGACTCTCACGATTCAATAAAACTGCACGGTGTAAAAAGAAGAGAGAGCTTCCCAATGGGGGAGCCCGGAGTTTTAAATCTAGAAACCCTTAATCGCCAAGTCCCGTGGCCTGCGCCCCACTGGAATCAATGTAATCAAACTCGAGGGAGGAGCGGTCGCACCCGCTTGCTGCAGAATCGATCGCGTGCGCAAAACCGCCAGATCATTCGAATCCTGATCAACCACCAGAACGATGTCCTCATCCGGCGTCAGTGCAATTGCACCGGGATTTTGTCCCACGGAAACCGTCGTGATCACCTGCCGGTTGAAAATATTAACAGCGATCACCCGGCCCGCCGCGGAATCGGTAGCGTAGAGCATTGCCGCATCGGCCGTCAGCACACCCTGAGACGGCGCCAGTCCCAGCAAAAGAAATTCCGCCACTTCATTCGTCTGAGTATTCAAGATTACCAGGCCATGAACATCCGGCGACGGAACGTACAATTCGCCGCCATCCGGTTTCAAAATCAATCCACTCGGCCCGCCGCCCAGATCGATATTCGCCAGCAATGTGTGATTCTGCAAATTCACCACGGAAATCATGTTGCTGCTGCCCGATGAAATGAACGCCTTCGAGCTGTCTGGCAGGATGGCGATTTGCTCCGGGTGCTGCGCCACGGGAATCGTCCCCTGGGAGGCCAGGGTCGCGGCGTCGAGAAGCGAGATCGTGGCATCCTCCCGATTCGAAACCACCAAAAGTTTGCCGTTCGGCGTCACGCGAGCGATCCACGGACGTCGCCCGGCACGGCCTCGCCCCAGGATTTTCTTGGACTCGCAATCGATGGCTGTAACAAAGCCAGCGCCTGAAGCCGCTACAAACGCGCGCCGCCCGTCGGCGGAAAATTCCACCGCGAAGGGTCCCGCTCCGACAGGAATCCGGCTCAGGATCTGGCCGTGCCGCGCGTCAAGAACCCACGCGTAACCGCCTTCCGAACTCACTCCCCAGATTTCTTCGCGTTTCGGATGCGCCCGCAATCCGCTCGGCGCCGGTCCCACCGGGATTGTGGCTACGGTCGCCAGTTTTACCAAGTCGATCGCGCTGACGGTTCCGTCCGCCGTGTTTCCCACGTACGCAAACAAATGAAGGTCGGGCCTCAGAAATGTCGGCCCACGTTCCAGCAAGACTTCGCGCACGGCTAGCGCGCTAAGCAGGAGTACCAGAAAAATCAGCCGGTGATTCCAGCCGCGCTTCATACGGACGGCGCCGGCGCCGGGAAGGAAGTGGAAGGAGTTTCTCGCACAGTGCTCGAAGCTTTTAAAATGACCTTGGTTCAGTTGATCGAACGGTCCAGCACGCCAGCGATTTGCCGTGCTTCCCGCATCAATTGTTCAAACTCTTCCGGAACAATGGACTGCATTCCGTCGGAAAGCGCGCGGTCCGGATCGCAGTGTACTTCCACGATCAGCCCGTCCGCGCCAACCGCCACCGCCGCTCGCGCCAGCGGCAGCACTTTATTGCGCCTCCCAGTGCCGTGGCTCGGATCCGCCAGGATCGGCAGGTGGCTGCGTTTTTGCACCGCGGGAATCACGGCCAAATCGAGTGTGTTTCGCGTATGGTCGGCAAACGTGCGCACGCCGCGCTCGCACAGGATCACGTTGTAATTTCCTTCGGCCATGATGTATTCCGCCGCCATCAAGAATTCGTCCAGCGTGGCGGACATTCCGCGCTTCAGCAGCACCGGCTTGCGCGCCCGTCCCGCGCGCTTCAACAGCGAAAAATTCTGCATGTTCCGAGCGCCGATCTGGATCACGTCCGCATGTTCTTCCACCAGGTCGATGCTCTCATTGTCGATCGCCTCGGTCACGATCCCCAGGCCAAATCGATCGCGCACTTCGGCCAGCAATTTCAAACCCGGCTCTCCCAGTCCTTGAAAACTGTAGGGCGACGTCCGCGGCTTGTAAGCGCCCGCTCGAAAAAGGCGCGCCCCGGCCTCTTTTACGCATTTGGCTATCGCGAAAATCTGCTCCCTCGTTTCCACGGCGCACGGTCCCGCGATCACGGCAATCGCCGCGCCTCCGAACTCCACGTCTCCCAGCGGAGTCGGCACGCGGATCACGGAATTCTCAGCCTTAACGTCGCGGCTCACCAATTTGTAAGGCTTGCTGACCGGAATGCACTCCACCACACCCGGCATGGCTTCCAGCGATCCGATATCCACCGCGCCATTATTTCCCGTGATGCAAACCGCGGTTCGCGTCGCCCCTGGAATCGGAATCGCCTTAAAGCCAAGCGATTCGATTCGCTCGCAGACGTTCTGCACCTCTTTTTCCGTTGCATGGGCTTGCATCACAACAAGCATTTCCAGCTCCCAGTAATACCCAATGGCCGGGTCTCCGCTACTGCGCCGCGCAGACGCAGAAGCCCCGATGGAGTTCGACGAACCATAAAGAATTAATGAGTCTACTGAAAGATGAAGGGAGGTGCAAATCCGAGTGGGTAATCTTCCCGCCGGTCAGATCGAGCTCGATCTCTCGCCCGCCGATCAGAGTAACGCGTTCGAAGGCGCCGTTCGATGGATCAAACGAGAATCAGCGATGGCCGGTCTACGAGTGATCGTGCCGCCACTTCCAATAATTGGTTTGTTGATCGCGATCGAGCGTCCCGAAGCCGCGGTAATTCTCGTGCCGCTCGTTCAAATAGATCCGGTACTGCACGTCTTCATCGTGGTTCCAATGATGATAATCATGATGATAGTCGTCGTAATAGCGCACACGGGCAGCGCAGCCCGTGCTCACCAATGCTGCCAACCCGCCGGTCGCCAGCAGGAAGGTGGCGATGATTCGATCTACAGTACTCATTCCTTGGACCTCCACGTTACCGGGGAAATCGTACAATCGATCTCTGAAGGGTTCGATACAGTTCATTCTGTAGAAGTTACGAAATTCTCCCTGAGCCATGCGGTTCAGTACGGCCCAACTGGCCGCAATTCATGCGATGTGACGGGCTTGTGGAATCTGGTCAGGCAGATGAGAGTTATGTCAGGACTAGCTCCGTTAAAACGACGCCAGCAGCCGCGCGATTCCTTCCAAAAATTCCTTTCCGGCGTGATCAGGCTGAGATCAAATATCCCTCGGAAGGGAACTCGTAGAAATGCCCGGGATGCACGTAAACATCCTTCGTCTCAAGAAGCTCGATTGCCAGATTTTCGTCCGGGCCGGTCGCGGGCACACGCAGAACTGCATACCATCCCCCTTCCACTTTCAACCGGCTGCAAAATTTCTGCTCTGCCAACTTCTTATCGAGCGCCGCCAAATTCGACCGCACCCGCGCCATTAATTGCCTCTGGAATCCATGCCGCAGCTTCAAAAATGTTGGGGCCGCGTGTTGCACGGGAGCATTCATCGAAAGGATAAGTATCGGCGATCACTTCCAGCCGGGCCAGTGCCTCTCGCTTCAGCGGCTCAGGCCCGCTGGTCACCACCCACGCCAATTTCATCTGCGGCAGTCCCGCGATTTTCGATAGTCCGCTCATCGTAAATGTCAGCGCTTCCCTATTTGCTGCGAAGCTCGCCGGCTGCGGCTCCTCAAACAAAAAATCCAGAAACACCTCATCCGCAATGATGGCCATATCCCGCGTGCGACAAATCTCATTCAATCGCGCGGCCTCTGTTTCCTTGGTGAAATGCCCAGTCGGATTATTCGGATGAACTACAATCGCTCCCCGCGTTCGCGGCGTAATCGCGCGTTCCAGCGCGTGAAAATCAATCTGCCACCCATAATCATAGACCAACGGATAGCGGACCAATTTCACATCCTGAATATCCGCCAGATAATCGAACAGGGGATAGCTGGGCGCCGGAATCAGCAACTCGTCCCCCGGATTGCACAGCGTCCGGAATACGAACGAATAGGCTTCGCTGGTGCTGGTCGTCAGAAGAATATCCCCCGGCTTAACTTCAGCACCCCGTTCACCGTAATAATTGACAACTGCTTGGCGTGCGGTCTCAAGGCCGCGCGCGTCGGGCTGGTAGGAAAGGGAAGCCGGATTCGAAAGCGCCCGCAGAATCGTCCCATTTTCATATTCGAATCCGCATTTTGTGGGGTTCGAAACGCTCAGGTCGAGCAACGGCTTGCCGCTGGCGCGATGCCGCTCCAGCGCCTGGCTCAGTCGATTGGGTTCAAGGTTCCAATTGGTGCGATCCGCAAACATTTCGCCGGGAAGGTTATCACGAACATCAAACGTTCACCGATATTGGCGCTCCGTCCTCTCTCTGCTAGAATGTTTTGCGTTCTTGGTCCGCTTCCTGTTCCGCAGCCGCACCACTTCCAGGCGGGTCTGGCAGCGCCGTTCACAAGAAGAGTTGGCAACTTATAAGGGCGTGTAGCTCAGTTGGGAGAGCGCGGCGTTCGCAACGCCGAGGCCGGGGGTTCGAGCCCCCCCACGTCCACCATCCCTTTCCTCAAGCCTTTAATTGCCGCACCAATATCCCCAAGCAACCTAAGCCACCGCTCCTTTCATCTCTCCAGCATGTACTCAACTCAAGTTTCGAACTCACTCGGCCTGGTGTAAACTAACCGGCACCTTAACGATTCCAGTAAGAGGGTAGCGAACGTGCCGAGCAACCTCCTTTTCGCCCTGCTCCTCTTCGCAGCCTGGCCGGCGCATCCGTCCAGCCAATTTGCTACCAGCAATTCCACTACCTACAGCCTAACCGGCACAGTAGTCAATTCCGTCACCAACGAACCAATCCGCGGCGCACTGGTGCAGATTTATTCCGGCACAATGCTGGCAAAACTCACCGGCCCTACGGCGAATTCCGCTTTGACGGACTTTCACCCGGCAGAACAATGCTCTCGGCGCGGAAACCGGGGTTTTTTGGCGAGCAAGAATTGGGCTCCACCGGCGCTCAACGCGCGAGCCTAACCGAAATCGGCCCCAACACTCAGCCAGCGATTCTCAAGCTTTACCCGGAGGGATTGATCTTCGGACGCGTAACCGGCGATGACGGCCAGCCGATCGAGAACATCCCCATCGGTGTCATGTCGATGCACGTATTCAACGGGCGAAAGCAGTGGCAGCACCGTCAATTTGACTCGACTGACGAAGGGGGCGAATTCCGCCTCGCGGAGATAGCCCCAGGCAATTACTATTTGGTGGCGGGGCCCAGCCGCAATGTCCCGCCGCTGGCCTGGGCGCATCGGGACACGGTCCGGAAGGTTATGCGGTGGCATTTTATCCGGCAGGGCAAGATTTGAGCTCAGCCATGCCGGTCAAGAATCGCTCCCGGGAAACACGTTCAAGCCGATTTCTCTCTTTCCCGGGAACCGTTCTATCGCGTGAGCGGCACGGTTGTTGGCGAATTTCAGGGACCGGGCGTGTTTGTCTCCCTGGGAAATGACTCCATTCAGAATTCCCAGACGGGCGCTCGCGTGGACCCGCGCACCGGCTCGTTTCAATCGGGATTGCTGCCGCCAGGGCCGTATACGCTCCACGCTAGTTCGCATGACGCCGCGGGACATTCCAGCAGCGGCAGCCTGCGCCTGAACGTGAATACGGAATATTTCCAATGTCCAGTTGGCGCTGGAGCCCTCCATTGGGATCCCAGTAACTTTCCGGCTGGATACCAATCAGCATTTCCCGGAAAATTTCTTCCCCGCGCCAGGTGGTTCTATACTCGAAGGAAAGATTTTCCGAAAACCAGCAGATCTATGCCCGTCAGGAGGGACGCCAGGCAAGGAAACTCTAGCAGCCAGAATGTACAGCCCGGCGCGTATCGGTCGAGATCAACACCGGTGGCCCCTGGTACGTGCAGTCCGCCACGTTTGGCCAGACGGACTTGCTGCGCGATGATTTGATGGTCGCGAACGGAGCCGCTGCGGCAGATTGAAATCGTATTCGGGATGACGACGCCAATTGGATGGCGCGATCGTAGCGGACGGACAGAAAGTCGCCCGGCGCGGTTCTGCTGATTCCGGATCGCTCCCCCAATCGATCCTCAAGGAATTCTTTACCAGTCCCGACGGCAATTTTGGGTTCAGCTGGCATCGCTCCCGGCAATTACAAAGTGCTGGCTTTCGACCGCATCGACGATTTGGACTACGCCGATCCCGAAGTCTTGCAGAAATTACTGCTGAAGGCGCAGAGCCTGACACTCGCCGCGAACCAAAAAGCCACCATCAATGTCGAGTTGATCGCGCAGGGAAAGCCAGCGATGATTCTACTGCGTTCTGTTCATTCTTCTGATGATCGCGGGCGTCCAACAGAAGAGCTAATTCCGTTCCACTTCCGCGCAGTCGAATTTCAAAATTTCGGGAACGGTTGTGGATGCCCGTCGCGGAAAGCCCGGTGACCGATGCAATTGTTTCCATTGTTCCTGCCAAGCCGCCTGCTATTGCCTCAGACCGTCAACGCAGAATCCGGCGGCCGCTTCCTTTTTGAACATGTGCTTCCCGGCAAATATCAGCTCTCGCCCGTCGGAAAGGCGCCGTTCAGCAGCTCTACCAGCAGCATGAAGGCTTTTCCACCGCGATTGTCGTGGGCGATGGCCTCGATTCCGAAAACCTAGTGTTTCGCTCTCACTCCGGAAGCATCTATTTCGGGCCAGATCACCGATCAGATCGGCGAGCCGTTTCGCCACGCCCAGGTGATGCTTTTTCGCCAGGACACTGCCGGAGGAAAGCAATCCACTCGCATGCAGGAGGCAGCACCAATCCGACGACGAAGGCCGGTATCGCTTCAGCCACTTCTCGCGCCCGGCACTTACTTACGTTGCAGTTTCGGGGCAGGTTATGGTTCAAGCAATTCATGCCAGTCGATTTCGGCAACTCGTCCTTCCTCTGGAGGGTTGATGTCGATTTTCCCGCGGCAATCTGACTGTTTCGCCGCAACCTCCGCCACTCGACCCCGCGCTTGATGTCATTTATCCAGTCACTTTTTTCCCAACTCCACGGATTCGCTCAGCGCCGCGCCTCTCATCTTGCAGCCGGGAGACCATTCACCGCGGACATCACTTGTCTCCGGTTCCCGATCTTCATGTTCTCATCAACACCGGAACCCGGAAATTCGATCCATCCCAATTTCCCGAGGTTCAAGTGATGCAGCCGGTCTTCGAAGGATTCGAGAGCGGACTATTCGCACTCAGGTCACGCGTGTGAGTCCGGACATCGTCGAAGTCAGCGGCTTGCCTGCCGAGTCGGGTCAACATGCGCATTCAATTTCCCGGTGCGAAAGAATCCGTCCGCGGTCAGCCAGGACATTACAGGCCGCCGACGGCGCTGAACTTTATTTCGCCGGTAGCCCGCGCGCCGCAGCGGTTGGCGGCCTGGTTCAATCGGAAGGTTCAAAAGTCTTCCGCAGCCGCCTCAAATTCAGCTTCGCAATTCCTCGACCGGTGAAAGATATGGCGCGGCAGCTTCCGTCGATGGAAAATTTGAATTCGATGGAGACCACTTCCAAGTCGGGCAAATATGACCTGTTGGTCTTCGGCGAAGCCGGCTACTCCGTGCGAAGCCTAACGGCAACCGGCGCAAAAGTTAGTGGCCGCACAATCATAATTTCAAGCGGCCAGGATGTTCGCTTGACGATTCGCCTGTCGCAAGGCGTTAGCCAAGTCGAAGGAATCGCGTTGCGCGATGGCAAGCCCGTCGCCGGCGCCATGATCGTCCTGGTCCCGCACGATCCCGAAAACAATTTGCAGCTGTTTCGCCGAGATCAGAGCGATAGCGACGGCACGTTCACTCTTCCCAGTGTCGGCCTCGGCGAATGTACCGTGATCGCTATCGCCGATGGCTGGAATTTGGAATGGTCGAATCCAGCGGTCCTCGCCAAGTATTTGCCCGGTGGCCAAAAACTGCAGATTGAATCGGATCACAAATACAAAATTGAAGTGAAAGTTCAGTAGGCCAAGCCCCGTCCCCACTTCCCAAGCGCACCGGAATTGCCGGGAACGCCAATCTCCCGATTGGCGGCCAGCGAAACGCCATTCAGGAGAATGGCGCTCCCAGGTCACTTCGGTAATCCGCGCCTTCCGTAGTTTTCAGTCGTTTGCCGCAGCCGCCCCAGAGAAGAGACAGCCGCGAAGATCCCGATAGCAGGGAATTAAGCCACAAACACTTCCGAACAACGGAAAATGATTTCCCTCGAAATCGCCCTCTAACTCCTTTAAAACCCGCAATTTCTTGTCTCTTAACGGTTAACACCCTCCCCCACCCTTGGCATCCGAAATGCTCTCTAGGGGTATGGGTCCTCCGCAACCCACAGCTCAGGCAGTCACTGAGCATCCAGTCGTCGCGCGCGACCGCGACCTCGGAGGCACCCGATGAAACTTTACATTCTCATGTGGACCGTAGTTGCCGGCTTCATGACCATGTCTTCGTTTGACAAGCCCAGGTCCTCTCCCACGCCTTCCCCTGTTGCGTCATCGTCACCCGGCAAGACGGCGCCTTCTTCCACTTGCGATTGTGCCGACATTTGCAAAAAGGTTCCCAAGGAAGAGCAATGCGGAATCGAACTCTGCAACGCAAAGACAGGAAAATAATGGCTCGGTAAGCTGCGTTACCGGCGAACTGTGAATCACAGCCGGTTACTTCTGCGCTTTATTTCGTTGGTTGAACTTCGCGGATTGCCTGTGGAAAAATCATCTCAAAATAAAGAATAGATTTTGTGCGCGCTTTTGAATGTACGATTCACGCTTGCTACCGCGCCGCGTGCTATGGACGCAGCGCTAGAGTCGACTGGCGATCTGCAAGCACCTTGCGCGCGTTTTCGTAAAGCGCCTTCGCTTGCGGAATCAGATCAATGGCCTTCTGGACTTCGGGATCGTCTTGCAACGCCACTCGAAATCCTTCGTCCAGCCCGAAAACCGAAGTCAGCACTTCGCGTTTGATTTTCCCTTCGATCCAGGCCTGATCGTTGGCGATTTGCGGCTCGGTGTAGCGGATGTTTTGCTTGTCGAGGAACTTCCGGAAACTCTGCATCACCGCATCCGTCACTTTAAAATCTTTTGTAATCTCCGGCTTGCTCCCCAGGTAATAACGAGTAAAGTCGCCCACGCCCTGCTGCGTGGGATAGAGAACGCCGCGGCGCAGCAGCAGTTCCTGGAACGAACCAAGTTTCTCCGAAGCAACCACCACGTCCGGCGTGATTCCGCCGCCGCCGAATACCTGCCGTCCGCCATCGGTCAGCTTTACCTCGGGATTTTTCGGCTGGTGCGGGCTGTAAAGGTAGTCGTACAACGAAACGCTTTTATAGTCGCGCTGGATCAATCGTCCGCTCGGAGTGTAATATTTCGCGGTCGTCAACCACAGCGCGGTGTCCTCACTCAGCGGAAATGACGATTGCACCAGTCCCTTGCCGAAAGTAATTTCGCCCACCACAAGCCCTCGATCGTGGTCCTGAATCGCCCCCGCCACGATTTCGGAAGCCGAGGCGGTCTGTCCGTTCACCAGCACCACCAACGGAACGCGATTTCCGCCGCTTCCGCGCACCGCGTAATAGCGCCGCTCCGGCGAAAAACGCCCGTGATGCGAAACCACCAATTCATTCTTATCCAAAAACACGCTGGAAACCGAAACAGCTTCGTTCAGCAAGCCACCCGTATTCCCGCGCAGATCCAGAACAATTCCGTCCAGGTGCGAAAGATCGAGTTGCTTCACCGCATCGGCCAATTCGCGGTCAATCTCTTCGTCCAGGAAAGAAGAAACGCGGATGTAGCCGATGCCGGGCCGGATCACGGTGTAGAAATCAATTCCCGGGCGCTGAATTTCGTCGCGCGTCACGGTCATCTCGATCGGCTTATCCCATCCTTCTCGCGCCACGGTGATGTGCACCACGGTGCCTTTTTCGCCCTTCAGCATGTGCGCCACTTCATCGGTGGTCAGCCCTTCGCACGCTTTTCCGTCGATATAAAGAATTGCATCGCCCGGTCGAATCCCGGCCTTATACGCGGGCGAGCCAGGGAACGGCGCCACCACCACGGTGAAATTCTCGCGCGAGGCAACCGTCATCCCCACGCCATAATATTTTCCTTGTTCTTCCTCTCGTAACAGTGCGTATTGTTTGGGATCGAAAAAATTCGAGTGCGGGTCCAGGCTGTGGAGCATCCCGGGGATCGCCCCGCTATAGATCGCCTTGTCCGCATCCACTGGCTCGGCATAATTCTGCTGCACAATAGCCAGCACGCGGGAAAAGTCATGCACCGTCTGCTGCATGTCGCCGGCAGGCGTGCCGGTGCCGCTGCTCGTTGCGCGCACCGATGGACCATAAAGCCCGCCTACGACGGCTGAAATGACAAGCACCGCCGCCAGCAGAACTATCCCGCGTCTCGAAGATTCCATGGTTTCTCCGCTTAGAAGAGGCATATTAAACTATAGCACACCAGTCTAGCCTGCCCTGAAAACCCCTGTTCACTCTTTGGATGCTCAACATGGTGCCAGCAAAGCAGGGTTTCCAGGTGTATTTGGGCTCATCCAAGGGAGTTAGACGTATCTGGCCCAGAAGGGTTACCGCTTGCGTTCATGCAATTTCGACAGGGAGCACACTCTGCCCTCGCTCTCGACTTAGCCTCCGCCGCCCGCACCCACGCTGCGGCAGCCAAAGAGACCCTGAACTGCCTCTATTGAATAAACTAAGGCCGGGCGGCTCCGGCGGCATGCCGTTCCGCGATAATTTTCCGGGAGTTTTCGTAGAGCGCTTTCGCCTGTGGAATCAAGTCGATAGCCTTCAGCACTTGCGGATCTTCTTCAATCGCAACCTTATAGCCTTCCGGCTGGCCGAATAGGGAAGTCAGCACCTCGCGCTGGATGCTTCGCTGTATCCAGGGCAAATTTTGTTTCAAATCTGGCTCGGTGTAATGGATTTTCTGTTGGTCCAGGTACACGCGGAATTGGTGCATCACCGCGTCATCCACTTCGAACTTTTTCGTTACCTCCGGACGCTGGCCCAGGTAAAAACGCGTGAAGTCTCCCACGCCGGTTCCCGCCGCAAAAGGAAAAAATACGTTCCGGCTGAGCAGCAGTTGCTGAAACGTATCGTATTTCGGCTCCGGAAAAACCACGTCGGGTGTGATACCTCCGCCGCCCAGCACTTGCCGCCCGCTGTCCGTGGACTTCACTTCCGGCGCTTTCGGCGGGTGCGGATTGTAATGATAATCGTAAAGCGAAATATTTTTGTAATCGCGCTGGATCAGCCGCCCGCTCGGAGTGTAATAGCGGAAGGTGGTCAGCAATATCGCTGTGTCGTCGCTCAGCGGAAATTGTGTCTGCACCAGTCCCTTTCCGAAGCTGGTCTCGCCCACAATCAGCGCCCGGTCATGATCCTGCAGCGCTCCGGCCACAATTTCCGATGCAGATGCGCTCTGCCCATTGATCAGCACCACAACCGGCACATTCAGACCGCCGCTCCCGCGCACCGCCATGAATCTCCGCTCCGGCGACGTCCTTCCGCGATAGGAAACCACCAGATCGTTTCGATCCAAAAACGCTTCGGAAACTTCCACCGCCTCATTCAGCAATCCGCCTGGATTCCCACGCAGGTCGAGAATAATTCCACTCAGGTGTTGCGCGTCAAGTTCGTGCAGAGCTTCCGAAAGCTCGCGTCCCGTGGTTTCATTGAATGCCGAAACCTTCACATAGCCCACGCCAGGACGCAGCAATGTGGAATATTCCACGCCGGGGCGGGGAATCTGGTCGCGGGTCACCGTAACTTCAATCGGCTGGTCCCAACCCTGCCGCGCCAGCGTAATATGAACGTCGGTTCCTTTCGGACCTTTCAACATGTCCGCCACCTGCGTGGTGGTCAGCCCTTCGCAAATTTTGCCGTCTACTTTTGAGATCACATCGCCGGGCCGGATTCCCGCTTTGAATGCGGGCGAATTAAAAAATGGCGCCACCACCACCGTGTGATTTTCGCGGGTGGCCACCGTCATCCCCACGCCATAATATTTCCCGTGCTGCTCTTCTTTCAGCAGCGCATATTGCCGAGGATCGAAGAAGTTGGAGTGCGGATCGAGGACGCGCAGCATCCCCGGGATCGCCCCGTCATAGATCACTTTATCCGCGTCCACCGGCTCGGCGTAATTTTGCTGCACCACGGCCAGAACGTGAGCCACGTCCTTCACGGTCTGCTGCATGTCGCCCGTGTCCGCTGCAGTCGCGCGCACCGCCGGCCCGTATAGTCCCCCCAACACCGCGGAGATACCCAGCACCGCGACCAGCAGGAAAATTCCACGTTTCGATGACGTCATGCGGCCCTCTCTTCGCTCTCAATTCGCAGTATAACATCAACTGCGGCGCCGTTCGCTCTCTCGAATCGCTCCCAATTTCCCGCGATTCCCCGGAACGCCAATCTCCCGATTGGCGTCCAGCAAGGCGCCCTCCACGGATCAATCCCGCCCCGCGGCAATCTCCAAGTCTGCTCTTCCTGCCCCGGATGGCACCCCGTTTGACACGCTTGCCGCACTCTCCTATGATGCAAATGAGGCCATTCGGGTGAACTTTCTCAGCATCCCGCATCTGATCATTATTTTCATCGTTACGCTGCTGGTCTTCGGTCCCGAGAAATTGCCGGAACTGGCACGCAATCTGGGCCGGGTGATGGCGGAAATCAGGAAAGTCACGGGAGACATGCGTTCCACGTTTGATGACCACATGCGCGATCTGGAGCGCGAAACGCGAGATTTGAATTCGAAAGTGCGCGATGCGGGAAGATTTCCCGAGACAAATTCGATCATGGCGCCTTCGGCCGCTGAGCCGCCCGCATTGCCGCCGCCCTCCGGAGCCACCGCTTCCACCGTAGCCACCATTGCCAGGGCCACAGATCCGCAGCCCGAGAAGCCCGCCGATGGCGACACCCAGCCTTCCTAACTCCAGCAATCGATCGCTTGACGCCAACGGCGAAAGCAAGATGTCGTTCCTCGAGCATTTGATCGAACTGCGCAAACGCCTTCTCTATTCCGCGATCGCCATCGGCGCGGGAATGGTCCTCGGTTTCTTCATGGCCGAACGGGTTTTCGGCTTGATAGCGCGCCCCATGTTGAAAGCCTTGCACGACGCCCACCTCGAAGAAAAGCTCGTCTACACCAGCCCCACCGGCGTGATTAATTTGCTGATCACGCTGGGACTTTATCTTGGCGTGGTGATCGCTTCGCCCGTGGTGCTGTATCAGGTGTGGCTGTTCATCGCGCCCGGGCTCTATAAGCATGAGCGGCGCGCCGTGGTCGTTTTTATTTTTTCCGGCACATTTTTATTTTTGAGCGGCATCGCTTTCGGCTATTTCGTGATGTTGCCCTATGTGCTGAGATTCCTGATCGGGTTCAACGGCCCGTTCCGGCCGCTCGTCAGCATCAATGAATATTTTGATTTTATTTTGGTGGTGATGCTCGGACTGGGCGCGGTATTCGAAATGCCCGTGCTGATTTTCTTTTTGTCGCTGTTTGGAATCGTGACGCCGCGATTTTTGTGGAAAAATATTCGCTACGCAATTTTGCTGATCACCATCGTCGCCGCAATCGTCACGCCCACTCCTGACGCCACCACCATGCTGGTTTTCATGGCGCCGATGGTCCTTCTGTATTTTATCGGCATGGGCGTTTCCTATATGGTCCAGCGCCGCCGTCTGCGCGATATGGCCGCGGGCGAAGGGACACCTTAACTTGACTCAAATTTTTTCAATGGCTGGATTCCTGTTGGTGATTTCATGCGCCCTCGCAGGCAGTGGCTGCAAGAGCGAAGCAGCGAAAACCACCGCCGAAGCTTCGCCCGCCGCACCGGTCGCTCGGCCAGTCGCAACACCGTCAATTCCCACACGCGAAGCCGCGCCGCCACCATCGCAAACCGGTGGTTTTGACGGGCAAAAGGCATATGACTACACCGCCAGCCTGGTCGCCATCGGTCCCCGCCAACCGGACACCGACGGTATCCGCCAGGCGCAAAAATTCATCCGCCAGCAACTGGATTCCTTCGGCTGCCCTGTCGAGGAAGACGATTTCCACGCGCAGACCCCCATTGGCACGGTCGCCATGAAAAATATCATTGCCAAAATTCCTGGCCAGGGCTCCGGCATCGTTCTGCTCCTCACGCACTACGACACCAAAAAGCAGGCAGACTTTGTCGGCGCCGTGGACGGCGGTTCCTCCACCGGCCTCATGCTCGAGATGGCTCGCATACTCTGTTCGCGTAAGCAGCCACAGCCGCACTCCATTTGGATCGCTTTCCTGGATGGCGAGGAAGCGTTCGTTCAATGGACGGCTACGGACAGCGTTTACGGCAGCAGGGAACTGGCCGCAAAACTCGCCATGTCCGGCGATCTGCCAAAAATCAAGGCCGTGATCCTCGCGGATATGGTCGGGCCTATCAACCTGAAAATCGAGCGCGATTCGAATTCCACCACCTGGCTTACCGATCTGGTTTGGTCCACTGCGGCTCGCCTCGGATACCAAAAACAATTCGTTTCTTCAGTGACTACTGTCTCGGACGATCACGAGCCGTTTACGCGCCGCAAAGTCCCGGCGGTGGATATCATCGATCTCACTGGTTACATGGATGCCGGGTATTGGCACACTTCCCAGGACACCATGGACAAAGTGAGTCCGCTTAGCCTGGCCATCGTCGGCCACGTGATTCTGGAAACGGTGAACGAGCTTCAAAAGAAACCGTAGCCCGTTTGCTTCCGCTCGCACCCCGCGTCACAAAACCGGCGCCGCAATCTGTGTTACATTTCCCCCCGCTCGAAAGGGACCGCAATGCAAACGATTCACGCACACACAGCCGCTTCCGAATATCTGATTCATTGCGGCGAAGAAGCGATCACCGGCGCAAGCGGATTTCTGTCTGAGCTGGACCAGGTGACCGCCGTATACCCTTTATCTTCTCCTGGCGTATGGAAACTGTGGGGAACGGCAGTCAATAAAGGCCTGGAAGGCCTGGCGCCTCGAAAATTGGCGCGTCCGATTCTGTTCGACGATCGCGAGCGATCGAAGCGCCTCGCCACAGTCGAAAAAATCTGCCGCGCGCTTGCCGTGGCCGGCGCCGATCGCAACGCGCTGCTCGTTGCCGTCGGCGGCGGCGTGGTGGGAGACGTCGCCGGCTTCGTCGCCGCCAGTTATTTGCGCGGAGTCCGCATCGTACACGTTCCCACCACATTGGTCGCGCAGGTGGATAGCTCGATTGGCGGCAAAACCGGCGTCGATTTGCCCGAGGGGAAAAATTTGGTTGGCGCGTTCCACCAACCGCAAATGGTGTTGGCCGATCCGCAGACGTTGCGCACGCTTCCGCCGCGCCAATATCGCTCCGGGCTTTTCGAAGTGATCAAATACGGCATCATCGGCGATCCCGGCATTTTCGGCTTTATCGAAGGGCGGCTGGACGGTTTGCTGCGCCAGGATCCGGCCGCGCTGGAATGGGTGATCCCGCGCTGCATGCGGCAGAAAGCGGAAATCGTTACCAAGGACGAGCGCGACACCGGCCCTCGCGAAGCCCTGAATTTCGGCCATACTATCGGCCACGGCCTCGAAGCCGCCACCAATTATCGCCGCTTTCTTCACGGCGAAGCCGTGGGTTGGGGAATGCTGGCAGCCACGGAAATCGCGCGCGAAATGGGCCGCATCGAGGGCGCGGAAGCGCTGCAAATTTCGCGCCTGATCTGGCGCGCCGGTCCGCTACCCTCTCTCGCCGGAATTCCTCCGGCAAAAGTTTTGCGCGCCATGCGCATGGACAAGAAATCGCGCGGCGGCAATCTGCGCTGGGTTCTGCCGCGCCGCATCGGCGAAGTGGATACCGGCGTGGACGTTCCGCACGCGCTGTTCCGCAAAGTTCTCGGCCGCCTGCCGCAAATCCTGAAAAGTGCCCGAGGCAATCCGTGAATTCCCGCGCCGGGGACGAAGAAAAGCATTCGACTGCCAAGGTGCCCTCAACAGGCCTCGATCCGAGCTCAGTGAGCGTCCCGGTAGCGGGCACGCGCCCCGAAGGCACGCACGATGAAGACGAAGCCGCGCATCGAGTCCAGGAAATGTTCACGCGCATCGCCCCGCGTTACGATTTCCTGAATCATCTCCTCTCGCTCTCCTTCGACCGTCCCTGGCGCGCCCGCACCGCTCGCCGCTTCGCTCACATTCTAGCCAGGCCTGATGCCCGCGTTCTCGACCTCTGTTGCGGCACCGGCGATTTGACGTTCGCGCTGGAACGCGCCGCTATTCGGGCCGCGAAAGGGCAGGAGACCGCGCGAATCTTCGGCAGCGATTTCGTCCCGCCGATGCTCGCGCTCGCGCGAAAAAAGGCGCGACGTGCTCGGCACGCCGCCACATTCCTGGCTGCTGACGCTCTCTCTCTCCCATTCCCCGACCAATCCTTCGACTTAGTCACAGCCGCATTCGGCTTCCGCAACCTATCCAATTACGATCGCGGCCTCCGCGAAATCTTCCGCATCCTCCGCCCCGGCGGGGAACTGGGCATCCTCGAATTCTCCGAACCCCGCGGCAAAGTAATCGCCCCCCTCTACCGCTTCTACTTCGAAAAAATCCTTCCCCGAATCGGCAACACTATCTCCGGCAACTCCACTGCCTACTCCTATCTCCCCGCCTCCGTAGCCAAATTTCCCGCCCCCGAGGAACTATCCAACTGGATGACCCGCGTAGGCTTCACCGCGGTAGATTTCACTCCCTGGATGTTCAGCGCTGTGGTGCTCCACGCCGCTCGGAAACCCGGGAATGTTTCAAGCAAGGATCAGCGGTGAGGCTGCAAGATCAGCTCGGCTGATGCTCCAGCAGTTCGCAATCCGCATAACCGTGAATTCCCCGCGGCAGTTGAGGTTCGTCGATTACAACCAGAAGGAGAAAAAATGAAATCGGACTATTGGAATGTGAGTGAAGAACAGGTACTCAGAAAAGACTGGAAAATCTCTGGCGCACTGGAAAAGGGTACTCGATGCTTTTGGCGCATCGTCCAAAAAATCGAACGATGTCGTTGATCACCTCCAGAAAAAACACGGAGTTCCGCGATACTGGGCCAGGACGCTCACCACTCGTTACCTCAAGGCTGGAAAATAAATCGCTCTTGCCAACTGAGCCTTTGCCGGACTGCCGGAAAAGTAGGATTAAATAAACTGCTGTACCTTGCTGATCTCATATCTCGCTGGCGCCGACCACTAATAGCGCCAGGACTTCAAATCTGCGCCGGCAGGCGCAGTTTTCGATGCGGTCGAGAATTTTCGGAAGATACATGGTGTTGTAATGCAGGCGCGAAAGATAATTGGGCACGTTCGGATCGCCGTTCCAGCAATGTTCGAACGCGGTCGCCGTATTTCACTTCGCCGCCATAGGGAGGATTGTTGGTGGCGTTCAAAACGTCTTCGAGGTAGTAGACGCCGTCGTTCAGGAAGTAAGTGTCCGCGCTCCCGACGTAGACGTGAATTTTGCCTTCGAGTTTCGATCCAAGCGTGGCCCAATTTTTCTGCAGGATCGCGCTCAGATCGAAATGTTCCTTCCAATAGGCGGCGGTGGCGGGATCGATCTCGCCAGTTTCCTTATTGAAAATTTGTTGCGGGTAACCGTCTTTTCCCACCGGGCCGTAGACCGCCTGCCAGATATCGAATTGCTCGCCGGAACGCGCGTGCGAGCCGAGAGCGAGTTCATATTGATTCACCATTTTCGTGGTCATCAAAGTGCGGCCCAGATAATCGCGTTCGCCCGGCTGCTCCACGCGCATGTGCGGCCCTTCCATGATAGAACATGTTCTTATCCGAGTAGAGATTGATGTTGGTGAAGCCGCGGAAATCCACCGGATCGGGGCACGCGGCGAACGCGCCGTTGTAATGGTCCGGATAAAATACCTGCACGGCCAGCGATTCCCATCCGCCGGTGGAACCGCCGTAAACGAAGCGCGCCCAGCCCTGCCCGATGCCGCGAAATTTTTTCTCGATCGCGGGAATCAATTCGGTTTCGATGGCGTCGCCGTAGGGGCCCAGGTTCGCGGAATTCACGGCGTAGGAATCGTCGTAATACTGGATTGGCATGATTGATCTGCGCCACCAGGAATCGCGGAAAATCCGGCGCGATCCACTGCTGGTAAAACTTGTAGGCTTCTTCCTCCTGGATCCGGTTGTAACCGGAAATGTGAAATCGTTCGCTGTAATCGGGCTTCAGATTCGGGTCGGGAGGAGTGGTGCGGATGCCGTGGAAATCATCATTAAAATGATCTTCGAAAATCATCAGCGGAAAATGCGCGCCGGGATGGGCATCGAATCCCTCCGGAACCAGGACGTTCGCGCTTAAAAACATCGGGCGGCCCCAGAATTTCGTGAGCAAGTCGCTTTGAATCTTGATGTGGCGGATGTAAGGCGTGTCTTTCGGTTCGGGAATCGGCGGGATGATTTGATCCAGCACAATCGAAACGGGAGGGCCGCCCGCGCGCAGCGTGATTTTCCGCGGCTTGGAATAAAGATTGCCGGGCGCGAGTTGCCAGTGCTGGCCTTCGCCACGGTCCATGGGAAGTTTGACGGTGTGGCCATCCGAACGATGAAATGTTTCGTATTTGTGCAAGACGACCTGAACGAAATAATCGCCGGCAGGAACGTCATGCAAATAGCGGATGGGATATCCGAACGCGGCGTCATCCATCGTGGCGGATTGGCCGGGCTTGAGCGAATCCACATCCATGCCGAAAAGAATTTGCGTGCGCACCGAATTGCTGATTTGCAGCCGTGGCTCAGCCGATGGATCGGTGGAAAGAATCAGCAGCAAACGGCCATCCAGCGGCTCGGCGCTTTGCGCGTTCGAAAAGGAAACCGAAAAGCGATACGACGGAGCCTGCTGCGCCTGCACCCCGCGCACGGTCAGAGTTAGAGCCAGCCCCAGGATCCCCAGCAGCAAAATGCGCACGCGGGTACGCGAAGCCATATTCCCTCCACTCTTGCTCGATTTCGATGCCGGGATTCTACACCAAGCAAGCGGGAGAGATTCCGCTATTCGAACACGGAATGATCCGCCGTGAACTGCCGCGTGACATTCTTGCGATACACCGGATCCTGGACGAGTCTTTTGAGGTTGTTGACGTACTCGACCCGCGGCTGCTCTTCGTCCATCCCTTCTTCGAGGGCTTGCACAGTTTCGAAATGCAATTCGAAAAGCATGGCGGCAAGTATGTGTTCGGCGTGATGTGCCGAGGCCCCGGCGGCTACCATCTTTTCAAAGGCGGCCTTTACCAGAGGATCCTCTTCCAGTTGCCCTTTGACGGCAGCATGCGAAATCACGTGAGCCATCGGATTCACGGTTTCACCATCCACAGTGATCTCGTATCGCTCGCCTTCTCGCACGTCTGCAAACTCAAGGGCATGATGAACGTGCTTCAGGTGCATGTGTTCTTGTATCGCCCTTGCGAGAAGCTGATCTTCGTGCGGCAGGTCCGCCGCCATTCCCGCCTTCACCGCCTCGTAAATAAGTTTTTCACGTCGTCCTAGCAGGCCGCGAAGCTCGCTCTCTTTGTGCTCGTCCATTTCCGCTATCCCTCCGCAAAAATAATGTACTACGGCATAGCTTGGTTTGTGGTGGAGGCCGCTCCAGGGCACACGCGGATCGGTATTTGCTTCCGGGGACCGGGATTTGTCAAGTTCGAGCTGTGAGGATGACTGCCGGCAATAATTTTCCCAATATGCGTTCGGTTGGTCCCGGGCTGGGACGACGATTATGAAGCGCGCGAACGAGTACCATTGACAATGGCTCTCTTATATAAGAGCATTACACATAAGGTGGCGACTTATGATTCGCACGGAAGTCAAACGGGGCACTGCGGAACTGGCCGTATTGAGCGTCCTCCAAGATGGCCCGCTGCACGGCTACGAAATAGGTCACAGAATCGAACAGCAGTCGGGCGGCGCTTTGCATTTCACATTAGCGGCACTTTATCCGCTGTTGTACCGCATGGAAAATCGCGGTTGGCTGCATGGCGAGTGGGGAAAGGGTTCCAACGGTAAGCGCCGCCGCTGCTATCGCCTTATGCCGCGCGGCCGCAAAATGCTGAAGCCCATGCGCGCCGAGTGGGCCGGCCTATTCCAAGCTCTGCGCCGCATTGCCAAGGTGACGCATGCCTGACTGGCGTGCCTACGCGCGAGAGCATCTCGGTTCGTTCGGCGCCGCGCGAGCCCAGGAAGAGATCGTGCTACACGAACTGGTGGCGCATTTGGAGGAGAATTACGCGGCTCTTCTTGCTCAAGGCGTACCGGAAGAAGAAGCTTTTTCGCGGACTTGTGAGCGGGCAGGGGACTGGGAGGAATTGCGCAGAGGAATTATTTCCGCGAAACAGGAGGGAATGATGAATGATCGTGTGCGTCGAATCTGGGTGCCGGGTTTGGTGACGCTGCTCTCTTCTTGTACTCTTATGGGCCTTCTCCAGTGGGTTGGCGCGCGCCCCATATTCTTGCATCCGGGTGAACCGCGAGGCGTAGTTTTCTACCTGCCATGGCTATTCCTGCTACCTTTGATCGGCGCGGCTGGCGGATATTTGTCCCGCCGGGCGCAAGGAAATGTTAGGCGCGCATATCTTGCAGCCTCCTTTCCTGCCGTTGCGCTAGGAGCATTTCTTCTGTTGCTCTTCCCACTCGCATTCGTTCTTGACAGGCAGGTCCCACTGCAAATTCAAGCAACGTCTTTTGCGGCAGTGATGTTCAGTTGGGTAGTTCTGCCCGGAATCGCTCTGTGCGTTGGAGTTGCATTGCAAGGTCTGCACAAGAGGCAGTGGGCTAGTCAGCCAAGATAAAAGAGTGGTCGAGCCATTGAGTGCTAACAGGATTTGTCGGGGCAAGCTTCGATCGCCTCGATGCTTTTCCCTATTGACCGGTCTCCGCCGCGAGATTTCCCGCTCGGGAAGAACTAGCCCGCTGGCCTGAACAGTTTTCTCGCCAATGTGCAGTTTCCATAAAATCGCAAGACGAACCCGTGCATTCCATCATTTTCGCCGCACGCTAGACGCCGGAGAAATTCAATGTGATTATCTGGCTGCTCGTTTTCTGCCAACTGGGAGGCTGGAACCAATCCATGACCGAATGGGATGCCGCGGGTTATTCAAAGCGGTCGGGACTTCAAGAAGCCATGGCGGAGGAAGTTCTCGCGCTGATTGATCTTCGTGATTCCGAACGCATCCTTGATATTGGTTGTGGCGACGGCATAATTACCGCGGAAATTGCGGCGCGTGTCCCGCGCGGTTCCGTGGTAGGCGTGGATTTTTCGCACGATATGATCGCGTTTGCCACCGGCCATTTCAGCCCGGCGGCGCGGCCCAACCTGCGATTCCAGGTGGCGGACGCCCACAATCTTCCGTTCCGGGAAGAATTCGATCTCATCGTTTCCTTCAATGCGCTTCACTGGCTGCCCGACCAGGCGCCCGCGCTCAACTCGATTCGCACCGCGCTGAAGCCCGGCGGCATGGCGCAACTGCGATTGGTTTCCGCAGGGGAGCGTAAGAGCCTGGAAAGCGTGCTTGAAGACACCCGGCAATTGCCTCGATGGTCCGAGTATTTTCGGGAGTTTCGCAAGCCCTACTTTCATCCCACGCCGGGCCAGTACGCAACTCTGGCCGAAGCCAGCGGTTTGCAGGTGCGCCGCCTGCAGACGGCATCGAAGGCTTGGGATTTCAAGTCGCGGGAGGCATTTTTCGCGTTCGGTTCGGTGACGTTCGTGGAATGGGCTCATTGCGTGCCGGAATCCGAAAGACAGGCGTTCATTACGGACACGCTGGACCGCTACCAGCCCATCGCCGCGAGCCACCCGGGCGAAGAATATACTTTCAAGTTTTATCAAATGGATATCACGCTGGCGCGAGACGACGGTCGAGGAGGGTAGATGAAATCCGTGGCTCTAGTTGGCAAATCGCCGCTTAAATCGATGGCTCGACGCACTTCCCAACCGGATGCGGACGTTCGCGAAGTCCTGCTGGAAATTTACGCCGCCAACGATGTGATGAATCAACTCCTGCTGGCACACTTCGATCCGAAAGCCTGGCGTGCCAAAGTGGCGGAAAAAAGGGGCAGTGGAGGACGCACTCTGGCCGCGATTTTCGCCCATCTCCACAATTGCCGGCTGGTGTGGCTCAAAAATTCCGCGCCTCATTTGAAATGCCCCGCGCCGCTCGATCCCGCTCGCTGCACGATCCGGCAAGCTCGCGCCGCGCATCGCCGCAGCGGAGCGGGTTGCCTGGAGATGCTGAAAGATGCTTTTTCGGACCGCCCGGATAAACGCGTCACCAAATTCTCGCGCGGCAGTTGGACGCAAACCTGGCCGGCCGGTGCGACGATGTTCGGCTATATGTTCGCGCACGAGGCTCACCATCGCGGCCAGGCAATCATGCTCGCCCATCAATTGGGTTACCGGCTGCCGGACAACGCCGCCTACGGCATTTGGCATTGGGAAAAACTTTGGAAGGAGTGTGGATTCAAAACGCGCCCCAGATAACGGCCCCGGGCTAATCGAATTCGCGTCTTTGCGGAAAGTCAACGATGATGGCCCGGCCATCGGAGAGGGCTTTCACCGAATGGCGAGCGTTACCCGGCACAATCGCGACGATGCCGGCCCGCGCAATTTGCGCCTCGCCATCGATGGTCAATTCCAGCTCGCCCTCGATCACCTCATACACTTCTTCCTGAGGATGAAAATGCTCGTGAATGGAGGAACCGCGCTTGAAGTCGTAATGCGCAAACGTCATGTTTGCGGAGTGAAAATAACGGCCACGCCAACCGGGCAAACGCTCCGTCACTTTAAGACTGCTCGTGTCAATGAAGGGCATAAAACTCTCCTCATTGGAGAGCATCCTAACACGGCAGGTCGTTTCGCCTAATTTTCCAGGCCGAGCGAGCGGATTTTATTTAGAAGTGTTTTATAGGAGACGCCGAGTTTTTCGGCGGCGCGGGTCTTGTTCCACTTGGTTTCCTGCAGGGCATTTTGAATCTTGAATTTTTCGACGTAAGCCACGGCTCGCTCCGAGACTTCCTCCAGCGGCCCGTCCCAGATAAATCGCTCGTCCAGCATGTCGCCGGGAACCTGCTCGTCCGAGGGCTTCGCAGCGGGCAACTGCAGCGCGCGTGAATCGATGGCATTTCCGTTCGAAAGGATCACCGAGCGCTCGATCGCATTTTGCAATTCGCGCACATTTCCGGGCCACGGATAGGTCCGCAGTCGAGCGCGGGCTTCGTCGCTCAAGCCGATCTCCGGCTTGCGGAATTCGCGGCGGAACCGCTCCAGAAAATGTTCGGCCAGCAGTAGCACGTCGTCGCCGCGATCCCGCAACGGCGGAATCGTGATCGGCACCGCCGAAACGCGGAAATATAAATCCTCGCGGAAAGTTTTGTCCGCCACCGCCCCGCGCAAATCCTTGTTGGTCGCCACCAGCACGCGCACATCCACTTCAATTTCCTGCGTGCCGCCCACGCGGTCGAATTTATGTTCCTCCAGCACGCGCAGCAATTTGCTTTGAATCGCCGGAGGCAATTCGCCGATTTCGTCCAGAAAAAATGTGCCATGATGCGCGAATTCGATTTTGCCGATTTTCCGCGCACCCGCTCCCGTATACGCCCCGCGCTCGTGCCCGAATAATTCGTTTTCCACCAGCCCTTCCGGAATCGCCGCGCAATTCAGCGCCACAAACGGCTGGTCGCGCCGCGGACTCAAATGATGCACCGCGCGCGCGAATAATTCCTTGCCCGTTCCGCTTTCCCCCAACAGCAGCACCGTGGAATCCGTGGCCGCCACGCGCTGCACCATCTGGCTGGCTTCCTTCATCGATTCGTGTTCGCCCACGATCCGCGGAAATCCGTAGCGGGTTGCGTATTCTTCGCGCAACAACAGATTTTCGCGCAGCATTTCCTGCTGCCGCGCCGCTCGTTCCACCAGCAGCTTCAGGTGATCCAGATCCACCGGCTTCTGAATGAAATCGAACGCGCCTTCCTTCATGGCCGTCACGGCTTCTTCAATGGAGCCGAACGCGGTGATCAAAATCACAGGAATGGTGGGATCAGCCAGGCGGGATGCGCGCAAAATATCCAGGCCCGAACAACCGGGAAGTTTCAGGTCCGTCAGCACCACCAAGTGTCGCTTGCTGCGAATTTTATCAATGGCCGCGTTGCCGTCCGGAGCTTCATCCACGGCATAGCCCGCGCGCTCCAGCGCCTTGTGCAGCATCGCGCGAAGCTCGGTTTTATCTTCGACCAGGAGAATAGGTTCCATCGATGGAGGCTACTCGTTCGCCCAGCCGGGATCGCCGCCGGAGCGGCGCAGTTCGTCCTGCATGTCGGAGAGGTCCTGTTTGCGCTGATCGATTTCTTTTTGTTTGGCGTCGATATCGGCCTGTTTCTTGATGATGTCGCTGCGGCTGAATTGTTGCGCCAGGGCTTTCTGCGGATCGGGATAATATTCCACCTGCAATTTCGCCAGTTCCCGCTGCAGCACGCTCAGTTCGAGTTCGGCCTTTTTCAGACCTTGGCGAGCGTCCGAGAACTTGGCTCGCCAGTATTTCTCGTCTTTCACTGGCTCTTTTGCCTCTTCCTTCTGTGCCTCGGCCTTAGCAGCAGGCTTCGCGCCTTCCGCGGCGCCTTCCTTGGGTGCAGTCGGCGGCGGCCCGATCAGCGAAAGCTGGCCGGGAGTCTTGGGAATATTGTCGTTGGTCCACACGACGGGCGGCTTCTGGCCTTTTTTCTCTTTTTCCGCGCGAGCTTTGCGCGATGCTGCGGCCAGGGCATCCTGCTGCTGTTGCTGTTTCGAAGGCTGTTGAGCTTGCGGAGCAGGTTGCTGAGCCTGCTGCTCAGGAGGTGGTTGCTGCGGCGGAGGTTGATCTTGCGAACATAGCGCGAGCGGCGACAAAACGAGCAGCGTGGCACTTGCCATCCAGAGTGCTGTGCGCATCGTAATCACCTTTTTAGACTGCCGGCCCCTCTGCAAACGGAAGGGAACTGGTTTATCGCCCGAAACAGGACTGGGACGGCTGCTCTGGCGATTCTCGTGCCGGTCACTTACCTCCTACTTAGTGTAGATGCGCCCAGCGCCGCTGGCAATCGCCTCAGGCGCGGCCTGCTGCTTCAAAGGTAACCACAGGATGAACTCGGCGCCACCCTCGCTGCGATTTCGAGCCTCAACGCTGCCTCCGTGCTGAACGGCGATTTTCTGCACCAGCGCCAGCCCCAGCCCGGTGCCTTCCGCCTTCGTGGTATAGAACGGCACGAAAATTTTCGTCAAATTTTCCGGCGGGATTCCGGGCCCGTTGTCGGAAACCGTGATCCGTTGCCACAATCCGTCCGGCCCGTTCTTCCGCGGCGCCCTCAATCGTTACAATCCCGCGTTCTCCGACAGCCGAAACTGCCTCCGCGGCGTTGCGGACCAGGTTCAGCAATGCCTGCCGCAGCAATCCCTCATCCCCCGCGATTTCCGCGAAGCTGCCCGTTGGCCGGATCGACGCGCGGTCCGGAATCACGCTGCAGATTTCTTCCGCCACCTGCTCCACCAGCGATTCCAGGCGCACATTTTCTTCCGTCAGCTCCAGCGGCCGCGAAAATCGCAGAAATTCGGTTACCACGTGCGTCAGCGCCTGCGTCTGCCGGATGATCCGGTCGGCGGAATCGGCCAGATCGTCGGTATTGGCTTCGCTGCGGATCATCTGCGCGTAACCGGAAATCGTAGCCAGCGCGTTTTTAAACTCGTGCGCGATCCCGGCGGACATTTCGCCCAGCGCCGCCAGATTTTCCTTCCAGCGCATTTGTTTTTGCAATTCAAACAATTCTGTCAGATCGCTCATCAAGCAGAGCGCGCCGGAAACGCTCTCTCCAGCAGGAGCCGGAGAACCATCGGCGCCACGCTGCAAATATCCACGGGCCGGGCGCAGGATGGGAGAAATCGTCACGCCGATCCGCTTCACTTCACCCGTGGGTATGGTGTGCTCCACTTCGCCTCGCTGAAAGGTATTTCCTACGCGCAAGCATGAGGTGATCATCTCCGCCAGCGCCGAATCCTGGCCTAGTGCTTCGCGATATCCGCGAAATGCCAATCCGCGCACGCCTAAAATCGATTCTGCCGCGGGATTTGCGGAACTGATGCTTCCCGTGGAGCTGACCAGCAGCAATCCCGCCGGCATGTTTCGCGTCACCGCTTCGCTGAGCCGTTCGGTCTCCTGCGCCCGCTCTTTTTCCATGCGGTGCAGGCGTTCGAGTTCTTTTTCCTGCCTGCGCAGCCGCTCGATCACCGCTTGCATCGACGCGGTCATAAACGCCGTGGGATTTTGACTGTCGGGACGCATCGTATCGTGTTCCGCTGTCCTTTCGTTTTCCCTCGGGCTTACCATGCGCCGCGCCAGCACCGCCAGCACCACGGCCAGCACCAGGACGAACACTCCCAGCGCCACCACTGCAATTCCCAGCGGCAATTGGCCCAGCGGTAAAATTAAAAATAGAAACAATAGTCTCATCCTCTAAAATCCTGCCCCAAAATTCCTGCTCCAGCCGGTTACCGCACCATCAGCAGCGACTGGTACCAAACCACGATCGGCGTCCCAAAAAAAATTACCAGCAGCGCCGCCGCTCCCAGAAAAGTTCCAAACGGCAATTCGTAATCCCGCCCTTTTCGCCACAACAAAATAATCAAAATCCCCAGAACGCTTCCCAGAATCGATCCCATCAAAATCGTCAGCACCGTGCGCTTCAATCCCAGAAAAGCGCCGGCCATCAGCATCATTTTCACGTCGCCCAGGCCCATGCCTTCGCGCCCTCGCAAGCGGAAATATCCCTCGGAAACAATCCACAGCAATCCGCTGCCCACCGCCGCGCCGATCAATGCGTCCACCAGCGACAGCGCCGGCGCCGGTGGCGGAAACGCGAACATGCGATTCGCCAGCCACAGCGCCGTGCCATCCTCGGGCCGCGTGAAGAGGCTCAACACCAGCGCAATCCCAAATCCAGTGAAATTGATTTTGTCGGGAAGGATGCGTTCGCGATAATCCGTGAACACCAGCACAATCAGAATCGCCGAAAACGCAGCCCATTTCAGCGCTTCCGCGCTTAAACCAAACGCCTCATAGCACGCCAAAAACAGCAGCCCGGTGATCAACTCCACCACCGGGTACATCCAGGAAATTCGAGTTTTGCATCCCCGGCATTTCCCGCCCAGCAGCAGCCAGCTCAGTACCGGAATATTGTCATAAGGTTTTATCGCCGCGTGACATTTCGGGCAGCGCGAACGGGGCAGGGAAATCGATTCACCCGCCGGAATGCGCAGAATGCACACATTCAGGAAGCTCCCAATAATCAACCCCAAAAGAATCAAAAAAGCTGGAATCACTTCTCCAATGTGCCATAGGCCTCTCCCTCGCTCAAGCCACCTCCAAGTTCTCGTGCCGGATGCCTAACTCGCCTATCCCATTGCGATAGCCGGAACGCGCGTTGACTTGCTCCCGCACTCGGCCTAGGATTTCATCCCAAATAGGACCTACTCCTCATGATTGGGCAAGCGATCGCACAATACAAAATACTGTCGAAGCTCGGAGCCGGGGGTATGGGCGTCGTCTACCTGGCGGAAGATTCCCGTCTGGGGCGCCGAGTCGCTCTCAAAGTGTTGCCCGCGGAATTCGCATTGATGAAGAAAGGGTAGCGCGCTTTGAACGGGAGGCCCGCGCGGTGGCAGCGCTCAGTCATCCGGGGATTGCCGTTCTCTACGAAATTGGCGAAGCCGGCGCCACTCGCTACCTGGCCATGGAATTTGTGGAAGGCCGGAGCCTGCAGCAACAGCTCACCTCGGAACGGATCTCGACAGATCTCCTCGTCGATTACACAACCCAAATCGCTGAGGCCCTGGAGCATGCTCATCTCCGGGGAATCCTTCACCGTGATATCAAGCCCGCCAACATTATGGTGACGCTCGATGGGCGGGCAAAATTGCTCGATTTCGGCCTCGCAAAGCTCCTGGAAACCAAAGATGAAACTCGCTCCGCACTAACGGCTCCGGGGACCTGGATGGGCACGCTGCTCTACTGTGCGCCGGAAGTTTTGCGAGGCCGTGAAGCCGACCGTCGCAGCGATCTTTATAGCCTCGGCATTGTGATTTATCAGATGGCCTGCGGCTGCTTGCCCTTCGAAGGCCTCGATGGACATTCCCTGATCAGCGCGATCCTCAGCGGGCAACCACGCCCCGCGAAAGCTTGCAATCCTCTCATCACTTCCGATCTTGACCGCTTCATCATGCGTGCCATAGCGGCTGCCCCTGATCAGCGCCCGCAAAGCGCTGCTGAACTTTCCAGGAATCTACTCGAAATCTCTCGCGGCGCGGTTTCGCAATCAAAACCAAGCGCTGTGCAAGCCGTTCCGGTCCTCGCTGTTCTGGATTTTCGAAACATCACCGACGACCGGAGTGTCGATTGGCTTGGCACTGGACTGGCCGAAACGCTCACGACGGACCTGAAAAGGCTCAGACTGGTAAAGGTGGTTAGTCGCGAGCGCGTCCAGGAAGCCGCGCGTCGCCATCGTCTACCAGACGCGGGCTCTTCCGAACTCATCGAATTAGGCAAAGAACTCGGTGCGCGATGGCTGGTTCTGGGTAGCTATCAGCGTGCAGGAGAGCGGCTCCGCATCCTGCCGCGGGTCGTAGAGGTGTCAACTGGCGAAGAGGCTGCCACCGCCAAAATAGATGGCAGTTGGGAAGAAGTCTTTGCGCTACAGGATCACGTTGTCGCGGACGTGATGGCAGTCCTCGAAGTAAAAGTCGATAGCAGCGCCCTCGAGAGAATCGCGCCGCCGGAAACACTCCACCTGGAAGCTTACGAACAATACGCGCAGGGCCGCCAGCAATTAAATCAACTTGGAAAGGAATCGCTCGAACGCGCCCGGCAACACCTGGAAAGGGCAGTCGCTCTCGATCCCGACTATGCGCTGGCCTACGCGGCTCTCGGCGCAACTCACGCCATGCGCTTCATTCACCGCACCGATCCCGCGGACCTCGACCACGCTGCTCGCTATCTCGAACGCGCGATCGAGCTCGACCCCGAGCTTGGCGAAGCTTATACCTGGCTCACGTATGCCTACATGCGCCAGGGAAAAGTGGAACAAGCCATTCGCACCGGGCACAAGGGAGTCGAGCGTCAACCCGATCTGGTTCTAGCCCATTATTTCCTCGCGGCTGCCTATATGATTTCCAGTGAGCATGACCCCGCCGCATACCAACCTGCGGTGAAGTATTTCCTGGGCGCAACCCTGGCCGATCCGCGTTGGGGAGCGGCATGGCTCTGTCTGGGTCAAATCGGGCTGATGTGCGGTGATTACGACAGCGCGGAACGCTTCATTCTGCCGGCCCTCGAAATCGAGCGCCGCGGCCCTGGATTCGGATACTTTATCGGTGCGGAGATGCTCCTCGGCACGGCAGCACAGCGCCGCGGAACAAATGATTGTGCCCGCGAACTCTATGCCGCCACTGCCTCCTCTCTGGAGGCCTGCGACCATGTTTATCGCGAGGCTTTTCTGGCTTTGACCGCCTGTGGGCTCGGCGAACTCCTGCTGAGGGAAGGACGTACGGAGGATGCTCTGACGGAATTCCGCCGAGCTTCCCGCCTCGTGAAGGAATATCCCCGCATGTTGGGCCGCCAACGCGTTCTCACTCGCACCTTGGCCGGAATGGCTGCGGTTTACGCGGCGCAGGGCGAAATCTCGCAAGCACGCAAATTGTTGGACGAGGCCGCGCAATACCTTACAGAGATCGCTCGCACGCCGCAATCGTGGCTTTGGGAGGGCGCGCTCGGACAGTTGCATTATGCCCTCGCGGCTGCCAACGCCAGGCTCGGCGAGTGCGATGCTGCTCTACTGTGTTTAGAAAAAGCAATTGAGAGCGGCTGGAGAGATGCGCACTGGCTTGCGTCCGATCCGGAACTCAGTTCCTTGTTCTCGCACGCTCGCTTTCAGGCCCTTCAAGAAAATCTCAAGCGATTGCCCGTCCTGGAATTTATGCCCAGTTCGTCGCCTGCTCAGACATTAGACATCGACATCACCAAATTTTGACAAACGGCGCATCGCCGCGACGGCAACAGCGATTTGGAGGAATGCGAGGTGGAAAAATGAGCAAATTGGCAAAAGTTGGCGGGCTTCTCGGAGCGGTGTTACTGCTGATGTTGGGCGTACACGCCCGCGCGCGCCAGCAGTCTGGCGCGGCCGCAACACAGGCCGGCAAGACAGTGGCGCAACGCCTAGGCTATCCGCCAAATGCCCGCTTGCTCATCCTTCACGCCGACGATTTCGGAATGCTTCACTCCGTAAACAAAGCCACCATCGAAGCCCTAACCAACAAATGGGTCACTTCCGCCAGCATGTTGGTTCCGTGCCCGTGGTTTCCGGAAGCCGCCCGCAACGCCCGCGAGCATCCCGAATGGGATTTGGGCGTCCATCTCGCGCTCAATAGTGAATGGACCCCCGTGCGCTGGCGCCCCGTGGCATTTGGAAGCACGGGCTCGAGCCTGACCGACAAGGAAGGCTACCTGCCTCTGCTCACCGAGCAAGTGATTCCGCAGGCCCAAATTTCCGACATCACGCGCGAAATGCACGCCCAGATCGACGCTGCGTTAGCCTCCGGCGTGAAAATAACCCACCTCGATTCGCACATGAGGACTGTTGCCGCCGCAGCTCCCGCCGAATACTTGAAGCTAGGCCGCACTTACGGCCTGCCCGTAATGATGGACCGCACCGCGCAGCCAATCGCCACGGAGCCCGCTGCAGTCCTCCTCGATCGCATCCTGGGATTGCAGGCCAGTGTTCCAGCAAATCAATGGCTCAGCGCCTACGAAAATATCCTCCGGCCTCTCCCACCGGGAGCCTACCAACTAATCGTCCACCTGGCCTACGCCGACGACGAGATGCGCGCCGCCACCTACGACCACCCCGATTGGGGTGCGCAATGGCGCCAAAACGATTTCGACATGGTAAAAAGCCCCGAGTTCCAAAAGTTTTTGAAAGATCAAGGATTCATTCTGACTTCGTGGCGGGAACTGGCAAAGGCCCTGCCGCCAGATTGGAAAACATACTAGAAGCAAGTCACAAATGCCCTTTAGGGGGTCGGAGCTTCCGCGCCGTTAGCGTCCCGATGTTTTCGATCGGGAAACTCCGACATTCGAAGTCCCACAAAAGGTGGGCTTTAGCCCCTGAAGGCAATCCGGAAAACTCTTCGTCGTATTTACCCGCCCCCAGCGAGCCCTCTGCTTTGCAGTGTCGTCAATCGGAGTCAGAGATCCGGAGCCAACGTAGAATGAATCTCAACCCGTGTTTGTTCCCCCTCGCTCGACGAGAATCCTTCCGAGCAATTGCCTCAGCTCTTCCTCGGCACCTTTGCCCCTCTTTTCCGTGCCTCAGAAAGCCCGATCGCGATCGCCTGCTCCCGGCTCGTCACTTTGCCCCCCTTGCCGCCTTTGCCAGAACGCAAAGTCCCTTTCTTTTTCCGTTCCATCGCCCGCTTGACGCTCTCTCCGGCTGCCTTTCCATATTTCGGCATCAGTCCGTTCCTCCCGTTTTCTCGTTGGTCGAGTTGTTCTCCCCGACCCGACGGCCCGCAAGTAACCCTTCCTCGCGGCACCGTTCCAAACCTAGAGGCCCGGCCGGGAAATCTCCATACAGTGAATCCTCCAATTCCAATTCAAAAAAAGTGGCCGGGTGCCCAACACGTCGGGTCTACGTGTAGGGCTTTTGATCTAACCGATTTAGTTCCGTTTCGCTGTGACTGGGATTTTGCCGCGCCATCACTTTCGGTTTCTGCCCGGGTGAGACCCGTGGATTTCTCCGCATATGTCACCGAGACTCCGCTCTCTATAAACTCTGCGCCCGCAGTTTACCCCGATGTGCGAATTTTGCACCCGGATGGTCCCCCGTACGGGATCGGACGTCTTGATCCGGACGTCTCTGCGGTATCCCGGTTTCACGGAAGTCCAAGGTTTCCCATCCGCAGCCATAGAAGCGTCCCAGATTTCTGGGCATGAAAAAGGAACCCGCACCCCAATGTATCCCATCAGCGCACGGCAGTACCCCAATCGTATACTCTCTTCGCGCTGCATAAACCAAAACAATTGAAGAAACCGGGCGACTGTTGCGGTCTCAATGCGAAGTCGAAAAACCGAAGAACCCCATGTTTCTGACGAAACATGGCCCACCCAAATTCGTCTCAACCCGTTAAACCCGCCCACCCGGTGAACAGGTACCAGCAGGCGCTTGCCTGTGCTTAACATCTGCACCACTGACCGTAACAGTACTCACAAACTTTCGAACCGACACGCTAACTTCTTGACAAATATTCGTTGGTGGCGTCTCATCTCGCTCAAATTTCCGGGACTTCTTACTCAGAAAGTGCTCGATACGCTTCGAACAGCGAAGGACGATGGAAAAATGGAGTCAGTGATGGTCGAGTGAGCAAAATCTTACATACTTTCATTGAGAAGCAGCAGTTGACAAATGGGAAAACAGAAGGAGCGTGCATGAATCCGAAAAAGTTAGCCAAGACATCGAAGAGCGTGTGGTCAGGATTGGTGATGCTGATTCTTCTCAGTGCTCCCCCTGTTTTCGGCAGCACCTTCACGGTAACGAACTCCAACGATAGCGGCGCCGGTTCGCTCCGAGGGGCCATCGCTAGCGCAGCCAGTGGCGATACGATTAACTTCAATCTACACCTGCCGGCCACGATCACGGTTGCGACGCCACTGACGCTTGGGCCAAATGTCACCATTGTGGGACCAGGAGCGGCGAATCTAGTGATCGATGGTGGGAACTCCGTAGTGGTTTTCATCATTCACGCACCAACCAGCGCAACTATCAGCGGCGTAGCCATCGAGCATGGTAGCTCTCAACTGGGAGGCGGAATCTACAACTCCGGCACGCTCACCCTGACCGGTGGCGTCGTCACACTGAACGGTGGGTCCACGCATTTCGGTGGCGGGATCTTCAACTCCGGCACTCTGACCCTGATTGACAGTACCGTGGCAACCAATAGTGCTTCGCCTTCCGCGGGAGCCGCGGAAGGCGGCGGCATCTACAACTCTGGAACGCTCAGCCTGATGAACAGCACAGTCTTCAACAACCAGGTTGGCAACATCGGCCCCTCTGGTGTGGGCGGCGGCATCTGCAACGATAATGGGATCCTGACGGTGACCAACAGCACCGTATCGGGCAACAGTGCCCAGACAAGCGGCGGCGGCATCTACAACACCACGCCCAACCCGACCGGCGCTGGCAACGGCGGCGGCATCTTTGTTGTCGTGAATCCTTCAGCCGATGCGGGGGCTCCTCCCGCCAGCGGCACGGTGATCGTGACGAGCAGTACAGTCTCGGGCAACTATGTCTCCGCCAACATCAACGGCGGTAACGGCGGCGGTGGCATCTACAACCATTACGGAACGCTGAGTGTGACGAACAGCACTCTCGCCAGCAATCTCGTTTTTGGCAGCGGCAACGTGCTGGGCGGCGGCGTGCTGGGCGGCGGCGGCATCGCCAATGAAGAAGGCACGGTGACCCTGGCCAACAGCACGCTGTTCGGCAACTCCGCAAACTACGGTGAGGGCAGCAGCACCAACAACGGGGGCGGCATACTTAATTTTGAAGGTACGATGACTGTGAAGAACTCCATCTTGGCGAAAAATGTTGACGGCCAGAACTGCTCGGCGGCTTCGGCCCAAACCATGTCCGACGGTTATAATCTTTCCGACGACGCTAGCTGCGCCACAACTTTCAATCAGATCGGGGACGGAAACAGCATTCCAGCCGGGTTGGACCCGGCTGGCCTGAAAAACAATGGCGGCCCGACGCAAACGATTGCGTTGCTGAGCACCAGCGCGGCCGTAAATGTAATTCCTCTTACGCCCACCAATTACTGCACGGATACGGATGGCAACCCTGTCGCGCGGGACCAGCGCGGCGCCCGGAGACCTCTGGGACGCGGCTGCGATATCGGCGCGTTTGAATTTTTCCAATCCCTTCTTCAGGTACAGGCTGTACAAGGCTATCTGCTGATCGACTCAGTGCAGTCATTACCCATTCCAACGATCAGGCAGAACGCTCTGATCTTTCCACTCAATGCGGCCATCGATTCCCTGAATCGAGGCGTCACGCATCCGGCCATCACGGAACTGGAATTGTTCATCGCGGGCGTATTGACCAACGAGAGCAAACTTCTGTTCGGGAGCAAAGCGCTCGCCCCTGCCCAGGGGGCTCCCCTGATTGCATCGGCCCAGGCACTTATCCAGGGTCTCAGCAACTTGGGGCACTAAATCGATTGGGATGGTCCGTAGGCAGACAGTGAGAGCTCCCTGCGTGGCACATGACTTGCAAACGAACGCGTCCTAAAAATTTGGGGCTGATTAGGTGACGCTGTCGGCTCCCTCCTCCGAGCAAACTTGGTAGCGCTAACGACCAAGAGTCGGAAAAAGGAGCCGAGCCCGCCGCGGCGGGTTGACTCGCTGTGGCCTGCTTGCCGTCCTTACGAACAGATCAATGACGGCTCTCGTGTCCTTCGTCCTTCTGTTTTTGGTCTCTGTTATGGTTCGCAGTTTCCCTTCAGCCGCCTGGGGCCCTAAAATCCCCGCGCGCCCGAAATTTCCGGCAGAATAACATCCGCAAGCGAATGCGCATAGCGAGCCATCAAACACCAGTCGTTAATGTCTCTTGGCCCCCGCCTCATGGATGAGCAGCGCAACAGCAATACCCAGGGTCAGCACCTCGATCAGAAGAGCGTACGCAGCAAACCGCTTTGCTCGATCAAATCGGGCCACCAACCGACTGATACCCATTCCCACAAGAATAAAGGGCGACCATATGAGCCTGTACAAACAGAGATTGATTAAGCTCTATCCCACACGATTTTCGCCAAGAAAGAACACACTCAGACAAACTGGCGCACTCAGGCTGAGACCCAACAGGAATTTGGAATACGCCGTATAGAAAGCCTCAAACTTTGCAGTCACCCAGATTAGAAAGGCGGTTGGGACCATGAACAGGCAGGCGATGAAGATGTAGAGCAATAAGTCGCCACCAGCCCACATGCCACCAGATGCCTCAGCGGGATATCGAAGCTCCTGCAGGTGCCTCGCGAAGAGTAAAGTCGCCGCAACTACGAAAACAGCGGCATAAGCCAATGCAATTAACCACAGTTGTGCTCGCCAAGGGATAGGTTTCACAAGTGCATTCTATCTTGCAGGGCGCATGTACTCCAATTTCTCTCACATTTTCTTGGCGAGTGTGCGGGGCTAGTATCTGCCGCGTCTTCGGCGCTATTCCCGACAAAGAAAACCTGCTTCCAATCGTGGCGTTTCCCCGCGCCGTAGGCGCAGCACAAGTTAGCCCCGCCCGCCGCGGCGGGCGGGGTAAATCGTTTCGAGGATTACCAAGCGCCGTAGGCGCGACACCTTCATGCAGGTCGAAGGAGCGAACGAGCACAATAACCCAGAACGAAAATCCCCATCCCTCCCGAAAAGGCCGCGAAGGATGTCCCACCCGTCAGTCAATTCACTCACGTAAGTGATCCGAATCACTGAATGTGACTTCGTTTCCTTGAAAAAACGCCAAAGTCGTTCATAGCTGCAAGAGTGATTCTAATGCTGTAGCACTAGGACGTATATTACTAAGTGATATAAAACAATTATTGACATGTTTGTTCAGCGATGAAATGGTTCAGCGAGACTTGCTCCCAGCTCCCCGCCACGAAAGCAAGTCCATTTTTGGGTTCAATCCCGTTGGTTACAAATTTGACATCTTAAGGAATTCCAGACGAGAAAAGGGAGAAAACAATGAAAGTGTTCACCAGGCTCGCTACTCTCGCTGCTGTTATGGCTCTCGCGTTCCTGTTCAATCCCGATATCCTTCGAGCCCAGAATGATCGAGGCTGTGCATGGCCCATCGAATTATCCCCCGAGGGGTTTGGCAACATGTTGGGACCTGAACAACTGGCCCGATATTGGGTCATGCCTGACAATTACGACACGATGACAATCAAGGGCACCTATCCCCATGCCCGGTATTTTTCATTCGTAGTTTATGACACTAATAATGACAAAATGACTCTCGATGCCGCAGGCAGTCTCTATGATGCCCAAATCGTTCCTGATTCGGGCAGCAACAACCCGTTCGTCAAACCACGCGCTGGCAACGGCACATATACGGTCGTAATCTCGCGCGCCGGCCAGACGTCCGGGAATAGAATTGGGTTTTCCTCAGAGTTTGCCTGGGTACTCCTGCGGCTGTATGAACCCGACGCCGATCCATCCCTGAGCGGTCAAAGCCTTATTGGCGGTGTGCCACTGCCCACCATATCCGTGAACGGAGTGAGTCAGCAGTTGCAGCCATGCTCGCCGATCAACAAGCTGACAGATATTCGTGCTTTTCTCCAATTGGTCTTTCCGCCGGGACTCGACATAATTGGGAACGAAGGCACGCCGTCTTCCGACCGGCTGTGGTTCGCGCCGCCGACAGTCCCGCCGCCGGTTCTCATGCCCAATCCAAACAACAAATATATAGGCATGTTCCCAGGGGATCAGTACCAGCCCGGACGGATCATCGTCATACATGGCAAGGCCCCGAGTTCCCCCGACGGCACGCCGGTTGGGGAGCAAGGGCGGAACTCCCGGCGGAACGTCGATATGCGGTTTTGGTCGCTATGTAACAACGACCTTGCGATTCCGGTGCCGGTAGTTGGTTGCATAGCTGATCTGACAACCGAGGTTGAAGACGACTATTATACGGTTGTTATATCGGACGACCTGCTGCGCCCAGACTGGCTAAAGCCCGATACCAACTGGCTCCCGTGGGGCGATGAGCAGTATCCTAAGCTAATTTTCTTCCGAAACATGCTGCCCGCGAGCAATTTCCCCTATGCCATCCAAAAAGCCATTGATCCGGGTGGCTGCACGTTTGACTTTAATTTCCCGACCCTTCCACAGCGAGACGTCGTGGACACGGCGGGGCAATGCGCCCAGCGGGTGATGGGTGATTACTACCCCGTTGCAGTTTGGTGCGATAAGGCGACGTTCATCGATGGTGGATTCCGGGAGTGTTTAGACGAACGGGATGGGAACCGACGTCACCGGCGTTTTTAGTATTAGGCTGATCAGATGATGTTGTCGGCTCCTTCTTCCGAATAAACTTGGCAGCTGTTGGACGACCAAGGCTCGGAAGAAAGGAGCCGAGTCCGCTGCGGCGGGATAATCATAGGATGTGATTTTCACACACGAAGCGTGGGCGGGGCTAATATCGGCCCCGCCTTCAGCGCCATTCTCGACAAAGAAAATCTGCTTCCAATTGTGGCGTTTCTACGCGCCGTAGGCGCAGCACAAGTTAGCCCCGTGCGTAAGCGGGGGGTAAATCGTTTCGAGGATTACCAAGCGCCGTAGGTGCGACACCTTCATGCAGGTCGAAGGAGCGAACGAGCATAATAACCCAGAACGAAAATCCCCACCCTTCCCGAAAAGACTGGGAAGGATCGGCCACCCACCCTGCGCTTCACCGCTCTCGTGATCCAAACGCCGCTCCAGAAGCAGTTTTCCTGTCTCGTCGTTGGCCATGGCAATCTGCTGGTAACGTGTGTGAAAATCACATCCGATAATTATCCCGCCGCAGCGGACTCGGCTCCTTTTTCCGAGCCTTGGTCGATAGCGCTACCAAGTTTACTCGGAGGAAGGAGCCGGCAAGGTCATCTCACCCGCCTTTGTTGTCGGTGCTATCATCGGGTTCTTGACCCGGAAGATGGGCACGTCCGGTCCTGCAACAAAGGGGGCACAATGAAACCTCAGCGCATCCTTCTGATTGCCGCGCTGATGGCCATGGCCATCAGCGCGGCGGCCCAAGAGGACCCTTGGGTACCTCTTCGTGTCTTTGAAGGAAAGTGGGAGGGTCCAGTCACGGGCAAGCCGGGAAAGCAATTCAGCTCCCGCGAGTATAAGTTTGAGCTGAACGGGAAGTTTTTATCACAGCGGGACAAATCCGTGTACGAGCCCAAATCACCGGGAGCGCAGCCTGAGCTCCGCGAGGATTTCGGCTTCTTCAGTTACGACACGAACCTAGAGAAGATCGTGTGGAGGCAATTCCACAGTGAGGGCTTTGTCAACGAGTACACGTTGGACTCGGTGAGCGCGGACGCCAAGTCGCTTGAGTTCGTCACTGTGCGTATCGAGAATCTCGCGCCGGGTTGGCGAGCAAAGAAATCCTATCGCATCATTTCCGCCGACGAGTTCGAAGAAACATTCTCGCTGGCGCCGCCCGGCAAAGATTTTGAGGTCTTTACGGTAGCCCGTCTCAAGCGAGTAAAGTGATGACCGCATTGTGACAATATCGTTCCTCGCTACGAATTGACCAAACGTGTCGGGCGTCGCGGCACTCTCTTACCGAACCAGCCAACTCCCGAATGGTCGGCAATCCGGAAGTAGTGGTGCAAATCGGCTCTTCTGGAGAGTACTTCCCGCTTGCCCGTCATCCGTTCAGAAGAACAGAAGCGGCCAGTTGAAGGCCAATATGGAGCTTGGAATGGGCCGCCGGAATCCCGAAAATACCGATTTACGAATGCATGTGCGAACGGGGAAGGAGAAGAAGCGGTGAATTCCGTCAATTGCTATGAGGACGCCAACCGTGCCAGCGCGTATGCCACGCTTGAGTTCGCCAATACCTACTACCTCGCGTTCCGCGACTTGCCTGAAATTCTCAGTGCGCATGTAGCTGGCTCAAGAGCGCTTGACTTCGGCTGTGGCGCGGGCAGGTCCACGCGGGTCTTGAGGACACTCGGGTTCGACGTGACGGGAGTTGATATCTCGGAGGACATGCTGCGTATTGCACGGACCACTGATCCTTCCGGTGATTATCGCCTCGTGCCAGGCGACGGCCTCAACCAATTTGCCGCTTCTTCCTTCGATCTGGTGCTCTGCGCGTTCCCCTTTGACAATGTTCGCGGAGAAATGAAGGCAAGAATTTTTCGCGACCTTGCAAAACTGCTTGCGCCGAGCGGGATCATCGTCAATCTAGTTTCCTCACCCGAGATTTACACGCATGAATGGGCTTCCTTCACTACCAAAGACTTTCCAGAGAATGCAATTGCGCGCAGCGGAGATATCGTGCGCATTGTCACCACCGATCACCAGGATCGCAGGCCCGTCGAGGACATCCTCTGGACCGGCGAATCCTATCGAGCGGTATACCGGGAAGCAGGTCTCGAAGTGGTTCAGGTGTTTGAGCCTCTAGCCAAGGGCGGCGAACCCTATTCGTGGGTGAGCGAAACAAAGATTGCTCCCTGGGTGATCTACGTCCTACGGCGTGCAACGTAGCTGAGACTTCAACGGAAAACCTGGTTGTTCTGGAGGGACGAGTGGCCGGCAATCCGGAAGTTATCAGGTTGTGCTGTGGAAACAAGATTGGCGTTTGGCTCTGGATCAGCTTAATTAAAACCCACGGCCGGGTGGCGCAAGCCTAACGCGATGAGACGGTTTTGGGCGCCGCGCCCGCATCTCTCTCCGTGGCGGCTAACGCCCCAGTGGCATACTCTCCCGGTGCTCCATGACCAAACATTTTCTTCGAGCAAATTCTCGTGGCCATCCGCCTTTCAAACCGAAGCACTACCCAAAGATCAGCACGCTTGACATCCATGGTGGTGAAGATTACCGTCTTCGTGCCCAACGCCCAATTTAGCGAGGTGCTCCGTGCGTACACGATTGGCGTTTGCGCAACTGTTTGCAATTCTGTTCTTGCTGTCCTCGATGGTCGGAATTTTTCCAAGTCGAATTCTAGCGCAAACTAAGAAACCCTCGGCGCCGAAGCTGGCTGGTGGAACTGCGCCGAAGTTTAAAGGTTATTTTGAGCCTGCGAACTATCCGGAGGATGTGGAGATTAGTGATGTTTGGTTTGTCGACGCGGATACCGGGTGGGCTTGCGGAGCTCTGAAGGCGAGTGCGGCGGAAGAAGGCGGCTTCATCATTAATACGCGGGACGGCGGCAAGACCTGGAAATTACAAATGGGCGATCCGCATTCTGCTACGCGGAAGGTGGCGAAACTTTTCTTTCTCGATGCGACGCACGGTTGGGCGACGCAGAATGGGAGCAAACTGCTGCGCACCACCGACGGCGAGAATTGGGAGACCGTCGGTGACGGTTCTCCTGGCTGGGGATTTGTATTCATCTCGCCAAATGTGGGATTCCATGTCGAAGGGGAGCGTCTGAAGATGACGGGCGATGGTGGAGTATCGTGGAAAGACCAGTATCAATGCCGGGCGAAAGTGGAAGTGAATGGTCTTCCGCACGAGGAAACTTGTAACCTCCAGGCGATTACCTTTCCGACTCGAACGGTGGGCTATGCAGTGAGCAGCGAAGTCTCGGATAAATCGTCGGTGGTCTTAAAAACGACGGATGGCGGACAAACCTGGATCGTTGCTTCGTTCATTCCGCAGTCCACTGGCCTCGATAACAGTATTGGATTCGACGATGAGAACACCGGATTTGTGATGACGTATCAAAGCAAGTTGATGGCTACGTACGACGGAGCAAAATCTTGGCACGGCGTCCCGACCTCGATTCCCGGAGGGCGGCCGAGAATCGAGTTTGCCAATCCAACCGGTTGGACGATTGAAGGAAAGACTTGGGCTTACACGACCGACGGCGGGAAGCATTGGACATCGCGGGAAGTTGCGTTTCCAACTGACGTGGTATCTTTCAGCTTGGCGCGCAGCGATCGCGGATATGTGGTGGGAGATCACGGAATGATCTACCGGTACAGCGTTGTGCCGGCGGAGTACTCGGCGCCGCATGGCATAAACGCACCGGTGATGCCGGGCGGAAATTCTAGAGAGAAGCCCTAACCCCTCCTTCACATACCACGGTGTGGTTCGGCGGGACGGAACGTCACGATGCACTCTGACGATGGCGGCTGAAATCCAGGCGGACTTCTGCACGATCTGACAGAGGCAGCGGGCAGGTGGGCGAGGCCTATGCACTCGGCTGTTGTTGGGTTGCGAGGGTACCCATGTTTCGCCAGAAACGTGGGGCTTTTGCTCTACGATTGAATCAAGAAATGAATTCGATTTCGATCAGCGGCATGCCTCCTCCCGAATACGATGTGTAGCTGCTCCACGTTCAATTAGCCCTTTACTTCTCAGTACATTTGTGGTAAATAGTTGTATGAGCTTTTATAAGAACCCACTGTCTAAGTGGCCCTTCGCCATCCGGGCATCGCTCTCCTCGACACAATCCGGCAAGCCGCGCTGGGAAAATTTTCGAAACGGTGAACCCAATTTCCGCAACAAAATTCCGAGCGAAAAACACCCATTTCTAATCGCTTCGCTAATCGCCAGCGGGGAACACAGTCGAAATTGCGTAAGCTATTGGAAACACGCGGGTTGTAACATTCTAATCGCTCCTATAACGTGCAATCGCAAGCCCCTGTTTTCGCTCGGTAAAAAACGGTCAAATCCGCGCCTCGCACTCGAGCTCAACCGTCCGATCGCGTCGATTTGGCTCGGACGGAGGCGAATGCGCGGAGAGAAATTGCTACCGGCGCGCAACTTTGTTAGATTAGGTTCACATGGCCGAACATCGTTCGAGAAGTCGGGAGAAACGTTTGCGACGCTGGTGAAGGGATTCAGCGTCACCTGGCGGACCATGTTCCGCAAGACCACCACGGAAAATTATCCGGTCGAGCCGGTCCATTTCGAGGCGCGCTACCGCGGAATTCACGTGCTGCAGCGCGACGAGGATGGCCTGGAAAAATGCGTGGGATGTTTTCTATGCGCGGCCGCCTGTCCCGCGAATTGCATTTATATCGAGGCGGCGGAAAATTCGGCCGCCACGCGCATGTCGGCGGGCGAGCGCTACGCCAAGGTTTACAACATCGATTATTCGCGCTGCATTTTTTGCGGCTACTGCGTGGAAGCGTGCCCCACGGATGCGATTACGCACGGGCACGGCTTCGAACTCGCTCCCTTCGACATCAACGCGCTGATTTACCGCAAGGAACAGCTGCTGGAGCCGTGGCCAACGCGCGCGCCCTCCGCCAAGCTGGCTGCGGCCAAAAGTTAACGAACGTCATCGCTCTGCGCAGCAATCCAAAAATAAATAGTAACTTTCTGTAGGCAACGGCGCGGGAGAACCATATCCGCCGAGCGGATTTTTCTGGTACGAATTAACAAATGAAAAAACATGGCAACGGAAACGGCAATGGTAACGGAAACGGGCATGGACACGAGCAGCGGCGCATCAAGCGCGTGTGCGTATTCTGCGGGTCGAGTTCCGGCGTGCGTCCGGAGTATGCGCAGGCAGCCGCGGAACTGGGCCGTGAAATCGCGAACGCCGGAATGGGTTTGGTTTACGGCGGAGCGCAAGTCGGCTTAATGGGAGTGGTTGCGGACGCGGTGATGGCCGCAGGCGGCCACGTAAGCGGAGTGATCCCGCGAGCGCTGGTACAGCGCGAGTTGGCGCATACGGGATTGAACAAGCTGCATGTAGTCGGCTCGATGCACGAGCGCAAAGCCATGATGGCCGATCTGGCGGACGCGTTTATTTTGCTGCCGGGCGGATTTGGAAGCTGGGAAGAATTTTGCGAGATCATCACCTGGTCGCAACTGGGGCTGCATCAGAAGCCCTGCGGCGTGCTGAATGTGGCGGGCTATTATGACGCGCTGATGCAGCTGTGCTCGCACGCGGTGCAGGAAGGATTTGTGCGCGCGGCGCACGGTGAGCTGGTGATCGTGGAATCGAGCGTTGCCCCGCTGCTGGCACGACTGGCCACCGCGCCTGTTTTGACAGAAGTGAAATGGGTGAAGAAAGCCGAAAGATGAGCAGAAAGTTTTTTCGGCCGGGACAAATTTCAAAAACCGCTTGCGTAAACCTCGCTGGAAATTATTCAATCCTCTGATTTGATTCTGACGGCAGCTGCAGTTTCGCGGAACCGAAACTTGGAAAAAACCAAAGAATCGCGGCGAGTGGGATTGGCGCGAGCGCTATCGAAACTGGGATTTTGTTCGCGGTCGCGCGCGAGCGAATTAATCCGCGCGGGCCGCGTGCGTTTGAATCACCAAGTGCAGCGCGACCCAGAAGCCCCGGTGCGCATCGGCGGCGATCAAGTGGAAGTAGACGGACTGGCGTCGCGCCCGGCCTCAAAAATTTATGTGATGCTCAACAAACCGCGCGGCGTGGTGACCACTGCCGCGGACGAAAAAGGCCGCGACACGGTTTACAAATTTATTGGTAGTGCATTTCCGTGGGTGGCGCCGGTAGGGCGCTTAGACAAAGCCAGCGAGGGATTGCTGCTGCTGACGAATGATTCGGAGTGGGCGGCGCGGATCACGCATCCGCAAACGCATCTGGAGAAAATTTATCACGTGCAGATTTGCGGAAACGCGGATCAAAACTTGCTCGACTCAATGGTAGGCGGAATTCGCGCGAGGGATGGAGAGCTATTGCGTGCGAAGCGCGTTCAAATATTGCGCGAAGGAGAGCGCAATGTGTGGCTGCTGATTGCGCTGGAGGAAGGAAAGAACCGGCACATCCGGCGGATGATGGAAGCGAACGGAATTGAAGTGTTGCGGCTGATCCGAGTGGCGATCGGACCGCTGGCATTGGGCGAATTGAAGAAGGGCGAAACGCGCGTGCTGGCCGCGAGGGAAAAATCCGCGCTTGATTTGGCGATGCGGCCGCATTGACCTAACTCGCCGCTCGGCGGAAACCAAGCTCATATCGCTTGCTGGTGATTTTTCCAGTGTGTTAGAGTCTGCGCCATGATGAGAAAAATAAATCGAATCACGAAGGTTGCGATTTTTTTGCTGCTGGCTGCTTTGGCGACGCAGGGTGCGACGAAGCGCGGCATCACGCCGGAAGATTATCTCGCGTTTCAATTCATCGGCGATCCCCACATTTCGCCGGACGGAGCGAGTGTCGTGTATGTGCTGACGACGATCGATGCGAAAAAGAATCATCGCGTATCGTCGATCTGGCTGGTGCCGGTGGATGCCTCCGCCGCGCCGCGCAGGCTGAGCGAGGAGGGATTTAATTCATCGAGCCCGCGCTGGAGGCCCGACGGAAAAATGCTGGCGTTCATTTCGACGCGTAACGTGGATGGAGCGCCGGGCGAAGCAGCAAACGCGGCGAGGGCGCAGATTTATTTAATGTCGATGAACGGCGGAGAAGCGATGGCGCTGACGAAGCTGAAGAATGGCGCGCAAGGGTACCAGTGGTCGCCAGACGGGAAGCGGATTGTTTGCGTCAGCACGTCCGGGCCCAGCGATGCGATAGCGGCCGCCGACCGGAAAAGCGATGTTCGTCATTATTCGCACATATCGTACAAATTCAACGATTCGGGCTGGTTTGACGACAAGCGGCGGCATTTGTGGGTGGTGACGGTTTCCAGCGGCGAGGCGAAGCAAATCACCGACGGGCAAGATTGGAATGATTCCGATCCGCAATGGTCTCCGGACAGCACGCGCATTGCTTTTGTTTCCGATCGAACCGGCAGAGCCTTCGACGACAGCCACAACACGGACGTTTGGGTAATTTCGGCCGAGGGCGGGGAACTGACGAAAATTTCGGATCATGCGTTTGAAGATGAAAGCCCGCGCTGGTCGCCCGATGGGAAGGAAATTGTTTTTCTGGGACAAACACGGCGGCGGCAATTTCCCAAAATATTCCTGGCGCCGTCTTCGGGAGGGAGCGCTTCGAAACCGGTGCTGCCCAATCTTGATTTGATTCCCGGCGAAATGCGTTGGCCAGAGGCGAACAGTTTATTTTTTGCCGCTGGTGATCGAGGCGAGAAGCATATTTACAAAGTCGATCTGGGCACCCAGAAATTTTCCGCAGTCACCTCAGGTGAGCGGTCGGTGCATGCCTTCGATGTGAACGAAAACGCGGGAGTAATAGTTTATCTCGCGAACGATTTCCAGCACATGGATGATCTTTACGTTGCGAAGCTGGATGGAAGCGGCCAACGGCAACTTACGCATTTGAATACGGAGTTATGGTCACAACTGGATTTGCAGCCGGTGGAACGGCTGGCATACAAGAGCACGGACGGCTGGCCGGTGGACGGATTTTTTGTGAAGCCGCTGGGATGGCAAGAGGGGAAAAAATATCCGATGGTGCTGGTGATTCACGGCGGTCCGGCCGGGCAATTTGGCGTCGATTGGTATCAGGAATTTCAGGTGTATGCCGCAAAGGGCTGGGCGGTATTTTTCTGCAACCCGCGCGGATCGACGGGCTACGGAGAAAAATTCGAACGCGGCATCGTGAACAATTGGGGCGTGATGGATTATCAGGACATCATGGCCGGAGTCGACGCCGCGTTGAAACAATATCCCTGGGTGGATACCAGCGCGCTGGGGCTGACAGGCGGAAGTTATGGCGGATACATGACCAACTGGATCGTCGGCCACACCAACCGGTTCAAGGCGGATGTGACGCTGCGTTCTCTTTCCAATTTCATCAGCGACGATGGCACGCGCGACGGCGCCTACGGCCACGAAGACGATTTCAAGGGAATTTTGTTTGATGACTTCGATCAATACTGGGACGCGTCCCCGCTGAAGTATGCGCGAAACGTCCACACGCCCACGCTCATTCTGCATTCCGACATGGATTTTCGCGTTCCCATCGAGCAAGGCGAACAATGGTTCCGCGCCCTGCAACATTACGGAGTCCCCTCCGAAATCGTTTTCTTCCCGCGCGAAAATCACAACCTGACGCGTACGGGCGAGCCAAAGCATCTGGTGGAAAGCTTGAACTGGCAGGTCTATTGGTTCCAGCGCTACCTGGACGGCAACGCCAACGCCAAGCCGCCCGACGCGCAGTAGATTGATTCGCGGCAGGCGACTTGCGGATGGAAGAAGGCCGTTCGAACGCGGATTCGAACTCCTGGCTTGCAACCGCTTCACTCCATAAGCTATTGAGAGTGAACTCTGGCGGTAACGGATGTGAGCCCTTCCCATCCGTGGGTCGATGAATAGCCGTATCCCTCAGGACTGAAGGAGCTACTAACGTCTTTCCGCACTTTGTACATTTAACTGGAAATTCCGGATTTAAGGTTTGCGGCGAGAGTAGGGGCTGAATCGAAGCAGGTTCCTTATGCCGCGAAGAAATTCGGCAGGGGTCGGGATGTAAAGTCTCCGGCGGGCGGGTCTCACTGGCCCGGTACTTCGGAGAATGCGGAGGATTTCCGACGCAGGAACGCGCATGGATACGGTGTCCAGCGACACGTAGCGCACGGTAAGGTCGCTACCAATGATGAATACCGCGGGTTTGGCGATCCCTCCCTTTTCGCGCCGGTTATAGACATCCCAGTCCTGAACGATGCGTCGTTCCGTATCGCACAAAATGGGGAATGGCAAACATAGTTGGCGACGCAAGGCTTCGGAAGCTTCCGGCGGATCCACCGAGATGCCGGCAAGGGTCGCGCCGACCGCACGGATTTCTTCGTAATGCTCGCGATAATCCGCCAACTGGCGGAGGCAAAAAGGTCACCAAGAGCCGCGATAGAAGAGGAGTATCAGGGGGTCCGGCGTAACTAAAGCGGACAATCGTCGCGGTACTGCCATCGAGTCCGGGAGCTCGAAATCCGGTACGGCCTCTCCCACCACAGGAAGTTTGCCAAGGGTCATGGCCACATTCGAACTAGAGTTGGCCATCCTGTTCATCGCTCCGCGCATCCCGGGTTACCGGAAAAACTTCGTTAACATCACCTTCATAAAGGCACCACAGGTGTCCGGCCTTTGATCACTATGACAATATATACTACATTCCAGTTTTCCGATTCCTCTTCCCTCTGATCCGGAATTTCCTTTTTCAATTCTTAACCGACCGTCAGCATGCTTCTGACCGCCCTTGCGTGCAATGGCCAGTCGGGTTTTCGACGCTCGGTCCCCCAGCCACCAACGCAGGCACACGTTTTCCCTCCATGGAGAGTCCCGAAGCTTCTGGTTGTCACTTCTCCGACCGGTGTTTCCGACACTTTGCCGCCCCCTGCCTCTCTCGTTGCTGAAATCCGATCAGTTCGCCGGCTTGCCTACCCAGCGGGCAAGGGCAGCGCTGCGATCCTGCCCAGCATGGCTCCAAACAGTCGTCGAGTCAGATGTTGATCGATCAATCCTCCGAACCCGAGTCGCTCGTCGAGTTCGCGCACCAGGATCAAGCCGCCGTCGGAAGTGACACGAGAACCTTGGAAATCGACCTTGGGAGACGTGTTGAAGGAGAGCTGAAAGGGCTGTGTTTGTATCTCACCCATTGGGTACCGACCTCCGGAGCGCCGTCATCGCGTTCACGCCCCCATAAATATTGATGCCGACGAAAGCCGCACATCCGGTGACGTGCGTCACTGCATTTCTGGCGCGTGCGGCGCATAGTGGAATCTGTCGAGATCTGCTAATCGAAGCGAATCCTCGGGGGGTGAGTTATGAGGAGCTCGATTACCGTCGATCCGAGGTCAGCGGGCGTGCAAGCCATGCAGGCAGCGGCGCCCCGACCGCGGCCAAGCAATACTAAAATCAAAATAAGACTCGAGAAAAAGCAAGCTTTCGATGTCCGAGCTATTCTCGATTCGGCCGGCGTGAGGAGGGAGGTTGTAGAATACGGGAACAAGGAGACCGTTTTTCGGCAAGGCCAACCCGCGAAGAATGTCATGTACATTCAGGAAGGCGGCGTGAAGCTCACCGTGGTCAATGAAACCGGCAAAGAAGCCGTTGTAGCAATTTTGGGAGCCGGGGATTTTGTGGGTGAGGGGTGCCTAGCTGGTCAGTCTATTCGTCAGGCGACCGCAACCACGATTACAGCAACCACCGTGCTGGCTGTCGAAAAACACGAGATGATTCGCTTGCTACACTGGCGACACGAGTTTACCGATGGGTTCATCGCTTACCTGCTTGCACGAAGCATCCGAACCGAAGAGGATCTGATCGATCAGCTTTTTAACTTCACAGAGAAACGGCTAGCGCGGGCGCTCTTGCGACTCGCTCGCGATAGGGAACAAGAACGAAATCAAGAGATGCTTCCTGGAGTATCGCAAGAGATGCTGGCGAAAATGATCGGGACAACGAGATCCCGGGTAAATTGCTTCATGAACAAGTTCAGGAAACTGGGTTTCATCGAGTACAGCGGCAGGCTGGGGGGGCTGCAGATCCACGAGGCGCTTCTCAGCGTCGCCGGATGCGAAGGATCAGAGCAAGAAGCGCCTACTCACGCGTAGCGCAGAGGCGCGCCCGCCAGGCAATGGAATGGAACAGAGTCAACCAAGCGACCTCTCGCTGCGCAAGGGAGGGTGTCATGTTGATCCAGGAAATAACAAGAGAGGCGAGCCTGGAAATGCTGGCCCGTATGCATCTGGGTAGATTAGGGTGCGCCCAAGCGAATCAGCCCTACGTTGTGCCAATCTTTTTCACGTACAACAAGAATGCCCTCTATAGCTTTGCCACAGTTGGGCAAAAGATCGAGTGGATGCGGGCCAATCCGCTGGTCTGTGTCGAAGCGGACGAGATTGTGAGCCCGAACGAATGGGTGAGTGTAATCGCCTCCGGCCGATACGAAGAACTGCCCGATACGCTTGAAAACGAAGTCGATCGCGCAGCCGCTTACAATTTGCTCCACAAGAAAGCCTTGTGGTGGGAACCTGTTTACGTAAAAACGATCCTGCAAGACGCAGAGCGCCCGCTGGTGCCAGTCTTTTACCGCATTCACGTAGGAAAGGTTACTGGTCACCGCGCCACCCGCTGAGCCCGATGGTTCTGCCTCACTGGCGTCTAGCCCGAAAATCCCGGCCCGGTCGAGGAGCTCGTTACGGAGTTCGTGGAGAAGCCGCTCTTTGCTAATGGACTGGCCGAGTTCAATAATCCTCGAGTCGTAGCAGTCCCTTCAGAAAGCTAAGTGCTGGATGAACAGAAAATGCCCAAGTGGCTTCTGAAGTCGGTGTTGATTTCCCGAACCGGAGGGAACGCGCGGATATGCATTTAGTAACCACCGTCACGTAAGAATGTGAGCAAAATCACTGAAAAACACTTTTATGGTGTATTAAAAGCGGGCCGAGGGCGGACGAGGGGTCGCGGGCAATGGGGGGACCGCTGAAAAAGGGGAAAGGTCCACTGAATTTCCTCGAAGACTCCACAACGGCATGTGGCGCTTGGAGCCGCAATTCTCAGCCACTTGCTCCCGAGATGGACTGAAGAGGAGCAAGGTTATGCAGAATATCATCTCATTGATCGCCTTGGTTATGCTTGCACTTATGGTGAAAGGCTCTTAGCGGGGACTCGCATATCGAATCGGAACAACAACCGCGCAGGACGCGCCAGTCAGTTTGTAAATCGAACTGCATCTGGGGTCAGAAGCACAGATTCGCAAACAGCTTGGATGGATTCGCAATCCAAGATTCTGCGCCGGACGAGTGTGGCGGGGTCTTTTCCCGGAAAAATTATGGGGTATTTCACGGCGGACAGGGTTTTAGCGTCGTCTCGCAATTCCGGGGGACCGCTGATGAACTTCGCGTAGGACGTGGTGGGGCCGGGTTCAAAAGGCAGAGAAAACCCTGCCGTGGCGCATCTTTTTCACCGATCTGTTTGCTTCTATGCAGCGCGCTAATAGCAATGACCTATTCCGTTCGAGCTGCGCCGGCAGGCTCCGAGCAGATTCCCATTGAGGCCTTGCGCGTCCCGGAACTCGACGCTGGCTTTCACCTTCTCTACGAATTAAAGCTAGTGGAGGCGCGCAGCCATTTTGAGGCTTGGCAAAAGTCCCACCCGGAAGACCCTCTTGGAAGCGCTTCTGAAGCGGCGAGCTATCTGTTCGAGGAGTGTTATCGGCAGGGCGTCCTGACCTCCGAGTTTTTCCTGGACAACAAGCGTTTTCTGGGCAAGATCCCTCTTAAACCGGATACTGAACTTCGCGCGTCATTCTTCGCCGCGGACAAACAGGCGCAGGACCTGGCGCGGTTGCGATTGACGACGAACCCGGACGACCCGAATGCCCTGTTCGCCATGACTCTAAGCGTGGGCATGCAAGCCGACTACGCCAGTCTGATCGATAAGCACCAGCTCGAGAGCCTGAAAATGATCCGCGAAGCTGATAGGTACGCCAAAAAACTGTTGGTAATTGCACCGGACGCTAGCGATGCGTACCTCACCTTAGGTGCGGCGAATTACATCATCGGAAGTCTCCCGGGAATCAAGAAGTTTTTCCTCGGCTTCGCTGGAATCTACGGTGACAAGAAAGCAGGAATCCAGCAGCTCGAAATCGCCGCCGATCATGGCCACTACCTGCGGCCGTTTGCGAAAATTTTACTGGCACTGGCGGCCCTGCGCGAGAAGAAGCCGGAAGTTGCCCGAACGCAACTGAAGGAGCTCGTTACAGAGTTTCCAGAGAATCCACTTTTTGCCAGTGAGCTGGCCAAGATCAATAATTCCTCTTCCACGGCCACCCCCTCTCCATAGCTAATTCTTGCTGAGACGAATGCATCCGGACAGGTGTCTCTTTTTGAACAGCCCCCTGCAGACATATTTGTTATTCACATCACATTCAGATGTGACGGATGTCACGGACGACGGAAAGACAAAGAGCTAAAAGCCGTAGTGTCGGCAAGGAAGTGCTGAACGGATCCGGCTCCTCGAGATAGTTGAAGTAAATACAGGCGTAAAAGGAGCGGTCGATGAGAAGAATCTTCTTGTTGATGGTTGTGATTGCTTTGGTTGGCCTGCCGGCGTCTGCTCAAAAAGACGAAAACAATCGCATTAAGAATGCCGGCAAAGTGATGGTTGAGATTCTTAACGTCCCCGACGATATTCCGGCGGATATCTTGAGCAAGGCGGAATGCGTCATCGTTCTTCCGTCGGTGGTGAAGTTTGCGATCGGGATCGGGGGCAGTTACGGTCGCGGCGTGATGACTTGCCGAAGCGGCAAGGAATTCAACGGACCATGGAGTGCGCCTTCCATGATGGCGCTGGAGGGGGGAAGCATCGGCTTGCAGTTAGGAGGTCAAGCGACCGACTTTGTCCTGCTGGTAATGAACCAGCGCGGGGCCAGCTCGATTCTCACCAGCCAGGTGAAGCTTGGCGGCGACGTGGCTGCGGCGGCCGGACCGAAGGGCCGCGATGCTGCGGCTTCGACGGACGTCACAATGCGGGCAGAAGTTCTGTCGTATTCCCGTTCGCGAGGATTGTTCGCGGGGATTTCTCTAGAAGGCTCAACTCTCCGTCCCGATAATGATGGCAACGAGAGGCTGTACGGGAAAGGAGTGAGCGCCAAGGACATTGTGATCAATAGTGCGATTCGCCCGCCCGCCTCTGCGAAATTGCTCCTTGCCACTCTGAACAAGAAGTCTCCGAGGAACAAGTCTGGTAAGTAGGGCCCTTGGCGTAACAAAGTGGCTGGAGCTAGGCGGGTCTGGTTGCGATGAGAAGGGAGTCAATGGCTCCTGACATCAGCCCAAATACTTATGATTCTGGTCGCGGTGGGCGTTTAGCTTTGGCTGGCGTCATCCAGGCGGAAACGTCAGTGAACCTGAATGTAATGATAGCGGGATGATCTGCCGGCGGTCGATCAGAGGCAAGGACCAGAAACAAGAACCGCGGAGGACGCGCCGGACGAGGGCGCATGAGATTGCTGGAATGGAGGCAAGACCTATGAAATCAATTGGACTTATCAGCACCGGAGTTCTGTTGCTTCTTCTCGGAAGCACGGCTCCCACATACGCACTTCAGGACCCACACGAACAAGAAGCTAAGCCCCCGAAGCAGGAGGAGAAGTCTCAACCTAAGCAGCAGGACCAGAAAAAGCAACAACAGAAAAACCAGGGCAAGCAGCAGCAAACAACAACAACAACAACAACAACAACAACAGCAACAAAACAAGCAACAACAACAGCGCGCCCAGCAACAACAGAAAGAACAGCAAGCAGCAGCAACAACAACAGCAACAGCAGCAAAACAAGCAACAACAACAGCGGCCAGCAACAGCAGAAAGAGCAGGGCAAGCAGCAACAACAACAGCAACAGCAGCAAAACAAGCAAGAACAACAGCGCACCAGCAACAGCAAAAACAGCAGGGCAAGCAGCAGCAACAACAGCAACAGCAGAAACAGCAGGGCAAGCAGCAACAACAACAGCAACAGCAGCAAAACAAGCAAGAACAACAGCGCACCCAGCAACAGCAGAAAGAGCAGGGCAAGCAGCAGCAACAACAGCAACAGCAGCAACAGCAGCAAAACAAGCAAGAACAACAGCGCACCCAGCAACAGCAGAAAGAGCAGGGCAAGCAGCAGCAACAACAGCAACAGCAGCAAAACAAGCAAGAACAACAGCGCGCCCAGCAACAGCAGAAAGACCAGGGCAAGCAGCAACAACAGCAGAAACAGCAGCAGGGCAATCAGCCTTCACAGCAAGGGCAACGTGTGCAGCAAGGTCAGCAGCGCGAAGTGTGGCAGCAGCATCGCGCGCAGAACTGGCAGTCCGAGCATCGCGACTGGCAGCAAAGGGGCGGCTACAACGGTTACCGCATACCAGATGACCGCTATCGTGGCAACTTTGGTCCGGGGCACACGTTCCGCATCTCCCGGTACCCGATAGAGGTGTATGGCGGGTATCCGCGCTTCCAGTACGGCGGCTTTTGGTTCGGTTTCATGGATCCATGGCCAGAATACTGGTCAGACAACTGGTACGACAACGATGACGTATATGTCGTCTACACCGACGGCGGCTATTACCTGTACAACCGCCAGTATCCGCGGGATCGAATCGCCATCACCGTCTATTTGAACTAATGGTTCCATCAAGTGCGATGCCTACGGAACTGCCGAGTGGGGCGACAAATCAAGCTGGGCCGCGATTAGAGTCCAAGGCAGGGACGCTCCCGCTCAACAAGGCGAGATAGGTGGCCGATGGGCATTCTTGATTGAGCTAGCAAAGTTGAAATCCTGGAAGGAGGCTTTCGATGCTACTGCTAATCATTGTTCTGTTGTTGTTGTTCGGAGGAGGCGGCGGCTATTACGGGTATTCAAGATGGGGAACAGGCGGAGGCTTGGGGATCGTCGGCACGGTCTTGCTCATTGTGTTGGTGTTGTATCTGCTCGGCGCGTTGCGTTGACTGTGCTGGAATCGCACTGTCTCCGAGCCCGGACGCACTGGAACTCGGAAATTTTGAGAAGTCTTGACTATGCGGAGTCGTAAGTGGAATAAACGCGCGAAAGCCGGATGAGTGATCAGGGAATTCCTACGTTGGCTGGGTCGAGCAGTTTTAGTCTGGAATCGGTTAGCGAATATTGGCTCAGTAGTTCGTCTAGCTTTTCTAGCTGAATCGGTTTGGTCAGGTAGCCATCCATGCCGGCTTCGAGGCACCGTTCTTTGTCGCCGACCATGGCGTGAGCGGTCATGGCGATTACGGGGAGATGTTGGCCGGAGGATTTTTCTTTTTCGCGAATGGCGGCTGTGGCTTCGAAGCCGTTCATCTGGGGCATTTGGACGTCCATGAGCACCAGGTCGAAGGAATTTTTTATTAGAGCGGCTAGAGCATCTTTGCCGTTTCCCGCTACCGTGACGCGATGGCCTCGTTTTTCGAGCAGTCGGACTGCTAGGACCTGATTAACGGGGTTGTCCTCGGCGAGGAGGATGCGCAGACGATTGCTGTCCTCGCGCAGGGAGTGTCTCGTAACCAGAGGACGAGAAGACCCCGCCAGTGATCTTGTTTCCAGTGCAGTCAAGATAGCGTCCAAAAGCTCGGTCTGCCTGATGGGCTTGGGAAGATAGGCGGACACACCAATTTCACGACAGCGTTTGGCGTCGCCGCGTTGCCCCGCGGAGCTGAGCATCATGATCGTGGCCGCGCCCGATTCTGGATTTTTCTTGATCCATTCCGCCAAAACAAATCCGTCCATCACAGGCATTTGAGCATCGAGCAGAATCAGAGGATAGGAGATTCCGATGCTGTGAGCTTCCTTCAGGGCGCTGATGGCTTTGGCGCCGCTTTCGACGGTGAGAGGAATCGTTTCCCAGGCAGAGAGACTTTTCAACAGGACCTGCCGGTTGGTCGCGTTATCGTCAACGATCAGCACCCGCATGTCGTGCAAAATTGAGGGATCCCTAGAGACGATGGTTCTGGCAGAGACTTTTTGCAAACCAAAACGAGCGGTGAAATGAAAACGGCTGCCCTTGCCAAGTTCGCTTTCCACCCAGATTCGCCCTTGCATGAATCCCACCAAACGGGCGGAGATAGTGAGGCCTAATCCCGTTCCGCCATACGTGCGGCTCATCGATCCATCGGCTTGCGTGAACGCTTCGAAGATCGCTGATTGCTTTTCGGCGGGGATACCAATTCCGGTGTCCGCGATCGTAAAATGGAGTTGGATCTCCTTTTCGAATTGTGATTCCACCTGGACGTAGACAACCACTTCTCCCTTCTGCGTGAATTTGATTGCATTGCCCACCAGATTTACAATCACCTGGCGCAAACGGCCAGGGTCGCCGACAATTGCGTCCGGAACATCTGGCTGCAAATCGTGCGCCAGCTCCAGTCCTTTTTGGTGAGCACGAAGGCTAAGGGCTTTTAGAGTGTCACTGAGGCTGTTGCCCAGACTAAAATCGACCGCTTCGATATCCAGCTTTCCCGCCTCGATCTTGGAATAGTCCAGAATGTCGTTAATCAGGGAGAGCAGGGAATCGGCGGATGACTTGGCCATGTCCAGGTATTCGCGCTGTTCCGCATCGAGCGTGGTATCGAGGACCAGTTCCGTCATTCCAATGATTCCGTTCATGGGCGTGCGGATTTCGTGGCTCATATTGGCGAGGAACTCGCTCTTGGCCTTGCTGGCGGCCTCGGCGGCTTCCTTGGCTTGCTGCATGGCAATCTCGTCGCGCTTGCGTGCGGAGATATCCTGGTAGATCACCAGGGAGCCGGCCACCTGGTTCGCGACAACCAAGCCCACGGTGTGCAGTTCCACATCGACTAAGCTGCGATCTTTTCGCTGGCGGCGGGTGATCAGATGGACGGGCTTATCGCTGCGCGCCTGGATGGCAATCGTCTGAGCTTCCAGCAGCAGGTCGCCATCGGCCAGAAGCCCGTCCACTGACTTTCCGATCACTTCCTGGCGGGTGAATTGAAACAGGAATTCGAAAGCAGGGTTGCACAATTGCACTTTCTGTTGGGAATCCAGCACCATGATGGCCAGCGGGCTGTTTTCGATCAGCGCATTGAGGTAGGCGGTGCGCTCTTCGACCCTTTTTTCCAGATCATCGTGCGCTTTCTGGATGGCCAGGTCACGCTGTTGAATGCGGTCGAGCATGCTATTGAACTGATCGAACAGAACTCCGATTTCATCCTGGCTTCGTTTTACCGCACGGATGGAATAGTTTTCGTGCGCGCAGACCGACGAAGCGGTTTCCGCCAGGTCGCGAATGGGCTCTGAAATCACGCGTTGCAAGCGGTAAGACAAAACGAGAGCGACGGCCAGCGAACCAAGCAACACGATCAGGTCGATGAGCACAAAGCGAAGCAAGCGGGCGTTCAAGTCTCGCAAATCCGCCTGCAGGTAAATCGTTCCGATCGAATCCCGGTTGAGGATGATGTTCTGGAACAGGGCCATGTTTCGGGCCACCACAGTGGTTCCCGACGATTGGACGGGAGGGCAAGAACCGAAATCGGTGGCGCCCCGGCTATATTTCGCGAAGACATTTCCCCCCGTATCGTAAATACACGCGCCGATGACATGTTCTTTAGCCTGCAGCGCACTGAGGACTTCGCGGGCCGAGCCCGGATCATCGAAGGCCAGCGCGGCCGTGCTATTCGATCCGATCATTTTGGCGGAGGCAAACAGATCTTCCGTCTTGGCATGCAGAAAGGTGGTGCGGTCGTAAAGCGTGAACGCAGCGGAAGCCACGAAGAGAGCCACGCCACAGGCGATGCTGACAATGCCTTGCAGCTTATGGCGGATGGACAAGTCACGATAACTACGCATTTCAGTTTCCCTTTGGATGATCCGAATCATGGACGATTTTGGCCATGGTGAGCAGCTTGGCACTGACGCTCAAACGGGCACGCTGGACCGCATCCACGTTGACGGCGAAGCGCAACTTGTTCGCCTCCAGAACGAATTGGATTGCGCCGCCTCGCTGCGCGAAATCCTCGCTCTCTCCCACCACCAGCACACTGGTCCCGCTGGCGCTGCTTAAAATTTCCGGCAGACTCTTATCTTCTTTTGCGCTGACGAAAAGAACCTGGCAGGTTCTTAATTCGGGAAGGTCCTTGATGCGTCGAGCGACGAGCGTCCGGTCATTGATATTTTTCCCGCGAAGGATTTCCTCGAGTGCGCTGCCAAACGGATCATATTTGAATACGCAGATGGAAATCGGAGTCGTGTTCCCCGGAATTGCATCCGGTGGCCATTCGATGAACTTCGCGAAGTTCAGCAGAAACGCAGCTTTGAGTTGATACTCGATCGACGGACTATTTTGGGCCGGCATAGGGACCGCACCCGCCAGGAGCCAAAAAACCAGGTGAACCCAGACGCAGATCCGCGGACGGCGCCGGGCGGAGCGCGGCGGTTTGGACCGCCGTGCGCCAGGCTGCAAACTGCCTCCGGATCGAATCGTGTTGTTCAAAGTCTTCCTGTTCCAACTTTAAAATTGCCAGGAAAATTTCACATAGCCACTGCGCTTGATTTGGCCGGATTGCATGCTGCCGAACACGTCTTCGAATTCCAGGTGGTGATCCTTTAGCAGATTCTGTCCCACCAAGCCGAGGGAGAATCGCTCCCCCAATTTCCAGGTGAGCAGCGAATCCAGTCTGGTATTGGATGGAATCCGTACATTCGTCAAAGGGCCTTGGTCCGTGAGCGGCTCCACGTAATACGCGGACACGTCCCAAGCCAAGTGCCTGCTGAAATCAAAGTGGGATCGCAATTGGATTGAGTTGTCCGGGGAATTCCCCTCCAGGAAAGGACCGGTTTGGGTGTCGGCGCTCGAGGGATCCGTGTGCAGATGTTCGGTTGCAAACTCATATCCCGGGTGGAGCGACCAGCGATCGGTCACTTTCCAATTCGCGACAATTTCAAAGCCATGGGTCTCGCCGTGCATCAGGTTCTGGTACATCACGGACTGAACCAGATGCGCAGGGAGAGGCGTAGGCTCGAAGAAGGATATGGAGGGCTCCGTGGTTTGCAGGTTGTCGTAGTCGTTGTAATAGGCCGCAATATCGATTGAGAGTTTGCTGGAGATTGCGGTCCGGTAACCAGCTTCGTAAGCGATTAGCCGTTCATCCTCAAATTGAGGATTGCCAAAGAACCTATTCAAGATCGGAATGCCGTTGGGGCCGGGGAATCCACCGATGTTTACGATCAGATTTGTATCGTTGCGGGAAGGAGCGCGAAGCGCGCGCGAAACGGCGGCCCAGAACATGTGGTGATCGGATGGAGTCCAAGCCATGCGGATGCTGGGCATGAATTCGAACCCGGTGTAATCGTTGCGTTCGAGTTTGGTGCCGACGGTGAAATACAGGCGTTTCGGGACCAGGGTGATCTCGTCTTGTACGAAAGAATTGAATACTTGGAGAGCGCGGCTAGAAGGATTGAAGGAGACGGTCAGGCTGCCGCCGATGTGGTCGGTGGTGTAGTGGTAACCCAAACCCCAGACGATGTCCTGCCGTTGGCCCCAGGCGAAATGATGCTGATAGTCGAGGTCGAGAGTATCCCGCGTTTCTGGTTCCAGCGGATCGCCGCGCTTATAGCGCGTGAAAGAAACTTGCAGATCAGATTCGGAGCGGTCGGAATAGACATGGCGCCAGTCCGATTGTAGGAAGCCGCCGCTTAAATTGATTTGTTCGCTCACGGGTATCAGGGACGGCGACGTGACCGATGGCAGAAAAAATCCGAATTCTCCCTCTCGGCCGGTATAGAGGCTACCTTGCAGCGTCAAAGTGTCTTTCGGCGACAGAGCAGTGTCCGCGCGAAATCCTCCGCGAAGCATGTGCCAGCCATCCGCGCCGCTTTGGCCGGAAAGATCCTGCATGTGGTATTCGTTGAAATATTTGGCGAAGACCCGGTAGTCCGTTGTTTTGCCCAGGCTACCGCCGTATTGCACCGTTCCGGAACCCTGCACCAGGTTTCCGCCCTCGGCTTCGACCAATGTGCCGCGCGTGTCCGCGGCTTTTTTCGTGAAAATGCTGATAACGCCGTTGACGGCGTTGGCTCCCCAGACCGATCCTCCCGGGCCGCGAATCACTTCGATCCGGTCGATATCTTCCAGGGGCAGATCGAGAGTGTCCCAATAGACGCCGGCGAAATTGGGTGTGTAGACAATCCTGCGGTCAATCATCACCAGCAGCTTGTTGCTGAATTGCTGATTGAATCCCCGCGCACCGATGGCCCAGGTGCTTCCGTTGATCTGCGCGACATCCATTCCGGGAACCATGCGCAACAGGTCGGGAATGTTTGTGGCGCCCGAGCGGCGAATATCTTCCTGGGTGATCACGAAAATCGCGGCGGCGGTGTGCGATAGCTTTTGCTCCTTCTTCGAAACCGAAGTCACCTCGATGTTCATCAGGTCTTCGATGCTTTTATTTCCGAAATCTTTCGGACTGTCCTGGGAATGGGCGGGCAAGGCCAGAAGCAATGCGACGGCCAGCGCGACCTTGATGAACGATTGGAGCTTGCCGAGCCCGGATGGAAACGCTTGCAGCGGGTTGAATCGAACGAAATAGACAAACCTACGTACAGGCTTTAAAGGAGACATGGCAATCCCTTTTGCAAATTTTCGTGGGAAGGGGAAATTACCGAGAGGGAGTCAGCGGATCAAAACCGCAAGGCCGCCACTCTTGACTATACGGAATTGCACCGGGGCAGGGAGGGAAGGAACGTTTCGGGAATGTCTAATGAGCCACTCCGATGGGGTTTCGGCCTTTGCGCGCTGCCCGAATCAATTCGTGGATTGCACCGCGTCGGGAGTCAGCAGCACGAACTCGCAAACCGCTTCGGTTGGCTCGCAATCCAGGATTCCCCGCCGGACGAGCTTCACCGGACTCTTTCCTGGAAAAACAACCGGGAATTTCGCGGCCGACAAAGTTTTCGCGGCTTCGCGTAATTCCGCGGAACCGCTGATGAACTTCACATCAGAGACCGTGGGCCCCGGCTCGAACAGCAGGAAGAACTCCGCGACGGCGTGCTGCTTGGAGATTCGGGGAAGTTTTACGGTTCGCAGATGCGCGAGTTCAGGACGGGCGGAGAGCGATCATGCCATCTGCGCGGGACTTATCGGAAAGAACCGATTCGAGCCGTTTGCGGGTTTCATCCGGAGCGTGTCCTGCGGCGATGGAAAGAGCATAGAGACGGGCGGCTTCGGACTTTTTGCCGAGCTTCTCGTAAGCCTGCCCCAGATGATCGGCAACCACGGAATCCTGGGACAGATTCCACGCCGCGGTCAAATATTTCTCCGCTTCGTCGAGATTATTCCTGCGAAACTGGACCCACCCCAGCGTGTCCCATGCGGCGCCAAGTTCGTTCACCCTTTGCAAATCCGGGGGCGCAAGATTCGCCAGGCTGATGTGGGAAGTCTCGCTTTCGTGGCCTTCCACGCTGCTCTTCGCGAATTGCAACGCGTCATCCAGGCGGAGGCTCCGGTCTCCGAGCTCGTAGGCAACTTCGTTGAGCATGTGCGGACTCGAATCGATTTTGGGGATTTTTAGAAGAAGCTCAACCGCCTGATCCTGCTTGCCTGTGTTTATGTAGGCCTGAGCCAGGAACAGAAGGATTTGGGAATTCTTAGGATAGTTCTTGACCGCCACTTCCAGCTCCGGCACCGCTTCGCTGTAATGCTTCTGGCCTACCAGTACCCGCCCGATTGCGCCAGGAGCCTCCCGGTCGGTCGGATCGATTTTTTCCAGCTGCCTCCAGACTGACAGAGCTTCGTCTTCCCGGCGCAATCTCATAAGCGATTGCGCCAGAACTCTATAAGCGATCGGGTTCTCCGGAGCCGCATCGATAGCCTTTCGAAATTCACTCAGACCGCGCTCGGTATCGCGCTGCATCATGTGGACAGCGCCCATGGCCACCCACGCCTGCGCGAGCTTTGGATCGATCGAGACGGCACGTTTAAAAAGCTCGAGTGCGGAGTAGGGATCGCCCTCCCTCGCGTGCTCCGCGCCCTCTTGAAGAAGCGCCATTGCCTCGGAATTTCCACCACCTGGGTGACGTGATGCGTCCTCCTCGTCCACCAAAATAGTGAAAAACCCCTCGTCGTCCAGGATGGCCTTGCGGAATGTTCGGTATTTCTCCATTTCCGCGGCGGGCACTGTCTTCAGCTTGATCCTGAGGCTCCGATGAGCACGGAAAACGCCGCCGGAAAACGAATAGGTGGAGTCGTATTCGGCAAAATCTTCCTTCAACGCAAGCTGCGGAGGTAGAATCGGAGTCAAGCCAAGCGGTAACTTTACTTCCGAATCCGATGCGACATTTTCCCAGTACTTCAGATGGATCGGAGCCGGCGATTTCGAGGAATCTTCCGCCGGCTCTGGCAAGGCGATAGCAGGCAAAGGAGGAGTGATCCGCTTGTTGGGCCAATCGCCATAATCCTTTCGCATGTAGTCGTAAGAGAGGTGAAAAGCGGAATCCGTATCCTCGGGCGAACTGGAGGTCACTTCGCTCACATTACCCGAGAACCCCCAGGCATACGAAACGGACTGCATCACGTCTTTCCACTGTGATTGGGATGCCCGGCGAACGGCGGATCGCAGCAAAACTTCCACATCTCCGCGGACAGTCGCTTGGGCCTTCGCGTCAAGCGTTCCCACTTCGCTCAACTCGCCTTTCATCTCGAAGACCAGCGAGCTGGGAAACGGCATATCTGGGGGCGTGTTCACCAATTCAGCGGCACCTTTCTCGGGAATCACCAGGGCTTTCTTATCGCGAAGGTTGGCAATCAGATAGCCATAGGGCCCCACTTCGGTGGTGCTGTCGAGCCAAAGGAATCCCGTTCCTTGCGGAACGGCGGTGATTACGTGATCGAATTGGGCCGGGGAGGGAACATCTGGGTCGATCTTGGCACTGGAATTGATGAGCGCCGGATACGCCTTGATTCCAACAGCAGAGAGCAGCGCTGCCAGAAGCGTGTGCTTGTCCTTGCAGTCGCCGTATTCGTTGCTCAAGATTTCGGTCGCGGTATGCGGTTGGTAGCGGCCGATGCCAAACGCAATTCCGATGTATCGATATTTTGTCGAAACGTAGTTGTAGATCGCATGTAGCTTTTCAGAGTCGCTGCTCGAATTTCGAGTCAATTCCGCCGCCTTGGCCTTGAGTTCCGGAGTCAGTGCAAGCCTCGACGCGGCCAGGCCTTCATACCACTGGCCGATTTCGTCCCAGCCATGGAAGGAAGTGAATTGCACAGCTGGCAGGGGAGTTTCGGGTTCGCCGGAGGATTTGCTTTTATCATCCGGTGGCTTGATCGATAGATTGGCTGTCTTCCAGGTGTACACGCGGTAGGCCTTCTCCTCTGTCACAGCCGGCTGCAGGTCGGGGCTCTTCACTTTCACATATCGATTCTGCGGAACTCGTAGTTCCAGTTCCTGATCCAAAACGACGGCATCCTTGATGAAACTGTCCGAACCCCAAAATTGGCCCGGGATCATGGGAGTGCGCGTCCGCCAGGCGATCTCGTAATCGAGAATGTCACCCGTATCGAGACCCTTGACGGCGATTTGCTTCTCCTTGATGTCGCTATAGAACGGCGCCGCGCGGGTGATGTCTGCGGGCATTTCCTGAATGTTTTCGGGCGGAGTTGAAACGACTCGCTGGTCCGGTTTCAGCGCTCGAACATAGACCACCTGCACGTCCGTGTTGGCGGAAGCGTACGGGAATGAGAGCAGGCCAAAGCGCTGTAGCCCAGCTTGCGATTGGATCTTGATGCGGACGGTCATGTCCAAGGTGGACGTCCCATCATTCTCAAACGACTGCTTCGTGACTATTTTTTCGATGACGAACGGCTCTTTGGAATAGTCCACCGGTTTTGAATCGGCCGGTGGAGACTGGAGAGACGCGTTCAACGGCTTGCAACAATACAGAAGAAATAACCAGCTTCCAAGAAACATTCCTACGCACATTCTTCCCAAGTCGCTCTCCGCTAGAAACTAGAATCGAACGTAACACTGCTACTATTCTAATCGAAAAAGCGCGCAAATCAATTGGGAAGGGCTTTGGCACCCTACCGCACCGAGACTAGATTTCGACGGTAGGGGCGGCGGGAGCAGTTGCCGATTTCAGATCGAGTAGGTTTCTTGCCGCCTTTAACTGATGGTCGCTCCCGGTGCCTTTGGAGAGATATTCGTGGGCACCGGCGGCTTTAACTTATTTCACGGTTTGCTCGGAATCGTGCACGGTAAAAATCAGAATCTTGGTTTGCGGGAGGCGACGCGAAATTTCAGCGACCGCCGATAGGCCATTCAGCACGGCCATGTTGATATCGAGAATCACCAGGCCGCGCCGGAGTCGATTGGTCTTGTCAGCCGCATTTTGACTGTCGACGGTCTCTCCTCAAACCTACCAATCCGCCGCCTCTTTCTCGAGCATGGCGGGGAGGCCGCGACGCAGCATTTAGTGATCATCCGCAATTAGGATTTGCCTGGGGCCACTGGAAGCGGCTGTCGATTTTGGGCGGCCCCTTGGCTCTTGGCTAAGTCATTCACCGAGTCGAACAAACTTGAAAACGCAAAATCCTTCATCGGGCGGCTTTGGCTTTTTTGCGTCGCGAAGATTTGATGGGGGCGGCGGGTTCGGTCATGCGATAGGGATCGAGAATTTCGCGCAGAAGTTTTTCGTCGAGCAATTTTCGTTCGAGGGCGATTTCCGTGACGGTGCGCCCGGTCTTGACGCTCTCCTTGGCAATGTCAGCGGCGGCGGCATAGCCGATATAAGGATTCAGAGCGGCAGCGATCGAAAGAGTGGCATTGGCGTAATACTTGCATCGATTTTCGTTCACGGTGATGCCGTCGATGCATTTTGATGCGAGCACCCGCATGGTGTTTTTCAGCGTTTCGGCGGCGTGCAAAACGTTCCAGGCCATGGCCGGCATCATCACGTTCAATTCGAGTTGCCCTGCCTGCACGGCCATTGCGGTGGCTATGTCCGTACCAACTGCTTGAAATCCGACCATCGCCGTCAACTCCGCCATCACCGGATTTATTTTGCCTGGCATGATGGAAGAACCCGGCTGGAGCGCGGGGAGAGAAATTTCCGCGAGGCCGGTGTTCGGTCCGCTGGATAGCAATCGCAGATCGTTGGTAATGCGGATGAGTTCGAGTGCCAGATTGCGAAGCGAAGACGAAGCCACGGACATCGCGAGATTGGACTGCATGGTATAACGCATGTCGTTCGAGGCGATTAATTTCTCCGCGGAAATTTTGCTGAGAATCTGTACCACTAATTTTTGATATTTGGGATGAGTGTTCACTCCCGTCCCTACAGCCGAACCTCCCAGGCCGATTTCACGCAGAAAATCCTGAGCCTGGCGAATGACCACCGCCGCTCGCTGCAGTGCGGTTGCGTAGGCGGCAAACTCCTGCCCCAGCCGAATCGGCACCGCGTCCATCATGTGAGTGCGCCCGGATTTCAAAATGTGATCGAAAGCCTTGGCTTTGCGCGAGAAAGATCGCGAGAGTTCTTCGACGGCGGCGACGACATCGTTGAAAATAAGGATGGAAGCCAATCGCATGGCCGTGGGGAAAACGTCGTTTGTCGATTGGCCGAAATTCACGTGATCGTTTGGGTGGACTGCTTCGTACTCGCCGCGCTGCTTGCCAATAAGCTCGAGCGCGCGATTGGCGATAACTTCATTGGTGTTCATGTGGAACGAAACGCCAGCCCCGGCCTGATAGACGTCCACAACAAATTCACCATCAAGTTTTCCTTGGATCACTTCATCGGCGGCTCTGGCGATCGCGGAAGCGCGCTTTGCATCGATTAACTTGAGCTTGCGATTGGCCAGCGCGGCGGCTTTCTTGATCATGCCAACAGCGCGAATCAGCGCGCGATGCGCACGCGCGCCGCTGATCGGATAGTTCTCGACGGCGCGCTGAGTTTGAATGCCGTAATAGGCCGCGCTCGGAACTTCTCGTTCTCCCAAGGAATCTTTTTCGATTCGTGGCTTCATCTTCGCTCCGTCAGCAAATGATATGCGGATTTTTTGCGGACTGAATCGCGGCCGGGTGTGAATCAAGCGTCCGGTTCATATGAGTTAAACTGAATACTCTTCGAAATCTCCGCGCAAATTCAGTCGAAACAGCAACCCAAGAATATCACAGACCTGCGCGCCAATTGCCTTGTAGTCGAACTCTGTCGACGGAAAATGGCCAGCAACTGCGGTAGGTTGAATCGGTGCTTGCTGAAACGGCTTCGGTAGCGCGGGAGGACCGCCCGAGCAACTTGCTGAACGACACGCGCAAGAGGCAGCAGTCCGGCTACGGCCATCGCATCCCCTGCAGACTTTCCCACTAAAACTGCTACAAAAACTCGGGGTGGTCAGTGCCTCGGTGGCAAACAGCAATTTCAACCCATCGAGTATCGCGAATTCTCATAGCTATGACGAGGATCTCAACAGATCCAAACCGCTTTCTAGTTCACAACACCACAAAGTCTAGTGCGAATGAAAGGTCGGAAGCCTCCAACAGGTCAGCAGACGGTTTTTCCCAACAGGACTTCCGATAAGTTATAGGATATTTTCTTGATGGATGCTGACTGACGGTTTGGCGCGCAGTTTGAGATAGCAGTAAAGGGAAATTATTGCTGGTGGGAGAGGGGTAGCCGTCAGTGGAAATGTTGGAAAAGAGGTTGCCGGGACGGAGAATAGATGTTGAGGCTTGGGAACTAGTTGAAATTGCTAAAACGCTGCTTGGATAACAGGAGATTGAAGTTGATGGTGACGAGAGGCGCAATGCCTGGCGCGGCAGGTAAGACGAGCAAGAGAGTGCTCCATGCAACTTGAGTGCAGTGGATTGTGAACAGGGTGATTCCGCGGCGCGATTTTGATGCGAAGCGACAAGAAGTGAACAACGCAATCACCTGAGCGAAATTACGGGGCCAGATCATCAATGATATTTAGAGCAAAGTCGTGAACGGAGCAGGGAACGATATCGGAGCGAGGCCGGAAACGGATTTCTTGTTAAAACTGGAACGAAATAAATGAGGGCAATAGGAGTGAAGTTCCAGGAAGGATTGAAAGCGCCCCCGGAAATTCAGACGTCAGAAAATGTGGGAATAGAGATGAGAACACCGCCGCGAAAGAAGTCAAAATTGAACTAGTGGTCGAATTTTTGGCCGAATTCAATTGAGAAACAGGAATCAGGAATGAGGGAAGCGTCAACGCGAACCGGACATTTTGCGGGAGAGGGGGGGACGAGTGTGGAGAGAACGCTTTCGGGGCGCAATGCCCAGCCGAGGAGGAATCGGATGCTTCACGATCGCTCGAGACAGTCCGCTGGGCGCCGGCACCTGCCGATCGCGCTCGAAAATTGCCGTGGTTTCAGTGGTAGTTTCGGGAAAGGGAACGACCGAAGGGGGGCAAGTTCGGCGATTTTCGAGCACCCAGCGAGCGAATCGAACTTCGACTTCGGCCTCGATCCATTCCTCCATCACTTCGCGGAGTTCTTTACGCAGATTCGCGATCTGATTCAACCGGTTGAGCTCGAAGGATTCGAGCGAAATTTTAGAAGCGCCAGCTAGGTATTCGACTGGGTTCTTAGCTGATTGCACGAGAGTCTCCCACATTGAGAAACAGACATAGAAATACGTTTCAAGAAACAATCTCTTCTCCCGGGAACATAGCAGAAGCGCAAGAGCAATCAATGGTACCAGGGTACCGTTACTTGACAGTAAATATATCAAGTTTGCGCGCCGCGGCGCATTCTGATTGGTGTGCCCGGCGGTTCAGGCGCAGCTAACACTTCCCGGACCGAATTTGAGCAAACGAGGGCCGTTCACTTCAATACGCAATCGGCGTCTTGCATAGGAGGCAGACATGGGATCGCCAGCTCGGTCTTACAAGCACCCGCAACGAATCCTATTGAGATACAAGCGAAATTACATGCGCGAATGGCGTGCGCGGCCAGAAAATTTCAATCGGGAACGAAGAAATCGCCAACGCGCGTACGCCCATCAGAAGCTGCTTCGAAACGACAAGCAGACACTGCGATTGTGCGGATTTTGCCGCTTGCGAGCATCGATGGGAAGAATCATAAGGCTCCGGCCGGTTGCCCACGGCTTCGCGGAGATGCTCGTGCCTTACTGCGGGCAATGTTAACAAGCTATTTTTTGGTTCTCAGCCTTTCTTGAATAAAGAGCAGCGACAACTAACACTGGTTGAGTGATGCGATCGAAAAACTTCAATGCAGGTCTACGCGGCGTATTGTTCGAGGCCAAGCATTACCAGCAGATGGGCCAGGCAGTTTGGCTTTACGGCTGGCTGGTGCTGCGGCAAACGCGGCAAGAAGACACGTTGGGCCTGGTGCTCGGCGGCTGCCCGGTGAGCTATCGCGAAATTGAGGAAGAGACCGGATTCGCGCGGAAGACGCTGGAGCGATGGATGAGCGTGCTTCGGCGCGAGGGCTATGTCCTCACTAAATCCACGCCCGCCGGCGTGATCGTGCGAATTACTAAAGCGAAAAAGTGGGCGGCCCAGCCGACGCAACATATTGCGACACCATTTGTTGACCGGACCTCGACTGCGACCGCGACAGAGGCAGAGGCAGGGGCGCCGCTCAAAGTTGGCGCGGCTGAACTTCACGACCTGCCAGAAGACTCGCAGTTTGCAATCACGCCGCTATCTCCAAACAAATTTCCAGCGTCCGCTGAACCCAGGTCAGTGCCCCGCGAATGTGAGGTGCCCCAGCGCAAATTTGCGGATGGGTCTCCTCAATTAGGTGGCATCGCTAGCGCGCAAAATATAAGAAACGCGACGGTTGCAGCGGGGATTGGTAGTGGATATGTAGACCGAGGAAATAGAAAGAGCTACCGCCAAACTCCCGCTTATCGAAATGCAGAAACAGAAGGCAAGACTCCACCTCTGCAAGCAGCAGAAAGGCCGCAACAGGATCGAGAAACGTCCGGGAAGTCTCAGACCTTCGGACGCGGGTGGGGAAGAGATGAGGCGCTTCGGCGCGAGCTTAACGTAGGCGCAGGGCCCGAGTGTAGAAGGAGGGGAAAGTGAATCCGCTTCGACAGAAGAACGAGAAAGACGGCGCACGCGAGAGAGAGTCCGTTTCACAGGAAACAGGAATGCCTATGACCAAAACGCGGATGAGCAGCAAGCCCTGCGCCAGCGCTCTTCGCGCGGCTTATGGCTCGGGTGGAGGGTGGAAATTCCAAAGGGAAGACGCATTCCCCTGGGTTATGGGCTGGCGTGGGTGGATATGTCCCGTTGGATAGCAGTGTGCATCCCGTGGCCAATCCATTTGATCGCGCGTTGGTGGCGAGCGGTTAACTGGCGATTGCATCGAATTGGCTGCTCGCTCATTGAGCCTGGAATTGATGCGCGCTTCGCCGCTGATTTGCAGCGCGTTTATCTCGAAGAACAGGCGCTCGCCGAGCAGTACGCGTCGGGTTATCTCTCCGGCTGGGAAGAGTGCTTCGAGGTTTGTCTCGAAGCGGTGCAAGAGGAATTGGGTTTACCTCACAGTCAGCGCCAGCCAGCGCGCCAGCCCGCTGCGCGCGCCACTTCTCGCTCGAAACCGCGGAATCTTAAGCCCAAGCCGGCGTGCGGCGCGACGGATGAAAATGTGGACGACGCGCCAGTCATCGACCGGCTGAAAGTGAATTAACCGGCGGCCATTACGGCCGGCTTCTGCCCGGCTGCAAAAACATTCGCAAATTCACCAGTTCGGGCAGTTTCGAACATGAACGCGATAGGAGGCAGCAATAACAAAATCCACCATCCGGCAGTTCCAACTGGGTCTCATCAACCTTTCAACCGTCCACTATCAGCCATTTCCGTCGATTGAATATTCCTGGCCATTAACATTTTGAATTCAGGGGGGCGCGATGCGATCGGAAGAAGTGTTTGACATTTGCCTGGAACGGTTTCGCGGTTTGCGCGGCTGGCTGGATGGGCGAATTCGCGCCGTGGACATGACCGTGCCGGGGGCCTCCGGCTATCAGTGGAGGCCGGAGCGGGCTCGGGCTCAAGAATACGTGGCGGATTTCGAAATTGCCGGATTGCGAGCGCTGGCTCGCCCGGTGTGGGCGGGCAGGCGTCGCATGTTCAGTGTTTATTACCTGCACGGAATTGAATATCGCCGCGCAATCGCCATGCTCGGCGTGCCCACAGGCACTTTCGATTATTGGTCGGCGCAGATCAAGCGGACCGTCGGCCGCGAATTCGAGCGCGCACGGCCTCTTCCCGCCGTGGCGCTATTTCAATTTGCATTCGTAGCTTCCAAGAGGAGCTACGGCAAGGACTTTGACGCGGGGAGGCGCGGGAACTGCATGGTGGATGGTTTGTGCCTTCGAGTCGCTGTGCCATGCAACAAGCGCGACAGCAAAGTACAGATCATACTTATTTTGGTATTTTATGTGCAGTAAAGCACGCGGGCCGCTTGGCCGCAATGTTAATCGGCAGACATATGCATCCCTGTCAAGGTCGAAGCGCGGGTTCGAATCCCCGCAGCATCCAGCCCCTTCTAGTGAGGTCTAAGAGCGGGCGGACTTCGCTACTGTTTGACTCAGTCTTGACAAAGGCACTCGCCTGCGATATCCATTGCTATTGACCTTGAGCCGAGGGACGTGCCGAAGCCAGAATGTGAGCGAATTTCGGGAGGCAGCCAGTGGCTGTCACCCTTTTTATTTTACCTGCGCTTGATTTTGCCACTCCCCTGCCAAACCGATTCTCACGTAGCGCCAGCGGCGGTGGTTTGCGCTAGAATGAAGCGCCTATCAAACCTGAATCCGCGGCCCTTGGGAGAGAGTAGTGCAGAAACCGGCCATACCGGCGAACGAAGCGGAACGGCTCGAAGCCCTGCGCCGTTACCGTATTCTGGATACGCCGGCGGAGCCTGCCTTCGACGACTTAACCCGCCTGGCCGCGCAAATCTGCGGAACTCCCATCGCTCTCGTCAGCCTGGTGGACGCCAACCGCCAATGGTTCAAATCGGAACTCGGCTTCCAGGAGCATGTCAGCACACCCACGCATGAAACCGAGCGCGAAATATCCTTCTGCGGCCACGTAATCACGCAGCCGGGAATGATGGTGATTCCCGACGCGCTGGCCGACGAACGTTTTGTCGATAATCCGCTGGTGACCGAAGATCCCCACATCCGTTTCTATGCCGGCGCGCCGCTGGTTACGCCCGATGGCCACTCCGTCGGCACCCTTTGCGTAATCGATGTTGTCCCGCGCGAGTTACGACCCGAGCAGCGCCAGGCGCTGGAAGCGCTCAGCCATCTGGTGGTAGCGCAGATGGAGCTGCGCCGCCATTTAAACGTGCTGGCCACCGCGATCACGGAGCGCAAGCGCGCCGAGGAGGAACTCGAGCATCTCTTCACACTTTCGCTGGACCTGCTCTGCCTGGCCGATTTTGACGGAAATTTCAGGCGCCTGAACCCCGCATGGACGGAAACACTGGGCTTTGATATGGACGAGCTTCTCGGCCGTCCCTATTTCGATTTTGTCCACCCCGAAGACCAGGCGGCCACGCTGGCCGAAACGGAAAAACTGAATTCCGGCACGCGCTCTGTCCTGTTTGAAAATCGCTACCGCTGCAAGGACGGTACCTACAAATGGCTGCTGTGGAATGCCACGCCCTGGACCGACGAAAAAATGATTTTCGCGGTGGCGCGTGACATCACCGAACGCAAGCGTGCTGAACAGCGCATCGCCGCCGGCTACGCAGTCACGGCGGTGCTGGCCGATGCCGCAACGCTGAGCGATGCATCCACGCGCATTCTGGAAGCGGTTTGCAACAGCCTGGATTGGGTGATGGGCGCGATCTGGCGCGTCGATTCCGCCGCGAACGTGCTTCGCTGCCTCGAAATGTGGCACAAGCCGCGCGTCTCGCTGCCCCAATTCGAGGCCGTCACGCGTTCCAGCGCGTTTCCAAAGGGCATCGGGCTTCCCGGCCATGTTTGGGAAAACGGAGAGCCGCTCTGGATGTCGGACCGCCCCACGCACAAGAGTTTTCCCCGAATCCAGGTAGCCGATAGCGAAGGACTGCACAGCTCATTCGGCTTTCCCATTCGCAGCGGCGGGGAAGTGATTGGCGTGATGGAATTTTTCAGTCCGGAAATCCGCCAGCCCGATACCGATTTACTCAATTTGTTCGACGCCATTGGCAGCCAGATTGGCCAATTTATCGAGCGCCGCCGCGCCGAAGATGAATTGAAGCAATATGCGGAGTATTTGGAAGCCGCCCGGCAGGCGCAAGAAGAAGACGCGAAAAGACTGGCGTCGCTGGTGCGGGAATTGGAAGCGGCGAAAAAACGGGCGGAAGAAGCCACCCGCGCGAAAAGCGAATTTCTGGCCAATATGAGCCACGAGATCCGCACCCCGATGAACGCAATCGTGGGAATGTCTGGCCTCGCGCTGGAAACAAAATTGACCTCCAAGCAGCGCGAATATCTGAATATCGTGATCTCCTCCGCAAATTCCTTGCTCGCGCTGATTAACGACATTCTGGATTTTTCAAAGGTGGAAGCCCGCAAGCTGGAACTGGACCGCGTGGATTTCAATTTACGTGAAGCCATCGAAGCGTCACTCAAGGTGTTGAAGGAGCAGGCGCGATCGAAGAAGCTCACCCTGGCATGCCGCATCGAGCCCGACGTGCCGCCGCGATTGCTTGGCGATCCCGAACGGTTGCGGCAAATTATCGTGAACTTGGTCGACAACGCCATCAAGTTTACAGCCCACGGCGAAGTAGTTCTGCGAGTCACTCGGGATTCCGGCCGGCGCATGGCGGCGGCTGCTGGCGACGGCTCCGAACCGCCCGCCACATCGGCGCTGCATTTTACGATTACCGATACCGGCATCGGCATCCCGCTCGAAAAACAAAGTCAGATTTTCGACGCTTTCGCGCAGGCCGATAGCTCCACCACTCGGAAATATGGCGGCACCGGTCTGGGCTTGGCGATTTGCGCGCAGCTCGTCGAATTGATGGGAGGCCGAATTTGGGTGGAAAGCCGCCCTGGCCTGGGCAGCACCTTCCATTTCACGGCGAAATTTGAAATTCCAGTTGCCTCCGAATCGAACGAGAAGCACTCCATGGCGGTGGCAAATAATGCCCCGGAGAACAGGCCCCGCCCGGCGGCGAACATCGCGGCTCGCAAGCCCCTGCGCGTTCTGATTGCCGAAGATAACCCCGTAAATCAAATGCTCGTGGTCCATTTACTCGAGCGCCGCGGACACACCGTCGCCGTCGCCGAAAATGGCAGGCAGGCGCTCGACTTGCTGGCCCAGCATCGTTTCGACGCTGTGCTGATGGATGTGCAAATGCCCGACATGGGAGGCATGGAAGCCACGGCCATCCTTCGCAAGAACGAACGCGAATCCGGCAAGCACTTGCACATTGTTGCCATGACGGCTCATGCCATGAAAGGAGATCGCGAGCGCTGTCTGCAAGGAGGCATGGACGCTTACATCTCGAAGCCCATCGATGCCAAGCAATTGTTCGCGGCCGTGGAATCCACGCACTCTTTGCAATCCATCCCGGGAACGCCAATCTCCCGATTGGCGTCCAACTTGTCAATGTCACGGAGCGATAAGTCCCCGGCTGTTGCCCAAGCCGGCGCGGAGCAGTTGGGGCAACACCCCGGCCGCGCATCAGGTTCCGAACTTCTTATCGATTCGGCTCCAGCCGCATCCGCTTCTTCTCGAACCGGGCAGGGAATCGCCAGCCGCGCTGAGACCGAAGACGCAGAATCGCGCAAGCTGCCTGGAAAGAATGACTTGGCACTCGATTGGGCTGCCCTGGTCGCCCGCGTGGGCGGAGATGAAAAATTCCTGCTCAAACTGGTGGAGGTCTTCCTGGGCGATTCGCCCAAGCGCATGGCCGCGATCCGCAAGGCTCTGGTCGATGGCGAAGCCGAAGCGCTGGCTCGCGAAGCTCACACCCTGAAAGGAGCAGTGGGGAACTTTGGCGTCGCCGAAATCGCCGATGCCGCCCGTGATCTGGAGATGCGCGCCCGGGAAGGCAATATGCTCTCCGCGCGCACCGCGCACGCCGCCTTGGATGAGAAACTCGCCTCGTTTACGGAAGCCCTGCGCGGAGCGGCCGCCCGCAGCGCCGGGACGCTTTTCCGGCCAGAGGCGGTTTCCCCTCCCGCAAACGCTGCTGTGGCCGGTGCTCCCCGGCGTCGAACCGGCGTGCCGGAATCCAAACCCGCCGTTACCAAGAAAAGCCGTTCGCCAAAATCGCGGAATCTTTCCTCCATGAAGAGCGTCAAATCAAAGCGCAAACCGCGGAGAAAGCGATGACCACAATTATGGTGGCCGAAGACGACGCAACCACAAGCCACTTGCTTCAGGGCGTTCTGGAAGCCGCGGGCTACATCGTCAGGACTGTCACCGATGGCGACGCGGCGCTCAAACAATTACGCAAAAAGCCCGCCGATCTGCTGATCACCGATATCTGGATGCCTCGCGTCAACGGACTGGAATTGCTGGCGCGCTTGAAGAAGGAGCCGCCCCCCCATCCCCGCGTGATCGTGATGACCTCTGACGACACACCGGAAACGTTGCTGCAAGCCGTCCGCGAGCAGGCTTATCAATATCTCCGCAAGCCAGTCGAACCCAAGACGCTGGTCGATCTGGTCCGCGACACACTGGCTGCGGACCCGCTGGCGCTTCCCATCGAAGTGATTTCCGCGCGGCCCGATTGGGTGGAGCTTTTGGTGCCGTGCGACCTGGCCACGGCCGAGCGCATTACCGCGTTCATGAATCATTTGCGCGCCGATTTGCCGGAAGAGGTGCGCGAACGCGTCGGCCCGGCCTTTCGCGAATTACTCACCAACGCCGTGGAATGGGGCGGCAAGCTCGACCCCAACCAGAAAGTCCGCATTTCCTACTTGCGCGCGAAACGCATGATCCTCTACCGCATCGCTGATCCCGGCACGGGATTTTGCTTCTCCGATCTTTCCCACGCCGCCGTCAGCAATCCCGAAGATAGTCCCTTCGAGCATGATACCAAGCGCGTCGAGAAGGGACTGCGCCCGGGCGGCTTCGGCATCATGCTGGCGAAATCCATGGTGGACGAATTGCTCTACAACGAAGCGCACAACGAAGTGGTTTTCGTTCAATATCTCGACGAAGAAAAAAAGGATTCCTGATGCCCCCGACGAAAAAGCGTGCCCAGAAAAATCGCCCCGCCTGGAAAAAGCCGGCCGGCAAGCACCCCGAGCCTTCCTCCCCGGCAACTTCACCACAGGCCGCCTGGAACCGTGACGGCCGCGTGTATTTCCCGCCACCCGGCGGATACTCCGCCTTGCCTTTCTCCGTCGGTGTTTTTGCCGGCGACACTTTCTACGTTGCGGGCCACCTGGGCCTCGAACCCGGCACCCGCAACGTGCCCGCCGATCCCGATCAGGAAGCCCGCTTGCTTCTGGACGGCTTGCGCGCCACTCTCGCGAAGGCCTCGCTCACCATGGACGACGTAGTCTCCGTGCAGATATTCTGTTCGGATGTCTCGCTCTTCGATCAATTCAACGCAATCTACCGCACCTATTTCACCGAACCGCTCCCCGCCCGCGCCTTCCTCGGCTCGGGCCCCCTGCTCTTCGGCGCCAGGTTCGAAATCTGCGCCATCGCCGCGAAAAAGACCGCCGGCCGCTAGCCGTTTAACTCCGGCGCCTCGCTCCTGCATTTTCAGTTCGGGTGCCCCACACGTCGGTGTTACGTGTGGGGATTTTGAATTTACATTTTTCAGTTCGGAGACGGCCAGATTGGGGTGCCCCACACGTCGGTGTTATGTGTGAGGTTTTTGAATTTACACGGAAATTCTTCGGGCAGAGGAGAGGTTCAAGAACAAAGCTCGAAGCGAAATCCCGGAAATCAGAATTTAAAGTGAAAAACCCCACACGCAAATACGGCGTGTCGGGCACCCCGAAATTTGTGATGGTTTCTTCTGGAATTGGATCATTGGAATTGCATGGGAACTTCTACTTGCGCCGCGTCGGCTGAAAAATCGCAAACACCGCGCCTTGCGGATCGGCCAGCACGGCCATTCGCCCCACGTCTTCAAACGTGGAGGGCGGCATGTAAAATTTCGCGCCCAGTTCTTTGGCCGTGGCCGCCGAGGCATCGCAATCGTTCACCAAAATATACGAGAGCCAGGAGGGAGGGGAATTCGGGTCGCGGAATTTTTCCGGCGGCATTCCGCCGATAAATTCCTCGCCGTTTTTGAGGTGCCAGTAATTGTGGCTGTCTTCTTCGTCTTCTTTCATGATTTGCCAGCCGAACAGCCCGGAATAAAATTCGGCGGCTCGCGCGCGATTGGGCGTGCTCAGGTCGCCCCAGCAAAACGTTCCTTCTTCGCCTGCAATTCCGAAACCGGAGTGGCTTTTCGCCTGCCACGCGCAAAAATGCGCGCCGGTGGGATCCTCGATCACTGTCATCCGTCCCACGTCGTAGACGTCAAACGCCGGTTTCAGCACTTTCCCGCCCAGTTGCGCCGCTTTCGCAGCAGTCGCGTCAGCGCTTGCCACCAGCATGTACACCATCCAATGCGCGGGAATTTTCTGCGCGCGCATTTCGGCGGAAAGGGTGTACGCCGCTCCCACGCTCCGTCCCTGAAGTTGGAACATGGTGTAAAAATCATTCGGCCCCATCGGCGAATCGTGATACTGCCACCCGAATAATTTTCCGTAGAAATTTTTGGCGGAGTTCTGGTCGGTGGTCCCCAGCTCCAGCCAGCAAAAAGATCCATTCGCAAGCTTGTCGATATTTGGCATGCGCGGGAGTATAGCGCGTCTCCGCGCCATGTCGAAAGGTCGAAACAGAAACCCCCTGCGCCTGAAAAGGACATGGAGAATTCGGCCCATTGTCCTCTCCAGGCGCAGGCTCCTGCCAGCTACAACGTCACCGCCGTCATCCCGAGCCCGACTTGTGGGCGAGGGATCCAGCGCAGCTTGCCCTGCCAAATGTCACTAAAAATGGAGACAGTGGATTGCTTTCCGGGGGCAAGCCTCCGCCCTCTCACTTCGCCAATCCAAAATTTCCGGGGACTTTATTAGAAAAATCGCTACTGGTTCTGCTGCGATCCGCTGATCACTTCACCCACGCGGAACACCACCGCCAGCACTTCCACCACGATGCGGCAATAGAGGATCCAGAAGAACATTCCCACCGCTCCCAGCACCATGGCCAGCAATCCGTTCGACGTCGAAGACTCGAACCCGTTGAAGACGAACCCGGTCGCCACGATCAGCCCCAACAGCAGGTGAATCGAGTACAGCAGTTTCAGCATCCGCGGCGTCACCATCCGCTGAAAGGAAAAATCCATCAAGTGCTCCATCAGGGCCTTTTCCTGCGGCATCGTGTGCTGCTCGACGTATGAGGGTGCGGTTGCCATGGGCTTGGTGCCTCCTTCAGATTCGCGCGGCTGGGTGGCTGCGTGCAGCTATTCTACGGATTTGTTGCCTTTCCCGGCGCTCGTCGGAGTACAGGATTTCTAAAGAGGCAGTTGACCCGATGGACAGTACCGGCGTACAGGAGCGGGGTACAGGAACGGCGGACAGGGTGCATTTCGCTCGGTTCGCGATGGCGCCGCCGTGGATTCGCGTGCGCTCCTTGATCGGGTTACGAACGGCGGAACAGCGACACAAAAAATCCGATCACCGAACGCCCACCGGTGAATGGCGCCAGCAAAATTTGCAGCAGCACCGACCCCTTGCTCTTCAACCGGTCCAGATTCACGCGCGCGTCTTCCTCGCTCTGCCTTTCCAGCGCCGCCTCCCAAAACAGCGCGAAATTCAGGCCGCACCGTTCGCACGATCCTCCATGCCGCTGCTGGTGCCAGCACTTCGGGCATTTCCACAGCAACGTCTCATGGCAGCGCGTGCAGAACTGAACCGTCTCCGGATTTTCCACTCCGCATTTCGGACACTGCATCTTCCCAGTGTAGCGGCAATCGCTCCCGCTCCACGCGAACAGTCATCACCCGGCAGCGTAACAATAAGCAGGGAACTCCGAGAGAAAACACTTTCGTCCGAACTCACCACCGTGGCGAAAGTGCCCGCGGAAAGATAATTCCGCTCCCAGTTCAATTGCGCTTTAGGTCACACGTTCTCTTTCCGCCTGTGAATCCGCTGATAATGCGGCGGTCCGCTGCCGATTAGGCACATGTATAGATAAGTCGGATCAACTGGGCACAGAGAGCACCGGCATCCCAGCCTCTCAGAATCGACTGTGCCAAACACGTCAAAATTACTGTGTCGAATTTGGACTGCCGATTCGTACAGGCATCCCAGTGTACGAAAACTGGCCTCCTGTCCCGTATCGGCATGGCTAGGAAACAAGTACGCTTGAAGTCACCAAGCCCGGCAACCCCGGGGTGTGAGGGAAATATGTCGCATTGGATTTCACCCGCGGCAGAAACGCCCGAAGGCCTCGAAGAATTTAAAGTAGGTTTGGCACGGCTGCGACAAGGGCAGCGTGCCGAAGCCATGGCGCATATCCGGCGCGCGCTCGAAGTTGAACCGCGCAATCCGTTCTATCTCTCTTACGCCGGTTTGCTCGCAGCTTTAAACGAGTCCCGATTCGGAGACGCCGAACTTCTCTGCCGCCAAGCCATCGAACTGAAATGGAATCACGCTCAACTTTATCTCAACCTCGCGGACGTCTATCAGCAGTGCGGTCGCAAAGCCGAAGCCATCGCCACCCTGGAAAAGGGATTGAAATCAGCAGGCCGTGATTTCCGGCTCCGTCGCGCCCTCGAACGCATGGGCGTGCGTCGTGCTCCGGTGCTTCGTTGGCTCGACCGCACTCACCCGATGAATCGCGCGCTGGGACGTCTCCGTCACCGCCTCGCATCCAACGCGAATATGATTTAGGTTCCTCGCAGCACTCCATGGAAGCGGCGGAAACTTCAGCCAGTGCCCGCTTCCTTGTGCGTCTGGAATAAGAGCCCGACCCCAGCGGCGGAAGTACAAGCGGGACCGGCTTGCTCAACCGTCGCGCAAACCGAAGGGCGAGCTTCTTCCCCTGTGTCCTAGTCCGACGCGCGCGCTAGTTTTTGCATCGCCTTTCCCGGGAACGCCATTCTCCTGAATGGCGTTTGGCAACGCGCCCATCGGGAAATTGCAGCTTTCAGGACTTGCTTCAATCAGAGCCCTGCCCGTATTCAATCGAAACGATTCACCCCACACTTCGCCGCCTCGCTGGTGACAGCTTTTCTCCACGAACCAATTGTATGTTTGGCGCAAAAGCGGGAAGGCAATTCAAAGGTTTCGAAGGGCGTATACGCCGGACTTCCGGCACACGCCCTCCGCTGAAGACTGATTTACTTGACCGGGCTGATGCTGTCTACGTGCACATCGCCGGTGTCCGTCAGGTGCCCGGATAATTTCATTTGCTGGCCCAGATCCGTCTCCGGATTCACCGCGTCCTGATTCTGAATTTTGTGAACATTCTTCGAACTGTCTTCCACAAACACCCAAATGGCTCCCTTGTCCGTCACGCACTTCGCGGCGCATTCTTTGTGGTCTGCGTTGGCGCCCTTTGCTCCGCAAGCGCTGTCGCTCACCCAACCCGTCCATGTTTGTGTGTTCTGTCCCGCGGCGTACACGGTGAATGCAATTACAAGCAGAGCAACCACACTGAATGGCAGGAATTTCCGCATTTTACTTTCCTCCTCAGCTTGTAAGACGGGCCGGGCTTTGCGACGTTCGTGAAGCCGCGGCCGGAAGGGGCTGGAACTTCTCCGCACATTATACATCCGCAAAAACCCCAGGCAAGCAACAACTGCTGTCCCGTCGTGAACCAAGGATGCGCCCCGCGTTTTGCCAGGCGGCAATCGGTTTCCGCCGCTGAACCAATCGCCATATCCCCCGCCCGCCGCCTTCAGTGGCCGATCATCGCACCACACCCTGTTGCCATCGTGGAAAACCACGCCTCCTTCGTTGCTGCCACTTGCCGCGAGCGCGGTACGCTAGGCGTGCAGCGCCACGCGCAGAATGAACGCCCCTTCGCAGGACGTGATTGATTTGTCCGCCCCGACGCCTCCGTCTAACCATCGGAGCCCAGGCCGCCGCACGTCCGACTCAGTTAAGGCATGGCTCTCGGACCATTGGCTCCCCTTGTCCTGGGCCGCCCTGCTGGGCCTCTACGCCCTGGCCGGATTGCTCCTCCCCCGTGGCGAGCATTTAAACGCCATTGGAGACATTCTGCAGTGCCTCGTGCCGCTCTTTGCCATCACCGGCCTGCTGCTGAATTCCGGCTCTGCGGATTGGCGCACCGACGTCTTCTGGATGCTCCTCGGGATGGGTTGCGGGATGTGGATGGCCGGGCAGTGCCTCTGGACGTTCGTCGAAGTCATCCAGCATCAACCCGTGCCGAATCCCTTCCTCGGCGATGTAATTTTCTTCCTGCACCCCGTTCCCATGATCGGCGCTTTAGCCATGGCCCCTCACCGCAAGGCCGGAGAAATGCGTTACCGCTTTGGCTCAATCGATTTCTCGCTCCTCTTGCTTTGGTGGGTCTACCTTTACCTCTTCATCGTCATTCCCTGGCAATACGTCTGGCCGAATTCGAGTCTTTACAATAAGGCTTACAACGATCTGGCCATGGTCCAGAATCTGGTCCTGGTCATCGGTCTCGTTCTTCTCGCCTTTCGTTCGCACACGGGCTGGCGGAAAATCTACGCCAATCTGGCTGGGGCCGCGCTGCTGTATTCCACCGCTTCGCTACTGATCAATCGAGCCATCGATCGCAACGCCTACTACACCGGCAGCTTTTACGACCTCCCGCTGATCGGATCTTTCCTTTGGCTGGGCACGGCGGGAATTTTCGCGAACCGCCAGCATCCCTCTTCTGAAGCGGGAAGCGATCACCGTCGCGACAATTGGCCCGCCGAATTGGCGATTTGCGCTGTCGTCTCCATGCCCATGCTCGCGCTCTGGGGCCTATGGGGAAGTCATGCTCCTCTCGCAGTCCGCGATTTCCGCCTGGGTGTCACCCTGGCTTTGATCGTTCCCGCGGTTTTGCTGGTTTTTTTGCGCTTGCGAATGGTCGATCGCGACCGGCTGCTTCTTCTCCGCAAATCGCAGGATTCCCTACAGGACATGCATCGCCTGCAGGCCCAGCTCGTCCAAAGCGAAAAACTGGCCTCGCTCGGCCATTTGGCCGCCGGCGCCGCGCACGAAATCAATAACCCGCTCACCGGCATCCTCGGCTATGCCGAACTGTTACTCGACGATCCCTCGCTCGCCGAACGCCCGCGCAACCTCGCCGGAAAAATGCGCGATCAGGCTCGCCGCATCAAACACCTGGTCGGCAATCTGCTCAGTTTCGCCCGCCAAATTCCCGGCGAAAAATCCGCGCTGGACGTCAACGAAGTGGTAAAAGGCGCTCTGAACCTCAGCCATCTCGAGCTGCGCGGCAACGAAAATATCCGCATTCTCGATGAATTCCAATCCGGTCTGCCCTTCGTCCATGGCGACGTCAATCAACTCATCCAGGTGTTTTTCAATTTGATCGACAACGCACTCGACGCACTCGAAGAAGCCGGCGGCGGCGAACTAATAATTCGCTCGCGCTTCGATCGAAAATTCGTCGTCGTCGACGTGGTTGACAACGGCCCCGGCATCAAAGAGCCGCGCATGGTTTTCGATCCCTTCTACACCACCAAGCCGGTTGGCAAAGGAACCGGGCTGGGCCTGAGCATTTGCTACGGAATCGTGCAGGAACATCGCGGCCGCATCCACTGCTTTAATCGTCCCGGTGGCGGCGCCACGTTTCGCGTGGAACTGCCGGTCATTTCCGTACCCTTGTCCCTGCCTCTGGCCCACCCGGCCTCCTCGGCAAAACAAGACTCGTAGCCTGAAATTTCAGAAACGTCTCAATCGCTGCCTGTGCAAAAACCGCAGCATCTCCCGCTCCGAATATCGTCGAATGTGCAGAAAAATTCTCCTCGCGCTCTTTACGGAATATGTAATACTCGCGCTAATCGGAAAGGGATGGGGAGGGGAATTATGTTTATTCGACAATCATCACCGGTCGAAGCCTCGAAAACGGCGCCGTGTTCCGCTCGTAGGTGGGCCTCGAATTGCGCTGCAAAAGCCTTGTCAATCCTGGCGCTCGCCGCCGTAGCCGCGGCCAGCCACGTGAACGCACAACAGCCTCCGCCCCAAAATGTCCCCTCGGCCACGCTGCGAGTCACTTCCCGCCTGGTGATGGTCGACGCGGTAGTCACCGATAAAGACGGTCATCCCGTAAAAGATTTGACCGCCGCCGATTTCACCGTCACCGAAAACAAAAAGCCTCAAAAAATAGCCAGCTTCTCCTACGAGGATTTTGCCTCCAAAGCCAAACGCGGCGCTCCCGGCGCGCTCCCCGCCAACGTCACCACCAATCGCACGGAATACATCACGCCCCCCGGCCCGCCCACCGTTTTGCTGCTCGATTCTCTGAATACCGAATCGCTCGACCAAGGCTATTCGCGTCTCCAGCTCCTGAAATACATCAATACGCAGCTCACGCCCGGCCAGCCCGTCGCCGTCTATACGCTCGGCCGCTCCTTGCACGTTTTGCAGGAATTCACCAACGATCCCCGCCTGCTGCGCCTGGCGGTGGAAAATTTTGTTCCGCAAAAATCCATCAACCTGGAACTCGAAGACATTGCCAAGCAAATGCCTCCGCCCTCCCGTCAGGTGGGCACTGGCAGCCTTACCGGAGGCGGCTCCGCCGCCTTCGATCGCGCCGCGGGCATGCTCGCCCAGATCCAGGATTTCTATAGCGAGCAAGCGGAAGTTTCGTTGGACGACCGCGTGGGTATCACCCTGGGGGCTTTCAAAATCATCGCCCGCGCCATGGCCGGAATGCCGGGACGAAAAAACTTGGTCTGGGTCTCGGGATCGTTCCCGCTCACTTTGATGAAGCAGATTGTGCACTACGGAGACACGCCCTCCGATCCCAATTACAAAAGCGTCGAAAAACAATACGAAGACGCCATCCGCCAGGCGTCTTCCTTTCTCACCGACGCGCAAGTTTCCATTTACGGAGTGGACGCGCGCGGCCTGGTTGGCTCCTCGGCCAACGATGCCAGCGCCCCGGGCACAAATAATCTGGGTCTTTTGAAATCGGGCGGCGAATATGGCGCCGACGTTTCCGCCAGCAATTCAAACCTGGAAAATACCCAGGCTTCCATGGCCCTGCTCGCCAGTGAAACCGGCGGGCGCCTGCTCGCCAACCGCAACGATATCGATCATGCCGTCGAGGAGAGCATCACGGACGGCTCCTCCTACTATTTGATCGGCTACTATCCCGAGGACAAAGGCTGGGACGGGAAATTCCACACCATTCAGGTGACCGTCAACAAACCCGGCCTCACCATCCGCAGCCGCAAGGGCTATTACGCCACCGATCCCGCCCTGTGGACCAAGGACAACCGCAATAAAGACGCGGACCTTTCCACTTCCATGGCCATCGTGAATCCCATCGCCACCATGATCATCTTCGACGCTCGCGTGATTCCTCCCGATTCCGCCAGTGGAAAAGTAAAAGTGCCCATCGATTTCCTTGTGGATTCGCACACCATTTCCTACGAGGACGACAAGGGCAGCCGTAGATATGAACTCGATTTCCACGCCGCTGCTTATGCAAAGGACGGCAAAGTGATTTCGCACGCCGATGTGGGAACCAAAGCCGGAGTGAAGGCAGAGAACGTAGCCGTGCTCGAACAGGGCGGATTTCCTTATCACATGGAACTGGAACTGCCCCCCGGACAATATATTTTGCGGCTCGGCGTCCGCGACACACGCACTGGATTCATCGGCACCGCCGATCTTCCTCTCACGATTGGAAAGTAGATGGTGTTCCGGCACCGGCCTAAAGCAATAAAATGAGCCGTTGCCGCTGGAGGTCGAGCCCCTGCCGCCAAAATCCCGCAGGCCGCCATTTCGCGAAGCGCTTCGAACCGGCCTGCGCTTGCGTTGCCCGAATTGCAAGCAAGGCCGCCTGTTCGCCGGATTATTCCAAATGAAGCAAGAATGTCCCGTCTGCCGTCTCGCCTATTTCCGCGAGTCCGGCTATTACCTGGGCGCAATGTTTCTGAATTTCATTATTTCCGCAATCTTGCTGGTGCCGATGTATTTCCTGCTGTTGCTGGTCGCCCCGCAAATTACGGACATTTCCACCAACCCCCGCTTTCTGGCCTGGATGGCGTTCGCGGTGATCTTCTCTTTGTCGCTTATGCGCCACTCCTACAGTCTGTGGCTCTCCATTGATCATTGGATCGGCCCATGGAAGCCAGGCGTCCGCCCGCAAGGCTGAAACGGTCGTTGTTTTCGCAGTCATCCCGAACGGAGTGAGGGACCCCGAGCAATCCCCCAATGCTTGTGTCACGATAGAATGCAAGGAGAACGCCAAAGGGGTGGGAATTCGGTGGGAAACATCCAACACCAACTTCAAATTCCGGGCAGCATTTGCACAGCCACAGTTCCCGCCCGCTCAATAAAAAATCTGGTGCAACTTTTCTGCCTCGCGCTCATTCTCGCTCTTCCCGCGGCAGCGCAAACCCCGCCGCCTCCCACGTTCAATCGCGATATTGCGCCAATCCTCTACCGCTCCTGCGCCGGATGCCACCGCCCCGGCGAATCCGCGCCGTTCTCTCTCCTCAGCTACGAAGACGCACAAACGCACGCAGCAAAAATCGCAGACATGACCGCCAAACGCGCCATGCCGCCCTGGCTCCCGGAAAAAGGCCACGGCGATTTCGCCAACGATCCATCCCTCAGCGACGCCGAAATCAAACTGATCGCCGAATGGGTGAAAGACGGCGCCCCCCAGGGCTCTCCCTCCGATGCTCCGCCCCCACCGCGGTTCACCGAAGGCTGGCAACTCGGCCCTCCTGATCTGATTCTGGAAGCCTCGCGCGCTTACACACTTCCGGCTTCCGGCCCTGACGTCTTCTGGAATTTTATTTTTTCTCCGAATCTCGCCACCAAGCGTTACGTTCGCGCCATTGAAGTCCGCCCCGGCGCGGCGCATGTGGTGCATCACGCCAATGTGCTGATCGATCGCAATCAATCCGCGCGGAGCAGGGAAGCCTCGCCCGGCGCGGGCTTTCCGGGAATGGACGTCACCATCGAACGCAATCCATTCGATTTCGATAGCCATTTTCTTTTCTGGAAGCCCGGCAGCCCGCCCTGGGTCGAGCCCGACGGCCTGGCCTGGGAACTCGACCCCGGCAACGACCTGATTCTCAACGCACACTTCATGTCCACCAGCATGCACAGTGGCATGCCCATGGAAGTGAAGCCGTCGATCGGCCTGTACTTCACGGACAAGCCGCCGGCGAAATTTCCGTTGCTGATCGAACTGCAACAAGATGCCGCGCTCGATATTCCGCCCGGCGTTCATGATTTTATTGTGGCCGACGATTTTCAACTTCCCGTCGACTCGGATGTTCTGGCCGTCTACCCTCACGCGCATTATCTCGGCCATGTCATCGAAGCGTACGCAACTCTCCCGGAGGGCCAGCGGAAATGGCTGATTCGCATACCGCAATGGGATCCGGCGTGGCAGGCGGTATTCCACTATCGCGAGCCGGTTTTTCTTCCGAAAGGCAGCGTCATCTCGATGCGCTGGCACTTCGATAATTCCGGCGCGAACCCGCGCAATCCGAACCATCCCGCGCGGCGCGTGCGCGGCGGCGATCAATCCACCGACGAAATGGCCCATCTCTGGCTGCAGCTATTACCTCGCGGCACCGGAAACAATCGCCGCCAGCTCGAGGAAGCATTCGTCCAGCATCGCCTGAAAAGGAATCCCGATGACTATTTCGCGCACCTCGAACTCGGCGCGATGATGATTTCTCAGCTTAATCCCTCTGGAGCAATCCCGGATCTACGGGCAGCTGTGCGCATCGAGCCAAAAAAGGCCGAGGGACACAATTGGCTGGGCCTCGCACTCGGAGCGGTGGGCCGGTCGGGCGAGGCCATCGGCCAATTTCAAATCGCCTTGGAGCTCGATCCCCGCTACACCAATGCGCGCTACAATCTGGCGCGGGCGTTCACAAAATCAGGTCAACTGAATGAAGCCTGGAAAAATTTCTCCCAATTGGTAGCCGCGGAGCCGAAGGACGCCCTGCTGCGGAATGAATTCGGCGAATTGCTGCTTCGAATGCGGCTACCCGCCGAAGCCCTGGAACAATTTGAAAAAGCCATCGCACTCGATCCCACTCTCGAATCCGCAAAAGTAAACCGCGAGCAAGCCCTGCATCAATTGCCCCCGCTGTGAACCCCAGCCGCGGTGCGTCTATGTAGGGGCCGGCTTCAGCCGCGCCCTAGTTTGCGTGGATCAGCATCTCGCTTGTGGCGTGGGCGCATCCCAGGTGCGCTATCATAAACTTCCTGGAACCGCGCGCGATTCGGCGCATCCAAGTGAGTGCCGTTCATCATGGCGAGCGACGCGATCAATCTGCCGGTGGCCGCCGCGGGAAATCCCGCGCAGCGCGAGATCAATCCTTGGATCATTGCGGTTGCCGTCATGCTCTCGACGTTCATGGAGGTGCTGGACACCACCGTCGTGAACGTTTCGCTTCCGCACATCGCTGGAAATCTTTCCGCCAGCGTGGACGAAGCCACCTGGGCGCTCACATCGTATCTCGTCGCCAACGCAATCATTCTTCCGATCACCGGATGGCTGGCCAATTATTTCGGACGCAAGCGCCTGCTGCTCGCCTCGGTCACCGGATTTACGATCGCTTCCTTTCTGTGCGGCCTGGCTCCTTCCTTGTGGGTACTGATTTTGTTTCGCTGCGTGCAGGGAGCATGCGGTGGCGCACTTCAGCCCATTTCACAGGCGGTTTTGCTCGAAGCGTTTCCGCCGCAGGACCGCGGCAAAGCGATGGGATTTTGGGGCCTGGGAATTGTGGTGGCGCCGATGCTGGGCCCGGTGATGGGAGGCTGGTTGACGGATAGTTATAGCTGGCGCTGGGTTTTCTATATCAACATTCCCATCGGAATCGCGTCACTAGTGATGACTTCGCTTTTTATTTTCGATCCCCCTTACATACGCCGGATGACTTCCAAAGTGGACACCTGGGGAATCGGAATGCTGGCTGTCGCCGTAGCCTCGTTGCAAATCGTGCTCGATAAAGGCCAGGAAGCCGATTGGTTTGCAGCTCATTGGATCGTCTTGCTCACGATCATCGCCATCGGCGGGCTGATCGCGTTCGTTCTTTACGAACTCTACATTCCGCATCCCGTGGTGGATTTGCGCGTGCTCACCAATCGCACCTACGGCACGGGTGTGTTCTTGATGACCATCCTGGGCTTCGTGCTCTATGGCAGCCTGGTGTTGCTCCCGATTTTCCTGCAAACGTTGCTCGGCTATCCGCCGCTGCAAGCCGGCATCGCCATGTTTCCCCGCGGCATGGGCTCCTTTATCGCCATGCCGGTGGTCGGGATTATCATGTCCAAATTCGATCCGCGCAAAATGCTTACCATCGGATTTCTGGGCGTGGGATTCACCATGTTCCAGCTTTCCCGGCTCAGTCTAAGCGCAGGATACTGGGATGTTTTCTGGCCGCAATTTCTTCAGGGTGTTTTTATGTCCTTGATGTGGGTGCCGCTCACCACGGTGACGATGGATCCCATTCCCCGCGAACAAATGGGCAACGCTACCAGCATCTTCAACCTGATGCGCAATCTGGGCGGCAGCATCGGAATCGCCAACGCCACCACTCTGGTGGCCCGCAAAACTCAGGCGCAACTCCAGTTGCTGGGATCGAATGTTAATGCGTCAAATCCCGGGGTCCGTGCGATGATGGCCAATCTGCAAGCCATGTTTGTTTCGAAAGGCAGCGATCCCGTCACCGCTCAGCATCAGGCCTATGGTGCCATTTTCGGAATGGTCAGCCGCCAGGCCGCCATGGTGGCCTTCAATCAGACTTTCGAATTGCTCGGCGCAGTTTTCGTCGCGGTCCTCCCCCTGATTTTCCTGATGAAGCGCCCCACCCACAAAGCCGGCCCTGCCGCAATGCATTAAATTGAGTGCCTCGCAGAATTGAAGCTCGTAATTACGGGCGCAGCGATCTCGAATGGAATCACGCAAGGCAGAAATGAAGAGGAAAAGGGCGGATGGCTCCGCCCCTCAACACTTGTGCGGAGTTACTTCCCGGCGGCTTTGCCCATCACCTTCACTGTGGTTTTTGCCGGCGATTTTTGCGGCCGTCTTCGTGGCGGTCTTGCGGCGACGGCGCGGCTTTACCGGACCGGTCGGTGGTTCCCCCACCACTTCCGCCGACCAGATGCTCGTCACAAATTTCTTGGTTCCGAATTCGTCGAAATCGATCGTGGTTCGCTCCGAATTCGATTGCATCACCACTCCCATCCCATACTGGATGTGCCGGATGCTCTGTCCTTCTGCAAGTATTTGCATAACAGCCTCCTAAACCGCTCAGACCGCGCCTACACCCGCCGGACCAACCTGGCGGCCAATCTTCACTGCTTCCTGCGATGATAAAACGTATCCAACGGGCTGGAAGAGCCCTTGCCCCGGATCGGAACGACAACCAGAATACCGAATTGGAACTGCAACCAGAATACCCAAAATTCCCGTAAATTCCAGTGCTGAGAGATCAAGAACCCCTGAAAACGGAGCGGGCCAGCGCGTAACCGGCCCGCCCGGAACCGACTAGAGGGAAACTACGTTCTCCGCCTGCAGGCCCTTGGGCCCCTTGCGAACTTCGAATTCCACCGCCTGCCCTTCGTTGAGCGTCTTATACCCTTCAGCCTGAATGGCCGAAAAGTGTACGAAGACGTCTTCGCCGGACTGGCGCTGAATGAACCCGTAGCCCTTGCTGGCATTGAACCATTTTACTGTTCCTTGTTCTCTCACTTAGGAACTCCTGTTTCTAAAGCTATTTGTGCCTCTCGTTCGCCTCTAGCCGTTCACCCCGAGCCCCCTCCTGGGTCAAAGGGACCTCGGAAGTTATATGTGGCACAGGATTTACGGTGAAACGTAAAACAAAAGGCTGCTCAGGGGTAATAGAACCCCGGCAGCCTCGTCGGACGTCTCAGTACGATTCACGGGAGCAACAAACGCATTAGCAAAATAGCATAGTTTAAGTCCTGTGTAAATATGACGAAGTTCCAGAAGTGCACCCCCTTGACACGTCTCCGCCACGCCCACGCCTCATTCAATCCGCCCCTCGCCAATCACACTCACCGCAAACAAATCCTCCAGGTTTGCATCGCAAAGCCCTCTCCAGCCTCAGGGAGACCGCCTGGTATCCACCCAAGGAGTCAACCATTCCGGTTGGGCTTGCGGCTGCCATATCGCCGCGAATCGGGCCACGGAGCCCAATCCGCGCCCTCCGGCGGCACTCCCACACCCGCCGCATAGATCGCCGATTCCCGCACCCCATCGATACCCAAATCCTTCTCCACCGCGCTATCGCTCAGAGCCATGGTGCAAAAAGGCGCCAGACCAAGCCAGGTAGCCGCCAAGCAAAACGTCTGGCACACGTGCCCGGCATCGATCAGCACCACCCGGTAAGCCCGCGACCCCGGATATTTCCACTGCGTCCGCGCAAACACCGCCGTCATCAGCACCACTGCCGCCGCGTTTCCAAAATATTCCTGCCCATTCAAATACCGCACAATGCGCGATTTCGTCGCCCCCCGCCGCAGCAATTCCAGTCGGTGCGCCCCCGCCGCATAGTGGTAGATTCCTCGCCGCCAACCCTTTCACCCGCAGCGCCACCAGATACGCCTCAATCGGATGGCGCGACCCGCCCTGAAGGCGAAGTTTTCAACGCCACCCGCCCAATCCCGCGCAGATCAAACCACCACCGCACACCAAAAGTCAGCCCCAACAAAGTAGAAATCTGCCCCAATCCAATTTCCGCTCGCGAAAATTGCCGCCACGTCCGCCGCCCAAGCAAAACCCGCGGAAATTCTCCTGCTGTCGACGCGGCAGGCAGCTCAATCTGACGTGCCGCGGAATACCGTTTCTCGGGCGAGGGAGGAGGATGAATCCGCGCGCGTTGCCGCAGTTCACGAACTGAATTTGCATTGCTGATGGGAACGTGCGAATTCTTGGTCGAAAAATGGAAGAAGCTGGCTGCCGGGCTCCAATCTTTCCAACCGGAGAGCAGCGCTTCATTATCGTAACCGCCGGACCCAGCCCCGCCTGAGTTTTTCCGCCGTCGCGCCTCGCTCGATCGCTCGAGCAAACCAACGCGGATCAAATCCCGCATCGCGCGGGCCAGGGAAGCAGCGCTGTATCCGGAAAACGTTCCGCCAGGGCCGACGCGGGACGCCAAGTGCCGAACAAATCGAGGATTTCGCAAGTCAGCGCAGCCGCAGCCACCCGCGTCCGCCGCGCATAATTCTCAAAGACGAGCCGCTGCTCCTCCCAATAGCAAACCAAACACGGCGAGCGGCGGTAAAGTTCCTTCACCAGGCTTCCAGGCTCCGCATCCCCGCACTCTTAAAACGGTTTGATATCCCCACAGATTCCGTTCACTTTCGTCAGCACTTCCATCTCTGTGTTGATCGCGCCCGCCTGTTCCGCCTTGGCCTTCTTTTTCTTAGCCTTCAATTTCGCCAAGGCCTTCCTGATCTCCTTCTGAATCGCCGCCGTGGAAACCGGATGCTTTCCCGCCATAAATTTCCTCCCCGTCACCTGCCCAGGTGATCAAAGTGGCCCGAGCTTATTCACCCCACCCACCCAAGTCAAGCAAACTTCCCCAAACAGAGAAGCATTGGAATTCGTTGCGAGTTTGAACTAACGGGAACTAGATTTTATGCGCCGTCTTCTTCGCCCGTAGCTTGACGTCATGAGTGAGACTGCCGATGATGCCGGGATGTCCTTCTGTGTCGCGGATTCCAGTGCATTGATCACAAAATCTTTCAAGGTTATGCCCTGCAGCGCCGCGCAAGCTTTCGCTCTTCGCACCAGTTCTTCCGGCAAATCCCTCAAATTGACGGTCTTGGTAGCCATGTATTATTTGTATCATAGAATACAAAGGATGTTTCTTGGAAATTCCCATTGCCTCTAGCCACAAAGCGCGCCCAATATAGGCTGAACCGGAAGAATCAGCCCCTTCCCAGTCAGGAGGCTGCATCGTGTCGCAGATCGATTTGTCAAATTTGCTTTCGGGAGCTCCACGAGATTGTTGGATCGCTCTCGACGAGGAACAAGCGACCGTAGTCGGCAGAGGCCAGACCATGGAAGAAGCCGTTAAAGATGCAAATGCCAATGGCGTGGCCGACCCAATCGTAATCTGGGCGCCAAAGAACTGGGGTCCGGTGGTGTACTAGGGAGGGGGATTGAAAAAAAGTTATATCCGGCTGCCGCTCGACCACCCCAACCCAGCTTCCAAAAATGAAACGAGCACTTGGCTGCCGCTCTTGAGGGTTCGTGTCGGTTGGAATCACAAGCAGACGCCGCGAATACCCGCCATTGTCGATTCGGGTTCTCAATGCTGCTTGTTCCGAGCGGACGTTGCAGAATACCTGGGAATTGATTTAAAGCAGGGCGTGGAAGGCACCATGGGCGGCATAAGCCATGGAATGAAAGAATCTGTTTTCTACCACAGAGTCCAGCTCTACATCGAATCCGATTGGGTGATCGACGTCACCGCAGGCTTTATCAAAAGACTCTCGGTTGCCGGCATTCTCGGAAGAAACGGTTTTTTCGACAACTTCCGGGTGCTTTTTGATCAATCCACCACGCCACCGTCAATAGACATCGAGAGAATTAATAAGCTTCAGTAACCAACTGGCAGGGCGTTTTTCCGAAGCCGGCGCAAGAACAGATTCCGGGATCAACGTGTCGGAAGCACTCGCCCGCATCTCTCACCCGGCGTGCGCCCCGCCCGCCCGCGGCGCCACCCGCTTTAGCAGCGCCTGAAACCGCGCATCCTCCCGCATCGAATCGAACTCCGGCTCAAATCTCAGTTGCGGCATAAAATCCGACCGGTCCGCAAATCCCTTCTCCAAGAACGCCATCACCTGCGCCCGGTCCCCCAATCCCAAATAAATTTCCGCGCTATAAATCGGCGAAACGTATTGCGTTTTCGATAGCGCCGCCAATTCATCCGTCAATTTCAATGCGTCAGCACGCCGCCCCGCGCGGCCATAGGCGTCGCCCAGCACGCCCGCGATCCACTGGCTCTCGGGAGAAAGCGCACGCGCCTTTTCCAGTTCGCGAATCGCATCCGGAAGCCGCCCCATCACCAGGTAGGTCTGCCCCAGCAGCGCATGCCCAATCCAAAAATCCGGATGCCGCGCGGCGAACTGTTCCAGAAAATCCGCGGCCCTTTGCGTACCGGTGCGCATAATAATAGCTGCGCCCCACATTCACCTCGATCACCGGCGAAAGCGGATCGAGCTGCTGCGCCCGCTGCAATTCCTCAATCGCTTCATCAAATCGCCCCACGCCCTGCGCCAGATACAATCCGTGCCACTCCCGCGCCGTGGCATAATTCGGATTCAGCTCGATCGCCCGCGCAAATTCCTTTCCCGCCGCGTCCATATCCCAATCGTAATTCCATTCCACGCTCGCCAGCGCCGCATGCGCCTCGGCCAGCGAATCGTCCAGCGCAATCGCTTTTCGCGCGGCCGCTTCCGACAAAGGCATCGCTTCGTGCGCCGCCATCACTCCCTGGTCTTCCAGTAAATTATATCCATCCGCCAATCCAGCCCAGGCCAGCGCCGAATTCGGATCCAGATTGATCGCTTTCTTGAACTCCGCCACCGCCGCTTTCAAATCCTCCGGCGTGCGCTTATTCCAAAGATAGCGCCCCAGCAAATAAGCCTCGTAAGATTTCGGATTCACCGGATGGCTTTTCGCCAGCCCCGCCGATTCCTGCGGAGTCAGCTGCACGCGAATTTCGCCCGCAATCGCCGCCGCTACATCGCTCTGCAACGTCAATATATCGCTCATATCGCGCTGGTAGCTGTTGGTCCAAAGATTCCGGTCTTCGCTGGCCTCCGTCAGCCGCGCATTAATCTTCACGCGATCGCCCACCCGTTCCACCGACCCTTCCACCACCGCATCCACATTCAATTCCTTGGCAATTTCCGGGAGTGGCTTGTGGGCATTCTTATAGAGCATGGCCGAAGTCCGCGAAATCACGCGCAACGCGCCGATCTTCGACAAATCGTTGGTCAGCGCTTCCGTCATCCCGTCCGCGAAATATTCCTGCTGTGGATCGGCCGATAGGTTTTCCAGCGGCAGCACGGCGATCGAACGAATCGCGTGCGGCTCCCGCCGGACCAAACAGCCGCGCACGCAAATGCAGCGCCTGCCACGCAAAAACCGCCGCCGCAATCGCCAGCAGCGGAATCCCGATATGCGTAGCCAGTTTCCGCAACGGCCAGTGCTCCGCCGGCTTCACCGGAATCACCGGCACGCGAATGTGCGACGCGCTCGATTCAATCGCCTGCAGCGCCGCGCGCACTTCGCTGGCCCTCTGGTACCGCTGCGACACATCCTTCGAAAGGCATCGCGAAATCACCGCTTCCAGTCCGGGCGTCACTTGCTCCGGCAATTGCGGCACCGGCTTCATCAGGATTTCCGAGCTCAGCTCAAACCCGGTTTGCCCGTTGAACGGCCGGTCGCCCGCCACCATCTCGTAAAGCACCACGCCGAATGACCAGATATCGCTCCGCGCATCCGCCGGCATCCCGCGCAGAATTTCCGGAGCGATATAGTGCAGCGTTCCCGCCGCCGTGCCCGATCCCGAAAGCGTTTCGCGCGATTGCGTCGCTTCCATCACCTCCGCAACGTCCTGCTGTTGCGCCAGGCCGAAGTCCAGCACTTTGGCCCGCCCTTCCGGAGTCAAAATCACGTTTTCGCTTTTCAAGTCTCGATGGATCACGCGCTGCGAATGCGCATGTTCCAGCGCATCGGCGATCTGCAGGCCGTAACGCACCGCCGTCTCCCCCGGCAGCCTTCCATTCCGGATCATCGCTCGCAGCGTTTCTCCCCGGATCAATTCCATCACGATAAACGCTTGCCCGCCCACTTCGCTCACTTCATAAATCGTGCAGATATTGGGATGGTTCAACGCCGAAACAGTGCGCGCCTCGCGCATCAGCCGTTCATGCGCCGGAGCATCGCCCGCCGAATCCCCGCCAATAAACTTCAGCGCCACGTCGCGGCCCAATTTCTCGTCGCGCGCACGGTACACCACGCCCATGCCCCCCGCGCCCAGCCGCTCAATCACGCGGTAGTGCCCGAGTGTTTGCCCAATCATCCGAGCCGATTCAAAGTTTGTTCCCATCAGAAGAACCGCAGGTTCCCGCGCGCGCCGCCATTATACGCTTCAACGACGCGTCCACATTCCTGCTTCAGGTTCGTTTGCAGGTTTGGCCTCAGGCGTGGTCTTTGTAGGGGCCGGCTTCAGCCGCGCCCTCTTTCGTTTTGAACCTAGCGAAGGAAGTGCCGCACGAGGAGAAAAATTCCAGCCGACGCGGCGATGATCCCCGGAGCCAGAGTCAGAAGTACGGAGAATATCAATCCCGTGGAATAGCTTTGCGAGGCAAAACGGTCGGCCTGCTCGGGCCAAAGTCTGCGCACCACAAGCTCGCACATCCAGCCGCCGGTATAACAAATGTTTGCTAACACTGCGTACATCACCACTGCAGAAATCGCTAAGAAAGGTGAATCGGGCATTCCGAATTCGCTTCCGAACAAAATCCAACCTCCGGCTCCCACCGTCAGAATTGCGATTCCAGAAATGATTCCGGCGCATCCGACGATCAGATTGAATGGGATCCGTCTTGCTTCCCACCATCCGACGGTGCCCCAGACGCCGTCGATTGGGGCATCGCGCCGGCAAAGCAGCGAACTTTTAAGTCGGTTGAACGCGCGACGCATACGTGAATCCATCGGGGCCCGGAGTCATCCGAGTCGAAAACCCAAATGAGGCACCGTGAGAATTGTGTGCTCGGTCGATTTCGTAGGGGCGCTGCTGTTGCCCTGGCCTCGCCGGGGCGCCCGGCATTTCGTTACGGCAGAACTGAATTGATCTGATTAGGCGAATCAACCACAATCAGATTCTCAACGAACTAAATTTCCTTCCCCATCCGCTGCAACGATCGCAACGCCGAATACCCCAGCAGCACCACCGCAATCGCCAGCGCAATCCACAGCGCAATCCCGTTCTGTTCGGTCCATGGACGCGGATCGGACCGCTTGGTATTCACCGCCTCAGTCCCCACCGTGGCCGACGCCGCTGTCTTATACGCATCCGCACTCAGCCATCGTGAAAGATCGTAATGCACCGCCTTTGCCTCGCTCTGCCCGTAAATCAGCCTGTACGCGCGCGCCGGATCGTAACGGAAAATAATCACGCGCGGCGTGGCATAAAAAGCCGGTTGCGCTTCGGCCAGTGGAGGATCATCTCCATTGTTCACCGTCAAGCGCCAGTAGCGCTCCACGCGTTCCGACGGGTTCACTTGCAGCCATTCGCGCTCCACACCGCTTTCGCTGAAGCGGTAGATTTCGCCGTCGCCCGCGGGATACCAATTCGTTCCGTCGTTGCTCACTTGCACTTCCACCCGGCGCGAGAAATCTTTTTGCGCCACAGTGAAGCGCACTTCGTTCAGCGGAAATGGCGAGCCGCCCAGGTCGCCGATCCACACGCTCCGATGTTCGTTGTGTTTTGTTTCCGGCTTTAAATCCACCGGAGCGAGACACCTCATCCGCCGGCAGCGTGACGCTGTAGAAGACCGTGGCGCCTTCGATAGGGAACTGGCTTTCACTATTAAAAATTCGCAAGCGCATGAATCGCGCGTTGGTCTGCGGGTAGTGCAATTTCTGCACGCCTGTCTGATTGTTTTTCTGAAAGCGGAAAATCGGCGAGCGGCTGTTGACGATCCGCCACGTTCGCGCGTCGTCGCTCACGGCCACCTCGCACCAGGCGATAAAATCCTGCAGCGGAGTAATGATGTAGACCGCGTTGTGGAACGGAGCTTCCGCGCTCAATTCCAAAACGGCCTGGGTAAATTGTCCCGGCACAAAACTTACTTCGCCAAGTTTTGCCGAGAGTGGGCGTTCGCTCGATTCGCCGTGATGAGCAAATAAAACGTAGGGCACTTCATTGCCCTGATCATCAATCACGCGCAGATCAGCCAAATCCGCCTTCGAATTTCCCCAAACATCAAACGGAACCGTAACGTTCACATACCCGGCAGGCGTCCCCACCCCGAACACAATCGGCCTTGAGTATGACCAATACCGCCACCGCACCGGCAAAGGCGAAGAATCCGCCGCCAACGCCGCACGCACCGCCGCCCACATCGCGATAATCCCAAGCTGCCAAAACCACAAACACGCCCAACAGCACATACCGCCCTCTGGCGTTCATGTCCCGAACGCATCTCCAGTTCCATGCGCATATCACTTCTTAGTTTCATGTCCATCCCAAGTTCAACCGCGCCGCCGTCCCACCAGCGTAGTCATCCGAACGAAGCGCGTTTTCTTTGTCCCGACTCACCTCGGCGAACTCTGCGCCTCTGCGGTAAAGCTTTTCCGTAAATTGCACAACCCTCACGAACCTTGTCCCTTCGAAGCCGCCAGCTTTCTTTGGTACAAAAACGAAACCGCCAGCAGCGCCAGTCCCAAGACAAAAAACGAAACAATCCTGTAAAACCGATCCAGAAACGACAAATCAAACAGAAACACTTTCACCACCACAATCCCAATCAAAGCCAGCGCCTGCCAGCGCAGCACGCTCATTTGTTTTTTCATCCCCGCAAAAAGCAGCGCAGCGCCATAGCAAATCCAAAGCAGCGAAAGCGAAAGCTGCTGCGCCAGGTGCGGACTCGCTTCCAGCGACTGCGAGCGCCCGAAATAATCCCACAATTCCATCGAAAGCGCCGCCAGCGCGTAAACATTGATCGCCACTCCCATCAAACCGAAAATATTCTGCTCGTTCGCGCCCAGCTCGCTCCGGATCTTCCGCGCGAAATAAAGCGCGATGCCAAAGCACGCCACCTGCACCGCAAACGCAGCGAATCGCGCGTTCAATAAAAACGTCTCCGCCGGAATCGGGATCAGCGCCAGGCGCGCCGCGGAAACAGTAAGCAGCAGCAATCCCGCCGCGCGCATTTGCCACGTCTTCATGCGCACGCCGCTCCACACCAGCACCGCTCCTTCCACCGCCCACGCCAGCGTGATCCATTTGTCGTCCAGCAGCATGGGAATCGCCAGCGTCGCGAACGTCAGCGAAATTCCCGCGTAGAGCATACCGAACCAGCGCCGCTCTTCCGCTTTCGCGCGCGGCAAGCTGCGCACCAATTCCAAATGCACAGCGGCCAGCGCCAGCGATACCGCAGCCAATAGCCAGCGATGATCCGGCCACAGCATTTCGCGCAGCGCGAGCAAATAGAGAAATGGATTCGCCACCACGATCACCAGATCGTTGATTCCCACGCGCCCTTCGCGACGACTGCGAATCATCGGCAGCGCCGCGAACAGCGCGAAAAATAACGTCGCGAAAAACGTCGTAATCTCGAGCTTCTCTGGCTTGTAAAAATCCGCGTACCAGCCCCAGAAATAAATCTGCGTCATTGCAAACGAAAGCGGCGCCAGCACCGGCCAGTCTTTCGCGCGCGCCACCGCCAGCATTCCCGCGGCCAGCACCGCCAGGTATCCGAACAAAACCACCTGATGATCCATGCCCGTGCTTACCAGCATCGGCGTCACCAGGCCGCCCGCCAGCGCCAGCACCGCCAGCCGCTGCGAATCGCGTCCCACGGCAATCGCCACCATCGCCGCTGTGACGACGATCATTCCCACAAACGCAATCGACGGCGTGAAAATACTGGTAGTAGTGCCAGGAAGCCCACAGCGTCAGGTACAGAATCGCCGCGCCCAGCCCCGCAATTCCCTCCGAAAAATAACGGTAGCCTTTGCGCAGTAGCCGGTCGCTCCACGGAATCAGAGCCGCGCCCGCGATCATCCCGATGGCAACTCGCCCGTTCCTGCCGATCCAATTATTGTCGAACGCGTATTTCAGGAAGAACGTCACCGCAAAAAGCAGCGCCACGATTCCCACGTAGTTCATCCACCGTCCGGCGATCAGCGCTTCCGTATCGAGCGAGCTTCTGTGCGCGGGGGCAGTTGAAGCTGGAATCGAAAATGCATGAGCGGGGATGAAGGCCGGGGAACCGGCGGGAGCTTCCGCTGCCGGCGGAAAAGTAGCGGGAGTTGGCGCTTCGGGCGATTGCAAGTTTTCGGCTGGAATTTCAGCCGCGGCGGGTATCGATTCGGCCGTGGAGGCCGGCGCGACGGACGCCGAAATCCCGCCCTCCGAAGCGATCCCGATTCGCGCTAGTGAAGCTAAGCGCGCTTCAAAAGCCTCAAGCCGCTGTTCCAGCGCATAAATTCGCGCGATGATTTTTGCATCGGTCGCGGAAGTCGCCGGCGCCGCAACGCCTTCGCGGCTTCCCAATTTCCGCGTGCGCACAAACGCGATGATTCCCAGCACCGGCCCCACCAGCAGCAGGATCACCGCGATCACAATCAGCGGACCAATTTCAACACCCATCTTTTTCGAAACCTGGAAAAGCGCAGCCTGCGCGTATTAAATCACACCTCCGCCAGCCCAACAATCGCCCATCGCTGCCCGAACCGCCCGCCACGCGCAGTCATCCCGAGCAAGGCGAGGGATCTCCTGTTTGAGCACCGCCAAAGATAAAAGCGATTTCCTGCGAAGCGGCGTTGTTCATTCAAAACGTTTTGAAATACAGGTCCCCAAAAATCCACGGAAGCATCAGCGTAGGTACACCGCGCCGGGAAGAGTGGCGATCAGAATCGAAATAAAAATCCCGATCACCAGCAGGAACATGAAGCGCGCATCGCTGATGGCAAGCGCGATGCGTCCTTCCGCAAAACGCTTGGCTCGCACGCCGATCATTCCGTGCATTCCCAGCAGCCCCAGAACGAAAATCATTTTCAAGGCCAGCCAGTGTGCGTGCAAATAATAATGCGGATTCGTCGAGATCAGCGCGATCCCCGCCAGAATCGCCAGCAGCGCTCCGGGATCGGCCATGGTGCGCAGCCAGCGCTTCTCTAATTTCGCCAGCGCCTGCCGCGCTTCGGCGGAACTTTCTTCCGTGTGCCGCATCAGCGTTCCCGCCGCTCCCAGCAATCCGCTCACCCACAAAACGAATCCACAAATGTGCGCCACCAAAAACCAGGAAATCATGATCGCCTCCCGCGCAGAGTGTAACAGCGCGCGGCTTCCGCGTCTTTTTATTTGGCTTTCTTCCGGCGTCTTCGCGTTGCCGCATTTTACAAATTGAATCAAAATCGGTCAGCTGCGGCAGGCATCGTACTCTTCGGGTTGTGCACAATTTACTCGGGGTCCCTCGCCCGCCTCGGGCGGGCTCGGGATGACTTCAACGGCTTGGATTGACTTGCGGGGTCATCCCGAACGAAGTGAGTGATCCCGCGCAGTATGCGCGAGACAGGGAGCCCGATTACTACGCCGCGTTGTTTTCCTACGCAGCGTAACGCATCATTCGGGAGATAGAGGATACGCCATGGGCATTTCGACCACGCTGAATTTGCCGTCCGGTTCGCGCTCGATGGTGGGTGAAAATACTTCGCGCGGTTCGCGCCGCCACCAAACGCCTTGCGTTTTCTTTTCTTCGGGCGTGGCAAACCAGTATTGCCACAAAATGGTGCGCACCTGGAGAGGCGGCTCCGCGCCAAATGGATTTCCGGCAAACAGCGAAAGCACCGCGGAATCGTTGCGCAATAATTGTTCCTGCACGCTCAACACCCAGGGGTTCTGGCGCCACGGCTCGAGCGAAGCAAACCATAAATTCCAATCGAAGCGCGGCTGGTAAGGCGCGTAAATTCCCGGGGCGGCGCGCGGATCTTGCGGCTTGTAACGAAACGGGTAGGCGATCCAGGTTTTTCCGTCGCGCGAACCTTGAAATTCAATTTCAAAACGTCCGCGCGTCATCACCGCGAATAATCCAAAACGATTCGCGATGCGAAATGGTTCGAGCAATGTGGCAGGAGCCATCGGAGGCGGATCGCGCGGCACTACAATGCTGATCAGCAGCGCCGTCGTGGCATAAAAAATCCAGCCAAGCAAAAATCCTTCCGTAACTTGTCCAACGGTGCGCAGCGGCGCGCGCATCCGGGCAAACCAACCGTCATCTTCGGCGCCAGACCGATCAATCCCCGAACCGGGCGCAGCAAGCAGCGCCCCTACAGAGGCAACTCCGGGCTCCGCAGCAGTTTTGCTTTGTAGTTGCATTTTCGAAGCGCGCTGTGATTCCTGCGTTGGAATATTTTCGGGTGGAACATCCGGCTTAGTCGGGGTTGTAGGGGCGCTGCTTGCTGCGCCCGCTAGTTTGCCAGTGAACGGCAACTGTTGAATCAGCGGGGCGAGCAAACGATCATCCAGCAGCAGCACTCCCAACAGCAGCACCAGATAATTCAGAAACGCGTAATTCGCGGTTAGAATGATTCCAATTTCCCACGGCGTTACGATGCAAAATAAAATAATCCGCCACCGCCGCGGCAAAAACATCATCCACACCACAACCAATTCCAGCGCCAGCGTTCCGCCCGCCGTCGCCGCATGAAACCAGTGCGGCAGGCGTTCCACGTACCAGCCGATCCAGGTGGGCAACGGACCGTTCTGGTAGTATTCGTCCATCGCGGTCAGGTGCTTCCATTGCGGATCGCCGCTCAACATTTTTACCAGGCCGGATTCGAAATAAATCCGGAACCATTCCCACTGCAGCAGAAAATAACTGAGCCGCGAAGTAGGGCGAGCCGCGCCCAGCCCCGGCCGCAATCCCGGCGGCGCGAAAAACAACGCGATAAATCCGGCTTCCAGCAGCATTCCGTCCGATTGATAGGAAGAAAAATCCTGCGCCACGGTGATGAACGAAAGAAACGCAACGAAACAAATCGCCAGCATTCCGCGCGGCCACAAATTGAAAAACAGCAGCACGGACGCGATCATTCCCACAACCCACAGCGCGGTCAATGCGCGCGCGCCGCTGGCGAACCACATCAGTGTGGGTGCGTACCAATACAATTCGAATCCGCTGAAGTGCTGCGTTAGTTCCTGAAGATAGGGACCCACGGGAAGAATTCCGTTGGGCCCGATCAATCCTTGAATTTGGAATGCGCAGGAATAAAACGCGGAAAAATAAATCACGGCAAGCCCGCGCAGTACGATCCAGCGCGGGATCAGGTGGTCTGGGCCCGGCGCGAGCGGCCACGCCAGCTTGTCTAAAGTTCGTTCAGGCACCGCACGGGAATCTTATCCAACTCGGAGGCGGAAGGGAATTAGGTAGCGCAGGCACTCTTGCCTGTGTGCGTTTGGTTTTTGGGGCGAAGAAAATCACACAGCCAGGAGTGGCTGTGCTACTGGGATCGCTTCGCTCCCTCGTCCGAAAGGAAAATTATTTGTTGGTCATCGAGCCAGCTCCAGGAGGACCGTTGAGGCTGGCCGGAGGGACGATGCCGTTCATGCGCAGATATTCCACGATTTGTCCGTAATGATCCGCGCCGTGCCAGACGGCGACGACGGCAATTCCCAGCTTGGTGTTCGGTCCGGCGTAGCGTCCGGTAACTGGATCGAGCGAATTTTTTTCATTCAGCGTGGCGATCATTTTGTCGCCGTAAGCAAACGAATCGCGCAGATATTTCATGAGCTCGGCTTTAGTGCTCGCGGGAAAAGTGCCGCCGCCTTTTTCGCAATCCGGTGGAGGAGTTTTTCCTTCGAACTCGCTGAAGAAACCGAAATTCGCGCAGGCAGTGTGCTTCACTTGCTCGGCAAAGGTGCGCACGTTTTTGAACGCGCCGTTCGTGGGAGCGAAGGAGTATTTCTCTTCGGGCATGGCGTCGGCGGCGGAAATAAATTCTTCCTCCATCACTTTCCAGATCATGTTGACGCTGGATGCGATGGTGGCGGGCTTTTTTTCTTTTGCGGCTTGGGCTTGGGCGGCGGGGATGCAGGCCCGCGAAATGAGCGATGGAAAAAAGAATCAGCAGTGCGGCGAGTCGAGTCATGAGTTTCATTTGTTGTTCCTCCGATTCGCGAGGAGTCTACTCCAAAAGGTTGAAAATGAATTTCGGGAAGGCAAGACAAATTCAAAACAAAGACTTTACCGCAGAGGGCGCAGAGGTCGCAGAGTGAGTCATTTTTACCACTGCTCCAGGGCGCGCGAGGCTCGTAAATTTTACGTAGGACTGAAGTTTAGGAAAACTTTAAGCCATGTAGTTTCAGACTGTTAGGGCTGCCCCGTTTGGAATTGAGGGTGCACCTTCCAGGGGGTCACCCAAGGAGGGCCCAGCTCATGAGTCGGCCTAAACGAAACCATTTTCTGATTCAGGTGGTTGCCATCGGAGCGCTGCTTTTTCTGTTGGCTGGATGCAATGCGAAAAACCAGGCAGCGCCTGGCAGCGCAGCGGGAACCGCGGATAGCGCACAGCCGGCAGCGTCTGCGGCGAATCAACCGGGCGCCGCGGAGAGCGCGTCTGATAAATCTTCCTCGTCCGGCGGAATTTTTTCTTCTACCAAATCGGTGACGGTTCCGGCGGCGACCTCGATTCACGTGGTGCTCGATCAATCGCTTTCCAGCGCTTCCAGCCGGCCGGGAGATCGTTTTGACGCGACGGTTGTCCAGCCCGTGGTGGTGGATGGCGAGACGGTGATCCCGCGGCATTCCCGCGTGCGCGGACGCGTGGTGGACGTGGATGCTTCCGGGCCGCTTGAAAGGAGTGGCGCGGCTGGAGATCACGCTTTCGGTGATCGAAGTGAACGGCAAGTGGTATGACCTGGATACCAATAACTCAACGCAAGTCGGACAGAATCACAACAAGCGCAACGCTGTGCTGATGGGCGGCGGCGCGGGACTGGGCGCGCTCGTAGGAGGCCTGGCCGGCGGCGGAAAGGGCGCGCTGATCGGCGCAGCAGCGGGCGGCGGAGCAGGCACAGCGGGCGCGGCGGCCACCGGCAAGAAGGACGTGAGCTTGCCCGCGGAGACTGCTCTGACGTTCCGGCTGAAGAGTTCGATCACGATTCCAGTGAAGGGGTAAGCAGCGAATTCGCGCAAATCCACAGAAGCTCCGCAGCTAGATTTATCGACTGCAGCTCACGCCCGGCGCAAACAGGGTTTTCTGCGCCGGGCGTGGTTTTTTTCGCCTCGATTTTGGACTGCAGCCCGGCCACCCTGAACGCGATTCCTGCTATACGAGCAGAGGAAACGGTGGTATTCTGGGTTTGTAGCTTATGAGCTACATCGCAGATGATCACCTCCACTCGGCGTGGAAGTTCGCGAGCGAAATGTAAAGTATTATCTGCCGCGTTCAGGGGCCCCTTCTCCTTTCGGCGTATGGCGCGACGGAATCACCGACCACACGGCCAGGGCGGCAATTGCCGCGCGAATCGCCCGGTTGCGCGGCGGGAATTTTGGGGACTCGCGGCCGATTGGCGGCGGCGCTTCGGAATCGGCGATCCATTTCGGTCCAGGCTTGCGCGTCTATTATGGGATCTATGGCGACGAACTGATTTTGCTTTTTGGGGGAGACAAATCCACGCAAGCTTCCGATATTCACACCGCCAAGAGGCTTTGGAGCGATTTCAAGGAGCGGACGAAGCAAGATGCGAAGAAACGTAAATTACAAGGGAGATCTTCTGGAGGATCTCCAAAATGATCCGGGTTTCGCCGCTGCCTATCTTTCCGCGGCCATTGCCGATTCTCGCGAAGCGTTCCTGATCGCTCTTCGCGATGTTGCCGAAGCTAAACAAGGCATGTCCCAGCTCGCGAATCGAGCACGCGTAAATCGCGAAAGCCTTTATCGGGCGCTATCGGAGGATGGGAATCCTCGCTTCAGCACCCTTGAATCGGTACTGGATGCTTTGGGTATGGGTCTTTCGATAAAGCTCAAGATAACGCCGAAGAGAACTCCGAAGGGCAGGCAACGAGCGCCCCGCCGCAGAGCGGGACGAATCAAAGTCGATGCTGCGATTGGTGTGACGGATTCGAACCTAAAAACGAACTCTACCTGACCGTCATCTCCACTGCAGTCTTTGCAGGTCTCAACGAATAGAGCAGGAGGGCGCCGGCGAGGATGCAGGCCAGCGCGACCGCTTGGGCGTTGCTCATGCCGAAAAAGATTCGGGGATTGATGCGGATGAATTCCACCAGGAAGCGGGCTGCGCCGCTTAGAAGCAGGTAGTAGGCGAATACGATTCCGTAACGCTGCGCGGGAGCGGCACTGATCGGTTGGGAGGCGTTGGCGGATTTGGCGGCTTCTGTGGATTGGGGACGTTGCTTCTTTTTTTTCTTTGATGCCTGCGCCGAGCCTGGGGCAGTGATTCGAACGGCAGCGCTGGCGGAATTGGCGGCCCCAGTTTCCACTTTTGCTCTGGCGCTCGGATCGGGAGTGGATTCTTCCGCACGGACTTTTTTTGTGGCGGCTTCCTTTTTCTCCGCGGGGATTTTCGCGTAGCGGGCGCCGATTTTCCATAGCACATAAAAAATTACGAGCGCGGCCAAAAATTCGTAAATTGGCGTGGGATGCACGCGCTCCGTGGTGGGGACGATGCCATTGGGAAAACTCATGCCCCAGGGAAGAGAAGTGGGAATTCCGTAATCGCCATCGCCGGACACCAGGCATCCGATTCTGCCAATGCCATAGCCCATGGCGGCGGCGGGCGAGCAGAGATCGCACATCAGCAGCAGTGGGATTTTGTAGTGGCGGGCGAGAAAAAATAGCGCGATGAAGCCGCCCACGAATCCGCCGAACCATGCCAGGCCTGTCTGGCTGAACAGCAAGTGAATGGGATCGGCGAAGAATTCGCTAGGGCTTTCGAGAAGATGGTAGAGCCGCGCGCCAGCGAGCCCGGCAATTCCGGTAACGCCAAGGATGCTCGCGGGATCGATCTCCAGGGAGCGGCGGCGCAAGTCGGCGCGCAAAATAAAAAAGCCCACCAGCATGCCCGTTGCCGCGAGCATCCCATACGTGGGCAGCAGAAAACTACCGACATGGAGGAAGGGGTACAAAAAACAATTATACATGGGCTGGTAGGAAAGCAAATGTGCGGTGAGGTGAGCCCAGTCATTCCGAGATGTGATTTTTACAGAACGGCATTATTACCGCAGAGACGCAGAGTGCGCCGAGGCGGGCGACGGAAAGCTGCGCTTCTTTTTATTTGCCGTAGACCAGGACGACGAAGGAATCGGGAAGAATGGGCGGACGAGGCCGCGGGTTATCGGTGGTGGCGGCGGGGGCCGCGCCAAATTGCGCGGTGACGAGATAGACGTTGTGAGTTTTCTCGTCAAGGGCCATGGTGCGTGCGCCGCGTTGCGTATCCACATTTTCCACCAGGGTGAACTTGAAAGCGGATTCTTCGTGAATGATGCTCAGCGTTCCGTCTCCATTGGACATGAAAATGTAGTTGGTCTCAGGGTCGAACGCGCCGGCGTCGACGCCTCTGCCGATGGGGATGGTGGCGACGATGAAGCCGTTGTGCGCGTCCATCACGGCCATCATCTGGTTCGAGCAGCCGGCGAACAGGCGGTTGGTTTTGCGGTCCATGGCCAGGGCACTGGGCTCCTGGCAGGGCTTCAGCGGCCAGCGGGCAGTGACGCGGAGCGCGTCGGAATCGATTTGCACGATTTCGCTTTTGTCTTCGATGTTGATGTAGACGTGGCCGGCTTCGTCAGATGCGGCGAATTCCGGCTTGCCGCCCAGCGGAATGGTTCCCAGCACTTTATTGGTGACGGCATCGATGGCGGTGGAATCGCTGCTGCGGCCATTCATGGTGAAAATACGATCGGAGGCCATATCGAAAATAATGGCGTCGGGATTCTGGCCGACATCGATTTTTTCCACCGTAGCCAGAGTGGTGAGATTGAAAACGGTCACCGAATTGCCGCGGCCATTGCTGATGAATCCGCGATTTAAACTTTGCACCAGGGCGATGCCGTGGACTCCGGGCGTATCGGGAATATCGCCAACCACTTTTCCGGTCTTGCCGTCCATCACCATCACGTGCGTGCCGCGGGAAATAAACAGGCGATTCGAATCGCTATCGTAGGAAAGATAATCCCAGCCGCCATCGCCGCCCAATTTGTAGGTGTTCAGCAAATGATAGCCGGACGAGGCCGCATTGACGGCGTTATCCAGCGCGAACCAGAACGCGGAGACCAGGCAGAAACCCACCACAACCACGCCGAGCAGGCGCGCGGATTTACGTTCACTCGGAATCCATTGGGGAAGCCCCTTTCGAAATTCGCGCGCTGCATCGCTCTCGCGCGGATGCCGTGTTTATTTTCGCTGGCACATGCTATTTCGCGCGGGGCCTGCTGTCAATCAAGTTGGAAAAGAAAATACGGCGGTACGCGGATCGGCGAGGAGCGGAGAAGCGTTGTTGCGGAGAGAATTTATGATTGCTGCGGATTTTTCGAACGCTCGGGGTGCTGGGCGCGGTGATGCGATCCCGCCACCAACAAGCCGATGCCGTAGGCGCTGAGCACCAAGGAGACCAGAAGAACATCCCGCGGACCTTGCGGCAGCGTGGTCCACATTACTTGCAGCTCCGCGATCGATCCGTCCCACACGCCATGCAACGTCAAATAGCCCAGTCCCGCGGCGATCAGCAGGAAGGAAAGTCCGAAGACGATTTTTTTCGCATCCAACATGGCACCTCCGGAGACGTCGCCGGGAGCAAGGAGGGGTGGAATTCGTCTCTAAGTCTCACAGCCATAGACGCGATTTGCAGCGAGTGGGTTACATTGATGGGCGGATTTGGGGCGTGGATGATCTGTGCGATCTTGGAGGCGCCGGGAGAGATCGGTTGGCTGTACTGTGAAGCTGTAAGAGCGCCAACCAGGAGTGGCTGCGCCACTCTCAAGAGCGCTGTGCCAGTCTGTTGATGGATGAGGATCCCATTTGAAGCAACGCACCCGGCAACAAGTTTTATTTTTGATTGTGATTGTGGTGGTGATCGCGCTTCTCTTTAAGCGCTTTCACCAGGCTGCCGGGCCGCAACATCCGGCGCCGGCGGCGATTTCCTGCGGCGTGCATTGCGGCACGGAACGCTGGGCGGTGAAGACGTTGAGCGATGCGTCCGCGGCGGGCGTGAATTTTACGGCCACGCCGGTGACGGTGGATTGGCTGGTGTCGCAGGCTCCGCCGGCCGCGCTGCCCGAGGACCAGCGCATTTCGCCGGTCGAGGATCAAGCCTACGTGGTGAACGCGCGGCTGGTGGGATTCAAGCTGGAAGATGACGAAGACATTCACATCGTGATCGCCGACCTGAACAATCCCGCCCAAACCATGATCGTCGAAATTCCCTCCAGCGATTGCAGCGGCGCGTGCTTTTCCACGCACCTCGCCGAATTTGTGCAGGCGCGCACGCAATTCGAAGCGCGCTTCGGAACGCCGCACAAACGCTTCGAACGCGTGCCCGGCAATGTGACGGTGACCGTAACCGGCGTAGGCTTCTTCGATTTTTTGCACCATCAAACGGGAGTCGCTCCCAATGGAATCGAATTGCATCCCGTGCTGGATATCGCTGCCCAATAGCTTTCCGCCGGCGCGCGCTTGCCCCACATCCCGGCATTTCCCGCCGTGCGCGGAACACGATTGACTTGTTCCGGTTCACGACCTAATCTTTCACCGCCCAGTCGCTCGGATCACAGCCGGACTTTCGTTCCATTCCGTCCGGCGCTACATTCACAACTTCTTGATTTTTCTTGGGAGAATTTAAAATGCGCAAAGCACTTTTAATGGCAGCAGGCGCGGCAATTTTATGTACTTCCCCGGCTATTCTGGCCGATCAAATCACCATGAAGAATGGCGACCGGCTTACCGGCACAATCGAGCAAACGCAGGGAAAGGCGATCGTGATCAAAACGGAGTTCGCGGGAGAAGTAAGCGTGTTGTGGGACGCCGTGGATTCGATCCAATCCACCGCGCCGCTTTTTCTAGCGCTGAAAGACGGACAAACCATCGCTGGCAAAGTGTCCACCGCGAACGGAAAATACACGGTTGAAACGGCGACCGCCGGAACGGTGACCACCGCGAAGGAAGACATCATCACCGTGCGCAGCGAGCCGGAACAAAAAGCCTACCAGGAGCACATGGACCGGCTGATGAATCCGCGGCTGACGGATTTCTGGGGCGGATTCCTCGATACCGCGCTGAGCGTGACCCGCGGCAATTCCCGCACGCTGAATTTTGTGCTGGGCGGAAAAGCGGTGCGCACCACTTCGCGCGACGTGATCACCGTCTACGCCAATTCCGTGTTCGCCGATAACTCGACCGGCGGCCCCACGGTGACCACCGCTAACGCCATCAATGGCGGCGTGCGCATGGATTTGAATATGACGGACCGCGTGTTTCTTTACGGCTCGGCTGATTTCTACCACGATGAATTCCAAGCCCTCGATTTACGCAACGTGCTGGGCGGCGGCTTCGGTTATCACATCGTGAAAACAAAACGATCGACTTTCGATTTATTTGGCGGCGGCGCTTATGACCAGGCTTTTTATTCCACTCCGCTGACTCAAAAGCAGGGCGAAGCAGCGGTGGGAGAATCCTATGTGCTTGCGCTGAATGAACGCACGCAGTTAACCGAACGCTTTGATTTTTTCCCGAATTTATCGGATACCGGCCAGTATCGCGGAGTATTCAATACCGGACTCACCAGCAAGCTTTACCGCTGGATCAACTGGCAAGTGACGTTCAGCGATAATTATGTGAGCAATCCGCCGCCAGGTATCGGCAAGAATGATTTGCTGCTTTCGACGGGGCTGCGGCTGACGTTTGGTGTGCCGACGAAGTGATTGGCGGTGCGTTTGTAGGGGCGCTGCTTGCTGCGCCCGGCCTTTCTGTGCGCTTCTCAACCGACACCAATGGTTATTCCGTCATCCCGAATGAAATGAGGAATCTCTTTAGCAACGATAATTTCAGGAGCAGCGAGGTTCTGCGTAGCCGCAATGCCTGCGCCTGGTAAGCGGGCGCAGCAAGCAGCGCCCCTACGAAAACATTTGCGGATTGAAATTTGTGGACGTTGGAGAATTTACCGAATGCACAGCCAGGAGTGGCTGTGCTACTACGGCTTCGACATTAAATCGCCCTTGGCGGTGGCCAAGTCGACTGGAACGGAAACGTGCTCGAGCACGATGTACCATTTTCCGTCGATTTTGCGGTAACCATCAGTCACGCGGATGGCGAAAGGAAATTTCTTGCCGTCGGGCGTGGTCAGGTAGCCGGACTGGATGTTGCGTCCGAAGGCCAGGCGCCCATCGGTGGTGACGTGCACTTCGCTCATGGTCAGCGAAACCCGCCCGGGATAGCTCGCGAAAATTCCCTCGAATACTTTCTTGTAGGCGTCCCAGCCCTCAATTTGCCGCGGCGGCATCACGTCGAACGCGAAGAAATTCTGGTCGTGGGAATAGCATTCCATTAATTTATCCACGTTGCGCGCATTGAAGGCGTCTACGTAGCGTTTTTCCAAATCCTCAATCACCGCTTTTTCATTCACCGGCCACGGCGCGGGAGCCACGCGCGCGGATTTGCCGGTAGTCATTCCGGCGGGCTTGGTTTGCGGCTTGGAATCTTCCTGGGCGCGCGCCGGCAGGGTAATCCCGCTCGTTGCCAGGAACATGCTCAGTGCGCCGGTCAATACTGCAATTCGCTTCGTCATACCAAAAGCCTCCAGCTAGGATTGAAGGTTGGAGTAATGCCGAAGGGACCAAACCATTAAGCGAGGCAAAGTTACCGCGCGCGTCCGACGGTGTCAACAGGCTGCCGGTACAGGTTCGATAGGCCAGTTGACAAGTGCAGGGGGGATTTTTTAAGGGGCATCGCGTGAAGAAGGGACATCTGCTTCGAACAAAAAGCGGGCGCAGCAAGCAGCGCCCCTACCAAAGGGTAAAACGCCCGACGAACGGACCGAGATGCCGAATCCCCGGGTTGTGGCCTGGCGATTCGGCCTGGCCGTTCGCGGCGATTCGGCGTCCGGCACCCGGCGCTTAGGCTACGGCGCGTTACTAGAACTGCTTTTGGATCGCTCCCACTAGAATAGGAGCTTTGTCTGAGTTGATGAAAACAGCGTTGGTGCCGCTGGCGAAATAGAACACAAAGTTCACGGTGCCCACCGAGCCGATTTGAACGGTGGCGGTGCCGCGTCCGTTTGATGCCACTGTGGCGTTGGTGCCGCTGAGAGGCACGGCGCCTTGCAGCACACCAGTATTGTTTAGATCGAGCAACCCGGAGACCGTTCCGCTTCCGTTCGACTTCATCTGGCCGGTGGCGTCCTGTTCGCCGTTGAGAGTTGCACCGGCGTAATTGATCGCATACGCGCCGGAGAAACGTGGAATTGGAAAACGTGGTTCCGGTGGCCTGCGTCAATGCCGCGCCGGAACTCAGTGCATTCGTATCCAGCTCGATCATTTGGATTGTCCCGTTCGAGGCAGGGTAGATCGCCAGGTTCAGCGTCAATTTGGAGGTTTGAATTTTAGCGGTGCCGCGGCCATTCGAGGCCATTGAGTAGGTGACACCGGCAATCTGAGAGGGGCTTGAACTTCCGGCATTAAAGCTGCCATTGTTGTTGAAGTCTTCGGTCCCGCCCGTGATATTACCGTTTCCATCAGCCGTGAAGATTCCGCCGACCGTAAATGCTCCCACCGTCGACGCTCCCGCCAAGGTAAAGGGGAAGCTTCCATTCAAGGTGGCGTTGGAGATCGTGCCGGGGGCGAGGCTAAAGGTTTCGCCCGACGTGAGAAGCGCGGCATCGAGTTCGATGAACTTCAGGGCGTTCTTATTTACGACGTAGAAAGCATAGTTGAGGGTTCCGATCGCGCTGGTGGTGAGCGTGAGCGTGCCTCGTCCCGTGCCGTCGATCGCGGAGGAAGTGCCGGAAAGAACCAAGTTGGCGAAGCTATTGCCGGAAAGATTGTCGTTTGCAGTCGAGCGACGCCGCTTAATGCATTGCCTGTCGAAGTATATACGCCGCCAATTGCCAACGGCGCGCCGTTGGGATCGACTCCCGCAAGATTGAATACGTAGTTGCCGGTGATCGCCGCCGGGGAAAAGGCTGTAGGATCCTGCAGGTCAATCGTGCCGCTGGAGGTGGCCGACTGGTCGAATTCGGTCATGAATCCGTGGGCGTTCGTGGACATCGCTACGTTCAAAGTAAAGATTGTGCCCGAAATATTCAGCGCGATCTGGCCGCGGCCATCCGAGCCAATCGCATACGTGCTGGTATTGGCGATGGCAAGCTGGGTAAATACACCCGAGGCTTCGTTGAAATCCGCCTGGCCGCTGATGACGTGGCCCGCGCCGTCGGTCACAAAACTTCCCGCGAGCGAATAGACTCCATTCACGTCCGAACCGGAAACGATAAACGCGTAGGAGCCGCTGAGCGAGGCGTTGGCGAATTGAATCGTCGCGGTGGTGCTGCCGGAGCCGACCAGGCCTCCCTGGCCATTCGCGGTGATGGTGACCACTCCTCCGGCGGGCGGCGCAAGCGGGGCGGTATAGAGTCCGCTGGTGGATATCGTGCCGACCGTGGAATTGCCGCCGACGATGCTGTTGACCGTCCACTGAATCTGCGGGTTCGCCACACCGGATACGGTGGCGGTGAATTGCTGCTGCGCGCCGGCGGCAATTGTGGGCGCGTTCGGCGTAACGGTGATGGATTGCGCGGCGATGACGGTGACCGTCGCCATGGCTACCGCGGCGGAAGATGCTGCGGCCACGGCGGAGACAGTAACGGCGGCGGGATTTGGGATCGCCGCGGGTGCGGTGTAAAGACCTGTGGTGCTAATTGTGCCGACGGTGGAGTTTCCGCCCATCACGCTGTTCACTTGCCAGTTGACTACCGGATTGTTGCTGCCGTTCACCGTGCCGGTGAATTGCACGGTTTGACCTACCGGGACGGTTGCCGAGGAGGGCGAGATGGATACGCTGATTGCTGTTCCGTTGCTTGAGCCTCCGCAGGCGGCCAGGCCAAGCGCGACTAATGCCAGCAGGGAAGCGAGGAAAATGCCGGAGGCCTTGGATTGTGAAGCGCCACCCTTCAGGGTGGCATTTTTCATGGCGGCGGCAGATGCCGGGCTGAAGCCCGGCGCTACATGGGCTTTCGGGGCCGTTACTTTGTCAAAAAAAATTGGCGAGAAGGGCCTCATCGGGATCCTCCCATTGGGGAGGAAATCGTTACGGAAGAGCCGTTGGTGGCGGCGCGCGGCCGCACGGGCAAGCCGTGGGTGCTGCGCAGCACCACCATTTGATCGCTGGTTCGTAAAATTCTCGCCAGCAGCACCTGTCCGCTCGCGCCGGTGACGTAGGCGCCTGCCACGGAAACTTTCGTCGCCCGCTGCGAGCGTCACATGATTCTTGCTTAAGATTGCGCCGGGGCCCAGATGTATGTTCACGGTTCCTTGCGCGGTCGAGAGAATCAAGTATTCGCCTGAGAGGCTATCGGAAGCCTGCAGATCGGACACTTTTACCACGGTGCCCTGGACGCTTACTTCGTGTTCGGCATCATAGACAAAGAGGGCGTTGGTTGCCGGCTGAGCCGTGGAAGAAGGATCGGACGATGAATTGGTTTGCGCCGCCGCGGGGTTAGCGTGAGAGAGAAACACGATTGGTGCTATTAGGATTGCCAGTTGCAGGAATCGCCGCCTAAGAATTGAAATCATCGGAATACCCCCAAATTTGTTGGACGAAAACGAGCGTAGCCGGTTTACGTAATCGTGTAGCACAGCCACTCTTGGCTGTGCACCGGCCGAATCCTTGAACAGACGCGCACAGGCAGGAGTGCCTGTGCTACTAAAACCGCACGAGCTACCGGCTTACGTGATCGTGTAGCACAGCCACTCTTGGCTGCGCACCGGCCGGATCCTTGAACAGACGCACACAGGCAGGAGTGCCTGTGCTACTAAAACCACACGAGCTAATTAGCGTGACATTCAGTTACGGACCGGGTCGCTTTGTTTAGATGATGCCACCCTGAATACTGGCGCTCTACGAGATACCCGGGTGCGGCGTGTGTCAGCGCCGCGCATAGATAAGATGGAACCCGTTTGAGCCAAAAAAGTTGCCTGCAACCCTTTCCATTGCTTCTGGCGAGTAACGGGAGCCACGCGGATCGATCGTTGCGCGCGAAATATTTGCTACCGGCTCGCGAATGATTCTATCGAACACCGGCCAGCGAGGCCAGCCAGCAAGTGCGTAGTGCGTTAATGGCGGTGCGCGCAAGCAAAACGTTCGATGCGGGGATTGCGGGGCTGAATTCGGATTATGTAGAAGCGTTTTTATGGAGGAAATTGTTTTGCGGGGCGTGTTGGAAGGGCGGGCGTGCTTCCGATTTGCTGCGCGGCGGAGTAAACTCCCGCCCGGCGTTTACTTTTCGCCAATCGGGAGATTGGCGTTCCCGGGAAATCGCAGCTCGCGCCGGCGGCGCAATTTTGGAGGGCGACTCCGTGCTGAAGAAATATTTTGTGAGGCCTGCGGGAAATTCGATTGTGTGGGCGATGAGTTTTATTTTAATGGCGGCGTGCGCGCCTGCGGCTGTGGGGCAGGAAGAGGCGATCATGTCGCCGCCGAAAGTGCTGGCGATTGTGCGGGAGGATATCAAGCCGGGGAAAAATGCGGCTCACGTGAAAATCGAATCGGGATTCGCGCGCGATTTCGCGCACACGGACCTGCATTATTTTGGCGCGGCCACGGTGACGGGAGCGAATGCGGCGTATTTTTTTGAAGGATTCGGAACCTTCGCGGAATGGCAGGCGGTGCAGGAATCGGAAGGGAAGGATCCGGCGATTGCGGCGGACTTGGACCGGCTGAATGAACAGGACAGCGAATTGATGACTGCGTCGCACACGATTGTGGCCGCGTACCGCGAGGATTTAAGTTACCAGCCCGCAGTCCCGGTGAAAGGGACTCGTTATTTCGAAATGATTGTCGAGCGGATTCGCCCCGGATACGAAGAAGCATTCGAGGCCATGCGCAAACGGGTAGCCGCCGCTCACGTGAAAGCCGGAGTAAACGAACACTTCGCGGTCTACCAGGTGATGCTGGGCGCGCCCGCGGGAACTTATATTGTGTTCACGCCGCTACGAACGTTGGGCGATCTGGATCAATTGGAAGGCGCGCACGGCAAGGCTTATCAGGATGCGATCGGCGAGGAAGGAAGAAAAGAATCGCGCGAATTGGCGCGGCAAAGTTTGATGGATGAGGAAGTGAATTTAGTGGCGATCAATCCGCGGATGAGCAATCCGCCGAAAATGTGGCGCGATGCTGACCCGGAATTCTGGTCGCCAAAGCCCGCGGCGAAGTGACCGTGGCTGGTTTTCGAATTTAAGGGGGTGAATCATATGGAGTGCAAAAACATGCGCGTGACTGACTTCAGTCGGTCATGTCCGGCTTACTGCGACAGGCGATCCCTCACTACGTTCGGGATGACGGAGAAAAACGAAGCCGCGAAGACGGGTCAGTCTGCGCGGAGCCGATGGTCGAGACCTTGCAAAACCGCGACGGTGGAGTCATTTCGAGGAGGCCCGATGGGTTTGGTCGGGACGACGAGGAATCTCCTTGGCAAATTCGCAGGCTCCGCATTAGCGATTTTATTCGCGGTTGTTTTGCTCGCGGCGCCGGCTGCGCTGCGCGCGCAGGCGAAGGGACAGCCAGCAGAAAAAGCGCAAGCCGAAAAGCCACTGTTTACCTATGTGGCGCAGTGGGGAATTCCGCGCGAGCAGTGGGGCGATTTCGATTCGTACGGAAAAGAAAAACTGCAGCCCGCATTCGAAAAACTGATGGCGGAGGGCGGTATCGTCGGCTGGGGACGGTACACGGTAGCGGTGCATGACGAAAGCGGGATGACGCATGGATTCTGGTTTTCGGCGAGCAGCATGGGAAATTTGCTGCGCGCGGAAGACGCGCTGGCAAAAATTCCAATGACCGGAATCACCGTTTCGCAGCACCGCGATCATATTTTTCATTCTTCGGCGTGGGGCGGAAAGCCCGGCGCTTCCGGCACCGGAATTTCCTGGACTTCGGTTTATCCGATGAAGCCGGGACAATCGGAAAATTTCATCATGCTGTTGCGGCACGATATGGTTCCGGTGTTCGAGCAAATGGTGGCGGATGGTATTGTGCTGACGTACCAGATTTCGACGGAAGTAGTGCACACCGGAGATTCCAACACGGTTTATTTCAATTACATTCTGGCGAACGGCGACGCGCTGGATAAATTCCAGGAAACGGTGCGCGACGCCGAAGCGAAAGTTCCCGCATTTGGTTTGGCGGATTCGTCGATGGTGGATACTCCGCGGCACCACGATATTTTCGCGAGCGTGCCGGCGTTTGCGGCGAAGTGATGGCATGCCCAAAAACTCTGTCGCCGATGGTTTTTCTTGACGCCTTCGAGTGAAGAAGCAAATTCAAAAAGTATCTTCGGTTTGTGATGCGCACACTGCGCGGGATCCCTCGCGTCGAGCCGTTAAACGTTGCGGCCGCATGTTTGGCTCGGGATGACGGAAAAACCACTGCGCGCTGCGCGAATCGCCGTTCGCGCTCCGGATTGTCCGCGGTCATTCCGAGGAGTGCCAGCGGTGTGAGCCGGTACGACGAGGAATCTCTTTAGCCGCGGAGAGCGAGCGAGAAGTGTTTTTCTTGAACGTGATTCGGGCCGCGTTTTCGGCGCGGAATTGTTTACGGATGCAGGGCGGAACTGGCGCTGAGATGGGCCACGTAGGTGTTGTAGGTGGAATTGCTGGGATCGAGTTGCGCGGCCGCTCGATATTCCGCCAGCGCGGCGCTGACATCGCCTTTGCGTTCCAGCGCCACGCCGAGATTTGCGTGGGCCAGCGCGTAATTGGGATTCAGGCGCAGAGCGGCGCGAAATTCGGAGACGGCGCCATCGAGATCGTTTTTCTTTTGCAGCAGGACGCTGCCGAGATTGTTGTGCAGGCGGGAATCATCGGGACGCAAGCGGAGCGCTTCGTGAATTTCAGAAATGCCGGAATCGGGATCGCCCATATTGACTAGCGCGACTCCCATGCCGTAATGAGCGAGCGCGTAATTCGAGTTCATCAGAAGAGCCTGGCGAAATTCGGCGACGGCGTTGACGTTGTCGCCTTTGTCGAGCAGAGTGCTGCCTAAATTGTAGTGGGCGAGCGTGTCGTTGCTGTTGTATTTCACGGCTTCGCGAAATTCGGCGATCGCGGCGTCGAGGTCATTTTTAGCGCGTAAAACATTGCCGAGTTCGTTGTGCAGATCCCCGCTGGTTGGTTGCAGGCGAATCGCTTCGCGATATTCCCCGATGGCGAGTTCCAAATCATGATGAGCAGAGAGAGACGCTGCGAAGGCGCGATGCATCGCGGCATCGTTGGGCGCGAGCCGAACGGCTTCGCGAAATTCGCCGATGGCAGCCAGCAATTCGCCATGGGTTCTCTGCGCGAGGGCGAGGCTGTAATGAGTGCGCGGATTCGTAGGATCAAAGTGCACGGCCTGACGGAATTCGGAGACGGCGGAATCGAGATCGCCTTTTTCGAGGAGCACGCCACCGAGCTGGACGTGGGCGTCGGGACAATCGGGCTCCAGGCGAATGGCTTCGTGAAATTCGGTGATGCTTTCGTCGAGGTCGCCTTTGTGGGCCATGGCCTGGCCCAGCGCGAGATGGCCGGCGACGAGAGAGGGTTCGATGGTGGTGGCTTGGCGCGCTTCGCTCGCGGCAGCGTCCACATTTCCTTTGGCGAGCAGCGCGGAGGAGGCGCTGGCATGAGTGATGGCCAGATTGTTATCGATATCGAGCGCAGTGGCGTAGACGCCTAGGGCTTCATCGTGGCGGGCCTGGCGCTCGAGCGCGAGTCCTACATCGGTGAGCAGCAGGGGATTGTGCGGATCGAGATCGAGCGCGCCACGGCAAGCTTTTTCGGCGGCGAACCAGGAATCCTGGCGACCGAGGGCGGAGCATTCGGCTACGCGGCCGAAGACGACACTTTCGGAATCGAGGTTGGCGGCAGCGGAGGGCTGGGCGTGACGGGCGTTGCGGAGAGCGTCGAGCAGGGCGCTGGTTGCGCCGGCAGAGTGCAGTTTGTCGAGTTCGTCGGCGGAGGGAGTGAAATCGGTTCCTCGTTCGGCGACGAGTGACGACAGGTAGGCGGAGGATTCGCCCGCCGCTAGAAAGGCTGCTATTTCTATTTTAGTGAGAGGGTTGCCGACTCGCTTGGCGGAGGAAGGCACCGCCGGAGCAGCCGCGATCGATAGAGAAAGGGAAGAAATTAAGAACAATAAAATGGCGACACTTCGAAGGATTCGTGTGGCAAGAGTGCAATTCACGGAGGTGCCTCCGGGGAGCGACTTCTTCGGTTGCAGTTTCAGGGTACGCCGGGGGTTTGGGGCAGACAATCTTGGCGGCGTTTTGTGTGTTGTGGAGGGGACCTGTACGCAGGTACAGGTGGGAAGTACTGGTTTTTGTTGGGGTGCGGGGGTGCGAGGTAGGGCGCTGCGTCGGTGGGATTTACTGATGCTCGGGATCCCTCGCGCCGAGCTGTTGAAGGCGTCCGCGACATGTTTGGCTCGGGATTACGGACCAAGACTTTGAGGGGCGAGTTGCTTTGTGATTGGTGGTTGTTTGGATTTAAGATTGTGGGGCGCCAATCGGGAGATTGGCGTTCCCGGGGAGAGTGGGGAGCTTGGTGAAAAATTATTTTTGTGGACTTTGTCTGAAGGGAGAGGATGCCTGGCGGAGTGACGATGGCGATTGGCGAGAATTGTAAGCGGCTTAGAATTTTGAGATTGCGGTGGATGGGGAGGGGTGGAATGCTGCGGAGTGTGGGCGTACGGGAATCGGATTATTTAGGAGTTTTACCTTGGACGAAGATTTCTACACAAGAAAGGACTTGACAAGTAAAGTAATGGGGATTAGAGTTTCTTGCTGTAACCTCGATTTGTGTATCCGCAACGAACGCTGCGCCGAATACCTGAATTAAAAAGACGAAAAAGAAAACTGGAAGATGCCTGCGATCTTGGGGAAAACCTTGATCGAGGGATTGGGCATTTCTGTTTGCTTTCCAATGTGGGGAACGGCAAAAAAGCTCTACCGCAGAGGCGCAGAGAACGCTGAGTCACCGCAGAGATTGCAGTGCGGGGATCGGGATTCAATTTATTGAAGGGGGAGATTATGCCGAATTATCAATCGCAGAATCCGCCGTTTTCGGTGTTTGCCGGGGATGTGGTGAATCCGTTTAACGGGGAGGCGCCTGCGGCGCCGCAGGCTAGCCAGCAATTTGCTTTGGCGCCTACCGGGGGTGGGACTGGCCCTGGGGGCCGGGTGGTGGCTTGGCAGACTTCGTTTGCTTCGGCGCCTACGGCGGTTAGTTTGCAGTTGCAGTCGGCGGATGTGGATGCGGACGCGAGTTACCAGACTTTGGATTCATCGACGGCAACTGCGGGCGAGAGGCGGCAGGTGGCTAATGTGCAGGCAAAATTCTTGCGGGTGAAGTTGGTTTCGCAGACCGGGGGCGGGGCGGTTACGGTTTCTTTGAGTGTTTGAGGGGGACGAAAGGCTCTTACCGCAGAGGCGCAGAGAACGCAGAAGGGATGCCACACGGAGTGAAAATTGATGAGAGAGAAATTTATTTTTGTGGCGTTGATGAGTTTGCTTGTGCCTGTGCTGGCGCACGGGCAGGGGAATGTGACTACCGTGGGCGCGGGGGCTCCGAAACCGTTTAATGGGGCGCCTAGCGGGAGTTGCGGGGCGCAGGACACGGCGGTGGATACCACCACTGGGAATTTTTATTCGTGCCATGGCGGCGCTTGGACTCAGGTGTCGGGTTCTGGGGGAATTTCGGGATCGGGGACCGCGGGACAGGCGGTGATGTGGAATGGGTCGGCGGCGATTGCGGGCAGCAATTCGGTTTTGTTTGCGGATCAATTCTCCGGCGCGGATATGGGCGCGAAAGTGAATGCGTGCCTGGCGGCGTTGCCGGCGGCCGGCGGCACTTGCGATGCGCGGGGATTCAGCGGAGTACAAAATGCCACAACGACGATCGCGCTGGGAGTGAATCAGAAATTGCTGCTGGGGGCTGTGGATTGGAAGCCTACGGCGAATCCTTCGTTCACCTTGGATGATAGCTCGTCGATTATCGGCCTGGGATCGACCAGCGTGAATTTTAACGGGACGCTGATCGAGGTGAACAGCGTTTCGGGTGCTACGGGAATTAAATCGGTGAACCAGGCGGCGGCGAAATCGGTGCACCTGGAAGGATTCGTGATTCGCGGGCAGGGATCGACTACGTTTGGAACGAGCATCGGGATCGACATGCTGGGATTTTATAATTCGCTGCTGCGGAATCTTTATGTGTATGCGTTCGGGACACAGATCTCGGCGAACAATCCCTCAGCGGTGAGCAGCTATTACAACAATTACGAACATTTGACGATCGACGGCGCGTCCACCGGAAACGGAATCGTGCTGCGCGGGGCGATGAACGCGCAGCGGTTTTATGGGATTCGCTTTAGCGGCGGGACCAACAACATTGGATTCACGATTGGGAATACGGGCGATTCGACGAATCCGGACGAAGTGGATTGCTACGGGTGCACGTTCGAAGCGTTTTCGGGGACGGGCGTGGGATTGAACGTTCAGCGCGGAATCGGGATCCATTTTGTGGGTGGAAGATTCGAGAACAATAACATCGCGGTGCAGACGGCCGCGGATGCGCTGGCTGGTCCGGTGATTTTGGATGGAGCTTATTTCAACAGCAATACCACGAATATTTCGGATGGGTCGGGACTGCTGACGGTGCGCACGAATGGAGCGAATCCGCTGCTGCCGCAGCCGTTGGGCGGCGGAATTAGCATGGCTCCTGGGCTGAATTTGCTGCCGAACGCGGGGATGGAAGGTTGGGGCGGGACGACGACTTTGTTTGGATACAGCTCGTACAAATCGTCGGGGAATTGGGACGACACTGGCGAGACGACCAAGGAAACCACCACTATTAATTCCGGTAGCGCGGCGGTGAAAGTGGGGGATGGGTCGGTTTCGATTCCGGGCGTGACGGTGAGCGCGGCGAATAAGATTCCGGTCGATTCTTCGAAGGCTTATACGCTGACGTTTGTGTGGGCGGCGCCTACTACTTCGACGCATATGCGGTTTTCGATTCGCTTGATGGATTCTTCGAGCGCGACGATTACTTCGGGATCGGTGATTGGGCAATTTTTTTCGGGGATTAACGGGACAAGTTTTGGTCCGGCCACGTTGACTTATAACGGGGCGGGGAATGGAATCAACGCGCACGACCTGGGAAGCGACCTGGTTGCGGCTGTGGCGAATACTTACCAGCGGTATAGCTTTACGTTTCGCGTGCCTGCTGGGACTGCGTTTATTCGCGTGATGTGGTGGGCTACCGGGGGGAATAAACAGGTTTGGGTGGATGACGTTTACTTGGCCGAGGGGCAGGCTACGTGGCGGCCCGCGGCTGCGCCGCTGGCGGATTCGGCGGCGGGCGGGACTTCGACCGTGAATGGGAATTTGGCGGTTAGCGGGCATTTGAATCAGATTACTGGCGGGAACGATGTGGCGGGGACTAGTGACTTTGGTTTCGGGATCGAAGGTGGTGACGTTTACTACGGCGTTTGCTGCGACGCCGGTTTGCGTGGTTAGCGATGAAACTACGGCTGGGGCGGCGCGGGTGAGTGCGAAATCGGCTTCGGCGATCACGATAAGCGGCGGGACCACCGACGTGGTTTCGTATGTTTGCGTGGGGAACCCGAATTAGGGGCCCAGAATCAAAGTCAAAGAATTTACCGCAGAGTGCGCAGAGAACGCAGAGGACTGACGTTTCTCTGCGCACTCTGCGTCTCTGCGGTAAAAGCTTCTCCTCGATCAATGACCAAAAAGAAAATTGCGAGCCAAGATTCAGCGAACATTCTGCGCATCTCGGCCCAGAAACCCGCTGCTCGTCCCGCGAGACGCAAGAAGCGCGTAAAACGAAGCGAAGCCATGCGCGGCGCCGGGATGGACGAGCACAAGTACGCGCAAGATTTCAGTGAGTTGGCCGCGCGCGTCAACAACAGGGGCAAAGAAAAACTGCAGCTCGATGTCTTGAAGGAGTGGAGCAAACAGCTCGACGATCCTTTGCCATCGAGGGCCGCCGGCATGGATACGGGCGTGCCGGTGCAGTTTGTGAGTAATGTGCCGCGGCCGGTGCGTGGCGGCTCGAAATCGGGGAAGCGACGAGATCGAGGCGCGGACCCTTCGAGGCGTAAGGGACGAGGCAAACAGCAGCGCGTACGACACGGATGAGGCTGCGGCCGTGACTTTCGGGAACTGTCGGAAAAAGGCCCGAAGGGCGACGGCTGAAGCCGGCCCCTACATACAGAGTCAATGCCGAGAGGAGAAGTGCGATGACTTTGAATAAAACGCAGGTTGCGACGGTGGTGGAGATTGCGGGTTTGGTGGCGCTGGCAGTGGGGGCGTTTTTGAGTTTGCGGCATTTGGCGATTGCGTTTTGCGTGGTTGGCGGGGCGGCGGCCGCGTATGTGGGGAACCGCGATTCGCGTGGGGAAGTGAATCTGTTGACGTGGCCAGAACGCCGAAGAAGCGGACGATTGAGGGTAGACAAGAACGCGCGTAATGGCGAGACGGGAGCGCCGGTCAAAACCGTCAAGGTGGGGAAATCCACCATCCTAGCGTCGCGCGAGTGCATGGCGAACGCGGGCGCAGCAAGCAGCGCCCCTACGAGACCAGAAGCGAGCGTTTTGAAGGCGGGCGCGGCGATGACTGAGGAGCGAGAAATTGAGACGGAGGAGGGGCGGATCGAGTTGCCTTACCGGCCGTTTGCGCGGCAGCAGAAATTTCATTCTTCGGCGGCGAAATACCGGTTGTTTGGGGGTGCGGCGGGGCCGGGAAAATCGAAGGCACTTTTGATGGAGGCGATTCTTCAGGCGAATGAACATGCCGGGGTGAATACGCTGTTGATGCGGCGGACGTTTCCGGAACTGGAGGGATCGCTGCTGCTTTATTTTCGACGGGATGTGCCGCGGGAACTTTATCGCAGTTACAACGATTCGAAGCATACGGTGACGTGGTGGAACGGTTCCACTACGCGGTTTGGATATTCGCAGGGCGAGAACGATATCTATCAATACCAGGGCGCGGAATTTCTTTTTATTGGGATTGACGAGCTGACGCTTTTTACTTTGAAGCAGTGGCAGTTCTTGACTAGCCGGAACCGGTGTCCGGTGCCGGGAACGTTTCCTTGCATGGCGGGAGCGTCGAATCCGGGAAATATTGGGCATGCCTGGGTGAAGGCGCTGTGGATTGACCGGCAGCCTGCATCAGGAATGGACCGGCCGGAAGAATACGATCCGGCGGATTACGATTTTATTTCGGCGCGCGTTTGGGACAACCCGATTTATGCGCGCGACGCGAATTATTTGAAAACGCTGAAGAGCTTGCCCACTCCTTTGCGGCGGGCGTTTTTGGATGGGGATTGGAACGTTTTCGCGGGGCAGTATTTTGACGTGTTTCATGTGGCGCGGCATGTGGCGCGCGTGGAAACGATCGGGATCGAAGCCTGGTGGCCTCGCTGGATTTCGATTGATTGGGGATTTGAGCATCCCGCGGCGGTCTATTGGCACGCTTCGGGACGAGTTCTCGGGGATCGCGAGCGCCAAGCGGCAAAAGAATCAGGGGCGAATCGCGAGTGCGTGGTGACCTACCGGGAATTGGTGCGGCAGCATTTGTCTCCGCGGGAATTGGCGCGGGCGATTGTGGCGCAGAGCTGGGACCGCGATGGAAAGCGGGAACGGATTGAGGCGATTTATCTTTCGCCGGATGCGTTTGCGCGGCGGACGGATGAAGCGTCAATTGCCGAGCAGATGGGAGATATTTTTGTGGCGGAGGGATTGCCGCGGCCGGCGCTGGCGGATAACGATCGCATCGGCGGATGGATGCTGATGTATCAAATGCTGGCGGAGAATGAGTGGGTGATCGCGGGAAATTGCGCGGAATTGATTCGCGTGCTGCCGACTTTGACTCGCGATGGGGCGCGGGTTGAGGACGTGCTGAAGATGGATGGGGATGATCCGGCGGATGCGGCGCGGTATGGATTGAAGTCGCGGATGCGGGCGGCGCGGGCACCGATGGAGCAAAGAGTGGCGGAGCGGGTGACGGCTGCCGATCCGACTGTGCGGGCCATTCAAGCGCGCAAGGCTTTGCTGGAGGAAGAGAAACGGGGAGGGCCGGTTTTTTTGCGGCGGCGGTGGTGGCGGGGGGTTTAGTGGCGACGGCCTTTAGGCTGTCGCACCTTGAATGCAAGATGAGATGCCGATCAATGAGCAGTTGAGAGATTTCGAGTAAGACTCGAGAAGGCCAATCCTAAAATCGCACAGCCAGGAGTGGCTGTGCTACCAAAACATGCGAATCCGGGAATGGTTGCGCGCGGTTGGTCGGATGCTGCGCGGGAGATACGTGTGTCTGCTGGAAGAAGAGATTGCGCGGTTGCGGGCGGAGAATTTGGCGCTGCTGAATTCGCTGCTGGGGACGGCAGGAGTGCCGCCTTTGCGGATTCAAGTGAAGGCCTTTAGGGAGTGCTCGTGATCGACAAATAAAGCCAATGCGTCTACACCAGACCAACAATCGTCCAGGTGATTCGTGGGCGGCCGGTGATCAGCGCTGCGAAAGCGGAAATGGCGCGGTGCGGAAGAGGTCGTGGCAACAGATTGGGAGGATGCTGGAGATTGAAGAGGCTCGGCGGGAACGGGAACATGCGGCGCGGGTGGCGGAGATCCGTGAGCGGTGGACGGCGGAGGATTCTGCTCGGCAGGGCCAGGCACAGAATCATTGTCCATAGTGGGGAATGATTTCTCAGCCGGCGTTGAACCCTAACATCAGTTCGCGGCTGACCGGCCCCTACATAACGAATTTGCATGATATTTCCACTCGCGATTATTGATTCACTTGAATCGCGCATCGAGAGACTATGACGACTAACTTGAATGGTGGGTTGGGGACGGCGCCGATTGGCGGCGGGAGTTCCGAGGCGGCTGAGGCGCAGGCATTTGCTGTGGAGAGCTCGTGCGGCAGTGGAAGGACTGGTGCGCGCGGCAGCGGAAGGATCGTCCGAAAGCGCGGCGGGCGAAAGCGATACGCCTCCGGCGAATGCGGCGATTGTGGCCTGTCGAGCATGGGAACAAAACGGACGCGGGATTGCTGGCGGCGCTGTACGGGGAAAATGGCGAGCGATTGCCTCAGCGGATGCAGGCGGCTTTGCGGCGGCTGGTGGTGCAGTTTGCGACGGAATCGGATCACACGCGGCGGCAGGAAATTCGGCGGATCAAGCAGGCTCATCAATTCTGGCGCGGGCTGCAATATTTGTGGTGGAGCGAAAGCGACCAGAATTGGCATTTGCCGTTCGAGCAGAAGCTGGCGGATGGTTCGTCGCTGGAAGATTTGCCGCGCTATGAATTTGTGACCAATATTTATCAGGCGTTTGGATTGTCCATTGTGTCGGTGCTGAGCCAGGACGTGCCAGGAGTGCGATTTTTTCCGGCGTCGGCGCAGCAGGAACAGGATGTGTGCGCGGCGAAGGCGGCGACGGAAGTGGCGCAACTCGTCGAGCGGAATAATCGCATCGGAAATTTGATTGTGGAGGAAGCGTTTCATTTGTGGACGGGCGGGAAGATTGGGGCATACGTGCGGTACGTGGTGGATGGACAGAGGTTTGGGTTTCATCCGGAAATGCAATTGACGGCGCGACAGGTGAAGTTGGGGACAGATGCTTTTAAGTGCGCGAAGTGTGGCGCGGCGGTTGCCGCGGAGTGGACGGGGCGACGGGCGCGGGGAGAAATGCGCAGGCTTCTTCGCCTGCTGCAGGCGGCGCTGGGTCCCTCACTTCGTTCGGGATGACGACAGAGCACGAAGCTGCGGCGGCCGGGCAGGCGACGCGGGGAGAAATGCGCAAAGTTCTTCGTCATGCTGCAGGTGGCGCTGGATCCCTCACTTCGTTCGGGATGACGACAAATGCGGAAGGCGCGAATGAGGTGGGCGAACAAGATCGGTGCAGGAGCGGGGGATTCGCCGGCCGATGCAGGCGGCGGCTTGGGGGATTTGTCCTGGGTGTGGAGAGGATTTGGGGGAAGATGATTTTGTTGCGGCGGAAGTGGTGACTGTGCCTGCGGTGCAAACCGTGTTGCGCGTGCCGAACGGGCAGGAGGTGATCACGATTGTTGGCGCGCTGGAATTGAAGACTCCGCCGTGGGCGAACGAGATGCACGAGTATCCGTATTTGCAGTGGAATATGGAAGTACACCAGGCGCGGCTGCGCGCGGCTTATCCACACGCGGCGGATCAGATTGGATCGCCGGTGGTGGCGGGGGCGGGGGAGCAATACGAACGGCTGGCGCGCCTCGCGCAATCGCAGGGCGGTCCGCTGACGGAAGGCGGCGATACGAATTTAAATTTGATTACGTTCAGCCGGACTTGGCTGCGGCCATGGTCGTTTTATGCGCTGGAAGATAAAACTCTACGCGACGAAATGCTGGCGTTATTTCCGGATGGCTGCGCGTGTTCGTTTGCCGGCGACGCCTATTGCGAAGCGCGCAACGAAAACATGGACGATCACTGGCGGGTGATGCATGCAATGCCGGGGGATGGAAGTTCGGGGCGGCCGGCGCTGGGGGATTCGTTGATCAGCGTGCAGGAAAGATTCAACACGCTTTCGAATTTGCAAATGGAAACTTACGAGTACGGGATTCCGCCGATTTATGCGGATAGCGAAGTCTTGGATTTTGATGCGCTGCAGAATCAGACGGCCGAGCCGGGCGCGCATTATCCGGCGCGTGCGAAACCGGGCCAGCCTCTCGCTGCGGGATTTTTTCAGCCGGCAGCAGCGCAGGTGCCGCCGGATTTGTCGAACCACGCGGCGGATTTGATGGGACCAGTGGCGCAATTTTTGACGGGAGCGTTTCCCGCGCTGTTTGGCGGGTCGATGACCAACAACGATACGGCCGCGGGCTACTCGATGGCGCGCGACCAGGCCATGGGGCGCGTCGGATTAGTCTGGCGGCGGATCAAATATTTTCACGCGGACCTAATGCTGCTGGCGGTGGATTGCTTCCGCAAAAACCGGCCGGAAGATGTGGAAATCACTTTACTGGGAGCGGGCGCGGCGTTCGAATCGAAGTGGATTCGCTTGGCGGACTTGAAGGGAAATTTATTTTCGTATCCGGAAACGGATGAGCAGTATCCGACGATGTGGTCGCAGCAACGGGCGATGCTCATGCAATTGATTGCCAATCCTGATCCGCAATTGAAGGACATTTTGGGCCACCCGGAAAACCTGGCGCTGATCAAGCGGCTGATCGGGCTCGAGGAATTGATTATTCCGGACGAGGAATCGCGCACGAAACAGTATCGGGAAATTGCGCAGCTTGTGGCGGAACAGCCGATTTTGATTGTTGATCCGCGAACGCACGGGGAAAACGTGCTGCCCAGTGTTCTGCCGGATGAGTTTGCGGATAACCATGCGGTGGAACTCGAGACGTGCAAGCGATGGTTTTCGTCGGATGCTGGCCAGGTGGCGAAAATCGAACGGCCGGCGGGGTATGCGAATGTGCGGGCGCATGCGTTGCTGCATCAGGAGTTTTTGCGGAAGGCGCAGGTTGCCGCGGTTGTTCCGAGTGTGGCGACTGGGACGCATGCGGCGATGGGCCCTGGTGGCCGGACTTGAAAAAAACCGGGCGCAGCAAGCAGCGCCCCTACGAAACAGAAATGCGCTATGGGGAAATTTGTAGGATGCGACACGGAAAATCAAATGCGAAGAACCCCACCCTTCCCGATGATTCTGGGAAGGATGGGGCACCCTGGGAGTTTTTCATTTTCTAGCCTCACTTCCGATCGAGATCGCAAGAAAAACTGAAAGGATAAAAATATGCAGACAGGTTTGGGAAGTGGTGTGGCCGGACAGGCGGGGACGCAAGGAACAGCAGGCCGCGGCTGGCTGCTGGTGCCGCCTGCTCGCGTGCTTAGCGATGACGAGATTTTGGGGCTGGATTTTTCCGTGAAGCCACGGGGATCGGTGGCGGACGGCGAGGAAACGGGGAACGGATGCTGGTGAAGGGCAGGCGGCGCAACAATCTGCAACGGCGGAGCTGCAGGAGATGCTGACGGAAATTGCGGAGCCTACGGAACTGCAGGAAGTTTTCGCGGCGAATCCGGCGTTGCGGCAGACATGGCGCGCGGAGAAGGCTTATCGGGAAGTGTTTCCTACGGTGGAGACGGCGCGGGAAGTAGCGAAATTGTTTCCTTCGGTGGAGGATGCTCGGGCGGCTAGCGCGCAGGTGGCGGATTTGGCGCAGCTAGACAGATGGTTTTTTTCCGGGCAACCGGAATCGCATGCGGAGATGGCGGCGGCGATTTACCGGATGAACCCGGCGGCGTTTCGGAGTTTGGCGCGGGCGATGGAGGATGTACTGGCGACGGGTGACGGAAGGTTGAATGGAGAACGGTCGGCGCGTACTGCTAACGGAAACGGTGCAAACTTGGGAGTCACAGGGTCTCCTTCGGCGGATGCGCGGGTGGCCGAGCGGGCGCAGCAAGCAGCGCCCCTACAAACGGAGACTTCAACGATCTCCGCTCAGAATGACAGGGCTGGCGATTCAGCGGCTGGGGACGCGGGTGCGCAGGGGCAATTTGCTTCGTTTTATCAGGAGACGAACGCTGTGGTGGTGGAAGGCGTAGTCGATGCGATCCAGACGCAGGTGCAGCGACTGCTGCCGGAAGGCGTGGCGGCGGGCGCGCAGAAGCGGGTGATCGGGGAAATTTATCGCGAGCTGGATGCGAGCCTGCGCGGAAATCGGGCGCTGGCGCAGCAGGTGCGGCAAGCATTTCGGTCGGGCGCGATGGATCAGGATCACCAGGCGGCGATTGTGGGAATGGTGCTGGCTCGCGCGAAACAGGCGTTGCCGGGCGTGGCGAAAAAAGTGATTGGCGAATGGACCAGCGGAGTGCTGGCCGCGAACCAGGAAAAAATCTCGCGGCAGCGCTCGGCGGCGGGGCGCGTGGACATTACGGGAAGTGGCGGGCTAGGCGCGGGAATTCGCCGGCCGCTGACGCCGAGCGACGTGGATTACGGAAAGCTGAGCGACGGGGACATTTTGAATTTGTGAACGCGGGTTGAATGTAGGGGCCGGCTTCAGCCGCGCCCGCCATTCGTTCCCGCTAAGTTTAAGTAAAGCCCATGTCACAATGGTCCGGCAGGTTTCTCAGCCCCGCTTCAGGGGCTAAAGCCCAACTTTTCAACGCAATTTGATGTCGGAGCTGAAGCTCCGACCCCCTAAAAACCATTTATGAAATAGCGTCTAGATTTCCTCTGCAAGAGTACTCAAGGGTCACCCAGATCCGATCAAGAGCACGGGCCGCCGAGGAGTTCCACGGTACAAACTGAAAATCCTGACCTCTTTTACAGGGCACAAGTGAGGGCGTGTTGCGACGTCAAGTTTCGAAAGCGGGCGCGGCTGAAGCCGGCCCCTACATTTGCTAGGTCGAATTTTTTCGGACCGTCCGAGGAGGACATCAAAAACAATTCGCCTGCCGCGCCGATCGCGTTGCGGGCTTGCCTAAGGGGGAAGTGAAATCATGGCTCAGATGCAAAATTCTCAGTCGGTTGCGTTGCAACTCGAGAAGGTGCGCGACAAGCTTCCGCTGCTTTACGAGCGGGACGACATACTGCTGACGATGATCCAGCAGCGCGGGGACGTCGAAAAAGTAAGCTCGCGGAACATGCGGCTGCCGTTGCAGATTCGTCCCGGCGGAAAAGCGGGGCTTGCGAATCTGGATGGCGGAGATTTGGGGCGCGGCTCGGGTACGGTTTACGACGTGGCGCAGGTGTCTCCGATTTTCTTCCGGCACGCGGTGGAAATTACCAAGCTGGTGGAATACGCGTCGAACGCACCGGAAAAAGCGATCGAGAACGCGGCCAAGCGCGAAGTGAAAAACGCCATGGCGCAGTTCCGTGCGTTCCTCGACAAACTGATGCAGACCAACGGCAATGGCGTGCTGGGAACGATCAGCTCGATCGCCAGCAGTACTTTCACGATGGCGAAGCCGCCCGGCGCGATGCTGGTCTATTTCAATCAAACGATTCAGGTGTACGATTCGACGCTGACCACGAATCGCGGCAGCGCCAACGTGACCAACGTCGATCCGTTCGCTTCCACCATCACGGTTGACTCGGTGCCTGCCGGCACGACTGCCAGCGACGTGATTGTGCACGACGGATTGACCGGAGCGCAGCCGCAATCGCTGTTCGGAATTTTGTACCATCAGTCCAACGCGACAACCGGAACGTGGATGAACCTCAACCGCGCGACGTACCCTGTCGAACTGGCGACGCCGCGCGTGAATGGAAATAATTCGGCGCTTACTCCCGGCGCGGTGCGGTTGGCCATCAACAAAGTTCGCAAGGCTCTCGGTTCGGGGCAAGTGGGCAAGCTGATCGCTTACACGTCGCTCGAACAGGAGCACGCGTGGGAGCAACTCGGCGTCACCATTTCCCAAATCATCAAGGAAGGAGCGGGCGGGCGCGCGAGCGATCTCGACCTGCTCTTCACTGGGCAGAAAACTATGGCGGGAGTGCCGATCAAGTCGTCGATTAACGCCAACCAGGCGCGAGTGGATTTTCTGGACCTTTCGCACTGGGGACGCGCGGTGATGCAGGACATCGATTTTTACGATGTCGGCGGACAAACCGTGTTTCCGATTTATGGCGCGAGTGGCGGACTCGCGGCGGCGTATATTTTCTATTTCGTCGTGGGGATGCAGGTGTGGAACGAGGCGCCGCGGTCGGGATCGTTCATTGATAATTTGGCGATTCCGAGCGGGTATTAGAAGTAGTCGAATCCAACCAAGAGGGCGCAGCAAGCAGCGCCCCTACAAACCCAAAACCACAGACTAAAACAAAAGGGGCGGCGAGTTTGCCGCCCCTTAACATTTCAAACAGATTGGACACGTCTGCGAAGCAATTCAATTATCGCACGACGGCTCGGCTTGCGCTGGATCCTTCGCGGCGCAAACGGCGCTTGCTCAGGATGACTGCGAATGCAGGACATTCTCTGCGGAAGAAATCGCGTTGACGTGAAGCTGAATAAGGAAAGTACATTCATGATTCAGGTGATTCGGGAGGCGAAGGAAGCGCCAGGGGAAATTCGGGAGCGGGTGGTGCGCGCGGGCGGGTTTAACCGATTTGGAGAGGCGAATTACCGGGTGGTTTGGGGATGGTCGCGGCTGGCCTGGATTGGCGGAAGGTGGGTTGATCGTGATGCGAGCGGAAACGTGATTCGCGAGCGCGTGGAACTGCGGCAAGAGCCGAAATATATTCCGCACGATCGCTGGCATATTGAGCGGTGGCTTCCTCCGGAAGCGTTTGGGGATCGCACGCAGTGGTACGAGCAGACGATGGAAAAGGAAGATGGAATTTTGGTCCCGGCGCTGGGGCCTTATCCTTCGCGAGGGGAATACGAGCATTGTTTTACGGTGCAGGGGCAGGGCGGGGAATTTCTGCCGTTGACGGCGTGCGTTTGTGATTCGGTGGTGCGAGCGATCGAGTGGACGCGCAGGCTATCGCCGCGAGTGACGCGAAGCGCACTGGACCGGCGGGAGCAAAAAGTCGAACGCGTGTGGGACTCCGCCGCGGATGATTTGTTCGCGGAAGCCGGGCCAGCGTTTCACGGCGCCGTGTTTGTGTAGCACAGCCACTCCTGGCTGTGTGCATTTGTTCATCGCGAAAAAGCCCACGCAGCCAGGAGTGGCTGCGCTACTAGAGCAGATGATGCTCACCATGAGGAGAACACAGTGAATTCAGTTTGGGGATCGGCGAAATCGAGGGAGATCCGGTTGCCACAAGGGGATGTGTCGCGGGAAGCGACAGTGACGATTGCGTCGCTGAGCGATCAGGATTGGTATGTGTCGAGGACTTATGGAGTGTTTCACATTCCGGCTCGGGCGAAAGGGGAAAGCTGCGCGCTGCTGATTGTGACGGCGCGCGGCGACGCTCTGGACCTGGGTGACAACCGGCGATTCCCGTTCACGATTGGCGCGCGGGAAATCGCCGAGGACCTGGTGCAGGACTTGGATGACCACGGCGTGTTTGTGTGCGCGGGAGCGCGGCCTTCGGAAGAGGAACTCGCTGTTGCGGGGGCGAAACGCGATGATTGGTACCAGCGTCTGGTGGTGGAAGGCGATCAAATGTGGGCGCGCGGCCACAGCTATCGCGAAATTTCCGATATGCACCGGCGAGCGGCGCTGGTGCTGGGAAGCGAGCGCGAATGGGCGTATGTTCCAACCAAGATGCTGGATTGCCCGGTGTGCGGAGAGAAAGTGAAGCCGGGAGTGGCTGTCTGCCGGCACTGCAGCGCGATTTTGGATGCGGCGAAGGCTGCGGAACATGGAGTGACGCTGGTGAAGAGGAGCTCGGAGGCGGCGAGGGCGCGGGAGAAGTAAGTGCCAGAGGGCGCGGCCCTTCGAGGCTCAGGGTAAACGTAAAGCCGGCCCCTACAAAGATCATATTTAATTAAATTTTTCAGGGTGGTGCAATGATTATGCGAATTGATTTGCGAGTGGCGGTGAGCGGGGTCGAGATGTGCGCAGAAAAAAAGCTGCCGCCCTGAAGGGCGGCGCTACATGGCGTCGCGCGATGGCGATGACGGCGTGTATTGTGGCGGGGATTCTGGCTGTGGCGGGGGCGCCGTCCTTGCTCGCGCAGGGGACGCGTAAGGACGACATTGTGTTGAGTCCGCGGGGCACGCCGGTAGCGGGGGCGACAGTGGCAGTGTGCACGCAACCTGCGAACACCACGACGAAGCCTTGTACGCCGCTGGCGAACCTTTACTCGAATTCCGCGCTGACCTTGCCGATCGCGAATCCGATCACGGCGGACGGACTTGGTAACTATCACTTTTATGCCGCGCCGGGAAAATACACGCTGCAGATCTCCGGAACGCAACTGAGCACCACCGTGATTCCCGACGTGATGCTGCCGAACGACCCGATGAATCCAACGGTGACTACGGTGACGAGCACGGGGGCGATTTCGGCGCTCTCGATGGCGCTGAGCGGGAACCTGACCGTGGGCGGAAGCGTGAGCGTGACGGGAAATTTGGTTGCGCCCAACGTTGCCGGAAAACCCCAGACAGCTGACGCGATCTGTTACGTTTCCCTGGCGGGAAATGATTTGAACGATGGGCTGAGCTGGGGGACGGCCAAGCTGACGATCATGGCTTGTTATGACGCGTTGCCTTTGACAGGAGGCACGATTTACAACACCAACGGCGTGGCGGCCACCAGCACTTCGGGGCAGGGAATTTGGATTATGGGTTCGACTGACCCGAATTTTGGAAGCCCGCCGGCGGGATGGCGGAAGGCGAAATCCGGCGCGGTGAATTTTATTGGGGAAGCGGGCCCGGCGCTCGGCAGCAACAGCAACTACGCGGGACGAACCACGATTGTTTGTGGATCGGCGGCGGACTTGAACCATCCGTGCGTTTGGATTTCGTCCACATCGTCCGCGATGAATTTTTCAAACCAGAGCTATGGCTTTCCGGGACGGGCGGCTTTGCTGGGCGTTTGCTCGGACAATTCGACCGTCAATTGCAACACTGCCGGGATCAGTTTCTTTAACGACAATTTTGCCGTGGCTGACTCGATCGGAAACGGCCCCACGATTACCATTACCAGCAGCTCGGCGCTTTGGATCAATTTCTACTACTCGGGATGCCAGGGCACGGACGATCAAAACACTCCGACCAACGACAACGCCCAATGCGTGCTGGTGGACGGCCGTGGAAACGCCGGCGCCAATCTGATTTCATTTTTTCACTTCAATACGCAGCTTGGCGGAATCAAGGTGTACGCCGGAAGCTCGGGCGGCGGGATTTTTGTGGATACGATGACGTGCGAGGCTCTGTATGGCGCCGCGTGCGTTTGGTTCACCTCTTCGAGTAACACACAGTTCAGCCATTTGCGCGATGTGAGTACGGCGGATTCGCCGCTCAACGCCACCGCGTATGCGGTGGAAGTGGACGGCAACGGCCCGCCGGGGTCAGTCGAATGCGATGGATGCTCGATCGGGATTGTCCCCAATGGGACTGGCGTTACCGGCATCATCGGTCCGATGATTGCTCCGGCAGGCACCTCACAAACCCTCGCGAGTACCACGATCAGCCCAACGCGGATGTATCAATCCGGATTCATGAGCGGCAATCAGGTGGGAATGCCCGCGCGAGTGATCGGGCGGGTGGACGACGCGCGCAGCCTGGGCGCGCCCACCGCGGTTCCCTACGCAAACATTGCTTCGCAACTTCCGGGCGCGTGGGGGACGCGCGGCGCGGGAAACATTAACATCACCGGCGGGAAGCTGTTCGACCGCGATGGCACGAACAATGCCGGCCGCGTGACGTCCAGTTCCGGCATAGCCACCGCTTATTTCGCGGACCTGAATCAAACCTATGCGGTTGGGGATATCTTGATTTATGGCACGTGGTACCGCTCGGTGACCGCCAATGGTTTTCAGGGCGGGTCTCCGTTTGGGCAAAACACCATCGGATCGTGCGCCACGTTCACGGACATTTCCGGACAAGGCGCGGCATCGGCGGGTTCGGCTCAATTCACGTTCGTCGGAGGAGACGGCGAGTGGGAATGGGGCTATCGAGTGGTGAAAGTTACAACCAGTATCACCAATCCTTGCGAGACCGTCTTCTTTGGCAACGTGAACACCACTCAAACGGCGGATTTTTACGCGCCGATTTTGCTGCACATTCCCACCGGACAAATTAGCGACAACGAGGCGGCGGAGCTGGGATTGAATTTGGGGGATTGGCCGGATACCGCTCCGGTGGGAAGCGTGGCAATGCTGCGCGGCCATGATTTTCTGGTGGGACAACATTTGACGGCGCCGGCGCGCGAATAGCGATCTGGCGGGCAAAATCATAATTACAGCGGCAACCAATGCGAGTCTGACTTTCGCCAAAGCGTTTACCAGCGCGCCGGTTTGCGTGGCGGCGCCCGTTTCGAATCCGGGAGCGACGACGTGGTGGGTATCGACCTCCACCACCGCAGTGACCGTGAATTTGAGCGCTTCCTCCACAATTACATTCAATTACGTCTGCGCGGGTAATCCGAATTAAGACCTAGCCGGAAGCGAAGCCGGGCACTTCTGCAGCTTTTGGGAGTGTGTGGCAAGGAATACTCTGATGAAATCCATCGAAGTCTGGCTGAAAGGAATCGCCGCGGCCGGAATTTCCGGTGCGGCTAACGGAATTGTGACTGGATTTGCCGCGATTGGAATTGATCCGAGCCATTTCAATTTACAGGCGGGATTCCATCACACCATGCAAATCGGCGGCATCAGCGCTGGGATCAGCGCGATCCTGGGTGTGGCGCTTTACTTGCGGCAGTCACCGGTTCCGCAAGATCAAACGTAGGAAAGAATCAAGAGCTTTTACCGCAGAGACGCGGAGAACGCAGACAGAAATAACACCTCATCGAATTGAACCTGCAAACAAAATTTAGGAGGAAACACCCATGCCGGTGATTCCCACGTCGGCCTACGCGCAGGCGGAAGACGCATTGATCTTGACCCGTTCGCTGGCCAATGACGCAGCGGGCGCCGTGTTCACGGATGCGGTGCTGATGCCTCTGCTGAATTCCGCCTATCGCGGAGTGCAGCGGGCGCTGGCGGAATGCGGCGTTTCCGTGCTGGTGGCGCAGGCGGATATCGACCTGCCGCTTGATCCGGTGAGCGGAATCGCGCCGAACCCCGCGGAGTTGAGCGATGCTTCCACGCCGCAACTGCCGGCCGATTGCCTGGTCCCGCACATGCTGTGGGAACGCGCGACGGCTAATACTGCCGACATATTCATGCCGATGGAGAAATTTACTTCCGGCGGCGGAATGCTGAATCTGCAGCCCAGCCAATATCTACGGCTGTGGGAATGGCGCGAGGACAAGATTAATTTCATCGGTGCGACGCAGCCGGTGACGGTGCGGCTGCGCTACGAAAAGGCGCTGCCAGCGCTGGTGCTGGGCAGCGATCCAATTCAAATTCGCTCCGCAACCGATGCGTTGGCGTACGCCACTGCTGCTCTGGCAGCTCGATCGCGCGGCGCACGGGCCCTGGCGGCCGATATGTCCGCGGCTGCGCAGGTGGCCAATGAAAATCTAATCGAACGCTATGTGCGGCCGGAACAGCAGAAAGCGCGACGGCGCAAGCCGTTCGGATATCGCCGCCAGGTTGTGTATCTGTAGGACGATTGCAGGCTGGGCCGACATTTCAGGGAAGCAAGGCCATTCCGGGCGGCGCTTTCCATGTTTCTTCCTTCCAAATTCATTTCACAACTCGAATCACTTTTTCCCAGGTGCTTTCTCAAACTCTTGATCCCTCGCTTTGCTCGGGATGACCAAGCGCCCGGAGCGTACGCGAGAGCGGTGATTCGGGTCTTGCTTAACGTAGGAACTTTCAATTTAACCGAGGTGACGCGATGGCACTGACGTTCAATTTAGTTGATTCTTGGGCGGACGAAAGACGAATTCATGTGGCCGGCACAATTGCCGCATCGGGAAGTTATTCCACCGGCGGCGACACGGTCGACCTTTCTCAGTTTCCGGTGATCGGATCAACACAACCACCGATACAAGGCACATCCTGGATCGATGGACTTGCAGGATACGACTACGTCTTCACTGCCGGCAGCGCACTCAATAACGGGAAAGTGAAAATCTTTCAACAAGGCGCAAGCGCCGGCGCGTTCCCGGAACTCGCCGCGGGTGCCTATCCCGGCGCCATCACCGGTGACACCATCACGTTTTACGGGATCTTCAAAAAGCTTCAATAGCGCTATGGCAGGAGCAAACCGGCAAGCAGCTAGCGGCATCTAAGCCGGGGAATTCGGGGAGACGTTTGCCCGGACAAGTGGTTCGCGGGAACGTTTAAATCAGCGCGAGCAACTGATTGCCGCAGCCACGGCCCTGTTGTAAGCTCTTTTTCCGCAGGTGGCATGGGGTTAAAGGGTTGTCCTGTGATTGCGCCGCGGGCAGACCGAGAAGGGGGCGGTATTCCCGGTCTTGTCCCCACGATTGAAAAACACAGAGGGTGAACCATGTTTTTCGGAGGAACTATTGAAGGATCGTAGCGTCCTGGCATTTCCTTTACTGCTCGCAGTGGTTGCCAGTTTCCTCGTCAGTTTGGGCCATTCGCCGTACCGTCAAGCGCTACCCGTTGCTCAGCCATCCGCGGACGAGCGGAAGCAGCCTGCACCATCGCAAGTGGCCGCGCAATTCGCGCAATTGCCGCTGCGGTTCGAAGCAAATGAAGGGCAGACCGATTCTCAGGTAAAGTACCTGGCGCGCGGACGCGGTTATACGCTGTTTCTGACCGCGGATGCGGCAGTATTAGCTTTGCAAAAGCCGGCGTCCGCCGGTCCAAAACGCGCTTCGATCGGATCCGATCCACAAGATGGCGGAAATAAAATCGGCGTGTTGCGCATGCGCCTGGCCGGCGCCGATCGAAATACGCAGGTAGAGGGCCGGGAGCGCCTGAGCGGCATCAGCAATTATTTTTTCGGAAACGATCCGCGCCAGTGGCATTCCAACGTGGCGAACTACGCCCAGGTGCGCTATCGCGGCGTTTATCCCGGAATCGATTTGGTCTATTACGGACGGGGCGGGGAGCTGGAATACGATTTTGTGGTGGCGCCGGGAGCCGATCCGCGAAGAATCGGATTTGAGCTCAAGGGAATGCGCGGCGCACGCCCGGATTCACAGGGAAATCTTTCGATCCAGGATGATGGGGGAGAAGTTTTGCTGCGCCGCCCGGTGGTGTATCAGGTGCGCGGCGGCGAACGTCGGGAAATCGCGAGCCACTACGTTTTGCGTTCCGGGAATCGAGCCGGGTTCGAGCTTGGCGCCTTACGATCGCTCCCTGCCGCTGATCATCGACCCGGTTCTGGCGTACTCGACCTATCTGGGCGGAAGCAGCACCGACCTGGGGATGAGCGTCGCCGTGGATAAATCGAACAATTTATACGTCACCGGCAGCACGCAATCCAGCAACTTTCCGAACTTGAACGCGCTGAACGTGGCGCTTCGTGGCATTCAAAATATTTTCGTCACCAAGCTCAACGCCAACGGCAATACGCTGATTTATTCCACGTATATCGGCGGAACGGGCACCGACCAGGGAAATGCAATCGTCGCCGATTCCACCGGCAACGCCTACCTGGCGGGAATGACGAACTCGAAGAATATTCCCCTGGCCGGTACGCCGCTTCAATCGCAATTGAACGGCGTGCAAAACGCTTTCGTGATGAAGCTGAATCCATCGGGCTCCGCGTTGACGTATTCCACCTATCTTGGCGGCAATGGAACCGATTCGGCGAACGGCATCGTGATTGACCCCGATGGCAACGCCTATGTGGCCGGGCAGACCAGTTCCACCAATTTCCCGGTGGCCGGAGCGATCCAGGGGACTCTGGGAGGATTCAACAACGGATTTATTTCCAAGATTAAGCCGGATGGCTCTGGACTGCTCTACTCGACTTATTTGGGCGGAAACGCTTCGGACCTGATCAGCGGAATCGCGCTCGATTCAAATCGCAATGCTTACGTCACCGGGCAAGCGACATCTCCGAATTTTCCAACCGTGAGTCCGATTCAGGCCGCGCTGGCAGGCCCCGCGAATGCTTTTGTATCGGAAATCAAGCCGGACGGATCGGCGCTGGTTTTCTCCACGTTTCTAGGCGGCTCGGGAAACGATCAGGGAAGCGGAATCGCGGTGGATTCGAATGGTGCGGTGTATGTGGCCGGCGCCACCACCTCCACGAATTTTCCCACGGTGGGGCCGTTGCAGGCCGCGCTGAAAGGCGATCAGAACGGCTTCGTTTCCAAATTATCGGCCAGTGGCGCAGCGCTGGCGTTTTCCACTTATCTGGGCGGTTCGAATGGCGATCGCGCCCTGGCTGTTGCTGTGAATTCCACCGGAACGGTTTATGTGACCGGCCAGACGCGCTCCAACGATTTTCCCACCTTTCATCCGTTTGAGGCTTCGCTCGATGGTCCGGCGAATGCGTTTATCAGCGCGTTGAAAAATGATGGATCCGCTTTTGTCTATTCCACTTTTTTCGGTGGCAATGGAAATGACTCCGGAAATTCGATTACGACGAATTCGGCCGGCGATGCGGTGCTGGCGGGAACGACGCAATCCACCAATTTCCCGCTGGCCGGTCCCGCGCAGAATTTCTTTGCCGGTGGGTCGGATGTTTTTGTGTCGCGCGTGACTCCCGCAGCCGGGCCGGGGGTCCTGCTCACGCCTTCCGCGGTGGTGTTCCCTAGCACGAATATCAATACATCAGCGGCGCCGATGACGGTGTTGGTGACCAATACCGGCGACGCCACGCTGACAATTACCAGCTTGAAGATTCTGAGCGCCAATCCGGGTACCTTTACCCAGGCAAACACTTGCGCGAATAGCGTCGCTGCCGGCGCCAATTGCACCTTTACTCTGAATTTCATGCCCATCGTGGGAGGCACTCTTTCGGCTACGATTCAAATCTTCGACAACGCCGTGGGCAGCCCGCAACAGATCACGATTTCGGGTACGGGAAACGCGCCGACACCGACCGTGGCACTGTTTCCCACCCGTGGTAACGTTTACGGGCGTCTCGGTGGGACAGGCTTCGTCGCCGCAGCCCGTCACGCTGACCAACAACGGAACAGGGCCGCTAACGATTTCCAGCGTGCAGATCAACGGTACGAACAAAGATGATTTTACGCAAACGAACAATTGCGGCTCCACTGTAGCGGCAGCGGCCTCATGCACCATCAACGTGACGTTTAAGCCTGCCGATGCGGGAAACCGTTCGGCCAATCTGCTGGTCAATGACAATGCGGTAGACACTCCCCAGGTTGCCCAGATGGTGGGAGGAGAAAGCTTCGCTGTAGCTGTCAGCCCTCCGGCAGCCTCCTTGACGGCGGGAGAAGCAATCTCCACCACCGTGACCATTACGCCGGGGAATGGCTTCAATCAGGCCGTCACTTTTACCTGCACCACCCTGCCGCAGGGTGCCCAGTGCACCTTCTTGCCCGCGAGCGTGACTCCGGACGGTACCAACCCCATTTCGTCCGCGCTGACGATCACCACGACGGTGCGATCCGGATTACCGGGGCCGATGGGAAAATGGTTTAAGCCGCGCAGCCCGTTGCAAATCGCGCCGTGGCTGGGCCTGCTGGCTACCCTGGGACTGCTGTGGCCGGGGCGGAAGAGTGGAAGACCGCGGGTGCGGTTGGGCTTCGCGGGAGTGGGACTGATATTTCTCATCCTGGCCGGCTGCGGCGGCGGAAGCAGCACTTCGTTCAAGCCCGGACCCACGCCGGCGGGCACTTTTAACGTTACCATCAACGGAACTGCGGGAAAATTGGTGGAAACAGCCACGATTCAACTGCTGGTCAATTAGCTTGGTTAATTTCGCGTAAGTTCACGCGATTCGACTTCAATTCAACCAGGGCGGATCTCAGATCCGCCCTTTTTTATTGCCCGTACCAATTCGCCGCGGCAGTTTCACAGTTCGTTGATCAAGACCCGTCGAGGTTCACAAACGGAATACCTATGAGCATCGAAACCTTTGAACCTTTAGCGCTGGCAACCTTTGGCACCTGGATCACGCTGCTGGATCCCTCGGATGTGCCGCCAGGAATGTCGCCCGATGTGCGCGACGTGGAATTTTTCCCCGGCGGGGTGCGCATTCGTCCAGGACTCGTTTCCTCCTACGCGCCGCTGGCGGGTGCGCCTAAAATTAATGGCCTGAAAACCTTCAGCACACAGAATCTGGTGCAACGCTTGCTGGTCTTCGATTCGGCGGGGAATTTCTACAAGGAGACTTCGCCGGGGACTTTGTCTTTGGTTAGCGCAGGGCTTTCCAGTGATTCGTACCTGGCATCGACGACGCTATTCGGCCGGGAATACATGGCCTTTTCCGATGGCCTGGTGGGACAGGATTTGCCGCGGCAATTTGACGACACATTTTTGGATCGAGTCAGCCAGGTTGGTCCTGGCGAGGGGCCGAGTGTAGCCGACGCCACCGATCCAGGATCGATTGCGGCTGGTCCGCATCAATGTTCGGTGGTGTTCGTCACGCGGCAGGGATACTGGACCGCGCCTTCGCCGCCGGTCACCTGGACAGCAGCAGGCAATAAGAAAGTGAACGTGACCAATATCCCCATCGGACCGGCCAACGTGGTGCAGCGATTGCTCACGTTCACCGCCGCCGGCGGCGCCAATTTCTATCATGTCCCAGCCACCATGGTGATCGACGATAACGCGACAACTTCCCTGGAAGTGGATTTTAGCGAAACCATTCTGCTTTCCGGCGCCAGCATGGATTATTTATTTGATTTGATCGAGCTGCCCAATCAAGTGGGCGTGATCGATTATGCTCAGCGGCTTTTCTGGTGGGGAGAGCGCGCCAAAATGTCCAACTGGCGCAACCCGACTTTTGATGGTGGATTCGATCTGAGTGGCAACGGCCGCCCTCTCGGCTGGCAGCGTGACGCAACATTTGGTCCGGGCGGCAGCCGCGAGTCTTCCGATGTCGCGTGGGGCGACGCGTATCGAATTACGTCCGACGGTTCGACGGTGGAGCGCGGACTCATCACGCAGAATGCCTGGACCGATGCGGCGGGCAATCCGCTTCTGGTGCGCAACACGGATTATTCCGTGCGGGCGCGCGTGCAGCGCAGCGCCGCGCTGGCGCAAGGCACGCTGCGAATCAATTTGTTCAGCGCCTCAGCGGGTGCGATTGGGACCGGACTTGCCGTGAGCGCGGCGCAAGCCGCCACCGAATGGCAGGAATTTACCGCCGATCTCGCCCCGCCGCAGAGCACGATTCCGCACGATTTGCTGCTGTGCGTCTATGCCGACGGCACTCCGGCGCCGAACGGCGAATCGTTTCTCGTCGACAATATCGAGATTTTTTCCACGGCCGCTCCGCAGAATGCTTCGCTGGTTCGCGCCAGCAACACCGAGCAACCGGAAAGTTACGACGGAGTCAGCGGCATTCTGGATGTAGCAGTGAATAACGGGCAGGGAATTCGCGCCGCTTTCAAGCTGCGCAATCTTCTTGTATTTCGTGAAGGAGCGCAGCCTGCACGTCACCGCCGATGACGGCGTAAACGAGCCTGCTTTGTGGTCCATCGAAGAAGTTTCCAATAAAGTCGGCACGCCCTCGGCCCATGGCGTGGGCTTTGGCGAAGAGTGGGTGGTGATCGCGGGGCGCGCCGGTCTTTACATGTTCGAAGGCGGCGAGCCGGTGAAAATTTCCCAGGAAATTCAGCCCACCTGGGATTCCATCAACTGGCAATACGGCCATCGCATCTGGGTGCAGGTGGATATCGAGAAAAAACGCATCCTGGTTGGCGTTCCACTGGGAACAGCAACCGAGCCTTCGGTTGTGCTGGTGTGCGATTACACTCAGGGCCTCGGCGATCCGCTCGCGATGCTATCCGCGCCGGGCAATTCACGCAAGTGGACGCCCTGGTTTATCTCCGCAAATTCCTGCGGCATCATCGAGCGGCCCAGCGGCGTCGCGCAAATTTATTTCGGCAATAACGCCGCGAATGGAAAGATTTATACGCTTACGCCGGGGCAATTTTCCGACGATGGCGCGGCCATCAACAGTTATTACACCACCGCATATCTAAGCGGCACCGGCGCGGCGGGCCGCGATCTCTTCGGCTATCTAACCGCCAATGTCCAAGGCTCCGGCACGTTGAGCGTGAATGCATTCTCTCCGGGCGGCGCCACGGAAACGTTGATCGGTTCCTGGACACTGGCGAATCCTGCTCCGCAAGATCTCGAACTCTACACAAATTTGCTCGCAGAGCGAATCAGCTACCAGTTCGGCACGAACGCGCCCGGCTCCTGGTTCTCAATCACAAAATTTGTCCCGTGGGTGAAGCCCGACCCCTGGTCGTTCGTCCGCGGCCACAACTGATATCTGTTATCCGAAGGGTTCGTCGTGTAGTGCCACCCTTCCTCGCCCGACGAATTCTGTTGGGAGGATGGCATCTCTAGGTTTGAGTATCTTGCCAACTTCTCGAGCTGGCGGCTCCTATTGCCTCAAAGATCTGAACAAATAAGATAATGCTGACCATTCCCCAAATCGAAGCCCTCCGCCGCGAAAATCCCTATCTCTACGAATCGCTGCGGCAAATTGTCTCCGCGGTAAATTCCATGGGCGAGCGGCTGAAGATCGATCCGCAACCGTCAGCGCAATCCCAAGCCGGAACTACCATCGCCGCCCCAGCTCCGCCCGCCTCGCTCGCGGTCTCCGGAGCCCGAGGATCGTTCTCCGTCACGATCGGCGCCAGCCCCGCCACTTCGCCGGCCACCAGCGATTCCACTCCGATCGCTTACTCTCTAGAAGCCGATTCAAACGCCGCGTTCACTTCACCAACTGTTTATTCACTCGGCCCCGCACTCACGGCGAATTTCGCTCTCGGCAATACCACTCGCTATTGGCGAGTTCGCGCAAAATTTATCGAATCCGTCTACTCGCTCTACACCTATTTCGGCACGCAAGCGAATCCCACCGCGGTCAGCGGTGGCCAGGTAAATCTCGCTCCCGGCGCCGATACCAGCGGTTCCGTGAACCTGGATAGCCAGGTGCAGGAGGGCGCCAGCTTCGGCCGCGTGGTGCAATCGGCTCTTTCGAGCGGCAGCATCGACCCCACAAAATCCGGTGTCCTGGCAAAAGGTTCCATCCCTCCCACCTGGAATGGCTCGTTCACCTATGCGTCCACCACGTCGAGCATCACCTGGTCCTGGAGCAGCCTATCCATTTTCCGTGCCGACGGAACCACAACCTCGGTTCCCAATGGCTCGCTCGCAGTCACGGGCCTTGCATCCGCGACTACATATTTCTTCTATCCTTATTGGGACGATGTTGCGCACGTCCTGGCCTGGGTGGCCGGAGGCTCTGGATCTCCCGCGAATGCATTGATTGCAAAAACAAATGCAGCCGCGCAGCAACAATCCCTGCAAGGAAATATCCCGCTCAGCCAGGGCGCCATGCTTGCCGCCACCACGGCGGCGGGCGTCGGCGGCGGTTCTGGCGGCGGCAGTGGAAGTTGCCTGCGCGCCGGCAGCGTCGTGCTCTCCCGGGAACGCGGAACCGTGCCGATCGAAAGTTGCCGCATCGGCGAGAAAATTCTGGGCCGCGACGGATGGACGAGAATTATCCGCCACGAAGTGATTCCAGCGGATACGTTTATTCGCTTGTATTTTTCCAACCAGGAAATTCTGGACGTCACGCCTCACCATATTTTCACGCTGGCCGACGGTTCTCCGATGCGCGCCGAACGCCTGTGCCTTTCCGACATGTTGGTAGGCCGGTTTTCGAAATTAACCCTGCGAAGAATCGAAACGATCGTCGAAGACAGCTCAAAAGTTTCCGTCGGTTGCGAGCCATGCCACGAATTTTATGCCGGACGCCATGCTGCCACCGTCCTGACGCACAACTGGACCTTCGCGTCATGAACGGACGTGCCTACTACCTGACCACTTTGGCCGAGTGGCGCAAGCATGCATGCCGATTCGGCAATTCACATTGGGTGGCAGCCGATCCCGAAGCCGCGCTAGCCGATTCTCTCGCAATCCTCGTCCTCGTCGAAGCGGACGAGGGCGCGCATCTTGTCTCTCGAACGGCACCCGGGCTTCGAAGTGCTGCCGCATCCGCTAAGTGCTCAAACCAGTTCCCGAACGCGTTGCCGAATCGCTTTCCGGCCACGGCGTTGCGCCAGGCGCCACCACATTCGAAGTAGCCGAAGCAATGGCGCGCGCGCATCCCTTGCTGCGTCACCGCGTATTTTAAGGCGTATTTCCAGCGAAGTTCGGCCTACGATTCAAATGCGAATCCGCGAATATTCCGAAGGCGATCTCGCCGCGCTAAAGCAAATTCACTGCGCGCCAAGGATTCGACTATCCATTCCCGAATCTTGACGATCCGATTTTCATTTCGAAATTGGTTCTGGAAGACGACGAAGGCTGCGTGGTGATGGCATCCCTTGCGCGCCTGACTTGCGAATCGTATTTGCTCGCTGATCCTGCGGCAGGCACGCCGCGCCAAAGATATTCGCGATTGCTATCTCTTCAACGCGCAGCGGAACGCGACGCATTCGCGCGAGGCCTGAAGACGCGCATGCCTGGCTGCCTCCGCGCATCGCCAAACGGTTCGGCCGCCGCCTCGAAGCAATCGGCTGGACCCGCGACGATAACTGGACTCCATATTCGAAGCGCCTCCAACCATAAACGGATTCCGGCTTGAGCCGCCTGCGAAACATGTTTGAACGATGTCATTCTGAGCGAAGCGCGTCATTTGCGCCCCGGATGGCGTTACGGGGCGAAGAATCTCTCTTTCTTTCGAGTCCCGTATATCGAGAGACGAATCGTTACGAATCATGTCCGAATTCTCCGCCAAGCGGTTTTCTCCGCCAGTTGCTTGAGCGGCGGGTGCCGTCCTGATTCGATACCGATCAGCCTTTCAGGGGGTCGGAGCTTTAGCTCCGACATTAGCGATTGCATCAAAAACGGGCTTTAGCCCCTGAAGTTCTCCCTATAGCGGCTGCCGCCATCCAGCAGCGCACCAAACGAACCAGCAGGGAACTACCCGAAATATTCCAGCAATCGCTTCACAGGAGAACTGCAAATGAGCCGAGCCCAGCAAGCTACTCAACAAGACGTCGACAGCCAGATGGCAATTCAAAACCAACTCTTGCAGCAAGCGAACCAGCAAAGCGCCCAGGACCGTTCGCTCGCCATGCCCGAAATTCAGGATCTGCTCAATAGCCAGGGCTATTCTCCGGCTGAGCAATCCGCCATCACTCAACAGGGCATGGGTTCGACGCAAACCGCCTACGATTCGCTACGTCAACGCGCCGCGAATCGACTGGCGGCAACCAATAATCCAGCGGGCTATTCCGATTTGACAGCGCAACTCGGCCGCCAACAAGCTCAGGATCTTTCGCAACAAGCTCGCCAAAATCAAGTTAGTTTCGCGAATCAAAAGTTGCAACAACGTTTGGCCGGCCTGCAGGCAATCGGCAATACCTACGGCATTGACACCAACCTTCTCGGCAAAGCCATGGGCGTGCCGGCCCAATTGCTTGACGCGCGCGCACGCGCCTCTGGCAACAACAATAATTTTCTCGGCGGTTTGTTCGGCGGCATCGGAGCGGGTCTCGGCTCCCTGTTCGGCTAACACTCCGCTGAATGCGATTTCACAATCGCCGCTGAAATCGCTGCCGTCCCAGTCTGAAATTGCGTAGGTTCTCAGGGGGTCGGAGTTCCTACCGTCTATCCGGCAACCCCAATAGGGGTAGCCGTGTAGCGCCACCCTTCCTCGCCCGACGAATTCTGTCGGGAGGGTGGCATCAGCCACGCATGCAACGAGTTCCACCGGTTCCATACGACCCTTCAGCTCCGAATTCCCTGCCTAGCCTGACGTTGGTGGCATGTTTTCCTCATGGCTGAATCCCGCGTCGAGTTGCCAATCTTATGCACCACCAATACCTAGAGATCCCCGCTGGTTCGACTCGCGACACCCCATCGCTCTTTCCGCCTCTCACATGCGCCAACCAAGGAGCCGCGGCAATTCATGCCGCCTACAAAATGAACTCCGACCGCATCGTTCTCGTTCTCGCAGTAGCCGTTCAGTTCGTTTTGTTCCTGCGCTGGCTCTACCGCCGCATTCGAAACGACGAATTGATGCGTGTGTTCGTTCAGGACATGGCCATTAATCATCTGCCGCATATTTATAACGCACTGCACGAACTGTGCAGGCTGCAGGGAATTGAGCTTGCCGAACAGCCGCAAATTCGCTGGATCGATCTAAATGGCAAGCACCGCTGAACAGGCCGCGAAAAATCTATTTGGGGTCATTCCGAGCCCGTTTCATGAGCGAGGAATCTCCGGTTTATGGAGTCCGATGCTTTCGATCGGACCCCACAAAACTTCAATTGCATGAGAAGTGACGAATTTCTTCATGGCTGATTTCACCTGCCATTCCATCGGAGAGCAATTCTCGACTTCTTCCGCAAACTGGGAAGCCGCGACCATGTCTCAAGAAGAACTCATCGTCCTTGCTCGCTCCACGGCCTCATGCCACCAACTCTATCCCGAACTCGTCTGCGCCATCATCGAGCAGGAGTCCGCCTGGAATCCCTGGGCGATTCGCTACGAACCGGCGTTTTACGACCGCTATATTTTGCCGCTGCGGGCGCGCGGCGAAGTCACTCACGAAACCGAGGCTCGCGCCCGTGCCACCAGTTGGGGATTAATGCAGGTGATGGGGCAGGTCGCGCGGGAAAACGGTTTCGCAAACACGTTTCTAAGCGAACTCTGCGATCCGTCCTCCGCAATCGAAACCGGTTGCGCGGTCTTCAATCACAAGCTCGCGGTTGCCGAAGGCAATGTCTCCAAGGCTCTGCTGCTGTGGAATGGCGGCGGTAATCCTCATTACGCCGATGAAGTCTTGGCCCGCGCAGATAAATATAGAACGTCGTAGGACCCGCAGTTTCTGAGCACCCTCGCGCAACTCACGCAATATAAGGACGAAACGCCCATGCCGAACGAACTTCTCTGTCCGTGTTTTTATTTTTCAAGTTGCCGTCATAATGCAACTGTCGAGAAAGAAGGCAAGAGTCTATGCCGCTCCTGCGCCGGCCAATTTCATTCACGCGAATATCCCCTGCGTCCTCCCACTCGCGAGCCACTCTACAAGGATGACCAGGAACTATCCGACTCGCTCGGCATCCCCGCACCGCGAAAGAAGAACAACCTGAGGATCATAATTTCCGTAGCCTAGCGAATCCTTTCCTCGGTCAATCCAACTGTCGGTAATCCTTCCCACTTCACTTTTCATTTCTTTCACGGAGGCGCGCATATGCCCGGAAAAGGAACTCTCAAAATCCTCGCAGTTTCGGTTTTTCTCGCCGTCGCAGCATTTGGCTTCCGTTCATGGCTCGAATCGCACGACGATCATCTGCAGCTGGTAGCAACACTCGAGGCGCAAAAGCAACTCATCTCGGCCGCCGGAGCCCGGGAACAAAATCGGGCCGCGGAACTGAAAGATACTCTCGCACAAATCGCCGCTCTGAAGCGCACAGTACAAACGCCACAGCAGATTGCAGCCGCTCTTCAACAGTTTATCCCACTGCCGAAACCGATCGGGTTCACAACCACAACCCCCAATGCGGCCGATCAGCCGGGAACAAGCCACTCGGATACAGAGAAGGGAACTCTCCTGTCGGAAAAAGGCTCCTCCAAAGAAACCGTTCGATCACCTTCTGACCTAAATCCTCAACAAACAGATTCGTCCCAGTCGCCATCTCACGTCGCGAATGACGGGCTCGTCGCCCAGTTGCCCTCCGCCGACTTGAAACCCCTTTACGATTTCGTGCAAGACTGTCGAGCCTGTCAGGCGCAGCTCACTTCCGCGCGCGCCGATCTCGCCGACGAACAAATCAAATCTGCCGCCCTCATCAAAGAACGAAATGCCGCCCTGACCGCTGCAAAGGGTGGATCCTTTTGGACGCGTCTAAAGCGAAACGCCAAGTGGTTCGTGTTGGGAGCCGGCTTCGGTGCTGCCGCCACCCTGGCAAGTTCCCGTCGCTGATCTCCGCTCAACACCATAGCCTCCTCTACCGCCATCTCTTTCCCGCTGATCCATCCTCAAAATTCGATACTTCCGAATTCCCCACGCAGCTCAGCCCGCCCTTACACCCTTGCAACAGAAACCCTGCCGATCTGTTCGGCCTCGCAATGAGAGTCCCGTCTAAACCGTCAAACGCCAAGATCCTCAGATATCAACACTCCGGATTCAAACCCAAAAATTGAACGCACCATCCACCAACTTCCTCAGTCCGCGTACTAACTCAATATCCGGCCACATCTCAATCACAGGTGGCCACAATAGTGTCCGCGCCAAATGCTCAACGATCAACCGCCCCTGAGCAATTGCCACCTCTTCCAATCCTCCATCCACCAGATGCGCAACGACTTAGGCTCACCCACCCCCCTTCAAGCCCCTTACTATTGCAACGCTAGACTATCCCCGAAGTACAGACCGTCACTGACCCCCACATCACGGAGCCACCACCAAACAAAAGCTTCCAAGCAAGCAAACATTCGTCAAGAAATACATTGACTTCCGATAAGTTATATTATGTGTAGTTGCTTAGCGGAGGGATTTGGGTGGGTGGGGGCGCGATAGTTCGTAGGATATGTACTGGTCTAGGGAGTCTTGGGTGCCGCCTATTAGGGGTCGACTGTTGATGTAGAGCGTGGGGGTGTTGGCAATTTTTATGGCGGTGCCGTCGGATATGTTGGATTCGACGGCTTGCTTGGCTTCTGGCGAGGACAGGCAGGCGCGGAAAGCGTCGGGTGGGAGTCCAGCGGCGGCGGCGAACTCCTGCATTTTTTCCTAGGCGTTGTCGGGGGTGATGGCTTGTTGGTTTTCGAAGATGGAGTCGTGGACCTTCCAGAAGGCGTCGGGAGACTGCATGTAGGCGCAGCGTCCGGCGAGAGCGGCGGTCATAGCCCAAGGATGCTGGGGCAATGGGAAATCTTTAAAGATGAAGCGGACTTGCGGGTATTTGGGGATGATTACTTTGAGGATCTTTTGTAGTTCGGCGCAATGGGGGCATTCGAAGTCGCTGAAATCAACTACGGTGACAGTGGCGTTGGCGGGACCACGGGAAGGATTGCCGTCCAAGTGAAGGGCGGCCCTGGTAGCTGCGAAGGGGTCTTTTGTTGTGTCGTCGACTTCCCCTCTGAAAATGAAACGACCGTCTTTGCTGGCATAGATCATGCCCGTGTCAGATTGCTCGGCGTGAGAAACGGTGACAGGGACTTCGTAGTATCCGGGCATGGGAGCGTCTTTGAGTGAACCGATCTTGACTTGATAGTCAGGTCCCCAGGCGAAGAGGTTGCGGAGATACGCTTCGATCGTCTTCTCAATTTGCGGCTGTGCAGGAGCGGATTGCGCGGGGCGTGTTTGTGCAGAGGCGTTTAGAGTTGCGAGTAAGAATAGAAGAGATATTTTTCGCAGCATGCGATTTATTCCTCCAATGACAGGAATGCAATTTACCTGAGATCGAGGGCAAAGCTCCAGTTTTTATATGAGAGAAAGAATCAAAGGTGTTTAACTTTAATTGTGACCACCTGTGAGAAATGCCGGAGACGCTTTCGAGGCGAGGCTTAGCTACTGAAAAGATCAGACTGCGTACTTTTGGGCCAAGGGGAAACGGCGGCCAACGCTGAAGGCTTTGGTGGTGACTTTTAGTCCAGGGGGAGCTTGTTTGCGCTTGTATTCGTTCTGGTCGACCATTTTGGCGATGCGGCGGACCAGGTCGAGTGCAAAGCCGTAATGATCAGCAATTTCTTCGGGGCTTTGCAGATCCTCGACATACGATTTCAGAATGCGGTCCAACACATCGTATGGCGGCAGGGAATCCGAATCCAATTGGTTGGGGCGCAGTTCGGCGGAAGGCGGTTTTGTGAGAGTCGACTGGGGGATGACTTCCCTGCTGCGATTTCTGAATTTGGTTAGCTCGTAGACGATTGTCTTGGGAACGTCGGAAATAACCGCGAGGCCCCCCGCCATGTCTCCATAGAGAGTGCAATAACCGACAGCCATTTCGGATTTATTTCCGGTGCTGAGGACCAGCGAGCCAAATTTATTGGAGAGCGCCATCAGGAGATTGCCGCGAATGCGGGCTTGAATATTTTCCTCGGCGACGTCTTCGGGACGTCCCGCGAATGCTGGCTTCAGAATGTGACGATAGGAATCGAAAATTTCGGCAATCGGGAGAACCATGAATTCGCATTTCAGATTTTCGGCCAGTTGGCGGGCATCGCGCAAGCTTCCCTCGGAGGAATAAGGACTGGGCATGCCAACACCGAGAACGTTCCCGGGCCCCAGAGCATCCGTGGCAATAGTGGCGACGAGGGCCGAATCGACTCCGCCGCTAAGGCCAACGACGACCTTCTTAAAACCACACTTGCGCACGTAATCCCTTGTACCGCAGACCAGAGCGCGATAGATGGCTTCGAGTTCGTCGGCAGGCTGGGGGCGAACGTCGCCGGTTCCCGTAACGGAATCGAACAGGACCAAATCTTCGTCGAATGATTTTGCGAGGGCGGCGATGCGGCCGTCGGGAGTGATGACGACGCTCGAGCCGTCGAAAACAAGGCTATCGTTTCCGCCAACTTGATTGACGTAGACGACCGGCACGCGGTGTTCGCGGGCGATGGCCTTCAACATGTCAAAGCGCAGGCCGCGTTTATCGATGGTGAAGGGAGAGGAGGAAATATTGATCAGGACCGTAGTTCCCTGCCCGACCAGTTCGGCAATGGGATCGCGATCGTAGAGGCGCTGGGCCCAAAAGTGTTTGTCGTTCCAGGAATCCTCACAAATGGTGATGCCAAGTTTTTGGCCACACAGCGGAACAATATGCTGGGAATGCGCGGGCTGAAAATAGCGCGATTCGTCGAACACGTCGTACGTGGGCAAAAGCATTTTTCGCTGTTCGAAGACAATTTCGCCGTCGGCTATCAAGGCGGCGCAATTGGCGACGGGCTTGCCCGTGTCGTCCTGGGCCCGGCCGACGTAACCGACGATGGAGGGCATGGCAACATCCCGAGCGAGATTTTTCAGGGCTTTGAGATTGCGGTCGAGGAAGGCGGGGCGCTCGAGCAAATCCTGGGGAGGATAGCCGCACAGGCAAAGCTCGGAAAAGACCACCAGGTGAGCGCCGCGGCCTTTCGCCTCATGAGATAGCTGGACGATGCGGGCGGCATTGCCTTCGAAATCGCCGACCGTGGGATTGAATTGGGCGAGAGCTATTTTCATTCGACACTCTAGGATACGGGGACGCGTGGCGTAATTCAATCGCCGCCGAACCTCCCGCTGTTCAAGATGCCGCCCTGAAGGGCGGCGCTACACGACCAACCCAAATAGACGTTGCGGGCTAATGCGCGGCTGCCCGGAGCGCCTGAGGGCGTTTGACACTGCTGTTCTTGGGTTTGGGCTGTTTGTCCCAGCCGCCTAGCTGGAGCGCGACGGCCATGCATGCGTCGCGCAATTGGTCCGCGATAGCGCGGTGACGCATGGCGCGAGCGAGAACCATGCCTCCGACGCACAATGCAGCGATGGCTTGGGCTGTGGCATGGCGAGACTGGCCATTTTCCGTTGAACTGCGCTCGAGGACGCTGACCATTGCTTTGAAGATCGTCTCGAAAGCGCCCTTAGCGCTCTCGCTGCTTCGGGTGACGTCGCTTGGCAACGCGACCATGGGACAGGAATTCTCGACATCCTCGAAATGCTGACGCGAGAGATAGGCGCGGACGACTTGCGGACCCACATCGGCGGAGGAAAGATCCACTTCCACACCTTCCCAGCAACTCTTCCAATTGGGATCGGTGAAGAAGCACCCTAAGACTTCGGTGTAGAGGTCGCTTTTGCTTTTGAAATAGCTGTAGAAGCCGCCATGCGTAAGGCCGGCGCCCGCCATGATTTGATTGAGAGAGACATTTTCAAAGCCGTAGCGATTGAACAGCCTGCGCGCGCTTTGGATGATCTTCTCTTTTACTTCAGAACGGTGACCGGCGGCGTAGGGCATTGTTCCTCCTTGCTTCGGAAGCGCTGGAGTATCACTCGGAACCCAGTTCCCTTTCCAGCAAAATATGATCTTGAACATATTTTAGTCGCGTGGTCTGATGCGGGAATGTTGCAATGTAAAAACATGGGAGGGGTGTGATGATCGAGAAAAAGAGCGCAAGAGCGGTGACAGAATTGCCCACAAGGCGCGAAGCAATTGCCGGTTTCGCAATCGCGTTGGGAAGCCTGGCCGCTGTTCCGGCTGTTTGGGGCAAGCCACAACAGAAGCAACCGAAAATGGAAGAGAAGCCGAGCACCGGCGCCGAAGGATTGCGCACTTCCCTGCACCAGGAAATCGATCTCAACGCCAGCCCGCAGCGCATTTATGAAATCTTACTCGACTCCAAGCAGTTCAGCGCCTTCTCCGGCGAGCCAGCCGAGATCAGCCGCGATGCGGGCGGCGCATTTAAGATGTTCGGCGGAAAAATCGAAGGCCGGAACATCGAATTGGTGGGCAACCAGCGCATCGTGCAGGCATGGCGCCCGGCGTATTGGGAGCCGGGAGTTTATACGCTTGTTAAGTTCGAACTGAAAGGACAAGGCAATCAGACCAAACTGGTTCTCGACCACACGGGATTTCCGGAAGGCAATTATGGACACCTGTATTCCGGATGGCACGAGAGATATTGGGAGCCGCTTAAGAAATACCTGGCAGCTTGATTGGCGTGGTTGTCTGTGAACTATGGCGCGTGTGCACGAGCGTGCGATTCGCCCAGTATCTCAATCGTTCAGAAATAACTCAGCCAGGGGTCGGCGCGGCGCTGCTTTACGGCGGCGAACCAGCGGCAGAGGGGATAGAGGGCCAGAACGACGACGGCCCAGATCAGATATGAGATTGGAAGCGAATAGCCCCAGCCGGGCGGCTGAGTGATGGGATATTCACCGAGGTTTGGCGATTGAAACATCCAGTGGATCGCTCCGTAGCGGAAGTAGCAAAAGGCGATGGCAATCAGATGGATCAGCGGAAAGTGCAGCAAGTAATAAAACATCGGGACTTTGCCGATGGTGAGCGCGGGGCGCAGGAATGCAGGCGTTCTGCCATCGAGCGCCCTTAGAAACAGCATTGTGGGACCGAGCGTCATCAGAAGAAACAGCAATGACGGCGGATATTTTGTGGTGTTTAGAAAAGAGATCACCGTGAACAAAGTGGATTTTTGAATCGACCAGCGAAATGGATCGCCATAAATATTAATCGCGCGAAGCACCAAGAAAGCAGCGATCAGGCCGAGACCTGAGCGCGAGAGAAAAGTGATCCGCCGATTCGCCGCCCAACTGTAAATTTGTCCGAGACCATAACCCGCGGCCGTCACTCCAACCCACGGGATGAGCACGTACGCGACGAAAACAGAGTGCTGAGGAGTGTTCAGCAAGAAATTGAGCGAGTGCAGGATGGTCCAAACGGGATTCGCCGACTGGATCGAATCGAGCAAATTGTGACCAGCAATCATCACCACGCCGATGATGGTTACCCAGAAAGTGGGAAGGTAAACGAGCCCCGAAAGCACAATCATTGCCCAGCCCAGCGCCCACAACACCGTAAGCACCGTCAGGCGATAATCGAAATTGAACTGAATCCCCAAGCAGCGGAAAATTCCGATTTCGAGAAAGATCAGCCACAGGCCTCGCGTAAAAAGGAACCGCGAGAGTTCCCGTTTGGATTTTCGTTTGAGCGAAAGATAGGCGCCGGTTCCGGTGAGCAGAAAGAAAACAGGCGCGCAAAAATGGGTGATCCAGCGGGTAAAAAAAAGAGCGGCGGTGGTTTGGTTAAGATTGGTGGGGCTGATGGCGCCATTGCCAAAGAAATCGCGGACATGATCGAGCGCCATCAGGATCATGATGACGCCACGAACGATGTCGACCGATTCGATGCGGGCGCGATTCGCGCTGATGGTTTCGATTGTCGTAGACATCCGAGTGCGTAGTGTAACAAAAACCGTGAGGCGCCATCGCTCCGGTAGCGGCAACTTCCCAGGAAAAGCCGTGCGCCACCGGAAATGCGGGTGCTGCGTACGGGCTATTCCACAGCCTTTTCCAGGACCCCGGCGACACCGGCGAGATTCTTCACCAACTCCCCGGGAATCTGGTGGCGCAGTTTCAGATACTCAGGACTATTGCTGGTAAGCCAGACTTTTCCATCCACATCTTCCCACGCCAAGGCTTTGAACGGCAGATCAATGGCGAGAGTTGGAGAAGCAACCATCAGAGGCGTGCCCGCTTTGGGACTTCCGAAAATGATGACTTGTGCGGCGCATCGTCAGACCGGCCTTTGCGGCTTCGTCGCTGTGATCGATCCGCGCAAAGACGGTAAGATTCTTGGCATGCAAGACGGACTCCAGCCGCTTGAGCGTTTCTGGAACTGAGTAGGGACTCCTCAGGTGAACTAGCCCGTTGTCCGGCAAGGAAGCCATAAGCGTCCTCCTCAAAAAACATGGATTGGAAAGCCAGTTGATACTAACCTGCAGCGCATGAAAAATTCACGTCATTAGGTTTAGAATCTGGCCTGAACTTAATGCTGATGGATCGCGCCGGCGAATTCCGACCGGTTGCCGGAGATTGATGTTCGACACTTCCAAGGAGCCGTCCATGCAGCGCTGGTTGCGTATCGCTGACTATGTGATCTTTTTGTGCGCCATTCTGGCGGCGACGGATCCGTGCTTGGCGCAGGAAGCTCGATGGAAGGCTCTGAACGCGCAGGCTGCTCAACTCGAGAAACAAGGAAAATATGGGGAGGCCGCAACAGCAGCTCAGGAAGCGGTGCGCGTTGCAGAAGCTACTTTCGGTCCTGAACATCCGATCACTTCCGCGGCGTTGAACCGCTTGGGGACCATTTACTCGGAGATGGGAAAGTTCGCAGAGGCCGAGGAGTTGTTAAAACGCGCCCTGGCGATCGGTATGAAAGCATTGGGCCCGGATCACCCGGGCGTCGCCGCGATGGAAAATAATCTGGCGTCGATTTATGACGGTCAGGGACGGTACGCCGAAGCAGAGACGTATTACAAGCAAGCGCTGGCGGGCAATGAGAAAGCATTGGGACCGAATCATCCCGATGTTGCCGGCGACCTGAACAATTTGGCATTGCTCTATACCAAGCAGGGACGTTATGGAGAGGCTGAGCCGCTTTACAAACGCGCGCTCGTGATCGATGAGAAAGCGCTGGGCCCTGCGAATCCAGGATTTGCGACCGATCTGCACAATCTAGCGATGCTGTACAACGATCAAGGCCGCTACGTTGAATCCGAACAGTTATACAAGGGTGCTCTCGCGATCGACGAGAAAGCGTTGGGCCCGGATAATCCCGCGGTGGCCAATCAACTGAATGGACTGGCCGAGCTTTACGATCGACCAAGGGCGGTACGGTGAGGCTGAACCGTTATTGAGGCGTGCGCTGGCTATTTACGAGAAAACGCTGGGGCCGGAGCATCCGACGGTGGCCACCGCGCTAGACAACCTGGCGTTGCTTTACGAAACACAAGGGCGATTTGGGGAGGCGGAGCCGCTGATGAAGCGCGCGCTGGCGGCTTATGAAAAAGTGCTGGGACCCGAGCATCCGAGTGTGGCGACGAATTTGTTGGTCCTGTCGGCGCTTTACGACGCTGAAGGAAAATATACGCAAGCTGAACCGCTTTTGAAGCGCGCTCTGGCGATTGATGAGAAGGCATTGGGGCCGAACCACACAACGGTGGCCGCGATTCTGAATTTGCTTGCGGGAGTGTATGAAGCGCAGGGGCGGCTCCAGGAGGCCGAGCCTCTTTACAAACGTTCGTTGACGGTCGTCGTGAAGGCGCTGGGGCCCGACCACATCCGGGTTGCCACGGGCCTGAACAATCTCGCCGCATGCTACAAAAATCAGGGCCGATTCGCGGAGGCGGAACCGCTCTACAAGCGCGCCATCGCGATCGACGAAAAAGCGCTGGGCCCGGATCATCCCGACTTGGCGAAGAATTTAATTAATCTGGCGCTGCTCTACCGGGCTTGGGGCCGGGATGCAGACGCCGGACCGCTGTTTGAGCGCAGCCTGGAGATTACCCACAAACGATTCCAATACGGCTTTGCTTACATGAGCGAAAAGGACCGCCTGCAGTTTCTTGCCACGGTGCAAAACGTGTTCCCCGCCTATTTCAGCTATGCGACGGCGCAAAGGACCAACGATCCGGCAATCGCGGGCCGGGTTTACGACGTGTTTTTGTGGCAAAAGGGCCTGGTCGGGACCAGCGTGGCCGCGCTTCGCGCACAAGTGACGAACAGCGGTGATCCGCAAACCGTGAAATTGCTGAACGATCTGACGGCTAAGAAGAACGAAGCGTCGCAGATCGCGACGGCGCGGCCGCAGGGGTGGCAAGAGCGGCAAGCAAAAGTGAATGCCGAAGCCAACGAATTGGAACAGCAACTGGCGCGGCGGGTAAGTTCGTTTGGCGAGCAGGCCAGCCTGGCTGGCGCGCGTTGGCAGGACGTTCAAAAAGCATTGCGGCCGGGGGATGCGGCGGTTGAATATGTAAGATTTCAGTTTCACGACGGCAAGAAATTCACCAGCACGTTTATCTATATGGCGCTGGTGGTGACGCCACGCTCGACGATGCCCAGCTTCGTGCTGCTGGGCGACGCGCAAAAAATGGAAACAACGCCGGTTGCGGAATTTCGCGCAAGCGTGGGAGCGACACGCGGCGTTGTGCTGACGAAGGAAAAGGAAGCGGCGAAGCCCGCCGCCGCAGGATCTAGCTTCGCTGCCTACCAGTCGTTTTGGAAGCCGCTGGAGCCCGCGCTGGCGGGCGCAAAGCGCGTTTACCTTGCGCCCGATGGCGTTCTGAATCAGATTCCGCTGGGCCTTTTCGCGGATGAATCCGGCCAGTTGCTGCTGGAGAAATATGATTTGCGGCCGCTGAACAGCACGAAGGACCTGTTGCGGCCCGCACGCTCGACAACCACCAAGACGGCCGTGCTGCTGGGAAATCCAAAATTTGAAATGAGCGAGCAAGAGCAGCGCGCAGCCCTGGAGAAACTGAAAGCGCGGCGAGATAAAACAAACACGTGAGATTGTGACTGCCGCCGGGAGGGGAATGAGATCCGTGGGCGGAACCGGTGGGCGACTGCCTCCGCTTCCCTCCACGCAAGTAGAAGTCGAGATGGTGGCGAAAACACTGAAGGAAGCAGGATGGCAAGTGGAATCCTACACAGGTGAAATGGCGCTGGAAGAGGCACTCGTCCGCCAACGCAACCCGCGAGTGGTGCATGTGGCCACGCATGGATTTTTTCTTTCGGATCGCGAGGTTGCTCAAGAAAAGATCCCGTCCGGCGAGCAACAGGTGGGCTTGGCAGACCCGATGCTGCGTTCGGGACTTTTTTTCGCGGGAGCGGATCGAGCGCAGACCGGCGCGGCACCCGCAGAGGGCCTGGACGACGGGGTGATGACGGCGTATCAAACTGCGCAATTGGAATTGCAAGGCACCGAACTGGTGGTCCTGAGCGCATGCGAAACGGGGTTAGGCGAGCAGAAAAACGGCGAAGGAGTATTCGGGTTGAGGCGCGGCTTACAGGAAGCCGGCGCTGAGTCGGTACTCATGAGCATGTGGTCGGTGCCCGACCGGGAGACCCAGGAATTGATGGCGCTGTTCTATCAAAAATGGCTGGGCGGGCTCGACAAGCATGAAGCGTTGCGGCAGGCGCAAATAAAAGAGCGGGAGACTGTGCGCCAGCGCTACGGGAAGGATCTGCCGTTTTACTGGGGCGCTTTCGTACTGGTGGGGCGCTAGACTTGTGGGGACGCTGCCAAATCGGGAAATTAGGAGGGTCACTTGCAGCGAAATTGCGCACCGCACACGCAACTTGGAGATGATGTGCTATAGTGGGATTGCGCTCTTGCGAAGCCGGATTGCGTTGTATTGAGACGCTGCCGTTAGCCTGCCTGGGTAGTTCATCCGTTTCCTCGACGCAGATTCAGAAATATATTTGAGCAAGACAAGCGGTTGGAACAGGGGTGCTCCAGCGCTGTATCAAATCGAATGGGAGAAAAGTATGAAGAATCTGTTTGTGGGGAATATGAGCTTTCAGACCACGGAGAGCGATTTGCGTGCATTGTTCGAGCCATTCGGACAGATTACGCGTATCCACGTGGCACTCGATCGAGAGACCGGCAGGGCGCGTGGCTTTGCATTCGTCGAGATGGCGAATGATGCCGAGGCAGCGAAGGCAATCGCGGGGCTCGACGGGAAGGAAGTGGGCGGGCGAAATCTTAAGGTGAATGAGGCGCGCCCGAAGGAAGCCCGTAGCGGCGGTGGGCCGGGACCGGGATCGGGGCGCGGAGGTCCGGGCGGCGGTGGCGGAGGCGGCGGGAATCGCGGCGGCGGTGGTGGTGGCGGCGGGCGCGGAGGCCGAGGCGGAGGCTTTTCCAACGAGGATTATCGCGAAGCCCCACGCCAGCCGCGCGAACCGCGCTGGTAGAACTGAGCGGCAATTTGCCGAGTGCGCGGGCTAGTCCGCGCTATTTCTGCCTTCCAGGAGACTATATGGCTACTACGTTTCAAAAGCGTCAGAAAGAAATGAAAAGGCTTGAGAAGGCGAAAGCGAAGTTGGAGCGGCGGGCGCAAAAGAAGCTCGAACCGCGAGTGGCAGGAGCGGGGCCGGAGATGTCCGACGAAGTGGTGCGAGCCGGCGACTATGGCGGCGAGGATGATGACATGAATCCACCGCTGGAATCCGAGCCAAGGAACTGAACTAATTCCCCGAGTTTACGCCGCGTCGAGCGGCGTCTTAGGCAATTCCCTTCCCTCAAAATAAAACAAGCTTCCCGAGCGTTGAACTCGAGAAGCTTGTTTATTGGAAGTCGCGAATTGTGGGCGCGGTCGTTAAACGCTGAAGGAACTGCCGCAGCCGCAGGTGCTCTTGACGTTTGGATTATTGAATTTAAAACCGGAGCCTTCGATGGACTCGACGTAATCGATGGTGATTCCGTCGAGATACATCTCACTCATCTGGTCCACCATCACTTTCAAGCCTTCGAATTCGTAGACGTTATCGGCATTCTCGTTCAGCTGATTCTCGAACGCCATATGATAGCTGAATCCCGAACAGCCGCCGCCAACCACCGCGACACGCAAGCCCGTGGGCTGCGGATTCTGTTGCTGCAAAATCTCTTTCACCTTTGTTACGGCAATCGGTGTTAGTTCAACCATTTCGGCCTTCCTCCGTTGTTCGATGAGGTTCCGCCTGTCTCATCTGCATTCATTATACCAAAATGGGGAAAGAGCAAGAGCTTAAATCGGAAAGAGATTTGGCGTGGTAACGGGCGTGAAATTGCACGAATTTAAGGGATTGCTGCGAGGTGGCCGGAAGAGCGTTGTGGAGTTGTGTTCCCTTCCCGTACACTAATCTTCTAAACCCATGAAACATACTGTGACGTTGATACCTGGCGATGGAATCGGGCCGGAAGTCTGCAAGTCGGTGATCGAAATCATCGCGGCGGCCGGCGTGGAAATTGAATGGGAAGAAATTGCCGGCCGGATCGATCCCACGCAGACGACTGACAGCCCGCTGAACACACTGGCGCTCGAATCGATTCGCAAAAACCGCGTGGCTTTGAAAGGGCCGATGGCGACGGCAATCGGATCGGGCGCGAAAAGCATCAACGTGGCTTTGCGGCAGGGGCTGGAATTGTACGCGAATTTGCGGCCGGTGAAGTCGCTGGAAGGAGTGACCACGCCGTTCCGAAATGTGGACGTGGTGCTGATTCGCGAAAATACCGAGGATTTATACGCGGGACTGGAACACACGATTGTTCCCGGCGTAGTGGAAAGCTTGAAGATTATTACGGAGAAAGCCTCGACGAAAATCGCGCGCTTCGCGTTTGAGTACGCGGTGAAGCATGGGCGCCAGAAAATTCACGCGATGCATAAAGCGAACATCATGAAGCTTTCGGATGGATTATTTTTGGCTTCGATTCGAAAAGTCGCGGCGGAATATCCGGCGATCGAATATCACGAGATGATCATCGATAACGCGTGCATGCAGATGGTGATGAATCCGCATCAATTTGATGTTCTGCTGCTGACGAATTTGTACGGCGATATCATGAGCGATCTGGCTGCGGGGTTGGTGGGCGGATTGGGCCTGGTGCCCAGCGGAAATATTGGCGACAGCAGTTCGTTGTTTGAAGCGGTGCACGGAACCGCGCCGGATATTGCCGGAAAAGGAATTGCGAATCCCACGGCGCTGCTGATGAGTTCCGTGCTGATGCTCGAGCAGTTGAAGGAGGCGGACGTGGCGGGAAGAATTCAGCGCGCGTTGGAAAAGGTTTATCATGAAGGGAAAGCGCTGACACGCGACGTCGGCGGAAAGGCCACCACGAAGGAATTCACGGCGGCGGTGATTGGCGCGTTTTGAGATTTACTAATGAAGTTGCAAAAGGCGCCGGCTGCAAGCCTGCGTCAGAAGGCCGGGCGCAGCAAGCAGCGCCCCTACGAACACCGATTCAAAACCACGGTGTTGGAGTAAAGTTGACATTGTTGTGCGGCACGTTAGAATAGTTTACTGATTGAATCCGGGAGAAAACGGTGGCTCAAGCTTTTGAGATCGACATTGCGAAGCACTTGAATGGCGAAGTGGAGAAGTGTTATCCGATGTCGGAAGGCACCAACACCAAGCGCAAACGGAAACCGCATATTATCGCGGTGATCAACGAGCAATGCACGGGCTGTTCGGGTTCGCCGGCCTGCGTGGATTATTGTCCCGTCGAAAAATGCATGTACTGGCAAAGCGATCCGGAACATCCGCCTTTCGGAAACATTATCGTCGATCCGATTTTGTGCATTGGGTGCAAATTGTGCACCAGCAAGGGCCCGGATGGCGCGTTTCTGGAAGGATGTCCGTGGGATGCGATCGATATGATCCCGCTGGCGGAATTCGAAGCGACGTACGGAGCTCTTCCCTACTAACCGGCCGCGATTTTCCCGAAATGTTTGAAAATTTCTCCTCAATTGGGCGCCTAGTCGATCTGCATTTTGCCGACGTTTTCACCGAACGTAATCCGAGCGATACCCCATCGCGAACCGACAGATTCACCGTCGAAATTGACGCAGAGACCCCCAAATCGACACTTTCAGGAACGGGAGCGGATGGCCCGCTCGGTGTCGAGGGCTTGCTGCTGGACCTGGGGCGGCATATTGGGGACGCTGCGGACGTAGGGCGCGATGGCGTCCAGGTCTTCGGGGCGGCCGATCAGGTAGAGGGCGCGGAGGGCCTCCCAGACCATTTCCTGGCTGGGAGTCAACTGAAGCAGAGGCTGGCCGGTTGTTACCTGGGAGCCATCCTTGGCCTGCCAGAGGTCGATCGTGCCGGGGACTGCCGTACGGACTTCTTTTTTCTCACTTCCCTGCTCGATGTGGCCGACCAAAGTTCCGGGATTCACTACGTCGCCAATTTTAAGCCGCTGATCGAGTTTGCCCGATTCTGGCGCTAGCAATGTGTAAGGCCGGAGCATGGCTACGATTTGGGCGTGACCGGAGTCGTCGTGGAAACGAACCAAGCTGAGAGCGGCGTTGCGTTCGACCATGGGTTGAGCATCGGCGAGGAGTCGAGTGAGTGCTTGATGGAATTCGGGAACGGAATCGTCCTGGCCCATCACCCAGGCGGCGGTGACGCGAATTTCGTCGATCTTATCGGAGGAGAGGCGGACGATATCTGGATACCAGCGCTTGACGGTGGGGTCGCCGGATTCGATGCGTTGTTCGATTTGCGCGAGCGCATGCTGGATTTCACGGGGATGAAGACGATTGTTCAGGGCTTTGGACATTTGGTCATCATTCAGCGGCTTGCCAAACCATGTTGCGTTCCACAGCAAGAATGGCATCAGAACGAAAAGGAGCGCGACGATCAGGACAAGATACGTCCAGCGCCCGCCAAAAGATTTTTTCGGCGCGGCAGAATCGGGCGAGCCGCCCGGCGGAAGTGCGGACGCGCTCAACGAAGGCCTCCGAGAATGATCGCGGCCGGCATGCCTGGAGGATACGCGCGATAGAGGAGCCAGTAAACCACGACTCCTGTGATGGAGACATAGAGCCATGCGGGCAAAGTCCAACGAGCGATGCTCCGATGACGCGCAAATTGGGAGCGGAGCGCGCGTGTGAGCGTAACCAGCACGAGCGGAACGATGATGATGGCCAGGATTGTGTGCGTGATCAGGATGGTGAAATAGACGGGACGAATCCAGCCTTGTCCAGTGAAACGAACGATGCCGACATGCAGGTGGTAATACACGTAGAAATAAAGAAAGACGCTGGAGCACAAAAAGGCTGTAACCATGCAGGCCCGGTGCAGCGGCACGATTCCACGGCGTATGAAAACATAGCCGGCGAGGAGAAAGAACGCGCTGGTGGCGTTCAGGCAAGCGTTGACGGCAGGAAGAGAATAGACGTTGAGACTCACCGAAGGAACTTTGGAACGTAGTTTGATGAGCGTGACATCGCTATGTGGGAAGCCTACTTTGATTCCGGATTAGCTGCCGGGGTAGCGGCCGTGGCCGTGCTTGGAGCCGACGCGGCGGCAGCGGGGGCTGCAGTCTTTGCAGCGGGAGCCGGCTTGGATGGAGCAGCGGCAACAGCGGGTGTGCCAATGTATCCAGCAGTTTTCAAATCCAAGAAGATCTGCAGCAAGAAAATTCCGGCCATCATCAGGGCGATCGCCAGAAGCAAAATGCCATCAATGCCGTTGAAGAGAAGGCGGCTCCAGATATCAGAGGCGATGCCGATCACGCATAGAACAACGATCACCGCGTTCAACCCGATCAGTTCCAGTATGTCCGTCCGAAAGCCCATGCGATTCAATCTCCCCTTTGATGCTCCGCAAGATACGGAGATAACTTAAAGGGCTTCCCGACCTAATGCGTCGGGACGCAAAAACCGCGAAAGCCCCAAGATTTGCGACCCTAAATGTCGCAGCTAAAGCTGCGACCCCCTAAGCTGCATGAAGCAATAGACCCTAACGCGAAATCTTGTCGACCATCATCAGCGCCAGCAGCAGCGGGATATGCAGCACGGTTGCGTGCATCAGCCATTTTGCGCGGATATTGGTTTTTCCGCGCTCGGCCCACAGGCACATCTGCACCAAGGCCATGCCCATCACCAGCGCGCCGAAGAAATAACGGATTCCCGTCAGGCCCACAACCGACGGCAGCAAGCTGACTGGGACGAGCAACGCAGCGGTGCCGATCACTTGGCGAAACGTGGCGCGGCCGCTGGGATCGAGAACCGGAAGCATGCGGATTCCGCCGCGGGCATAATCCTCGCGATACATCCAGGCAATGGCCAGGAAATGCGGGAACTGCCACAGAAATAAAATCGCGAAAAGTATCCAGGCATGCGGCGAAAGCGATCCACGCGCGGCCGCCCATCCGATCAACGGAGGAATCGCGCCGGGAATCGCGCCGATGGTGGTGGACATCGGCGTGAGTTTTTTGAGCGGGGTATAAATTCCCAGGTAGCTGACGCAGGTGGCCAGGGCCAGGAACGACGAAAGCGGGTTTACGAGAACGGCGAGATACGTTGCGCCGAAAAGGACAAATCCCACGCCAAACATGAGCGCTTCTTTTGGCTGGAGCAATCCCAGCGGAAGTGGACGGCCGGCGGTGCGGCGCATTTTGGCGTCGGAGGCGCGCTCAATGTAATGGTTCAGAGCCGAAGTTCCGGCGCCGACGAGCGTGGTGCCGAGCAAGGTGTTCAGCAGCAGGACTCCGGCGATCGGTCCAGGCGCGCCCATATAGAATCCGGCGAGCGTGGTGATGAGCACCAGGAATGTGACGTCGGGCTTGGTGAGCGCGACATAGGCAAATGGCCGCGTGAGCGCTGGGAGGGCGGCAGTGCGCGAGGTGCTCATAAGGCCCTCATGGCGGCACGCTGCGTAGTGGATTCCAAACGCACCGCACGGGCTGGACGAAGCATCCGGAAGCAGGCCAGCATCAAGAGAATGCTGGCGCCGAAGGTGAGCGCGCCAAAAGCCACGTGGACCACGGTAAGCGTGACGTAGAGCGGTTCAGGCTGGATGGCGTTGCGCGCCTCGATCACCGCCCAGTAAGCCGCGCCGCCGAGCAGGATTTGTGTGCCGAACGTCGCGTGCAACCAGGTGACCCCGCGGCGTAGAGGCCGGACATTCGCGAAGCGGCTCTTGATTACGCGTCCGGTGTAGACGACCAAGACTGTTACGACCGCAGCGCCGATCAAGTGCGGCAGGATTCCGAAACCATTATGGCGGAAAATAGCGCCGAGCAATATCTGGAGCAAGATTGCGACCGAGGTAAGAACGGTAAGCGACCGCGCATGCGGAGTAGCCGGGTCGTCCAACCGCAGTACTTCGCTACGCCACCACTCGCTGGTAAAAAACGCGATGCTGAGCTGGGTGGCGAAAAACAGTTGCGCCAACGTGGCGTGCGCGGAGGAAGTGGAAGTCTTGAGCATCAGATACACGGTGATTCCGCCCAAAACTCCCTGTGCGATGACCAGGCCGAGCGCGGCGAATCCCAGGTTGCGCACCCAGCGGCGGTCTTCCACGCGCCATAGCCAGATGGCCTGGATGATGGTGAGAAAGCCCACCGTGGCTGCGATCATGCGATGGCCGTGCTCGTAGAATATTCCGCCCACCATTGGGGGCAGCAGCGAGCCGTAAGAGAGGGGCCAATCGGGTACGGAAAGGCCTGCGTCATTGCTGGTGACGAGGGCGCCCGCGATTAACAGGAAAAATGTGCAAATCGCCGTGAAGACGGCGAAGCGGTGGACGTTTCGGTTGGCAGGACTGTAATTCGACTGCACAGTTCCCTCCCCTTGGCGCGTACAGCGGCAAGGGCTGATGCAATGGGTCGTGGTGCGAAAAGGGCGGCGGGCGCAGCAAGCAGCGCCCCTACAAACCGCCCCCCGCTCAATGGCTGTTATTAGTCGCCGGAACCTGCGGCTTTGAAGACGAAGCTTACTCGTCTTCGATTCCTTGGGGCCGATGGTCACGGTTTGATCGGACGTTCCGTACTTTTCGTGCCAGGCTTCGAGCGTATACGTGCCCGGGGGCAGATTCTTCAAATCGAAAGAGCCGTCCTTGGCGGTGACGAAAAAGTAAGGATGTTTGAACACCGCTATATAGGACTTCATCCACGGGTGCACGTTGCACTTCACCGGGATGGCCACTTCCGCGCGAGCGAAAGAATCCTCGATGGGTGACGAGCCGGGGGGTTGCGACTTGTTCCACTCGCGATTGTCCTTGGGCATCGGATGAATGTTGTGGGTGGTCTGGTCGTCGTTCTTCACTTGCAGTTCCTGCCCGGCCATCAGAGCGATGACGTGCGGCTGGTACATGCATCCCTTTTGATTGAGTTCGACCACTTGCTTGGGGACATCGAAGGTCCGGTCGCCAAGACCATCTTTCACATAAACGATTACGTTTTCAAGCGAGCCATCGCTGGCCGCGACCACTTCTTCAGGAAGCACGGGAGAACTGTGCGCTTTAGCGCAATAGGCCTCCGCGCTCATGTTGATGGGCTTGAAGGTGGGAGCGGCGCCATCGAGCTTGACGCTGCCGCTGACTTCACCAACGGTGGCCATATCGACGGGCGTGGCGGGCGCTGCAGTGGCCTGTTTCTCTTCTGTCGCCGCCTGTTGTTTTTCCTTGCTGCCGCAGCCGGCCACTACAACCGCCATGGCACCGGCCAGAATGAAGCAAAACCACTTGGCTTTCATATTAAGAGTAATCCTCCTTGGTGAACTCGAACGTGTGAAGATATTTTGGCATGGCATGACAGCTCGCAGAAATTCAGAATGATAATCCAGAACTACCCCAAAAGGCTGCCGGGCTAAAGCCCGGCGCTACACGAGCAAAACCTCGGGCAACAGAGACAAGCGTAGAGATTACCACTATCTGCGCTACTTGCCGCCGCTTTTGGATGCTGGAGCAGCAGCCGGCGCGCGACCGGCTAGCGCGCCTTGCTCCGCTGGCGTCAATTGGAACAGGTAGCGAACGAGCAAATCGGCCTGGTCGCCGTGATAGCTCTGCAAGGACGAAGGGACGGGCCCGGCAAAGACCCAGTGGCCATCCTGAAACCGGAAAAGGCCCGAGGGCATCGCCGTGCCGGGAATAATTTTCGCGGGATCGGTGACCCAGCGCTCGGCCCAGGGCATACGCAAGCGTTCCTTCGAAAGCAGGAAATTGGGAGCGGACGCATTCTTATCGTGCTCGGCGTTGCCGGTTGCATGGCACTTCAAGCAGGGAGCGGCGGGACTGGTGAATAATGCTCGCGCCATGCCGCGTTCGGCTTCGGTGAGCGGCTCCTGTTTCTGCGGAATATAGGGCTCGGCCTGAGACGACATCGCTTCGAAGAACAGAACCAGCTTGCGAATTTCGTCGTCGGACAAAGAGAACGTGGGCATACGAACTTGCAGGTATGTGCGCACGCCGTTGCGGTTCGTATCGGTGGTGCTCTGCGCGGGATTGGCAAGAAATTGCTTGAGCCAATCGGGATTCACGCGCGCGCCTTCACTGGTGAGCACCGGCGGCAAGTTGCCTTTCTTGTCGCCCTGATACTGCGGCAGGTCCATGAGGATCGAGCGCTGGCCGATTCCAATCTGGTGGCAGCCGATGCAATTATATTTTGTGGCGATCCACCAGCCTTCCTGAATGGCTCTGCGCGAATCGGCCGGGCGGTACATGTAATCAGGAGGAAGAGTGGGATCGGTGGAACCCAGAAGCATGGTGACCAAGGCTTCCATCTCGTCTTTCGAGCGCAGGTTCGGCTTGGGCATGCGCAGGCGGTCGTTTGGATCGGCGTGGTACTTGCCCTGATCGAAGAGGCCGGGATTGCTCAGCTTGTTTTCGAAGAAACCTTTCGAATCGTACCAAGGACCGCCGGAACGGCCGAGTACGCCCTGAGGCACGATTCCGCGTTTGGCATCTTCCGTGAATAGCGAGAAATCGAGGCGTTCGATGGGCTTCGAGCCTTCATTGGTGAGTTCGGTGCCGATGCGGCCTTCATCTTCGAGGCCGCGAAGTTCGTGGCAGCCAGTGCAGCCGTAATGCTTTACCAGCTCTTCGCCCTTCTGTTTGAGCTTGGGATCATCCATGAAGTCCGCGGAGGCGTAGGTGGCATCCGAGTGCTTCTGCGATACCAAATAGGAGGCGATATCGCGCGCGTCGTCCATGCTCAGACGCAAGTTTGGCATGACGGTGGGTTGCTGGACGACGAGTTCGTGCCCATCATTCGGGCAGCGCGAGTGATCGAGATCGAAAACGAATGGCAGGTTATGCTTTGTGTAATCCTCGGGGCCGAGATCTTTTTTCTCGTAAGGACAGTAAGGACGAGTGCGCTGGCGCGGGTTGTGCACCCAGCGCACAACATAATCGTAATTTTCTTTTTCGCCGATGCGGCTGAGATTGGCAGCGAAAGTGCCGCCCACCATGTTCGCGCCTTCTCCCATCGAGTGACAGGCCATGCAGCCGCGTTCTTCGAATAGTTCCTTGCCGTGAGCGGCGTTGCCCGGTTGTTGATGTTCGAGGGCCGGACCGGTTAGCGCATTCTGCCAGACGAAAGCTGCGATGGCCTGCGCTTCACCTGGAGCGAAGCGGAACTGCGGCATTTTGGTGGTGGCCCGGAAGGTATGGGTATTTTCGAGCCAGTACGGAATCCATTCCTTGTGCAATTTCAGTTGGACGTCTTTCAGGTCCGGACCGACTTTCTTGATTTCCTGCAACAAGCTGTGACTGAGCTGTTCGAGAGTTTCCGATTGCGCATCCATGCTGCTGACGCGAACGGTGAGGTTGTTGGCCTTGGCATAAAGCTTTTGCGCGGCTTCGTTATCCGGGGCGTTATCGCCGGCTTTTTGCAGGCGGGGAATTTCCAATTCGTCCGCTTTTTTTTCGTCGCCGAGCTGCGTGATTTTCTGGCGTGTGTTGACGAGCTGTTCATCCTGATTATCGAAACCCGAAAAACGATGGCAGCCGATGCAGCCCCGCTGGCGGAAAAGCTGCTTGCCCTCGTTCAGAACAGGAGCATGATCGGTGACCATGTCCGCGGAATGACACTGCTGGCAGCCAGCCTGGAAATTTTCCTGATAATAGAGCGGCCAGAGCCAATGTTCGTAGCGTCCATGGCCTCGGACGGTGCTATCGATGGCGCGGCCATTGCCGCCGTGGCAAGGAGAACAACCGAATTTTTCGAGCGGATGGATCGCGAGCAATTCCGGATCCGGGTGGCTCGAAAAGGGGGCGTTGTGACTCTTGGCCATTCCGAGATCGGCTTTGGTGAGCGTCAACTGCAACGGAACGAGAGTCTGATCCATGCCGATGTGGCAGGACTGGCAGCGATCCACCAATCCAGCGCCGCCGAGATAGTTGATGGAAGCTCCCGAGGGATTCACGTTGATCTGGCGAAGGTTGACGTCCAAGCTCTGCGCGCTGTGCTGCAAGCCTTCGAGCGCGGCGGAACTGAGGCCGGGAAGTTTTTCGGAAACGTAGGTGGCCAGTTGCTTACTGGCTTCTTTTGCGGGGGTATCGATTTTTCCGCGCTTGTCCACGAGGGCCGCGCGCTGCGCCAGAATTTGCGGGAAGGCGGAGTTCAACTGATCGTAATTGAGTTTGCGCGGCTCGGTCTTTCCCTCCGCCACGGGCCAATCGACGTCGTAGGTTTTTTCCTTGCCCTTGTTAACGGTATCCAAGCGATCTTTTTTGGTGCTCTTATCGTTTTCGGGAACAATTTCATATTCGTAAATCAAAGCGCCGACACGGCCGCGCGCGTCCTGGTAGGCAGGCAACACGGCGGCGCGCTGTTGATCGAGCAGCGCGATCTGTTTTTCAATTTCGGCGTCTTGCGGTTTGGCAGCTTGCTCCAACTGATCGATCTGCGCCTTCATCTGCTTGAATTCGGCGGAGGAATACAACGCATCCTCGGCGGATTTTTGCTTCTGGATGGCCTTGCCGAGGTATTTCGCGTAGGAGTCGCCAAACTCGCTTTGGTAGGCGCGCCACGGGCGCAGACCGTAAAATTCCGCGTAGAGCGACCAGGCGACGGTCAGCACCAGCAGAAAAACGGAGACGAGGAGCGGGACACTGAGCGACTGCTTTATAACTGGATCATCGGGAATTTGCTCAGGCACCCAGGACCTCCTTCGAAAGGATCGAAACGACGGCGAAATTGGCTGCGATTAAACGCTGAACCATGGCGTCACCCAAACGTACTTAATATTAAAAAGAAGGCGGAGCATGATTTTGATGGGCAGCGAAAGCATCAAGATCAAGAAAATGTAAGTGGTCACGAGCTGAACCAAACTCATGCGCTTGTAGATGCGGCGGCTGAATTCGCTGAGCATGCAGACCCAGTGGATGAAGATCGCGGACAGGATCAGATAAGCCACAATCGGAAAAATGCCGAAAATAATCGCCGCCAAAATCGGCGCGTAATTTGCGGAGACTCCTGGCAAGTGGGCCAGCAGCGATCCATTAATATGCAGCAATGAAAATGGAAATACCTGATCGAGGTTGCGGTTGACCGCGTATTGAATCGCCTCGGCGTCCCAGGTTTGAGTTGGCCAGAACCACATCCATCCAGGGCCGCGAATAAATGTGCCGATGGAAATCATGCCCACCCACAGGCCAATGAAACCAACCAGAAAAGTCCAGATGGCGAATTTGCGCTGCTTGTAAGTGTAATACCCGTTGCCGAGGGGATTGGCGTCGATATAGGGCACCGCCATCAGGCCGATGATGATTAGCGTGGGCATGATCACGCCGGCAATCCAGGGGTCGAAATAGACCAGCATTTCCTGCAAGCCGAGGAAATACCAGGGCGCTTTGGCCGGGTTCATGGTGACGTTGGGATTCGACGGCTCTTCGAGCGGCGCATTGAGCGTGAGCGACCAGACCATCAGCAGCACGGTGACCAGAATGGCGACGAGCAATTCCATGCGCATCAGGTATGGCCAGGTATGTACTTCGCGCTCCCACTTGGGATTCCACGGCTCGGCCTTGCGATATTGCGTTTTCGCGGCCCCGGGATCAGAGCCGAGCAGCGCAATCAGCCGGTCGTTTTCAAGCGCTTGCCGGAAAGCGTACCAGGTATAGAACGGGACGAGGAACAGCAGGGCGACGATCGGAACGTTGTCCGGCGCCGACGCGATTTCCCAGAGCTGATGCCAATCACCAAACATTCGTGACCTCAGTGATTAAATACATTAGGCCATGCCACTCGGCTTTAGAACGACTGGCCGAACACCTTTCTCTTCCTTGATTTCGGATTCCAGCATCACCGGCGCGGGTCCGGAAATGCCGCCATCCTTGCGGACGCGCCAGAAATGCACGCCCATGAAAATTGCCGCGATCAGGGGAATCGCGATGCAGTGCCAGATGTAAGCGCGAAGCAGGGCGCTGGCGTCCACGATCGAGCCGCCTAGCAGCGCGAAACGGACGTCGTTGTAGGGCGTCATGCCTAATTGCGGGCCGAACGGGCCTTCATGGCCCAGGAACGGAGTGGCGCGCGCCATGTTGGTGCCTACCGTGACGGCCCAGAAACCGAGTTGATCGTCCGGCAGCAGGTAGCCGGTGAACGAAAGCAGAAGAGTGAGAACCATCAAAAGCACACCGACGCACCAATTGAATTCGCGCGGGCGCTTGTAGGAGCCGGTGAGAAAGACGCGAAACATGTGCAGCCAGACGGCTACGATCATCAAGTGCGCGGCCCAGCGATGCATATTGCGCAGCAACTTGCCGAATGGCACGTCGTTTTCGAGATACAGAATGTCACGGAAGGCTTGCACCTTCGAAGGATGGTAATAAAACATCAGCAGGACGCCAGTGAAGGTGAGAACGATGAACAAATAGAAGGTGATGCCGCCCATGCCCCAGGTGAATTTGTATTTCACCGCGTCGCGGTTCACCTTGGCCGGATGCAAATGGAAAAAGACGTTGGAAAGAACGCTGAGGGCGCGGTTGCGCGGCTCGTCCGTGTGCTTGACACGGAACATGGAGCGGAAAAGCTGGGTTTTTTCCGGCTCTTTTAATTCCTCGAGTTGTTCCTTGGCCTTCTGACCGAGAACTTCTTTTAATGCCTTGGCCTTGTCCTGGACGTCATCGAGGATGCCTGGCTTGCGGCCGTTCCCCCCGTTTTCTTCCGCCATTCCCTTCCCCCAATTCCCGTGAGGCTGGTGAGCTAAACGTTGATGAAGGCGCCGTTGTCGCCGAAATGATTCACGCCGGCGCGCGGATCGTCAATAAATAGGCGGCTGGTATCCACGATCATTTTGCCGGTGGGATCCAGCTTGACGAACGCGCGGTCCATGGGCCGTGGCGCGGGGCCTTCGAAGTTTACGCCTTCGCTGTCATATCCCGATCCATGGCACGGACACTTGAATTTATTGTCCGTGGGCTTCCATTCCGGAGTGCAACCGAGATGCGTGCAACGGGCGAAAATAACGAAAATGCGGTCCGGTTCCTTGACCACCCAAATTCGATTGGTATTCAAATATTGCTGGTTTACGCCTGCGCTAAAATCCGTTGGATAACCGATATCGACGATGGTATTGGGCTCAAACAGAGCGCGCGGAAAGAAAAACCGCAGGAACATCAGGAAATTCACGCCCATGTAGCCCCAAATGCAGGCCCAGATCAGGCGGCGCCGGGAACGATTGACCAATATAGCCTGATTCTTATCTAACTTTGCTTGATCTGCCTTTGCTGCGTCCGCTGGAGGAGAGGTTGCTCCAGCGGCCTTCCCTTCTATTTGATCTGCCATAGTGAAGTTCAGTAGTGCTCGATTTCTCCGGGCATGAAATTATGAATCCAAACATATACGAGCACGTATTTATATGATGCAGGCGAAACGCTGTCAAGCGGCAGTATACATTTGGGATACTAAAATGTAGCCGTAGCCATAATGCTAGGCACGTTTACCGCCTGCAAAACCAAATCGGCGAGGCAGGCGATAAATTTCGGCGAATCGTTCAACGCGGGCATCATCAGGAATTCCTCGACGCCCAGCTTTTCGGCCTCTTCCCGGGCTTCAATATTAAGTTCGTGCAGCGTTTCGATGTGGTCGGTGACGAACGAAATCGGAATCACCATCATACGCTTGACGCCCTCTCCCGCCAATTTTCCGATGGTGGAAGTAAGCGAAGGCTCGAGCCACTTCTGGCGGCCCACCCGGCTCTGATAGCACAGCACATGGGGATTCGACCAGCCGCCCGATTGTCGCACCAGTTCAACCGTGGTCTCAATCTGCTTCGGATAGGGGTCGCCATTTTCGACCAGGCTGAGCGGCAAGCCGTGCGCGCTGAAAACCAGATGGATCTGGCTGGAACGGGGCACGTGGGCGAGAACGGATTCGATTTTTTCCGCCACGGCAGCGATATACAGCGGGTGATCGTGAAATTGTTCGACCGAGCGCACCGGAGTCTTGCCTGGTTTATACAGCCGGTTCCATTCCCTTTGGCTGCTTCGCGTGGTGGCAAAGGAATAATGGGGATACAGCGGCAAGAGAACGATTTCATCGAGCGAAAGCGCGCCGATTTCCATGATCGCTTCCGCGGTGAGCGGATTCCAGTAACGCATTGCGACCACCGCGAGAGCATCCACATGCGGGCGGACGGCGTCTTCGAGCGCCCGCGCCTGCTGCTCGGTGAGCACGCGGATCGGCGACCCGCCGCCAATCGCGGCATAGTGATCCTGGGCGATTTTCGCGCGCCGGGAGGATATCCATTTCGCCAGAGGCTTGCGGGCGAGCCAGGCGCCGGGGAAATTGATGATGTCGGGATCGCAAAACAGATTGTAGAGGAAAGGTTCGACGGATTCGAGAGTATCGGGGCCGCCGAGTTGAAACAATACAATTCCGATCTTTTTCTTTTCTGACATGGGTCACTACCGATGATGGATTATAAATGCGATGCAGCCATTATGGTTTCCGGTGAATGAGCGCCGGCGGGTCCGCGGCTCATTTCTGACTGACAAGTTCCTTCAGCCGCTCCAACTCCGCCTGGACCTTGGACAATCGCCGGCCGACTGAAATTTCGTACACCATAAAGATAACCCAGATGATCAGGTAAGCCGCGAACAAACTCTCGAAATTTTTCATCGGAAGCACTCCCTCCCAGTCTCAGGCTCGCGCGGCGCGGTCGGCCATCTTGTTTTCGGCTTCGAAGCGCAGTTCTTCCACCTCGTGGCGCAGCCGCTCGACGCGGTAGCGCTGCCGAATCAGTACAACCATCAATAAATTCAAAACCAGAATGCAGAACAGAAACACGGCCCTCATCGTCGGTTCCAGGCCCGACCCTGCGCCTCCCAGAACCACGGGTTGCGGATGCTGCGTCCGCCAGATGCGAATGGAAAGATAAACGAGCGGAACATCCAGGTAGGCGAAGATTCCGAAGATCGCGGAAAACGTGGCGCGGCGTTCCGGGTCGGTGATCAAAGTCCGTAGAACCAGATAGGAGACGTACAGCAGCCATAGGACGAGCGTGAGAGTGAGGCGCGCGTCCCAGGTCCACCAAACGCCCCATACCGGGTGGGCCCAGATCGGCCCGGTGATCAAGTTGACCGTACAGAAGGCCACGCCGACTTCCACCGAGGAAACGCCAAGCCAATCCCACTTGGGACGGCGGGTGATCAGGTAGGCGATATTGCCAACGAACGCGATCAGAAATGCACTGAACGAGGTGATTCCCGCCGGGGCGTGGAAATAGAAGATGCGCTGGATGGCGTGCATGGTGCGCTCGTCGGGCGCGATAAACAGGGCCGCATAGCCGGCCACGGCCAGCAACACGGTGACGGCGAACATCGCGAGCGCATTTCCCTTCCAGCCTGAACCCATTTTATTCCTCGAGTAAATAGCCGCACAGAAGCCAGGATGCCGTCATAAAGACTATATCGAAAGCCGCGAGCAAAGCGACCCAGTTTCGAGCGAGCTGCGGAGGATCATCCAACAGGCCGACGGTGGCCTCGGCGGCCGCGATCAGGACTGGAGTGAGAATTGGAAGCAGAAGCAGCGGCAGGAGCAATTCGCGCATTCGCGCCTGCGCAGCCACGGCGGAAAAAACAGTGCCGGTGATGGAAATTCCCAGGGTGCCTAGAATGAGCACCACAATCAGACGGCCAATTACGGGAAGCAAATCCACGTTGTACAAGACTGAGAATACGGGCAGCAGGAGCAATTCGGCGAAGAGCAGGAAAACAAAATTCGCGAGCATCTTACCCAGGAGAATGGCGAAGGGATCAATCGGCGCCATGCGCAGCGCGTACAGCGTATCGTTGGCGTGTTCGCGCCCGAAGGACGGATGGAGCATCAACGAACCGGCGAAGAGGAAGGCGATCCACAGCAGGCCTGGACCAAAACGGCGGGATTCGGCGGTTGTGGGATCGAAGGCGAAGCTGAACAAGACCACTACCAACAGGGCGAACACAACCGTGGTGATAAGTAGATCGCGGGAACGGAACTCGGAGCGGAGTTCTTTTGCCAGGATAATCGAGGCGGCGCGGGCGGTGTTCATACCGGGCTCCCGGCGGCGCGGCGGAGGTGGCACGTTGGTTTTGGGTGGAGAGGTTTCTCGGGATCCCTCGCAACTCGGATTTGCGCTTGGTAGGAGCCTGCTGGGCTCGGGATGACCGCAACGGCACGCGGCGAACTTGCTCTGAGAGTCATACCGAGGCCTCTGCTGCCGCTTCGGCCAAGGCGGGCTTGGGATCGCCGCCTGGGCCGGTATCGCGAACCAGACGTCCGGCGTCGAGGAAGACGGCGCGGGTGGCGATTCCGAGCGATTCGTTGCGGGCGTGCGTGCTCATGATCAAGGTGCATCCGTATTTGCTCAAACCGGCCAGCATGGACGAAAGCCACGCCGAACCCTGGCGGTCGAGCCCCGAGGCAGGTTCATCCAGCAGCAGGAGTTCGGGCGAGGTGAGCAGCGCACGGGCAATCGCCAACCGCTGGCGCATGCCGCGAGAGAATGTTCGCACCAGGCTATTGGCGCGATTGGCAAGGCCGCACGCTTCGAGTGATTCACGAACGGCGTCGGTAGCGCCATCCAGATCGAACAGGCGTGCGAAGAAGGTCAAATTTTCCGTAGCGGAGAGCTCGTCGTAGAGCAAGGTGCTGTGTCCGACCATGGCCATCCTGCGCTTGACCCTGTTCGGATTTTCCGCCGTTTCTTCCGGAAACGTGACGCGACCTGCCGAGGGCCTGACGAGCAGCGCGGCCATTTTCAGCAGCGTTGTTTTCCCCGCGCCGTTTGGACCCAGCAGAACCACAAATTCGCCCGGTTCGATTCGCAGCGAAACGCGACGCAAAGCGACAAGTGACCCATAGCGCTTTTCGACCTGATCGAAGGCGACGCCCAAATGAGGATTCGTGGCGGGCTTAGCCAAGGAAGTTCGCTCAGCCCTTTACGAGCTCGCGTAGAACTTGCTCCGCGCGGGTTCGTTGCTGGACGTAGTCCTCTTCGGAGATGGTTCCTGCCTGCCGCCGCAATTCGAGGCGAAACAGGTTGTCCTTCAATTCGTCGAGGCTTCCCTGCACTGCCCGGTGGACGGATTCGGTGGCCGCTGGAGCAGATGGGGACGCGATTGGCTGCGCCGTAGCTTGCCGTCGGGCGGGCGGAGGCAGAGGAGTTTGCTGCAATTCGAGTTTATCTTGCGGCTTTCTCCAGAGAAACACGACGCCCAGAATAAACAGTGCCGAAAAGCCGCCAACCAGAATCCACTTCAAATTGTCGTCAAGCCGGCCAGGAATCACCCGCGTCGATTCCTGCTCGCCCGAATCCGCGCGCGAATTTACCGATGGGTTTTGAGTCTGATCGCCGCCACCGGCACCCTGCTGTCCACCCGCAGGAGCAGGCGCCGTTCCAGAAATGGAAATCTCGATGGGCGTATTCGCTGGAACCGCATCGCGCGAATAGATGGCGTATCCCTGTTCACTGCCGGCCGGCGCGAAACCGGCACTCGTCACCTGCACCGTGGGAGGCGCGACGAGAAGTACGCGGCTAAAGGCATATGGCGAACTGGTGCGGAAGGTGGTCTTGTTATCCGGATAGAGCATTTCATAGGACATGCGTACGCCGTTCTCTCCTGGCCGGAACGGAAATGCGATGGCCATCTGGCCCTTGGCTTTGTCGATGGTTCCCTGTTCCACCGGCATGCCGGAAGCTCCCCACGCGGACACCTGATGAATCGTTGCTCCTTGCGGAAGCGAAAACAAGAACGTGCCATCCTCACGATAATAGGCAACGGGAGGATGCGCCTGATTCACGATGGTGAATTCCTCGCCGACCAGCAGGGTGTTCTCGCGAGGCTGTAACACGATGGCACGCGTGTTGAATTGCAGAGTGCCGGCGTTTTGAGTGTTCTCGAAAATTTGCACATCGGCTGTCGCGGCGCCGGGAGGAACCGGCTGGTGATAATTGACGCCTTTATATTGAACGCGAATCAACATGGGCTGGGCGCCAATTTCGGGGCGGTCGAAGGTGAAATGGCCTTGCGCGTCCGCCTTGGTGGTGGCCACCGCCTGCATTCCGCCGACCAGTTGAAGCAGGATCACGTCGACGCCGCCCGCGGGAGTATTGGAGGTGCCATTGGTTACGATCCCGCTGACTATGCCGGCGGATGCCGGGAGCGCGCCCATGAAAAACAGCGCGAAAAGAAATAGGAATGACGTGAACTTTTGGAACGAGTGGCGAGAAGGAGTGGTGTTCATCGGTTTAGGTTATGCACGCGGTTTAGGTGCGGAGACTTGGCGCGTGGCCACTTGACGAGTGGAAGGCGTTGGCGCGCCGCCTGTCAGAGTGTCCATCTGAGCCAGAACCTGCGCGGCTTCGATTTCCAGAGTACGCTTCATGTCTTCAAAATCCTCTTCGGAGAATTTGCCGGAGCGATGCTCGAATTTCAAGTCACGCAAATTTTCGTAAATCGCGTCACGGCGCTCCATCAATTGATCGAGCTTGGTGCGGTGCGGGGCAAAATCGGAAGGATCCGCCTTTACGTGAAACATCAAGAGGATCACAACAGCGGAGAGAGCGATGCAGGCCAGCGCGATCAGCATGGTTAGTTGTCTTCCTCGCGGTTTGTCTCGCGCTGCGCCCGCGCAAGCAACTCCGGGGAAACCTGCGCGGCCGGAGAGGCAATGGCGTGTCTGCGCCAGCGCCCCAGGACAAACCAGATCACCATCAGGCCTCCTAGCACAACCACGACCGGCATGACCCACGCGGTCAAGCCGAAGCCCTGGGTTCGAGGCGCGGACAGAACCTTTTCGCCGTACTCCTGGACGAATGCTTGCAAGGTCAAATCGTCGGACTCGTTGCGGGCGACGCGCTGGTCGAGTTCCGTCATCATGGCAGTAAGCGACGGGCAACCGACGTGATTGCACTGGGTGAGCACCTGATTGCATCCGCACATGCACAGCATGCGCTCGCCAATGGCTTTGGCGCGCTCCGTTTGTTGAGCGCGAATGGGAGTTCCGAACGCCAGCAAGGCGGCGGACAAGATCAACAGTGCGGCGTGTCTGGCTTTCATTCGATTAATCGTGGGCGTCGTAATGTCCAAGCGGTTGCAAGAGCGGCTCGACTGGGATTTTTTCCACGGCCCTGCTCAGCACCAATACCGGTTGTTTGTTCGGTAACAAGGCAAGTCCGGTTCCGAGAATCACCACCAGCCCGCCGAACCAGATCCATTTCACCAGCGGATTTAAGTAAGCGTGAATCACGGGACGATTGCTCTGCGGGTCGCGGCCGGCATAAACAACATAAAGATCCTCGCGCGGAGTGGAATTGATGGCGACCATGGTTCCGGTCACTTCGCTCGAGGGATAAAAGCGGCGCTCGGGATAGAGCATCATCACCGACTTATTATTCTTGAACACTTCGATGGTGGCGCGCTCGGCTTCGTAATTTTTTGTGGTGGTGACGTCGAAATTCTGGCACAGCAGCTTGTAGGGGCCGATCAACATCGTCGACCCGGCCGACATGTCCATTTGCTTGTCCTGATTGAAGGCAATTCCCGCGATGCCGATGAAAATCAGAACCATTCCAAAATGGATGATATAGCCGCCGTAACGGCGGGTGTTGCGCATGGTCAACTGGCCGACGGCGACCAGTAGATTCATGTCTCCCTTGGCGGAGAGAACGCGCGCGCCGCGGTAAAATTCGGCGAAGATAGTCAGCGTCACAAACACGCAAAGGATCAGGCATGTAACGGAATAGAGATTGCGGAATCCGACAGCGTAGGCGATCACGCCCGCGACGATTCCTCCGCCCAGCGGCCACGCAAAATTCTGGAACAGGCTGCCCAGCGAAGTCTTCCGCCAGGCCAACAACGGGCCAACGCCGGTGAGGAACATCAAAAATAATGCGATGGGGATGTTCACTCGATTGAAGAATGGAGCGCCGACGCTGATCTTGCTGCCGGAAACCCACTCGGATAACACCGGAAACAGCGTTCCCCACAAGACCGCGAAACACGCTGCCAGCAGAATCAGATTGTTGAATAGGAAACTGGATTCGCGCGAGACCATGGAATCCAGCTTGTTGTCGCTGTGCAAATAATCGCGATTTTTCCAGAAGGCGATCAGGCAAACGGCGAGAATCACGATAAGAAATCCAACGAACCAGGTGCCGATGGACGACTGCGCGAACGCATGCACCGAGCTGACCACCCCAGATCGCGTCAGCATCGTTCCCAGGATGCACAGCATGAAGGTGCAGAAAACCAGCCAGACGTTCCAGACCTTCATCATGCCGCGCTTTTCCTGCATCATCACCGAATGCAAAAAGGCCGTGCCTAAAATCCAGGGCATCAGCGAGGCATTTTCAACCGGGTCCCAATTCCAATATCCGCCCCAACCGAGCACCGCGTAAGCCCAGTGAGAGCCAAGCAGAATGCCGGCGCCCTGGAATCCCCAGGCCACCATGGTCCAGCGGCGCGTGATGTGAATCCATTTTTCGCCGGGATAACGGCCGAGCAAAGCGGCAAGCGCGAAGGCGAACGGAATGGTGAAACCGGTATAGCCGAGATACAGAATCGGCGGATGAATCACCATCTCCGGATATTGCAAAAGAGGAGTGAGGCCGCGGCCATCCGCGGCAGCAACCAGGTGCAACGCGCCTCCAACGCCGGGAGCAGCCAGCACCGAGAACGGGCTGGCGACAAAATTGTTCAGGGTGAGGAAGAAAATCTGAACACCGGCGAGGATCACCACCACGTAAGGCATCAATTCCGGGTGCTTGCCGCGGTTCAGGAACAATGCGAGAAAGACGTAGATCGAAAGCAGCCAGCTCCAGAAGAGCAGCGAGCCTTCTTGCCCGGCCCACAGCGCGGCAAACTTATAAAAACTGGGAAGGTCGCGGTTGCTGTGGGATGCGACGTAAGCAATCGAAAAATTATCGGTGAAGAAAAGGAAGACCAGGCTGGCAACGCCCAGGGTTACCAGCGGGAAGACGATCAGTCCCGCGTTTCGCGCACTTTTCAGAAGAAGTGGCTTGCGAGTGGCGATACCGGCGATTCCCACGGCAAACGCGTAGCACGCCGCGAGGAATGCCAAGACAATTGCGAACGTTCCGAAAATATCCAAGAATGCCCCTCAGTGGCTAGGTCTTGCCGTTGGGCGCGCCGGTCGGACTCGCTTCATATTTCGAAGCGCATTTTGCCTGCACTTGTTCGGCGACAAATCGTCCGTCGGGCATTGGTTTCCCTTCCACCAACGCCTGCGCGCCATCCTTGAATGTATCGGGAAGCGGATCGCGGCCGACGTAGCTGACGGGTAGGGTCTTGCCTTCTTCCACCAGGACAAAATCGATTCGGCCGGGCAAGTGTTGGATCGATCCGTCCTGGACGTTTCCGCTAACGCGCATGCGTTGTTTCAACGCGGCGCCTCTCAGCGAGGATAGTTCCGAAATCGTGTGGTAGTAGGTTTTCGTCTCGCTGACGCCGACCCAGCCCAGCCAGACCAACGTCGTCAAAATGATTCCAGCACCAATTGCGAATTTTAGTCGGGTATTCATTGGCGTTTCCGGCAGCAGCTTATTTGAGTAAGGAACATACTAACACATCACACAGGAAAAGCTCACAAAGGGCTGGCAATCAGCATAGTACGAAAGTACTCTCCGCGCGGATATTTGTTCTGCAAAGCGTCCATCAGATACCAGCTTGTGTGGGAGCCGCTAGCGCACCGAAGCGAGCGCCTTTTCGATCCGGCCAGCCAGGCTGGTGGAAAATTCCGCCGATCCCGAAGGATCTCCCAAATAGGGATCGAAAATCGGGCGTCCGTTTTCGAGCACAAGCTGACCGGCCATCCCTGCCTGCTCCAGGGCGGGGATTACCTCAGCGGAATCCGAGCCGATCAGAACAATTCTTTTCGGCTTATAAGAATGCTGAATCCGTTTGACCACGGTTGCAGCGAACTTCCGTATGTGAGCCGGACGCACGAACGTCTTGGAATTATCTCCGGCGGCCGAGGCGAATTCTTCGAGCGGGCATTCGCAGATATCCGCCAGAAAGAAACCACGGCGCTGGAATTCCGCGAGGGCCTCTTCTTCCGACTCCATCTGGTCCACGGAAATACCCGCGGCGCCCATCAATTCCTGAAAGAAAATTCGATGGTATCCGGAACGCTCGCCTTCAGCCGACCCGGGCCGGTAAAAGAAATCCTCGATCAGCGGCGGCGGAGCGTCGTTGAGCAACAGGACCTGAATATGAATGGGACGGTACTTGGTGGCGTACTCGATGCGCTCGTATCGCCTTCGCAAGTGGGACGAGATTGCGGGCAGTCCGCATCCGTCGCAATAGAGTGGCCTGACCTGTGCGTTCACCAGTAGAGCATGGCACGCACCGGGAACGAGCGCAAGCGAAGGCGAAAATTTGATGTTGGCGGCGAGGAAAGAAGTTTGCCGCCGGAGTCAATCCAAAAAATTAAGGAGGCACAAACGGCAGAGCCTGTGCCTCCCCGCGCGCGAAACCTGGACCGCCGTCGCGATCATCTACCGATTTTGGTTCGCAGACAGCCGTGGATTTCCGGCGCCATTTCCGTAACGTTCATACCGGACGAGGTGATGAATTTGCAGCTCAGGATTTGCCGGGGCGCATCGTCATCCGGGAGTTGACAGGTGACTCGGCAATATTGGCAATCCTGGTTCCAGCAGAATCGCCCGTAAGGAATTGTTTCTGGGCTGATGAATTGAAAACAGCGCAAAAGAGAATTTTTCTCTGGGACCAGGAAATTCTTCCCAAGAATCGTGATTTCCACCAAACGCTCGAAGGGACGAAAGATTTCAGCCATGCCTAGCCCGCCTCCAGGGACGACCTCGAATGACAAAGAAGCTAGTTCACAAACCTGCTGGCCGCAACAAAGAGATCAGGCAGCGTGCCCAAGTGCCAACGGGTGGGATTCTTGAGAGGTTGATGGCAGGAGAACTAAGGAGACACCGCGAGATATTTCTCGCTTACACGGCAAAAGTACCGGTTCAGAGTGAAGCCATTCCAAGGACTAGTTCTCGACCACGAAAAATCCAAGTGGGACCGCACACCGTGCCTGCCCACCTCGGCGCACTCTGCGCCTCTGCGGTAATTCCTTTCTGTACGGCAGCGGCACTTAAGGAGGCGATGCCAAATCAGAGTGATTTTATACTGCGCGAGCGAGGCGGCGATATTCCTGCTCGGATTGCGCCGGAAGCAGGATGATCAGCGTGTAAATTCCAAGAGCGGTGCCAACCGGGAAGCTCAGAATTGTTATAACCCCCATCACGATTGCCAGCATCCTGCCCCACTCTTCGCGCTGCAGCAAAGCCCACCCAACCAGGATATCCGCCAGCCCGAACAGAACAGCGATCCCTCCGCCGAAGGCGATCGATGATCCAATCAGCCGCCCAAACGGCATGCCCATAAAAACGTGCGGGAAGCTATTCATCACGTGAGGCAGAAACGTGCTGCCAACCAGCGCCATCCAGACGCCGCCGAAGGCATGCAGGACTCCGCGAAAAATCCACAGAATGCCAAGTATGCGCAGGTGATTGTTCATGTTCATCGGGGCGGGAGCAGAAGCCGGGGCGGCATACGGCATTGGCGCGCCTTGCGATGGGGCACTCACGCCCGCTGGGCTTAGATTCTTTCCGCAAGAGTTGCAGAACCGGGCGTCAGCAGCCACTTCCTTGCCACACTGGTCGCAGAACATTGGCCACCTCCGATATACGAGGCCTCTACCCATCCATACGATTGAGCGCGGAGTTTAGTTCCAAAAGATCAAAAAAGAAAGTATGGCGCAGAGCAAGTTGAATCCTCGAAATCATGAATGCTGGAGACTCCGCCGTGACCGGTTTCCAGGGGGTCAGAGTTTCAGCTCCGACATCAGAAGGCTCTCAAAACCGGGGCTTTAGCTCCTGAAGACGGGCTGACGGACGTGCAGGATTATTGATGGGGTGAGCACTAGAAAAATTGGCCCATGCGGCGAAATTTTTCGTAACGGGCCGCAAGGAGTTGATCCATCGAAAGTTTCGAGAGTACTTCCAAGTCCCGCGCGAGCACCCGCTCCAAAATTCGCGCCGACGCTTCATGATCGTTGTGCGCGCCACCATCGGGCTCATCCACGATTTCGTCGATCAGTCCAAGCTTGCGCAAATCCTGCGCAGTGATCTTCAATGCCTCGGCCGCGATTTCGGCTTTGCGCGGATCGCGCCACATGATCGAAGCGCAACCCTCCGGCGAAATCACGGAATAGACGGCATTTTCGAGCATGTTCACACGGTCGCCCACGGCGATCGCCAGCGCTCCGCCGGAGCCGCCTTCGCCCGTGATCGTCACAATGACGGGGACCGGCAGCCGGGACATTTCGCGCAAGTTGCGAGCGATGGCTTCCGCTTGTCCTCGTTCTTCGGCGTCGACCCCCGGGTAAGCGCCGGGCGTATCGACAAACGTGAGAACCGGCCGTTTGAATTTTGCAGCGATTTCCATGACGCGCAGAGCCTTGCGGTAACCCTCCGGCTTCGAGTGACCGAAATTTCGTTCCAGTCGCTGCTTGGTATCCCGGCCCTTCTGGTTGCCAATCACAATTACAGGACGCCCCTGAAATTTCGCCATCCCGCAGACCATGGCGGGATCGTCGCCATATTCCCGGTCACCATGAATTTCGCTGAAATCGGTACAGAGCAGGCGGACCCAATCGAGCGTATAAGGACGTTGAGGATGGCGCGCCAGCAATACCCGCTGCCAGGCTCCCATGTTCTTGTAAAACTCGCGCTTGAGTTCCGTCACCTCATTGCGAATGCGGTCGATCTCCGCGTCCGTCTCTTCGGTGGCCGGAACCAGGCGGCCCAGTTCATCCACGTCGCGCTCGAGATCTTCGATTTGTTGCTTGCGTTGCTTGGGATCCATAAGCCTCAGACTCGATCGGGTGGTTCGGGGCCGAAAACACTTGCGTTGCCGGAAACGGTTGGAGCCGGCGCGATCTATTATGCCAGCGTTACGGCATCTGGACCGCAGATTTCACGGACGGCTTCGATGAGTTGGCCATCAGCCTGAACGCGGTTATCCGCCTCCAGGCAATAGGATTCTCCCTCTCGATTCACAAGCTCGAATTCCACGCGAGAACGTCCGGGGCGCCTCGCGAATAATTCCTCCAACCGGTCCACAATATCAATTCCCGCGGAGGCCAGATCGACGCGAACCCGCAACAAGTTCGCAGGGGTTTGCGCAATATCTTCCAGCGCGCGCGCGTCCGTAACCACTACCCGCGTGCCCACTTCCTCTACAACGACGCGTCCCTTGACCAGCAATGCCCTTCCCGCTTTCAAGGTGTTTTCAAGCTTCGCAAAGGCCTCCGGAAAAGCCAGGACATCGATAACGCCCGTGCGGTCCTGCAACGTATAGATGGCCCAGCGGGCTCCCTTTTTCGATCTCATGGGCCGCAATTGAACGATGATCCCGGCGATCATCACGTTTTCCTCGCTGCGCATTCCCTCAATCGCGCCCAGTTCGGCAACTCCCAAATCTTTTAGACGGCCCGCGAATTTATCCAGGGGATGTCCCGAAACGTAGAATCCCAGCACGGAATATTCGCCCGCGAGCTGCTGATCCTCGGTCCAGTCTTCGGCTTCGGGAAGATGATCGTGCGCCTGCTCAACCGCGACGGCGGGGCCGCCCCCCAGGAACAAGCCGTGCTGCCCCACTGTGCGCTGATGATCGATTCGCTGGCCGTAGCCCAAGGCGCCTTCAATCGCCGCAAACTGTCGAGCGCGCGGCGCTCCAAAGCAATCGAGCGCTCCGGCTTTGATCAAACTCTCCAGCACGCGGCGATTCAGGAATTTTGGCTCGATCACCGAGCAGAAGACGTGGATATTTTCCAGGCGCCCTCGTTGCTTGCGCGCCACGCAAATCGCGCTGGCGGTGTTTTCACCCACATTCTTCACCGCCGCGAGCCCAAAACGAATGTCCTCTCCCACCGGAGTGAAATACAAATCGCTTTCCTGTACGTCGGGAGGAAGCACTCGAATTCCCATACTGCGAGCTTCATTGATGTACTTCACCATCTTGTCTGTATTGCCCGATTCGGCGGTGAGCATCGCGGCCATGAATTCCACCGGGAAATGCGTTTTCAAATAGGCGGTGTGATAGGCCAGCAGCGCGTAAGCGCAGGAATGAGATTTATTGAAGCCGTAGCCGGCGAATTCCGCCATTAAATCGAAGATTCGCTCGGATTTCTTTTTGTTGATTTTTCTCGCCACGCAGCCGGCCACAAACTTTTCTCGCTGTGCGGCCATTTCCTCGCGCTTCTTCTTTCCCATGGCGCGGCGGAGAATGTCGGCTTCGCCCAGCGAGAAACCCGCCAGGCGGTTGGCGATCTGCATAACTTGTTCCTGGTACAAAATCACGCCATAAGTTTCGGAAAGCACTTCCTCAAGCTCCGGCAGATCGTAGGTCACCTGCTTCTTGCCGTGCTTGCGATTGATGAAATCGTCGATCATCCCGCCTTGAATGGGGCCGGGGCGGTAGAGCGCGTTCAGGGCGGTTAAATCTTCCAGGCGGGTGGGTTGGTAACGGCGCAGAATGTCGCGCATTCCGTGCGATTCAAACTGGAAGATGCCGGTGGTTTCGCCGCGCGCAAACATCGCGTAGGTGGGCGCGTCATCGAGCGTCAGCGTGCTGAGATCGACAGCGATTCCACGATTTGTCTGGATCAGCCGCACTGCGTCGGAAAGCACGGTCAGCGTGGTCAGGCCCAGGAAATCCATTTTCAGCAGGCCGATCCGCTCGAGCGCGTTCATGTCGTACTGCGTCATCACCTCATCCCGGTTCGACTTATAGAGCGGGACGATTTCCGTGAGCGGCCGCGGAGAAATTACGACTCCGGCGGCGTGAGTGGAGGCATGCCGTGCGAGGCCTTCGAGACGCAGGGCAACTTCGATCAGTTCCCTAACTTTTTCATCCTTTTCGCGCAGTGCAGCCAACTGCGGCGATTGTTTCAGTGCGTCTTCCAATTCGATATTGAGCGTGGTGGGAATCATCTTGGCGATTTTGTCCACTTCGCCGTAGGGCATGTCCAGCGCGCGGCCGGTATCTTTGATCGCCGCTTTCGCCGCCATGGTTCCGAAGGTGATGATCTGCGCGACGCTTTTCTCGCCGTATTTCTGGCGCACATAGTCGATCACTTCCCCGCGCCGCCGCATGCAGAAATCGATATCAATATCAGGCAGCGAGATGCGTTCGGGATTGAGGAACCGTTCGAACAGTAGATCGTATTGCAGCGGGTCAACGTCGGTAATCTGCAGCGCGAAGCTCACCAGGCTGCCAGCCGCCGATCCGCGCCCCGGACCCACCGGCACGCCTTGCGCCCGCGCGTAATGAATAAAATCCCAGACGATCAGGAAGTAGCCGGCAAAGCGCATCTTCTTGATCATCTCGATTTCATTCGAGAGGCGCTGTTCGTATTCGGCGATCGGCTTGCGCAGTTGCCCGGCCTTGGCACGCTGCTCGAGAATCGGCAACCGCCCGGCGAATCCTTCTCGAGCCACTTTTTCGAAGTAACTATCCGCCGTGTGCCCCGAAGGAACTTGAAATTCCGGGAACGGATTGCTCACTCGCTCGATTTTCACATTGCAGCGTTCGGCAATAGCCACGGTGCGCGAGAGCGCGTCCGGCAATTCGTGGAATACCTGGGCCATTTCTTCGCCCGTCTTGAAATAAAACTGATCGGTAGCGAAGCGCATGCGCTGGGTATCGCTCATGGTCTTGCCGGTCTGGATGCACAGCAGCACTTCCTGCGCGTGAGCGTCTGAACGGGTCAGGTAGTGGCAGTCATTCGTGGCGACCAGCTGAATTCCGGTCTCCCGGGAAAGCTGTACCATCCCCTGATTGACTCGTTTCTCCACCTCAATTCCCTGATCCTGCACTTCGAGAAAGAAATTTCCTTTCCCGAAAATATCCTGAAGCCGGTACGCGGACTTTTTGGCGTTTTCGTATTTATCTTCCAGGAGCGCATCGGAAACTTCTCCGCGCAGGCAGGCCGAAAGCGCGATCAGCCCTTTGCTGTGTTTCGCCAGAAGCTCGTGATCAATGCGCGGCTTGTAATAAAAGCCGTCCAGGAATCCGGTGGAAACAAGCTGAATCAGGTTTTGATAACCTTCGTTCGATTCGCAAAGCAGCACCAGATGATTGGAGCGCTCGGCTTCCGCACCGCGAGCCTTGTGACTGCCTGGCGCCACATACACCTCGCAGCCAATGATGGGCTTTACGCCGTGCGTGACGGCTTGGTGATAGAAATTCGCGGCAGCGAACAGGTTGCCATGATCGGTGACGGCCACTGCTGGCATTCCCCGGCGCGCCGCCTCGGCGGACAACTCTCCAATTTCGCAAGCGCCGTCCAGCAGCGAGTAGTCGGTATGCAAATGTAAGTGAACGAACCCCGGGGAATTCATGTCGATTTATTCTAGTCTTACGCGCGGTAGTTTGTCATGGCCCAACTGGCGCCGGCCGCGAATATATTTTTGGAATTGTCCCGCGGCAGTTGAGAATAGCCGCAAGCTCTGCTGAAACTTTAGCTTAGAGGCCAGCGCGGCTTTCCCTGTTCAACGGCCATTCGAAAAGCGCCTTGGTAAGTTGGCGAACCGTTTCCCGTGACAAACCCACTTACCTCAACCGCGTTTAGCGGCCGAGGCAGATTTTGACTTTCTTGGAGACTGGCTTCGGGGATTTCGCTGCGCCGCTCTTGGAGCCAGAACCCGCGCCAGCCGGCTTTGCAGCCTTCGTCGGCCCGCCTTTCTTGGCTGCTTCCTGCTGTGTCGCGGCCGCCGCTGCGTCCGCCCTTTCCTTTCCCTTGGCTTTTAAATCCGCCGCCACTTTCCCGCGCTTCCTGCCTTTCTCTTTTTCGATTTCTTTCTCGTCCTTCACTTTCTTGATTGGCTCCGGCTTAATTCCGGCCAGTTTCCGCAGGGACTTGGTGCGATCCTCGGGATCGCGGGCTCTGCCGCGCAATTGCATTTCAAATAGGTCTTCGAGGATCTTGTCGAATTTTGCGCCGCGCGGAATGCCCAGCGAATCCAGCTCCGCAACGGGCAGGCTCGAGCGCAAGGGACGCCACTTTTGAAGATAATTGCGAATCTTCGAAAGCGCCTTGGGATTCGGATTCTCGGCCTGAAGAAACGTCAGGATATCGTTGGGAACATGCGTCAGATAATTGTAAGCGTCGCGAGGCGCATTGGTCTTGGCGCCTTTCAGAACTTTCAAAACCTTCGCGGTCTCCGCCTCCAGATGCATTACGGAATCGATTTCGGCTTGATGCAATTCCAGGCTGCGCAGCGCCGCAGCCATCTCTCGATCCTTGAGCCGGCGCAGCGTGTAGTAGGTGATCGGCGCGAACAGCCGCGGACGGACGCCGGATTCAGCCATTGCGTCACGAGCGCGCGCCAGCTTACCGAGCGCTTCATAGTCCGGGCGGCGTTTCGGCAATTGCGGATGAATCGCCCCGAGCAGGCCATGCGACTCCCAGGATTTTAGCGTGGCGGTGGGATTATCCTCGCGTCCCAATTGACGGAGTTCGTTGCCCGCGTCCGCGCCTGCGATGGATTCGTGCAGCTTGCGTTCGATCGCCAGTTCGAACCATTCCTCGGTGCGGGATTCCACGTTGAATCCCATGCGAGCACAGAATCGCAGGATGCGCATCAGGCGGATCGGCTGGTTGGTGAAGGCGTGAATGGAAAGAGTGCGTATCTCCTGCTTTTCAAGATCTGCCAGGCCGTTGGTGGGATCGAGCAGCAGGCCGCGCGAATTCGGGTTCAGCGAAATGGCGATGGCGTTGAGAGAAAAATCACGCCGGCGCAAATCTTCCATCACCGTGCACCAGCGAATCTCCGGCTTGCTCCCCGGCCGTTCATACACGTCGTCGCGCGCCGCCGCCAGCGACAGATCCACGTCACCGGCGAAAATCATTTCGTAATGACGCAGGCGGTCATTCGACGAGACGAGCTTCGCTCCCCCCTTTTCAAGCTCGTTTACAACCTTCACCGGATTTCCTTCGAGCGTGAAATCCAAGTCCCGCAGCGGCATGCCGGAAATCAAATCGCGGACCGCGCCGCCGGTGAGATACACGTTGGATTCCTGCGCCCGCGCCAATTCCTGGACGCGCACCAGCGCCGCTCGCTGCTCAGGCGATAACCGGCTTTCCAATAAATACATGTAATCAGGCATCCCGCTCAGCCTCCTTGCCTAACATTCCCCGCCACCCCGTCGATTCCAAAATTTCCTTCAGGCGCGTGGATGGTGCTGCTTATAAATCTGCTTCAACCGGTCCTGAACCACGTGGGTATAAATTTGTGTCGTGGAAATGTCTGAATGGCCCAACATCATTTGCACGGATCGAAGATCGGCGCCGCGTTCGAGCAAGTGCGTTGCAAAGCTGTGCCGCAATTTGTGCGGGGAAAGCTTCGCACGCAGTCCCGCCATTCTGCCGTAAGCCGCCAGGCGTTGCCAGAATCCGAACCGGCTCATCTGCCCGCCTCGGCGATTGAGGAACAGAAAGGCGGACGATTTCTTCCCCAACAAAACAGGCCGCGCATCGCGCAAGTAGGTCTGCACCGCTTCGAGAGCCACGCGGCCCACCGGCACCTGCCGCTCTTTGTCTCCTTTCCCGATGCAACGCAAGCAGCCCACTTCCATGTGGATATCACCCGCGCGCAGGTTTAATAACTCCGAAACGCGCAGGCCGGAGCTGTAAAGCAATTCGATTAGGGCTTTGTCGCGAATTCCGAGCGGCGTGGAAAGATCAGGCTGGGCCAGTAGCCGGTCGACTTCCCCGACGCTGAGAAACGAGGGAAGCGACTGGCGGAATTTTGGCGATTCAACATTTTGTGCGGGGTCGTCCTTGATAAATCCTTCGGCCAGCGCGAACCGGAAGAAACTTCGCAACGAGACCAGGTTGCGGGCAATCGAACGGCTATCCAGTTTTTGCTGGTAGAGGGTACTCAGGAAATCAACCACGTCGGCGCGCTCCATTTCGCAGGCGCGATGCCGCCGCTTGGCGGCGAAGGCCTCGAATTTTCCCAAATCACGGCTGTATGCGGAAAGCGTGTTTTGGGACACGCCTTTTTCCACGCGCATATAACTGAGGAACGCGCGCAATTGCGGATCCTGCAGACTCTTCAGTGCGAGTTTCTTCGTCTCAGCCATTCTTATTCGACCATCATCGGTGCGGCTGGTTCCAGTTTTCCGCGCTGACGCAGAAGCTGGGACACTTCATCCAGCTCTTCGCATCGCAGCAGGCGTGCGGTCCCCAGATAACTCAGCAAGCCGGCCGCGACCAGTAATGCCAGCAGCGCCAGCCTCGGCAAAAAGTGTTCGTAAGTCGAAAATTTGGATATTCGCAAAATTGCGTAACACACAATTTCCATCACCGCCGCGCACGCCACGATCTTGCTGAACGAGTTGAGCAGGCCTCGCGTACCCAGCCTCCCCAATCTTTGCCGCAGCAGAATGAAAAGCAGTCCGAAATTGAAATAAGCGGAGAGCGATGTTGCCAGCGCCGGGCTTCCGTTGTACAGCGTCTGGAAGAACAGTTCCAGGAAGATCAGATTCAGCGCCAGGTTCAGTAGCATGGCATAAGCCGCCACTCTCACCGGGCTCATCATATCGTGCAGGGAATAAAACGCCGGCACGATGAGTTTTACTCCCGCGAATGCCGGCAGGCCGATCGCGTAAAAAAGAAGCGCGCGGGATGTGAGCGCCGTTGAGTCTTGAGAGAACTGTCCGTGTTGGAACAGCACCTGAACAATCGGCTGCCGCAGCAGCATGAGAGCGAGAGCGGCCGGCACGGCGACGAAGAAAACGATGCGCATCGAAAACACCATCGTTTTCTTCAATGTCTCGTAATCCCCGGAAGCCGCTTGCATCGACATCATGGGCAGAATTGCCGTAGCCACCGAGATTGCGAACGCGCCCAGCACCAACTCGGTGATTCGTTCCGCCACGTAGAGCGACGTGATGCTTCCGCGAGGCATCCGCGAAGAGGTCGCAAAAATTGTCCCCACAAAAAAATTCACTTGATAAACCCCGATGCCAAAAAAGCCCGGGACCGAAAGCGTGGCCACCTTCCGGATTCCGGGATCCGAAAAGGAAAGGCCAAAGTGAAAGTTCATTCCTCTGCGGACCAATTCCGGAACCTGGATCAAAAACTGCAGTGCCCCGCCGATCACCACAGCCGCGGCCAGGACCACGGCGGGAGTGCGATAGGCTGCGGGCGCGAGCTTCATCAACGGCCGGTAGAACACACCGAACGACAAGGCGATAATCACAAGATTGGCGACTATGGGACTTGCAGCAGGCAGTCCAAAAACGTGAAAGCTGTTCAAAATTGCCATCGCTAAAGCGGCCAGGCTGATGAAGAAGAGAAACGGGAAGATGATTCGATTGAGATAAACCGCCAGGCTCCACTCGCCGGACCGTCCGCCGAAAAGAGTAAAAAAATGCACAATCTGCGCTGAAAACACCATGCCAAGGACGGTCACTATCGCCACGACCAGCGCCAGCGTCCAGAAGACTCGGTTTGCAAACCGCCATACCGCTTCCCTTTCTTCCCGCGCCAAATAGCTGGTGAAAACAGGGATAAAAGCCGCCGTCATCGATCCTTCCCCCACCAAACGCCTTAGAAGATTGGGGATACGGTAGGCGAGAATAAACGAATCGGCGGAAAGCGAGGTGCCCAGCAGAAGTGTGATTCGCTGGTCGCGTATGTAGCCGAAAACCCTGCTGGTTAGGGTGAAAAAGGTGATAACCGAGGCTGACCTCAGAATCTTTGTCTTCTCGGTCAAACGTGAGGCGCTCCGCCACTAACCCTTTAGACACCAACGAGTTGACAGCCCATAGAGTACTATTGTAACATCGCATTCGTTAATTAGCAATAGCCTACCAAAAGGCCTTCGCTTGGTGAAAAGTCACGCCGCCACGTCTACGCATAAGAAAGTCATTGTCCTTCAGTTTGACCGTAGCACTATCCATGGATACCTGAATCCTGTTGGCTTGGGGCGTTCCGACACGATCGAACTTCTTACGCCCAACGGCGAGCATCGCGTCGTCCCCTTGGAAGATGTGAAAAGTCTCTATTTCGTTCGGGAATTCACCGAAAAATTCGAACCCGAGCGAAAGAGTTTCTTCAGCCGCCCCAAGCTGGATGGCTTGTGGGTCCGGTTGAAGTTCCGCGACAACGATTTGCTTGAGGGTATCGTTTCGAACGATCTTCTCGACCTGCTCGTAAACGGCGTTCAACTCACGCCGCCCGACCTGCACGGAAATAGTATCCGTATCTTCATCCCGCGGACGGCACTGGTGGAGATGAAGGTACTCGGGGTGGTGGGTGTAGCGCGGAGAACTCCTCCCCGCACGCCCGCGCCGCCCCAACCCAAGCTCTTCGCCGAATAGTAGCTCCTTCTTTACTTCACGCGCTCCGTCCCGGCCACCTCTGCGTTCTCAGCGCCTCGGCGGTAAAGCCTTTCCGTAGATTCCACAAGTCACAATGCACTCACGCATCACTCGAGCCCGTGGGCGCGGAAACCGAAAATGTTATACATTCCCCTTGCGGAGTTTGATCGTTTGCTGCGCCGCATTCCCTTAAGGAGACCCGGCATGCAACTGGGCGAGATAGCGGAGCGATTGAAGTGCGAGCTCGAAGGCGATCCCGATATCGAAATCATCGGCGTCTCGGGAATCGAGGAGGCGCGTCCGGGGCAGCTGACCTTTCTGGCAAATCGCCGATACCGGCCCGCCCTGCAGCGCTCGCTCGCCTCGGCCATCCTGATCAAGCCCGAAGAAGGCCCAGTACCAATCGCAGCACTGCGCTCATCGAACCCCTACTTGGATTTCGCCAGGGCCATTGAGATATTCCACGAAGCTCCACGTTTTGCCCTCGGCGTCCATCCCACGGCCGTGATCGCGCGAAGCGCTCGCGTAGGTCCCGGGGCGCACATCGGGCCGTACTGCTTCCTGGATGAGGATGTGGAAATTGGGCGAAACGCGGTGTTACACAGTTTTGTGGTGATTTACCGCGGCGCGCGCATCGGAAATGATTTTCTGGCGCATTCGCACGCAAACGTGCGCGAAGGATGCCGGTTGGGACATCGTGTGATCCTGCAAAACGGCGTGGTGGTCGGGGGCGATGGTTTCGGCTTCGCCAAGGACGCATCGGGACGCTGGTACAAAATTCGGCAGTCGGGAATATGCGTGATCGGCGATGACGTCGAAATCCAGGCCAACAGCGCGGTGGATCGCGCCACGGTCGGCGAGACCAAGATTGGCCGCGGCACAAAGCTCGATAACCTGGTCCAGGTTGGCCACTCCTGTAAAGTCGGCGAAGACACCTTGCTTTGCGGCCAAGTGGGTTTGGCCGGATCCACGCGCGTTGGGAACAGTTGTATTTTCGCTGGCCAGTCCGCGAGCGGCGGCCACCTTACGGTGGGCGATGGAGCGGTTGTGACCGGGCAAAGCGGGCTGGGCAATGATGTCCCGGAGAAAACTTCCTATTCGGGATCGCCGGCGATTCCGACCGCGGATTGGTACCGCGCGATTGGCGTTTTCAATCGTCTGCCCGAGCTTCGCAAGCTCGTGTTGCAGCTTACAGCCGAAGTAAGGAATTTAGGCGCGAAATAGCCGGATCATTATTCGCGGTTCCCACTTTCCGCTAAACCGATTCAGCGGTAGCCAGAGGTTGTTGATCCGCAGGCAAGCCCGCAGCCACCGCAGCGTGCACTACGGCGAGCAATTCAGTGCGTTGATCCGCTGTGTAGGCCGATGCATCGATGGGATGGCCAAATCTCACCACAATCTCGCCGGGATGAATTGACCACTCGCCTTTGCGCATGATCTTGTGCGCACCCGCGACGGAGACCGGAACGATGGGCACTCCTGCTTCGATGGCCATAACGAAAGTTCCCTTCTTGAATGGCAGCAAGCGTCCATCGGTACTGCGGGTTCCCTCCGGATAGACAAGGAACGAAACTCCCTCTTTTAATTTCGCCACGGCCTTGCCGACGCTGGCGACCGCTGCCTCGCGATCCTTGCGGTCCACGGGCACAATATTCGCCACCGCCAGTGCGGCGCCGACAATCGGAATTTTAAATAATTCCTTCTTCGCGAGCAGCGCCACTCTCCGGGGAATTGAATTCGCAATCGCCGGCGGATCAAGGTTGCTGGTGTGATTGGCCATAAAGACACACACGCCTGGCGGGATATTTTCCAGTCCCTCAGCCCGAATTCGAATTCCCATTGCGCGGTAGAGGATGAGCATGGCTCCTAAGCCCGTGCGATAAAGAGCATCAGCCTTGCGCGTGAAGTATGCGTGCAAAATGAACGGAGGACCAACCAGGATCACCAAAAGGAACATGTAGGTGGCGGCGAATAGTAAGCGGATCATTACAGGCTAATCAGTGCCGCCATGCAGAAGTCCATCGCGGATACGTTTCTGTTCGGCCGTGGCGTGGGAATCCTCTTCAATTTCGTAGGAAAGTTCTTCGCGCGCGCTCAAAGCGAACGAGAGATCGCGTTCCGCGCCATCACGGCGCACTCGCACGCGCACCATCTGATCCACCGGCCGCCCCTCCAGCCAATCGTGGATATTATGCGGCACCGGCTCGCCGTTGATGGATACCATCACATCCCCGGCATGAACGCCCGCGGATTCCGCGCTGCTGCCCGGCACCAGCGCCGTAACTACGAATGTATTTCCAGGCCCCCGCGCCATCCTTAAGCCCAGATCGGCGGTGGTCCGGCTTTTCGTTTTCAACCGCAGGCCGGCAACTGCCAGGAATTCATCGTAAGGAATTTCCTTTGTTCCGGAAACATATTGAGTGAAAAAGTCGTCCAGCTTGCAATTGCACGCTTGTTCGGCCACGGCTTCGATATCCACGCTGTCGTGATAATAGCGTTGGCGTTTCCCATATTCTTCATTCATCACGCGCAGAACGTGATCGAGCGAAGCATGATTCTGCGTGGCCGCGCGGATCTTCAAATCCAGCAGCACGCCGAGGATCTGGCCTTTGTTGTAATACGAAATGCTGAATTCCGGCGCGCGATACAGGGAATATTTTTCAAACCAGGCATCAAGGCTGGCCTGTTCCGCGCTGGTCCATTCCCGCGCGGGCGTCGATTGCAACTCTTCGATCTGGGAAGCCAGATCGGCATACCACGCTTTGCGCGACCAGAGACCGGAACGCTCAAGAGTGTAGGCGCCGTACGTGCTGGTCACGCCTTCCGCAAACCAAAGCGCTCGCGTGTACATCTCGCTGGTGTAATCGAGTGGCTCCAAAGTTTGCGGGCGGATGCGCTTCACATTCCACAAATGGAAAAATTCATGAGCCGCCACAGACGCGGCATTGTCGTCCGAGCTGACGGAGATCGCGGTGCAATTGGAGTGTTCCATGCCCCCGCCACCCATTTCCGAAGCGGGACCGAAGTGAAAGAAAAAAGTGTACTCGGCGAACGGCGCTCCGCCCATCAGTTGAGTCTCGTACCCGACGATCCGGTGAAGCACTTCGGATAATTGCGTTTCGTGCCAGCTTTCGGCGTCCACCACCACTCGAATCTTCGCGTTGCTCTCTTCGAACCGGAATTCGCTGAATGCACTCAATTCCGCCGGCGCGTCCGCCAGCGCGTCGTAGCTGGCAGCCACGAACGTATTTCCCGTGGGGCCGGGCGGGAGCTCCTGCGCAACTTTCCATCCCACCGGCAAGGCGGTGTATTCGATCACGACGTCTTCCGAACGGCGATCCGGCAAATAAAACAGAATCTCCGCCGGATTCAAAAAACCATGATGCAAATTCAGCTGCGAATTGAATGGGCCGGGGTCATCCCAATAAATCTGGTAATCAAGAGTGACGCTGAGCGTGCCGCCGATACCGGGGCGCGGACCAATCCTCCACGTCTGCTTATCGAGTTTCGCCACCGCGATTTCCGCACCGGGACCGCCATCGCCGCCCTTCGCACGCACGCCTTGGACGCGCGAGGCGAAATCCCGAATTTGATAGAGAGCGTTCCAGGCCGGTATCTGCACGGTGAAATCGCTGCCTGCCTTCGGAACCGTCATGGTCACATGAAAAAAATGCTGCTCGGGGTGTTCAACGGAAACGGAATAACGAATCGTGGCTTTTGCGGAGTTAGCTGTACAAAGAATAAGAAGAACCACAGCGCCGGGCGAAAGCCTCCTCATCCGGCAACCTTCTCACGCTGGCCCAATTTTTCCAAAAGCTTGGGAATTAATCCATCGAAGCTGCCGTTGGTCATTACCAGCACCAGATCGCCCGCATGAACGTCGTTGGCAAGCATCTCGGCAATCTCCGCCGCGGAATTGAACGCCCATGCTTCTCGCCCGCGCGCGTGCAGCTCGGCGGCGACGTTCTCCGGCGACAACCGGTCTTCATCGCCCAATAATTGAGCGCGATTCACCGGACCAATTAATACCGCGTCCGCCAAAGCAAGCGCTTCCGGCAATTCCGCCTGGTGTACTTTCCGGCGCATGGTATTTGATCGCGGTTCGATGGCGGCCCAGATCTTGCGGCCCGGCCAGCGAGTGCGCGCGGCGTCAAGCGTCATGCGAATCGCGGTGGGATGGTGCGCAAAATCCTCCACCACCGTCACCCCGCCCACTTCTCCTTTCAATTCCATCCGGCGCTTCACTCCGTGGAAGCTGGCGAGGGCCCGTTCGATGGCTTCGCATTCCACGCCGCGTCCGTAGGCAATGGCGATTGCCGCCAGCGCGTTCAGCACGTTGTGCCTTCCAGCCACCGGAGTTCGGATGCGAGTCACTTCCCTGCCCCTGGTAAGCCACTCGGAATTTTGTCTCTCCCTTACTTCCACTCCAAATCACCTGCGCACCAATCCATTCCGCTCGCAAGCCCGAAGGTTTCCACGGGACAATAAGCTTTATCCACGCAGCCCATCACTGTTGGGCTTTCACCCCACGCTAGAATCCTGCCTCGCCGCGGCACAAGATTTACCAATCGCCGGAATTGCAGCTCAATCGCGGCCAGGTCCGTGAACACGTCGGCGTGATCGAATTCCAGGGAAGTGATGATCAGCTCGCGAGGATGGTAATGAAAGAATTTCGGGGCCTTATCGAAGAATGCGGTGTCGTATTCGTCGCCCTCGATGATGAATTCCTCGCCAGTGCCCAGTCCGTAGCTGCGGTCGCCGAGTTCGGGAACCACGCCGCCCACAAGAAAGTTTGGCCGCCAGCCTGCCACATGGAAAATCCAAGCCAGCATCGCAGTCGTGGTCGTCTTACCGTGCGTTCCGGTGACTACTATCGGCACGCGCCCCGGAATGAAAATATTTTCTATAATTTCGGCCATCGAACAATACGGAATCCGTTCGTCGAGCAAATATTCCACCTCCGGATTTCCGCGCGACACTGCATTGCCGATTACCACCAGGTCGGGCGCCGGCTTCAGGTTCGCTTCATTGAATTCCGATTGCCACGGAATCCCCAGCGAGGCCAGTAAAGTCGACGCCGGCGGATATACGCCGTGATCCGAACCGCTCACTTCGTAGCCCCGCTCCTTCAGCATTCCGGCAACCGGAGCCATGGCAGCTCCACCGACCCCGATTAGATGGATACGCCCTAAGCTTCTTTTCAATCGCTCTTCGATGGCGAACCTCCCGCTACTTTTTTGCGGCCGCCGCCGCGCGGCACGCCGGTTCCAAAATCTCCAAACGTCCCGCGCCGTGCGCGACCAATAGCCCACGCACGCCAAGCGGGATGGTAATCATCGCGCGGTGAGTATGCCCCACCGGCGCGCCCCAAATCGTGGGAATGCCTAGCGGCTCGATCAATCGTTCCACGATCTGCCGCACCGTTGGGCTATCCGGCGGCCCGTCGCAATCAGGGAAATCGCCGAAGATCAGTCCTTTTAACCCTTTGAACTTTCCCGCCTGCTTCAAGTGCATCAGCACCCTATCCACCTGGTAAGGCTTCATTCCGCGGTCCTCAAGCAACAGAATAGAGCCTCGCGTTTGAAGTTCCCAAGGAGTGCCGAGCGTGGCTTGCACGATCGTCATGCAGCCGCCCAGAATTCTCCCTTCCCCGCGGCCTGGATAAATCGTTTCGCCTTCCAGTTCGATCGGCCAGCCCTTGCGCGTCTCCAGAATCGCACGCGCAAAAGAATCCGGTTCGTACCCTCCTGGCGCATCCGGGCCATTGTCGAGGCCGGCGGCAGCCATCGGGCCGTAAAATGTGATCCAGCGCAATTTCTCCCAAAGAAATGTCTGTAAAGACGTAATGTCGCTATAACCGAAAATAATTTTCGGCACTTTCAGCCGCCGCGGGTCCAGATGCTCCAGCAGATAATTCGAGCCATACCCTCCTCGCGCAAACAAGATCGCGCTCGAAATCGGCTCATACATCGCCGCGGAAAACACCGCCCAGCGATCCGCCGCGGGACCAGCAAAAAATCCATCGCGAGCAAGCACTCGCGGATCCCATCGTGGTGCAAAGCCAAGCCGCGCCAACTCGTCACATCCCCTGCCTAAGCGGTCTTCCTGGACAGGGCTGGCTGGTGCGACGATGCGAATCGCGGCACCGGGACTCAGCGCGGAGGGCTTGACAGGCTTTGGCATCCAGCACTTTGAGAATAAGGAAAATCACGGGGAGAGTCCAGCGATGCAGTGCGCGTTGGGTATCAATTGATTTACAGCGGCAGAAAGACGCGACAGGCCCTTTGGAAGTTCGGTTTCTGGACGCCCCGGTATTCAAGCGTGCTGGAATTCGGATGCCTTGGATTCGCTGTGAATCTCCAGTTCGGCCAGGCGATTGGTGATTTCATGTTGCATCTGGAAGCCGACATTGGCGTCGAACTCCATCACGGCCCCGGACGGCGATTGATGCGTCTGCGAGCGGACCATGGGAACGTTCATATTAGAAAGAACCTCTTGGACGCTCTTCAACGTAGCCACTCCGTCTTTCAAATTCACTCGAAAGGTCACAAAATGCGCCCTCATCTCAAACCGGACTTCGAGCTTTCCCAGAAGTTTGAGCGCTACAATCACCAAGATCGAAGCGAAGACCGCCGTCCAATAGAGACCCGCTCCCACGGCCATGCCAATACTGGCAACGATGAAAATCGTGGCGGCGGTGGTCAGCCCGATGATGGATGCCCGGTCGCGCAACACCGCCCCGGCGCCGATGAATCCGATTCCTGGAATAATCTGTGCCGCGATGCGCACCCGGTCGCCGCCAAACTTCTCGGCAGCCACGTACGAAATCACCGTGAACAGCGCGGAACCCACACAGATCAAAATATTGGTTCGCAATCCTGCGGGCTTGCGGCGTATTTCGCGTTCCAGGCCAACCACTCCGCCCAGGATTGTCGCAAGCAGAAGCTTCCCCACAATTTGCAAATCCAGATCGTGGATGCCCAGAGGCATGATCCCCCCGTATCAAACCGTGAGCGGATTCTACTACAAGATGCGCTGGGTGAGTTTCCCCCTGCTCCCTCAAGATGGTGGGTGATCCAAGGGGCCCGCATGAGCACGCTGCGTGGAAGCGATTGTGTAGCGCCGCCCTTCCTCGCCCGACGAATTCTGTCGGGAGGGCGGCATAGCGTGGCATACGCAATCGCTGACTGCAAAAACGAGTTGCCCCGGTCTACAGCTTAAACGTAGTCAATTTCAGGAAATGTCTAGCGCGCTGATTGATTTCCCCGCGCGTCAGCTTTCGCAGTCGGTCCACGCCAAATTGCTCCACCGCAAAGCTGCCCAACACTGATCCGTACACCATGGCGCAGCGCAGTGATCGGTCATTTAATTGTCCCGCGCTCGCCAGATAACCCATAAACCCTCCGGCGAAACTGTCTCCCGCGCCGGTCGGATCGTGCACTTCCTCAAGCGGCAACGCTGGCACGGAGAACATGAAGCGGTTATGAATCATCAACGCCCCGTGTTCGCCTCGCTTGATCACCAGCGTCTTCGGGCCCATCTTGAATATCTTGGCGGCCGCCCGCAGCAGGTTATGTTCGCTGGCAAGCTGGCGCGTTTCCGTATCATTGATCATCAAAATCTGCACGTGTTTCAGCGTCTCGCGAAGTTCCGCTGGCGTTCGTTCGATCCAATAATTCATGGTATCCAGCGCCACCAATTTTGGTTTAACGCGAATCTGCTTCAATACCGAGCTCTGTAGCGAGGGGTCAATATTGGCCAGGAAAATGTGCGAGGAATCGAGATACGCATTCGGTAGGCTGGGATTAAATTGCGCGAACACATTCAAATCCGTCGCCAGCGTGACGCGATCGTTCGGATCCACTCCATAGCGCCCCGCCCAAAAAAACGTTTTGCCTGCGGCGTGTTCCAAGCCCTGAATGTCGATTTTCTGTTTTTCGAAGATCGCTCCATCCTTCTTCGAGAAGTCTTCCCCCACCACCCCAACTAGCCGCACCTTGGTAAAAAAACTGGCGGCCAATGCGAAATAGGTGGCCGCTCCGCCAAGCATGCGATCCACCTTGCCAAACGGTGTTTCCACCGCATCAAACGCAACCGAACCCACCACCAAGAGGGACATTGGCTCTCCAATCGAAATCAAAAAATATATTTGCCGATGATCGCGGCCAGCCGTTGCTTCGTGGCCGTGGGAACAATCTTGGGATCAGTCACAAGGGCATGCTTCAGCGCGGACGCGCACTTGCACTCGCGATGCTCCGGCAAGGCACGGACGGTATCGCGAACCACCTTCTGAACATTTTCGGCATTCTTATTAAGATTACGTGATGATCTCGTCGGCCGTCACTGAGGCGTGTTCCGGATGCCAGCAATCATAGTCGGTGATCATGGCCACCGTGGCATAGCAGATTTCTGCTTCGCGGGCCAGTTTCGCTTCGGTAAATTGGTCATGCCGATGATGTCGAAACGCATCTGGCGGTAGACGTGGGATTCCGCCAGCGTGGAAAATTGCGGCCCTTCCATGCAAACGTACGTCCCGCCGCGGTGCACGGTTACGTGCGATCGATCGCAGGCCTCCGCAAGCCACCCGGAAACCTGCTCGCAGGTAGGATGCGCAAATCCCACGTGGGCCACCATTCCCTCGCCGAAGAAAGTGGCGATTCGTCCGCGCGTGCGATCGAAGAATTGATCCGGGATCAAAAAATCGAGCGGATGTAAACTCTCGCGCAGCGAACCCACCGCACTGATGGATAGAACCCGTTCCACGCCCAAAAGCTTCATGGCATAAATATTGGCGCGATAATTGATTTCACCAGGCAACAGGCGATGCCCGCGGCCGTGCCGCGCCAGAAACGCGACGCGTTTCCCTTCCAACATTCCGACCACGAAAGCGTCGGAAGGCTCGCCAAAAGGAGTGCTTACCTTCACTTCGGACTCTTGTTCGAGGCCTGGCATCGAATAAAGTCCACTGCCGCCGATAATTCCGATTTTAGCTGCGCCCTCGTGCTCCAAGCGAACACCGCCTTGTCATTTATGACTGATTTAATATCAATCCACTATTTCAATCTACTTCCACCGGCTCTGCTTCGTATTTTCCCTCGCGCTCCCTCAAATACGCCGCCTTCACGATGGGATCGTGCGCGAAAATCGCCAGCCATTCTCCGCGCGCCACTTCCGGAATCCACTTCTTCTTATTTTCCAATGTAGTCATTGGATCCAGATCGAAGGCCATAATCCAATGGAATGGCAGGTGCGCAACGGTCGGAACCAAATCGACGAAGCAGAACGCCGATTTTCCTCCACCGGACAATCGCACACATTGCATGTCGCGCGTATGGCCGGGAACGCGGATAACTTCGACGCCCGGCGCCACTTCGCAATCCCCTTCCAGCAGCCACCATTGTCCTGCCGCTTCGATCGGCGCAAAATTTTCATGGATATAGCTGGAGCGGTCCCGCTCCGATGGATGCCGGGCATGGTCAAGTTCCCCTCGCTGCACGACGTAACGGGCCTTGGGAAACATCGGCACGGCCTTGCCATCCACAATATGAGTATTCCAGCCGCAATGGTCAAAGTGAAGATGCGTGTTGATCACCAGATCGATATCTTCCGGCACGATTCCCCTCGCTCGCAAATGATCGGGCAAGTGGGGCGGCCCTTCCAATCCGAAAATGTCCCGGCGCTTCGCGTCCAATTTATCGCCGGCTCCGGTTTCCACCAGAATCCATTTACCCGCTGATCGGACCAGCAGAAAGTTCAACGCCAATTGAATGCGGTTGCGAGCATCCGGCGGCATTTTCTTTTCCCACATGGGACGGGGAACCACGCCAAACATCGCTCCGCCATCGAGCCGAAACCCTCCGTCACTAAGGATATGAAATTCCAGGTCGCCGAGCTTCATGAATGCTCCGCCAGGCCAACGCTGGCCAAAATCTCATCCACCGCGGCGTAAGGATCTTTTTTCCGGGCGGCAACTTCCTCGGCCAGGCGATTCAGTGCCTCCTCGCCCACTCGTTCGCCCACGACTCGCTCCATCAGCCGGGCTTGAATCAACTGAAGCAGCCGCTGCTTCCAGCGGCCAATTTCCTTGGGCCCGCGTTCATCGGAAGCAGAAAAATGCCGCCGGAAAAGTTCGATTTGCTCGGCAAGTTCGCCAATCCCTTTGTTTTCGGTGGCGATGGTGCGCACGATCGAAGGATTCCATCCATCGCGGGCCGGCACTAGCTGCAAAATTGCGCGCAATTGCTGCTCGAACCGGTCGGCGCCTTCCCGGTCGGCCTTGTTCAACACAAAAATATCGCCAATCTCCATCAGCCCCGCCTTCAGGCTTTGTACGTCGTCGCCCATTCCCGGCATCAATACCACCAGAGTGCAATCGGCCAGCCGGACAATCTCGATTTCGCCTTGCCCCACGCCGACAGTCTCAACAATCACGTACTCTTTGCCGGAGGCATCCATCAGCAACGCCGCATCGGCCGTCGCCTGCGCGAGCCCGCCAAGAAATCCTCGTGTCGCCATCGAACGAATAAAAATCCCCACATCGCTGGCGTGCCCTTGCATCCGAATCCGGTCGCCCAAAATGGCGCCGCCAGTAAAGGGACTGGAAGGATCGACGGCGATAATCCCAACCTGCTTTTTTTGAGCACGATAATGGGCGGCCAGGCGATCCACTAGCGTGCTCTTCCCTGTCCCCGGCGCTCCGGTCATACCGATGCGATAGGATTTTCCAGTGTGCGGAAACAATTGTTTCAGGATCTCTTCGGCTCCGGGAGATCTGTCCTCAATAGCAGTCAGGGCTTGCGAAATTGCGCGCACGTCTCCGGCGCGGATTCGCTCGGCCCAATTGTCGACTGGGACAGTTGTCTTCACTGAAACAGGAACCGCCCGAAGGTGCGCATCAACATAGGGGAGAATTAGAAACCAGAATGCGGAAAATAGAAAATGGAATTTACGCCTAAATCAAATCTGCGGTCATCCCGAGCGCAGCGCGTTTTGTACGTCCCGATGGTTTTGATCGGGACGAGGGATCCGGAGACAAGGCAAAATACTTGGGTAGCGGTGCTTTTCTCCGGCGCGCTTCCGTAGGTTCGCTACACCCGGGATTGGTTCCCGGCGTGTTCCGCAAATCAAATAGCCGGCGAAAATCTACCTCTTCCCCAGCAATTGCCGTGCAATCACCAACCGCTGAATCTCGCTGGTGCCTTCTCCGATGGTGCACAGCTTCACGTCGCGATAAAACTTCTCGGCCGGATAATCCTTGATGAATCCGTAGCCGCCGAAAATCTGCACGGCCTCATTCGCCACCCGTACAGCCACTTCGCCCGCGTAAAGCTTGGCCATGCTCGATTCCCGCGTGAATCGGGCGCTTTTGTCGCCGCTCAGCGCGCGATCCGCCAGCCAGGCCGATTGGTAGGTAAGCAGCCGGGCCGCTTCAATTTCCGTGGCCATATCGGCCAGCTTGAACTGAATCGCCTGAAAATCGCAAATCGCCTGGCCGAATTGCTTGCGCTCTTTCGAATACTTCACGGAAGCTTCGTACGCGCCTTGCGCCATTCCCAGTCCGAGAGCCGCGATCGACACTCGGCCCCCGTCCAGAATTTGCAGGCTGTTGATGAACCCTTCCCCTTCCTGGCCCAGTAGATTTGCTGCGGGCACGCGGCAATCGTGAAACACCACTTCCGAAGTGTCGCTCGCCCGCATCCCCAGCTTGTTTTCCTTCTTTCCCGGACGGAATCCGGGAGTTCCCTTCTCGATCACGAACGCCGAAATTCCATGATGATCTTTTGATTTATTGGTCACAGCCATGGCCACGCAAACGTCCGCGTAATGCCCGTTCGTCGTGAAGGTTTTCGCGCCGTTCAGGATCCAGTCGTTCCCATCCTTCACGGCGGTCGTGCGCGTGCCACCGGCGTCCGAACCGGCGTTCGGCTCCGTCAGCGACCAGCAGCCGAGTTTTTTCCCTTGCGCCAGCGGCGTCACGTACTTTTTCCGCTGCTCATCATTCCCGAATTTATAGATGTGATTGGTGCAAAGCGAATTGTGCGCGGCAACGATCAGCCCGATCGAACCATCCACGCGCGAAAGTTCTTCGATGATAATCGCGTATTCCGCGTAGCCCATCCCCGCTCCGCCATATTTTTCGGGATAGAACACACCGAGAAAACCAAGGTCCGCCATCTTGGGGATGATTTCCGCCGGAAAATGCGAGGCTTCGTCCCACTCCATCACATGCGGCAGAATTTCGGCTTCGGCAAACGCACGAACCGTGCGGCGAAGTTGCTGCTGCTCATCAGTTAAGGAAAAGTCCACGGCGCCTCGCTCAGTAAGAAAAAGTAATAGTGCCCGTAAACAATATTTATATCACACCGCCACCAGCGGCCAAAAGCGCGTGAGCCTGGCTCGTTCCTAGTCTTCGCACGGGCGCTACCCTCACTTGAGTATGTCTCGGTTTTTAGGGGGTCGGAGCTTCAGCTCCGACATAAGAGTCCAATACAAATAAGGGCTTCAGCCCCTGAAGCCGGACTGAGAAACCTGCCGGAGAATTCATTTTCCCTTCACAACTTCTCGAACCGCCTCAAGCGCCCGATCGATCGCCGCCCTGTCCACATCACAATGTGTGACCATCCTCAACGCAAATTTCTCCGTCGGGCCACACAGCACCTTCCGCTTCGCCAATTCCCCTGAAAGCTCCGCAGCCGTCCTCCCGGTTTCCCGCACGCCGAAAATCACGATGTTGGTCGCCACCATTTTCGGGTCCAGGCTGATTCCCTTGATCTGTGCAAGCGCCTCGGCCAGGTACCGCGCATTTTGATGATCGCGCACCAGGTTTTTCGGGCCTTCTTCAAGAGCAATCAGTCCGGCAGCGGCTAGAATTCCCGCCTGCCGCATCCCCCCGCCCAGTTGTTTTCGAGCGATGCGTGCCCGCTCAATAAATTCCTGCGAGCCCAGGAGAAGTGACCCCACCGGTGCGCCAAGTCCCTTCGAAAGGCAAAACATCACCGAATCGAATTTCCGGGTCAGCGAAGAAGCCCCCAGCCCCAGCGCGACAGACGCATTAAAAATCCGCGCGCCATCCAGATGAACCTTCAATCCCGCCGCATGAGCGTTGTCGCAGATCGTTTCGGCGATCGCAACTGGATAGACGCTTCCCCCAGCCATGTTGTGCGTGTTTTCAAGCTCCACCAGCGCCGTCTGCGAAAAATAATAAGTCTTGGGACGAATCAGCGGCTCGATCATTTCCCACGATAAAATCCCATCCGGTGAAAAAGCCGTGCGCGGCATGCACCCCGCAATCGCGGACATGGAGGCCAGTTCGTATTCGTGAATGTGCGCCCGCTGGTCGCAAATCACTTCCTGCCCAGGACGAGTCCACGTTTTAATCGCGATCAAATTTCCCATCGCGCCGGACGGCACGAATAGCGCAGCTTCCCGCCCAAACATCTCGGCAGCGCGCGCTTGCAATTGATTTACGGTAGGGTCTTCGCCATAAACGTCGTCGCCCACCTCGGCTTCCGACATGGCGCGGCGCATCGCAGCGGTCGGTTTCGTCACCGTATCGCTGCGCAGATCTACAATCGCGGAGGCGCCTCCGCTCGCTTGCAAATCCTTCAGTTCTTGCGTTGTCGATTCGTACACGGTTCGCTCCCGAAACTATCCGCGCCGCAATTTACGCGCGATTCAGTTCATCAATTCCACGAACACCCCGTTGGACACCGCCAGCCGCGCGGGCGCCAAGCGCACTCTTGAACCATCCATCTCCAAAAGCCCCAGATCGCGCAGGGCTTCCATTCGCGGCCTCAGGTTCACGCCATATTGTTTCTCGATGCGAACAAAATCGATTCCAGCCAGTTGCCGCAGCCCCAAAAAAAGTTCTTCGTCCAGTGCCTCCGCGGCAGTCACCACTCCGATCGTCTCCGATGGCGATGTGCCGCTGGCAATCGCCGCCACATATGCATTCGGATCGTGCCGGTTGGCCCAACGTACTCGCCCATCAAAAGAATGCGCTCCCGCCCCAAACCCAAAATAAGGTTCCCGCTGCCAGTATTTCAAATTGTGGCGAGACCGCAGACCGGGCAGCGCCCAATTGGATATTTCATAGTGCTCGTATCCGTTCTCCGCCAGGCGATCGCAGGCCCGCTCGTAAGATTCCGCCATCGCATCATCGCTCGGCAATGCACCGGCACTATATCGCTGCCCACCGGCGAGCGACTCCTTTCCCAACCGGCTTCCCTCATCAATTTCCATCATGTAAATCGAAATGTGCGCCGGCCTGATGCGGAGCAACTCGTCAATCGAGCGATCCCAGCTAGCCGCTGTCTGATGCGGCAGCCCCGCGATCAAATCAAAACTCACATTCGCAAACCCCGCGCCGCGCAACGCGTCCGCCGCTCGAATCAAATCACCCGACCGGTGCAACCGTCCCGCTGCCTCCAGCTCACGGTCATTAAAAGACTGCGCTCCCAGGCTGACACGATTTATTCCTGCTCGGCGCCATCCCTCTGCGTTCTCTGCGGTAATGTTTTCCGGATCTCCCTCCATCGTCACTTCCTGCAAATCGCAGGCAAACGAATCCCGCACGGAATCCAGCAATTTCAGAAGCTCTCCGGTTTTAAATAAACTGGGAGTCCCGCCTCCAATATAAATTGTATCTACAACCGATTCCCCGCCGCCGGTTCCTGCCTGTGCGTAAAGCCTCTTCCAATCGCGAATCTCCCGGCATACGGCATCCACATACGGTGCGTACAAGCTCTTTGAAAAAACACCTGTATGGAAATTGCAATACGTGCACTTCGTTTGACAAAACGGGACCTGAATGTAGATGCCAAGGCTCATGGGAAATGCCGCGAAACTAATCTACCCTATCGGGGACAATTTTGACGCGGATTTCGCGGTTGCGCGGACCATCGAATTCGCAAAAGAAGATTCCCTGCCAGCGCCCAATCTCAAGCTTGCTATTTTCGATCATCACGGTTTGCGACGGCCCAACCAGCGCCGTCTTGATGTGTGAATCCGAATTGCCTTCCGCATGACGATAATCGCCTTTGTGCGGGATCATCTTATCGAAAGTGGCCTCAATGTCGCGAGCCACTGCCGGGTCGTCAGCCTCGTTAATCGTCACGCCTGCCGTGGTGTGCGGGACATACAGATGGCAAACGCCGTCCGAGCACCCCGATTCCGTCACCAGCCGTTGCACTTCATCCGTAATATCTTTCAATTCCGTGCGCCGCGCCGTGCGCACCTCCAGCCTGTGCATCACCGGCCGCGCATTCGGTTTAACGTGTTGTGGTCCGGATGTCATGAAAGGGAAAATTCCGTCAGCCCGCAAGGGCGATCGTCCAAGCCGCCCCTGCGGACCGTCGGCTCAAATCGACTAGACAAGTGCAACAGGTGACGCAGCTCCGTAAAACTCAAACCACGGCTTCGCGGCAGTCAGGCGTCCGTTCACGTTCTTGATGTTCTTCACTCCTTGATCCGACAGCCAATCCTCCAGCGCCTTCACGCCTTTCTTCGCGTACACCGGAATGCCTTCTTTCCAGGTCGCTCGCCCGCACAGCACTCCCGAAAAATTCACTCCGGTTTCCGACGCCAAATCCAAAGTATCGGTAAACGTCTCGTTGCTCACGCCGGCCGAAAGATAAATGAACGGTTTCTTGGCAACGGATGCGGCCTTGCGGAAATGTTCCTTGGCCTGATCCCGAGTGTAGGCGAACTCGCCTTTGCAATCCCGCGCGCCCTGAACAAAAGCCATGTTCACTGGAACTTCCACTTTCAGGACATCCACGCCGTACTGCGGCTTCGAAAATTCTTCCATGCTTTTCGCCACCACTTCGGGTTTCTTTCGCGCGAACGCAATTCCCTTCTCGTCCCCGCCTTCCTCATAGCCCACGAATTCCAGGAAAAACGGAATGTCGTTCGCGGTGCACTCGGAGCCGATGCGCTCCACCCAGGCATGTTTGATTTCGTTGATTTCGCGCGAATCAAACGGCGTGTAATAAAGCAGAATTTTGATGCAATCCGCCCCCGCCGCCGCCAACCGCCGCACTGACCAGATATCCAGCAAATCGGGCAACCGCCCGGGACGCGTGTTGTCGTAACCGCTGTTTTCGTAAGCCAGCAGCAGCCCCGCATTCTTGGCGCGCTGTTTTGCTGCCGTCAAGCCGAATTCCGGATCGAGCAGAATGGCGCTGGCGTGCGGCGTCAGCACCCGCACCACCGCTTCCTTGAATTCCGACATCATTTGCGATGTCACTTCCTTTTTGTCAACGCCCTTATCTTTGGCGATCGAGCTGCGAAGCGAGCCGCGCTGGTCCATCGCCGCCGCAGCGATCACGCCGCGGTCGTTCGATACCGCTTCCATGCCTTTCAGCTTTCCTGATGTCATCTTCATCGAAGTTCCTCTCAGTCGTATGAGTGCAGTCTAATCGAGCCGCAAGCTCACGCAGATATTAACATGGTAATCAGAACGGAAGGAATCGAAGCGCGGCGAAAAGTGAACTAGCCATGTCCGCGCATTTCCGCGGCGGAGAAATTTAGAGGAAAACCACTTTGTGTTGTGCAGGACAGCCGCCGCTGCACTCTTCCAGATGATCCAGCAACTCCTTGCCATGCGCCGCCAGAAACGGCAACAGACAAAGAGACCTCTCTTGCAGCCCGTGCTGCGGGCAAAGCGCATCGAGGAGCATCCGTTCGTGCCTATCCAGCACTCCGCTGCGTAAATTTTCCGCCCGCCCGGCCTTCCCGCGCAACTTAGTCAGCTGGTAGAGCATCTTGCGCTCGCTCGTCTCCAGCGCTCCGAGGAGCGTCTTGTCCAATTTTCCCAGCGGTGTTTGTAGGCCCTTCAGCACGCGTTTCAGGGTTTTCTCATTCTCCGTGAATCGCCGCGCCAATCCCTTGGGCACGGAATTCCGTTCCATGGTGCGGCGCAGATGCTCTCGGCCGTGGAGCACATCTCCAATTGTCAGCTGGTATTTTTTTAGCAACCGCGCGATTGCCGTCTCCACCAGGGTGAAGCCAGCCCGCGGCAGAATCGCCGGCATCCTCCCCAGCAATTTCCGGTAAACCACCTCCGCCTGCGCCATATATGCAGTCTCTGCCGGGCCTCCAATGTAAGCTGCGGTGGGAAGCAGCGCATCCTGCACAATCGGACGCAGCAGCACATTGGGCGTCACTGTTTCCGGCTCCTTCTCAATCCGGTCCAACAGTTCACTCTTGGACAATTTCACGCGCCCAGCCACGAATTGCTCGCCCTGCCGCCGCAATGGCAGACGTCGGCCGTCCACGTTCAAAAATAGCAGCGTCGATTGATCGGTCACCTTTACTTGCGCGTGATAACCGGAGCGCTCCAGCAGTTCGCTTCGCTCCACCAGTTCGCGGGTCAATTGATCGTGCGATTCGATCGCCTTTCGGTATACTCCCGCCGCGATCCGGTGCAAGCGGTTGTCCAGCGGGTCAAGCAAGATGACGCCTTTCTCAGAAAGGAGCCGCGCCATCAATTTCCCAAAAGCCGAGCCCAGCGATTCCTCCGGTCCATACGATTCTTGCAGGTCACGGGTAATTTCCGGCGCCGCCGGCCCCTCCAGCAGTGCTTTGGCCCGGTGCACCAGTTCTAGAATCTTTTGCCCAAGCGGGATTTCCCCGACGCGCATCCCCGCGAATTCTCTGCCGGTCTGCAGCTCGAATTTCTCCAAACCGTTCCGCCCGCCCCAGAAGCAATGATTCACTTCGGCCAGGTCGTGATCCTCAGTGGCCAGCCAAAACACCGGCACAGCGTCCGTGCCGCTCTCGGTAAGTTGTTTGGCCCACCGCACGGCGGTTAATGCTTTATAGAAACTGTATGCCGGGCTCGTGAACAGGCCCACTTGTTGGCCGGTGACAATGGCCACGGCCCCCGCCTCCAGCCGCTCAATCGACCGCTGAATTTGTCCATCGCCGCCGAAACCGCGATTCTGTTCCGCCAGAACTGCCGCCACGTCCTTCCGGATCCCGGCATCGAGGTTTACTTCGCCTGCCGCAGCTTTCACTCCCGCCATGGTAGGTGGATGGGAATACAAAGCCTCAACCCGAGTAAAATGTTCGAGGAAAGTGGAAAAGAGCTTCGAGGTGTGGGGAAGTTCGCTGAGGCGTAAACACTGGCAATCCATAGGCCTTGGCATCATACACAGCCCTTGGGAGCCCGGCAACCGAAGCGGAGGAGGCCCAGGGAAGTTGCCCTGGCAACACAGGCAAGCCTCAGCTCTCACTCCAGGGAAACACAGCATTTGGGCTCCTTCCTGCACTCCCACAACAGATGCTCGGCACGCGGATTCGTCGCAGGCATTTTGTCTTCAATCCCGCTGCACTTGAATCATTTGCCAAGCCAAGCCCGAGCCCGGCAATGGAACGACTACGCGGCCGAGACTCACAAGCCGTATTTTCCGGCCGATCGGGCTTCAGAGTCGTACCCTGGACCCTAATTATAACCAATCGAAACCAATCACGCTATGCTAACGTCTCAATGAAGTAAGCGTCTGGTAGTCGCATTTCGCCTGCCACTCCTGCACGCCAAGCCAGCAGCCGGAGCGCTCGATGCTTAGACGAAATCCACGCCGTTTCGATTCGCACCCTTCACAACTTCGGGCATCCTTCACCCGCCTGATACTCCCCTGCCTGATGGCAATACCCTTGCTCAATTTGGCGGCGGATGGACAGACCCCGAAAACTGAACAATCGAAGGGCACGCCAATCGTCCGGGTAACCACCCGCCTCGTTGAAGTCAGCGTCCTGGTCCACGACAAGAAAGGAATTTCCGTCAGCGGCTTGACCAAAGACGATTTTGAACTTCTCGACAACGGCAAGCCCCAGCAAATCGGCCTCTTCTCCGAAAAATCCAACCATCCGCTAACCGGCAAATCCATTGCCCTTCCCTCCGGCACATTCTCAAATCGCCCGGCAATGGAGGGAAATGTCACGACGGCCGCAACGGTGATTTTGTTCGATGCGTTGAACACGGATTTCAGTTCTCAGGCGGACGTTCGCAACCGCATGATCGAATTCATGAAAGCGCAGCTAAAGGCAAACGACAAGATCGCGATTTATTTGCTGGGCCGCGATTTGCGAGTTGTCCATGATTTTACCGGCGAGCCTTCCAGCTTGCTCGCCGCTTTGATCCAAAACAAACCGTTTCCGGTGCCTGAATACACGCCTCCGAACCTGAGCACTGACATGCCATTCTCGGGCGGTGCAGGGGCGGGTGGGAGTGGTTCGAATGGCCCGCTCACCTCGCAAATGCAGCAGGCCCAGCAAGCCATCGCCCTCATGTCTGCTGAAGTCGGCGCCTTTTATGCCCGGCTACACGTAGATTTGACGACAAACGCGCTTATCGCCATCGCGAATCATCTCCGCAACATCCCCGGGACGCAAGAATTTGATCTGGCTTTCGGCCGGCTTTCCGTTGGAAATCGCGGATCCGCGCTCCACTATAAATACCTCCTTTCTCCGGCAAGGCACAGAAAGCGGCGCGCGCCCTGAGCGACGCCGACGTAGCAATTTATCCCGTGGATGCGCGTGGACTGATCGCGCCAGACCTTGCTTCGATGGAATTTCGAGTCCGGGGAAACCTGGGGACGCCTTACAGGCTGCCGGCATTGAAACGATTCCCGCGATGAGGTTTCTGGCCAGCTCTAACGGGCGGCGTGGCTTACTCCAATTCGAATGACATCGCGTCCCTCGTGCGCAGCGCAATCGACGATTCGATGGTGAGTTATAGCCTGGGATTTTACCCGGCAGACACGAAATGGGACGGCGCGTTTCACAACCTGAACGTGCGCATGGCGAAGACCGGCTCAGGACTCAGCGTTCGCTTCCGGCGGGGATACTACGCAACTCCCGATGCGCCTGTAGACCGCAAGCTGAGGGATTCGCAAATCGCCGACGCCATCTCCAGTCCGCTCGACGCATCCGGCGTCGGAATTACCGCTTCGATGGAGGAGCCCAAGGTCCACAACTCGAAAATGCGGATGATCCATCTGAATATCGATGCGAACGCGATCCATTTGCAGGAATCCAAAGGCCGATGGGAAGGAGCATTCGACATCATCTTTACGCAGCGCACTGCGGCGGGAAAAGTTCTGAATCCCAGTGACCAGACCATGAAGTTGCATCTCCTGCCGGCCACTTACCATCAAGTAATGTCGGCGGGATACTCGTTCACCAAGCGAATCGATCTAGCACCGGACGCCGCCGAGATCCGCCTGATCGTCCGCGACACCACTTCAAACGAACTCGGCTCCCTCACCATCCCCCTGACCGGACTAACCTCGAAATCGCAGTAGCCGCTCCCGCTCGATACCCTCGATACTTAATGTGGCTAGATCGCGTTTTGAGATTGGTTTTTAGGGCGTCGGAGCTTCAGCTCCGACATTTAAACCCAAGCAAATAAGGGCTTTAGCTCCCGAAGCTCGGGCCTAGACTGTTGTTATCTCGATATCAACTAGCGGCCGTATGTGCCGCCAGCCCTGCCAGCGCCGCATCAATCTCCCGCCGCGCCGCCTCATCGATCGGCAGCAGCGGCGGACGCGGTGGCCCGCCATAATATCCCAGCCGGTCCAGCGCATATTTCAATCCCGGAACGCTGTACCGCGAAACGAACGCCTTCGAAGGCCGCAACAACTGCTGCTGGATTTTCCGCGCCCGCTCCGCTTCTCCCGCCCGCGCCGCGTCATAGAGTTGCACGCACAATTCCGGCAGCGCGCAGGCCAATCCCAGAATCGCTCCGCAGGCTCCAATCGCGATTGACGGATAAAGCGTGGAGGCCGATCCCACCAGCATCTGAAACTTCAACGGAGTTGCTTCGATAATTTCCGTGATCCCCAACAGGTTTCCGGAACTGTCCTTCATTCCCACAATATTGGGATGTTCGGCAAGCCGCGCCACCAACGGCGCCTCTACGTTCACTCCCGTAAATTGCGGAATGGAATAAATCAGCAGAGGAACCGGCGAGGCATCCGCCACTCGCAAAAAATGCTCGCCCAGCGTCACTTCATTCATGCTCGGCTTGAAATACGAAGGCGTGCGCACCAGCGCGGCTTGATAACCCATGCGAGCCGCCTCCTTGGTGTGCTCGATCGTCTCCGCTGTGGATTCCGCAGCCGTCCCCGCAATCAAAATTTTCCCAGTGGCCGCCGATTCCAGCACCGTTTGCCACTGCCTGTAAATTTCCGGCCAGGTAAGCAATACCGATTCGCCCGTCGAACCGTTGATCACATAACCCGCGAGCCCCGTGAGATTATATTTCCCCACATTCTCGCGCAGACGGTCCAGCGCAAGCGATCCATCCGCCGCGAACGGCGAAGTCAAGGGCGCAAATACTCCTTGCAGTTTCATGGCGATATTGTAGCGCAATGCCCGGCCAAGTTGTCACTCCACAGAAAATCGAAAAACCGGGGGTGCGCAATTGCACGATATAGGAGCGATTAGAATTTTGTAACCTGCTGTATTTTTAATGAGTTGCTTGATTTCAACAGTGAATGCACTGGCGATTAGAAACCGGTGTTTTTTGGCGCGGATTTTGTCGCGGGATTTGCGAATTAAATTCCGCAAAAGCGAGACGAAATGCTCTCCAGAAGACGGGGTCAGGCGAGATAGGGATCTAGAAACCGCGTGCCGCGGGGCTATGCCGGGCTGCTTAGCGTAAAAGCTCATACTACTGTTTACCACAAAGGTACTATAAAGTCAAGGGTTTCTTAAGATGGGCAATCCGACGCTAATCCGCCGGCGCCGAGGTTCCGCGCGCCACAATCTTCTTCGCGTGCAAATCCTGCAGCGCGGCCACGTCAAATGTTTGCGCAGCCAATGCCCGGATACCGCTGGCAGCAGCGCGCGCGGCGGAAAGCGTGGTAATACAGGGAATATTGTAACGAATCGCCGCGCGCCGGATTGACTTCTCATCGTAGAACGATTCCCGCCCCAGCGGAGTATTGATCACCAAATCCACTTTCGCGGTTTTCACCAGATCAACGATGTTCGGACGCCCCTCATTCACTTTATATACGCCTTCCACCTTGATCCCGGCAGCCGTCAAAGCCGCCGCCGTTCCTCGAGTCGCCAGAATCTTCAACCCCGCCTCGGCGATCTCGCGTGCCAGAGGAGCGACGAAGCGTTTGTCATGATCGTTCACACTGATAAAAACCGTTCCTTCGCGCGGCAATCGCTGCCCAGCGGCCAGCTGCGCCTTCGCAAACGCCTGCCCGAAGCTCGACGAAATTCCCATCACCTCGCCCGTCGAACGCATCTCCGGCCCGAGGATCGTATCCACGCCGCGGAACTTGTTGAATGGGAACACCGGCGATTTCACCGCGAAAAAATCACGCGAAGGCAGTTCCGCTACGCCATTCGTCACTACCACCGGTAATTTCATATCTTTCAGCTTCTGGCCGGTCATCAGCCGCGCCGCAACCTTGGCCAGCGGCACTCCGGTCGCCTTGCTCACGTAAGGCACGGTGCGCGAAGCGCGCGGATTCACTTCCAGCACGTAAACCGTGTCACGCTGAATCGCATACTGTACGTTCATCAAGCCAATCACATTCAGCGCGTGTGCAAGCTGCGCCGTATATTCGCGGATGCGGTCCAGCACGCTGGGCTTCAGCGTAACCGACGGCAGCACGCAAGACGAATCACCCGAATGGATTCCGGCTTCTTCGATGTGCTCCATGATCCCGGCGATGATTACGTCCTCGCCGTCAGCCAGCGCGTCCACATCCACTTCCACCGCATCTTCCAAAAACTGATCCACCAGCACCGGCTTTGGCGAACCCGCGCTCATCAGCGCCGCCTGCGCCACATAGTCTTCCACTGTTTTCAGATCGTAAGCGATCACCATCGCGCGCCCGCCCAGCACGTAGCTTGGCCGCACCAGCACCGGCAGCCCAATCTCCGTCGCCACTTTCACCGCTTCTTCCGGAACCAGCGCCGTCCCGTTACGCGGCTGCGGAATTCCCAGTTCTTCGAGCAATCGGCCAAATCGGTGGCGGTCTTCCGCAAGGTCAATCGATTCCGGCGCGGTTCCAATGATGCTCGCGCCATTGCGCTTCAATTCCAGCGCCAGATTCAGCGGAGTCTGACCGCCGAATTGCACGATCACGCCCTGCGGTTTTTCGCGATCCAGCACCGCCAGCACATCTTCCAGAGTGAGCGGCTCGAAATAAAGCCGGTCCGAAGTGTCGTAATCCGTCGAAACGGTTTCCGGATTGCAATTGATCATCACCGTTTCGTAGCCGTCTTCTTTCAATGCAAACGATGCATGGCAGCAGCAATAATCAAATTCAATTCCCTGCCCGATGCGGTTCGGTCCGCTGCCTAGAATCACGATCTTCGGCCGGTCCACCGCTTCGGATTCGTCTTCCTCTTCGTAAGTGGAATAAAGATATGGCGTGAACGATTCGAATTCCGCGGCGCACGTATCCACGCGCTTAAAAACTGGCTGCACGCCCAGCACGGCCCGCCGCATGCGAACGGCCGCCCCGGAAGTCTTCCAGATGCTGGCAAGCTGCTCGTCGCTCGCGCCCGTCCGTTTACCCTTCCAGCATCAGATTCGTCGCGACACCGTCTCCAGCGACACCGACGCCAGCCGCCGGTCCAGAATCACCATCTCCTCGATCTGGCCGATAAACCACGGATCGATTTTCGTCAGCGAACAAACTTCCTCGGCGGGCATCCCGCGATCCAGCGCGTCAAACAGCCAGTGGATGCGGTCCGGCCCCGGAACGGAAAGTTTTTCACGCAGCAGCGCTGAAGAAACTTCCGCAGGCGCGCGCCACGGCGTGCTCGGCTCGAGCGAACGAATTCCCTTGCACAACGCTTCCTTGAATGTCCGCCCGATGGCCATTACTTCGCCCACCGATTTCATCTGCGTGGTCAGAGTAGTATCGGCGCCCGCAAACTTTCTCGAACTGCCACTTCGGAATTTTCGCCACCACGTAATCGATGGACGGCTCGAACGAACAAGGAGTTTTCTTGGTAATGTCGTTGGGAATTTCGTCCAGCGTCATTCCCACGGCCAGTTTCGCCGCAATTTTGGCAATTGGGAATCCAGTAGCCTTGCTCGCGAGCGCCGAACTGCGCGAAACGCGCGGGTTCATTTCAATCACAATCATTCGCCCGGTTTGCGGATGAATCGCAAATTGAATATTCGATCCGCCCGTCTCGACTCCCACTTCGCGGATAATCGCGGCGGCCGCGTCGCGCATCCGCTGGTATTCCTTGTCGGTCAGGGTTTGCGCGGGAGCCACAGTGATGGAATCCCCGGTGTGAATTCCCATGGGGTCCATATTCTCAATCGAGCAAATCACCACGAAGTTGTCGCGAACGTCGCGCATCACTTCCAGCTCGAATTCCTTCCAGCCTAGCGCCGATTCTTCCACCAGCGCTTCATGCACCGGGCTGGCATCCAGAGCCCGCGCAATCGCGTCCGCAAATTCCTCGCGATTGTAAGCTATCGAACCGCCCGTGCCCCCCAGGGTAAACGACGGCCGAATCACCACCGGGTAGCCAAGCTCATCGGCCAGCTTCACCGCGTCCGGAACGTTGTTCACTAGCGCCGACGCAGGGACCTCCAACCCGATTTTGCGGCAGGCATCCTTGAACCACAGCCGGTCTTCGGCAATTTTGATCGCGCGCAACGATGCGCCGATCAACTGCACTTTGTATTTTTCCAGAATGCCGCTCTCGGCCAATTCCACCGCAAGATTTAATCCCGTCTGTCCGCCCACGGTAGGCAAAAGCGCATCCGGCCGTTCGCGCTCGATAATCTTTTCCAGATATTCCTTGGTCAGCGGTTCGATATAGGTGCGGTCCGCCACCTCTGGATCGGTCATGATGGTCGCTGGATTCGAATTCACCAGCACCACCTCGTATCCCTCCGAGCGCAGCGCCTTGCACGCCTGCGTCCCCGAATAATCGAACTCGCAGGCCTGCCCGATGATGATCGGCCCCGAGCCGATAATCAGAATTTTCTTGATATCAGTTCGCTTCGGCATTTACGCCCGGTGCTCCAGCATCATTCCCACAAACTGATTGAACAAATAGCGCGAATCGTGCGGCCCTGGCGATGCTTCCGGGTGGTATTGCACGCTGAACAATGGCAGCGACCGGTGCCGCATCCCTTCATTTGTGTGGTCGTTCAGATTTACGTGAGTGATTTCCACTTCACTCGAAGGCAGCGATTCCGGGTCCACGCAGAAGCCATGATTCTGCGCGGTGATTTCCACTTTTTCCGTGAGCAGATTCTTTACCGGATGGTTCGAGCCGTGATGCCCAAACTTCAGCTTGAACGTGCTCCCGCCCAGCGCCAGCCCGCACAATTGATGTCCCAGGCAAATTCCAAAAATTGGAACGCGGCCGGTGAGCTTGCGAATATTTTCAACCGCGTAACCGATCGGTTCGGGATCGCCCGGCCCATTCGACAGAAAAACTCCGTCCGGCTTTAAAGCCAGCACATCCTCAGCGGAAGTTTGCGCAGGAACAACGGAGACATCGCAGCCATGATCGGCCAGCAATCGCAATATGTTCAGCTTGATTCCAAAGTCATAAGCCACCACTTTGAAGCGATGCGACGCATCCGTGGAACTCGCCGCTTGTTTTGCGCCGGACTGAGTTCCAAGTTTCGCTGATCCACTGTACTTTGCCGTACTCGATCCGGCGGAAGCTGCAGCGGCCAAACTGATGGAACCTTTCGACCACGCATACGATTTCGCGCAAGTAACCCGGCTGGCCAATTCTTGTCCCGCCATGGTGGGCAGCGCGCGTGCTTCTGCAACCAATTGTTCCGCGGCAGTGCCATCCGTCGAAATAATCCCGCGCATCGCGCCAGCCAGCCGCAAATGCCGCACCAGCGCGCGCGTATCAATATCCCAAATCGCAGGCACGCCATACCGCTCCAGATACGCTTGCGCAGCTCTCCGACGAACGCCAGTTCGAAGCCAGTTGCGCAAACTCGCGCACAATCAGCCCTTCGATGTATGGCTTCGTCGATTCCTCATCGTCATGATTGGCGCCTACGTTGCCGATGTGGGGATACGTCAGGCACACGCATTGCCCGGCGTAACTGGGGTCGGTGAAAACTTCCTGGTATCCGGTGAGGCTGGTATTAAAAACGACTTCGCCGCCATGGCGGGTGCGAGCACCCGCCGCACGGCCGTTAAATATGCGCCCGTCTTCCAGCGCGAGTGTCGCGCGACCTGCAAACTGCTGCGTCAGCTTGTCCTCCGCAATATTTCATTGGGATGCTGCGTTAACGGTGGGGATGATACCAAAATGATCGACGGGCCAGTAAGCAAAAACAGCTTTGCCATAAATAAATTTTCGCGGTACTGGGCCGAACACCCGCGAATCATTCGAACTGTCTCGATGATCTCCCATCACAAAATATTCGTCTTCCTGCACATGGATCGGACCGTAGCTCGATCCATCAAAAAAACTCGCCGGCACGTAGGGTTCCGCCACGCGCTTTCCATCGATATACAAGCGCCCCGATTCAATTTCCAAAGTTTCACCAGGCAAACCAACCACGCGCTTGATAAACGATTTCGTCCGGTCCAACGGATACCAGAACACCACCACGTTTCCCCGGTCAATCGGCTCAAACCGGTACACAAACTTATTAATAAAAATCCGCTCCTGATCGCTCAGCAGGGGCGCCATGCTCGTTCCTTCCACTTTCACCGGCTGGTAAAGAAAAACAATAATGACCATGGCAAGACCCAACGCGATCGCCAGGTCACGAGCCCAATTGCGAATTTCCCGTTGCACCAACGAATGGGAACCCTCCCCGGAACTCGATTCAGGGTTCTTTGAGGTGTCTAGAATGCTCATTTCATTCATTTATATCATGCCTGGTCCAGCCTAGCCAATACCCGGTAGTGTCCTTACTTGACTCGCCGTCGCGTGGCGACGATCCTTGCGCATGGAGCTTCAGGGGCTAAAGCCCACTTTTCTTCTACGCTCTGATGTCGGAGCTAAAGCTCCGACCCCCTGAAAACCCAATCAACATCAAACTAGGACAGCACCCAATACCCGAAACGCCTCTTTCTGTGTAACTCAGCGCCTCTGCCGTAATGCTTTGCTTCGCACTACCGTAGCCAGTCAGCAGATTCGATGCAGGAATCGGCCTCTTAGGATGTGTAAGCGATGTTTCGCGCTGCGATGTGTTCCTGCCTATTTGCCGCTACCGGTAGGTATCTTGAAGAGCGAAATATCGCGGCTCACGCCAAATGTGAATCCCGAACGGGCATCCGAATGATATAGCCCGGCGATTCCTGCCACATCCCAGTGGAAGCCTCCAGCCAGAATTTGCACTCCCAACCGCGCCTGTCCCTGGCTTTCCGTCCCCACCAGGGCGGTGCTGATCTTTCGCGTGGATTGGCGTCCCGAAACTTCCGCCACCAAGTCTACCCGCGGAAAAATCGGATAGGAAACAGCCAGGCCGTAGAGCGTCTCGTCATTCTGGCTGAATGTAACCAGCGGTGCCTGCAGGATGCCGATGCCCACATCGCCAAATAATTTCAATTTGCCGATATGTTTTTCCAGAATCACCATCGCGAACACGTTGGTGGTGTTCGTTCCGATGCCGCGCGCCTGGTTCGAATTCGGCAATTCGAAGCCGAAGCGAAACGCAACCGCCGGACGGCGCTTCCCTTCTCCGATGATCCGAACTTTCGTCCACAGCGAAAAATCACCCGTGTCGCTCGTCGAATTCGCGGACGGCAGGTTCAGCGGAGTAAAGCTCGCTCCCTGTTCCTTGATGGAAAGAAAATTCTTCGCCGCTCCCTGCAGCTGCACTTCCACAATTTTGCCTACGCCCAGACGCAAGTCCATCACGCCCACGGACGTCAGATCTCCCTGCAAGCCGGAAAATGGAATCTTCTGATCCTGCAAGAAATCGAAACCGGTGGAAGCACGCACCGTTCCCGGCGCCACAATTTCCGCATCGGGAGTTTGCAGCGGTCGATCCTGCGCGGAGAGAGAAGCAGACGCGAGCAAGAATCCTGAAAGTAAAATTAGAGAAGACAAGTTCAAGCAATTTGCGGATTTTGAAGTTCGCCGGCTCATACCCTCAATGTCCCAGCCTCCGCACTTAACTGCCCGCCATGGTTGCGGCGCTATGGTATTCCAGCGCCGTTCATTCTCCAAGCGCGTAGTTGATAATCGCCAGCGCAGCGATTACCGCTGTTTCCGTTCGCAGAATGTTTTTGCCCAGCGAAGCCTCCAGAAAACCCGTCTGGCTCGCGCCCTGAGTTTCTTGGTCCGTCCATCCGCCCTCCGGCCCGATTGCCAGCGTCACCGAGTCAGTGCCTCCGCCGGCGTCTTTGAAAAGCGCCCGGATCGGAGGCGCCTCCGGATTTTCGCTGAGAAGAATCTTATGAAGCGAATTTGAAGCCGCGGCAAAAGCCGCATTTGCTTTGGTAACCGCGCCCAGTACCGGCGGCCGCAATCGCCGCGACTGCTGCGCCGATGCCAGCAATATCTTTTCCCAGCGCCGCGAGCGTTTCTCCGCCGCCGCGATCAACGCTTTCTCGCTACGCGCCGATGCCAGCGGCACAATTTCGGAAACTCCCAATTCCGTGGCCTTCTCAATGCACCACTCAAAATGATCGAACTTGATGATCGAGAGCAACAATCGGATCCGCAGCGCCTGCTCCGAAGCGGCAATCGGCTCGACCAGGGAAAATCGGATCAAATCGCGGCGAACCTCATCAACCCGCCCAAGCCAAACCGCCTGCCCGTCGCTCAATTCATAAAGCTGACCAGGCTCCGCGCGCAGCACTCGCCCCAGATGCTCCGCCGTCTCGCCGCGCAGCATCGCTTCAACTCCGTTAAATTGATCAACAAAAAATCTTCGTCGCAATGGATCGTGGAGCGCCGCACTTCAGGCGGCAGCTTTATCGTCTTAATCTTTGGGGAGCGTCAGGAATCTACAAGGATTTCACAACCGGCCACACTACCCAAAAATATCCTTCACCTTATCCAGAAAGCTCGAAGTCCGCGCGGCAGGCTTGTTATCCACCTTCAATATTTCCCGGAGCTGCTCAAACAACCGTCTCTGCTCGCGCGTCAATTTCGAAGGCGTAATCACCTGCACGTTCACGTAAAGATCGCCCTTGCCCCCATGCGGATTCGGCAAGCCTTTGCCTTTCAGCCGGAAAATTTGGCCGCTCTGCGTACCTTCGGGAAGCGTGAGTTGTTCCTCGCCGTTAAGGGTCGGCACCGCGATCTTATCGCCGAGCGCCGCCTGCGCCACGGTAATGGGGATCGTGCAGAACAAATCAGCATTGCGCCGCTCGAAGATGGCGTGATCCTTCACTTCGAGCACAACGTACAAATCTCCCGGCGGCCCGCTGTTCACTCCGGGCTCGCCTTCCCCTGCAATCCGCAGCCGCGTTCCAGTGTCTACTCCAGCTGGAATCCGCAATTCGATGGTGTGTTCGCGCTCGACCTGTCCTTGCCCGCGGCAATTCTGGCAGACATCGCGAATCACCTGCCCCGTGCCGCGGCAGGCGGCGCAAGTGCGCGAGATCGCGAAAAATCCTTGCTGGTAATGCAATTGCCCGCGCCCGCCGCACTGCTGGCACACCGACATTCCGGTTCCCGGTTTCGCTCCGGTGCCCTTGCAGATTTCGCAAACTTCCAGGCGCGGCACGCGAATTTTCGTGGAAACGCCCGTGGCCGCTTCCTCGAATGTCAGCGACATGTCGTATCGCAAATCGTTTCCACGTTGCGCGCGCGCCCCCCGGCGTCCACGCCCGCCGCCTCCGCCAAACACTTCCTCGAATCCAAAAAAATCTCCGAAAATATCCTGGAATTCATCGAAGATCGAGCGGTTAAAGCCCGCGTCAAAATTCGCGCCCGAAAGTCCCGCATGGCCATAACGGTCGTAAACCGCGCGTTTCTGCGAATCGCTCAACACCGTATAAGCTTCGGAAGCTTCGCGAAAACGCTCTTCCGCTTCGCTCTTCTTTTCGGGGTTGCGATCGGGGTGCCACTTGAGCGCGGCTTTGCGATAGGCGCTCTTCACCTGCTCCGCCGTAACTTCGCGTTCCACACCTAGAACTTCGTAATAATCTCTCTTGCTTGTCGGGCTCATAGGGCTGGTTTAATTCTCCCGTTCTCTCTCGGCAATCGCCAGATGGCTTGGATTGCTCGCCACGCGCACCATGGCCGGCCGGATCACCCGGTCATGTATTTTGTAGCCGGCCTGCAATTCTTCCAGGACCGTCCCGTCGGGGTGTTTCTTTGTTTCCACTTTTTCGATCGCGTGATGCACGTGTGGATCAAATTCCTTCCCCACCGATTCGATCAGCTCCAATCCTTGCTTGGCCAGCACATCCCAGAACCGCTTGCGAATCAGCTCCAATCCCTTGGAATATTCGGCGTATGCCGGATCGTCGTGCGCCGCGATGGCCCGGTCGAATGCGTCCAGCACTGGCAGCAATTCCTCCACCAGCGCGTTCACTGCCCGGCGATTTTCTTGCTGCCGGTCGCGCTCGATGCGTTTGCGGTAATTGTCAAAATCCGCTTGCCGCCGGACCAGACGTATCCTGCATCTCCAGCTTCTCGGACTGCAGCTTGGCCAGTTGCTCGGCCAATGCCCGCTCCTTCGAACTGGCTCCCTGTTCATCGGCAGGATCCGCCGGCGCAGGCGCCGGAGCGGCAGCCCGATCCACATCCACATTCACATCAATCTTGCTCGAGTCCCGATTAGGCCATTTCACGGCTTGTTTTCACCTCGCAAGCTTTCACCCAGCAGTTCGGCCATAAAGGCCACCGCGGTAATCACTCGCTCGTAATGCATGCGCATCGGCGCCAGAATTCCCATGGTGCCCTGTGCCCGATCGTCCAGCGTGTACGGCGCACTCACCAGCGCCAGGTGCTGGCCAGCCGTTGAAATTTCCTTGATTCCGAATTCCACGTGCACCGGCTCAGGCGCCTCGATGCATCCGTTCAACAGTGCGACCAACCGCCCGCGCTCTTCGATTGCATAGAGCAGTTCCCCAATTTGATGCTGGTCCGCAAATTCCGGTGCGGCCGCGATCTGCGCGGCTCCTTCCACATACACCTGGCGTTCGCTATCCTCGCCCAGCAGTCGCGAATCACACAGTTGCAGTGCGCCGGAAGCCATTTTCTCATACCGCTCGCGATCCTTGGCCAGCAGCGCTTTCAGGTCGGCTCGAATCGCTTCCAACGTCCAGCCGCCATAGTGGGAATTCAGATACTCTGCGATCGTATCGAGGTCCACCTGCGCAAACGCGCGCTCAGGGCGAACGATCTTGTCGCGCGTAAGCCCGCCGGTTCCCACCAGGATTACCAGCACACGAGTATCCGGAAGCAGAATAAACCGCAAATGTTCCACTGCCGTTCGCGCCAGTGGCGGCGAGACGATGATTCCCAATCCGCGCGAAACCGTCGCCAACACTTTACTCGCCCGCTCCATCAGCGCTTCCGGAGTTTCCGCTGCCGCAAGTTCGCGGCGAATCCACTCCCGGTCCTCGACGCTGGCAATTCCCTGGAACCGCTACCTGGTCCACAAAAAATCGATAAGCGGTTGCCGTGGGAACCCGCCCGGCGGACGTATGCGGCTGGAACAGATACCCCTCATCCTCGAGGTCCGCCATCACATTGCGAATCGTCGCAGGACTCAGCGATTCCCCGTGTAGCTTCGAAATGGCGCGCGAAGATACAGGCTCACCTGTCTCGATATAGGTGCGCACAATATCCGCCAGAATTTGTTGATTCCGCTTCACTTGCAGGAGAAGGCTCCTCGCGCTGCTAATGTAAGATGCCGTCGCCGAGCGGTTCGATGCCGGACTGCTCCACAAACCTCTACCAGTGAAGTTTAATCGTCATCAAGGCAAGCGTCAACCCATGCCGCAACACGCCGCGCCACAACGGTTCGATGTGGCTTGGATTGGATTAGTCTGGTCTGGTTCGCGCTGCGTTGGTTTAGTTTGATTCTCGCTGCGTTGGATTGCGTTGGTTCGGTTTGGGTTGGGGTTCCATGTAGGGGCCGGCTTCAGCCGCGCCCTCTTTCTGTGCCCTAACTCTCACCATAATCACAGTGCAAGGCTAAATTCTTCTCTGCGGGGAAGTTTCAGACGATGCGCTCAAATTTGCCAAGAAGATTTGTATCCAGCCAGCCGCGCGCAGCTTCCAGCCGCATTAGTTTGAAAGCATCGCGTTTCGGCATGGCCTGCCGGTAAGGGCGATCGGTAGTCAAAGCATCATAAACATCCACAACCTGAATGATCCGGGCGGATAGCGGAATAGCTTCAGCCGCCAGGCGATCGGGGTAACCGGTCCCGTCGAACCGTTCGTGGTGGTGCCGGATGATGGGAAGTACTGCGCCGAACGATTTCAGCGGCGCACAAATCTGTTCACCGATCAGTGGATGTTGCTCCACGATGGCTCGCTCAGCCGCCGTCAATGGGCCCGGCTTTAGCAGAACCTCATCTGGCACAGCCACTTTGCCAATGTCGTGCAGCACCCCGGCGATGCGCAGCGAGCGAATATGCGTGATCCCCAATCGCATGCTTTCGCCCAGGCCAACCGCGAACTGCGACAGGCGATCTCCGTGGCCTTCCATGTACGGGTCTTTTGCCTCGATGCTCCGCGCCAGAGACATCAAGACACTCTCTGCCTGCTCATCAACATCGTTTCTTGGAGAAGTATTAGTCCGAACCACCGTTAAACCCTGCACGGAATATTTTTTAAGATACAAAAACGCTCGACTTAAGTAACTTTCTGCTTTGCTTTGTTCCAGAGATGCCGCAGCACTAGCTCTTGCAGGAGAATTCATGTAGAGGACAGTTGCCAAACCACTCCTCGGTGATCGTCTTGCTCCTTGTCCCTCTCGCGCAACATTTGAAGGCTTCATCGACAGCTCTTTTTCTCGCATCCTGCTTGATCTGAGAATATTCCACTGAATCGCGGGCGAGCGGGACATATGCGCAAAATGCGCCAATCTGGAAAAAAAATAAGCCCTGTATTTGCTGTCGTTTAATTCGATAACGAAATTTCGAGGCGGTTAAAAAATTCCCTATCTGGAACAAGATTACTCGATACCAGTACGGAACTCTAATCCTTCATTGATGTTAATTTTAACTTGTGCCTGACCTATTCAGATTTGGAACTGACGTGCTTCCTTGCCCTTACCCGATCCATCCCGCGAGTTTTCCTCATCCCCCTAATCGCCAGCCGTTCCCGATTCGTTTTTCCGCTCCTTTTGACCTTCCACGTCCATTACGGGAAAAACTCATCCAATCACCTCGCACGCCGACCTATGGCGAGCCTACCCGAATTCAGGACCCAAGGAACCGTACAGCAGCTCCGGCTTCCCCGCATTTTGATTCGTTCCTCGAAACATTCGAGTGAGCGGCCTGGAAAGCTCGAATCCGCGCGCTTTTACCAACGGAACCGCCGCCGAATTTCGCCCCATGCAATCCACGAAAATCAAATCGCGCGACGAGCGACGCAAGAACTCATCCAATAGGATCGCGCCAACATCCTCGCTACGCGCCATCCAAGGCCCCAATTGGTCGGCACGCGATCCTCGCCGCCCAAAAGTGTAGCCGGCTGGTCCAGTCTCATCTTTGGCCGCCAGCGTCAATTCCGGCGCCGACGCCGCCAAGGATCGCAGTAATTTGCTTCGATCCGCCCCAAACACCGCGCGATCCATCCGCAATACTTCTTCAAGTCTTTCAGGCGCCTGTCGGATTACCGCTTCGCTCTCCGCCCGTTTAAGCATCCATCGCTCGATATTATACTCGGCAACAAACCCGAATTTTTCATACAAGGGTCGTCCCTGCGGCGTGGCGTCGAGCTTCATGCAAGGAATTTTTCGAGAATCGAGATGATCGATCGCTCGCTTCAGCAGCGTCGTTCCAATCCCCTGGCCTCGAAATTCCGGCTCTACAATCACCATGCCAATCCAGGCTAACTTCCCTTCATAAATGATCGCAGTGGACGTCCCGATCAGCCGCCCATCGCTTTCCGCCGCAAAACATCCCTCCGGACTGGCGATAATAAATCGTTCCCAATCCAGTGCCGTCTGGTTCCATCCGGCGCCGTCCTTCAGCCGCATCGCCATCGGAATGTCCGCGGAATTCAACAATCGGATTCTCAAATTCATGCTTTCGTTCCGATTTCTCTCCCTCAATCCATCCGCAAATCTGGAGCGCCGCCGGCGCACATTCAAGCCGGGTCATCCCGAACGAAGTGAGGGACCCCGAGTCGACGTCACACGGATCAACTGTCGAGCCACTCGGACAAATCCTGCTGTCTTTAATTCGTTCGTGCCGGCGATCATTGCTGAGGCGGGTTCGGCGCCGCAGGCGCAGCCGGAGCCGCGGGAGCCTTGGGCGCCGGCGCGGGCATCGCGAATTTCGAATCATCGATCGGCACATTCAATTCCACTTTATCGACGGTGATTTTCTGCTTTTGCTCGGAGTCCTTCACGCCGTTTTGCAGCGAGAAAGGGAACATCAAGCCCTGCACCGGTCTGTAATTACTGAAAGTCTGCTCCACAACTTTGGGTTCCCCGCCAATCGTCCGCGTGCTGATTTCCTTCGCCTCCAGGTTTGTTTCCGTATCGATGAATTCCTGAATCACATCTCCATTTTTCAACGAAATTTTCAATTTGTAGGCGGGAGCGCCGTCCACCTCTTCCTTGCCCAGGAATTCCACCTGGTTTCCTCTCGCTTTGTAATCCATCAGCGGACCGTCGAAATCAGCATTCTCCTGCGCGTCCTTGGTATCCTCGGGCGAGAGCGCCGCGGCATCCGTATTGCCGGTGAACGGCATGATCTGCCATCCCGACTTGCCGTCGTAGCTCTGGATCGCGGTCATGCCTTGAATCGTGAACTCCATCCGGAAGCGTTCCGGCCTTTTCATCTCAATCAGGAACGGGGCATCGAGTCCCGGCGCTACCTCGACCCTTCCCGTGATTCGAACCGATTTCAGCGCCTTGATCTTTTCCATTCCGCCGCGCGCCGCCATGTTCTTCGTAATAATTTCGTCCGCCGTCTGCGCCGAAGCCGGCACGGATAGCAACGCGGCAATCGCCAGTATCCATCCGAATCTCATTTTCATAAATTCCTCCCCCGGTTAACATTCAATCCTGATACGCAGCATTTCACCACAATGTGTCAGTTCGATGCGGCTCCACCCAGGCTGAGTTTAGCCGATTCGCGGTTCTTGGACTATGGACGCAGCGGAATGAATTTTGGTTGGAAACGACACTCAAATTGCGGCAGAAAGTCTTCGGCACAATCTTGCAAATTCTTCCAACACACTCGAACGAAGTTGATGTCCAAATTCATCGCAGGCCCAGGATTTTAGGGGGTCGGAGCTTTTGCTCCGGCATACTTGCTTCGATAAACAAAAGGGCTTCAGCCCCTGAGGCTGAAGCTTCCGGGCCTCGGTGCTTACCGGCGACCACGAATTCCATACCACGACTTAACCGAGAGGCACTAATGCGCCATCGATTTCCGTAAATCCACGCCTACTCACCGCCCGATGTTTCCGTATCAATCTGCGCCCGCTGCAGCTTGTCTGAGAAATCGATATACACCGTCTTCCATTCCGAATAAAACTCCAGCGCTGCAATACCCGATTCGCGGTGCCCGTTCCCGGTGTTCTTCGTGCCGCCAAACGGCAAGTGCGTTTCCGCGCCGATCGTCGGAGCATTCACGTAAACAATTCCCGTCTCCAGGTCTCGCTGCGCGCGAAACGCCTGGTTGATGTTCCGCGTGTAAATCGACGCGGAAAGCCCATATTGCACGCCATTCGCGATGGTCAACGCACCGTCCAAATCCTCGAACGGGATCACACTTACCACCGGTCCGAATATTTCCTCCTGGCAAATTCGCATCTGCGGATCGCAATCCAGGAACACAGTCGGCTCGTGGAACCAGCCGCGCGCATACGCGCCATCCGACAGCCGGTGCCCGCCCGCAGCCAGCCTGGCTCCTTCATTCTTTCCGATCTCCACATATTTCATCACCGTGTTCAGCTGCGATTCGTTCACCACCGGCCCCATCTCGGACGTCACATCCAATCCGTCTCCCACTTTCAGCGATTTTGCGCGCTCCACAAATTTCTCGGTGAATTCCTTGTACACTTTCTTCTGCACAGCCACCCGGCTCGCTGCCGTGCAGCGTTGCCCGCTGGTGCCGAAAGCTCCCCAGATCGCTCCATCCACCGCCAAATCCAGATTGGCATCGTCCATCACCACGATAATGTTTTTCCCACCCATCTCCAGGTGGCATCCCTTGAATGCCGGCGCGCACGCTTCGCTCACGATGCGGCCTACATCAGTCGATCCGGTAAAACTCACCAGTTTCACGCCGGCGTTCTGGAGCAGTGCCGTTCCCACTTCCCTGCCCGATCCATAAACCAGGTTCACAACTCCTTTCGGCAGGCCCGCCTCATGCAGCACCTGCACCAGGTTGTGGGTCGAAAGCGGAGTATCCTGCGCCGGTTTGATCACCACCGTATTTCCGCACACCAGCGCAGGCATCATTTTCCACGACGGAATGGCCATCGGAAAATTCCAGGGAGTGATCAGCCCCGCCACTCCTCGCGGCACGCGCACGCTCATCGCGAATTTATTGGGCAGTTCCGATGGCGTGGTCTGGCCAAATAGCCGCCGACCTTCGCCCGCCATCAGGTAGGTCATGTCGATCGCTTCCTGCACATCGCCGCGCGTTTCGGTCAAAATCTTTCCCATCTCGCGAGTCATGTCGCGCGCCAGATCATCCTTCCGGCTCAGCAACATCTCCGCCGCGCGAAACAGAATCTCCGCGCGCCGGGGCGCCGGCACCAGTCTCCACGATTCGTAGGCCTCGCGCGCCGCTTCCACCGCGGCAATCACATCCTCCTCCGTGGACGCCGGAAACATTCCCACCAATTCGCTGCTGTCCGCCGGATTGCGATTCTCAATGGCTTTGCCGCTGTTCGAATTCACCCACTCGCCGTTGATAAAATTTTTATAGGTCCGGGGCATCGTTGCCGTAGCCATGCTGCCTCCTGCGATTGAATTGGATTCACCGTGCGGGAAAGTTACGCTTGCCCAATCCTGCGCAAAAATCACTCTAGCAAGCGCGCGACAACCCGTCAACGCTCCGCCAATTCAAAGGCGTCGTCTGGGTCCATTGCTTAGCTTGTCAATTTGCAGAAAGGCGTGGCTGTGTGTCATTCCGAACGAAGTGAGGAATCCAGAGTGAATCACAGATGCTCGAGAAGCAGAGACTTTCTCCGGAAGCAATCAGCGGCCTACGAGGAACGCGGTGTTACGGAACTGGATGTCACCGGATTAGGAGTAGGAGCCACGGGAGGCCGTGGAGCGCCCACGCCAGCCGTATCAGCGCCGAGGCCCAACTTTTCGAGTGTCAACGCATCGAGCTTGCCGCTGGGATTCAGCCCTTGCGTTTCTTGAAACTTCCGCAGCGCTTCTTGCGTGTGGTCGTCGAGCTTTCCGCTGGGATCGCCTTTGTAATATCCGTCGCGCGCAAGTGCGGATTGTATTTCCGAAATGCGATCGGGAGCCGGCGCCATCTGCCCTTTCACCTTCTTCGTTTTCGCTTTGCTATACTTTCCTGTCTTCTTCGTGCTCTTTATGGAAGGCGCATTCGCGGATTTCTTGCTAGCGCCCGTAGCACTCGCAAAAGCACTAGCCGCAATCAATGGAATCGCCGCCAACAGTACCAACGCCGCCGGCAAAATCGCCCGGCGCTTTTGCAACGCGCCCGAAATCGAATGAGTTTTCATCTATTGCCCCTGCGGCACGGTTCCGGCCAGGAAAAGAGTCAGCACGCGCTGCGCATCCGCGCGTCGCTGGACCTTGAACAGCACATCTTGTCCTGCCTTCAGTTTGGAAACCTCTCTCTTGTAATCGGCCATTCCCGTGACAGCAACATGATTTACTTCCGAAATTACGTCGCCGCGCGAGAAGCCGATGTCCTCCGCGAAGCTGGCAGGCTCCACTTCCGTCACCACAATTCCTTGGATTTTATCCATCCCCAGGCGGCGGGCTACTTCCGGCGTCAATTCTTCCGCGCGCAATCCGAACTGCATTGGCTCGGCTTCTTCCGGCTCTTGTCCCGGAGCAGCGTTCGCCGTTTCCGGGAAAACTTTCGACCGGTCGCCCACGGTAACCGTCACATCCTTCGACACTCTATTGCGCACATAGCGGATCACCACTTTCTCGCCGATGGTGGTTTGCGCGATTGGGTTCACCAGGTCCGAACCTGTGCGCACCGCCTTTCCATTCACTTCCGTTATGATGTCTCCGGTCTGGATACCCGCCTTGTCCGCGGGGCCCCCCGGCTGCACCAACTCCACCACAATTCCGTAAGGCGCTCCCATTTGCCGCATCAGCACCGGATTATTGCTGCGATCTTCCTGAAAGCTGATTCCGATCGAGCCTCGCGTCACGTGCCCGTTGGTTACCAGTTGGTTGTAAACAGTGATGGCCGTGTTCGACGGCAATGCAAATCCCACGCCTTCGAATCCCCGGCTCCCTGTGAAAATTGCCGTGTTGATTCCAATCACTTCCCCGGCCATGTTCACCAGCGGCCCTCCGGAATTTCCCGGATTGATCGCCGCGTCGGTCTGAACGAATCTTTGGAATTGCTTGCCCACGTTGCTGCGGTCTTTTGCGCTGACGATTCCGGCGGTCACCGTGGCTTGCAATCCAAATGGGCTGCCGAACGCCAGCACCCAGTCGCCCACCTGCACTCCATCGGAATTTCCAAGCCGCGCCACAGGCAGATCGTGATCGGAATCAATTTTAATCACGGCGACGTCCGTTTCCGAGTCCGTTCCGATCAATTTCGCGGTGTAATTCTTCAGATCGCCGTTCAGCGTCACTTGAATTTTCGTGGCCTGGTCGATTACGTGTTGATTGGTCAGGATGTAGCCCTTCTTGTCCACGATCATTCCGGAACCCAGACTGCGCTCGGCGGAAGGCCCGTCATCCGGCGATTCAAAAAATTTGTCGAAGAAATCCTGGAAGGGATCGCCATTGCGCCGCGGACTCTTTTTTGCTTTGGGGTGGTCGATCACCTGCGTCGTTGAGATATTCACGACGGCAGGTTCCAGCTTGGTCGAGATTCCGGCGAAGGTTCCCGATAGTTGGATGGGCTCGGGGATCGCAAGTAGCGTCACGCCGTTTGGCGAAGTCTGCGCCTTGGTCGCCAGCGCGTGCCCGGAGATCAGCGTCCCGACCATAATGCCGATCGCCAGCGTAAAGATCACCAGCAGCGTGGCGAAGATTTTTCGCCGCCTTACCCAATCCACCAATTCTTGAATCTGGATCCCCATTCTGTGACTCCCCTCGCGGCGCGGCGAGACTTTTCCGATCTATAATTATACCATTGCTGGTCAACTCCCGGCTTTAGACAATTGCAGCCTTCGTTTGTAAGCGAGTTGCCACACTGGGCACAAGTAGTACTATGGTTTCCGGCCGTGAATTTGACGTTCCAGACTGATACTGGATCACATCAGATGCTTCCGCTGAGATATTTCTGGCTGGATTTGGTGGCACTGGCCCTCAGGAGTGTGCGCGTAAGTCCAGGCGTTCGGTCGATGCTCAGCGAAGAGTGGCTGTGATACGGCGAACTGGCCCGCCACCGCTTTCTGTTGCGATTGGAATTCTTCGCGCAGCTTGGTAGAGTACGGAGTGGAGACCTATGCCACCATCAACGCTATTTGAAAAAATCTGGAATGCGCATCTTGTCCACGAAGCTCCTGGCCAACCTTCCCTCATTTACATTGACCGCCACCTGATCCACGAGGGGACTTCGCCTCAAGCATTTGCAGGACTGAAAGCAGCCGGGCGCAAAGTACGCCGCCCTGATCTTACTTTTGCCGTCATGGACCATTCCGTTTCCACCAAGAATCGCCTGTTGCCGGTTCTCGATGCGGATGCGCGCGGCCAGTTCGAAGCCCTGGAACGGAATTGCCGTGAATCGGGCGTGTATCTTTTCGATATGCACAGCGGGAATCAAGGCATCGTGCACGTGATCGGCCCCGAACTCGGCATCACTCAGCCCGGACAAACCATCGTCTGCGGAGACAGCCACACTTCCACTCACGGCGCGCTTGGCGCGTTGGCATTCGGCATCGGCACCAGCGAGATCGAACACGTTCTGGCCACGCAATGCCTGCAGCAATTTAAATCGCAAACAATGAAGGTGCAGGTGAATGGCAAGCGGCCGAAAGGCGTCACCGCGAAAGACATCGTTCTCGCCATCATCGGCAAAATCGGAATCGCCGGCGGCAATGGACACGTGATCGAATATACGGGTGAAGCGATTCGGGGACTTTCCGTGGAAGGCCGAATGACTCTTTGCAACATGACCATCGAAGGCGGAGCCCGCGCGGGAATGGTCGCTCCCGACGACACCACATTCGCATATCTCGAAGGACGCCCGTTTGTGCCGCGCGGAAAAGAATTTCAGGATACCGTGGCGCACTGGCGCACGCTGGTGAGCGATCCCGGCGCGAAATTTGATGACACCGTGATTCTGGAAGAACGCGAACTTGCGCCGATGGTTACTTGGGGAACAAATCCGGGAATGGTCACGGACATTTCCAGCCGCGTGCCCGATCCCGCGTCGTTCACCGACAACGTGAATCGCCAGGCAGCCGAGCGCGCGTTGCAATACATGGATCTTCGACCCGGCACTCCGATCGTCGATATTCCGCTCGACCGCGTGTTTATTGGCTCTTGCACCAATTCACGAATCGAAGATTTGCGGGCTGCAGCCCACGTGGTGGAAGGCAGGCATGTGGCGAAATCGCTGAAGCAGGCGCTGGTGGTTCCCGGTTCGCGCCTGGTGAAAGCCGAAGCGGAAAAAGAAGGCCTCGACAAGATTTTCGTCGCCGCTGGTTTTGAATGGCGCGACGCGGGCTGCAGCATGTGCATTGGAATGAACGACGACGTGTTGCCGCGCGGCGAACGCTCGGCCAGCACTTCCAATCGAAATTTTGAAGGCCGCCAGGGCGCGGGAAGCCGAACGCATTTGGTGAGCCCGATGATGGCCGCTGCTGCTGCGATCGAAGGCCACTTTGTGGATATTCGCAAGTGGGACGTCAACGGCGCCGAGTAGTTGGTTTGGCGAGTGATTCGAAATTCGGAAGGAAGAAACTTTATGAAGCCAATTATCAAGCACAGTGGAAAAGTGGCGCCGCTCGACCGCGTCAACGTGGACACCGACCAGATGGTGCCGAAACAGTTTTTGAAATTGCAAACGCGCGAAGGGTATGGCCGGGTTCTTTTTTATGACTGGCGTTATTTGCCGGGCGAAAAACCGAATCCGGATTTCGTGCTGAATCATCCGCGCTATGAAGGCGCATCCGTGATGATCGCGCGCGCGAATTTCGGCTGCGGATCGAGCCGCGAACACGCGCCGTGGGCCATTCTCGATTACGGATTTCGCGTAGTGATCGCGCCGAGTTATGCCGACATCTTCAACAATAATTGTTACAAGAACGGAATCCTTCCCATCACATTGCCGGAAGACCAGGTGCAGGAATTATTCCTTCGCACCGAAGCGCACCCGGGATACCAGCTTCACATTGACTTGGAAAAGCAAACCATCACCGACGATTACGGATTGAAATATTCTTTCGAAGTGGATCCGTTCCGCAAGGATTGCCTGATGAAAGGCCTCGACGATATCGGCCTGTCACTGGTGCACGCGAATCAAATCGAAGCCTACGAGAAACGCGCGCATCCTTCGGCGAAGATGTATTCCCCGGTCGACGTGAAAGTCACGCGCGAACATCACCCGCACAATAATTAGCCGAACTTTTTTCTAGAAAAGCGTGTAGGCGAACGCACCTTATATGGCCGATACGCAACCCGTCAAAATGCCACACGCGATCCAGCAAATCGCCATACGTATTACCGAGCTTTTGCGAATTTTCGACCCCTGGCTGGCTTGGAGTTTGCCCTCCCATGGCACCTGTCCATGAGTGGCCTGAGCGGGCCAAAACGCTGCACGGCTGGTGGCAAAAGAGAAAAATTGCTCCCAAGCGGTTTCCCACTTTTACTTCACACAGGTGACAAAAGACTCTAAGTAGGAGGGCGCCCCGATGAAAAACATCGGGGTGCAGAAAGCGCACGGCCCTTCGAGGCTGAGGATAGACTGAAGCCGGCCCCTACATTCTTTCGGTAACCGGACCGGGGGAATCGGCGGCGGCCTGTGTGGGACCCAAAAGTTCGGAGAGCAAGATTCCGGCGAAGACTAGCGCCGCGCCAACCAGCGCGCGCACTCCGAGGCGTTCATGCGAAACGAAGAAAGACGTCAAACCTGCAAACACCGGCTCGAGACTGAGCAAAATTGCGGTGTGCGATGGAGTGGTGTGCTGTTGCGCCCAGACTTGCAAAGTGAACCCGATGACCGTCGCGCCGATCGCGGTGATCAGCACGGCCCACACAAAATTTCCCGTCCAGGAAATGCGCGGCAATTCCCACTTCGTTGCGGCCAAAAAGGGAATCGCCAATAAATTTAGAATCGCCGTGGCGGCCACTTGCAGAAAACTCAGCGCCGCGACGGAATGTTTCCGGCTGTAATTGCCCACCAGAATAATGTGGATCTGCGAACATCACCGCGCATCCCATGGCGATCACGTCGCCTTTGTTCAGGCGCGCGAATCCTGCGGCAGGAACCGTCAGAAAATAAAGACCACCCAGCGCAGCGAGTGCTCCGGCCCAAACCCATGAATTCACGCGGCGCGTCCCGAACATTCCCAGCATCACGGGAACCAGCACCACGCTGAATCCGGTGATAAATGCGGCTTTCGAAGGCGTGGTGAATTTCAGTCCGACAGTTTGGAATACGTATCCGGCAAACATGGCGAAGCCAATCTGAATTCCCGCCCAGAATGTTGCGCGGTCCAGATTTCGCAACACGCGCCAGGACATGATTCCCATCAACAGGGCGGCGAGCACGAAGCGCGAGGCCATGAACGCGAAAATGGAAGCGTCGGCGAGCGCGTCCTTCACGACGACGAAGGTTGCGCCCCAGATCAGCGTGCAGAATGCCAGGGCCAGATCGGCTTTGATTCGATCGCTCATGAATTCGAATCCATTAACTCAAGAAAGAGCGGGCGCAGCAAGCAGCGCCCCTACGAAAATCGCTCGCCGCGAACACACGGCCTCAGTTGCTGAGAGTATAATCCTGTGATGGAATCTCCCCGCACTTTTGCCTGCGTGGCATTGGTGATTTTGGCGGCGGCGTGTTTGTGCGCGGCGGCGGTGAATGCGGATACTTGGGTGGAGGTGCGCAGTCCTAATTTTCGAGTGATCAGCAATGGCGGGGAAAAGAAGGCGCGCGAAGTTGCCGTTCGGTTTGAGCAAATACGGACGGTCTATCGTTCGTCGCTGCCGTTTGCGGCGGCGCATCCCAGTCCGCTGATTACCATCCTGGCGGCAAAGGATGAGAAATCGCTTAGCCAGCTTCTTCCGGATTATTGGGGGAAGGAACGGTCGCATCCCGCGGGATTATTTGTCGAGGGGCAACAACGCTATTACATTTTGATGAGCACGGACGTGCCCGGACCGAATCCTTATCTAATTATTTTTCACGAATACTTTCATTCGTTGACGCTTCCCTATTATCCGGATATGCCGCTATGGCTGGCGGAAGGGATGGCGGATTTTTATGCAAACACCATTATTGATTCGAAAGAAGTGAACCTGGGAATGCCAAATCCGGGCCAGTTGGAGCTTTTGCAGGAACAGAAAATTCTGCCGCTCGATGATCTGTTTCGCGTGGATCAAAACTCGCCTTACTACAGCGAAAAAAACAAGACCTCGATTTTTTACGCCGAATCCTGGGCGCTGACGCACTATCTTCTGCTTGCTGACAATCAATCGCATCGCAAGATTCTGGCCGATTTCTTGAGCCATCTGGACCACGGCGAGCCGATGGATCAGGCGGAACTGGCGGCATTTGGAGACGTGAAGCAATTTCAAAAACAATTTAACGATTACATTAACCGGCACAGTTTTAATTACGTGAAGTATCCCGCGCCGGCACAGGTGAACGGCAATGAATTCCCTTCCCGCGTGCTTTCCCCGGCGGAAGCGACCGCCCGCATCGGCGATTCGTTCGTTTGCAGAAACCGGCCGCAGGAAGCGAAGCCGTTTCTGGATCAGGCGCTGGCGCTCGATCCCAAACTGCCGCTCGCTCATGAAGCGATGGGATTTTATTACCTGACCCAGAACGAACGCGACCTGGCGCGGCAATCGTTTGCCGCAGCGATCGCGCTCGACCCAAATGATTTTATGACGCATTTTTATTTCGCGATTCTATCCCCGTGGCCCACCGTGGGCACCGCGAGCCCGGAACTGGAATACGAGTTCCGGCGGTCGATTGAACTGAATCCCGATTTCGCACCCTCTTACGAAGCACTGGCGCGCGCAAAAGCTAATGGAAATCATGATTTGCCGGAGGCGTTTCAACTGGCCAAGAAGGCGCAGCAACTGCGGCCCGGTGAATTGCATTACGTGCTGACCATGGCGCGAATTCTGCTGCAGATGGGGAAAACTGCTGAGGCGGTTGCCGTGGCGAGGCAAGGGCAGGTTTTTGCGCACCAGCCCGGAGAACGCGCAGAGTTGGAATCGTTTTATGGATTGGCGCAGAAATTCGAGGAGTTGGAAAAAATCAAACGCGAGCGGGCCGAGGCAGCGAAATCCGATCCGGGAGCGGCGGACGACGATGATTCCGTTGCCGGGGATAATGTGCCGCCTTACGGGACTTCTCCGTTGAAGGCCACTTCCCACGGCCAAATCAAATCGGTGCGGTGCGAAGGAAGGGCGATCAATCTTACATTGGAAGACGACCAACTTACCGTGCAACTGCACGCGGCTGATTTCTCTAAAATCAAAATCGATTTGCCGGGAGCGGTGCGCGGCGATGACTTCAAACCGTGCGAGCAACTTGAGGGATGGTTGGCAGTGGTTCGTTACACGGTGAGAGGGAACGTGATGTATCGCGGAGAGATTTTGGGGATCGAGCTACAGAAGAAATTGGAAGTCAGCACGGAGAATTCGGGGGCGGACCGGCACATTCGTTCGCGGGCGGCGGAAGGTGGCGCGGCGCCTGTGGCTGTGAAGGCGATTGTGACGGGAAAAATATCGGCCGTTTCGTGTGATGAGGATGAATTGGACATGACCATTAGTTCTTCATCTGGGCAGCGGGCGCAGCAAGCAGCGCCCCTACGAGACCAAACCACGCCCCGACGAGAACAGGCAGCGCCCCTACAAACTTTGCCGGCGCCGATCGTTCTGCATTCGCGGAATTACCGGGATATCGAGTTTTATTCCTTGAATTGGACTGCGCCGGATAATTTCAATCCTTGCACGCAATTGAATGGATTGACGGCGAAGATTCAGTATTCGATTGTTTCGGGGAAAACTTATGCAGGCGAGATTATTACTTTGGAAGTGGAAGGACAGAAATAAGTAGTTCGAGAGTGGTTACGCTTGCTCGGGATCCCTCACTTCGTTCGGGATGACCGATAAAGCGGGGCTTCGAAAATAGTTGCGTTGCTCACATGCGTCGCATGAATAGTCATCGGCACCAAAGATGCCACCCTGAAGGGTGGCGCTACACCACCACCCCTATTCGGCGTTGCCACACAGGCTCTGAAGCTCCGACCCCCTAAAAAGCTTTCATGAGGCGGGTCTTCGATCGTTCGGGATGACGGACAAAGCGGCGTCACCTCTGATCAATTACTTTTTTTCGTAGACTACCCGGCCGCCTACTATGGTGATTGTTGCTTGCGTCGCCAAGATTTCTTGCGGGGCGGCTTTGGTTACGTCGCTTGACAACACTACGATGTCGGCCAGCTTGCCGTTGATGATTTGGCCTTTGCGGTCTTCTTGAAATTCGGCGTAGGCTGAGCCTTGCGTGTAGGCTGCAATGCAATCTTCGATGGAGATTTTTTCCTGGGGCTGCCAGCCGCCCTTGGGGCCGCCTTCGGGCAGTTCGCGGGTAACGCAGGCATACAGGCCGCGCATCGGGTTGATCGTTTCCACCGGATAATCGGTTCCGAAGGCGAGAGGGACTTTATTTTGCAGCATGGAGTGCCAAGCGTAGGCGCCGCGGGCGCGATCGGGGCCGATTCGCTCTTCGGCCCAGCGCATGTCGGTGGTTTCGTGGCTGGGCTGCATCGAGGCAATCACGCCGAGCTGGCGGAATTTATCGAAATCGAGCGGAGCAACCACTTGGGCGTGTTCGATGCGGTCGCGGCGGTCGCGCGTGCCGTTGGCTTTTTGAAACGCGGCAAAAACTTCCAGCGCCGCGCGATTGGCGCGATCGCCGATAGCGTGAAATGCGATTTGAAATCCGGCTTTATCGCGCTCGATGGCCATCTGTTTTGTTTTTGCCGGGTCGAGGCGCAGAATTCCGGAAGTGGAGGGATCGTCGGAATAAGGAGCAAGCATGGCGGCGGTGCGCGAGCCGAGCGAACCGTCGAACAATGCTTTTAACGTGCCGGTGTTCACCCACAGGTCGCGGTCTCCCGCGGAGGCGCGCCATTTTTCGAGCTGATCGAGCGGCGCGCCGAAGGGAAGCCATTCAGTGATGCGCGCGGTGAGCGCGCCTTCGGTCTGCAATTGCTTATAGACGCCGAAATTGGCCCAGCCCATGTTTCCGGTCTCGGGACCCTCCGAAACTGAATTGTCTTGAATGGACGTGACGCCGAAGCGCGCTGCCTCCGCGAGGGCCAATTCGATGGCCCTGCGGCGCTGCTCCGGGCTGACCGGCGGGATTTTGCTCCATACCAGGGCCATGGCCGCGTCTTCTTCGAGCATGCCGGTGGGCTCGCCGGTTCTTGCGTCGCGCTCGATGTGGCCTCCCTGCGGATCCACGGATTTTTTGGTGATGCCCGCGGATTTAAGCGCGGCCGAATTCGCCACGGCGACGTGGCCATCAATGCGGCTGAAAATCATGGGAAAATCCTTGGAGACCGCATCGAGATCGTCGCGGGTGGGAAATTTCTTTTCGGGCCACAGGGTGTGATCCCAGCCGCGGCCGGTGATCCACTGGCCGGGTGCGTAGTCCTTCAAGTGATCGCGAATGCGCTGCTGGAAATCGGCGAGCGAGGTGGAACCTTCGAGGTTCACTTCAAGCTTGCCCTGGCCGCCAGCGGCGAGGTGCGCGTGGGCGTCATTGAAACCGGGCATGGCAAACTGGCCGTTCAAATCGATCACGCGAGTGTCGGGACCGGTCCAGTGCAGCATGTCGTAATTGGAGCCAGCCGCGACGATCCATTCGCCACTGATGGCGAGCGCCTGAACGCGAGGCTGGTCCGGATTGCCAGTGTAGATATTGCCATTTTTCAGGATCAGGTCGGCGGTGTGCTCCTCCGCCGCGCCACCGGGTTTTGTTTTTTCGTGCGGATCGCCGGCGGAGGGGAAGACTGGTTGTTGGGATTGGGCAGAGGCTTCGCGCGCACCAAAAGAAATTGCTACAAGACCCGCCAAAATTCCCGCGGCAGCCAGCAATTGCAAACACAATTTCATATGTTCCTCTTTAAGAGACGGCTCAAGAGTACAAAACTTTCGCCAGAATAAATTTTCTTGTAGTCAAGCATTTGAGATTTGTTCGGGATTCCTCGCTTCGCTCGGAATGACCAATTCAAATCGTCCTCGTGCCTGACAATAAAAAACCCTAAGAATCCCCACTCTTCCCGATGAAGCCGGGAAGGATGGGCACCCGCAGACGATTAAGGTTGCACGCCTGCTACTGATAGCGCGGTGAGAAGGACGCGCTTTACGCCGATGTCGCGGTCGGTCGAGTCGTACCACTCGCTTAGGGAGTGCGAGCCGCCGCCGCGGCCGCCGCCACCTAATGCGATCGCCGGTATTCCCATGGAGAGCGGGATATTGGCATCGGTGGAGGAACGCTCGGGCCGCGAACGGTTTCCGAGGTAGCGATCGACATTGCGAATCGCGTCGAGCAGCGGAGCGTCGGCGGCGATTTCGCCGCCCGGGCGCACGCCCAGACTTTTGAATTTGGAATCGAGCGCCCCTTCATCGGAACGGGTGGCGGCGATTTCGTCGTCAATTCCCTTCTGGACGGCGTCGCGCAAAGCCTGTTCCACGCGGTCAAGTTCCTTTTCGTTTTCCGAACGCATGTCGACTTTCATCTTTGCGCTGAACGGAATCGCATTCACCGAGGTGCCGCCTTCGATCATGCCCACGTTGAAGGTGGTGCGCGGATCTTTTGGCACGCGGGTGGTGGAGAATTTCACAATGGCGCGGGCCAGCGCTGCAATGGGATTGGGCAATCCGAAATCCGACCAACTGTGGCCGCCGGGGCCTGTGACGGTGACTTCCACGCGGCGTGAAGCCAGCGCCTCCATGGTGATGTGCTCGACCGAGGCGCCGTCAATGGCGATCACGGCGCGCAGGCGGCTACCATAGGATTCCACCAGTTGGCGAATTCCTCGCAGATTGCCTTCGCCCTCTTCGCCGACGTCGCCGGCTAATACCAAGGTCATGTTGGTGCGAATCTTTCCTTCGTTCATCGCGCGGGCTAATCCGACCAGCGCGGCGATTCCCGCCCCGTTGTCCGAGATACCCGGGCCTTCGAGGCGCGTGCCTTTTCGCTTCACACTTACATCGGTGCCAACCGGGAAAACGGTGTCAATATGCGCAGCCACCAGGACAACATTTTTAGGATCGGCGCCGGGGCGCTCGGCGATTACGTTTCCCATCGCGTCCACGCGCGCTTTGTAACCAAGTGAATCGAGGAGTTTTTTGAGAGCGGCGGCGCGGGGCCCTTCGGCGAATTCGGGCGCGGGGATTTCGCTTAACAGGATTTGCTGGGAGGTGATCCAATCCTGATTGGTGGAGATCCAGTCGAGGGCGCGCTTGACGGTTGCGTCTCGAGCGAGTTGATCCACCGGATTGTCCGCGGTTCGCGCGAGCAAGGCCGACATGGCGAGCAGCATACAAGAGACGAGAAAAAGTTTCATTGGTTTTGAGCGGGTTGGCATTCGGTTCATGCAGTTATCGGCGTCAATTTGTAAACAGCTCTTGGTGAGAGTTAGCCGAAATTGGCCCGGGCTGGAAATTCCAGGTATGTGCCGGGATGAAACCGCTGGGCGCGGTCTCTCGCCGGGAGGAGTGTGCCTACCGGCGGGCTTACGAATTTATTTTGTGATGATAGGAGTGTGGCCAATATCCCCTCAGATTGGCCTAATTGCTTTACTTTACGGATTTAGCCGGGCGCCTCACCGCGCACCGGTGCTGATTCGATCAGGTCGTAAATTTCGCCATCGCTCAGAACGCGGTCCGACTTTTTTGCCGCGGAATAAATGTGCTCGATCAATTCCTCGCTGGCGGCAATATTGCGCTTTTCGAGCCAGTAGCTGACGTTGGATTTTCCGCTGAGCGGGCCGATTTCGATGATCTGCTGCAGGCCAAACAAGTGCGAGGGAACGCCGCTATAAATGGAATCGGCGAGCATTGTATCATTCTTGCGATAGGCCTTGACGATCGCCGCGGCGTGAACGCCGGTGGCGGTGCGAAACGCGTCGCGGCCGACCACGGGATAATTCGGCGGAATCACGGTGTGGGTTGCGCGCGCTACTTTTTCGGAATATTCCTTTAGACGGGAAAGGTCGCGGTCGATTACTCCCATCAGGCGCAGATTTACCAACATCAATTCCATGGGAGTGTTGCCCACGCGTTCGCCGAGGGAAATTGCCGAGCCGTGAATCTGGTCCGCGCCGGCGCCTACTGCCGCCAGGGAATTTGCGATTGCCAGGCCGCGATCATTGTGGCCGTGCCAATCGACGCGGATTTTTTCTCCGGAGGGCTTTACGATTTCTTCGATGGCGAATCGCACCAGATTGAATGCGCCGCGCGGCGATGCGTGCCCCACGGTGTCGCACAGCACAATGGCGCGCGAGCCGAAGCGAATCGCGGTGGAATACAAGCGCCGGACGGTTTCGGGGTCGGTGCGCATGGTGTCTTCCGTCACATACATGGACGGCAGACCTTCGCGGACGGCCATGGCAATGGCTTCTTCGGTGAGGCGCTGGAGGTGGTCCACATTCCAATTTTCGACGAGACGGCGAATGGGGCTCGAACCCAGGAACGTGGCCGCTTCGATGGGAATTCCAACTTTTTGCGAAATTTCGACGATGGGCTGAATATCGTGGGCGTGGGTTCGGGCGGCGCAATTCGGCTTGATTTTCAATTTCGCGCGCACAATCTCATGCGCCAGGGCTTCGGTATCCGCATAGGCGCGGGGGCCGGCGCCGGGGAGGCCGATGTTCACGGACTCGATTCCGAGTGCTTCCATCAGGTGCAGGATTTCGATTTTTTCGGCGATGCTAGGGTCGTGGACGGAGGGATTTTGCAAGCCATCGCGGAGCGTTTCGTCATCGAGCGTCACGCGAGCGCCTTCGGGAATTTCGCGCCCGCCGGCGGTGTTCCAATCGTAGATCAGATCTTCAAAGTTCATGGGGCTTCCCGGCGTAATCGCCGCAAGCGGAACTAATACCGCAGCGTGTAACTGTGCGGGTTGGCGGAAAGGTCCGGCTTGTAGAGAGTCTTGCAAAATTCGCAGCGGTAGATTTCCGCTTTCTTGCCGATTAATGCTTCGATTTCTTTTGGGTAATCGTACCAGCGCTTTAGATGGCCGCAGCAGACTTTGTTTTTTTCGTCTTTTTCATCGCAGGCGCGCTGCGTGCGCTTTTTTACTTTTATTTTTGGGGCGGCCGGCTTTGGTTCTTCGGCTGTTGTTAACGGGGTTGAGGTTTCGGACATTGGTTCCTCCAAAGATTAGTGCAGAAACCTAAAGATTACCGCAGAGACGCGGAGTTCGCAGAAAGACATCGGATCCGGCGTCTATATTGTTTACATGCGATGGCTGCGAAAAAGCGTTCCCATCGCACCGTGCTTACGGATCAAGGCTGATAGCCGTCGCCGCCATTTGGGAGCGAACAGGAATTCCACGAAACGATCCGCAGCGTTCGCCAATTCGCTGTTGTATCCGAACCACCAGGATTTTGGAGTGCCTGGCAGCCGGTCCACATCCACATATTTTACTTGAACCATTTCCAGTAGTCCAAGCCGCGAATGCGAGCGTCCCCACCCGCTTGCTCCACTCCCGCCGTGCGGCGCCTCGCTAATTCCGTAGTAACTGGCCACGTCATTCACCATCACGGAACCTGCGCGGAGTTTGCCTGCCAGTTCCCTGCCCTTCGCCGCGTCGCGCGTCCAGACGCTTCCGGATAAGCCAAATGGCGAATCGTTGGCCAAACGGATTGCTTCCCCAGCATCGGCCACGGCACGAATCGCCAACACGGGGCCAAATGTTTCTTCTTTCATCAAGCGCATGCTGTGGTCCACGTTCGTCACCACGGTTGGTTCGTAATAATTTGGACCGAGGTCAGGCCGCGCGTTTCCGCCTGCCACTATTGCTGCGCCGCGATCGACGGCTTCGCGCACTTGCTGTTCCACGCGCTCGAGTTGTTTGGGCCGGATCATCGGCCCGATTTCAGCGTCCGGATCGGACGCCGGGCCGACGCGGAGTTTTTTTGTCTTGGCGACGCACAATTCGGTGAATCGCCCGGCAATACATTGCTCGACGTAAATTCGTTCGACCGATAAACACGCCTGCCCGCAGTTCGTGAATCCGCCCCACACCGCGGCGCTGGACGCAATTTCCAGATCCGCATCCGCGCAAACGATCATGGCATCCTTGCCGCCCAGTTCGAGCACGGAAGGAATCAACTGCCTGGCGCACGCTTCCGCGATCCGCCGTCCGGTCTCGACACTGCCGGTGAAAAAAACTTTATCCGCGCCCACCGCCACCAGCGCCGCGCCGATTGCACCGCCACCCTGCAAAACCTGGACCAAGCCTTCGGGGGCGCCCGCCTGCTCAAATAGTTCGCCCACCAACGCGCCGCACCAGGGCGTCAGTTCCGAGGGCTTGAGCAGCACAGCGTTTCCAGCCACCACGGCCGGAGCCACTTCCGAGAAAGGAATTGAAAACGGGAAATTCCAGGGAGAAATAATCACCACTACGCCCTGCGGCTCGTGCAGCAGCCAGCCGCTTTTAGCCTTCAGCGCGAGGTTGTGATGGGGAACTCGTTCGGGCCGCAACCACTTGGGGGCATTCTTGGCGAAAAAGCCGGCGGTATCGAGGACCAGCATCAGTTCGGCAAACACAGCTTCCACGCGCGGCTTGCCCGATTCGCGGGTGATCACGCTGACGATCTCTTCGCGACGTTCGAAAATCCGGTCGCGGACGCGCAGCAGCAGCGCACACCGCTCGCGCAACGGCTGCGCGGCCCACTCGATCTGCGCCTTGCGCGCCTTCGCAAGATATTCCCCTACATCCTCTGCCCGGGCCGCCGCAAATTGCGCGATCACTTCCTGCGTGGCTGGATTGATGGAATCGATCCGCCCAGCGGAATCTGCCGGTGCGCCTTTGATGGATTGCGATGGAATGGCCATGTTGTCCGCGATTCGGTAGTGTTGTAGTTTGGAGATGTGACTTTCGATTACGTCCCTTCCGGAAGCTTCAGGGGCTAAAGCCCACTTTTCCTTCAAATGCTGATGTCGGAGCTGAAGCTCCGACCCCCTAAAAATCTACGTCAATCTCAAAATTGGACGGTACCCGCGATTCTTGCATCACTTACTCGGAACGGAACATCGCCTTCGATCTTCCGCCCAGTGACACCACGGGAGCGGGATAATCGAGGCCTACCAGAAAAAGGCCGTCGGGCGGCACGGTTGGGCCGGACTTTGTGCGGTCTTTCTGCTCGAACATTTCTTCGATATCGGCTACGGTGAATCTGCCGCGCCCTGCATCCAGCAGCGTGCCCACAATATTTCTTACCATATATCGCAGAAAAGAGCGGCCGCGGACCTCGTATACCATTTCTTCCGTCCCTGGCACGCACAAAATCTCAGACCGGTAGATTTCTTTCACCATGTTGCGGTCCCTGTCATCTTCCTCCGAACCGGAAGAAGCTGCAAACGCACTGAAGTCATGCTCGCCTTCAAACGCCTTGGCGACCCGTGCCATGGCTTCTTCGTCCAAGGGGTAGGGATAGTGCAGCAGATACTTCCATTCGAAAGGCGGCACGACGCGCCCGCGAAAAATGCGGTAGCGATAGGTCTTCCCCAGGGCGTTCCAGCGCGCGTGGAAATCCTGTCCCACTTCTTCCGCTTGCACGATGCGAACCGTCTGAGGCATCAAGGCATTCAACGCGCGCTGAAATTCCAGGGCGCTGAGCGAGGAATTGGTTTTGAAGCTGGCTACCTGGGCGAGGGCGTGAACTCCCGCGTCCGTGCGGCTGGCGCCATGGATCACGATTTTCTCATCGGTGATTTTATGCGCGGCGTCCATCAATGCTCCCTGGATCGTGGGGATTCCCGGCTGAATCTGCCAGCCATGGAATTCCGAGCCGTCGTAGGCCAGCGTGATTTTGAAGTTGCGCATGCGTGCAGCGATTATCGCATGGCGGAGCCGATTTGCGGGATTGGGCGGGGAAAGCGCTTCAAATTGCGGAATTCGAAGAAAGGCATTACCGCAGACGCGCAGAGTGCGCAGAGGTGGGGCCGGACGGAGCGCAATTCTGCTCGGGATCTCCGGTGGCAAATGTCATTGCTCGGAACGGCCTCAATCGGAAGCGCTACCGGGAGAAACCAGAGGCAAATCGCCGATGATATTGCCTTGTTATTGCGCGCGCGAACCGCGGAACATCGCAATCAGCGCCACCAGCGCCACTCCAAAACACATTCCCGAGCCGATCAGTTGCACGACATCCACGGAGCGATAGGCCTCGAATCGAGCGGACCGCATCAACGTGCCTAATCCAATCGAACCGATCAGAAACGGCACGAAAATCGCAGCTACGTATTTGTTGCGCTGGGGCATTTTGCGCTCCTGGGAAACCAGTTGGTTTCTTTGTGCTTTCGAGAGGAGACGTTATTCCAGGTTGCACTTCCTGTCAATCGATGCGCAGCCGATTCAAAGCGGGCGCGGCAAGCAGCGCCCCTACAGTGTAATGGGATTGGCAAAGCCGCATAAAAGACTAAGGGAAGATTTCGTCGAGCGAGCGGATTACTTGATTTTCGGCGGCGTCTAGCGAATTGCCATTGGCGCGCGAACATAGAGCTGTTTGCATTCCCGCTGCGCGGGCGGCATTCAGTTCCTCGCGGACGTCGGAGATGAATAGCACTTCCATTGCGGGGGCAGCGAGTTCGTCCGCGATCCTGCGGTAGCTTTCCGCTTCTTGCTTGGCGCCTACCATGCTGTCGAAATAGGCGCGCAAAAGACCAGTGAGGTCTCCGGCTGTTGAGTTTGCGAACAATAATTTCTGTTCCAGAACGCTTCCGGATGAATAAATGCAATTGGAGCGTTTTTGCCGCGCCCAACGCTCCAGCGCGGGACGCACGTCGGGATAAACTTCGCCGCGCAAACGGCCGTCCACATAGGCCTCAACCAGAAGCCTGCCTTGAATCGCCTTCAAAGCCGGGCTGCGGCTTTCCCGGTCCATCAGCCAGGCGACGTAATTGATCGTGGAATTGATGGGCATGTCGCGATTCCAGCCAGGCAAATCGGGATCTCCGTGAAGTTCCGACACGTGTTGCCTGCGCAGGGCTTCGATATCCGCATCGATCGTGGGATCTTCTTCATGGCCCAGCAGAAAATCCCGCAAGTTTTCACGAATGAACGGATAAACAACCAGCTGAACGTATTCCGGAGGCGTGGTGGTGCCTTCGATATCCAGAAGGATTACCCGAGGATTCCCGGTATTTTCAATTTGTGTCATCGCTTCGAGCGTGCCCTTGGGATTGCGATGCCCCGGATTCGGACTGGGAAATCAGTCCCCAGTTCCTCGCCAGGGCATTTATCATCAGACGAGAAAGCAATGCTTTAAGTTGCCATTTGTTTTCTCTTTCTGAGTCTAAAGTAATTCTGAATTCGGATTTCGAGTTTCGAGTCAGGGCGTGGAACCAAATGCTTTCGCTGTTTTCAGGGAATCGCCCGCACGAAGCGGCTGCCCGGCTTCACCGCCGCGCTGCCCTTCCGGCACAGGGGGCAATCCTCCGGCTCGTAATTTTCGACACTCAATTCCAGAAGTGTTTCCGCGCGCACCGGCAATTCCAAGCGGCCGCCGCTGCGGTCGATCAATGCGCCAGCGGCAACCACCAGGCCGCCATCCTCCTCCACCACGCCGATTGTCTCGCGCGTTGAGCCGCCCGTGGTCCACACGTCTTCCACCACCAGCACTCGTTCTCCCGGCTCGATGCGGAAGCTGCGCCGCAGGTTCATTCGTCCGGAAGCGTCGCGCTCCGCAAACACGCCGCGCACTCCCAGCGCTCGAGCCACTTCGTGGCCCACCAGAATGCCGCCGATGGCCGGCGATGCCACGCATTGCACTTTCAAGTCATGAAATTCCGCGGCCAGCGCCCGGCCCAAACTTTCGGCGTGCTGAGGGTATTGCAGCACCAGGGCGCATTGTACATAGGTGCCGCTGTGCCGGCCGCTCGAAAGTTCAAAATGCCCCTGGCGCACCGCGCCCGCTTCCTCGAAAATTCGCTGGATTTCTTCACGCCGCATGAGTCGCTCCAGGCCGCCGGGGTACCGGCGGACATTGTCCGGCGCTAGCCTATCGAGCGACCCCTTCGTTGTCAATGAGTTGAGAGGATGTTAAACTCACCAACTTGCCTGTCCGAATATGAACCGTTTTTGTCCGCTTTCGGACAGTTGCGGAACGAGAAGGGCTGATTTGGCGTCTAATTTCAGTTCGATACGCATGGCGGCTGGCTTGCAATAGGTAATCGGTTGAAACAATTTCGCACTCCCACGCGTTTCAATAGTTTAGTGGGCATTCGGCAATTAAAAAACTGCTCGATTCTTCAGTGAGAGGAAGAATGACTATGACAGGAAGGTTTTTCCGTTCGGCCCTGGTGCTGCTCTTGGCGTTTGTGCTTGTCCCTGGGGTTCCGACTTTTGCGCAGGATCAGACCCAAGGCCAGACGCAGGCTCAGACGCCTAGCGCGAGCCAAACGCCCACTCAGGGCTCCGCGCCAAGTCCGGCGGTCGATCCCCAGCGCGACATGCGCCTGCACGTTGGCCATGAGTTTTCCTATGGCAAGAGCGCGTTTCCAAACATCATCCAGCCGTACACCGCGATGACTGTTGATCACCCTGGCTTGACCAATTCTCCGCGCATCGACCAACTGGTTCACGACGGCAAGCTGATGCTGAGCCTGGATGACGCAATCTCCCTCGCCCTGGAAAACAACCTGGACATCGCCGTGCAGCGCTACGTGGTGTGGGCCGGCGAGATAGACATCCTGCGCACCAAGGGCGGCGGCCGTGCGCTGGGGCTTCCGGGCATCGGCGCGGCCGGCGGACTGGGAAACGTACCGCAGCTCTTGTTCGATCCGACTTTGAGCGCTACCTATAGCTGGTCGCGCTCGCACTTTCCGGTGAATAACCCAATCACTTCTGGAACAGGCACGAACGTCGGTCTGGCGACTTTGACGGATTACAACCAAATCGCGAACGTGCAATATTCGCAGGGCTTCCACACCGGAACGTCCATGATTGCTTCCCTGGATAACACGCGGAGTTCTTCCACCTCCACGTTTCAGTTTTTCAATCCAGCCGTGCAGTCCACGCTCAATTTTCAAATCCAGCAGCAATTGTTGAACGGCTTCGGAATCATTCCCAACACGCGATTTATTCTGGAAGCGAAAAACGACCGGAAGATCGCGGATGCCGTGTTTTCCCTGCAAGTAATCACCACCATCCAGCAGGTGACGACCGACTATTGGGAACTGGTCTTCGCGCGCGAGAATGTGGGCGTGCAGCAAGCGGCTCTTTCGACTTCCACAAAACTGTATGGCGACAACAAGAAACAGGTGGAGATCGGAACCCTGGCTCCGCTTGAAATTATCCGCGCCGAATCAGAAGTGGCCACGGATCGCCAGAACCTGATTATCGCGCAAACCAATCAGATGCAGCAGCAGACCGTCCTGCTGAACGCGATCACCAAGAATCCCATGGCCAATGGGCTGCAGGACGTCGAGGTGGTACCTAGCGACGCGGTCACCAAGCTGCCTTCCGTGGATGTGATACCGCTGGCGGATGCGGTGAACGTGGCGTGGAAACAGCGGCCGGAAGTGCGGCAGGCCGAATTGAATTTGAAAAACGACGACATCGAAGTGAAAACCACCAAGAACGGGCTGCTACCTCAATTGACGATCTTCGGCCAGTACCAGGGGACGGGTTTGGCGGGCGTGAATCAGGTCACGCCCGGGCCGCCTCCCGTGTTCGTCAGTACCGGACTTCCCGACTCATTGAGCACGGCGTTCGGAACCGACTTCCCCACTTACGCCGCGGGAATCACGCTGAATCTGCCGATTCGTAACCGTATTGCGCAAGCCGACGCTGCGCGAGCCCAGATTGACCAGAGGCAGGATGAAACCAGGCTGCAGTCGGTTAAGAACAGCATAATCGTGGACGTTCGAAACGCTCAGATCGCCTTGCAGCAGGATCAGGCGCAAGTGGAAGCAGCCGGAAAGGCGCGCGAGTTGGCTCAGGAAACCCTGGACGCCGAACAAAAGAAATATCAGCTCGGGGCTTCGACCACTTTCCTGGTGATTCAAGCGCAACGCGACTTGACCACGGCCAAAGGCAATGAAATTCGCGCCCTTGCGAATTTGCAGGAGGCTCGCGTGGCGTATGACAAGGCGCTGGGACATCTCCTCGACGTCAATCGCATCACGATTGCCGACGCCCAACGCGGCAGGGCGATTCAGCCGCCGCTTATTCCCGGCACACCGAGCCTGGAGTTGATTGGGACACCGGCGGGAAAATAGATTGAAATAGAGACGCGGGATTGGGCCCGGTGATCATTCACCGGGCCTTTTTTCTTGCCATGTGCGGAAGGTATTCGAAAAATCTGCGGGGAGAATGAGTGAGAAGTTTGCTCGGGATTCTTTGCCCAAACGGCGGGCTCAGAATGACGGAGTTCCAGGATTTCTTCGCAGCCTGTGAAGCCGGCATCCTCATAGAAGCAAAAAGCACATCTGGATGGGAAACTCCGCGGGAGAGCCGCCCTTGTTCCGGCAGGCTGCTTGCCTTAAACTACAAATTCGTCCCGCTTTCAGGCCTTTGGGAGATGATCACGATGACGGAGAAAGTTAAACCAGGCTCGCAACGAGTTCCCACGGCGCCTGCGGCGGCGAACGGCCGCAAACCCTCTGCTGCTGAAAGAGAGTGGGAAGAAAAGACGCTTGGACCGACGCTGGCAAAATCTCCGGAACGCGCCGCGGAATTTACAACCGTTTCGAGCTATCCGATCAAGCGCCTCTACACTCCGGCGGATTTGGCGGATTGGGACGCAGATCGCGATCTGGGACTGCCGGGCCAGCCTCCCTACACGCGGGGAATCCATCCCACGATGTATCGCAGCCGCCTGTGGACTATGCGGCAATTTGCGGGCTTCGGGACCGCGGAGGATACTAACCAGCGATTCCGCTATTTGCTTTCGCAGGGACAGACCGGGCTTTCCGTGGCGTTCGATCTGCCTACCTTGATGGGCTATGACGCGGATCATGCTTTGTCGGAAGGCGAAGTGGGCAAGTGCGGCGTGACGATCAGTTCGCTGGCGGATATGGAAGTTCTGTTCGATCAAATTCCGCTTTCCGGCGTCAGCACTTCAATGACGATTAATTCGCCGGCCGCCGTGATTTGGGCGATGTATTTGGCTGTGGCGGAAAAGCAGGGCGCCGACTGGAAAAAACTAACCGGCACGCTGCAGAACGACATCCTGAAGGAATACATCGCGCAGAAGGAATATATCTATCCTCCGGAACCTTCGATGCGGCTGGTGATCGATACGTTTGAATTTGGCGTGAAGCATACTCCCAAATTTAATCCGGTTTCGATCAGCGGATATCACATTCGCGAGGCGGGCTCGACGGCGATTCAGGAATTGGCTTTCACATTGCGCGACGGGATCGAATATGTGGATTGGGGAATCCGCCGCGGCCTGGACATTGATGAATTCGTTCCACGGCTTTCTTTCTTCTTCAACGCGCACAATGATTTCTTTGAGGAAATCGCGAAGTACCGCGCCGCGCGGCGCATCTGGTATAAAACCATGCGCGACCGCTTCGGAGCGAAAAGCGAGCGTTCGTGGGCGCTGCGCTTCCATACTCAGACCGCCGGATGTTCGCTGACCGCGCAACAGCCTTACAACAACGTGGTGCGGACCGCGATTCAGGCGCTCGCCGCGGTGATGGGCGGCACACAATCGCTGCACACCAATTCCCTGGATGAAGCGTGGGCGCTGCCTACGGAATTTGCGGCCACCATTGCTTTGCGCACACAGCAGATTATCGCGCACGAAAGCGGAGTGACGAATACCGCCGACCCGCTGGGCGGATCGTATTTTGTGGAAGCGCTGACCAGCGAAGTGGAACGCGGGGCGTGGGATTACATCGAGAAAATTGACGCGCTGGGCGGCATGATACCCGCGATTGAACGCTCCTACCCGCAACGGGAAATCGCGGAAGCTTCTTACCGCTATCAAATGGCGGTGGACAGCAAGGAAAAGATTATCGTCGGCGTGAACGATTTTGTGGCCGGGGAAAAGCCGCTGGAAATTCTGCAGATTGACGAGTCGGTGGCTGAGCGGCAATCCGTTCGGTTGTGCAAATTGCGGGCGGATCGCTCGCAACAGGAAGTGGATCGCCGATTGAACGCTCTGCGCAAGGCCGCGGAAGGCGAGGAAAACCTGATGCCGTTTCTGTTTGACGCGGTGAAGGCTTATGCGACCTTGGGCGAAGTGTGCGACGCGCTGCGGCAAGTGTTCGGGGTTTACGAAGAAGTGGCGATTACCTAAGCAGATCCTTCTGCGCTCTCTGCACTCTCTGCGGTAAAAGCCGTTTCCATAGCCCCTACTTCTATTACTTACTATACAGTATAATACCCATATATCTGTAGGTGCATTCTCTTGACAGACAAGCAACTGACATACGAGATCATCGGCGCTGCGATTGAAGTCCACCGCCAGCTCGGACCCGGCTTGCTTGAGTCTGCCTATGAAGAATGTCTTTGCCGGGAACTGGCTATCCGGAACATACCGTTCGAACGTCAAAAGCCTCTGCCTCTGGTCTATAAAGATCTGAAGCTCGACTGCGGGTATCGCCTCGATCTTCTGGTCGGTGGTAGAGTTGTCGTTGAAATCAAAGCGACCGAGAGTCTTGCTCCAATCCACGAGGCAGTCGTGTTAACTTACTTGAGGCTTTCGGGGTGCGGACTGGGGCTTTTGATTAATTTTCATGCGATGACACTCAAAAGCGGGATCCGGCGGTTCGTTCACAATTATTCTAGATAGAAAAAGCTTCACCGCAGAGGCGCGGAGAACGCAGAAAGATGCCAGAGAAAAGAATACGCGTATTGATTGCGAAGCCGGGACTGGACGGGCATGACCGCGGCGCGAAGATTATCGCGCGCGCTTTGCGTGACGCCGGGATGGAGGTGATCTATACCGGCTTGCGGCAGACGCCGGAAATGATTGCCTCGGCCGCCGTGCAGGAAGACGTGGACGTGATTGGCCTATCCATTCTTTCTGGGGCTCACAACACACTTTGCCCGCGCTTGATGGATTTGCTGCGCGAAAAGGGCATGAACGACGTTACCGTGCTGATCGGCGGAATCATTCCCGAAGCCGACATTCCTGCTTTGAAGCAAAACGGGATCGCGGAAGTATTTCTTCCCGGGTCCACCACTCAGGGAATTGTCGAGTTCATTCGCCAGCGATTTGCGCCCACCGCGACGAAAGCTTGATTCGCGGTGGACTCGACGCTTCGCTCCCTAACTCTCGGCAATATCCACCTCATCCAGCTCGAAAATATGGACGGATTCCCGCGGCTCTCGCGCGCGCTTCTCGCCGAATTGCATCTCCAAATGGATGCGTTGCTTTCTCCGTCGATGGAACGCACCCGGCAAATTCGCGCCATCGTAATCACCGGCACCACGCAAGCCTTCGCCGCCGGGGCCGATATCAACGCAATCAGCGCGCTGACTGCGCCTGAGGCCCGGCTCTTCTCGGCACTAGGCCAGTCACTCATGAACAAAATCGAACGATCGCCTATTCCGGTGATCGCCGCTATTCGCGGATATTGCCTTGGCGGAGGGCTCGATCTCGCTCTTGCTTGCCACACCCGCATCGCCGCCAGTAATTCCTCCTTCGCTCATCCAGGCGGCAAGATCGGAATCATCACTGGCTGGGGAGGCACCGCTCGCCTGCCCCGGCTGATCGGCCGCGGGCGGGCCTTGGACATGCTCACCACCGCCAGCACGATTGACGCCTTTGAAGCTTTCTCCATCGGTCTCGTTGGGCGGGTCGTCGAGCCTGAAGCAGTTCTTCCGGAGGCGTTCGAATTTGCTCGCAATCGTTGCTCGCAAGCTTCCGCAATCGCGCGCTGAATCGGAGAAGGCGATGTTCCAATAGGCGCCTAGTTCCTTCAACCACGAACCGGGAAACAGCCCCAAAAACGAGACGGCGGCTGCCCCGGTTGGACAGACCGCCGCCTCAAGTTGATTTCAACTGCTGCTGAGTTTAGTGACCGTCGTGACCGTGACCATCGTCATGGCCGCGGCCATCGTCGTGATCGCCGCGCCCGTCGTCATCGTCATCGCCGTCGCGATCGTGATTTCCTTTCGCGCACGGATTGCCTTTCAGCGTTCTGCGGTAATCTTCAAACCGGAAGATCGGACCGGTAGCCTCCGGATAAAAGAGTTCCAGTAGGTTGTTGCTGAATTCGGCAGCCGAGTTGCCGCCAAAAGTGCGGTCGGTTCCCGGAATGTGTTTCCCACCGATCTGCCAGAAACAAAGGCCGTCTTCGTGGGTGGTTGTATAAATCGGATAGAACGCTGTTGCCTGCTGGTTGGCGCCCGCAAGCGGCGGATTGGTGCATCCGATTCCGGTCTTTGTGCTGCAATAGCTTTCGATTCCAGGCAGGTCGGTTTCAAAAGCTACCCGTTCATACTCTTTCGGGAAGAAGGAGTCCCGGCCGAAGAAGAGCGGGCTGGTGAATCGAACCGGCTGAGCATGAAAATCTTTTTCGGTCGCGGGGTGTCCGGTTCCCGGCCAATTGTGCCCGTAGGAGACGCCGTCGAAGTCCGAGTCCTCGTTGATACAAGCCCGGACGTCGATAAAAGGCGGGGAAAGTCCGAAATCGGACGGGCTGAAGCAGAATGTATCGTCCGCATCGAGGCCGTCTCCGTTTTTATTGTCCGGCACACCGGCAGCCGCGCAATTGAAGTTCGCGTCGGACGCATCGCAGAATTCGAAGTGTCCGATCTCGTCTGAAAACGCGATGTTGTATGCGTGCGCCGTCCAGGGAACGCGGGTATGTTCGCTGGAAGTGCTGTACATCGGATGAAATGCATACGGCGTGACGTTGCAGGTGGTTGCGCTGGGATCAAAAACAACCTGGCCAAAACCCTGGCCGGGCCCTGCGGTCATGGAGCCGGATTGTCCGGTAGTCAGGTCTTTGATCGTAACCTGAACGCCGTCGGGGGTGTCGTGCATGATTAAAAGGAGCGTGTCTCCTGGAGCCATACTGAGGACGTTATTCAAGTCCGGATTCGAGGTTCCGAAATTCGCGCCGAGCGGATTCGGAGGAAAAAGCGGCACGCCGTCCAAGGTGATCACCGCAAAGTTCACTGTTTCCTGACCGGCGGATTCCAGGCAGGCATTGTTGTTCAACTGCGTAGCGCTCTCGCCATCGCTATCGATATTGAGCGCGGCAAAATAAAATGCCGGATCGATCAACTGCGGACTTCCGATCCATCCTGGCGGATAAAACTGCATTTCCAGGAACGCGCCTCCCGGATGGCGGCCGATATAATGCGGAGAGGCCGGATTGGAACTATCGAAGATATTTTCATCGCTGTCGGGTTTGCAAGTCTTCGTGAAATTCGGAAACGATTCACTGTCGCACATGGCCATGCCGAACCAGAACGCCGGGCGCAGTTCGAAATTGTAGGTTCCCCCCTTTCCATCCTGAGTGGGCAAGTTCGGCGGATCCTTGGGCAACTTGATCAGATAAATTTGATTGTTTCCCGCGCCGTGCTCGTCCGAATAAAAAAGCAAGGATGGTTCGTCGTGGCCGGTATAGTTTCCGTCGTAATTCAGGTGAGATCCGGTATCCACGCACAATCCGGAAGTAAGGTCATCGCAATTTAGCAGCTTGCGAAACGGAATGGGCGAGAGCCGAATTCCCTTGGGCGGGGGAGAGGCGGTTTGGGCCATGGCCACGCCGGACAAAAAGAGCACGCTCAAAACGGACAGAAGCAAATTACGTTTTTTCACTTTTTCCCTCCGATGTTTTTTCGAGCGCACCCCATGGCGCCCGATCACTCTTGTGGACAGGTCTCTGAATTGTGGGAAAACCGCTAGAGACAGCGGGCGGATTCTAAGTGACAGGTTTACCGATAGCAAGTTGCATTTCTGTAAATTCTTGCGAAGCTGTAATTCGAGTGAGCGGAAATGGGGCGGGCGGAGATCGCTGAGGGCCTGCGACTACTAGTACACTATTGAAGGCTGGCTTTGCTCCGGAACGGAATTCTTAAATTCGATTGCCTTTTTTCCTTGCTGCTTTGTGAATCTTCAGCCAGCGTTCCTTGCGATCCTGGGCTACTTTCGGATCGACTTTGCTGGCTTGAAATTCCAATTCCGCTTGCAGCTTTTTGAAATTGTCCAGCCTTTCGCGCTGCAATTCTCCGCCGCGAATCGCCGCTTGCACCGCGCAGCCCGGTTCGCTGGAATGGCCGCAATCGCGGAATTTGCATTGAGTTGCCAGCGCATCGATATCCTCGAACGTTTGTTGCACGCCTTCATCGATTTCCCAAAGTTGCAACTCGCGCATGCCCGGCGTGTCGATCACGATTCCGCCGCCGGACAGAAAAATCATTTGCCGAGCGGTGGTGGTGTGCTTTCCGCGATCGTCGGATTCCCTTACGGATTGGACGCGCAACAGCTCTTCGCCCGCCAGCGCGTTGATGATGGTTGATTTTCCTACGCCCGAGGACCCCACGAACGCCGCGGTTTCGCCTTCCACGAAATACTTTTGCAGCGATTCAATTCCCCTCCCTTCGCCGGCGCTGATCACGTGCACCGGAACGCCGATTGCAACTTCTTCCACTTCGGCCGCAAGGGCCGCGGAATCTCTGCAAAGATCGGCTTTGTTCAGCAGCACCACCGGACGCGCTCCGCTTTCCCAAACTGCCGCGAGATAGCGTTCAATCCTGCGGGCATTTAAATCGCGATTCAGCGAGCTGACCAGGAAAACCGTGTCCACATTCGTGGCGACGATTTGTTCAGCCTGCGCTTTGCCTGCCACTTTTCGGGAGAGTCTTGTTTTACGCGGCAAAATCCATTGGATGCGCGCGCGGCCTTGTTCCGGCCGGGGAGCGATGGCCACCCAGTCGCCGACTGCCGGAAGATCCTCCCGCTGTTCCGCCTGAAAACGGATTTTCCCCGAAATCTCCGCGAGATATTCGCCCTGCTCGTCGCGCACTTTGTGGAATCCTTTCATTTCTTCCACCACGCGCGCCGGTACGAGTCCCTTCTCTTCAATCGCTACGAAATGCTCTTCGAAGAACGAATTCCATCCCAATTTCTTCAGATCCACTGTTGCTCTCCTCTATTCGCGTTGCTTGAACGCGCGGGCCCGCTAGATCGGGCATGGCTGTGACGCACGTGGACTCGACCGGTTGCCGCGTGAGACACGGCTGCCAGGAAAAAAGAAATGGAGTCACTCGAGGAAAAAGGTCGCCGGAAATTCTTCCCGCGCGGATTGGGGCGGAAGAGAAAAATACTACGCGCCACGTTGCAAACTAGAGGCGCGCTTCGGAGGCGGACCTATTCTCTCGGTTGCTTACGGCAGACATAGGCGCCTCCTTGGGTGGATTTAAGGCAGTTGCTGTTCCAAGCACTCGGGATTATACGGGTTTCTCGTGCATCCGCAAAGCAGCGAAATCACGGGGTCGTGCCCTAGTAGTGATGCCGGTACACAGCTAAAGACAGAATTACCGCAGAGGCGCCGAGCGCGCCGAGGGATCCGCGGAATGAATCACGCAGGGACGGATCATTCCTCGCTGGGCGGTGTATCCTGGGCGAAGCAGATGCAGTAGCCGTTGCAATCTTCGATTTCAAATTCCTTCATTTCGTAGAAGGTGACTTCCGGCTCGCGGGTGATTTTCGCGCCTTTACTCTTGAACTCTTCATACAACGAATCGATATCGCAAACGTTTACGGCGGCATCCCGTTGGAAATCGGGATTGACGGTCCGGTTCGGCCTTACCCCGCCGGGTTTGCCGTGGCTGCTGAAAAAGAACTCGACGCCATCGCGCGCGAGCATCACAAAGCAAGGCGGCTCGCCCCAATAACGTTCGAAGGAAAAACCCAAGACGTCGCGATAATATTCCGCGGTCTTCACCACATCATCCACCAGGAAACACACGCAGACGAAATTCAGCTTTCGCTTCGGAGAGTTTACTGTTTCAGGCACGTCTTCCTCCTGGTTCCGGTGCGTTTAGCGGGCCGTTTTTATGGACACTAATTGAGGCGGTGATTTTACCGCAGAGGGCGCAAAGAACGCAGAGAAGATCGAAAAGGCATCGCCGCGCTCGCGTAAACGTTGCGAAATACCGTATACTGCCTCTTCTTTTGACGAGGCGAGGTTTCCCACTTGGCTGGCTCGAAAATTGAATCGCACGTGAAGCACGATTCCCCTGATTTCAAGAAGAACCACCGCTACATCATCGACCTGCTTACGGAAATTAAGAATCAGGAAGAGCAGATTCGCCAAGGCGGCGGCGCCAAAGCCATTGAATCGCAGCACAAGAAAGGCCGGCTGACGGCGCGGGAGCGGATCGCCAAGCTGATCGATCCGCATACGCATTTTTTTGAGTTGGGCTTATACGCCGCTTATGAGATGTACGAAGAATGGGGAGGCGCTCCGGCGGCGGGGACGATTACGGGCCTGGCGCGCGTTTCTGGACGCTTGGTGATGATCATCGCCAACGACGCCACGGTGAAAGCCGGCGCGTTTTTTCCGATGACGGCGAAGAAAGTGATCCGCGCTCAGAATATTTCCATCGATAACCACATCCCCACGATTTACCTTGTGGATTCCGCCGGCGTTTTTCTTCCGCTGCAGGAAGATGTGTTTCCGGATACCGACGATTTTGGCCGCGTGTTCCGCAACAATGCGGTGATGAGCGCCATGGGCATTCCGCAAATCGCGGCGATCATGGGCATGTGCGTTGCCGGCGGGGCTTATTTGCCGATCATGTGCGACAAAGTGCTGATGACCGAAGGCAGCGGACTTTTTCTCGCCGGCCCCGCGCTGGTGCAGTCCGCGATCGGCCAAAAGACTTCCGCCGAGGAACTGGGCGGCGCCAAAATGCACGCGCAGGTGAGCGGTACCATCGATTTTCGCGAGCCGGACGACGACTCCTGCATCCAGCGCATCCGCTCGCTGATCGATAAGACCGGACATCACGCTTACGCGCCGTTTGACCACATCGCGCCCGAGCAGCCCGCCTATCACGTGGAAGATATTTACGGATTGTTTTCCGTGGACCCCGCCAAGCAATACAACATGACCGATATTATCGCGCGGATCGTGGATGGCGGGCACTGGGACGAATACCGCCCCGAATTTGGCAAGACGCTGCTTTGTGGATACGCGCGGATCGGCGGCTGGTCGGTGGGAATCGTCGCCAACCAGAAAATGCACGTGCACACGCTGGCTCCGGGAAGCGGCGAAAAACGCATCGAATTCGGCGGCGTGATTTATACCGAATCGGCCGATAAGGCCGCGCGATTTATTCTGGATTGCAACCAGAATTTGATTCCGCTGATTTTTTTGCATGACGTGAACGGCTTCATGGTGGGCAAGGAAGCCGAATGGAGCGGGATCATTCGCGCCGGCGCGAAAATGGTGAACGCTGTCTCCAATAGCGTGGTTCCGAAAATTGCGGTGATCTGCGGAGGCAGCTTCGGCGCGGGACATTACGCCATGTGCGGCAAAGCTTTCGATCCGCGGTTCACTTTTGCATGGCCCACGGCGCGTTATGCGGTGATGAGCGGTGGCTCGGCCGCCGGCACGCTGGTGGAAATCAAAATCAAGCAACTGGAGCGCGAAGGCAAGAAACTGAGCGACAAAGAAAAAAAGGATCTCTTCGAATCGGTGCGTTCCACCTACGAACATCAAACCGACCCGCGCTACGCTGCCGCGCGGCTTTGGGTGGACGCGATCATCGATCCCGCGAACACTCGCGAAGCATTGATCTGGGCTCTGGATGCCGCTTCGTTGAATCCTGAAGTGCGCGAATTCAAGACCGGCGTTCTGCAAACCTGAAAGAGCCAACAGCCCAAGACGGAGTTGTTCCCAACCAACCATGGACCCAGTGACCATTATCGAATGCCCGCGCGACGCCTGGCAGGGATTGCCGCAAATCATTCCCACGGAAAAGAAGATCGAATATTTGCGCGGGCTGCTGAAGGCCGGTTTCCGGCATCTCGATGCCGTCAGCTTCGTTGCACCGAAGTACGTTCCGCAAATGGCCGATAGCGAAGAGGTGATGGCTGCGCTACAAAAAGATATTGCAGCGGTGGGCCAGCCGGTTGAAATTATCGGGATTGTGGTGAACGAGAAAGGATTGGAGCGCGCACTGGCCGCTCCGGGTGTCACCACGGTTGGGTATCCCTATTCCATTTCTGCTTATTTCCGGCGGGCGAATGCCAATATGTCCCGCGCAGAGACGCGCAGCATGGTTGAAAAACTTCGCGCCTCCACAAAAGCGGCTGGACGCAACCTGGTGGTTTACATTTCAATGGCGTTTGGCAATCCCTATGACGAGCCGTGGGGCGTGGAAATTGTGGAAGAAACTTTGATCTGGCTGAAAGATTGCGGCGTGCGCACCGTTTCGTTGGCCGATACAGTCGGCGCGGCCACTCCGGAAGAAGTGGCAAGCCTTTTTCGCGTGGCAAATAATTGCGTGGCGGGCATTGAATTGGGCGTGCACCTGCATAGCCGTCCCGAAGCCGCTGCTGAAAAAGTTCTTGCCGCGTACGAAGCCGGCTGCCGACGGTTCGATGGCGCGCTGACTGGACTTGGTGGCTGCCCTTTTGCGGGCGACGACCTGGTTGGAAATATTCCGACGGAAATCGTTCTGACCACTCTTGCGGCGCGCGGAGTATCTACCGGAATTGATACGCGGTCGCTAGCCGTCGCTTGCGAACTGACCAGCCGCATCCGCAAGGATTATGCGCACGCGCTTGACGCCAAACCGAATTAGCCCGGAGAGATTGCTGCAATGGCCTACAACACGCTCCTGCTGAAATACGAAGAAGGAATCGCGACGATCGCGCTCAATCGTCCCGATAAACGCAATGCTATCTCGTCCGAAATGATTGGTGAAATTCCCCAGGCTCTGCAGGAAGTAGCTGCGTCCAAGTCGCGCGTCGCGATTCTGACGGGCGAAGGAAAAGCATTCTGCGCCGGGATGGACCTGGAGAATTTGCGCTCCATCGCTTCGCAATCGAAAGAAAAGCATGTGGAAGACGCTACACGCATGGCGGATATGTTCTATTCCGTTTACAGTTTTCCAAAGCCGTTAATCGCAGCGGTGAACGGGGCCGCGATTGCCGGAGGCACTGGAATCGCTACACTTGCTGATTTCACTCTGGCGGTGCCGGAAGCAAAGTTTGGATATACGGAAGTACGTATCGGATTTTTGCCAGCCGTGGTTTCCGTTTTCCTGAAACGCCAAGTAGGAGATAAGCGCGCCCGCGATCTGTTGCTGACCGGGCGGATTTTCGACGCGAATGAAGCGCATACTCTGGGACTGGTCAATCAGGTGGTGCCCGCCGATCAGTTGATGGACAAGGCGCGCGAATTGGCGAATTACCTGATCGCGCTCAGCCCTACGAGCTTGTTGCGCACCAAACAGATCTTGTTGCGCGCGCAAGAAGCCGCGGTGAAGGCCGATCTGGAAGAAGCCATCCGCGAAAGCACCGAAATTCGCATGACCGCCGATTTCGCGGAAGGGCTTGCATCGTTTCTGGAAAAACGCAATCCGGTGTGGCGCGGCGAGTAGGTATACCACCTGCGAGACTGCGTCGGTAAATATGCGCCAATCCGGCATATCAGGAGATACCCGCAAATGGCGGCGCGCACCTGGTACGCGCCGCCACTCAGGCCTAACTAGCGCAGCGTTCTAAAGCCGGCGCGCAGCTCTTCTGAAAGGAGTTGCGGTTGTTCCCAGGCTGCAAAGTGCCCGCCTTTGTCGAGCTTGTTGAAATGGATCAGTTTGGGATACGCCCGCTCTGCCCAACTCCGCGGGGCTGGATAGAGTTCGTCCGGGAAGACGCTCACGGCTACCGGGATGGAGACGCCTTTGGCGCCGAAATAGCCGAGTTTGCCCCAATTCTCCCAATAGAGGCGGGCGCCAGAAAGCGCCGTGTTCGTCAACCAGGTGATGGTGATGTTGTCGAGGATGTCGTCGCGCGTGAGGCCTTCGGATTTTCCCTCAAAGACGCGTGAGATCAGCTCGTAGCTGCGCGCGTCGTGATCAAGGAAATAAGCCGCCAAGCCGACAGGTGAGTCCGCGATTCCGTATAATGTCTGCGGTCGCAGCCCCATCTGGAACCCGTAGGCGATTCCCTTTTGATAGACGAACTGCAAACGCTCGTAAGCGACCTTCTCGTCGGCTGAGAGACCCGATGGCGCCGGCGCTCCGGAAGAAGCCGCCTTGTCAATGTCGGCTGGAAAGATGCCAGGCATGTTGGTGTGAATGCCACGCAACTCCGGAGGCGCCTGCACACCCATTTGTTCGGTGATGACCGCGCCCCAATCGCCGCCTTGCGCCACGAATTTCGTGTACCCGAGGCGCTTCATCAGCACCACCCAGGCACGCGCGATGTGGGCTACATCCCACCCGGTGGTGGCCGGTTTGCCTGAGTATCCGTAGCCCGGCATTGACGGAATCACCAGGTGGAACGCATCGGATGCGCTGCCGCCATGCGCCGTGGGATTGGTGAGCGGATCGATGATCTTCATCTGTTCGATGATCGAGCCGGGCCATCCGTGCGTAACGATCAGCGGCAACGCATTTTCGTGTTTTGAACGGACGTGAATGAAGTGAATGTCCAGCCCGTCGATCTCGGTGATGAAATTCGGTAGAGCGTTCAGTTTCGCTTCGATCTTGCGCCAATCGTAATCTGTCCCCCAATAGCGCGCGAGCGCCTGAATCGTCGCGAGCTGTACGCCTTGCGTTGCATCTGTAACCGTTTCTCGTTCAGGCCACTTTGTCGCGTTGATGCGCCTGCGCAATTCGGTAAGTTCTGCTTCCGGAAAATTCATATGAAACGGACGAACTGCATCTGCCGGCTCGCTGCCTCGTTGGGTACCGCTGGTTTGGGTCATGGTTTCCTCCTTTTGAGTAGTTTTGGATTCGTTCGACTATGGACCTGGCGATTATGGTTTTCACGTCGCTGGAAGGACGCGCTCCGGGGCTGAACGATAAAAAGCCTATCACAAAATGAACGTCCGATCATCCAACTGACCAGGAGTTGGCCGCGTCGACCGGCGACGATTCCGGAGCAGCCGGAGATTCGGGTGTTACGGATGCGGATCGCGTTCGCACAGGTGGTCTGCCGCGCTGGGATTATTCGCGACAGCTTCCATCAGGGGCAAGGCGAAGTCCAGGAGACCACGAGCGCGCAGGATATAGGACATCGCTTTTCCGATTCGCCTGCCCTGATTCCCTGTCGCGGTGAGATATGCGTCCACGATCTTGGCAAAGAACCGGTCTGGCCAATTCGCGTGGACGCCATCGCCGGATGTGTCGAATTCCTCCATGTCGCGCCACACCCGGCGGCCATCTTCCAACACTGGCACCTGGAAGCGCCTGATTCGTTTGTCAGGAATCTCGGCCACATGTTCCACGTAGTGAAGGAAGGTCATCGCGTCGTGATCGGAGCCCAGCAGCAGGATCTTGCCATCGAGGCCTAGAAACCGGTCGAGCGGCGAGTGCAAGCCGAAGGCATAGTTCCACGGCTGCTCGGAGATCAGGTAATCGGCCTGCTTTCCCCAAACTACGAAGCGGGCGACGTGGTGATTGACGCGCGAATCCGGAAACGTGCGGAAGAATTCGACGAGTGTGCCATTCTCGCGGTCCGATCTTGCCGTGAGCGGATCGAATGCAGGCAATTTTTCACGAATCTCCTTCTCGATCTTGGTGGTGAGGCTTCCGCTCCCTGCTTCGTCGTAGTGTCGAGGGCAACTTGCGTACATGATGAGAGTACCTTGAGCGGTCAATGCGTCTTTGAGGGCAAGATGAATCTGATCGGGACCACCCGCAATTTGGCCCACCGCGCGAACGGAGGCATGCAGCATGATCGTATCGCCGGCCGCGACGCCCAACTTGCGAAAATCATTCGCCAGTTGCTCTCTTGAGTGCATAAAGGTGTCCCTCAAGCGGCAATTTTAGCGGTTCAGGGCGCTTCTGTCCTGAGTTATAGAACACGCGAAAACAATCCACATGCCTGGCTGGCGCGCTTTTCATACTTATGAAATCCACGCCTTGGCAGATGTCCGGTGACCCGACTACACGTCCACAACGCTGGTCCTGCATTGTAAACGGAATTCGGTTTTCGACTTAGTCCTTTGGAAGCAGCGGTTAGAGAATATCGAGACATTTCGTTAGTTTGGGTCGTAGACTTGAACGATGAAATCGCGTCCCTTCCAGTTGTTGGCAATTCTCCTTGTTATTGCGATTGGATATTTTGCCTACGCGACACGACAACAACTCGCGGCCAAAATTTGGCATTGGAGATTTGGGTACGCCGAAGCGATGGGTAATTACGAGGTGCCTGTTCCAGAGCACTGGCTGATCACGGAACACAACGCCGTAGCATTTACCTTGATGAATACGACCCCGGCCTGGCCCAGAGACGCTAAATTCCATACCACTGCCGTCATAACTATCTTTCCCTTTGGGAATCGTCCCCTTGGGCCTGGGGGATTAGACTTTTGGCTCTCACAGAAACGTCAAGGACTCGAACGTGAAGGGGTCAAATCCGTCGAGGAAAAAAGATTTAATATCGGCGAAGACGCGGTCTCCTGCATCGGCGGTAGTGAACTGCGTGACGCAATCCTGCCCGGTATGGCAAGGACCCCTGATACGGAAATCATTTCCCTCGAATGCAAGTCTGCAAATGACCTCAGCATTCTGTTCGTTGGAGAGCCCTCAGACCTTCAGTTTTTTTATGCATTTTCCTCAGAAATTCGCAGAGTCAGATGAACTTCCGGTCCAGGAACCTAGCCTACGCGCCTTATCAACATTAACGCGGAATTAGGTAAGAACCTTGCGGACAGACGTAAATAAGTCTTTGTTGCGACACACGAAGTTTAGAAAGTCTCCATCGGCTAGGTAGGATTCGGGATGAATCGATTCGAGCTGGCCCCAGAAGAGGTCGATAGTCTCCTGCATGACGGGCACATCTGGTGCATGCACCCTAAAGCCACCATAATTGACAAAGGCGGCAATTTCGCCAGGCCGCAGCGGAGTCTTCAGCACATTGGTAGATGTGACTTGCCCCAACTCGAACGCGGACGAAAACACATACCACTCGTCGTAATTTTCGAAGGGCAATTTCTTCACCGATTGAATCTTTGGACTGTACGCAACACCCCTGCGGCTCTCCCAACCCGCACTCTTCTCATCTTCATTCAACGGAAGAGGACCACTGTCGAACGACGTTATTGCAACATATTTGCCGAGAACGACTTCTGGACAGGCTCGCAGCAACGTCCGAATGTTTTCCCGGCGCGTCGTCAGCCATTCATATTCGCCGTGCGCGCCAGTCGTCACACGAACGGAACTATCGTTCATCGCCGTAGAGCCCTGCAGGAATTATACAGTCTCAGGTAGTTCGTTCATTCAACTCCTGTTTAACGCGCTAACCGGAGAACTGGATCGGCCCAAAAAGGACTAAGCGGGCAAGTGGAAGTCAACCGCCCAACACAATCGCATTTTTATAGAACAAATTAGGATCAACTTGCTGGATTTCAACCTTGGGGAACAAATCCATTGCGTGACGTGCGGCGTTGCATTGACAGCTTCAATGCGTCAGTCCGCTTCTCAGATCACGCCGAAATTCGAGGAGCTCAACCGGCGCGCCGCTATCGAGGATCATCGCCACCGTAACGCCTTCCGAAGGCGAATTCGGAGCAGTGAGAATTTCTTTCCCCTCAATCGCGGCCTGAAGGTCGTCTACTTCAAACGCTATGTGAGGGACGGACTGAATCAAGGAGTGCACAGGGCTATCGGGCTCGAAGCGCATCCATTGAATGCCACAATCACTCGTCTCAAACGCGGAGACGTACATCTTGAATTGTTCCAGATAATATTCGCCGGGTCGCGAAACGTCAGTCGGGATGCCGATGTGGTGATACCGCCAGCCATGTACTGAAATGGCCGCAGGTTGGTCGTGGCCCTTCCGTAGAGTATCCGGGCCATCAGACTTGGGTTCTAAAATGCACATGATCTTTTCCCGGCCAAGATACCACGGCGCTCTGCTCGGAGCAAAGTGAGTGGAAGCCGGCCGAGCTCCTGGTTAACGCGGAAACCGGAAACTGGCGTTCTAGCTCCTCGCGCGGTCTTTGACACTTCGCGCCATTCTGCCTACACTTCTCCGGGTTCGCAGCCGCTTACAGGCGGCTGCGTGGAAGCATGAGCTTAATCAACGAAACTACAATCCGTGTGCGCTACGCTGAGACGGACCAGATGGGCGTGGTGTATTACGCCAATTTCTTTATTTGGTTTGAAATTGGGCGAGTGGAATTTCTTCGTCAGGTTGGATTTGATTATCGCGATATGGAACGCGAAGACGGTTGCTTTATCGCCGTGGTGGATGCGCGATGCCGCTACAAGTCTCCCGCGCGCTATGACGAAGAAATCACGATTCGCACCTGGCTGCGCAGCATTCGCGGCAAGCTGATCCATTTCGGATATGAAGTGGTGCGAGCGGCCGACAGCACGTTGCTGGCGGAGGGCGAAACCACCCATATCGTCACCGACGCGAATATGAACTCGCGCGCGCTTCCCGATAAATACGCTCACGCCCTGGCTGGACATCTTACCGAAAAAGGCGCTTCCGCGAATCCATGAGCTCTTTTGAAATCAACGGCGAATCCCTCACTCTCGTGCAGCTTGAATCCGCGGTGTTTTCGGGCGCGGAAGTGAAACTTGCAGATTCGGCGCGCGCGAAAATCGAAGCATCGCGAGCCGTGATCGAACGGCTGGTTGCTTCCAACACAACTGCGTACGGAGTGAATACCGGTTTCGGCGATCTGGCCGAAGTGCGAATTTCCGCCGATCAAATCCGGCAATTGCAACTCAACCTTGTTCGCAGCCATGCGTGCGGAGTCGGCGCGCCGCTATCGGAACTCGAAACTCGCGCGATGCTGCTTTTGCGGGCCAATGCGCTGGCAAAGGGATTCAGCGGAGTCCGTCCGGTTGTTGTGGAGACACTCTGCGAAATGTTAAATCGCGGAGTGCATCCGGTGATTCCGTCGCAAGGCTCGGTAGGCGCGTCGGGCGATCTGGCGCCGCTGGCGCACCTGGCGCAGGTGGTGATCGGCGAAGGCGAAGCGATTTTTCGCGGCCGGCGCATGGGCGGGGCGGAAGCGATGCAAGCGGCGGGAATCGCTCCAGTGAGCCTGGAAGCGAAAGAGGGGCTTTCGCTGCTCAATGGCACGCAGGGAATGCTGGCGCTGCTTTCACTGGCGCTGCGCGACGCGAATATTCTGATCGATACGGCGGACATTGCCGCGTCACTTTCGCTCGATGCTCTGCGAGGCAGCCCTGCGGCGTTTGATGAACGAATTCAGAAAGTGCGCGCGTTTCCCGGGCAGGCGCAGACCGCGCGTAATCTTTCGCGGCTAAACGAGCAAAGCGAAATTCGCGAATCGCACCGCTCGGCTGCGAAAGATCCGCGCGTCCAAGACGCTTACAGCTTGCGCTGCACGCCGCAGGTTCACGGCGCGGTGCGCGACGCGCTTTCGCAAATCCTCACCACGCTCGAAATTGAATTGAATAGCGCCACGGATAATCCGCTGGTCTTTGCCGATACGGGCGAAGTGCTGAGCGGCGGTAATTTCCACGGCCAGCCATTGGCGATGGCTGCCGACCAGATGGCCGTTGCCCTTGCCACGCTCGGGGGCATCTCCGAGCGGCGCATCGATCAGATGACGAATCCCCATACCAGCCTACTCCCGGCGTTTCTCACGCGCGAGCCGGGACTGAATTCCGGATTCATGATCGTTCAGGTGACGGCTGCAGCGCTTGCCAGCGAGACAAAAGCTCTGGCCATGCCGCACTCCGTGGATTCCATCCCGACATCCGGCAATCAGGAAGATTACGTTTCGATGGGAATGAGCGCGGCGCGGCGGCTGCGTCCGATGCTGGAAAACGTGCGCAATGTTGTGGCGATTGAATTGATTTCTGCGTGTCAGGGAATCGATTTCCATTCGCCATTGCGCACCGGCAAGGCCGCGCAACGCGCGTACGACCTGGTGCGTTCGGTTTCGGCACGTGTGGATGCGGACCGGCCGCTTTCGCGGGATATTGCTTCGGTTTCTTCTTTAATTGCTTCGGCTGCGTTTCAGGTGTTGTTGTCCTAGCCTTGGGGAACCTGCGTTGTGGAAGCTACAGAAAGACTTTTACCGCAGAGGTCGCAGAGTGCGCAGACGGAATGCATCTTCTGAATTTCTATCTCACACATGAAATCAGGTTAAGGATTGAAACAGGAAAGTTCCGAAGCGAAATCCCGCCACCCAGCTAAACGGCGGCTCGCCCATCGAATAATGCCCGCACGGCAACTCTAAAGTCTCGCAGGAAACCTGATTGCGTTTCACGGATTCGTAAAAATCCGCGGTAAATTCAGGCCAGAAAGTTGGATCGTAGGATCCGCTGATTGCCAGGCAGCGTTGGCCGGTTCCTTTCATCCGTGAAACGTAAGGATAAGGACTGATCGGCAGGAAATATCTGCGGCACTCTTCCGGCGAAATCTTGGTCCGCATCGGCTCCCACACATTGGAAGTGGTGAGCCCGTTGGACAGCACGTCGCCAAAGAAAGTGGAAACGTGCAAGAAGGCGCCCGCTCGAATGCTGGGATCGTGGGCGGCAGCTACGAACGCAAGTGAAGACCCCAGGCTGGTCCCCAGCACGCCCAATTTGCTGTAGCCTTGCCGTTCCAGCCAGCGAATGCAGCGCCGCACATCTGTGACGGCCTGGCGATTGGCCTGCAGCGTCAATCCAATATTCGAGCAGACTATATAGTCCGCGCGCGGATGATCGGGCACTGCGCGCCGGTCATGGTAGGGCAAGCTGATCCGCAACGCCGTAATTCCGAGCGTATTCAGCCAGCGACAAACATTCACCTGCTCTTCCCACCGCGCGTTCCACTGCGCCAGCACCACCACCGCCGGTCCTGAATGCTTGGCGGGAAAGAACTGCGCGTAGACCCGGTTGTTCTCCGGCCAGGGCGATTCGATGGCACTGGCGAAGGTAAGGACGCCTTCTTCAAGCACATAATCATCGGCGGGCGCGGCGAAAAACCATTCGCTGCTGTTGGCCACCGTGTCATCCACCCAGCGATTCAGGAATTCCCGCGGGTTGGGCTCGTCGGCACGCCCCCCAATGTGTTCCAGGCCCCAGCGGAACGGCAGCGAGCAGCGATTCGGCTCATTGGCCCAACGGCCGTGCTCGTAGCGACGGATAAACTGTTCGAATGATTTCATTTTATAAAATTAAGGTAGTGAAGCATGGAAACAGAGCCGCGCGGAAAAAGCAAGTAGCACACCACTCCTGGCTGTGCGGTTTTTCCTGCCAGCGCTGCTGAAATTCCGATACTCGAACTAAGATGCCACAGCCAGGAATGGCTGTGCTACCCGGAGTCTCTACATGAAATCCCTTAGCGGGATACAGTATTTTGCCGATGGCCCGGCGGGAACAAGAAGCCTAGCATGCGCTTAATTTATATAAATCGCCGCCTCCTCCCACTTTCGCTCTTCTACCTACAAATAGGGAGGCGGCTGGAATCATAGAATCAGTTGTTAGGCCCCTCGGCAGGTTAGGCCCCCTGGAATCCTTGAACGGCGGGTGGACGTGAGATAGCATCCGCGGATGTTTGATCGCGTTCGCCGGCTTCTTCGTAACCCTGTTTTTCTTGTCGCGCTTACCGCAGGCCTCGCCACGTTTGTAATCCAATCCGGCGAATTGGGAACCAGCGACACTTCTCATCGTTTACAAACCACTCATTCCTTTTGGACTTCAGAGCCTCCCGTTTTTCCCGCGGAATACCCGGAATTTGGAATCCACGGCCGCCACGGCAAGCTCTATAGCTGGTATGGCATCGGTCAATCTCTGCTGATGCTGCCGGCGGACCTGGTGGGAACCGCTTTAGAAGATTTGCCGGTGTTTGCCAACTATCAGGACACCGATCCTACGGTTCGCGCGATTTTCGTCAGTTACACCACGAATGTTTTGATCTCCGTCCTGATGGCGCTGGTCTGCTTTCGCTGGCTGAGCCTTCTCGCGTTCACCACCAACCAGAAAATCGCGGGCGTTTTTGCGCTGTTTTTTGCGACCACGTTTTTCCACTATGCCCAGAATATGACGGAAAACAATTACATCCTGCTGCTCACCCTGACCGGCGTGACGTTTCAATACGAATGGTTGCGCACCGGCAGTCGCCGGGCGCTGTGGATCGGTTCGGCCGCGCTCGGTGCGAATTTGCTGACGCGCCTTACGACGGGGTTGGATATTTTGGCCGTGGGGCTATTCCTGTTCCTGGCTGCCTGGTTCGTTGATACGCGCGGCAAAGAATTGCGATTGCGAATCGTGGAATATCTGAAAGTGGCCGCGCCTGTCTATCTGGCGTTCGGATTGATGGACCGCGCATATCAGTATTACCGGTTCGGAACTTTGTTCCACACCTACGTCAAGGTGGTTGCAGACGAACACAAATTGCTCGATCCCTCACTTCCCGCCGCGTATCCCTTTGAAACGCCTTTTCACGTGGGTTTTTGGGGTCCTCTGATTCGACCGGAGAAATCCATTTTTGTGTTTGATCCTTTGTTGCTGCTGACGCTGATCGTTTGCATCTATGCCTGGAAGCGATTTCAGCCGGAAATTCGCGCCTACGTGATCTCTTTTGCTTTGCTGCTGCTGGCTTACATTTGTTTCTACGCAAAATATACCGTGTGGGCGGGAGACGATGCTTGGGGCGATCGCTATGTTTCCACCGCGGTGCAGCTTCTAGTTTTTCTTTCCGTGCCGCTATGGATGCGGCACCGCGCTGATGTGAAGAAATTTGTTTGGGCCTTGGGGATCGTGCTGATCGCGATCAGCGTGTGCGTTCAATTGTCGTCGGTGATGTTCTGGTGTCCCCTGGAGCTTTATCAAATGGAGACTCGCGGACACCCCACTTTCGTAATTGGATTGCGGCTCAAGAATATCGCGGCATTTTCGCTCGGAAAAATGGATCAGTGGGGCCTGACGAATGAATCGATGAAAGAAGATCCCTGGGATTACGTGCACATCACCTGTTTCAATTTCCTTCCCTTCCTGCTGCGGCGAGTGGGCGCGGCGGCTGGCTGGGCGGTAAAATTGATAACTGTAATTTGGTCTTTCGCGCTGGCGGCGCTGATCGCGCTGTTGCTGTTTATCCGGCGCCAGGCTGCCGGAGGCTTGCTCGACCCGGTTTCTCGGTAGAAAAACGCGCGGCCAGTTTATTCGCCGGGGGGCGCAACCGGTTCCGGTTCCGATGGTCCGGATTTGCCGGTGATTCCGGCGATGATTTGTTTTCCGTGGAAGCGCCCATTTTCGATGAAGATTTCACCGGTGTGCAATCCCCCGAGCAGCACTCCCGCCACGTACATTCCCGGAACGTTCGATTCGTGCGTCACGGGATCGCAAGCCGGCTTACGCGTTTGCGGGTCGAGAAGAATTCCCTGCCGTTCGAGAAAGGAGAAATCGGGATGGTAACCGGTGAGCGCAAACACGTGTTTGGCCGGAATGGAATGCTCCCCCTCGCCGTTATCTACCCACACATGGCCGGGTTCAAAGCGAATGACGCGCGTATTAAAAAGCGCGCGAATCTCGCCGGCCTGGATGCGGTTTTCGATGTCCGGTTTCACCCAATATTTCAGATTGTTCCCAACGGTGGGTCCGCGATGAATCAACGTTACGTGCGCGCCGCCGCGAAAAAGGTCGAGCGCCGCTTCGGCCGCGGAGTTTTTTGCACCGATCACCACCACTTCCAATTCCCAATAGGGATGCGCCTCAGTGTAATAGTGCGAGACGCCGGGCAAATCCTCTCCCGGGACGTCCAGAAGATTGGGACGATCGTAATAGCCGGTGGCTAGAATAATCTTGCGCGCCTCGTAGCGATTGTAGGTGCCGTTGTGTTGGTGCGTCGTCACCGTAAACGCGCCGTCATGCCCTTCGATTCGATCCACTCTCTCGTAGAGGTTCAGCTCAAGCCCGTAATGCTCGGCGGCTCTTCGATAATACTTCAGTGCTTCGGTGCGGGTGGCTTTGGCCGTCGTGACGGTCATGGGCAGGTCGCCGATTTCCATGCGTTCAGGAGTGGTGAAGAAAGTCATGTTCATCGGATAGTGGAAAATCGAATTGCACAGGCAGCCTTTGTCGATCACCAGAGCGCGCAATCCGGCACGCCTGGCTTCGATGGCGCAGGCCAGGCCCGTGGGCCCCGCGCCAATGCAGATCACGTCGTATCTGGATGACATCGGTCTAGTGTGCGATGGCGCAGCTTCGAATTCAACAGCCAGATTGGGTGGAGAGGAGAATCCAGGTTTTCAAACCGCGAGCCGCTGGCAGAGGCGATTGACTTAGGATCCTGGAAGCAGCGAATCGGAAAGTTCCGTGGAGAAACGCGCGAGTTCATCCAAGCGATCGGAGGTGGCTTCGATCCGCTCTTTTTTCCATTGGAACCACTCGCCGCCATCGCGTTTGATGCGTACGGTTAGGTGGCCATTGAGCATGTAGCATGCTTCGCCGAAGATTTTGAATCCCCCAGCCGCCACCGGAGCGAGCAGGGCGGCGCAGTAGTCCTTTTTTACCCCTACATATTTTTCGTACATGGGGAAGGCGATGTAGGTGAAGCCGCGAGCGCCGAGGCGTTCGAGGATCGAGAGTTGCTGCTGGGTAAGTTCGAGCACGGATTAGGATTTTACATTAGGTGTAGGTGAATTGTGACTTGCGAATGAGCAAGCCGGAAGTCATGTAGGGGCGCTGCTTGCTGCGCCAGTTTTTTTTGGGAGGTGCTCCCACCAAAACGCAAACTACAAACAGCGAGGAAAATCGGACGGGAAACAAGTGAAGTTGCAGCAGCGACTCGATGCCTGCACGGCGGGCGCAGCAAGCAGCGCCCCTACGAAGGCAAAACCAACACCATCCCAAAATCGCTAGGCGGCGGAGGACGCGGCGTTGGCGGCGCGGTTCGATTCAAGCTCGGCGAGCGCGGCTCGCAGCGCGGAGATTAATTCTTCCCGCGAGACCTGGCTTTTGCGAAACTGGATGCGCAAGCGGAAATCGCCGCCTTGCGGCCCAAACTGAAAAAGAAACGGCTGAGGCCGCGGTTCGGCCGCTGATTCTTCCTGGCGCGCTTTGCGCGCTTCGTCGCGAGTCAAGCCGCCCTGCGCGATGCGCTGAACCATTTCGCGCATTTTTTTCTCGTTGGGCTGGCGGGCAACCTGAAGCAAAAGCGATTTGGAGACAATTCCCTTCTCCAAACAAAGTTTGCGCAAGTGCATGGGAATCTCGCGCAGAGAAAGAGTTTCCGTGACGGAAGAACGGGCGCGCCCGATTTTCTTGGCGATATCGTCGTGCGTATAATCGAAATGTTCGGCCAGGCGCTGCAGGCCGTCCGCTTCTTCGAAGGGCGTCAGATCCTTGCGCTGAATATTTTCGATCAGCGCCAGTTCCAAGGTTTCCGCGTCGTCCGCGATTTTCTCGATGCAGGGCACTTCGTGCAAGCCGGCAGCGCGCGAAGCATGGAAGCGCCGTTCTCCGGAGATGATGTAGTAAGCATCATCGTGCGGCACGTAGCGCACCAGCAACGGCTCGAGCACGCCTTTTTCGTGAATGGAATCCGTAAGCTCGCGAAGATCGCCCAGCGCCTTGCGCGGCTGATCGGGATTCGGATGAACTTTGTTAATCGGAATCATCCGCCCAATGGACGCGCCGCTATAGCTCGCCAGCGTTTCTACGTAGTGCGCGTCATGCCGCATCTTGAGAGTGACGGGTAATCCTATCCTCTTCGACACGTTGTACAACCTCCTGGGCAAGCTTGCGATACTCGTCGGCGCCGGTGGACTTGGGAGCAAAGGAGAAAATCGTCTCCTTGTAGGCCGGGCTCTCCTCCAGGCGCACGTTCTTGCTGATTCGCGTCTTAAACAGTGCGTTGCCAAACACAGCGCGAATCTGTTCGTGAGTATCGCGTGAAATGTTGGTGCGTTTGTCAAACAGAGTGATCACGACCCCGAGAACTTTCAAATCGGGGTTAGGACGGGCTCGAATGCGCGCGTAAGTTTCCAGCAAATCGTCGGTGCCTTCAATCGCGAAGTAGGCTGCTTGGATGGGAACCAGCAGGTGCGTCGAGGCTACCAGCGCGTTTACCGTCAGGATGCCCAGCGATGGCGGCGTATCCATGACGATGTAATCGTAATCTTTTTGAACCGGGGTGAGCGCGTCTTTCAATTTAAAGGGCGCATCGAATTGCCCGGCGAGCATCTGCTCCAGCTTGGCCAGCGCCAGCCGCGCGGGAGCCACGAACAGGTTGGGATCCTTCGTCGGACGGATCACTTTCGCCAATTCCGTCGGAGGTGAAGAAAACACGTCGTACATCGAAACCTGCACTTCGGCCAGGTCGAAAAAAGCGATGGAAGAATTGGATTGTGGATCGAGATCGATCAGCAGAGTTTTCTTTTTGCGCAGGGCTAGAGCGGCGGCGAGATTAATCGCTGTCGTAGTCTTACCCACTCCGCCTTTTTGGTTAGCAACCGAGAGTATACACGCCAAGCTTTTGCCCCCGTCCGTGCTTGCAGGTGGCGTACGCTCCAACAGTTGGCGGAGATTTCGCCGAGCCCCCTACGGGTAGGCAAACTGTAATGGGAGTATGGGGTTAACTGCAAGGGAAAAATGGAGATTGGGAAAGACTCAAAATGCGATATTCAAAATCGCACAGCCAGGAGTGGCTGTGCTACCTACATCTTGTAGCGGCCCAAATCCTCGTCGTTCAAGTTTTCAAGCCACTTGCGCAGTTCCTCATTGGAACTTTTCTCGGTGGCGGAGGAGGACATCTTGGAATTCTTCAGAACTTCATCTTCTACATAGATCGGGCAATCCAGGCGAAGCGCCAGTGCCAGTGCATCGCTCGGCCGGGAATCGAGCGACATGGTTTCGCCGTCGCGCTCCATCCAGATCAGCGCGTAAAAAGTATCTTCCTTCAGGTCGCACACCACCACGCGCTGCACATGCACATTCAGACCGATCAGCACATTTTTCAGCAGGTCATGGGTCATGGGGCGGGGCGTTTGCACCTTTTCGATCTCCAGGGCGATCGCGTTGGCCTCGTAAATTCCCACCCAGATCGGCAGAATCGCGGCTCCCTGGCTTTCTTTTAGCACTACGACGGGCATATTGGTCACCGGGTCCATCATCAACCCACGTATTTTGACCTCCACTTCCATCGGGGCCTCCCCAGGACTCTAGAAAACGGTTCTAGACGACGTGCTCGCCGGCCAAACTATTCGGACCAGCTCGCGTAACCTTGGTTATTAGATATTCTCCCAAAAGATTTTGGTTCGGCGAAGTGAAATTAATCATCCGGTTGCTTGTAGTGCGACCTGCCCACTGCCCGCGTGCGGCGTGGTATATGTCCACCATCACTTCGAACGATTCCCCGACCAGCGCTTCGTTGCGCGCGGTCTGGATGCTGCGCTGGCGATCCTGCACAATGGCAAGCCGCCTGCTCTTCTCTTCCTCGGGAATTGCGTCCGCCATATGCTGCGCGGGGGTATTGGGCCGCGGCGAGTATTTGAATGCAAAAAGTCCGTCGTATTGAACGGCATCGAGCAGCGTGAGCGTCTCTTCGAAGTGGGCCACAGTCTCGCCGGGGAATCCGACGATCACATCGCCCGTAACACTGCTGGGCCGCCGCGCACCGCGAATCCATCCAATTTTTTCGAGATATTCCTCGCGCGTGTAAGTACGTCCCATAGCCCGCAGGATTTCATTCGATCCCGATTGCACCGGCAGGTGAATGTGATTGCACAACGAAGGATACGCGTCGATGGCTTCCACGATCTCGCGATGGAAATCATTGGGATGAGAAGTCATGAACCTGACCCGTTTGATCCCTTGCACCTCTCCCACCGCTACCAGCAACTCCACAAAGTTCATCCCGCGCGGCGAAGGATCGCGGTACGAATTCACCGTCTGTCCCAAGAGCTGCACTTCGCTGTAGCCCAGGTCCGCCAGTCGGCGCACTTCCGCCAGAACGGCGGCGCTTTCGCGGCTGCGTTCCGGCCCGCGAGTATGCGGCACCACGCAATAGGCGCAGGCGTAATCGCAGCCTTCGATGATGGTGATGTACGCGCGCAACGGATTATCGCGCCGCGTGAACTCGGTCTCGAATGTCTCGTCCGTATCCAGGCTCAACCCGCTCACGCGCCGTCCGCCCGCTTCAAGCTGGTCAATCAGTTCCGGCAGCTTGCGATAGCTCGCGGAGCCGCAAACCAGGCTCACCCACGGCGCGCGCTCGAAAATTTCCTCGCCTTCCTGCTGCGCCACGCAGCCCAGCACTCCGATTATCTTGTTTTGAGGCGGGCCGCCCGGTTCGGGACGCAGCACTCCCAGGCGCGAAAAAACCTTGTGCGCCGCTTTTTCGCGGATGCTGCAGGTATTGAATAGGATCACGTCGGCAGAATCGGGCGACGGCACGGGCTGGTATCCGCGCGCCATCAGCACCCCCGCGACCTTTTCGGAATCATGATCGTTCATCTGGCATCCGAACGTCTCAAGAAAGAACCGCTTCCCCCCGCCGGGGACAGACAAAACAGCGGGCGAAGGCGCGGTCAATGGCAGGCCTGCCAGCGAATCCAGCCGAACATCGATCTGTTTCGTCATGCTCCGTTGTTCAATCCGATGCACAGTCTAGCACAGGCGATATTGTCGCGTGGGAATTCAAGGCGCGGCACTTTTCCTCCGAATTTCTGCCATTTCCCGCTCCGTTCAAGCGGACGAGCCGGCACAGCGGCGAAAACCGTATGGAAGGTGTGTCGCAAGAGGTAGCGGGTGCATCTTACTTACAGGGGCTGTATTGTTTGACCGTGTGAATTGGCGTGTGCTACGGTAGTTTCCGGTTGGCAGTGAACCTTGTTTCCTTAGGGGGTCAACAATTTTTGGGATCGCGGTATTTTTGTTCGAAGGCCGGCTGGAAACTCTAATATTGCAAACCGGTTGGGTCGCGCGAGTCGTCCTGCTAATTCTCCTGTTTTTCTCATTGGTTTCCTGGGCGGTAATCTTTCAAAAATGGGCGCTCTTCGGACGGCTGGAATCGCACAGCCGCAAATTTTTGCAGATGTTTCGAGCCGGCGGGCTTCCCGACCCCCGTACCGTGCGCGCTGCCGCCAGCGATTCGCCCCTGGTCCGCGTCTATGAAGCGGGCGTGCATGAAATGCAAGCGCAGCTTTCCACCGGCAACCCTCCTACCGGTAAGTTAAAGAATCCGCATGCGATCGAAGTGGAAATGCACCTGGCCTCCGCCGAAGAAGTTCGCGGCATGGAAAAATGGATGCCATTTTTGGCTACCTGCGGTTCCGTTACACCCTTCATCGGCCTGTTTGGAACCGTTTGGGGCGTAATGGACGCATTTTCGGGCCTGGGGGAAGCCGGGGCAGCCACTCTGCGCGCGGTAGCCCCGGGAATCGCCGAGGCGTTGGTCACCACTGCCGCCGGCCTTTTCGCCGCGGTTCCGGCCGTAATCGCTTACAACCATTATTTGAATAACATTCGCGGGATTGCTACTCGTCTGGATAATTTTGCCATGGAATTCGTCTCGAAAATCGAAACGATGTACAGCTGATGTACAGCTAGGGAACAAATTCCTGTGCCACAAGTCTCGAAACATACCGCCACGTCTCTTTCCGACATCAACATCGTCCCCTTCGTGGACGTGATGCTGGTGCTTCTCGTGATTTTCATGATTACCGCGCCGATTTTGCAATCCGGCATCGAAGTGGATCTTCCGAAAACAAAGACCGTAAAGGAACTCAACGAAGTGCGCCTGATCGTCACCATGGATCGCGCCCAGCGCCTGTACCTCAACGACCAGCCCGTGAATATCCACCAGCTCGGCGACGCCGTCCGCGCAAAATCGTCCGGCGCAAAGAACCAGGCTGTCTACGTCCGCTGCGATGAGACAGTTCCCTTTGGCAGCTTTACTACTGTGGTCGATGCTTTGCGCCAGGCCGGAATCAAGAACGTCAACGTGGTTACGCAGCCGCTCAGCGAGCGGCCGCAAACAAATTAAGATGCATCTGAATCCCAACTATCCTGCGCCTGTAAGCCTGAAAGGCCCACTTGGCTATTCAGTGGCCTTCCACACGGCGCTTTTCGTGGCACTGGCAATTTCCACGATAAACTCGCATCGCGGCGACACCTGGGGCGGCCCAGGCGGCGGCTCCATGACCATCGGCTTGGTGGGAAGCACTCCGGCAATTCCCTTGCCCACTCCTCCAGTGATCACCAGCAACCCCGTAGTGGACGAATCAAAGGGGCTTTACAAATCCGAGCCCGTTCCGAAAATCCCGCCTCCTGCCGACGCCACACCGATACCGAAATTTGAGAAGAACAAGCCCCCGAAATACGTTACGCGCCCTTCCAAGGTTCTCCCTAATCCCACTCCTCCCCCTGAAAATGCCGTCCCGTACGGAGGAGGCGGCACTCCTTCGATGCCCACGTCCACATTCGCCATGGGCTCGGGGACTACTGCGGCAGGCCTGGGAGTCAGCGGGCCAGGCGCGGGAAATTTTGGCGCGCGTTATTCGTGGTATGTGGAAGCAGTGCAGCGCAGAATCAGCAGCAATTGGCAACAATCCACCGTGGACCCTAATATTCGCAATGCGCCGCGAATGGTGGTCGCGTTCCAGATCGTGAAGAATGGATCAGTGGCGAATCCCCAAATCTTACAATCCAGCGGAAATCAGTCGGTGGATCGATCAGCGATTCGCGCGATCCAGGAATCGAGTCCGTTTCAACCGCTGCCCAATGATTATTCCGGATCGTTCGTGAACGTGGAATTCTGGTTTGAATTTAAACGCTGAGCGATCAAGCGCCGAGCCGCCAATGAAGTACGGCCGAAAAAGGATTCAGAAGCAGGAGCTGCGCTTTCATCCGATCCTGCGAATCAAAAGGAACAAAGACGGAATAATAATTATGACCATCAAACGAGCAGCAATTTTCTTGGTTGCCGCCTTCGCCCTGGGAGCAAGCGCTCTGCTGCTTTCTCCTTCGGCGTCGGCGCAAGATTGGTTCAAGACCGGGACAGGTTTGGGCGTCGAAAAAGCCCGCCTCGCTGTACCAGAATTCGGAGCGCGGACTCCCGCAGCGCAGCCGCTTGAAAAAACCTTCCACGACGTTCTCTGGAATGATCTCGATTATTCCGGCATCATCGAATTGGTCAGCCCCAGCATGTACCCGCTGCAGGCGCCCACGGCTCCCACGGAACTGAAGGCCGCGGATTGGAGCCAGGCGCCCGCATCGGCATATATGATCGCGTTTGGAAATTTAACAGCCAGCGGAAATGACCTGGCGGTGGAAGGCTATCTCTACGACGTGCGCAATCCAACCGCTCCCGCGGCGCTTGAGAAGCGATATCACGGCGCCACCAGCGATGCGGATGCTCGTCGAATTGCCCACCAATTCGCGGACGAAATCATTGCCCGGCTCACCGGGGGCGTTCCCGGCATCGCCAGCACGCAGATTGCTTACGTAAGTGCGCGCACCGGCAACAAGGAAATATGGTTGATGGATTACGACGGGGCCAACCAACACCAGATGTCGCACCTGCGCTCGATTTCGCTCACTCCGCGCTGGTCGCCCGATGCCAGCCGTATCGCCTTTACCTGCTACGAAGGATTTCGCGGCATCATCACGGCGCAGATTTGCTTGCTTTCCACCGCCAGTGGAAACACTATCGCCTTCCCGCGTTTCCATGGCACCAATGCTTCTCCGGCCTGGTCGCCGGACGGCACGAAGCTCGCCTTCATGTCCAGCAACATGGGCGATCCGGAAATTTTCACCACGGACGCGGGCGGCGGCCACTTAAAGCGCCTCACTTATTCCGCCGGTGTGGATACTTCCCCGGCTTGGAATCCGAAAACGGGAGCGACGATTGCGTTTGTCAGCGATCGCGGTGGCACGCCGCAACTCTATTTGATGAATGCGGATGGATCAAACGTGAACAAACTGGCTCTCCCGGACATGGGATACGTGATCGATCCCGCGTGGTCGCCCAACGGACAGTTGCTGGCGTTCAGTTGGCGCCGGCCCGACGGAAATTACGATATTTACGCGATGGATACCGCTACTCAGGCGCTCGTCGAGCTGACCAAGGATGCCGGGAGAAATGAGCGCCCCAGTTGGGCTCCCGACGGCCGGCACATCGTGTTCGAATCCACGCGGACGGGCACTCGCCAGATTTGGTCGATGCTCGCGGATGGCAGCCATGCTCGTCAATTGACAACCGGCGGACAGAGCGAATCGCCCAATTGGTCGCCGCGCTAGAGATGCCATGCGCTTCATACGGAAATGTTGAAGAATCATTTTTGGGGGCCAGGTAGGAATTAATGTTAAATTTGCGTCCTCTTTGCTGCCGGTTTCGCGCAGAGGGGACATCTGAGGGAGGCAATCGTATGCAACGTCGTGTTCTTCGCAATCAGGTTCTCTGGTTCGGTTTATTTTCCTTGCTTTTATTTGCGGGTGCTTGCGGCAAGAAAGTCGCATCGCCCAGTCAGGTCCCGGCCCCGCCACCCCCTCCGGCTGCCCAGCCGACGGTGACGTTGAACGCCTCGACCACCTTTGCTAAACCGGGGGATACGGTTCGGCTGACCTGGTCCTCCACCAATGCCACCGACTTGAATTTGGCGCCGGGGATTGGAAAAGTGGCTCCGGAAGGTTCGACACCGGTTCGGCCCACCGAGTCAACCACCTATACCATCACTGCCACCGGTCCCGGAGGTTCGGCGGATGCCACCGTGCGCATCACAGTTTCCGCGGCCGCGGTCGCTCCTCCTCCTGCGGAGCCCACGCAGTCGGTGGATGAAATGTTCCGCAGTCACGTCTTCGACGCATATTTCGATACCGACAAATCGGATATTCGTCCCGATGCTCGCGAAGCGCTTTCGAAGACTGCCGAGTTTCTGCGCTCCTATTCCCAGGTAAAAGTGGTCCTCGAAGGCCATTGCGACGAGCGCGGCTCCACCGAATACAATATCGGCCTGGGCGAGCGGCGCGCGCAGGCGGCCAAGAGCTTCCTGGTTTCCCTGGGCGTTGGCGCGGACCGCATTGAAACGGTCAGCTTCGGCAAGGAGCGTCCATTCTGCACCGAGCACGACGAAACTTGTTGGCAGCAGAATCGCAGGGGACATTTCGTCAAGGCTCAGTAGTCTTATATAAATTGTTCGGCATTTCGTTTTTGAACTTGGGTCAGAAGGTATCTGGAGAGGCGCGGCGGCCATGACCGGCCCGGACGCAGCGCCTCTCAATCAAGCTAGGAGGTAAACGTGCGTACACGATGGATTTTCCTTATCCTGGCGACTTTGCTGGTGGGGGCTTTTAGCGGAGCCCTGCTAGCCCCGCAGCCTGCCAATGCAGTGTCCCGGGAAATCATCCAGTTGCAGCAGCAAGTGTCGCAACTTTTGCAGGGCCAGCAGGATTTGCGCAGCACGATCGATAAAGACAACAGCGCTCTTATGACCGTCCTGCAGCAAACGCTGGATTCCGTGAATCAGATGAACAAGACCATGGGCGGCTTGCAGAATACGATCCAGAGCGTCCAGGCGAACTCCGGCTCGCGCCTCGATACCGTGGGAACCCAGGTGCAGGGCCTCTCCGATAACCTGCAGGATATTCAAGCGCGAGTTGGCAAACTTTCGCAGCAAATGACCGACATCCAGGGCGTTCTGCAAAGCCTCGATGCAAAAGTCTCGAATCAAGCAGGTCAATCGCCCGCCACCATGCCCGGAACCACCACGACCACTCCTCCGCCGAGTGGCGGCGCTTCGCCCACCGCCGGCGGCGCTTCCACCGCGTCTCCGCCGCCCGTAATGAGCGGCCCGCCCATGTCCTCCGAATTGCTCTACGCCAACGCTTTGCGTGATTTCACCGGCGGGAAATACGATTTGTCGCGACAGGAATTCAACGACTATTTGAAATTTTTCCGCACCAACGATTTAGCTTCCAACGCCCAGTTTTATCTCGGCGAGATCGATTATGTGATGGGCAACTATCCGGAGGCGATCGCGTCCTACGATAGAGTGTTGGTGAACTATCCAAGAAGCTACAAGTTGGCCGCGGCGCTCTTGAAGAAAGCCGAGGCCGAGCTGCAACTCAACGAAAAGGCCACCGCCACACGGAATTTCCGCGAGGTGGTCCGTAGATTCCCTGGAACGGATGAGGCCCGGCGGTCTCAGGCGAAGCTCAAGGAATTGGGAGTCTCCGCGGCCCCCCGCCCCGCCAACTCTCCCCATTAGCCTCGCACTCCGCAGCGGGACCTGGCAAATTTATTTATCCACGCCCCCAGAGTAGCCTTCAGGTATACTTCCCCTTCAGCGGCAGCTTATTTTAATTTCGCGCGAGGAACACAATGTCGGTTAATAAAGCTATTCTGGTGGGAAGGCTGGGGCGCGATCCCGAAACCCGCTACACCTCCGCCGGGCAAGCCGTGTGCACTTTTTCCCTGGCCACCGATGAGACTTACAAAGATCGCGCCGGAGTGCGCCAGAAACGCACCGAGTGGCATCGCATCACCATGTGGGGAAAACTGGCCGAGATTGGCCAGCAGTATCTGAAGAAAGGCACTCTGGTTTTCATCGAGGGCCGCATCCAAACCCGCCAGTGGGACGACAAAACCACCGGCGCCAAACGCACCGCCACTGACATTGTCGCCAATGAAATGAGGATGCTCTCCTCCCGCGGCGACGGCGCCGCGGCTGGCGCGGGAGCTGGAGCAGGCGCTTCCGCTTCCTCCAGTCATTCCGACGCCGAACCAATGATGCCCGACGATAACCCAACACCCGGCCCAGAAATTTCCGACGAAGACATCCCCTTCTAGATCCCCCCGGGAACGCTAATCTCCTGATTGGCGAGCCGCCCGCCGCTACCATCGAGCCGCCTGGAAAGGTAGCCGCTTATCCTTCGAGAATGTCTCTGGAAACTTAAGCGCTGGGAGCGGCGGGGGCAATGGGTGCTGCGGGCAGTTCGTCCTCTTCGTCTGCGGATCGAAGCGTAGGCAATACTTCCTTGGCGATCAGCCGGTTCTCGATAGGCTGGTCGTGGCGCATTCTCCCGTCTTTGAACTGCAGGGCGCGCTTGGCATAGAGCGCGATGTCCGGTTCGTGAGTGACGATCACGATGGTCAACCCTTCGTCCTCATTGAGTTGCTGCAGGATCGCCATGATCTCCACGCTCGTGCGGCTGTCCAGATTCCCCGTCGGCTCATCGGCCAGCAGGATGGCCGGATGATTCACCAGGGCGCGCGCGATCGCCACCCGCTGCTGCTGCCCGCCGGAAAGCTGTGATGGAAAATGATCCGAGCGATCGGCCAGCCCCACCCGCTCGAGCGAGCTCTCGGCTCGTTGCTTGCGTTCCTCAGGAGTGATCCCCGCGTAGATCGTCGGCAATTCCACATTTTCAAGCGCCGACGTTCTTGGCAACAGGTTGAACTGCTGGAACACGAATCCGATTTTCTTGTTTCGAATGTGCGCCAGTTCCACCTTGTTCAGCGATGAAACGTCGATCCCGTCGAGGATGTACCGGCCGCGCGTCGGCTTGTCCAGGCAACCCAGGATGTTCATCAGCGTCGATTTGCCCGAGCCGGACGCTCCCATCACCGCGACGAACTCGCCTTTTTCCACCCGCAGCGAAACGCCTCGCAGCGCCGGCACCTTCACTTCGCCCAAATCGTAAATTTTATGAATGTCCTCCAGGCGAATCGTGGCAGCGTGGCCTTCGGCGGCCGTGGCGGAAGTTATAGAAGTGGCTGGTGTGGTTTGGTCCATGAAGTCGAATTATTGTTGTGTACAAGCCGCGCGTCTACAAGTAATTTCTGTTTTCTGTAGGGCGGCCGTTAGGAGATCGGAACGTCAAAATCCACGAGGCATCACTGAATTGGGATAGTCTTATAGCGCCGCCCTTCCTCGCCCGACGAATTCTGTCGGGAGGGCGGCATGATCATCAGCCCCGCAAGATTCGGATTCGGCGTCTCGAATCTTACCGCCGTTCCTGCTCGCGCCTCTTCCGTTCCTCATCCAGCTTCCGGTTGAATTCCTCGTATTTCGGCAGTTGTTCCGGAGTCAGGATGGCGCGAATGCGGTTACGAGCATCTTCGCGCGTCTGCCCCAATTCCTTAGCAGTCGCTTCGTTCACCGTCTGCCACTTCGCGCGCGTCTCGTCGATGATCGCCAGAATCTGCTTCTGCTGATCTAGCGTCAGCGAAAGTTGATTTGTCATCTCCTGAACTCTCTGAGTGGAAGTGGGGCGCGACGGTGTGGAATGCGCCGCCCAAACGTGATTGCCCCAGAGATGGTCTCCCAGCCCTCCGAGAGCGATTCCCAGCACAAACACGAACACCACCAGCACGATGGCTCGTTTCTCGCGATCGTCACTTGGCATGGTTTTTTTCCGCCAGGGCCATCAGTACATCGTCACGGCCGGTGGGTTGCTGCACCGCGTCTGGAAAGAGTTCGCGTACTTCCGCCTGCCGCATCGAGACCGCCGTCTGCAGGTGCCCCGGAGCAATCGCTACATAACCGGCCAGCAGAACCAGCGCCAACGCGGCGGAAAGCGAAAATCTCCAAGCCAGCGTTTCGAGCGGCCGCCAGAAACTTCCGGCGCGCACTTGCAGTTCCTCTCGAATAGCTGCCATCACCCGCCCGGCGAAAAAATCACCAGGGTCGGCGGTTGGCTCGTGCCCGTGGCGAATCAACTGCATCCCCGCCTCCGCGTCAGCCAGCGCTTCACGGCATGCAGAGCAGGCCGCCAGGTGCGCCGTGACGCGCGCTTGCGATACAGGATTCAAGCACCCCTCCAAATGATCTTCGAGGAGCGATTCATATTCCTTGCAACCAGCGTGCATATCTCGCAGTTCATCCATGGCTTTTGTTCCTTCCCTTGTCCCGCACGCGTCCGCGCCGTAGTTGTGGAATCATTTTCCTGTTTTCCAGCGCCGGTAACTCTTCACCAGCCGCGCGCGAGCTCGAAACAATCGAACCTTCACTGTATTCACATTCAACCCGAGAATTTCACCAACCTCCTCCACCGAGAACCCTTCCACTTCCTTCAGCACCATCATCTGCCGGTCTTCTTCGTTCAATTGGCCCAGAAGGCGCTCCACCTGTTGCCGCATCGCCGCCCGGTCGCTCGAATCGGCGGGGGCCTTCCCCGCCGAAACAAATGAATCCATCTGCCGGGCCTGATCTTCGCTCAGATCCGCTTCGTAAACCAACGGCCGGACTCTCTTTTTCCGAAGGTAGTCCCAGCATTCATTAACCGTAATCTTGTAGAGCCAGGTGGAAAATGCCGAGCGCTGGTCGAATCGCTTGAGCGAGAAAAAAGCCTTGACGAACACCTGCTGCGCCACATCTTCCACATCCTCCCGCCGCCGTAGGATTCCTCCCACTACTGCTGCCACCCGTTGCTGGTTCCGTTTGACCAGTTCTTCGTAAGCTGACTGGTCGCCGCTCTGGGCGCGTCCCACCAGGGCCCGCTCCTCCGACGCGTTCTTCCGCCCCGGGATCACCGCGGTTGCGGGGCCTGCATTCGCCTCCACTTTTGGGACGTGTTCCATATGCGTTTGGTTACACCTTTCGGCGACGCTCAATTTCCTTAATCTAACCCCTTAGATTGTACTTGCACTAGTCAGTATCCCATGCAACAATACGCGCATGATTATTGGCGACCGTCTTCGCGCGCTACGCGAAGTTAAAAAACTGTCTCAGGGTGATATCGAAAAGCGAACTGGCCTTTTGCGCTGCTACATCTCGCGCGTCGAAAATGGCCACACTGTTCCCGCAATCGAAACCCTGGAAAAATTGGCCCGGGCGATGGAAGTGCCCCTCTACCAGCTCTTCTATGATGGCGAAGAGCCCCCCGAATTGCCGAATCTGCCCAAGCGGAAATCGTCGGACGACATCGCCTGGGGAAGTGTCGGCAAGGAAGCTCGCTTCCTGGGACGATTCCGCAGGCTGCTCGGGAAGATTGAAGAACCCGACCGCAGGCTGCTGCTCTACATGGCCCAGAAGCTCGCCACTCGTTAGAGCCGGCGGCAAATTCGCCTAGCGGCGAAAGAGCTAGGAAATCTGTCTGCCTATTCCCACTCGATCGTGCTGGGAGGCTTGGAGCTGATATCGTAAACGATCCGGTTCACCCCGGGCACTTCGTTTCCGATTCGCACCGAGATCTTCTCCAGCACGGCGGCGGGCAGCCGGCTCCAATCCGCCGTCATTGCGTCTTGCGATTCCACCACACGCACCGCGATGGTGTAGCCGTATGTCCGTTCGTCTCCCATCACGCCCACGCTGCGTACCGGCAGCAGCACCGCGAACGCCTGCCACACTTTTTCGTACAAACCAGCCCGTCGAATTTCTTCCACCACAATTGCATCCGCGGATCGCAAGGTCTCCAGTTTGTCTGCCGATATTTCTCCTAGCAACCGAACCGCAAGTCCGGGCCCCGGGAAGGGGTGCTTGGTCAGAATCTCCTCGGGTAGCCCGAGTTCCCTGCCCACCTGGCGCACTTCGTCCTTAAAGAGATCGCGCAACGGTTCGATTAATTCGAACGGCAAATCTTTCGGCAGGCCGCCGACGTTGTGATGCGTCTTGATCGTGGTCGAAGGCCCTTTCACCGAAACGGATTCAATCACATCCGGATAGAGCGTGCCTTGCACCAGAAATTTCACAGGTGCATTCACCACTCCGCCGGAGCCGCTCGCACTTGCAAATTTCCGGGCTTCTTCAGCGAACACGGCGATAAATTCAGCCCCGATTCGTTTCCGCTTGTCCTCGGGATCGCCCACACCCTTTAGACGTTCTAAAAAACGCCGGGATGCATCCACGCCGGTCACGTTCAGCTTCAGTTTGTTTCGCAGCACATCCAGCGTGTCGCGGAATTCATTCTTCCGCAGCAGTCCGGTATCGACGAACACATTCACCAACCGGTCGCCGATGGCCCGGTGCACCAACACGGCCGCCACGCAGGAATCCACTCCTCCGCTCAGCGCGCACAGAGCGCCCGCGTCGCCCACTCGCTTGCGGATTCCTTCCACCGTTTCGGAAATAAACGATGCCCGGCTCCAATTCGGCTTCGCTCCGCAGATGTCGAACACAAAATTGTGCAGCATCTGGTTGCCGCCATCGGTGTGCTGCACTTCCGGATGGAATTCCAGAGCAAATAATTTCCGCTCCGGATCTTCCGCCGCCGCAATGGCATTCTGCGTTCGCCCGGTAATCTGAAAGCCTGCCGGCAATCCAACCACGTGGTCGCCATGGCTATTCCAAATTTTCACTTCGCGAGGAAGTCCGCGGAATAGCATCGAACCATTTTCCACCACAAGCTGCGCGGGCCCGTATTCGCGGTGATCCGCCCGCTGCACCGTTCCTCCCAGCGTATGAGTCATCCAATGCATGCCATAGCAAATCCCCAGCACCGGCACGCCCATTTGCAGCACTTTCGGGTCGCACGCCACCGCGTCCGCGCCATACACCGACCGTGGCCCCCCGGAGAGCACCACTCCCTTCGGTTCCCACTTCTTGATCTCTTCCAGCGAAGCCGTGCACGGCAATACCGCCGAAAACACTTCCTGCTCGCGGATTCGCCGGGCAATCAACTGCGTATATTGCCCGCCAAAATCCAGCACGACGATCCCGCCTCGAACGCTCACGCATCCTCTCCAATTCGAATCTGGCTTCCGGCTCTCTCGGCGCTCGGCGTTTACCCCGATGTGCGATTTTTGCACCCCGATGGCTTGAATCGGGGCCTTTGATCGGGGCGCCTCTGCGGTATCTTTGGGTTTTTTGTCCGCTGCGATTAACAACCAACCCCGCTTCTTACCGCAACACAATATTCACCAATTTACGCGGCACCACCACCACTTTCGCGATTCCCTTCCCATCAATCAAATGCGCAATCCGCGGATCGGCCAGCGCCTTTTCTCGCAATTCTTCCTCGCCCAGGTGATCATCCACCAAAATCTTGCCCCGCAGCCGCCCATTGATCTGGATAATAATCTCGAACTGCTCTTCCTTGGCCAATTCTTCCCGGTACGCCGGCCATTCCACCCGAGCCAGCCCGCCCGTATTCCCCAGCATTTCCCAAAGCTCTTCCGAAACATGCGGCGCCATCGGCGAAAGAATCTGAATCAGCATCTGAAAAATATTCTTCAGAATCGCCGGATTCATCTCCGCATCCAGCGGCTCGGCCGCCGCCAGTTCATTCACCAGTTGCATCAGCTGCGACAACGGAAGTATTGAAATGCCAGCGCACCTCAAAATCATTCGTCACGCGCCGCAGAGTATGATGAGCCTTGCGCAGCAGGTCCTTCTCTTTCTGCGTCGCGCCAGCCAGATCGAGCGCCGCCGGTTCCGCCGCGCGCACGTCGCGCAGCCGCCCCGAATGCCGCTCGATCAGCCGGTACGTCTTGTTCAAAAATCGCGCGCACCCTTCGATTCCCTGCTCGTCCCATTCCAAATCCTTCGCGGGCGGTGCGGCAAACAAAGTGTAAAGCCGCGCGGTGTCGCATCCATATTTCTGCGCCATATCAATCGCGCCCACCACGTTGCCATGCGATTTCGACATGGCCCGCCCTTCCTTCAGTACCATGCCCTGCGAAAACAGCCGCATCACCGGCTCGTTGTGAGTGATCATTCCCAAATCGCGCATTACCTTGCAGAAAAACCGCGAATAGATCAGGTGCAAAATCGCATGTTCGATCCCGCCGATATACTGATCAATGGGGAACCAATACGCCGCCGCTTCCTTGCTAAACGGCGCGGCGGAATTCTTCGCATCCGTATAGCGGTAGAAATACCAAGAAGAATCGACAAACGTATCCATCGTGTCCGTCTCGCGCCGCGCCGCCGCGCCGCATTTCGGGCACGTGGTGTTCACAAATTCCGGCACATTCGCCAGCGGAGACTTTCCCTGTCCCGTCAGTTGCACCGAATCCGGCAGCCGCACAGGCAGTTGATCATCCGGCACCGGCACGATTCCGCATTCCCCGCAATAAACCACCGGAATCGGCGTGCCCCAATACCGTTGCCGCGAAATTCCCCAATCCTTCAGCCGGTAAGTAGTCTCCGCCTGGCCGAATCCCTTTGATTGCGCTTCCGCGGTCATTCTTTCAATCGCTTTTTCCGAAGCCAGCCCGGAAAAAGGCCCCGAATTCGTCGATGTGCCATATCCCGTAAAAGATTCGTTCATCCGGTCTGGATGCAGGGGAGTTCCATCCGGCGGCAGCACCACCACCTTCACCGGCAGATCATATTTCTCCGCAAATTCGTAATCGCGCACATCGTGCGCCGGGACGCACATCAGCGCCCCCGTCCCGTATTCCGCCAGCACGAAATTCGCCACCCATACCGGCAGCATCTCGCCCGAATACGGATTAACGGCAAATCGCCCGGTGAAAAATCCCTCTTTCTCCGCGGTGGCCAGGTCGGCTCCTTTGATAATTCGCCCGCGCAACCGGTTCCATTCCGATTCCATCCCCGCGCTGCCCGGCAATCCCTGAAACAAATCCGGCAGCAGCGGATGATCCGGCGCCAGAATCACCGCCGTGGCGCCATAAATCGTATCCACGCGCGTCGTAAAAACTTCGATGGACTTCCCTTCCATCCGCGCAATATTGAAGCGAATTTTCGCGCCATGCGATTTCCCGATCCAATTCTGCTGCATGGTCAGGACGCGTTCCGGCCATCCGCCGGCCAGTTCCTTCATGTCATCCAGCAGCATGTCCGAATACGCCGTAATCCTGAAAAACCACTGCTCGATTTCCTTGGACTCAACTTGTGTAGTCTCGTGCCGCCAGCAACAGCCGTCCACCACTTGCTCGTTGGCCAGCACCGTCTGGCATTGCGGACACCAATTCACCTTGCTCCGCTTGCGGTAGGCGATCCCTCGCTCCAGCATGCGCAGAAAAAACCACTGGTTCCAGCGGTAATATTCCGGCTCGCACGTGGAAATCTCGCGCCGCCAGTCGTAGCTGAACCCAAATCGCCGGCACACCGCGCTCATCTGCGCGATATTTGAATTGGTCCATTCCCGCGGAGGAATATTATTTTTGATCGCCGCGTTTTCCGCCGGCAATCCAAACGAATCCCATCCGATCGGGTGCAGCACGTTCAGCCCGCGCATGCGCTTGTAACGCGCGATGGAATCTCCAATGGTGTAATTGCGCATGTGGCCCATGTGCAGAGTGCCCGAAGGATAAGGCAGCATTTCCAGCACATAGTATTTCGGCCGCGAGGAATCCAAATCCGCATGGAACGCCCCTTCACGTTCCCAGATCCCCTGCCACTTCGCTTCGATCGATTGTGGATCGTATTCCGCCACTCTCTGCGCCCCCTCTGCGTACTCTGCGCCTCTGCGGTAAATTCCGTTCTTTAGCCTTTGCCTTCCGATCACTTCCGCTTCTTCTTCCTCCCGCCGCGCTTCACCGCTTTCTTCCGTCCGCCCGCCTTGGCCTTCGGTTTGGCCCTCTTCTTCTCCGCTCGACGCACCAAATGCCCCGCTCCCGCCGCCTGCTTCACCGCCACTCCAATCAATCTCCAAAGCGCCGCCACATTGCGCTTGTCGTCACCCGGCTTATCAATCGGAGTCTCCAAAATGAACGCGCGCCCCGCCAGCAGCGGATGATTCAAAATTCTCCCAAACGCCTCCAGCCCGATATGTCCCTTGCCGATGTGCTCGTGCCGGTCCACCTTCGATCCCAGCGGCGTTTTCGAATCGTTCATGTGAAAAACCGGCACGCTATCCAGTCCCACTTCCCGGTCAATCATTTGCAACGCCGATTCCAGCCCCTGCTCGCTGCGAATATCATTTCCAGCCGCAAACAGATGCGCCGTATCCACGCAAATCGCCAGCGGCAAATCCGGCGATGCCTCTCGAATCGCCTGCAATTCCTCGAACCGAGACCCGATCGTGCTGCCCTGTCCCGCCGTATTCTCCAGCAAAATCGTCAACCCACCCAATTTCAATCCCCGCGCCGCCTGCCGCAGCGATTCCGCAATCGTGCGAATGCATTGCCCCGTATCGGTCCCGCAACTGCTCCCCGGATGCATCACCAGGTAATCCGCGCCCAGTTCCACCGCGCGAACCAGTTCGTCATGAAACGCCTGTATCGACCGCACGCGCAGCATCACTTCGGGCGAGCCCAGATTAATCAGGTAATTGTCGTGGATAACCAGCGGCCCCAGCCGCAAAGCATGGCGCCGGTCGCGGAACCGCACTCCATCCGCCGGCGGAATGCGCGTGCCACGCTGGGGACGGGCCCACATCCGCGGGCTCGAAGAAAAAATCTGCAGCGCATTCGCCCCTAGTCCATGCGCGATTTCCAGCGCAGACACCATATCCCCGGCAATGGAGGTATGAATCCCAATGCGCGTATTGCCGTCTTTTTTCCAGGGAGGATCTTCAGGTTCGGGGAGTGGTTCCGGGCGGTACTCGTCTGCGATGTCGAACGTTAAGTTAGAGTTGTGCTGTTCTTCAGCCATTCCCTCAGTCTGTTCCGGGGCCTTAAACACTTGGATTATTTGGTATTTAGGCTAGCTGACCCCAGATTATCGTCGCAAGACGCTCCGTTTGAACTTTGCATTCTAACGGATTCCGCCAGTTTCCGCAAATCCGCGTTTTTAGCGCCAAATCCCCAGCCGTCGGCATCCTGTCTGCCTCGCTTGTCATCCTGAGCGAAGCGAAGGATCTCTCTCGGTGTCGCGGCCAAGCCGCCTTCCTTGCCCCGCAACTTTCTCGCAATTGTCGCGTTTGTTGCTATAATGAGCCGTCAAGAGTAACTGGACTATGAATAACCCATCGCTTAGTCTGAAAGCCGCAGTGATTGCAGGTTTCGTGATTTCTTGTACTTCTCTTTTCTGGCTGACTTCGAATCCCAAATTGCCGCTTGGGATACTCCCCCGCCTCGGGCTTGTAGCATCAATATTTTGCACATTGGCATGTCTTGTTTGTTGTTGGGCGGTGTCCGCTGCTTACTTGGCTCGAAAGTGGAATTGGTCGCCGCAGACCTGTGCCCGTTCAGGGCTTCCATTTCTCATTATCGGAGCGGTCCTCTATTTTTTTGCCCGTGAAAAATCTTTGGCCGCTTTGGGAGTGCTGCTAATACCCTCAGCGATCCTGGCAGGAAGTATCTGCGGAAAACTGGTGTATCCCAAACTCACCTCTGAACAAATCCACGCACCTGCGCCTCCGCCGAGTCTCTTCCCGCAGTAGGCCAAGCCCACATGCTTATTCGAATTGTACTTCTGTTCACACTCACTACAGCAGCTTGCAAGACGTCAAACGTATCGAATAAACAGCAAGCACCCGAACCGAAGCAACCAAAATAGAAATAAAATCCAAAAGAGAAACAGTAACCCCCCAAGGCGTCATTTTGAATATGTTTCCCAACGCCTCCGAGAAAGCAAAAACCATTGACTGTTTTCGGTCTCTGAAGCCGGCAGTATCAATGGATACGGTAGTAAAACATTGCGGCAGGCCCGACGATGTTCTCGGCAGCGGCATATACATATTCGTTTGGAACATGTCTGACGGTTCGACGGTGTCGATTGGAACGTCGACGCTGGACAGAATTGGCGATGTGAGGCTCAGTGATCCTTCAGGACATCACGTATCAATCCTTCGAAGGCAATAGAAACCGATGTTCTTCAGAGATCATTGCCAACTCGTTGCGTCGCTTTAGCTAGAATATCCACCAGATCCGAAGCCTGCGGACGCTGCCCTGCGCAAAATTCTTCCTGCCTCCGCCCTTGCCGCCTGCCGCTGAAACTGTCTCGCGGAGCAGCGCTCCCATATCGCCATCCAGCCCTTGCGATTGCGCAAACACTATCGCGCCGCCCAGTTCCGTCGCCAAAAACGCGCGCACACCGGGCTCAGCCGCCAACCGATTCGCAAGGAGAGACAGATATCCCGCCTCGACATCCTTAAACACGCGACGAACCACGCGCGTCCCATCCCCGCTCGACGCCGGCTGCGCCATCGCAAGTAACACCTGTGCTTCCAATTCCGCCAGTCTCTCGTGCAGCTTCTTCACAATACGTTGCGAAGATTTCCTTTCGTCTCCAAACTTCCGCACCATCGCCGGAACTTCCGAAAGCGCGCAACTAAATTCCGCAGCCGCTTCCGCTCAGCGTCACAAAATCCGCGCGAGCCGCCGTCAGCGCCCGTCCTCCGCAGACGAATTCCACGCGCCAATTCTGTTTCTGCCGTTCCCACTTGCGAATCAGCAGAATCCCGGCCTGCCCCGTTCGCGCCAGATGAGTCCCGCCGCAAGGCTGCCGGTCAAATCCCTCCACTTCAATCACGCGCAAAACGCCCTCACGCTTCACTTCCTTGCGCACACCCGATTCAGCAAGCTGCGCCGCAGTCGCATAGCAAACCGCGATCGCCCGGTCCTCAAAAATAATTTCATTCACGCGCCCTTCCGCTTCCTCCAAGAAACGAGGCACAATCGAAGGCGCCGCCAAATCAATCGTAGAAATATCCCGCCCCAGATGAAACGAAACGGTCCGAAACTTGAACAACTCAATAAACGCAGCCGAAAGCAAATGCTGCCCAGTATGCTGCTGCATATGATCGAACCGCCGCTCCCAATCAATCACGCCATGCACAGGGCCTACGGCAACCTCGCGATCTGTCACATGCACAATTTCCCCGTCTTCGCGATCCACCACCTCCACTACCATGCGCCTCATTCAACTTCCCCGTATCAAACGGCTGTCCCCCCGAAGCCGGAAAAAAGGCCGTCCGATCCAAAATCACATGAAACCGATCCCTCGCGGCATCGCACCGCAAAGCACGCGCCTCAAACTCCCGCAAAAACGAATCCTCGTAATAAAGCCGCTCAGTCATCAATTCCCCACGCTCATGCCCGCCACCATTCACGGTGGCGTCGACGTTCTTTCTGCGTTCTCAGCGCCTCTGCGGTAAAAAAGCACTTGACTCGAATTAAGCACAAACCTACGCAGAACAATAACTCGTCTAATTCAGGGTATGTAAACTCGGCTCGCTACCCACCCTTCAACGCCTGCTGCCAAGCCAATTCATACTTGTACCCGCACCCCGTATTAAACAAAACTACCGACTCCTCGGGTTTAATCCACCCCGCCCCCCGCAATTTCCGCGCCGCCACCACAGTAGCCGCTCCCTCCGGCGCCGCGTACATCCCCTCCAGCGCCGCCAATTCCCTGCCCGCCGCGAGCATCTCCTCATCCGTAGCAACCAGCGCAGTCCCATGGCTCGACTTCAAATCCGCCAAAATAATAAAATCCCCCAACGCCTTCGGCACGCGCAATCCCGAAGCAACCGTCGCCGCATTCTTAAAAAATTCCGACGACTCCTTCCCCTTCTCAAACGCCTCCACAATCGGCGCGCATCCCGAAGCCTGCACGCAAACCATCCGCGGCCTTTCGGCTCCAATCCATCCCATCTCCTCCATTTCCTCAAACGCCTTGCACATCCCAATCAATCCCACGCCGCCGCCCGTCGGATAAATAATCACATCCGGCAATTTCCCATCAAACTGCTCCCACAATTCGTATCCCATCGTTTTCTTCCCCTCGATGCGATACGGCTCCTTCAACGTGGAAACCTCGAACCATCCTTCCTTCTGTTTATGCTCCGCCACATATTTTCCGCAATCCGAAATCAATCCATCCAGCTTCCGCACATCCGCTCCAAACGCCTGGCACTCCATCACATTTGCTAACGGAGTATCCGACGGCATCACAATCACGCAAGGAATTCCCGCCTGCGCCCCGTAGGCAGCCAGCGCCCCGCCCGCATTTCCCGCCGTGGGAGCAGCCAGCGCCTTCGCGCCCAATTCCTTCGCCACGCTCACTGCCGCCGCCATTCCCCGCGCCTTAAACGATCCAGTAGGATTTAATCCTTCATCCTTCACATAAAGCGACGTCATCCCCAGCCGCTCTCCCAGCCTCCGCGCATGAATCACCGCCGTCATGCCTTCGCCAAGCGTGATCGGATGATCCGTCGGCAGCACCTCGTGATACCGCCACATATTCGCCGCGCGCCCGCGAACTGCCTCGCGCGTCAACGTCTTTGCCGCCTTCTTCAAATCGTACCGAGCCAAAAGTGGCGCGCCGCACTCGCACAAATTCTGCAATTGCGTATGCGCATATTTCTTCCCGCACCGCGAACACTCCAAATGCGTAATCGTAGTTTTCATAATCCCAAAATCTTAGCACAGCCCGCCCCGCGCGCCCGTGTGATGGCACCGCTCTTGACAAGTTTCCCGTGAACGCGCAGAATCCCCGCGAATCTCCCCCGGAAAACAAAGGAGGCAAACCCATGCCAGCATTTTCAGGATCATTTCACGGAATGGTGCGCGGACAATCCACCGTCATCGCAGCGGTTCAACCAAATCACATGCTAGGTCTCGCGGCAATCAGCGGCACGCAAAAAACCACCGACGAAAACTGGAACAACGCTCCGATCACCTACTGGGGAATTTCCGACATGGTCGGCGGCAGCGGCACGCAGCACGGCTATTTCACCGACGATCACGGCGCAGCCGGACGCGACTTCGGCACCTTCGAAGGAAAAATTTCCATGGTCAACGGCCAGCCCACCGTCGAAGGCACCTGGAAATACACAGGCGGCACCGGCGATTTCAGCGGCCTCTCCGGCGGCGGCACCTTCACCACGCGCATGACCTCTCCCACCGAAGTAGAAGCCACCTGGGAAGGCGCCTACGAACTAGGCGCAGCAAAAGCCCGCAGCGCCTAACCAGGGTGCCCCATCCTTTCGCATTCTGAAAGGGTGGGGCTTCTGAATTCTCCCGCGGGTGCCCAACACGTCGCTGTTACGTGTGGGGATTTTGAATTCTCCCGCGGGTGCCCAACACGTCGGTTTTACGTGTGGGGATTTTGAATTTTCCTTCGTAGGGGCGCTCTGGCTGTGCGTTTTTTGCGCCCCGATTCCTTCGATCGGGGCTTCGTGTTTTTCTCGAAAAATTCGCCTCGAAAACAGACACTCGAAAACACACGATATAGAGGCGATTAGAAAATTGTATCCCGCTGATTTTAAATCGCTTGGGGATTTTTGACTGTGGTTGCCATTGGCGATTAGCCAGGCGATTAGAATGTCGGTGTTTTCGCTCGGCTTTCTTGTGTGGGACGAATTGAAAATGAAGCCGATCTTGGGCGGAAATGCGGGTGCGGCGGCGCAGGTATCGGTGCAGTCTAAAGCCGGAATCGGTACGGGAGGGCGCCAACGGCAGGAGTTTTCGTATTCTTTCATACCACTATTTACCACAAAGGTACCTAAGAAGTCAAGAGTTTTTTGGAGGGCACATTTTGCCTGGTGCCCTATTCCTCCCGGCTCCGTTGGGATGGGTGGCGATTTCGGCCTCTCTGCCGTGCAAGATAAACGGAAACCGGCCACATGGGAAGACGCCCATATTTCGACCAAATACAAAAGAACCCCACCTTTTCAAAAAACGAAAAGATGGGGCACCCACACCCAAATTCATTTCGACTCGTTATACCTGTTCCACCCGCCGTCGCCGATATTCGAGTGGCACTCGGTTTCATTGAAATTTGCAAGCTAAGATAGCATAATCCACATAGAAGGGTATGCATACATACACAGTTGGGACGAAAGAGCGAGGGCCCAGACCTTCCAGGAGAAACGAGATTCCCGCACGAACCGACATCATCATCGGAAGAGGACGAACATTATGGCCAACATCCAAAATTCCGCGCACAAAAAATTGGAGCGGACCCTTCGGCTAGACAAACAGCCAGCATGGGCCTGCTACCTCGTTGAAAACTCCACGGGCAAGAGGATGGGATCAGGTTCACTTGGCTGGACGGCGAGAATGCTTGCTCGCCGGATCAACACTTCACAGATGACGGCGGGCGCACATACAAGCGAGTGTCCTCAAGCATTCTGCTCACAAATCTCACAATAGGAAACCAGCTCGGTGAAATAGAGACGGACCCGGATAAGTTGTCCTCGCTTCAACGTCTTATGGGTGCTTACACGGAATCTTTGAACTCAACAAGTGCTCAAGACATTTAACCGTCCGATCCCTTAGTTTTTCGCGGGTGAATAAGTTCATCAAGTTCTCGTGATTTCTGTCTTGGGCGACGCCCAATTCCCAAACTAGTTGCGCTCAAACGCGCGAAGCTCAGAAGAATTGTATCAAGTTCAATGCTTGGCAAGGTTGTGGTAGCATCCAGCCGTGTGTTGGCTTCCGGTCGCCAATTTCATCGTCCAAGTCCTGCTATTGGTGATAGTAGCTGCATACACGTATGTGACCTGGAGAATACTCAAGACTTCTCGCAAGCAGATTGAGGTTTCCCTAGAACAAGTCGAAGCGACGCTGAAGCCTTTCGTATCCGTTTTAACTACGGCACGCGACGTAGCTGCCGCCGTCCTCGAAATGGATGGTGCCGTCGGCGCTATGACGGTTCTTTGCCCGGAAGGATTGGTTCAACTCGTGAACCTAGGTGCGGGTCCTGCGGTAAACATCCGGTACTACTTCACGCCCATGGATCCTGAATCCACGCCCACTCGGCCGACCAGCTATCTGGCGGGGCTCCCTCCCGGAGAAACTTTTCTGATTCCCACTCCACGAGGGGTGCTTGTGGGAAGCTGAGTGGGTCTGTCTGATTACCTATGAAAGCCTTCACAAAAGGCAATATCAAACCGAACTTAGGCTAAACAACCTTGTTGTCACGGATGTAATTTCCAGGCTGCGAGAGCCAGCCTAGAGCAAGCGAATGATTCTAGCCTACGTCTGCGGCGGATCAGCTCTAAGAGGGTGCTTTCAACATCATGACGATAAGAATTCTGTGGGCATCACCCTAAACGGCGTTCCTAGGCCCTGCCGAGCCAAGGAAGGTAGGGTCATGGCCGCTCTTGATCGACGGACGTTGCTAACCTGATGTAAGGTGAATATGAAGACAACCGCCCTATGGGTCGCTTGCTCCCTTTTGCTAATAATTCTCTTCGGAGCAATCCGGGCGATCTGTGAACGCACCCGCCCGTATATCCGCGAATTCGGCGACGCTACTCGACAAGCTTACATAGTCTTGACAATCATGGCTGTTGGCATGTTCATTTGGAGTCGAAATGAAGTGCAAGTTACGTCCGTGGAATTTGGTGGTATTAAAGCTCGGGTGGACAACCTGCAAGCCAATGTAGACTCCCTTTCTAAACAAATGGAGGCATTTTTCAGGCGAAAAATAATTAGAGACGTTCGACAAGCACAATTGGAATCGCGTACGGAGGGTAAGCTCTTCGGGTCAGATCATACTTGAAGTGACGCTTATGCAGGAACCAATTCCTGGTAGCCTTGAGATCTATGATGGTGTTTTGCTTATGCCAGAGCAAGATTACAAGATAGAAGGCCGAGTCGTTCAATTTCCGGCGAACTCAGTTAAGCCTGTGAATGGATTAACCATCAAGTACTATCCACGCGTTGTTGTGCTCGAAGAACAGAAGCATTGACGTATCCTTGGCGGCTGGCAGGAGCTTAATTCGATAGGTTGGGTTTGGGTGCCGCGTCCTTTCGTGCCCCGTCCGCAAGGGCGGGGTAAAGCGGCAAACACAATCCCCAAGCGCCGTAGGTGCGACACCTAACCAAACACAAATTTCGGATCAAATTCCATTCCATGCTTTTTCAACAAGGCGAGAAACTCGGCTTCGAAATCCATCTTCTTGTGATGCGCTTCATACACCGCGCAATGAAAGCGGGCGCAGCCCCGATAGAATGAATCGGGGTGCACAAATCGCACAAGCAGCGCCCCTACGAGTGCGTATTCGCGATCGTCGACTTTTTTGCCTTGCGCGTTGGCCCATCGGGATGAATTCGACTTGACGGTGAGAATTGCTTTGGCTAATGCCACGCTCGGCGGAACTTGAATGAGCAGATGAATGTGGTCCTCCGCCCCGCCCACCGCATGAACCAGAATGCCGAGTTTTTTGCAGATGCCCGCGGCGTAGGCCCACAGGCGTGGCTGAAATTCCGGGGAGATGGATTTGCGCCGGTCCTTGGTGCTGAACACCACATGAATCACGTTTTGAGCGTAGGTGTGGGACATGTGTCGCACCTCCGGCGCTTGAATTCTTTTTGGACCAGATACCCAGGCCTCACGGCCTGGGCTAACTTCTGCCGCGCCTACGGCGCTGAGCGAGCCGCACCTGCCGCACCGCCTGCCGTCTACTTGCACATGAATTATCTTGACGTGTACCCTATCTTTATGATAAATAGTGGTATGAGACAATACGCGATAATCCTTCAGACGGACAAGCGCAGCTCCAATTCACGGCACACCATCCGTCACTCACACGTCTTTTCGGCGACAAATTCATCGCAAGTCCGGCACATCCCCCAAGACTTCTCGAATTTCAAAACCATCAATCCCAAAGGCAGTTCGGGACAGAGAACGCATGTTTCTAACCGCTTCGCTAATCGCCAGCGGGAAACAATGTCGCAATTACGTATCTTCCTAAAAACACGCGGGTTCGAAAATCCTAATCGCCTCTATATCGTGTGTTTTCGAGGGGCCCAATTTGGATGGTCAAAATGCGCAACTTTGGCAGTGCGCAACCCCCTGCGGCGGCAACGAACACTGTAAAATGAAGGAATGCCGATACGGATGATCGCCATGGATATTGACGGGACGCTTTTGGATAGCCGGTTCAAGGTGCCTGCCGTGAATTTGGAGGCGATCGCCGCTGCGGCTGCTCGCGGGATTGAGATTGTGATTGTGACCGGGCGGCGGTTTGATTTTGCTTATCCGATTGCCATGGAGCTGCCTTGCGATCCGGCGATGATTGTGAATAACGGAGCGGTGATCAAGTCGAAATCGGGGGAGACTCATTTGCGGCATTTGCTGCCGCGGGACTTGGCGCGGCGGGTGCTCGAAGAGACGGTGCAATTTCGCGAGGGAACGGCGGTGGTGTTTGACCGGGTGCGCGAAAACCAAATGTTTCTCGAGAAAATTAATTGGGATGATCCCGGCCGGCAAAGGATATTTCGAGCGCAACCGGGCGTTTATCGCGGAGATGAGTCCGCTGGAAAATTGCCTGGATGAAGATCCCATTCAGGTGATGTTTACCGGGCCGTTTTTGCCTGTGCGCGAGGCGCTGGAGATTTTGAAGAAAATGCCGGAAGCCGCTTTGTTCTCGCTGGCGTTGACGGAGTATGAGGAGCGGAATTTTTCGATTCTGGACGTGATTCGCAAAGGCTGCTCGAAAGGCGCGGCGCTGGCCGAATGGGCACAGCGGCGAGGCATCCGGCGCGAAGAGGTGATGGCAATCGGCGATAATTGGAATGACCGGGAAATGCTGGAATTTGCGGGACTGGCCGTGGTGATGGGCAATAGCGTGCCGGAGCTGAAATCGCTGGGCTGGCCGGTGACGCTGACCAATGACGAAGGCGGCCTGGCCGAGGCGATTCGGACTTATGCGCTGGCGTAGCGCATCTAGGCGGCGATGGTATGGCGTCGGAATCGAATGCTTTTTTACCGCAGAGACGCTGAGAACGCAGAAAGAAAGCCTGCGGCGGCGAAGATTTGCTGGCACTGGAAGGCGTGGAAGGATGATAATCGGGAAACAACTTTGAAGCATATTGGGCCCATTTTCGGTGGCGGATCGGTTCGCCGTGGTAGCACAGCCACTCCTGGCTGTGCGGGTTTCGGCTGTGCGCAGAACGGCACACAGGCAGGAGTGCCTGTGCTACTGAAAGGCATGCGCATCTTCGCACAACTGTTGATTTTTGCGGCGCTGGTCGCTGCGACTCCGTGCGCGCGCGCGGATTATGTGGTGCTGCGCTCGGGGATTCGCATGCATGTGATGAGCTACGAACAGACCGGCGTCACGATGCGCCTCGCGATCGAAGGTGGCGGCACCGTGGAAGTGGCTGCGGCGGATATTTTCAAGTTCGAGCCGGAAGATGTGTTCAACGCGACCCCTGCGGCACCCGCGCTAGCCGGGCCTTATGCGAGCTTGATTCACCAGGCGGCGCTGAAACATGCAATGGACGAAACGCTGATTACCAGCGTGATTGCCGCGGAATCGAATTTTAATCCGCATGCGATTTCGCGCAAGCAGGCGCTGGGATTGATGCAATTGCTGCCATCGACGGCGAAGCGCTACCAAGTGACCGATATTTTCGATCCGGCGCAGAATATCAATGCGGGCACGCGATATTTGAAGGATTTGCTCGATCAATATCACGGCAACCTGGCGCTGGCGCTGGCCGCTTATAATGCCGGGCCGGAACGCGTCGTACAATATCGCGGCGTGCCGCCCTTCCATGAAACGCGCGCTTATGTGAAACGCGTGACGACCTCGATGGCTACTCAGAAAAAGCAGAATAAGACCGTGGCTGGCGGTGTTCCTCCTGCAGCCGCGTCAAAAGTTTCGAGCGCGCCACCGGGCGCCGCAGCGCATGATTCCGCGACGGAAGCAAATTCCCCCGATCGCTAAAATATTCTCACAATTTGAAATTAGATTATTGCTGCGGCGGCGGAGTGCCGGGATTTTGCGGCGTGCCGGTGGGCAGCGGAACGATTCCGCCGCCGGGAGACATCGGTGATTGCAAGCCCTGCGAACCCGGCAGACCTTGTGCTCCCTGCGGCCCCTGCCCTGTCTGGTTTGCTTGCGCGATTACATCCGAAAGCGGATTCCAGATAAATTCCCAGCGATGGTAGGTTTTGCCGTTCTTGTAAACCATGATCGATTTTTTGTCCGAGCTGCCGCCAACTCCGATGATGCTGCCTCCGAAAGTTTGTCCGCCGGTGCTCGAACCACTCGAGAGCGAAAACGGCTGCTGATTAAATGTGCCACCGCCCAGCGGAGCGTTTCCGGCTCCGAAGGGAGACTGTCCCAGCTGTCCGCCAAAACCCGATGACGGCTGCTGGCCTGGATTCGCTGTTCCCGGATCAGCCGACGATTGCTGCCCGCCGGGAAGGATCGTCCCGCCGCCAATTCCCGGGTTTCCCGTTCCCGGCGCGCCGGGAGGCTGCTGGCCAAACGCAGTCTCCGCGGGAGTTCCCGGCTGCTGGCCGGAATCCTGAGGAGGGCCGGCACCAGCCATTTGTTCGGCTGCGGCCATCTGCTGCAAGGAAGTGTAGCGCACGCTGCCCACCAATTGCCCCGCGGGAGTGACGTAGATCATGCGCCAATTGCCGTCGGGCGTAGTGGGATCCTTGTAAGCTTTGCGCATGAAATGGAGTGAACCATCGCCCTTGGTGAGATCTTCCATCGTGGCCGGAAATTTTCCCAGCTTGTGGTAATAGAGGCGAATGCCGCGCTTGTACTGCTCGCCGCGCCAGATCATTTCTGCTTCTTTCTGGCGCTTGCCCTGGGTCAACCAGGTCAAGTTGATGGTGACTGCCGCTATGATCATGGCGGCGGCCATGAACGAGACCATCAACAATGCGTAGCCGCTCTGTGCGGAAGAAATCCGCGCGGTCACAGACGAAGCAACCATTCGATGATTGGCGCGAGGCTTCATGTTTGCGGCTGGTTTGTCGGCGGCTCCATCATCAGAGTGGCGTGGCGGCCGGAAGAAACTTCTTCCATATCGACTGTATTATTTCCGATTTTGACGACGCGGAATCGGCTGAGCAAAGTTTCGCCCTCGGCAACGATGAATACGTCATCACCATTTGCAAAGAAAGCTTGTTTTCTGCCGGACTGCGGATTCGTCACATATCCGAAAAAGGTGGCCGGAATCTCGAGCGCTGGCGGCGGAGGGGGCACGACCGGCCGGGTTGGTTGTACGGGACCATGCGAATCATCCTTCGGCACGGGCGGAGGAGGAGCTTCCAAGCTGAAAATGTCGCGATGCGTGCCGGAATATTCTTCCTTGTGAATGCGATCGAGTAAATCCAAATGCAGGCGGGGATCCTCCACAGTGAGTGGTTGAAATTTCCGATCCGCCGAAGAGGTGTTGTTCACCGTGGGGCCTGAATTCCGATTGAGAAAGTAAGCGATCGGAACAATCGCAAGCAGTCCAATCAGCCAGTAAAGTTGTTTGCGTTGCCGAGTGATCGCCATGGATTATGACCGGAAATATGTCCGCAAACTTAGATTCAGTCGAATCGTGCCGGAAGCAGCGGAAGCCAGCGAAAGATTGTCCAAAAGATAGAAATTCTTGGAGCGTTCAAGCCCGTTGATGAACTGAATCAGGCTGGCGTAACTCCCTTCGACCGTCGTGCCAATTTGAACTTCGGTGACACTGCGGTTCGGGATGGGTTTCTGTTCAAATCGCACGCCGCTGGTCCGAAGGCCGGCGTGCGCCGCTAATTCGTCCAGATCGGCAACGACCGCGGAAGTTCCCAGCGAGGCAGGAAGCAGTTCGTCCTGGTAAAAGCGCTGACCCTCTCCGCCGAGTTCCGGAACGTGGGAACGAATAGCATCTGCTCGCGCGACATCCTTGGCGAGCAGGCCCTGCTGCTGCTGAAGGCGCCGGGCTTGATCGCGCTGCTGCTGAGCGTCACTTTGCGCCGCGCTCCGATCAATTACGACCAGGGCGATATCCAGCAGGAGCAGGATCACCAGGCCCCAGCGCGTCCATTTTTTCCAGACTTGAGAAGTTCCGTTCATTGATAGGCGGCCTTCACGTGGTGTGGTACCGGGCGACCAGTTCGAGTACCACCTGATCCGGGGAATTCGACTTGGACGGACGTTGCTCCTGCTTCAGTTCGACTCCGGAGAATTCCTTTGATTCTTCCAGAGCCTTCAGGAATTTCAATTTCGCTTCATCGTTCGCGGCCCCCACGACGAGCGTTATCTGCACCACGCCTTGTTGCATCGTGGGGGCGATTGTCACCACCCGGACGCCTGTTGGCAATAGATGCTCAAGGTCCATGAACACTTTTGTCCAGGGAAAACTGCGCTGGTCAATCAGGGAATTCAGGAATGCGGCGCGTTCGGTGACTTCGCGAGTCTGTGCAAGTTGAAAGTAGGAACGCAGCGCCGATTGCTGCTGTTCCAGCATGGCAATATTTTTCTGGTAGTTGGAAATTTCGGCGCGAATTTCGCGATTCGCCCGCCAGGTATAAATCGTATGCAGGGAAAGGGCCAGGAACGCGACCAGACCGATCATACCGAGCAGGCTGGCGCCGGCTATAAACCGCCGGTTGTTTTCGAGCGGCGCAGTAGCGAGATTGAGACGGACTTTCATAGTTGACTAGGACGCTTCAAACGCTTGCAGACCCGGAGCAAACTCTCTCACCGAAATTTTCTCGACCAAATCTACGGCGAAATCGAAAGGCATCCGCGTTTCAGAAATTTCCCGCCCAAGGGCAATAATCGCAAATTTAGAAAATGTGGCGCTCAAGCTCCTCGGTTCAGTGCCCAACCGACCAAACCTTCCAGCCGCTGATGCCCCAGGGAAACCACTTCGTTAGGGATTTCCGCCCCGACCGATCCCGAGGCGAGAGGCATCACCGCACAGCCTAACTCATTTTGTACCGCCTGGCGAAATTCGGGTGTGCGATCACCAAATCCGGCAAGCCGAACCCGGTCCACCGTACCGCCCCAAGTGTCTTGAAAGTAGGCTACCGCGGGAAAAATCTCGTCGAGCAGGGCCTGCGGAACATATTGATCGGCGGCGACGGAAACATCGTTGGTGCGGTAGACACAAATGGTGCCGCCGAAAACGATCGCGGTGGTCAAACTTGTATCCGTCAGCCGGGCAAGAAGAGTGGATCCCTGTTCCTCCAGGAGGGGCAGCGTAGCCAGAGTGGAACTAAGCACCACGCCCGTCTCCATCCCCGCGCTCTGGACAATCGCCTCATATTCGTGAAGGATTTCCCGGCGCGCCAGAGAGGCAAGAATTTCCAGATTGCCGGAACGGCCCGCTTGGCGCATCCACGAAACCACGGTTCCCTCCACATCGAATGGCACACTTTTCTTCAAACGCCAGCGAAGCAGCGGCACTGCCTCATCCGCGCGGCGCGGAAAACTTTCGAAGGGCAAAATGAAAACGCGAACCACGGAATCCGGCACCAGCAGAGCGATTTTCTCGCCGCGCGTAGACATTCGCGAGACGACGCTACGAAGAGCCGAGCGAACCGCTTCGCCGTTCTTAATGTTCGGCTCAACAGCGGAGGGCACAATGGCGCCGGGAGGCAGATCTTCTACTCCATGAGCATCGAGCGCCAGCGCTCCTCGACCCCATTGCGCCGCCGCCACATGACTGGTGGAAATTTCGCAGACCAGCGATGGGTGGGGCATGGCGTCCAGCCATTTGCCGAACCGGAGCACCGGACCGAAATTGGAGAGTTTACTCTCGAAGCTGGCAGGACTACTCAACGAAGGTCACCTTATTGATTTCGCGCAAGGTGGTTATACCCGCCCGAACTTTGGCTAATCCAGAATCACGGAGAAAGAGCATCCCTTCCTCGCGCGCGACACGTTTTATTTCCGATGTGGGCCGACGATTAATAATCATCTCACGAATACGGTCGGAAAGATCAAGCAGCTCGGAGATGGCCGTCCGCCCGCGATAGCCTGTGCCGGAACACTCCAGGCATCCGGCGCCTTCAAAAATGGAGACGCTGCGCCACGCCGCCGGATCGAGGCCCGATTCACGAAGCGAATCTTCCGAATAAGGCGCCTGATGTTTGCAATTTTCGCAAATGACGCGAACCAGCCGCTGGGCCAGAATGCAATTGAGCGCGGAAACGAAATTGTAAGGCTCGACACCCATGTTGATGAAGCGGCCAATCACATCGGTGACGTTATTGGCGTGAACGGTGGTGAAAACAAGGTGGCCGGTGAGCGCCGATTGAATCGCAATTTGCGCCGTTTCCTGGTCGCGAATTTCGCCGACCATGATTTTGTCGGGATCGTGGCGCAAAATGGAGCGCAATCCGCGGGCAAAGGTAAGACCTTTTTTCTCGTTGACTGGAATCTGGGTGATGCCGCGAACCTGGTATTCCACGGGATCTTCGATGGTGATGATCTTGTCTTCATCGGTTTTGATCTCGTTGATGGCAGCGTACAGCGTAGTGGTCTTGCCGGAACCGGTGGGGCCGGTGACCAGCACCATGCCGTAGGGTTCGCGAATATAACGCCGGAACTTGCGCATTTCCTCTTCTTCGAAGCCGACGACATCCAGAGTGAGGTTCCGGAATTTCTCGCTGAGAGTTTCCTTGTCCAGGACGCGCAATACGGCATCTTCGCCGTTAATTGAAGGCATGATGGAAACGCGGAAATCGATGAAGCGGCCTTTGTAGCGAACGCGGAAACGGCCGTCCTGCGGCACGCGGCGCTCGGCAATGTCCAGTTCGCTCATCACCTTGATGCGGGAAAGAATAGTGTTGTGCCACTCTTTATCGAGGGGCTGCATGGCGTATTGTAGGATGCCGTCAATGCGGTATTTTACCGCCACCTCGTTGGTGCGGGTTTCGATGTGGATGTCACTGGCGCGGCGTTCGAGAGCGGTATAGATGACCGTATCCACCAGGCGAACGACCGGGTTTACACCCGAATCGCGCGTCAGTTTGTCCATGGATATGGTTTCTTCGGTCTCCTCATCGGTGACCACCTGGAGCGTGAACCCTTCGGTGGCCTGGTCGAGAACGCGTTGCGATTGTTCAGTGCGTTTCAGCAGATCGCCAATCTGCGAACCGGTGGCGACGTTGATGATTAACTTCTTCCCGAGAAGGCCCGCCAGTTCATCGGTCTGCAATAACTGGCTGGGGTCGGCGACAACGATAGCGAGGGAATTGCTCTGCGCTTCCAGAGGCACAAAGTTGTAACGGAACATAAGCTCAGCCGGGATGCTGCGGAAGAGTTCCGGATTAATGCGCTGCTCGCGAAGATCGATGAAGGGACAGCGATAGCGCTCGGCCAGCCGCCGTGTGCGCTCCACCTCGTCGTTTTCGTTCGGAGCGCTTTCCGGATGAATATTCATGTTTTTGTTGATGGTAGACATAGCAAAAAGACGACTATCCGCCTCCCATGTTGAGAGAAAACATCGGCAGGTAAAGCGCGATCACGATAAAGGCCACCACGCAGGCCATAATAATCAGGATGGCCGGCTCGACCCAGGTGAGTAGATTCGTCAGACGGAGATTCACCTCCTCTTCGTAAAACTCCGCAACGCTGGTCAGCATTGCTGCCAGGGCGCCGGAAGCCTCACCCACTTCGATCATTTCCAGAGCCATATCCGGAATTAGGCCGGAAGCCTTGAGGCTGGAAGAAAGTGCTTGTCCTTCACGTACCCGTTCGGCCGCCGTGCGGACGCCGGCAGACATCATCTTGCTGGTTAGTGCGTCGGAAGATGTTTCAAGCGCGGCAACGAGCGGCGTGCCCCCGGCGAGGAGCGTAGAAAGAGTTCGCACAAATTGAGCTACCTGCGCCTTAATCCAGACATCGCCAATCAGCGGCAGACGTGGCTTCAAGCGGTCCATAGCCAGTCCGCCCGCGTCGGAACGCGTCCAGAGGTAGAGCAATACAGCAGCCAGTGCGACCAAGCCGACGATATAAAAGATGTAGTTGCGGACTGGCAGCGAAACAGCGAGAACAAATTGAGTAATGGCCGGCAACTTGGTATTCAGTTCCGTATAAAGCTCAGCGAACTTGGGGATCGCAAAAGTGACCAGGTAAGACAGAACCAACGTCATGGTCACCACCAGAATCGAGGGATAAATTAGAATTGTGCGCAACCGATTCCGGAAACCGCTGCTGACCCGTTGATAGGCAATATATTGTTCAAGTACACCAGTGAGGTTGCCGCTTTTTTCTCCGGCCATGATGCAGGTGCAGTACACGCCGGGGAAAATACCCTGTGCGATGAGGGCTTCCGAGAGCAACGAACCATCGCGGACCCGCTGGCGCACCTCCATCAGTGCGGGCCTAAGACGGACAGCAGCAGCACGCTCAGCGAGCAGGTCAAGAGCAGTAAGGATGGGCAGGCCCGCCTTAATCAGGGTGTTGAACTGCTGATTGAAAATAAGGAAGTCCGTGGGGCGCATGGAGCTTTTCCCGCGGTTACCGCTAAGCTCGGAAAACACCCCTGCATGAGAGTGAACGGAATAGACGAATAGGCCCCGTTCAGCGAGCTTCTGCTTCGCCTCCGCTTCGGATTTGGCTGTCTCCACCTGCTGAAGAATGCGGCCGGTGGAGTCCGCCACCTTGCAGACAAATTCCGCCATTGGGAGTGGGCCACCTTAATCGATAGAGGCGTACCAAATAAAGTGTAGCACAAGCTGAGATGCACAAAAGAGACTCGACGGCAACGATTTCGCAGGAGGAACCCAATCCATTCACAGTTGGGGACTTAGTGGTCCGAATGGGCCGGTGTGAAACGGCAGTACGCTACGATCCAAGGTGAAACAACCCCGGGCGAACGCTCTCCAGGAAGGGGCGGATTGTGCCGTGTTTTCAGTTCCCTTTTCCGCAGGAATGCCTAACGAGGGGCGCCGGCAAGGTCCGCTTGATTGACGATGGTGACGCCAGAGGGAGGCTCGAAATGGAATTTCGATTCCGGGATTGGAATATCGGCCTGCCAATTGCCGAATCGAAATTCAGTTTCAATGTGGCCAGGTTCGCGGATTACGATCCGCGCCAGCCGATTTTGGGAATCTATTTCGAATAGGATCTCCGGGAAAAAATCAGCATTATTTGCAGCGTCATGTTTTGGAGGCAAGCAGTGGAGCACAATATTTCCCTGCTCGGTTGGGCGATCGTTGGCAGGCGCGCCAGAAGGAGCAGCCAATTCGAGACGGCCGCACAGGCGGTTGAGATGGACTTTCCCAGTGAGTAAAGCGAAAGGAGTGCGCCAATCGGAACTTTGTTTTACCGTCGCGCGGCTGACGGTGCGGTCCGCGGGAACATAGAACCAGACGTTTTTCCCATCCACCAGAAATAATTTTGTTTCGGGAGATTCATACTCCCAACGCATTCGGCCGGGACGGGAAAAATAGACGCGCCCGGATTCCACCCGAATTCCCTGTTGGCCGTCGCTGAAACGCTGGAGGAAAACGGCTTCGAGGGTGGATGCGTGCTGATAACGCGCTTCCACAGCGCGGACGATGGATTGGAGGTCTTGCGCCGGCAATGCAGGAGCGAGTGAGGCCAGGAGGGCGCACGCAAAGAGAAACATTCGATTCATCGATTTGAGTGTAGCAGGAAGAAGGATGCGCCATTGGCGGAGGGGCGCAAAATTTCCTTGATTTCGATGACAGTGTCGGGCCGGAGATTCGGTGCCTTTGCGCCAATCGGTACGCTGGCTCGATTCCTTACGCTGACGCCAACTTGGGAGACTGCGCTTTCTAAGCAGGGCGAAAACCGGATGGAGGCCGTAAAAGCAAAAAGAGGAGGAAGCTTTCGCTTCCTCCTCTCTTTGGGGGGATTGAGGGCCATTCTTATTGCAGGGCTGTCAAAGCTGCGCAAGCGGCTTCCGTTACTGGTGCCGCGGCGCCAGTCGAATCAAACCGGATAACGCCTGATTCATCGGTGCAGAAGGAACGCTGCCCGGAAGAACCCAGGGTTATAGGAACCGCGTTCACGACGAAGTCATTCGCACCCGGACCCGCAGCAGCGCAACCATTGGCCGCGGCCGCAGTTTGGATTGATCGGAGTATAGGTGAACGAATAGCCGCTCTTTTGGCTCGTGTTTACCGTGCCGCCGCCGCCGGACAAAACGCTGTCAACCAGCAAGGCGTCGTCGCAGTCTGCAATCGTAAGACCAGCAGCTCCGCCCGCCGAGCCGAGGCTGGGGGGGAAGCCGTTGCCGTACGTCGAGGAATAGGTGACCGACGCGGTGGTGATGGTGCGGAGCGAACCGACCGCCGAAGCCTCGTTGGCAGCCATCTTCGACCGCAGGAGGTTCGGAATAGCAATGGCAGCGATAATCAGGATGATCGCGACCACGATCAAAAGCTCGATCAAAGAGAAACCTTTTTGTTTCTTAATCATCATCTCGTTAGTCTCCTTCAAAATTTGGCTGGAACCTCAGTCCGACGCTTCGGTTCCGGTAGCGGGTGCCGCAATACCTAACTGCAAGTACGAGTCCAAATCAAATCTGGGTCCTGGTACTGATCAACCCATATACGATAAAACTAGTGCAATTAGCGATTTACGAATACTCTGGAGCATTGCGATTGGCGACTGGCCAATCTTGCAACTTGCCGACCCTTCCCGAGAAGCCTATTCATGACAAATTGTGTCTTATCAAATTGCCACATCTGGACCCACAAGCTCGGGCAGTCGATAACCAAGTGTGGCCACGCCATTCCAAAATAATATTGTAGATTTAATGATGAATTATTGCAAGGAGGGGAGTGCTGAGCAGGAAGCGAGGGTCGAGGGATTGGCCGTGCCGGTGACGTCCGAGCGGATAATTCCGGTCTCGTCCGTGCAGAAAGATCGCTGGCCGGTCATACCTGGAGTTACTGGTACTGCATTGATAACGAAGGAGTTAGAACCGGCGTTGCCACATCCCGCTGGTTTGTTGGTGATGGGAACGATCGCGAAGTAGTTGAATTTGTATCCGCTTTTTTGAGAGTTATCAGCAGCGCCACCGCCACCGGAAAGGACGGAATCAATCAGAAGCGCCTGGTCACAGGAAGGTTGTGTGGCCCCCGTGGGACCGCCAGCAACTCCGAGGGTTGGGGGGAACCCATTGCCGTAAGTCGATGAATAGACCATCGTCGCCGAGGTGATACTGCGAAGTGATCCCACACCTGAGGCTTCATTGGCTGCTAACCGTGAGCGAATTAGATTCGGGATCGAGAGGGCCGCGATGATCATGATGATCATCACCACCATCACGAGCTCAATCAATGTGAAACCTTTTGAAGCTCGCTTCACTGCCGCACCTCTCCAGAGCATGGGCTCGACCCTTTGGAAGATCCCATTACCCGTTCGAAATACAGGCAAGCGGAGCGCCAAACTTGGCCGTAGTTCCAATGGGTCAACATCTCGATAAGTGATTTATTTATAGCCAATTGGGGTCAGTCCCGAAACGGGAAGAGTACCACCGACTTACGGGGCCCCGAGCCGGGGAGGAAGTAACAAAAGGCGGCGGCGGCCATGGACCAATTCCGACGCGCAAATTCGTGGTTCTAACGGCAAGACATCATAAAAGCTCGATGGGGAGAAAGTTAACGAGAGAGACTTTATCCGTCGACATTAGCTAGACGCCGTATTTCTTGGCGTAATGGCGGAAGGAACGGTAGCTCATTTTCAGCAAGTTCGCGGCTCGTATGCGCACGCCTGCAGAACATTCGAGCGCCGCGAGCAGGTAGGCGCGTTCCGTGTCACGAATGTGTGTTTCCAGGTCAATGCCGCCCTCGGGTATCAAAACGGGACGTTCGGGGATGGACAGGCTGGCGAAGTGAGTTTGATAATACAGGGTAATCCGGTCGGGCAGGCCTTCAACGGTGATGAAGCGCGAATTGGCCAATGCGACGGCGCGTTCGATTGTATTCTCGAGCTCGCGGACGTTGCCCGGCCATTCATAGGCTTCCAGGCGTTCCATCGCTTTGGGCTCGATGCCTTCGAGATTTTTGCCCATGGATTGGCGGTAACGATCGAGGAAAGCACGCGCCAGCAAAGGAATGTCGTCGCGGCGATCGCGCAACGGCGGAAGATGAATTGGAATCACGCTGAGGCGATAATAGAGGTCCTCGCGGAAACGGCCTTCGGCAATTTCTTTTTCGAGATCCTTATTGGTGGCAGTGATTACGCGGACATCCACATTCGATTCTTCGTTGCTGCCGATGGGCCGGACTTTTCCTTCTTGCAGCACCCGGTAGAGCTTCACCTGCATGGTGGGCGACATGTTGCCAATCTCGTCCATGAACAGGGTGCCACCGTCGGCGGCCTGGAAGAGGCCATGGCGATTTTCATTGGCTCCGGTGAAGGCGCCCTTCATGTACCCGAACAATTCCGATTCGAGCAGCGTTTCCGGAAAGGCGCCGCAATTGATGGTGACGAAAGGCGTTTTGGAACGGGCGCTGTTTTCATGCAACGCGCGGGCGACTAATTCTTTTCCGGTGCCGCTTTCGCCCGTGATCAGCACGCGGCTTGATTGTGGGGCGACGGTTTGAATCAGTTCGAAAATCGCGCGCATCTTCGAGCTGGTGCCGATAATGCCGTCAAGGCCGGTGAGGCGGCGCACTTCACGGCGTAGAACACCTGCTTCTTTTTTCAGTTTCAGGAGTTCGGCTACCTGGTGGACAGCGGGACGGAGTTCGTCGATTAGCTTATCGCCTTTGATGACGTAGCGATCGGCACCGAAATTGAGAGCATCGACGGCGGTGGTGATGGTAGGCACGCCCGTGATCAGAATAAATACGGTGGCCGGCGAAATCTCCTTGCAATAGCGGAGCAGATCGACCCCGGACATATCGGGCATGCGAATATCGGAAATGACGATGTCGAAGATTTGCGATTCCAGGCGGCGTTTGGCAGCCTCGCCACAGTTAGCCACCTCGACGCGATGCCCTTCCTTGCGAAAGGAAATCTCGAGGAGTTCGCAAATCGATTTTTCGTCGTCAACAACGAGGAGATGCGCCATGCTGTGGTCAGCTCCGTCCCGTAACTTCAAGGGCCTCGACGGGAGCTCGAGTCGCGATTCGTTCCTTGGTGCGATTGGTGACGCTGCGCGGCAGCTCCACGGTGAATTCCGCGCCCTGTCCCTTGATGGAATCCACACGAATCCGGCCGTCGTGAGCCTGAACGATCTGATAGACGATCGCGAGGCCCAGGCCAATTCCCTGCGAGAATCCGGATTGGAACGGTTCAAACATTTTGGTGGCCTGCCGGGTATCGAGCCCGATGCCCGTATCGCGGATGGCCACGCGGACCCACTCCGCATCCGATTCCAGACCAACGGATAGCACGCCACCATTGGGCATGGCGCGCAAAGCGTTGCTGCACAAATTCCACAAAACCTGTTTCACGCGATCACGATCCACACGGGCAACGGTGCGGTGCGAATCAAAGCGGCGCTCGACTTTGTATTTCTCTGAGAAACCTTGCTGGCGCACCAGCAGAGTGAGGGTCTCGTCAATCAGGGAGACCATGTCCAGTTCGGCGAATTGGTACGATTTCTCGCGGGAATAATCCAGGAAATCGGTGATGATCTGGTTGAGACGCTCGGATTCGCGTCCAACAATTTTGACCAGGCGCTTGTCATCCTCTTCGAGCGGAGCGAGCCGCGACAATTCCTTGAGAGCACCGGTCATCGCGGTGAGGGGTTGCCGGATTTCATGAGCGATCCCGGCAGCCAAGCGCCCCAGCGCAGCCATTCGTTCTTTTACCGCCACTTCGTGTTCCAACCGTTTCAGTTCGGTGAGGTCCTGAAAATTAAATACGTATCCGGACAACTGATTCTGTCCGGACCGCAAAGGCGAGACGGAGAGTCCCAGATAACGCATCAAACCGTCGGGGCGCCGGAATTCCGCCTCTTTGCGCTGGGCGAGAGGGCTACTTTCCTCATCAGTTTGAATGCGATCCCACAACGCGGGAAAAATATCCTGCACTTGGCGGCCGCGGACCTCCGCCGATGGGTAGCCCATGATGTCCGCTCCCGTGCGATTCAAAAGAAGGATGCGGCCATCGAGTGCAACGGTGAGCAAGCCGCCGCGCATCGATTGAATAATATCGTCGTTGAATATCTGAAGGTCGCGTAACTCTTCGCGCTTGGCATCGAGCTCGAACCCCTTGCGGCGCAGGTTGTGAGCAAGCGAGCTGCCCAAATAAGCCACCGCGAAAAACGCGAAGAAATTACTGAATATCCAGAACTGAATGGTCTTGAATCCCGGCATGGAACTGGAGGTACGAGGGATGATGCCGTAGAAACACAATTCGACCAAGGCACCGAGCAACGCGAAACTGCCGCCGGCTACCAGCAGAACCCCCTGCCGGGAAAACAGGATGCTCGCCATTAAAATGACCAGCAAATACAGGGACAGAAAATAGCTTTGATGCTCGCCGGTGGAATAAACGAGTCCGGTCATCACCACCAGGTCGCAGGCGATTTGCAGGCCGGCGTGCCACCGCGCGTTGGGAATCAAACGCAGCAGGATGACGTAGACCATCGCCAGCGTGTACCACATCAAAATGGAAAGAACGAAGTACTTGGGATTGAGAGGAAGCAGCGTCAGTTGCTGGATGGCGAGAGCGATGCCGAGTAGAAATGTAATAACGAGAAAACGAAGCCGGCCCAGCCAGCCAAGCCATTCCTGAAGACTTTGAGTGGAATCCAACATCCGGGTGCGATCGCCCCCCATCCAAATAAACAGCGCCTTCCAAGAACGGCGAAACCGGCCGAATCAGAGCCGCAGATACCGGGCCCACACGCGAGAAGCAACCGCTGCGCGGCGGAGCCGCGAGCGAATCGGCTGGTCAGCAGCCCGCCCACGCCATTGAGGCCTTGCAGCACATTCCTGATTCGGCCGCGGCGCGAAATCTAGTGACCGCCGCCAGCCAGCTTGCCGATCAGCGAGAACAGCGGCAAATACATGGAAATCACGATGCCGCCGACGACCACGCCGAGAAACACGATCATGACAGGCTCGAGAAGAGTCAGCAGGTCCTTCACCGCGGCATCCACCTCTTCCTCGTAAAAATCGGCGATTTTCTGGAGCATGGAATCCATGGCGCCGGTCTGCTCGCCCACGGCGATCATCTGCGTGACCATGCCCGGGAAAACATCCGATTCCTTGAGCGGATCGACGAGCGAGCGGCCCGCTTCGACGGCCTTTCGCGTTGCCTGGATCGCTTTTTCCACTACGGCGTTACCGGAAGTGCGCGCGGTGATGTCCAAGCCCTCGAGAATGGGAACGCCGCTGGAGATCAAAGTGCCCAGGGTGCGTGTAAAGCGCGCAACCGCGATCTTCCGCAGAAGCATGCCAATGATGGGCAGCTTGAGCAAAATTCCGTCGAGGATCAGCCGGCCCCCAGGAGTTCCGTACCACATCTTGAGTCCCACGCTCGCCATCCCAAGAACCACAACAATCAATAAGCCGAATATGCTTCCCACGAAATTGCTGAGGCCAATAACGATGCGGGTGGGAAGAGGCAGCTCGGCGCCGAGGCCTGCAAACAAGGTGACGAAAATCGGAACGACTTTCCACAAGAGCAGGGTGATGACGCCGCCCGCGATGGTGATCACGGAAACAGGGTAAATCAAAGCCGATTTCACGGCTCGCTTCAACTTGACATTCTTCTCGATGTAAGTGGAAAGGCGTTGCAAGATGGTATCGAGAATACCGCCGGTCTCACCGGCATCCACCATGTTGTAATAGAGAGGATCGAAAATCTTCTCATACTGCTTCATCGCGGAGGAGAGAGTGGTGCCGCCTTCGACCGAGGAGCGGACCCCGGAAAGGACCTTTTGAAAGATTTTGTTTTCCTGCTGACCCGCGAGAATTTCAAGGCATTGAACCAGCGGAAGGCCGGCGTCGATCATCACCGAAAATTGGCGAGTGAAAACAGCGAGCTCTTTGCTTTCGACCCCCGAACCAAAGGTCGGAAAGGAAAACTCCTTACCTTTCTCCGAAACCTTGGAGACGTTGATCTGCTCGCGTTTGAGAATATTGGAGAGCTCGTTCTTGGTCGAAGCAGTGCGCTCACCGCTGACGGTGCTGCCGGAGCGGTTCACTCCCTTATAGGTAAAGACGGGCATAGGACTTCCCTCCTGTCACTCTCCACGACTACCGGCGAACCGGTGATTTGCCGGGCGTGCCTGGCGAAGTGACCCCACGGTTAATTAAATCCTGCAATTCATCTGGATTCGAGGAACGCGCGAGAGCCGTTTCCAAAGTGATTAACCTCTGAGAAAAGGCATTCGCAAGTCCCTGGTTAAAAGTCTGCATGCCGGAGACGCTGGTTCCGGTCTGCATGGCGGAGTAAATCTGGTGGATCTTGTCTTCGCGGATCAGATTGCGGATGGCGGCATTGGGAATCAGGATTTCCATGATCATGACGCGGCCGCGGCCATCCACGCGAGGCAACAAGGATTGGCAAAGAATTCCTTCGAGAACCATGGAAAGCTGGGCGCGCACCTGGGGCTGCTGGTGGGCGGGAAAGACGTCAACCACGCGATTAATCGTGGAGCTGGCGGAATTGGTGTGCAGAGTGGCGAACGTCAAGTGGCCGGTCTCGGCGATGCGGAGAGCGGATTCGATGGTTTCCAGGTCGCGCATTTCGCCGATAAGCACCACATCGGGATCCTCACGAAGAGCAGCGCGCAGCGAATTGGCGAAGGAATGGGTATCCGAGTGTACTTCGCGCTGATTGACCAGGCACTTCTTGTGATTGTGAAGAAACTCGATGGGATCTTCGATCGTGATCATGTGCTCTTCTCGCTCGCTATTGATCTTGTCGAGCATGGCGGCGAGCGTGGTGGACTTGCCCGAGCCGGTGGGCCCGGTAACCAGCACCAATCCGCGCGGCTTGTCGCACAACGTCTTCACCACAGGCGCCAGGCCGAGTGAATCGAAATTCTTGATTTCCCAGGGAATCGTCCGGAAGACGGCGGAAACGGCGCCGCGCTGATGAAAAATATTGCCTCGGAAGCGGGCCAGATTTTTCAAGCCGAAAGAGAAATCGAGCTCCAGAGTTTCTTCCAGGCGGTGCTTCTGCGCGTCGGTGAGCACGCTATAGGCCAGCGCCTTGGTGTCCGCGGCCGAGAGCGGAGGCATCTCAATGGGCTTCAACTTGCCGTGAACGCGGATGCGCGGAGGGCTATTGGTGGAAAGGTGCAGGTCGCTGCCACCCATCTCGATCATTTTTTTCAAGAGTTCGCTTAATGTAATGCCAGCCATCGTTCTTCTCCTCTTCCCCGAAACAGGCGCGCCGCGCCTACAGAACGGTTTCGCGCAACACTTCTTCCATGGTGGTCTGCCCGGTGGCAACTTTCAGCAATCCGCTGCGGCGCAAGGTGATCATGCCGTTTTCGAGCGCTTTCTTGCGCAATTCGAGCGACGACGCACCGACCAGAATCAACTCGCGCAATTCATCATTCACTTCCATTACCTCGTACAAGCCGACGCGGCCCTTATACCCGGTGCTATTGCAGGTGCTGCAGCCGCGCCCGTGAAAGACCTGTACGGTCTTCACCTCTTCAGCGGTGTACCCGGCATCCACCAGAACCTGAGCCGGAGTGGGAAGTTGTTCCTTGCATTGAACGCAGATGCGGCGGACCAGGCGCTGCGCGCAGATCAGGTTTACGGACGTCGCCACCAGGAAGGGTTCAATTCCCATGTTCATCAAACGGCTGATCGTAGAAGGAGCATCATTGGTGTGTAACGTCGAGAGCACTAAGTGGCCAGTGAGCGCGGCTTTGACCGCGATTTCCGCAGTCTCGAAGTCGCGGATTTCGCCGACCAGGATGATGTTGGGATCTTGCCGGAGAAAAGCGCGCAGGGCCGAAGCGAAATTCAGACCGATTTGCTCCTTCATCTGGACCTGGTTGATTCCAGGCAGTTGAAATTCGATGGGATCCTCGGCGGTCATGATGTTCGTTTCCGGAGTGTTGAGGCGGGCCACCGAAGAGTAGAGAGTATTGGTCTTGCCCGATCCCGTGGGGCCGGTGACTAGCACCATGCCGTACGGTCGCAGAATCGCACGCTCATATTTCTGGAGTGATTCGGATTCGAATCCCAACTTGGTCATATCCAGCCGCAGATTCTCTTTGTCGAGCAAGCGCATGACGATTTTTTCGCCGAAGAGAGTGGGAGCGGTGGAAACGCGGAAATCGAGCTCCTTCTTTTTCCCTTCCTTGATGTACTTGATCATGATGCGCCCGTCTTGCGGCAAGCGCTTTTCGCTGATGTCCAGCTTGGACATGATCTTGATGCGGCTGGTCATGGCGTCTTTCAGCTTCAGTGGCGGGGTCATCACGGATTGCAAAATACCGTCAATGCGGAAACGGATGCGCAGTTCCTTTTCGTAAGGCTCGACGTGAATGTCGCTGGCGCCACGCTTCACCGCGTCGGTCAAAACCAGGTTGACGAGCTTGATGATGGGGGCTTCCTCGGCCGCCTTTTCCAGGTCGGCGAGGTTCATTTCCTGTTCTTCAGCGGTGAGCTCGAGGCTGGCTTCGTCGCCCGCCAGGTCTTTCATCACCTTGTCGAGTTCCTGGACGCTCTCCGCTTCGCCATAGAATTTCTGAATAGCTTCGCCAATGGCTGATTCCGAGGCCACCACAGGTTCCACGTTGAAGCCGGTCATGAACTTCACGTCGTCCATGGCGAAAACGTTGGTGGGATCCGTCATGGCGATCGTGAGCGTAGAGCCAACGCGCGAAAGGGGAACGATCTGGTAGCGCGTGGCGGTTTCTTGGGGAATTAATTTGATGACGGTGGGATCGACTTCGTAAAACTTCAGATTGATCGACGGAACTCCATACTGGCGGGACAAAACGGCAGTAATATCCTCATCGCTCACCAGTCCGAGCTTCACCAGGCAACTGCCAAGCCGGCCGCCATGCTGCTTCTGGTGGTCGAGCGCCTGTTTTAGCTGATCGGACGAGATCAGCTTGTCCTTGACCAGTATTTCGCCTAACCGGGACGACATTCCTGCTCCTGAGTACAACAGCGGAACCTGTCGCGCTGCGCGATTCGTCTGCTCGAGCGGACGCAGTAAGAGGCGCCCACGGGCAAACGGCGTTCTCTCAAGCCCATGCGGAACCAGCGACGCTCAGCCTGGAGAAAAAAGCGTAGCACGCTTGGAAGGAGTTCTAGTACACGGGCTTAAATTGTCGTAGTGAAACAGGTAACACTAAATTGAGACGGGCGTGTGGCATTTTCACCACAATGGTTTCTTGACTTGCGGCCATTCGCTGGTTATCGTTCCACCTAATGTCCCGTGCATCGCGTTTAGCGGCTTCTCGATATCTGCAAACGAATTCGGGATGCGCGGTTATGGCGGAGGCAAGGCTGTCGGTTGCCGAGTACTATAACTCGTTTCTCTGCGCGGTTGGACCGCAGCGTTGGTGGCTGGGCAAGACGCCATTTGAAGAGATCGTCGCTGCGATCTTTACACAGAGCACAGCATGGACAAATGTCGAGCAAGAGAGCAAAAACTTGCCATCCAAAGAGATGCTGACGGCGAGGGCGCTTGAACTTATAACTCGCGAACGGCTTGTCGAACTGATGAGCCCCTCTGGTTACTTTCGGCAAAAGGCGAAAAAGCTAAAGGCGTTCGTGGGGTTTTTGCGCCAGGATTTCCGGGGATCGCTATTGAGGATGTTTCGAAATCTGACGGAGGAGGCGCGCGGCCGACAATTGGAAGTGCACGGAATGGGACCCGATACTGCGGATTCAATACTTTTGTATGCGGGTGGGGACCCGGTTTTGGTGGCCGATGCGCATACGAAAAGGATTTTGGTCCGCTACGGTTGGATGGGCGAAAAGGCTGCCCAGGATGATATAAGCGGATCTTTTGAAACTAGTTTCGATCGCGATGCGGCGCGATTCAATAAATTTCATGTGCTGATTGTGGAGGCGGGAAAGCGCTGGCGCCGTCCGCGCGAGCCGCTGTATGGCGAATTTCCGCGAGGCAGATTTCTGGAGGAAGGACGTTGAAGGAGCGGAATTGGACAAGACGTGTTTGGCTGACCTTGGGCGGGCTCCTGGTGTCTGCCCTTGCGGCAGCTGTTTTTACTCTGGGATCGCTTAACGCGCCGGTCCGGCCGGAAAAAAGCAACTCTTTCCCCGCGTTCTTTGCGTTGTCCACGTTTCTCGTAGCAGCGTTCTTGATCTTTTCATTAGTTCTGGCGAGGAGCGTCATCCGGGTGCTGTGGATCGAACGGCGAGCCGGGAAGCCGGGCTCGCGATTCAAGACCAAGGTGATGCTGGCATCCATTGGACTCTCCCTCCTGCCGCTGACGATCATGTTTTTTATCAGCTACGGGTTGGTGAACCGCACCCTGATTTTGTGGTTTCCGCGGCCGCTCGAGATCGCCAATGAACAAAGCCAGAAAATGCTGAGCGATCTGGGACGAGTGGAGCACGAGCGCCTGAATGACCGCGCGGAGGCTGCCGTTTCGTGGCTCAGCGCTCCGGCGAATCATGGGGATTTGCAAGCGTACGCGAAGCATTTTGGGGAAGATTTGAGCGCAATGTGGGTGGTGGATTCGAACGGACATGTGACAGAGACCGGTGACCCTTCGCATGAGACTCCCTCTCAGTTCAAGCACGTGCAGGAGATGACGAGTGGCGCAGAACTCTGGACGGCGGGGGGGAAGTTTTATTTGGCCGGGCATGCTCCTTATCAGGGTGGGTGGCTGACGGTGGGACATCTGCTGCCAGAGAATTTTTATCAGAGGCTGATGGATATCCGCACGGAAACGGCGACCTATGAATCCTTGCGGCAGCAGATTCGGGATTACAAGAAAAATCTTTTACTGGCGCAGCTTCTGATTGCCCTGGTGCTGTTGTTTGCATTTACCTGGATTGGCCTTTTGTTGTCGAAGCTGGTGACAATTCCCATCGAGGCACTTGCGGCCGCCACGCAGGAAGTGGCGCAAGGCAATATGGATTACCGAGTGACCGTGCAGGCGCAGGACGAATTGGGAATGCTGGTGGCTTCGTTCAACCAGATGACGGCACAGCTGGGCGAGAGCCGTCGGCAAATTGACGAATTCACGCGCAGCCTGCAAATTGCCATAGAAGAAAATGAGCGGCGGCGAAAAGTGATGGAGGCGATTCTCGAAAATATTCCCACTGGAGTGCTTTCGCTCGATCCGAGCGGCGTGATCACGCGAACCAACTCGGCGCTGGTGCGGATTTTTGGAGATCGCGCGCGGACGGCGCAAAATCTGGCGGACCTGGTGGGGGAAGACGGGGCGCGCGACGTGCTGCAACTGATGCGGAGATCGCTGCGGATGGGAGTGGCGTCGCGGGAATTCGAAATTGCAGTGGCCGGGCGGCCCGTGCATGCGGCGGTGACGGTGAGTTCGCTGGGGCCGAGAAAATCAAATCCGGGATTTGTGGTGGTGATGGACGACTTGACGGAATTGCTGCGGGCGCAAAAGGCAGCGGCATGGCAGGAAGTGGCGCAACGGATCGCGCATGAAATTAAAAATCCGCTTACGCCGATTCAGCTTTCGGCGCAACGAATGCTGCGGCATCTGGAACGCAATGCGGCCGCCGAGCGCTCGCCGGCCAAGGCGGAGGAATTCGAAAAAGTGGCGGCGGAGTGCGCGGTGCTGATCGAGCGCGAAGTGCAGACGCTGGAATCTCTGGTGGACGAATTTTCGCAGTTCGCGCGATTCCCTTCGGCGCGCCTGGCTCCCGCGGATTTAAATGGAATTGTTGCGAGCGCGCTGGAAGTGTTTCAGGGGAGATTGGAAGGGATCACGGTGAGCACCAACCTGGCGGCGACGCTGCCGCTGGTGCGAGCCGATATCGAACTGTTGCGGCGCGTCCTGGTGAATTTGATCGATAACGCGGCCGAAGCCATGGAAGGCTCGAAAGTGCGCCGGTTGACTGTGGCGACGCGAGTGCAAAATGACGGCGATTCCGTGGAAGTGGAAATTGCCGATAGCGGCCAGGGCATTTCTCCCGAGGATAAGGACAAGTTATTTTTGCCGCACTTCTCGACCAAGGAACGCGGCACGGGGTTGGGCCTGGCGATCGCCAACCGCATCGTCGCGGAACATTACGGGACGATGCGAGTGATGGACAACACGCCGACGGGAGCGCGGTTTGTGATTCGCTTTCCAGTGGCGGAAGTGCCGGCGGCGCATGGAAGTGTGTGAGGTTGGGGAGCTCGTTCATGACCGCGAGTCACCATACTTCAGTGGCTAAAGCCACATTTTGAGAGTTGACGGTGATGTCGGAGCTGAAGCTCCGACTCCCTAAAAATCCTTAGGAAGGAAAGTCTTAGCTGACATTCATGGCACATACGATTCTGATTGTTGACGACGAAAGCGGGATTCGGCAGTCGCTCTCCTCATTGCTTCGCGAGGAGGGCTATCAGGTGGAAACCGTCGACTCGGGCGAAGAATGTTTGGCTGCCGTCGAGCAGAAGCCGTTCGATTTGATTTTGCTGGACGTTTGGCTGCCGAAGATGGACGGCTTGGCGACGCTTGAGAGATTGCAGGAGCGCGATGGCGCAGCGATGGTGGTAATGATCAGCGGGCACGGAAATATTGAGACGGCGGTGCGCGCCACAAAGCTGGGCGCATTCGATTTCATCGAGAAGCCGCTCTCGCTCGAGAAAATAATTTTGGTGGTGAAGAATGCGCTCGATTATCTGCGGCTGGAAACGGAAAACCGGAGGCTGCGCGCGGAACTTGAGGAACGCTACCAAATCCTGGGCGATAGCGTGCCAATGAAGGCTCTGCGGCAGCAGATCGCGCTGACTGCGCCGACAACCGGGCGCGTTTTGATTTATGGGGAAAGCGGAACGGGAAAGGAATTGGTGGCGCGGGCGCTGCACGCGCAGAGCCCGCGATCGCAGATGCCGTTCGTGGAAGTGAATTGCGCCGCGATCCCGGAGGAATTGATCGAATCGGAGCTGTTTGGCCATCGCAAAGGCAGCTTTACCGGGGCAAGCGAAGACAAAACGGGAAAATTCGTGAAGGCCGATGGCGGGACTCTGTTTCTAGATGAAATTGGCGACATGAGTTTGAAGACGCAGTCGAAAGTGCTGCGCGCTCTGGAAGAGCAGCGCGTGGAGCCGCTGGGATCGAACCAGCCGGTGACGGTGGACGTACGGGTGATCGCCGCCACCAATAAGAAACTGGATGAAGAAATTTCGAAGAACCTATTTCGTGAAGATTTGTTTTACCGGCTCAACGTGATCCCTTTTTATCTGAGCCCCTTGCGCGACCGCACGGCAGACGTGCCCATTCTGGCGCGGCATTTTCTGTTGGAATTCAGCGAAGCGCACGGAAAGCGCGCCAAGGAATTGAGCGATTCGGCGATGGATGTGCTGTTGCGCTATCCGTGGCCGGGAAACGTTCGCGAGCTGAAGAACTTGATCGAGCGCCTGGTGATTATGTGCCCGCAAGCGCGGGTGGAGCCGCATCACTTGCCGCCGGAAGTGTTTCGCGGAGCGGCACGCAGTCCGCACCAGCCGTATGCGACGTTGCATGAGGCGCGGTCGGCTTATGAGCGCGAGTTTGTGCTGCGGAAGCTGGAAGAGAACCAGTGGAACATGACTCGTACTGCGGTGGCGCTGGGGCTGGAGCGGAGCCATTTGTACCGGAAGATGAAGACGCTGGGAATTTCAGCGGCGAAAGAAGTGTAACCTGCAATTCGCTTCATTTTGCTGCGTGTGCTTTCAGTAGCTGGCAATGTCCCGCCTGCTCAGCGGGCGCAGCAAGCAGCGCCCCTACGAAGACTCCTCTTAGGCGATTGGAGCTAAAGATGCCACCCTGAAGGGTGGCGCTACACAAGCTAGAGCCCGCGGGCTAGCGCTCTTCGCTGAGTTGTTCGAGTTGGTGATGCCAATCGAGTTGGCGAACGATGGCGGGATTGTCGCGCCAGTTGTGCAGCACTTTCACGTAGAGTTCGAGGAAGATTTTTGCGCCGAGCATGGCTTCGAGTTCCATGCGAGCTTCGGTGCCGATCTGCTTGAGCATTAATCCGCCCTTGCCAATCACAATTCCCTTCTGGCCGTCACGTTCCACATAAATCGTAGCGCGGATGTGCAGCAGTTTTTCAGTTTCTTCATAGCTATCCACCAGCACGGCGATGGCGTGCGGAAGTTCTTCGCGCGTTTTCAGGATGGCCTTTTCGCGGACCAGTTCGGCGGCGAGGAACCGCTCGGGTTGGTCGGTAAATTGATCTTGAGGGAAAAAGGGAACGCCTTCGGGGAGATGGTCGATCAATGACTTTTCAAGCGCAGGCATGCCGTTTCCCGTAAGCGCGGAGACCGGAAAAATTTCCGTAAAAGCGTGATCGCGGGAATAGATTTCGATCCGCGGCAGCAGCTTGCGCTTGTCACGAAACACATCAATCTTGTTCAGGATCAGAAACGATTTGCCCTTGAAGCGGCGAACCCAATCCAGCGCAAAGCGGTCGCCCGCGCCGAAATCGACGGACGAATCCGCCACCAGCGCAAGGATATCCACGCCGTCGAGCGATTGCTGCACTTCCTCCATCATTTGTTGGTTCAGGGCGGAGGCGGGCTTGTGAATTCCCGGCGTATCGGTGAGGACGATCTGCGCGTTTTCGCGGTTTACAATACCCTGAATACGCAATCGAGTGGTCTGCGGCTTAGGCGAAACGATGGCCACCTTGCGGCCCACCAGTGCGTTCACGAGGGTGGATTTGCCGGAGTTGGGCCGGCCGAGCACGGTCACGAATCCAGATTTGAATGGCATAGTCGAGTACGATCTTACACTACGGTGGCGCTGGTCGCTTGGGTTCGTGAAGGTTTCCCATTGCTTGGATTGACGGAAAGGCTTCACCGCAGAGGCGCAGAGCGCGCCGAGGAACTCAAATTCAAACAGCTGAGCTTGTGAACAGAGTCTACGAGAGGTGGGCGGTGGAGGCGGCTTGCGGGGCTGGGCGGCGGCGGGCGCGGAGGCGCAGAACTTTTCGCTGGTTGGCTTCGAGAACATCGAAGGTCAGGCCGTCGTAGTCGATGGTTTCGCCAGTGCGGGGGACGTGGCCTGCGATGCTGTTCAAGAGACCTGCCACGGTGGTTGCGCCCGCGTTCGCAAGTGTTTCCTCGAGGTCAATGCCGAACAGGTCGCGAACTTTTTCCACAGAGACGCTTCCGCGTAAGACCATGCTATCGGCGCTTTCGCGGACGACGTCCGGCGCGGGCTGGCGGTCCTCTTCGCCGATTTCGCCCACGATTTCCTCGACCAGATCTTCCACCGTGACGATTCCAGCCAGCAGGCCGTATTCATCGATCACGATGGCCATCTGCTGGTTTTTGCGCTGCATTTCCTTGAGCAGATCGGAGCCATGCTTCGTTTCAGGAACGAAGAGCGCGGGGCGCGTGAATTCGCGGACGGTGCGATTGGGCGCATCCCGCTCCGGCACGGCCATGATGTCGCGCGCGTAAACGAAGCCAGTGATTTCATCGAGCGAGTTTTCATAGACCGGAAGACGAGAGTAGCGAGTCTCGATCAGACGTTGGCGCAATTCTTCCACCGTGGCCGTCGCGGGGATGGCCACGACGTCCGGGCGAGGCGTCATCACTTCGCGCACACGTTTATCGCTGAACTCCATCACCTGCTCAATCAGGTGGGCACGGTCGCCCTCCAGCAAGCCTTCCTCTTGCGCCGCTTCAACCAGGGCTTCCAAGGCTTCTTGTTCAGCCGGTTGCGCCGCTGCGTCGGTTTCTTCGGACAAGTGCAGAAGGGAAACGAAGAATTCCATGGAAGCCTGAACCGGCCAGACCATCCATACGAAGGCGCGCACGATCGGTACCAGCGGTATCAACCATCGACCCGTCGTGCCAACCAGTAAAATTGATGGAAAGAAAAACATGGCGATCACAACTTCCGCGCCCAAAAAGAAAAACAATTCGATCAGCTCTTCCGAAAGCCGCGGGACGAAAAAGTAAATTCCGCGGGCCGTGAGCACGGCCACCAGCACCAGCCACAAACGGGCGAGCAGACTGAAGGCAAGGGCGGACTGGCGCCGCTGGAAACGAAAGCGGGGCTCGATCTCAGTTTCGAAAATCTCAAGGTGGGCATGCACCCGTCCAGCGGTGAGGTGGCCGAGCTCGCGGTAGATGCGGTCAAGGTAGGCGAAGACCACCAGACCCGCAGCGAGACCGAGAATTCCGAGCGTGTAATAAAGGTTCGGCATGGTTATTTCTAGTTAAAGCCAATGCGGCGAGTTGCAAGTTCCCCGCACATACCTTGCTGCCCTCAGGGGTTAAAACCCCTGTGTTCTCATCGCATTAATGTCGGAGCTTCCCGATCAGGAACATCGGGACGCAAAGGGCGCGGAAGCTCCGACCCCCTAAAAACCTAGCGACAATTCCCAACTCAGGACACTAGGCCCAGTTCCCGGCGCAGGCGGCGCTCGCGGCGCTCCATCTGGCCGCGATCCGTTTCGTGATCGTAGCCCATTAAATGCAACACGCCGTGCAGGAGAAGGATTCGCAACTCCTGCGGCAAGGTGCGGCCGAATCGCCGCGCGTTTCGTTGGGCTGTTTGCGGCGAGATCGCGATATCTCCCAGGTAGCCGGAAGCGGCAGCTTCCAATTTAGTGTTTCCGGCCATCCGCTTTGGCGAGGTTTTTCTTTGATTCTCTTTCCTCCCTGATTCAACAAGCTGTGGGAGTTTTCCGGTTTTCTTTCTTCCGGCTCTACCGCCTCCGTTTTTGGCGATACTGCCATCGGTGGGAAACGAGAGAACGTCCGTGGGCCCGTGCTTTCCGCGATAGGCTTCGTTCCAGCGCGCGATGGCCGCATCGCTGACGAGGCAAACACCGACGGCATCCGGCGGTAAATCCAGGCGCTGGCACACCCGCGCGAGAAACCCGTCGAGCGATTCGAGAGAAATCGGGACCCGTCGTTGGCGGTTTTGAATCATGGACAGCGGGCTACTCCGCAGAATTACGACGGCCGTTGTCACGGTTGGCGATGCCGGACTTCTTCCCCGGTTGGCCGCCGTCGTATTCGTCGTAAGCCTTGATGATCCGCTGCACCAGACTGTGGCGGACCACGTCATGCTCGTCGAAGTAGACCATGCCGATGCCTTCGATCTTGCCGACCACTTCGATCGCTTCGATCAGGCCGGAGCGGCGCTCGGAGGGCAAATCGATTTGAGTGATGTCGCCGGTGATCACGGCCTTGGAATTGAATCCCAGGCGCGTCAGGAACATCTTCATTTGTTCGCTGGTGGTGTTTTGAGCTTCGTCGAGGATGACGAAAGAATCGTTGAGCGTGCGGCCGCGCATGAAAGCGAGCGGCGCGACTTCGATGGTGTCTTTTTCGAGAAACCGGCCGAGCTTATCAGCTTCGAGCAGGTCGTGCAGCGCGTCGTATAAAGGGCGCATATATGGATCGACTTTTTCCTGCAAAGTGCCGGGGAGAAAACCGAGGCGCTCGCCGGCTTCGACAGCGGGGCGGACGAGAATGATGCGATTTACTTGCTTGTTCAGCAAAGCGGAGACAGCCATGGCGACGGCGAGATACGTTTTGCCCGTGCCGCCGGGGCCGATGGCGAAAACCATGTCATGAGCTTCGATCGCTTCCATGTAGCGGCGCTGATTGGTGCTCTTGGGAGTGATGTTCTTTTTGCCGAAGGAGCGCTGCCGGGTGGAGCTGGCGACGGCATGCAGCGAAGTTTCCGAATCGCGAGTAGCCAGGCGGATCAAGTCGCGAACTTCGCCCGATCCTGGGCCGCGGCCCTGTCGGACAAGCTGATTATATTCGTGAAGGATATCGGCGGCGCGCTTCACTTGCGGAGCTTCACCCTCAATTTCCAAATCGTTGTCTTTCAGTTGAGTGGTCACGTGAAGAGCGGATTCGAAAAGTTTGAGGTTTTCGTCCAGGGTGCCGAAAAGTTCGGAAATGCCGCCGTGCAATCTTACGGTTTGCTTCATCTAGGTTGGCGGCTTTTCGCTCTCCGGTGGTGATTAAGGCAAAAGTAACCTACAAAGCCTAGCGCACCCGGCGCGGGGGGTCAAGAGCATGGGGATAAGGTATTGCGGATCAATCGATTACAGGTTGGCGGGGCGCGGAGAATTGCTGAGCGACTCGAGCGGATTGCACGGAAGAAATTGGTTTCCCTGGGAACGCCATTCTTCTGAATGGCGTTTCACAAGGCGCCAATTGGGAGATTGGCGTTCCCAGGACTTCCGCGCAAGCAATTGGGAACTGCTCTAGTTCTTGGGCGCTGGGAACTGCACCTTGGGCACCTGGCGCGATTCCGGAGTGGCCGCAAAGTAAGCATCGTTGCGGTGGAAGCCAGCGAATCCGGCGATGATGCTGTTGGGGAACAGGCCAATGTAGGTGTTGTAGTCTTGAATTAAGTCATTGTAACGCTTGCGCTCGACAGCGATGCGATTTTCCGTGCCGGCAAGTTCATCTTGCAGGCGCAGGAAATTTTCGTTGGATTTTAGCTGCGGGTAATTTTCCGAGATGGCGAGCAAGCGGCCGATGGCGCCGTCGAGTTGGCCGTTGGCGGCGATCTTATCGGTGGGGGTCTTGGCGCCGAGAAGAGCGGCGCGGGCGTTGGCGATGTCGCTGAACACCGTTACTTCCTGGGCGGCAATTCCCTTCACCGTTTCAACCAGGTTGGGGATCAGGTCGGCGCGGCGTTGCAGGACTACGTCGACCTGCGCCCATTGCGATTTGATGGCTTCGTTCTTGGTCACCATCTGGTTGCGGCGGCTGACGTACATGCCGCCAAACATCAGGGCCACGATCACCAGGACGATGATCACTACAACGGACGTTTTCATGCGAACTCTCCTCGAGCTAACTTATTTCGCGATTGCGGAATCGTAATGCCTCAGGCGGCCGGACGCCAGCAATGTCTTTCATCTTTTGATACGCGCCGGCGGCTGGTTAACTTTCAATACTCAAACCCAGGTGCGATAGAACGGCCGCTTATGGGTCATGCGGGATCGCTCGAACTAGACGGCATCCGCCGATCGAACTCGTTGGTGACGCGATGGACGAAATCCAAGTAGGCCTGCAGCGTGGCGTAAACTTCGACATCACCCGCTTTCTTCTTGCCTTCGCGTAGCTCCAGAATCGTGTGAAAGGGCGCCGGGTTCGCCGAGACCAATTCCCCCACTCGATCGAAAATTTCATGAGCATTCCTCGTCGCAACCGACTCGCCGAGGGCGATCAGCGCGTGGCGGAACAGAGTGGTGAAGGTGGAGATGGAGGCGGTCATGATGGCGAGCTGCGCGGCCCGTTTTTTCGGCGCGCTAAGTATTGACTGCCGCAAGCGGAGCCACCCGCCGCGCAGTTCCCGCTTTACCTGCCAGCGGTGGAGACTCATAGGAACCTGAAACGTGCTGACGAAATCGTCGCCCAGGAGCATTCGATGGCGGTGTTGGATGTCACGCAGTTCGATGGCAAAAACCTCGGCCGAGCGCTGCAATTCATCGGCTGTAAATATGAGGGGGGCGGGATGCCCTTTGCGAACCCACCACTGCGCCACGGGAGCGAGCGCTTCCAGTTCCGCTGAGCCGGCCTTTTCCACCAGGCATAGGACGTTTAGATCGGAGTGCTTTTCATGATAGTTGCCGCCGGCAGCTGAGCCAAACAGGACCACGGCTTTCAAATTACTCCCGGCCGCAGTTCTTAATTTTCCGACTAACTGGTCGAGCAGCTTGTTCATTCGAATCGCTCCAAAATCTTTCAGAAGGGCGTGATCCTACCAGCTTCCTCCCGCACCGCCGCCACCAAAACCGCCGCCGCCAAAACCACCAAATCCCCCGCCTCCCCCACCGCCTCCGCCGCCCCAACCGCCACCAAAACCGCCGCCACCGATAATCCATGGCAGGGCGCTTCCGCCCCGGCGGCCACGGCCGCCTCCTGTGCCAAATAACAATCTAAATAGAAATCCGAGGAGCGGGAAAACGATGAAGACAAGCAGAAGCAGGATCGTTGAAGGGTGGCAGATCAATCTGCGGCGGTGCCGGGCGGGGCCGGCTGGTTAATTGGCCTGCTTGTTGAGTGAGAGTGACTCCGCGGTCTTGCGCGACTACGTTGGCGATGCGCTGGGTGAGCAGAAGCAGCGCGCCGCTGTAATCGTTTTGCTTAAGCAGCGGGACCATTTCGCGTCCAAAGCCGCCCACTTTGCCGTCGGGGAGGATTGGCTCGAGGCCGTAGCCGACAGCGACGAAATATTTGCGGTCGTTGGGAGCAAGCAGAATCATGATTCCGCGGTCTTTCTGTTTGGGACCAACTCCCCATTGTTGGGCCAGGTTTACGGCGTAATCGGCCGCTTCGGCGCCATCGAGGGAGCGAACGGTAACAATGGCGATTTGCACGGCTGCTTTTTGGTCGACTTCCTGGCAGAGAGCGGTGAGTTTTTCCTTTGCGCTGGGGCTGATCACACCCGCAAAATCATTCACGTAGCCTTGCGGCTTGAGGGACTTAATATTTTCAGCGTGAGCGGGCCGAGCGAGTGCGAAGCCAATCAGCAGAGCTAGAGCGATTGAGGTTGCCAATACCTGGGATCTTCGATGGCCGGCACCGTTCGCGCGACCGCGAAATTCCCGGTCCCAAGCTTCAGGGGCTAAGGCCCGATTTTCCAAGCGACCTGAATGTCGGAGCTGAAGCTCCGACCCCCTGGAATCCCGAATTAATCTCCAAGAGGGGCAGGATATGCCTTTGCGGCGCGCGCGTAGCTTCGAGAGTAAATTGACAAACATGAAGGGCTCGGATAGTCTAACTGATTCGATACCATACGAAAAGGAGTAGTGAATGCCAGCAGGCACGCCCGTAAAGCATAAGAAGAAGTCGAAATCGGTTTTAAAGAATATCCGGAAATCCGCCGCGCGACAGATTCACAACCGCGCGAATCGCACGCGCATCCGGTCGGTGGTGAAAAAGATTCGCACCGCGCTGAATTCGAAGGATTTGGCGGCCGCGGAAAAGGTAGTGGGATCGACATTTTCGGAGCTGGATCGCGCGGTGCGCAAGCGCGTGCTGCACTGGAAAACGGCGAGCCGGTACAAGTCGAGGCTTACGCTGGCTGTGAATGCGCTCCGCGCAGCGCCGAAGAAAGCTTAATTTTGCAATTCAGGGTTTTTCAGGATTGGCCCGGATCTTGAGTTGAGGATTCGGGCCTTTTTTTTGGGACGATGATGTGGCGCCTTTTTTCGGGCACGCCAGCAGAAGTCAAAGATGCCACCCTCCCGACAGAATTCGTCGGGCGAGGAAGGGTGGCGCTACACTACAATTGCTATTTCCGCGCGCGGTCTGAAGTTCCGAGCCTCTATGAGGCGTACGTGCCGGGAGCGGCCATCAGGCTGGTCACCAGAAATTCCATCACGCTGCGATCGTCTTTGAAACCGGATTTCAATTTATTATCCGCCTCTGAGAGATACGTGAGGCCGGAAACAAGTTGATCGCGAGGAACGCGCCGCGCCAATTCCAGCACTTGTTCGGCGCGATCGGCCGGCATGTGCAGAATACCCGCGGCCTGCCATTTGGTGGTATTCGCGGGCAATTCCCGAGCCTCGATCAAAGTGCGATACCTGAATGCGAGCGCGCCCACAATCATCGGAGGTGGTTCCCCTTCGCGCAGCAGGCTATCGAGAAACAGCAGCGCGGCATCGCGCTGGCGGGTGGCCAGAAGATCGGCAAGCTGCCAGACGGTATATTTCTTCGCGGAGACTACGAGCGATTCCACATCTTGCGTGGTGATGCGCCGTCCAGCGGCGTAGGTGGATAACTTTTCGAGCTCGGTTCGGATACGCGCCATCTCTCCTTCCAGCATGAAGGAGAGCGTTGCACCGGCAATCGGATCGAGGTCGGCGCCGAGTTCCTTTGCCATTTCGACGGCCAGGATTGCCGCGGTTTTCTCGTCGACACTTAGATCAACTGTGAGCGCTTTATCGCTGAGCCGCTTGAAAAGCGTGCGGCGCTGGTCGAGAGCGGTTGCCTCGAAAACGAGGACGGTAAACGGGGCTGGATTCGCGAGGTAGCCGCTGAGCGCCTCAATTGAATCTTCGTCCATTTCCTGCCAGGCTTGCGCATCTTCCACGAAGATCAGCTGGCGGGGAGAAAGCATGGGGAGTGTTTGCGCGCGTTCGTAGACGTGATCCCAGGTGTCATTGTCCGCGCAGAAACGTGCCAGCGCCCATTCGCGCGTGCCTTCCACTAAATAAGCCTCGATCAATTTCTCGCGGCACAAACCACGCAAATAGGAATCGGAGCCCAGAAGCAAGATGGCGGGAATCGTGTCGCCCTTGGCGATTCGCGCGAGAAATCCCTCCATCTGCGATGCAGCCATCAGAAATTCTCCAATAGATTCGAAACCAGGTCCGCGGCGAAATCGCGCGACATGCGTTCGAGTGCCGGGTCCTGCTCTTCGAAGAAGCTGGCGACGTCAGTAGAGATCTGATACTCCTCGCGAAACACCAAATCTTTATTCTGGTAAATCACCTTTTGCGATTCCCGCTCCACCAGGCGCGCATTAGCGTGGACCGTGACCAGCATGGTGGTGACGCGGCCCGTTGTGGCATCGAACAACACCGGACTGGCTTCAATGGTGTTGATTTCGCCGTGCAGGACGGCGTCGGCCGTATTCTGATCCTGAATCACGCGATATTTCGTGCGCGCGAGCAACTCGTGAATCACGGCGGTGGTGAAGCGCTGCTCGATGCGGTAGCGCGACGTGCGGTTGGTGAACGCCGGCACAGCAATCGTTTGCATGGTAGCCGGCAGGCGGTTGCCACGGCCGGCGACATGGTATCCGCAGCCGGGGACGCCAACCGCCGCCACCATCGCCGTGGCGAGGGCCCAGCGAAGAAGGAGCATTCGAGTGGGGGAAGCATTAACAGGCAAGCAATTCCTCCGCGATATGTACAGCGTTGGTGGCCACCAGACGCAGATTGTCCGCCGCGCCCCAGAACCAATATCCCGTTGAAGAATTTGGATCGCGCTGCACGTGCGCCATGGCGATTTCGTCTTCTCCAGAGACGCTTACGTTATTGGGAGGCCGCTCGCCTGCCTCGGGAATTTTGATGCCAACATCCTTGAGCGCGTTCTCGATCTGATCGTCCGAATGCGAACTCGCCAGGTCCGCAAATGCGGAAAATGGGTAGCCGTAAAATAACGGGGCTTGAATCAATTGAATCGCCGGTGCGGGAATGCGTCCGGCAAGATAGCGCTCCACTTCGCGCGAAATTTCCGCGCGGTGCGTGGGGAGGTTGGAACGGCTCAATGGGCCATACCCGGCCAGCATGTTGAATGCAACCTGCGCATCAAATATGGACTGTTCAAACGGGCGGAAGGAAAGCAGATTTGCCGTCTGGTTTTCCAGTTCTTCCACGCCCGCCACATCACGCTCGGATACCGGCGGGAAAAAGGTCATTACCAAGCGCTGGGGAGAGAATCCGCGGAGCGCCGCCGCCAGCGTGCAAGCTAGAATCGCAGCCGGCCCGGGAGCACAAAAGAGTCCGGCGGAGCGCGAGCCGGAATCGGGCGGCGGCAAACTCTTCTTGAGAGCGGGGATCCAGGCCCTGGCGCCAGGAACGTCATTCAGCGCTCCAGTCAAATCGATCACCGTGCAACCCGCGCGCTGCGCAATTTTCCAATTGCGGGCCGCGTCGGCCGGGCTGCCGGCAAAAAAAGCAAATCGTGCGCGCTCGAAACTTTCCTCGTCGATCGGCCGGATAAACGTGGGCTCGCCGCCCACTTCGGTAAGCGTGCCGGCCGCGGCACTTTCATCGAGCAAGACAAAATCTTGAGCCGGAAAATTGCGGTCTTCGAGGACTACTTTTAATTCCTTTCCGCGCAAGGAAGAGGCCCCTACGATTGCGACGCGGGAAGGGACGGGAGCAGGAATGGCCGACATTGCTTCAGGCCGGATGCGAAGCGGTGTGCCGGTGTCGCGCCACTCGCACCAGTTGAATTACCAGGCCGGAGATCGTGTAGCTTCCAGCTACCAGCAGCAGCGTAATTTCGGAGTAGGTCCAAAAAGCGGCGAGAAGCAGCGCCAAGGCCACGACGGTAAGCGACGGCTGGCGGCGGTGCCAATTGATATCCTTAAAGCTGTAATAGCGGATCGAACTGGACATCAAGGCCGCGAGAGCCAGCACCAGCACTTGCCACAATAGCGCCAGGCGCCAATCTTCGATCGGCCACCACACTCCATGCACCATAGCGGCGATCATTCCGGCGGCGGCTGGTGTGGGCATTCCGACAAAGAATCGCGAGCCACCTGGCGCCATCCCGTGGATATTGAAGCGCGCCAGCCTCCATGCGCAGCAGATCACAAAAACGAAACTGACCAGCCACCCAATTTCATACACATGCCGGGCCTGAGAAACCTCGCTGGCCAGCACTCCGCGCACGCCCCACGCAAACGCCAGAAAAGCGGGCGCGACGCCAAAACTGATCACATCCGCGAGCGAATCGAATTGCTTGCCAAATTCGCTGCTGGTTCCGGTGATGCGGGCCACCCGGCCATCAAGAGCGTCGAACAGAATCGCGATGCCAATGGCGCGGGCGGCGTTATCCATATCGGTGATATTGCCGCGCAGGGTGGCGAGAATGGCGTAATAGCCGCAGAACAGGTTGCCGACCGTGAACACGCTGGGAAGGATGTAGACACCCCGGCGCATGCGCGAATTGCGCAACCGGCTGGCGGGACTTCCCTCTTCTGGTTCTGCGTCAAACATGTTTAGTTATGTCGCCTTCCATTTTGCCAGAACGCTCGATCCCCCGGCCACTTTCTGGCCGCGCCGCACCAGGATTTCCACGTCCGGCGGCACCCAAACGTCTACTCTCGAGCCAAAGCGTATCATGCCTACGCGCTCGCCGCGCGCCACTCGATCGCCTACTGCTTTCCAGCACAGAATCCTGCGGGCAATCCACCCAGCAATTTGTTTGAACACCACATCCCCTTGCGGGGAAGAGATGCGAACCATGTTCTGCTCGTTTTCAGCAGATGCCCGCGCGCGCATGGCCGCGTAGAAACGCCCTGGGCGATACTCGATCCGGCGAATTTCTCCTTCTACCGGCGCGCGATTTACGTGCACATCAAACACCGAGAGAAAAATACTGATGCGCTGCCCAGGCTGTCCTTCCAACGGCTCGTCCAGTACCTCCATCACGAGCCCATCGGCCGGCGAAACAATCATTCCCGGCTCGGAAGGAATCGTCCGTTGCGGGTCACGAAAAAAGTACAGCACAAACGCACCTAGAAGAAACAGAATCCCGGCGACCCAGTTCCATCCCGGCACAAGCGCGAACAGGCCGAGAACCAGGGGAGGCAAAGCGAATTTAAATCCGTCTTTAACCATTTTGTAAGATCATTTAAGAACGGGAGATCCTAGAGGAACACTTCTATTCTACGACAGAACCCTTCGTCGTGGGGAGCGTTCAGAGGCGATAGGCGATCGGGAATCGCTACGCCGACTGACGCCGGCTGGCGATCAATAATTCCATCTGATCCTTGATATGAAGCTTGCGCTTTTTCAGGGTGATTTCAAGAGCCAGGTCTTCGGAGCTGAGATACGATTGATTTCTAAGTTCTTCCAATTGCGCTTTGCATCGGGAGTGTTCTTGAGCCAGTCGCTGAAGTTCCGCGTCGCTCGAGATCAGGGACTGGCGGTAATCCTGTGCAATTGCTGCCATAGGTTCCCCTCCTAGTTGGTGCGTGCGTTCACATGGCTGTAACATAACACAAGGAGAAGGGAGCGGCGAAAAAATTGAAAATTATTTCTTGCTGGTGAGGCATTGGGAGTATTGGCCGTTTCGTACCAAGAGTACCGCTGGGTGGCGCGATGCGCGACGGAAGAACTGCGGGACTTCCGCTTCAGCGCAACAAGGCAGAAGGCTCCGCCACGATCGAGCAGGCCAGAAGCAGAGCATCTTCATCGGGATTGGAATAGTAGCGGCGGCGGCGCCCCACTCCCAGGAAACCGTTGCGCTCGTAAAAAAGAATTGCGGCGAAATTGGTGTCGCGAACCTCCAAGAACGCGCGGTGCGCGCCACCTTGATTTCCCCATTGCATGGCCTTTCGCAAAAGAGCCGTGCCGATATTCGAGCGGCGCACTTCCGCCGCTACAGCAAGATTCAAAATCTCAATTTCATCCGCCATTCGCCGGGCTACCACAAATCCGCGGATTCCCGATTCGGATTCCGCGATCCAGCCGGCGAAATCGCCCTCCAGAACGTGTTCATAGTCCGCTCGTGACCAGAGCGCTGTTCCGGGACTTCGTTTTTGAATCGCCAGAACGGCATCGAGGTCGGCGGGCTTGAAGCCGCGAATTTTTAGCAGGGTGATCATGGACAGGCAGCCGCAATTGAATCACGATTGCCAGGGATTATGCCCGTAGTATTTCGGCAATCTGCATGATTCATCGCTTGCCCTCTCGGACGCGATACAGTAATTTGGGACGGCGAGTCTTCCTGCGACTATGTTCGCAAGGCTTTGAATACCAATTCGGCATCGGATCGGCGTACGTAATTGGCTTCCAGGTGTAGCGCGTCGACTAATTTGCCCTGCCGAGCGTGCGCAAGCCCAAGAAGCCCAATTACCGGAGCGAGAACTGGCGAGGCGGTCAAGACCTGCGAATCAGAGAACGACGAGGCAGCCAAAGCACCAGACAATATATCCGGCGTTGGAGTTGTGAAGATGACCGAAGCGTCCCCCACCTGCACACGTAGTGCTGCCAGAAATTCAGGAGCTTCCATTACGCGTTCAACTCCTTGGCGAATCAGCTCATTAGTAGAGGATGAGTCCTTAGAAATTGGGCGATAAACGGCCGCGTAAACCTGGCCGCGACGAGCGTCTATCATGGCTGCCAGGAACGGGCCGCCGCATCCGCCCTCCTGGCTGGAAAACACATCAGGGACTTGCGCAGCCACTGCTTCCAGAGCGCTGACTGCGGCGATGGGCTTATGGTGCACCTCGGCCCAGGCCTTGGTTGCCGCGAGTCCAACGCGCAGCCCGCTAAACGATCCCGGTCCAGCAGCAACCGCGAATAGATCAAATTGCTCGGTTTTCAGCGATAATTCGTGCAGAAGGAATTCCAGTTGGCGAAAGATGCGGGAGGAGTAAGTTTCGCCCACACACGTCGAAATGACCCCCAGCAGGCGCTCGTCGTTCAAAACGGCAACACTGCCTGCTTGGGTGGTTGTATCCACCGCAAGGATCAACATGGGACGCAATTCTAGCCTAATTGCACCTCTGCAGGGCAATTATCGTGCCAAATGACGCATTTTATGGATTTTACGGCAAGACAATTTGGCGTTCAAAAGTGGGAATCGCTTGACGGGAGGTAGAGCGTGTGTCTAAAATTAAAACATCCACTTTCAGCACTCGAGCGGATTGTATCAACTGGGGGATTGCCAATCATGGAATTCAAGTTAGGCGAAAAGGTTGTCTATCCGAATCACGGTGTCGGTGTAATTGAACAGATCAGTTACGGTTACATGAACGGGCGTTCCGAGCGATACTACATGTTGCGTATAGTATCCAGCGGGCTGAAAGTCATGGTCCCGCAAACCAACATCGCCAACGTGGGCCTGCGATCTGTCATTCGAACCACGGAAGCCACGCAGGTTCTGTCTTATCTCGAAAAGGGCCGCTCCGCATCCCACCACGATTGGAAGCATCGCTTCAAGGAGAACTCGGAGCGTATGCGCACCGGATCGTTGATGGAAGTGGCCGCAGTGCTGAAGGGATTGGTCGCTTTGAGCCGGACCAAGCCGCTTTCCTTCCGCGAAAAGAAAATGCTCGAACGAGCCAAGTATCTGCTGATCAGCGAGCTTGCTACCGCCAGGAACTCCTCGGAGCAAAATACGGAGTCTTCGGTGGTTAAAGCGCTGGCCAAGGCACGCCTGCAGATGCCGGAAAACCTGACCCAGGCGCAGGCGGATTAGCGACTCGATGTATTTTTAAGGCCTCTGCCGGGAGCGCAGCGCAAGACAAGAATGGATCAAGCGCTGCCCCCGGCTATTTTTTGGGCTGGACGTCTGTGCATTCAGTGCGAACTGCTGGATTCTCCCCGGCTGGAATTCTTCTTGCGGCGAGCTTTGCCCCAACCTCCGCCGCCGGGAGATTCTATTCGAATTATCGAGCCAACCCCGGCGTAGAATCCACATTTTGAAGGCATTATGCGGACGCGGCCAGATTTCTTTCCCGACTTCCCTTTTCCCGCGATGATCCATTCGTTTTTCCCGGTGGCGCCGGGCTGACCGCCATGCAATCCATAAGGAGGGATTTTTCGGCGGTCGGAGAGAAATCCCACATGCATGTCCGTCAATAATTCGAGTTCGCGCACCACGCCATCGCCGCCGCGCGATTTCCCGTTGCCACCCGAGCCATGCCGCAAACCGTAACGAAGCACGCGCACGGGATAGGTGTGTTCAAGGACTTCGACCGGCGTGTTGAGCGAATTGGTCATGTGGGTGTGAATGCCGCTGGCGCCGTCTTTGCCTGGACGGGCGCCCATTCCGCCGGCGATGGTTTCATAGTAGGCGAAGGGGGCACCGTCGCGCGGATCAATGCCGCCGAAGGTCAGGTTATTCATGGTCCCCTGGCTGGCAGCGGGGATGCGATTGGGAATCGCATGGGAAAGCGCTCGAAGAAGCGTATCCACCATTCGCTGCGACGCTTCCACGTTGCCGCCGGCAACTGCGGCGGGAGGCCGGGCGTTGACAATGGTGCCTTCCGGCGCGATCACCGTGATGGGCCGCATCAGGCCGGAGGTGGCAGGCACCTGTTCGTCGATCAAGCAGCGAAAAACGTAGAAGACTGCCGATTCGGCAATCGCGCGCACGGCATTCACGCTGCCCGCGCATTGTGGCGCGGAGCCGGTGAAATCGACTGTGGCAGTCGATCCTTCGATCGTGATTGTGGCAACGATGCGCAGCGGCTCTGGTGAGATCCCATCGTCGTCCAAGAAATCGACTCCGCGGTATCGCCCGTTGGGAATTACGCGAAGCATGGCGCGCGTCATGCGCTCGGAATAATCGAGCAGGTGGCGTTCGTAGGTTTCCACTTCCCTGCGGCCGTACTTCGCGGTGATTTCGTGCAGGCGGCGCTCGCCGATGCGGCAGGCGGCGATTTGCGCCGTCAGGTCGCCTTCGCGCTCGCGCGGAGTGCGCACGTTTGCGAGAAGCAATTCCATCACATCGCGAACCACTTGCCCTGCTCTTAAGATCTTGACGGGTGGGATTCGCAAGCCTTCCTGGAATATTTCTCGTTCGAGCCCCATCGAGCCTGCATGTGCGCCGCCGATATCCGCGTGATGGGCCCGGTTCGCGACATAGAAGAGCGGTTTGGTTACGCGTGGGATGAAGACGGGCATTACCATTGTCAGATCGGGCAAGTGCGTGCCGCCGGCATAAGGATCGTTCAGCAGGGCTATATCGCCGGGATCGAGCGTCAGCGCGTGCATCGCGGCGGCGACAGACATTGGCATCGAGCCGAGATGGACGGGCATGTGATCGCCCATGGCCAGCACTGCACCCTTCGCATCGAAGACTGCGCAGGAATAATCCCGCCGCTCCTTGATATTGGGAGAAAACGCCACTCGACGCAGCGCGCTTCCCATTTCTTCCGCCACGGAATGGAACAGGTTTTTGAATATTTCCAGCCGCGTGGGATCAAATTTCATTCCGCCACTCCATTTCTACGCCCAATGCCAGTCATCGCGCTGGCTCCAAAATCAAATTTTCGAATGCATCCACGCGCGCGCGCCATCCCGGGGGAACAACGGTCGTCGCACTGTACTCCGCAATAATCGCGGGACCGGCAAACCGATTTCCCGCGCGCAACTTTTCGCGATTGTACAGACGCGTTGCAATCGGCTTGCCTCCGAAAAAAGCGCGACGGACATCAACGATTGCAGCCCGCGCATCTGCTGGACCCAGGCGTGTGCTCGGCAATTCGGGCTTGGGCGTGGCACCGATGAATCGTGCACGCACATTCACCACCTCCGCCGCCTTGACGGAATCGGAGTAGCCGTATCGCCGCTCGTGCGCGCGATGAAACTCCTTCAGAAAATCACCAGTGGCGGGGACGGTGAGTTCAAACGCCTGGCCTATGTAGCGCATGTCGAGCAGCCGATCGATTCGCGCGGCACCGCCGGCAAAACCTTCCGCCGCCATTTCGCGCCGCCCGCGCGATTCCAGTTTTTTGAAAGCGCGCTCGAGCGCAGAGCGGGCGGCGCGCGCACGATTCACCGCGAGCAGGATCGTCTGCGAGAAATCCTTCACTACGTCGGCGCGCAGGATTCCCAGAGCGGAAAGCCCGCCGGGAAATTTGGGGATCAACACTCCCGGCATATTGAGAGCGGCTGCCAAGCCACAGGCATGTAATCCGCCGGCGCCTCCGAATGCCACCAGCGTGTAATCGCGAGGGTCATATCCGCGTTCGACCGAGATAACTCGAATGGCTTTTTCCATGTTCGCGTCGGCAACTTCTAGAATTCCTTGCGCAAATTCCTCAACACTCCGCACTTTACCGCGAGCGCGTTCCATGTAGCGCTGTGTGCGGGCTTCATCCAGACGAAAAGCACCTCCCAGCAATCCATCCGGCGCCAGATGTCCGAGAATCAAGTGCGCGTCGGTCACAGTGGGCTGCTCCCCGCGTCCATAACAGATCGGTCCGGGATCGGCGCCTGCACTCTCGGGCCCCACACGCAGAGCGCCCGCGCGATCGAACCGCGCCAGTGATCCGCCGCCTGCGCCCACGGTATGAATATCCAGAATTGGCACGGCCACGGGAAGTTCAGCCACCGAGGATTCGTTGCTTGTGCGCAGCGGACCGTCGAGCAACGCCACATCCGTGGACGTTCCGCCCATATCGAATCCAATGATCCGGTGAAAGCCTGCGCGTTCCGCCACATACTGCGCGCCCAAAACGCCGCCCGCCGGGCCCGAAAGGATTGTGCGCACTGGTTCGCGCGAAGCCACGCGGGCGGAGACGATTCCTCCGCTCGATTGCATGATGCGCACATGGGCCTTGCGCGCGGCATCTTGCGCGATGGATTCAATTCGCGCCAGATATTCGCTCATCACGGGAACCAGGTAGGCGTTGACGACGCTGGTGGCCGTACGTTCGAACTCGCGGAATTCCGGCAGAATTTCATGCGAGACGGAAACTTGCAGGCCCGCCGCTCGCAATCGCTTCGCAATCGCTTGTTCGTGCGCCGGATGAGCAAAGGAAAAAAGCAAGCACACTGCCACGGAGTTTGCGCCGCTGCGCCGCACCAGGCGCACGATCCGGTTCAGCTCCGCGACCGTTGGCCGCAGAATGGGGCGGCCACCGGCCGCCACTCGCTCGCGAAGTCCGAAGCGGCGTGCGCGCGGCACCAGAGGCTCCGGACGGTCCGCAAAAAAATCGTATAGCCGCGGGCGTGCCTGCCGGCCGATTTCAATTACATCTTCGAATCCCGCCGTCGTCACCAGTGCTACGCCTCCGCCGCGCCGCTGCAGCAGAGCATTGGTTCCCACCGTCGTGCCGCAAACCAGGTCGAGTTCGTCGACATGAAGCTGGCTACCGCTCATAATTTCCTGCAGAGCCTCTGCGATCGCCTGGGCGGGCGCCTGCGGAGTGGAGGGAACCTTCAGAATGGCGAGTTTCCCGTCGCGCACAAACACGCAATCGGTGAACGTTCCGCCGGTATCAATCGCAATTCGCATGGACGTGTTTACAAATATTCTCCCAGCTATCTGTGAGCGGATCGGTCTGCTTCAGGGGCTGAAGCCCAATTTCTAGCTGTACTAAATGTCGGAACTGAAGCTCCGACCCCCTAAAAACCATGTTTGTAACAGTTTGGGCAGCCCGCGATTTGGGGTCCGTGGCCCAACAGGTTAGCGTTTCTTCCCGAGAATGCGTTCCACCTGTTCGATATGGTTCAAATCATGACCCGCGGCCATTCGCAGAATGGTTTCCACGCTTTCCTTGCCGCGTTCCGCGTGCATCCCGTATCGCTGCCATTGCTCTTTTGAAAGCGAACGCATCAACCGCAGATTGGATTCGCGCAGCGCGGTAAACAGCGCCAGCGAAACGCGCGCATCGCGTTTGGCGTAATTCCCTTCCGCCGCCCAGCGATCCTGGTCGTAAGCCTCAATCGCCGTTCCGCTGCTCTCCAGCATCCTGCGAATGCGATAGCCGACCACCAATTCCGTATCGGTAAGGTGCGCCAGAATTTCGCCCACCGACCATTTTCCCGGCACCGGCTTTCGCATCAAGCGGCTTTTCGGCACGCCGCGAATCAGCCGCGCAAATTTGCCCGGCGCGGCAACCTGGCTCTTCATTGCATCTTTTCCCTGAATGTGGCCAAGAATTCGTTTGATGTATTGCTCCGCTGTCTCTGACATGAATCCAATCCTCCCTGAAAGCGTAGCGCCATCCGCGCGCCGCAAACCCGCCGCGCGATTCTATAGAATTTGTCCTCCAGTGAAAAGGAAGGAGAAGCGAGGAGAAGAATTTGAGAACCTTGTTTCGGCAAGAATGCAAAAAAAAGTGGCCGCCGATGGCGAAGGCGGCCACTTCGATTCAACATTTTGTGGCTGTTTACATTTTTACTGTCGACCCATGGCTCGCCACACACTGCCATTTACCGCCGGGCATTTTTATCCAGGTGTCGGTCCAGCGCTCGTTATCATCGAATGGCTTTCCCTGATCATCGGTACCTTTTCCTTTGAAGCCCCCGGTCGCGATGGCCGTATCGCCAAATACCGTTACCTTCACATCGTAATAGTCGGCGCTGTCCCATTTGGTTTTCTTGTACATCGCCAGAACGCCGGTCCGGTCGAGCACTTTCCCATCGAACTCGGTAACCGTGATTTTATCGGCCAGAAGCGGGGCGACCAGATCGGGATTGTTTGTCTTTTGCGCCTGAAGCCACTGTTGTTCGAGCGCCGCTACCGCCTTCTCCGTCCCGCCGCTTTTCTGGGCTTGCGACAATGACGCGCTTCCCAGAGCAAGCAAACCGAGTAAACACCATATCCAACCTCTCTTCATCGCTGTCCCCCTCAATTTTCGAATTTTCAAACGAATTGGCCTGGCAATTTGTGATGACTCGAGCGAGAACCGCGTGCGAATGGACGGCAAATGATCCGATCCGAGCGAAACCGGTTCCGCGCCTACTTACCCTGCCAATCTGCGATGGCCGAGATTATGCGTCCAAGAGTTCAGAGTCAAGTAATGCGCACTCAGGCGAGGGGCAAATTAGCTTCGGCGTTTAACGAGGAATCATCGAGTTCGCCTGCGACCAATTTCGGGTAGGCCGCGGCTGCGATCATCGCGGCGTTGTCGGTTGAGAGTGCGCGGCTGGGAAAATAGACAGCGATTCCTCGGGCGACCGATTCCCTTTCGAATGAAAGGCGCAGCTCACGATTTGCCGCGACTCCGCCGGAAACTAAGATCGAAGGCGCGCCGCTTTGTTCCGCGGCGGCCAGCGTGCGCATCACTAGATTGTTTACCACGCACCTTTGGAAGCTGGCGATCAGGTCGAGCGTCTGAGGGCTGGCCAGCGGCAGTAATTGTTCTGCTTTGCGCTCGCCGCGCGCCAAGGCTTGCTCGCGCGCCTCGATTTCACCTTTCAACTCGGTGTGCTTGCGCAGGTAATAGAGCACTGCCGTCTTGATGCCGCTGAAACTGAAATCGTAGGGATTGCCCTTCATTTTCGGTTCGCCGAATTTCATGGCGTTGGGATTGCCATGGACGGCAAGTTGATCGATTACCGGCCCGCCGGGATAGCCGAGCGCGAGGAGCCTGGCAACTTTGTCGTAGGCTTCGCCGGCGGCATCGTCACGCGTCTGGCCAATGCGGGAATAGGTAAACCGCGCGGCCGCTTCATTGCCGTTTGAATTAGAAACTGCCACTCCATAAATGACTGTGTGGCCTCCGGAAACGATCAGGCAAATCGCGGGCGTCTCCGGCCTGCGCCCCGCACTGTGTGCTTCCAGGAAGACCGCGTGGACGTGCCCTTCCAGATGATTCACGCCGATCAACGGTTTGCCTAGCGACATCGCCAAAACTTTGCCATAGGTCAAGCCAACCAGCAGCGCGCCGACCAAGCCCGGGCCGCGCGTCACCGCCACCGCGTCGATATCGCGCAGCGCAATTCCCGCCTGCTCGAGCGCCTCACGAACCACCGGGACGATTTGCCGCAAATGCTCGCGCGAAGCCAGTTCCGGCACCACACCGCCATACTTACGATGAATGGCAATCTGCGAGGCCACCACGCTGGAGAGGATTGTGCGGCCTCCCGCGACGACGGCTGCGGCCGTCTCATCGCAAGACGATTCAATTCCGAGAATGCGAGGTTCGTTCATGGAAGCGTTGTTTTTGCCCGCGAAAACAACAAACGACATGTTAGCACAGCCCTTCCAGCACGTTTGAATTGGCCAGTCTGAGTGAACTGGCCGGCATTCACCCGCCAAGCTTTGCGGATTTCAGCGAAGTTCCACAATCCCGTGAATCTACAGGCGATTGCGGATTGACAAATCGAGTAAGCGAACCTTATTGTCGGTACGCTCTAATGATTAGTGAAATTCTATAGAGAGGAGACTGACGGGACTTCGAGCAAGGCTGATCTTCTCTTCGCACAGGCGGCCAGGCTCAACCCTCAGCCCGACACTGACTCAATGACCATACACAAACGCGTGCGCAAGGCCGTCCTACCCGCGGCGGGCTTGGGAACGCGCTTTTTGCCGGCCACCAAAGCGATGCCGAAAGAGATGTTGCCCGTGGTGGATAAGCCGCTGATTCAATATTCCGTGGAAGAGTGTCTGAGATCGGGAATCGAAAACATCATCATGGTGACGGGCCGCGGCAAGAATGCGATTGAAGATCATTTCGATAGTTCCCCGGAACTCGAGCATTTTCTCGATGCGAAGGGCGACAAGAAGCGCGCCCAATTGGTGCGCGACATCGGCAACATGGTGCGCTTCAGTTATACCCGCCAGAGCGAACCTCGCGGCCTGGGCGACGCAGTGCTTACCGCGCGTGAACTCGTCGGTGAAGAACCCTTTGCCATTTTGCTGGGCGATGTGATTTTGGATGGAGAAGAGCCGGGCACCAAACCACTGATCGAACTTTACGAACAAACCGGCATCGGCGCGATCTCCGTGGAAGCCGTGCCTCGCGAGCGCGTTCATTTATACGGCATCATTGACGCCACGCCGGAAAAAGGAACGAAATGGGGGGATCGCCTGTTGCGGATCAATGATCTGGTGGAAAAACCGAAACCGGAGGATGCGCCTTCGAATTTGTCGGTGCTTGGGCGATACGTGCTACCTCCCATAATCTTCGATTACATCCAAGGCACCAGACCAGGTGCGGGCGGAGAAATTCAATTGACCGACGCTCTGCGCCAGTTGGCTCGCGAGAAAGGGTTGTGGGCGCTTATTTACGAAGGAAAATCGTACGACGCGGGAGACAAGCTCGGATTCCTGAAGGCGACGGTTGAAATGGCGCTGAAAAATGAGGAGTTCGGCGCGGCCTTTCGTGAGTATCTGAAGACCATCGGGTAGACAAAAGATTTCGGCGCGCAACAGCGCGAATGCAGGCTTTTTCGCCGCTCCCGGAAAAAACAGAAAGCCGGATCGAGCTAGGAATCTTTTTTCTTCGTGGATGATTTCGATTCAGAGGACTTCTTCGAGGATTTCTCCGAAGAAGAACCTGAAGGTCCTTCCGATGATTTCCCCTCGGATTTTCTTTCGGATTTCCCTTCCGGCTTCCCCTCCGATTTTCCATCGGACTTGCCTTCGGATTTTCCTTCGCCCCGCTCGGCGGCAGCGGCGGCGCTGTTGTTCTTGCCTCCATAGTCCGTGACGTACCAGCCCGTTCCCTTGAATTGAATGGCCGGAGCGGAAAACATGCGCGGAGCCTTTGCGCCGCAATGCGGGCATTTTCTCGTTTCGGGAGCGTCGACAGTTTCGATTTTCTCGAACTTGCGTCCACACTTCGAACATTGATATTCGTACAAAGGCACCGAACAAATCCTCCCCTGCCGATCGCAGTTCAGAAATCTTATCATGCCCGCGTGAGCCGCGCACATCGTCACGCGAAGTCACTTTCACCAAAAACCATTCGCATCCGCCAGCGAAGCAGCTTTCGCGGTGATCGAAAAGGCGCCACGCGGCCTTCTGCGCAAGCCTGTGCTAGACTTCCCCAAGTACTTTCTTAATTCGTTACTGACAGTCCAAAAGGTGTTTCATCGATGGCGGCGCCGAATAGATTGAAAAATACGGGCAAGGAAAACGAGGGATGTCTTTACCTGGTGGCGACTCCGATCGGCAACCTGGAGGACATCAGCCTGCGCGCCTTGCGCATTCTGAAAGAAGCTGACCTGATCGCCTGTGAAGACACGCGGCAGACGATGAAGTTGCTCTCGCACTACAAAATCAGCCGCCGCCTGGAAAGTTATCACGAACACAATGAAATGACGCGCGCGCCGGAGTTGGTGATCGAACTCGAGCAGGGCGCCAAGATTGCTTTGGTCAGCGACGCCGGAACTCCGGCGATTTCCGACCCGGGCCACCGTTTGGTCACGCTCTGTTTGCGGCATGGAATTCCCGTGGTGCCGGTACCGGGAGCATCGGCGGTGGTAGCCGCACTGGCAGCTTCGGGACTCGCGATCGATGAGTTCGCTTTCCTTGGATTCTTGCCTTCGCGAGCGGGAGAACGAAGGCGATTGTTTCGAGACCTTGCGGGTGAGCAGCGCACCTTGGTGTTTTACGAAGCGCCCCACCGCATCATCGAAACTTTGGCCGACGCGCTGGACACTCTTGGCAACCGCCCCGCGGTGATCGCGCGCGAACTGACCAAACTGCACGAGGAGTTCATCCGCGGCCGCCTCGATGAATTGGTCGCGCGCCTGGGAAGTAAAACGCCCAAGGGCGAAATCACTTTGCTGATCGGGCCGCCTGACGAGGTGGATGACCGTGCCGCAGCCCAAGCGGCCAGCGCCACGAAACAATCTCTCACGCAACGCGTCGATCAGCTTATGCGCGAGGAAGAAATTGACCACAAGGCCGCGCTCAAGCTAGCCGCCCGCGAACGAGGCTTGAGCAAGCGAGAAGCCTACAAGGAATTGCTGCTCTCCCGCGAGGATGGTAAATCCTAGGCTCCGCGCAAGGCAACGCATTGATCCTGATCACAGTTTGATTTATTCAGACAGCGGCGGTGAAGAAGGAATCCACGCGCTCGAGAATTTCAGGAATGGTCTTCGATTGGTGCACATGGCGGCGCAATTCCGCTCCGTTGCGCACGCCGTGCGTAAACCAACAGGCAAATTGTTTCATCTTCCCGATCGCATCCGGCCAATCCGTCGCCGCCAGGCTGCGGAAATAGTCAGAGAGCAGATGGTAGCGATCGGATTCCGATGGCTCGTCGTAACTTCCCGTCGCCAGATATTGCTCGATCTGGCGGAAGATCCATGGATTCGTCGACGCTGTGCGGCCGATCATTACCGCGTCGCAGCCGGTTTCCGCCACTATTCGCTCCGCGTCCTGGGGTGAGCGAATATCGCCGTTGCCGATCACGGGAATGCGCACCGCTTGTTTCACCGCGCGGATGATGCTCCAATCCGCGTTGCCGTTATATCCCTGCACGCGCGTGCGCGGATGCACCGCGATTCCTTCCACTCCCAATTGCTCCGCCATTTTGGCTACGTCCACGGCAACGATGTTGTTCTCGTCCCAACCGGAACGAATCTTGATCGTCAGCGGCAGCGTCACGGCCGCGCGCACTTGCCGCAGCACTTCTTCGAGCAGCGGCAAATCGCGGAGAAGCCCCGAGCCGCCGCACTTCACCACTTTTTTTGCGGGACAGCCGAGGTTGATATCCACGTGGTCGAAGCCAAGCTCTTGCGTCAGCGCCGCCGCGGAAGCCATCACTCCCGGCTCCGCGCCGAAAATCTGCGCCGCAATGGGATGTTCGTCCTGGTCGAAATAAAGATACCGCGCGGTGCGCGAAGAATTGCGCGTCACCGCTTCGGCGCTGGTGAATTCGGTCATGATCAAGCCGCAGCCGCCGAGGCCGCGAATCACACGACGAAAAATTGTATCAGTGACGCCGGCCATGGGCGCGAGCAGTGTGGCCGGGCGAATTACATGGCCTCGAATTGTAAGTTCGGCGGGAAACATGAATCACTTACAGTTGTGCGTTTAATATCTTCAATCCGATTGCCTGGAACCAGTCCGCCACGATGCCCCGGGAACTAGCACGAACATCAACAAATCCCAATCATTTCAAGTATAGCGCGGAATTTCAAAGAAGCGTGGGGTCCATCGAGGCGGAATTCGATTCCTTGGCGCTTGAGCGCTTCGTCTGCTCTTCATCTTCTCGCTCGGGTTCGGCAGCAGCCACTACTCCCGCAAGCGGAACCTCCGGCACTTCCGGCGGCGCTGATCCCTGCGGAGCCTCACCAACTGCTACCGGTTTCAACCGGCTCGGTACAGGCGCCAGATGGATGCCTGTGGCTACCGGCGCCGCTGTGGCGGAGGCAGCGGGACGCACCGATTCGCGCACCGCGGGACGCGACCCGGCCGCTGCTGCAGCCATCACGGCGCGACCCGACGCAATACCCAATCCAAGCTGTTCGATCACGGCTTCCTTCGATCCGCCAAAAAAACTCTCCACTACTTGCCCCAGCGCGTGCTCACGTGCTTCTGCGGCGGACAAGTTTGGCCGGTAGCGGTACGCGCGGCCGACTTTTCTCCGTTCGACAACACCTTTGCGCGCCAGGCGGTCCATAATGGTCATGATTGTGGTGTAAGCGCGCGGCAGTCGCGGAGCAAGCTGATCGCGAATTTCGCGCACCGTTCCCTCGCCCATCGGCCACAGCGTCGTCATGCAATCGAGTTCGAGTGGCGCCAGATCAAGCAGAGACCGTCGCGGCGAAGGCAACCCACCACGATTTTCGCGGGAGATCATGTTCATTTCCCTGCCGCCTTGTGCCCGGCGCCCGGGTCCGGCGATTCGCCGCCGCGGTCAGACTCGTCACCGCGCATAAATTCATCTCCGCGAAGCAACGAACGGCGCAACGAAGGATTGCGCGCCGTCCAGGGGGCATTGCCATCCCTGGATTCGAGCGTCGCCCGCATTGCACCCATCTTCGAATCCAAATCGTCCAGATAATGCAAGAGCACCGCTTCGCGAACCATCGGCAGCCGGGGCGAACCGAATTCGTACGAGCCATGATGGCTGACAATCATATGTTCCACAAGCGTGGCGACCGGCGCGGGAAATCCCTGAATCGCTTCGATCTTTCGCCGCACCATCGCGAGCCCGATCACGATGTGGCCCAGCAATTCGCCTTCGGTGGAATAGGCGAAGCCGCGATTGTAGGTGAGTTCTTGAATCTTCCCCAGGTCGTGCAAAATCGCTCCCGCATACAGCAAATCCGAATTCACTTCCGTATATTGCGACGCGGCAAATTTGCACAGCGCGCAAAGGCTGACAATGTGTTCTAGCAACCCGCCGATGAAGGCGTGATGCATGGTCATCGCAGCGGGGGCGCGCCTGAGCTTCGCCGCGATCGCCGGATCCTCGAGCACGCTTTTCAGCAGCGCGTTCAGCCAGGGATTGCTTACGCCCGCGGCCGTGCTGCACACGCTGCGATAGAGTTGTTCAATATCCTGCTTGGTGTGCGGCAGAAAATCTTCCAGGGAATATTCGCCCTGCCTGGCGGGAATCACTTGCTCGATCGAAAGCTCGCTTTTGCCGCGATATACTTTCACGCGCGCGCGAATTTTTACAATGTCGTCGCGCTCGAACGTTGCGGCGATGTCCGTGAAGTTGTCCCACATTTTTGCTTCGATGGTGCCGGTGCGGTCCACCAGTTCAAGTTGTAGCCACGATTTGCCGGTGGCGGAAGATGTGCGAATCTCCTTGTCGCGAACCAAGAACAGGGAGCTAACCGCCTGGTCCGGTTGCAGGTCCGCAACGTAGGCGGACTTCATCAGCCCGCCTTCTTCTTGTTGGAAGGTTTCGCTGGTTTCTTAGTCGAATCCGGGGTCGGCGCCACCTCTTCGATCACGGAATTTCCGCCTGTCGAGGCGCTATCCACGTAGCCCGGCTTGATCGTCAGGTAGCTTTCTTCCCGCAATTCGGCCAAATAGCTGCGTAGCGCGGGCTGCATCTTGTCCTGATAAAATTTATTGGTGATCTCGTTTTCCACTTTATCGAATGGCTGCTGCCCGGCCTGGTAATGCTCATCCACTCGCAGGATTTCGAAACCGGCCTTGGTTTGAATCACGTCGGTCATATCGCCGCGGTTCAATTTAAAAACTTGGTCTTCGAGCGGCTTGGCCAGTTGTCCGCGGCCGAATGCTCCCATATCGCCGCCCTGCTTGGCGGTCTGCCCATCGGAATAGCGCTTGGCCAGTTCGCCAAAATCCTCGCCTTTTTTAATTCGATCGAGAAAGTCTTCGGCCTTCTTCTTCAGCGCCGGATAATCGTCGGGGCTTTTGCCATCCGTGCTGATCAGGATTTCGCTCAAATACACCTGCTCGGGGCGCACGTATTCGGATTTGTGTTCCTCGTAATATTTCTTCAGGTCGGCATCGTCCACCGAAATTCGCCCACCCACTTCCTTGCGGATCACATCCTGCGTCATCAGTGTGTTACGGATGTTGGATTTATACTCTTCCCAGGATAGCCCGGAGGATTCCACGGCCTTTTCCAGCGCTTCCATGCTCGGCAAATTGTGTTGTTGCCGGGTCTGGTCGAGTTGTTTCACCAATTGAGTTTCGACGCTGACTCCCATGTCCTTGGCCCGCTGCACCAGCAAAGCCTGATCGATCAACCCGCGTAGAATATCCTTGTGCTGCTCGTTGTAAGCAGCGTCAATTTGCGCGGCGGAGCATCCGGTGCATCCCTGGGTAATTTCATCGCGCAAGGCCTGCTCGGCTCTGGTGTATTCCGAGCTGGTAATGATCTCGTTGTTCACGCGTGCCACGATTTCTTCCACCAGCTTTCCATTGTTGTCTTGAGCAGATAGAAAAGGCGCGGTTGCGAACAGTGCGCCGAGCCCTGCCACCACCGCAAGGGCAATCAAGAACAACTGTTGGAAACTCTTACGGCCGAACATCTCTCCGCTCGAAAAACCTTGTTTCATGCTCATTTCCTCTAGGTACTGCCCGAAAATTGTATCCCTACGGTTGGAGTTGCAGCAATACGTTTCTGGTTGCCCCGATGGCGCCGCCTTTGTCGCGTTTCCAATCGAGCCATAATACGCCCGCGGGATCGAGCCGCAGCCCCTTGCGCCCGCGAATCACCTTCACCACGCTTTCCGGTTTTACGGGCGTTTGATCGTGGAATTTAATCGCCACCTGATCGCCGCGCCGGTCCACTGAAGCCACCAGCATCTTCTCACACAGCGCCTTCAGCACTGCGTAATCGAGCAGGTTGTCCACCGATTGCGGCGGCGGACCGAAGCGATCCTGCAATTCGCGCTTTACTTCCTCGCGTTCGGCTTCGGATGAAACGCCGGCGATGCGCTTGTAAATTCGCAGCCGCAAATTTTCGCTGCCGATGTATTCGCCGGGGATGCGGATATCCATTCCCAGATTGAGAGTGGTGCGCAATTCAGGACGCACCGCTTCGCCTTTGCGCTCCGCCACTGCCCGCTCGAGCATCTGGCAATAAAGGTCGAATCCCACCGCGCCGATATGGCCGTGTTGTTCGCGCCCCAGCAAATTTCCCGCTCCGCGCAGTTCCAGATCGAGCGCGGCGATCCGGAATCCCGCGCCCAAATCGCTGAATTCCTTGAGCGCTGCCAGCCGCTGCCTCGCGAGTGAAGTCAGAGTTCCTTCCGGCGGCACCAGCAGGTAAGCATAAGCGCGTTGGTTTGAACGGCCCACTCTTCCACGCAGTTGATACAGCTCGGCCAATCCAAAGCGGTCGGCGCGATTGATGATGATGGTATTCGCGCGCGGAATATCCAACCCGTTTTCGATAATCGTCGTGGAAATCAAAATGTCCGCCTCATTGCGGACAAATTTCAGCATCACCTTCTCCAGTTCATGTTCCTTCATCTGCCCGTGTCCCACCACCACCCGCGCGCGCGGCACCAGCCGCTGCACCATGGTGGCCAGCGAATAAATGGATTCCACGCGATTGTGTACAAAAAAGATCTGTCCCTGGCGATCCAATTCGTCGTTGATCGCGCGCTGCACCAGTGTTTCACTGAATGGCGCCACTACCGTTTGAATCGCCAGCCGGTCTTTCGGCGGCGTTTCGATCAGGGACATATCACGCAGGCCCACCAGCGACATGTGCAGAGTCCGCGGAATCGGCGTCGCCGACATCGTCAGCACGTCCACATTCTTGCGAATTTCTTTCAGCCGCTCCTTATGCGCCACGCCGAATCGCTGCTCTTCGTCCACCACCAGCAATCCCAGGTCGTGATACTTCACGTCCTTGGAAAGCAGCCGGTGCGTTCCAATCACAATATCCACTTTCCCCGCTTCCAGATCTTCCAGCGTTTTTTTCTGTTCACGGGGATTGCGGAACCGGCTGAGCATATCGACGCGCACGGGAAATGCGGCGAGCCGCCTTCGAAACGTTTCATAATGTTGAAACGCCAGCACGGTGGTGGGCGCCAGAATCGCCACTTGCTTCGAATCCGAAAGCGCCTTGAATGCCGCGCGCATCGCCACTTCCGTCTTCCCGTAACCTACGTCGCCGCAGAGCAACCGGTCCATTGGCAGCGAGCTTTCCAGGTCGCGCTTCACATCCTCGATGGCTTTTGCTTGATCGGGCGTCTCATCGAATTCAAACGCATCCTCCATTTCTTTTTGCCAGGTTGTATCCGCGGGAAACGCGTGGCCCGGAGCTGCCTTTCGCTCGGCATAGAGCGCGAGCAACTGTTTGGCCAGGTCGCCCACCGATTTGCGCACGCGGCTTTTACGCGCTTCCCAAACTGCGCCGCCCAATTTATCGAGTTGCGGAGTAGTCCCGCCAAGCGACTGATACTTCTGAATCAAATCGAGCCGCGCCAGCGGCACATAGAGCCGCGCATCCTCCGCATAACGCAGCAACATGAATTCGCCCACGGCGCTTTCCACCACCACTTGACGAAGCCCGTCGAATTGCCCGATGCCGTGATCCACATGGACCACATAATCTCCCGGCTTCAAATCGGAAAGATCGCTGAAGAAACTGGCGGTCTGCGGCCGGCTGCGCTGGCGTGACGGAGTCGCTACCGATTCGAACACGTCTCCCGTGCCGTAAATTACGAACTTCGCATCAGTAAAAACCGCGCCTTCCGAAATCGGCGCCTTGATTAGCACTACGGCTGGAACGCTGCCGCCACTCGATTCTTCGGCGAGCCGCGTCACCGTCACATTTTCCTCCAGCTCGCCCAAGCGGTACGGCAACTCGTATTCGTGGCAAATGTCCGCAAAGCGCTCGAGTTCCCCGGTGCTGGACGCCGCAATAATCACCTGGTCGCCGCCATTCAGGCGCCCGCGCACTTCGGCCATGAACGCAGAAACGTTCCCGTGATAGCGCGGCGTGGGCTGCGTCGAAAGGCGGTGCGCAATCGATTCCGGCTGCTCCAGCGCCAACTGCTCCACCAGCAATCGCGGAACGCGTGAGCGCACCTGCCGTGCTTCTTCCTCACTCAGAAAGTATCGCTCGGGCGGCGCGGCTGGTGGAATCGATGCCGACGAATTTTCGAATGCATCGGCAAGGCGCACGCGGAATTTTTCATGCGCGGCCCGCAGAGTCTCCGGCTCGTCTTCAATGAACACAATGTCCGAGGCGAGGGTCAGCAGGCTTGATTCCAGCGGCTCAACCAGCGCGGCCTGGAATTCCCATCCGGGAAAGAAATCCGCGCGCACATCCGTTTCTTCCTCGGCTTCCGCAAGTCCGGCCACCACCCGTGCATGCAGCCGCGCCAGCAATTCGCTGCGCCGCGGATAATCCGTCAGCGGCAGCAGCGTGGTGCGCGCCACGGGGCTGGTGGAACGTTGCGTGTTTGGATCAAATTCGCGCAGCGATTCCACCGTATCGCCAAACAGTTCCAATCGAACGGGACGCGTAGCCTCGGGCGAATAAATATCCACGATCCCGCCGCGCACCGAAAATTGTCCCGGCATCTCCACCGTTTCGTGGCGCTCGTATCCCACGCTGGCCAGATGCTCGATCAGCGAATCGAGAGGAATTTCTTCGCCGCGCTCCACGGTCAACGCGAACTGGCGGTAAAATTCCGGCTCGCGCAGACGCAACAGCGCCGCTGTCGCGGGAGCAAGCAGCACATCAATTTCACCGCTCGCGAATCTCCACAGCGACACGGCCCGCGCTTCGGAAAGCTCCGCGTGCGGAGAAAGATGATCGTAGGGCAACACTTCATGAGCTGGCAGAACAGCCACCCGGCTTCCTGGCTTGCCGGTAAGCGCGCGATAGAAAAATCGCAGCGGCTCGCACAAATCCTCGGCGCGCTGATTCGATTCCACCAGCATCACAATTGGCCGCCCTAGTTCCATGGCTGCCAGCGCGGCGAGCAGCGCTTTTGCAGCGGTTGTGGGCCCGCCGATACGCGTTTCGTTCGGCCCGCGTCGCAATAGATCGAACACTTCTTCCACCGCGGGCAATTTACCCACGCGCAAAAGAAGCTCGGCTACAAGGGGAAGAATCATGATGGCAGGCTGCGAATGCGTTCCACGATGTTCGTTGTCGATTGTCCCAGTTCCAGCGGAATCGAAACCACGCTGCCGCCCGCTGCTTCCACTTCCTCGCGGCCTACAACTTCATTGGGACCCCAGTCGCTTCCTTTCACCAGCACGTCCGGCAGCACGCGCGCAATAATTTCCCGCGGCGTGGGCTCGTCGAACGTCGTTACATAATCCACTGCGGCCAGTGCGGCCAGCAATTCCGCTCGTTCGCCTTCCGGAATAATTGGCCGCTGAGGTCCTTTGCTTCCGCGGACACTGGCGTCAGTATTAATCGCAACAATCAGCGCATCGCCCAGATCGCGCGCTTGTTCCAACAATCGAATATGTCCCGGATGCAACAGATCAAAACATCCGTTGGTAAACACCACTCGCTTACCGTTACGTTTCAGCTCCGCAACGCGGAAAATCAGCTCTTCTTCTGATACCACCTGCCCCAATTCCCGCCCCCATTTTCTATTCTTGCGCAGTGACGTAGACTCAATTCTACCATGCTGCCCGCACCCACAAGGAAATCGCCATGAAACGCCGCGAGATCGTCCTCGCGCTCATCGGCGCAGCCCTTCTTTACTTTTCTGGCGGCAAGCTAATTCATCGGTCTCCGCTCGATCGTAAGCAGATAACAATTGGCGAGACCTGCCGCACCCCGGCAACAATTTTCCAATTGCGTGATAGAAAACCGCAATCAACCGTCGTGGTCTTCCACGGTCTCTCCGCCAATCGCCACGTCATGTACTATCTCGGCGAAGAATTTGCCCAAGCAGGCGCGCGCGTTTACTTGCTCGATTTTCCTGGGCATGGCGACAGCACTGAATCGTTCACCTTTGCCCACGCCGAGCAATGCGCGTCCGAAGCAATCGGCACTCTGATTCGCAATGGAGAGGTCGATCCGGACAAAACCGCCTTCATCGGCCACTCGATGGGTGGAGCGATTGCGATCCGACTCGCGGACCAATTCCCCACAGCCGCCACGATCGCCATTTCACCGGCGCCGCTCGTCTTGCCGCATCGGATTCCTTCCAACCTGCTCGTATTCACAGCTCAGTTTGACATTCCCATCCTAAAAGGTGCCGCGAGGCAAATTGCCCGCGCCGCACAGGGAAACCGCACGGAAGACTCCGATTTCTGGGAGCGCCGCGCCTTCGAATTGAAGCGAGTGGCCTACGCAACTCATTCCAGCCTAATCGTAGATTGGCGCGTCACGGATAAATCACTCGAGTGGATCAAGCGCAGCTTTGCACGCGAGCATATTGAAACCATTGCACCCGGAGACCGTGCTTTTCCCCTCCATGGCATGATCGATAGTGATGTGGGCGGGCAAACTCAAGGAGGCGCTTTAATCGGGTTACTCGGCTTGTTAATGATATTCCCGCTGGCGGCGACTGCGATCGCAGCTACGTTTCGGCAGACTGGCGCAGGCACTCCTGCCACTTCTCCTTCCATGCCAACATCCTCAGAACTACTATCCCACTCCGCCACAAACAAGATTCTGCTCCAATGGGCCGTAGCCGCGTTCATTGCTGTCTGCATAATGACCATCGCCGTCCCGCTCCATCCCATCCTTCGGCAATTCAGCGGCGATTATCTCGCGTCTCTGTTGCTGCTCTCTTCGGCGCTTCTCTGGATGCTCAATTGGAAGCAATTCAAGCAAGCATCCAGCTTCGATCCCCGATCATTCGCCGCCGCACTGGTTCTCGGCTTTGCAACATTCCTCGCGATCGGAGCCTGGCTCAACCTGCAACTCACCGACGCATGGATGAATTGGCCCCGCTGGTGGCGTTTCGCACTTATGCTTCCGTTGCTTCTACCCTATTTCTTCGCCGAGGAATCCGCTTTAGGTTCGCTGCAAGGTTCGCGCACCGCCAGCGCCAAGCGGTTCGGATTCTTTCTCGCGCTTCGCTCGATCCTCTGGCTGGCTTGCGGATTTGCGTTCCTCGTCACTCGCAACGATCAAACCATCATCATCATTCTGTTGACCATTCCGCTGGCACTTTTCTCGGGCCTGCAGCGCCTCGGAGCCGATGCGTTGCTCCGCCGCACTAGCTCCATACCGGCAACGGCAGTGTTCGATGCTATACTTGCTGCATGGTTTTTAGCTGCGGTCTTTCCGCTGACGTAGGATAGTATTCACCAGCGAACATGCAAGAAATTGCCATTGTGGGTGGAGGTCCGGCGGGCGCGCTGTGCGGCGAGCAACTCGCCTCCGCGGGCTTTTCCGTAACGCTGTTTGACGAGCATCTCGCTTGGGAGAAACCGTGCGGCGGCGGCCTGACGCATAAAGCAATCGAAGCCTATCCCTTCCTGCTCGATAATCCATATCCAAAAAAGCTAATTCACCGCGCGGAAATGATTTCGAGCCACGGTGACCGCGTGCAATTCGCTCTCGGCCAGCCGATCGTGATTTATTCGCGCGCCGTGCTCAATGGCATGTTGCTCGATCGCGCGGTGGCGGCAGGCTGCAAAGCGATTCAATCGCGCGTCACGCAAGTGGATACGAAAGGCGAGCGTGTTCATCTCAGCGCTACCGGCGGCGATCACACCGCCGACTTCGTGGTTTTGGCTGCCGGCGCGCGCAATTCCCTTCTACCAGCTACCACGCCGCTGCGCCCGGCCGATCTTGAAGTGACGCTCGGCTACTTCCTGCCCGTACTGCAGGACATCATCAAAGTGAAATTTTTGAAGCGCTTCGAAGGCTACCTCTGGTCGTTTCCGCGGGCCGATCATCTTTCCGTCGGCATTTGCAGCAAGCTGCAGCAAAGTTCCACCCAGCAGCTTCGCCGGTATCTTGACGACTTCATCCGCGAAGAAAATATTCCCACCGAGGGCGCGCGGTTTTACAGCCACATGCTGCCCTCGCCTGAGCTTTCGACGTTGCGCCAGCGCCGCATCGCCGGCCGCAACTGGGCGCTGGCAGGGGACGCCGCCGCATGCGTGGACCCCATTACCGGCGAAGGCCTTTACTACGCGCTGCGCTCGGGCGACCTGCTTGCCCAGGCCATCGCCGAGGGAACTCCGGAAACTTATCCCGCCCGGATGCGTGCCGAGCTTTCCGCCGATCTGGAATTCGCCGCGCGCATCGCGCAGAAGATTTTCCGCGGCACGTTTCTGGGCGAAGCCGTTACCACGCGCATGATCCAATTCGTGCGACGCAGCGCCACGTTCCGCGCCTTGATGCGCGACCTTTTCAGCGGCGCGCAGGATTATCGCAGCCTAAAACGAAGGCTCTGGGCTCAATTGGGTATCACACTCGCCGAATTTGCGAAAAGCCTGGTCGAGCCTCAGCCCGCTGCCAATCCGGCGGCCGACCGCGAGGCTGCTCAGTGAAGAAAAAATCCCGTAAGGCTGCCAAGCGCCGAGCGCCGCCCCGTTTGTCCGTCAAATCCTCTTCTGCGCATCCCGCACCGAAGATTGGCCTCCAGGCCAGCGTCGAAAAGATCATCGCGCTCGAATGGACAATCGCGCATTACGATCCCCGTTTGCCTTCCGTACTTTCGACTCCCGCCATGATCGGAATGATGGAAATCGCCGCCGCGCACGCCGTGCAACCCGCACTCGCCCCCGGCACGATCACAGTAGGCACGCGCATCGAAGTAGATCACTTGAAGGCCGTCTCCCTTGGCGCAACCGTAACCGCCAACGCTACCCTGGTACATCACAAAGGCAGATTTCTCATCTTCGAAGTGGAAGCCCGCTCCGGCGATCACGTCATCGGCCGCGGAAAAGTCCACCGCGCCATCGTCGAGCCCCAATCCTTCCACGGCAAAGCAAAAGAGAGAACCTAGCATTGAACCCTCAAGCAATGTAGCTAGTCTGGCCGCTCCAGTTTGTGCGGGCGCTGCTTGTTTACCCTGAGTTTCGAAGGGCTGTGCGAATTCTGTCCGCGGTGGTCCTGCAGTGATCCTGGTCCACGGCAAGGCATGCTCTTTCAAATGCCGGTCCTCTCCATCGGCGGCGAAAAATCGCTGGGAGAAGTGCTGGGACAACAGATGAAGTTGGTGGCGACGAATGTGAAAGTTATAGTGTTGAAGAATACGGGCCATTGGATCATGGAAGAAAATCCGAAGGAAACCGCGGACGCGCTCTTAAATTTTCTGTGATTCGCAGACAGAAGCAATTTGTTCCAATTATTGCCAGCCTGCCAATGCGCTTTAGGGGGTCGGAGCTTCAGCCCGGGCATTGGAAAGCCGCCTGATTGTGGGCTTTAGCCCCTGAAGGAAGGTCGCGAAACTTGGCGGGCTGTATTTGTGAAATCGATTCTAGAAATTAAAGCACCATGCGGAGAATCACGGAGGCCCACGCTTTAAGACCCGGGACAACATTCTAATAAGCGGGCCGCCTCGCAGCCGCGGCCGATCCGCCATTGGACTTGTGCGCCACGCGCGCGGGCGGAGGAATCAGCGTCGCCATCTTGCGAATCATTGCCAGCACCAGTTTCTTATCGTCGTCCGTCAGCGTGGTGCTGTACTTCTTGATGTCCGCCAAAAAACGGATTTCTTCTTCCGAAAGTTCGCCCAGCATCTTGCGCGTTTCGCGATCCTGCGCCGTGTCGCTGCCCGGGAAAAAATCCGCCAGGCTGATTTCCATGGCTTCGGCGATCTTCGCCAGCGTCTCGAGCGAAGGAACCGTGTGCCCATTTTCGACGCGCGATAAATAGCAGCGAAGCAGCCCCGTCCGCCGCTCGATGTCGCCCTGCGACAATCCGCGATCGCTGCGGTAGGTTCGGATCACTTCCCCGATATTTACTTTCGGTTTTTCTTTCGGCATCAGGCCACTCCTAGAATCACTGGCGCGTATCTTACGCAGGCGTAACCAAGTGCGCAAGGGGGATGTGGCGAAATAGACAACGGATGTTTCCAGGTTCCGCACGGGAATTTCGATTCGCAGGTCAGTGAGGCCGGGAACTAGAAGCTATCTCACGAATGGTTTTATGGTTTTTAGGGGGTCGGAGCTTCAGCTCCGACATGAAATTGCGTTTAAGAGTTGGGCTTCAGCCCCTGAAGGCGGCTGAGAAACCCGCCGGACCATTTATGAGATGGGCTTTAGTTGCAATCGCCCTCGGGAACCGGACTTCCCGGTTTCACGGCGCGAAATTTCGCGATTCCCGCTTCCGTCAGGCGCCCCAATTCCGCAAACAGTTTTGGATCGACTGCTGGAGAAGTTGAAACAACCTTTGCCCTGCTTCCGCTTTTTCAATTCCGGCGAAAGTTTCGCCGCCAACTCCGGAAACACATACATCGCGACCAGATGAAAACTCACGTAGTTTTTCTTAATCTCCACTCCGCCAAACCACATTGGCTTGCCCCGAAATACAGGAGTCTTCGATTTAAGGTAATACTTACCCGGCTCGTCGGCCGCCACATCCAGCCGGCTTTCGTATCGGGAAAAGAGAGGTTTCAACGCACGGAACACCGCGTCAAAATTCTGGTGAAGTTGCCGCACCCCCACGCGATTTTAAGCCCGGCTTTTTTTGAACCTTTGGCATTTTGCTGCTCCGCTCCAAATTTCGTTGCGCGACGCTTGCCCCGCCCGCCGCTCGCTACTGAATCCCCGCCGCCAGCGAATGCGCGATCAACGCCATCACCTGCGAACTCTTTTCGCGATCGGTAATTCCCTCCACCATGATCACTAGCACAAACGGATGCGGCCCATACACAATCGAAGCATCGTGATGAATTCCCGTAATTTCCCCCGTCTTGTGGGCGATGCGCGTCCCCGCCGGCAATCCCGCTGGAATCGCCTCATGAAATTCCGATCGCGCCAGCACCGCCACCATCGCCTCGCTGGCATCCGGACTCACCGCATCTCCGTTGGCAAGCGACCACAGCAAATTCAACAGCGCGCGAGCCGTGGTTTTGTTGTTCATCCCCTTGTCGAAGGCTTTGCCGTCTTCCACTCCGCGGAGAAACTCCATTCCATTGGCGTGCAGATCGTCGATCTGTTGCCGGATCGAATCCACTCCCAACCTTTCGATCAGCAGGTTCGCCGCCAGATTGCTGCTGCGCGTAATCATGTGCGCGCACAATTCCTGCAGAGTCATGGTGCTTCCGATCGCTTTGTAAACCTCTTCATCGGAATCGTCCGTGGCATTAAGCTTGTAGATGCTGCCATCCACGATGCTCCGGAAGCTGTTGTGCACCGGGATGGCATCCGAAAGTTTCAGTTGCCCCGCCTGCGCCTGCGCATACAACTCGATCATCACCGGAATCTTCATCGTGCTGGCGGCGTGGTAGGGCTTGTCCGCCTGGATAAATAGTTCCTGGTTCCCATCCAGCGTGCGGAAGGCAATCGCAACATCCGCCCCGCTCTGCTTGATCAATTTCTCCACGTCGCCGCGCGCCGGGCTTTCCGCCGGACCGCCTGCAACAGGCCCCGGCGCAAAAAAGAGGACTACGCACGCAAGCATGATTGCGGCGAATCGGTTGGCAGTTCGACGTCGGTTCATGTCCCTCGCCTGATCCTTGCAGCAGTTTACCCGAATTCCCCCGCCATCCCTACCATTCGCTCATTTGCCGCAATCTCGTGTTATCTTACTGGGCGCAGCGCACAAAATCGCCCCACGGAGAGAGGCCATGCCCGCCACGGTACAACAAGAAGACCGCGATCAAGTAAAACGGGTACTCGAGAAAATCAATGAGGCATGGTCGCAAGGCGATCCCCGCGATATCCCCGAGAAGCTGGGATCGTCCTTCCACCCGGAAATGGTGATCAAAGGCCCCAACTTCCGCGAGATGAGCCGCGGCTTGAAGGCCTGCGTGCAAAGTTATCAGGATTTTCTGAACCAGGCGCGCGTGCATCAATGCAAGTTTTTCGAACCGCATATCGATGTCGCCGGTGACACCGCCGTTGCCACCTACGCCTGGGAAATGAGTTACGAACGAATGGGCGAAACGTACGAGGAATCGGGACACGACCTGTTTGTGTTTAACCGGTCGAATGGCAAGTGGCTGGCGGTCTGGCGAGTGATGCTGCCCGCGCCGCCGGAATTAACGATGTAGGCCAGTCTCAGGCAAGCAGCGGTTTGCGAGCTTGCATCGGCAAGCTGCCATTCGCCGCCCAATCGAAAATCCGCTCGTGCGATTCGGCTTGCGCCTTGGCTTTCGATTTCGCCTGGCTGACCGGAAATTCAAGGGGCTCATCCTTCATATTGCCGGAAAGAAGCATCCGGCCCGCCTCGCGCATCAATCCCACTCGCCCCGGCACGTGGAATTTCGCAAGCAGAGCCGAAACGTAGAACTTCACTGTGCGCTCGGAAAGATGCAGCCCCGAAGCAATTTCTTTGTTTGAAAAGTTTTGCAAGATTCCACGCAGCACTTCCTGCTGCCGCCGGGTCAGATCCACGGGACACGCAATCGCCTGCCCGGCTGCCAACAATTGCTTGGCCCGGCTGCCCACCCTGCTCAGTAATTTCTTCCGGGGCACCACCAACACACTGAAATCCTCCGGCGTCAGCCCGCGGACCAGGCAATGCATCGCCAGCATGCTCGATGCCTGCTCTTCCGGCATCCGCCCGTCATCCTGAGCCACAATTTGAAACTGTACCGCTCCGCTTTTCTTTTCCAGGAAAACAAAGGATTCCGGGCGCACTTCCAACGGAGATTTCCACATCTGTCCCAGTTTGATTGATTTACGTGGCCGTTTCAAATTATCCCCCGGGGCTGGCGGACCCTCGATAGACAGAGTTCCACTATTTGCATTCGGAATGCGATGTACCTGAATTCTCCAACAAGACTCCTGAAGGTGAAGCGAGTGGGAATTCCATTGGCCTCGGACGTCACCGAAGCGGACACAAGGAATCTCCACACCAATATCGAAAAAGTAGCGTGCAAGATGCATGCCACTTCGCTCATTTCTTAAATGTCAGGCTGTCTAGGGCTTGCGTCCAGTTTGTCCAAAGACACAACAGGTAGTAGGTGGGTAAACAATTCGCAATCAGGAAAATCTTCTTAGTTTCTGCTCATCTTGGGCGCAGATTTCACATCGGTCAGTGTTCGTGCAGTCGAAAATTCCGGCTCGTTCGAAAATTGTTTTAAGATCCCGGAATTTTTCGTTCCCAATTGAAACAAATCTCTATATCCCACACTCACAATTTCTTCCAACTCTCCCGCCATGTGCCTCTGCGCGCCGCAATCCCTATTCATACCGCAGCGCAACCATAGGATCCACGCGCATCGCTCGCCGCGCTGGCAAATAACACGCCAGCATCGCCACAATCGAAAGCAGCAAAGCAACTCCACCGAACGTTACCGGATCGCTTGTGCTCACGCCAAAAAGCAAACTCGAAAGCAGCCGTGTCAATGCCAGCGAACCGCCGATTCCGATCCCCACGCCCAATAGCCGCCAGGCGCAATCCCTGCGATAGAATCAGTTTCAAGACGTCACCCCGTTGCGCGCCCAGCGCGAGGCGCACGCCGATTTCATTCGTGCGCCGCGCCACTCCATAAGAAATCACGCTATAAATTCCCAGGGACGAAAGCAGAAGCGCAAGCACCGCGAACAGCGCCAGCAAAGCCGCCAACGATCGCGTGCTCGCGGAACTGCCCTGGATTCGTTCCTCCAGGGTGGCCACATGGAACACTGGAATATTCGCGTCCATGCTGGCGATTTCCGCGCGCAATGTGGGAGCCAGGCTGGCCGGATCCACCTTTGTTCGGATCATCAGGTTGAAGTCGGCGATCATCTCGCTTTGTTCCAGCGGGCCGTAAATCACCGGGCTCGCTCCCGCATCTTGCCGCAGCGATTCAAATTTCGAGTTTCCCACCACTCCCACGATCGGCATCCATTCCCGGGTGGAATCCGCGCCGCCATACTTGATGCGTTTTCCCAGCGCATCCCCGCCCGGCCAGAATCGCCGCGCGAACGCTTCGTTCACGATTAAGACGTGTTGTGCGTTTGGCAAATCGCTCGCCGCGAATTCGCGTCCTTCGCGCAGCGGAATTCCCATGGTGCGGAAATAATCGGGATCCGCTTCCTGGTAAGCCGTGGCGTCCACGTCCACTCCAGTGATCGGCTCGTGCCCTTCCAGCGCGAATCCGCGATTGATCCCGCCCCAGATAAACGGATCGATGAAGGATGCGGACGCCCCCTCCACTCCCGGAACATTCCTCAATCGCTCCGCGATCGCTGGCTCAACAGTACGCGCGAATCTCCCGTGTAATTGTACGGCACGTCAATTCGCATCGTCAGCAGGTGATCGGGACGGAATCCCAGATCGCTGTGCAGCAAATAATCCAGGCTGCGCAGCATCAGGCCTGCGCCGATCATCGGCACAATCGCCAGCGCGATTTCAGATACCACGATCAGCGCCCCAATTCTTCGTGCGCGATTCCCTTGCGATCCCTTCGCGCCCTCCTTCAGCGATTCGCCGATGTTCTGCCGGAACGCGTGCATGGCCGGCAGCACTCCCAGCAGCATGCCCGTGAAAATGGAGATGGCCGCTGTAAAGAAAAATACCTGCGCATCCACTCCCACCCGCGCAAAGCTCGGCAGCGAAAGCGGCAACAGAGTCGGCATTGCCTCGACTCCCCAGAATGCCAGCGCCAGTCCACAGATTCCGCCCGCTACGGCAATCAGAAGACATTCGATCAAAAGCTGCGAAAGCAATCTTCCCCTCCCCGCTCCCAGCGCGATGCGAATGGCGAATTCGCGCTCCCGCGCCGCCGCGCGCACCAGCAACAAATTCGCCACGTTCGAACACGCGATCAGCAGCACAAATCCCACCGCGCCCAGCAACGCCAGCAGCGCCGGACGCACCCTGCCCACAAAATAATCCGAAGCGGAGATCACACGCCCGCCGCGCCCTTTATTTTCCTTCGGATATTCTCGTTCCATCCGCGCCGCCAGCGCTGCCACTTCCGCGTTCGCCGCCGCCACGGAAACTCCCGGTTTCAGCCGCCCAATCACCCGGTGCCAGTGAATATCGCGCCCGGTTGTAAATCCGAATTTCGAGGATTCCGGCCACGCCGTATCGTGCATCGCGATCGGAATCCACACTTCCGCATCTCCCGTCAATCCATGGAATCCGCGCGGCAGCACGCCGATGATGTTGTATTCCGCTCCGTTAATTTTCAGTTGCCGTCCCAGAATCGCGGGATTCTGCCCGAACTCGCGCTGCCACAAGCCATAACCGATCATCGCCACGGCATGGGTTCCCGGCACTTTGTTTTCTTCCGGGGTAAAGGAACGCCCCAGCACCGGCGTCACGCCCAGCAATGGAAAATAATTATCCGAAGTCAATTCTCCCGCAATCCGGTCCGTCTTTTCATCGCCCGATACCGTGAAGTCCGTTCCTGAATAAGCTGCCAGGCCGCTGAACGAGTGGTTTTGTTCGCGCATCTCCAAATAGTTTGGATAGGCAACAGGCTCGGGACCGCTCCCGATCACCGTCTCCTGCACAACAGCCAACCGTTGCGGCTCGGGATAAGGCAGCCCGCGCAGCAGGACCGCATTCACCACGCTAAAAATCGCAGTGTTTGCCCCAATTCCCAGTGCCAGCGTAAGAATCGCCACCGCCGCAAATCCGCGATTCTTGATCAGCATCCGCAATCCAAATCGAACGTCCTGCCACAATGCATCCACGGCATCCCTCCCGCCTACGCCACACCCGCGCTCACAGGCTCATCCGCTTAGACGGCCCCTACAATCAAAAGTCAGGCTGTTTTAATGGAATGATGAAATAATTTGATTAACTCACGAGCAAGCGAGATCTCTACCTTCACGCGGCAAGTTTTGCCGCCAAGCGACCTTAGGTCAATTTCTGAAAATCAACTTTGCAAGCAGTGACATCAAATGGAATTTTCTCAGATCAAGCCCCTGCCGTTAAGAAAGATGTATATTACATCCTGTGCAACAAAAAGAGGTATATTGCTGACCTCAAGACTAGCAAGGCAGTCTGCAAGCGGCGTGAGGTGCAGTGCGGCCCCCTGAACTTGCATTGGGAAAATGAGAGATCAAAGGAGCGATCATGCCACCCATGAAAATCCTCGTCGTCGCTGATCCGTCAAACTTACACAGCAAGCGCCTTCGCATTGCAGTGTCTCTAATAAATGCTTCCCAAAAATACTACCATCTCGAATACGGGAGCGACTCCCGACTTGCTCCGACCAGAAAGCCGATAAATCCAAGTGCCGTGTGCTCTCAAATGGAAAGCAACTTACAAGACAGCCATTCAATATTTCTCACCGAAGATCCCTTTGATGATAATTGGTTCTCCCATGAGTACAGATCGTCGGCGATAATCACGACTGCCGACTGGGAGACGGATTATGCCCCTCCATCCCTGAAGGCCTACGTAATCTATCAAATTGCCCAGGCCCTCATTCATTTCTCCGCAGATATGAGCGAAGAAATGGCTATGAATTTGGTACACGAGCCACCCGTTGGCTGTGTCTACGATATGGCAACCGAAAAGTCGAATATCAGACTGGGCATGGCTGCCGGGAATCTATGCCCAAGATGCGTTGGCACATTGAAGGGGCTAGGTACCGACGAAGGGGCTATTAACGCAGTGACAAGAATCGTGTCACTCGTTCGAGCGGAGACTTCCGGTCGCCCACTCCTACTAGAACCTCAGGAAGTCTTCATCGTGATGCGCTTCACACAAAATGATGAGAATGATAAGGCTTGGAAGCACGGCATCAAAACCGGAATTGAATCCTGTGGTCTGAGCCCCGTCAGGGCTGATTCAAAAGTTGAATCTGGCCAGATACTTGAAAAAATTGGTCGGTACATCAAGAGGTGCCGCCTCATCGCCGTTAAGGTCGACGAGAACAATCTTAATGTGTATTACGAGTTGGGTCTAGCAATGGGGCTCGAAAAGGATGTCCTTCTGATTTCGGAGAGTACCTTGGTCCTGAACTTGCCGGCGGACCTCAGAAACTGGGAGTGCCTCACCTACGACAAGGGAAATTATGACCAATTGGCGGACAGAGTGCAGAATTTTTTATGCGATAACTACGGACTGAGCCCGCAGAAGGTCTGACGAAACGATCCAGCTTCGTGGACGATCGGTTCCTGGGTGTTTGCGGGCCCCCCCGCTTGCACGGCTTGGGATTGTTTGAGGTTATCTGGCACTCACTTGCTGCTAACACCTGCGTTCCGGATTTATGATCCCGACTCCTATTCATACCGCAGCGCCACAATGGGATCGACGCGCATGGCGCGACCCGCGGGCAAGTAGCAGGCGAACAACGCAACGAACGCCAGCAAAAGTGCCACGGCCCCAAACGTTACGGGATCAGTTGAGCTTACTCCATAAAGTAAGCTCGAAAGCACGCGAGTGAGCGCCAGCGAGCCGATCAGTCCAATTCCCACGCCGGCCAGGGCCAGGCGCAATCCCTGACCGAGAATCAGTTTCAGCACATCGCTGCGTTGCGCGCCCAGCGCGATGCGCACGCCGATTTCCTGCGTTCGTTGCGTCACCGAATAACTGATGATTCCGAACAGGCCAATCGCCGCCATCAGCAATGCAACTGCAGCAAAAAATCCCACCATGGTCACACCGAATCGCCGCGGCCCCAGGGAATCGCCCACTCTTTCTTCCATCGTCTTCAAATCGTATACCGGCTGTCCCGAATCCACCGCTCGCACCGCACAATCAACGGCCTCACGCAAATCCACAACGAGACCATCGCAATTCCATGGATATGAGGCCATTTACAGAATGTTGTCGCGAAAAGTACCCGCCACGGTTCCAGGACGCGGGAAGGCGCCGGAAGGCCGCCGGCATCCAAAATGCTCGCCAGGCAAGCTCTAGTACCCGGCACCACTCTTGTCGCCGGACCCGTTGCCCGCATAGAATCCCTTCCATGAGCAATCTGCCTCCCATCCGACTGGGGACATCTGCCTTCACGGCGGCCGGCTGGCCGGAGGCTTTCTATCCAGCGGGGCTGAAGCCTGCCGACTATCTGAGCTACTACGCCACGCAGTTTGACACCGTTGAAGTGGACAGCACTTTCTACGCGATTCCGCGCGCCAGCATGGTGCGCGGCTGGTACGAAAAAACGCCCGCAAATTTTCTTTTCGCCGCCAAGGTGCCGCAAACCATCACGCACGAACTGGTGCTGAAGGATTGCGAAGATGAGTTCAAAAAGTTTTTAGCGGCGATGGAGATTCTCGGCGAGAAGCTCGGTCCCTTGTTGTTGCAGTTTCCTTACTTCAATCGAAAGGCGTTTCCCACGGTGGACGATTTTCTGGCTCGCTTGCTTCCCTTCTTGAAGCAGCTACCCAAGGGTTTTCGATTCGCGCTGGAAATCCGCAACAAAAACTGGCTGGTCCCGGCATTTATTGATCCCCTGCGCGAATGCGGCGTGGCTTTGGCTTTGATCGATCAGTCCTGGATGCCGCGTCCCGAAGAATGGTTCAAGCGCATCGATCCGGTGACCGCGGACTTTGCTTATATCCGCTGGCTGGGCGACCGCAAAGGGATCGAGGAACGCACCAAGATCTGGGACCGTCTCATAGTTGACCGGAAGCCGGAACTGCGCGAATGGGCCAACATCTGCTGGAAGATAAACGGGCGAGGAATCCCCATCTTCGCCTACGCCAACAATCACTATGCCGGCTTCGGCCCCGGCACGGTCCGCCTGTTCCAGGAACTTTTGGCGAAGAAATGAACGATGAAGAAATGCACAAACGAGCAGATCGCATGCTGATCTGCGCCGAACTGGCCGACCGCGCCTTCGAAGAAATGCGCCAGGAATCCAATCGCGGAGCGGCCAATATCCGCTTGAGCTATGCCAAGCAAGCCCTGAACGAAGCCATCGGCCATGCCAGAGCACTCGGCCGCCAGGAAGAAGTCTTTGCCCTCGAAGACAAACTCACCCACATCCAGGAAGTGTTCCGCAAGAAATATCCGTAGACTGAAAAAGAGCTGGTGCCGGAGGAGGGAGTCGAACCCACACGGCCTTGCGACCAACGGATTTTGAGTCCGCCGCGTCTGCCATTCCGCCACTCCGGCGTCTGTGCTGTAACTCTATCCTACTGAATTAGCGGCTGCAACCCCCGCAATATTGGATGGCTTGTTCGCTCAACTCAACCAGATTCGAGAACCGGGCCGAGCCTGAATCTTCAGCCGGGACGCCCCAAAGCACGGATACCAATCAATCAGCAATTTTCCCTAGTTCGGCAAATAAATTCCATTCTGGACGGTTACAAAATCACCCATTCTCGTAGTTGTTTCATTCAGGAGCAGTTGGAATGCCCACGATCTGGACCTCAGGTTGCCAGTACTACCCCGGGCAGTACATACACCTCTCAAGTTCAGGCGGCTTTAGCGGCGCGTTTTGCTCATCTTCCTATGTCTGATCTTAGTAGTGGTCCTGAAATGTCAGTGGGAGGCCGGGTGCCTAACGGCGCCGGGCAACATCGCCAATCCATGCCTGCCGCCGCAAGCGAATCAGTTCAATACGCGTGCCCGGCGTGCCTGGAAGCATTGAGCAATTGTGCTTTCGGCATGGAATGTTCTCTGTGCAAATGCAGCTATCCCGTGGCTGCGGGAATCCCAATCTTCTCAAAGCACACGAATTCCCGCTATTCCACGATGGCGAACGAAGATCTCTTGCGAATTCACGGCATGGTTCAACAGTTAGGGTGGCAAGAGAGGAGTGGCCGCATTTCTCGAAACCCTATCCACGGAGCAAGCCGATTTTTGGGCCACCTACATTCTTTCGGAATTGAGCGCCGCCGGAAAACTTCTGATGCATCTTGAACCGTCAGCAAAGGTTCTCGATCTTGGCTGCGGCACCGGAACGTTCAGCATCAACCTGGCGCCGCAGGTGAAAGAAGTGACCGCGCTCGATCTTGGCATCACGCAGTTGCAACTGCTTCAGTGCCGCGCGGAAGAAGCCGGAATTCAAAACCTGCGGCTGGTGTGCGCGGGAGACCGTCGCCATCTTCCATTCCCCGACGCGAGTTTCGACGTCGTATTGCTCAATGGAGTGCTGAAATGGATCCCCCGGGACCAGCCGGGAAATCCTCGCGACCTGCAAATTCATCTTCTAGCCGAAATCAACCGGGTTTTGAAGCCGTCAGGGATGTTGTACATGGCGACGGACAATCGCCTCAGTCATGAATACTTTTCCGGCCATCCGGAAGAGCATACCAAGCTCCGATTCGTCACTTTGCTTCCGCGCACGCTGGCCCAACTTCTCTCTCGGTGGAAAATCGGCACGCCCTATCGCAGCTACACCTATTCTCGATGGGGCTACCGAAGGCTGCTGAGCAAAGCCGGATTTTCGAAGAGCCATTTCTACGTTTCTCATCCGAATTATCGGGTGATCGAGCATTTATCGGACGGCGAACACCGCATTCATCCCAGCAAGAATCTTTTCGTCAAGACCCGGCTGAAGGCCCAGCATCACCGCCATTGGAAAGCGCGCCTGATGCCATACCTGGCGCACTCCTATTCCATCGTTGCAGCCAAATCGGCGCTGACTCCCGGCTTTGTCGAGCAAGCCATCGAACAATTAAGGCAATGGAGAGCCTCGGAAGAAGGCACGGCGCCCAGGCTCGAACTGACGGATCTGCTGATCTCGGAGACAGGCGCTGGAGTGGTGTTTGCGAGCGACCACGCGGCTGGACGCGACTTCGTGATGAAAACTCCCATCACGCTGGAAGCCCGCGAGCGGCTGAATCAAGGATTCGAAAATCTGCGGGCCGTTCGACGGGCGATTCCTCGCAGTTCGCCGTTTCTATCTTCCATACCTGAGCCGTTCGCCAAACTGGAATGCCAGGGCCAGCCACTCTATGTGGAATCGCATTGTTCCGGCTCTGATTTGAAGTATTGCCATAGATCGTACATCGATCGCCAAGGGGTATACCGCCTCGGCCTGGATTTTCTGATTGGCTTGCACCGGGAGACCTCTGGGGAGCAACGCCGCGCGCCTGTCTGCTGGAATACATGGGTTGCTCCGAGGGAGGAATACCTCACTCAGGTGATTCCCGCCGGCAGCCGCGAAAACTGGAACAAGCTATTGCTCCGGGCGAAGAATTTCTTGCAGCAAACTCCGCCCGCTCCGGTGTGGATGCACGGCGATCTATGGCCGGGGAATTTGGTGTCCAACGAAAAGGGAGATCGCTTGACGGGAGTAGTCGATTGGTCGTATGCCGACGCTTCGGGGCTTCCCTTGACTGACCTGCTGCAACTCGTGCTGGTCACCAAAGGACAGGCTGCCAATCGAAGCTTCAGCCAAATGCTAGGCGCGAGAATGACGGCCGGTAAATTCCATAACGACGAACAGGATTTCTTCGACGAATACTGCGCCAAGTTTTCGATCCCTGCGGAGTCCATCTGGGACTTGTCGGCGCTGGCCTGGTTCGACTGGATCTACCGGCGCTACCCGATTCGCGGATCGCTGGTCTCCTGGCGGCGCAGCGAAATTGAAGGCTTTCTGGATGTGGTAGGCAAGGACCTCGCCTAGAAGCCATCTCATGAACCCCGAACCGCGTCTTGACTTAGGCAATCGAATTGTCTAGCATTTTTCTGCTCCTGTAGGGCGCATCGGCTCACAAGCCGGAGGGGCATTGCCCGCCTACGACAAAGTCAACGGTAGAGCGCCCATGTCGAATCTCGAAAACCTCAGAAAGCAAGCTAAGCGATATCTGCATTGGCACCGCGAACGCTATTACCCTGTCGCGGTGCAAATCAGATCGCATCTTGCGAGTTTCGGAGACTTGTCTGACAGAGAAGTCTTGGATGCGGGCTTCAAGCTGAGCGATGCGCAGGAGCTTGTCGCCCGAAAATCTGGGTTTGAGAGTTGGCCGGCGCTGATCAAGGGAGTCAGGAGCATGAAAGAATCACCCGCTTCCACCGTCGGTACCTCCGTCATCGTCGCGTCGGAGCCGCAGGTCTTCGTTTCGGACCTCGAAGCCGCCACCGCGTTTTATGTCCACAAACTTGGCTTCAAGGTCGTGTTTTCCTATGGAGAACCGCCCTTTTACGCTCAGATCGCTCGCGATGGGGGGCGGCTGAACCTGCGAAGGGTCAGCGGGCCTGTGTTCGACAGCGGGTTTCGTTCCAGGGAAGCTGATGCCCTTTCTGCGACGCTCACTCTCGACGACGCCAAGCCGCTTTTCCTGGAGTTTCAGAAGGCGGGAGTCGCGTTCCACCAGACGTTGAGAACGGAGCCGTGGGGCGCCCGCACGTTCATCGTGCAAGATCTGGATGGAAACCTCATCGCGTTCGCAGGAGGCTAGAGATCATCTCATCACGCCTTGACAGGTATTTCGATTTGCTGAGGCAGTAGTGCTTGTGCTACCAGGACCGGCGGGCAATTTCCGGCGGGATTTCTACGGGGATTTCGGCGGGCCGATTGTGCTTAAACTTTCCACGTGGAACTTTTTGTAGTCGGAGTATCGCGTCACTTCGCTTACTTTGAAGCCTTTTAGCAGCAATACTCGCGCGCCAAGATGGACTTCGTTGTACGTGGGCAGCCAGACTTCGTTGTTGATAAAGCCTTGCTCGAAAATGAAGCTGGTTCCCTTTTGCAGATTAATTAGCAGGCCTCCGGCAATTTTCACGTCTCCCACGAAATAGGCTTCCAGGCGCGCCACGTCGTGGGCCTTTTCGTCGATCCAAACCACGCCGGCCAATTGCTGTACCACTTTTTCCGCCAATTTCCTGGGCTTGTAATCCGGATTCTTTTCGAAATCGAAGACCAGCACATCCTGACCGCGGAATCGTTCGCGGCGCGGGTTCACAAATTGGCAGGCGCGCAAAAACTCCTCGATGCCCACGTCTTCGTCCTTATCCTGCTTCCCTTCTTCCTTGGCTTTGCTTCTTTGGCGTCCTTCTTTTCCTGGTTTTTGCGGATTTCCTCGATGCGCTTCTGCACGCGCTCGTTTTCTTTTTTCTGTTCGTCCGCGCTGAGCGGTTTATCGTCTTTCTTCACCAGAGTGGAGATCTCATCGCCATTCAGATAGAAAAAAGTGTATTCCTTGGCTTCCTGTTTCTTCACCTTGCCGTTGGAGTCGTATTCCGTTTCGATTTCGTTCCGCGTGCCGCTGTAATCTTCCTTGATTTTGTCGATGGCTTTTTGATTCTGGTCGATTTCCTTGAACAGCGCCTTCAAATCAGGCAATTGCACCTGCGACTTGCGGGGGAAATCGAATACGCGCTCGCCCACGTTGCCGTTGATCTCGACGCGCGTGACGTCGATCGAGAACGTTTCATTGCCACGGTGCAACTCGAGTTTATGCGGAATCTGAATCCCCGATTCCGGACGGTAGTCGCGATACAAGATTTCGTTCCCACCTTCTGGCGCCGATTCCTTGACGATGAGGTGCAATTGAGGATCGAAGAAAACTTCCCTCTTCGCTCCCGCAGCGGTAGTCACCTCTACCTGCAGAGCATCCTTTCCATCCACTTGGGCATGTCCCACCGAGCACAACTAGCAGCTTGCTCTTTTTCAAATTCAGCAAGCGCGAATTGGCGATTTGCGCCGCCGCTTCCATTTGCGAGGCTTCGGGGCCCAGCATGGTGCTGAATTCTCCCGAGGCCACCTGGCGCCAGGCGGATTTGCCGTTGTAGGCTTCGATAAAATCCTTGTCACCGAAAATCATTTCCGAGTAATAGCGGTTCGGCAGCTTGGTATAAAACGTAAAGGTTCCCGATTTGCCGTCCGCGCCCGGGGCAATTGTTCCTTCGATGGCCAACGTTTGAATACGCGCCAGGGCTTTTTCGCCGCCCGCGGCCTTCGCGTATTGCTGCACAATCTTGCCAGCGTCTTGCGCTGGGGCGGGGCGAGCGAGGGTGAAAAATAAGGCCGCAAATAACGCGAGTTTGAAATGCGGGCGCACAGGCATTCGATAATGATACGCAATCGCTGCGTAAAAGTTGCGATGAAGAAAGGAAAAAGGGCGCTGCTGAAACCGGCCCCTACATTTGGCTGCACATTCTTGCGTTATGGGAAGCCATCGGGAGCTAGAATACGTCTATAGAGGAAGTAGAGCCGTCAGGATCGAGGCGGGGAGGGCCCATGGATCGTAGAGAATTTTTAAAGAGCGGGATGGGACTCGGGGGGATGGCGCTGGCGTCGCCACTTTTGCGTGCCACGAGCGGCATTTGGGCTTCCACGGCGTCCGCGATCCCCAGCACTGTTGGTTTGACAACCGCGCATGTGGCGTTCGTGAAAACGACAGACCGCGCGGCGGGAGTGAACCACGTCATTGATCTGCTGGGGATGAAAAAATTCAGCGGTAAAGACATCTTCATCAAACCGAATTTCAATAGCGCCGATCCGCCTCCCGGCTCGACTCACAATGACACACTGGCCGCGCTGGTGCGCAAGCTGAACGCGATGGGAGCGGGACCTCTGACCATCGGCGACCGCAGCGGCATGGGCAACACGCGCGAAGTGATGCAAGCCAAAGGCGCATTCACCCTGGCGAAGGAATTAAACGTCAAGGCGATCGTTCTGGACGAACTGCCAAGTGAAGACTGGCAAGCCGTCAAGCATGCGGACATGCACTGGGAGCGCGGCTTCGCTCTGCCCAGCGTGGTGCGAAATGCGGGTGGCGTGGTCACCACCTGCTGCTTGAAGACGCACCGCTACGGCGGACACTTTACTTTGTCTTTGAAAAATTCCGTGGGCCTGGCGGCCAAGCGCGTCCCCGGCGATTCCTACAATTATATGAGTGAATTGCACAGCTCGCCCGACCAGCGGCGGATGATCGCGGAGATCAACTCGGCTTATGCGCCGGAATTGATTGTGCTCGACGGAGTGGAAGCGTTCACAACCGGCGGGCCGGATAGCGGCAAATTGGTGCAGTCGAATGTGATTCTGGCCGGAACGGATCGCGTGGCGATTGACGCGGTGGGCGTGGCGCTGCTGCGCTATTTCGGGACTACGCCCGAGGTAAGCCGCGGCGCGATTTTCGATCAGGAACAGATCGCGCGCGCCGTGCAATTGGGAATCGGCGTCGGCAGCCCCAGGCAGATCGAATTAGTTACGGACGATCGCGACAGCGCCGAATTCGCCAAACCCATTCGCGCCATCCTCGACGGCAGCCCTTCCTAAAAACTGGCTGCATCGAATTCCCGGATTACAGACGGCCCGGATTTCGATATACTCCCGGCCGGGTCGAATCGGATAACAGACCGTCCCTCTGGCGCCGTTCGAACTCGCGTTCATGTCTCCACAAAATTCAGGGAGGAAAAGTCTATGAAGCTCTGTACGAGTATGTCGCTCCTCGCCGTCCTGTTCGCCGGCATTCTAGTCACCGTGCCACGAGTCCGTGCTCAGGCCCCGAAAGCTCCAGCGGAAGCCATGGCCACGCTCAAACAGTGGTCCACAGACCTGAATCTCACCGAAGCTCAGAAAAAACAGCTCCTGCCCGTGGTCATCGACGAAGGACAGAAAATGAAGGATTTGAAGGATGACACAACTTCAACCCGCCTGCAGAAACTCATGAAGCTGCGCGCCATTCATCAGGATACTGACGCCAAGGTGAAGCCTATTATGACAGCCGACCAGTTCACGAAATTTCAAGCCCTGCGCCAGCAAAATATGGAAAAGATGTTGGATAAGATGATGGAACGCAAGGCCCCAAGCCAGTAGCCAAAAATCCGGGAAGTGCGGGACAATTCGGATTGCAGACCAGACTTGGGAGGCCGCTGACTTGCGTATTTTTTGGCCGTTAGCACTGCTCCTTTTGGCCCCGCGTGCGTTCGCCTGCGGCCAGGAGGTGGTTTCTTATTCGGCACCACGAGTGCTGCCGGAATCCACTGATCCCCGTTCCTTCGACCCGCAAGGCGTGCCGCTAAGGAACCAAACGGAGCAATCCGGAAAATCCGGCAGCGCCGGCAACCCGGTGCAAGCGGCGACGGCGTCCGAAAAACAAGAAACCCCAGCGGCGAACGCGCAACCAAAGCGAATCCTGGGGGTGATGCCCAATTTCCGCGCGGTGAGCGCCGGGACAAACCCGCCGCCTCCAACCGCCAAACAAGCCTTCGTGATCGCCACGCAGAACAGCTTCGACTATTCTTCGTTTATTTTCGTGGGGATCACTTCAGCCCTCGCCGAAGGGACCAATGCGCATTCGCAACTCGGCAAAGGCATGGCCGGATTCGGAAGATATTACTGGCGTGGATTTGCGGATAAGACGGACGGCAACTATCTGGTGATCTTTGCCCTTCCCACGGTGTTCCATCAAGATGAGCGCTATTTCGCGCTAGGCAAAGGGAGCTTGTGGCGTCGTATCGGATATTCGCTTTCGCGGGTTGTGGTGGCCAGGAACTATGACGGTGACAACACTTTCAATACTTCCGAACTGTTGGGAAGGGGAATCGCCCAGGGCGTCTCGATTTCCTACTACCCGAGCAAGACTCGAACGTGGGGAGCGATCTCGACCAAATATGCCTACGCCATCCTGCGAGACGCCGTCACCAACACGTTTCGCGAAGTCTGGCCAGACATTGCTGTGCACGTGTTGCACCGGCATCCGTAGACCAAACAATCCTTCCAGATCCGTTGATTGCGGACTCAGAGAGGGATCGCCTGCCTGTTAGTTTGAATTTCCTTGACCCGGCCTTCCCGCCTGAGTTCTGAATCGCCATGCGATCTGCTTGCGCACGCCGGCTTCATCGGCCTTCAGGCGTTTGCGAAAAGTTTTCCGGCGCGCGGGGTCGGGGCTGTGCTTCAGGCCCCAGATGACCATCTCGAGCAAAACAGGCGACAAGTCCAGCCCTTGCCTGGTAAGGGAATAAAAATTCTGCTTTTTATTGGCGGGATCGCCGGACTTGCGAATCAGACCGTATTTTTCGAGGCGCGCCAAGCGCTCGGCCAGAATGTTGGTGGCGATGCGCTCGCCGGAATTCAGGAAATCCTGGTAGCGCTGCCGGCCGTTGAGGAACAGGTCGCGCACGATCAGCAGGCTCCATTTATCGCCGAAAAGATCCAACCCGAAGGAGACGGGACAATCGGACCGCGTGGAGTTCGCCATGCGGAAAGTATCCGGAAAACACTTGCAAAGTGCAAGTGAATAGATTAGAGTGCGTTCGCTTGCATACTGCAAGTGAAAGCGGGCGGCCATTCCGCCCGTTTCAAATAATCAAGAGGAGGAAACCATGAGCACCCAGGCCGCGCCGGTTGCCGGTGCATTCCAGCCCGAGCAGGTTACGTTTTTGCTGCACAAGATCAGCTTGCCAACCCTGTATAAGGAACATGCCACCACCAAAAGCGTGATCGAAGCGATTCCGCTCGACAAGGGCGACTACCGCCCCGAAGGCGTCGCCCGCACCGCGCTCGAACTGGCCTGGCACATCGCCGCCTCCGAGAATCGTTTTCTCGATGCGGTGGCATCCGGAGAATTCAATCTGAGTCCCAATCCGCGGCCGGAATCCGTGCGCACCTCGGCGGACATCGCCGCATGGTACGCCGATTCCTTCGCAAAAAACTTCCAGCGTCTCGAAAAATTATCCAGCGAGCAATTACTGAAGCCCGTGGATTTCCGCGGGATCTTATTCATGCCGGCAATTGCCTATTTGCAGCTCGGCCTGAACCATTCGATCCATCACCGCGGGCAGCTCTCCACGTATCTGCGGCCCATGGGCGGGAAAGTCCCCTCTATTTACGGCGAAAGCTACGATTCCACAGAAGCTCGCAAAGCCAAGGAAGGCGCCAGCGCAGCGTCCGGCGCATAAGCTAAACAGGCTGCGAGGTAATTTTCCGAGGTTCACGAAGCCCTATCCCCGGTTGCAAGGATGGGGCTTCGCTCCTCAGTGGCTGTGCGCTTACGGGTGCTGGATCTTTTGGATTTTGGCCTCCGCGCTCTGGCGAATCGCGTTGGCCAAGGCATCGTTGGCCGGGGGATTCTGTTTCAACATCTCGATCGCTTTCTGCGAGTATTGCAAAGCAAGCTCGTTCTGATGATCGGCCAGGTAGGCATCTCCCAGGCTATCGTAGACGTTTGCCGAGCGCGGATATGCCAGTTCGTTCAGCTTCAAAATCGCGATGCCATCCTTGGTCTCACCTTTCTGCAAACGCGTATAGCCCAATATGTTCACGGACTGCTCTGGAAAAAGGAAAACGTTCGGGTCTTTTGCTTTCGCCTCTTCGAAAAGTTTCGTGGCCCGCGCGGCGCCGCCCGGCTGAACCAAAACGTTCCAGAATTCCGCCATAGCAGAAGGCGGAGACAATTTTCCGGCACTCTGTTTGACAGGATCTTGCCGCAACGTTACCTGATACCAATCCAAAATCAACGGCTCCAGGCCCTTCTCCACTTTAAACATTTCGGTACCGTGTCCCGCCGCTTTATAGGGCACCAACTTGTCCTGCGGGTCGCGCGAGAAGGCCATTAACCAGCGCATGTACGCGAGCGTCTCCCCATCGTCCGCGCTCGCGGAAATGAACACGGGCAAATTCGTCGACTTCTCGAGGAAAAGCGCGGCCCGCGTCATCGGTGGCGCCAGAAAGCAATACCAGCGTTTTCACCTCGGGATGCCGCCTGGCCAATTGGATGGAATTGTCCACTCCGCAACTGGCGCCGCCCGCGCCGATCTGCGTTCTGTCCACCCCTGGCTGAGCGAGCAAATATTGAAAGGCAACGTCAATATCGCCCGGCCATTTTTGCTGAGTGGCGGCTTGCTGCTCGGGAGTCTGCGAGCTAAACGGATCGCCGCCGCTTTCGCCATACCCGCGGTAATCCATGGTGAGCACATTGATTCCGGCCTGCGATAGCCGCGTGGCTAGATCGTCCCATGTGGAGCGCTCGCGGTTGCACTGATGCAGTAGTAAAACTCCAGGTCCCGGCTTTCCGGTGGAGAAATACGTAACCTTAAGTTTCAACCCGTCGGGCGCGGAAAGGTCCGCATCCCGCTTCAACATTTCGGCCTTCGCGGAGTTGAGGCACACGAACGCCAGGCAAATCAACACCACGATTCTGAGCGCAGACTTCATGGAAGTTTCCCCCTTCGAATCTCTTCCCTTCTGACGGACCAGCTACGCAAAAGTTTTATGCTCTCGATTCCCGAGCCCAGTCTGCTTCTACTGGGAAGCCAGAATGCGCTCGACTAGCTGAACCAAATATTTGATTTGTTCGCAAAGAAGCTCGATACAACCTGCCGCGTTTTCTTCCGTCAAATAATCCCAACCAAGGCTGGTAACCCACAAATCCTCGAACGAAAGGCGGGAGACAAAAATCCTCCGCGCGGCGTCCGGCGTGCTCAAGCCGTAGCGCAGTTGGGCGAGACTGGAACCGAAATCGACCCAGACCGTGAGATGCCGGTCCCCCAGGATTCCGCTGTATCCCGTCTCGCCGCCCGGGAGCTTCTTCTTTTCCGTGCTGAATAGCTGTTCGAGCGCTGAGCCGGTCAACTTCCGCAAGAGCGGCGCTTTCGCGGGATGGAGGTTACGGAGATCGGGATCACTTACCAGGGTTCGCGGTGGATCATCGCGCGGCTGCCAACCTAGCTTGGACCGTTCGTTGGCCATGAACGCCATGGTTTCGACGTCGTTGACCATCAGCTTGGTCATCTTCACGCCGCTATAGCGAAGCCCGTAGCCGAATGTTTGGGACTTCATCGTCTCTAGAAATTCCGCATAGGCGAGATTCGTGATCCGAAGCTGCTGAACTTCCTGGGCAAACTGTGGAGGCGGAAAGAATCGCATGGCGCCGATTCGCGCCAGGACTCCCCGCAACGACTCCCGCTCCGCCGGAGCCAATGAAGCATAGTAGTCGAGGAACTTGATTACCGCCGTGCACGGAATCCGCCGGAGTACCGGAAAATCCGCTACCGATTCTTGTGTAAAGTCCTCTTGTAGAATCGCGGTAATGCTGGATATCGAGTCCATGGGCGCCCGTCCTGATCCAGTTGAGCGGATTCTCCTAGCACTCCGCACTCCGCTACTCACGCCCGTCCGGCCCAGTTCCTCTTTGTGACGGCGAAGTCCAGGCGCATCGAAGTACGCTCCTCGATGTTACTCCGCTCCTTCATTTGCGTCGTGACGACGGTTGTCCGCCATGCATCTTAATACCGATGCAGGAGCCACACAGGCTTTCGAATAAAGGAGGACGTACTGCTCATGCGACCTAGATCCACTTGGCAGTTATTTGCAAAGCTGGCGCTCGCTGCCATGGCGCTGGCTGGATTCCTACTTCTGGCCGGAGCTCCCCAAGCGCGGGCCGACCAGGAACACGATTGTCAGTCGCGCATTGCACACGCCGATCACCAGTTGCATGATGCCATCGAGCATCACGGTCCGAACAGCAAACAAGCTGACCACTGGCGACACGAACTGAACAACGCCCGGGAATGGTGCTGGAACCATTATCATCGCTGGTGGGATGAGGACGGCCATAGCTGGCACAGCGAACACGACTGGGATGATCATGACCACGATCATGATCACGACCACCACTAATCCGAAGTCGAACCATCCAGATGCGACTCCGAACTGCTCAGGGGTGTGCTGAAGGAGCCTTAGTGACCCTTCAGCCCCCTGCGGTTCTGCTCTGATCTGCGCCCACTGTCCCCCTTTCGAGAAAAGTACCCTGGAGCATTTAGTACCAGAACCAGGGCTTTCTCACCTCAGACTTTAGTGCCTCTTGCGTCACTCCAGTACTTTGTAGCAAACTGGGATTTCCCGCAGGTGCCCAGGAGTGTTCGCACTCGCTTTGGCGTTCGGTTCAAAGGTGGGGCCTGGATGAAGGCCCAAGTCTTCGCCCGCTCACTTTGGGGCGCTGGAGACCAGGATTCTTCCTAAGCCTGCCTCTCGGGCCTAGGCGGAAAAGGAGTTCGTGGCTGTGTTTTTGGAATTTTTCCAGCTGCAACAGCAGCCGTTCGGAGTCACGCCGAATCCTGCCTACTTGTTTCCGAGCCAAACCCATCGTGATGCCTTGTACGAACTTTCCTCTGGAATTCAGGACGACCGTGGATTCCTGACGCTGATCGCCCAGCCCGGAATGGGCAAAACCACAGTCCTTTACCAGCTGCTTAATGAACTGCGCGATTTGGCTCGCACCGCTTTCATTTTCCAAACCCAGTGCGATTCGCGCGATTTCTTCGGTTATTTGCTCAGCGAATTGGGAATTCAGCCCGACGGCATGAGCCTTGTCTCCATGCACAACCGGCTGAACCAGGTGCTGTTCGAAGAGATGCTGGCCGGCAAACGTTTTGTGCTGGTGGTGGACGAAGCGCAGAATCTGGATGATTCCGTCCTGGAAACCATCCGGTTGCTGTCCAATTTCGAGCGGGAAAATACAAAATTGCTGCAAATTGTCCTGGCCGGGCAGCCCCAACTGGCCGAAAAGCTCGGGCAGCGCCAGCTTGCGCAATTGCGCCAGCGCATTGCGGTCATGTGTCAGTTGCGGCCGTTCAATGCGTCCGAAACGGCTTGCTACATCGAACACCGGCTGACCGTCGCGGGATACTCCGGCGATCCGATCTTCGCGCAAGAAGCCTTAAAGTTGATCGCGCAACTGAGTGGCGGCGTTCCGCGAAGCATCAACAACATTTGCTATAGTTCGCTCTCAGCGGCCCATCGGCGCGGCCAATTGACCGTAAACGAGGGATTGATTCGAGAAGTTGCCGTCCGGCTCGGCCTGGCTGTATCTCTGCCGCCAATCACCCTTTCCATCGCAGCCTCGCCCAAGGAAATGGATTCGAGCGATTCCGCTCAACCGGTTTTGACGATCCTAGAGAAAATCGTTTCCAGCCTGAATGGGGAAGCGCACGACACGGAACCTCACCTCTCGGATACATTTTCCAAAGATGCCGGCGCCATTCCTTTCGAGGCGGAAGCACGCCAAGCACCGGCCCTAGCGGATGCGAAGGTCCCTGATCCTGCACCTGATTTCGCGTGGGAGCTGGCAGTCCCCGCGGAGCAGGTCGCTGGCCCTGCTGCAGCGGCCCCGCCCAAGATGAGGGAGTCCATCCCCGAAGTCGCTGCCGCCGATGACATTGATAAAACCGCGGAAATTGTGAGTCGCGCCGCTCCGGAGCCTACGGCCCCGCCAGCGCCAGTCCCTGCTGCAGCGCCGGCGGAAGATCGCGATCCCGTCGAGCGAACTGAGGACCAGCCTGCGTTTGCAATGTATCAAGAAGTATTTCTTGAACTTCATCCGGAGCCCGAAGTCGCGCAAGCGCCGCCCCCGGCTGCTCCAGCGACGGCACCCGCACCGGCTGAAGCAGTTGCCGCGCCGCCGTCCGTTGAAGAATTCGAAAAAGCGTTCACGGCTGTCGTGAACGATGCCGCTGCGGCTCCTGCTGCGCCGGCCGAAACGCATTTCAAGATCGATTCGGAATCCGCGCCTTCGTCCGCGCAACAATTCGAAAAAGTGTTCACGGATGCGGTGAAGGATCCCGTTGTAGCTGCCGCCGCTCCCGCAGAAACGTGTGTAAAAGCTGATTCGGAAACCGCGCCTTCACCTGTCGAAAAATATATGAAAGTCTTCGCGGATGCAGCGCAAGAACCTCCAGTCGGCGATTGCAGTTCCGGCCGGACTCTCAAAGTTTAGCGATGCCTCATCAACGGTTCTGTCTGCGGAACCGCTTCCGGAACCGCAGCCCGCCGTGTCCGAATTAAAAGAACCCGCGGCGCCCGAGCACGAACCTGTGGAGACGGATGTTTTTGAAGCAATGTCGCTTGCCAGCCCCAAAGTTATTTCTGAAATCGCTCCCGCGGCGGCTGTCTTTCCTCCAACAGTCGATGAGGTGCTGACGCCAATTGTCTTCGAAACGGGTGGTTCGCAACCGTATGTGCCTGCGGAGCAGGAAAAAGCGCCCCCAGCACTTGCGATGGCTGCGGCGGCAAATTCACAAGCGAAGAAGCCGGCGATTCACCCCGCCGCGGCCACCGCCGCTGCTGCCTGGCGCTCCGAAATGGTTCGCAGGCAGAACTCCCAGCCGCTTACCTACAAGTCGCATTCGAAATCACTGCTCAGGCGCTGGCTATTCCCCACAATCGGGTTGGCCATCGTGCTTCTCGGCGGAAGTTATTATTTCTTTCCTTCCATTCTGAAACTCGCGAGGTCATGGCAGGAAACCGCTTCGGCTTCGTCGGAGTCTTCAGCGCCTTCGGCTTTTTCTCCTTCCGATGCTTCTACGGATTCCACCGCAGCGGCACCCAAACCAGAAAATTCCGAATCGGCGGGTTCGACCGTCGCTTATCCCGCTGATCCGCAGGAGACCGGCGAGAATCAAGTGGTCACGGTTGCCGTGGAACCGAATGAAACTCTGCAAATGATCTGTCTTCTATACGTCGGCCATTTCGACGCGCAACTCTTGGAGCAAATTCGGTCCTTGAATCCAGAAATGAAAGATCCTGAGCACCTTGGCGCCGGGCAATTGATTCGCATTCCCTTGCCGCTGAAAACGCTGAAGAAAGTGGCTGATTCTGCCGATTCGGCTCCTCCAGTATCCACTCCAACTCCCGAAAAGCGTCCGAGCTTGCTGACCAAATTCTGGGGCCTTCTCCAATCCAAGAAGTAACGGCCCGAGAACGCCAATCTCCCGATTGGCGCCCTCGCGGCATTCGACGGCTGGTATCTTGGAAATATGCGGCATGCGGTTCGATTGCCCGAATCGGAATCCCCGGCCGGGATTCCTTGGCGGTTCACAGCAAGCGTTCGACCAGCGCTTTCACGTGAATCTGGGTAGTATCCAGGAACGGAATGCCGCGATAAATCACGTCGCGCAGGATCAGCGGCAATTCCGTGCCGCCCAGAATCAATCCCTGAATTTCGTCTCGCGCCAGCATGTGATCGACGATCGTCAACAAACGGTCGCGCGTTTCCGGAAGGAAAGCCCCTTTCAGCAGTTCATTCATATATTTATCGTGAATGTATTCCCGTTCTTCCTCTCGCGGAATCACCAGCGTGATTCCCTGGTTCGAAAAAACTGCGGGATAAAACTTCCCTTCCATCGTAAACCGCGTGCCGAATAGCCCGATTTTGTTCAGTCCCAGCGCTTTCGCGGCATCGCAAGTAGCTTGCACAATGCTGATCAGCGGAATCGGCGAGCGCCCTTGGATTTCATCGAACACGATGTGCGGAGTATTGGCGGCGAGCAATCCGCACACGGCTCCCGCGTCCGCCAATCTTTGTACTTCCGGCACAAGATATTCCACGATTTCTCCCAAGCGATTCGCGGTGACCAGCTCGATCAGTTTTTTCAAGTTAACGCTATTGATGATCAGGGAGGGATAGCTTCCATCCCCTTTTTTCTCCTGATAGGCGGCGATCGCCGACCGGTAGTATTCGATCGTCGATTCCGGGCCGATGCCCCCGATGATTCCTCCGGTCTTCATCTTTCAATCTCCTGCGATCCGGCCCGTCGGTCCGGCTCAGAGTTCTTGCTGCAATCACTGATCTGTCTTTCGCGATCATCATGCTTGCACTCCAACAGGCAGTCAACCAAACAACTGCAGGCTCTCTCATAATTCCGCCGTGACTAATGTATTACCGGGATCTGCCGATGATAGCTCCAATGTGAGCTTTTTGAAGGGAGACATTATGACTGTTCCGATTCCTAGTAGCGCTCCATTAGGTCCACCTTCAGGTTCTGCTGCCGTGCCGGTTCGGTCTAGCCCTCCTCCAGCCGCTGCGCCCGTCCACAAAACGTCTCCTCCCCAGCCCGTAGTCGATACCGTTGAACTTTCGAATTCAGACCAAGCTGAAATTCTTAAACTCTCAGGGGAGACGATGAAAGAAATCGCCGAGAGCCTTGGAGTGTCTGATCAGACGGTCGCGACAATTTTGTCGCCCCCGCGAATGGACTTTCCAACCGTAAAATAAAAATATCCCGGGGCATCACTGATGGGAATGAACTTGTGAGAAGATGAAATGAAGGGAAGCGATCCAACCATCCGCTGTTCTGACCCAGCTTAGTTTTGGCCGGAATCGGAGCGCGATTTGTCGCCCAACTGAGCGTCCAAGTGCGCCAGCGCGGATTTTAGCTGTTCCTGGCGGCGTGGGTCATAGGTGACTTCCAGTTCGTGTTGCACCCGGGTGCGGGCAAGGAGCAGGACTCCTCGTTGGCGGGAATTCTCGGCTTGTTCTTGCGTCAAATTGTTCTTCTCTTTTTGATCAGCCTTCGACTTAAAATCATCGACCTGGCCTTCTACAGACTTGCTCTCCCAACCGCGTGCCATAGCTACATTTTACCCCCCATCGTGCGTTTCTGAAATATATTTGAATTATATTTCCATCAACAGCCGATGCCATCTCCGTCGCACTCAGTCCTAGAGCGGAGACACCTGAGAGATTTTGTAATCCGTGCAGGAGCTATCGAGCAATTTCCGAGTACTAGACCGCCCTCCGGCCGCGTGCAATTCTTCGGCTCAATCCTCTAAATCACAGATTTGCATACACATATTGATTGTTCTCGGTCCGGAAGACAAATTGCTCACTTATAACTGGCAAGAGAGCGAAGAGAATAGATCGAGGACACCATTTTTGGGAGGTGCGACGTGCATCATATGTTCGATATCTTCAAAAGATTGCCAGATGGCACACAGCTCTGGATCGAAGCGGTACCTAGCCTGAGCGAAGCTAAGAAGCGAGTGGCCCGTATGGCCGACGATTCCCAGAACGAATATTTCATCTTTTCCGTGCATGATGGCGGCATCGTCTCCCTTGTTACCGGAACGGATCAATTCGGGACATTGAACCAGTGGCCGCGCTCAGGCGAAACTATTCATTAAACTGGGCGGATTCCTCATGGTCAGACGTGAAATCGCACGGGAAGTGGATTCAGCGCCTCCCGCGCCATGGTAGCAAAGCCACAGTCTTGGCTGTGCATGCGGCCAATCGCACCGTCAAAGTACCCGCGCTACAGGAATCACGCTTAGTTTGTAGCCTATCCGACGAATGCCAATCGGGCTCACGCGACCGCCGCTTTTCGACGTCATCCCAAGCCCTGCAAGGTATCCCGCGCAGCACGTGCAAGTTGCATGGCCAGTCTACGCATCTTCTTAGCGCGTTCCATACTGCGTCGTATGGAATGTTTGCTATCGCGTTTTCACCCTTTGGAGAATCCAAGCCTCACAAAGCACGTTAGACAAAAATTGCGGCAATCGGTCCCTTCCATTTCGGCACGCAGCCTGGGTGCCGCCTGTTGTCATTTCGGGCACTTCGTCCTATTGCTCTATTCACTTTGTTTATTTACTCTGGTCGTGGGTTTTTAACAAGGACTCGAAAACAGGCCCGCCCCGTTGGAGGATGTTATGTCATACAGCAATCTTCGATCTGCAGAACGAATTTCATTGCGCGTTCCCCTGCGATTCCGTCCTGCAGCCGGAGCGCCGCGCGATCAATTCGAAGGCGAAACAGTGAACGTCTCGGAAAAGGGATTGTTCTTCGTAACCAATCATCCGCCCCAGTTCGGCGCACCGCTGGATTTGATTGTGCTGATGCCTGGAGACATGCGTGGTGAAAGCAGCACGCCAGTACGTTGTCGTGCGCGCGTCGTCCGCGTGCAGGATATTCCCGCGGCGAATCAAGCTGGTGTCGCGGTAACGATTGAATATTTCGTTCGCTCCACTGCCGCCGCTGCAAAAATCAGCGTCGCCGAGCTGAATTTAGAAACCAACAAAGCCTACGCCTGCGCCGCCGCCGGATAAGATAGCACGCAGGCCGGCCCTACAATCCCTGCTTGTCGAACACGGCAGCGCCCTCCGTACATCTTGGCAATAATCTAATTTTGAATAGACCTTTCCCGCCGTTTGCAGCAATCTAAAGCTGCAAATTTAGGTAGTGGTTTGCAGTAGCGTGGCCACTCTTGGCTGTGCACCGGCCAAATGCCGGCACTTTGAATTATTCGAATACTCTTACCAGCAGGAGCACCCATGGCAGTTCGAGCCGGAATCGGATATAGCGCCGTCGCTCTCCATTTCGACGAAGCTGAGGCGCTCATCGAGATCGCAGCCACCGTCCTCCTCACCAACCGCACCCAGGCCTTGACGCCAGTCCCAGCCTCCTGCGATGAAGGTTTTGAACAGGGTGGCGGCAGGCTGGCGAAGCCAGTCAGCTTCGCGGCAAAGAACGGTTCCCTTCAGGCGCTGGCGATGCGCTATTGCAGCCTGGAATCGATTCCCGCTGCGCTTGGCCAATTCGCACAACTCCGCCATCTGGATCTGGCCGGCAATCGGCTCTCCGATCTCCCAGCCTCGCTCGCAGGTCTGGCCCATCTAAGGAGTCTTTACCTGGACGAGAATTGCCTCAGCTCACTTCCCCCACAACTCGCGCACTTGGCGGGCCTGCGCGAATTGCATGTCGACAACAACCAATTAGCCGAGCTTCCGTCTTACATTAGCGGATTCACCCAGCTTCGCACGTTGCACGCGCGCGGCAACCAGCTAACCAGCGTGCCTGAGAGCCTCCAAAGCGCCGCAAGCCTCGCCGATTTGCGGCTCGGAAAAAATCGCTTCACATCGGTGCCCGCCGCGCTGTGGCGCTTGACCAACCTTGAGACATTGGACCTATCCGAAAATCAACTGTCTTCCATCTCCCCGCGCATCAGCGATCTCACAAAACTCAAAATGCTCGACCTTGGCCACAACGAACTGACGTCCATTCCCGAATCAATCGGCAATTTAAGCGCGCTCTCGGGATATTTCTACCTCAGCAATAACCGCCTCACCGCGATTCCCGATTCTCTGGGAAATCTTTCGCAACTCGCCTACCTGAACCTCACTGACAATCAGTTGACTTCCCTTCCCGCCACTATTGGAAACATGGCCGGACTGAAAGAATTGCGGCTTTACAATAACCGACTCGCCTCACTCCCTGAATCCATCGGAAGTTTGACGAATCTCCGCGAACTCCATCTCTATAACAACCAATTGAATTCTCTGCCCTCATCGCTGGCCGGTCTCCAAAAGCTCACCGAACTGCGTCTGCAAAATAACCACCTTGCGGCGCTCCCGGAATCGATCGGAGAACTGGCGCGATTGGCCACCCTGGACCTCAGAAATAACCAGATCAGCGAGCTTCCCGAATCCATCGGCCGTTTGTTCAACCTCACGCAACTCGACTTGCGCTCCAACCGGCTGGTCACGCTTCCTGCCAACATCGGTGATCTGCCCAAACTCGAAAAGCTTGATCTGCGCTGGAACAAATTATCCGGTCACCCGGCGTGGATCGAAAAGCTTGAACAGCGGGGTTGTATCGTTCTGCGCTGACGCAGTCGCCGCTCTAGCGAAGCTCGTGTTTCATTCCCAAAACCTGCCGCGCGTTCATCGTAAATCCTCGCAAATGTCACCCTCGCCATTCCGTCTTGCCGCTGCCTGGCGAAGGCCCCGCTTTCCTTGACATTTCATCGCTCCGGGGCCAGAATCCGCCCGCGAAGTCGTCAGGCCCTGCTCGGTTCCAAATCTAAATTTTTTGGCGGAGGAGGAAGCATGAATTCCGGACGGTATTTAGGCGCGGTACTGGCAATGTGGGTCGTTCGCACGCTGCTCAACTTTGCGTTCTATGGGAAATACATGGCGGCGCAGATGGCCTCGATCGGGACTCTCTATCCCGGCCTGTTCAAACAAGGAATTGTGGGATTCGTTCTCACCGACCTGTTCGCATGCATTGTCTTCGTGCTCCTGTTAGCCAAGGTTGGCAATGTGCTGGGAGGTGGCGCCAAGGCGGGCATCACGCTCGGCTTGATGATCGCGTTGCTCGGTCCCATTACTTTCGGGCTTTATAGTTTTTTCACGTTCACCTATGCCACCATTGGGCAGACTTGCATCGAAATCGTTTATCAGTTCGTGGCCCACGCCATCCAGGGCGGCGTCGCCGGCTCAATTTACAAACCCAAGACAGCCTGAGCCCACGGCACATGTGTTCTCTGCATTTAAAGTCTTCGATCGGGGCGCCGCTCTGGCGCCCCGGATTCGCGATCGTACTTCCCGGGAACGCCAATTTCCAATTGGCGTCCGGACAAACGAACTTCGTTCCAACGGAGTCGCCAGAGTTGATTTGCAATCTAAGAAAATCGATTTGCGCGGCCCGGAATCGCTCGGATTAACGATACCAGCGGCATCCCAGGCATGAATCCATGGCCAATGAATTCGACCAACTCATCTCCGCCTACAGTCCTGAAATTCGCGAGCTGGCCATCAAAACCCGCGCCTTGGTTCTAAGAACGATTCCAAAACTCCAAGAGCAAGTCGACTTGCCCGGCAAGCTTGTGGGCTACGGCTTCAGCCCAAAATACGCCGACACAATCTGCGTCATCATGCCCGCAAAGGGATGGGTAACTCTGGGAATCGGCCGCGCCACTGAGCTACCCGACCCCTTCCATCTGCTCGAAGGAAAAGGCAGGGTCCATCGCCACGTCAAACTGCGCACAGCCGCTGACGTCCACGCGCCCGCCCTACGCCAGTTGCTTCGCGCCGCTCTAGCCGCACACAAGAAGCGTTCTAGACGAACCGCCTGAGATTCGCAGATGTGAAGATCAAGTGCGGCTCGCCGAGTGATCACGCGCCAACCAGGCTAGCTGCGCCGAACGACCCGCTGGAGAAAGTCGAGCGCCGAACCGTCTGCCTCCAGGCCCGATGTCAATCAGAGGGAACAAAGCCGTCCGGCCAGTTATCCCGGCCCAGCTCATACTCATAAATCTGCAAACCTTCGGGAAAATCCGCGAAACCAGGTTTTGTCCTGACGCGTTCGATGGCGGACTTGGCGTCTGCTTCGGATTCGTAAAGGCCAATCAAGAGCTCGATTGCTTCGGCTCCCTCGCGTTCCTGGACAAACCATAGGCCGAACACCGTTTTGGCTGCGCCGCTGCTTTCAATGTTTTCCATCCCACCAACCTCATTTATTCTGAATGAGAATATAACGGACATCTGCATCGTGTCTGCCATTTCTGTTTTGAATAACTCCAAACGGTCTTTGCGATTTGGCCTGCCGTAGCAGAGCCACTGCCGGACGTTCCGGCGTTGCGCCGATCGATATCACCGCGCAGTTCGCTGCACGTGCCAGACACAACTCCGGCCAATGTGGCTCTTTTGCGCGGTCGAACCAGGCGCTAGTCTTCGTTGAGCTGTTTCTTTCGCGCTTACGTCGAAGCATTCAGGAGAGCGCGATGTGCATGTGGGAGGGGCGATGAGCGACATCTGGCACGATATTCGCTTCGCGGTTCGTGTGCTTTTAAAATCCCCCGGCTTCGTCTGCGTCGCGTTGCTGACTCTTGCTCTGGGCATCGGCGCCAACGCCACCATGTTCACCATCGCCGACGCCGTATTGTTGCAGCCGCTCCCCTATCGCAATTCCGATCGCCTGGTATCAATCACAGCGCAGGACCGTGGCACCGGCATCAAGGGCTTCAACATTTCCTTCACGCGAATCACCATGCTGCAGCAACAATCGCGCACGCTGGAAAGCATCGGCGCGTATCTTGCTTCCGGCGCCAGCCTGACCACCAGCGGAGTTCCCGAACAGCTTCCCTCCGCGGTTGCCACTCAGAATTTCTTCGAAGTGTTCGGCGTGCAGCCCGCGATTGGCCGGGGTTCTCTCCCTCGGAGGATCAGCCCGGCGGCGCGAATGTTGCGATCGTCAGCGATGCGTTCTGGCACAGCCATTTTGGAGGCAACCCGGACCTGATCGGCAAATCGGTACCGATTGACGGGCACAGCGTCACCATCGTGGGAATTCTTCCGGCCAGTTTCCGGTTTCCGTTTCAACAACCGGAACCTCAAATCTGGTTTCCTCGAGTGTTTGAAAATCCGCTGTTTCCGCCCGATCGGGTGCGCTCTGGCGCGGCATATTTGACGGTCTACGCCCGCCTGCGGCCTGGAGAATCCATCGCCCACGCACAAACCGAGATGGATTCGCTCGGAAGCGTCTACACCAGCAACTTTCCAGGCTTTGGAGACGCCCACCGGTTCACGGTACAGGTCGCCTCGTTGAAAGAAACGCTGGTCGGACCGCTGCGAAGTTCGCTGATCGTGCTGCTGGTTGCGGTGGGATTTGTGCTGTTGATGGGTTGCGTGAATCTGGCCAGCCTGCTGCTGGTACGCGCCAGCGCCCGCCAGAAGGAAATCGCGGTGCGCTACGCCCTGGGCGCGTCGCGCGGCAGATTGCTGCGCCAGTTGCTCACGGAAAGTTTTCTCCTGTCGCTCGCCGGAGGAGCCATCGCGCTGGTGCTGGCCGCCAACGCTCCTCACCTGCTTCGCCTTCTTCCGCCCGGGACTCTGCCTCGCGTGGATGAGATCACCATGTACGGCCGCGTGGTCCTGTTCTCACTCGTGCTCTGCGTGGTCACGGGACTCGGCTTCGGCTTGGTTCCCGCTCTGCAAACCTCCGGCAATAAATTGTACGACGCGCTGAAGGAATCCGGACGCAGCGCTTCCGGCGGCCGCCGCGCTGGAAGATTTCGCTCCTTGCTTGTGGTCGGCGAAGTAGCGCTGGCGTTGATCCTGGTAAGCAGCGCTGGACTATTGCTGAAGAGTTTCGAAAAGCTGATGAACGTCAACCCGGGCTTCGATGCTCGCAACGTCATGAGCTTTTCAATGTCGTTACCGCTGAGCCGCTATCCGGACCGGCCGAAACAGTCTGAATTCTGGCGCCGCCTGGTGGAGGATGTAAAAACGCTGCCCGCGGTGCAATCCGCCGGAGTGAATAGCTATCTGCCCATCGGGAGCGGAACGCGCTTCGTCTTTATATGCCCGGAAGGAACCGCGTGCGTGGGGGAAGGACGCGATCCGGTGGCCGCGGTTCGCCACGTCACGCCCGACTATTTCAAGGCCATGCGGATTCCCTTGCTGCGCGGCCGCGTTTTCGCGGATAGCGATAACGCCAATTCCAGGCCTGTAGCCGTCGTAAATCAGAACCTGGCCGAGAAATTCTTCGCCGGCCAGGATCCCATCGGCAAATTCGTTGTCCAGACTCGGGGAAACATTCAAACGGTCATTGTCGGCGTGGTGGCCAGCGTAAAGTCCGCCGGCCTGAATGCCGCCGATCTGGCGGAGCTATATTTGCCGCAGGAGCAAAGTCCCGTGCCTGTCACGAACATGTCCCTGGTCGTGCGCTCCGATGAACCGCCGGAATCATTAATCGCCTCGGTGCGCTCCGTCGTGGCCAAACTTGATCCCGATCTGCCGCTCTCGAATATTCTGCCGATGGAGGACGTCGTCTCCGCCTCGGTGGCCCAGCCGCGCCTGACGGCGATGCTAACCGCGGCATTTGGCATCCTGGCGCTCTCCCTGGCCGCCATCGGCATTTACGGCGTAATGGCCAATTCCGTCCTGCAGCGCCAACAGGAAATCGCAATCCGCATGGCCATGGGCGCCACGCCCAGTTCGATCCTCCGTCTGGTGGTGGGCCAAGGTCTGAAGCTAGTGCTGGCCGGAGTGATCCTCGGCCTGTTCGGCGCGCTGGCATTCACCCGAGTCCTAGCCTCAGTCCTCTTCGAAATCAGCGCGCGCGATCCAATCACCCTAACCGCCGTAACCCTGGTGCTGGTCCTAGTAGCAGTGTCAGCCTGTTACCTACCAGCTCTGCGATCGATGCGGGTCGACCCAATCACCGCCCTTCGCAGCGAGTGAGAGGCCTCCCCGGGTCCGAAGCGCCGTAGGCGCGACAGAAGTTAGCGCAGACCGTAAGAGTCTGGGTGGCAACGCCGAGTAGGGGTGGTCGTGTAGCGCCACCCTTCCTCGCCCGACGAATTCTGTCGGGAGGGTGGCATCTTTACTTTCAACCACATGGCTGAAAGCGGGCAGGTATGACAACTACCAAAACCGATCTGCGACACAGACTCGTGAGGTTTGGGAATAGCGCCCCAAAAATCTCCAAGCGCCGTAGGCGCGACACCTCTACCGGCCCCGAAAACCCTTGACAAACCTATTATCCTTATGGTAAACAGTGGTATGAGATCATACGCGGATTACCCCCAAACTTCAGCGGCATCGTTCTCTTCATCCCACTTCAACGCTTCCTCCATACAAAATTCTGGGGCATTTGATCTCGCCGCCCACGAACATTTTCTGCATGAAAAACACGCCATGTCTAATCGCCTGGCTAATCGCCAATGGGATTCATAGTCAAAATCACCCAAATCATTGAAAAATCACGCGGTTATAAAATCCTAATCGCTCCTATATCGTGCACTTCGCAACCCCCTATTCTCGCCGAGCGCTTTTGACCCTAAATCCGGCCTTTCCGCGCACTTTTGCGCGACGATTTCCGCATGAACTTGCCACATCCAATGCGACCGCCCGGCTCAAATTCCAACGTTCTTACCAATTCGAAATGTCCACGTCTAACCGTCCGGAACATTCGATTTTGGCGCCGGGGAACAATGCTGAGTTGGGATGCTTGTGTAGCGCCACCCTTCCTCGCCCGACGAATTCTGTCGGGAGGGTGGCATCCGTAGATTCAGCCGCCTCCCAGAAGATGCGGCCACATCCACTTTCGTTTCGGAGGATCAATGAAAAGCTCGACGTTGCCGTCATCTATTGTCCTGGTTGCTGGGGGCTTTTCTCGTCTCAGTATTTATCGCACCCGGCGCCGCCCATGCGCAGGTTGCAGTCCAAAAAGTTCAGATCGCCGACGGAATCTACCAGTTCATCACCGCCGCCGATGGCTATGTGCCCAATGGCAATTCCATCGTGATCGTCAACGAAAACGACGTGCTGGTATTTGACACCTATACGCGTCCCTCCACCGCGCGCACCGTGCTCGCCGAAATTCGCAAGATCACCGATAAGCCGGTGCGCTACGTGGTGAATTCGCACCACCACCCGGACCACTGGTCGGGAAACGAGGTTTATGCGCAGGCGTTCCCCGGCCTCGAGATCATCGCGTCCGAACAAACGCGCCAATTCATGCTGAACATTGCCAACGCCTGGCCCACTGTTTTCACGGAAAACCTACGCAACGATCAGGCCGAAGTCGATAAGGAAGTAGGCAGCGGCAAGGAATCGGACGGGACGCCGCTGACCGCCGAGCAGCGCCGCAAAGACGAAGACGCAGTGAGCCGGGAAAAGGATTTCGTGGCGGAAGCGTTGCAGGTGAAGCGCACCTACCCGACGCTCACCTACAGCGACAAACTGACGCTGCACCACGGCGGCCGCGAATTCCGTTTCATGAGCATAGTGGGGACGCGACGGGAACCACCGTCCTGTATCTCCCCAAAGAAAAAATACTCATCACCGGCGACGTAATTTCCTATCCCATCCCCTATTTCACTCCCCCGCTCAGCCAGCATGCCAAGAGCCTACGAACGCTCGCACAGATTGATGCGGATGTGATTATTCCCGGCCACGGCCCGGCGTGGCATGACAAGAGCTTCTTGAATTTGGAAGCGGAATTATTCGAATCGATCGTCAGCCAAGTGGATCGGGCCGTGAAAAAGGGCTTGGTGACAGTGGACGAAATTCAGAAGGAAGTGAACGTAGAACCCTTACGGGTGAAATTCACCAACGATGACAAGGACCTGAACGAAAAATTTCACCGTTACGTGAATCGCATGATCGACAACGCATCCCGCGAGGCCCGTGATGGCCGAAAGTTCGAATAGGCGAGTTACTTGTAAATGTTGCCAATGCGATGAGGATCATACGTAATCGCGGAGAATTTCGCGAGAGCGCCGCTTCCTGCGGGCGACTGCGACTCAAATCCAACGCGCACCGGAAAATCCGTATCCAGGCTGAACGTGCGCAGGATTTGCCACTTTTTTCCATCGGTCGAAAAATAGAACACATAAGTCGCGCCGCTCTTCGCGATGCGCAGGTACACCGAATCTTCCGCAAGGCTCACGGAATTGCAGTCGTCGGAAAGTCCCCGAGTCACCACGGTGACCAACGTTGGCTTTCGGTCTGGCGAATATTCGAACGAAAGTTTCGCCCAGTGGTTGTCATCGGCCATAAGCATCAGCGCTCCCGCATCCCACTTGGTCACAAACTTCACAGTCACTCGCGCGCTCAGAACATAATCCGCGCCCGGCGCGAAGAACAAAATCGGCGCGCTGTTCGCAACTGTCCCGTCGAATGGATCGACAAACCAATCCGACTTCGGCCCCGAAGAAATACTCAGCTCGTTTTTGGCGTCCAGATTCCAGGCTACGGGAGTGTTCTGCCAATTCAGCGAGCCGGGAACGCCTGGAATGTTCACCGTCGTCTGTCCCCAAGCAGGCGCCGAAGCCGTGACAAGAAAAAGTCCAGTGGCGCCGATATATTTCACCATGTGTGACTTCATCTTTCTTCTCCCAAACAGGGAAAGGCCAATTGCCGCCGCATCTTGTCACAACCCTCGCGGCCTGGACACACACAAATTGCTATCAGCAGATGACTTGTATAGGATTGCTGAGCTGGCAATGTGACTCGCCGGTGGTGTGGAATGGAATCGACGCAATTTCAAGCGCAATTGCGGCCGGCCCTGCCTGGATCTACGGTTCGGACGAAGTGAACTCAACTGAGGAGACAAAACGATGAGAAAGGGAATCCTGGGATTAGTGACGGTAGCCGGTTTGGTGGTTTCCGGATTTGCAATTGGCGGGCTGGCGGTACCGGCGGCAGCGCAGGATAAGGAACAGGACCGCGTCGAGAACGCCGGAAAAGTGATGGGAGAGATTCTAAATGCTCCGGACAGCATTCCCCAGAGCGTGCTGGATAAAGCGGATTGCGTCGTAGTGCTTCCCTCGGTGCTGAAGTTTGCCATCGGAATTGGCGGGAGCTACGGACGCGGCGTGATGACCTGCCGCAGCGGGAAAAGTTTCCACGGGAAATGGGGCGCGCCGACGATGATGGCGCTCGAAGGCGGAAGCGTTGGATTGCAACTCGGCGGCCAGGCGACGGACTTCGTCCTGCTTCTGATGAACCGGCGGGCGGCTAGCAGTATTTTGACTAGCAAAGTGAAATTGGGCGGCGATGCGTCGGCGGCGGCTGGACCGGTGGGACGAAACGCCTCGGCGGAAACGGACGTGACCATGCGGGCCGAAGTCCTTTCCTATTCTCGCGCACGAGGATTGTTCGCGGGAATCTCGCTGGCCGGCTCAACTCTGCGGCCGGACAATGACGCGAACGAGAAACTGTACGGGAAAAAAGTAAGCGCAAAGGCCGTCGTGCTGAACGGTGCGGAGCCGGTGCCGCCTTCGGCGGAGAAGTTGTTGGCGATCCTGCAGAAGGCTTCGCCGAAGAATATGAGCAAATAAGGTTGGCCATTTGCAAAACATGCTTGGAGTGCGATTCGGCTTATGCTGTTCATGGTGATTGAGCATTTCAAGAACGGGGATGCCAGCCCGATCGGGGAGCGGTTCCTGCGCGAAGGGCGCATGCTTCCGGAGGGAGTCATTTACCATGTGAGTTGGATCGACCCGGCGCGCGCGCGGTGCTTCCAGATCATGGAGGCGCCGCATGCCGAGTCTCTGAACCCCTGGGTTAGCCGTTGGGACGATTTAGTAGAGTTCGAAATTATTCCGGTGGTCGATTCAAGCGAATTCTGGTCGAATGCCCAACCGGAAGAAACGTAGTTTTGTATGGAACTCAGCGGCCGTATTTATCGGCCACCCACCCGATGATCAGGCCCCCCACGGCGCCGGACGCCAGGATCGGCACCATCGCCTTGGTGATGATCGCATCGGGCAAGCTGAGCAGGATGCCCAGGAACAGCCCTACAGCCCAACCCGGCCAGGGCAGACGGATATTGCAGATCACGAATCCAAGGGCGAACCGGGCAATGAATGCACCCAGGATTGCGGCGCCTTTATCGGGAAACGATAGCGGGATCATCATGCCGGCATCGACAGCGCCGAAAATCAGCCCGCACAGAATGCCAAGCGGGATTCTGGTCATGGGTTGGGCCTCATTGGGAGTCTGTCGAGCAAGTTTGTATCAGGAACCAAGCGCGAAAGGCCAGAGATTTTTGATGTGGCAAGCCGGGGTTTCGGGCTGAATTCCGTCGCACCCGATCATTTGAAAATTGCCGCATCATGATAATCTGGTGAAGAGTTGGGGCGATTTGCGTGGGATCCCTCTGCATCCTCCGCGCCTCTACGGTAGATAGAGAAGAACCAGATGCTAACGCAACTGAAGCGGAAAACGATCGGCGTAAAAGTGGGCAAGGTGCTGGTGGGCGGAGGCGCGCCCGTGGTGGTGCAGTCGATGACCAACACGGACACAGTGGACGTAGCATCCACGGCCCAACAATGCATTGAGCTGGCGCAGGCCGGCTCGGAACTTCTTCGAATCACCGTGAACATTCCGGAGGCGGCGGCAGCAGTGCCGGAAATCAAGCAGCGATTGCTGGACGCCGGAGTCGACGCGCCGGTAATCGGAGATTTTCATTACAACGGCCACGTGCTGCTGACTAAATTCCCCGCGTGCTCGGTCGCTTTGGATAAATACCGAATCAATCCTGGAAACGTGGGAAAGGGCGAACGCCGTGACGAACAATTCGCGACGATTTGCAAAGTGGCGCGCGACAACGGAAAGCCGGTGCGCATCGGCGTGAACGGCGGGTCGCTGAACCAAGAATTAGTGATGGAGAAGATGCAGGAGAATACCGACCGCGATCTGGGGCGATCCTCGGAAGATATTTTGAACGAGTGCATGGTGCTTTCGGCGCTGCAGTCGACGGAACTGGCGCTCGAAAGCGGATTGCGAAAAGACCAGATTATTATTTCGTGCAAAGTTTCGCGGCCGCGCGATTTGCTGGCGATTTATCGCGACCTGGCGCGCAAGACAGAACAGCCGCTGCACCTGGGATTGACGGAAGCTGGGATGGGAGCGAAAGGGCTGGTTTGGTCAGCGGCTTCCATGGGAATTCTGCTGAGCGAAGGGATCGGCGATACGATCCGAATTTCGCTGACGCCGCGGCCGGGTGGAGACCGCCGCGAGGAAGTGTACGCATCGTGGGAATTGCTGCAATCGCTCGGGCTCCGTTCATATTCGCCAAGCGTGACGGCGTGTCCTGGGTGCGGACGGACAACCAGCACGACATTTCAGCAACTTGCAGAGCAGATTCAGGATTACATCCGCGAGAAATTGCCGGAATGGAAACTGCAGCATGAGGGCGTCGAGAATTTTACGCTGGCGGTGATGGGCTGCATCGTCAACGGGCCGGGCGAATCGAAGGCCGCCAATATTGGCATCAGCTTGCCAGGAACGGGCGAGGAGCCAAGCTGCCCGGTGTATGTGGATGGGCAGAAAACGGTGACGCTGCACGGGAATTATGACGAGCTGGCGATAGAGTTTCAAAGGCTGGTTGACGATTATATCGTGGCTAAATATCCGCTCCGGAAATTAGCAGGCGCAGTCCATGCGCGAACTCCGGTCGCAAGATAGTAATTCCTCATTGTTCCCCTCTGCTTCTCTCGGCGCCTCGGCGGTAAACGCCTTTCTCCATCCTCAAATCACCGTAAACACAATTAAGTAGTTGCTTATTTAAGAGAATGGTTTATCATGACCGCGATGGAGAGTTTGACGGCACTGGCGGATCCCACCCGGCGGCGGATTGTAGAGATGCTGGCGGGCGGGCAATTGACGGCAGGCGAAATCGCCGGGCGGTTTGAAGTAAGCTCGCCTGCAATTTCGCAGCACTTGAAAGTGCTGCGTCAGGCGCATCTGGTGAAGGTGCGAGCCGAGGCGCAGCGGCGAATTTACGAGCTGGATCCGAAGGGGCTGGACGAACTGGGATCGTGGCTCGCCCAAGTTCGATCGTTCTGGACCGGACGGCTGAATGAACTCGAGCGGCAACTTCGAAAGAAACAATCCAATCGCAAGAGGAGGAAAAAACGATGACCGACCTGGGAATCTTTTTGGATTTTAATTCGGTGCGCTTCGAGCGGCTGCTGCCCGGGCCGATCGAACGCGTGTGGGACTACCTGACCAAACCGGAATATCTGAAGACCTGGCTGGCAGCGGCCCGGATCGACCTGCGAATGGGTGGGGCAGTGGAATTGACGTTTAACACGCACGAGGTGCCCCAGCGACAGCAGGCTGGCTGCTCGATTCTTGGTGTGATCAGCCGGTACGAACCGCCGCACGTGCTGGCATATACGTGGATCGACCAGACTCCCGGAGCTGCGAACGAAGGGCCCGATTCGATCGTGACATTTGAACTGCAAGCGCGAGGCGACAAGGTCCTGTTGACTTTGACGCATCGCCAATTGCCGACCGAAAAAATGCCGAGCTTTGCGGCCGGCTGGCACACACACCTGCAGCATCTGCAGGATCGCCTGAAAGCGAACGAACCGGAAGCATTTCTGGCGATGTATGACCGGATGCTAGCTATCTACAGGAAGGAAGCGGCGAATTTGCAAGCGGGCAGAGCGAACGCTTAGGCGCCAAAAACGTCACGCCCGGCAAGGCTTCCGTGCCGCGCCGGGCGTGAGCTATCGATTGAAAATCCTTTGTGATCGAAGGATTTATCCAGCGGCCTTGGCCATGAAAGCCTTGGAACGGCGGTCCATTTCGTCGGGAGCGACATCTTCCACGTGGGTGGCGAGTCCCCAGTGATGCCCGAATGGGTCAGTCACTTTGCCGTAGCGATCGCCCCAGAACATGTCCTGGACGGGCATGTCAGCGTTGGCGCCGGCGGAGACGGCTTGCTTAAAGACCGAATCAACATCAGAAACATAGAGAAAAAGGGAGCACGACGGCGTTGCGGTTGGATTCGGAGCGGCTGCCATCCCGGGCATTTCGTCGTTCAACATGAATCTGGAATTGCCGAGTTTCAGCTCGGCGTGCATTATGTATCCATCGGGCGTGTCCATACGCATAATTTCCTCGGCGCCAAAAGCCTTCTTGTAAAACTCAATTGCTTTGGCAGCGCCGCGGCAGGTGATCGAGGGAGTAATGGTTTGATAGCCCTCGGGAATTGCCTTAACTGGATTGGCCATTGGTGGCCTCCTTGAAATTCGAGGTTTCCGCGCGCTTGATTCCGGCGGGGCAACGACGGCGCGGGAATGCTAGGATTTTACATCCGCGTGCGGTGGTCAGGTCAACCGGTATTCGCCGGGCGCTGGCGCATCGCAAGATTCAAGATGATTTCATGCTCCGTTCACCAAGAAGAAAACAATCGTAATCTCCGGTTTGTCGATTCCGAATGACTAATGCTCGACGGGAGTCATGCGCGGGACAGTTGGCTTCTCGAGAGTGTGAATGTGGCGCGCATAGGCAGTTAGAATTTCGCTGAGCAATTCTCCCGTGTCGTGAACATTTTTGCCGTTGAGGAAGGCATCGTAATGGTCGCCGCCTTGCGCGACGAAGCTGCTGGCGGCGATTTTGTAGGTTTGGGCGTCGTCTATCGGCGCGTCTCCCACTCGAGCCGAAACCAGTCGATGATTCTCCGGCCGCGAGAGATCGTATGTAATCGAGATGCCCGCAACCTGCAGCATTCCGGTTTTCAACGTGAGTGATTGCTCGAGGATGGACCGAATGTCCTTGCCGCTTAAATTCATTTCAACATTTGTATTCATAAACGGAAGTGCGGAAATTGCGTCGTAGCGCGAGATGGGACCGCCGGGCAAGTCTCCGCGGATACCGCCTGCATTTTCGAAAGCGATTTGAGCACCCGATTTCCAAAGCATCGCGTCGGTGATCAGATCGCCGATTGAAGATTCGCCATTGTAATTCCGGACCAGGGCTTCCGGTGCGCTGCCTATCACTTCCCTTCCCGCGCGGTCGGATTCCTGCTGCCACTTGTTTATGACGGCGGCAACATTTGCGGGAGCCGGAAATACGCCGACCGTGACATGGAGCAGCGCGCCCTGGTGGGCTGTCACGCGGTGCTGCTGCGTGTTGAGAGTGAGTTGCAGGAAACCGAGCGTGGTGCCGCGGCCGTAGGTTTGCACGATGATCGTGCCGGTGGCGGGGCTGACCCACGGCACTTCGATTCCTCGATGCGCGTGTCCGGCCACCAGAACGTCAATTCCAGGAACTGCGGCGGCCATAGCCTTGTCCTTATCGAAATTGCGCTGCACCTCCGGATGAGCCTCGGCATCCGATTGCATCGGGCCGGTCTCTCCCTGGTGCGCCAGCACGACGACGAGATCGGCTTGTCGTCGAAGTTGCGGGATCAATTGATTGAGAATGGGGATCGGATCGCGGACTTCCAGAGTATCCCACGTGGAAGGCGTGGTTGCGGATGCTGCATCGGGACCGAACACACCGATGACGGCAATTTTGAGGCCGTTCTTTTCGACAAGAGCGGATGCCTTGGCGAAAGGCAGGCCATCTTTTTTGTAGAACAGATTCGCGGCGAGGACCGGGAACGGTTCCTGGCGAATATAGTTCGAAGCGCCTTCCAGCCCGTAGTCGAATTCGTGGTTGCCCAGGCAAACCGCGTCGAAGCCGATGGCCTTCCAGATATCAACCAGGGCTTGGCCGCGAGTGAGGAATGAAATCGCCTGTCCGGTGTACAAATCGCCGCTATCGAAGAGAAATGTATTGGGTTGAGTGCTGCGCAACATTTGAATCCAGCCGGCCAGCGCCACGGCGCCGCCGATGGAGGGCTGATCAATGAGCCACGTCGCCGTCATGGGTTCCACGGCGGCGTGGAAATCATTTGTGTAGAGAATGGTGATTGTTTTCTCGTCAGGCGCGGCGGCGGCCGAGAAATTGAATGACAAGAAAACGATCAACAGAATTGAACAGACTGCCGAACGCAAATTACGCCGAGTCGAGTTCATGCCGGTCTCCGAGGTGATTCCGGTTGCAGGAAGTGACCGATTATAGACGAAGTGTGGTCGCGCGGTGAGCCGGGTTAGGGTGCGGGAGGTTTTGATGGCGCAGTGGGAACAATGACTTGGCAGAAAAAATCGTACTTGGCGGGCTACGATTACGCGGGATCCCTCACCCCGCCAAATCACGGGATTCGGGATGACGGCGAGAGGCGCACAGCCCGGGTCGAGGGCTAACGGCGAATAGTCAGAATGACGGAAAAGGGCGAGTGGCTCTGAATGGCTGCCAGGGGCGAGCGGTTCTGGAGCGCATCCAGCCAAATTTGGCGACTCTCGTGGGATGGCAAAAATGGCGGGTTTTTCGGGCAGTGCGATGGGAAAATGTGGAGTTGCGATGACGTCGCACCGGGTTAGGTAGCGGCCGTTGATGGGCGCGCCGGGGAAGCGCTGGTGTTATGATTCGGCGGCCGGGGACGAATGTCGAACACTCCTATTCAAGCCATCGGGAAAGCTGCCGCGCCCGCAGCCGCGATCAGCGGCCTGACGACAATCGAGGCGCGGGCGCGGCTAGCGCGCTACGGTCCGAATGATCCCACGCAAACGCGCCATGGAGCTGCGTTTTTCGAACTCCTTCGGCTATTCCTAAATCCCCTGGTGATCATCCTGCTGGTGGCCAGCGGCATTTCCGCGGCGCTGGGGCAGAGGACAGATGCGGCAATCATTTTTGCGATCGTGATTGCGAGCATCTCCATCGATTTTGTTCAAACCTACCGTTCTCATCTGGTGATCCAAAAACTGCGAGAAAAAGTGACGCCGACGGCAACTGTTTTGCGCGACGGCGAATGGCGGGAAATCCATCGCGTGGAGGTGGTTCCGGGCGACATTGTGAGGCTGAGCGCGGGCGATCTGGTTCCGGCGGATGGGTTGCTGCTCGAGGCCCGGGATTTATTTATCCAGCAAGCGGCGTTGACGGGCGAATCCATGCCCGAAGAAAAAACCTCGGAAGCTCCGGGGGTGGAAGAACGCGGAGATTGCATTTCGGCGAACAAAGTGTTTTTGGGAACGTCCGTGGTGAGCGGGACAGGAACCGCGCGAATTTTCGCGACCGGCGCGAACACCGCGATTGGGGCGATTGCGGAGCGATTGGTCGAGCGGCCGGCGCAAACAGAATTCGAGCGGGAGTTGCGGCAATTCGGGCACTTGATCCTGAGCGCCGTATTTTTTCTGGTGCTGTTTATCCTGGTGGTGCGAGTGGCATTGCACAGGGAAGCCTTCGAATCGTTTTTATTCGCAGTGGCGCTGGCAGTGGGACTGACACCGGAATTTTTGCCGATGATTACGTCCGTGACGCTGGCCCGCGGCGCGGCGCGAATGGCACGGGATAAGGTGGTGGTGAAACATCTGCCGGCAATCCAGAATTTCGGCAGCATTGACGTGCTGTGCAGCGACAAGACAGGGACCTTGACGGCGGGGATGATGACCCTGGATTCATCCGTGGATGCGTTGGGGGAGCCCTCGGAGCGGACCTCCGGGCTGGCGTATCTGAACAGCAAGTTCGAGACGGGAATCCGAAGCCCGCTGGATGTGGCGATCCTGAGCCGGGAACGCAACGACGCCAACGGCTACCGCAAGTGCGACGAAATTCCATTCGATTTCGAAAGGAGGAGGCTTTCCATTGTGGTGGAGCGCGATGGCGAACACGGAATCGAGCGACTGCTGATCACGAAAGGCGCACCGGAGGGTATTGTCGAGCTTTGCGAAGCTTACGAAACCAATGGGCAGACAAGACCGTTCGATGCCAGCGCGAAAGAACGCGCCGAGAAAACATATCAGGAATTATGCCGGCAAGGATTCCGAAGCCTGGGAGTGGCGTATCGAACTGTGGATGCACACGACGGATACACGAAAGCAGACGAGCGTTCGCTGATCCTGGCCGGTTTTCTGGCATTCGCCGACCCACCCGCGCCAGACGCGGCGGCGGCGATTCAGGGAATGAAGCGTGATGGAGTTGAAATAAAGATTCTGACCGGCGACAACGAGCTCGTGACGCGGCACGTGTGTGCGCAGGTGGGCATGGAAGATCCGGTGATTGTTCTGGGCGAAGAGATGGACCGGATGAGCGACCCTGCACTGGCGCACCGGGCGGAAGAAGCGACGGTTTTTGCGCGGGTTTCGCCGATGCAAAAGTTGCGAATCATACAGGCGCTAAAGCGGCGAGGACATGTGGTTGGGTACATGGGCGACGGCATCAACGACGCTCCTTCGCTGCATGCGGCCGATGTGGGGATTTCTGTGTCGACGGCAGTGGATGTGGCGCGCGAGGCGGCGGAAATTATCCTGCTGGAACCGGGGCTGAAGACGCTGCACGGCGGAATCATCGAGGGACGAAAGGCTTCGGCGAACGTGCTGAAATATTTGTTGATGGGGACAAGTTCGAATTTTGGGAACATGTTCAGCATGGCGGCGGCGTCGGTGTTTCTGCCGTTTCTTCCCATGCTGCCCACGCAGATTCTGCTGAACAATTTTCTGTATGACGCCGCGCAGATCACGATACCCAGCGATCATGTGGATGCGCAATATATTCGCGCGCCACAGCGATGGGACATGAAATTGATCCGGAATTTCATGGTGCTGATCGGGCCGATCAGTTCGATCTACGACTTTCTGACGTTTTTCGTGCTGTTACATTATTTCCATGCGAGCCAGGCGCTTTTCCACACGGGCTGGTTCGTGGAATCGCTGGCGACGCAGACGCTGGTGCTGTTCGTGATTCGTACGTTTGGCAATCCGTTCAAGAGCCGCCCGAGCGTTCCTTTGGCGGTGACTACGGTGCTGATTACGATCGTGGGAATCGTTCTACCGTTTTCGCCGGTGGCGGGCGCACTTGGATTTGTGCCATTGCCGGCGAGTTATTTCACCTTTCTGGCGGCGTCAACGGCGACATATTTGCTGCTGGTGGAATTCGCGAAGCGACGGCTTTTTGCGCTGGAGACTGCGTGAATCTGGTATCAATCAGGATGTGATTGGATTCTTAGCGGAGGCACCGGGGGCACAGTTGTCAGGCTGCGTTAACTCTGGCGTTGCCAAATCGGGCGGATCGGATTGGCTGGTTGGAGGAAATTTAATTGGGAGATCGATGCATCGGAGGCCCATGATCCGGCGGAGTATTCTGTTCTTCGGTAAGGGCATGCAGGACCAGTTCGACCCGGCTCGACAGGCCGAGTTTCTCGAATATTCGATAGAGATAGTTTCGTACGGTATGTTCGGTGACTCCGAGGGCGGTACCAATTTCCGAGTTTTTCATTCCTTCCGCCACGAAGCGGACCACCTCGGCCTCCCGCTTGGTCAGGTGCTTCGAACCCCTGATATTGGAAAGCTGCAGAGGTTTGACACGGATGACCAAATCCAAGAGATAAGTCATCTGCTCGTTGTTCATCCAAAGCTGTCCCTGATGCACAGTGCAAATGCATTTGGAAAGATTCTTAACCGACTCGCCGCGACAGAAGACGCCGCGAGCACCTCCGCGAAATGAATCGATCACCAGTTCGCGATCACTGCCGTCCATCAGCATAATCACCTGGGTGGCTGAATTAATTGCACGAAGATGCTGGAGGACTCGAAAACCGCTGAGGGGGCCATCCTGCAGTTCGGTGCTGATCACCGCGACTTGAGGAATGAATTTTTCCAATGTTTGAATGGCGTTAGCATGATTCGATGCACAACCTACTACATCGAACCGGTCGCCGCAGCGCTTGAGAGCGCCGGTGATCAATTGGCCGTTCATCACATTCGCGTCAGCGACAAAAACGCTAATTTTCCGATCTTCCGGGATGTCCCCATGCATGGAGCACCTCGCACTAGTCGACAGTCATAACAAAATTCAACGCAGATGGATTCTTTTGCACATGCCCCGATTGGAATATTACTCCCGCTTCCCCCAGAAATAAAGTGTGTTTGTTGATAAGTATATACCTGATGCAGATACTTTAGCCAGCGTTAAAGTCTTTGCCAAGCTCAGGAAACCAAACTAGTAGCCCCCCAAGATGAAGAAGGACTTAGCGGGTGTGGGCAGAAGAGGGGCTGGCGGTTTTAGGCGAGGTAGCGGGAGGGTGAGTGGAAGGGAGTTTCGCTACTGATCCACCCGAGGGCTGGCCAGCATTTTGGGGCGGCAGCCAGGCCAGAGCCAATACAAGATCTTTGTATCCTGCAGATATCTAAGGCTTTGCCTATAACGGGCATGGCGCATCCGGATGAGTACTGCAGTGTATGGGATAGCCTTCCGAGATGTTCTTGTCCTTTAAATCGAGGTTGCGAGGCCAGGAAAGTGAAGTACAAAACGCTTCGAAGATAGGTCATTTGGCTGTTATCGGACGTGTAATCTCTGCACTCATTTTTCCGGGAGGTCATGGACTAGCCTGAATGAGTTCGCTCAAGTAGAGAAAAGATTATAAACCGAGGATAGAGACGATTTCGAGAGTCACTATCCCCGAAAGAAGCGCGATGTACTGCACCGAATCGGGACATTACGCTTCTTGCAGAAGCACAGAAAACGTCTATCCTATTACTCACATGCTACGTTTATCCGGTGACACATGGAGAGACGCAAAGACATTCGCTACGGCCTAAAAGCAATAGCAGTATTCGCGTGGAAAGATTTTGACCATCGGAGATTCGAAGGAGAAGGCATGACCAAAGACATCAGCGTGGCGAATGCCTATATCATTTCGCAGGCCTGCCCGCCGCGCGATGCGGCGGTCCAGATGGTGATCCTGCTGCCGCGCATTCCGGATACCGATTTGACGGTGACGATCCAGATGGAAGCGAGAGTTGTGCGAGTCGATTCTTCTGTTGGCCTAAAAAAGCGGAATGGATTTGCGATATCAGCCCCGGTGCAAGGCATCAACGGATTTCAGATGGCATGTATTCGGGATGATGAAACGATTCGTGAGTATAAAGCTAAGGCCGGATAGCCACTGTGCCGGCTCGGAAGTGTTCGATATCCGATCGAAGCACGGTGTTGTAAGTCCGTAAGAGCACCTGAAGCAAAAATTAGCTTTTCCAGAACTTGGGATCCCGAAAATTGCAGGTAAAGATTCCCGGCAAGGCGTAGTGCCTTCGCCATGTAAGGAACTCCAGAAAGGTGGTTGGCGTGACCCAGAGGGCGAAGCTGTATCCGAGCAAGATAAATTAGAGGGGACCTATGTCCATACCCAGCGCTGCGACTGAAGTACCCTCACCCTGGAACGCGATCTACACGCGATTTCAGCATGAGCGAGCGATTGCTCAACACCTTATGAACAAAGGGATTGAGACCTTTCTACCGCTCTATTCTTCGATGCACCAGTGGAAAGACCGGAACAAGCAAATATCGGCGCCGCTTTTTCCTTGTTATGTGTTCCTGCGAAGCGGCCGCGAGCGGAAGCTCGACATCGTTTCGACGCCTGGCGTCGTGGGTTTGATTGGAAGCGCTAGCGGCCCGAGCGAGATACCAGCCATGGAAATTGACGCTGTCCGACGAGCAATCGAGAGCCCTTCCTCCGTGAGACCCCATCCGTTTTTGACTTGCGGAGACCGTGTACGCATCAAATTTGGCCCCCTCGAGGGCACCGAGGGAATCTTGGTCCGAAACAAGAATTCGTTCCGGCTCATTCTATCCGTGGGAATGCTGGGAAGATCGGCGGCGGTGGAGATTGACATCGCGGCAGTGGAGCGAATTCCGGACCGATTGATATCCGCGCGCCCGCAACGGCCCGCGGCGAGTCCAAGAACGGCAGCCTGAAAAGTTGAAAAGGCGCTCGAGGCAACTACATATAAAAAGAGGTGGAGCTTGGCGGAAGCAGGAGACCTAAACGCATATCGAGGAGAGGAACGGCGAAGCCCGCTGCTGATGGGCGGGCTTTCCCCCTTAATGCGCCAGGCTGCCGGACGGTACCGAAATGAGGAAAAGTTCGACTGGGAGCAGGCGGTTGCCACCTTGAGAAAGAACTGGAGAACCGGAATTATTTTTGCGCTGGGAGTGCTGCTAAGCGCGGTGCTTGTGAGTTTTCAGATGAAAGATGTCTATGAGCCGGTGGCGCGCGTGGAGATTGACCCGCCCGGAAGCGGAATTCTGAACTCGCATGAAAGAGAGAGCGAGGATCCCAGCGGTACGGAATACCTGGAAACGCAAACGCAGATTCTGAAAAGCGATGCGCTCGCCATGAAAGTAATCCGCAAATTAAAATTGGATCAAAGCCGCTCAATCGTTGGCGACGCGGCGATTCTTTATCAGCCAGTTGGGGAGCGGAGTCCACGAATTCTCGTTAAGCCTTCCGAACGGCAGGCAATCCTGCGAACGCCCGAGACGACAATTGACGTGCCCGAAGGAGCGAAAGCCGTTGAGGATGTCCCTGCGACAACCATTCAAGAGATTCGCGCCGAAAGAAATGGAGACTCGACGAAGGTTGTGATCAAGGGAAACGGATGGCTCGGGGAGGAACTGAAGCGCCGCACGCTGAGCGGCCGGTTGGTGCTCGATTTTCAGGGAGTTCTCTTGCGCGTCGATGCTCAATCCGGCGCGTGGACACATGCGAGTGGTCTGCCTGGTATGGAAAGAGTCCGGTTCGGACAATTCCGGCCGGAGACGGCGCGAGTGGTGATTGATCTGAAAGAGCCGGTGGAGTACGAAGTTGCGTCCCACGAGGATGAGATGGTGGTGACGTTGCGCATTTCGGATGATGCAACGAGGTCAATCGTTCCGCCGGCCTCGGTTGAACCGATTCTCGCCGGAGACAAGAAAGCGGCGACCGGGGCGCACAGCGATACGCCAATTGGTGGAAGCAGCAGCGATTCCGCTGAGCCGAAAGGTTCGCTGCTGAAAACAACTTTTTCTGAAAAGCCGGGGGACGATTCGAATCCGGCAACAAGAACCGATCCCGATGAAGAGCGCGATTCAAGCGAAGCGGAACGGACGCCGAACGAGAGCACCGCGCTTCGATATTTTCGGCAGAATCTGACAGTGAGCACATCCCGGAGCAGCCGAATCGTGGAGGTGACTTTTGCTAGTTCCGATCCGCATTTGGCTACCGAGGCGACGAACGCACTGGTCCAAACGTTTATCGATAACGATTACCGCACGCGATACGACACGACGATGCGGGCATCCGATTGGCTTACCGAGCAACTTGCCACCTTGCGGCAGAGAGTCCACGACAGTAATCAAGCTCTGGCCGAATACCAGAAGCAATCGGGGCTGGTTGACCCGGAAGAAAAGGACAATCCATTACTGGCAAAGGCAGGGGAGCTGAACCGGCAGTACAGCGTAGCCGAAGCGGAACGAATTCAACTGGAAGCGTATATGCGAGTGGCGGGAGCGGGAAGCGTGGAGTCACTGCCGCAAATTCACGACAGCGCGTTGATTCAGGGGCTGACTCAAAAACTGGTGGAGAGCCGGGCGCAGTTGGCACGTTCGCTGGCGATCTATGGAGAGAACAATTCAAACGTAAAGCGGTTGCGAGGCGAAACCGAGGAATTGAATACGCAACTGGAAAGCGAGAAGCGGGCGATCGTCGTTGGCCTGAAGGCGAGCTACGGGACTTCGGTGACGCGGGAACGGCTGATGGCGCAAGCGGTGGAGAACATGAAAGCGGCAATCGGCAATATGGACGAAAAAATGGTGCAGTACCGCCTGCTGAAAAACGAGGCGCAAGCCAGCACGGAATCATTCAACACGCTGCTGGGCCGCTTGAAAGAAGCAGGGGTTTATGCGGGGCTGCGGTCGAACAATATTCGGATTGTCGATCTGGCAGTAGTCCCTGACCGGCCCGCAGGGCCACATCGCCTGCTAGACATCGCGATCGGCCTGTTGGCAGCGCTGGTGGGCGGTGCGGCACTCGCATTCATTAAGGAAGCGATGAACAACCGGGTACGCACGCCGGATGATGTCGCGCGGTGGACTTCCCTTCCCTGCCTTGCCAATGGTTCCGGAGATTCCGCTGGCCAACGGCTACGGCCCGAAACTGAGCGTGCAGCGAAAGGGCAGCCGTTCGACGAACAATGGAAGAAGTGCCGAGGAAATCGCGAGATTGCCACGGTTGATGTCCGCGGAGGCGCTGAATCCGGAAGCGGATGCCATTAATAATCTGCGGACTTCGGTGCTGCTATCGAGAGCGGCCCGCGAGCGGCAGGTATTTTTGGTGATGGGCGCGTCGCCTCGGGCCGGGAGCACAACTATCTCGGCAAATCTAGCAATCGCGCTGGCCCGCCGCGGGAAAACGTGCCTGGTAGATGCAGATTTGCGCCGGCCGACAATCTCTCGGGCTTTTGCGCTGACGCCTGCGGTTGGATTCAGCGATGTGCTGAAGGGCGATGCGACGGTGGAACAGGCACTGGCGGTTGCTCCACGCTCTGGGGGACTGAGCCTGCTGATGGGCGGGCCGATTCCCTTGAACCCACTGGACCTTCTGACCGGAGAGAGAATGCACGATTTAGTGCGAGTGCTGAGGGAACGATTTGAATTTGTAGTGATCGATTCTCCGCCGGCGGTTCCCTTCCCGGACTGCAGAATTCTATCGTCGCTTTCTGACGGAGTGCTGCTGGTGAGCCGCAGCGGCAAGACCCGGCGCCGCACGCTGGTTCGCTGCGCTGAGTTGATCGGAGAAGTGCAGGCCCCGTTGCTGGGCGTGGTGGTAAATGGAGTTGACGTGGAATCGGCAGACTACCGCTACTACACCTGCGCATCGAAAAAAGATTCTTACCCGGAAAACGGGCAGCGATACCGGCCGGCAATTGCCATGGCTTCTGGAAATGGATTCAGGGCGAGACCAGGCGGGATGTGAGCGGGGGGGTTGTGAATTTCTGGATTGGCAAAACAGATGTTTTGCGAGAACGGAAGTCTTTGGTTCGGTGCGCCGTTCGACGTGGGGAGACGAGATCTGAGCCTGGCAGCGATCTTCCTGCTGGGCGCGATTCTTGCGCCGGGACAAATCGCAAAGCCGGTAACTGGGCGGCGCGGCTGACCGAACCGAAAGTTCGCGGACAGGAAATCCGGGGATCGATTATGCGATCGGGGCCGGGGATGTGTTGACGATTGTGATTGCGGAGATGCCGGAGTGGAGCGGCAAATATTTGGTGAGTGAAAGCGGGATTTTGGACTTGCCCGAGATGCCCATTCCCGCAGCGGGTCTGACGGCGGCACAACTCTCGGTGAAAATTGGCGAGGCTCTGAAACGAGCTGAGCAATTGCGAGATCCGGTAGTGAGCGTGTTCGTCGAGGAGTACCGCAGCCAGACTGTGACTGTTCTTGGCGCCGTGGCGCACCCTTCAGTTTACCCGCTTCGAAAAAGTACAAGCCTTTTGGAAGTGTTGTCGATGGCGGGGGGATTGGCAGCTCAAGCGGGAAGCGGCTTAACGCTGCAACGCAAAAATTCGGCGATGCGGGGCAAAGGGCAAACGAAGAACAGCTAGTCAATATCGATTTGGGAAGGCTGATGCAAGGGAAAGATCCGTCTCTGAATCTGCAACTGCGAGGCGGCGATGTGCTGACGGTTTCGACAGCGCCGCTGGTCTACGTGGTAGGAGCGGTGATGAAGCCGGGGGCTTTGTGCTGCAGGATCCGGGCGCGGGATTGACGATTTTGCAGGCGCTGGCGATGGCGGAAGGCTTGAAGCCAACGGCAGCACCGAACCGCGCGGTGATAATACGTCCGAAGGAGCCCACGAACGACGGGGCGAGAGGAATTCCCTCCGGGCAGATGGCGGCGGAAGAACGCGAGAGGCAGGAAATCCAAGTGGACGTGACGCGGGTCTTGCAAGGGAAAGCGAACGACGTTGTGCTGGAGGCCAACGATGTGCTGTTCGTTCCAGAAAGCGGGATGAAGAAAAGCTTACAAAGAATGAGCGAATTTGCGATGCAAGTGGTGAACGGCGTGGCGGTATATGGGATTGGATATCGAGTTGGGGGCGTGCACTAGCTTCAAAAGGATAGTCGACGAATATGGCTTCTCCTGGACGCGCACAAAAACTGTTGAAGGGATTCAGACAGATCAAGCCTCGAGTAGGCGTGCCGTTTCTGGATCTGAAGGTTCAGTTCAAGAGCATCAAGGACGAAGTGGCCGTGGCTGTTGATCGGGTAATGAGCAGCCAGCAATTTATTCTGGGGCCGGAGGTGGAAGCATTTGAAGAATCGATGGCAGCCTTCACCGGCACTCGATACGGGATAGGGTGCGCTTCGGGATCCGATGCGCTTCTACTTTCGCTTCTCACGCTGGGAATCGGGCCAGGCGATGAAGTGATTACGACTCCGTTTACGTTTGTGGCCACGGCGAGCGCGATCGCCAGAACGGGGGCGACGCCCGTGTTCGTGGATATTCAGCCGGAAACGTACAACCTCGATCCGGCGATGATTCCCTTTGCGGTGACTGCGAATACGCGGGCAATTATCGCCGTCCATCTCTTCGGAGCACCGGCAGACTTGAGTTCGATTCTTTCGATGGCAAACGTAAAGAACTTGGCCGTGATCGAGGACGCGGCGCAAGCCATTGGCGCGCAATACTACGGATCTCCGGTAGGAGGCGTGGGAGCGTGCGGGTGCTTCAGCTTCTTCCCGTCGAAAAACCTGGGCGGCGCGGGAGACGGCGGGATGATCACGACGGACGATCCGGAAGTCGCGGAACGACTGCGCCTGCTGCGATCGCACGGTAGCGAACGAAAGTATTATTACGAGGCGTTGGGAACAAACAGCCGGCTCGATGCGCTCCAGGCAGCAATTCTGAGAGTGAAATTGGCGCACTTGGATGAATGGACGCGAATGCGCAGGCGAAAAGCAGAACACTACCGCCTGTTGTTTGCAAAATTCGGTTTGGGTGAACTTGTAAAGCTGCCTGTCTCTCCACGCGGATGTTTCCATGTTTACAACCAGTTTGTAATCGAATGTCCGGAAAGAGACCGGCTCCAGGAATTTCTGCGCGAGAATGGCATCCCGACGGAAATCTACTACCCGCAACCGCTCCATTTGCAGAAGGCATTCGAATACTTGGGGTATCAGGCCGGGCAGTTCCCCGTGGCGGAAGAAGCCAGCCAGAAAGTGCTGGCCTTGCCGATCTATCCGGAACTGAGCGAAGTGGACCAAACCGCAGTGGTGCTGGCGATACAGGATTTTTACAATGGGATTCGCTAACCAGATGAAAATAAAAGGGTGTTGTCCACAACTGCACGGAGGGGGAAGCGATAACGAGGAATTTCTCTCTTGTACTCCCAAGGCGAGAGGGAGATTCCTCGCTTCGCTCAATCGCGGGGCAGGGGTGTTTGTAGCTGAGTTCATTGGGGGGGATATGAACGGCAATCAAGTTCCCGGGGTCGCGGTAGCGGGATGCGGTTATTGGGGCCAAAATCTCGTTCGAAATTTCAGCGAATTGGGAAGCCTACGCGCCATTTGCGATGTGGATGAAAAACGGCTGAAAGAAACAGCGAAACAGTTTGAGGCGCCGGCGGTCCACGATTTCCATCAATTACTGAAAATGAATGAAGTGGATGGAATCGTCATCTCGGCGCCGGCAGCCCAGCACTTTGAGATGAGTCGAAAAGCACTGCTGGCGGGAAAGGACGTGTTCGTTGAAAAACCCATCTCACTCCATCTGGAAGAAGGCGCGGAATTGGTGGAAATCGCGCGGCGTGCGGACAAAATACTTATGGTAGGCCACCTATTGCTGTTCCACCCGGCGATTGTGGAACTGAAGCGGCTGATCCAAAGTGGTGAACTGGGCAAAATTCAATATATCTATTCCAGCCGGCTGAATTGGGGAAAACTTCGATCCGAAGAAAATATTCTGTGGAGTTTCGCGCCTCACGATATCTCAGCGATTTTGTATTTGCTGGACGAAGAGCCGACAGCCGTGGAGGCACACGGAGGCAATTATCTGAATCCCCAAATTCCGGATACGACCCTGAGCACATTCTCATTCGCGAGCGGAGTGCAGGCAAATATTTTTCTGAGCTGGCTGCATCCTTTTAAGGAACAGAAACTGATTGTTGGCGGCGGCCGGAAGTTAGCTGTATTCGACGATGCGGAAAAGGAAAACAAACTGTTGCTCTATCCGCACCGCATCGACTGGGTGGACCGGGTGCCGGTGGCGCGCAAAATGGAAGGAGAACCGGTGCCCATCGATTCGGATGAGCCGCTGCGGCTGGAGTGCAGCCATTTTCTGGAATGCATGCAAACGCGGAGCGAGCCGCGAACGAACGGCGAGAGCGCGCTGGGAGTTTTGAGAATATTGGAAAGATGCGAGAAATCCTTACATGCATCCGGATCCGCCCTGCGTGTGCAATCTCATCACGGAATGGTTCATCCCACGGCAGTAATCGATGAGCCGTGCGAAATCGGGCGAGGGACAAGGATTTGGCATTTTGCCCATGTGATGGAAGGAAGCAGGATCGGGGCTAACTGCATCCTGGGCCAAAATGTTCACATCGCCCAGGGAGTACGGATCGGAAATAATGTGAAGATCCAAAATAATGTCTCTGTTTACGCAGGAGTTGAGCTGGAGGATGACGTTTTTTGCGGGCCGTCCATGGTGTTTACAAACGTGGAAAATCCACGGAGCCATGTTGACCGGAAGAACGAATACCAACGGACTCGAGTGCGACGAGGCGCGACTTTGGGCGCGAACTGCACGATTGTTTGCGGAGTGACGATCGGGGAATACGCTTTTGTGGCCGCGGGAGCCGTGGTGACGCGCGACGTGCCGGATCACGCACTGGTGGTGGGAGTTCCGGGAAGCCAGGTGGGATGGATGTGCCGCTGCGGCGTGCGGCTGGATGTAATCGACCGGCAGGCTATTTGTTCGGGATGCAGGGAGTCGTACGTGCTGTATGGGGAATTACCTGCCCGGCAAGCACCAGCGCCGCGGGTGGTTGCTCACACTCCCAATCGATACAGTTCGAGGAAAACAACGATGCGACGTTTGGGTGGATTGCAGACCGTCAACAAGTAGAGGCATCGGAAGAATCGAGACGCGATCTACTTTTCGACTCTGGTAGTTTTTCTCCGTCCCTCGTTCGTTCAATCATGAAACCGATGGCCAACGCGCCCAGTGCGATGCGCTACTTTTGGGACAGGGCTTATGCCGATTTTCTGATGCCGTGCCGGCTAGGTCTCTATGCAGAACTGTTGAATCGAGCCGTAAGCCGGGGTTATGAGGCCCATTCCATTCTATCGTTCTGGCAGCTGCTGAAACGAAACTCGCTGGACCCGAAAGGGCGATATTTAATCCTGCGGCATGATATTGACAATCGGGATTCGCACACGACTCGGCGGTTTTGGGAGATCGAGCGGCGGCTCGGGCTCAAATCCACGTTTTATTTTCGACTGTCGACGCTTATGCCGAAGCTGATGAAGGAGATCCATGATTCCGGCTTCGAAGTGGGATATCACTACGAGGAACTTGCAACGGTGGCGAAAGAGCACGGACTGACACGTCCCGAACAGACAGTTGCGGTGATGACGGAGATTCGCGAACGGTTCAAAAACAATTTACAGCAATTTCGAGAGCAGACCGGATTGCCAATCGACACCGTGGCATCGCATGGTGATTTTGTGAATCGCAAGCTGGGAATAGAGAACACGGAACTTTTGCAAGAAGAAGCCATCCGTACAGAAGCAAAAATCGAATGCGAGGCTTACGATTCCGCGCTACGGGACCACGTTGACACCTTACACTCGGATGTTGAACATCCAGGCGATTGGGCACCGGAAGATCCCCGCCTGGCGATTGATCGTGACGAACATGTGATTCACGTCTTAACTCACCCGCGAAATTGGCACGCAGATTGGACTCGCAATTTAGCGGACGAATTGAACCGCGCACAGGAAGGCTTGTTGTACTTCTTCAGGTCCAGAAGATTTGCCCAGCCTGCTTCGCTTCAGATTGCCCAAAAGTAGCAGCGTCTATCGCTGTTCCACCGCGTCGTCTCACTAAAAATAAATGCCCTTGCCAGGCTTTGGAAAAGCATACCGAAATCGGGTTCAGCTTCCGTCGTTCGTGCGAGATTTGGGGCTTACGACGGCAACACAATTCGCCACATTTGCCGGCGGGCTGCTGGTGATTTCATTATTTGGCCGGTTGCTGGGACCCGCTCTGCTTGGCGAGTACTTACTGGTGCGCCGGATTGTGGCGTGGCTGAAGTCGGGGACAGAAATGGGGCTGGGTATCGCTTTGCCCCGATCGGTAGCACACGCGCTGAACAAAGAGCGCGGAGAGAGAGCCGTCTTTTTGGCGGCAGATCTTTTCTGCATCGGAACGATGGGGATCACTGTTGCACTGGTCTTGTATTTTGGACGGACGCGTTTTGCCGGATGGTTGTTCGGCAATGCCGATCTGGCGAGATTGATTTTGCCTCTTTCGCTATTCCTGCTGGGATTGTTGTTGCACGCAGCGGTGTATGGATATTACCGGGGTTGTTTGGAGATGGGGCGAGCAAACGCGCTGGAGTTTATCGATCTGGTGCTGATACCGGTGGGCGTTGTGGGCTTACTTTGGCGCACGCATTCGGTGGGGGATATTGTGGGCACGATCGGTGTGGCGACTTTGCTATCGGCGGGATGTTTCGCACGAGGAATTATGGCGGAACACTCGATGGGGCTTTTATCGCGTGTTCCGCAGAGGGCGACCGATTTATTGCGATATGGACTGGTTCGGCTTCCGGGCGAATTCGGGGCTGGGGCGCTAATGTCGCTGGGACCGATCATCGCGGCGCACTTTGTGCCGCTGGCAGAGGTGTCGAGCTTATTGCTCGGAATCAGCCTGCTGATGGCGGTGAGTTTGAGCGTTTCGCCGCTGGGCCTGATCTTGCTGTCTAAAGTGAGCATGATGATCGTACAAGACCGCCTGTTGGAAATTCGGGCTCAGCTGAGTTACCTGTTGGCGGCAATTCTGGAGCTGTCTGTTTTTGTGTGCCTGCAAATTGTGGTATTCGCAGACACGTTGATCCGCGCCTGGGTGGGACCTTCTTTCACCGGACCGATTGGAGTGATCCGCATCCTGGCTTTGGCGATCCCACCATTCCTTTTTTATGTGGCGTTACGCAGCGTGATCGATGCGGCAAGTGTGAAAGCGTATAACGCGCGGAGCGTAATGATCGCCCTGGGTATTTTCCTGTTTTTCACAATCGCAGCAATCCGGTTGAGCCCGGCGCGCTTTCTGCTCGAATCAATTGCCGGGGCGCTCTTCTGCGCATTCATCGTCCTGGCATGGCTGACGGCCCGCAGCGTGCGCCGGTTGTATGGATTGAGAATGTCGTGGGCCGATTCGCGCTGGTCCATGGGCCTGGCACTGGTATTGGGAGCGATAAGTTTGGCAATTCACTGGGCGGGAGGATTTCGAACCAGCCTGCTGCTGATATTCGTTTTGGAGTTGGTGATGACAATTCTGTTCTTCGCCGCTGCCAAGGAACTCCGGTCCGAATGGCTGCTTTATGCCTGGCGGTCCATTTATCAATCTGCGCGAGAAACGGAAGCCGAAGCGGTGGAATTGAACGCATGAAACGGGGATGACAAACGGGAATAGAACTTTATGGACGTGCGTAGCAGTTACGGGAGTGGCTGTTGCGCTGGCCGTGTCGGCTCTGGCATTTGAAATCGATTCTTACTGGATCCCAGGAACCTTTGCGGCGGTGATTCTTGCCTATCCCTTGGTCAAGAGATACCCCTCGGCGCTGATTTTGCCGGTGGTTTTTTCGGGCGAATTCAAGGAAGTCCGCGGGGGGCTGGACCGGCTCAATGCGCTGGATCCGACACTTGTGGCGATAGCGTTCCTGACTTTAGTGGTGCTGCTCCGTTTGTCCGGAGACCTGGTGCGAGGCGATTCGGCTTTTTTGGATGCAGCCGCGTCCAATTGGAAAGGTGTGATTCTGTATCTGGGGCTTACTGCCGTCATCAGCGCGAGCCTTCCTTTATTCGCCGACGCCGAACTATGGCGCGGAAAAGGTTGTGCGATTCCTGGGAATTTGTTCGCTGTTGTTCTTCGCCCCAATTGTTCTTGTGCGGCGTGAACGGGACTTGCGAGTCTTTGTGGTGGCGCTGGTAGGACTCTCAACAGCTTTAAGCGTGAAAACATTGTATGGCTTATTCCATATCAGGCTGATCTTGAACGGATGGGACCAATGGGTGACATCCGTAACCGAGATCGGAGCGGGTCAACTGGCCGGAATGGCGATTTTAGCCATCGTGTACTACCGGTTTGCTTCACCCAACGTGATTCGATGGTTGACCATTCTGTGCGTCCCGATGCTGGTGGTGGGACTGGCAGGCGCCAATGCGCGAGGGCCTATTCTTTCGCTGGCAGTGGTGCTGGTGCTGGGTGCGATTTTCATGCGGCGGCAGCAAAGCCTGCAGTCTCAATTTTTAGTCACGCTATTTATTTTGGGACTGCTGCTGGGTGGCCTGGTGTTTCTGTTGAATCGGACGCCTGGCGAAGCACACGACACGATGGCAAACAAGGCGGAGGAGCTTTCGAATCTGGCAGCGGGCCACAATCCCGGCGGCACCGCAGGGAAACGCCTGGAATTTTACGACGACGCGATGAGGGCTTTCGAATCGAGGCCGGTGATCGGGTGGGGCGTGGGCGGCTGGAGCCAGTTCTACTATCACGAAGACAAGCGGGGATATCCGCACAATTTGTTTCTGGAAGTGGCCGTGGAGCAAGGGGCGGTGGGACTCCTGGTGCTGTGCCTATTTGTGATGAATATTTTTTGGGTGGCAGCGCGGCAGCGAGTGGAACTTGGCGGACGCTTCAGTTTCATCCTGCCCGTAGTTGCCTACAGTCTCTCGGTAACGATGTTTAGTGGAGACATCACGGATAATCGCTGTTTCTGGATGTGGTGCGGACTGTGTATTGCCCTTTCACGACTGGCACGCGTGCAGGAGAAAACATTCGCTTCCGCAGAGGATTGGAGGGGGCTGAGTGTGCCGCTTCAAAGTTAGCCGTCCATCCATGCAAGCTGGCCGCGCGCGATAATCCCCTCTAATTTCAGCCGGTGACGCCATTGGTTCATTCGATTCCTATCGCTTCGGACGCGGCCGCACGCGCCGAGGCACGGTTTGATGTGGTGATGCTGACTACGGTGCATCGGGCCACTGACGGACGCATCTTCCATCGCGAAGCAAAAACCTTGGCTGATGCGGGACTGCGAGTTTGCATTGTGGGGCCGAATCCTTCCAGTGAGGACCCAGGAACAGTTTCATTCGAATTGCTGGGAACTCCCAAGACCCGGATCAAACGGCTAAAACAGGGCTGGGAATTGCTGAAGCGGAGTTTACGATTCAGAGCGAAACTCTATATTTTTCATGATCCTGAATTATTCGGAGTGGGATTACTGCTGGCGATTCTGGGAAGGAAAGTGATTTACGACTGCCACGAAAATCTGCCCATGCAAATCCTGCAGAAGGAGTGGATGCCCAGACCTCTCCGATGGGTGCTGGTGCCAGCAATTTGGATGGCGGAGTGGGTGGGTGCGCGACTTCTGGCAGGCGTAATCGTAGCGCGCGATAAAATGTTCAACCGCTTTCCGCGCGGCAAAACTGTTTTGGTCCGGAACTTTCCGCGCCCGGAAGCTGTACGAATTCTTTCGCAAGGAATTCCAGTTCACCAGCGCCGAAACATCGTTCTTTATAGCGGGGGGATTTCGCGCGTGCGCGGCATCGCCGAACTTGTGGACGCATTTCGCGGGGATGAATTGCGCGACGCGGAACTGTGGCTGGCGGGCGAATTTGACGACAAGGTGTTTCAAGAAGAACTTTTGGGCGCGCTTCCCGCAAACGCGAGGTGGGTTGGCTGGAAAGCACCGACTGAGGTTCTCGAACTCTATCAACACGCGAAGCTTGGCGCGCTCCTGCTTTATCCCACTCCGAGCCATCGGCACTCGCTGCCCGTGAAATTATTCGAATACCTTGCCGCTGGATTGCCGGTGCTCGCGACGAACCTGCCGGAATTCGCAGATTCGCTGAATGGATGTGGAACGCTGGTTGATCCCCGGGACTCGAAACAAATTCGTAGCGCTATTGTGCGTTTTTTTTCGTGCGCGCCCGAGATCGCAAGGATGTCGGCGGAGGCGCGCCGGCGCGCTGCTTCATTATATCCGTGGGAACCGGAAGGGCGGCGACTGCTGAAATTCTGCAGCGGGATGATCGCAAATGGATAAAGTCCATGACATGGTGAGATGGACGAGCATCGTCGGCGCAAGACCGCAGTTCATCAAGATCGCGCCGATCTGCCAAGCGATCGCGGCGCACAATCAAGCCGGGCGCTTTCCGACGATCGAACATAGGATCATCCACACGGGACAACATTACGACAGTGTGATGGCGGAGCTTTTTTTCGTCCAACTTGGGATTCCGGAGCCAAGTTATAACCTGAGGGTTGGTTCGGGCACGCATGCGGAGCAATTAGGGCGAATGACGGAGAGGCTGGAACCGGTCCTGGCGCGAGAGCGAATCGACCGTGTAATCGTGTATGGAGACACGAATTCAACCCTCGCGGGCGCGCTGGTAGCAACGCGCCTGGAAATTCCCGCAGCGCACGTGGAGGCAGGGTGCCGGAGCCACAACTGGTCGATGCCGGAGGAGCAGAATCGAGTGATCACCGACCACCTGTGCGATGTCTTACTCGCTCCGTGCCGGGCAGCGATTGAAAATTTGGAGCGAGAAGGTATTGGAGTGCCGCGCGATCCTCGAAAGCGAAGGGTGACGCAGGTTGGCGATGTGATGTTTGACGCGCTGTTGGCAAATCTTTCGGTTGCCGAGAATCACGCGGAACTAAATATGCGAAAACTGGGGCTCGAGGCAGGGCGGTACTATTTGCTGACCCTGCATCGCGTCGAAAATACAAACAAGGCTGAAAAACTAGCATCCATCCTGGCAGCGGCGGCGGACCTGCAACTGCCAGTGGTATTCCCGATTCACCCGCGCACGCTGCGGGTGGCCAAGGAACTGAACCTTAGATTGGAAAGTGGAAACATCCGGACTGTCCCTCCGGTGGGATATCTGGACATGCTGGTATTGATGAAGAACGCGCGAAAGATTTTGACTGACTCGGGAGGGGTGCAGAAGGAAGCCTTCTACCTGGGCGTGCCGTGCGTGACTCTGCGCGAAGAAACCGAATGGCCGGAAACAGTGGAAGCGGGAGCAAACCAACTGGCCGGGATCGATCGAGGCGCAATTCACGCGGCAGTCGAAAAACCTAGCGTTGATTTTCGCAAGACTGCCTCGCCCTATGGCGTTGGGAAGGCAAGTGAGTTGGTGGTGCGGGAACTTCTTTTCGGGCACACAGAGGATCGACGAAATGCGGCGGACTGACTGATGGCTGGATGCCGAGCGGAGATTGACGTGGAATGACCTCGAAGTTAGGCTCGTCGCTCGTTTTGTGGTGTCGCAGATGAAAGCGAACGAAAGCTGAGTGAAATTGAGCGAGAACTATTCGAAATGCGAATCCTAATATTGACTCAGTATTTTCCGCCCGAGATGGGAGCACCGCAGACCCGCCTGGCGGCACTGGCGCGCGAACTAGTCCGGCTCGAGCATGAGGTAGAAGTGGTGACGGCGATGCCGAATTATCCAGCGGGGCGTATTTTTCCGGAATATCAAGGCCGCTTTTACGTCCGGGAAGATTGGGAAGGAGTTCCCATCCATCGAACGTGGGTGCACGCCTCAATGGGGAAAGGGCTGGGCCGACTGCTCAACTACATTTCGTTTGCAGCCAGTTCCCTGTTCGCGCTTGGAAAAGCAAAAAGGCCGGATTACATTTTTGTCGAATCGCCGCCGCTGTTTCTGGCAATTCCTGCAATTCTCGCGGCACGGCGGTGGGGCGCGGCGACGATTCTGAACGTGGCCGATCTTTGGCCCGATGCAGTGCACCAATTGGGAGTCTTGAAACCCGGATTCATCCTGCGGAGTGCCCAGAGGCTCGAGCGTTGGGTTTACCAAAAGGCGGACTTCGTGAATGCCGTGACGGAAGGAATCGGCCGGTCCCTGATCGACGAAAAAGCAGTGCCTGCGCACAAACTGCTGCGCTTATCGAACGGAGTGGATACGGACCTGTTCCGGCTCAGGACGCCAGATGACGAATTGATCGAACAACTGGGCATGGAGGATAAAAAGATTTTTCTTTATCAGGGAACGCTTGGTTATGCGCACGCGCTTGAAAATACCTTGCGAGCTGCTGCGTTGTTACGGGATGAAACGGACATTCATTTTATTTTCCTTGGAGATGGATCGGAGAAATCGAAATTGATTCGGATGGCGATCGAGCTCGGACTCGAAAACACGTCTTTCCTGGATTTTGTTCCGGTAGAGAAAGTGGCGGCATACCTATCCATTTCGTGTTGCGGGCTGGCCAGCCTAAGGGATATTCCGCTTTTTCGTGGAGCACGGCCATCGAAGCTATTTCCAATTATTGCTTCGGCCAAGCCTGTGATTTTTAGCGGACCGGAGGGAGAGGCCGCCAGCCTTTTGCGGGAAGCGGGCGCGGGAATTGTGACGTGTCCAGACGACCCGGCGGCTCTCGCCAGCGCGGTCCTAAGAATTGCGAGGAATCCTGGCTTGGCGAAAGAATTTGGCGAAAATGGGCGGCGCTATGCGGAATGCAGATTGCAGTGGTCGAAACTTGTGAGCGATTGGATCGCGGCTTTAACTGAGAACGAAACGCAGAATCGGATGGTGGCCTGATGGCGACGAAAAGCGTGGTGCCTGCTTGGGGACGAGAATCAGCAATAGCACAAAATGAACCTGAGTTCTTGCCATTCCATTTACCGCTGATCGAGCAAGATGACATTCGTGCGGTAACCGAAGTATTGCGCAGCGGGTGGATAACCAGCGGACCGAAAGTTCGCGAATTCGAGCAAGCGTTTGGCGCATATCTGGGGGCACGCCATGCATTGGCAGTAAATTCAGGAACCTCCGCACTACATCTGGCGTTAAAAGCAGCGGGTGTGGGAGCGGGTGACGAGGTGGTGCTGCCCACGATGACATTTGCCGCGACCGCGGAGGTGGTGATCCATGCCGGAGCGGAGCCGGTGCTCGTCGATTCCCTGCCTGGCGCGATGAATTTGGACGTAAACCAAGTGGAAGCGGCGATCACTCCCCGAACGAAAGCGATCATTCCTGTTCACTTTGGCGGACATCCTTGCGACATGGACCGGCTGCTGGCCAGTGCCAGAAACCGACGGATTGCGCTGATCGAAGACTCCGCGCATGCCCTGCCGGCAAAATATCGCGGCAGAACCGTGGGAACACTTGGAGACATTACTTGCTTTTCTTTTTATGCGACAAAATCGATCACAACCGGCGAAGGCGGGATGGTTACGACCGAAAATGAATCGTATGCGGAACGGATGCGAATCCTGAGCCTGCACGGACTGAGCAAGGACGCTTGGAACCGGTATGGCGCAAGAGGCTCCTGGCGATACGACATACTGGAAGCAGGATACAAATACAACCTCACCGATTTGCAGGCAGCCCTGGGAATTGCGCAGCTTAAGAAATGTGACCGTATGAGGCAGCGCCGCGCGGAGATTGCCGCGAAATATTCCCGCGAGCTTGCCGGGGTCAGAGCTTTCCATACACCTTGCGCTTCGCCGCATGTGCAACATGCGTGGCATCTTTATGTGATTCTGGTGGATGAGCCGGCTCTTCGCATTGGACGCGACCAGGTGATTGAAGAATTGAGGCTGCGCGGGATCGGCACGTCAGTGCATTTCATTCCTTTGCACCTACACACTTATTATCAAAAAGAATGGGGATACCGCCGCGGAGATTTCCCGGTGGCCGAGAGATATTTCGACCGGTGCATCTCTCTGCCTATTTATCCCCGGATGAAAGATGGCGACGTAGATCGCGTTATCGAGTGTTTGGCCGATATTGCTGGAAAGTTTTGCCGATAGATTGAGGACCGGCCGGCAGCTCCATTTTGAAAAACATGATTGAAAGGGATCCCTTGACTGCACCGATATTCAATCGATTCGTGGAATTGCTGGTGGCGGCACAGAGTGGGAGCGGAGCTGCTCCACGGCGAGTTGGAACATTTTACTTTCGTCACGGCAAGAGAATACTGGACCTGATTGTGGCCGCGATTGGGTTGGTAATCACGGCTCCCGTGTTCCTAGTTTGCGGGGCTCTGGTTCGACTCAGCAGCGAGGGACCAATTTTCTTCCGGCAGATCCGGGTAGGGCTCCATGGCAATCATTTCCGGCTCGTCAAGTTCCGGACGATGCGGGAAAGAGCGGATGGGAAGGGCGCGCAAATTACGGCTCGCGGCGATACGCGGGTTACTTTCATCGGAAGTTTGCTGCGCGGCACCAAGCTGGATGAATTGCCCCAACTGTTGAATGTGGTGCGGGGCGAGATGAGCCTGGTAGGACCGCGACCGGAGACGCCCGGACACGTTGCCGCTTACACAAAGGACCAAAGAACAATTCTGCGTTTGAGGCCCGGAATTACGGGAGCCGCTTCCCTGAGTAATCTAAATGAAGAATCACTGTTGGCCAAACAGGTAGACCCTGAAGACTATTATCTGCGCGTTCAAATGCCGCGCAAACTGCAATTGGAGCTTTGCTACTACGGAAATTTGGGATTGCTCACGGATGTTTCGCTGATCCTGCTGACATTGGCAGCGGTTTTGAATCCCTTCCGAGGGGCGTCATCCGAGGGCATGGAAGCCGTAAGGGTTCGATTCAACGCATACACAAAGAGAATGCAAGTGACGCTGGACGGGTGGATATTTGCCTGCTCGTTTGCGGTGGCCTACTTTATCCGATTTGAAGGCGCACCGAAGAGCCTGGACGCCGCGCAATTTCTATTGTGGTTGCCGATTTTGTTGGCTGCTCGGTTGGTTGTGAATTGGAGACTCGGAGTTTATCGCTTTATTTGGCGATTTGTGTCGTTGCCAGATGTGCTGGCGATCGCGCGATCGCTTGGAATCTTCACAGGATTGCTTCTAGGACTGCGGTTCCTCTGGCCGACGGCTAATTCCTGGGCCGGAATTGTGAAATTACCGCTGAGCGTGATTGCGCTTGAATACTTGCTCTCGCTAATCGGAACTTCGGGAGCCCGCGTATTGCGAAGAATGTTGTACGAAGGATCGCGCAAGTCATCTCTAGCGTCTACGCGGGCACGGCGGCGAGTAATTTTGTATGGCGCGGGGAAAGCGGGCCGGCTGCTGCTACGTGAATTTGAAACGCGCAACGACATCGAGATCGCCGGTTTTCTGGACGATGATCCCCAAAAAGCGGATTCCGTGATCGCGGGAGCTCGAGTGCTGGGCACTGGCGCGAGTCTAGCGGGGATTGCACGGCAGTTCCGAGTAGAGGAAGTTGTGATCAGCATGGCGACCGCGAACCGGCAAACACTCATGGGGATCCTAGCTAAATGCAAAGAGGCGGAAGTCCCAGCCAAGATTATACCGAGTTTGCAGGAAATCCTGGACGGGCGCGTGAGGATCAGCGAACTGCGGGAGATTCAAATCGAGGACCTGCTAGGGCGAAGATGCGTTTCCCTTCCCGAACTGGATGAAGGAGCGCGCCAAGCATATGAGGGCAAGCGAATTCTGATTACCGGGGCGAGCGGATCAATTGGGAGCGAACTAGTCCGGCAATTGATCCCGCTCAAGCCCGCCAAGATCGTGATGCTGGATCAAGACGAAAACGGGATCTATGAATTGGAACAACAAATCGTGGGGCGGAATCCGCACGCCCCAGTGGAAACAGAAATCGCCGATATCAAGCAACGGGGGCGAATCACGGACATTTTTCAACGGTTTCGGCCTGAGATTGTTTTTCACGCCGCAGCCCACAAACACCTTCCCCTGATGGAGAAGGCTCCCTGTGAAGCAATATTGAATAACGTTCTAGGAACGAAAATCGTGCTGGATGCTTGCTTGCAAGCGGGAACCGAAAGGTTTGTTTTCGTATCCACGGACAAGGCCGTGAATCCCTCGAGCGTGATGGGAGCCACGAAGAAGATTGGGGAAATTCTGGTGCAAAGTGTGGCCGAAGGAAGTGCGATGCGGGCCGCTTGTGTGCGCTTCGGGAATGTGATGGGAAGCCGGGGGAGCGTGATCCCGCTGTTTCAAAAACAAATTCGAGAGGGCGGGCCGCTGACCGTGAGGCATCCCGATGTGACCCGATTTTTCATGACCATCCCGGAGGCCGTGCAACTGATTTTGTGCGCGGGATGCCTGGCCAAACGCGGTGAGGTTTTTGTGATGGACATGGGAAGCCCTCGAAAAATCCTGGAATTGGCTCAGGAGATGATTTTGTTATCAGGCCTGGAACCAGGAAAAGACATCGATATCGCGATCACCGGGCTACGACCGGGCGAAAAGCTGAATGAAGAACTTACGGGGCCAGAGGAATTTTCTTGCAAGACGCGTTATGAAAAGCTATCGAAAATAAGTCCGTTCCCGGTGGATGCGTCGGAAATACGGCGACGAGTTGCTAATCTGATAAGGGCCGCCGAACGAAATGATCGTCATGCGATTTATGGAATTTTGAAGAACATGGAGATCGGTTTTTGTCCCGATCCAAAAGGTTTCGGAAAGCCACGGAATATGGCGGAAGGGGGCAAGTTGCTGAGGGCGGAGCCACGGAGAAAGGCAGAGCACCTTTCAACTTCGGCGCGCGAAGCCGCGGTAGCATTAGGCGAACTGTAGTTCCCCATCGCAGTCATCTCCTGGTCCCGAATCAAAGGGTGCTCCGGTGCAATTGGCCGGAGCACCCTTTTGTATTTTATTTCGCGGAAACCGGCAAGCCGAAAGCATGCGATTCAAATTCGAGAGAAGCGGGCAGATGGGCGGCAAAGTACTGCCAGTCGTGTCCGCCAGGATAGAGATGGAATTCGTGCGGGATACCGCGCGCCATCAAGAGATCGTGAAATTGCTGGGCACCCGCATTGAAGCCGTATTCGTCCTCAGTGCCACAATCGAAATAAATTTTGAGCCCGGCAAAGCGGCTGGCTCGCGCCAAAGCGAACGGAGTATTGCGGTCCCAGTAGGCGGGGTCCGGGGGCGAGCCGAACGCGCTACCCATCATGCGCACCACCTGCGACTGCCTGGGGCTTGAAACCGAAATTACAGGAAGTTTCTCCAGGAGTGCGGCGCTGTGCACGCTAACGGAGCCGAATAATTGGGGGTAGCGGAAAGCAAAGCGGAGGGCGCCGTAACCGCCCATGGAAATGCCGGCAATGCCGCGATGAGCACGGTCTGCCTGTATGCGATACCGGTGCTCGATATAGGGAAGGAATTCCTGGATGAAGAAAGCCTCGTAGTGCGTGCGACCATCGCGCGAGTTGACATAAAAGCTACGGTCGGCGTCGGGAGTTACGATCACGAATTCACCGATCTGGCCCTGATCCCTGAGATCTTCGATAAGTTGCCAGCCGTCTGAACTGACGAACATCTGCTCGTCTTCGCCCAGCCCGTGAAGGTAGTAGAGCACTGGGTAGCGGCGTGTTTTGTTTGTGTCGTAGCCCGGCGGGAGAAGGGCGCAGTAATGAACGGCATGCGCCAGGACTCGGCTGGATGTGGAAGTACATTCAATGCGGCCTGCGGCGTTGGCGGGTGCCAGCGCCAAGAATAGAAGAATGAAGAGGAAGATGGGGGCCGCCAGGGCGGGGCGGCTGCGCCTACTCATATCGGAGAGCCTCAACGGGATTGAGGCGCGCGGCGCGCGATGCAGGATATAGCCCGGCGGCCAGGCTCACAACGACAGCGAAAGAGATCGCTCCTACCATCAGCCACCACGGCACCGAAGTAACGTCAATTCCCGGGAGATCCTGACGCCGCAGATAAAAATTGGTGCCCCAGGTGATCAAGCGGCCGATAAACCAGCCAATGGCAACCCCTAAAATTCCGCCAAACAAGCCCATGGCCCCGGCTTCCGCGAAGAAAAGTTTTCGAATATCGCTATCGGCTGCGCCAAGAGCCTTCAAAACTCCGATTTCGCGACGGCGTTCGAGGATGGCCATGACCAGGGTATTGATTATTCCGAGTGAAGCCACGGCCAGAGCCAAGCTGCCAAAAATTCCAAGGAAGAGATCGAAGACTGTAAAAATCAAGCGAAGATTGCGGGTGGCATCAAGGAGAGAAAACGCCGTGAAACCCATTTTTTTGATGGAGTCTTCTACCGCTTGCACTTGTCTCGGACTCTTGACACGCACGGTCAAGCTCGTAAAAGTCGGCTTTGAATTTGTGCCGCGCAACACATCGCGCAGGTCGTTAGCTTGGGCAATTCTGAGGGTTTGGGCCACTTCGTTCGGGATCAACAATCTCCCCCGGCCGAAACCGCCAAAGCCAGCGGCGGGTTCCGTCTCCACGATTCCCACGACCTTCAACTTTTTCTCGTGCGGCACGATCGAAAATCCGCTCTCCGGAGAATCGCCGCCACCTTTGGATTTCAGAGGATGTTTGGGTGCGGTATCGGACGGAAGGGCTTGCCGTTCGGCATAGCGCAAAACGAGCTCTTTACCGATTAATGTCTCCGGCTTTTCGGATAGTTCCTTGGCGAATTCAATTTGCAAGATAGCCTCGTCCGCCTGCGGACCGGAAAAGAAATTCCCTTTCATTCCTTCGAAGGAACCGCCGGTACGCGAGGAATCCGGAACGCCAGCAACCATAGTCATGAAGGGTTTCCCTTCAAAACGAATTTCGGTTGGAAAGCGAATTTCCGGATAGACCTCGATTACATTGGGGATCTGAGCAATTTTTAGACGCGCATCTTCATCGAGCGGCAGCGATGCGGCGGCCGGAGTCGTATTTGTGCGCGGCGGCCCGCCGAAACCGCGCATGTTGGAGCGCGGAGTGATGAAGATAGCGTCAAACAGGCCCGAACCAGAAAGTCGCTTGTTGGCAAGTTCCTGCAGGCCGACTCCCAAAGAGAGCATGGCAACCAAGGAAGCCACGCCGACGGCGACACCCAGGGTGGTGAGGGAATTTCGGAGAATCGCTTCGCGCAGGTTCCGGACTGCCAGTTCGGTAAGGTCGCGGACCTTCATGGCTGCTCTCCGTCGCTGACAAGTTTGCCGTCAGCCAGCACAATCGTGCGCCGCGCGAACCGCTCGGCCAAGGGGCGTTCGTGAGTGACCATCACGATGGTCATTCCCAGCGACTCATTGATCTCTCGCAACAGAAGCATGATTTGTTCTCCGGTTCCGCTATCGAGATTTCCGGTGGGCTCATCGGCGAGAAGAATCCTAGGACGATTCACCAGGGCGCGGGCGAGCGCCGCTCGCTGCTGCTCTCCGCCAGAAAGTTCGCTGGGGCGATGGGTGAGGCGCGCGCCCAAACGCACCCGCTGAATTGCCTCCTGCACTCGCGCCGAACGTTCACCACGGTCCACTTCCGCAAGGCGCAAGGGCAGCTCCACATTTTCTTCGAGCGTCATTCGAGGGAGCAAATTGAAAGCTTGAAACACGATCCCGATTGTTTTGCTGCGATGCTGGGCCAATTCCTGGGAATCCATTTCGGCGAGATTGCGGCCATGAGCAAGAATGGCGCCAGTGGTGGGGCGGTCCAGGCCGGCGATCAGGTTCAGCAATGTGGATTTGCCTGAGCCGGAGCTGCCGAGCAGGGCGACAAATTCCGCGGGGCGGATATTGAGCGAAACATCGTCCAAGGCTCGAACGAGCGCATCGCCCATTTGATAGTGCCTGGAAATTTGATCGACTTGGATCGCTAAGCCATTGCTCGACGTGGTCATTGAGCCCTCAATCTTACTACGCACGGGGCGACATCCAAGTTGCTAGTTTGATTCGTCACGCAGTCATGGAGACAGCCCTGGGGCTGATTGACACTGCTCTGACATGCTTATCGCTGGATTAGCGATTGCAAGAGTGATTCGGCCGCGAGCGGCCTGAGCAATCGTCATTCGAAACCGGCAATCAATCGATACCGTTGAAATTTAATGGACGGTGACGGTGACGCTGGCGGTGGTGCGACCGAACTGATTCGTGGCTGCGAGGGTGTAAGTTGTTGTCTGGCTAGGAGCAACGGTGACGCTGGCGCCGCGGACCGCGCCAATCTGGGGAGTGATGATGGAATAGGATGCTCCACTCGAATTCCAGCTTAGCGTGACCGATGATCCGGCAGTTGTGGATGATGGATTCGCTGTGAACGTTGTGATCGAGGGAGCAGAGCCCTGCGGAACATTGGACGCGGTGTATATGGGGTTCATCAAAATTACTTCGAAGTCCGATGCGTGAAGATTGCCAAGCAAGTGCAGATCATTATTGTCCCAGCGATCGTCGGGAGCGCCGCTGATGTACATGGATGAGCCATTATCGGCCATGATCAAGCCGTATTGTTTCAAGGCTTTCAGGATCGTTTGATTGATCGCGGAATACGAGGAGATGTTGAAACTCGACTTCAGGCGTAGACGCATGCCCATGGGCGGGGCCGAAGCATTCGATGTGTTCGAAGCCCAATGCGACGCGGGCGGAACAAAAGCGGCTCGGCTGGATTGCAATGTGAAGCGCAAAGCGTGCTTGATCTGTCCGCTCGCGGCTTCATCGTAGCGCGCCAGGCCTGGGAAAATGGGCAGTCCGGCAGCGTCCGCGGACGTCCACGTGAACGGACGATTTTCATCGCCGAGCAAATCCCACACTGCCGCGGAAGCAGCATTCCAGCTTCCTCCCGCCGCAGGGAAGGAACTGTAAAGTTCGTAGAGCCAGCAATTGCTGTTGTCGAGAACGAGCACGTGACGATCGCCGTTCCCCGGATTCGGAAAGCCTTCGATTGGCGCGTCGGAGGGAACGGGCATCGGGCCGGGATCGCTTTCGTCGCCAAACGCAGTGAAATTGACGTCGACTTGGGGCTGCTGCGCTCCGACGACAACGTATGGGATTCCGATACTTTGTCCGGAGAATTGGCCGGCGCCGAAATCCGGATGAACAGCGACGTTTGTGCCGATGAAATTGAGAATGGCGGCTGAGTTGGGATCGGTTGCGGCAGCGGAAATATCCTGGTTCCAAGCATTATCCGCGGGAAACGGAAGAAATCCATTCAGACTAGCACCTTGACCCAAGCTGATGGCGCCACATGCGACTGGCGGTGGTGGTGGATTGCCGCCAGCCGAGCCTACGGTCACGTTGACAGCGCCGGAAGCGCTGGTACCCGGATCGGGATTGCTGACCGTTACAGCAAAGGTCCCTGCGGAGCTTGCGGTTCCTGAGGCCGTGAGCTGAGCCGCGGATACAAATGTTGTACTAAGAGCCGTGCCTGCAAACATTGCTTTGGCGCCGTTTGTGAATTTGCTTCCGGTAATGGTGAGATTGAAAGCACCCGTTGCAAAGGAAGAGGGATTAACCGAACTGAGCACTGGAATGGGGTTTAGCAGAGTGACTGTGCCTGAACTTGTGGCGGTGGAGACAGCCGCGCTGACTGCGGAGACAGTGACAGTGGCCGGACTTGGAAGAAGAGCCGGCGAAGAGTAGAGGCCGGAAGTATTGATTGTGCCAAGCGCTGCGCTGCCTCCCGCGACACCGTTCACAGACCAGTTCACAGTCTTGTTGGAATTGCCGGTTACGATGACGGTGAATTGCTGCGCGTCTCCGGCACGCACACTTGCAATCGTTGGGGAGATGGAAACGCTGACGCCAGCCGGCGGAGGAGTGCTGTTGGAAGAAGTGGTCGCAGCTGCTCCGCAGCCAGCTTGGAACATAGTGCAAACGGTCAAGACCAGGATATAGGCTTTTCGCATCGTCGTTTCCCACGCCAATTACCTAAGGTCGGAGTTCAGGAGTGACATACACAGGTGAAAGAGCAGAGCAAAGTATGCTGGATTTTGTTGTGCAAGAGCTACTGGCCTCAAGTACGGGTTAGGGGCAATGGCCTGAGGGACTATTTTCAAAAGACGCAGAGTGAATTGCCTAAAGCGTCCGCAATCTTCGGGCGCTCAACTAGAGAGTGCGGCCCGAGCCAAGAATCGGCTTCGACGTCTGCTGCGGATTCGCTGACGGGGCAGCCGGGCGTTCGAGAGCTTCACGAAGCTTGGCAGCCAAGGCGTGCAGCGTGAAGGGCTTCTGCAAGAGCATTGTATCCGCTGCGAGAATGCCGTGATGGACGATGGCTTGGTCGGTGTAGCCGGACATATAAAGAATTCGGATTCCAGGCCGAACGCTTTGAATTTGCTCGGCCAATTGACGGCCGCTCATACCCGGCATAACTACATCGGTAAGCAACAAATGAATTTTTCCAGAGTGCTTGGACGCAAGATCGAGAGCCTGTTGGCCATTGCCCGCCTGTAAAACGGTATAGCCGTTCAATTCGAGATGTTCGCGGGCCAGTTCGCGAACTCCGCGCTCATCTTCGACCAGAAGGATGGTCTCTGATCCGCGAAGCGGACGCTGGTTCGCTTCATTGCGTTTTTCGGCGGTTGCCGCAGCATCCGCGCGCGGCAGGTAAATCTTGAAAGTGGTGCCGTGCTGTTCCTCGCTGTAGACCCACACATATCCGCCGCTTTGCTTCACCACTCCGTAGACCGTTGCCAATCCGAGCCCCGTTCCCTTCCCTTTTTCCTTGGTAGTGAAGAAGGGCTCGAAAACATGTGCTTGCGTTTCCGCATCCATGCCCACGCCCGTGTCCGTGACGGCGAGCATGACGTATGGTCCGGAAGTAACAATAGGGTGCTGGCGCGCATAGGAGTTGTCGAGATCGACGTTGGAAGTTTCAATCGTGAGCTTGCCTCCGCGTGGCATTGCGTCACGGGCATTCACTGCAAGATTCAAAATCACTTGCTCGAGTTGGCTGCGATCGGCTTTAACGGACCACAGATCCGGCTGCGCAATGGTGACTAGATCGATGTCTTCGCCAATCAAGCGACGCAGCATTTTCTCCATGTCGGTGACGACAAGCTGAAGATCCAAGACCTTCGGCGCCAGTAATTGATTGCGGCTGAAGGCGAGCAATTGGCGAGTAAGCCCGGCGGCGCGATCGCTGGCATCGTGAATCTGCTCGGCATTGCGTCGCAGGGGGTCGTTGGGAATCAGCCGCTCGAGCAGCAATTCGGTGTATCCCTGGATCACCATGAGCAGGTTGTTGAAATCATGAGCGATGCCGCCCGCGAGGCGCCCAACGGCCTCCATTTTCTGAGCTTGGCGCAATTGGGCTTCGAGTTGTTTGCGTTCGGTGACATCCAGCGCCATGCAGATCGCGCCGTGAGTGCGGCCATCCGCGCCCCGCAACGGTTCGACATGGCAGGCGTATGAACCGCCGGCCCATTCGATGTGGAATGTAACTGCTTCGCCCGCAATTGCCTGCCGATGCGCAGCGATCGGCAGAAAATCCGGATCGCTCGTTTGGAAATATTCCGAGAGTGATTGTCCAACTACCTGATTGGGCTTCAATCCCAATCGAGATAGACCAGCTCCCAATGAAGAGGTGAATTTCAAATCTGAGTCCGTGGTCCAAAGAACGGCGGGCAATTGTTCGACGAGCACTCGGAGCCGCGCTTCACTTGCGCGCAAAGCAGTCTCAGCACGTTTTCGTTCGATGGCTATGGCGATTTGTCCACCGACGGATTCTAGAAATTCCAAATCGCGCGTGGTGTAAATGCGTTCGTTTTCGTAATTCTGCAAGACGAGGACGCCGATCGTAGCCGCCGGAGTGCGCAGGGGCACACCGATCCAGGCGGGCGAGGGGGTTCCTACCAACTCGACTTCGCCCTTCGCCACCAGCCGGTCGAATTGGGACTGCGGTATCAGCATCGCGCGCCCGGTGCGAAAAACGTAGGCGGTGCAGCTTCTTCCTACCTTCTGGGGGGCAGGGGCAGAATCGAATTCGTCGACGAAAAAAGGAAATTCGAACATTTCGGTCTTGGGATCGTGGAGGGCGACGAAACAGTTCGAGGCGTGGAGAACTTTTTGCAGCGATTGATGAATCAAGCGAAGGAGGTCGTCGAGATTGTCCGTGACGCTGACACCGTGGATAATTTCGAAAGTTACCTGGCGTTCCGCTTCGGCTCGCTTGCGTTCGGTGACATCTTCGGCGGTGCCCTCGTAATAAAGAATCTTGCCAGCCTGGTCGCGAACCGCCCGGGCATTTTCGGATAACCAGATCGTGCCGCCATCCTTGCGAAAAACCTGGTATTCAAATTTTTCAACTGCTCCTCGCTCCTCGATCAAGCGCTTGAATTCTTCCCGGCGCTGCGGATCGACGTAGACTTGGCGAGCGATATCGCTGAGGCTGGCAGCGAGTTCTGCCGGAGAAGAATAACCATACATTCGGGCTAGCGCCGGGTTCAGGCTGATGAAGTGGCCATCCGGCGTGGTTTGAAACATTCCTTCGATTGAATTTTCAAAGATGCTGCGCAAACGCTCTTCGGCTTCGTGGCGGGCACTTTCCACCCTTACTCGCTCGGTGATATCTTCGTAAATTCCGAAGCCACCGAGCATCTTGCCGTCCACCAGCAGAGGCACGCCCAAGACGGCCACGTCAACCAGGGTTCCGTCTTTTCGGCGTCGGCGGGTGGTGGTGCGGACTTCGTGGCCGCCAAGGGCACCTTTCGAAAGCTGAGAAGCCTCGACCTCGAGATTCTTGGGTGCCACCAGAGAATCGATGTTCGCGCCGAGGATTTCCTGCTGGCTATATTGAAAGAGCTCCTCGAACGCAGGATTGCAAAGCCGCACCCGGTAGTTGGAGTCGAGGACGACGATGGCGAGCGGATTGCTTTCCACCAGGGCGTGAAAATATGCAGCGCGTTCTTCCATTTCTCTTTCCGCGCTTTTGCGTTCGGTTACGTCCTCGACGAAAGCAAGGCCCGCCTGGCGGCCGCCAATCTCCAGCAAATGCGAAGTGACGATCACCTCCAAAAATTTTCCGTCTTTCCGCCGATGGGTCCAATGCCCAACATGCCGCGCACCGCTGCGGATTTCGGCCACTGCTTTCAACAGCCCGGATTTGTCCTGGGAGGGACGAATATCGGGGAGGCGCATGGAGAGGAATTCTTCCCGCGAGTAACCGTATTTCGCAATCGCGGCAGGGTTCACCTCGAGGAAGCGGAGGCTCACCGGATCGTAAACGTAAACGGGGTAGGGATTGCTGGAAAAAAGTTGACGGAAGCTGGATTCGAGTTCCTGGTGCGAATCCGCTTTGCGGCTCCATTCGGAAATGTCGATCAAGGCTCCTTCAATCACATTATGGCCGTTGATTGGATCAACCGTCAGCGTGAGGTTGCAGAGCATGGACGCGCGGCTACCATCCTTGCGGCGAACAGACAACTCCACGTTGGTGAGGGAACCTTCTTTGAGCAAACGATCGATCAGGGATCCGCGCTCGCCAGGATTGGCATAGAAATCGGCGGCTCGGTGCTTGAGGACTTTCTCTCGAGATTCGTAGCCAAAGAACTTCAGGCAGACTTCGTTGCAATCCAGGACCCGGCCGTCGAGTGTGGTCCTGAATGCGCCAACCTGATTCCCCTCGAGAAGCAAGCGATATCCGTCGCTGACTACCGGTTCGAGTTTCTTACCGGTGCGGGCGGAGGATCGGGGAGGCTTCCGTTTTGAAACTATCGATGAAACCTTGCTCGACATCGATGAGTGCCTTTCGGTCCGCCAGCGGTAAACGCAAAGATGCTGTTTATTGCACCAGAATTTCTAATACATGAACTTCATGAGCCGGAACAGGAAGCTAGGTCTGCTACAACCCCATCTTGTTATATAGACGGCGGGGTACCAAGCAACAAGAGTACGTTCGTACCATTTGGGAACTGTTAGGACACGGGCCGTTGCAAACTATAGACACACAAGGGCATGCGTCGCAGCTAAAACCGACAAATGTTTGAAAATAAAGTGAATCAGTGAGGAGCAGGAGATTCAGGAATGGCTGCGCCGTCTTTGCGAGGATCGGAACCGCCGAAGTTTACGCCGGTTGAAAAATTCCGCATTACGGCCTGGCCACCGCCCATGTTCGAAGAAAAATCGCCACGAACAGTGATCAGATGGCCTCGCGCCTCCAACGCAGAGCGTACTGCCTCCGGAATGCGTGCTTCCACTTGAACATCGCAACCGCCGAATGTGGCTTTGGTGAAACGGGGAGATTCGAGTGCCGCCTGAATGTTCAAGCCAAAATCCACCACGTTGGAAACAAATTGCGCGTGTGCTTGCGACTGGTTGAAACCGCCCATGATCCCGAAGGCGATTTTTACGTCGTCCTTGGTCATGAATGCAGGAATGATCGTGTGCAGCGGGCGCTTGCGTCCCGCTAGAGCGTTTGGAGAGGAGGGATCGACGCTGAACAATCCTCCGCGGTTCTGGAGAGCAAAACCGGTACCATCGGCAACGAGCCCAGAACCGAAATGATCGTAGTTGCTCTGAATCAGCGAGATCATGTTGCCGTCGCGATCCACAGCAGTGAGATAAGTAGTTTCACTACCGGTCGGAGGCTTGCCAGCAGGAACATCACAATTCGCCTTGGCCAGGTCAATCAATTGCGCGCGCTGCCGTGCATAATCCTTGGAAATCAAACCGGCGACGGGAACGCGCGCAAACCTTGGATCAGCCATGTATCGGAGCAGATCCGCATAAGCCAGTTTTTTTGCTTCGATCATTGCGTGGAGCGCGTCCGGGGAATTATGGCCGAACTTCGCAAGCGGAAATTGCTCCATGATGTTGAGCATCTCCAGCGCGGCGATGCCCTGCCCGTTTGGCGGCAGCTCGTAGACGGTCCAACCGTGATATGTGGTGGAAACCGGCTCAACCCACTCGCTGGAATATTCGGCCAGATCCGCAGCGGACATTGTGCCGCCGACGCGCTGGGAATAGGCCACAATCCGCTCCGCGATATCACCTTTGTAGAAGGCATCGCGGCCGACTGACGCGATCGCTTGGAGAGAACGGGCAATATCGGGATTTCGGAAAACTTCTCCGGCTTGGAGAGGCCTTCCGCCGGGCAAGAAAGTCTTTGCGGCGTTTGCGTCCGCGGTCACAAACTGTTGGCTCGCAACCCAGTATGCCGCCGCCATTTCTGGAACCGGAAATCCTTCTTGGGCGTAATGGATTGCGGGGGCGAGATCAACCGCCAATTTCTTGTGGCCGAATCGCTCCAGCAGTTTGGACCAGCCATCCACAGCGCCAGGAACCGTAACGGAGTTGATGCCGCGTTGCGGCATGGAGGTGATGGCTTTGCTTTTGAGGAAATCGATCGTAAGGCCGGCGGGCGCCCAGCCACTCGCGTTCAGACCGTAGAGTTTTCCGGATTTTGCGTCATATACGATGGCGAAAAGATCTCCGCCGATCCCGTTCATCATCGGTTCGACGACGCCCATCACTGCATTGGCGGCGACAGCGGCATCCACTGCGTTGCCGCCTTGTTCCAACACTCGAGCGCCAGCCTGAGACGCCAACGGACTTTCCGTGGCGACGATGCCGTATCGAGTCATCACCACGGAACGGGCTTGCGAGCGATCCTGCGCGATTGCAAATGAAGAAAGGACACCCATCAGTGTGAGAACAATGAAAAGCTGAAAACCTCGGCCGAGCTTCATTTTGCGATGCTCACTTCCGGCACTAACTCTTGGGCTTCGGCCGCGAATCGGGCGGCACAACGCCATTATTCCGATAATAAACGACAAGCTGGCCGTAATGTTCGCCCATGTGTTCGATGTAACCGACCCAAGAGGCGAGGTGTTTGACGATGCCATCGTCACCGGCCTGTTGAATCGCGGCCGCTCCGTCGGCGACGGACTTCTTGAGGAACTCGATGACCTGCGCCTTTGACTTGAACCTTTCGGTGGAAGGATCATTTTCCTCGTTGCCCATCTTCTTTCCGGTGATCTTATTGATGAGCGAATAATTATCACCGGCAACATGCAGAAGTTGCTGAGCGAAGGTGCGGACCTGATCGTTGGGGCGATAACTATACTTATCCTCCGGCCAGTCCTGCGCCATCTCGACAAGCTTGTTTCCTATGTCATTCCATTGGAGCAGCACTGCGTCGGTGGGAGAGAGCGGTTTTTTGGGAGGCTGTTGGGCAAATGAAGTCTCAGCCGTGGCAAATAATGCAAAGGCCATGAGCATGGTCGAAATCAGGAAGGTCGGCACCAGGCGTTTCATTTCGAATCTCCTCACGGGGCGGGATATGTCTGCCCTTGGCTTAAGCCGGATAGGCTATCCGGCTTGCGACGATAAGTCCAGTATTTGAGCGCGAAATATTAGAAGGTTTTTGAGAATTCACGGCCACCCTTTTTCTCTTGATTTGTTTTCTTAGCCATTCATGCCGTGGATGGGTACAATTAGCGCAGCTCGGAAATGAAGAGGAACAACTTGGCGATCGATGACGGAATTGAAGTAGCTCTTCCCGGAAGCGAAAAACCACTCACGGGCGCCGCCGCCGAGGTGCGAGCGCTTCTGCGCGCGGAGCATTCCGATCCATTTCATTTTCTCGGCCCGCATCGTATCGATTCCAATGGTCGGCCGGCCCTGGCCATTCGCGTCTTTCGGCCGCACTCGGCGGAAGTCACCGTGGTGTGGAATGACCCGGCGTTACTTTTCCCCGCCAATGCAATTCATCCGGATGGAGTGTTCGAGGCGATCGTTCCATTGAGGGCCATCGAGAACTCCGCGGAGACGATTCCGGCGACGGCTTACCGCGTGCGCATCCGTTTCGACAATGGCCAATTTATCGAGGAGTTTGATACTTACGCATTTCCTCCGGTGCTGAGCGATTTCGACCTGCACTTGATCGGAGAAGGCACGCACTATCGGAATTATGAAAAATTGGGCGCGCACGTGCGAGAAATCGACGGAGTGCGAGGGGTCCATTTTGGGGTGTGGGCGCCCAACGCAATGCGAGTGAGCGTGGTGGGAAATTTTAATTTCTGGGACGGCCGCGTGAACCCGATGCGCAGCCGCGGCTCGTCGGGCATCTGGGAAATCTTCGTCCCCGGTCTGGACGAGGGGATGATTTATAAGTTTGAGGTTCGCTCGCGCGTCGGGAACTACCTGGCGCTTAAGGCTGACCCTTATGCATTTTCCGCCGAGGTGCGCCCGAAGAGCGGCTCGGTGGTCTGCAATATCGATACGTACCAATGGAACGACTCCGGCTGGATGGCCGAGCGGGGGCGCCGGGATTGGTTCCAATCCGCGATTTCAATTTACGAACTGCACCTTGGTTCGTGGCGCCGCACCGCGGATGGCCGTTGGCTCACGTATCGCCAGCTTGCGGACGAGTTGATTCCCTATGTGAAGAAGATGGGTTTCTCCCACATCGAGATGCTGCCCGTGATGGAGCACCCGTTCGACGCATCCTGGGGCTACCAGACGCTTGGCTATTTCGCAGTGACCAGCCGGTTCGGCTCGCCGCAAGACTTCATGCACCTGGTGGATCGCTGCCACCAAGAAGGAATCGGAGTGCTGCTGGATTGGACGCCGGCTCATTTCCCGCGCGATGGACATGGGCTGGGTTTTTTTGACGGCACGCATCTTTATGAGCACGCCGATCCCCGGCTGGGCGAACATCCCGACTGGGGCACGCTGGTTTTCAACTACGGCCGGAATGAGGTCCAAAATTTTCTGCTCTCGAATGCACTGTTCTGGCTGGACAAATATCACCTGGACGGCCTGCGCGTCGATGCCGTGGCTTCTATGCTGTACCTGGACTATTCACGCAAGCACGGGGAATGGATTCCAAACGAATTCGGCGGCCGGGAGAACTTGCAAGCGATTGCCATGATCCGCCGGCTGAATGAGGTGGCGCATATTCAACATCCAGGCGTGTTGATGATCGCGGAAGAATCGACGGCTTGGCCGGCCGTCTCCCGCCCCACATACGTGGGAGGGCTGGGCTTCGATTTGAAGTGGAATATGGGCTGGATGAACGATACGCTGCGCTATTTTGCGTTCGATCCGATTCATCGAAAATATCATCACAACGAAGTCACGTTTTCGATGATTTACGCATTCACCGAGAATTTTTTGCTGCCGCTTTCGCACGACGAAGTGGTACACGGCAAGCGCGCGCTGCTGGCAAAAATGCCGGGTGACGACTGGCAGAAGTTTGCCAACGTTCGGCTGCTTTTCAGCTACATGTACGCGCATCCCGGCAAGAAGATGCTTTTCATGGGCAGCGAACTGGCGCCCTGGAACGAGTGGTGGCAGGACGTTTCGCTGGACTGGGGCCTGCTCAAACACAAACAGCATCTTGGCATCCAGCGGCTGGTGATGGATTTGAATCGCGTGTATGCCCAGGAGCCTGCTCTCCACGAAGTGGATTTTGAGTGGCAGGGCTTCGAATGGCTGGACGCGAACGACGCGGACACCAGCGTGCTTTCCTTTTTGCGCCGGGCGAGGAATTCCGCGGATTTTGTGTTGGCGATCGGCAACTTTACGCCCATGGTGCGAGAAAACTATCGAGTTGGGGTGCCCGAGCCTGGTCTTTATCGTGAAATTCTGAATTCTGATTCTGAATTTTACGATGGGGCAAATGTGGGCAATGCCGGGCTTGTGGCCGCCGATCCGGTGCCTTGGAACGGCCGCAACTTTTCATTGAAGCTGACGTTGCCACCGCTCGCCACGATCTTATTCAAGCCGCACCGCGGCTAGACTGGCCGAATCCATACGGCATTCAATCACCTTGCTGTGAACCCAATTCCCGGGAACCTGGTCGCCTTCCAATCGGGTAAGTTAGTCTAGAGCGCCCTGCTCCACCCACCCACAAAAAAATAAGCAGCGTACGGAACTTCCAGGCGGGAGCCTGCGTACATTCGGACAAGCACGTGGATCATAAGGAGAGTGTGAAATGAACCGAATGAAGCGAGTTTCTGCGGGGATGGCGGCATTGGTGATTTTCTCGCTGGTTGGAGCAGCTCTGGCAGCGGACGGGCCGGAACGATGGCTGCATGTAAGAGTGAACAGCGCTGGGGATGGAGAATCGGTGCGTGTGAATCTTCCGCTTTCGCTTGCGGAGAAGATCCTCCCGACCATCAGTCACGGTGATCTGCACAACGGGAAAATAACCTGCGCCGGAATCGATATGAACGGCGTGGATTTACAGGCGATCCTTCAAGCTCTGAAGGAGACACCGGATAACGAGTTCGTGACGGTGCAGAGCCGCGAGAATGACGTCCGCGTCGCGAAACAGGCGGGCAATTTCGTGATTCACATCGTGGATCATCAGAAATCCAAGCAGCAGGTGGACGTGATCGTACCCATGGCGGTTGTGCAGGCGCTCGTTTCTTCCGGAACCAAAGAACTGGATGTCTTGGCGGCACTGCGCGTATTGAAAGGCATGGGCGATACGACGCTGGTGACGGTTCACGATGGCTCAGACAATGTGCGCGTCTGGATCGACAGTCACAATACGGCAGATTAGGCTCGGCCCCGGATCATCCGGAGAATGCATATGATTCTTGGAAAGATTGCAATGGGAATGCTGGGAACCGTCTTGGTGGCCGGGGCGATCCTGTGCAGCGATGGATTCGTCTCGGTTCGCGTGAACGAGCGTGCTCAAAAGGGCTCGCATATATTCTTAGTGGTACCGGGTGCGTTGGCGCCGATTGGAATGAAATTTATTCCGCGGGAAAATTGGAATCAAGTGGAAAAAGAGATCCGGCCATGGCTGCCGGGACTTCGCGCGGCGGTGGAAGGAATTGCCGAGTATCCTGATGCGACTTTTGTTGAAGTGATCGACCGAACCGATCATGTCCGTATCCACAAGGACGGCGGTTCAATCGTCGTGGATGTGGACGATCCCGGCGAAACGGTACACGTCTCCGTGCCGCTGCGAACCATCCAGAGCGTGGTGCGCGAACTGGAGGAAGGGAGTCCGCCGGCATAGCACGATTTCCATCGTTTCCGGGGATCAGAGCTTGCGCGATTTTGCCCCGAAGGTTTGTGAATTCTCAGGAATCCAATATACCTCTTCCTTCAGCGACTCTTTCTCCCAGCCATGGCGCTGAAGGATGCCCCTGCTGTGTTCGATCATTTGCGGGTGGCCGCAGAGATAGCTCGTCGCATTCTTTTTCCAGAGAGACCCCAGAGATTCGCATAATTGCGAATGACGTCCTCTACTCGCCCCGTTTCGCCCGTCTACTCCAGGTCTTCCCAGGGACGGCTGACCGCGGGAACGAAGGTGAGCGAGGGAACTGTGAGGGTGAGCGCGATACTTTCCAACTCTTCCCGATAGTCGAATTCCGAGGAGCGACTCGCGCCACTGATGAGGCGGAGATGATCAAGCCTAGAATGCGAACTTTCCCGGTCACGGACAAAAGTCCTGAGGTCTTTTGCTAAATCCGGCCGGGAGGTAATCCGAGCGGGTTAAAACTCCTCCAGTTGAGCCGGCGATGCCTGCGCAAATCCTCCATTAGATACAGGTAAGGAAATCACTCAATTTAGTAAACAATGAAGCGAAAAGAGAGCGCCCGCCAGCGGCTGACGCCCTCTCACTTTCCTATTTCTTCAAAACAACAGAGATCAGTTTGGCTGTGGCCGGCCCATTCCCATCGGGTTAAACGGCTTGGGCGTGCCTGTGATCTTATCCTTGGCATCGGTGATTACCTTTACCAGAATCATCGTACTATCCTTGGACGTGGATTTCACCAAACCCCAGGGCGAGACGTTTTTTGAGATCCAGTAATCGGCCGAACCATCCTTAGCGCGGTAGTGTTCGCAGGCGAAAGTGCCAGCGGGAGTGGTGATGCTTTCCGGGCCGACATCATCGGCCGTACTGCGGATATCCGCGGACTGGGTTTGATTACCGCGACGCGCCATCATCTGGCCGGACATTTCCATCGGGTCCATTCCCGGCATCTGCATGATCATCTTTTCGGTTCGAGTATTTTGTCCATCGAGCACGAGGAGCGATTTCATCACCATTTGTCCGTCGCCTCTCGGGTTATCGACGGTGAACTCGAGCCAGAAGGCATCCTTCCCGTCAACGGTGTCTTTGCCGACCACCGTGATTTCCATTGTGGTCTTCCCTTCTTTTCCGCCCTCGCGCTGAACCTCGTAAGCGGCGCCCTGGCCGACGACGGGGCTAAATACGCCTTCCACTTGGGGCCTGCGCATTCCCATCCCGCCGCCCATTTGAGCGTTCGCGGACATTGCAACTGCGAAACAACAACTTGCAAGAATTGCGATTTTTGCTCCGATCCTCATACTTTCTCCTTGGCCGATTGGGCCCTTTGCGACTATAGGTCCACGCCTTGCTTCGCGATCATATGTTGTGGTTCAAAGTCGGCATGGATATTCGCTTTCATTACGCTGCATGAGAACTGAACGCCTTTTTCGTCCGGGGGGATTGTAGCGGCGCCACTCGCGTCTTTCTTCGGGAACGAAAACAAGACCGCCATCACCTTATCGCCGTCGCGAATCAGTTCGACTTTGGAAGGAGCGATTTTAGCTTTGGATTTCTTCAGTTTGAGGAACGTGCTGCTTTTGAGCGAATCTTCCGTGGCAGTTTGGAACGGCGTCATATCCTGACCGCCGACGTATACCTGATAATCATTTTGTGGTTCGGCTAAAGCTTTTTCGGCATCGGCGGCAGACATCTGGCCACTCAATACAGCATTGCGCGTCAAAGCCTGGCGCTCCACCAAAGCGGATGACCATCGGACAACGAACGTGGTGGACGGGCCCATGCTCCGTGAGGCCATACTTGAAGAAGGATTGTTGGGATCATTTGTAGCCTGCTGGGGAGTACTGCCGAATGAACCCGCTCCCCCCGGAGCTCGCTCAGAGCCCGCCCGGTTCACATCGGTCGAGGCTGTTGTCTTTTTTCCAGGATGTCTCGACCTGAACGGTCTGCGCCCAGGGCGAGCGGAACATCACGGTTTCGAGGTCAGCCTGGGTCCATTGATCGTAAGATTTATCCTTCCACGGGTCGCCGGCATAGGCCATCGCCGCCAGCAATAAAAATGCAATTCCGGCCATCAATTTTGTTCGCATCTAGTTCCCCCTCTCGCGCCAAATGACGCGAAGCCGCAAATTTCGCCATGATCTCCAAAGCAGTCCCTGTTGTTCCGGAGTTTCGATTCGTAATTCATGCGTTGCAAGTGAGCCAATTATATCTGCATTTTCAATTCCGGGCCGGCCTACCGTTGCTCCCGAATCGGCGTAATCTTTTTACTACTAGAGTATGTGCCACAGCAAGGATGGAGTTATTGCCGCCCGCCGGAATGAAATAAAAAATCGGTGATCCCACGACACCATCTACCACCGATCAAGATTCCTCCCCGCGGCAATATTTTAGTCCCGAGCGCCGACTGTCTCCGGAGCCGAGGACTCTCAACTCGAAGTACCGGCGAGTCTGGCGCCTACAATCCGTTCGATGCGATAGACGGGCTTTTGGTGGGCCTCGAAATGCGTGCGCATAAGGAGCTCGCCTACCAGTCCCATCGCAAGCAATTGCAGGCCGAACAGACAAAGCATCATGCCAAAAATAAGCAGCGGGCCGTGCTTCACAAACAATTCCGTGCCGAAGAAGACTTTCTGGATGAACAAAACGAGAAGGACGCCCGCACCACCCAGGAAGCTTACGAGGCCGGTAGGGCCGAAGAAATGCAGCGGGCGAGTCATGTAACGGAGCAAAAAACGCATAGTGATCAGATCGAACAAAACCCGAAGTGTACGGGAAATTCCATAATGAGATTGGCCGACGGGACGCACGATATTCTTGATCGGAACCTCGATCACCTTTGCTCCATTCCAGGCGGCCAGCGCGGGAATAAAGCGATGCAATTCCCCGTAGAGACGAATGTCTTTTATGGTCTCGCGCCGATACACTTTGAAGGTAGTCCCAAAATCATGAATATCGACGCCGGAAAGCTTGGCCATAATCCAGTTGGCGACTCGCGAAGGAAGCCTGCGCATCAGGAAATTATCCACGCGTTTCTGGCGCCACCCGCTCACGATGTCGCTTTCGGTTTCTTCGAGAGCCTCAATCATGGCGGGGATGTCGGCCGGATCGTGCTGCAGATCACCATCCATGGAAATGATCACGTCACCCGCGGCGTTGTCGAATCCCGCTGCGAGCGCGACCGTCTGTCCATAATTGCGCTTTAGCCGGAGCACAATCACGCGAGGATCTTCGTCAGCAATTTCCGCAAGAATCTCCGGGGTAGCGTCCGTGGAATGATCGTCGATGAAAAGAAATTCAGCAGGCTCGTAGCGGCCGTTCATCACATCACAAAGGCGATGATAAAGCTCGCGCACACTCTCCTGTTCGTCGTGAAGCGGCACTACAACGGAGTACTTCGGCACCATTCCATCCTGTTCAAACATGACTTTAGTTCAACTCCCGGTAGCTGATCAATCGAATGCCCTGACGCTCGACGACGCGACGCGCGGCTGGATTGAGCAAAGCTGCCAACTCCAGTTCCCTTTGATGCTTCAGCCGGGTAGGCAGCTGCTGCAATTCGGAATCGCACAAGCCGGGATGGCTCATCAGCTCGCTCGATCCCTCCGGCAGAGCTTCCAAAATCTCAAGCAATGCTTCGCCGCTCAGCGATCCCGTCAGATGAATCCCGTAAAAATAGTCCGGGGTACGCACTCCAGTTTCCCTCACCAGGCGTGCGAAGCGCGGGGCCGTGGTTCGCGACGCAGCAGAAAGCGCACGCTGCCGCAATCGCGTGTTTCCATTTCGCTTCGTCGCCGCTGCTCCATGCCGCGCGTGCTCATACGGTTTCCGAACTCGTAAAATTCCGGATTCTTGCGCCACCCGCATCATTGCATCCATCACTTGCGGAATGGAGTGCGTGTGTTTGTGCGTATCCAGATGACTGGGCTCGATGCCGGCTTCCCGCAAATGCAAGATTTGCGCTCTGAACTCATTCTCGATTTCGCCTATCCGGATTCGTCCACGGGCTAACTTCACAACCAAAGAGAACAAGCTGTTTGGCAAATGTCCATTGCGATCGACAAGCGAAGACACGGCCTCGCGAGGAGCTATCGCACGACCGCCAACCAGTACAAGATGGCATCCTACACCGAGTCCGGGGTTGGCCTTAGCCTGCTCGACCGCATCTAAGAAAGCCGCACCGCAGGCCATGAGCGTGGTGCTTGTCAGTATGCCTTCCCGGAATGCGCGGACAATGCCAGTATTTACGCCTACGGTCAATCCAAAATCATCTGCGTTCACGATCAGTTGCTTCATGGAAAGACGGACAGCGCGGATCGTACCGGAAAATCATACCATGCCCACTGAAACCTTACCCAACGCGGGTTGATGCCGGTAAATCGAATGTCTCCAGCGTTCAAGCGATTATTCATAAGCGAGAGCTTCGACCGGATCAACGAGTGTGGCACGATACGCCGGGTAAAGCGCTCCCGCAAGCGCGCCAACCACAGCCAGACCGATGGCCTGCAGGATCCAGGCGTCTGAAATGAGAATGGTAAGCGTCGGAGTGGTGATTTTCAAAATCTCACGCACACTGAATGTGGCTGTCAACCCGAGCACAGTACCCATCGCCGCCATGATGAGAGTCTCTTCCAATATGACGGTCATAATTTCAAAGCGCGAGGCGCCCAGAGCTTTCAAAATACCGATTTCGCGCGTCCGCTCCATAACCATAGTATGCATGGTCAAAAGCACCACAATGAAGCTGATCACCACCCCCAGCGCAACCATGGAACGGATAAAGGGCTTGAGCTCGGGGAGATTCGAGGAATTCATCAGCGTAAGATATTCCGCCATCGAGAGCACGCGGTGGCCAGGAAGCAGATTCGTGAGCGAAAGGCGCGTTGCGTCGGTGTCCCCCGTGCTGCGAACGTAATACATCGACACGCGGCCTTCCGCGCCGACCAGGTCCTGGGCGGTCTTCAGCGGAATATAGCTGCGAGCGCCGCGGCCGTGGTAGACAATTCCGCAGATGGTGAAATCGTGGCCGAGCATTGAAATTTTTTGCCCCACTTTCAAATGTTTCGTGGAAGCCTTAAGGTCATCGATAATTACGTCATCCGGCTGACTGAATGGCTTACCCCACAAGAAGCGAAAACCATTTGCGCTGAGGGCATTAAAGCTCTTGTAGTCGATCCCGTAAATCATGTCGAGCGATCCCGTATCTTGAGCCACCAGCACCGGGGAAGCTTCGTCCACATTTTTGAGACTGGCAATTTGCTGACCCTCAGATTCCTGCATGACTGGACTGCTCAATGCTAAGAAAATGGACGAATTGGGCGGCTGTACCAGAATGTCCGCGCCGACGCCCTCTACTCTGTGGGCCCATTCCGAGATCACGCCGGAAGTCATGCCAACGATCAGCAAGATCAAGAGAATTTCAATCGCGACGCCCAGAACAGCGACAATCGTGCGCAGGGGACGCAGCTTCAGGTCGTTCCACATCATCTGCCACATGGTGAAGCCCGTGTAGACCGTCTCAGGCACGCCAATCCTCCGGCCAAGCTCAGGTTAAATATCGCGCTTGTCTCGTTCCAAAGCAAGCGACTGAAGTGTTTTCTGCTGCTGGCGGAAACCCTCGACGCCTCTGCTGAAATGAGAATTCGATCTCGCAATTCCCGCAGCGCGGTCGGAGCTTATCTTCCACCACGGTTGAAAACTTTCAACTATTGAGCCACCTGATAGTTTGTGCGTCAATTTCTCTGGCGTTTCGGCGCAAGCAATTCCCTGTTTCCTTATTCGAAGAGGAGGGACACAGCGAGCAAGGAACTCAAACCGTAAAAAAGTTTTCGCGATTCAATTCAAGAAACGATTCAAGTGGCGAAGGGCCGAAAATCCCTGAAGCACTTTTCAACAGTTGTGTTGAAAAGCTTGTGGAAAAGTTCGTTCGTAGTGCGTAAACGCATTTCAGAATCAGAGCTTATGCTGATTGCACAAGAATTGGGCACATGAAAATCGAGACTGGGCTCAAGTGAATATTGGGGCGGGGTGGAAATGTTCCCGTTGGACAAAACTCCTTCACATCAGCGTCGACTGATCTGCCCTCGAAAGCGACGCGATGACGGACCGGGAGACTTCAATACCACTTTGTCGGCCGGTCCAAGCGGATGTTGATCGTTTCTTCATCTTTTTGCAGATCGTACCACTTGCCGTAGGTTTTCCATCCGGGGGCAATCACTTGAATTTCCGTTTTCCCACGCGGAATTTCGGGAACCTTCACGACACCTTCCAGACTCGTCTTCAAATTCATCTCCACCCGCTTATCTTTGTGCAGGAACTTCGGCTCCGTAAAGCGAATGTAAACACTAGCTCCTGCAATGGGGTGATCCTGTTCACCGCCCGTGATCACGATGCGAATCTTCGTGGTGAGAGAATCATCTACCTTTTGTTTCTTATCGTCGGGCGAGGCCTGAGCCAGAACCAGGGCCGCGGTCAACAGGGAGAATGGCGAAGCAAGCTACGAATTTGGTGGGAACTCCGTGCCAGTGAGCGCTAAACGAAGTCGAGAACATGATCGTCACCCTGATTTAGGAGGTCTTCGCTCAGTTGGATGCCACGAAAACAGATTATGATGTTCAGCTGCATCTGTGATTCGTTCGGTTAGCAATGTTAGAGCTAAGCAGCCGTCAATTGACTGCTAACGCGCTCTGCGCTACCTTCGACCGGCAATTCTGCGGTGTCGCCGGCCGTTGGCAGGTTCGCTTTCACTCTAATACCCGCGACAAAGATTCCGCAACCGGAAAGTATTATTAGGGCATCTGTTAAGTTTCGCGCGGCAGGGTAAACGTACTGCTTGCCGCATGTGGGAGGAAGACTATGGGGTTTTCAACGGACGCACTTCACGTCGGGCCAGGAACCAGAACCGGCCACAGGCGCCATCGTCGCGCCAATCTACCAAACGTCAACGTATGTCCAGGAAAAGCTGGGTAAGGATAAGGGGTACGACTACGCGCGAACCAATCACCCCAATCGCAAGGCGCTGGAACGATGCGTGGCCAAACTGGAAGGTGGGAAATCCGCCTACGTCTTCACCACTGGCATGGCTGGAATCGACGCGGTATTTCGTCTCTTGAGGCCGGGCGACCACATGATTCTATCGGAAGCTGTCTATGGTGGTGTCTTCCGGTTGACAACAAAACTACTGGTGCAATTCGGGCTGGAGTTCAGTTTCGTGGATACATCGAACTTCGAGAAGCTGCAAGCAGCGCTGCGGCCGAATACGAAAATGTTATACGTCGAAACGCCAACAAATCCCACAATGATCGTCACTGATATTCCGGCAGTTGCGAAACTGGCGCATGCGCGCAATATCAGGCTGGTGGTTGATAACACATTTCTGAGCCCCTATCTGCAGCAGCCGATCGCCTTGGGCGCCGATATCGTGGTGCATTCCATGACGAAATACCTGAACGGCCACAGCGATGCAACCGGTGGCGCCGTGATCCTGACCAAGCCCGAAGATGCCGAGCAGATTTATTTTATTCAGCGTTCCGCTGGTGCGGGACTTGCTCCTATGGATTGCTTTCTAGTTTCGCGAGGTATCAAGACGCTGGCGGTGCGAATGGAACGGCACGACGAGAATGGCAGAAAACTAGCCTTATACCTGGAAAATCACCCGAAAGTGAAGCGGGTGATTTATCCCGGCTTGGATTCGCACCCTCAACACGAAATCGCCAAACGGCAGCAAAAGGGATTCGGAGGCATGCTTTCATTTGATCTTGGCTCGCTGGAAGCGGCGCGGCGGCTTCTGGATAATGTACATCTCTGTTCGCTCGCCGAAAGCCTAGGAGGCGTGGAAACTTTGATATCCTTACCCGCCCTGATGACTCATGCTTCGATTCCGCCTGACGTGCGCCTGCAAATCGGCATTACGGATGGACTGGTACGCCTATCGGTGGGAATCGAGGACGTCGAAGATCTGATCGCGGACCTGGAACAAGCCCTAGAAAAGGTTTAAACATAAATAGCCGAGTAGCGATCAGGGAATGGTGAGCGACAATACGCGATTAGGCGTCTGAACCTTCTTTCTTCTTCTCAGGGAACTCAATCGCATCATTTCCTAGTGTCTCGTCCGGAAGGAGGTCGAGAGGTTTCATCTGTTCGATCTGCTCGGGAGTCGGAGCTACGCGAGCCGGTCTAGGACGCCGCGGACGGCGTGGGATGCGAATGGAATCTTCGAGCCATCGAAGGTAATCCGGCGAGCCGTCGGCGATCTGCAGCGCGATTAATTCCGGGACGTCATAACTGTGGATTTGCTCGATGCTTGCCTGCAACTGCTTCATGAGTTTTTTTGAGGTCTTGATCAGCAAGAGATGCTCAGGCGCGTTTTCCACGCGGTCATTCCAGCGGTAGATGGATCGCACAGGTGATTCCAGGATATTCACGCAGGCCGCCAGCCGTCGTCCAACCACTTCACGAGCGATTGTTTCGGCCTCAGTGGCCGTGCCGCAGGTGACCAGCACAACCACTTTGTCTTTCATGACCATGGTGCGTCCCTCGCTGTCGTTACTCTTAGCTACCGGCTGCCCGATCTTTTGTGATGTGGAGCGCCTACAAGCCAAGATAGAATACCCGCGCATGGAGAGCAACGCGATCCATTTCGGCACTTCCGGTTGGCGAGCCATCATGGCCGATCAGTTTAATTTCTCTGGCGTACGCCTGGCTGCTGCGGCGATCGCCGGTCACGTGCTCAGCAAGAAGAGCAATCCCACTGTGTTGATCGGCTACGATACGCGCTTCCTTTCCGAGGAATTCGCACGCGCTTGCGCCGAAATCCTCTGCGCGCGCGGCTGCCGAGTGCTTTTGTGCGACCGCGCCACCCCCACTCCCACGATCGCATATGAAATTATGCGCCGGAAATTGGACGGCGCCATCAACATCACCGCGAGCCATAACCCGGCGGAATATAATGGAATCAAATTTTCCGGCCCAGATGGTGGTCCGGCGCTGCCTGAGGTGACCAAGGATATCGAAGCGCGGGCGGCCAAACTGGGCGCGGTGGAGAGTCCCGCTTCCGGCCATGGCGACGAAGAAGAATTTGAACGCGTTGATTTGCGCGGGACCTACCTGGATAGGCTTAAGGAATTGGTTCGCTTTGAGGTAATAACTTCCGCCAAGATTTCCTTTGTTAGCGACGCCCTACATGGATGCGGCGCCGGCTATCTAGATCGTGCCCTGAGCGATCACGGAATCGCAGTGGAGGCGATTCGAACCGGCCGAGACGTTTTGTTTGAAGGAACGGGACCCGATCCTTCCGAGGAAAATTTAGCGCCGCTGAAGAAAGCAGTGATCGATCGAGGGGCAGCCGCAGGGCTCGCAACGGACGGCGATGCTGATCGTTTCGGTTTCCTCGACCGGGATGGCTCCTTTGTGCAGCCGAACCATATCCTGGCACTTTTGTTTGATTATCTGCTCGAGACGCGAGGGTGGAAGCTGGGCGCCGGCCGCAGCGTTGCTACGACACACTTGCTGGATGCGGTGGCCCGCCTCCATGACGTACCGCTGTATGAAACGCCGGTGGGTTTCAAGTACATCGGGCAATTGATCGACCAGGATAAAATCGCCCTCGGTGGAGAAGAAAGCGCCGGCCTGACGATCCGCGGACATATTCCCGACAAGGACGGCATTCTCGCTTGCCTGCTTGTCGCGGAAATGATCGCTGCGAGGCGCGCGTCCATCATGGATCAACTTCGCGACCTGTTCCGCCGCGTGGGTGGCGAATACTGGCCCATCCGCGTGAATGTCCACCTGGCTCCGGATGTTCAGGCAAAGCTTCTGGATCGGTTGCGCGGCGACTTCGAGGATTTTGCCGGGCACCACGTGGCGCGCACAGACCGTACAGAAGGATTAAAACTGATCTTCGACGACCAATCGTGGCTGCTGATGCGACCATCGGGAACCGAGCCAATAGTCCGAATCTATTCCGAAGCCGCGTCCATAACAGAGGCACAGCAACTTGCGGAGGAAGCTCGCAAATGGATCTACAGCTAGAACTTTCCGAGCAATTGGCGCGAATTAAGCGGCGCTTACTGGCCTTTGTCCATCGCTACTCTAAGGAATTATGGGCGTCGCGCTCGGTTTCCTGGTGATTCACGACATTTTCGGCGCTCACGGTGTTCTGGCCATGCGGCGCACGCAACAAGAAGCTTCGCAAATTCGGCAGGAAATCCAACGGTTGGATGAAGAAAATCGCAAATTGCAAGATCGGGTGAAGGAACTGAAAACCGATCCTTCCGCCATTGAGGGCATCGCGCGAGATATGGGCCTGGCGCGCCCCGGCGAGTTCATTTTCAAATTGCCGGCGAGGCCGGGCGATCCTTCAAACGCCACATTGAAGCCGCAGAAATCTCCGAATAAGTAGTTCGGCACGAAAAGCCTGATGTCAGTTCGAGGCACTGCTGGCCGGGTGCATCACTTTGCGTCTTAACCATGCCAGGATTTCTGGACCGCGGCCTTTGGTTCGCGTTCGCAACATGGAGAGCAGCACCATGGCGATGAATATCACCAGAAGACCGAAAGTCGCCCAAGAAATGCTCTGCTGGCGCTTTTCCAAAATCGAAAATCGGCCATACACAAATTCAATATGGACCCAGTAGACGAGCAAGGAAGCCTGTCCAAGCTGCACAAGCGGGCTGAATCCCCACTCTCCCATGCCCCAACGGCACCAAGCGTAACTCGCGAGCATTATGGCGAGCAAAATTCCAACGCGCGCCAGGAAGAAATTGGGGCTCGAATGCCAGAAGTCATACACGGCATAAATCTGCATAGGTCGCGCGTCGAGCCACAAAGCAAAATAATAAAGCGCCGCGCCACCGGCGCCTAACAAAGTGATCGCTTGTACCTCCCTTTGACGCGCCCAATCCGTGAATAGAAAAAATCCGACCGCAAGGCCGGCGAATGCAAAACCGGTCCAAGGAAAAACCGGGAACAGCCAGGGCTGCGGAACTTTATACGTGTGGACGCCATTCACGTACGATTCCAAAAACCAAGGTAGCCAGCGCGGCCGCCACGTGGTCCACAAAGCCGGCGTAGCCAGTGCGATAGCCAGCGTGGTGACGACCGCAAGCGCGATGTTTCCACCACGGGTGCGAGCGAACCGACAGACTACTCCCATCAACATCATCGAAAAACCAATTGTGTTCAGAATATCCACGCGCAGCAGGTCAGTCCAAGGCGACCATGGCAGGCCGAACACATACTCCTGCACGCGGAACAGCACGCCCAGTGCAAAAATCTCGCCCCCGCGACGGATTGTCGTCATCGCAATTTCGTTCGGCGATGCGCCCTTCACTCGCATCCGGTCGGTGACCAGCGCGAAAGACATTCCGGCGAGGTACAGAAAAAGTGGAGCCGGCAGCGTGCCCAAAAGTTGCGACCATCCAATAAATTTGGTGGTGCGCGCTGTACCTCCCAACCAGGAATCGTAGCAATGGGTCTGGAACATCAATACGCAGGCCAGGCCCCGCATCCAGTCGATGTAGGCAATTCGTTTTTTTGACGGCTCGGCTGTCATTTTCGAGTGCTACACCCCGATATTAGGTCTTGGAGGCGCTAACAGATTTCATGCAAACAGCAATACGCTGCGCTAGACTATCGCGCCATGCCTGCCAACTGGAAATTGAATTTTACGGGCACGGTTGCCGTTTGGGCGGCCCTGCTGCTCATCGGTGCCTTTCTCGGCACCTGGCGCGGCTACGGCGGCCGGCACTTTGCGTTCGCGCTTCTGGCAAGCGCGATCCTACTCGCGGGAATGTTATTCCCAGCGGCGGCAGATTTTGGCCACACTCTGCTGGCTTGGTTCAATCGCCGAGGTCCAGGGCTTGCGTTGCTCGTTCCGCTCGCAGCGCTACTTCTCTATGCGTTGTTTGCGAACAGTTTCGACTGGAAATCTGCTGTATTTGGCGCGGCGTACCTTTTTATTCCCGCGCTACTGGTCTTCAGTGCGGGTAAGCAAGCGCCCGGCGCTTGGCTGGATTACTTGGCTGTGATCGCAATTTGGATCCCGGTCGAACTGCGCCTGCTCAATCGCATCTTTCCTTTTCCTCCGGAGCTGGCGCATACGCTGACGATCCTTTTCGCGTTGAATGCGGCTGTGGCCACATTCTTATTCTTAAGGCGGCTGGATGGGACTGGTTATTCCATCGAGTGGGGACGAGGCTTCGCATTCGAGGTGGTCTTCAATTTCTGTGTCTTTGCGCTGATCGCAATTCCACTGGGCGAAGCCATGGGATTCATCCACTTCGATCCATCCTGGGCGCGGCTCCGATCGCTGCCGCTGTTTGGGCTGGGAATCCTGGTATTCACCGCGTGGCCCGAAGAATTCCTATTTCGCGGATTGATCCAAAATCTTCTGGCGAGAAGTTTTAACAGCCGATATGCCGCATTGTTTATTGCCGCCGGGATTTTTGGCTTGTCCCATATCAACAACGGTCCATTTCCGAATTGGCGCTATGTGATCCTTGCAACGATCGCAGGGGTTTTTTACGGCCGGGCTTGGCTGAAGACCGGATCGATCTTTGCTTCTTGCCTGGTCCACGCGGGAGTGGACATCCTATGGCATTCCTTATTCCGGTAAATTGGTGCATCTCCTGCTCACACAAGAAATCGTTTAGCCGCAGCGTGCTCGAACCCGTTCGCTATTCGAATCCTATCCACGAAGTATCCAAGCAATGCGTCTAGCGAATGACGCCAGTCAATGGGCTTGAGGCTGTTGCGTAGAGTTTCCGTGGGATTCGTCCGGCGAGGAACGCTTTTCGCCCGGCATCGACGGCGGCGCGCATCGCTTCCGCCATTAAGACAGTATCTTCTGCTGCGGCAATCGCAGTATTCATCAATACACCGTCGGCGCCCAGTTCCATCGCCACGGCGGCATCGGACGCAGTACCAACACCTGCATCCACGATCAACGGAACTTCCGTAATCCGTTCGCGCAAGATTCGCAGATTCGCGTGATTCTGAATTCCCATCCCGGAGCCAATTGGCGCGCCCAGGGGCATCACGGCTGAAGCGCCGGAGTCCACCAGTTTGCGCGCGACGATCAGATCGTCGTTGGTGTAAGGCAGGACAATAAAGCCCTCCTTCACCAAAATCTTGGTGGCCTTGACCAATTCTTCGGTTTCAGGAAATAGTGTTTGCTCGTCGCCGATCACCTCCAGCTTCACCCACTCCGAAAGGCCAACCTCCCGGCCCAAACGCGCGGTACGAATGGCTTCGTCCGCCGAGTAACAACCGGCTGTGTTCGGCAAAATGAAGAATTTCTGTCGATCGATGTAATCGAGCAACGATTCCTTGGAGCGGTCCGTAAGATTCACCCTCCGAACTGCTACGGTAACCATGTCCGCTCCGGAGGCTTCATGCGCCCGCACCATTTCCTGGAAGCTACGGTACTTTCCCGTTCCCACGATCAGCCGCGAGTTGAATGCACGCCCGGCAATCACCAATTGATCCGCCATCACGATTTCTCCTTCGTGCATTCTAACTCGCCGTCTGTGACAAACCAAATCCGGGATTGTGGCTCAAAGCTGGATCAGCGCGCGGGGAATACACAAGAGCTTCTTTCGGATTAAGCGTGGTGATGAGGGCGAGGTTCTTCGACGTCAGCGTAGAGCTGTTCGATCACGGAATGGTAGTGATGCTCGATGACCCGCCGCTTCAGCTTTAGCGTATACGTAAGTTCGCCGGCCGCGGTCGTGAAATCCTTTTCCAGCAGCGCAAATCGCTTAGGCCTTTCGTACTGCGCAAGGTCAGCGCACATTCGTGTAACCTCGGTCTGGATCAATTCTCGCACCCAGGGATGCGCGACGAGTTCCGAATTCGAAGCAAAGGTTATGCCGGCTTCTCGCGCCTTAGCCTCGACGTTCGGAAAATTTGGAACGATCAACGCCGAGATGAACTTTTGCCTATCGCCCACAATCGCACAATTCAAGATGTACGGGCTCGACTTCAGCCTGTTCTCGATCGGCTGCGGCGCGATCAGCTTACCTCCGGCAGTTTTTAACATCTCTTTTTTGCGGTCGGTGACGAGCAAATATCCATCGGCATCCAGGCGGCCGATGTCGCCGGTGCTTAGCCAGCCATCCGCGGAAAGCACCGCGCGTGTATCGTCCGGTTTTTGGTAGTACCCGCGCATCACGCAAGGCCCGCGAACCAGGATTTCTCCATCGTCGGCGATCCGCACTTCGACGTTTTCGATCGGTCTTCCCACTGTGCCGACCTTATTCGCGCCTGGCGCGTTTGTGGATACGATCGGCGACGTCTCGGTGAGCCCATAGCCCTGAAAGATGGGTAGCCCGACCGACCAAAAGAATTCCGCCAATTCGGGCTCGAGCGGAGCGCCGCCTGAGCTGATTTCACGCAGCCGTCCACCGAGCCCGTTCCGAATCTTGGAGAAGAGCAGCCAATCCGCCACCCTCCAGGAAATCTTCAATCCCAGCTTTGCAGGCTTTCCGTAAGCGCGCCAGGGAACAGCTCGATCCGCTACATCCAAAGCCCAGTCAAACAGCCGCCGTTTCAGCCCGGCCGTCTTGTGTCCCTTTTCCATTACGTTCGTGTAGGTCTTCTCAAAGAGCCTCGGCACAGAGGCGATCAAAGTGGGACGTACTTCCAGAAGCGCGTGTTGCACATCTTCGATTCTTTCAAGATACGCGATGCAAGTTCCACGGAACAGATAGTTGTAATCGACGATCCGCTCATAAACATGCGAAAGCGGGAGGAAGGAAAGCCCAGTATCGGCCGGACCCCAGGTCGACCTCTTGATGCTGTCAAACACGTTGGAACTCAGATTGAGGTGCGTGAGCATCACACCTTTCGGTTCGCCGGTTGTTCCGGAAGTGTAAATAATCGTGGCAAGCTGATCGAGAGTAACCTCGGCGGCACGGCGGCGGTACTCGGCGATTTCCGCCTCGCCGGAAGAGGCGATGAGTGTTTCGTAACGCAGCAAATCTTTGCCACGCTCTTCGGCCGCGTCCGCAACAATGATTTGCTCCAAAACCGGCAAGCGCTCGCGGCAACTCAGCAAAAGTCGCGCCTGTTCCGGACCGGTCGCAATCGCCACTCGCGCACCAGAATCATTGAGGACGTAAATGAGCCGGTCAGCCGATTCGCGAAAATAAACCGGAACACTCACCGCGCCCAAACCAAGAATCGCGAAATCACAGATGTGCCATTCAGGGCGGTTTGCGGAAATCAGACCGACGCGATCTCCAGGGTTGATTCCAAGCAGATGCAGCGCGTGCGAAAGGCCAGCCGTACGATGCAGAAATTCAAATGAGGAGACCGGCTCCCACTGGCCGCCCACTTTTCGCAGCGCGGCACGAGGGCTGGAAAGGCGGTCGATTGCTTCTAGGAATGCCTGCGGCAGCGTGGGATATGACATTGGCTACCGGCCAATGTAGCGCATCGCTGCTCCTACTGGCAATGAGACTGGCATGACGCCGTCGCCGGGTGATTACAGGTGGATCAATCTAACGAAGCGTTTCAGTCCAGACGCTTGCCGACTACGAACGCTAGTCTCGTATACATTGACGAAATCGAGCAGGAATGTACTCCGCCTCTACAAAAGCGGCAGGCCGTGAGCTAAGATGATTCGGGAGTGATTGCTGATGACAAAGCTTGCCACGGAGAATCTCGCGGCGGTTCCACAGGTGCGCGCGCCGCGCGGGACAACGATTTCTTGCAAGAGCTGGCAACAAGAAGCGGCGTTGCGGATGTTGATGAACAATCTCGATCCCGAAGTGGCCGAGAAACCGGACGAATTGATTGTGTATGGCGGCCGCGGCAAGGCAGCGCGAAATTGGGAATGTTTCCACGCCATCGTCGCTTCTCTTCGCAGCCTGGCGAACGATGAAACGCTGCTCGTACAATCGGGAAAGCCGGTCGGTATTTTCCGGACGCATTCGTATGCTCCGCGTGTGCTGATCGCAAACTCGAATTTGGTGGGACATTGGAGCGACTGGGATCATTTTGACGCACTCGATCGCGCCGGACTGATGATGTACGGCCAGATGACAGCGGGAAGCTGGATTTACATCGGCTCACAAGGAATTTTGCAGGGAACGTATGAGACGTTTGCGGCGGCGGCGCGAAAACATTTTGGCGGAGATCTTTCCGGAAAGCTGGTGGTGAGCGGCGGTATGGGCGGAATGGGTGGCGCTCAGCCGCTGGCAGCGACACTGAATGGCGCGGCGTTTCTGGGAATCGACGTGGATCCCGAGCGAATCAAGCGGCGCGTGAAGACCGGCTATTGCGACGTGATGGTGAACAATCTCGATGAAGCTTTGCGCATCCTGAAAAACGCGGTGCGCAAGCGCGAAGCCACTTCCGTCGGCTTGGTCGGCAATTGCGCGGATCTGATTCCGGAACTCGCCATCCGCGGCGTTGTTCCCGATTTACTGACCGACCAAACCAGCGCGCACGATCCCGTCGGAGGATATGTTCCCCACGGTATTTCGTTGCAAGCAGCCAACGAGTTGCGCGGCACCGATCCAGCGGCGTATCGCAAGCGCTCGATGGAATCGATGGCGCGCCATGTGGAAGGAATGCTAGCCCTGCAAAAAATGGGTGCGGTCACGTTTGATTACGGCAATAACATCCGCACCATGGCGTTCGAGCAGGGCGTGAAAAACGCCTACGATTTTCCGGGATTTGTGCCGGCCTATATTCGGCCGCTGTTTTGCGAAGGCCGCGGGCCGTTTCGATGGGCGGCCCTGTCGGGCGAGCCGTCGGATATTGCACGCACGGATGACTTGGTGCTGCAAATGTTTCCTCACGACAAAACGCTGACGCGTTGGATTGAGCTGGCGCGCAAGCGCGTGCAATTCCAGGGATTGCCATCGCGGATTTGCTGGCTGGGCTATGGAGAGCGGGACAAATTCGGTTTGGCGTTGAACGATCTGGTGGCCAAGGGCGAGTTGAAAGCTCCGATCGTAATCGGCAGGGATCACCTGGATTGCGGCTCAGTGGCCTCGCCGTTCCGCGAGACTGAGAAAATGAAGGACGGATCGGATGCGGTGGCGGATTGGCCGTTGCTGAATGCGCTGTTGAATACCGCGAGCGGCGCAAGCTGGGTTTCTATTCACAATGGAGGCGGCGTGGGAATTGGCTATTCGTTGCACGCCGGACAAGTGACCGTGGCGGACGGAACCAAAGAAATGGCTGAGCGAATCGAGCGCGTTCTGACGAATGATCCGGGGATCGGCGTCGCGCGCCATGTGGATGCCGGATACGGCGAAGCTGCGGAGTTCGCGCACCAACACGAAATCAAGATTCCAATGCAGTGAGTTCAACTTCGAAATTGCGCAGAGAAAAAGGCGCACGGGTTTTACTTCCACATCTTGCTTTCTTCAATCACCAGTACACCGTTGGCCAAGACATAAGCCATTCCCATAAAGAGCTCTCCCTTCGGTAGGATCGCGCAGTCCAAGTGCAATCCACGAGGTTGACGCAACCAAGTTGCGGTTCATTGCCGTTTTCAGTACCGTTAGCATCACGCACACGGAGTAAATAGATTGGCGACCTGGCTGATTACCGGCTGTTCGGAACTGATTACGATGGCCGGAAATGCGCCGCGACGCGGCCGCACGCTTGGACAGCTCGACATCATTCGCGATGGTGCATTGCTGATTTCCGGCGAACAGATCATTGCGGTAGGGCCACGCCGGGAAATTGCACATCATCCTGCAGCGCTGAAAGCGAAGCATTTAGATTTGAAGGGTGGCGTGGTCCTTCCTGGGTTTGTGGATTCCCACACTCATCTTGTTTTCCCCGCTAGCCGCGCCGCGTGAGTACGAGCAGCGAATCGGTGGCGCTACATACCAGCAAATCGCCCGGGCGGGCGGAGGAATCCTTTCATCGGTCAGGGGCTTGCGGCGTGCGCCAGTCTCGAAATTAAAAGAGGCGGCGCTGGCCCATCTCGATGATTTTGCCGCGCACGGGACCACCACGGTCGAGGCAAAAAGTGGCTACGGTCTCAATTTTGCCAGCGAGATGAAAATCCTCCGGCTGCAGCGGGCTCTGAACCAGCAGCATCCGCTTGACGTGGTTTCGACGTTTCTTGGAGCGCACGTCACGCCTCCGGAATTTCGTCGACGTCCCGATGCGTACGTGGATCTGCTCGTCCGCCGTTGGATCCCTCGTGTCGCACTCGCTGGCTTGGCCGAATTTTGCGACGTGTATTGTGACCGCGGCGCATTCAGCGTCGAGCAATCTCGTAGCATATTGACGGCAGCGCGAGCCTGCGGAATGCAGTTGCGGCTTCACGCGGAGCAGCTTTCGCAGACCGGCGCTGCTCAGCTTGCCGTCCAATTGCACGCCGCCAGCGCCGATCATTTGGAAAAAATAAATGCCAGTGACATTCGCGCACTCGCAGCGTCAGACGTTTCGTGCACACTGCTGCCGGGATGCTGCTTTCACCTCGGACTTTCACACTATGCCCCCGCCCGGAAACTCATCCAGGCCGGTGCGATTGTGGCGCTGGCGACTGACTACAATCCGGGCACCAGTCCCACGCTGAATATGCAGATGATCCTGTCCCTGGCGTGCACCCAAATGCGCCTCTCGCCCGCCGAAGCCATCGCCGCCGCAACAATCAATGGCGCGTACGCGTTGCGCAGACATGATCGAATTGGATCGCTCGAGGTTGGCAAATACGCGGACCTTGCAGTGTTCGATCTGGCCGACTATCGCGAAATCCCGTATTATTTTGGAGTGAATCACTGCGTGCTGACGATGAAACGCGGTCAAATCATTTTCCCGCGATCGAAGGCATAAAGTACTCGCTGGCTCAGTTTTGAAGTGGCGGACTGCACTTTCCCTGCTGACCTTCCGTCTCAGTATGCTTAAGTTGCGAGCTCGGAAAAAACTGCCGATGAAACTTTCATGAATCGACTGATCGAATGCGTGCCGAATTTCTCTGAAGGCCGGGACGCGCAGAAAATCGCAGCGATTGTCGATGCGATGCGTGCGGTTCCGGGAGTCTACGTGCTCGATCGCGAAGGCGATGCCGATCACAATCGCTCCGTCGTCACGCTGGCCGGCGAGCCCGAAGCTGTTGCGGAAGCGGCGTTGCGTGGAGTGGGCAAGGCGCTCGAATTGATCGATCTGACCCGCCATACGGGTGCGCATCCGCGCCTGGGCGCCACTGATGTGGTTCCCTTCATCCCAATTGAAGGCGTGAGCATTGAAGACTGCGTCGCACTAGCGAAAAAAACGGGCCGCGCCATCTGGGAGCGATTCCAGATTCCCGTTTATTTCTACGAAGCCGCGGCTCAACGGCCGGAGCGCGTAAACCTCGAAAATATCCGAAGAGGGCAATTCGAAGGCGTGCGGGAGGAAGTCTTGAAGAATCCGGACCGTGCTCCGGATGTCGGCGACCCGCGCTTGCATCCCACTGCCGGAGCCACGGTGGTGGGCGCACGAAAATTCTTAATCGCCTACAACATTAATCTGAACACGCCCGATCTCGACATTGCCAAGCGAATCGCCAAAACGATACGCTTTTCGAATGGCGGACTTCGATACGTAAAAGCGATGGGCGTGGATTTGCGCGCTCGGCACCTGGCCCAAGTTTCGATCAACCTGACGGACTTCGAGCAGACGCCCATTCATCGCGTGTTCGAAATGGTGAAGCGCGAAGCGGAGCGTTTTGGCGTCAGCATCGCCGGCAGCGAAATTGTGGGGCTGGTTCCCAAACGCGCGATTGAAATGACTTCGGATTTTTATCTTCAGCTGGAAAACTTTTCTCCGGCCCAGGTGTTGGAGAATCGGCTCTCGGCGGCGCTTGCCGGCGCCCCGATGGAAAGCTCCGGCAAGCTTGCCCCTCTGGCGCAGCCGTTTCTGGAAGCAGTGGCGGCTCCAACGGCCGCGCCCGGCGGAGGCTCGGTTGCAGCGCTGGCTGGCGCTCTGGGCGCCAGCCTTGGGCAGATGGTTGCCGGCTTGTCGCGCAAGAAGAAGTCACAAGCGGCATTTGTGGAACCACTCAGCGCCGCGCTCGGGCAATTTCAGGCCGCTGCCGAGATGCTTACGAAAGCGATTGATCGCGACGCCGCCTCGTTCAACCAGGTGATGGCAGCGTTCAAATTGCCGCAGGAAACTCCCGAAGAAAAGCGCGCGCGGGATGCGACGATCGAAAAGGCCACGGAGGCAGCGGCCGAAGTCCCAATGCAGGTTGCGGAACAGGCAATGGAAGTTTATGAGCAGTTGGGGCAACTGGAGAGTATGTCGAGCGCGTCTATGTTGTCAGACCTTCGCGTTGGACGCTTGATGGCCGCCGCAGCCGTCCGTGGAGCACTTGAGAACGTGTCGATAAATCTAAGCTCGCTCAAAGATTCAAGTTTTGTAGCCGCGATGCGATCGCGGGCCATCAGGCTCGAATCCCGGCTGAGTGAAAGTTCATTGCCCGAAGCCGCCAAAAGAATTTAAGAAGCCGCCGCGGGATAAATGCCCATCCAACCCGGCGTCCCGCAGGCCGAGGAGTGAAATCTGTGAAGAAACAAATCAGCATTGCCCTTCTAGCAGCTTGCGCGTTCTTGTTAATCGGCTCACTCTTTCCACAACCCACAGCCGCGGCCACGCTCAGCCCATCCGTGATCGCCATGTTTCCGAAAGAAACCGGCGAATTCGCTTACGCCGATTTGAAATCGGCTCGCAAGCTCCCCTGGTTCGGTCAGCTCCGCGATCAGATGCTGCCGGCCCGTTTTCACCAGTTCGAACAGTTTTTGACATCGGCCGGAATTGATCCGAACTCGCAAGTGGATGAACTTGCCTGGGGCTCCCTGAGCGCCACCAAGGACACCGGGGAACAAATTCTCGGCGTCGCGTTGGGCCAGTTCGATCCGAGCACCACCGAGGACCGCTTCAAACAGCAGAAGCTGCCGTTCCATGAAGTGCATGGTTTTAAGTTGTATGCGTTTGGCAGCGGCTCCGGCGCGAGTGATATTTTCTTTTTCTTTGTCGATTCCAGCACTGCGGCGTTCGGAATGCGCAGCGGGCTGGAGAAAATGATCGATGTCCATTTCGGGGCGGCGGAAAGCCTGCTACACAATGATTCGCTGTTTCCATTGATCAGCGAAGCGAACGGCCAAGGCATGATCTGGGCGGTGCTCAATAAAACGTACACTCGCATGGCCATGCAGCAATTGCTGCCGCAAGCCAATCAGTTTCCTCAAGCCGCGGCTTTGGTCCAGAAGATCGGAGCAATGATCATCGAGGTGAAAGCGGATTCAGGAGTCGACGCGAATTTCAACGCGATCTGCGCTTCGCCCGATGATGCGAATACGCTAGCGGCGCTGCTACAGGCCGGCGTGATGTACCGCCGTTACCAGGAAGCGCAGCAGAATCCGGATTTGGCGCAAGCATTGGATGGCGTTCAAGTGACTCCGCACGGTGACCGGCTACAGATTCATATTCCCGTTAGTGACGTACAAATGGCGGCGCTGTTGAAGAACAAGACGTTCGCAATACCCGCTAGCTAGTTCACAGCAGAAACTAAATTCGGGGATCAGGCGAACTAAACTTTCGGAGCACGTCCGGGAAGGTACTTCACCAGCTTGATTCGGGGCCGCCCGTTTTTCGCTTCATAAAGCACGCGATCAAGCCGAGCGAGCAGTGCGGCACGGGCCGCTCCACCGTCCGCCGAGGATCCACCGCTTTGCGGAGTTAGATTCGCAATCGCATTTTTGGGAAGCGGTTCCCCTGTTGAATCCAGGATCACTTCCACCCGGTCGTCGAAATCCTCAATCGTCACTTTCAGTTCGGTTCCATTCTTACTTACCAGCGGAAACGTCTCTCGGCAGGCTTCCTCGACGGCATCGGCAAGCTCCTGTTTGGATTCCTCGGAGAAACCCACATGGTCGGAGGCGTGTTGGACCACGCCGCCAACGGCCCGTAACAGACGGGCGTCATTTTCGATAATTAGTTCAGTGCGGCTGTGCTCACTGGCCACGCGCATCCACCAATCGAACCTCGCAAGCTTCCCGGCAATCCGGACAATAATACATGCCGTCAATGCAAAGACGAACGTGATATTGCGCCTGGCAGTAACAGCAGTACTTGTCGCAGGAGCACTTAGCTTCGGGTTGGTCGCACTGTATGCACACCACTATCCCGGTCATGATCGCCTCTGTCACAAATATAAGCGAGGCTGGCGGCGGCAACAAGCAAGAAGGTCTGGCTTGTTACTCTGCGGCAAACTTCTTCCATTTGGGCCGGGTTCACCCAAAAAAACTGTATGAGGTATCGCGCCGGTTGCGAGAGGACTTCCGACGAACCTTGCGCCACCGTTTGGAAGCGATACGTGCACCGTTTCTTGACACTTCTAAACCGCGCGTGTTAGTTTCATTTGCCCGTGAACTTTTTGGGAATCATTCTGTGACCACGCCGGCTACCGCTGAACTTCGTAAAACCGCGCTGAATTCCACCCACCGTCGAATGGGCGCCAAAATGGTGAACTTCGGCGGCTGGGATATGCCTGTCGAATATTCCGGCATTATTGCCGAACACCAGGCAGTGCGTACGAAGGCAGGCTTGTTCGACGTGAGCCACATGGGCGAAATTGAGATTCGCGGCCCAGCAGCGATCGACCTTGTGCAATTTGTGACCACAAACGACGCCGCAAAACTGGCCATCGGCCAGGCGCAGTATTCGGGCTTGATGACGCCCAAGGGAACGTTCGTTGATGACCTGCTCGTCCACAAGATTTCAGAAAATCATTATTTGCTGTGCGTGAATGCGAGCAACCAGGATAAGGATTTCGATCATATTGTCCGGTACAACCGCTTCGGCGCGGATGTGGAGAATGCCGGGCCGCGCTATTCACAACTCGCGATACAGGGACCCGCAGCAAAGCGACTGTTGCAGCAATTTACGAAGGTGCTGCTTGATCCCATCCACTATTATCATTTTGCCTTCGGCATGGTGAATGGAGTGGACTGCTTGATTGCGCGAACGGGATACACGGGCGAGGATGGATTCGAGATTTATTTCTCACCCGAACACTCCGCGAAAATGTGGGACTGCCTGATCGAGGAGGGCCAGACCATTGGATTGCTTCCATGTGGTCTGGGTGCGCGCAACACCTTGCGAATGGAAGCAGCGATGTGCCTTTACGGGCACGAAATCGACGACTCCACCACTCCGTGGGAAGCGGGCCTTGCTTGGATCTGTAAACCGGAGAAAGGCGATTTTCTGGGTCGCGATGTACTGGTCACGCAGAAACTGAAAGGCATCGAACGCAAATTGATCGGCTTCGAAATGCAGGAGCGGCTGATAGCGCGGGACGGCTATGCGGTGTCGAGTGGTGGCCAGGAAGTGGGCAAGGTGACCAGCGGCGGCCCGGCACCCTTTTTGAAAAAGAATATCGGCATGGCCTATGTGCCACCGAAGGTAGCGATAGCCGGCGCTCAAATCGAGGTCACTGTTCGTGGCCAAGCGTCACCGGCGCGCATCGTTGAAATGCCTTTCTACAAACGGCCGAAAGCCAAGTAACCGAACGGCCAGAACATCGAATCCATCGAATGGAAACGGCGAAGGAGCTGCAATGTACCCAGCGGATTTCCGCTATACCAAAGAACACGAGTGGATCAAAGTGGAGGGAGATAGCGGCACCGTGGGCATCACCGACTATGCGCAGCATGAGCTAGGTGACGTGGTTTTCGTGGAATTGCCGAAGGTGGGCACGAAATTGAAAGCCGGGCAATCCCTGGGAAGCGTGGAATCCGTGAAGGCGGTGAGCGAGATTTATTGTCCCGTCAGCGGCGAGGTCACGGCGGTGAATTCGGTGCTCGCCGATACTCCAGAAAAGCTGAATCAGGACCCGCACGGCACGGCTTGGCTGGTGAAACTGACTCTCGCGAATAAAAGTGAGGCTCAATCGTTGATGGACGCGGCAGCCTATGAGGCCTACCTCGCCGCGAAAGACAAGGAAGCCTCGGCCTGATGCGCTATCTCCCTAAAAGTCCCTCCGAACGCCTGGAGATGCTTAAGGCTATCGGCGCGAAGTCCGTTGAAGATCTTTTTCAGTCGATCCCCGCAAAATTCCGGCTCAAGGAACCGCTGCGACTTCCCGGACCGCTTTCCGAACAGGAAATTATCGACTATTTTCGCGCGCGAGCGACGGAAAATGCGTTTGGTTACACGTCGTTTCTCGGCGCGGGCGTCTATCAGCATCTTCGTTCGGTTGTGCCAGACGCGATTGTTCAACGTGGAGAGTTTCTGACTTCGTATACTCCATACCAGGCCGAAATCAGCCAAGGAACGCTGACCGCAATCTTCGAATTTCAAACGCTCATGGCCCAACTCACGGGCCAGGAAGTGGCGAATGCCTCGATGTATGACGGCTCGACCGCGCTCACTGAGGCTGTACTGATGGCGGAACGGTTGACAAAGCGTCGCCGCGTTTTGGTCGCCCGCACCTTGCATCCCGAGTACCGTCAAGTCTTGCAAACCTACGCGAAACATCTCGGCCTGGCCGTGGAAGAGATCGGATTTACGGGCACAGGCCAAATTGATTTGCTTGCCCTAAAGGCTGCGGGTCTAGCGGAGGTAGCCGCCGTCGCAGTACAATCCCCCAATTTCTTCGGCGTTGTGGAATCGATTCCGGTCCTGACGGAAGCCGTGCAACCGAGCGGCGCCTTGTTGGTCACTGCAATCACGGAAGCAGTCTCCCTGGGCTTGCTGCAACCTCCGGTGGAAGCTGACATCGTCGCGATGGAAGGTCAAAGCTTCGGCGTGGCTCCCAGCTACGGCGGCCCCTTTGTGGGCGTCATCGCTACTCACGATAAACATGTGCGGCAAATGCCGGGAAGACTGGCTGGTCAAACCACCGATGCAGCCGGCCGGCGCGGATTTGTTCTTACATTGGCGACGCGCGAGCAGCACATTCGCCGCGAAAAGGCGACTTCGAATATTTGCACCAACGAGGCTCTCTATGCTCTCGCGGCAACGATTCATCTCTGCCTGCTCGGGAAAGAAGGCTTGCGCGAAATGGCGGAGCAGAATTTGGCGAAGGCGCGCTTTGCGCAAGCGGTACTCGAAAAGATTCCAGGCGTGAAGGCCGCGTTTTCAGGTCCGACGTTTAATGAATTCGTGCTGGAATTCCCCCGTTCGATGAAAATGATCAATTCTGAATTGCTGCGCGAGAAAATTATCGGTCCGCTGCCGCTGGGTCACTTTTATCCGGATCAAACAAAACGAGGCCTGTTTTGCGTTACGGAGACTATGCCGCGCGCGGAAATCGAGCGATTGGCGGAGTGCATCAAGCGGATTTTATCGAAACCGGTTTAGAAGAAAAAGGATTCCTAACTCTTGAGCGATAAATCTTCCAAGATCAAGAAAGTCCGGCCGAACATCAGCCAGAACGAGGGCCTGATTTTCGAAAAGTCGGCGACCGGTAAGCGCGGGTTCGAGCTGCCTCCGCTCGATGTGCCGCCTGTGGACGCGGCTAAGACGCTGGGTTCGGAATTGGTTCGCGACCAAATCGAAGGATTTCCCGAAGTCAGCGAAATCGAAGTGATCCGCCACTTTACTCGTCTTTCCACCTGGAATTACGCGATCGATTTGGGCATGTACCCGCTGGGTTCCTGCACGATGAAGTATAACCCGCGTGTGAATGAATTTGTCGCCCGGCTGGATGGGCTTGCAACGGAACATCCCTATCAGCCCGTGGAGCTAGCACAAGGCTGTCTGCGGATTCTCTACGATTTGCAGAAATGCCTGCTGGAAATTACCGGCATGGAAGCGGTTACGCTGGAACCGGCTGCCGGCGCGCAGGGCGAACTGGCTGGATTATTGCTGATTCGCGCGTGCCTGGAAAGCCAGGGCAACTCCCGCAAGAAAGTGTTGATTCCAGATTCCGCGCACGGAACGAATCCGGCTTCCGTGGTCATTGCCGGATACGAAGTGCAAAACATCAAGTCCAACGCGCGCGGACAACTCGATACCGATCATCTTCGCGAATTCGTCACCGAAGACGTCGCCGCACTGATGATCACGAATCCCTCCACCATCGGCGTTTTCGAAGAGCGTATTGCCGAAATTGCGGAAATTCTCCATGAGCGCGGCGCCTATCTTTACATGGACGGCGCCAACATGAACGCACTCGCCGGCGTGGCCCGCCCCGGAGACTTCGGGGTCGACGTCATGCACCTGAACTTGCACAAGACCTTTTCCACTCCGCATGGTGGTGGCGGTCCGGGCGCGGGACCGGTGATGGTGAAAAAGATCTTTGAGCCATTTCTGCCCGTACCCGTGGTGGTCGAGAAGGAAGGTGGGCGGCTGGCGCTCGATTGCAATCGGCCGAAGTCCATTGGGCGCGTCCGTGCCTATTGCGGGAATTTCGGAGTTTTGCTGAGAGCTTTGGCCTACACGCTTGCCTATGGTCCCGGGATCCGGCAAGTCACCGAAGATGCCGTAGTCAATGCGAATTATATCCGCAGGGCACTGGAACCGTATTTCGATCTACCGTACAACCTGCCGTCGATGCACGAGGTCGTCTTCAGTGATGCGCGACAGAAGAAACACGGCGTAAACACGATGGACATTGCCAAGCGCCTGATCGACTACGGCTTTCACCCTTATACGACGGCCTTTCCCCTGATCGTTCCCGGCGCGATGATGATCGAACCGACCGAATCGGAATCGAAGGAAGAGTGCGATCAATTTATCGACGCGATGCATTCAATCGCGGACGAAGCTGTAGAGGATCCGGAGCTCGTGAAAACGGCTCCCCACTCCACGCGAATCGGCCGTCTGGATGAAGTGGGCGCGGCCCGTAAACCCATCCTCCGCTGGAAGCCATAGATTTTCCGCGGAATTCTCGTAAGCACGGCGTTTGCGAAACCCAGTGAACCAATTCCTCCAAATTCTAATAGCAGGAAAACTTTACGGAATCGACCAGCGATTGAAAAGCGTGCTCGTAGCTGTCGAATTCGTTCTCAGGCGCCACCGCGAGTATGTAAAACAGGCTGTCCGAGCACGAGGCCGTGATCAGCCAATCGGATTCCCGGCCTCCCACAGGCGAGTCATTCTCCAGAAAAATCGAAAGAGCCGGTTTGCCATTCAGCCGCATCTCGTGCCGGGGCCGGACGATGTTCATGTGCGGGTTGGCCTGCTCCAAATTGCTCAATAATTGAGTGGTGGCAGCGTCGAGCGATGGATTTTCGCCTGTGTTTTTCTGCAGTTCGAAGAGATTCACTTCCACGCCGTAAGCCAACGCGGAATGGCGGTTTCCGAGATCTATAACTCCGCTATCCGGCACGAATGCAATCTCTCCTTGATCCCCTATCTTGCGCCAGTTTGCCGGGTACTGCAGGCTCAACGGGCCACTTTGATATGTTTGCACTTTCTGTGATGGAACTTCCGGCCGGCCCTGATTCCCGATGGGCGCCGAACTCCCGCCCCCTCTGGGTTGATTTCCCTTCGGTGGCGGAGGCAAGGAATGGATATAGTGCTTGATCTCGGCGAATTCCCTGGAGTTCGTTTTATACCCTTCCGGCGGACCTCCCAGCCTGTCCACCTCTTGATTGACGCGCTCAATGCGGTTATCGGGGTTTGGGTGATCGCTGAAAAATTCAACCGGCTTACTGCCCTTGCTCACCGCTTGGATCTTTTCGAAGAATTGCGCCATCGCGCGGGGATCATAGCCGGCATCATAAAGAATCTGCGTTCCCAGAATGTCGGCTTGGCCCTCGTCCGAGCGCGACATTTTCAGGAAGACAGATTCCATGGTGAAACCCGCAGTCAATTCCGTCATCAGGCTCCCCACCGAGCCATTTCCCAAAAATGCACTCAGCAAATTCAATCCATTCTCCGCCAAATATTGTTTAGAGGCTTGGTTCGTGCCATGGCGCAGGACAACGTGCGAAGTTTCATGCGCCAGCACACCCGCAAGTTGCGCCTCATTGTCAGCTGCCTCAATCGTTCCTCGATTGATGTAAATATATCCGCCGGGCAGCGCAAAGGCGTTGATGGCCATGTCGTTCACGCATTTATACTGGAAGTGATAATCAGGAGTGCCCGCCGGTACGTGGGCGTCCAAGCGCCGGCCCAGGTCATTCAAATATTTATCTACTCGAACGTCGTTCAGCATGGGCACCTGCCGCTCCACTTGGCGCGATAGCTTCTGGCCCATTTCGGAGTCCTGCTGCGTCGAGAACAGATTGAAACCGGGTTTTAGCGGCGTGCGGTCGGCGTGCGCGGAAATGCTGAAAGCGAACGCGAATAGAAATATTAGAACTGCGGGGATAAATTTCTTCCCGGCTGTTCGCTTGACCAGATCGTCGCGGGTGACTCGCGCAATTTGCAATCGCGCGCGTGAATGCCTCATGCCTCCCCCCTGAGATGATAATTCCCAGCCCCATTAGATGACGATCGAGTGCTGCGAGTTTCTTCTCGCGGCACCACTCCCAAGCCATAGCCCATGCTTAACCGCGCTTGCACACGGTGTCACTATACCGAATCTTCCAGCGGGATTGAATTAAACGGAGAGAAACTCGAATGAATAATGAATAAGGTGGGCGGTGCGCCTGCTGTTCCCGCCTTTTACAGGGCAAGAGCGCAGCCGTGTCTCACGGAGATTTCTTAAGCGGGCGAATTAACACCGGTACGCCGCATCGGATATCTGCGGCCGCTCAAATTGAAACCCGATCGGCCTTACGTTCGAGTGTCGGCCTTGATCTTGTCGACCGAAGAATGGCGCGGCGTTCGTGCACTCACTGGGCGCACTGGCGACGTCACAGGCGGACGAGGACTCGGTGATTCGGCTATCACATTTGCCGTCGGCTGTTCCACGGGACGTCCGTCGACGCCCGCCGCTGCAACGTGCGCGGTTGTTTGAGCAGCCGAAGACTCAACCGCCACGAGTGCGCCTTCATCTTCCTTAATGAATACCAAGCGGCTTTGTGATTCATTCCAATCAATGCACAGCACATCGCCCATGGCCACTTGATCGGTGGCCAGCAAACTCGCCAGCGGATACACCAGGTGTCGCTCGATGGCGCGCTTCAAGTGCCGCGCTCCATACTTCAGGTCCGTTCCTTCCTTGAGCAAGAACCCGCGCGCCGCCGGCGTTAGGCGGAACAAAAACCGACCCTTGGCTGTTTCTAGCACTCGTTGTTGCACCATGCCCAGCTCGATCTCCAGAATCAGTTCGAGCTGTTCGCTCCGCAGCGGATGAAACACCACCACCTTGTCGATCCGGTTCATGAACTCCGGTGCAAACTTCCTCTTCGCCGCTTCCGCCGCCGTGCGTTCTACCTTTGCATCCAGACCCACCACTTTTTCCGGCGGCACCGATGGCGCGAATCCCAGTCCACCGGTCATCAGCTCAGTGATTTCGCCGCCGCCAAGATTGGAGGTCATGAAGATCATCGTCTCGGAGAGATCCACTCTTCGGTTATCGCCCAAGGTCAACGTCGCTTTATCCAAAATTCCCAGCAGAAGCTGCCACAGCGCGTCCGAAGCCTTCTCAATCTCATCGAACAGCAAGAAGCTGAGTTTAAGTTTTTCAGTGTGATGCTGCGCCAAAGCTTCCTGTGTGATCAAGGGGTGGGTTTCGCGATGGCCTAGATATCCCGGGGGGGAGCCGATCAGTTTCGCAATTTCATGAGAGTGCTGGAACTCCGCGCAATCCACCTTGATCACGGCACGCGGATCGCCGAACAAAATTTCGGCCGAGGCTTCGACAACGCGCGTTTTTCCCGCTCCGGTCGGCCCCAGAAACAAAAGGTTCCCCACCGGCCGCCCCGGCGAGTTCAAGCCGGCTCGAAATACCTGGTAGAGATCCACAACCGACTGGACCGCCTCATCCTGACCGACGATTTTTCGCCGCAGAGATCCTTCGAAGTCGCGCGATTCCGTGCTTCGTTGCGTCGGGTCGAGATGTTGGATAAAAGTGGCCACTTGCGTGTACCCCCTTACCGGAACTTCCGGTGGGCCTCGAAATTCCGAGGTCCGATGCGCTCGAATTGGTCGAGCTTAATGTCCACGGTTGATCGCAGCAGCCGGAGCTGCATCACGATTTCATAACTGGAACGGCCACGCTCCGCCGTCACCAGCATCGGCGGGGATAGATCCGCCAGATCCAAATTCAAGCTTCGCAAAGACTGCACTAATTTCTGCACGTACGGCGAACGCGCATCGAACAACTCAATCCGGCTATTTACCTGTTCCCGCAAACCGTTCCAGTCCAACTCAAGCAGCGGATGATTTCGGCTTACTTCTCGAACCACGGCGTCTGTGATTCGCGGCCTTTCGCCCAACTTTGCGAGATGCAATTGCTGGACCTTGCCGCGCCGGCGGATGTTATGCACTAAATAGTACGACCTTCCCTTTCGTCGTACGAATGCCACGCCAGCCTCCCAATTCTTCATTGGAGCCTCGTAGTGTAAGGATGTTCCACTACAGGGTCAATGGTATGATGCCCTGTTCTTCCGTTGGTTGCTTCCTATTGGTTATTACACGCGAGAGGAACATAGCAGAGCAGCTGGGCAGAAAGAGCCATCACACATTTCTCCACAAGTTCAATCAAGGCAACACTTCACCCCATTACTTCGATGCTGTTCAATTCAGGAAGGTGCACTCCGGCAGATCGACCGGCCTTAAGAGTGCGCAAAGATGCGTTAACTGATTGGCGCAAAACCATATCGCCCGATGAGGGAAGATTCGAGGTGCGCGACGAATGTTGCGGCTGCCAATTCCCAGCCCACTTCTCGAATCCCAAAGCTTCCGGGCGCAAAACTTGCTTATTTCGATTACTCTTGTGAAGGGAAATTGGGGGGCAGCCAGCCAATGTCTTGGGATCCGGTTTATCGCTTGGTGAAACAAATTCCTCGGGGGCGCGTTACAACTTATGGACATCTCTCGAAGGCCTTGCGATTGCGCGGCGGCGCGCGAGCCGTGGGCTACGCCATGGCTGCCTGCCCCTCGGGACAAGGAATTCCATGGCATCGTGTCATCGGCGCAGGCGGCCGGCTCTTGATGCCCGAACCGCACGCTTCCCTGCAGCGCCGGTTGTTGGAAAGTGAAGGCATCGGGGTCAGTGGCACGCGAGTGGATTTTGAACGGTACGGTTGGAATCCAAAAAGAAAACGTGTGCATAAAAACGCTCTGCGCTCACGAGTTCGCCCATGAGTGATCGAATATGTTATAGATGAGGTCGCGTCCGTGAGTGAAACCGCCATCCAAGTCGAGCAACTTTACAAGAGTTACGGCGCCGTCGAAGCGCTCCGTGGCGTGAGCTTTCACGTGGCGGAAGGTGAAGTATTCGGCTTGCTGGGTCCAAACGGCGCGGGTAAGACATCTGCGGTTGAGATCCTGGAAGGTCTGAGAACTCCGGACCGCGGGCATGTCCGCGTGTGCGGGCTCGACCCCCAGTCGAGCGGAACTGCATTCAAACAATTGGTCGGCGCGGTTCTGCAATCCACTTCCCTGCCTGATAAAATCAAAACCGGTGAGGCTCTGGACTTATTTGCCTCGTTTTACCGCAGGCGGAACGATACCTCCAAACTCCTCCGGCGCTTTCAACTGGAAGAAAAACGAAATGTCTTCTACAGCCAGCTTTCCGGCGGGCAAAAGCAGCGCCTGGCGCTGGCTTTGGCGCTCGTTAATGACCCTAGGGTGTTGTTTCTGGACGAACCCACTGCCGGCCTCGATCCGCAAGTTCGGCGAGAGATTTACGACATCATCGAAGAACTCCGATCGGAAAAAAAGACGATTCTGCTGACAACCCACTACATTGAAGAAGCCGAACGGCTTTGTGACCGAGTGGCTATAGTGGATCACGGCCGAGTGATCGTCACCGGCACGCCACACGAATTGAAGCAGCGCTCGGCCGGCACCACGCGCATTCAAGTGCGCCTGGCCCGTTCCGTGGAAAATGGCGCTCTTGGACAACTCGAGGGCGTCTCGGACTGCCGCGAATTCGAGGGCACTTATGTTTTGCATTCCACTCGGCCGCCGCAAACAATTGTGGCGCTGGTGAAACAGTTGGAAGCGGAGGGAAACGAATTGCAAAGCTTGGAAATTGCATCGCCCTCGCTCGAAGACGTCTTCATCGAGTTGACTGGCCGGCGCCTGCGCGAGTAACCCATGCAGACGTTCGAAGGAGCACGAGTCTTGAGAAACACCTGGACGCTCTCCGTAAGCCGTATTCGACTGGCCATGCGTAGCAAGCCGTTTATTTTTTTCAGCTTTGTGATGCCCATGGCTTTTCTGTTCGGGTACGTGTTGATCTTTGGCCGCGGCGGCCCTGCTGCCGTGCAATATTTGCTTGGAGCAATCCTCGGACTCACTGTGATGGGCAGTTTCTGGGGCCTCAGCATGCAGTTGGTAATGTTTCGAGAAACGGGAATTTTGCGCCGGTTCCGCGTTGCACCGATCGGCGCCGGTGCCATGCTTGGCTCCAGCATCATTTCCAATTATTTTTTGACTCTGCCCACGATTGTGATTGAATTCATGATCTGCCGCTGGATATTCAAGATGCCTGCCTGGGGAAACCTGTGGGGCGTATTTTTTCTAGTCTCCGTGGGTGCTGCCACTTTTTCCGCGTTCGGATTGATCGTTGCCAGTGTTACCAACAACGTTCAGGAAACGCAGGTCATCAACAACGTAATCTGGATGGGGTTTTTGTTTCTTTCCGGCGCCACGATTCCGCTCGGCTTTCTGCCGCACTGGATTCAGCGAGTCGCTCTTTTTCTGCCCGCTACTTACCTGGTAACGGGATTGGAAGGTGCGATGCTGTGGGCCGCCAGTGCGAAAGTGTTGGCGGAAGATTTCTTCATTCTGGCAATCGGTTTTCTGATCGCCTTCGAGGTCTCGCGGCAGCTCTTCCGCTGGGATCCTGAAGCCCGCGTTCCCGGCCGCGCGAAACTGTGGGTAGCGGCCGCGATGTTGCCATTCCTCTTGATGGGCGTGTGGGAAAACGTTTATGGAAACCGCCTGAGTCAGATCCGGGCTGAATTTATGCGCATGCAGGAACGCGCCGCAGCATCTCAGCCGAAATAGGCAACTCGATTTGCGCCCCTTCTCCGTTCCTTCGGCCGCACTAATCCGTATCAGGATATTTCACGGAACATCCGTACGGACGCGTGGTGGCAACGCTCACTGGCTTTCCCGCCAATACTTCTTCCAGAGCCTGTGAAGCATAGTTCTTTGCCCCTGAAATATCAGACTGATCCGAGGTCGGCCGGTCATCAATCGCGCCGTTGTAGATCAAATTGCCGGCCGGATCAATGATGAATATTTGCGGCGTGGTCTTCGCCGAATACAAACGTCCAAGCTGGCCGGATGGATCGAGCAAAGCGGCGGTAGGGACTGCATTCGTCTTCTTGAGGTAGTCATTTTCCTGCGCAGCCGTGACGTATCCTTGCTTCCCAGGTGCGGACGAGATCACGGTCAGCCAAATCACTCCGCGCCCGGTCCATTCCCGCTGCAGCCGCTGCATGTTCCCGCTGTCGTAATGCTTTCGCGTGTAGGGGCAGCCGTTGTTGTGCCATTCGAGTACCACAATCTTTCCAGCATAGTCCGATAGTTTATGAACTTTGCCGTTGCTGTCTGTGGCGGTGAAGTCGGGCGCCTTTTCACCTACTCGCGCCGCTCGAGCGGAAACAAAAACAAATAGAACGGCAACAACGAGCCCTATCGCCGGAATTAGTTTCTTCTTCATAATTTCCTCCCGAAAATTCGAGCAGCCTCGATGGGGCCTCGGCATCCTTCGTCGATGATCCAGCTTTCCTGCTCGTATCACTTCAAGGCAGCCGCAATTAAATACGCCGCTCCGCCGCTCAGCACGATCACTCCTTTAAGACTCGCCAACGGTTTCAAAAGTTGCTCCGACTTTATCAGCGTCAATCGTACTCCTGTATCCTCGGGCTCGACTTTCTGGGGTGAGGAATTTTCAACCTGGTTTGCCTCGAGCGGAAAGAAAACTGCTTCGGAAATTCGCTTGCCCGTCCGTAAGGTCAAAACGAAACGATCCTTCGTGGCAACCGCCTCTGCCTTCCAGTCCAACGGCAACGGCTTGGGCAACGCCTTGCTGGCTGCCGCGAATAGCGGCTCCCATGCGGCCGACTTCTTCGCCCGTGCAGGATGAACCGGCAGCATAAGCGTGACATCCGCTTTTTCTGGAACGCAGATCTCGCGGCAAGCCAGCCACTTCACGTGTGCAACCAGCGTGGCAACTTGTCCTGTCCGCAAACCGCTGGGCGTCTGCAGAACAGCAATCAGCATCACTTGTTTCTCGTACCCGTAATCCACTATGGGAGGTTTTCCCATCCGCTTTGGAATTGGCCATTGCGTCGCGCCGACTCGGATATCCCAGAGGCAATTTCCATTCAATTCGCGGAGGCTCTCCCGAATCTCCCGGATTCTGCCAGTAAATATGCCACTCGGGATCAAGGTTGAAAAGCAATCCCAATCGTATCGCGCGCCCGGGTTGGGCGGAATCCACTTCGGAAATCAGTTCAAGCCTTACGTGATTAGTTGGCGCTGGAAATGGCCCAGCCAGCAGCGGAGAAAATATCATGCATCCTAAAAACGCTGCGACCGCGAATTCGAAAATAAATCTGCCCTTCATATTCGTTCCATTTCTTCAGCCTGATGAGTTTAACATCGGTTCGGTTCGGTTTTTTCTTCTGTTCTCTCCGGTCCGGTCCGGTCCGCTTTGCCCGTTGCAGCCCTCAAAAGAGAGCACGCTTTTGCCATGAACTTTGATTCTAGGGTATTCTCAGCACGGGAAATTACCGCGGTCGCGCCGCCGGAGTCACAGTGAATCTTTTCGTTGCCGGTCTTGTGGGATTCGTGATTATCGTCGTAGTGCTCTGGGACGCGTTCGAGACGATTGTCCTGCCTCGCCGCGTGACGCGAAAATTCCGCCTGGCTCGCTTGTTTTATATTTACTCCTGGAACCAATGGTCGCGCGCCGCCCACCGCATGCATTTGGGCAAGCGACGGGAGTCCTTTCTCAGTTTCTACGGTCCATTGTCGCTGCTCGTGCTGTTGGCTTTGTGGGCGTGCGGGCTGGTGATCGGATTTGGATTTCTGCAATACGCCGCCGGTTCCGCGGTGGTCATCTCCAATGGCAGCCCCGGACTCGGCACGGACTTTTATCTAAGCGGAACCACGTTTTTCACCCTCGGCCTGGGTGATGTGATCCCCCGCACGCCTGTTGCAAAGTTACTTGCCGTCCTTGAAGCAGGGATGGGATTCGCATTTCTTGCCGTGATGATTGGATACCTTCCAGTGATCTATGAGGCATTCTCGCGGCGGGAGGTAAATATCTCACTGCTGGATGCCCGAGCTGGATCGCCGCCAACAGCGGCGGAACTGCTGCAAAGGCATAGCGGTGATCATGGACTCGATGCGCTCACGCAACTGTTTCATGAGTGGGAGCGATGGTCGGCCGAACTTCTCGAGAGCCACCTTTCTTATCCGGTGCTGGCCTATTTCCGGTCCCAACACAACAATCAATCCTGGCTTTCGGCTCTCACCACTATCCTGGACGCATGTTCATTCGTGATTGTCGGCGTCGACGGCGCTTGCCAGCGCCAGGCACAACTTACCTTTTCGATGGCGCGTCACGCGGTGGTGGATCTGGCGCAGGTTTTCAGCACTCCACCCGAAAAACTGAGCCTCGAGCGCTTGACGTCTCCGCAGTTGGCACAAATGCGAGTATTTCTAGCCCAGGCGGGATTGCGGTTTCATGAAACTGCCGCTGCGGATAAACACCTCAGTGATCTGCGTTTCATGTACGAGCCCTATGTGGCGGCTTTGTCTCACCGATTGCTGCTGCCCGTTTCTCCGTGGATGGTCGACGAAAAGCGCAAAGACAATTGGGAAACCAGTGCGTGGGATAAACTCTTGCGCGAACAGCGGCAGATGACGCATGCCGACGAGGACCATTTCTAAAGTCCCGCCGCGAAGCCGTTTCCCCCGCCGTCGCAACCCTGCTGCTCGCTTTCCGATTTCATGATCGACTGGATAAATAGTTCGAATAATAGGCATCCAATATGGACGCCGCGATTACCGTTAAAATTCGCCGCTTGGCGCTGGACTCGAAAAACCGTGTGCTATAATTCGCTTCGGGTCGAAGTCGAGTGCGTGCAGCCTGAGAACGGAGATTGCCGATGACGGTCAAGAAAACAGAAAAAATTTGGCACAATGGCACCTTCATCAACTGGGACGATGCCAATATTCATGTTGCCTCTCACGTTGTAAGTTACGGATCTTCTGTTTTCGAAGGCATTCGTTGTTACAAGACTCCGCAGGGCCCCGCAATCTTCCGCCTTCAGGATCACATGCAGCGCCTGCTCAATTCCGCCCACATCTATCGCATGGGAATCAATTTCTCCGTGCATGACTTATCGCAAGCAGCCGTCGAACTCGTTCGCACGAACAAAATGGATTCCTGCTATTTGCGGCCGATCATCTTGCGCGGCTATGGCGAAGTGGGCGTGAATCCTCACAACGTTCCCGTCGAAACGTATCTGGCCTGCTGGGATTGGGGCAAATATCTGGGCGAGGAAGCCCTGCGCGAAGGGGTGGATGTTTGCGTCAGTTCCTGGGCTCGTCCCGCTCCCAACACCCTGCCGCAAATGGCCAAGGCGGGCGCGAATTATATGAATTCGCAATTAATTCGCATGGAGGCCATGGTTAACGGCTACGTGGAAGGAATCGGTCTCGATGTCCACGGTTACGTCAGCGAAGGTTCGGGCGAAAATATTTTCCTGGTCATGGATGGCGTGCTGATCACTCCTCCGTTTTCGAGCGGAGTTCTGCCCGGCATCACCCGTCACACCATCCTCACAATCGCCCGCGACATGGACATTCCTGTCGCGGAACAAATAGTTCCCCGCGAGATGCTCTACATTGCCAATGAAGTCTTCTTCGTCGGAACTGCCGCCGAAGTCACTCCGATTCGTTCCATCGATCGGATTAAGATTGGCGCCGGCGCGCGTGGCCCAATCACGAAGCGCATTCAGGACGAATTCTTCGCTCTCACCGGCGGCGCCAAGCCCGATCGTCATAATTGGCTTACGCCATGCGGCGTTCCCGTTGGCGCTCTTACGCGCTGATTTTTGACTCGCTGCCGCGATTCCGATAGAATCCCGCCGTCCTGCGCACTTTTTCGCATTCCGGACGCATAACATTTCCCCCAAAGGGGCGTCGTGTATAGTCTGCCTCAGAAACTCGTTGCCGAATTCATGGGTTCGTTCGCTTTGGTATTTTTTGCCGCCGGCGCGATTTGCAGTGATCAATATCTGCGCACGTCCTCCCAGAGTGGCTTCGGCTTATTGGGAATCGCCTTGGCCTACGGGTTGGCGATGGCCATCCTGTTCTCAGCGCTCGGCCATATTTCTGGCGGCCATTTTAATCCTGCAATCACCATTGGTTTCTGGGTTACGAAACGCCTCGGCACTCTGCAAACATTTCTTTATTGGGCCGCACAAGTGGGCGGGGCAATTGTTGCTGCGTACTTCCTTCGAACTCTGCTGGGCGTGTCTGTATGGGGACCTGTCTCGCTGGGAGCTCCCAGCCTGGCACCGGACTTCACTCGCGCCCACGGAATGCTGCTTGAGGGCGTGACGACCTTCCTGCTGGTCCTGGTTTTCTTCGCCACTGCCCTCGATAGTAATAGTTCCATCAATAAAATTGCGGGGTTCGCGATTGGTCTCGCTATCACGGCCGGAGCTATCGTCAGCCTACCCTTCACCGGCGCATCGATGAACCCGGCTCGCGCGCTTGGCCCTGCCTTGGCATCGCGACATTGGGCAAATCATGGGGTCTACTGGATCGGCCCGTTGCTCGGCGGAGTATTGGCCAGCTGGTTTTATGACCGATTCTTCCTGCACGAAGCTTGAATTCGCCCGGTTATCAAAATCGCAACCCGCATCCTGCCGTTCTATTGCCCGACCCCAAGTCGCATGTTACGTTGCAAACACGCCCCTCGAACGGGGCATTCACAACATGGCCCTGAATATTGACGATTTGCTGCGCCGAGCCGTCGAAAGCAAAGCCTCTGACTTGCATCTCAAAGTCGGCAATCACCCGTATCTGCGGGTCGATGGCATACTCCATCCGCTCGGCGATGTCCCCCGCGTGACGCCCGAAGAAATGCTCTCCATGGCGTTCAGCATGATGACCAACCGGCAGAAGCAGAAATTCAAGGAAACCGCCGAACTCGACATGGCCTACGGCGTGGCCGGTCTTGGCCGCTTCCGCGTGAACGTATTCCAACAGCGCGGCAACGTCGGCATGGTTCTCCGTGTGATTCCCACGAAGATTCGCACCATCGAAGAATTGGAATTGCCGCCAGTAGTTGAGAAAATCTGCGAAGAGCAGCGCGGGCTTGTTCTGGTCACGGGAACCACGGGATCGGGCAAATCCACCACCCTCGCCGCGATGATCGACCGCATTAATTCCAGCCGCGGCGAACACATCATTACCATTGAAGACCCAATCGAATATCTTCACCGGGACAAAAAGGGCTTTATCAACCAGCGAGAAGTAGAAGTCGATACGTCGAACTTTTCCACCGCCTTGCGCGCCGCGCTTCGCCAGGACCCGGATGTGGTCCTCGTCGGCGAAATGCGCGACCTGGAAACGATTTCCACCGCATTGCTCGCGGCCGAAACCGGCCACTTGGTTTTGTCCACTTTGCACACTCTGGACGCCACTGAGACAATTCAACGCATCATCGCTGTGTTTCCGCCGCCGGAACAAAAGCAAATTCGTTTGCAGCTTGCGTCGACCTGCGTTCCGTCGTCAGCCAGCGCCTGGTGCGCCGCAGCGACGGTATGGGCCGCGTCCCGGCTTGCGAAGTGCTGATTGCAACTGCGTACATCCGTGACTGCATTATTAATCCCGATAAGACGCGGCTGATCCGTGACGCTACTCGCTGCCGGCACCAGCCAGTACGGCATGCAGACTTTCGATCAGTCGCTCTTCGATCTATATTCGCGCAACCTGATCACCTACGAAGAAGCGCTGCTGCGCGCCTCGAACCCGGACGAATTCAAGCTGCGCATTCAGGGCATCCGCTCCGCGTCCGACGCCGCCCGCGAAGACATGGAGCGGACCATCACGGAATTTGAACGCCTCGGCCAACGCTAGTCGTTCAGTCTGAACGGAGTACGTCGCACGCTCGGAAATTCTCTTTAGTCTTGCCTTTAACTTCGCGACGTTCCCGCGCTTCCCTCCGCTGCCCCGCTACTACCCTGCGGCCTCCTCCTGCTATCCTGAGCCCGTGCCACGAGCGCCGCGCAAACTGGACACCGAAGAACTCCTCTACGCCGCTGCCTTGCGCGCGCTGATGCGCCGCTCTTATTCGATCCATCAGATGTTGGGCGCATCTCGAGCGTCGCGCCGCCGAAACTGCTATGGTGCGGCCCGTAATTGAGCGCCTGAAACAACGCCAATATCTCGACGACGCTCGTTACGCGCGCGAGTTCGCGCGCAGCCACGCTCAATTGCGCCGTCAGGGACGTTTTCGCATCACGCGGGAATTGCGCTCGCGTGGAGTTACCGATCGCTTTATCGAAGCAGCGATCGAAGAAGCCTTCGCCGAAACAGATGAATCCGCGCTGCTGCGCGTCCGGCTGAAACGCCGCCTCTCGCGCATGGGCGGCGAACTCGATCAGCGCAAACTGGCCTCGCTTTATCGCAATCTGATGGCGGCTGGATTTTCCGGCGATCTCATCCGGTCCGAACTCCGCGCTATTCACGGAAGATCGCTTCCCGAGCTCCCCGGCACACCCGAGGAAGATGCTTAACTCAGATAAATCGCCAGCCGCCTGCTTCTTCCCTCAGCTTAGAGAATCGTGTAGCAACAAGCTTCCGCGACGCAGCATTGCGACCACGCGAGGCGTCTGCGATAATGAATTCTTCTCCGCTCGTTATTTATCTTGGCGGGACGCCACGCGCTGTGTTTTCGCTGCGCCATCTCGGCACCTGCAACTGCTGAGGAAAACTTGACTGGAAAAGAAACCCGCCAGACTTTCTTGAAATTCTTCGAAGCGAACGGCCATCGCATCGTTCGAAGCTCGTCGCTCGTCCCGGCAAACGATCCCACACTCCTGTTCACGAACGCCGGCATGAATCAGTTCAAGGATGTCTTCCTCGGTCTCGATCAGCGCGATTACCGGCGCGCTACTACCTGCCAGAAATGCGTTCGCGCGGGCGGCAAGCACAACGATCTGGAAAATGTCGGATTCACCAACCGCCATCATACTTTTTTCGAAATGCTCGGCAATTTCTCGTTCGGCGATTACTTCAAGAAAGATGCGATTGCTTTTGCCTGGGAACTCATCACCTCCTCCGCCGCGGGACGATTTGGCATCCCCAAGGAAAAGCTCTACGTCACCATCTTCAAGGGCGAGCAAGGAATTGATCGCGATAGTGAAGCTTACGATCAATGGGTCAGCCAATCCGTCTCGAAAGACCGGATCCACGAATTAGGCATGAAGGAAAACTTCTGGGCCATGGGAGACACGGGCCCCTGCGGACCGTGCAGCGAAATTCATTACGACATGGGCCCCGCCGCCTCCGATCAGGGACATACGGATTGCCAGTTCGGCTGCGAATGCGGACGCTATGTTGAAATCTGGAATCTCGTTTTCATGCAGTTCAATCGCGATTCGGAAGGCAAATTGAATCCCCTGCCCCGGCCGTCCGTCGATACCGGCGCCGGCCTGGAACGCGTCACCGCCGTCCTGCAGGGCAAGATCAGCAATTTCGATACGGATCTGTTCCAGCCCTTAATGCGGGAGGCTGCCCACCTTGCCAAGGTGGATTTGAGTGATGCTCGCTTCCAGGCATCGCTGCGAATTGTGGCCGATCACGCGCGCGCGGCTACATTCTTGATTTCCGACGGCGTAATCCCCTCCAACGAAGGCCGCGGCTATGTTCTGCGAAAAATCATTCGCCGCGGCCTGCGTCACGCGCGAATGTTGAATGCGCCTTCTCCGTTCCTCGCGCCCATGTCGGCGGCCGTCCGCGGCGAAATGAAGGACGCCTATCCGGAACTCATCGATAGTTCCGCTCGTATCGACCAAATTTTGAATGAAGAGGAGCGCCGTTTCTCGCGCACGGTCGACGTTGGCTTGAAGAAACTCGAAGACGATATCGCGCCGCTCCTCGAAGAGAAAAAAATGCATCCCGATGTTTCCTATCCCGGCGAAAAAGCGTTCCGGCTCTACGACACGTTCGGATTTCCGCTCGATTTTATTGTGGATGTTTTGCGCGATCAGGGCATCAAGTTTCAAGAAGCGGATTTTGAGCGGGCGATGGAGGAACAGCGCAAGCGCGCCCGCGCATCCTGGAAGGGAGTCCACAAGGACGCCGCAAATCCTGTTTACTCCAAACTCGCGGAAACTTTTAAGACCGAGCCGGATTTTTATTTTGGCACCACGGCGCGCGATTGCCACATCGAAGCAATCGTAACCGCCAAAGGTCTGGTAAATGAAATCCAGGCTGGCGACGAAGCCGAAATTGTACTCGACCGCACCTCCGTTTATTCCGAATCCGGCGGACAGGTGGCGGACATGGGAAAGTTTTTCGATAATGATGGCGCGCTGGAAGTCGCCGAAGTGAACGGCGCGTATTACCCCGTTCCCGGATTGATCGCGCACCGCATCGTCGCCAAGGAAAATTTGCGCGTTGGCGACCGTGTAATGACGTCGTCGGATGCTTCACGCCGCGGCGACACCATGCGCAACCACACCGCTACGCACCTGATGCACGCGGCGCTGCGCAATATTCTCGGCACTCACGTGAAACAGGCGGGTTCGCTCGTCGCCCCCGATCACCTGCGCTTCGATTTCTCGCACTTCGCCGCCGTCGATCCTGTCGAACTCAAGGAAATCGAGCAGCAAGTAAACGAGAAAATCCTCCGAAATCTCGAAATGCAAACGGACATCCTGAATATCGACGATGCGCTAGCTTCCGGCGCACTCGCCTTTTTTGGCGATCGCTACCCCGAGCAAAACGTGCGCGTCGTTACAGTCCCTGATTCCGCTGCGCCGCGCGGCTTCTACAGCAAGGAGCTTTGCGGCGGAACGCACGTTGCCCGCACCGGCGAAATCGGCATCTTCAAGATCACCGCTGAGCAATCGGCAGCCGCAGGAGTGCGCCGCATTGAAGCAATCAGCGGCACAGGTGCCCTCGCCAGCTACCAGCAGGCCCTGGGCACCCTCCGTGCTCTGGCTGCCGTCCTGAACGTCCGAGAAGACGATCTGTTAGGCGCCGTAGAACGCCAGACCCACACCGTACGGCAGCTTGAGAAGCAATTGGAAGCCGCCAAACGCCAATCCGCCCATTCCAAAGTAGATGAACTTTCGAATCGGCCCGGGAAGTGAAAGGCGTCCGCATTGTAGCCGCAAGAGTTAGCGGAATTCGACCGGGAAGGCCTTCGCCAGCTTGTAGATACCTTGCGGCAGAAACTCGGTTCCGGGGTCGTCGTACTTTTCGCCGCGGATGACGGCAAAGTATCTCTAATCACAGGAGTTACAAAGGATCTAACGTCAAAGCTCCACGCAGGGAAGATAGTCCAGGAATTGGCACGCCAAATCGGCGGTTCCGGAGGCGGTAGACCGGATTTAGCAGAGGCTGGCGGAAAAGACACATCAGCCATCGAAAGTACCCTCGCCCAGGTAGTTCCCCTAATCGACCGAATGTTATGATTGCCTCCGCGCCAGAAAATCCATGCCGGGAAGGAATTCTCCGCCCGGAGTGGGTGTGTCTCTTATTTAGCCCAGGAAATAGGGATGCTCTGCCTTCTCCATTTACGGAAAGTAGTGCACTATGGCTTGCTGGCCTCGCTCGCGGCGGCAACTTTGTTGTGCGCCTCCAGTCCCGCAAGCGCTCAGATTGCATCTTATGTGGATCAGCAGGGTAAGCACGTCTACGTAAACGCGAATCCGCCGCAAGTGAAGTCCTCCCGGCGGGCTCGCCAGCAAGACGCGCTTTCCACTGCAGAGGGAGCCATGCCAGGGATCACTTCGGTTAAACTCGACCAGATGGTTCAGACAGTGGCTGAGCGCCACCGGCTGGATCCAGCCCTGATTCGGGCGGTCGTTCAAGCCGAATCCGGCGGTAACCCCCAAGCCAGGTCGCGAAAAGGTGCGCTTGGACTGATGCAATTGATTCCGGCGACGGCACAGCGATACGGCGTAAACAACGCGTTTGACCCCGCCCAGAATCTGGACGGCGGGGCTCACTATTTGCGGGATTTGCTGGACCGCTACAACGGCGATGTGGAGAAGTCCCTGGCTGCGTATAATGCAGGCGAGGGAGCCGTGGACCGGTTTGGCGGCGTTCCCAATTTTCGTGAGACGCGTTCTTACGTGCAAAAGATAACCAACTCCTATTTCCAACCCGGGTCCCTTCACCTTTCAGGCTTTGGGAATCCTTCGGTTCCTCCCATTCGCCGCGAAGTGAACGAACACGGTCGAACTGTTTTCACGAACGAATGAGACGCAAGGCGCGGATTCGCTCCGCATCAATTCGCTTAGGTTTCCTGCCGGCACTTGCCGCGTTCTTGGTTGTGTGCGTTGTCCCCGCGTTGTTTAGTCAAACCGCCAAACGAGACGCCGCTCACACTCAATATGATCGCGCTCAGAAAATGCGCACCTCGCTCGAAGGCAAGCCCCAGAAGGACCGCAGCCTCGAGGAATACAAAACTGTCGTGGAGGCTTACCGCAAGGTTTATTTAATCACGCCATTAGCTCTGGAGGTCACTCCAGCCTTGATGGCCGCCTCCGAACTCTACCAGGATATGGGCCGCCAGTTTGATCCGGAATTTTTCTTGTCGTCCATCGACACATATCAGTTCCTTTTGAAGGAATATCCAGCCACCAAGTATCGCCAGGACGCGCTCTTCACCATCGCTCAAATCCAGCAGAACGATTTAAATCAACTGGAAGAGGCCAAGACCACCTATCAGGACTTCCTCAATCGCTATCCCGCTTCCCCTAAGGCTGACGCCACGCGCCAGGCGCTGAGCGAAATCGCCGACGCCCAGGAAAAGGAAAAGAATCCGCGCTCCAGCCAGAAGGTGGCGCAGCAGGAGGAAGCCGATCAGCAATTGCCGCGCGTGACGAGCATCCGCCAATGGAATGCGGATAGCTATACCCGCATCGTGATCGATGTCGAAAATCAGGTCAAATATCAGTCCAAGCGCATTGCCAATCCGGACCGTATCTATTTTGACCTGTATGACGTAAAGCTCAGTCCTTCCCTCGCCGGAAAAACTTTCGAGGTGGAAGACGGATTTCTGAAATCGATCCGCGTGGGGCAAAATAAGAAAGGTATGGTTCGCATCGTTCTGGATGTGGATAAGGTGAAGGAATATTCCGCCTTCCTGCTGCCGAATCCCTACCGCCTGGTGATCGACGTTCATGGAGAAGCTTCCAACACTCTCGCCAAGAAAAATCCGAAGGATGTGCCAACAGGAACGCCATCCGTTGTACACGCTGATGAAAGACCGCCCGATACGGCTGCGCCTCTGAAAACTGAAGCAACCAACGCTTCGCCACCTTCTGAAACGACGATCCCGACCAACCCAGCGCGACTGGCAACCTCGGCGCCAACTCCCAAGCTCGGACGCTCCAGCCGAACTTCCACCGTAACTCTCGCTCCTCCTCTCGAACCCAAACCCACGCGCGACGGCCAGCAATCGCTCACGCGCGCGCTCGGCCTGAAAATCGGCCGAATCGTTATCGATGCCGGCCACGGCGGTCATGATACCGGCACAATCGGGCCTCACGGATTGATGGAGAAGGATCTCTGTCTGGATATCGCTTTGCGCTTGGGAAAGTTGATCGAGCAGCGCCTGCCAGGCGCCGAAGTGGTCTATACGCGCAAGGACGATACGTTTGTTCCCCTTGAGGAACGGACTGCCATCGCCAATCAAGCCAAGGCGGATTTATTTGTTTCCATTCACGCCAATTCCAGTCATGACCACGCCGCCCGCGGCATCGAGACGTACTATTTGAATTTTGCCACCTCCGCGGAAGCCATGGAAGTCGCCGCACGCGAAAATGCTCTCTCGCAATCGTCGATCCATGAACTTCAGGATCTGATCAAGAAGATTGCACGCAACGAAAAAATCGAAGAGTCCAAGGAACTCGCCGCCGATATCCAGGAATCCCTCTCCAAACGTCTTCGTCAGTCCAGCGATGCTGAAAGAGATCGAGGCGTCAAAAAAGCACCGTTCGTGGTTCTGATTGGGGCAAATATGCCCTCGGTACTCTCCGAGATCTCCTTCATAAGCAATCCGGCTGACGAAAAGCTTTTGAAGAAAACGGACCAGCGCGAGCGAGTGGCTGAGGGGCTGTACCGGGGAGTCGAAAGTTACCTGCAAAGCTTGAACAGCGTCTCCAATAACCGCCAGAGGCTGATCTCGGACCGGGAAGTTGCTGAGCACTAAGAAGATTCCGCATTGCCTGCCCATACCTTAAAAAATCTTCTACTGGCCCAGAATCGGAACCCAAAGTACAATTTCGGCGTCTAATCCATTGATGACCATGCTGAGGCGTTCTCTAATTCCTATTGTGTTTATCGTCGTGCTCTCACCGCTATCGGTGTTCGGGCAGACCATTCTCCCTATGCAGTTCATCGATTGGCAAGCCACCCCCGTCCAATTGCTGCATTCCGCTGCCGCCGTCGAGCAGTTTGCTCCCCAGGTTGCTCCGATACTCCACGAATACGGGGTAAGCACCGCTGAGCAAGTCTCTTATTCCAACGATAAATCAAACTTGGTCGTCACTCTGTATCACGCTAAGGATGCCACCGGAGCCTACGGAGCCTATTCTTACCTTCGTACTTCCGACATGCCCCGCGCGGATTTTTCGCCCCACTCTTCCATGTCGCACGATCATGCTCTTATCCTCCTAGGCGAATTGGTCCTGGATATTTCTGGCAGTGACCTCCGGTCTGCTCAATCGGGCTTGAAGACGCTGGTGGCGCAACTACAAGCGAAATCGGGATCAATGGCTTATCCCAGCCTTTACAGGTATCTGCCAGCCAGTGGCATTGTCCAGCGATCGGACCGGTACGTGCTCGGTCCGCTTGCGCTCAGTCAGTTTCTTCCCATCGCAACCGATGATTGGATTGGATTCTCAAACGGGGCCGAAGTCGAATTGGCCCGCTATCGCGTAAAAGGCCAGGAAGAAACTCTGCTTCTCGCCGAATTTCCCACGCCGCAGGTGGCGTCGTCTCAACTGAAAAATATGGAAGGGCGGTTTCAGTTAATCGGCGATGACAGCCAACCCTCCGCACAACCAGACGCTTCGCGCCCGGTGCTCTACTACCGCAAGATGAGTACCCTGCTTGTCTTCGTGCCGCTGGGACATTCGAAAGCATCTGCCGATACACTGCTTCAAAATATCGGCTACGAGTCGGATGTAACGTGGAATGAACCGGGTGCCAATTTGAACCAGCCGGGCTGGCCGACAATTCTTGTCGGTATCTTCGTCGGCACTGGAATTCTTTGTCTTTTCGCCATAGTCTCGAGCCTTGCCTTCGGAGGATTCCGTCTGGCCATCAAGCGTCTGCTGCCGGGAAAGATATTCGATCGCGATGCCGACGTTGAAATCCTTCAGCTGGGAATCTCCAGTAAACCAATAGAAGCAAAGGACTTTTACTGATTTGCTGACCTGTATGATTTTCCACCAACTGCCTTCCCCTCCCTCATTTCTGCCGTATCTCCCTATAGATACAGTACTTAAAGATTTCCACCGATCCGCTTTTCCGGCTTGACTTCATTTGTGCGGCTCTTCTAGACTGCCCTCGAGGAAAGAGTTCTTGAGCCATCCGCGCATTGGCCGGGAGCTTTTCTCCCCCCGAAGGCCCACCTTTGCCGGTGGGCCTTCCGTTTTTTTAACTTTTATATTATGAGGAATCCAGATCGCCGTTTGCTTCCTTTCAATGCGTAACTCAGAGCGATATTTTTCGCCCCGCGCGTGAGACGAACAGCCACCTGCTGCATTCCTCAACTTGAGCGTTGTTATGGCATCTCAGCCGGTTATTAGGGTTCCAAATCGCGAGAAACAGAAACAAGGGTTGGACTTCTGGTCGGACCGCGTCCTGAAGGAATACAGCCGCGCACGCAAATCCATCGATCCGGATGTGGTGCACGATTTACGCGTCGCTCTTCGTCGTTGTCGCTCGATTGCCAGGGGGATGAAGCATCTCGATCCGCATCCAGCCTGGCGAAAACTCGATAAATCAAACAAGAAGCTTTTCAAGAGTCTCGGAGATCTGCGAGATTCGCAAGTCCTGGCGGAATGGGTCAGGAAGCTCGGCGACGAGAAAGATGCTGTCCAAATAAGGATGCTCGAAATCCTCTCCCTCCAGGAACAGGATGCGAAATCCGAGGCGCAAAAGGCGCTCGATAAGTTTGATCCCAAACTTTGGCTTCGCCGATCATCGCGGTTGGCTGAAAGAACTCACCGAATACCCGCCGAAGGTTTAGCCTTCCAGCACCTCGCTCTGGAACAGTGGGAAAAAGCGTATGCCCTGCATCGCCGCGCCTTGCGTACCCGCAGCCGGGTGGCCTATCACCGCTGTCGGATCGGAATTAAACGCTTCCGTTATACCGCCGAAAATTTCCTTCCGCGGCACTCGGCCGGCTGGATTCCGGAATTGAAGAAGCTCCAGGACGCGCTAGGTGATGCCCATGATCTGGATGTGCTCCGAATGGCACTTCGCGCTGTTCGACCCGCTTTCGATGCAGCCCATCTTCTTCCGTGGTTTGAGCGTATCGAACAAGTTCGACGAGACCGCCTCAGGGAGTATCACCAGAATACGACCGGAAACAGTTCGCTCTGGTGTTCTTGGCGCCGACATCTTCCATCCGGCAAGCGTCTTGAATCGGCGGCGAGGGCCAAACTCGAAGTTTGGGCTTCGTTCCTCGATCCGGATATCCGTCACGCATGCCATGTAGCCGATCTTTCGCGGCAACTGTTCGATTCTCTCCGCGCCTCGGGTTTTGATGGTGTATTCAGCGATTTGAGGTTTAGAAAAATCCTCGACGCGGCGGCTCTGCTTCACGATGTGGGCAAATCAGAGGGCGAGAAAAACCATCACAAGTCTTCCTACCGGCTGATATGCGGCTTGCAACCGCCGATTGGCTGGACTGGCGAGGACATAAGCTGGGTTGCATTGGTGGCGCGCTATCATCGCGGAGCCGAGCCACAATCCGATCATCAAGGTTATGGATCGCTCTCTCCCACGGAGCAACAGAAAGTCTCGTGGCTCGGCGGGATTATTAAGGCTCGCGGATAGTCTCGACGCTGATCGCAGCGGTAAAATCGTGCGCCTGCAGGTTTCCAACTTGAAGGAGGCGCTGGTCGTTCGAGTGGAGGGACGCGCTGTGGAGATGTTGCCTTCGATGACCCCCGTCATGGAGAAAAAAAGATTGCTCGAAACTTGTGCCGGTCGGCCCGTGGTCATCCAGCCAATCGCTCCGCATCCCGCTGTCGCCGCCTGAGTTCGTCACAATCCGCCTTGTATACGAGTCTCGGTTGCGCTCACGAAACTTGGCTCGGGTTGCGTGACTAGTCTCCCAATCTGCGCAACATCTTCGGCTGCAACAACCACAATAATTGGCCTTTTGGCGGGCTCAACGAGGTCATCTCCAGACACGCCACGCCCGACTTCTTTAGCGATGTGACCGCCGTTCGCGATTCCAGCGCACTCGCGATCAGGAAATCCACATTCGGGCCATGTCCGAAACACATCACCGATTTCGATTTCAGCTTGGATAATTCCTTCCAAATCTCCGCTGGCTCGGCAGAGGGCGCCAGCCCGTTCGTCCTTTGAATCTTCTCTCGCGGATATCCAAGAGTTTCCGCGGCGATCTCAGCTGTTTGTGCAGCACGCAGAAATGGGCTGGTAATCAGCACATCCGGCTTGATCTTTTGTTCGCGCAGCCCGAGCATTGCGGCTCGCGTCTTCTCGATTCCTTTCCGGGTCAGTGGGCGTTCCGGATCAGGCGGAGCATCGGGGTCCGTGCGGTCGATTGCCGTGCCATGGCGGACAATGTAAACAATCATAATTTTACGCTACCCTCACTTTCCATTGGGCTCTTCTGAAAACCGGCTTCAGATGAAATTCCCGTTCAAATAAAGAAGCCTTTCGCACCAATCCGGTGTAATCCACCGGAGATCCATTTCGAAGATGCAACCGGAACAGCGCCGTCCGCCCGTCCACTTCCACGTTCACGCTCGCTACTGCCTGGGCGTGGTCACTTTCCAATTTTTCAGCAATCCGGAGCAGCGAAGTTAAGATGCGCAGTTGCTTCCGCCGGTCACCATCCAGCGATTGGTAGAGCTTGTGATTGGGCTGCGGCTCGTCTTTTTGATTATGGTAGCGGATCAGGCACGCCACCATGTCCCGCCGCCATCCCGTTAATCCCGGAATTTCTCCGTTCCGAACCAGGTATTCTCCGTGCCGGTGATGGGCTTTGGTGGAAACAAAGTGTCCAACATCGTGAAGAACCGCTCCCAATTCCAGAACCAGCCGCAGTTCCGGCCCCAAACGATGCAGTGGATTCAACTGATCGAACAGCGAGAGTGCCAATCGCCGCACCTGCTCGGCATGTTTTGCGTCGTAATCCAGGCGCCTTGCAAACCACTGCGCTCCGGAAACCTTCACTTTTGCTTGTTCTTTTTCCTCGTCTGTCGAAAAATTCGGCGCATATTGCTCCGCCACCAGGTCCAGTAGCACACCTTCGCGCACTCCCACTCCCGGCACCAGCATATTCCGCAAATTCAGCCATTTGCCCACCGTGCTTAGGACGATTGCGGCAATCCCCATCACTTCAGCGCGATCCTTGCGCACTCGAAACACTCGCATGCGTCCCGGCACGTCCAGCCGCAGAATCTGCCACATGCGGTCTCGCAGCAATCGAAGATTGAGCGTCTCGATGGAATGGAATCGTGGACCGGAAGCGATTCGCGCCAGCGTTTCAGGATTTCCGCCCGTCGCCACGGCTACCGAGCTCGTTAGATCCGGTTGTGACGGCAGCACGGTTTGCAGCACCGACAAGATGTGCAGGCTCAGCTTCTCGGCAGTGTCTTCATCGATCACTCCCTTGCTCCCAAACGTTTCCATCAAACGCACTGTGCCCAGCGGGACGGTAAACGAGTGTTCCACCGCTTTGCCGCGCATGAAATTCAGCTCTAGGCTTCCTCCGCCCAGATCAAGAATCAATCGCGGCGAAACATCCTTTCCCACGGCCCACAGAACCGCAGCGCGAACCAACCGCGCCTCCTCGGTTCCTGAAATCACATCCAGTTCGATCCCGGACTTTCTTCGGATGCGCTCGATTAGATCATGACGATTTCGCGCTTCCCTCGCCGCGCTCGTGGCCACCGCACGATAGGCAGCCACGTGATAGTGGTCCATCATCGCCCGAAAGTGCGCGAATACTCGCGCCGCTTTCCGTTGCGTACCGGTATCCAGTATGCGCCGCGTAAACGCGTTGTGGCCCAGCCGGACCGATGCGCGTTCCGTCACCAGTTCTTGAATTTCAGTCGGGGAAGTCGCCCGTGCAATCACCATGCGAATGCCGTTCGATCCGGCATCGATGGCGGCGAGATGAACGGGGGCGGCCAATGTGGCTATCGCCAGAGATGCGCGAGCGAATGCGACGGAGTGTAACGCGTGCCGCGGATGCCCAGCAAAGCTCCTATCTGTTTTCTCAATTCTTTATTTACTGTCGAAACGGTATTGTTGCCATCCAGCTCCACAAAATTATGCATCCGGCTCAAGCGCTCGAACTCTTTTTTCACCATCGACTGGTACCGAATAAACGACTGGAAAAGATCGTTCGAAAGCGACATGTCCCGGCCCGCTTCCCAGTAGCTGATGCTGTGCGATTTCTTGAATTCACGGTCGAACGCCACTTCCGGTCTCACGTTCAGCCAAAAAGTCAGGTCCGGCCGCATTGCCATCTCGTAAATTCCATGCAGGTAATCCTCGTCCAGCCCGCGCACCGCCGCGCGCGCCACCAGTGTGAAGAAATAGCGGTCTGCCAGCACCACCATCCCCGAACGCAGAGCAGGCAGTATCCGGTGCTCCAGCTGATCGTAAAAATCCGTCGCGTACATCAGCGCCAGCGTCAAGCGCGTCACCACGTTTTCCGCCAGCAGCACATCGATGTCCTTTGAAACCAGCGACGACCGCCGCAGCCCCATCGTCTGCACCGCAAATCCTTCCGATTCCAGCCACTCCGTCAGCAAAGCGATCTGCGTCGACCGGCCCGAACCGTCCGTCCCTTCCAATACAATCAAAGTGCCATGCAGCTCGGATTCATTCACTCCCGGAAGAGGGGTTCCACAAAAGCGCGAAGGAAGCTCAGCGGGCAACACGGACTTCGCCCGCTTCACCACTTTCCCGTTGGAGCCCGCAATGGTTGCCGCGGATTGCTCGCCGGATTTTTTTGAACGCTTCATGATTTCTTTGGCGCGAACCGCGCCAATTCCACTCGCGATTCCACGATCTGGCGCATCTGCTTCTGCAGCTTGTTCACCGGTACAGTCCCATCCATCAGCACGAAATGGTCCGATTCCACCATTTGATCGTACTGATCCAGGATTCGTCCCTGAAATACGCGAAAACTTTCCGAGCGATCCAGCGAAAGGTTCAGATCCATTCCGGCTTCGTAATATTTCAGTTTCGGCCGTCCGGCCACGATGCGATTCACGGCCACATCCAGCGGCGCGCGAAAATAAAACGTAATGTCGGGAATCGGCGCGAAACGGTACAGGTTTCGCAGCCAGCGCGGCGAACATCCGCGAGCGGTGTCGCGAGCGAATGCCGTATAAATATAGCGGTCCGCCAGCACCAAATAGCCGCCGTGCAGCAGCGGCAAAATTTGGCGCTCGCACCGATCCGCAAAATCCGCCGCGTGAATTAGCGAAAACGTGCTGGGAGTCAGCAGCCGCCGTTGTTTCCCGCGCCGCGTCGCAGATTTCACCAGTGGAGACGAGTTCCATTCCGTAAAATGGATCCGGTAGCCGCCAATCTCCAGCCACCGTTTTAGTAGATAAAGCTGCGTACTTTTTCCTGATCCGTCGATTCCTTCCACAACAATCAACGCCCCCTGATACGGGCGGCCGGAGGATTCGGATTCCACCGGCAGAATCCCTTCGGTCACCTCGAAACCTGTAAGAGTGCTTGCGCTAGGCGTCATCTTCTTGATTTTCATTTTAGGCGGCATATGTAAACGCGCGGTAAATGTAGTGTTTCAACGCCGTTAACAGCCTCATCCGGATCGTCCGTCTCGCACCTGCTACTCGCGATCATTCTATCAGACATTCCGAATTCGAAAGGATGGGTCCTCAAAAACTGCCGCAATCCGTTTCAAATTAAGAAACTCTCCCCCCTGGTTCGCCGCTGCCGATAGAACCGAAGGATTGCGAAGCATTTCTGTGTAAAATACCATTTGATTTTCTGGAACTCGTGAGGGCCGAAAGATGAAAACGATTACTGTTCTTTGCCTCTATCTTATTATTCTCGCCACCTGCCAATCCGCTTTGGCTCAAGACGCGCCCACCGATACGGAAGGCTGCAAAGACTCCCCTCTCATCACACGCATGCCTGGAAGCATTATCGGGGTTTGCGATCACAAGGAATTCGATCAGGTGACCGTGGACATGGGCCAGGACAAAGAAGGCAACGCGAAACAGAAAGTATTGGAGGGTGAAGTCTGGACTTGGACTTACAACAATCGCGACGGAGTCAGCGAGATCCAAGTGTTCCGCAATATGCAAACAGCGGTCAAAGCTGCCGGGATGACTATCGATTTCGCGGACTCGCCCGGGAATATTGTCGCCCACAAAAGTTCCACTTGGTATTTGCTCAGAAACTCAGGTTCTTTCTACGAACAGACCATCGTGACCGTAAAAGCCATGGAACAGGAGGTCACGGCAGACGCTTCCTCACTTTCCGACGAATTGGATAAGAGTGGACACGTTGCCGTCTATGGAATTCACTTCGACACAGGCAAAGCCACGATCCAGCCCGATTCAGAAGCTATTCTCTCTCAAATCGTCACGCTGATGCAGCAGCATCCCGACCTTAAACTGCGCGTCGAAGGACACACAGACAACGTTGGCGCCGCCGCGGCAAACTTGGCGCTCTCCGAAAAGCGAGCGCAATCCGTCGTCTCCTGGCTCACTTCTCATGGTATTCAGGCATCGCGCCTAAGCGCCAAAGGCCTGGGACAGACCAAACCGGTCGCTGACAATAGCACCGACGACGGCAAAGCGAAGAATCGCCGCGTCGAACTCGTGAAACAATAAGGCCCGGAATCCGAGCACGCGGCGGATTCCGCCGTTCGTATCCGAATACCCGCAGGCGTAAATAAGAGGGTGGAGACTTTAGATGCGGAAATATCTTCGCGGTTCAATGCTGCTACTTACTATTCTGTCCGGGCTTGCCGGCAGAACGCATGCTCAAAACAAACCTAGCGCCCCCGAGCAGACTCTTTTTCAATCTGCAAATCGAGACCGAACGGCGCGAGGTTTGCCTCCCCTCAAATGGGACGATGCGCTCGCCATCGCCGCGCATGCGCATTCCCTCCGCATGGCTCAGCAAAACACTCTTTCCCATCAATTTCCCGGTGAGCCGGACGTCTCATCCCGCTCGAAACAGGCTGGCGCGCGTTTCAATTCCATCGGAGAAAATGTGGCTATGGGCTCCACGGCCGCCGGAATTCACGATCAGTGGATGAAATCGCCGCCCCACCGCCGCAATTTGCTCGATCCCGATTTCAATTCGGTCGGCATCGCCGTGGTCGAGCACGGCGGCATCCTTTTCGCTACGGAAGACTTTTCGCACTCGTTGGCTGACAAATCCTTGGAAGAGCAGGAACAGGAACTTGGCGCCGCACTCGAATCCCGCGGCTTTCAGCTCCTGGACTACAAAGCCGATGCACGGCGATCCTGCGCCATGGATCGCGGTTATGCGGGCAAGCATGTGCCCTCCTTTGTGATCCGTTATACAACTCCGGATTTGTCAGCCCTCCCGGACATCCTGCTGGAGAAAATCAAATCCGGACTCTACCATCACGCAGCGGTAGGAGCCTGCCCGTCAGGCGCCGCCGGCTCCTTCGCGCAATTTCGGGTCGCCGTCCTCTTGTTCGAATGATTCAATTACTTTCGTGCATCTGTCTGTCAGTAAGACTTTCGCCAAGGGGCTCAGGCCACCCAGCGAAACCTCACCGGGCATGCTTGCGTCTGGAGTACTATCGCTGGTAATAATCTGCAAACGATTCAAGGGGGAGGCTCTACTCGTGAGACTTTGGCGCTGTTTTCTGCTGCTTGCAATATTCCTACCGGCCGTAAGTACCAGCGGTCAAAAACAAAAACCTCCGCAGGCCACCGAACCGAAAAAGCCCGAAGCGGCCACTTCGGCCGATGTTGAAAAGTCACCCGAAGCAAAATTGGAGGCCAAGTTTGCCGGCCTAGAACTCCGCTCCATCGGGCCAGCTCTCATCTCCGGTAGAATCGTATCCCTCGCTGTCGATCCCGCGAACCGAGCCCACTATTTTGCCGCCGCAGCCTCAGGCGGTGTTTGGAAAACCATCAATGACGGGGCCACCTGGACTCCGGTTTTTGAACACGAAGGCTCGTATTCGATCGGCACCGTCGTGCTCGATCCCCAGAATCCCGCTGTCGTCTGGGTCGGCACCGGCGAAAATAACAGCCAGCGAAGCGTCGGCTATGGCGACGGCGTCTATCGCTCCGACGACGCTGGCAAATCCTGGAAAAATCTCGGCCTGAAAAATTCCGAGCATATCGCGCGCATCCTGATTGATCCGCGAAATTCGAATCATGTTTACGTGGCGGCCCAGGGACCTCTTTGGGGACCCGGCGGCGATCGCGGCCTTTTCGAAACCACCGATAACGGCAAGACCTGGAAGAATATTTTATCCATCAGCGAAAATACTGGCGTCACCGATGTCGTCATGTCTCCCGATAATCCCGATGTTATGTATGCCGCTTCGTATCAACGCCGGCGCCACGCCTGGACGTTGATCGATGGCGGCCCTGAATCCGCAATTTATAAATCCACCGATGCGGGCGCCACCTGGAATAAATTGAAATCTGGATTGCCCACCGTCGACCTTGGCCGCATCGGGCTCGCCATCGCACCCACCAATTCGAACGTCATCTACGCCAGCGTCGAAGCAGCCGAACACAAGGGCGGCATCTTCCGCTCCACGGACCGTGGCGCCACTTGGGAACGCCGAAACGAATACGATCTCGGAGCTATGTACTACGCAACAATCTTTGTTGATCCCAAGAACGAAGACCGGATTTATGAAATGGGCACGCAGATTCACGTGTCCGATGATGGCGGCAAGACAATCCACGATCTCAACACAAAATCTAAACACGTCGATAATCACGTAATTTGGATCGATCCCAACGACACCAATTTCTATCTCGTCGGCTGCGACGGCGGCATTTACGAAAGTTTCGATCGCGGCGAAAATTGGGTTTTCAAAAACAATCTGCCGCTCGGCCAGTTTTATGATGTCGCAGTGGACCATGCAGCCCCGTTTTATTACGTCTACGGCGGCACCCAGGATAATTCCAGCCTCGGCGGCCCCTCGCGCACGCGCAACGCCGCGGGAATTGTCAACGACGATTGGTTCATCACCCAGGGCGGCGATGGATTCCGTTCACAGATTGACCCGGAAGATCCCAACACCGTTTACGCCGAGTTGCAAAACGGCATTTTGGTTCGCTACGACCGCAAAACCGGCGAGCGATTGGGAATTGTCCCCGAACCGGCGGCGGGCGCTCCTCCGTTGCGCTGGAACTGGGATTCGCCGATTCTAATCAGCCCACACTCCCACACGCGCCTGTATTTCGGCGCCAACATTTTGTACCGCAGTGACGATCGCGGCGATACCTGGCGCGCCATCAGCGGCGATCTGACCCGCCAAATCGACCGCAATTCCCTTCCCGTGATGGGCCGCATCTGGACTCCAGAAGCAGTCGCCAAAAATCAGTCCACCGCTTTCTACGGCAACGCATCCACAATCGCGGAATCGCCAAAAAAAGAAGGATTAATCTACGTTGGCACCGACGATGGCTTGATCAACGTCACCGAAGACGGCGGCGCAACCTGGCGCAAGATCGAGTCATTCCCCGGCGTTCCGGAACGCGCCTGGGTCAGTCGCGTCCTCGCGTCGAATCACGATGCGAACACTGTTTACGCCGCCTTCAACAATCACAAAATGGCCGATTTCAAGCCCTATCTATTGAAGAGCACGGACGCCGGCCGCACCTGGTCCGCGCTCCAAAATAATCTCCCCGCCAACGGGCCGATTTGGGCCATTGCAGAAGATCCCGTCGATCCTCATCTGCTCTTTGTCGGAACGGAATTCAATCTTTATTTCAGCAATGACGCCGGGCAGAAATGGACTCGTCTGAAAGGCAACCTGCCCACAATCCCCGTCAGCGATCTCGTCGTGCAACCGCAAATGAACGATCTCGTTCTCGCCACATTCGGCCGCAGCTTCTACGTCTTCGACGACTACAGCCTCCTGCGCGAAGCCTCTCCGGAACTGCTCGACAAACCTTCCGCATTTTTCGCCGTTCGTGATGCACTGATGTTCATTCCGTCGCAAAAATTGGGCGGCACCGGCAAGGCGTGGCAAGGCGAAAGCTACTTCACCGCGCCCAATCCCCCCTTCGGCGCCACGTTCACGTACTATTTGAAGGACGCGTTGAAATCGAAAAAGGATCAGCGCATCGACGCCGCGAAAAAAGCGGAAAAGGATGGCAAAACCGTCCCCTACCCAACTCCCGACGAATTGCGCACCGAGGCCGAAGAACCGGCTCCTTTAATCATGTTCACCATCACCGATTCCGACGGCAACGTGGTTCGACACCTGGATGGCCCCGTCACCGCAGGTTTTCACCGAGTCAGTTGGGATTTGCGCTATCCCGCGTCTGCTTTGCCGCCCCCGCATGCGGACGACGATGACGACGATTTCCGCAGCCCGAACGGCACGCTAGTGATGCCGGGGCAATTCAAAGTCACGCTCTCGCAGCGCGTGGCGGGAATTTGGACCGACCTTGGCAATCCCCAATCATTCAACGTGGTCGCCGAAGGAACACAGCAAATGTCTCCCGCCGACCGCGCTTCACTCATCGCCTTCCAGCGCAAAGTCGCGCGGCTGCAAGGCGCCGTCATCGGCGCCGTCGAAACCTCCAATAGCGTGAAGGAACGCCTCGCACAAATTGACCGCGCACTGCAGGCCACTCCCGCCGCGGATCGCAAACTGCTCGACGATGCTCAGGCGATCCGTCAGCGCCTCGACGCGCTGCAAAAGGAACTAAGCGGCGACCGCGTTCTCCGTTCCTACCAGGAAAATACACCGCCTTCCATCTCCGACCGCGTCAGCGGAATCGTCTCCGCCCAACGGCTTTCCACTTCGCGCCCCACGCAAACTCAGATAGACGCTTACGCGATTGCCGGCAAGGAATTTGTCCCGGTCCTGGACCAATTGCATCAGCTCATCGAAGTAGACTTGGCAAACCTGGAGAAATCAATGGATACGGCCGGTGCGCCGCACACTCCCGGCCGCCTGCCCAACTGGAAACCCGAGTAGCGCCGTCACCATTTCTGCGGCAAACCGCGGACGGCGCGAATGCAATGTAGGGGCCGGCTTCAGCCGCGCCCCTGTTTTTCCTTCAACGCTCGCGGACCTCGCAAATTATCTGACGCTCCGCGCCCCGCCCCTCAAAAGGTCATTCCGAACAATGCGAGGAATCCCGGGCAAACTTCAAATCCCTCGTAGATCGCTGCCTTTTCTCAACCTTGCCCCTCCCTTTCCGTCCATCCGCGCTACAATACGCATGGCCCAGCAAGCCGAGCCAAAATGAAAATACAAAACAAACTGTTCCTCATCCCTTTCCTGCTCGCCGCCACCGCCTTTCCCCTCGCAGCCAACAACATCCCGAATATCAGCGCCGACGCCGGCCCTTGCACCGTCGATTTCACAGTCGAAGACGCCGCGCACAAGCCCATTTACGACGCCAAAATCAATGTCATCGTCCGTTATGGCTTCATGAGCCTGCGCAAAGTCGAACTCGAAATCGGAACAAACAATGACGGAAAAGCCAGCCTCCAGGGCCTGCCCTCAAGATCCAAGAAGCCTATGGAATTCCGAGTCACCCACGGCCAGCTAAGTAAGACCGTCGAATTCGACCCGCTCGTCCGATGCAACGCAAATTACACGGTCACGCTGGATTCGAAATAGTTCTCCTCGCCAATTATCGCGCCCGCATGACCATTCCGTGAGGACCGACTGCCCATCCCCCGCCATTCGCCGCATGAACAATCGCATTTAAATTAGCGTCACTCTTCCGATCCCATTTTTTACCTGGCGCCAGAAAGTAGATCCCCGTAACCCCTGCGGCAAGCACCGAATTTTTCGCCATTGAACTGGACGGTCCGGCGTCCGGTTCGTAAGCCGCCGAAGAAAAATAAATCCCCGCCGGATTCGTCTGTTCTCCACTCGTCCAGGTCTTTCCGCCGTCCCCACTTACCAGAACACTGGGCACAGCTGAATCGCCCGGATGCGCATAATCTCCTCCCACCGCGATCCCGTTCCGCGCGTCGCGAAACGCCAGCGAAAAAATCCCGGTGCTTGCGTTCATCGGACGCATCGGAGTTTCCGAGACTGTCCACGTCTCGCCCCGATCTCCCGACCGAAAGATTCTCGCCACTGCCGCTCCGCCAGTCCCAAACCAAGCGTTCTGCTCACCCTCGATCGTCAAACACGAATTGCTGGCCGCAAAAGCGCCTTCCTTCTCCAGCGCTGGTGGAAGATTCTTCGCAGGAATTGGTTTCCAGGTTGCTCCTCCATCATCCGATTCGATCAGCCAGAAATGCCCATTCACCGGATCGCTCAGCACAATCCCGTGCCGCCGGTCCCAGAACGCGATGGCATCAAGAAAAACACCCGCCGTAGAAACTTGATAGACCAATTCCCAATTCTTCCCGCCGTCAGTCGTGCGGTAGAGACGCGCCAGCCCTTCCTCTGCCTTGCCAGAGCTCATCACCACCGCGTTGTCGGCATCGAATGCGCGAATCCCCCGAAGATCCAGATTTTCCGCACCCGTCACAGCACGCACCGCCCACGAGTCACCCCCGTCCACCGTGCGAATCACCGTCCCTTCGGTGCCGCTGGCCCATATGATCCTGGCATCCACACCGCTCAGCCCTCTAAGGCTCGCCGTCGTTGGAACGGCAATTCGGGTCCAATGGCCGCTCTCAATTTCCGTCATCGAAGCGATCATCAGACTCAGTGCAAAAAACACTCTAAACGGCGTCACAAATCTGTCCCTCCAAATGGAATCACCCTCCATTAAGGCAGAATCTACGGTAGATTCAAAATAACAATGCCGAAAGCGTGGCGCAAAAAACTTTCTCGGTTTAAACTCCAGTGCAAATTGGATGGCGACTGCGCGAACATCACCGGAACATGCCTCCGCTACAACACAAGGAATTCGCTATGCAAAATGATTCCCCAAGAGCTTTCCGCGTCGGAGTCGCCGGTCCAGTCGGTTCGGGCAAGACCATGCTGGTCGACAGACTAAGCAAGTATCTCTCGTCACGCTATAGCCTCGCTGTCGTCACCAACGACATCTACACCAAGGAGGACGCCGAGTACCTCCTACGCCAGGGCACGCTTCCCGCCGAGCGCGTCCGAGGAGTCGAAACTGGCGCTTGTCCCCACTCCGCCATCCGCGAAGACGCCTCGATGAATCTCCAGGCCATCGCAGAGCTTGAAGACTCTCTGCCCGGCCTCGAATTGATTTTTGTTGAGAGTGGCGGAGACAATCTCGCCGCCGCTTTCAGCCCCGAGCTTGTGGACGTCTGGATTTATGTGATCGACGTCGCGGAGGGCGACAAGATTCCTCGCAAAGGCGGCCCTGGCATCACACGCTCGGATCTGCTTCTGATCAACAAAATCGACCTGGCGCCATACGTCGGGGCATCTCTTGAAGTGATGGAACGGGATTCTCGCAAAATGCGCGGCGACCGGCCGTTCCTTTTCACAAATTTACGAGGCGAAGTGGGCCTGAATGCAGTCGTCGAGTGGCTCGAACAAATCCTGCAACAGCCCGCCGCCGCTCGTCACAATCTCATAGATGCTCATGCCCCCTATGCCGGCGAACGCCACGAACATGGCCATGGCGATCATTCACACTCCCATGCACACGATCATGCCCACCAGCATTCTCACGACTGAGGAAATATCTCGATGAATCCTGAAGACGCCGCGCAAAATCTCAGTTCGAACTCAGATTTGGCAGAACTGCGCCTTTTGCATTTGGCGGATAGCGCTTTGCCCATCGGCGCCCTGGCCCATACCTTCGGCATCGAATCGCTCGTATCGCATGAGTTTCTGGCTGTGAATGATCTCCCGGATTTTTTCCGCGCTTGCCTGGAAGAAGCAGGAGTGCTCGAATCTGCTTTCTGCCGCGCTGCATTCCAGTTGGTCCTTGGCGGACAAGAAGGTTTTCCCGGAGATCAGTGGCTGGAGTTGAATGATCGCCTCAGCGCGCTCAAGCCCGCGCGTGAAAGCCGCGCCGGTAGCGCCACGCTCGGTCGGAATTTCCTAATGGCCGTCCTCGGCGTCGGGGAATTCCCATTCTTGCGAGAAGCTCTGCACTCCGCGCGCAAAACCGGCGGCGTTATTCATCACAGCCCAGCTTTTGGATTAGCCTGTGGCGTGCTCGGCCTCAATGAAAATCGCGTCGTGCTCGCCTACCTGCACCAAACCATGGCCAGCCTGGTTTCCGCGTGCCAGCGATTAATGCCTCTTGGACAGAATCAGGCCACGCGCATCCTCTGGAACTTAAAGCCGGCAATTGTCGAAGCTGCGGAACGTAGCGCCGTCTGCACGGTCGATAATGCCTGTTCCTTTACGCCGCTTCTGGATTGGGGCGCTATGGAGCACCCCGCTCTTTCAACTCGTCTTTTTATTAGTTGAATTCCAATGACTGCGATCACATTCTCTACAATATGCGATGGCGAAAACGATTCCTTTCTTGCCATCGCTCGGCCCACGCCTTTGAAAGCTTCCCTCCAACTCGAATTCCAGCAGAATCCCGCTGCGACGCAAACCCTACTCACTTCCAGCATTCAAGAACCACCGCTCAGAGTCGTCAGAGCCTTCCCCATCGCGGACGGCGCTGCGATGACCCATCTCCATAACCTGTCCGGAGGCATCCTCGGCGGGGATTCTCTCGAGCTTTCCGTTCACATTGGAGCCGGCGCCGCCGTTCAGTTGACCACCACCGGTGCAACACGGATCTATCGCGCGCGCAAAAATGCAGCCGTCGCCACACAGCACAATCAAATCCATGTCGGGCAAAACGCTCTTCTCGAATATCTTCCCGATCCGCTAATTCCCTTCGCCGGCTCCCGCTTCTCTCAACACACCTCGATCTCTCTATGCTCCGGCGCGGGATTGTTTTGGTGGGAAATTCTCGCCCCGGGCCGTGAGGCGCGCGGCGAAACCTTCCAATACCAATCCCTCGATATGAAAATGGACATAGCCGCGGAAGGCCGCCCGATCGCTGCCGAGCGCATTCGCCTCGAACCACAAAAACATGATCTTTCCTCTCCCGCTCGATTCGGAATATATCGCTACTACGCAACCTTTTATGTGTGCCGTGAAGGGCTCTCAGCCGGAACTTGCCTAGATGCCGAAGGCCATTTGCGCCGAACCACCACGGAACTTTCCCGCCCCGGCGAAACACTCTGGGGTGTCAGCACGCTGATCTCTCACGGTTTGGTTTTTCGTTGCCTGGCGCTCCACAGCCGGGATGTGCTCACCGGCTTGCACTCAATTTGGCAGGTATCAAAGCTCCTGTTGTACGGGCGCAATGCAGTTCCGCCCCGCAAAGTGAATTGAAGGCATCGCAGCAACTGGAAATTAGTTCGGAGGAACAATTTGCACCTCACGCCCCGCGAACAAGAAAAACTGATGATCGTCGTGGCCGCCGATCTTGCCCGCCGCAGGCAAGCGCGCGGCTTGAAATTAAATTATGTGGAAGCCGTCGCGATTCTCTCCGCCGAGGTGATGGAAGCGGCCCGCGATGGAAGAAGCGTGTCCGAAATCATGAGTTCCGGAACCAAGATTCTCGCGCGCGATCAGGTAATGGAAGGTGTCCCTGAAATGATCGCAGAAGTCCAGGTGGAGGCAACATTTCCCGACGGAACGAAGCTAGTCACAATTCACGATCCGATTCGCTGAACCGCCAGCGCACAGGAGATAGTGCGATGAAACCCGGGGAATATTGGCTGGACGACAGCCGCCGGTCCGATCGCGGCAAATCCAGGACGCGCCACCATCCGCGTCCTCGTGAAAAACACTGGCGACCGCCCGATCCAAGTCGGCAGCCACTACCACTTTTTCGAAACGAATCGCTTCCTTGAATTTGACCGCGCTGCCGCTTACGGCCTGCGCTTGAATATCCCCGCCGGAACCGCGGTGCGTTTCGAACCGGGCGACGAAAAGGAAGTGGAACTAACCGAATTCGGCGGCAGCCGCACAATTCACGGTCTCAACGGCCTCGTGGAAGGTAAATTGACGGATCCAGCCACGCGCGAACGCGCTTTGCAAAAAGCCGGCAACTTGAATTTTCTATCCAGCAAAGAGAAAAACAAATGAGCCTGAACATCCCCCGCCGCACCTACGCCGACTTGTACGGCCCAACCAAGGGTGACCGAATCCGCCTCGGCGACACCGACCTGGTCATAGAAATCGAAAAAGATTTCACGCATTACGGCGACGAGATCACATTCGGCGGCGGAAAAGTAATTCGCGACGGAATGGGCCAGAGCAGCAGCGCGATCCGCGAATCTTCCAATGGCGCTCTCGACCTGGTCATCACTAACGCCGTGATCCTCGATCATTGGGGCATCGTGAAAGCCGATGTCGGAATCAAAAATGGCCGTATCGTGAAAGTGGGCAAAGCAGGAAATCCCGATACGATGGAAGGAGTCGATCCACAGTTGGTCGTCGGCGCGGCCACGGAGGTGATCGCAGGCGAAAATTTAATTCTCACCGCAGGCGGAGTGGATAGCCACGTCCACTTCATCTCTCCGCAGCAAATTTACGAAGCGATTTCCAGCGGCATCACCACTATGCTCGGCGGTGGCACCGGCCCCGCCACAGGTACCGCGGCCACCACTTGCACTCCGGGCGCATGGAATCTTGCGCGAATGCTGCAAAGCGTCGAAGCCTGGCCCATGAATTTCGGTTTCCTGGGCAAAGGGAACGCCGCGCACCAGCCGCCCTTGGTTGAACAAATCGAAGCCGGCGCGTGCGGATTGAAACTGCACGAAGATTGGGGAACCACTCCCGCGGCCATTGATGCTTGTCTAAGAGTTGCCGACGCCTATGACGTTCAAGTAGCCATTCACACCGACACAATCAACGAAGCCGGGTTCCTCGAAGCAACTGTCGCCGCAATCAACGGCCGCACGATTCACACCTATCACACGGAAGGAGCAGGCGGAGGCCATGCGCCCGATATCATTCGCATCGCCTCCTATCCAAATGTTTTACCGTCCTCGACAAATCCCACGCGTCCATACACCGTCAACACCATCGCCGAACATCTCGACATGCTGATGGTTTGCCATCATCTGAATCCGCACGTGCCGGAAGATGTCGCCTTCGCCGAGAGCCGCATTCGCCCTGAAACCATCGCCGCGGAAGATATTCTCCACGATCTCGGCGTGATCAGCATGATCTCCAGCGATTCGCAAGCCATGGGCCGCGTCGGCGAAGTCATCACGCGCACTTGGCAGACCGCGCACAAAATGAAAACGCAGCGCGGCCCGCTCCCCGAAGATTCCACCCGCGCCGATAATCACCGCGCCAAACGCTACGTCGCAAAATATACGATCAACCCAGCCATTACGCATGGCCTCTCCACCGAGATTGGCTCGGTGGAACCTGGCAAGTTGGCCGATCTCGTTTTATGGAAGCCCGCATTCTTCGGCGTGAAGCCGGAGATGATCATCAAGGGCGGATTCATCGCCTGGAGCGCGATGGGAGATCCGAATTCTTCCATTCCTACGCCGCAGCCGGTGCTCTATCGCCCGATGTTCGGCAGCTTCGGCTCAGCCATCCAGTCCACCAGCATCACTTTCGTATCAAACGCCGCAGCGAAAAATGGTTTGGCCAGCAAGCTCGGATTGGAGCGCATCATCTCTCCCGTGCGCAATTGCCGCAGTATCGGGAAAAAAGACATGCTTCACAATCACGCCACCCCGCAAATTGAAGTCGATCCCGAAACCTACGAAGTGCGTGTCGACGGCCAACTCATCACCTGCGAACCAGCAGCCGTCTTGCCCTTGGCCCAGCGCTATTTTCTTTTCTGAGCCGGAAATCCTGGAAATGGGCTCCCGTGCGCTTATCCCGCAGGTTCTAATGTGCAAGGAAATTGGAGCCGAGGGCCGGAATTGAACCGGCGACCTGACGATTACGAATCGTCTGCTCTACCAGCTGAGCTACCTCGGCAAGTCGTGCTCTGACTTTACCATCCGCTGGAAAAAACTGTCAAAGGGGACATCAACAAGCAGTGCCTGCGCCGCCCTCAAAACCTATCGCGAGAACGGGTACATCAACCACCCAATCGCCACTCCAATCATGATAAAAAGCAGAAAAGTCCAAGCCGCTGCCTTAAGGCGATTCAGCGTCGCGTGCTTGGTCAGCGCCCCAAATGCTGCCGAAACCAGAAACGCGAATAGCAACATGGCCTGAAGATGCGTCAAGCTGATCGATTTCATCGCCACGGCGTCCCAATCCTCAAGCTTTTCTTCCTTTCGCAATCTCGAAGACATCCAGCATACACAGCATGTTCACCACCCCCGCCGTTGCGATAAAGCGGGTGCCATAATCCCCTGCCGCGCGGGAAACGTCCGGCCCGGCTTTCTCGATCCAATTCGCCAGCAAAAAGAAAATCCCGGAGCCCAGGTCGGCCAGATATCCCAGAAATTCGAAGATATCTTCCGCATGTGCGGAGAAAATATTTCCGCGCAGCAGAAACCCAGTGATCGCCAGCGTTCCCACCACTCCCAAAAAGATCAGCCCACGCCCCCAGCGCCGCATCACCAGATGCCCCATGCCCGGTATCATCCATGTCACCAGCACCACCGCGATCACTTTTTTCATATCCTGCGGCGGCGCCAACTGTCCCGTCTCAATGGTCGTCTCGGCCACGATTCCTCAAATCAGGATGGGAAGGATCGCATCCTGCATCGGCCCGGTAACCTGGGCTTGCTTTTCGTCCACGTAAACATTCACTTCGCTGCGCACTCCGAATTCGGGCAGGTAAATTCCCGGCTCGATCGAAAAACAAGTGTGCGGCACGATCAGCCGGTCGTCGCGAGTTTCCAGGCCGTCCATGTTCGCGCCGTTGCCGTGCACTTCCTGTCCGATGCTGTGGCCGGTGCGGTGCACAAATTATTTCCCATAACCCGCTTTGCGAATCACCCCCCGCGCGATCGCGTCCACTTCCCAGCCGTGTACGCGCTTTGCCCGCCGCGCATTCCTTCCTGGACGAATCGATCGCCGAATCGCGCGCCTGCTTCACTATTTCGAAAATCTTCGCATATTCCTCCGGCACGGCTTCCCCAGGTAGCCCATCCAGGTCATGTCGTAATAAACGCTTCCCGGCCTGCTCAGTTTTCCCCACACATCCAGCAGCAGCAAATCGCCTGCTTGAATCGGCTTTGCCGTTCCCGCGCTCGGCTCATAATGCGGGTTGCCGTTGTTCGGACGAACGGCTGCCGACCGGACCGTCATCAGCCGTAACATTGTGCTGTGCGAAATTGCTCGCGCATCCATTGCACCAGGTCGTATTCGGTCAGCTGTTTGTGTTCGCGCACCATCGCGCCCGCCCGCGCAAATGCATCTTGCACCACTCGGTCCACCACTTTCCCTGCCGCCAGATGTGACTCCAGTTGCTCTGCCGTCCAGCTCGCCTCGAATTTCTGAACCAAATCCGCGGAGCTCACCACTTTCTTGCCCACCTTGCGCACCAGTTCCACTGTCCCCGCGTCCACCAGCCCGATATAAGGAATATTATTTTGCGGTGAATATTGCATCGCAACCGTCTTGCCGCCCTTCAACAAATGCGGCAGCGCTTTGTGCAATTCCACCCATCCGGAATATTCCGTCTTCTTCCCTGGCACGGCATCCAGCATCTTCGCTTCGATTCGGTGTACCAGTTTGCGCGGCTCGCCCTTCGCCGGAATAAAATAAAACCAGCGCCGCGTAGCCAGTCCATGCGTATCGAGTCCCAAAATCCGCACGGCGATCGGATCGCGCCGGTGATGATCGCAAAAAAGCCATCCATCCAGCTTGCTCGCTCGTAATTCCGCTTGGATCGCTTGGACGTCCATGTTTCCCCTTACGCTTCCATCAGCGCTAAAATTTGTGCGGCTCGCACGCCGCGAATTTCGATTCGTTTGCTCCGGCTTCGATCCCCGGCGACGATTCTAACAGCCGAGATACCGATCTTCAAACGTCCGGCAAGCAATCGCCGCAACGCCTCATTGGCCCTGTCATCCACGGGCGGTGCCGTCAGCCGTACGCGCATCGCTCCCTGCCATTCGCCCTCAATCGCATCCCGTTTCGCCCCCGGAGTCACGCGTACCGCGAATGTGACTACGCCGCCACTCTCCCCAATCTCCACTCCCACGCCGGTTTCCTTAGTCTGCTGTAGGGGCCGGCTTCAGTTTACTCTGAGCCTCGAAGGGCCGCGCCCCTGACTTTCTGATATTCCCTCGATCCCACAAACTTATCCCAGATTCAGCGCAGTCTCGTGCTTCGGCTCGTAAAGTCCGATCTCTCCGCCGCTCGGCAGCTTGATCGTAGTCTTAATGCCCCACCGTTCCTCATCAATCGCGGTGCAGCTCACGTTCTTGTCCGCCAACGCTTGGATAGTTGCCTTCAAATCGTCGCACATCAAGTAGAGCACCGAACCGAGCAACGAATGCCCCGCATGGCTCTGCACATTTTCCTTATCCGCGGGATGCAATGCGGCTTCCGCTGCAGGTAGAGCAAAAATCAGCCAACCATGTCCCACGTCCACCCAGGGAAATCCCAGAACATCGCGGAAAAACGCGCGGTCGGCCTCTGCATCTTGGCTATAGATCAATACATGAGCTCCGTTGATCATCGTCGCCCTCCTGCCCGGAGAATTAAGTAATTCCAGCCCTCCGCAGCAATCCCTCACACAGAGGAAACATTTAACCTGTCCTTAACCAGATGTCGGCAGTTCTCTCCTCTTTCACCAGGCCTACAAAGCTGCCTATATCGCCTTCGCCCGCACTCCAAAAATCGCGGTGCCCAGGCGAACTTGGGTCGCGCCTTCTTCGATCGCAATTTCGAAATCGTGGCTCATTCCCATGGAAAGTTCCGGCAAGGCGCGGCCGGTCCGCGCTCTCAACAAATCGCGCAACTCCCTCAGCTTGCGAAAAAAAGGTCGAGCCTGCTCCGGATCTTCCGCAAAAGGCGGAATCGTCATCAACCCGCGAAGATCGAGATGCGGCAGTGCCAGCACTGCCTCCGCTAACGCAGGCAATCCAGCTTCTTCAACTCCGGATTTCGATTCTTCCGGCGCCAAATGTACCTCTAGCAGTATCCCAAAGCCTCGAGAGTTCAATCTAGGCTCAGCGGAAGGCGTATTCATGGATTCCCCGGCGATAGCTGCCTCCAGCTTTTGCGCCAAATTGATGCTATCCACCGAATCGATGGTGTGAAATAAATTGACCGCCCGTTTCGCTTTGTTGCTCTGCAAGTGGCCGATCAAGTGCCATGTTGCTTTCAGATCGCCCACCTTCGGACGCTTGCTTTCCCATTCTTGCACGCGATTTTCTCCAAAGTGGCGCGCCCCGGCAGCGTACGCCTCTCGAATCGCTTCGCTAGGAAACGTTTTCGATATCGCAATCAACGTAACATCCTCAGCTCGTCTGCCTGCGCGCTCCGCCGCCAACGAAATCCGTTCCCTGGTTCGCGCTATGTTTTCCGCAATGGATGTCTCGCCCGCCGTCATCAGCGCGATTCTAACACGCGCCCCTGGCTTCCACCTTCCCTTCCCTGTTCTGCAAGCCTTTGCTGCTCCTGTGCTAAAATTGCTCCACACCAATGCCTGTTCGCGGAAAATTTATCGCTCTCGAGGGGATCGATGGCTCCGGAAAACGCACGCAACTGGACCTCCTCGCGACGGAACTGGCCAATCGTGGGATCGCGCATGTCCGTGTAAGTTTTCCACGTTACGACAGCTTCTTCGGTTCCATGGTTGCGCAGTTCTTGAACGGCGAGTTCGGCACCTTGGACAAAGTCGATCCGCATTTCTCCGCGCTGCTCTATGCGGGCGATCGCCTCGAATCGAAATCGGTACTCCTTGCCCATCTCCTCGCCGGAACCGCCATTCTCTCCGATCGTTACGTCGGTTCGAATCTCGCTCATCAAACCGCCCGCATGCCGCCCGAGCGTCGCGAAGAATTCCTCGCCTGGCTGAAAAGACTGGAATACGGAATCTACGGCTTACCGGTGGAAGATTTGGTGATCTATCTGCGTCTTCCCCCCGCGGAGGCCCATCGTTTGGTGGGCAAGAAAGGCGCGCGCGATTACACGAATTTGCGTCGTGACTTGCAGGAAGACGACCTGACTCATCTCACGGCTGCTTCGGAGACCTACGGACTCCTGGCGCGCCAGCCGAACTGGGCGACGGTTGAATGCTTCGATTCGCCCGTGCAGCGTTTGCTGGCGCCCGAGGTAATTCATCGCGCCGTGATGGACGCAGTGGATTCTCGAACCATCTTGGCGCCGCTGGCGAAATAGTCTTTGCCGCGGAGCGATCTCGCGATTAAACGAAATGCATCGCGGTCGATTTCTTTCCAGCAACCGTTTTTGCGGAAGCATCGTCTATAGAAACGAAGCAGTCCTCGGAACTCAGGCGCCATCATGGGATTTGAACAATTTCTTGGGAACCAGCGAATCGTCGCCGCCCTGCGCGGAATGCTCTCGCGTGAACGCGTGCCGAATGCGATGCTCTTTTGGGGTCCGCGCGGCATTGGCAAATACACGCTGGCGCTTATGTTTGCTCAGGCTGCCAATTGCCAGAGCCTGAAAGACGATTTCTGCGGCGAATGTGAATCGTGTCAAAAGATTGCGCGCCTTGCCGACCCGCTCCCGCTCATCGAACGCGGCCTGGCCGAGCGCGGCGAAAGTGCCGACGCCGCTACGGTCGAACGCACTCCGCTGATTCTCGAAACCCATCCAGACGTTTGGGCCATTGTGCCCGATCCCGTTCGGCTCAAGACTCCCGTCGCCCGGCCTGTGATTCGCATGGGTCAATTGCGCGCCGTACAGCGGGCGGCTTACTTCCTCCCCGAAGCGCGTCGCCGCATCTTCATCTTGGATGGAGCCGACACCATGCGTTGGGATTTCGCCAATATTTTCCTCAAAATTCTCGAGGAGCCGCCGCCATCCTCGACGCTGATCCTGCTCTCTCCATCCGCTGAAGCGCTGCTTCCCACGATTCGCTCGCGCTGCCTGCAATTTTATTTTGCCCCGGTAGCCGCTGAATCGATCGAGGAATTCCTGAAGCGTCGCACCGGACACAAGGATCGCGAACGAAAGCTCGCCGCGCAATTGAGTGCAGGCTCTCCGGGCCTGGCGCTCGAGCTCGATCTCGCCGAATCGGAGCGCCTGCGGCGGGAAGTGTTGCGCCTTCTCGAATCTGCTGTCGCCGGGAAAAATTATCGCGAAATTTTCGCGCTCACCGCGCAAATCGCCAAAAAGGAGAAGGAATCGTTTGAAAATATTTTGGAGCTGTTCTATAGTCTCTTGACAGATCTACTTGAATTGTCCCACGGCCCGAAGAATTTTGTTCCGCGCAATCCTGACCTGCGGCGTGAACTCGAGACCCTCGGCAAGAAAACCGATCTCGATTGGATCGAGCGGGCCGTCGGAAATTTGGATCAGCTCCAGAGCCGGTTGCGACGCAACATCAACCGACAATTGTCTCTGGATGCGCTGGCAGCTTCCTTGAGAGCACCTCTCAACGCGCCGCCGGCCTGATCGCGATTCTTGGGATGCGATCAGAATTCTGAAACCATTTGAAACCAAACGATCATGCGAGCAGTCAAACTAGCTGAAGTTCAGAAGGAGTTCTGATGGTGAATCGGAAGTTATTTCGTCCTACCCTCACGGAAGTCAAAGATCAATATGTGCCCAGGCCCGTGCCGCAGCCGAACGTCGCTCAGTCTCCGGCCCTTCGCAAGAAGCCGGCCCCGCCCGAGCAGACTCACGCCGAAAATTTTTACTATGTGAAGCAGATGCAATCCAAATCACCCGTGGCGATTGTCTTGACCGATGGTGAAACCCTTCATGGCACGGTCGAATGGTATGATCGCGACTGCATAAAACTCACGCGCCTGGGCAGCCCTAATTTGCTGATCTACAAACACTGCATCAAGTACCTTTTTAAGGACGGTGAGGAAGCGGCGCTCGGCGGATCAAACGGCCAGCAGTAACGATCGGCGGCGGCACTCTGAATATTCCGGGAAGCAAATTTCACGCGAGCGGGGCGGATGATTCTGCCCCGCTTTATTTTTGTACCGGGCCCATCGAGAACGTCATCAGTGCCTTCCCCACCAACAAATCTTCTTCGTTGCGCAAATCGCAATCCACTACGGACAAATACTTTCCTCGGCGAATCACTCGAGCTTCCGCCGTTATCATCCCTTTATCGATTGGCTCCAAGTAATTGATCTTCATCTCCACCGTGGCCACCCGTGTTCCAGCCGCCACCACCATATAAGTCGCTAGTCCACCTGCCGTATCCGCCAGCGACGCCAGCACGCCGCCATGGACCACGCCGTGCACTTGTTTGTGCCGCCGCGCAACCCGCATTTGCAAAATCACGCGCCCCGGCTCAGCCGTGCGCAGCACGAAGCCAAACTGGCGCGCCGTGTTACTTTTCGCCAGCCGCCATCTCAGTTCTTTCTCGGCCAGGTGTACAAGTCTTGCGGATGGCTGCTTCTTTTCAGACTTAGCCAGCAGAAAATCCTCCGTCAACCGGAATAGCCGCGCCAGTGAGCCACGGTGATTCATCGGACGCAAGAAAAACAGCGAGGTTCGCTATCTCCTCCGGCCGTCCAAAGCGCCCCTGTGGAATCTGCTCGGCTCGGGACTTGCGCACGTTTTCTGCATCGGGCATTTTTGAAAACAGCTCCTGAATCAATTCAGTTTCCGTAATCGCCGGACAAATGCAATTCACTCGAATTCCTTCGCGAGCGTGGTCCAAAGCCATCGCTTTGGTCAGTAGCGTCACCCCGCCTTTCGATGCCGCGTATGCGGCTCGTTGTTTCATCGCGATCAATCCGAACACCGATCCCATGTTAATAATCGATCCTCCGCCGCCGCGCCGCAATTCCGGCAAAGCCGCCCGCGAAACATAAAACGTCCCTGTCAAATTAATCGCGATGATGCGGTGCCACTCTTCATCCGATGTGCCCTCCACATCGGCCGCGATTACAATTCCCGCGCTATTGACCACCGTGCTGAGTCCTCCGAACCGCTCCACGGTGCTTCGAATCGCGGATTCCACAGACAGCCGTTCCGTCACGTCGCATTTCACAGCCAGCGCTTCCCCTCCTGCCGCCGTGATCTCGCCCACCACCGCCTCAAGCAGCGCATGTCGACGCCCCGCCACCGCCACTCTCGCTCCTTCCTGTGCAAATGCCACGGCGCAAGCTCGCCCAATTCCAGTTCCGCCGCCGCTGATCAACGCCACTTTGTCTGAGAGTCGCCGCATCGCCCCTGCCTGTCCGCTCATCTAACCATGGAATCCGGAGCGCGCCGAATCTAGCATCCGCCCTCGCCACCGCGCAATGTTTCTTGTAGGGGCACTGCTCGCTGCGCCCGGCTTTTCGTTTTGGATTTGGTAGTGGGCTTGATATTGGTTCATTCTTGTCTCGAGACCCAATGAGAATTGGCATCACCTGCTATCTCACCTGCGGCGGCTCGGGCGTCGTCGCCACCGAGTTGGTTCCAGTGGACGCTCTCTTGGCGTTTTTAATTTATTCGATTGAAGCTTCGCGTGGGCTTGCAATTAGCGGTTGCGGGCGGTCAAAAATGGCTATAGCTCTAAGTCTGAATTGTCAGTTTATTCCCCGGCTGGCCAGATCAAGTTCAAAACGTTGAATCTCCACTCCGATCCCCATTCGCCCATCTTGAGCGTTCAGTTGCACGTGAACCACGCGCCCATTGCACCGAATGCTCCCTCCCGTCTTCCCCGTCAATTCTTCCGGCCACAGCAGCATTTCGATCGGCTCTCCCACGTTCGGAGCGCAGTCCGCAATGAAGAACAATCCGTGCTGCGAAACATTGATCGTCTCGCCCGTCTCCAATTCTCCGGTGCTGCTGAAGAATTGCATCGGAATCGAAATTTCCTTGCGATCGGTTAAGCGTTGATTCTCGAATGCCATCAAGTAGCACCTTCACATCATCGTGAGGATTTCGAAATCTTACGCTCGCCGCCTCTCTCTCTCGTAGCTTTTTCCAACTTGGATTCCCACTGGTAACCTAACCCAGGTAGGTATCGATACAGCACCAACCGCGTCTGGCAGACTCACATGCAAACAATCGTCCAGACCCCAATAATGTTTTGCAGAATCTCCCGCGTTGAGTCTTCCTGCTCACGCTTACCGGCATCAATCTGCGCATGAGCATTATCGAAATGCACTGCAGCCTGCCTGAATGCTTTGGAGTCGCATGTCATTGCGAGAGTAGCAAGGAATCCAGAGTGAATGTACAAATTCTGGATTGCCAATAATCCCCTCGTGGGTTGCGATTCAGGTGTCAGTATTTATATAGTAGGTACGTCAGTCATAGTGAATTACATTGAATCAATCCCGAAAGCACGGTCGAAATATTTAGAATAACGATATTTGGCGGTCAAAATCGTCCGAATCGATTCCATTCATGCCGTTCGCGCGCCGCATTTTCATCCGTCTCCACGCTCAATCATCGGATTTCGGCTCGAAAATAATTCAGTTCTGTGCGTTTTAGTACTTCTAATCCCCGCTGAAAAAAATCATTAACATTGTCGAATTGTTGTTGACAGAATTTTTGGCGCAGTGCTAAGTGCGTGTTGCTTTTTACGGAAATCCGAACACGATTCCTGTTTCTGTGGATTTTGATCGGTTTCTCAAGCTCGTTTCAGCGCCACCTGAAATGACATTCTGAAGAAGTAGTTGTGCCGCGCGTTGCGCCTAATGTGGAGGCAGTCATGAATTATGGTATTCGTCGCTGGGGCTGGATTTTCCTTGCATTTTTCCTGGTAGGCTTCGCGGCGGCTCCATTAAACGCGCAAGTCGCATCACTCAATCCCAGGAGCCTGAATTTCGGCGGCCAGGTTACTGGAACTACAAGCTCTGCGGCAACTGTCTCACTCACCAACACAGGACGATCAAACCTCACGATTGCCGGCATCGCAGCGGGCGCTCCTTTTTCGCAAACCAATAATTGCCCAGCCGCACTGGCTCCCAACGCGCATTGTTCGATCAGCGTGAAGTTCTCTCCTACGTCCACCGGTTCATTCAGCTCGTCTCTCAGCGTCACCGACAATGCAAGCGGCAGTCCTCAGAAGGTGAGCCTGAGCGGGACAGGGGTCCCGCCGGTGGCGCTCTCTCCCGCCAGCCTCAATTTCGGCAACGATGTCGTAGGAACCACCAGCAATCCGGGCTTTCTCACGCTGCACAACAATCTGAGCTCGTCGATTACCATTTCGAGCATCCAGGCGGCCGGCGATTTTGCACAGACGAACAATTGCGGCAGCAACCTTTCCAGAGGAGCCAACTGTTCAATCCGTGTCACGTTCAAGCCCACCACGACAGGCGCGAGAACCGGATCGATTACTGTACAGGACTCCGCCGGCAACAGCCCGCAGTCGGCCAGTCTGTCCGGCAATGGCATCCTGTTTTTGAATGTGTCGCCGGCGCTGCTTGCATTCGGCAACCAGCCCGATTTCACAACCAGTCCTCCTAAGACGATCACTTTGTCCAATCCCGATCCTGCTCCTGTTTCGATCAGCAGCATTGTTTCAAGCGGCGATTTCGCGGAGACGAATAATTGTGTTCCGAGCTTGCCGGCTCATTCCAGCTGCGCAATTCAAGTGACCTTCACTCCCACGGTAACCGGGACGCGGACCGGGTTGATCACCATCTCCGACAATGCGTTGTCCAGCCCCCAAACCGTTAGCCTCACGGGTCGTGGCACCGCGCCGACCGTGACGTTGACTTCGATCAGTGTGACGCCGGCGAATCCTTCGATCGCAAAAGGTTTGACTCAACAGTTCACCGCCACGGGAACTTACAGTAATGGCACGACTCAAAACATTACCAGCACCGTGGCCTGGAGTTCGGCCACAACCAGTGTGGCTACTGTTACCAGCGGCGGCCTGGCGAAGGGAGCAGGCGTAGGGACTTCAACAATCAAAGCCACTTCTGGCAGCGTCAGTGGCTCGACGGTTCTGACGGTAACTGCAGCGACGCTGACATCGATCAGTGTGACTCCGGCAAATCCATCCATCGCGAAAGGCTTGACGCAGCAGTTCACCGCGACCGGAACCTACAGCGACTCCACAACGCAAAACATCACCGGCAGCGTGACGTGGGCGTCGGCAACCACCAGCGTCGCCACGATCACCACGGGTGGTCTGGCCAGCGGTGTTGGAGCTGGGACTTCGTCAATCAGCGCGACCTTGGGCAGCGTCAGCGGCTCGACGGTTTTGACTGTAACAGCAGCGACGCTGACCTCGATCAGCGTGACTCCGGCCAATCCTTCGATTGCGAAGGGATTAACGCAGCAATTCACCGCGACCGGAACCTACAGCGACTCCACAACGCAAAACATCACCGGCAGCGTGACGTGGGCGTCTGCGACCACCAGCGTCGCTACAATCACCGGCGGTGGCCTGGCCAGCGGTGTTGGCGCTGGGTCTTCTTCGATCAGTGCAACGTTGGGCGGCGTGAGCGGTTCGACAGTTCTGACTGTAACCGCAGCAACGCTGACATCGATCAGCGTGACTCCGGCGAATCCTTCGATTGCGAAGGGATTGACGCAGCAATTCACCGCGACCGGGACTTACAGTGACACGTCCACGCAAAACATCACCGCCAGCGTGACGTGGGTATCGGCAACCACCAACGTTGCCACGATCACCACGGGTGGTCTGGCCAGCGGTGTGGGAGCCGGGACTTCGTCAATCAGTGTGACCTTGGGCAGCGTCAGCGGCTCGACCGTTCTGACGGTGACCGCAGCAACGCTGACATCGATCAGCGTGACTCCGGCGAATCCTTCGATTGCGAAGGGATTGACGCAGCAATTCACCGCGACGGGCACCTACAGTGACACGTCCACGCAAAACATCACCGCCAGCGTGACGTGGGCATCGGCAACCACCAGCGTCGCCACGATCACCACGGGTGGTCTCGCCAGCGGTGTTGGAGTTGGGACTTCGTCAATCAGTGCGACCTTGGGCAGCGTCAGCGGCTCGACGGTTCTGACCGTAACCGCAGCCACGCTATCTTCCATCAGCGTGACTCCGGCAAATCCCTCCATCACTAAAGGATCGACCGAGCAATTCACTGCCACCGGAACTTATAGCGATCTCTCCACGCAGAACCTCACCAGCAGCGTAACGTGGGCTTCGGGCACTACCAGTGTGGCCACAATAACCGCGGGCGGACTGGCCTCCAGTCTCGGCACTGGCACTTCCACAATCAGCGCGACATCCGGCAGCATCGTTGGCTCAACAACTCTTACTGTTACTGCGGCATCCCTGACTTCGATCGCTGTCACTCCGGCCAACCCCTCAATCGCTAAAGGATTAACGCAGCAGTTCACAGCCACGGGAACCTATAGCGACCTCTCCACTCAAAATATTACGGCGAGTGTCACTTGGGCTTCGGCCACCACCAGTGTAGCCACAATCACCACGGGCGGTCTAGCCTCCGGAGCGGGCGCCGGCACTTCCACAATCAGCGCGACATCCGGCAGTGTCTCTGGCTCAACGACTCTTACCGTAACGGCCGCCGCCTTGGCGTCGATCAGCGTCACTCCCGCAAACCCAGCCGTTCCCAAGGGATTGACGCAGCAATTCACAGCCACCGGAACTTACACCGATTTGAGCACGCAGGACCTCACCAGCACAGTCACGTGGGCCTCGGCTACCACTAGTGTTGCTACGATTACGACAGCGGGGCTGGCGACGGCGGTCGCCACAGGCACTTCGAGCATTAGCGCAACGCTTTCCGGCGTGACCGGCTCCACCACTCTCACCGTTGTTGCGCCAACTTTAACTTCGATCGCGGTCACTCCGGCCAATCCTTCGATCGCCAAGGGGTTGACGCAGCAATTCACCGCCACGGGAACTTTTTCTGATTTGAGCACGCAGGATCTCACCAGCAGCGCCACCTGGAGTTCGGTGACCACCAGTGTAGCCACAATCACGACTGGCGGCCTAGCTACAGCCGCTGGCGTTGGATCATCCTCGATCAAAGCGACCTTCCACAGCATCACCGGCTCGACCACCCTCACCGTGACGGCCGCGACTCTCGTTTCCATCGCCGTCACCCCGGCGAATCCCACCATTAGCAAAGGACAATTTGAGCAATTCTTTGCGACGGGCACCTATACTGATTCCAGCACGCAGGATTTGACCACAACGGCAACGTGGAGTTCGGACGCCACTAGCGTCGCCACGATACTTTCCGGCGGCTCAACGGGGGGACTCGCAACAGGCGTTGGAATTGGCACTGCGAACATTAAGGCCGCTTCAGGCAGCGTCAGCGGCACCACCCGGCTCACTGTTTCATCGGCCGTATTGACTTCCATCGCTGTCACTCCGGCAAATCCGTCCATCGCCAAGGGTCTGCACGAGCAATTCTTCGCTCAAGGAACCTACAGCGATTCAACCACTCAAGACATCACCACGTCCGTCACGTGGAGTTCGGACACAACGAGCGTTGCCACAATTCTTTCCGGTGGTTCCACGGGTGGCTACGCAACAGGTGTGGGAATCGGGACGGCGAACATTACGGCGACCTCAGGGACAGTGAGCGGCTCAACAACGCTCACCGTAACAGCGCCGACGCTGTCATCGATCTCTGTTGCGCCAGCCAATCCGTCGATTGCCAGGGGCCTGACGCAGCAGTTCACTGCAACGGGCACGTACTCCGATTCCAGCCAGCAAGACCTCACCAGCACCGCGACATGGAGTTCCGCCACCAGCAGCGTTGCCACCATCACTGCGGGCGGCCTGGCCACCGCTGTTGCAACTGGCACTTCCACCATCAAGGCGACATCCGGCAGCGTGAATGGCACCACCACGCTCACGGTGACCGCCGCCGCTCTCGTATCCATCGCCGTGACGCCAGCGAATCCATCGATCGCCAAGGGACTCACGCAGCAGTTCACCGCAACCGGCACGTACACCGACTCCAGTCAGCAGGACCTCACCAGCACCGCCACGTGGAGTTCCGCCACCACCAGCGTCGCCACCATCACTGCGGGCGGGCTGGCCACCGCTGTTGCAACTGGCACTTCCACCATCAAGGCGACTTCCGGCAGCGTCAACGGGACAACCACGCTTACTGTTACGGCCGCCGCTCTCGTATCCATCGCCGTAACGCCGGCGAATCCATCGATCGCCAAGGGCCTGACGCAGCAGTTCACCGCAACCGGCACGTACTCCGATTCCAGTCAGCAAGACCTCACCAGCACCGCGACGTGGAGTTCCGCCACCAGCAGCGTTGCCACCATCACTGCGGGCGGCCTGGCCACCGCTGTTGCAACTGGCACTTCCACCATCAAGGCGACATCCGGCAGCGTCAACGGCTCCACCACGCTTACGGTAACCGCCGCCACTCTCGTATCCATCGCCGTGACGCCAGCGAATCCATCGATCGCCAAAGGACTCACGCAGCAGTTCACTGCAACCGGCACGTACACTGACTCCAGCCAGCAAGACCTCACCAGCACCGCAACGTGGAGTTCCGCCACCACCAGCGTCGCCACCATCACTGCGGGCGGGCTGGCCACCGCTGTTGCAACTGGCACTTCCACCATCAAGGCGACTTCCGGCAGCGTCAACGGCACCACCACGCTTACTGTTACGGCCGCCGCTCTCGTATCCATCGCCGTGACGCCGGCGAACCCGTCGATCGCCAAAGGACTCACTCAGCAGTTCACTGCAACCGGCACGTACACCGACTCCAGCCAGCAAGACCTCACCAGCACCGCGACATGGAGTTCGGCCACCACCAGCGTTGCCACCATCACTGCGGGCGGGCTGGCCACCGCTGTTGCGACTGGAACTTCCACCATCAAGGCAACATCCGGCAGCGTCAACGGCACCACCACGCTTACTGTAACCGCCGCCACTCTCGTATCCATCGCCGTGACGCCGGCGAATCCGTCGATCGCCAAGGGACTCACCCAGCAGTTCACCGCAACCGGCACGTACACCGACTCCAGTCAGCAGGACCTCACCGCACCGCAACGTGGAGTTCCGCCACCACCAGTGTCGCCACCATCACCTCGGGCGGTTTGGCGACTGGTCTCGGAGTTGGTACATCAACGATCAAAGCGACTTCCGGAAGCGTCAACGGCTCAACCACTCTTACAGTGACGGCCGCGACTCTGGTCTCGATCAGTGTGACTCCTGTGAATCCCTCGATTGTCAAGAGCTTGACGCAGCAGTTCACCGCCACAGGGACGTACACGGATTCGAGCACGCAAGACATTACCAGCACCGTTACGTGGAACTCGGACACCACCAGTGTGGCCACGATCACAACAGGCGGCTTGGCGACCGGTGTGGGAATCGGCAGTTCCACGATCAAGGCAACCTTGGGCAGCGTGAACGGTTCGACGACTCTGACGGTGACTGCGGGGTTTGTGCCCACAAGCAGTTTGAACGCGGCGCGGATGAGCCACACTTCAACGCTGTTGAACGACGGCACGGTATTGATCGCCGGGGGCTTTGGATCGAGCGGCACCTTGGCCAGTGCGGAGATCTACAACGCGACAACGGGAACGTTCACCGCGACCACAAGCCTAAACAACGGGCGCTACTACCACACTGCCACTCTGTTGAACAACGGCCAGGTGCTGATTGCCGGAGGCCGCGATTCCAACGGTTCGTTGTCCAGTGCGGAGCTCTACAATCCGGCTACGGGAACGTTCACCGTGACCGGCAGCCTGACCACCGGGCGCTATTTCGCCACGGCGACGCTGTTGAATGACGGGAAAGTTCTGATTGCCGGAGGTACTCCCGATGGCACGAGCTCGAGCAGCCTTGTCAGCGCGGAGGTGTACGATCCGGCAACGGGGATGTTCACCGCGACCACCGGTAGCCTGAACGCCGCGCGCGAGTCCGCCACCGCAACCCTGTTGAATAATGGCATGGTGCTGATTGCGGGAGGCGTTGACCCGAACGATTACGTGTCCAGTGCAGAGCTCTACAATCCGGCTACCGGCATGTTCACCACGACGGGCAGCTTGCACACCGCGCGCGAGTCCGCCACCGCAACACTGTTGAACAACGGGATGGTGCTGATCGTCGGAGGCTATGGCTCCAGCGGTTACCTCTCCAGTGCGGAGCTGTTCGATCCGGCGACGGTGACGTTCACCACAACCACCGGTGGCCTGAACACCGCGCGCTACCTGCACACTGCGACGCTGTTAAACAACGGCATGGTGCTGATTGCCGGAGGTGATAGCTCCAGCGGCTTCCTGTCCAGCGCGGAGCTGTACGATCCGGCGACGAACGCATTCACCTCCACCGGCAGTCTGACCGCTGCACGCTTCTACGCTACGGCGACTCTTTTGACCAACGGGACGGTGCTGGTTGCCGGAGGCCAGAACTCCAGCGATGTCTTGTCCAGTGCGGAACTGTATCAACCGGCGTCGCTGACCCCGCCCAGCCTCGTCTCAATCACTCTCAGCCCGGCAAGCCCAACGATTCCTCTCGATACGGATCAGCAGTTCATCGCCACGGGCACCTTCAGCGACAATAGCACCGAGCAGCTTGCCTCGGTCACCTGGAGTTCGTCGAACACGGCGATTGCCACGATCACGAACGATTCCACCAACCTGGGCAATGCCTATGGCATCGCACAGGGTGCAACGACGATCAAAGCGTGCGCGGGCTTAATTTGCAGCTCGACGACGCTGACCGTCACCGCGCCAGCGCTGGTATCGATCAGCGTTACACCGGCGAATCCCTCCATCGCGAAGGGCCTCACGCAACAGTTCACCGCCACAGGAACATACACGGATTCGAGCACGCAGGACCTCACCAGCAGTGTGACGTGGAATTCCGCTACCACCAGCGTAGCCACCATCACCACCGGAGGCTTGGCTACAGGTGTAGGGATTGGGACTTCGACGATCAAAGCAACGCTCGGAAGCGTCAACGGCTCGACCACGCTAACCGTCATCTCGCCGGCTCTTGTCTCGATCAGCGTCACGCCCGCGAATCCCTCGATCGCGAAAGGTCTCACGCAACAGTTCACCGCCACAGGAACGTACACGGATTCGACCACGCAGAACCTCACCAGCAGTGTGACCTGGAATTCGGCTACCACCAGTGTGGCCACCATCACCACCGGCGGCCTGGCTACGGGTGTGGGCACCGGAACGTCAACCATTAAAGCGACTCTGGGCGCCGTTAACGGCTCAACTACGTTGACGGTGACCGCCGCCACTCTCGTTTCGATCAGCGTGACGCCGACTAATCCCTCGATCGCCAAGGGATTGACGCAGCAATTCACCGCTACCGGAACTTACACCGACTCCAGTCAACAGAACCTCACCAGCAGCGTGACCTGGAACTCCGCCACCACCAGTGTGGCTACCATCACCACCGGCGGCTTGGCCACTGCTGTGGCAACCGGGACTTCGACCATCAAAGCGACTCTGGGCGCCGTCAACGGCTCGACCACGCTCACCGTAACTGCTGCGACTCTGGTCTCCATCGCGGTCACTCCGGCGAATCCGTCGATTGCCAAGGGATTGACGCAACAATTCTCCGCTACAGGAACTTACACGGATTCCAGCACACAAGATTTGACCAGTAGCGCGACTTGGAACTCTGCTACCACGAGTGTGGCTACAATCACTTCGGGCGGCTTGGCCACGGCCGTCGGAACCGGAAGTTCGGTGATCAAGGCCACATCCGGCAGCGTCAACGGCTCGACCACTCTGACCGTAACGGCTGCGACTCTCGTATCCATCGCGGTCACTCCGGCAAATCCGTCGATCACCTCGGGTAGCACCAAGCAGTTCACCGCCACCGGAACTTACACGGATTCAACCACGCAGAACCTCACCAGCAGTGTCACTTGGAATTCGGCCACCACCAGTGTGGCCACAATCACCACCGGTGGCCTGGCCACTGGGGTCGCGGCCGGAACTTCGTTGATCAAGGCTACATCTGGCAGCATCAACGGCTCAACTACGCTTACGGTGACTTCACCGACGCTGAGTTCGATCGCCGTGACGCCCAAGGCGGCCACGATCAGCGTGGGAGATTCGCAGGACTTCACGGCCACTGGAAAATACTCCGATAACAGCACGCAGGACATCACCACGAGCGTCACCTGGAGCTCTTCGGACACTTCCGTCGCTACTATCGGCACGCATACGGGAATCGCTAAGGGAGTCAACTCCGGCGCCGCAATCATACAGGCCACTCTAGGCTCGATTACCAGTGATTCGGCCGCGTTGGGCGTGTCAGGAAACTATTCGAAGTCTGGCAGCACAGGCAGTGCATCCTCTGGCGCCAGTCAGACGCAACTTCCCGGCACAGGCGTCCTGACCACGGGAGGCACGCAAGGCGACCCAATTGGCATAGCCAATGCAAATCTGTACGATCCGACCAACGGGACCTACACTCCAACGGGCAGCATGAATACGGCCCGCGGCGACCAGACCGCCACCTTGCTCAACAACGGTAAGGTTCTGATCGTCGGAGGCACCTCGGACGGCACCAACGGATTGTCCAGCGCCGAGCTCTACGATCCCGCCACCGGGATGTTCACGCCCGCCAGCGGCAGTATGAGTTCAGCGCGCGATCAACACACCGCCACCCTGCTGCCCAACGGTAAAGTTCTGATTGCCGGAGGCAGCGGAGCCACTGGCCCAGTCTCGAGTGCGGAGCTCTATGATCCAATCAGCCAGACCTTCCTGCCAACGGGCAGCCTGAAAACGGCCCGTGGAAATCACGCCGCAATTCTGTTGGGCAACGGCAAGGTGCTGATCGTTGGAGGCCAGGGCTCAAGCGGCGCGCTGGCATCCGCGGAAATCTATGATCCCAACACAAACGCGTTCTCCTTTACTTCCGGGAGCATGAGCACTGCGCGAAACGGGCTCACGGCAACCCTATTGAACGGAGGAAAAGTATTGATCGTCGGTGGCGGGAACGCTGGAGGCCCACAGGCCACAGCCGAGCTCTATGATCCAGCGACGAATCTATTCACACTCACTTCCGGCAGCCTGAACACCGCTCGAACGCAACATTCGGCGACTTTGCTGAATGACGGAACGGTGCTCATTGCCGGCGGTGCGACGCCAAGTGGTCCGGTGAACACTTCTGAGATCTACGATCCAGGATCACAAACGTTCAGCTTCACGGGCGATTTGAATACCGGACGCAATATGCAATCTTCGATTCGGTTGGATGACGGGACGGTGCTCGTTTATGGCGGCCAGGACTCGAGTGGCGCAGACCTGAGCAGTTCCGAAATCTATCATCCCGATAATTTCCTCCCGCCTGGACTCGTATCAATTTCGATTCAGCCGGGTTCGGCAACGATCTCGCCTCTTGGAAATCAGAAGTTTGTTGCTGTTGCCACGTTCAGCGACAACAGTACCCAGGTCCTGGCGTCGGCCACATGGAGCTCTTCGAACACGGCAATTGCGGTGGTTACGAACGATGCTACCAACTACGGCACCGCGATCGGCATCGCTCCAGGAGTTGTCACGATCACTGCCACCGTCGGTTCTGCCGATTCCTCGATCAGCGGCACGGCCACATTGACCGTCAGGTCCTCCGGATTCGTCACGACAACCGGAAGTCTGAGCACCGGCGTTTACACTCACTCGGCGACGCTCCTCAACAACGGAATGGTATTGGTGGCTGGAGGTGAAAACAGTAGCGGCGTTCCCGTCACCAATGCGGAGCTATTTAATCCTGGTCCGCAGACTTTCACCGCCACCACCGGTAGCCTAGCCACGGCGCGGGAACTCCACTCGGCCACGCTGTTGAGCAACGGAAAAGTTCTGCTTGCGGGTGGCTATAGCGGATCGGCGGCCTTAGCCAGTGCGGAGATCTATGACCCTGGAACGAACACCTTCAGCGCCACCACCGGCAGCCTCACCAAAGGCCGCTACGGCCATACGGCAACGTTGCTGCGTAACGGAACCGTGCTGATCGTTGGAGGCGAAGGCAGCGGCGGCTCTTCCCTGGCCACTGCTGAAATCTATGATCCTGTAGCAGGAACCTTCAGTAACACCACCGGCAATTTGAACGCCGCGCGCACTTCACACACCGCCACGTTGTTAAGTAACGGAACGGTGTTGATCGTCGGAGGCTATTCCGGCTCGGCAGCTCTAGCCAGCGCGGAGATCTATAATCCCGCGACGGGCACCTTCACCACCACCTCCTCCAGCCTGTCAGTCGCGCGCTTCTATCACACCGCCACTCTGCTCACTAACGGCAAGATACTCTTTGTAGGAGGTTCCAATAGTTCCTTTGCTTCCCTATCCAGCGCGGAAATCTTCGATCCCATGGCTGGAACATTCTCAACCACCGCCAGCATCACGGGCATTCGCGCCAATGCCACGGCAACTCTGCTGAGCAACGGAACGGTCCTGGTCGCGGGAGGCCTGAATTCAATCGGGAATCCGCTCGATTCAATCGGCATCTACGATCCGGTTGCGGGAACCTTCAGCGCCCCAACCACCCTGCTGAAGGCCGCCAGGGGCGACCATACGGCGACGCTGCTGCCGAACGGTTCGGTACTGCTGGTGGGAGGTCTTGGCGCAAGCGCAACGATTCTAAAGTCTGCGGAGTTGTACTAGGGAAAAATTCTGAGCTGCCGCAGGGGAGAACTCGAACCAGAGTCCCGCGGATTGCAGGATGGGCCGGTTGGATCGTTCACGGTCACCCGGAACCTGAGCACGGCGACACCGGTCGGCCGCTCACGCTGAGACTCTGTGGCCCAGCGGGATCGTGTTGAATACAGGTGGCGCCAATGGAACTACATTAACAAGGGTGGATATCTACCGGGCGGGAAACCGATTGTGCGGCGCGGAGAAGCCGATATATCGAGATTGTTCCACGCCCCGCAGGCTCTGCCCAGGAATGGAGCATCGCGAATTGCTTGAAAATGGATCGGCGCGAAATCGATGTGAATGGAGCTTACGATGTTGTTCGCTTCCCACAGTGCAACCGTTCGAAGTTATCGAACTCTTAGTACTCTCATTTTTTTGAAAGATGGCGTCGAAACGTTGGATTTTATTGACAGAAATCGAGGGCCGATGATACAGAACCCGTGGCGTCTTATAGCTCATTTCAGGTAGTTTGCTGCTCCAGTTACGTCCCCCGCTTTACCCTGTTTCGAGTGTCATCAGAAGTTTGCTCGGCAGATTTGTAACCCGCTGTTTCGATTGTGCGGCTGGCTGTTGAGTCGCTTGCGAGCACAGAAATTTGCATCCGGCTGATCCTGCCGGAATGCTGGCGAAAATGTTCCGGAGGAAACTCTGCCGCGGTTAGCAGCGAGAAGTTGGCAAATGTGCATTCTTGAATCGATCCTTGAAATTCTGGACACATCGCAAAGGAGAGGAAGATGCAAAGTAAATCGGCTGGGAAAGCAATTTTCGTGTTGTTGATCTTGCTGGCATTCGTCCTCGCGCCTCAATCGCAGGCGCAGGAAGCCTCCGTCATCACTGGCTTGGTGGAAGGAGTAACCGGCGGGATCACGGATCAATTGACCGGCTACGCCCTCACCGCGCTCGGCCTTAACTCGCAGAGCAGCACGCAGACCGCCATCCTGAACCAGTTGACGCAGATCAACAACGAGCTCGATACCATCTCCGCGCAACTCAGTCAGATTTCAAGTGAAATTACGACGCAGACTTGCGTCCAAGCGCTGAATAGCAGTTCCGTCACTAACGCGCTGACTTCCATTGAGACAGTTTCGAATGACTATACGGCCCTGCTTCAGGCCGGCGAGAACCCGAGCGGCACCGTGACCCAGGCCGACATTAATAACGTCTTAAGTGAAATTGCCAACGGCCCCGGCGGCGGACTTCCGTCGATCTCCGCATCCCTGGTGGCAATCAATATCGCCCTGCAGTCCACCAATAACGATGGAATTATCGGAACGTGTCAAAACGCGGTGAAAACAGCGTCATCCGTTCCCGCGACGGGATCTTTCGGCGCCGATGCAACCTTCTACAAGGACCCGATCAATCTGCTGCAATACTTCGCCAACTATCAGACGGTGGCGGCAATGCTGCAGGTGGAGTATTACAACTATCAAGCCTACCTGAGCTCCCCTTACTATTCCGCTGGGACGACTTCCAACGGCCTTCCGGCCAGTCAAGCGGCTCTGGTGTGCCAGAATCCCACGGGCCAGACCGCTACGGAATGCGGTTTCGCGCGAAACGTCCTGGAGCAGCTCTACGTTTACCTGCAGAATCAATACTCGGCGAACGGGGTGCCGTATTCCACCTATGACAGCAGTGGCAATTTGCAAACCGGCCTTTATTTGGCGGGAAATAATACCAATTATTTATTTGTGGCTTCGCTTGAGGAATTCACCAATGCTGAAGATATTCCGCAGAACAACTGCTCTACTCCGCTCACCTCATCCAGCAATACCTGTGGATTAGCTTTCACCAGTAAGCCGTTCACGACCCCTTTCTGGAGTTACCCCAATAATCTCTTCAGCGCCGCTTATCAATACGAAACTGGTTGGGCTCCGGCGACAGCAGTAATGTGGCGCGCCGTGACGAATGCCTGGGCCAACGGAAGCAAGACCCAGACCCTTGCCGATGGATTGACCGCTCTTGGGTTCCAAAACGCCGCCAACAAAATAATTCTCACCCAGACGGAATACACCGCAACCCCGAGTCTCGAAGCTGACTTTGGGCCGGGCGCTGTGTTCGGATCGAGCGGAATGACGGCGCTTTGCTTCATGGACACCAACCAGTTGCGCTCCACGGCATTACAGCCCTGGTGCTACAACGGCAGCTTCAATAGTGTGAACTACGGACAGTCCACCGACCTGATCTCTCTGACAAAAGATGAGTATGTGGAATACGACAAGAGCAATTGCGATGCCGTGATTGCCCAATCAAACTTGGAATCCGGCGCGAGCAACGCTTGTTTCTACGGCTTCTCCAGTTGCAACAACGTGCTTCTCACTTCCGATGTGAATTACAACAACAACACAGGAAAGAGCAATACTTGCCCGAATCCGGGCATCTGGACCAACGGCATACAACCCGCCTGGCTGCCCTATTCGGACGGCAGTATCCAGGAAGGGGGATATATGTGGCCGGCAATTGATGTCAGCAATCCCACCTGCGGAACGAACCTGGCGTTTGGACTTCTTCAGCCAGCTGTAGTTCGAACCACCACAAACTTTTTGGGCGTGCCCACCATGTGCGGGGCTGATTTTGATGCATATTTCAGCGGGGTCGCACCGCGGAATCCCTACCGGCAGATCGTGGTCACTTCCTCGGCATTCTCCGGCACCGGAAACGGTTCCGCCACGCTCGGCCCAATCACGATCCAGATGCAGGATGCCTCCTCCGGAACCGCCGTAGCGCTCACGAGTACGTCAGACACCATCGTCGATCTCGCTTCGACGTCGCTCACCGGAACCTTCTCGCTCACGGCGGACGGTTCCGCAGTCACCAGCGTCACGATTCCCGCCGGCACTTCCACGGCATCTTTCTATTACGGAGATTCCACTGCCGGGACGCCGCAAGTCTCCGCCGATCCGGGAACGATGGTACCGGGAATTCAAAACGAAACAATCACCACTGAAACGCCGTCCAGCGATGAAGTCACCGGCCACGGCGCAGAATGTGGGCTCGAACAAGACCAACGGCACGATCAAGATCCGAGGGCGGATCAGCCTGCCCAGCGGCATCAAGCTACACGTCGCCTCACTGACCATTCCGAACGTGCTGGCGGAAGACGCGGGTGCCGGCGAACTGGCGCGCAAGAGCGATGGCACCACGCCGCAATTTCCGCTCGTGCTCTCTGCTATCAGGGGAAGCACTGACAAGGATGCGGTGTTCCAAACCGAACGCGGCGCCACTCCTCGAGTGGTGATCGAAATCATCGCTCCCAAACACGGTCAAAGCCTCGGTGAATTCTCGATCTCTGTCGACCGCGCCAGAATCAGCGAACCGCTTTCCTGTGCTGGCCACCCGTCCGAAACGCTCCTGCACACGCGCATGAGTGCCAACGACGGCTCACATCTCACCGCGGTCTACGATTCGAAAATCGAATGGCGATGCCGTCGCGATGGTGAGCTGACAACCGTGCGCCAGAACTCGCGCGGCAAGGGCTCCCACGGCGACGGAGATCGTGACGACGATGACTCCCGCGGCGGGAACTCACACAACAAGGAATCTCACGGCGATTCCGGATCAAGGGATTAAGGCGGAAGGTAAATCACGAGTCCAAGCGTGTCCATTGAAATTGAACCAGTGCGGGTTTGTTCGTCCGCGGAGGAGAAGCAAAAAATATGTTGGTGAACCGTCTCACCATTTTCTTGCTGGGAGTAATTCTCGCCCTCGGAATCTGTGGCCCCGCGGCCGCCGCTCCCCAGGCTGGTTCGTCGGGCCCCGCAGTTCCACTGGTCTTCGTTCCAGGATATGCAGCCTCCTCGCCGCACCAGGGAACTACTTTGCAATACGCCTTCAATCGTGGAGCCGATCCGAAAACCCTCGACTTGTCTCCCTCCTATTCCTCATTCGTACGCAGCCTGACCAACGCCGGTTATGTGGAAGGCAAAACCTTCTTCGGCGCTGTATACGATTGGCGCATGGCCCTGGCTCCGGACGACGGCGTATTTGATGGCCAGATTTCGTTGGTCACAGCGCAGTCCATGACCAGCGGCGACTTTTCCTATGCCATCAACTATCTTGGCTACTGGCTCGACCAGGCGGTGCAGGCAAATCCGGGCCTCGAATACGTAGACGTCGTCACCCACAGCACCGGCGGCCCGCTGGCGCGGGCCTATCTCCAGAGCCCGGCTTATGGCGGGACTTATGTGGATAAGAACGGCCATACTCGGCATCTCCCCAAAATTCGTTACCTCATACTGGGCGCTTGCATTCACTTCGGGACGGTCCATTCCTGGCGGCCCTGGCACGCGGATTTCCAGGATGTCCTGGGCGGATTCATTCCCACCACGGAAATTGAGGGCCGATTTTCCGCGGCAGCTTTTGCGTTCGTCACCGCGGGCGGCAAAATTCCGGGACCCGATTACAACATCACGCTTGCCAAGATTTTAAGGAAGGACTTGAACGGAAAATTCCGGCCCGATTCCGTCGCGTTTTTCCGTTTGTACGACCCCATGCGGCAACGGCTGATGCCCACGACTGATTTTCTCACTCCTCCAGGCGGCAGCACTCCTGAAAACGTGAACGACGATCCCACCGTGAGGAACGATGTGCTCCTCGATCTGAATGCCACCTCTTCACCCGGCAATAATCCGTGGGCCCAACTTGTGGGCATTCCCGGAATTCCTGGCACTCCCAATATCGACGGCGGCGTGATTAATACCTTTTCCACCGGAGCCCGCCAGAAAACGAGCTTCTTGGATTTTGTCATCAATGGCCGGATCAATCAGAACGAATACATTTGTAGTCCGACCGGCCTCACTCAGCTCAGCAACAATCAAGGTAATTTCCTTCCCTTGATCGATCTTCTGCGCCCCAACCCACAAACCATTCCTGTGTCCCAATCGGCCTTTTCTCGTGTCGGCGACGTCGAAATCAATCAGCCATGGGCTGGAGATGGCAACGGCTTCTTTGATTCCTACGAGGGATATACCTACGGAGACCCTCACATCACTCGCGTCCAGTGGGGTAATGGCCCATATCCTTCCACGCCCCCGCCGCAGGGTTCTTGCTCCGCGCCTGTGAGCCTCCCCATTCCCGCGAGCCTTCCGTGGGATCAAGTGACCAACTATCCCGTCTATCATGACGTTTTTTTCTACAACCCGGACGTGCGCAAATTCGTCGTCACCACGCTCACCGGGAATGTGCCCCCTCCCGAGCAAGTAATTACTCTCAGCGAACTCGTTGGATTGCTCCGCTATCTCGACGGCATCTGAAAACCACGCGCGAGCCGGGCAGCAATGCCCCGCTCCCTCGAATTAACAATGTGAATTGAGTATCAGAATTATTCCCGCCGGATCCCATTCCCGGGAAATCCCGGTCGGCTGGCGCAACCGCAACAGAGGCTAACTCCAAAAATATCAACTAGAAGACTGGTAGGGGCGGTGGGGATCGAACCCACGACCTTTGGCTTAAAAGGCCACTGCTCTACCACTGAGCTACGCCCCTGAAACGAGTCCAACGATTCTAGCGTGTGCGCCCTGGTATCGCAACTCGCGCTCGCAGGCGTAGACGTGAATTCAATTTAGCCGAACAGCTTCGTTCCTGATCCTCTCGAGATTCGCAGCTTCGCAAACTTCCCGAAAGCCTCGTAAGAGTTTCGCCCAAAACTAATCGGCAGCAGGCGCTTCGTCGGCTGTTGCCGGCTTATGCAACGGTCGCTTACGCTTCCATTCGTAATCCTTTCTAAGTTTTTGCTGGTGCTTTTTCAATTGCGCTCCAAGCTCGCCAAACGCTTGTTTCACGCTCGCGCGCACGTGAGTCCCCGAGCCGGTGGCGTGCAACTTCCCCAAAGGCAGCGATAGCGTCAACGAGAGCTCGAATTCCACCTTTCTCGGAACCCTGTCGAACGAAGCGTGCAGTTTGGCAACGTCTGGAGCATACCGTTTCAGAAGCTTTTCAATTTTCGGTGCGTTGAGTGCGATTTCGTCTTCCACTGCCTGGTGCATTTCCAATCGCTTGCAGGTAAGTGTGGTAATCATCATGGCACCTTGGCTTGTAAGATCTGGCAGAGGCATTTGAAGCTGGCCGACGATTCGAATGAGGCATTTGGACGCCCGCGGCACTAGGATAGCAAGGCAGCAAACTCTGTGCAACCTCCATGCACAAATCCGCCGGTTGACAGCTCCCCAAAAGCCATCATACGCTGAGTTGAAATGCGCAGAGCGGCCACAGAATGACAAACGGAGCGATCGAGCCAACCTCAATTCAACCTGGAAAACATGGACAATTGCTGATTGGTCCGGCCGGATGGTCTTACTCCGATTGGAACGGCATCGTCTATCCCGCGCGCCGCCCGCGCGGATTTCACGAGGCCGCTTTTCTGTCTCAATTTTTCGATACCATTGAGATCAACACTTCATTTTATCAGCCTCTGCGTCCCGCGCTCGCCCGTCAATGGCTCGACCGCGTCGCCGCGAATCCCCGCTTTCTCTTCACCGCGAAACTCTGGCAGAAATTCACGCACGAGCCCGCGACGACGGCGCAAGACGAAGCCGCCGTGCGCGCTGGATTTGATGTCTTGCGCGATGCTGGAAAACTGGGCGCCATCCTGATCCAATTTCCTTTCTCTTTCCACAACACTCCGGAGAATCTGGCAAGGCTTGAAAATCTGCTCCGCGCATTCAGCGATTATCCGCTGGCTGTGGAAGTTCGCCACTCCACCTGGGCGCAAAAGAGTTTTTACCGTTTGCTGCACGAACGCGGCGTGGGATCCTGCAACATCGATCAACCCGTGATCGGCAACTCGATCAAGCCGGCCGAGCGCACCACTTCATCGATTGGTTACGTAAGGCTCCACGGGCGGCGCTACGATACCTGGTTCAGCAACGATCCCGCGGTGCCATCGTATGAACGCTACAATTATCTATACTCGCTCGAGGAACTCGAACCATGGGCCGAGCGTATTAAAAAAGTCTCCTCGCACGCCGAAAAAACATTTGTGATCACCAACAATCACTTTCAGGGCAAAGGCGTAGTCAACGCTCTCGAACTCATTCGCCTAGTCACGGGAAACAAAGTCAAAGTTCCGGAGCCGCTCCGCCACCACTACCCTCGTCTCGAATCCATTGCGGACGAACCCTCGCAGGAGCCCATGCTTTTCCCGGCTCCACCGCGCTAGTTCGCGACGCCGCACACACCCGCAGAAAAGCGCGGCAAAATTGAATCCCCCCAATGAACAAACTTGATTGATTTATTTATTTCTTGAAGAGATTTTCGAAAGCCTTGCGCGCATCGTTCGGCCGCTCGGAAGGAATCGACGTCGTGGGAGTGCTGCTCGCATAGGTAACCGGCGAAGTATCCTTTTCCACCGTCACGCGGATCTCAAAAAATGTGCAGGTGTTCCGGGCATCTTTCTTCGCAATTCGTTCCGGAATCGGCTGCGTGCACTCAAATTGCGCCGCGGTATCGAAGTGGACGCACTGCTTGCAGCAATGCAAATCCGCATTGCAGCGCGGGCACTGCGCATTCAAATCAAATCCAGGAGCCAGCGCCGCGCCGCAACTCGAGCAGCGGGCGCGTGTAACCGTGCCCACCATCCGCGGCGTTCGCGGCCCCATCTGGTCCTGCCGGGGACGCGGCTCCGGCGGACGCTCCTTCTTCTTTTCAGGGCGATCGCTCTGCTGATAGCCCTTTTGCTTATACTTCCGGTCCATAAATTCCTCCGGGGGGATAATTCATCATACTCCGAAACACTTGGGGCAAATCCATTTACAGGCACATGATGTGGATCGGTACTCCCAGGGGTCACAACGCCAGGGAAGACGCGTTCGGTGCGGCTATGCCCGAGCAGGCCCGAACGCCTCTATAGAGTAGACCGGCGGCAGGTAATCAGCAAGCAAATCCCACTCGCGTCCCTCGTTGGCGGTGTAGAAAACCTGTCCGGTGGCGGTTCCGAAGTAGATGCCGGCAGTTTCGGCCGAATCAGTGGACATGGCTTCGCGCAGCACCAACAGGTGCGCATTGCGCGACGGCAATCCACGCGTTTGTTTTTGCCAGGCGCGCCCGCCGTTCTGCGAACGGTACGCGATCAACTCGCCATTCGGGCAAGCGCGGAATTCGGCCCCGGTCATCGGCACCACCCAGATAGTATCCGGATCGTGCGGATGCACCGCCATCGGAAATCCGAAACGCGACGAAAGTCCGCGCGAAATATCGGTCCATTTATCGCCGCCGGAATCCGAACGGTACACGCCGCAATGATTCTGCTGGTAGAGCAAGTCCTTCCGCCCGGGCGCCAGCGCCAGCTTGTGAACGCATTGTCCTAGTTCCGGAAACTTATCCGGCATGAAATCGGCGCGCGTCCCCTGATTTCGCGGCAGCCAGGTTTTTCCACCGTCATCCGTGCGAAACACCCCCGCCGCCGAAATGGCAATGTGCATCCGTAGCGGATTTTCGGGATCGGGCAAAATGGTGTGCAGGATCATTCCGCCGGCGCCAGGTGTCCAGCGGCTGCGCGTCTCGTGCCGGTTTAAGCCGGTCACTTCGCTCCAATTCACGCCGCTATCCTCGCTGCGAAACAGTCCAGCCGGATCAACACCCGCGTAAATCACGCCCGGCTCGCTCGCGCGCCCCGGACGAATATGCCAGACACATTTTACCGATAGCCCCGATTCCGGTTCATAGCGCACGCCGCCATTCGTCCGCAGCCACTTCTTTCCGCCATCCAGGCTGCGTTGAATGTCGCAGCCCCACCATTCCGAATAAGTCGCGGCATAGAAAGTCTCGCGGTCGCGACGGTCGCTGGTGAAATGGTGCACCTTCAATCCCTTGAACAGTGGACCTTCCACCGACCATTTCTTCCGCCGCGCATCGCTGCGAAAAATGAATCCGCCCTTCGCCGTTCCCACCAGCAATTGAACCGATTCGCTCTTCGATTTGCCCACGGCTCACCTCCAACAGGATTCACGCCGCCACTCCGCTAGAAATAATGCCGCAGAAAAGGGCTTTTTGCCATCCCAGCACTCATTTTTATCCCTTATTTTCGCGCCCTTCCGAACGCACGATATAGGAGCGATTAGAATTCCATAACTCCTTGTTTTGTCAATGGTTTGAGTGATCTTGACTATGTTTTCCATTGGCGATTAACCAGGCGATTAGAAATGCGGTTCGTGAGCTTCAAATCGCTGCGTGGAATTTTCGAATTGGCCACGAATTCCCTGGGTGAGAATTTGTTTCGAGCAGCGCTCCGACGGTTGCGAGTGCCGCAGAGACACGGCGCAAAAGCTTGCCCAACATGTTTCGGGCTGCCGGACTTTTCTTCCATGCAGCTCAGGGAACGAATTGCAGTGCCCAGGCAACCGGCGGCAGAGGATTTCAACCCAGGCAGGCCCGCAGGCAAGCTTGACTGGGTGACAACACGATTTTGCCTCATACAATTAATTACCATATAGTCAACAAACAGTCAAGAGAATCCGCCACAGAGACACATTGCCAGGATTTCCGATTTAAAACTCGGCAATGACGGTGTAAAAGATATTTGCGGTTTATCTTCATGCTCTGACTAAACATACGGGTCTTCCCGAGTGGCCGGGACAGCTTTCTGCTCCAGGATAAAATTAGAAACAATAATTCCGGCGTACGCGAGTCCCATAACGGGAATCCCGGCTTAGGAGTCAAGATGAGCGAATGGATCCAAAACCTTCCGCTAGGCTGGATGACTCTGGTGATGTTCGCGCTTACTTTCCTGGCCACTTGGGGGATCTTCGCCATCGTCATGAGTCTTGCGACGGGGGAGCGAACGCGTAGCTTCAAAGGTGTTTCCGCCGGCATGCTGCCGCCCCTGGGCATCATCTTCGGACTGTTTGTCGCGTTTATCGCCGCCCAGGTTTGGAGCGATGTGGATCGCGCCAAAGCCGCCGTCAACCGCGAGGCCAGCTCGCTCAGCACGGTTGTATTTCTAGCCGCCAGTTTTCCGGGAGAGCCGGAAGCGCGTTTGCGGGATCTGACGCGCCGCCAAATTCAGGAAGCTGTGTCTTACGAATGGCCGATGATGGCCAAACAATCAGCCTCCCTGAGGGTGACTCCGCTGGCGCTGGCAGAGGAGATGGAATTGATCCTGGCTCTGGCGCCCCACAGCGAAGGGCAGACGACCGCGCAGCGCGAAATCGTGGCCGCGCTCGAAAACGCGATTGACGCCCGCCGGCAGCGGATCATCGTCAGCCGGTCGGGCGTCAACTGGGTAAAATGGGCGGCCCTGCTGCTGCAGGCTCTTTGTACCCTCACCGCCATCGCCATGGTGCATAGCGATAATCGCGGCGCTGCTGCCATCGCCATGGGGATTTTCGCGATCGGAGTGGCGGTGTCGATCGTGCTGATCGCCTCGCACAACCGGCCGTTCAGTGGGGCAATCTCCGTCAAACCCGATCTGCTCCAACAAGTGATGCCGGAGGAAGCGGCCAGCGAGGATGAGATTGATCACACGGTGCTACTCCATTTAACTGGCTTATTGCGTTCCGCGAGGCAGGTTATATCTGACCAGCAGGACGTAATCAATCAACCGAGGTCTGGCAAGGGTCTAACCGGGAAGAAAGTGATCGAGCTGGCCAAGGCGAAATATGCCGAGCAAACCGGCCATCCCGTTCCGATCCTCGATCCGACATCCGCGGAAGGACAGATGCTTCAAGCTGAGATGGACTCGATGCAGGAAGTGATGGAGGAGGCACAGCCACTGATCAACGATCCCAATCGCGGCTTTAAGGGATTTCTGCCAGCGGTGTTTGCATATCGAGTGGCCGAGCGCTTCAGCAGGAAAGTGGGCGGGCTTGGCTACTTGAAACTGACCGCTCCCGCGGAACTGGTACGCCACCAGTCCAATTCGCCGGATGCCTGGGAGGACGAGATTATCAAAACCAAGTTCCAGTCGCCAGGATTCAAGAAAGGCGATTTCGTGGAGCAAGAAGCCCCGCTGAACGGTAAAAAAGCCTATCGAGTGCTGGTGCCCGAATATTATGACGCTTCGTGCCTCTCCTGCCACGGTGAGCCGAAAGGCTCCCTTGATATCACGGGAGGCAAAAGAGAAGGCGGCAAGGCAGGAGATCTGGGGGGCGCGATCAGCGGTGGGATTTACCTTAAATAAGCCTTTGCCGCTAAGCCAACCCGAAGCGGTTCAGAATTCCTTCCAGCGCGTCGCGATTCGCGAGCGCTTCGACCGGTAACAGCCCCAGATTCCTGTTTGACCAGGCATCGTGGAAACAATAATCGATTCACGGAGGAGTTATTTTTTGCTTCAACGCAAGTGCTGAGGCCAGATGTGGATCGATTTTCAGGGCTTTGTCGACGATTACTTTTGCTTGAGCGGGATTGCCTAGCAAGACGTGAGCTTTAGCGAGGTTAGTCATCGTAACGGGACTGGCGATTTGCATGCTGCCGGCTTGGCTGACGACTGTGCTGAGCTGATCTTTGGCGGCTTGATCGTTCGGATTTTGCTCAACGGCGGAAGTAAGCTTCTGCAGGTTGCTATCGATTTCCAAACGCTTCTTCAGATCGAGCGCGGCAGGAAGCTGCGGCGACAAAGCCAGGGCCTTCTCCAGGTTCGTTTGCGCCGATTGCGTATCGCCCAAAGCGACCTGGGCGCTGGCGATGGTGGTGACCAGCCCGGCATTCTGGATCGGCCGCGCGGAAAGTTTCGCCACTTGCGTGGATACCGTTTCACGCAGAGCCGTATCCGTGGGATTCGCCTTCAGTTGATCGACGTCCTTCTGCAGCGTTACGCCATCCTTGGTGATCTGGATCGACTGGTAGGAGGGAAACCCGATCATCACAATCGTGAGCACAAAAAACGGGAGCAGGGCGGTGATGGACTTATTGCGCATCACGAAGACGATCAGCGCAACCAACAGCACCAGGAAGAATAGACAGCCCGCCACCAGCATCAGAATTTCGTAGGGATATAGGCCGTTGAAAAAGCTCATTTCTGGGCTCCTCTAGTAATTGGCGGGTTACGTATAGCATGAACTATGAGTGCGGGACAATGGCGCGCGTGGGGCTTGGCAAAGAAACGCAAGACAAGCTTACGACGGGGCCATTGCTCTGCGAATACCGCATCTCGGGCGGCTCGGATTGCTCTGGATTCCTCGGCCGCGCCCTGCACGAACGGCGGGGCAGTCGCGGCCTCGGAATGACGGCGAATGGCTGGCGCGGCCAGAGGCCGGCCCCTACAAAAACGGGTTAGCGGGCGGTCTAAGAGAATAGTTAGCGGCGGGACCAATAGAGAGATAGCGATTCGGCGGGGAGATCGGGGACCAGGAAGGACCGTGGGCGCGAGGCGGCGGAGAGCAAGGATTCGGCGGCCAAATAGCCGCTGCGGACTGCGCCTTCCATGGTGGAAGGCCATCCGGTGCGCGTCCAATCTCCAGCCAGGAATAAATTGGACAACGGAGATTGTTGCGCCGGGCGCCAGCGGTCGACACCGGGAAACGGGGAAAATGTGGCGGCTACTTCTTTGATCACCGTGGATTTTACAACGCCCGCGGCGCGGACACCGGGAAGCACTTCGGAAAGTTCGGCCAGGCAGAGCGCGACGATTTCCGCGCGGGATCGCGGAACCAGATCGTAGGATGCGCTGACGACAAGTTGGAGATGTTGTTCCACGCCTTCTGGGGCATTCGGATCGCGATTTTCGGAAAGGCGTGTCTTGTTGAAAATCCATTGGACCGTGTGATCGAGCAGCGCGAGATACGGCTCATACATTACCGGGCGATCAAACCAGAGATGGATTCCGGTGATGGGAGAGGTCCGGAGATTGCGAAGATTCGCGAAGCACGCCTCGCGTTCGATTAATTCGCCGGGGAGCATGCCGAGCAAGGCATCGTGAGTGACAGCGGAGACGTAAGCATCGGCGGTGATCTGCGAGCCGTCTTCGCAGAGAAGACCTGTGACCCGGTTGTCCGTTACACAAATGGAACGCACTCCCGCGCGGCTGCGCACTTCCCCACCCTGGCGCTCGACCGCGGCGCTGCAGCCATCGTAAAGCTCGCCGAGCGGCACGGTGGGAAGTCCGATGCGGCCTCCAGTACGATTAGCCAAAAAAGTTTTGTAATAGACGTCGATACCATACTTCGCATCGGAGCGGTCGAGAGTTTCGTCAAGCGCGCTGACCAGCGCGCAGCGCCAGAATCGTTCAATGGCATTGGGAGTTTGCTTCCGGCTGCGCAGCCAATCGAGCATGGAGACGCCATCGGCGGCGGGAACGCGTCCGCCAGCGCGTGCAATCTCCAAGAGCACATTGCCAATGCCGCGCTTATCCGTTAAGGAAAGCGCGGGGAACAGCAGAAAGGAAGGCGCGAAATGAAATGGCGGCGGCAGCGGCGAAGGCTCGATCGAGGAGCGGCGGCCAGCGCGATCCGCGAAAATGTAACGATCGTAGTAACGGATTTTGCCGGCGGCGCCAACGCGGCGATAGAAATCATCGAGATTGGTGCAGCAGCCCAGCGTGAGATGCTGGCAATTATCCACGTGGCTGCCGTCGGGCAGCGTATAGGACGTAGCGCGCCCGCCCAGGTGGGGGCGCTTTTCAAACATCCGGACACGGCAGCCCGCTTCAGCCAGCGCGACGGCGCACGAAAGTCCCGCCAGTCCCCCGCCGATCACGATCACGTTTTCGAAAGGCATCAGATTCGTTTCGCAAGCCGAGCCGCGCCCGCGCCAGGATCCAGATTTTTTCGGCGGTGGTCAGGCGAGCCGGCGGCAGAGATAGTACATCGAAGTTGCGCAATTCGATTTTATCCAAGATGCCGGAATAAATTCGCGCCAGCGCCCACAGAGCACGGCGGCTATCTTGGTCCACCATTTCGAGCAGCGGCCAGCCGTCGCGATAAAATTGCCAGGCGCGCTCGGCTTCGAACCGCATCAATTGCAGGAACGCGGGGCTGGGAGCGGCAGCGGCCAAATCCGCGCGCGTACATCCGAATAGCGCGAGATCTTCCTTCGGCAAATAAATGCGGCCCATTTCCAGATCGCGCGGAAGATCGCGGAGAATATTCGTCAATTGAAAAGCGATGCCCAGGGATTCCGCGAGTTCCGGGGCGTGAATATCGCTAAAGCCGAATACATATAGGCAGCAAAGCCCCACCGTGCCGGCAACTCGATAGCAATATTCGTACAGCAAATCGAAAGTTTCGTATTCGGAGACTGACTGGTCCATTTCCGCGCCGGAAATCAAATCGTGCAAATAGCGCGGAGGAATTTTGTAATGCTCCACGGTGTGCCGGAAGGCAGGCCACACAGGATTCGAATCGGCATCGCCCGCAAAAGCGCGATCCATTTCCGCGCGCCGCTGGGCCAGGCCGCGCTGCTTGGCGGATAATTCGCCGGGAGAATCGGCGATGTCGTCCACCTGGCGCATGAAGGCGTAGAGCGCGCACAGAGCATCGCGCTTCGCCTGCGGCAGCAGAAGAAAACCGTAGTAGAAATTGCGCGCGGCGTTTCGGGCGAGTTTGCGGCAGTAAGCATATGACTGTTCGATTGTGAGCGGCTCGCGAGGGAGAGGCTGCGGGGGCAGAGTTTCCGTCGAAAGTGGCTCAGGCATCGCGGCGGCCCGCCGGGGAATCCGGATCCGTTTCTCCGTTTGCGGGATCGGAAGAAGCCGCCTGGAAAATGCGCGAAAGAAACGCGCGGCCCAGCAGCCGCACTTGCGTGGCGCGGCCGAGCGCGGGGCGGTGATGCAAAGTGTCATACCCGACCGTGGCGATGGAATTGAGGATGGCCAGCCCGCCGCGGCGGAATAATTCGATATCCACGCGAAATTCGGGCGCGAGCATTGCGGGGAGAGGCGCGCCCGCCGCAAAAAGTTCACGCGTTCGCTGGATCAAATCTTTCATCAACGCGGCGTATTGGTTGCTGAAGCGATGCTTGAACAGATCTTCTTCCGTGATGCCTCGCGCAGCCAGAGCATCCAAGGGGATATAGATGCGATCCTTATCCAGGTCGCGGGCAACGTCCTGCCAGAAATTTGCGAGTTGCAGCGCGGTGCAGGTAGCATCAGAGAGCAACTGGCGCTCCTCGTCGCGGTACCCGCAGAGATACAGCACCAGCCGGCCCACCGGATTCGCGGAATAGCGGCAATAATCGAGCACGCCCCGCCAATCCGCGTAGCGATGAACGGTTTGATCCTGGCGAAACGCTTTCAGCAGATCGGCAAACGGCTCCACGGGAATTTGAAATTCGCGCACGGTTTCCGCCAGCGCGACAAATACGGGGTGGGAGGCAGAGCCAGCGTAGGCGCGGCGAAGTTCGTCTTCCCAGGCGTCGAGCAATTCGATGGCGCGCGCGGGATCGGGAACTTCGTCGCCTAAATCGTCGGCCCAGCGGCAATAGGCGTAGACATTGTAAAAATGCTGGTGAAGTCGGCGGGGCAACAGCCAGGAAACCACCGTGAAATTTTCGTAGTGATGAGTGGCAAGCCAGCGAGTGTAGTCGCGGGCCTGGCCGGGCGCGCATCCGGCGGGCGGAAGATTCCGCGCGATTTCGAGTTCCGGTGTGGCAAGCATCAAAGCATCAGCCCCGGCCGGCGCGCCGCTAAGGGATCACGGCGGTTTTCAATTCGCCGTTGCGATGCTTCATGTGTTCAAACATCTGCGGCAATTCGCTCAGCGAAATTTCCCCGGTAATAAAATCGCTGGCGCGCACTTCGCCGCGGGCGATGGTATCCAGCGCGTCGCGAATAAATCGCGGCGTGTGGTGGAACGTGGACTTGATGGTGACCTCGGAATAATGCAACGCCGCGGGATCGAATTGCACTTGCGAGCCGCGCGGGCAGCCGCCGAACAGATTCACCGTGCCGCCCTTGCGAACCATTTGGATCGCCCACTGCCAGGTAATCGGCGAACCGACTGCTTCGATCACGTCGTCCGCGCCGCGGCCGCCTTCGGTGAGCTGGCGGACGGTTTGCACGGGATCGGAAAGTTCGTTGACGTCAAACGCCGCAATCGCGCCCAGCCGTTCCGCCGCGCGAACCTGGCTCTTGCGCTTGCCGATGGCGATCACGCGAACGCCGCGGCCGGAGAGAATACGGATAAATTTCAAGCCAATCGGCCCGCAACCGATCACCACGGTGGTGTCGCCGGGATTGATTCCGGTTTCGTCGATCCCGCGCAGCACGCAGGCCAGCGGCTCAACCATCGCCGCGTCCACAAAGCTCACGTGATCGGGAATTTCCAGCAGATTCTGCCGGACGATTCGGCCGGGAATACGAATGTATTCCGCGTACGCGCCGTTATTGAAGAGCAAATCCTCGCACAGATTGGCATGTTCCTTACGGCAGAACATGCACACGTTGCAGGGAGCGGAGTTAGAAGGCACAACGCGCATGCCTGCGTGGAGACCGCCATTAACGGCGGCTCCCTTGGATTCAATGATGCCGGCGAGTTCGTGGCCAAAAACGGATGGAGGTTCAATCATTCGCGGATGCGAACCCTGTTTCCAAACTTTCAGGTCCGTACCGCAGGTTAGAGCCACCTTCACGCGCACGAGTACTTCATCATCCGCCAGCGCCGGGATATCAATCGATTCAATTTTTAAATCTTCGCGGCCATAAAGAACGGCCGCTGTCATATGGCCATTCGTTTCGATTTGCATTAGGGCGTTACCACCACCTTCAAAGTATCACCGGACGGACGGGCAGCCAAGTCCAGCGCTTGAGCAATGTCCTCCAAGGGAAACTTGTGGGAAATCAACTGGCGGACCGGCAGACGCCGCTCGAAAACGAGGCGAGCCGATTCGTTTTGATCCTCCACCGAAGCGCTGTAACTCCCCAGGATTTCTTTCTCCTCGACGCCCACCGCCGCGGCGGGAAATTCGATTCGCATTACCGGATCATTATGAGCAAACAGTAGCACGCGGCCACCCGGCCGCGCGAGAGATAAGGCCACTTCCACCAATGCCGGATTCGGCACGGCGATGATTACAACATCCGCTCCCCGGCCCGAAGTGCGCTTGCGGACTTCCTTGGAAAGATCGTCCGCGGCCGGATCAATTGAAATTGTGGCGCCCAATTCCCTGCTTTTCGCCCGGCGCTGCGGCATGGGATCGCTGGTCATCAGCACCGCGCCTTCCTCGCGCGCCAGCATCATCAGCAGCAGGCCGATGGGGCCTTGTCCAATCACCAGAACATCTTCGCCGGCTTCCACGCGAGCTTTGCGCACCGCTTTCAGGCAGGTGTTGACGGGCTCGACGAACGTGGCTTCTTCAAAAGTTACATTTGCCGGCAGCGCGAGCATCCCGCGCTCGACAATCCAGGGCATGGCGCGCACATACTGCGCAAAGCCGCCGCCGCTGGGCTGAAAGCCAGCCGTCAGTCCGACCTTTTTATATTCCGGACATTGCGAAAACAATTTTCGTTCGCAATAAAAACAAGCCCCGCAGGGAATGTGGTGAAAACTGACTACGCGGTCGCCTTCCTTAAACGCGGTTACGCCGCGGCCCACTTTCACGACGGTGCCGGCAAGTTCGTGTCCCAGAATTACGGGCGGATCGACGAAGCCGTGATGAATCTTTTTTAAATCCGTGCCGCAAATTCCGCAGGCCGCGACGCGGAACAAAACCTCGCCATCGCAAATTTGCGGAACCGGCACATCTTCCACCACCACGCGCCGCTCGCCGCGATACACTCCGGCGCGCATCGTGCCGTTGGTGGCTGCCACGTGCTTCTGATCCTCGAGTTGGGAGCTAACCGGATTCATACGGCTGCAACCTCGGGCATACTAGCCGGAACGATTCCGCGAGTAGCGAGCGAACCCACAAAGGCATCGAGAAATTTCGCCAGGTTTTCGGCGCCATGCCGGCTCTGCTGTCCCAGCCGCAATATTCCAGGCAAACGATGCGGCGCGCGGGCAAGGCGGCCAATCACTTTGCCGAAGCGAATTTGTCCGTGTTCATCGGAGATGCCGTCGAGATTGATCGGCAAATCTTCGCTGGCATCGTCGGAAATCGAGCGGATCGCGACTGCCGGAATTCCGAAGGCTTTCGCCTCCGAAAGGACAAAAAAACTTTCCATTTCGATGGCATCGGCTTGCAAACTCAAGCGGCGCTTTTCAGATGCACTATGGATCACTTCATCCGCCGTAGCGAACATTTCCACTCGCCGGACTCCATAATTCGCCGCTAAATCAAGCAGCGCGGAGTCGCTTTCGATCTGGCTATTTCCCTGCAAATCACGCACCGCGGCGGCCACCAGGATATGTCCCACGCGATGCTCTGGCTTCAAACTGCCCGCGAGCCCGGACGAAATCACCGCGTCCGGAGCAAAAATTAAAACGCTGCGCAAAGCGCGGCGGGCATTTTCAGGTCCGACGCCGGTGAGCGCCACTTTCACTTGAGCCTCGCCGATCTGCGCTTCATAGAGCGCATGCGATTCGCTGCCCACGCGCCGGAACGCGCGCAATTTCCGCCACGGAGCGAATTCGGTTTCCAGCGCGAAGGTGACAAGTATCTTCAAATTTTTCCTTAGGCCGCCGCCGGATGCGCCTCACGCGCACCGCGCGCCGGATTCACGTAACCATGCTCCTGATACCACCGGACAGCTCGTTCGAGCGCCCCTTCAATCGAACCGGCCTGATATCCCAATTCGCGCGCCGCTTTCGAACTTTCCACCCACATTTTATGGCGAGACATGCGCACGCCTTCAACCGGAATCTGCGGCTCGCGGCCAACCACGCGCGAATACAATTGATCGCCATAGGCGGCGGCCAGAGCCACGGCATGCGGCAGACGCACGCGCGGCGCGGGACGTCCGGTAATTTTCGCCAGCGCATCCAAAACATTTTTCAATGTCATGTTGCGTCCGCCCAGAATGTAGCGTTCGCCAATCCGTCCGTGCTCGGCAGCCAGTTCGTGCCCCGCGGCCACATCTTCCACCGCGACGAAATTCAATCCCGTATCCACATACGCGGGCATTTTTCCATTCAGGAAATCCAGAATGATGCGTCCGGTCGGCGTCGGCTTCCAATCCCCCGGGCCCACTGGCGCGGTGGGATTTACGATCACCACCGGCAAGCCATTTGCCGCGGCGCGCAACGCCTCTTGTTCCGCCATGAATTTCGAGCGCTTGTAATGCCCGATCATTTCGTCAACACCGGCCTTGGTCTCTTCATTCGGCAGCGAGCCCGGCCGGTGAACGGCAATCGTGGCAACGGTGCTGGTGTAAACAAATTTGTCTATACCTGCTCGTCCCGCCGCCTCCAGCAAATTGCGAGTTCCGGTGACGTTGTTCTCATAAATTTCCTGCGGATTGCGGCACCACAAGCGGTAATCCGCCGCCACATGAATTACGCGGCTCACTCCGCGCAAAGCACGATCGAGTGAGGCAACATCGCGAAGATCGCCTTCCACGCGCTCGACCGGCAAATCCGCAAGCGCCAATAGACTGCTGGTGGAGCGCAGCAGCACTCGAACTGGTAAGCCTTGCAGAGAGAGATGTCGAGCGACGTGACTGCCGACGAAGCCAGCAGCCCCGGTTACCAGCGTGGTCCGGCCCGGCGCACTACAAGCCGTCATAAAATGCGGAAGACCTCATCGTTCTGTTTGCTCGCATTCGCGGCGACGTTGGCCATCGATTCGTCGTGCGCGTGTCCATTTCCATTTCCATTCGAATGGCTGTTGCCGTTCGAATGCCCATTTCCATTCGAGTTTGCTTTTCCGTTTCCGTTGCCCTGGTAGAGCTTTCCGTTTACCGCGCCCATGCGCCCAGCCACTTGCCAGCGCAGCATCTTCCAGGTGTCGCCCAATTTCTTATTTCCGCCCAAAACCGCGGAAGCTTCGTAACCGGCGTGGACCATGCAATCCTGGCAGCGCGGATCGCGGCCCCGGCCGTATTTTTCCCACGGAGTGTTGTCAATTAACTCCCTGAAAGACTGATGATGCGCGTCGGTCATCAAATAACACGGGCCTTTCCATCCGCGAGGGTTGTAAGTGGGATTGCCCCAGGCCGTGCACATCAATTCGCGCTCGCCGCGCAGGTATTCCATGTAAATCGGCGAGGTCATCACGTTATATTTTTCAAGCATGCGGCTGGCCCGCTGGAATTTCTCGCGCACTTCCTCGCGCGACATGAAAATATCCTTTGTTTGCACGGCCGCGTAGGAATAAGCGGGCGAAAGCATGTAGCCGTCCACGCCCAGCTTGTAGAGATATTCAAACAACTCGCCTACTTCCTCAAGATCGGTTTCCTTGTAGATCGTGGTATTCGAACAAACCAGAAATCCGGCAGCCTTGGCCGCCTTGATTCCCTCGATGGCTTCGCGGAACACGCCGTCACGCTCGACGCAAAGATCGTGCGTCTTTTCCATCCCGTCCAAATGCACGTTAAAGAAAAAGCGCGAAGTGGGTTTGAATTCGTGCAGGCGCTTGCGAATGAACATTCCGTTCGTGCACAGATAAATATTCTTTTTGTGCGCCAGAATTTCGCGCGTCAGCCGCCCGATTTCCGGATAGATCATCGGCTCGCCGCCGCAGATGGAAACGATCGGAGCGCCGCAATCGTGCATCGCGGCGATGCACTGCTCCACCGTGAGCATGTCGTTGATCGTGGATTTATATTCGCGGATGCGCCCGCAGCCGGTGCAGGTCAAATTGCACGCGTGCAGCGGTTCCAGCATCATCACCAGCGGATATTTTTTCTCGCCACGAATCGCCTTCCCGGCAAGATACCCGGTCATGTTGGCGGTCAGGCTCATCGGAAATCTCATTGCTTCACCCCATTTCCATTTTGTGGTGCCAAATATTGCGGTTCAACCCGTAGCGCGCGTCCTTCCATCGCTCCTTGACGCATATTGCGGTAGCGAGCCAGCGCGTACACCGGAAACGCGTTCCGGTACAGGTGGTATTTCAGGTAAAACACGCACGGGAAGCCCGTGCCGGTGAACAAATCTTCGTCCCAGGTTCCGTCGGCGTTCTGATGCTCCACCAAGTAACCCACCGCTTTCTCAACGGCGGGATCATCCGGACCCGCCACAGCGAGCAATCCGATCAGGCCCCAAGCCGTTTGGGAAGGTGTGCTTCTGCCCTGCCCCTTCAGAATTGGATTGTAGTAGGAGGCAATGGATTCACCAAATCCGCCATCGGTGTTCTGAACGGAACGCAGCCAGGCGGCCGCCCGGCGGCAGTCTTCAGTATGGCTCTGGCCGATTGTTTCCAGAGCGCGAAGTACGCCGCTCGTCCCGTAGATGTAATTCACACCCCAACGTCCATACCACGGCCCTTCCGGAGTCTGGTCATTGGCCATGAATTTCATGGCGCGCTGAATCACCGGGTGCGAGGCTTGCCAGCCAAATCGTCCCAGGCACTCGACCACTCGTGCCGTAAGATCGGCGGTGGAAGGGTCGATCATGGCGTTGTGGTCGGCAAAGGGAATGTGAGTGAGCAAGGCGCGGTCATTGTTCCGGTCAAAGGAAGCCCAACCGCCGTCGCGGTTCTGCATGCTGAGCATCCACTTCAATCCGCGGCTTACGCCCTGATCCAGGCGGTTCTTATCGGGCAGTGCAACGTGCTGAAGCGCCATCAACACGAATGCCGTGTCGTCCACATCGGGGTAGAATTCATTGCGAAATTCGAAGGCCCAGCCGCCAGGCTCCGCATCCGGATTCTTTAGTTGCCAGTCGCCCGGACCGAGGATCTGATTGTCCAAAAGCCAGCTTGCGCCGGAAACAAGTGCCGGATGGTCGGCCGCCACTCCGGCCTCTTCCAAAGAAACCATGACTATGGCCGTATCCCATACGGGCGAAATGCACGGCTGAACGCGCAGCGTGCCGTTCTCTTCGATTTCGTAGGAGGCCAGATGATTGATCTCGCGCGCGGTAAGGGGATCATCCACTGGATGACCCGAAGCCATGAGCGCGAAAATGGAATTCATCATCGCCGGATAAATCGTGCCCAAGCCGTCACTGCGCTCCAGGCGCTCATAAAGCCAAGTCTTGGCCAGGGACAGGGCGCGTTTGCGGAACGGCTTCCAAGGCATGCGCTCATGAACTTTTAATAGCTTGTCGAGCGCGAGGAAGGCATTGCGCCATGAGAAGACTTTCCGGTCCCATGCAAATGCGGCAGCTTTACGCGCCGGATCACGGAACAATTCATCCACATGGGCATGCTCGGGAACTCGCCAGCCGGGTTTATTGGCGAACAGAATCGTCAGAGGGATTACGATCCCCCGGGTCCACGATGACATCTCATAGAGATTCACGTAAAACCAATTCGGAAGCAACATCAGCTCGGGCGGAATCGCTGGAACCACTTCCCAACTGATGGCCCCGACCAGCGCGAGGTAGAAACGCGTATAGGAATTCGTGGCCTCAAGCCCACCGAGTTGGTGGATTCGAATTCTCGCGCGGCTTAAATGCGGCGAATCGGCGGCATCACCCGCCAGCTTCAGGGCAAAGTAAGCCTTAACCGTGGCATTTAGTTCGGCTGGGCCTTCCGGATAAATATTCCAGCCGCCATCGCGGAGCTGCCTATCTCGAACATAAGCGGCCAGTTTGGGTACTTTGGGGGAATCGAGCTGCCCAAGAATGCTGAGATAATAGATGTAGTCGGATTCCAGGGTAGTGTCGGCCTCTAGCTCGCCCCACCAATATCCTTCGGTGGCCTGGATCCCAAGTAGCATCCGGACACCACGATCCAGGGCGCGCTCAAGCTTCTGCTCAAGCGTCCCGTGGGGCGTGATTCCCGGCCGATCCATTGTCACTTGCAAACCCAGTTTAGCTTCTGCCAAAACCAATCCTCATAAGTTCCATTCCTAATAGTTCGATTAAAGAGCGCTCATAAAGGTTTTACGCTCAAACTTGATTCTCATCGGCTAAAACCCATCAGAGCCTCAGCGAGTGCTTGAGCATCCGGAACCCAAGGGGTAACTCGAACCGTGCCATCCGGCGTGGTACGGTCGCACGAGAGAAATTTATTTCCGGCAACACCCTCCACTGTGGCCCAAAGAATCCCGTTCAATCTATCGGGGCTACCTTATGAGCCAGGAGCATGCCTAATTCATCTGTTTGTAACTTTCGACCCCCTCAAATGGTACCAGATACCCCCCTGCACGGGAATTATCAATTGGAAACCCTTTGGGGTCAACAAAAAAGAGGGTACGTGTTAACTGGAGGAGGACGGCAAACCGGTCAAAACAGATGTCGACGGACAAAAGCTGAAACGGAAACGGCAAGCGGTTCGCCAAGCGGTTGCAGAAAGTGTGGCTTCTTTTCGACAATTTGCGAAGACGCATTTTGCCAACTGGATCCAATGAGCGGTGAGCGCAGAATAAACGCATCTGCTCGATTGAGAGCAGTACGCGCAGAATCTTTGAAGTCATCTTGCCCGGGGTTGAGGACTACCAGGTAAAGAGAAGGACTTAGGAATTCGAGAACAGCATTGCTCTCCAGAATTGCATATTTTGCTTGTTCGATGGTTGTGACCAGGGTCGGAATTGCATCCCCCAGGCGACCCTGTTTGGTTCGCAGCAGCAACGATCGTGCCGCCCCCGCAACCAGGTATCGCGATGTGTCAGTGCTTCCCGAACGATCGTGCTCCTCATCCAGCGAGAAGGGCTTGGGGTCGAGCGAAGGACCGACCGATTTGTCATCTCCCGAATTCACGACGTGGCGATGATGGGTAATTTTGATTGCCGTCCAGTTGGCCTCGGGGAAGGATCGAATCAGGTCTACTACCAGCGACGTTTTGCCGACATTGCGAGCGTGCCCCCCCACCACCACGGTCCGACATTGAGTTGTGATTAGCGGCATCTGCAGGCTGCCTATTGCGAGTCCGGGCCCGGCGGCGTCCCCGGGAAGATCGAACCTGAAATCTTCGCCGTGCTTATTTCTCTTCGAGCTTGCTCACGCGCTTGGCAAGTTCGGGCAGGCGGCCGAGCCATGCGAACTGTTCCTTGAACCGATCGAGCGAACGCGCCGGAGTGCCCCAAACTACTTTTCCCGAACGAATAATCTTGCCCGGAAGGATGCCGGATTGGCCGCCCAGAATTGCTCCATCCTCGATCGTGCAATGTTCGCCGAGGCCGGCCTGGCCACCGATGATGGCGTGCTTGCCAATTTTGCAACTGCCTGAAATTCCGGTTTGCGAAACGATGATGGAGTGGTCGCCAATTTGCACGTTGTGGGCGACCTGGACGAGGTTATCGATTTTTACGCCTGCGCCGATGCGCGTGGTGCCCAGCGATCCGCGATCGATGGTCGTGTTGCAGCCGATTTCCACGTCGTCGCCAATTTCCACGGTTCCCTGCTGTGGAAATTTCAAGTGGCGGCCGTTTTCCGAGACGTAGCCGAAGCCGTCGCCGCCAATTACTGTTCCCGAATGCACGATTACACTGCTGGCTAAGCGGGTGCCAGCGTATAGCGTAACGCGCGGAAATAGGCGGCAATTTTCGCCTATGCGAGATTCCCGGCCCACGAAACAGAATGCTCCGATTTCAGTTCCCTCGCCGATTTCTACTTCGTCTTCGATTACTGCGTACGGTCCGACGGATACATTTGTTGCGAGATGAACTGTGGGCGCGATCACTGCGGTGGGATGAATTCCAGTTGCGATCGCTGAGGGTGGAATCAAAAATGTGGCGGCTTTCGCGAATGCCAGCTTGGGATCGGCAACGCGTAGCAAGGTCTTCTCGGCCACACGCAATTCCATAGGAACCAGCACGCAAACCGCAGCGGAGCCAGACGCGACGCCGAGATTTTTCGGGTTATTGACGTAGATTAAGTCCTCGCGACCCGCGCTTTCGGGGCCCGAGATTCCGGAGATTTTGGCGGCGGGATCGCCTTCGAGCTGCGCCCCCAGGAAAGCAGCGAGTTCCCCCGCGGTGCGTGTGATTTTCTTTTGGATCGTTTTCGGCATGGTGACCTCGTCTCAAAAAGGGAATTCCCGAAATGGAACCGCTCAGAACGGATAAACCGGCTTCTCGCCCGGCGGCCGGGTCTTCCACCGTTTGTGGACCCACAGCCATTGATCGGGATAGGTGCGCGCGTACTCCTCGATCACCTTCATGAAGCGTGCCGTAGTGTCGCGGACGTCGGCTTCGTCATCGCCGGAGCGAACCAGCGGCACGGCGGGCTCGAAGCGCAGCCGGTATTTTCGCAGACTTTCATCCCAGTGGAGAAATCCAGGGACGACGGGCGCGTCCGTGCGCAAAGCAATTCTGGCGATTCCAGTGGTGGAGCAGGCGGGGATTCCGAAGAAATCGACGAAGACGCCTTCCGCTAACGTGGTGTTGACGTCGGACAGGATGCCTACCGTGCCTTGATCGCGCAAGACTTCCAGAATGACGCGGGCCGAACGATTTTTTTCGATGGGACGATTTCCGGAAAGGCAGCGGTAATAATTGACGAGAGCGTCCACGCGGCCGTTATCGATCGGCCGAACCAGGAAATGCAAAGGGTGGCCGTACAGCGCGTGGGCGAACGGCGCGAGTTCCCAGGCGCTCATGTGGCCGGTGAGGAAGATCACGCCGTTCCCTTTTTGTTGGGCGGCGGCGAAATTTTCGAATCCGTCGAGCACCACGATGCGTTCGATATTCTGGCGGGTGTATTTTGGAAATTGCGAGAATTCGCCGGCCATCCAGCCGATGCTGCGGACCATTCCGCGAATCACTTTGCGGCGGCGCGGTCCATCCCAATCGGGAAAGGCGAGGCGGAGATTCCAATTCGCCGCGCGGCGCAGGGGCGGGCGCAAACGGAACGCGATGCTCGCCATGGCGACTCCCGCAGCGCGCGCCATCGGCCGGGGCATCGAACTGAGCGTTTTGAGGAGCAGCCAGGCGGCGCTGTACTCCAACCATTCGCGCATGCAGGGGCATTATGCGCGAGGCCGTGGCGTGGAGGCTAGCGAGTTGGTGAAGATTTGTTGGGAGAGGGAGGATTCGTTGGAATGAACGTATTGGTTCGGGAATGTCAGCGCCGAAGGGCGCAGCCCTGCGAAGCTCAGGGCGAACGTGAAGCCGGCCCCTACATCGGCCACAACGGTGTTAGACTCTGGCCGCTTTGGAGAATATTTCTATCGGCGAAAAAGTTGCAGTGGGAGTTGTGGCAGCACTGGTGCTTTGGGTGTGTTTTTTTGCGCATCTGGGGGCGATTGGGTTTGTGGGACCTGACGAGCCTCGCTATGCGGAAGTGGCTCGGGAGATGGCGCAAACCGGGGACTGGGTGACGCCGCACCTTTTCGGGCAGCCGTGGTTTGAGAAACCGATTCTTTATTATTGGGCGGCGGCAGCGGGTTTCCGAATGCACTTCAGCGATGAAGTGGCGGCGCGATTGCCTTCCGCGCTGGCTGCGCTCCTTGCCGTGTTGGCGCTGGCGTGGATAGGCTGGAAAATCCATGGGACTGCGACAGCCGCCGCTTTGTTCTTCATTTTGCCGACCACGGTTGCGGGATTGGCATTCGCGCGGGCGGCGGGCCCGGACATGCTGTTCAGCGCATCGCTTGCGATTGCGATGGTTTGCGCCACGGATGAATTGCGCCACGCAGGGGCGCTGTGCTGCCGACTCACAATCTCAGAAGCCAATTCCCTGTCGGCTTGGCTCGGCCTGATTTTCTTTGGCGCAGCATTGGGATTTGCGACGCTGGCAAAGGGGCCTGCGGCGGTGATTTTAGCGGGTGGCAGCATTGCCCTGTGGGCATCGGTCACCGGATCGTGGCGCTCCGCGTTCCGGCTGGCGCATCCGGTGGCGATTCTCTCGTTTTGTGTTGTCGCGCTGCCCTGGTACGTGCTCTGCGCCCTGCGCAATCCTGATTTTGTGCGTACATTTTTCCTGCTTCACAATATCCAGCGATATACCACGCCCGTTTTTCAACACCGGCAGCCGTTCTGGTTTTTTGTTCCGGTGATTTTGGCGGGTTTGTTGCCGTGGATTGCGTTACTGGCGAGAGCAGCGAGCGGAACCGCGCGCCATTGGCATGAAAAAACGTGGCGCGATTCGATGGGATTCTTTTTCTTCTGCTGGGTTCTATTTCCGTTCTTGTTTTTCAGCTTTTCACAATCGAAGCTTCCCGGATACGTCCTGCCCGCGATTCTGCCGCTGATGCTGCTTCTCGCGATCGGTATGGCGCGCGCGATCGAGCAAGACACGAAGCAAGGCCGCTGGATGCTGGCCATCACGGGACTATTTTGGGTGGCGACGCTGGCATTGCCGTTGAAGCGCTTGCTGAAATCGTTTCCAGAATATGCCAGCGGCCCCTTGAGCGAACACATTCACCTGTGGCTCATGTGCGCGGCGGCAGCGGGAATTCTGATTGCGTTGCTGGCGTTTTCGCGGAGGGCGTGGCAGGCGCTGATTCTTTCCAGCCTGCTGGTTGCGGGCCTTGCGGAAATCGCTAACCTGCGAATACTTCCGGCGATGAACCCTTATATTTCTGCGCGAGCGGCCGGGCAGGGCCTGGCTGCTTTCCCCGATATCAAGAATGGTGTGATGGCGTTTAAGCTGCAACGCGGCTTGCAGTTCGGGCTCGACTTTTACGTGGGCCGCGAAGTGCAAAATTGGAGTTTGCAATCTCCGGATTCCGCATGGGTGTTCACGAATTTACGCGGCCTTGCGGAGATCGAGCATTCCGGCAGAAAATTCCACGCCCCGCACGGCGCCTGGAATTGGGAATTGATCCTGGTGGCAGTTGGCCCGGCGAATGCCGAGCCTGACGCTGCTACGGAAGGTCATTCACCGGCAGATTCTTCAGAAAAAAATTGACCATGTCGCTTTCGTAGGCGCGCTTGTCTTCGTCCGTCATCCTTACGTAGGAAGAACGATCCGAACGCTCGAGTTTCGGCTCGGGCGCGAGCTGGAACAATTTTTGCGTGCTCGCGGCTAGATCCGGGGCGTCCATAGCTTCGATGAACAGCTTGGAATCATTTTGCAAGTGAGCGATTCGCGCGGAGAGCGGCGGGACAAATCGATTTTCATAGTTCAGATAATGGAATGCCAGCCTGCAAAGAGGCTTCACCAGGGGAATGACGCCTAATCCGGATTGATTTGCTTGAATGACCAGCATTTGCGCAGGATCGTCATACACCGAAGCCACCACCAACGCGCGAATGCGTGGATCATTTTCCGCCACGGAAATGGCGGCATACGCGCCCAGGTCGGCGCCCCAGACTCCGAAACGAGTAGGATCGATGTCGTCCCGCCGGGCCAAGCCGCTGACGACCGCCGAGAGTTCCTGCGCTTCCACGTACCCGAGCGTGGTGGGTCCGGGATTGGAACCGTGCCCCGTAAAATCGAAAACGAACGCGTTGTACTGATGCTCCTGCAAAGCCGTCTCCAGCGTCAAAATATCGTCGCGGTGCGAGTTGTACCCGTGGCAAAAAATTATGGTGGGAGCGCCGCGCCTGCCGGGAAAGAACCATCCTTCGGTTTTGCCGCGGCCTGCCACGGGAAAAGTGATGCTGGTGGGATGTCCCAGGAGCAAATCCACTTCCATCGTCGAAGGAAGGCGCGGCAGCCAAAGAATCTGCCGAACCAGGATGCCGGAAATAATCGCCGCTGTGACGAACAAGAAAAGAACCAGAGCCAGGATGCCGGAGGCAAGGTTCTTGGTCCGGTCAGAAGGCTTTCGCAATAAGGAGATGAAAGACATTCAATCGATATGCGCGCACGCCTTCGCGCTTGAAACGGCGCATGTTAGCACAATTCGCGGGGGGCAGCGGCGGGGGGAAGGGGGGTGAGTCAGTTTCCGTTTTCCCATATCAGCCCCTCCGGAATCGAGCGGTAGAGTATAATGCGAAGCGTCTTGCAGCACGCTGCTGAACGTGAATGAAGCCGGATATCGACTGTGGAACATTTTCCGTGTCATGACGGGTGCACCAAGTCCCAATCGCGGTTCGAGAATCGTTTTCGAATTTTACCGAATTTCCCTTTGACTTACTCGACCCCGGAGAACCAATAAATAGCGATGACATGACAGCCGGAAAGTCATCTCGACAGCTTGTTTTTTTAGGACTCGAGCGATGAGTTCCGCCATCCTTGTTTACGAACAGGGAGGATTTGCGGACGCTTGCGAGGCTCTGGTGTTTTGGTACGGGGATGGCGGACATGGTTGGGCGGCGAAAGTGGGTTGTCGCGCGCGGGACATCACCAGTTTGAGGGAGGTGATTAAGAAGGGGGAATTTTCAACTTGGAAGGGAATTGAGTAGCACTCCAACAAATCTTCTTGGACGATGCGCACACGCCTTCGCGCTTTAAACGGCGCACGATAATACAATTCGCGCGGGGGGCGGCGGGGGGGCCAAGTTGGGTAGTGTCTTAATTTGACCCGCCGTCGTGTGGTGACAACCATTTCTGCGTGGAGCTTCAGGGGCTAAAGCCCACTTTTCTTGTGCACGCTGATGTCGCAGCTAAAGCTCCGACCCCCTAAAAAATCTAATCAATCTCAAATTAGGACAGCACCCCAAGTTGCTGGAGCACTGGCGATTGGGACTGCGATTGAGGTTTGCAGTTGGCCGCCCAAAGCCGCCTTCGGCTTCCGGCCAATTTTGAAAAGTTACTGAAGTGCTTTCTGAATGGCCGCCTTAACGCCAACATTCTTTTCCTGATTCAGTCTGCGTTTTAATGCGGCCAGCGCCTTGGGGCCGCCAATCTTCCCGAGAGCGATAGCCGCCGCTTTCCTCACGGACGCGGTCCCGTACTTTTCGAGTATGATTATGAGATCATCGACCGCCTTGCCGTCTCCGATCTCTCCGAGAGCAGTCACGATGTCTTCTGTAATTTCCCAGATGGATAACCACAGAGTGAGTTGCTTCAGCAAGACGTCTGTCGCGCTCTTGAGCTTGATTCTTCCCAACGCGGTGATCGCAGCCCGGGGTAGGTCTCCCGTCTTACCTTCCACTTCGTGGATCAGAGCTTGGACGATTAGCTCCTTGTCCTGAACACTGGAAAGACCCGCGCCTACCTTTCCCAAGTCCGTAATGATCCAAAATTTTATGTTGGCATCCTTCTCCTGCGCGAGCCGGGCCAGCAACTCGGTAACGGCTTGGCCACCGGATGCCTCGGCGAAAGCTCGGGCCGCCATTGATCTTTGCTTAGGATCCTGGCTATTGAGCATGTCGTGTAATTTTGAGAAGCGCGGCCTGGCCGCCGATTTTGGCGAGCGATTCCAGTGCCTCGTCTTGCAAAATGACTTGTTTTGCGGTTGCAACCGGCTCACGCCAAAAATTGTATCTTCGAGCACTGCGATTAGCGTGATCACAGCCTCCCATCTCTTAGCTCCCCCAGCTGGGTGATCGCTTCGAGTTTTCGTTTTACCTGCATCTTTTCTTCCTCAGATTTGCTGAGGCCGGCATTCTCCAACCGATGCCAGATTTCGTACGGGATCATTGTTTCGCCTAGATGATTGCGATCTGTTCGTCAAGGTCCGGCGGAGGGGAAGGGGAGATGACGGCAGCCCCCTTGGCTGACGCTGAATGACGGCTGGGGACGCCTGCTGCTGCATCACATGCACCAACTCGTGCGCCAGCAGTTGTGTCCCATTTCCAGTTTCGGTGGAGTATTCTCCGGAACCGAACACGATATCCTGGCCAAGCGTGAAGGCCCGTGCGTTCACGCTCTGTGCGAGCCTTGCCGCGTGGGAATCCGAGTGGATTCGTACCTTTGTGAAGTCATATCCAAACCGTGACTCGAAAAAAGCAAGCGGAGTCTTGGGGAGAGGCGACCCGCCACCATGCAGAGCGAGTATCTCGGATGCAACGCGACCGTCTACCCCGCTGGCGCCGGATTCAGCCGCGTTCCGTTGCAACTGGTGAGCATTCTGAACGTGCCGGGGTGCAGAGTGCGAGAGGTCCGGGCCCTCCATCCGCAACGCCTGATTGGCGATGCGATCTGCCTCGTGTTCAAGCGGATCATTGACCTTTCCGATTGCGAGCTTCGGCTGGATGAAATTCTGAGCATCTGCCCCTAACAGCCGTTGGACAGCTTGATTCCCCATCGTGCTCTGCAGATTCTGAATTGAGCTTGCCTGATAATTTTGACGAAGTTGTCTCCGGCCGCGAATCGAAGAATCGACAGAAGCTGCCTGCTGAGTGGACTTCGGCTCCGGTGCCAATGTACGCATTGTGAACCTCGGTGCGCGATTCTCAAATGCATCTCTGATGCCTAACAGAGATAGTACAACATAAGCGGAGCAGCGAGATGTAGGGAGAAATTTGCGGCGAGGCTATAATCTAAGGGAGAGGGCTGCCACTTTGGCTGTGCAGATTTTGGATCTTCGGCAAGTGCAGGCGCGGGCGCTTGAGCCTCTGTTTGCGGAGGAGACCCGGCATTGGATGGAAGAACTGCAATGGGACTACCGTCCTTCGATTGAACTGATTCGCAAGTTTGTGGAATCGCGGTCGCTGGCCGGATTCGCGGCAATGGAAAATCGCGAGCCGATTGGTTATGGATTTTATGTGCTGGAGGACCACAAGGGATTGATCGGCGGGCTTTACGTTTCGCCTCGATACCAGCAGCCGCAAATCACGCAGCGCTTGCTGGGCGAAATGCTTTCGGCGTTGCGGGCTACTCCGCGGATCGAGCGGGTGGAAGCGCAATTGATGCCGTTTGGAGAAATGCTCGATCCGGTGCTGACGGCACAGCAATTTCGGCTTCACCCGCGGCAATTCATGCTGCTTTCTTTGGATGAAGTGAAGCTGAGCGGAACTCCGCTTTCGGCGGGGCTGCGCATCGAACCGTGGAATGACCGGGCATTTGAACCCTGCGCGAAGCTGATCCAACTGGCTTATGCCGATCATGTGGATGGAGAGATTAACGATCAGTATCGCAGCGAAGCGGGAGCGATGCGATTTTTGCGGAACATTGTAGTGCTGCCGGGATGCGGACAGTTTCAGTCGTTTGCCTCGTTTGTGATTCGAACGGCCATGAGCGATCAGCCGATTGGAATGGTGCTGACTTCAGCGGTGGCCAGCGGCGTGGGACATACCACGCAGATTTGCGTGATGCCTGGATATCAGGGGCATGGGATCGGGCGTTTTTTGATGGAGGCTTCGATTCAGGCGTTGCGGGCGCGGAGGTTTCGGGCGTTGTCGTTGACGGTGACTGCGCAGAATGCTTCGGCGGTGCGGTTGTATGAACATTTGGGATTTCGCACGGTGAAGACGTTCGCGGCTGGGGTTTGGCATGCGTGAGGGCGGGTTATCGGATCGCGGGCAAGGGCGCGGCTGAAGCCGGCCCCTACATAGCAAAACACAAAAACGCGGGCGCGGCCCTTCGAGGCTCAGGGTAAACAAGCAGCGCCCCTACATTGGTAAGACGAAAGCCAAAAGGCGGGCGCAGCAAGCAGCGCCCCTACGTGAGTCAAATGCAAGACGAAGGCTATTTGCGGGCGCGTTCTTTCAGCAGGCCTTTTAGTTCGTTCATGAATTCTTTTACGTCTTTGAAATCGAGGTAGACGGAGGCGAAACGGACGTAGGCTACTTTGTCGAGCTTTTTCAGGCGGGACATTAGATGTTCGCCAATTTCGGCTGTGGTGCGTTCCCGTTCGGTGGCTTCGTTGACGAAGAGTTCGGCTTCGTCGACCAGGCTTTCGAGTTTGGGAGTTGGCACGGGGCGCTTCTCGCAGGCACGCAATAATCCCTGCAAAATTTTGTGGCGGTCGAATTTTTCGCGGCGGCCATCTTTTTTGATGACCATGTAGGGGATTTCGTCGATGCGTTCGTAGGTGGTGAAGCGCTTGCCGCATTGCAGGCACTCGCGGCGGCGGCGAATCAGATCGCCGGTGCGGCCCTCGCGCGAATCGACTACTTTATCGTCGAGATGCGTGCAGAATGGACACTTCACCTCGGGGATTCTCCTTGCGTGTTGGAGTGTTCGGGCGCGTTGTCGATTCCCGCCTGAGCCAAATGGGAGCCTCGTTTTTCGGCTTCTTCTTCGGCGCGCGCCAATTTTCGGAGTTCGCCCATGGACCACCCCTGGTGAATCAGCAGCGGAATCCCCACGATGCACGATGACGCGAAAGAAACCAGCCACAAGGTAATCGCCGCGGCTGCCGCCGGTTCCTTTTCTACTCCAAACACGACGGTGAAAACAAGAAAACTGGCGACTTGTGTTCCACCACCGACGCCGGGCAGAAGCAGAGCGGAACCCACCAGCGTGAATGCCAGGACCAGCGTAGCGCCGCCGAAATCGATGTGGTCAAAACTGCCGCCAAAGCTGTGGATCACCCACCAATAGACCCAGACGATTACCCACCAGTGCACCGCCGTGTATGCGAGGGCCGCCAGCAGATCGCTCCAGGTTCGGATGGCCTGCAGACCGTCGCTGAATCCCGTAAATATGCCGGCTACTTTTGCGTGCCAGCCGGGACGGGTGTGCCAGGCTTCGAGCTTTTGGGCCAGGAACCCGCCGCCATGGAATCGGAAATAGATCAGGAACGCGGTGACGGCGACCAGGCCGAGCAACAGCAGGAATCCAGTGGCGCGCGCTGCGACCAGCAGCGGATCGCTTTTGCCGCCGGGGAACTCCCTACCGGCATAAGCAAGCAGAGCCAAACCTGCCAACACGGCGGCCGCTGAGGCGTCCATGACCCGTTCCAGGACCCAGATTCCAAACGTGGAGGTGACTGGCACGCGATCCTTACGCGCGATCAGCAGCGGGCGAACCGGCTCGCCGACGCGGCCTAATACGAAAACCGCGGCAAAGCCCATGATTGTTGCGGGAAACACATGGGAGAAGCGGGTGGGTCCCAGGGTGCGGGAAAATCGCATCCAGCGCAGAGAGCGAATCGCAAAGGCCAGGTAGGTGCCGAGGATTCCCAGGAGTAAGTAGGCGTATCGGGCATGGCGCACAGAGGCAGCCAGCAGCGACCAGCGGAAACCCTCCAGGGTGATGGCTCCGCGGAAGCGGTAGGCCAGCGCACCGAGAATTAAGAGCGCTAACAGGAGCAGGAGAATTTTTCGAAACGAACGAGGCATTGGAGGCGAACAGTAACAGTATCGGTCGCGGAGTGTCAATTTTGGGCGGAGGTGGGTTGAGGCGCATTGGGAAGTGAGAACATTGTGAAAAGCGCGCAGCCAAGAGTGGCTGCGCTACTGGCTGCGCTACTGTAAGTGGTTGACGCATAGGCATGAAGCTTGTGTTTGGGGAGGCAAGGCAGCTAAGATGCGCGGCGTAGTGGGGAACTTTTCGGACCTCCAATGCGTTTCATACTGTGAGGCCGAGAGCAGATGCCCTTAGCGAGGATGGCAAAATTTGGAGCCCGACGCCCAACTGGTTCAGCTCTGCCTTCGGGGCGATGGGCCGGCTTGGGAAGAGCTGGTGAGGCGGCACGCGCGGCGGGTTTACGGACTGTGCTACCGGTTCACCGGGAATGGAACGGAAGCGGAGGATTTGAGCCAGGAAGTTTTTCTGCGGGTTTACCGGACGCTGGCGAGTTACCGGTCCGCGTACGGAGGATTCGCAACCTGGCTGACCAGCGTGACGCGCAATCTGCTGGTGGATCATTACCGTCGGACGCGGCGCGACCGGATTACCGATTCGCTGGACGACGCGATGCCGCAGCTCGAGGAAAAGCCGGCAGCGGCAAGGCCTCCGGATCGCTTGGCGCTGGCCAACGAATTGAGCGGGCAGGTGCAGCTTGCGTTGAGCCAGCTTTCTCCGGAATTGCGGGAAGCGGTGATCTTGCGCGACCTGCAGGGACTGGACTACAAGGAAATTCAGCAGGTGCTGAGCGTTCCGGAAGGCACGGTGAAGTCAAGAATCAATCGCGGACGAATCGAACTGGCGCATATGCTGGAACAGATGGGTCTTCGGCCGCAGTAATTGAGATGTTGGGGGAGTGAATGGCAATGACATGGAATTGCGCACAAATCGAAGAACGGCTGAGCGATTACGTTGACGGCCTGCTGAGCGAGGAAGAACGGCGCGAATTTTCGGCGCACGTGGCGGGCTGCGCGAATTGCGCGCCGCTGGTTTCCACGGTCAGTTCGCTGGTCACACGGATGCACGCGCTCGAGCCGGTGGAAGCTCCGCTGAAATTGATTCCGAATATTCTGGATCAGACGCTGGGGCCGCGGCATGCCGAGGCGCAGCGAGGGTGGCGCGGATGGTTTGCGTGGCTCGAGCCGGTGATGCAGCCGCGATTTGCGATGGGCGCGGCCAGCCTGGTGGTCACGGCTTTTATACTGGTGCAGGTGATGGGACTTCGTCCGAACAAAATGAGCGCCGCGGATGTGAATCCGGCCAACCTTTACCGCACCGCGAACCGGCACGCACACCTGATGTACGCGCGCGGAACGAAATTCGTGAACGATCTGCGCGTGGTTTATGAAATTCAATCACGCTTGCGACCGGAAGCGCAGCCGAATCAGACTCCGGAACCCGCTCCGCCGCCTTCCGATCCGCAACAGAAATCGGAAGGAGTACATCCCGGGCGCACCGCCAATACGTCTTTGGTTGAGGTGGCGTGCTTGTTCACTCCCGATTCGAGGAGCTTTCGATGAAATGTGCTGTCCATCCTGAGATTGATGCCACCGGTTATTGCCGCAATTGCGGCAAGGCGATGTGCGCGCAGTGCACGCGCTCGGTGGGAGGGGCGTTGTACTGCGAAGGCTGCCTGGCCAACATTGTTTCTCGTCCGCAGCCTGTTGCTGGCGGGCCGAATCCCGGCGCGGCATTGCTGCTTGGATTTATTCCCGGACTAGGCGCCGTGTATAACGGCGAATATGTGAAGGCGCTGATTCATCTGGTGATCTGGGGCGGGTTATTCGCGATGGGATTGAACGAAAGCGCGGGAGACGCCACTCCGATCATCTGGGTGATCTTTGGAATATTCCCGCTGTACATGGCGATTGATTCGTATCGCACGGCAAAGATGCGTCACGCGGGAGTGAGTCCGGCGCCTTCGGACCTTTTTACGGATGCCGCGACGGGAACCGTGGGAACGGTGGCGACAGCATCCGGTTCGAACCGCCCGCTGGGAGCCGTTGTGCTGATCGGACTGGGCGTTTTGTTTCTATTGATGAATTTCGGCGTGTTGGAAGGCGAATGGTTCCGGCGGGGTTGGCCGCTGATCCTGATTTTCCTGGGCGGCTGGCTGATTTGGAAACGGACGCAGGGGAAATAGCGAGGAGCGATCGATGTCGGACGATGAAAAATTCAGATGCAATTGCGCACGTTGCCGTTTGCACGGCTTGATGGGACCGGTGGTTTTGATCACGCTGGGCGTGCTGTTCTTCATTTCGGAATACAGCCGCGTCAATTTCGGGCAGCTTTGGCCGATTCTATTGATCGCGATTGGAGCGGTAAAGATTGCGGAAGCGATGGCCTCGACCGAAGGCCACAACAGCGGCGCATATCCGAGGCCCGGACAGGCGCCTGGATCCGGACCGGGCCCTGCGCCTGGCTCCGGACCGGGATCGAATCCAAATCCGCCGCTGGGATGAGCAACCTGATGAACTGGGGATACGATGGCTAACGGCATAATGCGAAGGCGTTCGATCTTTGGCGGTCTGTTGCTGATTTTGATCGGCGTCTTGTTCCTTCTCCGCAGCTACATGCCCTATTTGGGCATCGGACAATTGATCGCACACTATTGGCCCGTGCTTTTGATTGTCTGGGGCTTGTCAAAACTTTATGATTATTTTGCGGCGCAACGCAGCGGTCAATTGCAGCCTGCCGGAATTTCGGGCGGCGAAGTGGGCCTGCTGATCCTGTTGTTCCTGGTTATCGGGGCGTTTGTGACTGTGGATTGGGTGCATAAGCGAAACCCGAATATCGAGATTGGGGATTGGGGCATCCTCGACCGCTCCGCCACAACCACCGAGGAATTGCCCGCGCAGACGGTGAAACCCGGCTCGACGATTGCGATTTCCGTTGCGCGCGGCAATATCAACGTTCATTCGGTGGATACGGACCAGATTCACGTGATGGTCACGAAGACCGCCACCGCCTCAAACGACGAGGAAGCGCAGCGCCTAGCGCAGCAAGTTCATATGATGATCACCCCCGTTCCCGGCGGCTATGAAGTTCGCCAACAGCCCGGCGGAGAGGAATCCGGCAGCGCGAAGATCAACTTGGATATTCAAGTTCCCAAGCAAGCGAACGTTACCGCCAAGGCCGATCACGGCGATGTGCACGTTGCCGATATGGACGGCACGATCGCCATCACAGCGGGCAACGGCGACGTGGAAATTCACAACGCCGGCGGAAACGTGAGCGCCGAATTGCAGCATGGCGACGTGCGTATCTCCGGCGTCAAGGGCAATGCGCGGCTCACCGGCCATGGCAGCGAAGTGGAATTGAGCGACATTACCGGAGACGCGACCATCGAGGGCGAATTCTACGGCCCCATTCGCGAGCGCAACGTCGGCAAAACCGCGCGATTCAATTCGTCTCGCACTGATTTGACCATTCTGGCACTGACGGGACACATGGAAATGAATTCGCGTCGCCTGGAGATTTCCGATGTCAAAGGCAGCCTGACGCTGGTGACCAAGGACAAGGACGTTTCCCTGGAAAATATCGCCGGGCGAATTCAGGTGGAAGACCGCCATGGCGATATTGATCTGCTTTTCCGGCAACCGCCGCACGCCGAGGTGAGTATTACAAATGATTCCGGAGCGCTAAACCTGACGCTGCCGGCCAACTCGAATTTTGAGATCGTGGCATCCTCCCGCTCGGGAGACATTCAAAGCGAGTTTGCAGAGCTGAAGCCGACACAGTCTGGCGAGACCAGCCAACTCAATGGCCGAGTCGGCTCCCAAGGCCCTCAAATCCACTTGGCGACGAGTTACGGCACGATCCACATCAAAAAAGGCGCGTAGAGATCGCCTCGATGCCGATACTGGCACGGGCGAATCGGCGAAACCGATCCTCAGAACTGAATATTCTTACCTCCATCAGGTATCGGGTAACGGGTCAGTTTCCGGTTAGTGCGTTAACCGTCCAAGTGCCGAGACTCTTTGCCTGGATTACTTCCTCGAACGAGGTTTCGGGATAACTTCCGTGTAGCGCGACAATCCGTCCACTATCCAGGTGCATCACTTCAACGAGTAGCGCGTTACGCGTCCTAGTGACCAGGGAAGGTCTACGCTGGCATCACACGACCGCGACCTTGACGTTGTGGATCGGGGGCAGCGAATCGAACAGGCAGTCCCACTGCTCACCACCCTCCCTTCCGATCCACAGCTGACCGGTCGTCGTGCCGAAGTAGAGTGCAGGTGACTTGAGCCGATCGATGTCCATCGCGTCGCGCAGCACGGTGAAGTAGCTCTGCTTCTTCGGCAACCCGCGTGCCAGCCGGCTCCACGACTCGCCGCCATTTTCGCTGCGCCACACCGCCGGCGCGCCGCCGGGACAGGTGCGCGTCGCCCCCTCAAGCGGCATGACGTAAACCGTATCGGCGTCGTGCGGGTGGACCACGATCGGAAATCCGAAGTCCGACGGCAATCCCTTCGCGATCGACCGCCACGAGTGGCCATAGTCGTCGCTGCGCAGTACGCCAATGTCCGGCCGGGGCCCGCCAGGCCCCGTCCAATCCGCCCATCCGCCGTGGTTCTGCATGTAGAGCCGACCGGGCGCGTCGTCGTGCCGCGCGATCTTGTGAACGCACTGACCGAACTCGGGATAGGGGTCGGGCGCGAAGCCGGCGCCGACGCCTTGATTGGACGCCCTGAATGTTTCGCCACCGTCCTCACTCAAATAGTGGCCGCCCGTTGAGATGCCCAAGTGCACGCGATTCCCGTCGCGAATGATCGTATGCATGCAGAGCCCGCCATTGCCGGGTTGCCATTTGCGCGCGTGCTCGTGGTTGCTGATGCCGGGCACCATATCCCACGAATCGCCACCGTCACGGCTCCTGAACAAGGATGCCGGCTCCACGCCGCACCATAGGTCCTTCTTGTCACCACCGGCCTCAAGCGACCAGATGTTGGCGAGCGCGCGGCCGTCGTCTTTGGGGAACGCCGGCGCCGATTTCGTCTCCTTGAAGCTTTTCCCCATGTCCGTCGAACGCAGCACTTTCATGCCGAAGAACGGATTGCAGCTCGAAGCATAGAGGCGCGGTGTTCCGCGCGTGTCGATCAGCGTCGAGTATACGGGGACGCCCGGGCCGAAGGGCCCGCGCAGAGCGAAGCTGCGCCTCGGCTTTGCGGCATCCGCGACGAACACGCCCTTCTTGGTGCCGATGGTGAGAATGATTCGATCCGCCATCTTTAGCCTCCTGAAACCGCCGGCAGGATCGTGACCACGTCCCCCGGCGCCAGCGTCGTGTCGACCCCGTTGAGATCGCGCACATTGTCCGAGTTCACGAACACGTTCAAGTGCCGGCGTACCGTACCCGTTTCGTCACAGACATTGCGATACAAAGCGGACTGGCTCCGCTCGAGGTCCTCAAGTGCGGCGCGCACGGTGTGTGCCGAGATCGAGAGTTGCGCTGCGCCCGCACAGTATGTGCGTAGCGGACCCGGGACATGAATCGTGATGGTCGGCGCCAAGCCCATAGTTTAAAATTTATCACTGGCGGTTGGGACGATGCAACCAACGTGATTGCATACTGGGATCTGGCTCTGCCACCAGTGTCCCGTAGAAGTGAATCAAGTCGCCATCCGCTGGCGATTAAGTCCCGTGTTACGGACTCACGGGAAGCTATCCCGAGTCAGGCGGCTGGTTGTGGGAAGTCGTGACCTCTCAATCCACTTGCCTGTGTAGTCGGATTACCGGACATCTGCCCGGTCCAGTCATTTCATTTGTACAATGAGCGCGTTAAGAGGGGAATGACCTTATACGTCTTTTCCATCTTTCGTGATTTAGCGGGAGGGGATCATGAATCGAGAACGCGCGCTGAAGGTTGTGATGGTGCTGGTGGGACTGTTTTTTGTGGCGGCGATTTATCCGGCGGTGATGCCGTTATTGCACTCAGGTCCGCCGGATGATACGGGCGACACGATGATGATGAGCCTGTATTTTACGCTGGGGGTTTTCTTGTTGGTTGCGGCACGCAAGCCGTGGGAGCATCGTAGCCTGATCGCGTTTGCGGCGTGGTCGAGTTTCGCTCACGCGGTTGTGATGTCGATCCTGGGATTGCACATTCCGAGTGAACGGGAAGGGTTTTTGATCGCCTCGGCGCTACTCGTTGTTATTGGTGTGGCGCTGCTGGCGCTGGCTCCGGGAAAGCAATCAGTCGGTCAGGCACCGGCAGCCGGCGCGTAGGCTCCGTGGAATATTGCCCAGCGATCTCGGTAGAGCACGATATCGAATTCTCGGCAACTGCACCGCCACCCTCCGCTAACGTCGATCCGCTATTTTCGTCAATTCCGGTATAATCCTCGGATACCGGGAATGTGCAGCACGACCTCCGGTGTCGCGGCCAGGAAAAAATACTAAGGATAAGTTCGACGTGCACCCAGAATCCAATGGTTTGCTAAGTCCCCAGTTCCGCTGTGTATACCTATTGCTGGTGTTCGGCCTCGCGTGCGGAGCGGGCTGCTCGGGATCCCAATCCAGCAGCGTTCTGGGCGATCCGAATCACCCCGCTCCTGTACATCTCTATACGGTGGCGGAGGAAGTGACGCAGCGGCGGGTGCAGGCTTCCGGATCGCTTTACGGTTATGAGGAAAGCACCTTGAGCGCGCAGGTGGATGGCATCGTTTCCGCCGTGCTCGCCGACCAGGGAGACGTGGTCGCGGCCGGTCAGGCCTTGATCGAGCTCGATCCCCGGGAATTGCAGTTTGAAGTGGACCGGCAACGCGGCGTGGTGAAGCAAGTTCGCGCGCAATTGGGCATCGGCCCGGGAGACCCGCTCCCGACCGACCCTAAAACGATCGCACTGGTGCAGCGTGCCGAGGCCGACTTGTTTGATGCGCAGCGCAAATACGAGCGCGCGAAACAGATGTCCGACGAGCGTTTGATTGCGCCGCAGCAACTTGATGAAGCTGCCAGCCGCGCGCAAAGCACCAAGGCGGCCTACAATGTCGCTCTGCAGGAAGTTGACCGGCTGAAAGCGCTGCTGATTTCCAGCGAAGCATCCGAGAAGCTCTCCGAAAAGAAATTAAGCGATGCTACGATTCGCGCCCCCTTCCCCGGCGCGATTAAAGCCCGCGACGTTCATCCCGGCGAATACGTGAAAGTGCAAACTCCCGTGATGGTTTTGGTGCGAACCGATCAATTACGCGCGCGGCTGGCCGTGCCGGAACGGTGGGCCGGCTGGGTGAAGCTGGGCGTGACGGTTGATTTGCAGGTGGACGCATTCCCCGGCGTGATGTTTCACGGCACCGTTTCGCGAATCAATCCGGCCGTCTCGCAGGATTCGCGCACGTTTGAAACCGAAGCCCTGCTGATGAACGCGGACGGCAGGCTGAAGCCGGGATTTTTTGTGCAGGCGTCGATCCCCAGCAACAAGGAAGAGAAAACCATCTTTCTGCCGGAGCAGGCGGTGAATTACCGCTACGGCGTTTATAAAGTTTTCCTGCTGAATGGAAACCGCGTTTCGGAAAAACAAATCCGCCCCGCGGGACAAACGGAAGACAGCCGCGGCCGCCGCTTCGAAGTGGCGGAAGGATTGAAACCGGGAGACCGCGTGGCGATTGCCGTTTCGGGCGACCTGCGCGATGGCGCTACGGTTGAGGAAAAATCCGAAGAGCCGGCTCCAGCGTTGAAATAATCTTTCCGGGGAAATACGCTCGACGATGAAACTTGCCGCAACCTGCGTAAAATATCCCGTCTTCACGGTGATGTTGATCGCGTTTCTGGTGACGCTGGGGCTGTTTTCCTATCGCGGCCTGGCCGTCGATCTGTTTCCCAAGGCCGATCCCGCCACGGTGAACGTCAACGTGCAATTGCCGGGCGCGACTCCCGAAGAAGTGATCACCAGCGTGGTGCTTCCGCTGGAAGACGCCATCTCTTCCGTCAGCGGCATCGATGAATTGAGCGTCTATGCCACCGAAGGACAGGCAAACATCACCTGCACTTTCGTCCTGGAGCGCGAGATCGACGCCGCGGCTCAGGACATCCGCGAAAAAGTTTCCGCAGCGATCAATCAATTGCCGCGCGATACGCTTCCGCCAGTCATTACCAAGCAAGATCCGCAATCCGATCCAATTATGACCGTGCTGGTGAGCGGGCCCATGAGCCGCCGCGAATTGACCGAGATCGCCGACAAATTAATCCGGCGCTCGATCCAAACCGTGGATGGAGTGGGCAGCGTCGAGCTGAATGGCGGCCAGACTCGACAAGTGCGAGTCCTGCTCGACGCCCAGAAGCTGACTGCTCACAATTTCACGGTGCTGGACGTGCGCGACGCGCTGCAAAGGGAAAATATTGAAGCTCCCGGCGGCCGAATGATCACGGGCCCGCAGGAACTGAATTTGCGCACGCTCGGCCGTGTTCCCACGGCCGACCAGTTCGGCGACATCATCGTGGGAACGCGCGGGGGCACGCCGGTCCGCGTTTCCGATGTGGCGCACGTGGAAGATGGCGCCCAGGAACTTCGCACTTGGTCGGCCTTGTATCACAAAAATATTCCCGGCCAGGACGTCATCAGCATTCAAATCCTTCGCCAGACCGGAACGAACACGGTGCGCGTGGCCAATGCGGTGCGCGGCAAGCTGGATGAGTTACAGGGCCAGTTGCCTCCGGGCGTCCATCTCGAAGTAGTTCACGATATTTCGGAATTCATCAAGGCCTCCGTCCATTCGCTGCTCGAGCATTTGATTCTCGGCAGCATTCTGGCCAGCCTGATCGTCTTGATTTTTCTGCGCGACTGGCGCGCGGTGCTGATCGCCGGAGTCGCGATTCCCGCTTCCATCATTTCCACGTTCACGCTGATGCGCGGAATGGATTTTTCGCTGAACAATATAACTCTGCTGGCGTTGACTCTGGCTGTCGGAATCGTGATTGACGACGCCATCATCGTTCTGGAGAACATCGTTCGCTTCATCCAGGAAAAAGGCCGGGACCGCGATGACCGCGGCGGTGGAAGCGACGCAGGAAATTGGCCTGGCGGTGATGGCTACCACGCTTTCGCTGGTAATTATTTTTCTGCCGATCGCGTTCATGACCGGCTACGCGCGCAAATATGTGAATTCTTTCGGCTGGACGATGGCCATGGCCATCATGGTCTCGCTGCTGGTGGCTTTCACGCTGACGCCGATGATGTGCTCGCGCCTGTTGCGCTCCGGCAAGGATGCCAGTGCACACAAAGACCACATGCAATCTCACGGAATTTTGCTGGCTGTAGAGAATTTATACATGAAGTCACTGCGCTGGTCGCTGGCGCATCGCGGAATCATCATTCTGATTTGTATTGGGACTTTTCTCTCGACCTTTGGCTTCTATCACCTGGTCGGCCGCGATTGGATTCCCGCCGACGATCAATCCGAGTTACAGAGTTCGTTTACGCTTCCCGAAGGCACGGCTCTCGCGAAAACAATGCTGCTGTCCGAAGATTTGGCTCACAGGATCATCGCCCTGCCGGAAGTATCGTTCGTGCAAGCGTACACGCACGGCCCGACAAATCACGCGCACCTGTTTATCGGCCTTGTCCCGCGCAGCCAGCGCAAGCGCAGCCATGAACAGATGGCCACGGTGGTGCGCGGAATACTTGCGACCAAGCACAATCTTACTTACAACGTGCGGCTGCCTTCGGTGCTGGGCGGCGAAACTTACTTCCCCATCGGCGCGGTGATTCGCGGGCCCGAGCTTACGCAACTTGTGGAGATCAGCAAAGCAGTGGCTACGAAAATGATGAAGTATCCGGATTTGGTTGACGTCAATCCCAGCCTGAACCTGAATACGCCGGAGCTGCAGGTAAAAGTGGATCGCCAGCGCGCCGCGGATGCCGGAGTGCGCATGTCTGATATCAGCGATGCGGTGCGGCTCTTCTATTCCGGCGAGGACGAGATCACGCGCTTCAAGGAAGGCTCGGAACAATATCCCGTCACCATGCAATTGCTACAGGACCAGCGCGACAATCCCGATGTGCTGGCGCGGATGATGGTGCCTTCCTCGAAACTCGGCCAAGTGCGCCTGGAAAATGTGGCCACGATTATTCGCGGCGCGGGGCCGGCCACTTTGTGGCGTTACAACCGCGAATTTCAGGTGAGCGTGAACGCAAACGTGGCGTCCGGCTATCCCCTCGATCTTGCCGCCTCCCACACCATTCAATCGATTAAGGAAGTTGGATTGCCAGCCGGCTATTCTTATTTATTTTCGGGACAAGTAAAAGTTCTCGAAGAGACTACTTGGAATCTTCTTCTGGCTATGCTGCTTGCTTCCGTATTCATGTACATGGTCCTGGCCGCGCAATTCGAGAGTTTCTCCTATCCCTTCATCATTATGCTGACGCTGCCGCTCAGCATTCCTTTTGCGCTCTTTTCGTTGTGGATCACCGGCCGCGCTTTGAGCCTGTGGAGCGCGCTGGGAATGTTTTTGCTGCTGGGAATCGTGAAGAAGAATGGAATTCTGCAGGTGGACCAAACCAATCGCCTGCGCGCCAGCGGAATGGAAGTGCGCGAAGCCATCCTCGAAGCAAATCGCGTCCGGCTGCGCCCGATCTTGATGACCACCCTATCGATCATCGCCGGATTGATTCCAGTGGCGATCGGAATCGGAGCGGGCTCGGAACAGCGCGCCTCCATCGCCGTCACCATTATCGGCGGCCAAACGCTGTGTTTGCTTCTTACGCTGCTCGTAGTCCCGGTTGCCTATTCCTATCTCGCCGAGTTCAATTCCATGCCCTGGGCGGAGTTTACCGCTCGAGTTTTCAGCCGCGTCCGCCGCTCCGCCCAGCACACAACCAGCGCCGATTGAGTGCATTCCGTTCGTTGACTTGGCAACTGGGCCATCCTAATATGTGCGCCACATGCCCGACCCACAAACACTGATTGGACAGACGATTTCCCACTACCGCATTGTTGAAAGACTGGGCGGCGGCGGAATGGGAGTGGTGTACAAGGCGGAAGATAGCCGCCTGCGCCGCATGGTCGCGTTGAAATTTCTGCCGGAAGAAATTGCCCGCGATCGCGCCGCGCTGGAACGATTCCAACGCGAGGCGCAGGCCGCTTCCGCCCTCAATCATCCCAACATTTGCACCATTCACGATATCGGCGAGGAAAACGGCCGGGCCTATATCGTGATGGAATTTCTGGATGGAACCACCCTAAAGCATCGCATCGACGGAAAGCCGCTGCCCATCGAACAGTTGCTCGACGTGGGAATTCAGGTGGCGGATGCGCTGGATGCGGCACACGCGGAAGGCATCGTCCACCGGGACGTCAAACCCGCGAATATTTTTATCACCAAGCGCGGCACGGTGAAGATTCTGGATTTCGGCTTGGCGAAGTCTCTGGCGCCGGCTGCGGGACAGATGTTTTCGGCGACCCGGGACGCCGCCGTTATGGGCTCCGAGCATCTTACGAGTCCCGGCAGCACGGTGGGCACAATCGCCTACATGTCTCCCGAGCAGGCCCGCGCCCGCGATCTGGACGCACGCTCCGATATTTTTTCCTTTGGCACTGTGCTTTATGAAATGGCGACGGGTACGCTTCCCTTTCGCGGAGAGAGTTCGCCTGTAATTTTCGAAGCGATTCTGAATCGCGCGCCGGTTCCTGCAGTACGGCTGAATCCGGACGTTCCGGCGAAGCTGGAAGAAATTATCGACAAGGCTTTGGAGAAGGATCCCGGGCTGCGCTACCAGCATGCCACCGATTTGCGCACGGATTTGCAGCGCGTGAAGCGCGACATGCATTCGGGAGTTCTGGGCAGCTCTCATTCGGTGCCGTCGGCTACGTCTACGCTGCAGCCGGCATCCGGCAGTTCAGCGTCCAACATATCAACGGGCGCTCCATCGGGTACGGCGGCAAGCGCGCAAGCTGTCGCGCCGGCGCAGCCAGTGCATTCCTCCGGCAGTTCGGTTGTGGCAGCGGCAAAGCAGCACAAATTGGGTTTGACGGCGGGAATTGCGATTGCCCTGGTGGTGCTGGCCGCGGCGGGGTACGGCGTCTATTCATTGATCAGCCGCAAAGCCGAGCAACCGTTCCAGAATTTCACCATCTCGCAGATTACAGACACCGGTAAATCTGGCGGCGCCGCCATTTCTCCCGATGGGAAATATATTTTAAACGTGCAGGGGCAGGCCGGCAAAGCGAGCCTCTGGCTGCGCCATGTTCCAACGAACAGCGACACCCAAATCATTGCCCCCGCGGAAGCGCAGTACCGGCAGCTGGCATTTTCTCCGGACGGAAATTATTTTGTTTTCCGAAAGGCGCGAAGCAAATTAGAAGACTCCTTCGACCTGTACCGCTCCCCGGTTCTTGGCGGCAACCCGCAGATTATCGCTCGCGATGTCGATTCGGGCGCCACATTTTCCCCGGACGGCAAGCGCATCATCTATTACCGCTTCAACGATCCGGAAGTCGGCAAATTCCAACTGCTCATGGCCAATTCCGATGGTACCGAAGAAAAAATGATCGCGGGCGGAACGATGGCTGCCGGGCACCAAAACGTCTCATGGTCGCCGGATGGCAAGCGGCTCGCGCTAACGGATACCGGACAAGGCCCGGCTCCGATACAAATCATGGAGATCGAAACCGGGAAAACGCAGTTCCTGGCGGATATGAAAGGCTATTCCTTTTTCCAAACAGCCTGGATGCCGGATGGCGGCGGGTTACTTGCCATGTACCAGGATCTAACCGCGGGTCATACACAAATTGGATTTGTTTCCTATCCAAGCGGGAAATTTCATCCGGTCACCAAGGATACCAACACCTACTTTTCCCTGACCCTTTCAGCGGATGCCAAAACCCTCGCGACTGTGCAGTCTAAGACATTCGTGACTTTGTACACCTTTCCGGCCGCGGGAATGGGCGCCACTCTTCCCACTCCCGTTCTGCCGCAGCAACAAAAACGAAATTTCGATTTTGGCTGGGATGGCAATGCAAGTTTCTACCTCCTTAGCGACAATCACCTCGCTCGGATGGCTTCCGACGGGAGCAACTCCACTCCTATTTTGAGCAATGATTCGATCGCGAGTATTTCCGCGTGCCCGGATGGACGCACTTTGCTTTTGGCGATGATTGGCCAGGGGGGCGGAAGCGGGACCAACATCTGGCGGCTGAATTCCGATGGCACGAATCTGAAGCAGCTCTCGAATGGAAAAAACGATACCGCACCATTATGTTCCGGCGATTCGAAGTGGGTCTACTTTGTAAATGGAATTACCAACCGGATCGAGCGCGTGCGCGTGGACGGGGGGACAAGTGAAACCGTACCCGGGGTGATTCCTGACACCTTGATTGGCAGCACGACAATGGATCTGTCGCCCGATGGCAAGTCTCTGGCCATCTTCTTTGAGTTAATAAGTGGAAATAATCCCAATCCCAAATTGGGAGTGATCCCGATTGATGCCGGCCCTGATTCAAAAGTGCGCATGCTCGATCCGAATCCCGCAATCTCCGACGGCCCACGATTCACGCCGGATGGCAAGAATCTGGCGTATCCGATTACCCAGAATGGCGTCACCAATATATGGGTTCAACCGCTGGACGGTTCGGCTGGCCGCCAAATCACGAATTTCAAAATCGGCGGCATCGCCCGGTTTCAATTCTCGCCCGATGGGAAGAGCCTCGCCGTGATGAGCCGGCACTCCGAAGCCGACGTCGTGCTGCTGCGCGATACCGGCGCGTCGCAGTAACGCCGTCCCGCAGCTTCGAAACAGACATCTCGTCAACATTGGCCGCCGGGTTGTGGCAAGTATCCTTTTCGATCTATAGTGCAGCCCGTCTTCTGCAGCAAATTCACCTGGAGGCTTTGACACATGACTTCGATTTTTGATCGGCGTGACGGTAAAGCGAATGGCAACGAATCCGCGGCAAATCGTGAATCTTCTTCTCCCCTGGATGGTCCGGAACTCAGCGTGCCGGACCAAGACTCCTCGCGCCGTAGATTCCTCCAAATGACCGTCGCTGGAACAGTAGCTGGATTGGCGACAGCCGCTGGCATCGAGCTTGTGTCTCCGCTCGAGGCGTCGGCGCAATCCACGCTCACCCCCGACGCCGCGCTGCAGGAATTGATGGATGGCAACAAGCGTTTCGTAAGTGAACGCCTGACGTCGTTCGAACACGACCTGGCTATTTTGAAACAGCACAACAGTGAAAAGCAGGAACCATTCGCAGCCGTCCTGTCCTGTGCCGATTCACGCGTGCCCGTTGAATTAGTTTTCGACCAATCGATTGGCCATATCTTTGTTAATCGCGTCGCTGGAAATATCGTTACCTCGGAAATCATCGCCAGCCTCGAGTATGGGGCGGCGGTGTTAGGAACCAAGGTGATCCTGGTGATGGGACATGGCGGCTGCGGCGCCGTCAAGGCCACGATTGCGGCCAAGGAAGTTCCGGGGCAGATCAGCGCGCTCTATCCTCATATTCAGCCGGCCGTCGATCAAGCGGGACCAGACCTGGAGGCGGCGACCAAGGCAAATGCCAGGATCCATGCCGCCCTGCTGCGGAAAGCTTCCACGGTTGTCGCCGGTTTAATAAAAGAAAAAAAACTGAAGGTTGTCGCCGCGTATTACGACATCGGCACGGGAGCCGTATCGTTGTTGGAATAGTGGAACGCGGAACTGAAGAAAATAAATTCGATGGCGATTATGTAAAGAATTGGTTTTCGAGGAAAGTGGTGCGCCCGGGGGGATTCGAACTCCCGACCGCCTGGTTTCCGCCACAGGCGGACTCTATCCAGCTGAGCTACGGGCGCACTACAAGCCTGACATGACCGAGATCGAAACAAAGATTCAGACATCAGTATTGATTGAGATTCAAACCAAGAAGCGGATTCTGCAGCAACTGGTCTTCTCTAGGGTTTTACTTTTCCTTTCTCCGTTCTGAGCATGTTCTCTGAGCAACTCCTCGGCCTGATGCTTGCGCAGCATCGGGCGCGATGCGAAATGGACTACTGCTTCGACATTAGCGGACTCAGCTACCTCCACGACCATCTCGATCAAGAGTCGGCGGGAACGACATTTGGAGGCCGGCCAAGGCCGGGAAGAACTGAAGCGCCTTTTCACATGCATGGAATCCGATGGTAAGTCCGTCTCTAGCCTTTCTGCGGAATGAACTGTTGTGTTAGAATTTTTCCACAACGGCGCGCCCGTAGCTAAGCTGGATAGAGTCCGCCTGTGGTGGAAACCAGAAGGCCGGGCCATTCGACCGCGGAAATTGACCGACCTGTCCAAGATGTACTTCGTTTACATCCTCCGCAGCGAAAAGACGAAACGACACTATGTTGGATTCGCGTCTGACCCGTTGCAGCGGTTGGGACAGCACAATAGCGGAATCACAAAGTCCACCAAAGGGCGCGGACCGTGGGCCATCGTACATCAGGAGCAATTCGCGACACGCTCAGAAGCGATTCGGCGGGAACGTTTTTTGAAGACCGGCCAAGGCCGGGAAGAACTGAAGCGCCTTCTGACGCGCATCGAATCCGATGGGAAATCGGTCTCTAGCCTTTCTGCGGAATGAACTGTTGTGTTAGAATTTTTCCACAACGGCGCGCCCGTAGCTCAGCTGGATAGAGCGTCTGGCTACGAACCAGAAGGTCGGGAGTTCGAATCCCCCCGGGCGCACCACTTTCTTTCTATTTTCCCCATCATTTGGCTGTTGCGGTGGAGCGTGCCAGCGGTGAATAGCGCTTGTGCCTATTCGTCTGGTCCTAAAAGAGGAAACCCCGGATTCGCTGGGGGGAGCGAACCCGGGGCGGGGGTGAGGACAGCGGGCCGGAAAATTGAATGCCCTTCAAATTTTGTAGTTCAGGCAGTTCGTTCAGGCGATTAGTAGTTCAACTTCCTCGCAATCAACAGAATCCTCAATAAAAGTTGGTATGCATGAACCACCATCGTTTCTTTCACGCGCCAACCTCCTCGCGCCACCGAACGCCTTCGGGCCAGCACCGGCGTCATGGCTGAAGATAATCCGCTTCGAAAGAAGCCACCCGATCCCGAATTCATTGCGCTCATCGCATCTCCCCAGCTAGTGGATCACTTGGACCGGAGTATCCATTTCCACTGCCGCGACCATGGACTTGAAAATATCCACATCCCAGCTGCCTGCAATTCGTAGGCGAATGATGCTGTCCGTCTCCGCCACCAGCCGTCCGCGCAACGGAACTCGTAGATTCCCTGCCACCACTCTCAGAATCACCGGCTGTCCCATCCAGACTGTGTAACCGCCTTCCATGTTGGCTCCCTCAGCTTCAGAGTTGTTCCTGACAACAGCAATTGTGCCGGGAGCATGTGGACTGAACTATGGTACAGGGGGCTAAATTCACTGGTAGCGAAGTACTAGAACTGGAAACAGTGCTGCCCGAGCTTGCTGCAGGCTTCCCGGCAATTCTGCTATCTTGAAGTTGGCGGCCACGCTGCCGGATTGTTCTAATAAGGCCCAATTCACGCGGAAGCAGGTCTCTGGAAGATGGAATCACTCAAGCAACTACTCGGATATCTCTACAACGTCAAAGGACTGATCGAATGGGGCGGGCCGGTGATGGTCTGTGCCATCATCTTTGCCGAAACGGGCCTATTCGTGGGCTTCTTCCTTCCCGGCGATTCCCTTCTGGTGATCGCAGGAGTGTTTGCGGCGGTTGGCAAGCTCAACCTGTTCTGGCTGCTGGTGCCGGTTACGCTTTGCGCCATTCTGGGAGATCAATTGGGCTATTGGATTGGCCGCAAGGCTGGCCAAAGCCTATACGATCGTGATGAATCCCGCTTCTTTAAGAAGAGCCACCTGCACCGGGCGCGCGATTTCTACGAAAAGCACGGCGTGAAGACGATTATCCTGGCGCGATTTGTCCCCATCGTCCGCACTTTCTGTCCGCCCGTCACCGGCGCCGCGCAGATGAGTTACAGCCGTTATTTGTTCTATGACGTAATCGGTGGAGTTTTATGGGTCTGGAGCATGACCCTGATCGGCTATTCGTTAGGCGTGGCCAATCCGCATATCGATCGACAAATTCATTGGGTGATTGCCGCTGTAATCTTCGTTTCGCTGTTGCCGGCGATCATCCAGGTCCTGCGATCGCGGTTGAAGAAGCCCGTGCTGGTCGCGCCAGCCACTGAACCGGGGAAGGATTAGATGTCACGCTGGAGCTGCTCACTCGATCACACAATGTCCTTCCAAGAACTCAGCCTGCCCTCGTTTCAGAGTGAAACTGTAACAAATATCTATATATGACAAATTACCTACTTGACAACACACGTGTTTGGGTTTAACGTCTCGTCACTTCCGCTGGCTCGCGCTCAGATAATTAAGAGATCGAGTCAGGGGACGGCCTGTATTTCCCCCTTCCGCGCGGATCTTGAAGGACAAAAAAAGGAGGAAGACCATGAAACACAAGCACCACGCGTTCTGCTCCATTTTGCCGCCGCACATCCTGAAAAAACTGGTTGATGATCCCGAGCTTCACGATAGCGCTCTTCACAATCTGGAACTCACCGGACAACTTCGCGGCATGCGCCAGGCATTCTCCATTCTTCCACTCACCACGCCCGCGGGCACCAAACACCGCACCATCTACGATGCCCACAACAAGACACACCTTCCCGGCACAAAGGTCTTCGACGAGGGACAGACTCCCGCTTCCACGGATGTGACCGTCAGAGAAGCCTACAACTATTCGGGCGACACCTACGATTTCTACGAAAAGGTGTTCAGCCGGAATTCCGTGGACGACCATGGCCTCACTCTCAAATCCTCCGTTCACTACGACAAACAGTACGACAACGCTTTTTGGAACGGCCAGCAGATGATTTACGGCGACGGCGACGGTAAATATTTCAACCGTTTCACGATTTGCCTGGACGTCATCGGACACGAGCTTACCCATGGCGTCACTCAGAATGAAGCCCAACTCGTGTATGACGGCCAGCCGGGGGCCCTGAATGAATCGATCTCGGACGTGTTTGGCTCGCTCGTAAAACAGTGGGCCAACAATCAAACCGCCGCTCAGTCCGATTGGTTAATTGGAGAAGGTCTTTTCACCAACAAGGTAAAGGGCAAGGCGCTTCGTTCCATGGCTGCGCCCGGTACTGCCTATGACGATCCGAATATTGGCAAAGATCCCCAGCCAGACAATATGTCCGGATATGTGGATACCACCGACGATAACGGCGGCGTTCACATAAATTCCGGTATTCCCAACCGTGCTTTCTACCTCGCAGCCACCGCAATCGGCGGATATGCCTGGCAGAAAGCCGGCCTGATCTGGTACCGCACACTGACGGGAAGCCTGAGTCCAACGGCGGATTTTCAGGCCATGGCGAATGCCACCGTCACTGTTGCCGGCACATTGTATGGCGTGAACGGCACCGAGCAGAAGGCGGTTCGCGATGCGTGGGTGAAAGTGGGGGTGACGCCAACGACGGCACAATTCCCGGCTGGGCAGGCGCCTCCGAAATCTAAGACGGCGCTTACCGCTGGTCACACCGCAACCTAGAACTGTTCTGGCATCCGCACCCGGGTGCATGCTCACCGGTTGTTCACGGCGCATGCACGCGGGTGCACACACTTGCTCTCTGCGGTAGAATCGCTTCGTTAGGTTTGCTTCGGTTGCGAGGCCGCCGTCGAATGCTGATTCAATTGGATCGCACGGGTGGATTTGCGGGCATATCCCGAAAGGGCAGTTTTTCAACCGACTCGATGCCTGCGGACGAACAACAGAAACTTACGGCACTGGTAAATTCATGCCGCTTCTTCGAGACGCCCTCTACGGTCCGCTCCGCGAACCCAGGCGCCGATCAGTTCCAGTATAAGATCTCGGTCCAATCCGAGCAGGGCACACATTCGGTCCAATTCCCCGAAACGGCAGTGCCGGCCCAATTGGCCCCGCTCTTCGAATGGCTCAAGTCCGCGACTTCCAAATAAGTCTATGCAGTCCCAGTAGCACAGCCACTCAAGAGTGGCTCTGTCCCCCCCACGAAACCGGGCAATCGCACCTCCGACTGTCCATGCTCTTGTAGTCCTCCATCTCGCAATCCCGAAAACAGCGATTCAGAATCGAGGATAGGAGCGTGGTAAAATCGCCCGTAGCGTTTACGCCGCCACCCGGTTTCCGATTGATCCTATCTGTCATATAGTCGAAGGCGCACTTTCTTATAGACGATGCAACGCACAAATATTTTCCGGGCAATCATCTTCCTCACAACGCTGTGGTTCCCCGTTTTGCTTTCTGCTCAAACAAAAACTCAGCTAACTCACGATTGTGGCGACGGCGTGAAGCTCCGGCTCAGCTCTCCTGCTGGCTTGCAGGGAAGCTTGTTGCAATTCGAAGTAATCAGTGCTGCGCCGGTCGCCGGTCTCAAAGCCGATTGGTCCGGTCACGCAATCCCCTTCTGGCCAGATGCCGTGCACAAGAATATTCACCATGCTCTATTGGGAATTGATCTGGAACAGAAACCAGAGCCTGGCAATCTAAGCGTGTCCGCGGGATTGCCGGATGGCCACGAGCTTAGCTGCACCGCTATCGTCGTCGTCAAAGCCGGCCGGTTCGCCGCGGAACATCTGAAGGTGGACAACCAATTTGTGGAGGTGAATCCGAAAGATCGCGAGCGCGCCGATAAAGAACACCAGCGCCTGCATGAAATCTTCGAGCACAACACTCCCGAGCGCCTTTGGGATGGCCGCTTTCGACTTCCACTCGACGGCGATCACAAAGGCGGAAATTTCGGACGCCGCCGGATCCTGAACGGACATCCCGGAGCGCCACACACCGGTGTGGATTTCCCCGCGCCGTCGGGCACGCCCGTGCATGCCTCGCAACGCGGCCGCATCGTCGTAGCCGAACCTCTATTTTTTTCCGGAAACACGGTGATCATCGACCACGGCTTGGGCGTTTACACTTTCTACGGTCATTTGAAATCGATGGACGTTACGGTGGGTGAAATGGTGGAGAAGGGAAAACTTCTGGGATTGGTTGGCGCTACGGGGCGCGTCACCGGGCCGCATCTTCATTGGGGATTGACGATAAATCTGTCGCGAGTCAACGCCCTCCAATTGCTCGCGCTTCCCGCGAATTGAGAACCGCACTCGGTCGACCGGCATCTTCCGGGCATTCGCGCTAACGCACTTTTATTTCCACCGTGGCGGTTTTTTTGTTTCCCGCGGAATCTTGCGCGGTCAAAGTGTAAGTGGTGGTTCTTCGCGGAGTCACTCGGACGCAACGGCTCAAGGAAGGCCACACCGGTTCCGATTGTGGTTCGAGCTCCACGCTTCTCGCGTTGGAAACGCCGTAGCAGACTTGCGCCGTTTCGCCTGGATGGATGCTGGCCGGAGAAGCATACAAATTAAGAATGTCGAATTGGTTTCCGCCCAATTGCTCGACCGTCTTTTCGTCTTCAGCTCGTTGCTTTTCGGTTCGTAACTCGGATTGCTGCCGTTCGAGCTCGCTGTATTCTTGCCGGCGCGAGTAAAACACGTAGCCCACATAAAATAACGCGCCCAGTAAAATGATCCACGTGAACCGCAAAAGTTTTCGAATTCGCTCGAGCGGCCGCTGCGCGGATTGATGGCTTGGGATTCGTTCTTTCCCGGCCTCCTTCTCGCCGGCTCTTTTGATGACTTTGTCGAGGGGCTGATCCGGAGTGAACATGATCGAAGATTCCTCCCGGCTCCAGGAATTGCGCTAATCACCAAATCACGGCTATCTTTTCATCTCGCAATCCAGAGGGCAAGAATCAATCGTAATTCTTTGGCCCGGCCAATGGATCCTGGCCCACTAAAAAGGCACTGAACGAGTTTTCTAGGGCCTTGTCCGCTCAAAAGTCAGTGGAATCCTGTATGAATTCTAATTGCCTGCTAACGTTGCTCGAATTGTGAACTTCGCGCTTCGCGAAAACTTTATACTCTCGCGGCTAGAATCTTCGTTCTATTACCCGATCTGTATCAACCTGGTCGCCGCTAATCTCCCAAGATTATCAATCGGTTCCGCAGCGCGCGGATGTGGCAACTCACATGCTTCATCCGGACTAGTTGGAGTGGACGTCATCACCTTACCTCCACGAAGGTTACATGCCTCAGTTATCCCTCCACCCACAACAACGTCACGGGGAGCCAGTGCTTGCACCGGCTCCCCGGTCCCCTTTCGGCCCAGTGCCGCATCCAAAGAAGCAGAGAGAAGATGCCGGGCGGCCCACCTGTACCAAAGGACAGGTAATGCAGCGCGCATCCGACCCGGGATCCTGCTGGGATTATCCTTGCTGCGCAATTTGGGCCACTGTAAGATCGGTCGTGAAATTCAAGGTTGCCAGTAATTAAGAGAAGTTCCACGGAAACCCGTTCCGCGCTTTCCCCCGCCAAAGCGCACCCAGTAAAGTGAAACTGTAGCCATTAAAAACTGACCCAGCCCGGGAGAATGACGATGGCGGATTTTCATCAGACGGGTGTTGTAACCACGCTGCACCGGCTTGGAGATAATCATCTCGAAGCGCTCGATCAGGAATTGGAACGCTACGCGCTCGAACAGCCCATTGCGCTGGTGCTGCCGGCGCTGTATTCGGAATTCGAAACTCCCGCGATGAGCCGGATTATCGAAGAGCTGACCCAGGTGCGCTACATCGACGAGATTATTCTGTCTCTCGCGCGCGCGAATGAAGAACAGTTCCACGATGTGCAGCAGCGTCTCTCGGTGCTTCCGGGAAGAGTGCGCATCCTGTGGAACGATAGTCCACGAATCCAAAAGCTTTACAAGATGCTTGAGGAAAACGGCCTGGGCGCCGGGGCTGACGGCAAGGGTCGGTCGTGCTGGCTGGCTTTTGGGCACGTATTGGCGGGACGGCGCGCCCGGGTGGTGGCGCTGCACGATTGCGACATCGTGAACTACCACCGGCGAATGCTGGCGCGGCTGTGCTATCCCGTGGCAAATCCCACGATCAATTTTGACTTCTGCAAAGGATACTATGCCCGTGTGAGCGACCGGCTGCATGGCCGCGTTACGCGCCTTTTTCTGACGCCGCTGGTGCGCGCGCTGGAATCCATCATGGGATATCCGCCGTTCCTGCGCTATGTGGATAGTTTCCGCTACCCGCTTGCGGGCGAAGTGGCCATGCAAGCGGATCTGCTGCGCGTGAATCGCATTCCTTCGGATTGGGGACTCGAAGTGGGCGTGCTCGCGGAGGTTTACCGGAATTGCGCGACGAAACGGATCTGCCAGGTGGACATCGCGGATAATTACGAACACAAACATCAGGATCTTTCCGCCGGCGATCCCACCAAGGGCTTGATGAAAATGGCGATCGATATTGCCAAGTCGCTGTTCCGCACACTTTCGGCGGAGGGTTTGCACCTGGAACCGGGTACGATGCTATCCGTGCTCACATGCTATGTGCGGCTCGCGGAGGACACGGTTTCGCGTTACTACGCCGACGCCCGGATCAACGGATTGATTTTTGACCGCCACGAAGAAGAGACGGCCGTGGAAACTTTTTCTCGCGCGCTGAAGATTGCTTCCGAAGAATTCTTTGCCGATCCGCTGGGCACGCCGTTGCTGCCGAACTGGAACCGGGTGAGCGCGGCGTTGCCGGGGTTTCTGGGCGCGCTTTGGGATGCGGTGGAAGCGGATAATGTTCCACTCGCCGCTTCGCAACCGATGCTGGCCACTTCGCAGAGCGCCTGAGCGAGGCTGAAGAGATTCAATCAACGGAGGAGCCTTGGACGAATTTCTTCCCGATGAACTGCAAGTCCGCTTGCGTGAGGTGGGCGAAGTCGACATCGTCGTGGGGATTCCCAGTTACAACAACGCGCGCACGATCGGGAACGTAGTCCGCGCGGTTGCGGCCGGACTCGAGAAATATTTTCCGAATCGGCGCAGCATGATTTTGAATTCCGACGGCGGCTCGACAGACGGCACGCGCGACGCCGTGCTTGGAGCCCAAGTGGATTCCGAAGCGCTGATGCTGGTGGTGCATCGCGTGCATCCGGTGCAAAGAATCAGCACGCCCTACCAGGGAATTCCGGGAAAAGGCAGCGCGTTTCGAACCGTGTTTGCGGCGGCGCAGCGTCTGAACGCGAAGGCCTGCGTGGTGGTGGATTCCGATTTGCGCAGCATCACTCCGCAATGGGTGGAGCTTCTTGCCGGGCCGGTGCTCGAGCGGGACTTCGATTACATTGCTCCGTTTTATCTGCGGCACAAATTCGACGGCACCATCACCAACAGCATTATTTATCCCACCACTCGCGCGCTTTTCGGAAAGCGCGTGCGGCAACCGATCGGGGGCGAATTCGGATTTTCAGGGCGCCTGGCGTCGCGATACCTGGAACGGGAAGAAGTCTGGAAAACGGATGTGGCGCGATTCGGAATTGATATCTGGATGACGCTGACCGCCATCGCGGAAGGATTCAAAGTCGGGCAAGCATATCTGGGCGCCAAGCTGCATGACGCGAAGGATCCTGGCGCCGACTTGACGCAAATGTTTCAGCAGGTTGTGGGGTCGCTATTTGGCGCGATGGAGACTTACGAAACGCTGTGGCAAAACGCCGATGGCTCGCAAACGGTGCCGGAATTCGGTTTTCCGTTCGAAGTGGGAACGGAGCCGGTGCCCGTGAACGTGGAGCGGATGATTCGCGCATTTGGCCAGGGCATCCGCGACCTGCGCGAAATCTACGAAAACATTTTGACGCCTCCGACGCTGCAAGCGCTGGCGGCCACCGCGCAGAAACCGCCGGAAGAATTTCGTCTGACGGATGTGGAGTGGGTGCATCTGGTGTATGAATTCGCGGCAGCATATCACCAGAAAAAAATGGACCGAGGCCATTTGTTGCAGGCCCTGGTGCCGCTTTACCTGGGGCGCACCGCGTCGTTCGTGATTGAAGTGTTCGATAGCGGGGCGGCACAAGTGGAAGCACGGATCGAAAAGCTATGCGAAGTTTTCGAATTCGAGAGGCCCTACCTGGCCGCGCTGTGGGATGGCGGGACAGGAAAGGAGGAAGTGCATGCGGGAGCTGATGGCAAGAGCAGTCTTCGAACCGCTTGAGCGGCTGGGGCAGCAGTTCGCGCAGGTGATTCCAGCGATCATCACCGTGTTGATGGTGCTGATTGTGGGCGGATTGATTGCGTACCTGGTGCGACTGGTGGTTTACAAGATCTTGGTGCTGACGAAATTCGACCGGTTGGTCAGCCGCAGCAGCCTGCGCGACGTCATCGAGAATACCGGCATCTTCCGATCGGCTTCCGATTTTGGAGCGCGCCTGGCGCAGGGAGTGGTGTGGCTGATCGTGATTCTGGTTGCGCTTGATTCCACGGGAACTCCCATGGCGGAAGCGCTGGTGGTGCGCTTCGTGAACTATGTTCCCAACCTGGTGAGCGCGGGGCTGATTCTGCTGCTGGGAGAATTGGTGAGCAAATTCCTGGCGCGCAGCGCGTTGCTGGCGGCGGTGAACGCGCAATGGGCCGGGGCGCGAGCCGTGGCCGGGGCCGTGCGGGTGATGGTGATGGCGCTGGCGGTGGCGATGGCTCTCGAGGAATTACACATCGGACGGAATCTTCTGATCGTGAGCTTCAGCATTCTGTTCCTGGGAATCGTGATCGCCGCAGCCATCGCGTTTGGGCTCGGAGCGCGCGAACTGGCTCGCGAATGGATGAACTCGAAATTGCACCGCAGCAATCCACCGGAGAATGAGGAAGTGTTCCGCCATTTCTAGTTTCGCGTCTAATCGCATTCGGTCCGCGCGGGACCTCGCGGCGGAAAAACGTTCGGATTTCCTTGAGAAATTCGCGCGATAGAGCATGCAAGATTTACCCCGGATCCCCCACTGCGTTTGGGATGACTGCAATCATGGTGCGCATGGCGCGGCGCATGGCAAACCTTCACCGATTGTGACAAGCTGTTACCCGACCTATGGCTGAACGACTGGTTTTGTTTACCGATCTGGACGGCGCGCTGCTGGACGTCAACACCTATTCGTGGCGCGGCGCCGAAGAAGCTCTCGAAGAAATCGCACGGCGAAAGATTCCTCTGATTTTTTGCACCAGCAAGACGCGCGCGGAAGTGGAGTATTTGCGCGCCAAGATCGTGAACCGCGATCCCTTCATCACCGAAAATGGCGGCGGTATTTTCGTTCCGTACGGCTACTTCAATTTGCCGATGACGGGAGCGGACCGCGCGGGGCACAATCATGGCTTTGCGCTCGGCAGGCCGTATGCTGAAATCGTGGAAGCATTGGAAGAAATCAGCGCGGAATCGGGAACCTCGGTGGCTGGATTCCATTCGATGAACGCTCGGGAAATTGCGGCGAATACGGGGCTGAGCTTGGAGATCGCGCAACTGGCGGCCAAGCGCGAATTTGATGAGCCATTCTTTTTTGCAGCCTCGAATCCCAAGTCGGAACAGAAGTTCCTGAAAATTGCCCAGGAGCGCGGGTTGGGAGTGGCGCGAGGAGACCGCTTCTGGCATCTTTTTTCCGGCAGTGATAAAGGAAAGGCGGTTCGCAAGCTGGCTGATTTTTTTCGCAAGTCCCAGCACGGAAGGCTTCGAGTGGCGGCGATTGGTTCGAGCGCGAACGACCTGCCGATGCTTGCTGCCGCTAATATCGCTGTGCTACTTCCCTCTTCGAACGGCCAGTACGATGCCTCACTACTCAAGCGAATTCCCTCGGTGCGATTGGCGCAGATTGCCGGGCCAGATGGTTGGAATGCGGAAGTGATGCGAATTTTAGGCACATAAAACCCTTCATTTTGCGGTGAGAAAATCGGGGCTTGTGAATTGATGATATAGGAGCGATTAGAACTGAACCTAGCGTTGAAGCTAAAGGGTTTAGGCTCAATTCTAATCGAAGTGACTGGCGATTAGAATGCTGATCTATGGACGGTTTAATTTGCTGATTTGATTTTGTTTTTTCTCCGCCTTTTAACTTCTGTTCCATGAAATTACCGGCTCAACTTTGTACAATCATCCTCCAGTGTATCAGATGGTATACTACCGTAATTTGGTATAAATGTCGCGGGATGGAACTCGGAATGTAAGTTGATAAAGTAGCATAGCCACTCTTGGCTGCGCGCCTATTCCAATGCACTCGCTCGCACGAGCAGGGCTGTCTGCGCCACCAAGAATTGGAGAACAAACTTTCCTGTGCTCAGATGACCAAATGAGAGAAATTCGCGCGCCACAACCGCCCGGCTGAAACAAAAGCCAGGCGGCGCGCGCCAGCAACAATCGAACTACCTCTCTACTGCACCGACAGTGAAACCGAAACGCTGTGCGAAATCGCTGTCGATCCCGTGCCCGAAGTCCCCGTAATCGTCAGAGTCGAACTCCCCGCCGGTGTTCCGCCCTTGCCCCCGCCAGTGGTGGTGTTGCTCCCGCCGCATCCCATCAACGCCAGGAAGATCAGCAGCGCCAGCGATAGTCCCGCCTTCGCCAAGCGGTTCCTCGCTGCCAGCAGAAGCGCCACGCTTGCCACAGCCAGGATCAGCAGCAGCCACATCGGCAAAATCATAATCCGCCGTGCTCCCGGAGGTAGAAAGCGGCGCACGCCCGGCAGAAGGCTTCGTGCAGTCGTGGTCACATTCACCGTCGCGTTCGCCGCCGTCCCACCGCTCGGAACCACCGTGGTCGGGAACACCGAGCACGTCCCGGCCGTCGGCGCTCCGGCGCAAGTCAGCGCAACCGGCTGGCTAAACCCGTTGCTCGGCGTCACCGAAATCGTGTAACTCGCCGTAGTGCCGGCCACCACGCTTGCGGTGATGGGATTGGAACTCAATGCAAAATCCGCGGCAGCCGTCACCGTTTGGGTAAGTGCCGACGAGGTGCTGGCCGCAAAAGTAGCGTCGCCTTGATAGTGCGCCGTCACCGAATGCGCGCCCATCGTGAGGCTCGAAAACGCCAGAGTTGCCGTGGCGCTTCCGTTGAGCGTGCCGCTGCCAATCTGCGTGGCCCCATCAAAAAATGCCACCGCTCCTGTCGGCGTTTGCGCCAACGCTGATGTGACGGTCGCTGTAAACGTCACGGAAGTTCCCAGCGTCGCAGGATTCGGCGCCGAGACAAGCACCGTCGTAGTGCTTTCGGCTCCTGTTCCATTCAGCCCGACCGCAAATTTTCCGACAGCCGCGTTCGATGTGAACGTCAGCGACCCACCCGCTGGTCCCGCAGCCGTTGGCACGAACTTCACGGTGATCTGGCAACTGGCGCCGGCCGACAGCGGGCTGCTGCAGTTGTTCGTTTGCGTGAACGGGCCGGAGATATTTACGTTGGCAAACTGCAGCGGCCCGTTCCCCGTATTCGTCAGGATGGTGACAAGCCCGTTGCTCGTGCTTCCCGAGGCTGTCGGGTTAAAATTCAGCACTCCGGGATTTAACGAGACGAGGGGAGTAAGAACCCCGGTGCCTAGCAAATTCACCAGGAACGAAGGATTCCCTGGCGCATCCGTCAGGATCGTTAAACTTCCGGGCCGCGCCCCCGCCGCCGCCGGCGCGAAGTGCAGTGTGTAACTACAGTTCGCCCCGCCGGCCAATTGTGCCGGAGGAACAGGACAATCGTTGGTTTGCGTGTAATCGCTCGATAAAGTGAAGTTGGTGATGTGCGCGCCGGAACTCACGCCACTCCCGGTGTTCAGCAGTGTGACAATTGCAATCGAAGAATTATTCGAGGTTTGCGGCTGGCCCACCACGGCATCCGCGAAAATCAGCTGTGTTTCCGTTGGTGTTTCCGGTGGTGAGCAGTTGCAGCGCCGGCCCTCCCGGGGTCGTTCCCATTCCGTTCAGGACCAGATTGGTGGCAGAGGTCTCGTTGTCCGTCACGGCCAGCGTAGCCGTGCGCAATCCCGCCTGGGCAGGCGCAAAGCTCACGTCAAGATTGCAGGCCTGCTGCGGCACCAGGGTGATCGGCGGCAGCGGACAACCGGCAGCGCTGAAGGTAAACTCCGGATTGTTCGACGTAATCGCAGTGATCACCAGGTTGCTTCCACCGGTATTCTTGAGCGCGACCGAGGCATTTTGATTCGAGCCGGTGGCCACTGGACTGAACGTGAATGGATTCGAAATAAAAACCAGCACCGGGGTGTTCGTTGTCGTCCCCGTCAGCGTCGCGGTTTGCGGGCTGTTCGGCGCGTTTGTCTGTAGAGTGACGGTCGCAGTCGATGTGCGCGGAATCGTGCCGCTGTTCAGCGGCGCGTAGGAAATCCCCAGCGAGCAAAAGTTTGAATTCGGCTGGCAATTCGTGGTGTCCATCAGGAAATCAGCGGTGTTAGGACCGGATAGTACCGGCAACGCCGTCGGCTTCGGGAAATTTGTGCCAGTGCCGGATAGGCTCAATAGTTGCGACGGGCTGGTGGTTCCCGGCTGCTGTCCGCCAAACGTCACGGTGGTGGGCAAGAAGGAAGCGGAGGCGGGCGAGACTGAAGTGCCGAGTAGGGTGATTTTGTGAGGCGCATTGGGGGCATCGCTCAGAATCGTGATCGCTGCCCCTTCATCATTCGGCGTCGGCAGGTACGTCACCATAATCGTGCATTGCGCGCCTGCTGCCACCATGTTGCCGCAATCGTCTGATTCCGTGAAATCCAAGACAGGATTGAAATTAAAACTTGTATCGTTCAGTGAGATCGCCAGGTGCAAAGTCGCGGTCCCGTTGTTCGTCAAAGTCACTGTCTGCGGATCGCTGGTCCCGTTCAAATTGGTGGGTGGGAAATTCAGACTGGTAGCCGAGAGCTGCACTCCCGGCCGGCTGGTCCCCGGCGAGAATTTCATCACGAACACGCCAATTCCCGCGGCGCTTGTAAACGTCCCTGGCGTCGGATTGAAGATCGACGATTGCCCGGCTAGATACACGTTGTCCGTGCTGTCGATCGTAATTCCCAATCCGAGCGATCCTCCCGATGTCCCGCTCACCAGCGGAGTGGCGAACGGTACATGCGCGCCATCCGCGCTGAGTTCCGCCACGAACAATTCTGGAGTGCTGCTGCTGGTCTGGTAGTAGGCATCGCTCGAATACGCGAAATTCGGGGAATTGGTGTTCCCGATCACCCAAACATTCAATGCGGAATCGAGCGCGAGGTTAAACGCGATGTCGTTCCCGCTTCCTCCCAAATAGGTCGAGAACGCCAGCGCACTCCCGGCCGGATTCAACTTCGATACAAACACGTCCCCGCAAGTTGGTTCGTTGAGCACGAACGAATCGATCGCGTCCGGGCAGTCCGGTGGCGGCGCCGTCGGCCCGCCATAGACGGTCTGAAATGCCCCTGCAGTGGTCGGGAAATCCGTCGAAGCGCTCGAACCTGTGATATAGGCGGCCCCGGTGGAATCCACCTTCAACGCGAACGCCAAGTCGTAGGCGCTGCCGCCAATGAAAGTCGAATAGGAGAGCGCGGACAAAGCCGGGTTCATCTTCGCCACAAACGCATCCGGCTGTGGCGACCCCACCGTCCCGGCATGCGTTGGCTGGAACGATCCTGCCGTGGTCGGGAAGTTTGTGGAAGTAGAGTTTCCCGCCAGGTACATATTTCCGCTTGGGTCAAACGCGATCCCCACGCCGTAATCGTTGTCATTCCCTCCCAAATACGTGGAAGCCAACAGGGAAGACGCGTCCGGATTCAACTCCGCGACAAACGCATCGAAGCACGCTGCTACGTCCTCGGTGCAGGTTCCACCGCCATAGGTGCTCTGGATCGCGGAGCCGACGATCGGAAAAGCCGTCGAGTTTGTCGCCCCTGTCACGTAAATATTGTTGTTCGCATCCAGCGCAAGCGCCGTGATCATGTCAATGCGCTCGCCGCCGAGCAACGTGGAAAAGACCAGGCTCGATCCATCCGCGCTCAATTTGAAGAGAATTCCATCGGAGCAAGGCTTCCCCTTGATGAAGGGCCCGTAATCGCACGTGCCTCCTTTGGCCAGTTTTTGGAATGCATTTGCAGTGGTGGGGAAGTCCGTCGCCGCAGTGATGCCGCCGACATACGCTTCGCCGGCTGTATCAATCTTTAGCCGGCCTCCGGTGCTGTCGTCCGTCGTTCCCCCTACATAGGTTGAGTAGACCAAGCTCGATGCGCTCGGATTCAACTTGCTTACTACTGCCGTGAAGCAGCCTTCCGCCGTGGTCGATCCTCCGGTGGATTGAAAAGCTCCCGCAGTGATGGGGTAGTCGGTATCGCACGAGGAACCGGTCACATACGTATTTCCCTGTGTGTCCACCGCAATCTCGGTCAGATACGTGAACCCGCCTTCCGTTCCGTAGGCAGCCGCATAATCCAGCACCGGATCAATCACCAATTTCCGGGAATGATCATAAGTGCCGAGTTGAAAGCTTACCTGGTGCGTTCCGTCCAGCACGTAGTGCGCTTCCACCACCTTTCGTTGGCCCTTTTCTTCCTGATAAGCCATCGGAGGCTGCAGCGCGATCTGGTCGCCTGCCGCGCTGATTTTTAAAATGCCATCATTCGCCAGTTCCACCACGCTCGGGCCTGCAATCCCAATCCGGATCGCGCTGGGGTTCGCCCCTGGCGCCACTTCATAATCGAATTCCACATTTTGTTGATTGCCGTGATAGACCAGGTTAATTCCGGGATACAGATCGTCGTACTTCACGCTGTCGTAGTGAGCCACTTTCCTGCGCCATTTATCCGGTTGGTTGCCGATGAAGTAGTTGCTGGTTCCTGCCTGGCGGCCCTCTTCGTGAATGCGCGCACGTGCGTTGGCTCCCAGCCAATCCAGGCGAAACACGCTCTTTCTCCGGCTCTCTCCGATCATGCCGGCCACCGGTGAATCCGCCACGTTCATTTGATTCACGGGAACAGCAATATGCCTTACAAGCACCGCTTCGCTTTGGCCCAGGTACATTGCATAGCCGGGCCCGCGTGCCAGGAATTTCACGCGCGGGTCAGTCCGTCCCGTGTTCACTTCGAAGCTGAGCGGCAGCCGCCCAAACGCTTCCAGCGCGCCCTTCACGGTGGATGTGGGCGCCGGCTTGTTGGCAGTCCCCGGAAGGCCCGCGAATTGGGCCTTTTGAAATGAGGTTTGTCCCTGCCAGGAGTTCGCGGCGGCCATCATGAGCAGCCCCGCGGCGGTTAAAGCCACAACAATCGAAAGCTTCTTCATTTCATTGCCTCCGCTTCCAAACTGAAAGAAAAATGCGTGCCAACTTTAATTTTTCTGTTTCTCGGAACTAGCATTGCATCCCTCGGCTCAATTCGAACATTGGATTCAGGCGAACCTTGCCCCTTGGTTGGCCTTCCCAATCAGATGCGCACTTGCTGACAAGCAGAGGGACCGGGTCTGGGGAGGTTCTCTGCGCTCTCGTGCCAACGATTCGTTCTCGCACCGGCTCACATCTACTAGTGAACCGAACGGGGAAAATATCACGCTCGGGCGCAAAATTCCTCAGCGATTCCAACTTTTCCTTTCTCGCCCGGAGTTCTGTCCCGGCTTACCCCCAGCCGTCGGCCCAATTCCTTCTACGAGTCCTGGTAGCGCCGCCTCTCTGGCCGCGAGTATTTGACGCGCTTCCCCTCCCAGAAGCTGTACGCATCCGAAAATCTTCCCCGCTTGCCAATCTCCCCACGACTGGTAAACTTCCACGTCTTCCGCCCGTTTCATCGGTCTTTTCTAGTCGAGGCAAGCCCCAAGGAGCTGCCATGATGCCACCCCATCCCCACGATCATCCCCACCTGACTCGCCTGATCAAAATTTCCAGCGGCCTCCCCGAAACCACCATCGAACGCAGCGGATCACACGCCGCCTTCCGCATCCGCAAGAAAACCTACGCCTACTTTCTCAACAATCATCACGGCGACGGAATCATCGCCGTCACTGGCAAAGTCCTCCCCGGCGACAACAAAGCTCTAGCCGCAGCCCAACCCGCCAAGTTCTATCTCCCAGCCTATATCGCCTCCAAAGGCTGGGTCGCCCTCCGCCTGGACCTCCCCAAAATCGATTGGGCCGAAGTAAAAGAACTGATGCAAACCAGCTACCTTCAAATTGCCCCCAAACGCATCTCCGCCGCCCTAAAATCCCACCTGCGATTTTAGTGGCACAGCCACTGCCAGGGCGTGCGGCCACTTGCCTCTGAGTGGCTCTCCCGTTAGACTGCGCGGATTAGTTTCCATTGGCCGGGAATGCGGCGGCGATGGCGTGCCGGCTGTTGGCTTTCTGCATGAGCGAAACTTCAAACACACAAATCGCATCTGGGCACGGACCTTGGAGGCTGGGGTTTTGGAGTTTGATCGCGACGCAATTCCAGGGAGCGTTTAGCGATAACACTTTGCGGTGGCTAGCGGGATATTTGGTTTTGGACATGGGCCTGCCGGTGGAGCGGCGGGACATGCTGTTTGAAGTGGGTATACCCCTTCTGTTTGCGATTCCCTTCCTGATTTTTTCGATGCCGGGCGGATTTCTGGCGGACCGGTTCAGCAAGCGCAGCGTGACCATTGCGACGAAATTCATGGAAATTACGGTGATGTGCCTGGCGCTGGCGGGCCTGGCGATGAATTATTTGCCGATGGAAATTGCGGCGGTGTTTTTGGTGGCTACGCAGGCGGCGATTTTTGGGCCGTCGAAATATGGCTTGCTGCCCGAAGTGCTGCCGGAGAAAAAACTTTCCTGGGGCAATGGGATTTTGGAATTGGGAACTTTTATCGCGGTGCTGACTGGGACAATTTTTGCGGCGGTGCTTTCATCGCATTTTCACGGGCGGCAGCAGTGGTCGGGATTTATTTTGATCGGGCTGTCGGTGGTGGGGCTGGTGACGAGCCTGGGGATTACGAAGGTGCCGCCGGCCGATCCCACCAAGAAATTTCGCGCGAACCTGGTTGGAGATCTGTGGACGCAGATGAAATTGATCGGCCAGGACCGCGTGCTGAAGCTGGCAGTGATCGGGAACATTTATTTCTGGTTTCTGGGCTCGCTGCTGCTGATCAATATTGTTCTGTATTCGAAAGACATCCTGCACGCGAGCGATACCAAAACCAGCTTGCTGATGGCGGCGGTAACAATCGGGATTGGCGTGGGGAGCTTTGCCGCGGGATATTTATCGGGGAATAAAATCGAGTATGGATTGATTCCGCTGGGCTCGATTGGGATCACAGTGATGGCGGCACTGCTGGGGCGGCCGCACCTGAGCTACGACTCGGTGGCGGCGCACCTGGCGATGCTGGGATTTTTCGCGGGATTTTTTGCGGTGCCGATCCTTGCGTTGATCCAGCACCGGCCGGCGCCGGAACACAAGGGCGGAGTGATCGCGGCTGCGAATTTGCTTTCGTTCGTGGGAATCGCACTGCAGCCGGTGGCGCAATTGATCATGATGAAAGTGGGGCATCCCAACCCCGTGATGATTTTTATGATCACGGCGGGACTTACGGCGCTGGCGACCGTCTATGTAGTGGTGCTACTGCCCGATTCGCTGCTGCGGCTGGTGCTGTGGATGCTCACGCATTCGCTGTACCGGATTCGCGTGGAGGGACGCGACAACATTCCGGAGCGGGGCGGCGCTCTGTTTGTGGCCAACCACATGTCGCTGGTGGATGGACTGCTGCTGATCGCATCAACCGACCGGCCGATTCGATTCATCTTGTTCAAAGATATTTACGACATGCCAATCGTGAAGCCGTTTGCGAAGCTGTTGCGCTCGATTCCGATTTCCTCGCAGTTGCGGCCGCGGGACATGCTGAAATCGCTGCGCGACGCGAGCGAAGCGATCCAGGCGGGCGAGGTGGTGTGCATTTTCGCGGAAGGGCAGATCACGCGAATCGGACAGTTGCTGCCTTTCCGGCGCGGATTCGAGCGAATTATGCGCGGAGTGGACGCGCCGATTGTGCCGGTGAATCTGGACGGCGTGTGGGGAAGCATTTTCAGCTATGAGAAAGGTAGATTCTTGTGGAAATTGCCGCGGCGGATTCCGTATCCGGTGACGGTGAGTTTTGGGAAGCCGATGCCGCCGAATTCGACTCCATTTGAAGTGCGGCAGGCGGTGCAGGAGCTGGCGACGGCGGCGTATCGCAATCACAAGCCGAGGCTGCAGGCCGGTGCACCGGTCGTTTGTGGGCTCGGCGCACCGGCATCCGTTTCGATTTGCGATGGGAGACGCGCGGCGGCCGCGCGTGAAATTCGGGGCGGCGCTGCTGGGGACTTTGTTTCTGGCGCGGCGGCTGCGAAAAATGTGGGAAGGGCAAGGCATGGTGGGGATCATGCTGCCGCCTTCGGTACCGGGAGCGATGGTGAATTTCGCGGCGATGCTGACAGGAAAGATTCCGGTGAATTTAAATTATACGGCGTCGAACGCGACGCTGGCCTCGTGCGCGAAGCAGTGCGAATTGATGACGGTGGTGACATCGAAGGCGCTGCTCGAGAAATTGAAAGTGGAAGTGCCGACGGAAACGATTTTGCTGGAAGACGCGGCGGCGAATCCGCGGTTAATGGAAAAAATAATTGCGCTGTTCATGTGGTGCCTGCCGGCTCGCTGGATCGAGCGGATTTACGGCGGCAAGCACCTGGCGACATTGGACGACCTGGCGACAATTATTTTTTCGAGCGGAAGCACGGGCGATCCCAAGGGCGTGATGCTGACGCATTACAACATCGCGTCGAACATCGAGCAGTTGGGTCAAACATTCATGCTGGGGCGGCAGGACTGCATGCTGGGAGTGTTGCCATTTTTTCATTCGTTTGGATTTACGGTGACGCTGTGTTTGCCTGCGGTGCTGGGGGTGGGAGTTGTGTACCATCCGAATCCGCTGGACCTGGGTGCGGTTGGGGAACTGGTACGCGAATACCGGGTGACGTTTCTGCTTTCCACTCCGACTTTCTTGCAGGCGTATTTGAGGCGCTGCTCGCCGGAGGATTTTGGCAGCGTGCAATTCGTGATGGCGGGAGCGGAGAAATTGCCGGAACGGTTATCACTTGCGTTTGAGGACCGCTTCGGAATCCGGCCAGTGGAGGGATATGGAGCGACCGAGTGTTCGCCGGTGGTGGCGGTGAATACGCGCGATTACCGCGCGCCGGGATTCCGGCAGGTGGGAACGAAGCGCGGGAAGATTGGGCATCCGCTGCCAGGAGTGAGCGCGAGGATTGTTGATCCGGAAACGATGGCGCCGCTGCCGCTCGATCAGCCGGGATTGCTTCTGGTGAGCGGACCGAATGTGATGAAGGGATATTTGAAGCGGGCGGATAAGACGGCGGAAGTGCTGAAGGATGGATGGTACGTGACAGGCGATGTTGCGTCGATGGATGAAGATGGATTTTTGACGATTACGGACCGCTTGACGCGATTCAGCAAAATTGGCGGAGAGATGGTTCCGCATATCAAAATTGAAGAAGAATTGCACGAACTGGCGGGGGCGACGGAACAGACGTTCGTGGTGACGGGCGTCCCGGATGGGAAGAAAGGCGAGCGGTTGGTGGTGCTGCATACTTTGGATGACGCTGCGTTAAAGGAAGTGGTGGAAAAACTTTCGAAATGTGATTTGCCGAATTTGTGGGTGCCACGGGCGAATCAGTTCTTTCGGGTGGAAGAGTTTCCGGTGCTGGGAACGGGGAAATTGGATTTGCGGGCGATTAAGGACAGAGCATTGGAATTTTCGCCGGCGGAGTGAGGGGGTGGTGCGGAGTTGCTCGCTACTGTGTGGAATATTACGATTGCCCTGGGTCCCTCGCGCTTTGCCTGTTGAGTTGGAGGCGAATTGTTTCGCTCGGGATGACGGCAAGACCACTGCTGTTCACTGCAGAAACGCAGAGTCGGAAGGAGGGGGGCTGAGTAGGCCGCTGTTGCGTGAAAGATTACTTCTGCTCGGGATCCCTCACTCCTTGCCGTTTTGCGCCTATGAGATCTGCTTGGTTAGAGATGACTGCATAACCGTTAGAAGATTGCCAGCTTTACGTGCAGGAATTTCTTGGGGTTTTGGCGGAAGTCGCCGATTAACAAGCGCAGGTCGCCGGTCAGGCCCGTGGCGTTGTCGTAGAATTGGGGATCGCTGAACATTTTCCCGAGCGTGCCCTGGCCCGTGTTGAGTTTGGCGGTGACTTCCTTCACGTTGGCGGAAGCGTCGCGCATGTTGTTGTAGAGAGTTTCGTCAGCCACCAACTTTCCAAGAGTTCCCTTGCCTGCCTGCACATCGGCGAAGAATGCGTTGCCGCGATCGAGAAACTTGTTCGCGTTGTCATAGACGGCCGGATCATAAATAAATTTCCCCAGAGTGCCTTTTTGCGCGCGAACGTCGGTGATTACGCCGTTCACCTGGTCCATTGTGCCGTTCACTTTGTTGTAGAGATCGTCGGAAACGAGAAGCTTACCCACGGTGCCCTGCCCTTTGCGGGCGTCGGTAATGATTAGGTTCGCGCTGGCCAGCGCGTCGTTCATGTTGTTGTAGAGAGTCTGATCGGTGAGCAGTTTTCCAATCGTGCCCTGGCCGCGATGAACTTCGTCAACGATTTCGCCTAGTTGCTTCGAGAGCACGTCCAGGTTCTGGGCCACTTCGGCGCCGCGCTGGACAATATCTTTCATGGACTGCTCGGAGGAGCCCGGCACAACACCGCCATTGGGAACTTGCTGGCCGGTAAAACCGCGGGTGATGCTGACGTAGCGATTGCCGAGCAATCCTTCGGTGATCAGTTGAGCGGTGGAATCAGAGCGAATGTTGGGCTGAAACTTTTTACTGACGCGAAGGACCAGCTCAATATTTTGAGAGGGAGCGGAGGGATGGGGATTCAGGCGGATCGCATCCACGTTGCCGATTTCGACACCGTCCAGGCGCACGGGCGCGCCCGCGGCAACTCCCTGAACTTCCGGCAGGTAAGTCTTCAGTGTGTATTTGGCGCTGAGGTTCCCGCCGCCAGTGATCCAGACAAGCGCCACGCCCAGAATGAACAAAGCCGCCAGGACGAACAGGCCCACGCGCAATTCCGACCATGTTAATTCTTTTTTCTGCGCCATTTCCCTTCCTCCTCAGTAAGTTTGAGCCCGATCGTCTTGTCCGATAAAGGATAAAAATTCCTTCAAGTAGGGATCGGAGGATTTCAAAACGGATTCGGCGGGGCCCTCGAAATAGGCGACGCCGTCTTTTATTACCAGGATATTGGTGGGGGCTGGTTGTTGATTATCTTGCGTTTGTGAAGCGGGCGTGGCCGGCGCGGATTGCGGGCGAGCGTTGCCGTTGGTTCGTCGCCCGCTGACGGCTGGATCGTGCCGGACGAGGCCGGTTTTCGGATCGAATTGATAATTGGCCAGGCCGAACGCGTCCTGCAACCGGTGTGTGGCGAGCATGGAGGAAACGCCCTGCGTATCGCGCAAGCGCAGGATCAAGTTGATAATCGTTTGCGATGTGACCGGGTCGAGGCCAGCGGTGGGCGAATCGTAGAGAACCACCTGGGGCTGGTCGATCAGCGCGCGGGCGATGGAAACGCGGCGGCGCATGCCGCCGGATAGTTCGGCGGGAAATTTATCAAGAGCGTCTTCCATCTCGACAAACTGCAGGGCTTCGTGGACGCGTTTTTCGATTTCATCGTCGTCGATATTTTCCTCGCGCAAACGAAAGGCGACGTTGGATGCGACGTCCATGGAATCGAAGAGAGCACCTTCCTGGAAAACGAAGCCCAGGTTGCGGCGAAAATCGAGGAGAGCGACTTCGGGCATGGCGCTGACTTCCTGATCGAGCACGAACACGCGGCCCGAATCGGGCTTGAGGAGCCCGGCGGTGAGCTTCATCAGTACACTTTTGCCGGTGCCACCTTCGCCGAGCAGAACTTTGGTTTCGCGATGCGCGACTTCAAAGGAAATGCCGCGAAGAACTTCGTTATCGCCGAAGGCAATGTGGACGTCTTCGAAACGGATGGCGGGTTGTCCGGGGATGGTCTCGATCATCGAATCCCGCCGGGGACCGTGTGAGAAGCGGCGTTCTGCATCCACGGGATTATAGATGGAAAAGGGAGCAGAGGGGATGCAAAGAGATTTACTGCGGTGGTTCCGCTTGTAGTGCCACAGCCGCCGCTCTTGCTGTGTAATTTCGATTGCCTTGCACCAGGCCTACAGCCAAGAGTGGCTGTGCTACTAAAACCGAGCGGCGTGCGCAGCTATTCCACTGCCGGTTTTGGCGGCGATTGCGAAAACACTATTTTTCGAAGATGAAGAGCAGCAGACGGCTGAGGAAAAAATTGGATGCGATGATGGAAACCGATGCGATCACCACGGCGCTGGTGGTGGCGCGGCCCACGCCTTCCGCGCCGCCGCGAACATTCAGGCCCTGGTAACAGCCGACGGTGGAAAGAATCAGGCCGAACACCAGGGGCTTGCTGAGGCCTTGCACCATGTCGCCGAAGGCCAGCGCGTTGATGGCACGCTGCCAGAATTGCGCGGCGGAGAGATTGAGTTGCGCGTGGGAGACCAAGTAACCGCCGATCAGGCCGACAAAATCGGCGGCCGTGGTGAGGAGCGGAAGCATCAGAATGGTGGCCACCACTCGGGGAGTGACCAGTTTGCGCATGGGATCGGTGCCCATCGCGCGCATCGCGTCAATTTGCTCGGTCACCACCATCGAGCCCAATTCCGAGGCAATGCCGGAGGAATTGCGGCCCGCGACTAATAAAGCCGTGATCGTTGGGCCCAGTTCACGGACCAGAGCCAGCGCAACCACATCGCCGGTGAGCGCGGTTTCTCCGAAACGCTGGAACTGCGCGGCCGTTTGCAGCACCATGACGGCGCCGATGAAGAAGCCGGTAACCAGGACGATGGGCAGCGAGCCGACTCCGATCGTGTCCATTTGTTCGAGACAATCGAGAATATAGCGGGGGGCGGTAAAAATGTTCTTGAGGGACTGGAAAACCAGCAGAACGTAGTCCTGAAACGTCATCAATTTGTGTTTGATAGTTTCGCTGACTAGTGTCGCCATCTGGCTTTGACTGGCATCGAATCCCCGGCGTGGCCATGCAGTTCGCACCCGAAGAGCGAGCGTCGACAGCGTATCGTCCGCACTTCGCGGCGTCAAGTGAAGTAGATTGTTGGGAGTGGGTCAGAGGTCCCAGAATCCGACTAACCGCGAGTTACCAAGTTTTCGGCTTCGGGGCCTTATTTTAGCAATTCGATTTCACCCGGGCGCGATCTTTTGTCGAACCACCGCTCCAAAGCCCCGTATAGACGCAAGAGCGTGAACCATCGCCTGATGGGTTCGGTATCTATCCAAATTGCTTTCCTTGCCCGCCGGTGCTCTTGGCCCAAAATACATGTCCACTGAACCGTTCGCGTTTGCCTTTACTGTCTCCAAACTCGCATTTCAACGAGACATCTTAGGTTTAAACGCGGATGACCCAGAAAGCGAATGTGACTAACCCAGACTCGCGGGTGCAGACTCTGCTGAGCGGCGGTGGCCGAGAAAGTCCGCGACAATCCACGCCGACGCGGCGATCGCGAGAGTCTCCGTACTTTCGGACCAGTTTGGAAAACTATGGGGATTGGCAAACAGCGCCGGCAACCATACCAGCAACCCGAAACCCACGAGCATCGCCGTGGTCAATCGAGAGGCGAGGCGGGCCATGAACCCCGTGAGTAAAGCGATGGCGGCAAGAGCAAAGGCGGCGGTGGTTGCTATCGCCCAGAACATTTGTCCAGGCGGAATCCATTTCGGAACAAGACTGGCTGTTGCTGAGAGATAGAAAAGCTGTTCCAGTGTGAACGAGACAACACAAATACCGAACGAGTAGTACCCGATCTGAGCCAATCTTGCCGTTCGAGCCGGGGCGATTGGACCCGAACACGCATATAGGATCATGGCCCCCGAGACGTATGAGAATTGTTCGAAGAAGTTGCCAAAGTTATTGTAGACCAGCGGATGTTTGATGATGATCGGTACCGCCAGCAAGGCGAAGGCGAAATAGATGGAACCCACTGCGACAGCACTGGCTCGGGCCGTTCTCGGCCATAGAACGGCTACGCCTGCCAGGATTTCGATGGTGGCAACGATGTAGGTGAGAATCTCGCGGTGAGCAATATTTCCAAGCGCGTCGAAGCGATGCCACACCAAGGCACAGATGCCGGAGCCGATCGCCGCCAAGCCATAAACGTAGCGCCCTAGAGAATATTTCATTTGAGCGCCTTTTGGTTGCCGCAGACTTTTCCAACAGTTTCTTTCGATGGTAAACCGTCGAAACATCTCAAAGTAGCTAGCGATGTCTCGACAGAATTAGGAGCCGTCATATTCGGCGGTATTTCAGCCGCCATCTTAGGCGGCGAAACCGATTGGGCACGAATGCTGAATGGGGAGATGTAGTACGCGGCGCACAAGAAACTAGTGAGCACGGTCACACGGCGCAAATGTTTTTGCATCGTCGGGAGTCTCCTTGAATCTCGCACCGGGCCGAATGATTTCGTCGCGAGATACCCTCTGGTTGGCGGACTTGACGCCTGCATCGGAATGAATGGTGACCCGAAGGGCCATTATTCTGCGAATATGCTCCGCGTCAAGTCCTGATTGACGCGGTAACCGGAAAGTGACCCACCACCAGATTGCTTTACGCCACTCGACGGGTCCGGTAGAATGCCCCGTTTACCGCGTTGCGGCCGGACGAGTGTGTGCACACGAGGCAAGCGGCGCGGATTGACGAAATTATGCTGAGATTTGTTACGGCGGGCGAATCGCACGGGCAGGCCCTGATTGCGTGGATTTCCGGGCTGCCGGCGGGCCTGTCCGTGGATGCGGAATATGTGAATGCGGAATTGCACCGGCGGCAGTTGGGGTATGGCCGCGGGGGACGCCAGCGAATCGAGAAGGATCATGTGGATTTTCTCGCGGGCGTGCGGCACGGAAAAACCATTGGGGCGCCGATCGCGCTGCGGATTGAAAATAAGGATTGGCAAAATTGGGAACGAGCGCTGCCGGTGGAAGATTCCGATGGGGCGGAGGATGCACAGCGTCCGCTGACGGCGCCGCGGCCGGGGCACGCCGACTTGGCAGGAGCGCTGAAATTTAATTTTCACGATGCGCGGTATGTGCTGGAGCGCGCCTCGGCGCGGGAAACCGCGGCGCGGACGGCGGCAGGGGCACTGGCGAAATTGCTGTTGCGTGAACTCGGAGTAAAGGTGCTGAGCCATTCGATCGCCGTGGGGCACGTGCTGCTGGAACGCGCGGCGGAGTGGGATGAAATTGAAGCAATTTGCGCGAATTTAGAATCGCCGCTGCGCTGCGTCGATCTTTCGACGGAAGCAAAGATGAAAGCGGAAGTGGATCACGTGCTTCGGGCCGGGGATTCGGTGGGAGGGATATTTGAAGTGGTGGCGCATACTCCGGTGGCAGGACTGGGGAGCCACGCGCAGTGGGACGAAAAGCTGGATGGGAGATTGGCGCGGGCGGTGATGTCGATTCAGGCGGTGAAGGCGGTGGAAATTGGGAGCGGCGTGCTGGCGGCGATGAGTTACGGATCGGAAGTGCAGGACGAAATCCGATATGATACGGCGGCGAAACGGTTCGCGCGGTCGTCGAACCGCGCGGGGGGTATTGAAGGCGGAATTACCAACGGTGAAGACGTGGTGGTGCGCGGATATCTGAAGCCGATTTCGACTTTGCGGCGGCCGCTGCTTTCGGCGGATTTGAGGACTAAGGAAGCAGTGAAGGCGGCGTACGAACGGTCGGATGTGTGCGTGGTGCCGGCGGGGGGAGTGGCGGGAGAGGCGATGGTGGCGGCGGTGCTGGCGGATGCGATGCTGGAGAAATTTGGGGGCGATTCGATTGAGGAGACGCTGCGGAATTTTGAGGGGTATCAACGGCAACTGGATGCCTTTTAGGTTGGAGAAGAGATAAAACTTTACCGCAGAGGCGCAGAGATCGCCGACAGAAAAGGCAAAGACGCAAATCATGAATCGGAAGTTTCAGAAACAGCGGAAAATTTGGAAGATGCGATGGAAGGGACGATGATTCATCCGATTGTGAAATACGGGGCTCCGGTGCTGGAAACTCCCACGCAGCTGGTGGAGAAATTCGATGAGAAGCTGGCCGAGCTTGTAGCGGATATGTTCGAATCGATGTATGCGGCGCAGGGCGTGGGGTTGGCGGCCACTCAAATCGGGCTCGGCGTGCGGCTGGCGGTGGTGGACGTGACCGTCGGAAAAAATCCCGAGGCGAAAATCGTGCTGGCGAATCCGACCATCACCCATGTGGAAGGAGAACAGCGGGAAGAAGAAGGATGCCTTTCGCTGCCGGGATTTCGCGGCTACGTGGAACGGCCTCAATACGTCACGGTAAGCGCGCAGGACGCCAGCGGCAAGGAATTCGAAATTCGCGGCGAAGGATTGCTGGCGCGCGCGTTCTGCCACGAGATCGATCACCTGAATGGAACTCTTTTTATCACCCACCTGAGCATGTTGAAGCGCGACCTGATCAAGCGAAAGATCCGCAAATTGAAAAAATCCGGGGAGTGGTAGGCTCCGCGCTGTGGCCATGCGAATTGTTTTCTGCGGCACGCCGGAATTCGCGGTGCCGTCGCTGCGGCGGCTGATCGCCGAGCCGGGATTCGCCGTGGAAGCGGTGGTGACGCAGCCGGACCGTCCGCGCGGGCGCGGCCAGAAAACGGGCAGCTCGCCGGTGAAGGAAGCGGCGCTTGAAGCAGGGCTTCACGTTTACCAGCCAGAGAAAATCCGATCGGATTCCGCTCACGAATTTTTCAAGAAAGCGGCGGTAGATGTGGTGGTGATTATTGCGTATGGGCAAATTGTCCCGGCCTCGCTGCTGGAAGTACCGCGCCTGGGCTGGATCAATCTACACGCATCTCTGCTGCCTCACTATCGCGGCGCCGCGCCCATCAACTGGGCGATCATGAACGGAGATATGCACACCGGGCTCACCACCATGCAAATCGATGAGGGGATGGATACCGGCCCAACCCTGTTGAGGCGGGAGATTCAAATCGGTCCCGCGGAAACTGCTCCCCAACTGGCACATCGAATGGCTGAAATCGGCGCGCCATTGATTATCGAAACACTGACGAAGTTCGATCACGGCGAAATCAATCCTGTGCTCCAAAACAATTGGGAGGCCACTCTGGCGCCCATGCTTCGAAAAGAAGATGGGCGAATCGACTGGAATTGGAACGCCCAGAAAATTTACAACCACATGCGAGGCCTGGAGCCCTGGCCGGGCACCTTCACGCAATTTCGCGGCAGTTCCTGCCACGTGTGGGCGTTTCCGGCAGTTCCGCACGTTTCAGCGCTGGGAGGCGCGCCGCCTGGAAGAATCATCGATGTGGGATCGGAAATTCGCGTGGCTTGCGGCGAGCATACCTGGATGAAGCTGGAAGCGGTGCGGATTGAAGGACGAAACCGCGTGGCGGCGCGGGATTTTGCCAATGGCGCACACCTTGCGACTGGCGAGCGATTCGGCGTCTGAATCGAGGAAGAGGAAGGCTTTCTACATTCAAGTCCCACTCCTGCCGGCCGCAGGATCGTCAGTGCCCTCCCTCAGTCATTTAAGCAAAGCCCACAATCACCCCAGGCCGAATGTTCCGAAAAAAGGTTCGTGCTTGACTTAATATACGGCAACCGATAGCCTCTGCCTCGCTGAAGCTTGTAGGCGCTGTCCGACTCCAACGACTTTTACGCTAAACAAAACTTCACGTTTCCACACGGCCCGAGGGGGATGGCTCCGCTTGCACGGCCGTAAGTTCGAGAACTCAAATTCACGCAACGGAGGAAATAGATGAATCGATGTAGAGTGATTTTGCTCGCGGTAGTGGTTTCGATGCTTTGCTTGCCGGCATTGGCACAGGAAAAGAAACCTGAAAGTGTGGTCCGAGTTTATGTGATGGTGCCGAAGCCGGGCATGACGCAACAATTCGAGGAAGGACGAAAGAAGCACATGGATTTCCACAAGAAGTCCGCAGACACGTGGGGATGGGAAACATGGTCCATCGAAACGGGTGAAGGAACGGGAAACTACGTTTCCGTGGCGGGCGGCCACACCTGGAAGGATCTGGACGCTTGGGACGCCAAGCTGGGAGACGCCGACGGAGCGGATGGAAACAAGAATATGACGCCGTTTCTTAGCGCGAGCCTGGGCAGCGTGTGGATGATGATGCCTGACGTCAGCAGGCCGAGGGCTAGCATGGCTCCTCCCAAGATGCAGGAAGTGATTCACTTCCAGTTGAAACAAGGCGGCGATGAGGAATTCAACTACGGCATCAAGAAGGTTACGGAGGCCATCAACAAAACAAATTGGCCCGCGAACTTTACCTGGTTCTATTTGGTGAATGGAGGAGAACAGCCGCACTATGTGCTGATCATCCCCCATGACAACTGGGCCAGCATGGCGGACCTGGAACCTTCTTTCGACGTGATGCTCGAGAAGGCTTTGGGACGGCACGAAGCGGAAGCCGTGACAAAGTCGTTCGATCATTCGGTGGCCAAGCAGTGGTCTGAGATGCTGACCTACCGGCCGGATCTAAGTTACATGCCGGGAAAATAACAAAAAAGGGCGCGGCTAAAGCCGGCCCCTACATTTGAGAGACGCGGCTAAGCGGGTGGGTTCAACGGGCAGGTGATATTGAGCCCCACCTCTCACCCGCTTTGATTTTATAGAGAGGCTCGACGGCTGGGATCGGTGCGTTCGCCTCCGATCTATCGCACGCTCAGCTGACGGACAAAGTAAAGCCGGAGGATTCAGGCCTGGCTACCGAGCTTGCAGTGGGAGTGCTCCAGGTGCGGATGGCTCTGTCCGAAGGGCCGCAAATTCGAGTAATTCAATTCACGCAACGGAGGAAATAAATGAATCGATGCAGAATGACTTTGCTCGTGGTGGCTTCGTTGCTATGCACACCTGCTCTGGCGCAGGAGAAAAAGCCGGAAAGTTTGGTCCGGCTTTACGTGATGGTGCCGAAACCCGGGATGACCCAGCAGTTTGAAGAAGGGCGAAAGAAACACATGGATTTCCACAGGAAGTCCGGCGACGCTTGGGGATGGGAAACCTGGACCATCGATACGGGTGAGCGAACGGGCAGCTACGTTTCCGTAACCCGCCGGCACACTTTTAAGGAGTTGGATGCCTGGGACGCCCAACTGGGCGACGCCGATGGTGCGGATGGAAACAAGGATCTGGCGCCGTTTCTGAGTGCGAGCCAGGGCAGCGTTTGGATGATGTTACAAGACGTCAGCCGGCCGCGGGCTGACCTGACTCCTCCCAAGATGCTGCAAGTGATTAACTTTAGATTGAAGCAGGGAGGCGATGCGGAGTTCAACTATGCCCTCAAGAGGATCACGGAAGCCATCAACAAAACAAATTGGCCCACGAACTACAGTTGGTTCTCCCTGGTAAACGGCGGCGAGCAGCCACATTACATCATCATCATCCCCCATGACAATTGGGCCAGCATGGCGGACCTGGAACCATCCTTCGACGTGATGCTCGAAAAGGCCCTGGGGCGCCACGAAGCGGCTGCGGTGACGAAGGCATTGGATGACTCCGTGGCCAAGCAGTGGTCTGAGATCCAGACCTACCGTCCGGACTTGAGCTACATGCCGGGAAAATAGGGAATAACGGTGCGGGGCGGCTGAACAGGGTGGGGAAAAAGTTGATTGCCGGTCTCTGACCGATTGGGCACGGTTAATGAGCGACGGAGAAAATCTCTGTTACTCAAGCATTTGATATCAACTCCGGATTCCTCACTTCGTTCGGAATGACACCTAAGCTAATCCGGCCAGTGCTTGCCGGCAGAGCAAAAATCGGGCGCGGCTGAAGCCGGCCCCTACAGGCTGATCGCGGTGGTGGATGTTTGTGGAGCGAGCCGGTGTATCTGGGATGCGATCCCAGGCGTCGCCCGCTCTGATTTTTGAGGTTTGTTCACTGGCGGAACTGATTCGCTCGGTTGCGCAATTTTTCTCGTCGAATTCCCTTCTGTTCTCCCCATTGGTTTGAAATTGTGTTCTGATAAACGGCGATGAGTGTTTCGGCTGCGCGGAAAATTGCGTTTGAGGTGCTGCGGCGGGTGGAGGAAGGCGGCGCGTTCGCTTCCGATCTGCTGCACGCGCGGCTAGCGGAACACGTGAAGCGGGAGGACGCGGGCCTGGCTACGGAACTGACTTTAGGCGTTCTGCGGCGGCAGCGGCTTCTGGATTTTTTGCTGGAACGATTTACAAAGAAGCCGGTGAGCGGATTCGATGTGGAAGTTTTGCTGGCGTTGCGGATCGGAATTTATCAACTGCGATTTCTGGAGCGAATCCCGTCGCGGGCAGCGGTGAACGAATCCGTGGAATTGGTGAAGGGTGCGCGAAAAACCTCGGCCGCTCCGCTGGTGAACGCGGTGTTGCGGCGGGCGGCGGGCGATCCGGCGATTGTGGCGAACGGAAATCTCGAGGGCTTGCTCCCGGAGGATTTGCCGCCGGGCGAGCGGCTTGGAATTTTACACTCGCACCCAACTTGGATGGTGGAGCGCTGGCTGAAAGTTTTTGGGGAGTCGCGCACGGTGGCGTTGCTCAAGTCGAATAACCGGGCGCCGCGAATCGCGTTGGCGGTGCATCCGGAGGAGCGGCGCGCGGAAATTATTCAGCGGTTGGAGACTGAAAAACTAATTATTGAATCCGGGCGACTGCTTCGACAGGCGATTGTGGCGCACGGAGGAAGTCCGGCACGGACGGAAGTTTTTCGCGAAGGCGGAATTTCGATTCAGGACGAGGCGTCGCAGGCAGTTCCGCTGCTGCTGGGAGTGGAAGCGGGACAAACGGTGCTGGACCTATGCGCGGCGCCGGGTGGAAAGACGGCGGCACTTGGAATCGCGGCCGGTCCCACGGGGAGCGTTCTGGCCGCGGATTTGCATCCGCACCGACTGCGCGAAATGGAAGCACGGCTCGAGAGAATGGGGATTCAAAACGTGAAAACGGTGGCGCTCGATGCCACGCTCGCTCTTCCCTTCCAGGAAAAGTTTGAGCGGATTCTGCTGGACGCGCCCTGCTCCGGTACCGGAACGCTGGCGCGCAATCCGGAAATTCGCTGGCGTCTTGCGGAAAAAGACCTGAACGAGTTGCACCAGACGCAGGTAGCGCTGCTTAAGAATGCGATCACTCATCTGGCGGATGGCGGACGATTGGTGTATTCCACCTGTTCGCTGGAACCGGAGGAAAATGAGCGGGTGGTCGAGGAAGTGCTGCGTGGCTCCAAAGTGCGGATAGCGCCTGTCTCGGAATCAGCCGCTCGCCTCGTGGGCTATCTAGCCGAAGGCGTCGCGGCGGATAATTTGTTTGATCCGCAGGGAGCGTTTCGCACATTTCCGCCGGAGCAGCATACGGACGGTTTTTATGCATGCATTCTGGAGAAACGGGCGGGGTAACCGAACGCACCGATCCAATGCCTCGAGAAACGCGGATGACTTCCCCGGAACATGTCCGAGTTGACGCGTTGAAGGCTTACCTTTGGCGTGCTAGGCTGCGCGAGACCCATGAAACAGCTACGGCAAAAGATGGAATGGTTCGGGCGGCTGGCGCTGCTGATCTTTGTGCTGGCTTCGGTGGCGTTTCTAAGCGCGATCACAGCGATGCGCTTCGCTATCCAAGGCCGCGAGGTACAGATGCCCAAACTGGCGGGCAAAAGTGCCAAGGACGCCCTGGCGGCTCTGCAATCCGCTGGGCTGAGCATGAAGATTGACGACCGCGTATACAGCGATGGCGCGGTCGACACAGTGGTGCGGCAGAGCCCGCCGCCGGATATCAAGGTGAAACGAGGACAGCGCGCGCACGTGGTGTTGAGCCTGGGGCCGCAGCGCGTGACCATCCCTCCCCTAACCGAGAAAAGCCTGCGCGCGGCACGCATTGAATTGCTGCGCGGCGGCATGCAGGTGGGCGAACTTTCCAGCGTTTACTTGCCAGAATACGAAACCGATTATGTGGTGCAGCAGGAGCCGGCTCCGGGGACATCGGACGCCGTCAGCCCTCACGTAGATTTGCTGGTTTCGCTGGGGGAGCGGCCAGCGGCTTATGTGACGCCAAACTTCACTGGGATGACGCTGCAGCAGGCACAACAGAAGCTGGCTTCGGCAGGTCTGAAAGTGTCCAAGGTAACGCCGATATCCGTGCCGGGACTAGTGGCTGGAGTCATCGCCGCGCAATCGCCGGCGCCGGGCTCCCGGCTCGATTCGAGCAGCTCCATCGAATTGCAAGTTGCGGAGTAATCCGGCATGGAGGCTGTGCTAAGATGGCTACCTACGGTACTGATACCATGACTCGTCCTCCGTTAGAGATCGCCCCCTCCATCCTGGCAGCCAATTTCGCCTATCTGGGCAAGGAAATTCAGGCGGCCGAACAGGGCGGTGCAGGGGTTATTCACGTGGACGTGATGGATGGCCACTTTGTGCCGAACATCTCGATCGGAGTGCCGGTGGTGGAGTCGTTGCGTAAGGCAACCAAACTGCCACTGGACGTGCATCTGATGATTGAGCGGCCGGAAACCTATGTGGAGGCGTTTGCCAAGGCAGGGGCCAGCCGCATTTTGGTACACCAGGAGGCAACCTGCCACCTGGATCGGGTGATTAACGCGATTCACGAGCACGGAGCGGAGGCAGGAGTGGTGATCAATCCCGCCACTCCGGTAGCGATGCTGAGCGAAGTGCTGGGAATCGTGGAAACTGTTCTGGTAATGTCCGTAAACCCGGGATTTGGGGGACAGAAATTCAACCCCGTGGCTTACGAAAAAATTCGGCAACTGAAGCAGTTGCGCACGCGTTATAATGGCACGTTCCGTATCGAAGTGGACGGCGGCGTGGGGCCGGAAAATGCAGGAGAGTTGGTACTAGCCGGGGTAGACACCCTGGTGGCCGGCACATCGATTTTCCATACACCCGACGCGACCGCTGCGGTACGACGCTTGCTGCAACTTGCAACAGAAGCCATATCGCAGAAGGTGTGATGAAACGAACGTCTCGCTCTGACCTGATTTTGCTTGCCGCGATTTTCTCCCTGGTCCTGCCGCTTGGCGGATGCTTCGGCGGGAAGAAAAAAAACATAGCCCCAACCACCGGTAGTTCCGTCGAGCCCGATAAAGTTCTCTTCGATCGTGGCACGGAAGACATTAAGAAAGGGCGCTACACGGTGGCGCGGCTCGACCTGCAAACGCTGATCAATACGTATCCCGATAGCGAATATCTAGCCAAGGCCAAACTGGCCATCGCCGATTCGTATTTCAAGGAAGGCGGCACGGCGGGATTGACACAATCCGTATCCGAGTACAAGGATTTCATCACCTTCTTCCCGTTCCTCGAGGAATCCGCGTATGCGCAGATGCAGGTGGCCATGGCGCATTACGAAATGATGGAAAAGCCCGATCGCGACGAATCGCAAGCGCAATTGGCCGAGGATGAGTTCCAGACATTCTTGCTGAAGTACCCGCAAAGCAAGCTGGTTCCTCAGGCGGAACAGCACCTTCGCGACGTGCAGGAAGTGATTGCCGAGGGCGATTTCCGCGTGGCCCACTTCTATTATGTGCGCGGAACTCCGAGCGGCGCCAAGGCCGCGGCTTCCCGCCTGATCGAATTAACGGATCGCTACCCGCTCTATAGCCAGAGCGACAGGGCGCTGTGGATGCTGGGGGATATCTACGGCAGCCAGGGACGCACGGAAGATGAGAAAGCAAAATTCCGCGAATGGGCGTCGAAATATTACGCGCGAATCGTGCGGGATTATCCGCTTTCCTCTTTGGCGCCTGCTGCGAAACAGAAGCTCGTAGCGGGGGGTTATCCCGTTCCACAACCCGACGCGACGGCCGTGGCTCGGATGCAGAAAGAACAGCAAGTTCCACGGGCGCACAACAGCCTGATTAACGCCCCGCTGAGTGCACTGCGCTCCATGCCGGATGTTTCCATGGCAGCGCACTCTGGACAACCGAACCTGACTCCGCCCAGCGAGAACGGCGGCGACGTGATGAGGCCGGGTAACGGGAATGGTATGAACGTTGGCGGCGGGGGAAGTAATAGCGTGGCGGTTGAGAGAGTGCCAGCTGGATCGGAGAGCAGTTCAAGCACCCCGGCCGCAACGACACCTGCATCCCCCGCAACCGGAGATCCCTCGTCTTCTTCGACTGCGGACCCGAACGCTCCGCCAAGCACCGGTGCCAATCCGGCGCCTGGAACGGCAGACCCGAACGCCTCGGATCCCAATAAGAAACCTGCCGACGCGGCCAAAGATTCCAAGGACTCCAAGGACTCAAAAGACGCCAGCACCAAAGACAAAAATGAGTCCACCAGTAAGAAGAAAAAGGGATTAAAGAAACTCATTCCCTGGTAGCCCAGCCCTGATCCGGCGTGCTTTGTGCGGCACGCCTGTACTTTCGACCAATTGACTCAGCCGTTGCAGGATGTTACCAATAGGCCAGTGGTCAGGGGTGTAGGTGCGCTCTCCATTTGGCGCCCCGAAGGGGTTTAAGGTGCCCACGATCCTCGTCGCCGACGACAACAGCAATATCCAGAAGATGGTGACGCTGGCGCTGCAGGAACTCGGAATCCATGTGATCGCCGTTGGGAATGGCGAGGCCGCAGTCCGCAAATTGGCCGAAACCACTCCTGATCTGGTGCTTGCCGACGTGTTCATGCCCGTCCGCAATGGGTACGAGGTGTGTGACTACATCAAGCGGGAAGCGCGGTTTGCGCATATTCCCGTGGTGCTCCTGATCGGGGCATTCGATCCGCTGGATGAGAAGGAAGCTCACCGGGTTGGCGCGAATGGGATATTGAAGAAGCCTTTCGTGCCTCCGGAACCGCTGATATCGATGGTGACCGGGTTTTTGGCGGGATTGGAAAAACTGAAGCCCGCCGCCCAACCTGCCCCCGAGCCTGTGCGAGTGGCTCCTCCTCCACCCGCGCCTGCTCCCCCGGCGCAGGCCAAGCAGGAGTTTCCCGAGCCCGAAATGGAGCCGGAGGAATTTGCGTTCACGCGCGGGCCGCTTAGCTTGCGCGATGCCGCTCCGGCGGTCGATTCAAATGAAGAGCCGGAAACCGTGGCAGAAGCAGAAAATAAGTTGAGTGCTTCGTGGGAAGACCGGATCAAGCCGCAGCCTCCTTCGGATTTGGAGCAACGGTTCGCGGCCGAAGATGCGCAGCCTGAAAAATCAACGGCCTGGGATGATCGCGCGGAATTGAAGCCTTCTTCTTCCTGGCAGCCGCAGGTGAGCGCGAACACTCCTTCCTCATGGGACAAAACCGCGAACGAATGGCCCGAGCCGGAAGAAACCGCCAAACACGAATTAATTGTTCCCGAAGGCCAGGCGCCATCGTTGATGGAGCCCAACGTGCCGGCCAGTGAGGCGGGGGCGATTTCTTTGGAAGAAATCACGCTTCCCGGGCAATCCATCAGCGGAGAGCCAGTAAAAATTTCCGTGGACGAGGCCCCTTCTCGAGAACTCTCCACCAGCCCGGCGGAATGGATGGAAATGATGTCTGGCGCGCCGGCGATTTCGGTGCCGCAGGAAGCGGCGGAGACGTGGGACGTTACGCCGAGTGCTTCTTCTTTTCAGCAGAGCCTGCCGCCGCTTTCTTCCAATCCTTCCATCGAAGCCCCGCGGGTGAAGCCGCCCGAGGAACATCATTCCGAGCCATCGATGGTGATTCCCTTCCACTCGAATCAGGATTTGATTCTTGAATCTTCCAAACCGAAGGCAAGTGAATTGACGCCCTATTCCGATGCGCATCCTTTCGCTGCCGAACGGATTGAATTGGAACACGTTGTTGAAGATTCAAAACCGCAGCCCGCGCCTGAAATTGAACGCACATCCGAAGCGTTTTCATTTGGTCCTTCTCCTTATTTGCCGGAGGAGAATCACACGGAACTTTTGCCAACTCAGCAGACGGCCTTTGAATTGAAGCACGAACCGGAACCTGAGCAAGCGAACATCGTTCCCGACGGTTTCGAGAGTTTTTCGGAAGGTCATTACAAGTCGAGCAGCATTGAGCGGGAGCCCACTCCGCCCCCCGCCGATCCCGCATTGGTTGAACACATTGTGGCCAAGGTTCTCGAGCGTCTCGAGCCGCAACTACACGCAATTTTGTCGAGCGAACTGGTGCGCCCGCTGGTTGAATCGCTCCTCCACCCCGAAGTCGAAAAGAAAGAACGCTAGCCGCCGCAGGTTTTGCGCAGTCCGACTCTCCCTCTGCGCTCTCAGCGCCTCTGCGGTATAGCTTTCCTTTAGTTCCCGTTCGAACGACCTTTACCAATCCAGTTTCATCCTCACCTCGAGTCTCCTATGAACAGCTGAATTTGACGCAATGTTCGTCCGCCCGTATAGTGATTTGTTTCCCGGTCGCGCGTTAATCCACCGGCGCGCCGCGAATTGGGAAGACAAAATCGAATATGCCACCTGAAATACCAAAGGCTTACGAGCCGCAGGAAATCGAACAGCGCTGGGCGCAATCCTGGTTTGACGAGAAGCTGTTTCGCGCCGATCCAAAAGCCGCCGGACCGATTTTTTCGATTGCCCTGCCGCCGCCGAACGTCACCGGGTCGATCCATATCGGGCACATGCTGGAGCACACGCAGATCGACATTCTGGTGCGCTGGCGGCGGATGAACGGCTACAACACTTTGTGGCTGCCGGGAATGGATCACGCGGGGATCGCCGCGCAGTTCGTGGTGGAGCGGCAACTGGCGCTGCAGAACATTACTCGGCAGCAATTGGGCCGCGAGGAATTCGAGCGCCGCGTGTGGAAATGGAAAGAAGAAAGCGGCGACACCATCAAGCGGCAGATGATCCGGCTGGGTGCGTCGTGCGATTGGACGCGGGAACGATTCACGCTCGATCCGCCTCTCTATCGCGCGGTGTTGGAAACGTTTTTGCGGCTGTATCGCGAAGGGATGATTTATCGCGCGCGCTACATGGTGAATTGGTGCCCGCGCTGCCAGACCGCCATCAGTGATCTGGAAGTGCAGCACAGCGAACGCAATGGAAAGCTGTGGCATATCCGATATCCGGTGGTGGGATCGGATGAATTCATTGTGGTGGCCACCACGCGTCCGGAAACCATGCTTGGCGATACTGCCGTGGCCGTCCACCCAGATGATGAACGATACAAGCATCTGATCGGAAAGAAAGCGCTGCTGCCGCTGATGGGTCGGGAAATCCCGATTATCGCGGATGAATTCTGTGGATCGCGAATTCGGCACGGGTGCGGTGAAGGTGACGCCCGCTCACGATCCGAACGATTTCGAAATGGGCAAGCGGCACAACTTGCCCCAAATCGACGTGATGACCAATGACGCGCACATGAGCGACGCCGCGGGAAAGTATGTTGGGCTCGACCGGTACGTGGCGCGCAAAAATATTGTGGCCGATTTGCAAACGCTGGATCTGCTGGAACGCGTGACCGAGCACATTCACGCCGTGGGAGTCTGCGCGCGCTGCCATTCGGAAATTGAGCCGCGCCTTTCCGTGCAATGGTTTTGCAAAATGAAGCCGTTGGCGGAATCGGCGGCCAGCGTGGTTCGCGATAAGCTGATTTCCGTGGTCCCCGAAAACTGGGAGAAAGTTTACCTGGATTGGATGGACCGGATTTACGACTGGTGTATTTCGCGGCAGCTTTGGTGGGGGCACCGCATTCCCATCTGGTATTGCGGCGATTGCAACGCGATGACTCCGGCGCTCGATTCGCGAGTGGAAATCGTGGATGGGCGAGCGCAGGCCGCCAGCGTGCCCGAAAAATGCGGCGCTTGCGGCGGTTCAAGCTGACGCAGGAAACAGACGTGCTCGATACCTGGTTCAGTTCCGGGCTTTGGCCGTTTTCGACGCTCGGATGGCCGGACGAGACGGAAGATTTGCGCACATATTATCCGACCAGCCTGCTGATCAGCGGATACGATATTTTATTTTTCTGGGACGCGCGGATGATCATGATGGGCCTGCATCTGGTGGATCGCGCGAAAATCGAAGAGCGAATTCCGTTTCACCGGCTGTACTTGCATTCGATTGTGCGCGATCCGCACGGCATGAAAATGTCGAAAACGCGGGGCAATGTGGTGGACCCGCTGGAATTGACCGAAAAGCACGGAACCGACGCATTGCGTTTCGCGCTGGCGGTAATGGCCGCGCCGGGAACCGACATCGCGCTGAGCGAGGACCACATCCTCAGCTACCGCGCATTCGCCAACAAAATCTGGAATGCGGCACGCTTTTTATTTTTCAATCTGGAAAAAGTCGAAAGCATGGGTGTGTCACTCGAGGAATTGGCCGCGCCGGAAATTCGCGCGGCTGCTCCATATAAAACCGGCGGCGAAATGGAATTGGTGGACCGCTGGATTTTTTCGCGCATGGCCACCGTGCGGGATGAAATCAGCGATGCGCTCGAGGATTTCCGGTTCCACGAAGCGGCCCATGTGATTTATCACTTTTTCTGGGGCGATTTCTGCGATTGGTATATCGAATGGGTGAAGCCGCGCCTGGGTGTATCCGACCATGATGCGGCCCTCGCCACCTGGCGCAATTTGTTTGCTGTTTTCGAAGCGGCGCTCCGGCTGCTGCACCCGTTTATGCCGTTCCTGACGGAAGAACTGTGGCATAAGCTGCCGCAGCGCGCGGGAGCGAAATCCATAGCGCTCGAACAATTCCCCTCTGCGCGCCCCGATTGGCGCGATGCCGATTCGGAGTTGCAGATGGCGTTGTTGCAGGAAATTATCGTGGCGCTTGCGCAACCTGCGAGCAGAGATCAAAGTCGATCCGAAACGCAAAATTGCCGCGGAATTTTCTCCCCGCGACGCGGATGTATTGGATGTAGTGGTTCGGAACCGGGAATCCATCGAGACCCTGGCCACTCTATCGGAATTCAAGCAATCGTCCGGTCAATTCGATTCCTCGGGTGGCGCGACACGCTCAACCTTAAGATTCGATTTGCGGATTGCCCATAGCGAGCCGGTCGATACGAAAGCAGAGGCTGTCCGCCTCCGCAAAGAGGTCGACCGCCTGGTAAAGGACATCGCATCGAAGCAATCTCGCCTGACCGACCAGACGTTTCGCAGCCGCGCGCCGGAGCAGGTGGTTCGCTCACTCGAAACCACCCTTGCCGAGCGCCAAGCGGAACATCAGAAAATGCAGGAGCGTTTGAAGCAAATTGAAGCTGCGGAATCGCGCTGAAGCGGTTCGCGGCGTTGCAGGCGCTGTGACTCGATGGGGCAACCTCTCGATGAATGCCGGCGTCGCCGATGGGAGAGTCCGGCGGATTTTCTTAATACCACCAGTACACGGAGTGACCGATATGTTCTCTGATGGCCTTCCGCGCACCATGCGAATTTTAGTTGCGGTGACACTTCTGTTTCCGCTTGGCGGATGCGGTGGAAATCCGTCAAATGTCTCGCTGCCGCAGCCGGCGCCAACGCCGCCGGTTACAGCGACGCCGATCAAGCACTTGATCATCGTGATCGGAGAGAATCGCAGCTTCGACAATCTGTTTGGCACGTATCAGCCGGCGAATCAATCCCAACAGGTTTCCAATTTGCTTTCGCAGCAAATCGTCACGGCGGCCGGATTGCCCGGGCCCAATTTCGCGGAAGCAGCTCAGCAGCAGGCTCTCGATAACGTCACCTATCAAATCAGCCCACAAAAGACGGGTCCATTTGCCGTTTTGCCGCAGCCGAACAACACTTTGAACCCGCTGTTATTTCCACCCGCCGTGCAATATGGCATCGCGTCCGATCCCGGTCTCGCGCAGGCATCGCAATCCCTGCTGAATGACGGAGGCATTTTCCCGCAATTGCCATTTTTCCCGGACAAGCGATTCCCCGCGAATCTGCCGAATGGTCCGTTCCAACTAACGGCCTACGTGCCTTACAACAGCAACACCGGCGATCCTGTCCACCGCTTCTATCAAATGTGGCAGCAGACCGATTGCAGCCAGGCGACCATGACGGCATCCAATCCCTCGGGGTGCATGCACGATTTGTACGCCTGGGTGGCCACTTCCGTGGGATGGGCGACGCAGAATACGCCACCACCTGTCCCGTTCACCGATGAAGCCACATTCCAGGGCGCCGTGGCCATGAGCTTCTACAACATGGCTACGGGAGACTTGCCTTACTTCCGTTCGCTGGCCGACACCTACGCGCTCAGCGATAATTATCATCAGTTCATGTACGGCGGCACGGGGCCGAATTCGATTTCCTTCGGCACCGGCGATGTTTACGTCTATAGCGATGCAAACGGAGTTCCAGCAACGCCTCCCGCGCTGCAGATCGAAAATCCGAATCCCTTTTCGGGCAGCAATAATTGGTATCAATCGGACGGGTTTTACATCGTGGATTCCGGGAACCTGAGCAATTCCTCCTACACGAATTGCTCCGATTCCACGCAGCCCGGCGTCGCGCCGATCATGAATTATCTGGCCACGCTGCCCTACAAGCCGTTTAACGGAGGAAATTGCTCGTCCGGAATGTTTTATCTGGTGAACAATCAGGAACCGTCTTATGACCGCGTTGGAAACCTGGAATCGGATCAGACTCACGCGACAGGTCCGTCAACGGTTCCCACGATTGCCGACGCGCTCATTGCGAAGGGAGTCAGCTGGGCCTTCTTTGGCGAAGGATTCAGCCCCGGCCTGGGCAGCCTGTTTTCGCACTATTGCGGAATCTGCAATCCGTTCCAATACGCGAAGTCGATCATGACCACCTCGCAGAAAAATAATATCCAGGACATCACGCAATTTCTTCAGGACGTGCAGAGCGGCAACCTGCCCGCGGTTTCCTTCGTAAAGCCGGACGACGTGGTGGACTCGCATCCGGGAACGTCGTTCCCTTCCCTCTATGAAGCTTTCGTACAAAATATCGTGGACTCGGTAAAAGCGAACCCTACCCTATGGGCGAATACGGCGATTTTGATTACCGTGGATGAATCCGGAGGGCTCTACGATTCCGGCTACATTCAGCCGATTGATTTCTTCGGCGATGGCCCGCGCGTTCCGTTGCTGGTCGTCTCTCCGTTTTCAAAAACAGGAGTAGTGGACCACACCTACACCGATCATGCTTCGATTTTGAAATTCATCGAAATGAATTGGGGATTGAAACCACTCTCCGCGCGCAGCCGGGATAATCTGCCGAATCCAATCAGCACCGCAGGCAGCCCGTATTTTCCGACGAACAGTCCCGCGATCGGCGACCTGACTACGTTATTTAAATTCTAGAATGAATCGGCAGTCTGCGAGGCTTTAATCAATTATTGCGATACGAGTAGGGCGGCTCGCGCTGCCGCATCAATCACGACAGGCGAACCGCCCTCACCAAAGCGGTGGTTAACTCGCTCGAACTAGGGCTTGGCGGGCGCCTTCGCAGCCGGTGCGGCTCCCGCTGTCACCGGCTCGACAGTAGTGGACTTAATCACGTCGAGCTTCGGAAAATTCTGATCGAGATAGGCTTTGCCCTTGTCTTGAATCTGGCCCTGATCCGGGCGTTCGCCATATCCGCTGTAAAGCCCATCCACCACGGCCATTCCGTCGGTCACTTCCCCGAACGGAGAGAAGCCTTGTCCATCCAGCCCGCCGTTATTCCCGAAATTGATAAAGAGCTGAGTGGTGCGGGTATTCGGTCCCGCCGTGGCGAACGTAACCGTGCCGCGCTTATTGCTCTGCGTCACTTTGTCGTCCTTGAAGTTGGCGGCCCGCCAAACTCGCGACACTTTCGGATCAGCGCTTAATCCGAATTGCACGATGAATCCCGGAACGACGCGGAAGAACGCGGCATTATCGAAAAAATGATGTTTGGCAAGATTGTAGAACCGGTCTGCGCCCAACGGCGACCAAGCTCGCGTAACCTTGACCGTGAAATCGCCCTTGGTGGTGACGAACTTAACGTTGAACTCCGTGGGCGCCTGTTCGTGAAGCGACGCGGGATTCAGCAATGCAGCGGCATCTGTCATCTTTGTTGGTCCTTTTGCTGTGGTGTGTGTGCCAGCGGGTGGTGTTTTAGCAGCCGGCTTGGCGGGAGGCGTTGCTTGCCCCGCGGCCGGACGTGCCGTGAATCCAAAAACTGCGCAAACGCCAAACAGAAAAATCAATCGAGCGAGTTTCACTTCTGCCCTCCCAGGCGCTTGGCGGTGGCTTCCACTTCCTCCATCACTCGAAGGGTATTGCCGCCAAGAATCTTTTGAATATCCGATTCCGAGTATCCGCGATCCAGTAAAGCCTGCGTGATCTGCGGCAAATGCGTGGCGTCTTCCATTCCAAACGGCATGTTGGCGCCATCGAAATCCGATCCCAGCCCCACATGGTCCGCGCCCACCAGCTTCACCGCATGATCGATGTGATCGATAATTTTTGTCCAGAACACCTTGGGCAGCTTGCCTTCCGCCACTGCTTGCCGCGCCATTTTCTCGCCTTCCATCACGCTGCAGGATTCATTGTCGCCGCAGCGCTTTTTCAGTTCCTCGGCGCTGGCCTTTTTTTCCTCTTCGCTCGCTTTGTCGGAGGCGTCGCGATATTCCTGGCTGAGGAAGCCCACATGAAAATTGATCTGAATCACGCCGCCCTTTGCGGCAAGGGCTTTGATCATGTCGTCGGTCATATTGCGCGCGGCATTGCAAAGCGCGCGGCACGAGGAATGCGACGCGATCAGCGGAGCCTGGCTCACAGCCAGTGCATCGTAAAAAGTTTTATCGGCGACGTGCGAAATATCCACGATCACGCCCAGGCGATTCATTTCCCGCACAACATCCTTGCCGAAATCCGTCAGGCCGTTGTGCGCCGGTTTATCGGTGGAAGAATCCGCCCAATCCGTGTCGAGCCCGTGCGTCAACGTCATGTACCGAACGCCCAGGGCCGCGTAGGAACGCAGCACGCCCAGGTCGTTATCGATCATGTGCCCGCCCTCGAGCCCCATCAACGCCGCGATTTTCCCCTGCACGTGGGCGGCGCGCACCTCCGCGGCCGTGGTGCACAGCGCGAGTTCCGTTGGATGTTTCCAAACCTGCTGGCGTACCGCGTCAATTTGGTCGAGCGCTGCTTTTACGGCGGGCGCTCCGGTAAGAGTGCCCGGCGTGTAAATGGAGAAGAAAATTCCGCTCAGTCCGCCCGCGCGCATCCGCGGAATATCGATGCTGCCTCGCGGATCGAGATGATCGAGATCGAACTGGTCGTAAACCAGCCGCTGGGTGGTGTCGTCGTGCGTATCCAGCACGATGGAACGGAAGTGAAGGTCTTGCGCCCGTTTCGAGACCGGCGCGCTTTGCTGCGAATTCACATCAGACGCCATCATTCCCAGCGCACCCGCCAGCGCGCACAGCAAAATCCATCGCATCGGCAATCCTTTATCTCACGTACTTTGCACACTTCGCGGAAATCGCAACGAAACGCCCACACACGATCCCCCGGCCGAGCTTACAACCATCCTATTTTTATATCTGAATTGACGCCGGCATGCCAGCACCGAATCAATCGTGGCCGAACAGCCATCCGAAGATCGCATGCTTCAACACTTGCCCGTTGACGGCCGCGAGCGATTCCGTCAGCGGAATTCCCTTGGGACAAACTTTCACGCAGTTCTGCGCGTTATCGCAATCTTGGATTCCGCCCGGCCCCATCAGCGCCTCCAGGCGCTCCTTCGCATGCATTTTCCCCGTGGGATGCATGTTGAACAAGCGCACCTGGCTGACGATGGCGGCCCCCACGAAGTGCGAATCTTCATTTACGCGGGGACAAATCTCCAGGCAATTTCCGCAAGTGATGCAACGCGAAAGCGGATACGCCACTTCCTGAACTGCGGGCGAGATGCGCGGTCCTTCGCCCAACGCATAAGTGCCGTCAATCGGAATCCAGCACTTGGTACGCTTTAAATTTTCAAACATGGACGAGCGATCGACGAACAGATCGCGCACCAGAGGAAATTTAGACAGCGGCTCGAGCCGGATCGGTTTGTCGAGATGCTCCACCAGCGCGGAGCAGGCCTGTCGCGGATAGCCATTGATCAGCATGGCGCAGGCGCCGCAAATTTCTTCCAGGCAATTCGCATCGTAGCTGACGGGAGTGGTGTCCCGGCCGTCGCGCGTCACCGGGTGCTCGGCGATATCGCGCAGGCAGGTGATAATGTTCATGCCGGGGCGGAAGCGCAGCTCGAATTCCTGCCAGTGGGCGTTTTCGTCCGGCCGAAGCTGCCGTTTTACTTTGAGGATGAAAGTCTTGTCAGCCATAGCCATAAAATCTCGTCGAGCCTCGCCGTCTCCGGCTCCGCCAAACTAACTCTTGGCGGTGTACTTCCTGGTTCGTGGCGGAATCAAGGAAACATCCACCGGCTCGTATTCCAGCCGGATGTCTCCGCCGTTGTAACTGGCCTTGGTGGTTTTCAGCCAGTTGGGATCATCGCGCTCCGGAAAATCGGGCTTGTAATGGGCACCGCGGCTCTCGTCGCGAGCGATGGCTCCAAGGGTGACAACCCTCGCCAGTACTAGCATGTTGAACAATTCCCGAGCAAAAGCCAGAGTTTGGTTCGACCACTGCGTGCGATCGGCAAGATTGATCTTGTGGTAGCGCTCGGTCAGTTCCCGCAGCTTCGTATCGGCCAGCTCCATATTCTTATTATAGCGGACCACGGTGACGTGCTCGGTCATCACCGCCCCCATTTCGCGCCAGATGACAATAGGGTTTTCCGTGCCCTGCTGGTGCAGCAATTTGTCGTTCGCCTCTTCCTGCCGCCGCCGTTCGTGCTCGTAAACGTGACTGGAAATTTCCTCGACTCCCTTTTCCAGGCCGTGCGCATATTTCACCGCGGCCACTCCGGCCAGCATTCCACCATAGATGCAGGAGACCAGGGAATTCGCGCCCAGGCGATTCGCCCCGTGATATTGATAGTCGCATTCACCTGCGGCAAAAATGCCGGGCAAGTTGGTGGCCTGGTTGTTGTCAACCCACAGGCCGCCCATGGTGTAGTGCATCGCCGGGAACACTCGCATGGGCTCTTTGCGCGGGTCCACGCCGACAAATTTTTCGTAAATCTCCAGGATGCCTTCGAGTTTGCGATCCAGTGTTTCTTTCGGGATGTGGGTGACGTCGAGATAGACGGCGTTTTGCCCCGCAAGCCCCATCTTCATTTCGAAAACAATTTTGTGAATGGCGCGGGTGGCTACGTCGCGCGGAACCAGGTTGCCGTATTTCGGATACCACTCTTCCAGAAAGAAAAAACGTTCGGCCTCGGGGATTGACTTCGCATCGCGCGTGTCACCCGGCGTCTTGGGGACCCACATTCGCCCGCCTTCCCCGCGCGCCGATTCGCTCATCAAGCGGCACTTGTCTTCCCCGGGAATTGCGGTGGGATGGACTTGAATGAATTCGCCGTTGGCATAAAATGCGCCCTGTTGGAAAAGCGCCGATTGCGCCGACCCCGTACAAACCACCGAATTGGTGGATTGCCCGAAAATAGTGCCGATGCCGCCGGTACAGAAAATCACCGCGTCCGCCGGAAATGTGCGCACTTCCATGGTCTTCAAATTCATGGCGCAAATTCCGCGGCCGATTTTCTGCTCATCCATCACGGCGGAAAGGAACGTCCATCCTTCAAACTTCTTCACCTTCCCTTCGGATTCGTGCCGCCGCACTTGTTCGTCCAGCGCGTAAAGCAGTTGCTGGCCCGTGGTGGCGCCCGCAAAAGCAGTTCGGTTGAATAAAGTGCCGCCGAAACGTCGAAAATCGAGCAGTCCTTCCGGAGTGCGGTTGAATGTGACTCCCATGCGATCCAACAAATCGATGATGGCAGGCGCTTCGTCGCACATCCCTTTCACCAGCGGCTGGTTGGCGAGGAAATCGCCGCCATAAATCGTGTCGTCAAAGTGCTGCCAGGTGCTGTCGCCTTCGCCCTTCAGGTTTTTCGCGGCGTTGATTCCGCCCTGCGCGCAGACCGAATGCGATCGCTTCACCGGCACAATCGAAAACAATTCCACTTCCACGCTGGCTTCGGCCACGCGGATCGCCGCCATCAGCCCAGCCAACCCCCCACCGACGATAATGACTTTCGGATGCCTCATTGCGTGTAGGTTCCCAAGGGGAAAATGTTCAAGCGCAAGCCGATAATGATGGCGATCCCAATCAACGTGAATAGAATGGCCACGGCCGCGCCAAAATAGGCCGCGGCATGCTGAGACTTTGTCGTGACGGTGATGCCCCACTTGCACGAGAAATTCCACAGTCCGTTGCCGAAGTGAATGGACGTTGCCACAATCCCGATCAGGTAAAAAACCACGAACCAGGAACTCTGCATGGCTTCCGATATGCCAGCATAAGTAGAAAGACCGTGAGTGGCGAATCGCTCCGTCCAAACGTGCCAGCCGATAAATACGAACGCGATCAAGCCCGTCCAGCGCTGCAATCCCCACATCCAGTTGGACATCCAGGGATGCGCCACTACGTTGGATTTGCCGCGCCACCAGATGTAAACGCCGTAAAAACCGTGAAACAAAATGGGCAGCCAGATGACCATCGCTTCCACCGGCAAGCGCCAGGGAATGCCTTGCAACTCGCGAGATGCCGCGTTGTATTTTGCGGGGCTTACCAAGATGTAGCTATTGGACCAAAAATGCTCGGCGAGGAATGCGCCGATGGGTATCACGCCGCTGAGTGACTGTAGTTTGTCCCAGAAATAACTGTGGTCAGTTTCCACACTACCAGCGGGCATGAATTCTCCGTGGATGATTGCTTGCGTGTGCCCGGCCTACCCTACCCTTGCCCAGGCGCCCGCGGGCGCAACATGATGACAATGGCAGTATAGGCATCCGCGATTCCGTTTTCAAGGGCGCGCGCGAAGATGCGCAAGAATAACGGCGGCACCGATCCGGCGTCTGGCTCTAAAAATGCTCTGTGATAGACTGAGTAAGCCGAGCCCAAAATGCCGAAAAACATGGGAGCCCACCTTGCTCCGCTGGTTGAAGCGCTGGTAAAACGCGGTGGTCAAATCGAAGCCGAAGATCTTTCCAAGCTGACGGACGCCATCAGCCAGCATTTGCACGTGAATCCGGACGAGGTGGCCGTTCTTGTCCTAGTGCAGGGAGGACATTTCTTGCAGTTCGTGTATCCTGAAAAACTCCAGGGAGTGGGGACTATTCCGCTGACCAGCACATCCGCCTTGGCCGCGCGAACCGCGCGCGAGAAACGTTCAGAGATTAACAACAATTTCGTGATCGCACGCCACGCTTCCGTTTTCGAAGCCGTTCCTCTGGATGATAAACGCGTCAAGCCGATTCAGAAAATTATGAGTGTGCCGATTTTGCTGAATTCAAGCGTGGTTGGCGTGCTGCAAGCGTCGCGCAAAGGGATGACGCAGGCCGCCGCCGGCCAGGACTTCACGCCGTTGGATTTAACCAAACTGGTGGAAGCTGCCGCGCAGATCGCGCCTTGCATCCAACTTTTGCAGGTGAAAAAACCTTGATGACCTGGATGAATCGCATGAAGTTGAAAGAGAAGCCGGAATCGTCGTTCCTCGTTTCCACGCTGCTCGTATTCTTGCTCGCGATCGCTCTTGGCGTGCAAGTTGGCGCGCAATCTCCAGTCGCCGCGCATACCTCCAGCTCGCCCGGTAAAGTCACGATCACCCTGCTCGGCACCACCGATATTCACGGCCACATCGAGCCTTTCGATTACTTTGCCAACAAGCCCGTCAACCAGGGATTGGCGCTGCTATCGACCCTGGTCCGTCAAGTTCGCAGCGAATCTCCCAATTCTCTTTTGCTCGATTGCGGAGACACCATCGAAGGAACTCCGCTGGCCTATTATTTCGCGGTAAAAGAAACGAGCCTTCCGAATCCCACCATCGCCGCCATGAACGCCATGCGCTACGACGCGGCGGCTGTGGGCAATCACGAATTCAATTTTGGCCTGGACGCAATGTGGAAGGCGAAGGGAGAAGCGCAATTTCCCTGGCTGGCGGCGAATATTCGCCAGACGTATACGGAGGGCACGCCTGTATTCAAGCCCTACATCTTCAAAACGGTTGCGGGAGTGCGCATCGCGATTGTGGGATTCGTCACACCCGGAATTCCCCGCTGGGAAATTCCCGCGCACTACAAAGGCTACGAATTCGAAAACATCGTGGAAGCCGCGCAACGGGTAATTCCCGAAGTCCACAAGCAAGCCGACCTAGTGGTGGTGATCATGCATTCCGGGCTGGGCCGCGATCCTAAAAGCACGTCCGGAGAGAAGCCAAATGAAGGGTTCGAGGAGATTCCGGGGGAAAATTCAGCCTTGGCGATGGCTCAGCAGGTGCCCGGAATTGACGTGATTTTCTACGGGCACACCCATCAAGAGATGCCCGAAATGATGGTGAATGGCGAGTTGCTGACGCAGGCGAAGAATTGGGGCGGATCGCTGGCGCGCGCGGACGTGCAAATGGATCGCGATGCGCAAGGCCATTGGACCGTGGAAGCAAAACATTCAAAGACGATTCCGGCATCTTCCGCCGCGGCCCCCGATCCTGAAATCGAAAAAATCGACGCGCCCTATCACGCCGCCACACAGAAGTATCTCGACACGCCCATCGCAAATTCCGCCGCGGCCCTCGACGGCCTGACGGGGCGAGTCGAAGATACGCCGCTGGTCGACGTCATCCATTTCACGCAGATGGAATTCGGCCACGCCGACGTTTCCATGGCCACCATGTTTTTCCTCGGCGTGCGAATCCCCGAAGGTCCGGTCACTCTTCGCCAGGCCGCCGCGCTCTACATCTATGAAAACACGCTTTACACCGTGGAAATGACCGGCGCCCAATTGAAGGAAGCGCTCGAACATTCCGCTAGTTTTCTGCCCGCCTGGCCATTTCCCGCCGATAAACCCGTTGCGCTTCCCAATTACAATGCCGATTCCGCCATGGGCGTCGCGTACGTGATCGATCTCTCGCGCCCGGTAGGCGATCGCATCCGTTACCTGCGCTACCACAACCATGACCTCGATCCCGCTGAAAAGCTTCGTGTGGCGATCAATAATTACCGCTACACCGGAGGCGGAGGCTACAGCGTCTACAAGGGCCTGCCGGTGACCTATCGCTCCCCCGAGGAAATCCGCGAATTGCTGATCCAATACATCAGCCGCACCGGCCGGATTCCCATCGAGCCCGTCGAGACGTGGCGCATCGAGCCCCTCGAAGCTCGCCAGGCCTTGATCCAGGCGGCCCGCGCGGTTCCCACGCCACGCGCGGCCACAGCCACGGGAGCCAGCCGCTGACGTGCCGTTTTCGCGTTGCCGAAAGCGCGAATGCAGTGAAAGTGATTGACACTCAATAGCCTTCTTGTTACTTTCGTGCGCGAAATTTTTATTTCCACAGTTCAAGGATACGGAGGCACCGCAGCCCGGCTCCCCCATGGCGTTCGTCGCTAAGAAAATTTTCCTCACAAAAGGCGTCGGCAAACACCGAGAGAGGCTCTCGAGCTTTGAGCTTGCGTTGCGCAATGCCGGCATCGCCGCGTGCAATATCGTTCGCGTCTCCTCGATTTTTCCTCCCTACTGTAAATTGATTTCCCGCAGTGAAGGCCTGAAGCACCTGAAGCCCGGCCAGGTGGCTTTCACCGTGATCAGCGAGAATTCCACGCGCGAAGCCCACCGGCTGATCGCCGCCGGCGTGGGACTCGCGCTTGCCCGCCGATAAATCCATGTTCGGCTATCTTTCCGAGCACCATTCCTTTGGCGAAACGGAAGAAATCGCCGGCGAATACACGGAAGAACTGGCGGCCGAAATGCTTGCCACCACGTTAAACGTTGAGTTTGATCCGGATTTATCCTGGGACGAAAAAAAAGAAGTTTACCGCATCTCGAATAAAATTGTCCGCACTATGAACATCACCCAATCCGCGGTAGGCGACAAACGCGGCCTGTGGACCACCGTTCTGGCCGCCGCAATTCTCCTCGGCGAAGACGACTAAATATTCCCGTAGCAGTCGGTGTTTGTAGGGGCGCTGCTTGCTGCGCCCGGTTTTTGTGGTCCGCTCCTACTTCGCCGCGTGAATCACCACGCGCCGCGCCTTGCGATGCCCGTTCGATTTTTCAACTTTGGCTTCCGGCTTGCGGTCGAAATACTTCAGCCGCTCCAGCACGGCAGAAACAATCAGCGGCAGCGCCACGGTGGCATCGTCAAACACCTCGGCCAACCGCCCGCCCTCTTCCGGCGGAATAAATTTCCCCCACGAAACCGCTTCCGAATAGGTGCTGCCCGAAAGTCCGCCCCAGTGCACCGGCTCAGGACAAATTCGCACCCCGTAGGAATAGCGCTTCAGTGGCACTTTTTCGTAGCCGCGGCGCGCCAGCAATTCCGCGAACACGCCAAACTGCTGCGACCAATTTCGCGGGACTCCTCCGCCGATTGTGAAAATTCCCATTTTCGGCTGAGCCATCATAGTGGCCGCGAAATGCTCGAAGTCCAGATACGGATCGAAGCGCAAAACCGGCTTGCCGTCGCGCTTGCGCCCGCGCTGGTGCAGCGCAAAATCGATTCCCAATTCGGAATCCGTAAAGGCCGGCACGAACACCGGCACCCCGCACTGGTAAGCGGTTTTCAGAATTCCTCGCCCCGGCATATTTTTCGCCAGGTACTCGCCGATCCGCTGATTTAATTTCCAGCTGCAAACAATCTCTTCGGCATCCCAGTTTCGCAGCACGTTCTGCACCACCGCTTCCACGTGATCGAGATTCGTTTCCGGCTCGAGCGAATCGTACACGCGGTTGTATCCGGCGTGGAACAATTCGCGGTCATCCATTTTCGGATCGTATCGGAAATGCGAAAGCCCCGTCGCTTCCACCAGTCCATGCGCCATCAATGCGCCGGTGGAAACAATCGCCTTCACGATTCCCGCCTCCACCAGGTCGCAAAAAACAAAACTCATTTTCGCCACGGTCATCGCGCCCGAAAGCGTCATCACCACGAAACAATCCTTATCGAGCGCCATCGCTTCCAGCACGTCGGCGGCATCGCCGATTTGCCGCCCCGTAAAGGCTGTTTTGCCCATCGCGCGAACCAAATCGTCCACCGTTCGAACGCGCGAAAGATCCAGCGGAAGAATCGGAATCAACCGGTCCTCCACTGGATCATGCAGCACCCTTCCGGTTACGCCTTTTTTCTTTGTCATTCACCGCCTCGTATCGCCCGAATTTTTCTTCCGCAGGTGCGCGCGGAAGTTGCATACATTCTATTCCGCGAAGATAGTACAAGCTTTTCGAAGATGAAAGAGAAAATTCTTGCGATCCGCGCGGCCGGACGCTCGTTTATTTGTTCCTCTCGATGCGGAGAAAACCAATTTTACAACTTTGCGCGCGCCGCGAAATGAATCGGAGCAATCGAATGAGAAAATGTTCGCTCGCCTTTGCGCCATTTTTGAGATAACTTGCCATCGAGCTGTGGTTCGCGCGCAGCCGTGAAATTTATTTCGCCGGAGGCATTCATGCTTTTGCACCTGCTCGCAATTTCAAACTACGGCGACCGCACCGTCTTCATCGGCATTCAGATGAATTCCCTGATCGGATGGATTTTTCTGGGATTGATCGCCGGCTGGTTGACCGGAAAAATTACGCGCGGCGCGGGCTTCGGCTGCATCGGCGACGTACTGATCGGGATGATCGGCGCAATCCTGGGCGGCTGGATTTTTTCCCGCCTCGGCATTTTCGGCGGCGGATTTCTTTTCAGCCTCGCAGCCGCCGTAGTCGGCGCAGTGATCCTGGTTTCCGTCGCCCGTCTATTTTCCGGCGGCGGACGCTAGTTTTCCCTTTCCATTCATCCGCCGCCCTCTGCGTTTTCTCTGCGCCCTCTGCGGTAATGTTTTGCTTTTGACTTCCCGCGAATTGAAGTCCTTCAGCGCCAAGATGCGCTGCATAGCAATTCCTCTTGGCCCTTGTGGTACGATAATCCTCTGTTTTACAGGATGACCAACCACTTGAATAAATCTCTTCTGGCAATTCCTCTCGGCGGTCTCGGCGAATTCGGCATGAACATGATGGTGCTGCGCTACGGTGACGACATCCTCGTCATCGACGCCGGCTTGATGTTTCCCGAGGTGGAACTCCTTGGCGTCGACATCGTCATCCCGGACATCACCTATCTAAAGCAAAACCGCGCCGCCGTTCGCGCCATTGTCCTCACTCACTGCCACGAGGACCACATCGGCGCCATTCCGTATATTCTTGGCGACCTCAACGTCCCCATCTACGGCACAAAATTCACTCTGGCTCTGGTTCGCAAGAAACTCGAAGAACACGGCCTGCTCGATGACGCCGAGCTGCACGAAATCAGCGCCGGCGAAACCATCGAGATCGGTCCCTACAAAATCGAATTCGTCCACGTCACCCACAGCACCATCGATTGCGTCGCGCTGGCCATCCGCACTCCGCTCGGCGTGATCATCCACACCGGCGATTTCAAAATGGATCCCACGCCGATCGATAATCTTCCCTTCGATCTGCATGCCTTCGCGCGCTACGGCCAGGAAGGAGTGCTGGCTCTTTTCAGCGACAGCACCAACGTCGAACGTCCCGGCTTCACCGCTTCCGAGCGCGCCGTATGGCAGCGCCTGGAAGAATTGTGCCGCGCCGCGCCGCAAAAAGTGGTGGTCTCCTGTTTCGCTTCTTCGATTCACCGCATCCAGCAAGTGGTGGACATCGCCGTGGCCACCGGCCGGAAAGGTTGGCTTCGTCGGCCGCAGCATGGTGGACAACGTGGAAATCGCGCACGGCCTGGGCCGATTGCGCATTCCGGACGGCGCCGTGGTGCGTCCGCAGGATCTTCGCTCCTTCGATTCGCGCAAATTGGTGGTTCTCGCCAGCGGCAGCCAGGCTGAGCCGATGTCTTCCCTTTCGCGTATCGCCGTGGATAATCATCGCCTGCTCGAAATCCACGAAAACGACACGGTGATTCTCTCCGCCCGCATCATTCCCGGAAACGAAAAGGCAATTTTCCGCATGATCGATCATCTGTTCCGCCGGCGCGTTCTGGTTTATTACGAAGAATCCCGTGGCGCGCCGATCCACGTCTCCGGCCACGCCAGCCAGGAAGAAATGAAGATCCTGCTCAACCTGGTCCGTCCAAAATATTTCATTCCGCTGCATGGTGAATACCGCCAGTTGTTCCGCCACGCCGCGCTGGCTCACTCGGTAGGAACCGTCTCCGGTGAAATTCTAATACTGGAAAGCGGCCAGCCAGTGGAATTCAATTCCGAAGGCGCATTCAAGCGCGAACCGGTAGCCGCCGGCCGCGTGCTGGTGGATTCCGGCTCGCTCGAGGAAATCGAAGAAGTGGTGATTCGCGACCGCCGCCATCTTTCTGAAGACGGCGTCGTAGTCCCCATCATTGCCATCAACAAGCACAGCGGCCGCATCGAAACGCAACCCGAAATCGTCACGCGCGGATTCCTGCCATCCGACGACGGTCAGGACATTCTAGGCAAAGCCCGCGAAGTGATTTTGCGCACCATCGAATCCTCAAACTCCGAAGAAAAAGCCGATTGGAGCGTAATCAAGGAGAAAATCCGGGTAGACCTGAAGCGCTTCCTCAATAAACAAACGTCCAAGCGCCCGCTGATTCTCCCCGTTATTCTGGAAGTGTAACGGCCTGCGGGCACGCAATTAAGATCTTCTTCAATTTCATCCTTCGCGGGAATTCCTCGTGAGTTGTCGCAGTCCGTTTCTTCGCGAACTCACTGCAGAAAATCGGACATGATTTTGATCGAGAGGTCCGGTTTGCACCGGAAGATCACGTGGCCGCACCCGGGGATGATCGCCAGTTGCGCGTTTGGCAAAAGGTGATAGATCTCCACGAAATGGTCCAGGCGAGTTCCGTCCTTATCCCCCGCCATGACCAGCGTCGGCGATTGGATCTTCCGAATCTCTTCTTGCTTCACGTAAACCATCTGGTGATACATCGCGTTCAGGTCGCGGATCAGTTGCTCCCATTGCTCGGGGTGAGTCATCTGTTTTTTGCGCCGGGCCACCAGGTCCGGCACCTGCTGCGTCATAAGTTCTGGAGTCATCTGCTGCTCACTTTCCAGGTTGTCGATGGGCGCTCCGTACGCCCCCAGCGGGCCGCCGATGGCCACCAGCCGTCTTACCAGTTCCGGATGCGACGAAGTAAGAATGTAGCTGGTGATAGCGCCCTCGCTGAACCCCATCACGTCAACCTTTTCACCCGGCTTGAATATCTGCTGAATCACCAGCGCTGCGTCTTCCGCGAATTGGCGATGGGTAAGCGGCCGCGTGCCCCGCTCGGACCGGCCATACCCGCGCGTGGCAATCGCGATCACCGTGCGCTGCTTGCTCACCTGGCGGATCACCTCCGCAAATTCGTCGATGTATCCATACACACCGCCATGCAGAAACACGATTGGCTGGCCGCCCTCGCCGTAGCGCTCGTAGTAAATCTTTGCGTCCGGTGTTTGGACGTAGTGTCCAGCTGCATCGTTGGTCCCGTAGGGGACTTTCGGTTCCGGTGCCTGTGCGAGCGATCCAGTGATCGAGAGAGCCAAGATAAGTAACAGCGTAAGTGGCATTCGCATTTAGTGAGAACTCCTTATGGCACAGGTTCTACCTTCCGATTGGAGAAATAAACACCGGCAAGACGAAATGATGCGCCGATATATCTCTTAAACCCGCCTTCACAATTTTCCGATCTCTTCGGCAAAAGCCCGCCCGACCACGCCTTGATTAACTCCATCGATCATCCCAGGGTTCACAATTCGTTCCCAGAACGCGTTATCCACGGGATCATCGCCTGCCATCTTTTTCCGATAAAATTCGATATCAACATGCAGATCTTCGACTTTAGTGGCTTTGGGGGCCTGTTCGTGAACCTGCTTGATCACTGAATCCAAAAATGCGATCACGTCATTCAAGTGGGTCTTGTCCCTGAGAATGCTCCCGTGTCCTGGCACAATGACGCCGGCTTCCAGCCTGCTCATCGCCCGCAGCACCTCTACCCATTCGTGCGGGTAGGTCATACGCATATAGGGGACGGGGTAAGTCAAAAGATCGCCGGTAACCAGGACCTTCTCGCGAGGCAGATAGACGAACACGTCTCCAGGCGTGTGTCCCCGTCCCCAATGCTTCAATTGCACTTCGCGGTTCCCGAGATCCAGCGTCAATTCGTGGTCGAACAAGAGAGTAGGAGCTTGGTATTTGAATGTGCGGTAGTCAGCGATTGCATTCTCTTCCTGCGCGATCCGGATCGGAAGCTGGGCCTTCTCTTCCGCGGAGAGTGGCTGCCCATCGTCATCCTTTCCGCTTTCGAGCTCTTTCTTCATGGTCGGCAGAATAAACGACGAAGGCCTGCCCTTCGGAGAAGCGAAGTCGGCGCCAAAAAGCGGATTTCTGGCGTCCATCAATTTGAGAGTCTCGCTCTGAGCAATGATCTCGAGCTCGGGAAACGCCTCCCGGTAAGCGCTGTTGCCTGCAGTGTGGTCGATGTGAAAGTGCGTGTTAAGCAAATACAATACCGGCTTGGGTGTGAGCCGGCGAATCTCGGCAATGTCCTCCTTTGCGCTTCCTGTCAGAAAACACGCATCCACAACCAGCACACCGCGTTCACCAATAATTACGGTGGTGTTCCCCTGTGGCCATCCTTCAAAAATCGCGTCCTTGTGAATGATTGCGTAGACTCCATCCGCAATCTTTGTGACGCTCCGCTCGGTGGTGACATAGGATCCCCCGCCGGCGAGGCTAACCTGAGCGAGAACCAGCAAGAGGCAGATACCGCTCAATATCATTCGCTTCCACAACCCTTGATTGTGTCCGATTCTGCTCATGATCGAGCTTCTCCGTTCTCTTGACTTCAATCACAATCCACCCGGTCCAGGCAGCCCAGACGCGGGGGGCTGTTCTGCAAGAGCTTCTCGAAATCGCTTAGGAATGCTAGCGGGAGAGCTCCGGGGTGTCTTGTACGTTCTTGCTGTGCCAACAAAATTGCGCGGGCGTGTCTCCTTCAAGGCGTTTGAAGACACGTGTGAAGTGGCTCTGGTCGGCGAATCCCGTCGTCAACGCTACCCGGGCAATGGATGTTCCCCTTCGCAGCTCTGATTTTGCCCGCGCGATGCGCATCTGCAACTGGTAGGCATGGGGAGGTATTCCAATCTTGCGGCAAAACGAGCGGTTCAAATGATAAGGGCTTAATCCTGTCAGCCGGGCAAGTTCGTGAAGCGTGACCCGGTCGGCATAATGGTCGTCCAGGAATTTCTTGGATCGCAGCACCGCCGAATCTTCATTGCCTTCTTGCGGCAGTGGAATGCAGGCAGTGCTGTGCCGGGCCAGCAGCCGGTGCAAAAAAACCATCAGAGCGTGGTCCCGCCCCAGCCTGGTGCTGCGCTTTTCGAGAGACCGGTGCAATCGCAAGAAGCTTGCCAGTGTTCGCCCGTCGTTGATCAGCGTCGTGCGAAAATTAAGTCCCGGAATACTTTTCTCGAGGAATTGTTCTGCTGCAAGTTGCAGTGGTTTGAATTCCATGAAGATGCATCGAAACGTGCATTCGAACTTTCGATTTGCGTGAACTTCTCCCGATGGAACCATTGCCAACGTTCCGCGAGGAGTGCATAATGGACGTGCCTGGGCAATCCAGATAAGCGTCTCCCTCCAGAATCGCACACAGGTATATCTCGTCGTGCCAGTGGCGGGGATACTCCTGCGTAATCTTCGAACCGCGGTGCAGTTCGATTGATTCGAACTCCCTGGGCCGCCAGATTTCGACAGATGGTTTCTCGCCTTTGCGATCACGATTTGCTGGCACATTTCGGCTTTCGGGCTGCCGCGACAACACTCAATCCACCCCTGTTTTGCTTAGACGAACTCGGGCTTGACTTGTCTCAAGATACGATGAATATCACCAGACCCCGCAATCTTTCAATCGGGGCTTTTCAGGCACGGTGTTTCTCGTGCATTCTCGTCAATCTCGTCAATCGGCTTCCTATGGAATCCTGCACCTTCAACTCAAAGTTCAAGCCAACCGCGCCGAAAAATGGACTGGATCCTCAAAATCGAAAGTTTAGGCTTTTCGTAGGGGCGCTGCTTGCTGCGCCCGGTGTACATGAAGTTACCAACTGCTCAGAATTGGTACACCACGCCCAGCGTCGGCGCCTGATCGTGGCTCATCCCGCTCGGAGACGACACCACAAACCGCGGATGCTCAACTAGATAGTCCCGATATTCAGCCTGCAGTCCCCAATGTGGGGAAATATTCCAGTTCACCCCTGCTCCCAAATTGCCTGCGAAGCCGTTTCCAAAACCTGGCGCGAACTGTGCGTTCTGAACCGCTTGCCAGTGAACACCACCGATTCCGGCCGTGAGGTACGGCTGCCATCGGGCCTTTGGGCGAAATCTTCGGACGTAATTGAAGGAGTATAAGTGCGAGCGGACCGCAGTTGGGATGAGGACGAGAAACATTGCCGAGCCCGAATTGGATGTCAGCGTAACGGCCTGAGTTATGCTGATATTCGTGGGAGCATAGGAATAGCTCACCTCAATTGCATCGCTAGGCCCCAGAAAATACCGAAAGCCCACAAGCAATCGTCCGCTGGGATGAACATGTGTTTTTGTAAAGATGTCGCTCTCTACGAATTGGTCTCCGATACCCTCTGTCACGTCGAATTCATTCGATTTATCCGTGATCGACGAACTCCCACCTGAAGCGAAGAATTGAAAGCGAGATTTGCCGGAACTCTGCGCCCTGCATTCGGGCGAAGCTGCCGATAGAGTCCCCAGGCATAGAAGGAAGGCCGACGCGCCGATAAGCCAACCGTGACGATGTATGCATCGATCGAGCACTGTTGTTCTCCTTTTCGATCTTGCAAAACGCAATACACGCCATGGTTAGCCCTAAGCGCCCAGGACCGAATTCAAAGGGGTAGCCAGGCAACTAGTGGACATGTGTTTACTTTTGTTGTAACTCACATGTCAAGTATGATTACACGGTCCATCAATAGGTTGTATTAATACAGAACTAAAATCTGCGCACCATTGCGTGGAGGTTTGACCCAACGCGATTGTTCGAAGCGGAACCCGTCGAGCGCCAGGACGAGCAAGAGTATCTTGCCAAACTTCCCCAGCCGTGCGACAACCCAAATGTGCCGATTAATCTGTGCCCCTACCGTCCCGATGACTTCGAAACACTTTTCCAAATTGACAAAGCTTGTTACCCGCCCCGAATTGCCTATTCGCGCCGTGAGCTGCGCGCCTTCCTCGGCGATCCTGGCGCCGATTGCGTGATTGCTGAAGCGGAAAATCAAATAGCAGGCTTCATCATCGCCGAAGCGGAAACCCGCCCCGGCCACCCTCCGACCGGCCACATCATCACCATCGACGTTCTCGAATCCCACCGCCGCTCCGGCATCGGCTCGCTGCTGATCCGAGCCGCCGAGGAGCGCCTGGCCGCGCGGGGCGCGAGACAGGTAGAGCTTGAAACGGCACGCGACAATGACGCTGCGATTGCCTTCTGGCAAAAGCACGGCTATCGTACCCGTGGGGTCTACGAACACTATTATCCCGGCGGGATGGACGCCTTCTCGATGGTGAAATCGCTCCGCACAAACGCAAACAAGGAGAAGTGATGCCGCTTTATCAAGCCATCATCATGGCTGTGATTCAAGGAGTAACCGAATTTCTTCCCGTCAGCAGCACCGCCCACCTGGTTTTATTTCCCTGGCTTCTCGGCTGGAATGACGGTGGCCTGGCGTTCGATGTCGCTTTGCATGCCGGCACTCTGTTGGCTGTCCTTCTCTACTTCCTGAAAGATTGGATCGAGCTCACTCTTACGGGCCTGGGCATGCATTATCCCAGCACCGCAACCGCCGAGCAGGTTCAGACCAATCGCCGTCTTTTTTGGCTGCTCGTTGTCGGCACAATTCCCGGCGCGATCGTCGGCTATAAATTCGAACATGTAATCGAAGGATCGCTTCGTAAACCCCTGCCCATTGCAGTGGCGCTCATTTTAGTGGCCCTGGTCCTGTGGTGGGCCGACCGAATCGCCGGCTTGGAGCGCCATATTGGCCAGGCAAATTGGCTGGACGCCATCTTCATCGGCTGCGCCCAGGCCCTGGCCCTGTTTCCCGGAGTTTCCCGTTCCGGAATCACCATAACAGCCGGACTGATCTGCAAGATGACCCGGGAATCCGCCGCCCGTTTCTCTTTCTTGCTCTCCACGCCCTTGATTGCCGGTGCCGCCGCCAAAGAGCTACCCAAGCTAATCCACATGCATCGCGCAGGCACCTTGGAGCTTCCGCTCTCAACGCTTTTCATCAGCATTGCGGTCTCGGGGATCGTCGGTTACGCCGTCATCGCCGCTTTCCTGCGTTATTTGCAGACACGCACCTTCAAGATATTTGTTTACTACCGAATCGTCTTGGGTATAGTGATTCTGCTACTTGTGTTCCTCCCGTTGGGTTTCGCGCGTTAGCGCCCGCGCTTCCCAGCTCGGCACTCGGGCCTTCCCCAAATCCGAGGAGATTTGTGTGCGCATCTTAACGCCAACTGAAAATCATCGTTTGAATGAATTGATTGGATTTATCGGCATCACCATCGCCGTTTTATTGGCGCTGAGTTTGCTTTCCTATTCGCCGCAGGATGCGTCGCTCAACGTCGCCGCGCCCGCCGGCGCTTCGCCCGCCAGGAATTGGATTGGTCCCGTGGGCGCGCACACCGCCGATTTGCTTTTCCAGGTGTTCGGGTACGCATCCTTCCTGTTGCCCATTGGATTGATGGTTCTCGCCTGGCGCTGGTTCCGCAGCCAGCCAATCCAGACGCCCGCCGCGAAAATTTCCGGTTACGCTCTTTTGAGCCTGGCGGTTCCTGCCGAACTCGCGCTATTGAACATGCCAGAGGTGCGCAGCGCCCTGCCCGCCGGAGGCCTGCTCGGCACCGTGCTGGCGGAAGGATTGCGCGCCGGATTTAATTCCATAGGCGCGCACGTTGTGGCGCTGGCATGCTTGTTCGTCGGATTGCTCTTAACCACCCGATTCTCGTTCGCGCTCACCGCGAAATGGCTCCGCAGTCCCATGGCCGAAGGCGGCATGCTCCACCGCCTCTACATGCGCTACCAGGACTGGCGCGAAGAGCGCGAAACCGTGCGCATGCGCAAACGCGTGGAAGAAACCAAGATTTCCGGACGTCCCCCCGCCGCACGCCAGAGGATCGAATCCGGCGAAATTGTGATGGACGATGACGACGAGGAAGAACCGGAAAACGAAAAAAGTTGGACACCCAAATCCTCTTCCGAGCCTCCTGTCATCAAATTCCCGGAGCCCCTCAAACCGGAATCTCCGCGCAAGGGCGGCCCCGATCCAAAAATTTCCCGAGGCAAGACCAGCTACAAACTTCCCTCCCCCAGCCTGTTGCGTCCCGCCGAACGCGGCCAAAAAATGGATGAAGGCGACCTGAAGGATTTCGCGCGGGCCATCGAAGCGAAATGCGCGGAATTCGACGTCAGCGGCCACGTAACGCAGATCAATCCGGGCCCGGTAGTCACCACATTCGAATTCAAACCAGAAGCGGGAATCAAGTACAGCCGCGTCACTGGTCTATCCGAAGATCTTTGCCTCGCTCTGCGCGCCGAATCGATTTTGATCGAACGCATCCCCGGCAAATCCACGGTCGGCATCGAAGTGCCCAATCCAGTTCGCGAAACCATCGCTCTGCGCGAGGTAATCGAATCGCCAGAATTCCTGCATTCGCCCGCCAAGTTGACGATTTCGCTCGGCAAGGATTTAACCGGACGCATCCGCGCCGCCGACTTGGCCACCATGCCTCACCTGCTGATTGCAGGCGCCACCGGCACCGGCAAGAGCGTCTTCATCAATTCCATGATTATGTCGCTGCTTTATAAAGCGACGCCCGATGAACTTAAAATCGTAATGGTCGATCCCAAGCGCCTCGAGCTAGGCCTTTACGAAGATATTCCGCACCTGTATACGCCGGTGGTCACCGACGCGCGAGTAGCCTCGAATGTGCTGCGCAACGCCACGCGCGAAATGGAACGCCGGCTTAAACTGCTCGCGCAGCGCGGCGTCCGCAACATCGAGCAGTACAACCGCACGTTCGAGAAGGGCCAATCCATGTCGCTCTTCGACGACACGGAAGATCTCGAGCACAAGCCGCTGCCCTTCATCGTCATCATCATCGACGAATTGGCCGACCTGATGATGGTCGATACAAACGGCGTCGAAGAATCGATTACCCGCCTCGCGCAGATGGCCCGCGCAGTGGGCATTCACTTGATTCTCGCCACGCAGCGCCCGTCCGTAGACGTAATCACCGGCCTGATCAAAGCCAATTTCCCCGCTCGCATTTCTTTCCGGGTAGCCAGCAAGGTCGATTCCCGCACCATTCTCGACGCCAATGGTTCGGAATCACTGCTCGGCAAAGGTGACATGCTGTATCTGCCGGCCGGCTCCTCGCGCCTGCACCGCATCCACGGCCCCTACGTCACTGAAGACGAAATCTCCGCCGTCTGCGATTTCTGGCGCACTCAAGCGAAAGCCATTTACAACGAAGAAATGCTCAAGCCGCCGAAAGATCCCGCCAATAGCGATATGGATGCCGACGGCGAAGCCGGCGCGGATGGCGCCGAGACAGGCGCCGACGACGACATGTATCAGGACGCAGTCCGGGTAGTCTGCGAGATGGGCCGCGCCTCTACCTCCACGTTGCAGCGCCGCCTGCGCATCGGCTACGGCCGCGCCGCCCGACTGATCGACCTGATGGAAAAAGACGGCATAGTCGGCCCGCCCGACGGCTCCAAAGCCCGCGAAGTCCTAAAGAAAAAAGACTGGATGCGCGAATTCGACGAATCCGTCAAATAGCCGCGACGGGGCGCCGCGCGGCAATCTGCATCGCGCCCCATCGTCTCGCTCGTCTCTGCGAGCCTCTGCGTCGTCTTCCTCTGCGCCCTCTGCGGTAATGTTTTGCCGTCGGTTTTGCCGTTAGTTTGTTCTCGTGAAATCCCGAAAAGCCCCACCGCCGAGACGCAGAGAACGGCAGAGGAAACAACCAAATGCGCAGCGCTCCACGTTTAATTCATTCCTCGCTTGTCTCGCTCCAGAATTCTCCGTACAATCTTAAGCTCTCTCGGTGCCGGGGTAGCTCACCGGTAGAGCGCGGCCCTGAAAAGGCCGGCGTAGGCAGTTCAACTCTGCCCCCCGGCACCATTTTCCTAGGTCCGTAAACTCAATAGAACCAGATTAACCACTGAGATCCAGCTGTCGAGAACTGGTGATGCAATTCAGAGGCAAAATAACAGAAGCAGAATTCTTCGCTGTGCAAAAAACACTTCGTTCGAAGATGTATTGGCCGAAGCTCTTACTGGCCAATTGGTACGGCATTGGAATCATATGCGCGGTGTTGTGGGCAACAATATCGGGATTTCTTGGCTACACAAAACCGAATTGGCGGGCCGCTGGACTGATTTGGCTAGTCGTCGTGAGTATCGCTGGATGGGCAGTCTATCGGGCCAAGAGCGCTAAGGCGCTGGAATTGAGGCAGCTGAACGCCGCCCTGCCGGACTGGGTCACCCTCTCAGACCAGGGAGTGAAGTTCGATGGCCCTAACGGGGCCACCGCGATCCAGCCGTGGCGGAATTTCAAAGGCTGGCGCGAAGGACAGCGAGTGATACTCCTCGAACAGTCTGATGGGAATCGATTCGTAATTTTGCCAACGGGAGAATTGCCTGAAATCGAGTGCCAAACGATTCAACGGTTTGTGCAATCGCACATTCCATCAGTGAATGTACCCACTTCTTAGTAGTTTGATTGAATCTTCGTGAGAGAAAGCTGATTATCTGAATCACTCGCAGCATAGCAGCTGTGAGTTCCCCTCAGTGCTCCCAATTAGAGTAGATCAGCAGCACTAGAAACCACGTGCTGTCGTTCATAGAATTTGTTGATTCGGTCGACAAATCATAAGATAAAAGGATCTATTCAAAACACCAGTGGCGATCAACGAGGAGCAATCATGAAGTCGAATTCGAAAAGTAGAGGCATTTCGCGCCGGGACATGATGAAGAATGCTTCCATCGCAGCCGTAGGAGCCTCCATGCTCTCCTCCTCCCCTGCAGCCGCCCAGGTGCCGCAACAGAATTATCAGTCCGGCAAAGATCCTGGCAAGCACGAGCCGCTCGAAGATTTCAAATTTGATCTTGAAAGCACCAAGGGCTGGGTGGGCGAAGCCGGATCGGCCAAAGAAGCCACCGTTTCGGAATTCCCCGCATCCAAAAACATTGCCGGAGTTTCCATGCGCCTTCAACCCGGCGGCATCCGCGAACTCCACTGGCACGCCATCGCCGCCGAATGGGCCTACATGATCACCGGAAACGTCCGCACCACCGTGATTTCCCCCAATGGCCAGGCCGCCACCGATGAATTCGGCCCCGGCGACATCTGGTATTTCCCCAAGGGCCATGGCCACGCCCTGCAAAATATCGGCAACACCGAAACCCATTTCATTCTCGGCTTCGACGATGGCCACTTCTCCGAATTCGGCACCTTCAGCATCACCGATTGGATCGCCCGCACGCCTGTCAACCTCGCGTCGCGCAATCTTTTCCTTTCCGCCGACACGATCAGTGCCATGCCGAAAAAGGAAATGTATATTCTTCCGGGCAAAATTCCCGCGCGCGGCCCGGAGCCCTATCTTGCCGACAACATCGAAACTCCGCAATCGCCGCACAAATTCGCGTCCGCGCCATGCCCCCGCAGGAATTTCCCGGCGGCTGGCAGCGAATCGTCACCGCGAAAGAATTCCCGATCAATACCACTCTCACCTCCGTCCTGCAGCATCTCGAACCCGGCGCGCTTCGTGAAATGCACTGGCATCCCAATGCCGACGAATGGCAGTACTACCTCAGCGGCCATTCGCGCGTCACGATTTTCGGCGCGCACGGCCGCGCCAAGACCGAAGAATTCGGTCCCGGCCAAATCTGTTTTATCCAGCAGGGTTTTGGCCACTACGTGGAACAAGTAGGCAGCGAGCCAACCGAACTGATCACGCTGTTCAACAGTCCGGTATTCGAGGAAATTTCCATTTCCAAATGGCTGGCCGGAAATCCAGCATCCCTGATCGCCGATAATTTCGGCATCTCAAACGATCAGGTAGCTCTCTTGCCGAAAAAAGCTCTGGGAATCATTCGCTAGTTTCTTTCTTGAAGTCGCGGCCAGCCGTCTCCGTATCGCCGCGCCTTTGCAATTCTCTGCGTTCTCTGCGCCCTCTGCGGTAAAAATCTTTTGAATTTTCTCACGAGCTCCCCGGCTCATAATTCAAATTCGGGCTCAGCCACTGTTCCACCGCCCGCAAATCCATTCCCTTGCGCCGCCGGTAATCCTCCACCTGGTCGCGCTCGATTTTTCCCACCGCAAAATATTTCGACTCAGGATGCGAAAAATAAAGCCCGCACACAGACGCCGCCGGATACATCGCGAAATTCTCGGTCAAATGAATTCCCGTCAATTCCTGCGCCCGCAACAAATCGAACAGCAGTGCTTTTCTCCGTATGGTCGGGCGAAGCCGGATATCCCGGCGCCGGACGAATTCCGCGATATTTCTCATGCATCATTTCATCCGGAGTCAAATTCTCGTCGCGCCCAAATCCCCATTCCTCCCGCACCCGCTTGTGCATCAATTCCGCCAGGCCTTCGGCCAACCGGTCCGCCAGCGCCTTGGTCATCAAGGCGTTGTAATCATCGTGATCCTGTTCGAATTTTTTCACCAGCGGCTCGATACAAAGTCCCGCCGTACACGCAAACGCACCCAAATAATCCGCCGCGCCCGATTCACGCGGCGCCACAAAATCCGCCAGCGCATAATCCACACCCGCATCCGCCTTCACCAATTGCTGCCGCAGAGTGTGAAACGAACCCACAATTGCCGCCCGCGATTCATCCGCATAAATTTCAATATCTTCCGCAACGCTGTTCGCCGGAAAAAATCCAATCACCGCGCGCGCCACCAGCAATTTCTCGCGCACGATGCGCTCCAGCAATTTCCGTCCGTCCTCGAATAATTCCCGCGCGCGCGGCCCCACCACGTCCTGCTCGAATATCCGCGGATAGATGCCTTTCAATTCCCAGGCATGGAAAAACGGAGTCCAATCGATATACGGCACAATTTCATCCAGCGGCACGGGACTGAACACGCGAACCCCGGTGAACGATGGCTTCGGCGGCGCATATCCAGCCCAATCAAACGAAAACTTGTGTTTCCGCGCTTCTTCAAACGAAAGCAGCGGCTGCACCTCGCGCGTGCGATGTTTCTCCCGCGCCCGTTCCTGTTCCGCGCGATTTTCAACCGCGAAATTTTCCTCTCAAGTCCCGCGCTGTTCAAATTTCCCACCACTCCCACGGCGCGCGAAGCATCCTGCACATGCACCACCGGCTGCCCGTAGGAGGGCGCAATCTTCACGGCGGTATGAATCCGGCTGGTGGTCGCCCCTCCGATCAGCAGCGGCATCGTGAATCCCTCGCGCTGCATCTCTTTCGCCACATGAACCATTTCATCGAGCGATGGCGTGATCAATCCGCTCAGTCCGATCATGTCCACGTTGGTTTCGCGCGCCGTCTGCAAAATCTTGTCGGAGGAAACCATCACTCCCAGATCGATCACTTCGTAATTGTTGCATCCCAGCACCACGCCCACGATGTTCTTGCCGATGTCGTGGACATCGCCTTTCACGGTCGCCAACAGAATTCGTCCCTTCACGTGCGCCCCACCCGCCGCTTGCTTCTCGGCTTCGAGAAACGGTTGCAAGTAGGCCACCGCTTTCTTCATCACTCGCGCGCTCTTCACCACCTGCGGCAAAAACATTTTCCCGGAACCGAACAGATCGCCCACCACGTTCATCGCATCCATCATCGGCCCTTCGATCACGCTCAGCGGCTTGCCGTATTTTTGCCGCGCTTCTTCCGTGTCCTTCTCGATGTACTCCACAATTCCCTTCACCAGCGAATGCGTCAGCCGCTCTTCCACCGTGCCGCCGCGCCAGGCATCCACCTCCACTTCGCTCTTAACCTTCTTCCCCACGGATTCCGCGAACGCCAGCAACCGTTCGGTCGAATCCGGCCGCCGGTTCAGCAACACGTCTTCCACCAATTCCAATAAATCCTTGGGAATTTCTTCATACACGGCAAGCTGCCCCGCGTTCACGATTCCCATATCCATTCCCGCTTGAATCGCATGATACAGAAACGCGGAATGCATCGCCTCGCGCACCACGTTGTTCCCGCGAAACGAAAACGAAATATTGCTCACCCCGCCACTCACTTTGGCAAACGGCAAAGTCGATTTGATCAGCCGCGTGGCCTCGATGTAATTCACCGCGTAATTGTTGTGCTCTTCAATTCCCGTCGCCACCGTCAAAATATTCGGATCGAAAATAATATCTTCCGGCGGCACGCCCGCTTCTTCAGTCAAAATTTTGTACGAACGCCGCGCGATCGCGAGTTTCCGCTCGACCGAATCCGCCTGTCCCTGCTCGTCAAACGCCATCACCACCATGGCCGCGCCGTAGCGCCGCACCAGCCGGGCGCGCTCGCGAAACGCTTCCTCGCCTTCCTTCAAGCTGATCGAATTCACCACCCCTTTGCCCTGGATGCACTTCAGGCCGCACTCGATCACGCTCCATTTCGAACTGTCGATCATGATCGGCACGCGCGCGATGTCCGGCTCCGAAGCCACGTAATTCAAAAATGTAGTCATGGCCTGCTCGGAATCGAGCATGGCTTCATCCATGTTGATATCAATAATTTGCGCGCCGCCATCCACCTGCTGCCGCGCAATGGCCAGCGCCGCTTCATACTTTCCATCCAGAACCAATTTCGAAAATTTCGGCGAGCCGGTCACGTTGGTTCGTTCGCCCACATTCACAAAATTCGTATCCGGCCGCAAAGTCAGCGCTTCCAGCCCGCTGAATCGAGTAAACCGCTCCGGCTTCGACAGAACGTGCGGCGCGCAACCGCGCACCGCCTCCGCAATCGCCCGGATGTGCGCGGGAGTCGACCCGCAACATCCGCCCACCAGATTCAGCCATCCATTCGCCGCAAAATCGCCCAGGTCGGCCGCCATCCGCTCCGGAGTTTCATCGAATCCCCCGAACGCATTCGGCAATCCGGCATTGGGATAGCAACTGATCGGAAGCGGCGAGATCCGCGCCAGTTCCTCCACGTGCGACCTCATTCCCTTCGCGCCCAACGAACAATTGATTCCCACGCTCAGCAAGTTCATGTGCGAAATGGAAATCCAGAACGCCTCGACGGTCTGTCCCGAAAGCGTCCGCCCGCTCTGGTCCACCACTGTGACGGAAACCATCACCGGCACGCGATTGCCCGATGTCTCGAAATATTGCTCGACGCCAAACAGCGCCGCCTTCGCATTCAGCGTGTCGAATACCGTTTCCAGCAGCAGCACATCCGCGCCGCCCTCCACCAGCCCGCGCGCTTGCTGGTAATACGTGTCGCGCAATTGGTCGAAAGTGACGCCGCGCGCCGCCGGGCTGCTCACGTCCTGCGACATCGAAGCCGTCCGGCTGGTAGGCCCCATCGCTCCAGCCACAAAGCACACCCGCCCCGGATGCTCCGCTTCAAATTGCTCCACGGCGTTCCGAGCCAGTCGCGCCCCCGCCACATTCAATTCCTGCACGTGATCCTGAAGCCCGTATTCGGCCATCGAAATCGCATTCGAATTGAATGTATTTGTTTCGATGATATCGGCGCCGGCTTCCAGGTATTCGCCGGTGGATCGCTCAATCACGTGAGGCTGCGTCAAATTCAAAACGTCAATATTCAGCCGCAAATCCTTGGCATGCTCCAGAAACTGCTTGCCGCGATACTCCGCCTCGCCAAGCTTCTTCGCCTGAACCATGGTGCCCATGGCCCCGTCCAATATCACGATCCGCTCTTTCAGCAGTTTTTGCAGCGCGGCAATTCGATTTTGTCGAGCGTTCACCAACAATCAACTCCCTCAGCCCAATTCCCATCCACTCAATTTTCATTTGCACCAGATGCACATTTAAAGATAACACGGCGCCGCCAATGCCCGAGCCGGTTGTGCTGTATCCGATTGTCGATCCCGGGCAAACGAAGTGTAAAAAAACGTGAGGTGATGCTTAGAAAGTTTCGTAAACGATCCATTACCGCTGAGACGTCATCCTGAGCGCGTCTTTTGCGCGAAGGATCCAGCGCATCAGCACAACGAATCGTATACCGTACAATGCGTAGAAGAGTTTTTCCGGCCCGCTTCGCCAATCGCTACACCTGATCCTTCGATTGCAGCGCCATTGAAAGCAGCCCGCCGATCAGCAGCACGGGAAACAGCTGCCCCACCAGCGCTTCGCTCACCACCAGCGCCCGTGCAAATGGATGCACCGCCGTAATGTCGCCAAAGCCAACCGTGGTCAAAGTCTCGAAGCTGAAATAAACCAGGCGTGACATCATCGTTTCATCGCCCACCGGCGGGAAATTGAAATGGTATGCATCGGGAAACACATACTGGACCAGGTGGTATCCGAACGCCCATAGCAGGCCAAGCAGCAAATAAACCGACACGACTCCCATCACCCGGTGCAGCGTCACCGGTCCTGGCTGGAACACATGAAATAAAATCACGGCGATGAAAAGCGCCAGGCAGAACATGGAAAGAGTTGCTTCCAGCCGGTATACCGGCAGATTCGGGTCCCATCGCTTGATCCAGTGGACCGAGAATGTCATCGCCACCATGGTAAGGATCAGGCTCTTTAGAACCACTCCCTTGCGGATCGTGAATGCACCCCGAATCAACAGCAGTGAGAAAAAAATATCCGCCGCGGTTCGGCCCCGATCACTGAACTCCACCAGCGGGTAAATCACAAAGAGAAGCGCGACCAAAAGCCCGAAGAAAGAGCTCAGGCCCTGGTCAGCGGTAAATACAGACGTAAAAATATTGAATCTTTTGATGCTAACGGGTTTTTGTTCAGCACCCGGTTGGTTACCAGTCCCAGCCATGTTTCACCGCCAATCCATCCGCAGATTGCAGATCAAGTCTCCCCTTTGGTTACGGCCAGCATAGCAGGCAATTCCACTTTTCCAATCACGCCAGCTTCGTTCGACAAAGCTGCGGCTGATCAGTTTGCCAGCCCAAGTTCCTTCTGCGCCCTCAGCGCCTCTGCGGTAAAGCTTTTCCATACCCGAAATAGCTGAGTCCTTGGAGCAATGCCAAACATCGCATACAATGTTTGTTTCCACATCTGGAGAATACTTGCTTGATGATCGATCCTGATCGAAACATTCACCGGCCCCGCCACTTTCAAATAATCCGTCGCCCTCCCCGGCATTTGCCATCGGTGGTGGCGCTGCTTTGCATTGTCGCCGTGGCCAATGGTTGCGGACAGAAGCAGTCCGCGAGTGCCCAGGGTCCCGGGGCTGTGCCTGTCAAAACCGTGGTCATTCAGCCCGTGGAAATCCCAGACGCCACGGAGTACCTCGCCACCTTGAAATCGCGTCATTCCTCCGTTCTGAATCCTCAGGTGGAGGGACAAGTTACGAATATATTCGTCCGGTCCGGCGATCACGTGAAAATGGGCGCTGCTTTGATGCAAATTGATCCTTTAAAGCAGCAGGCCACCGTAACCAGCCAGGAAGCCGCCCATGCCGCTCAAAAGGCCAACGTACAGTTCGCCGAGCAACAATGGGAACGCGCGAAAAAACTATATGAAGCAGGCGTGATCAGCAAGATGGATTTCGACCAGGCCCAGACAACTCTCGATAACGCCCGCCAGCAACTCCGCTCTCTCGAAGCGCAAGTGAACGAACAGACCGTGGAACTGCACTATTACAAGGTGGTCGCTCCCACCGATGGCATCGTGGGCGACATTCCCGTTCGCGTGGGCGATCGCGTCACGGTTTCCACCGTCCTCACCACCGTGGATGAACCGGGCAGCCTCGAACTCTACTTAAATGTTCCCGTAGAGCGCTCCAAGGAATTGAAAATGGGCCAGCCCGTCCAATTGCTCGATGCTGATGGAAAGGCATTGGCGGATAGCCGCGTCGATTTCATTTCCTCGGAAGTCGACTACACCACGCAATCGATCTTGGCGAAGGCTACCTTCAAGAACGCCTCGAATTCGCTGCGCACCGCCCAGTTTGCCCGAGCTCGAATCATCTGGGGCATACATGACGGGCCGGTGGTTCCGGTGCTTGCCGTATCCCGGATCAACGGTCAAATATTTGTGTTCGTCGTTGAAAGCGACGGGAAATCGCTCGTGGCCCACCAGCGCCTCTTGCGCGTCGGAGAAATGGTCGGCAATCAATATGCGGTGCTCGATGGCCTCAAGGAAGGAGATCACGTCGTCGTGGAAGGCACCCAAAGCCTGGTGGACGGCGCCGCCGTTACCGAATCTGCCTTGGCTCCTTCGGGGAATCCCGCCACTTGATCGCTCCCCGGCAAGTGTGTAGCGCCGCCCTCAAGGCGGCATTTTTTATTTTTATCGCATCGCCGTCGAAGACGCGCCCAGGTCATCGGCGCGGCAAAGGTTTCGATTTCAAGTCGCCCATTTCCACTAAGTGTTGACCCGTTAACGAGAGGCTGACCGAAGAATGTTTGTCGATTTTTTTATCCGCCGTCCCATCTTCGCCACAGTTTGCGCGCTGCTGATCATTCTCGCCGGCGCCGTCTGCATTCCCACGCTGCCCGTTGCCCAGTTCCCCACCCTGGCGCCCCCGCAGGTCACGGTCGCCAGCTTTTATAACGGTGCCAACGCCCAGGCTGTCGAAACTTCCGTCACCACTCCCATCGAACAGCAGATCAATGGCGTCGAAGGCATGAAGTACATGACCTCCACCAGCGGCAACGACGGCTCCAGCACCATTTCCGTCACCTTCGACATCACTCGCGACGTCGATCTCGCCTCCGTCGACGTCCAAAATCGCGTCAATTCCGCTCTCGGACGCCTGCCCAACGAAGTCAAAACCACCGGCATCACCATCACCAAATCCGCCTCGGGTTTCGTCATGGGCGGCGGCGTCTATGCCAAGCACGGCGAGTATTCCAGCTTGTTCACCAGCAATTACATGGACGTCTACGTCCGCGACGCTCTGAAACGCGTTCCTGGCGTAGCTGACGTAATCATCTTCGGTGAACGAAAATATTCCATGCGGCTTTGGCTCGATCCTCTGCGCATGGCCAGCCGCGGTTTGACGGCCACAGACATCCTCGCCGCTCTGCAGGAACAAAACGTCCAAGTGGCTTCCGGCCAGGTTGGCCAGCCGCCTTCGCAGCCCGATCAGATGTATCAAATGAGCGTGCGCGCGCTGGGTCGACTCGCGGATCCGGCCGCGTTCGACAAAATTATTCTAAAAGCCGGAGCCGACGGCACTCTTGTCCGCGTCGGCGACGTGGGTCACTCCGAACTCGGCGCCGAATCCTATGGTTCCACTCTCAGCTTCGATGGCCACGATGCCGTCGGTTTCGGCGTCACGCAATTGCCGCAAGCCAACGCCCTCGCGGTCGACAAAGCCGTACGCGCAGAACTCGAAGTTCTTTCCAAGCGTTTTCCGCCAGGCATGACCTATGCGATCGCATTCGACTCCACTCTCGTCGTCAGCGAATCGATCAAAGATGTTCTGTACACCCTGATCGAAGCCATCATCCTCGTCATTCTGGTCATTTTCATTTTCCTGCAGGATTGGCGCAGCACTTTAATCCCTGCCATCACGATCCCCGTTTCGCTGATCGGCACATTCGCCTTCATCAAAATTCTCGGATTCTCCATCAACACTCTCACTCTCTTCGGCCTCACCCTCGCCACGGGTCTAGTCGTCGACGACGCCATCGTGGTCATCGAAAACGTCCAGCGCCACATCACCGAGGGCATCACCGAACCGCACAACGCCGCATCCGTGGCCATGAAGGAAGTCGCCGGAGCAGTCGTTGCCACCTCCTTGGTTCTCGTCGCCGTATTCGTTCCGGTAGCTTTTTTCCCCGGCACCACCGGCCTCCTGTTCAAGCAGTTCGCGCTCACCATCGCGTTTTCCGTGGCGATTTCCGCTTTCAACGCCCTGACGCTCACGCCCGCCCTTTCCGCCATTTTCCTGGGACATGGCGAGCTAAAAGAAAATCGCTTTTTCCGCCACTTTAATCACGGCATGACGGCCTTTACCCGCACCTATCAGGCATCGCTGCATCGCATTTTACGTTTTGAAACTCTCGCGTTGATTTTCTTCGCGGCCGGTCTCGGCGTCACCTACTGGGTCTATCAGCACGTTCCCAAGGGTTTCATCCCCCAGGAAGATCAAGGATATTTCATCGTCGCCATCCAGGCTCCGCAAGGCGCCTCAATCAATTACACCTCAAAAATCACCAAACAAGTTGCCCTGGAAATGAGCAAAGCCCCCGAAATGTTGGGCACATTCGCCATCGCCGGAAACGGCGCGCCCAACCTCGGTGTCGTCTACGGCACACTCACAGATTTCACCAAGCGCGAAGGCGAACAGCACTCCGCAAGCGCAGTCATCGATCGCTTGCGCGGTCCCCTCTCGGCCATCTCGGGCGCTACGGTTGTCCCTTTCAATCCGGCAGCGGTTCAGGGCCTGGGACAATATGGTGGTTTCCAATTTGTTCTGGAAGACCTCACCGGATCGTCCCTGCAAGCGCTAGCCGACGTAACTCACAAAGTAATCAAGGAAGGCAACACTGGCACCGAAGTCGCCGGCCTTTTCTCCACTTTCACTGCCAACGATCCGCAATTGGAAGTCACTTTCGATCGCGAAAAAGCCAAAGGCCTGGGCGTCCCGCTCAGCCAGATCACCGACGCGCTTCAGGTCTACATGGGCTCGGTCTACGTGAATGATTTCGATTTTAACAATCGCGCCTATCGCGTTTACGTCCAGGCCGATAAGCAGTTCCGCTCCCAGCCGAAAAACATTGAGCAATATTATGTCCGCTCGGCCACCGGCCAGATGATTCCGCTGCAAAATCTGGTAAATATCAAACAAACGGCCGCGCCCCAGGTGATCAGCCACTACAATTTATTTCGCTACGCCGAAATTGACGGCTCACCCGCCGCCGGCCGCAGCTCCGGAGATTCCATCGCCGCCATGGATGCGCTGGCAACGAAAATTCTTCCGCCAGGTTTCGCTTACGAATGGACGGGGTTATCGCTCGAAGAACTTCGTTCCGGCAGCCAGGCCGCCCTGTTATTTGGCCTGGGCATTCTGGTGGTTTACCTCACTCTCGCCGCTCAATACGAAAGCTTCTCGCTTCCATTTATCATTTTGCTGGCCGTCCCCATGGCTCTCCTCGGCGCAATTGGCGCTCAGTCTTTGCGCGGGCAGGAAAACGACGTGTACTGCCAGATCGGCCTGGTCATGCTCATCGGCCTGTCCAGCAAAAACGCCATCTTGATCGTAGAATTCGCCGAACAACTTCGCGAAAAGGGCATGTCCATCTTCGAAGCCGCCATCGAAGCTGCCCACATCCGCCTGCGCCCCATCCTCATGACTTCCCTCGCCTTCATCCTCGGCGTTCTCCCTCTGGTCCTCGCTCACGGCGCGGGCCGCATCAGCCGCCGCTCCGTTGGCACCACCGTTTTCGGCGGAATGATCGCCTCCACCTTCCTGAATCTGATTTTCATCCCAGTCCTCTACGTCCTGGTGAAACGCCTCCAGCACGGCTTCAAAAAAGAGACTCCCCACTCTTCCCCATCCCCCAACTCCGCCTAAGAGTCGCTGGCGACCTAATTCAACACCGGCTCAGGTTTTTAGGGGGTCGGAGCTTTAGCTCCGACATCCACGTTCGCAACCTAATGGGCCTTTAGGCCCTGAAGCTTCCACACCGCAGGCAAATAGTAGAGCGATACAACTCCAGACTATGAGACCCCCCAAGAATTGCCTTTGTTCCGCCGCTCTTATGCGCTCCTCGGCAAGCACTCCATTTTTTAATTTGCAGAAACCAGCCTCCGCCTCCCCATGCTACGATTAACACGCAACCAGAACGTCTGCGTATCGGAGTCCCCATCGTGCGCCGCGCAATTTCCGCCCTGGCCCTAACCGTTTCCCTCTTTCCGGTTATCGCTCTCGCCCGAGTCAAAGAGCCCGCCCCCGATTTCTGCTCTCTTCTCCCCATCAGCCACCTCGAAAAAGTCTACGAGCAGCCATTCGGTCCCGTCGAAAAAACCACTCCTCCGCCGGCTACGTCGAACGTCACCAGCGCCACGGAATGCGATTACAATTCCCAGCGCAAGGGCCAGCGAAAAATCGTTTTCATCGTTTTCGAAGACACCTCGGCAGCCGCAGCCAAGGAAAATTTCCACCGCTTCATGACCATGTTTGGAACCACCGGTCTACTGGACAACGTGGGCGACCTTGCCTATACCGATTCCAACCAGGCGATCCACGTCCTAAGAGGAAGACTCCGCTACTACATCAGCGTGACTCCAACCAACAACAACTCTGAAATCTCAACAGCAGCTAAAAGGCCTGGTAACCTGGGTCGACGAGCAGCTCTCCACTTCTGCGCCCTGGTCAGCTCACCTGGAAAGCCGCTAGCATTCAACCACCGCGTCACGAGATATGGGTTCGTAGGGGCGCTGCTTGTTTACCCTGAGCCGCGAAGGGTTTATCCTGAGTCGCGATCGGCCGTGCGATTTTTGCACCCCGATGAATTTGATCGGGGCGCCCTCTTTATTGGATGGTATGCAGGGCGGGCTTCACAGCTTGCGAAAAAATGCACTTAGGCGTCATTCCGAGCCCGCTTTACGGGCGAGGAATCTCCGGTTTGTGGAGTCCGACGCCTTCTGTCGGACCAGAGAAAACTCCAAATGCTTGAGAAGTGGGGAATTTCTCCTGCGCAATTCCGGTGGTGCCATTCAATCGGAGGCGGTTCTCCTATCGATTCAATCGTTTCAACCCGCTCACAAACGGATTCCCACGCTCAAAAAAACGCCGCAAATGTTCCACCTCTCGCGAAATTCCAATCCGCACGCTCTCCCCCACTTCGCCAACCGCTTTCACAGCCGTCCCCAGCCAAAGCGGACCATCGGCGCACAGGTCGAGGCCATCCACGCGCTTATCAATCGCCATCGCCGCCGCCAACCTACCCGGCCCTCGCGTAAGATCCCGCAATATTTTTGTCCCGCGGTTCCGCTCCATGAATTCAATTCCCTCGATCGGCTCCGCTCCGCGAATCAATACGCCTCCGCCCATTCCTTCTGTTTCCGCTGAAACATTCATGCAGAAACACGAACCATAAGTGAAATAAACATACGAGTGCCCGCGCTCCAGAAACAGAGAACGATTCGACGGCGTCAAGCCACGAAACGCATGGGCACTTGCGTCGCCGGTTGGATACGCCTCGGTCTCTACAATCCTCCCGCTCACTCGACCGCCAGCCAATTCATGCACCAAAGTCTTCCCAATCAAATACCGAGCCAATTCGATCGTATCCCGAGGCAACTCCGCCCGCCGCAACCTCCTAATTCCCTTGTGCTTTTTCCCCATCCGTCCTCTGCGAACGAAGTTTACCCCGATGGCTTAAATCGGGGCGCCTCTGCGGTAAACCGCTTTGTTTTAAGCCCCCGCCAGCAAAATAGTACTATGGCGCCCGCTTCCTCATTTTGAGATAATTCAAAGGTTAAGCCGCAGAGAAGCTCGAAGCATCATTCGGGAGCATTCCAAGGATGATTCAAGCCAAATGGTCGCGGGCCACAATAGCCGTAACGCTGGCCCTGCTGCTTTCTCCAGTCTATTTGCTTCCGACTAGCGCGAAGGAGGCATCCGCTCCCGCTTCTCATCCCCGCGAATACCGCTTGCGTCTCTACCACACGCATACAGGCGAACGCATCGATATAGTCTATCGCAATGGCGACAATTATTTGCCCGAAGCGCTAGCGCAATTGGATCACTTCCTGCGCGACCACCGCACGGGTGAAGTTCACCATTATTCGCCGGGAGTTTTCGATCTGCTCGTGGATTTGACTGCGCAGGTAGGCCATCCCGGAGCCGAATACCAGATCATTTGCGGCTACCGCACACCCTGGAGCAACAACTTTTTGCGCAGCCATAGCGCAGGCGTAGCCGAACACAGCCTGCACATGCAAGCCGAAGCAATCGACGTCCGTCTGCCAGGAACCACCACGGAAGAACTACGCAACGCAGCCCTGTCACTCCACCGCGGCGGCGTAGGCTACTATCCCCGCTCCGAATTCGTCCACGTCGACGTAGGCCGTGTCCGCCAGTGGTGCTACGGCTGCTCCACCGCAACCCGCGCCGGCGACTAATCCCTATCCAACAAAAGGTTTTTAGGGGGTCGGAGCTTCAGCTCCGACATTAAGAACGTTCCCGGAATTGGGGCTTTAGCCCCTGAAGTCACGCCGGGAACCGGCCTGGCATTTATGAGTTCCGATATTCTGTTCCGTCAGCCCTACCCCGGATACGGATACCCCTTCGCCAGCACTTTTTCCAGTTCCGCATCCAGCCCGTAAATATCCTCGTAAAACCGGGGCTCGCCTTCTTCGGTCACAATTGCCGAGGCGTAGACAATCAGGATCGGGATGGGCCGCACCAGGTTCACTTGCACATTGTCCGGCCCGTCCTTCATGGCCTCCCGCATCCGTTCCAAATCCCAACCCGGATTATTCCTCAGCACCCACGCCGCCACCACCGCCGGATCTTCCAGCCGCACGCATCCGTGGCTGAAATCCCGACGGTAGCGTGAAAAAAGTTCCTCGGCCGAGGTTCCGTGCATGTACACATTGTTGCTGTTCGGGAAAATAATCTTTACCAAACCCAGCGAATTCTTGGGACCAGGTTTTTCCCGCACTTCCAGTTGGTTTTTGCGAAGTTTCTCCAGCACCTCGTCGCTTACCGGGCTGGAGGCTACAATCTCCCCGGTTCGCGTGATGATTTCAAAATTATGTTTGTCCAGATAGCTGCGATCCTTCCTTAAGTGCGGCACAATCTCCGCTTCTTGAATGCTGGGCGGCACATTCCAGTAAGGCCGGATCACCACGTAGCGGATCTCGTCCGAAAAAATCGGCGTCTGGTGCCCGTACGACTTCCCCACCACCACGTCCATGTACATGTCCACATTGCCGTCCAATTTGTACGCGCGCAGCCGGAACTCCGGAATATTCACGACGATCGGCGCTTCCGTGAATTCATGCGGCGCCCAGCGCCATCGCTCCATAGCCAATTGCAATTGCCGCACTCGCTGCGTGAGCGGCGTGTTCAACGCATTCACTGTCTCTGCGTCCAAGCGTCCCAGCGGGTCGATGCCATGCCGCTTCTGGAAATGTTTCACGGCGGGAACCAACGCTCCGTCATAGGTAGTCTGGGAATCCGGGACAATTGCATCGGCCGGGAGATCGCCCAATAAACGAAGCAACTTCGTGAGCCGCGCAACACCCGCAAAAGGTTGGCCGGGCGCCACCGGCTTCGCCGGAACCGGCAAGGTCTCGCCGCTATCCTGCTTTGCCAACTGCAAATACTGTTGCAGCGTAGCCTCCGTCCGGCGATATCCCGGAAAAGGAGGCTCCACTGACTCCAACACGGGCTTTACATCATTGGAATTTACCAGGTGATCTCGCAAAAAGTCGGGCAGACTGTACTTGTGGCTTTCGACGTCGAGTCCGAAATGGAAATACTTTGGATTCACTTTTCCGATGTGCAGATCGGAAATATATCGCATGACGCATACGGTGAGAGCCACATCGAAGTGGACAAAGTCTGAATCGTTCGGCGAATGGTCCAGATGATCAATGCGTCCGGCCCAGGCCGGACCGTCGTAGTCCGCCGCGCTCAGTCCTTTCAAATCCGCCTGTTGCATCACTCCGATGATGGCCAATGCCTGCGGGGTCGGCTTCCCGCTGCGAATCCAGGCAAGGGCGTTGCCGCCGGCGTTGTAGAAATTTTTCACATGCGTGCTGTAGTCGCTGAAATTTGGCCACTTCAGGTCTGCGAGATTTGCAGCCTCCTCAATCGCGCTCAATTCCGACTCTGCCTGCGCGCTCAGTTTCTGCCCGGTCGCGTCCGCCGCAGTCGTGTTGCTCTGTCCCGTCTGGGTGGATCGGGACGCCTTCGCCGTTCCCGGGGCCGCGGCGGAATTTCCCTCCTTGCTTCCGCAAGCCGCAAATCCCGTCACAAGAACGCACAACGACAGAGCTAACGCGAGTGTCTTCGCCCCATGGGAATTCACGATTGGCCTCACAATTAATTTGTATTTGGCTCGTCTGAGCTCGATGCAAAATCGAGTGTCCCCTTCTCTCGAAAGAAAGGCACGTCGCGGATGCTACACCGCTCCCGGTAAGATGCCAAGCGCTTCTCCCATTGGAATTTTCACGATGCCCGCCTTGCTGTTTGTCCGAAGTCCGCGCCGCAGGCGCAGCGGAATTTAGCCCCGCCCGCCGCGGTGGATGCGCTTGGCCCGTTGTCACGCAATTTTAACAATTTGTAACCCGGCTTTCACATTGCTCGGGATTCTGCTCTAGTAGCATCGTCGCTTATGATGGTAAACGGTCTGGTAGTGGAACGCATTGCAGGCGCCCGCGAAGAAGAACAAATCCTCCACCTTCGAGGCGCATTGACGCTGAACAATCTATTCGACTTCCAGTCCGCCGTGCGCTCGGAAACCCACAAAATTCAAATCATCGACTTCACCGACGTCAGCTATGTCGATTCCGCCGGAGTCGGCTCGCTGATCGGCGGATTCATCGCCGCGCAAAAAGCCGGCCGCCGCATGATTCTGGTCGGCCTCAATGAACGCGTCCGCGTCTTGCTGCAAATGACCAACGTTGCCACTTTGTTCCCCACCTACGAAACCCTCAGTCAAGCCGAAGCCGCCCTCGTCTAGCTCTCGACTGGCCTTCCCTGTACTTCAGCCTGTACCTCGGTACATGTGCCCTAAACATAACTAGGCCCGTTAACATTTTCTAACTATTCAGTGCTACGATTTTTGTGGGTAGAAATAAACGGAGGGGTAAACGATGGACACGTCCGGGGAAGTCCGGGTGAGTCCTGCGAGGGGAATCGATGTCTTGCTGTCCCTGGCTGCGGGGACGGTGGTTCTCGCTTTGTCTGCCTGGTTGCGTCATCTGCCCTATGTATCGAGTCTGCACTTCTACAGCGATGTGCAGGTTGCCAGCGGATTTCTAGCCATCGTATTCGCCGCCACTACGCTGGTGCGTTATCGCGTTCTGCTCGATCGCTTCTCCGTGCTCATCGCCACTGCCTTCACTTTGTTCGGCGTTCTCGCGATTAGTTCGGGGCTCTTGATCTATTTCTCGCCGGGCACCCTGATGGACCCGATGCTGAAATCGCCAATCGATTGGGCCGTCATTCGGCTGATGCTGGCGCTCTTGCTGGTCGTCTCCCTGCGCGGTTCGGGCGATCCCGCGGAAGAGCCTCACGATTCCAAGCGCGAACTCCTGGCCCCATTTCTGTTCGTGATCTTCGTCACCATCCTGTTCAGCTTCGTTCGACTGAGGTTTCCCAGCGATTTCCCGGTTCATCCCTTGGCGCTTTTTCTGCGCCCCTCCAGTCTTGTCTCCGGATTCCTGTTTCTCTTTGCAGCGATCGGATTTCACCGGCGATTGCGGCATGAAAATTCGCCGTTCGTGCGCGGCCTGTTCATCATGTCCGGTCTCAATGCGGGTTGCCAGCTTGCCGAATCGCAATCGCTCCGGCAATTCGATGCCCCATATTCGTTTGGGCAGGTCCTGATTTTGCTGAGCTTCGTCGTCGCGCTCGGCGGATCTCTGCTGGACAATTCCCTTCTCTTCGACCGCTTCCATCACTTGGCCACCAGTGATTCGTTAACCGGACTCGCCAATTATCGTTCCTTCGTCGAATGCGCGGAACGTGAAATCGAACGCTCCAGCCGGACCAATCGTTCGTTCGCGGTCCTGCTTCTCGATCTCGACAGGCTCAAACAAATCAATGATCGTTTCGGCCATCCGGTTGGAAGCCAGGCGTTGCGGCGTCTCGCCCACCTTCTTCGAATTTCCTGCCGCTCGATTGACACTGCCGCTCGCTACGGGGGAGACGAATTTGCCCTGGTTCTTCCGGAAACCGACGAACGCGCCGCTCGATTGGTGGCCAACCGTTTGAGCTCCCAGCTTTCTCTGGAACGCTCAGGACCGCGACTTTCGGTCAGCATCGGCATTGGGGTTTATCCCCGTGATGGTGTAACACTCACCGCTCTTCTTGCCGCCGCCGACCGCGATCTCTACGGAAATAAATTCCGCCAGCAGGAGATGCTCACTCATGCCACAGCGTGATCGCCTCCTACACAAATTTTCGGTTAGCGCCGTTTGTGAACCGGTACCGCGCCAAAAGCTCATTTTCGCCGAGCCGTCGCGAACCATCAGCGTATGGAAAAAGCATGTAGATATTTCCCACACATGGAAAAATATTCATTCTCGCACCAGTCCCGCCAGCCCCATTATTATTTCAAATTCCTGTAACCTCATAAGAATAAAGCAGATACAACGTGTCGCCAAAAACCTGATTGGCACCGCAAATGCCAAAGGATAAATACCACCATGACTGAACGAAGAATTGCCCAACGTTATGACCTTTCGCTGCCGCTCATGGTCTGCCTGGCGCAGACGCAGCCGACGGAATTCTATTCCGCCAAGGTGAAAAACATTTCAACCAGCGGCGTCTATTTTCAGCTGGACCAGCCGCTTGCGCCGGGAACGCAGCTTTTGATTACGCTTTCACTGCCAGTGGAAATTACGCGCGGATTCAAGGTGCTGGTGCGCGCCAGCGGCCGCGTGCTGCGAGTGGATGAGACCAATCAAAATGGGGCTCCCGTGTATGGTATCGCTTCGCGGATCGAGCGCTACGATATCATCCGGCCGCGCTCTTCCGCCGCGGCGTAGCGGGACAACGACGAAAATTTCCTGGTCAATTTGCTGAAAGGGCGGGTCCGAGACCCGCCCTTTTTCATTTTCTACCGCCGCAAAGTTCACCATTTACCGCCTAGAGTTTCACCGTCGCCCACCGAACGCGATCCCGTGTTTCACCGCACGCTTTCCGATAGAATCCCTGGGTGACGGACCCTTCGTTCGATTATCGCCAGATTCCCGAAATGGAACTGATGGTGCTGCGCGGCGTGCTCCAATTGCCGCCTCGCGACCCGCAATGCGCCGCCGCACTCCTGCTGCTCGCCCCCTATCGCTGGCGCGACCACGATCATCAGATTGTCTACGAAGTTTTGCGCGACTTGCGAGGCAGCTATCCGCAGCCGCTGAAGGAATGGCTGGCCGCGGCGGTCACTCGAAAAGGTTTCCCCGATCTCGACCTGGAACCCTACTTTGTCACCACTGCCCTGAGTCGCGAGGAACTCTTTCTGTGCATCCGCGAATTGGTTGACGAGCAATCCTAGAATTCATCGGCGCGCCGGGACGGCATGATCGACAAAATTCCTCAACTGTGCTTTCTTTGCTCCCGCCGCCGCTCGTCCACCCACGCCAGAAACTTTTTCATGCGCGCGCGTTCTTTCCACAACAATCGGAAGAATTGCCCCGGTCCAAGATGCGCGGCTTCTTTTCCGTAAAATGTTTCGAGCCTCCACTGCAAATAGGGACTGGCCCACGGCCGCAGCCGGTATCCTTTCGCCGTGATCCAGTAATATCGCAACGCGCTCCACATGATCCGGTCCCCACCCGCAGAGGGACCTGAATGATAGAATAACTTTCGGATTTCAGCAGTTGTTTCGGGATGGCGGATTGCGGGCGGAAGGAACCAGAAGAACGGGCGCAGCAAGCAGCGCCCCTACGAAGGCGACGGCGGCCACCCGGCACAATCGAAGTGAATTGAACTTGGAAACTTGATGACAGCGGAAGACCACTATTACACGGGCGTCGATCTCTTCGGCGAAGGCAAGCACGACGAAGCCATCGCGGAATATCAACAAGCGCTCGCGCTCGATCCCAAATTCGCCGATGCGCTGCACGGTCTCGCCCAAGCCTATTACGCCAAAAACGATTTCGATAACGCCATCGCCGCCGCCCAACGAATCCTCGAACTCGATCCCGACGACATCCTAGCCTGGACCACAATTTCGCGTTGTCTTCAGCGCCAGGGCCTGGTCCCGCAAGCGGAGGAGGCAGGAAACAAGGCGCGTGTACTGGGCTGGAAGAAACAGTTGCAGGATCAAAAGCGCGAAGCCCAGCAAGATAAACCGAAGGATTCAAAGTCTTAGCCGAGCCCATTTCAAGCGTGACCCGATAATGCGAATCAGGGCTCAGAAACCATGGCTCGCCTGGCGCGAAATTCAAGAACGGAGCGAAAGACCTGTTGCTGCGGCGATGCCTCTGCAACCGCCTGCGGCAGCGAGGTAATCGCTTCGCGCCGGGTCTTTTTTGTCGCGGCTGAAAGCCGCGACCCCCTGAAAACCTTTGCGCCCAGTTTTTTCTCCGCGATGTTGCCGGTCGGCGCTCGTCCTTCGTAGGGGCGCTGCTTGTGCGTTTTTTGCACCCCGATTCTTTTTATCGGGGCTGCGCCCGGCTTTTTTTCCTCGATGTTGTCGGTCGGGCTCGTCCTTCCTAGGAGTGTGTCCGAGAATTCCACTCCGTTCTGCTGAATTTGCTTGAACAAGAACCGGAGGGTGTGCCAGTTTTTCGAACATGGCAAAAACATTCCGCACCTACCTTCCAGAACAGAATTTGCTGTTGCCCGCGAGCCTTCGTGAGTGGTTGCCGGATGACCACCTGTCCTATTTCGTATCCGACGTGGTGGACCAACTGGACCTTTCGGCGATCGAGAGCGTGTATGAAGAGGAAGATCGGGGCCAGCCGCCGTATCACCCGCGCATGATGACCAAGATCCTGCTCTATGGTTATTGCGTGGGGGTCTTTTCGTCGCGGAGGATCCAGAAGCGATTGGTGGAGGACGTCGCTTTTCGAGTATTGGCAGCGGGGAATCAGCCGGACTTCCGCACCATCTCGGATTTTCGGAAGCTTCATTTGAAGGCGCTGGAAGAACTGTTTCAGCAGATGTTACGGCTGACGTTAGAGACCGGGACGATGAAGTTGGGGCGGGTGGCACTGGACGGGAGCAAGGTGAAGGGCAACGCGAGCAAGCACAAAGCCATGAGTTACGGGCGGATGAAGGAAACCGAGAAGCGATTGCGGGAGGAAGTTCGGAAGTTGTTGAACCAAGCCGAGGCGGCGGACAAAGAAGAGGATAGCCGATACGGGCGGGATCGGCGGGGCGACGAATTACCCGAAGAGTTGCAGCGGCGGGAAACGCGGATCGCACGGATCCGGGAAGCCAAGCGAGCGCTGGAAGAGCGAGCACGGGAGCAAGCCAAGAGCGAGGGGAAGGATCCGGAGGAAGCCCAGCCGACAAAGAAGGCGCAATACAACTTTACCGATCCCGAGTCGCGGATGCTGAAGGGGCCGGATGGATTCCTGCAGGGCTACAACACGCAGATCGCGGTCGAGCCAGTTTTTCAGCTGATCGTAGGGCAGAGGGTGACGCAAGCGGCCAACGACAAACAACAGATGGTGCCGCTGATCGAGGCGATCGAAGAACAGTCCGGACAGAAACCGGAAGGAGTTCTGGCCGACAACGGGTATTGCTCGGATGAAAATCTGAAGTACCTGGCCAGGAAAAGGATGGAAGGATTCGTGGCGACGGGAAAGCAGAAGCACGGTCAAGCGGAGAGAGCCCTGCCAGCGAGGGCCGTTACCGAGAGAAGCCAGCCGGGTCGAGCGCATGGAACGAAAGCTGGAAACCAAGGTTGGGGCGGCGGTCTATGCGACACGGAAATTCATCGTGGAGCCGGTCTTCGGGCAGATCAAACAGGCACGCGGGTTCCGTCAGTTTCTCTTACGTGGGATCGAAAAAGTACGAGGCGAGTGGGCTCTGATCTGCATGACCCACAATCTTCTGAAGTTTCACAAGATCTGTTCTGGATAGAACGGCAGTTTCCGGTGCAATCGGTCACTGGAGCGGCCCAAAGAAGCGATGGAAGCACTCAGCAGTCCACGGAAGTAGCTGCAGATCAGAATCAGTTCGCCCCTTTGCCACCTTGATCAACAATGAGCCGGGCGAGAGACCTTCAAATGCTAAATCTCGGACGCGCTCCTAGGGGCCGGCTTCCTTGCCCCGATGATTTCCATCGGGGAGCCGCGCCCGTTTTTTTCTCCTCGATGTTGCCGGTCGGCCTCGTCGTTTGTAGGGGCGCTGCTTGCTGCGCCCGGCTTTTTCGTTCGATACGAGGTTCGCATCAACAATGATCCGGTTTGGCAGGATATTTCTGACCTTGCTGAAACAGCACCGAATGCAATTCGCTCCGGAATTTATCTTTGGTCAGGTGTCGCACCTACGGCGCTGGGGCTTTTCTTCGCTACCATTCCCAGCCCTCACGGGACTGGGCTAACTTCTATTTACCCTGAGCCGCGAAGGGAGCTTCGAAGGGACGTGCGATTTTTGCACCCCGATGGTCCTTCTCCCGTATTTCTTCTTCGATCGGGGCGCCTCCAGCGCTCTTCCAGATTGCAATCTCTTCGACATAACAACCCAAACTCCACCCCTCCTCCTCCTCCATCCAAACCAACAAATCAATGCCGGCCCCGTGTACTCGATTTCTTCCATTCGCGCGCAGGAATCCCAATCTCCTAACTCGTGAACGACGAAGAATGACGTTCCCGTCCGCCCTAATCGTAGTTAGGTCCAGGCAGACCGTTAATCGAGATCGATTCCATCGCTTGATTCAATGGCAGAGCAAAAGCCCCACGTCTCTGGCGAAACATTCGCCACGCGCGCAAATCGAAAATTCCGGAGCGCTTAAACCCCGGCTACCCGTCTGAAAGCCGCGTCCCCGAAGCGCTGGAGGCGCGACAGAAGTTAGCCCCGCCCGCACGGCGGGCGGGGTAGCCAGCGCACGAAATTCTCAAGCGCCGGAGGTGCGTCACAATTCGCCCGGGTCTTTCCAGTCACCCTAAATCATGATCGTGAATTTGCACGTGTAGGGGCGCTGCTTGTGCGTTTTTTGCACCCCGATTCTTTTTATCGGGGCTGCGCCCGGCTTTTCTCGTCCTTTGTAGGGGCCGGCTTCCTTGCCCCGATGATTTCCATCGGGGAGCCGCGCCCGTTTTTTTGTTCGAAGCAAGAAGCGCATCAACAATGATCCGGTTTGGCGGGATATTCCTCGCCCTGCTGAAAAACACCGCATGGAATTCGATCCGGAATTTATCTTTGCTTCGGTGTCGCACCTACGGCGCTGAACGTCGTGTTTGTGGCTGTTCCCAGCCCTTACGGGACTGGGCTAACTTCTGGCGCGCCGATGGCGCTCGTCCAGAATGCAACGCCTCAGATCAGCGCGCATCTCCTCCCCCACGCTCCCATCCAAACGAACAAATCAATAACGGCCCCGTGTACTCGAGTTCTTTTATTTGCACGCAGGAATCCCAATCTCCTAACTCATGAACGACGGAGAATGACGTTCCCGTCCGCCTTCATCGTAGTTAGGTCCAGGCATACCGTTAATCGAGATTGATTTCATCGCTTGATTCAATAGCAGAGCAAAAGCCCCACGTTTCTGGCGAAACATGGGGCACCCCGCCTCCCGCCGTATTTACTAACCAGAAATATTCGCATCAAACAGTACCGAAGTACTGTGGGGACCCTCTATCCGACTTGATACCGTCAAGACTAAGGTTACTGCGCCCTAAGGAGTACTTCGATGCGAACTCTGGCTATCTTGCTTGTCGCCGCTCTTTATGCGGTCCCGGCCCACGGTCAACAGATGGTTGAATGTAGGGACTTGGGCGGCAGCGGTGGTTACCTTGCCCCCAACGAAACGATCATCAATGGTAAGGCTTGCCGCCCTGCCGGTACCCCGTTGCAAGCGATTGATCAAGCGCACCCAGTTCCGGTGGCTACCGTCCCGGCCAGCGCCCCTGTGGCAGTTGCTTCCGCGCCGGTTGCAACTCCGAATCCTGCAACTTCGACTCCGGTGGCTCCTGAGGCAGAGTCGAAGCCCACCATCCCGGCAGAAACCGCCGGCCAAACGAAATCGTGCCTTATTGTAAGACAGGCTGAAGGTCATCGGTTTCGAAACTCAATGATTGCCGGAGCGTTGACCGGTGGAATAGGGTTCGCGGCCGGAGCAGCAAGCGGTGGGGCGAAGTACGAATACGTTGATTCCTTCAAATTTAACAATACCAAGCTGAAATACAGTGGAAAAGAACTACAGAAACTTCAGGAGGGGGGCGTGCACGTCGTCACAGTCAGCAAGAAAGCAACGGGCGACGAGATCAAAGACGCGAGGGAGTCTTGCAAGCAATAACAGGTTTTAAGGAGAAACGGCATGATTATTCCTGACGGGCCGTTTAAAGGAAAGGAAGCAGAATTGATAACCGAGTGTGATCATGTGCGAATCGAAGGGGAAGCTGGATTTTGTATGAAGGAAGGCAAACTCAGATTCTATATGGACTATGACGAGCGGGACCTTCGTCACATTTACGATCTTCTGCGGAACGAAACGTGAAAATCTCGCTTCTATCCGGCGTTATCGCAGCCCTTATCGGAGCGCAGTCGGCACCGCCTCGAAAGAACATACCAGCGATAGCCAAAGCTGCGAATGGGGCTATCGTATCAATCGTTCTGTCGGACAAAGATGGTCACGCTATCGCCCAAGGCAGCGGCTTCGTTGTAAGCAGCGATGGCATCATCGTGACAAATTATCACGTCATTGAGGAAGGTAGTTCCGCCATCGTTAAGCTCCCTGACGGCGCATTCTTTGTTGTCGATGGATTGCTCGCATCCGACAAAGCCCGCGATGTGGCCATCATCAAGGCGCACGGCAAAAACTTTCGGACGCTCACTCTCGGAAATTCGGATCGACTTCAAGTAGGAGAAGAAGTCGTTGCTATTGGTAATCCGCTTTCTCTCGAATCGACCGTTTCAAACGGCATAGTCAGTGGAATCCGAACAGTCGAGGAGAAAGGCGGCAAATTCTTGCAGGTTACGGCACCCATCTCACCCGGTAGCAGCGGCGGGCCTCTTTTCAATATGGCGGGAGAGGTGGTTGGGATCACTACCTTGTATCTCCAAGGAGGCGAAAACTTAAATTTCGCAATCCCCATAAACGATGCGAAACGTCTGCTTCAGCCTAAATTCTCCAAACTCCAGGCACTGCCCAACAAAACTGAGCCAGTCAAAGCGCAAACGCAGGATGGGAGTGCAGCATCTTCAGTGAGCATTAGCAACCGTGCTTACTACAAACAATGGTACGCCGCTGGCGGTCTCGATGAAGTGCCTCCAGACGCTTATGTCTGCTTCGTCGAACAAGACAATTCCGAAACATTTTTTGTCTTTGCGGCCTACGCCTTACAGGCCACAGATGAACGAGCGCAAATATTGGAAATGCAACGGGAGCCATACATTTTTTTCATGAACGCGACTCTGGTAGGTATGACCATGTCTCCAGCCGCTCAGGCGGTTGTGCGCCAAGGCGACCGAATTATGCAGGTTGAAACGTATTTCAAAGGCGTGCGAACCAACAAGATTATGTATTATTGGGATAAGGATATAAAGAAATGGGAGACCCACGACCGCTTTCCAGCAGGCCAGGGTGTAACTGGTACCATTCAGCTTTCCATTGAACCGAAGAGTTTGCGTTACGTTCGGTTTTTCAAAGCCTCTATAGTAGACAAAAGCGGACCCACCACCCTTGCGATGGACTTGGATTCTGGCGCATGCGAAAAAATTCCAGCTATGCGATAAGAAAACGGATTGCTCCGCAGTTGTTCCGGCGTTTGGCACAGGTTTAAAGCGACGAGAAGGCTTCGGGTGCCGCACCCTTCGAATTTAAGGGTGCGGTTCTTGACTTTGACTTTTCTTTTTCCTTTTCCTTCTCTTTTTCGATCCTTGTCGACTCTCGTTCATCAACGGAATCGATGCGAATCAATCCTTCCTCACCTTTTGCGTAGCACTACCAACTGCTCCACGGCCAAACTTTCGCGTGAACCATCAGTTTTCTTTTCCCCGGATTCGCGCGCATGTGCTCCAATTTCTCGCACATTTTTTCAAGCTGGAAATCGAAGTAAATCCGCACCTTTAAAAACGAAGGGTGCGCCACCCGCCGGTGGGTTTTGGCGTTGTTCTATACCGAGGGGAATGAATTGAAGAAATTTTGGAATTCGCGAGCGGAGAGAAAATAAAAAAGAGGATTCGACCAAACCAAGTCAAGAACCCCACGCGCAAATCCGGCGCGATGGGGCACCCAAATTCAACTACGTCAGAACAGCTGACGAGCGGGCCACCCGCCTGCAAGCCCATATCGTATTGCCGCTTCAAGCGTATCGATGTTTATATCCTTTAGAGCTTTAAACCGAATGCAATATCCGGTTACGCTCGCCTTGCCTAGTTTTTTTCCATACGTTTTGGCTAAGTACTTCTTATCTTTGAGACCAAGAATATAGACCGAGATTCCGGTTTTGTTTCCGCTCACGCCAATTTGAAAAAACTCTCTACTTTTTCCATTGGCATATTTTATTGTGTGAAATCCATATCCAATCGTAGGGTTGGAAACAGTATGATTTTTGCTGTCTTTGCCATCGAAGAACCATAATTTGCATTCTGGTGACACTTGAAGTGTGAGCCGATGCAGCTCTCGCATGTCGCTGCGTTTTGGCTCCGGTTGGCTGGTAATATACTTCTTGATTTGTTCTTGTACGTTCATATGTTCTGCGCCCCAGTTGCGCGCACAAGATTATACGACGTCGAATCCTTTTGAACCGCTCCCATTCTCTGTCACACCGGATACTAGAGGTTTTGGGTGGGGCAGGTTAAACGGACCGAAATGAATTTGGGTGGCCCATGTTTCGACAGAAACGTGGGGCTTTTGCTCTTGTATTGAATCAAGCGATGAGATCGATTTCGATCAGCGGTATGTCGGGCCCGGTAGGCTTGATCCGATGAGGCGTCTTGGGTGCCGCATCCCCGCCGGCCCGAACAGCCCGAACGCCTCCAACCCCCAATTTCGAATCTCCAGAACTTCTGCATCGATTATTTAATCTAAATACGTATCATGGTGTATAATGGGTAAGGCCATATGATGGACTGGGCACTTGGGAGGAGACAGTGAGCCGGAACTTCGGCACGGGGAGGCGAGAATTAGCGCAAAGCTAGGGCGAATTTGGAGCAGAATTAGCTAAAAGCTAATCGCCAGAGCGATTCAATTAGAATCGTGCTTAAACCCTTTCGGTTCAACGCGGAGTGCGATTCTAATCGCCTCTATATCGTGTGTTTTGGGGCGATCATTTTCATGCGAAAAAAAGGGCGTAAACAGGAAAAGCGGGCGCAGCCCCGATAAAAAGAATCGGGGTGCAAAAAACGCACAAGCAGCGCCCCTACGACAGCACAGGAAGGGCGCGGCTGAAGCCGGCTCCTACAAAAGCTTGCGTTGCCGTCGCTTTCGGCGGGGGAAGGCGTTAGAATGTCGCGCATGATGGAGCAAAACTTTCGGGTGGTTGGGCGGGCGGGAGAAAACGCTGGAGTCTATATTCTTGGCGTGACGGGCGCGATCACTTATTCGAATTCGCCGGCACTGCAAGATGCCGTCAATGCTGCTGCCGCTCCTCGATTGATCCTTGACCTTACAGAAGTGCCTTCGGTGGATTCGATGGCGATTGGAGCGCTGGTGCGGGCGTTCGTCACTTGCAATAAAGCGGGACGGAAGCTGGCGCTGGTGGGATTGAATCTTCGCGTGAAAAACGTTTTGCAACTTACCGGAGTCGAGCCGCTGTTCGATACCTACTCGACGATCGCCGAGGCTGAATCCGCGCTGGCGCGATCGGTGGCGTCCTCGTGATTCGTCAAAAATCCCTTCGATAAACGCGGCGTTTGCACACCCGAAGGGCAAAAGAATAAAAATTTCTAGAAGAGGCCGGTGAGCAGGCCGGCGATGATGCTTGCCGCTACACCGGAGAGAATGCCCGCGCAGAGGCTGAAGGCGGGGCCGCGGCCGCGCGTGGTGGCGATCCATGTGCCGAGGTAGCCGCCGAGTGCTCCGAACGCGCCTGCGGGGCCTGCGGCCTGAATGCAGCGGCCTAGCGGGGCTGTGGTTGGCGTGGCTCCGGCTACGGATGAATCGTTGGTCGATGCGGCCCAGATGCAAACCATGGGAGCGAGGCCGAGCCAGCGGCCAATCGCGAAGCTGATTAAAGCGGCGAGCCAGGCCCATGCTGCGGCCTTCTTGCCGGTCACCGTGGGAACTACCATCGGTTCGCGATCGGTTTCGGGTTCGGGTTCGGGTTCGGATGGGGCGACTGCTCCAGGGGCGGCGCGAGGTTCCGTGTAGGTTTGTGGCGGTTCTGAGTCTTTGGGGGTCAAGGGCAGCTTGCACCACGGGCAAAGCAAGATCGAGCCGTCCGGTGGTTCGGATTGACTCGACGACTGCGCCGCACGAACATTTTAAAATCGCCAAGGATTGGATCCTTCGGCTGACCTAGTCAGGGAAGGAGAGCATAAGCCAAAATCCGCACGCTTTCAAAACCGGAAAGGATATGGCTCAGGGCAACAGTCAACAGCTTGCGTTATCTCCAGCCCTCGCGTTCGCGCAAGGAAGTGATGTGAGCGACGTGATGCTTGCCGTGCCAAGCATATAGCGCCAACGTGCGGTCGAGCGAGCCGATGCCATTTTCGGGATGGTTGAGCGTTCGCGCGAAATCCGCGGGCTTCATCGAACGCAGTAGCGTGACCCAACGCTGGTGCAACGGATCGAGAAGAGCGAGGGAGACGGAGGGGTCTAATTCGCGCGAATCGGCGAGTTGTGCCCACAGGTTCTCATTATATGGTTTGATGGTGGGCTCGTTTTCTGTGAGTGCCAGACGGAAGCGAATGAAGGCGTTCATGTGGCTGTCGGCGATGTGGTGGACGACCTGGCGGACGGTCCAGCCTTCGGGGCGGTAGGGCGTGTCGAGTTGAGCTTGAGTGAGGCCCTGAACGGCTTTGCGAGCGTTTGTGGGTGCGGCGGCGATGGTGTCAATTGCGAGGCGGCGTGATTCTTCGGTGGCGGTTCCATCCCATTGGAATTTCCCTACTGGATAACGCAGATCCATGGTTATGCCTCCTTGGATTTATTGGCGGAACAATTTGTTCAGATGCGGCTACCTTGGCTTACGACTCAAACTCGTTCCAGGATAATATTGGGGATTAATTACGTGGTAGTGAGGCAGCTGAGAGTGAAGCGGAACGAGCTCAGCAAAATAGATTGGTTCTAATAAAGTCAAAACCCCCAGACGTAAGAGCGACGTCTGGGGCACCCGGCTATTCGTGGTTCGCGGCAGGCTTGGCGGTCTTGAAGAAGGCGATCAGGAACAGGATTGCCAGCAGGAAATCAGTGCCAAATAAGACTAAATCTTGCGAGTGCATGCGGCCTTGCAGAAAAAGTGTGAGGACTGTTGCGCTGTAGGCTACTTTTTCGAGGATCGAGGGGATCATCATCGGACGGAGGCGGATTGGATCGGTGGCGATGATGATAAATGCGATTTGCCAGACTAGCGCTACTCCGGCGAAACCGTAATAGAAGCCAGGGTGGGTGATCGCCGGGGGATCGTTGCGGCTGATCACGTTGAACATGAAAAAGAGAGGGGTGAGGACCAGCACGCCCCAGATTCCTGCGATCCAGAAAACGATTTTTGCGAATTTCATCTTGGCTCAGCTTCCCGAAATAAAATTTGAACCTTTTTAATTCTCTTGGAGAAGCCTATTTGGTATCAGCGATTCGGAAAAGTCAAGAACCCCACCCTTCCCGATGAGACTGGGAAGGATGGGGCACCCAGAGATGCTATTGGCGAATTTCATTTTTGGTTTAATTCCTTTTGGGCGCTTTCGAAGAATTGTTGGACTATTTTTTTGGCGGCCGCTTCGATCATGCGCTGGCCGACCGAGGCGATTACGCCGCCCACTTGCGCTTCGCCGGAGTATTGCACTTCGGTGGTGGCGCCATACTCGGAGAGAATGATCACGCCTTCGCCTTTCATGAAACCGGGGAGGCCTTTGCCGTCCACGTGCATCTTGAGAGATGAGGGGGGATTTTTCTCGGCTAATTGAACGGAGCCAGCGTATTTTCCGGAGACGGCTGCCACGCCGAATTTTACCGCCACTTTGTAGCGGTCGGGGCCGTCTGGTTCGAGTTTTTCAGCGCCCGGCAAGATTTTTGCGAGGCGGATTGGATCGTTGAGCAAATCCCAGACGGCTTGGCGATTGGCGGTGAGGTGGTAGGCGCCTTCGATTTTCAACTTGCGGCTCCTGTGAAAAACCAACGGAAATTTACCGCAGAGACGCCGAGAACGCAGAGACAACCGCGCCGATGAAAAGCTAGCCCTTGCCGTTGGGCTTGCGAGTCGAACCGCCGTTGGCGCGCGAGGATGCTTTTTCCAACGCGCGGCGGGCGTAGACGGCGGCCATTTCCTTGCGGTAGTCGGCCGAGGCATGGATATCGGAGAGCGCGTCGATTCCTTGCGCCACCTGCCGGGCGGCTTCGGCGAATAATTTGGGGGAGGCCGTTTTTCCCTTTAGCGCGCCTTCGACGGCGCTGGCGCGAAAGGCCTTTGCGCCCAGGCCGGTTACGCCTACGGCGACGTCTTCGATCTTGCCAGCCTTGCTTATCGCAATTCTTGCGGCAACTCCGACCAGGGCAAATCCGGAGGCCAGTTGGTACAACTTTTCGTACGCGGCGCCGGTTCCTGGGCGGGAGGCGGGGACGCGGACTTCGGTCAAAATTTCGCCGGGATGCAACTGAGTGGAAAGCAAGTCGACGAAAAATTCGGCGGCTGGAATCGTGCGCTTTCCCGCTCCTGAGGTGGCGATGATTTCGGCGTCGAGAGCAAGAATTGCGGCGGGATAATCGGCGGCGGGATCGGCGTGGGCCAGGCTGCCGCCGATGGTGCCGCGATTTCTGACTTGCACGTCGCCGATCAATGCGGCGGTTTCGGCCAGCACGGGACAGCGGCCTTGCAGCAGATCGGAGGCGAGGATGTCCGCGTGAGTGGTGAGGCCGCCGATGGCGATCTGCTCGCCTTCCAAGCGAATGTAACTGAGGCCGTGGAGCTTGCCGATATCGATGATGTAGCGCGGGGAGGCCAGGCGCAATTTCATCAGCGGCAACAGGCTGTGGCCGCCGGCGAGGAGCTTGGCTTCGTCGCCGTGGCGATCGAGCAGGCGGAGCGCTTCGTCGAGACTTTTTACCGCGGTGTATTCGAATGCTGCCGGAATCATTTGGGCCTCCTGGTTCTCGTTCGCTTCAGTTCCGCATTTGTAACAGAGGGCGCAGCAAGCAGCGCCCCTACAAACGATCTTAGGCTCAATTTGCTTTGCGGGCTGAGCCGGTGCTGGCTTTGCGAATTATTTGCCAGATTTTTTCGCGCTTGAGCGGCAGATCCACATGCGTCACGCCGAGCGGCGAAAGAGCATCTACCAATGCATTCACCAGCGCCGGCGTTGCGCCAATTGTGCCTGCTTCGCCTACGCCCTTCACGCCCATTGGATTGACCGGCGAGGGAGTGACGGTGCGGTCGGTGACGAGATGCGGAATGTCGCTGGCGCGCGGAATGGCATAATCGGTGAACTCTCCGGTGATCAGTTGGCCCTGTTCGTCGTAGACCGTTTCTTCGAACAGAGCCTGGCCCACCGACTGCACGATTCCTCCGTGGACTTGTCCATCCACCAGCAACGGGTTAATCACGTTTCCGCAATCATCCACCGCGAAATATTTTTGCAATTCGATTTGCCCGGTCTCCGCGTCCACTTCCACCACACAGATATGCGCGCCGAAGGGGAAAGTGAAATTCGACGGCTCGAAGAAGTGCGTGACATCGAGGCCCGGGTCCATTCCCGGCGGCAGAGTTTTGGCGGCGTAGGCTGCGCCAACCGCCTCGCCATATTTGATCGATTTGGCGGGATCGGATTTCACGTAAATTTTGTAGTCGTCGAAGGAAAGTGATTCGGGAGAGGCGCCCAGCGCGTGCGCGGCAATCTTGGCGAGCTTGTCACGCAATTTCTCGAGCGCGCGATACATCGCCGATGCCGCCTACGGCGGTGCCGCGGCTGCCGAAAGTTCCGATTCCGTAGGGAACCGTGGCGGTGTCACCGTGAGTGATTTCGACGTCTTGCGGCGAAATGCCGAACATGTCGGCGGCGATTTGAGCGAAGCTGGTTTCCTGGCCCTGTCCGTGCGGAGAGGCTCCGGTGAGGACGTTGACGACGCCGCTGGGCTCGATGCGCACCGTGGCGCTTTCCCAGCCGCCGCCGGCCATGGCGATGGAAGGGCCCATGGCGCAGATTTCGACGTAGGTGGAAATTCCGATTCCGACGTAGCGGCCTTGCTTGCGCGCTGCCGCCTGATCTTTGCGCAGCTGAGTGTAATTCGAAATCTTCAGCGCTTTCTCCAAACACTTTTGATAGTCGGCGCTGTCGTAGGTGACGCCCGTGGGCGTGGTGTACGGGAATTCACTTGGCTGCGGAAAATTCCTGCGGCGGACTTCGAGCGGATCCTGTTTCGTTTCGGCTGCGATTACGTCCATCATGCGCTCGATGAAATAGGTGGCTTCGGGACGGCCGGCGCCGCGATACGCGTCGGTGGCCATCTTGTTGGTGAGGACGCCGGTGATGTCCAGCTTTACCGCGGGAATTTTGTAACAGCCGCAGGCCATCAACCCCGTCAGCGTGGGGATGAGCGGCGTGAGCAATTGATAGTAGGCGCCCAGATCGGCCAAGACGCGCCAGCGCATGCCCAGGATTTTTCCATCGCGCTTGACGGCGATTTCCGCGTAATTGATTTCGTCGCGGCCGTGGGTGGTATTCTGGAAATTTTCACGGCGCGATTCGATCCATTTCACCGGCTTGAGAAGTTGCATCGCCAAGTAAGCTACCAGAGCTTCCTCGGCATACATATTCAGCTTGCAGCCGAAACCGCCGCCTACTTCAGGAGTGATCACGTGGACGGAATATTCCGGCATCTTCAGAACGGCTGCGAGCAGAGTGCGCAGGGTGTGCGGGATTTGCGTGGACGACCAGACGGTGAGCTTCTTTTCGCCGGGCTTGTAATCCGCCACCACACCACGCGGCTCCATGGCCACGGGAATCAGGCGCTGATTTACCATGCGGCATTGGACTACGCGATCGGCTTCCTTGAAAGCTTTGGCGACGTCGCCGCCTTCGAGATGCCAGTGGAAGGAAATGTTGTCGCCATTCTGTTCGTAGAGGAGCGTGGAATCCTTGGTGATCGCCTTTTCGGGATCGACTACAGCAGGCAGCGGATCGTAATCCACTTCGACGAGGTCGACGGCATCGCGGGCGGTGTAGCGATCGGATGCAACGACCACGGCAACTGGTTCACCGACGAAGCGCACTTTATCCACGGCCAGCATCGGACGCGTGGCGGGCTTCATTTCCGGCAGCACGGCGGCGCAAATCACATCGCCGATCACACCTCGAGTATCTTCACCGGTGAGAACGGCGACTACGCCGGGAGCGGTGCGGGCCTTCGAGACGTCGACGGATTTGATTTTGGCATGTGCGTAGGGACTGCGCACGATGCAGGCGTAGACCATGCCGGTCATCTGAATGTCGTCGACGTAATGCGCCAAGCCCTGGATGAGGCGCGGATCTTCCTTGCGCTTCATGGCCATGCCGACGAATTTTCGCGAGGGAGTGCTCAGCGATTCGAGGGCGTTGGCGGCTTTGGGCTGAGGTGGCGGTGCCGACGGCTCGATCTCCGCCACCGGCTTGGTGACCATTGGGACTGGCTTGCGCGGGGCTTTCTTTTTTGCGGCCGGCTTGTTGCGCTTGATGACGACTCGCTTCTTTTTTGCCTTCGCCGTTGCCATTACATTCCTCCGACTGCTGAACTGGATTTCGTTGGGCCGCGGGGGCGGCTGTTGGTCGCTATAAGATTTCTCATTCAAAGCAGCGGACTTGCTTCAGGGGCTAAAGCCCAAGCGCTGGGACCTTTTTAATGTCGGAGCTGAAGCTCCGACCCCCTGAAAACCATAGGCAAAACCGAGTGCAATCCGATTTCGTCACATTCAGCTGGCTTGTTTGGTCTTTTGTTTCTTCATTTTTTTGGCGGCGTAATCGATTGCCGCGACGATATTTTGATAGCCAGTGCAACGGCACAAATTTCCCTGGATTGCTTCGCGAATTTCGGATTCGCTGGGCGAGGCATTCGATTCGACGAGCGCCGCCCCCGACATGATCATTCCTGGCGTGCAGTAGCCGCATTGCAGGCCGTGCTTTTCCCAGAAGCCTTCCTGGACGGGATGCAAGCCGCCATTGCCATGGGCGGTGGCCGCCAATCCTTCAATCGTGGTGATCTCGCTGCCGTTCGCTTGCACGGCCAGGACGGTGCACGATTTCACTGTTTTGCCGTCCATCATTACGGTGCACGCGCCGCAGAGCGATGTTTCGCAGCCAATGTGGGTTCCGGTGAGGCTCAATTCTTCGCGGAGGTAATGCACCAGCAGCAAGCGCGGCTCGACGGAGCTGCGATGCTCTTTTCCATTCACGCGCAGTTCAATTTCTGTTGCCATGATGCCTCCGGAATCTATGGATCTGCTGGGATCGGATTCCCACTTGCTGCGCCGCTACTAGACACATCTGCCGAGATTCTTCAATCCCAACCATGTGCGGTTACCGTTCGCTTGTGCGCGGCACGGATCATCCGCACGTTACCTTGCTGGACGGGAAAATTCAAGACATGGAATCGTTGGAGAGGAGCTGAAGTTGGAGCGCGGCTTTTTTCAGTTGCAGAATTTGCGGAAAGGCTTTACCGCAGAGGCGCAGAGTCCGCCGAGGAACGCACAGACGGAGAGCACTGCGAAGCTCGGATTGACTGAAAAATCCTAAGAGGAGAGGCGTTTTACCCAGATGCGGCTGGTGGCTGGCTTGCCAAGGTAGACGCGCTTGGAGTTTTTGCCAAGGATGGCGATGGTCATGGTTTCGTCATATTCGCGATGATTTATGCGGAGGCGGGCGCCGGGGCGCAGATGCAAATTCACCAGGAATTCGAGGAATTGGGGATCTTTTTCGTAGACGCGCAGGACTTCGAAGGTTTCGCCTACTTCGGCTTCGGAGAGGCGCACGGCGCCTAATTTTTTTCTTAGTTTTGCTAGGCCTCCGAAGAGCGGCACTCCGTGAGGGCAAAAACTTTCGCGGCCGAAGCGTTCGAGAAGCAATTTGACGACTTCGGGAGACATGCCGTGTTCGAGCTTTTCGGCTTCTTCGTGGGCGCGCGACCATTCCAGGCCGATTACTTCGGTGAGCAATTTTTCGGCGAGGCGATGGCGCAGCACGAGGTGCTGGGCGTTTTCGCGGCCTTTGGGGGTGAGCTCGATTTTTCCGTCGCGGGCCACGCGCAGATAGCCGCTGCGCGTCATGCGCTTGAGCGCGGCGGTGACCGCGGGAGGCGTGACGCTTAAATCTTCGGCCAGGCGGGCGCTGATGGGGACTTGCTCTTCCTGGACGATTTCCCAGATCGCTTTGAGGTAATCTTCCTGGGACGCGCTGGTTTTTTCGCGTTTCAATGGCCCTCGCTTGTTGGCTTGCGATGCTGCGCCCGGAATTCGGTCCGCCAGGTTCTTGATGCGGGCTTCGATATCATCGCAGATGCGGAGGTAGGTTTCCACGTCCTCGCCGTAGGGATCGGAGACACGCCAATCGAGGACGTTGGCGCGGGGAAAGAGGGATTTTCCGGGGATGCCGGACATGTTGACGATCAGGTCGGGATGAAATTGGATTGCTTCGCTGATGCCTTTGGAATATTGGCCTTCGGCGGAAATGCCGCGCAGGCGCAGGGCGTTCAGAGTTCCCTTCATGATGGTTCCGAAGGGAGAGGTTCCGGCGCTGGCCGGTTCGATTACGTCGCGAGCGTGGTGCTTGGCCAAGGCTTCGGCCATTTGGCTGCGGCAGGAATTTCCGATGCAGACGAAGAGGACTTTTTTGCGCGCGGGCATGATTGAAGGATACTGGAAAATGGGGGTTGGTGTCACCGCGAGGAGCTCACCCGGAGAAGCTAGCAGGATGTGTCGGCAATCACTGTATTCGCACAGATGAGTCCGGCCCAGCCTGCTTGATTTCAGGGGGACCGTAAGCAGCTACGTCTATCAAATGATTTAGACACAATAATTTGTAATGACGGATTTCCTGGGCGTGGCCGCCAGTGTCTCGCACAAGATGCTCAAGAAAATGCGATTTTGTATAGATCCGAAACAGGTTGCCTGTAAACACTTCATCGTCATATTGCCCACATGAGCCGGCGCATTCTTCGGTGACCAAGTACGCTACATAGTGATTCCATCTAAGTTCAAACGTTCGGCAGCTGACACTGCACTCAATCGGTGATGCGCCTTCCAACACTTTTGCCAATCCGGGAAGGTCAGGGATGGGGCCGACTTGCCCGTCAGGATTGGCAACGGCCTCTTGCACGACCAAGCGGAGAGAATTATCGCACGGCTCTGAAAGCTCTCGTAAATAGAGATATTTTGCCGAATCTAAGAAATCGTATTCCGGTCTCGTCGCCACTCCTTACTCCTTGCATCCAAGATAAGGCAGGCGGAGCCACAACAACCCTGCGAACCAAAATTTAGATGATGGTAGTCTGGCCTGGCCACGTGGGCGGCCGATCAAAAAGCTTAGATCTATGTCCTCACTCAATCCATGCATGTTGGTTCTCGCCGGCGCAATTACCCGAATGCGAAAAAAGCATATCACTTTTCCTGAGTGCCTGATTAACACAGGATTCAGAGGCTGAGGTTGTTTCCTACGCTTGACACGAGGTCAATTTGATTTTCCGTTTCCTGCGATTTTCACAAAATATTTATGGACGGTTGGATCGGTGGTTAATTCGGGGTGGAAGGTTGCGGCTAGGATGCGGCCTTGGCGGACCATTACTGGGTAGCCTTCGTTTTCGGCTAGGACTTCGACACCTGAGCCTACTTTGTCGATGATTGGGGCTCGGATGAAGACCATTTCGATGGGGTGATCGGTGAGTTTGGATTCGCCCATGCGGACTTCGCTGGCTAGCTGGCGTCCGTAGCCGTTGCGGAGGACGGTCATATCGAGGAGGCCCAGGGAGGCTTGATCCGGGCGGTGGACTTCTTTGGCCAGTAGGATTGCTCCTGCACAGGTGCCGAAGAAAGCGCCGCCTTGCTTGGCGAAATTTTGGATTGCGGGGAGGAGGCCCTCTTCGGTGATTACTTTCAGGTGGGTGGTGCTTTCGCCGCCTGGGAGGATTAAGCCGTTCAAGCCTGATAGATCATTTGGAGTACGCACGAATACATAGGCTACGCCTATGCGTTCCAACATTTTTGCGTGGGCTTCGTAATCGCCTTGGATTGCCAGGATGCCGATTTTCATGGTTCTACTCGTTTGGTTCGTCAAAGAAATAATCTGCCGAGCGGAATTTTGTGCTGCTACGTAGGTCAAAGGCCGGGCGCGGCAAGCAGCGCCCCTACGAAGACGGCCCGAACGGCGCCGCGATGCGAGTCAAAAGCGGGCGCCCCGATCAAATTCATCGGGGTGCAAAATTCGCACGCCCAAAGCCGGCCCCTACATGCGTTTGGGCGGGTGGTCGATTACCAGCCGCGGGTTTGTAGTAGATCTTTTTCTTCCATTTGGCGGATGTCCAGGCCCTTCATGGCTTCGCCTAGTTCTTCGGAGGCCTCCAGGACTGCTTTGGGATCCTGGTAATGGGTTGTGGCTTTTACTATGGCTCTGGCGCGCTGGGCTGGGTCGCTGGATTTGAAGATGCCGGAGCCTACGAAGACGGCTTGGGCGCCCAGGTGCATCACCAGGGCTGCATCGGCAGGAGTGGCGATTCCGCCTGCGGAAAAATTGGGGACTGGGAGCTTGCCGTTCTTGGCGACGTATTGAACCAAGTCTAGCGGGGCGCCTAGTTCCTTGGCGGTGTGGACCAATTCTTCTTCGCCAAGAGTGGTCAGGCGGCGCATCTCGCTCATGATGGCGCGCATGTGGCGGACGGCTTCGACGATGTTGCCGGAGCCGGCTTCGCCCTTGGTGCGGACCATTGCCGCGCCTTCGGCGATGCGGCGCAAGGCTTCGCCGAGGTTGCGCGCTCCACAGACGAAGGGAACGCGGAAGCCGTGTTTCCAGACGTGATGCTCTTCGTCGGCGGGAGTGAGGACTTCGCTTTCGTCGATGAAATCCACTTCGAGGGCTTCGAGCACTTGCGCTTCGGCGAAGTGGCCGATGCGGCACTTGGCCATCACCGGGATCGAGACGGTCTCCATGATTTCGCGAATGATTCGCGGGGCGGCCATGCGGGCTACGCCGCCGTCTTTGCGGATGTCGGAGGGGACGCGCTCGAGAGCCATTACGGCGCAGGCTCCTGCCTTTTCGGCGATGGAGGCTTGTTCGGCGTTGGTTACATCCATGATTACGCCACCTTTGAGCATTTCGGCTAGACCTACTTTTACGCGCCAGAGGTCTGTGTTGGTTGCGGAGGTTCCGCCGATGTGAGCGGCTGAGACCTTGTTGGTGCTGGCTGCGGCTTGTTCGCCGCCGTCTCTCGGCGCGATGCTGTGGCCGTTGCCTCCGTTTTTCGGTGATTTGCTGCCGCCGTTTTTCGAACTGAATTTTCCGTGATTCTTCGATGCCATTTGCCTATCCCCCTTACTCCTTGAATTTAGGATTCCATTACCTATCGTCACAAGTCGTTTGCTTCAGGGGCTTCCCGACTGAAATCGTCGGGACGCAAAATACGCGAAAGCCCAAATCTTCAAGGCCATTCGTATGTCGGAGCTTCCCGATCAAAAGCATCGGGACACAAACGGCGCGGAAGCTCCGACCCCCTGAAAAACATCCGTGAAACAGGCAGTGTCATTGCAATTCAATTTCACTTCCAAACCTGAGCTAATCATGACTTCTCGCTTGCTACCGCTTCGCGCAGGACTACGAAGCGGCCTTTGCCGCGGGCTAGAAGCACACCTGCCTCATCGCGGATTTCGCCTACGTGAAAGAGATTGCGGCCTTTGCGCTCGACTTGGCGACCTTCGATCACGATTTCCTGATCGACCAGAATTGGCTTCAAGTATTCCACAGACAATTCCGCCGTCACCGCGCGAAGGTTGCTGAGCCGGCCTACTTTGCCCATTACTTCGTCGAGAAGGAGAGCGATGATTCCGCCGTGGAGGAAACCGGCGCCGCCCTGGTACGTGGCGCCTAGACGGAAGCGGCCGATGATTCGGCGGTTTTCGTCATCCTGCTCGAAGGCCAGCTTCATTCCGTGAGGGTTTGTGCCGCCACAGCCGAAGCAACCGTTTGTTGGGTTCGGTTCGAGCTCTTTCATTTCGCGCGCAGTTCCTTTCGGTGCTGATAATTCTACAGCGTTGTACGCTTCAAATTCATTCTTGCTAGAACTTCACCACTTCGTGTTCTGGCGCGATTTACCCTGGATTCCTCGCGCCGGGTGAGGCCCGGCACTCGGAATGACTGCTCGAGCTAGTCAGACGCTACCCCACTGCGAAATTAACGCCGCGGGCGCAGCAAGCAGCGCCCCTACGAATAGCCCGAATTGCGATTTGCGCAATTCGGCCAGCTTAGACCAGGGCTACTCGGGCTGCCGATGGCTCGTCCATCCGGCGCATGCCTCGTTCGCGCTTGGCGATTTGCGCGCGTAAGAATTCGCCCAACATCGAAATACCGCGCACGATGCGCTTCTCGTCTACACCCGCGAATCCCAAGCGCAGGGTATTTGGCTCGGGATTCTGGAGGTAAAAATATCTTCCCGGGACGTAGTGCACGCCGCGATCGGTCAATTGGTGGAGCATTTCTCCTGCGTCGAGTCCCGCGGGCAGGGTAACCCAGACGGACATACCGCCATCCGGCTTGGTCCATTCGGTGCCCGAGGGCATCAGGCGTTCCAGAGTATTTTCGATTGCGTCGAGCCGGGCACCGTAGACTTTTTTCATCTTGGCGAGATGCTTCTCGAAATAGCCCCGGCGCAAAAATTCCGCGAAGGTGGCCTGCGCGAGTTGATCGGTGTGCAGGTCGGTGGCCTGCTTGACCAAGCGCAGCCGCTCAATCACGGTTTCCGGTCCGATGATCCAGCCCACGCGCATTCCTGGGAAAGCCACCTTTGAAAAACTGTCGATGTGAATCACGATGCCGGAGCGGTCCAGGGATTTCAGCGACGGGACTTCCTTTTCCCGGAAACGGAGCCGCGCGTAAATGTGGTCTTCCACCACGGCGACCTGGAAACGGCTGGCGATTTCGAGCAGTTTCCGCCGCTCGTTCACGCCCATGGTCGTCCCGGTGGGATTTTGGAAATCGGGTGTGACCACGATCAGCTTCACGCGGTTTTGCATTAACACCGATTCCAGGGCTTCCAGGTTCATGCCTGCAGACCCGGTTCGTCCGGCGTGCGTTTCCACCGGCACTCCCAGGCAGCGCACGCGCGCGCCGGTGAAGATGGCGATCGCGCCGGGATAAGTGGGATTTTCGAGAACCACGGAATCGCCCGGCCGCAAGAAAGCTTTGCAGAGCAGGTCGAGCGCTTGCTGGCAGCCATCAGTGATGAGCAATTGACCGGGCTTCACGACCAAGCCTTCGCCAGTCAGAAGATCGGTGAGCGCTTGTTTCAACGGAGGGTAGCCATCCGAGGAACCCAACTGCAGGATTCGCCTTCCTTCGGATTTCAAAACAGCGTTGCAGCAGCGCCGGAAATCCTCGACTGGGAAAAATTCCTCGGAGGGCTTGGCGGTGACGAAGGCGATTGCGTCCTCTGGAATATCGGGCATGAGCCGGCCCAAGTTTTCGTCGCCGCGGTCGTCGGCAAACAGTGCTTCCCAGCGCAGCCCACTATTTCCGTTGGTACGGGGTGGCGGAGTGAACTGGCGCTTGAGAAGAAGATCCGAAATATAAGTGCCGCGGCCGACGAAGCCGCGAATCAGGCCTTCGGATTCCAGGTCCGCGTAAGCATTCGCCACGGTGGTGCGATGAACTCCGAGTTGCACCGCAAGCTCGCGGCTGGCTGGGATGCGATCTCCCGGCCGCAATTCGCCGGAGTAAACCAGCGAGCGCAATTGGTCGCGCAGCTGAACGTAGAGCGGAATATGACTTTTGGACTGCAATTGGAGAGGAATCATTGGCCTGCTCCTACAGGCCAATTTACACCCGTTTCTGGCGTCGTAAAGAGCCAATTTGTCTTTTCTTGAAAATTGGCTCTTTTGGGCACTTGGCCCCCTAGGGTCCCCTACGGTGTTTTCCTGATAACTGATGCGTACCCGGAAAGCACGTCCCTGGTATCGCCGAAGCCATTCCCTGCTTCTAATCAAGTGAAAGGCACGCTTGAGCCGGGTGGGGGCCTGGCGAAAGATCATGCACACTCTCAAACTCTCTCGACGATGGGCCCTGATGGTGGCGCTGGCGGCGCTGTATTTCGCCGCGGGGAAGTTTGGGCTGAGCTTTGCGTTCGTGCATGCCAGCGTCTCGGCGGTTTGGCCTCCCACGGGAATCGCATTGGCGGCTTTTTTGATCTTGGGATACCGGGTGTGGCCGGCGATATTCATCGGGTCTTTTCTGGTGAATGTGACCACGGCCGGCTCTGCCCTCTCCGCCCTCGGAATCGCTACCGGAAACACTTTGGAAGGATTGATGGGCGGATATCTGGTGATCTGTTTCGCCGGCGGCCGCAACGCTTTCGATCGCACACAGGACATTTTCAAGTTTACTTTTCTGGCGGCGATGTTGAGCACCGCGCTGAGTTCCACATTCGGTGTGACCACTCTGTGCCTGACCGGATTCGCTTCCTGGGTGGATTACCGCTCGATGTGGTGGACATGGTGGCAGGGAGATGCGGTGGGCGCGCTGGTGGTGACGCCTTTGTTGCTGCACTGGGCCTCGGATTTCCGGATTCGCTGGGACCGCGACAAGATGATTGAAGCCGCCGCGCTGGCCGGGCTGCTCATTTTCGTGGCACTGACTCTGTTTGGAGGAATCTTCCCGTTCAAGTTCACGAACCTGCCGATCGAATTCCTTTGTATTCCCTTCATTATCTGGGCGGCATTTCGCTTCGGGCCGCGGGAAGCGGCCACGGCGATTACGGCGATCGCCGGGATCGCGGTGTGGGGCACGATGCGGGGTTACGGACCGTTCGTGCGATCCAATCAAAATTCATCGCTGCTTCTGCTGCAGGCCTTCATGGGAGTGATGGTGGTGCTCTCGATGATCCTTGGGGCGGAGGTGAACGAACGCAAGCGCTCCATGGAAAAGGTTCGTCAGATGGCGGTGAGCGATCCGTTGACGGGGCTGGCGAACTACCGCCTGCTGGTGGATGTTCTGGATGCGGAGATCAAGCGGTTCGGACGAACCGGAAGGCCGTTCGCGATTTTGATTCTGGACCTGGACGGATTGAAGAAAATCAACGATACGCTTGGACACTTGGCAGGCAGCCGCGCCATCTGCCGCCTGGCGAACATCGTTCGAGTTCTTTGCCGCGCCACCGATACCGCCGCGCGGTACGGAGGAGACGAATTCGTGATCGTGCTGCCGGAAACGAATCTGGCGGGCGCGCAACTTTTGTCCACTCGAATCAGCGAGAGGCTTGCCACGGACATAGAGCAGCCGCGCCTTTCCGCCAGCATCGGAACCGCGTTATATCCCCATGACGGGGGAACGGTAACCGAACTGTTAAGGGCGGCGGATCGCGCGCTCTATTCTAAGAAGCGCCAAGCGAAATTGGTGCTTCCCTACTCCATGGTGATTTGAGATTTTGGTGAAGTGGAATTCCGGACCGGCGAAGCCTAATCACCGCCGCGGGTCATCGTCTTTTTAGGAACCTCTGCCAGCAAAGCGCCAATCGATTCGAAATAACGGCGGGTCTGCGCTTCGATTTCGCCGGCCAGTTGCTGCGAAATATCGGCCGTCTTTTCGCGGACGCTTTTGACGATTTGATCCACGACGGAAGAAGCCTGGTTCTGCAGATAACTATGGACCGCTTTCTCGCAACTTTGCGATAGCCGCCGCAAGGTTTCCACGCTTTCGTCCACCACCGCGCAGCTTCTCTTCTCCAGGTCGTCCTGGGCGTTGGCTATTTTGGCGTTCAGGTTATTTTCGAAATCCTTTTCGCATCCGGAAAGCTTTCCCTTCACTTCGGCCGCGGCCTTTCGCATCGCCTGTTGCAGGAAAACCTGCAATTGCTGAGCGGCTGCCAGCGATATTCCCTTCAGCTCTTTCTCACTGGCCGAAACTTTCCGAACCGTGGTTTCCACTTCTTCCATCAATGGCGCCAGTTGCTGCTGCACTCCGGCAATGAATTGAGAGGCGGCATTGATCTGGGCGTCTTCGATCGAGGTCTGCAGGCGCTCGACGGCGATGGCCGTCATGCCTTCGACCCGTTGGCTTAAGCCCGCGTTCTGGGCCGACACGCGTTCGGCGATCGCCGCCAGGTCCTTCTCCACCTTTTTGGTCCAGCGCTCTTGCGCCGTGCGGGTCACCTCATCCCGCACATGGTTCAACTCTTCCTGCATCTTGTGGCGCAATTCGTCCCGCGTGGCCGACAGCACCGAGTCCAGAGTTCGCGAGGCCTCGATTTGAAGTTGCGCTCGAAAATCGGCCAGGTGCCTGCCCTTTTCCTGGTCAACGGCCAGTGCCGCTGATTTCGCAGCCATTAACTGAATCTGTTCGCCCAGTCCGGAAACAAGGTCCGTAAGCATCGGGGAAAGTACCCCGACCGCGCCGGTTCCCATTCCGTTGGATACCCTCGCGAGTCCCGGATCGGACACCAGTGATGGCCGCGATTCCGCTCGTACCATGTGCCGCTGATTTTCGGCTGGCTCCTCAGGTTCGGTTATGGAAATTGCCTGGACGGGAAACCAATCTTCCGGGGATGGCGCGACGCCCCAAACGTTTCCTGGCGATTCCAGTTCCAAGGCGACTTCGAAGGGGCGCTCCTTGGTCATCAGGCGGAGGATGGACTTCACGCGCGCGCGGCACGTGGCAATGGTGTGGTTTTCATCACCCTGATTCACTTCCAGGAAGACGGTGCTTCCCTGCAGCACGTCATATTTCGAGTGGTAACGGCAGCCGTGACAATTCACAGCCAGCGTGGATACTTTTTCCAAGTAGGGTGCGCGGAACGCATCTGATCCGTGAACGGTTACGGCGACGGCCTGGTCAAGACGAGTGCTGCGGCGTTTGCTTGCTTGAGATACATGGTGGACGGCCACGGAAATCCTCCCAGGGGCTAACCTGAATCATACGGCAGGGCTGGGCTGGCCAAGGAAGTGCGAGGTACAGGTATCGCCAAGCAGTTAACACGCAGAAAATGTCACTGCCGGGCGTAGAATGCGCCGGGGCGAAGGGTTTCCCGGTACAATTCTAAGCCATTGGAAATAAAACTGATAGTTCTGTGGATTAGCTATACGCGCTTTTCGGCGCGGACTCCCAAAACTCCCGCCGTTGCGTCGATTACTCGATCGACCTCTGCTTTTGAAGTTTGCCAATTGGAGACGCTGACTCGCATGGCACGCCGTCCCCGCCAGGTGGTGCCTCCGAAAAACGCCTCGCCTGTATTCAAAATCGCTTCGATCACTTCATCGGTTTTCCGGTCGTGATCAGCCTCCGTCGCTCCAGGCCTGGCATCCAGAAATCGCACCAGGCCTTGATTGATTGTCGGCTCCCACAACACCTCCGCGCCCGGTAGACTGCCGATTCCATTCACCAGGCTGCGGGCATGCTGGCAGCAGCGATCCACCAAGTCCTGCACGCCATTTTTTCCAAGCTGGCGCAGTGCCGCATAGGTGGGAAAGCCGCGCGCGCGGCGTGACCACTCCGGATTCCAATCCATTTCGTCGCGCGCGTCGGAATTATGAGTGATGTATGCCGCGCGGCAGGACATGGCAGCGCGATGGGCTTCGGCATCGGCGACGAACGCGTACCCCGAATCAAAGGGAACATTGAGCCACTTGTGGCCGTCGGTGGCCCAGGAATCCGCCTGGTCCACTCCTTCGACGAAATGGCGGTAACGCGGGCTGGCTGCGGCCCACAAGCCGAACGCTCCATCAACGTGCACCCAGGCTCGGTGACGCTTGGCGATGGGAATTAATGTTTGGAAGGAATCGTAGGCTCCAATGTTGACGTCACCGGCCTGCAGCAAAACGATCTTGGGAATGGCAGGATCGCTCGATTGCAGCGATTCTTCAAGGACTTCGGGAAGGAGCCGTCCTTGTTCATCCACGCGAAGATACTTCACATTGGAAAGCCCCAGGCCGAGTAGACGCACGGCCCGCTCGAACGTGGCGTGGCGCTGGTCGCTGGATAAAATTTGAATTTGAGGCGCTCCGGCTAGCCCTTTTTGCTCCACGTCCCAGCCGCGATTCGCGAGCAATGCGTGACGAGCGGCCGCGAGGCACGTGACGTGCGCCATTTGGCATCCCGTAACCAGCGCAAAACTTGCGCTTGCGGGAAGCCGCAAAATTTCTTTCAGCCAGCCTCCGGCAATCTCTTCCACCACCGCCGCCGCCGGCGAGCAGGCGTACAGCGCGGCATTCTGCTCCCATCCGGAAGTCATGAGATCCGCCGCAAGCGCCGCTGGCACCGCGCCGCCGATTACCCATCCGAAGAACCGGCCGCCCGCCGTGCCCAGCAAGCCGCCCTCGACAGCGCGCGCCAATTCCGCGACAACCTGCTCCGGCGGCAGGCCTTCATCGTCAAGCGGCTTGGCCAGCCGTTGACGCAAAGTTTTCAGGTCCGTTGTCGCTGCCACCGAGCTTGTGTCCAGACTCTCGAGGTGTGAAATCACGTTTGCGAAAGCCGTATCCAAAGCCGCGCGAAAATTCGGGTCAAGTTTTTTCATGCTTCAATTCTAGAATCTTCTCGCGCCGGCAATCCATCCGAATCTTGCTGCCGAAGTTTCATCGCGCCCGCCAATGTGGACCACTGCACCATCCAAATTGGCGATTTTTTCGCGACGCGCAAGCTCGTCCAAATCTTCTTCATCGCCGAAAAGCGGACGGTTTCCGCTTTGGGGACTGATTCAGGCAGTTAGGACGAGAATTTCGCCGCAGCCATGCCGCAATTTGAATTCGACGGGTATACTACCCCGGTCTCGCGGAGGTTCGACACGTGGGCCTGACCATCATCGATTGGGTGATCATGTGCGTCTACTTCGCCTTTGTGCTCGGCATCGGCGTCGCACTGAAGCGCTACATGAAGACCGGCACGGATTTTTTCCTGGCCGGGCGTTCCCTTCCCGCGTGGATTTGCGGGCTTGCGTTTATCTCCGCAAATCTTGGCGCGCAAGAAGTGATCGGGATGGCGGCTTCGGGCGCGAAATACGGAATCGCCACGAGCCACTTCTATTGGATCGGCGCGATTCCCGCAATGGTGTTCGTGGGCGTGTTCATGATGCCGTTTTATTACGGCTCGCGGGCGCGATCGGTGCCGGAATATCTGCGGTTGCGATTCGATGAAAAAACGCGCGGGCTGAACGCGATTTCATTCGCGACGATGACGATTTTTTCGTCGGGAATCTCGATGTACGCGATGGCGAAGTTGATCATCATCCTGCATATCCTCGATTTGCCTTTTCAAAAATTGGGCATCGATAAGTCCTGGATTTTTCATGTGGGTATCATCGCCTCGGCGCTGATCGTTCTTGGTTATATTTACCTCGGCGGCCTTACCAGCGCGATCTACAACGAAGTGCTGCAATTCTTTTTGATCGTGGCGGGATTTCTTCCGCTGGTGTGGCTTGGCTTGAAAAATGTGGGTGGATGGTCTGGATTGAAAGCCACGCTCGGGCCCAGCTACACCGAAGCCTGGCACGGAATGGCCAGCCCGCACACGAATCGCCTGGGAGTGGAGTGGTTTGGGCTGTCGATGGGTTTGGGGTTCGTGCTTTCGTTCGGATACTGGTGCACGGATTTCCTGGTGGTGCAGCGCGCCATGGCCGCGGATTCGATGGGCGCGGCGCGGCGCACGCCGCTGATCGCGGCGTTTCCGAAAATGTTTTTCCCGTTTCTTGTGATTCTTCCGGGGCTGATCGCCATTGCGCTGCCTTCGCAACTCGCGCGATCCGGCGACGGCGATGCAATCGTCATCATCCATCTCAACCGCCGGCTCGCTCGAGGGCGGCCAGGGACTGATTCCACCGAAAGTGGATCCGAGCACTGGAAAACCTGTTTACGATAGCGCCGGAAAGCCCGTGCTCGATTACGACCTGGCGATTCCCAACATGCTGGTCCACTACTTCCCAACCGGCTTGCTTGGACTGGGACTCACCGCGCTGCTTGCCAGTTTTATGTCAGGGATGGCGGGAAACGTGACCGCATTCAATACCGTTTGGACATACGATATCTACGAGCCGTATATACATCCCGGCGCGAGCGATCATCACTATTTAAATATGGGGCGCGCGGCCACTGTTTTTGGAATTGCGCTTTCGATTGCCGCCGCGTATATGGCCACGCGCTTCAACAACATTATGGACATGTTGCAGCTTGTATTTGCCTTTGTGAACGCTCCATTATTCGCCACGTTTCTTTTGGGAATGTTTTGGAAGCGCACCACGGGGCACGGAGCGTTTACAGGATTACTTTCCGGAACGATTGCCGCGGCACTTCACCATGGGCTGACCTTGCCGGTGGGCGCGATTCCCGGCGTGAAGGGAGGATGGATCGCGGTGATTCATTCCTATCCGAGCGAGATGGCGCAGAATTTCTGGACGGCGATTTTTGCGTGGACGACTTGCTTCGTCGTCACCATTTTGGTGAGCCTGATGACGAAGCCGCGGGAAGAAAAAGAACTTGTGGGACTGGTTTATTCGCTCACGCCGCGGCCGAAGGTAGTGGAGAAACACTGGTACATGCGGCCGGGGATCCTGGCGGTGATTGTGCTGGCTCTGACGGTTGTTTTGAATATCATCTTTCGCTAGCGCGGCGGGCATTGCGGGCGCGGCGGAAGATTATTTTGGACGGCTGGTCAGGAGGTTCGCGTGGGGCTCGATATTCGACTGCCGATTGGCTTGCTGTTTACGATTTTCGGAGTTTTGCTGACGATTTTTGGGCTGGTGAGCAGTCCGGCGCTGTACGCTGAACATTCGCTGGGAATCAACGTAAATTTCGGATGGGGCATCGTGCTGTTCGTTTTCGGGTTGATCATGTTGCTGCTGGGCGCGCGTGCGATGGCGCGTCCGAAACCCGTAAATGCGGCTGCTGCGGACGACGCAACCCAGTCCCGGCGCGGCCACTGAAGTTGGTGATTGGCCCAGGGGCGCGGCTGAAGCCGGCCCCTACAGTCACTGCAAATCCCTACTTGGCGGGCTGCTGCTGCGTGAGGCAATGCAATGTACCGAGACCCCAGACTAGATCTACGGCGTGAATGCCGACCACTTTTCGGTTGGGAAATAGTTCGGCCAGGATTCCCAGGGCTTCGCGATCTTTCGGATCGTTGAATGTGGGAACAATCACGGCGGCGTTCGAAATATAAAAATTTGCGTAGCTGGCGGGCAGGCGCTGGCCTTCGAAAATTACCGGGGACGGCATGGGAATCGGAATCACTTCGATCCTGCCGCCGTTTTCGAGGCGCATTCCTTCGAGGCGTTCGCGGTTTTGTTCGAGACGCTTGTAATTCGCATCGCGCGAATTTTCCTCGCGGCACAGGACTGCCGTATTTGGATTCACAAAACGGCAGAGATCATCCACGTGGCCGTGGGTATCGTCGCCCGCGATTCCATCGCCGAGCCATAGGATATTCTTAACGCCGAGGTTCGCGCAGAGAGCGGATTCAATTTCCGCGCGGCCGAAGCCGGGATTGCGCACTTGCACCTTTTGATCGAGAAGGCATTCTTCGGTGGTGATCAGCGTGCCGTTGCCGTTGACGTCGATCGCGCCGCCCTCCAGAACGAAGTCTTTTGCGCCGACCATCGCGCGGAACATCGGCACTTTCAGAACTCGCGCTGCTTTTTCCGGGACAGTGGCGTCTTTTCTCCAATCGCCGTATTTTGCCCAGGCATTGAATCTGAAACGGACGATCGCCACTTGCCGCGGCTTTTCGGCATGTTTCACGAAAATCGGTCCGGAATCGCGCGCCCATCCGCGATTGGTGGGAAATTCGAAGAATTGCACGCGAGACGAATTGACACCCACGCTTTTGAGCACGCTACGCGCGCGCGCTTTATGTTTTTTCGAATTCACGAGGATGCGAACTGTTTCGCCTTCGGCGAGATGGCGGACAATTTCACCGTACACCCAGTGAATCGGCTCGATTTTACCGGGCCAGTCGGTGGGATTGTGCGGCCAGCCGATCCAGGTGGCCTCGTGCGGTTCCCATTCGGCGGGCATGTGGAATCCGCGGGCCGCGGGAGTTTCTGTTGTGATTGATTTGGAAACTAAGGTTTTTTGGCCCACGTTGGCTCGTGAAGAAATCGTTGATTGATTCCGGAATAGGCGTCGATGCGGCGGTCGCGCAAAAATGGCCAGTTGCGGCGAACGTCTTCGAGATGCGCAAGGTCTACTTCGCCGATAGAGAATTTCTTCGCGATCGGTGGAACCTTCGGCAAGAATCACGCCATGCGGATCGCACAGGAAGGAAGTGCCCCAGAATTCGATTCCCGCGCCGCCCGCCGCGGAAATTTCGTGCCCCACGCGGTTCACGGCCGCTACGTAGATTCCATTCGCGATAGCATGGCCGCGCTGAACGGTGCGCCAGGCATCACGCTGCGATGCGCCGAATTCTTCTTTTTCGTTCGGATGCCAGCCAATCGCCGTGGGATAGAACAAAATGCAAGCGCCTTCTAGCGCGGCCAGACGGGCGCCTTCGGGATACCACTGGTCCCAGCAAATCAGCGTGGAGATTCTGCCGGCCTGAGTATCGAATGCGCGGAAACCAAGATCGCCAGGAGTGAAATAAAATTTTTCGTAGTAGGCGGGATCATCGGGGATATGCATCTTGCGGTAGAGGCCAGCGATTTGGCCATCCGCATCGATGATGGCAGCCGAATTGTGGTAAATGCCAGCAGCGCGGCGCTCGAATACAGGCGCGATCAGCACCACTTTTGTTTTGCGCGCGACTACGGAGAGAGCCTCCGTAGTCGGTCCCGGCACCGGTTCGGCCAGATCGAAAAATGCGGCGTCTTCGCGCTGGCAAAAGTATTGTGATCGGAACAATTCCGGCAGGCATACCACTTGCGCCCCGCCGCGGGCCGCTTCCTCGACGCGAGCGATTGCGCGATTCAAATTGTCCGCGGGGTCTTTCGACATTGACATCTGGACCAGACCCACGGTGAATTTATTTGGCGGAGGCATGAACAGAGAGGCTACCTTAAACGCGGCGGCAAAACCAGATGGCAAGCGTGGGCAGAAGTAAAATAACGAGGCGAAACTTCTAGCCGGACAGCAATGCATCCTTGCCTGTGGATATTAGTAATCGCTCAGTGGGGGAGACAGACTGCGGCGTGCCCTGCTGCGTCAACCGGTAAGTTAAGTGCATTGCTACTTGCCACGGGGGTATAGAAAGAGGAAAATCCAGCCAAATGCTAACAAGATTCATTTACCACGCACAAAGCAATGCCTTCGGGAAGCCCTTCGTAGCAGCCGTTGTGAGACCCGACTGAACTATGGCGGATAAGTATAAGCACACGAAAAAGGAACTAAACTCATCTTTGCGAGATATCGAAAAGATACTATCGCATGGGGATGAACGAGAATTTATGGCCTTTTTGAGTAAACACGGGATAAAAGACGAGGATTCTCGCTTCGCCGAGTTGGTGAAGATTTTTCGCGATTTACGCTCCGGGAAGACTTGATAGCCAGTGAGTGGAGGTCCATTCGCATCGCTTTCGCCTGTGAGGGCGAAAGTGAGTTCATGTGAGATTCGAGAATTTCCGCTACCCGGGGGATCCGTGGGTCGAGCTTTCCTTTCTTCTTAGGCATATAAATTTAAGACTAAGCCTCACATCCGAAAATGTCCAACAAGTACTTTTTGCGTCATGGTGGGAAGCGTGACAGTCGGCTACGCAAATGCCTTTGTGAGCGATGTAGCATCACGGCATCACCAATCGCGTGCAGATTTCTACGCGATGCGCTTCGCTCCTACGTTGAAGCGATGGAACTAGCCTTCGGTGCGAACGTAGACTACGCGCAGATCGTGAAGATCTTTGAGAGATCAATCTGCCATGGATGCCGAAGTTATTCGCATGGACAAGACATCCGTTTGACAGGTCGCCCGGATTTGGCGCTGGCTTCGACCAGTCACGTTGAGCGGTTGAACGGCACAACACGCCTTCACATGCGCCGCCTAACTCGTTTGACCTACGCTTTTAGCAAGAAACTCGACAACTTCAAGGCTGCGGTTGCGCCTCCACTTCGCGTACTACAATTTCGTAAAGCGTCACAACACGCTCCGATGCACTCCCGCGATGGCGGCTGGGATTGAGCGAGGTTTCTGGACGGTGTAGCGATCTTGTTGAGGCTGCCGTGTGACCTACATCGAAGAACTGATATTGCAAGTTCAAGCGGAATGGGCGCGGTGGGACTCGGCGTCGAGTCCGGCGCGCTGTTTGACCAGGGCGATGAAGGAAGTGGTGGCGCGGGCGAGGGTGCGGTCGCGGCGGTAAACCAGGCCAAGCTCGCGCCACAATTCCAGATCGTCGAGCGCGATCAGCTTTACTTCGCCGGAACGAACTTCATCCAAGGCATAACTGCGGCTGATCAGCGAAACGCCCAGATTGGCGGCAACAAAGCGCTTGATCATGGTGACGCTGGGCAATTCCATGGTGATGCGCAGACGCGAGCGGTAGGGACGGAAATAACGGTCGAGCAATTGCCGCGTGAATCCGGTTTTCGGCAAAATCAGCGGCTGTTCGGCCACGTCGCTCCGGCTGACAGACTTCCTTTTCGCCAGCGCATTTTTTGTGCTGACCATCAGCATCAGTTTGTCGCGAAAGATCGAATGCACGCGCAGGTTTCGTGATTTCACCGGCATCGTGACGATTCCCACGTCAATTGTGCTGTCTTCCAGCTTTTCCAAAACTTTGCGGCTGAAATTCCGGTAGATGCTGATCTGCACCTGCGGGTAGAGCTGGTGATATTGCGCGAAAATTTCCGGCAAAACGTAAAGGCAGGTTGCTTCGTTGGCGCCGATATTCAGAGTGCCGCCGTGGGTGGCGGATTGATCGTTCACGGCGTGCAGTGATTCGTTGCGCAGATTCAGCATGCGCCCGGCGTAATCAAAGAGCACGGCGCCGGCGGTGGTGAGTCGCACGGATTTTCCCGCCCGATCTAGCAATTTTTCGCCGTATTCCTGTTCGAGCAGGCGGATTTGAGCGCTGACGGCGGGCTGCGAGCGGAAAAGCTTTTGTCCCGCGCGCGAGAAACTCCTCAGTTTTGCAACTTCCACAAAAGTAGTTAGCTGGTCGAAGTCCATGGCTGTGGCAAAGGGATTATATCCGAATCCGGATCGCAATCGATGTGTGTAACAAAAACTTCACATTCATGCGCGTGGGAATGCAGGTGGCGCCGGAGGCAATCAACTTCCCACAGCCGTTGCCTGCCCTTGCGGCTGGACGGCCTCAATCAATTTTTTAGACGCCGCGACGGCCGGCAAATCGAGCGGTGCGCGATCTCGTTGATCGAAACGTGCCAGCGTTGCGGCCCAAGTTTGCGCGATCGGACACGGCAATTGCAGAGGCTCGGCGCGCAGCAGCGGCAATACATTGCCACTTCGTAGCAGGCGTTTCGCGCACGGACTGCCGGTAAGGCGCAGATGTTCTTTCAAAACGCGGCGCAGCCACGAATTTTCTTGCGTGGTGATGGCGGACAAGCGAAGAAATTCCGCGTTATAGCCGTCCTCGACAAATGTGTCGCCCTGAACGTAGGCGAGCCCGCCCGTCATGCCAGAACCGAAGTTCACGCCAGCGGGGCCAAGAATGATAGCAACGCCCGCCGTCATGTATTCACAGCCGTGCTGGCCCACTCCTTCCACCACGGCCAGCGCCCCGCTATTGCGCACCGCGAACCGTTCACCTGCTCGGCCCGCGATGTAGAGTTCGCCGCTGGTGGCGCCGTAGAGCACCGTGTTCCCAGCCAGCACGTCGCCGCGCGCGGCCGCATCCAGACCCGCCGTGATGGCGATGGTGCCTCCGCTCAATCCTTTGCCTACATAATCGTTGGCTTCGCCCAGCAGTCGGAATCGCAAATTGGAAATCAGGAATGCGCCGAAACTTTGTCCGGCAGCGCCGCGGAATTCGCAGTCAATGATATGTTCCGGGATTTGCTCCGGGATTTGTTCGGGGCTTTCGTCCGCGAGCGGCAACTCCGGCTTGTTGCGCAATATGTGACCGCTCAATTGCGCGCCAACGCTGCGGTCGGCATTTGTAATGGCAAACGAACGCGGGCGGAAGATTCCTTCTTCCGTTCGCGCCAGCACCGAGGACAATTTATTGTGAACTCCGGCGATGTAGTGCGGATGTTCGGGCCGGTCCGCGGGCGCATCCGGAATGGGTTTCAGCAGCCGGTCCACGCGCGTCGAGGCTTCCAGCGTTCGCGGCCGCAATTTTTCGACGGCGCCGACGATCTCGCCAATCGATCGGGCGCCGAGCGCGGCGAGTTGCTCGCGGACATCCGCCGCCACTCCCCGAAAATAGGTCATCACCATTTCGGGGCTTCCGGCAAATCGCGCACGCAGTTTTTCATCTTGCGTCGCAATGCCCACCGGACAGGTGTTCAAGTGGCACTGCCGGGCCATCACGCACCCGATGGCCAGCAACGCGGCTGTGCCGAAGCCAAATTCGTCGGCGCCCAGCAGCGCCGCGACGATCACATCGCGGCCAAATTTGAATCCCCCGTCCACGCGCAGCCGCACCCGCCGGCGGAATCCCGATTTCACCAGCGCCGACTGCGCATCGCGCAAACCGACTTCCCAAGGCAGCCCGGTATTTTTGATCGACGTGAGCGGCGATGCCCCGGTGCCTCCGTCGAATCCGGAAATGGTGATGACGTCGGCGCCCGCCTTGGCCACGCCCGCGGCAATAATTCCAACGCCTGCACCGGAGACGAGTTTCACTCCGATCCGAGCGCGCGGGTTGATGGCGCGTAAATCGTAAATAAGCTGCGCCAGGTCTTCGATGCTGTAGATGTCGTGATGCGGCGGCGGAGAAATCAGCGACATTCCCGGAGTGGCGTGGCGCAACCTGCGCGATGTAAGGACTCACTTTCGCGGCAGGAAGCTGGCCGCCTTCGCCAGGTTTCGAGCCCTGCGCCATTTTGATTTCGAGTTCGTCGGCGCGGACCAGGTATTCGGCGGTTACTCCGAATCGCGCGCTGGCCACCTGCTTCACTCGATTGGTGGCTTCCGGCTCGCTGCGATATAGTTCCGGATCTTCGCCGCCTTCGCCGGTATTGCTGCGCGCGCCCAGGCGATTCATTCCGATCGCCAGCGCGCGATGTGCTTCGGCGCTGAGCGCGCCAAGCGACATCGCTTGCGTGGAAAAACGGCCTAGAATTGAACTCGCGTCTTCCACTTCTTCGAGCGGCACTGGCGTGCCGGTCACAACTTCGAGCAAATCGCGCACGGCAACCGGCGCGCGGCTCTCCGCGAGCGAGGCCATCGCACGATACTTTTCCGGATCGGGCGCCTTCACATAACTTTGGATGCGGCGCACAAATTCCGGAGAACTGGCGTGCTGCTCCGCACCCTGCCGGAAACGGTACAAACCTAAATCCTGGAGCGCCTGTGCCTGGGGGAAATATGCACGTAGGTGGCGCTCCAGGCTATCTTCGAGTAGTTCGGCCAATTTCTTTCCGCCCAGCACAGCCGGAGCATCCTCAAAGAATTCTTCATAGACTTCGGGATCGAGTCCCACGATTTCAAACAACTGGCTATTACGATAACTGGCCACGGTGGAAATTCCCATGCGCGCCAGCACCTTGCGCAGCCCGGCTTCCACGGCAATGCGATACCGCGCCGCGCCTCCCGGTTCCAGCGCTTCCGAAAGTTCCAAGGCGAGATAAGGAAACACGGCGCTGGCGCCTGCCGCGATCAGCAAGGCCACATGATGCGTTTCAATTGCCTGGCCGGTTTCGATAATCAACGGAACGCTGCAAAGGTTGGCGTGCACCATCGCTTTCCACGCCGCGGACAAGGCGAGCAATGCGGGCAAGGCAGCGCGCGCTTCTCCGACACTGTAATCGCTGAGCAATACCAGTTGAGGCCGCTGCGCGGCTACGCGCTGCCTGCAATAGCTTCGCGGATGTCTCTCGAGAGCAGCCTCAAGCGCGGCGGGAACGCCGGCGGCGCTTTCAAAAGTGATATCAATGCGCAGGAGAGGCGAGTGATCCGAGTGACGAACTATTTTTTCAATCGCCGCCATCTGGCCCGCATCCACCAGCGGCGAGCCCAACACAATTTTTGCGCCCAGAGAGACATCAAGTGACATGACCTGCGCTTCGCGCAAAGGATCAATCGGGGGATTGGTCACTTGAGCGAATCGCTGCTTGCAGTAATCCCACAGCGGACGGCAAGTGCCGGAAATAAATGCGGGCGGCGCGTCGTCGCCCATGCTCCAGATGGCTTCCTTGCCTTCCATGCCAAGAGGCTGAAAAAGCAGGCGGAACTGATCTTCGCTCCAACCCAGCGCCGCGGCTGTGCGCTTGGGATCGAAAGAATGGCTGCGAACTGGAGCCGCCACCGGTGCGAGCCGCACAAAAGTGGCGCCCGCACCTTGAGCGGCGACATCGGCGCTGCCGCGCAAATCCAGCAACGCCGTGATTCCGCCGCCTCGATAAATTTTCCCGGCTTCCGGATCGACCAGCAACATTTCGCCCGGGCCCAGGCGCTGCCGCTCGGCAATTTGCTTTTCGCCGAAATCCGCAAGGCCTGCTTCGGATCCCACAATTAGCAGTCCATCCGTGGTGCGCGTGTAGCGCAAAGGGCGCAACCCGTTGCGATCGAGCTTCGCGCCCACCATTTTTCCGTCGCTGAATACCAGCGCCGCGGGGCCATCCCACGGTTCCTGTTCGCGCCCATGACGTTCAAAATATCCGCGGAGTTCCGGGCTCAAACGGTGATCGGATTCCCAGGCAGGCGGGGCCATGCGCAGCATTGCACCGGCCAGGCCGGCACCGCGGTGCAGCAAAATTTCCAGCGCATTGTCGAAGCTGGCCGAATCGCTGCCGCCATCTTCGAGCGAATGGAACCAATCTCCAGCGCCGAATTCGCGCCGCACTCCATTCTCCCGCGCGCGCATCCAGCGGCGGTTCGAACCGATGGTATTGATCTCGCCGTTGTGGCCCACAAACCGGAAAGGCTGGGCGAGCGTCCAGGTGGGTTGAGTGTTAGTGGAATAGCGCTGGTGAAACACGGCAAAGCTCGACTTGAAATTTTTGTCGGCCAAATCAGCAAAAAATATGGGAACCTGCCACGGAGCGAGTAAGCCTTTGTAAACAACCGTACGCGAAGACAGCGAACAGAAATAAGTTCCGGCTACGCCTTCGTGTTCCACTCTCTTACGCAGAAAGAAGAGCAGCCGTCTCAAAATTGGCAATCTGGATCGTCGCACGCGAAGAAGCACTGCTGAATCACCGGAAGTGTGGCGGCGGCAAGTGGACCGAGCACGGACGGATCGGTGGGAACCACTCGCCAGCCCAGGCAGCGCAGGCCCAAATTGGCGGCGCAAGCTTCGATGGCCGCGCGCGCCTGCCCCGCCTGCTTGCGGGGCAGGTAGACCATACCCAGGCCAAACGACTCGGGCAATTCGATTCCTGATTCCCGCGCGCGTCCGCGCATGAAATCCCACGGAATCGATGTGAGCAAGCCCGACCCATCGCCGCTGGTGCCGTCCGCATCCACGCCGCCGCGATGAGTAAGGCGCGTCAGCGCTGTTAACGCGCGCTTGATCACGTCACGCGAGCCGCTGCTGCCGAGCTGGGCGACGAACCCGACTCCGCAGGCGTCGTGATCTGGCGAGTGGATAGGTACACGTATATGCACCTCTACTAGATACAGTCCATTCGCTCGAAAAGTACAATTGAGAATTTGAATCAGGCGTATAGCTATTTCGGCGGCCGGGGAATGACTTGTGCGGGCGAGATGTGGCGACTGCTACTTTGCTCTGTACAGGAATAACGCACGGGCGGGATACGCGGCATATAAAATATCAATTCTCATCCCGAGATCGGCTCGACGATCGAGGGATCCCGAGCTCACCGCAATTTGCGCACGCAACTCTGGATTCCTCGGCCCGCAAAATTCGCGGACCTCGGAATGACGTCGAAGGCATTGGCCCGGCACGCTCGCTTGCTTGGAGCGACGCAGCGGGAGCAAATGTGCAGCTACGCTACTCTCCGTCCCAGCGCGGGCGCGATGATTCGCAGTTCCTTCATCAATTGGCCGAATTGCTCGGTAAATAGCGATTGCGCGCCGTCAGAGAGCGCGTGTTCCGGATCGTGATGGACTTCGATCAGCAGTCCATCCGCCCCTGCCGCCAGCGCCGCCCGGGCAATTGCCGGAACCTGGCTCCGCCGTCCGATTCCATGTGAAGGATCGCCTACAATCGGCAGATGCGATAATTGCTTGATGACGGGAAACGCCGCAATGTCGAACGTGTTCCGCGTGCTGGTCTCAAACGTTCGAATCCCCCGCTCGCACAGCACCACGTTGTAGTTCCCGCCCGCCAGGATATATTCCGCGCTCAGCAGAAGTTCTTCGAGCGTCGCGGAAAGTCCGCGCTTCAGCAGCACTGGCTTGCGGATTTCGCCCAGGCCGCGAAGCAAATTGTAATTCTGCATATTTCGCGCGCCCACCTGGAACATATCCACGTAAGGAAGCATCATGGGGATCTGCGCGAGTTCCATCACCTCCGTCACCACCAGCAAATCATTTTTGTCGGCCGCCTCGCGCAATAATTCCAGTCCTTTTTCTCCCAAGTCCCTGGAACGAATATGGCGAGCTGCGCGGCTTGAACGCCCCGCCGCGAAGCAATCGCGCCCCGGCCTGGGCCACGCGTTCGGCGACGCGATGAATCTGATCTTCCGATTCGACGGCGCAGGGCCCGGCGGCGACGAAAACTTCCTGTCCGCCGAAACGCACGCCTTTGCCGATTTCAACGATCGTTCCTTCAGGACGGAAGCTGCGGCTGGCCAGTTTATAGGGATGCGCAATGCGAACCAGTTCCTCCACGCCCGCTGCCGCGCGTAGCGCTTCAAGTTCGCCGCGGCGGCTCTCGTCGCTGCCCACTGCCGCGATCACCGTACGCTCCACTCCGCGAATTAAATGAGCCTGGTAGCCGCACTCCTTGATCCGGTCCACCACATGATTGATTTGTTCTTCGGTCGCGTCGGAAAGCATATTCACCACCATGGGATTAACCTCTCTCTTGGGTTTGTGATTTCTTTGCGTGCGGAACCGCAGCGGGATAGCAGCCGAGAATCCGCACATTGTCGGTCAGTTTTCCAAGCTCGCCGAGCGCGTCGCACACTTCGGGATCGTTCGTCGAAGCCTGCAAATCCAGATAAAAACGGTATTGCCACGGATGTCCCTGCACCGGGCGGCTCTCAATTTTCAGCATGTTGATATTCCGCCGCGAAAAGGCGCCCAGCGCGTGATAAAGCGCCCCGGGCTGGTGCGAGAGTTGAATGACCAGTGAAAGTTTGTTCGCCGCTTTCGCCACCTCCGGAGCCTCCGCCGTCAGCAGCAGAAATCGCGTGTAGTTTTCGCGGTGGTCCTCAAGATGCTCCTGAAGAATTCTTCCGCCGTAGACTTCCGCCGCGCGCCGTCCCGCGATGGCCGCCCGCGAAGGATCACCGGCAGCCAGGATATCGCGCACGCTGCCGGCCGTATCCTCCACCGCGATCCGCTTTAACGTGGGATGGGCGGAGAAAAATTGCTCGCATTGGGCCAGCGCCACGGGGTGGGATTCCACGATGGTGATTTTTTCCAGCTCCGCGCCGGGCACACCAATCAAGTTCATCACGATGGGGATCACCACTTCGCCGATGATGGTCAACTTGCTTTCCACCAGCAGGTCGTAAGACCGGTGCACCGATCCCGCCAAACTGTTTTCAATAGGCGCCAGAATTCGGTCGGCCAGCCGCTGCTCGATTGCCGCGAATGCAAGTTCAAACGTGGCCCGCGGCACCAGTTCGATTTTTTCACCGAGCAGGCGGACGGCGGCTTCTTCGCTGAACGCGCCGCGCTCGCCCTGGAAGGCCACTCGCAGCAATCGTTTACCATCGGTCATCGCCGAGCCTCTTTGCTTCCTGCCTTCGACGATCTTTGCCTTGCAGGAGCTGTGCGGCGCCGCTTCGCCGGCCGCTCCGCGCTCTCCGGCCGGAAGGTACGAAGCCGCTTGCGGTCCGGCTTCATGCCGGTCGCTTCCACTTTGCGAGTTTCGCGGATGATCAATCGGAAGAGACGGCTCACCGCTCCGTCGCTGAGCGGGCCCTTGTTGCGCCCCCACACGCGTTTCAACACTTCCCTTTCGCGATGAGGGATGCGCAACGGCAATCCCTTGTCGCGTTTGAGCTTTCCGATTTCGAGGGCGATTTCGATCCGCCAATTCAGCAAGTGGACGATTCCTTCGTCGATTTCATCGATCACGTTGCGCAGTTCTTGAATGCTCATGGCCTGTTTCCTTTGCCGGCAGCCCTAAAACAAAAAAGGCCGCTTAACCTTTTCGGTTAGCGGCCCGGCTGTTCGAAACTTGCTGCGGCGTTTAGGTGTTAGCTTTTATTCCCTCCGCGCACAAGCCTCGCCGGCCCGCTCCCCGGATATGGGAAGCGGTACGTAAAGGCGTAAAAATAATAAAATCGCTGTTGCATGGCGCGGATTCGAACTCTCCCAAATATTGCGAAATGCAGAAACACGCGAATGCTGCATTTCGACTTCGGCCATCACTATAGCCACGGCTGCGTGGACCGGTCAATACCTTCTTTTGTAAATTTTTCGTAACGTGGATTTTCCCGCTCAGGATCAGGCCGACCGGCGTACCGCTGCGTTCAGGAAATCTTTCCCCGGTACATCGCCATCCCGATCGCTGCGTTCATCTTCAAGCGTTCGAGTGCGCGGACTTCACGGTGGCTGCTGATTCCGCCCGCCGCAGTGATGGGCAATTGCGTGGTGCGTCGCAGCGCTCGATACCATTTCAAATTGGTTCCTTTCATGGTTCCTTCCGCGTCCACATAGGTGCACAGGAATTCCGCGCAATATTGCTCGAGCTCGGGAATCACGTCTTCCGCCCGCAGGCGCAATTTATCGCGCCAGCCGCGCACGACTATGTAGCCACCGTCCGTGTCCAGCGCAAGCATTATCCGCTCGCGGCCGATCTCTCGGATCAGCCGCTGCAGAAATTTGTGGTCCACGCGGCCGCTTCGGAATGCGGCGCTTCCCAAGATCACTTTATCCGCTCCCCAACTGGCCACACGCGCCGCGCGAACCAGGGTGCGAATGCCGCCACCTATCCGCACTTTCATTCCATATTCGTCCGTTGCCTGCCGGCACAGCGAGCACACCAGGCGATCATTCCGGCCGCGCCGCATTGCGGCATCCAAATCGATCACATGCAAAAACTTGTATCGCTGGAAACTTTCGAGTAAACCGAAGACATCTTTCACTTCGAGCATGCGGCGGCGTCCGCGCATCAGTTGTACGGCCCGGCCACTTTGCAAATCGATGCAGGGAACGATCATCGGCTGATCCGCACCGGAACGCCGCGAGCAGCGAGAAACTCCTTCAGCGCACCTATCGGCTGGATGTCGTCATGAAAGATCGAAGCGGCCAAGGCCGCGTCGGCACAGCCTTCCTGGAACACAGCGAGAAAATCCTGCGGAGTTTTGGCGCCTCCCGATGCAATCACCGGAACGCAGACGGCGTTAGAAACAGCGGCGGTGAGTTCGCAATTGAATCCGGCACCGGTCCCGTCGCGGTCGATGGATGTGAGCAGGATTTCCCCCGCGCCTCGGTCCACTCCTTCCCGCGCCCAATCGACCGCGTCAAGGTCAGTGGTCTCGTGTCCCCCGCGAACGAACACTCGCCAGCGATCGCCAGTGCGCTTGGCATCGATCGCCAGGACCACGGCCTGCGAACCGAATTCTTCTGCAATCTCGGAAAGCAGCGCAGGGCGGCGCACGGCGGCGGTATTGATCGTCACCTTGTCCGCGCCCGCGCGAAGCACGCCGCGCGCTTCGCCGAGCGTGCCAATTCCTCCGCCCGCCGTCAGCGGAATTGATAGTTCAGCCGCGACGCGGCGAATGGTTTCAAGAAACGTGGGGCGGCCATCGCGGGAAGCCGCGATATCCAGCACCACCACTTCATCCGCGCCCTCGCGGTTGTAACGGGCCGCAAGCTCCGCTGGATCGCCCGCATCGCGCAACCCCACAAACTGAACGCCCTTCACCACGCGCTTGCCGTCCGTGTCGAGGCAAGGAATGATGCGGCGCGCCAGCGTCATCGCGCGAACTCCAGGAAATTGCTCAGCACCCGCGCCCCCGCTTCACCCGATTTTTCAGGGTGAAATTGCACCGCGAGAATATTTCCCTGCTCGATCACGGCGGCGAAATTTGCAGCATGGTCGCACCTCGCCACCGTCTGCGCGCCTTCGCCCGCCGCCGCGTATGAATGTGCAAAATAAAAATAAGTTCCGGTAGGTATCCCGCGCAGAAGCTCGCTGCCCGGCCGCGATTCCTGAACCGTATTCCATCCCATGTGCGGCAGCTTCGAAGTGGCCGGCAACTTCCGAACCGTCTCGTCGAAAATTCCCAGTCCTCCCGTGTCCGGCGCTTCTTCGCTGGATCGATAGAGCGCCTGCAATCCCACGCAGATTCCAAGAAACGGAACGCCGCGTGTTAACGCTGCGCGCAACGCCGTCAGCACATCTTGCTTTTCAAGCGCGCGCATCATCGCGGCAAAGTGTCCCACGCCCGGCAGTACGATTGCCTCCGCGGATTCGATTTCCTCCGCACTCGCCGCGCGCTGCGTTTCCGCACCCAGTCGCGCCAGTGCGCGCTCGACAGATGGAAGATTCCCGGCTCCGTAGTCCACCAACGCGATCTTCACAGCAAGCCCTTCGTCGAAGGTAAGATGCGCCGCAATTGCCGGTCACGGCTGGCGGCGAAACGCAATGCACGCGCGAATGCTTTAAACAGCGCTTCCACTTTGTGGTGCGACGAGCGTCCGTAGAGTAGCCGCAGATGCACATTGGCCGCTGCGGCGTGTGCGAAAGCCTCAAAGAAATCTTCCAATAGTTCGGTCTGAAAATCTCCCACCATCCGTGCGCCGATTTTGAAACGGCAAACACAGTGCGCGCGCCCGCTTAAATCAATCGCGGCCATCGCCAGCGTTTCATCCATCGGCATCCAAAAATATCCGGCGCGCAGAATCCCGCGCTTCGTTCCCAATGCTTTGCGCACCGCTTCGCCGAGCACAATTCCCACGTCTTCCACGGTGTGATGCTGGTCTACATCCAAATCGCCGCGCGCTTCGAGTTCCAGGTCGAACGCGCCGTGCCGCGCGAACAGATCGAGCATGTGGTCAAAGAAACGAATGCCTGTGTTCACCTGAGAGCGCCCGCGTCCGTCAAGATTCAGGCGAATCTGAATGTCAGTTTCCTTGGTGGTGCGCCGCAGATTCGCTTTTCTCATTGCAGCAATCCCTCCACGGCTGCCACGTTGCGCAGAATCATTTTCGCGCCGTGTTCTTTCAGCCGCGCCGCGCAGAGTCGCCGCGCCAAAGCGCGCGGCGGCAGCACTCCGGCAAAAAGAATACCCGCGCGCTGCGCCGCCTTCGCATCGTCCACGTTGTCTCCCACGTAAAGCGCGACATTGGGATCGCGACCATTCAGAATCTTGAGCAGCCCTTCGGGATGCGGCTTCAGCTTCGTGATGTCGTTTTGAGTCACGATGCCGCGAAAATATTTCTCCACCCCGAAGCGATCGAGAGTCGGTTCCAGTTCTCGCCGGGTTCGCCCAGTGAAAATCGCAAGTTCCACCTTTTTCGCCAGCCGCCGCAAATTCGGAAGAGGCAGCAGCCAGTGTTCGCGCAGAAATGTGCCGTCGTTATTTTCGCCCCAGTAGAAAACCTGGAATTGGCGCTTTACTTCTTTAAACGAAATGCGCGTGCCGAGCGAGCGAATCCAATGATGGCTCAGCTTCCAATCGTCATTGTAGCCGCCACGATTTTTCCAATCCTGAATCGCGACGCGCGGCACGGACTTCCCGGTGAAATGTTTCACCGTCATCAGGATCGTGGAGTGAAACGTATCGCGCACATCCACCAGCACGCCGTCCATATCGAAGATCACAATATCTATTTTTGATTTCACCAGATTCTCTCAATTGCTCGCAGCAGTTTGCGGGTTTCGGCTCGCTTTCCAGCGGTGATGCGCACGAAGCCCACGCGATCAAAATCGGCGCGCCGGTCGCGCACCAGGATATTTTCCCGGCGCAACTTTGCCAGCAACTCCGGGGCGCGCGAGCCAAAATCAACCAGCACAAAATTTGCCGCGCTTTCGAAAAATGGAATTCCCAACCGTACGAACGCATTTTCCATTTCTCTTTTGCTGAGATGGGCCTCCCTCACGCTTTGCCGCAGGTACGTACCGCCGCGAGTCATCGCCTCTGCCGCCGCCAGAGCCGCGACGCTGACGGGATACGGAGAGTGCGCTTTTTGCAACTCCCCTGCAATCGCGGAACGCGCGAACACGCAACCGATGCGCAAACCGGCCAGCCCGGCCGCCTTCGAAAATGTGCGGGTTACAATCAGATTCGGGTACTTACGAAGCCAGGGCAAGGCCGTTACGCCGCAATAATCGAAATAGGCTTCATCGATCACCACCATCGTACGTTTCGCGGCTTCGAGAATTTGGCGCAGTTCCCGTGGCTGCACAAGTGTGCCGGTGGGATTATTCGGATTCGCCAAAAAGAACACGTCAGGACGCGATATTCGCCGGCGCAAAACATCCAGAAGGCTTACCAGCGGAAATTGCATCTTCTGGTCATATCGCAGAGAAACAATTCGAGCGCCCGCGCGTTCCGCATAGAACCGGTACATGGCAAACGTCGGCTCAACGAGCAACACGGAACGCCCCGGTTCGATGAAGGTGTCGACGATCAATCGAAGAGCGTCGTCCGTTCCCGTGTTGAGCAGCAATTCCGCAGGTTGCACTCGAAAAAACCGCGCCAGCTTTCTTCGCACGGTTTCATATTCCGGATAGATGGCCACCTGATCCGCGGTCAATCGCCGCAACGCGCGGCGAACCGCCGGCGCGCAGCCCAGGGTGTTCTCATTGAAGTCCAGGCGCATCTTGCCAGCGCGTCCTTCGAGCGGAGGATGATAGGGCCGCATGTCCAATACCGCGCGGCGCGGTTGGATCGGCAGTTTCATTCGCGCACCTCCACGGCTCGCGCGTGCGCCAGCAAGCCTTCGGCACCCGCCAGAGTCTTCACCGCCGGCGCCAATGAGGAAAATCCGACGCGCGATATTTTTTGTAGGGTGAACGATTTCATGAAGTCAATTGTGGAAAGCCCACCCTCGACGGCGGCCCAACCCGCCGTTGGCAGCACGTGATTGGTTCCCGTTGCGTAATCGCCCAATGGTTGCGCGCTGTAACCACCAAGAAAAACGCTGCCGGCCGAATTGATTTTGTTCACCACGCTTTCATCGCCGTCCGGAAGGCTCAAATGTTCTGGCGCAAAATCGTTCGCAAACTGAATCGCAGAATTCATTCCAGACGCAATCAGGATCGCGCTGCGCTCTGGAATCGAACGCCAGGCCGGATTGTTTTTTGGCAACTGTTCCAATTGGCTCAACACCTCTGCGCGCACTTTAACCGCGAGCTTTCGCGAAGTAGTCACCAGCAGCGCCACTGCATCCGGATCATGTTCCGCCTGCGCCAGCAAATCCGCCGCGATGTAGCTGGGATTCCCTCGCTCGGACAAAATCAACAATTCGGTTGGACCGGCAAGCCGGTCGATCGCGCAATCGGAACGAATTAACCGCTTGGCGGCCGTAACGTAGCGATTGCCGGGGCCGAAGATTTTGTCCACTCGCGGGAGTGTCTCCGTTCCGTAGGCCAGCGCGGCAATCGCTTGCGCTCCGCCCACTCGCGCGATGCGGCGCACTCCGAGCAAATCGGCCGCGGCCAGCAACGCGGCATTCGGCCTCGGAGATGCCACCACAATCTCCGTCACGCCTGCTGTCTGCGCGGGAATCGCGGTCATCAGCAGCGTCGAAAGCAACGAAAAACGGCCGCCTGGAACGTAGCAACCAACGGCTCGCAGCGGCCGGACGATCTGCTCGACCTGAACGCCGCCTTCGACCGTGAGCTTCCACTCTAGCGGCTTCTGCCTTTCGGCAACGCGCTGGATATTTCGGGCGGCGTGCTCGATCGCTCGAAGCAGTTCCACGCTCGCCGCACGCCGCGCCGCGCGCATTTCGCGCGGACTTACCCAAATTGCCGCGCGATCGAGTTCCAGGCCGTCGAGACGTTTTGTCCAGGCGAGCAGCGCGCGATCTCCGCGATTGCGAACGTCGTTCACAATTCGCTGCGCAACCTTCTCAGCTTGCTGATCGGGCACGCGGCGTTTGCGAGTCACCTTTCCGATATTCGATTTCGTCAGACTCAGAATTTTCATCATTTCAATTGGACGATTCAGGGTACGATTTTGTTTAGCGGATATTCCACGATTCCCTGCGCTCGAGCAGCCTTCAATCGCGGAATGATCTGCCGGACCAATTCTTCATCCACCACGGTGTTGACGGCTACCCAGCCTGGGTCGCTTAGCTCGGAAATAGTTGGATTTTTCAACGCGGGCAGAGCTTCTAGAATTCCCGGCAAATCTTCGCGACGAATATTCAACATCAAACCGACTTTCGCGTACGCGGCAATGGCTCCCTGCAGCAACAACACCAGGTTCGAGATTTTCTCGTGTTTCCATGCATCGGCCCACGCCGCGGAATTCGCAATAAATTGCGGCGCCGATTCCAGCACCGTATCCACCACGCGCAGGCGATTCGCTCGCAGCGAGGAACCCGTTTCCGTCACCTCCACGATCGCATCCGCGAGTTGCGGCACTTTCACTTCGGTCGCGCCCCAGGAAAAATCCACTCGCGCGGTGACGCCGTGTTTCGCCAGATATTTCCTGGTCAATTCGACGGCTTCGGTGGCAATTATCTTCCCCTCCAGATCGCGAACCGATTGCACCGGCGAATCCTCCGGCACGGCCAGCACCCAGCGCACCCGAGTAAGACGCTGCTTGGCGTAGACGAGTTCGGCTACTTCGATCACACCCGAGCCGGTTTCGAGAATCCAGTCTCTACCCGTAATTCCCGCATCGAGCGCACCGCTTTCCACGTAGCGCGCCATCTCCTGCGCGCGGACTAGCATGCAGGTTATTTCCGAATCGTCGATCGCCGGGAAGTAACTGCGCGAATCCACGGTGATGCGCCACCCGGCGCGCGCGAAAAGCTGCAGCGTGGCATCCTGCAAGCTGCCTTTCGGAATTCCCAGGCGCAATAGGCTCACGACTGTTCGCCTTTGCCGTAGACGGCATTTGCATCAAACGTTTTCTCGCTGGCGATCACCAGTGTGCCATCCGCGCTCAGGCGCCGGAAAAAACAATTGCGATAGCCTTCGTGGCATACCCCCGGGCCGGCGGCGTCCACGCTCACCAGCACCGCATCCGCGTCGCAATCCACGCGCAGTTCGCGAAGCCGCAGGCGGTGGCCGCTTTGCTCGCCCTTGGTCCATAATTTTTTGCGCGACCGGCTGTAAAAGGTCACGTCGCCCGTTTCGAGTGTGGCTTCCAGCGCCTCCGCGTTCATAAATCCCAGCATAAGGACTTCGCCCGACTCGAAATCCTGCACGATTGCGGGCACCAGGCCGCCCAGTTTGCTGTAATCGAGTTCCACGTCCCCTCCAGATTTCGCAGGCTCTGAAATATGCCTGCAAAAACGAAAAGCCCGCCGGTTTGTAGTGCCAGCGGGCTCTCGAAAGCTAAGATTGCGTTTCAGCTATTCAGGATTCCCGAGGCACATCGCCACGCTGTAATGGTGATGGTGGTGTCGATGCGCCCGCAGGTCCATGGTCAAAAGTGAAAATACAGGAAGTCGATCAGGCTGTCAAATAAAGATTTAGCGATTTCGCGGCGACAGGTAAGCAGTCCGGATTATGCAAGGTAGAAACGGAGCGGTAAGTCGGTTTGCGCGGATTTTGGCAACCCCACCCATAAGCACCACTTATATTAACCAGAACAATTATAAATTTGACTTAAACTACGGGCTCAGGCTTTCTAGTGGGACTAAAGGCATGGTAGACAAACTCGACGGGTTGGCAGGCAGGTCCGATTTCTAACGGGAGTTGAGGGAGAAGACTATGGCGAAAATGTATTGGGAAGACGACGCAAAACCGCGCTTGCTTGAGGGTAAGCGCATCGCCGTGTTGGGCTACGGCAGCCAAGGACGCGCGCACGCGCTGAATCTGCGGGATAGCGGGCTCGATGTGACGGTGGGTCTCCGCCGGGATGGGCGTACCTGGAAAATCGCGCAGCAGGATGGCTGGGCACCGCAAGAGCCTGCCGAAGCAGTGGCATCGGCTGATGTGATCGCGATTCTGGTGCCTGATATGGCGCAGCCCAAGCAATATCGCGACGAGATTGCTCCAAATCTGAAAGATGGCGCAATGCTGCTCTTCGCTCACGGCTTCAATATTCATTACAAGCAGATTCAGCCGCCGGCCAACGTGGACGTTGCGATGGTGGCGCCGAAGGGGCCCTGGGAATCTGGTCCGCCGGCAGTTTGAAGAAGGCCGCGGTGTTCCCTGCCTGGTGGCTGTTCATCAGGATGCCAGCGGCGTGGCGTTTGATCGCGCCCTGGCTTACGCGCACGCGCTGGGCGGCACGCGTCCTGGCGTGATCGCGACCACATTCGCGGAAGAAACGGAAACAGACCTTTTTGGCGAACAGGCGGTGCTATGCGGCGGCGCAACGGAATTGATGGCAGCGGGCTGGGAAACTTTGGTGGAAGCCGGGTATCAGCCGGAAGCGGCTTATTTCGAATGCATCCATGAATTGAAGCTGATCGTCGATTTGATTTACGAAGGCGGCTTCGCGCAGATGCTGAAGTACGTCAGCGACACGGCCAAGTATGGCGACCTGACGCGCGGTCCGCGCGTGGTGGACGACCGAGTACGCCAAACGATGAAAAAGATTCTTTCCGAGATTCAGTCCGGCCAATTCGCCAGGGAATGGATCGCGGAAAATCAGGCGGGGCTACCTGAGTACAACAAGCTACTCGAAAAGGATCTGAATCATCCGCTGGAAAAAGTGGGAAAGGAACTTCGCTCGCAGATGTCGTGGCTTCGGCCGGCGGAAGCGGTGGCGCGAAGCGGGCGCTAAAGTAGCACAGGCACTCCTGCCTGTGCTTGGTTGCGGTGCACAAACGCTGCCGGCCATCAGGCCAACTTCGCAAATGGATGCTTGATTAGGAGCCGGAAAAAAGGTTTCGTCCCCATGAAGAAAACCGGAGCACAGATTCTTTGGGAATGCCTGGAGCGGGAAGGCGTGAAGCACGTCTTCGGGTATCCGGGCGGAGCTATTCTTCCGGCCTACGATGCCCTGCAGCACAGCAGCATTCATCACGTGCTGGTGCGCCATGAACAGGGCGCGACGCACATGGCGGATGGCTACGCGCGAGCGAGCGGCGAGGTTGGCGTGGCTATCGCGACGTCGGGGCCGGGAGCCACCAATATGGTGACCGGCATCGCCACGGCCATGATGGATTCTTCGCCTATCGTCTGCATTACCGGGCAAGTGGGAAGCAAGCTGATCGGCTCCGATGCTTTTCAGGAAACGGATATCACCGGAATTACCTTGCCGATCACCAAGCACAATTATCTGGTGACGCGACCCGATGAATTGGCGCGCACTTTGCGCGAGGCGTTTTACGTGGCGCGGTCGGGACGTCCGGGGCCGGTGCTGGTGGACATCACGAAGGATGCGCAGCAATCGACTTGCAATTTCGAGTGGGACTTGGCGAAGCCCAAATTGCCAGGATACCGTCCAAATTTTTATCCCGTGGCGCAGGAATTGACCAACGCCCTGGAATTGATTCGCAATGCCAAGCATCCGGTGATTCTTGCCGGACACGGAGTAATTGTTTCCGGCGCCATGAGCGAATTGCGCGAGTTTTCGGATCGGGCAGGAATTCCGGTGGCGCTGACTTTGCTTGGCCTGGGTGCGTTTCCAGCATCGCATCCGCTGAATTTGGGAATGATGGGCATGCACGGCGAAGCGTGGGTGAACAACACAATTCAGGAAGCCGATCTTTTGCTTGCGATGGGGATGCGATTTGACGATCGCGTGACCGGCAATTTGAAAACGTACGCGCCAAACGCCAAGAAAATCCACATCGAAATCGATCCGGCGGAAATCAATAAACTTGTGAAAGTGGACGTGGCGCTGGTGGGCGATTTGCGCGAAGTATTGAGAGAATTGTTGCCGCGCATCGAATCGCTTGACCGCAGCGAGTGGCTCGATCATATCGATCAACTGAAAGGCGATTCCGCCGTTCGCGACATTCAGAACCTGCCGGACAACGGACATTTGTATGCCGCGCACGTGATCAGCGATCTGTGGCGCGAAACGCGCGGCACGAACACGGTCGTCGTCACCGATGTGGGACAGCACCAGATGTGGGAGGCGCAATATTACAAACACGAAGAGCCGCGCTCGCTGATCACCTCCGGCGGATTGGGCACCATGGGATTCGCGCTGCCCGCGGCGATCGGAGCCAAAGTGGCGCGCCCGGAAGCCGAAGTGTGGGCTGTGGTGGGTGATGGCGGATTCCAGATGACGATGTGCGAACTGGCGACGATTGTGCAGGAAAAACTAAAAATTAATATCGCGATTATCAACAACGGCTACCTGGGCATGGTACGGCAGTGGCAGGAATTTTTTTACGACCGCAACTATGCAGCCACACCGCTGCTGAATCCATGCTTCACGAAACTGGCGGAAGCTTACGGGATTCGCGCGGCGGTGGTTTCCGAACGGATGCAAACTGTTCCGGCGGTGCAAGAGGCGCGCGGGCACGATGGGCCGATGTTGCTCGATTTTGTGGTGGAGCAGGAAGACACGGTGTATCCGATGGTCGCGGCGGGAGCCGGGCTGCACGAAATGATCCGGCGGCCGAGCCCGATTGTCGAGACCGCTTTGGACGATTGAGGTCAATATGCTGAACACATTTATCGTCTATGTTGAAAATAAACCGGGAGTGCTCACGCGCGTCGCTTCCCTGTTCCGCCGCCGCGCGTTCAACATCGATTCGCTGGCGGTGGGACGGACGGAAAAGCCGGAAGTTTCGCGCATGACGATTACGGTGGATGCCGATGCGGATCAGGCGCGGCGCATTGAAGCCAACCTCTACAAACTTGTGAATGTTTTGCTGGTGGAAAATATCACGCAGGAGCCGGCGATTATTCGCGACTTGGCGATGATCAAAGTGGCGGCGACGCACGAAGCGCGCTCGCATGTTTTGGAATTGGCGAAGGTGTTTCGCGCGCGAGTGGTGGATGTTGCGCCGGAATCCTTGATTCTGGAAATCACCGGGACGGAAGATAAAATTGACGGGTTGCTGGAAGTGCTGCGGCCTTACGGCGTGCTGGAAATGGTTCGCACTGGACTTGTGGCGATGCGGCGCGGAAACAAATCGGCCGCTGCAACCGCCGGTGCATTCAGCGGCGTCGATCCGCTGGTCGAAGTGGCGGAAGTTGCCGCCGGAGACGACATTTCATATTCGGTGTAGAAGCACTCACGAACCGTTGTGAACTTTATTTTTTGTTCATCGCGTTGAAATTTTCGAAGAAGAAATCCAGGTCCTCTGGATGACCCATGAATTCCATGTTCCACTCGCCTTGAAATAGTCTACAGCTTGCCGAAACCTTTGATGGATTTGTTCTAGCGTAACTCTCCAGGCAAACGGATTCTTTCGCACCTGATTCGTATTTCACGGGACCTTTAATACCGTTCCCCGGATCGCGTGTCGAGCGCGAAAATTTACCTCCCACCGTTGATCATCCGGCTCCCCATTCGCTGCAACGTCTCGCCCGCCGGCGTGAGCGAGATAAGGCCCTGCGGAATCTTTTCGAACAGAGTTTTGGGATACTTGATCAGCCGCACGGTCACCCCGTTGTCATCGGCAATCCAATCGGGAGGAACATAAATATCCCTGCTGCGGTAGTGGACTCCGTTCGGAAAGCGCAGATGCCAGACTCGCAGGGCACCATGACGGATAAAAAATCCACGAGCGCGATAAGAGCAAAGCGACAATGAGATCGCGGCTTTGATCCATGCTCGAGTTTTCCGATTGGCCATGAGCGAGAGATTTAAACGGCGCCGTTTACGCGGCGGCGAATTGGATTGCGTCCGCCAGAATCATCGTTTCACGTGAAAGCGGGCGCGGCTCCCCTCGAGTGCATCGGGGTAAACAAGCAGACGCCCGTTGAAACATAAAAGCGGGCGCGGCAAGCCGGCCCCTACAAACCTAAGAGCAGGGCGCGGCCCCATCAAAGCCATCAGGACAAAAAAGCCGGCCCCTACATTCGATTCAGGGACGTTCATTCTGAATCTTGTTTCATGGGACCAGGACGAATTTTTGAATTCTTTTGCCGGTGTCTACTTCGCCGGTGTAAAAATTGCCCTTGGAATCGATTGCTGGCCTGGTGGACCCAGTGGAAATATCCCGCGTTGCGGCCGTTGTGGCCGAACGAGGAGACAACCGTGCCGTCGGCGCGGCGCAGAATCCAGACCACGTTGTTTTCACCATCGGCCACCAACAGATATTTTTGGGCGCTGTCATGGGAAAAGGAAACCGTCCAAACCGAGCCGATGCCCAGTGTTTCGCGGCGGACAAAAAACTCCTGATAAATTTTCCCTGCTTGTGAAAATCTGAATCCGTCGTTCGATCGATCGCAGACGTAGACCAAGCCGTCCATGCGAAATTCGCACCAAATGCACTGGATTCGCGAACTGTTTATTGACCGGGGCCGCGGGGGAATAGGCGGGCGGCGCGCCGTTATCGATTTCGCTGAGGGGGATTCCGTACGCTCCCCAACCGCGCTTGAACGTCCCGGTTTCCGAATCGAACACCATGACCCGTTTATTCATGTAGCCGTCAGCGATGTAGACTTCGTGGGCGGCATCGTCGACTTCGATTCCGGCGGGACGGCCGAGAATTGTGGTGTCCTGATTATTTTCCGGAGCAGCAGAAGGATGGCCAATTTCCAGCAACAATTTCCCTTCACCGGTAAATTTCAAGACCTGGCGATCGTCGGGGCCTGCGCCGCCGATCCAAACGTTTCCCTGCTTGTCGACGCAAATTCCGTGTTCGGCCTTGGGCCAGTCCGGGACAAAACCTGGGCCGCCCCACGAGCGCAGCACTTTTCCTTGCGCATCAAATTCCAGTACCGAAGGCGCGGCCACGCAACACTGCGAACGCGGCGGAGTTTGCGCGGCTCCCAATTCGTCTTCGGTGAGAGATCGCGGCCGGTGCAGGACCCAGATGTGATCCTCGGAATCGACGGCGAGGCCACCGACTTGCCCGATGATCCAATTGTTGGGAAGTTGCTGCGGCCACCCAGGATCCACTTTGTAATTTGGCGGTTCTTGGGCTTTTACCGATTGGGAGAGCAGCGCAACCAGACAGGAGACGAGGATCGCCAGGACTCCTCTTGGGGCGCTCGAGAGTCGACTATCGCAAGCGAGAATTTGGAGGGCGCGTCCAGGCTGTGTCATCAGGAATTCCCTCGAATTTCGTGACGGGTGTGGAGGCCTTGCGAAGGCACGATATAGAGGCGATTAGAAATTTCTTTATCGCTGATAATAAATGGCTTAGCTGAAAACCATAGTGTTTTCCACTGGCGATTAGCTTTTAGCTTATTTTGGTCACTTTTCAGCATTAACTCTCCGCTAATTCTTCGCTCCGTGACTGTGATTTTTGCCTCACCGATGCCCCCTGCAAGCTTTAAACAACAAAATGGCTTGCACATCTTGGATACCACGGAGCGGACAAAATTGGAAGAGCTGTGCCTGTAAGACCTCCACGAGCTGGCTTTCTAATCTGAAGCATCGGCTACTAAACAAAGCACCGGACTCCGGTAATCTGAGGTGCAGATGACGCACGGCCCGAGTCAAGATGTCGGCTCGCACAAACGTGTTGGGTATCCAGGTTGACGTCGACACATTCTGAGCGGTCCTCCCGAGCACACAGCCAAGAGTGGCTAACGCGCTAATGCTGCTGACCTGAGAGTCCATTCTCCTGGCTGACATTTGGATGTGCGCCAATCGGGAGATTGGCGTTCCCGGATTTGTTCCCGAAATGCGAAGGAAATTGAGGAATAAACCCACACAGCCAAGAGTGGCTGTGCTACCTGATGAAGCTTTAGCTTTGGTGATTGAGTTGCATTCGGACGAGCGAAGCTGTTTTGAGAGCGAAAGTATTCCGGGTGCAGGCTATGTCGCAAATCACAAGACAAGTTACAGCGCTATTGCGATCGCTTCGATTGAGTTTGCGTGCCAGCGTTTTCGGGCGTTTCGAACCGACGGGCAGGCACGAACGAATCAGTCCAATGGACTACCTTGAGGAAGAAGAGGTTAAAGTTTTTGTACCTGGGCAGTTTTTTGTCTTCACTGTGTTCGGTGCGGTGATCCTGTTTGGACTCGCCTTCTACGTTGTTTACATTTTTGGATCGTGGTAGCCAGCGCCGATCGTATCGCGGCGAAAGAAGTGCAGATTGCGAAGTTCCTCCCGATTTGAAACTCCATCCCAATTTGAAATTTAAGTGTGGCACCTGCTGTGACGAAAACCGAAGAACCCCACCCTCACAGAGGCGGAAAGGATGGGGCACTCGCGCTTGGAATCGCGCTTCTTCGTAGGAACGCTTACATCTTGGGAGGCCTGAAGTCGCCTTCTACCCGGCGGTGGGTTTGCTGGTGTGGGCGCCTTTGCCTGTGTAGCATTTTATTTTGCCGGTGCCGCCGGTCAGCGTCCACACGATGCCAGGCCGTTATTTGGTGACAGGGGAGTCGGGAGTTGCTAGAAGCAGAACGAGGATGCGGCCGTCGGAGTGGAATTCGCCTCCTGTGGCCGTTTTGGCGGTGGTTAGGGCGCCGGGGGGAGTTACGTGGTCACGCTGCGCGACTAGGCCTGTGCCGGAAAGAGTGGCGTTGACGTATTCGCGTTCGCCGTCGATTGCGGGATCGATTTTGTGGGTTACGCCGTTATTGCGCTGGTCGCGTTCGAAGCCGATATCGTGGGTGGCAGCGACGCACCAGAGGGGAACGCCGTTTACGTTGTAGGGGGATTTCCAAACTCGAAGATGATTGCGCGACATGGCGACGCGGACGGGTTCGGCATGGGCGAAGCCGTAATCTTGCGCGCGATCGAAGAGGAATAGAGTAGACATGGGCATGGTGAGGTAGTCTTTTTTCTCGAGCGAATCAATGATGGCGGTGAGTGCGCTGTCGCGAGCGGATTTGTCGACTTGAACCCAGCCGGCGGCGGCGAATGCGTCAGTAACCTGCTTTTCGGTGCCGAGGAGGAGGATGTTGACCATGTCGCCGGGGTTGCCGCTGGGATCGGAAACGCGTCGCGGAATTTTTTTCAGTAGATCGGGAGTGATTCCGGGGATGCGAGTTTCGGCGGGACCGCCGACGTTGGTGGCAGTGGCGGAACCTTCGTCGAGAATTTCGATGGTTACCTGGAAACTGCCGGTGGCGGTGGAAGCGTCGGTGAGGCTTTGATTGATTCCGAGAAGGAGATGGCCTGCGACGGGGATGGTGAATGTTTTTTCAGCGCCGACGAGGAAACGGTTGCGAGCCTTCGTCCGTGCCGAGAGTGGCGATGAGCGCGCCATGGCCTGCATCGGAAACGACATATTGGTGGATCAAGTCAGCGAAGCCGCGCGGGAGTCCGTTGGGACCGAATGTGCCGGAGGTGCGGGATTTCGAACTGCGCGATTGATCGGAGGGATAGGTGATGCTGCCGGTGGCGATGATGTGGAGCTTGGCGCCGCCGTGGAGATCGAGTTTGGTGTCGAGCCATTGTTTGGCGGCTGGGATGTCGAATTCGTGGGATTTGGGAGTTGTGGATGCGGCGGTTTGCGGAGTGGGAGTTTGCGGGCGGGCGGGGAGTGACGTGAACGCGAATATTCCGGCCGCGGCAATTAAGAGTAGGGCTGGTTTCATTGCGGGGACAGGATACATCTGGGGTCGTTTATTGTGCAATTCGCGGTGGGGGCGAAGTGGCAAGGGACTACAGGGACAGCCTGAAGGCTGTCCCCACCAAAATCGGGGCGAGGAAGCCAGCCCTACACGCGGGAATGTTGACTGGCGTAGGTTGAGTGTAACAGTTGGTGAAGGAGGAAGAGGTGATCCGCGCGGCGCGGACTGCGGAGAATCGCCTGGAAGGACGGAGTTCGTGGAATGCCGTTCGAGCAGTGTAAGAATTCTGAGATGCATGCCGAATGGAGGCGCAAGGCCATGCTCCCAGCGATTCAGCGTCGAATACGTGATCCACAGAAAATGAGCAAATTCTCCCTGGGAAAAACCGAGCGTCTTCCGGAGGTCCCGGATTTGGCCGGGAGCAAGGGACGCTGTTGCCGGCAAGATATTTGCGGATTTTGAACGCCGTGGAACTGATCGTTTGGGTCGCGCACAGTTGCGATTGCCGCCGCGTTTCCGATAGAGCGGCCGTAACAAGCGGAACAAGAGATACATTGGATCGGAGGCGCGCCGATCCTGAAGCGCCGATTGAAGCCGCGAGTCCGCCAAGCCCTGCTCCCATAGCGCGAGCAAACGTTGATGCACTCCCATCGGGGAACGCTTCCCGTTTTCCCACTCCATTACGGTCTTCGATGCGGCCCAGAGAGTACGCGCGAAATCCCTTCGAGAATATCCAAGCGCTCTCCGGATCGTTCGAATGCGCCGTGGCGACATTCTGATCCTGGTCAAAGGCTTGAACCTTGGGCGAACGGGAGAGGCGGCGAAAGCGCCGCCTCTTCGTTTAGCCCGGGCCGGCTAAAAGTGGAAACCTAATTCGGCCGTGAATGCTCGCGGCGTGACGTAATGGGTTCCGCTGAAAGTCGACAGGAAGTTGTAGAGCGCAGTCTTATTGGTGAAATTGATTACCGTGAAACGAAGACTCCATTTGTAACGATCACCATGAAACAGATCGTCATCTCCCACAGCAGCATCGAAAAGGCTGCGGGGCTTGATGCGCGGCGGATTGTGGTCGTCGTTTTCGGTTCCAGGCGCGGGGATTTGGACGAGCGTGGAACCGTATTGCGCCGGGGCGCAAGTGGTTAGAGGCGCATTCAGAGTTGGAAACTGACTGCCGCAGAACAAGCCGGCTTGCATCTGCTGGTCGGCGGTAAGCCCGGTGAGGTCGACCGGGGTTGTGGTGTCCGTGGCAAATGGCACGGCGCCGGCGACCAAGCCGCTGTCATAACGCCAGTTGAAACCGAGCCAGGGGCCGCGCTTCCAGGGCTGATATTGCAGGTGGGTTGTCTCATTGAATTTCTCATCGTGGTCGATGCGGAAAACGGAACCGCTTTGGCCAACGGTGACGCCCAGTCCGCCGACCTGGGGCGGAAAGAAGCGAGCGGCTACGCTGGACATGACGAACAAGCGCGGTGAAGCCATGAAAATTCGGAACGCTGGCGCGAAGGGCATAGCCGGGAATTTTGGAATTGTTCCATTCGACGGGGAAGGTGATCGGCGTGTTCCCTAGAATGCTGAAGTCATATCCGTTGTGGGTGTATTTCCAGATGTATTCGCCATCGATGACCAAGAAACGCCCAAATGCCTGCTGGAAACCAGCATGGAATTCATTGCGAAAGCCAGGGGAGAGCGCCGCGGGAATGCACGGGACGAGGGCGGCGATGACCGGGTATTGGCAGCCGTTGCTTGCCACGACCAGGTTTTCGTTAAACGGAGTTTCGAGAACACGGGCATAGGAAACGCGAAGGACCGTGTTGGTGGACTTGATGTTGTAAGCGATCCCAAGCCGAGGCTCCGCTTGCCGGGCCGTGGAAAGGCCGTTGTAAAAATCGCCTCGAATCCCGAGGTTGAAAGACCAATTTCTTACCGTGATTGTATCCTGGACGTAGAGGGCGAGCTCCTTGACGTCCGTGTGGCCATTAAAGAGGAAATTGCCTCCGGCGCGGGTAAGATCGAACGGCAGCAGAATCGGATTGAAGTTTGGGTTCATTTGATTCCCTGCCGGAACGCATTGGCTTGGATCAGTGAAACCGGGAAGCGAATCCCCATTGGCGTCCAGACAGGGCGAGTTGAGGACCGGATCGACGATTCCAAGAGTGTCATTTTCGGAGAGGAAGGTCTGCTGATAGACAGCCCCGGCTTTCAAATTGTGAATTCCATGCACGTAGGAAACGTCGGAGCGGAAACCTGCATTGGTCAGTTTACGATTCTGGGCAACTGTCTCCGATTGAATGGGGCCAAGGTCGGCAAATGGATTGCCGCTGGGGTAATAATTGTATTGGTCGCGACGCACAAAGGCGCCGAACGTAAACACGGCGGCGGGGCTGAGAACATGCGTCCAAGTGGGGGCAATATTGAAGGTTCCGATCTTTGAACGCTGGTCGCTTGGCCCAACAGGATTGCCGGAGGGATCCGTGGCTCCGATATTGAGGTCATCGAATGCATTGGGGGTCTGAAACCAGGAGCGGGAATAACCGACATTCAGGTGGATCGAATCGGCTTTCGAAACCTGGAAATCGATGCGGTCAAACAGGTTCTGTTCATTCCCCTTATCGTGCATCACGGTGAACTCCGGGGGATCGAGGAATCGGCCACTGTTTAGTCCGTTCAAGGAGATGAAGTTTCCCCACTTTTCTCCGCCGTAGGCTAAGTTGAAGCCCAAGTTGGAGGAACCAAAGGTGCCGTAGGATGCGGTAAAGCTCCCGTGGGGGGTTGTGACGCCTTGACCGGAGCGTGTTGTTACTTGGATCACCAGGCTGGTTTTGTCACCGAATTCCGCGGGAGGAGCACCCGAAATGACTTCCATGGACTGAACCGAATCCAAGGGGATTTGGTTCGAAAAGACTTTGCTCTGCTGATCCGTGATGGGCTGGCCGTCCACGGAAAAGGAATTTTCCGCGTGATCGCCCAAGCCGTGGAAAAGGCCGTTGGAATCGGCGGCGACTCCGGGCGAGACGAGCGTAACCAGCGAGCTAAGTGATGACGATTGGCTTTCCAGCGGAAGCTTGTCGAACAATCCGCGGTCCACGTCGGTGTGGAAGGTTGGATCGTTCTCTAGCAGGTCGGCGCCACCCTCGACCGTCACAACGATGCTGCTTCCAGCTACTTTGAGTGTGACTTTAATCTCGAGAGGAACCGAGGAGCGCACGTCCGCATCCTGTGCAAAAGAACTAAATCCCTTGGCCGAAATTACAAGATGATAGGGATTGAAAGGCACGTTGGGGAAAGTGAAATTCCCGGAACTATCCGTGGTGGTAAAACGTTCGTAACCACTAACGGGGTTGTGAATCGTCACGGAGGCACCGGCCACCACGCCGCCCGTTGAATCCACTACAGTGCCTGAAATTGTGGAGGAATTGCCTGTTTGAGCCCCAACGGATTGCGAGAATGCGAAAATGCCCACAAATACTAACAATGCAAATAAAAATCTTGGCGCTCCATTCATCACTGCGTCTCCTTGTAGTGGACGGCCCGCGCTGCCTGGCAGGGCTCGCCTGGATGAAGTAGGAATGGATTCCAACGCAATGCAAATCGCATTACGCGAAATTTGGATTTTGCGGGAAGAAACTAGGCAGCAGCGGGAGGGGCGCGAGGAGATGCGTGGTGGGTGGTCGGGTCGAGAGTGGAACTCTGGGCGCGCGCTGGTATCGACGCGCGGACATGCGCAGGACCCGGAAGATTTCTGGCGATTGTTGCTTTTACGAAAGGCGTGTGAGCGACATGGCAAACGGGGCAGTTTGCGGAAGAATCGGAATTGTGATGATGCCAGAGGCCGATGGAGGTGGAGGAAAGCAGGACGGCGAGAGCCAGAAAGGCCACGATCCGTCTACCAGTAAAAAATTTTGAGCAGCGATTCAATTGGATTCCCGAGAAATAGCCCAGCGCTAGTGTTCGGATGCGGCCTGGGCCTTAACGGTTGCAGAATTTGAGTCGCGAGCAGCAATTTCCCCCAGCGCGGCTCCCGTTAGTAGCACATGAATTGTACTATACTACAGGTGTCTATAGTCAACGGCGTCGGAGGGCGGATGGCTCATACGACAAGGGATAGGGAGAAACTGCGAAAACGCGTGCGCCGGATTCGCGGTCAACTGGAATCCATCGAGCGGACGCTCGAAGGAGACCATGAATGCGCGGCTCTGCTCCAGCAGGTGGCGGCGTGCCGCGGCGCGCTCGATGGGCTGATGGCTGAGTTGATCGAAGGCCATATTTGGTTTCACGTGCTCGAGCCCGGCAACGGTAGATCGTCCTCCCGGTCGAGGGCCGCGGAGGAACTGATTGAGGTGGTGCGCACCTACCTGAAGTAAATGGTGGTGGGATGCTGGACTTTCCGCAAGAACAGGTGTGAGCAGTCCCGATAATCCGTTCCGGCATTCGCTCCTGCGATTGCGAAGCTGGTCTACTTTGTCGCCCCCGAATCGAATCTAATATCAATGCCGAATTTTGCGGCTTTTATACTACCCTGGGGTATAGTATTGTTCTTTCCCGAGGGACTGGAATACGGCTGCGACAGAACGGCAAGTCCCTCACAAATACTTCGGCCGGGCGGTGTACTCATGGGCAATATCAAAGCGGCGATTCCCGAACAGCAACACTTCCAGCATTCGCACAAACCGCACGAGCCGGCAGAACAGTCCGGCCACGAGGGCGAGCAAGCACACGCGCTGGGCTGGCGAGAGATCAACCGGGTTTTGTTTGTCGCTGCCGCCGCCGGACTTCTTTGGTTTATGCGCGGTTCATCGAATCCCTACGCAACTGGAATTGGCGTGATTTGCACGCTGGTGGGCGGATTCCCCATCCTGCATGAAGCCTATGAAAATATCATGCAACGCCGGATGACCATGGAACTGTCGATGACCATCGCCATCCTGGCGGCGCTGGCGATTCGCGAAGTATTCACAGCGTTGGTGATCACGCTGTTCGTCCTAGTGGCGGAGATCTTGGAGGGCCTGACGGTGGGCCGAGGCCGCCGGGCGATTCAACGCCTGATCGATCTGCTGCCCAGTAGTGCGACCGTGCGCCGAAACGGAGAGTGGGAAGAGGTGAGCATTTGCGAGATCACGGTCGGCGACGAAGTGTTGGTCCGGCCGGGCACGCGTGTGCCGGTGGATGGCAGAGTCGTAGGGGGGCACTCGTTTGTCGACCAAGCGCCAATCACTGGAGAATCGCTGCCCGTGGAGAAGAGTGCCGGAGCGATCGTTTATGCGGGAGCGATCAATAAATCTGGCGCCCTGGAAGTTCAAGTGGCCCAGCTTGGCCGGGACACAACATTTGGGAAAATCATCGAGGCGGTGGAGAGAGCCGAGAAGTCACGCGCGCCGATTCAAGGAATTGCGGACCGGCTTGCAGGATACCTGGTGTACTTCGCGCTGGCGGCTGCCGCAATCACCTTTCTGGTTACGCACAACACACGCTCGACGATCTCTGTTGTGATCGTAGCCGGGGCTTGCGGAATCGCGGCGGGAACACCGCTCGCAATTCTGGGTGCGATTGGCCGAGCCGCTCAAGACGGAGCGATCATCAAGGGCGGCCTCTATCTCGAAAAACTGGCCGAAGTCGATACCGTATTGCTCGACAAGACCGGGACGCTGACCTACGGAACACCTGAGGTGACGGAGATTCGGACGGCAGGCAGCGTGAGCGCACGATCCTTGCTCGAAGCTGCTGCGATCGCCGAATCTCGATCCGAGCATCCCGTCGGCAAAGCAATTTTGAACAAGGCGTCGCAAATGGGGATTCGCGTGCGCCAGCCGGAACGATTCGAGTACACACCCGGAAGAGGGATCGTGGCCGAAATCGACGGCGAAGAGATCCTGGTTGGCAGTTGGATGCACCTTCTTGACGAAGGGATCATCGGCGCGGGCACCATGGCGACGGGATCAGAGGGAGGGGTGCTGGTGACACGGGGAGGACAATTGCTCGGTTCGATTCAGGTGGCTGACCGTCTGCGGCCGGAAGCGAAGAATGCGGTTCAGCAATTGAAGTCGATCGGGCTGAAAACGATTCTGCTTTCGGGCGATTCCAGAACAGTTGCTGAAGCCGTCGGGAAGGGATTAGGAGTCGATGAGATCTCCGCTGAATTGCTCCCCGAGCAGAAGCTGAAGCGCGTGGAGGAATTGCAGGCTCAAGGCAGAAAAGTTGTGATGGTGGGCGATGGCATCAATGATGCGCCCGCCCTGGCGCAAGCCACGGTTGGTGTCGCTATGGGGTCGGGGACCGATGTGGCTCGCGAGAGTTCCGATATCGTGTTGATTGGATCAGACCTTATGAAGTTTGTGGAGACTGTCCGAATCGCGCGCCGCTGCCACCGGACGATCCTGCAGAATTTTGTGGGAACGATTGTGGTTGACGCGATCGGTGTTGGATTGGCGGCTTTTGGATTTCTGAATCCGCTTCTGGCTGCCTTTATTCATGTAACTTCGGAGATGGCGTTCATATTGAATTCCGCCCGGCTGCTGCCGCCGATGTCATCGGTAAACAAGCTTGTTCGAGGATTTTTCTCGCCTGCGACCGCGGCCTCAAGCTAGCTTAGAACTTCCCAATCGCTTTCATCGCTTGCGGGCTTCACGATGTCGCCAAGAATCTTGATCCGGCCAGCCATTCCACCGAGGACTCGTTGCTTGACAACTGGCTCGGACGGGGGGACGACTTCGGCGATTGGTTTGCCGAATTTGGTGATGCGGATCGGCCGGCGGGTTTTGCGTATGCGCTCCAAAATTCCCAGGCATTGGGCTTTGAACTTGGAGATGGCGATTTCTTCCATGGGCGTTCTCGCTGCGTTAATTTGACGATGGTCAATGACCATAGTCAAATCAAAAAAAAGAGGGCGCGGCTCCCCGATAAAAGGCATCGGGGCAGGAAAGCCGGCCCCTACATAGGATGATCGGCGTGGGCGGAGGCTGGTCGGGCGGGGATTCGGCGAATTCGAAGGGACAGCCTAAAGGCCGTCCCCACTGAAAACCGGGCGGGGATTATTTTTTGATGTAGAGGTCGGGGAATTGTTGCTGGAGGTGGGCGACCTTGGGGGCGTCGTTGATCATGATGTAGGGCTCGTAGGGGTGATGGACCATGTAGTCCTGGTGATAAGACTCGGCGGGGTAGAAAGCTTTCAGGGGGACTAGCTGGGTGACTATGGAGCGGGAGTAGACACCGGCTTTGTTGAGTTGGTCGATATAGGCTTGGGCGATGCGCTGCTGGTCAGGGGAAGTGAAGAAAATTACGGAGCGATATTGCGTGCCGGTATCGGGCCCCTGGCGATTGAGCTCCGTGGGATTGTGAGCCACCAGAAAGAAAACTTTGAGCAGTTGGCCGAAAGTAACTTGGGAAGGATCGAAGGCAACTTTTACAGATTCGGCGTGGCCGGTGGTGCCGGTGCTGACGGTTTCGTATTCGGCCGTGTTGGCTTCGCCTCCGGAGTAACCGGCGGTGGCGGAGGTGACTCCCTTTACGTGTTCGAAGACGCCTTGAATTCCCCAGAAACAGCCGCCGGCGAAGACCACTTCTTGCTGGCCTTTGGTGGCGGCGAGCGGCTGATCGACTGCGGGATTGGGTGATTGCTTGGGAGTGCCGGATGCGTTGCAGGCGGTCAGTACAATCAGGGGAAGAATGGCTATGAGTGCTGCGATGGTGCGAAGTAATTGGCGGGTCATTACGAACACTCCTTTGATGCTGGCAAACAAAGATTGACGAAGGGCTCTTGCTTGGAGCTGTAACGCTCGACCAGCGGCCGTCTGCGTGCAAGCTTCAGGGGCTAAAGCCCCATCGAGTTCCGAACCTGTACGTCGGAGCTGCAGCTGCGAACCACGAAAACCAGAACTAATTTCGAAATTGGCCATCGCCGAGATTGGTGAGAAATCCTTGTACGGGAGAACATTTCTTAGGAATCCTTTTTTCCTTCTAAAAATTTGACGAAATGCAGGGATGCGGAATTCATGCAGTAGCGCAGACCTGTGGGCCTGGGGCCGTCATCGAAAACGTGTCCCAGGTGCGCATCGCAGCGGCGGCATGCTACCGCGGTGCGGGACATTCCAAAGGTGGAATCGGTTTCTTCGGCGATATTTTCTTTTGCGATGGGGGCCCAGAAGCTGGGCCAGCCGGTGCCGGAATCAAATTTCGTGTTGGAGTTGAACAGAGCTGTGTCGCAGCAGATGCAGCGGTAAAGTCCTGCGTCGTGGAGATTCCAATAGGCACCGGTGAAGGCCATTTCGGTGTCGGCGCGGCGGGTGATGTCGTAGGCGTTGGGAGAAAGTTGCTTGCGCCATTCGGCGTCGGATTTTACGATTTTGGGGACGGTGGCTATTCCGGTGCGCGCGCCGTCGGCTGAAAATTCCACGATGGGAATCATCTGCGGAGGGCCGGCGGGGGTGGGAGTGGCATCGGCTTCTGCTTGACCGGATTTCCGGAAGCGCCAAATGGCCAGGCCGACGAGGGCGGACGCCGAAATCACGATGAAGGCGCGGCGATTTACTGGGCGCGGTGACGGTGAGGATGCGAATATCGAGTTCAACATGTGGTTCTCCACGGGCCGGACATTGAAGCTGCCAAATTCGAAGGTCTCTTATGGAAGCGTAGCGAAGACGGAGGCATAAGAGAAGCCCGGTGTTATTAGATTTGTAAAGGGGCGGAAAGTTTCAGAGGATTATGGGGTGATGGGATCGTTGGGAGAAAAACAAAGCGGGGGGCCGGGCGGCTCCCCGCATTGTCACTCTCGAAGTCCGAGGCAGCGCCGAAGACGTCGCCTGCGGAACACACCGCAAAAGCGGTGTTCAAAACGCTGGTAAATTCTTCTGCTCCGGTGGAGTCATACAGCGACCTCCTTCGGTGCACCAGCAACTCATCTAGCTGCGTTTTACGCCTGTGGGGTGGCAAATGCAATAGGCAAAAAATACTAGAGCCGGGGAAGGAACAGTAAGTTTCGATCTAAAAGAAAAATCGAAAAGACGAAGATGAAAACATTACCGCAGAGGACGCAGAGGGCACAGAGTTTCGCAGAGCACGGCGCGTGAAATTGTGATATTGGGGAGTGGGAGGAATGCGATGACGAGGAGCGGGGTGTGGATGGGGCGCGGGATTTTTGCGTTGGTGTTGGCTGGATTGGGAATGGTGGGCGGAGGTGGAGCGTCTTGGGGGCAGGAGAAAGCGGCGGGAGCGGCGCTGCCTACGGTTTCTACTTTTTCGATTGTGGCGATTGATCCGGGGAATGGGGATTTGGGAGTGGCGGTGGCTTCGCGATATTTTTCGGTGGGATCGGTGGTGCCGTGGGCGTTGGCTGGAGTGGGAGCTGTGGCGACTCAGGCGAATGTGAATGTGGGGTACGGGCCGCTGGGGATCGATTTGTTACGACAGGGATTGAGCGCGCAGCAAGTGCTGGATAGGCTTTTGAAGGACGACAAGTTCCCGGGGAAAGATGGGCGTCAGGTGGCAATCGTGGATGCCAAGGGAAATGTGGCGGCGTTCACCGGACCGAATGCGCCGAAATGGGCGGGAGACCGTCAAGGGAAGACCTGGTCGGCGCAAGGAAATATTCTGGTGGGGCCACAGGTGCCGGAGGCTATGGGGAAGGCGTTCGATGCGACTCAGGGGGAACTTGCGGAAAAACTATTCGCGGCTTTGAAGGCGGGGGATGCGGCGGGGGGAGATAAGCGCGGGCGGCAATCGGCGTCGATGCTGGTGGTGCGGAAGGACGGCGGGCGGAACATCAATAATGACCGGTATATTTACATCAATGTGGATGATAGTCCGGACCCGTTTGCGGAGCTGCAGAGATTGCTGAATATGAATCTGGGGTACAACTATGGAGACCAGATGTACAAGGCGCTGCAGGCGGGTAAAATGGATCAGGCGCGGGGGGCGGCGGAGAAAGTGATTTCGTATGCGCCGAATAATCCTGGCGGGCATATGGAATTGGCGTTTTTGGAATATGTGGCGGGGGAGAAGGATGCGGCGCTGGGAGAGTTTGGGAAGGCGAAAACGTTGAAGCCGGAGGAATTTGAGAAGCGGTGGGCGGAGGATGTGGTGGATGCGCCGTTTAATCAAATGATGAAGGATGAGGAATTTTTGAAGAGGTTGTTTCCGGGGGGAGTGCCTAAGGTTAGTCAGTAGGCGCGGGGACGAAAAGAAAGATCAAAGACGTAAAGATCTACCGCAGAGGCGCCGAGGACGCAGAAGGAGATTCCACGCCGAGGTTACTTGATGAAGAGGCCTTCGCGGAGTTGGTCGCGGCCTACGTAGGTTTTGGAGGAGTAGAAGGCTGAGAAGAGATCCATGATGGCGCGATTTTGGAAAATCCGCTGGTGCGTGGCTGGGGCGGGATGGGTAGGCAAAAGTTCGAGGGATTGGTCCTCGACGATGCGGTAGCGGCAGAATTGCTCGGGCGTGCGGCTGTGGAAGAGAGCGAGCACGGCTCCACCGGGTTGCAGCAGATCGAAGAGACGACCGACGACGCGAGTCATTAATTCGGCGTCAATGTAGTCGAGCAGATCCCAGGCGAGAACAGCGTTGAAACTCTCCTTGGGATAGACGAGCGCTGTCTCGAGAAACTGATTGGCGAGGGACTTGGGATCGAGAGAATCTTCCTCATCCAGAGGATCCCGCTGATGGTTTTCCACTTTGGCGTCGAGGAAATCTCTCCAGGAACGCAGCAAGTCCTCCGTAGATACCCTGAAACCATGCTCGATCAAGAAGGTGAGCGTGGAATTGGCGATCTGGCCCATGTCGAGCAAACGGACATGGTTCATGTCTTTCAAAGTCCAAAGGAAATCCTTCAGGCCATTCGAGACACGAATTCCCTTGACGGCCGCAACCGCGCTCCTTGAAGTTGAATTCGAGGACGAAGAGCCGGAATTCAGAGGAGTTTGCGGCTGAGTGCCGGGACGAGTTTTGGCGATCCAGCTCATGGCTTATTTGGAGCTGTCTTTGCCCTCGGCGGCAGCCGCGGCAAGCGCGGGCGTCTCCTGGGAGAGCGAAGCGGCTGCGTCATGTTGAGACTTGCGATTGTCCTTGCCTGGAGCCATGTCCACGCGGCCCTTGAATTTCGCGCCGTCTTCGATGGTGATGCGCTGGCCGATGATGTCGCCATTCACGTCGCTGGTGCGTCCCAGGACCACGCGCTCGTGAGCTTGCACGTTTCCACGCAGCGTGCCGTGAACGACCACTTCGCGGACGTCCACATCGGCGTTCACTTTGCCATTGGGGCCGATGGTCAGCATGGACTGGGAGAGGCGAATCTTGCCTTGCACTTCGCCGTCCACGTAGAGATCCGACCTGCCGGACAATTCGCCCTTGATCTGGATTCCCGGAGTTAGACGGGTGGCCTCAATATCGAATCCCGGCACGCGAGACTGCGTGGGGGAGGTGTTCGTAACAAGAGATGAGGGCGAACTGGAGCCAACAATATTTGGACGCGGCGAGTTCGCTGGAGCAGATGAAGTGCCTGCGTCGTTTTCTTTCTTCCACATCGGAGGGCCTCCTGAGCCGAAATTCGTAAGGCCGCCTGGGGGCTAGGGGGAGCGCAGGCAGTTCGTCACGGATGTCGAACTATAGTACAGAGGAAAGTTGGTGTAAACGGTATCGAAGGGTGGGATGTGCCGAGATCGCAACACCCTGTTTGGGAGACGAGTAAAGGATTTGCGGTGGGATCAATGATTGAGGGGAGCGAGGGCCGGGGTTACGAGCAGGAAACCAGTTTGCTGAGGAGAAGGCTGATGGCGTACTTCCCACATGGCGTAGAGCATGCCGAGCAACTCATGCAGGAAAATCTTTCGACCGATGCGATTGGTCCACCAGTATTCGGGTTCGAAATCCTTATCGCGGGCGGCGATGACGCGCAAATCAACGCCTGGGGAAAAAACGTTGCGGCAAATATAGCGAGTGCGGCGTGTGTGGTAATTGGAGGTTACGACGATCACTTTTTGCCAGCCGCGCTGGGCGATCAGGCCGCGCAAGGCGACAGCCTCCTCAAAGGTGCTGTCTGAGTGATGAGTGAAACGAATGATGTTCTGCTCGGGCACGCCGTGGGAGATCAAGTCCTTGTCGATAATTTCGGCCATGCTGGCGTAAGAGCGGAGAAAGCGGCCGCTAGCTACGACGCGGGAAGACCAGCCATCGTGGAAAAGCTCGGCGGCGCGGGTGGCGCGATCGCCCCAATAGTTGTCGTCGCTGAGAATGATGATGGCGTCGGATGGTTGCGGAGCATCGTCAACAACCCAGAACTGCCCGGCGGCGCGAAGCAGGGGAGAACGGGCCACCCATAAGAGAAGAATGAGGACAGCCAGCGCCAGAAGGCCGATCAATTTGGAAATAATGCCGCCACGCTGGTTCATTTTCGGTTGACGTCAAGCTCGCGCAGCTTTGCGGCGGCTTGCTCGGGCATCAAGGCATTGAAATAGACCTCCTTGATGCTGTACGACTTGCTGCGCGATTCGACGATGGGAAGAACCTCGATATGCCAGTGGTAATCGCTGTGAATCGTTTTCCAGTATTCGCTGAGCTCGCCCTTGGTTTGACGGGAATTGGGAGAAGTATGAACCACCAGGTGATAACCGGATGAAATCTGAATCAAGCGGCGCAAGAGGCGGCCAAGCAGGCTGGCCAAGTGGCGGCGATTTTCGCCCGGGGCCGTAACTTCGAATTGATGGTTGTGACGACGGGGCATGATCCAGACTTCGAAAGGAACGCGGGAAGCATACGGACAGAAGGCGACGTAATCTCCAGCAGTTTCCACTACGCGCTTCCCTTCCCTCTCTTCCTGGCGGAGAATGTCGCAAAACGAGCAGCGTTCCTTGTCGCGATACCATTCGCGGGCGGCGCGGAGTTCATAGAGAATGCGACGAGGGACGAAGGTGGTGGCGGTGATCTGGGAGTGGGAATGCGTCCATTCCTCGCCAGCCAAAGGGCCGCGATTCTTGAACGCCGTGACGTATTTGAATCGGGAATCACCTTTCAGGTCGGCGATGCGCGAAGAATAGGCCTCGAGCACGCGAAGAATGTGTTCGTCCGGCAAACTGGAAAGGGTGGCGGTGTGATCGGGAGTTTCGACGATGACTTCGTGGGCGCCGACGGGATTCATCCGGTCGTAAATGCCCTGGGCGGACCTGCCGGGATCACCCTCGATGCGATAGAGCGGCTTAAGGTGAGGCATCACGCGTACTTGCCACTGGCCGCTCGAGGGCAGGGAGAGGATGGGCCGATTTTCGCCTTCGTTACCGGGACATAACGGGCAGGCTGCGTCGGGCGAATCCGGATACTCGGGATGACCTACGACTACCCAGCTGCGCGTGACAGGATCTTTGCGAAGTTCCATTGTGAAGGGTTGAGAGAGATTTGTTCCTTATGATGGACGCATTTTTATACCGCAGACAAATTGATAGGGCAAGGCAAGAAAGTTGTTTGTTTCATGGAGCAACCAGCTTTAAAAGAAACTATCGCGTGTAGTGAGCCGGAGTTGGGCCGACTTCCAGGCGATGGCGATCCCAGATGGCGCCTTCCCTGCTGTATTGAGCCATCTCGAAGTCCTGAGTCAATTCCAGGCAATCGGTGGGGCAAGCATCCTCGCACAGGCCGCAGAACATGCAGCGCGAAGTATCGTATGTGAAAGTGGTGAGGACTTTGCGGCGCGTGGCGTCGTCGCGCAGCCAGCCGACAACAATCAAATTTTCGGGGCAGGCCAGGGCGCAAAGATTGCAAGAGATGCACAGCGTCTCGCCGGTTTCGGGATTCATATTGAGGCGAGGCGCGCCGCGATAGCGTTCGGCCACCATGGGGCGTTCTTGCGGATACTGCTCGGTGTAAATGTATTTCGGATTCTGGTAGCGGAAGGTGACCCACATGCCTTTGAGGAGGTCGACCAGGAATATTTTTTTCAGGAGTTGTTTCATCGCAGAGGTAGTGTGCCGAGTTGGCGGAAAGTTGTCAAGACGCGGTGAAATTGACGCGTTCCAGCAATAGACCTGGAAATGATTGAGGCGGTTCAGGAATTGCGATTTACTCCCGATTCCTGGCGACGGGTCGTGTGATATTTTAGTGGGACGTTTGGCAAAGCTGCGAGAGGATAGGCGATGTGCCTGAATGTTATGGGAATGAATCGCCAACGCGAGAATTGAATTGAGGAGTGGAAGCCGATGAAGTCCACGCACCGGATGGTTTTGTGTTTGTTGATCCTGCTGCCTGCGGCCATTGCCGCTTCGACCAGTGAATCGAAGCAAGGGGATATCGAGCGAGGGCGATATTTGGTGGAAGAAGTGGCGAAGTGCGCGGAATGCCATACACCGCGTGACGAGAGAGGAAATCTGGAACGATCGCGGTGGCTCGAGGGCGGGGCGAACTGGATCATGCCGACACATCCGACGCCGAATTGGGCGAATAATGCGCCGGCACTGGCGGGCTTTCCCGGTTTTACGCAGGAGCAGGGTGAGCAGGTATTGGAAAAAGGCCTAGGAGCGAGCGGGCAGGCACTGCAGCCACCAATGCACATTTATCACATGACGCATGCGGATGCCGTGGCGATTATTGGGTATTTAAGGTCGTTACCCAGCCCGACGAGGCATTAGAGCAAAACAGGAGCAAGAACAGGGCGCGGCCCTTCGAGGCTCAGGACAAGCCCTTCGAGGCTCAGGTTAAACGTGAAGCCGGCCCCTGCAGATAGGTGCCGATCCGAGCAGTTGCACACGGAATGTAAAGACATATGCGTTTTATTGGGAACCACAAAAACGCCGCTCTCACTCGTGTGGTTGGGATATCGCTCATTTGCATTTTATTGCTGGGCGGAGCCGGGGACACGCATGCGTTTTCCGTTTTGGCGCATGAGGCGATTATCGATTCCAGCTGGGAGAAAGTGATTCAGCCGTTGCTGCTGAAGCGATTTCCCGATTCCAGCCCCGAGGATTTGAAGCAAGCGAGAGCGTTTGCTTATGGCGGATCGATCGTCCAGGACATGGGCTACTATCCGTTCGGCAGTAAATTTTTCAGCGACCTGGTTCATTACGTTCGCAGCGGTGATTTCGTGGAGGCTTTGCTACGCGATTCCAATAACTTGAACGAGTATGCGTTCGCGCTGGGCGCGGTGGCTCACTACATTGCGGACAACGAGGGACACCGATCAGCGGTGAATCTGGCGGTCCCGATTCTCTATCCGAAGCTGAAAAAGAAATATGGCGACGTGGTGACTTACGAGCAAGATCCGGGCGCTCACCTGAAAACTGAATTCGGCTTCGACGTGCTGAAAGTGGCCGAGGGGCGCTATGCGACCGATGCTTATCACGACATGATCGGATTCGAAGTGTCGGAACCGCTGCTGGAGCGAGCGTTTCAGGATACCTACAGCCTGGAATGGAAATCGGTTTTTAGCGATTCGGACGCGGCCATTGGAACCTTCCGGCACGCCGTAAGCAGCCTGATTCCGAAAGCGACGAAAGTAGGATGGCAATTGAAGAAGAAGGAGATTGAGAAGGATTTTCCAGGAATGAGCAAAAAGAAATTCCTGTACCGCATGTCGAAGCGAGAGTATCAAAATCGGTGGAAAGGAAAATATAAGGAGCCGGGATTCTGGACGAAATTCCTGGCGTTCATCATCGCGATCACCCCGAAGATCGGGCCGTTCAAGGCGCTTGCTTTCCGCACGCCCACTCCGGAAACAGAGAAGATGTTCACGGCGAGCTTGCGGACGATCATTGAGCAATACGGCAAGAAGTTGGAGGAGAAGCAGGCCGGCGGCAGGATTGAATTGGCCAACGACAATTTCGATACGGGCAGCGTGACGGGGCCGGGGGATTACTTCCTGGCGGACAAGACTTACGCGGAATTGATGGACCGGCTGGCTGAAAAACATTTCACGGATGTGACGCCGGAATTGCGCGAGGTACTGCTGGCTTATTATGGAAATTTGAACGCTCCGTTCGCGACGAAGAAAAATAAGAAGGAATGGGATAAATTGCTTTCAGAGATCAATGAGCTGAAGAATATCACTCCGGCGAGCGCGGAGGCGTTGGAGGTCGAAGGACCAGCGAGTGCGTCAAAGGCGGGCGCAACAAACATCGCCCCTACGAGGCCGGATTAGAGCGTGAAGATGGTGGATCCACAGTACGACGAGAAAATGATGCGACTGGCGCTGCAGGAAGCGCGGAAAGCCGAGCTGGCGGGCGAGGTGCCGATTGGCGCGGTGGTGTTGTCCGAAGGGCGAGTGGTAGCGCAAGCGTCGAATCGCACGATCACGGAAAATGATCCGACGGCTCACGCCGAGATGGTGGCATTGCGAGCGGCGGCACAAGAATCAGGCAATTACCGTCTGACCGGAAGAACGCTTTATGTGACGCTGGAGCCCTGTGCAATGTGCGCCGGGGCGATGGTGCTGGCGCGAATTGAGCGGCTGGTTTATGGAGCGGATGATCCCAAGGGCGGAGCGGTGCGTACTTTTTTTGGAGTGCTGGAGCATCCGGGTCTAAATCATCGAGTGGAAGTGTGCGGGGGAATTCTGGCGAGCGAGAGCGCGGCGCTATTGCAAGCGTTTTTTGCGGCGCGGCGATGAGGGCGAAGGGAAATTATTTGACCAGAAAGACCGCGCGGGCGAAATGGATAGCAAATCAATTGGACGTTTGAGATACCTTGCTGCTACTTCCTGTGAAAGATTCGCTGACGTAGATCCGGCCAAAATTCCATAAATGCGTTTCCCGCCAAGCGGCCGGCAAAACCCAGGAAAGTCCGTTCAATTGCGTTGCCGTTGGTGGCTTCGCTATCGGCGCGCCAGGTGTTCGATAGGAAATTGGAAGTGGGGATAGCGATGAACCGGGCGTAGGCCAGCTGGTAATCGCCATCGGGACGCCGCGCAAGAAAAGTAAGTTTGACGACGTGTCCGACCCGCTGGCCGAATGAATCTCCGGAAGCACGGAAATAGCGGGGATCTTCACCCCAAAAAGAGCCGAGACCCGCTTCCATGGCATTTTGAGTGGAAATGCCAGTGAGCCGCATGGCGGAGCGTTTCCCGAATCCTTTCCAACCGGGTCCGAATTCAATTGGCTTGTTGATGGCTGTGCCAAAGCCGGCGGAGACGACGCCCGCAGCCAGGCTTTGCGGGCCGATTGTATTCATGAGGAACCAGTGGAAGCGTCCGGCGGGGGTGATGGGTTCGATGGGCGATTCTTGAGCCCGGTCTGAACTCTTCACATGGCCGCGGAATTGATTTTGTGGCTGATTTTGGCTCAGCAAAGAGGGAGACGGCTGAATGGCATCCGGAAGTTCCGATTGCGTGAACGCGATCACCGGAGCCACCAAGAAGAATGCCAGCAGCAAGGAAGAGGCAAAGCCAATTTTTTTCAGGGACATCTTTTTTGCCTACTTTTATCCTTAGAAAATGCGCTATCAGAAACTGTAGAAGCATAGATGACGGAGCAGACCGAATCGATACAGCGGACACAGCACTGAGTGAAGAAGATTCCTGTAGAGTGCGGCACCGGCGAATCCGCGCGTGGAAGTATTCGATACAGATACAGAAACTTGGAGAGACGGCGTGGGGAGAACCTGTAAGGATTCGGGTTCGTTTCGACGGTCTCGATTGGGGAACAAAAAGAATCCGCGAACCCGCCCGTTGAATCGCGGCTGCGTTATCAATTACGTGCACAGCCGGCAGCCCGGAGATTGCGCGGCTGATTAGTCAGCCTGACTACCGCCCGTCTGCTGGACGCGATCCGCTCGAAGGGGATTCTGTGCAAGGCCCGGGAAACGCGCGCTGAAGCCTTCGCGGATAATTTTAAAAATGGTGTGGCGGCTTTGACCAATTACTTTGAGCCAGGCGAGCTTGCCCATTTGAGGGAAATAAATTCCACGGAAACATAGACGCGAGATCAGGACGTTGATTCGATATCCCAACGGCTTGTAATCGAGCGAATCAACTGCCTGGGCAATCGCCTGGGGACTGTAAGAATGAGCCCACGCATATTTCACCTCCGCATGAGCTTCGGGAATGCTCATTTTGAGTGGGGTGTGAGCCATTTCAAACGGAATAAATTCCTGCCAGTGTTTCGGCCTTGTTAACCGCCCGGCTACTTCCAGCCTTTTGTAAAGCGGAGTGGCGGGCAAAGGCGTAAGCAAGCCGAAGATGGGAAGTCCAGCAGGCCAGGTGCGAATCTCTTGCAAGGTTCGTTCGGCAACACCGGTCGTATCGTTGTCCATGCCGAAGATGAAGGAAGTGATGGCATAGACGTTGCGTTTTGCGAGACGCTCGAGGACAACCGCGTATTCGCCCGGTTTATTGAATCCCTTATTTACGCTGGCCAAGTTGGTTGGATCGATAGATTCCATGCCGATGAAGATCCATTTGCATCCGGCAGCAGCGATCAGATCAACCAGTTCCTCATCGCGCAGCAGATTGGCGCTGATCTGCGCAACCCAATGGACCTGTGCTTCGGCTGCGATGATGTCGCGCAACAGGGACTTTGTTCGTTTGATATTTATCGCGAAATTATCATCGATGAAAAAGACAGCGATTTGGCCGTTCTCGCTCTTGGCCCGCGCTTTTAGCGTCAGAAGCTCGTTCACGACGCTCTCGTTGGAGCGGAATCGAATCGAGTCGCCAAAAAATCCAGTGACGGTGCAGAATTCGCATCCGTAAGGACAGCCGCGCCCCGATTCAATCGGAATAATCCGAAAGGTAGACCAGCCACCGCCCACGGTCTTGAGCAATGGAGCGAAGACTTTCGGGACAATGTTGAACTGATCGAGGTTGATTGACTGCCAGGGGATCGCCGGATAGGGCTGGAGAGGGGGCTTGCGCTCCTGGCCGAACTCATCCATGGGCGCATAAGTATCCTTGAGTTCCCCGCGCGCGGCATCCGCAACGATCCTGGGCCACGTTTCGTCCGCTTCACCGAGAGCTACCGCGTCGGCATGGCGGTGGCCCGAATCTCGACCCAAAGCTTCGTCCGGCATCTCCGTGACGTGCGGGCCACCCATCACCACCGGCACTCCCGTGGAGCGAACCGCATCCGCCATGCGATAGGCTTTGGCAATCATTCTGGTCATGGCGCCGATGCCAACCAGGCCGACATTATTTTCCACGACGTACCGGGCGATGCCCGCTTCGTCCAATGGCTGAGCGTTGCCATCGATCAACAGGACTTCGTGGCCGGGTGGGGTCAACGCCTTGAGCAGAAACATCCAAAGGTGGGGCATGAAGTTGCGCGTCACACCGTTATCCGGGTTGTACAGTAAAATCCTCATCGAGGGGGCTCCGTCGCATCGCGAGCAGGAAGTGTGATCAGGAACCCTAAAGGTTAGGATTTCGTTGGAATAAAAAGATGGTCAATATTGAACACTTTTGAAATATGGGGAAAAATAGGGACTATTCGACAAGAACTACATTGAGCAGAGAGCTGTGGACGCATAGTTCGCCGTTGTATTCGATAAAGCCGAGTCTTCGGAATCGATTCATAAAAAAACTCACGCGCGAGCGAGTAGTTCCGACGATTTCGGCGAGGGTCTCTTGGCTGATTTTAGGGATGACCGGTTCGGGCTTCCCTTCCTTACCGTAGCGAGCGAGCAGGAGAAGTGTCCGGGCAAGGCGTTTTTCGCTGGAATTAAATAGTTGGTCAACCAGGTCGGCTTCAATCCGAATGTTGCGCGCCAGGATATGGGCCATGAACCGGTCGGAAAAGACCGGTTCATCGCGCAGCACTCGGACCATTTCACTTTTGCGTATTTCAAGAACGGAGCTGGGAGAAATCGTCGTAGCAGTGGCCATCCGGATTGTCTGTCCAGAGAGGCATCCCTCTCCCATGAAATCGCCCTCTCCCAGGACCCCAATAATGGCTTCCTTGGCGCTGGGTGAAACAACGGTAAGCTTGACGCGTCCGTCCCGAATATAGAAAACAGTGCCAGCCTTCGCGCCTTGCGAAAAAATAATCTTCTTCTTGGGAAATTCGAGAAGTTTCCTGTCCAAACCACGAGTATTCAGAAACGTGTTGAGATCGAATCTAGGTTTTCGTGACAATTTCCTACCCTTTTCGCGTTCTAGGGTTAAGTTTCCGGCAGCTTGCGCGCGGAGTCAAGTGCGCGCCTTGGCAAGACTCGCTCGGAGTGGCGTGCTTTTCCCAATTCTGACGGATGGAAAAATGGCGGAGAGGGTGGGATTTGAACCCACGAGCCCGGTTTTGCCAGGCTACCCGCTTTCGAGGCGGGCTCTTTCAACCGCTCAGACACCTCTCCGTGCCGATTCGCAGAAGCCAGATTAGCAGAGGAGTTGCCGGGCGACAACTGCCTCTGATGCACCTCCTTGGAGTGTGAATCCCATGGCAGAGTAAAGCTTGCGATTCCGATTGTAGCGGCGCAGTTGCTGCTGCTGTGAGACGTTCGACTTTGTGGCCCGGAAAGGCATACAAATTCCTCGAATGTTCGATTAAACGGAGATTCAAAATCGTGCGTCAGTGCGTCCAATAAGCCGCGAAAAGTTTGTGAGTACCGGAACTCTTGACATTCATTGGACTACAACGGAGATTACTTGGCACTTATGAAAGTACGACACATTGCAGGGATTGCGCCCGCATTACTTTGTCTTGTTTTGAGTGTAATCGCCCGACCGAATTGGCCGGGCGAATCAACCCTATCAGCAACTAGCTATTCGAAACACGCCCTCGCGAATGCTGATGCTGTTTCGAAATTGCCTGCCGCGCTAGCGGCGGTGACGAATGCGCGACCGGCGCTGAGCGTTGCCCACCTGAAACCGTTTGCGTCGATGGCACCTGCGCCACCTGCTGGAGCGCCTCCAAACGCGCCAGTTGATTTTGGACCGAATGATGGAGCGACGGGAGTTTCAAGCCCGGTGACTCTGGATGTTTCCGCCTCCGATCCGGCCGGAAGCAACTTGACTGTTACGTTCTTCGGCAGGCCGGCAGCCACGCCGGGCGCGGATTTCAATTTAATCGTGCTGCCCGACACGCAATATTATTCTTCCACTCTAAATGGCGGCACGCCGTCGATGTTTTACGCGCAGATGCAATGGATTGTGAGCAATAAGACAGCATTGAATATCCCCTACGTCACAAGCGTGGGCGATATCGTGCAAACCGGCGACAACGATGGGAATAACACGGAATGGATCGTCGCCGATACCGCTTACAAAATGCTGGAAGCCGCGGGAATCCCCTATGGCGTTGTGCCGGGCAATCATGATGAAGGCAACGACCTGAGCAATCTCGGCAGCGCGAGCATCACGGACGCTTACAACAATTGGTTCGGCGTTTCCCGATTCACCGGGAGGCCCTACTACGGCGGACACCCTGGAACGGGGAACGACAACCATTACGATTTGTTCAGCGTCAGCGGCATGGATTTTATCGTGCTGCATTTTGCGTATGACGAAAGTCCGACGGGATCGCGATTCCAAAACGTATTGACGTGGGCCAACGGAATCCTGAAGCAATATCCCAGCCGGCGCGCCATTCTGGTGAGCCACTACATCCTGAACAACGGGAACCCGGCGACATTCGGACCTCAGGGGCAATCCCTGTTCACGGCATTGAGCGGCAATCCAAATGTGTTCCTCACCCTGTCCGGGCACATCGGTTATCCGGGCGAAGGCCAGCGAAGCGACACCGTGAATGGAAACGTGATCCAGAGCGTGATGTCGGATTTCCAGGATCGCGCTGCAGGCGGAGACGGCTGGATGCGAATCATGACGTTTTCACCGGCCAACAACACAATCAGCGTAAAGACGTTTTCGCCGGTACTGAACCAGAACATGACGGATGCGGGCAGCCAGTTCACGCTGCCTTACAATATGCAGAACAATGGGTATGCCGTTCTGGGAACTGTGACAGGGGTAGCATCCGGCGCGCGCGCGCAGGCGGTTTGGAACGGACTGAATGCGAATTCCTCGTATCAGTGGTACGTGACCGTGAATAACGGAACCAGCACCACCACCGGACCCGTGTGGAGCTTTACCACTTCCAGCGGAGGGACGGGACCGGCGGTAAGCCTTTCACAGAGCAGCCTTACGTTTGCGAGCCAGCAGATCAATACTACCAGCGGGTCGCAATCCGTGACGTTGACAAACACCGGCGGAGCGACGCTGAACCTGACGAGCATCGTGCCGAGCGGCGATTTCGGAAGCACGAACACGTGCGGCGCCACGTTGACAGCCAATGCGAATTGTTCGATCAGCGTTACGTTCACGCCGACGGCGACGGGAACGCGGACGGGAGCGATCACGATTACCGATAACGCCGCCGGCAGTCCACATTCGATCAGCCTGACGGGCGTGGGAACTTCGCCCAATCCAGTGGCCAGCTTCTCGGTTCCGAGTTTGAATTTCGGGACGCAGCAAATCAATACGACTAGCGCCGCGCAGAATGTGACCCTTACGAACACTGGAAACTCCGCGCTGGCTGTTTCAGGCATAGCGGCCAGTGCGCCTTATTCGCAAACAAACACCTGCCCAGCGTCGCTTGGCGCGAACGCCAACTGCGTGATCAGCGTCACGTTTACGCCGACGGCGACGGGTACCCAAACCGGCTCGGTGCAAGTGACGGACAATGCCGCGGGGAGCCCGCAATCGGTTAGCTTGACGGGAATCGGCGCGACAGCGGTGGTCTCGGGTGCTTCCATATCACCCACCGGCTTGACGTTCGCCGGCCAAACCACCGGCACCACCAGCGCGCCGCAGAGTCTGACGTTGACCAATACCGGCAACGGCGCCCTGAGCATCACCAGCATCGTGCCGAGCGGAGATTTTGCGCAGACGAACAACTGTGGCAGTTCGGTGCTTGCCGGGGCTAGCTGCACCATTAATGTGACATTCACGCCAACTGCGACCGGCGCTCGAAGTGGCGCGATCACGTTCACGGACAATGCTCCAACATCGCCGCAGGCGATCACCGTGAGTGGCACAGGAACAGCATCCAGTATCAAGTATATTCAAAGCGCTTCGGTGGCCAGCACCAGTTCAACCGCGCTGGCCAAGGCGTTCACTTCCGCCACGACGCAGAATAACTTGCTGGTGGTCGGCGTCTACACGTGGGGAGGAACGGTTTCGAGCGTTACCGATTCCCTGGCCAACACTTACATTCTGGCCACTTCGGGCGCCACCGCGAGCGGCAACAACGTCTACGTTTTTTACGCGATTAACAAAGCTTCCGGTGCGGATACGGTGACGGCGCATGTGTCCGGTGGCGGAGTGATGGAAGACATTCACGAATACTCCGGGATCAGCACGACAGCGCCAGTGGATCAAAAGAAAATTTCCCTGGGAACCGGCACGGCGATCAATTCCGGCACCGTAAACACGCTTGTGCCCAACGAACTGATTTTTGGGTTTGCCGCCGTGGACGGAAATTCAGTGACCAGCGCGGGCGCTACATTTACCTTGCGGCAAAATACTGGCAGCGGCGAACTGAGCGAAGACAAAATCGTCGCAGCCACTGGGGCCTACAGCGCTACAGCTACTTGCCCTTCCACCACCTGGGCGGGAGCGATTGTGACGTTTGCTGGCGGGGGCACGGCCTCGACGACCCCGAACGTAAGCCTGTCTAGTTCCAGTTTGACGTTTGCGAGCCAACAACTGAATACTTCCAGCGCGGCTCAGAATGTGACGTTGACCAACACCGGAGGCGCAACGCTAAACATTTCCAATATCGGGCTTACCGGTGCGAATACTGGCGACTATAGCTACACTACGACCTGCGGCTCCACGGTGGCCGCAGCTGGCAATTGCACCTTTAGCGTGACGTTTAAACCCACGGCGTCGGGCAGCCGCACAGCCGCGGTTACAATCACAGACGATGCCGGGGGCAGTCCCCAGGCAATCAGCCTCACTGGTACGGGGGCCGGCGCTCCGGCACCGGCGGTGTCGTTGTCGCCTGGAAGCTTGATGTTTACGAGTCAAACGATCAACACGACGAGCGCCTCCAAGCCCGTAACACTCACCAATAGCGGAAACGCGGCATTGACCATCAATAGCATCGCGGCCAGCGCGCAGTATGGGCAGACCAACAATTGTCCGATCAGCCCGGCCACGCTAGCTGCCGCCGGAACATGCACAATCAACGTTACGTTCACACCGACCGCCACGGGTACTCAGACCGGCTCAGTCACGATCACGGACAACGCCTCCGGCAGCCCGCACACGGTCAGCCTTTCGGGCACGGGAGCGGCCGCTGGCGCACCAAGTGTGAGTCTGACTCCGACGAGTCTCTCGTTTCCTGCGCGGACCGTAGGCACCACCAGCGCAGCGAAAACCGTAACGCTGAAGAATACAGGTACCACTACCCTTACGATCACGAGCATCGTGACGAGCGGCGATTACTCGCAGACCAATACTTGCGGAACCTCGCGAACGGCGGGGCAGAGTTGCACGATCAGCGTGAAGTTTAAACCGACGGCGACCGGGACGCGGACTGGAACCCTGACGGTTACAGACAACGCCAGCGGCAGTCCGCACAAAGTAAGTTTGACGGGAACGGGCCGATAGTCGTCCGAACCACCGCCATAGTTGCTACATCGACGATGCGACGCCGGTGACTTTGATTTTTGCCGATCTCGTTGCGCAGCGCGTTCAACTCGCGGAGGATTGGATCCGACCTGATCGATCGCCTTGCATCGAATCCGCTGAAGCCCCGTTAGGCCCTCAAAGAACTTTGTTCCTCGCTTAAGATCGCAACCGTAGCTTCCTGCCCGGATCTCTAGTCCGCAGTGATACAAACTCACGGGGAGGAACTGGGCGAGAAGTTTGCCCTTGGCGCGTCCAGGGGGATATATGAAAATGTTGAGGTCCCTTCTGATTTCGCCTGTGGGCGTCAATTTGAGAGGAGTGTGCTTTGAAGATTTCTGTGATCGGTTCGGGGTATGTGGGTTTGGTGACAGGCAGTTGCCTGGCGGAAATCGGGCACCATGTAATCTGCACGGATAACGACGCGGCAAAGATCCAAATTCTGGAATCGGGCAAACTGCCTATCTATGAGCCGCACCTCGATGAAGTGGTGGCCAAGGTGCGCCGGGAAAAGAGGCTGAGCTTTTCCGCGAACCTTGCCGAATCGGTGGCTACCGGCGAAGCGGTTTTCATTTGCGTGGGTACGCCGCCGCTGCCGAGCGGCGAAGCGGATTTGAGTTCGATCGATCGCGTAGCGCGCTTGATTGCCACCGAATCGCGCACTCCCAAGCTGGTGGTGGAAAAAAGCACGGTGCCAGCCAAGACGGGCGAGCAACTCAAGCGCGCGCTTTCGATTTACGGACGAAAAGCGGGAGCGAGTTTTCAAGTGGCTTCGAACCCTGAATTCTTGCGTGAAGGAACGGCGGTGGAGGATTTTCTGCATCCCGACCGCATCGTGATCGGAGTGGAAGACGCGAGCGCCGAAAAACAGTTGCGCGAAATTTATGGCCCGGTGCTGGATCAGAAATTCCAATGTCCGGTGCATTCGCCGTCCTGCCCGGTAGTGCCCAAACCGGCGTGGGTGGTTACGACGATCAACAGCGCGGAGCTGATCAAGCACGCGTCGAATTCATTCCTGGCGCTGAAAATTTCCTACGCCAATATGGTGGCCGATCTGGCGGAGCGGTTGGGGGCGGATATCGAAGAAGTGACGCGCGCAGTGGGAATGGATCCGCGAATCGGCACGTCGTTTTTGCGCGCTGGCCTCGGATTCGGCGGCTTCTGTTTGCCGAAGGATTTGCAGGCGTTTGTGCAATTGGCCGAACGGGTGGGAGTGGATTTTTCGCTGTTAAAGGAAGCGGAGCGAATCAACCGCCGGCGCATTGATCATTTTCTGGAAAAAGCGCGGAGGGCGCTGTGGGTGGTGAAGGAAAAACAAGTCGGCCTGCTGGGTTTGGCGTTTAAAGCGAATACTGATGACATTCGCTTCGCGCCCTCACTCGATTTGATCGATCGATTGCTGGCCGAGGGAGCGCATCTTCGCGCGTTTGATCCGGTGGCGATGGATCGCGCTCGCGAACGATTCCCGCAAATTCATTATGGAGCGGACGCTTATGAAGTGGCCCGCGACGCGGAAGCGCTAATGATCGTGACCGAGTGGCCGGAATTCCGCAAACTGGATTGGGAACGCATTCGCGATTCCATGGCGCGGCCGCTGGTGCTCGATGGCCGAAATTTACTTTCGCCCACGGAGATGAAAGCCCTGGGATTCGAATATCATTCCATGGGCCGCGCGATCTAACGCGTCTGCCAGGCCGCGTGCTGGAAATTTTTTAACTTCTGGCGGAATCCACGCGGCCGGTTTCCGCGATTTTCTTCTGAAAATATTCGTGCGTGCGGCGCAATCCTTCGTCCAGACTCACTTTCGGCTCCCATCCCAGAATCCGGCGCGCCTTGGTGATGTCCGGACAGCGGCGTTTGGGGTCGTCCTGCGGCAGCGGATGAAATTCCAGCGGCACTTTCGCGCCGGTCAGCGCCAGTATGCGCTCGGCGAATTCCAGCATGGTGATTTCATGCGGATTGCCGATATTCACCGGCTCGTGCTCCTGCGATTCCAGTAGCCGATAAATTCCCTCGATCAAATCCGACACGTAACAGAAGCTGCGCGTTTGTTTCCCATCGCCGTAAACCGTCAGCGGCTGGCCGACCAGCGCCTGGTAGAAAAAGTTAGGCAGCACGCGGCCGTCGTTTAATCGCATGCGCGGGCCGTAGGTATTGAAGATGCGAATGATGCGCGTATCCACGCCGTGCGCGCGATGATAGGCCATGGTCATCGCTTCACTGAAGCGTTTGGCTTCGTCATACACGCCGCGCGGGCCGATCGGATTCACGTGTCCCCAGTACGTTTCCACTTGCGGGCTGATTTCCGGATCGCCGTAGCATTCCGAAGTGGAAGCCAGAAAATATCGCGCGCGCTTCGCCAACGCCAGGCCCAGCGAATTGTGTGTGCCAAGCGATCCCACTTTCAAAGTTTGAATCGGCAATTTCAGATAGTCCACGGGGCTCGCGGGGGAAGCGAAGTGCAGCACGGCATCGACTGGGCCGGGCACGTCAATATATTTCGAAACATCCTGATGAGTGCAGCGGAAGCGCGGATGCTTGCTTAGATGGGCGATGTTTGCTTCCGAACCGGTAACGAAATTATCGAGGCAGACCACTTCCCAATCGCGCTCGATCAAGTAATCGCACAAATGCGATCCCAGAAAGCCGGCTCCGCCCGTCACCACTGCGCGCATGAATCCTCCTCAAAATCCAACCGCAATTGTAGCCACCACGAAGGCAATCACAAAGCTCCCCGCGAACCTATGTTGTGAGGATGGAAAGGAAAGGTTTATCCGCAATCGACGAGGCGATGATTGACGGAAAAAAGCGCTAGCTCAAGACGGTTGGAAACACCGAGTTTGTCGAATATGTTTGTGAGGTGATGTTTGACGGTTTGTTCACTGAGCGAGAACTTCTGGGCGATATCCTTATTGGTATAGCCGGCGACAATTGCGGAGACAATTTGTAATTCGCGCGGGGTGAGTTTCCACTTCTTACTAGGGCCATTATCGTTGGTATTAGCCGCTTGTTCCTGAATTTTGCGGACCAGCTCAGGGACGCTGTCGCGCCCGATCCAATACTCGCCTGCCATCACGCTTTGAATGCTCTTGCGCAAAAGCTGGGTGGCCGATTCCTTAAGAATGATGCCGCGCGCGCCGTGTTGCAGAGCTTCGAGAATTTGCGTTTTCTCCACGGTCGCAGTGAGGATCAAGGTGCGAACCGGGAGCGACATGCCGGAAAGTTCCCGCAATGCTTCCATCCCGGGATGCCGGGGCATGGAGAGATCGAGCAGAAGGATATCCGGATTCATCTCACGGGTAAGCTTTACGGCTTCCTTGCCGTCGCCTGCCTCGGCTATGACGCTGAAACCGGGTTCAGATTCGAGCACCATTCGCAAACCGAAACGAAATACAGGATGGTCATCCGCGATAATCACTCGGATCGAACTGGCCGCATTATCCATAGACCTCTTTGGGGAGCTCAATTTCCAGCCGCGAACCGTGCCCTGGATTGGATTCCACCGAAAGCTCGGCGCCAATGGTGTGAACGCGTTCCTTGATGACCGCCGGGCCCTTCCCAGCAGCGTCCAATTCCATGTGGGAGAGGCGGCCAGCAAAATCGAATCCACAGCCGTCATCGTCGATCACAAATTTCCACCTGCCCTTCTCCATAACAAACTGGACCAGGACGTTGTGGGCGGAACTATGCTTCCGGACGTTCACTAGAGCTTCTTGCACGATTCGTGCCAATTCGTGTCTGATACTGGGGGGAAATGGAACGCGGTCCACTTCGGAGATAAATTGGGCTTTAATTCCGGTCTCGTCCTGGAACTTTTGTACTAGTTCTGTCACAAACCCGACCAGGCCCTGTGGACCGAGGTCAGGCGGACGATAGCGCTGGACGAGTTCACGAACTGCGACGATATTCTCCTGTAGAAGTTTTTGAACCCGAGTGAGGCCGTCGTTGATTTGGGAAGGGTGGGTTGCGTTCTGGCGGCGCATGACATCAATCTGACACTCGGCCGAATACATCACCTGGATCACGCCATCATGAATTTCGCGCGCAATGCGCGACCTTTCCTTCTGCGCACCGCGTGCTGAAGCTTCCAGCCGAATCTGCCGTTCTTTTCGAGCCAAATAACCAAGGAGTGCTCCCGCCATGCAGAGATACAAAATGGCCGCCAAAAAACGCGACGGGAACGGCTGAGATGCCAGCGGCCACAAACTAAACCGGGTGTCAAAGCTGCCCAGTAACAGAAACAAAGACAAAAAGGCAACGCACACCGCAACGGTCTTTAGAGTACCCGCAAAACCCCAACGATGGGCGGACGCAGCCAGAACAAACAGTAGGAATAGAGGCACTGGCGCGGGGTTATGCGTCAACAAACAAAGAAGGCCCATCCAGAGGACATCGACAATATGGAGCCAAGACGAGAGATTTGGCACGTAGGTGCTGCGGCGATGGGAACGCAGCCAAATCAGCACGAGACCGCTGTAAGCGACGTAGGAAAGCGCGCAGATCTCGACCAGCCGATAATCCTGCCGGATGGGCGAACGCTCGAAAGCGAGCGCGATCATCACCCAAATTGAGATCCACACTCGAGCGACGGAGAGAGTGCGTTCCGCGCTTTCGAGATCGAGCCCCTTGCGCACAAATGACGAATTTGATCTGGGAGCTGGAGCCAGACCCATAATTTCACCCCAAGCTTTAAGGGCAAACTTGGCAAGTGGGTTCCAGACACGTCACGAAAACGCGGCAAGCATTGCGATGCGTGTGCTTGCGCGTGGACGCGACAACCCTCGCCTGCGCGAGTTCAGCCCCGTAGAGTCGCCTTAAATGGGACCGTGCCTGGGGACGTTGGCCTCGCGAACTGACCAAAAGTGCTCCGGATCAGCCAGCGATTACACGTAGTTTCACAGAGTAGAACAAGCGGGTCAAGACAAAATCACAGGACTAGGAGTACCGAATTTTGTTCGCGCTATTGACGAGCAGTGGAGGGATTTTTCGGATAATCCCCATAAAATTGGCCATTTGTAAAAGTTTTGTAAACAATGGTGGGAACATTAGTACCAGAGTTTGGAAGATATTTTCCTCTGAGGAACCCCCGCTTCTCTTCCAAGGTTCGAGTTTGAGCCAACGGAATAGGCCAGTCAAAAAGCGGCGTATGGAGGAATTGGTGGAATTGGCTCTTTTCAGCCGGTGCCATAAGGCGATGGCACTCCCTGGCTAGCCCGGTGCCACCTTCGAGCCATTGCCGATATTTACAGAACATTTATATTCGGACTCACAACTGAAACACGAATTGCCCTGCGGTATCTGTGTCTAGTGACGGAGAGACGACGAGAGATGGCGCGCCCACGAAAAGCGGATGGCAACCGGGACTTGAGGAGAGCGCCACGTTTTCCCATTCGAGTGCCGCTGATGTATCGCGTTCACGGCGAAACAACCTGGCGAACGGGAAAGACCGAAAACATCAGTTACAACGGGATTTTGTTTCTGTGCGAGCAAGCGGTGGAACGAGAAACGCGTATCGAGATTAATTTTACCCTGCCTGGAGAACGCACGAAACAGCAGGGCGCCGAAGTGGTGTGCCACGGCGACATTGTACGCCGCGAATCGATCGTGGAGCCCAGGAGCCCGATCGTGCTGGCAGCCCGGATCTGGGACTACCGCCTGAAACGAGGCAAGGAAGCCCTCAAAATTGAAATGGCCGAAGAAACACGGAGCGCGCCGGAAGGAAGCGCTGCAAGCCCGGCCAATAGTTTGGAAATTGAATTAGACAAGGCAAACGATCGTAAGAGGCCTCGCAAGCAGGAGTAGGCCACTTACCCGGCGAGAGAAGGCCAAGCCGGGGAAAAAGTTGAGTTCCCTTTCTCCGTTGAGAGCAGTTGAGGGAACGCGAGAGAAAAGGCGGCAAACAGGGAAAACATCCCTGTAAGTCACAGGGGCGAAGCCTTATGCGGATGGCGGATCACAATCTGAAATCCGGTGAAGCTGGATCGAACGAGTGGTATGCGCTGTACACTCGGCACCAGCACGAGAAAGCCGTCACCGATTACCTATCCTACTTCGGCATCGAAACATTTCTGCCCCTCTATGACGTGGTTCATCAGTGGAAAGACCGGAAGAAGCACCTCTCGTTGCCCTTATTTCCCTGCTACGTATTCTTGCGGGGAGGAATGGAGAAGCGACACAGAATCCTATCCGCACCCGGAGTTTACCAAATCGTTGGGACGGCGGGGCAGCCAATTGTGATTCCGGCTGTGGAAATCGAAGCGATTCAACGCGCCGTTAATAGTTCTTTCCGAGTGGAGCCTCATCCCTTTCTGCACTGCGGCGACCAGGTTCGAGTGCGACGCGGACCACTGGCCGGGATCGAAGGGATACTGCTTCGCAAAAAGAATCTTTGCCGTCTGGTTCTCTCGGCGACCTTGCTCGAAAAATCCGTGGCCGTCGAAGTGGATGCGGACTGCATTGAACGCATTGGTCCGGGAATCACCGCTCCATCCATGATCCCGCAGAGATCACAGACATTCGAACGTGAACGCGCCGCCGGATAGCGATTGTCCAGCGTCACGAGAAATCTGAGGAAGCGCCAACATGCAAAATAAAACTCTACTAATTCTCGGTGCCTTTTTATTGATGGGAACAGGAATGGGCGTGGCCGCTGGCCAGGACAAGCCACCCCTGGATCCAAAGACCGAGGTTCGCCCTGCCGACGATCAAACACCTACGGAGACGGTGCCGGATCCGGTTGAATCGAAGGACCGTCCCGCGCTGCAGAAGCGCAATCCACGCTACCTGGTGCGTAGCAGCGACGTCCTGCAGATTTCGTTTCCCGTGACTCCGGAATTCGACCAGTTGGTGACTGTTCAACCGGATGGATATATCAGCCTGCACGGCGCCGGCGACCTCTACATCGAGGGGAAGACGGTGCCGGAAATTATCGAGTTGCTCAAAAGCGCCTACGCGAAAATTCTGCATGAACCGATCATCGACATCCTGCTCAAGGACTTCGAAAAGCCTTATTTCATCGTCGGCGGCCAAGTGACCCGGCCGGGAAAATACGATTTGCGCGGAGATACGACGGTGACGGAAGCCGTCCAGATTGCCGGCGGCTTCACCGAAAAGTCGAAACATTCGAAAGTGGTGATCTACCGCCGCGTCTCCGAAGGATGGGTGGAGGTGAAAGAGCTCGACGTGAAAAAGATGCTGGCGAAGAATGATCTGAATGAAGACATCCACCTGCACCCGGGCGACATGATTTACGTGCCCCAGAACGGTATTTCGAAAATTAAATCGTTTCTGCCCTCGACAGGGCTGGGAATGAGCATTCCCTACTAGCACGACCGCACCAGCAAGGGAGAACTTGCATGGAAGAAGCGAAACAATCCGGCCGAATCACACCTCAGATGGTATTCGACCAGGCCAGGAAGTGGAGGGGTGCTGCGCTGCGCCACCGGCGCTTGGCGGTACTTTCCTTCCTGGGAGTATTTATCGGGGCCTTGGTGGCGGCAGTAGTGATGCCATTGAGCTACCAGGCGGAGACAAAACTTTTGGTGAAGCACGAACGGCAGGATCCAATCGTGACGGCGGAAGCAAACAGTCCGATGACGCAAATGCCTTCGCTGGTGAGCGACATGGAATTGAACTCGGAAGTGGAACTGATCCGAAGCCGCGATTTGATCGAGAAAGTAGTGGTGGAATGTGGACTGCAAAATCAGGTCAGCCAGAAAAGCTGGCGCTCTCTTTTGGGGCGCCGCAAGTATTCGTCGGAAGCGGAAGTGATCGCCGCAGCGGGACGTCAACTCGAAAAAAACCTGAAGATCGAGCCCGTGCCAAAGACCAACCTAATCTCGATCACTTATGAATCGGGTAAAGCGGATCAATCGGCCCACGTGCTCACGACGCTTATCAATCTGTACCTCGAGAAACACGTAGCCGTGCACCGGCCTGTGGGCGCATTCACATTCTTCGAAGAACAGACCAAGGAGTATGCGAAGCAACTGGCGGCGGCACAGCAAAAGTTGCTCGCCTATAGCCAAAAAACGGGAGTGATCGAACCTGGCGCGGAAAAGCAAGGAGCGTTAGAGAAACAGATGCAGTTCGACGCGGAACTCAAGCAGACAAGAGCCGCTATTTCGGAAACGCAGCACCGCATTGCCCAGCTGGAAACGCAGTCCTCTTCCGTTCCCAAGCGGCTGACCACGCAGGTGCGCAACTCAGACAACCCGCAACTGATGGGGCAATTGAAGTCCACGCTGCTGACTTTGGAATTGAAGCGAACGGAATTGCTCCAGAAATTCGATCCCAGTTACCGGCTGGTGCAGGAAGTGGATACGCAAATCGCGCAAACGCGGGCGGCGATCGAGAACGCGGAAAAAGCGCAGCTCCGCGAGGAGACCACCGATCAAAACCCAACGTACGAATGGGTGAATTCCGAGCTTTCGAAAGCCCGCAGCGACCTGGCCGCGCTTCAGGCGCGCGCCGACGCACTGACACACAGCGTGCAAATGTACCGTGCCACAGCCAGCGACCTGGACGGCAAGGAAGTAGTGGACCAATCGTTGCAGCGGGATGTGAAAGCAGCGGAAGCAAATTACCTGCTCTACTCACACAAACAAGAAGAAGCGAGGATTTCGGAGGCGCTCGACCGTAGTCAGATTGTGAACGTGGCGGTGGCTGAACCGGCCATGGTGCCGATGCAACCCGTTCGCCCGAGAATGCTGGTGGTGATGCTTGGGTTCTTACTGGCGATGCTGGTCAGCGCAGGATCGGTGGTCGCTGCTGAGTATCTGGATCCCGCACTGGGAACCTCGGATGAAGTGAAAGAGTTTCTGGACGTACCGCTTCTTGCTTCCGTAACAGGCCAAGGCCAGTAAGGAGAATCGATGTTTCTGGAATTCTACGGACTTCACGAGCAGCCATTCGGGGTTACGCCCGATCCGCGTTTCCTCTACATCAGCTCGACGCACCGTGAAGCATTGTCTTCGCTCTATTACGGGCTGGAAACGTCACGGGGATTTCTGACCCTGATCGCTCCGCCTGGGATGGGTAAGACGACTCTGCTCTTCCACCTACTGGAACGGCTACGGAGCACAGCGCATACGGCTTTCTTGTTCCAAACACAGTGTGATTCCCGCGAGCTGTTCCGCTATTTGCTCTCCGACCTCGGGATCGACGCTGGCGATCAAAACCTGGCCCGCATGCACGAAAAACTAAACGAAGTGCTGATTAACGATGCGCGCGCCGGGAAGCGATTTATTCTGGTGATCGATGAGGCCCAGAATCTGGAAGACTCCGTCCTGGAGACGGTCCGTCTGCTGTCTGATTTTGAAACGCCGCAAGCAAAATTGATGCAAATCGTGCTTGCCGGACAGCCGCAACTGGCGGACAAACTATCTCGCCCCGGCCTGGCTCAACTCCGGCAGCGCATCTCGATCGTCAGCCGGCTGGAACCGTTTACTCCGGCGGAAACGGTGATGTATATCGACCACCGGCTGGCTGTGGCGGGGCACAACGGAGACCCGATCTTCACTTACGATGCGCTGGCACTAATTGCGGTGCAGAGCGGAGGGATTCCGAGAAACATCAATAATCTGTGCTTCAATGCGATGTCACTGGGATTTGCCAAAGGGCAAAGGAAGATCGATGCAGCAACCGTTCGAGAAATCCTGTCAGATTTGAACCTGGATCTGCTCGGCTCGTTGCGGGATGCAGCTCGCTACGTGACTCCTATCTCTTCCCCTGTCGCCGAATCAAATTGGAAATCCGATGTAGTTGACCGGGAAGTGCAGGCAGCGGCACGGGCCGTGCGCGAGCTTCGCACATCTCCTTCGACCGAACTTCCGGCTGCGGATCGGCACCGGGGCCCATCGAATCAGCGCGAGGGAGAGCGGAATCCTCGAGAGCGCATGGAGTCTGCGCGACCGACAATTGGCCAAGTAGAGATGCCCAACCCAGCCGAAAATATTCCAGTCGAAGAAGTGCAAATTGATACCGATTCGAAGGTGGAAACGGACGGGGATTCGCGGAACAAATCCGCGGTCGAACTCGGTGAGAACGAGAGATCTGCTCCGGAGGCGAAAGAATTCCGGATCAATTTGAAGAAGCAGGAGGCCTCTCGCCCAGAACAACAGAGGAAGGAGAGCGAGACAGCGCCGCTGGCGGTTTCTGACGAACCAGCAAGCACCCCTGCTCAATCGGAAGCGGTGCAGCGAGGGCACAAAGAAACCGCTGAACAGAGCACCGGGAAAAAATGGAAGCAAGTAAGTGGTGGCGAAAAAGAATCGCACGCTTCCCTGCCACAAACAGGCGTGGCTGCCATGGAAAAAGTTCAGCCGGCAATGCAGAATCCTTCCGTCTCCATTTTTCAAAGAAGCGGGCAGGTGTGGCGGAGAATCTATCGCAAAGGCGCTTTTTCCTACGGCTTGGTGCTGTTACTGGGCCTGGCGTTCCTGTGGCCAAACCGGCACCTAACTGCTGTTCGCGCGACGCCTGCGATTGAGCCGGAGAAATCGGTGCTGGAGCCTGAAGTGAAGACGCCAATAGCTGCGGAGGCTGCGACTTCCAAACCTGCCGGCAAAGCGCCGGTGACCATCGTGGTCCAGGCGGACGAAACGCTTTCCAATCTCGCGCAGAAGCACATCGGAACCTACAATGAGAAAGCGTTAGCGGAGATTCAAGCGCTCAATCCCGCAATCAAAGATCCGAATTTGATCGTGGTCGGACAGAAGATTCAAATGCCGCATACGGCCCGCGAGACCAATGACTCCAACACTCCGGCTACCGATCAGCAAGTCCCTCGCTAAGTTCCTGATATGAGCAAAAACTTCGAACTTCTACGACAGGCGCAAAGAGAGAAGGGGCTGCTCGACCAGGCCTTCTCGGCCGCCGCTTCGAACAGCAAGATGCATGAAGTGTTGCGGCAGGCCAATCGCGGCCAGGATTTGCTCAATACTTCGATAGCGGCGAAGCCTTTCCCTCTTGAACAGCCGCAAGCCGTTCCAAGCCGTTTCTCGAGGGAAGAAACTTACAAATTGGTTCAGCGAATGTTTCTGGCAAACCGGCAGGCAGCGCCGCAGATGATTGTGTTTTGCGGCGTAGCTGACGAGAGCAAATATGGCTGGATTTGCGCGCGCTCGGCCGAGCATCTCTCCAGCCAAGTGAAGGGCTCCGTCTGCGTTGTGGATGCGAACCTGCCGCATCCTTCGCTGCACAGTTGCTTCAAAGCGGATGGATCGAGGGGACTCCGGGAAGCTTATAGCGAATCGAAGCCGGCGCAGAATTTCGTCCAACGCATCGGCACTGGAAACTTGTGGCTCCTGCCCGCTGGATCAACTGGCGGGAACATCAACCTCCGGTCATTCATGACTTCGGATCGTTTGCGGGCGTTACTAGCCGAATTGCGCACGGAATTCGATTATGTGCTGATCAATGCCGCTCCATTGGCGGCCGAACGCGATTTCAGCTTCCTCGCAGCCCAGACGGACGGCGTGATCCTGGTGATGCAGCCAAATAGCACGAGCTCAAAAATGGCACTGAAGGCGAAAGACGATTTGCATTGTGCCGGCGCCCGGGTGCTGGGCGTGGTGTTCAACGAACAGCCTTGGAACTTGGCTGAGAAGTTTGCCGAGCTACGGACCAAGACGCTGCACTACGCCATGCAGCGAACCACTTGGCGCAAAATAATATTCAATCGCTAGAAGCGCTTCTCGTTGCAAACCTCGATCACGATTTAAATTACAAATCAAAAGAACAACTGAGGCATTCCGTGGGTACCGCACGTCGTCAATTACTTCCGAATCTGTACAAGCTGTTCGAAGTGGCTATCGCGGCTGCAGCTTTTGTCCTGGCTCTGGTGCCCGGAATGGAGCCGGGCGGTGGGATGTCGCTCAGAGCGATTCTCGCGATGCGCGTAAGCATCCAAGAGCTCACGCTGTTCTGCCTCTTTCTGGTGATGTGGCACATGATATTCGCGTCGTTTGGGCTGTACGATTCCAAGCGGCTTTCCAGGAAATGGGAAGAAGTTTTTGAAGTGCTGGAAGCCACAACGATGGGCGTCGCCATTCTTTTCCTCGCCCGCCAGATGTTCCACCTGCCGTCGCTGACTCTTCCCTTCCTCGCAACTTTCTGGGCTGTCGATACCGTGACGGTGGTGGTGATCCGCAAGTTCGTGCGGGCGGCGCTCGAACGCATTCGGATGAGAGGCCGCAATCTCCGGCACATTCTGATCGCAGGGACAAATTCAAGAGCGATCGAGTTTGCCCGCGACATCGAGGCAAATCCGGGGCTCGGTTACCGGATCATCGGATTCGCCGATGAGGACTGGAGCGGCGTGGCGGAAGTGGAAAAAGCCGGTTACCAACTCGTCTGCGCACTGAGAAACTTCCGGGAGTTTTTGCGCGAGAACGTGGTGGATGAAGTGGTTGTGGCGCTGCCGATGCAATCCCATTACGCCCACGCTTCGGAGATCGGTGCAATCTGCGAAGAGCAGGGACTGGTGATTCGATTTATCTCAAGCATCGTGAGTGCGAAACTGGCGCATACCAGGACCGATGAACTGGCGGGCAATTCCTTCATCATGATTTATCCGCGGACGCCGGAATATTTGTCCCTGTTCGTCAAGCGTGCGTTTGATTTCACGCTGTCGTTGATAGGACTGATTGCGCTTTTGCCGGTGTTCATCGTCGTGGCTATCCTCATCAAGCTCACATCGCCGGGCCCGGTCGTCTTCGCGCAGAAACGGCTGGGGTTCAACAAGAGGATATTTTCGGTCTACAAATTCCGGACCATGGTAATCGACGCCGAAGAGAAATTAGCCGAGATCAACCACTTGAATGAAGTCAGCGGACCGGTGTTCAAAATCAAGAACGATCCTCGAGTGACGGGGCTTGGAAAATTCTTACGGAAAGCCAGCATCGACGAGCTTCCACAACTCTTCAACGTCTTGAAAGGCGATATGAGCCTGGTGGGCCCCCGTCCGCTTCCCGTGCGCGACTACCTTGGCTTCCGGCAGGACTGGCAGCGCCGGCGCTTCTGCGTTCGCCCAGGACTTACGTGTCTTTGGCAGGTGAATGGCCGGAGCAGCATCCCGTTCGAGGAGTGGATGGCGCTGGATATGCAATACATCGATCACCGCTCCCTGTGGCTCGACCTGCAGATTCTAATCCGGACCATTCCTGCTGTGCTGAAAGGATTGGGAGCCGCCTGATCTTCATTGCAACCGGGGATCAGCGGAACTAGGCAGTAGAGACGGAACGCGGTTGGACGCAATCATCGTGAAAGAAAAGCTAAAAACTTTCGACATGTCAGCCAAAAACGGAAACGGCAACGGGCGGGCGATGGAAACTCGCTCCACAGCATCCGCGCAAATCGCACAGCCCGGAGAGCTGGATTTCCTGAGCTGCCTGTTTTGCGCACTTGGCCAGGAAGGGATCCGGTACTGCGTTCTGCAGCGCTGGGATGCCCTTCTCGATGAACTGCACACTGACCACGACGTGGACTTGGTGGTCCACCCAAAAGACGCGGGCAAACTGCGCTTCGTCTGGCAAGCGCTCCTGAAGCGAGGCTACACGCCGATTCATCTGTTGAATCATGAAGTAAACGCCTACGCGTTCGTGTTCGCCTGGTTCGAAGACCTCGCGATGAGAACCGTGATGGTTGATATCGCCTTCGAACACCGCCAAAGCGGCCTGATTTGGAAATCCGGCGAGGAGCTTCTCGCCGGGCGCCAAATGCAAGGCAACATGTGGGTGTCAGATCCCGGGGTAGAGCTGGCTTACCTGCTCGTGAAGAAGATGCTGAAAGGATCCTTCAAAGCGTCCCGTGAATTGCGCTACCAATTGCTGGTCGGGAGAGTGGGGCGCGAGCGAGCGAAGGAAATTATCACGGAACTATTCGGCGAGGAACGAAGCGAGGCGGTGCTTGAGGCATGCGAAAAAGCGAATCTGGGTCCCGTGCTTCGGCCGCTCCGAAAGAGTTTTCTCTCTGAAGAGCTACATTCGCAACCCTTTCAACCTGGTTCGCTACGTACTGGCAAATGATTTGCGTCTGGCCCGGCGCTGGTTTCAACCGACCGGCTTAACGCTGGCGCTGTTGGGAACCAGTTCTCTGCGGGAAGGCAATGTCTATCAGCGAGTGGTGGAAGTGCTTACTCCCGCGTTTGGGGAAAGCAACATCCGATGGCGGCAGCGTCCCGCGGTTGCCGGAAATGATCCGGAATCGGTCGAAACCTTTGTCTACGGACATTCCAAGGGAACTTTGGGATCGAGCATTGGCCTGGTGGCTTGGTTCTGCAACTACTGGGCGCGATATGCATTTCACATTCGGCCGCTGGTCGTGCGCACTCACCTGGTCGTGCTTGACCGCTATTTCCATGACGGCCTCGTTGACCCCACTTCCGGAAAGCTGAAAGGCCCCGTGTGGATGGCGCGATTGCTCAGCCGATTCGCTCCTAAACCTGATCTGCTTCTGTTCCTGGGCTCGAAAGAAGAGGCGATGCCCGGAGATGCGAGAGTGGCGGCGGGGAAAGAAAAGCAGTCAGGGAACGGGAGCTCACGGGAATTTCTGCTGCCCTATCGGAGCGTTCGCCTGGTCGATTCCAACTCGAAAATGGATCAGACCGTGCGAGAGGCTTCCCAATTGTTCGTGGAACATCTTGCCCAGCGATTCCAAAACCGGCACGCCCGCTGGATCGGCGTGCAATCCTAAATCAGCAACACAAATACCTGCATGAATGAATTTATGAACTTAAACGCCGCTGCTCAAAATGCAAGCATTCCGAGCGGCACGCGAGAGACGATCCGGCTCACTCCCAGCGGTGCGCAGATTTCGCGTCCAAGCCTGGCGCACTTTGTGCGCTCGCTTTTTATCACGCTCGAGCAGAGGCAAGTTCGCAACTGCGCGATGCAGGGGTGGGAAGCAGTCCTGGATCGAAGCCAAAAAGAATTTGCAATCGAACTCGCCGTTCATCCGGACGACCGCGCCAAACTGTATTCCGCCTTTGATCTTTTGATCAAGGACGGATACCGGCTGGTACAAGAATTGAACTACAGCGCCCGAGTGAGCGCCCTTACTTTCGCCTGGTTCGAAAATCTCTCGCTGAAGACAATTCGAATCGATTTTGTGTTCGAACCTCCCAAGAACCGGCATAAGGCAAAAAATCTGTGGATCGCCGATCCGTCGCTGGCTTTCGCTTGCACACTTCTGAGATTGCATTGCCACGGGAGCGGTGAGCCCCCGGCAGGAACGGCAAATTGACGCCCTCGTCGAGAAACTCGGAAGAACGGGCGCCGAAGGAATCGCAGGCGAACTCGTCGGCAGCCGATTGGGGAAACAGATCGTCGAAGCGAGCCAAGCGGGACGCCTGGAAGAAGTGCTCACGAAGCTCGGGCCGGCCCTTGCGTGGAGGCAATTTCTGAAGAAGCCTTCACAGGCAGCGCGTTTTTTCCGAGGCGAAGCAGGACGAAAAATTCTGCGCTGGAAGCAGCCGACTGGCCTTTCCCTGGTATTACTGGGCCCTGATGGGGTGGGAAAAAGCACCCTGGTGAGCGGGATGATGACCTCACTGGCCCCCCTTTTCAGCGGCGAGCACGTTTCACACTGGCGTCCGGGCGTGGTGATTCCCATCCGGGATGGGGATAAATCAGAGGCCAATCCGCACGATGATCCGCCGCGCAGTGCATTCGTTTCCACCTTGTATTTGCTTGGTTTCTGCCTGGACTTTTGGGTGGGCCACGCGGTGCGCATTCGCCCTCAACTGACCCAATCTAAATTCGTAATCTTCGACCGATATTATTACGACTTGTTGGTGGACCAGGTGCGCTATCGCTACTCCGGCTCGAAGTGGCTGCTGAGGTTTCTGTTGCGCTTCATACCCAAGCGCGAACAGGTTGTGCTTATTCTCGACGCCCCGGAAAATGTGATCCTGTCCCGCAAGCAGCAGCTAACACTCGCGGAACTCCAGCGCCAGCGAGTGGCATATCGAGGCCTTACCAAGACGCTGAACAACGCTCACATCATCGAAACACAACACGGAATTGAGCAGGCACTGGCAGCGGCCTGCCATGTCGTAACCGAGCAAATGGGCCAGCGGATCGAGGCCCGGCACGCGGCTTCCTTCGCCACGCGTCCATCTGGAATCTCTGGAGGTTCGCTGTGAACGAGGTCCTTCTTCGAGCGTTCGCCCAGTTGACCGGTAACCCCGACGGTCCCGCGGTACACGGCGGAAGCTGCGCATCGGAGAAGGACACTGTTGGGGCGCCGACCGTGATCTCCACAGATTCCGGGAATAGTACGACACGAGAACTGGCGGATCAGGGGTACACACGCACGCACAAATTCGCGGTGCTCCCCTCCCGCAGTGAGCCGCGCTGGCTATTGCCCCTGGGAGACCCGCGCCGGACCCGTGAAGGATTTCGAATCTATACGCCGTATGCTCCCGTGGCGCGAATCCTGAAGAATGTAGCCGTAACGGTGATGGAAGCGGGATGGACGGGCTGGTCAAAAAATCAGGTCCTGTTGGCCTCACGCAAGCCGTTGCCTATCGAGGATCTGGTCCGTGAGGTGACCGGAGAACGCGACCCGATTTTTGCTTTGTCTCTGGGCGCACCGGGCAAGTACAGGAAATTGACCGTGCAGGTGATGCGCCCGGGATCAGAGATCCTGGGCTATATCAAATTACCTCTGACGGAAGCGGCGAGCGGACGAATTCGGCGCGAAGCGTCCGCATTGCAGCGACTTTGGAATTATCCTGAATTGCGGCCACACCTTCCCAAAGTGTTGCATACCGGAGAGTGGGAGAGCGGCCACCTCCTGTTTCAAACCGGCGGCCCCGCCGGCTCCAGCCAAACGGAGTTCAGTCCTATTCACGATGCGTTCTTGAAGTCACTCTGGAAAGCGAGGCAGGTGGTGAAGCCGGCTGAGGTAATCATCAAGGAAACGGCAAACCGCTGGCTAAAGGCTGCGCCTCGTTTGAGCGACGAACGACGCGCGCTAGGAGACGCGGCACTGGAGAAAGCAAGCAGCGTATTGGCCGGAACCAAGATTGCCTGCGGCATTATGCACGGAGACTTCACTCCCTGGAACACGCGAGCCGAGGATGGCCGGCTGTTTGTCTACGACTGGGAAACCATCGAATGGGAAGCGCCGAACCTGTGGGACGTTTTTCATTTTCACTTGCAGGTGGAAAGCTTGCTCAACCGCAAAGGAAAGAGCGGGGCGCAAAACGGCAGATCGTTGGCGGACCGGGCGTCATTCTGGCTTTATTTGTTACGGTCGATTTCCCAGAACGTTGACGAAGCAGCCCCGGGAAGCTTCGGCGCGGAATTCCGCTTCCAGGTCCTTGCCCGCGAAAATTCCTAGTACAAAGAATCGTAAATGGCCTCTCAATCCACGGAACTAGCGAGCTATACGATCACCGAACGCCTGATCGCCGTCCGAACCTCGGCGATAGCCTGGGTCGACAAAGTGATATTCGCGGTTTTGGATCAGGGTTTAATTTCAGGATCGAATTTTGTAATGGGAATACTGCTGGCGCGCTGGCTTTCCGAGGAGCAGTACGGCGCTTACGCTTTGGCCTTTTCAATTTTTCTGCTGCTTTCCCAGTTCCATATCTCCCTATTGCTCGAACCGATGTGCGTCTTCGGCGGAGGAATTTACCGCACACGGCTGCGCGGCTATCTAGGATCACTGATTTGGATGCACATGGGAACAGCGTTGGCAATATTCCTGGTTCTGGGATCCGCGACTCTAGTGGCGCGGTTGATGCATGCGAGCGCAAACCTCCCCAGCGCACTGGCAGCAGTAACGATCGCTTCTCCCTGCATCCTGCTGTTTTGGCTGTTGCGCCGCGCGTTTTACCTGGAGTTGGCGCCGGCGGCCGCGGTGATCAGCGCGATCTTCTATTGCGTGCTGGTGCTGGGTGGCCTGTTTATCCTCTACCGGCACGCACTTCTTTCCGCCTTCACGGCTTTTCTACTGATGGCCTTCGGCGCGCTGATGACCAGCGCATTCTCGATGCTGCGGCTGAAGCCGATTCTTCGGTTGAGACACCTTGCGCCAAGTTTGCGTGAGAGTTGGAGCGAGCACTGGATTTATGGCCGCTGGTCGCTGGCCACTGCAGCGCTGCTTTGGCTGCCTTCCAATTTTTATTTTCCGGTTCTCAGTGCCTCCGCGGGAATGGCCGGCGCCGGTGAATTGAAAGCGCTGCTAAATCTTGCCTTGCCGATCGGCCACACGGCGACGGCTCTCTCCTTGCTCTTCCAGCCCTATGCGTCTCGCATCAACCATCAGAATGGTTCCGGCCGACTTAAGATATTTACCGGGAAGATTTCCCTGCTCTACGCAGGAGGCGGACTCGCCTATTGGAGTCTGCTGGTGATCTTCCGCGCTCCGCTTGTTCATTTTCTCTACGGTGGCCACTATCAGAACTTGGTGACATTGGTTCCTTGGCTAGCGCTCGCGTCGGTTCTGCAGATCTCGGTGGCGGGTCCTTCAATAGGCTTGCGCGCGATGGAGTCGCCCGCATCGGTTTTCGTAGCCTATGCGGCGTCTGGCGCGGTCGCCGTTCTGGCTGGAATCCCCTTAACCATGGCTCTGGGCGTTCAGGGCGTGATTATCTCGATGATGCTCTCAAGCGTCGTGGGATTTGCTGTCGCAACCTATTTGCTCTATCGCAAGACGAACGCTATCGCCCTTGCCGACGCTGCTGCCCAATAAAAACTGATGCGCATACTTGTCTCAGCTTATGCATGTTCGCCAGGCCGCGGTTCGGAGCAGGGTGTGGGTTGGCACCGCATTCGCCAGCTTGCCCGCTTCCATGAAGTGTGGGGTATCACTCGGGTCAAAAATCGCGAATCGATTGAAGCCGCGATTGCCCGCGAGCGCATTCCCAATGTGCATTTTGTTTATCACGACTTGCCGCGCTGGGCGCGTTTTTGGAAGAAGGGCCGCCGCGGGATTCATCTTTACTATTACCTCTGGCAGCTGACGGCGTTCCTGAAAGCCCGAAAGCTTCACCAGCAGGTGGCTTTCGACCAGGTCCACCACGTCACTTTTTGCAATTACTGGATGCCCAGCTTCATGGCCCTGCTTGCAGTTCCGTTCCAGTGGGGACCGGTGGGTGGTGGTGAAGCTCCACCATTCAGTTTCTGGAGCTGCTACAGCACGCGTGGAAAAATATTCGAATTTCTACGGTTCGCGGCCCAGCGCCTGGGCGAGATGGATCCGTTCCTGCGCGCGACCGCGCGGCGGGCTGCGGTGGCACTGGCTACCACCGATCGCACGGCGGAACGATTGAAAGTCTTGGGCTGCCGCGAAGTGCTGGTCTATTCGGAGGCGGGATTACCGCACGAAGAAATCGAGAGATTGGCCGCGATCCCCAACCGTGACACCGAATTCTTCCGGCTCGTCAGCCTGGGGGATCTGCTGCACTTGAAGGGTTTCGAGCTTGGCTTGCGGGCATTCGCTCAATTTCGGAATCGATACCATTTGAGCGAATACTGGCTGATGGGCGAAGGCCCTGAACGGGAGCGATTGCAGAAAATCGCCGCCGAACTAGACATAGAAAACAACGTCAAGTTCTGGGGCCGGATTCCCCGGGCCGAAGTTCTCGAGAAACTCGCCGAGTGCGATGCGCTGGTGCATCCGAGCTTGCACGATTCCGGCGGCTGGGTTTGTCTGGAAGCAATGGCTGCTGGCAGGCCGGTGATTTGCCTGGATATTGGCGGGCCTGGACTTCAGGTGAGTGCTGAAACGGGCGTCAAGGTGAAAGCGATCTCGCCCAAACAGGCCATTTTCGACATGGCGGCGGCGATGGAACAATTGGCCCGAAATCCCGGACTGAAAAATCGCATGGGCGAAGCCGGTCGCGTGCGAGTCCGCGAAATCTTTGCCTGGGACAAAAAGGGAGAGTGGCTGCGCGATCTCGCCCTGCGAATCGAGCGGGTCGATAGCCGGAGCGTTCTGGCCGAAGGAATTGAGAATGCCCGGTAGCAAGACTTTCAAACTCCTTGCGGCATTCGCCGGATTCGCGGCGCTGGGATTCGTCGTTTTCCTCTCTCCACAGGCGGCTATGGTCCCAGTGGGCATTATCCTTGCGGCCTTGGCTTTTACCCGTCCTTCGATCGTGAAGCTTGGAATCGTTGCCCTGGTGCTGGTGCCGACCGAGGGATTTCTGCGTAAATCAGAAGCCGTGACCAATGCCCTACAGTTGGCGCAAAGCATCGAATCGGGCAGCATGTTGAACCGCGTTGCTGGAACGTTGTTGCTTGCCACCGGAATTATCTGTCTGATTTGGGGCCGCCAGCGGCTTGGCCGCGTCAATCTGATTCCCTGGGTGGGAGCCTTTGTCGTATTCGCGTTTCTTTCCTTTTTCTGGTCACAGGGACCGATGCAAACGCTGCGCCGGTCGGCGGAAACTCTGTTCGTCTCCGTTTTTGCCCTGGGTGTGGGAGCGGTTTATTACGATCGCAAGCCGGAAGGTTCCACCGAACTAATCCGGACCATGTGCTGGGCGAGTTCTCTGCTCTCTTTTGGCGTCATTGTGGTCTCTGTGATTCACGGGGATTTCCACATCGCGGATCCAGTGTGGCGGCTGGGGCGAATCGGAATTGAAAACCAGATCGGATGGTGCGCGTCCGTGGGATTTCTGGCGGCGTGGGTCACTCGAGCCCGAAGAGACATTTGGACCAGGAAAGAATTTCTGCTGTTCAATCTGGTCATTCCCGGCTTGGCTGTGCTGCTGACAAAGTCACGCGAAACCTGGCTCGGGGTGATTGCCGCTCTCTTTTTCCTCGAGTTCATGAAACCGCGGCAGTTCAAGAAAAAAGTGTACGGCGCCGTGGCGGTCTTGAGCGTCATCGTCCTGTTTACTCAGGTCCCCGCGCTGAAGCAAATGTGGAACCGCGGCGAAACCCAAGCGGACATGGAAACAGCTTCCGGCAGAACCCAGATCTGGCAACAGGCAATTCCCATGATCGAGAGCCACCTGATGCTCGGGCACGGATACGGCGCATTCTGGACCGGGGCGACCGTGCTGACGTTTTCCGCGGAATGGAGCCCCACATCGCTGCATAACGGTTATCTGGATTCGACAGCGGAAGCCGGCCTGATCGGCCTACTCTTGATCGGAATCGGAGTTTGGGTCTCCAGCCGGAATGCCTGGCGGTTGATGAAGTTCCCCGGCCAAAGCGAGGTCGCGCTGGTGCTTCTCGCTCTTACGGTCAACTTCATGGTGATCAATCTGTTCGGAGCCGTACTCGAAGTGTTTAATTATTTTCCGGTGACTGCGCTACTCGTCTATTCGTTCTTTGTCTCTCATCGCCTGGAAACCCTGACCCAGAATCAAAAGGATCGCTCGGCAATAAGGTCCCGCTCCACGTCAGCCGTGAATCAGCCAACAGACTTTGCATGGGCCGCAAGTTCTCCCCTGCAGCGAGAACCCTATCCGCGCGCGTGAACACTACCGTGAGCGCAGCGCAATGGCGCCTGTAAACCGGAGGAGAGAGGAAAATGAGATGGGGAGCAATTTTGGGATCGCTGGCCAGGAACCTGGATCATCGTTTTGGAATTCAAGCATTGCTGTGCGGCGAGCCCAGGCCGCCGCTTGGCGGATTCGATCTGAAAGGCGAGGCATTCCTCGACTGGGGTTTTGTTTGCGCCAACTTGCCGCCAGGTCCCAAGCGAGCTCTTGAAATTGGCCCGGGCCGCTCACCCATCATTCCGGCGATGCTGGCGCTTGGTTATGACGTAACCGCAATCGACATCTCCTGCGATCTTTCCAAACAATTCTCGGGCGCCCGCTTTATCAAGGGCGATTTTACGGGTGAGTTGCTCGAAGTTGGATTCGACATGATCGTGGCCTGTTCCACCATCGAACACATCGGGCTTTCAGGCCGTTACGGCTCGAAAGAGGATTCGGATGGCGACTTGAAGGCCATGCGGAAAATTACGGAACTTCTCGACGTGCATGGATGGCTTTTCCTTACCGTCCCGATTGGGATTGACGGGGTTCACCGGCCGTTTCATCGAGTCTATGGTAAGCGCCGTTTGCCCCGCCTTCTGGATGGTTACGATGTTGTGAAGTCGCGATTTCTTGTAAAAGAACCGTGGGGCCCTTGGCGCCCAGCTGATCGCGAGACTGCGCTTGACTACCCGGCCAGCTCCCGCCGCTACGCGCTGGGGCAGTTTCTGCTTCGCAAGTCTCCCGATGCATCGTGGTTTGGAACGGCCTCGGAGCAGGAATCAAAGCACAAGGGTTGGTACGCGTAAGCTGGCAGTCCCAATCCGGTACTCCTGCACTGGATTTTAGGAGCCCGCGAATGATTACACTCACGTCAGAGAATTTTGTATCCCGTGTCCACTGCCCTGCTTGCAATGAACAGCTATACGTTGAACTTGGCGCAACCTGTTATCAGCGGGCCTATGAATTCCCCCGCGGAATCGTCCGGCTCGACGATTCAGTGAAGAAACAAAAGTTGCTGGTGCGATGCATGGGCTGCGGCGTTTTGTACAACCGGGTCATCCCGAAGCAAGAAACCCTGGATTTTCTTTATAACGTGCCCGGCCGGGAAAACGTGTGGAAATTTAATACCGACGGCCGAAGGATGAATGAAAAGTTGGCTCTCTTGACCGCGCTCAAATCCGAAAAAACTCTCCGCGTGCTCGATGTGGGCTGCTACACCGGGGAATTTCTTTCCATGCTTCCAGAGCATTGGATCAAACACGGAGCCGATCCCAATGGAGCTGCCCTGGAAGTGGCGCGCCGCAGGATTCCTTCGGGACATTTCCTCTCCGGCCGATTACAGGACCTGGCGATTTCGGGCGACGTCGGTTCTTACGACCTGATCTCTCTGTGGGATGTCGCGGAACATCTCGATGATGCGGATTCAGCTTTCCGGAAGATTACTTCTTTGCTGGCGCCGGGCGGTCTTCTCGTCTTGGAAACCGGAGACACGAATTCGAAGGTTGCAAAGGCGATGCGCGAGGGTTGGTATTACGTGAATTACCTGGAACACTTCACGTTTTTTAACGAAGAGAGCTTCCGCAGGCTGCTTCCCAGATACGGCCTGCAAATTTCCAGCTGCACAACGACAATTCATCACTATCCGAAGATCAGCACGCTGTCAGCGCAGTTCCGCTTCTGGGCCTACTTTGCCATGACTATTGCAGGACGAACCAGCAAGCCCTGGTTAGCACTCTCGGAACTGTTGCACCGGGAAGGCGCTTCCTATCCACCCATCAGCCGTGATCACATTCTAATTACCGCCGTGAAAACGCCGGGGGCTGCCGTCTCGCCTGTTATCAATCTGGCTTTTCCCCAACTCGGAAGCTCAGGCAAAGCTTTGCAAAATGACGCCAAGTCGAGGTCACTATGACATCCACATCGAACTCGCCAAAGATTTCCATCGTCACAGCCTGTCTAAACCATGGTGAATATCTCGAGGATGCCATCCTGAGCGTGATGCGCCAAGGGTATCCAAACTTCGAACACATCGTCATCGATGGCGTCTCCAAAGACAATACCATCGAGGTCTTGAAGCGCTATCCGCATGTCCGCTGGATCTCGGAACCCGATCGCGGCCAGTCGGACGCGTTGAACAAGGGGTTTAAGATGGCGACGGGCGACCTGGTCGGATGGATGAACGCCGACGAGTACTACATGCCGGGCGCGTTTGCTGCCATGGCCAAAGCCGCCGTGGCCAATCCCAAGACCGATGTCTTCTACGGCGACGTGCTGTTTGTTGATAAAGACGGCCGGCTGCAACGTTCCAAGACCGCACACGATTTCGACTTTAACGTTTTGCTCTATTACGGCTGCTTCGTGGTCACCGCAACCACGTTCTTTCGCCGCCAGATCTTTGACGAACAGATGATGCTGGATATGGACTATCGAGTGGTGATGGATTTCGAATACTTCGTCCGGCTGGCTTCGCAGGGAAAGCAATTCCAGTACGTCAATCAGATTATCGGAGCGTTTCGCTGGCTGGGAACGAACGCCAGCTTGCAGCACACGCGACGGCGCATGGAGCGGTTGCGCGTGCAGCGCACCTGGAGCCCGCGGAAAATGTCCGACCGCGGCTATGACACCCTCGCCAAGTTCTACCAGACCAAACGCCTGCTGATGAAAACTTTCAACGGCGCCTATCGCAAGGAGCTCAGGGTTCTGCGGCACGCGCCGAAACAAACTTTGTGGTTTCGAACCCACCATAGCCTCGAGACGTGCCGGAGCCTAATGTCCAAACGGCAGCCACCCACCATGGACCCCAACTTCGCCACCTAGAATTCGAGCGCCACGGACTCAGGATTTGCAGCCCAGCCTGTATCTAAAAAGAGGTATCTGACCGCTGTGGAACAAATAACAAGAATTGTCACGACCAGTTGGGATGATGGAGACCCGGCGGACCTGAAAGTCGCCAGCCTGCTGAGCGCGCGAGGTCTGCCCGGCACCTTCTTCGTTCCTATGACCGGCTACCGGGGTCGGCAGACTTTGATGCCGGCGGATCTGCGGTCCCTGTCCATGGAGGGATTTGAGATCGGCGCCCATGGCCTGACGCACAGAACTCTTTATGGTTTGCCCCAGTCGGAAGTCGAGCACGAAGTGCGGGGCAGCAAAGACGCCCTGGAAGGAATCCTGGGGAGCGAAGTGCCGATGTTCTGTTACCCGCGCGGCAAATTCGACAGGAAAGTTTCTGACCAGCTCAAGGCTGCCGGTTTCCGTGGCGCTCGCTCCACTCGTATGCTCTCGATCGAAACCGAATTTGCACGATTCGAGATGCCTACGAGCCTGCAAGTGTATCCGCACACGGACTGGACCTACGTCAAGAATATTGCCAAGTCGCGCAAGGCTGGACGCCTGTTTGATTACTGGAGCCGGTTTCGCGGCACGGAAAACTGGGTGGCGCTTGGAAAGATCTTGTTCGATCGCGTAATGAAAGAAGGCGGCATCTGGCACCTCTACGGCCACTCCTGGGAAATCGAGGAACTTGGATTGTGGAGCGGCTTGGCTGAGCTACTGGACTACGTGCGTGGACGTGCAGGAGTTCAATACGCTTCGAACACCGGCACGCTGAATGCAGTCACCGGTTACGGCCGGCCAATCCCCTTATTTCGAGATCATATTGAAACTCAAAATTATTCTCGTTCATAACTCGTACCAGCAGCCGGGTGGCGAGGACGTCGTATTCGAGCAGGAGCGCAAGCTGCTGGAAGACGCTGGGCAGACAGTAATCACCTATCGCCGCAGCAATTACGAAGTCGAGAAATTTTCCGGGGTTGGGCAGCTTACGCTGATTCAGCGAACCATCTGGTCAAACGACACCTACAAAGAATTCAGCCGGTTGCTTCGCGAAGAAAAACCGGATCTGGTCCATGTGCACAACACTTTCATGATGATCTCGCCATCCATTTATTCAGCCTGCCACCAGGCGGGCGTTCCCGTGGTTCAGACGCTCCATAATTACCGCCTGCTCTGCCCCGGCACGAACCTTTTCCGCGGCGGCAAAGTGTGCGAGGAATGCATCGATCATTCCCTGCTACGAGGGGTCCTTCACGGCTGTTATCGCGATTCGCGCGCGGCGACGGCAACCACGGCATTGATGCTGGGTGTTCACCGCGCGCTAGGCACCTGGCAAAACAAGGTGAGTGCGTACATCGCCACCACGGAATTCGCGCGCGGAAAATTTGTAGCCGGAGGGTTGCCTGCTGATCGGGTTCATGTGAAATCGAATTTTCTCGATGTCGATCCCGGGCCGAAAAAAGATGTCGGCGATTATGCGTTGTTCGTGGGCCGGCTCTCTCCGGAAAAGGGCGGCGATATTCTTCTGGATGCCTGGGAACGTTTGAGTTTGCCGATACCGCTGCAAATTATCGGCGACGGGCCGATGCGGGAACAGCTTGAGGCCCGGGCGGCTCAACGAGGGCTGCCCCATATTCAATTTCGCGGCCAGATCCCGCGGCCTGAAGTAATTGAAGCAATTAAAAAATCCCGTTTCGTGATTGTCCCCAGCCAGTGCTACGAGAACTTTCCGGTGACGATCGCTGAGGCGTTCGCCTGTGGCACCGCTGTGATTTGTTCGGAGCACGGCGGCATGAAGGAAATCGTCGCCGATCAGCGCACCGGCCTGCACTTCATTCCCGGCGAGCCTGCGGATCTGGCGGCAAAGGCCGCGTGGGCCTGGATGCACACTCGAGAGATGGACGAGATGGGAAAAGCAGCGCGTCTGGAATACGAAGCGCGATACACCGCTGAGAAAAACTACGCCATCCTGGCCGGCATCTATGCGCAAGCGGTCTCTTTCCGCAAGCGGACGAATGACACTGGCCACTCCTATGAGTCCGTTCAACCAGAAATGGCCACTACAGAGAGTCCAATCGCAGTTTCTCGAACTGCCAGTTTTCTAAGCAGGGAATCTGAGGGTAGTTCCTCGGCTCGTTTTTCCAGCGGCCAGAGGAACATTTTACCGCGCAGTTGATACGCAAAAATATTATTCTACTCAAGGAGAAACGAATGTCGAACACGAAGCGAATTCTGGTCACCGGAGCGGGCGGGTTCATCGGACACCACCTGGTTCACCGGTTGAAATCCGAAGGCAATTGGGTCCGCGGCGTCGATATCAAGATGCCCGAATACGAAGCTTCCTCGGCCGATGAATTTGAAGTCCTCGACTTGCGCCGCTTCGATAATTGCCTGATCGCCACGCGCAACATCGACCAGGTTTATAACCTGGCCGCGGACATGGGCGGCATCGGTTACATTACCGCGTTCCTCGCTCAGATTTCCGTTAACAATACTCTGATCAACGCGCACATGCTCGAGGCCAGCCGCATCAACAACGTGAAACGATTCCTGTTCTCTTCCTCCGCCTGCGTCTACGCGCAGTACAAACAGAAAAGCGCCGATGTCACGCCGCTGCGCGAAGAAGATGCCTTCCCCGCCGATCCCGAACCGGGCTACGGATGGGAAAAGTTGTGGTCAGAGGAACTCTGCCGCTATTTCATGAAGGATTACGGAATGGAAACTCGAGTGGTGCGCTTCCACAATGTCTACGGCCCGCTGGGCACCTACGACGGCGGAAAAGAAAAATCTCCGGCGGCAATTTCCAGAAAAGTAGCGCTGGCGAAAAACGGCGGCGAAATCGAAGTGTGGGGCGACGGCGAACAAACCCGTTCTTACATGTACATCGACGATTGCGTCGAAGGCCTCATCCGCCTGATGGCTTCCAATTGCGCCGATGCCCTGAATTTGGGCACTGACCAGTTGGTCAGCATCAACGAGCTGGTCGACCTGGTCTGCAACGCAGCCGGCAAACAGGTGAAGAAGCGCCACGACCTTGACAAAGCCGCAAGGCGTGCGCGGCCGCAACAGCGACAACTCGCGCCTGCGCAAAGAACTCGGCTGGGAGCCATCCATCACCCTCGAACAAGGCCTCGCCATCACCTATCGCTGGATCGAAGGCGAACTCAAAAAGCATGGGCGCATTCACGCATCCGGCACGGCAAAAGACGGAATGGGCGCAAATCCAGTCCTGGGCGACTAACACTCGCCAGACAGAGACGCGAGCCTCCTGCAAACGTCCCCGCAGGATGGCGGCGTCTCCGTCAGTAATTCGAGCGAGCTGACATACTGTCACTCGTTTTGTCCCGTTCAAATTTCATCCCATTCGAGGAGCGCGCCATGAGTGTTGCTGTTATCACCGGTTCGGCCGGATTGATTGGTTCCGAGGCAGTCAACTATTTTGCCGCCAAAGGAATGCAAATCGTCGGAATCGACAACAATATGCGGCAGGTATTTTTCGGTGAAGAGGCTTCGACGGCCTGGGTTCGCAATCGTCTTGAGCGCCAAGTCCGCAATTATACCCACTATGACGCCGACATTCGCGACGACGCCGCGATTTTCAAAATCTTCCAGCAATACGGAAAAGAAATCGAACTGGTGATCCATACCGCGTCGCAGCCTTCGCACGATTGGGCCGCCAGCAATCCCTTCATGGATTTCACCGTGAACGCCAACGGAACTTCCGTGATGCTGGAAGCCACGCGACGATACGCGCCGGACGCAGTATTCATTTTCACCTCGACCAACAAAGTCTACGGAGATCTGCCGAACGAATTGCCGCTGGTGGAGCTCGAAACTCGTTGGGAAATCGCTCCCGGCCATGCCTACGAACAGGGAATTCCAGAAACGATGTCCATCGACCGTTCCACTCACAGCTTGTTTGGCGCTTCGAAGGTTGCCGCGGATGTGCTGGTGCAGGAATACGGCCGTTACTTCGGAATGCGTACCGGATGTTTCCGCGGAGGCTGCCTGACTGGGCCAAACCATTCCGGAACGATGCTGCACGGATTCCTGGCGTACCTGATGAAGTGCGCCGTCACCGGAAAGCCGTATACCGTCTTCGGGTACAAAGGCAAACAGGTCCGCGACAATATTCATAGCGCCGACCTGATCAACGCTTTCGACCGCTTCTTCCAGAACCCGCGCTCCGGCGAAGTCTATAACCTGGGCGGCGGGCGCTATAGCAACTGCTCGATGATCGAAGCCATCCGCCTGTGCGAGGAAATCACCGGAAAGGAATTCCAATCCAAGTATGTGGAGGGAAATCGCAAAGGCGACCACATCTGGTGGATCAGCAACCTTTCGCATTTCCAATCGCACTATCCCGGATTGGAAGCCGGCTTACGACGTGCCCAAAATCCTGCGCGAAATTTATGAAAGCACTTGCAGCCGCGAGGCAACCAAGACCCTGCTTCCCCAGCCGGCCGCCGGCTTGAATGAAATGCGGAGCGACGCATGATTGACGCCGGGAAACACAGCATCCTCGGAATCAAAATCAACGCGGTCGATTATGAAGCGGCGGTGGATCGGATTATCCAGGCAGCGAAGCAGCGCCGGCCACTCGCCGTTTCCGCGCTGGCGGTTCACGGTGTAATGACCGGCGTCCTCGACGCGGAGCACAAATATCGCCTGAACGGTTTTGACTTGCTGGTGCCCGACGGCCAACCGGTGCGCTGGGCGCTGAACCGGCTGTATCGCACTCAGCTCAAGGATCGCGTCTACGGCCCAAATCTGATGCGCAAAGTTTGCGCGCGCGCCGCGGAAGAAGGCTTGAGAATTTATTTCTACGGCAGCACTCCGGAAGTCTTGCAACTGATGCGGAAAAATCTCACCGAACAATATCCGGGAATCATGATCGCGGGAATGGAGCCCTCGAAATTTCGCCAGCTCACGCCTGCGGAAAAGGACTCACTCGCTGAACGCATCCGCACTTCCGGAGCGTCCATCGTCATGATCGGCCTGGGATGCCCGCGCCAGGAAGTGTGGGCCTACGAATTTCGCGATTCGCTTTCCATGCCGGCGCTCGCGGTGGGAGCCGCATTTCCTTTCACGGCTGGAAAAGTTCGTCAAGCCCCCAAGCGGCTCCAGGATCTCGGCCTCGAATGGACTTTCCGGTTGTACATGGAACCGCGCCTCTGGCGCCGCTACCTGTTTCTAAATCCCACTTATGTCTTTCTAGTCGCTCTGCAATCCGCCGGACTCTTTGGCTCGGCAACCGAAGGACGCAAACCCGCTCACGAATTGCTCTACGGTTAAGAAAAAGTTCACGCGCCACTCGCGCGGTGCGAACCACAACGCGTGCGGCGCTTCCCAATGAGTTTCAAAGCCAGCGTTAGCAAGCAACGATTCGAATTTCAACCCAAAAGGCAAGAAGCCGGCCCGGCCGGAATTCTCGCGCACACAGGAGCATAAAAATGCAACGTTTCGCAAAATACACGACGATTCTTTTGACCGTCACTTTGTTAGTCATGGGAGGCCTGAGAATTTCGCGGTCCCGGCATAGTCATCCGCATCCGGCCCTGGCATCCAGCCACAGCCCCGTCGCTCTCAACGCTGTGCAGCCGGGCGCCGTCTCGGTTGCGCCCCTGCGCGCTTTGAATTTTGAGCCCAATATGGGCCAATCCGATCCGCAGGTGAAATTCCTTTCGCAAGGTCAGGGCTACTCCTTGTTCCTCACTCGCGATGGCGCCGTTTTGTCCCTGCGCAAGCCCAGCGCCACGAAAAGCCACAGCCAGTTGAATGCCGGCGAATCCCCGCTGTCCGCGAAGAAGGATCCGCAAGCTCCGGCCGTCCTGCGCATGAACCTGATCGGCGCCGATCCCGCGCCACAGATTGCCGGACTCAATCCCTTGCCCGGAAAGAACAACTATTTCATCGGCAACGATCCCTCGCAATGGCATTCGGACGTTCCCACCTTTGCCAAGGTCGGCTACGACAACATTTATCCGGGCATCGACCTGGTCTACTACGGCAACCGCGGTGAACTCGAACACGACTTCATCGTCAAGCCCGGTGCGAACCCGCACGCAATCACCCTGGGCTTTGAAGGCGCCGATCAATTGAAGCTCGATGCCAAGGGCGACCTACTGGTTCGCACCGCCGGCGACGAAGTTTCCTTCCACGCTCCCGTCGTCTATCAACAGATTCACGGAAAAAAACACTCGATCGAAGGCCGCTACATCGTCAAGAACCATATGGAAGTCAGCTTCGAAGTTGCCGCTTATAATGCCCACGAACCGTTGGTCATCGATCCCGTCCTCGTCTATGCCACCTTCATCGGCGGCAGCGGCGACGACTTCGGCACTGGAATCGCAGTCGACACCGCAGGCAACGCTTACGTCGTCGGACAAACCGTTTCCGCCAATTTTCCCACTTCGGCCACCGCTTTTCAAAAGACTCTCAACAGCAGCATCTACAACGTGTTCGTCACCAAAGTGAACACCACCGGAACCGCGCTCGTCTATTCCACCTTCATCGGCGGCAATGGAGACGATGAAGGCATCGGCATCGCCGTCGATTCCTCCGGCAGCGCCTACATTACCGGGCAGGTGACCTCCTCGAATTTCCCCACCACCGCCAATGCCTTTCAGAAAACCATCGGCGATGCTTCGGGCGATTCCTTCGTCACCAAGTTAAACGCCACTGGTTCGGCCCTTACCTACTCTTCCTTCCTCGGTGGCGACGCCTTCGACATCGGCTTTGATATCGCCGTCGATTCCACCGGCAACGCTTACGTCGCCGGTCAAACCTATTCCGATAATTTCCCTCTGGCAGGCACTCCCGCGCAATCCACCTATGGCGGGAAGTCTGAAGCCTTCATCACCAAAGTGAATCCGGCCGGCACCGCCAAAGTTTATTCCACGTATTGGGGCGGCAGCACCGGCGACGAGCAGGCCCGCGCCATCGTTGTCGATTCTGCCGGCAACGCCTATATCACCGGTCAAACCACTTCCACCAATTTCCCCACCACTCCCAGCCCGATTCAAGCTGCCTATGGCGGCGGCTCCTATGATTCCATCGTCGCCAAACTGAATCCGGCCGGTTCCGCCATGCTCTATTCCACTTACGTCGGTGGTAACGATCTCGATCAGGGACGCGGCATCGCCATCGACTCCACCGGCAACGCTTACATCACCGGTCAAACTGCTTCCACCAATTTCCCCATCGCCGGCAATCCTTTCCAAAAGACCTATGGCGGCGGCATCGCAGACGGTTTCATTTATAAAGTGAATCCCACCGGATCCGCGCTCGTCTTCTCCGGCTATTTCGGCGGCAACGCGGAAGACCAGGGCGATCACGGCATGGCCGTTGATTCCAGCGGCAACATCTATATCGCTGGTTTCACCAAGTCTCCCAATTTCCCCATCACCGCCGATGCGATTCAGAGCACGTTTCAGGGCGGCGCCTATGACGCGATCATCATGAAGTTGACTACCGATGGATCGTCGCAAATCTATTCCACTTATTTCGGCGGCGAATTCGATGACAGCGGCCGCGCCATTGCCGTCGATTCCGCCGGTAACGCGTACGCCGTGCTCTATACGAATTCTCTACACATCCCCACTACACCCGGCGCCTTCCAGACCGTCGCCGGCGGTGGTTATGACGCGTTCGTGGTGAAAATCTCGCAGTCCTCGGCTGTCGCCAATCTCGCTCCATCCAGTCTCTCGTTCCCCTCTCAAGTGGTCGCCACCACCAGCGCCGCGCAATCCGTCACGCTCACCAATACCGGCAACGTGGCCATGACCATCACCAGCATCACTGTCACCGGCACCAATGCGACGGACTTCGCCCAAACCAACACCTGTGGCACCGGCGTTGCCATCGCCGGGACCTGCTCGATCAGCGTAACCTTCAAGCCCACTGCGGCAGGCACGCGCACTGCGACGGTATCCCTGGTGGACAACGCCAGCGGCTCGCCGCAGACCATCGCACTCACCGGTATCGGTCAATCCGCCGGCGCTGTGGCCACTCTTTCCACAACCAGCGTCAGCTTCGGCAACCAGCTCTTGAACACCGCCAGCGCGCCTCGCACCGTTTTGCTCACGAATACTGGCGCGGCCGCCCTCACCATCACCAGCGTCACCATCACCGGAACCAACAGCACCAACTACACCCAGACGAATACTTGCGGCGCTTCCGTCGCGTCCAATGCCAGCTGCACGTTCTCGTTCGTTTTCAAACCCACAGCAGCCGGCACACGCACTGCCACGGTTAACATCACCGACAACGCCACCGGCAGCCCGCAGCACGTCACGCTCACTGGCGTCGGCAGCACCACCGCCGCTGCAGTTGCATCACTCGCTCCACCAAGTCTTACCTTCGTAAATCAGTTCGTGAATTCGACCAGCGCCGCTCAGGTCATCACTGTGACCAACACCGGCACGGAATCTCTGGGATTCACCAGCATCCTGGTCACCGGAGCGAACAGCACCGATTTCGCCCAGACCAATACCTGCGGCGTCACCATCCTGGCCGCGGGAACTTGCACCATCAGCGTCACTTTCACTCCCACGGCTCCCGGTGCGCGCGCCGCTGCCCTCACGTTAACGGATAATGCGGCCAACTCTCCGCAATCCATCCCGTTTACCGGCACCGGCGTCGCTTCACCCACCGGCCCGTTCAATCACGTATTCATCGTGGTTGAATCCGGACAGAACTACGCCAGCGTGGTGGGCGCAGTCGACATGCCCTATATCAACGGCTTGATCAACCAGTATGCCCTGGCCACCACCTACTACGCCGATGCCCACCCCGGCATCAGCGACTACTTCATGCTTACCACCGGCCAGACGGTCACTACCAACAACGCTTTGCCCAGCACCAATGTTGACAACATCGTTCGTGAACTCGTCGCCACTGGCAAAACCTGGAAGGTGTACGCCGAAGACCTGCCTTCCGTCGGCTACATGGGCACGGATGTGAACTTGTATCTCCAACACCACAACCCGTTCGTCTATCTCAGCGATGTGCAGGGCAGCACCGTTCAGCAACAGAACGTCGTACCCTTCACCCAGTTCGCAACTGATCTGGCGAACAACGCCCTGCCGCAATACGTGTTCATCGTTCCGAACGACTCGAATGACTCGGAAGTCGGCTCGCGCGGCGGTTCCGATACTTGGTTGCAAACCAATATCGATCCGCTGATCAAGAGCGCCTTCTTCCAGAACAAGGGACTGTTGGTCATTACCTACGACCAATCGTCGACGGACAACACCAACGGCGGCGGTCAAGTGGCTACGGTAATCGTCGGACCGAGCGTGAAGCCCGCTTACAAATCCACCACGTTGTATGAGCACGCCAGCGTGTTGCGGTTGATGGCGACCGGCCTGGGCGTTCCCGTGCTACCCGGCGCCGCGGCAACTGCTGCGGACATGGGCGAGTTCTTTGTCGCTGCCCCCGCAGTGGGTCTCGCGCCAGGTAGCTTGACTTTCGCCGGCCAACAATTAAATACCACCAGTGCTACTCAATCCATTACCCTGACCAACACCGGCAATGCGGATCTCATTATCACCAGCATCGCGGCAAGCGCGCAGTACGGGCAAACCAATTCTTGTCCGATTGGCCCATCCACACTTCCGGCCAATGGCACCTGCTCCATCAACGTTTCATTTACACCCACCGCATCAGGCGCTCAAACCGGCACGATTACCATCGTGGACAATGCCACAAACAGTCCGCAGGTATTCAATCTGACCGGCACGGGCATCGCTCCAGCTCCCGCGGTTACGTTGGCGCCAACCGGCCTGACGTTCCTCAGTCAGACCGTGAACACCACCAGCATCAGTCAATCGGTTACCTTGACCAACACGGGCTCGCTACCGCTGACCATCACCAGCATCGCTGCAAGCGCGCAGTTTGCCCAGAGCAACAATTGTCCCATCAGTCCGGCGACGATTGCTGCCGCCGGAACCTGCAGCATCAGCGTCACGTTTACCCCGACTGCCGTGGGCGCTCAGACCGGATCCATCTCGATCGTGGATAATGCCGCGGGAAGCCCGCACGCGATCACGCTGACCGGCACGGGTGCTGCTGCCCCGGTTCCAGTCGTTACGCTCTCTGCTACTACCGTGGCGTTTGGTACCCAGCAGAACAACGTGGCGAGTGGAATAAAGACAGTCACACTTACAAATACCGGCACCGGTCCGTTGAACATCACTGGGTTCACGATCACCGGAACCAACTCTGCGGATTTCACACAAACAAACACTTGCGGCACCTCAGTCCTGGCCGCCGCGAACTGCGTCATCAGCGTCACTTTTAAGCCGACGGCAACCGGTGCTCGAACCGCGTCCATCAGCATCGCTGACAACGCAGTGAACACACCGCAAGCCATCGCCCTGTCGGGCACTGGATCGGCCACTGCCACTCCGTCGGTAACTCTCTCTCCCTCCAGCTTGATCTTTACCGGTCAAGCAGTGGGCACCAAGAGCGCCGCGCAGGTAGTGACGGTATCGAATCCCGGCACGGTCGCGGCAACCCTGATCAGTGGCACGTTCACAGGAGCCAACGCTGCTGACTTCTCATTCACCACCACTTGTACAGGCACGTTGGCTGCGGGAGCTTCCTGCACCGCCAGCATCAGCTTTACCCCTGGCGCCGCAGGCACCCGGACGGCAACTTTCCAGGCCAACGACAACGCCAGCAACACTCCGCAATTGGTAAGCCTGACGGGTACGAACGGCGCAGCATCACCCGCCGTCACTCTCGCCCCGGCTAGCTTGACGTTTGCCGGCCAGACACTGGGCACGACGAGCGCCGCTCAAGGCGTCACGCTCACCAACAGCGGTTTTGCTGCTCTGACCATCACCAGCATCGCGGCCAGCGCGCAGTACGCACAGACCAACAACTGTCCAGTTAGCCCAGCCACACTTGCTGCAAACGCCGCTTGCACTATCAGCGTTACCTTCACCCCGACCGCAAGCGGAATTCAGGCCGGTTCAGTGACCATTACCGATAATGCTTCCGGCAGCCCGCACGCCATCGTTGTCAACGGAACGGGCGCCGGAGCAGCGCCACTCGTCACTCTGGCACCCACTGGCTTGACCTTTGTCAGCCAGACGATTAACACCTTGAGCGCTCCTCAATCCGTTACGCTCACCAACACCGGCAGCGCTGCCCTCACTATCTCCAGCATCGCCGCCAGTGCGCAATACGCGCAGACAAACACGTGTCCCGTCAGCCCGGCTACTCTTGCTGCCGCTGGCACTTGCTCCATCAGCGTCACGTTCACGCCAACGGCTGTGGGCGCTCAGCCCGGCTCGATCACCATCGTGGATAATGCTACGGGAAGTCCGCGAGCAATCACGCTGACCGGTACGGGCGCCTCTGTGCCCGCACCAGTCGTGTCTCTATCGGCGACTAGCTTGACGTTCGCCAGCCAGCCGACTGGCACGACCAGCGCATCACAATCCGTCACGCTCACCAATACCGGCAACGCTGCTCTGACCATCACCAGCATCGCGGCCAGCGCTCAGTACGGTCAAACCAACACTTGTCCCGTTAGCCCGGCCACGCTCGCTGCTGCTGGCACTTGTTCGATCAGCGTCACGTTCACGCCGACCGCTACCGGCGTTCAGACCGGTTCGATCAGCATCGTTGACGACGCAGCGGGAAGCCCGCAGGCCATCACTCTGTCCGGCACGGGATCCACTCCCGCTCCAGTCGTAGCCTTAACGTCGACTAGCTTGACCTTCGCTAGCCAGACGATCAATACGACCAGCGCATCGCAATCCGTCACGCTCACCAATACCGGCAACGCAGCTCTGACGATCACCAGCATTGCGGCCAGCGCTCAGTACGGTCAAACCAACACTTGTCCCGTTAGCCCGGCCACGCTCGCTGCCGCTGGCACTTGTTCGATCAGCGTCACGTTTACGCCGACGGCTACCGGTGTTCAGACCGGCTCAATCACCATCGTGGACAACGCTGCAGGCAGCCCGCATGCAATCACTCTCTCCGGCACGGGCGCTGCTGTTCCGGCACCGGTTGTGTCTTTGACCGCGACTAGCTTGACGTTCGCTAGCCAGGTCGTAGGCACCACCAGTGCGTCACAATCTGTCACGCTCACCAACACTGGCAACGCTGCTTTGACCATCACCAGCATCGCCGCTAGTGCCCAGTACGGACAAACCAACACTTGCCCGGTTAGCCCGGCTACTCTCGCTGCCGCCGGCACTTGCTCGATCAGCGTTACGTTTACGCCGACCGCCGCAGGCACGCAAACCGGCTCAATTACGATCACTGACAACGCCGCAGGCAGCCCGCACGGAATCACCCTCACTGGCACAGGCGCCGCCGCAGTTCCGGCGGTTAGCCTGAATCCGACGAGCCTGCCTTTCGGCAATCAGCAGATCAACGTAGCCAGCGCGGTTAAGACGGTCACGCTCACCAATACCGGCAACGCCACCCTAACCGTTACTGGCATCACGGTGACCGGAACCAACAACACCGAATTCACACAAACCAACACTTGCACTTCGGTCCTGGCCGCTGGAACCTGCACCATCAGCGTCACCTTTAAACCGACGGCCACGGGCGCACGCACCGCATCCATCAGCATCGCGGATAACGCTGCTGGCAGCCCACAGACAGTCGCCATGACCGGCACGGGAACCACCACAGCGAACCCGCAACTAACCCTGTCTCCGACTAGCTTTACCTTTGCCGCTCAAACTGTGGGCACGAAGAGTGCTGCACAAACCTTGACGTTGAGGAACAGCGGCACCGTGACAGTCACCTTGGTTAGCGGCACGTTCACAGGAACCAATCCCAGCGACTTCTCCTTCACGACCAACTGTCCTACCTCGTTGGCCGTCGGAGCTTCTTGCACCGCCAGCATTAGCTTTACCCCCGGTGCAGTGGGCGCTCGCTCGGCTAACTTCCTGGCCACTGATAACGCCAGCGGCAGTCCTCAGAGCACCCCGCTGACGGGCACCGGTAAATAAATACCAACTCCCGGCCACGCTCGCATCGCGGGCGCTGACCGGCAAACTCGAAATCAAATCGCTCCTCCGTTCATTCTCGCGGAGGAGCGATTTGCATTACTGGCCTCTTAATCCGGAGGGTCCCCATCCTCTCCAGTTCCATCGGGAAAGGCGAAGTTCGAAGGTTCGTCTTGATCCTGCCTGCATGGGTTGAAAGAGCCGCTTTCAGCAGCCGGGGCTAATGCAGCCTTGGGAACTCACCCCCATCATCGCGATTGATCCAAACCGCGGAATGGAGTGTGATGGTTTGATTCGAAATGGAATTACGGCGGCTACGCTTCCACGGCGATTCCTCGCCGCGCACCGGAAGCAAGCGTGAGCGCCGCTCAAACACTATCGAACGACAAAGGAAGGAACCGGTTGCTGGAACAGGAAAGATTTGCATGTCTCACTTACCATGCGATTGGCGATTCGGCTGATCAATATACCGTCAGCGAAAAGGAACTCAGCAATCATCTCTCGCTTCTCCAGGCGCAAGGCTTTCTTGTCGAAAGCTTTGAACAGCTCGAAGCACGCCTCCGCGTGAAAAAGCCTCTCCCTGCAGGATACACAATCCTTACGCTGGACGATGGAGACTCCAGTTCCATGCGGGCGGCGGAAATAATCGCCTCTTACAATTGCACCGCAACATTCTTTCTCACGCGCGATCGCTCTCAAAGAAAACAAGGCTATATTCGCGAACCTGAAATTCGCGAACTTCGCCGTCTGGGCTTCTCGCTGGGCACTCACGGCGCCACGCATCGCAAGCTCACTTTTATCCCTGAAAAAGAATGCCTCGAGGAACTGCAAGGAAGCAAGAAGTGGCTCGAAGACACGCTCGGCGAATCCGTAACCTACATGGCGGCGCCCGGCGGCTATATCAATTCCCGGGTCATGCGCCAGGCGCAAGAATGCGGCTATATCTTGATTGGCACTTGCAATGAATGGATGAATTCGCCGGGGACCATGTCTCTGCCGGGCCCGGTCAACCGCGTGAATGTTCGGCGCCACTTCACCGCCGCACATCTGCGTAAAATCGTCGATGGTTCTCTTGGATTTTACCTCTGGCGCCAGGCTCGTTCCGCGGCGCTGGCCATTCCCAAGCAAATCTTCCGCAATTAGTTCCCCGCGCGGAAGAATCTAGTTCCCTTCCCTATTTCACAAACAGGCTTAGGCCCGTCGGCGGCACGGGCGTAGAAGCATTCGTGCTCACAAATAATATCGGACTGTAGCCAATCGTCACGCTGCCATTCACCTGGTTCGTGTTCCCTGCAAGATCCTGGTACTGCTTGTATTGGCTAGCGGGCGTATAACTCTTGCTCGTCGCGGTGTTCCACACCGCTAGCGCCTGGTATCCGCCAGCCCGCGTCAACGTGCAAGTCCACGTGGAATCAGACGCCATCGTGCACGGCGATGGCATCGTCGCTCCGACCATCCAGTTGTAAACCTGCTGGTACGCGGTCGCTCCAGGCAGAGCTTGCTTTGTGCCCTGATTGAACAAAGTGCCCCAGCCTACGCCGCCGGGCCCGTTTCCATCGTCATCCCAGGAATACCAATAGAATCGCGTGAACCCGTACGACCAGTGCAGCAAATAAAATCGCGCCACAAACCCCGCCTGCTGCTGCAAGTCCGTCACCCCGTACGTGCTGTCTCCCCACGAAGCTTCCGAATCCCACATCGGCTTGCTGGTCAATCCATATTTCGTCATCAACGCGATCATCGGTTGCGCCTTCTGCGGCCCAATGATCTCCGGCTGCGACGGAATCTGCGTGGGATATCCGTGCAGCACCACGATATCCATGTCCGTCACTCCGCCCGCTCCCCAGTACGTATCCATCCAATTCACATTTCCAGTCACCGCCGGTGAGGAGATCAGCGCCACCGGATCTGTTTTCCGGATATCATCGCGCATGTGCTGCGTCATGGTCACAAAACCAGCCATCCCCATGCTCGACACTTTCGAATCCTGGTCCGGCTCGTTCCACAATTCATAGACTTCGATTTTCCCCTTGTAACGCGCGGCCATCGCCGTCACAAAGTCGTCCCACGCCTGAATATCCGAAACGCCTCCAAACCAATTCGGCATTCCGTCTGTCGCATAATAGACAGGTTTTCCGTGCTGTTGCGCCGCCGCCACTTGCCCATCCAGATTGGACCAATCGAAACTGCCTCGGCTCTTTTCGATGGTCGGCCAACCGACGCCGGAGGTGCGAATCAACGCGAACGACGATGTGGGCCAGTTGCCATTGATCACGTGAAGACCAAACAGGTTAGCCGGAATCGGCCCGGCCGGGGGATTTGCCGAAGTGTTGGCCGCCCACACGGTTTCGGGTGAACTGCTCGAAATTTGCATAACGCTGAAGAGCATCAGGAATAGTAGGAGCAGACGATTGCGCACCGATCTCACCTTAGCGACAGAAGTTAACTACTTTCAACAAGATACTCCCTATCCTGTTCATCGTACTACTGACCCGCGGGACAGTTGTGGACCAGATATTGGCTCCTGTCTCCGCAAAGGAACTCACCCCCATGCCTACGTACCAACTGCTAGCACCTATTCGTATCGCTCCGCCAGCCCATCGCTCCTTGACTTCTTGAGCATGCCACGGCCCAAAATAGAAGATGAATCTGGAATGCTGGTACAATCTGCATGTTTTGATGGAAGAATGTGATCTTGAGGTTGCGCGGCTAATTTGTTCGCTGTCTCAATGAATGTTCGATTGGCGGCGTGGATTTTTAGATGTTAGTCCACTTGGGAGATAAGCATGTCCAGCGCGAAGCGAATTTTGGTCACCGGAGCAGGCGGGTTCATTGGCCATCACTTGGTCAATCGCCTCAAAGCGGAAGGCAATTGGATCCGTGGCGTCGATATCAAGATGCCCGAATACGAAGCTTCCTCGGCCGATGAATTTGAAGTCCTCGACTTGCGCCGCTTCGATAATTGCCTCATCGCCACACGCAACATCGACCAGGTTTATAACCTGGCTGCGGACATGGGCGGCATCGGCTACATCACCGCTTTCCTCGCGCAAATTTCCGTCAACAATACTTTGATCAACGCGCACATGCTCGAAGCCAGCCGCATCAACGACGTGAAACGTTTCCTGTTCTCTTCCTCCGCCTGCGTCTACGCGCAGTACAAACAGAAAAGTGCTGATGTCACGCCGCTGCGCGAAGAAGACGCCTTCCCCGCCGATCCCGAACCGGGCTACGGCTGGGAAAAGTTGTGGTCAGAAGAACTCTGCCGCTATTTCATGAAGGATTACGGAATGGAAACTCGAGTGGTGCGCTTCCACAATGTCTACGGCCCGCTGGGCACCTACGACGGCGGAAAAGAAAAATCTCCGGCGGCCATTTCGCGAAAAGTAGCGCTGGCGAAAAACGGCGGCGAAATCGAAGTCTGGGGCGACGGCGAACAAACACGTTCCTACATGTACATCGACGATTGCGTCGAAGGCCTCATCCGCCTGATGGCTTCCAATTGCGCCGATGCCCTAAACCTCGGCACCGACCGCCTGGTCACGCATCAACGAACTGGTTGACCTGGTCTGCAACGTAGCAGGCAAACAATTGCGAAAGCGCCACGACCTGTCAAAACCTCAGGGAGTCCGCGGCCGCAACAGCGACAATTCCCGCCTGCGCAAAGAACTAAACTGGGAACCATCTATCACCCTCGAACAAGGCCTGGCCATCACCTACCGCTGGATCGAATCCGAACTAAAGAAACATTCCCAGGTCCAACACGCAGCCACCAGCGCGTGAACCATGTCCAAGCCCCGCAAGGGCGATGCAGGCGTTATGTAGGAGCCGGCTTCAGTTTATCCTGAGCTTCGAAGGGCCGCCCCTTCTCTTCATCCTGGGTTTCGCCTTTCTGGTCATTCCGAACCCGTTCTGTGGGCGAGGAATCCAGAGAAAACCTCAAATGCTTGAGAAGTGGGGGTTTTCTCCCTGGCTTTTCTGGAATGCCATTCCAGTCCGGAGCAATTCCTGTCTTTTTCCGCAAACTGTGAAGCCGCGCCCTCGCCTTTGATTTCGAATCGACTGAAATCAAACCTCACTACTGGCTCCCTCCCCCAATCTTATCCAGCGTCTGCTGCGCAAGCGGCCGAAACGGACTGTTCACCTGTATCGCTTGCGCCAGAACACTCCGAGCCTCCGCCGTCTTCTTCATCTTCGCCAGGGTAAATCCCAGGCGGTAAAGGTTCCGCCCATACATATAATCGTTCTGCTTCAGCAAAGGATTGGCCTGCTTGAAAACTTCCACGGCCTGCGGGTTCTTCAAGCGGATTACATACACTTGCCCCAGGGCGGAAAGCGCCATTCCCTTCTGCAGATCGTTCTGCTGCGCCCACTGCTCATCCGTCACGCCTTCCGGTTTCTTCGCCAGGCCCAGTGCCTCAATCGCCTTCTTCGCGTCTGCCTCTGCCTTGTCAAGCTCCTTCCCGCTGGTGCTCCAATAATCCGCAAGCAGAACCAGCATGCTGGCATTATTCGGATTTTTTGCCAGCACCTTGTCCGCCGCCTCCAGCATTTTGGGAGTATCCTGCATCTGCTGGTATGCAAATACCTCCGTGGATGCAGCGCTTTCGGTGTACGAAGAATCCGGGAACACCGAAGTGAATTTCTCGAGCAGCAGAATTTTCTGTTTGGGATCCTGCGCCTGGTAAGCCGCGGAGTACATCGAGTATTCGATGTAGCCCAGATCGGCCGCAGTCGTCTTCAGCGTTTCTTCTTGTTTGAGTTTCCAATCCGAAGCCGCCATTTCTGCCGGCGGCGGTTGAGCTTTGTAGCGCTGAACAATCGCCACGGCGCGTTGCCCATTTGCAAACAACTTTTCGGTATCTCCTTTTTCTTGCGCAGCGCGCGCCAGTGTTACGGCAGCGGTAAAATTCTCCGGATCGATCGCCAGCACTTTCTCGCCGTACTCCATTGTCTTCTCATAGTTCTTGTCGGTTTGATAGACGTTCAGTAAAAGTTGGTTGGCAAGAAGCGCTAAATCGGGATTGCTGCCGTAATCCGTCAGGAATTTCTGAAGCAGCGATATTTTTTGAGCCGAATCCGTCGCCGCATAAATCTCGGCAATTGCCTTATCCTCGGGCGTGCCCACAGCCACGCCAATGTTCTTTCCGATCTGCGCCTTCGCCACGACCGAAAGGGAAAGCAAAACCGCAACGATCATCCCTAAACGCCGCATCAGGCACCTCCTGACCGCTCGCAGTTGTAGTGGTCAAATCTGCGCAGAGAATAACAGAGTTAGCCTCGCGGCGAAATGCACAAGCAGCACGTTCGCCGGTGCCCCTTCCTTCCCGGCTTCATCGGGAACGGTGGGGTTCTTCGCATTTCGTTTCGCATCGCGTTTTTACTTTCAACGAATTCCCCCAGACCGTATCGCACCGCCCAGCAAAGCAACGTGCCACCGGGTTGACCCGGGAACGCCATTCTCCTGCATGGCGTTTGACCAAGCGCCAATCGAAAGATTGTCGTTCCCGGGAACGTACTGGCTGACGCATCGTTATTCGTGCCATTGCCGCGTCCCGCCGCAAAAACATCCGCCTAACATCGCACATTGCAAGTCCGAATTGGTCAGTGACATAATTCCCCGCTACAAATGTCCACTGGGGGCCAATGATGCTCGAAGTACAATCCTGGGAAAAAATGGAAACGGAACAACTGAGCTCGAAAATCGCAAGAAAAATGGTCAGCGGAAACAACTTTACCATCGCGCAGGTTTTGCTCGCTCGCGATGCCGTAGTTCCCCGCCATTCGCACGTCAACGAACAATTCACCTATATTCTTTCTGGCGCGCTGCAATTTACTTTCGATGATCAGGAATCCGTGGTGGTTCACGGCGGCGAAGTGCTCTTCATTCCCTCGAATGTGCCTCACTCCGCTGTGGCCCTGGAAGATACCCTGGACCTCGATATTTTTGCGCCTCGCCGCGAAGACTGGATCAATAAAACCGATTCCTACCTGCGCGGTAAGTAGCCAATAAGGAGCTGAACCATGGACTTGGGACTGAAAGGACGCGTTGCAGTTGTCGCCGCAGCCAGCACCGGCCTCGGGCGAGCCGTCGCCATTGAATTCGCTCGAGAAGGCGCGGAAGTTGCCATCTGCGCGCGCCGGGCCGAAGAATTGGAAAAAGCCGCGTCCGAAATAAAAAAGGCGGGCGGCCGCGATGCCCTTCGCCAGGTCTGCGACGTTACCGATGATTCGGCCGTCCACAAGTTTGTCGAGGCGGTGGAAAACAAATTTGGCCGCGTCGATATTTGCGTCACCAACGCGGGCGGACCTCCCTCGAAAAAGTTCCTCGAAACTTCCAATGAAGAATGGCGCAGAGCAGTGGATATGAATTTGATGAGCGCGGTCTTTTTCGCGCGCGAGGTGCTTCCCCGCATGCGCAAAAACCATTGGGGGCGCTTGATCACCATCACTTCCATGTCCGTGAAACAACCGGTCGAAGGATTGATCCTGTCGAACTCCATTCGATCTGCCGTTGCAGGTCTCGCCCGCACTTTGGCAAATGAATTCGGCGCCGACGGTATCACCGTAAACAATGTTTGTCCCGGCTACACCGCCACGGATCGTCTAAATGAATTGGCCGACAAGAAGGCGGCCGGCGCAGGCCTTTCCCGCGAAAAGGTTTTTGAACAAATGGCCCTGCAAGTACCCCTCGGCAGAATCGGCAAACCGGAAGAATTTGCCGCCATGGTCACCTTTCTAGCTTCCGAACGAGCCAGCTACATCACCGGCACCACGGTAGCAGTCGATGGCGGCTGGGTGAAGAGTCTCTTGTAGCCAGAAATAGCCTCAATCGATCTAGCTGCAACGCAGTTCGTAATTTCGCCCTCCGCTAACCACCATCAAATCAACAGGCATGTCTACGCGGTACTGGCCCTTGTTTTTTGGCGGATCCATGCTATTACTAGTATGGGGACGTAGATGCTAAGTACACGGGGGGGGCGCCACAATTTACTGAAAATTGGCAAAAAATCGGCTCAATTTCACCGAGTTCTAATCGCCAGAGCGAACCACAGTCGAAATTCTCTAACCCCTTTCAATTCAACGAAATACAATTTTCTAATCGCTCCTATATCGTATGTGTTTGGCACGCCCGAAATCGCCGCGAAAAATGCGCGTTCGCGCTGCATGAATTTGGCTGGATTCTGTTCCGGCTGGATGATTTCTTAAATCACACCCGGCGCAGCCGTGGGGTGCGGCTGCGCCGGGTGCCTGAGAGGGCTAAGGCTAGGGCTGCCCGGTTATGGGGCCGCCTGGATCAGCGGGTTGATGATGTTGGCCAGCGCGGCGTCGGAGATGGTCTTCTCGATGTAGAAACGCTGGTTGGCCGGGCTTTGCGTCCAGGTGTTGGCTCCGGTCGAGGCGTCGACTGTGGTGTTGCCGTTCGATCCGCCGAAGACGAAGGTGGAGTTCAGGCCGCGCACCGCGTACAGGATCGCGGCTTGCGTCCACGCTCCCACCATGTTCGGGCAATACTGGCCGTTGCTGCAGAACAAGTTGTAAGCCAGCTTGATCGGGTTCGTGCTGGTGCTGGCATTCGACGCCGGGCCGGTGATCGTCGAGCCGCCCACTTCGTTGCCCACCGAAACGATGGCCGTCGGCCAGTTGGCGAATACATAGCTGGCTGCCGCCGAATCGAATGCGAAGTTGGACGTGCCGGGATTTCCCGAGCTTGGGAACCAGCCCGCCGCCGGAATCAGCGCCGCCACTTTCTGGGCCACCAGTTGCGAGCCGGTCTTCGAACTGATCGAATCCGCCGGGCTCTTCAACAGGGCCATCAGCGGTTCGTAGAATCCGCCAGCTACGATGTAGACGCTGCCATTCGGCGCCGCCGCCAGCGCTTGCCGGTAGACCGTCGTCGAATCCGGGAAGTTGGTGCGCGTCTGGCTCGGGTTGCCGAATTGCGCGGCCACTTGCTGCGTGTAGTAGCTGAACGTGCTGCTGTAACTGTTCGGCGTGTTGCCTTGATAAGCGCCGATCGGCATGGTGGCGTGATTGTAATATTTCGCAATCGCAGCCGCTGCCGGTGCGCTGTACGGATTGGTGGACGAGATGATGATCGCCAGCACGTTCGATTCTTTCCGTTTCGTGAGCTGCCACAGAAGCGCCATGTCGCCCACGTCGTCGGTGTCATCCGCCAGGTCGTCATCCAAAATCACGTTCACCGCGCCGGCTGTGAGCGGCGGGGTCACGTTGATGGTTGTCTGCGCGGTGGAAGTGCCGCCGTTGTTCGTCGCCGTCAACGTATAGGTCGTGGTCGCCGTCGGCGAAACCGAGATCGAGGAAGTTCCTGTCACGCTGCCCACTCCGCCGTTGATCGAAAGCGTCAGCGCGCCGGTGACGGTCCATGAAAGAGTGGAGCTTGATCCGGAATTAATGGCTGTGGGATTCGCCGTGAACGAGCTGATCGTCGGCTTGGGATTCGATACCCTCACCGAAACGGACGAAGAAGTGGTCGAGTTGTTCGATGTGTCGGTCGCCACGGCAGTCAAGGTGTGATTGGCGTTCGTCGAGGGTGTGGTATCCCACGACATCGTGTAGGGCGCCGCAGTCACTGCCGCGCCGAGATTCGCGCCATCGAGCTTGAACTGCACCTGGGCCACGGCCACGTTGTCCGAGGCGTTCGCCATCAGCGTCACTGTTCCGCTCACCGTCGATCCCGCCGTCGGCGAGGTGATCGAAACCGTGGGCGGAACCGTTTCCGCCGTGACGGTGACGGTCGTCTGCGAAGTCACCGTGCCATTGCTGTTCGTCGCCGTCAGCGTGTACGTGGTGGTCGTCGTCGGTGACACAACTTTCGACGTGGTGCCGGTTACCGTCCCGACTCCGCCGCTGATTGAGAGCGTCGGTGCCGGGGTGCCCGATACCGTCCACGATAACGTGGACGAGTTGCCATTCGAGATCGATGCAGGCGTGGCGATGAACGATGAAATCACCGGAACCGTATTGGAAACGGTGACCCCGACGCCGGCAGAAGTAGTCGTGTTCCCCGAAGTATCGGTGGCCAAGGCCGTCAAGGTGTGCGCGGCGTTCGAAGCCGCGGTGGAATTCCAGGAGATCGAGTAGGGCGACGTGGTCACCGCCGCGCCAATGTTGGCGCCGTCGAGCTTGAACTGCACGCTGGCCACCGCAACGTTATCGGACGCGTTGGCAGACACCGTAACCGTGCCGGTCAAAGTGGATCCCGCGGTGGGAGCCGTCATCGAGACTGTGGGAGGAGTGGTGTCGGAGGCTGGCGTCGTGCCCGTGAGACCGATCTGGTGCGGGCTGCCTGCTGCGTTGTCTGAAATCGTGACCGAGCCGGACTGATTTCCCGCGACCGTCGGCGAAAATTTCACGCTGATGGTGCAGTTGCCGTTGGCGGCGAGCGTGGACGGGCTCGTCGGGCAGGTGTTCGTCTGTGAGAATGGCGCGCTGGCGGCGATGCTCGAGATGGTAAGAGCAGCAGTGCCTGTATTGGTGAGCGTGACGCCTTGCGCCGCGCTCGTCGTATTCACTGCCTGATTCGCAAACGTCAAGCTAGCCGCCGACAACGTAACGGCCGGCGCTGTTGCAACGGTTCCCGTGCCAGAAAGGCTGATGGATTGAGGGCTGTCCGCTGCGTTGTCCGTGGCCAGGAAAGTTGCCGTGCGCGTGCCTGCCGCGCTAGGCTTAAAAGTGATATTGGCGGTGCAAGACGCGCCCACGGCCAACGAGAACGGACAGTTGGTCGTGAAGGAGAAATCGCTGGTGTTTGTTCCCGTGAATGTGCCGCTGACCAACTGCAAGGCTAAGGTGCCGGTATTCGTCACCGTCAAGGTTTGCGCCGCGCTCTGCGTGCCCACCGTTTGCGCGGCAAAGGTAAAGCTCGAAGGAGCCAGGGTGACCACCGGCGAGGCTGCCTGCACCGTTCCCGGCGCCACAATCGAAAATCCAACCAGGATCATCAGGAGGACGAGCACTTTCCCGGGGCGCAGACGAGCCAGGAGCTCTGCTCGTGCATTCCCGAATTGCTGAGAATGCCGGCGAGACGGGCTGCTTGCGGGGCCTGTACCATTCTGTTGACAGGTCACTTGCTCGTTCACAAACCACCTCCGGTGGGATGATCGTTCCGCAAAATTGCCAGCCGTTAGAGACACTCGAAGCTTAGGCACGCAGCCACTAAGTGCAATCCAAAGCCCATACCATCTCCAACTAAATAAAGGTGTTAGCTACCAGCAGAAAAGAACACAAGAGGCCATTTGCCGAAATCCCTTCCAAAGAAGAGAAAATCATTTCCCTCGCACCCTGTACCAAAGGACAGACACAAACTGTCCGATCGGACAGGCACCCTACCTGTACCTGCCATGCCCCGGCAGCGCGAGACAGCGCAAGAACAGAAAGGCAAACAGATGGATTTTAAGTAATGAACAAGTCGCGAACGGATTCGATCGGCGCGAGAAGATTAAGATCACGACAGATTGTGGAGAGAGAGTTAGTGAGTAAGCAGAATGCGAAAATCTCGCAGGTTATTTCCAGTGGATCCGGTGATAATCGCATCGCTTAGCCGCTCAAAAAAAGAATACGAATCGCTGCGACGCAAAAATTCAGCGGGATCAAGCTTCGCTTTCCTGGCGCGATCGAAAGTATCGCCATCGGCCACGGCGCCGGCGGCCATGCTATTGCCATCGATTCCGTCGGTGCCGGCGCTGAGAACGGAAATGCGGCGGCCTGCAATTTTTTCGACGCAGGCGAGAACGAAAGCGGAATTTCGTCCACCCAGGCCGTTGCCTGTCACTGGGCTGCTCACTTCCCCATCGGAAATCACTGCTACTGGTATCCCGGGTTGGGCCAATTGAAGTTCGGCAAGCTGCGCAATCAAATAGTCGGCGGCCTTCTCGAGCGGCCAACCGTCGGTGGAATCATCGCAGATGGCCAAAAAACCGTGTGCTCCGGCAGCCTGATGTCCGTGATGAAACAAATCATGCATGCCAAGGAGCAGCGAGAAATAGGCACGCTCGAATACCGGATCATCTTCTTTGGGAGTTTCGCGAAGTGTTTGTGCGACAAAACTTTCTTGAATTGCCGGCGGCAATTTAGGCAGCAGGGAAAATTCTCGCACAACGCGCTGGGCATCTTGCACAGTAGTGGGATCCGGCAATGTTGGCCCAGAGGCCAGAGCCGACTCGTGGCCTTGTGGAACATCGGAAACGCCTAAGGTAATTTTCGTCGCCCGCGGCGCTGCCGCGGCCAGGCGGCCGCCCTTGGTGGCGGAAAGATGTTTGCGCACTGCGTTGATCTGTTCGATTGGAGCGCCACAGGTGACGAGCGCACGATGAAGATGCTGAAAATCTTCGAGCGAAATATTGCGATCCAGCGGCTGCTCGACAAGCGCCGACCCTCCGCCGGATAGCAAAAAGAAAATAAGCGTGCGTTCATCACACGCGGAGAGCCGGTGCAAAATTGCACTTCCTGCACGAAAACTTTCCGCCGTCGGCACGGGATGGCCGGCGACAATCATTTCCCAACCGGGCAGGGTTCTCGACGGTGCAGAGGATGTAACCAGTATGCCGCTGACTTCAAAATCCGGGGCCAGAAGGTCCGCGAGACCTTCGGCCATTGGGAAAGCAGCTTTGCCGATCGCGATTCCGACGATTTCTTTATACCCGGTAAGATCGATTGTGCGATCCGCAACCTGAATGCAAGTACCACTGCGAGCGAGTTTGTCGACCAGCGTGGAGCGAATATCGATTGCAGCCAACGTTTCTTGAAATATCTTCAGCGCGACGTTCTTCAAGTCTTGCAATGGCACGACTCCCCGATCAGCCGATCTGCACTAGCTAAGAATTCTCAGGCTTTCTCTAACACGACGGCTCCGGCGCGAGCCACATCGAGGTCCTGTTCCTCCGAACCAGCGCTCACACCAATAGAGCCGACGGGTTGGCCATCCACGATGAGAGGAATTCCGCCGCGAATCGGAATTTGATATTTGGGGCTGGCCATGGCAAGCCCCAGCGCCAGCACAACATTTGGCTGGTCGCCTGTTTTTGCGGGTCCCGTGGGAGAGCGGCGGACAGCTGCCGCTCGGGCTTTCACCATCGCGATCTCGATCGAGGATGGTTTCGCTCCATCCATGCGAGAGAACAAGAGCAAATGGCCGCCTTCATCCATCACTGCAATACTCATCGGGCAATTTATTTCCAGGGCGCGCTGCTCGGAAGCTTCGAGCACCGCCCGGGCGCCTTCCAGAGTTAATTTAGGATGATTTCGCGTCACTAAAGTCATGAAATTCTCCAGGATCTTGAAAAGGATTGAGCGTTGCTAGCCGAGCACTTCGGGATTCAACACATTGGGCGGACGTTTGCCTTGAAAGAGAGCCACGACATTTTCCGCCGCCATCACAGCCATTTTTGTGCGCGTTTCCACCGATGCGCTGGCAATATGCGGGGCCAGGATCACGTCTTTGCGCTCGATGAGCGCCGGATGTGCTTTCGGTTCATTCTCGTAAACGTCGAGACCAGCGCCCGCTAACTTTTTGGCCTCCAGCGCCGCGGCCAATGCGCCTTCGTCCACCACGGGCCCGCGCGAGGTATTGATCAGGTACGCAGTCGGTTTCATCTTGGCTAGATTCTGAGCGTTGATCAAGTGCCGGGTGGAAGGAAGCAAAGGAACATGCACGGAAATGAAATCCGATTCGGCGAAGAGACGATCCAGGCTGACGAACTCCGCGTGGAGTTCTTTTTCGACTTCGGGAGAGACGCGCTGGGCGTCGTGGTAAATAACGCGCATGTTGAAGCCATGCGACCGCCGAGCGAGTCCTCGCCCAATCCTGCCGAATCCAATGATGCCAAGAGTTTTCCCCCAAACATCGCCACCGCAAAGTTGGTCCAGATCCCAGCCCGGCCAGGTTCCAGAGCGCATCCAGGCATCCGCTTCGATCAGCCTGCGCGCCACCGCCATGATTAGAGTCCAGGCAAAGTCCGCGGTTGTGTCGTCAAGCACGCCAGGAGTGTTTGTGGCAACCACTTTGTGCCTGGTGCAGGCCGCGAGATCTATATTGTCGTATCCAACGGAAACGGTGGAGGCGATGCGCAGTTTAGGGGCAGCTTCCAGCAACTCTTCGTTTACTTTTTCAGTGAGCAGGCAAACCAGAGCGTCTTTGTCAGCTACGCGCCGGAGCAGTTCGTGGCGCGAAATGCGATCCGGATCCGTCCAATATTCCGTTTCGAAATGCTCGTTGAGAATTTTTCGCGCCGCTTCGAACAGCGGGCGCGTCGAAAGGACCTTTGGCTTACTCACGCATCACCTCAGAGTGCAAAATTAAGAGTTGGTCAGTAGCATAGAATCAAGAGAAGTGTCAACGCAGCGTACCGAAAGTCATTACCGCAGAGAGACGCAGAGTGCGCAGAAGGAGCGCAATCGCTCGGGTTCTCCGGCAGCGAAAATTTATCATAGGAATGGCGTGAATTTAAACACTGCCCCGCACAACGGCCCGTTCGTTGACTCTGCGGCGGACGCGCGACTATAGTGGCAAACGAGGCGCAGCGAATTTTTCCCTCCTGAAATCCATGGACGCAAGACTGCTTCGCGAACTCGAAGATCTGCTCGGCCCTCATGGCGTGCTTCACACGCAAGATGATCTTATGCTTTACGAGTACGACGGATCCGTGGAGATCGCGCGGCCGGATTGCGTGGTCTTTCCGCGGGAGACAGCGCACGTAGTTAAGATTGTAGAGCTGGCGAATCGTTACCAAATTCCGATGGTGGGCCGCGGTTCCGGCACCGGACTTTCGGGCGGGGCGATCGCAAGGCATGGTGGAATCCTTGTCGTTTTCTCGCGAATGAACCGAATCCTGGAAATTGACATTGAGAACCAGCGGGCCGTCGTTCAGCCAGGCGTGGTGAATTCTGATTTGTCGCTCGCAGTCGCGCACGCGGGGCTGCATTATGCTCCTGACCCATCGAGCCAGAAAGCATGCACGATCGGCGGCAATGTCTCCGAGAATGCCGGCGGGCCTCATACACTGGCCTATGGCGTGACGGCAAATCACGTCCTCAGTCTAGAAATGGTGATGCCCACCGGCGAAACAATCCGGGTTGGTGGCAAAGCACTCGATTCTCCTGGCTACGATTTAACCGGGCTTTTCGTTGGATCGGAAGGCACCTTCGCCTTCGTGACTGAAATCACGGTGAAATTAACCAGGAATCCCGAAACCATCAAAACTCTGCTGGCGATTTACGACCGCGTGGACGACGCGACAGAGAGCGTTGTGGAAATTACGGCGCGAGGTATTACTCCCGCCGCGTGCGAAATGCTGGATGGCTGGACGATTCGCGCCGTAGAAGCCTGGGTGCATGCAGGATTTCCGCCGGATTGCGCCGCACTGTTGCTGCTGGAAGTGGATGGACTGCGCGAAGCCGCAGAACCGCAGGCAGAGGAAATAGCCGAAGTGTGCAGGCTGCACAAGGCACGCGAAGTGCGAGTGGCGCGCGATGCGAAGGAGCGTGACCTGCTTTGGAAGGCGCGCAAGAATGCGTTTGGAGCCGTGGGCCGGCTGTCGCCTACCTATTACACACAAGACGGAGTAATTCCCCGCACCAAACTGCCGGCAACTCTGCGCCGGATCGAAGAGATCGGGAAGAAATATGGATTCGAGGTTGGCAATATCTTTCACGCGGGCGATGGCAATCTCCACCCGATTATTCTGTTCGATGCGCGCGATCCGGAACAATTCCGGCGCGCCGTGGCGACGGCGGATGAAATCATTGCGTGGTGCGTCGAAGTGGGCGGCACAATCACTGGCGAGCACGGCGTGGGAATGGAGAAAGACCGCCTGATGCCGCTGCTTTTTAGCGAGGACGAACTGAAGTTGATGCGCGGCGTGCGCGACGCATTCAATCCGCAAGGACTGCTGAATCCCGGCAAGATTTTCCCGACCGGCAAAGGCTGCGGCGAAATCCATGTGCGGCCTTTGCCAGTGAAGGGCGATCCATTGGCACCTTCCACATGACATCGGCGGCCCGCACTGTTATGGCACAGCTTTGCGATATCGTGGGCAGCGAGCGTTTGATCACTGACCAGGGGCAACTTGCCGGCTACGAGGTCGATGGCGTGCGGCCTTTCGCAGCGGCGCGCCCGGGGACTGTTGAAGAGATCGTGGAATTGGTCCGGCTTTCCGTTGCAGAGAAACTTGCAGTGATCCCGTGCGGGTCGCGAACTAAATTGCAAATTGGAATGCCTCCGGCCCGATATGATCTGGCGATCGAATTGACGCGGATGAATCGCGTGCTGGCCTACGAGCCGGATGATCTTACGCTGGGCATCGAAGCTGGAATCCCTCTGCTCGAATTGCAGAGAGCGCTTGCGGAGCGGAATCAATTCCTGCCGTTAGCAGCGCCATTTTTCAGCCGAGCCACGATGGGCGGCACGATCGCGTCGAATGTGGATACGCCATTTCGTCAAGCCTATGGCACAGCGCGGGATTTTGTTCTGGGGATGGAATTTGTGTCCGGCGAAGGCGTGAAGATGAAGAGCGGGGCCCGGGTGGTGAAAAGCGTCACCGGCTACGACTTGCACAAATTGATGATCGGGGGGCTGGGCACGCTGGGCATCATCACGCGCATTAATTTCAAGACGTTTCCACGGCCGCGCGCAAGCCAGACTTTTCTTGCAACGTTCACTGATGCGAATGACGCACTTGGACTGCGCAATAAGATCGCCCAATCCGTATTGACCGTGAACACGCTCGAAATTCTGAATCTAGCGATGTGGCAAATGCTCGCCGACAAAGCGACCGGCAAGATCGAGTCCTCGTCGGTTCTCGATTTTTTGGGTACCACGTCCCAGTGGATTGTAGCAACCAGCTATAGCGGCAACGAGCAAGCGCTAAAGCGTTGCAAAACCGACCTGACGAGCATGGCTGAAGCGTCGAGCGCAGTAAGTACGTTTGTGCCTGAAGAAGCAGAAAGAAGATGGGTTTGGGATCGCTTGTGCGAAACGATTCCAATCGTGCTCGAGGCCTATCCAGCAGCCACGATTGTTCGAATATCCGTGCTGCCAACTGAAATGGGAACAATGTTCGCCAATCTGCGGCAAATCGCGGAGCAAAGCCAACTGCCAACGGCAATACTCGCGCGAGGTGTTGGTGTTATTTATTGCGCCCTGCTGCCCAGCGCCAGCGAAGATTTGCTACACAAATTGGTTAATGCTTGCGGCGCGATTTTGGAAGCAACCCAGAAATTGGGCGGGCACGCGATGATTCCGTGGTGCCAGGCGGCGTTGAAGCAAAATGTAAACGTGTGGGGCCAGCCGCGCAACGATTTTATGCTGATGAAAAAGGTAAAAGAGGTTTTTGATCCTCGTGGCATCTTCAGCCCCGGCCGTTTTGTAGGAGGCTTGTAGCTTCATGGCCGAGGTTCCCATTGCCACTTTGCCGCTGGAGAGTGGATTCCGCGGTTCCGAAAAACCTCAATATGACGATCTGGCACGCTGCGTCCATTGTGGACTGTGCCTGAATCACTGTCCCACGTACCGTCTTTGGGGAATGGAGGCGGACTCACCGCGTGGGCGAATCCGGCAAATGGCGCTGGTGGATCAAGGCAAGATGGCAGTGACAGAGTCTTTCGTCGCGCATATCGACCGTTGCCTGGATTGCCGCGCTTGTGAAACGGCGTGCCCTTCGGGAGTGGAGTACGGCAAGCTGGTAGAATTGACGCGCGGGCAGATTGCGCAAGTTTATCGCCGACCTTTCTTTTACCGCGCCATGAGCGACATTGTGTATCGCAAGCTACTGCCACATCCTGGGCGGATCGCGGCGGTTGCCCGGTTGGTGCGGTTGTACCAGAAATCGGGCTTGCAGCGGCTGGCGCGTGCTCGCGGGATTTCTGGGCATGCCGGGGCTGCGGACTAAGGATTTGCTTTTGCCGCCGATTGATTCCGAATTTTTCTTTTCACGTTTGGGCCAAACATTTCCTGCCGCCGGCGTCCGGCGCGCGCGCGTGGCTTTTTTTGCGGGCTGCGTCGCGCAGGTAACGTTTTCAGCGATTAACGACGCCACCATTCGAGTATTGCAGGCGAACGGATGCGAGGTGGTGGTGCCGCTACAGCAACTGTGCTGCGGCGCGCTTGCCGCGCATGCCGGAGTGCGCGAGACGGCCCGAGAATTAGCACGCGCGAATATGGATTCTTTTTCCGGCGATGGTTTCGATGCCATCGTCACAAACGCGGCGGGCTGCGGATCAACGTTGAAGGAATATACGCATCTGTTTTCTGGCGTTTCCGCGGAACACGAACGGGCCGCGGCCTTTTCCAACAAAGTACGTGATGTGACGGAATTCCTCGCGGAGCTCGGATTGACCGCGCGACTGAATGCATTGCCAATGCGGGTGACGTATCAGGATTCCTGCCATTTGCTGCACGGGCAGAAAATTCGCGAAGCTCCTCGTAAGCTAATACAGTCAATTCCAGGGATTGAATTTGTGGAGATGCCGCATTCGGATTTGTGCTGTGGCTCGGCAGGCGTTTACAACGTCACGCAACCCGAAGCGTCAATGTCGCTGCTGAAAGACAAAATGGAGAACGCGCGTTCAACCGCTGCCCCGCTGATTGTGACTGCAAATCCCGGCTGCATCCTGCAACTCCGGGCCGGCTCCCAAATTCACGGAACCGGACAGGAAGTCCTCCACGTGGTTGAGCTTCTCGATCGTTCCATTGGCGAACAGTAGTCACATCTCTGTAACATATTCTTAGGACATTGCATACGATACGTTCTTGACCCGTGACGAAGCCTTTCGTACTTTATAAGACGCTGCTGAAAGTTGGGGATTGTCTTTGCCGGCCAATCCCTTGGCGTCGAAGTTGGGACACAGAGTCCCAGCCAGAATCCACCTAGCCCGGAGGCACCATGAGTGAGTTTGATCCACATGTCCTGGATGAAAAGCGAATTCCGCCGCCGGAGGAGTTCAGCAGCCGCGCCCGCGTCAAGTCGCTGGAGCAGTATCAGGAAATGTACGATCGTGCCGCGAAGGACCCGGAACTGTTCTGGGGCGAACAGGTGGAGTTGCTCAACTGGTTCGAGATGCCGACCAAAATATTGGAGTGGAGCGTGCCCCACGCCAAGTGGTTCGTGGGAGGCAAGCTCAACGTCGCCTACAATTGCCTGGACCGCCACCTGGAAAAGAACGGCAATAAACCTGCCATCTATTGGGAAGCCGAAGATGGCGCAACACTGCAATACACATACGCCGAACTGCACGAGCGCGTCTGCAAGTTTGCGAACGTGCTGCTAACGCTGGGAGTGAAAGCTGGAGATTGCGTGGCGATCTACTTGCCGATGATCCCCGAACTGCCCATTTCGATGCTGGCTTGTGCGCGGATTGGCGCGGTTCATTCGGTGGTGTTCGGCGGATTTAGCGCTCCGGCATTGGCGGACCGGATCAAGGATGCTGGATCGAAACTGCTGATCACCGCTGACGGCGGATATCGCCGCGGACGCGTGATTCCATTGAAAGAAACGGCGAATGCAGCGGCCGATAACTGCCCGACGATTGAAAAAGTGATCGTTGTGAAGCGCACCGGTGAAAATGTGGCCTGGAAAGAAGGGCGCGATCTTTGGTGGGAAGAGCTGGAAAAGAAGGAGAATTCGAATTGCCCGGCGGCGCCGTTTGACTCGGAGCAGCCCCTTTATATTCTTTACACCAGCGGCACAACTGGCAAACCAAAAGGAGTGATGCATACTTCGGCCGGGTATTTGTTGCAATGCATGTGGAGCACGCGGTTAGTGTTCGACGTGAAAGAAGACGATGTGTATTGGTGCACGGCCGATATTGGCTGGGTGACGGGGCACAGCTACATCGTTTACGGGCCATTGGCCAACGGCGTAAGCATGGTCATGTACGAGGGTGCGCCGGACCACCCTCGCCGGGACCGCTTCTGGGATCTAATCGAGCGCTACAAGGTGACGATCCTTTATAGCTCGGCCACCGCCGTGCGAGCTTTCATGCAATGGGGCGATGATTGGCTGGCCAAGCATGACTTGTCGAGCTTGCGGCTTCTGGGCACTGTGGGGGAACCGATTAACCCGGCCGCTTGGAAGTGGTATTTCGAAGTGATCGGCAAGAGCCGCTGTCCCATTGTAGATACCTGGTGGCAGACGGAGACAGGGTCGATCATGATTTCGCCGCTACCCGGAGCCACGCCGACCAAGCCCGGCTCGGCGACGATGCCGCTCCCTGGAATTGCCGCCAAGGTCGTGAACATGCAAGGCGTGCCGGTGAAGCCGGGTGAGACCGGCTACCTGGTGATCGAAAAGCCTTGGCCTTCCATGTTGCGAACCATTTATGGAGACGACGAGCGTTACCGCCGGGATTACTGGGGCAAGATTCCCAATGTGTATTTTACCGGTGACGCGGCTCAGTGCGACGCCGACGGCTATTTCTGGGTGCTGGGGCGTGTCGATGACGTAATCAAAGTCGCCGGCCACCGGCTCAGCTCGATGGAGATTGAGAGCGCGCTAGTGAGCCATATCGCTGTGGCCGAAGCAGCTGTGGTGGCGCGCCCGGATGAGATCAAGGGTGAGGCAATTGTTTGTTTCGTGACGCTGCGGACAGGGCAGACACCCACCCATGATTTGAAGCGCCTCTTGTCTGATCACATCGCGAACGTGATCGGCACGATTGCCCGCCCCGCCGAGGTTCGCTTCGCTGACGTGCTGCCAAAAACGCGCAGTGGCAAGATCATGCGGCGCCTTCTGCGGGAGCTTGCGCACAAGGGCGGGATCACGGGCGACACGACTACGCTGGAAGATCTCTCCGTGATCGCGCATCTGGCGCAACAGAAGAGCGACGAGGAAGCCTGAGGGGTGGCAAGTCGCCGGATCTCGCATGGCAGCTTCTAATTCGAGGATGGCTTGAACAGTTTGGCGGCGACACGGGTAACCAGACGACGGGGGGCGAGTCGCTGGCCTTGGACGCCGAGTCGATTGGCCGTACCGGAAATTACGCTGCTCTTCCCCTTCGCCAGAGCCTCCAAACCTACACGTGCCACTTTTTCGGCTGATTCCGCGTGACGGAATGCGCGGTCGGGCTGGCCGGCAACCTGCTGAAACTCCGTGTGCGTTGAACCAGGGCACAGCGCACAGACACGCACGCCGCATCCTTTAACTTCCTCCGCTAGAGCTTCGGCAAAAAGCAGGTCGAACGCTTTGGTGGCAGCGTAAGTGGTAATGTATGGAACTCCTTGGAACGCTGCCGTGGAGGCGAGGATGAGAATGTCTCCGCGATTTCGCTCGATCATGGCCGGAAGATATAGATGAGTGAGGTGCACCACGGCGGAGATATTGACTTGGATCATCTGGAGTTGGCGGGCCTGATTGGACTTCTGGAATGCGCCGTAAGCTCCAAAGCCGGCATTGTTCACCAGCAAGTCTATTTGGATTCCCTTCGCTTGGGTGAATGCAAAGATTTCATCGGGTGCAGTGGGGAGCGATAGGTCCGCGGCGTAAAATTCAGCTCGAATTTTGTTCTTCTCGATGAGCTTCGCAGCCAGTTGCTCGATGCGATCGTGGCGCCTCGCTGTCAATACGAGATTCGTTCCCCCCGCCGCCAAATTCTCGCAGATCGCGCGGCCAATTCCGGCGCTAGCGCCTGTTACCAGCGCCCACTTCCCCTTCCAGCGATCCATGAGCAGAGTCCTCCTATGGAGAATGGGAAATAAAAGCACAATTTATACTGTTTTGCAGAGGAAAATGAGTAGAGAACTAAGGGAAAGTTAATTAAAGCAGCGTTCAAACTAGGCAGGTCGCGGACGATCAGACGGAAGCACAGCTTCCCGGAGCCGTACACCCTGTTTCTTCATATGATCGAGCAATCGGCGAGCCCAAACGAATTCCGCAGCCAAGAGGCTAAGTGCAAAGAGGATAGTAAGCCATCCGGGCCCCGGAGTGAGGAGCATGACAATTCCGACGGACAACAATGTGTAACCACCTGCAATTTTCAGGTAACGCTTTGCCACGTTCGGCTTCTCTGCTTCCTTTTCGGCCACTTTGGTTCCTCTCAGCTTCGATGCGTGTTAGATGCAACAGGAAGCATTTCGGATGTTAAAGTTGCAAGTGCAGGGCCAAATTTTTCCGCCACAGAGATTTCACAAGCCCTGTGCTGATAATGGCAAGAGGAACAAGCTGGAAATATTCAGCGCTTGATCGTTTTCATTCTGGAAAAAATTACGAACTGAGGATCGGAATGCAACTCATAAGCGTGCGAATGGAAATTCCCGAAGGATCAAATTTAATCCTCGGGCATAGCCACTTCATCAAGACGGCCGAGGACCTTTACGAAGTTATCGTGAATACGGTGCCCGGGGCTAAGTTTGGCATTGCCTTCAATGAAGCTTCGGGACCGTGCTTGGTGCGGGTCGAATCCAACGATGACGAGCTGCGGCGGCTCGCCGTTCAAAATGCGCAAGCGATTGCCGCCGGACACTTGTTCGTTATCCTGGTCCGCCAGGCGTATCCCATTAATCTGCTCAGCCGAATCAAGGATTGCTTGGAAGTTTGCTCGATCTTCTGCGCAACCGCAAATCCGGTGGAAGTGATCGTGGCGGAAACGGAACAGGGGCGGGGCGTGCTGGGCGTGGTGGATGGCTCCTCCCCGAAGGGAGTGGAAGGGGCGGACGATGTCCGCAACCGCCGGGAGTTCTTACGTAACATCGGCTATAAACTTTGAACCAAACCAGAACATTTGAGCGGAAATTGCTTTCTGGCATAGTTCAGGGAATCGTTTTCGGGAGCCCGAAAGCTTGCGGGTTGCCGCCATCTTTCCTTTTGGGCTGAGCACCTGCTCTGCCGAAGCCGAGCAGGATTGTAATCTGCCCCGGCTGGTCGTGCCCGTGCGCTTCCTGACTGATGAAGAACTGAAGCAGATGTAGTAAGTTACCCCCCGTGGCAACCTTGCCGATTATGAGCAGCCAAAAGAGTGGTGGTGGGTGGTCGAGTGCTCGGACTACCTTCGAAAGCTACATCCGGTACGCCACGCTATGCCGTAATTCCGATAAGCAATCTCAATCAGTACAGCAACATTCAGTGCAGAGTCCGGTACAGCACGGAGACCGCAGCCAACGCCGCCGCGATTGCTGCCGAGGGCGAGAAGCAAACCTTGGTCGCTTGGGAAGTGGTTTGGTGGCCCGCCAGCTATCGGGCTGAACATCCAGAAACGTCGCGCTTCGAAGCAGTATGCCAAAACGATATTCGAAATTTCTGATCACTGAGGCTAAGCCCTTGTGCAGCGGCATGTCGTCCCTGTCGCGGAGCATAAGCTGCTCGACGTTCAAGCCTGCCGGCACTGTGGTGCGTAATTACAAACGAAGATAGCCGAACCAATCGTCAAGAGCCTTACACGGTAAAATCGTTCGACGGCTTGTCGTTCACAGAAAAGGAAGACAAAGTGCGTGCCACTTGCGATTCGGAAACGGCAGCTTGGCAATCGATTCCGGGGATCGTGGAAGAAGATCGCCAGCGAGAGGCTGCATACGAACAGCAACAGCGAGAATGGCGAGGTACTCAGCGACGCAATGAAAGCACTCGGCGCGTGCTCCGATTCGCTGTCATAGTTGCTTCAATAGCTGGAGCAATCTGGCTGCTCGTCACGGTTGCTCACTATTTTTGGGTGCATCCTTTGTTCTGATGCGAAGTCAATTACTTTTTGGAAAACAATCCTCCGATGTGGAACCGGAATGAAATCTCGTCCGTCATGGCTTAGGCGTATCGGAGACGAACTGTTCAGCGACACGTCGAGAGGGTTTGTTATCAGCACCAACGCTTGCCTCCACATAAAACACTGCAATCCCGATTACGCCCGAACCCGTGTTGCATCTCTGCTATCGCCGCTCTGATAGCTTCCTTTGCGCGTCCTTGGTTTCGATATGCTTCGGGAACAGCGTAACCAATAGCGAAGCACGGCGTCCCTTCGATAGGCTCACACCAAGCCAAACTCGACGAACGCGGTCACCGTCTTGCCTTCCAGCTTCACGTAGGTAAACCTTCTTTCCCCATCCGGCTCATCAACGTAAACGTAGAGGTCCTTATCAAGCTCTCCGCGTCGCAGCTAGCATTCCGTGAACATGATCCTCGAAAGACTGCAGGCGTTTGAGGGCTCAGTGGCATCGTGAAGATCGAACGGTACGTCCGACTGGAAGACAATGGCGGAGAGGGTGGGATTTGAACCCACGGTTGAGTTTCCCCAACACACGCTTTCCAAGCGTGCTCCTTAAACCGCTCGGACACCTCTCCGCAGATGAACCAGAAGCGTAGCAGATTGACCGGGAAGCGGCAAATCCGAGGGGAATTCCCGGCAGCGAAGTTCTTTACATCACCGTTCGATAACTCTTACTTCCTAACGGGTGACTGGTCGAAGGCCTTGCGTCGCGGGACGACAAACTGCGTGGGAAATTTCTTCCGCCATGTGCGATAACGGCGTCACTCGCCGCAATATCCCCATTTCGGCGCACGTGCGCGGCATGCCATAGACAGCGCAAGATGCTTCGTCCTGTCCCACCGTCATGCCACCTTTTTCGAAAATTGCCTTCATTCCCTGCGAGCCATCGGCGCCCATGCCCGTCATAACCACGCCCATTGCATGAGCACCGTAAACTTCAGCCACGGATAACATCATCACGTCGGCCGATGGAGTGTGCAATGTGTTTGCGGGGCTTTTGGATATATGGACCGCATAGCGAGAGAGCGTGCGCCGATACGCTGTCATGTGCCAGCCCCCGGGAGCAATCAGAACGGTTCCGGGTTCAATCAAATCTTCGTCCTTCGCCTCGCGAACTTCCACTTTACTAAGCGAGTTGAGCCGCTGTGCGAATGGTCCGGTGAAGGCTGCCGGCATGTGTTGGACGATGAGCAGACCAACGGGGAGGTCCGCTGGCAGCGCCGGCAATACCTCTTGGAGTGCCTTGGGGCCACCCGTAGAAATGCCCAGGGCCACAATCGATGGCGTGGCAATAACCGGAAGTGGAGACGGCTTGAAGGCTCTTGGTGGTAGAGTGATCGCACCTACTTTCTTCTGGGTGAGCAGACGGGAACGGGCCGCGGCCTTAATCTTGGCTACTAGGTCTTCGCGAATCTTGACGATATCGAGTGACACGAAGGAACTTTGTTTGGGAATGAAATCGAAGGCGCCCAGGCTGAGCGCTTCCATGGTCGCATGCGCTCCATCCTGGGTTAGCGAACTTAACATGATCACCGGACGAGGGTGCTCGGCCATGATTTTTCGAAGCACGGTGAGCCCGTCCATGCGGGGCATTTCGATATCCAGAGTCATTACGTCGGGATCAAGCTTTGTGGCCTTTTCAAGAGCCTCCACACCATCACGCGCGGTGTCGATGACCACGAGTTCCGGATCGGACTGGATCATGCGCGAAATTGCGGTGCGCATGAATGCGCTGTCGTCACACACCAAGACACGCACACGCCTTAAAGGTGGCTGGCTGAATGAGGATGTCATATCCGTTTAATGCTGGTAGACAGTATCGACCAAATTCTGGACTTCAGTGATGTCATGATCCATTTCAAACGTGAACCGGGCCAAATCCAGGTCCTTCAAGTGCGGATACTGATTCACCAAGATCTCCCACCCCGGATCGCTGGTGATGTCGAGTTGTCTGGACTCGTAGTAGCCATAACCCATGCCGCGCATCCGGCAGAATTCGTCACTCAGATGAACCAGAGAGACCATGGAGTGGAATTCCTTGGCGTCCTGGACGCTCGAATGAAATTCGATCACCTCGCATAGATCGGGATTCAGATGCCACTGCTCGCCTAGGACACGTCCGACCTGACAATGCGTGAATCCCATCACCTGCATTTCGGCATCGCCCAGCGGAATCTGCTGCTTGCGAGCCATGGTAAGCGCCAAGCGAAACTCTTCGGCGAATATTCGTGAATTCACGAGGATGCCCAAGTCATGGAGCAGTCCCGCGAGATGCACGGCATCCGGATTCTCCAGGTTCACGCGCGCAGCGAGCTTGCGGCCGACAAGCGCACAGCCCAGGGAGTGTCTCCAGAACACGACCGGGTTCACAAGACAATGATCCATGGGAAATATGCGCCCCACGTAACTGGAAATCAGCAAACTTTGGATGCGTTGCAGGCCCAGGCTGACCACGGCGGCGTGCACACTCTCCGTAGGCCTGGCGCGTCCAAATAGCGAAGAGTTGGCCATGCGCAGACAATGGGCCACGATCGCTTCATCGTAGGAAATCATTCGCGCAACTTCATTCAACTCGATCTTGTCGAACGGCTGCTCGAGATAGCTAACCAGGGGAAGCAGAACTCGATCGATCATGGGGATTTCGTCCATTCCCTGAACGCGAGCCGTGATCTTTTTTCTGATCTCTTCATTCATTTCGATACCGCTCCGGCTAACGGGGCCACGGGCTTCAAGTAGGCCGTAGCCCCCGGAAAATGGACCAAACGAAACGCATCGTTGATTCGAAACAGGGATTCCGAGTGCCCGAGGAAGAAATACCCCCCGATGAGGAGATTATTGAAGAAGTGCTGGATCACCCGGCCTTTGGATACACCATCGAAGTAGATCAGAACGTTGTGTCAAATGACATGTCCCAGACGTTTTCGATTATCATCGGGCGTGTCACTCGGCGGCCCGCGTTCCGCATCAAATAATCCAACAGCGCAAACTCCTTCGGAGTCAGGTCAATGCGGCGTTCGCCGCGGTGTACCAAGCGTTGTACTCGGTCCAACTTCAAGTCCTCGACGCGCAGGACTGATTCCATGGGTCTGATGCATCTTCGCAAGAGGGCTCGAATGCGTGCCGCAAGCTCGGAAAACGCAAAGGGCTTCGTTAGATAATCGTCGGCTCCCAAATCAAGCCCCCGGATCCGCTGCAGAATCAAGCTGTCTCCCGTCAACATCAATACAGCCAGATCAGGCTTCTTAGCCCGGACGTTTTGGAGCACTTCGAATCCATTCATCGTTGGCAAATTCACATCAAGAATAATCAGGTCGTATTCGCAGCACTCTGCCATGCGCTGGGCTTCCGCTCCATCTCCCGTAAGGTCTACGGAATAGAGCTCGGCTTCCAGGCATTTTTTCAGATAGTTCGCGACCGGCAGATCATCTTCGGCGACCAGAATCCGCATAGGGGGGCATCCAAACAGAAAAAGGGAAACGGAATTTGGAAGGGATACTCTCACCTTAGTCGTTATTGGAAAATTGTCAATGCGCCATCTTGGAATTCACGGGATAATTTTTATTTCAGTAACTTTTTTGGCACAGCCGTTGTCGTTGCGATAAGAGCTCTTCAACGCTGTTTCACGCGGAGAACCTTAATCGAGGCGCAAATAAATTGGCGACACCCTCAAAATTGACTCGTTTTGGGCTTGCGTATCAATCTGGCATCCCGAGAGCGATGTTCATGTTCCTATCTCCCTGATTCTGAACAAGTTTTTAGTTTCATGAATGGCCCCCGATTCGCTCCTCCTGAAATTCTAGAGTTAGTTTGCCCTGTGGTTTGTCGCCGGCACTTTTCGACTAGCGCAGACTATTTCTTCCCAACGAAACTCCAGGTTGGCGAATGAGTACGATGCTCGGACAAAAACACCAGGCCTTCGCTTAGGTCCGAACGTAAACTCTTAATTGACGATCACGTTGAGAATGGCATGACAATGGCAACTGGCCCTCAAAGACAAAGCAAATCTCAGAGTGAGTCCGCCCTTCGTCTAGAGCGCACTCTGAAGATCACGCACGATATAAACAACGCCTTGGTTATTCTCTTCTGTGCCAGCGAAGAGCTGCTCCAGGTTATGCCTCCGGATCATCCCTGGCGGAAACTGGCAGACGACGTTTACTCAAATGCCCGTAGTGTCGCCCAACTCATCGAACAGCTCTCTCTCCTCGCCGCTGAGTAATCCCAAATTGGTATCAGCCTCCATCCGTCGCTTCATTGAATCACTCTGGCTGTGCTCGATTTAGAATTTGTTGTCTCTTTCAAGATTTATATTGTTCTGCCGAAAGGACTCTTGTGAGGAAAATGGCTCTATTCCTGTAGCCGTTTTCCCGCGCTTGACGGCATGCCCAGGGATCAGAAAAGTCCCGGCGACTAGGGAGATCTCAATGAAGAAGTCGGTTCTTAGATTGAATCCCTTACTTCGTAGCCCTGAGACGCAATTTCTGGAGTCAGCCCTGCATTGCAGGATCGTAGGGCAAAGCGAAGCAGTGAAAGCAGTATTAGACCTCTTTCAGGTATTCCGCTCTGGATTGAACTCGCCAGGCAGGCCAGTCGGCAATTTGCTTTTCCTGGGACCGACAGGCGCCGGCAAGACGCGCGTGGTCGAAGCCGCTGCCGAAATCTTGTTTGGCGATCTTCGAGCAGTAATCAAAGTGGATTGCGCGGAATTTCAACACTCGCATGAGATATCAAAATTGATCGGATCGCCTCCCGGATATCTTGGTCATCGCGAAACACCCCCCGTAATTACTCAGGAAGCGCTCTCTGCCTACCACACTCAAAGTATGAAACTTAGTTTCCTGCTCTTCGACGAAATCGAAAAGGCTTCTGATGCCCTTTGGCAGCTTTTGTTGGGAATTCTAGACAAGGGCACGCTGACGCTCGGCGATAACCGGCGTGTGGACCTTGCGCAATCCATGATTTTCATGACTTCGAACCTGGGCGGTTCGGAGATTACCGAGTTGGTCTCGGGGCACAGCCGGGGATTCACATCTGCTCTGCAAACGGATCAGCGAATGGATCAAAAAGTGACGGGCATGGCAGTTGAAGCGGCCAAGCGAAACTTCGCGCCTGAGTTCATGAATCGAATCGACAAACTCATTGTGTTCCACCCCCTGCGCGATTTGGAACTGGATAAGATTCTGGACCTCGAACTTGCACTTGTTCAACGGAGAATTCTTGAAACCTCCCGGCGTCGTTTTACTTTTCGAGTATCGGAAGATGCTCGACGATTCCTGCTGCGCGAGGGCACGGACCTGAAATACGGCGCACGGCATTTGAAACGCTCGATCGAACGATATCTGGTGTTCCCTCTTGCCAGTCTTCTGTCCAGTGGTCAAATCGCTATGTTTGATACTATTTCCATCGAGCGGGACGAGAAACACAACGAATTGATTTTCTTACTCGATCAAGAGGAAGCTCAAGCGCCCGCTTTGCCCTCTAAGCCGCCTGTTTCTCTCGAAAGGAATCTTCACTGGAGCGGCCGGACAGTCTCCACATTCCCAACCGGAATGACACAAGTAGGCTTGGAGAGCCGGCGCGATCCCCTCCCTTCCACACAATGGCGATCTTTCGACCGCAAGCCATGAAACGCCGCAATCCGTTGGCCGATGGATTCCAGGGGCACCTTTAGATTCTGTTACTTCGGCTCTGAGTATTCGCTAATTTCTGATTGGAGCGCCAGAGGCCAGCTCCTGCGGTCTGCGCAGCCAATAATTCAAGAGACATTCTTCTCCCTGCACGACAACTGCGCTCCATGTCTGCTAAACTTTGGCCTGCAACTCCCGGGTAGTGCAATTGGTAGCACGCCAGCCTTTGGAGCTGGTTATCCTGGTTCGAGTCCAGGCCCGGGAGCCATCTGAAGCTTTGTTTTCATTCCGCTGTAAATCGATCCACCCTATTTAGTTCCATGGGCTTCGCAATCCCCGCATCCTATGTAGGCTTGCGCTTCCGGCCGAAAGATCAAACCCAAAATTGTCCTCCGTCATTGCTGGTATTCTAAATTCTCGATGAGATTTTCAAACGATTCGCTTCTGGCCCTTCTCGTAACAATCAGCTTCGCCGCTGGGCTGAATGTTTATGCCACGGTGGCCACCTTGGGAATATTGGCGCACGTCAATGTTTTGCTCTTACCGCCCTCTTTGCATCTCGTGTCCAATTGGTATGTCATCGGCGCCTGCTTCGCATTGTTCCTGATCGAACTCGTGGCCGACAAGATTCCCGTCTTCGATCTCCTCTGGAATGCCCTGCAAACATTTGTCCGCATTCCGGTTGCAGCAGTGATTGCGTACCAGGCTACTGCTAATTTCTCCCCGGTGATGCAACTGCTCAGCGGTTTATTGGGTGCGCTGGTAGCATTGGCCGCGCACGGAGGCAAGACGGCGATTCGAGCCGCCGTTACGCCATCCCCCGAGCCATTTTCGAACATCGCCCTAAGTTTCAGTGAAGATATCCTCGCGGTTTTCCTCTTGTGGCTTGCAGCAATGCACCCCTTTTGGGCGGCGGGAATCGTAGCCGCGCTTCTCACCGCAATCGTCATCTTGATCCGTTGGGTCTTTCGTGCATTGAGTTCGATGTTTAGAAATTCCGAGCGCCGCTCGGCACGCGAGAGCAACTCTGCCAACATCTCAAGTTTGTAAGGATCGTTTCAGAGGACAAATTTTAGATAATCTACGTGAACTACCCCTCTACTGACTCAGTTCTTGATGGATTTTCTACGCGGCGGACGATCGCTTCTTATTACGTCGTGAGGCTACTGCTACAACTTGCATGCGTCGATTCTTGAAGTATTGTTCTGCACGACGCAGCAAAATTTCAAATTCGCGGTCAGAGGAAACCGATTGAACGGGGCGTGACTTTTGTCGGGCTGGCACAACAGTTTCTCCGGGGGAATGTCCAAATCTCGGACACACCTTGTGGCTAGGTGGGCGAGACTAAACCCGGCCATCAGACTTGTCAAGCAATTTTCACTTTTGGAAACCTTTTGTTACGGCGTTTTCCACAGGCTTGCGCTGACCTGACGTAAACAGATAGTCTATGATTCCATGCAATCTCCCAATCTTGCCCTCGGCGCGATCTGGTACATCGTATTCTTGTTTTCCACAACCTGCCATGAGGGAGCGCATGCGCTGGCCGCTAAGCTGGGTGGAGACCTAACGGCCTTCCATGGCGGTCAAGCCAGTTTAAACCCAATTCCGCACATGCGGCGCGAGCCATTCGGCACAATCGTTGTACCGATCCTTTCCTATATTTGGGGCGGATGGATGATTGGATGGGCGAGCGCACCTTACGATCCCGTATGGCAGCAACGCTATCCTCGCCGGGCTGCTTGGATGGCTTTAGCAGGTCCGGGCGCTAATTTCACGCTGCTCTTACTGGCAGGCGCGGCAATTCGGCTGGGCATGACTTTCGGAATATTTCAGAATCCCGTAAATGTGAATTTCACCAGGATTACCGAGGCCGTGAACCCTGGAGAGGCTTCTTTCGCCGCCACCTTCCTCAGCATTCTCTTTGTTCTGAATCTCGTGCTAGGTATTTTTAACCTGTTGCCTGTTCCGCCACTCGACGGCCGGACCGCAATTACTCTTCTAATGAGCGAGAAAATGGGCCTGAAATATCTAGGCTGGACCTCCCAACCAGGCTTCGGCATGCTCGGCCTTCTCATTTCCTGGGTCCTCTTCGGAAAAGTATTCGGGATTATTTTCACGCTCGCGCTGAATCTTCTTTACCCCGGCGCACACTACGGTTGATTCTTTGTGGCTTGAAAATCCTCGTTCTTTGGATTTGATCAATTGAACCACGGGAATTCGTTGGTTCAATCCCTTCCAACGGCATTGAACTGATTCCCTGTAATTTGAGACTGAATCCTTGCTGGAAGACATGCCTCGCCTCTTACCCTACTAGTTTTGCAGTTGCATTCATAAGTTCAGAGGAAAAAACCAATCCAACTCCATCACCGTGGTCACGGGCAGAACTATGCCTCTGTGCCGATTGAAACCGTCAGGGAAATTTCTCTCGCTGGAATGATGACGGGCCAGTTGAGCGAACCCTTCCGGCTCCGTGTTTGATTCCGCATTCGGACTTCCCTTCACCTTGGAGTTCCAGTTCGACACGGATTTTACAGCTCGCGTGAAAACTCGAAGCACTCTCTTTCCACGCTTTCGTTTTCGGCGGAATTCCGAAACCTTCTTTAATTCACTCTGAATGCGGCTCTTAAAGAATTAACCGCGCGCTCGAATCCTTCTGCCTCAATCATCCGGCAAAGCCCAATCCGCCAATACGCATCTGGCACATCGCGTGCCATGTAATTTGCATCATGGCTCACACTGTTGAGGTTCCAACCAAAGACTTGCTCCGCCAAAACCTTCCCATTTGTGTGCTCGACGACGAACCTGATGCCGTCGAACTGCTCACGAATCGACTTCAGAAACTCGGCTTCCCCGCCCTTGGCACTACGGACCCCTCGGAAGCCTTGCAACAGATCCGCGGCGGGATTTGTCGAGTAACTCTCGTAGACTTACGCATGCCCGGAATGGACGGGCTCGCATTCCTCGAAAAATCATTGCAAATCGACCCCGGCGTCTACGTGATTCTGGTCACGGGCATCTACTCCGTTGATTCTGCCATCGAGGCGATCAAACATGGCGCTTATGACTACCTGTGCAAGCCGATCGATCACACGCGCCTGCTGAAGTCACTCGATGAACTGGCGGAGCTTTTCACACAGCGTCGTCAGATCCGCGAGCTGGAAGATCAGTTACTCAATAATCTCGAATTCCATGGCATCGTGGGCAAGAGTCCTGTCATGTTGGAGGTTTTCGATCTCGCGAGAAAAATCGCTAAACACTACACAAATGCGCTGATCAGCGGCCCCACAGGCTCGGGAAAAGAACTGGTTGCTCGCGCGCTTCACCAAATGAGCCCTGTGTCGCAAAACCGATTCGCAGTTTGCAATTGTTCAGCCATGGTGGATACGCTCCTGGAAAGCCAGCTCTTCGGGCATGTGCGTGGCTCGTTCACAGGAGCCACGGACACTCGGCCGGGTCTGTTCGAATACGCGGATCATGGCACGGTATTCCTGGACGAAGTGGGAGAAACCTCGCTCAGCATGCAGGCTAAATTGCTGCGTGTGATTCAAAATCGCGAAATTCAGCGCGTTGGTTCGCCGGAAGTCAGAAATGTGGACGTTCGCCTCATCGCGGCTACCAACCGGGATCTGCGCGCCGAAGTCCTGGCCGGCCGCTTCCGCGAAGATCTTTTCTATCGTCTCAGCACCATCGAAGTTCGCGTTCCCAGTCTGGCCCAGCGATTGGACGATATTCCCATGCTCGTGCATTTCTTCCTGCGGAAATACAACGAGGCGTATGGCAAATCATTTCGGGGTCTCACTCGACGCGCTCAGGCAGTCTTGCTTCAGCATAATTGGCCCGGAAATGTTCGAGAGCTTGAAAACGTAATCTCCAGCGCCGCCATCACCGCGGCCACCGAGTTTATCGATGTCGCTGACCTGCCCAAAAATCTCCAGCAGCCCAGCGCTGGTCCCTTGCGCATTGATGAAACTTGGAGGCCGTTGCCGTTGGATGAAATTCGCGGCATTCATATCCAGCGCGTACTCGAAATGTGCAGTGGGAACCGCGTGCGCGCATCACAAATTCTGGGGATTGGCCGGACCAGTCTTTATCGATTTCTGAAACGAGGGCAGAAGACCGCCCTCAGCAAGACCGCTTAATGACTGCGTGCGGCAGGCGGATAGCGCCGCTTCAAAAGCAGCCAGCGTTTCCATTCGGACCATTCTGATCTGGCCCATCATTTCTTATCTCGTACACATTCAATGACCATCAAGCCGGATCCCACGGCCAGACGATTGCATTGTTCCTGTTGAGCAGATAATGATGAGAGAAATCGCGGAACTCGAAGCACCAGTAAGCGAGGCGGCTTTCGAACGGCGCCGCGAAAAGCGGCTCTCCTTGTCGCTTCCCATCGATGTTTCAGGCCTCGATTGTCACGGCCGATTCTTTAAGGAACGGACAGTCACAACCGACGTCAGCGCAAATGGCTGTAGTTTTCACTTGAGAACAGAAGCAGATCAATCCGTTGAGCTCGCCGTAAAATTGATCAGCAGAAATTCGACGGAATTGCTCCCAGACCGGCCGCTTCTGTTCGACATCGTGAGGATGAATGCTACGCCTGATGGTTGGTTGTTAGCTGCGATAAAAGTTCAAACCGAAGATCTTTGGTACGCCGCTTTCCCGCCTGCAAGGAGGCACCCCACCCCGGTGTCCTGACTTGCAATTCCCCCTGCGGCGCGCCAATCACCCAAGCGAAAGACGCGCCGCTTCCCCCAGTTGACGTCGATATCCACGTACACAAACGCATTGCCATCGCCAGGCCGGACGTCGGCGTCGCGAGGAATTTCCGTGATCTAGTCCTTAATTACCTGCCTCGGCTGACGGACTACCGGTCGCCGCTGGTGTAAGCGCCCGCTTGCGCCGTCACCACTGGCACCGACACCGTACCATCCAGCCGAACCAGTATTCCGGTTTGGGCCGGCAACTCGACTTCCTTGCCCTTCTTCTGGACAACGTAGGCGGTGCCGCCGATCAAACCGATCGTCAATCCGCGGATCGCATTGCTGAAGATTGCGCCCACCATAGTGCCGCCGCCTCCGCCCAACGCCACGTCGGTGACCACACCCTTGATGTCCCGTTTCTCTTCCACCACCGCGCCTTCCACCGTTTTCAGATCCTTGCGTTGTTTGTTCCCGTCAGCCGAGCCGTTATAAATCTGCAGAATGCTCATCTGGGCGGGAATGATGCGGCTCTCGATTTCGAGTGATTTGAACTGCAGGCTCATCGAGGCTTGCCCGCGGAAAATCGCAAAGTGCTTGGGACGCACGATGCCTCCCACCACTCCATGGACCTTGGTGCCCGCTGGAAGAATCAATTGATTTCCCAGAAACACTGGCTCCGCGACTTGTGCCGTAAACGGATCGCCATCGCGTGCCACGCTGGTGCTCATTCCATTCAGCAGTACGAGCCTGATTTGTGTGCCTTGCATTACCTGTGTGGATTGTGCGTGAACGGCTGGAGTGATCAAAAGTACCAGCATCACTGCGGCTACAATACTGAACGAACGCTTCATGTCTTCCTCCCTGTAGTCTTAGTCCGCCCGGGCGAACGAAGTGTTACCTTGCCCGCATTCGCGGGCAAAAGATGCTCCATGTCTTTAGACACGGATGTTGGTCCCTTTTCGTGGGATGATCCGCTGGCGCAGCGGGTCGGGTGCGGAGGATGCTACCCGGCGATAAGATACTCCATCGATGCAAAACGTTGCATGAAAATCAAAACTCATTGTTCCTAAGCAACACCCACCAGAATTCAAGTTTCAAATTTCTCTGACTGCGCCACATTCCCCTGCAAATAATCCAAACGTGCGTAACTTTCTCAGACTGCGAGCCTGTGCTAGACTGCGTCGTGCATCCACCCGCAATTTTTTCCCGAGTGGTTGTCGATTCGTGGAACTTCGGGCTCTGTGCAACGATTCCCCGTGAACCCCGCCAGGCCCGGAAGGGAGCAACGGTAACGGGTCAGTTTCGTGTGCCGCGGAGTACCCGAAGTTCCTCTCATCGCCCGGCGGTCGAAATCGAGCATCCTGAGATATGAGTTACCAGGTCATCGCGCGAAAGTGGCGGCCGCAGGCATTCGCTGACGTCGTCGGCCAGCGGCACGTCACTCAGACTCTTGAAAATGCCATCCGCACTGGCCGGGTAGCCCATGCGTATATTTTTTCCGGCGTGCGCGGCGTGGGCAAAACTACCACTGCGCGCATTCTGGCCAAAGCTCTGAACTGCGAAAAAACGCAGGGCAAATCTCCCGAGCCATGCAATGAATGCTCGTCCTGCCGTGAAATCTCTGCAGGCAATTCGCTCGATGTGCTCGAAATCGATGCGGCTTCCAATCGCGGCATCGACCAGATTCGCGAATTGCGCGAAATGGTCCGCTACGCCCCCGCCTCCAGCCGGTTCAAGGTCGTCATCCTCGACGAAGCCCATCAACTCACCGACGAAGCTTCGAATGCCCTGCTCAAAACCCTCGAGGAGCCGCCTGACCGTGTAATCTTCGTTTTGGCTACCACTCAGGCCGAGGATTTGATCGACACGATCAAATCCCGCGCCCAGCTTTTTCAATTTCGCTCGCTCACCTTTGACGAAATCTCCGGCGCTCTCAACGATATCGTCAAAAAGGAAGAGGATCTTAAAATTGAGCCCGGCGCCGTCGCCGTGCTGGCGCGTGCGGCGGAGGGCAGTCTCCGCGACGCGCTTTCCCTGCTTGAGCAAGCCATGGCTTACTGCGGCCAGGAAATTACCGATCGGCAGGTGCGCGAACTGTTTGGTGTCGTTTCCGAAGGTGTGCTGGACGATTTAGTGGAGGCCATCACCGATCAATCGACTCAGCGCGCACTGGAACTGGTGCATCGCCTGATCAATGATGGTCAGAATCTGAACCATTTCTGCCGCGAAGCCATTCGGCACTTTCGGAATCTGCTCGTCGCCCGTGTTTCAGGGGCGGATTCCCAGTTAATTGCGGCGCCCGCCGATGAACGGCCGCGCCTCGCCGCTCAGGCCGAGCGTTTCAACGAAGAAGATCTCACCCGCTTCTTCCAAATCTTGCTGTGCACCTCGGACGACTTGCGCAAGAAGCCAGACCAGCGGCTACATCTTGAAATCGGATTGTTGAAGCTTGTAAATGCCGCCCGCCTGGCTCCTCTCGAAGAATTGCTCGCTGAACTCCGTGGCGAATCTGGAACAAAGCCGGAAAGGCCTCGAACTTCGTCTGCGTCCGGGACCCCATCCAAGGCTTTGGCCGTCCCGGGAGCATCAGTGCCGGCGCAGCCTTCAGTCTCCGCATTTGCGCCCCCAACGCCTTCTTCGCAAGGTTCGGGGAAAGCTTCTCCTCTTTCGAGCAATACCAGCCGCGGCGATAGCGCAAATAGTTTCTCGTTTTCTCCGGCGATTCGAAGCAATTCTCAATCGTCTCCGGTTCCTGTTCCCGCTACGCCGCCGCGCATCGTTGCGCAGGCCGCGGAACAATCTCTGAATGGCTTAGCGGCCGCCCAAGTGGATGCCATCAAAGCAGCGCTGCAAGGCCAGCAAAAATTTCTGTGGTCTCTGGTCGAGCACGTTTGCCGTTGGGAGCTCGATGGCAACGAAATGCGGCTCTACTTCCCTTCGGAAAATCGCGCGCTTGCTGAGATGTTGCAGGCACGGGACCCTATGGAGAAACTGCGCACAGTCCTTACACAGGTGGTGGGCCAGCCGCTCCGTGTGTGTGTTAAACTTGAAACGGGTCGAGCAACGATGGGACGCGGTGCTGAGCTGCGGGCTCGATTCGAGGAAGATCCTGTCGTGCAGGCGATGCTCAAGCGATTCGGCGGGCGGCTTTCGGAAGTGAAGCGCCGGAGCGAGGAATAGACCATGGAAGTCAAAGCCTTGCAACAGATGCTGTCTCAATTCCGCCAGGTGCAGGAACGTTTAGAGAAGCAGCTGAATGAGGTTCATGTCGAAGCCTCAGCCGGCGGCGGCATGGTAACCGTGAAAATGAACGGCCAAAAGCGCATCACCGAATTGCGCGTCGAACCGGAAGTGTTCGCCGGCCGGGACGCCGAAATGTTGCAGGATTTGATTGTCGCCGCCGTCAACGATGCCACGCGCCGCGTCGATGAAGAGATGGCCAACCAGATGAAAGACATCACCGGCGGAATTTCTGGAATTGCGGGATTGAAGATTCCCGGCTTGTTTTAATTTACCGTTCCTGCCAGCCGCTTCCTATCAGCAGCCCGATTGTGGCAATCTATCTTGCCGCGGCGAATCGAATCACTCGCCTGTGTATCCTTTCCGCGAAGAAAGAAGAAAATCGAATGCCTGATTACGCTCAACCGATTTCTCGCTTGATTGACGAACTGAAGCACCTGCCTGGCATCGGACAGAAAACCGCGCAGCGCCTTGCATTTTTTATCCTGCGCTCCGATCGCGAACAGGCCCTCGCTCTCTCCGACGCGATCCGCGATGCCAAGGAGAAGATCCGCGAATGCTCGGTGTGCAACAACATCACCGATGCCGATCCCTGCCAGTACTGCACCAGCGCCACGCGCAGCCGGAAAACAATTTGCGTGGTCGAGGAAGCCGCCAATATCGTTGCAGTCGAAAAGACGCGGCAGTTCGACGGCCTTTATCACGTCCTCGGCGGATCGCTTTCTCCCCTGCAAGGCATTGGACCAGATCAGCTCAAAATCAAAAGCCTGATCGAACGATTGAAGGGCGGAACTGTAGAAGAAATTATCGTCGCAACAAATCCCACTGCGGAAGGAGAAGCCACCGCCATGTATCTTTCCAAGCTTCTGAAGCCACTTGGCGTTCATGTGACTCGCATTGGCATGGGCATCCCCGTCGGTTCCGATCTTGAATATGCCGACGAAGTCACTATGCTCAAAGCTCTCGAAGGCCGGCGCGACCTGTAACAGATGAATCCCACATTTCCTCGTGGATAAGTTCGTTGCTCCCGCCTTCTGCTGAATGTATAAAAGAATGTATTGACCCTCCGGAGGCGCCATGCCCGCTCTTGATCGCTACATGGGGCAATACGAAGACGAACACCACAATCTCTGGAATAAAATCCTGCATGCCATTGGAATTCCCGCAATCCTCTTCGGCTTGATTCTCCTGGCAATTTTGCATTGGCGGCTTGGGTTGATCCTGTTCCTGGGTGGTTGGATCCTTCTCTTTCTGGGACATCGGATCGAAGGCAACAAGCCCGCCTTCTTCCAGGGCCCCATCTATTTCCTGGTTGGTCCGATTTGGGTGCTGAAAGAAATCAGGGATACTCTCTTGCGTCGATCTCCACGAAGCTCCCAGCCCGACTAAAACTGATTCTCAAAGTGAATTAACTCATACGCACTGGACGAGACCTGGCCTCGATCCTCCCGGGCGTGGATGTTAAGCTGGAGGTCGACCTTGGGAGAGATTCTTTGGCGGAATTTACAGCCTCGAACGATCCGGACACTCAGAAGCGCCGCAGCACGCGCATTGTGCAGGCCGTGCCGATCACGGTTATCGGTGTGGACGCGCTCGGCCAGCCTTTCAAGGAACGCACCTCTTCCCTGATCATCAGTTGCCACGGGTGCAAATACCAGTCCAAGCATTACGTTCCCAAGAGTGCCTTGGTCACACTCGAGATACCCCGTCCCGAAGCGGAGCTTCCAAACCGTTCAGTTCGCGGCCGGATTATTTGGGTGCAGCGGCCACGTACGGTACGGGAACTCTTCCAAATCGGAATCGAGTTCCAATATCCCGGCAATGTCTGGGGCATCGCTTTTCCTCCAGCGGATTGGGTCCGGGCTCCCGAAGAATTGCCGCAGGCAATATCGTCGCTCTCGGCTGAGCATTCGGAGCGCGCATCGGCGTCACAACCGGTCTCGCCATCGGAATCTATAGCATCGACCAGAATTCGCCTGGTGCCTGATGACGCCTCCACCACGCCTGCGCAACTTTCCATGACTTTTGCGCGGCAAATGGCGCGCATGCTGGCCGACGCTAAACAGAGTTTGCATCAGACCATTCAAGAAGGTGCCAGCGCGGCGGTCGAAGAAGCGTCTCGCGGTGTGCATTTGCAGATTGAAGCTCAAATCCGCCATACCATCGATAAAGCCGTGCAGTCGGCGCTCGCTCAAGTGGAAGCTCATGCTTCTGAGCGCTCCGCCGAACTTACTGCTCACTCCAGGCCTGTTAACGTCAGCGAGCCGAGCCCGGAATGGCTTCGTGCCGCTGAACACAACCTGCGGACGATCGCCAATCAAGTCACCGCTCAATTGTCTGAAGTTACGGAAGCTCAGCGCGCGGCTCTCAGCGTTCATGCCGAACGGATCGTTGACCAGGCTCGCCATCAGGCAAGCGGATTGCTTGGCCGAATCGAAGCGGATGCAGGCACCGCCCAGGAACAATTGGCGCAAAGCCGCCGGGAAATCGAAGCTTCCGCCGCGTCGATTCGATCAGAAAGCACCCAGAGCTTGGCCGCGTTTCACGAGGAACTCGCCCAGCAACTTTCGCGGGCTAAGGGCTCAGTGGAAGAACTAAATGAAGCTCGCACGCGCGCCACGGCTGCAGCCTCGCAAATTGCCAATTCCGCCGAGTCCATAATTGCCGAAGCGGAGCGGCGCCTCGACCAGCTCTTGCATGATCGTAATTCGAGCCTGCAACACCGGGCTCACGAACTTATCAACGAGCGCGTTCGTGAGATGCAGCCGGCCTTTGAAGCCCTGGCGCAAGGTGTGATCGGTCGAGTGGCGGAACAGGCTCAGCAACAGCTCGCTCCGCAAATCGAGTGGGCCCAAAAGGTCTCCTCTGAATTGTCCGCCAGCCGCCAAGACGCGGAACGATCGATCGCCACCATTCACCAGCGTCTTCATGAGTCAGCCAATCAAACTTTGCTCGAATCCCGTGAGCGACTCCAGCAGCAAATGGCTCATTTCCCGGTCGAAATCGAAGCCGCTTGTCGCGCTTCCGTTTCCAAGGCAGCGGAAGAAATCGACGCGAAGAGCAATGAAATCACACACACCACGTTCGAATCGCTCTACAAATCGTCGGATTGGTATCAGAAGAAAGCGCAGACAAGCATGCAATCGGCCCTCGAGAAATCGGTGGACCAGGCGATCGGCGGGCTTCGCAATCAGGCCGCGGATATCTCCCGGCTCTTTGCTTCCGAGCTCGATCATTACAGCCGCAGCTACGTGGAACACACTCAAGGACAGCTCGAAGAGAGCGTCAAGGACTCCACAGCGCGCGGGCGCGCCCAGATGCAGCAGTCGGCCGACACCACCGTCGCAGGGTTCTCCGACCGTCTCTACCAGGCTTCCAAGGATGCTCTCCAGAACTTCAATGGATCCGTCCGCCAGGCCAGCGAAGAAACGGCCGCACAGTACGAATCACGCGCCGAGGGTCTCCGCGCAAACATGGACGCGCATCTCGAGAATTTCGTCGCCGATTTTCAGGAACGTCTCAACGAACGGGTAGAACTCGGCGTCGAGCATGCCCGGAAAGTCCTTGATAATCAATTGACCATGATGGCCGAAGCCTGGCGGCAGGAGCGCGACCAGCAATACCGTGTCTGGCTCGAACGGCTAAATGAAACGAGTACCGAAGGGGTAGATGCATATCGCCAGCGCCTCGAAAATACTTCAAATTCCTGGTTGGTCGCTTCCGTCACCAGCCTGAGCCAGCACTCCGAGGAAGTGATCAAATCCATGGCCGAGGCGGCCGAGATTCGTCTGCGCGACACGTGTTCGAATGTCTTCGCCGGCCTTGGCGAAACAATCCGCCAACGCATGCTCGGAATCTCCACTGAGATCGCTCCCGGCCAGAATCCTCCAGAAAATAAGAAGTAAGAAGCAGGGTCCTTCCGGATTCGCGAACCGGGGATTCTTTCCGTGTTCGGAGTTGGTGATTTAGCAATCCCATTGTGCTCGAATGCAGCGGCCCCGGATTCGGAGCTTGGCCCGACTCCCGGTATAATGCTTTCCGATGGCAAACCACGCATACGTTAGCATTTGGCTCAAAGACTCTTCTCAATCAGCCCTGCTGGAGCAATGGGGGAATTTTCTTTCTTCCGTTCCGTTTTCCGCATCCAAGTCCGGCTTCAGGGAGTTCACCATCCGTGCCGTCAGCCCCGCCGAAGTGCCGATATTCGAGCAGGACCTTCGTGCTCGTCCGCTAGCCCCGATTGAATTGCTCGAGTTGGCGGCGAACCACGTCCATCCCGATTGCAGCTATGAAGCCGTGGCCTATTGGGATCTTTGGGCGCTTGGCCCAAACTACGTGCGCTGGCAATTGCAGCCTGAGCGATTGGAACTCTTCGGTAACGGCAATGAATTTGATGATGGCGTTTGGCGGGAATTGGGACACTTGCATGCCGACATCGGCTTCGAACATTTATTTACGGGGCACGCCCGGCTCCTCGGTTCGCGCGATCAACCTGTTGCGCCGGCGCAGCACCCGGACGAGCAAGCGTTTATCACCATGATGGCCAAGCCAGAAAATCTTCGCGTTTATCACGAGAAAACTCGCGAGAATATCCGCAAGCTCTTTCAATGGATGCAGCAGGTGGAATCGATCCTTCCGGTCGAGCGAAGCCGGTTCTGGTCCGAAGGGGAAGAAAATTTTGAGGCTCGGATGGAAGAAATCCTGGCTGTACGTTAGCGCGTTGCTCCTGGCATTGACGGCCGGCGCTGTACTCGTCTCAAGCCATGACGCACCGCGAATCAATGAATTGGTCCTCGCCCGGCTCCATCCCGGCAAGGACACGCTTGCCCAGGCCAAGGCTCTCCTGGGGGAAAAATCCGGCGTCGCTTCGCCCGACGACAATCACGTCTGGATATGGCGTGACCCTTGTTCGCGCCAAAGCCTTCGGATTGAATCCGACGATAAGGGCATCGTTCAAATTCTTACCCTATCGAATCTGGACGAACCGGCGGTTGCGGCCAGGGGCTGCCGCCCGGACTCACCTGGCCCATTGCTGGCGACGGCGTGGAAAACGGGAAGAGGGCTTGCTATCGGAGACGCGCGGGAAAGGATCTTCAGGATTTATGGCGCGCCGAGTTCCCGAAGCCCTTCCCTCCGCGGGAACCAGGAGTTAGAATTGTTTTTTTACGCTTTTGACCGGGCTGGCTCCGAAGTACCCCAGGTAATGGAAATCTATTGCGATCACGCGACCGGTCGAGTCGTCGAGATCACCCTGGCGTTCCCGAGCCTTTGAATTGCTGGAGTCCAATGATTCGACTCGCCAATAGTCTGCTGATTTTCGCGCTGGCACTTACCTTCCTCCTGCTTCGGTTGCGGGGGATCGGAGAAGCCGGCGCCAAGTCCAGTTGCCGCCGCAAAGCCCGAGCCTCCGCCCGTTCCTGCGGATCTGCAAACCGTGGCGGAAAGCGAACTAGGTGCCGAATCCGATGTGCTCGCGTGGGGCGATCTGGCGAAGAATGGGAACCAGCAGATTTTGGTCATCAATCGCATCAAGAAAACGCCGGATGGCACGGTGCCGGGGAATTTATTCACCCGCGCGATCATCGCCGAAAAAGATAACGGAACCTGGAAAGAGATTTTCCGGTGTGACGAGCACTTGAAAAATCAAAAAGGATTTCTCGCCGGCACGCCGCTTGCCGCTGTCAATGGCTGGAGATTGCAGTACGAACAGCACCCGGATACCGGTCTGGTCATGTATTTCACGCCCCTAAGAACGCCTGAGGGCGGTCACGCGGAAACGATCGGCGTGAAATGGAACCCGAAAGTGATGCGATACCAGACGCTCGACAGGAACTTCGAGCAATTCCAGAGTGAAGCTCCTTCGCTCGAACCCGTTGAGGTCCCCCTGCGTCGATGAGCGCTGCGCCACAAACCGTCCAAGCGCAAACAGGTGCCAAGCCCGCTCCCTTGCCGTCCGCCTGGCGCAGCCTGCGAGGACTGTTCCCCTACGTGGCGCGTTACAAGGGCGGAGTGGTGGGCGGGCTGGTAACTCTTGCGCTGATGGGTGTACTCGGAACGTTGCCGCAAATTCTGATCGGCGCGATCACTGATTCGCTAACCAACAATTCCGTTCCGCTGCGGAACCTGACGGGTTTTTCCCGCAGCCTCTTGAATTGGCTCTTCTATTTTTACCAGCCGCTCAATCGTCGCACACTTCTGATATTTTGCGCGATGCTCGTGGTTGTCGTCGCCGCCAAGGGCGTCTTTTCCTTTTTGTCGCGCTGGATTCTAATTGGCATATCGCGCGACATCGAGTATGACCTGCGAAACGATCTGCTCGCTCGTCTGATGCGTCTGGAACCGGAATTTTTCGTTCGCAACCGCACCGGCGAATTAATGTCACGCTGTACCAATGACCTGAACGCGGTGCGCATGGTCCTCGGGCCCGGCATCATGTATAGCGCCACTACTCTGGTCACGATGATACTGGCCATTTTCTTCATGGTCAACCTTTCGCCCGCTCTAAGCTCTCTGGGTGCTGCTGCCGGTTCCTTTCGTCGCCGTCTCCGTGTGGTATTTCGGCGATGCGATCCACCGCCTTTCGGAACGCATTCAGGCGGCGCTGGCCACTCTTTCCGCGCGAGCCGAAGAAAATCTCGCCGGAGTCCGCGTAATCCGCGCTTATGCCCAGGAACGAGCGGAAATCCGCAAATTCGACGAAGCCAATCGGGACTACGTCACGCGCAACCTCAAACTCATCGGCGCCTGGAGCATGTTCATGCCCGCGCTGCAGGCCCTGATCGGCACCACGTTTCTGCTCGTGCTCTGGCACGGCGGCCGGCTGGTGATGACCAATCACATTTCTCTCGGCGACGCTGATCGCCTTTTATACTTTCATGGTTCAGCTCGTTTTCCCCATGATCGCGCTCGGATTTGTGACGAATATTTTCCAGCGCGGCGCCGCCTCCATGGGCCGCCTCAATTACATTCTGGATGCGCGACCGAAAATCGCGGATTTCGAGGTTCCCAGGCCGACACTGGTGCCGGCGATGGCGATGGCTCCGCCCATCCCTTTCAGCAGCATCCATTCGCGGCGAAATTGAGTTCCGGCATTTGACTTTCATCTATCCCACCGCGGCAGAACGGTTCGCGCCGGCAAGCCCGTGCTGCGCGACATCAATTTGCACATTCCGGCAGGCTCGACCCTCGCCATCGTCGGCCCCACCGGCAGCGGAAAGTCCACGCTCGCCGCGCTCGTCGCGCGCCTCTGGGAAGCCCCGCAAGGCTCATTGCTGATTGACGGCCGCTCGATTCGCGATTGGCCCTTGTCGGAACTTGCGCCGCGCCATCGGCTTTGTGCCGCAGGATACGTTTCTGTTCAGCGAAACCCTCGCGGGAAACATCGCCTTCGGCGTGCAAGACCCGGTCGTCCGGAACGAATCTGCCGAGGCCGCGGAAATCGCCAGCATTGCACGCCGATATCGCGAATTTCCCGCTGAAGTACGACACCATGGTCGGTGAGCGCGGCATCACTCTTTCCGGCGGGCAAAAACAGCGCACCGCTCTGGCGCGCGCCGTCCTCCGCGATCCCGAAGATCCTTATCCTCGACGACGCGCTTTCCAGCGTGGATACCGACACCGAAGAAAAAATCCTGCGCGGCCTGAAGGACGTCATGCGCAGCCGCACCACCATCCTGATTTCGCATCGCTGCTCCACCGTCCGCCACGCCGATCAGATCATCGTCCTGCGTGACGGCGCAATCGTCGAGCGCGGCACGCACGAAGAATTGCTGCGCACTGGGCGGCTACTACGACGACTTTATCAGAAGCAATTGCTCGAAGAAGAATTGGAACGCGCAATGAGCGACTTCCGCGAAGAAGAAACACTCGGAAAAGTTTACGACTCGCGGCTGACGCGGCGGCTGTTGCGGTACCTGCGGCCCTACCAAGCTGGCAGGTGTGGCTCGCGCTCTGCTCACGCTTCTCGTGACGCCGCTGGCAGCTCTGCCTGCCCTGGCTCTTCCAGATCGCCGTGGATCGGTATATTGTTCCCGTCATCACGCGGAACTTCACATTTGCCGGCAGGCATGCGCGGATCTGGGCTGGATCGCCGTCCTGATTCCTGGCGCGCGCTTGCTTTTCGGCTTCGCGATCCAATATTTGCAAGTGCGCGTGATGCAAAAGGTCGGCCAGGAAACCATGTACGACCTGCGCAAAGAAATCTTTGACGCGCCTGCAGCGCCTGCCCATGAGCTTTTACGACCGAAGCCCCGTCGGCCGCCTGGTCACGCGCGTCACCACCGACGTCGACGCGCTCAACGATCTGTTCGCGTCCGGCATCGTCGCCATGATCAACGACGCATTCCTGCTCGTCTTTTTCGTGGTCATTCTGTTCTACATGAACTGGCGGCTGGCATTCGCCACGCTTTGCCGTCATGCCGCTCATCTTCATGGCCACCATGGATGTTTCGCAATAATGCCCGCGACGCCAACCGCCGCATCCGCACGGCCATCGCGCGCATCAATGCTTTCTTACAGGAACACATCAGCGGCATGGCCGTCGTCCAGCTCTTCAGCCGCGAGAAGAAAGCGCGCATCGAATTTGCGAACTTGAATCGCGTCTACATGGAAGCGTACAAGGACGCCATCTTTGCTTTCGCGCTGTTCTATCCGGTCGTCGAATTCCTCAGCATCGTCGGCCATCGCTTTGGTCTTCTGGTTCGGCGGACTTCGCGGCGCTTGCTGGCGCGGTCACGATCGGCGTGCTCGTCGCTTTCATGCAATATGCGCAGCGCTTCTTCCGCCCGATTCAGGACTTGAGCGACAAATTCAATATTCTGCAAAGCGCCATGGCTGCCTCCGAGCGCATCTTTCACATTGCTGGACGAGCCGATTGCCCGCTTGCATCGCCGCCTCCGGAGGACGCGCCGCCTCGAAAAACCTCGTCTGCGGCGAAATCGAATTCCGCAACGTGTGGTTCGCCTATCGCGGCGGTGAAAATCCCAACGAAGAGGATTGGGTCTTGCGCGACGTCTCTTTCCGCGTCGAGCCCGGCCAGACCGCCGCTATCGTCGGACACACCGGCGCGGGCAAGACCACGCTCGATCCAGCTCTTGCTGCGCTTCTACGAAATTCAGCGCGGACAAATTCTTCTCGACGGCATCGACATCCGCGAATTGAGCGTGCAGGAGCTCCGCCGCCAATTCGGCATCGTCCTGCAGGATCCGTTCCTGTTCACCGGCACGCTCGAATCCAACGTCCGGCTTGGCACGGACGAGCATCGACCGCGCCCAGGTGGAAAGCGCACTGCGCGAAGTTGGCCTCGGCGCATTTCCTCGCACGCCTTGCGCTGGAGGCGTGGATACGCAAGTCAGCGAGCGCGGCGCAACTTTTTCCGTCGGCCAGCGCCAGCTCATCAGCTTCGCGCGCGCCCTCGCTCACAATCCGCGTTTCCTGATTCTCGACGAAGCCACTTCCAGCGTTGATACCAGAACTGAGTTGATCATCCGCGAAGCGCTAGATCGCCTGCTCGAAGGGCGCACCGCGATTGTGATCGCTCATCGCCTCAGCACCATCCAGCACGCCGACCGAATCCTCGTGTTCCACAAAGGTCGCTTGCGCGAGCAAGGCTCGCACCAGGAATTGCTCGCCCAGCGCGGCATTTACTACCGGCTCTATCAGCTCCAGTATAAGGACCAGGAGCTGCGCATTCCGGTCCCTCCTTCGGGTCCAACGCGGGTGCCCCTGCGCGTCGATGAGTAATACCTGCCCGCGCCTCCAAGACCATCGCACCAACGCTCGAGATGTTGACTTCAGTGGCGCAGCCACTCTTGGTGGTGCGCCGACCGAATCCCCGGACTTACATGCACATGCAGGACTGCCTCTACCACGCCAATTCCCCGCCACCAGCCACGGAGCCGCATTTTGACTCCCCCGCAAATTCTGATTTCCGCGGGTGAAGCTTCCAGCGAGATGTATGCGGCGCGGTTGGCCACCGCTCTGCAACAGCGCACCGGCTCGCACCTTTTCGGAATGGGCGGTCATCGCATGCGCGAAGCCGGAGTGGAACTCGTGGCCGACGCAGGAGAAATCGCCGTCGTAGGAATTTTCGAAGTGCTCAAGAAATTGCCCGCGGTGTTCCGCATTCGCCGCCGGCTGGTAAAGGAAGCTGCTACGCGCCGCCCGGCTCTAGCCATCCTGATTGATTCTCCGGGCTTCAACTTGGGCCTGGCGCGCCAGTTACGGAATCTTGGCGTGCGCGTCGTTTATTTTATCGGCCCGCAAGTGTGGGCCTGGCGACCTGGCCGCGTTCGTTGGATAAAACGCCGAGTCGAGCGCATGCTCGTCATTTTTCCGTTCGAAGAGGAGTTTTACCGGAAGCACGGAGTCGCGGCAACCTATGTAGGCCACCCGCTGGTGGATAAAGTCCACCCCAGCATGACGCGTGAGGAATTCTTCAAACAAAATGGGCTCGACCCTCACCGGCCTCTCGTCGCTGTGCTCCCCGGCAGCCGTCGCGGCGAAGTCGGGCATCACCTTCCCGTGATCCTGGAAGCATGTAAACAATTGCGAAGTGAATTGCGGCCCGTCTCTCCTCAATTTATTCTCGCAGCGGCATCGAGCCTCACCGCCCGCGATTTCAATTCCTATCTGCAGGGCGCACCGGGCGTAACCGTCGTCGAAGGCCAAACATACGATGCTCTCGCCGCCGCGGATTGTGCGATCGTTTCCAGCGGCACTGCGACTGTCGAAGCGGGTTTGCTCGGCGTCCCCATGGTGGTGATTTATCGTCTTTCACATTTGACGGCTTTTGTTGCGCGTCAACTTGTCAGTACTCCTTTTTTCGCTATGGTGAATCTAATATTAGGTAAGGGCGTCGTGCCCGAGTTGATTCAGGATGATTTCACATCGCAGGCCCTGGCTGCGGAAACGAAGCATTTGCTCACTTCTTCTTCGGCACGGGAAGAAATGAAGCGAGAATTAAGTCAACTGCGGCACAAGATGGGCCCCGGTGGTGCCATCGATCGTGCCGCGGACGTGATCGTTGAGATGCTTCGATCGTGAGAAAAATCTTGTGGGTAGGCAACTTTAGGGCCTATTTTGCTATCTTAGAAAGGCGAGAACCTTATGCTCAATGCCGGTAATCGGCCCGCCATCCACAAACTGCACAAAATTCTAGGCGTCCTCGCTTTGGTTTTGCTGTCCGGCGCGAGTGTAACCGCGCAGACGACCAGAGTGGCAGCATTTCGCGCTACGCATTACGACATCGAAGCCACGCTCCGGCCGGCGGACCAGACGCTGAGCGCCAAAGCGAAAGTAACTTTTGTCGCCACTTCCGCATCCCATGACATTTTGGTGGAATTGCATCAAGACTTGAAGGTGAACTCCGTCACTGGGGCCAACGGCAAACCTGTGCCGTTTGATCGCGACAACAAAAATCCGCTCAATCTCACGGTCAGCATACCCGAGACGATTGCGCCCACGCATGAAGTCACTCTCACATTTGACTACTCCGGCCCGCTGAACAATGAGGATGACAGTCCCACACCGGGGATTCGTTTCGCATCGATCGAGGCCAAGGCCGCATATCTATTGCTCCCCGCTCGCTGGTTCCCTCTCACCGACTTTCCTTCGAATCGCTATACAGCCAATTTTAAGATCATTGTGCCAGACAGTTTCGCGGTGATCGGAACCGGAAAATCATCCACTCCCTCCATGGTTCCTGCCGGCGCGGGTGGCGTCGGGCAGGTGGCGTACACATTCAAGGTGGATCGCCCCGAACCGGCCGGAACATTTATCGCCGGAAATATTCAGCTCGCGCCGGTGCGTGCGGAAGGGATGGAGATTTCCGTTTACACCCCGCCGGGACAAGGAACCACGGCTACGAACTATGCGCAGGATATCGCCCAGATCGAAACTTTCTATTCGGGCGAATTCGGACCTTTGCCCAATCCGAATTTAATTCTGGCACAGATGCCGGATGGCTCGCTCTCGAGCTACTCCGCTCCCGGAGTACTTCTGGTCAGCGCGCACCAATGGTCTCCGAAGCCGAATGACCGCTTGCTCGCACAATTGGTGGCTGCCCAGTGGTGGGGAAATGAGGTCCTCCCGGCGACCATGTCCGATAGCTGGCTTTCCGACGGTCTGGCGCGTTATTCGGAAGCGCTGTACGCGGAACACACTGGAGGCGTCGCCAGCTTGCATCGGTCGCTGGAAGATTTCGCCGTTGGCGCGTTGATGTACGACACTGCCGCGCCAATCGAACAAGCGCAACGCCTGGGTGATTACTCCGAGGAATATCGCTCCATCGTCACCAACAAGGGAGCCATGGTTTTCCACATGCTTCGCACCACCATGGGGAATCAACCTTTCCAGGCTACCTTGCGCGAGTTCTATTCCAAGTATGCAGGAAAATCCGCTACCATCGACGACTTCCAGAAAGTCGCCGAATCGAAACTTCCCAAGCCCACCGGGGACGACCCTCCCTTGAACCTGACGGCGTTCTTCTCACAATGGCTCAATTCCACCGGCATCCCGGAATTCAAGCTCGATTTCATTGTCTACCGCGTCAAAGCGGGTTTTAAGGTAGTGGGCAAAGTGATGCAGGATCTTGAAACGTTTCACATGCCCGTCGAAATCAGGGTGGAAACCGAAGGCAACCCGGAATTCAAATCGATTAACGTAGTGGGACTCTCCTCGTCGTTTGAAGTCGATACATTCGGCCGGCCCAAGCCCAATGGCATTACTCTCGATCCGAATAACAACATGTTGAAATCAAGCCCGCGCTTGCGCGTTCGCGCGGCCGTGGCGCGCGGTGAAGGCCTCGCCGAGCAGGGCAAATATTTCGAAGCGATTCAGGAATATCAGAAGGCGCTCGACGTTCAGGGAAATAACTCACTGGCTCATTTCCGCATGGCCGAAGCGATGTTCTATCAGAAGAATTATCAAGCTGCCGCCAATGAGTTCCGAAGCGCGATCGATGGCGATCTCGATCCCAGTTACAAGTGGGTCGAGGTTTGGAGTCACATTTATCTGGGAAAGATTTTTGACTTGACCGGCCAGCGCGAACGCGCCGTCAACGAATACAGCAAAGCGCAGGACATAAAGGACGATACCGGCGGCGCCCAGGAAGAAGCCGGCCGCTATTTGCAAAAACCGTTTCAACTGGGAACCGCGCCGGCCACGAAAACCACTCAATAATTTTTCTCGGCCACAATTCCCCGGCACAATCAATCGTTTAAATCGGCTCAAGTCCGGTCAGCCGCGGCCGGTCGATCCCCTTATATTGCACGTAAACTTGAAATGTTTCTCCCATCCCTTCCGGATGAATCAAGTTCTTCAGGAGCAGCCTGGCGCGAACGCGGTCGGTTTCGCTGTCCCCATCCTCGTACAGGTCGGCAAATTCATTCTGTCTGCCAAGTGCCAGCAGAAAATGGCTCTGCGAAACCAGTCCCGCCCTTTCGAGTCCCGCGGAACGGCCCCATACATCCAAAGCCGTGAAATTAACGTGTGCCGTCAAATCCTGTTTACCAGGCGCTCGAGCGTAATTCTCGCTCGTGCGATGCTGTTCATATGCCAGCAAAGTGCCGCGCATGTGGCGTTCGTTGTAAAGTTCAGCCGCTTCGTGGCCATAATCGATGGTTAGCACAAATCCACGGCCCAGCCGAATCCCGGCGGTTTCGATCCAATCACAGGCCGCAAGACCCGCCTCCGCCTGTTGCCCTTCTGCAAGTTCAATGTGTTGCCGTGAAAAATACTCCGCAATCGCCGGAGTGGAGAGCTCTCCGCTAATCTCGATCAGGTCATCCAATTTGAGCCCAATGAAGATCTCATGCAAAGCCCCTCGCTCCCGGATGACCCGATGAACCGGCAACGCATCCAGAAGTTCATTCGAAAAAATGCAACCAACCGGCACTTCTTGCGGTATTTCAGTCGCGGAACTCGCATGATTTGCTTTAGAATGCCGCTCGATCGCAGCAGCATGTGCCGCCCGGCGGCTTTCCGATCTTTCCACCGCGACATAATGCATTGCAGAATAAAGCTCGCCGAATTGTCTCTCGATAAAGTCAAGGATGTGCCCGGCAAGCCTGCCGCTGCCCGCTCCGCATTCCACAAGCCAAAATTGCTTTGGCTTGCCGAGCACTTCCCACATTTCATGAAACTGCCGCGCCAGCAGCCGGCCGAAAATCGGATGAACGTCTGCGCTCGTATAGTAATCGGCGTGGCGGATCGATTCCGCCTGGCTGTAATAGCCGTGCTCTGGATGATACAGGCACGCTTCCATGAATTCCGCAAAAGTCATCGGTCCGTTCGCGCGAATACGGCCAGTCAGAAGCGCTGCAAGAGGGGTGCGTACCGCCGCGGGCGCCATCAATTTTCCCGTTGTGGATTACGCGTGAACATTTCGATGATGTAATCGTGCAGGCAATCGTAGAGATGTTTCTGAAACGTCCAGGGGAATTGCTTGTTCTCGATTTCGCGCCGTTGAAGCTGAAAGAGGTAAGTGTGAATGTCTTCCCGGGACGGCGTGAATTGAATTCGCACCTCCACGTTTTCCCCCGCCGCGCTCGCGTCGAAAATAAACAGCGGATGCTCGTATTGAACAAGCTGTTCGCGAACGATTTCCACTAGTTCGTTCATCACTCCACGTAGTAACCGGCGAACGCCCGCGATTCCGCCACAACCCGCCGGAAAGCCAGCATGTAATCCTCGCCATCCAATAATAAACAAATCACCAGCTCGCTCAGGATCCGGCGCCGCCCTGCAATTGCATTTCGCTCCAAACTTGTTCGAAAACATGCATGGCTGCGTCGTCGTACAGCACAAAGTTAACTTTTTCGATCGAAGTAGGACGCTTCAGATGCTCCACCACTTCCCGCAGCATGATTTCCGCGCACTCGCGCATCGGAAATCCCGCGATGCCCGTCCCGATGGCGGGAAACGCGATCGTCTTGATGTCCCGTTGCGCGGCGATGCGCATGGAATGCGCGATGGAACCGCGCAGGGATCCCGCCGACGTCCGGCCACCCAGTTCCATGCTTGCCGCATGAATCACAAACCGCGCCTTCAACTTTCCTCCCGTAGTGATAGCGGCTCCGCCCACTGGCACAGGACCAATTTCATTGCACTCGCGTTGGATTTCGTCGCCACCCTTCCGCCGAATCGCTCCCGCCACGCCGCCTCCCAATTGCAAATCGTTATTGGCGGCATTGACGATCGCGTCCACATCCATGTCGGTCAAGTCGCCCTGCACAAAAATAATCTTCCCGGAGGCGCTCATCGCTCCACTCGCTCCCATGCTGGTCATCGGCGGCCTCTCCAATTGTTTCCGGTCACGATTTATTTCTTTTCCGCGGACTGGCCGTACTCGTAAACTCCCCGCCCCGATTTGCGTCCCAGCCGCCCTTCTCTGACGAATTGAACGAGCAGCGGGCACGGCTTATATTTTTCTCCCAGCGTCTGGTGCAAATATTCCAGAATGCTGAGCCGCACATCCAATCCCACCAAATCCACCAGCTCAAACGGCCCCATGGGGTGATTCAATCCAAGTTTCAGCGCCTTGTCGATGTCTTCCGCGCTGGCCACTCCCGCTTCCAGCATATAAAACGCTTCGTTTCCAATCAGCGCATTGATGCGCGTCGTCACGAATCCCGGCGATTCGCGCACCACCACAACTTCTTTCCCCATGCGCACGCCGGCTTCGCGGCAAGCCTCTAATGTCGCCTCCGACGTTTGCGGTGTGCGAACAATCTCCAGAAGTTTCATCTTCGGCACCGGATTGAAGAAATGCATTCCGATGCAATTCTCCTCTCGAAAAGTAATCTCTGCCATCTCGGAAATCGAAAGCGAAGATGTATTGCTCGCAAAAATGGCTCCCGGCTTTGCGAACTTATCCAAAATCGTGAAAATTTCAAGTTTCGATTCCATCTCTTCCGGAATGGCTTCAATCACCAAATCGGCGGTGCGGCACGCATCCTCCACCCGGGTAGCCGTCGAAATTTTCGAAAGCGCTTGATCCCGCGCTTCCAGCGTCACTTTCCCACGCGCAACCCCTTCGTCGAATGCTCCGCGAATGTAGGCCATACCTTTTTCCAGCATTTGCTCGGACACATCTTCCAGAATGGTTCGGTAACCACCCAGCGCCGAAGCGTACGCGATTCCCCGCCCCATCGTTCCCGCGCCAATCACCGCAATCGTTTCAATCATTCCTCATTCCTCGAACTCTCGCGACGCCACACTCGCCAGCCATCTTCCTCTGTACCTACACCGGAAACAAGCGAGCCGCGTTATCGTACAAAATCTTCTGTTTGGCCCCTTCGGAAATTGGCAGCGCCCGGAATTTTTCAATGTTGCCGCGCACGCCGGGAACGCCGGGCCCCGGCCAATCCGTGCCGAACAAAGCTTTCTCAGCGATTTCTTCCAGCCGCGGAAAATACTCCATCAATTTCTGCGGAGGAATCCCCGAAACATCCATATACATATTCTTGTGGCGGCGCACTAAGAAGAATGCTTCCTCCATCCACAATGGCCGCCCGCCATGCGCCAAAATAACCACCAAGTCCGGATAATCCACTGACACATCGTCGGCCAGCATCGGCTGCGCATATAAATTCCGCGCCCCTGGAAAAATCGAAGTCCCCGTATGAATCATCACAGGCATCCGCACCGCCTGCGCCCGCTCGTACATCGCCGCCAACGGCCCCAGTCCATCGCGATAAGCATTCGGCGCGAATAATTGATGCGAGGGATGCACTTTCAATCCGCGAATCCCAATCTTCGCCAAACGGTCCACTTCCGCGCCCGCATCCACCACATATTTCGGATGCACCGACCCGAACGCGAGTAGCCGCCTGGGATTCGCCGAACAGTAGTGAGCGATCCAGTCATTCACTTCCGGCGGAAACCCGATCACGTCGGGACTCACGTAATTGATCAGCCCGGCGCGTTCGATTTCCGCGGCATCCATGAATTTCAAAAAATCTCCCGAGTTCGCGGAATATTTCACAACTTCGTCATAATCGCGCCGGCCGCGTTTGATCAATTCATGCGCGTGCGGCTTAAACATTTCCAGGGGCTGAATATGGATGTGGATGTCAATAATGGGCGGCACGGAAGTTAAAATCTCCAATCTTCGGGCGATTACCCCGCAACAATCCCGCGGCTTCCGCGGATTTTCTCAATCTCCCAGCTCGTTCAAAAAACGCTGCAACGGGAAGCACTAAATCAGTTTGGCCAGCGCGTCTTCATCGAATCCCAAAACGATCTTTTTTCCGCGAATCACGATGGGCCGGCGAATCAAGTTTGGATTTTCAACCATCAGCTTGATCGCTTCGGCACGCGAAGGAGGATGCTCGCTCATCTTGCGTTCGCGATAAAGATCATTGCGAGTGTTCAGAAACAACTTGTAATCCCGATCCCCAATTAGTCTATTCAATTCAGCCGCGCTCAGGCGTTCCGTCGCCAGATCGCGAAATTCCAGTTCAACGCCTTTCTCTTGCAAGAGACCTCTTGCTTTCCGGCAGGACGTTCAAGTTGGCTTGTGAAGAAATTTTATTTTTTCTTTCGGCATTTTCCCGGCCGTCTGCTTCGTTCGTTCCATAACTCAACATCCACAGCCCCGCTTAATACCGCGGCACTCGCTGGGTCGATTTCGCAGGACCAGCGTTCGATGCCGCCGTTCATCGAACGGGCGCCCGCAATTCCCTGCGAGCGCAGCCACGCGGCAGCATCCAGGCTGCGCATTCCGTGATGGCAGAAAAGGATCACATCTACGGCCTTCTCGAATTCAGCCAGGCTGCCGGGAATCTGTCCCAACGGGATCAGCGTCGCGCCCTCAATCTTCGTGGTTTGGAATTCCCACAGCTCGCGCACGTCCACAAAAAGAAATTTGTCGCCGCGATCCAGCCGCTGTTTCACATCGCGCGGTTCGATTTGTATGTCATCCATAAATTTCGCCCGCCGTCCGGCTCCAAAATTCTCAGTACCCGAAATCCGCTGGAGCAGCATACGCATGCTCCTTCACTCCCAGTGCTTCCGAGCGGCACGCCCCAACCTGATTCATATACTCGCGGCGATCCGGCACCTGAAGCACCCAGCGTTGCAGCCAGTGTTCAAAATCCGCCAGCTTGCGGCTTTGCTCGTGATACTGGGTGAAAAACGCGTGATCCCGTCCGTAATACCCCTGCACCGGCGAAGGATGCGCTCCCCACGGATCTTGCACAACGGCGGCCACCAGAAATCCAGGCACCAGCGTTCGATTCGGGTCGGATGCGATCACTTCCGGCGCGACAATTTCCTCGGCGACGATGATCACTTTCCGGGCAGCCCGCGCTCCGTCCACCGCCACGCCCAAATTCCCCCAAATGTGCGCATTGCCGAATTCGTCACTGCGTTGCACGTGCAGAATCGTCACATCCGGCCGCAGCGCCCGGACGGCAACCAGTTTGTCTTCATTGACGGGCGAAGCGAACTCCCGCAAGTTTCCATTCTTCGCCAGCAGGTCGCTGCCCAAGGTCGAATAAGTGGGCATGAACGGAACGCCCAGCGCACCCGCGTGCAGAGCCAAGGCCACGGTGAAATTGGAATAATCCACCATCTCCACCCGCCGAGGAATATTTTCTTCCACAGCCCGCCGCAGGCAATAGGCCACGCCCGCGGAGACATTCCCCACCCACGCTGCCATTACGCGCGAGACGCAACCCGCGCCGATCATCTGGTCGAATAAAATATCGGAGATCGGACCCACCAGTGTCATGTCGCGGCGTCCCTGCCGGATGATTTCGTGCCCCGCGGAAAATGGAATCATCTGTTCCATCTGTGCGCCCATCAGCACCATCGCGCCCGAAGGCACGTGCCGCGAGATCGCTTCCTGCATCGATACGATTTTTGATGTTTTGGCCATCGTCAGCGCGTCCAGAAATGATTGGGATCGAGCTCCCGCATTGCTGTGAGTTCGCCAGTGGAAGGTGCGGCCGTTTCCACCAGTTCATCCGCCACGGAAAGCGTCCAGCCGGTATTGGTCAGAACATCTTCCACGCGCACGCCCGGGTGCACGGAAGCCAGAAACGCTTCGCCATCGCTGCCAAATCGCAGTACGCCCAAAGTCGTGATCAACGCCGAGGGTCCGGAGTTCGCCGGCAGACCTTGCGCCACTCGCCAGCCGTTTCCGCGGCCATGGCCCGGTGAAGTGATATGGCCGGCACGTTCGCGCAAACGATTCTTTTCGTGAGCCATCAGCACCACCGTCCGTCTCGCTAGACAAGCGATGTCGCACGCGCCACCAGAACCGGGAAGGCGGAACACCTGTCCCTCGCGATGTCCCCAGGTGGAGTTCAAATTGCCAAAGCGGTCCACTTCCGCTGCGCCCAGAAATCCAACATGAACGCGACCCTGCTGCAACAGCGACATCACGTCCAGCATTTGTCCGCACAGAGTCGCACCACGCAGATTCGGCGGATCCGCCATCGTGTAGAGCAATTCCGGTGCGGGAGTTTCACGGATCACTCCATTCTCGTAGAGACCAATCGCATCCGGCGCGTGCGTTCGCTTGGCCACCAGGAATGCAAGCATCGGCAGCCGCATGCCGACGAACACAAGTTCCTTATCCGCAATTTCGCGCGCCGCGGCAGCCACCATCAGCTCGCCAAGAGAATAGTCGCGGGTAATTTCTGGTTGCGTTTCAGTTGCCACAGTTTGCTCCATCAATCTAGACGGCACGGATCGTAATCAAATTCTGCTCGCTATCGGCCTTGGAACAACGGTTGGCGCTTCGCGAGGAAGGCTCCGAGCCCTTCCAGGCAATCTTCCGAATGGAAACATTTCATCTGGTTGACGATCTCGTCGTCCAGAGCGCGTTCAAGCGCGGCGCGATCGCACGCCACCACCGCCTTTTTCACGGAGCGCACCGCGATGGGAGGTGCCGCGGCCAACCGTTCAGCCAGGACGCGCGTTTCCGCTTCCAGCCTGTCGTGTGGCACTACACGGCTGACGATACCCAAACCCAACGCGTCCGCTGCGCTCAGGTTTTCTGCAGTAAAGAAAAGCTCAGCCGCGCGCGCGATGCCGACGAGTTGCGGCAGGTAATAAGTTCCGCCGAAATCAGGGTAAAGCCCCAGGCGCGCGAACGCCTCGCAAAAAGAAGACTGATCGGAGGCAATGCGCATGTCGCAAGCGAGCGCCAAATTCATTCCGCCCCCCGCCGCCGGACCGTTCACAGCGGCCACCACGGGCTTCGGCATGTCGCAGATCGTCAGGCAAATTTCCTTTCCCGCCAACAATAATTTTTCAAGTTCCGGGCCGGCATTGCGTTTTCGCACGTCGTGCAGCAGCGCCAGGTCGCCGCCGGCACAGAAGCCTCTCCCCGCGCCCGTCAGCACCACCGCGCGAATCGAAGAATCGTTAGCCGCGCGAGCCAGCGCATTCACAAGCCCACGCCCAAGCTCAACATTCAGTGCGTTCAGCCGGTCCGGGCGATTCAACCGCAAAGTCAACACCGCCGCTGCGCGCTCTTCCAGAACCAACGAATTGTTTCCGGCCGATTGTGTCCCTTCCGGCATTTCCGTCATCCCCTACTGATTGCTGAGCTGATACGGGGCGCCCGTGTAGCGCCACCCTTCAGGGTGGCAGCTCTGGGATCGCATCCTATGGAATCCCGAGAAACTTGAAAGGAAACCTGCCCTTCCCTTTATGGCTTTGCCCCTATTCCTTCAACTTCTGCAAAACCGCCGCCAATTTCTTGAAGTAGCGCATTTTTACGCCGCTCCCCTTGGCATTCTCAGTATTCGCGGAAGGCAGCACGAATACCTGTGCGCCGTAAAGCCTTTCCTTTTGCAATCCCAGCTTGCACGCGCCCCCGGCAAACTTGTCGTACACCATCTTTCCGTGGAAGGCGACAACGTGCGGCCTCAACTCCTCAAGTTTTTGCGCCAGCAGCACCCGTCCTTCTAAATATTCTCGCCGCTCGATCTCTTCAGGCGTGCGCGTCGGCCTCTTCACCAGGTCGGTAAGCCCGATTCCAAATTCGATCAACCGCCGGTCGTCCTGATAGCCCAGCGGCTCCGGAATCACTCCCGAATCGTAAAGCAGTGGCCAGAACTGATTGTTGCGGCCGGCATAATAATGGCCCACACGCACCGCTCGCTCGCCGGGGTTAAAGCCAACAAGCACCAGTTTCATTCCTTTGCGGAGATAATCGGGAAGTGTGCGCAAGAATCAGTCCTTTAGGTTTACCCAGACGCTCTTCACCTGCGTATAACTCTCCAGCGCATGCATGCTCAATTCGCGCCCGTAGCCGCTCATCTTATAACCACCGAATGCGGCGGCGGGGTCGTAATTATTATAGGTATTGATCCACACAGTGCCGGCCTGCAGCATGCGTGCCACACGATGCGCTTTGGCAATATCACGCGTCCACACGGCCGAGGCCAGCCCGAACGGAGTTTTGTTCGCCTCGCGCACCGCTTCTTCCACATCTCCGAATTCGATGGTGGCCAGCACAGGCCCGAAAATTTCTTCGCGGGCGATGGTCATGTCATTCTTCACGTTGTCGAACACGGTGGGCTGCACGAAGAACCCCTTTCCATTGCCAACACTCACGCGTTCGCCGCCCGCGACGAGCTTCGCGCCTTCTGATTTGCCCTTTTCGATGTAGCCAAGAACGGTGTTCATCTGCCGCTCGCTAACCAGCGCGCCGAAACGGCATTTCGGGTCCAGCGGATCGCTGGGCTGGAGTTTCTTCACGCGGTCAATCAGCTTCTGCATGAACTCGTCTTTGATCTTCTTCTCAACGAAAAGGCGCGAGCCTGCGGCGCAAACCTCGCCCTTGCCATAAAAAATCCCAATCGTCGCGCCGCGCACCGCGCTTTCCAGGTCCGCATCCGCGAAAACTATGTTGGGTGATTTGCCGCCAAGCTCAAGCGTCACGCGCTTCAGCGTGTCCGCGGAATCCCTCAGAATTTGCTGGCCTGTGCTGGTTTCGCCGGTGATGGCTATTTTGTCGACTCCCGGATGCCGCACCAGCGCCTTGCCCATGCTGGCGCCAGGCCCGGTGATTACATTTAGCACTCCCGCAGGCAATCCCGCTTCCTGGCAAATTTCGGCCAGCCGCAGCGCCGTCAACGGAGTCCAACTGGCAGGCTTGAGGACCACCGTGTTTCCCGTGGCCAGGGCCGGAGCGATTTTCCAGGATGCCAGCAGCAACGGAAAATTCCACGGCGTAATCGCCGCCACCACGCCCAGGGGCTCGCGCAGCGTGTAATGCAGGAACGGCCCGCGCACCGGAACCGTCTCCCCGTGAATCTTTGTCGCCCAACCGGCGTAGTAGCGGAACACTTCCGCCACCATCGGCATATCCACGTAGCGGGATTCGAAAATCGGCTTGCCGTTGTCGAGCGTTTCCAGCGTGCCCAGCTCCTCATTGTACTTATCCACTAAATCGCCGATCTTCCACAGAATGCGGCCGCGCTCGGAGGCGCTCATCTCCGGCCAGGGTCCGCTGTCATAGGCTTTGCGCGCCGCTTTGACGGCGGCGTCGACATCCCGTTCGTCGCCTTCGGCGATCTGCGCCAGCACTTCCCCGGTTGCCGGATTGATGGTGGCAAATGTCTTGCCCGAGGCCGCATCCAGCCATTCGCCGCCGATGAACAGCTTCCCAGGCTTCACCTGAATGTCAGTTGTCGTTGCCATGATTATCTCTTCCCTTTCGGGGCAGCGCCGAATCGTTTCGCGCCCGGAAACAGTTCAATTTGCCGAACGATTATGGCGGTTCAAGCTCTCGATAGCGAGCCTCGTATTCTCTCATGGCTCTATGCCCCATTTCGACCCCCTTGCAAGATATTTGCATCCTGCAGGCCCCCGGCAGCGTCGGATATTCGTATGGGATGCTGTGCGCAACATGGGAAGCTTATGCTACCCTTTCAAAGTCGAATACAGACGCCCAGAGCGCATCCTTTGGAGCCACTAAAACAAAACATGGCTGCTTCTCCGGCCGTAAAGCCCGATGACGAAGCGCCGCTCGTAGCCGCCGCGAAGGGCGGAGACGTGTCTGCGTTTGAAGCCCTTGTAAACCGCTACGAACGCAAGATTTTTCGACTCTCGCAGAACATCACGCAGAATCGCGAAGACGCCGAGGATGTGATGCAAGAGGCCTTTTTGAAGGCCTACGAACACTTGCCCGAATTCCAGGGCAATTCCCGCTTTTACACGTGGCTGGTGCGCATAGCCGTCAATCAGGCGCTCATGAAGCTGCGCCGCCGGCGTCCCAATCAGGTTTCGCTGGACGAGGATATCCAGACCGAAGACGACCTACTGCCCCGCGAAGTGGAAGACTGGGGTCCCACTCCCGAAGAGCGCTATGAACAATCCGAATTGCAGGGAATTCTTTCCACCGTGGTTGGGGAATTGGAGCCCGGCTTCCGCGTGGTGTTCCAGCTCCGCGATGTGGAAGAACTTTCGACGGAAGAAACTGCTGAGGTGCTCGGGCTTTCCGTGCCCGCGGTGAAATCGCGGCTGTTGCGCGCGCGGCTGAAACTTCGGCAAAAGCTCAATCGATATTTTCGCAATGGTGATGGCCAGTGAAGTGCAAAAACGTGGTCGAAGAACTTTCGGAATATTTAAACGGCGAACTGGATGCGGCGATGCTCTCCGACCTCGAGGTCCATCTCGCAAAGTGCAAGAATTGCCGCCTCGTGGTCAACACCTGCAAAAAGACCGTAGAGATTTTCTGCAATTCGGAACCAGTTCCTCTGCCCGAAGATACGCGTGACCGCCTGCACAAGGCCCTCTTCAGCAAAATCCGTAAACCCCACAACTAAACTTCCAAGACGGATTGCGGCGTTTTAGACAAACGCGTACTAAGAATTCGGCTTCGCAGTCCGCGGAAAATGCGATTAGGTGTCATTCCGAACGAAGTGAGGAATCCGGAGTGTATCCCGAATGCTTGAGTAAAAGGGATTTTCTCCGTCGCTTGTGAACGGTGTCCATTCTTTTTACTCCTCATGAAGTCCGAGGACCGGATTCGCGTGCTTCCGCTTTCGTCCAAAGCGGAACCTGTATCCCCATCCCGCGCTCTAACGCCGCTTCATAAACGCGCCCAGCAACCACAATATCTTCAATCGCAATTCCGTTCGATTTGAAGAGAGTGATTTGTTGATCGCTCGTGCGTCCCTTCACCCGCCCCGCAACAATTTCCGAAATCTCGTGTACCGACTCCCACCGTGCTTCGTCGTTTCCAAAAGCGTGAATCAAGTCTCCTGATTCCTCTCGGGATTGCTGGCGGGAGTCCGTGGCAATCACGTTGGCGCCCAAAACCGCTTGATCGTCCAGTTCCCGTTTTTGCGGAAAATTCGCTCCAATCGCATTGATGTGCGTTCCCGGCCGCAGCCAGCGTCCCTCCACCACGGGGTTCGCCGCCGTGGTTGCAGTGATGATAATGTCGGCGTCGCGAACGGTTTCTTTCGGCGTCGCGACTGGCTCGACGGGCAATTGCAACTGGGCCGACATTTCTCGCGCGAATTTCGCCCGGCGGCCCTCGTCACGCCCATAAACACACACTTTTTCGAGTTTTCTCACCGCGGCAACTGCCTCCAGTTGCGTCCGCGCCTGCAGCCCTGTTCCCACGATTCCAATAACGCGCGCATCTTCCCGCGCCATATATTTTGTGGCGATTCCGCTGGCCGCTCCCGTGCGCATTTGGCCAAGATAATCCGCCTCGATCAAAGCTACTAGATCGCCAGAATCGGAACGAAACAGCGGCACCAGAAAACGCAAGCCTTCGCGAGAACTGGAATAGATTTTCAGCCCCATATATTTTTCAGTCGCGTCTCCCGCCGCCATGTAATGTAAATAAGACTGGCCGGGAACGTGCAATCGCTGCCGGGAATGAAGGATTGCGCTGCCGTCCGCAAGCCGTCGAAACGAAGTTTCCACCGCGTCCAAAGCAAGCGGCATTGTCAGCAAAATCCGTAGATCTGATTCCGTTAGTAGAAGCGCCATAGGGTGCCAAGCGTTCCACACTCACGAGCGGATTGCAACGTCCGCAATCGATCAGGCGAGCAACCAGAACCTATCCCGTAAATGGTTCTTAGGGGTCGGAGCTTCAGAGTCTGTGTGGCAACGCCGAATACGCGAGATCGTGTAGCGCCACCCTTCCTCGCCCGACGAATTCTGTCGGGAGGGTGGCATCTTTGGTTTCAACTACGTGGCTGAATGCGCGCAGGCATGACGACAACCAGAACCGAGTTGCCACACAGGCTCTTCAGCTCCAACATCGGATTGCATTGAAAAGGGGGGCTTTGGCCCCTGAAGACCGGCCGAGAAACCTGCCGGGCCGTTTACTAAGATGGACTTTAGAAATTGACGTGGAAGCGGAGGACACGCGGCACCGCACCCGCCGAACCAAGAATCAGCAAATCCCCTTTTGTGGTCAGGGCCACATCTTCCGGCAGCGGCGGCAGCGAAGTCGCGCGAATCAGCAGATCGTTAACGTTGGCTTTCGGTTGTCCATTGATCGTCCAAAATACTACTCGGCCGTAACCGCTTTCCGACGCGACTACCAATTTGTTCGAGGCGGCGATGCTGTATTCAGGATCGCCGTCCGCGCGTCCGGAAGAAATCGACTCGGGAAGCGGCCACTGGACGATGAAGTCTCCATCGGAATTGAACTCCTGTACGCGGTGATTGCCTGAATCGGCGACGAAAACAAAACCGTCCTCGGAGAGTGCGACTTTCGAAGGCTCATCGAATTCACCGGGAGCGCTTCCCTTCGTGCCCCAGGTCTTCAGTTCATGGCCAAACCAATCGACCTTCACGATTCGACTCGCGCTCGATTCCAAAATGTAAAGTTGGCCGCTGGTTCCCACAGCCAAACTCACAGGATCTACAAAAGCTCGGCCAGCAGCGTGGCGAATCGTCTCCAAAAACTGACCGTCCGGCGTGAATATAAATATCGTTCCAGTGTGCCGGTCCGCCAGGTAGATCGATCCGCCCCAATCGACGGCAATGCTTGAAGGGTGCTGGCAGCCATCAACAAAAAAAGAAAGTAGCGGATGGCCTTCCGAATCATACTTGTGCACCAACGTGGAACCTTTGCGGACATCCGCGAGGAAAGTGTTGCCCATGCGATCCACGGCCATGGCAACGGGTTGCTGAAGCTGCCCTGGATCGTCTCCCAATGTTCCCCACGCGCCCCGGTATTGGAGCACAGGCGAAACCGGCTTGGGTGTAAGCGATTGCGCCGGCGAACACGCTACGAAAAAAAATGAAAAGGACAGAAGAATTGCAATTTTCACGGGAAGGCTCGAACGCAAAGTATAACGCAACGAGAAATTATTCTTTCATGCAGCGGAATCTCCCTGCGTCCTTACAGTAATCTTTTTCCAAAAGGTTTGAGAGTATTCGTGCTGCCAATACGATTCGGCGCCGGCAAATACGGATCGACTAGTGGTGGGGAGGCGCTTTCGGTTTCGAGTGCTTAGCTTCTCCGGGCTCGCGAACGCGCCGGATAATAGTCTGGTGCATGTGATAATGCGCTTCCTGTTTGCCGTCCAGGCTGATTTCGCTGAAACTGAAATCAGCGTCGCCACCTGGTTGGCTAGCCGCATCCATGTGCAGAGGCATCTTTCCACAAAGACCGCTTTCCGTGTAGGCCGTCTCATAACGTTTGCGTTTGGCTCCCCAGGTATACGCGCGGAGCATGGTGAAATCGCACGCCCGGCCCTCACCGCGGCGAGTACCGATCACCAAATATTGCGGCTTCAATTCCGGGCCATCTTGAACGTGGTTTAGAACAAACCATCCCACCACGTGAACATCGGCTGCGTTCGTGTAATCCGGAAGCGGATCCGGCAAATCAAGCTCGATAAATCGTGCAAGCACCCAGCCTGCGAATTCGCCCAGGTCCTGCACTTTGGTATGGACCAGCAACCAATCTTCTTGGGGCGCATCTTGGCCAGCTGGCGCGTCGTTATCGCCCGCGGCAGGCGCATCCACAGCTTTCCGTTCGAGTACATCCACCGGAACCAAGCGGCCCACTTGAACGATGCGTTGGGTATCACGACCCGGTTCAATACGAAGGTTACTGACCACTTTGGTGTGTCCCACCGCTTGCACCGGCATGGAACGCGTAAGAGATACCAGAGCCGTCACGCGATCCCAAAGTTGAGGTTCCATCAATTGATGCTGATCGACCCAACCCGTAAGCCCCTGCGCCGTGCGGACTCGAGCGCTATCTCCCAAGCGGCTGAGCACATTCAATCGCTCCCCATAAGAAAGCGTGGTAAGAGGCTCGCGCACTTGTGCATTGCTGCTCCACAACGTGACCTTCCGTTCCGCGCTGAACGCCCATTCAGCCGGAGGCCGCTGCGAGCGGATCCGCCAATAAACGATGCCTCCGCCCAGGACAAGAATTCCAAGATAGATAAGGGCCTTACGCATGAGTGTTGCCTAATCTCCGGATCAAGAAAAAGATATGCGCCAAATGGAATCAAGAAACGCTGCAAATATCAGAGAGTGGATCGCGGCATTCAGGCCGGGGCATGCTCCACTGCTATTGCAGACACTGGCTGAGCGAGAAGCAATCAAGTGGCTTCCTGTTCGGATGGCAGAACCCATTCTACAACATTATCGTTGTGCAACTATGATTCCAGCCCCAAGTTTTTCGGATGATCAAAGAAAGTTGCAACAGCACCGTTGACCGCTTCGCATTTAAGTTTCTGCTAGAATGCGAGCGCGTCGAACGAAACTAACTCGAGTCTGCTTGAGGAGGCAAGTTGAATGCGCAGTTTCGATAAACTGAGACCACTTGCGCTTCTATTATTGCGCTGGGGATTGGGCATCATCTTTATCTACCACGGATATCCCAAGTTATTTACGCAAACCCAGCAAGCCATGCAAGGATTTCCACGAATGGGCTTCCCCACATACTTCGTTTACATCGCCGGAGTGGTCGAATTTTTTGGAGGCTTGTCGCTGCTGGCGGGATTCGCAACACGAATTTCGGCTCTATTGCTGGCCGGCGAAATGGCCGTCGCCATCTGGAAAGTACATCTGCCGCAAGGCGGTCCAATGGCTGTTTCGAATTACCAACTTCCCCTGGCTCTCGCGGTTGGCGCCTTCGCGCTCGTGGCGACCGGCGCCGGTCTCCTATCCATCGACTACGCCATCTTCAGAGACAAGGCCTGACGCCAGGTTCACGCAGGCCCGGCACTCTGGTGCGCGTTAGGAGGCGCCGAGGCCGCCGGCGCGGAAATATAGATCGGCGCGACAGGCATAATCACCCACGCGACCAGGTACACCACCAGTCCAGGAACAATTCCCGTACAGAAAGTTACTAGCGCCCACAATAGCCGCACGATCGTCGAATCCAAGCCGGCGTATTCCGCAAGTCCCCCGCACACCCCTGCAATCTTCAAGTCTGTCGCCGAGCGCATTAACCGCTTGGGAGGCATTTGGCTTTGGGGCGCAACCGCCTGATGGGCGCCGCAAAAATAGCAAAAATTCGAATTTTCAGAGATATCTCTTCGGCAGTTCTGGCAGTACATCGGTCCCCTCCTGGCCGGGCCAGCCAACGCCCGGCCTCCTGCTAGAGTATACGACCGAATTGGCAAAAAGGTTTCGGATTACAAACTTCAACGCAGGACCGCTCAAAGACTGTTATTACTGCGCATGCCGGGGCACTAATACCTTGCAAGTCCCTTCACCGCCGCAACGATATCCTCTACCTGCGGCAATATTTCATCCTCGAGCTTTGGTTGGTAGGCGCACCAGGTATCCTTGGCCGCCACACGGCGGACGGGAGCGTCCAGGTCGCCGAATAACTCGTCGGCAATCCGAGCCGCGATTTCAGCCCCAAAACCCCAGGAAAGCGTGTCTTCGTATGCGACGATGACGCGGTTCGTTTTGCGGACCGTGGCCGCAATCGCATCCCAATCGTAAGGACTCAAACTTCGCAAATCGATAATTTCGGCGGAGAACCCTTCGCGTCCCAGCTGGGCTGCCGCCACCTCGGCTCGATGCACCAGTGCACCATAAGTGATGACGCTCACATCCGTCCCCTCGCGGACCACTCGAGCCTTCCCAAAAGGAATCGTGAAATCCGGTCCCGGATAGGCGGAACGGTTGTAAGGCTGGCGGTAAAGATGCTTATGTTCCAGGAACATCACCGGATCATCAGCGCGAATCGCGGTCCGCAGCATGCCGCAAACATCAAGCGCGGTAGAAGGCATCACCACGCGCAAACCAGGAGTATGCGTGAAAATCGATTCGCCGCACTGGCTGTGATAGATCGCTCCGCCGGTCAAATAGCCTCCGATCGCGACGCGGATCACCACCGGAGCCTTGAAACTTCCAGCCGATCGCCAGCGCAGGGTGGGCAGTTCGTTGCGGAGCTGCATCATGGCTGGCCAGATGTAATCAAAAAATTGAATTTCGGGGACGGGCTTCAAGCCCCGTGTGGCCATGCCAATGGCGCGGCCCACGATGCCTGCTTCCGCCAGCGGAGAATTAAAGACGCGAGCCGCCCCATATTTCCGCTGCAATCCCGCAGTCGCTTTGAATACGCCGCCCTTCCCTTTCACTTCGTGAAGATATTCCTCGCGGCTGCAATCGGCTACATCTTCACCGAATACCAGGATGCGCTCGTCCCGGCCCATTTCCTCCATCAAAGTGGCCGCCACCATCTCGACCATTGTTTTGGGATCGCCGGAAACTAACGCTTCCTTCGAAAACTGTTTGGCGGTTGGATCGACGTCCGGTGAATAAACCCACAGCCGGTAAGAATCGCGAGCGGGAAGCTCGGCAACAAGAGCACGATCGGCGGCCTCGCGGACTTCGTGCTCCACCTCCGCCTCTAGTTTCTCCAGCGCGGCTTCGTCCAGAATTCCTTCGCGCACCAGGAACAATCCAAACTTCGTAATCGGATCGCGCTGTGCTTCCCCCTCGCGCTCCTCCGCGCACTTGTAAAGTTTTTCATCGTCGGAAAGCGAGTGGGAATAGGGACGCGTCACGTGCGCGTGTACCAGCGCTGGCCCTTTGCGCGCGCGGCAATAATCCATGGCGCGTTCCAGCGCAGCATAGCTTTCCAGCGGCTCGGTGCCGTCGCATTCCTCCACCTGCAGGCCTTCGAACCCGGAGACCACTTTGGAGATGCTTCCCCCCGCGGTTTGCACTTCAATGGGCACGGAGATGGCATACCCATTGTCCTCGATCAAAAACAGCACTGGTAATTTCTTGGTGCAGGCCGCATTCAACGCTTCGTAGAATTCACCTTCGCTGGTGGATCCCTCGCCGCCCGAAACGTACGTCACTTCGTCCGGCTGGTGCCGCACCGCGTCGCCCAGGGGGGCATTTCTGGCTTGATCGAAAGCGCGGGGAAATCGATCGTAATAAAGGGATGCTTCCGCGCAGCCAGCCGACTGCAGCCACTGCGTTCCCGTGGGAGAAGATCGCGAAACGATATTCAACTTCTGGTTGCCCCAGTGCGAGGGCATTTGCCGGCCGCCGGAGCTTGGGTCGTCCTTCGCGCCAACCGCCTGCAGCAGCATTTCGTACGGTGTCACACCCAACATCAGGCACAGCGCGCGGTCGCGATAATATGGATAAATCCAATCGTACGCAGGTTTCAGCAGCATGCCCGCGGCGGCGAGCACGCCTTCGTGCCCTGCCCCGCTGATCTGAAAGTAAATTCGGTTTTGGCGCTTGAGCTGGATTTCGCGGTCGTCCAGTTTCCGCGAAAGAAACATCGTCCGGTACATGCGGATCAGCGAATCGCGATCCAGCCCGTGATAGTTCGCGGAATCAAACTTCGCAGTCTTCGTTCGCGTAGAAGTGGCCATGGAGTTCCTTTCGCGATCGCGGTGCCGCCGGGTGAAAAGTTCGAACCATTATAGCGAAACTTCTCCGTCTCACACAGCCAGAGGATGACCCGGTTTCAATGCCGGGTACCGGCGAACTGGCCGGGCCGGTTCCAGCCCCAGGTTCCCGCGCCGGGCACGCGGATGAAATACCACACCAGGGAGAGATTGCCCAGAAAGCATTCCCGAAGCTGGTGCGGCGTGGCGAGTCATTCGGAGCAGGCATTCTCCGGGCAAGAAAAGATCCGCGTGCGCCTCGAAAGTAACTTCCGCAAAATGAGATTCCACAAAATTTAGAAATTCGCGTGAAGATTCTTTATTTTTTCCAGCAGAGTGTTATAACAAATTCGTGCAACAAAAATTGTTCGGAGCATTTGAGTGAATGTGGTTCGCGGCCGCTCCGCCGCGCGCGAATCGATCCTTCGTATTTCTCCCCGCAAGCTGACATTGCTGCCGCTGGTGGCCGCCACTTACTTCATGGTTTCCGGCGGTCCCTTTGGGATCGAAGAAATCGTCGAAAAATCCGGCTATATGGGCACGCTTCTGATCCTGGTGATTACGCCCTTGCTCTGGAGCCTGCCCACAGCGCTCATGGTCAGCGAACTCGCCAGCGCTATTCCCGACGAGGGCGGTTTCTACATCTGGGTAAAGCGGTCCATGGGCCCTTTTTGGGGCTACCAGGAAACCTGGCTCAGTCTGGTTGGCAGTTTCTTCGACATGGCGATCTATCCCACTTTATTCGTCGCTTACCTGGGACGCCTGGTCCCCGGAGTGGATCAAGGACACTGGAAAACCATTCTTGGCCTGGCCATGATTGCCATCTGTACGATCTGGAATATTTGCGGTACGCGGGCTGTAGGCGAAGGCTCTATATATCTGGGATTCTTGTTACTCAGCCCGTTTGCCGTGCTGGTGGTATTTGCGTTTCTGCACCGCTCCCCTGCAGGCGTTTCACACGCCGCTCTTTGGCACGCGGATATTCTGGGCGGCATCCTGATCGCCATGTGGAACTTCATGGGCTGGGACAATGTTTCCACCATCGGCGGCGAAGTGGATCGGCCCCAACGAACCTACCCTTTGGCGATGGCCTGTGCGGTTGCGTTGGTCGTCATCGCCTATCTCATCCCCGTCGCTGCCGTGTCCATCACCGGCATCAATCCAAATTCCTGGACTGACGGCGGATGGGTTGATCTTGGCCGCACTCTTGGAGGAGCAGGCCTCGCCACTGCCCTGGCGCTTGCCGGGGTGGTGGGGGCCTTTGGATCCTTCAACTCCCTGATGCTTTCGTTGACGCGTCTGCCCATGGTGATGAGTGCGGACGGCTATTTACCTAAAGTATTTGCGCGCCGGCATCCCAGGACAGGCGTCCCATGGGTTGCAATCATCACTTGCGCAATCGGCTGGGCCTTTTGTTTCCAGCTTGGATTTGAGCCGCTGGTAATTCTGGACGTTCTCCTGACCGGACTCAGTATCCTATTGGAATTCTGGGCCTTAGTCGCACTTCGCATACGGGAGCCAGAATTGGAACGGCCCTACCGCGTCCCCGGCGGACTGGCGGGGGCATTCCTGATCGGGCTTGGACCGCTGGCTCTGATCGTGGTGACTATAGTCCGCAATCGCTCTGAGAACGCGTGGGGCCTCAACGCCTTAACTTTGGGTTTCTGGCTCGTTGCTGCAGGTCCAATTCTCTATCTCGTGAGCTGGATTTACCACCGGGGACGAGGTCACGGAAGGCCGGCAGTTTGGGGTGGGAAGAGGTAGCCGCTACACGGTACTGTGATTACCAGCAGGACCATAAGTGCCACTGGTTCCTGGCAGCCATCCCACAAAGATTCATTGACTTACAAAATAAACGAGGGTATGAAGTGTTTGGCGGAGGGGTTGCAACCTCCCACTGTGCTATACCTTGTGGGACGGAGGTAGGGGATGCTGACTACTTTGTTTCTGGTGCTGAAGATTTGGTTCTTTGTGTCAATCCTAATCGCTTACCCGGTGGCCCAGATGCTGCATGCGGGCTCCGCCGATCCGGATGAAGAAGCGATCGACTTCAATGATTCCTTTCTTGAAACGCTGGAGCGGATGCAGTCCCGCGCTCGTTAAACCAACGGATTTTTCGCTTCCATTTCGCGGAACTTGGATTCAACCACTACGGATAGTAAAACCTCAAGAATGCCGGGGCTTTGTAGCCCTGCGCGCGGATCTTGCCGGAATTGAAAACTTCCCGGGGTCAGGCTGAATCAGCGTTTCGAGTAATTGCGTTCGGTTTCGAATAACTCCGTTGTTTTCTCGAAGTCTTTTTCGCCTGCACGAATTATCTCGCTCTTCGCCGATTTGAATGGCTCCTCCGTGGGAATGCGGTCGAGCCAGCGCTGGAAAGAAAGTTTTTCATGATCGGAAAAATCCAGGCGGATAATCAGGCGAATCTGCTCCCCGCTTTTCTCTTCCTCATCTTTTTTCTTTGAGCCTTTAACTTTCTTCTTCTCTTCGCCGTTCTCCGTTTTTTGTTCTTCCGTCGCGGAGCGTTCGAATTTTAATTCAAGCTTTTTCCCAAGACGGAATCCCTGCTTCCAGCCTTCCAGGCGATGACGCGCTTGCTGCGCTAATTCTTCGTTTGTGCCGAATTCGAAAATCAGGAATGTTTGTGCCATGCACAATCTATATCGGCCCGGATGCCAATCTGTCAAGCGGAGAGACGTCGTGGGATGCGCGCGAAATCGAGTGAACGCACGGGCAGTTAGGGAATATTCACCTTCAGGGTAAACGTCCGCGCCGGGAGCTTATCTTTTTCCCACGGCCGCTCGTAGCGAAGTTCCAGATTCGCCAAGCCGGAATCCACGGCTTGAAACCGGAATACCTGCCGCTGGGTTGCCCCCGGCATGGAGTCCTTCGGTTTTTCGATCTGCGGTTTCCCAATTAATTTCAATCGCGGCGCGCCATCTTTGGTTATGGTCCAACCGTAGCCGGTGCCTGAAGTGACCTCCAAGCTGACGATGAAGTTGACTCCCTTGGGCACGGTCACTTCCTTGCCGTTGTCCTTTTCCGTCGCCACCAGGCCGCTGGTCCGCAACGCCACCTTTGGCGCCAGTAGTGGCCGCGCCACGGCTAGAACTACCGTCCCGATGGATAGGACCAGAATAAAAAGCCAAATATGAAGGGCGCGAAACCCTGGCTGAGGGTCAGTCCGCATTGGGAATCTCCTGGGTGTGATCGATCTTAGGCGCTGAGATAATCATATTCACCACCACGCCTTTGTCAAAGAAATAGTCGAAGAATACCAGGCACGGAACTGGCGCAGCATCATGCATGCTGGTCGGGCAGCTTCCTAACTGCTCGATGAAAATCAGCGCAATCGCTTGAGATCTTTTTTCGCCGGGTCGAAATCGGGGTTCAGGTTAACCGCGGTCTGCAGTTCGGAAATCGCATCATTCTTGCGGCCTTCTTTTTCGAGCACCAGGCCCAGACGCCAATGGGCAGCGGCCAGATTCGGCGTGCCTCCTTCCGGCTCCTGCGTCAGGTACTTGTGAAAATATCGCTCGGCCCGTGGAAGATCATTGCCCAGCATGAAAAGGACTCTTCCTGCCTGATAGTATGCGGCGAAGTCATCCGCGACTGCCTTCTCCGACTGCGCAAGGACGGCGTCAAGTTCATTCCACCGTTGCTGCTCTGAATAAACCATCGCGAGCCCCGCGTATGGGGCTGCCCGCCCCGGATCGATTCGCTCTGCCTCGCGGAAATATTTCTCGGCAAGATCATACTTTTTGATTTCCGGCCGGCCGTAGAAGCTGGCCAGCGATATGGCTGCATTGTAATCATGTGAATCTGCCTGGACGGCTTTCAACCGGTTGGCTTCTTCGGCGGAAGTATCTTTTGCTTCTTGCGCCAACCGAGCTTGTGCGAGATATCCCCGGACTGGATTGATCTTGCCGATTTCATCGGCGGTTGCGCGAGCTTGTTTCTTATCGCCGCCCATAATTCCCGGCGCCTGCAGATAGAACTCCATCATCGCTTCCCGAGCGTCCAGATAATTCGGATCGATCGAAATGGCCGTCTCGAGTTCGCTTTTGAATTTGTGCGCCAGGCCGATTTGTTTGAAAATTCCGGCTTTTTGTGCCGCCTGTCCATTGAGCTGCCCAAGTTGATAATGATAGCGAGCATTTTTGGCGTCGAGCGAAACCGCCTTCTCCGCGAGTGCCGTGGCTGCTTCAATTTCTCCGTAAGCTTCCTTAATTTCACTGAGCAGGTGAGCCGCCTCGGCATCGTTCGGATTCTTCTGCAGAGTCGGTTCCACGATCGCGCGCGCGCGCTTAAAGTGTCCCGCCTCTATCAGCGCTTCCGGTGCGGAAGCAGTTTCCGCAGCGGCCAGAGTCGCAAGGCACGCCAACAGTGAGCAACCGAGCCGCAAGAATGCCCGCGGGCCATTTGACCTATACGCTGAGCACGAGCCAGATGTCTCCAAGTGTCCCCCCTCGTTTGAAGGCGCCTCCAGGATATGCAATATACGTGCAGGAACTCCACCAGGCTCTCTGATTCACAACGTCTTTAGATGGAGTAGCTTGCGAAGCAAGTCCGGCCTGAGTTCAGCCATGGATGTCCGTTTCCGGGATGATACCGAGGCAGAATCGAACAAATTCGGCGCGAGCACTCCTATCCGATCCGTCTGTCGTTAGCAGCAGCAATGATCCGCGACCCAGGCTCACCAAAGCAAAGATTTGAATTGCCGCTCTCTACAAGTCATGCTAGCTTTAGCGAATAAAAAGCGAAGGAGGAGCATGCCTCGTTCTCTGGCCGTTCGTCAAAGCTCAACTCTCGATACTGTTCGCGAGGTGCTAGGAGAGTTGGCGTTGCGCGACCGCACCGGCGAAGTACTCACCGCGATTCGTCACATACCCGCTCGCGAAGCGCAATATCGCCCGATGCCCGATTGGGTCCGGCCAGAGCTAGCTTCGGCCTACAAAAGTAAAAAAGTGGAGCAGCTTTACACGCACCAAGTCCGCAACCGCTGAACTGGTTCGCGCCGGCCGCAACGTCGTGGTGGTGACTCCCACCGCTTCCGGCAAAACGTTGTGCTACAACCTGCCGGTGCTGAACGCGCTTCTCGAAAATTTGGACACGCGCGCGCTGTATCTCTTCCCCACCAAGGCTCTCGCCCAGGACCAACTCGCCGAACTGCACGATCTGAGCCAGCGGCTGGACGACCGCTTCGGCGTGTTCACCTACGACGGAGACACGCCCAGCGATGCGCGCCGGGCCATTCGGGAACGCGGCCACATCGTGCTCACGAATCCAGACATGCTGCACACCGGCATTCTGCCGCACCACACAAAATGGATGCGCGCCTTTGAAAATCTGCGCTACATCGTTATCGATGAACTCCACACCTATCGAGGAGTCTTCGGTAGCCATCTGGCGAACGTGTTGCGGCGATTGCGCCGGATCGCTCAATTCTACGGCTCATCGCCGCAATTCATTTGCTGTTCGGCAACAATCGCGAATCCAGGAGAGCTTGCTTCTCGATTGATCGAAGCGGAAGTAGATGTGATCGAGGAAAACGGCGCGCCTTCCGCTGAAAAACTTTTCGTTTTCTATAATCCGCCGGTAGTGAATCGCAACCTGGGCATCCGGCGGAGTTATCTGAATGAAACAACCCGAGTCTCAAAGGAGCTGCTCGCGCGGAATTTGCAAACCATCGTCTTCGCAAACAGCCGCCTGCACACCGAGGTGATGCTGACGTATTTGAAGCAAGCCTTTCCACCCTCTCCGGGCCAACCGGAGACGATCCGTGGCTATCGTGGCGGATATTTGCCGGGCGAGCGGCGGGAAATCGAACGAGGTCTGCGCGGTGGACAGATCCGCGGCGTAGTGGCTACGAACGCCCTGGAATTGGGCATCGATATTGGCTCGCTGGATGCAACGGTGATGGCCGGCTATCCAGGTACGATCGCTTCCACGTGGCAACGAGCCGGACGCGCCGGGCGGCGCAACGGCACTTCCTGCGCCGTGATGGTGGCTTCCTCCGCTCCTCTCGACCAATACATCGTGCAACATCCCGATTATTTTTTCGGGCGCTCGCCGGAACACGCCTTCATCCAGCCGGATAATCTGGAAATTCTGGTGAATCATTTGAAGTGCGCAGCGTTCGAGCTGCCGCTCGATCCCGCTGAAAAATTCGGCGATGTCGATTTGCAGGCCCTTTGCGAACGTCTGGTGGATGCGGGATTTTTGCACCAGAGCGGCGGCCACTGGCATTGGACGCAGCAGGCTTATCCAGCCGATACGATCAGTTTGCGCTCGGTGACGTCCGATAATTTCGTGATCATCGATATCACCGGTGAAGACGTGGGTTCCGCAACCAGCGGCGCGCCCGAAGTAATCGGAGAAGTGGATTTCTCCAGCGCGCTTACAACTGTTCATGAGAAAGCAATCTACTTGCATCAAGGACAGCAATTCCATGTCGAACGGCTCAATTTCGACGAGCGCAAAGCATACGTCAAGCGCGTGGATGTGGACTATTACACCGATGCGATTCGCTACACCCAAGTGCGAGTATTAGAGGCCACTGAAGAACAAAAAATATCGCGGCGCGAGGGCGGCTTCGTGCCGGCAGTCCGCGCCCACGGCGATGTGCTGGTGCGCTCCCAGGTCGTCGGTTTCAAGAAAATCAAATTTTTCACGAATGAAAATGTCGGCGCGGGGAAACTCGAATTGCCGGAAAACGAGATGCACACTACTTCGTTTTGGGTCACCCTGGAACGCGCTCTGGTTGAAAACTTGCCCTTCGCGATTTCGGACCGGCAAAGCGGAATGTTTGGACTGCTGTATGCTCTCGAATCAATCGCTTCCCTGCTGCTGATGTGCGACCGCCGCGACCTGGGCACTGCAATCGGCGAGCGCCCGCCTGCGCCCGGAGTAGAAGTTGCGTGGCGGGAGCCGATTGAAATGTCCGCGAACGGCGCCGCTTTATCTCAGGAATTTTTCGAGCCGAATCTTTACCTTTACGACGCCTATCCCGGCGGGATCGGATTCAGCGAGCCTTTATTCGAAGTGTGTGATTTGCTGCTGCGGCGCACGCGAGAATTGATCGTTTCCTGCCCGTGCGACCAGGGATGTCCTTCGTGCGTCGGACCTGCCAGCGACAAGAGCGAGCAAACCAAAGGAGCGGCTTTGGCAATTCTTGAGTTATTAGGTCATGGAAAAAGCAATTCCACGGGCGATCAATGAAATCTACTGACGATCAAAAATTCTCGTATTTGAAGGCGCTGCGTTCGCCGACACGCCGCCTGGCCCCGATCGAACGCGGTGAAGCAGCCGACGTTCCCGCCGGCGCTGAGCGGTTGGCCATGATGCTCGGCGCCTCAACCTCCCGTAATCGCTGCGGCGAACACATGGTGCTCAAGCGCTGGTTCCCCGAGCCTTCCGGCTGCGAACCTAATCCGCAGGCGCTTCGCTTGCTTTCGCCGGATGCCCATGCGGTCGCGCTCGATCCCGAGCAGTGGTTATTTCTCGACACGGAAACCACGGGCCTGAGCGGCGGAACGGGAACCTACCCATTTCTGATCGGAGTGGCCTGGTGGGATGCGGGCGGATTGCAGGTGGAACAATTTTTCATGCGCGATTACCACGAGGAACAATCCGTGCTGATCGCCTTGCAGGAAAGGCTGGCCGAGCGGCAAGTGCTGGTCACCTTCAACGGCAAGTCTTTCGATTGGCCGCTCCTCGAAACCCGTTTTCGAATGTCGCGAACGATTGTTCCCCGCGAGCCACACGTCCATCTCGATTTATTGCATCCCGCAAGAAACCTTTGGCGGCTGCGGCTAGGTTCCGTTCGCCTGGTTGAGCTTGAACGCCACGTCCTGGGGTTGGATCGCGGCATCGACGTAATGAGCGAACTGATCCCCTCGATGTATTTCGAATATGTTCGCGGAGGGTCTCCCGATCCGCTCGTGCCGATTTTCCGCCACAACCAGATGGACCTGTGCGGTTTGGCCATGCTGGCCGAAAGAATTTTTTCGCTCCTTTCGGCGCCGGAAAATTCCAAGGGCGATGCATTTGAGTTATACGGAACCTCGCGGATTCTGGAGCGCCGCGGAGAACGCACGCGAGCTCGCGGGCTTTGCGCGCGGGCGGTGCAGACCGGGCTGCCCGATGCGATCGACCGCGTGGCGCGCCGCGGACTCGCTCAACTGGCGAAGCGCGAGCGGGACTATTCGGCGGCCAGCGCCATTTGGGAAAGCCTGTGTGGCGATTCGCCCGAAGGTCTCGAAGCATACGAACAGCTGGCCATCTACTACGAACACCGCGCGCGCCAGCCGGAACGGGCCGCAACGCTTGCCCGTGAAGCGCTGGCCTCCCTTCACAACGTATTGCGCACGAATCGATTGGATTCCACCCGATACCGAAAGCTGCAAACCAGATTGGAATACCGCTTGGCGCGCCTTTCGCGCAAGGTCTCGGCCCGGTCCAGCAGCGATTTGCTCCACCAGAAATCAAGCATTCGAGCTGAATCGCAATTTCCGCCCGCGCATCCAAAATAGAGGACCATGGCGAGTGCATTGTGAATCTCGATCGACTCGAATTCATAAGCAAGACCCGGATAGACCACGAACACCAGAGGTTCTACCGTGAGCTTGGGAGAAAACCATGGCATCTGTGAGTGATAGCTATTTGCGTGAACAACTTGAAATTCGTCAATCCCGGTTGAAGGCTTCCGCTAATGGCGCGCTGCAGACGGAATCCATCGCCAAACTTCTTCGTGAGGTCGATTCCGCCCTCGATCGCATGGCCAAGGGCACCTATGGCATCTGCGAAGCGTGCCACGACAGCATTGAGAAGGATCGCCTGCTCGCTGATCCGCTGATGCAATATTGCATCGACCATTTGACGGCGGACCAGCGGCACGCGCTGCAGGATGATCTCGACTTGGCTTCGAAAATTCAGCAAGCGCTGCTGCCACCGAAGAACTTCCGCGCAGCAGGATATGAGGCGCACTATTTCTATCAGCCGCTGGGCGCCGTCAGCGGGGACTACTGCGACCTGATTCCGCATGAAAATGGCGGAGCGGATCTTTTCTTCGCGATCGGCGACGTGTCTGGAAAAGGCGTGGCCGCCTCGATGCTGATGACCCACTTGCACGCGATGCTTCGAAGCCTCACAACCGTCGGTCTGCCCCTCGATCAACTGATGGACCGGGCCAATCGCGTTTTTTGTGAGAGCACCCTCGCGGGTCAATTCGCAACTCTGGTTTGCGGGCGCGCCCGGCACACCGGCGAAGTAGAGCTTTCTGGCGCGGGCCACCCACCGGTCTTGTTGGTCCGGAAGAACGGGGTCACAACCATCGAATCAGCCGGGGTGCCTCTCGGAATGTTTTGCGACGGTCAATTCACGGTGCAGAAAATCACAATGGAGCCTGGCGATTGTCTGGTTCTCTATACCGACGGAATTTCGGAAATGCGTAATTCCTCCGGGATGGAATATGGAACGCACAATCTGAGCAAACTGGCGGGCCGTCGGCATGGAATTCCGCCTCAAGCCTTTGCATTGGCGTGCCTGGAAGATCTGGCGGCGCATTCCTCCGGCACTCTGCCGTTCGACGATCAAACGCTGTTAATCATTCACCGCGCCTAAGGCTATTTTGTAGCTTGTCATCCCAAGATTGGCTCGGTGATCCAAAAATCCAGAGTCTACGGCAATATGTGAAGGGTGCCGTCCTAATTTGACGTAAATCCAGGTTTTTAGGGGGTCGGAGCTTTAGAGTCTGTGTGCCAACGCCAAATAGGGTTGGTCGTGTAGCGCCACCCTTCCTCGCCCGACGAATTCTGTCGGGAGGGTGGCATCTCTAGTTTCAACTGCGCGGACATTCGGAATACGTCTAATGCAGCGGTGACAGCGCGGCAATGGCCACGGACTTTTTCGCCGGCGGCTCAGCCAGCGCGGGGGCAGCGGGCCAACCGACCGAACGATTGATGCGATCGAAAACCTCGCGGTCGGTTCCTTCCACCGTCAGGCACTGAGATGCCAGGCAGCGCAGAAAAACCCCGCCGTCCGGCGTATTGAACTGGAAGAAATTCGGGCGGCGAAACAATTCCGCCCGCGTCTTATACTTCGTTTCCAAAGCTTCACTATACTGCCCGAAAAAATGCGCGGTATCTTCCTCGTTATCCAGGCTGAGGCGAAAAACCAGCAGCGTAGCTTTTGTTTTCTCGTTTTCAAATGTTGCGTAGCGATCGCCAGCCCATGCGGGAGACAAAGTCTGCGCGCGGTCCTGGCCGATGAATTGCTTTAAAACTTCCAAAAGTCCAAATTCACCCAGAATGTTCTCTTCCAGCTTTTTCCATCCTGGCGGCACGCATTGGTCCAGGCCGGGCAATGCCACCGGATCGGGCTTCACGCTGTTCAAATAATCTTCCGGATGCAAAATCTGCTGAGTGGATACGGGAGGGTTCGCGAACACTTTCCGGAAATCCGTCCAGCCCTTATTCGCTTTCAAGAATGCCTGCGAAAAAGTGGTTCCGGATAGATATGGAAATAAAAGCAAATCCTGAATAAACGGCGGGGCCTTCGCCAGCTGCGGATCTTTCTGCATTTCGCTCACGGCTTGCGCGCGGATCAATTGCGTCACATCGGGCAATTCGCGCACGCTAGTGTTCTGGTCCCGGAAGGAATAATCCAGCATGGCAGCCAGCGCCGAGCCTTCGATCACGGCGTCGCGCGCCAGCTCGCCATCATCATTGGGACGCGCGGCTTTTTCCCACGCATCGATGTTGAAATTCTGATCGTCCAGCGCGTGCGTCAATTCATGCGCCATCACCACTTTCTGCTCCGCCAGCGGAATCCAATCGGCGATGTAGAATTCTTTTGTCTTGGGATCGTAGAGTCCCGCCACTTGTTCTGTAAGCAGGTCGATCATGAAGGAGTCCAGGGGAAAACCCTTGGGGACCAGTCCAAACGCTTCGATCGTTTTGCTGTCGGCGTAACGTTCCGTCGGCGTTTTGTCCTCATTTGCTTCGCGGATCAGGTACTGGCGAATTTCTTCCCTGGAACGCAGGCTTTTCTTGAGGGGCTCTTTCACCGGCAAGTCCAGCAATTTACTCATATCCGCCAGCACTTCATCCGCTGCCTTCAAAAATTCCGGCGATGTAGTGGCGTGCGGCAGCGCAGCAGGTGCGCTCGGGCCAGTCTGAGCAGCCCAAAAAGCGCCAATCGCAACGGGCCTGGCAGCCTGCCGTGCAGTGGTGCCAATACCCAAGCAGAAGATTGCAATCAAAGCAATTAAAAGACGTTTCATGCAACACGCTCCATGCCCGTTTAGATGACAAAAACAGAATAGCAGTTTCCGCGCGGTTTATCCTTTCTCGAGGTTAGACGATGCGGCGAGTTAATCAGCGTTTCTCAATGAGCGGGCGGGGGGACGTCGGCTTGCTCGACGGCTTTCCATTCTCCTCCCTGCATTTTGTAGGTCTTACGAATCATTTTCCGGCAAACGGATGGCCGCTCCTCATCCGGCTGGGTGCAATATGTAATGCGCAGTCCATCAGGTACAACCTCATAGCTCGAGCGCATGAGCAGATCGCTGGCCCACAAAGGTTCCAGGGTCCCGTGGGCGAATCGCCAGGCCGCGAACATCCCTGTCGCCAGTCGGTCGCTGCGTCCCGAAACGGTAACGAAGACCGCTTCCTGCGATGGGAGAGGCAATATAACAAGATAGTCGTCGAAGAAATCCTTGCGCGTGAAACGATCAATCCTTGCCATTAATTGAAATGAAGCCGTACCGCGAGCGTAAATCCGGGCTGCGGAGGGCCCGCTCGAACCGAAGTTCGCGGCCAGAGCATATATGTTCGGCGAAGAACTCAGGCGTTGCACGCTGAAGCGTCCAGCGGCGGAATCCTGGGCCACTTGCGCAGCCAAGCGTTGGTTGAGAGCGTCCAGATCAGGGTCGCCAGGCGAATTAAGAGCCTCCAGAACGAGGCTATCCAGAATCTGAAGCGGCGCCTCCAGCTCCGCCTGAGTTTCCTCCTGGCCACTCAATCGGTGGTTCAAAATATCCTGTCCCAGCCGTTTGAGTTCCATTTCGGGATTCGACGGTGGCTGCGCCCCGGCGGGCTGTGTCTGAGCGGCGGTAGCTGGCACGGACTGCGCGTCAGTGGGTAGCGCGCAAATGAACGTAACGCTGGCGAATAGCAAAATCATTGCAGAAAAGCGAAAAGGCACAGTTGCCGTCCTTAGAATTGATGAGTGAACTTCCCACTGAGCCGCATGCAAAATGTCCGACCATCCTCAGTCCCGCGGCAAACATGGTGAAACAAAAGAACTTTAGTACACCGACATCCGGACTGTAAAGGTGCTCGGTGTTGACGCTGTCTTCCACAGGCTTTGTATTCCCATTAAAATGGCGATGTGCTAGGGTTGCAAGCCATGTTCCCTGTATCCGGACGGTACACTAAGCCTGCGGTTTAAAAGAAGCTGTTCTGGTTTCATAACAGAACGATAACTCTGTTATATACTACAGGCCTCATCTCGCGAATCCCACGTCACAGGTGTTTTGATGTTTGCAGGAAATTCTTTGCGGCAAGCACGCGAGAGGTTAGGTTTGACCTATCGCGATGTGGAACGGACTAGCTTTGAGCTAGCGAACCTGCACGGACGCCCTGAATTCATCATCCACATCAGCCGGCTAGCAGACATTGAAAACGCCAGCGTCACTCCCAGCGTCCACAAAATTTACAGTCTCTGCGTGATTTATCACCTGGATCCCATCGAGGTATGCCGATGGTATGACGTGCCACTCGACGAATTGTTCCGCGATGGTGCGCGGTTTTCGGCGCCAAAAACGCATCCTGCGGCTGCTCCGCGAATGCTGCCTCTGCCATTGCGTTTTGATCCCGCTTTCGATCCCAGGCGATCCAGCTACCTGACCAGAATGATCGAGCGTTGGGAACACTTTGAGGGAGTTCTGGTGGGTGGCAATGGCCGTTATCGCTATGGCTACGTGGGATTGGAAGATCACTGGATGGAGCCGCTGTTGCGTCCGGGCTGCCTGGTTCTGATCGATCCGGCGCAGCATGAAATTCGAAGCAGCGGCTGGGAGAACGAATACGACCGTCCCATCTATTTCGTGGATGCCCGCGATTATTACCGCTGCTGTTGGTGCGTTCGCGAGAAGAACCGCTTGTTTCTGCAACCTCATCCGCTTTCCAAGTGCACTCCCGAATCTCTTTGCACACCGGATGATGCGGAAGTGATAGGCCGAGTAGTGGGGATTGCTATGCGCCTGGTTCCAAGTTGACCCGCGGGGCGGCCAGCAGCCCAAGCAGTGCTCGCATATTGGAACAGAAAAGATCTCGTAGATAGTCCGAAATTCCCAGCGGGATTAGAAGCCGGTACGACTCCAACTCCAGCCAACGGGCCGCAGTTTCATTCGGGGGGCCCTCCATCCCGGCCAGACAACCAGACAAATCTAGCTCCTGCCGCTCCAGTGGCATCTCCAAGATTCTGCAGAACAGTTGTTCGTGGCAATACGCCAGGGCATGGTGCACCGCAGCTTCTGAATAAATAGTCGTCAGACCCTCATGGCGATATTGTCCGCTGGCTAAGTCTCGCAACGTCGAAATGTGCACCAACCGCGCGAACTCCCCCGGAATTGCCGCCAGCGTGCGCGACGCGAAATCTTCGATTACCCGCTGATACTGCTGAAACTTCTCTAGGGTTTCCATGTACTAGTACCCACTGTTCCGATTTGTGAACTTTTGCCGGCCTTCCCACCGAACTGGACTGTCCGCCCGTATTGTCCCCGCCCAGGAGGAAGTCCACCATGAAAAAGAGTTTAGCAGTTCTCGCCGTTCTTTCGCTGATCGTATTAATGCTAGCGCCAGTTTGTATTGGCGTCAACATCTCCTCGGTAACTATCCACACCTTGTGGGCAGACGGGGGAGGCCCTGCGCCTCCATTTCCCTGGTCGATCAATTCTAACCCCATTCCAAGGCCCACCTGGGATGATGGTGGAGGGCCCGCGCCTCCGTTTCCGTGGTCTGTTAGCTAGGCCGTTCGGCGAGCGGCAGCATTCGCCCGGGACGTATCTCTATTTACTTCCGGCTTACTATCCGGTATGATACGTCCCGGCGCGCATGCTTCTGAGCCATTTTGCCTATTCCATCTGGGTATTCGCAACCGCGCTCGAGGTTCTAGCGTGTTCTTTGGCAATTCATCGCGGGTTGTGGCGCCGGCTGCCAATCTTCACGGGATATCTGATCCTTTTGGTCCTCAACGAGTGCATCTGGTGGCCTGCCTATCATTTGCTCGATTTGCACGCCACATTAACTTTTGCCATCTACTGGGGCCTGCAGGCAGCGCTCCTGATTGCTCGTGGCGCGGTAATTGCAGAGATTTGTTGGCGGCTCTTACGGGACTACTCGGGAATCTGGCGAATTGCCCGGGAAGCTCTTCTGATCGTTGGCGTGGTTCTGATTCTGCTGGCGGTTCCCCGGTGGAATCAGCGCGGGCCACGTTTGACTCTCATGGTGCTCTCGGGCGAGCGCGGCCTGGAGTTCGCCGTCGTCGTTATTATGCTGGTCGGTCTGGCTTTTTGCCGTTATTACAGGATTCGAATCGAGCGTCCCATTCCGCTGATTTTATGGGGCCTGTGCCTGTATTCGGCGGTGCAGATCGTCAACAACGGCCTGTTGGAAGTGTGGCGGAGTAATTATTTTGCCCGATGGAACGATATACGCGGCGCGACCTTTCAGGTGGCCACGGTGCTTTGGTGTGTCGCCTTGTGGAAACCGCTGCCGGCAACCCAATCACAGCCGGCGCTGCTCAAACCAGATGTCTATTTGCAGGTCAGTCCAGAAATGAACCATCGATTGCGTGAACTGAACCAGAAATTGCAGGAGATGTGGAAGTGGATGCCATGATCCTAACTATTCTATTCATTGGCGCGGTTCCATTCGTCGTATTGTGCTTCTTTCTTGCCGTGCTGGTTCTCCTTGCCCTCATTTTGCTTATTCGCCCACCAGGAAAGGGTTCGGCCGTTCGAACTTTCCATGAAGAGCCTCCCCCTGAGAATCTTTCCTCACTCCACTGCCGCCACTTTCCGCAACTGCGCCAAGTTCTTTCTCGCTCGGATGAGACATTCTTGAGTGCACGAATGACTGCCACGGATCACCGAAAATGGCGTGCCGAAAGGCGTCGCGTGGCCAAGGCATTTCTAAAGGGCCTATACGAGGACTTCGTGCGGCTGGATCGCCTGGCGCGAACAGTGGCAGCCCTTTCTCCCGAAGTAGAGCGATCTCAAGAGGCGGAACGAGTTTGGCTCGGCATACGTTTTCGAATGGCTTATCGGCTCGTGGATGTCCAACTTGCGTTTGGTTCGCTCGCTCCGAGGGATGTTATCCGGCTCGCTGACATGGTGGGAAGCTATGCGGCCAAGATTGAGGCGACCATGGTGGCGCTTGAGCAGCAGTCGCCTTCACGGCTGGGAGCTGGTTTCAGTCTTTGAAATGGCGTGAAGGATCCGCAGCACGCGTGCGCCGGTCAGCGATGTGAAAGTTTAAAGACGGCAGTCCCTCCCAGCCCGATTGGATTTAGCTTACGACGAAAACCGCTTCGATTACCCTTCTGGCCATTCAAATGCCGTGGTAACTAACAGAAATGCCTAACCTATTGCAGTGAACCAAAATGGTACGAAAAAAAACTGGGCCGTAATTTCTTGAATCGCAGAGCTCTTAATCTGGCACTGGGAACAGCGGCTATCGTGCTCCCGTTAGAGATCCAATTGCCTTTCGAGATCGCGCCAAAGTACTTGCAAAGGTAGATGAATAAATGTTGTTATCGAAGCACTCGTTCCAAAAGAGTGGTCAGACGTCCGTAGCGGCGGTGTACCTTACCATGTAACCGCGCGAGCTTGGAGGAGCCCTTGGCTGGCGAAAGAATCCTCGTTGTAGACGATGAAGAAGCTATCCGCGAAGTCATCACCACGCTACTCGAAGCGCAGGGGTATCGTTGCACGGTAGTTTCGAACGGACGGCTGGCCCTGGATCAATTCGATGCATCTAAGCCCGATCTGGTGCTGAGCGACATCGTGATGCCGAAGATGGACGGCATGGAATTGCTGTCACACTTGCGTGCCCGCGACGGCGATGTCCCAGTGATCATGGTCACCGCAACCCACGATTTATCCATCGCCATCCAGGCAATCCGTTCCGGCGCCTACGACTACATCCTCAAGCCGTTCGAAAAAGATCAACTCTACATGAGTGTTCGCCGGGCTTTGGAACATCGCCGGCTGATTCTCGAAAATCGCACCTATCAACAAGACTTGGAACGTTTGGTGGCAGAGCGCACTCAACAACTTTCCCTGGCGTTACGCGAACTCGAGCAGTCCTACGATTACACGCTGGAAGCGCTCGGCGGCGCGCTGGATATGAAGGACGCGGAAACGGAGGGCCACTGCCAGCGCGTAACCGCTTTCACGATCAGCATAGCCAAGGCAATTAAGGTGGACCGCGGTTCGCTGCGGCACATCGCCCGCGGCGCCTTTTTGCACGACATTGGCAAAATGGGCATCCCGGACGTGATTCTTCGCAAACCCGGACCCCTTACTGACGACGAGCGCACGGTGATGCGGCGCCACTGCGAGATTGGCTATGCCGCGCTGGAGCGCATTCCATTTTTGCGCGAAGCCGCCGAAATTGTTCTGACGCACCAGGAATCTTACGACGGCAGCGGTTATCCTCGCGGACTAAAAGGCGAAGAGATCCCTCTCGGCTCGCGTATATTCGCGGTTGCCGATACGCTCGACGCGATGATTTCCGACCGGCCCTACCGCAAAGCGCAAACCGTTGCGGCAGCGCGCGAAGAGATCAAACGGTTTTCGGGTACGCAATTCGATCCCAAGGTTGTGGAAGTTTTTCTGGGCATGCCGGAAACTCTCTGGGGAGAATTGCGCGAGAGCCTGGGCGATCCCTTCCGTCTCTCGCAAATCGAGAATCTCTAGGCCGCCTGCGAGCCGGTGTTGCGAAACATTGGCACGGCAGGTAGTATCCTTTGCGGAGGGAGAACGAATGGCGTTGGTCCCGATCAAAACCGCTTCACTCACCGGCTACTGTGACTGCATCTGCGGCTGCTACGAACTCGCCAGCCTGCGCGACGAAGAAAATGGAAAAGGTTACTGTCCTCGTTGCGGCAAGGAACATCTCGAACTGAATCGCGGCATCGGATTGCCGCAACCCGCTCCTTCCCGATTGCCAGAGGGCCAGCGCCCTAAATCTGTCCCGCCCACGCCTGATCCCGCCGATCCCCCAGGCCGTCTTCGTTAGCCCCGCAGTGCCATCCCGGATGTTTCTATAAATCGATGCAGTGGACCGGAGACCTCCAGTTATTTCGCAGGGGCGCTGCTTGTTCACCGTGAGATCCGACGGGTTTACCCTGCTCGCCCTGAGAAACGAAGGGAGCTTCGAAGGGTTCACCCTGAGCTTCGAAGGGCTGCGCCCGCTTTTTCCGTCACAAGAGGACAGCAGCCACTTTCCTCATTCATCATCCTCTTCCTCGTAGCATGATATTATCTGGATGTTGTTGAGAGTCGCCACTTATCTCGAAGCTGTGCCAAGGAGACTAATTTATGAAGTATCTCAGTGCGTTGCTCGGCGGACTGCTGCTCCTCTCCCCTGCCATGCCTTTGCCAATGGCCGCGCAGGAACCGCAAAAGCCGGCGATCACCGAGACGAACCTGAAAGTGGGAGAGATGGCCCCCGATTTCACCCTGCCCAGCGACCAGAAAGATCCGGTCACGCTGAGCCAGTACCGGGGCAAAAAAACCGTCATCCTCGCTTTCTACGTCTTGGCGTTCACCGGGGGTTGAACGAAGGAATTACAGGCCTATCAGTCTGATCTGGCCAAGCTCGAAGCAAGTGACACCGTAGTTTTCGGAATCAGCATCGATAGTCCCGCCGCCAACGGCGCCTTTGCCAAGCAAATCGGCGTCACCTTTCCGCTCCTCAGCGACATGAATCACAAGGTGCTGAAAGCCTACGGCATCCTCAAATCCTACGATCTGAAAGTGGACCAGTACGAATTCGCGCGCCGCACCACCTTCGTGATCGACAAGCAAGGCGTGATCCAGCACATCGTGCAGGATAACAGCGCAGTTGACCCGGCCAGTGCCGTGGACATCTGCCTGGGCCTGCACAATAAACCCGGCCAATAGCTTTCTGATCTCTCCGACTGCCCGGAGACCGTCCAAGGCAAAATGGACGGCCTCCGTGCAGTTTCCTCTGTGTAGGGGGCCGGCTTCAGTTCACCCTGAGCTTCGAAGGGCCGCGCCCTACACGCCCTTGAACCAGTCGGTGGTTTTAGGGGGTCGTAGGGGCGCTGCTTGCTGCGCCCGGATTTCTCGCGAAGATGCAAGGCACTCGCGAAACACGAAAAAGATCAGGGAAGATCCAAAATTACCTTCGGCGGGGAAGCCACTCTTCGATTCAACTTCTCATTGGCGCGTGAAATCGCCCTGCTGCGCTTCCAGGCAAATCCCAGAATCAGCAGAAACATCGTTAGGGGCGGCAGCAGCAGAGTAAGAATCGCCTTATCCAGCGCGCGCTCGCCCGCCTTCCCTGCCGCGCTGGCGCTGGTCTGGCACATTACGCATCCCTGTGCCCGCGAGGCCGGAGCAAGCGGAAACGCCGCGCTCAGAACCAACATCAGAACCACACATGCCGCCATTCTCTTCATGTAAAAATTCCTCAATGCGAGCGCATCTGCATCAGCCGCACGCTATCCGGGAAGAACATAATCAGCATCATGCAGATGCAAAACACCATCGCCGGAACCAGTATCAGAAACAGGCTAAGCCTTTCAAACCGCAAATGCATGAAATAAGACAGAATCAGTGCCGACTTGATCAGCGACAGCCCGATCAAGATCGTTAACATCAAGTAGGGATGCAATTGAAAATAGGCCAGCAAGACTTCAATTGCCGTCAGCAGCAGAAGCCAGAACCAAACCCAAAGAAATAATTTGGTTGTTCCTACTTCGTGCCCATCGTCGACCGCCACCTCGCCGTGTGCATTCATCCGCTCGCTCCGCTTCTCAGCCTTTCAGGCTGACGGACATCAAATACAACATGGGGAACACAAACATCCACACCAGGTCCACGAAGTGCCAGTAGAGGCCGCTTACTTCCACGTGATCGGCATTAAATTTTCCGCGGCCGTAACCGAAGGCCATGATCCAAAGGTAGAAAACGCCGATGGTGACGTGCAGCATGTGCAGCCCGGTAATCCCGAAAAAGGTGCCGCCAAACAATGGCACACCCCACGGATTCGACCAGGGCGTAACGCCCTCATCAAACAGCCGGAACCATTCGCCCAAGTGCAAAATCACGAAAGCCGCTCCCAGAATCGAAGTGGCGATTAAATATTTCACCGCTTTGCTCCGCTGGCCCTGATGCGCCGCATTGACCCCCAAGACCATCGTCAAGCTGCTGGAGAGCAAGATCAACGTCAGGAAGCTGGCGTTCAGAATCGCAGGAGAAAACGGAAACGGTCGCGGCCAATCCGGATTCGCCAGCCTCACCCACGCATAACTGATCAGCAAAGCCGAAAAGGTGAGCGAGTCGGAAATAATAAACAGCCACATCCCGAACTTGATCGACCTGACGGCAAATGGCGATCCCCCGCCAGACCACGGAGAATCAGCCACAATTTCGAATTCAGTGTCTGACACGCTTCACCGTCCCAGATAAAGAAGTAGAAGCAGAAACACCCACAGTCCGTCCATGAAGTGCCAATAAATTGCACTCACTTCGGTTGCCGTGGAGCGTTCGATGTGGGCGCGCCGGAAATTCAGCCATCCCACGAACAGCAAAGCAATAATCCCGCCCAGCAGGTGCAATCCGTGCGCCGCCGTCAATACGTAGAAAAAGCTGCTACTCGGATTGCTCACCAGATAAACGCCTGCTGCCGAAAGTTGCCGCCAGGCAAGCAGTTGTCCGCCGAGAAACATCAGTCCCAAAGCAGTGGTAAGGGCCCACCAATACCGGAAGTCATCCAGATTTGACAGATGAAGCTCGCGCCGCGCCCGCTCGATCGTCACGCTGCTGGCCAGCAGGATTAGTGTGTTCAGCCACAAAATTTTGGGAAGCCTAAATGTCTGCCAATCCAGTGAAATTCCCTTGCGAACGATGTAGGCGCTCGTCAGCGCCATGAAGAACATCAAAATCCCGGCCAGCCCCACCGTCATTCCGGTAATGTAAGCGCGCTGCGGCACCGCGCCGCTTCGCTCGGCGTGGTCCCCGCCATCACCGCCGAAGCCCGGCCCGCCAGATCCATTGCCGCCCCGGCCGCCGCCGTCGCGCCTGATTTCGAGTTCGTCGTGAATGGTTGTTGCAGCCATTCGAATCAAAAACTCCTAATGTGACTTCCCAGCCGCCGCCGGAGGCATGTTTTGCACCACGTAGTCTTCCGTCTCGCCCGGCAAACTGTAGTCGTACGGGCCACGATAAACGCTCGGATAATGCCCGCCAAAATTATCGAACGCAGGCGGCGAGGACGTGATCCACTCCAGCGTCGTTCCATGCCAAGGATTTTCCGATGCCTTCTGGCCAAACTTCAAACTCCAGAAGAAATTGAAAAAGAAAATCAACTGCACCGTCGCTGTGGCAAATGCAGCGATCGTAATGAAATAGTGGACAGGATGCAGCGGAAGCAGAAAATGATTGGCGCTCAGCTCCGCATAGCGGCGCGGGTTGCCGGCCATGCCCAGGTAATGCATGGGCATGAACACGCAATAGACGCCGATAAATGTAAGCCAGAAGTGCAGCTTCCCCATAGTCTCATTCATCATCCGGCCGAACATTTTCCCAAACCAGAAATAGGTGGCCGCAAAGATCCCGAAGATGGCCGCCACTCCCATGATCAAATGAAAATGCGCGACAACGAAAAATGTATCGTGGAAATAGAGGTCAACCGCCGGCTGCGCCAGAAACAATCCGGAAAGCCCGCCGGTTACGAACAGCGAGACGAACCCGATCGCAAACAGCATGGGCGAAGTGAACTGAATTTTGCCGCCCCACAAAGTGCCTAGCCAGTTAAATGTCTTGATCGCCGAAGGCACGCCGATCGACATGGTCAGCACCGAAAACGCAATCGCCGAATAGGGGCTCATTCCGCTGATAAACATGTGATGGCCCCACACCATGAATCCCAAAAATCCAATCCCGCAGATTGAATAAACCATCGCGCGATATCCGAACACCGGCTTCCGCGAAAATGTCGCCAGCACATGCGAGGCAACACCCATGCCCGGCAGAATCGCGATGTAAACCTCCGGGTGGCCAAAGAACCAGAAAAGGTGCTGCCATAACAAAGGCGACCCGCCTTTATGCTTTATCAAAACATCGGTGATCACCAATCCCCCGGGAATAAAAAAGCTAGTTCCCGCCGACCGGTCCAGCACCAGCAATAATCCCGCAGCCAGCAGCACACCAAACGCCAGCAATCCAAGGATCGCCGTCACAAACCATGCCCAGCAAGTCAGTGGCATGCGCATCAGTGAAAGGCCCGGAGCCCGCAGATCAATGATCGTGGCGATAAAATTCAGCGCGCCCATCAGCGACGCGCCGCAGAAAATCACGATGCTGATCAGCCACATCGTCTGGCCCAATCCCTCACCAGGCCCCGCAGCCTCGCCAATTCCGGAAAGCGGAGGATACGTGGTCCATCCGCTGATCGGAGCGCCACCAGGAACAATAAACGCCCCCAGCATCACCAGGAACGCCACAAACGTGAACCAGAACGAAAGCATGTTCAGCGTCGGAAACGCCATATCCGGCGCGCCAATCTGTATGGGCAGAAAATAATTTCCAAATCCGCTTTGCGGCGCGGTCGTCAAAACGAAGAACACCATGATCGTGCCGTGCATGGTGACCAACGCCAGATACTGCTCCGGCGTCATGATTCCGCCGGAAACAAACGGAAGATGCATCCCCGGCCAGACGATATGCATCCGCATCAGCAGCGACAGCACGATCCCCACGATCACCGCCGCCATCGCCATCAGGAAATACTGAATGCCGATTACCTTATGATCCTTGCTGAAAACGTATTTCTGAATGAATCCGGTCGGTGCCTGCGGGACGTGCACCGCGCCGTGGGCATGATCGCTCATTGGCACTCTCCGATCTTCATGTCCCCGCGCTGCAGGGATTGACCGCCCCCGGCAAGCCAGGCCTTGTAATCGTCATCGGATACCACCTGCATGCAACTGTGCATTTTGTAATGGCCCAGGCCGCAAAGTTCGGCGCAGGCAAGTTCATATTCGCCGATCTTGTCCGGCTCGAAATGAATTGGAATCGTCATCCCCGGCACCAAATCCTGCTTCAAGCGCAGCTCGCGAATGTAAAAACTATGGATCACGTCCTGCGACTTCAGAATCAAGCTGATTTCGTGGTTCACGGGAACCACCAGGATTGGCACCACAATGTCGTCTTTGCCCGCGGGATCCTTATCATCCAATCCCACCGGATTGCCGGTGGAAGCGCTCACCATTTCCGGAGCGGTTCGGCCCAACGCTCCATCCGGCCCTGGATAATGGAAATTCCAGGCAAACTGCTGCGCCACAACTTCGATTGGAATCGCGCCCGGCGACGCCTCGCGGAAATGCACTTGCGCCCAAGCGTTTTTCGCGAGAAGGCCCAGGCCCACAAACATCACCAGCGTCGCCACGGTCCACAGCACTTCAAAGGTGTTGTTGCCGCGTGAAAACGTCGCGCGCTGTCCCTGATCGCGATACCGCCACACCGCCCAAGCCAGTCCCAATTGCGACAACACAAATACAATGCCGGTAATATAAAGCGTCAGGTTGAACTGGCGGTCAATTTCGCCACCCAAAGTGGTGATCGAGGTTGGAAACCACCAGACCTTCGCCGCGAATATATAAACCGTCGAGCCAACCAGGATCAGTAGAACCAGCGCCAGAAACATAGCTGCCGTCGCTGAACCTGCACACCGATTTCTATTCTGCATCGCTTCCGCTCCGCGGACTGCATGGACTGCGGCCTGCGTTTTCGCCGCTCTGTTCGATCGAGAATGAAACTCTGAAGGCGTGCTCATTTTCAAAACGCCACATCATATATCACACTTTGGATTTTTCAAGAATGTTTCCCCGAAAAACTTCGAACGAATCACCTTCCGACCAAATGCCGTGATCTTCTCCGGTCATCCCGAACGCAGTGAGGAATCCCGCGCACATGTTGTCAGCTATCGGCTCGGAGATTTCTCGAACCGCGCATTCGGTTTTTCAATGAAACATGGCCAGCTCAACTGAAACGGTGAAACGAACCAAGAGGCAAGTCAACAGCGGAGCGCGGGATACCTGAAGTATGGTGCGGAAGGAGGGATTTGAACCCCCACGACCTTTCGGCCACAAGATCCTAAGTCTTGCGCGTCTGCCAGTTCCGCCACTTCCGCACCGTATCCGTAAACTTACCATGCTCCGTATCCCCACTCCAATCTCGTTCATCCGTCTGCGTCCTCGGCGCCTCTGCGGTAAGCACTCCGTAGCTCGTTCTGGCCAGCAGCCCACTCGCCGCAGTTCTATTCAAGCTCTTTCCCCTTCGTTTCCGGCAACATCGTAGCCAATAGCGCTGACACCAAAAACGCCGCGCCAAGTAAGAAGAAAGATTTTCCAAGTCCAACTCGATACGAGAGCGCCCCCACAGCGATCGGCGCGAGCGCGGAAAATCCGCGCCCGATGTTGTAACTCAGCCCCATTGCAGTAGCCCGAATTTCAGTTGGAAATAGTTCCGCGGCAATGGCGCTGTAACCAGAAAAAAATCCCGTGCCAAAGAAAGCCACAATAGGCCCCAGCAAAAGCAGCCACAAGGGACTGTGCACCCAGCCATAGAGCGGCGCCAACACAGCCGCCGCAAGTAAATAAACAACGTAGCTCTTCCGCCGCCCCACGGTATCAGCGGCAAATCCAAAAAGAGTGTATCCCAGCCATTTTCCCGCGCCCATCACGATCAGCCACGCCGTCGTCTTTCCGATATTCAGTCCGCGCCCGCCCTGAAGCAGCGGCAGCGAAAGATATGCCGGAATCCAATAGAACAGTCCCCAGTATCCAAACATCCCGAACGCGTTCATCGCTGTTGCAATCAGTCCATTCCAGCGAATATCTTTTCGCCACAATAAGCGCAGTCCCCCAATCGCCCCTTTCTTTTCCTGGCTCCCACGCTGCGCCGCCTGTCGCGTCCAGACTTCCGGCTCGGGCACCCTGCGCTGAATCCAAAAGACTATCAAAGCAGGCAGCACGCCCACGAAGAAAACAGCGCGCCATCCAAAATGTGGCAGCAGCAGTCCCGCAACTCCCGCGGCGATAATCTCTCCAATCGCCCAGGTGGATTGCATCAATCCCAGCGCTTTACCGCGATGCTCGGCGGGCCAGGTTTCCGCAATCAGCGCCGCGCCAGTGGTCCACTCCCCGCCCATTCCCAGTCCCACAATGATGCGGAACACAATCAGCATCGTGAACGTAGTGGAAAGGCCACAAGCAGCCGTGGCAAAGGAATAAATCAGGATGGAAATCGAGAGCGAACGCGCGCGGCCGATGCGATCCGCCAGAATCCCGAACGCTAGTCCCCCGGCCGCGGAAAATGCCAGCGTCAGCGTGCCCAGCAATCCGCCGCTCTCGCGACTCAGCCCCAAATCGCGCATCAAGTACGCCAGCACCAGCGAGAGCAGCGTCACGTCGAACGCGTCCAGCATCCACCCAAGCCCGCCCGCAATCAGCGAACTCTTCTCTCCATGCGTCAACTGGCTCGGCCAATCAAATCCAAGCAGTTTGCGCGTCGGGCGTGACCCCGCGATTGATTCGGTGCTAACCGGAATTCTCCTGGCGCTCCAGATCGGGCGCCATTCTACAGAATACCCACCGGGGTTCCAATTACACTTGCTGTCAGAGGCCCTATCTGCTAGTCTCCGCGCCGTTCGGGTGTTTTTTCTTGATCGTGGATTGCCGGAGGGTTGAGATGCCACACTGCACCAAGTGCGGGGCTGAAGTGGGAGATAACGTAGGCTTTTGTCCGAAGTGCGGCGCGCCACAATCTGCCGCGGGGACAGCAGCGGGAGCTGCGCCAGGAGGAGCCGTGAGCGGAGCACAATCAGGTCTGCAGGAAAATGTCGCCGGAGCTTTGTGCTACGTGCTCGGCTGGGTGACGGGAATCGTTTTCTATCTGATCGACAAGCGCCCCTTCGTGCGCTTTCACGCCGCGCAGTCCATCGTAACCTTCGGAGGACTGCATGTGCTCATGATCATACTCGGCTCTGTTTTCGGCTTCGGATTTTTCTTCGGTGGCCTCAGTGGATTTTCACTCGGATTTGCTCTCTACGAACTTCTGCAACTCCTTTGTTTTATCCTGTGGATCTTCTGTATGGTTAAGGCCTTTCAGGGTGAGCGATTCAAGCTCCCCGTCGCCGGAGAATTCGCAGAAAAAATGGCCAAGTGAGGCCGCGACAAATCTGGTCTGAAGATGCTTCACATGGTTTGGCTAGATTTTTAGGGGTCGGAGCTTCAGCTCCGACATCCAGTTTCGCAAGAAGAGCGGGTTTTAGCCCCTGAAGCTTCCGCGCAGAGTGATCGTCGTCCCTTGTCGCACGACAAACTCGACCTGCTTACCACCCGGTTTCCGCTTGACAATCGCCGAGCCTCCCGCCATCTTTATTGGCTTTGCGCGCGGCAATTTTTAACTCTGCGCGCAAGCGGGTGGGGTCGATTCCGGTGAAAGTACGCATCTGTTTCCACGATAAATGTTTCGACGGCGCCGCATCCGCGGCAATCTTCACGCGCTTTTACCGCGAACGGATCAACCCCGATGCGGAATTCCTCTATACCGGAATGACTCACAAGGCTTCCAAGCCATTCGAGCCCGGCACATTCGACGGCGACGAAAACGCCATCGTCGATTTCAAATATTCCAGCTCGCCGCTGCTCACCTGGTGGTTCGATCATCACCAGAGCGCATTTCTCACCGCCGAAGACGCGGAAAATTTCCGCCGCGACCATTCCAGTAAAAAGTTTTACGATCCCACCTACAAATCCTGCACCAAATTTCTCAGCACCATCGCGCAGCAGAAATTCGGTTTCGATCCCACGCCGCTCGCCGATCTGATTCACTGGGGAGACGTGATCGACGGCGCGCAGTTTTCCTCTCCACAGTTTGCGGTAGGTCTTGGCGAACCTGCCATGCAACTGGCGCTGGTCATTGAGGCCGCTCCGGATGCCAATCTAGGTCAACAAATCATCCCGGAACTGGCCTATCGCTCTTTGCCGGAAATCGTAAAGCTCCCGATTGTGGAGAAATATCTGGGCCCGCTTCTCGATCGCCATCGCAAGTCGATTGAAGTGATGCGCCAGCGAATGGAAGCGCGCGGCGGCGTGATTTATTTCGATGTCAGCGACCTCGATCTGGAAGGCTATAACAAATTTATTCCTTATTTCTTGTTTCCGGATTGTTTGTATTCCGTCGGCGTCAGCGCTTCTCCGATGCGCACAAAAATTTCGGTGGGATCGAATCCCTGGAATGACGCCTCGGCGGCAATCAATTTGGCTGCTCTGTGTGAACGCTTTGGCGGAGGCGGCCACGCGCGTGTAGCGGCCATTTCGCTCGGTCCCGGTGAACTCGATCGAGCTCGCCAGGTCGCCCAGGAAATCGCCGGCGAGCTTCGCCGCCGCTAGAGGGTCTGAATGTGTTGTCGCGGCCTGCCGGCTCTGATTGTGATTAGAATCCTCTTGAAAAGAGTCTGCCGAATCACCGAGAGTCAAGTGGAATGCTTTACCGGAAATTCGCTCGTCCTTGCGTTCGATCTTCAACTTCCGCAAATTATTAAGTTCGAACTGCATTGACCGCCCCGCGCAAGGACTGCTATAAGTAGATAATTGGTCGCAGGCCCGCGAAGCTTCCTATGTTCGCAGGTTTGTGATTCCCTCGATGGAATGGGGCGTCGAGGACGTGGGCCGCTAGCTCAATCGGTAGAGCAGTTGACTCTTAATCAACGGGTTCCAGGTTCGAGTCCTGGGCGGCTCACCACTTTCTTGCAAGCAGATAACCTCCTCGGTTATTTCAGGGATCGAGACAATAAACTGTGCCCATTTTTGCCATCGATCCAGTCGGTGCACCGGCGCTACATTGAGGCCGGAGCCTCGATTGTCAATTCAGTAGCAATCCTTCCAAATTAAATTTAGATGATCTGCGTTCTAGCAACTGCTGGCGTGGTAGTTTGGATGCGCGGTTTCCGGGCGCTAATATCCCTGACCATGAAGGTTTCATCCCGCCTGGCGTTCGTGTTGGGGACGGCTTCACGTTTACCCTGAGCTTGGAAGGGCCGCGCCCCTTCCCTTGCGTCTCCCCCGCGCTCTTACGTTGTATCCACAATTCACGAATTTCTGAACCTTCGCGCTTCCTCGCTTCTCTCTTGCATCCGCAGATCTCGCTTCCGCAACCGCATGGATTGACGCGGTGCCCGGCCGACCCTCGCCAGCCGCTGTTTATCTTCACTATCCATCAGCAGGAATTTCGATTGGAGTTGCCGCGCCTGCCATGTAAAGTTTTTCAAGAGGGCTGCAGCATGCGATCCAAGGCCGGTCGTTGATTCGCATTCGTTAATTAGCGCTCGTTAAACATGCGGCATGGCTGCAAGCCTCTTCGCCGAATCATTCGTTTTTCGATTCTTTGCTTGTAAGCGGGCAAATGGACGGGCGGGTCCCTTGGTCTGCTGTGTGGGCTATTGCGGACTATACTTTTCAGAGGCCAGGCTCTCGACGAACGGATTGCAGGGCAAGTCGGTCCCAGCAAGTGGCGCCGCAAAATTTGAAAATTGGATTCGAAAGAAGAGGGTGTTCAGAAAATGAGCCAGATCACTCAAGAGCGCAATGACAGCCATGTACTGACCCTGGAAGAAATCGGCAATCTCACAGGGGAGGCGGGCAAACCGATCGAAACTCTGATGAATGTTGTGGCATTGATCGCCAGGCGGTTCCACACCGATGTTTGTTCGGCGTATCTGCTGGAACCGGACCGGACTAATCTAGTCTTGGCAGCCACCCTCGGATTGCGTCCGCAATGTATCGGCACGCTCCGCATGTCTCTCCACGAGGGTCTTGCGGGTCTGGTAGCGGAACAGGTGCGGCCGGTGGCGGTTCACCAAGCTCGAAACCATCCTCGGTTCAAGTATTTCAGTGACGCCGGCGAAGACGCTTATCAGTCTTTTTTGGGAGTCCCGTTGATTGACCGCGGTGTTTTGCAAGGCGTTCTTGTCGTTCAAACTGTTGAGGCCCGCATTTTTCGAGAAGATGAAATCCATATGCTCGCGGAGGCTGCCGCGCAAGTGGCCCCTGTCGTCAGCGAAGCCCGCACGCTCGACCGCTTTATCGCTCCCTCGCAAGAAAGGCTCTGGGCGCTCGCTCGCAATCTTTGGTGGAGTTGGGACCACGATACCAGCAGCCTGTTTCGCGACCTCGATCCCGCACGCTGGCGCCAGCTCAACCGCAATCCCATTGCTCTGCTCAACGAAATGCCCTTGACGGAAATTGAGCGTCGCGCGCAGGAACAGGTATTGCACAGCCGCATTAATTACGCCTATCGCCGCCAAAGGGAATACTTGGATGCAGACCGCACTTGGGGCGCTCGGCACGCGGGTATCTTGCGTCCGCGGCCGGTGGCTTATTTCTCCGCCGAATTCGGTTTGCACGTATCGATTCCGGAATACTCCGGCGGACTCGGTGTGCTGGCCGGTGATCACCTGAAGAGCGCGTCGGACCTGGGAATTCCTTTGATTGGAATCGGCCTTTTTTACGGCCAAGGTTACTTCCGTCAGCATTTGGACCGCAGTGGATGGCAGCAGGAGGATTATATCTACACGGACGTCAGCCAAATGCCCATGGAGCAAGCGATCGGGACGAGTGGCGCGCCTGTCCGTGTCCAGATTGAGACCCGCAGCGGTTCGCTCCAGGCGAAGGTTTGGCGCATGAAGGTGGGGCGTTGCGATCTGCTTCTCTTGGATTCCAACGTCGAAGGAAATGCTCCCGAAGATCGCGAACTCACTTCGCGATTGTATGGAGGAGACGGCCGCATCCGCATTCGCCAGGAATTGATGCTGGGCGTTGGAGGCTTCCGCGCTCTCAAGGCCATGGGCATCACCCCCGGAGTTCTGCACCTGAACGAAGGACACAGCGGATTCGCCGTGCTGGAAGCAATTCGCGACCACATGCACGACGAAGGTTTGAGCTTTGAGGAAGCCTCGTCCCGCGTTTCCGGCGAAGTCGTATTCACCACGCACACTCCAGTGCCTGCCGGTCACGATCGATTCACTCCGGAACTGATCGAAGAGCATCTTGGCCCTCTTCGCGAGCAAATCGGCCTCTCGCACGAAAGGTTCCTGGGTCTCGGCCGCGAAAATACAAACAGCCATCAAGAGGAATTCTGCATGACCGTGCTCGGCCTGAAGCACTCCAGGCGAGTGAATGCGGTTTCGGCCCTGCACGGTGAAGTCTCCCGCGCGATGTGGACAGGTCTTTATCCCGGTAAGCCGCAGCATGCGGTTCCGATCGGGCACATCACCAATGGCGTGCATGTCCCCTCCTGGCTGGCGCCCCAAATGTTCCGCCTCTACGACCGGCACCTGGGAACAGGCTGGCACGAGCATAGTGGCGAAGCCCGCATCTGGGAAAAAATTGAAAACGTGGACGACGGCGAGCTGTGGGAAACACATTTGAGTTTGAAGTCAAGACTGATTGAATTCGTTCGCCAGCAAGCCGTGGAACAAGCGGAGCGCCGCGGCGAGTCGCCGGAAATGCTGCAAAGTCTCAGCCGCGTACTCAGCCCGGATGCGCTCACGGTTGGCTTTGCGCGCAGATTCGCTACTTACAAAAGAGCCAATTTAATTCTGGCTGACCTCGAAAAGCTCGCCTCGATGGTCAATGACCCGAAGCGGCCCGTGCAGTTCGTCTTCGCCGGAAAAGCTCATCCTCGCGACGATGCCGGCAAGCGTTTGCTCCAGCAAATCGCGGAACTGATGCGCGACCGCCAGTTCTCCGATAAATTTGTCTTTGTCGAAGACTACGACATGAACGTGGGACGCCACTTCGTGCAAGGCGTCGACCTCTGGCTGAATAATCCTCGCAGGCCTTTGGAAGCTTCCGGAACCAGCGGCCAAAAAGTCGTCTTGAACGGTGGCCTGAACCTTTCCGTGCTCGATGGCTGGTGGGCCGAAGCCTATGACGGGCTGAACGGATTCGCAATCGGAACCGGAAGAACTCACTCCAACGTAGATATTCACGATTCCCGCGACGGCGAGGATCTGTACCGCACTCTCCGCGAAGAAGTGATCCCGCTTTACTATCAGCGCGATCGCGACGGCTTGCCCCGCGGCTGGATCAAGCGCATGAAGCGAACCATCCGCACTCTGGGCTGGCGTTTCAATGCCGACCGCATGGTAATGGACTACACGCTGAAGTGCTACGTCCCAGCAGCAGGCGGCACTTCCAGCGACATGCGCTCCTAGCATTTCGGTGAAGTGTCGGCTCTCCGCACCCCCGCAGGCGCGCGTCGCTTGTGAGGGCCCCTCTCTTCGATGGGTCGAGCCTTGGCTTTTGTAGGGGCGCTGCTTGTTTACCCTGAGCCTCGAAGGGCTGTACGAATCCTGCACCCCGATGATTTTTATCGGAGCAGCGCTCTGGGCTTGGCCTATGTAGGGGCGCTGCTTGCTGCGCCCGCTCGAAGAACGAATCAATGCACCGCGCACTGATTTGGGAAATAATCACCCCGCCGTAATTCCGAGCCCGTTTTTGGCCAGGAATCTCCGGTTGATGGAGTCCGATGCCTTTCTTCGCAGCAGAGTAAATAGCAAATACTCAATCGAAAGTAAAAGTCTTCGCCGCTAATCCGATCTGGCGATTCCTCCATATAGCAACTCTCGACTTTTTCCGCATCCTGCCAGAAACTCTACCCATGGAAATCAACGCTTGGGACCTGCGTTATCGCTCCGGCGAACGTGCAGCAGAAGACTTGGAAGTCGCCCCAACTCCGCTCCTAATGCGTACGGCCAAACTGCTGAAGTCAGGAAAAGCCCTCGATCTAGCCTGCGGAGCAGGCAGAAACGCACTATGGCTAGCCGCGCAAGGTTGGAGCGTCACCGCGGTAGACGGTTCACCGGCCGCGATCGAAATTTTGTGCAGCCGAGCAGCGGAGCGCGGAATCGAAATAGATGCCAGAGTAGCAGACCTTGAAAAACACCAATTCCACATCGAACCCATAACCTGGAATCTCATCGCGATGTGCTACTACCTGCAACGCGATCTCTTCGAACCAGCAAAGCAAGGAATCATCCCCGGCGGAATCCTCCTCTCCATCGTTCACATCACCGAACCAGGCGAAGAACCCACCGCACATCGCTTAAGACCCGGCGAATTGCAAACCTATTTCCAAGGCTGGCAGATCCTCCACTATTTCGAAGGCAAGCCAATCGATCCCGCCCACAAACGTTCGGTAGCCGAAATGGTTGCCCAGCGCCCGCAATCTTCTCCATAGCCCCGCGCCGCAACGAAATCGAATGCAGCGCCGGGCTTCAGCCTGGCACCAGCTTCGGTTCAATATAATATAGGATAGGGGCCGGCTTTCCCGCCCCCGACGGTTTTTGTCGGGGAGCCGCGCCCTATTTTTGTCTCCAATTCCGATTCACTCCCAAGACTTTCACATTGGAACTCCCACTCCATCCGCGTTGTATCTTCATCCCGTGCCGCGCTCCTCCGGACATTCTCCCACGCCGGGCCTGATCCTTGGCCTGATCATCACTCTCGCCGCCGTGGTGGCTTATTCCTGGTACATCACCCGCCAAATTTCCGGCCTTCGCGAACTGCAAAATAATCTGGCCGACCGCAGCCGCAAGGATTCCCTCCAACTCCTCCGCGTGCAAAATGATCTCAACTCTCTCGGCCTGGCCATGCGCGACATGCTCGATAACGACGAACCTTATCCCCTCACCGCATGGTCCGCCCAATTCCAGCGCATTCGCGATGATCTCGCCGACGCCCTTCGCCTCGAAGAACAATTCGCGGTCGCCCGGCGAACTCCGGAACAACGCGAACTGCTGAATTCTTCTCTCACCCAATTCTGGGATGCAGTGGACCGCACCTTCGCCCTCGCGCGGGACGGCAAAGATAAAGACGCCCGCGATCAAATTCGCCTTACCCTGCAAGCCCGGCAAGCCGCGCTCAGCACCGCCGTCTCCCGCCAACTGGTCGAAAATAACGAACGCGAAGAACAAGCCGCCCTGCAAGTAAATCAAATCTACGATCGCGTGCAGCGCCAGGTGTATTGGTTCCTCTCGGCCACTCTGATCGCGATCGTGCTCACCAGCCTCTATCTGATCCGCTCCAATCGCCGCATTTTCGCGCAGCTTGCCGCGCTTTCGAAACAGCGCAGCGAACTCGCGCAGAAGCTCATCTCCACCCAGGAATCCACCTTGCGTTTTATTTCCAGAGAACTCCACGACGAATTCGGCCAGATCCTCACGGCCGTTGGCTCCATGCTCACGCGCTCGGAAAAACGCATCCCCGAGGATTCCCCCATCCGCGCCGAATTGCACGAAGTCTGCCAGATCACTCAAACTACGCTCGAAAGTGTCCGCACCCTTTCCCAGGCCCTTCATCCGGTAATGCTCGACGAAGCAGGCCTGGAATCCACCATCGATTGGTATCTGCCCACGGTGGAACGCCAGAACGGCATCGCCATCCACTACGAAAAATCCGGAACGCCCTTTCCCGTCGAAGGCAGCTCGGCCATTCACATCTATCGAATCTTGCAGGAAGCTCTAAACAATCTCGCGCGCCATTCCGGCGCCAAGGAAGCCTGGGTTCGCTTGCATTTCCTGAAAGATAGTTTAGAACTGGAAGTCGAAGATCACGGCAGCGGCTTCAACCCAAGCACCGCGAAGCGGGGAATCGGCCTGGTGGCGATGCGCGAACGGGCCGAGTTGCTCGGCGCCTCGCTTGAATTTTCGCAGCCCGCGCAGGGCGGCACCAAGATCCGCCTGCAAGTCCCATCTTCTGCGCCCTCGGCGTCTCTGCGGTGAAAAAAATCCCAAATGCTTGCACCATTCCGTCTACTATGGCCAAATTATCCCCATGCCAGACAAAATTTCGATTTTGCTAGTAGACGACCATAGCCTGGTCCGCCGCGGATTCCGCCGCATGCTCGAAGACGAAAATGATTTCACGGTAGTCGGCGAAGCCAGCGACGGCGACGAAGCCATCCGGCTCGCCCGTGAACTCCAGCCTCAAGTAATCGTCATGGATTGCGCCCTCCCCAAAACCAGCGGCCTCATCGCCACGCGCCGCATCCTCGAAGCTTCTCCCAAAATCGCCATCCTGATGCTCAGCATGCATTCCGAAGATACCCTCGTCCAGCAAGCACTCGATGCCGGCGCTCGCGGTTACATGCTCAAGAACGCAGTCGATCTCGAATTGGCGACCGCAATCCGCCGCGTGGCCAAAGGCGAACTAGTCCTGGCGCCTGAACTCGCCCGCCCTTCCGCCTTAAAAGGCCAGCGCACCTCCGGCCTCACCGTCCGCGAACTCGAAATTCTCCAGCACATCGTCGCCGGCAAATCCAACAAGGAAATCGCGGATCAACTCGACCTCAGCGCCAACACCGTCTCCGTCCACCGCGCCAATATCATGGACCGCCTCGGAATCCACAAAACCGCCGAGTTGGTCGTCTACGCCATCCGCAACGGGTTGGTAAATCTTTCGTGAATCGCCGTTCCTTTCTTCTCGAAGGGCTCGCCGGTCTGGCATCGGTTTCCACCCTGCATCTTGCAAGCGCGTGGGCCCAATCCGCACCGTCATCCGTCAATCCAGGATTTCGCCTCGTCGATGTTACCGCCCGCGCTGGAATCCTGTTCCAGCACAATAGTGGAGCCTTCGGCGGAAAATTTCTCCCCGAAACGCTCGGTTCCGGCTGTGCCTTTCTCGATTACGATTCCGACGGCTGGCAGGACATCCTTCTCGTCAACGGCATGGATTGGCCCGGCCACAAACGCGAACGCAGCACGCTCAAGCTCTATCGTAATAATCGTAATGGCACTTTTACCGACGTGACTCATGCCGCCGGACTCGACATCGAAATTTATGGAATGGGAGTAGCCGTTGGCGATTACAACAACGACGGATTTCCCGACATCCTCATTACTTGCGTCGGCCAGAATCGCCTCTTCAAAAATTCAGGCAAGGGAACTTTCATCGACGTCACCCGCTCGAGCGGCCTCGACAATCGCCAGGCCTTCAGCACCTCCGCGCTCTGGTTCGATTACGATCGCGATGGCCTGCTCGATCTCTTCGTCTGCAATTACGTGAAATGGTCGCCTGAGCACGACGTCTTCTGCAGCCTCGACGGAAAGCACAAATCCTATTGCACTCCCGAAGCCTTTCGCGGTGAAACCTGCTGGCTCTTCCACAATCGCGGTGACGGAACTTTCGAAGACGCGACAGCACACAGCGGAATTTTCGACACCAGCTCGAAATCCCTCGGTGTCGCAATGCTCGATTACGATCAGGACGGCTGGCCAGATCTCCTAGTTGCGAACGATACGCAGCCCAACAAGCTCTACCGCAATCTCCGCAACGGCACGTTTAAAGATATCGCCGTCGAAGCAGGAATTGCGTTCAGCGCCGAAGGCAAAGCCCGCGCTGGAATGGGCGTGGACACCGGCGACTTCGAAAATTCCGGCCGCCCCGGCGTGGCCATCACGAATTTCGATAATGAAATGGTCGGCCTCTATCGCGCTTTGGGCAACGGAACCTACGACGACGTCGCCCAACAATCCGGTATCGGCGCCGCCTCCAAAAACACGCTGGGCTTCGGCTGCGCTTTTCTCGACGCCGATCTCGATGGTTCGCTCGATCTCGCCATCGCCAACGGCCACATCGACGAAACTGTTCGCAACATCCGAGGCAACGTAGGCTACGCACAGCCGCCGCAGCTTTTCCTGAACAATGGTCACGGCGATTTCCACGACATCGCTTCCGCCGCCGGATCGCAATTCAGCCAGCCGAAAGTGGGTCGCGGCCTGGCTTACGGAGACTTCGACCGCGATGGCGACCTCGATCTGCTAATCACCACAAACAACGGCGCAGCCTACCTCTACCGCAACGACCAACTCGCCGGAAATCACAGCATCCGCTTTCATTTGGTCGGAACAAAATCCAATCGCGACGCCATCGGCGGCCAAGTTCGCATTTTTTCCGCGGGCTCAAGCCAATCGCGCCTGGTAAAAAGTGGTTCCAGCTACCTCTCCCAATCCGAATTACCAGTAACCTTCGGCCTGGGCAAGCGCGACAAAATCGACCGCGTAGAAATCAATTGGCCCAGCGGCCAAACCGAAGAGTACAAAAATCTAGCCGCCGGCCGCACCTACGACTGCACCGAATCCAAAGGCATCAAATAACACCTCAACAGTATCAGTCGCGGTCGCGCGCAACGGCCTGTAGGGACCGGCTTCAGCCGCGCCCGCCTTACTGTGCCCATTGGAAATTTCGCCATTGCGCACTCATTCCGCGCCGGCAAAAAAAAAACAATTCGCGGTCATTCCGAGCCCGGTTTAAGGGTGAAGAATCCAGAGAAAGCCCAAAATGCTCCAGAAGTAGCGACTTGTTCCCGCGCACTTCCGGGCTCGTCATGCGCTGTCTACTAGGCCCCACAAAATCGTTTTTCCAAACTCTATTCCTCACATTCCAATACTGCTGTAAGATGCCACCTATCTTGAAAGGAGTTCCCATGCGACGATTCTCACTGCTGGCCGCTGTCGGCACACTGCTTCTGGCTCTCGCGCCCATTATGTATTCCCAGTCCGGCAAGGAAACAGTTCTCAAGCCTGCGGACATCACTCCAGCGTTATTCCCCGAAAAAGTTTTCTATCGAGGAAAAGTAACCACCACTCAACTCCGAAATACGGGCGGTGTCCACTTCGCGGATGATTTCTACGTCCTGGCGGGACTGGCGGACGTTTCCGGCTATTCCTCGGGCATTCAGGAAAAATTCCAGGGCTACCTAATCACCGAGGTTCCCCTCGAGATCGGCGGCCACCAATTAATCCCTGGCTCGTACGGCATCGGGTTTTCGGCAGCAGGGCAATTGGTCGTCACGGACCTTGGCGGCCACGATTTGTTTCAGACTGCATCCGCGAAGGATGTCAAAATGCCCCGCCCCGTTCCGCTGCAAGTAACCACAGCCGCAAGCCCCGGAACGTATCGCCTCTACCTCGGCCGCAATTACGTCGAATTCAACCGAGCCCCTAAGTAGCACAGCCACTCCTGGCTGTGCCTTAGCCCCAGTCTTCCGGCCCGCTACCGTTGCAGTCATCCCGAGCGGAGTGAGGGATCCCGAGCAAATCTAAACGGCTAAGCCCCTCGACCTCGGGAACAACCTTGTTTCTATCACAAGTAGCACAGCCACTCCTGGCTGTGCCTTAGGCCCAGTCTTCCGACGCGCCGCCGTTGCAGTCATCCCGAACAGAGTGAGGGATCCCGAGCAAGTCTAAACGGTTAAGCCCCTCGACCTCGGGAGCAACCGTGTCTCTATCACAAGAAAACTCCACCGATTGGCGCAGACTAGTACTTTTACAGTATTGCGCCCGTACTACGTTCTAAGTAAATTCGCGCCATATCTACCGTCTCAATAGCGAAACTGTTGCGCGTTGAGGCAACCTCCGCCAGCGGACCCCACCCGCTGGCTACTGATCGAGCCCAGCCAGGCCGTCTCAAGCGGCTTGGCTGGGCGCACGATTCTTCAAATTCGTAGGTGGATGATCCAAGTGAGCTCATTATCTAAAACAGGAGGCGGCGAATGAAATTCACCATGATGATCGGGAATGCGGCCCTTCTGTTCCTGCTGGCAACTACTATAGTTTTGGGTGATGGCGGGAAGCCCGAGAAAGTAATCGTAAAGGGCTACGTTCTGGACTCCGCCTGTGCTTTCACAAAGGGCTTGGAGAAGCCGATCAGCAGGGATTGCGCGCTGCGCTGCGCGAAGAATGGATCTCCCCTTGTGATTCTGTCGGATGATGGAATCGTTTATCTCCCGATCTCCGAGGCGCCCCCTCCTGCCGTGGGACAGAACGAAAAGTTGCTCCCCTTCGCTGGAGACAAAGTCACCGTCACAGGAATGTCCTATGACCGTCGCGGCTCGCGCGCCATCGTAATCGAAAAGATTGAGCCAGTCGCAGCCGGCAAGTAGTGCCATTTTCGATTTCTCCGCGGTGAATTCGAGCGAGGCGATGGTAATGTCTGGCAGCCTGCGAACGAATTCACTTGGTCGTCATTCCGAACGGAGCGAGGAATCCGGAGCAAATCCCAGATGCTTGAGTGGCAGCGATTTTCTTCCTCGCACATCAAGCGTGGTAACCTATGACTGAGCAAAAAAAAGATCAGCCGGACAAGCCTACGAAGGCTCCTGAAAATCCGGTTCCCACTGCCCCCAAACTCCCCTCCACGAAAATCAAAATCTTCGAAGACGCCGAAGCCACAGGCGACACCGCAGCCGCCTACGATTTCTGGCGCGCCAATTCCGGCCGTCAAAAAGTTCCCGGCATTATCAAATGTTTCGGCGCCCGCCCCGATTTCCTTCGCATGGTAGTCGAGTTTTCCAACAAAGTTCATTTCGCCGAAGGCCACCTAACCCGCCGCCACAAGGAGATGATCGCCAGCTACGTCTCCTACCTGAATCGCTGTCCGTATTGACTGGACAGCCACGCCTTCTTCCTGCGTGTTCAGGGAGCCACCGATCAATGCGTAGCAGCAATCCTGGAAGGCAAGCTCGACGAAGCCGCCCTGCCGCCTGCCGAACGCGCCCTGCTCGACTATGTAAAATTAATCACCGAATCCGCCCCGCGCTCCACGGCCGCCGACGTCCAAAAATTGCGCGACGCCGGTTGGAACGAAAACCAAATTTCCGAAGCCGTCTACATCACCGCTATGTTCGCCTTCTTCAATCGAGTAGCCGACGCCTTCGGCGTCCCCTCCATGCATTACCTCGATACCGGCAAACTCTCCCCCTAGCCAGCACCGGGATACGCAATCCTCCCCCTGGATTAAGGGTCTTCTCGCTTGAACGGTTCTTAGGGGGAGCGGAGCTTTAGAGTCTGCGTGCCAACGCCGAATAAGGATGGTCGTGTAGCGCCACCCTTTAGTGTGGCATCTTGACTATCAACCACATGGCTGCCGGTAAACAGTCTTGACAACCGGCAAAACCGAGTTGCCACACAGGCTCATTAGCTCCGACATTGTAAGTAGCGAAAAATGTGGGCTTTAGCTCCTGGAGGGACTCAGGCACGCAATTCGCCCGGTGCCGCACTCTTCGTTTTTTTGAAGGGTGCGCATTTTGACTTTCGAAACCAGGGAAGTTTCATTTTCAGTTCGAAGTCGGTGCAAATGTACGGACTTCGTCATTCCGAGCCCGTCTCCTGGGCGAGGAATCCGGAGCGATTCCCAAATGCTTGAATGCCGGAGATTTTCTACTTCTCAGGTTTAATTTGATCTAGCCCAAAATCGAATCAACCGTGATCCGATCCTCCGCATCCCAGCCAACGTAATAAAGTTCCACACTCAGATCCGGAAACTCTTTCTTCAGAGTGGCCTTCACTCTTCCCAAATCCTGCTCCTGCCGCTGCCGCAGTTCCGCGGAAGCATGCAAGTGCAGCGGCATCGTCTGGTACCATGCGCAATCCTGATGCTGAATCAAAATGAGCCGCCGGATTCCGTGTCGTTCCACAAAAAATCGGAACCACTTCCAACTGGCCCACGAAAACTTCGGCAGATACCCAAAAAGCGTCAAGCTTAGCGGGCCGCCCGGGATCACCATCAAATCGTAATTCCCATCCAGATTCAGCCCGCGGTTCAGAAATTCGTAGAAGCCCGTCTGAAACCGGTAATCCCCGCAATGCACCGCCAGAGTTTCTGTCTCACCGCGCCTAATCTTGGACTCCATCTGAAAATTAGGCATCCAGGCACTCGTGTAAGAAACGGTCGGGTGGTCCATCCTTTCGCGACGTTGCAAAAGGGTAGGGCAGTCGCTTGCCGAATTCCCTTAGGTTTCCCATCCGATCCTCTCCGCCGACAGGATAACACTTCAATGTCAGGTGACACACCCTCGCGTACCGCGCAACCGAACGCCTCAAAAATCCGCGGCTGCCGACTCTTCGTTTTTTGAAGGGTGCGGATTTTGACTTTGAACATCCGCACATCTCGTCGCTTTGAGCCTGCGCCATCCGCCCGGCCTCCGCTTCAGCCGCCACCCTCCCCGCCAATCCCCATCCCCCACAAACTCATCTGGTCTGGTTTTCCTCCGCACCAGTGGTCTAGTTTCACTCCGCCCTTGAAAGAAACTAACGGGAAGACTGAAGCGGGCCGATGGAGAAATCACGAGCCGCGTTGGCGCGTGGATTGAACACAGAGGCGGATTTTATGGAGTTATTATGAAACGTTCTTCAGTGAATCGCTATTATCTGATTGCTTTTTGCTGCGGTCTGATGATGGTAACGGGCTGCGGTACTACTTCACAAAATTGTGGCAACACCGAGACTTGTAGCGACTCTGAACTGCTCTCTGTAGTGGCGATCAGCCGGCACGGGATTCGTTCTCCGATTACGGATCAAAACGCCATGAACGTGTATACCCAGCAGGCACCGGGTTTTCCAATGTGGACATTTCCCGCGGACACGGCAGGCAATCTCTCCGCCATGGGCCAGCAGAATGCGGCGCGGCTGGGGGCGTGGTATCGCGATTTCTACGCCGATCAGGGACTCCTGCCAGCGAAAGGGTCTTGTCCCGCGGCGGGGACGGTGTACGTCTATGCGGATGTCTTCGAACGGACCTTTCAAACGGCGCAAGGTTACCTGGACGGTATGTTCCAGTCCGAGGCAACGCCCCACTGCGGAGTCCAGATAATTCAATCGAGCAGACCACGGGATCCCTACATCGCCACGGCGGCAGCCGGAGTGTGCCCGATCGACACGGTGGCGGACCTGGCCGCGTTTAATGCCAAGACAGGCGGCAATGCCGCCACGCTGATCAATAATTACTCGGCGCAGCTACAGACGCTGCAGGCTGTCACCCAATGCTGCCAACTCTCGGAGTGTGTGACAACGGCAAACCCAACGCCCACCTCCTGTTCGCTCCTGGACCTTCCCAGCACCGTGGCAACCAATGGATCAGTGGCCTTCGCCAGCGGAAGCCTCTTCGACGTCGCCGACAACTTAACTGAGACGTTCGAGATGGAATACGCCCAGGGGATGCCCGACACGAACTGCGCGACCACTGCCGGGTCGCAGTGCGTGGGCTGGGGAGCAATTCCGCCGGGTAGCTTGTCTGACATGACAAAACTTCATGTGCTGAACATGGTGGACCTCACTTGCCAACTCCCCTCGTTCGCGCAGGTCGGCTCCTCGAACCTGACCTGGCAGGTGGTGGGGACGATGGACCAGACGCTGACCGGCGTGAAGAACGCAGACATCCTCGCGCCAACTGAGAGCAAGTTCACTCTGTTTGTCGCTCACGACGAGAATATCTCCGCCATTGCCGGATTCCTGGGGGGCCTGACATGGAAGGCAGATGGTTTCCAGCCAAACGATCCGGGCCCGGCCGGCGCGCTGGTCTTCGAACTGCACAAAATAAAGCAGAGCGGACAGCTCATCGTAAGGCTCTTCTACGTGATCGCGTCGCTGGACCAGATGCGTAACGGCACACTTCTCACGCTGCAAACGCCTCCCCAGCGCATCCCCCTGCCAATCCCCGCATGCGGCGGCCGCTTGGATTGCCCCTACGACCAGTTCAAGACCTTCATCACCGCAAATGTAAACCAGCAATGCCTCGTCACGCCTGCGTGGCTAGCTACACATTAATAGGAATGACCTGAGCGAACTGCGCCCCTATGGGAACGGAAAAGGTTGCGTCGATGGCGGCCTGGGCTTCTTCGAATCAGCCGCGCAATGCTTGGACTGGATCGGTGCGGGAGGCGCGCCTGGCCCACTCTTCGTTTGTGGAAGAGTGCGGATTGTGACTTCGAACATCCGCACTTCTCGTCGCATTCGTCCTGCGCCGCCCGCCGGCCTCATCACCATTTCCCTACCAAGGCTTCACGACGGAAGCTATCCAATCCCGAATCCAAGGAAAGCGAAATTCTTTTCTCTCGATCGCTCCGCGAATTAACTTGTGCGCTTCCAGCGGTTCCACATCTAGGAAATAACCGTTCGCTCTCAGCATTGCGTCAGTCATCACCAAAGCGACTCGCTTGTTTCCATCCAGGAAGGCTTGGTTATTTACCAGCGATTCCATCAGGGCAGCAGCCTCTTCAAACATGTCGCTGTAATAGCCGCTCCGCGGACGAAGAACGGCGGACTCGAGCAATCCCTGATCGCGAATACCGTGGAGACCGCCGAATTCTTCGATGAGCAAACGGTGAGCTTCGATCACTTCCGCTACGGTGGGGTAAATGCGGAACGGCATTTACGGAGCAACACTCTTCTCGGCAGGATTCCTTTCCGCTAGAAGCTGAAGCAGTTTCCGGTTCCTGTCCACGGATTGGCGAACATGAGCCATGATCTCGGGACGCACCACACTCTCTCTGGGAGCAACATACTGAATATAGTGCTCCGCTGCCCGCTCCAAAAGATACGTCGTGGTATGTCCATTATCCTTAGCCAACTTGGACAGGTCATCATAAAGAGCGGCACGCATGGTCAGCCCTACCTGTTTACGAGCTTCTTTTGCCCTACGGGCTTTCTTAGCCATGCGGCCCTCGTTTACAGGAACGATGATCGCGCCATTCCTCTTAGCTGTCCAGATAGATCTAGGTCAATCTAGATAGAAAGAGTACCCCACCCGTCACCCAAAATCTTCTCGCCGGGTTGAATCTGCGCCACCCGCGATTGCCCCGTGGCCCGGCGGCGTGATGGATGCCCTTAAGCCTGCCATCTGCTCGGCCCTTCGGGGAACGCTCCGCCCGCTCGCGTGGCCCGTGGAGGAGTCTGATTCCCGCAGCGATCCTCAACAGACCAAGTTCACCTCCCTTCGGGATGTTGTTCGTCACAGCCTGGCGTGATTGCCATCACAGAAGTCCGTATTGCCTGTGGGATAAGTTTCGGTGTGATCTTTAATGTTTGGCGGATTCTCTTACTCTCGGAGGCAACCCATGGATTCCACACGTGAGGAACGCGGTCCTCGCCTAAGTCCGGAGGAGCTTCGCTTGGCCGCACAGGAAATGCGGGCCATCGCCATCACGGATATTTTTGCCGCGGGCTCGGGACATCCGGGAGGGTGCCTCTCGATCATGGATGTCGCGGCGGCTCTTTATTTGAAAATTCTAAACCACGATCCGTCATCGCCCGGCTGGCCGGAACGCGATCGGGTTTTCTGGTCAGCGGGTCACAAGGCGCCGGCTCTTTACGTGTCACTCGGTCGCGCCGGCTACTTCCCCTTGGAAGACACTGTCATGCTGCGCCAATTGGGATCGGGATTCGAAGGACACCCGAACCGCCTGAAGCTGCCGGGAGTTGAGATCTCCAGTGGTTCGCTTGGTCAGGGACTGAGCGTCGCAGTGGGTAGCGCGCTGGCGGCAAAGCGGCGAGCGCAATCCCTCCGGACCTTCTGCATCATGGGCGATGGCGAGCAACAGGAGGGCAGCGTTTGGGAAGCGGTGATGGCGGCCGCGCATTACCAGCTCGACAATCTTTGTGCCATCGTGGACCAAAACCGCCTGCAAATTGACGGCTGGGTGCATGACGTGATGAACGTGGATCCCCTGGGCCGTAAATATACTGCATTTGGCTGGAATGCGATCGACATCGACGGCCACAACATCGACGAAATTCTCAGCGCCTTTGCTGCCGCGGCGCTGCACAAAGGGAATCCGACCGTCATTATCGCGCACACAGTGAAAGGCAAAGGCGTTTCGTTCATGGAGAATCAGGCTGCCTGGCACGGTGTGGCTCCCAATCGAGAGCAATTCGAAAAAGCCATCACGGAACTGGCGACGCCGGCTGTTCCGCGAGAGCGAATCGATCGCATGATTTCGCGCGCCGGGAAGAATGCTCAATTGGTAGCGGAGGAAACGCGGAGCCGCTTACCGCTCGCTGGCCACGATTACTGGTGGAATGCCCGGGAAACGATGAAAGTGGAAATGGACTCCACGCGGATGGGGTTTGGACGGGGACTCGAGGCCGCCGGCGCGGACGATCGCGTCTGTACCATCCAGGCGGATATTTCGGGGTCCATTCGAATCTCCGATTTCGCCGCAAAGCATCCGGAACGCCTTCCACGCGTGATCAGCGTCGGAATCGCCGAGCAAGACATGATGGGAGTGGCCGCAGGTATGGCGAAAGAAGGTTTTATTCCCGTCACCGGCACCTACGGCGTGTTTGCCGCTGGCCGTGCGTGGGATCAGCTTCGGACCACGGTTTGCTATAACAATCTGAATGTCAAGATTGCCGGCGCTCACGGTGGAATCTCCGTGGGTCCGGACGGCGCGACGCACCAATCGCTGGAAGACATTTCCCTGATGAGCATTCTTCCCAATATGCATGTGGTTGCGCCGTGCGATTCGGTAGAGGTCGAAAAAGCGACCCGGCATTGCTTGCTGGAAATCAATGGGCCGGTGTATTTGAGGTTTGCGCGGGAAGCGACTCCCATCGTGACCAAGCCGGAGACGCCATTTCAATTCGGCGTTGCGAACATTATTCGCTACCGCGGGGAATCAGCCCAATTTATCGACGCCTTTGAGACCAAGAGCGCTCGGGAATATCAAAACGAAGGGGAGGACGCATCGATCGTGGCTTGCGGCCCGATGGTGCCGGAGGCGATGCGTGCGGCGTGGCTGCTGAAGAAAGACTACAGAATCGAAACCCGCGTTATCAATATGCACACGATCAAACCGCTGGACAGTAAGGCCCTGCTTGCGGCGGCCGCGGAAACACAACTTGTCCTGACCGTGGAAGAACACCAAAAGGGTGGCTTTGGAAATCTCGTGGCGGGGGCCATTCTGCGCGAGCGAAAGGATTTCGCGCAGCCGCTCTTGCTCGACATGATTGGGATCGAAGACCGCTTTGGGTTGTCCGGAAAGCCCTGGGAACTGCTGCAATATTTCGGACTCACGGCGGAGAATATCGCCGAGCGGTTGTTGAAACTTTACGCCAGGAAACGGGCCCTGGATCTTCCGAAGCCAAAGAGCGAGGCGATCATGGATACGATTGAGTGCAGCCAGTGCCACAGCAGAGTGTCATTGGACGAATACCTACGCGAACTGCCAATGCCCACGGACGAAATCTGTATCGAATGCGAGAGATATTCCAGAGCTGGCTGCGCGGAGTGCCAGTCCAGATGGATGCAGGAGAATTCGGAGTTCACTTTTCTTTGCCGCGACTGTCGCGAGGTGGTGGTGCCTGGCTAGTTGAGGAATCCCCGGCAGGCTGGCGCACGCTCGCGATGTTCCGCGCAAGCGAGTGCGTTGAGAATTTGCGGGTGCGCCGGCGGCCTCGCGAATTCCCTCACGGAAAATGCTCGCTCTTGCGGCACTCAAAACCTCCTCGTTGCATTGAGCCTACGCTACCCGCCTTGTATAAAAATCCAGTCCTCCGGTCCGCGTTGCTCATGAGCGGATCATCGTCAGCAGCATCTTGAATCGACTGAGGGCCTTTAACGAGTGAGGTTGGTTCGCGGGCATAAGCACCGCTTCGCCTGCCGTCGTTCGCAGCGGCTTGCCAGAAACCGTAATTTCCGCTTCGCCCTCCAGCAGATGTGCCAATGCGTCGAACGGAGCTGTATGCTCGCTTAACCCCTGGCCCTCATCGAACGCAAACAGCGTCACGGTTCCCGTCGCGCCCTTCACGATCGTCCGGCTGACAACCGCTCCCTCCTGGTAATTCACAAGGTCAATCACGCGGACCGCTTCCGCGATGGGCATTTCCCGCTTACGCTCTGCCGGTTCTGAACTCATCTTTGGCCACCTCCGCTCCCGTCACAATCACGTCGTACCGGCTCGCTTCCAGCAATCCATACGGTATTCTCCAGCCGGGTGGCCGTGAGAATCCCCTCGCAGAAAAAGCTTGGTCCTGCGCCACTCGGCCCGTGCCACCTGCCTACTTCCGATCATGTTTCATCGGTTACTCACCGGTCACAACCATCTATGACGCTCCAGCCGGAATCCAGTCCTGCGGAACCGGCTGCGCCCGGTAGACCAGATTGGTCCTGACCTCCTTCTCGCCAAGTTTCATCATTCCGAAGTAGGGATTGACGTACTCCCAAACGATTTCTCCCTTCGGAGTGATCTGGAAAATTCGTCCGTTCATCCCTTCGCAGATCAGAGTGTTCCCGTTGGCAAGCCGCCGGGCGCTGCTGATGAACGAACTGAAAAACGTCCACAGCGGCTGCCCGGAATCCTCGCCGTTGTACTGCCACACGATCTCCTTCGTCAGAGGATCAATCTCCAGAATCCGGGAACCAAAGTATTCGCCGAGATATGCGGGTGGAAACCCCGCCGAACCCTGATTGTCGAACACCAGAACGTGGCCCGCGCCGGGCAGGCCCTGCGGAATCATGTGCGCGTCGTGCTGTCCGGCGATCTGGTCCACTGGGCGCGGCACCTGATGGTTAAACATACGCGGATGCGACGACTTCCCGGTGTCCGGATAGTCCGGCCCCATCCGCCACACGATCTTCCCGGTCTTCTTCTCGATGATCGCGGTGAAATTGCCTTCCCGCGAGTCAATCATGATGTTCTCGGGACGGAATCTGTTGTCGCCGCCGTCGAACCATCGATTGGGACCGAGCGGCTTCATATCGTTGATCACCAAAAAGCCCCACCGCCCGTTGCTGATCGAGAAGCCGCTGCGGATCATCGCCAAGGCCTCTTCGGAAAATCCCATTTCCGCAAGGTGCTCGGAAGAGATCCATTTCCACACGATCTCGCCCGCCGGAGTAACTTCGTAAATGCACTGGTCGGCTGTCTGCGGAGCGGAAAAGCCGGGGATGAGATGCACGATCCGCGAAATCATCAATGTGTTGCCGTTCGCGAGGCGCGCGATGTCATGGTTCTGGTTGGCCGCGCCGCCGGGAGCGTGCTCGCCCCATTCCCACACCACGTTGCCGTCCCAGTCCAGTTCGGCCACCGTCGTGTTGCGATTCAGCGCCGGCCCCTGGCCGCCGAGCGTAGTCCTTTTGCACGAAGATGTGCCCGCGCTTGCCGCCAATCAATTCGGGATCGATCATCATGCTCGGGAATCCGCTGTAATTCCAGCTCCTGACCTCCTTTCCATTCATGTCGATCAGGTGCGATTTCCCATCCCGGCCGTCGAACAAGACGTAGGTGCGATAGGCGAGCTCCGGTTTGTTCACGGTCACGCCCGTTGGAAACACGCTAGTGTTTGCCAGCAGTCCCGCGGTAAACAGGCACGCCGCCACAGTCGCCATCAAAATTCGTTTCCCGTATCGCATGGAGCACTCCTGGCACGGCTGAGCCGCAGCAACTCGTACCGCACGCCGCTCTAATTCACCATGTGTAGCGCAATTTCTCTTTTGCCTTTCCGCACGGCCGACAACCTACACTGTATTCCGCCGGTATGCAATGGACGGGCGGCGCACTCTCCGCGTCGCGCAAGCGCACCAGTTAATCCGCGGGTGTCCGTCGTCTTAACGTGTGGGGAAATGGGGCGTAAACGCACGATATAGGAGCGATTAGAAATTCATATCCCCTTATGTTTTCAATGGTTTCCTTCATTTTGACATCGTATCTCCGTGGCGATTAGAAACACCGTTTTTGTGTCTCGATTGCTGTGCCGGTATGGGCGTTTTATGCATCCCGAACGATTCTGTCGGACGGGCGTTGAGGGCCGAATGAAGCAGCGGGTTCAGATTTGCGCAGAACGAGGAAGCCGGCGGAATCTGCTTGTTCCAGGGGCTTGATAGGTGCGCTACAGCGACGACAGGGTAGCTCGGCAGTGGGGACCGGGAGCAGTCAGCGTATTCTCTCATACCACTATTTACCATAAAGGTACCTACCAAGTCAAGGTCTTTTTCATCGTGAAAATTGGGATTTGCATTAGGCAGCGCTTGCGTCAGGGCTTCTTCGAGTGGTGTTGATTTGTGCCGGAGGAATTAAATTGATGAAATCTTTGAATCGGGGCGCCGAGCGGAATAAAGAAGAATCAACCGAAGCAAGTCAAGAACCCCACGCGCAAAACCCGGCGCGATGGGGCGCCCACGGCCAACTTCGCCGGGGCTAGCAACGTTTGGGCAACCACTCTTTATTGACGGAAAATTGGCGAGGGGCGGCCGTCGCGCCTACAGCGGCTTGATGACAGAAGCGATCCAATCGCGAATCCAAGGGAAGCGAAATTCTTTTCTTCTCGTCGCTTCGATAATTCGTTTGTGCGCTTCGAGCGGTTCCACATCCAGAAAATAACCGTTCGCTCTTAGCATGGTGTCAGTCATCACGAAAGCGACTCGTTTGTTTCCATCCAGGAAAGCTTGATTATTTGTCAGCGATTCCATCAAGGCAGCAGCCTCTTCAATGAGGTTGCCGTAGTAGCCGATGCGCGGACGAAACACGGCGGATTCGAGCAATCCCCGATCGCGAATACCGTGGAGTCCGCCGAATTCTTCGATGAGCAAACGGTGAGTTTCGATCACTTCCGCCACGGTGGGGTAAATGCGGAACGGCATTTACGGAGCAACACTTTTGCCGGCAGGTTTCTGTTCCGCTAGAAGTTGAAGCAGTTTCCGGTTCTTCTCCACGGATTGGCGGACATGAGCCATGATCTCGGGACGCACAACACTCTCTCTGGGAGCAACATATTGAATGTAGTGCTCCGCTGCCCGCTCCAAAAGATACGTGGTGGTATGACCATTGTCCTTCGCCAGCTTGGACAAGTCACTATAGAGGTCGGCACGCATGTTGAGCCCGACTTGTTTGCGGGCTTCTTTCGCCACACGGGCTTTCTTCGCCATGGAGGTTCCTCGCTTACAGTGGCGATGATCGCGCGATTCCCTTGAGCCGTCAAGATGAATCTAGATTAATCTAGATATTCTGATTTATGCGGCTTACCACGGGCCACACTTGCGCCGGGTTCAACCGTGGCGCTTTTGGGGTTGGTTTATGCCGAGGGGATTGAATCGATGAAATCCTGGAATTGGGGCGTCAAATGGAATAAATGAGAATCAACCGAAGCAAGTCAAGAACCCCACGCGCAAACCCGGCGCGATGGGGCACCCACCGCCGATCTCAAATCCTGCGGCGCCCGGCTTTTTTCGCTACTGCGAAAGGTGCGCACTCTCCGTCTTTTGGAGCGTGCGGCATTTGACTTTTCCATTCCGGAAACTCACGCCTGATGCCAGCGTCCCTTCTCGATTCAGGTTCTTTCACAAAGGCGGGCGAAGGACGCGGTACCCGGCAGGGGCATACCGTTGATCGAAATCGATTTCATCGCTTGATTCGAAAGAAGAACAAAAGCCCCACGTTTCTGACGAAACATGGGCCACCCCCGGCAAACCGACAACTCCAAACCGCTTAAACTTCGGCCACCTGCCAAGTCGACGCGGTCGAAGGGAGCCGGCAACGTCATCGAATCAGCCTGAGAATTTGGCATTCTCCGCGGCGTTTTGTCATACTGCACCGGGCCTTTAGAGGGGCTCCTCTCCTTGGTCGTCATAACCTTTGGAGTTTGAGACGATGAGCTCTGGCAGGACGGACTGGATCACGGAAGCGTCGCCGCGTCTAAAGGCCAGGACAGCCGGTGTCTTGTACCTGCTCGTCATCGTTGGAGCCCTGTTTGTCCCGTTTGCCGTCGCGCCCTCCGGCATGATGCTTGGCGATGCGGCGGTGCCGACGGCCGCCCAGATCGTAGCCTCAAAGCGATTGTATGTTTTCGGCGGCGCCGTCCAGCTGTTCGTGGGCGCATGCGATATCGGCGTGGCGCTGATCTTTTATGAGCTGCTCAAACCGGTAAGCAAAAGCCTCGCCCTGCTTGCACTATTCTTCCGGCTCGTTTTCGTGACCATAGCAAATGCCAACGTTGTCAACCACTTCGCTCCGTTGCTTCTCCTGAGTCGCGCCGAGTACCTTACGGTGTTTACGCCGGACCAGTTGCAAGCGCTCGCGCTCGTGTTCCTCCGGCTCCGCACAACCGGCCTGGATATCGCCTTGGTATTTTTCGGCTTTCATTGCATCGTACTCGGATATCTTCTTTTTAAGTCGACCTTCTTCCCGCGCATTCTGGGAGGGCTGCTGGCGTTTGGCGGCTTGGGTTATCTCGCCAACATTTTCGCGAACGTGATTCCATCCGCGATGGCACATCATCTCTTTCCCTACATAATGCTGCCGGCCGGGATTGCCGAACTATGGCTGACCCTGTGGCTGATCATCGTCGGTGTGAACGTTCAACGATGGCGCGAGTGCGCAGCGCGATAGCGGAACGCGCCGGTGCCGCTCCCTTCGTCTTTTGAAGGGGTGCCCACACGTCGCCTTAACGTGTGGGGGTTTTGACTTTGAACTCCCGCACCCCTCCTCCCAAGCGAATGTTTGAATCCTCAATCGCAGAGTCAGGGGTCGCGGCTTTCACAGGCTGCGGAAAAAGTCTCAACGGTGTCATCTCTGAAAGCGCTTTTGTCAATGACAAATCCCAGCGAAACGGGTCGTACCCAGTCATCTCTTCGCCCTCGCAACGGGGCATGGAGTTATTCGCCAGGGGTGTCGCATTCATTCCGCGATCCCAGTGAAGGGGATCATGACAGGCATCGCGCTTACGCCTGGCTGGTCCGACCTCGACCAAACTCTGGATCCTGATACATTTCTTTTTGCCGCAGCACGTGGAAGGCGGCTTCGGCCAGATGCCGCGCCACCGCTCCAATCGCTTTGGGATGTCCCTTGCGCTGACGCAGCCGCCGGTACAACTGGCTGACGTGCCGCTCCGGACATCGCGACATGATTCACCGCCACCGAATTGGCCGCTTCGGCAAAGGCCCACTTCAAATACCGGTTCACGTCCGTGCGCAGCGGGCCGTAACGCACTTTCCCGCCGCTGGCATGCACGCGCGGCGTGGTTCCCGCGTAGCTGGCCAGGTGCATGGCGCTCGGGAAATCGCTGCACCTCTCCGATCTCCAACGCGATCGTCGCCGCCAGAATCACGCCCACTCCCGGCATGCTCAACAGCCATTGCATCGCCTCGGTGACTTCGACCAACTCTCCAGCCGCTGCTTCCAGTTGCCGCACCTGGCTGCTCACAAAATCCAACTGCGCCAGCAACTGCCCGCTCACCCAGCGCGTCTGCTCCGGCAAGCGCTCCAGATGTTTCTCCAGTTCCGCGCGTCCGCGTCTTCCCGTACGGATCACTGCATTCGCTCGCAGGCGTTCCCCACTTGGCCAGCGTCGCCGAAAGACGGTTCTTCAGCCGCGTGCGCTGCGCCACCAGCACCAATCGCGTGCGCGTCAGCTCGCGCAAATCGCGCAGCGGCCCCGGCGGAATCCACACCGTGGGCAGCGTGCCGTTGCGCTGCAAACGATTCAACCCTTGCGCATCCAGCTTGTCGGTCTTGTTGATCTGCCCCATCATCAGCTTGGCTTTGCGCGGATGCACCAGCTGCGGCAGCAATCCGGCCTGCTCGATCTCGTCAATAATCCAATACCAGTTCCCGGTGGCTTCCACCGCCACGGCCGTCCCCGGCTCACATCCGCTCAAATATTCTCGCACCGCCCCCGGAGCATGCTCCAGACCGATGGCCGCTGCTTTTTCCGGTCGAGTGGTCTTGCCGGTCCACCCAGGTGTACCGCTTGTGCGAATCAAACGCGATATACTCGCTCATGCGCGACTCCTTTCCTTTCAGGTTTTCCCACCGACAGCGTATCGCTGTAGGCAGGAGTCGCGCTTTCATATTTTCATTCCGAGCGAAGCGAAGAATCCCTCTTTGTTCTAAGTCACTTGGAATGAATAACGATTCGTTACGAAATATATCCGAATTCTCCGTCAAGCGGCTTTTTCCGCAAACTCTTTCAGCCGCGACATAAAAGACCAGGCGCGAGGCGCCACCTCGCTGCCGCAGGCGGTGGATGCTGTCCTAAGGAACGAAGGTCAGGCCCCGCCGCAGCAACTGGTCTTTCGTCTTGGTTGTTTGATTTTTTCGCTACTGCGATAGGTGCGCACTCTCCGCCGTTTGGAGCGTGCGGAGTTTGACTTCTCGATTCCGGAAACTCACGCTCGATACCAGCGTCCCTTCTCCATTCAGGTTCTTTCACAAACGCGGGTGAAGAGTGCGGTACCTGACAGGGGCATACCGTCGATCGAAAACGATTTCATCGCTTGATTCGAAAGAACAAAAGTCCCACGTTTCTGAGGAACCATGGGCCACTCCCGCAAACCAACAACTCCAAACCGCTCAAACTTCGGCCACCCGCCCAGAGTTAAGAGCAGTGGGTAAGAAACCGGACCGAGGGTCAATGCATGTCAAAGACAACAAGGGCAGGAGTACTATCCGTTCTCTCTGGGAGCCAAGTGGGGACTCTCGGTTTAGGTCACACCCGGAATCTCTGTGCTGTCCATGTCCAGCACTACTGGCTGGGGCCTGCTCTAGTGTCAAATTCGTTGCGTCGAAAGCAGGAGAAGGGTACGATGCGCGAGCGACAGGTCCAAATCATCGTCATAGACGGAAATTCCGGCTTGGAGGATGGTGCACGGCACCACTTTCCGACTTCGGAAGTCAAAATGCAAATCCTGTTTAAGGAGGCTTGCCGTGACGCGTTTTAGGGCGAGCGCATGGTCAATTGCAGACTCTTCTTTCTGATTGCTTTCCCAGTGCAGGTCGGATGTGCTCGACTACATCCCCCGATGCTGTTGCAAGAGCTTACGTAAAGAGCTTGACAGGGGGAAATTTAGAGGCTTTCTGCAGTTACTATCAGAGTTTCAGAAATTCGATTAGTTCAGCACTTCAGAATCTGCCGAGGACAATGTGGAATGAGAAAACAGATGCCTTGCGGCGCGCGTGGATAAAATAAAATTCAGAATGAGCAACAACCCAAACCAACAGACAATTGGTTTGTGTTGGCAAGTATTTCGACCCGGAGCCAAGGCAGATCTGTTGGAGACGAGGGCTAGCAGTCGGAGTAACTCGAATCGAATCGGCGTGGCAATCCTTCGTTAAGGTCAGCTTTCCATCTGAAAAGGACGCACCGATCTACCTCCTCAACGGATTGGGGGCTTCGCCGATACACGAAGCCGACAGTAGTCATGCAGATTGGAAGAGTCGGCCCAGAGAATCCGGGCTTGGTCGTGGGAAGTTCGTGCCAAGTGATCTCGGAAAACCTTCTTATTTGGCCAGTGCCGCCACTTGGAAAGAAGCGAGCCTTGGAGCTGGTCAAAGCTGCAATTCCAGATGGCGAGCAACCGCGGGTTACATTTGATCCGGGATGGGGATTACAATTTATTAACATGTTTAACAGGACAGATCCTGACAATGTTGCCCAAGCAACAAGACTAAAAGCCATTTTTGCGAAATATGGCGTCAAGTACGAAAAGGTTCAAGACGAACAACGCTACTACCGCGCTGACGGAATGGTGCCGCCGACGAGTTGGAGTATATATTCGTTGCCTCCGTTGACGATGTTTGCATTAAGCGAAACTGTGGATTTCACAATACTCACTTTTCAGCAGTCCAGAGATGACCAGGTTGTAGTTACAATTCGGATCGCTTACAATGGCTGCAACCCATCTGCAACTTAGTAAAAGAAGTCAATAGTGTCGTTACGACACCAGGACATGTGGATTCAGCAACTCTCTTATTTCATGAACCTCGAAAGTCAATGCGGGGTGGCTGAAAGAAAACTAGAAGGAAAGCTAATCTACTTTGGGACGTATTACAAGGCTGGAGGCTAACATTCATACGGTAGGCAGGCGGGTGGCGCACGCTCGTGTGCTGCGCAACCGAACGCGTCAAGAATTCGCGGGTGCCGCACTCTTCGTTTTGTGAAGAGTGCGGATTTTGACTTTGAACTTCCGCACTTCTCGGCGCAAGAGAAAGTTTTGGTTCTCAACCACGGAGCATAACGGTGCTCAAGTTTGTTGTGCCTTCGATGGACTGAACGATGCGCACTTTCTTTTTTGGCTTGTGCGGGACTTGGCTGCCGACGATTCTTGGTCGTGAATTTGGCGGGTAGCCACGAGAATCCCCTCGCAGAAAATGCTTGGTCCTGCGGCACCCAAAATCTTCCTGTCACATTGAGCCTAAGTTCACCCGCCACCCCGATCAAACTTCGACCACCCGCCAAGAACCGTGCTGGCCGTTCGCGAAGTTCACTTTTGCCAGTTTGTTCCTGAGGAGACCACATACATTTCTTGACCATTTATAAACCGAAGGGGTAATCTTTGGCCGCAAATGTAATGGAGGAGACAGAAAATGGCGACAGAAAAAATCACCGAAATTGAAAGCGTTAAACGGCTGCTCATCCTACTGCTTCTCAAGCTTGGCGCAACATCAGAAGAAATTGGAGCAGCGTTGCGTATCGACTCATCGGGCATTCGGGAGATATTCCCGATCAGAAGCATCAAGAAAATAGAATCCATTCGCTAAGCTCACTTGGGAGGTGCATTTTCATGGCACAGAAAGCAAAGAGAAACAAAGACGATCAAACGCTCCCGAGTTTGGCCCTTGTCTTTGGCTACATTGCGATTAAGGAACTGACCAGACTCGAAGATCGTGTCCGAGTCTTGTCACAACTCGGATACGGCAATCAAGAGATAGCGCGGATTTGCGACACGACTCCCGGCACCGTGGCGGTTCAGAAGACCGGTCTTAAGAAGCGAAAGAAATCAAGGGGGCGCAAATGAAAACGGCCATAGTCAAGCCCAAAGCCGATTCCTCGGAAGCAATCCGTCTGATGTTGGCGTACTTGTGCGCTGCAACGGAAAAAGAGGCAAGCCTTGAACGGAAGGTCGAAATCCTGGATAAGTTCGATTTAACCGATGATGAAATAGCGAAAATCTGTAGCAGCGCCGTCCAATCAATCCGCAACGCCCGACATTATTTGAGAAAACATGGCCACAAGACCAAGAAATCGCGGTAGGCGACGAGCCAAACGCACAAGGCGAATCGTTAGGCTGCCTTCTGGATACTTCGAGGCAATGGACCTCGGCAATCTACTTTTCCCGGCGTTGTATCAGTTTGAAAACGGACTGAGAATCGCGCTCGATTCATTTCTCCAAACCTGCTACGGGGCGGACTGGTGGACGCCTCCCTGAAGGGAAAGGCTAATCAACACTTTCGTTTATGCAGAGGATCAACGGAAGAAATTGGATGCAATGCCGTGGATCGGCGATTCCTCAGCGGTTGAGGTTCTTCCAGTCCATCTGATAACTCTAGGTCAACTTGAAGAAATTGTGAAAGTTTATAAATCCGATTGCATCCCTCAGCTTTTTCCCAACATCGAGTTTTTCGTAGGACACATGGAGCTAATCAAGCGCGTCCGCAATATGTATAGCCACATGTTTCCGTGTATTACCCGACAGGATTGCCAGATCGCTAGGAGTGAAATTCGAGTTCTTTCTCGTCACATCAACTCTCGGTTAGCTTAGTCGCGGGCGATCTTAAGCTTTGTGACGCACTTCTGCACTCTTGCGAGGGTGGCGCACCCTCGTGGACCGCACAAGCGAACGTGATAAGAATTTGCGGGTGCCGCAGTCTTTGTCTTTTGAAGGGTGCGGATTTTGGTTTTGAAGATTCCCAGTTCTCGTCGCGAAGAAGATGATTTGAAATCCATTTCTGGCGGGATGGCGGAGAGCGCTTTCATAATGCCAATACCCAGTCCTCAAACATTGTTATTACCCGTCCTTAAAGTCCTAGCTGACGGCGCTGAACACGCAGTTGAGGAAATCCGCGAGCGCATGAAGAATCAATTTGGCATTACCCCAAGCGAATTCGCACAAAAGAACAAGGCTGGCAACTCCGTGTTCGTCAACCGTGTCGCGTGGGCGCTTGCACATCTCAATATGGAGGCCGGTCCTATTGGACACGCTAAAGAGATCAGTCTCATCAGAGAGGGAGTCTACAGGATCACTGAGCGTGGAATAGCCATTCTCAAAAGTAATCCGACCGAACTCAGGATCAGGGATCTTTGAAGGAACAAATGAAAACGAAAATAGAATACACCTTGTAAATTCTTGATTGGATCTGCCCGATAAAATAAAGCCGGGGCCAGCGGGGGAGCGCTGGCACCGGCTTGGGCCTGACTACGTGGGGAAATTCTTTACGGCGTTGGAATTGTTCCGGAAACTTCGGTCGAAAAAACGCTCTCGATGCCGGAGCCTTCGACTGACGTCACTACGTAGAAATACGTTTGTCCGGCCACTACCGTGGAATCGGTGAACGTCAACACAGCCACGCTGCCTGAATTCAGTTTCGTGTACGGCCCGCCTGTGATTGTGCCGCGATAGACGTTGTAGCCCACCACGCCGCTTGTGCTGCTTGCCGTCCAGGTCAATGTGGCGGAATGCGCTGCGGCTGCGGTTCCTACGCCGGTCAAAGTGATTGTCAACGTGGGAGCGTTGCTGGCCACCGCGATGCTTCCGTTGAAAGTGGCGGCGCTGGTGGGCGCAAATTTCACGGTCATCGGCGCGGTTTGTCCGGCGGTCAAGGTTAAGGGAGCGGTTAAGCCGGTCATCGTGAATCCCGCGCCGCTTACGCCGACGCTGGTGATGCTTACGCTGGTATTTCCTGAGTTGCTGAGCGTGACGGTTTGCTGGGTGTTGGTTCCCGTCGTCACGGAATTGAAATTTACGCTGCTGGGATTGGCGGAGAGCGTGGTGCTAGTCGCCACGCCGGAACCCGTCAGCGGAATGGTCATGTTCGGCACAGTGGGATCGTTGCTCGAGAGCACTACCCTTCCCGTGGCTGCGCCTGCGGCTTTGGGCGAGAACAACACGTTGAATGTGGTGCTTCCGGCGGCGGCGATGTTTATCGGAGTCGCGAGTCCGGTCATGGTGAAGCCGGTTCCTGTGACAGAGGATGAACTCAAGGTTAGCGTTGCGGCGCCCGTGTTCGAAAGCTTGATGGTTTGAGAATTGCTTGTTCCCACGGCGACGTTGCTGAAGCCGACGGTATTGGGACTCGCTGCCACCGCTGGCGCGCTGTTGGCCAGGTTTGCGTTACTCTGTGTGACCCCGCAGCCGGAGATTGCCGCCATGGCGGCCACAATTATCAAAAATAAAATCACTGTTTTCATTTTTTAAATGCGTCGACGCAATCATCGACCTGGGCGAGGAGCAGGAAGTCTGAGCGCTTGGCGACGGGTCCTTGTATGTTGCAACTACGAGTTTGCAGCGCAGGTTGCGCAGGGACTACTGGCCGGCGGGACGGTTTTGTGGCAGGTAGTGAAACTGGACCGCAGTGGTACTCAGGGACAACTGCTTGACGCGGAAAAAAGCGCGCTTTGAAGTTCAAGAATAATTTAAGCCCATCTCAAAAACGGTTTGGCAGGTCTCTCAGTCCGGCTTCAGGGGCTTCCCGACATAGAGCGTCGGGACGCAGAAAACGCGAAAGCCCGACTTTTCGGGGCAATTTGATGTCGGAGCTGAAGCTCCGACCCCCTAAGAACCATTTATGAGGTAGCTTTTAGAGAACGGAACGGCGGTGCAACAGCGCCAGCAGGCTGATCATCGCCAGGCACGCGACCATCGGCACAATCAGTCCCATACGCAAATTTCCGGTTTGCGTGGAAGTGAAGCCGACCAGCCACGGCATCGTCGCTCCGCCCAGCGCAGCCAGGACAAACATGACGCTCGCCGTGCCTTTTGCTTCCTCGCCGTAATGCGTCACCATCCAGGAAACCAACAACGGATAAATTCCCGCGAAGCCCAAGCCAATCACGGCTACACAAATGGCAGCGCCATAGTAAGTGGTGACCCATAAAAGAGTCGCGTTGCCGAGCGCGGAAACAATTAGCCCCATCACCAGCACAGTCCGCTCCTTCACGCGCAGAAGAATTGCGGGAACGAACGCGCGGCCCGCGAGCAGTCCGGCCCAGAAAAACATTGGCGCCAACGCCCAAAGATTGCCGGGCGTGTCGCCCAAACGTTTCGCCAGAGCGGCGGTCCAACCTCCCACCGAGTTTTCCGAACCAACGTACAGGAAAAAAAGCGCGCCGAAGGTGATGGCGAGTTGTTTGTTCATCACCGGCTGGTGAGAAGTTGTTGAGTTTGCAGCGACTTTGTTTTGTTCACCCGAGGCTCGATGTCCATTGCACCGAGGATCGACCGCGACGATCACCGAAGCGATTGCCACTGCCGTGAGAAAAAATGGAATTTTGTGCCAGCGTTGCGCGAACATCACCAGCACGGGACAAGAAATCGCGCCAATGCCCCAGGCAAGATTGACGACGCTGAGAGCGGCGGCTCGCCGCGACGCGGAAATTTCCGCGACCCACAAATTGGTGATGCAAAGAACCAAGCCTAAACCAAAACCGTAAACGGCGGTGGCCATCAAACCCGCGGGATAGCTTTTGGTAGTCAGCGCCGCGAGTCCCAACCCCATGCAAAAAAATCCGAGCGAGAACGCCAATCGATATCCGCGAAACGCAATCAAGTAGCTGAGGGCGCAGGTTCCCAAAATCGACGCGCAAAATTGAAGCGTGAAAAATAATCCGGCGCGAGCGTCGCTCATCGACCACCGCGCGATCAAAATCGGAAGAAGTGGTCCGAGCAACGTGGTGACAATTCCGGTGACCACAAATCCGGCGTGCACCACTGCCGTGGCGGCTCGTGGGTGCGGCATGTTGTCGGTAAAAGTCTGGGAGGGACCCATGGATCGAGGGACATTTTGCCCGAGATTCGGTGGCCGGGCAATCGACGATTCGCCGGGCCGAAAACCGGCAAGAGCAGGCAATCGCGTTCGGTGATTTATCGGGGCACGATGGGTTCCGTGTCGGGTTCCGTGTGGTGATTTTTGTCGGGGTTTTGGTGTTTTTGGTGTGTTTTTTGGACGCGAATTCTGGCGGCAAAATACTTTGTAAAAGAGCCTTACAAAGTCCTACAGGGCTTCGATTTGGTGCTTTGGGGTTAACGGGGGATGGAATTCGCCTTCCCAGCGCGCAATCACCACCGTCGCCAGGCAGTTACCCGCCACGTTCACCGCGGTGCGCGCCATGTCCATCAATTGATCGATTCCGAACAATAAAAATAAGGGTTCCAACGGCAAATGAAACGATGCGGCAGCCGCCAAAACAATCACAAGCGACGCGCGCGCCACTCCCGCGGTGCCCTTGCTGCTTACGAGCAGTGTGAGCAACATAATAATTTGCTGGCCGATTGTGAGATGAATTCCAGCGGCTTGCGCGACGAAAATCAGCGCGAGCGATTGATACAGGCTCGATCCATCCAGATTAAAACTGTAGCCAGTGGGCAATACAAATGCAACGGTAGAGCGCGGAACGCCAAGCTCTTCCATGGTTTCCATTGCGCGCGGCAATGCGGCTTCGGAAGTGCTGGTGGCGAATGCGATGGTGACGGGTTCGGCGATCGCGCGCAGGAAAGCAGCGAGCGGCACGCGCACAATCAATGCGATTGGCAGCAGAACGCAAAGCAAAAACACAATCAGCGCGGCATACATTGTCGCAAGAAGTTTGAGCAAAGGATACAAAACGCCAAGGCCCACATGGCCGACGGTGTAGGCGATCGCGCCGCACACGCCGATCGGCGCGAGATACATCACGATATTCGTGAATTTGAACATCGTTTCCGCGAGGCTTTCCGCCAACGCGACCAGCGGCCGGCGCTTCTCTTCCTTGACGAGAGCGAGAGCCATGCCGAAAAGAATGCTGAAAATTACTACCTGCAGCAATTGTCCTTCGGCTACGGATTTTGCGATGTTTTCGGGAAATATATTCAGGATCAATTCGCTGGCGGTGTGCGGAGCGGCGTTGAGCGGTTGCGCGCTGGCGGAGGGAGGAAGTTGCACGCCAGCGCCTGCTTTGCTGATGTTGATTGCGGCGAATCCGATCAGCAGGGCCAGCGTGGAAACGATTTCGAAATAAACGAGAGATTTTATTCCCATGCGGCCGACTTTTTTCAAGTCGGCGTGTCCGGCGATACCCACCACCAGAGTGGCGAACAGGAGCGGTGCGATGATTGTCTTGATCAGGCGAAGAAAAATGTTTCCGAGGACTTGCAGCTTTACGGCGGTGGCCGGCCAGTCGTAGCCGATCTCAACTCCGGCGATCATTCCAACCAGAATCCAAGCTGTAAGCGAGCGGCGCGCGGAAGCATACGCAGCCAGGATTGCAATTGCGATCCAGCGCGCGGCGACTGGAAGAAATGACGGGAGGAAAAATAAATGGGCGTGATTCGCCAAGGAAAGCGCGGCCGCGATGCCTGCCATGATCAGAAATGAGTAGAGCAGTTTGGTCTTCATCTGCCAGTCCGCTCCCAAAGAAGAAATCGAACCTTATGCAGCCGGCGCTGGCAAGTCAATCTATATCGCGATCTCGGTAGCTTCAGGCAACCATCCGTTGGCGGAAAGAGTCTTTCTGGTGTAGGGCGCCCCGCGGGACCATGTTGGCGCAACAAAAACTGTACGCGCCCTTTTCATAGGCTGGCGATTTTTAGTATAAATGCACTTTGCCATTCTTCTGTTTCTGTTAGTGTGAATGCCGCAAGGGCTCCCGATTGAATCGAGGAGGTTTTCTTTGATCGAAGTTCAGGATCTGACGAAGTCGTACGGGCAAGTGACCGCGGTGGACCATATTTCATTTTCCGTGAATAAAGGAGAAATCCTGGGGTTTCTTGGTCCGAACGGCGCGGGCAAAACGACGACGATGCGAATTTTGACCGGCTATTTGCCGGCCACCGGCGGAACCGCGAAGATCGCGGGCTTTGATGTGTTCGAAGATTCGATGGACGTTCGCCGGCATATTGGCTACCTGCCGGAAAGCCCGCCGCTCTACCAGGATATGACGGTGGGAAATTACCTGGATTTCGTGGCGCGAATCAAAAATGTGGCGTCGGCGGATCGCGCGACGGCGAATCGATGCGGCGCTGGAAATGACGAACATCACCGACAAGCGCAACGAACTGGTGAAGCGCCTTTCGCGCGGATACAAGCAGCGGGTGGGACTGGCGCAAGCGCTGGTGCACGATCCCGACGTGATCATTCTGGACGAGCCCACAGTGGGGCTCGATCCAAAACAAATTATCGAAGTGCGAAAATTGATCAAGGGGCTGGCGGGCAGCCACACGATTATTCTGTCCACGCATATTTTGCCGGAAGTGAGCATGACGTGCGACCGCGTGGTGATTATCAATCGCGGAAAAATCGTGGCCGTGGATACTCCGGAAAATTTGACGATGCAATTGAAAGGCGGAGAGCGCGTGCATATGGAAGTGAAGGCGCCCGAGAAAGCGTTGAACGATTTGCTTTCGCAAGTGCCGGGCGTGCGGCAAGTGAGCACGGAAGCGCATGGCTCCTCCGGGCGCGTGGCGGCCACCATCGAAGCCGCCGAAGGGAAGGATATTCGCAGCCAGCTTGCGGCGAAAGTGGTGGGGCAAGGCTACGAACTTTACGAATTGCGCGGCGTCAGCCTGAGCCTGGAAGATATTTTCCTGCAGCTCACCACCGAAGAAGCGGCGCCGAAACCCGGCGCGAACAATTAAGGAGATCTGGATGCGCAATCTTTACGCGATTTATCGCAAGGAAATGGGGCATTACTTCGTTTCGCCGGTAGCCTACATCGTGATCGGAGTTTTCCTGATTCTTTGCGCGATCTTTTTCAATTTGATTTATTCCGCGATTGTACAGCGGGCGTTCCAGCAAAGCATGCAGAGCATGCAATACGGCGGCGCGGTGATGCCCATGGATGTGCCCAGCCTGGTGTTGCGGAATTTTTTCTCGGTGATGGGCTCGCTGCTTTTGTTTCTGACGCCGATGCTGACGATGGGAATTTATTCCGAGGAGCGGAAACGCGGCACGATGGAGCTGTTGATGACATCCCCGGTGAGCGACGCGGAGATCGTGCTCGGCAAATTTCTGGCAATGCTCTCGCTGTTTATGCTGATGCTGCTGCCGACGCTGATTTACATCTCCTATATGTATCTGCACAGCGACCCGGCGGCGCCGTGGAAATTGGTGTGGGGCGGGTACCTGGGAGCGATTCTTCTGGGAGGAAGCCTGTTGGCGATTGGAGCATTCATTTCTTCGCTGACGGAAAACCAGTTGATCGCGGCCGTTTTGACCTGGGGAGTGTTTTTGATTCTGTGGGTGATTGATGCAGCGGCGCAAGGAGCCGGCGAAACGTTCGGCGCGATTTTCGGATATTTGTCGGTGCTTCGCCATTATGACGATTTCACTCACGGGGTGGTGGATACGACGGCGTTGATTTTTTACGGCAGCCTGATCGTGCTGGGATTGTTCCTGACCATGAGATCGATTGACGCGATGCGCTGGAGGCACGCGTGAGCGCTGAAACGAACGCTGGAGGCAAGGAGCCGAAAGGGAGTTCGCAACCAATGCGATTTGATCGTACAGAAATGATCCGCACGGCAGGTTACCTGGGAGCGGCCATGCTGGTTTCCGGGCTGCTGCGCTACTCGATTCAGGGAGTGATCCAGGTATTCAGCGAAGTATTGATGATCGCCGGGGGAGTGCTGGTGCTTGCCGCCATCGTTCTCAATTTCCGGCAGATCATCGGGTTCTTCACGCGGCGATCATCGAAGCTGGGAACGAATGCGGCAGTGATCACGCTGGCGGTGCTGGCGATACTTGGCCTGGTCAATTTTCTGGGCGAGCGGCACCACAAGCGATTCGATCTGACCACGGAAAAACTGTTCACGCTTTCGGACCAGACGCGAAACATCGTGAAGGGCGTGAAGCAAGACGTAAAAATTATTCGCTTCGATAAGCAGAAGGATCCGGAGGTTGACGATCGCGCCGCCGAATATGTGAGCTTAAACCGCCATATCAGCTACCAAAACATCGATCCGGTGGGACATCCCGAGGATGCCAAGGAATACGGCGTCACGCGAGCGGGGCAAGTGATTGTTTCCAGCGGAAACCGCAAAGAAAAGCTGGAGGGGACCGGCGAAGAGGACTTCACCGGCGCCATTTTGAAGGCGACCAGCGACAAAGTGAATACGGTGTGCTTCGTGGAAGGCCACGGCGAAAAATCGCTGAGCGATCCGGGGCAATCCGGTTACAAGAACGTGGCGGATGAATTGAAGAAAGAAAATTATGTGACCAAGACGGTCAACCTGGTGAGCGAGAACGGAGTGCCGGCGGACTGCACGGTGCTGGTGGATGCCGGTCCCACCAAAGCGCTGTTTCCCCAGGAAGCGGAGATGATCGGGAAGTATCTGGAGAACGGCGGGAAAGCAATGTTGCTGATCGATCCGGATATGAATCCTGGTTTGGCGGATCTCCTGAAAGCCTGGAACATCAATTTGGGCGAGAACACGGTGATCGATGCGAGCGGCGTGGGTCGGATGTTTGGCACGGGGCCCGCGGTGCCGCTGGTGTCTGATTACGGTTCACATCCGATCACGCAGAATTTCGGGCGAACGATGAGCTTTTTCCCGCTGGCACGCACGGTCACCATCGCCGACAAGGGCAACACGAAATTGTATCCCGTGGAATTGCTGAAGACTTCTTCGTTCAGCTTTGCTGTGAAGGATTTGGAAGACCTGAAAAAACGCGGCGGGAAGCTGGACCCGAAAGTGGATACGCAAGGGCCGCTTTCGATTGGCGTGGCGGTGGAGAACAAGGAAGGCGATAAAGACTCGCGGCTGGTGGTGATAGGCGATTCCGATTTCGCGTCGAATCAAGTGATCAGCATGCAGCGCAACGGCGATCTTTTCTATAACGCGATCAATTGGCTATCGGCGGACGAGAATCTGATCTCCATCCGGCCGAAAAGCCCGACGAACCGGCGGGTGAACCTGACCGAGGGGCAAACGCGCGGCTTGTTCTGGTTCAGCCTGGTATTTCTGCCGGGATTCGTGATTTTGGCGGGAATCATTATTTGGTGGAAGCGGCGATAACAAACACATCCCATAGATGGTCGGTCGGGTTTCTCAGCCTGACTTCAGGGGCTTCCCGACATAAAGCGTCGGGACGCCAAAAGCGCGAAAGCACGACTTTTCGGCGCGGTTTAATGTCGGAGCTGAAAAGCTTATATTGCAACTCGGTTTTGGCAGTAAAGATGCCACCCTCCCGACAGAATTCGTCGGGCGAGGAATGGTGGCGCTACACGAACACCCCTAACCGGCGTTGCCAAACAGACTCGGAAGCTCCGACCCCCTAAAAACCCTTTATGAGACAGGTTGTAGTTAAAATTTAGAAAGCGGCGTTTGAAAAAAACATGAAGAAAAGCACGCTGATCGTATTGGTATTGGCGCTTGGGCTGGGCGGCGCGGTTTATTATTACGAATTCAAGCGTCCCCCCACGCCGGAAAAAACCACTGATGAATCGCAACCGGCGTTCAAATTGCAAGCCGAAGACATCATCAGCATGGCGATTAATCGTGGAAGCTTGAAGATTTCGCTGGAGAAACACGGAAATGATTGGGTGATTTCCCAACCCGTGGAGACCAAAGCGGACCGCTCCGTGATCGATGGAATTGCCACGAACCTGGCGGGCGCGCGAATCAGCCGCACTCTTCCGGCCGCTCCAGACCGGATGCAGGCATTCGGATTGGCGCCGCCGGCGGTGCAAGTCGAATTTAAGTCGAAAGACGGCAAACAACACACAGTGGCGTTGGGCGAGAAGGATTTCAGCGGCCAATCGGTTTATGCAATTGTGGACGGAGCGAAAGACGTTTCGCTATTGCCCGGCTCGCTGGTGACAATCGTGGACAAGCCGCTCGAAGACCTGCGCGACCGGTCGGCGCTGGAGGTTGAATCATCGGATTTAAATGGATTCGAACTGAAAAATAAAGCAGGTGAAGTGACGGCGAAGAAGGGCGCATCCGATTGGCAAATCGAGAAGCCGCGAGCCACGGCAGCCGATACCGGAACAGTCGATTCCCTGCTGGCGCAGGTAACGTCCGCCAAGATGACCCAGGTAGTGAGCGAGACGCCTAGCGACCTGGGAAAATATGGCCTGGAACATCCGGAAATCGTTTTTCGCGCGCACGACGTGAAAGGCCAGGATCACATGCTGGTGGTGGGAAAGAAAATTGACGACGATTACTATGCGCGCGACAACGCGCGGCCGATGATCTTTCGCGTGAAGGCCGATCTCTATAAGAAGTTGGGGGAAACTTTTTCCGATTTGCGCGATAAGTCCATCGTTCATCTGGACCGCGACAAGATCAAGCGAATTGAGATACACAATCAGAATCAGACGTTTGTCGCAGAACAAGGCGCCGGGAACAAGTGGACGGTGGTGGAACCTGCCGATCGCAAGGGGAAGGACGTGGAAAGCTGGAAGTTTCTGGACCCGATCGATAATGCCCATGCACAAGAGATTCTGGATTCGCCGCCTGGCAATATCGTTGCGAAACTGGCGAAGCCGCCGGTGGATGTGACGATCACCGACCAATCGGGTAAAACGACCAAGATCAGTGTTTCGGCTGCCGAGGGCGATTCAGTTTACGTGCGAACCAGCGCCGGGCCCAGCGTTTATAAGGTGGATAAAAAACTTCTGGATGATTTGAATTTTAAGGTTGCTGATTTGTTTTAGGAGAACAGACGCGGTTCGTCTTCAAAGAACTTCCTGCTAAAAAGTAAGTTTTTCTAGATCATTAAAGGTTTGCCCTGGATTCCTCACTCCGTTCGGAATGACATCAACGCCAGTAGAATTTTCGAGAGAAAATTGCTGTCGACGCACTCCGGTGCGCATCGCCGCAATCGCGTGATTCGCGGCGATGCGATCAGGCAGCTTGCGAGACGGCTCCTACCACATCATTTGACCAGGTGGCGAGCAACAGGATATTGCCTGAAACCGGGGAAAGATGGATGTAGAACACCTCGGAGCCGTGCTCGAGTTCGTAGAAGTTTGGACGCTTCGGATCGGCAAGAACCCGCGCGCCACTTGCCAGCAATGCCCGGAGCGTTTCAATTGTTTCCCGTGAATGGTTGCGGGGATCCTCGATTTCCTGCTCGTGACTTAAGTGCATTACCATTTTCCTGTCCCCCGAGAATTGCTACTCACTGTCTATTACGCTGCTACCTATGAAAAAGTTCCAATCAAAATCAAGAATTCGTGTCGCTTGCTGCGTCAATATTGCGTCCTCGCTCTCCTGATTAGACGCTAGGGTGTGGGAAAAGTCGCGAGATTCTTGGAATTTCTGCACGAAGGGCAAAAAACCGGGCGCAGCAAGCAGCGCCCCTACGAAGTCAAATTCGGGTTAACGAGTAAAAAGGGCCAATCGCGTTTCTGGACGCAGATCTAGGGGTTGTGTGTCGTATTGGGATGCTGTTCGGTATCCGCGCAGAGGTGCGGAGGGAACTTGGGGCGACGGTTGGCAAGCTATAGTAACGAAACCATTATTTTGGAACCGCAAAGGTCCGCGGATTGCATCCAACAACCGAGAGATGCCGGTAAATCCGAAAAGGAAAACGAGACGGTCCAAGTACGGCGCGAATTACGTACACGATTAGATACTCCCGGAAATATACTTGATTTGATTTAAGAAAATTGACATAGTTCCCGCGCCAGACTGTTTTCAAAATGCGAACCACTCATGAAAAAAACTAAAAAGCCTAGAGCCAAGAAGGGTACCCGGTTGCAGGATGACCGCCGCCGCAAACACCGCCACTGGCAGGTGACCGTGTTCTATAGAGATGGCGAAAAGTTCGCGCGTGTTTATATTGACCGGGAGCGAGCGTCGCGGTTTGCCGATCGACAAAAGAAGTCCCCCGTCGTTCGGGCTACCCGGATACTGGAAGTCGACTAGGGAACGACTGCTCGGACGATGCTGGGGAGCATTCGGGGTTGTGTGTCTGGACGATGGCTAATTCCGTACCGTTGTGAGCCCTTGCCGAGTGTTTGTGGGACATGCTATAAAAGCATGTGCCTCAGCAGTTTCAGTGTGCGAAGCGGCCGTAGTATAGGGGTAGTACGACAGCTTGCCAAGCTGTAGGCGGGGGTTCGAGTCCCCTCGGCCGCTCCAGATCCGGGTATTTCCATGCAAGCTTCCTCGATTCTTCCTCAGGCTCCTGCGTGTGCGATCTAGATGCTTACTGGTTCCAGTGAATGAGCGCGCTTTGTCCGGCGCTGTACCCCGTGCTAGAGTTTGCGCGTCTGAGCCCACATGCTTGCCTATTTATGCGGTCCAATCGAGTTCGCCGCCGGCGGTGGCAAGCTATGGCGCCGCAAGCTGACTCCGTTTCTACGCGATCAACTGGGGCATCGTGTCTATGACCCTGCCGAGGACGAGAAAAAGAGCTTAACTGAGGAAGAGGCAGCGCACTTTCGTGAGTGGAAACTGTCGGATTTCGACCGGTTCCGGCGCGTGGTTCGTAAGATCATCCATTTTGATCTTGAACTGATCGAAAACAAGGCGGATTACATTATTTGCTATTGGGACCACGAGGCAGGTCATAGCGGCGGCACGTCCGCGGAGCTTACGGTGGCGTTCCGAAAAGGGATTCCGGTGTATCTGGTTAGCCCTTCGGCGGTTGAACATATTAGCGGGTGGATGCTGGCTTGCGCGGATCATGTTTTTGCTTCGATTGAAGATCTGAAGGAGTTCTTGAAACAGCGTTATGGCAAAGAGAAGCAGGTGCAACTGTGGAAAGAGTGAGCGGAGGCAATCGGGCTTGATCTGGAGCGAGAGAACGACATTTGGGATGCGCGGATCTAGATGAGCAAAATCTATGTGGCGGTGGGCAGCAAGCGCGGGCCGAAATTGAATGCTGTGCGGGAGGCATTGCTTCTGTTTGGAGAAAAGATTGAAGCGGGAGCGGATTTTGAAGTTGTGGGCCAGGAAGTGGAAAGCGGCGTGGGGCATACGCCCGTGTGTGGCGCGGAAATCAGGAGCGGGGCGCGTCATCGCGCGGAGGCGTTGTGTTCCAAAGCACTCGAGGATGGCCAGCCATGGAGGTATTTTGTGGGCCTGGAAGGCGGACTCGATGTGATTGCGGAGGGCGCAAATCGGCGAGTGTTCCTGGAGAATTGGGCCTATGTGGCGGATCGCGCCGGGCGGGGAGCTTTCGGCCAATCGGGAGCGATCGAGATGCCCGAGGCGCTGGCGGCTTGTGTGCTGGACGACGGAGTGGAATTAGCGCAGGCGATTGATGCGTTTGCCGGAGGCCATGGGATTCGCGATGCACAGGGAGCGTGGGGGGTTCTGACGGGAAATTTGATCACCCGGCAGGAGGCGTTTCGTGTGGCGGTGATCAATGCGTTTGCGCCATTTTTTAATTGTGGCCTTTATGGCGGATGAGCCGGTATGAGAAAATAAGAAAAGGCTCACAGGAAAGCGCGCTGTGGTTCTGGAGAACAGCGAAGGAAGGCGCATGAACTTTTTTTCCGTGGTGCGCGCTGATTTATCCACAGAGCGATGTGCTAGCCTACCGCCGGCAGGAGGAATCGTGGACATCGTCAAGGGCAATATGGGCTGGATCGAAGTGGTGGTGGGCCCGATGTTTTCGGGGAAGAGCGAGGAACTGATCCGGCGGTTGCGGCGCGCTGAGTTCGCGCGGCAGCGTGTACAAATTTTCAAGCCGGTGATTGACCAGCGCTACGCGGCAAACGGAATCGTTTCTCATTCGGGGCTCGAAATTGCGTCCGATCTGGTGAAAGAAGCTGTGGATATTCTGGAGAAAGTGGAGCCGCGGACGGAAGTGATCGGCATCGATGAGGGACAATTTCTGGGCGAAAAGCTGGTGGAGGTGTGCACGAAGCTTGCCGACATGGGCAAGCGGGTGATTGTCACGGGACTGGACACGGATTTCATGGGACGACCATTTGAACCAATGCCGCGGCTGCTGGCTGTGGCGGAAGAAATCACCAAGCTGCTGGCGATTTGTGTGCGATGCGGGAATCCCGCGGTACATACGCAGCGATTGGTGGCTTCCGAGGAACTGATCGTTGTGGGAGCCGGCGGAATGTATGAAGCGCGTTGCCGGCGGTGTTTTGAGCCCAATCTGGCCACGCAAAAAGTTGAGGACGATAAGAAAACGGTTCTGAAATCCCGCGCGGCCGCAAGCTAAATTCATTCGTCCGAATGCTGGCCGGTCCTGGTGGCACAACGGCTGCTATCTGTGTGCGTTTGTGCAGGCATTCGAATAGGTCAAGAGTGGCTGTGCTACCAATCAGTGAAAAGCGAGCGAAGCGGATCGGCCTGAAATGAATTCCTTCACAGAGCCGGAAAAACCCCACGGCCTTACAAGTTTAACAATCGGAAATGATGGGCTGTTGCTGCCCTTTTGGCGCGCGCTTGGTTTTGGCGGCGTGGCATATTTTTCCATAAGCGTGGTGGGTGCACTTTACGTTGGCCTAGCCGGAACCGTTCGAGGGTTTCCTGGTGTCGCGTATTACTTGATTCTTACCGCAGTCCTTCTTTTCGAATCGTGGACCTTCATTCGGGTGGCGGACCAGCGGACTTTCCGCACGCTTGGACTGTGGTTTTATCCTGGCTGGTGGCGGGAAGCGCTTGGCGGAATTGGCATCGGGCTGCTGATCATATCCATTGTGGTGGGTGCAATGGCGGCCCTTCATGCTGTCCAGTTTGTGGGTTGGGACTGGTCCGGCGTGTCGATGTCACTTTTTTTGCTGCGGACGGCAGTTGGGCTGGCATTTGCTGCTGTGCTGGAGGAACTGCTGTTTCGGGGATATGGATTCCAACGGCTGATTGAAGCAATGGGAAGCTGGGGAGCCGCATTCGTTTCTTCGATCATTTTTGGCGTTGCACATCTTCAAAACCCCTCCGCAACTGCGCTTTCCACGATCAATACGGCGCTGTCCGGGGGCGTTCTTGCCGTTGCCTACTTGAAAACACGAGGTTTATGGCTGCCGATCGGCCTCCATTGGGCATGGAATTTTTGCATGGGATCGCTGTTCTCTTTTCCGGTTAGCGGATTGCGACTCGATCCGACTATGCTCCACGTGACAACGGAAGGCCCGGTTTGGTTGACCGGAGGATCCTATGGTCCGGAAGGCGGAATCGTGCTTACGGCTGTCGCGGCTGGGGCAATCGTGTGGCTGGCCCTGGACACGCGGATTGGTGTTTCCCCGGAGATGCAAGAAGCCTTAGAATAGGCGGGTAAGGAATAACCATGTTCCGCCTATCCACAATCGTTCTAGCGACTTTCGTGTTCGCCTCGCCCAATGTTCCCGAGGTGTTCCACTTGCGGGAGATTCCTGATTTGATCGGAGCCGCGAATCTTGCTCCCGATCTGGCGTCTTTATCGAATTTGATGCTGGGAGGAATGAGTCAAGCGCCTCCCAAGTCAACTCACCTGGGACAGGATTCGGAGTTGGCAATTGTTCGTTATGTGGACGGCGAATTCGCAAAAGCTGTTCGACCAATTCCTGCTTGGAAGAAAGGATTCAAAATCGAACCGGGAAAGCCAGTTGATGAAAATGCACTGCGATCGGCGCTTTCCAATTCAGGAGCGGCGGCGAATCCCGGAGACACAGTTCAGGTAACGAATCTTTCGTTCCATGAAAAGGAAATCGTAGTGGACATAAATGGTGGCAGCCATAAGCACCATCGCCTGCGCGACCACTTGCAGGTGGGAATCGGCGGGATGCCGGTGCCTACGTCCTCTTCGGCGCCGATAGATTCCACTGGTTCCGACCGTGCGCCGGGCGCGACATTAATTTTGGATTTTGGCCGTCCGCTTCCAGATATCAGCCCCGACGATGTGAAACAGCTTCTATCTGCCTTTCTGGATTTCACGAAGGCGCGTTCCGCTGCGGTACAGTGGGTAGACACGCTGCCGCCCGAAATCAAAGAGGCCATCAAGGATCGCCGTGCCGTTGTGGGAATGGATCATGAAATGGTAATTGCTGCGATGGGCCGTCCCGATCATAAAGTTCGCCAAAAGAATGAACAAGGGCAAGAAACGGAAGATTGGATCTATGGCCAGCCACCTGCAAGGACGATCTTCGTCACGTTTATCGGCGACAAGGTAGTCCGCGTGAAGACTTTCGAATAATCAACGCAAGCCGGGTTTGACTTTTTCAGCAACGCAACCTAGCATCATCGGTTCTTAGAACCGCGGACGCGCCTTTGAGCGCGTCCGCACTGTTCCACCCACTCTGGAGGAGACATGCCGATTAAAGTAGGGATCAACGGGTTTGGCCGCATCGGCCGCAACGTTTACCGCGCATCGCTTGGCGATCCTGCCATTGAGATTGTGGCCGTAAATGACATAACGGATCCGAAAACGCTGGCCCACTTGTTGAAATACGATTCCATACTGGGAAATCTGTCGAACACCATAACGTTTGGGGATGATTCGATCTCAGTGGATGGAAAGGCGTTCAAAGTTTTCAAGGTGAAAGACCCTGCCCAACTTGACTGGGCTTCGGTGGGTGCGGAAATTGTGATTGAGTCGACCGGCCTATTCACTTCCGGCCCGGAAGCGCGCAAACATCTACGCGGGCCAGTGAAGAAAGTGATCATTTCCGCTCCGGCGACCGATCCGGACCACACGCTGGTGCTGGGAGTGAACGATAAGACCTACGATTCCTCGAAGCATCACGTGGTGTCGAATGCTTCGTGCACCACCAACTGCCTGGCGCCGGTGGCCAAGGTGCTGCAGGATACGTTTGGGATCGTTCATGGAACGATGACTACGATCCACTCCTATACGAACGATCAAAAGCTGCTCGATTTGCCGCACAAGGATTTGCGGCGCTCCCGAGCGGCTGCACTCTCCATGATTCCTACGTCCACTGGCGCCGCAAAGGCGCTGAACCTGGTGATTCCGGAATTGAAGGGAAAACTGGATGGCTACGCGATGCGGGTGCCGACTCCGAACGTGAGCGTGGTCGATCTGACGGTGACGACGGAGAAGCCGGCGACGGTGGAGTCTGTGAATTCCGCTCTGCGGCGTGCCGCCGAAGGGCCGATGAAGGGAATCCTGGCTTACACCGAAGAAGAACTGGTATCCGCGGATTTCAAAGGCAATCCAAATTCTTCGATTGTGGACTCGGGCTTCACCAAAGTTGTGGCTGGCAATTGCGTGAAGGTGTTGGCGTGGTACGACAATGAATGGGGCTATTCTTGCCGCGTCCGGGACCTGATCAAATTTATGGCGGCGAAGCTCTAGGAAAATCACAACTCTCACCGTGGAGGCATCCTTCGAATGGATGACTCCCGTGCCTCGAATGGCCTTAGAAAACCATGAAAAAATTGTCGATTCGTGATTTGGACCTGAACGGGAAGCGCGTGTTCATTCGTGTGGACTTCAATGTCCCATTCAATGGCGGAAAAGTTTTGGACGACACTCGCATTCGCGAGACCTTGCCCACTTTGCGCCTGGCCATGCAAAAGGGCGGAAAGCTTGTATTGGCGTCGCACCTCGGCCGGCCAAATGGGAAGCCCGATCACAAGTGCAGCCTGGCACCAGTGGCCGCAAAGCTGAGCGAACTGCTGGGCGTGGAGGTAGGCTTTGCGTCCGATTGCGTGGGGGCTGAGGCGGAGGCAAAGAGCAAAGCGCTGGCGAACGGAGGCGTGCTGCTGCTGGAAAACGTTCGCTATCACCTGGAAGAAGAAGCCAACGATGAGAATTTCTCGCGGCAGCTTTCGAACCTGTGCGACCAGTTATTTGTTTGCGACGCGTTCGGGTCGGCGCACCGCGCGCACGCCTCGGTGGTGGGGATTACGAAATTTGTAAAGCAGGCCGCGGCAGGGCTGCTGATGGAGAAGGAACTCGCGTATCTGGGGAAGGCGATTTCGAATCCCGACCGGCCGTTTGTGGCGATTCTGGGCGGAGCGAAAGTTTCCGACAAGATTGAGGTGGTGCAAAATTTGATGAAGCTAGCCGACGCCATGCTGATTGGCGGCGCGATGGCTTACACTTTCTTTAAATCCGAAGGATTGCCGGTAGGGAGATCGCTGGTGGAAGATGACAAGCTGGACCTCGCGCGGGATTTACTGGCGGAGGCAAAGAAGAGAAATTTCCGGCTAGTGCTGCCAGTGGATCATGTGCTGGCCAAGTCTCCGTCGGATTCTGAAACGCAGGTGACGGATATCAAGAGTACTCCAGCCGATTTGATGGGATTGGACGTGGGACCGAAGACGATCGAATTGTTCGGTCAGGAGATTGCGAAAGCGAAGACGATTGTGTGGAATGGGCCGATGGGGATGTTCGAAACGCCAGCGTTTGCACAGGGAACGCTTGCTCTGGCTCGCGCCGTGGCCAACGCGACTTCCGCAGGGGCGATTTCGATTGTGGGTGGCGGGGATTCCGTGGCGGCGGTGCAACAATCGGGTTTAGCAGACAAGATTTCGCATATTTCGACGGGCGGCGGGGCTTCGCTGGAGTTTTTGGCCGGGGAGAAGTTGCCGGGGGTTGAGGCGCTTACGAATGCGTGAGGCCCTTGAATTCCCTTCGGGTCATCGACAGCCGAGCTAGGTTGAGGGTACTCTGGTCCGATTCAGAGCATCGGACTCCGTAAGCCGGAGATTCCTCGCTCGCCGGAGCGGGCTCGGAATCACTGCCGGATTAGGTTCTGTCTCGCAAATATCCCATGATGTCACGATGGCCCTCGGGCGCAGCAAGCAGCGCCCCTACAAACTTCCGCGAGTGGGCCACTGGTCATTTTGTTCGAGACACAACATTTTTGAGGCAGGAAATGTGAGGATGCTGGCGGAGGGGTTGATACCCTGAAATTCAGAGACGACGGGCGGGGGATAAGGAGAATCTTGTGCGGCGACCGGTGATTGCTGGGAATTGGAAGATGTATAAGACGCGGGAAGAGGCGCGGGCTTTTTTTTCGGCGCTGAAGCCGATGGTGGCGGAATCGCATCATTGCGACATTGTGATTGCGCCCGCGTTTACGGCGCTGGCGGCAGCGGTAGAGGCAGTGGAAGGCTCGGCGATTGCGATTGCCGGGCAGGATGTCCATTGGGAGAGGGAAGGGGCGTTTACCGGCGAGGTGTCCACCAAAATGCTGGTGGAGGCGGGTTGCCGGAACGTAATCATCGGGCATTCGGAGCGGCGGCAATACTTTGGAGATACCAACGAATCGGTGGCCCTGAAGACGAAGGCCGCGCTGGAGGCCGGATTGACGCCGATTGTATGCGTGGGCGAATCGCTGGCGGAGCGCGAGGGCGGGCAGATGCAATCGGTGCTGCAAAAGCAATTTGAGGGCGGGCTCAACGCGTTGACCGGCGAGGGGTTCTCGCGTATCATTTTGGCTTACGAACCTGTTTGGGCAATTGGAACCGGCCGTACGGCAACCCCGGAAATGGCTGCGGAAGCTCACAGCTACCTTCGTCAACTGGCTGCGAAGCGGTTTACATCCGAACGGGCGTCCGCTCTGCGGATTTTGTACGGTGGCAGCGTCAAACCCGATAATATCCGGGGATTGATGGCGCAGGTTGAGATTGACGGAGCGCTGGTGGGCGGGGCAAGCCTTGATCCGCAATCGTTTTCATCGATTGTAAATTTCTAGACGCGGTTTGGGCCGGGACGATCCGGACGCGCAAAGAGTGGAGTCAGCAATGCCGAAAGAAGTGAAGTGGGCGATCGCGCTGGGGATCGGGGTGGGGCTGATCTATTTGGGATGGAAATGGACGCCACTGCTGGTGACGCTGCACGTGAGCGTCTGCCTTGTGCTGATCATCGTGATCATGCTGCAGAGCGGCTCGGCGGCTGATTTGGCTGGAGCGTTTGGAGGAGCGGGAAGCCAAACGGCATTCGGCCCGCGCGGCGCGGCAACGCTGCTTTCTCGCGCGACCACCTGGTGCGCCATTGTATTCATGATGAGCTCGCTGACGCTTTCCCTGAAGCGCGCGCCGAACGAAAACCAGGAAATCAATTCAATTTTGGAACGGACTACGAAGCAGGCTCCGGCGCCTGCGGCGCAGAAACCAGCGCCGCCCCCGAGTTCGCCGATTCAATCGCCTGCTCCCGCGCCAGTGCCTCAGCCACAATCGTCCACGCCTCCGCCGCAGTCGGCGCCTGCTCCCGCGCAGACGCCTCCGGCACAGACTCCGCCGGCATCGCAATCGCAGCAAAAACCGGCGCAAAATCCTCCACCGCCACCGCCGAAGAAATAGGGTGGGATGGATACGGCTAGCTTGAGGCTGCGTCGTGATACTGCTCCCGCTTACGGCTTCAGGGGCTAAAGCCCTAATTTCTTGCGGACGTCTGATGTCGGAGCTGAAGCTCCGGCCCGCTAAAAACCTAACCAATCTCAAATTGGGACTGCCTAGGCTAGCGTTTTGGATAGGAATTCCCGCGGTTTTTGTTAGAATCTTTGCGTAACCCTCTTATGCGGAAGTGGCGGAACTGGCAGACGCACCATCTTGAGGGGGTGGCGCCGTAAGGCGTGAGGGTTCGAATCCCTCCTTCCGCACCAATGTTTCCGGCTGGAAAGAATTACCCCGAACGAGCGCGGTGAACCGAGGGAATCGCCCCATGCCCGACAAGGTAGACCTCTACAACACTTCTTACGGAAATTATTCCACTGAACTCTATTCCGAAGTTCGCAAGGAAACTTACGGCGAGGATTTCGGCCAGACGAGTTGGGCGACGGCGAACGAATTCCGGGAAATCTTCAAATGGCTGGAATTGAAATCTTCGTCTTCGGTTCTCGAGATCGGATGCGGCACGGGAGGCTGCGCCCTGTTGCTTGCACAAACTTTGGGCTGCCGCGTTACCGGACTCGACCTGAATGCGAACGGGATTGAGGCAGCCAGTAAACTAGCGGCGGCCAGGGGGCTGGATTCGCTGGCGAAATTCGAACAAAGCGATGCGAGCCACGTCCTAGCTTATCCAGATAACACATTTGACGCTGCGTTATCCAATGACGCGATGTGCCATATCGCAGGCCGGCTGGCGGTTTTGAAAGAATTGCGTCGAGTGTTAAAGCCTGGCGGAAAATTTCTTTATAGCGATGCGCTGGTGATCAGCGGAATGGTTTCGAATGATGAGCTCGCGACGCGAGGTTCGATTGGGTATTACCTGTTTGTTCCCTCCGGAGAAAATGAAAAATTGATCGAAGCTGCCGGGCTGCGCCTGCTGCGCGCGGTGGACGCCACGGAACAAGCGGCAAGTATTTCCAAGCGATGGCATGATGCGCGCAATAATCGCAAGGTGAAGCTGATTGAAGTGGAAGGGGAAACGAATTTTTTGGGGTTGCAGCGCTTTTTGTGGTGCGTTTATACGCTGACCAGCGAGCGGAGACTTTCGCGGATTATTTATCTGGTGGAAAAATAGAGTTTTTGCTTCAGGGAATCTGTTCTTCTCTACACCTAGCAGCAGAGACAGCCGATCAGTTGTGTTGAAGGATTGAAAATCACACAGCCAGGAGTGGGCTGTGCTACCAAAACATGCTTGGAAATTATTCGGGGGTGGCGGCGCTGGTTTCGGGAAAGATGCGGTCGAATTCGGGATCATCGCGCAGGGATGCCAGATCGGTGTCACGGCGCGCCCAGGCGGCATCGTGGAAACCGGATTCGCGGGCCTTGCGGAGCGTGGACAAGGCTTCTGCTTTGATGCCCATGTTGGCGTAGGTGCAGGCGGCGTTGTAAAGAATGTTGGCGTCGTTGGGACGCAGCGCAATTGCCGTTTGCAGCTCGCGGATGGCTTCCGGCGCCTTGGCCATCAAGGAATAAAAATTCGCCAGCAAGATGCGCGCGCGAACGTCTTCCGGAACGGTATCCAGGTGCCGTTTAAAAACCTCAACAGCCTTTCCTCGCAGCGTGCGCGCTTCCTGGTGCTGACCCAGGCGTTCCAGCGCCATATCCAAAGGCACATAAATGTTGTAGTCGTCGCCGGCAGCCTCTAAAGCGCGGTCGAGCATCTCGACGACTTCCTGCAGGCGGTCGGAGGCGAAAAAACATCGTCCGAGAAGATAGTAGGCGCCCTCACAATTCCATTTACGCTGGATGGCTCGCCGCAGACAGTCGATGGCTTTGGCGTATTCTTTTTGTGAGTACAAAAACCAAGCCTGGCCGACCAGACCTTCGGCAATCTGAGGATCGAGCGCGAGGGCGCGATTGGAAGCAGCGCTTCCCTTTTCGATCCAGCGGATGGACTGGTCGTGAGTTTCGTAGTAAAGCCCACAAACGATTCCTAGCCCGGCGTGAGCCAACGCAAAATTCGGGTCGAGTTCGATCGCTCGCTCGAACATTTGCAGCGCGAATTCCAGATCAGATCGAGTGATGCGGCGCAAATAGCTGCGTCCGCGCAAATAGAAATCGTAAGCCTGAGCATTTTCGGTGGGCTTGCCGGCAATTGCTTTTTCTTCCTGCGGCGAAAGCTTGATGCGCAAGGCGGCCGCGATGCTGCGGGCCATTTCGTCCTGGACTTCGAAGACGTCGCTGGTATCGCGATCGAAGCGTTCCGCCCACACCGCGTGGCCGCTGCTCGTTTCGATGAGCTGCGCCGAGATGCGTAGGCGGTTTCCGGCGCGGCGGATGCTGCCTCCCAGGACATAGGCGGCATTCAGTTCGCGGCCTACTTGTGGAGCGGTGACGGATTTATCGCGATAGCCAACCACCGCGGGCCGAGGGAAGACGCGCAGGCCGCTGATTTTGGTGAGTTCTGTGATGATGTCTTCGGTCATGCCGTCGCGGAAATATTCGTCTTCCTTGGCGCCGCTGAGATTTTCGAAATAAAGCACAGCGACGGATTTTTCCGCGGAGGCGGGCGCCGCCGCGGGCGCAGGGGTAGATGCTCCGATTTTCTGCGCGCCCGCGTGCGCGGTGGAATCGCGGTCGCGCTTCAACCGTTTCAGGTCGGTTTTAATTTCCGACGCGGTTTGGTAGCGCAGGTCGCGGTCTTTTTCGAGCGCTTTGTTCATTACTTCTTCGAATTTCGCTGGGAGCTCCGGATTCAATTTGAGGAGCGATTTAGGAGTCTTGTGCAGAATGGAATCGAAAATCGCGGCCGAGGTGTTCCCTTCAAATGCCAGCTTTCCGGTGGCCATTTCGTAAAGCACCACGCCGAAAGAAAAAAGGTCGGAGCGCGCGTCGATTTCCTCGCCCAGCGCTTGTTCCGGCGACATGTAGGCAACGGTGCCCAGCGAAGAACCCGGGCTGGTCAAATGTTCCTCGACGCCAACCGTTTCGTCGCCGGGCACCGCTACGGCTCCGGCTGCATGGCGGCGCTGCGTCAGTTTGGCCAAGCCGAAGTCGAGCACTTTGATTTGACCCGTGCGAGTAATGAAAATATTGGCGGGCTTGATGTCGCGGTGGGCTATTCCCTGCTGGTGCGCGGCTTCCAGCGCTTCGGCGATTTGTATTCCGAATTCCAGCAATTCGTCGACTCGAATCGGCTTGCCTTCGATGCGATGCTTGAGCGTTTCGCCTTCCAGAAGTTCCATCACGATGAAGGGCTGGCCTGCGTGCTCGTCAATTTCATGGATGGTGCAGATATGCGGATGGTTCAGGGCGGCGGAGGCGCGGGCTTCGCGGAGAAACCGTTCGATCGATAATTTGTCGGGAGCAGCGTCCGGTGGCAGAAACTTTAGTGCCACGGAGCGTCCGAGTACCGTATCGTGAGCGCGATACACCACGCCCATGCCGCCTCCGCCGATCTTGTCCAGTACGCGATAATGGGAAACGGTTTGTCCGATCACGATGAGAGTTGCTCCCTGTGCGGAGAGTCATGGTAGGTTGTGGAACGAACGATGTCAATTAGCGGGATTACTTAAAGGCTTCACCGCAGAGTACGCCGAGGAAAATCGCATTCCCGCGAATTCATGCGGCGTCGCGGGATTCTTCGGACGGAAATCCACGCCCTCACAATGACGGAGAAAATTCAAAAGCAGGGCGCGGCTAAAGCCGACCCGTACAAGAAAACAGTTGGGCGGCCGCGATGCGCTATCGTTGCCTCTCGCGGCCGCTCGCTTACCAGCTAACCTGAAGCCACAGTTTGAATGACTACTGCTGCGAGCCGGGATTTTGCGCTCGCGCGGCCGTTCCGCCGGAATCCGCGTCAAATATGGTGACTTCTACGCGGCGATTCTTGGCACGGGCATCGCGGGTCTTTTGATCGTCGGCGGGCTTTTCTTTACCGAGGCCGACAATCTGCAGCCGGTAAACCGGGATATTGTGTTGCGCCACCAGGTACGCTTGCACTGCTTGCGCGCGGCGCCGGCTCAGATCGAAATTGTATTCGGCGGAGCCAACCTGGTCCGTGAATCCCTGAATGGCGATGAAGTAGCGCTTCAATCCGCCCACTTGAGCGGTGGCGAGCTGATCCAATTGTTCCTTTCCTTCATCCGTGAGCTTATCGGAATTGAACTTGAACAAAACCGTGACGTCGCTTACCGATTTGTAGTCGTCCAGATTGGCGATGCGATCGCTCAGTTCATTGCGAAGATCGGCGCGCACCTGATCCGCTTTCTTGGAGGCAGCATCCGCGCGATTGAGCGCGTCGCCTGCGCGAGAATCCGCTGATTCCGCTTTTTCGGTGGTTGAATCCAGCTTTGTCTTGGTGGTGTCGAGATCTTTCTGGGTGTTTTGATTATTCTTGTCGACTTCGTTGATTTTCGTATTGACCGGATCAATCTGTTGCCCCACGTATTTCTTCGTGGCGCAGCCCGAGAGCAGCAGAGCGCCGGCAAGAAAAACCAATCCAATACCTCGCTTCATCATCGTTCCTCCGTTAGCGAAATTGGGAACCCCTGGCTCTTGTCGACTACCTTGGGCTGGGTAGGAAGCGGGCTGGATAAAACTTCAAGAGACCGTACTGACTTGCGGCTAAGCCGCTCTACAACTGCCCCTATTCTAATGGAATCGGAACCTAGATTCAAATACAGGGATTGCTGGATGTTGCTGCGCATGAACTAATCCGCCGCACGCGCCGGAATATTCTTCCTTTCAAGTTGTCGACGTGGCAAAATCCCGCGCCAAGTATGAGTTATCGGCCGTGAACTCGTCCGTTGGGAGGAATCCATGCGTCGTCTTCTGATCGTTGTCATCGGAGTGATTTGCTTCTCGGGGCCTGTTTGGGGACAGGCGTCGACGGCAGCGCCGCCAGCCGATCAATCGGAAATCGTTCGCGCTTTACTGGAACGAATCGACAAATTGGAGCGGCGCGTCGACGACCTGGAAGGCAAGTTGGCCTGCGCGTCCGGACCCTGCGAATCGAAGCCACGGCTGGTGAATGCCTCGATGACTGGGGCATCCCCAATGGGTCCATCCACGATGCAGCCTCCCACAACTGTTGCAGCGATCCAGCCGGGAGCGGTCCCCGTCTCGCCTGAGGCGCCAAAGCCACCAACAGCAGCCGGACAGATGGATCACGATCACGCGGCCATGCCTCAGGAAACAATGTCGTTCCCGCACATGGATATTCGGGGATTCGGCGATGTCGATTTCAGCGCGACTAATCAGCCAGCCACAAACAGCGGCTTTAATTTGGGCCAGTTCGTGCTGCACATCGCTTCGCCGCTTTCGAAGAAGGTGACGTATTTCGGTGAAATCAGCTTCACCGCCCAACCCTCCAGCTATAACTTGGCGGTAGAGCGCAACATCATCCGGTTCGACTATGACGACTACTTCAAACTTTCTTTCGGCAAATATCACACGCCGATCAACTACTGGAATACGGAATATCATCACGGCCTGTGGCTCCAGACGACGATCAGCCGGCCGGAGATGGTTCAGTTCGGCGGGAGGTTCCTGCCCGTCCATTTTGTGGGATTGCTTGCTGAAGGTGAAATTCCCTCCGGCGGTTTGGGCCTGAATTACCAAGTGGGCCTGGGAAATGGACGTAATCTGAATATCGCGGCCGATGGAGATTCCGGCGACATCAATAACAACCGGGCGTGGGTGGCCAATCTTTTTGCCCGGCCGCCCCGATTCCACGGATTACAGGTGGGCGGATCGGTGTATGGCGATGAAATCACGACTGGGACCGTCGCTCCTGTCCGGGAGTTGATCAGCGCGGCGCACATTGTGTGGCTGCACGAATCGCCGGAAGTCCTGGCCGAATTCGCCAACGTTCATCACGAGTTGGAAACGACCGGCCAGACGTTTAACAGCCAGGCGTTTTACGTTCAAGTAGCTTACCGCCTGCCGTGGGACGAGAAGAAGTGGAAACCTTACTTCCGGTTCGAGCACATTCACATTCCGATGGGCGAACCGGTTCTGGATTTCCCCGATACCGTGGAAACCACTGTTGGTGTTCGCTATGACATCACGGAGTTTGCCGCATTCAAGGCCGAGTACCGCAACTTCGAGCGCGGCACGAACCAACCTCGATTCAACGGCGTGTTCCTGCAGACCAGCTTCACATTCTGACGGAGCCTCTGATGACTATGCTTAAAATATCACTGAGAAGAACGCGAGGCTTCCTCGTACTCGCCTGCATGGCATTGCTAGCCCTGCAATGCCTGCGGGCGCAAGATCAACACGCTTCCAGCATCGCCGTGGTGGTAAATCCAGACACGCCGGTGAGCGACTTGAGCCTCGAGGATGTCCGCAAGATATTCCTTGGAGAACGCCAATACTGGAATGCAAAGCTGCCTGTCGTTCTGCTGATTCGCGCTCCGGTGGCGCGCGAACGCGATGTGGTGCTGCGCGTGATTTATCAAATGACCGAAGTTCAATTCAAGCGTTATTGGATCGCCAAAATTTTTCGCGCGGAATCGGCCAGTGCTCCCAAAATTGTTTATTCGAATACCATGGCGAACGACCTGGCCGGCGCGATTCCGGGGGCGATCGCGTTCATGGACGCGCACGACGTGAAACCGGGAGTGAAAGTGATCCGGATTGACGGGAAATTGCCGAGCGATCCGGATTATCCATTGAAGTGATGCGCGGGGAGATCGATTACTTCGGGAATCCGATGCGCTTGACCAAATCCTGAAATCTGGGATCGGAACGCAGAGATTCGAAGACGGGTTCCACGCGCAGCGCCACGATGCGGCTGTCGCGTTCCTGGAATGCCTTTTCAAGCCAGACGAAAACCTGGTCCTTCTCACCAACGCGCGCGTGGCCTGACGCGATCTCGTAGGGAGACACGTATTCGTGTTTCGCTTCTTCCTCGAGTCCCGCCAACCAATCCTGCAGCACTTCTTTGTAGCCGGAAGTTTCGAAATCCTGGCCGATCATCGCCGCCAGTTCCGGATTGTTCGTGAGCGTAAATGCTTTCTGCCATTCCGCCACCGCTTCCTTGAACATGCCTTTCTGTTCGTAACAAACCTCGAGCAGGCGCCGGGCGGGCGAATAGTTCTGGTCGATTTCCAGAGTTTTCTTGAGTTGCTCGATGGCTTTATCGGGCTGGTGCGAAGCGTAGTAATTCCATGCCAGGGATGTGCCGATTAATTGCGACAAGGGATCGAGATCGTGCGCTTTTTGCAGCTCGCGCTGCGCTTCGTCGGAGCGGCCCAGCTTCGCAAGATACGCGCCGAACCAATGGTGCGCGGCGGCCGAATTCGGGTTCAGATCGATCGCGCGCTGAAATTCTTTTTCCGCGCCATCCCAATCCCAGCCGTAATACGCCTTCACCAATGCCAGCGATGTGTGCGCCTCGGGAAGCGAATCCTCGATTCCCACTGCCACCATGGCGGCCGTTTTGGCTTTTGGCCAGGCGTCGCCGGGAGCCATGTATCCGGAATCGCCCAACAGGCTATAGGTATCGGCAAGGCCGGCTTGCGCCAACGCAAATTTAGGATCCTTTTCGATCGATTGATTAAAGAAATCGACGGCCTTCTGGAAGCCGTTTTGCGTGCCTTTGTTCCAATAGTAGAGGCCGTTCAGGTAGAGCTGATATGCCACCGGATCATCGGTAGGTTTCTTTGCCAGCTTGCTTTTCTCTTCGCCGGTGAGCTGCAGTTTCAGAGTGTCGGATATATCGCGGGTGATGTCTCCCTGCAGGGAAAGCAGGTCGGTAACTTTACGGTTGTATTGTTCTCCCCAGATGTGATGATCGTTCGCTGTATCCACCAATTCCACGCCGACGGATAAATTATCGCCTTGCTGAACCACTCGCCCCATCAACACCGCTCGAACGCCCAGTTCCTTGCCGAGATCTTTCGGGTCGGTTCCCTTGCCCTTGTAACGGAACACGGAACTTCGCGACATCACCGAAAGATGCGGCAATTGCGAGAGACTATTGATCAAACTTTCCGTCAGACCATCGCTTAAATATTCCACTTGAGGATCGGAGCTGGCATTCACGAACGGCATGATTGCGATTGCGTCGAACGCGTGGCTGCGCCACACGAAGAAATACATCGAGAGAAGCACCAGTGCAATTACCGCCAGGCTTGCCGCGGCAATAATTCCGATCTTTTTTCGCTGTTGTTTCTGTTCGTGGGCTGTCGCTACGGCATGGCTGATCTTTGTGGGCTGGCCGGAATCCGTGTCGCGTTTGAGCCGGCGTAAATCAGTGGAGAGTTCGCGCGCGGATTGATAGCGATCTTCCCGGTCCTTTTCCAGCAGCTTGGTGATGATGTGCTGCAGGTCATCCGGCATTTCCGGATTCAGCCGTACCGGCGCCACGGGAGACTTGTGCAGGATCGCGTCAAAGAGCGCCGCCGTGGTGTTGCCTCCAAAGGGCGTGCGGCCAGTGGAGATTTCGTACAGAACCGCCCCGAACGAAAACAGGTCGGTTCGGGCGTCGAGCGGCTCCCCCAGGGCCTGTTCGGGTGACATATACGCGACCGTGCCCATCGCCACGCCCGGGTTGGTCAGGTTCGTTCCGGGCGTTATGGCGGTGATCGCCGTCGTTTCGCCGACGCCGTCCACCACTCCCCCGCCCGCGCCGGCGGGAGCGAGCTTGGCCAACCCGAAATCGAGGAGTTTTGCATGTCCGCGTCGAGTGATGAAAATATTGGCGGGCTTGATGTCGCGATGAATTACGCCTTGCGAATGCGCTGCGTCCAGCGCGTCGGAAACTTGAATTCCGATCTCGAGCAGCCGCTCAATCTTGAAAGGTTCGGTGGCGTGGGTGTGCTTGAGGGTTTCGCCTTCCATGTATTCCATGGCGATGAAGCTTTGCCCCTCAAACTCGTCAATCTCGTAAACGGTGCAGATATTCGGATGATTCAGGGCTGACGCCGCTCGCGCTTCCAGTTGAAATCGCTGCAACGCCATGGGATCTTGCGACATTTCCGGCGGGAGAAACTTCAATGCCACGAACCGTCCGAGCTTGGAATCTTCCGCTTTGTACACCACTCCCATACCGCCGCCGCCCAGTCGTTCGACGATTCGGTAATGAGAGATGTTTTTGCCGATCATGCGATAGATTCCATTGGTTTAGCATGCTAAGCCGTCCCTCCAGTCAAGTCAACGCACGCGATTGATTTATCGCTGGTGCGGTAAAGATTTGCGCGTCAGTTCGGATGGGCCGCCGGGTATTCCATCTTTACGCAGGAGACGTCGGCCAGCATGGCGGGATGGATCCCCATTTCCATCATCCCGCTTTTCACCAGCGGATCGTCCTCGGTGATCTCCCGGGCGTCCTCAACCGATGCAGCATTGATGATGGCGAAGCCGCGGATGGGTCCGTCATCCAGGAGGGGTCCCGCTAATAAAATTTTGCCCGCCTGGACCTGAGTCCGGATAAACGCGAGATGCTTTTGCTTGAGCTCATCGAATTGTTCTCGCGATAGCGATTGGTTCGCGGAACCATTTTCGGTGAGGAAGCCGATAAAATATTGTTTCATACCCTTGGGTAGGTTGGGATTCGCCGGAGCCTGGGAGGGAGTCTGGGCTGCTAGGACGCTGGAAAACATGAGGGCCAGTGCTACAAAAGCGAATTCCATCGAACGTGCGGTGCGAAAAAGCTTCATTTTGAATCTCCCTTTCTGCCGCTGATTCGGGCGAGCCGCGCGCAAATTGGCTCGCCCGGTGCGCATGCTTTGTTTAGGGCTTTGCTGCTTCGATGTAGGGTGCGAGCACTCCGGTCCAGCCGCCGGGCGAATCGACTCCTGCCAGGATGGCCTGCCAGCCTTCGCCGTGGCGTTCGAAATGAGAATGGGTAAGTTCGACTCGAGTGTTCTTGGGGCCTTCTGCGATGAATAAGAACTCGACTTCGCTGGCTTTCGCTTTGTCGGGATCGTATTTCCAGTCGGGGCCGAGATGCCAGGAGAGGACGACGCGCTTCGGCGGCTCCCAGGCCAGCACGCCTCCCCACTGGCATTCGCTGCCCTGAGCGTCGCGCTCGAACCAGCGTCCGCCCGCGCGCGGTTCCACGACGACGGCGACGAACGGTTCTTTGGCGATGTGGTGGGTTGCCGGCCACCACGTGCCCATTTTTTCGGTGAAGACGGTGAAGGCGCGTTCGATGGGAGCTTCAACCTTTATGGTTTTTCTTACCACGTTCTCTTTTCCTGCTACTGGCTCGGCCATGCGTTTTCTCCTCTTCGTTTTTTTGATCTTGTTCCACCGCGAATTTGAACGCGTTCAGGGTTTGCTCCCACAATTGGTCAAAGTGATCGCGAAGCAGCGCGATACCTTCGCGATTCACTTCGTAAATCCTTCGGGTGCCAGCCTTGCGGTCGGTGACCAGCTTTGCGTTTTTGAGGATTTTCAGATGCTGCGAAACCGCCGGGCGGCTGACCGGCAATCCCGCGGCCACGCGGCTTACGGGCAATGGTTGGCGCACCAATCGCTGGAAGATGGCGAAGCGGGTGGGATCGCCCAATGCTTCGAGGCCGGCCTGAACGTAAGTTTCCACTTACGGTAAGTTATAACTTACGGATGTCGGCGTCAAGAGGGAAATCGACTTGACGAGTGCTTTTTACCGCAGAGGCGCAAAGGGCGCTGAGGGACAAACAGGCGCAAGAGGACATCCAACTGTGTTGACAGGGTTGGCGGCGTGTGTCATCTCTTGGTGGGGCGGTGGCGATGCAGGAGAGTCCGCGGAAATTGACTACCCATCAGAAGACTGTGCTGATTCAGGTGCTTCTTGTATTCCCCGACCAGCAGGTTCGAATCGTCTATTCGTCGTCGGCACGCGACGGCCTTGCCTATGCGCAAGAGTTCCTGGCAATCTTCAAAGCCATCGGCTGGGATGTCGAGGGACCAGAAGTGGAGGATTGGGCCTCTGTTGCGTCTCATGAGCTGGCGATCGTTGCTTGCGAACCGGGCGGCCTGCCTCCCGCCGCCGAGGCGCTTCGAGACGCGCTGCTGATCTACAAGATCGAAGCTGCCATCCAGTTCGATCCCGCCCGAAACATCGCTTCAGGTACCTTCGTTCTGGCCGTCGGCCCATAAGCGCCAGCGTTTTTCAATTCATGATCCGATGAAGATCGGTCTTATCCCAGCAGTTTGTAGGTAACCTCGATTAGTGAACGGGCGGCAAACGGCTTCCCGTCTGTTCCGATTGCCGGTTTAAATTGCCATTCTTTCACGGTTTTCACTGCCTGAAGGTTCAGGGATGGGTCAGGGCCTTGGAGCACGGAAATGTCTTCCGCTGTGCCTGCTTCTGAAACCGTGACGATGAGTGTAACGCGTCCCTCAATTCTCTTTTCGGCGGCGCTTCTTGGATACGGAGGTCCCGGACATTTTCGGCACGTGGGAGCCTTGAACGCGGGAGAGTCATGCTGATCGCCCACGGAAACAATCATTGAAATTCCAGTCTCTGGATCTTTCAAAGCGATTGGCTCTGCTTCAGGGCTCAGAGATGCGAGACTTGCCTTCGCCTTGAAGTCTGCCAGTTTCTGCCCTTCCGCCGGGTGAATCACCGCAATTACAAGCTCACAGCTTTCCCGCGTCGACTGCAGGCTTTCCGTGATCAGCAGTTCAGCTCCCGTTTTAGGCGCCTCAACCTCGAGAACATTCCTGAAATAAGCATCGACGGAAATGAACCCATCTTGCTTCAATTGGCCGACAAGATCGTTGCGGCTGACGAACTGTATGTCCGGAACTGATATGCTTATTTTTAAGCGAAACATTTCTTCGAACGCAGCACAGCTTTTCTCATCCAACAAGCAAGTGGACTCATGAGCGACAAGAATACGTCGAGCGCTCGTCCCTGCAAGTCTCTCCGCAACCTCTCCAGCAAGCTTTTCAATTTCCGGCGAGGCCTGCGCACGAAGACTCGGTCTTGGAAAAATGAGAATGAAGAAAGCCAAGAGAGAAAGTCCGCGGCCGATTGAGGCGCCCATATCGCGGGAGCTTACCACTTTCTTGAACCGGAGATGGACTCCGCGTGATGCTCGGTTGACGCCGCAATACACTTCCCCTATACTTGGATTTCCTTGCCGGATGTTGCTGGCCGGCCTCCCCTGCCCTCCCACTTGAGTGATTTCCGAAGAGGCGAAAGGCAGACTTTGGGGTTTGCTCCTACCAGCGCGATCATCTTCTCGAACTTAAACGCGACTCGTTTCTCGAAACTAAATTTGCGGGATTTTTGAAAGCGGACAACCATGACTGAAGCGACTTGCCGGCGGGAAATCGAACTTGAGATTCCGGCTGAAAATGTGCAGAAAGCAGTGGAAAAAGTGGCGCGCGATTTCGCGAAAGTGGCGCGTGTGCCGGGATTTCGTCCGGGGAAAGCGCCGGTGACCTTGATCCGGCGGCGGTTTGCCGACGACATTCAGGGCGAAGTGATGCAATCGCTGGTGCCGGATTTCCTGGAAAAGGCGCTGACCGAGCAGAAGCTTTCGCCGATCACGCAGCCGCACGTGGACCAAGTGAATTTCAACGAAGCAGGGCCGATCAAATTCCGGGCCACGTTTGAAGTGTTGCCCGAATTCGAACTGGGCGATTATAAAAACCTGGAAATCGAAATTGAAGAAATCGAAGTGGGCGACGCGCAGGTGGATAAGACGCTCGAGGAAATGCGCGAGCGGGCCGCCACGTTTGTTCCCATCGAAGGCCGCAACATCCAGAACGGCGATTATGCCGAGCTGAAATTGAGCGGCACTGCGGTTGGCGAGGGCGCTCCGGTACAGGCGGACGACATTCTTTGCCACGTGGGGGCGGAAGAGACTCTTCCCAGCTTCACGGTAAACCTGTTGGGCGCCGCGGTGGGCGAAACTAAGAGCTTCGAATCGAAATATCCCGACGATTATCCCGACGAAAAGCTCAAGGGAAAAACCTACAACTATACGGTCGAGGTTCGCGCCATCAAGGAAAAGCGGCTGCCCGAACTGAATGATGAATTCGCCAAGGACATGAGCAGCGCGACGAAGGATCCGTTAACCACGCCTGCCGAGCTGCGCGCCAAGATCCTGGAAAGCCTGACCGCCGCCCGCGCAGAGCGCCAGTCTTCCGAAGCTCGCGAGAAAATCCTGGACACGCTGGTGAAGCGCCACGATTTCCCGGTTCCCGAAGCGCTGGTGGAACATCAAATGGACGTGCGGCTTGAGCGCGTGGTGCGTTCGCTTTCCGCGCAAGGCGTGGACCCCCGGGCCGTGAATGTGGATTGGGCGTCCATGCGCGGACGCCAGCATGACCGTGCGGTGGACGACGTGAAAGCGGAAATTCTGCTGGACCGGCTGGCTACCGCGGAGAACATCGAGGTGAGCGAAGAAGAGCTGGAAAAAGAGATTGCCCAGATCGCCGCGCGTAGTGGCGAATCCGTAGAAGCAATGCGGGCGCGCTTGACAAAGCAAGGAGCGCTCGATAGGATGAAATCGAAGCTGCGAAGTGATAAAGTTTTAGATTGGCTCCACCACTCGGCCCGTATTCAGACGACAGCTAAGCGGGAACAACAATAGTCTCGGGTTCTTGCGCCCCAGAACGTCGAGGTAATTCCTGATGAGAAATTCGGAAAACGAAAGTCCGCGCGCCACAACGCTTATCCCCATGGTGGTGGAACAGACCAACCGGGGCGAGCGGGCGTACGATATTTATTCGCGGCTGCTGAAAGACAATATTATTTTTATCGGGACGCCGATCGACGACCACGTGGCCAATCTGGTCACCGCTCAACTGCTGTTCCTGGCCGCGGAAGATCCGGAGAAGGACATTTCGATTTACATTAATTCGCCGGGCGGCTCGATCACGGCGGGAATGGCAATTTACGATACGATGCAATTTGTGAAGCCCGACGTGGTTACTTACACTATCGGACAGGCGGCTTCGATCGCGGCCGTATTGATGACCTCGGGTACCCCCAAGAAGCGTTTCGCGCTGCCCAACGCGCGGATTCTGATCCACCAACCCTGGATGTCCGGCTTATCCGGCCAGGCTACCGACATTGATATTCACGCCAAGGAAATTCTGCGGATGCGCTCGGTGCTGAATGGCATGCTGGCGATGCACAGCGGCCAGCCAATCGAAAGAATCGAAAAGGACGTCGAGCGGGACTTCATCATGTCCGCGCAGCAGGCCAAGGAATACGGACTCATCGACGAGATCATCTCCAAGCACCGCTAAGCTTCGTTCCAAAGGGTTAGTAACGAAACAGATGTCCATAACTGCGACCTCCGGCACTCGTCATACAATGGGCGTCTACCCTTGCGTCACTCGGGAATCCGAGCGGAGGCGGCCAATCCATTGAAGCGCTTCACACCAGATGAGCCATTGCGTTGTTCCTTCTGCCATAAGACGCAGGAACAGGTTGAGAAGCTGATTAGTTCTCCCTCGGAGTATCCGCGGTCCTACATCTGCAACGAATGCGTCAGCGTCTGCCAGCAAATTCTGGAAGATGAAAAGCGAGAGCAGGCCAGCCCGGCAAACCGCCGTCTGCCGCGCCCTCCGGAGATCAAGACATTTCTCGACAGTTATGTGATCGGCCAGGATAAGACCAAGAAGAAGCTGGCCGTCGCGGTCTACAACCATTACAAGCGAATCTTTCTGAACCGCCAACCGGGCGATGTCGAGCTTACCAAGTCGAACATTCTGCTGATCGGGCCCACCGGAACAGGCAAGACGCTTCTGGCGCAGACTCTTTCGCGCATGCTGGAAGTTCCCTTCGCGATTGTGGACGCCACCACGCTCACCGAAGCTGGGTACGTGGGCGAAGACGTGGAAAATATCATTTTGAAGCTGCTGCAGGCTGCCGATGGCGATGTGCAGCGCGCGCAGCAAGGCATCATCTATATCGACGAGATTGACAAGATTTCGAAGAAGGACGAGAACCCTTCGATTACCCGCGACGTTTCCGGTGAAGGCGTGCAGCAAGCGCTGCTGAAAATCCTGGAAGGAACCGTCGCCAATGTTCCTCCGCAGGGCGGCCGCAAGCATCCGCACCAGGAATTTACGCCGGTGGACACCACCAACATCCTGTTCATTTGCGGCGGGGCGTTCGTGGGCCTCGAAAAGATTGTCGAGCGGCGCATCGGGCAGAAGGCCATGGGATTCCATGCCGACGCCCAGGTGACCACCGCTTCGCGGCGCAATATCGAAGTTCTCGAGCAAGCGCAGCCGACCGACCTGATTCGCTACGGCCTGATTCCCGAATTTGTGGGCCGCTTGCCGGTGGTGGGCGTGCTGAGCGACCTGGATAAGTCGGCGCTGGTTCGCATTTTGACCGAACCGAAGAACGCTCTGATCAAGCAATATCAACGGCTCTTCGAATTCGAAAATGTGCGCCTGCGATTCAGTGACGACGCTCTGGAAACCGTAGCCGAACTGGCGCTGCAGCGCAAAGTGGGCGCGCGCGGTCTGCGGATGATCTTGGAAGATTTGATGCTCGAACTGATGTATCACCTGCCGGCCCAGCGCAAGACTCGCGACTTCGTGGTAACCGCAGAGATGGTGAAGAGTCGCGAAATCAACTGGAACATACTGGAAAAAGCAGGCTAGCCTAAGGGACTCATGTTCAACCGGGAAAAATTGGAATTGAAGCGCGTGCCGATGATGCCGGTGCGCGACATGGTGATCTTCCCGCAGATGATGACTCCGTTCATCGTCGGCCGGGAAGCCTCCGTGCGCGCTTTGGAAGAGGCGCTGGCGGGCGAGAAGAAGATTTTTCTGGCCACGCAGCACGACGCTTCGATTGACGATCCGAAGCCGGAAGAAATTTATCAAGTGGGAACGCTCGCCAATATCGTGCAGAGCGTGAAGCTGCCCGACGGCAATATCAAAGTTCTGGTGGAAGGCTCGGAACGAGCGAAAATTGTCCAGGTGGCCAGCGAAGAAGGATTCTTCCGCGCGACCATCCGACTGGTGCCCGTCAAGTCCGAGCCCTCGCAGCAAATCGAGCAAGCCTCCACGCGCGTCACCGGACTGTTTGAGCAGTACGTGAAGCTTTCGCAGAGCTTGAACTATGACACGATGATTGCGGCGGTTCGCGTGGATGATCCCGGAAAGCTTTCCGATGCCATCTCCGCGAATTTGCAGATTCCGGTGGAGGAAAAGCAGGAATTGCTCGAACTGTTCGACCCGCTGGAACGCTTGAATCGCATTGCCGATATTCTGGAAGTGGAAATCGAAAAGCTCAACGTCGATCGCAACATCAATACCCGCGTGAAGCGCCAGATGGAACGCGCCCAGAAAGAGTATTACCTGAACGAAAAATTGAAGGCGATTCAGAAGGAACTGGGGCGCGGGGAAGCCAGCGAAATCGATCAGCTGAAAAAGAAAATCGAAACCAGCGGCATGGCCAAGGAAGTCCAGGAAAAAGCCATGCAGGAATTGAAACGGCTGGAGATGATGCCGCCGATGTCCGCGGAATCCACCGTTTCGCGGAATTATCTGGATTGGCTGCTTTCCGTGCCGTGGAAGAAACGCTCCAAGGAAATTCGCGACATCAAGCGCGCGGAAGTGATCCTTTCGGAAGACCATTTCGGCCTGGAAAAAATCAAGGACCGCATCCTCGAATATCTCGCCGTTCGACAGTTGGTGAAAAATCCCAAAGGCTCGATTCTCTGTTTCCTGGGGCCTCCTGGCGTGGGCAAAACTTCCCTGGCGATGTCCATCGGGCGCGCCACCGGACGAAAATTCGTGCGCGTATCGCTGGGCGGAGTTCGTGACGAAGCGGAGATTCGCGGACATCGCCGGACCTATATCGGCGCGCTTCCCGGTCAAATCATTCAGATGATGCGCAAGGCCGGCACGATTAATCCGGTTTTCGTGCTCGATGAAGTGGACAAGATGTCCATGGATTTCCGCGGCGACCCTTCGGCGGCGCTGATGGAAGTGCTCGATCCGGAACTGAATCACGCCTTCACCGATCACTATCTGGACGTGGAATACGATCTTTCGAAAGTAATGTTTATCTGCACCGCCAACGTGCTGCATACGATTCCGCAGCCTTTGCAGGATCGCATGGAGGTACTGCGCCTGCCCGGATACACCGAGCAGGAAAAGATGCAGATCGCGAAGCGTTTCCTGATTCCCAAGCAGCGCACCGCAACCGGCCTTACCGATGCGAATTTGGCGTTCACGGATACCGCGGTTTCGCACATTATCCGGCATTACACGCACGAAGCCGGGGTGCGCAATCTCGACCGGGAATTCGCGAACGTGTGCCGTAAGGTGGCGCGCAAGGTGGTTTCCGAAACTGCTCCTGTCACGGTGGAGCTCACCCCGGCGAATATCTCGGATTATCTCGGCATCCTGAAATACCGCGACATGTGGGATGAGAAGAAGAACGAAATCGGCCTGGCCATCGGTTTGGCCTGGACTGAAGTGGGCGGGCAAGTTCTGAGCACGGAAGCCATGCTGATGCAGGGCAAGGGGCGGCTGACGTTAACCGGAAAACTGGGCGACGTGATGCAAGAATCGGCGCAAGCTGCCATGAGCTATATCCGCTCGCGCGGCTACCTGTTCGGCCTGGCCAAGGATTTTTACCGCCACATTGACATCCACATGCACGTGCCGGAAGGCGCCATCCCGAAGGATGGGCCCTCGGCGGGCATCACGATTTGCACTTCCATCGTCAGCGCGCTTACCCGCATCCCCGTCCGCTGCGACGTGGCGATGACCGGTGAAATCACCCTGCGCGGCAAGGTGCTGCCCATCGGCGGCGTGAAGGAAAAATTGCTGGCCGCCCATCGCCTTGGCCTGCGTACCGTGATTTTACCCAAGGACAATGAAAAGGATTTAGCCGATATCCCGCTCGAAATTCAAAACGAAATGTCCATCAAGTTCGTGGAAATGATGGATGAAGTCCTGCAAGTCGCGCTTGAGCGTCCCCTGCCGGTAGCCAGCCTTGCCCCGGTTCCGGAAGTGGAGCCCAAGTTTGACGCGGATGTGCCGCAGGATAATGAATTGACCAACTGAGGACCCTCGGTCTTTCCGCCAGCCGGGGTACGGTTTACTGCCGTGGGCTGCGCGGATCGTGCGCCGTTAGTACTCGAACCCATTTTTGAAGTTGGACGATCCGGCATGTTTTTGGAGATTTCAATTGCCGGGATTGCACTAGGAAAACAACTATGCCTGAAACGACGGGCTTAAAAGAAGAAGGTAAGAAAGCGATGAGCATCAGTCTTGCAGAACTAAAAGATCGGAATATCACCGATCTGGCGAAAATCGCCAAGGAACTCAATATTCCCGGCGCCAGCGGCATGCGCAAGCAGGAATTGATCTTCCAGATTCTCCGCGCGCAAACCGAGAAGAACGGATTGATCTTCTCCGAAGGCGTTCTGGAATGCCTGCCCGACGGCTTCGGGTTTCTACGCGCGCCGGAGTACAACTATCTGCCGGGTCCGGACGATATCTATGTCTCTCCGTCGCAAATCCGCAAGTTCGACCTGCGCACCGGCGACACCGTTTCCGGCCAGGTTCGTCCGCCCAAGGATGGCGAGCGATACTTTGCGCTAATTAAAGTCGAAGCCGTCAACTTCGAAGATCCGGAAGTGGCGCGCAATAAAATTTTCTTCGACAACCTGACCCCTCTGTATCCCCAGGAGCGCATCCGCCTGGAAACCACCAAGGAAAACCTCACCGGCCGCGTTCTGGACATGCTCTGCCCCATCGGCAAGGGCCAGCGCGGTCTGATCGTCGCTCCGCCGCGCACCGGCAAAACCATGATGCTGCAATCGATCGCCAATTCCGTCACCACCAACCATCCGGAAGTGGCCTTGATTGTTCTGCTGATTGACGAGCGCCCGGAAGAAGTGACTGACATGCAGCGCACCGTGAAAGGCGAAGTGATCAGTTCGACGTTCGATGAGCCGCCGCAACGCCACATTCAAGTGGCGGAAATGGTTTTGGAAAAGGCCAAGCGGCTGGTGGAACACAAGCGCGACGTGGTGATCCTGCTCGATTCGCTCACTCGTTTGGGCCGCGCCTATAACGCCGTCACGCCGCCATCGGGCAAAGTGCTTTCCGGCGGTATCGACGCCAATGCGTTGCAGCGCCCCCGGCGTTTCTTTGCTGCCGCTCGAAATATCGAAGAAGGCGGCTCGCTCACGATCATCGCTACGGCACTGATCGATACTGGCAGCCGCATGGACGACGTAATTTTCGAAGAGTTCAAAGGCACCGGCAACATGGAAATCAATCTGGACCGGCGCCTGGTCGATAAGCGCGTATTCCCCACCATCGATATCAATCGTTCCGGAACGCGCAAGGACGAACTGCTGCTTCCCGCGGACGAACTGAACCGCATCTGGGTGCTGCGCAAAGTTCTTAGCCCGCTTTCAACCGTTGAAGCGATGGAATTGCTGCTGGGCCGCCTTTCGAAAACCAAGGCCAACGCCGAATTCCTCGCCTCCATGTCCAGCCCGGCCTAACGCTGCTTCTGATCCGCGATCCATTCCTTGATTCGCGCTTCGAGCACGTCGAGGGGCAACGCTCCATTTTCCAGGACAGCGTCATGGAAGGCGCGCTCGCTGAATTTATCGCCCAGTTCGCGACTGGCCAGCGCGCGCAACTCCTTGATCTTTAGCTCTCCGATTTTGTATCCCAGCGCTTGGCCGGGCCATACGATGTATCGGTCCACTTCCACCTCAATGTCGTGCCCCGTCTTGCTGGTATTGTCCGCGAAAAATTGGATGGCCTGGTCCCGCGTCCATCCCATCGAGTGCATGCCCGTATCCACCACCAGCCGCACGGCTCGCCACATTTCATAGGTAAGCTGTCCGAACTTCGAATAGGGATCGGCGTAAAAGCCCATTTCCGCGCCCAGGCTTTCGGAATATAACGCCCAGCCTTCGACGAAAGCGGTGTAGCCCTGATATTTCCGAAACTCCGGCACGCCTTCCAGTTCCTGCGCCAGCGCAATCTGCAGGTGATGCCCGGGAACGGCTTCATGCATGGTCAGCGCTTCCATCTCCCATTTCGGCCGTTGGTCCAGCGCATAGGTATTCACCATAAAATTTCCGGGGCGCGCCGCGGCGGGTGAACCAGGCTGGTAGTACGCCGTGGTTTGCGTAGGCGCAAGGTACGCCGGCACCGGCAGCACTCCGTACGTCAGGCGTGGCAACTTCCCAAACAGATGCACCAGTTGCGGATCGGCGCGCTTGGCGATGTCGCGGTATTCGGTGACCAAGCTCTGCTCGTCCTTGAAATAGAAACGCGGATCGGTGCGCAGAAATGCCGTGAATTCCGCGAAAGTCCCCTTGAATCCGGATTGCACGATCACCTGATTCATTTCCGCCCGGATGCGCTTTACTTCGGAAAGGCCGATCTCGTGAATCTGTTGCGGCGTAAGGTCCGTGGTGGTTTGCCAGCGTACGTTGTAGGCGTAGTGCGCCGCGCCATCGGGAAGCGCGCCCATCGCGATCGTCTCGCGGCAAGCGGGAATGTAAGTCGAGGCCAGATATTCTTGAATCTTGCGGAACGCGGGGACCACCCGTTGCGAGTAGGCAGCCTCAGCTTCCTTGCGCAGCTGTTCCTGGTCTGCAGCGGGCACTCGCTCTGGAAATTTCCGAAAGGCGCGCAGCAACGGGCTTTCCATCGGGTTCGCGAAAATCTGATCTTCGAATTGTTTCGGCACTCCCGTCAATGTGATCTTCGGCGGAGTATCTCCGTGCCGCAGTCCTTCCTGCATCAGCGCAATGGTCTGGTCGATCACTACCGGCAAGCCTTTCAGCCGCGCGATGATGTCCTCAAAATTGGAAACGGTTTCGGCCGGCATGTCGGAAATTATCTGTCCGATGTCCTGAGCCAAGCCTTCGCGCTGATTCACGGGCTGGTAGAGGTTATGAACCACCACGGAAGCAAAGGGAATCGCATCATTGTGAAAGTGCAATCCCTCGATCGCGTTGGTCAGCAGCTTGTGATAGAGGTCGAAATTCAATTTCTCGGCGGCGGGCAGTTTCGAGCGGTCAATCGCGTCGAGTGTCTTCACACTTTGGCGCAGATGTTCGTTGCGGGCTTCGATGGCTTCCGGCGAATCATCGGTCCAGCGGCGGTTTTGGCCCGGATAGCCGACGCTGGTGGCGAATTCCGGGTACTGCTCCATCCAATACTTCCAATCGGCGGCAAAGAAATCCCGCAGCCGCTTCGTTTCATTCGAAGTCTGGGAGACCGAGGGCTTCATGCCCGGCTCCGCGGCGCCGCACGGAAATACAAGCAACACAATCCCCAGCCAGAGGACATACCAGGATCGAGCATGCATGTTATCTCCTTGTGGGAATTTCGAACTAGGTATTCGAACCGTGTGCTCGCGCAATACCGGGCGATTGGGCCAGCATCACGATCAAGCGCGCCACTTCTTCCGCTTCCATGGCGGTGCTGTCCACCAGCACCGCGTCCGCGGCACGGACCAGCGGCGACGCGGTGCGCTCGCGGTCGCGCCGGTCGCGCTCGCGCACTTCTTCGAGCGTGCGTTCGAGCGAAATAGCGTCGCCCTTTTGCTCATGCTCCCGCCAACGGCGTTGCGCGCGCACTTCGCTGGATGCGGTAAGATAAATTTTCAGCTCGGCGTCGGGGAACACTACACTGCCGATGTCGCGTCCTTCCATCACCACGCCGCCCTGCCGGCCGGCGCGGCGCTGCTCTGCCACCAGCACTTTGCGCACGCCCGCGATCACCGCCACTTTCGAGGAAGCTTGAGAAACCTCCGGGGCGCGAATCGCTTCGGTCACATCTTCACCGTCCAGCAGCACGCGCTGCCGTCCATTTTCCGCCTGCAGATCGATCTGCGTCTTTTCGGCAAGTGCGATCAAATTCTCGGCTGCATCGAACGGCAGGCCGTGCCGCAGCGCCTTCAGCGCCACCGCGCGGTACATTGCGCCTGTATCCACATAGATGTAGTCCAGCAGTTGCGCCGCGCGCCGCGCCACCGTGCTTTTTCCCGAGCCTACCGGGCCGTCAATCGCGATGACCAGTTTTCTCGTTTCGTTTGCGGTCATACTCGTTTGAATGCCTTCTCAATTTCGCGCAGCGAATAGCGCAGCACGATCGGCCGTCCATGCGGGCAGCTCATCGGATATTCCGTTTTTGCCAATTCCGCGAGGAGCCACTCCATTTTCGTGCCGTCCAGCGGCGTATTCACCTTGATCGCGGCGTGGCAAGAAGTAGAAGCGGCGATTTTTGCCTGCAGCGAATCAATGGAAATAGCCTGGGCCTCGCGTGCGATTCCATCCAGAATTTCCGCCAGCAGCTTTTCGGCATCTGAATTAAGAATTCCCGCCGGGGCAGCGTGAATCGCCACGCTGCGCTGCCCCATCAGCTCGGCTTCGAATCCGTTCGCGCGCAGCTCATCGGCAATTTGTTCGAAGATGGTGAGCTGCCGCGGCGTCAACTCCACGATCATTGGCATCAGGAGCCGCTGCCCGCCCAATTCGCCTTCGCGGCGCGCCCGCAAATGCTTTTCGAACAAGACGCGCTCGTGCGCCACGTGCTGGTCGATGATCCACAGACCCTCGCCATTCACCGCAACGATAAAACTGTTGTTCACCTGGCCGAGTGGCTTCAATTCCGCGATGTCCTCCGGGCGCGGCAGCGCTCCGGGAGTCAAATACGTTTCGCGCGGCGCTACGGCTGTTTCTTCCGCGATCATTGCCGCAGCCACACGCACGGCAACAGGAAATTCCATCGCCTGGCTGGGATCGAATGGCAATCGCTGCGGCTGTGGCCGGTCCGGCGCGCCGCTCAGTTCAAAGACTTCCTCAAGTCCCGAGTTCCCCGCGAGTGAAGTGGGGATTACCGCTCGCGGTGGTCCCGCCACGCCCGATAACGCGCCGCCATTGTCTACGGCACTGGCTGCGGCAGCGAACGCGCCCGGCGCCTGTTCGGAAACCGGCGCGCGGGTTCCCGCAAAATTCGGAATCGGCCGCGCATTCGAAACCGCATGCCGCACCGCGTCGCGCGCAAAATCGTGGACGAATTGCGGATGCCGGAAGCGCACCTCGATTTTCGACGGGTGCACATTCACGTCTACTTCTTCATAGGGAATTTCGAGGAACAGCAGCACGGAGGGAAACACGTTCGGCGGCATAATATTGCGGTACGCTTCGCTGATGGCGTGCAGAATCAGCCGGTCGCGCACCAGCCGGCGATTCACGAAAATATAAATTCCATTTCGATTGGTGCGTTGCACTTCGGGGCGCGATGCGAACCCGCGCACGCGGATCATTTCCGTTTGCTCATCGGATTCGAGCTCAGCCTCGGTGATCGCTGCTCGCACCGGCGATTCCGCCATCGGAATTTCCAGCAGTTCTTCCAGCGCCTGCCGCCCGAAGAGCTGATAAACGCGCTCGGAGAGCTGTTCCACGGGTGTGACGTTGATAATTTCCTGCGTGGGCGTTTTCAGCAGGAATTGCTTATCGGGATGCGCCAGGGCGTAATGCGTCACCAGCGAAGCGATGTGCCCCAGCTCGGTGGTCTCCGATTTCAGAAATTTTCGCCGCGCCGGAACGCAATAAAAAATGTCCGCCACGCTCAGCGAAGAACCTGTGGGCACACCCGCAGGCTTCACGCTCACCAGTTTTCCACCTGCGAATTCGACGCGCGTTCCCTGCTCTTCTTCCGCCGTGCGCGTCTCGAGCAGCAGCCGCGAAATCGCCGCGATGGTAGGCAGCGCTTCGCCGCGAAATCCCAGCGTCGCAATCGAAAGCAAATCATCCGACGTTCGCAGCTTCGAAGTGGCGTGCCGCTCAAACGCCAGCAGCGCGTCATCGTGATTCATCCCGCTGCCATCGTCCACCACGCGAATCATGCGCTTGCCGCCCGATTCAACTTCGATGCGGATGGATTTCGCGCCCGCATCCAGCGCGTTCTCAAGCAATTCCTTCACCACCGAAGCCGGCCGCTCCACCACTTCGCCGGCCGCAATCCTGTTAGCAACATTCTCCGGAAGTATGCGTATGTGGCTCATGACGCTTTTTCCGGCAGGCCGAGCTTCAGCCCGGAAGGCCTTTTAGGGGGTCGGAGCTTCAGCTCCGACATACTGCGACCACCAAGAAACGGGGCTTTAGCCCCTGAAGCCACTCTGCTGATTTCGGTCTGATCAAGATCGAAATTGCCGCTGGCGGAACTGAAAGGCCACTCCTCTGCCCGCTCAACCAAGTGTGCCTCTATTGGATTTTGGCGAATGTAGAGACGCTTCGCTTCCAAATCCTCACAGTCCCGAATTGTCCATTCATGAAAGCCCGGCTGCCAAATCTCCATCTTGGTTTGTCGCCGCTTGTGAATCTCAAACGAACTGCCACCTTTGATGAGCTGCATTGCCTTTTCGAGCGAGGTAGTTTCTGAAGGTATCAACAAAAGATGGAGGTGATTGGGCATGATTACAAATTCATGCAGAAGATAGGCGCCCTGTTTTCTGTACTTCATCAAACATTCCATCAAGACTTCTGAATTCTCCGCAACTTGGAAGATCGCGCGGTTCTGCCAAGTTTTGGTCGTCACAAAGTACGTGCGACTTGGCGCCATGCGGTGTGAAAGTCGACTCATCAGCTTCAGTGGCTAAAGCCACTGCTTCCTCTGTCACTTTTGTCGGAGCTGAAGCTCCGACCCCCTGAAAACCAGAATCGAAATCAGATTACTGATCTTTCTTCAGCGAAATCCCCAAATCATCAAGCTGGGCGGTGCTTACTTCGGATGGCGATTCCGCCATCAGATCTTGCGCGGCGGTGGTTTTCGCGAAAGCGATCACTTCGCGAATCGATTTTTCCCCGGCCAGCAGCATTACCACGCGATCGATCCCCAGCGCGATGCCGCCATGCGGAGGCGTGCCGTAGGTCAACGCGTCCAGGAAAAATCCAAAGCGCTTGCGCAGTTGTTCTTCGGTCAGGCCGAGCGCGCGGAACAAGCGCTCCTGCACCTCTTGCTGGTGAATTCGGATGCTGCCGGAACCGAGTTCCACGCCGTTCAGCACCAGGTCGTAGCCCTTCGAGCGGATTTTTCCGCGCTCGTCTTCTTTCTCGAGCAGGTCGAGATCCTCTTCATAAATTCCGGTGAAGGGGTGCTGCGCGCTGACCCATGCTTTGTCGTTTTCGCTCCATTCGAATAGCGGAAAGCCGGTGATCCACGCAAATTCCCAGCGGCCCGGAGGAATCAGGTTTAGTTTTTCAGCCAGATGCAATCGCAGTTGGCCGGCGATTTGCGCGGCTGCATCGCTGCCTTTGCTTTGTTCCTTGGCGGCGATCGCGACGACCATGTCCCCTTTTCTAGCGCCCAATTTGGTGGCGAGATTTTTCACACCCTCGGCTCCAAGATTCTTTTCCAGCGCGGAGGTAATTCCATCGGCGGCAACCTTCACGGTGTAAAGGCCGCGGGCGCCGAGCGATTTCGCGTGCTCGACGATTTCATCGAGCTGTTTGCGCGAGAGCGCCGCCGCTCCCGTGGCAACCATCGCCTGCACGCTGCCTTCAATGTGGAATGCCTCGCGTGCCGGCTCGAAAAGCTCGGTCACGTCGTGCAGTTCCATTCCAAAGCGCAGGTCCGGTTTGTCGCTGCCGTAGCGGCGCAAAGCTTCCTTGTAATCGAGGTGCCGGAATGGAGCGCGCGCGAAAATTCCCGCTACATTGCAGGCGCGAACCATCACTTTCTCGATCACTTCAAAAATATCCTGCTGCCGCGGAAACGACATTTCCAGGTCGAGCTGCGTGAATTCCGGCTGGCGATCGGCGCGCAAATCCTCGTCGCGAAAACACTTCACGATCTGGAAATAGCGATCCATACCGCTAATCATCAGGATCTGTTTGAAAATTTGCGGCGATTGCGGCAGCGCATAAAAATGGCCGTGATGAGTCCGGCTGGGCACCAGGTAATCGCGGGCGCCCTCGGGAGTCGAGCGCGTCAGCATCGGCGTTTCGATTTCGTAGAATCCCATTTCGTCGAGCGTTTTGCGAATTTCGAGCACCACTCGGTGGCGCAACGAAAGATTCTTGTGCTCCTTCGGCCGGCGCAAATCGAGGTAGCGGTAGCGAAGACGTGTTTCTTCAGTCGCGTTGGTTTCATCTTCGATCGCAAAGGGAGGCGTATTCGCCGTATTCAAAATGTGCACGCGCGAGGCCAGGACTTCCACTTCTCCGGTGGGCAATTCCGGATTCGATTTGCCTTGCCGGCGGACCACTTTGCCTTCGATGGCGACAACATATTCCGAGCGCAGTTGTTCCGCCTTCTGGTGCGCGGCCGGATGCTGCTCGCGATTGCACACGATTTGCGCGATCCCGGCGCGGTCGCGCAGGTCGAGGAAAATCAATTGGCCCAGGTCGCGCCGCCGCTGCACCCACCCAGTCAACACCACGTCGCGCCCGGCGTGCGCCGCGCGCAATTCTCCGCAATAATTTGTGCGCTTCAAATTTCCAAGTGAATCAAGCAAGTGGTTCTACCCTCCAGTTCCATGATTTCGCGACTGCCGATTGTGAATTTTATTTCGATGTCATTCTGAGGGCCGGTCCTTGGCCCGAAGAATCTCTCTTCGATTCATAGCGCACCGCAGGAGAGATTCTTGTCCCGATAAAAATCGTCGGGACGCAAGCGCGCGCTCCGCTCAGAATGACAACAAAGGCCACGATGCCCTTCCTCGCTGAGCGAATCCTCTACGATTCCACCGGCGCTTTTAAGAATGCTATCAAATCGCCCTCTGATAATTTCTGCTGGTCGCCGGTCGCTAGATTCTTGAGCGTGAATTGTCCCGATGCAACTTCGTCGCTACCGATGATCAGCGCATAGCGAGCGTGCAGTTTATCCGCAAGCCCCAGCGCCTTTTTGAATTTCATTTCCTCCGGCGGAATTTCGACCGAAAGGCCTTCGGAGCGCAGTTTGCGCGCCAGGTCTACGCTGGCCGGATACGATTCCGCTCCCATCCACGCGACAAACACATCCAGGCCGCCGCCGGCCGCGCCTTTGCCGCTTTCCTGAATCGAAAGAATCGCGCGATCGGTTCCGATGGCGAAGCCGATTCCCTTGGTCGGCGGCCCGCCGAGCAATTCGACCAAGCCATCGTATCTCCCACCTCCGCACACTGCGTTTTGCGAACCGAGTCCTGCGGCGGTCACTTCAAATGTAGTGCGCGTGTAGTAGTCCAGCCCGCGAACCAGCCGCCAGTTAATTTCATATTCGATGCCGCGCAGTTTCAATTCCTCTTGCAGCTTCGCGAAATGCTCGCGGCAGGCTATCGCACAGATGATCCGAAATGCGCGGCAGCGTTTCAATGATCGGCTGCTCCTCCGGCGATTTTGAATCAAGCACGCGCAGCGGATTCGTTTCGATGCGCCGCTGGCTGTCGGGCCCAAGCGTGTCTTTAACTTCCCGCAATTTTTTGCGCAGAAGTTCCACATATTTCGGCCGGCACTCTTTGCAACCGATCGAATTAACTGCAAGTTTCGTTTGCGTCAGACCAGCACGCTCGAAAAACACCATCAACATCTCAATTAGTTCAGCATCGATCGCCGGCGCATCCGATTGCCCCAGCACTTCCGCGCCGATCTGGTAAAACTGCCGGTAACGCCCAGTTCTGTGGCCGCTCGCGCCGAAACATCGGTCCTATATAGTAGAGCTTCACGCTTCCCGGCAGCGTCTGCATTCCGTGCTCGATATATGCCCGGCAGACCGAAGCTGTCGCTTCCGGGCGAAGTGTCAATTGATAGCCCAACTCCATTTCGTGGATACTATTCGACAATTCGAGCACTGACAGATTCATCTCCTTGATACTTGCCATCATTTCTTGGGTGGCATCTGGATCTCCTCTTCCCATTTTAGGCAACAATTCGGCCATCTTCGTGAGCGCGCTCACCAAACGTAGCGCCAAATCTTGGTTATGGATCGTTCTTGGAATCTTCCCCTCCTTCCAAAATCTCTCGACAGTGCCTGCGACTTCCATCAATTCTGAAATTGATTTGGGCAGTGGAATCTCAACGCGTTCACGATCTTCAAATGTGTACATTTCCTTGGCGACAATGTCAGTTTCAGCTCCTACCGAACGCGCAAATAACTCAGACTTTTCGAAAATCGGTAGGCGAATTTCGCCAAAGCCATAAGACGCAAACACTTCGCGCGCCGTCTGCTCGAACCGATTCCACAGCGCCGATTCCGGCGGCAAAATATCGCGTACACCTTTATGGCTTGAAATTTCATCCTTGCCTTCGATTCTGCGCGTGTAGCGCCGCCCTTCAGGGCGGCACGGCCCATCTAGAAAGATGCCGGGCTGAATCCCTGCGCTACAAAACCTGTTGCTGCCGCCGGTTCGGCGATGTACGTTTCCTTATACTCGACGTAGCGTGCGGCGTATTGGTCGATCGATTCCAAATCTTCGGTGGTCAGCCCCCGCCGGAACTTGCCCGGGTGGCCCATGAACAAACTGCTCGGCGGGACCACGGTGCCTTCCGGCACCAGCGTTCCGGCGGCGATGATGGTTCCGGCTCCAATTTTTGCCCCATTCAAAATGATCGAGCCCATCCCGATCAGGCAGCGCGATTCAATCGTGCATCCGTGCAACACCACTCCATGGCCCACCGTAACGCCGTCGCCCAAGATTAGGGGATATTCGTCCTTCATTACGTGGCATACGCAACCATCCTGAATATTGGTACACGCGCCGATGCGAATGTAATGGACGTCGCCGCGAATCACGGTACATGGCCACACGCTCGAATGTTCGCCGATGGTGACGTCGCCGATCACCACGGCGGCGGCGTCAATGTAAGCGGTGGCTGCGATTTGCGGTGTTCGGCCTTTATATTTGCGGATCAATATTTCACCTCAAGCAATCTCCGCGGCAAAAAATCACGCTTCGGCGAATTTCATCGCTCTCTCGGGATTCCTCAGGCCGGTGGAACTGGCCTTCGGAATGACCGCAAAACCCACGCCACCGCGAAATTGCGCGCAATTCACCGTTCCGAATGAACCTGCAACGCTAACATACGCTTCCTGGGCTGACAAGAAAGGTGCCAGGGCTCGCAAAAAGACACGTCCAGGCAGCGCCGATTCGGATCGCCTAGAGGATTTGCACTGTGGGACCGGTGGCCGAGGAGTTCACCGCAGCAACGCGGGCTGCCAGCGCGCGCGCGACCGCATAGAGGCTTTTCGCACCGGGCGCGTCCTCGCCAAATGACGTGACCGGCTTGCCGCTATCGCCGCCAATCCGGATTTGCGGGTCAATTTCCACTTCGCCCAGGAAAGGAACACGGAAAAGTTGCGCCATGCGCTCGCCTTCGCCGTGGCCAAAAACGTCAATGCGTTCCTTGCAGTGCGGGCAGCTAAAATAGCTCATGTTTTCGACTACGCCGAGAATTTCCACGTTCACCTGGCGGAACATTTCAATCGCTTTGCGCACGTCGGCCAGCGCAACGATCGAAGGCGTGGTCACCAGCACGGCGCCGGTGACGACCACACTCTGAATCAGCGTAAGCTGCACATCGCCCGTGCCCGGAGGCAAATCGACAATCAGGTAATCCGTCTCGCCCCATTTTACGCCGCGCAGAAATTGCTGCACCACGCTATGCAGCATCGGCCCGCGCCAGATCAGCGGCTTGTCGCCCGGATTCAGCAAGCCCATCGAAATCATTTTCAGACCGTAGGCCTCCACCGGAATAATCACGCGTTCGCTTTCGGCGCGTGGCTGTTCCGTCGAACCCGAGCATGATCGGCACGTTGGGGCCGTAGACGTCGGCGTCGAGCAGCCCCACGGAAGCGCCCATGCGCTGCAACGCGATGGCAAGATTGACGGCGAGAGTGGTTTTGCCGACTCCTCCCTTGCCGCTGGCAATGGCGATCAGGTTCTTCACTCCGGGTATGGGCGATTTATCGGGCGGTGCACCTGGATTTGGCATTGGTTTTGTGGATTCCCTTTCAGAGATGATTGCGATTTCGATCACTCGCAGGCACGTCTGTGGCGAAGCAACTCATGAGTACTTCGACCGCAAAAGCCATATCTACTATAAACTGCGCGTTGACCGGCCACAAGCGAAGCGAGTAAGAGCGCGAGCTTCAAATTCCATTTCCTGCTCCTTTGCGGTTAGCGTCTCGACGCGCCCGCCGGGGCGCGCGATTGCATTGGAGAGAGGCGTTCGCTAGAATCGATTCGAACCGGCGCGCGGCCGAAACCCGAGCCCATAGGCGGATTCCCGAACATGCCAAAAGAAAACGCGGAACAGCGGCGAATGATGCGATCCCTCGAGGAAGTCGACCCCGAAGTAGCGGCGGCGATGCATGAAGAAGTGCGCCGCCAATCGGGCGGCCTGGAATTGATCGCCTCCGAAAATTTTATTTCGGAAGCCGTGATGGAAGCGATGGGCTCCGTCTTCAGCAACAAGTACGCCGAAGGCTATCCCGGCAAACGCTATTACGGCGGCTGCGAAAATGTGGATAAGGTTGAACGGCTGGCCATCGAGCGCGCCAAGCAGCTTTTCGGCGCCGAACACGCCAATGTGCAAGCGCATTCGGGCACCCAAGCGAATATTTCCGTCTATCTAACCGCGCTGCAGCCCGGCGATACAGTACTGGGAATGAACCTGGCGCATGGCGGCCACCTGACGCACGGGCATCCGCTGAATTTTTCCGGCAAGTTTTATAAATTCGTTCCCTATGGAGTGACCAAGGAAACGGAAACTCTGGATTACGACGAAGTGGCGCGTCTCGCGCGCGAGCACAATCCCAAAATGATCGTCGCCGGCGCGAGCGCCTATTCGCGAATCATCGATTTTGCGCGGCTATCGGAAATCGCGAAATCCGTGGGCGCGATTTTCTTCGTAGACATGGCCCATATCGCGGGACTCGTGGCCACGGGCCTTCATCCCAGCCCGGTTCCCCACGCCGATTTTGTTTCCACAACCACGCACAAAACTCTGCGCGGCCCGCGCGGAGGCATCGTGATGTGCCGCGAGCAATATGCGAAAGACCTTGACCGCACCACGTTCCCCGGCACGCAAGGCGGCCCGCTGGAGCACATCATCGCGGCGAAAGCGGTATGCCTGAAGGAAGCGATGGAGCCGGGATTCCGCGAATACCAGGCGCAGGTGGTGAAAAACGCGCAGACCCTTGCGGCGGGAATCGCCCAACGCGGATTCCGCATCGTCACCGGCGGAACGGATAACCATTTGTTCCTGGTTGATTTGCAATCACGTGGAATGACCGGACGCGACGCCGAACTCGCTCTCGAACGCGCTGGAATGACCGTCAATAAAAACGCAATTCCCTTCGATACTCAGCCGCCGATGAAAGCCGGCGGAATTCGCGTGGGAACTCCCGCAGTGACCACGCGCGGAATGCGCGAGCCGGAAATGGACGACATTGCCGGATGGATTTCGGAAGTTTTGGCGGACCTGAACAACGCAGCGAACGAGCGGCACATCAGGGATACCGTCGCCGCCCTCACGGCGCGATTCCCGCTCTACGCGCGCCGCCTCGCAGCCGCCGACGCCGCGATTCATAAGCTCCACACTGCCCCCGTGAATCACTAACGAGGCCGGCTGCCGATCAATCCGATAACTCTCCTTCCAGTTTGATCGTGAGCTCAGTCACTCGCCCGTCGCGAATCGAAAATGCGCGAATGGGATTGGGCGCGTCAGGTCGGGACGAAATAATAAAATAAACGGCTTCGGGATAGTACGCACGTTCGATATCACTTTCCGATGGCCGATTCTCTCCCGCCGGATGCGAGTGGTAAATCCCCATCAATTCCAGTCCTGCGGCACGAATCTCCCGCATCAATCGAAATAATTCCTCGGGCGCAATTTCGTAGGCGCTCGGGCTTGCGAGCGCGTTCGTCGCTGGAAAAATCGCAGTGATCAGTCCGTCGCGCCCCGCAAGCAGCCCACAGCATTCCTTTGTACCGGCGACTCTCGTCGCGCTTCATGAATCAGCTTTCACGGTGAATTGCGCTGCCGAACGCGGATGTAAGGGATTCAACGAGATTTGTTCGAAGGAGATATTTTAGAGATCGAACGAAATGATTCTCCCTGGGGCACGACACTTTTCGATTTCCGCACGCCAAGTGTCCGTACCCCTTGGAGAAAATCCCGATCGCTACGCTTTCTGCGCTTGCCGCCGCAAAAACGTCGGCACGTCCAGATCATCCGCCGGAACTTCCGGTGGAACTTCGCGCACCACGGGACGCACCACCTCGCGCGCCACTTCCCGCGGCATTTCCTTGGGAGCCTCGCGCGGAATATCCCGAGGCATCTCGATTTGCGGCTCCGGTTGTTCTTCGCGCGCCGCCTTCCAGGTTTTCGGCAGATACGACGGCCGCTGAACCGGCTTTCGCGCGCTCACTTCCCGGAAGCCCGCCGCGATCACCGTAATCTTCACCGTTTCCTTCATCGCTTCGTCCATCACCGCGCCGAAAATAATGTTCGCATTTTCATGTGCCGCCTTCTGGATGATGGACGAGGCTTCGTGCACCTCATGCAAACTGAGGCTGGAAGATCCAGTGATATTAATCAAAATTCCCTGCGCGCCCTGAATGCTGTTGTCCTCCAGCAACGGGCTATTGATGGCGCGGTTCGCGGCATCCGTGGCGCGATTGGCGCCCGAAGCCACCGCCGTGCCCATCACCGCGTAGCCTTGCCCGTGCATGATGGTGCGGACGTCGGCGAAATCGCGGTTAATGATTCCGGGAACCGTGATGATGTCGCTAATTCCCTGAACGGCCTGGCGCAGAATATCGTCAGCCACGCGGAACGATTCAAAGAAGCTGGTACCGTGCTCCACGCACTCCATCAGCTTTTCGTTGGGGATCACGATCACCGTATCAACGCAGCCGATCAGTTCCGCGAGAGCCTGTTCCGCCTGCTGCATGCGCCGCTTGCCTTCGAACGCGAACGGCTTGGTCACCACGGCAACGGTCAATGCGCCCAATTCGGTGGCCAGATTGGCCACCACCGGCGCTGCTCCCGATCCCGTTCCGCCGCCGAGTCCGGACGTGACAAAAACCATGTCCGCGCCGTCCAGCGCTTCGAGAATTTTTTCAGTATCCTCGAGCGCAGCCTTGCGGCCGATCTCGGGATTGGCTCCCGCTCCCAATCCCTTGGTCAACTTCGCGCCCAACTGGAGCTTGACCGGCGCTTGCGACATTTTCAGCGCCTGCAAATCCGTATTGGCGGCGATAAATTCGATTCCCTCCACTTTCGCTCGGATCATGCGGTTGACGGCGTTTGTCCCGCCGCCCCCCACGCCAATCACCTTGATCTTCGCGCCGTTCTGTAAATCCTCTGCAAATGAAACTCGAAGTGCTGACTCTCTTGGCATGCTGCCTCCCCCCATGATCGGTTCCTTATATGTGACCTGCCTATGCGTTTGCAAACAAGGCCTTCAATTTGCCAGTCCAGCCGGATGGTTGCTGTGCGGCGACGCGCCGGGCGCGCGCACCATACAACACCAAACCGACGGCCGTCGCATATTCGGGCCGGGAAATTGCTTCGCTCATTTCAGCCAGGCCGCGCGGCAAGGCCACACGAACCGGAAGCGAAAATACTTTTTCAGTCAGCTCCGGAATTCCCCGGAGATGGACGCAGCCGCCGGCCAGCACCAGGCCCGCGGGAATCTGCGTATCGAGGCCGGAGCGTCGCAACTCGTCGCGCACCAGCGTCAGCAATTCCTGCGCGCGCGGTTCAACGATTTCACACAGCATGCGCGCGAAAACCGTGCGCGGCGGCCGGTCGCCCACGCTGGCAATTTCAATCGCCGTGTCCTCGCCCATCAGCTCGCGAACCACGCAAGCATACTCGCGCTTTATTTTTTCCGCTTCCGGAATCGGCGTGCGCATCCCGACGGCAATATCGTTCGTGAAGTGGTCGCCGCCCACGGGAATCACGGTGGAATGGCGAACCACTCCGCCCGTGTAAATAATCACCTCGGTGGTGCCTCCGCCAATATCCAGAAGACAAGTGCCCAACTCGCGCTCGTCCTGCGTCAGGCAGCATTCCGCCGACGCCAAAGGCTCCAGCACCGTAGCGCTCACATGAACTCCGGCGCGATTCACCGCTGTAACGATATTTTGTGTGTTGGTGGCCGATGCGGTGACGATATGTACGTTCGTTTCCAGGCGCTGTCCCACCATCCCCAGCGGATCGCGGATGTGGTCCTGTCCATCCAGAAAAAATTCCTGCGGCAGCACATGGAGAACTTCACGATCATCCGGCAATGTGATATTGCGCGCCGCTTCCACAGAACGGCGCACGTCGTCCGTTTGAATGTCGCGGGCTCGCTGGCCCAGAGTGATTCCGCCGCGGCTGTTCACGCCGCGCACGTGAGCGCCGGCAATTCCGATTAACGCGGATTCCACTGGAACTCCCGCCACGGTTTCCGCTTCTTCCACCGCTCGCCGGATCGAAGTCACCGCCAAATCCAGATTCACGATTTGGCCCTTGCGCCAACCTTTTGATTCCGCCGCTCCCAGCGCTACGAACTTCACTCCACCATCGGGGTCCGGTTCGCCGATCAATGCGCATGTTTTGGTGCTGCCAATGTCGAGCCCGACTACGTACCTGTCCTTTTTCCCCACTCCGCCGCTCCTTTAGTCCCTCGGCACGCCGCCGGTATCACCAGGCAGCCACCGTCTCCCGCTCCAATCTCTAAGAAGGCTTCTGCTTCACCGCGTGATTTGCTGCTGGCTTGGCCGGCTGTTTTGCCACCAGCTTCGGCGCTGATTTCGCCGCTCCATTTACCGCCGGTTTCATGGCGGGCTTCGGCGCGACCGGCGCAGGCTTTGCTTTATGCGCGGTGCTGGACGCCTCCGGATTCACCACAGCTTCCTTATTGAATCGCAAATCGATCGATTCGATTCGCCCCGCGACGGACCGCCACTGCGCAATGTTTTCCACTAGCGATTGATACTTGCTTTGAAAATCTTTGTCCCCAAAGTGGACCAACACAGGTTCATTGTCTTGCGCCGGCGCTGTGTTGTCCGTTGCACCCGTTGCAGCGGGGGCTGCATTTCCGGGCAGCCCGGCAATCGTGGCGCGCACATCGTGCACGTCCGAAAGATCCACCTCGCTCACCTGCCCGCTTGCTCCTCGCGTGCGCGCGCTCGATTTCCCTCAGGAAATTCACAAACATCTGCATCCGCTGCCCGCGATCTTCCCTCGGCAACTGGGCATTGATGCCCGTCACAACCGGGAAATTGAAATCGCCCTCGACCGGACGGTCCAGAATAATCCCGTCCTCATCGATCATCGCCAATTCGGTTCCCTGCCGCAGAAACGCTACTGGCACGCGTTCGACGATTTCCACTTGCACTAGATTTGGCAATGCCCGGCGGACGGTGGCGCGTTGAATCCATGGCATGGCCTCCATCTGGCGGCGCCGCTCTTCGAGCGGTATCAGCAGTACGCTGCGCCCGCGGTCTATGGCAAAAAGATCAAGCACCGCGGCGCGCGAAGCGTTTTGCGTGCCGCTGACGATCACTTGCTGCGGGTGGATCAACGCCATTTGAGGCGAAGCGAACAAAAAATGGCCAACGCCGTAGAGCAGCCAAGCCCCGGCTCCACCGGCAATTACCCACACGGCTAGGCGAAGATAAAGCTTCCAGGCTTTCTTCCCGAATTTTCGCCGCTTGATCTCCACCGGCTTCTGCCGGCGCAGATAGCGCGGTTCCTCGTCAACTACAACTTCCGGAGGAAATGCCTGTGCATCCATGGCCATTTCGCTCAGTGGCTCCAGAGAATGACTTCGTTTTCCATGTCAAAACCGAACGATTTTTGCACTCGCTCGCGCACATCCGCAATCAGCGCCAGCATGTCCGCACAGGTCGCTTTCCCGGCATTTACAAAAAAATTAGCGTGACGGTCGCTCACCATCGCATCTCCCACTCGGTGGCCCTTCAGTGCCAGCTCGTCAATCATTCGCCCCGCCGATGCTCCCGGCGGATTCTTGAAAATGCATCCGGCGCTCTTTTGATTCAGCGGCTGGCTGGCGCGGCGTTTCTGATTGCACACCCGGATTCCCTCGACGATTTCTCGATAGGGTTTTGGCGGCAATTCCAGTTTCACCCGCAGCATAACATCGTCCGGCGCGAATGAAGTGTGCCGGTAATCAAATCGTATTTCGTCGCCGCGCAGCGTTTCAATCTTGCCGGAAGCCGCGCGGTAGAGCTCCACCTCGCGAACATAGGAACCAATCTGCATTCCGTAGGCGCCGGCGTTCATGCGCAACGCCCCGCCCACCGAACCCGGTACGCCGATCAGTCCTTCCATGCCGCCCAAATCGCGTTTCGCGCAATACGTCACAGTGCCGCCCAGATCAGCCGCCGCGTCCACGTGCGCCAGTGCTCCTTCGATACTGATTCCCGGCTGCACGGAAGGAAGTTGTAGCACCACCCAGGGCAGTTCGCCATCCGCCACCAGCAAATTTGTCCCGCCGCCTAAAAAACGATGCGGAATGCCCGCACCATCGAGCAGCCGGATCACTTCCGGCAAATTTTCATACCTGCGAATGATCAGCCGGTCCGTGGTGCCGCCAATTCCCAGCGAAGTCAATACCGCCAGGGAAGCAGCGGGACGCAAATCAACTCCCAATTCGGCCAGCGCGCTCGCGAGCAATGGTTGATCAACTCGCATTCGGCAACGCAACCTGTGAACCCAACAGCACGACAAGCTGGTCGAGCGCGCGGCCCACACTGCCGGCCCCAATCGTCAAGATTGCATCTCCCGGGCGCGCCTCTTTCAGCAAATATTCCACCGCGTCCTGCATCGTGCTCAAGAAAATCACGTTCTTATGTCCCGCGGCGGCGATTGCGCACGCCAGTCTATCCGCAGTGATGCCTTCTATCGGCTTCTCGCCGGCCGGGTAGATTTCCGTCACAACTAAAACGTCCGCATTGTCGAACGCGTGGCAGAACTCATCCCACAGGTGCATCGTGCGCGAATAGCGGTGCGGTTGGAAAAGCACCAACTGCCGCTGGAATCCGCAACTGCGCGCCGCTTGAAGCGTCGCTCGAATTTCCGCCGGATGATGCCCGTAATCGTCGATCAGCGTTACGCCATTGGGCGTTCCTTTCACTTCGAAGCGCCGGCCCACTCCCATGAACTTCTCAAGGCCAACGCGAATCAAATCCGGAGGCAAATTCAAATACAATCCCACCGCCGCGGCAGCCGCCGCATTTCGCACGTTGTGAATCCCAGGAGGAGAAAATAGGCTGAACATTCCTAGATCTTTTCCGCGATAGGTAAGCCGGAATTCGCTGCCCAGCCCTTCCAGTTTCACGTCGCTGATCACCAGGTCGGCTTGGCCGGAAGTGCCATAGGTAATCACCGGACGCTTCACACCCGGCAAAATCGCGCGGACATTGGGCTCGTCGATGCACAGAATTGCCGCGCCATAAAACGGCACGCGGTTCACGAACTGCAAGAAAACTCCCTGAATCTCTTCGAGCGAGCTGTACTGGTCCAGGTGCTCGCGATCGATGGTCGTCACCACCGCCACCATCGGCGCCAGCAACAAAAACGTCCGGTCGCTTTCATCCGCTTCCACCACCATGTATTCGCTCTGGCCCACTCGCGCGCCCGAGCCCGCGTGATTCACCCGGCCGCCCACCACAAACGTAGGGTCGAGCGCCGCCGCGGCCAGCACCGAAGTGACCAACGACGTGGTGGTGGTTTTTCCGTGCGCGCCGGCCACCGCGATTCCAAATTTCAGCCGCATCAATTCCGCCAGCATTTCGGCGCGAGGGATTACCGGTATCTTCAACCGGTGAGCTTCAATCACTTCTGGATTGTCCTGGCGAATCGCCGAAGAAGTCACCACCACGTGCGAGCCATGTACCTGTTCGGGCCTGTGCCCCTCGTAAATCCGCGCGCCGAGATTGCGCAACCGATCGGTGACCGCCGAAACTTTCATATCCGATCCGGAGATCGCATAACCGAGCGCCAGCAGCACTTCGGCAATTCCGCTCATGCCGCTGCCGCCGATTCCCACCATGTGCACGTGTTGAAAATTCCGGAATGTCGGCTTCATCGCAGCGCAATTCCTTCGAGCAAATCCACAATTGCCTCGGTCGCGTGCGGCCGGGACATCCCACGCGCCTTTCCTTCCATTTCGCTCAGTCTCTGCGGATGGTCCAAAAGGGAAAAAATTTCGGCCGTCAAGCGTTCCGGGTCCAATTCCTCTTGCGGCAGCACTCGCGCCGCTCCGGCACGTTCCATGGCCTGGGCATTTTTCAGTTGATGGCTATCCGTTGCTGCTCCGAAGGGGATGAAGATGGCGGCACGCCCGGCGGCGGCAATTTCCGCCACCGTAATCGCCCCGGACCGGCACACGATCAAATCGGCCTGGGCAAACTGCTCCGCCATGTTGCGGATAAAGGGGCTGACCTCCGCTTGGAATTCGCGCCGGGCATAGGCGACGCGCACTGCATTATAGTCGCGTTCGCCGGTCTGGTGCACGATGAAAAGATCATTTTTTCGCGCCGCAATCCGGTCAAGCGAATCGATCACCGTGCGATTGATCGGCAACGCGCCCCGGCTGCCGCCGGTGATCAACAATCGAAACGGCGCGCGATGCTCGCGCACCGGCATCTCGAAAAATTCCTTGCGCACCGGAATGCCGGTGACGCTCGCTTTTGAGCCCCAGCGAACCAGCGTTTCGTCAAAACCAGCCGCAATGCGCGTGGCCATATCGCCCAGAATACGGTTCGTGAAGCCGGGTTCGGCGTTCGGTTCAAATACCACGGTGGGAATGCCATTCCACGTCGCCAGCAGCATCATCGGACCCGAAGCGTAGCCGCCCACGCCGAATGCAGCGGCAAATTTATGCCGGCGTATGATGGCGGCCGAATCGGATATTCCCATTGGCAGCATGGCCGCGTTCCGCAACAATTTCATTCCGCCCATGCCTTTCAATCCCGCCGCATGAATAAATTCCAGCGGCAAGCCCGCTTCCGGCACAAGTTTCGCTTCCAGCCCGCGTTCGGTCCCCACGATCACAACTTCCCTTCCTTCATCCCGTCCCAACCATTCTTTCGCGACAGCCATCGCCGGAAACACATGTCCACCGGTGCCGCCGCCCGCCACCAGCAGCTTCCATCCATGATGCGCACCGTTCGCGTTGGCATGCGGCACGCGTCAATCCGCGTGCTGGCTGATATTGAGCAGCACGCCAGTAGCCAGCAACATCACCAGCAAACTCGATCCGCCATAACTGATGAACGGCAGAGAAATTCCCTTGGTCGGCATCAGTCCCAGCACCACGCTCAGGTTGATCATCGCCTGTCCCACCACCATCGTGGTGATTCCCAGGGCCAGCAGCCGCCCGAATTCATCCGGCGCTTTCAGCGCCACTCGAATCCCTCGCCACCCGTAATACGCAAACAGCGCCACCACCGCAATTGCGCCGATGTAGCCCAGTTCCTCGCTGATCACCGCAAAAATAAAATCTGTGTGCGCCTCCGGCAGATAAAAAAGTTTTTGCCGGCTTTCCATCAAGCCCACTCCGGTAAGCCCGCCTGAACCTACCGCGATCAGCGATTGCAATAATTGAAATCCATGGCCTTGCGGATCGGCGTTCGGCGAAAGGAACGAGAGAACGCGTTGATAGCGATACGGCACGCGCACCACGAAAAAGTAAAAGAACGGCAGCGCGCCCAATGCGACGTAACCGAGATACCGCATCGAAAGCCCGGAAACATAGAACAGCGTCAGCGCCACCAGCAAAATCATCAGCGCCGTGCCCAGGTCCGGCTCCACGATCACCAGCCCGGCAAGAAGCAGTACCGGACCGAGCGCCGGAAGCAAAGTGTTCATCACGTCGTTCACGTCGTATTCACGCCGCCGCCGGCGCAACTCCAGAAACCACGCCAGGTACAAAATCACCACCAGCTTGGCCAATTCCGAAGGCTGAATGCCCAACGGACCCATGCGTATCCACCGGTGGGTCTGATGCGTGCGGTCGAGAAAAAACACGCCCAGCAGCATCAGAAACACGAGGCCGAGCCCTGTGAAAATCACTTTTGGCTGGCGCAATTTCTTGTAATCCAAATTCATCAGCGCGTACATTCCTGCCAACCCAAACGCCAGCCACACCAGTTGCCGCAGCAGAAACCAATAGCCATTGTGATATTGCTCGCGCGCCACCACTGCCGATGAGCTGAACACCATCACAGCTCCCACCAGGCACAGCCCCACCGTCACTCCAAACAGCCGGCGATCGATTTGCAGCGTTCGTGGCATTCCTATCCTTTTCCCGCCGATAATCCCGTGCGCCGGTTTTCAGATTGCGCCAGGAGTTGCTGGACCAATTCCTTGAAAACCCTGCCGCGATGCTCGTAGTTCTCAAACTGGTCGAAACTCGCGCAAGCCGGCGCCAGCAGCACCGTATCCCCGGGCCGCGCGATCGAGTAAGCCAGTTGAACCGCACGCTCGATCGTTCCCGCTTGTTCCACCGGTACCGCACCGCCCAGTTGGGTCGTGATTTTTTCCGCTGCGGCGCCAATCATCAGCGCTACCCGCGTATTTCGTTTCAGCGGCTCGCGCAGGACGCTGTAGTCACTGTCTTTGTCCTTTCCTCCCAAAATAACCAGTAGCGGCCCGCTGAAGGCTTCCAGGGCCTTTTGGGTGGCGTCCACGTTGGTTGCCTTGGAATCGTTGTAGAAATTGACTCCATTCACTCGCGCCACGTATTCCAGGCGATGTTCCACTCCAGCGAATGTGCGCACGCCGTTGGCGATTTCCGCCGGCTCCGCTCCAATCAGCCGCGCCGCCACCGCCGCGGCCATCACGTTTTCCACGTTGTGCGTTCCGCGAAGCCCGATGTCGTCGCTGCGCAGCAGCGGCGATTCTTCGCCTTCGTGACGGAAAATAATCTGCCCATCGTGCAAGAACGCTCCCGAGGCAACCCGGCGATGGCGGCTGAACCAGAATATTTGCGGCCGCGAGGGAGCCAGTTGCGCCACCTGCGGATCGTCCGCATTCAGTACCGCCGAATCGCGTTCCGTCTGGTTTTCGAACATTCTTCCTTTCGCACGCGCGTATTCCTCGAACGAATGGTGCCGATCCAGATGGTCCGGCGTAAGGTTGAGCAGAACTCCCACGTCCGGCCGGAAGTTTTCAATCGTCTCGAGTTGAAAACTGCTCACTTCCACCACGGCAACGCTGGAAGACGTCGAAGCCTCCACATGCGAAATCAGCGGCGTGCCGATGTTGCCTCCCAGCAGCGTGAGAATACCCGCGCGTTTCAGAATGTGATCGAGTAGAGCGGTCGTGGTCGTCTTGCCGTTCGAACCTGTGATCGCCACCATTCGGCCAGCCAGAAATCGCGAAGCCAGTTCGATTTCGCTCCACACCGAAATTCCGCGGGCGCGCGCCTGTTCGAGCGCCGGAAGATTTGCCGGCACGCCGGGACTCACCACGATCAGATCCTGTTCCACGAATAGGCCCGAAGGGTGCCCGCCCGCCGCGATCTTCACACCGGCGCTCGAAAGATTGCGCGCGGCTTCGCCGATTTCAGCTTCCTGCCGTTCGTCCGTCGCCGTCACTCTTGCGCCGGCCCGGGCGCAGAACAGCGATACAGCGATTCCCGTTCTCGCCAGTCCCACCACCAGAACCCGCTTGCCCGCCAGTTCAATCCCCGCTTTCACAACTCGTTCACCTCAACTTCAATGTGGTCAGGGAAAACAGCGCGAAAAAAAGCGATGCCACCCAGAAGCGCACGATAATTTTCGATTCGCTCCAGCCCATCATCTCGAAATGATGGTGCAGCGGCGCCATGCGAAAGATTCGTTTGCCGGTCAGTTTGAACGACACCACTTGCAGAATCACCGAAAGCCCTTCAATCACAAACACGCCGCCGATCGAAAGCAGCAAAATCTCCTGCTTGATGATCACCGCGATCACTCCGATTGCGCCTCCCAGTGCCAGCGAACCCACGTCCCCCATGAAAAGCTCCGCCGGGTGCGCGTTGTACCAAAGAAATCCCATCGACGCACCGGCCAGCGATCCGCAAAAGATCGTCAGTTCGCCCGCCGCGGGAATCCTTTGCAGGTCCAGGTAGTCCGCCAGCCGCGCGTTGCTGGCAACGTAGGTGAGCACCGTCAACGCGCCCGCAGCCACCAGGACGCAGCCGATCGCCAGGCCGTCCAGACCATCCGTCAGATTCACTCCATTGGAAGCTCCGACGATCACCAGAATCAGAAACACCAGAAACGGCAGGACTCCCAGCGGCCACCAATACCGGCTTTCCCATAACGGCCGGATCACCAGGTCAGGATGCAGATTCTTGAAAAAGGGAACGCTGAGCGCGGTCGTATAAACGCCGCGATTTTTCAATTCCAGCAGCACCGAAGCGACCGCCGCGCAGGTGAGCACCTGCCACATAAATTTTCTTCTCGCCGATAGTCCCAAATTCCGTTTCAACACTACTTTGGTGTAATCATCCACAAATCCTATCGCCGCGAATGCCAGCGTCGAGCACAGCGCCAGCAGCACGTAGGGATTCCGCAAATCGGCCCACAACAACGTAGGGATGGCCAGCGAGCCCACGATCAGCACTCCTCCCATCGTCGGCGTTCCGGCCTTCGCGTGATGCCGTTCCGGACCTTCCTCACGAATGTATTGGCCGATCTGCAATTCGCGCAGACGCCGCGTCATCCACGGCCCAAACACCAGGGAAAGGAACAATGCCGACAGGCTGGCCAGCGCCGTGCGCACAGTGATGTAGCGGAATACATTCAGCGCGCTGAAATGGGGGCGAAGCACGAATACAAATAAATAGTAAAGCATCTCAGTTCCGCTTTGGCCCCCCGGCTTCCACCGTAGGTCTTCCGCCCACCAGCGCAAAGCGGGACTTGAGCGCCTCGATAATTTTTTCCATGTGTACGCCGCGCGAGCCTTTCACCAGCAGCAAATCTCCGCGCGTCAGAATTCCCGTCAAGAAAGTGCTTGCTTCTTCCGGCGTCGCAAAAAATAGAGCTTGTTCGCTCGGGTGCTCTTCCATCATTGCCCCGTTGGCGAGTTCCCGCGCGTGACCACCCACCCCAATCACCCAATCGATTTTCTTAGCCGCTGCGTGGCGGCCCGCTTCGCGGTGCAGTTCCGCCGCGGTCGATCCCAATTCGCGCATTTCTCCGGCAGCCAGAATTCTCCGCCGGTATCCCGGAGTCGCAGCGAGCAGATCGACCATACTGGCCAGCGCCAGCGGATTTGAATTGTAGCTATCGTTGATCACCGTGAATTTCTTCTCGAATCGCAGAATTTCCCCGCGCATGTTGGTTGGCTTCAGCGCGGCCAGAACTCCCCGCCCGATCTCGGCGTCAATGCCCCATTCGCTCGCCGCTGCCAGCGCTGCCAGTGCGTTGTAGATGTTGTGGCGGCCCAGCAGCGGCAGTTCCATGCGCGCTTTGCCTGCCGGTCCGGCAAAATCAAACGAGGTTCCTTCCGCGCCGCGATCTTCGATCTCTTCCGCGCGAAACGCTGCCGAAGCCGCCGTGCCGTAAGTCAGAACGCGCCCGCGGAACCCTTCCGCAAAACGCGCCACGCGCGAATCATCCGCGTTCAGCACCGCCACCGGCTGAGTTCCCGCCAGGCCCTGAATCAATTCCCGCTTGGCCAGCGCAATTTCGTCCACCGAGGAGAAAAATTCCAAATGGACCGGCGCGACGTTCGTCACCACTCCCAAATCCGGTTCGGCAATTTGCGCCAGCCGCGTCAATTCACCGCGCGCCGACATGCCCAGCTCCACCACCGCCACATCCTCTTCGTCCAGACGCAGCAGCGTCAGCGGCAATCCGTAATCGTTGTTCAGGTTTCCTTCCGACTTCAGTACGCGGAACCGCGCGGCCAGAAGCGCCGCCAGGATTTCCTTGGTTGTGGTTTTCCCGGCTGAACCGGTGATCGCCGCCAGCCGCCTTCCCTTCCCGCCGGCGCGCCATGCGCGGCAGACGTTTCGGGCCAAATCTTGCAATGCAGTGAACGTACTCGGTACCGGCAGGATCTGATCGCGAACCGATTCTGGATACTCCTCCCAGCGTGCTTGTTCCACCACCCCGGCCACAGCCCCCGAGGCCAAAGCTTGAGCCACAAAAGCGTGTCCATCGTGACTCGGTCCGCGTATGGCGAAGAACAGCTCTCCAGCCCGGAGAGTACGCGAATCAATCGAGACACCGGCCATCCGGGCCAGGGGGTTGAGGCCTTTGGGAGTCTCGACACCAAGAGCGCTAGCCACTTGTTCCAGGGTCCACCGCATCGTGTCTCCAAGTGTTTGGTCGTCACGCCTGGGCGCCAAACTCCATTTGACTCACGACTAAAAGGCCATTTGTGTAAAGTAGCAAGCAGCGTACCAAAACGAACCTCGCGCTATGCGGCCGATTTGCTATAACCGCGACGCTGCAATGCCCTTCGAGCGATTTCCAGTTCGTCAAATTCAATCGTGCGGTCCTTCAGAACTTGATAGTTTTCATGGCCTTTACCGGCGAGCAGCACAATGTCTCCCGGCGCCGCCTCATCAATCGCTATTTCGATCGCCCGGGTCCTGTCCGGTTCCACCCGGTACTTTGCATTCACTTTCTGCAAACCTACAGCCACATCGTTGATGATCCGCAACGGGTCTTCGCTGCGCGGGTTATCGCTCGTCAGCAGAACCAGATCGCTCAGGCTTCCGGCCGCTTCGCCCATCAGCGGCCGCTTCGTACGGTCGCGGTCACCGCCCGCTCCAAAGAGCGTAATGACCTTCCCCTTCTCCACCAGTTCCCGCGCCGTGGTAATCAGGTTCCGCAACGCATCGTCGGTATGCGCGTAATCCACCACCACCAGAAATGGCTGTCCTTCATCGATCCGTTGAAACCGTCCAGGAACACTGTCCAGCTGCCGGATGCCCGCTTCAATCGCCTCGCGAGGAATTCCCAAGCCGATTCCGGCTCCGATTGCCGCCAGAATGTTGTAGACATTGATTCGGCCTACCAGCGGCGAATGCACTTCAATTTTTCCCGAGGGTGTTTGCGCCGTGAATTCCAGCCCGGAAAACGACAAATCAAATTTCTTGGTGGTTAATTGCGCAGCGTTTTTCAAGCCGTAAGTCAGCGTGCGCGATGCCAGCCCCACCAGTTGCCCGCCATACGGATCATCAGTATTCACCACGCCCGTTGAAGCCGCGCCCTTCCCCGTACCTTCAAACAATCTCCGCTTGGCCGCGAAATATTCCTCAAAGGTCTTGTGATAATCCAAGTGGTCGCGCGTCAGGTTTGTGAACACTGCGACGGAGAACCTGCAATCCCACAGCCGGTCCATCGCCAGAGCGTGTGAACTGGCTTCCAGCACGGCATGCGTGCCGCCGCCGTCCCGCACCTCCGCCAAGAGTTGCTGAAAATCGAAAGACTCGGGAGTAGTGTGGGGCGCCTCGCGCGTCCCTTTCGGCGTGCGATAAGCAATCGTTCCCACCAGCCCGCTTACCAATCCGGCAGCGCGCAAAATCGATTCAACCAAATACGTGGTGGTTGTTTTGCCATTGGTTCCCGTCACGCCCACCAGTTGTAAGGAATCGGCGGGACGTCCGAAGAAATTGGCGGACGCGCTGGCGAGTACCCGGCGCGGATGCGGCGCCTGTGCCCACGCAACTCCGGGAGGCAGGGCAGCCGGCGCCGGCTGTTCGCTTGCAATCGCTATAGCCCCGCGCTCGATCGCATCCGCGACAAATCGATTGCCATCCGTTTTCTCTCCGCGCAACGCAAAGAAAAGCGCTCCCGGACGCACCTGTGAGCTGCTATAGGCAAGCGACGTGATTTTTGTGTCAGAGGGGCCGCTGAGGTGCAGAAGTTCGATCCCGGAGAGTAGTTCTTCGAGCTTCATTCTCGACGAGATGAGTATAGGCTGCTGCGGCTCGCCCCTTGTTACAGTCTTATTTATTGTTGCTGATTTCACATCAGTTCTCCCGCGCCAGGGCTGGGACCAGTCCTGGCGAACGGCCAAAACGCACGGTCACCCGGCTGCCTCGCGAAAGCCGTGTTCCAGCTGCCGGAGATTGATCCACTGCAATCCCGCTGCCAACAAGCACCGGCGTCAGCCCCAGCTTCGAGCACGCCTGGGTAACGCCGCGAACTGTTTGTCCGGCTAGATCAGGAACCGCCAATCCTTCACCCTCGGCGAAGGTAATTGTTTGTGGAGACCTCGGAAGGAACAGTGGGCGCCGGCTCCTCGGAAACCGCTCTGCCGTCTGTACGGGAATGAAGTCGCTGTCTCCTTCGCTGGTTTCCGTTTCGGCGCGATGATGCGCGGCCCATTGCACCTCGGGAACGATCGGCAGGTCGTGAGGCACGCCTAAATACGCAAGCACTTGTTCCGCAACGCGGTGAAAAATCGGTCCGCCAACCTCGCCGCCGTGATGCGCTCCCACCGGAGAATCAATGGCCACCAGGATTGTCACAGCCGGCGTATTTACCGGAGTGAACCCAATAAACGACGCAACATATTGCGTCTTGGAATACCGCCCCGTGCTCGGGTCGATTTTCTGCGCCGTCCCCGTTTTGCCCGCCACGCTGTAGCCATTCAAGGCCGCGCTCTTTCCCGTGCCTTCGATCACCACTCCTTCCATCATTTCCCGCAGCGTTGCCGCCGTCACCGGATCGAGCGCCCGCTGCGGATCGGGAGCCGGCATCATTTGCACCGCATCGCCCCGTCGAATTTCACGAACCACACGCGGCTTGTACAGCATTCCGCCATTCGCAATCGCCGAGACCGCCGAAACCATTTGAATCGGCGTCACGCTTATTTCCTGCCCCATCGCCAGCGACCCGATCGAACTCGGCGTCCAATGATCCAGTTGGCGCAGCAATCCGTGATTTTCGCCGGGCAGTTCGATTCCCGTAAGCTGCCCGAATCCGAAGGCGCGTATGTAGTGATAAAATTTTGGCGCGCCCAGCCGCAGCGCCACCTTGATCGCGCCTACATCGCTCGAATGTTCCAGAATCTGTTTCACGGATAGCATCCCGAACGGATGCCAATCGTGGATCAGCCGCCCCGCCACCGTAATCGAGCCCAATTGACAATCGATGATCTCCGCCGGATTGGTGATTCCCTCGGCAATTGCACCCGTCAAGGTGATCAGTTTGAAAGTCGAGCCAGGTTCATATGCCGCCGTCACCGCGCGATCCATGTGCGAATCGTCACTCGACCCGGCCGGCTTGTTCGCATCGAACGTCGGCCAGTTCGCAATCGCCAGAGGTTCGCCCGTGTTGGTATCCTGCACCACAATCACGCCCGCCTTCGCGTGCGTCTGCGCAATTGCCGCCGCCAATTCCTTCTCCGCGATGTACTGAATATTTTCGTCCAGTGTCAGCGCGACGCTCACTCCCGCGTCGGCCGGCGATTGCGTGCGGTCAAACCAGCGCTTCCGCGCATCCGCATAAGCCAGCACGCGCCCCGGCCGGCCGCGGATTTCCTTGTCCAGCGCGTATTCAATTCCCCCCAGTCCGTGTTCATCCACGTCCACATAGCCCAGCACGTGCGCCGCTAATTCTTTCTCGGGATAAAAACGCTGATTTTCCTTCTGGAAATAAACCCCTTTTAGATTGAGTTCCTGAATCCGCGAAACGGTTTCCGGAGGCAGCTTTCGCGCAATCCACACAAACGTTTTCGACTCCGCGAGTTTTTCCTGTAGCTCCTCCGCCGGCGTTCCCAGCACGCGCGAAAGCAAGCTCGCCACCATCTCCGGATCGGATATTTCCTCGGGATCGGCAAAACAGGAATCCACCGAAACGCTCATCGCCAATTCGCGGCCGTTCCGGTCGTAGATCACCCCGCGCTTCGGGCTGATCTCCACGATGCGTTGCTGCTGCCGTTGGGCCCGCGCAAGATAATCGCTATAGCGGTAAAGCTGCAGGTAACTGAGGCGGAAAACAATTGCGGCCATCCAAAGAATGGCGAGACCAAAAACCACCAACCAGCGAGTGCGAGCGCTGCGCTGCTGCATTGTTGAAGGGGACTCCGGCCGAAAGCCTGTTTCATTGCCCGGCTAATCGAATCAAAAAAAGCCGGGGCTGCCTGCCAATTGTCGTGATTACGGCCGGGTTGTCTGCACTACGTTTGCCTGTGCCACAACGGGTTCATTCGGGCCCTCCACAGGAGCCACCTGGCCGGGCACGGGAACCGTCAGCCCAAGTTGATTGCGCGCAATTGAATCGATGCGCATCGGCGCCCGCAGTCCCGCGATTTCCAGCCGCAAATGCTGATTCAGTTCCACCGCCTGCCCGCGCCTCGATTGCAAATCCTCGAGCTCGTAGCGAAGCTGGATGCACTGAAAGTGTTGCCAGGCATAGAGCAGGCAGCAGGCCGCGAAAACCGTCGCGCAAGCCACCCGGCGCGTGCAATCGCGCAATCGGTTCGGCGCTTTGGGCCGGGCCAGCCTGGAATTATCGATTCGTTTTATCGTGTAATATTCCGTCATTTTCCCACATACGGCGCCGCTTCCGGCGCCTTCCTCTCGGCCGCACGCAATTTTGCGCTTCGCGATCGTGGATTTTCGTACACTTCCTGGTCGCTGGGCCGGACCACCTTCTTCGTCAGAATTCGCAGCTCCCCTTCCCGCGCCAGGCGCTGAAAGGTATGTTTCACCAACCGGTCTTCCAGGGAGTGGTAGCTGAGCATCACCCAGCGGCCTCCCAAATTTAAAGTGGCAGGGGTACGCGAAAGAAACTGCCCGAGCTCCTCCGATTCTCGATTCACCGCTATCCGCAGCGCCAGAAACGTTTTTGTCGCGGGATGCAGTTTCTGCCTTCCCCATGCTTTGCTTCCCCCTGCCACAACCGTTGCCAAGTGCTCCGTATCGCGGATCGGCCGCGATCGAACAATTGCCTTGGCGATTCTGCGTGAATCCCGCTCTTCTCCGTATTGATAGAGCAGGTCGGCCAGTTGTTTTTCCGGCCACTCGTTCACAATTTCGCTTGCCGTCAGGGGCTCATCCGGCCCCATGCGCATATCGAGAGGTCCTGCCCAGCGGAATGAAAATCCGCGCTCGCGATTGTCGAGTTGAATGCTCGATACGCCCAGATCGGCTACCACTCCATCGAGCGGCTGCATCCTCAAGCGGCTCGTTACTTCGTCGATCTTCGAAAAATTCGCTTGCACCAAAGTCACCTTGCTCTCGAATTCCTTCAGCCGCTCCCGTGCGATTTCCAGCGCCTGCGGGTCCCGGTCCAGTCCAATCAGCCGCCCGGTCGTCAACCGCCTGGCAATTTCCAGGCTGTATCCTCCGGCTCCCACCGTCGCATCCAAGTACGTTCCGCCGGGCTGCACCTGCAGCCAGTGCATCACCGCCTCGACTAAAACTGGCGTATGCAATGCGCTCAATTACGTTAAATGCCCAGGTCCGAAAGTGCTTGTTCGTCTTCCGTGGTGATCGGGTTTTGGTTGATGTGTTCGAGGAAGCGCGCGTGATTCCAAACCTGAACGTACGTCAGGTTCCCCATCACGTCGACTTCCCCCTTCATTTCCGCCGACTCCCGAAGGAGCGACGGAATCAGCAGCCGTCCCTGCCCGTCCAGTTCCACTTCTTGCCCGTAATAATTCGCCCGGGTCAGAAACTTCTGCTTGGCGCGATTGTGCGAGGGAATCTTCGCGAGACGCTTTTCAATGTCGTCCCACTCTTTGATCGGATAAATACGTGCGTAGTCTCCATTCTCGCTGGTGACGTAGAACTTCTTGCCGGATTTGCGCAGCTCGGCCAGAAAGTCGGCAGGAATCTTCAGCCTGCCCTTCTCGTCCACCGTTCCTGGATACCTTCCCCGCAGCATTTTCGATCACGCCCAACGCGCCCGATGGATTGATTGCACCTGTTTGTCGCATTTCGCCCGAAACCACTGCCTGACACCGTCAAACACTTTCTAACACTTATTACCACTTCTACCCACTTTGGTCCCCGATTCTAGGCGCAGATCAAAACTTGTCAAGTGGAAAGCGAACGAAATTAAAAATAATTGTGGAAAAGATTTCGCGCCGCTCTGGTAGTTGTTTGCAAGCGACCACTATATGTTGTGTTTTGCCTGGAACTCGATGTCGAGCGGTAGTCCTGAACTTGCGGAAAATTACCGCGTGGCGGGCGGAAAATGTTTCGTAAGAGTTAACAAAATGGCAAAAATAAACGCATCCCTACAGCATTTAGGGGCTTGACCCCAGCCGCAGATCGCTTAACTGCCGCAGCATTTGCTGCTCTCCCGGATCGAGCCCGCGCAGAAAATTCGGATCGTTCAATCGCGCTTGCCGCTGTTGTTCATTCAAGTCTTTTAGCGCGCGCAATTTTCCGCGCATCACCTGCTTGCGCTCCGGCGGCAGCGCCTGCCATTTCGGCAGCAATTCCGTCCGCACTTCCTGCCGCTGCTTCGGCGTCAGCGTTTCCCACACTTGCACCCGGTTCCTCAAATCATTCCGTTGTTCCGGCGTCAGGTTGTTCCATCGCCGCAGATTTTCCCGAATCTGCGCCTGCCGTTCCGGAGGCAAATTCTGGAAGCGCTCATTATTGTTCATGAAGCGCTCTTGTTCCTGTGGCGTCATTTCCCGCAGGTTTTCCACCCATTTCGGCGGCAGGCCCATCATCCCGCGGACATTTCCCTGCCCCTGCTTCGGCGGCTTCACCGCTTCCGGTTTTTCGTTCGGTACTTTCGGCGGCTTGGGCTCTTTTTGGGCCACTGGCGTGGCGACCCACTGCGAACGCCATTTCGACCGCTGCGCGGAAGCAGGTCCCGCGCCCAGCAGCGTTCCGGCCAGTAAAAGTCCCGCTACGAATTGGAGTTGAACTTTTCGCATTACTCTTTCGCGGTCCGGGGACCGCCTGCATCCTGTTTTATGACCCGTATCTTGCGCGCTTCGCCATTACAACGAATTGCCGTCTTGTTTCTGTGCCGGAGTCCTTGCATCAGGTTCCGCCGCGGGCAATTCGGATAGCGCGTCGAACTTCGTCAGCACGTCGTAATCTTCCAGCACCCGCAAATCCTTGATCATCTTGAAATCCTGATCGCTCTGCGCCGCCGTTGGATTCCCGGGCCCCAGGTTAGTCGGCGCCAGAGTCAGCCAGCAGGACATCGCCAGCAGCAAGGCCATCGAAAACGCCAGGCGCGGCGAAGGCACAAACCCTCCCCAGAATTTCGGCTTGGGTTCAGCGGCGATGCGCTGGCGCATTCGGGCGTCAAAGGTCATCGAAGGCTCGATCACAGGCGCCTCTTCAAGAACCGTCCACAGCCGGCGATATTCTTCCGCCCGCGTCCGGCACTCGCCGCAATCGCCGAGATGCGCTTCCACCTCGCGCCGCTCGCCCGCGCTCGCTTTTCCATCCAAATAGGCAATTAATTTGATTCCCATCTTTTCGCAGTTCATGGTTTTCTTCCTTCCCGGCTCGCTACGGTGGCCGGCGCCGCTTCCGCATTAATCCCAACCAGCGGCGCTAACTGCACTCGCAATTCCTCATAAGCGCGAAAAAGCAGCGACTTCAGGGCGCTTTCCGAGCACTCCAGCACGTGCGCGATTTCCGAATAATCCATATCCTGATATTTGTGAAGCAACACCGCCGCTCTCTGCTTTTCCGGCAATTCCATCACCGCGCGATGGATCAGCTTGGCGCGAGCGCGATCGATTAATTGCTGCTCGGCGCCAGCCTCGCGGGACGGCAATTGAAACGCCGGTTCGTCTTCTTCCGCTTTACCATCGATTGAAATTTCCATTTGCTGGTAACGCCCGTCGCGAATTGCATTCAGCGCCAGATTGGTGGCGATCCGGAACATCCAGGTAGTGAACTTGGCGCTCGCCTCGTATTTTTTTCGAGCGCGATAGACACGAAGAAAAACTTCCTGCGCCAAATCTTCCGCATTTCCTCGATCGCGCACCATCCGGTAGAGGAAATTGACCAGCGGAGACCGATACTTCTGGAGCAAAAGCTCGAAGGACGCCTCGTCCCCGGCTTTTACGTCCAGCATCAATTGGACGTCGGTCCTGGTCATGACCTCCACATTCTATCTAACACAAACGGTTACAGAAAGTTGCGCACCGCGGTGTGTTTCATCTTGTGTGGCGCCAGCTTTTAAGCTGGCATCTCGCTTTTGGGCTTTAATGGAGTTCAATTCCAAGGAGATGTCCGCCTCCCGAAACCTTATATCCATCACAAAATAAATGCTTTAAACAGCTCGTGCGTAGCCGCCTGCCGGGTTGAAACGATCAAGATTCCGTCCTCCGATCACCAGTTGGCTCCCCGCTCCGTCTAAGCTACTCTAAGCCCGATGTCCTCCTTGTCAACAAATCGCCAACAGCTGTCGGCCTCCGTGCTGATCAATCCCAGGGGCGCCGACCAACTTGGCACTCGGAACGCGATCCTCAGTGGATCGAGCCACCGGTACCACGTCCCGGAATGCGAAGGCTGGCTATCGATCAAATCAGTCCTGGCGGGATCGGTGACCTGGGAAGCTGCCGGGCGCAAATTCGTCCTCCATGAAAACACGTTCCTGATATTGAACAATCGTCAGCCCTATGCCATGACCATGGAGTCCGCTCAAATCGCCACCACTTTCTGCCTCTTCTTCGAACGTGGATTCGTCGAAGACGTCTATCGGGGTATGGCCAGGCCAGATGACGATCTCCTCGACGCACCCGAGTCCGGTCGCCCCGGCGTGCTGAGTTTCCACGAAAAAATCGAAAGCAATCCGGGACCACTCTTCAACAAAATCAAAAGTATTCGTCGCAAGTTTCTCTCAACCGATCCCGCAAATCACGAATTTGAAGACGACTTCTTTGCCTTGGCGCGAGCAATGGTTCGCGAGCGCCAGCAGGTTAAAGCAGCGCCTGCCAAATTGCCTGCCGCTCGCGCTTCCACCCGTGAAGAATTGTATAAACGGCTTCTGCGTGGACGTGACTGCTTGCTGTCGTCACAAAACCAACGAGTCTGCCTGCAGGAAGCGTCGCGCGCAGCCTGCCTGTCACCGTTCCATTTCCACCGATCGTTCACTCAAGTCTTCGGCGAAACGCCACACGCCTATCTAACACGCCACCGCCTCGAACGCGCCGCGCACCTGCTAAAGCAGTCGAATTTGAGTGTGACGAATATTTGCCTCGAAACCGGATTCGAAAGCCTGGGCTCGTTCAGTTCCCTATTCAGCCGCCGTTTCGGCTCCTCGCCCCGCAAGTTCCGCATCACTCCTACGAAGAAATAGTTGGATGACTGGGTGTAGGGGTCGGCTTCAGCCGCGCCCTTCTTTGGGTATTGAGAAGAGTTTGTCGGGGACCAAAACTACAATTGAAACCGGAACGCCCAGCGCAGAAACAACATCAGTGCGGCGCCGATAAACACTAGTAGCGCCGTGCGAGCATGCGGCTCACGATTCACTTCCGGCATCAAATCCGAAGCCGCCACATAAAGCGTCACCCCCGCGGAGATCGGCAGCGCGTCGCTCACCTCCGCGCGAAGCAAATACATTAATCCCACGCCCGCGAAAGTAGCTCCCCCAAGAATCGCCGAGGAAATAAATGCCACACGCCGGCTCTGCCCGCTCGCCAGCATCAACGACGCAACCGTAAATCCTTCCGGAAATTTGTGCAGAAAAATCGCCAGAAAAATCAGCACGCCAAGTCCCGCCGAGATCAGCATCCCCGAAGCAATCGCCACTCCATCGAAAAACGTGTGAATCACCAGGCCGAGCAGCGCGGCATAGCTCGCGTGCGAATGCGCCATCTCCTCCTTGTGTGTTTCCTCGCCGAAATGAAAATGCGGCGCCAGAGTGTGCTCAAACAAATGCACCATCAAGTATCCGCCCAGCACGTACGTAAGCGCACCGGTGCCACGCAAGTGCACGGATTCCGGCACCATCTCAAGCAAGGTGGTGGCCAGCATGAATCCCGCGCCCAGCGCGATAAAGTAACGCAAGAATTCGCGCGACCATTGCCTTCGAATGATCAGGAATCCGCCAGCAAGGTTTGCCGCGGCAGCTACCAGCCCCAGAGTAAGTGCCAGCAGGACATTCGCCGAATGTGAAGTTTCCATCGGTTTGGTAGCACAGCCACTCCTGGCTGTGCGCTTTCTGAAGAAAGAATCAATCTGCGCGCCACATCCGGCAACGCAATTTCGTTACGACTCTCAAGCTACCCGCTGTGCCGGAACAGAATCACATCACCATCCTGCACAATATATTCTTTCCCCTCGAGCCGCACCTTGCCCCGCTCGCGCGCCGCGGCCCAACTTCCATCAGCCAGCAATTCCTCCCAGTTCACCACTTCGGCTTTGATGAAGCCGCGCTCGATATCGCTGTGAATCGCCCCCGCGGCTTTCTGTGCCGTCATCCCGCGCTCGATGGTCCATGCGCGGCATTCCGGCTCGCCGCAAGTAAGAAAAGAAATTAATCCTAGCAGGCGATAGCTCGCTTGGATCAGCCGGTCGCGCCCGGATTCCGCCAGGCCGTAAGCGCCCATCAGTTCCGCTGCCTCGGCATCCGGAAGATCGGCCAACTCCGCCTCGATTTTTCCGCAGAACGGCACCACGGCCGTATGCGGCTTGGCGGTCAGCTTCTGCAAGTTGTGCTTCTCGACCACGCGATCGATGTCTCCTGCTTCTTCATCGCCCAGGTTCAAGACATAAAGCATCGGCTTCCGCGTTAGAAAAGTGAAACCTGTCAGCATCTTCAATTCTTCCGGCCTGAATTCCAGTTCGCGCAGCGGTGTTTCGCTTTCCAGCGCCTTGCGGCAGCGATTCAGCAGAGCCAGTTCGGTTTCTAAAATTGTTTCTTTCTTTTTCTTCAGATCTTTTTCCACGCGTTCGATTCGCTTCGTGGATTGTTCCAGGTCGTGCAGCATCAATTCAATCTCGATGCTCTCGATATCGCGAATCGCATCGATGCTGCCGCTCGGATGCGGCACCGCCGGATTTTCGAACAGCCGCACGACGTGCGCCAGCGCGTCCGCTTCGCGCAGCGGAACCAGCGAAGCCGCGTTTTTCTCGCGATCCTTTTGCATCCCGCCGATGTCCACATATTCGATCGAGACGTATGTAATTTTCTTTGGCTTGAATAATTCCGCGAGTTTCGCGACGCGATCGTCTGGCACCTTTGCCATTCCTAGGTGGGTCGCGCTGCTCCGATTTGGTATCTACGCGCCCGCGCGTCAAAATGCGGAACAAGCTGGTCTTTCCCACCTGCGGTAGTCCGATAATTCCTGTTTGCATAAGCCGATGATACTAACATAGCGAGTCGTTTTCAGCGTTCGGAGCATCTGAATCCCAATCGAGGCCCAAGAAAATGGGAGATCGCAAAACCGTGGGAGCATTGACTCGGCTGGTCGAACTCGATAACGTCATTCGCGCGAAGAATTCCATGGCCGGCAAAATCGCTCTTCCTTTCGATCATGAACTTGCCATCGCCACGCTTTCCAAAGGCGATAAACGCCTCGCGCACCTGATCGAAAAAGTCGGTGAATTCGCTTTCGAGCTCGACGAACGCGCGTCGCCCTACGAATCTTTGCTCGAAGCAATCGTCTACCAGAGCATCAGCGGAAAAGCAGCCGCAAAGATTTTCTCGCGCATTCAAACGCTCGGCGCCAACGGCATCTGCCCCACTCCCGCAGAGATTTTAAAAACAAATTCCCAAACGCTTCGCACTGCCGGACTTTCGCATGCAAAGATTGCGGCGATGAAAGACCTGGCGCAAAAAACCATCGAAGGACTTGTTCCCACTCTCGAAGAAGCACATCAATTGTCGGATCAAGAATTAGTGGATCGCCTGATTTCCGTTCGTGGAATCGGAGCTTGGACTGTGGAAATGTTTTTGATTTTCCGTTTGGGACGGCCGGACGTTTTGCCGATTCACGATTACGGCGTGCAGAAAGGATTTGCGATTACCTATCGCAAACGATTTATTCCCAAGCCGAAAGAGCTCGCTAAATTCGGCGAACGCTGGAAACCGTATCGAACAGTAGCGAGCTGGTTCATGTGGCGCGCGGTACAGTTAGCGGGAAAAAATGCTCGAAAAATCACCAAAATCACCGACAAACGCCCGAGCGCAACCCCACGAAAACCCACCCGCAAGCCGATCCGCAGCCATACGTGACTACGCCTAATTACGCCTGATTGCGCACCGTCAGGAAAAGAGCCACCAGCCCGGCCAGCAGCACTGTTCCCTCCAGCCGGACTGACATCTGGTGCAACTTGTCGAACTCCACCCGCAGCGGATTCTCGCGTGGCGTCGCATCCACCGAACCCATTTGCATCCGAAGGCTGGCCAGCCGCGACGTGACGCCCCACTGGGAAACGATGGTCAGCGCCAGCATCAAAATTACGGCGAGCGCCGCCGGTTTCACCACTGCCGCAAGCGACCGTGCCCTTGCCATCGCAGCCAAAAGATAAAGCGATCCCGCGATGCATCCCAAAATATGCAGCCGCCCGAGGACGAATCCCACCAGCGCGCCGGCCTGGTCGCGATTGCCGAGCACTCCAAAAGCTCCGGGCGCCACCACGAAGCTCAGGTAAATCACCGCGCCCACCCAGGTACCTAAAGCGAAAACTTCCACAAAACGAAAAAAAGTTGTCATCGATTTTTCCGATAGAATTAGAAGTCGCTCGCTGGATTACAAGGCGAGCTTAATTTCCAGGCGTTGGGATTCGGCACTGAAAATTTATGGTGGGCGATCAAGGACTTGAACCTTGGACCTCTCCCGTGTGAGGGGAGCGCTCTAACCACTGAGCTAATCGCCCACGCGGAATGATTCTGTAACAAGCGTCGCTTTTTTGCAATCCTATGACTACAGCCATCGCCAGCCAAATCGCGCAACTGCAGCGTTCCGTTGCCAGCGTCGTCAAGGGCAAGGAAGAAGCCATCCATCTTTCGCTGATCACTTTGATTGCCCGCGGCCACTTGCTGATCGAAGACGTCCCCGGCGTCGGCAAGACCACACTGGCGCACGCGCTGGCGCTTTCCTTCCGGTGCTCGTTTCAGCGCATTCAGTTCACGTCAGACATGCTGCCCAGCGACGTGGTGGGCGTCAGCATCTTCAACCAAACGACTCACGAATTCGAATTCAAGCCCGGACCCATTTTCGCCAATGTAGTTCTGGCAGACGAAATCAACCGCACCACACCGAAAACGCAATCCTCGCTGCTTGAAGCCATGAACGAATCGCAGGTCTCGATGGATAATTTCACCCATGCGTTGCCCCAGCCTTTTCTGGTTCTGGCAACGCAGAATCCCATCGAACATCACGGCACCTATCCTTTGCCCGAAGCGCAGCTCGACCGCTTCCTGATGCGCATCCGCATCGGCTATCCCGCTCGCGAAAGCGAGAAAATCATTATCCGCAACGCTGCCGGACACTCGCCGATGGGAGACATTCAACCGGTGATGGACGCTTCCGACGTGCTGGCCATGCAGGAAGCATCCAGCCAGGTGCGCGTGGACGATAGTCTGCTCGATTACGCCCTCGAAATCGTCGAGCGCACCCGCCAGTGCGATCTTTTGAATCTGGGCGTCAGCCCGCGTGGTTCGGGCATGTTGCTGCGCGCCGCGCAAGCCAGCGCCTATATCGACGGCCGCGATTATTGCCTGCCGGACGATTTCAAAAGACTGGTGCTTCCGGTGTTCGCGCATCGCGTGGTGGTCAGTTCGCGCTACGTTTCGACGCAGAAGAAATCGGCGCAATCCGAATCCATACTCTCCGAAATCGTAGACTCCATCCGCGTTCCACTCTAATGTCCAGCTTCGTTCTAACGCGCTGGTGGCAAGATCGCGACCGCCCCGGCTGGCGGAACTTTGCCATTGCCATGCTCACGCTGGCGGTTGCTCTGCTGGTCGCGCTCTATTCCGCATCCGTGGCGGAAGAAGGGCGCGTCTGGATCGCCACCATCGCGGCCGCGGTTGCCTTGGGACTTGCCGGATGGGTGGCGATCGCGATTGTGCCCAAGCTCGCGCGGCGAACCAGCCTGCACTGGCTGGTTTACCAGGTGAATTACAAGCTGACGCGCGAAGGGCTGATTTATCTGGCGATTGTTTCGCTGCTGGTGCTCGCCGCCGTCAATACCGGCAATAATTTGCTGTTCATGGTTCTTGCCTGCATGCTCGCGGGAATACTGATCTCAGGCATTCTCTCGCGCGTCGTTCTCACCGGGCTCGAACTAAAGCTCGAATTGCCCGAGCACATCTTCGCCGAGCAGCCGATTGTCGCCGCGGTGGAACTGGCGAACCGCAAGCGTTTGTGGCCGTCGTTTTCCCTGCGCGTGGTAGGGGAAAGCAAGACAAAAAAAACATCGTCGCAGATTCTGACCAAGCCCGTTTATTTTCCCTACATCCCGCACCAATCTTCGGCGCGCCAGCGAGTGGAACTGCTCTTTCCGCGGCGCGGCATCTACCGGCAGGATACTTTCGGAATCCGCACCAAGTTTCCCTTCGGCTTCCTCGAGAAAACGCGCCGCGTGGAATCTCAATTGGAAGTAGTGGTTTATCCGCACGTCTCGGCTACCGAGGAATTCTTCGAGATCCTTCCCCTGCTCAGCGGAGAACTTGTCAGCAATTTTCGCGGACGCGGCAACGAACTGCACTCCATTCGCCCTTACGTCACCACAGACAGCGCGCGTTTTGTCGATTGGAAAGCATCCGCGAAGTCCGGCTCGCTGAAGGTTCGCGAGTTCGCGCGCGAAGACGAGCGCCGCTTGATGCTGGTGCTCGATCCTTACATCGGACCGGTGCGCGAAGATTTGGACGAACGCGGCCAGGCCGAAATCGAAGCGCGCTTCGAGCGCGCAGTCTCGCTGTGCGCTTGCATCGCATGGCATTTTTATGAGATCAACGCGGTGATGCAATTCCGCACGGATCGCGTCGAGACTCCCATGACTTCGGCGCCCTTCATCATCTACGATACTCTTCGCGAATTGGCTTCGATCCAGCCGCAGACGTCAGACGACGGCAGCAATTTTCTGCTCTCGCTGGCCGACCAGACGGAAGTATTCAAAGTGATTCTCACCAACCGGCCGCAGAGTTCCATTCCCACCGCGCTTTGGTCTTCGTCTTACTTCCTCTTCCTAGAGTCCATTTAGCCCGCCCGGGAACGAAGAGGGCGCGGCTGAAGGCGGCCCCTACATACGAGAGCTTGGCTGTGTGAGAATGCATCGTGGCTTCATTTACCAAATTACCGGCGAAGGAGCTCAGCGGCGTTCGTCGCAACTTGCTGCGCTGGTACCGCGCGCACAAGCGCGACCTGCCTTGGCGTGAATCGCGCGATGCTTACCGCATCTGGCTATCGGAAATCATGTTGCAGCAGACTCGCGTCGCCGCAGTGCTGCCTTACTACGCGCGATTTCTGGAGCGATTCCCAGACTTGCCATCCCTGGCGCGCGCGCCGATTGAATCCGTGCTGAAGCTGTGGGCGGGACTGGGCTATTACAGCCGGGCGCGAAACCTGCACGCCGCGGCAAGAAAAATCGTTGCGCGGCATGCGGGAGAATTTCCCCGCGATTATGACGCGGCCCTGGCGCTGCCGGGAATTGGCCGCTACACCGCCGCGGCAATCCTCAGCATCGCCTACGATTCGCCCCATGCCGTGCTGGATGGCAACGTGGCGCGAGTGCTGGCGCGCCTGGGCGCCGTTCGGGGCGACTTGCGCGCTCCCAAGCGCTGGCAAGCGCTCCAAGACACCGCCCAGCATCTGCTCGCGCCAAAATCCGCCGGCGATTGGAATCAAGCCATGATGGAACTGGGCGCGACCGTATGCACTCCGCAATCGCCCAATTGCCGAGCTTGCCCGCTGCGGGGTTCCTGCCGCGCGTACGCCCTCGGCCTCCAGGAGAAATTGCCCGCCAAGCGAGTAAAACCAGCCACGGTGAAAATGGAAATCGCGGCCGCGGTGCTGGTTGACAACCAAGGACGCACGCTATTAGTAAAGGAACCTGGCGGGCACGATCACGTCCTATTCTCGCGGATGTGGCAGTTCCCTGCAGTGGAAGTGGCTGCGGATGGCGATGCCCGCGCGGAGATGACGAAGCACCTGGACCGTTGGCACAAGATTCAGGTGCCGTCACTGCGGCCACTGAGCTCCGCGGGCCACACTGTGACGTTTCGCAGGATTACACTGGTGCCTTTTCTCGCTCACGTCGAAAACCTGCCGCGATTGGCCGACGCGCGGGCTATTCCACTCGACCGGCTGGATCGAGCGGCCGTCTCGAGCGCTACGAGGAAGATCGCTGCGGCTGCTCTGCGCGGTTTGGGTTAGCGCTCATGATCGGCACTTCGCATGGCTATTGGAATCCAAGCTGCAGGTGGGCGCGCGCAATTGCCAAGGATTTAGTACCAGCTACTCCTACGTAACCGGGGCGTGCGGCCGGCCGGGCGGGGGGCGGCGCTGAGTGCTAAACTTATTCTTTACCTATGGCGACTCCCGCACGCACATTCGCGCCGGAACTTTCCGCCGTCCAGCGATATTTCGAAGTGTCGCTGTACATGCTGGTAGCCATCAGCATTCTCACGGTGGTCTCGACGGGCAAGCTCGACCTTGTTCTCCATCATCATTCCCCCAGCCGCGCTGGCATTCAAATTTGTGCGCTATGCGCGCGGCAAAGGCCCGGAAATTTCGTCGCGCGTGGCCACCTGGATGGTGCTGGTCTATTTCCTGTTTTTCCCGTTGATCTTTGGATCGTCTCGCGCAATATCGCGGCCGGCGCGCCGAACCCGGCTCTTTATGCTGGATTGCTGGCCTCGATTCACTTGATGCTGTTCGCGATTCTGGTGCGGCTGTATTCCGCGCGCACCAATCGCGATTACGTTTTTCTGGCCATGCTGGCGTTTACGGCGATGCTGGCCTCCGCCATCCTCACCGTGGACTCCACTTTCCTGGTCGCGCTGGCTTTCTTCCTGCTGGTGGCCGTTTCCACATTCGTGGGGCTGGAAGTGCGCCGCAGCGCGGAAGGCGCCGTTTCTCCCCCCATCGAATCGGGCACTCCAGCGGCTGAACGGCTGCACCGCGCGCTGACCATGACCTCCGTATTCGTGGCCGGCGGCGCGTTGTTGGTCGGCGGCGCAATTTTCTTTTTGATTCCGCGATTTACCGCTGGCTATATGAGCGCACTCAATCTGCAGCCTTCTTCGCTGATGTCGGGCTTCACGGAAAATGTGGAGTTGGGTGAAATCGGCCAAATCAAGAAAAGCTCCGCCGTGGTGATGCGCATCCGCGTCGCCGGCGAACCTGGCTCGGCCGAATCCATTCACTGGCGCGGCATTGCGCTTACCGATTTCGACGGCAAGCGATGGTCCACGCCGCAACCCGACATCACGATTGTCGAGCGCACGCCCCAGGGCGGCTATCATTTCGCATCCGACGCGCTGAAGCCGGGCAATTTCCGCACCCTGCAATACACCGTGCTGCTTGAGCCGCTCGCCACCGACGCGATTTTCCTTGCAGCGCGGGCCACGGAAGTGCGCGGCCGCTTCGGCCCTGGAATGGAACGCCTCGGCCCCGGATTACAGCGCTATTTTCTGCTGGTGGATAAAACCGGTTCGGTGCTGAATCCCGAGCGGGTGGGCGCGAAGCTGCGCTACGAAGCCACTTCAACGTGATTCCCACAATTCCTCCCGCGCAATTGCGCACCGCCGGCGAGATCTATCCTCCCGCGATCCGCAAATCCTATCTTCAATTGCCGGCGGCGCTTGACCCGCGGATCGCCGCGCTGGCACTGCAGGTTAGCGCGCACGCCCCCACTCCTTATGACAAAGCCATGAACCTGGAGCGCTATTTCCACAGCAATTTCGGATACACGCTCGATCTTTCCGGGCCGCCGGGAAATGACCCACTAGCGAATTTTCTTTTTGTGCGCCGAGCCGGACATTGCGAATATTTCGCAACCGCGATGACCGTGATGCTGCGAACCCTGGGCATTCCTTCGCGGCTGGTGAACGGATTCCTGACCGGGGAATACAACGATGTGGGCGGCGATTATATTGTGCGCGCCAGCGACGCGCACAGTTGGGTGGAAGCTTATTTCCCCGGCTACGGCTGGCTGACGTTTGATCCCACTCCGCCCGCCGCAGAAAAATCGAAGAATTTTTTCTCGCGCTTTTCGCACTACTGGGATTGGTTTCAGGTGACCTGGAGCGAATGGGTGATCAATTACGATTTCCGCCACCAGGTAACGGCGTGGAGCAACGTGCAGCGCGCCTCCACGGACTGGGGCAAGCGCATCCACCAGTATTACGACGCGAAACGCCACGCTTTGATGGCGTTGCTGAAGCACACGCAACAGCGCGTTTCTAATTCGCCTTATTCGCTACCTGGCGCTCTTGTTTTCTTGATTGCCCTGCTGATTTACGTTCGCGGGCGGGAAATGGGAGGCTACCTTTCCGCTCGCTGGACTTTGCGATTCCATCGCGACGGCCCGCTGCCGCCTGAACTAGCCGCCATTGAATACAAGCAAATGCTGAAAATGCTGGAACGCCGCGGATGGTATAAGACGCCGTCGCAGACTCCGATCGAGTTCGCTCTCGCGCTTCCTTCGGCGGAAATCTCCGCGCCCGTCATCCGGCTCACTTCGATTTATCAATCCGCTCGCTTCGGCAATCATCCGCCCGACGCGCGGGAGATGATCTCGCTTCTTACATCAATCAAAAATCTGATTCGCTCGGCCAAATCGCGCTGACGCCGATGAACCGCGGCGCGAGAATCTGGCTCGTTTGCGGAATCCTTCTGCTTCCGTGGTGGCGATTCTTTTTCTACGCCGAATGCCCACAGGCGGCGGGTTATCACGAGTTTGCGGACACACGAATCTTTCTCGGAATTCCGAATTTCTTGAACGTGATTTCCAATATTCCGTTCCTGCTGGTAGGAATTCTGGGGCTGCGATTTCTGCTCGGCGGTGGCGCCGCAGCCGGATCGCGGTTCCTCGATTCGCGCGAGCGTTGGCCGTATATCAGTCTTCTTCTCTGGGAGTAGCGCTGGTCTGCTTCGGCTCTTCCTATTATCACGCGGCTCCCGGCAACGAACGCCTGGTTTGGGACCGCTTGCCCATGACTCTTGGCATTCATGGCCTTGGTTTCTGCGGTTATAGCAGAACGGATTAGCGTGGCTGCCGGACTCCGGTCACTTCTTCCGCTGCTCCTGGTGGGAGCTGCCAGCGTGATGTATTGGCGCGTAACGGAATTGCATGGTTCCGGCGATCTGCGTTTTTATGGAATCGTTCAATTTGGTTCGCTGCTGACGATCCTTTTGCTGCTCGGACTTTTCGCGCCTCGATATACGCGAGGGATGGATTTCGTAGCTGCCCTCGGATTCTACGTACTCGCGAAAATTCTGGAGGCGCTCGACCCGCAATTTTTCTCGCTAGGGCCGCGTGGTCAGCGGCCACACGTTGAAACACCTGGCAGCCGCCCTATCGGCATATTGGATTCTTCGCATGCTGAGACTTCGAATTCCCGCCACGAACATCGTGTAGTCAACTCGGGTCCGGCTAGGCGTGGGCGCCGCTTTCTGCGGCACGGCGGAAGCGCGCGGTAAAGTGGCGCAGAAATGGAGCTTGGAAGGTCAATTCGAGGCCGCGAATTTTCTCGCGCCTTCGCCAAACTTCCAAAATCACTTCCACTACATAATCAATGTGCGATTGCGTGTAAACGCGCCGCGGAATCGCGAGGCGCAGCAAATCCATCGGCCCGGCATGTTCCACACCCTGCTCGTCGCGCTTTCCGAACATCAGCGTGCCGATTTCGACGGAGCGGATTCCGCCCTCGATATAAAGTTCCGCCGCCAAGGCCACGCCTGGGAATTGCGTTGGCGGAACGTGCGGCAAAAATGCGCGAGCATCAATGTAAATCGCGTGGCCGCCCGGCGGCTGCACGATCGGCACTCCTTCCGCCGAAATGTGATTGCCCAGGTACGCCGTGGAAGCAATGCGATATTGCAGATAATCTTCCTCGAGCGCTTCGTTCAGTCCAACCGCGATGGCCTCCAGATCGCGGCCAGCCAGCCCGCCATACGTGGGAAAACCTTCCGTTAGAATCAGCAAATCCTTTTCGGCCTGCGCCACCGCGTCGTCGTTAGTGCAAAGGAATCCGCCGATATTGGCCATGCCGTCTTTTTTGGCGGACATGGTGCAGCCGTCGGCGTAACGGAACATTTCCTGGGCGATTTCGCGGGGAGTTTTTTTCGCGTAGCCATCCTCGCGCAGCTTGATGAAGTAGGCGTTCTCGGCGAAACGGCAGGCGTCGATGTACAGCGGGATCTTGTGCTTGGCGCAAATTTCCTTCACCGCCTTGATGTTGGCCATTGAGACAGGCTGGCCACCGCCGGAATTGTTCGTGACGGTGATCATCACCAGCGGGATGCGCTTCGCTCCCACGCGCTCGATCAATTCGGCCAGCCGCATCGTATCCAGGTTGCCTTTGAACGGGTGGCGGCTGGAATGATCGAGACCTTCGGGACAGGGCAGGTCCAGCGCTTCACCGCCGACGAATTCGCAGTTCGCGCGGGTGGTATCGAAATGGGTGTTGTTCGGCACGATGTCGCCTTTCTTGCAAACGACGTTGAACAAGATTCGCTCGGCGGCCCGGCCTTGGTGAGTGGGAATCACGTGTTTGAACCCCATGATTCCCTGGACGGATTCGCGAAATCGCGTAAAGCTGGGCGAGCCCGCATACGATTCATCGCCGCGCATCATGGCGGCCCATTGCGCGGAAGACATCGCTCCCGTCCCGGAATCGGTGAGCAGGTCGATCAGCACATCGTCCGAAGCAACGAGAAAAAGGTTATATCCCGCTGCTTCCAGAAAACCTTGCCTGTGCTCCCGCGTGGTACGGCGAATCGGCTCGACGCTTTTGATTCGAAATGGCTCGATGATTGTTTTTATCGGCATGGCTGCCTCGGATGCGCTGCCTGATCGGTACGGCGTGCGGGCCTATCTTAATGGATTGTGACGCTGGAGAAATGAATTTCAGCAGTGAAGCAGAGGATCAGCGAACCGGACACTCGGATGTGGCCGCTTCCCCTTCATTGGGCTGCAAGACAATGTCGAAATCGCATTCGTCGATGAAGCATTGCAAGATGCCCGGCTGTTTGAAAGCGCGCGTGGGCGAAGGCAACAGGCGGTATTTCCCGGCATCCACTTTGCCTAATTCAAAGACGCCGTTTTCGTCGGTGTTCACTCCCTTGAGCAATACTTGTTTTTTTTCGGAAAGGTATCTCCTCAGCTCCACGCGGGAATTTTTCAGCGGCACGTCCTTCGCGTCCGTCACGCGTCCGTGAATGTGCGAATCCTGGTCAAGTATAAGGTTCGGCCGGATTTGTTCCATCTTTTCGCAGTCGCTCGCTTCGTGGCGGCCCGCGAACGCAGCGGGAAGCAGGAAAGCAAGGATCAGCGAAAGTATGGAGATCGATTTCAAGTAAGTTTTCCCCGAGCGCGAAGTTTAGTCGAAATAGCTGGGCAGGTGAACGAAAAAAGAGGGGCCCGTTCACATGGGAATTAGCCCTTTTCGACCGCTTAAGATAGACTAACTGCTCTGCATCGCAGCGCCATTCGCGGAGTGTAAGCGCCAAAATGCCCAAGGTTGGATTTGTCAGTCTCGGATGCCCGAAGAACCTTGTCGATAGCGAGGTGATGATGGGCATTCTCGCGCGCAATGGCTACGAACTGACGCCGCGGGCGGGCGATGCCGATGTGCTCGTTGTCAACACTTGCTCATTCATCGCTCCGGCGCAAAAAGAATCCATCGATACGATTCTGGAAATGGCCGAATACAAGAAATTCGGGCGAGCGCGCAAACTGGTGGTGGCCGGATGCCTGGTGGAACGATTCCGCAACGATATTTTGGAGCAAATTCCGGAAGTTGACGCCGTGATTGGAACTGGCGAAGTCGAGAATATTCTTCAGGCTTGCCGGGGCGAATTGAGCCGCGAGGCTTCCGCGCGGGCTGCTGCGCTGCCCACTTTTCTGTATCACGAGGAGTCACCGCGTATTCTGGCTACGCCCCGACCACTCGGCCTACATTAAAATTAATGAGGGCTGCGATCATCCGTGCACCTTCTGCATTATTCCCCAACTGCGCGGGCGATTTCGCAGCCGCCGTTTTGAATCGGTGGTGCGTGAAGCGGAAAATCTGGCGCAGGCGGGCGTGCGCGAAATTTCGTTGATCGGCCAGGACACCACTTTTTACGGCGAGGATCTGGGCCTGCGCGACGGGCTCGCCGCTTCTTCTCGAACGCCTCGCCCAGATTCCTGATCTCCATTGGATTCGCTTCCTCTATTGCTACCCGAATCGCATCACGCCGCTTCTGCTTGAAACCATGGCAAAATATCCGCGGCTGGCGAAATATCTGGACGTGCCGCTGCAACACGCAAGCCGCAACGTTTTGGCGCGAATGCAGCGCGGGGCGAATGGCGATGCTTTTCTGAAATTATTGGCACGCGTGCGCAAATCGATTCCCGGCGTTTCCATTCGCACTTCGTTCATCGTGGGCTTTCCCGGCGAAACGGAAGATGATTTCAAAATTCTCTGCGACTTCGTTCAAGCCGCCGAATTCGATTGGATGGGCGTTTTTTCTTACTCGGATGAAGAAACCTCCAAAAGTTTTGCGCTCGATGGAAAAGTGGACGAAAAAACCATCGCGCGCCGCCGCGACACTCTCATGTCCATCCAGAAGAAAATTTCTGCGCGCAAACTGCGTGCTCGCGTCGGACAATGTGTAACCGCGATGCTCGAAGGACCATCCAAGGAATCGGAACTCGTCTGGGAAGCGCGCCTGGAAGGCATGGCGCCTGAAATTGACGGCAAGGTTTACATCACCGAAATTGTGGGCGCTACCGAGGACTCCATGCCCGCGCCCGGCACACTGGCGACGGTTGAAATCACCAAGGCGCAGGCTTACGATTTGTTCGGACGCGTGCTCGATTACCAGCGCGACGCTTTCCCGCGCTCTTCAATGGCCATGCAGCCGCCAGCGCAGCCGAGTCCGTTCACGGTGCTCCCATCCCGTTAATTCTTGCGAGGTTTTCTCCGCATGATTTGGAGCTGCCCCATCTGCCACAAGCCCACGGACTCCGAGACGGCCGCGGACTTCCCTTTTTGCAGCGAGCGCTGCCGGCTGTTCGATCTCGGCAATTGGGCCAGCGAAAAATATGTAATCTCCGATCCCGCGCTCGACGAATCGGCGTCCGAAGATTCTCCGCCCGAAGCTCCGCACTCCTCGCAGCCCGAAGAACTCGATGACTGAATCTTCCACGCCTGGTCCACCGCGCAAGCCGCACCTTTCATTTTTTCTCGCCACAGCCTGCGGCCTCGGCTTTCTACCGAAAGCCCCAGGCACATTCGGCGCGCTGGGTGGTTTGCTTCTCACCTTGTTTTTGGCTGTTCCATTTGTGCACCCGCAGGGCTCGATGTTTTCGATAATTTGGAACTCATTCCCGTGGCTCCTTCGGATGGGCTTGCATCTGCTGCTTTACGTCGAAGTCCTAGTGTCCATCATAATTGCGGTCATCGGAGTAATCGTATCCGGGCGTGTGGCCCGGTCGATCGGGCAAGCAGACCCTCAGTTCGTTGTGATCGACGAAGTCTCCGGCATGAGTATTACTTTGCTGCTTGGTTTGGCTGCGGTTTGGTATCCGGCATCCGTAACTAGAAATCCAGACTTTCTGGGCTACAATTCGCTTTTCCTGTTGCGGCTACTGAACTGGAAATATGTGCTGCTGGGTTTTATACTTTTCCGGCTATTCGACATCTGGAAGCCTTTCCCCGCGCGGCAAGCTGAATCTCTGCCCGGCGGATGGGGTATCATGGCAGACGACTGGATCGCAGGCGTTTATGCCGCGCTCGGTTTGTGGCTCGCAAGAGCCTTGGGAATGTGATGGCTCAGGGACCTCAATTGAAGTCAGACGGCATCCCGCGCATCGAAAGCATCAAGCCCGCGGCCGCGCTTGCGGGCGGAGAAATCGCCATTCACGGCAGCGGATTTGCCGGACGGAATCATGCGCGCCCGCAAGTGCGCTTCGGCGAGGCGGAAGCCAGCCTGATCGTCTGCGCGGATAGCTACCTGCTTGCGCGCGTGCCCGAAGGAGCTTCGGGCGGCAGCGTTCGCATACAAACGGGCGCGGTAGAAAGCCAGCCTTTCCCCATCGCGCTGGGCCAACAACTCGCGGATAACCTGCATCCGGTCTCGAATCCGGCTGTCGACAATGCCGGAAATGTATACGTTACCTATAGCGGCCAGCGCGGGCAAAAAGTTCCCGTCTCGCTCTATCGCATCACCACCAATCGTGTGGTGAAGCCCTTCGTCACGGAACTGATGAACCCCACTGGCCTGGCGCTCGATCGCACCGGAGTGCTGTTCGTTTCCTGCCGCCATGACGGCACCATTTATCGCGTCACGCCCGAAGGCCGCAGCCAGCGCTGGATTGAAGGAATGGGCATCGCTACCGGCATAGCTTTCGATCGTGATGAGAATCTCTACATCGGCGACCGCAGCGGCACAATTTTCAAAATCAGCCCGCACCGCGAAATTTTTGTTTTTGCGACGCTTGAGCCGTCCATGGCCGCTTACCATTTGGCATTCAGCCCGGCGGGCGATCTCCACGTCACCGGCCCCACAATTTCCAGCTTCGATCGCGTTTTCAAAATAACTCCGGCCGGAGAAGTCTCCGCCTTTTTCCGCGGCCTCGGCCGTCCGCAAGGACTGGCCTTTGACCGCGCTGGCAACTTATACGTCTGCGCTTCCTACTCCGGCAAGCGCGGCATCGTACGCATCACTCCCGCGGGCCAAGCCGAAATCGTTCTCTCCGGCCTGAATCTCGTCGGATTGGCGCTCACGCCCGAACGCCGCGCAGTCGTCGCCACCACCAGCGCCGTTTACGAACTGCACTGGGACGTCGAAGGCCTTCCGCTTCCGGTCTAGCCTTTTCACCCAACTCCAGCATTCTCTTCGTTCCCAACCTACATATCCTTCCAAGCCTGCCCTTTTATTTCACCCGGGATCCAACATTCACTTCGTTCCGAACCCACCCATCCCTCCGAGCCTGGCGCTCTTCCGATTCCACCCAGCGCCATAGGCGCGACAGAAGTTAGCCCCGACCCGCGAGGGCGGGGAAAGATTGCGTATGGAGTCCCTAGCACCGTAGGTGCGACACCCAACCGAAAATAATGTCGAGATCAAATCCAATTCATGTCGTGATTGACTTCATCGCTTACTCGCCATACTCTCCTCTCACAAATCTGAATCATCGCCGGGAACGCGTTCGTTACGCGATGTGCGTAGGCGAGCGGTTGTGAAGGAACCAAAGCCAGAAGGGCGCGGCCCTTCGAAGCTCAGGGTAAACTAAAGTCTGCTCCTACATTGGATATTGGATATTTGGGGGAATTCATGAAGCGCATCGTTCTTTTTCTTGCGGTCCTGTTAGCCGTTTCGTCGGCGCTGGCGGCAGCGCCGGAAACGCACAAAATTCTTTTCATTCGCGCCGGTAAATTGATTGTCGACGCCGAAAAGCCTCCCATTGACGGCGCGGAAATCATCATGACCGACGGAAAAATCACCGCTGTCGGAAAAAATCTGGAAGTCCCGGCGGGCGCGGAGCAATTGGACTACTCCCACTACACCGTCCTTCCCGGCCTTGTGGACGCGCACACGCATCTCTGGACCGGCGCCCGCACCGCATCTCCTTCCGTCCCGCTCGCCGCTCTGCGCGCTTCGAAGGCGGTGAGCTACGCGCTCAATTCCGGCGTGGTGGCCATGCGCATCCTCGGCAGCAACGGCTTTATTGACGTCGCCCTTGCCAATGCAATTGACGAAGGCACGATTCCCGGCCCGCACATCATTCCCGCGGGCCACGCGATTTCCATCATCGGCGGACACGGCGATTTCTGGACCTATCCTTCCGATTCTCCCTTCGGCGATTACTACACGCCGCTGCACGGCTTCGTGAATTCGCCGGCCGACGCCGAACAAGCCGTCCACCTGCAAGTGAAATATGGCGCGAAAGTAATCAAGATTCTGGCGTCGGGCGGCGTTGGCTCGCCGCTCGATTCGCCCAGCGCCGAGCAAGTTTCGCCCGAGGAAATGAAAGTGATCGTCCAGCAAGCGCACATGGACCACATCAAAGTGGCCGCGCACGTGGAAAATCTGATGACGGTTCTCGACGCGTTGCATGCCGGAGTCGATTCCATCGAGCATGGCTCGGAACTCGATCAGGAAGCCGTGGACTACATGAAGAGCCACAAAGTCGTTTTCGTCCCCACCGTCTACATCGTCGACAATATTCTGGAAAACGGCGAAAAAGACAAACTTCCCGATTTCATGCTGCGCAAAGCGCGCGAACTGGCCGTGAAGCATTTTCCCAGCTTCCAACTGGGACTGCACAACGGCGTAATCATTGCGGCCGGGTCGGATATGTCCTACGAGCCCGGCAAAGGCACGGTGCTCGACGAAGTGATTACCGAAGTAAAATACGGAATGACGCCGCAACAGGCCCTGACCGCCGGCACCAAGCATTCCGCCGATCTGCTCGGCCTCACCCAGCTAGGCACTCTCGAAGCAGGCAAAGAAGCCAGCCTGATCGCAGTCGAAGGCGACCCGCTCGCTGACATCAAAAGCCTAAAGTCGGTAAAAGCCGTGATCTTCCAGGGCAAAGTGATCGTCGCGCCCAGCCACTAGCACTCTCATGCGCAGCGGAAAACATACCGTTCGTCTATAGCTTGCTCTGACTGCGCCATATCGTGTACAAAATTTACGGATGAAAGCCGAGATCATCGCCGTCGGATCGGAACTCCTCACTCCGTTTCGTGTGGATACGAATTCGCTTTTCCTGACGTCGCAGCTCAATCTGCTTGGGATTCGGCTGATGCGCAAATCGGTGGTGGCGGACGATTTCGCCTTAATCCGTTCCGCCTTCGGTGAAGCGCTGGAGCGCGTGGAACTGGTGGTTTCCAGCGGCGGCCTCGGCCCCACCGCCGACGACCTGACTCGCGAAGCCGTCGCCGACCTGCTCGGCCGCAGGCTGATTCGCGACGAAGAAATTCTCCGCGCCATCGAAAAGCGCTTCGAACGCTACGGCCGCAAGATGGCCGAAGTGAATATTCGCCAGGCTATGGTGCCCGAAGGAGCGACCGTTCTCCCCAATCCGCGCGGCACCGCTCCCGGACTCTGGCTGGAAGCCGGCGGCCGAATCGTCGTCCTGCTTCCCGGCCCGCCCGTCGAACTCGAGCCCATGTTTAAAGAAGAAGTGAGCCCGCGCCTTTCGAAGCGCGCGCCGGACGTGCGCTTATTTACGCGGGAAGTGCGCATCGCAGGAATGTCGGAATCGGAAGCCGAGCAACGCGTCGCGCCCATCTACACGCAGTACGCGGGAGTTGAAACCACGATTCTCGCCTCGCCCGGCGAAATCCAGCTTCATCCGCGCCTGTGGTCCAGCGACCCCGAGGAAGCGCAGAAATTGCTCGATGAAATCGTCCAGCGCTTCGCCATGGCCCTGGGCGAAAACGTATTCACCACTACCGGCGAATCGATGGAAGAAGTGGTCGCCAGTTCGTTGATTTTCAATCAGGCCACAATTGCCACCGCGGAAAGCTGCACCGGAGGTCTTCTCGCCCAGCGGCTCACCAGCCTGGCAGGAAGCTCGGCCTACTTTCGCGGCGGAGTGGTGAGCTACGGAAATGATTTGAAAACCGCCTGGGTGGACGTGCCGGCGGAATTAATCGAAGCCAAAGGCGCGGTCAGCTCCGAAGTCGCTCTGGCCATGGCCGAAGGCGTGCGCCAGCGCTCCGGCGCAACTCTTGGATTGAGCGTTACAGGAATCGCCGGCCCCGGCGGCGGCAGCCCCGAAAAACCAGTCGGCACGGTTCACATCGGCCTGGCCGATCAGACGGGCGCGCGCGAACGCCGTTTTCGCTACCCCGGCGACCGCGACCGCATTCGCCAGCAGGCGTCGCAATCCGCGCTGGACATGATTCGCAGATATGTCCTGTACGGCGGCCACAACAAAGGATAGCGTGTGCGTGTATTTGTCGCCATCGACGTGCCGCAGGATGTTCGCCGCGCGCTCGGAGATTTGATTGCGAAACTGGAAAAGCTGGGCCGCGGGGCGCGCTGGATGCGCCCGGAAGGAATTCACATTACGCTGAAATTTATCGGTGAAGTTCCGGACGAAGTGGTGGAAAAAGTGAAGTCCCTTCTTGCCGGAGTGCATTCTCCTTCCCCCGTCCAGATGAGCTTTCGGGAAACTGGCTTCTTTCCCAACGCCAGGCATCCCCGCGTTTTCTGGGCGGGAATCGAAGCTACGCCGAATCTTGCCGGGATCGCGGGCGAAATCGAACGCCTTCTCGAACCGGCCGGAATTGCGGCGGAAAATCGCTCCTTTCGCCCGCACTTGACCCTGGCGCGCATCAAATCCGAAGAAGGTCTCGCAAAATTAAAAACCGCCATCGATCAGCTTGCGCCCTTTGATTTCGGTACGGCGCGAGCCACTCAGTTTCATTTATATCAGAGCGTTTTGAAACGCGAGGGAGCCGAGTACACGCGCCTGGCTACTTTCGATTTCGTCAGGACGGCTGCATGAGCGCGGCGACGCCACCCCAATGGGCGATTCCGCTCATCGCATATCTGCTGGGCTCAATCCCGTTTGGATATTTAATCGTGAAGCTGACCGAAGGCCGCGACGTACGCGGTGCGGGCAGCGGCAATATCGGCGCCACCAACGTGGGCCGCGTTGCAGGAGTATACGCAGGCGTCGCCACCCTTCTTCTCGACGCCGCCAAGGGCTACTTCGCCGTTTGGGTCGCACGCCGCTGGACCAATGGAAACATCCGCTGGATGATTCTCGCAGCGCTCCTCGCAGTTCTCGGCCATTTGTTTCCTGTATGGCTGAAATTTCATGGCGGCAAAGGCGTCGCCACGGGCCTGGGCGTCTTTATTCCGATATGCTCTCAAGCAGTGTTGGCCGCGGCAGTCGTGTGGATCATCGTGGTTGTCTTTTGGCGCTACGTCTCGCTAGGCTCAATCATCGCGGCGGCCGCGATGCCCATGCTTCTCTATGTTTTGTACGCGCCCGGACACGCTCCGCCCAACATCGTTTCGTTCGGCGCTGTCATTATCTCCGTGCTGGTGATTCTGAAACACAGCGCCAACGTCGAGCGCCTGATCAACGGAACCGAAAATCGCATCTCTTTCCTCCGCTGACTGGCATGCTCATTCAGTTCGCAAATATCGCGCGGCCTCAGATGAAGCAGTCATCCCAAGCGAGGTGCGCTGTGGCCTTAAGGAGTCATTCCGAGCAACGCGAGGGATCCAGAAACAAACTAGCATCACGCACCTGTGCTTTGCTCGAGCGCTGGTCTTAATCCTATGAAAAAAATCGCCATCATCGGCGCCGGAAGCTGGGGCACGGCCCTCTCAATCGTGCTGTCGCGAGCCCGCGCGCCCCACCGCCTCGCCCTTTGGGTTTTCGAACAAGAAGTTGCCGATTCCCTCCGCGCCCGCTGCATCAACGAAGTCTTTCTACCGGGTGTCGAAGTCCCACGCGATCTCCAAATCACCCAGGACTGGCGTGAAGCCATCCATGACGCCGACATCGTGCTTGGCGTAATGCCCTCTTCCCACGCCCGCCGCATGTATACCGCCATGCTGCCGCATCTTTCGCGGCAAGCGATCATCGTCAGCGCGACCAAAGGCCTCGAACCCGAAACCCTCCTGCGCATGTCGCAAGTGATCGAACAAGTAGTCTCGCTCCAAATTTCTCCCTCGAATCGCCGCTCTTTCCGGCCCGTCCTTCGCGCGCGAAGTGGCTCGCGGCGATCCCACGGCGATTGTGATCGCTTCTTCGAACAACGAATTCGCGTCCGAAGTGCAAGCCGAATTCTCCGGCCCCACGCTGCGTCTTTATTCCAATGATGACGTTGCGGGCGTCGAGCTTGGCGGCTCAGTGAAAAATGTGATTGCCATCGCGGCGGGAGTTTCCGAAGGCCTGGGATTCGGCCACAACACCATGGCTGCCCTGATCACTCGTGGCCTTTCCGAGATGACGCGCCTGGCCTGCGCCTTGGGCGCTCGAGCTGAAACGCTTGCGGGCCTAGCCGGAATGGGCGACCTGGTGCTCACCTGCACAGGAGACCTGAGCCGCAACCGCACCGTCGGGGTCGAACTCGGCAAAGGCCGCAAGCTCCAGGAAATTACCGGCTCGATGCGCATGATCGCCGAAGGCGTGGGAACCACCGCCGCAACGCGGCAACTTGCCCAGCGCCTTAAGATCGAAATGCCCATCACCGAACAAATGTATGCGGTTCTCTACCAGGATCGCTCGCCTCGCGACGCCATACGCGAGCTGATGGAACGCCCCTTGAAGCAGGAATAATTGCCAAGAACGCCTTCTGTCCGCTCTCCCAGGATTTGCGCATTACAGCACACCCTTCCCGTTCGCCCGTGGCAAATGCGGCACCAATAGTACCGAGGTCCCGTTGTATCCGTCGTTTTGCTTCGCTACCCTTTTTCAGTTGGGGTGTACACGTGCGACTGGGCGAACTATCACAATCGATCCGCCAAACGTCTCCGCGAGGCTTGCGGATTCTTTGGATTGTGCTGGGCGCGCTTCTGCTGACCAGCGTCGTTCCCCTGTGGCTCTACTACCGCCAGGTGCTGCGCATCAGCAAGGAAAAGCTGCAAGACACCGAACGCGTGCAACAGACAGAAATTACCCGTTCCGTCGCCGAAGAGACCCTGCAATTTGAAACCAGCATCCGCCAACAGTTAATTACCCAGCGGCAGGTGATGGCACTTACCGGCTGGATCACCGACGTCGACGATCCCGCCCATACTCCCCAATTGACGCGGCTCCTGCAGAATTTCATCGAGAATAATCCCGATCTGCTTTACGTCACCGTGGTCAATAAAGGCGCCCGGGGCGTTTCCGTGCAAAGCTTCAAAGCCGATCAGGATCCGTTCGTCGACAAAGCGCTCAAGCGGGCATTTACTGCCAGTTTCCAGCAGCTGAATTCCACCAGCGAAACATTCGCGGTAGGGCCCGACGATCGGCCCGCTTTTGTGATGGCGGTTCCCCTCATGTCCGATGGCCAATTCACGGGTATGTTGGCGGCGGTAGTCTCCTTGAAGCATGTGCTGGACCGCCTCAAGGATTCCAGCATTCGCGATCGCACTGTCTACATTGTGGATTCGGATGGCCACATCGTCGTCCATCCCAATTCCAGCGAGATGGTGCCCGGCCGCGACGTCAGCACCACTTCGCCCGTCGCCCAACAGTTCCGCGATTTTCCTCAGGAACTTCGCGCCACGGAAACCGTTCACTTTAGTTTGGCAGAGCATGGCGGCCCGGTGGAAATGATCGGGACTTACAGCACGATACCGGAATTGCGGTGGGCCGTGATCGCCCAGCGCAGCCTGGAAAAAGCGCGCATTGATGCCGGTGTCAGCGAACTCAATACCCAGGCGCTCCGCTTCGTCCTGGTGGTCAGTTTGATGGCGCTCGTCTTTGGATATTTGTTCGCCGTCGGCATCACCACTCCGATTCGCGAGCTGGTCGTTTCCACGCGCGCCATCAGCCGCGCGGAATTTCACGAGCGCGTAGCTGTCCGCGGCGCCGCCGAGATCAGTGAGTTGGCCATCACCTTCAACAACATGGCTGGCGACATCGAGCAATACGTCGAACAATTGAAGCAGGCCGCCCAGGAAAATCGCGATCTCTTCCTCGGCTCGATCCAAATGCTTTCCGCGGCCATCGACGAAAAGGATCCCTACACGCGAGGCCATTCCAGCCGCGTCGCGAAATATTCCGTGATCATCGGCGAAAATTTGGGCTTGAGCGCCGAGGACCTCGACCGCCTGCACATTTCCGCGCTGCTCCATGACGTAGGCAAAATTGGCGTGGACGACCGCGTATTGAAAAAACCTGGAAGCCTGACCGACGAAGAATTCGAAATCATGAAGCAGCACCCGGTAAAAGGCGCCAATATCATGCGTCCCGTCGCCCAGTTGAAAGAAATGCTCCCCGGCATCGAGCTCCACCACGAGCATCTTGACGGCCGCGGCTATCCCTACGGCCTGCGCGCCGAGGATATTCCCTTGATGGCCCGCATCATCGCCGTCGCCGATACCTTTGACGCCATGACCACCAATCGCCCCTATCAGACCGCCATGGACATCGATTTCGCCATCAAGCGCGTCCGCCAACTCTCCGGCACTAAATTCGATCCCTCGGTTGCCGACGCCCTGGAAAGCGGCGTGCAATCCGGCCGCATCCGCATCACCGCCGTCCTCGTCGAAGCCTAGCTCCGTGCTCTTGTGGGGGGCCGGCTTCAGCCGCGCCCCGCTTTTCCGCGCAATTGGCAACCAACGCCCCGATTTTTCCGTCATCCCGTTTCTGACTAATTGAACTCTGTCAAGTGATACAAATCCGTAACTGCGTGTTCGTCGCAGTCGGTTGGTGCTTTTATCTTTTCTACCAGAGCCTTTTGCCAATACCTCACTCGTTTTCAGAATCGACCGGTGGATTCCGTCCGCTCCACCATCCATCTCTTCGGCCTCGTACCGCGACCATGATTCGCTACTCCGAACTCCCCGACCGCTTCAGGGAGGCAGGGTGCCCACTCAAACGCTCGGTCTCAAACGGCGACCACGGAATGACTCGGGCTGCCCTGCATGGGTGCGACGGGACGCTGCGCGTACAGTTCCCCGTACGTTTTCTTTTCCCGCAGCATCCAGTACATCCTCACCGCTAGTTTGCGCGCGATCATCTCTTTGGCCACCGCCGAATATTTCCGCGCTTTCAGCCGGCCATAGTCCCGCCGCAACTCTTCATCGAACCGCGCCGCGTTCTGGGCTGCTTCCACCAGCAACGTGCGCATCATGGTGTTCCCTTGTTTGCTGATCGATCCCATTCTCTGATGATCGCCCAAAGAGCGCTCCTTCTGAATCAGTCCCACATAACTGGCCACGAACTTCCCTCGCGGAAATCGTTCCACCGGGCCGATGGTCAGCACAAACGCCAGTCCCACCACCGGTCCTACGCCCGGAAATTAGGATGAGCTCATCAACAGCCGCATTTCCGGTCGCTGCTCCGCTTCCGTGTGCACCGCTCGATCCAGATCAGCGACCTGCTCATCCAGCCGGTCCAGCATCGCCAGCAGATCGCTCCGCCGCCGCGCCGTCCATCCCTCGAGCGGCAACTTCTCCAGCAACTCCCGCCCTTTCCGGCTCCACAGAACATAGTGAGGGAACGCCTGACCAATAAGAATGGCGAGTAGTAGAGAACTTCTGTGTAGCCACCCGCCCCGTTCTCAAGCCGGACTACTTTCTGCGCCCCGCTTTTTTCGTGCCCGCCACCAACGCGACCGCAAACCCCACCTCTGCTAGAATGATTGTTTTCCCAGACGTTCTCGGACCAACATGATCTCTCTTTTCGGAAAACCCGAGCCCACTCTGCTCGAACGGCTCAAAGAGTCGGTCGGCAAAACGCGCACCGAACTCGCCGCTAAAGTCGAGCAATTGCTCACGGGCGACCGTCCCGTCGATCCCGCTCTCCTCGCCCATCTCGAATCGCGCTCTGCTCAGCGCGGACATCGGCGTCACCACCACGCGCGAAATCCTAGCCGCCTTGCGACAACAGGTAAATCAACACGCGATCACAGGCTCCGACGCCCTCAAAGCCGAATTAAAAAATCAAATCGTCCGTGTTCTAACTCCGCCCGTCTCAGCCGCTATCGACGGCAAAGCCGCCACCGCTCCCCGCGTGATTTTTATCGTCGGCGTGAATGGCACCGGCAAAACCACCACCATCGGCAAGCTGGCCAATCGCCTGAAAAAAGAAGGCGGCACAGTGATCCTTGGCGCCGCAGACACCTTTCGCGCCGCCGCGATCGAGCAACTGGAAGTCTGGGCCCGCCGTGCCGGAGTCGATCTGATCAAACAGAAACCAGGCGCCGATCCCGCCGCAGTGGTTTTCGATGCCGTCACTGCCGCGCGCGCCCGCTCGGCCGATGCCGTGATTATTGACACCGCCGGCCGCCTGCACACTAAATCAAATTTGATGGCCGAACTCGAAAAAATGAAACGCACTGCCGCGAAGCTCGTCCCCGGCGCGCCGCATGATATTTTGCTGGTGATGGACGCGACTACCGGCCAGAACGGCCTCTCGCAAGCCCGCGAATTCACCAGCCACGTCGGCGTCACCGGAATCGTGCTCACCAAGCTCGACGGAACCGCCAAGGGTGGTATCGTCGTCGCCATCGCCCGCGAGTTGGGCTTGCCGATTCGTTTTGTTGGCACGGGTGAACAACTCGACGATCTAGTTCCCTTTGACGCGCAAACGTACGCCAATTCGCTCTTCGACTAATCTCGCCGCACCTGCTCAGCGGGACAATCAGACGGACCATCTCGCGCCCGTAAAGCCGTCCGCGCAATCGCCCTCAGTAGAATCATTCGACCAAGCCACCTACCAGATCGATGCCCGCTGGATCGACCGCGCCCTCGAACTAGCTCGCCGAGGCGAAGCGCTCACCCATCCAAATCCGCTCGTCGGCGCCGTGCTCGTGAAAAATGGCCGCGTCATCGCCGAAGGTTTCCACACTTACGACGGCACGCCGCCACGCGGAAATTGCTCGCCCTCGAAAATGCCGGAAAAAATGCGCAGGGTTCGACACTTTATGTAAATCTCGAACCCTGTTGCCACACCGGCCGGACCGGCCCTTGCACCGAAGCAATAATCAGGGCAGGCGTCACTCGCGTGGTTGCGTGTATGCCCGACCCAAATCCCAAAGTCGCTGGCCGCGGCTTTCGACAATTGCGCCGTGCCGGAGTAAACCTTACTCTCGGGGAGCGCCAGTCGGAAGCCCGCCGCCTGAATGAACAGTTCGCAAATTGGATTCGCAGCGGCCTACCGTTGGTCATATTAAAATCCGCGCTCACGCTCGACGGTTACATCGCTTCTCTTCCTCGCTCCGGTAAAAACGGCCGCTGGATCACCTCGCTGCAATCCCGCGACGAAGTTCAGTTGCTCCGCCACTCATCCGACGCGCTCGTCACTGGCATTGGCACGGTCCTCGCCGATAATCCGAGCCTTACCGATCGCACCGGCCGCCCCCGGCGAAGGCCTCTCCTGCGCGTAATCCTGGATTCGCGTCTGCGGCTCCCGCTAACATCAAAACTGGTCAAATCAGCCGATAGAGACGTGCTCGTTTTCACCACGCAGCCTCTGGAATCCTCGCGCGCCCGCGTCTCTGCGGCGCGCCGGAATCGAGGTGGTTCGTCTTCGCCCGCGGGGCAATCGCGTTCGCTTCGACGATGTGCTCAGCGAACTCGGCCGCCGCCAAATTCTCAGCGTCCTCGTCGAAGCCGGATCGAAAATAAATGGTGCTGCCCTCGAAGCCGGAATTGTGGATAAGATGATCCTGTTTTTCGCACCAAAGATATTCGGCGGCGGCTTGCCGTTCGCAACGGGCCGGTCGCGTCGTTTTGCCGCTCCGCCGCCGCTGCAAAATCTTACATTGCGGCAGTTCGGCCCCGACTTCGCGGTGGAGGGATATTTACGCGATGTTTACCGGAATCGTTGAGCACCTCGGAAAAATGGAATCGCTCGATCGCACGCCGCAAGGTGGCCGGCTGCGAGTGAATCTCGCCGGCGCTCCCGAAATCGCGGCTTCCATAAAAATCGCCGATAGCATCGCCGTAAATGGCTGTTGCCTCACTGTCGTCGAAATCAGCGATGGCATATTCGCCGCCGATCTTTCCGTCGAAACACTGCGCCGGACATCTCTTGATGAAATGAAACCGGGCCAGCCCGTAAATCTCGAACGCCCCCTCGCCGCCAATGCGCGCCTGGGCGGCCACTTCGTGCAGGGCCACGTGGACGGAATCGGCCGCGTCACGCGCCTGGAGCCGGAAGGTGAAAACTGGTGGCTTTCCGTTCGCGTCCCCGAAGAAATCGCGCGCTACGTCGCCATGAAAGGTTCCATCGCCATTGACGGAATCAGCTTGACCGTAGCCGGATGGCGCGATGGCATCGTGGACATAGCGGTGATCCCCTTCACCTACGAGCACACAAATGTCCAGGGAATGATTCCCGGTGCCGCCGTAAACGTCGAATGCGATATCCTCGCGAAATATGTTGAGCGGATGCTGGATGCGCGATTGGAACCGGCGCCCACACAGCTCACGGCCGCCAAACTGATCGAAGAAGGATTCTAAAATAGTGTCGAGTAAATTTCGGGGGCTTCTACTTAGGGGGTCGGAGCTTCAGCTCCGACATAAGTGGCTGGAATCTTCAGGGGCTTCAGCCCCTGAAGTTGGACTTTATCTATTTGTTATTCCGAGGATGCAGCACTCGAACCGCCGCCGCCTGCGAACGGCGTGGATCACAAAATGAAACTGCCTCGACGCGAATTCCTGAAATCGGTGGTGGCCGCGGGCACGGTTGCATTCAATCGCGCGACGATGGGAACTTCGCCAAAATCAACATCGGGAGCAACGCAGATGGCGACCAGCAAAACCTACGACGTAGCAGTCATCGGAGCCGGAGTCTTCGGCGCCTGGACCGCTTACACCCTCCAGCGCTCGGGCAAAAGTGTCGTACTGCTCGATTCCTACGGCGCATCCAACGCCCGCGCCAGCTCGGGCGGCGAATCGCGAATTATCCGCATGGGATACGGCCCCGATGAACTCTACACACGCTGGTCGATGCGTTCGCTGGTATTGTGGCAGGAATTTTTCGCGGCAAGCGCCAAACCGCTCTTCCATCGCACCGGAATGCTGTGGATGGCGAGCGAAGGCGAAAAATATCCGCACGATTGTGAAGCCAGTTTCAAAAAGCTCGGAGTGAAATACGAGAAATACGAGCGGTTCGATCTGGAAAAGCATTACCCGCAGATTAGTTTCGGCAAAAAAATAACCTGGGGACTTTACGAGCCGGATAGCGGCGTTCTTTTTGCCCGGCGAGCCGTGCAGGCCGTGGTCGGGGCATCCCAGAAGAACGGCACGGAATATAAAATTGACGCGGTCTTGACACCCACCGGAAACGGCCGACTGGCTTCGGTCACTGCCCAGAGCGGCGAAAAAATAAGCGCTGGAACTTTTGTATTTGCCTGCGGCCCCTGGCTGCCAAGAGTTTTTCCCTCAATCCTGGGCGAGCGTATTTTCCCCACCCGCCAGGAGGTTTTCTTTTTCGGCGCGCCTGCAGGCGACACTCGATTTGCACCGCCCGCGATGCCCACCTGGATCTGCCTCGGCGACGAAATTTACGGAATGCCCGATCTGGAAAATCGCGGCGTGAAAATCGCCGTCGACCACCACGGCCCGGCCATCGATCCCGACACCGCGGACCGCATTCCCACTCCCGAAGCAGAACAGGCCGCCCGCGCCTATCTCGGCGAGCGTTTCCCCGCCCTGAAAAATGCTCCCGTCGTCGAGTCGCGCGTCTGCCAATACGAAAATACTTCCAACGGCGATTTTCTGGTGGATCGCCACCCCGAGTTCGAAAATGTCTGGCTGGTGGGCGGCGGTTCCGGTCACGGCTTCAAACACGGCCCCGCGATGGGCGCCTATGTGGCAGCCCGCCTGGCAGGCGAAGGGACTGCAGAGCCGCGCTTCTCTCTGGCCACAAAACAAACCATGCAAAAGCGCGCCGTATATTGAAGTAGCACAGCCACTCCTGGCTGTGCCAACGTTCCCAGGATGCCAGCCAGGTATCTGGAACTATCCGCGCTTCCGCCTGTTTTTCGCGGGAATTTGCGATGAGGTTTTTGCTCTTGAAGTCGAAACGTTCCACCCCTCAGGCAGAAAAATCTCGAAATCACCGTTCAACGATTTGTTTTTTAAACGAAAAGTGGTTGCGGACTTTTTCGATGACTTCTTTTTCTTTTGCGCCATGCACTTCCTTTCCCTAATACCCAGCCTTTAGTTCTCCACCACCGCTCGATTTTTGCCGAGCCCCTCGATAATAAAGCGCCAGCCCGATCAAAATCGCCACCAGAGTCGCTCCCAACAACTTCGCCTCGAATCCGATTTTGCTCACTGCCTCGCCCGGCGGAATCACGGAAAGCGCGATTCCTCCAGCCACCACAAGAAATCCGAGTCCCCCGGCAATCCACACTCCAACTTTGCCGCCCGGAATCAAAACTGCCGCCGGATTTTCAGCCCGGTCCTTCCGGTAAGAAAGTTTGATCGCCGCCGCGTACATGTAAAGGAACGGAATAAAATAAAGAATTACCGCCGCATCCACCAGAATCTGGTACGCGCTGTTGGCTGTCTCGTTGATCTGGATCACCAACAAAATCAAACCGGAGATTCCCGCTTGCACCAGAATCGAAATGTAAGGCGTCTTCCACCTGGGATGAATCTTCCCGAACGCGGCTGGCAGGTACCGGTCGATTCCCACCACGAAGGGCACTCTCGCAATCCCCGCAACCGTCGAGCCCACTCCTCCCGCGTTCCCCACAGAAACCAGCATGGCTGCGACAATGCCAAGCAATCCAACTTTCAAAACCGTCGACCCGATCGTGATCGCCTGGAACACCCCGCTCTTTGGATCAACATCCGTGCTCTGCAACATCCCCAGCACGGCAATCGTGCCAATAATGTAGATCGCCGCGATCATCACACCGGAACCAAGAATCGCGCGCGGCAATGTGCGACGGGGATCCTTGATTTCATCGCTCATTGCCGAAACCAATTCAAGCCCCGTAAACGCGAACGCGATCTGCGGCCAAAAATTTACGGTATCCCAATTCCACACCGGAAAAATATTCGCCCAGGTGAAATGCGTCACCGGACCTTTCATGTACCACAAAATGAAGCCGATGAAGGTGAGCATCAGCAAAGGAAGATAGGTCGCCACGCCGCCGGCATTTTGCAGCCACTTGCCCACGTTCAATCCGATAATGTTCAGCCACACTGCTACAATCAGCAGTATCAACGAGACAACCAGCAGGAAGGTGCGGCTCTGCGCCAGATGCGCCGCGCCCGAACCTCCCACATAGGCGCTCATCGACGCGCTCGCCAGCAGCAGCCCCGGAAAATAAAATACCGTATAAATCCAGTATGTCCATCCCGCCACAAACCCGTGAAATTCCCCGAACGCCTGCTTCGACCAGACGTAAAGCCCGCCTTCTTCCGGAAATCGCGTGGAAAGCTCCACAATCACCAGCGCGGTGGGAACAAAAAAGAAAACGGCCGCGCCAATCCACAAACTGATCGAAGAAGTTCCGTTGTGAGCCGCAGCCGCAATCCACCGCGGGCCCAGCACGGTGGCGATATTGAAAAGCAGCACGTCCCAGAAGCCCATTTCGCGGCGTAGCTGCTTTCGTGGATCGGGAATGGCTGGAGAAGTTTGGCTCACGCAGTAACGTCCAGGGCGGGAATCAATTCGTCCTGCATGCGGAAATTATGCAACGTGGGATCTGCCGAGCTCTCGAACTCTTTCCAGGTGCCGAAAAACGCCACCTCTCCATCCTTCAAAAAAACGACTCGGTCCGCCAGCCTTCGCGCGAGATGGGTATCGTGGGTCACCACGATCGAAGTCTTGTGGAATTTTTCCTTGAGTTTCAGAATCAACTCGCCCACGTGGCCTGCCATGATTGGATCGACCATGGTGGTTGGCTCATCGAATAAAATTGCTTCCGGATCTTGCGCCAGCGCGCGCGCAATAGCTACCGCGCGCTTGGTTCCCGTGCTCAATTCGTCCGGCAATTTATCGGCAAAATCGCTCGCCTCCAGCATTTCCAGAAGTTCCTTCACGCGCGCATCAATCTGATCGGGCTCGATTTCCGCGCGTCTTTCGAGCGGAAAGGCCACATTCTGCGCCACGGTAAGCGAATCGAATAGCGCGCCCGATTGAAACACCATCGTCACTTTCTTGCGCGTCTCCATCAGTTGCTCTTCCGTCCAGCCAACGATATTTTCGCCTCCAACAATCACTTGGCCTTCGTCTGCCTGCAGAAATCCCATGATGATCTTCAGCGAAACCGATTTCCCCACGCCGCTGCGGCCCATAATCACCGTCGTCTCGCCCTGCCCCACGTAGAAACTAACATCACGCAGCACGGGGTTCTCGCCAAACGATATCGACACGTTTTTGAATTCGATGAAGTGCTCGCTCATGCTTCCCTTTTCTTCTCGAATTTCTTGTCAATGTCCGCCAGCAGCTCGTTGTAGTCATCCGGCGTGTTGATATTCTTGAATAGGAGTCCAGCGGAATCAAACGGTTTCCATTTGTCCGGCGCCAGATTGACTATAGCAAGGCCCTCAAGACCTTGCGTAATCTTGCGGATGCCCTGCTCGAGCGCCGCGGAAATTTTCGTCCCGGCCCTGCGCTGATACATGGCGCAAAGCGGCTCCGCTCCATGCTCGCTCATTGGAACTACAGCATCCGACTGCGATTCAAGAGCCCGCTGAACCAAGAACTCCAGCCACTCCTGCGTCAAAAATGGCAGATCGCACCCAATAATTAAATTCCAAGGATGCGTAGCTACTCGTAGCGCTGTAGCGATCCCGCCAAGCGGACCAAAACCCAGATGATCATCGGGGATCGTATGCAAGCCGAGAGACGCGAATCGTTCCGGCGGTCCAATAATTGTTGCACTACCCACGATCGGTTCCAGCAATTTCGCCGCTCGTAGAATCAGTGGCTCGCCATCCAGTTCGATGAAAGCCTTATCACGCCCCATGCGCGAACTGGCGCCGCCCGCCAGTATGAACCCTCCTACATTTTCGATGCGCGCCATCATTTCTCTTGTTCGAATTCGTCTGTCTCTCGCTTACTTACCTGGCCGCTGAATCCCCAGCTCGCGCAGCTTTTCCTGAAGGCTTTGACGGTGCAATCCAACAGCTGCAGCGGTCCGCGAGACGTTCCAGCGATGTTCTTCCAATTTCGATTTCAAGAATGCCACCTCAAACTTGCGCTTGGCTTCACGGAAGTCCGTTTCACCGAGCAAAGCATCGCTGCCGCCCGCGCGAGCGCTGCCCGTCACCGGCTCGCCGCTGCGAATTTCTTCCGGCAACTCGGCCACCCCGATTTTTTCCTCCGGCGCCAGAACCAGGCTGCGTTCCAGCGCATTCCGCAATTCACGAACATTTCCCGGCCAGTCGTAGCGCGCCAGCAATTCGATTGCGGCGGAATCGAGCCGGGCCTTGCGGTTGTGCCGCGCATTCAATTGCGAAAGAAATGTCTCGGCAAGCAGGGCGATATCCTCCTTGTGCGCGCGCAGCGGCGGCAATTCCAGGGTCACCACGCGCAACCGGTAAAAAAGATCTTCACGGAATTTTCCCGCTGCGATCTCCGCCGGTAAATCGCGGTGCGTCGCGCTCACCACGCGCACATCCACTTCGATGGCCTGCGCCCCGCCCAGCCGTTCCACTTTGCGATTCTCCAAAGCACGCAGCACCTTTGCCTGTGTAATTGGATTCATATCGCCAATTTCATCCAGGAAAAGCGTGCCGCCGGAGGCCAGCTCGAATTTTCCTTTCTTTTGTTGTGCCGCGCCGGTAAACGCGCCCTTTTCGTATCCGAATAATTCCGATTCGATCAAGTTCTCGGGAAGCGCCGCGCAATTCACTGCAATAAACGGCCCATTTTTCCGTGGCGAGCGATCGTGAATTTCCTGCGCCAGCAAATCCTTCCCGGTTCCGCTTTCGCCCAGAATCAAAACAGTCGCATCGGAGGGCGCAACTCGTTCCGCCATTTCGAATACTCGCCTCATCGCAGCGCTCGCTCCGATCATCCGGCCAAACTGTCCTTCGGCCACCAACTCCCGCCGCAATCGTTCGTTTTCGCTGGAGAGGTCCAGGATTCTTATCAGATTCGCAACGCGCTTGCGCAATTCATCGATGTCAAAGCCTTTCACGATGTAATCCGCGGCCCCCAGGCGCAGCGCATCCACCGCCATTTTCGCGGAATCGAGCGCGGAAACCACCAGCACCGGCTGCTCATAACCATCTTCGCGCATCGTTTTCAGCAACGAGAGCCCGTCTTCCTCCGGCATCACCAGATCGAGCAGCACAACGTCCGGCCTCTCCCGGTCCAGCGCCTCGCGGGCCGCCTTCGCCGAATCGGCCTCGGCGATGCGATATTTGTGTTCGAGCGCCCGGCGCAAACCGTATCGCGCCGAAGCATCGTCATCCACAATCAAAATGGTTCGCATTCTTCTTCCGCCTCAAATTAATTATTGGTCCGCATTTCCGAGAGATTCCGCCAGCGGAATCATCACAACAAATCGCGTCCCGCGGCCGTTGTGAATCGGGCTTTCCCATCGGATTGACCCGTCCATTTCCGCCAGCCGCCTCTCCACAATCGAAAGGCCAAGCCCAGTCCCGCTGGGCTTGGTCGTATAGAAAGGCTGAAAGATCTTCTTCTGCGATATCGCCAGAAATGCCCGGGCCATCGTCAGCCACTTCGATAAAGATATTGCCTTCGCGCCACCCGGTGGAAACGGTTCACATTGCCTCCACTCGGCAACGCTTCAATCGCGTTTACCACAAGGTTTGACACCACGTCGTTCACGGCTTCCTCTGATCCGCAAACGTATCCCGTCTCAGAGTCGCTAACGCTCTTGGCGCTCGTATCGTCCGCGCATTCATCACGTAGTCCGAACGTCAATTTCACGCCCCGGCGCTCGGCTTCGCGGCTCAACAGCGCAATCACCTGCTCTACGGCCGCCGGAGCATCCACCGTTTGACGCCGATCTCCAGGCCGCAACGAGGGCTTCGAGAATTGCAATAGTTGCCCCAATTTCGAAGCGAGGCGGTCGACTTCAGAAACCACCAGCGCGCAATCCGCGCGAACGTCAGGTTGCAGATCGGGTTTCTCCAGCAAAACCTGCAATACTGTCTTCATGGAACTAAGCGGGTTCCGCAAATTATGCGAAATGCTCGCCGCCATTTGCCCAACCAGCGCCAGCCGCTCGCGTTCCGCAAGCTCGCGCTCCAGCAGCAGCTTCTCGCCAATAAGCCTGCACAAATCGATCGCCGCGGGCAATTGTTCAGCCACAATCCGCAACCCAGCGCTCACCTCACCGGTCAGAACGGCGCCAGTGGAACTCGCTTCAATCAAACCGATTTCCGCATCGTTCTGCAGAATCGGCACGCGTACAATGTGGCCAAGTCCTCCCGGCGATTCGATGGGTCTCTGATTCACCGGCGTAGGAACCGAAATTCGCAGATCGGCAAGCCCGAAAGCTTCCTGCAGCCGCAGCGACGTAAATTCTAAAAGTTTTTCCAGATTGCCGTTCCGCGCCTCAGCCTGCACTTCCACCATCAACCGTTGGACCAATTCCATCCGCTGCTGAATCGACCGGTGCAGCGCCGGCCCGATCAATCGCTCCACAGGCTCGAACAAAAAGATCAGCACAAAAAGAAGAATGCTCGCTGTAGCCTCGGGAGGAAGAACCGGCTCCAGCCACCCGCTAATCCGCCGCACCAGCGCCAGATAAAGCAATCCCAGAAACGTAGCCGAAAGCGCATACACCAAATTCCGTTGCGCCCCAAATTCCAAAAAATTGTGCCGCAGCGCAAAATACCCCACCACCGCTCCCGGCAAGATTCCAAGAACAATTGCTGCTGTAGTCAAAATCTCAATCCACTCGGAGGGACCTGCAGCCAGTGAATTCAGCGCGACAAATACGATTGTCAGTGGTGCGGTAATCCAGAGGAGCAATTGAAATAAATACCGCTCGTTGGAATCTTGTGTGCGGCGCAAGAATATAAATGGCAGAAGCAGGCCTGCCGACGAGCTAAGCGCCAAAGCGGAGACAATGTTGACCTTCTGAAATTCAAGAAACAGAACGGCGGGTGACTCAAGTCGCCTCTGGTGAGCCAGCATCAGCGTGCCGACAATTGCGATCAGCGGGTAACAATAGGCCAGAATCACAACCCACAAGTACGAGGGTAGATTGGGCGTCCGCCTCGTCTGCCTCGAATATTCAAGGTGAGAATGAACCACCAGCGGGAACAGGAAGAAACTTCCTAACGCCGTAAGTCCCAAATAGAAGTATCGCGTCGCTTCCGGCGGCGACCCATACTGCATTCGCGCATTCATTTCCAGCAGCCCGCCGCAATACAGCAGGAAAAGCGACAGCATCAGGAAGAAAAGCAGCCGCTCAAACAGCCGCGGTCGCCGGTGCCCAACAATCAGCGCCAGCAGAAACAGATAGACTAGCGCACCGACCGTGAAGCCAACCAGACGCAGGTAGAAGAGCAGAGGCACAGCGCTCCTATTGGATGCGAGATTCTAGCGCCAAGTGGAGAAGCAACTCAATCTCCAAGTGTAAGGAAAATACTGCATATCGTAAGATACTGATAATAAGCAGTATAAAATGAATCTACAAGGACGAAGACAGCCAGGAAAATATGGTTGAGTGTCGCATACTCACTTGACAAGCAGAGGGCGCTGACATATATTAGCACTCGCTCAAGAGGAGTGCTAAACGCACTTCTACCTCTTGAAGCTATCCTGAGTCAACTTTCGGAGGGTGAAGAACGATGTCTGTCAATGTGACTCCGTTACACGACCGCGTACTCGTAAAGCGGCTCGAACAAAAAGAGGCCGTCAAGGGCGGAATTATTATCCCGGACACGGCGAAAGAGAAACCACAAGAAGGCGAAGTGATCGCGGTTGGAGCTGGCCGTATTGAGAAGGGCTCGCGAGTCCCCCTGGACGTGAAGGCGGGAGATCGCGTTCTTTTCGGCAAATATAGCGGCGCAGAGATCAAGGTCGACGATGAGGAATACCTCATCCTGAAGGAAGACGAGATCCTGGCAAAGCTCGGCAGCAGCGCGAAAGCAGCCGGCGGCAAAAAGTAAGCTTTTCCCCGGCGATGATTGGCCGGGCCAATCTAATCCACACAACTTTTACGACCTATTTCTGAGGAGGAAAGAGAACCATGGCAAAGCAAATCGTGACTGGTGAGAATTCCCGCCAGTCCATCCTGCGCGGCGTCAATATTCTTGCCGACGCTGTGAAGATCACCTTGGGCCCCAAGGGGCGCAATGCGGTGATCGAGAAGAAGTTTGGCGCGCCGATTATCACCAAGGACGGTGTGACGGTGGCCAAGGAAATCGAGCTGCCTGATCCGCTCGAAAATATGGGCGCACAGATGGTTCGCGAAGTCGCCTCAAAAACATCAGACGTGGCCGGCGACGGCACCACCACCGCAACCGTTCTGGCTCAAGCGATCTTCCGCGAAGGCGTGCGGACGGTTGCCGCCGGCGCCAGCCCGATGGCCCTCAAGCGGGGCATTGAGCGAGCCGTGGAAGTGGCTGTCGAAGAAGTGAAGAAGCTGCACAAGGACGTCAAAGGCGACATGATCGCGCAAGTGGGCACGATCAGCGCCAATAACGACAAACAGATCGGCAGCATCATCGCCGAAGCCATGAAGAAAGTGGGCAAGGACGGCGTCATCACCGTGGAAGAATCGAAGACCATGGAAACGACGCTCGAAGTGGTCGAAGGCATGCAGTTCGACCGCGGCTACCTTTCCCCTTACTTCGTCACCGATCCGGAGCGGATGGAGTGCGTGCTGGAAGACGTTCGCGTCCTGATCCACGAAAAGAAAATCAGTTCGATGAAGGACCTGCTTCCCCTTCTCGAGCAAATCGCCAAGATGGGCAAGCCCCTGCTGATTATTGCCGAGGATGTTGAGGGCGAAGCCCTTGCAACCCTGGTAGTGAACAAGCTCCGCGGCACTTTGCAGTGCGCTGCGGTGAAGGCTCCTGGCTTTGGTGATCGCCGCAAGGCAATGCTCGAAGACATCGCTACCCTAACCGGCGGCAAGGCCATCACCGAAGATCTGGGAATCAAGCTCGAGAACGTGAAGGTTGAGGACCTCGGCCGCGTCAAGAAGATCACCATCGACAAGGACAACACCACGCTGGTCGAAGGCGGCGGCAAAGCCGGCGAAATCGAAGGCCGCGTCAAGCAGATCCGTGCGCAGGTCGAGGACACCACCTCGGACTACGACCGCGAGAAGCTGCAGGAGCGGTTGGCCAAGCTGGTTGGCGGAGTCGCCGTGATCAAGGTGGGCGCGGCAACCGAAATGGAGCTGAAGGAAAAGAAGGCTCGCGTTGAAGACGCCATGCACGCCACCCGCGCAGCTGTGGAAGAAGGCATCGTTCCCGGGGGCGGCGTTGCCCTGGTTCGCTGCATCCCAGCGCTCGAAAGGTTGAAGCTGCAAGATGACGAGGCCATTGGCGTGAATATCGTCAAGCGCGCGCTCGAAGAGCCCATGCGTCAGATTGCCATGAATGCCGGGCATGAAGGCGCAGTGGTCGTCGGCCGTGTGCGCGACTCGAAGGAAGACAATTTCGGCTTCAATGCCGATACCGCCGAGTACGGCGACATGGTCAAGGCCGGAGTCATCGATCCTGCCAAGGTCACCCGCCTGGCTCTGCAGAACGCAGCCTCCATCGCTGCCTTGATGCTCACCACCGAAGCTCTGGTGGCAGACATCAAGGAAGACGACAAGAAGGCTGCCGGAGCAGGTGCCGGTGGGCCTGGTGGCGGCGGAATGGGTGGAATGTACTAATCCTCCCCGGCGGCGCACTTTTCCTGCTTCCGGAGGGGACGTGAGCCGCCGTCAAACCCGATTAGCTGAACAGGGCGTCCTGGCGACGAGCCGGGACGCCCTTTTTTTTCATGGCTTTACCGGATTGGCTGTGTAGCGCCCCCCTTCCTCGCCGGACGGGTTCTGTCGGGAGTGTGGCATCTTCGAATTCAACTATCCGGCCAACTGAAGAATGGAGCTATCCGGGCATTCGGGTTGAACGGTCCCAGCCAGTTCCTTGCTCGCCTAACACGGTTCGGGTATAGTCGAGCGCTCTCAAACGATTGCTTTTTCATAGAGGTACTAGACTCCCATGCCAGGACTGATGAGCAGGCTTCTCCCCCACGAAGAAAGTTTCTTTGACCTTTTCTCCGCCATGGCCGATAACGTACAGGGTGGCGCGCAGGCGTTTGTGGAGATGTTGCACGACTTTTCCGATCCAGTCCGTAGCGCGGAGAAGGTCGAGGAGTTCGAGCATCAAAATGACACTTTGGTTCACAGCCTGATGACTAAGCTGAACCAGACGTTCATCACTCCCTTCGACCGCGAGGATATTCACGAACTGGCCAGCGAGATTGACGACGTCCTCGATTTGACCGATGCCGCCGCCAGCCGCCTGGTGCTCTACGGCGTAAAGACCATCCGCCCGGGCGTCGCGCAAATGGCGGAGGTGCTTCGCGCGGCCACCGAGCAGGTTGCGGCTGCCGTTCGCGGACTGAACAAGAAAAACGGGATTCTGGACCACTGTATCGAAATCAATCGCCTGGAAAATGAAGCCGATCGCCAGTGCCGCGCGCTGATCGCTGATCTATTTCTCACTGAAAAAGATCCGGTGGAGATAATCAAATGGAAGGAAATTATAGAAGTGATCGAAACCGCGACGGACAAATGCGAGGACGTCGCGAACGTGATTGAGACTGTCACCCTGAAGAACGCGTAAGCCGGCGTATCATCCACCCGAAATTAGGAATTTAGTGCTGGCATCGTGTGTTCGTATGAGGAGAGTTCTGGAGTGCAAAGCTTCCGCGTGCTTTGCTTGATCGTCTTCGTGACTCTGGCGTTCGAGTTCACGAATGGCTGGCATGACGCAGCTAGTTCCATCGCCACGGTTGTTTCCACGCGAGTGATGCGCCCGTTGACGGCCGTCGTCTGGGCTGCGTTTTGGAACTTTGTGGCAGCCTTTGCTTTTGGCACCGCGGTGGCCAAGACAATGGGAAGCGGCCTGGTTCACCTGGAAATGGTGAATCAATACGTCTTACTCGCGGGGCTGCTGGGAGCCATTGTCTGGAATTACGCCACCATTCGGTTGGGTCTGCCCGCCAGTTCTTCGCATGCTTTGATGGGCGGATATGGAGGGGCAGCCATCGCGGCGGTTGGGTTTCGCGCGATTGTGCTTCATGGCTGGGTGCTGCCGGTGATTTTCATATTTGTGGCGCCTTGTATTGGCCTGGTTGCTGGCCTTCTTGTCACCGTGGTAACCAGTTGGATCGTTCGCCGGCAAGCGCCCAGCCGGGTGGACAAATGGTTTCGCCGGCTGCAGATGCTTTCGGCGGCCGGTTTCAGCTTCGGCCACGGAACCAGCGACGCTCAAAAAGGAATGGGGATCATAACCGCCGCCTTGATTTCGAGCGGATCACAGGGAAAATATTACGTCCCCGTGTGGGTAATCCTATGTTGTCACCTGGCGATCGCGGGCGGCACGATGGCAGGCGGCTGGCGCGTGGTGAAGACCATGGGACAGAAAATTACAAAGCTGCAACCATTTGGCGGGTTCGCAGCGGAGACCAGCGCGGCGCTGACTCTGATCGCCACTGCTCATTTCGGAATACCGGTCAGCACCACGCACACAATTACCGGGGCGATTACCGGCGTGGGCGCCGCTAGCAGGCTCTCCGCTGTACACTGGGGAGTGACCCGAAGAATCGTGTGGGCCTGGATTTTGACGATTCCCGGTTCTGGATTGATCGGCGCGCTGTTCTTTAAAATTTTTGTTCACATGGGTGCGAAATGACGGAACATTCAGCACCGTTTGCCACGGCGGAAGAAGCCATCGAAGAAATCCGCCAGGGTCACATGATCGTCCTGGTGGACGACGAAGACCGCGAAAACGAAGGCGATCTCACCATGGCCGCGGAGAAAGTGACGCCCGAGGCCATCAATTTCATGGCGAAATTCGGCCGCGGACTAATATGTCTGGCTCTGGCCGAAGAACGCTGCGATCAATTAAATCTTTCGCCGATCACGCAGCGAAACACTTCTCTTTTCGGTACCCCCTTTTGCGAACCGATTGATGCGCGCCTGGGCACCACCACCGGCACCAGCGCCGCCGACCGCGCCACCACCATTCTAGCCGCCACCGATCCTAAAACACGTCCTGAAGACCTGGCCCGGCCCGGCCACGTCTACACTCTGCGTGCGCGGCGCGGAGGTGTGCTGGTGCGCGCGGGACAAACCGAAGCTTCCGTGGATTTGGCCCGCATCGCTGGACTGGTGCCCGCGGGTGTGATCTGCGAAGTGATGAATGACGATGGCACGATGGCGCGCACTCCCGACCTGAAGACTTTTTGCATCGAACACGGATTGAAGTTATTTACCGTCGCCGATTTGATCCGCTACCGCATGCAGCACGAGCGTTACGTCAAGCGCATCGCCGAAAGCATCCTGCCCACGCGCTACGGCGATTTCCGCATGATTGCTTTTTCGAGCGAAGCGGATAGTGAGTTGCACGTGGCCTTGGTTCGCGGCGATTTGGAAGCTGCCGCGGCCCCGCTCGTTCGCGTGCATTCTCATTGTTTGACTGGTGACGTATTCGGAGCCACCAGTTGCGATTGCCGCGATATCATCGAACACTCGCTCGCAGCGATTGCGCGCGAAGATCGCGGTGTCTTTGTCTATCTTCACCACACCGGCCAGGGATTCCAGCTCGATCCCGCTGGCGGCGTCTCCGAAGGGGCAGCCTTGCCGCGCATTCGTTTCCACAATCGCGGAGAGATCGATCAGGACCTGAACCGCCAGCGCTTGGTGCAACGCGAAAGCGGGATCGGCGCGCAAATTTTAATCGATCTGGGCCTGCACAAAATACGAGTTCTCACCAACCACCCGCGAAAAGTTGTGGCGCTCGAAGGCTACGGCCTGGAAATCGCCGACCAGGTCCCCCTCGCAATATCAAAGCCCAAAGTTTCCCACCAAACTCTCTAGAATTTATTCGGGTTTTTTCGAATCGGCTGTCGCGGATGCTACGGTGATGTACGGCCGCATTTTCTGGAGGCGCTGTTTTGTGATTCCGCGGATGGCAAGCAGATCTTCCACGCGGCGGAATGGCCCGCTTTTTTCACGAAATCGAATAATCGATTTTGCCGTGGTAGGACCAACTTCAGGCAACTGCTGAAGCTGTTCGATGGTTGCCGTGTTCAGATCGAGCGGCTGAACGGGCAGATGCTTCTTGGTGTCGCCGGCCGCCACCACCAGGATATAACAGTACAGAATGGCGGTGAGCGCGACAAAAGCCCTTTGAAACGGCCTCACGGCGTTTCTTCCTCCCATCCTAGAATGTACAAGCGGCGGCGCTCGCTAAAGCCTATTTCCCATTGAATCGAACGATTCCACTTCGCCGAACAGGGCTGCCTGCTCGCTGATTTCCTCGCGGTCACCCACCACCACAATCTGCGCGTTCCCCGAATCGAAATATTTCCGTGCGGCCCTCAGAACATCATTCGCGTTGAGCGCGCGGATTTTTTCGCGGTAGGTTTCCAGATAATCTTCCGGCAATTCGTTCAGGTAAATACCAGAAAGCTGGCCGATCAAGCCATCCTGGGTGCCCAATCCAAGCGAATACGCGCCGCACAAATAACTTTGCGCGTCAGCCAGTTCTTCGCCGCCCACGGGCAGCGAACGCATGCGGTCCGCTTCGTAAAACATTTCTGTCAAAGTGGCGGCAACCACTTCATTGCGGACGGCGGCATGAATCGTGAAATATCCATGCTGCCGTAGCGGGTGAACAGAACTTCGCGGGCTGTATGTATATCCCTTTTGCTCGCGAATATTCATCACCAGCCTTGAATGAAACGCTCCGCCGTAAATCGAGTTGGCCAGAACAAGGCTCCGCCAATCCGGATCGCGCCGCGTGATGGCTCGGTTGCCCAGCAGCACATCGGTCTGGACGCTTCCCGGCAAGTGAACCACGTAAACGCGGCGGCCGCGCAGATCGGGAGGAGCTGGCGAAGGGGTTGCCGCTGGCTTCGGAGCGTGCCAGGAGCCAAAAATCTTTTCGATTTGCTCCAACATTTGGTCCGCTGCAAAATCTCCCACCACGATGAGCAAACCATTCGCAGGCGTGTAGTGCTGGCGGTAAAACGATTCGAGTTCCTCGCGGCGATAAGCGGCCAATTGTGCTTCGGTGGGCGCGATGATCGCATAAGGATGCGCACCGAAGAGGACGCGGCGCAACCGCTCCCCGGCTAGAAAACTGGACGTGGTGCGCTCGATACGCAATTCCTCGAGGCGTTGCCGGCGTTCGCGTTCGAATTCATCCGCGGGAAAAACTGCGTTTCGCGCCAGGTCAGAAACCAGTCCGAGCAACTCTTCGCTACATTCCGCAAGACCTGATGTTGAAATTGCACTGGTGTCCGCTCCCGCGTTCGTCCCTAAATCAGCGCCCATTCTCCGGAGATCTTCTTCAATGCGGCGGCTGGGCCGCGTGGCGGTTCCGGTGCGAACCACGGTGGCGGTCATTTCAGCGAGACCGGGCGACGTGTGGGCGATTGCCGCGTTTCCGCTGCGGAAGAAGAGCTGCGCGCTGATTTTCGGGAACGTGCGCAATTCCGCCAGAACCACTTTGAGCCCGTTCGCAAGAGTGCGAACAGTGCGGCGCGGCCATTCGACGGGCCGTTCAGGGGCCAATGCCGGAGGAGTGGTGAAACGCATGGTCTCCGTTGAAAATACGCTCACTGCGCACCTCCTTGCTTCACCGGCCGGCGCAAAAGTATGGCGCGATTTTTCGGCACCAGATATTTCCGGGCCACGTCCTGCACCTGTTGCGGCGTCACAGCCAGGAACCCGTCCAGAATCGTATTCACAAGCTGCGGATCATGATCGAACAAAGTGAAGCAAGCGAGGTAATGCATCAAACCGAACCGTGGTATGGAAGCCCCCGAGCCGCCTTCGAGCGACGAAAAATAGTCGGATTGGAATTTAACTTTTACCGCCGCCAATTCCTCGGCAGTGATTCCTTTTTCCTGCACTTCGCGAATTACGCCATCGAACGCTGCGAGCGCCTGTTCGGGCGTGAATTCCGGCTTGTAGTAAACCGTGGTGGTCATCAAGGTGGGCCCGTTGTAATCGAACACGTCTCCCGAGCCGTAGTTAATTCCTCCCGAAGCGTCCACGGCAACCTGCTTTTCCAAAACGAGAGTGCGGTAGAGATGGCCGGCGCGGCCGCCATGAATTGCGTTGTCGAGCATGGCCAGGGCATGCCAATCGGCCGTATGGCGAGCGGGCATGTGGTAGCCGATGGCGAAAACCGGCAAAGTTCCGAATTTTTCCACTACTTCGCCGCGGCGTTCTTCGGCTTGCGGCTGCTCGCTCGCATCCACAACCGGAGGCAGCGCGCCGGCCGGAATATCCTGGAAATATCGCGCGGCCAGCGCGAATCCTTCTTCCGGCTGCACGTCGCCGAGCATCAGCAGAACCGCGTTATTCGGCGCGTAGTACGTTTTGAAGAAGGTTTGCACGTCGGCCAGGGTGGCGGCGTCGAGATCGGCGAAATCACCGTAAAAATTGTGGGCGTTCGGCCAATTGCGAAACGCGACCGGCGGCAAGTCCAGCCACGGAAATCCGCCGTAGGGCCGGTTCATCACGTTCACGCGGACTTCTTCCTTCACAACGTCGCGCTGATTGCGGAGATTTTCGTCGTCCACTTTCAAGGCGCGCATGCGGTCGGCTTCCAGCCACAGCACGCGTTCGAGAGCATTCGATGGTACGGATTCGTAATAATTCGTCACATCGTAATTGGTGGTTCCGTTCAGCACTCCTCCGGAAGAATTGATCAGCTTGATGTGCATCATCTTGCCGGCGTTTTCCGAGCCCTGAAACATCATGTGCTCGAATAGATGCGCGAATCCACTGCGGCCTTTTGGTTCCAGACGAAAACCAATTTTGTAATAGACGCCAACTGTGGCAACCGGGGCGGAATGATCCGGCGAGATCACTACTTTCAGGCCATTCGCCAACGTGGTGCTCTCGATCGGGATATGAAGTCGATTCAACGGTGCCTTCTCCCTTGTGATTGCGAAATGTTTTTCAATTTTAAAAGTGTTGCTTCCGGATCTTCCGCGAACAGCCGGACCGCGAGCCGCGAATAACCCAGGTACGCCTCGAGCATTTCTTTCGGAAATGGTTTCAGTGCGTCCAAATGTTTCCGGACGGTCGCGTAATCTCCGCGCGAGAGCGGCCCGGTCCAGGAACTTCGCGGACCCATCCTCTCGAAATTCTCGATCATCTGCCGGACCAGCGGAATCACGGCGCGCGCCGCGCTGCGGCGGGTGAATCCGATGGCCATCAGAATCTGGGTGCTTGCTTCCAACACGGCGAGCAAGTTTCCCGCCGCGAACGCCGCAGCAGCATGATAAGCCGGTTTGTGCCTGCCCTGAATAACGATTGGGACGCCACCGAGCGCAAGGGTAATCTGGCGCGCGGCGCGAAGCGCCTGGCGATCTCCCTCCAATGCAAAGACCACTCCTTCCAACCGCGGCGTCGCGCGTCCACTGAACGTCTGCAACGGATGCAGGGAGCCGGTGGATGCGCCCGACCTGGCGAGCGGGGCGAGCTCAGATCGATCGAGCGCTCCGCTGGTGTGCAGCACAATTTTGCCGCGCCACTCCTCTCCCCCGATTTTTGCCAAAGCAACCGCGACTTTGCCAATGGCATCATCTGGCGTAGTGATCAGGACTATGCCAGCAGCTAAAATTGAGCGGGTCAGTTCGCCGTGGGCGGTGCCTGCGCCGATGGCGCGGACGGCCGCGCCTGCGGAAGTCTTGGAGCGGGTGACCACAACTCCAATGTTCCACCCCAAGCCCCGCAACTTGCGGGCCAGCGTGCGCCCCACGCGCCCGGCACCGACAATCGCAACCGTTGTAGCCATTCCACATGTTAGGATAAGCCTGTTGCGCTAATTCGCAGTCAGGAATTATATACGTTGCAAACCATTGGAACCGCGTTTCTGGAATTGATTGCGCTGTTTTGGCTCGTCCAAGGATTTCGCGCGCTTCGAGGGATGTCCCGCATCCCACTGCTGGCGAACGTGAAGCCGCGCGAGGGCAGCGAATGGCCGCGGATTTCCGTTTTGTTCGCGGCACGCGACGAAGCCGAAAAATTGCCTGCCGCGCTGGCTTCCATGCTGGCGCAAGATTATCCCAACTACGAAGTGGTGGCGGTTGACGACCGTTCGAGCGACGCCACCTCGGAAATTCTGGATACCCTGGCGCGCCAGCATTCGCATTTGAAAGTTCTGCATGTCCGCGAACTGCCGGAGGGGTGGCTGGGCAAGCCGCATGCCCTGGAATTGGCTTACCGCCAGTCCACCGGGGACTGGCTGGTGTTCACCGATGCGGATGTCCGGTTTGTGCCCGATCTTTTGCGGCGCGCGATGTCGCTGGCGGAATCCAAGCGTTGGGACCATCTCAGCCTGCTGGCGGTGATCGACCTGGTGGGCTTCTGGGAAACCGCGGCGGTGATTTATCTTGGTGTGGGCTTCGTGTTCGGCGTCCAGCCGTGGCGGGTGAGCGATCCGGATACAGGCAGCTACATGGGAGTGGGCGCGTTTCAATTGCTGCGGCGTTCGGCGTATGAGGCCATCGGCACGCACCGGCGGTTGGCCATGGAAGTGGTTGACGACATGAAGTTGGGCAAATTGGTGAAGCATGGCGGCTTCCGTTCCGGAGTCGCGAGTGGCGATACCTTCATCCGGCTGCGCTGGCAAAATGGGCTGGGCGACTTGATCAATGGGCTGACGAAGAATCTGTTCGCGGCATTCGGCTACCGGGTGAGCTATGCCCTGCTTAGCGTGATGGGCGTGTTTTCCATCAGCATACTGCCATTCCTGGCGCTGCCCTTCGTGACCGGGATCGCACGAATCGCGGCGGCCATCTCGGTGACAATGGCACTCGCGCTGCATGTCGCGCTCACGCTCCCGGTTCGCATCTCCCCGTTGTACGCGTTCACGCATCCGATCGGCGCGGCGATTTCCTGCTACATGATGATGCGCTCGATGGTCGTGACGCTGTGGCAGCGTGGAGTGATCTGGCGCAACACGTTCTATCCTCTCGATGAGCTGAAGCGCGGCGTCGTTTAGCGGGCTTCGATCTCTTTGGCCGGCTTCGCGCGCTGGTTCACCTTTCGCTCCTGGTTGGATCCAGTCAAAAATCCCCACACAAAAATTTAGAACTGAAGATTCGCCGCGCGCGGTGATCCGCGCGCGGCTCATGGCTTTGCCTTCGGTTCCGCGCCGCCGGCAAGACCTGCGGAGACAGACGAAGCGTTTGGCGGCGCTTCAAAGATGGCGGTGAAATCGTGCTGTTTGAAGGAGCGGACTCGGTCGCGGAGAGCGGCAGCGCGCTCGAATTCGAATTTTTTGGCGGCTTCGCGCATTTGTGTTTCGAGCTGCTCGATAGCGGTGCGCAGCTGTTCTTCACTGGTGATGTCGTCGAGCGCGGTGCTATCCACGGGAACGGTAAGGTAATCGGCTTCGATAATTTTGGCGAGTTGCATATCGACGGCTTTGATGATGGAGATGGGCTCGATATTGTGTTCTTTGTTATAGGCGAGTTGCTTGACGCGGCGGCGATCGGTTTCGCCGATGGCTTTGCGCATGGATTCCGTCATTACATCGGCGTAGAGAATGGCCTTCCCTTCCAAGTGGCGTGAGGATCGACCCATGGTTTGGATTAGTGATGTGGCGCTGCGGAGATAGCCTTCTTTATCCGCATCGAGAATTGCCACCAGGGAAACTTCCGGTAGATCAAGGCCTTCGCGCAACAGGTTGATTCCGATCAGCACATCGAATTCGCCGCGGCGCAAATCGCGCAGGATGCGGACGCGTTCGAGCGTTTCAATTTCGGAGTGGAGATAACGGCAGCGGATGCCGACTTCGGCGAAATATTCAGCCAAGTCTTCGGACATGCGCTTGGTCAGGGTGGTGACCAGGATTCGCTCGTTGCGCGCGGTGCGCACGCGGATTTCTTCGAGCAGGTCATCCACCTGACCTTTCACGGGGCGCACATCCACCAGCGGATCGACCAGGCCCGTGGGGCGGATCACTTGCTCGATGACGACTCCGGCAGCTTTAGTGAGCTCGTACGGGCCGGGAGTGGCGGAAACGTAGACGGCTTGATTCACGCGGTGTTCAAGCTCTTCGAAGGTGAGCGGACGATTATCGAGCGCGGAGGGCATGCGGAAACCGAAATCGACCAGGGTTTGTTTGCGCGAACGATCGCCGTGATACATGGCGTGAAGCTGCGGAACGGTCTGGTGAGATTCGTCGACCACGAGCAGATAATCCTGCGGGACGTAATCGAGCAAAGTGGGAGGCGCTTCGCCAGGAAGGCGGCCGGACATGTGGCGCGAATAATTTTCGATGCCGTGGCAATATCCAATGGTGCGCATCATTTCGATATCGAAAAGCACGCGCTGCTGGATGCGTTGGGCTTCGACGATTTTTCCCTGGCGCTCGAGTTCCGGCTTCCACCATTCGAGTTCTTCGAGAATGGTTTGAATGGCGCGTTCGCGCTGTTCTTTCGGCAGGACGTAATGCGTTTTCGGATAAATGGGGAGGCGCGTGACTTCGCCTTCGCGCGAGCGGATTTCTCCGGTGAGCGGATCGATGCTGTCGGATGGCTTCGATCTGGCTGCCCCACATTTCGACGCGCACGGCGAGATCGTCGTAAGGCGGATAAATTTCAATCATGTCTCCGCGGACTCGGAAAGTGCCGCGAGCTTAAGTCCTTCGGAGCGCTCGTATTGAATTTCCACCAACTTGCGGAGGATGGATTCGCGAGCGATGGATTGGCCCTTTTCGAGCATCAGCATCATGCCGTAATAGGCTTCGGGCGAACCGAGGCCGTAGATGCAGGAAACGGAGGCGACGATGATCACATCGCGGCGCTCGAAGAGGGAGCGCGTGGCGCTCATGCGGAGCTTGTCCAGTTCGTCGTTGATGGTGGCTTCTTTTTCGATGTAGAGATCGCTGGAGGGGACGTAGGCTTCCGGCTGGTAATAATCGTAATAGCTGACGAAATATTCGACGGCGTTTTGCGGGAAGAAGGATTTGAATTCGTGGTAGAGCTGGGCGGCTAGAGTTTTATTGTGCGCGAGGACGATTGTGGGGCGCTTCAGGTCCTCGATCACCTTGGCCATGGTGAACGTTTTGCCGGAGCCGGTGACTCCGAGGAGGACTTGATGTTTTTCGCCTTCGCGAATGCCGCGGATCAGTTGCGCGATCGCTTCGGGTTGATCGCCGCGCGGCTCGTAGGTGCTGGAAAGTTTAAAGTCCATGGGGGCGGGGGCGGAGATCCGGGGATTTTGGAAGACAATTTACCGCAGAGGCGCAGAGGGACGCAGAGATTCTAAACGCCTGGCGAAGGCATGATATAGGAGCGATTAGGGTTTTGTATGTTGTTGAATCGTTTAGCACTTATGGCTCCGCGACTGTGTTTGCCACTGGCGATTAGAAATGGCCAAAATTGGGTGGATTTTGCGTTCAAATTTGCATTCGATTGTGCGTGTTGCGCTTCTGACAGGGAGCAAGACAGCTCGGTTTCTCGGTCCATAGGTCACGTTGCCGACAGAAGGCCGCAACATCCGTGGCCTGTTGAGATTGCGGCTACTGAGCCGGGCTTCATTCCCAATTTGGTCCATACCTGTCTCCTCCAGCCCGCCGACGCGCCTCAGAACGCCTCGGCGCTGAATTTTGTCTTCTGGTCAATCTAGTATTATACAGCAGGTACGCAAGTGGCGTTCAAAGTGGAATCGTCCAGCGGGAGCCGAGGAAGCGGGACTGGGCGCAGCTACCGGCGTGATTTATTTTTCTTCCGGCGAACCAACTTGATTTCGACTCTGCTTCCGAGCGCGTTGGCGACGCGAATCAGGGTAGCCAACGTAAGGTTCTGAGGATCATTTTCCATCGCGGAAATCTTTGGCGCACTCATATCAGCCAGGGCAGCCAGCTTGGTCTGGCTCAGGTTCTCCTGCTCGCGCAGGCGGGCAATCTGCACGCCCAATCGCAGATTCTCCAGCTCGCGCTCGACGAGAGTGCGAAGCTGGTCATTTTCCATCTGCTTCCGGTAGTAACGGTTCCACCTGGTATTCACATCGGTCTCCTGGTGATGCGGGCGTTATGCAACTCCATCCTTAGTTCGGCGATGCGAATTTCTTGCTCCGGCATTTGGCTGATTCTTTTTACAATTCCGTGCAGGAGGACAAATACTCTCCTGGAATCTCCGAAATAGAGTATTCGTATTTTGTCTTTTCCCTGCTGCGTTCTTAATTCCCTTAGCTTGCCCCGAAGTTGCGAAGAATAGGGAAAGGGCAAATGCGGCCCTTCGAGTTCCAGCATCTTTATCACGGCCAGAGCCTTAGCCCGGTGATGGAGGGGCAGGCTTGAGAGAAACTCCTCGACCGGCGAGCGGCCGCGCTCGTCGAGGACGAAATCGACGCGCCAGATCATCTCTTATAGAGTATACCTTATATTATATTGGAGCAATCCCCGTCTTCGGATAACGATGTTGGCTCCAATCGGCGGCTTCCATTTGAGTTCGGGATCAACCTGAGGCAATCGATTTGATCTTGTTTCGCCTGCGGACCACGATCGCGCCGATTCCTGCATAGATCGCCGCATTCAAGAGCCCGATTATCGAGAATATGATCAGGCCGCTCCAACCGGTGACCACACAATCGATACATATGAGGAGAAGCAGAGTTGGCGGACAAACTACCAAGGACGCAATGCCCAGCCCAAGGTCCTTAAGATCTGGAGGCTTACTATAATCATAGAATTGAACGCGGACATAGAGAACTGCGGCGATCGCCAGACCGAGAAGAGAGAAACCCATGATGGTCTTCCAACTCTTGGCCATGGCACCGTCTATCCTTCGGAACAGCGGCGGAAATCGATGATTATGTCCACGGTTCCGGTGACGGTGTTGCGTTGAACCTGGATATTTTGGGCAGGGGAGGCATCCGCGGGCAGGAGGGATTTATTTTCCTTCATAAATTCGTGTAGCAAGTGACCGTTGAAGATTTGGCCGGGTTCCAAGAGTGACCTTAGAAGGTTTTCGGTTTTCTGATCCAGACCGAAGATTTGGACTGTTCCCACGCGAAACTGGATACCTTCGTCCATTTTCAGGACGACTTTGATATGTGTATGGTCCCCATCGACAGATGTCTCTGCCTCCCAAACTGAATCGATATATCCCTGGGTGAGGTACATGGATCTGACGGCGTCCATGCCATCCCTGATTTTGGAGCTGTCGAAGAGATCGCCGGGATATAAGGGAATTTGCTTGCGGAGTTCGGCAGGCGGGAACACTTTTGCATTCGCGATATAAATTTCTTGCAGGCGGTATTGCGAACCACTGTGGATTGCAGCGGAGATTGAATAGAGTCGCTCTTGTGCTGCTGCCCTGAGCAGGTAGGGCGTAATTTCCGTGTGCACCCTCCAATAGCCTTGCGTTCTCAGCTCGTCGCCGATGATTGTTTGTTCAATTTGATTGAGCCAATCCTGGTCGAGTTGTTCGGGAGAGGCCACTAACTCGGATTTTTGAATCTTGTCCGCGAGTTGAGCTCGAGCTTCTTCGGAGAGCGGATTTTCGCCTTGGAATTCAACGCTGACAATCGTAATTTTTATCTTTTGTGTGCTGGGAGCGGCAGGCGAAACGTGATCCGGGCAGGCCCGAAACTGGGCGCGAAGCAGAAAAGGTGAAAACGCGATTGCCAGTAGCGTCAGCAAAGCCGAGCGTCCATTGAGCCAATGGAGCATGCTTGAAATATAGGCTGATTTCAGTTTTATGCCAACTAATCAATCGATAAACGGCCTCGGCCACACTGAAATGACTGCCCAAACAGTTTGATCCGATTGGCTGCCTGGGGGCTGAGCCCCTTTATTTCTGCGGCATCGAGGATTCCGGCATGGACATTCCGCCGATGATCTGCCAATTTTTTCCGTTATTGAGCCAGGTGTGCGTGACGCGGAGGTTGTGGGTGGTTCCGTTGCCATCTTTGTCGAGCAATTTGTAGGTGATCCAGTAATAGGTTAGCGCTACGTTTCCGGAGATTTGGATGGCGGCCGGTTTTAATTCCATGGATTGGAAGGAGAGACCTTTGCTGGTTTGCGAGGTGATCCAATCGGTTATATGGTCCTTGCGGAGGGGTGCGGAACTGACGGAGGGCCAGCCGAGGAAATCGTGGTGCCAGAGAGACAAGTAGGCGGTTAAATCGTTGTTTTGAACGTAGCGCCAATAATCGTGCTCGAGATTCCAGAGGGATTGTTCGCTCTGTGAGGTTGGGGATTGGATTGTCCCTGGGGATGAAACTGCGAATGCTCCGGTGAGGAAATAGGCAAGCACGCACGTGACAAGCGCCATTCGATATTTGGGCATCTTTGCCTCCATTGGGGGTAGATCTTAGCTTCAAATTCGAATTGGCACTTGGCTTACAGTTCTTGAGGGGCGAGACTATACTCGCTGAGCGAAAATCGCAAGAGGCGGTCCAGGAAGCAAAAAGGCTTGGATCAAAATCGAGAGAGATTCTTCGGTCCAAAATGCGGTCCTCAGAATGACAACCAAAGCAGGGCGCGAACGGAGGAGCGACAATTGAGGAAGATGACATGGGGAGTGGTCGCGGTGCTGGCTGGCGCGGCGTTTGTGGCCGCGAGTTCACCGAGGCTGGAGTTCAGCTGGAAGAATCCGAATTACACGGGTGGGGTATTCAAGAATATTCTGGTGCTGGCGTTGAATGGGAAAGCAGCGGGGCGGGCGGAATTCGAGGATGAATTGGTGGCGGCGATTGCGCGGCAGGGATCGCAGGCGGCGCCGAGTTACGAATTTATCCCGCGGCCGGATTTGACTCCGATCGACATGAAAGATTTGCGGGAAATTGTGGCGGCACAGAAATTCGACGCGATCGTGGTGGCGCGGCTGACCAAGCGGGATACCAAGCACAACTATGTGCCGGGCGAGGCGTTTGTTCCGGTTCCCTACTACCAGACATTTTACGGGTATTACAGCGCGGTGTATCCGGTGGTTTATACGCCGGGATATATGGAGACTGAGAAAGAGGCGCAAGTGGAAGTAAATTTTTATTCCACGGGAAAGGCGGATGGAGAACTGGTTTGGACGGGGACAACGAATACGTTTAATGCGAATTCGGCGATGAAGTCGATTAAGGGATTGGTGAAAATTGTGAGCAAGGAATTGGAGAAGGAAAATATTATCGAGCGGGAGAGCAAATAGGCCGGCAAGAGGGCGGGGCTGAAACCGGCCCCGATATTTCTCCGAGCGCACCGCACGGTGCTGAGCTTGAACTCATCGATAGAATATAGCGAACTGACACTTAGACATCCGCGGTTTGCTCCGGATTATTCTCTTCGTTTGGGATGGCCGCCTGAAAAAGTGCTTGGACGCGCTAATCGGGAAGTTGACTTGTGAGTTCGGGATGGCGTACCGCCCATTCTAGAGCGCCAAAGAATCCGCAAATCCCCGTTAAGACTGCCAGTAGCGGACCCACGAGGGCACCTATAAATCCGCCCAGTAATGTGCCGATGATGGCTGGAACAATTGCTTTTTGCATTCCGATCTTGCGAACGTGAGTGAAATACGCGAAGGTAGACGAAAGAGTCCCGAGCATACTGCCGTAAAGACAACCCAATAAAATGCTTCCCATCAGCCGATACCCAACCGAATCAGGGCCGGTATCTCCGCTCCGACCAATCAATACTCCAAACGAAAGGATGGCTGCTCCGCACAACGCACCTCCCAGAAATCCTAAGAATACTACTGAACCTGGAAACCTTGCTGTCTTGACAGTTTGTGTAGTAGATCTCACAAAGAAAGCATATAGCAATGCCTGACCCGAGTTCGTTCTTTCTAAACGCACGATTCTCAATGCTAAAACAAGGACAGAAAGGGCGCGGCTGAAGCCGGCCCCTACATTCTTGCAAGTCTAGGTATGCCAGTATGTGCGCATTAATTCGGTGATCCATTTGGGTTGGAAGACTGGGCCTCGGGGGGCGAACTCTGCTACCCAGGGCTTGATGTCGAGGACCGGAGTGCCATCAATGGCGTCGAGGCCTTCGACGCTCAGGATGCGGCCGTTTACACCGGTGATTTTGCAGATTGTGGCGCCGATTTGATTGGGGCGATACTTGGTTCGTTGAGCGAAAACACCGGTCTTGGGCCAGTTTGGATTGTTTCGCGGATGGCGCGCGGATTTTTCCACCTTGGCGGAATCCACCTGGTCCATATAGAAAATAATTTCGACGTGGGAAAATTCAGACAGGCCAAGCAATGCTTCTTCCGAGAATTGAGCGGGATCGAGCTCGACAGATGATTTCTCCGCGTCCCAGTTGTCGTCTACCGGTTTAAGCCTGGTAGAACGAACAAATCCAATAGGGTTCAGTGAGACGGATTTCATGAAACTCCTCTTCGCCAATAAGTGTAAGCAGGACTCCGGACGCCGCAATCAGGCTTTAGGTAGCGGCGGGACGGGGCAGTTCGCCGAGCGCGGCGCGCGCATTCTGCCAGGCCGCCTCGAGGTTGCGGCGGTCAAGCGCGACCAATGCGCCGGCGGTTTCCAGAATTGCGTCCGCCTGGTCGGAGAGCGCCTGCCGGCAGGCGTCCGGTAGGCGCGGCGCCAGCCGGCGGACTGCTTCGAGCTGGCGGATCAGCACAGCGGGAGTCGTCGCGGAGGCCTGACGGATCTGATCGAAGGCGAGCTTAACGAGGCGATCGAGCCGCACCGCAGGCATCCAAACCCGTAGCCTACCGCCGGTGTCATACCAGTTCCCCTCGAGCGGGGGCCGCTCGGCGAGCGTCAGCAGCGCAGCGGCGAGCCAGTCGACGCAGGCGACGCCGGTGAAGGTATCATTGACCGCGGGCGATAGCGCGCGGATCGCGATCTCGACGACCTGCGCGATGCCGAACTCGCTATCCTGGGTGAGCGTCCGGTGGCGGCCGATGTGAATTCCACGATCAATCGACGTCTTCAGCGCGGCGGCGGTTTCTGCTGGGACAACTGCCGCGAGCGGCTCGCCGCGGAACACGAACTGGCCGGGACGGAACTTCAGCACCATCAGTGCGTCCGCCGCACGCGCGGCCGCAACCAACGCGCCGTGATCGACGAACTGCAAATAACCACTTGTCGTGCAAGGGACGGTCGCGCCGCTCTCGGCCCGTGCCAGAATCGCGGCGTCGTCCGGCGCCTCGCCCGTGCCCTCGCCAGGGCCAGAGAGGTGCGCGCTGCCGGCCGCGACGTACAATTCGTCGACAATTGCGCCAATCATGTCGGGATTCTGGATCGACTTCGCGATGCGATGGCTGTAGTAAACCAGGAACGCAAAGCTGAACACGACGAGCACCCAGCTGGTGATCAGCGAGATCTGCGGGATAAACTTCGACTCCGGATCCTGGTGCGTGACGAGGAAAACCAGGCAGATGTAGACGAACGTGCCCATGAACAAGCCGATGGTCACCTGGGTAACCCAGTCCTGCAGGAACCGGTAGAGCAGGCGTGGGCCGAAGAGCGTTGCAACCATCGACAGGACGAGCAGCGCGACCGAGAAAATCAGGGCGAGTACCGTCGCAACTGCGTCCATGGTCGCCGATAGGATCGCGCGCGCGTCGTCGATGCTGCCCATAGTTAGCCACGGCGGGATGTGAATGATGTGGTACTTGTCGAGGACATCCGGAATCAGGGTGATCCCGAACAGCGCGACCGCGCCGAGCGAGAGCAACAGCGGAATCCGCCACAGATTAATGTCGCGTTGCGAGCGGAGCTTGGTAGTGTGCGGGGCGGGCATCCGAGTTGATTTTCAAATGCTTTTGTCCTCCGACAAGCAATCGCTGCTAGACGGGTCCAAGAGCCACGCAGAAAGATAGCTCAGAACTACCGTCGTTATCAACAGATTGTGGCAGCACGCCGAAGGAAAGAGAATGGCATGGATGAGTTTTCAACGATGGCAGCTTAGTGGATGCGCTGGATCATAAACCGGCATTTGTCATCCGATTGCGCGGCACTCGAGAATAATCCGTCTTCCATGTAACGCGCTCATAGAGAATTGAGCAACCGCTAAACGCCAGTGTTAGCCGCCCTGTACTCGAGAAAAGCGACCGAAGTTGAATGGCATATTAAGGCTGGAGAGCGATGTGGGATTGGGTTTGGATTTTTCCGGCGTAGTGGATTTTGGAGGGGGCGGTGGCGGCGGAGACGGTGAAGTCGATGTCTTCGGAGCCGGTTTGGGTTAGGGTGACGACCATGCCGGTGACGAGGGAGATGGTGGTGAGGCTTTCGCCGGTGCCGGTCCATTTGCCGGAGGTGCGCAGGCTGTTGCGGCTGTATTGGAGCGGGGTGGGGTCGCCGGAGCCGTGTTTATCGATCATTTCGAATTTGGTGAGGATTACGGCGCAGCCTTCTTGAGGATTGGCGGCCGATACTGCGGGCGGCTGCGAGGTGGTCGAAGATTTGGTTTTGGGACTAGCGGGAGATTGCGGCTGAGCAGAGGAAGCGGCTGGGGTTGAATCCGCGGGCTTGTCTGTAGTCACGTCATTTTGGCCGGGGAAGCATGGTTCGTTGCGCACGTAAGTGGATTCGGTGCGCCAGGCGAGTCCTGCCAGCGGGGCGCCTTCGATTGGTTTTTCGGTGGACCATTTTTCGCCTAGCGCAATTCCCTGCTTGGGCAGCGTCGAGCCGGCGGTCATGCTGGTAAGCCATTCGCGGACAGCGCCTGCGGCGGCTTCGTCGGACATGACGTCTTTCAGGCCTGCGATTTCGGTGACGCTGCCGTCGGCTTCGAGAGTGAATTCGAGGGAGTGACCTTCCAGATTTTTATACTGCTTTTCAATTTCATCTTCCTGCGGATCGTAAGTATCGCTTTTGGATTTGGCGGAGCTTTGTTCGTAGGTGGTGCGCATGCGGACGCGGAGACCTGCATTGTTTGCTTCGGGTTCGAGTTTGAGGACTTCGAGGAGGACTCGTGCGGTGACGATGCGATCGAGTTGCGAGGAACCTTGAGGATCGGCGATGGGGCCGCTGCTTTGCGTGTTGGTGCTGGTGCGGAGATCGACCTGGTAGCGATAGGTGTCGCCTGGTTTGAAATGAGGGAGCAACTTGGCCCGTTCCGTTGTTGGATGCCCGGCGGTTGGGCGAACGGCGACTGCGCGCGGCAGCGCTGCCGCGCAGAAGGAAAACGCGAGGCTAATTGCCAGAGCGAACGTCAGTCGTGGTGCACGGGCCATGACACTCCTCAATTTCAATTTGCACGGATAGCCGGGCGTGAAATTCCGGCGCGTGATCGAGGCCGGGGACGGGCGCGAGAGTCCAGGTGATTTCGCGGGTGGCCGATCGCGTGGCGGCCAGGACGCGGCCGTCGGTCAGGGAAAGCGTGGAAAGAGATTCGGCGTGGAAGCGGCCATCGGCGACGCCTTCGGGAGGCTTGTCGGAACCGGCCACAATTTTTCCTTGGATTTGCTGAATGACCAGGAGGCGGATGGCGGGCTCGGTATCCGCGGAAGAATTTCCGGCGTGCGGCGGTTCGAGCCATTCTCCATTTTCCGTGCCTTTTACATCGGACCAGCCGTCGAGAGCTACGGAGCGCGGTTCCTGCCAGTGGTCGCCGATGGTGATCGGGCGGGTGGGAAGAGCGGCTACGGGGCGAAGCGCGCGCAGAAGCCAAAGAGTGAGCAGGGGCGGAGATGATTCGAGGATGGTTGGGACGCCGGTGGAATCGAGGCCGGTCAACTGTCCGGCGGACATTTCGCGATAGCGGAACGTTTTGCTTTCGGGAGCGGTCCAATTGATGGACATCTCTTCGAGGGCTTTGGTCAGCTTTGCTGCATCGGCATCGCCGGCGGGCGAGGCGTCGCTAGTTGCGCTGCTGAAATCGTTTAGCGTTTCTTCAATTTCGGCTGCGCCATCCGAGGCGACGGAAAGAATGTGGATGGTGGAGCGCCAGGCGATGGTGCGCTCAGCGCTACGCGCGAATGGGTGCACGTAGGTTTTTGCGCCGATGGTTTCTGGTTGCTGGCCTTCGAGTTCGGTGCGCACGGAAACTTGGATGCGGTATTGCGCGGTGGAGCCGGCGGTGAAGGTGCGTTCGAGCGTGAGGGCATCGGCGTTTGGCGCAGGAGTTTTGGGAGCGTGGCGCTGCTGTGCGAAGGCGGAGAATGCTGAAGCGGCCAGCGCAAGGATCAGAACCGTTCGTGTTCGAGGCATTCTTCGAAGAATCATGGATTCAGCCAGGATGGTGCGCGGGCTTGGGAGAACGGCACGCTAGCACAGAGTGATTGTCCCGGCAAATTGAGATGCGGCTGGCGGTGCGGTGAGTTGTTTGTCAGAGCTTTCCGGGGCGTAGCCGGTCGAAAAATCCGGGCGCAGCAAGCAGCGCCCCTACGAAACCTTCTCGCGATATCAGTGACCCGTGCTGGCGGCTGGAGTTGGGTTGGCTGTAGCGTGCAGATGGCGATCGAAGAAATCGGCGGTGGCGTTATAAGCTCGGACCCAGGAGCGGAAGAGGAGGAAATCGTGAATTTCGCCGGGGAAAACGATTTGATCGAACTCGACTTTTTGTTTGCGCAGGGCTTCGACCATGTCGACCATTTGAGTGAAGGGGACGTTGCGATCGTCGTCACCTTGAATCAGCAGGACGGGAGAGCGCCAGGTATTCATGGAGGAGAGCGGAGAAGATTCCCAGGCGAGACGGGCGGCGTCGGGATGCGCGTCTGCCTTGTAGCTGGCGGTGAAATTGGGGATTTCGGTGTTCCAATCGTGGACGCCGTGCATGTCAACTCCGGCGGCGAAAAGATCGGAGGCGCGGGCCAAACCTAGCGCCGTGAGATAGCCACCGTAGCTGCCACCCCAGAGGCCGATGCGGTGTGGATCGACATCGGGTCGGGAGCGGAGATAGAGGCCGGCGCCCATCACATCATTGAATTCACTGGCGCCTGTGGCGCCGTAATTTAACGCTTCACGGAAATCGAGGCCGTAGCCGATGCCGCTGCGATAATTTACTGCGAGGACGATATAGCCGTGGCTGGCGAGAAATTGGTTCATGGCGTAAGCGTTGCTGTAATAGCCCATGTAATGCCAGCCGAGAAGCATTTGGCGGCGCGAGCCTCCGTGAAAGAACACGAGTGCGGGATGTTTTGCGCCGTCGTTGGCGTTGGGCGGCAGAAATAATTGAGCGTGGAGCGCGAGGCCGTCGGCGGCGGGGAGAATGATTTGCTGCGGCGTGACCAGTGCTTGCGCCGGAAATTGGGCTGGGATGGAATCGGGGGCGAGGTCGGTAAGTTTGCCGGAATCGGGGATTAGTGCCGGGCGCATCGGGAGATTCGCGTCGGAGCGAAGGACGATGACGGAATTATTGTCGTCGGTGACGACTGGATAGGTTTCGATTCCGGAGCCGCTAGTAATGGATTTCGGAGGATCGCCGGCGGGAGAAACTTTCCAGATGTGGCGGCGATCGATGTCGTCTTGATTCGAGGAATAGACAATTTGTAGAAAGTAGGGAGTGAAGCGGGTGAATTCTTCCTGGTGGTGGCCGCTGGTAACAAATTCCACTTCGAAATTTCCAGGGGTGAGCAATTTAGGCGTGCCACCATTCACAGGGATGGAATAGAGGTGGGTCCAGCCGTCGCGTTCCCAGGGAAAGACGAGGAGATTACTGGGCATCCAGAAGAGTTGGCTATCGGCGACGATTTCGTGGAAGACGCTGCCGCGACCTGGTTCGGCGCGCCAAATTTGGTGGGCTTTTCCGGTGGAGGCATCGGCGACATAGATTGACCATGGAGTTCCCTCGCGCTTGGCGCTGAAGGCGAGATCACTCTTCGAAACCGGAATGCGGATGAATGCGATCTGGCGTCCGTCGGGCGACCAGACTGGTTCGCTATCGCGATCAACGCTGGGATCGAGGTAGGTGACGGATTTTGCAGCGACGTCGTAGATGCCGATAAATCCGTGATCGGTGCGGCGGCTGGTGAAGGCGAGCTTTTCGCCACTTGGGGACCAGCGAAGATCACCTTCGTCGCCGCCTGCGTGGATTAATTGTTCGGGCTTTGTGCTGCCATCGAGTTTTGCAATCCAAATTTGATTTTTCAGAATGTAAGCGACGGTGTCTCCCCTGGGAGAAACGGCAGGTGAGTGGCCTTCGGCGATTTTGCGGGGCTCGCCTCCGGAGAGAGAGACGGCCCATATGGCTTGTTCCATGGCTTGGGCAGAATTTTGGGGATTGGGTTCGGACTTGCTTGTGAATTCCAGGTCGCCGCCGCGGGTGTAGACGATTGATTCGGCGTCGGGAGACCAACTGAGTTCGCCGAGGTCCTGGCCGTCGTCTTCTGTGTACGAAGTGATCTGACGTGATTTGTAGCCGCCGTCAACCGGTCCCGCAACCCAAATATTGCGGCGGCCCTGCGCGTTGAAGACCCAGGCCACTCGATTTCTTGCGGGGGCGGCGACGAGGTTGGTGGGAAATGGCGCGGAGAGGACCTGTTCGATTGTGAATGCGGATTTTGGGGCGCTGGGCGCGGGAGATTTCTGGGATTGGGCGGCGCCGGACAGTGCGAGTGAAATTAGGATGGCAAAAAAAACGTTCCCGGCAGAGTGCTGGAATTTCATGGATGCATCCCCCCAAGCGGCGAGGGGATGGTATGCCGAGTTTGCGGCGGTTGCAAATGGGATGCGCTACGGGCTGCAAACATTTGTGCTAAGCGGTAGGTGGGCAAGCATTCGAAGGTTGCGCGGGATCCCTCGCCCGCAGGAGCGGGCTCGGGATGACTGCTAACTTTTCTTAGCGGGGGCGGGGTTCGGTGATTCTTGCTACTTGGGGGGATTCTAGAGAGCCGGAGAAGCGGAGGGAGTTTTTGAGGTCGGCGGGCGGGACGCGGAGCGCGGAGATACTTTTTTCGGATGGCTGCGGCGAAAATGAGCGGAGGCGGAAATCGAGTTTGTGGGAGAAGTCCACCGTGCCGGTGGCTTCCCAAGAATCTTCAGCGCCAATAAGGTGGAGATTGGCGAAGCGGATTTTTCCTGAATCGAGTGAAAAGGCGCCGGAGACCAGGCGGAACGGAATTGCTTCGGGCGGTTCTGCCGCTACCGGAGTGGACTGAGCAAAGTCGAAGCCATTGATTTGCGCGTCGCGAACTTCGATCGAGCCATGTCCCTCGAGCGAGCTGACCAGGGCTTCGCGGCCGGTTCCATTGGCGGTGAGAGAAAGATCTCCCGAGGTTGTGCCCGCAAATTGCTGCTGAAGATTTGCAGTGATGGCGACGAGTTCGCGCAGATCGACATGATCGAGCTTCGCGTTGATTTGATATTTAGGCTGCGGCAGCAGGTTCGCGATGAATGATGCCTGTACCGTGCCGCTATAAAAATCGGCTTGGGCGTCTTGAAGTTCGAGGCGGCGCGCGTCCAGATCGACATTCAGCGTGGCACGCAGGTGATGGAGCGTGGCGGGTTCGATATTTACTTCGTCGGCGGCCAACTGCGCGTGGAGAAACATTCCGGCGGGAAGCGAGACCGGCTGCTGAGCCGGTTGCAGGATTGGAAGCACGCGTTCGATTAAACTTTCGCGCCAGCGCGGGTTGAGCCAGCGATCGAAATTGGCGACGCTGAGGTGGTCGGCGGAAAGTGAGCCTTCCCACGCGGGTGAATTGGGAGCCCGCCGAAGCGCACCGCTCCAATGCGCACCAAAGGCCTGGGCGGAAGCGAGATTGAGGCGAGTTTCGGCGGGACGCAAATCGACGTGGGCCTTGACCTGGCCGATCGGCTGATTCAGGAACGGCGCGCGAATTGAAATGCCGGCGACGTCGATCGTGCCGAGCGGCAACTCGCGGAATGGATTGCGCGCATCCTGCCAACGCAAATCGAATTTCGCGGGGCCTTCCATGGCCCAGCCGCCCGGTAAAGCCCAACCGGTCGCGGCTGCGGCGGCAAATAGATTCTGAAGGCGCTCGGTTTGGCCCGCGGTTTTCGCGTTCCATTGCCAATCGGCTGTGTGGCGGCCGGAGGCTTCGAGCCGAATGGAAGCAACCTGACCAGCGAGCGTGATGTTAACTGGAGCGAGAACTGCGTTCGCGCGATCCACGTGCACGGATACGCCGCTGACGCGGACGGGCTCACGCAAGCTGCCGCCTTCGAGAAGAACATCTTCCGTGACAACCGTGGCTTGCTCGATTCGCGGAGGCCAACTGGTGAGCGCGAGATCAACGCCTGCCGTGCCGCGGAGTGATAATTCGTTTCCTACTCCAGAATGAAACGCGCGATACCAGGCGAGGACATCATCGAGATCGATGGCGCTCGACAAAACTTGCATGTCGAAATTATTCGGGGCAGCACGCAAGTCGCCGCCTGCGGCGGCGCGAGCCCAGGAGAAAGAACCGCTCGCTCGCGCTGTGGATCGCGGCGCTTCGAGCAAGGCGTGCAGCAATTCCATTCGCGAATCGGACGGCCACCACTGCGCGGAGAAATTCAAGTTGAATGCGGGATCGCCCGGCTGAAGAGGAAGATCCCAGCGGTGCAGGCGCCGGAATTGAGTGGCGGCGGTGAAATTCCAATCGGGGCCGTCGCTATGCGCTTGCAGAAGCAGGGAGAGGCGTCCACGAATGCCGTAATCCTGATCGCGCGCGAGGCGGAGAATGTCGGAGAGGGACGCGTCCGCCCAATTTAATTCCAGGTCGACGGGACGGAGGCGAGAAGAAGTGCCGCCTACGTGGCCGCGGACTCGAATCGTGCCGGCTTCCTGCACGACGACTGCGGCGCGCATGGGGCGGGATTCGAGATCGAGGCTCCAGCGGCCGGGGCCGTCTTGCTCGACGACTCCGTTGACGCCCACCAATGCGAAGGGGAGTTTGTCGGGGCCGCGCTTGAAATCGATGCGGCCGCTCTCGACTTCGATGCGCATGAGCCTGGGGACTGCGCTGGCGGCGGTTCCGGGCACGGTGGGATGTGCAGACGGCGGGGTTGGCGCGGAGGGCACGGCACTTGATGCGAAAGAGCCGGGCGGACGCGGAAGCCAATCCTCGAGATTCCAGCGGCCATCGGGAGCCAGGACCAAATTCAGGCTGGGGCGCGTGAATGATAGCGTGCCGAATTCAATGTGGCCGCGCAGCAGGGCTTGCCATCGCAGGCTGGCGGTCAATTCTTCGGCACGGAGAAAATATTCGTTGCCGAAGCGCGGGTCTTCGCCGACGGTGACAGATTCGGCTTTGAGGCGGATGCCGGAAAGCAAACTGAGGTCGTAGCGGTCGACTTGCACGGGGCGTCCGAAAGCGGAGGCGAGGCGCACGGTGAGGAAACGATTTATGCGGCTGTGGCGAAGCAGCAAGGAGATGCCGATGGATGCCACCCAGAGCGCGATTGCCAGTGCGGCGATAACGCGGAACCAGCGCCGGAAGCGGCTTGGACGCGGTTTCGGGCCCTGGGCTTCGACTACAGCGGGCGGCAGGGAAGTGGTCGCGAGTGCCATGGATATGGAATTGTGTCAAAAGCGGGGGACGAAGTGAAGCGGAGGGATTGGGCTGACGGGCAGATTCACGCTATAAAGCGAGGCGATCATGTTGAGGCCGGTCAAACGTGACGCTTGCTATTTCCGTGATTAGCGATAAAAGCTATAGTGGATGTCATAGATCATGAAGATTTTTGTCGGCTTAGCTTCGTTTTTATTTGCGATATCTGCTCCTGGGCAGAACCATGCGAGGGAAAATCCCCAGCAGAACTCCAATTGCAATGGAGTAGTGCACGGTGCTGTGATCAGACAGGATGGCAAACCATGGAGCGGCGTTGGACTGGTACTTGAGCCCACTGGCGACTACGACTATCTGCTTCCGCGAACAAAAACTGATGAGCAAGGACAGTATCGGTTCGTGGAAGTTCCCTGTGGCGAATGGGGGGTCTATGTTGAGGACGAGGAAGCAGGCTACCCAAGGTCCGGTCATGATACGTATTGGTTTTTGTATGGCGTCCGGGGTCCAAAAGTGCGTATCACCGAGAAGAAATTGGAGGGGCAGCTAAATGTGATCGCACCCCCAAGACCCGGGACTTTGGTATTGCACGTGAAAAGCGCCAGCACCAAAGCTGAGATTACCAAAAATGAAGTTAGATTGAACGTCAGCCGCAAACGATGGATACAGTCCTCGTGCGATGAATCCGAGCCGCCTTCTTGCGAGAATTCTTCTTATTTGGTGCCTCCAAATCAGAACGTGATTTTGCACATCAAGTCCCCAGGATTTCGAGAATGGAAGGAAAGCGCGGGGCATGGCAAGCTGATTCATCTTTCCGCGGGGGAGGTGATGAAACTGGAGATCGAGTTGACTCCAATACAAAAGTATCGGTTGTACTGACAGTATAAACTTCTGAGCACGCGAAGAACCTGACTGCCTGCCCATTCGGGTTCAGCCCGTAGATTTCAGCATGAGATCCTTCAGAATTGAAAAGATGGAGAGATTCTTCGGCCCGGAAGGCGGGCCTCAGAATGACAGGTTGCTGTGCGCTTGGAAACCGAGGCTACAGGCGGCCGAGGATTAGCAGGACCAGGATAATCAGAATCACCACGGCGGCGCCTGCGCTGGGGTAGTAGCCCCAGGTTTTGCTGTGGGGCCAGAGAGGGAGGCTGCCGATCAGGGAGATGACCAGGACGATTGTGAGAATTAGAAACATTTTCAGAACCTCCTGGAAGGCAGCATTCGAGGCTCGCTTCTCGGGTTAAAGCCCATTTCCTTCGGATACTGTCATGCGATCGAAAGCACGTCCGCCCTTCAAGGGCTGAAGCCACACGACCTCCCTTACCGAATTGTGCCATATCGGACGCTGAAGCTCCGACCCCCTAAGAACCTTACAAGGCAGCTGCTAGTGGACTTCGCGGAGCATGCGGCTCCAGCGGGTGCGGCTGGGTAAGTGGACGATGAAATCCACCAAGGCGATCAGATTGCCGCCGATGCCGCGGTCGCCGTAATCGGCGCTGGTGGCTTCCACGGACCAATAGATCAGGATGGGGCGGCCCATGATGGCGTCGCGATCCACGAAACCCCAGTAGCGGCTGTCCCAGCTGTGGTCGCGATTATCGCCCATGACGAAATAGTGATTCGCGGGGACGACGAGCTCGCCCTTCTCCACGTGGTTGAGAATATCGTGGGCCCATTCCTGGCGAACGCTTCCGTTGAGGAAATAGCGGTCGGTGGGCGGGAAATTGTCGGCGAAGGGATCTTCGGAAGTTTCGTCGTGGACCACGTAAGGCTCGGAGGAAAGCTGGCCGTTGATATAAATTTTGGCGTTGGTAATCTTGATGTGGTCTCCGGGAAGGCCGATCACGCGTTTCACGTAATGCGGGTGATCGTCGAACGGAAATTTAAAAACGATGATGTCGCCGTGGCGAACGGCGCGGTAAGGGAGCAGATGCTCATACCAGCCGCCGCGACCGCCGAAAATGAATTTGTTTACCAGCAAGTGGTCGCCAACCAAAAGCGTGGATTCCATGGACTGCGAGGGTATTTTAAAAGCCTGGACGATGAAGGTGGTGGCGAACAGGGCCAGGACGATGGTGACCAAAAGCGATTCGGCATATTCGCGCAACGTGGGTTGCGCTTGCGACTCTTCGCCGCCGCGATCTACATTTTCGGATTCGGTTAATTCGGCCGCTTCGGCCATCGATTCCCCAATCTATCGGTTGATGATCACTTCTTGCCGGCTGGATCGCTTTCGGGAGCGGAGCCCGGAACGTCGGTTTCGAGAAGATCGAGAGCGGCTCGAGCCGCTTTCTGCTCGGCTTCCTTTTTGGTGCCGGCTTCCCCACCGGCAATCCTATGCTGGTCGAGCCAGATTTCCACGAAGAAAATCTTCTGATGGTCGGGACCACTTTCCCGGACCACGCGATAATCCGCCAGTCCACGGCCGCTCTGTTGCAGCATTTCCTGCAGGGCGGATTTATAATCGCCCTGTTCCAGCGCGCCGGGATGACCTGCCTCGACGGCATCCAGCAGTGTAGCGCGAATAAAACGCGAGGCGGATTCAAGGCCGCCATCAAAGTAGATGGCTGCTATAACGGCCTCGAACACGTCGGCCAGCAAGTTGCGCTTTTCGCGGCCGCCGGTCTTTTCTTCGCCACGCCCCAGCCTCAAGTGCCGGCCCAGGCCGATTCGCCGGGCGGCTACCTCCAAACTAGAGGTGCTAACCAATCGGGCGATGCTCTTGGAGAGTTGTCCGGCATCCCATTCGGGAAAGGCGCGAAGCAAGTGCTCGCTTACCACCAGGCCCAGAACGCGATCTCCGAGAAATTCCAACCGTTCGTTGTCGAAGGAGCCATGGGCGGCGAGACCTTCGCGATGAGAGCGGTGGGTCAGCGCCCGTTCCAGCCATTCCGGATCACGGAAATGGTGGCCGAGCGCCGACTCAAGAACTTCTTGTTCCGCTGGCATCATGGAGGCACAACGCCTCAGGGCTTTTTGGGAGTTTCCGTGGCGGCCATCCGCTTGGATTGCTCTCCAAGTTGCTTACAGCGGTCTTGAAGCTGGCTCTGCAGCTCGGCGCACTTCTGGAACGCAGTGACGGCGTCGCCGTAGCGTTTGAGCTGCTGCAGATCGATTCCGATGACGAAGAGATCCACCGGATCGGGATTGGGCACCAGTTGCGTGGCCTGCTGCAATTCCGTGACGGACTCCGCAAATTGCCCGCGGCGGAAATCGTCGAGCCCCAAACCACTGTGGCTGCGGGAAAGCGCCTCGGCCTTGGCCTTGCTGAACTGATCGTCCGTGAGACCTTCGGGCTTGGGCATGGAATCGAGCAGTTCAATCGCATGCTTCGAGTACTGCTCGGACTTGACGATTTTCTGGTCGGAATTCGGGTCGTTGGGATTGATGTTGTGCGGAAGGACCCAGCCAAGCAGGGCGAGCACGGAAACATCGTCGGGATTGAGCTGGAGTGCTTTGTCGCCGGAGGCAAACATCTTCTCCATTTCCTGCTTGCCGAAATAGGCTTGGGTCAAACGGGAATAGACGACCTGGCGATAATGGCTTTCGGGATACTTTTTGAGGAAGTCTTCGCCCATTTGAATTTGCTTGGTGGCATCATCGGGCTTGAGATCGTAAAAAGCTTTGTAAGCGGCTTCTTCGGCAGGATCGATTTTGGGAGTTTCGACGGGCGGCGCCTGTTGGCCGGGAGCCGGAGTTTTGGCCGCCGGCGGCGGCTGTTGAGCCGGAGGCTGCTGCATCTGCAGCGAATTCCCCGCCGCCCATGCGTTGCCGGCCCAGATTAGAAGACTGAGTGCGACCGCAGCGGCGCGGGTGGCCGGAGATTGATTTGTAATAAACTTCATATGTCTCCCCTTCTTCGTGATTAGTTTCCATTCGATTTCCGCGGAAATCAAATGGTGTGCTGCTAGGGCCGCTTGGAATCGTCGGCGGGCCTCTTGGGCTGATAACCGGTGGAAATGCCGCGTTGCGCAGCCACACGAGCGGCCTCCGGAACCCCTTCCACGCCAAGTGCTGCGCGATACTCGTTCAGAGCCAGTGTGCGGTCACCTTCCACGTCATGAATTCTACCCAGATAGACATGCGACCAAGCCAACACATCCGGATCAGCGGGAGGCGGCGCAGCGCCGGATGCAGGCGCTGCTTCTGGCTTTACCAACTTCTCGAATAGTTCCTTGGCGCGATCGCCGTTCCTTTGGAGCACGGAAGCCACGGCCAAACCATAAACCGCGCGCGGCACATCCGGATATTTCTGCAAAATATGCTCGAATACTTCGCCCGCGGCAACTCCATTTTGCAATGCGATCTGGCGATCCCCTTCCGAAAGCCAGCGATCGAGTTCCGTTTCGCCGGAATGGGCGTGCAATTGAGACGGAGTGGCGGAATCGTCCGTCGCCGCAAATTCCATTTGCTGCAGACGCTGAGTTTCCGCCGCGACATCAATTCCCCGCACCAGGTCGGGGAAATAATAATGCATGGCGGGTTCCGCTTTTTCAAAGATTTTCAATTGTGTGACCAGAGGGCGGACCAGAACGTAGCCGGAACGATCGTCGTCAACCAGGGCCGCTTCGAGCTGGGCGGGGGTGTGACGGGTGAGGCGCAATTCGACGGCGCGAATCAGGCATTCCGTGAAAAGCGAAGTGAAGTCGCGCTGATACTCAATCGGAAGACGAGGGGCTTTGGCGGCGAAATTGAGCAGAGATTTTTTAGTGAGCACGAGGGCATCGAATTTCAGCGGGAGCGGATCGAGAAGAAAGTGCAGGAAGGCATGCTGAACGTCGTCAAGAGGCAGCACCGGAGAAGGACTGACGACCACATCGTAATGATCGAGATAATCGCGGAAATTTGTGCGCGAACCGACCAGCGGTTCGACGTAGACGGTAAAGGTGCGCTGCGACGGCGTGAGAATTTCGCGCAAGTAAGCGGTGGACACGGTGACAATCCGGCGAACCGGCGAATCGAAACGCTGGGTTCCCTTTTCATATTCCGGCTGCAGGGAATGCCAGCGTTGTTCGATATGAGCTTCGCGATAAAAATTCACCAGAATTTCATCGAATCCTTCCAGGCCGAGAACGTCGGGCGGCAACTGGTCGTGAATCAACACAAAGGCAAATTTCGGCGGAGGGCCGACAACCAATCCAAATGAAATGTAAGGAGAGAAAGTTTCCCGGGCATTGGCCAATTGGTGCTGGCGGTAGAATTTTCGCAGAGCATCGACGGCTGGACCCTGCAGCTTCATTAGATCATCGCGGAGCTGCAATTCGGCCGGAGTGGCGCCCAAATCAGCGGATTCGGAATCGAACCCCGCGGCAGCCAGCGCGCACATGGTGGCAAATAATTGCTGGCTGCTTTCCACATTGATGCTGGAGAGATTTCGAGTTTCCACGGGAGGAGGCGGAGCCGTCTGCTGAGCCGAAGCGAGCGCAGGTAAAAACCCGCACAAACAGACGCAAGCGATAAGGCCTGAGCGAAGCAAATGATTGGGTGCGGTGCTGGAAGGCCGGCGGGAACCTCGGATGTTCATCCTCCTCGACGAATGAGCGAATCCAGATAGCAAAGCAGACCGAACGGGACGCTCGGGCCTAAAGTGGCCGTGCTTCGCCAAGAAACTCTAAAGGGATGCATCTGCGGAGTCAAGGAAAGGTGGACGCCGAACCGGGCTGAGGGGTTGCCTGTCTATCCCTTTACGCGAACTTCGCTGAAACTGAGCATCACGCGGCCACCGGAAGTTGGGCGGCCAAAACTCATCTGAGGGCGGAAGCGCGAAAACAAGAGAACCTGGTCGAGTTGACGGCGCACGGCGGAATTATCGGGGCCGGCAAGAATGTTGTAGTTGACGACGCCGCCCTGCGCATCCAGGGTCGCTTCCACCAGCAGCACTCCAGAATCGCCGAGGTCGCTTGGAACCATGATCCCGGGGGCCGGGAAGGGCGCCAAGCTTTCCAAACGAGCCGGCTGCATCAGATTTGTGGGGAGATCGTTGGGCACCGCGCCAACGGGCATGCCGACCAGCAAACTTTGGACCACAAAAACGAATGCCAGGATGGCGGTGACTACACCGCCCGTGGCAGGCACGGCCAAAGGTTCGAGAATGTCCTTAAAAATCATGGTTGCGCGCACCCAATATAGATGGACACGGCTTTCGACGGCGCGCGCCTGCGAAACACGAATTCGGATTTGCGTTGCCAGCCCCGCAGGAGGCATGGCAGGCCGAGTGCGGCAAAGCAATGCCGACAATTTGTGATAACGCTCGAGCTCCGTGCGGCATTCCGAACAAGAATCCAGATGAGTTCGAACGCGTGACCGTTCACCGGAACGGATGGCGCCATCCATATATCCGGGCAAGCGCTTTCGAATTTGATGACAAGTCATCGAACATCTCCTCTCCCGCGCTCCAGTGTGAGGGCCACCTGGTGCAGGGAGGGAACTTCTGATGGAACATGAAACGCGACGGCTTCGGAAGCGCCGGCCTCTGGAGACTGCTGAGATTGTTGCTTGTGCGATGAATGGGAATGAGCCGAAGCGTGCACGTTCAAAAGGGGGTCTAGGATTTCCCGCAAGGCGCGCCGTCCGCGCAAAATCCGGGATTTAACAGTTCCGACCGAAACGTCCAAAACTTCCGAGATTTCCTCGTACGCCAAGCCTTCCAGATCGCGCAAGATCACCGCGCTGCGATATTGTTCCGGCACCGACGCCAAGGCATTTCGAATCACGGTTTGGGTTTCCAGTGCAGCGAGCTTTTCAAAAGGAGTGGCATCCAGATCTTCGAGATCCATAGCGCGCTGGCCGTCTTCATTTTCGGCATCGATTGAAATTTGCTGGCGATGATGCCGCCAGCACCAGCGCCTGTGATTCAGCGCTTCGCGAACGGCGATGCGATAGAGCCAGGTCTTCAGCGAACTGCCGCGGCGGAAACCGCGGATTCCGCGAAACGCTTTCATGAAAACTTCCTGGCTAACATCGGCGGCGTCGGCAGCGTCGCTTAAAATTCCGAAAACCAGGTTGTAAACAGGGGCGTGATAATAGGTGACCAGCCAATCGAACGCGGAGTCAGAACCAGCTTGCAGTTCCGTCACCAGAACTGATTCGTTCTGCCCCCATTGCAAAACTTGTGCGAGATCCGACATTTTTCCCGCTGCCCTTCTTCCGCTGCGCACAGATGCGCCAGCGATCAGGCTGCCTGGTTCGCCACTCGAAGAGTTCAGCCTGGCTGGGCTGAGGCTTCGAGACAATCCAGTCGTGTTATTAGACACCGAACCGGGTGTCTTTGTTGCTAGGATACCAGAAAACTCGGGGCGTGTAGCCACCTTTGGCTGGCGCATAGGTATTGGTAGAGCAATCGAGGTGCCTGGGCAAGTGCTGTAAAATGAACCAAGTAGCTTGATTTGGTTGACCTTTGGGCGGACGGAATGCTATAAAAGTGAAGTTCCCTTCCTATGTGATGGAGCGCTCCTGGGCCAAGAGCGCGTCCTTGATCCACCGGGAAGTTTGCTTGAAACTAAGTGATGGGCTTGGATTTACCGTGGGGCCGTAGCGCAGCTGGGAGCGCGCCTCGATGGCATCGAGGAGGTCGCGGGTTCGATCCCCGCCGGCTCCACCAATTTTCAATACAAATTTGGCATACCGTTGTTGAAGGGATCGCTTCACGGAGAATTCCGTTCTGCTTTCCTTTATCGGAATGGTGCGCCGCTTAATAAATTGTTCAGCAAGTGAATCGCAATGGGGACCCACAGCACGCCCGACTCGGCAAATAGAAAACAGAGCACGACACCAAACAAAACTACCGTGATGAAGAACTGGGCAATCAGCATCGGATTGCCGTGGTAGATGACAAACCAGCCTGGCAGGTGGGCGCAACCGAAAAGCAGGCTCGAGATCAAATAGGCCCAGAGAGGCCGCATCAAATTAAGCAGACGCTTAAACACAATGCCTCGAAAGACGAACTCCTCCAGCACCGGAACTCCCGGCAAAGCTAACAACCCGACGAAAATTTGATTTGAGTCCAGATGGGCGGGAATTGACATCCAGGAATTTCCTTGAATGTGTTCGACTGCCCTGCCCGCGAGGACCCAAAGGCATCCGAGTCCCAAGGCCAAAAACTTTCGATCCGAAGATTTTTCCATGCGGAAAGCGCTCTCCGGCCGAATGCGATCAACTTGATAAAGCCAGTAGGCGGGAAATATTCCCCAGATCAGGAGTCTAAGAGATTCGAACCACAATCGGCGAAGGAGAGGATCGCTGATGGTCTGGTCAAAAGTCGCCAGCAGGATCGCCCGAGCCGACCAAGCCAGATAAAACAGCGCCAAGAATCCGATCAGAGACCGAGTTGGAGAAACGCGGGACTCCATGCGGAATCAATAGTAAGACGATGCGAATTGGCCGAACAATTTTTTTCGTTTCGAGTTCGCCAGTGCGGCACTGCAATGAGCGAATGAAGTTTGGAACTATTCCGCAAGTTCTTTTGAAAATCCACTACGGCAGTGCGCGACGCTTTGCTTTGATTAACACATCCACTGAATCAGGCCGGCCGTTCCAATAGTCCAGGCGGATACGGCCGTCTGGAAGCTGGGAAACAGTTGCAGGAATCGCGCTGGCGGTAAGGTACCACCCGGCCGGGAGAACCACCGCATTGCGCGGGCGTCCGAGGCTGCGATCGAAAACTAATTCGTCGCCATCCAGGCGATAGCTGACCGGAGCAGTGTAGGTTTCGGAAATTCGCAGGCGGATTGATTGGCCTTTTTTTACCGGCGGAAAAGGGATGAGTACGACTTCCGACTTCGCAGGGATCGGCTTCACCGGCATCGATCTTGGAGGCGGCCAGTTCTTCGGCGCTTTTCAAACTGAGTTGTGAGCTTCTCACCAGTATCGAGAATGTAGGCGGAGGGATTCGAGACCGTGCTGCCTTCGCGAACTACATTGAGATATTTGTCGAAGCCGGGGCGCGACTCGGTGTAGTCGTGATAGAGACTGAAGGAGTGAGTTTCGGGAGGTTGAAGAAAATATACGATGTCGCGATCCTGGTGAGCACGCTCGGAAATGCGTTCCTTTTCAGTATCCCCCTCGAATGGAGATTCCCAACTGCGCGACGAGGTAAGCGGATGAGGAGAGGCTGCCGCACCTGTTTGCGCGCCGAGTTTGGCTCGTAGGATGAGAGGGGCTTCGCCGGCGCTGCCGTTCATGAAGCTGATGGCGATTCGGCCGTCCGGTTCGGGGAACACCTGGGAGGGAACATTGCAGCCCGTCAATTCATAACCAGCCGGAAGAATGACGCGGTTGCGCTTGATTCCGAGAGGGCGATTGAAAACGATCGAATCGCCGTCGAGGTAATAGCTTTTTGCGTCTTTATAGGTTTTGAGGATGATGATGCGAGCCTGGCCTCCTGGCGGAACTGGGCGAGAGAGATAAACCTTAATATAGTTCGTGGAAAGATCGGCGTCCGTCATCAGGGAATCCTTGCGCGCGTCCGTGCCGCTAACAAGTTCGAAGCGAAGCGGCTGGCCGGACATGGCGTCAAAAACGGATTCGTCGCTGGCCGCGCTGCCTTTACGGATGGGGTTGAAATAATATTTCGCGCCGGGAGTAGCGGCGGTGACTTCGTAATAGATTTTGAAACTGGCGGTTTCGGGCGCGAGCAATTCATAGCGAGTGTATTCGTCCGTTTCGATTTGGAGCGCCGGGCTCGATGCGGTCGGCAGCGGCGCGCTTGGGGACGTCTGTTGCGCACGGGAGGAGGCGCTAATAAAGGAAAGCATCAGGACTGCGGTGAGCGTGAGGAGATTCCTGGACATCGATGTGCTCCTTGAAGGCAAGTCCGGACTCGGACTGTATCAGAAGAGTGAGCAGCTTGGCATTGAACTCGTAAGAGGATTCCTCGTCCGGACAAACAAGTCGGGACGCAGAAGGCGCGCGTTGCTCGGAATGTCCTCAGGAGCAGTGAGACTGGCTGCGGAGCAAGGAGGCGAACGAAAGAAGCGAAGCAAATGTCGCCAGGCTTGGAAACTTCGATTAGAATAGCGCGCCTATGGCAAAAATAACTTTTCTTGGCGCGGCCGAGACGGTGACTGGGTCGAAGTATCTGGTGGAGGCGGGCGGCAAGCGCCTGCTGGTGGACTGCGGACTTTTTGAAGGCAGCCGCGAATTGAAACAGCGAAATTGGGAGCGGCTTCCCATCGATCCGGCTTCAATTGACTGGCTGATCCTGACGCACGCGCACATCGATCACACCGGATACTTGCCGCGGCTGGTGCGCGATGGATACCGCGGGCCCATTTACGCGAATGCCGCGACGCAGGAACTTTGCGGATACCTGCTGCCGGATTCCGCGCATTTGCAGGAAGAAGACGCGCTTTACGCGGGAAAGAAAGGGTACAGCCGGCACAAGCCGGCGCTGCCGCTTTACACGGTGGCGGAAGCGCAGACCGCGCTGCAGAGATTTCAGCCAGTTTCGCGGATGGACGCGTTCACGATCAGTCCGCAATTCAAGGTGCAGCCGTATGACGCTGGACACATTCTGGGATCATCTTCCCTGGAATTGACGATCACGGAGAACGGGAAATCGATTGTGGTGGTGTTCTCCGGTGATATCGGGCGTTATAACGCGCCGATTCTAAAAAACCCCCAGACACCGGGCCGCGCGGATTATTTATTGTGCGAAACAACATACGGCGATCGAGTGCACCCCCTCGATGCGAAATACGACATGCTGGCCGACGCGGTGACGCGAACGGCGAAACGAGGCGGCGTGGTGGTAATTCCGGCGTTCGCGGTGGGCCGCACTCAATCGCTGATGTACGTATTGCGCCAACTGGCTGATTGGCAGCGCATTCCGCGCTTACCCGTTTACGTCGACAGCCCGATGGCTATCAACGTAACTGACTTATATGTGCGTCATCGCGAAGACCATGACCTGATCTTCACGCGCGAGGAAAACGGGGGCGATCCCTTGAACATGCGCGAGGTGCATATGACGCTGGCGGTGGAGGATTCGAAGCAGATCAACAACGTCAACACACCTTGCATCATTATTTCCGCCAGCGGGATGGCGACCGGGGGCCGCATTTTGCATCATCTGGCGCGACGTTTGCCTGATTCGCGAAACTGCGTGCTGATTACGGGATACCAGGCGCAAGCAACTCGGGGACGGGCCTTGCTCGACCATGCACCGACGGTGCGCATCCATGGCGAAGATGTGCCGGTGCGGGCCGAAATTGTCGAACTCTCGCAGTTTTCAGCACACGGCGACCGGACGGAACTGATTCGCTGGCTCTCGGGATTGAGCGCACCGCCGAAGCAAACGTTTCTAGTTCATGGAGAGCTGTCCGTGATGCAATCGTTCCACGCGACGCTGGATTCACAATTCCACTGGCCGATCACGATTCCCAAATACGGCGAGACGTTCGAGTTGGCCTGACAATTTCCTACCCGATCGCGGCACAAGGTAACGAACGGTTCGCTCGAGATCAGCGCCGCGTGCATTCCCCCTCTGTACTAGAACGGAGCGCGGCGGAGTTTTCCGGGGCGCTTTGCTTGTAAATTTCACTGGATCGATCGCCATTGAAAAAAAGAGAAAAAATCGGAAGGCAAGCGTAAGATTGTGCGCAGAGTGCAAACGTGCTTCGTCCGCCGGGGTGGCGGCGGAGGAAATCGTTTGGGCCGGCCTCGGGAGGTCCCAATGGAACGACCGTTCTTCCTATTCCTATCCAGTTGTCTCTGCATGCTCACTGTGTGCGCCGCCAGCCAGGCGCAAATGACCGGCCGAACCAACAGCCCTAGCCGAAGAGTTACGATCGACGGCACCGTTCGTTCGGAAGATAATTCGCCCATTCCAAATCGCATTCGAGTGGATCTGGCCTCGCCAACCGGTGGAGTGGTTTCATTCGTCTATACCGATGACAACGGCCGATTCACTTTTTCCGCCGTAACGGCAGGTTCGTACCTGTTGGAAGTGGAGGAAACGGGTTACGAGCCGATCCGCGAAACGCTTGATGCATCGCTCGGGAACTTCCACGGAATAAATCTATCGTTAAAGAAGACGCTGGCGCAGGCCAAAACGGAAAATGGACCCATAATTTCGGTGCATGAGCTGGCACTCCCTAAAAAGGCCCAGGATGCGTTGCGAGACGGGCGCAAGAAACTTTACGACAGCAATGACGCGCAAGGGAGTGTGGCGGATTTTCACAAGGCCATTCAGGCCGCGCCGGATTGCTACGAAGCGTATTACGATCTGGGCATCGCTTACCGGCAACTGAAGCAACTCGATGACGCCGAAACTGCGCTGCGAAAATCGAGCGAATTGAGCGCCAACAAATATGGACATGCGAACATGGCCCTGGGAGTGATCCTGGCCGAGGAGAAGAAATATGACGAGGCCGAGAAATCCCTGCTGTTGAGCGTGGAAGCCGAGCCGGCATCGTGGATGGGCCATTACCAATTGGGGCGGGTGTATTACAGCGAGAATCGGCTGACGGACGCGGAAAAACCATTGGAACGGGCCCGCGAATTGAAGCCGGATGCGCCTGGCGTTTACCGGGTGCTGGCCCTGGTGCACTTACGGTTGCATAACTCCGCTGCTGCGCTTGAGGATTTGAATGCGTTCATCAAGCTTGATCCAGATAGCGCCGCCGGGCTCCAAGCAAAAAAAATGAGAGAGCAGTTGAAGCAATCGATGGCCAAGGAACAATCATCGGCAACTCCTGCTGCAGCGGAGCCAAAACCTTGAGCGGAAAGGTATCGACGAAGCGGGAAAGAGCGATTCGCGGACAAAATTCCCGATCAAGCCGGTGATACAATCCGGTGAAAGTTGGGCGGCGAGGTGCCTCATGGTGAAAGCATCTGTTTTCCTGTCAATCCTTGCGGTTCTGCTTTTGTCTCCGTCATTTTCCAGCGCGCAAAATATGTGCCCCAATGGCTGCTATCTTGATGGCAACGTGCGTTCGTCGGACACGCGAGCCGTTGTGCCCGATTTGCGCATTGACCTGGTGCTCACCGAGAATCCCAGCCAGATTGTGATGACAGGACATACCGATGGCGGAGGGCGATTTACGTTCCAGCCGCTAAACCAGGGCTTTTACACGGTCGTCGTTGTGGATCCCAATTATGAGTCGTCGAGTATTCAAGTAAATCTGACGCTAGGCTCCCGCAGCGGGATTCTTTTGTTCGCGAAACCGGTGACTCCGGAAGCGGCCCCCGCGCCGGCTGGGCCGTCCATTTCCGCGCATGAACTTTCGATGCCGCCCAAGGCCCGCCAATCCGCTCAAGAGGGACGGCACAAGCTCTATGCGGAAAGGGATGCGCAAGGAAGCCTGGCGGATTTCCAACACGCTCTGCAATTGGCTCCGGGATATTACGAAGTGCTGTACGAAAGAGCGATGGCCAACTGGCAATTGGGACATTTCACCGAGGCGCAGGACAGCCTGCGCAAGGCGCTGGAATTGAGCGATCAGAAATTCGGGCAAGCCGATGCCGCGCTGGGGGCAATTCTCAATGACCAGCAAAAATTCGCGGACGCCGAATCGTACTTGCATCATGCCGTGGAGCTGCAACCCAATTCCTGGATGGCACAATTTCAGCTTAGCCGGGCTTTGCTGGGCTTGGATCGACTGGAAGACGCCGAGAAATCCGCGATTGAGGCTCGAAAATTGAAGCCGGATCACGCCGCGATCTATAGCCTGCTTGCCAATATCCACAACAAAATGCATAACCAGGCGGCATTGATCGCGGACTTGACTGAGTACATCAAGATCGACCCGGACAGCCCGGCGGGAATGAAAGCAAAACAATGGCGCGACGATGTGCAAAAGTCGATGGCGCAATCACAGCCGCCCGAATCACTACCCAAACCTTAATCCTGCCGGCGATTTTTTTGTGTAACCCTTTGAGGAATTGGAAAGTCTAAAAGCCAAACAGCATCGCTTGCGGGGCAGCTGGTTTCCACCACAGGGTAATCAGCCAGCCATCTGCCCCGCCTCCTCTTTTTCAATAATCGAAACGCAGCTTGGGTGATGATGGATTGGGCCTGCTTTCTTAACTGGCCGCGCGTCTTCGGGATTCGTGTTTCGTTGGAGGTGTACTGGGGATCCCTCTCCCGCAGGAGCGGGATCGGGATGACACCTTACGTTTCTCTCCACGAAACGATAACTGCAGACTAGCCGGCGGCGGGGACGTTTGCGCGCGGCGTGGGCGAATGCGGAAACTTCTTCGAGGCGCAGGCCGATCACGAACATCGTCGTGGGCGCCACGCGGCCCCATCGGGCCAGTTCCCAGCGCGCGCGGATGAATTTTACCTCCGGACGTAGAGATAGATCGAGTACCTGGCGGATGTGTCCGCGGTAGAAACTTTGCGGAATTTTGAGCAGGGGTTTGGATCCCCATTCATTTCCATCGGCCGAACCCCAGATGGAGACGTCGATCGATTCCTGTTCCAATTGGTCAATAATTTCGAGAGTACAGAGATAGGTGCGGGTTGCGCTGCCACTGACATCTTGAGCCGGGCCATCGCCCTTTTCCGTAACCCGCGTGCCGAACGGAACCAAATCGAATTGCACGGCCATACCGTTTTCTCTCCCGGATAACTGGCGGATTCTAGCACAAATTGCGCGATTGACTGGCCGTTCATCCGCGGATTGAAATTCGATCACGGGCGGCCAGCACGAAGCTTGGAAAGCTTCGCGGCGGCCGCATCAAGCGTGGCATCTTTTTTGCAGAACGTAAATCGCAGATGGCGGCTGCCGTCCGTGGGGTGGTGGTAAAAACTCGAGCCCGGTACGGCCGCGACGCCAATTTCCTCCACCAGATATCGAGCGAACTCCAGGTCGCCGGGGAAACCGAAATCGGAAATATCCGTCATGATGTAGTACGCGCCGTGGGGTTTGAAGCAGCGGAAGCCGGCGCCTGAAAGGATGCCGAGCATTTTGTCACGGCGCAGGAGATATTCACTCGCAAGCTTTTGATAATAGCTTTCGGGAAGGCGGAGGGCCAGGGCTCCAGCTTCCTGCAACGGAGCGGCGGCACCCACTGTTAGAAAATCATGGACCTTGCGGATTGCGGAAGTGACGTCGGCGGAAGCGATGCACCAGCCCACTCGCCAGCCGGTGACGCTGTAGGTCTTGGACATGGCGTTGATGGTGATGGTGCGATCGCGCATACCTTCGAGCGAGGCGATGGAAATATGTTCGGCACCGTCATAGAGCATGTGCTCGTAAATTTCATCGGTGATGGCAAACACGTTGGCGCGCACGCAAAGATCGCGAATCAATTCGAGCTCGTCGCGGCGAAACACTTTTCCCGTGGGATTATTCGGCGTGTTCAGAATAATGGCTTTGGTGGCGGGCGTGAATGCGGCCGCGAGTTCCTGCGGATCGAATGACCAGCCTTCGTCACCGCGCGGCGGATGCAGCTTAACGAAACGCGGAGAGGCGCCGGATAGAATCGCGTCGGGACCATAGTTTTCATAGAACGGCTCGAAGACGATTACCTCGTCGCCGGGATTGATGATGGCCATCATGGCGGACATCATGGCTTCGGTGGCGCCGCAGCAAACGGTGATTTCGCGTTCCGGATCGATCGTCACTCCCTGGGTGCGGGCGAATTTCTCCGCGATGGCGTTGCGCAAGGATTTCGCGCCCCAGGTAATGGCGTATTGATTGATGTCCGCGTCGATCGCGTCTTTCGCGGCGCGCTTGATTTCCTCGGGCGCCGCAAAATCCGGAAAACCCTGCGCCAAATTAATCGCGCCGAACTGAATCGCCAGGCGAGTCATCTGGCGAATTACCGATTCGGTGAACCGTTCCGCCTTGGCGGAAAGACGATTCCCGTGCAATCCCAGGCGTTCCGGTCCAGCCGCGTTCATCGTGTGCCTCTCCTCGGAGTGCTTCCGGATGTTTTCGCTTCGGATGCTTTTTGGTGGTCCGCTTCCTTATCCTTGCCGGAAACTTCATGCCGGGGGATTCGGGCCCATAAACCTGGCGATAGATCGCGCCGTTGCGCATCACCACTTGCACATACTCCCTGGTTTCCGTGAACGGAATGGAATCCACAAACTCGGCCGGCTCGTCGTAAGTCTTTCCCGCTTCCCAGACCGCCACGCGATCTTCGCCCGCATTATACGCGGCCAGCGCCGCTTCCAAGCTGCCGTAGCTCGATTTCAATCCCGCCAGATACACCGTTCCGAGGCGGAGATTGTACTCCGGCTCAAACAAACGTGGGCGAGAGAAACGAACCTTAATTTGTTTGGCCATTTTTTTCGCGGTGGATGGAATCAATTGCATCAAGCCCATCGCTCCGGCATGCGAATACGCTTCCGGCTGAAAAGCTGATTCCTGACGGATCAATCCCGCTACTTGCATGGGATCGACTCCGGCGCGGGAAGCGGAACGTTCGAGCTCCGGCCGGTAAGGCAGAGGATACGCGACGCGCCAAACCGCCGGAGAGACCTGGCTGAAGGGCCTGGACTCCAGTTGCGAGACAATCTGACGAATGGTGACAAAAGCGACACCATAGCGCCGAGCTTCCACGGCTTCCTGGGCGGCCTCGAGCAACAGGCTGGGCGCTCCGGTGGCTATGTAAGCGGCTCGAAATTCCATTTCCGCGGAGGCATCGAAGGCAATCGAGTGCAGAGCGATGGCTCGATCGCGACGCGCGGCCGCGGCCGGCGGGACGTCTTCATCCAGCGGAGGCGCGGCTGGCAGCAATGGGACTTGCCAGAGGATTGCGACGGTGTCCGTAAGGCCGGGGCCAATGGTATGCAGCCGTTCCACGGCTCGCGCGCCAAAGTAATTTTGCGGGTATCGATCCGCCAGTTTCGAGAAGTAAGCGCGGGCCAGAGATTCGTTGCCCGATCTCTCGGCGATACGGCCCAGCCAATACAAAGCGTCGGCAACGTAAGTTGAGCCTGGATGGCGGCGAATATGCTCCTCGAACAAACTGGCAGCTTGGGGCTGGCGCTGACGATACGCTTGCCAGGCCACGCGCCAATCCGCGATCGTCGTGGTGGAACCGCCAGGAAAATCCTGGACTACGCGGCGGTAGAATTGACCGGCGTGATCGAGATCCAATTGAACCCAATAGTAGTTCCCTGTCGAAAAGAAAGCTTGTTCGGTCCAACGGCTTTGGGGAGAACGCGCGGCGGTCTGCTCGACGGCTGCGAGCATTTCGGGCTCGCGTTTCTGCGAGCGATAGACCTGCGAAAGCGAGTACAAACGTTCCGCGTCCACCTCGGTATCGGAAATCGCGAGGCTGGTGAATGCATCGGGCCCGGCGCCAAGGCCGACGCGGCATTGGGCCAAGCGCAACTGAACCAGTTCGCGGTCCGCGCCGCTCGCCGCTTGATTCAACAATCTGGAATAATCTTCGTTGGCCTCGCGCCAGCGATGCGAATCGTACAGGGCTTGCGCCCGGGACTTCTTTTCTTCGAGGGTCACTTTCGGGAATTTGTCTCCCAGTTTTGTTGAAAGTGAGGAGAGCTTGTTGCCTGCTTCCGTCGCTTGAGGAGTGAGCGGGAGTTGGTAGTAGACGTCCAGATAGTCCACTGCGGCGGCTTCCAGGCGGCCGGCTTGCTCGCGCAATTCGCCGCGCAGGAGGAGCAAAGCGGATTTTGAGCCGATGGAAGTTTCCAGATCGAGCGCCGCAAGCGCTTCCGTAGGCTTTTGGGCTGCCATCGCCGTTTCACCGAGTGCCTGAAGAATTTGGTCGGTCATCACGCTGCCGGGAAAATCGCGATGAAGTACGACGAGCTCCGCCAGCGCGCCTGGATTGTTATTCATGGAGCGTTCCGTCATGGCGCTCCAATACAGCGCATATTCCCGCAGCACCTGATCGTCCTGGGCGATCTTCAGCCAGCGCACAGCCTGCGGATAGCGGTTCTTGGTGTAATCGAAGTATCCGAGAGCGAGCGCGGCGCGCTTGCCGAGAAGGCCCGACGAGCGCCGTTGGGCGAAGTTCTTTAATCGGTCGTAGGATGCGGCTGTGCCGTTGTCATGCATGGCTCGCGCCAATTGCTCGAGCTCTTGCTCGGGCGACGCAGCGTTTGCCGGCGCTTTGCTTTCCGCGAAGGATTTTCCGGTGGCAAATAGAAGCGCAAGAATCAGGACCAGAGACGCGAGAACGCGAAAATGGTTACATCGGGGCGACGGGAATCGTCCCACGCATGAAATCGAGTTGAGTGCATTCACTGGCAGCGCTTCAATGTCGTAAGACGGGCGAAGGATAAGGATATTCACCGAGGGCTTGATGATCGCCAGCCGCCAATATTGCCACCAACCAATGATGGAAGTAATCCACCGGGTGATCGGCAATCGAATGGAAGCGGCGGTCATATTCCTTGCGAGCTTTATCGAGATCACTTCGCAATCGGATACAAAGATCTTTATTTTCACGGCCCAGGCGAACCAGATCGGGCCTGAGTAATTGGATGTCTTGCATGGCCACTTTGGCTACCCGGTTGGCGCGGCGATGGAGCTCTTGTTCCTCCGGCGACAAGCGGGCTACGTCGAATACATTTTGCTCTTCCGCTGCCGGGTCATCGAACGATGCTTCGGGTAGCGGCTCCGCCACTTCTCCGGCAACTTCGGCCCATGCGGAATCCGCGACGTCCTCAAATGTGGATGCTGCTGCTTCGAAAATTGATGGCTCGATCGGTGGAGCCAGGTCCGGCGAAGGCTCAACGATCAAGGACTCCGTATGCTGCGCCTCCTCGACAGGTGGCGGCACTGAGCGCGGCGTGTTTACCGGTTGCTGTGCGGCAATTTCCGATGACACCGCGCGAAGCATCGCTGGCTCTTCAGAGCCGCGCACTTTCGGCTGCAAGGCGGACGTGACAAGGTTCGACAGAACTTCCAATCGTGCCGCCAAGGAAGCCGCCGCCGTCTGCGTGCGCAGCATGGCCGGAAGTGAATTCGTCGGCCGGCTTGAGGAACACGCCGCGACAAAGTCAGCGCAAGCTAATTGTAATTCTTCGGCCGTCCGCTGGACGCTGGCCAAATTATCGCGGAGGACGCGAGCAATGGCTTCGTCGAGCGCTCTTTGCTGAATTTGAGAAGGCTGATCCATATCGGGTCGGAATCTCCGCCTGGAACTCCCAGGGTCGAAACCTCCATTTGATTATGAAAACCGCTTAAAAAAGTGTCAACTGACATTCCTGGGAGACGTTCCTGAGCGAAGCGGGCCAGGCAAAGGACAGGTGGGATGAGCTTTCCGCTCGGGTTCGGTTCGGCGCTTGTGGATACCGTGGGCTCCGCTGCTTCGCTTGACTCGGTATTCAGACACAGTGTAAGTAAAGGTCGCGTTTTGCCATCGCTATTAGGATTTTTGAGCGGGACTTCTATTGCAGGTGGGCAGAAGAACAAAGTTATCAGAGTCGATTCCAAACTTAATTTCAGAAAAGGAGACATACATGAGAGTGATACTAACGGCCAGGATTCCCCACGACACATTCAATGCCGCGATCAGGGACGGTTCGGTCCAAAAGAAACTCCAGAAGATTCTGGCTGAATTGAAGCCCGAAGCTACTTACTTTGTGGAGAATCAGGGCCACCGCTGCGCGATACTGGTGATCAATATGGAACATCAATCGGAACTTCCGAAATATGCGGAGCCGTGGTTTCTTACGTTCGGCGCCGATTGTGAGTTCCGAATCGCCATGACTCCAGAAGACCTGGGAAAAGCCGGACTCGATGAACTCGGGAAGAAGTGGGCCTAGAGCGCTGGAAATTGAGATAGACGATTGATCGGATGAGTCCCGACTGAGCGCCAGGCGATTTGGCCTGGCGCTAAAACGAATTCCGCTGAGACATACGGCCCGCGTTTTTGAATTTGGCCTCGGCATTGAGAAATTTCTCGATTGAGGTGCGAAATGTTTCGAAGATTTTTGGCTGCATTTCTTCTGCTGTCGGCCATTGGTGTTGCGGGAGTCCTGCTCGCCGAACCGGCCAAGACGGAAATGGTGAGCTATAAAAGCGGCGACGAAACGGTGCAGGGATTTCTCGCCACTCCCGGGGCTCGGGGAAAATTTCCGGCAATCGTGGTGATTCACGAATGGTGGGGATTAAACGATTGGGTGAAGGAAGAAACGCAAAAATTGGCTGACCAGGGGTATGTGGCGCTGGCAGTCGATCTTTATCGTGGCAAGGTGGCGGCCAATTCCGACGAAGCGCACGAACTGATGCGAGGGCTGCCGCAGGACCGGGGAACACGCGATTTAAAAGCGGCTTTCGATTATCTGGCATCGCGCAAGGACGTGGACAAAAACAAAATCGGCTCGATCGGCTGGTGCATGGGCGGAAGTTGGTCAATGCAATTTGCGGTAGCCGAGCCGCGCCTGGCGGCGTGCGTGGTGAATTATGGCGCGCTACCGACTGATCGCCGCCGATATCGCGAAAATTCACGCGCCGTCTCTGGGAAATTTCGGCGCGGAAGATCGCGGCATTCCCGTGGATGCAATCAACGCCTTCGCAAAAACCATGAAAGCCGACGGCAAATCAGTAGACGTAAAAATTTACGATGGCGCAGGCCACGCCTTCGAAAATCCCAATAACAAAGCGGGCTACAAGCCAGAAGCCGCAAAGGATGCGTGGGATCGGATTACTGTGTTTTTCGCGAAGAATTTGAAGTAACTGAACTTCGACTGGCGCGTGAGCGGTCCGTGGTATTCAAAACTGCGCTTGTAGGCGGCTTCAAAACCTCCCTACCGTTTGCAAAAGTAAGTGTCTCTTCGCAAACGCCCGCCCGGACCCGCTCTTTAAGTATGCCTCTAATTTTTCCGCGAGGTCTTTTTCAGGCAGCGCAATGTACACCAGTAAGTCCCAAGGTCTGAACTTGTTGGTGTGAGTGGATTTGCTTGCGTTGTGCTGCTCGATACGAACTCGCAGATTCTGTGTGTAACCGATATAGGTCTGATCCGGATGAGTCTTGCTTCGCAGGAGATAGACGTAATACACGGAGCCCGCCTTCGCTTGCACGAATGGAATTTGCAGATCGTAGCACGGCTTGGCTACAGTTGAATCTTGCTCTTGCGATTGGTGCTACGGCGGGCACCTGCCATAGCGCGCTTTGAGCGCGGCGGCAGGTGGAGGCGGGGGGAGTTGAACCCCCGTCCGAAAGGCCTTGCAACGCGAAGACTACATGCTTAGCCCGTTCATTGTGTAGTTGGCCGCAGGGCCAACCACCGTTTCGCCGGCTGCGCTTAGCGCGGGCAAGATGCGCAGTCGACTAGTCCGATGGATCTCGCCGGCTCGTTACGGACCGAAACGAGCCAGCCAGCCTACTGTATGACGTCTCATCTCAAACGCATAGGCAACGCTTGAGGAGACGGGTCACCTACCTTTTGGGTTAGGCGGCCAAAGGCAACTGCGTATTGGCAGTTGTTAATTTCCACCCGATTGCGGGCAGGTGGCGCCCGGCATGCCTTCGAGCCGCGACAGCCTCCGTCGAAACCGTGTCGCCCCCGTTGGTCTCTATCATTGTAACTCAGGAAGCCAAGACCACGCGAACCGGCCGGGAATCATGCCAAATAGCTTTCAAATTAAGTTGACGCCGGTTAGTGCGTTGTTCGAGCGAGTTTTTCAGCCTGCTCCAGCACGCTAGAATCCTTCGATACTTCGCCGGAATTTCCGCAGCTATCTACACGCAGCTTCCTATGCTCCTGGTAAATGAACAGCAGATACCTCGCGCCAATCGTCATATCGAACCTGCCGGACGAATTCTCATTGAAAATCTGAACGGTTGGCAACGAGGCGCCACGGAACTGCCTCTCAATTTTCGCCTCGTAGATAGTCCCTTCGTAAAAATGCCCATCTGAAGATTCGGGAACTGACCGAGCGGAGATGACCGTCACGATGGCAACAATTTTGGAATGTCTGAATTCCTTAATGACGGACGGATGCCCATTCACGCACACGGCCTGTGCGCTGAGTCCCCACAATCCGATCAGCCAAAATGCTTTTTTTAAGCTCATCAAGGCGAATGCTACGCCGTCCGAAATGACTAATCAACCGGCAGGTCGACCGCGTCACACACTGACAGGCGGAGACCGGGCATTCTACCCGGTCTCGCCTGTTTTGCGGTACGAACGATGCGCTAAGGAGCGGGGACTGCGACTCGGTTTGCGGGAACGATTTGCGGTTGATACCAGAAAACTTCGCGGGTGTGCGGATCGACGAACACCTTGAGCCAGTGACAGTTGTTGATGTCGCTGGCCGGGTCGTTCTTGAATGTGTTGTCGCCGAAGGTTTCGACGCGGGTGAAATTTTCCAGGCGGCGGCCTTCGGTATCGAGGAACGGCTTATCCACACGGAAATAGTGTGAATCGCCGTGGACATAGGCCACCGGCTTGTGGAACGCAATCACTTCGTCGCGCAGAGCGAGCAGGAATTGCTGGAACCCGTCGGGGAAACCGTCGGTTTCGGCGAGCGTCTGCGGATTGCGCAGCGGGCCACCCTGCGAGGAATCCTGCGCGAATCCCGGATCGGCCTGGGAGATGATCATGATCGCCACGGAGTTGCGCTTTTTCGCCTCGTCAAAGGATTGCTGCATCCACAGGATGTCTGCGGCATTGCGCGCGGCATACTCGGAGGGGTCAGGGTCCGTATCGCACAGGTTGTTGCACGATCCCTGGATGTTCATCGTGACGTAGGTGACGCCGCCAATCGTCCAGCGGCGGTTTTCAACGCACGGCACGTTGCCGCTGACGCCGAGGCACAAGGGGTCGGTCTGCACTTCCTGGCGAATGCGGTGCTGCCCCAGAGAATACGGAGTGCTGAAAAAGACTTTCCGCTCGTGGTCCAGGCGCTCGAGGGAGGAAAAGCCGCCATTGGAGGGCCGGTCGCAGTCGGTCCAATCGTTATCGCCGGTAGTAAACATGGCCGGTGCGCGCAGCTCATTGAAATAATTGTTCAGAGCTTGCGCGTACAGAGCGTCGCTGCAAATGGTTGGCGTGACGGAACCGGCAATCGAATTGCCGGCCTTCAGGTCTCCATCGTGAACAGTGAAGGCCAGATCCTGCGAGTTCATGTCCGTTATCATGTTAGGTACGCCGACTAGCGCCTGCACGTCCGAGTAAGGCAGATCGCCCCAAAGGCCGATTGCGTAGGGGCGGCGATCGCGACCGTCGTGATCATCGTCGTCGCGGTCTGAGCCCCGGCCGTCGCGATCGTGCCGGTCGTCGCTGCGGCCCTTGGATCCATCGTGGCTGCGTCCCGCCCAAACCGTAACACCCGCCGCTGCAAACATAACAAGGATCGCCAGCATGATTAGTATGCGCAACGGGTAGAATGCCGTTCCCGGCCGGTCGAAATAATAATCCTTCATCGTGAGTTTCCCTCCGTCAGGTATCGGGCCGATTCACCGCTGGATCGAATTGCGGGGGGCCGCCGCGCTAACGTGACGCGCGGTGGCAGGCAATCTGACGCTCCTGTTTTACAGGAACATGAATGGCGAATTTAAATTCGGAGAGAATCACATTTCGGGCGGATATCGCGCTGCGAACAGTCCAGCCAGGAGTACTGGCATATGACCAGCCGCGGAGGGAAACAAGGAATGCGGCCAACGACCGATGAAAGCGAGCAGTTTATTCCTTGCCTAACCGAATTAACGGGTGATAATTTCTGGTTCGTGACGCGCCTTCGAAGATTCCCTCTGGTTGCCACGGTTGTTGTTTGCCTGGTTCTAGGCCTTTCGCCCGAGTTGTTTGCCGCGGACGCATCCAAACCATTGCGGGTGCTGTTTATTGGCAATAGCTATACCTATTTCAATAATTTACCACGCATGGTGGAGCAGCTAGCTGCTGCCTCAAAGAATGGACCGCGAATCGAAACTCAAATGGTTGTGCTTCCCGGAGGAACATTAAAAGAGCAATGGCAGCTCGAAAAAGCGTCGAAAGCCATCCAGCAGGGGGGATGGGATTACGTGGTGCTGCAAGAGCAATCCACGTTTGGCGCGAGCTGGCGCGTGGACGGCCTGCTGCACCTGAACACCCTGTACTTTTTCGAGTACGCGCGTTTGTTCGACGCGGCCATTCAGAAGGCGGGAGCGAAGACCGTTTTATACCAGACTTGGCCGTGGCGCGATGCGCCGGAGCAGGACCGGCAAGCGCTTGATTACGCTCAAATGGAAATTGCTCGCGAATTACATGCGATCGTTGCGCCGGTGGCGCTCGCATGGCAAATCGCGCGAAAAGATGCTCCCGAAGTTTCACTCTATTGGGTGGACGGCTCGCATCCCTCGCCAGGAGGCAGCTACCTTGCCGCCTGCGTTTTCTATGCGACGCTGACGGGACGAAAACCAACCGGCCTGCCCAACGAAATTATCGGGCCGTCCGTGGACGCGCAAGGAAAAGTGAGCTCGGAAAAACCACGGGCGCTGGTGACGATGTCGGATATTGCCGCGCTTTTGGCTCAGAAGGCAGCGTGGAGCGCGCGCCAGCAGATTCAAGGCGACGGGGGATATCTGAAGGTGGCTGCACCAGCAGCCCAACAACGCGCCGAGCTGCCGGCCGGGCGCCGTGCTTCGCCCAGCGAGATTAGCGGAAAATGGACCGGCGAAACGCGCCTCTATCCGCGCGGGCCGAATTGGCCGGCGAAATTGGAATTATTTCTCCACGCCGATGGAGATTCCTGCGGAGGCGAACTGCGCATTGAGTTCCCGGGATCCAAGGAAAGAATCAATTCTTCCGTCACGGATTGCAAACTAACGAATGACGGGATCGCTTTCGTCGACCCGAAGGGACCGGAGGGCGGAGTGGTGAATTATCAAGCCAGCTTCACGGGAGCCGGACTTATCGGCGACGCACGAATGACCGCCAAAGATGGCAGCCTTCTCGGCATCGGCCGCTGGGAATTGAAGCGCGTGAATTAACTGTTCGCAATTCTAAAACTCCCTCGAAATCCCCATCCGCCAATCACGAATTACCCTCCCGCCGCCTTCATTCATAGCGCAACGCCGCCATGGGATGAACGCGCGACGCGCGCCACGCGGGTATCGCGCCCGCCAGAATTGCGACTGCCAGCAGGATTCCGGCGGCGCCGGCGAGCGTAAGCGGATCATGTGCGGTGACTCCATACAACATGCTCTGCAGAATCTGCGTCGCGGCCAGCGCCGCGCACTAATCCGGCCGCTGCGCCGATCGCACTCACCAGCAGCGCTTCGCGCAAAATCATGCGCAAGATATCCTTCTTCTGCGCGCCCAAAGCCATGCGCAAGCCGATTTCGCTGGTGCGCCGCGCCACATTGTAGGAAAGAACTCCGTAAAGACCGATGCAAGCCAGCAGCAGCGCCACGGTTCCAAAGAAGCTGGAAAGGTGCGCCGTAAGCCGGTCGCGCACCAGTCGCTGATCGATCTGAACGGGAATCGTGTGAATTTCAATGGGGTCGAGATTGGCATCCGTCTCGCTGACGGCGCGGCGAAGGGCAGCCGACACAGCTGTGCTTGCGCCCACATAGCGAATCTCGAAAACAGCTCGATCCGGCGTTCCCACGGGATTGAAAAATGGCACATAAAAGCGCCGCGGCGTCTCGTCGCGCAGGGAATTATATTTCGCGTCCGCCACCACTCCTGCGATTTCACACTCCGCCCGCGATTTCGGGATACTCATCCCGAAGGTGCCTGCCCAGCGGGTTTTCATCCCCGAAGTAATAGCGGGCCATGGTCTGATTGATCCAGCAGTAGCGCTGGCCGCCGAGATCCTGGGGAGCAACGTCACGGCCCATTAAAACGGGAATGCCAATCGTGCCGAAGTAATTCGGTCCAATTTGATCGAAGCGAGCGTTCATTTCCTGGCCGGATTTGGGAGTGTAGCCAAGAATCGAAATCTGGTCCGCCGATTCGGAATTGAAGAATAGTCCGTTTTGCGAAAGGGTTGCCGCACGCACTCCGGGTATCGCGGCAAATTTGGGAAGCAGTTGCTGGTAAAGCTGCGCCACCGAAGGTTGCTTATAACCATCGAGCATGGGGTCCATTCGAAAAAGAAGTAGATGCTCGGCTTCATAGCCGAGCGGGATTGCACTCAATTTCCGCAAGCTGCGCACAAATAAACCCGCCGCCACCAGCAGCAATAGCGAAAGCGCAACCTGCACCCCAACCAGCACTCTGCCCATAGGCAAACGCGAAGGGCCAGATCCTGATCCCGTGATCGAGCCGGAAGCCCCGCGCAAAACGTGATTTAAGTCCACCCGCAAGGCGCGCATCGCCGGCGCGATGCCAAATAATATGCCGGTGAAAAGTGTGATACCCAAAGTGAAAAGCAACACGTGCAAGTCTGGATTCACGTCGAGCGGCAACGGTGTCGATCCGGATTTAACCATTCGCAAGAGCAGGCGGTCGGCCCATAGCGAGAGCAGCAACCCCAATGCGCCGCCGAGGCCCGCGAGCAGCAAACTCTCCGTCAACAATTGGCGCAACAGCCGTCCCCGGCCGGCGCCCAGCGCAACGCGCACCGCAAGTTCCCGTTGGCGGCTGGCAGCCCGCGCCAACTGCAGGTTCGCCACGTTGGCGCAAGCGAGCAGCAGGACAAGCCCGACCAGCACCATCAGCGCCACCAGCGGCTGTTTATATTCGCCGCGCAACACCGAAAGACCGTGACGCGCATCGCGCGCCACAATTTTCTGGTCCAGCAGATTGTGTTGTTCGTTGGGATCGGAAAGCGTTCCGGCTTCGGCGTGCAGCACCTGCTGAAAAGAAACATTGATGGAAGCCTGAGCTTGTTCGAGGCTAATGCCCGGTTTCAGGCGTCCCACGATTTGCAGAAACATGATCTTGGTCACCGAACCGGGCTTCCAGGTAAGGAAATCCTTGCCCGGATAAACCGATTCTTCCATCGTAAGTGGAAGATATATGTCGGGTGCTTGGCCGACCATCACTCCCGTGAATTCCGGCGGCAGTACGCCGATCACATCAAACGCGGTTTGCCGGATGCGCAGTGTGCGGCCGATTACGGAGGGATCTTGCTGCATCCTCCGCTGCCAGAATGCGTAGCTGATCACCGCTACGGGATGCGCGCCACGTCCCTGATCCACCTCGTCTGAGAAAGTCCGGCCGATGAACGGCTGCACTTCGAGCACGGGAAAAAACGTGCCGCTGACCATGCTGATGTTTGCCGGGCCCGCGTTCTGGTCCGAGCCGCCCAGGGAAACCGGGACCGGGCTTACTTGGCTGTTTGCAGCGAACATTCCGGAGAAAATTTGATTCTGCCCTGCAAGGCCTTCGAACTCGTGATAGGTATACAGCCCGCGCTCGCCGGAGCTTTCTCCAATGGACATGCCTGCATCTTCTGGATCGGAAAGCACCACGAGCTGCTGCGGATCGCGTACCGGCAAGGTGCGAAGCAGCACGGCATTGATCACGCTGAAGATGGCGGTATTTGCGCCGATGCCGAGCGCCAGGGTGAGAATTGCGATTGCGGAAAAGCCCGGATTTTTGCCGAAGGATCGCAGAGCAAAGCGCGAATCTTGCCGAAGAATTTCCATAGGTCACCCCCCTCGCGGATCGGCCGCGCGACCCATGATAGTAGACGACGAGAAATGGAAAAAGTCATTCCGGTTCGCGGAGAACGCCCGCGGGCAGGCTGCTAATTCGCTTGAGAGGCCGGACCGGAATGGTATAATCCCGCTGCTTTCTCAAGATTGCGTTCTCATTTTTTGATAACGGGCCGGAGACGGGCGGGCGGCCGCCGTCAGCCGCGAAGAAATTTTAGTAAAGTCACTCGAGGAGAGTCCATGAATCGGATCACGTTGCGATGCCTGCCAGCCGTGCTGGGAGCGATGGTTGTACTGTTTCTGACTTCCGTTCCCCTCCCCGCCCAAACTCATCATCAACATTTCAGCATCCCGCAGTGGACTTCCATGCGCATTCGGATGGACGACACCATTACCAGCCGCGATTCCGAGGTTGGCGATCCTTTCAGCGCCACTGTTGTCGATCAGGGCGATTACCAGGACGCCCGAGTTTACGGAACCATCCGGTCGATCACTCAATCGGGGCACATCAAAGGGAACACTGAAATGGTGCTCTCCTTCAACCGGTTGGTGATGCCCGATGGACGCCGGGCTCCCATCGACGCGGAAATCGTCCGCCTGTTTCACGCTCCCTCCGGTGAATTTGTGGACGTCGAGGGCGCAATCGAATCCGGCGGGCGCGGCAAGAAATCCTTGGAGCACACGGGAATCGGCGCGGGCGCGGGCGCATTGTTCGGGGCAATTTTCGGCGGCGGGAAAGGGGCCGGGATTGGTTCGATCGTTGGCGGTTTGGCAGGATTGGGAACGACGGCGTTTTCTGGGCCGCAAGATATCAAGCTCGACCGTGGTCTCGAGATGCTGATCCGCATCACGTCTGGACACTAACCGCTATTGCACTGGGTCTACCGCGATGCGACAGAGGGATCGCGCTGGATTGCTTTTTCCCCGGACTTAAAAAGACCCACCATTTAGCAATTTTATTGTCGACTTGCCTATATACCACGAAGATACCGCGGAATTCAACCCACGCTTTAAATTCACTGGAAAATAGAAATGCGGCGGCGTTGCCTTTGGATTTAGGAGTATGCTTGGCCCAATGTGGTTCGGCCAACGAAAGGAGGTTTTCGATGCGGACCCTTTTCGATGCCATCCGAGCGATTATTTATTCAGCGGGATTTATCTTATTGTGGGTCTGGCTCGCCGTGGGCGCCCGGCAATATGACAAGAATCTGCATATCGAATTCCCTTCCTGGATGTCGGGCATTGGCATAGCGCTCGCGGCTGCCGGAGGAATTCTAGCGCTGCTGTGCATTTCCACTTTCGTCCTGAGGGGACACGGCACTCCAGCGCCGTTCGATGCACCGCGGCAGTTCGTAATCGTGGGACCGTACCGCTACGTGCGAAATCCCATGTACGTGGGGGCATTTGCCGTGATCCTGGGCATGAGCATGTATTTGCGGTCTTTTTCAGTTCTGGCCGTCTCACTTGTGTTTTGTGTTGCCGCAAGTTTGTTCGTGTATCTCTACGAGGAGCCGCACCTGCACGAAATTTTCGGCGCCACGTACGAAGATTATTGCCGGTCAGTTCCCCGCTGGATTCCACGGCCACATCGCGCTTCGCGGCGAGCTTGAGCGGTTGACTTTGCGATTCCGCCCGACCCGCCCAGCGGAGGAAGAAATCCGTTTGCCGGCGGCTGATTTTTGTCTCCGCGATTCGTTGACTTCCGCACCGTCTGCGCCCTAAGATGCGAATCCTGTGCCCGACTTGAAATCCATTGTTGGCAAAACTATTTCGCATTACCGGGTCCTTGGAAGACTGGGCGGCGGCGGGATGGGAGTGGTGTATGAAGCGGAAGATACTAAGCTCGGGCGCAAGGTCGCGCTGAAATTTCTTCCTGACGAATTTTCCAAGGATCGAATCGCGCTGGAACGATTTCAGCGCGAGGCGCGCGCCGCATCGCAATTGAATCATCCCAATATCTGCACGATCTACGATGTGGAGGAGTATGAAGGGCATCATTTCATCTCGATGGAGTTGCTCGAGGGGCAGACTCTCGGCAGCCTGATTCACGGTACTCCGCTGGCACTCGATCGCATTCTGGATATCGGAATACAACTGGCGGATGCGCTCGACGCGGCTCACGCCAAGGGAATTGTCCATCGCGATATCAAGCCCGCTAATATTTTTGTCAGCCCGCGAGGCCAGGCGAAGATTCTGGATTTTGGGCTCGCGAAAGTAGCCACCCAAGCCGAGTTGACTACTACAGGAGGTTCGACCACCGAGGAAATCTCGCCCGCCGATTTGACGAGCCCGGGTACATCCCTGGGAACAGTAGCTTACATGTCTCCCGAGCAAGCTCGCGGGGAGAATCTCGACGCGAGATCCGATCTTTTTTCGCTGGGAGCGGTGATCTACGAAATGGCTACGGGCAAGCATCCCTTCCAGGGCAGCACCACAGCAGTGATTTTCGATCAAATTCTGAATCACGCCCCCGTTGCCCCGATCCGGATTAATCCACAATTGCCGGAGGAATTGGAGCGCATCATCAATAAGGCGCTGGAGAAAGATCGGGACATGCGTTACCAGGTGGCCGCCGAAATGCGCGCGGATTTGAAACGCCTGCGGCGGTCGTCCGATTCCGGGCGCGCCGCGTCAGCCTCGAATGTCTCTGTACCATCAGCCAGTACAATGCCAGCCCAGCCCGCGCCGGCTTCCGCTTCGCACACCAGCGGCTCGACCGTTGTGGATATTGCGCGGCAGCACAAAATCGGCGTGGGAATCACGGCAATCATCGTAGTGGCGCTGATCGCGGCAGCAGGCTTCGGTCTCTATTCATTTTATCTACACAATCAGCCGATGCCGTTTCAACATTTCACGATCACCCGGCTCACCAATACCGGGCATTCAACCTCCGTCGCCATCTCCCGCGACGGAAAATATGTAGTGAGTATCGTGACGGACGGCGGATCGCGGAGCGTTTGGCTGCACAACATTCCCTCCAATAGCAATACGCAAGTCGTTCCTCCGGCGGAGGGCGTTCGCTACCGGGGCCTTCAGTTTGGAGCGGATGATGATTACGTGTATTACGTCCGCAACGATCCCGAAAATCCGAATCTGAGCACGCTCTTCCAGACGCCCATCCTGGGCGGCAATTCCCGCCAGATCATCAAGGACATCGACAGTAATATTTCCTTCGCTCCCGATGGCCAGCACTTTTCCTTCATCCGCGCGAATACGCCAAGCGTCGGCCAGTTTCAGATTGTCAGCGGCGATCTAAGCGGAGGACCAGCCGCGGTTGTTTTTACGGGAAGCAACCAGCCGCCCAAGGTTTCGGCTTGGTCTCCCAATGGAAAGGAAATTGTCGCGCAGCTCTTCCAGGAAGGAGAATCGCTCGATAGCTTGGCCACAATCGACGTGCAGGGCAGCAAGCCAAAGATTTTCTTTTCGAGTCAATTGAATCTTCTTTCCAATCCAACCTGGATGCCTGGCGGGCAGGGCTTGTTGGTTCTTTATACGGATATCATCGTTTTCAACAACAGGTCCCAGATCGGCTACGTTTCCTACCCGGGCGGAGATTTCCGCAAAGTGACCAACGACACAAACAATTATTCGGACCTGAGCCTTTCCGGAGACGGCAAAACGCTGGCCACAATTCTGAATGAATCCAATTATGGCCTTTCGGTAATCCCCGCTTCCTCGAACGGTTCGGAGCTGGATCACCAGGCGGAATCGCATGACGCTGCTTACACGTTTGTCTGGACGCATGACGGAAAAATACTGGTCGACCGCGAAAATAAGATCGCGCGAACCGATCCGGAAACGGGCCGGCAAGATCCAATTCTCTCCGACAAGTTTCCATCCTTCATGCCGGTCGAATGTGGCGATGGGCGCTATATTGTCTTCGCATCGGCCGGCCGCGCTGGAAACGCTCGCGCAAATCTGTGGCGAATCGAAAGTGACGGAAGCAATCTAAAGCAACTGACGGAGGGAAAGGCCGACCTCTTCCCTGCCTGCACATCTTCCGGCAAGTGGATCTACTATCTGGAATTTTCCGCGGGAAATATCCTGATGCGCGTGCCGCTGGAAGGAGGAAAAGCGGAACGGCTGGCAGGACCTGGTGTGTCGGAGTTCACTCTGTCCTCCGATGGAAAGCTGATCGCTGAAGATATATTCGCGGGACCACGCGAGCAGTTTAAGATCGCCGATGCCGAAACCGGGGCGATCCTCAAGGAAATCAACGCTCCAACCCACGCTGCTGTCTCCATGCAATTCACTCCAGACGATAAAGCAGTTGCTTTCGTCATCCGCGACAAAGGAATTGATAACCTCTGGACCCAGCCCGTGGATGGCGGGCCCGCGAAACAAATCACCAAATTCGCGACGAACCAGATCACTGAATTCCGCTGGTCAAGGGACGGCAAGAAACTCGCACTGGTTCGAGGGCACATTCATTCCGACGTGGTTTTGATCCGTGAAGCAATCCAGTAAGCCGAACACCTGTTTGGTCTGGATTGTTCTCCGTTTGGAAAGCTACCGATATCGGCCTCAGGATCGGGGCGTTGCCGTTTAGCCCAGCCCCCGCGGCGCCGTTTGCATTGACGCCGCTCTTTCGGTCTCCGATCAGCGCACGCCGCGTATTTCTGCTATCCTTTTTTGCCGTGAAACGATTGCTTGGGATTCTCGTCATTCTTCTTTTATTCTCCGCGGCCTCGGCTGTGGGTTATCCGGCGCAGCAGCCTGCGGCCCCCCAGCAACCGCCGTCTGCGCCTCAGGCTCACACCCCCGGCCACGACGCAGGCGCCTCAGGTCCCCGCGGTTGCGCCGGTACCGGCACCACCGCCGGCACCGGTAGAACGCAAGTTTGTCGTGGTGCTTGATCCCGCGCATGGCGGCACTGATCCCGGCGCGCGTGGAACCGGCGACGCGGTGGAAAAGGATATGGTTCTGATTATTGCCCGTGTGGTCCGGCTCGATCTCGAACGGCAGGGCTATCGCGTGGTGATGACTCGCGATAACGATCAGAATCCCTCGTTTGAGGATCGCGCCGCGACCGCCAATGCGCAACGGGGCGCAATTTTTATCAGCTTCCATATTTCTTCCACGGGAGCTGTAGGAACGGCTCGCGTGTATTCGTACGAATTCCCGAGTCCGCCGCCAGCCGGACCACCTGGATCGCTTACTCCAACCGCCGCAGCGCCGGCGCCTGTTCCGGCTGGGTGGACCTCCTGGAACGTGGCGCAAAAGTCTTATGCCGATTTGAGCCGGCGCCTGGCGGATGTTCTGCAAGTGGAACTCTCGCAAAGATTCAAAGGTTCGCCGGAAATTTCCTCGGCTGTTGCGGTGCGCGGATTGCGTTCCGTTGCCGAGCCAGCGGTGGCCGTGGAACTCTCGAGTGTCGCAGTGGAGGATCCCAAGACGGTGGAAGGGATGGCGTCGAACCTCGCGGCGGCCATTGTCCGGGCACTGGCGGCATTCCGGCCGGTTTATGAAGGAGCCCAGGTAATGTCGCGGCGGCTTAAGATTATTTCCGCGATCTTGGTGGTAGCAGTGATCGGCGGCCTGCTCTACGTGCGGGTGCTACGTCGCCGGGTGGTGCGTCTGGCGCAACAGACCCAGTCTTCCGAAGAACAAGCGCGGCGCGAAGTTGTGGAGCCACCGATCACGACTCCGAGCGACGTGGAAGCAAAAGCCAAAATCTTCTGGATCTCGCCAAGTTATCCTGCCCGGCTCGATCCCGTGGAAGTGCAAATGCCCCTTTCCGCCGATCCGGTGCAGCGCGCGAGGCAGGTGCTTCACCAGTTGATTGCGAATCCGCCCACAGCGGAGCAGCGGACGTTGCCGGCGGGAACGACTTTGCTGGATTTTTACATCCTGCCGGACGGGACAGCGATCGCGGATTTTTCCGACGCGCTGGCCAATGAAACGCCTTCCGGAATCCTAAGCGAACAGCAGGCCGTTGATTCGATCGTGCGAACACTGGAGTTCAATGTTCCGCCACTGCGCCGGCTGAAAATTTTGATTCACGGACAGGAAGCCGAAACGCTGGCTGGCCATGTGGATTTGACCGGATTTTATGACTTGAATCCGCCGGATCCTCAGACGCCCTCGAAGGCGTCAGCCACGGAGCCGCCGTCGGCCGCACCCCCTGCAAAACCCGCGGGCACTGCCTCGGGTGGGTTGACAGGCGCAGGCGTGCCCGTCAAACTGAAGCCCTGAATTTTGCTCTGTCCATCACGCGACAGAGATACGAAAGCGAGGATTCGTGCGATCTGATGGACGCGCTCCCGACGAAATGCGGCCCGTAAAACTGACGCCAGACTTCATCACCACTGCCGAAGGCAGCGTGCTGATCGAAGTGGGCCAGACTCGCGTCATCGCCACGGCTACCGTGGATGACGGAGTACCTTCATTTTTAAAAGGCACCGGCAAAGGCTGGGTGACCAGCGAATACGGCATGCTGCCTCGCGCCACCGAACAACGCACCCCGCGCGAGGCCAGCCGCGGCCGGCAATCCGGCCGCACTCTGGAGATTTCCCGGTTGATCGGCCGCTCTCTTCGCGCGGTTACGGACTTGAAATCGCTGGGCGAGCGCACGGTTTGGATCGATTGCGACGTGATCCAGGCGGATGGCGGAACGCGCACCGCTTCGATCACCGGAGCGTTCGTGGCGCTCGCGCTCGCGCTCGAACGTATGGTCGCGACAGGGATTCTGCGTTCGATTCCCTTGCGGGATTCCGTTGCCGCCACCAGCGTGGGAGTGGTGAAGGATCGCGTGCTCCTCGATTTGGCCTACGACGAAGATTCCCAAGCTCAAGTGGACATGAACGTGGTAATGACTGGCAGCGGGCAGTTCGTGGAAACACAGGCATCCGCGGAAGGCCGCCCGTTCACAGGAAAAGAAATGCAGGAAATGATCGCGGTCGCGGAAGTGGGCGTGAAGCAATTGCTGGAAACGCAGCAGGCGCTTCTGCACATGGACTTCGTCACGCGCATGCGCTGATGTGATTCGAGAGTTGATCACTCCACTGGCTTTCGAAGCCCCCTTGAAATTATTCGTGGCTTCCTCAAATCCCGGAAAGCTGAACGAATACCGCATGCTCGTCTCCGGCCACCCGATCGAACTAGATGTGTTTCCAGGCTTCACTGAAATCCCGCTGTTTGAAGAGTCCGCTCCCACGTTCGCGGAAAACGCCGCCGGCAAAGCCCTGCACTACAGCCAATTCACAGAGTTGCCCGTGATTGCCGATGATTCCGGACTGGTGGTGCCCGCACTCGGCGGCGCTCCTGGCGTGCATTCAGCGCGTTATGCTGGGCCGGGCGCAAGCGATTCCCAGCGAATACAGAAACTTCTTGGAGAAATGCGCGACAAGAAAGGCGAGGAACGCCACGCAAGATTCGTTTGCGTCCTGGCGGTGGCGCTTCGCGGACGAGCGATCGCGATATTTTCCGACTTTGCGGAAGGAGTGTTGACGCAAGAATCGCGAGGGACGGGCGGCTTCGGCTACGATCCTATCTTTTATTTTGAGTCGCTGGGCAGAACTTACGCGGAAACGACGCGAGAGGAAAAAAACCGCTACAGCCACCGGGGCAAAGCATTCCGGAAATTGATGGAATTTCTCGCCGCGCCCAGCTCGTACGTCGTCAGCTAATTTTGAACGACGCGTGAACCAGGCGCGGCGAATCCCGCTACTCTACTGATACTTTTCGATGATCTTCAGAGACGGCTTAGGCATCTGCCACAGAACACCAGCATCCGCTGCACTGTTCGGGTAGTAGCGCAATGATTCCTTGTTGCTGGGAATCAATACGAAGTCTACGCGACGGTTGTATGCCAGTTCGGTGGACATTTTGTTGTGGGCCATCTTTTTGCCGGCTTTATTCGGATTCCCAGCTTCCAGTTGCTTGACAGTGCCGGGATCGAGAGGCTTCTCTTTTCCGTAGGCCGTGGTGGTGATGTGGTCCGCCGAGACTCCCTGGGAAATCAGGAATTGCTCGATGCGGGCGTTGCGCCGTTCGGCGAGCGCCATGTTGTAAGGCACGGAGCCACGCTTGTCGGTATAGCCCAGAACCGAAATCTTCGCGCTGGGGTCGTACTCCAGATACTTCTTGAAGCCGGCCGCCATCGCCGAGATTTCATCCTGCTGGCTCTTCAGCAAGCCATCATTCGGATGCTTCTGATCGGGATAATCCGTAGGATAGAAAACGCTGGCCAGCGTCACCTGTGGAATCGGCTCGATCGAGCCAGTGATGTGCAAAGCTGCGGTTTGCGTGGCTGAGCCGCCGCAAACGTTGCTGGCCTTCAACGTGAAGTTGGTGGTCTCGTCAACCGGACCCTCGGTGGTTTGCTTCGGAGTTCCGTCGACAGTCTTGCTGCCGCTCTTGTCTGTAACTCCCAGGGGATCGACGGAAACCTGATCCGCATTGGAAGTAGACCAGGTCACGGTCGCCGTTCCCTGATCGACCACTTTGTCTCCGATCTTCCGGTAGTGCAGTTCCTGAGGCGCAACGTTTAGAGAAGCCTGCACGGTGGTATTCACGTTCACAGTGCTGGTTCCCTTTACCGTTCCGCCGGGTCCCACGGCCATGAAGTCGTACGTCGTGGTCTGGTGTGGAGAAACATCGCGATCACCGCTCGTCGGCACGTCGCCGATGCCGCTGATTTCAGCATGAACAGTTTCGGAGGATGTCCAGTTCAGCTTGCTGGTATCGCCGCAATTGATCTGCGCGGTCGAGGAACTAAAATTCCCGCTGACCTTGGCGACAGCGATGGTCGCGCTGGCAATCCACACTTGGAATCGCGGCAGAGGCTTCGCGGACTGTTTATCGATGCGAGCTTTCCAATCTTGGGCTTTCTGTTGGTTTTTGTCGAGATAGACAGTTACCTTCTGGCCTTGAGCGACGGTCACGTCACCCGACCAAATTTCCTTGCCGCCACGCGTCGCCGTCAGATGGTGCGTGCCGGGAGGAACGAGTAATTCCTGGTGCCACAGCCACCAATTGAAATTGAATTCATCCACGTGACCCACGAAGTATTCCGGCGTCTTGCCGTTCAGCAAGACTGCCGCGCGGGAATCACCTTTCAGTTCAATGTCACCCCAAGGCCCGCTGACTTCTCCCGGAACGGCCTCGAGCTTGACGTCGAGATCGCTGGTCTTTCCGGCCTCCACGTTCACAGTCTGCGTAAAAAGTTTAAATCCGTAATTGGCGATCACGACAGTGTGTTGGCCCGCGCTCACCTTCAGCGTCCGGCCGCCCTCCCGGATGGCATTGCCATCGAGGAAAATGTAACCCTGCTTGGGGGTCACCTTAATTCGAATCTTGCCTTCCTGGGCGAAAGCGGCGCCCGCACAGAGGAGAATCATAACGGCAGGGACAACTCTAAGCAGCATTGAAAGTCGCTTGCACATTCTCGGTTAACCTCTCCTTATCGTTTGGCGCATGATTTTCACTACCCTAGGGTAAACCCGTGAGGCTGGAGCCATTAAGGTACGTCGCGCATACCAAGTCTGTCAACATAAAGAAAAGGCAGAACAAAGAGACGAAGATTCGATCTTTCCCGTTTTCGGAATCTCGAAGATGCTTCATCGCGGAATCCGCGTACGGTAAGAAATCTTACAATGACTTTAGCAAGGCCTGGAAGCGAGCGGTGCCGCGCAGTGAATCGAGATCGGAATCGTGCTCGGCCCAAGATTTATACCATTGTCCCTGCGCCATCGCTTTCTCCAGGCAGTTGATTGCTTCATCCGGCAGCCCCAGCAATGCGAAGCTGCACGCGACGTTGTACAAAACGGCTGGATCATCCGGATCGACTTTCTGGGCGCGGCGCGTCCATTCGAGAGCGCGCTCGGGTTGTCCTGATTGCTTCAAGCCAGACGCACCGAGATAGAGAGCCCGTGCATCTTCCGGATGAAATTCCAAATGCCGTTCGATGAGTTGAAGACTGCGGCGCAGACACGCTTCTCCTTCCAACCTCCGGCCCAAGCTGACGTAGGTCTGCGCGAGTAAAACGAGAGCCTGATAGTCTTCCGGATTCGCCAGGCATGCCTTTTCAAATAATCGCGCCGCGTCTTCGAGCTTTCCTTCCTGGAAGCAGGCGCGGGCATAGAAGTAATAGGCCTCAAACAGCTTTGGATCAAGCCGCGTGGCGGTTTCGAATTCCTTGTGCGCCTCTTCATACTTCTTGGTCATCAATAGCGCCAAGCCGCGCGAGACGTGGGCTTCGGCCAGTTCGGGATCCAGTTCCACGGCCCTCCGGCTGGCCGATTCCGCTTCCTTTAAGTCTTCGCTACTGGCTCCCCAATACATGTAGAGGTGCGAACAGCAATCGGCAACACCCGCGTATGCGCGGGCGTAATTGGAGTCGATTACAATTGCGCGCGCAAACATCTGCCGGGCATAGTCAAAACTTTTGCGGCGGAATTGGTGAAAATACTGTCTGCCGCGGAGGTAGTAATCGTAAGCCTGAACGTCCGCGGTCGGCGCTTTCTCGATCGCGCGCTTCTCTTGCTCGGTTAGCACCACCTTCAGGGCCTTGGCGATGCTCTGCGCAATTTCGTCTTGAATCGCGAATACATCTTCCAACTTGCGATCATAACGTTCTGCCCATACCGAACGGGCGGTGCCCGTCTCGACCAAGCGGGCTGTAATGCGAAGTTGGCTGCCGGCGCGGCGCAAGCTGCCTTCCAGGACATAAGCGGCCTTCAGTTGCTGGCCCACTTCCGGAGCTGTGGCGGGCTTGTCGCGGAACGCAATCACCGCGGAGCGCGTCAACACCCACAGATCTTTTATTTTCGAAAGCTCGGTGATGATGTCTTCGGTGATTCCATCGCGGAAATATTCGTCCTCTTTCACGCCGCTGGGATTTTCAAAGTAGAGGACGGCAACGGATTTTTCCGCCGGCTTGACCGCCGCCGTATTTCCGGATTCCAGTTCGCGCTTCACTTTCGTCAGATCGGCGTGCAACTTTGCCGCGCTCTGATAGCGCGCGTTGCGATCTTTCTGCAGTGCTGTCTCGATAATCTTGTTCAGATCCGGTGGCACTTGCGGATTTAGCCGGACAACCGAAGACGGGGTACGATTCAGGATGGCGTCGAAAATGACAGCCGACGTGTTACCCGGAAAAGCTTGACGGCCGGTGGCCATCTCGTACATCACCACGCCCAGCGAAAACAAATCCGTGCGAATATCCACTTCTTCTCCGCGCGCTTGCTCCGGCGACATATACGCCACCGTGCCGATGGCGGTTCCGGGACTCGTCAAATGCTCTGCGGTAGTTGCAGCGGTAGCTTGCGCGGTTTCCGAAATCGATTCGCCGGCGAAAGCGCGGCGCACGGCCAATTTGGCAAGACCAAAATCCAAAATTTTTGCCTGGCCGCGCGGAGTGACAAAAATATTTGCCGGTTTGATATCGCGATGGACGATTCCCTTCGCATGGGCGGCGTCCAGCGCATCGGCAATCTGAATGCTCAGGTCCAGGATCTCATCCACTGTCATCGGCTGGCCGGAGATCCGGTGCCGTAGCGTATTGCCTTCGAGCAATTCCATGGCAAGAAACGGCCGGCCCTGGGCTTCGCCCACATCATAAATCGTGCAGATATTAGGGTGGTTCAGCGCGGAGGCGGAGCGCGCTTCGCGTTGGAACCGTTCCAGCGATTGAGGATCGGCCGCCATTTCATCAGGCAAAAACTTCAGCGCGACGTTGCGTCCCAGCCGCGTGTCTTCGGCCTTGTACACCACGCCCATCCCACCGCCGCCCAATTTTTCAATGATTCGATAATGTGAAATGTTTTGGCCAATCATCCCGAGGCAACCTCAATCGCGAGTGCATCTTACGTTGCCGCCAGCAGACAAGTCAAACGCGCTTCCGAGCAGCAAACCGCTGTCCTGGCACAGATAAAGCGAATCACTCGCCTGGCTCGGGCATCTAAAGCTACGGGCAAACGGCAATTGTGCTTGCCAAGCGAATTCGAATAGCGGTAAAACCTACGAACTTCAGCCAGTCCGAGGCAGACACCCATGGCGACCCCCGTACAGACCCGGCAGAATCTTCTCCCGTCGCTGCTTGCGCGCATCACGGAGGCTCGCGGAAATAGTGATTCGTTATTTTCGATCGTACAGCCTGAAGCAGTCTACGACCGGCCAATTCCGGAGCGTCATCGGCTGATTTTTTACCTGGGCCATCTGGAAGCATTCGATTGGAATTTGATCGGCCGCGAAGCTTTGGGCCTTGATCATGTAGATTCGAAACTGGATCAATTGTTTTCCTTCGGAATCGATCCCACCAATGGCAACTTGCCGAGCGATGCTCCTTCAGATTGGCCGGCGGTTGAGGTTGTTCAGAATTATGTTGCTCGCGTTCGCGATAAACTAGATCGGTGTCTGCACGATTCCGGGTCATTCGACCCTTCCCGCCCTTTACTTGCGGACGGCACGCTTCTCCAGGTAGCGATTGAACACCGGCTGATGCACTCGGAAACTCTGGCTTATTTGCTGCACCAACTGCCTCTTCACAGAAAGTTGCCGGTTGTTTCAACACTCGACGTTGCCACGTCTGCTCCCGCACCTTACATGGTAAAGATTTCCGCGGGAACCGCGACGCTGGGTCAGAATCGAGAGGGAGGCGCTTTTGGTTGGGACAATGAATTCGAAGAGAACCTGGACCAAGTCCCCGAATTTGCCATCGATGCTTATCCCGTAACCAACGGCCGGTTTCTGAAATTCGTGCGCGCCGGCGGATACAATACGCGCTCGCTGTGGACAGAAAAAGATTGGGCCTGGAAAGAATCCCAGGGAATTAGTCATCCCGGATTCTGGGTGCATCGCGGGGAAGAGTGGGAATACCGGGCGATGTTCGCGCAAATCCCCTTGCCGCTGGCATGGCCGGTATATGTGAGCCATGCCGAAGCGTCGGCCTATGCGCGCTGGAAGAGAAAATTGCTTCCCACCGAAGCACAATGGCATCGAGCGGCTTACGGCACTCGCACCCATCAGGAACGTTCCTATCCATGGGGCGAAGAATCCCCGCAGCCGCACCACGGAAATTTTGACTTCCAACAATGGGATCCTTCATCAGTGGGAGCGCATCCGGCCGGCGCTAGCGAATTGGGCGTACACGATCTGACCGGCAACGGATGGGAATGGACGTCAACACCGTTTGCACCATTTCCTGGTTTCAAAGCTTTTCCCTTCTATCCCGGATACTCGGCGAATTTCTTCGATGGATTTCATTTTGTCATGAAAGGCGGTTCACCACGGACTGCCACGTGCCTGTTGCGGCGCCCATTCCGCAACTGGTTCCAGCCTCACTATCCTTATATTTATTCGTCATTCCGTTGCGTGGAGGCATAGACAATGGCCGCTCCTCGAATGATCACTCAAAGTATTTCCGGAATTGCGCTCGCCGATTTTGCGGCGGATGTCCGCGAAGGGCTTTCGAACCCGCGCCAAAAAGAATTGCCGTCCAAATATTTCTACGATGAAGTGGGCTCCGCGCTTTTCGAAGTGATCTGCTTGCTGCCGGAATATGGATTAACACGAGCCGACCAGCGGTTGCTCGATCGTCATGCGGACGATTTGATCGATCGATTGCCGCTGCCGGTGGTCGTGGCGGAACTCGGCAGTGGAACGGGAAAGAAGACGCGACTGATTCTGGAAGCGCTGTCGCGCCGCCAGCCGGTCACATATTTTCCAATCGATATTTCCCGCGCGGCGCTTGACCGTTGCGAGCAGGATTTGAGCCGCATCCGCGCGGTAAGTGTGGTGGGATTCGAGCGGGCATATCTGGACGGCTTGCTGGAAGTAGCCGCCCGGAGAAATCCGCGCGAGCAGATGCTGGTACTTTTCCTTGGCAGCAACATCGGAAATTTCGACCGCCCCGCCGGACTCGAATTTCTGAGGGAGGTCCGGAGAATTCTGAGGCCGGGCGATTCCCTGCTGCTGAGCGCCGATCTTGAAAAACCGGTCCAGCAATTGCTTCTCGCCTACGATGATCCCATCGGCGTCACCGCTTCATTCAATTTAAATTTACTGGCGCGAATCAATCGCGAACTGGACGCGGATTTCGACTTGAGCAAATTCCAACACGTGGTTCGTTACAATGAAGACGAACGGCGAGTGGAAATGCACTTGCGATCCAAGCAAGATCAAATTGTCCATGTTCGCCGGGCATCCTCCACCTTTTCCTTCCGCACGGGCGAGACGATCTGGACCGAAAATTCCCAGAAATTTAATCGGGATGAAATCGTCGACATGGCTCAAAGGTCGGGATTCCGCTGTGAAACACAGTGGGTCGATCTGCAATGGCCCTTCTCGCAAAATCTATTGATCGCCGTTTAAGTTCGCGCTAAATGCGCGGGGGAGGCATGTCGCTCGCAGGCTCTCCGCCCGTCAGGCCTTGCGCGACAATTAATTCTCGAGCCTCCACGCGCAACGCAGGCAAGTTCAGATAAAAAATTCCCGCCCCCACCAGCCCCAACGCTCCACCCAAAATTACGGTCCAGCGAGCTCCAATGTGGTGCGCCAGAAATCCAGCGAAAAGCGCGCCGATCGGCGCCATGCCCATAAACATCATGGAATAGACCGCCATAACCCGGCCGCGTAGACGGTCCGGCACCATCGATTGAATCAGTGTGTTGCAGGAAGACATCTGCAGCATCATGCAGAAACCGGACGGCACCAGCATCGCGAGCGATAGCCAGAACCATGGCGACGACGCGAAAAGAATCAGGCAAGTCGCAAAGCCCGCCGAGCCGAATGCCACCCAGCGCCCCAGTCCATGGATTCCCTTCTTGTTGGCCAGCGTCAGCGCTCCCAACAACGCGCCGATTCCGGTCGCTCCCATCAGCCATCCCAACGCGCGCGCGCCGCGATGGTAAACGGTTCCCGCAAACACCGGCATCAACACGGCGTAGGGCATTGCCACCAAGCTCATCAATGCGATCAGCAGCAGCAACGCTCGAATAGGAGCTGTGTTGCGCACAAATCGAAATCCCTCGGCGGCATGTTCGAACGGCGAAGTTTCGCGGCCCGCCACTGCCAGTGGACCTAGCTTCATCAGCAGCAATCCGGTGATCACCGCGATGTAGCTGACGCCGTTCGCGAAAAAGCACCACCCTTCCCCGATCGACGCCACCAGAATTCCAGCGATCGCCGGCCCGATAATGCGCGCGCCATTAAACATCGAGGAATTCAGCGCGATCGCGTTGATCAAATCCTCCTTACCAACCATATCCACTAGAAAAGCTTGCCGCGCCGGAATATCGAACGCATTCACGCATCCCAGCATTGCCGCCAGCATCACCACTTCCCACACGCGTACGCGCCCGGAAAAGTAAGCCCCGCCAGACTAAGAGCAAGAACCATCGAAGCCGATTGCGTTGCAATAATAATTTTTCGCCGGTTGTGGCGGTCGGCCATCGTCCCGCCCAAGGTGGCCAACAGAAAAACAGGAATTTGCCCCGCGAAACTTACAGTGCCAAGTAAGACCGCGGAGCCAGTGAGACGATAGACCAGCCAACCCTCGGCAATGTTATCCATCCAAGTGCCGATCAGCGAAATCATCTGCCCGCTGAAGAACAGCTGAAAATTCCGGTGACGCAACGCCCGTAACAAAGGCGGAGGCTGGCGGCGAGCAGCAGCGCCGGCGGAAATCCGTTCCGGGTACTTGCTCGCAACGGATTTTTTAGAATGGTTCATGCGTTTGGATCGTGATGCGGAGCAATCACCCGGGCGTCCGCAGGTTCCCCAGCCAGCCGCAAACTTCGGCGAGGAAACAATAATCATCCCACAAGTCACGGCTTGCTTCACGGACTAGCGAACAGGTTTTTGCGGACAGGTTGCAGAAAATTCGCCGGCGGCGAGCCTGTGATATAGTTCCCCGCTTGGCAACAGGAAGATTCCAACATGAAAAAACGCGCCGGAAAAAAGAAGTCCGCGAAGCAGAGTGGAAAGCAGCCAGGCACCGACCCAAAAAGAGTCGCCGCCATTCTCGCCAAGCTTGACGAAGGATATCCGGAAGCAACCTGCGCCTTGCTCCACCAGAATCCCTTTCAATTGTTGATCGCCACGATTCTTTCGGCGCAGTGCACCGACGTGCGAGTCAATATGGTCACTCCAGTTCTTTTCAAGAAGTATCCATCCCCTGAAGCGTTCGCATTCGCCACCCCGAACGACCTGGAAAACGAAATCCGCAGCACCGGATTTTTTCGGAACAAGACCAAGTCGATTCTGGGAGCCAGCAAGAAGATCGTCGAAGAGTTTGGCGGCCAGGTTCCGAAAACAATGGAGCAGCTATTAACTTTGCCGGGCGTGGCGCGAAAGACCGCCAACGTGGTTCTCGGCACGGCCTACGGCATCGCTGCGGGAGTGGTGGTGGATACGCATGTGCAAAGACTGGCCGGCCGTCTCGATCTGACCAAGAATACCGACGCCCAAAAAATCGAACAGGACCTGATGAAAGTAATACCCAGGGAAAAGTGGATCGCCTTCTCCCACCAATTGATCTGGCATGGCCGCCGGGTGTGCCAGGCACGCAAGCCCCGCTGCTCGGAATGCATCCTGGAACCACTTTGTTATTCAAAAGATAAGACTGTTTAGCTCCCCCTGATAGAAGTTTCAGATCAAGCAATTCCCTCTCGGGTTTTCTGGCGCCCGGGCGCTGTGGAAGATATAGTAAATGTCGCTCCCGATCGCATCGCTGTCGCTGATTAGTTCGGAGAAATTCAGGATGGAATTGATTAGCGGTAAAGAGGCTGCCGAGCGCGTTAAAGGTATCCTGAACGCGAAATTCCAGGTGGATGGATATTCCGTCCATCTGACGGTAGCCAACATCTATTCGCTCGATCCCGCTGGGCAAGGTGGATTTCAGCGGCAGCGATTACGTGCCGGCCGGAAAGGTAGCGATTGCCACCGGAGCGGCGGCACCCGGAAGACAAGTATGGCTGGTGGGAGCTCGGCCGCGGCAGCTACATCGTGGAATTCAACGAGACTTTGGAACTGAGCGGCGATGAACTCGGCCTGCTCGAGACTTTGGAACGTTTGCGGCGCGCCGGCGGAAGCCACGCCACCATGTCTCTCCGCGGCCGGGTGGCTCCGGTGGAAGCGCTGCTGGAAGTGAGCGCGCTGCGCATTGAGATCAAGCAAAATGCCCGTCTCTCCCGGCTGCGTCTTTTCCGTTTGAATCCCGCCAAGATCGCGCCACAGCCCGTGCATGCCCTGAACGAACAAGAAAACTGAATTCCGCCAAGTAGTGGTGATCGTGTAGCGCCACCCTTTAGGGTGGCATCTTTGCTTTCAACCACTTGGCAAAATGCAGCCAGCGTGGCAACAGCCAGAACCGAGTTGCCACATAGGCTCTTCAGCTCCGACATCCATGCCGGCTTAATAGTCGGCCATTAGGCCCAGACGCTTTCGCACAGTGGCTAATAATTGAGCGTCAAATCTCCTAATTTAGGGCGCCACTGATAATTCCGCACACTTGGAACCCTGCATTCGCCTATAGTAAAAAGGTCCGCGGGCCGTAGCGCGGCTCGCCGGCGAACTGCTTGCAATCTTCGTTCGGCGCTATTTATTCTGCTCCCGGCGATTCTTTGAGGAGACCGTCTTTGCCGCAATTGGAACGAATTCGGAGCGTTGCCTGCGGACGCAGGAATCGTATTTTCGCTGGAATTTTCTCGCTCATCGCGATCGCTTTGCTCACGGTTCCACCGCCGGCCGCGGCGCAAGCAGACAACGACGCCAACCCTCTTCGCAAAGTAAATTCCGCCATTGAAGCGCTGATCGCCAAGGTAGCCCCCAGTGTCGTCCAGATTCTGGTGACCGGCTATGGAACGCTGGATGATGACAATAGCGACAGCGATTCCAGCGGGGGTGTCGTGATCGGCCGCCAACGGGCAATCGGTTCCGGCTTCATTATCGATTCTACGGGATACATCATCACCAACGCGCATGTGGTGAAGGGAGCGCAGCGAGTCCAAATTGTTTTGTCCCGCCCCAGCGGAGACATGTCTCCCACCAACTCCTTGACCTATCGCAGCACAGTCCTTCCCGCTCGAATTATTGGCGTGGCAACCGACGTTGACCTGGCCGTCCTCAAAGTCGAGGCAAAGGATCTGCCCACGATTCCCGTGGCAAAATTTGCCGACCTTCGCCAGGGCGAACTTGTTTTTGCATTTGGCAGCCCGCAAGGCCTTCGCAATTCCGTAAGCATGGGAGTGGTCAGCGCCACCGCGCGCCAAACCGAGCCGGATTCGCCGATGATTTATATTCAGACTGACGCTCCCATCAATCCGGGAAATTCCGGCGGTCCGCTGGTCAACGTCAGCGGCGAAGTGGTGGGAGTGAACACGTTCATCATCACCTCGTCCGGAGGAAACGAAGGCCTGGGCTTCGCGATTCCCAGCGCCATCGTGAACGTTGCTTACGACCAGCTTCGCCGCACCGGCCACCTTCATCGCGGCGAAATTGGAGTGGAGGTGCAAACGATCACGCCCACGCTGGCCACCGCTTTGAATCTGGGCCAGGATTCGGGAGTTGTGATTTCCGACGTCAAACCGGGCGGCCCGGCGGAGGCGGCCGGCTTGCATATTCAAGATGTGGTGATCTCGATGGACGGCCGGCCGGTGGACAATGTTCCCGTATTTCACCCTGCATCTTGTGCTGCACGAATCGGGCGGAAAAGTGCATCTGGAAGTTCTTCGCGGAACGAAGCGGCTCGCGTTCGACGTGACCGTGATCGAAAAACCCCGCGAAATCGATCAGCTTGCCTCGCTCGCCGATCCGGAGAAAAGTTTGATTCGTCCGCTGGGCGTCCTTGGCATTGCAATCGACCAGAAAATTGCCGGAGAAGTTTCCGATCTGCGCGACCCGTGGGGAGTGGTGGTGGTGGCACGGTCCGCGGAAGCGACGGGCGATGTTCCGCTGACCACCGGCGACGTGATCCGCTCCATCAACGGCGAAAAAGTAACTTCGGTCGACGGCCTTCGCAACGCCCTCAAAGCCATCAAACCCGGCGATCCCATCGCCCTGCAAATCCAACGCGACGACAAGCTGATGTTCCTCGCATTCACCCTGGACTAGCCTCCCCAGCATTTGTAGGGGCGCTGCTTGTTTATCCTGAGCCTTGAAGGGTTATCCTGCTCGCCATGCTTGCCCTGAGGAACGAAGGGAGCCTCGAAGGGTTTACCCAAAGCTCCGAAGGGCTGCGCCCGACGTTTTCGCCCCACGCAAAAGCTGCCCCCTGGGGCACACATGATCGCCGAATTCGCAATCGTCCGGCCCATCCGCCCAAACATGATGGATTTTAACTACAGAATATATTTTGAAAGCGACTTAAGATGCCCAAATTTGAGTTGGAAATAAGTGAATCCAGCGGAGAATGCACGGAACAAGTTACGTAGTGCTGTGTTGACTGGTAAACTAACAAGATCGATGAAAGGATACCTGCGCTCTCGCGGATGGAAAGATCTCATCTTCTTGTGCATTCTGGCAGCGATCGCATACCGGATTAGCCTGTGGCCACACTTTCGAAGTGACTACGAGAAATGGCAGGTCAGGCCTCAACTTCGTTCGCTTCCCGCCATAACTTCCCCAAAACTGTCGGTGTGGCACAAGGGACTCCCGTGTTTCTTCATTGTATCCCCAAACGCGGTGGGCCAACCCGTTGCATCGGAGACATTTGGAGAATGCCTTACGTTAGTGCCAGATGGAAGAGCTCTGGATTTATTCGAAATCGCCCTTGCATCGGATCAGTTTACTCCGGTGAAAACAGATCTACATGTTGTCGATGCGATTCCTCTGGCTTTCACACGAACTTATCGCCCCATGACCAACTGGGCAATACATTATCGAATCTATCTCCCACACGTCTATGACCCCTACCTTTGGGGGCACCGGAATCCGTACTCGGAAGTCACCTGGTACCTGCCGGATGGAATCGAAATGAATTTTCCACGCATTTCGCCGGGCACAGGTTATGGCGACGCAGTGTTCGAATTTACTGGAGCACCTCAGATCTTTACGGGCTCACGAATAGATTGGAACGGTAACGGATGGGACCTGAGTCTCGAAGATGGAACCACCTATCTATCACCGGAGGCATACTATTCCAAGCGACCCCAGCAGGGGTCGCTCGTTGGTATTTTCGATCGGAATGGGAATGAGGTCCGATTGTCCCGCCAATCCAACGGTGATTTGACGGAGATTAAGTCTCCGAACGGACTCTGGATTCGGCTGACCTACGACGACGAGGGTCGAATTCTCAACATCAAGGACAGCTTTGGAAATGTGGTTAACTACGGCTACGATTCCGACTACAGGTTGAGTTCGGTACGTTACCCCACCGGTCAGACAATAAATTACTCATTCGACTCCTGGAGCCGTATCGTCAAAATCGACGACTCCTCACGGGGAATTCTCATTGAAAACAAATATGACTCCAAGGGGAGAGTAATCGAGCAAAATTCGAGCAATGGACGCATATACAAATTCCGTTACGTTGACAACGAACCTGCAAATTCTCGCCAAGTGGATGTCACCGACCTAAGTGGAAAATTAACGCGCGTCATGATTCGACAGATTGCACGAGATATTTTCTACACATTCGAGGAACCCGCTCGCGTCCCCACTCATCATTGAAAGCATCCCGGGGGACTGGTCATGGGTCACAAGGACCGACTCCGGGCAGCATCAAACGGACTTTCCCCAAGCAAACCTCGGCCACCATGCGCTCAAATCGCGGGTGGCCCGGGAGTCCTCAGTTTTGACGAAGTTGGGTGGAGTGCCCCATTGTGCCGAGTTTACACGTGGGGTTCTTGAGTAGGACCGTTTGAGATTCTTAGTTTCATTCCGCTCTCGAATCGCAAGACTTCCTTCATCCACTGGATTGACGGGCAGCAATTCCATTTCGCATTTCGGACGGGTCAGTGCAGGTTTAGTGTGCAGGCTGATTTTGGGCGGAACGCTGAGCTGGCGCTGGAAATTTCGGAGAGAGTGCTTCGCCCCGACAAAAGGCGTCGGGGCGCAAACAGCGCGCTGCGCTCAGCATGACAAGAAATATCGAACGGGGCTCCTCCCGCGAATCAGGCGCGCAGAGCCTGGACTGGATCGGTGCGGGAGGCGCGCCAGGCTGGCAGGAAGCAGGCCGCGAACGAAACGACGGTCATCACAGCGAAAGCCAACGCGAATGCGAGCGGGTCGTGGGGACTTACTTTGTAGAGAAGATTTCCCATCAGCCGGGTTACCGCCAGCGCAGCCACTGCGCCAAGGACGATGCCGGTTGCCATCAACGCCAGGCCCTTGAACATCACGTGGCGCAACACATCGGATGCGCCAGCGCCGAGCGCCATTCGCAACCCTAGCTCGCGGGTGCTCTGCGATACGGAGTAAGACATCACGCCATAGAGACCGATGGCCGCGAGCAGCAGAGCCAATCCACCCAAAACGCCAACCAGGGTTACAGCCACCAACTGCGGCGAGGTGGAGCGATCCAATTGTTCCTGCAGCGAGATCACTTCGTAAAGACCCAGATTGGCATCGAGCGCATGCACCTCGCGGGCCAGCGCCCGGGCCATGGTTTCCGGAGGCAGCGCGGTTCGGATAGTTAGAGTTCCTCCGCGCGAAAACTTCTGGCGGCGAGGCACATAGAAAAACGGCATGGGCAGTTCTCGAACGCTTTGGTATTTGGAATCCCTGGCGACGCCGACGATCCGCATCCATCGGCCCTTAACTTGAACGCGCTCGCCAAGCGGATTCGCGCCATGCCAATACTTCGCGGCCATGGTTTCGTTGACCACCGCAACCGGAACGGCGTTTTCGTCGTCGGCCCGCGTGAATTCGCGGCCCGATAATAAAGGGATGCCCATGGTCACGAAATAATCGGGATCTACTTCATTGTATTGAACGGTGGGCTGCTCGTCGGGCGGGGGCTGATAGCCATCCACGGCAATGGGCGCTGATGAATAGGAGCCATAATCAAGCGGATTGACACGCGCGAACGCCGCCGATCCAACTCCGGGCAGAGCTTTCACGCGATCGACGAGCTGGTCTTGAAAATCCCTGGCGCGTTGATCGTCATATCCTGCAGAAACCAGACTCACAGAGGTGGTCAGCACTCCGCGGGTGGAAAAACCGGGGCTGGCATTGCGAATTTTCAGCAGGCTTTGCAGCAGCAGGCCTGCTCCGACCAGGAGAACGAAACTGAGCGACACCTGAACGAGAACCAGGCTGGAGCGGAGCCACGCTTTGCCCCGTCCGCCAACCACTCCCGCCGATTCGGCATTCAGCGCGGCGGCAAGATCGAGTTTGCGGGTCTGAATCGCCGGGACCAGGCCGAGCAGAAGAGTGGTGATCAGGCAAACGCCGCCGGTCACTGCAAGGACGCGCCAATCGATTTCTCCGGGCAGGTGCATTGCCACGCCGCCGCGCGCCGGAAACAAGAGCACGAGCGCGTGACTGCACCAGTGCGCAACGGCCAGTCCGCCAACCGCGCCCAATGCTGACAATACCAAGCCTTCCGTAAAAAGTTGCTTCACCAGACGGCCGCGCCCGGCGCCCAAAGCGAGGCGCACGGTGATCTCATGCCGCCGCGCGAAGGATCTGACCAGCAGCAGATTGCCTACGTTTGCGCAGGTGATGAGCAGGACAAAGACGACTACGGCCAGCATGATTTCAAGAGTGGGGAGCAGAGTGCCCGCATTGTTGAATGGCGTTTGCCAGAGAGGCCACAATTGGATGCCGCGGCCGCGATTGGTATCCGGATAGTCCGCTTCCAATCGTCTTGCTACGGCCGTAATTTCCTGTTGGGCCTGCTGGCGAGTGACGCCGGGCTTGAGCCGCACGTAGGCTTCGATCCATCGCGCGCCGCGATCCTCCAGTTTGTAGCCGCCCGCTTCGAAAGTTTCTTCCATCGACGCCGGAACCCAGAACTGCATCGCCCAGCCGACAAAGGTTCCGTAAAAGCCTTGCGGCGCAACGCCCACAATCGTATGCGACACGCCATTGAGGCGTTGCGTTTTCCCGATGATTTGCGGATCACCTTTGAATCGCCCTTGCCAGAGCTGATAGCTGATCACCACGACGGCATGCGAGTTCCGTCCGGTATCCTCACCGGGTTGGAATCCGCGGCCAAGAATCGGATGGACCCCGATGGCGTCAAAATAATTTGCCGAGACGATGCTTCCGGTGGCGCGTTCGGCGCGGTCACCGATATTGAGGGTGGTTCCCATGATCTTATTTACAATAAACGCGTCAAAGAGCGTGCAGTTGCGCTGCAAGTCGAGAAGGTCCGGCCAGGAAATGGCGGTGTGGCCGGGTTCGCCGCGGGCCGTTCCGGTGAGTGCGAGCAAGCGCTCCTGGTGGGTTACGGCTGGATAGGGTCGAAACAGGATTCCTTCGATCCAACTGAAAACCGCGGCATTGGCGCCGATCCCCAAAGTCAAGCAGAGGATCACCAGCGCCGAAAAACCGGGGCTGCGACGGAGCATCCGGAAGGCGAAGCGGGAATCCTGCAGCGCGGTCTCAATCATGGGCAATCCTCGCTGGTGGCGATAGATTTCCTTGGTTTGGTCTAGGCCGCCGAGGTCGAGGAGCGCTTCACGGCGCGCTTGTGAGGGGCTCATGCCGCGGCTGAGGTTGCGTTCAACCGCCATTTCCAGGTGCGAGCGCAGTTCCTCGTTAAAATCGTCTTCGAGACGACGACGGCGAAAAAGTGCAGCGATCCGGTGAACAAACTCGCGGCAAAATTCGAGCATGGCTAATTTGTCCTCAACACGCGGTTGATCATGGACGACATGCGGCCCCAATTTTCAGCTTCCGCTTCGAGTTGCCTGCGTCCAGCGCGGGTGAGGGAATAAAACTTGGCTTTCCGGTTATTTTCCGAGATTCCCCACTTAGACGCGATCCAGCCGCGCTGTTCGAGCCGCAGCAGAGCAGGATAGAGTGTTCCCTGGTTCAATTGCAGAAGGTGTTCAGAGACCTGTTGAATACGAAGGGCGATGCCGAAGCCGTGCATCGGCCCCATGGAATCGAGGGTCTTGAGGACCAGCAGATCGAGTGTTCCCTGCAGGACTTCACTTCTGGAAAAGGAAGGCATACGCTCCTTTAGACGGCCAACAGGAGAAAACGTAAGCGTAGCATACTCCTGTTGATGGTCAAAAGGTGTCGGGAAGAAGTTCCGGCGTCTTCTTCAAAGAGCGCGCCAAGTGCCGGCCGCGTGGTAGAAGCAAACTCGCAAAGTACGCTAGAATGACAGCGCAATCGTGTCGGGGCGTAGCGCAGCCTGGTAGCGCGCCT
>CAWCQU010000002.1:0-1726623 GCA_963797765.1 uncultured Acidobacteriota bacterium | reverse complement strand
CAACGGATCTACCGGACCGTTGACCACGAGGCTCCTCATCGCTTCCGGAAGCGGGGCCGGTTCTCGTGAGCGGAAGAACCCTGGGCGAAGTGCAGCAATCAGTGCAGCAAATCTTTGCGCACGCAATTTCGCGATTTTCGGCCGATATATCGCTCCACTCGACTTGCGCACCATCCGCGTCTACGTGGTTGGCGACGTGCAGCGCGCCGGGGCTTACGACATTAGTTCCCTTTCGACGCCACTGAACGCACTGTTTGAAGCGGGCGGCCCGACGGACCGCGGATCCCTGCGGACTGTCCAGCACTTTCGCGGCAAGAAGCTTGTGCAGGAAGTAAGCATTTCGATCTCCTTTTGCACGGAGTGAAGGACGGTATCCTGCCACTTGAAAACGGCGACACGGTATTAGTGCCGCCCATCCGCGGACAGGTGACGCTGGAAGGGATGGTCCGGCGCCCCTCCCTTTATGAACTGAATGGGGAAAAAGATTTGGCCCAAGTTCTGGAATTGGCGGGAGGAATTCTGCCCGCCGCCACCCTGCGCCATATTGAAGTGCAGCGCCTGATCGCTCACGAAAAACACACCATGCTGAGCGTGGATATTCCGGAAGTAGAAGACGCGGATTTTGTGCAGAAGAAACTGGAAGCGTTTGCGATTCAAGATGGAGACACGATCCGAATTTTCCCAATCGCTTCCTACAATCAAGATATCGTTTATCTGGAAGGCCACGTATTGCGCCCGGGCCGATATTCCTACCGGAAGGGCATGAAGATTGATCTCGTATCCGGTTACAAGGATCTGCTGCCGGAACCTTCCGCGAAATATGCCGAGATCGTGCGGCTGAATGCGCCGGACTTCCGTCCGAGTGTGGTCGGCTTTGATCTGGCTGCCGCGCTTTCGAATCCGGCCACTCCCCAACGCTCGAGCCGATGGATACGATCCGGATTTACGGCCGGTTCGATTTGCAGAGCCCGCCCACGGTTTCCGTGCTGGGCGAAGTTCGTTCGCCGGGAACATACAACACGCCCGGCCAGATTCACTTGTGGGTCGCGATCATTACGGCGGAGGCCTGACGCCGGATTCACAAACCGACAACGTGCAGGTGTTTCAATATTTGCCCGACAGCCAGCTCAAGATTCTCAGCGTCAACTTAAACGACGCGCGGGACGGTAAGCCGCTCGACAATATTCTGCTCGAGCTCGTGACCGAGTTGTGGTCCACAAGAATCTAGCTCGGGTCGATCCCGCAACAGTCATCATCCAGGGAGAAGTGGGAAGGCCAGGCCGTTATCCGCTCACAACAAATCTGACAGTGGCTGATCTGATTCGCGTGGCGGGGGGCGCCAAAAGAAGCGCCTCTTTACAAAACGCGGACCTGACGCGTTCCATCGAAGATGTGAACAAAACGCCGCAACATCAGAACGTCAATGTGGAGGCGGCCCTCGCTGGCGACAAGACCGCGGATGTGCCGCTAAACAACGGCGATGTTTTGACCATCCCGCAGCTACCGGGATGGAACGACCTGGGAGCGACCATTGTTGTCCGCGGCGAAGTGAAAAATCCGGGAACTTTTGGGATTCATCCCGGCGACAGGCTCAGCAGCATCCTGAAGCTCGCGGGAGGCTATCAACCGGACGCGTACCCCTACGGAGCGGTGCTCGAGCGCACGCAGGTGCGGGAGATGGAAGAAAGAACCCACGCGGAATTAATGCAGCGTGTGAAGGCAGCCCAGACGGAACTGGTGACCAGCGAGAAAACGGAAGTCGATCCCGACAAGAAGAAAGCGGACGCAGTGGCCTTCGCGCAATGGCAAGTCACGCTCGAAACTTTGGCGAATAACCCACCGGCCGGGCGGGTAACCGTTCGAATATCTTCCGACATTCAGCATTGGGAAAATACTCCGCAAGATGTGGCGGTCCGCGCGGGAGATATTTTGATCATTCCGAAGAAGCCCAACTACGTGATGGTGATGGGACAGGTGTACAACCCCACCGCGGTTTCCTATCGTCCGGGAAAGAGCGCCCGATGGTATCTCGGGCAGGCGGGAGGGCCGACGAATCTCGCTAATAAAAAGGCAATATTCGCGATTCGGGCAGATGGAACGGTTCTCGGCACAAGCTGGGATTTTTCTCCGGCGATTCGCTCTCGGCGGTTTTGCAGCCCGGGGATTCAGTGATCGTGCCGGAGAAGGCGCTGGGAAGCGGGATCACGTGGAAGGACACTTTGCAAACGGCTACGATCGCTTCGGCTATCGCCCAGACGATCGTGATTGCCGTGCGGTTCTAAAGGCCATGAACGATGAAAGTGGGGCCCAAAGTTTTATGCGCGGGGACCGTGTTATTCGTCAGCCTGGGAATCGGGATCGATGCGTACTCACAATCGCCGGCGCAACCGGGCCAGGCGAGCGCGACGCAAACCAAAACGGATGGGAAAGTGATCGAGCAAGCTGGCAAAATTAGACCGAGGCCGGATGACGCTGCAATTTCAGGGGCTGAGATTACGACAACTCTCCCGGAAAACCCCTGCTGCGCCATTTTGTCTCCGATCAAAAGGCGATTTGGACGAGTCCGGCTCACGTCCGTTTTTCGGATACGGTGTGGCTGGTTCCGCTGGGCGGATTCGCGGCGGCGCTATTTACCACGGACGCTGAGTTCAGCAAGCATCTTTCGAATTCCGCGAGCACTCTGAGCAATTACAAGAAAATCTCGGATTATGGAATTGGGGTCATGGCCGCCGCGAGTGGCGGAATGTACCTTTTGGGGAAAATGACCAGCAACGATCATGCGCGCGAAACCGGTTTGCTGGCGGGAGAAGCGGCACTCGACAGCCTCGTGCCGACGTACGCCCTCAAGTATGCAACCCGGCGCGAACGCCCCCACAGGGCAACGGCGACGGGAGCTTTTGGAGTGGCGGAGATTCATTTTCTTCGGAACATGCTTCGGCAGCATGGTCGATTGCGAGCGTATTCGCTCACGAATATCCCGGATTCCTGACGCAGTTCCTTGCCTATGGTGGGGCTACCGCGATCAGCATTTCGCGAATCAAGGCAAAGCAGCATTTTCCTTCGGATGTGCTGGTGGGCAGCAGCCTAGGCTGGCTGATTGGCGAATATGTCTACCGCAAGCATCATGACCCCGAGATTGGTGGCGGCGGGTGGGAAAAGATGTCAGATAAATTTTCAGGTGAATGGGCCCGGCGTCCGCAGAATATGGGATCTCCGTACGTTCCGCTGGACAGTTGGATCTATCCGGCATTTGATCGGTTGGCGGCGCTGGGCTACCTGGATAGCAACATAGTGGGATTGCGCCCTTGGACGCGCTTGGAGTGCGCGCGCCTGCTGGGAGAGGTGGAAGACCATTTAAGCGAAAGTGCGCCTGCCTCACTACGAGGCAGCCGTATGTATGACGCTTTGGCGAGTGAATTCGCGAGCGACGTGAAATTGATCGGCGGCGGAACGAATCGCGCTCTAGGCCTTGATTCTATTTATACGCGCGTAACCGGAATTTCCGGTCAACCCTTGACCGACGGATACCATTTTGGCGAAACCATCACCAACGATTTCGGCCGCCCTTATGAAGAAGGTGTGAACAATGTCACGGGCTTTTCGGGGTGGACAACCGCAGGACCGTTTGTTGCCTATGTGAACGGCGAATATCAACATGCGCCATCGGCATCCGCCTTGCCGCTCGCCGCACGCCAGGCAATTTCAAACGCAGACGTCGTGCCGCTCCCTCCCGGCACTCCGACTCAGGCCGTAAATCAGTTCACCCTGTTGGACAGCTACGTTGCAATCAATCTTTCGGATTGGCAGATTTCATATGGCAAGCAGAGCCTGTGGTGGGGTCCGGGTGAGGGCGGGCCCATGACGTTCAGCGACAATGCGGAACCGATCACGATGTTTCGCATCAACCGGGTGAGCCCTTTCAAACTGCCAGGCTTCCTCGGCCGGCTCGGACCGATTCGAACGGAATTTTTTATCGGGCAGCTCTCGGGCCAGCAATTCGAATTCAGGGGATTTGCGAATCCTCAATTGGCGGGGCAATGGGGCCAATCCTTGAGTCCGCAACCGATGATCGACGGATCCAAGATTAGTCTTAAGCCGACCCGGAACTTTGAATTTAGTGTCTCTGTCACGACTCTCTTTGGCGGACCAGGATATCCGGTTAATTGGCATTCCTTTGTGCAGTCTTTCTCGCCGAGCAATACTTTTCCCGGCGCTCAAGACAATCCCGGGGACCGCCGCACCGAGCTCGATTTCACCTACAGGCTCCCGTGGATGCGAAACTGGTTAACGTTTTATGTGAATGGCTTCGCGGAGGACGAACCCAATCCGATTGCTTATTGGGACCGCTCGTTTTTTCAAGCAGGACTCTACATGGCCCGGATCCCGGGAATCCCGAAGTTGGATCTGCGAGTCGAGGGCGTGTACACGGATCCGCCCATTTCGGGATATGGCGGCGGATTTCCCTATTTCAATTTCCGTTTTCGAAGTGGCTACACGAACGAAGGAAATCTTATGGGTGACTGGATCGGCCGGCAGGGACAGGGAGGGCAGGCGTCGTCTACCTACTGGTTGAGTGCGCGAAACAAAATTCAGCTCAATTTTCGACACCAGAAGGTCAGCGAGCAGTTCATTCCGTTTGGAGGAACCATCACTGACTTGGGACTGCACAGTGACATTTGGATACGTAACGATCTGAGTTTCTCTGGCGGCGTGCAATACGAGAAATGGTTGTTCCCGATCCTGTCTCCCGGGGCGCAATCCAATGTAACCACTTCGATTCAAATGACGTTTTGGCCGCGCCACTCGCGGAATTAAGTGACTGTTTGGAAAAGAGACTTGCTGGGAGAATGAAGGTTTGAAGAATATTACGACCAATCCGGAACAGGAAATCGTCAATGAATCGAGTTATGGAGATGCTCTTCCCGTCGTTCTAGAAGCTGAACGCGAAAGTGCCATTGTGACGCTGCGCACGCTCTGGAACGCCCGTCGAATTCTAGGGCGGTTCGCCTTCTACGGATTGATTCTGGGGATCGTTGTTGCGTTTGCCATTCCGGCTCGGTACACCTCCACAACACGGTTGATGCCACCAGACCAACAGACGGGTTCTGGACTCAGCATGCTCGCGTCGTTAGCCGGTGGGAGTGAAGAGGGCATTGGGGGCGGAAGTCTTGGCGCGCTTGCTGGCGATCTTCTCGGCGTCAAGACTACCGGAGATTTGTTCATCGGAATACTTTCCAGCAGAACCGTACAAGACGACCTGATCACGAAATTCGACTTGCGAAATGTTTATTGGGACAGGCGTTGGGAAGAAGCCCGGATTGATTTGGCGACCCGCACCAATCTCGCCGAAGATCGAAAAAGCGGCATTATCACGATACAGGTGACCGATCGTAGCCGCGAGCGAGCCGCTGCAATGGCGCGTGAATATGTGGAGAAGCTTAACTATGTCGTGAACTTGCTGAGCACTTCATCGGCTCACCGCGAGCGAGTGTTCTTGGAAGAACGGCTCGCGGGCGTCAAGCAAGATTTGGAATCTGCCGAGAAGGAATTCAGCCAATTTGCCAGCAAGAACACCGCCATCGATATTCAATCCCAGGGCAAGGCCATGGTGGAAGCGGCGGCGACTTTACGGGCCAATTGATCGCGGCCGAGTCGGAGATGGAGGGGCTTAAACAGATATACACGGAAAGCAATGTGCGCGTCAGATCCGTACAAGCTCGCATCTCGGAACTCCACAATCAGCTTGAGAAGCTAGGCGGTAAAGGCGAGCCGACTTCTGGAAACGGTCAAGATAACGAATCGCTTTACCCATCGATTCGGAGACTTCCCCTGCTCGGCGTCGCGTACGCAGATCTCTTCCGCCGGCTGAAGGTTCAAGAATCAGTGTTTGAGGTCCTAACACAGGAATATGAATTGGCAAAGGTGCAAGAGGCAAAGGAAATTCCCAGCGTCAAGGTGCTCGATCCGCCCGAGATACCCGAAAAAAAATCGTTCCCTCCCCGATTCGCAATTATTTTTCTTGGAACCATCCTATCGATCGCTCTCGGGTCAGCTTGGGTCCTGGGTAGAACGTACTGGGAAAAGACCGATCGCCTGGATCCGCGTAGAATCTTTGTGAAGGAAGTACTGGACAGCATGAAATCGAGCTTGCATTTACCCTCGGCGAACGGCAACGAGTCAGCTGGGCCGAGCGGAAAATCTTGGATTCGTTTGCGGAGGCGAGGGGAAGATTCAGAACGAAAGAAATCAGGTTACAGGCCCCGTAAACTGCTGTACGGATTACAGTTAACTTTCGCATCGCCATGTAGGCGACGGGGCGAAGCTGTATCTGGCATCGTTGGACTTGATTGATGGCCACTCTCAACACCCATATCGAACTTCGGGAACGCGAAACCGGGCTTTGCGATGACCTGGAGCCGCGCTGGTACGCCGCTTACACCTGTGCGAATCACGAGAAGCGGATCGCCGAACAGCTCGTTCGGAGCTCGAATCGAACACTTCCTGCCACAATATGAGTCTGTGCGCCGGTGGAAGGACCGCAAGGTTAAACTGCTCATGCCGTTGTTTCCCGGGTATGTTTTTGTCCGACTCGCACTGCGCAATCGCTTGAGGGTCTTGCAGATTCCCGGTCTGGTCCGGCTGGTGGGTTTCAGCAAAGTTCCGACTCCGCTTCCCGAAAGAGACATCGAAGCGCTTCGTGACGGCTTTGCGGCGCAACTGCGTGTCGAACCACATCGCTATTTGACCATTGGCCGGCGCGTCCGAATTAAGAGCGGGCCGCTCGAAGGCCTAGAAGGAATACTGATCCGAAAGAAGAACGCAGTTCGAGTGGTTCTGTCCATCGAATTGATCATGCACTCCGCTTCAGTAGAGATCGATGCCGGAGAAATCGAAAGAATCGGCTGAGTGATTTCACGGTCAAGATTGCTGGCTGATAGAGATCAAGTTCATGCGGCATTTATGGAAGATGCTCCCCTAACCCCCAACGGGACACTCAATGTGCCCCCTGCTGCCGCTAAGCTCTCTGGGCAAACAAAGACCTGGTTGCAGTTTCTCCTTGGCCCAGTGCTGGCGGTGGATAAATTAAAACCAGTTGTGTATAGCTTTGCAGACCAGGCGCTCGCTGTTGGAGCTAATTTCCTTGCCAATGTGATGCTTGCCCGCACCCAAACAAAGGAAGAGTACGGGATGTTCACCCTGTCGTACTCGCTCTTCACGTTCCTGGCTGGACTTCACAATTCCGCCATCCTCGAGCCATACACCGTTTACGGCTCTGGAAGGTACCGCAACCGCTTTTCGGAATACCTGCGGCTGATGGTGCGGGTGAATGCATTCGTTGGATTGCTGCTCATGTTGCTCGTGCTCGTGATTTGCCTTGTGCTATATTGCGTTGCACCACAGTACGTTTCCCGCTCGCTTCTCGGTCTCGGAGTGACTGTCGGCGTTCTGCTCTCGGGACGTTTCTCCGCCGGGTGTTCTACCTCCAGCGCCAGCCTGAGTTTGCCGCGCAAGCCTCCCTGATCTGCTTTGTGACAGTTGCATGTGGACTTTGGCTGGGGGCAAAGACTCAAATCTTGAATGGCTTCTCAGTTTTTGTAATTCTCGCCATGGGCTGGATCGCGGCGGGCTTCAGCTTGGGGAAAAAACTCGCGCTTGATCGTCAAGGGCCGCCCTTTTTGGACTCCACTCCCGGTTATTGGGGCGAGCACTGGAAGTATTCGAAATGGGTGCTTTGGACCGCCTTTGTGTTCCAGTTCACCACACAAGGCTACTATTGGCTCGTTGCGGGGTTTCTTTCCGTAAAGCAGGTGGCTGAGCTTAAGGCCATCTATCTATTCGTCCAGCCCGTAGATCACATTTTCATTGCAATGTCCTATCTGGTACTTCCGATGCTGGCGTCCCATTACGCCGCGCGCAAGGTGGGAGATTTGCGGTCCCTGTGGAAACGATATACGTTCGCCACGACTGGCGTGACCGCGCTGTTTGCACTCGCGGTCCGCATAGCGGGAAGACCAACGATGCATTGGCTCTACGCAGGAAGGTTCGATGGTCTAGCTCCCCTGCTCTACATGCTTGCTTTCTTGCCGTTATTAATGGGAATCGGCAACTCGACGAGCATCGCGTTGAATGCTGCCGAGAAGCCGAAGGTCAACTTCTATGCTTACGTCTGCAGTGGAGCCGTGACCTTTCTTGGGGGCATTCCTCTGGTGATGCACTTCGGCTTGGCCGGCGCAATTTATGGCATGTTACTCTCCGCGACAGCCTACACAATTACTCTCGCCGTGGGATTTTTCTCTTGTGTCCACCTGAAAGCAAGCCAGTAAATACTGCATTTTCAGCATACGAGTCAGTTCGATAAAAACGGCATTATCCAGTGCAGGCCTTTCCACATTCTCAGACTCAGCCGGGATCAACATTGAATCAATCAAACACCATAGAGCAATCCCAAGCAAGAACGGTAGGACGGGAAAGGAAAGAGCTGCGGAGATCGACGGACCCGGCGTCTCGATGCGGGTCGGAGTGAACTGTCTCGACATCAATCCCTCCTTCGTGGGAGGGGTGACCACATACGCACTTGGGCTTTTGGAGGGCTTCGCAAGAGTCTCCAGCGGTTGCCAATTCAGCATATTTGTCACCGATGGGAATCAGCACCTTTTTGAGCAGTTTCGGAATTACGATAATTTCGAGATCGTCGTGATTGGCGACCGGCTCACTTCTCAGCCAGCGGCATCTGTCGGGGTGCCTCCCTTTCTTGTAGCCGCGGATTCTATAAACTCACCAGCGATCTCGTTTTCAAAAACGTCCGCGCGTTGATGGACGTCGAATCGGACATTCTCTACACGCCGACTCCCGTGTTGCGGTGCTTAGACAGCCGTAGACCCACTGTGCTCAGCATGCACGATATCCAGCATGTCCACCACCCAGAATTCTTCAATTGGCCGACGCGGCTCAGCCGAAGCATCACTTATGGACTCAGCGCGCGCCATGCGAGCTATTTCCAGGCTAGCAGCCAATATATTAAAGAAGACTTGCTGAAGCATTTTCCCTGGTTGTCTCCGGAACAGATCGAAGTCATTCCTTCGGGAACGCTTATCGAAAAATTTGCAGCGCCGGCGGGCACAGATTCTCTGTCCAGGCTGCACGGACTCCCCAGCCGATACCTTTTTTTCCGGCACAATTGTGGCCGCACAAGAACCATTTGACCGTTCTGAAAGCGCTAAAGCAGATCGAAACCGGACTCGGCCAAAAAATACCGCTCGTTTTTACCGGCGAAAAATATTCGGCTGCTCCTGAAATATTCAAATTCATCATGAACCAGTCCATGGATTACGTGCACTATCTGGGGAAGATTTCTTCTCAGGACATGGTGGCGTTTTATCAGAGAGCAACGTTCGTGATCACGGCTACGTTGCACGAATCGAGCAGTTTGCCGATCTTGGAGGCGGCGGCGGCCGGTGCCCCCATCATCGGATCCAGAATCCCGCCGATTGAGGAGCTGAGCCGCGTGCTGCAGTTGAATTTGTTCGACCCGCTCGATGTTGACGGTCTGGCGGGACTCATCCTTTCACTGTGGAATGACGAAAAGACAGCTTCCGCCCAAGCCGCCCACAATCGCGAACGCATCGGCTTGTATTCCTGGGAAAATACCGCCCGTCGTTATGTGAAGCTGTTTGAGCGGATTTTGAACTCGTGAGGACTCGGCCATATTCTTTCGTCCGGAACTAACTTTGCTTGCCAGGGAACTCGGTTAGAGCTGCTATTCATGGTAAATCGCATCACACTAACATTTGTTTTCTTTCTCTCCTTCGTTGCGTACCTTGCGCCGGAGTTGACAGTGGCTCGGCGGTTTGCTCCTTTAATCCTTTTTGCAGTGTTGGTGTTCTTCAGAGTTTTTTGCTCGCACTCCGTGCTGAGGGCTGTCAAATCGCTTGTTGAGATGGACGGGCTTCTGTTTGTGGTGGTCCTGCCCTTTCTAATGTTAGGACCATCGATTGATTCTAATTTTCATGAATCCGTCGACTACTGGCTGCTCACCACGGTTTGTTTGGTGCTGGCGCGACTTTACATGGCGGTTGTACCGGTTCGGGAAGTTCTAGAGGCGTTCTTCTGGTCGGGGATCCTGTCGTTAGGCGTATTCATGGTTCTGGCTTTCGCCGATCTCACACAGGCCGTGTTCAGCCTGACGAGGTTCACTGCATTTGCTTTCGAACCGAATGTGCTGGCCTTTGTGCTGGCTGGATATTTCTGCGTACTGGTCTGGAAGTGCGCTACGAGCGGTTGGTACATCAAGATTTTCGCGGGTGCGGCCGGCCTTGTTTGCTTGGCGATCATTTTCTTCGCGTCCTCACGTGGTTCCCTGGTAGCAATTTTTGCCGGTTGTCTGGTCGTTGCTGGAATGGCATTCTTTGGTGCGGCAAAAGACCAGCGGCGGAAGCTTCTGCGATGGGGACTTCTCACAACAACTTTGCTCTTGGCGACGGTGCTTGTCGCCGGGAATCTGGAGTGGACTGCAAGTGGCTATGAATTTGTCGATCAAGTTCTCTCTCTCTCTACCTCCGATCGCGGGCTCGATTCTGGGCTCACCGGGCGTGTAGACAAGTGGAAAGAAATCGTCCGGGCTTTGTCCGACGGAACTTGGATGTTTGGCCAAGGGCTCAGATCCTCGGATTCAATGTACCCACCCATTGACAATAGCTATCTGGTAATTCTCTATGAGCTAGGCTTGTTTCCACTCATCCTGATTTCCTGGAGATTCCTCAGCATATTGAAGATGTTCCAACAGAACTACTTTCGTGCTGCGGACCATCGTCAGCGACAGTTCTACCTGGTCTGCAGCCTGTTGTTGGTGGTGTTCTTGGTGAACGACATAGTTGGCCGCTTTATGTTTGCCCTAGCTAACCCTTACTCGCTTCTGGCGTTCTTATTATTTGCCGCCCCGACATCAGAATTGGCACTGATCCCGGTTGTTTCCCCAGGCGGGTCAAAGATGCCCGGCCCCCCTGTGGGCTGCCCGAGTCTTCGGCTGTCTACTTGACGAGCGGTCACTGATCTCTACTCGGGCCCATTTTCGTAAACTCAGTTCTGCCGCCAAGGCATGCAGACAGCCGGAAGCAAGAAGACGAACATGAAAAAGGCACTTATCACGGGAATTAACGGTCAAGATGGGGCCTATCTGGCCAAATTCCTAATCAAGAAACGCTATGAGGTACACGGAATTAACCGTCGTGCTCCATCGAACGATACGGCGCGCAACGACCACCGTGAGGACGCCTTTGACCGCTCTGGTCATCATCCCTTATTGCATCATGGCGACATGACCGACGCAAATAATCTGATGAGAGTGATTCAGAAAGTACATCCAGATGAGATTTACAATCTGGCGGCGCAGAGCGGTGTAGCGAGTGTCGTTTGAATCCCCGGAGTGCACGGCCAACGTGGACGCATTGGGAACGCTCAGATTGCTTGAGGCGATTCGAATCCTGGGATTAACGAACCAGGTGCGTTTTTATCAGGCTTCGACTTCGGAACTATATGGACTTTCCCACACTACTCCGCAGTCGGAATCCACTCCTTTTCATCCGCGTTCGCCCTACTCGGTCGCGAAGCTATATGCATATTGGATCACCGTGAACTATCGCGAAGCGTACGGGATGTATGCTTGTAACGGAATTCTATTCAATCACGAATCTCCACTCCGGGGTGAGACCTTCGTGACCCGCAAGATCACTCGAGGGCTCGCGCGGATCAAAGTGGGCCTCCAAGATTGTCTGTATCTCGGCAATCTGGAGGTGAAACGCGATTGGGGACACGCCCAGGACTACGTTGAGATGATGTGGATGATGCTGCAGCAGGAGCTTCCGGAGGATTTCGTGATCGCTACCGGCAAGCAGTTTACGGTTCGGGAATTTGTGAACGTTGCCGCAGAAGAAATGGGAATGCATCTCACCTGGCGGGGCCGGGGTCTGGAGGAACAAGCGTTCGACGCTTGCGGTCACTGCGTGATCGCGATTGATCCACACTACTTTCGTCCATCCGAGGTTGAAAACGTAGTGGGAGACGCTAGAAAAGCGCGAACGAAATTGGGTTGGAAACCAAAGATAACGTTTCGTGAAATAGTGGCAGAGATGGCAGCGGCCGATCTACGAATTGCAGAGCGGGAGCGATCTATTCTGAACACGGCGACTCACATTCAGGAGTGAACGGATGAAAAAAGCCTTAATCACGGGCGTCACCGGCCAGGATGGGGCGTACCTGGCGGAGTTCCTGCTGGAAAAGCACTACGAAGTGCATGGCATCAAAAGGCGCGCGTCGTCGTTCAATACTGCGCGAATCGACCACCTCTATCAGGATCCGCATGATCCCAGTGTTCGTTTCCGCCTGCATTACGGAGATTTGACCGACGCCAACAGCCTGGCCCGTATCATTCAGCTCGTGCAGCCCAATGAAATCTACAATCTAGCGGCGCAAAGTCACGTGGGCGTCTCGTTCGAATCGCCAGAATATACCGCGGATGTCGACGCGCTCGGCACACTGCGCATTCTGGAGGCGATCCGGACGTTGGACATGACACGAGACGTCCGCTTCTACCAGGCTTCGACTTCTGAACTCTACGGACAGGTTCGAGAGACGCCCCAAAACGAAACGACTCCATTCCACCCACGCTCTCCTTACGGGGTGGCGAAACTGTATGGCTACTGGATTACGGTGAATTATCGGGAAGCGTACGGCATGTATGCATGCAACGGGATACTCTTCAACCACGAATCACCTGTGCGGGGCGAAACCTTTGTTACGCGTAAAATCACCAGAGGTCTGACGCGCATCAAGGTCGGCCTCGAGGACTGTCTGTTCCTCGGCAATTTGGATGCGAAACGCGACTGGGGCCATGCGCGCGACTATGTGGAAATGCAGTGGCTCATGCTTCAGCAGGATGAGCCGGATGATTACGTAATCGCCACGGGGCATCAATACTCCGTGCGCGATTTCGTGAATGCCGCGGCCGAGGAGTTGGCGATCCGACTCACCTGGCGGGGTTCCGGCGCCCAGGAAAAGGCCTTCGATGGCCGTGGCCAGTGCATTGTTGCGATCGATCCGCACTATTTTCGTCCGGCGGAAGTAGATACACTCGTGGGTGACTCGAGTAAGGCGCGAGCCAAGCTGGGCTGGAAACCCAAGGTAGGCTTTCGCGAACTCGTCGCGGAGATGGTCGCAGGGGATTTGAAACTTGCGGAACGCGACCAACTTGTTTCCAACTCCGGGTACCGAATTCAAAGCCATTCCGGTTAGTTCATGAACCGAGACTCAAAGATCTACGTGGCAGGCCATCACGGACTGGTCGGCTCCGCTTTGGTGCGCCAATTACGAGCTCTTGGCCATGGCAATATCTTGTTGCGCAGCCGTCAAGAACTCGATTTAACCGATCAGATCCAAGTTCGGGAATTCTTTGCCCAGGAACGTCCCGATTACGTTTTTCTGGCTGCAGCCAAAGTGGGAGGCATTCTCGCCAATTCCACATATCCAGCTGAGTTTATCCATCAGAATCTGCTCATTCAGACCAACGTGATCCACCAGGCTTACCGAGCCGGGGTGAACCGGCTTCTTTTCCTGGGGTCGAGCTGTATCTACCCCAAGCACGCGCCCCAGCCCATGAAGGAAGAATCATTGCTTTCGGGACCTTTGGAATTGACCAATCGAGCCTACGCGGTTGCAAAAATAGCCGGGATTGAAATGTGCGCCTCGTACAATCGCCAATACGGCACGCGCTTCTTGTCAGCGATGCCTTGCAATCTCTACGGGCGCGGAGACCGTTACGACCTTCACGATTCCCATGTAATTCCAGCGCTGATCCTAAAAATGCACGAGGCGAAACGAAGCGGGGCGGACCAGGTGACGGTCTGGGGCACGGGGGCGCCTCGGCGTGAATTCCTTTATAGCGATGATGCAGCTGAGGCTTGCGTTTTTCTGATGAATTTGCCCGATGAAAAGCTTGACCCATTGGTCGCGGCTGATTCTTATCCTCCGGTGGTGAATATCGGCCGAGGCGAAGATCTAACGATTCGGGAACTCTCCGAGCTCATCGCAGATGTCACCGGCTTCCAGCAAAAGCTCGTATTCGATTCATCGAAGCCGGATGGAACACCACAGAAGTTGCTCGATATCGCCCTCATTACCCAACTGGGATGGGCGCCTCGGACTTCGTTACGGGAAGGTTTGGCTATAACCTATGCGGAGTTTGCACACATTATGACCGAGACGAATTCTTGCGCCAAATGACGCACAAAACGGTCGAACTTGCAGGGCCGGGATCCATTCGCGAACCGAGAAACACATCCAGGCAAGCACAGAAGACTTGCCTTCTGTGTGGATCGGCACTTGATGTGCTTGTGGACGGCTTGGTAGACACTCGGTTTGGGACTTTAGGATCATACGAGATCCACCGCTGTGTGCGATGCGGTCTCGAGCAGACATGCCCACTTCCATCCGCGGCGGAACTCAAGAGTCTTTACGAGGCACATTACAACTTCGGCGGAGAGAGGGATACTCTCTACACCAGGTTACGAGAGAAGTTTCTATTTTCATTTCTGAATCGCGTTTGGACTCAGATCGACGGTGATATCTCCTTTTACCTCCGGCGCGGCACCGGTCGCCTCCTGGATATCGGTTGTAATGAGGGGCGCGGCCTAAGGCTGTATACGCGCAACGGATTCCAAGTGGAAGGACTTGAGATCAATGAGAGAGCGGCGGCTGAAGCACGAAAGCCTGGCTTCATCGTTCATACCTGCTTGCTTGGCGAATTTGTTCCCACGGCTCCGTACGACGTCGCCGTCTTGTCGAACGTGTTGGAACACTCGCTGGATCCTCGTCAGATGCTGCAGGACGTCCACAGAATTCTAGTGGGCGGAGGAGAAGTGTGGATCAGCTGTCCTAACAGCAAGAGTTGGCTTCGGCAAGTGTTTGGCCGGTCTTGGATAAACTGGCATGTTCCCTTCCACATATCCCATTTTTCGGCCGTCACGTTGCGCGAGTTGCTGGAAAGTGCTGGCTATGATCAAATTGATGTGCGCCAAATAACGCCGGCGGTATGGGTCGCGCAATCGCTGATCGCCTATTTCTTTGCTGCCAAAGGCGAAAAGAATCGCCAACTGCGAAACCCTTTCTTGACCTTATTCCTGATGCTGCTCGTCAGATTCGTGCTTTTCCCCGTTTTATGGCTGGAAAACAGGCGCGGCCGCGGGGATTGTTTGCTAACCATTGCGAGGAAGGCTTAGGCCATGCGCGTGCTGATTCACGGCATCGACTTTTCCCCCGAAAAGGTTGGGATTGGAAAATATACGGGCGAGATGGCCGAGTGGCTTTCCATGCGCGATCATGAAGTTCGAGTTGTGACTTCGGTTCCGCATTTTCCACACTGGAAGGTTTTTGACGGCTATTCTTCCTGGAAGTTCAGCAGGGAGATGTGGCTGCCAGCCAACGGTTCGAAGGGCACTCTAAGAGTCATTCGTTGCCCCGCTTGGATACCTCGGAAGCCGCACGGCTGGAACCGGATCGTTTATTTGGCAAGTTTCGCGCTCAGCAGCGCGCTGCCCATGCTTATACAGGCATTCTGGCGGCCAGATGTGATATTGATGATTGAGCCGACGCTCTTCTGTTCACCTCAGGTTCTTTTTGTTTCCAAGTTAACGGCTTCAGCAGCATGGCTTCACGTGCAAGATTTCGAAGTAGACGCAGCTTTTCAGTTAGGGAGACTTTCATCGCATGGGCTGGAGGGGCTCGCCCAAACTGTTGAACGATTTTTGATGTCCAAGTTTGACCGGGTTTCTGCGATCTCTCATCGGATGGTCGAGCGACTAGCAGCGAAGGGAGTCGACTCCTCGAAGAGAATACTTTTCCCCAATTGGGTGGACACATCAGCGATTTATCCACTGGCAACGGTCAGTGCATTTCGCCAGGAGTTGGGGATTCCCGAACAAGCGATTGTGGCTCTTTATTCCGGAAGCATGGGGATGAAACACGGCTTGAAGTTACTCGTCGACGCGAGCCGCCGCCTTGCCTCTCGCTCTGACATCTGCTTTGTTTTCTGTGGTGATGGACCATTTCGGGAAGAACTTCTAATGGAAAAACGTCGAAATGTCTTCATGCTTCCGTTGCAACCGGCCGGCCGACTGAACGAACTGCTTAATCTGGCGGATGTGCATTTGTTACCCCAACTGGCTGATGCCTCGGATTTGGTTATGCCCTCCAAACTGACGGGCATGATGGCAAGCGGTCGCGCGGTTATCGCAACGGCTCACCCAGGAACGCAAATATCGATGGTGCTCGAGGGGAGAGGTATTGTTACCGCTCCCGGTAACATCGACGAATTTGTGTCTGGGATTACCCGGCTGGCTGCGGATTCGAATCTGCGGCATCGCTTGGGCAAAGCGGCACGCCAATACGCGGTGGAGAATATGGGCCGTGAGGAAATTCTGAGCAGGTTCGAAAAGTCGATGCTGGAGATCTGTGGCCGCCCTCAATCGCGCGTTGACAAAAGCCTGTCATCAGCCGGCCAAGTCCGGTTACCATTGAGTCCGGTCGACCAATCTCATTTGTCAAAACGCCAAATCCCGGCAAGCAAAGACATCGCCAATGCGGAATGAAACCCAAGAAGAATTCCACTATCAACCAATATTGCTGAGCACAACTCAGCCGTCTGTGATACCAGAGCCCCCGACGCTTCGGACGCTACCTGCGGTAGGCATGGCCGTGAAGCGGGTGATTGACGTAGTTGTCTCTGGCATTGCGTTCCTGATTCTGATCCCGGTGATGATCCTGATACAACTGCTCGTCAGACTCAGTTCTCCAGGGCCGGTTTTCTTCCGCTGGAATGTAGTCGGCAAAGGAGGGGTACCGTTCGTAGGTTACAAGTTCCGGACAATGTTTGACGGTGCCGATCAGGTCAGGGAGCAACTGCGCGAGAAAAACGAAATGACAGGGATTTTCTTCAAAATGCAGAATGACCCGCGCGTTACCCCCCTCGGGCGGATCCTTCGGCGGTTCAGCCTCGACGAATTGCCACAATTGTGGAGCGTCTTGAAAGGGGACATGAGTTTGGTAGGGCCTCGTCCGACTCAGATTTTTGAATACGAGCAACTGAGCGATTGGCAAAAGCATCGAGTCATCGTGAAACCCGGATTGGTTTCACTCTGGGTCGTTTCAGGTAAGACGACCGATTTCGATCAGATGGTCCGACTCGACTTATCCTACATTAATGATTGGTCGATTTGGCTAGATTTGAACATTCTGCTCAAGGCAATCCCGTACATGCTCTTTGGCAAGAACTGCTAATCCACTCCAGCTCTTTCCTGAATAAAGAAGAGAGTTTGGATGGCATTCCAATCTATATCAAAGAGACTGTTGGACAATCTGTGTCGTCCTGAAAACTTCGGGCGGCGGATCAAGCCGAATCTTCGAAGTGGCACCAACAGCCAAGTGTCTCGAGAATGCAGTAACACGAACGCCTGGCATGGGGTTGCTAGGGCGCAATGTGCAGATGTTAGTGTTGCGCAACCGCCAGATGTGAGCCTGTAAATAATTCCAGACCGGCTCTCAGCGACTGAAGTCTGCCAAACGCGGTTCGAAGCCGAGCTTCCTATTTTCTTGTTGCCTCGCGGGGAATCCCGCATCGAAGTCATCAAGCCAATAAAGGTACGTTCTGTTAAACTGTGGGAGGATCTTATATGAACGACGGCAAAGAGTTTTCGGATGCAGCGCAATATTTTAAGGAATTACAGGACGTTATAGCCGCCCTTCCGAAGGACAGCATCAACCAGGTCGCGGATCTCCTAGTGAGGGCCAACGAATCGGGACAAATGGTATATCTATTCGGAAATGGTGGGAGCGCAGCTCTCGCGTCTCATCTCGCCTGCGACCTCGGAAAGGGTACGGCCAGTTGCAACGGTGCGAAGAGGTTTCGAGTGCTTGCTCTCACGGACAATCTTCCTACCCTGACCGCTTGGGCAAACGATTCCAGTTATGAAGATATCTTTTCGGAACAACTTAGAAACTTCGTCCAACCGCGAGACGTTGCGTTTGCCATCAGTGGGAGCGGAAATTCCAAGAACGTGCTGAATGCTTTGCAGGTAGCTCGGGACGCAGGTGCGATGACGGTCGGCATCTCCGGATTCCAAGGTGGAGACATGAAGCCGCTTTGCGACATCTGCGTGGTCGTTCCATCTGAAAACATGCAAATCATCGAAGACCTGCATCTTGCAATGGCCCACTCGATTTACCGGATCGTCTACAACCGAATGTCGCGCCGGAGCCTGACGGCCGCCGGCTCGGTATAGCGGTCCTCCGGAACACGCAAATGAATCACGGGAACTTTGAAGGACGAATAGATTTGCCAGCGATTGTTTGCTTGAAAGGGACTGATGAACTGTAAACAATATCGCAATAGGAAACCTGAAGAGTTGCGCGGAACGTTATCAACCAAGTAAGAGTTTGTATTAGTTAAGGGAACGCGACGGAATCGCTTCTGAAGTATTCCGAACCATCTTTCAAATTAAAATGAAAATTAAAAACATTCGCCACGGGATATTGATTGCCGATTTGTTGTGGGTGCCGAGTGCCTTGGGATTCGGCATCGCATTGCGATACGCAGGTACGACAAACGGAATCGATCGGCCTCGTCATCTCATTTTCAGACATACTCTCCGATGGCGATCGCTGCCGTCGTCTGTGTGGACGTTGCTCTACTCTGAAATGAACCTCGATGGATTCAAAGGGGGCTGGCACCTCCCCGCGATTCTCTCGAAGCTTATTGTAGCCGTATCGCTTTTAATGGTTGTGTTGTTGTCATTCGCATTCCTCACCCAGCACTACTACTCCCGCCTTGTGCTGCTTTATTTCGCAATTCTTTTTCTCATTGGACTCGCAGCAGTGCGGTGCTTGGTTCGTTTTCTGGTCACTTCTCAGCTGAGGAATGCGGCGGACGATCGCTGCGTCATTCTTGGAAACGGGCCAATAGCCCAAGAGCTTGCCAGCAAGATCATTTCACATCCTGAAGCCCCCTTCCAAATCGTCGGGTTCTTGTTCCCGAGTGAAGCAGACACTTCAACGGGTTCGCCATCTCGGCCAAGCCATCGTTTACCGCTGTCAAGACGCTGCAGGTCCTAGAGCTACTGGCACAGCAACAGGTCCAGAAGCTGATAATCGCGATGCCACAGACCAATGGCGCAGAAGTCAGGAAACTCATCGCCGAGTGTCGAAAAGCATCAGTCCAAGTTTATCTGGTTCCGCAGTTGTACGACCTCTATCTGTCAAAGGTGGATTTGGTCGAAATCGATGGTCTTCCCCTGCTTTCGCTGCAGGAGCGAAATCCCTCCGCCGGAAGCTTTGCTCTCAAGCGAACCATGGACTTTGTCCTGAGCTCGGGAATTCTGCTCTTGGTGTCGCCCATACTCGCAATAGCCGCCCTCTTTGTCTACAGCAGAAAGGGCCAGGCATTCCGGACAGAGCTCCGTTGCGGCAAAGACGGAATTCCTTTCCCGATGCACCGATTAAATTTGGAGCGCCACGCGACAAGTCCGGAGCGCTACGAGAAACTCTTCGTCAGGTGGAGTCTGACGGAACTGCCGCAACTGTGGAACGTATTGCGCGGCGACATGTCTCTCGTCGGACCCCGACCCGAATCGTTCGAGAGAGTCAGAATATTATTCGGAGTGGCAGCGGCAACGACTGAAGGTTCGAGCCGGCGTCACGGGCCTCGCGCAAGTACATGGGCTTAGGGAGCAGCATTCCTCCGAAGACAAGGCGCGTTTCGATTTGCAGTACATCTTCAACTGGTCGCCGTTGTTGGACTTCAGCCTTATTTTGCAGACGGTCTGGACGTTACTGTTTCGAGGATTAAACCAGGAGCCTCCCTTTACGCAGACAACGAATTTTAGCAACGGGCACACCCCATATGTGACAAGGGAGGTTGTTGATGTTAATCGTTCGTAGCCCTGTGCGAATCAGTTTCGGAGGCGGCGGAACGGACCTCCCCTCCTATTACGAGCGATTTGGCGGAGCCGTTCTGAGCGCGGCTATCAACAAACATTTCTATACTGTGCTGGAAACGAGGCGCGACGGTAAAATTCAAATTATATCCGCCGACCTCCGTGCAGTCGAGACCTGGCACGACATCGCTCGCATGGAGGTACGGGACAATGCTCTCGCAATTCCCCTTGCCGTTCTCAAAGAATTTGGCTGCGATGTCTCAGTAAACCTTTTTCTTGCTTCGGAGATTCCGCCGGGAACTGGGCTTGGCTCCTCGGCCAGTGTTTGCGTCAATCTCACAAAAATGCTTGCAACTTACAGCCACATCTCTCTTTCGAAGTATGAGCTTGCCGAGCGTGCCTTATCACATTGCCCGCAATGTTTTGGGCCGGCCGGTTGGCAAGCAGGATGAATATGCCTCTGCGTTTGGTGGATTGAATTTCATTTCATTTCACCAGGACGGATCGACTCACGTCGAGCCCTTGAATCTCGAGCCCGACCTTGTCCGGGAGTTACAGTCGAGCTTGCTCCTGTTTTTCACTGGTGCCTCCCATCACTCCTGGACGATTCTTGAGGAACAAGAACAGTCCTCACTCAGGACCGGCAGTGGCACCGTCGAATACTTGCACGAAATTCGCAAGCTGGCTGAGCCTATGAAAACCGCACTGCTTTCCGGGCAGTTGTCGGAATTTGGTAGTTTGCTTCACGAAGGGTGGGAGATCAAGAAACGGCTTTCCTCGAAAATCTCCAATAACCTTATCGATGAAATGTACGAGTCTGCACGCCGAAACGGCGCGTTGGGAGGCAAGATCACCGGAGCGGGAGGTGGTGGATTCCTTCTTCTGTATTGCCAGCAGCAGCACCATGAGAACGTCCGGAAGGACCTGATGGCGCTCGGTGCCCGTGAGATGGGATTTGATTTTGACTTCCAGGGCGCTCAGGTGGTAGCGGATGATCCGTTCATCGATGGTGACGAGAACGGTGGGATGCGCTGGACGTTTGCTCCGGTTGCGAAAAAGGTGTTTGCCAAAGGAAACGTGTAAGCAAGGTGTCCCTACTATCCAATTGGACGTCTTCGCGGCTAGTGGCTTTCGAATGAAAGCCTTTCTCCTGGCAGGAGGTCTGGGGACTCGACTGCGGCCATTGACAGACACCACTCCGAAGTGTCTTCTGCCGATTCAGGGCATACCTCTGTTACAGATTTGGTTTGCTCTGTGTCGCCGCTACGGCATTGATGATGTTCTGATCAATGTTCATGCACATGGCAACTCGGTACGCAAGTTCATCGAGGAAAATGAAGATGGCTTAAAAGTGAACCTGTCCGAGGAGACGGCGCTCCTCGGGAGCGCCGGGACGATTCATGCCAACCGGGACTGGGTCATCAACGAGAGTTCCTTTTGGGTTTTTTATGCAGATGTCCTCACCACGGCAAGTCTAAGGCAAATGCTAGCATTTCATCGCAGTCGCGGGCAGATCGCCACGATCGGTGTCTATGAAGTGCCGGACCCATCGCGATGTGGCATCGTTCAGGTGGATGAAGATGGCATCGTCCGTGATTTTGTCGAAAAGCCGCAAGCCCCAGCCGGCAATTTAGCGTTCTCCGGGTTGATGTTGGCCACCCCGGCTCTTTTGGATGAGATTCCCGACTCTAGCCCGCTCGATCTTGGATTTCACGTCTTGCCCCAAATTGTCGGCCGAATGGCGGCGTATCGAATCACGGAATTTCTCATCGACATAGGGACGCCAGAAACATACCGGGCAGCTCAGATTGCCTGGCCCGGGCTTTCTCACTCTCAGCCAACAAGGTGAACCAGGTGTTTAGAGGCGTCGTCTTCGACTTCGATGGAGTGCTCGTAGATAGCCATCCGGTGCACGTTCGCGCCTGGAAGAAGTTTCTTGAATCGATGGGAAGATCGGCCTCCGAAGAACAGCTTCAATTCGTGTTAGACGGAAGAAAACGCGATGATATTCTGCAGCACCTGCTGGGTGAATTGAGCGAAGACAAGATAATCCAATACGGACGCCGAAAAGAGGAAATATTTCGGGACGAAGCCGTAAATGTGCAGGCGATTGAAGGAGTATTGAATTTTCTCGAGGACCTGGATAGCGCTCAGTTGCCCATGGGCGTAGCTAGCTCGGGAAGTCGAACTCGAGTTGACTTTCTCCTGCGGCAACTCGACTTGAAGAAGCGCTTTCGAGTCGTTGTTACAGCAGACGAAGTTGCACATGGTAAGCCCGATCCGGCCGTCTTCCTCAAGGCTGCTCAAGACTTGCAAATCCATCCTTCCGATCTGATTGCCTTCGAAGATGCTGCTTCAGGTGTTAGAGCAGCGATAGCGGCCGGAATGACATGTGTCGGAATCGCTCAGCCAGACCGTGCCTCCATCCTGATAGACGCCGGCGCGATTCACGTTGCGCGGGATTTCCGCTCTCTATCCTATTCGAAACTCCGAGAGATTGTCTCCCAAAGATGTGGGGACGAACCTGCTGAGGGAGCTACGTCTAGAAATCTCGCCGCCCGGATAAGTAGATGTCCATAAATCCAAACGCGGTGGTCGACGATAATACGATTGGAGTCCGCCGCTCTGCTTCTTAACGTTCCGCGAAAAGCCTCCTCGTTTTAGCTGATTCGCTCCCGCGCTGCCCACCTGGCAATTCCCGATCCAATTCAAACACAATTTGTCTCGGTCTCCCCGCCAGCCAACTTAATCGGCAGATTGCGATAGCATGTAAACGTTCAATCCATCTGTCGCTGTACTTCCACCAAGAAACAATGCGTCCTCCAGGCGCAATCCGACTTTTGTCCACTCCTTATTTGTCCTGTAGTATGTTGGGAACATGTGGGGCCCGTAGCTCAGCCGGTTAGAGCAGCGGACTCATAATCCGTCGGTCCCAGGTTCGAATCCTGGCGGGCCCACCATATATTTCCAGTAAACTAGCCTCTTCGCGATCGTTCGCATTCTTCCAAGAGTGTCCAAATTTGTGCCCAATCTTATTCAAGAACTGGCTTGCTCTCTTGCTGTTCTATGCAGCGAATCGCGGCTTGCCTTGCGTGAGACCGGATGCCGCTGAAGTTTTGAGTGACCAGACCGAGTTCTTGTACCGCGGAGCGAGAGTCTGCTTCACTCATGAACTGTTTCACTGTTCCCGTCTTCGGAAACCTGCCGAGTGCGTACCGAAAACCCTTACACTTTGTGGTATTCAGCGTTTTGGGATGACCTGGCGAAATCGGCGAATTGGTTGAAACGGAAGAAGTACGAGTGGCACACCTGAGAAGAATTGAACCTCCGATTGCGGATTCCAGAGACCAGCGCTCTATCCCTCCGAGCTACGGGAGGTATCTCTGTCTTCCAGGCTCGCTTCCGTGAATACGTTGATGGCAACCTGCACACAGGGTGATGAGGTTTTCAGCCGTATCATTTCCGAGTTGGCTTCTCTTCTGGATGTGATGAATCTGAAGTTCCGTCCGACCGCCACAGTGCTGGCATCGCCAGCCGTCGCGTTGCAGCACCTGCTGACATAGATTTCGGTAGGATCTTGAATTGAGCTTAAGTCGGGGCTGTTTTTGGCGAAGCGTCTTCACGATGCCTTCCGCAATTGCTCGAGAAACTCTCTCTTCTGCGGATGCGGAAGGAGGCCGAACAGTCGTCCGAGCGACAGGAGTAAAGCATCAGGATTGCCGGCTTCAAGGTTTGCGCCTGCCAGGAAATCCGCGCAGATCATCTCCAGGCAGTAGCCTCGGGACTTGTCCGTTCCCAACATCAGCGCTGCCGTATCGAGAGCCTGCTCGATCACCTGCAGTTGGCTCTTGTACATCTTGAAGTACAGCATCTCCCACGGTTCCGTCTCCTTCCCGGTCAGGTGTTTCTCGACTTCCTGTTTGAACTTCTCCTTCGGCATCTCCCGCGCTTTGTGCATCCAGGTTGCACAATCGAACCGCTGCCCTTCCCTTCTCGCAATCTTCGCGAGTTCCGTCGCCTTCGACCAGCCCACTTGGCGAAGCTCGGGCTTCGGGATTCGCGGCAACTGCTCGTGGATCGCCATCAGGTAATACGCTTTCCTCCGCGATTCCGGGAACCGCTTCTCAAGAAACTCATCGAACGAATGAAGATTGTCGAGCCGCCAGTACTGCCCGCTCCGCACTTCACACAGGTAACGGCCCAGCTCGACGAACCGCGTATCGCGCTCCCGCTCCGTCGCTCGCTCCCAACCCAAGATCTCATCGATCTTTGTCAGGACGAACATCGCCCGGCGGCGGTTGAGCTTCGGAGCCACTAGCGGTCTCCCGTTACCCGTCAAGGTCGTTAAGCCAATCAAGGTCGGCGGCTCCCGGCTGGCGGATGAGTTTCGATTCGACGAGCGGTTGGTTCCCCAAGCACAAGCCCAGATGCGGACAGCTGACACACCCGTTTTGCGGGAAGCGTATGCCCGAGTGCGGCAGGAACTCGCCCGCTTCGATTCGGCTGGCTGTCGCTTCCACCACTTGCTCAAACTCCCGGCGCTGCTCGTCGGTGATCGATGTCCGCAGGTATTGGATTTCAGGAGTCCGTTTCCGCACGAACGCCACCAGGACTACATCGGAGATTCCGGTCATCCAGGAATAGCAAATCAACTGGGGATCGAGAGCCATCAGGCCCGCAGGTTCCTCGGCATAGCGGCTGCTGGTCGTCTTCCATTCGAGCACCGAGCGCGTGCCATCGAACTGTCCGATCCCGTCCACATAGGCTATGAAATCGTTTCCATTCGAGAGTGGACGAACCAGCTTCATCTGCAGATTCTTGCGAGGCTCCCGAACCCGAACGCGGTTGTCGCGCCCGAACATCTCGAGCAAATGAACACCTTGATGGACCATCTGGTCCCAGTTGTCGCCCTTGCTGTATTCGAGCGGCGTGTCGCGATACGCTCCCCACTCCTTGAACAAGACCGCAGCACTGTCCTCGCGGCGAAAGTAAGCGGCGAGTGCGTTCTCGAAGCACCGGCCAAAGAGCATGGCCGCGCGGCTTTCTTTCTCCCGCCAGCCATCGAGATAGCGGTAGCGATAGCTGCGCGGGCAGCGCAGGTACTGACTGATCTGCGTGTGGCTAAACGTCATTGCGCACCTCCTGCCCGTTCGAGCTGACCCGAGTCGCCGAGAGTTCTTCCCACTCGCCTGCCGGAGCAAATCCTTCGAGGTTCAGAAAGCAACGGCCGTTCAAGGTCGTGTGGGAAACCCGCACAACTCCCGAGAGACCCAGCAAGGCTTTCTCATCGACTTCATCCCGGCCAAGTAGATCCGTGTCATAACCGAAATCCCGTAGGAACCAGCGAAGCCTCCAGAGGGCTTTCGGGGTGCAATAGAGACGGCCCAGGATGGTCTGGCCGGCATGCTCTTTGGGTTCGAGGATGCCGAGGCGCAGGCTGAAGAAGGGCTTCTGAGGGTGCCAGCGGTGAGAAGCCCGCTCGACTCGAACGAGGAACAAGCCTTCGAGGGAATCGTTCCCGTTTGGTGTTTCGAGATGCAAGCCTGGAAGATGGCGCTTCATGAGTGAACCTCCTCGGGCTGTGCGTAACTGTTCAGTTTGCAGAGGAGCGCATCACGATCCTTGGTGGCCGATTCAGACAGCATATTGATAAAGGACTCGACCAAATCCCGGCTGGCATCGCGGAGGGCGGCCGTGCCGCAGAAATCGGCGGCGTAACGCTTGACGAGACCAGAATCGAGCCGGTGCTTGCGGATCAAAAGGCACAGCCGATCGCGGAGACAGGTCCGGCTCACTCCGGAGCCATTCCCGGAAGCAGGATGGGCAGCATTTCCATTCGTGGGCTCGACGAAGGACGAACGGGAGCCGAGTTCCTCAACGGAACACAGACCGATGCCGTAGGCCTTGCGAAGGGCGCGGTTGACGGCTCGCGTCTCGGCGACGCGCATCTCGGCACCGCGGACCAGGGAAGAGACGTTCGAGGGATCGGCGTCTCCATAGCCGACGAAGCCGCGAGAGCGGGGAGTCTTGTAGACGGTGGCCTTAAACACCCAGCGGCAACTGGATGAATCACAAAACTCGCGGACCTGATGAACTCTGATGCCAGCGCAATGTGAACGATGGGCAATGTGCAATAAACCAGCGTGCGTGACATACCATTTGCTATCAAGGAGCTTCAGATCGCCCACGGCAACTGACAATTGAAGTTCTTCGGTCAGCGCTCGAAGTGCGGTAACTTGTTCTGCGGAAACTTTCCATTGTTTCCGCGCGAACCGGACGTTCTGCACATCCAAAAGGCATCGTTGAGGTTCATTCGACTTAACTTGACCTCGCTCGTAGTGCATGTTGCGACTCATGTTTGCCTCACTCTAAAGTTTTCGTTGCGCGGTCCCCTTCTAGAATGTAAAAGAGCTGCTGGGGGATTCTGGACTAATTTGGCCTATGTCTAGGCTCAATGTCCATAGACATACTATATGTCTTCAGGCATCTCCAAGTCAAGAACAAAGCGAGCCAAGTCTGGCCCGGTCGACTGGGACGATGTTGGGCGGAGGGTCCGGGAACTTCGGGGATTCCACATGGCACAGAAGGAGTTCGCGAGTCGGATTGGCGTTAGTCAGGGGCACCTCTCCTATATAGAGCGAGGCGAAAAAGAGATTGGAGCGGAAATTCTACTGAAGATCAGCCGGGAGTTTGGTAAGTCCATAGAGTGGCTGCTCACCGGAGAAGACGACGCACTCTTGAAGAAATAAGTGCAGGTGCTATCTCCAAACACGAAATTCTTCGTATCTTCAATTCGCTGAATGAGAGGACCGCGCCGCAACGGATTCATTCGAGCTGGGATTACAAATTGACACAGAAACCGTGGAGACAAGTCTCCCGGATCACGTAATTTCACATCCGATAGAATTCTTCCATCGTTATTGGAAGTCCACGAATGGCTCTGTCCCAAATCTCTTCTTTGTCAAGCTTTGGAAAAATGTGGGGACCGAAATATATGGACGGCGTCATTCGCCGCGCTCGGAGATAACTCAGCGCTTGTGTTGTGCTATCAACAATGTCGTCGTGCACAGCATTTGGAAAATCAGCCAATTCAGCAACAAAATCTGTTATCCAGGGAGCTGATTCGGGCAAAAACACCCGACCCGCCTCAATTAGCGGCGTTACAGCGTGAGCACGAGAAAGTTTGTCGGCATCCGCTTTGACGGGAAGTATCGGGAGAGAGCTCTCACGCTTGAGCTCCTGAATCAGGCTTTGCCCGCTTGCTCGGTCTTCGACCAAAATTGCTTCCGGCTTCCACTCTTCGGCCAACACCTTTAGGCGGCTTCTTAAGTTCAGGAAATTCTACCCGATCCCGCCATAGATGCAGCAAGTAGTAGCCGTTCTCGCACACCGCCCAAGTAGTGCAGATGCTGAAGTCGTTCTCGGTGCCCCGCTTAAATGCCGTGTCCCACGACTGCACAATCTGATTGATAGACTGCGTCAAAGGAGGTCGATAATATTGCCACCAGTCCCGTTTGAAGATCACTCCCCCAGCCGCAGCGGGACGTTGCTGGTAAAGAGAAGTCCAGGCCCTGCTACCGATGGCTGAGCGGATCCTTTCTAGCTCACGAAGGGGAAATTGCTCAGACCACAATGCTTCGCCCTCCTTGCGAAAAACATCGTCATGTTCTGCAATAGCGGGCAAGTTCAGGACATCCCAGTCATCCCCTCTGCTCTCGCGGAGAAGTCGGCCAGCCAAATCATCCTCATGCCATCGAGTTTGAATTAAGACGATCGCACCACCCGGCATGAGGCGAGTGTAGGCCACCGATGAATACCAGTCATGTAGCGTCCTGCGAATCGTTTCACTATTCGCCTCCTCGTGGTCTTTTAGTGGGTCGTCCAACAAGAGCAAGTGAGCTCCACGTCCGGTTAGTGCCCCTCCCCGACCCACCGCGTAATAGGTGCCTCCATGAGTCAAGCTGAATCGATGAGCTGCGGCTAAGTCTTCGCTGAGCCTACAATCAGGGAAGATCGCTTGATGCATTGGATCGATCAGATGATTTCGCACCTTGCGCCCAAAATCATCTGAGAGCGTCTGCCCATAGGTCGCGAATATGACATCATGATCTGGATGTTTTCCTACATACCAAGCCGGAAAGAAATCGCTGCTGGTCAGACTTTTGCCATGTCGCGGGGGAAGGAGAACCATCAGTCTGGATATCTCACCCCTCTCAACAGCCTCAAGTTTGGAAATAATGAGTTTGTGGTGGGATGCGAGTTTGAACGGTGGCCAAAGGGCTGCCACATAGCATGCGAGGTCCTGGCGAGCCAGGGCCAGCAATGCTTCAGATTCAATCGAGTGTCTGATGCTCATCTTTGATCTCCAGGGTTTCATGACGAGCCAAGAAAGTTTCTGCGATCCGTTTGGCAGTCTCAGGATCAAGAGTCACATTCAGAATCTTTGTCTCCGCACGTTCAGCTAACTCGCCGCGCAGTTTAGCCGCCAACTCCAAAATGCGACACTGTTCCCGGACGGCGGCGAGTGCCGTTCGAAGATCGCCTTCGCGTTCGGCTTGCTCCTGCAAGCGATGGGCTTCGGAAGTCACCTCGACCAACTGCCCAAGCAGGCTGCCTTTAGGGAATCTATTTGCTGGATCTCTGCCCTCAGTCAAATTCTGCGCCTCATCTGCCGCTAGCAAGTTTTCCCTTGCCTGGGCTTCCTCCTCTGGGAATTCTTGCGCCTCCTGCTCGTCATCACTTTGGGAAAGCGAGGGCTCCCGTAGGCGAAACAGCAACTCTGTTGCTAGTCTTCGTTCGCGGTAATCGGGAAGAGGCTTGCTGTAAACCCATTCACCATCGATCGCAAAGACTCGAAGCTGTGTAGCGTCCAGGGCCTGTCGCAGGCGTTTGGCCCCAAGCTCCGGAGTGCAGCCAGCTCGATCCAGAACCGTCTCGATAGCGCGCCGAACCTTAGCGTTTCGTAAGTTCACGTGGCCCTGAACGGCGAGTTGATTACCCCCCGGCTTGCCTTTGTAGCCGGCCAATTCAGCAGACCGAGTAGCATTCGAGTATCCGGGACTTTCCGGGTTGGTAAGATTCCCGACAAACCTCTGCTGCTTCGGCGTGAGTTTTGGCTCGGTCACAACATCAGCCAGAGCCTCTTGCTCGATGGCATCCTTCTTAATTTGGGAGCCCACTTTGTGTCTCCTCAGATCGAGTGATCAAATTGAACTGTGAGGGGGCTGGCTTTTGGGGACTACAAAGCAAAAAGCCCAGCTGCCCCTTGCGGGACAACCGGGCTCCAAAGTAGACACCGAGACTGGCAGGAGACGGTTGCCCCGTATTCCACCTAATCCCGGTCGCGGGTGCTAGCTAGAAGTAGACGACCGTTTTGCGATTATCGCAGACACCCTTGCGAAAACTTCGAATCGACGAGAAACAAATCTCGTTTAATCGCTTATTTGCTTATACCAGAATGAAGGCGCGCGTCTCGAATCGGAAATTCGTTTGTGTGCGGAAATAGTTATCCTGGAACTTAGCTTCTCCGGCCCGGACGATCCTGCTAAGGTCCAAGCACAAACTAACAATCGAGTTACTAAGACTGTATATTATTTAATAAGTATTATATCTATGATTATATACGCCATTGGTAACAAAGGCGTTGCCCAACCCTCAAGTTTTGAGCAGGCACTTTTTTCAAAGGATGTCGGGCCGAGTAGGCGATGGACTACCTACCCTAAGGTTGGACGTCCCCAGCGCACGTCAGATATTAGGTTTTCTTAGGTAGCCTTTTAGGTTGTTTCTAATTGTCGGCCTCAGGGATAAGGCTGCGAGCAGGCCGCCACAGCATCTGAAGTGTAGGTGATCGGGAGAGTCAACTGGTGAGCAGATGCTCAGAAACTTACACTATTCGACGGCAAATATTCGCTGATAGTCTCAAACACGAATATTCCGAGGCAGCGAAACTGGAAGGAAGGATCGGCCAAAAGAAAGAGTATCGACAGAGAGTACGCTGCCGCCTAACGATTTGAATTGATCAACCCAGCATGAAAGGTGTGAACTCCTATTTTGTCTCGTGGGCGGCGCGGAATTTAGCTAAGAGTGCGCTGTAGCCGCTTGGTTGTTTTCACCAACTGGCGTCTTGAGGGATTCCACCTGCTTCGCGATTTCCGCGAGCTCTTCCTTCGCGACGACGCCCGCGGCCGCCACTTTGTGAGCTGTCCGGTCCACTTTGCCGGCCGCAGTGCCGATCTGCACGGCAACCTTCTTCAATCTCGTATTCTTCGCCATCGAATCTCTCCCCAAAATCGATTGCAATCGTATACTCCGCCACGTTGGCCGTCAATCGCGCTTCAATCGTCCACTCGGCGGCTCCCGATCAAAGGTCTAGCCGTGATGGTTTCCGCCGCTCAACTCGCGGATAATATCTCCCACAAATGATTTTGCGTCGCCGAAGAGCATCAGCGTCCGGTCCAGGTAATACAAAGGATTATCGATTCCCGCAAACCCCGGACTCATGCTTCGCTTGATCACCATCACCGTGCGCGCTTTGTCCACGTCCAGAATCGGCATCCCGTAAATTGGACTCCCGGTCTCAGTGCGCGCGGCGGGGTTGGTCACATCGTTCGCGCCGATGATCAGCGCCACGTCCGTCTGCGGAAAATCGCCGTTGATTTCGTCCATGTCCAGCAATTTATCGTAAGGAATGTCGGCTTCGGCCAGCAGCACGTTCATGTGTCCCGGCATGCGTCCGGCTACCGGATGAATTCCAAACTTGACGTCCACTCCACGCTTGGTGAGCAGATCGTATAGTTCGCGCACCTTGTGCTGGGCCTGCGCTACGGCCATGCCGTATCCGGGAACGATTACAACTTTGTTGGCCGCGGCAAGAATCCCGGCCGCCTCTTCCGCGGAAGCACTCCGCACCGGTTTGCTAGCCGTCTCGCCCTTTGCTGCAATCTGCTCCTGTCCGAACGCTCCGAACAAAACATTCGAAAATGAACGGTTCATCGCCTTCGACATGTTGACCGAAAGAATGAATCCCGAGGCGCCATCCAGCGCGCCCGCGATAATCAGCAGCTTGCTATCCAGAACGAAACCCATGGCCGCAGCGGAAAGTCCCGCATAAGAATTCAGCAGTGAAATCACCGTGGGCATGTCCGCGCCGCCGATGGGAATAATCATCAGCACGCCGAAGATCAACGGGATCGCTACAATCAGCGGGAACAGGTGAACGCGCTCCGGATGGAACACCAGGAAAATCGCCACTACGATGGCAATCCCCAGAAATCCCAGGTTGACGATGTTTTGCCCTCGATACGTGATCGGCCGTTGCGGCAAAACTTCCTGCAGCTTCCCTGCCGCCATCAAGCTGCCTGTAATCGTAAGCGAGCCTAGAATCACTTCCATCGAAAGCACTGCCATCATGAACCGCGGAACATTCGGCGAGCGCAGATAGAATTCCGACGTACCCACCAGCGTTACGCACAGCGCTCCACACGCGTGGCTCAGCGCGGTCCGCTGCGGAACCGCCGTCATGTGAACCAGCCCCAGCGGCACGCCAATGATCGACCCCAGCACCAGCGCAATCGCAATCCATTTATAATCGACGATGCCTTGGTTCAGCAGCGTTCCGGCGATCGCCAGCAGCATCCCCACTTCACCCGCCAGCACTCCGCGGCGCGCCGTGCTGGGCGAACTGAGCCATTTCAAGGCAAGAACAAAAAGAACGGTAGCGATCAGGTAGGTGATCTCGATGATTTGTGCGATGGGCAGCATGGAGGTCATGATTTCGGCGAGCCGCTTGACTTAAACATTCTCAGCATGCGGTCCGTGATCAGGAATCCGCCCACCACGTTGCTCATGGCGGCGACAATGGCCAGCGTGCCCAGCACGGTCGAAAGCGTGCTCTTGTGTTCCCCGGTCAGGATGATCGCGCCTACCACCGCGATTGCGTCCAGCGCATTGGTCAGCGACATCAAGGGCGTGTGCAACAGCGGGGATACCCTTCGGATCACTTCGAATCCAATAAATCCCGCCAGCATGAAAACGTAGAGGCTTGTTAATAAATCCCCTTTCATTTCTAGCTTCCCCCTTTGGGCGCAGCCAAGGCCGGCAACGAGAAAAATTCACGCACGCGCGCGTTCACTATTTCGCCGCCTTGCGTCAAGAGCGTGCTGTGAATGATTTCATCTTCAGCGTCAAGCCGGATCTTCCCGTCTTTGACCAGGTACAAAAGAAATGCGCTCACGTTTCGCGCATACATCTGGCTGGCGTGGTAAGGCACCGCGGTAGCCAAATTAAACCAACCAATAATAGTGACGCCGTGTTCCACGATTCTCTCTCCGCTCTTGGTCAGCTCGCAATTTCCTCCGCGCTCGGCGGCCAGGTCAACGATCACGGAACCGGGAGCCATTGCCGCGACCATTTCCTTGGTCACCAACACGGGGGAAATCTTGCCGGGAATTACAGCGGCCGTAATCACCACGTCGCTTTCGGCCACCACGCGTCCCAACAATTCACGCTGGCGGCTGTAGAACGATTCGTCTTGCGCTCTCGCATAACCACCCGCATCCTGCGCGTCCTTGGCTTCGATCGGTAACTCGACGAAACGCCCGCCCAGGCTCTGCACCTGTTCCTTTGCTGCCGGACGCATGTCGTAAGCGGAAACCACCGCGCCCAGCCGGCGCGCCGTGGCGATCGCCTGCAGGCCGGCAACGCCCGCACCGATAATGAAAACCCGCGCGGGCGTAATCGTTCCCGCCGCCGTAGTCATCATGGGAAATAATCGTGGCAGAGCATCGGCGGCGACCAGCGCGGCTTTATATCCACAGATCGTGCCCATCGATGAAAGCGCGTCCATGCTCTGCGCGCGAGTCGAGCGCGGCATCAACTCCACCGAAAATGACGTCACACCCGTTGCGGCAACTTCCTCGATCGTCTCAATCGTTCCCAGCGGCCGTAAGAATCCAATCAACACTTGACCGCGACGCAGAAGTGGCAGATCCGCCTTTCCGGTGGCATCGTTCGACCCGTGGCACAGCACTTGCACCACAATGTCCGCCAGTCGAAATACCTCCGCGCGATCGGCCAACACCTTTGCGCCTTTGGCAACATAGTCCGCGTCCGGAAAACCAGCCTCAACACCCGCTCCCGCCTCCACTACCACTTCCAATCCTGCTTTCGCCAGGTTGGCAATCACCGCGGGCACCAGGGCCACTCGCCGCTCCCCGGGGTAGCTCTCTCGAGGGACACCTACAATCATTTATTATCCTCACTCGTTAGCAAGCTGAATTCCTGACGCAGGGATCACACGACTGTTCGAACATTTCGAAACTGGTCGAGCCGATTGCATCATCTGAGTAGGCTGCAGGCATCGCGCTCTTCCTGCACTTTGCCGTCGAGGGGCGTGGCAAAGGGTTGGCGGCCCGCTCCAACCCCCTTCGATTTGCCGCAATGTAACGCCAGATGACTTTATCTAACTTACAACAGCTTCCAGCCGGATCATTCTATCCACTATTTAGATAAAGTCCATCCGAAGATCAAACGGAATTTTCGTAATGCGTACTAACGAGCCGGACCGCCCGGTTCCAATTGAGGCGCCTCTTTCCGGCGCTGCAATTCGATCATCGCCCGGTAAATACGCGCTCGCACTTCGTGCCGCTCATTCGCCCTGGTTATGTAGCGGATCACCACGTTTACTCCGGAACCTGACGGTTGCACGCTCATCACCGGTTCGTTGCGAAATGCCTGGGGCGCGACGCTCGACGCCATTTTTCGCCATTCGTCCGTGGCGAGTTGGGCGCTTTTCTTCGTTTCCGTTGCCACAATCTGCTTCACCGCTTCCGCTACTGCAAAGGGATCGGCATCTGCCGGCACTGCAAACTGAATCTCGTCCCACATCCACTGGCCGGAGGTCGAAAAGTTGAAGTAATTCCCTTCCACGGCAAACCCGTTCATGAATGTGACTTTGCGTCCCGTGGGATGTCCGGCATCGGACCAGTTCCCGGTTTCCAGCAAAATGGTGCGAAGGGGGCCGATCTCCAGCACTTCACCGGAGATTCCGTTGATTTCCACCCAGTCACCCGGCCGGATTCCGTTGCGGCCCATTAAAACGAACCAGCCGATAAAACCTACGATAAAATCTTTCAGCGCAACTGTAAGCCCCGCTCCAGCCAGCGCCAGCACCGCGGCAAATTGAGTTGGCGGCCCGAAGATCACCAGGAGAATTATGACCACTCCCGCGCCCTTGATGGCATATCCCGTCACGGAGTGCAGCGTATCCGCCTGCTTCTGGTCCGCCGCCAGTTTCTCAAACGAATGGCTGATCCACACGTCGGCCAGGGCCGCCAAAATGGCGATGATCAAAATCCACATCATGCAATAGAGAATCCGGTGCATGCAAAGCCGTTCGCGTTCCCGGACGAATGTCGACCATCGCTTGTACGTGTCGGCAAGTTGTTGTTCGTCTTCGATTCGCTTGTCGAATACTTCCAGATTTCGGCGCGTGGCCGCGCGCTTCTGGAGTTTGGAAATCTTCGCCGCCCCCACATTGGAAGCCGCTGGCACGCTGCCTGTTGGCGGAGCGTTTGCGGCATTTGCAGCCTCCGCGGATTCCTGCGTTTTCTGTTTTTCGGCTTCCTGATCCAATTTGTCATGACTCTGATTCAGCTCTGAACTTTGCGCCCGGGCGGCCGCTTCGGCCTCCTGCAACTGCAGGAATTTTCCATGCAGCGAATACCAAGCTCGGACCAGCGCGACAATGTTGCTCGCCTGTGTTTCTTCCACCGAGTTCTGCACGCCGGAGGGCACAAGATTTTGAATCCCGCCACTCGCCTGCTCCCGTGCTTCGTATCGCGTCTTCATGCGCTGGATAATTCCCTGCGGATCTCCTCCGGCGCGAATCAAGTCCTGATGAGCATCGTCAACCTCGTCTTGATCAAGATCGGCTTGCGCTTGCAGCAATTGCAATTGCTGCTGCAAGGCATCCTTCGCACTCTCCTTGGCGCCGGCCAGCGCTTTCTTCAGGTGGTCGATATCTCCCTGGTCGCTTTCCAGTTCTGCTTGCGCTTTCTTCAGGCGGTCAGAAGCCTCCTTGGCTTCGGCGGTCAACGCAGTGGGGTGATCGTTCGCTTCCTGAAGAGCGGTGGCGAAGGCAAGGTCAACCTCGTTATCGGCGATACGCAGGGCTTCTCGAGCCATCCACTGCTCCTCGCCCGTCACTGCCCGTCCGGCCAGTTTGCGAGCCGTATCGAATTGATCCTGAGTCGTTATGACCAGTCGGTAGAAGGGAGCGTTCCGGTAGGCAGGACCGGTCCTTGGCTCAGCGATCGGCTGGTTTGTGTACACCAGCCCTGCAATCGTTAGAATCAGAAGCACCAGAAGTGCAACGGAAACAGTGCGGTAGTAGGGATTCATAACTCCTCGATTCCTTCTCCGATTGTATGACGATGCCTCGTCTTGAGCGAGCCTAAACCCATCCCAGGTTTAATTCACTCCTCCGAAACTCTAGCTTCGTGGGTAGCAGACTACGGAACATTTTCATCCCGACTCGCGTACTGGAATAAAGAGAATGGCGCAGCACATTCAGCTGTCCAGCTTGCGCCTGCGGTATCCGGCCCGATAGAAGCACTCAAAGACGAGGGGGTGGGTCGATGGAATCTTTCTGGCAAGACGTTCGCTACGGTCTCCGGATGCTGGTCAAGAGCCGCAGCCTTACCATTTTGATCGTCATCACGCTCGGCCTGGGTATCGGCGCGAACGCCGCCATCTTCAGCGTCTTGAACAGCTTTTTGCTCCGCCCGCTGCCCGTGGAACACCCGGAACAATTGGTGGTGCCGGCCATCTCGCATCCCGGCAACGAAGAGCCCCACAACATGTCCTATCTCGATATTCAGGATTATCGCAAGAATGCCACCGCCTTCTCGGATATCGCTGCCTACGATTTCGCTTTTGTCGGCTTGAGCGCCGATAACCGCGCCGACCGCATTTGCGCTGCCTACGTGACCGGAAATTATTTTTCCCTACTGGGCGTCCAGCCTGCTTTTGGCCGCATGATCCTTCCGTCCGAAGGCCAAACTGCGGGCGCCGATCCGGTTCTGGTTCTCGGAAACAAATTCTGGAAGCGGCGGTTCGGCGCCGATCCTTCCGTTGTCGGAAAAAGCGTAAAGGTCAACGGAAATGCCTTCACGATCATCGGCGTTGCTCCCGAAACTTTTCACGGCACCTATTCCTTCGCGGATTTTGACGGATACTTGCCGGTCTCCATGGCCACGATGGATCCCGAAACCAAGGATCTCTTGAGCAAGAGGGATCGCCACTCTCTCCATCCCCTCGCCCGGCTGAAGCCCGGAGTCAGCCTGAAGCAAGGGCTTGCCTCTCTTCAAGTGGTCGCTCAGCAGCTCGCCGCGCAATATCCCGATACGAATAAAGGCATGAAGGTCTATCTCTATCCGGAACCGTTGTGCCGCCCGGAACCGCAATCGTCGCGGCAGATTCCCCTGGTCGCCTCCATTTTCATGGGACTCGTGATTCTGGTCCTGCTGGTTTCCTGCGTGAACGTAGCCAATATTTTGCTGGTTCGCGCCACCACCCGCCGCAAAGAACTCGCCGTTCGCGCGGCCATGGGCGCCAGCCGCGTCCGCTTGATCCGCCAATTGCTCACGGAGAGCATCATGCTCGCTCTGCTGGGCGGCGCCACCGGCGCTCTGATCGGAAAGTGGAGTTCCTCGTTCATGGGCTCCATTCATCTTCCCGGCGATTTGCCGTTCCGGTTCGATTTCTCGCTCGATTGGCGCGTATTCAGCTACGTAGCCGCCATCGCTTTGTTCACTGGAATTCTGGTGGGCCTGGTCCCCGCTCTGCGCGCTTCGCGAATCGATTTGAATGACACGCTTCGCGAAGGCGGCCGTTCGCTCTCCGGCGGCGCCGGCAGGCATCGCCTTCGGAATATTCTGGTGACCTCGCAAGTGGCCGGCTCGCTGCTGCTGATGATTTTCGCGGCATTGTTTGTGCGCAGCCTTACCAGCGCCCAGGGCGTGAACCTCGGCTTCCGCTCCGAAAATGTAATGAACTTTACGATGGACCCAGCTCAGCTTGGGTACAACGCAGACCGTACCAAGTCTTTCTACCGCCAACTCGAAGAACGCATCGGAGCCTTGCCTGGAGTGCAATCCGTCAGCTTGGCCTACTCCCTGCCCTTGGGCTACAACAACGATGGCAGCTCCGTTCTGGCCGAAGGAAAAGCTCTTCAGCCGGGTGATCGAGGTCCTTATGCCGGCAGAAATGCCGTCAGTCTCGATTACTTCAACACCATGAGCGTTCCCATTCTCCGCGGCCGCGTGTTCACCGCCGCGGACAATGAAACCGCCATGCCCGTCGCAATCGTCAATCAGGCGCTCGCAGGACTCTCTGGCCCGGCCAGGATCCCATCGGCAAACGGTTCAGCGCCAACGGTCAGAAGGGCCCCTTCCTCACCGTCATTGGCCTCACCTCCGATGGCAAATACCAATTTATTTTTGAAGATCCGCTTTCTTACTTTTATGTGCCGTTCGCGCAGGAGTTTCGATCGCTTCGCAGTCTCCAAGTGCGCACAACGGTGCCGCCAAAAAGTATTGCCCTTGCGGTTCAAAAGGAAATTCACTCGCTCGATCCCGAAATTCCTGTCTACGACGTGACCACCATGAAAGAGTCCCTCGATGGCGGAAACGGATTTTTTCTGCTCACCATGGGCGCGGCTTTTGCCGGTACGCTGGGAGCGCTGGGCCTGATTCTTGCGGTAGTTGGCGTTTATGGCGTCGTTTCGTATTCCGCCAGCCAGCGCACCAACGAAATTGGCATTCGCATGGCGCTCGGCGCGCAAAGCGCGGACATACTGAAGATGGTAGTGTCGGAAGGTTTAGGCCTGGTCTTGATTGGATTGGGCATCGGCCTGGCAGCCGCTCTCGGCCTCACGCGCCTGATGTCCAACATGCTTTTCGGCATCAAGCCGTACGATCCCATTACTTATACCAGCGCCGTGGGGCTGCTGCTCGCGGTGGCGTTCGTCGCCTGCTTCATTCCGGCCCACCGCTCCACGCGCATCGATCCCATGATCGCTCTGCGCTACGAATAACTTTCGCCGCCCGCGGATGAACGCAATGTAGGGGCCGGCTTTAGTTTACCCAGAGGTTCGAGGGGCCGTGCGGGGTTTGCACCCCGATGCCTTTGATCGGGGCGCCCTTTTGCTTTTGGTCGTGCCCTCAGCCTCGCTTACCCTGCAACCTCCGCAGCATCCGAATCTGCCCCGCGTGATACACATCATGAAACGCAACACCAAAAATCATACCCACGGTCTTCTTATCGAATCTTCCTTCCGGCAATCCCTCAATCGCGTCCCGCAAATTCCGGTGTGAAGTCTCCAGCAATTCCTGATCCCGTTTCCAAGCCGTTTCATCCGCTGCGTCGCGTGCAAACCAGTTGTTACCTTTGAGCGCGAATGATCCGCGTCTCTCGCGCAGCAATCTTCGCCGCACCACATATTTCCAATACGCTGCGTGCACCACTTCTTCCCAGATATTGTGCCGTCCCTCGCCCGGCCGCCAGGCAGCTTCCCGCGCGGAGACTCCACGGATCGACTGCATCAGATTCGGCCCGTGCCAAGTCTTTTTTCGGTAGCCCTGCTCCAAGATTTCAAGCAGCAGCCCAATTCCCGCGTTGCCCGTCTTGCTTTTCATAAAGTATTTTCACCTTGGTCATCGATAGCTTACGGGATGAAGTAAATTCCGGATCGATGTCATTCCGAACGAAGTGAGGAATCCAGAGTTGATCCCAAACGCCTAAGTAACGTGGTATTTCTCTCTGGCGCATCCAGGTTGCGAACCCATCGCGGAGCAATTCTCCACTTTCTCCGCAATCCGTTCAGCCGCGCCTACGCCCCAACGCTCATGGTCATCAATTCGCTCACGCGTTTCAGCGCCTGTTGCAAATGCGCGGATTCCCCGCCAAATCCAATTCGCAAATACGAATCCATCCCCATGTGCTCGCCCGGCACGATCAGCACTCCCTTCCGCACACGCAATTCCTCCGCGAACTCCGTCGACTTCCGGTCGCCCTGGTAACCAATCCACGCGATCGCTCCGGCTGCCGGCGAAATATGTGTGAACACGCCGTCATGTCCCTTCAGCCAGTCCCGCACCATCGGATAATTGCGCAGCAAAATCTGCCGCGTCCGTTCCAGAATCTGCGCGCGCCTTGCCGTCCCCAGCGCATACATAGCCAGCCGGTCCGTCAGCATCACGGGACCGATGCTGGTGTAATCGTGATAGCCCCACAATTTCTCGGCCATCTTCGGCGTCCCCACCACCCAGCCCGTTCGCAATCCCGGCAGGCCGTATGCTTTCGATAATCCGCCGGTGCACAGCACGCGCTCGTATCGTCCCCAGAAAGTCGGAGAAAGCGATCCCTCGAATTCCGCGCCCCGGTAAACTTCATCCGCCAGCACGTAGGCGCCGACTTTTTCCGCGGCCGCGCAAATTCCTTCCATTAAATCTTCGGTCAGCACCGATCCGGTTGGATTATTGGGATTGCAGATCGCGATTAGCCGCGTCTTCGGCGTAATCAGCCGGCGCAGGTCGCGCAAATCCGGCATCCATCCCAATTCCTCGCGCAACCAGAATTTTCTCACCGAGGCGCCGAAGGCCTGCGCCAGCCCGCGCACCTGCATGTAGTTCGGCAGCATGAAAACCACTTCGTCGCCCGGTTCCAGCACCGACCACACCGCCAGGTAATTCGCTTCCGAGCAGCCGCACGTCACCAGTACATTCGCCGCACTGGCCCCCGGATAAAGCGACGCGATTCGCGCGCGCAATTCTTCGCTTCCGTTCGTTTGCGGATAGCCCAGGGGAACATTCAGAATCCGCTCCAACTCTTCCGGCTCCTGCACCAGTTCCTGCACCGTCATCGGCGCCACTCCGCTTTCCGAAATATTCAACTCGACCTGGTTTTCCCAGATCGATTGCCAGCGTTCCAAATGGAATGGAGCGATTTGCATACGGCCCTCCCAGCAGGCGCTCGCTTCGGGGAAGGGTTCGAGCCGCGCCGTGTAAGCGATTTTACAGCACCGCGCCAGCGAATCCCATCACCACGTTTTGAAATCTCAATCGAGAAGAGAAGAATCAGCCGGTGTGCGCCGATCCTGCACAACCTATTCTGTGAAACTCTGAAGTGTTCTGAATTGAACCGCGAATGAATCGAAGCAATTTTGGGCGCGGCGGGTGCCCCATCCTTTCGTTTTGTGAAAAGGTGCGGATTTTGCCGTCATCCCGAGCCACACTCGCCTTTAGCAACATCACAAAATCCGCACCGCAAGGGATCGAGAGTCACTCTCCCGCCGCGAAGAATCGTTCATCGCGGAAATTTATTTCCCCATCGGCCATCACTCGCTCGCGGGTACCCCTACACTTTCCCCACAATCATCCGCTTCACTCTTTGAATTTCACGCTCGTCCCGCTTGTAAAACGTCCATTGTTTCAGCCGTTTCGCGCGCAGCAATCCGGCCCCCACCAGGATTCCCAAATGCTCGCTCGCGGTGGGCTGGCTCACGCGCAGTTTGCGCGCGATCAAAACGCCGCACACGCCGTCCTTCACCAGGTCCCCATCCACCTGCGGTGGGAAGTGTTTCCGCGGGTGCTTCAGCCATTCCAGGATTTGTAGCCGCCGCTCGCTCGCCAGCGCCCGCCAAATGTGTTCCGCATTCATATAGACAATTAGCCAACTCCCTTAGTACAATACTCCACGCACGCAATGATTTGCAAGCGAGGCAACTGTGTCAGCGCCCCACACTCTTAAATTACTTTCGAATTTCGTTGCGCCGCGAGGGCGCAACGCAACCCGCGCTGTCATTCTGATTCCCGTTTTCTGGAACGAAGAATCTCTCCCCGCCTTTGCCTTTCGCACCGCCGCGAATAAGGAAACCTGAAGATGAATCAGTTCCAAATCGATCGCGAACAAATTTCGACCGCCTACCAGATCATCCGGTCCTACGTTCGTCAAACTCCGGTCCTCGAAACCGGCGCCGCCGATTTCGGTCTCGATGCAAACAGTCTATTTCTGAAACTCGAATTGCTGCAGCACTCCGGCTCGTTCAAAGCGCGGGGCGCGTTCGCCAATATGTTGATCCGCAAAGTGCCGCTCGCCGGAGTGGTTGCCGCTTCCGGCGGAAATCACGGAGCCGCCGTCGCCTATGCCGCGCACAAACTTGGCAAGCCGGCAAAAATCTTCGTCCCCACCGTTTCGTCACAAGCAAAAATCGAGAGGATTCGCGGATACGGAGCGGAGCTCGTTATCAAAGGCGATCGCTATGACGACGCGCTGGCCGCCAGCAGGCAATGGGCCGCCGAGTCCGGCGCAATGCAACTGCACGCGTACGATCAGATCGAAACGCTACTGGGGCAGGGATCAGTCGGCTTGGAATTTGAGCAGCAAGTTCCCGGCCTCGATACGCTTCTCGTAGCCGTCGGTGGCGGCGGTCTGATCGGCGGAATCGCCGCGTGGTATTCCGGCCGAATCAAGATCATCGGCGTCGAGCCGGAAGCCGCGCCCACTCTGGCTAATGCTCTGCAGGCCGGCAAGCCGGTCGATGCGCCCGCCGGCGGCATCGCCGCCGATTCCCTCGCCCCCAAGCGTGTGGGCGAATTGATGTTTCCCATCGCGCAGGCCCACGTGGACCGGGTGATACTCGTTCCCGACGAAGCAATCGAGCAGGCTCAAATCGCCCTTTGGAACACTTTGCGAATTGTCGCTGAACCAGGGGGTTCCGCAGCCTTCGCTGCTCTTCTGACGCGCCGCTACCAGCCCAAGCACAGGGAGCGAATCGGAGTTCTCATTTGCGGGGGCAATACAACCGCCGTCGATTTCAAGCAACCCGCCAAGAAGAGCGCCTAGTTCAGCGCTGCAAAGAAAAAGGGCCGCGAGATTCCGCGGCCCTTCCAGACACAACAATTCCGCCAGCTACTGCTTGTCGTAGACTGACGTGCTGCTCATCTTCATGCCCATGGAATCCATTCCGTGAATCGTCACGGTCCTGGTCTTGCCATCGGCCGAGACCGCCACGGTCCCGGTTAGGATCACCTTGGCGCCCTTCTTGTCAGTCAACTCCAGCGTGTGAGCGTTGACCCGCTTATACGACCGCATGTCTGAATTCGGATCGCCGGTCACGGGATAATCCTTGCCGTCAAACTTTCCCGTCCATTCGTTGTGCGATGGCTTGCCGTCAGCGGCGACGCCGTCTACCGTGACTTTCACGTTATCGCCCATGGCTTCGTAAACTACGGTGGTATTTTTCGCGGCTCCCTTGCCGAGCTTGGATTTGGCTTCATTCAGCTTCCAGGTGCCCAGATTCGGGTCGGCCGCGAAGCACACGGAAGCAGACAAAAACAGCGCCGCGAGAGAAAGCAAAATTGCTCTTCGTTTCATTGGATCTCCTCTTCTTGGTTTTGTTCAGTGGCTTGAAATCGTCCCGAATTGTACACCCGGAATGGTTCCGTATCGTCGCGAGAACGAATTTCCACTATCGCGCACGTTTTCTTTGTTCCCCTCGATTACCTTTGATAGCATCCTCGCGTCATCCTGGAGGAAACATGTCTCGCAAGGTTACACTTGCGGTGGTGGTCTTCGCATTGCTGGCATTTTCCGGCGCTTCACGCCCCAAAGCGGCGTCCCGGCCGGCGCCGGCCGATTCCTGGTCCTTCGCGGCGTCCGGCGATTCGCGGAACTGCGGCGACGTTGTGATGCCCGGAATCGCTACCAGCGCGCTGCAGCAGCATCCCTCTTTCTATTGGCACCTGGGCGATTTCCGCGCGATCTATAAATTTGATGAGGATTTCCTGCACGAACCCGAAAACCATGTGCAGCCGGTCACCATCAGCTCTTACCTCGGTTCGGCCTGGGAAGATTTCATTACCAATCAGATTCAGCCTTTCGGCGATCTTCCCGTATTTCTTGGTATCGGAAACCACGAACTCATCTATCCCAAAACGCGCCAGGACTACATCCAGCAGTTCGGCGACTGGCTTTCCGTTCCGATCCTGCGCGAACAACGATTGAAGGACACCCCGAATGATCACCGCCTGATGACCTACTATCACTGGGTGGAAAAAGGCGTGGATTTCTTTAACCTGGATAACGGCTCACTGGACCAGTTCAGCCCGCAGCAAATTGCCTGGTTCGAGCAGGTTCTCAATCGCGATAATCACGATTCTTCCATCACCACTATCGTCGTCGGACTGCATCGCGCCCTTCCGGACAGCATCTCGCGCGACCACAGCATGAATGAATCTTTGGATGGAATCGAAAGTGGGCGGCAGGTTTACAACGATCTTCTGCAATCCCGAAATCAGTATCACAAGAAAGTCTATAACCTCGCCAGCCATCAGCATTTCTACATGGCGAATATCTTCAACACACAATATTGGAACAGCCACGGTGGCGTTCTTCCGGGATGGATCGTGGGCACCGCCGGCGCCGTTCGCTACCCGCTTTCCCCGAATTGGGATGACGCGCGCGCCGCAAGAACCAATGTCTATGGGTACTTGCTCGGCACAGTAGCCCTGGATGGCGAAATTGATTTTCAATTTCACCAGATCAATGAATCCGATGTGCCCGCTCCTGTGGTCACCCGATTCACGCCCGAACTCGTGCACTGGTGCTTCGCCGAAAACAGCATCGTGCCAAAAGACGCCACTGCCGGCAAGTAAACGAATTCCCGGCGGAGGGCCCCCGTGGCCAAAGCGCTTACCAAACTCGGCCGCATCCTCAACCGGCTGGAGAAGCACTCATGGCCGCCCGGAGCCGTTGCAAACCACCGATCCGCTCGAAATCATCCTCTTCGACACTGTGGTGTATCTGGCCCCTGACCAGAAGCGTGCCGCCGCTTTTGCCGCTCTGAAAGAACGAGTAGGCCTGCAACCGAAGAAAATCCTGGCCGCACCGCAAGCAACACTTGCCGAAATCGGGGGCATGGGCGGAATTGTGCCCACAATCAGCGCTCGGAAAATTCGCGAAGTTGCCGCCATCGCTTTGGAAAAATTCAACGGACGATTGAAGGATGCGCTGAAATTGCCGCCGAAACTGGCGCGCAAGGCGCTCAAGGAATTTCCCGGCGTGGGCGATCCCGGCGCGGAAAAAATTCTTCTGTTCACCGGCACGGAGCCGGTCTTCGCCATGGATTCCAATATCCTGCGGGTGGTGTGCCGGCTCGGCTTCAGCGTGGAAACCAGGAACTATTCGGCAAGCTATCGCGCGGCCCAGCAGTCGCTCACCGGAGAGATTCCCGCGAATTGCGATGCGCTGATTCGCGCCTATCAATTGCTGCGCCGGCACGGCATGGAAATTTGCAAACGCTCGAAACCGCTGTGCGAAACCTGTCCCCTCCAGCGCGACTGCGATTATTTTCGCAATTCGTACCGCGGAGATATCTCCGCCGCGCAAAACTGAATCTGTTTCTCGCCGCCTTCGCCTTCGGATAGCTTGTTTCCAATCGAAATTCGGTCTCTTTCCTTCTTGGCTGCTCCCACTACCTTCTTGCTTGTAATGGAGGCGGCACGGGTAGAGAATGCGGGCATCAAACAGCCTGGGGGGGGCAGGCCGGAAGTTTGCTTTGCCTCGAGGGGTGGGCGCTCGAAGCAGGAAGAAGGAGATAAAAAGTGCTGAGAATCGCCCGGCTTCTGGGTTTGGTGTGTGTTTCTCTCTTTCTGGCTGCCTCTCTTTCGCCCGCTCGCCTGTCCGCGCAGTCTTCCTCGCGATTCTCGCAGGAAGTCAAAGACTTCATCCGCGTCGATTCTCCCGTCGTCGCCTTGACTCATGTGCGCGTGATCGATGGCACGGGCTCCGCTGCCGTCGAAAATCAAACCGTCGTGATTGCGGAAGGAAAAATTCAATCCGTCGGCGGTGCTGACAAAATTTCCGCGCCGGCCGGCGCAAAAGTCCTCGACCTCTCCGGCTACACCGTAATTCCCGGGCTCGTCGGAATGCACGAGCACATGTTTTATCCGTCCGGCGGCGGCACGTTTATTTACAACGAGCAGGGCTTCAGCTTTCCGCGGCTGTATCTGGCCGGTGGGGTCACCACGATTCGCACCGCTGGAAGCATCGAACCGTACACCGATCTGGAATTAAAAAAAATGATTGATGAAGGGAATTTTCCCGGCCCAAAAATCCACGTCAGCGGGCCCTATCTCGAAGGCACCGATTCCTTCACTCCCCAGATGCACCAGTTGACCAGTCCCGATGACGCGCGGGCGATGGTGGAATACTGGACCGCGGAGGGCGCCACCTCTTTCAAAGCCTTCATGCACATTACTCACGCCGAGCTGGGCGCCGCGATTGGAGCCGCGCACAAGCACGGAATCAAGGTTACCGGCCATCTCTGTGCCGTGGGGTTCCACGAAGCCGTCGCTCTCGGAATCGATAACCTGGAGCACGGCCTGTTGGTGGACACGGAATTCGATCCTGGAAAAACTCCCGACGTCTGCCCTTCGCAGGACCTCACGGCTGCGACAATCGCAAAAATCGATGTGGAAAGCGCGCCGGTGCAGGATTTGATTCATGATCTGGTGGCGCACCACGTGGCCATCACTTCCACGTTTCCTCCCTTTGAAACGTTCGCTCCCAACCGGCCTCCGCTCCAGCAGCGCGTGCTCGACGCCATGATTCCCGAAGCGCGCGTGGATTTTCTTTCCCTCCGGGCGCTGATCGCGCAGAGCGCCAATTCTCCCTGGCCCGTGCTTCTGCAAAAAGAAATGCAGTTCGAGCGCGATTTCGTGAAAGCGGGAGGATTGCTCATGGCCGGAGAAGATCCCACCGCCTACGGCGGAACCCTGGCCGGATTCGGCGACCAGCGCGAAGTGGAGTTGCTGGTGAAAGCGGGATTCACTCCGGTGGAGGCGATCCAAATCGCCACCGCGAACGGCGCCGAATTCCTCGGCGAAGCGGACCGCATCGGCACCATTGCGCCGGGAAAATCCGCGGATCTTGCCGTGATTCACGGTGACCCTTCCAAAAATATCAACGACATTGAAAAAGTGGAGATCGTTTTCAAAGATGGCATCGGTTACGACTCGCCGAAATTAATCGAATCCGTCCATGGCATGGTAGGCCTGCACTAAGCACGCCAGCCGCGTCCCAGTTTCTGCGGCCGAAAAGAAAGCGCACCTCAAAGAGTAAGCAAGGATGAAAGCGCGGAGCGCGCACCAGGCATGGGTGTGCAGTTCCTTCGGAGGCAGTCGTGAAGAATATCGCCGTTTTGTTTCTGATTTCCCTGTGCGTTTCTGGCGTAGCCGTGCAAGCCCAAACCACCGCCAAGGCAACCGCTGACCCGACATCGGCGGTAACGGCGGCCGGGCAAACTCCCACGCCGGTGCCTGCTCCAGCAGCCGCGGTTCCTGCCGCGGTCCTTGTCGCACCGGTTCCCGCGCCCATCAAGCCCGCTTCGCCGGCGCCCGAGCGCCGGTGGCTCTTTCCGAAGGATTCGGTGCGCGGTTACATGGATTTTGCCATTGCGCCGCCGCACAATGAGCCCGACCTGGGCCGCTGCGAACCGTTCATCGATCCTTGCCGTGCATTTGCGCGCTACGTCCTGAGCGGATACGTGGAGTTCCAGCCATTCGCTCGCGGGCCTCTGAAACATTTTTATTCGTTCTTCGAGCCGCGCGCGTGGTTCGGCAGCACGCTGCCCCAGCGGGATTACACCTGGGGCGGAAATCCGATCGCGCTCGAACGCATTGTGGGAATGGGAATCGAACTGCCGAAGAATTTCGAATTCCGCCTGACGAATCACGCCGTCACTTCGTTCGGACAATACGCGAACAAATTGAGCATCACGGATGGCGGGCCGGATAAACCCCTGGGCCGGTATTCCACCGTCGGCGTGCGTTGGTATTTCGGAGGGTATGGACGCCGCTCGGGTTCTTGGTAAAATCTTCCGGAGAGGTGAATCATGGCCACAGCCACTGAAAGCAGACAGCCCACTCCGGAATTGTTCTTCCAAACAATGAATGCCTATCAGCGCACCGCCGCGCTGAAGGCCGCAGTTGAGCTCGATCTTTTTACGAAAATTGGCGAGGGCGCGAATACCGTGGCGCCCCTGGCGGAGAAGTGCCAGGCTTCCGAGCGCGGAATTCGAATCCTCAGCGACTATCTGGTGATCGCAGGCTTTCTGACCAAAGATGGAAGCCGATACGGACTCACGATCGATTCGGCGACTTTCCTTGACCGCCGCTCTCCGGCTTATATCGCTTCCGCCGTAAAGTTTCTCGGCGATCCCACTTTGACGGATCACTTTAAAGATCTCGCCTCCGTCGTTCGCAGAGGCGGACCAGCGACAGGGCAAGGAACACTCGCTCCGGACAATCCGATCTGGGTGGAATTTGCGCGGGCGATGGGAAGGCTGCAGACAATGCCGTCGGGAGTTCTCGCTAAATTTCTCGGCGCGGAGTCCCGCCCGGGATGGAAGGTGCTGGACATTGCGGCTGGCCATGGCTTGTTTGGAATTGCGATCGCCAAGCTGGACCCCGGTGCAAGAATATCTGCCGTCGACTGGGGAAGCGTCCTCGCCGTGGCCAAAGAGAATGCGCAGGCAGCCGGCGTCGCGGACCGCCATAGCACGATTGCGGGCAGCGCGTTCGATGTGGAATTCGGCTCCGGTTACAACGTGGCCTTGCTCACAAATTTTCTGCACCATTTTGACGCGGCCAGCAACGAGCACCTTCTGCGCAAAGTACACGCGGCGCTGGCGCCGGGCGGCCGGGCGGTGACGCTTGAATTCGTTCCGAACGACGATCGCGTATCGCCGCCGATCGCCGCCAGCTTCAGCCTGACGATGCTGGGCAGCACAGCGGGTGGAGATGCATACACGTTTTCGGAATTCGAGCGAATGCATCGCAACGCAGGATTTTCGAGCTGCGAAATGCACCCGCTGCCGCCGACATTTTCACAAGTGGTGATTGCGCAAAAATAACGCATTGCAGGATTCAGAAAGTTTTATCTGGGCCGCGGGATTTTCCTCCACGGCCTTTGCATTCCCACCGGCACGCAGCATCGCTTCCTAGGCTTTTCCCGTGGTGAACGAAAGGGAGAGAAGAGTTTTTTGCTCGAGTTCGTGGGCTTTGTGCGAGCCGGTGGCGGGGGTGGCGCTGGCGGAACGTTTTACGGAACGAACGGGAATATCGCGGGCGATGCGTTCGATCTTGCGGATGACAAATGCGAGCGCGCCCATGTTGGCTGGCTCTTCCTGCACCCAAACGATTTCGCGCGCATCGGGATACCGGCCGACCGCCGAGGCGAGATCCGCTTCAGGGAAAGGATAAATCTGTTCGAGAAAAATGATCGCGGTTTCTTTGTCCTTGCAGCTTTTGCGCTCGGCGATCAATTCGTGTCCGATTTTTCCGGAGCACACCAGGATGCGCCGTCCGAGAACAATTTCACGCTCGGGAATCACGTTCAAAAATCGCGGCCGCGAAAAATCGGCGAGCGGAGAGGATGCCGCAGGATTTCGCAACATGCTCTTGGGCGTGAAAATGACCAGCGGCTTGCGCCAATTGCGCAGAGCCTGGCGGCGCAGCAGGTGGAAATACTGCGCGGCGGTGGAAGGTTGGCAGATTTGAATATTGTCGCGCGCGGCCAGTTGCAGGTAGCGCTCGATACGGGCGCTGGAATGTTCCGGGCCCTGGCCTTCGTAGCCGTGGGGGAGAAGCATAACCACTCCAGATAGCAGGCCCCACTTGTCTTCTCCGGCAACCATGAACTGGTCGATGATCACCTGGGCGCCGTTGGCGAAATCCCCGAATTGCGCTTCCCACAAAACCAGGGCTTCGGGATAATCGCGGCTGTAGCCATATTCAAATCCAAGAACGGAAGCTTCGGAAAGAGTGGAATTATAGGCCTCGAAGCGGGCTTCGTTGGGCGCGACATGTTCGAGCGGAACGTAGATTTCTTCTGTTTCGATATCAATCAGCGCGGAATGCCGCTGATTGAATGTTCCGCGACGGCTGTCCTGCCCGCTCAATCGAACCGGGATTCCCTGACGAAGAAGCGAACCGAAGGCCAGAGCCTCCGCCATTCCGTAATCCACGATGCGTTTGCCGGCGCCCATTTCGGCGCGCAGCTCCAGCAGCTTTTTTACTTTCGGATGAATGTGGAAACCATCCGGATAGCTGGAGAGCGTTTCAGTGAGCGAGCCGATTTCCGCCGCGGAAATTCCGGTGTCGACTTCGAGAGCTGCATTGTAACGGCCGCCTTTGTAACTTTCCCAATAGGAGGGCAGGGTGCGCATGGCCGGATTGGTCTCGAGCGCTTCGGCTTTTTTCTGCGCGGCGCCGAACTCGGCGCGAATTTCTTGCACTTTATTTGCCGGATCCATTCCGAATTTCTGCGCGTAGATTTCCCACACGGGAGCGCGTGCTTCGATTTTGCGGTAACGAATCGGCTGCGTGATGGTGGGATCGTCCACTTCGCTATGGCCATGCCTACGGTAACCGATCAAATCCACCACGACCGTGCTGCCAAATTCGTAGCGATATTCCAGGGCCATTCGTCCGACGCGGACCACCGCATCGGGATCCTCGGAATTCACGTGGAAGATGGGGACGGGCAAGCGCTTCGTGAGATCGGAAGAGAATCGCGAGGAGTGCAATTCTTCCGGCCCAGTTGTAAATCCAATCAAATTGTTGACGATGATGTGGACCGCGCCGCCAACTGTGTAGCCATCCACGCCCACAAAATTCAGCGTCTCCGCCAAGATTCCCTGCCCCGCAAAGGCCGCGTCGCCATGCAGAAGAATGGGCAATATTTTTTCCTGGCCCTCTTCGCCGATGCGGTCCTGCTTGGCACGAGTGCGGCCCAGCGCCACCGGATCGACGGCTTCGAGATGGCTGGGATTCGAGACGAGGTGAATTTCCAGATCCTTGCCGGAGGAAGTGCGGTACGTTCCGGTGGCGCCGATGTGATACTTCACGTCGCCGCCGCCCAGAACGCTACGCGGATCGACATCCTCAAATCGCGCGAAAACCTCTTCGGGGCTGCGGCCGACAATTTGAACCATCACGGTAAGGCGTCCGCGATGGCTCATGGCAATGACGCTTTGTTCGACGCCGCGCTCTCCCGCGCTGTCGAGAACCGCGTCGAGCAGCGGAATGAGAGAGGCAACACCTTCGAGGGAGTAGCGTTTGGTTCCCAGGTAGCGCGTCTGCATCACCTGCTCGAATAATTCGGCGCGAATCAGACGGTCGAGAATGCGCGCGCGATCGGGCTCGGGAGTTTCCGATTCCATGCGCTCCTGAATCCAGCGGCGTTTTTCGACGTCGGGAATATGCATGAACTCGGCGCCGATCGTGCCGCAGTAAAAGCGGCGCGCTTGCTCGGCAAAAGGGCCGGAGAGTTGCAGTTCAGGCAAGTCGGCAGGCTGCAAATCGCCGAGCGGATCGAGATCCGCTTGCAAGTATCCCCAGCGGCGGAACGCGTCGAAAATCAGTTCGCGATTTTCTTTCTGCAGAGTGGGACTCACGTTGGCCATGGAATGTCCCGCTGATTATAGCCGAAAGCTAATGCAGATCGCTGTTTTGGGGGTATTCCGCGAGGACAAGCCCCGGCCCGGGAGCATTGCAGGCTCCGGAAACAGGCGTTGTGAGGCACACTGGAATAGGCGATATAGGAGCGATTAGGATTTCGTATCTCGTCGTGTTTTGAATGGTTTAGCATATTTCGACTGTGGTCTTCACTGGCGATTAGAACTGCGATTAGCTAAGAGATAAGAAGCCCATTTTTGGAGCCACTTTTCCGCCCATTTCATCGCGTTTTCGCCACGTTTGGCGCATTTACACCCCCCTATATTGGATAGCATGGATTCACAGAAATGCAAGGGGTGTGCCTGTGGTGTTTGGAGGAACGGTTGGGGTAAAACTAATACGGAAAGGCAAGACAAGACTTACCGCAGAGACGGAATGAGACCGGGAGAAGAGCGTCCCGATCAAAACTATCGGGTCCTATGCAAAGCATCGGACTCCAAAAATCGTAGATGCAGAGAACGGGTTTAGCGGAGCTTGGCGGACTTTGATTTGGCCACGAGGATTTCGAGAGATGGACTGCTCAAGCACCCTGTTTAGGACAAGCTGCCACTGCTTCGAAACGGTCGCCGAAGTAGCGCCGATTGATCCACAGGGCGACATTGACCAGCGAGATCATGACGGGTACCTCCACGAGCGGTCCGATCACGGCAGCGAAGGCCGCTCCGCTATTGATTCCGAAAGTCGCGATGGCCACCGCGATGGCCAGTTCAAAATTGTTCGACGCCGCGGTGAAGGAGAGCGTGGCGGATTCAGCATACGTTGCGCCCACTCGCGCGCTCATCCAAAACGAAACGAAAAACATCACGACGAAATAAATGGTCAGCGGGATGGCGATGCGAACGACGTCGAGAGGCAAGCGAACGATCATTTCCCCCTTCAGCGAGAACATCACCACAATGGTGAAAAGCAGCGCGATCAGAGTGATCGGGCTGATCTTCGGAATGAAGCGCGTGTGATACCACTCCTTGTCTTTCACGCGGGTGAGCACGAAGCGCGTTAGGAATCCTCCCAGGAACGGAATGCCGAGATAAATGAAAACGCTTCGTGCTATGTCGCCGATGGAGATGTTCACCTGAACCGCGGTCATCCCTAACCATTGGGGCAACACGGCGAGGAAGAAGTACGCGTAAGCGGAGAAGAACAGAACCTGGAAGATTGAATTGAACGCCACCAAGCCGGCGGCATACTCACGATCTCCGCGAGCCAGATCGTTCCAGACGATCACCATGGCGATGCAGCGAGCGAGCCCGATCACAATGAGCCCCGTCATGTACTGAGGCTTGTCGCGGAGAAAAAGAATCGCCAGAGCGAACATGAGCAGCGGCCCCACCACCCAATTCTGAATCAACGAAAGGACCAGGACCTTCCGGTGGGTGAATACCCTTCCCATTTCCTCATACTTCACCTTGGCGAACGGCGGATACATCATGAGGATGAGTCCGATGGCGATGGGGATGGAGGTTGTTCCCACGCTAAAGCGGTTCAGAAAGGGAACGATTCCTGGCACCAGGTAACCCGCCGCGACGCCTCCAACCATGGCGACGAAGATCCACACCGTCAAAAACCGGTCCAGGAAAGAAAGTTGGGAAGTGCTCTGCGCGTTTGCCATGCTCTGCCGTCCCTTCTCAGCCGTCCTTACGATCCGCTCGCTTGCGGCTCCAGAACAAGAATAGAAACTATATTCGCCTAAGCGAATGTAATGGTCAAGGCTATTGCCACTTGGATCTGGCAGCTCAGTTCGATCAATTTCAAGATAGTGAGAAAGAGGGCTTTTCGAATATTCCGGCGAGTGGCCCAGCCGGAAGTCTCGAGGTCTTTAACGGCGGCGACGCGGCGCGAAGGAGGAGACAGGTAGATCCGTCCATCTAAGGAGTTATGTGGGGAGCGGAGGGCGGCGAGGCGGGCGGGTCGAGGGATTGGTGGAGGAAAGTTAGAACTTTGGGCATGGCGTCGAGAGTGGATTGGGCGTTGGCTTCGACTTTGCCGCCGAGGCTGATTTCGCGGCCGGAGACGGGATGACGGATGCGGACGTGCCAGGCGGGGAAGATTCCGGGCTGGCCGGCATTGTGTCCTGCGTGGGGATAATTCAAATGTTCGACGCGGTAGGGAAAATGATGCTGTTGGAGGCGGTCGACAATGGAGTTGGACATGCTGTTCGAGGGCCAGATGCCGTCGTCGCCGCCGGAGATCAGGAGGATAGGGCCGAGCGAATTTTCGACGAAGATGGCGGCTTGCAGCATGGCCATGGGTTGGTTTGCGGAACGCAAAGCAAGGAAGGTTAGCGGTTTGCCTTCCCAGGTCCAGGCGTAAGGAACGTGCGTATCGCCGCAGCAGGCGGGATTGCGGACGTTTGAGGGAACGTAAGCAACGGTGGCTTTGAGTTGCGGGTACATGGAAGCCAACTGCAACGCGAGTTCGCCGCCACGCGACGCGCCAACCACTGCGAGGCGATCGGGGAAAATGTCGGGGCGCTGAACCATCCAGGCGATGGCACGGCCGAAATATTCGAGGGGGATCGCTTCGAGCCTCTGCGGCAGACTTTCGTAGCGGAAGTAGGCGAGGGCGAGCGCGGCAAATCCGTGGGAGGCCAGCCATGCGGCCGTGCGCAGCGGGACACCACCGTTCGATCCGCCGAGAACCAACACGCCGGGATGTCGGGCGCTCGGGTGGTTGCCAGAACCGGGGCCGGTGGCGGGGAAAAATAGAACGCCGTGGAGAGCGCCTTCTAATTTTATCTGGCGGACTTCATCAGCGACCATTAATTGTTCGAGTTGGGCCTGGGAAATTTCCTTGCCATTTCGCAGCAGGAGAAAAGTGATGGATTGCGGGGCGAGGTTTTCGGAAGCTTGATAGATGGTGGCGTCTTTTGTTGACGGCTTCATCGACCAGATCAAGCCCAGTGCGGAAACTTCGTTGTAGGAACCGGCGACGGGAGATTGCTTCGAGACGTCCACGGCGCCTTGAGAATTCGCTATGAAATCAGCTTGCGCGGTCCAGGCATGGCCTGCACCGTCTTTTAGTGACGACTGAATGGTGATCCGTTCGTTAGGCTGCAAACCCGTTGCTCGGATTGCCGGTGATTCGTCGAGGAGAACACGATTCGGAATTACCTGGAGAGCCTGCGCGCGGAGATTGGCGGCGCGCACGGAGAAAAAAACAAGAGCTAAGAACCCTACCCTTTCAAAAACCGAAAGGATGGGGCACCTTCGCGTGTGCGAGAAACTCAGCATCGGATTGCGATTATTGCGAAGGCCAGGCGCCGAGAATGCGGCGGAGCAGGACCAACTGGCCAAGGTGATGGGAGTTATGGTCGGCCAAGAGCAGGGCTTGGCGGAGGATGGTTTGGCCGGTGCCATGGGGAATCTTAGCGAAGAGATCGGTTTTGGGGTTGGAGATCAGGTCGCGCATTTTTTGCAGGTCGTGGCGGAAACTTTTTATGCTTTTCTCCCAGGCATCGGCGGAGGGTGGAGCATTCGTGGCGGGCCAGAAGCCGGACGGCCAAGCGGGGGAAGCGTGCTTGGGATTTATGGAGAATTCGAGGATGTCCCATTGTGCGATGCGGAGATGTTCGAGCAATTGCCAGGCGGAGTGCGGCGAGCCGGAAGGCTGGACGCCGCGGACGGATTCGGGCCAGTTGTCGATGGTTTTGTTGAAATCTGCGTGGGCGGTATCTGCGTCTAGAACGACCGCCAGGTGAGTGCGGAGAATGCGGTCGTTGGATGCGGGAGATTGAGTGATTTTTGTGACGGACTTTTTGGTACTGCGTGATTTCTTTGGGGATTTTTTATTCTTGCGCGGCATGATCGCCTCCTGGTGTTAAGAGGGATTATGCCAGATGTGGGGCGTTGCGTGGGGGCGGAAGCAATTACCATCAGGGACAGAACGTCTGCGCTCGCAAGTGGACTCTCCGCAAGAAGGAAGGATGCCGGGCTTAAGCTGGCGCTACACAAGACAATGCAGGTGCTTGCGCAGGATGGGTGTGGGGGCGGATAATCGCGGACATAGGATTGTGGAGGATGCGATGAAAAGCCCATTGGTATCGCGACGGGAGTTTGCGCGGGTGGTAGGGACGGCCGCTGCGGCGGCGGTGGCTGCGCCGGAACTGCTGCGGGCCGGGGTACAGCACGAGAAGCGTCCGGCGAACGTGGCCGGGACGATGGTGCAGATCGATTCGAACGAGAATCCTTACGGGCCTTCGCCGAAGGCGCTGGAAGCGATCACGCAGTCGGAGAAAATTGCTTCGCGCTATCCCGACAGCGTGGAAGAGCAGATTCATAACACGATAGCCGAATACCACAAAGTGCGCCCGGAAAACGTTGTGCTGGGATGCGGGTCGACGGAAATTTTACGCGTCGCCGATGCGGCGTATCTGACCCCCGAGAAAAACGTGGTGACGGCCGAGCCGACCTTTGAAGCGGTGCTGCGATTCGCAAAAGTGCTGCATGCGAATACCAAGACCGTGCCGATGACGGCGGATTTCCGGTTCGATTTGCCGGCCATCGCGGCGGCGTGTACGTCGCAGACCGGGCTGGTGTACATCTGCAATCCGAATAATCCCACCGGAACGATTGTGACGATGAAGGAACTAGCCACGTTCGTGGATCAAGTATCGCCGTCGACGATTATTCTGGTGGATGAGGCTTACTATCATTTCGCGGATGATCCGGGATACGGCTCGGTGATGGATTGGTACGGGAAACATCCGAACGTGATTGTGGCGCGAACGTTTTCAAAAGTTTATGGAATGGCGGGAATGCGGCTGGGATATGCGATCGGTGCGAAGGATACGGTGGCGCTGATGCGTCCGCACGTGCTGTGGAGCAATGCGAATGCGGCGGTGTGTCCGGCGGCGTGCGCGAGCCTGGCGGATACGGATAACGTGACGCGCAACCGGGAGATGATTAACGGGACGCGGCACTGGCTGTGCGACGAATTGAGGAAGGACGGAAGGAAATATATTCCTTCGCAGGCGAATTTTGTGATGATCGACGTGGGCGGGGATGTGCAGCCGTTGATTCCGCAATTCAAGGATCGTGGAATCTGGGTTGGGAGAAAGTTTCCGTCGATGGGCAATTGGTTGAGAGTATCGATTGGGACGCAGCCGGAGATGGAGACGTTTTTGGCGGCGTTCCGGGGGATTGTGCCGGCGAAGAGCGGTAACGCGGCGTAGGAAGTCAAAAGATGCCTGGCTAAAGCCCGGCGCTACACGGTCAAGCCCATTCAGTTTAATCAAAACTGCGGACGGGTTTGCCTGTTCACAGCCGAATCGTCGGCGGAGCGGTAAGGGTTGTCCCGCCTGAACATCAGGCAGGGCAACTTGCCTTCAGGCAGATGCGCCGGCGCCCATGGACCGCCGCTGCTGGAAGCATTCGCGGCAGTACACGGGACGCCCTTGAGTCGGCTTGAACGGCACCGTGGTTTCTTTCCCGCATTGCGAGCAAACGGTTTTGGTTTCGACTCGTTGCATACCGCCCGAGCCGGAACTCATGCCGGTTGCGCGAGTGGTTTTGCAGCCTTTACACCGCTTGGGCTCGTTTTTGAAGCCCTTGTCGGCGAAAAACATTTGCTCGCCCGCGGTGAAAACGAACTCCGCATTGCATTCGGCGCACTTCAGGACCTTATCGTGATATTCCATTCGCTGCTCCGAGACCTTGCTGGGAGAGGACAGAGAGCGATGCATTCCATGTCAGACAACGTGGCACCCTGGGGACGCCCTGCGGTTCCCGCTGGCCGACTGCACCCGAGCTGGTCCGATGAATCCACAGAAATTGCCACAAAGCCGGGCTCTAATCGAGCTCTCGGCGTTGCTTCTTCCGGAGGCGCTTGCGTGAGAGAGCCGCCTTGGCACGTTTCTTCTCTCCGGGCTTCATGTAATAGCTGTGCCGCTTGATTTCCTTAATGATATCAGCGGATTGCACCTTACGTTTGAAGCGCCGGAGAGCGTTTTCCAGGGACTCGCCCTCTTGAATTATGACTTCCGCCACGCGTTATTCACCCCCCGTTCGTTGTTCGTAGGAATCGCATTGTCAGAAATTGTCTCTCAGCGCCGGCACACCGAACCGGCAATTGACTGCTTCTTCTATCGGAGCACCCGCCGAAAGTCAAGGGAAAATGGTTTTCTCCCACTGGGAGTAAGGTACAGGAACCGATATTATCCCGGCGAGCATGGGCCGGCGGCTGCTCATAAATCTGTAGCGCGACAGGGCTTGCTGGTACAATGGCGCCGTACGGAGCTGGCCGGCAAGGCTGGCTCCAGGACGAACTATGGCGTCGATGAAAAGCGTGATCGCCGTGCTGCTGGCGGGGGGTCAGGGCGAGCGGTTATGGCCGCTGACTCGTGACCGCGCCAAACCGGCGGTACCGTTCGGGGCTGTCTACCGAATCATCGACATGACCCTGTCGAACTGCCTGAACAGCGACCTGCGGCGTGTATTCGTGCTCACCCAGTATAAAGCATTAAGCCTGAATCGTCACATCCGGCGAGGATGGTCCTCGCTGATGGGTGTGGGCGATTTCATCGAAATTCTTCCGCCACAAATGCGGGTCTCGGCGCACTGGTATCAGGGCACTGCGGACGCCGTCTACCAAAATATCTATTCGATTGGCAGCGAACAATCGAATTACGTATTTATTCTCTCCGGCGACCACATCTACAAAATGAATTACCAGAAAATGCTGGAGCAGCATGTGGACTCGGGCGCGGACGTGACGGTGGCGACGATCGAGATGGATCCCGCGGAGGCTTCGAGGCAATTCGGGGTTTTGGAAACGGACGAGCAGTGGCGGATCGTGGGATTCCAGGAAAAGCCGGAGAAACCGAAGCCCTCGCATCACAATCCAAAAAAAACGAACGCTTCGATGGGCGTGTATTTGTTCAACACGCAATTGCTAGTGCCCATCCTGATCGCCGATGCCGAGGATCCAAAATCCTCACACGATTTCGGGCATAACATCCTGCCGCGGATCGTGGAGAAATATCGCGTATACGCGTACAACTTCCGCGACGAAAACAAGAAGGAAAATGCCTACTGGCGGGACGTGGGAACTATCGACGCGTACTACGAAGCGAATATGGACCTGGTGAGCGTCTCGCCGGTGTTCAATCTTTACGACAAGAGCTGGCCGCTGGCCACCTGGCAGCAGCAATATCCTCCTGCGAAATTTGTGTTCGCGGACCCCGACCGCACGGGCACGGCGATCGATTCGATCGTTGCGGGGGGGTCGATTATCTCGGGCGGGCGCGTAGAAGGGTCCGTGGTGGGCCTGGACGTGCGGGTGAACAGTTACTGCGAAGTGGAAGATTCGATCATTTTTAACCACGTGAGCATCGGCCGCCACTCGCGAGTACGCCGCGCGATCATCGACCGGCACGTGAATCTTCCCGAAGGCACGGTGATTGGCGAAGATGCGGAAGCCGACCGCGCGCGATATCACGTGAGTCAAGGCGGAGTCACGGTGGTGGTCCGCGACGAATCGATGATTGAGGAACCGGAATAAAACCGCCGCGCGATCGCTCGAATTCACCTGGGCCGGCGCGGGCAAACGCACTGCGCGATTGCAAGGGTAATTGAAACTTTTCTTGGTTTAACCCCTTCTCCATTTTCTTGCTGAATCTTTTTCTGTACTGTTACGGGTCCTGTTCATACGGGTTCTAATAAAAGGAGAGCGAATCATGGCCAAGCGGGTCACGAGGTCCACATCGAAAAAATCCGGCGGGACAAAAAAGAAAACATCATCGAAATCCTCGTCAATGAGAATTGTCCGAGTGGTGGCGCGCGAAATTATCGATTCGCGCGGGAATCCAACTGTGGAAGCGGAAGTGATTCTGGCGGGAGGGGCGAGCGGGCGCGCGGCAGTGCCCTCCGGCGCATCCACCGGGGAGCACGAAGCGCTCGAACTGCGTGACGGCGATAAGACCCGATTCCAGGGCAAAGGAGTATTAAAGGCTGTCGCGAACGCAAATACAGCGATCGCGAAGGGCGTCGCTGGAATGGACGCATCCGATCAGCGAGGGTTGGACCGGCGGATGATTGAGATGGATGGCACGCCGACGAAGAGCAAGTTGGGCGCGAATGCGATTCTGGCGGTGTCCATGGCGGCGGCCCGGGCGGCAGCGGCGCAGAAGGGCGAACCGCTGTATCGATATCTGGCGCAATATTCAAGCGACCGCTCGGCGCGCACGCTGCCCGTCCCGATGATGAATATCCTGAATGGCGGAGCGCACGCGGATAATTCCGTGGACGTGCAGGAGTTCATGGCCATGCCGGTGGGCGCGCCGAGCTTCCATGAAGCTTTGCGCTGGGGCGTGGAAGTGTTTCACAGCCTGAAATCGGTACTGAAAAAACATGGATATTCCACGGCCGTGGGCGATGAAGGCGGATTCGCACCGAACTTGAAATCGAACGATGAGGCCATCGAGCGCGTTCTGGAGGCGATTACGGCCGCCGGCTTCAAACCCGGCGCGCAAGTGGCCATCGCGATTGATCCCGCGGCGAGCGAATTCTTTGACCGGGCCAGCAGCAAATACGTTTTCAAGAAATCGGATAATTCGGTGCGCTCGCCGGAACAGATGGTGGAGTTCTGGGATAGCTGGGTGCGGCAATTTCCGATTGTTTCGCTGGAAGACGGCATGTCTGAGAATGATTGGCCCGGGTGGAAATTGCTGACGAAACAGCTTGGCGGAAAAATTCAGTTGGTGGGCGACGATATCTTCGTGACCAACCCGAAGATTTTCGCGCGCGGAATTTCCGAGAAAATCGGGAACGCGATTTTGATCAAGCTGAATCAAATCGGGAGCGTGACGGAAACCATCGAGGCCATCGAGATGGCGCGCAAGGCCGGATATGCTTCCATTGTGTCGCACCGGTCCGGGGAAACGGAAGATACGTTTATCGCCGATTTTGTGGTGGCGATGGGAACGGGGCAAATCAAGACGGGATCGGCTTCGCGGACGGACCGGGTTTGCAAATACAATCAGTTGTTGCGAATTGAGGAACAGATTGGAGCGGGGGCGAAATTTCCGGGGCGGAAGGCGTTGGCGGCACATAAGTAGAGTTTTTAGCGCCGGTCAAAAGAAAGACGCCGGGCTGAAGCCCGGCGCTACACGAGGTCACATGATGAAGGGTAAATTGTGGATTGTTGTGACTGCTTTTGGGGCGATTGCGACGGGAGTTGTAGCGCAGAAAACTGGCGCGCAGAAGTTTGATGCGAGCGCGATTTACCAGCCGGGGATGACGCAGATGCAGATGGCGCGAGCGGCGTGCGACATGAAGAAAGGGCTGGAGGTCGAGGCGTGTTTCGTGGAGCAGATGCAAAAGGGTGGAGCGCCGGCCGCGGCGGTGGCGTTCATGCACGCGATCGAGAACAACGGGTTCATGCGCGATTTCAAGAACACGGGAAAAGTGGACATTGCGTTCGTTTACTACGTATACCGCGCAAATGAAAACCAGGGCTGCCTGCTGGTGAATGGAACGCCGAATATCGTGGACGTGGATGATTACAAATTGGTGCCTGGAAAAGCGGAACTGGCCAAGAATCCGCAATATGCCGCTCTGCTGAAAAAGGAACCGAACCTGATTGTCTTTCCCGGTGACCGTGATGGGATGAATTTCATCACCGCCAGCAAGACGGCGAATGGCGGACAGCGGTTTGTAGTGCCCTACATTCTAAGCAAATGCCATGCATGCGCGCACGTGGGCCAGTTGAATGTGGCATTTGAATTCGACAGTGACGGCAAATTTCTCGGTGCAAAGATCGCCAGCGTGAAGGCGCTCCCTCCGCCAGCCAATTAAATATAAACTTCATACTTCCGATTCACGCCGGAGCGGAAGCGCCGGGAGAAGTGTCTGTTGTGGGCAAGGCGGGCGCGCTGAACGCGTGGAAGGCGAGATCGCCGGCGACCATGTCCATCACCGCATGAATGATGATAGCGGGCCAGAGCGAGCCCGAAGCGTAGACGATGATCGCGAAAACCAGGCCAACGATGGAAGTCTTGATCACGTGCGAGAAGCCGAGATAGACGTGAGCGAAGCCGAAGAGGATGGAACTGAGCACGAGGGCGATGATTGAGCCGGTCCAAACGCTGAGGTACCAAAATACAAATCCCCGGTAGATCAGTTCCTCGCAAATGCCCGCTGTGATGGAAACTGCCGTGAAGCCTTTTAATTCACCGCGAGTGTGCGGGAGGAGCGCTTCGGCGCTGCCGAATGATTTGCGAAGGCGGGCCAGGCGCTCGGGCCGCGCGACCAACTGGCGACGCTGAATCCACATTAAGGCGACATAGGCCGCTGCCAGCGCGAGACCGATTCCTAGCCTGAACGGCGTGCTGGGACTCAGATTGAGCGCGGCCCAGGCGCGGCCACGAACGATCCACAAAGCCACAACGCACAGAGTGGCGCCCCACGGATACAGCAGGGCGAAGATGTAGAAACGCGGCCGCGCTCCGGGCTCGTTCGCCGCGACTGCACTGCGAAAGCGAGGATAGAACCAGAGCCAATCGAGAAGTGGCGAGACGACGCAAAGCACGACGAAGAGGATGTGGTCAACAGCGACGTGCGATCCGATCATGAGTGACTCCCACCGCTGTGGGCAGCTTTCGCCCGTTGAGGGCTGTCGCGGGCGGGAGGAATAGTAAACCGAACAAACCGAATTTGCTAAGGACACAGGAACGAGGAGGCGGCACTTCCACTGTTGGACTCCGGCGCGGGCCCGTGTATTCTGACAGGACGATGCCAAAACGACCAAAACCGATTGTGCTGACCATCCTGGATGGCTGGGGCTACTCACCGATCACCAAGGGGAACGCAATTTTTCTGGCGCGGAAACCGAACTATGACGCGCTGGCGAAGAAATTTCCGAATACATTAATTCACACTTCAGGACCATTCGTGGGGCTGCCCGAGGGACAAATGGGCAATAGCGAAGTGGGCCATCTGAATATCGGCGCGGGACGAATCGTACACATGGACATCACACGCGTGGATGAATTAATCGCGAGCGGCGAATTTTACAAGCAGCCGTTGCTGGTGGAGGCGATGAAGAGAGGGCGCGAGCGGCAGTTGCATCTGATGGGATTGGTGAGCGACGGCGGCGTGCATTCGCACCTGCTGCACCTTTACGCGCTGCTGCGAATGGCGAAGGAAAACAAAGTGGAGCGTGTGTTTGTCCACTGCTTCATGGACGGGCGGGATACGGGGCCGAACAGCGGGGTGGGTTATCTGCGGCAGCTTCAGCAAAAGTTGCGTGAATATGGTGTGGGACAAATTGCTTCGGTGATCGGGCGCTATTATGCGATGGACCGCGACAACCGGTGGGAACGAGTTGAAAAGGCTTACCGCGCGATGGTTCATGGCGATTCGGAAGTGAAATCGAGCGATCCGATCGCGGCGGTGCAGGCCAGCTACGGCAAAGGTATCACGGACGAATTCATCGTTCCGATCACGATTACCACCGAGGATGGGCCGGGAAAGCCGGCGGCGCCGCGCGGGCTGATTCGCGACGAAGATGCGTTGATCTTTTTTAATTTCCGCGCGGATCGCGCCCGGCAAATCACTCGGGCTCTGGTGGAGCCGAATTTCAACCGGTTCAGCGATCCGGCGCGGCCGGCCAATTTGACTTTTGTGGCCATGACGCAGTACGAAAAAAACTGGCCGTGGCTGCGCTACGTGATCGGGCCGGAAAAACTGGAACAGATTCTGGCGCAAGTATTCGGCCAGATGAACTTCAAGAATTTGCGCGTGGCGGAGACAGAAAAATACGCGCACGTGACTTACTTTTTCAATGGTGGCATCGAGAAACCGTTTCCGGGCGAAGAACGGCTGCTGGTGCCATCTCCTAAAGTGCCGACGTACGATTTGAAGCCGGAAATGTCCGCGGCGGGAATCGCGGATGCGGTGATTCTGGCGATCGAGAAGGGCGAATTCGATGCAATTATAATGAATTTTGCGAACGCGGACATGGTGGGACATTCCGGGAATCTGGAGGCGACGATCAAAGCGGTGGAAGCGGTGGACGAATGCCTGGGACGGATTTACCAGGCGTTGTGGTCGCGCGGCGGTGCGTGGATCGTGACCGCGGATCACGGGAACGCGGAAACGATGATCGATCCCGCGACCGGGGGGCCGCACACCTATCACACCACGAACCCCGTGCCGCTGATCCTTGCGACGAATGACGGCGCGCTGCGATTGCGTGAAGGCGGCGCGCTACAGGATATTGCGCCGACTCTGCTGGGAGTACTGGGAATCCCGCAGCCGAAGGAAATGACGGGAAAGGATTTGAGGGGTTAGGAATCGGAGGTTGGAGGTTGGATGTTGGAAGTTAGGAGAAGATGACTCAAGCGAGCACGCAAAAGCGGCCAACACCGGCGGAGACGAAGTTGGTGATTTGCGTTTGGCATCCCTTCAGTTTGTGGCGGCCGCCCGCGGCGTTTGCCACGGCGTTGCGGCGGCACTGGCCGAAAATGACGGTCATTCACCTCCCGGATTACAAACTTCTGGCGCATGAATTGCCCCATACAGATATCTTTGTGGGATTCTCCATTCGTGCGGAGCAAATCGCCATTGCCCGCAAGTTGAAATGGATTCACTCGACTGCAGCGGGAATCGCCCAGTTGACCTATCCCGAGTTGCGCGACAGCGGAATCGTGGTGACCAACGCGAGCGGCGTGCATACGATCCCGATGGCGGAGCACACACTGGGAATGCTCATTGCGCTGGCGCGCCGATTTCCCGATTATTTTCGCGCGCAAGGCAAGAAGCGCTGGGCGCAACAAGACGTCTGGGATGGCGAGGTGCGGCCGCGCGAGATGCACGGGTCGGTACTGCTGATCGTGGGGTTCGGCGCGATCGGCCGGGAACTTGCCAAACTGGCAAGGCCTCTGGGGATGAAGATCTGGGCAGTGACACGATCCGGCAGGGGCAATTCAGGGCTGGCGGATCGCGTCTTGCCTGCGAAGGAGTTCGAGAGTGCTCTGCCAAATGCGGATTTTGTGGTGCTGGCGGCTCCGGAGACGGCGGACACGCATCGGCTGATGGGCGCGCGGCAGCTTGCCATGATGAAGCCGACGGCCTATCTAGTGAACGTTTCGCGAGGAACACTTCTGGACGAAACGGCGCTGGCGGATGCGCTAAAGCGGCGCAGGATCGCCGGAGCAGCGTTGGACGTGACAGAAGAGGAACCGCTGCCGCGCAACAGCCCGTTGTGGAAGTTGGACAATCTTTTCCTGACGCCGCATATGAGCGCGTCGAGCGATCAGCTCTGGGAGCGGCAAGGCGCGCTATTGGTGGAAAATCTGGAGCGATGGTTCAGCGGTCGCGAATTGCTGAACCGGGTGGATTTGCACCGGGGATATTAAGACGAAGGTGATTTATGGCTGAGGTCTCGACTCCAGGAAAGACGCGAACGAGAGAGTGGCGGGATGGTGAGCCCACGAAGAATCGAAAGCAGAGTTGCGCTGCGGGGACGAGCCGCACGACAGAAACAACTATCCACTAAAAATTATAAGACCAATTGTTAATCGCCGACTGAGCCGCTGGGAGCGGTGAAGCCTTCGCGAGCGTAGACCACGATTTTTCGCTTTTTGCCCTTGCCATTGGTAATGATCAACGGCTGTCCGGAATCGTCCACCACCTCGACCTTGAGCTTGTGATATTTCCCGTCGTTATTCGCATTCGTGGGGATGAAACCAAGAGTGTACTGGTTGCGCAGAAAGTTGGCGACCGTCTCGAAGATTCCCGGAATCTGCCCGTCGAGTTGCGGGTACCAGGCATAGCCGCCGGTCATTCGCGCGAATGTGCTGAGCTGGTTTTGGCCCTGCAGGTAATTCATTCGGCCTGAGGCACCCAGGGCGCCCCGCGCGTCCATGGACTCAACGAATCCTTGCGCCACGCCGACGCCGAAAATGGTGACGTCGGTTTGCTTCACGAGCTTCAGAGTCTGGTCGAGGGTATGATGGCTGAAAGTATCGAGCCCGGAACACATCAAGAGCACAGCTTTCTTCCCTTTCACGTCTTTCATTTCATCGAGCGTCTCGACGAGGGCGTCGAATAAGTTAGCTTCCCAAAAACCGGGGAAATAGAGCTGGTAAATGGCTTGCTGCACTTCCTGTTTATTTTGAGTGAAGTCCACTTCCAGGTGCGTCTTCATGTCGAAAGTCTTGAACGCCAGCCAATCTTCTTTTTTCAGGTGGCTGATGAAATCGGTGGCCCAGTATTTAGCAGTGTAGGCAAAGATCGAATAGCCCAGCTTGCTGAATTCCATCAACATGACGACGGTGATGGGAGCATCGGTGGGCGAGAAATTGGTGATTTGCTGCGGTTCGCCGTCTTCCGAGATGCGGAAATTTTCTTTTTTCAGGCCGGTGAGGATGTTGCCGTCCTGGTCGGTGACCACGGCGTCGACTTGCACGAGCGGCGATTCCACTTGAATGGAATATTCCGGCTTATTCTGTTTTTGGCCCTGATTCACCGAGGGCTTTTGCTGGCCTTGGGATTGCGGGTCGGGCGGCGCTTTTTGGGGGCCTTCCTGCCCGGCGAAAGCGCGCAGGCTGCCAGGCGGCACGGCGAGAGCCAGCACCAGCAGAGACAGGAGTACAACCTTTAGAGCGGTAAATCGTGTAAGCATTCGATCCCCTCTAGAATATGGATGCTGCCATGCCTCACAAGGATGGTCAATGATATTGGGACATCTGGCGCCTTGCCGGATTACGAACAACTGGGCGCGACCCCTCGTGACCCGAGGGTAAATGTGACGCCCGCCCCTACAAAACCCGTAAAGCCGGCAAGTGCGTCTGCTGCTTGGGTGCATTGCCGATTGCGCACCAGCCACTGGGCGGAGCAACCGATTGGCCGAGGGCCGCATGATAATATGAATGTTTGTGGGCCGACGGATTCCTTCTCATTTAACTGGGGGATTTAAGAATGGCGCGCGAGCTTAGCCGGTACCTTGTCTTGTTTCTTCTTGTGGCACTGGCTGGCGTGAAAACCGCCTCGGCGCAAGCGCAGTCGCCTCCGGCGGCGGGATCGAGTTCGGCTGATTTGGGCAAGATTTCCACGGAGGCGCTCGATTGGCTGGCGGGACTGATCCGGATTAACACGACGAATCCACCGGGCAATGAACTGGCCGCGGCAAAATATCTGGCGGATATCCTGCAGCGCGAAGGCATCCCTTCTGAAATCATCGAAAGCGCGCCGGGCCGGGGGATTCTGGTGGCGCGAATGAATGCGGGGGCGATGCCGGATTCCTCGCGAGCGCTGCTGCTGATGGGACACATGGACGTGGTGGGAGTGCAAAAAGAGAAGTGGACTGTCGATCCATTCGGAGCGGTGATAAAGGACGGATACCTTTACGGCCGCGGAGCGATCGACGACAAAGGAATGACCATCGCGAACGTCGCCGTATTGGTGGCGTTGAAACGCGCGCAGGTGCACCTGAATCGCGACGTGATCCTGCTGGCGGAAGGCGATGAAGAGGCGGGCGGCGATTATGGGATCGACTTCGCGGTGCAAAAACACTGGGACAAAATCGCCGCTGGGTTCGCGCTGAACGAGGGCGGGCGAGTGTTCATGAAAGACGGGCGGGTGCAATGGGTGGGAATCCAAGCGAGCGAGAAAATCCCGGTGAACGTGATTGTGACGGCCAAGGGAACTTCGGGGCACGCTTCGGTTCCTCTAAAAGACAATCCGATTGTTCATTTGTCAGCAGCCATCGAGAAAATCGGGAATTACGTGACGCCGTGGCAATTGAATTCGGTGACGCGTGTCTATTTCGAACAGATTGCGACGATCGCAAATGAGGATGTTGGCAAATGGATGCGCGCGCTGGATACGCCGGACCGCGGGGACCATGCAGCACGATTCCTTTCCGATCAGAATCCCGTTTGGAACTCGACGTTGCGCACCACCATCGCACCGACCATTTTTCAGGGCGGCTTTCGCGAGAATGTAGTGCCCTCGGAAGCGAAAGCGACGCTGAATATCCGGCTGCTGCCGGGCGACATGATCGATCCGCTGGTGGCCAAATTAAAGACGCTCGTGGATGATCCGGAAATCCAGTTTGAGGTGCAGTCGAGCGCGCGAGGCGCGGCGCCTTCGTCGTCGCTGGAGACGGATTTCTACCGGATGATCGAGCAGGCCGCCATTCGCGAATTTCCGGGCAGCATCGCGGTGCCGATGATGTCGACCGGAGCCACGGATTCGGCTCCCCTGCGGCTGCGCAGCGTTCAGGCCTACGGCCTGCTGCCATTTCCGCTGGACGAAGAGGATTTGAAGAGAATGCATGGAGACAATGAGCGAATCCCGGTGGCATCGTTTCAAAAAGGGATCGGTTTTTTGTACCAGGTGGTTTCAACATTTGCAGTTTCCAAGTAGGTTACGGCAGCGATCAAGATGTATTATTATTCACGCCACTGTGATGCGCGGTATCCCTCGCTACCGTAAACTTAGTCGCTGTTAAACCCCTGAACCCTGGAAAGCACCCAAAATGAATCGAGAGCAGAAAATATTCCGCCGAGCGAAAATAGTTTGCACGATTGGACCGGCCACTTCTTCCCCGACGGCAGTGGGCCATCTCATACGCGCGGGCATGGACGTGGCGCGGCTGAATTTTTCTCACGGCTCGCACCAGGAACATGCCGACCGGATCAAAACAATCCGGCAGGCCTCGATGGACCACGAGAAGCCCATGGGCATCCTGGCTGATCTGCAGGGCCCGAAAATTCGCACGGGGCAGCTGGAAGGCGGCAAAAAAGTCTTCCTGCACGCGGGCCAGAAATTCGTGATTACCACCGACAAGGTGATGGGCACCGCGGAGCGGGTGAACACGATTTTCCAGCAATTGCCGCGGGAAGTTCACAAGGGAGACCGGATCCTGCTCTCGGACGGAGAGATCGCAGTGCGAGTGGAGGTCGTTCGCGGGCGCGACGTGATCTGCCAGGTGGAGAACGGCGGCGAACTGGGCCAGCACGCGGGAATCAATTTACCGGGCGTGAAGCTGAAGGTTCCCTCGCTGACACCCAAAGACCGCAAGGACCTGGCTTTTGCGCTGGGGCTGGGAATCAACTGCGTGGCGATCAGTTTCGTGCGCAGCGCCGCGGATGTGCGCGCGGCAAAGGCGGCGATTGCACGCGGCGGCCACGATACTCCGGTGATCGCAAAGCTGGAGAAGCCGGAAGCCATTGAAAATCTGGACGAGATATTGAAGGTGGCGGACGGCGTGATGGTGGCTCGCGGCGATCTGGGTGTGGAAATGAGTCCGGAAAAAGTTCCGGTGGTGCAAAAGCATATTATCCGCCGGGCGCGCGATCTTCGAATCCCGGTCATCACGGCGACGCAGATGCTCGATTCGATGACAGAGAATCCGCGACCCACGCGCGCGGAAGCCTCCGACGTGGCAAACGCAATCTTTGACGGCAGCGACGCGCTGATGCTCTCGGGCGAAACGGCGGTGGGCCGCTATCCGATCGAAGCGGTGGCGATGATGGATCGAATCATCCGGGAAACGGAATCCAGCATGGTGGACCAGCCGCGGCCGATGCCGCTGGGGGAATTGCTGATCAACGAAGCGATCGCGGAAGCGATTTGCCATGCCGCCGAGGAATTAAATATGAAAGCAATCGCAGTGTTCACGGAGACGGGAGGTTCCGCGAGGCTGGTTTCGAAATACCGTCCGCGGGCGCCGATTGTTGCCTTTACGCCAAACCAGGAAACGCGGCGGCGGATCAGCCTGCTCTGGGGGGTGCTGCCGCGAACTATTGCTCCGGTGAAAGACGTGGATCAACTGACGAAGATCGCCGAGAAGCGTCTGCTGGAGGAAAAACTGGTGAGCCGCGGAGACGTGATCGGAATCATCGCCGGCACACCGATCGGAACACGTGGCACAACGAACCTGATGCGCCTGCATCGGGTGAAGGGCTAGCGCATCGAATTGGGCATGAACTTCACGGAAGTGGAACAGGCGCGAAGCTTCTTGCGCGAATACCTTTCTCCCACGCGGTTGATCCCCGCTCCCTGCCTGAGTGAATTCTCCGGAGCCGAAGTTTTCCTGAAATTAGAAAACGAAAATCCCACCGGATCGTTCAAGGTGCGCGGGGCGCTGAATGCGCTTGCGTGCCGGCGAAGGCGCGGGCGGCTGGAGGGAGTGGTGACCAGCAGCACGGGGAACCATGGCGCCGGGGTGGCCTATGCGGCGCGGCAATTTGATTTGGCGGCGGCGATTTTCCTTCCAGAGAATCCAAATCCGGTGAAACGCGCTCGAATCGCGCAGCTTCGCGCGCAAATATTCGAGGTGGGACGGGATTTGGAGGAAAGCCGGCAGCACGCGGTGCAATTTTCGCGGGAGAGAGGTTGGCCTTTGATTGTGGATGTGGATGATCCGGATATTTGCGCGGGAGCGGCGACGATTGGGTGCGAGATATTGGAGCAATTGCCTCGGGCCGATGTGATTTTGATACCGGTGGGAGACAGCAATTTAATTCGCGGCGTTGCGTTTGCGGCGAAGCATTTGAAAGAGGGCGTGAAGATTATTGGGGTTCAGGCTGAGGGTGCGCCTGCGTATTATCTGTCCTGGAAGGAAGGACGGGCGGTGCAAACGGAGACCGCGGATACGATTGCCGATGGCCTGGCGACACGGACTACGACCGATGCAAACGTCCGCGGATTGCGAGAGCTAGTGGATGATATGCGTGTGGTAACGGACGAAGAAATGATTCGCGGGGTTGGCCGGCTGCTGCTCGACGAACATGTGGTTGCGGAGCCTTCGGGAGCGGCGGCGACCGCGGCATTGCTTGCTGGTGGGCGGGAATTCGAGGGGAAAATCTTGGTGCTGCTGGTTACCGGAGCGAATGTGCCGAGGGAGATTCTGCGTAGGGCGATTTTGGAAGAGTAGGGTGTGGGATTACCGCAGAGGCGCATGAGATCGCGCGGAAAGAAAAAAGGGAATTTGCAATACTACCTCTTAACGGATATTAATTGACCCAACTGCCGGGCTGCGAGGGCGGCTTTTCTTTGTGGTCGCGGACGTAAACTTCGAATTTGCGCTTCAGGCGGCGGCGTTTCCAATCGGAATATCGGTTGCGAAATCCGAAAAAGAAATTTCCGCGGCGCAGATAGAGATAACCAACCACGATGCCGCCAAGATGGCAGACGTGGCTGACGTTGTCGCCGCTTGAGCCGAGAGTTCCGAAAAATTCGAGTGCGACCATGATCGCGACATAGGCTTTCATGGGAAGCGTGATCGGAAACGGAATCAGCCAGATTTCGCGGTCGGGAAAGAGAACCGCGGCGGCGATCAAAACTCCGTAGATCGCGCCCGAGGCTCCGATTGTCGGCAGAAACGCGCCTCCGGTTCCTTTCGGGTCCATCGCGATTTTCACGGCCACCGTGATGATTCCGGCGCCCACTCCGCAGAGAAAATAATAAAAGAAAAAACGCTTCATCCCCCAGGCCCGCTCGATATCGGCGCCAAACATCCACAAGACAAACATGTTGATGAGCAGGTGAAGAATTCCGCCGTGCAAAAACAAATAGGTAAAAAGTTGGTAGACGAAACCATGCGCGACCAGGTATGGCACCAGGCCGAAATACAGCAGGATCACCCTTTCGGCATTCCCACCCAGCAATTGCGCGATGGTTTGGATCAGGAACACACCGGTGCAGGAAATCAGGATTATCTTGATCGCCGGAGTGAGCAGGCCGCGCCAGTTGAAGCGGTAGCCGCCGCCGTAGGATCGAGAGCCGTAAGCCATGGTCTATTGAGTCTAAGAGGCGGGGAGTGGAAAAGTCAAAGCATACCGTTCTACGGCGCAAAAACACGCCAATATCGGGCGATTCGGTACATTCAATTTTGCGGCGGAAGGATGGCGAAGACGCGGCAGGGGCCGCCGGAGCCGCCTTCCAGTTTGATGGGGGCGGCGATGATGAATGCGCCGGATTCGGGCAAGGCGCTGAGGTCGGCGAGATTTTCGAGTTGATAGAGGCCTGCGGGAAGCGCGAAGCTGTGGACTTCGTAGTTTTTGGAGTCGCCGGGATCGATGCTCATGGTATCGGTGCCCAGGCCGCTCACTTTGCGCGAGGCCAACAATTTCGCGGCTTCTAGCGAATATCCGGGGAAGTGCATGGTTTTCGTATCGCCCATGTTGCGATAGCCTTTTTCATCGGGCCAGCGGGCGGACCAGCCCGTGCGCAAGAGCACGATGGCGCCCTCGGGGATTTTCCCGTGAGCCGATTCCCATCGTTCCACGTCGGCGGCTGAGAGCTGATAGTCGACTTCTTTTGTCCCTTGTGCACGGACGTCGAGCACGACGGCGGGACCGAAGAAATGCGATATCGGAATTTGGTCGATGGTGAGTTTGCCGGGGGGGAAATGCGCCGGGGCGTCCATGTGGGTGCCGAAATGCTCGAGCATGGCAAATTTCCGCGTGAAGTAGCCGTCTTTTTCAGGAGAGGCGTTGATGGTGGCCTTGAATGGCTCGACATCGCCTGGCCAGGCGGGAGAGGTCGCATTGAGGGCGTAGGTAAGATCGATCACGCGCGTTTTTCCGGAGGGAATACCGCGCAGCCATTCGCCATTGCCATTTGCTCCTTGAGAGGCGGCGGAGATCGACGTGCGGCGCTGCTGGGCGATGACGGCGATACTGGTGACGAGCAGCACGATGGCGAGCAGGATTCCCAGCTCGATTAAAGTTTTGTTCACAACGGAACTCCTCCTAGAAATTTGCGCGGCTATTTAGCGCGATAGCCTGGTCCCAGAATCACGCGGCCCGGAAGAGCAGCGGTCATCTGGCCGGCGTCGAGAACCAGTTGGCCATTTACGATGACGTAGCGAACGCCTTCGGCGTAACGATTGGGATTTTCGTAAGTGGCGACGTCGTGAATCGTGGCGGGATCGAAAATGGTGACGTCCGCCCACATTCCCGGCTTGAGCACTCCGCGATCTTCGATGCGCATGGATTGCGCGGGGAGTGAAGTCATCTTGCGGATCATTTGCTCCAGCGGGAGCAAGTGCTCGTCGCGCACGTAGCGCCCCAGCAATCGCGCGAACGTGCCGTAACCGCGCGGGTGGGAAGGAAAGCTGCCGAGAATTCCATCCGTTCGCACGGCGGGAGAATCGAGTCCGAAGCTGACCCACGGCTGCGGGATAGCCGTGCGCACGTCGGCTTCCTGCATCAGGAAATAAATCGCTCCGGTTTGCAGGCGGTCTTCGATCAGGATGTCGAAGAGTGCGTCGAGCGGATCCTGGCCGCGCATTTTTGCGGCTTCCGATAGGCGCTTGCCTTGCAAGGATTTCAGTTTTTCATTGGCGACGAAAACGATGAGGATATTTTCGGCGCCGCCCGCGTCGTAGTAAAAATTTTGCCAGGTCTGAGCCTTGGTCATATCGGCGCGCATTTTTTGGCGAAGCGCAGGATCACGAAGGCGTTCGAGTGTTTTTTCGGTGCCACCGGCTTGTGCCCAGGGCGGCAGGCACGCTCCCAACGAAGTGGCCCCGGCATTGTAGGGATACATGTCCGCGGTGACGTCGATTCCCGAAGCGCGCGCTTGATCGATTTTCGCCACCACTTCGCCCATCTTTCCCCACATCGGCTTTCCGGCAACCTTCAAATGGAAAATCTGAACGGGAATGCGCGCTTCGCGGCCGATCTGGAAGGCTTCATCGAGAGCTGAGAATATTTGCGTGCCCTCGTTGCGCATGTGGCTGGCGTAGACCCCGCCGTAACTGGATGCCACTTTCGCGAGTTCGATCAGCTCATCGGTTTTTGCATAGATGGCGGGGGAATAGACCAAGGCCGTGGAGACTCCCATCGCACCCTGTTCCATCGCTTGAGCGACGAGCTGCTTCATTTGATCGAGTTCGGCGGCTGACGGCGCACGATCTTCCGCGCCGATCACCGCCATGCGCACCTGCGCCGCACCCACATAGGTTGCCAAATTAATTGCCGCGCCCTGGCGCTGAAGCCGCGCGAAATATTGATCCAGAGTGCGCCAGTCAACGGTGAGATGAAATGGGGCAAGGCTTTCTTCCAGATCGGGCAGTGTTTTTTCATTTTGCGGAGCGATCGAACCGCCTTCGCCGGTAATCTCGGAAGTGATTCCCTGGCGGATTTTGCTTTCGGCGCGAGGGTCGACCAGCAAAGTGGTTTCCGATTGGCCGAGCATGTCGATGAAGCCGGGGGTGACTGCGAGGCCCTGCGCGTCAATCGTGCGCGCGGCAGCGGCGCGTCCAGCTAATTTGCCGATCGCGGCGATTCGGCCATTGCGAATTCCGATGTCGGCGGCGTACCAGGGATTGCCGGTTCCGTCGATTACGTGGCCGCCGGTAATCAGGATGTCGAAGGATTCGACTGGTGGATTTTGTGCCGAAGCTGCGGCGTAAATCAGAATCGAGCAGAAGCCCAGGAAGGCGCAAACGCGCGAGATGGATTTCATGGTTGGGTATCTTATTCGATTTTGGGTTGACGTGTTTTGATTTTCGGGTGGGCGAGGCACGGCACAGAACCAGAGTCAGGGCCGCTACGGCTTGGCAATGCATTGTGGATTCGTGAGGATTGTTACGATTGCTCGGGGTCCCTCACTTCGTTCGGGATGACCCAAAAGATTAAAGGCTCAGGGCAGCGGAATGCCGGGGGCGGCAACGATTCCGGCCATGCGCAGAATTTCGGAATACTCTTCGTCGGCGAGCGGCGCGATGGTCATGCGAGTGTTTTTCAAAAATTTAATTTTGCGCAGCACGCGATTCTCGCGAAGCTCTTTCAGCGAGACTTGCCTGGGCAGGCGCTCGATGGCGCGCAGATCGATTACCTGGCGCTTGGCTTCCGAATCGTGCGGGTCGGGGTAGGGATCGCGCGTGACTTCGGCGATAGCGTAGAGCGCATGCTCGGGCTTGCCGTGGTAACAGAGGACGCGGTCACCCCGCCGCACCTGCTTTAGCTGGCGAGTGGCGTCTGGGCGATTGCCGGCCTGGCGCCACATCTCCTTGCCCTTTACGAACAGGGTGTCCCAATGATAGATGCGGGGGTCTACCGCAAATAACCAGCGTCGCGGACCGCTTGTAGGCTGAGTAGTGGCCAATTTTTTATCCGGCGAACTATACACGTATGGCGAACGGAAAGGAAAAGTTTTTGTGTAAATGTGTTGCCTAAAAAGCAGGGTTCCGGGAGCCCGATTACGATGTAAATGGTTTTAAATCTGCGGCTTAACCGACACTCACAAAAATATCATCTCCGCGCAGCTCGAGCGCATAGCAATCCACGCCTACGGAGGAATTGGCGACGACTTTACCGGTGGTGACGTCGTATTGCCATCCGTGCCAGGGGCAAGTGAGCACTTTCCCCTCGAGTTCACCTTCGCCGAGCGGACCACCCCGGTGCAGGCAGGTGTTATTGATCGCGTAGAATTTACCGTCGACGTTGGCGAGCGCAATCGTGGTGCCGTCGAGCTGAAATTCGCGAATCGACCCTGGGGGAACTTCGTCTTTCTTCGCGGCACGCACAAAAGCCATCAGGCAGCTCCTTCGGAATTCAATAGCCGGCCAGTCGATTAACGCGGCTGCGGGGTTTGCGCCACCATTACGCCGCGCTTGAAGTCTTCCACCATTTCCGGGCGCAGGCGAACTTCGGTGGGGCGCTTGGCCAGCGTCATCTGGTCGATCTTGTCCTGCAATTTAAGCAGCGCGTAGAACAGGCCTTCGGGACGAGGCGGGCAGCCGATCACGTAGACGTCCACCGGAACAATGCGATCCACGCCCTGCAGCACCGAATAGACGTTGAATGGGCCGCCGACGCTGGAGCAGGCGCCCATGGAAATGCACCACTTGGGATCGGGCATCTGGTCCCAGACTCGCTTGAGGACGGGGGACATTTTCAGGGTAACAGTGCCGGCCACGATCATCAGATCGGCTTGCCGGGGAGACGGTCGAAAAACTTCGGCGCCGAAACGGGCGATATCGAAACGCGAGGTGGTGGAGGCGATCATTTCGATCGCGCAACAGGCCAGACCGAAGGTCAGCGGCCAAATGGCGCTTTTTCGCGCCCAATTGAATACGTAATCGACCGAGGAAAGTATGTAGCTGCGCTCGAAGCGGTTGTCGATGACGCCCATCGGGTCTCCTAGGTTCTATGCAAACGGCGAGTATATATAGACGCGAGTGTGCGAGTCAAATTAAGGGTGCTGAGTTGTGGAAACTACGAAAGGCTTTACCGCAGAGTGAGCAGATTTCGCGGAGGTGCTTGGGGCAAAGATTAACGCTGCGCGGAGTTTCGGGAATCAGGGCTTTGAATAATCCGGCTTGGATCCGTGAATGAGCAATGCGCCGATTTTCTTGAAGGCTTTTAATTCGGCGGCATCGCGGAACCAGCGGCCGGAGTAAGTATCGGGGGATGGCGACGGATCGGGAATCAGGCGATGTTCGACGCCGGTGAAACCTGCGTCGCGGAAGAGTCGCTTCCATTCCTCGGCGGAAAACAAGTGCGTGGTGACTGTGAGCATTTCGCCCCAGTGGTGGCAATAGGGATTATCGTGAAAATAATTGATCAGGATCCAGGCCGAACCGCCTTCGCGCATCACTCGGAAAACTTCTCGCAGGCCTCGCGCGGGATCGGGCCAATAATAAGAGGATTCGACCGAGATTATTTTGGTGAAGAAATTCGATTCCCAGGGAATTTCGTCAACGCCGCCGACGATGAACACGCAATTTTCGAGCGCCGCGCAATTGCGGCGCGCGTGGCGAATCATCTCGTCCGCGATATCCATCCCGACCATGCGGCCATCGGGTATTTGCGGCGCGATGATGCGGGAGAGCCAACCCCCGCCGCAGCCGACGTCGAGAACATTGTCGTCCGGCGCGATCTGCATTAACGCGAGCACCGGCTGAACGATGGGGAGATGGTCGTTCTCCATGCTCTCGCCCTTGCCGGCGTCGGCCCAGCGATTGAATTCCTCGCGAAGCTGAATTTCAGGTGCTGCTTGTTCTTTTTCGTTCATATGCTTGTTGGAACTACGTCTCCGGGGAAATGGTGTGACCGTTGTTCTGCAAGGTGTTGACGGCCCGCTGCAAATCTTTCTGGCGAACGAGAATGTAATCGGTGAGATAGGTGGAAATAGCGATGATGCTGACGCTGGCTTCGGCCAACGGTCCGGCGAGCGATGCCAGAATGCCAACGGCATTGAATTCGAGCGGTCCTCGCACTTTTAACGCGCGAAACTGCTTCTGGCATTCTACTTCGGGCGGCAACTGATTTTCCGGGACGATTACCGACAATTCATCAGCCGTGCGGCTAACCGTGAAAAAACTGCAAGCGAGCGCCCATTGAGGAGTGTCAGACTCGGGCGGCAGCAGGCAAATTGCCAAGTTTCCTGGTAGCAAATCGAGTTGCAGTGGATGCAATGGTGTTCGGACCGGTGAGAACCGCTCGCCGCCGTGTTGGGTTGTCACCCCTGCCCTTCCACCTTGGCGAGGAGTTCGACGAATTTTTGCTGGCGCTGAGACTGGTCGAAACCCTGGTAAATTTCGGCGATTTGCGTGGTGTTCATCGAGCAGAATTTGGGGCCGCACATGGAGCAGAATTTTGCTTCTTTGTAGAAATCGTCGGGCAAGGTTTCATCGTGCATGGCGCGGGCGGTTTCGGGGTCGAGCGAAAGCTGGAATTGCTTGTCCCAATCAAACAGGAAGCGTGCGTAGCTGAGAGCGTCGTCGCGATCGCGGGCGCCGGGGCGGTGGCGGGCCACGTCGGCGGCGTGCGCGGCAATTTTGTAAGCGATCACGCCCTGGCGGACGTCATCCGCATTGGGCAAGCCGAGATGCTCCTTGGGAGTGACGTAACAGAGCATCGAGGCTCCGTGCCAGCCGATCATGGCCGCGCCGATGGCGCTGGTGATGTGGTCGTAGCCGGGAGCGATATCGGTGACAAGCGGGCCAAGCGTGTAGAACGGCGCGTCGTGGCACAATTCGACTTCTTTTTTCACCTGGAGTTCGATCTGGTCGAGCGGAATGTGGCCAGGACCTTCGATCATCACTTGAACATCATGCTCCCAAGCCATTTTGGTTAAGTCGCCGAGGACGCGCAGTTCGGAAAACTGCGCTTCGTCGCTGGCATCGGCCAAGCAGCCGGGACGCAAGCCGTCGCCAAGCGAAAAACTCACGTCGTGCTTCTTGAAAATCTTGCAAATGGCATCGAAATTCTCGTAGAGGAAATTTTCTTTTTTGTGGAAGCTCATCCACTGGGCCAGCAGCGCGCCGCCGCGGCTGACGATACCTGTGATGCGATTGCGCACCAGCGGCAGAAATTCGCGCATCACTCCGGCGTGGATGGTCATGTAGTCGACGCCTTGTTCGGCTTGTTCTTCGATCACTTCCAGCATCAACTCGATCGATAAATCCTCGGGCCGGCGCACGCGAGTGAGCGCCTCATAAATCGGCACGGTGCCAATGGGCACGGGCGATGCATCGATAATTGCCTTGCGAATGGTGGGGATGTCGCCGCCGGTGGAAAGGTCCATCACCGTATCAGAGCCATAGTGAACGGCGCGATGCAGCTTTTCGAGTTCGTCGCCAATTTTCGAAGAGGTGGCGGAATTGCCGATGTTGGCGTTGATCTTGCAGAAGAACGCGACGCCGATGCCCATGGGCTCGAGATTGCGGTGGTGGATATTGGCGGGGATGATGGCGCGGCCGCGGGCTACTTCATCGCGGACGAGTTCAGGCGCGATTTTTTCGCGGCGGGCGACGTATTCCATCTCCTGAGTGATCGTGCCCTGGCGCGCGTAATGCATTTGCGAAACGTTGCGGTTTCCGTTTTCTCCGGCTGTCGTCAGCCGCTGCTCGATCCATGCATCCCTCATTGCCATGATTCCCCTCCCAACGATTGCACGACTGCTCGTACTGCGTATCTGGACGGCTCATTATCGCATTGCAAGCTAGCCCCAGCAACCTGCGCGCGGTCTCCAGCGTGTGCGCCATTAGATTTTGGAGGGCGGTATGTGTGTTAATCTGCGCTCAACCACAGCTTGATTCAGGGAGGTTCGCATGCGTCAATTGACCGTCACTGCGATCGTCTTAGTTTTTCTCTCGCTCGCAGGCTGCCTGCCGGTGCGATCATTGCATCCGTTTTACACAGACAAAGATGTTGTTTCCGAGCCGCAGATCGTGGGGAGATGGTTTGATTCAGAAGACAAAGACAGCCATTCCGAGGTGACGTTTGCAGAAATGGGAAATCAATCCTATGAGATGGTAATCAGCGACCCGGACAAATCCACAGAACTCAAATTCGCCGCCCATCTTTTCCGTATGGGCAACACGCTGTTCCTGGACGCCTTGCTGAATGACTTCCGTGTGAAGGGCACTGACGAAGGAGTTTTAGTGTTCGCCGTTCCGGCTCATACGATTTTCGAGGTAAAGCTCGCGGGGGATAGTCTTCACCTGATTAGCCTCGATGATGACTGGCTCAAGAAGGCACTGGCAAACAACTCTGTCCAAATCGCGCACGAGGACCTTGGGGACAGTTCAATTCTCCTGACTGCGACGCCAACCGCGCTGCAGCAATTCATCGCGGCGCATGCCGCCGACAAGAACGCCTTCAATATCGATTCCAACTTAACTCGTCGAAAACCGTGAATCTACGGCACGGCGGCTGACGATGCGACGTCGGTAAGAAGCGCTTTTAGTTTTGGAGCGTCAGTTACGGGCGGTTGGCATGTACTGCCGAGGCAGACGAACGCCTGCGCCACGCCGGCTTGAAGATGCGGAATCGTTTCCTTGAGCGCGGGAGCGAGGCCGCCAGCAGCAAGCCGTTCGGGAGTAATGCGCAAAACCGATTTGCCGAAGCGATAGACGCTGGTTGCGGCTTGTTCAAGCGCGGCGGCTTGCGGATCGCCGGATGCGCCGGTGATCACCACTTGCAATCCGTGGCGCGCGTGAAGCAGCGCGGCGAGTCCGTAGGTGGCCGCGAACAAACCGAATTGCGGAGCGGAACCGGCGAATGCTTCGAGAGTTTTCTCCGACCAATCGAGATAGAGCGCGTTTCCAGTGAGGCCGTAGAGGCGATCGAGAACCATTGGGGCAACGGAATTCGTTCCTGGCGTGGGCGAATCCTGGAACGGTTTGCGGCGGACTTCCAGGCCGCCCAGCGGCGGCGCGTCGGAGGCGCGATCGAAGAAGCCGCCGTGCTCCTGGTCGCCATATTTTTCGATGGTCAGCTTCATCAGGGAATTGGCCCGATCGAAATAGCGGGGATCGAGAGTTGCTTCATACGCATCGAGGAGGGCGGCGGCGCCGAAAATTTGATCATCGAGTGTGCCTTCGAGTTTGGGGCCGCCGACACGATGGATGAATCCTTTGTCATCGCTCCAGGCTTCGGAGAGAATGACGATCGAGCGTCTTTAGCGCGAAATCGCGGCAATCGTCGCGGCCGAGCACGCGCGCGGCTTCCAGAAACGCGGAAATAAACATCGCGTTCCAGCTTACGTAAATCGTGGAATCGACGGTGGGCGTGGGGCGGCGTTTACGGGCTTCGAGCATTTTGCCCTGGGCGCGGGCCAGGATCAGCCGCGCATCGTTTTCGCTGAGATTCAACTGGCGGGCGATGTCTTCGATAGTTTGCGAAATCCACAAAACATTCTTCGCCGGGTTGTGGTGCATCTCGCCGTGCGCGCCAACGTCGTAATACATTTCGATCACGCGGGATTCGTCGGGGGCAAGAGCGGCGCGAACCTCGTCGAGCGTCCAGGTGAAATAATCGCCGTCGTCGTCGAGCGAATAATCGGCGTCCTGGCTGGCGTAGAAGCCGCCATGCTGCTGATCGGAGAGAACTTCGTTCACCCAATCGATGATGCCTTCGGCGATTTCGCGAAAGACCGGTTTGCCGGTTACCTGGTACGCATGCAGATAATTTTTCAGCAATTCGGAATTGTCGTAGGACATTTTCTCGAAGTGCGGCACCAGCCAGCGCTCGTCCACGGAATAGCGGTGGAAGCCGCCGGCCAGTTGATCGTAAACGCCGCCGGAGGCCATCATTTCCAGGGTTTTGTCCGCCACCATCAGCACGGGCGCTTCGCGAGTGGATTGATACATCTCGAGCAGCAAATCAATCGCAGACGCGTGCGGAAATTTGGGTGATTTTCCAAAACCGCCGTTCCGCTGATCGAACATGCGGACAATCGATTCCAACATCGCGCCCGGAACCATGGGATCGAAATTCGCGCGGGCGCCGCGGAACGATTCCGCCTGCGCCACTGCTTCTTCCAGTGCAACCGACGAACGATCCACTTCCGCGCGCCGCGATTTGAAGGCATCAGCAATCGAGGCGAGAATGCGCTTGAAGCCGGGGCGGCCCATGGCGTCTTCGGGCGGAAAATAAGTTCCGCCAAAGAACGGCTTGCCATCGGGCGTGAGGAATGCAGTGAGCGGCCAGCCGCCTTGGCCGGAAATTGCGCTGACGGCGGATTGATAGCGCGCGTCCACATCGGGACGTTCGTCGCGATCCACTTTTACAGGAACGAACCACTGATTTATGAGCGCGGCGATTTCAGGGTTTTCGTAGCTTTCGCGATCGATCACATGGCACCAGTGGCACCAAACCGCGCCAATATCGAGCAGGATGGGCTTATCGGATTCGCGGGCGTGCGCGAAAGCTTCTTCGCCCCACTCGTGCCAATCAATCGGCTGATGCGAGGCCGAGCGCAGATAAGGGCTATGTGAATCCTTCAGGCGATTTTCTTTGTGGTCGGTCACGAAGTTTCCTTGCAGTTTTGTAAGATTTTTTCGCGAGGGGCGGGCATCAAACTCATCCTGCTCGGGATGATCCGAATTACCCGGGCTATTGAACGGGAGGTTGATGGCCCGCATCGCGCGGGTCGATCGGCTTGCGGCCGGCGAAGCCCTCGTCCTGACGATGATAGAACCGGATGCGATCCTCGCCCACGCGCCAGCACCAGTACACATCCTCATTATTCAGCCGGGCGGGAAAATCAAGCAGGCCCGCATCGAGGTCTTTTACCACGCAGCCGGTGGATTCGATTCGCTCGAGCGCGGAGTCCACGGTTGCAGCCAGTTCATCGCGATCCATGCGCTTCTTGGCCGCCTTATCATAAGAAACCAGCAAGCCGCCGCGAAGGGAGATGCGCGCAGAAAGGCGCGCCAGGCTGTCTTCGAGTCCGGTGATTTTGCGGCGGGCGTCCATCGCTTCCATCAGCACGGGCTCTATTTCGATGCGGGTCCGCTCCGCTTCGGTGAGCGTGAATATTTTGGGCTCGGGCTCGCTCATCGAGTGATCTTCTCCTGACTATTTCTAGACCATAAAAATACACCGCATCCGCCGATATGGGAAGCGGCGGGAAGATTTGGTGGTACAGATCGGTAAGGAAACGAGCCAAAGGCGCGGCTATTGCGTCACAAAGAACGTAACAGTTCGCGCCACTCGCCCCATGGATCCTTCGCCGCGCAAAAAAACGGTTGCCCAGGATGACGGACAAACTGGACCACTACCACGCGGCGGCAGATGTTTAGTGGATTATTGATATCCGCGCTATCCGCCGATCGACACCATGGTGCGCGAAGGAGGGACGAAATCCGGCTCGTTAATTCGATGACCTTTTTCTTTTTCGTGGACGACCGCCCGAATCTCTTCGGCAATTTCGTCGTCGCTGGCGCCGCCGCGCAGCAAGGCTTTCAAATCGTGGTCGTCCTTGCTGAACAAACAGGTGCGCAACTTGCCGTCAGCGGTCAAGCGAATGCGCGAGCAGGCGCCGCAGAACGGTTGGGAGACGGGAGCGATGAGGCCGATTTCTCCCCGGCCATCGGCAAATTTGTATTTCCGGGCGGTTTCGCTGCGCTCGTGAGCGATTGGAACCAGCGGCCAGCGCGCCGAAATGCGGCGATGAATTTCCGCCGCAGTCACCACCAAATCGCGCGTCCAGTGGCGGTCGGCGTCCAGCGGCATGTATTCGATGAAGCGCATGGTCAAATCGCGATCGTGGGCAAATTCGGCGAAGGCTTCCACCTCGTCGTCGTTGATCCCGCGCACCAGCACGGCGTTCACCTTTACCGGCCGCAAGGAAGACGCCTGCGCGGCATCGATTCCGGCTATTACGTTGTGAAACGATTTGGTGAGGGTAATTTTTTCGAAGCGGGCCTGGTCGAGTGAATCCAAGCTGATGTTGATGCGGTTCAAGCCGGCAGCGACCAGGCGGTCGCAGCGGTCCGCGAGCAAGTGAGCGTTTGTAGTTAGTGAAAGATCGGGCACGCCGAGTTCGTGCAGCCGCGCGATAAAATCTTCGACGCCGTCGCGCACCAGCGGCTCTCCGCCGGTGACGCGGATTTTGCGAATGCCCATTCCCACCAGGATGTGCGCGAGCCGGTCGAATTCCTCCCAGCGCAGCAACGAAGAGGAAGCCATGTGATTTTCGGGGTCGGCCGAGCGGCAATAGACGCAGCGAAAATTGCAACGATCGGTAATGGAAATTCGCAGGTCAGTGATCTGGCGGCCGAATTTATCCTGCAAGGGCATAGCTGCTTTCGGTGGCCTTGATGGTGCGATCACGGATTCGTTCAACGCCGACATTTCCGCTGTTGTCCCCTAAAAAGAAAATGCCCGAATCCAAGCTCGGAATCGGGCAAAATACCCGGCAAGTGAAGGCGACAGTTTCTGCCGGGCATTCTCCTTTCCAAGCGCGGGAGGCACGGGCGTTTCCACCCAAACCCTGAGCGCCACGCACCCGATTGGATGCAAAAATGGCGTCTGCCTATCCAAAAATGCTGGAAAGGCCGTCCCCGGACCATGGGATTTCTCTCCCGCAGGCTCCGAGGATCGGAGAATTCAAAGTCATTCTACGCTGCCGCGAGCCTGGGCGCAATCAGCGAAAAGAGAGCAGACGGAGATCAGCCTAAGACGCGGATTTCACACCAATTACACCGCCACTTTCCCTTCAACTAGTTCTGAGTCGAGATCATTGGCCTCCGTTTCAGCGCGGCGCGGTTAGTTATTTACGAATCATTAGCCGCGAGGCACCGCTCGCGCGGGCCAAGGGTATGGTAAAGTTTCCGCCCGATGCGAATTTTCGTCTTAGGCGTGGGTGGAACCGGCTCGCTGCTCGCGCATCTGCTCGACCGCCAAGGCCATGACGTGTGGTGCGGTGATCGAGACCCGGAACGCGCGAAACGATTTCTCGGCAAGAAAAGCCACATCCCGGTAAAAGAAGTGAATGCGCGGAGCATGTGGGGAATCGTGAGGGCGGCGCGCGGCTGCCACATGCTAGTGAACGCTTCGCCGGCCCAATTCAATGAAATTGCATTGCGAGCGGCCCTGCGGATCGGCGTCCATTATCTGGACCTGAATTCCCGCCTCACTCGCAACCCGTTCAAGGCCGAACAACTTCGTTTCCAGAAACGCTTTCTGGCGAAGAATCGCGTGGCGTTGATCGATACGGGCATTGCACCGGGACTGATGAATCTGTTGGTAAAGCGCAGCGCCGAAATGCTGGATCGGGTGGAAGACGTGCAAATCCGTCTCTACGAAAGCACGGAAAGTGAAGACCCGGTTTCGACATGGTCACCTGAAGCGGCGTATGACGAAGCAACTTCGCGCCCGAGAGTCTACCGCGAGGGACGCTTCCGACTTGCCAAGCGCTTCAGCGAAAGGGAAATTTTTCGATTTCCTCCCCCGATCGGAGAGACGCCCGTCTACCTGGCGGCGCAGGACGAAGTGGGAACGCTGCCGCATTTCATCTCCATGCGAAATCTGGATGTGAAAATCGGCGGCAGCGACATCGAACAGCTGCGGCGATGGCACCGGCAAGGCAAGTTGAACCGCTCGAGTGGCATGGCGGCGAAGCGTTTTCCGAAGACGCCCACCCCGCGAATGGTGGCGCGCCTGATCCGGCGAGGCGTGTTGGAGAATGCGCGGCTGGCGGCTGCGGTGCTGGTGAGGGGAAAGCGCGACGATGCGCCGCTGCTGGTCCGCTGGGACGCCAGTTTCCCCACTCTGTTCCAGCTTCGTATGCGCGGAATCACGGCGACTCCGATCTCATACGCAACGGCTCACATTGCCGCGCTTTTCGTCAAACATTTCCAGCGCGATAGCGGCGGAGTGTTCCCTCCCGAAGCATTGCCGATCGAAGTGCGGCGCAAAATTCTAGCCGAGGCTCGCCTGCGGGACATCCGCATCCGGCTGAAGCTAACCCCGCTTAAACACGCGGAAGAGGACGAAGAGATCTAGGGGGCGCCGGGCAATTCATGCTTGTCATTTCGCGGGCGGGCATGGTATCAGAATGTCCCTGCGCCGAAGGATCCGGTTTCCCATCGAGCTGCAATCGGTTGAATTCAAGGTACCTGGGCCATCAGAATTAGTTCCGGAAACCGGGCGGCGCCACGGATGCATCTAAAACTAGTGAGCCCGCAGAGTTCGGGCCATGGAGAACACAAATGAAGAAGCGGCATAACCTAGTTTCCAGTTCTGTTTTCTTGTTCGGGGCTCTGCTGTTGCTTTTGTCCGCCGCTCGATCCGCGACGGCTGCAAAGGACGATTTGGTGCAGGAAGTGCGGCACCGCCTGGTGATGCTGCCGTATTACAGCGTGTTCGACAACCTGGCATACCAGGTCGATGGAGCCACGGTGACGCTAATGGGCCAGGTGACAAAACCGGTTCTGAAGAGCGACGCGGAAAACGCCGTGAAAAGAATTGAAGGCGTGGAAAAGGTGGTCAACAACATCGAAGTGCTTCCGCTATCGCCCAATGACGACCGTATCCGCCGGGCGGTCTACCGGGCCATCTATTCATTCCCATCCCTGCAGATGTATGCGCTGCAAGCGGTGCCGTCCATCCACATCATCGTGAAGAACGGTCACGTGACGCTGATCGGAGTGGCAGCTACCAAGATGGATAAAGACGCAGCCGGAATCCGCGCCAATGGCGTCCCGGGCGTTTTTTCGGTGGACAACCAGTTGACGGTTGAAGGCGGCGGAAAGTAGAGATTTCCCCCAGCGTTAGCCCTGGTTATTGTGCGGCATGTTCGCCTGTGTGGAAAGCAGTCCACGGCCCGGCGAGCATGTCGCGCAACACGGGCGCCTGCCACGAATATTCCGGATGCGCGGCCAGGAATTGTTTTGCATGGAAATCACCGCCGCAGGGATGTCCCACGCGCGCCGAAAAACTCATCGCTTCGGCCATTTTGCTGTCCATCACCTTTCCCTGAACGGCTCCGCCGGGATAATACGGAGTCCACTCAAAAACCTGCACGCCGCGCACCGAAGTATCGGTATGTCCGCAAAGGGTGCGCTCGTCGGCGCCTTCCTTCTTCGCGAAGGCATCATAGTGATCGCCCATGAAATTCTGCGCCAGAGCCACGTCAATCTGTCCCTTCGATTTGGACATCAATTCTTCCCAGCGTGAGCGCCGGGCATTTGGCGACGTGGAGGGATTCTTGGGATCAAACGTTGTGTCGTCCGCAAGCACTTTGGGATCGCTGGCAAAGTTCGAGCCCACAAAGTAGCCATCCTTGGTACGCCACACGCGGTGATGTTTCAAGCCAAGCTCAAATTGAGCGATTTCGCCGGTCTTGCGGTCTCCGAGGAGCCAATCGTTGGCATAGCCGCCATTGTTTCCCTCGAGCATGATCTTCACGTAGTCGTCGATTGATCCGGCATATTGCAGGGCTTTGCGCGAACGGACAAATTCCGGAATCCCGTTGGGATCCCAGCCCTTGAATTGGGTGATGGTGGTCTCGGTGACCATCAAGCCGTCCGCATTGACGCCAAAATCGTCGTCGCTGGTGATGACTCCGGGAAATCCGTCCATCAGGATGCGATAACCGTGCTCAGGTGCGATATCGAAAACGATTCGCCAGCGCTCGCCGGAAAGATAACTGGTCCAGTTGTTGTGGGCCATGACGATTTGATGATCCTTGGTGTAGCTGCCGGTGGCGACGAACGCGCTGCAATTCCCCGGGCTCACCAAGTGTGGCGCGCCGGCCACTTTTTCCCGTTGGTTCAGCCATGGGACATAATAATCCGGAACTTCTTCAAAGGCATTCAGCGCCACCACATCGTCCAGATCCATGCTCACGCCGTGCGCGTTCAGCCCCGCTACAATTCCTTTCAGCTCCGCCTGATATTCCGCGTCGATTTTTGGCCACAGCATTTCGTGCGCGGTTTTGCGGAAAAATCCCCAGTCGCGCTGCGTGGAGTGCGTATCGAGCAGCTTGATTGCGGTGAAGGCATCGCCAATTTCCGGCGCCAGCAGATAGCCGTGCTGGAAACCGATTTTTTCGGGCGAGCCTTCGAGGTGAACGTAAATCCAGCCGCCTCGCTCGAATCGAGTCGATCCAGCCAGGCGCGGATCGAGAGGGATGGCGGCGGGTGAGGCGGCGCTTGGCACAACGCCCAGCGATCCGCGCCCTGCTTCCGCGGGCGCCTTCGTTGAAGCAGCCGCCCTTTGGCCGCGCACCAGCAGAGACACGGCAGAAAGCGTAAAACCGGCCAACAACACAAGGGCAGCCGCCAACTTTAGGTGCCTTATCTGCATGAAGACCCTCCACTCCGTTTAGCGTTCGATCGTACACGAATCGTGACGCCATCTTAGGCTTGCGGTTGATTCCAAGTCAACGGAACCCCGAACCACCGGAGCGTCGCAGAGCGGCTTCGATTCGGTGGAAAGCAATGCTATGATCCGGCCGAAAAGCTCGCATAACATAACTTCGTGGCCTTTCATTCCGGATCGGTATGAAGAAAAGAAAAAAACAGGGAGGCGGAGCGGCGAAACACACGTCGAGCTTGCAGGGCCGAAGCCTCTCTTCAACGCCGGGCGAAACATCTGCTTCCAATGCCGGTTCGCATTCAGCGACGGAAGCCGGTTCGACTTTGCACGCAAGACGCGCAAATAGTGGCATCGGGCGGGATTTTCTGATCGGGATTTTGTTTACGATTTTTCTTGTGGGCGTCAAGTTAATCGTCGAGCGCACTTCCTGGGGTGAACAGCTCGACATGGCGGCTTATCGTTACGAGCAATCTTTGCTGGCAAGGGTGGCGCGGACGGAAAATCTGCCGGTAGTCGTGGTGGATATCGGCGACTTGCCCGCGGTGCCGATTCCAGGCAGCAATGGCAAGGAAATGGCCACGCCTCGCGATCCTTTGAACAAACTGATTTCCGCCATCGCTGAACGCGGGCCGGCAGCGATCGGAGTGGATATTGATGTTTCGCCGGAATACGGAATGCCGATCACCCCCGGCGATCCGGCTTTCTTCGAAGAATGTTTGAGCCAACCGGTGCCCGTTTTTCTGGGAGTATCGCGCGCACAGACTAGGAGCTCCCAGGAATGGCTTGGCGACGACCGGTATAAGCGGCTGGCGGCCAGCCTGATCATTCCGCGGCACAGCAGCAACGAATTGGATTACTGGATTCATACCGATCAGATGAAGGAACCGCTGCTTACTTTGTCCGCATCGCTCGCAAGCATCGTCCGGCAATCCGCGCTTGCGAAACCGTGGTGGAAAAGTTGGGCGTTCCGGCCGATCTCGACGCGGAAACTTTCGAAGGAGATCTCCGTCGGCGAATTTCCCGTTGATTACTCGCCGCTCGAGGCTTTGCAAAGCGGAATGCTGGAGATGAAGGATTTTCTTCGCGGAACCAACCGCTCGGCCGAAGTGACGGGGAAAATGGTGCTGGTCGGCGACGGAGTGTGGGAGCACGCCATCGATAAATTCAATGTTCCGGGGCGCCAGGAGACCGTGCCCGGCATTTTTCTGCATGCCTGCGCCGCATTCACGCTGGCCCAGGCGCCGCTTTCCGAATTGACCGCACCGGGCCGCCTGTCCATTGATATTTTCCTTTCGCTCGCGGTTCTCGGGCTGTTGGCCGCGATTCGCTGGCACTATCGAAAGAAAACGGAAAAATTGGCGACGCACCGGCTGCAATATTTGTTGACGATCCTGGTGGCGCTTCTGGCGTTCGCGTTCGGCGTTGAATTGGTGGGAAAGACGCGCGTTTTGTGGAATGATTTCATCCTGGTGATTGCTGTGCTGCTGCTACATCCCGTGATTGAAAGGCTGGTGGATTCAATGCGGGAATGGATGCACGGTCCGATATCGGGCGCGTGGCACCGCTTAATTTTCGAATCAGCGAAGAAAGAAACAAAATGAAATTTTACTTTTGGCCAATTGCTCTGCTGATGACTGCGATGCTAGCACCAGGCGCCATCAAGCCAGCGCGCGCGCAGGAGCACAGCCACGTCGGATGGGTGGAAGATTTTTCGGGACCGGCCTACGTGATTCGAAGGGGCAGCAAAACGAAAGAACAGCTTAAGCCGGATCGCGATCGCTACCGATTTCTCTATCCCGGGGACAGCGTAGGATGCGACGAGGGCGGCACTCTCAAGATCACTCTTTTTGGCAAACTGAAGACGATCTCACCCTCTGCCAATCCGACGCCGATTCCTTCACCGCCGGCAGCCGCTGCCGACGTCAACCAGAAAGCGATCGACGATTACGGCCGCACCGGCGGACGCCCTCGCGGCAATGGGCAACCGCCTTCACCCATCTTCTCGCCAACGAATAACAGCGCCGTTCGCCCGCAAAGCTTCGTGATCCGCTGGATTCCGGTGTCGGGCGCCGCGGCAGTAGCCTTTTCGCTGCAAGATGAGGATGGAAAGGAAATTTGGCGCTTGCCACACGCGGCGGGCATTTCGGGAACCCTTCTTTCCGATCCCGCAAAGAAAGCTTTGCAACAATATCGCGACGAGGGCGGTTCCGGCACGCTGGTGCTCATTCTTCAGGCAAACGAGAAGAAGTGGCAGGTCAGCTTCCAGGTGATTTCCGCGGAGAGCGAGCAATCCCTGACGAGAGAATTAGCGGCCGCGGAACGGGAAGAATCTCCCTTAATGCGCTACATGCTTCGCGCCTATGCCTTCAACCGGCGGATGATGTTCAACGACGCGGCCATCGAGTACGACACCGCCTTGTCTCTCGCGCCGAAAAGCACGGATCTAATTATCGCCGACATCCAGGCGCAAAGGCGGGTCGGAAATCTGGCGCGCGAAGAACAACTGATCGCGCTTCTGCCGCCGGGAACCAAGCTGCCGGAGTAGAACCCGTCTCTCGCGGGGGGCTGGCCCGATGTTCGGGCGGCGAGCAGCAGTTCCTTTGGAACAAGTTCCGTCTTTTCACTTTCGGAATGAAATCGCGTCATTCATACTGGTTTTGAAGTCCGTATCCCCTTCCCTTCGATAGTTTTTTCTCCGGCCATTTCCAGCCGGGAACGCAGGGGACTATGGACCGCTTTCTTGCACGCCAGCCAATCCTGACAATCGAAAAACGGGTTTTTGCCTACGAGATGCTCTCGCGCTCCGGCCCGGAGAACTACTGCAAGGCCGGCCCGTTGAACACGCCGGCCTTGAGAGCCATCGACGAACTGTTCTTGATCGGATTGAAGAAGATGACGGGCGGCGTGCTGGCATTTCTGAATTGCACCCGGGAATTCCTGCGAGAGGATTATCTGAGCCTTCTGCCCCGGGAGACTGTGGTGGGCGAAATTCTGGAAACCGTGACTCCGGACGCGGAAGTGATCGCCGCCTGCCGCAGAATGAAATTGCAGGGTTACCGCTTTGCTCTGGATGATTACGCGGACCGTTCGCAGATGGAGCCGCTTCTGGAATTCGCGGATTTCATCAAGGTGGATTTTCTGGCGACCAGCCCGGCCGAGCAGGATCGCCTGGCGCGGAAATTCCGCCGGCGCGGGATTCCTCTTCTCGCCGAAAAAGTGGAAACACACGAACAATTTCAGCACGGCCTGGATATGGGCTACCAGTTTTTCCAAGGCTATTTTTTTTGCCGGCCGGAGATGGTGCGGCGTGGAAACGTGCCTGAAAACAAGGCGGTCTACCTCCGGCTTCTGCAGTTCGCCAACCGCGCCCAGATGGACCTGGAGGAAATCGGCGAACTGATCAGTCAAGAACCTTCCGTGAGTTACCGATTGCTGCGTTACTTGAATTCAGCGAGTTTCTATCTTGCGGTCCCGGTTCAATCCATTCCGCACGCCGTGATGTTAATTGGTGAAATTGCCATGCGCAAATGGGTTTCCGTGGTGTGCGTGGCAATAATGGGCGAGGACAAACCGCGAGAGTTGGTCAGGCTTCCCCTGGTGCGGGGCCGGTTTTGCGAACTGATCGGAGAAGCGGCGGGAATGCGGGACGAAACCAACGATCTGTTTCTGCTTGGATTGCTTTCGGCATTGGATGCCATGCTGGACATGCCAATGCCCGAAGTACTAGAAGGAATTCCGGTGGAGGAAAGCATCAAGAACGCCTTGTTGGGGCGGCCCAGCCATTTTCGGCCAATTTTTCAAACTGCACTCAACTATGAAGCGGGTGAGTGGGAAAAACTCGCCATTTCGGCCGCGGCCATCGGCTTGGACCAGGACAAACTGCCGCAACTATTCCTGAATGCTTTGGAGTGGGTCAACCAGGTGATGTCGGAAACTCCTGAAATCGTCGCGCATTGAAGAAACGGGCAAAGGCAGACGCTGCGAATTCTTAGATGGCTGGGCCGGGATTCCTCGGGAGGCTAATCCGTGAACGGCGCGTCTACTTCCCGGGCTCTTCGGGATCCGGAATTCCGAGGACCTGGACGTGGATGGCGCGATCCCGTGGCCCGTCGAGTTCCGCCAAAATCACGGATTGCCAGGTACCCAGGGCCAGCTCACCGTCGCGCACGGGGACCGAGATGGTATGTCCCAGCACCATGGCGCGCAGGTGCGAATCAGCATTCTTGCGGTTGCACTCCGAAATTTTCGGATCGTTGTGCCGCCAGTATTCGACCCGGCCTACCAGCTTTTCGAGGAACGACTTGATGTCTTCCACCAGGGCTTGCTGAAACTCGTTGATGAACACGGCGGTGGTGGTGTGCAGCGACTGGACCATCACAAAACCAGCCTTTAATCCATGTTTGCGTACCACTTCATTCAAATCCCGGGTAATATTAATCAATTCCAGGCGCTCCCGGGTCTTGTAGCAAATCGTCTCGATGTACATCTGCAGCGCGACCGTAGGCCGGACTCCAGGTGCAACCGCCGCCGCAGTTTTTTCACGAGCAGCTTTCATCAGCCTGTGCTCCTTGTCATCGAGCGTGCAATTATTGCCGGAAGGAAAGATCCTACCCCCAGGATCGATGACCCACTTCAAAATTATAGTTTCTCCGCGCCAGCAGCGTCTATGTCTAAATTCCGCAAATGTCCGTGCGAAGGCAACTTGCGGGGAACGCTCCCCGTTCAGCAGCACCGGCTGACGCCGGAATATCGCCGCTGCAATGCGTCCAGATAGAATTCTTCCCGCGAAAGAGGCTTCCCGCCACCCGATTTACTTGGATGCCGATTCGCGCTGCGGAGATAGTTTTCATATCCGGCGTCGCCAAGCACCTGGCGGAACCACCAGGCCGCGAAATCGAAAATTCGCCGGAATTGCAGAAATGTGCGGCCCATCCTTCCCTTCATGTCATCAATCTCCTTCCATCCAGCGGGTAGTTACATAGGGCGATTCATGCAACACCGCTTCTTTTCCTCCATGCAAAATGCGAACCCATTCCAACAGCGCCTCGGCGATCAAAATCAATACCATCACCGCCAGCACCGCGGTGACGGCAATATCCAGCCGATTATTCAGAATCAACCGGTGCGTCTCGGTGATCTTCGCCGCCGGAATCGCACCCGAGGCAAGCTGGGCCGCGAGCAGCCGGGCCTGCGCCAGATGGCCGATGCGCGGATTGGGGCTGAAGATTTTCTGGTAGCTCGCCGTCATGGTCACCAGGACGATCCAGGCGGTTGGCACTAGTGTGACCAATAGCGATGTTCGGCGGCCCATTTTAAGCAGGATCGTTGTGGCCACCACGAAGGCCACCGCCGCGAGCAATTGATTCGCGATTCCGAAAAGTGGCCACAACGAATTGATTCCTCCGAGCGGATCCTGCACGCCTTGCCAGAGAAACCAGCCCCAGGCGGCCACAATTAAAGCGCTGGTGGCAAGAACACTGGGATACCAACTGGTTCGCCCCAGCGGTTTCCACACGTGACCCAGAAGTTCCTGCACCATGAACCGTCCCACGCGCGTGCCCGCGTCCAGCACGGTAAGAATGAACAGCGCCTCGAACATGATGGCAAAGTGGTACCAGATGCTAAGCAGACGCTCGCCTCCGATTGTTCCGCTAAATATTTGCGCCATTCCCACGGCCAGGGAGGGCGCGCCGCCGGTGCGGTCGAGCAACGAGCGCTCGCCCACGCTTTGCGCCAGATTGGCCATGGTCTGCGGATCGAGCGGAAACCCCCAGGAACGAATTGTAGTTCGCGGCGGATTCGGCGGTCTTGCCGACGATGCCGGCGGGGCTATTGATCGCAAAATAAACGCCGGGTTCGAGCGCGCAGGCAGCCACCATGGCCATCACGCCGACGAATGATTCCATCAACATCGAGCCGTAACCCACCAGCTTGGCATGCGATTCGCTGATAATCATTTTCGGAGTGGTGCCGCTGGCAATCAGCGCGTGAAATCCGCTGATCGCTCCGCACGCGATGGTGATGAAGCAAAACGGAAAAATTTTCCCGGCGAATACCGGGCCATTGCCATCCACGAATCGCGTGAAGGCGGGCATGTGCAATGTGGGACGAACCAGAATGATGCCGGCCGCCAGCGCGATCACCACTCCAATTTTAATGAAGGCGCTCAGGTAATCGCGTGGAGCCAGCAGCAACCACACCGGCAGGGCGGAAGCGGCGAATCCATAAATGATGATCGCGATCGCAAGCGCCGGGCCACTCAGAGTGAAGGCGTGCGACCAGATCGCCGAATTATTCACCCATTCTCCCGCCACCACCGAAGCGAAGATCAGCACGAAGCCGATCGCAGAAGCTTCCAGCACCCGCCCCGGCCGCACATAGCGCAGGTAGATGCCCATCAGCAGCGCGATGGGAATGGTCATGGCGATCGTAAACGTTCCCCACGGCGAAGCCTTCAGCGCGTTCACGATCACCAGCGCCACCACCGCCAGCAAGATCACCATGATCGCGAGCACCGCGAGCACCGCGATGGTCCCGCCGCGCTTGCTCACTTCTTCGCGCGCCATTTGTCCCAGCGATTTTCCGTCGCGGCGAATCGAGCAGAACAAGATCGTGAAATCCTGCACGCACCCGCCCAGTGCCGCTCCCAGAATCAGCCACAATGTGCCGGGCAGATATCCGAATTGCGCGGCAAGCGTTGGTCCAACTAAAGGACCAGGCCCTGCGATAGCCGCAAAATGGTGCCCGATCAGCACCCACTTATTTGTCGGGACGAAATCGCGGCCGTCTTCCAATCGTTCGGCCGGAGTGGCTCGCATGGCATCGAGCACAAAGACCTTGGTGGCGATAAACGATGCATAAAAGCGGTATGCCACCAGGTATGTGCACGCGGCCGCCACCACGAACCAGATCGCGTTCAGCGGTTCGTTGCGCTCGAATGCAATCGCGGCCAGTCCCGACGCGCCCGCCAGCGCGATGGCCGCCCAGATTCCCATCCGCAGAAGTTTCTTCAAATAATTCCCTCAGCGGCTCGATCCCAGAACCGCCGCCCACATGAATTGGGGCATCGTACGCACGGGCGTGAAGGCCGTCAACCGGCAACGGTGAAATGTTTTCGCCGGAGCGGCCTCGCTCGCCGCGCTTTTCCGCCCGTGGATAACTTCTTTCAGTATTCGAACATCTGAAAACTTTGCGAGTTTCCTTCATGGAGACGCTGGCAAGAAGTACAATGCGCGGGCTGGATCAGGAGCATTCATGAAGCGTCATCCTCTCCCTCTCATCGTTATCGCGTGCACTCTGATCGCGTTGATAAGCTTTTGGAGCTTCGGCGCGCATTCGCAATCAAACGATTCCGCACCCACTGCTTCACAGGGGCTTGAGCAGTTGCAAATGGAGATCCGCAACGTTATGGCGGCCGAACACATACCCGGCGCCGGAATCGCGCTGGTCTCGAAAGACCGCGTTTTGTGGGAAGGCGGCCTGGGCAAGGCAAACCAGAAGGCGAATACAGACGTCACTGCCGACACCTGCTTTCGCACCGGCGAGGTCAGCAAAAGCCTGGTGGCGCTGGCGCTTTTGAAATTGCAGGAAGACGGCAAAATCGACCTGGATGCCAAGCTCGCGGACCTGGCTCCGGAACTTTCCATCCCCAATGCGTGGCAATCTTCGCATCCCGTGACGGTGGCGGATTTGCTCGAACAGACCGCCGGCTTTGACGATGTGCACGAAAGCGGTATCTACAACGTCGGCGATCCCCAAGATATTGGCCTGCTTGATATCTTGCACAAATTTAGCACTCCCCTGGCGGCTCGCTGGCCGCCTGGCACTCGCATGTCATATTCCAATCCGGGATACGGCGTTGTGGGATATTTGATCGAGAAAATTTCCAATGAGCCATTCGACCAATACATCCGCGAGAATATTTTGACCCCGATGGGTGCTACCTACTCGGATTTCCAGCTCACGACGAATTTGAATCTGCCGCTTCTGGCGGAAGGCTACGAAGAAAATTCGAACAAGCCTGAACCTTACGTTTCCTTCTACCTACGCCCCGCGAACGATTTCAAGTCGTCGGCCAGAGAACTCGCGCTGCTGGTGCAAATGTTTTTGAATCGGGGCAAAATTGGCGAGACACAATTGCTGAAACCAGAATCGATCCTCCGAATGGAATATCCGCAGACGACTCTTGCCGCTCGCGCCGGATTGAGGTTTGGTTACGGCCTGGGTAACTACGCCGATTTTTCGGGGCCGGTGGTGTCGCACGGACACGACGGCCGAATCGACGGATTCACTTCGTCTTATCACTACTTGCCCGACCAGAACCTGGGCTGGGTAATTCTGCTGAACACCTCGGCTTCCCCGGATGCAATGAAAAAGATTCAGTTGCTGGTTATGAATTATTTGCTAGCGGGAGAATCCGTTTCACAGGCCACGCCCGTCGTGCTCAGCGCCGTCGATCTCGATAAATTCACCGGATATTACGAACGGGGAAATCCGCGGCAGGAAAGGTTTAAATTCCTCGATTTGCTGTGGCACGGCCGGCGAATCGTGCAGGAATACGGCACCTTGTATGAAAAGAGGTTCTTCGAGCCTAACCGCGTGCTGGTTCCCGTTTCCGCCAGTCAGTTCCGCCTGGATAACGAACAAGCCGCCAGCCGCATTTTTTTCCCTGGAGAAAACGGCGAAATGATTTACGCGGACCAGCATTTTTATGGCGTTCGCACGGATGGCTTGTGGCCGGTGATTCGCCTGATGCTCGTCATACTCGCACTGGCACTGATGGCCAGCTCCGTGGCGTATGTTTTGGTCTGGATTCCGCTGAAAATCATGGGGCGCACCACGTCGGAACGCTATCTTCCCAGGCTGATGGAGCCGGCGCTTGCCACGCTATCCCTGGCCGCGGCATGCTTCATTTACCATCTGACGCCGACTTGGCTGCTCGGCGTCTACGACATACTCACAGCCGCGATCTGGTTTCTTACCTGGGTGTTCGCGATTTTTTCCGTGTGGAGTCTGCTGCTCGCCGTGCAATCCTTCCGCTGGAGCTCCAATCGTAACCTGAGAATCTACACGCTATTGGTGGCGGTGGCGTGCTGCGGCATCGCCGCTTATCTCGGCTATTGGCACATGATCGGCTTGCGGCTGTGGGCGCCGTAATCGCCCGGGAAGGCTAGCTGTTCTAGGCGTAGGCGGCGCGGCAGGTTTCGTGCTCGCGGCAGCTGGATGGACAATTGGTGCGATCGATCAAAACGTAATTGTGGCAGGTGGCGCAGATCACGCCGTAAATCGTCTCGCTGAATTGATCGTGGCTCGTTTCTGCAGTGTGCCGCTGCCGAATTTCTTCCCGGCTGATGGCCATATCTGAATTCTTCTCCCTGGATTGCCAACTAACAATTACTTTGATCTTGCAATGATTCCTTCCAGCTGCGCAATTTGTTTTTTCACGATTTCCGCCTTCTCCCCGCTCAAATAGGGCAGGCAGGTGCGCAGGTGCTCGAGCGCTCCCGCAAAGTCGCGCTTATCCGCAAGGATCACCGCCATCAATTGCTCGGCATTGGGCACGGTGTGCAGCGGATCCATCGCCAGCGCCCGTTTCGCGCTCTCTTCCGCCACATCCTTCTTGCCCAGGTTATAGTTCGCCATCGCATTGAAATACCACACCCCCGGCGTGCCCCGCGGGTTTAGCTCTACCTCCCGCGTGGTGAATTCCTGAAGTTCCTGCCACTTGCCCGACTGCGCGTCCAGCAACTCCAGGTGTTCGTAGGGCAAAATGAATTTGGGATCGGCGGCCAGCGCCTTGGCGTAGGAATTCCGTGCTTCCGCGGGATTCGCTGCCTCTTGAATTTTTCCAAGCTGGTACCATGCCTCGGCGTATTGCGGGTATGCCTGGACCGCTTTCTGCAGATCGTGCTCCGCGCGGTCGGACTTGCCGTCCAGCCATTCGGCCCGCGCCTTTTCGAACGATTTGACCGCATCCTTCGGAGCCGATGCGCTGGTGCTGCTCAAAGAGCCGCCTTCCGATCCTTCCTCCCGCTTCAGTGTAACCGTGCCAACATCCGGATTATCCAGCAAGTCGCGGTTTGAAATCGTCAGGGTGCTCGATTCAAATCCGGGCAGCGCCGCCTGGACTGAGCAGCCCATGAACTGGGTCGTGAGCGCTGTTTTTGCCTGCGTCTGGCTGACCATCGTGTCCGGCGAGGCTTTTGGCGCGATCAGGAAAAGTCCTTTGGGGTCGGTGTAGGTTGTATAGCGCGGCTTGCCGTCGCACAGCACCGTAACGGCAATTGGCTCCCAGGGCAGCGTGCCTCCCTGCACAGTTACCTTTCCATCGAGATAATTTCCGGAGCGCCCTTGCTTGAGCAACGTGTCCCAGTTCGAGAATTTCCCAATATCCCCAGCATGCTCCGGCCCGGCCGGATCCACCGAACCGGAACTGGGGGCTGGAGCCGATCCGCCGCCTCCTCCCTTGGACTGCCCGTGGGACGCCCCGCCGACTAATAAGCACGCGAAGGACGCGGTCAAAACGAGTAACGCTTTTATTATCATGGCACGCCTCACCGTCGGATTATCCGCCAACTTTTCCCCGAAAGCACACAATATCGATATTTCATTAAACGTGCGAAAGGGAGAACCGGTTACAGCAGTGCAGCTACCGACGATCCGGGTGCGCGCCCGCCGCTCAACAATTGCTATCTATCGCCGCGATTCTCGGGTGCTTTCCTAATTTGAAATTGATTAGATTTTTAGGGGGTCGGAGCTTTCAGTGTCTGTGTGGAAACGCCGGGTAGGGAAGGTCGTGTAGCGCCACCCTTCCTCGCCCGACGAATTCTGTCGGGAGGGTGGCATCTTTGTGTTTATCCACATGGCTGAATGCAGGCAGGCATGACAACGACCAAAACCAAGTTGTCACACAGATTCTTTCAGCTCCGACATCAGGGTTAACAAGAAAGTTGAGCTCTAGCCCCTGAAGCTCCGCGCGGAAGGTATTGTCACAGCGCGACGGCGAGTCACAGTAGAGCAACACCGAATCTCGCGCTCATTTGCCCGCGCTGTGATACTTTGTGCCACGCGCTTCCGCAGATTAGCTTTTCTTATTTTCGCGGTTCCTTCGAGGTGAAGGGAATATGACCCGAGTGCCCAAAGTCTGCTTCACGGTTTTCATGACGCTGTTCTTCTGTCACGCCGCCATCTCGGCGCCGCCGGATTCGAAGAAGCAGTGGAAGCCCGAGGATGTGGTCATGGAGGAAACGGCCAGCGAAGCACGCATTTCGCCTGACGGCCAGTGGGCGGTATGGGTGAAGGGAACGGCCGACAAGGAAAAGGACCTGCGCGTCAGCAACCTGATGCTTTCGAGCCTCACCTCCAAAAAGGAAATTCCGCTCACCCGAGGCAGCGACAACGTATCGAATCCGCGCTGGTCGCCCAACGGCGAGATGATCGGTTTCCTCTTCACGCGCGCCGTACCCAACCTCAAGCCCGATCCAGCTAGGCCGCCGCTTGGCACTCCGCAACTGTGGCTTCTCGACCGCCAGGGTGGCGAGCCCTGGGCCGCAACTGAATTCGAGCGCGGCATCCGCCATTTCGAATGGCTCGACAACGAAACGATCCTCTTCAGCGCCGAGGAGAATCCCTCGCTTTACGAGCGTCAACTGAAAGAGAAGAAAGACGACACGAATGTAGTCGACGATTCCACTCACACTGCGCCAGTCCGCCTGTTTCGTTATTCCATAAAGGATAAAAAAGTCACGCGGCTGACCAACAATGATGACTGGATCGAAAACTGGGACTTTTCCCCCGATGGAAAGTGGGCGGTAACGGTGAACCAGCGCGAATTGAGCTACGCGTGGGATCAAAAAGTGCCGCCCGCAACATATTTGATAAATCTCGCCACGGGAGAGAGCAAAGAGATTTTCGCCGGCGGAAAAATCCGCCCGCGCATCGTTCGCTGGGCTCGCGACAATGCCGGATTCTACGCCGTCGCTCCGTTCACCGATGATCCCCGGTTTTACACCGCCACGATCGAGCTGGTTTATTACTATGACCTCGCATCAGGCCAGACGTCCAAGGTCGATCTCGGCTGGGAAAATGGCGCGGGCTTTGCCTTTGAAATTACCCCGGATGGATTCCTAGCGCTGCTCGAAGACGGAGTCCATTACAAACCGGCGCGGTACACCCGTCAGGGTACAACCTGGTCGCGCGAATTCCTTCAAGGCCAGCACGGCAAGAATTATTTCAGCCTGGAATTGAGCGGCGATGCCCGGACGCTGGTCTATTCCTATTCCACGGCCAGCATTCCTACGCAGCTCTATCACGCCAGGCTCGACGGCGCGCGCGTCACCGATGCGGCGCAATTCACCGATTTGAATCCGCAATTCAAAGAACGCGTAATTTCAAAAACGGAAATTCTCCATTGGAAGGGCGCGAACGATGACCAGGTGGAGGGAATTTTATATTATCCCCACGATTATCATCCCGGCCGGCTCTATCCGCTGATTACCGCGACACACGGAGGACCCGCAGGGAGTGACCACGACAGCTGGAGCGAAAGTTACGCCTATTCCCAGAACCTGCTCAACCAACGCGGCGCTTTTGTGCTGAAAGTGAATTATCACGGCAGCTCCGGTTACGGACTGAAGTGGGTGGAGTCCATCTGCTGCGGCAAATATTACGAACTGGAAATTCCCGATATCGAAAAGGGAGTGGACTACCTGATCGGACGCGGCCTGATCGATCCGGACCGCATCGGCGCGCTGGGCTGGTCCAACGGATCGATCCTTTCGATTCGACTCATGATCACAAATCCCGGGCGCTATAAAGCCGCGGCCGTCGGCGCTGGAGACGTGGAATGGATCAGCGATTGGGCCAACGTCGATTTTGGCCAGGCTTTCGATTCTTATTATTTCGGCAAATCGCCGCTCGAAGATCCCGAGCTTTACATCCGCAAGTCACCCATCTTTCAGATGGATAAAGTCCGCACGCCCACACTGATTTTCTTCGGCGGCGCGGACCGGAACGTACCAACGGAAGAGGGCTGGACGCATTACCGCACGCTCTATACCATCGGCAAAGTTCCCGTGCGATTTATGCTTTTCCCCGGCGAGCCGCACGGCCCGCGCAAGCTGAGCCATCAACTTCGCAAAGTGACGGAAGAGATGGCCTGGTTCGATCAATATCTATTCAAAACAGGACCGCCCGCGAATGAAGCGTTTAAAAAAGGTTCACCGCTCGATGTGGCACTCGAGCGCGGTTCGATCCACAAACTCGGAAATGCGTACGGAGTTGAATTTCGTCCGCCATCAATTCCTGAAAATCCCCCGCCGAGTTTTGTGATTCCCGAGGAGGTGCAGCATGGCGATCTGGAAGTGGGCCGCTTCGAAGTCACACGCGCGCAGTACGCCGCTTTTGATAAGGCTTATAAGTTCGCGCCTGGAACGGAGAATTATCCTGCCAATGCAATTTCGTTCGAGAAAGCAAAAGCCTATGCCGCCTGGCTTGCGGACATGACCGCCGAAACTTTCCGCCTTCCCACGGAGGAAGAGGGCACGAAGTTGTACGTGGAACATGGAGGCGAAAACACTCTCGATTACTGGGCGGGCTACTCTTTGAATCCCGAAGACGCTAGACGCCTGGAAGCAAAAGTCAGCGACCTGAACGGAGCCACGCCGCTGTTGAAAGAAGTGGGAAGCTTTTCGCCAACTGGCGGCGACGGCGAAGCGCTGGTCTTCGATCTCGGCGGCAACGTAGCCGAGTGGGTAATCGCCAAGGATGGCCAAGGCAAGACCATGGGCGGCAGTGCGGATCGCGCCTCCGATCCCAAAGCGCGCTATGCGCCGGCCGATATCCTCTACACGGGATTTCGCGTGGTTCGCGGAGCCGAGAAGAAATAAACTGGCCTCACAACATTATGAAACTTGGATTCTGAACTTCACCCAAGCGAGGACAGAAATGATCGAGCACTCACAGTCGTTTTCACGCCGCAATTTTCTCAGTTACACATCATGCTTCGGCGCCTTTTACGCCGTGGCAAAGCTGATTCCCCTGCCTCTTCTGGCAGCCTCGCTCGAGCAGGATTCCCGCGTGGCGCAGGCGCCGCTGGTCGACAAGGGATTCGCGTCGGTGCGCAAGGTTGGAAATGGACTCTACGCCACCATTTCCGATACTTCGAAGGGTTATCAAACGATCTGCAACGGTGGCTTTCTGGTTGGCCGCGATGGAGTGCTGCTGCTCGAAGGATACGGGAGTCCGGCGGGAGCATCGTTCCAAATGGATGCCCTGCGGCAAGTGAGCCAGATTCCGGTGCGCGCGGCGCTGGACACGCACTACCATTTCGATCATTCCATGGGCAATTCGTATTATGGCGCGAATGGCGTGCAACTCTGGGCCCATGCGAATGTGGCGCGGCGCATGGTGGAGAGCTACGCGGTGATGCAGGGCATGGACAAGGAAGCGGTGCTTGGCCCTCTCGAGCAGCGCGTAAAGGATGCGAAATCTGAATCGGAACGGCAGCACGCCCAAAGCGATCTGAACGCAACAACGGGCGTGTTCCAGATAGCCAGCAATACTGTGGTGGCGCTTCCCAATCACCCCATCGATCCCGCAAAGCTGCCCATGACCATCGACCTGGGCGGGCTTTCAGCGGTGCTCGAATCCTATCCGGGGCATTCCGGCACGGACATTATCGTGCGTGTGCCGGAACAAAACGTCGTTTATACGGGCGATCTGCTGTTCAGCGGCTGGTACCCGGTGTGCTTCGACGAGAAGGCGACTATTTCCGGCTGGCGCGCGACCTTGGCGAAATTTGCGTCATACGATAAGGACACGATTTTCGTTCCCGGCCACGGTCAAATCTGCGGGCAGGATGGCATCGCCGTCTTGCGCGAAGTGTTCGACGACATCGCGGCCCAGGCCGAGAAAATGTTCAAAGCGGGCGTACCCGTGCAGGAAGCCTCCGAGCGCTACGTTGTGCCCGAGAAGTTCAAGAATTTTCCGGTCTTCGCGTGGGGATTCACCATCGGCCCAGCCATCACCAAGCTCTACGCCGAATGGCAAAAAAAGTAGTGGATTCCGTTGCCTGGGTTTTGGGATTGTAGGGGCGCTGCTTGTGCGTTTTTTGCACCCCGATGATTTTGATCGGGGCTGCGCCCAACCCTCGAAATAGTGCGAGGAATTTGCCGGTTGGTCGTCCCGCTTCGGACAAACTTATTTCGACCGCGCGCCGGAGAGCGCGGAAGCCAGGCCCAGCGCGATCAGTCCGCCGCCGGAAAGATTTCGCTGCGCGCGCCGCCAGCGGGCGCTGCCGCGAATCCGCCCGGCCACCGTTGCGGCCAGCAGCGCCCACACCGAATCGCTGCAGTAGCCCATAATAGCGAACAGGATCCCCAGAAAGAAAATCTGGGCGGTAGCATGTCCGCGCGCGGGCTCGACGAACTGCGGAAGGAATGCCAGAAAGAATAACGCGGTCTTCGGATTGGTTATACAGACGAGCGTGCCTTGTCCAAAGACGTGCGAGAGGCGCGTCTCGCTGCGCGCAGCTTCCAGATGCGGTCCATCCTCTCGCCTCAGGATGCGAATTCCCAGATAAACCAGGTAAGCCGCGCCCAGATACTTCACGCATCGAAAGGCCAGTGCCGAGGACATCAAAAGAGCGGAAAGCCCCAGCGTAGCCGCAGCCACATGGAACAGTGTGCCCACCGCAATCCCGCCCGCCGAGACCAATCCCGCCGCGCGTCCCTGCCCGATGCTGCGGCTGACGATGTAGAGCACCGCTGGCCCCGGAATGACGAGCAGAATGACTGCACCCGTCACGAACAGCAGCAGAGATGAATAACTTGGCATCATGACAATCTACTGGAACGCTTCAGAGGCGTTTAGTGGCAACCACAGCCGCGCGGCGTGCAGCCGCAACCTGACGCGGAAGAAGGCGCCGATTCACTGGAGCTGCTCGCCGAAGCCGAACCGCCACCATTGCCGCCATGCGCGGCAAAAACCGAAAATTGCATCGCCGCCTTGCGGCTGCCGCATTTCGGGCACTCCGGCTTTCCGTTCTTCGACATCACCACGCGCTCAAAACGCGTCGTGCATTCCTCGCAAACATATTCATAGATCGGCATGAATGATCGTCTCCCTGGCCGGAATTATATCAAGCCCTGCGCCGCAACATCCTAAAAACACCGACGCCTCCCAAGTTGCTGGGAGGCGTCGGAAGAGCTGCCCTGCGGGATGGTACAAACTTAGTCGCCGGCGACGGTTTCCTCGACTTCCTTGGCAACTTGGGTGGCTGCCCCAGTTCCGTTGCCGTTGGAATGGCCGTTGCCGCCCAGCGTAACCAGCGGTGCGGGACCGCCCGGAAGCGCCGCCTTCAGCGTCTCCATCGAGCCGATCTGCACAACGGTTTCCACGGGCTTCTTCAGCACGAGTTCTTCGTAAATCTTGCGCACTTTGGCCGCTTCCTCATTCGCCTTGCGGCGCCGGATGCGGTCTTCTTCAGCCGCGGTCTGCGGAACGTCGTGTTCCAGGTGCCGGACGCGAGTGGCATCTTCGTTATCGATCCTGAGGGAGTGTTCGTAGCTGTTCAGGTCGACCTTCTTGCCCTTGGCATAAATCTCATGCTTGCCATGAGTCTTGTACCACTGGGCCACCGTCGCGTTCTTGTACATGTTCTCGATGATCTTCCGCCAGCCGATGCCGGTGTTGTACGCGCAGAAGGAAATTTCGCCTTGCTGCGTGGCATACGGGATGATGCACATCTCGGTGCGACGGAAATCGTAGTTGAACAGATCCTGGAACCACATGCCGGCGATGAACAGCATATTCCACTGGTCGTTGGCGCGGCGCTTCATTGCGTCGTCGTAGGTGCGGTTGGGGTTGGTCCGTCCGTATTTCTTGTCGGAATCCTTGGAGACGGCCCATGTCTTGTCGAATTTCTTCCATATATCCACCAGCTTCAGGCTGGGAGGAGCCTCAAACGGATGGTAATTCTTCATCAACGCCAAGGCCATCATGTAGCTGGAGAACTTCTTCCCGCGGGCCGCATCCGTAATCGAGCTGACGTCCTTCACCAGCTGGACGGCGTCCAGAAATCGCGAAATCGGAGCCCATTCCTTGGTTTCCTTGTTGATCATCATGGCCGTGCCGACGCCGCAGTTCGGGTGGCAACCGCAGGAAAGCGCGCCCCACTGTGCGTCCGGTCCGTGAACCAGGTCCGCAAAGCCGGCAAACGGCGAGATGAACGACAGCGGAAACCAGTCCCGCGTCGGCTCGATTTTGCCCACTTGCGAGCTGACGTCCTGCGCCAGGTGCGAAAGCGTATAGCGCTGGCGCATCCGGCGTTCCGGGGTGATGTCCTCGTCTCGACCGGTAAACGAAACCGGTTGGAACGAAACGAACGCGATTTTCTTAGGATTTTCCATTGCGAACTTGACGATCGGGCCAACCTGATCGTTGTTGACGTTATTAACGATCGTCGTCACCAGCACGATCTCGATGCCCGCTTCGTGCATGTTCTCAATGGCGCGAAGTTTCACATCAAACAGGTTGCCCACCTGGCGGTGGCTGTTCGCATCGTTGCCGATTCCATCGAACTGCAAGTAGGCATAGCGCATTCCCGCTTCAAACGCCTTCTTGCAAAAGTCCTTGCTCTTGGCGAATTCGATTCCGTTGGTGGCCGCCTGCACGCTGTTGTAGCCGACTTTGCGAGCAAATCGCACCGCATCCAGGAAGTAAGGATGCATCGTCGGTTCGCCGCCCGAAAACTGCACGGACATCTGCCGCCGCGGCTTGATCTTCGTGGCGTTCTCGAGGATTTCCTGAATCTCTTCCCAGCTCAGTTCGTGGACATAGCCCACTTGGTTTGCGTCCATGAAGCACGGATCGCACATCATGTTGCAGCGGTTGGTCAGGTCAACTGTCAACACCGCGCCGCGTCCATACCGCACCGTGCTGGAGCCGTGCTTGTGCAGAGCTTCGTCCGCGTGAGCGGGAATATCGCGGCCGGGGAAATTCTTCTCGATCCACTCCAGAAACTTTGAGTCGATGGCCATCAGGTCTTCATACTTCCCGTGGATGGGACATTCCTTCACCATCCAGACTTGGCCATCGCGCTCGATAATCTGCGCTTTAATCTCTCCGACTTTCTCGTGCATCAAGTCGGTGTAATCCTTGGTGCCATTGAAGATCGCGTCGCGGGCTTCCGTCACACATCCGGGGCAAAGTGAATCCGTCGTGCGCGGCCAGCCCAGCGTCGGCTTGCTCTTCTCCCACGACTTCAGCATCGGTTTTTCGGACCATTTCGGCGTGAACGAAGCATTTGGCTTGTACTTGTTGAAGAACTGGATCGTGTTGAAGGCGCCAGCGGCTGTCTTGCAAAGCGCCCAGTCAAAAGTCTTCCAAACCCCTCTGCCGATTGCACTAGACATGCGTACATCTCCTTTTATGGATCGTGCGGTTTCGAGCAGATCCCCCGGCCTGGCCGGCTCAAGGTCGCGAGCGAAGCGGCTTCGAGCGGTAAGACCCCCGTTAAACTGCTAGCCTACCACAGTGTGCCTATGCCTGGGACCTTCGTCTAGCCGCAACCGTCCAACGGTAGCATTAGGGGGTTAAACGGTAACCACGGCCAGCCAATGGCGATTGTCAAAACGAGGTAATTCTTCTATTTTCCGGAGATTACATCGATTCGAAGTTCAGCGGCGGACGCAGTACCGCGATTGCGAAATGCGCCAGATACGGCGCGGGCTCGTCCAGTTGAATCCAGCGAATCACGCAATGTTGCTTTAAGTATTGTGAGACTTTCGCTTCGTTAATTCCCAGGTGATCGGCCAAACGCGAGCGTACTGATGTCTCGCGCTGCCCACCGCGCCCGCCCCGTACCAGATGCCCCAGAGCGACACGCAACGTTTTACAATCTTCAACATAGTACGAAGTGATCAAGTCGGAATCCGATAGCAGAAACACGCCGGGTCCTGCGGGTGCTTCCTCGGCTTCGTCCAGGGTGTGCAGCGGACCGGAAGTCAGCCGCCGCAACAAAGATTCCAGCTGTGCCAATCGCGACGCCAGCGCCGGCTCTCCCGGGCGCGTGTGCGACATCCGGTCCAAAGTCGATGCGGGTGCTTCGACCGCTGTACCCTTTGCCGCTGCCGGAGCTTCTGATCGTATTTCAGCCGGGCGTTCTTCGGTACGCTCAGGCGCTCTTTCCGGCGGGCGCTGAACGGGCCGTGCCGGTGGAACGGCGGACACCGTCTCCTTCGTCCCTGCGGAGGGCACGAATGTCTGCGGGGGCAATCCTGGAGCGGCGGCGGCCGCACCCGGGCGGCGCCGTCCTCGCCCACCGCGGCGCCCTCGCCGACGGCGGCGAAGCCCATTGGCGGCTGTTTCCGTTGTTCCATTGGTGCCCGCAGCGGCGGGAACGGCCTCCGCGGATTCCGAACCTGCCTCGGCCGCTTCTCCCGGCTCAGCGGCAGTTTTGGGAATCGCTAGCGTGAGCTGCTGATCATCCGAAGTATCAGCGGGAGCGTCAGCGGAAACGTGCACCACTTTCTCGCTTTCGGCGGCGCCTGCGGAGCCGGAGACCGGCACCGGCGCTCCCAGCCGCGTCAACGCTTCTTCCGCTTTCTTCTTCCACTCGCTCCGCCGGAATCGTTGCGCCGCAACGGTGTAGTGGCCAATCGCAGCTTCGAGGTTTCCCGCCTTCTCCTCGATCACCGCCATTTCCCACGCCACCATCCCGTCATGAGTTTTCGCGAACAGCTCGCTCAATTTGACGAGTGGATCGCTGCCGGTTTTCGCTTTGCGGATTCGTGCTTGAATTTGTCGCCAGTCAGCCATGAACCGGGATTGTATCAGTGCTCGCTCGATACAGCTAGCAAGATACCCAACCCATCACCCAATTGCGAATCCATGTCCTTACACGCCGGCGTTCCAGAACACACTACGTTTGAGTCTGTTACTATCGCTCGAGAATTCTTAGGGGACGCGATGACTGATTTATTGAATCGGTTAGACGACGAAGGTAACGCGATGGAAAAGCATGCCTCCGGCCGATTCGCTGCTCTGATCTGCGCTCTGTCACTTTTCGCCGTGGCCGCTTTGCCCGTCGCGAATGCCAATGCCGTGAAGCTGCTGATGAGTTGGAAAAATCCCGCCTATTCTGGTCAAAAGCCTCATCGGATTCTTGTGATCGGCATGAGCGAGAATCCGGCGATTCGCGCGGATTTCGAAGATGATCTTTCCTCTGCAATTGCGAATGACGGCCTTGAGGTCATTCCCGGAAACCACATCCTGTTCCGGCCGCACTCCGCCGACCTGGACCCCGAATATTTGAAAGGACAGATCCGCGACTTCAAGATCGACGCCGTCCTTATCTCGCGCCTCGTCAAAGTGGATAAGAAGACCACCTCACATCCCCGGCCATAGTTATGTAGTTCCCTATGCTTACTACAACTCGTTCTACGGTTATTACGGCACGGTCTACCGGCAGGTCTACTCTCCCGATTACCTGCGCGTAGACACGACTGTCCGTGTAGAAACCAATCTCTATTCGTCCACACCGGCGGATGGAGAACTGATCTGGACCGGTACGAGCGATTCATTCAACCCGAAATCCGCGCAAAAAGTAATCGACGGAGTCGTCAAGCTGGTCGCAAAAGAGTTGAGAAAAGCAAAACATTCTATAGCAGATCGCTGAGCGCAGGAGAGTTGAACTCTATCCTCCGGTTTGGGAGCAGTGGGATGTGCGCAGCCAGGAACCGGGACGATGACACTGCTCGCCATCTACAGCTAGTAAGATACCCAATCCATCACTCAATCGCGAATCATTGGCTCAAAGAGTTCGTGGTGGTTTGTGATCCGGCTGCCGGGTTGCCAAGACTTGGCGAGTTGGAATCCCACAAATTCACATTTTGCTGCATCCACACCCCAACCACTCTAAACTCAAATTCAGCCAGCGGTGTCTAAACACATATGCAGATTCCAACCCGTCAGATGTGTTCTTCTTTGAAAAAGTGCATCTTCTGGCCGATCATGCTTCTGTTAGCAAGAACCGCGATTCCGAATTCGGCGGTCTCCCAAGACTTTGAAAGAACCCAGATAATCCAAGTAGTGCTGACGAGCTACACCACGAGCCGGGTAGAAACTCTAATTTACCTGCGCGTGTATTCCGACGGATCGGCAGAAGCACACTCTACAAGAAAAGTAGACTTCAGGAATCTGGTTCTCAAGCAGTCAAGGCTTTCGCCATCTGAACTGGCAAAGCTCCAAGCAATTCTTACTCCATCACGAATACAAAAATGGGACGGCAAGTACGAGCGGTACTGGGGAAGCAAGGATTTTGGGGACGAATGGGAAATTACGGTCGGTCAGGGAAAAGACAAGAAGGAAATCACCCTGGTGAATTTTCAGCCGTTCCTTGCGCGGGATAAGAAGAAGCCATACCCAGCAGACATCGAAAAGCTCGGCTGCATTATATGGGAGCTACGATCGGCAGTATTGGATGAACCTCTGGAACGAAATTACGTCGGCGGTTGTAAAGACCTGGGTTATTGAAACCGTTTCCGCCCGCAATCCTGGCCAATGGCCCATTGGTCAAACAGCCAGATCGGTTTCCAACCAGATAAAGGTCAACCTCCACTCGCCTCGAATCTTTTCGGAGCTATCATCGTTCTCCATGCTCCCTAACCATCGCACACGCTGGATTACTTCCCAAGCCCGAGCGATCGGGTTTGACTTGTGCGGCGTGGCCGCGCCCAACGCGCTGGCGGAACTTGAACACGTGCCGGCGTGGCTCGAGCGCGGTTACGATGGCGAAATGAAATATTTGCGCGATCCGCGGCGGCTCGATCCGGGGCGCGCGCTCGAAGGCATCCGCAGCATCATTGTTTGCGCGCTGAATTACAATACGCCGCTGCCCTATTCCACGCAGGCCGCGGCGGAATCCGCCGCCAGCGCGAATGATTCCGCCGGGCCGCGCGGCTGGGTTTCGCGCTACGCCTGGGGCGGCGACTATCACGAAATCCTGGGCCGCAAATTGCAATCGCTTCTGGCCGCCATGCGCGCCGAATTTTCCGGAATCAAATTCGACTCGCGCGCCTACGTTGATACCGGCCCCATCGTCGAGCGAGTTGCCGCAAAATACGCCGGAATCGGCTGGCTCGCGAAAAACACCTGCCTGATCAACGAAGAACTGGGTTCATGGCTTTTTCTGGGAGTCATTCTCACCACGCTCGATCTGGAACCCACACTTGCCGCGGGCGAACCGCCGCCGCCCGATCTCTGCGGCAATTGCCGCCTGTGCATTGACGCCTGCCCCACCGAAGCGATCACTGCTCCCTACCTGCTCGACGCGCGCCGCTGCATTTCCTATCTCACCATCGAACTGCGCGGCGCGATCCCCGAAGAATTCCGCCCCGCCATGGGCAACATGGTCTATGGCTGCGACATCTGCCAGGACGTCTGCCCCTGGAATCGCAACGCGCCTGCCACCACGCTCCCGGAATTCATGCCCAGAAAAATTCCGCCAAAAAACGGCAACCAAATTTCCACCCCGCAGCAAGCCGTTTTGCCGCATCCCGGCAACAACGAAAAAACGCTCTACGCGCCCCCGCTCGAATGGCTGGCAGCCCTAAGCGAAGCAGAATTCCGGGAACTGTTCCGCGGCAGCCCAATGAAACGCGCAAAATGGCGAGGCCTGATCCGCAACGCCTGCGTAGCCATCGGCAATTCCAATCTTCCGCGCTCATCCCCCGCCCACGCCCGCATCCTGCAAATTCTCGATCGCCTCGCCCATTCCCCGGACGCAACAATCGCCGAACACGCCCAATGGGCCATCGGCCATCTCGAAAATCAAAAAACACCAATCTAAAACGACACGACTTCAAGTTTCATTGCCGCAATTTCCGTCTGCGTCCTCAGCGTCTCTGCGGTAAAAACGCCTTTCACTCCGCCACGCAATTGACATCTCACTCCGCAAGAAATAGCGTAGCAACCGAAATGACGCCCTAATCGTTACCGGAGAATTTATGAAACTGTTTCCCGCGGCGGCAATCCTAAGCATGTTCCTGCAAACGCATTTCAGTTTCCCCCAAGGCGCCGCCAACGAATTAATTTTCCTCCGCTGGATTCATCTGATCTCCGGAATCATCTGGATCGGCCTGCTCTATTTTTTCAACCTCGTCGGCACGCCAACAATGCAGTCTCTCGATCCCGCAACCCGCATAAAAATTTATCCAATCCTGATGAGCAAAGCGATGTCCTGGTTCCGCTGGTCCGCGCTAGTCACCGTGCTCATGGGCTTGCGCTACTATCTAGTCCTGCTGCAAACCGACGCAGCAAACGCCGGAAATCCCAGCCTAACGTGGCGATGGTTCGGCTATTGGCTGCTGGTCTGGATGGCCGCCTACGCGTTAATTTTCGCGATGCAAATCCCCGCCAAGGGAATCCTGGACAACGGCTGGATTCGCGCGCTAGGCGTAGCCATAGTGGTGATCGCCGCTTCCTGGATTATTCTCGGCCTGAATGCCAGCCCGTCTTCCTCGAACGCTCACCTATCGATCAGCATCGGCGGCGGCCTGGGCCTCGTAATGTTATTGAACGCCTGGGGCGTAGTCTGGCGCGTGCAGAAAAAAATGATCGCCTGGACGCGCGCCGCCTCCGAACAAGGCGCGCAAATGCCGCCCGAAGCTCAGCGCCTGCTGCGCTGGTCCTTCCTGGCCTCGCGCACAGCCTTCTGGATTTCCTTCCCCATGCTCTTCTTCATGGGAGCAGCCGAGCATTATCCGTTCCTCAGCAGCCTAATCATCTAATTTCCCCCAGCGTGTTTTGCACTTGCCTATGTAGGGGCGGGCCTCCGGCCCCGCCCGCTTTTTCTCACCAACCTCAATTACGCTGCTCATAAAGCAGCGGTTTTGCCTGGCCGTCATCCTGAGCCAATATTTCTAGTGCGATTCCACAGGCACGGCGCGAAGGATCCAGAGGATTATTTGCATGAACGGTAAAATTCCATGCGGAGGCAGCTGCCTCTCAATTACTGTTCTTGCTTTTTGAGCCAAACCTGCGCTACCTTCCCATAAACAATTTATGGGAGAGAAAAACACCGATCCCGGCGATCTCCTTCAGGGCACGCTCGACATGCTCATCCTGCGGACCCTGATTCGCGGCTCCATGCACGGCTACGCCATCGCCGAACACATTCAGCAAGTTTCCGATGATGTCCTGAAAGTGGAAGAAGGCGCGCTCTATCCCGCACTGCATCGCCTGGAATTGCGAGGTCTGCTGGCCTCCGAATGGGGCCTCTCGGAAAATAATCGCCGCGCCAAGTATTACAAACTCACCGCGGCAGGCCGCAAGCAACTGACGGAAGAAACCGCGCACTGGGGACGCATGACCGCGGCCATCGCGCGAATTTTGGAAACGGCTTGAAACGCGCTGCCGGAAATCGTCCGCGATCGAAATCTGAACTTACGGCCCGGCGAACTCGTAACTAGAGACGATGCTCCAAGAATGGATCGAAGCAACCTGGCTCCGCGCGAAGGCGCTGATCAAGCGCCGGCAGCTTGACAGCGACCTCGACGAAGAGCTGCGCTTCCACCTGGCCATGCGCGAGGAAAAATTCCAGGCGCAAGGCGCCGCTTCCGGCGCCAGCCGTTCCGCCGCCCGCCGCCGCTTCGGAAACTTGATCTTGCTCAAGGAGGCTTGCCGCGATATGTGGACCTTTCGCTCCATCGAAATTTTCTTTCAGGACGTCCGCTACGGCGCGCGCATGCTGCGCAAAAATCCCGGCTTCACCATTGTCGCCGTACTGACGCTAGCCCTCGGCATCGGCGCAAACACCGCGATTTTCAGTGTCATTGATGCGGTGCTGCTCCGGCCTCTCCCCTTTCCTCAGCCGGAGCAATTGGTCGGCGTCTACGCCACGCTGCCCGAACAGGGCATCTTTCACAACGGCACCTCCTACATGAATTTTCAGGATTGGCGCTCGCAAAATCAGGTGTTCGAGGAAATGGCCGCCTACCAGGAAGATGGTCTGACTCTGACGGGAGCCGGTGAGCCCCAGGCCTTGAATGCCGCCGTGGCCACGCCCGGACTCTTCCCGCTGTTGCGCGTCCATCCGTTGCTGGGCCGCGCGTTTTCGGATGAAGAAGATCAGCTTGGCTCAACCCCCGTCGTTCTGCTCAGCGAACGAATCTGGCGCCAGCGATTCGGATCCGATCCCTCGATCGTGGGCCGCGCAATCGTGCTCGATGGACGGTCGTTTCTGGTCACGGGAATTCTTTCCGATGATTTTCACTTCCCCATTCAGCATCCGCCGGCCGATATCTGGATCCCGGCTCATCAAGGAAGTTTCCTTCAGAGTTTGATTCCCCTCCGCGGGGGACATTACCTTCGCGTGATCGCTCGGATGAAACCCGGAATCACCCGCGCGCAGGCTCAAGCCGGAATGCAAACGGTGATCGCGCGCCTGGCCGCGGAATACCCCAAAGAAAACAGGAATTGGGGCGTCCTGGTGGAGCCGTATGAGAAGCATCTAACCGGTGACGCACGCACTCCGTTGTTGATTCTGCTTGGCGCGGTGGGCTTGGTTCTCTTGATCGCGTGTGTGAACGTGACCAGCCTGGTTCTCGCCCGCGCGACGGTGCGCACGCGTGAAATGGTAATTCGCACGGCGCTTGGCGCGGGACGCACCCGGCTGGTCCGGCAATTGCTCACTGAATCCCTGCTCCTCAGTTTGCTGGGCGGCGCCATCGGGATGCTGGCTGCTTATTGGGGCGTAGCGGCTCTTCGTTCCATCTTGCCGCCGGATTTGCCGCGGATCGACGAAATCCACGTGAATCTCACGATCCTCGGATATGCGCTGGGCGTTTCGCTGCTGGCGGGGATTCTATTTGGATTGGTGCCGGCGCGCGAGGCTTCCAAGGCCAATTTGCAGGGCGCGTTGCGCGAGGGTTCGCACGCCGCCGGAGAGAGCGCCGGGGGCCGCGGCCTGCGCGGGATCCTGGTGATCGTGGAAGTTTCGCTCGCCGTCGTCCTGCTGGCCGGAGCGGGTTTGCTGATCCGCAGCTACAGCGCGTTGTCGCGCGTCGCTCCGGGGTTCGATCCCAAGTCCGTTCAAATGATCGGTCTGAAATTGCCGGGGCAGCGTTACACTCCCGAACAATCCTCCCGATTCTACGATCAACTGTTGGAGCGGCTCCGCTCCGTGCCTGGGGTGCAAGCGGTTGGCGCCGCCATGCCTCTTCCGTTGACCGGTTCGCGCATCAACATGGCGTTCAAAATTCAAGGCCGGCTCGCAAACCGATGAACACATTTCCGCCGACTACGCCCTGGTCAGCTCTGGCTTTCTGCAGACCATGAAAATCCCCTTGCTGCGCGGGCGTGAATTTAATTCAGCGGATTCCGCAACTTCTGAGAAAGTGTGCCTGGTCTCTCAGGCATTCACGCGCCATTACTTTCCCGGCCAGGATGCACTCGGCCAAAACCTTATCTTTGGATTTACCTATCGCGACGTTCCGCGCCGGATTGTGGGAATCGTGGCCGATGTGAAATTTAACGAACTGAGCGAAGAGCCGGATCCGGAGATGTACGTCCCCTACCAACAGGATCCATTGCAGGCCATCAACATCGTTGTTCGCGTCCCTTCTTCGGCAATGGCCATCGGCCCCGCAATCCGCGAGCAGGTAAGTGCACTGGATTCCAGCCTGGCTATTGATGACATTGAGCCGATGGACTCCGTTCTCCACGACGCCGTAAACCCTGAAAGATTTCGCACTCTGCTCCTTTCTCTGTTCGGGTTAATCGCTGTGTTGCTGGCATCGGTCGGCATTTACGGAGTGCTCGCTTACGACGTTAGCCGGCGCACGCGCGAACTGGCAATCCGCATGGCACTGGGCGCCGATCCCGGCAGTGTGATGAAAATGATTCTAGCTCGCGGGCTTCAGCTCGCGCTGATCGGGCTCGGCATCGGAGTGCTTGCGGCGCTGGCCGTTACGCGCTTGATGTCCAGCCTGCTGTTCGCCGTGAGCGCGGCCGATCCGCTTACGTATACCAGCGTCGCGATCTTGCTACTGCTCGTTGCCGCGCTGGCCTGTTACCTCCCGGCGCGCCGCGCGATGCATGTCGATCCCATGGTCGCGCTTCGTGACGAGTAAAACCGGTTTCGGAGTCCGCATGCTGGGTGAACGAATTTCAAATTTGAAAATGCGGCTGGAGGCGCTCCTCAAGCGCAGGCAACTCGATCGCGATCTCGAAGAAGAGCTCGCTCATCACCTCGCCATGCGCGAGCGGAAATATCAAGCAGATGGCCTGGCCGCCCGCCGGCGTGCTGGAAGCCATTCGCAGCGCCGTTACTTCGGTGGATTCCCAGCAGATGATGTACGGCATTGCCATCATGGACGAAGTAATTTCTGATTCGCTCGCCCAGCGCCGCTTCCTCGTCGCCATGCTGGGGGGCTTCGCCGGACTCGCGCTTCTTCTGGCCACAATTGGAATCTACGGAGTCATTTCCTATCTCGTCGCCCAACGCTCGCACGAAATCGGTCTGCGGATGGCTCTCGGCGCCCAGCACCGCGACGTTTTCCGCCTGGTTTTGGCCCACTGCGGCAAACTAGCTCTCGCCGGAATCGCTTGTGGATTGCTAGCCTCAATCGGCCTAACCCGCCTGATGAAGAATTTCCTCTACGGAGTTCGTGCCACCGACCCGCTCACATTCATTGCTGTCGCAGTCCTTCTGATGTTTGTCGCGCTTCTCGCCTGCTATCTTCCCGCGCGTCGCGCAATGCTGGTCGATCCCATGGTAGCCCTCCGCCACGAATAAAAATCGCGTTGCCGCGGGTTTGAGTAAGGTGCGCCAACCGCACTCCTTCCTTTCTCTTTGCTCGTGGTGACAATCTGGAACCCACGCCCTCCATCCGTGTTGCGGTTCCCGGCAAAAAGAACGACCCTACACCCTCGGTTCCGGCGCGGCTGGTGCGCCCGATTCACTTACAATTGCAAGCGCGGCATTGCCTCTGCGCCTGATGGCGCAGTCCCATGCTACTCTCCGGTGCCTCCCAGCAAGCCGGGTCTCCGAGAAGCTCGACATCATGTACAGTAAGTTATTTAGTAGTAATATATCTGGCGAGTAGCGCCCCTAAAGGTTGGCGAGGCCCCCTTCGAACGATGTGGAACTCCCTCACGCTCGAGACCATCTGGCAGGACGTTCGCTACGGCTTGCGCATGCTCGCCAAATCTCCCGGCTTTGCAATCGTGGCGATTCTCACGCTGGCGCTCGGCATCGGAGCGAACACCGCCATTTTCAGCATTGTCAACGCCGTCCTCTTGCAGCCGCTACCTTACAGGGATTCCGGCCGCCTGGTTGCCGTGTGGCAAAGCGATATTCATAACATGGGATTTTCGAAGGTTTTCCCGCTCTATCGCGATTTCCAGGAGTGGAAACAATCCAGCCAAAGCTTTGAAGATCTCGAAGCGGCCACCTGGGCCAAGGCGCGCCAAACCTTGACGTGGCAAGGACGAGCGCAAATGGTTGTCGCCGTCTCCACCAGCGCCGGTTTTTTTTCGCTGCTCGGGGCGAACGCCGAACAGGGCCGCACCTTCGAATCCGCCGATTTGCAAAATGGCTGTAGCGTCGTCCTGAGCCGCCGGTTTTGGCAAAACCGCCTGGACGCTTCGAAAGACGCGGTGGGCAGTGCTCTTACCCTCGACGGAAAATCGTGCACGATTCTGGGCGTCATGCCCCAAGGATTCGATTTCTATCCCCGGCAAACCGATCTCTGGACCCTGATCACCCCGCAAACGGATTACGAAAAACATCCCATCGAATCTGTAGTCGGCGTCTTTGGCCGGCTTAAACCCGGAGTCAGTCTCGCCACCGCGCAAAGCGAATTGGCCACGCTGCATCGTCGAGTTATTGCCGAAGCCCCGCCCGGGCACTGGATCGCGCAATTTACTCCCGTGGTCAATCATCTGCAGGAAGAATTCACCTGGCTCTCGGGGCGAAATCTGCGCAGCGCTCTCGTCGTGCTTCTCGGCGCCGTACTTCTGGTTCTGCTCATCGCCTGCGTGAATGTGGCCAGCCTGCTGCTCGGCCGCGCCTCGGAGCGACAAAAGGAACTGGCCGTGCGCGCCGCGCTGGGTTCCAGCCGTTCCCGGTTGGTTCGTCAACTGCTCACCGAAAGTATTCTACTTTCCGCGCTGGGTGCAATCCTCGGGGCGTTTCTGGCCATCGCAGCCGTCCGTTATTTTCGCGCCTTGAATCCGATCGAACTTCCGCCCGGTTCCACGGTTGCGGTGAATCTGCCGGTCTTGGCCTTCACTGCGTTCCTCGCCATTCTTACCGGATTGCTGTTCGGCCTGCTTCCCGCCTGGAAGGCCTCGCGCCAAAATTTGAACGCGACTCTTCGCGAGGAAGGCCGCGGCTCCTCGCGAAACAGCATGGGCCGCCGCGTCGGAAAAATGCTGGTGATCGCCGAGGTTTCGCTCTCCTTGGTCCTGCTCGCCGCGGCGGGCCTGCTGATTGAAAGCACCGCACGCATGAGTTCCGCGCCCCTCGGCTTCCGCACCGATCATCTGTTATCCGCGCGCATCAGCCTGCCGGCCACGGCTTACCCGAAACTCTCGAACCGCGCCGCCTTCTACAACCGCTTGGCTTCCGATCTTCGCGCGATTCCCGGAGTCGATGGCGTGGCGCTCACCTCTTCGCTCCCTCTTTATGTCGCCGGCTCGGGCGTGATGAGCGTGCAAGGAAGGGCCGCGCCGCCGCTTTCCGATATCGGCGATGTCCGCGGAGAAGATGTGAGCAACGATTATTTCAACGTGATGGGCATTCCGGTGATTCAGGGCCGCGTTTTCGACGCGCGCGACCGCGAAGATTCCCAGCCCGTAACCATCGTCAATGAAGCCATCGTCCGCGAATATTTTCCCAATCAAGATCCCGTCGGCCAGCAAATTAAATTCGGCAGGCCCGAAGACACCGATCCCTGGATGACCATCATCGGCGTCGTCGGAAACGTCCGCCGCACCACCGTCTACCAGGAAATGGGATATGTCACTCCCCCGGTCCTCTACCAGCCCCTCACTCAGGACGCCGAAAATTTATGCGGAATCGTTGTGCGAACTTCCGGAAATCCCCTCGCTCTCGCCCCCGTTCTGCAGCGCGAAGTTCTCAATCTGGATAACGGTGTTCCCGTCTTCGATGTGATGACCATGGACCAGCGAGTCGCGGAGTTTCTGTCCCATCCCCAATTCCGCGCCATCCTGCTCGGCATGTTTGCCGGCCTCGCCCTCGCGCTTGCCGCGGTAGGAATTTTTGGTGTGCTTTCGCAATTGGTTTCGCAGCGCACGCGCGAGTTCGGAATCCGCATGGCCCTCGGTGCGGATCAACTCGATGTTCTCGCCATGGTGGTAAAACAAGGAGCGGTGCTGGTCCTGCTCGGCGTAGGCCTTGGACTGGCCGTCGCGCTCGCCCTAAGCCGCCTGCTTTCCACAATGCTTTACGGTGTGCGCCCCACTGATCCTTTGACGTTCACCGCCGTCACCGCGCTGCTGATTCTTGTCGCCATGCTAGCCTGCTATCTCCCCGCCCGCCGCGCCACGAAAGTCGATCCCATGATCGCCCTCCGCCATGAATGAAACAGCGGCGCATATTGCTCCAGGTACGAGTATCCGGACCCATGAATTCCACGTATGTTTTTCAGGAAGTCAGAGCTCCAGCTTCACCTCCGACATGGGGTCGCTCAAACCTCAGGGGTTTAAACCCCTGAGGTCCCACGATGGTCAAGAATCTTCCAATCCACCGCACTACCTCATCAATATCCGCGTCTGATTCGGCGAAACCAATTCATACCGAATCCCCCGCCACCGCACCTGCCGGCTGAACGCCGCTCTCGCCAAATTCCACAAATAAAGAAACGGAACCAGCGGCGCCAGCGCGATCCAAGCCCAACTCCATTGTTGAACCTTCTTCCGCCAATCCGGCAGCAACTCGGACACGGCCATCGCGCGCAACGCTCCCTTCAATGCCGCCAGCAGCGGAACCAACAGCGCCATCAGCAAAAGTGAAAATGCCGCCACGCCGGTAAACGCTTCATTCACGATCGCCACCGCCGCAAACAGCACAGCCACGCAATACAATCCATGGGAGAGCAACGCGAGCATCCACATCCGCGGCGCATAAACACGCGTGATGCGAATCTGCCGGTTCGTGAACTCCAGTACCCCGGTCGCATTCGCATCGTAAATCGTCGCCGTCAGGCACTCCGGCACAAAACAAATCTCCCTCCCCGCTTCCTTCACCGCGCGGGTCAACGCATAATCGTCGCTCACCGCTCCTTTCCAGAATCCCGGCACGTTCGCGTCATAAAATGTTTTCCTCCGGATCGCCGTCCCGCCTCCCCAGCAAAAATTTCGGTAATGATCGCCCAGCATGGTGGCCGCCGAAGCATTCCACGCCGACGCCAGCGCGCTCCAGAATCCGCCGCGCTCCGGCAGCAGCCATCGAAATGTAGTCGCGGCGCCGATTCGCGCGTCTCCCAGCGGCGCCACCAATCGCCCGAGCCATTGCCGCCCCGGCCGCCCATCCGAATCCGCGAACGCCAGCGCCTCGAATTCCTCCCCAATTCTCTCGATCGTCGCGAGAAGATTGTTCACTTTCTCTCCACAATCTTTCGGCTCCCCGGCCACCACCACGTGTACCGGATGCGCGCTGAGTTTCGCCACCCTCTCGATCACGTCGCGCGCCTGGTCCGAGCCATTCGCGATCGCGAAAAAAATCTCGTAGTTGGGATAATCAAATTTTGTAAGCGCCGAAAGATTTTGTTCCAGCCTCGGCTCCATCCCGTGGCACGGACAAATCAGCGCCACCCGCGGCGCGTAAAAGCCGGTGTGCGTCCGCAGTCTTCTCCGGGCATATTCCAACCATTTCCAGCCATCCCAAAGCGAATGGATTCCCAGCAAGACTTCGAGGCCGACGAGGATGTAAAACGCGGTCAGCACTGAATGGCGAGCATAACAAAAGCGCCGCGCTCCCGCATCACGCGCTTCCGGCAGGTTGTCTTTCGCGGCACCGTTTTCCCGGTTCCGCCGTCGCGAAGCCGCCGCCGTTTCCCGTTCAGAGCGCCGATAGGGCTGGCAGGGAGCTGCGCACCTTGGCGTAACCCGGCTTGATTACGGAGAAGATCAAATCGTATCGCTGATCATAAGGCAGGAAGGCGCTCTTCATCGAATTGATAGTGATCCGTTCAAAATCCTCTAGCGACAGGCCGAAGGTTTCCGCGGCCGCCTCGAATTCCTTGGTCATGGTCGTGTCGCTCATCAACCGGTTGTCGGTGTTCAGTGTGACGCGAAATTTCTCCTGGTAGAAAATCTTGAAAGGATGCTCGGCCAGGCTCCGTGCCGCCCCGGTCTGCACGTTGCTGAGCAGGCAAATCTCCAGCGGAATCCTTTTGTCCAATACGTATTGCGCCAGGTCGCCCAATTTCACCGCCTTGCCGTCGGCCACGGCAATGTCGTCGATCAATCGCGTCCCATGTCCGATCCGGTGCGCGCCGCAATATTGGATGGCTTGCCAGATCGATTCCTTCCCAAATCCCTCGCCTGCGTGAATCGTGATGTTGAAATTCTGCCGTTGAATATAGTGAAACGCGTCCACGTGCTTCTTGGGAGGATAACCGCCCTCCTCGCCCGCCAAATCGAATCCCACCACTCCCTGCTGGCGAAAGTCTACGGCGAGTTCGGCCATTTCCAGCGACACGTCCATATTGCGCATCGCGCAGATAATCAGCCGCGAAGTTATTCCAAAGTCCTTGTGCCCCCGCTCCAGTCCCTTCAGCACGGCGGCGACCACCTGCTGGTGGCTCAATCCCCTGCGCGTATGAAATACCGGAGCAAAGCGGCTCTCAAAATAAATCACTCCGTCCTCGCTCAGATCTTCCGCTTGTTCATAAGCCACGCGTTCCAGCGCCTCTTCGCTTTGCATCACGGCGATGGTGTGCGCAAAGCCCTCCAGGTACTTGGGCAGGCTTCCCTGGTTCGCCCCCTGGTGGAACCAGCGCGCCAGTTCTTCCGGATCTTCGGTGGGGAGCTGGTCGTAATTCACGGCCTTCGCCAGCTCAATCACGGTTTTCGGCCTAAGCACGCCATCCAGGTGTTCGTGCAACAGCACTTTGGGCAGCCTCTTCAATACTCCGCGATCCAGGTTCATGGAATCCTCCGGGTGCCTTGTTCACGGCGAACGCCACGCGCGAAAAAACACTGCCGGCATTGATCAGGGCTGGCCGCGCGGCCTTCTCTCTCCAAAGTTCAGATTTTGGCGAGGATAACAGCTTGTAGCCCACTCTGCTCGGAAAACTGGGCGCCCCTGTGCGAAATGAAAATTCCCAACATCCGCGTGAGAATTCGGACCAATCGCAGTTCGATGCTGTCCCGATGTCCTGAGTTCGAAACCTGCGGCAGTTCCTCTAGAGGGTCGGAGCTTCCACGGTCTTTGTTTCCTGATGCCGTGGATCGGAATCGCGTTTCACAAGCGCCGTCCATTCCTTGCGCGGCCGGAACTTATTCGCAAAAAATTCTGACTTTCACGTTTTTATTTTTCTGGCCGATATCGAGGGTAATGTCATCCAGATGCTCGATCAATTTTTCAAGATTCTCCGGTTTGATCTCGCTTACGTCGAACGAAATGCCTTGCTCGCGCAACGCTGCGTTCACGTGAAATTGAGCTTGCACCGGGATCAGGCTGCCCAGCCTTACTCCCGCGCGTAGCAGTTGAATGGGCACGCGGATGTTCGCTCGGGTCGGATTGTCGCTCCGCGGATCATCCTCGTTCACCACAACGTGGATATATTTCGGAGCGTTCTTCGCGCGGGATTCATTGCCATTGCCCGTAGTGTTCGCGGTCTGTTCCTTTTCTAACGCTGCGATCAGGCGTTCCGCTTCTTCCGCAGTGATTTTGCCCGCAGCAAGCATCTCCAGAATGGTTCGGCGATTTTCGTTCATCGTTCCTCCTAAAAAATATGGATCAGTGCCGATGATTTGGGGTGATTGAATTCCATGTGCGTGCCCTTCAACGCCGAAAGAACCTGCCAGAATGCCGGAAGCACCGGAAAAGGATTCATTCTTTGGAATAGGCAAGCCAGAAAGATAAATGGCAAGATCAGAATCGCCACGGGCAAAAGCAAGATCCAGAATAGGACCAGCGGGATCCACAAATGAACTTCTCGATTTTTCCCGTCGCGCACCTGCAGTTCCGCAACCATGGGAATCATTTCATTGCCTCCAGTTCGCGGATGGCCTCTTCCGCGGAAATCTCGCCCTTCTTGAGACGATTCAGAATTTCCGTTCGCGACGGCGTCGGGTTGATCTCGACAAATTCCAGGCGGTTCGCGATCCGTGTGAGCCTGGACTTGATTGTGGGGTAGCTCACCCCGAAGACCTGCTCCATTTCTTTGATCGATCCATGACTTCGAACAAATGCGATGATGAAAACCTCATCCTCCACATCCAGCCGTGCCAGTTGCGGAAGCTCGAACGATCCTTCAATTGCTATGTCCTTTTCGCTCAGACGGACGCGCTCGACCACGACGGGCTGACCGTGTGTCAACCGAGTCAGTTCTTGCCAGTCACTCAGACCTTTTGGGTTCAAATTCATGAGCTATGATCGCAGATTAAATCAATATATTTAATTAATACATCACTTTTATTAACAAAGTAAAGACAAATTATTCATATCCATTACTACCGGCCACCTTTGGTCTCATCCTTTTCAATCTCCAGTGTTTCTTCCGCCAGTTGTCCTTCAAACCACGAATTACAAACTACTTACAGTGGAATTGAATCTGTCTTACCCAAATCGGCATCTCAACCTCATTCGATGCTATGGGGACAGGTCGTTCTTTGAACTTCGCGCGGCTTGACCGTTTCGAAAGATAGGACTAGACTTCGCGACAATTACTTGCATCGAAAGCCTGGTCAACAAATTTTCTGAGAAAAGGAGATCAACTTATGTCCCAAACTGCGCCCCAGGCAATCAACGAAGCCAAGCTCCACGAATTTGTAATGAAAGCGATTGGCGAGATGGGTGCCGCGATGAATGCCGCGCTCATTTTGGTGGGGGACCAACTCGGCCTATACAAAGCCATGGCCGGAGCCGGCCCGCTCACCTCGGCTGAACTCGCCGCGAAAACTGGAACTACGGAACGGTACGTTCGCGAGTGGCTGGCAGCCCAGGCGGCAGGCGGATTCGTCACCTACGACGGCGCAACGCAGCGTTACACGTTGCCGCCGGAGCAAGCGATGACCATGGCCGATGAAAATAGCCCCGTATTCTTGCCCGGATTTTTCCAGGTAGTCGAAGCCTGCGTGCGCGATGTGCCCATGATTTCCGAAGCGTTCCGGTCCGGCAAGGGCGTGGGCTGGCACGAGCACGATACCTGCCTGTTCCGCGGCACTGAACGATTCTTCCGGCCGAATTATCGCGCGCATTTGATTCAGGATTGGATCCCGGCTCTCGGCGATACCGAAGCAAAACTGCGTGCTGGCGTGCGCGTGGCCGACGTGGGTTGCGGCTTGGGAACTTCTACTATCCTGATGGCCCAAGCCTATCCGAAATCCTCATTCGTCGGCTTCGATTACCATCCACACTCCATTTCCATGGCACAGGAAGCGGCCATGCATGCCGGCGTTTCGGACCGCGTGGAATTTGAAGTGGCCAAAGCGAAGGATTATCCCGGAAGTGGCTACGACTTGGTTGCTTTCTTCGATTGCCTGCACGACATGGGCGACCCAGTCGGAGCAGCGCGCCACGTACGCGAGTCGCTCACTCCCGATGGCACATGGATGCTCGTCGAACCCTTTGCGAATGACAATTTGCAGGACAATTTGAATCCCATCGGCCGTGTTTTTTACGCCGCTTCCACAATGTTGTGTACGCCGGCTTCCTGCTCGCAGGAAGTAGGCCTCGCGCTCGGCGCCCAAGCAGGCGAGAAGCGCCTGCGCGAAGTGCTCACCGGCGGCGGCTTTTCGCGCATCCGCGTAGCAGCCACCACTCCCTTCAACTTGGTCTTCGAAGCCAGACCCTAGCCAGTAACGCGGGAGCGTAATTCGGCCAGCGGAAACGCTTGGTCGATTGCGCTCCCGATCACTGGTGTCCGTAACCGAATGTTAATTTGACATGGCATGCCCGGGGATTTATTCACTATTCATGGAGGCAATGCCATATGGCGCATCTGAAACTCCTGCTTCCGGTTGCCTTGGTCGTCTTTTCGCTTTCAGCCGCAACTGAATTTCGAACCACGGGAATGAAGGTTGTGGTTTCCGTTGGCATCGGCGAACAGGACAGCCCGTTGCGAATCACAGGCTTTAAATTGCCCGAGAAAGCCGGTGATCCATTGCGGGTTCTTCTCCACAATGCCTCTAACAAACGAGTTCGAGGTTATACTTTTGAGGCTTTGATCGGGAGTTCACAGGAATCTCTAGACAAAGGTCAAGGGCGAGTTCGAGCAGACTTCTTAGAAGGGGGAGCTTCTCCACGTTTGAAGTGGCCGGAGGAAAGGATCATTTTCGCGCATGGCGATCAGGAATCCCACGAACCGTTCTTGCGGCCTTTTGAATTTGCCTCAAAAGCAAAGCTGGTGGGGTCGGGCTGTATTCGCGCCGTGGTGATTGTGAGAACTATTGAGTTTGACGACAGCTCCTCCTGGCGAAACAGTTCTGATGTCGAAGAAATTTGGAGGAGTTCCCCTGTGCCCGCGAGCCAGCCCGCTTGCGACGACCATTCTTCCTGGAAAGAGATATTTGAGGCATCGTCAGAATGGGGCGCTGGCTATGATCGCGCCGGCTTAGCCACAAACGCAGATCAGCGGGCCGTAACATCTTTCACTCTCACTTGCCCGCTGAAACAAATTGACCAGAGAATGGTGGCCTTGTGCTCCATGTAACCCGCGCTCAATTGGTGCGCTTTGAGGAGAGCACGGCGCGGAGCGCCCGATCGGCCGCAGCATCCAGCTGAAATTGAAATTTTGCCGCGGCGCGGCGCGCTTTATCGAGCATCGCGGGGTCGAGCATCAGTCCCACCCGGTCGACGAATGGGCCCACCACCGGAGCCGCGAGCTTCCGTGTTTTTGTGGGCCGTGCCTGGTCGCCGGCTAGGCGCTTGTATAACGACAGGTCGTGGCAGAAATTTTCAAACTCCTCATCCGTCCATTCCGCCGCCCGGCCCAGAGCTACCAGAAATTCCTCTCGAAATAGATCGATGGTCTGCTGGCGGGCGCGCACCTGGGCCGGAGGCAGCCGTTTCTGCGCGCGAAATCCAAGTCGTTGCGGCAGTAGAGTCTCCATGCGCGAAATCATGGAGAGTAAAGCCTCGCGGTTGATCACATCAATCAGTTCCTGCCGGCGGACCGGCCGGGCGGCGCGCCCGTAGCGGTCGAACTCCTCGGCATAGCCGTCAAGGAAAGTCTCGACCAAATGGTCGCGAGCAACCAACCGCAGGAATTCAATGGCGGCTTCCTGCGCGCGCACAACCACCTGCCTGGGCGTGAATGCCATTCGATCGATTCCACCTATCCAAGAGGGGCGGGGCCAAGATTCTATCCTCAGAATTTAGCTTGAATCCACTTCATCCGCGAAGTCTTTTCGCGGGTACGGACTGAAATCACAAATCGCGCCGATGGGATACATCTGCACCCAACCGACGTCAAACATTCGGCAGGAGGGGCAGAAAAAGTACGTAGAACATTTGGAGATCCAGCGATCTGGTGCCTCCGCTCAGGCGGCACGTGAATCGAGCGAAGGAGAGGCGATGCCATTTGTATTCTCATCAACGCACGATTGCCAAAAGCCCATCGGCAGCTTCAAAAAAGTTCACCGATCAGCCCCAACGCGAGCCGAGATTAAAAGCTATTTCATTCTTTATGCTTTGCGTCACACACTCGCAACGCAGCCCGTTGCCTTGGGCAAAGATTTGCCGATGCCAAGCTCACCATTGGAGCACGCAAGCATCTTGATGACGAAGCGTTACGTTCATCCAACCGCGGAAGAGAAACGAGGAGCGATCGAGAAGTTTGAAAAATACCCTGCACAAGGGTCCCTCCACGCCGTGATAGCCAAACAAGTTTATGCTGTACCTACAAAGGTCCCTACAATACCCCACCTGAATTGATGGCTGCTTGCCCTAAGTGATTAAAGAACTTGGTGGACGTGGCCGGGATCGAACCGGCGACCCCCTGCTTGCAAAACACGAGACTCGGTTTCATTCCCTCTATCCATCATTATTAAGTACCAACGTTTCCAACAAATCGGGGAACCTGCTTTTCGCTCAAAGCTAACTCCAATGTGTTGAAAACGATCGATTCGTGCACAATCGGTGCACAGTGGATCTCAGTAGAAATCTCCGAGACTGAACCCCTCGCTGAGACAAAGGTGTGCATCACACCCTGCTTCAGAGAGGGATTGCTGTTCCAATGTCATGTCCTATCCGCCAAAGAACGTCACTACCGCCGCTGGCATTCCACGCCGACGCGCCACTTTACATCCCAGGTGCCAAGACTAGGATTCCAGCAGAGCCCGTAACTTGTGAGCATATCTGCGACTCGACGTGACCACCGTTCCTTCTGCCAGTATGATGTCGTATACCCCATCGAACATCGGACGAATCTCGCTAATGCGGGCACTGTTCACGATGGCCGATTTCCGCACTCGGATGAAGTGGTGTGGCGCCAGCTTCTCTTCCAGGTGTGCCAGGGTTTCCCGCAACAGGTGACTTTCGCTGGCGGTGTGTATGCAGGCATAGTTTCCGGTGGCTTCGATCCACAAAACGTGGGAAACGGGAACAAAGAAAATCCGCTTCTTGTCCTTTACCACAAAGCGTTCCAACGGGCGGAGACTACGGAGGGATTGGAGCAGTGGTTCGAGACCTCGATTTGCTTTCCCGCGCTGTTCGAGGACCTGGCGTGCGTGCACCAGGGCCTTGGCAAACCGCTCCTTATCATACGGTTTCAAGAGATAGTCAACAGCGTGCACTTCGAATGCACGAATGGCGTGCGCATCGTGAGCCGTGACGAAGATATATACGGGAGCGGGGCCGGTCGATGGCTCCACATTTTCGATGACTCCAAAACCATCCAGATCAGGCATCAGCACATCGAGAAAAACGATGTCGGGATGAAGTTCATTGATCTGCTCCACCGCACTTATTCCGTTCGCCGCCTCGCCTACAACTTCAATGCCGTTGTGTTCGGCCAGATAGCGACGGATACCGCGGCGGGCGATCGGTTCGTCATCGACGATGAGGACTCGTGTCTTCATGCGAACTCCTCAGTGGAATGGTGATGATGGCCTCACAGCCTCGACCGTTGCCCCCGGTAAGTTCCAGCGACGACTCGTCCCCGTAGAGCTGTTTCAAGCGTGACTGGACGTTGGTGAGTCCGACGCCGAATCGCAGGCGCGATCCCGGTGCCGGACCCGGGCCATCATCGCGGACGCAGAGCCAAACTCTGCCGTTGTGGAGTTTGGCAGCGATCTCTAGCCGGCCTGCGGCGGAATCGACGCTGATGCCGTGCTTGATGGCATTCTCAACCAGTGGCTGAAGCGCCAGGCTCGGTACATAGACTGCGAGAAGGTCAGGTGGCACGTCCATGTGAACTTTCAAGCGATCATGAAAGCGTGTCTGTTCGATCTCCAGATACTTGCCGACGAACTCGAGCTCGCTCTGCAAGGTGATCTCGTTCTCCCGCCGTTCGAGGGCCATGCGCAGCAAGTCGCCGAGGCAGACCAGCAGATGGCTCGCAGCATCGACGTCTTCCTGCATCAGGATTCCAATGGTGTGAAGACTGTTGAACAAAAAGTGCGGATGTAACTGGCTCTTAAGGTTCTCAAGTTCGGCTTGGGAGAGCTGCGTCTCCAGTTGCGCCGCTATAGTCTGGCGCTCCATAGCGGCCTGGTAAAAGTGGATCGACTGATACAATCCCATAACTAACCAGTACGTAAGCATGCCAGTAAAGCTCATAGATAGAAAACTGACCGCGAACGGCGGGAGAAGGCGCAGCACGCCAGGATCAGTTATGCGAAAAACTGAGAGCAGAAGTCCACGGCTCAGAAAGTATTCGGTGACAGATGCCAGGGGAGCCATCAAGAGCGACGTGATTGTGTGGATCGCTATATGAGGTACAAACCTCGGCCCCGTCAACGGGAACCGTTTGGCCAGACCAATCACAAGCGGTGTGTACGCCGCCCATACGTACCAGTAGACAAGTTCGAGCGCACCCACGGTCACCCAGCTGACGTGGGATACCCTGTACCTTCACGAGCACGATCCTGCGCACGGCAAACAACAGTCCTACAATCGTCCACGCACACAGGATCAAAATCCATCTCGTCCGTCCCATATCTGGTGTGGCCTGCAGCAATGGGTGTGTCGACCCTCCAGCACGGATTATAGCTGAACCTTCGAAGGAGACATCACTGAGAACAGGGCCGTCGAGAGCGCCAAGTTCTCCCGGCAACGCGATTTCACCGGTTCACCGGTCCAGGTTTGCGAGCCGGCAATCGGGCAGTTGCTGGCAAACGCGCCAACCCCACGTCCATCGCAGCTGTAGAAGGGCCTTTGTCTAGGTTGATTGGGGAGAAAGGTAAGGAGCTCAAGACTCCACGTGCTGCCATCCCAATGTAACGAAGCGTTTGAAACGGAAAGTACAAAGTCTTTGGCCGCCAACCGCCCAGACGTTTGTGCTGGATACCGCTGCCACACTTTGAATTCCGGTTTTGCCCTGTGAACGGATCCGTGGCAACAGTATTTGACGGCCAACTCTGACCGCTTGTCTCATTTCGGACGCCGCATGTCACTTTTCCTGCAAACACTGGTTTTTCGCGGCATATGTTCCGTGAGCAGGAGCATCGCCAAGAACGTATTGGCGTTGGGATGACGCTCTGGCCGGCAGGGCCTACAAGAGGAGAAGACAAAATGAAGAGAACTATCGTGATCCCTGCGTTGCTTTTACTCGCCGCGTCGGCGACAGCACAAACAACGTTCGCACAAACCAAGGACCCGGTCGGCGCCGCCCTAAGAGACATCCTGCCCGGCCGGCAGAAAAACACCGTCGCAGCCGTCGAAGCCATGCCCGCCGAAAAATTCAGTTACAAGCCCAGCGCCGACCAGATGACATTCGGCCATCTCGTCGCCCACATGGCCGAAACGAATGACCTGCTGTGCAGCAAGGCCGCCGCCGTCCCGGCTCCCAATGTCGAGGAGGCGAAAGACACGGACTCGAAAGACAATCTCAGTCGCCGCGCTCAAGGCCTCCTTCGATTTCTGTTCCGACGCGCTGGCGAATATGGACGATTCGAAACTAGCGGAGACCACGGAAGGATTCGGCGGAAAACAAGTGACGCGTGCCTGGATCAGCCTGGTCCTAGCCGGTACTTGGGCCGACCACTACGCCCAAGCCGCAATGTATCTACGCCTGAACGGTGTGTTGCCGCCGACCGCCAAGAAGTAAGAGCGGGAAGCTGGTGCTCCCATTTGTGAGGTTAACGTCGCCATCGCCCATCCAAACCGTCCTACCCAAAACCACCTGTTTGAACCAGGCCACGGCTATCCCGTGTGGCCACGTTGGATGCAGGCCCGTTTACAACGGAGATCCGTACGAAGTGACCAATCTGAGAACTTGATTCATTGGGGGAATCATGGAAATACTATTCAACGATATCCGGTACGCCTTCCGCATCATGCGGAAGAGTCCCGGCTTCACTCTCATAATCATTCTCACGCTGGCATTGGGAATTGGGGCGAACGCATCGATTTTCAGCATCGTAAACGCGGTGCTATTGCGTTCCCTGCCGTACTACGACCCCGGTCGTTTAGTGAAGATCACTTTCAACAATCCTGGAATAGATTTGCATGACGTTCGCTTCTCAGTTCCTGAGTTGGAAGATTTGAAGTCAAGAGCGGACATCTTCAAGGAAGTGAGCGTCGTCTTCGGTGGTAGTACCAATTTGACCGGCGGCACACGGCCGGAGCGTCTTGAAATGCTCGAGGTGAGCCCCAACTATTTTTCCATGCTCGGCACAACACCAGAAATCGGGCGGTTATTTGGTCCGCAGGATTTTGCGCTGGGTTTTGCGGAAGCAACTGTGATTAGCGATAGCTTATGGCGCCGCTCTTACGGCGCCGACCCGAATATTCTCGGAAAGAGTTTGAGGATGGACAACGATCCGTACACGATTGTGGGAGTGGTTCCTGCCGGATTTCGCCACCCCGGAAAGACGATCGCGAGGGATGTGGAAGTGTGGGTCACGTGCGGGTACAGCGGGGATCCTTTTCCGAAACCCGCGCGAAACGTGAGGGTGCTGCCCGAGGCAATCGGACGGCTGAAACCTGGCATCGATGTAACGCAGGCTCAGGCGAGACTGACGGCAATGGCCAGCGAACTCCGAACTGACTTCCCGAATGATTACCCTCCTGAAGCCAAATGGTCCATCGAGATCCAACCTTTGCAAGACGCACTCGTAGGCAATGTGCGTCCCCAACTGCTGGTATTAATGGCCGCGGTAGTCCTGGTTGTACTAATCGCGTCCGTGAATATCGCAAACCTTCTCCTGGCTCGCGCTTCAGGAAGACAGAGAGAAATGGCAGTTCGGATGGCGCTTGGGGCTGGCCGCACCCGCATGGTGCGTCAGATGCTGACGGAGGCGCTCGTGCTTTCCTTTATCTCGGGTGTAGCAGGCGTGCTCGCAGCGAAATTGACCTTGAGTTTCATCCTTCGCTTTGTTCCAGCTTCAGTTCCCCGGCTTGCCGAAGTGGGTGTCGACCGGACGGTGCTGCTTTTTGCTCTTCTGATTTCCCTATTCACCGGGATCATATTTGGGCTCGCTCCAGCTTTTCAGGCAATGAAAGCCGATATGACTGCCGCAATTCGGGAAGGTGCTCAAGGCTCCGGTTACAGCGCTAAGACGTTCCGGTTGAGGAGTCTGCTGATTGTGTCTGAATTGGCGCTTGCTGTTGTGTTGATGGTTGGAGCCGGCTTGCTCCTGCGGACCTTCTGGGGATTGCTTCAGGAGAATCCGGGTTTTAATCCTTCGAGAGTCGTTACTGCAAGCGTCTACCTACCGGTACCGAACGATCCCAAGATGGATGTGTATGCAGACTACTCAAAAAGGACATCTTTTTTCCGAGACGTCATTCGGCGTGTGGCTACGATTCCAGGAATCGATCGGACCGCCATGACCTCGGACTTGCCAAGCGCACGTCCACCAATATCCGCCGCACTGGTGATTGAGGACCGCGCGGCCGATTCATCGCAGGGGTTAACAGCGGAAGTAATTCGAGTGAGCCCCGATTATTTCATGCTGATGCAATCCCCATTGATTCGTGGGCGTTATTTCCTTGAGAGCGATGAAGGAGGAAAGCAGGAGGTAGCCATCATTGATGAGACTACGGCGCGGCGCTATTGGTCGGGCATTGATCCTCTCGGCAGGCGCTTGCGGTTGGGGGGAAATCCCAGCCTTCCTTGGGTAACCGTGGTCGGAATCGTCAAGGATATGAAGCAAGACGGACTCGACACAGATGGTGTTCCCCACATTTTCAGACCACTCTATCAACAATCGGGGCCGAGGAGTCGGGACCTGAGCGTGGTGGTGAGGACGCCTCTACCCGCATCACTCCTCGAATCGCAGATTCGGAGTGAGATACAGACTGTCGATCCTGGTCTGCCAGTATTCAATGTCCGGTCGATGACCGATGTGCTGGATGTTTCTATTGCTCCGCGCCGATTCTCGGCGGAATTGGTAGGAGTGTTCGCCGCCGTCGCGATGCTCTTGTCCTCCATTGGCATCTATGGCTTGCTGGTCTACATGGTTGGGCAGAGGTCTCGTGAGATTGGAATCCGAGTCGCCTTGGGAGCCCAGCGGCCTGATATTCTCAAACTCATTCTCGGCAAAGGGCTATTGCTCGCCGGTACTGGAATCGCGATTGGATTGATCCTATCTGCAATCTCAGCACGGATGATTGCAGGTCTTCTGTATGGCGTTCATCCGATTGATGTGATCGTCTTCGTCACAGTCCCGCTGATTTTGTTGGTTGTCGCCTTTCTGGCGACTTACATTCCCGCTCGTCGCGCGACGATGGTGGATCCAATCATTGCCTTACATGAAAGCTAGAACTGCGAGGCTAGAAACGTAACCGACTGCCAAGGAGAAGAAAGTGTCCGGTTACGAAAGGCTAGAGGCTCTCAACATCGCACTTCCAAAACTCACGCCGCCGCTTCGCCCTGCTCCAATGTTTCCGGCTATCCACGTGGACAGTCCGAAAAAGAATCTCCACGCTATCCTCTTCGAACTGTTTGCCCAGGTTAGCTCCGATGCGGATCGCTCGAGCCAGGGAAGCTCCCGTCTGTACGCTGAGCTGGACGCCTCCATCATCCGAGCCGCCTACGAGTATTGCCACTGCAATTAGGTGCAAACCGCCCGGCTCCTCGGCATCAGCCGGAATATTCTTCGCGCTAAACTCCAGCAATGCGGCGAATTGCCAAAACGCGTGAGGCTCCTTAACTTCGTCTCGCAGGACTCCGGGCGACGGTAAAATCAATAAAAGGTCGCTTAACAACCCACTACGGAGAAATCTCGTCGAAACTTCGAATCACTAATCGCGAAGGTCGCTTCCTACAAGCCGACTTGTCAGGACTGATGCCTGTTCGCCGTCAGCGTCGTGGAAGCTGACTTAAGGTATCCGTCCATGAGCCCGCCGAAGGCAATCAGGTCACCGGGGAGCGAACCGGATCAGGTACGGGGAGTACCAAGAGCTCGCCGGAATCCGCTATGTGCGGGTTCCGGCCTTTCGCATCTCGCGATTCCTTCTACAAAGCTAGGTACTGATGGATGAAGGCGATAGCCATGCTGCCCTCGCCCACTCCACTCGATACTCGTTTTATGGAGTTGTGGCGCACGTCACCAGCCGCGAACACGCCGGCAGGCTGGTCTCCAAAGGAAACGGATGGCGATCGAGTTTCCAGCTGGTGAGGTCGCGCCCGGTGCAAATATAGCCGCGTGGATCCCGCTCTAAATCGTCTGGTAGCCATGAGGTGCTGGCATCGGCGCCGATCATCACAAACAAGGCATCGGCTTCATAGGAGCGAACATTCTCCATCTTAATCGGTGCGTCTATACATACTTCAATTCGTTCCAAATGATTTTCGCCTTCAGCAGAAATGACCTGGGTATGAGGAAGCACCTTGATGTTGGCCTTCGATGCAATCTGGTCAATCAAGTATCGCGACATGCTGAGTTTCAGCCCTTCGCCCCGTACCAATTCCTTTACTTCAGCCGCATAGCTCGACAAAAATATGGCAGCTTGTCCTGCTGAATTGTATAGCCTCCGGCATACGTTTTTGACACGGCTCGGTGAGTCTGGTTGCGATGCGTGGACGTTGGCGCGGATCGCGGGACACAGCAATGTGTCGATGTCGTCTCGCTACGTTCATCCTTCCGAAGATGCAGTGCTGAATGCCATGACAAGGCTAGGTGGGCACAAAATTGGGCACAATGAAAATCAGGCGGATGCAGGCGCACTTGCACAACCGCAGCTAAAGCAATGAGAACAAAACAGAAAGTTGGTGGACGTGGCCGGGATCGAACCGGCGACCCCCTGCTTGCAAAGCAGGTGCTCTCCCAGCTGAGCTACACGCCCACAGTGATGCAGGTGCCGGGTGCCTGACCGCTACAGTTTGTCGTAAGCCTCCAGTTCGGTCAAGGATCACCCTCCATGCCGGTGCTAACGTGAATACGCAAAGCATTCTCCGCGCGAAAGAGGTGGCGGACCGTAAATAGCATTCGGCACGCTTCTCTGTTACGATATTTGCGCACTTTTGGGAGTTTTCCCGTCGGGAGCAAAGATGGCACTCGCATGTGAAATTTGCGGTAAGAAGCCGGAATTCGGCAACATCATCAGCCATGCCAATAACGTCCGCCGGCGGCGCTGGAATCCGAACCTGCGCCGCGTCAAAGCAGTGATCGATGGAGTGAAGAAGCACGTTCGCGTTTGCACTTCCTGTATCCGTTCCGGCAAGGTGCGTAAGGCTGCCTGACCCACCGCCCTCCATTGCTGATCGGAAAGGAGTTCACAATTTGAAAGCCCGGATGTTCATCCTCGCCGTTCTTGCTACGTGCGTGCTCGCCGCCGGCTGCAAAAAAGAGCAAACGCCCGGGCCAGACGTGTGGGCAACCGTAAACGGCAAGGACATCCGCCGCGCCGAAGTGGAAAAATACTATCGCAGCCGCGTAAATCCCGAAAGCCAGGAACCTTCGCAGGAAGAATCGCTGTCCCTGAAGCTGAGTATTCTGGACGAGTTGATCAATAATGAAATTCTCCTGGAGCGCGCCACTCAATTGAACTTGGTTGCCAGCGATGGCGAAGTAGAAGACAAGTTCACCGAATCGAAAAGCCCCTACACCGAAGAAGAATTTCAACGCAAATTGAAGGAAAACGGGATCACCATCGACGATCTGAAGAGCGACCTGCGGCGGCAGCTTTCGATCCAAAAGCTGCTAAACCGCGAGGTAGTGGCGAAGATTTCCATCTCCGATCAGGACGTCTCCGATTCGTACAACAAAAACCGCGCGCAATTTAATATCGCGGAGACGCAGTATCATCTCGCCCAGATTGTGGTTACGCCGCATTCCGATCCGCAAGTCCATAATCGCAAAAATGACGATGCGACCAACGATGCGGACGCAAAACGCAAGGTGATGATGATCGAGGATCGATTGAATTCCGGCGCGGATTTCGCGCAACTTGCGATGGATTATTCCGAGGATGCCACTGCTTCGGCGGGAGGAGATCTGGGCTTCGTGCCGGAGTCCAATTTGAATGACCCATCCCTGAAGAAACTGGTTCTTTCCATGCATCCAGGCGAAGTCAGCAAGCCAATCGTGGCGAAAGAGAGCTATCGCATTCTGAAACTGCTTTCCAAGGAGCCTGCGGGACAGCGGTTGCTTTCTGACCCGCAGGTGCAGCAATCCATCCGCGACATGTTGCGCAATCGGAAAGAACAATTGCTGCGTCTGGCTTACCTGACTGTGGCGCGCGACCAGGCCCGCGTGACAAACTATCTTGCTCGCGAAGTTTTGGAATCTTCCGGTAAACTCCCTCTCCCCGACAAGAAGTGAAGTTCTCTCGGTCCGCGGATTTTGACCGGAGTTCCTCAAACTAACCATGCGGCTGATACTTTCTTAATAGTTCTGTGAATCGCTGGAAGAAATTTCGAATTTCAGGCAATAATCGCGAGAACTTCTCCTGCATTCACGGTCTGGCCTTCGACCACCATCAGCCGTTCCACCGTGCCGCGTTTCGGTGAGCGGATTTCATTCTGCATTTTCATCGCTTCCACCACCATCAATCCCTGCTTCGCTTCGATGGCTTCTCCGGTCGCTACCAGCACGCGCACAATTTTCCCGGGCATGGGGGCGATCACCTGTTGGCGGCCTTCGGTTTGCAAAGCGCTGCCGCGCTGGCGCCGCCACTGCCGCGGGTCAATCACGTCCGCGGCGTATTCCCGGCCCGCGACGTTTACGTGCAGTCCAGTGGGCCGGTTGTCGACGCGAACTTCAAAGGATTGTCCCGCCAGCAGTACCGAATAAATTCCACGCGCTACTTCCACGATGTCGGCTTCGATTGGCTGGCCATCAAGAATGAAAGTTGTGCCGCTTCGATCCGAGGAACCGGCGCCATTTCTGCGCGCGATTTCCACCGTGCGCTTCCTTCCGCCGATTCGAATTTCGAGAGTCAACGATTTTCACCCAATTGTTCTGAATCAACCGGTGCATACAGCGGGGACCGAGGAATTATTACGCTCACCGGTGCGGGTCCTGGCGAAGCAGTTCGCTTCGGCCTTCTAGTTTCCAACGCGATACGCGCTGGTCGGATTTTTGCGATGCTTGGGATGCGATTCCGCCCTGGCTCGAGTGCCATAGCGCCGTAGCAAGCGCTGCAACGGTTTCGGCTGCGGGGTCGTCGTCCGCGGCCGGCTGCTTCTGCAGCATGTCATCCAGCCAGCGCGTATAGATTTCGCCACGCACAAATTCCGGGTCTTCCAAAATTCTCCGAAACAGGCCAACGTTCGTTGTAATTCCGTTCACGTAATATTCCGTCAAGGCTCGCCGGAGCCGTGCGATGGCTTCTTCGCGATCGCCGCCCCAGGCGATCAATTTGCCGAGCAGAGGATCGTAGTCGGTCGGCACAGTCCATCCCACATACACTCCCTCATCCAAGCGGATTCCCGGACCATTCGGCACACGCCGCTCCGTGACCTTTCCCGGAGACGGAAAGAAATTGTTATCAGGATCCTCGGCATAGATGCGGCACTCGATGGCGTGTCCGCGGATGGCGATATCCGTTTGCGCAAATGGCAACGGCTCGCCCGCCGCAATGCGGATTTGCAGTTTTACCAGGTCGAGCGAGGTCACCATCTCCGTTACGGGATGCTCCACCTGCAGCCGCGTATTCATTTCCAGGAAATAAAAATTGCGCGCGGCGTCCACCAGGAATTCGCAAGTCCCTGCGTTCGTGTAATTCCCCGCAGCCGCGATTTTTACGGCCGCTTCACCCATCGCCTGGCGCAATTCGGGCGTCATGATCGGGGAAGGCGCCTCCTCAATCACCTTTTGATATCGCCGCTGCACGGAACATTCGCGCTCGCCGAGATAGACGATGTGGCCGTGCTCATCGGCGAGCACCTGAATCTCCACGTGCCGCGGCCTCGCCAGGTATTTTTCAAGATAGAGCCGCGCATCCCCGAACGAATTCAATGCCTCGGAGGAAGCGTCGCGCCAAGCGGAAGTAAACTCTCGCTCGTTTTCCACCAGACGCATTCCCTTGCCGCCACCACCTGCCACCGCCTTCAGAAGTACAGGAAATCCTATATCCCGCGCGATCGATTGCGCCTCAGCCACACTCGAAACCGGATCAATCGTCCCGGGAACAGTCGGCGCTCCCACTCGCTTCGCCAATTGCCGCGCCGCGGTTTTCGAGCCAAGCTGCTCCATCGATTCGGGCGAAGGGCCGATGAATTTCACGCCTGCCTGCTTGCATTCGCGTGCCAGCTCGGGATTTTCGGCAAGGAAACCGTAACCCGGGTGCAACGCGTCGCAACCAGCCAGCCGCGCCACGCCCAGCAATTTGTCGATCACCAGGTAGCTTTCGCGCGCCGGAGCGGGTCCAATGGGATAGGCTTCATCGGACAATCGAACGTGCAGGGCGTCGCGATCGACCTCGCTGAACACTGCCACGCTACCGATGCCCAGTTCGCGGCAAGCGCGCAGGATGCGCACGGCAATCTCGCCCCGATTTGCGATCAGGATTTTTCGAAACATGTTCGGAACACTTACGAATGAATTCGCAATTCTACCATGACCTAATCCGGCGCGACCCCAAAGGGTTACCTCACGTTCGCACCGGGCAGTCCTTTCAGTTTGCTACCCGCCGGCGCAAAGACAAGGCACTCCGGTCTGATTCGCGACCAGCAGGGTGGATTGCGCCGGGTTGCGCGGAAGCCCTTCCGTTATCGCACTTGCTTCCCGTTAGAGTATTGACACCCCCCTGCAGGTCTCTTAGAATTTGCATCGATCATAGTGTTCGCCCGTTCCCGGTAATCTTTCGGTTCACAGGAGACCTTTCGATGAAACGGATTCTGCTGGTGTTCTTGCTGTTGGCCGTAGTCTTTCCACTCGCTGCGCAAACTCCTGCCCCTGCCGCGCAGGGACGAAAGAAGCGCGTGGCGGTGTTTGATTTCGATTACGCAACCGTTCGCACCAATTCGTCTGCGTTGTTCGGATCGGACATCGACATCGGGAAGGGGATCGCGGACCTGATCGTCAATGATCTGGTAAAGGACGGCACCTACTCCGTCATCGAGCGCAAGGCGCTGGATAAGATCATGGCAGAACAGAATTTCTCCAATAGTGACCGCGCGAATCCGAACTCGGCTGCCAAACTCGGCAAGCTTCTCGGCGTGGATGCGATCATTATCGGCAGCATCACCCAGTTTGGCAACGATACCAAGAACACCAATGTGGGTGGTGGTGGCGGCGGCTTCGGCGGTTACGGACTTGGCGGCTTCAAACATAAGAACAGCAAGGCTGTCGTTGGGATTGACGCGCGCATGGTGGACATTGACACGGCGGAAATTCTGGGCGTGGCCGAAGGCAAGGGCGAGTCCGCGCGCGAAAGCACTTCATTGACGGGCGGCGGCGGCAATTGGCACGGGTTCGGCGCAGGCGGCGCCGATTTCGGCAGCAGTGATTTCCAACAGACGATCATCGGCGAGGCGGTAAAGAAAGCCACCGATCAACTTTGCCTGGGCCTCGTCGCGGATAACGGAAAGCTGCAGGCGCGTACCATTTCCGTGACCGGCCTGGTGGCCGCGGTTGACGGTGGACAGATTGTTCTCAATGTCGGCGCGAAATCCGGCCTGAAAGTCGGCGATCAGCTTTCCGTCGAACGCGTAACCAAAGAAATCAAAGATCCCTCCACCGGAGCCGTGATCCGCAGATTGAGTTCGCAGATCGGCGTCATTCAAGTCACCGATGTAGACGACATCTCTTCGGTGGCCAAAGCAGTCTCCGGCACCGATTTCAAAGTGGGAGATCTGGCGAAGACAACCACCCAATAGATCCCGAATATCTTTGTTGGCTTTGCTTATTAACAGGGGCGGGAGGAAGATTCCTCCCGCCTTTTGCTTTGCAGTGCGTTCCCGCCTCGGCGTACTCTGCGCTTCTGCGGTAAGGCTTTTGTGTAGTTTCTATGGCGTTGAAAATTTAGCAAGATGGAGGAAGTCCCGATGAAAGCAATCGCACTCGTCACCATGATGGTCTGCCTGGCAGCCATTGCACCCGCTGCCTCGGCGCAGCATAGAGTGATTAACACGCCCGCCCACGTGCAAGGATTGCCCTATAGCGATGCCGTGCTGGCAGGCGATACGCTGTATGTTTCCGGCAATGTTGGGCAAGATCCCAAGACCGGCAAGATTCCGGAAAGTTTTTTAGAAGAAGCCCGCCAGTCGCTCAAGAATCTGGGTACAGTATTAAAAGCCGCCGGTTACGATTATAAAGACGTGGTGAAGGTGAACGTGTTTCTCGCCGATATGTCGCAATTTGACGAATGGAACAAAGCCTATCGCGAGATTTTTACAGACAATTTTCCGGCACGCAGCACGGTAGCGGTCAACGGTCTGGCGCTCGGAGCCAGGTTGGAAGTGGAAATGATCGCGGTAAAAAAGAAATAGCGGCTCCCGAAGTTCCGCCGGGAATTTTGCGGACTAGAGTGGAATGTTTCCGTGTTTCTTGCGCGGCATGGTATCGCGCTTGTTTTCAAGCGAGCGAAGCGCGGTAATCAGCTTCGGCCGGGTCTGCGAAGGTTCGATGACGGCATCAATATACCCGCGTTCGGCAGCCACGTAGGGGTTTGCAAATCGTTCACGAAACTCCGCGATTTTTTCCCGCCGTAGCCGTTCGCGATCCGCTTCGGGCGCGCGCTCGATTTCGCGCTTGTAAACAATATTGACCGCGCCTTCCGGCCCCATCACCGCGATTTCCGCGCTCGGCCACGCAAAATTCATGTCCGTGCGAATATGTTTTGACGACATCACGCAATACGCGCCGCCATAAGCCTTGCGGGTGATCACCGTCAATTTCGGAACGGTTGCTTCCGCATAAGCAAACAAAAGCTTGGCGCCATGCTTGATGATCCCGCCGAATTCCTGCTGCGTTCCCGGCAGAAATCCTGGAACATCTTCGAACGTGATCAATGGAATATTGAACGCATCGCAGAACCGCACGAATCGCGCGCCTTTCAGCGAGGCGTTGATATCCAGCACTCCCGCCAAAAAAGCCGGCTGGTTCGCCACAATTCCCACCGGCCGCCCGTCGAGCCGTGCAAAGCCAACGACAATATTTTTCGCATAGTATTCATGCACTTCAAAGAAATCGGCATCGTCAACGACGGCATGAATCACGTCCTTCATGTCGTAGGGCACCATGGGATCTTCCGGAATGATGGCGTTCAAGCTCGAATCGGCCCGGTCCCACGGATCGGCCGGCACGCGGCGCGGAGGATCGTCCACATTGTTCGACGGTAAAAAGCCGAACAGCTCGCGGATCATCGCCAGGCATTCGGCATCATCGGCTGCCATAAAATGGGCGACGCCGCTTTTCTCGTTGTGCGTTAGCGCGCCGCCAAGTTCTTGCTTCGTCACATCCTCGTGAGTCACGGTCTTGATCACATCCGGACCGGTGACGAACATGTACGAGGAATCGCGCGTCATAAAAATAAAATCGGTGATCGCCGGCGAATACACGGCCCCTCCGGCGCACGGTCCCATAATCGCGCTGATCTGCGGGATCACCCCGCTGGCCAGCGTGTTCCGCAGGAAAATTTCGGCGTAACCGGCTAATGACATAACGCCTTCCTGAATCCGCGCGCCGCCCGAATCGTTCAGCCCAATCACGGGAGCGCCCGCGCGCATCGCCAGGTCCATGATTTTCGTGATTTTCGAAGCGTTCGCTTCGCTAAGAGATCCGCCAAACACCGTGAAGTCCTGCGCAAAAACGTATACCAGGCGTCCATCAATTCGCCCATAGCCGGAAATGAACCCGTCGCCCAGCGGTTTCTGCTGTTCCATTCCAAAATCGGTGCAATGGTGGGTTACAAACTTGTCCAGTTCTTCAAAGCTGCCCTCATCGAGCAGCAATTCGATGCGTTCGCGCGCGGCGAGCTTGCCTTCTTTGTGCTGGCGTTCACGCCGCTCGGCCCCGCCTCCGGCTTCTGCTTCGCTATCGCGCTTGTGAAGCACTTCCATCGCGTCGAGATGCTTTCGATCCGTTGGCATGTGTGGGGAATCCGTACCTTTTCCGTTTATCTGAACGGGCTAGCCTGCCACATGCGCAGACGGGGAGCAAGGTTAAGAATCGGAGGATTTGCCTGTAACCCAAACGGTGAACTGAGTAGCGAAGAACACCGAGCCAACCAACAGCCCGACGCCAACAGCCAATTCTGTGGTGATGGAAATCGCGCGCAGCACCGGATCCCGAATTTCGCCAACAGCCAGCGTAGCCATTAGTAGGGCGCCGGTTGCGGTCAACACCACAACCAATCCCACCGAAGCGGATAAAATGGCCGCCGCCACCCGTCTTTTCAATTTTGTTTCCTTTGGTTTCTGGATAAATCCGCCGTTGGCGATTCAAACACCGCTGCGAGGAATCCATCGGTGCGTCACTTCCGTCCGCATCGTGGTGCTAGTGCAAACCGGACCAATCATCCGCGACCAGGATGGAATTGCTCGGATTTGAAGGATCGTATTTCACGCTAGTGGACTGGCCCGCCACTATCCGCTCCAGGCATGCACGTTCTTCGAGGCCGGTAATATCCTGTGCCGTCTCGTAAGTCACTCCTGAAATTGAATACGTGTAATACAACAGCTTACGAGTGCCGTTTCCGTTTTCTTCAAGCGAAGCCTTGCGTCTTTGAAAAAAGCCACCCGGTTTCTCGGGTTGGTTCGGCCGGTCCACGATTTCAAGAACTTGTCCTTCCACGATACGGCCTACTCGATTCAGAAACGACCGCCGTTTCCGCTCGGCTTCATCCGGATCGACGGTGCGGCGGCGCATCGTGAAAAATATAGTGCCGCCCGCGAGCACCAGGAATCCCACACCCGCTGCCACTCCTTGCCAATTTTCTATAAGGCTCTTCAACATCCAGCCTCACTCGTTGCCGCTTGCAACATGTTTCCCGGATTCGCAATATCGGGAAATCGATTCAACATGCTCATTTCTAATTCCATCGACCCCATAGCGGACGCAGTTAATCTTCGCCGGCCACAACGGGATTGCGCAAAGTGCCGATTCCACTCACCGTCACTTCCACCACGTCGCCGGCTGCGAGCGACCCCACTCCGGCGGGCGTGCCCGTCGCAATCACGTCACCGGGAACCAGGGTCATTACCCGGGAAATCCAGCGGATTATAGCATCAACAGAAAAAATCATTTCCGTCAGCGATGCTGATTGTTTCCGCACACCATTCTGGTAGGTCTCCACTCGAGCGGTGGCCAGATCGAGTTCGGTTTCCAGCACAGGCCCGAGCGGGCAAAATGTATCGAAACTTTTCCCTCGGGTGAACTGTACATCCGCTTTTTGCAAATCGCGGGCCGTCACATCATTTAAGCAAGTATATCCGGCAATATAGTTCTTTACCTCATCCGTGGGCCCCAGATGCGCACAGGTGCGGCCGATAATCACTGCCAATTCGCCCTCATAGTCCACGCGTTTCGAATCCACAGGCATCACGATTGGTTCTTCCGCTGCAATAACCGAGGAAGGCGGCTTCAAAAAAATCAGTGGCTCCTTCGGCACCGCGTTGCCGAGTTCGGCTGCGTGTTCCACATAGTTGCGTCCCAGGCAGACAATCTTGCTTGGCATCACCGGCGGCAGCAGCTTCACTCCGTTGAGTGGCCAAGTGTGTCCTGATTCAGGTGAACCTGCGCGCGATGTCCCTTCCGTCCATCCGCCTTCGGACCCGCGCGCCAGATCGAGATGCCCGCCCGGAATTGCGCGGACTCTTTCGTTTTCGATAATTCCCCAAAGCGGCTCCGGACGCAGAAGCCCCGCAGAGCGGCGGATTTCCAGCGTGGCAAATTCAAGAGGTTGAAATCGACAAAGCTTCATCGGTGCGGATGAACAAGGTGGCGGGTCCTTCGACGCGTCGGCGCGGGAGATTCCTTCAGCGCCGTGCGAACCATCTGCAAGACCCAGGTGCTGACCGCTACGATCCCATAGGCCCCCGCGCCATATGCCAGCATAATTCCCGGAGTAGTGTGGAGACTGCTGTACAGATCGTCATAAAAATTTCCGGCTCCCATGAATGCCAGGGTGAAAACCACCCAAGCCAGCATCCCGCTGGTAAAAAGCTCAACCGGCCGGCGCCGAAAGCGAATCGCGGGAATCAACATGATCACAAAAAAAACTCCGCTGCACGCGGAATTCCTTTCCGTCGCAAGGTTTTCAAAGGCGGGAACACGGTTGGCTAGGTAAAGCGAAATCGTCATGACGATCGAGAGCAGCACGCCGGTCACGAGCCCGGTGCGTACCAGTGGGCTCCGGAAAGGCGAGATGTGATCTGCTTCGAAATGTGCGGATGTGGTCACGGATTCATCTTGGGAGCTTCACCAGGCGCCGTGACGGACACCGGCGCGCTCGGCAAACTTTCGTTGCCGGCCCGGTCAACGGCCGTGACTGTGAAGGTGTAGGAGCGGCCAGGCAGTGCCGACATATCACGAAACGCGGGCGTGGGCAACAACTCTCGATTCAGACGCTCGCCAGCTTTCGCCGCATCTTCGCTGCGATAAATATTATAACCCGCCACGTCCGGGGCATCACTGATGCTCCAGGAAAGTTCCAGGTGCGCGGGCGTTGCGCCGCTCGCTGGAACGAACACGGAAACAAGATCCTGGGGAGCCGCAGGTGGAAACACGTCACGCGGCGTGACGGTGAGTAAGTTTGAGTCTCCGGATTCCACCGAGTCTGCATCGTGCTGAGTCACGCTACGCACGGAGTAGACGTAAGTGTGGCCGAATTGGAATTGTGCATCCCGGTAGTGCGGCGCGGGGGTCAAAGCCAGAAGCTCGAGCGATGCCGCTGCTTTTGAGTTCGACGGATTTGGTTGGGTTTCTGTGGCCGCTTTCGGTTCGGCTTCGGCGCGGTAGACGCGGTATCCAGTCAGTCCGGCGATAGGCGCGCCAGACGCCGTTTTCGAAGGAGGCGTCCAGGAAAGCTCGACTGCCGTTTTCGTCAACCGTGCAGCCAGATTGCCGATGGGCTCCGGCGCGGGATAGACGCGTACAATCACCGGATTCGATGCGTCCGAATCCTTTTTCTTCGATGCGCGGGTGCGTACAACATACACAGCCTGTTCTCCTGCATGTTGCGCCAGGTCTTCGGGCTTCAGCGGATCATCGAATGTCATTCGGCCATCTGATTCGTAGGTGCTCACGAGCGCCGAAGGAATGGTGTAAGAGGGATCTTTTGGAAAATTTTCCGGCAGGCCGTGTTGAAATTTCGCACCAGCGCCGGCGTAACCGCGAAAGATTTCAATCGTGGGAGGCTCACCAAGTGCATCGCCTTCCACTGTGCTTTTCGGGATCGTGAAAACCAGCACAACTTGATCGCCGGCCTGGTGCGCGGCCAAATCCGTGATCGCCACCGGGACAGGTGGTTGCGGCGGATTGGGATCGCCCGGGGACGCACAACTGGAAATCAAAATCAGCGCGGCGAAACCCAACGTCAAGAGCGGGAGATGGAGTTCGAGCAATCGGCCATCAAAATAGCCAAGTTCGGCGCGTTGAGAACCGAATTTAAATTTCAACCTTCCATTCCATTATCTACAAGATATACCGGCTCAAATCCTGATCTTTCACGATCGAAGCGAGCTGTTTCTGCACATACGCGGCGTCGATCTTGATCGTTTTCTTTTTCAGGTCAGGTGCATCGAAAGAAATTTCCTCGAGCACTTTTTCGAGGATGGTATGCAGGCGCCGGGCGCCGATGTTTTCGGTCTGTTCGTTCACTCGAGCGGCAAATTGCGCGATGGAGGCCACGCCGTCCTCGCTGAAGCTCAACTTCACGGCTTCCGTATCCAGCAGGGCGATATATTGCTTGATCAGAGCGGTTTTCGGCTCGGTGAGAATCCGCACGAAATCCGCTTCTGTCAACGAACTGAGTTCCACGCGGATTGGAAAGCGTCCTTGCAATTCCGGGATCAGGTCAGAAGGCTTGGTGGTGTGGAACGCGCCCGCGGCGATAAACAGTATGTGTTCGGTACGCACCATGCCGTAACGCGTATTCACCGTGGTGCCTTCGACGATCGGCAGGATATCGCGTTGCACGCCTTCGCGCGAAACATCAGGTCCATGGCCGGCTTCGCGCCCGGCAATTTTGTCGATTTCATCGATGAATAAAATTCCCATCTGCTCGACGCGATCCACAGAGATCCGCGTTACCTGGTCCATATCCAAAAGCCGGTTTTCTTCCTCTTGAATCAGGTAATCAAAAGCCTCGGCGACCGTCATTTTCCGTTTCTTCTTTTGCTGGCCGAACATGCCGGAAAGCATGTCCTTCACATTGATGTCCATTTCCTCGATGCCCTGATTCGAGATGATTTCGAAGGCCGGCATCGAGCGCTCGCGAACTTCCACTTCCACCATGCGCTGGTCGAGCTTTCCTTCGCGCAATTGAGCGCGAAGTTTTTCGCGCGTGCGTTGAGCGGCCTCGCGCTTTTGCGCATCCGTTGTGGCATTGGGAGCGCCGACGGTTTCGAATGTAGGCGGAGTGGATGGCAACAATAAGTCGAGCACCCGCTCCTCAGCGGCCTGCTCGGCGCGCTCCGCCACTTCGTCCAGCTTTTCTTCGCGGACCATGTCGATCGAGACTTCCACCAGGTCGCGCACCATGGATTCCACGTCGCGGCCCACGTATCCCACTTCGGTGTATTTCGAGGCTTCTACTTTTACGAAGGGACAGCCCGCCAGGCGCGCCAGCCGCCGGGCAATTTCCGTCTTGCCCACTCCGGTGGGTCCGATCATCAAAATATTCTTCGGCAGGATTTCTTCCGCCAGCTCGGGCTGCAATTTTTGCCGCCGCACGCGATTGCGCAAAGCCACCGCCACAGCGCGCTTAGCCGCGTTTTGGCCCACGATGTATTTGTCGAGCTCCACCACGATTTCCCGCGGAGTGAGTTCGTCAAAGGAGGGTACTGCCTCCGGTTCCGGTTCTTGCGATTCGCCAGGAAGAAAAAGAGCCATCGGTTTGTCCTTGCCGTTGTTCACGAATCCTCGCTCTATAATTCTTCGACCGAAAAATGGTCGTTGGTAAAAATACAAATTTCGCTGGCGATCTTCATCGCTTCCATCGCAATTTCCTTCGCTCCCAGCTTGGTATGCTTGGCCAGTGCCCGGGCCGCCGCAAGCGCAAACGGTCCGCCGGAGCCGATCGCGCAAAGCCCGTCGTCCGGTTCAATCACGTCGCCGCGGCCGGAAAGAAGAAACGTGGACTTTGCGTCCGCAACCAGCAACATGGCATCCAGGTGCCGGAGCAAGCGGTCCGTGCGCCATTCTTTTGAAAGCTCCACCGCCGCCCGCGGCAGGTTCCCATGATATTCCTGCAATTTGTTTTCGAAGCGGCTGAATAGCGACAGGGCATCCGCGGTGCTGCCGGCGAATCCGGCCACGATTTTATCGCTGAACAAGCGCCGGATTTTTTTGGCGTTGTGCTTCATCACGCCTTCACCCACCGTCACCTGGCCGTCACCCGCCATCACCACTTTGCCGTCGCGCCGCACGCACAAAATGGTGGTGCTTCGCACGCGTGGCGATTCTTCCGTCGATGCCGCACTCCGTACGCGAACCGGAGCGCCGGTCTCTCTGTTGAACTTTCGTGTCATCCGCATCCCACCATTATAACAAGCAGTCGGTTTTGCAGCTACCCGCACTCGCAGATGCGTCATGGGCTCGGATCGCGGCGGGTTAACGGTGCTTTCTAGTTCCTGGCGTTCATGAAGTCGACGATTCCAGGGGCCGCGGCTCTTCGGGGCTCCGGGTAAACTGAAGCCGGCCCCTGCAAGACCGGATGCAACGTCTTGGGAGAAAAATTCGACATGGGGTTCGTCGGGGTTAGTTCGAAATAATTGCATTCCGGCGAGTGTCCACGCTTCGATTTCTTCTGCATGTGTAGGAGAAACCGAAATCCCCACCCTTCCCGGTGAGGCTGGGAAGGATGAGGCACCCGGAGAGGGCCGGAAATTCAAAATCGAGGGCAAAAGCGGCCGGCAAAACAGAGGGTTGCGAATGCACGATATAGGAGCGATTAGGATTTTGTAACTCATTGATTTTTCTATGGGTTGGGTGATTTTGACTATGAATTGCATTGGCGATTAGAAATACAGTGTTTTTGGTTTGAAATTGTTTCCGGCAAACCATTTCCGAGTGTCGCAGAATTATGCGGGCCGGAAGGGACAGGACATTCTGCGTAGTGCGATGCCGAGGGGAGAAGGGCGCCCTGGGGTGGTGATTGGAGATTCTTAACGCATTCTCTCATATCAATGTTTACCATAAAGATAACTATGAAGTCAAGAGGAAAAGATTTTACCGCAGAGGCGCTGAGAGCGCAGAAAGAATGACGGGGAAATAGGATTAGTCTTTTTCTTTGTCTTGCTTTTGTTTTTTGTCGCCTTTGTATTTGTCTTTCATCTGGGCGAAGCGGTTTTCCAGTTCCTGCCTGGTGAACATCATGTCGTTCATGGTGGTGTTGTATTTGAAGTCGTCGAAGAAGGCCTGGAAGATTTTTTGGCCGTTCCGTTCCCTGGAAATTTGGAAAGGGGATTGGATTCCCTGAATGGGATGATAGTTCGAAAAGAAAGTGGTTTGGACGGTGCGCGTGTGATAGGTGGGATCGCGCGTTTCCACTCGTTCCTGGATGGGCATGTGGGTGGATTGAGCGAGAGCGAGTCGGATGGTGCGGCCTTCGCCATCGGACAGCTCGACCCAGTCCACTTGTTTTAGCTCAACTACGTCGGTGCCGGCGTAGCGGAAGGACATTCCGGGTTCCTTGATGCGGTAGCGGAGGATCATGTCCAAATCCGTTTTCAAATCTTCCTGGTGCTGCTCGATGGTGCCTTCCGGCATTTCGGAGACGCCGCCGCGATCCATGGTCCAGCCTTTGTCGCCGTTGTAGGATTCGACGATGTTGCGCTTCCCGCCATACTCGGTAAGATTTTTATCGGGCAGCTTGTTGTAATCCCAAAAAACGACGTAGCCGGTGAGGTCGCCGGAATGGCCGAACTGGCCCAGGCGGCCGTTGATGATTACGTCTTGAACATTCAGATAGGCATCGCCGCCCATGGCCTGGATGGTTTGCTGCAGCAACTGCTTGGCTTTCGCCGCGCTTTCCGCCGGCATCATGATTTGCGGATCTTGTGAATTTGCGCCGCGGACAAACAACAGGCTTGCCAGCAGCAGCAAACCCGGAATGAGTGGTCGAATTAGCCGCACAGGACGGAACCTCCATTCACATTGACGATTTCGCCGGTCATGAAGGTTGCAAGATCGGAAGCGAGAAATAGAATCGGTCCGGCCACTTCTTCAGGGGTAGCCGCTCGCCCCAGGGGAATTTGCCCGTGCGCGAACTTGCGGCCGGCTTTCGTATCCAGCACGGGTTTGGACATGTCCGTATCCACCCATCCGGGGGCCACGCAATTCACCAAAATGTTGTGCCGGGCAAGCTCAGTGGAAAGCGCCTTCACAAAGCTGATCGTCCCGCCCTTGGTGGCGGCATAGTGCGAGTGGAACGCTTCGCCTCGCTGCCCCGCGGTTGAGCTGATGGCGATGATCCGTCCGGAGCGTTGCGCGATCATATGAGGCACTGCATAGTGGGCCACCGCGTAGATGCTTTTTAGATTGACGCGCATCATTTCGTCCCACTCGCGCTCGGTCATTTTTTCGATCGGCAAATCCTCGACGTTCCAGATGCCCGCGTTTGCCACCAGGATGTCCAAACGGCCCAAACGGTCGGCGGCAAACTGGATCAATTTCTTGGCATCCGCCATCCGGCTCAGGTCCGCTTTCAACATTTCGACGCGAGTTCCGTGCTTGCGCGCTTCCTGTTCCACCTGTCCGGCGGCGTCGCGGCTGCGATTGTAGCTGAACACAACATCCGCGCCGGCCTGCGCGAATAGCTTGACGGCTGCCGCGCCGATGCCGCGCGATCCTCCGGTGATCACCGCTGCCTTGCCTGCAAGAGAAATCATGGAACCCCCGAAGCATTTAGAAACATATAAAAGAAAACCTGGAAATTATGAGTGGAAGCCTACCATGCTGGCGCGGATAAGCCCAACTTGCCGTTCGCTCGTCTCAGGTGCGGACGTGCGCTGCCCGGGCGGCAGCGACCAACTCGCGAAAGAGCGATCGGGCTAGCGGATCGGACGGCATGCGCTCCGGGTGCCACTGCACGCCCACGATCCAATTCGTCGTTCCGGTTCCTTCCACTGCTTCGATGATGCCATCCGGCGCCCGCGCCACGATATGCAAGTCCCGGCCGGGTTCGCGGATCGCCTGATGATGCGAGCTATTGACCTGTGCCTCCGTCGCTCCGGCTAGTTGCGCCAGGCGTGTTCCGCTTTCGATCACGACCTTATGATGTGGCTCTGGCGCGCCGCCCTTCGAGTTTTCCCAGGGATGCTGGATCTTGCTCCAACTTTCCGTCGCAATGTCTTGGATCAGCGAACCGCCTCGGAACACGTTCAGCGACTGAATCCCGTAGCAGATGGCCAGAATCGGCTTGCCTGCGCCGTAAGCGTGTTCCAACAGAGTGAAATCAGTTCGTTCCCGTTCTTCGTCATCTTCGGCGGTTCTTAAGTGGCGTTGGGCGTGGTAAAGCGAAGGATTCACATCCGCCGGGCTTCCGGGAAGAACGATGGCATAGAGTGATCGTGCTGCGTGCTGCAGTTCGCTGTGGGAAAGGGTAAGCGAAATCTCCACCGGATCGCCGCCCGCTTCCTGCACCGCGCGGGTATACATCTCATATTTCAGCCGGTCGCCAGTAACCTCTTCATTTGTAGTGCGATAGGGAATACCGACAGATGGTCGAATTTGGTTCTCGCCGGCCATTGGGATATTCATCCTACCACCGGGCGCACAAATGCGGCAACACAATGAGGGTTGCGGGATATCGAAAGCTTACAGGTCCTGGCTTCCTGAAGTATCTTCAGCCTACAACGTTGCGTTCAGCGAAATCAGCCGCGTGCCAGCCGGGGGCACGCCTTTTTGGCGCCTGGTTGCCGGCCGCCGGGGCGGATGAGTTTCGAACCAGATATCGTAATTTCGTTTCATTTGTTCGAGGCGCTGGGGAACCTGGCTTTCGTGAATCTCCAGCCACTGTTCCAGGCTGATCGTGCCCATTTCCGGATGCTCGACTGTGTTCGCCCACACCAACTCGGGAACCGCGACGAGCAGTTGGTAGGTCATCATGCGCATACGGCGGAACAAATCCAAAGCTTGTTTGGTGCTTTGATGGGAGTAGCCGAGCGCGCCGGCCCAGGCTTCGTGATCGTAAGCCAGAACCTGCTTTCCGGGTTCCGCGATCAGCCGGCGGCAGCGGATGTAGCCGTTCGCTTCACTGTCTGCCAGGTGCAAAATAATTTCGTGGATGCTCCAGGCGTCAGCCTGCGGTTTATAGAGCCACATTTTCTTTGGAAATTGGCGGAGCGCGGCCGACAATGCCTGTGGCGCGCGGCCAAATGCATCGATTTTTCGCCATCGTTCTTCGCGCGTCATATAGACCTCCTACTGATTCCTTAGACGCCGCTTTCTAAAAAGCGTTGCTCGCCAGGCAGCAAAAATTGAATGACTTATGCCTGATTGAACAAAATCATTCGTGCTTCACGCCGAAAATTGTTTTGTGTCCGGGCGTGGACAGTGTGCGCATGTTCGCGAATGGCACGAAATGCATAATTGCCACATTTTGGTGCAGCCTTTGAAAAATGGAAGATGATTTAACGTAGAGGCTAGATGTGCAAATTTGCCGCGACAGCGCGATCGAGCCCAACTTTACGCAAGTCGCCGACAAGATAGAGCGAACCGGTAACGAAAATAGCATCGTCCGGGTGTGCGAGATCGAACACTCGATCCAATGCCTGTACGGGATCGGACAGGACTTCGATATTTTGCGCGTGATGCTGCGTGATTTCGCGGAGCACTTCGGCGCTGATGGCGCGCGATTGGCGCGGCTCGGTGAGAATTACGGTGTCCGCTCGTGGGAAAAGCAGGCCGGCAATTTCGTCCACGGCTTTATCGCGCATCGCGCCGTAGATGAGAAAGATTTTGCGCGTTTGCAGGTGCTCATTCCAGAACGCGAGAAGCTCCCGCGCCCCTGCCGGATTGTGCGAGCCATCAAGATAAAGCGCTGGATTTGTAGCGAGGCGTTCGAGACGGCCCGGCCAGCGGGCATCCGCCAAGCCGCGCGCAATTGAATCATCGTCGAGGGGAAAGCCGCGCTGGGCCAGGAGCCTTGCGGTGGCGACGGCGGCCAGAGCATTTCTTAACTGGAAGCGGCCGGGTAAGTGCAAGTTGATTGCGATTTTCTTGCTTGAGTGGGCTGGCGAGACGATTGCGCTGTAGCAGCCGTCTTTGGCGTGGACGTCTTCAGTTTCAAAATTTGTGTCGATTTCAACCAGCCGCGCATCCATCTTGGCTGCGCGGCGGGCAATCACCGTTCGAGCTTCCGGACGTTCCACCGAACTCACCACCCATCCGCCCGGTTTGATGATGCCGGCCTTTTCACCGGCGATTTCTTCGATGGAATGTCCCAGGTAAGCCTCGTGATCGAAATCGATCTGCGTGATCACCGCCACTTCGGGCGTCACAATGTTTGTGGCGTCCAGCCGCCCGCCCATTCCCACTTCGTAAACCGCGAAATCAATTTCGGCTTTCGCGAAGGCATCGTATGCGGCTGCGGTAAGGCACTCGAAAAAAGTTGGGTGCGCCGCCAAGTCGCCGGAAGCCATCAACGCTTCAATATGCGTTTCCACTCGCGTGAATGATTCAGCGAAGCGCGCATCAGAAATATCTTCTCCCGCAATGCGAATCCTTTCGTTGATGCGCTCGAGATGCGGAGATGTGTAGAGCCCGGCGCGCAAACCCGCAGCACGCAAAATGGAATCCAGCATGGCGGCGGTGGAACCCTTTCCGTTTGTTCCGGCGATGTGCACACACGGAGAGCCACGGTGCGGCCAACCGAGGGATTCCGAAAGAATGGATATGTTTGTGAGATCAAATTTCTGGACGCGCGCTTGTTGCGGTGCGGAGAGTTCCTTGCCCAGCGTCAGCAAATAGCGGACTGCCTGATCGTAGTTCATGCGGGACTCGGCCTAATTCAGGAAGAAATCCAATGCGGTGGCGATATAGTTCTTCAGTTCTTTGCGGGGAACGACAGCGTCAAGAAATCCGTGTTCCAGCAAAAATTCCGCGCGCTGGAAACCTTCGGGCAGCTTCTGGCGAATGGTTTGTTCGATTACGCGAGGTCCGGCGAAACCGATCAGCGCGCCCGGCTCGGCAATATTCAAATCGCCCAGCATGGCGTAGCTGGCCGTGACGCCGCCCGTCGTAGGATCGGTGAGCAGCGAAATGAACGGTATGCGGGCCTCATCGAGCCGGCCGAGCGCCGCCGACACTTTTGCCAATTGCATCAGGCTGACTGTGCCTTCCATCATCCGAGCGCCGCCCGAACAGGAAACCACCACGAGCGGTTTTTTCTGGGCCATGGACATTTCAATCGCGCGCGTCACCTTCTCGCCGACCACCGCGCCCATCGAACCGCCAATGAAACCGAATTCCATTGAGCAGCACACGATGGGCCGCCCGCTCAATTTCCCTTCGACGGTCAGAATCGCATCGGACATGCCCAGTTTCTTCCGTGTCGATTCCAGACGTTGTTTGTAAGGTTTGGTGTCCACGAACTCGAGTGGATCGGACGAAAACAATTGCGCGTCGTGCTCGGTCCACTTGCCGTCATCGAGGAGCAATTCCAGCCGCCGCTTGGAATCCAGACGGAAGTGGTAATCGCATTTCGGGCAGACTTGCCAGTTGTCCTCGAGGTCTTTTTTCCAGATGATGGCGCGGCAAGTTTCGCACTTGATCCACAGTCCTTCGGTGCGAACACGGCGCTCTTCACTTGGCACCGCGGAATCGATCGCTCGTTTTTCTCGTTTAAACCAGGCCATTCTGGAAGCTCGATGCTGGAGGCTGGAAGCTGGAAACTTCGATCGAAGCTGCCAGCGCGCCTCCATGTTTAAAATTTGAATTGATCTTTGCGCGCCCTCTACTTGAGCCGATTTCAGGATGATAAATCAATAATCGATGCCTCGCTGGGCCAGAATTCCCTTGGTGTAAGGATGCTTCACCTCGCGCATCTCCGTCACCAGGTCCGCCTGTTCCACCAACTTTGGGTGCGCGTTGCGTCCCGTGCAGATTACGTGTACGCGCTCCGGGCGCGCCGCGAGGGCGGATACGACTTGATCGGGATCGAGCATTTTGTAGCTGATCACATAATTGATTTCGTCCAGGACCACCAGATCGTACTTCCCGCCGTAAATTTGTTCCCGGCCGAATTCCCATGCTTCCTGGCACAAGCGCAAATCCTCCGGGTCGGTTTCCGCGCCGCCCACCTTCACAAAGCCGCGCCCCATTGGCTTTATTTCGAATTTATCCGGGCCCAGCATGGCGGCGGCGTCAAGCTCACCATAATGCCACGAGCCCTTGATGAACTGCACCATCATTACGCGCAGGCCTTGTCCAACCGCGCGAAACGCGGTGCCCAGGGCGCAAGTGGTCTTGCCCTTGCCGGGGCCGGTGTAAACGATTAAAAGTCCTTTTCCTTCGGGCATGGATTCGGCAGCCTTCTGGCGCACGAGACAATCAAGAATACTGAGCGTGCTGAGCGAAAACGTCAAGCCTGCCAGGCACAAGCGCGTATTGCGGACGCATTGAACTTGGTTGTTTGGGCGGATGCTGCGCTGGATCCTTCGCGACGTGCCCGTGGACTTCAATGAGAGCGTTTTGGCTCAGGATGACGGGCAAAGACTGAAACCGAGAGGTGGATCTAGAAACCGGGGGTTGCGCCTGCATTTGACTTGGTCGTTTGCGCGAATGCTGCGCTGAATCCTTCGCGACGTGCCTGTGGAATTAAATAAGAGAGTGTTGGCTCAGGATGACGGCCAAACCGATGACGGGCGAAGTGAACTCAGGAAAGTTGCAGATAGACGCTGATTTTATCCGCGACATCGCCGATCCTGGCGTGTTCCGTGCGGGGCATTGGCCGATCCGAGGGCACTCCGGACTGACGGAGGACAAGCCAAACGCCCGGACGGTGGACGGAGCCGTCGCGGCAAATCGCTCCGGTTAGTTGCGCAATTTCGAGTCCGGTTCCGGCCAGCTCGCGGTCCAGCATCCCGCGAGTCTCGTCAATCAGGTCCTTGAATCCCTGCGAGGCAAGAATGGGATCGATTTCGCGCGGGACAGCGGCTTCGACGTCATCGAGATCATAGTCGGGCAGAGGATTGGTGATCATCAGTTCGATTGCGGCGGTTGGTGCTTTGGTATCGTAAGAAATTTTGATGGCCATGCTCAGGTTTTACCTTATTCGAGCTATTTCGGGTAGGGGTGTCCGGCGAGAATTGCGAACGCCCGGTAAATTTGCTCCACCAGAACGACGCGAGCGAATTCGTGCGGCAACGTAAGAGTAGAAAGCGAGATACGTTCCCGCGCGCTGCCACGCAAGGATTCCGGAAAACCGGCTGCATCTCCACAAAGAAAAACCAGCTCGCGCGCGCCGCGATCGCGCAGCCCGCCCAGCCAGCGGGCAAATTCAGCGGAAGAATATTGTTTCCCGGCGGCGTCGAGCATCACGATTGCCGCGCTGGGCTCAATTTTTAATTTCTTTAGAGCCGAGCCGCTGGCTTCGCGCAATTCAGTGGTTTCGATTTCGCAATAATGGGCGATGCGCTTCAAATAATCGTCCACGAGCGCGCGAATTTCGGCGCGCCGCGTTTTTCCCAGCATCACCAGGCGAATCTTCATCGAACTTCTCGATCGAATTCCGGCATGCTCATTCCAGGAATTCCGCGACGGAAGACAAGAGAAGTTTGCTGCGAGGCATGGTTACAACAGGCCGTACTTCTTCCGTTTTTCGAGCAGTGTTTTGCGGCTGATCCCCAGGATTTCCGCGGCGCGTGAAATTTTATAATGAGTCGCTTCCAGCGTCGCACGAATCGCTTCGCTTTCCATCTCATTCAGCGAGCGGAGGTTTTCTCCCAGGGTGCTGGGAGCAGCTGCGCGCTGAATGATCGCCGGAAAATCCTGGGGCCGCAGCACGGCTTCTTTGCCGGCATACTTGGCGAACGTCAGCGCATGTTCGATTGCATTTTTAAGTTCGCGCACATTTCCCGGCCATTCATAAGATTCCAGCAACCGCATGGCCGGAGCGTCCAAGCGCGCTTCCGGCCGCCCGTGAACTCCGCCCAGCCGCGCAAGTAAATGCTGAATCAGCGGCGCAATGTCAGCCCGGCGCTCGCGTAGGGGTGGCACGGAAATCACCAGCACGCTCAGCCGGAAAAAGAGATCTTCGCGGAAACGCCCGCTGGAAACGCCGGTCGCAAGATCGGTGTTCGTCAGCGCGATCAACCGGGCGTCGATCTTCAGGCTTTCCGTACCGCCCAGCCGCTCGAACCGGCGCTCTTCCAGAATGCGCAAGAGCTTCGCCTGAATTCCCGGAGCGAGCGCCGCCACTTCATCGAGCACGATTGTTCCGCTCTGGGCAAGTTCGAAGCGTCCGAACTTCCGCGCAATGGCCCCGGTGAAGGCGCCTTTTTCGTGTCCAAATAATTCCGATTCAACCAATTCGGCAGGCAAGCTGGCGCAATCGATTTTCAAGGTAAGGCGCATCGCGGCGCGGGCCGGAATCGTGAATCCAGCGCGCCAATTGATCCTTGCCGGTTCCGCTTTCCCCGGTAATCAGCAGCGTGGTGGACGTTTCGGAAACTTTTTCGGCGAGCTCCAGGACGTGAAGAGAAATAGGATCCGCCGCCACCCATTCGATGTGGGCAGCGCTCATGGCCGTCTTGATCCTCCGGCAGCGGCCTGCGGGCCGGGCGGCGGAATATCCACGCGCTTTGCCGAACGCCACAGCCGTTCCAGATCGTAGAAGACACGCGCGCGCTGGCTAAAAATGTGCACTACCAGGCTGCCGTAGTCGAGCAGCATCCATTCATCGCTGTTGCGTCCTTCGCTGTGCGCGAGGCGCACTCCGTTGCGCGTGAGTTGTTGCTCGATTTCGGATGCAATGGCCTGCATTTGCGGTGTGCTGAGCGCCGTGCAGAGCAAAAAATATTCCGCGAACGCTCCCAGATCTTTCAAATGGAGCACAGTGGTGTCCACGGCTTGCTTTTCCTGCGCCGCTTCGACGGCCCAGCCGAGTTCGGGATAAAGGGAGTTCAGATTCACCGGTACAGAGCCTGTTGGAGAATGTAATCCTCTACTCGTTGCGGCACAAGCCCATGGATCGATTCCCCGCGTTTCAGCCGCTCACGGACTTCCGTCGATGATACATGGCTGCGGACAGCCGGAAGCAGATGGACTTCTGATTTACGCAAGGTGATCGTCTGGCGATCGGCCCTGGCGGAGGCTGAGTTGAAAAATTTCGAGGGAATTGCATGGCGCAGCTCGTCCAAAGGGAAGCCGGGGCGGCTGGCAATGATAAAATCGCAGGTATCCAACAATGCTTCGTGATCTTTCCAGGTTTGAATTTCGAGGAACGAATCGGCGCCAAGAATAAAATAAAGTTTGTCGCCCGGGAATTCCCGCTGAAAATATCCCACTGTATCGATCGAATAGTAGATTTGTTTCTTGTTGCCGTCCGTATCGGATTCCGCGAGAGAAGGCAAAAAGTGAGTGTGCCCGGCGCAGGCCAGTACAACCATTGCGTAGCGATGAGCGAACGGCGCGAGCTCGCGCTTGGTCTTGTGCGGCGGACGGCTGGAAGTAACAAAATAGATGGCGTCCAATTGGAATTGCCGCTGCACCGCGTTGGCTACCGCCAAATGGCCGGAGTGAACAGGATCAAATGTTCCGCCGAACAGCGCAATCGTGCGTCCAGAGGCTCGCGATTTGCGCGCACGGGAGGCGTTCAACGTTCCTCCGTGTGCCGCTCTTCAGACGGTTCCTGGACGACGGACGGATTCGCGGCGAGAGAGGCGTCCGTGCTCGCGGTGCCTGAAACAGCCGTTGGCCGCAAACGCTCCACGGCATCCGCCATCGCGTGAACCAACTCGCTCACCCCTTCCCCGGTGGCCGCGGAAATCGCGTAGAACGGAAGCTTGCGCGACGTGCAATATGCGCGCAATTCCTCCAGATGCGTGCGGTCCGTTGTGGCATCCAGCTTCGTCGCCACCACCAGGCGCTGTTTTTCCGCCAAAGATTCGCTGAAAGCGCGCAATTCGCCTTCGATAATTTCATAGTCACGCACGGGATCGCGTTCGTTCGAATCGCTGGTATCCACCAAATGCGCGATCAGGCGAGTGCGTTCGATGTGCCGCAGAAATCGCGTGCCCAATCCCGCGCCTTCGTGCGCGCCTTCGATCAGGCCAGGCAAGTCCGCCACCAAAAATGTGCGTCCGCCAACCGCGTGGCCCGGATCGGTATCCGCCGAGACAACGCCGAGGTGCGGCTCCAGCGTTGTGAATGGGTAGTCCGCAATTTTGGGGCGAGCGGCGGAAATACGTGAGATCAACGTGGACTTGCCCGCATTCGGAAATCCCACCAGCCCCACATCAGCCAGTAATTTCAACACCAGTTTCAGCCGGCGTTCTTCGCCCGGTTTGCCATCTTCGTGTTCCCGCGGCGCCTGGTGCCAGGGCTTGGCGAAATGCGCGTTGCCGCGTCCGCCGTGCCCGCCTTTCGCGATCACCATTCGCTGTCCGGGTTCGGTGAAATCCACAAGAGGCTGGCCGGTATCTTCATCGAATACCACCGTGCCCACCGGAACCGTGAGGACCATTTCAACGCCGGATCGTCCGTGGCATTTCGAGCCTTCGCCATGGCGGCCGCGGTCGGCGCGAAATTCACGGTTGTAGCGGTAGCGCAGGAGCGTGTTGTCGTGCGGATTGGCTTCGAGAATGATGTCAGCGCCATCGCCGCCGTCTCCTCCCGAAGGACCGCCATGCGGGACAAACTTCTCCCTTCGAAATGCGACGCAACCATTTCCGCCGCCGCCGGCCTTCACTAAGATTTTCGCTTCATCTACAAACATGAATCACTCGCTATAGAGCTACCAAAATTCCGCTAAGGCCGCCACGCCTTGTGGCGACACGATCAAGCATCGACTGCCAGGGAAAAGAATACGCTAAGGAGAGTGGCACAGGCACTCTCACCTGTGCAAACAGCCGCCCAACACAGCCAGGAGTGGCTGTGCTACCTACGATCCATCTCACAAATTTAATCAGCAGCAACTGGAGCGGGCTTCGGTTCTTTGTCAGCGGCAGCAGCAGCAACTTCCAGCGGCAGAATGCTGATAAATTTCCCCAATTGGCCCTTGTCCTGGAATTTCACGACGCCGGTGATCATGGCAAACAAAGTGTCGTCCTTGCCGCGTCCCACGTTTGTGCCGGCTTTGTAGCGGGTGCCGCGCTGGCGAACCAGAATGCTGCCGCCGTGGACTACTTGTCCCCCAAAACGCTTGATCCCGAGCCTCTGCCCGTGGGAATCGCGCCCGTTTGTAGATGAACCGCCGCCCTTTTTATGTGCCATGGAAGCCTCTACTCGAACTGAATTTCGCTGACCTGCACGGTGGTGTAATTTTGCCGGTGGCCAGTCAGAATCTTGAATTGCTTGGTCTTGCGGAATTTCATCACTTGGACCTTGGGCCCGCGGACCTGCCCGACGATCTTGCCGACAACCTTCGCCTTGGACGCGTGAGACCCGGCAAAAGTTTTCTTCTCGTCATTGTGCACGGCCAGCACGTCGTCAAACGTGATTTTGCCGCCGACTTTGCCGGGCAGGCGTTCCACCTGGACGGTTTCGCCCGGCGCGACTCGATACTGCTTCCCTCCACTCCGAATGACGGCGTACATACAGCCTCCAGATGTAATTGAGAAACCGCCATTTTACCGTGCGGCGGGTGGGTCCGTCAACGAAGCAATGCGCGGGTAGTAGCCGGTGGCTGTTGCGCGGGATTCCTCACTTCGTTCGGAACGACGACAAAGGCGGAAGGCGGTTTCGTCAACGAAGCAGTGTGCCTGGTTGAGTTGTGGAATTTGCCGAAAGGCTTTACCGCGGAGACGCGGAGTACGCCGAGAGGGAGGGGCGGTGATGTCCACCTCACTTCAACGATTGAACCTCCAAATCGCGAAATATGGCGCGGCCATTGCCAAAAAGTGCCATGCCGACGTATCCATTCCCAAGAGTTTCATCCTTCAAACTGGCAACTTTCTGCTCACCTACAAACAAGCTGATGTTGTCGCCGATGCATTCGACGGAAATTTTCTTCGGTGAAGAGGTGCGTTCCTGAGGCGAGCCGGATCTCGCGGATTCCAGCTCCGGAATTTCGGTCCACGGCACAATATCGGTATAAGCACCGCTGTAGGTCTTGCTCACGAGCTTGAACCACAACGTGGTTCCTCTCCCCGACGTGCTCAGAAGAAAAGCGTAGAATCCCCCGTCATTCATGCGAAAAACAAGGCCGGCTGCGGAGGAATATGCGTTGATCGTCGGCGAACGCGGTGATGTCGGACTCGATCCTTCCAGTTTCGGCCAATTGGCGTCGACAAGTACGGACGCTCGGAAATCCTGCCACCATGTTCCGTATGCGGCCAGCACTCCCTCTCCAATCGGGCTCAAATTGAAAAAAATCTTTTCTCCAGGCTGGCGGCTTTGGGGCGAGTTGTCGAACGAGAGTTCGTATCCTGCGGATGTGTATTTGGAGCCTTTGCGATCCGGCCAGCCGCTGCGAGGATCGGAAAAGTTGTCTTTGTAAAGAAGCGAGTCGTGATTTTGGATCAGGTGTGACTCGTAGGGGTAGGGATGGGATTCCGGCGAGATGGCGCAGGGGCCGTGCAGGAAATGGACCGGCAAATCCGCAGATGAGGGTTCCATCTCGACGCCGCGGCGGGCTCGAACTGTTAATCCGTGGCGGTGTACTTTCACTTCGATCTTGCGGAAACCAGCGCTTTCGACTTGCGGATAGTATGCGAGCAGATACTGAGACTCGAGTGTTCCGGCAATTGCTTCCAAAGCCTGCTTCAGGGCGTTCTGCGAGGTGGGGAAAAATGCTTCAGCGCCGGATTCTTTCGCGAGCCGGTCGAAGGCCACGATGGGATTATCAATTTCGCGGCCGGTGTACAGGATCACCGATTTGTCGCCCGACCGGTAGAGTTGCAGTTCCGATGGGCTGAAGAAGCCGACCATGAACAATTGAGCTCGCGAAGCTTGTACCAGCCGGATCAGGGATTCCAGGCCGATGCGGCTGTGCTGGTCAGCGCCGTCGGTGATCACCACGACCTCTTGCTGCAGATTCGCGGAGGAGCGGAGCCGGCATAACGCGACGGCAATTGCATCGTAGAGAGCGGTGCCGCCTTTCTGCGGCGCGAGTTGGAAGATGGATGGACTGCTGAGTTGTTCGCGAGTAAGCAATTGAACCGGTCCGGCCTGGTCGGTGAACGGCATCAGTGAAATTTCGTCCTGCGGATGGCTGCGGTTCACAAGTTGGGCCAGCATGGCTCGGGCGGGTTGCAGCTTGCCGCTGGAATTCATGCTGCTGCTGGCGTCGAGCAGAATGGTCATACTTACGGGCTGGTCTCCGGTACTGAAGAAACTGATCTTTTGCGGGCGACTATTCTCCAAGATTTCGAAATCCTTGGCGTCGAGTCCCTGCACATTATTTCCGTGACGATCGGTGACGCGGACGGCAAGGGGAACCAGGTCTACGCCCACTTGAATTTTCGCCGGCTCTGATTGACTCCCGCCCGCAGAGGTTGCGAGCAAACTAGCCGCGAGAAGCGGACCCAGGACACTGCGCATGAGACGAAACATAGCAGCATTGCAATTCGCTTATCAACAGTGGGAAGGTTTACAAGCGTTAATGCTGGAAAGCTGAAAACTGGAACATAAGAAACAGCAGAATCAGAAATTGAAGCGGTAACCCAGGATCATCTTGGCGATGATGTGATCGGTGGCGCCGGTGATGCCGACGCCGAGGCCGGCATTGAATTCCCATTTTTCGCCGAGGTCCAGGTCGATGGCTGGGAAAATTTGATGCTGCTGATCGTGGATGGCGTCGAAGCCGGTGACCGGGCCGACCGCGCCGTAATATTCCAGGCCGGCGGCTATTTTGTGCGTCAGGTCGTAGCTGAATTTGAAATTTGGAGAGAAGATGACGCCCTGGCTTACTCCCGGGCCGTGGAACGAACGGTCCAAGGTCGGATTAATTGACCAATACCAGCGGCCGATTTTCTGGTCGATGATCGGGCGGATTTCCCAGGTCCAGGTATCCTCGGAAAACTTGTGGCGCTGGTAGCCGATCTCGTTCGAAACGCTCACGCCCACGGGCCAGTGCCAGCTTGGCGGAACGCGGAAGCGCGGGCGAATGTGATCGCCCACCCAATCCCAGCCGTCGCCGGAGCGGGCGGAAGTGAAAATGTAGAAACCGGTTTCAAACCAGGTGGAGAAGCCGTGGGTGATTTCAATGGTTTCGTGGAAGGCGTGGTTGGTGGGCGCTACGCCGTTGATGGTTTCCTTGGAGCCGTCGATGGTGAAATTATTGTGCCATTCGACCATGGTGTGATGAGGGGCAACGGTATCATAGCCATAGACTTGAATTTCGTAGTTATCCTGCGCGGCGGCAGGCGTCGCGGCAAAAGAAAGCAAGGCGATTCCCGTGCTCAGGAATATGGCGCAAATGATTTTCAAATCCACTGACTCCTGACTCCACGGTTTGCGGAAAAAGTGGAAAACCACACCGGATGTGTGCAGGAAAAACCCCCTACTTCTCAAGTATTTTGGGTTCTCTCTGGATTCCTCTCTTCGCTCGGAATGACCCACCGCCGTCTGTCCGACCAGAAAGTAAGATAGCTGACAAAGGCTTGGATGCCAAATTTCTGGACGGTCGCCCCGCTATGCTAGGATGCCGGCGTGATCACTCCTGTCCATGCCCTGGCTCCCTATGTTCACGTTGCCGACGTGGAGCGCTCGATCCAATTTTATGAATTACTGGGCTTCAAGATTGTAGACACTCTGAAGAATGATAACGGAAAGATTCTTTGGGCGAGTATTCAATCGGGCCAATCGGACAAGGCCGTTTTGATGCTTGCGCTGGCGGATCAGCCGATCGTAGCGTCGCAGCAGGCAGTTCTCTTCTATATGTACGTGGACGAAAATCTCGCCGGACTCCGCGAACATCTCCTCGCAAATAAAATCGAAGTGCCTGCAATCAGCTGCCCGCCCTACATGGAGGAAGGTGAACTGCGCGTGACCGATCCCGATGGCTACGTAACTCTCGTGGGTCAAACGGGTAATCGCAAGTAGCTCAATACTCGCCGTTCAGCCCGTATTCGCAACACGCTTTCTCGATTACCTTCTCCCGGCCCGCACGTCTAAAAACCCAGATTTAGCCCGAGCCACGTCCACGGAGGAAGACACATGGAGACGTTGTTACAGGACCTGCGGTATTCGCTGCGCGTGATTGCCAAGAGTCCCAGCTTTACGATCGTAGCAATTATCGCGCTGGCTTTGGGTATTGGGGCGAACACGGCAATTTTTTCCGTGGTGGATTCCGTGCTTCTGCGCGCGCTGCCCTACCGCGATGCGGGGAAGTTGGTGTGGGCCACTAATTTTGTGCCGCGCCAGGGACAGAACCTGGTCTTCGCGGATGAATATTCCGGCTGGCGGAACCAGAACCATGTGTTCGAAGACATAGCGGCGTATTCAGCGTCCGCTGAATACACGCTGACGGGCGCTGGCGCTCCGCAACGGCTGCGCGGCGCCCGGGTGACTGCAGAGTTTCCTGAACGTGCTGGGCGTCACGCCGCAACTGGGGCGCAATTTTCTGCCGGCGGAGGACCGCCCTGCCGGACCAAAGACCGTGCTGTTGAGCGATCCAGTGTGGAGATCGAGCTTTGGCGCCGATCCCAACGTGATTGGAAAAGTGATCGCGTTTGACGATGTTCCGTACACGGTGATCGGAGTGCTTCCGCGGAATTTCGAATTCCTTGATAACAGTCCGGCCGACATGCTGGTGCCGTTCCAACTGGCGGACAGCAGCCTCCAATCCTCAAACGGGCACGTGATGCTGATGATCCAATCGCTCAGCGTTGTGGCGCGGCTGCGCCCGGGCGCGACGGTGGCAGCGGCGGCCATCGAGCTCAATGCCATCAATAAACGCGTGCTGGAAACCTTCCCGGCAACATAAAAGGGCTGGGCGAGGGGCAATCACAAGTGTTTCTGCTGCACGATCACGAAATTGGAAACGTTCGCCCGGCGCTGCTGGTTCTGCTGGCTGCAGTCGGATTTGTCCTGCTGATTGCGTGCGCCAATGTGGCGAACCTGCAGCTTGCTCGAGCGACGGCACGCGAAAAGGAAGTCGCCATTCGCGGCGCGCTCGGTGCGGGACGTTGGCGATTGGCCCAACTGCTTCTGGCGGAAAGTTCCGCGGTGGCGCTGGCGGGCGGCTTGGCTGGGCTCTTGCTGGCAGCAGGCGCCATCCGGCTGATTCATCGATTTGCTCCGACGAACATTCCGCATTTGCAGGACGCTCAACTGGATTTGCGGGTGCTGCTGTTCACGCTGGGCGTGTCACTCGTGACGGGAATCGTGTTTGGGTTGGCACCCGTGCTGGCTGCGTTTCGCGTGTCGCTGAACAGCACGCTGAAGGAAACCGGAGCGCACAGCGGCACCAGCACGGGCACGCGGCGCGCGCAAAGGGTGCTGATGGTTGCGGAAATTGCGCTCGCGTTTGTGCTGTTCATAGGCGCGGGCCTGCTGGTGAAGAGCTTCCACCACTTGACGGCGGTTCAGCCGGGATTCGATCCGCACGGATTGCTTACGGCACGAGTGGCGCTGCCGCTGGACCAATACCAATCTCTCGATCGGCAACGGAGTTTTTTCCAGCAGCTTGTGGAGAAGTTGCAGGCTTTACCTGGAGTTGAATCGGCGGGAGCGACTGCTTCGATTCCGCTGCGTGGAAACGTGATGATCTCGACGATACTCATCGAAGGCCAAGCCCCCACTGAAATCTCCGCGAGCAACATACCAACCGCGCGCCTTAACGTGGCGACTCCGGGATATTTCGCGGCGTTGCGCGTGCCGCTGATCGAAGGGCGTTTGCTGGATACTCGCGATGGCGCGGACGCACCACGCGCGGTGGTGGTCAATCAGGCATTTGTGCGGCGGTTTTTTCCGAAAGAAGATCCTATCGGAAAAAGATTCATCGGAGGAATGGGACCCGCGCCCGGCGGGCCTGGGGCCGATGGCCCTCCTACTTGGACGATCGTTGGCGTGGTTGGCGATACAAAACAGCGCGGCCTGGCGAGTGACATCATGCCGGAACTTACTGCTTCGGTAGCCCAAGCGCCTCGTTTCATGATGACACTTGTGCTGCGCACATCGGTCGAGCCGCTCAGCCTGGTTTCCGCCGTTCGCGCGGAGGTGAGTAGCCTCGATAAAAACTTGCCGGTTTTCGCCGTGGAGACAATGGATGATGTGCTTTCCGCGGAAGTGGCGTCGCAGCGATTCAATGCGGGCGCGATGGCTGGTTTTGCCGGACTTGCCGTGCTGCTGGCGGCGGTGGGAATCTATGGCGTGATGGCTTATGCCGTCAGCCAACGGACGCACGAAATCGGCTTGCGAATGGCGCTGGGCGCGGAGCCGGGAAATGTTCTACGCATGATTTTGACCCAAGGCCTGCGGCTGGCCTTGATGGGAGTGGCGCTTGGCCTTGCGGCATCGTTTGCCTTGACTCGGCTTATGACCGGTCTCCTGTTTGGATTGAAACCATCGGACCCTGAGACGTTTGTCCTGGTCACTGCCGCGCTTTTGGCCGTCGCGTTGGCGGCGTGCTGGATTCCGGCGCGCCGGGCGACGCGGGTTGAGCCGGTGATCGCGCTGAGATACGAGTGAACAGCTGTATGGCCCCCGGGAACGCCAATCTCCCGATTGGCGCAATGCAAAACGCCATTCAGGAGAATAGCGTTCCCAGGAACACTTTCGGAAACCACTGGCGCACCAGAATTACGCTCGGGGATGAGCCTTGTCGTAGACGCTCATCAATTGTTCGATCGTGGCGTGAGTATATTTCTGCGTGGTGGAAAGCGAGGCGTGCCCCAGAAGTTCCTGGATCGCGCGCAGGTCGGCGCCGTCGCCCAGCAGATGCGTTGCAAAGGCATGGCGAAGCGAGTGCGGATGCAAATCCCAATTGCTGTTCGCTGCCCGCACATATTTCTTCACGATATTCAGCACCATGCGAGTGGTGAGCCGCCTGCCGAAGTGATTTAGAAACACCGCTTCGTGATCCGGTTTGCGCGGCGCGAACTTCAAAAAATGCTCGCGCGCCGGCCAATAATCTTCCAATGCCGTTTGCGCTTTCGAACCATAGGGAACAATCCGTTCCTTGCGGCCTTTGCCTAATACGCGCACCGTTTGTTCGCGGCGATCGACGTCGGGCAGATTCAGGCCGGTCAATTCGCTGACGCGCAGGCCGGAAGCGTAGAGAAGTTCGAGAATCGAGCGGTCGCGCTTGATCAACAGGCGGTCTTCTTCCATTGCGTACTTGCTCTGAGCCTTAGCTTTCCTGTCGCGCGTCGAGCCAGGTTGAAGATGGCCCAATCCATCCAGGAACTGATTGATTTCCTCGGCGGTCAGGACTGAAGGGAGACGCTTGGGCAACTTCGGCGTTGCCACCAGCCTGGCCGGATTATCTCGAATCAGCCGCTCGCGGACGCAATATTTAAAAAATGACCGCAAGTGAAGCAAGCTTGCGGGCGACGGATGTTTTCATCAATTCGCGATCGTGCAGATGCCCGATGAATTCGCGGATCACCAGGTGATCCACATCATGCAGGGTGATCGGTTTCGCTCCCGGCGGGCTCAGGTATTCGACGAATTGTTCGAGATCTTTTTGATAATTTCGCAAGGTATGCGGCGAGGAATTGCGCTCGAAGCGCATGTAATAGATGTAGCGTTCAATCAGGGATTTGATGGTCAAGGGATGGCCTCTCCGCGCCGGGGAATTATAGGCCGTTCAGGCAACCGCTGATGCAAACAGATTGTAAAATGCGGAGGTGAGTTGCCTGGAAGTAAGCAGCGGTTCGGATTCAAGCTACGAGTTTCCGGGCGCGAGGGCTTCGACCGGTTGTGCTTCCGCGGAGGGCGCGGGAATTTCCCAGTCGCAATCTTCCTTGATGCAAGAGCGGAAATTGCCTTGTTTGCTTCGTTTTTCGACTATGAACGGAGCGCCGCATTTCGGACACGGCTCGGCAATCGGTTCGTGCGGCGACGTGAAATCGCACTCGGGATAGCGCGAGCAGCCGTAGAAAATCCGGCCGCGCCCGCGTCCCTTGGTGGTGCCGCGGCGGACAAATTCGCCTTCCAGACATTTCGGGCACTTGATGCCCAGCGTAATCGGGCGCGTGTATTTGCACTTGGGATATTTCGAGCAGCCGATAAAATCGCCGAACCGGCCCTGGCGCTTCAAGAGCTGTTCGCCGCACGTGGGACAATTTTCATCGAGCGGAACATCGGGCTGGCGCGCTTTCTTCGTTCCGCTCACCAGCCGACGCGTGGTCTTGCAATCCGGATAACCCACGCAGGCCAGGAACGGGCCGAAGCGGCCGCGCTTGATGGTCATTTCCCGGCCGCAGTTGTGGCAATACTCGGTGACGTTTTCGCCTTCCACCACTTCGCCGCCCACTTCGGACAAGTCCTTGGTGAAATCGCATTCCGGGTAGAGCGAGCAGCCCATGAAAAATCCATGGCGGCTGATCCGCTCGAGCTGTTCGCCCTTGCCGCATTTTTCACACTTCAAACCGGTGGGGATTCCGGCCTTGTAGGACTCCATGTCCCCCTTGGCTTGTTCGAGGTCTTCCTCGAAGCGCTCATAAAAATCCTTCACGGATTTTCGCCAGGGGAGTTTGCCTTCTTCGATTTCGTCGAGCTCGTCTTCCATCTTTGCGGTGAATCCGACATCGAAGATGTCTTCAAAACTTTTCACCAGCAGGTCGCTTACTTTTTCGCCGAGCAGCGTGGGCGTGAAGCGGCCCTGGTCTTTGTTCACGTACTCGCGCTCCACGATCGTCGAAATAATCGAGGCGTAGGTGGAGGGACGGCCAATGCCTTTTTCTTCGAGCTCTTTTACCAGCGTCGCTTCGGTGTAGCGCGGGGGCGGCTCGGTGAAGTGCTGGTCGGGGCGGATCTTGTCGAGCCGCAGGCGCTCGCCTTCGGCCACGCGCGGCAAGGTGCGGCTTTCTTCCGCGGCCTCTTCGTCTTTTTCCTCGCGCGCTTCCTGATAAACCGCCAGGAAGCCGTCAAATTTCATTACCGCGCCCGTCGCGCGGAACGTGTAATCGTTGGCGTTGATATCAATCGTGGTCTGGTCAAATACAGCAGGAACCATCTGCGAGCCGACGAAGCGCTGCCAGATCAGGCGGTACAATTTGTAAACGTCCTCTTCCAAATATTTCTTTACATCTTCGGGCGAACGCGCCACATCCGTGGGACGGACGGCTTCGTGGCCTTCCTGCGCATCTTTCTTCGATTTGTAGAAATTGGGCTTCTCGGGCAGGTAATTGCCGCCATAACTCGCAGTGATGAACTCGCGAACCTGGTCGAGCGCGTCGTTCGAGACGCGCACGGAATCCGTGCGCATGTAAGTGATCAGCGCCACCGAGCCTTCTTCGCCCAGCTCAACTCCTTCATACAATCGCTGCGCCAGCATCATGGTGCGCTTCGCCGAAAAGCGCAGCTTGTTGTAGGACTCCTGCTGCAATTTCGAAGTGGTGAACGGCGGAGCGGGATAGCGGCGCTTTTCTTTTTGCTGAACCGACGCGACATCCCAGGTGGCGCCCTCGACGGCCTTTAGAATTCTGTCAGCCGCTTCCTGGTTCGGAATTTCAATTTCTTCGCCCTTGTAGCGAGTGAGCTTCGCTTCGAACGCGGGCGGCTCTCCGGCTTGCAGCAGCGCGTGGATGGTCCAATATTCCCTGGGAACGAACGCGCGGATTTCGCGCTCGCGGTCCACAATCAACCGCAATGCCACGGTCTGCACGCGCCCGGCGGATAATCCGCGGCGCACTTTGTCCCACAGCAACGGCGAAATTTTGTAGCCCACCAGGCGGTCGAGCACGCGGCGCGCCTGCTGCGCGTCCACCAGATTTTCATTTACCTGGCTGGCTTTATCGAACGCGGCTTTGATGGCTTTGGGAGTGATCTCGTGGAACAGCACGCGGAAAATCTTGGCGCGGTCTTTTTTTGTTTTGCCGAGCAGAGTGGCCAGATGCGCGCCGATCGCTTCGCCTTCGCGGTCCGGGTCGGTGGCCAGATAAATGGCGTCGGAATCCTTGGCCAGGCTTTTCAGCTCGGAAATAATTTTTGATTTGCCGGGAACCACTTCATAGGTCGGTTCGAAATCGGCATCCACATCCACGCCGAGCGTTTTTTTCGGCAGATCCATCACGTGGCCGTAGGAAGCACGGACCTTGTAATTCCGCCCCAGGTATTTGTTGATGGTCTTCGCCTTCGCGGGCGATTCCACGATTACGAGTGAACTGGCCATAGTGTATTTAAAATCCTTACCGTATCCGGCGCCCCGGTTACAACAAAACTTTTAAAAACTGTTTCCCAGGCAGTTGCCGGATCACTCCTTTCATTTCCAGATCGAACAGCGTTGCCAGCACTTCCGACGAGCTTAATCCCGAAACTTCCATCAATTCATCCACGTGCCGCGCCTGATCCACGCCCAGCAAATTGTAAAGCGTCAATTCGTTGGCGTTCAGGTCCTGCTGCACAAGCGATGCGCGTTCTTCGCTGCTCGTTGTCTCGACGGGCAGAAGCTGCGCACGAATTTCCGTCGGCAACTCCTCGATCACGTCTTCCCAGCCCGTCACCAGCTTCGCGCCCTGTTTGATTAGCTGGTTTGGCCCAAAGCTTGATGGCTGAGTGACATTGCCGGGAACTCCGTAAACTTCCCGGCTGAATTCCATCCCCAAGCGGCCGGTGATCAGGGATCCAGAATACTGTGCCCCTTCCACAACAACAACTCCAAGTGCCATACCTGCTATTATCCGATTGCGGATGGGGAAATTCTGCGGCGCGGGAAACGCTCCCATGGGAAATTCCGAAACAATCGCTCCCCGTTCCTCCATCTGCGCGAAAAGCTTTTTGTTTTCTTTAGGATAGACCACGTCGATCCCGCAGCCAAGTATTCCAATCGTCGCTCCGCGCGCGGCAGACAATGCACCCTTGTGGGCACAGGAATCAATCCCCCTGGCCAGCCCGCTCACTATTACCAATCCCCGTTCCGCCAGGTCATGGGCCAGTTTCTCCGCCATTTGATTCCCATAAGGGGTCGGACGACGCGTGCCGACGATAGAAATTGTATGCCGGTCAAGAAGTTCAATGTTTCCGCGGACATACAGCAACGGAGGAGGATCGTAAATCTCCCGCAGCAGGTGCGGGTAGGCCGGCTCGTCCCAGGTAACCAGCCGGCATCCTGCCTGTTCCACCTGGGCCAGTTCTTTAGCCGCCGTGCTCAGCGGTTGGCGTGAATGGATCGCCTGCGCTACTGCTACCGGCAATCGCTGCGCTTCTAGCGATGTGAGCGAAGCATTGAAAATCGCTTCCGGGCTACCGAACTCGCGCAGCAGTTTCCCCGCCATGCGACCGCCCAGCCCCGGCGTCAACGCAAGCGCCACCCAAGCGAGATACGACTCCTGCTCCATCGCCCACCTCGGAGAGATGGGGCGAGCGTACGCACCCGCTCACTATGTTGTCAAGTTGGATGATTACCGACTACGTAATGGAAGCGCGCATCCCCCTAATTCCAGTTGAATTCATCCGAGCCCGGAAAAAACACATCCGATCCAATCGGCTGTCCTTCGGGCGGATCATTCGGCCTGGTCAGATTGAGCTGCTTCGGATCTTCCTGCAATTGTCTGATCTGCGAGAGTGCAAACGAATAGTGAGCGCGCCAGCTCTCGTCGGAAATAGAGCCTAGTTGACTGCTCAGCCAGAACTTCAATTCGTTGAGCTTCTGCGCGGAAATTGCCCGCACCTGCACAGCCGCCTGAGCATTCATGGAAAGCGAGATCAGGTCGTAGAGCGCCACTTCATTCACAGTGCGTTGGATTTCCGCATTGTATCCAGTGTCGCGCGGAGCCTTCCAGGTGGCCGCAAGCGTCTTGTCAAGAACCTCGCCAAGGCCGGGATTATTGGCGGCGCGTGCGTGATATTCCACCAGCCGCATCGCGCGATCCGGATTGAACACGAAAGCGAGCACGTGCTGCGCCGCCGCCTCGGCCGGAGCCAAGGCGTCAAACGCCGGCGCGGTGCGAATGTGAAAATCCTCTTTCTCGCTGCGCGGATATTCCGGCGGGCGCGGGGGAATCAATTTCAGCAGCGGCTCAGGCAGCGCCAGCGCGGTTGGCTGGAGAGTGGCCAACACAGCATCCAGCGCCTTGCGTTGCTCGTCCGCCGCCACAATCTCCGCCGGAATTTCTCCATCGCCGCGCAACGCAAACGTGTAATTCAGCCCTCCAATCGATTTCGCGGCGGCCTCCACCTGGTAGCGGTGATACAAATAAATCGGTACCAGCACATCTTCCAGGGTCGCCAGCGGAGCGCCTTCGCGAATATTGTTTTCCGAAAACCGTTTCAACGCCGCCGCGCGAACTTCCATCACCCGGCTCAGCGCGTCCACCGCGTTCGCGCCGCTATCCCATAGGTGCGCCACCGGGCTGGCGCTCCCTGCCGGGCGCGCATCCTGATCGGTCAAATAGCGCTGACCGCGGCTGAATGCATCGTTCAACGTTTTGTTCAGTCCAGCGGCTTCATCCGCGCCCGCCGGAAATTCCTGATACCCAAAAGCAATCGCAACCTTGTCCCACTCCCCAATCCCCGTCGCATACGCGACAGAAAGATCGGGAATTCCATCCGCGCCCAGCTTCACGTAGGGTGGCGGATAATCCATCACCGACGCGCGATTCACCGTGCTCGCCGTGAAATTGTGCATCAGCCCCAGCGTGTGCCCCACTTCATGCGCCGCCAGTTGCCGCAGCCGCGCCAGCGACATTTCCAGCATTTTCGGCGAAAGCGGTTTTCCTTTTTCGTAAGGCGCCAGCAGCCCTTCCGCGATCAAAAAATCCTGCCGTACGCGCAACGAGCCCAGCGTGACCTGTCCCTTGATAATTTCTCCCGTGCGCGGATCGGTGATCGCTTCGCCGTATGACCAGCCTCGCGTGGCGCGATGCACCCACTGGATCATGTTGTAGCGCGCATCCATCGGGTCGGCCCCTTCCGGCATCATCTCCACTCGAAACGCGTTTTTATATCCTGCGGCTTCAAACGCCGCGCTCCACCATCGCGCTCCTTCCAGCAGAGCCGAGCGGATCGGCTCCGGCGCGCCGCGGTCCAGGTAATAAACGATTGGCTTCACCGGCTCGCTCACCGCCGCGTTTGGATCTTTTTTCTCCAGGCGATACCGGATGATGAATCGCTTCACGATCGGCTCGCTTACCGGAGTGGAATAATCCATGTAGCTCATGCCGATGAATCCCGCGCGCGGATCGAAAACGCGCGGCTTGTATCCGGCGGGCGGCAATTGCACGAACGATTGGTGCTCCCGCACCGTGATGGCCTCTGGACTCGGCACCACTTGCTCGACGTAAGGTCCTGGCTCGTCCCCAGTGAACGTGAGCGTGGCTTCCACTTCGGTGTTCTGCGGGAAATTTTTGGTTTGCGGCAAATAGAAAGCGCAGCGCGATGCGTCCAAATGAAAAGCGCCCTGCTTGGCTCTCTTCAGCGCGCCCGCCACATCGTGCGCGTCGCGCAAATAAAATCCGGTGGCGTCCACCAGCACTTTGTCGCCATCTTCGGCAGCCGCATCGAATCCCCATAACACGGATTCAGCGAAAGATTCGGTAACAGAGCGGCGTTCGTCTTTATCGTTCGTGATTGCGCGATAATCGTAATTGGGCTGGATCATCAGCACTCGCTGCCCGGTGCGTTCGAATCGCGCGATTCGTCCGCGTCCCAGTTGGCCGCGGTCCAAACCGATGTCGTTCGATCCCACACCGGCAGGAAGAGATTCCAAATAAAGAAATTCCGTATTCCACTTGTCGATCTCCAGCCAAACCTTCCCCGCTCGCGCATCCCAATAAAAATTAAAATATCCGGGAAACTTCTGCATTCCGTCGGTCTTCTCGGCAATGGCCGGCAGCGGTTTCGCCGCGTCACTGGCGGGAACCGGTTTCTGCGCCCGCACCGGAGCGATTACTGTGAGCAAAACAAGTGCAATCAAAAACGCCGTGCGTTTCATTCCAAGTCTCCTGAAATGTTCTGAACTTATGTAGGGGCCGGCTTCAGCCGCGCCCCTCTGTTTCGCTCATCACCGCCACCTTGGCACCAAACTCACCCCACCTGCACCTCTTGCACTTCGCGGGCGGCCCGCAATCCCGAATGAATTGCCCCTTGCATCCATCCTGGCCACGGCGATGTATGCTCGCCTGCAAAATGGATGCGCCCTTCGGGACGATGGATCGCCGGGGCCCACTTTGTGATCTGATCCTTGCCGAACGCCACATATGCGCCGCGCGCCCAATGCTGGTCGCCCCAGCAGAAACTGAAAGCGTTCTCGAGTTCAGAATGCAGCGCCGGAAAGGTCTGGCTCAAAATTTCAATTCCTTCGCGGGTGCGCTGCTCTTCACTCAAACCAGCCGCGCGAATCGCTGCCTGCGATTCGAGATAGGTGTGCAGGATTCCGCGCGGACCTGGCTGGGTGAACGTGGGCTGCCACACTTCGGTGGGCGTATCGGTTTCTCCAAACCCGTTCAAACCCTCCGCTTCCCAGAATCTGCGGCGTACTTGCGCGTAGGTGCGCACCACCGGGTCGTAATAAATTTTGCCGATCACTTCGCGCTTATCGTCGGGGAAACGCGGCTCCACATCCATCCCTCGCAGCACGGAATAAGGGAGCGTGCAGATCAGGTAGTCGCCGGTGTGCACACCGTGGCTCAATCCCTTGGTGACAACGCGAACCTCCGTGGCACCTTGGCGAATCTGTACGATCGGTTCGTTGTAGTGGATTTGCGCCTTCAGCCGTGACGCAAACGCGTGCGGCAGCAAATCGTTTCCGCCGCGAATTTTCGTCAAGTGTTTCGCACCGCGATGGCCTTCATTGTCGCGGAAGTAGTCGAGCGCTGAATCCCACTCCCATCCCGTCTGCGCCAATTGTAAATCGGTGTAGCCTTTGGAAGCGCCTCGCTGCCGGAGCAATTCCAGCCAAGTCACACGATCGAAACCCGCAATAGCCGCGCCAGGCCAGCCCGGCGCCGCCGCGTCTCCGATTTCGGCTAGAATGGGATCGACGTATTTTTTCTGTGTTCCTTCCGGGCCAAGCCGGCGCTCTTCCTCGGTCAAATCGAAAGGCACCTGCGAGTAGTCGAGTTCCTTCCCTTCCGGCAAAACGTATCGCTTGCCGCGCAGCACCGTCACCGTTCCGCCGGCCGGCGGATAAAACGGTTCAAGCTTCAATCCGAATTCCTTCACATATTTCAGCGTCAGGTCGTGCCATTCAGGAATGCGCCCAGCCCCCGCTTCAGCATACAATCCATCCGAAAATTGATCCCGCAGCGTATAGACGCGTCCGCCGGGCCGCGTGCTTGCTTCGAGGATCGAAACGTCGTGTCCTGCCTGCACCAATTCATATCCCGCTGCAAGCCCGGCAAGTCCTGCCCCAGCAATCAAAATCTTTTTCGGTTTGTCCGTGCGATCGAGCCGCCCCGGCATTCCCAGCGGAAGCGCAATTCCAGGCGTGGCGAGCGCCGCAATTCCAAACGCGCTTTGCCGAAGAAATTCCCTGCGATCAATGGACACGGTTGTTTCCAGTTTCCGGTGAATAGGAACGCGCGAATTCTACTCCGAGCGGGGGTGGTTGTCATTCCGCCTGCGTCACATGTCTTAGTTTGCGGATGGTTTCACGAGGAAAGATATCTCCCGGCGCTTGCACAGCGTGCGCGGGATCCTTCGCGGCGCGAAATTCGCTTGCTCAGGATGACTACCAAACCGGGATGCCGTTGGAACTGTCTGCAACTTCCCGCAGCGGTTCTAATTCCCCATCCATGCAGCAGTCGAATTCAATCAGCTCTCAAGTTCAAAGGGCCAAATCGAAGCAACCGCCAACTCCAGCAAATTCCCGTCGGGATCGCGGAAATAAATCGAGGGCGCCTGATGATTGAAGGAATATTCCTGCTCGATTTCCACTCCGTGCTCTTGCAGACGCTTTCGCCACAAAGGCAATTCGTCCGGCTCCACGCGAAATGCGATGTGCCCCTGCCCCGTGGTGCCGTGCGCAGGAATCACTCCCGGCTTGCTCGATTCCTCCGTGCGAAAAAGCAGCAGGACTGATGGCCCAACCAGAAAAGCGGCGCCACGGTCGTTCTCGAAGAAGGAATCGTTCGCCAGGCGGAGTCCCAGCACGTCCTGGTAAAACGCCGCGGAGCGGCGCAAATCCGTCACCGCCAGCGCGCTTTCAAGAACTGCATGCAGGGCCAGCATCTCGCCCCATATGTTAATCGCGCGCCCGCGCCGATTCAATCTCCACTGGACCGTTCACGGTTGCCAGGCGCACCACCGTCGAGCCGCTGCCCAGATCAACTCTGTGGCTTTCCCGGTGCCAGGCGCCCTTGGCGCTGTCGCAAGCGCGTGCTTCGCAACTGAAGGGGGAATAACCTGCCGCTTCCACGTGAATTCCTGAAACGTAGCCGTCCGGTACGTGCAATGTCAGTGGGCCGTTTTGCGTGTGCGCATCGAGCCCAACGCCATCCCACTTCTCGCCGGTCAGCCTCACAGTAATCGGACCGTTTTGCGCGTCCAGCCGCAGATCGCCGGCGCTGCCGGTGAAATCGATTGGGCCGTTCTGAGCCTTGGCACGGATCTCACCCGTGCATCGCGTCAAATCGATTGGGCCATTTTGGGTTCGGGCGGTAATCTGGCCGGAAACTTCGTGCAGGGTAATTTCCCCATTTTCGGTCTGCAAGTCGAGCGGAGCGGAATTTCGCGGGACTTGCACAATGAGGTAGACATTCCAATCGTCATCATCGCCAGGCCCTTGAACAGAAACGTGACCGTTGGCGACGGAAACCACGATCCGACTCAGGCGGTTTTGTGCTTCCGCGCCTGTGTCTTCCACCGCCTTACATGCCTTGATCGAATAATCCTGGCGGTCCGTTCCGACAATGCTCATCCCTCCATTCTGGGAGGGCCGCACTTCTAGGCGTGCCACTTGCGCTAGGGTGAGCGTGAACTCCTGCTCGTCACGGGTGGCTGGGCGATGGTCAAACTCGAATTTCACTTGGTCACACTGTGTGACGGGCCCATCCGTCGAAGTTGTCGACGAATGGCGGTGGGCTTTCGCTTGGGGAGCGACGACGGCGTACGCGATCACTGCTACCGCGAATAGGGCGCTTCTGCACAGCAGTTTTTTCATCATAGGACAGTTCCTCCTGCCTCTTAGACGCCTGTCGCATGGCGTGGTTAGGGAGCTGTGACAGAGAGGCTTTACCGCAGAGGCGCGGAGACCGCCGAGGTGGCCCGGGCGGCTCGCTCTCTACGCGCAGCATGGGTGTGTTATATTGACTGTTCATGTCTAAGCTGCGTATTTCCGTTGTCGAATTCCTCAATACAGCACCGCTCGTTTGGGGCTTCACCGAAGGACCGTTGCAGGGAAAGTACGATTTGTCGTTTACGGTGCCGTCGCAGTGCGCCGAGGCATTGCGCGCCGGTAAAGCCGACATAGCCATCATCCCCTCCGTCGAATATCAGCGGATGGAAAACGTGGTGGCGTTGCCGGGAATGGCGGTGGCTGCCAAGCGCGAAGTGCGAAGTATCCTGGTGGTGGCCAAAAAGCCGATTGATCGCGCGAAAAAGATTGCGCTCGATACCAGTTCGCGAAGTTCCGTGGCCCTAGTCCGGCTGCTGGCCAAAGGCTATTGGGATATCGATCCTGAATTCATGGACAGGCCGCCCGATCCTTCGGCCATGTTGGCCGAGGCCGATGCGGCGCTGATTATCGGCGATCCCGCGCTACGCGTGGCCGTGAAACTGGACGAACTCTCGGCGAAATTGCCCGGCGGCGGCCAATGCTGCCAGGGCGACCCGAAAGACATGCCGGTGCCGGGCTTTGACACCATTTTCGTTTACGATGTGGCGCACCAGTGGCGCGAAATGACCGGCAAGCCCTGCGTCCTGGCAATTTGGGTGGCCCGGCGCGACGCTGTGACGCCGGAAGTAGTGGCCGATTTCCTGGCCTCGAAGCAGTACGGAATGGCGCACATTCCGGAGATTGCCGAAGCCGCCGCCGACAAGCTCGATCTGCCGGCCGAATCGCTGGAAGAATATTTGAGCAAGCACATCAATTTTGATTTGGATCAGGAGAATCTCGAGGGCCTTGAGCTCTACTACCAAAAGTGCGCGGCAGCCGGACTGATTCCGCGAGCCCGCCCAGTCGAATTTGTGGATGTAGGCACCGGCGCCAGCGCCGGGCGCTAAAGGTTTCTGTAGCGCTGCCCTTTTAGGGCGGCATCCGGAAGCGCAGCGATCGAAGACAAAAACAAAATGTCCATCACCGAACAACAAGCGCTCGACCTATTCAACTCCGACGACCTGATCGGCATCGGAATGGAAGCGAACGCCGTGCGCCGGCAAAAAACCGATCCGCGCGTGGCCACCTATCAAATCGATCGCAACATCAATTACACGAATTTCTGCACGGAATACTGCTCCTTCTGCGCGTTTTACCGGCCGCTGGGCGCGAAAGACGGTTACCTGCTTTCCTTCGAATCCATCTACGAAAAAATTGACGAGATGCTGGAACTGGGCGGCACGGGATTGCTGATGCAGGGCGGCCTGCATCCCGATCTGCGCATCGAGTATTACGAAAATTTGCTCAGTTCGATCAAGCAACGCTACCCGCAGGTTCACCTGCACTGTTTTTCAGCGCCGGAAATTACCAATATCGCGGAAGTTTCCGGCCTCAATTTGCACGAAACAATTTCGCGGCTGCGCGACGCAGGCCTCGATTCCATCCCGGGCGGCGGCGCGGAAATTCTGGACGACGAAATTCGCGCGCGCATCTCGCGCCTGAAGTGCACTTCGGACGAATGGGAACAGGTCCATCGCACCGCGCACGCGTTGGGTATGCGCACCACAGCCACCATGATGTTCGGCTGCGGCGAGGAAATTCGCCACCGCGTCAACCATCTCGAACGAGTCCGCCGCATCCAGCAGGATACTGGCGGCTTCACTGCGTTTATTCCCTGGATTTTCGCGCCGGAAAATACGCCGCTCGGGAAAAAAGTTCCGGAAGCCACAGCCGTGGAATATTTGAAGACGCTGGCGATCAGCCGCATCTATCTCGACAACATCGACCACATCCAATCCAGCTGGCTGACGCCGGGAATTAAAGTCTGCCAGGTCGGCTTGCAATTCGGCGCCGACGATGTGGGCAGCATTTTGATCGAGGAAAACGTGGTTTACGCCGCCGGAGTCCGCAACCGCACCAACGAATCCGAATTGCGCCGCATCATCAGCGATGCCGGATACATCCCTGCCCAGCGCGACACACTTTACCGTTCCTACTCCCTAAAATAAATTTAACTGGATCTGATGCAGGCGAGCCGAATCTGCAGGCCAAGCTTCGAAGAAAAGCGATTTGCGCTGGCCGGGCTGCTCTGGATTCCTCACTTCGTTCGGAATGACCGCGCTGTACGAGTAAAGACCGGTTATTTCATGCTTCGCTTTTTGCGGTTGGCTTTCCTCATCCATTCCACGAACCGGTCCTCAAACTCTTTTTTGGTGTAAATGCCTTTGTGGATTAGCAGCGTATTCATGGCGTAAACAGCCGCTCGAAAGCTCTGTTTTTTGGATGCCGAATGGATTGCCTCCGCGAATGACATCGCGACCTCCCGCAAGCGCCTAATACCGTGATTATGGTTTTGCTTTTCTGATTTCAATTTCGAATTCGGTGTTTTCCGGGAAATCCAGCGATTCTGCGGGGACGAAGACGCCGCCGGCAAACCGCGCGCGGAAGCGGTGCCGCTCGGGGGAAGGGGCTGAAGACGAACCGCGGGCACTCCCGATTGACGGGCTACCATTCCCCTTCGAATTTTCCGCATCGGTCACGGGCGAGCGGGTTTCAACACGAGAAGGAGAACCCGCAGACGCGGCTTGCACGGCAGCGGACCGGCCGGCATTTCCGCGCTGATCGAGCGCCTGGTTGGCCAGCGCGTCGGCATCGCTATTTTCCTCGCGCCGCACATGCTCGATGGCGAAATATTCGAATTGGTTGGCCAGTTTCGCCGCGCGTTCGTGTAGCGGCTTTAAATCGGCGCTGCGCACCCGGTAGCGCCCGTTCATCTGGTGAACCAGCAATTCCGAATCGCTGCGAACGCGCAGCCGCTTGATTCCGTTGTGCGCTGCGAAATCGAGCGCCGTAATCAGTCCGTGGTATTCCGCGGCGTTATTTGTGGCGACGCCAAGAGTCTTGCCCAGCTCAAAGATGATTTTGCCGTCCGGCCCGCGCACGATGGCAGCATAAGAGGCCGGCCCCGGATTCCCTCGCGATGCGCCGTCCACGTAGGCAAGATGAACCCCCGCGGGAGGCGCGGAAGTTTGCGGTTCAGCGAATAAACGAGCGCTGCCTGGCGGCGAAGCTTTGCTTTGAGGTTTCATGCTCTACGATTGTGCAACCCCGGAAGCCGCAACGGGCAATAAATTAGCCGGGGCGTTCCGAAAAAAGAACCGTCAGCAAAATTGCAATGGATTGGCCCGCGAGGAAGAAACCAGCTATCCGTTATCCGTCTGCGGAATCGGCGCTGCCGCCGCATCCGCCGATGACTTTGTCCCTTCCGGCTCGTAGTGATAAAGGATGCGCGTGCAGGTCTCGCAGTGAATCAGTTCTTCATTATCCCGCCGCATCTCCTGGAACACGTGCGGCCGCACGCGAACGCCGCACTGCGAGCAAATTTCCCCGCGCACTTCAGAGATGGCGACTCCGCCATGCTTTTTCGCGATACGCGTATAGTGGTCCAGTAAATCTTCCGGAATCCCCGCGACGGTTTTTCGCCGCTCATCCTCGATATGGGCCAATTCCTGTTCCGCTTTCTTTTGCTCTTCCTGCACGCGCGCGCGTTCTTTCCGCCCTACGGCGTCAATTTCGGCCAGACTCTTTTCCGCAGCCTTCACCTGGCGGTCGTATTCCTCGCTGGCAACCATCTGTTCCAGTTGGCGGTCTTCAGCCTTCGACATTTCCGTCTCGCCCATCTGGATTTCGTGTTGCAGCGCGCGATAAGCCTCGTTCGTCTTTACCTGCGACGTCTGGTCCTTATACTTGCGCACCTTCTCTTTCCACAGCTCCACATCCAATTCAAAACGCTTGCGGTCTTTCAGCGTGGCGGTCTGGGCCGCCTTTGCTTTTTCCAGTTCCGCGCGTCCGGCGGCCAGGTGGGCGTCCAGTTCAGCCAGTTTTTTCGGGAAGGTAGCCAAGTGCGCTCGCACTTCAATCAAGCGCAAATCAATGGACTGCAGGTCGATAAGATAGCGGAGTTTATCTTGCACTGGAATTCCATTCTAACACATCAGTAGCACAGCCACTCCGGGCTGTGCGGCTACCCTAATTTCTAGGATTACTTGAACAGGCAGGAGTGCCTGTTCTACCGAACTGAGTCTTTTTTAGGGGGCGGGCCGTATACAACGCAGGGACAAGATATATGATGCCCGAGGTCGCAATGTCATGGGAGGGGCCAGTGGGCCTGGAAGCCGAGGTGGCCCAGCTTCGCCGCGGAGACCTGGACGCGCTGGCCGCACTGCTCGCGCGATACCAGAACCGCCTCTATCGCTATTTGTTGCGCCTGGTTCGCGAGCCGGCCACCGCCGAAGACCTGTTCCAGCAAACCTGGCTTCGCGTTGCCGAAAAGATTCGGCATTACGACCCAAAGCGAAATTTCGAAGCTTGGCTGTTTTCCGTGGCGCGAAACCTGGCGATCGATCACTTGCGAAGGATCAAGCCGGAAAGTTTGGATGAATCGTCGCCGGACGGCATACCGCGCCATGCGGAGCCGCGTTCCGCCGCTCCGCCGGTGCTGGACGGGCTGGTGATGCAGGAACGCAACAGCCGGCTGGGAATCGTGCTCGACGAACTACCGGTTGTTTACCGCGATGTTTTAACGTTGCGATTCGAGGAAGAAATGAAGCTTGAAGAAATTGCCGAAGTGCTGGGGACGCCGCTTTCAACCGTAAAAACGCGGCTGAGGCGCTCGCTCGAAGGCTTAAAGCGAACGCTCGAGGCTCGTTATCCGGGTGAAGATTGGCTGGGCGGCATGGGGCGGGCGCAATAATGAGCGAACACGACGAAATTCGAGATCTGCTTCCGCTGGCCGCCGCGGGCGCGCTGGATCAGGACGAGGAGCAACGCGTCGCGCAGCACTTGCGAACCTGTTCTGCCTGCGCCGCGGAGTTGGACAATTGGCAGGCCCTGACCGCCGGGCTACGGCGAATTGCAACGCCCCAGCCTTCCGCGGGATTGATCGAACGCACTCGGGCCGCTGCAGCGTGGCAGCTTGCAGCGGAAGGCGAACGCCGCTGGAATCAAGGCGTGATCCTCTTTGTCGTGTTATTTGCCTGGACTTTGACACTAGCGACATGGCCCGTCGTGCGCCTGGTCAGCGGAGGAGTGATGGATTGGCTGCAGCCGGGATTCAGCCATACCTGGATGGGCTTGGTCGGCTACACCACGATGGTGTGGCTAACCGGAGGCGTCGCCGCGGGCACGCTCGCCGTGCGCCGCCGGCGAGAGGGGAGAATGATATGAGCCGCTTCGGACAAGAGTTAAAGGTAATTCCGCGCACTGCCCGGGTGATCGCCACGGTTGTGTATCTGGCACTCGCCACTTGTATTTTTGCGTTCGCCCTTCCCAGCGATCCGAAGATGCGCGAGTGGCCGCTCGTGGGAAGGTTTGCATTCAGCTACGGGATCATGTTGCTCGTCGGCATGATGATCCTGCTGATCGGCTATGTGTACGGGGATGCCAAGCGGCGCGGCATGCGCTACGTGATGTGGACCTGGCTGGCGGCGCTGATTCCGGATGGGATCGGAGTTATCCTCTACTTCATCCTGCGAGATCCGCTGCCGTCTCCGTGCCCGAAATGTTCGACACTGGTGAAGCATGGTTTCGCATTCTGTCCGGATTGCGGCACTCCGATCCGGATTACCTGCCCGCAATGTGGACGAGCCGTGGAACATGGCTGGCGCAATTGCGCGTATTGCGGCGCCGGACTTCCCGATCTTGGAGCGAGACAAAATGTAGTCGCGCCTCAGTCTTAAGCTTCTGGAATCCGGGAATATCGGGAACACTCTCGAAATCCGCGTTATCTCCCGGCAAATTCCTTTGCCGCTTTTCGGCGCGTGGCCGCTACAATCCTCGCGGTTCCTGGAGGAACAAGAAATGCCACACGTGCAGGTTACCTGGGTTGCGGGACGTGACGCGGAACAGAAACGCAAGCTGGCGGAACGGATTACGCAGGCGCTGATCGAAGACGGCCGCGCGAAACGTGAAAATATCCACGTCACCTTCGTCGATTTGCCGGCCACGGATTACGCCGAAGCGGGCGTGCTGGTATTCGACCAAAAACGCAATCCCTGAACGGGCCGCTTGAAGAAACCACGGGGCGGTCCATCTTCCGATTTGACCTGGAAAATCGAACCGCCCACCGCGCTGTGTAGCGCCACCTTTCAAGGTGGCATCTTTCTCGTTCTGATTCGCCCGCCAACCCGAATTAATTCGAAGGATGCAACTCCCGCCGAACCAGCATCGCATCGATCAGAAATCCAATGCCGATCGCCACGGGAATCGCGGCGAACGGGGCCGCTTCCACCGCCTCGCGCTCCACCAGCGAGAGCAGCGCGAACGTCGCCGCCCATCCCAGCCCGGCCGCTACCAGCAAGATTCCAGCGCGCCGCGAATGCGCGAGATGCGTAATCGGTTGATCAAACGGCACTTCCACTCCGCGGGCAATTGCCGCCAGCCGTTCCTCTGTTTTCAGTTTTCGAATGCGATAGTAAGCGTATATTGCCGCGACAGGCACGCCACACGTCAGCACCACTGCGGCAAAGCCAATCATCTCTCCAGTCATAAATTCTCTCCTCATATTCCCGCGGCGCGCGGGTTGAAATTTTTCAGCGGGTCCGTGTACACGAAGAGATACGCGAGTCGAAGCGCAAATGTTCCCAGCAGCACAGACCTGGGATCGCCATTCGCCTGAATGGCGTTTGGCGGGGCGCCAATCGGGAGATTGGCGTTCCCGGGAGTAGCTTCTAAAAAGAAATTCAAACTTGTGAACGAGCGCTGCGAAGGCGGGAATGGACTCAGTCACACAGCCGATACGTTGGCCCTATCCGTGATGAACCACGCCTACCACCTGTGGCCTAAGGCGCAGCCTTAACTTCCAAGGATTGATCGACGCTGTAGCTCTGGCAGGTCTGCCCCCCTACGGGCTGGCAGTGAGCGGTGGCCGTGAAGCCGCCGGGAATCAAATCGACAGAATACACATAACCTTTGCGCTCGGTTCTGACAGGAAACACGCTTTCCGAGGCAAGCTGGTCAAGCGGTGCATAGGAACCATGCTGAGCGAAATAGCTGTTTTCCGCGCGCCCAATCGCCGCCAGGTCCATCTTCGCTCCGGCCGAATCCGCAATTTGCACGATGCTCGTCTTTTCTTCCGGCGGTTGCATACGCTTCAGGTAAAGCCACAGTCCCAGTCCGGAAATCAGCGCGACGATTAAAACGCCGGCCAGTTTTCCCATGATCGTCTCCGGGCGCGCCCGTTGACTGGCACGCATACTCGTGAACCTACGCGCACAGGCAGGAGTGCCTGTGCTACCAAAACCGGCCAGCCTGTGCAAACTGACCAACTACACATTTTTCAGTTTTCAGCCGGTGCTTCTCCCGCATGGAAATCACTCAGCACTTTCAGCACAGCCGAAGCTTGGATACCCAACTTGGGATCGCTACTCAGGTTGACCCAGCGGATCGTGCCGGTGGGATCGATCACAAATTCCGCGGGACGTGCCACATCGGCGCCGCCGGGCCCGCCGTGCGGTAACAGCAAGTCCCAACCCCGTATCACTTCCGCTTTGGGATCGCAGAGTAACGTGAACGTGAAGCTCTTTTCCTTGCGCCAATTCTTCGTGATGTCCGGCGAATCCGCGCTCACGGCGATCACGCGCACGTTGCGCCCAGTGAATTTTTCCAGGTTGTCCTGAAAACTTTGCAGTTCGGCCGCGCTGATCGGGTCCGCCGAGCCGCGATAAAAAATCAATACGGCCCAGACGCCGCGAATTTCCGCTTCGTTCCCTTGCACCGTGGGTCCTTCGGCCAGCAGCGCCATGAATTGAACTTTTTTGCCGGAAGAATCCGGCAGCACGAAATCCGACGCCTTCTGGCCGGCGTGCGGAGCATTCTTCGATGGCGGCAATTGCGCCCGCGAAGCGGTAGCAAGCATGAGCAAAGCGATGAGCGCTACTGGTCGGTGCAGCGAATTCATTCGACACTTCATTTCATTCCCCCACAAACAGCAGTTTTTCAATTCGATTGAGGGCGAATCGTTTTGCACGCTCGCCGGAAACCAGAGGCGTTCCGGTGCGCTTCTACCGGGCGCTGTTATAATGCCGCCACTTTCGAAGAAATGCGAATGAAGAACGCAGCCTTTTTCCCGTCAGCGAACCTTTTCTCTTTCGCCATACCCGGCTTTACTTCCTGGGTTGGGCCTCGGAACGTCGCGTTGCTTCTAGAAATCCACGAACCGCGGAATTAATCAGCGCGGGCCGTTCGTGAATTATCCAGTGAGAACCATCCGGAAACCGGCGCACTGTTAGATCGGAAACAAATTCTTCCAGCCCGTCGAGATTGCCGGGCAGCAAGTAAGGATCTTTCTCGCCCCACAAAACGAGCGTCGGAACGCGAACCAGAAACGAATCCGTGTCCAGTCCCGGTATCTTCAATTGTTTCTTGCTAAAGAAATTTGCGAGCGGCAGTGCTCGGTAATAATTCAATCCGCCCGTAAGCGCTCCCGGCTGCGACCACGCCTCCAGATAGGCCTGGCGGTCACGCTCGTTGAAATAATTCTTCTTCAGGCCGTCGCCCAGGGTCGAACGGACAAGAGCGGAATAGCCATTGAAGCGCAGCAGCATTTCCGCTAGCGGCGTTCGAAAAAGCAGAATGTACCAACTGGCTCTTCGCTGGGCCCAATTGCTTTTCAGTTCGCGCGCAAAGGTAAACGGGTGAGGAGCGTTGATGATCACCAACTTTTCCACTCGCTCGGGATGCCCAATCGCCACAGCCCACGCCAGCGCTCCGCCCCAGTCGTGCCCCACAAGCGTAAATTTTTGGAAGCCAAGATGTTCTGCCAGGCCGAGCAGATCATCCACCAGCACGGAGATCTTGTAATCCGCGACGTTGGATGGCTTGGAAGAAAGATTGTAGCCGCGCAGATCGGGCGCAACTGCCAGGTGCGTTCGCCCGAATTCCTCGAGCTGGTTCTTCCACGAATACCAGAATTCGGGGAAACCATGAGCGAACAGGATCAGTTTGCCTTCGCCCGCGGCGGCGTAGTGCAGCCGGATGCCATCCTTTTCGAAAGAATCGTGGCGAATCATCGAGTTCAGCGATGCTAGGTGGGATGTGCCATCGCGTCAACCATTCGAACAGCCAATTGCGGCATTTCGTCTGGCTGCGTACGGAGTTGCAACACGGCCATAAAGTGTGCGGATTCGAGCGCCAAATTCGGCCCGGCTACGTCAAATACTGGGTAGGCGGATTGCCTACAGGCACTTCAAAATAGCGTTCTGCACCACGGGAAGGTAGCCGCCTGGCATTGAAAACTGCTCACTAATTTGACACTTGCTTCTGGCTTGCCTAGGATGGTTGCGCCTCGATTGCATTTACCTGCCTGGCTTGTTGGGGTGATTTCGTGGGATGGGAGAATGGAATGAAAGGCATAAGACGAATCACTGTTTTCCTGGTTTGTTTCGCGGCCGTTTTGCTGCCGCTGCGGGCGCAGGAAAAAGCGGAGATGGTGCGTCCGCCGAAGGTGAACATTCAGAGCCACACGCTGAATAACGGCCTGAAAATCTTCACCGTGGAAGATCACACGATTCCCGTAATCAATTTACAGGTGTGGTACCACATCGGCTCGAAAGACGAAAAGCCGGGCCGCTCGGGATTCGCGCACCTGTTCGAACACCTGATGTTTAAAGGTTCGGCGCACGTGGGCGCGGAAGAGCATTCGCGGATCATCGAAGCCGTGGGCGGCTTCGATAACGCCTACACCAATGACGACACCACGGTGTTTTGGGAAACATTTCCCAGCAATTATCTGGAGCGCGTGATCTGGCTGGAAGCAGACCGCATGGGCAGCTTGAACGTAAACGAGGAAAATTTCACCTCCGAACGCGAAGTGGTGAAGGAAGAGCGGCGGTTGCGCGTGGATAACCGTCCCTACGGTTTGATTCAGGAAGACTTATATGCCGCGGCTTTCACCGTGCATGGCTACCACCACACTACCATCGGCAGCATGGACGATCTGAACAAAGCAAAAATCGAGGACGTCCGCGAATTTTTTCACACGTATTACCGCCCGAACAACGCCACTTTGGTGATCGTCGGCGATTTTACGCAAGCCGAAGCGCTCCGCTGGGCGAAGAAATATTTTGACGGAGTCCCGGCTTCCCCAGGCCCGATTCCACGCCTGAATGTTCAGGAACCCGCGCAAACCGAGCAGCGCATTGTGAAAAAAACATATTCCAACACGCCGCTTCCTGCGGTGGTGGAAGGCTACAAAGTGCCTCCTTCGTTTTCTCCCGATTCGTACGCGCTGAACCTGGCTTCGAACATTTTGGCGCAGGGAGAAAGCAGTTTGTTGTACCAGGCGCTTGTCTACAAGGACCGGATCGCGGTGGCCTCCGCCGGTTTCGGAAATTTCACCGAAGATCCCAATTTGTTCTGGGCCTTTGCCGTGATGAACCAGGGCCACACGGCGGATGAAGGTGAAAAGGCAATTGATGCCGTGCTGGGCACATTGAAGGCCCAGCCCATGGATTCGAAAGAACTTGAGAAGGCAAAAAATCAAATTGTTTCCAGCTTCATCCTTGGCCGCCAAACGGACCAGGCCAAAGCCGACGCGATCGGGGATGCCGCGGTAATTGGCAAAGACCCGAACCTAGTGAATTCGCAGCTCGAACATTTTCTGAAGGTGACCCCGGAAGATATTCAAAGAGTTTCGAAACAATACTTCGCGAAAGAGAGCGAAACGGTGCTGCTGGTAAGCCCGCCAGCCGCAAGCAAGGAAGGGAGCCAGAAATGAACCGCGATTTGATGAAAAAGTTAAGGCTCGCATCAGCGGCCGGATTGCTCGCTTCGTTCTGCATTGCCGGCATTGGTATTGCTCAGACTCCGGAACAGGCAGCGAAGCCAAGCGAGCAGAAAGAGGCGCCGAAGGGCCCATCGGGAGTTGTGCCGCCGGGTGTGAAACTCGATGCGAATATGCCGGCGGGCGCTCCGTCCAAGGCTTTCCACTTTCCGAAATCGGCCACGAAAACCTTGCCGAATGGGTTGCAGGTGTTCGTGGTGACGGATCACCGCGAACCCGCGGTTGCGGTGCGGCTCGTTCTCACCTATGCGGGAAGCATTCGTGATCCCGAAGGATTGCCGGGCGTTGCTTCGATGACCGCCGCGATGCTGACGCAGGGAACACAGAAACGCGACGCGCAGCAAATCGCGGAGACGATTGATTTTGTCGGCGGCTCGCTGAACGCCGGCGCGGATGCCGATGGAACGTCCGTGACACTGGACGTGGTGAGCAAGGATCTTGGACTGGGACTCGATCTGATGTCTGACGTGCTGCTGAATCCCTCTTTTAAAAATGAAGAGCTTGACCGCCAGCGCGAGCAGCTTCTTTCCGGCTTGCGCGTGCAGTATAGCGACGCTTCGTATCTTGCCAGCGCGGTATTCCGCCGCAAGGTGCTGGCAGGCTCGGGCTATGCGTTGCCGGACGAAGGCACGCCGGATTCAGTCACAAAATACAATCATGACGACCTGTTGAAATTTCACGACACTTACTATGTGCCGAATAAGGCCCTGCTTGCGTTCTCGGGAGACATTACACCCGAGGCCGCTTTCGCCGCCGCCGAGAAATATTTTGGAGACTGGAAACAAAAAGATGTTCCCACTCTGAAATTGGCCATGCCCGTGGCGTCAACAGGGGTGCGAGTTTTCATCGTCGACAAGCCGGACGCCGTACAAACGGAAATTCGCGTGGGCCATTTGGGGATTCCCCGTAATAATTCCGATTACGTTCCTTTGAACGTGACCAACCGCATTTTCGGCGGCGGCTACAACAGCCGGTTGAACACCGAAGTCCGCGTCAATAAAGGACTGACCTACGGCGCGAATTCTTCATTCAATGCGTTCCGCTACACCGGCCTTTTTTCAGCCGGCACCTATACACGCACTGAAGCGACGGTGGAAGCGACGAAACTCGTGGTGGATCTGATCGCCAAAATGTCCGATGGGAGCGTCACTCCCAAGGAACTGGATTTTGCGCGCGATTACCTGGCAGGCGTCTACCCGATCCAATCGGAAACCGCGGAACAAGTAGCGGGCCGGGTGTTGACTGTGGCGCAGTACGATTTGCCGGCGGATTACAACGATACCTATCAGCAGCAGGTGCTGGCCGTAGCCACGGGCCAGGTGAAGGACATGGCGCAGAAATATTTCGACGCCAAGAATATTGACCTGGTGCTGGTTGGCAATGCCGCTAAATTTCGCGACGAATTGAAAAAGACGTTTCCTGACGCAAAATTTGACGAAGTTTCGTTCGACCAGCTTGATCTGTTGAGCGCCGATTTGCGCAAGCCGAAGGAAATGGCCGCGGGCGCGACTCCGGAATCTTTGGCCCAAGGAATGGCCATCGTAAAAGCAGCGGCGGATACGGCCGGGGGCGCGGCCCTCAGCAAGGTGCAATCGATCGAATGGAGCTCGAAGGGGAGTGCATTCGGTCCCGGTGGACAGGAAATTCCGATCGAGGTGAAAACGCAAGTTCTCTATCCGGACCGCGTCCACGTGGAAGTGAAACTGCCTTTTGGCGTGATGCATCAGGGATTCGACGGGAATGCTGGCTGGGTCGCCAGCCCGCAGGGAGTGATGGATGCGCCCGCGGCGATGCAGGGTGATATCCAGCGAGTGATCGCGATGACCGGCGGAATCGGTTTCTTTCAACTGGCGTTGAGCGGTAAATTGGATGGGCAGCTTCAGTATCTGGGGCAGCAGGACTTCGGCGGCACAAAGGCCGATGCGGTTGAGTGGAAGGCGTCCTTTGGACCCATGAAACTTTATTTCGATCCGGCGACCCACCAATTGATCGGCTCGCATTTTCGCCAGGTTTCGCAGCAGGGAACGGCGGAAGTGGAGCAGCATTGGAGCGGCTTCAAGGCATTCGAAGGCATACAGCTTCCCACCAGCGTGGTGGTGATGCGGGACGGCACAAAATACAGCGAGACGACGTCGCAAGAGGTCAAACTGAATCCGGCGCTCGATCCATCCGTGTTTGCCAAGCCCAAGGCGAGCGCGAATTGAACCATGCGGAAGCATATGCATTCTTTGCAGCCGGAAATTTTCTTCGGAAGTGATGCTGCCCAAATCGATTGGCGTGCATCGAATACACTTTGAGCATTCATCCCATGTTCGGCGCGGGAAACGAATCGCCATCCTAGCAACTTCATTCCGGCCACGTGCTTTGGGTTTTGGTTTTTCATGGCATCTGACATAAACTTAAAGGCTTGACGCCATTGATGATGAGCACTCTTGTAAGAAAGTCGAAACTGATTGGCGGCACTTTAGTCCTAAGCGCCGCTTTTATTTTGCTTGCTGGACCGGGCCGGTCTTTTCCCGCGGATGCACCCACAATCGCCGGTGCTCGCGGCAATGCAAGAAGAACTGAACCGGTCCGTGGAAGCGTTCAGCAAGGCCGATCCTGCCGCGTACTTCATCAGCTACACAGTCAGCGACCGGCGCATTGATGAAGTATCCGGATCGAATGGCGCGTTGATGAACAGCCAGGAGATTCGCGATCGTTACCTGGAAGTGCAAACGCGCGTCGGCAATTACACTCTGGACAACACCCACAAGGTAGGCGATCGCCCGGCCGGCGCCGCCGGTCCCGGCGCGGATCCCGTCACTATCGACAACGAGATCGCGGTGTTGCGCCGTTCCATGTGGCTCGAGACGGACAGGCAATACCGCGCCTCTGCTCAGGCTTTGATCAAGATTCAAACCAGCAAGGAAGTGCAAGTGGAAACCGCCGAAGGCCGCGCTCCCGATTTTTCGAAGGAGCAGCCGCACGTTTCCGTTGCTCCGCCCGTTTCCTTCCAGGTCGATCGTAAACCCTGGGAGCAAAAAGTTCGGGACTATACCGCCGCGTTCAGTAAGTCCGCGGCGGTTCTGAATTCCATCGCCACGTTTCGCGCCAACGCAGACGATCAATACCAGGTGAATACGGAAGGAACGCGCCTGGCTTTCGGGCAAATTCGCTACCGCCTTGAACTCTACGTGCAAAGCAAAGCGCCGGACGGCATGGATATCGACCGCTATGGAAACTTCGATTGGGTGAATCCAGCGGACGCGCCGGACGACAAGGCGGTATTCGAACGCATCCACAAAATGTTAGGTGAACTCGAAGCGCTGGACCGCGCGCCGCTGGTCGAGCCATATGCCGGGCCGGCCATGCTTACCGGACGCGCTGCCGCGGTTTTCTTCCATGAAGTTCTGGGACACCGCCTGGAAGGATTCCGGCAAAAAGACATCAGCGAAGGGCAAACCTTTACCCGGAAGGTCGGCGAAAAAATCCTGCCCGAATTTATTTCCGTCAAGGACGATCCCACCGCATCACACGTTGGTCCGGAAGTATTGCTCGGCTTTTATCCCTTCGACGATGAAGGCGTGAAGGCGGAAAACGTGATGCTGGTGGATCATGGGGTGTTGAAGAATTTCTTGATGTCGCGCTCGCCTCTGGATAATTTTCCGCATTCCAATGGGCACGGGCGCCGCCAGCTCGGTTACCAGCCGGTATCGCGCATGGGAAACACCATGGTGGTGAGCGACCGCCAGGTGACCAACGCGCAGCTTCGGCAGAAGCTGATCGATTTGATCAAGGAACAAAAAAAGCCATTTGGCCTGCTGATTGACGACATCGCCGGTGGTTTTACGTTTACCGGCCGCGCCCAGCCGCAGGCGTTCCAGGTATTGCCGCTGGTCGTTTACAAAGTGTATCCCGACGGCCGGCCGGATGAACTGGTCCGTGGGGTCAACATTGTCGGCACGCCGCTTGTTTCGCTTACGAAGATCGTGGCCACCGGCGACACTGCTGAAGTTTTCAATGGTTATTGCGGCGCCGAATCGGGTTCCGTTCCAGTCTCGGCATCGGCTCCCGCAATTTTGATTTCGGAGATGGAAGTGCAGAAGAAGGAAACTTCCACGGACCGCCCGCCGATCCTGCCTCCGCCGGGGCACGACCCTGAAGCCAAAGGACAGAAACAATGAGCCGGGCGCGCACAAGCCGCTGGAACTTTCTGGCGTTGTTCGGTTTTCTCGCATGGTCCGGTTTTTTTGCCGCTCTGCCGGTTTGTGCGCAGCCACCGCAGCAGGCCCAGGACAACGGCCAGACGCTTCACGCCATGCGCGACGAGATGGCGCGTTCCACTTCCCGGCTGGAGATCAAGGGTCTTGAGAAACCCTTTTACATTGAATATCGATTGCTCGATCTGGATATTCGCAACGTCAGCGCCAGCTTCGGCTCGCTTTTGACCAGTTCGACCACCCGCAATCGCTTTATGACCGTGGATGTCCGCGTGGGAGATTATCAGTTCGACAGTTCGAATTTTGTGAGCGACGAAGGATTTCGCGGATTTCTGGGATCGGCCGGGCAGGTGGGAATCGATCGCGATTATAATTCGCTGCGCCAGGATTTGTGGCTGGCCACGGACCAGGCCTATAAAGAAGCACTCGATCAAATTTCCCGCAAGCGCGCGTTCCTCCGCAGCCTCACCAAACCCCCCGAGATTGCCGATTTTTCCAAAATAGACGAGCCGGTGAAGATGCTCGATCCGCACGCCGAGCCCGATTGGACAACTCGAAATTGGGACGAAGAAGCTCGCACCGCTTCGGGAGTTTTTCGCGGATTTCCCAGTCTTTACGGCACCCATGTGAACTATTACATGGTCTATGCCACCTACTACCTGATGACCAGCGAAGGAACTGAAATTCGCACCACGCGCAGCTTCGCGGCCATCGAGGCGGGCATCGACACCCAGGCCGACGACGGGATGGGGCTCGACAATTATTATTCGTTCTACGCGGCCACCCCGGCGCAATTGCCGGATGCCAACACGGTCCGCACCTCGCTGGGAAACGTGGCTCAGAAATTAATGGCATTGCGGGGCGGCGAGGCCGCGCCGGACTACGTTGGACCGGTGCTGCTGGACCCGGATGCATCGGGGGCAATTCTGGCGCAACTTTTTGCACCTTCCGTCTCGGGAGCCAGGCCGCCCCTTTCCATGCTTCCGATGTTCGATCAGATGATGGATCGAATGGGAGGTCGAAGTGAATGGTCGGGCCGCGTGGGAACGCGCGTCTTGCCGGCCAATGTATCGCTGGTTGACGATCCTTCGGCAAGGGAATTCAAGGGGCAGCCGCTGATCGGCGGCTACCAGGTGGACGACGAAGGTGTGCGCGCGCAGAAAGTGGAAATCGTCCAAAACGGAATTCTACGCAATTTGCTGATGTCGCGCCGTCCCGGCCCGGATTTCACCCGATCGAATGGGCATGCCCGCTCGGCGCTGCTTTCCGATGCCAGCCCGACGAGCAGCAATTTGTTTTTCCAATCCACAGATACGGTGAACACGCAGGAATTACGCAAAAAATTCCTGCAGCTCTGCAAGGACGACGGCCACGAGTGGTGCATCGAAGTGAAAAAAATGGATAATCCCGCGCTGGCTTCCCAGCGCCAGGAAGATTTTTCGGAATCGATTGCGGGCCTGGCTTCCGGCCTTTCCAGCGGCGACCGGCTTCCCCTGATGGTCTATCGCGTCTATGTTTCCGACGGTCACGAAGAACTGGCTCGCGGCGAACGGATGAGCGGAGTGAATCTTCGCCTGCTGCGGAATATCGCCGGAATCGGCGATGATTTTGCCGTGTTCAACTACATGCAGAACGCCGCGCCGGGATTCGCGGGCACCGCGCTGGGCGCGTTCGGCAGTGCGCAGGGCGGCTTGCCGAGTTCCTTGGTGGCGCCTTCCCTGCTTCTCGAAGAAGCGGAAGTGCGTGGCGCCCGCGGAGGCCGCCAGCGCCCGCCGCTGGTTCCCCCACCGCCGCTTCAGTAATTTTACAGTTTCCGAATTCATCGTACCTTCCTCTCGGGATATCTTTACGGTTGGACTGTGATGAAGACGATCTCCGGCCGGCAAAGAAATCTGACTGGCAAGTTCGACATACCCAATCCTCGGCTGACATACATCCGCGACTCGCGTTCGATATACCAACCCTCCAGAAATCTTCCGCAGCCGCTGGGAAGCCAATAAGGCCGGATAAAGGGAATCCGGACCTGCCCGCCATGCGTATGCCCCGCCAGGCAGAGATTTACCTTCCCCGAAGCGCGATCGAAAAAGAATGGTGAGTGGAACAGAGCGATCTTGTAGGCATCTGCCGGTACGCCCTGGAGTGCCTCATCCAGTTTCGGAGTTCCCGTCCACGGATCGTCCAGCCCGATCACCCAGACGTCTGGGCGAATCTGCCGGCTCACATTCACCAGCAGATGCACGCCCGCGGCTTCATAAATAAAATGTTCGCGCTTCGCAGGCCTCTCATTTTCCCAATTTCCCAGCACCACCCATACGCCCAGCGGAGCATGCAGCATTTGGTAGAGCCTGCGGCAATTGGCGTAATCGCTGTGCAGGGAGGAAATCGTATCTCCGGTCACCACGATCACGTCGGGCTTTTCCTTTTCCAGAATGGTCATTATTTTCCGTTCGCGGTAGCCAAACCCACCCGTATGGATATCGGTGAGGTGCGCAATTTTCAGGGGAGCGGTAACCGGCCCCTGGATCGTGTAATGGTTCACCTGGATCCAATTGGGCTCAATGACGATTGCGTCGGTTCCGAGGGTGATTGCGGCGAGGATCAACAGGCTCGCCACCAGTCGAAATCTTTGGGGACGACGCAGCACTGAAGTTTCGGCTGGAGCAACGTTCATTGCGGTCCGTAAAAGTGTACTACGGGAGAACCCCGGGCGCTTGGTGGGAGATTTGCCCTCTGTGCAGCGTATAATCGGCGGAATTGAAAATGCCGGAAAATGAGGCAATTCGCGAGAAGAAATTGGCGGCGCTCGGCTCCGTGGGTTCCGCGGTGGTGCTGGTAACGCTCAAGGTGTTTCTGACTATTGCCACGGGCAGCTTGGGAGTTCTCTCCGAGGCGTTGCACTCGATACTTGATCTGGTGGCCGCAGTAATCACCTATCTATCCGTTCTGGTTTCCGACAAACCTGCAGATAAAGCCCATACCTACGGACACGGCAAAGTAGAAAGCTTCTCCGCCTTCGTCGAGACAGGCCTGTTGCTGCTGACGGCGGTTTACATTATCTATGAGGCAATCCGCCGCCTGCTGACACGGGAAGTGCATCTGCGGCCGAGTTTGACGGCAATTTTGATTTTAGCGCTGGCCATGGCGATTGATTTCTTCCGTTCGCGCTCGCTGGCGCGCGTTGCTCGCAAATATCCCAGCGAGGCGCTGGAAGCGGACGCGCTTCATTTTTCCACGGACGTCTGGAGCACGTTTGTTGTGATCATCGGCATCAGCGCCGCTTGGCTGGGCGAAAAGTTCCACTGGGAATGGCTCACGTATGCGGATTCGCTCGCCGCGCTGGCCGTGGCGGGCGTGATCATCTGGATCGGCTCGCAATTGGGCAAGCGGACGGTTGATGCCCTGCTGGATGTAGCTCCGCCGGGGTTGCCGGACCGCATCGCGAAAGCCGTCACGGAACTCAAAGGAGTGTTGAACGCCGAGCGAGTGCGAGTGCGGCGCGCCGGCCAGCGATACTTTGTGGACGTGACCATCAGCGTCCCGCGAACCGAAAGTTTCGAACAAGTGCATGCCACCAGCGATGCCGTCGAGCGGCGCATCGAAGCGATTGTGCCCGCCGACGTGGTGGTGCACATGGAGCCGCGGGCCCGCTCCGGCGAGCACATCTTCGAGACGATTCGCGCCATCGCCCAGCGCCGCGGCCTTTCCGTGCACGAGCTTTCCGCGCACCAACTCGACGGGCGATTGTTCATCGATTTGCACCTGGAGGTCGACGAAAATTCATCTTTACGCGAAGCGCATCGAGTGGCCAGCGAACTCGAAGATGAAATCAGCCGCGCGGCGCACAACGCCACGGTGAATATCCACATCGAGCCGCAAGGAACGCACATTGCCAGCGCCGAGGAGATGAAAGGCCTCAGCGCCAGCATTCGCGATTTCGTCAATTCACTGCAGCCGGAATATCACGAGCTGGTGAATTGCCACGAAGTGAATGTGCGCAACGCCGAGCACAAAATCATTGTTTCATGCCATTGCGCGATGGATGGCAGCCTGCCGATTACTCAAATTCACGAAGTGATTGCCGATCTCGAGGATCGCGTGAAGCAGCAGTTTCCTCAGATTTTCCGTATCACCATCCATCCGGAGCCTATCGAGGAAAGCTAGCCCTGGTGCGCCGTATTCGCGAACGGCCGCGTCCAGAGTTGAGCGGCGAGGGCGCACAAAACGGGGAAACATTCGATCACGTAACGCGGTTCCGGTGTTTCGCCCTGTGTCAGATACGCTGTGCGCAGCAGAATAAATGCGACCAGAAATGCCGCGGCGGGCCGCCTCCGCGCCGCCCATGCTCCTGCGATTCCCAGGCCGATATAGGCGAAGTTGATCAGCCACAGAGTAAGGGAAACTTCAAAGTCGGTCCGGTCGTCTTGCCACATTTCGCGCACAGGTCGGAGGCTGCCTTGATACGGAAGAATTTCGACGCGTGGCGTGGTCCACATGGACCAGGCTCGCAACAGCGGGACCCAAATGTAGGTGCGCAGGGGATGGCGCGCGGTGCGCTCCCGCGCGATTTCCGCGAATCCCTCATCGATCTCCGGTGACATGGAAGTCGTTTCATTGTAGCGCTCGAAAAGATCGGCCACGCGGCTGCGTTCTTCCGGCGAATCGGTGGCTGAGGCCGGGACATCTTGATCCATCTCGATCGATTCATCATCGATCTTCCAGGGTACGCGGTAAACATCGTGGAACCGCCACATCCAGGTTCGCGTCCACGCCTGAAATCCCACGGCCACAAATTCTCCGCGCATCTGGCTGTAGCGCGGCGTCAGCGGTTGAAATTCGTGCATAGTGCGCCAGTTCCGCACGGCCCACGGCAATAGCGCCAGGGCCAATCCCAGCGCCATCCAGAATCCCGCGCGAAGCAACTTCATCCAATTTTGCGGCCGCCGGCATTTGACGAGCAGGACCAGCCCCACGGCGGCAAGCAGCAACGGCGTTTCCGGGCGCACCAACCCTCCCACGCCTGCCGCGAAGCCTCCCAGGAATCCGGCTTTCGCAATTCGAGCAGAGCTTTCCTCATGTGGAAGTTCAGTGAGAGCATTGGGACGAAGCAGCGCCACCAGAGCAAGTACAGTTAAGAACGTGGCCAGAACCTCTGTCAGCGTAGCTGCTGTATAATTGGCAACGAAGGGACAAAGCGCAACCAGCCAGATTGCGGCGACAATGACGCGCCGCCGGTTTTCTTGCGGCGCAATCTGGGCCGCCAACACGGCTACCAGAAAACAAGTGGCCAGATCGAGCGCGACCTGCCCCAAAAGCACGGGTTTCAAGGCTTGGCCGAACACTCCGTAAAAGGCCGCGAGGTAAGCGGGATAGCCGGGCACCCGGATATTTACCGGGACAAGGCGCCCCTCCAGCCACAGTCCCAATACGCCGTGCTGCAGCCAATTGCGCGCCAGTTGTTCATAGATGGGAGAATCGCCCGCGCCGTCGAAGGGAAATTTCCGGACGAAATACAGCCGCAGTAGCAGGCCCGAAAATGCAGCGCCAAGTAGATTCAGGCGCATCTTAATATTCGCGGTCATTGACAGGTTCTCGATGGGCGGCTAGCTTGGACTGAGGTCATGGTGGAACGCAAGCCCATATTCTACGACGAGCAACGCCTTCGCTGGCGATGGACCCGGCGCGTCCTGGAAATTTCCGGCGCGCTCTTCACCGTCATTGTCGTCGTATTCTTCCTCAACGTTGTTCGCAAGGTGGATCTTCCAAAGCTGATGCTCGTGGACCCCCACCCGGTCTTGCATGCGATTAAAGGAAAGCGTCCGGCCAAGCCCGTGGCGTACCGCACAGGACGCAGGCGTCGCGTCGCGGCCCTGGGGCACGTGCCCGAAAATTATGACCCGCTGCGCGCGGCCTTCTACGTACCGTGGGATCCTGCCAGCTTCAATTCGCTCCTGCTCCACTACCGCGATATTGACGTGTTGATGCCGGAGCAACTGCAGGCCGTCGCGGCGGACGGCAGCCTGAGCGTCGAACCCGATCCGAAACTTTCGAACTGGCAGAAGACTTCCGGTATCGAGCTGCCCATCATGCCGCTGGTGCAAAATTATGATGGGCGCCAGTGGCGCATTACGGAAATGATCGCGATGCTGTCTCATTCCGAGGCGCGCCAAAAGCTCTCCAAAGCGATCGCCGACTATGCCACGGCGCAAAAAGATCCGGGAGTTGTGGTGGACCTTGAAGAAGTTCCGGATAAGAGCCAGCCTGACTTTAAGCGATTCACGCATGATCTTGCCACGGCGCTTCACGCCGCGAACCTGAAATTGATGGTCGCTCTTCCCGCTCGTGATGATGCCTACGACTACGCCTACATCGGCTCCCAGGCGGATGCCATCATCCTGATGAACTACGACCAGCACTGGACCAGTTCGCCGCCCGGGCCCATCGCTTCGCAGGATTGGTTCGTGGAGAACCTTCAGGAAGTGGTCAAACTGGTTCCGCCTGAAAAATTGGTGATGGGCATCGCGAATTACACGTACGACTGGCCCGTGCCCAAAAAGCGCGCTCCGCATAGCCCTCCGCCCGTCGCGCAATCCACCAGCTTCCAGGAAGCGATTGTTCACGCCGTGGAATCTGAAGCCACCGTCGAGTACGATTCCGATTCGCTCAATCCGCACTATTCCTACGAAGATGACAACCAGGTCCACAGCGTGTGGATGCTGGATGGAGTCACCGCCTACAACCAGTTGCGTGTAGCGGAACGCGCCGGCGTTCGCGGCACCGCTCTCTGGCGCCTGGGCGACGAAGATCCTTCCCTCTGGTCCATCTGGGATACCATCCACACGGACGATTCGATTCGAGCCCGCCTGGAAGATTGCCCGCCTGGCTACGACATCACCCTCGAAGGGGATGGAGATATCTGGCGCATCCTGGACACTCCGAAAAGCGGGAAGCGCTCGTTTGAATATGACGCGTCCACGGATACCTTCAGCGACGAGACGTACGATGAGTATCCGTTGTCCTGGAGGATTGACCAGCTCGGCGCTTCGCCTCGCAAAATTGCCCTGACCTTCGATGACGGCCCCGATCCCCGGTGGACGCCCGGCATTCTCACCATCCTCGAACAGAAACATGTTCCGGCGACTTTTTTCGTCACAGGAGTTTCGGCCGACAGTTCACCGGATCTTCTGAAACGTGAATACGCGGATGGCAACGAGATCGGCAATCACACTTACACGCATCCGGATTTTGGCCAGATTTCACGGGCGCAACTCCAAATCGAATTGAACCTCACGCAGCGCCTGCTCGAAAGCACGCTGGGGATTCGCACCTTGCTCTTCCGGCCGCCATACGGAATCGATCACCAGCCCGAAACGGCCAGCGAAGTGGCGCAGCTTCCCATCCCGCAGAGCATGGGTTATTTGATTATCGGCGCGCGGATCGATCCGGACGATTGGGGCGAGCCGAATGGCGAGCCGCCCGCGCCCGCAGACGTGCTGGTGCAGCGCATCATGGATCAGGTGGCTGGAAAAGTTGCTGGCGCCGTGGGTGGGAATATCGTGCTGATGCACGATGGGGGCGGCGATCGCAGCCATACAGTTGCCGCGTTGCCGGTCGTGATCGATAAATTACGCGCTAAAGGCTACCAACTCGTCAGCGTCTCGGATCTGCTGGGGCAGACGCGCGCGCAAGTGATGCCGCCGCTGGGCCGCGAGGAATGGCTCTTCGCTCGCGCCGATGCTTTTATTTTTGATTTATTTCACTACGTTCGTTTGCTGATTGCGTTTATTTTTATTGCCGGAATTCTGCTGGTCAGCGGACGCGCCCTGATAATCGGTCTGCTGGCGCTGGCCGAAAAACTGCGCCCGGAGCCTCCGGATCACCCTGAGTATCAGCCCCTGGTCAGCGTTCTGATTCCTGCGTTTAATGAAGAAGCAGTGATCGGGGATACCGTCCGGTCGGCCCTGGATTCCCATTATCCTTTTCTTGAAATTATTGTGATGGACGACGGGTCCGTGGATCGAACAAGCGAAATCGTTCGCGAAAAGTTCGGCGATGATCCGCGCGTGCGGCTGATCCGCGAACCCAACCGGGGTAAATCCGCGGCGCTGAATCATGCCTTGACGGAAGCCACCGGCGAGGTGGTGGTGACCATTGACGCGGATACCACCGTCGATCCCGACGCGATCCGTTTCCTCGTCCGCCATTTCGCCGACCCGCGCGTGGCCGCCGTTGCCGGCAACGTAAAAGTTGGCAATCGCAATCGCTGGCTCACCCGCTGGCAGGCGCTCGAATACATCACCAGCCAGAATCTGGAAAAGCGCGCATTCGACTTGCTCAATTGCATTCCGGTGGTTCCCGGCGCTGTCGGCGCCTGGCGGCCGGAGATGGTGCGCGAATGCGGCGGATTTTCCAGCGACACGGTTGCGGAAGACACGGATTTGACGCTCACGCTGCGCCGCCGTGGCTGGATGATCTTGTACGACGAAGACGCCATCGGCCGCACGGAAGTGCCCGACACTGCCGAGGCTCTGATTCGACAGCGTTTTCGCTGGACCTTCGGAACTCTTCAGGCGGTGTGGAAGCATCGCGACACCTTCGGCAAAACGCGCTACGGCACGCTCGGTTGGATCACGATTCCCAACGTATTTCTTTTCCAGATTCTGCTGCCGCTGGTTTCTCCGGTGATCGATTTGTTGTTTCTGGCTTCGATCGTGATGTGGGGATTGGCGCAGCTGCGAATTGCCAAGATGCCTCAACTCTGGACGGGGGAAGATGTCGAGCGCTCTCTGATCTTTTTCGCGGCGTTTATGCTAATCGATGTGCTGACCTGCGTCATCGCTTTCGCCCTGGAGAAAAAAGAAGATTGGACTCTGCTTGCGCCGCTCCTCATCCAACGTTTCTATTACCGCCAGATGATGTATGTGGTTTTGTTCCGCGCGTTAATGGGCGCCGTACAGGGGAAAGCAGTGGGCTGGCGCGGCGTGGAGCCCGAAATCCCCATGCCCGTCGGCCAAGCCTGACCAGCTCGGGGTTTTTCCCTCCGCCTGATTCTGAAAACTCCGGCTCTATCGATGAAAACGTGATGCTTCAGGGTTCGCAGGTTATTCCGAGTTACTTGTGACCTTGACCGTTTTCCGGCGGCAGATCTCCCGCGTCCGCTCGATCCGCTTCGACGCGGCGATTCTGTTGTTCCACATATTCCACGCGATGGCTTGGATCGATGATCTTCTGAACGGCGCTCATTGCGGCGCCCATCGACGAAGATTGACGCGCTTCCGCCTCGAACTCCTCCTCGCTCATGTTCGCGTAGCGGTCGCCCGAGGCTAATTGCGTCAGTCCGTACACAACTCCTACGATCACCGCAGCCACAATGAAGTAATAAATCATTCCCCCATTCTAATTCTTTCGTCAGATGCGCTCCACCGAAGTGTGCATCGGTTATGCAACGAGAGGTTGGCAGGCGGCCGCGTGGGTGCTGTCCAAATTCAAATTGGCCAGATTTTTAGGGGGTCGGAGCTTCAGCGTCCGTGTGGCAACGCCGAGCAGGGTTGGTCGTGTAGCGCCACCCTTCAGGGTGGCATCTTTGCTTTCAACCACATGGCTAAAAGCTGGCAGGCATGACGACTACCAAAACTGAGTTGCCACACAAGCTCTTCAGTTCCGACATGACCGCCTGCAAATAAAAGCGGACTTTCGCGCTCTTGGCTTCCCGACGCCTTTTGTCGGGAAGCCCCTGAACCTTCGCGCTGGGGTAGTGCCGCGATGCGGCGCAGCATCAAACTAGGACACTGCCACCGCGTGTGTCAGCGCTTCTTGTACCGACGTACTATGGCGAGTCCGGGTGCTTTCTGGTAGCATGCAAAGTGTATGGGCTGTATCCCGAACTGGGAACGGCACCGGAGGTTCCAATGAGTGTTGCACCGCGTGCGGGCAACGGTAAAATTACCGTGCCCGACATTGTTAACCGCAAGTCTCTCCCTGAAAGTTCAAGCTCCGAAAGCATTCGAAAAATTACCTGTTTGACGGCGTACGACTACCCCACTGCGTGCTTGCTTGACGCCGCGGGAGTGGATATTTTGTTGGTCGGCGACTCGCTGGGCATGGTGGTGCTTGGTTACGACAACACGCTCCCCGTCACGCTGGAAGAAATTTTGCATCACACTCGCGCCGTGCGCCGCGGCACCAAGCGCGCTCTGGTGGTGGCAGACATGCCCTACGGCAGTTTTCACGTGTCGCTCAATGAATCCGTGGCCAATGCGATTCGTCTGGTAAAAGAAGGCGGCGCCGAAGCCGTGAAAATCGAAGGGGGAGTGAAACGCCTGGAACTGATGGCGCGCCTGGCCGATGCTGAAATTCCCGTGATGGCTCACGTGGGCCTGACGCCGCAATCGGTGAATCCGCTTGGCGGATTCAAAGTCCAAGGAAAAACAGAAGACGCCGCCGAACACCTTCTCCGTGACGCGCGCGCGGTGGAAGCCGCCGGCGCGTTTTGCGTGGTGGTGGAATCGGTACCGCGCGAACTGGCTGCTCGCGTCACCCGGCAGTTGCACATCCCGACGATCGGCATCGGCGCGGGCCCCGAATGCGATGGCCAGGTGCTGGTGATCAACGATTTGCTGGGGCTGACGGAGAACGCGCCGAAATTTGCGCGCCGCTACGCCAACCTCGCCGAGACTATTTCAGGCGCCGTGGCCGAATATTGCGACGATGTTCGCAGCGGACGCTTCCCATCGGACGAGGAATCGTATCACTTGCCTTCCGGCGCGCGTGGGCAAGTGCTCGAACGCATCCGGCGCTAAGCACGATAAATCCTGCAGGAGACTCAATCCCGATGAAGCCGGAACACGTTCGTCTGCTCTACGATTACTACACCTGGGCCAACCATCGCACATTGGAAGCCTGTGCGGCGCTCACCGAAGAACAGTTTACATATGATCTTGGCTCCAGCTTCCGGTCGGTGCGCGATACGCTGGTGCATCTTTTTTCTTCCGGCTGGTTCTGGCACGAACGCTGGCAGGGCCGCGCACCGCAACGGCCGGATTTTTCGGCGCGATTCAAGGACCTGGCGGCAGTCCGCGAATGGGCCAACGACATCGACCGCGATCTGCATCAGTTCGTCGGCCGTATGCGCGCCGCCGATCTGGAAAGCACTCTCGAATACCGCACCACGGAAGGAGAGCCGGCGGCGCGGCAATTCTGGCAAATGCTGCAACACGTGGTGAATCACGGCAGCTACCATCGCGGCCAGATCACCACAATGCTCCGGCAATTGGGCGCGAAGACGGTGTCCTTCGACTTGATTTTCTATCTTCGGGAAGATGGAGTGAAGATTCCGTCCATCGCGCCCGATGTCGAGAAGATCAAAACTCTTTTTCAGTACAACACTTGGGCCAGCCACCGCACCCTCGATGCCTGCGATTCGCTTTCCCCCGGGGAATTCACGCGCGACTTGCACTCCAGCTTTGCTTCGGTGCGCGACACGCTGGTCCATCTGATGCTCGTGGAATGGCTGTGGCTCGAACGGTGGCACGGCCGCTCGCATTCCACTTACCCTTCGGAAAAAGAATTCCCGGATTTAACCGGCGTACGGGCGCGAAGCGCGGAGATCGAAACGAATCTTCAGCAATTCGTTTTCGCGCAAACGCAGGAAGGCTTGATGCAGCGCGTGGAGTACAAGACCATCAAGGGCATTCCCTATTCCAACGCCATGTGGGAAATGATGCTCCACCTGGTGAATCATCAAACCTATCATCGCGGCCAGGTGGCCGCGTTGCTCCGCCAGATGGGACACAAACCGAACGCCGAGGACATGGCCGTATTTTTTGGCGAGTACATTGGGCAGCCCGCTCGGTGAATTGAATTTGATTTTCATCCTGAATAATCAATCGTGGAAATAATCCATACAGTCGAATGGATGAAGCAGGTGGCGCGCGCGGCGCGGTCCGAAGGCCGGGTAGTCGGCCTGGTTCCGACCATGGGCGCCCTGCACGAAGGTCATCTTTCGCTGATTCGCGCGGCAAAGCAGCAATGTTCCCCCGTTGCCGTTTCGATTTTTGTGAACCCGTCGCAATTCGGTCCTGGTGAGGATTTCGATAAATATCCGCGCCAGTGGGATGCCGATCGCGAGCTATTGAAATCGCTTTCTGTGGATTACGTGTTCATGCCGCCAGCGGAGGAAATCTATCCGAAGGGATTCCGCACCTACGTGGAAGTGGAAGGACTGAGCGAACGTTTGGAAGGCCGCGTCCGCTCCGGGCACTTTCGCGGTGTCGCCACCGTGGTGCTGAAACTGTTCGAAATTGTCCAACCGCATTTCGCGTATTTTGGCCGCAAGGACGCGCAGCAAGCCTGCATTCTGCAGCGCATGGCAGCAGATCTCAACCTGGACTCCGCTCTGGTTATCTGTCCCATTGTCCGCGAGCCGGACGGGTTGGCGATGTCTTCGCGAAACGCCTACTTGAATCCCGAAGAACGCCGCTCCGCCACCGTCCTGCATTGCGCGCTCGACGCAGTGCGGCAGGAAATCGAAAAGGGCGAGCGCGATTCCGTGCACTTGATTGCGCTCGCGCGTTCGGTGATCGCTTCCGAACCCGCTATCTCCGTCGATTATGCGGAACTGGTGGACGCCAAAACCCTCGAACCGGTTGTCCGCTTGCTCGGCTCGTGCCTCTTCTTGCTCGCGGCGCGCATCGGCAAGACTCGTCTGATCGACAATGGTTTAATCGAAGAAAACGACGGCTCGTTTCGTGTCTCCGTATGACCGTTTCGCTGGTCGCGTCGCCCGCCATCTTGCACCAGGACCGAGACGAAGCCTCCAACCTTTGATACACTCTGGCTGCCCCACTGAATCCAGATTGAGGAGAAATTTATGCGGAGAATACATGCACTGCCGGTTCTAATCGCCCTGCTGCTGATGGTCGCGCCTTTGATCCACGCGCAGACTCTGCCTGCGGGAACAGTTATTACCGTAGCGCTCGACCAGGCGGTCAGTTCCAAGGACGCGCACGTGGGCGATCAAGTCCACGGCGTCACTGCGCGCAGCGTGGTGGTAAACGGAAATGTGGTGATCCCAAAGGGAGCGGAAGCCCATCTCAGCGTCGCCAGCGTGCAGGCTTCGGGCCGGCTCAGCACTCCGGCAAAACTTTATTTGCGGCTGGATGCCGTGGTGGTGAACGGTCGAGCCTACACCATGTCCGCTCACTGGGCCGGGCATACCGGTGATTCGCATGGCAAACGGAATGCCCTGGCGATCGGCGGCACGGCGGCGGTGGGAGCGTTGATCGGCGGCCTGGCGGGTGGCGGAAAGGGAGCGGCCATCGGCGCTGGAGCGGGAGCAGGCGCGGGAACCGTGGGCGCCGCGGCAACCGGGAAAAAGGACATCAATTATTCCGCGGAAGACAAACTGACCTTTACGCTTAAAGCTCCAGTGCAAATGAAGTAGGTGACGTCAAATCTTCGAAATCCGGAAGCTTGCCTTGCGCTGGAAGATATGGGGACGCTGTTTGCTTGCCCTGCTTGCCCCGAGGAAGGAAGGGAGCTTCGAAGGGTTTACGCTTGATCCGCCAAGGGCTGTGCGATTCTTGCACCCCGATGTATTGGGTCGGGGCGCCCTCGGCTTCCATGGAACCATTTGAACAGGTGCAGGTTCCCTGTTTCTTTCCTCGCGCCCAAGTCCCGGCAATTTACAGTCTGGGCTTAATCCGGCTTCTTCGCCGCTCCCGCAACCTCTTTCAGCACTTCCACCGCGTGGCCCTTCGGATTCACCTTATCCCAAATCTTTCGAATATTTCCGTCCGGCCCGATCCAGAAAGTCATCCGCACAATTCCGAGAAATGATTTTCCAAGAAACGATTTCATCCGCCGGGCGTCGTAGGCCTCGATGGCATGAAATTCCGGGTCGGAGAGCAGCGGAAAATTCAACTTGTGGCGAACCTTGAATTTCGCCTGGGTTTCCACAGTATCGCCGCTGCAGCCCAATATCACTGTATTAAGCTTGTCGAATTTCGACTTTGCGTCACGAAACTCGGACGCTTCGTTGGTTCAACCCGGCGTCAGCGCTTTCGGGAAAAAATAGAAGATTACATTTTTACCGGCGTAATTCGAGAGCGCCACTTCGGAGCCATCGTCCGCCGGCAGCCGGAACTCAGGTGCTTTTTCGCCTTCTTTCAGCATTTCGCTTCTCGATTCCTCTTAGTCCTTCTCGACTTTCCCTGGGCCGGCCCTCTCGTCTAGATACGCTGTCACTCCCTATGGAATATCAGCACAGGTCCAATTTGGTGAACACCGGCGCCGCTCGTATTCCCCGGCCGCGCGCATTTTAGGCCGCGGTTTCGCTCAACACCCGCTTCAGGATTTCATTCACCGCCTGCGGGTTTGCCTGTCCCCGCGTTTCCCGCATCACTTGGCCCACGAAAAATTTAAAAACGCCTTCATTTCCTGCGCGAAATTTGGCGGCATTCTCGGGGCTTTTCGCCACCACGTCGCGGGCCACCCGCTCGATAGTGCCGGAATCGCTGATCTGCGCCAGGCCCTCGGCGGCGATAATTTCCTTCGCCGGCTTTCCGGTTTCAAACATTTTCGCGAAAACTTTTTTGCCGCTCGCCGCCGTGATTTCTCCCCGGTCCACGATTGCGATCAATTCCGCCAGCGCTTCAGGTTGCACGGGGCAATCGGCAATTTCTCTCCCGGCTTCGTTGAGCAGGCGCAACAGTTCCGTGGCAATCCAATTGGCCAGCGATTTCGCCGGAGCGCCCGCGCGCGCAGCCGCTTCGAAATAATCAGCCAGGGCGCGAGTGGCGGTCAAAACACCGGCGTCATACGCCGTAATTTGATACTCGGCAAGAAAGCGCACGCGCCGCGCGTCCGGCAATTCCGGCATTTCGTCCGCTACTTTGGTCTTCCAGGTTTCGTTAATCGTCACAGGCAGCAGGTCCGGGTCGGGAAAATACCGGTAGTCATGCGCGAATTCCTTCGAGCGCATCGGATCGGTCCGCCCCGCCGCCACATTCCACAGCCGCGTTTCCTGGCCGATTTTGCCGCCCGATTCCAGCACGCCGATTTGCCGTTCGATTTCATATTCCAGCGCGCGCGCCAGGTAGCGGAACGAATTCAGGTTTTTCACTTCTACTTTTGTTCCGAATTTGTCAGCATCGCGCAGCCGCACGCTTACGTTGGCGTCGCAGCGCAGCGAGCCTTCTTCCATGTTGCAGTCGCTCACTTCGGTGTAGAGCAGCACTTGCTTCAAGCACGTAAGGTAGGCGTGCGCTTCCGCCGCGCTGCGCAAATCCGGCTCGGATACAATTTCGATCAACGGCACGCCGCCACGATTGAAATCGATATACGTGTTGCAATCGGAATCCGGAAACCCTTCGTGCATGGCCTTTGCCGCGTCTTCTTCCATGTGCAGCCGGGTGATCCCGATTCGTTTTCTGGCGCCGCCGGTTTCAACATCGAGCCAGCCCGCGGTCGCCAGCGGAAGCTCGTACATCGAAATTTGATAGCCCTTCGGCAAATCAGGATAGAAATAATTCTTACGCGCAAACCGCGAACGCTCTTCGATCCTGCAATGGATGGCCAACGCCGCGCGGATCGCCAATTCCACCGCGTGACGATTCAACACCGGCAGCGCCCCTGGCAATCCCAGGCACACGGGACAGGTATTCGAATTCGGAGCATCCCCAAAATGCGTCGAGCAGCCGCAAAACGCTTTCGTCGCCGTTTCGAGCTGCGCGTGCACTTCCAGCCCGATCACCGCTTCATAGCGCGAAAATACCTCGGGCGCTGGACGATTCGTTTCGGGAGTGGCCTTGCTCATGGCAGTCCCAGGATTATAGCATCCGCCCGCCACGCGCCGTGGATGAACTCGGGGCGCCGCGGAAAGACAATTTGGCTCAGGTCTGTTTCACCTTTTGCGGAGAAATCCCGTAACGGTGTCATTCTAAGCGAAGCGTGTTGTCTGCGCCCCGGAAGACGATACGGGGCGAAGAATCTCTCTGTGTTCCAAGTCCCCTGGAATGAATAACGATAGGTTATGAAGTATTTCCGAATTCTCCGCCAATCGAATTATTCCGCAAACTGTTCTGCCGCGTTTCTCAATACAGGTTCCAGAATGGTCCCTCGAGGCCAAGTTCCGCAAACGCACCTTGCGTCTCGGCCTCTGTTTTCGGGCTCCAATCCGGATCGAGCCGGTCGCTATACCACTCTTTCGCTAAGCCCCAACCCTGCTCCATCGTCAGAATGGCGCCGCGCGGCAAATTCGAATCCCGGCACCAGCGGTCTACGTGTTCTTCCGACCGGAAGAGCAGCATCGTCGATCAAGTGAACACGATGTTTTCGTACCAGCGCCGTGCGGGAACTGCGAAATGGATCACCGCTTCCAGATTTCCAGGCGGGCCATCGTGCACTTCAAAGCTCATATCTTCGCCGCAGCACCCGCACGACGTTTTCACCTTCATGTTTTTCTTCAGCATCGCCGCGACGCCGAGGGCATCCCAAATGCAGCTCGCCCACCACCATGATCCTCCGCTCTCAACTACAAACGGCGTTGGCTCGGCCCAGAATGGGGCCGCGCGCAGAATTTCGCCGTCGGGATGCAACACCAGCGCGTGCCCTTGCTCCAATCGCTGCAATCCTTCGTGGATTTCCGCCGCTGATAGCAAGAGCGCTTCTGCTAGATCCGTGATTGACGGAACTTTTCCGCTGTCCAAAATATGCTCGTAGATGCGCAGCCGCAGCTCTTTCTCGAAGCTGCTGAATCCGCTGCTCGAGTTCTCCGCTGAGTTCATGGTATTCGATCCCGCACGGAAGAGCCTCTCAGCTCTCCCGTGCGTCCCATCGAATTCATTCTTGCGATCAGGGATTTCCGTTATCAGCGCGCTTGGCCGGGAAACGTAAATTTTATTCCCGACATGAAATTCACTCGCAGCGCCGGAAAGCCGAACGACTCCTCATATTTCTGGTTGAGGAAATTATTCAGCCGCCCGTAAATTTCAACGCCGCCCGGCAACGCATACGAAAATCCACCGTTAGCCAGAACATAGCCCTTGTTCCGGAACACGCATTGCAGCCCCAGCGTGCAGGCGAAATTGCCGTCATTTGGTTCCAGGTCGAGAACCGCTCCGCGAATCACGCCGGACGCGTTCACCATCAAACGCCCTCGAATCCACGTGATGTTATAGCCCGCCGAATTGTGCGGCCGGCGAATCAAGGGCTGCCCCAACTGAAAGGGGAACTGCGTCTGCGACGCGCCGTCCAGAGCCAGAATGGCTGTATTCAGCCAGGTATAGGAGCCCGTCACTTCCAGCGAGCGGAAGGGCCGCAACCGCAAGCTGTTTTCCAGTCCATAGGCCCGCGAATTTGCGATATTCGCCGAGGAAAACGTGCTTAGATTTTGAAACGAGCCGCCCAGCGTGACGATTTGGTCCTTGTAACGATTGTAAAAATACGTCACGTCCACCACGGCGCGTTCCCCGGCCAACCGCTGCTCCACTCCCGCGTCGTAGCTGATGCTTCGCTCCGGCTTCAGTTCCGGGTTGTCGGTGAAACCAAGCTCGAATCCATCTGGGGGCCGGATTCCGGTGCCAAAGCTCGAATGTATTCGCGTGATCCCGAAAATTCCGCTGCTCGCTTCACGCGCCAGGTAGGCTACGGAAATCCGCGGATCCACTTGCGTCACGGAACTGGCCGGAATCAACGGGCGCGACCCGAAACCATCCGGCGGCAGTGTGCCGGTGCGGATGTTATCCACGCGGAATCCCGTGTTCAGAAACCAACGGCTGCCGGGATTCCAGCGGTTCTCCGCGAAAAAGGCGTAGTTATTCCGCGGCAAAGGGAAAGGCACGCCGTTTGCATCGGCCACGAATGTATTCGTAAATTGTTCGTGATCGTATTCGAATCCGGCGACGAAGAAATCCTTCGGCGCAATCGCGATTTCACTCCGCGTGTTCGCCACCACCCGCGAATTCCGGCTGAACGAATCGCCGAACGCCGAAAGAAAGTCAAAACGGTCCGTGGAGACGCTGACCGTGGTGACTTGCCGGAACCGGCTCGAGAATTGCTCCGCATAGTTTCCCTGGTAGCCGAATTCATTTCGTTTTTGCCGCGAGGCGGTATCGATCCCGGGGAAAAGATGATCGGGGTCCGAGCCATATGGGCCGGGATTCCCCACGTTGCTCGCGTCTCCGAAAAAATGCACGTTGAACTGGCGGCGCGGGCTGCGCGAATAACCAAAGCTCAGAAACGAACTTTGATTTTCGAAGTCGTCGTTGATCACCGCGCCATTAGTGTCCAGCCGCGACAAATTGTAGGCCCAATTGAATCCGTGATTCAGTCCCGCGCCGCCGGTGGCGATCCGCCATGTGCCGAGGTTTCCGCCTTCGCCCAGGAAATCGAAATGCGGCTCGCCGTCTCCGCGGGTGCTGACGATATTGATCACTCCCGCGACGGCATTGGAACCATACAGCGCGCTTTCCGGCCCACGCGTTACTTCGATGTGATCCACTCCGCTCGCGGGAATCGGGCCAAAATCGAAACCGCCTCCAAAATCATTCAGCGGAATTCCGTCGATCATCACCAGGTTGTAATTGGAGTTTCCGCCGCGGATAAACGCGCTGGTCACCGCGCCGCGGGGGCCAGTCTGGTTGATTTCAACGCCGGGCAAGCCGCGCAGAGAATCGTAGACGGTTTGCGAGTCGCGGTTCTCGATATCCTCGTGGCTCACCACGCTGACGGAGGAACCGATCTGCGGCGCCAGCGCTCCGCCCAGCGAAGCGGATACGATCACTTGTTCCTGCACCGCGCTCAATTGAAGATGTAAATCAATCGTGCGTGTTTCGCCGGACCTCACATCCACGTTGGCGGAGAGATTCGAAAATCCCGTCTGGTAACCAATCACGGTAAACGTTCCGCTGCGAAGGCCTTCGAATCGGTATTCGCCCTTCGCATCCGTTCGCCCCTCCGCTACCGCCGACATCGAGCTTAAAAGAGTGACGCGAACATCCGGAACGGCCCGCCCGTCAGGATCATAGACTGTTCCCTGAATTGTCCCGCCGTGCTGACTGATTGTTGTTGTGTTTTTTCCGGTGGTGGAAGCCGGCGCTTGCGCATATGCCAAATTGCAAAAGGAAAAGACAGCGGTGAAAAACAGCAGAAAGGAAAATCGCACTCGCATGGTGATTCCTCCTCTCCCTCTCGCGCGGGAGTTGAAGGTTGTCCCGTGTGGATGCATCGCTGCATCCATCCCGGGCTGAGACTCCGCCGGTCTCCTGGCTTGGCGGCAGTTCGCTGCGGCTCGGCCTTCCCGTTCGGCTCCATGAATTTCGAGGAGCAAAACAGTGGCTCACGCCCTGCATCTTTCCGCCATACAGTCGCGCGGCGGCGACGGCGTTTCACCGTCTTCCCGTGCGCGGAGTCTCTGGTGGTTGTGGACGGCTCATTCGACTGGCTTGCTTCTCACCCCAGCCGTTCGAGTCGTATGATTTCAGTTCCGTACAAACGAGAATCTACATCCTTGCTTCATTAGTTCGCCGGTGGAGTGGCAAGTGGAACCAGTTTTCCGGCGCTCAGAATATCGATATGCAAAATCTTGACCGGAAAATCCGGCCGGTTATTGCGCGGGTCCGCCGACATGCGCGCAATTTTCTTCACCAGCTCGACCGCATCAACATCACATTGCCCAAAAATCGTATAGCCGTAGCCCTTGGGCACCATGCGAGTTCCGCGCTGGCACCCGCCGTCGCTGAAACAGGGATTCAAGCGCGGCAAATCCTTTTCCGTGATAAAAAATTGCGATCCGTTTGTATTCGGACCGGAATTTGCCATGGCCAGCCGCCCCGGCCTGTCAAATTGCAAGTCCGATTTCAGTTCGTCCGGAAACGTGAAACCCGGATCGCCATCGCCCGAACCGGTCGGATCGCCGGCCTGAATCATGAAATCCGGAATCACCCGGTGGAAAATCGTTCCGTCATAGAGCGGCTTGTTATGTTCCACCATGTGCGTCACCGGGTTCGTCCAATCCTTCCGGCCGGTAGCCAGGCCCACAAAATTAGCGACGGCCAACGGAGCTTGCTCGGGATAAAGCTGGCACTTCATGTCTCCAATCATGGTGTGAATCACTGCCACCGGTTTCTTCAACGCAGGCTCCATTTGCGATTGCGGACCTGGAGCGTTTCGGGCAGCCGTGTAACCGACCACGGCGACGACGAACACGATCAAAATGAGTGCGCTTCGCTGGAAGAACATGGCCTTCCTCCACAATTGTCCGCCGCTCGCCAGCGAACCGGAATAGTCAGCGTTTCGGCAAACGGAAGAGCGCCCCTTGGAATGCCGCTCTCGCAGGGATCATGTTTTCGTCATCCCGAGCCCGCCAACGGCGGGCGAGGGACCCAGAATAAGCCCCTAATGCCGGGTCGCAGTTCGTCTACTATTCGCCGCCGTGGTTCGGGCCGGGGAAATCCATTTCCGGATTTCCATGAATAATTACCCGCGGCCTTCCACCCGGCCCGGCTTCCACCTCGAGCGGCGCGTCGAAAACTCGCTCGAGCAATTCGCGTTGATACACATCTTTTGGCGTTCCCACCGCCACGCATTTGCCTTTGTGCATCAGCACAATTTGATCGGCGAATTCCGCGGCTAGATTCAGTTCGTGCGTCACCACAACAACCGTGTGGCGATTCTGCTGCGCCAGCCGCCGCAGCCTGCGCAACAATTCCACTTTGCCGCCGATATCCAAATGTTGTGTCGGCTCGTCGAGCAGAAGCAGCGCCGGTTGCTGGGCCAGCGCCCGCGCCAGGATCACGCGCTGCTTCTCGCCGCCGGAGAGTTCATCCATCCAGCGCTCCGTCAGATGTTCCACGCTCACTCGCTTCAGCGCTTCCGCGGCCAAAAGGCAATCGTCTTTCGTTTCGAATCGCAGCAACCGCCCATACGCGTAGCGCCCCTGCAGCACATATTCCCAAACGCGCAACGGGAAAAGAAGGGCGCTTTCCTGCTGCACCAGTGCGATGCGCCGCGCGCGCGAACGCAGGTCAAGCTGGCTCGCCTCTTGACCATCGACCAACACGCGCCCAGAGAGAGGCTTTAACACTCCAGCCAGCAGTCGTAGCAATGTGGATTTGCCGCTGGCATTCGGTCCCAGGATTGCCACCAGTTCACGCTGCTTCGCCTGGAAGCTCACCGGCTCGACCGTGAACCGGAGCGCGTTTGTCTCCGTCGCGGTATAAATATAGGTCACCTGCTCCACGCTCAATCGCAAATCGTTCGGTGTTCGCAGGCCGCTTACCGCTCCTGCCGGTTGCGCGTGTGCCATGCCGTATTCGGGGGTTTCCGGACTCAACGTAATCTCCGCCTCAATAAATAGATGAAGACCGGCGCGCCCGCCACCGCCGTCATCGCGCCCACCGGCAACTCCGTTGGCGCGACGATGGAACGAGCCAGAGTGTCGGCCACCACAATCGCGATCGCACCGCCGATCGCCGACGTTGGAATCAACAGACGATAATCGGAGCCGAAAAGCATTCGCATCACGTGCGGGATCAGCAAGCCGACATATCCAATAGCTCCGCTTACCGAAACGGCGATGCCCGTGAGCAACGACGCTGCCACGTACACGACTATTTTTACGCGCCCAACGTTCACACCCAGGTGGCGCGCTTCCTGCTCGCCTGTAAGAATTAAATTCAAGTCGGATGCGGTGGTATAAATGGCCCCAGACGCAAAAACCACCAGCACAAATAAAAATCCAAGATGGATCGGCGGAGCCGAAGTAAGGTCGCCCATCAGCCAGAAAGCCATGCCGCGCAAATCGCGGCCCGAAAGTGTTGTCATCAGGAACATGATCACAGCCGAAAGAAACGACGCCGAAACAATTCCCGCAAGCAGAAGCGTGGGACTGTCGAGCTGTCCTCCCCGTCGTCCCAGAAAATAAACGGCCGCAATCGTCAGTCCCGCGCCCGCGAAAGCCAGGCCTTGCATCGCCAGCGGAACGTGCGGAAAGGCAATCAGGGAAACAATCGCGCCAAGAGCGGCGCCGCTCGAAACCCCCAGCACATACGGATCAGCCAGCGGGTTGCGCAACAGTGCTTGAAAGCCGGCCCCAGAAACGGAAAGCGCCGCCCCAACCAAAATTCCCAGCGCGATCCGCGGCAAGCGCAAGTCGAAAACGATCAATCGATATTGAGACGGAATGCGATCCGCCTGGCCGAATGCCCCGCGCGCCAGGGTCAGCACCACATCCACAATCGGAATCGGCGACGCGCCCAACTTCAGCGCAATCACCACCACCGCCAGCAGCAGAACGCTGAGCCATCCACAAACCCACAGAATCCTTCGCGCCGTCAGCGGCTGCATGGCGGCTCCGGATGCTGGAATAAACGGCGAATACAAATTGCGAAGCGATGTCGCCGTTTTTCTTTCTCGGTTTTTCGTTCGAATCTTCATCATTTATTTTCCACGGCTATTTCGCAGCGCCGGCCGCGAATGCGTCCGGATGCAAAGCCCGCGCCAATTCCTCAATCGCATCGATCAGCCGCGGCGCGGGACGCGCGATTGCGTCGCTCACGGTGATGATTTGCCGCTGCTCCACCGCATGCAACACCCGCCATCCCGGCTCCGTACTCAGATTCGCATATTCTTTCTCGGAATTCTGCGGATCGCCGCTTGCAAACACTAACGCATCGGGCTGCTGTCTCACAGCTTCTTCCAGGCTCACCGTCGGCCAATTCTGATTCAGATCGATCACGGATTCGCCGCCCGCCCGGCGCACCGCGTCGGCAAGAAAAGTATTTTTGCCCATCGTGATCAAGGGTTTTTCCCATACGACGAACAAAATCCGCCTCGGTGCACTGCCGGCCAGATGCAGCTTGATTTGCACGAGCCGCGACGCGAGACTTGCGGCAAGCGCATCGCCCTGTTGCGGACTCCCGATCACCTCTCCCACGTTGCGAATCGAAACCAGAATGCCATCGACCGTGTGCGGGTCGGTGGCGTATACGGAAATGCCCAGTCGTTCGAGCGCTTGCACCGTTTCCAGGCGATCGATTGCCGTCGTCGCCAGAACTAAATCCGGCTTCAGCCCAACGATTGCTTCCAGGCTGGGATTCAACGCGGTTCCGATTTTTGTTTTTTTCAACGCGTCCGGCGGATAGTCGCAGTAATTCGTTACTCCAACGAGTCTATCTTGCGCTCCCAGCGCGTAAATCGTTTCAGTCAGATTCGGCGCGAGGGAAACGATTCGTCGCACATCCACGGGCACTGCGACGTGCCTGCCGGTCTCATCGGTCACTTCGCGTGTTTGCGCTACCTGTGCCGCAACGACGGAGCTGCTTTGCGTCGCACGCACGGGCACACACCACGGCGCCAGCATCGCTAAACCGATCGTAATCGCTCTAAAGATTATTTTTCGCACGCGCCGCGTCCAATTTGCTTTCGCATTCCGGGCAACAAAAAAGCCCCACGAGAGACAATGGGGCCAAATGCCACGCCCTTTCTCGCGAAGGGCGCCAGCTTACAAGCGGCTCAAGCAGGTTTCCTGGCTTTCGGCCTCTCCGCCGATTCGCTTGAACTGAGACGAACCTGCGGAAACTAGGGCGCTGCTTCACTCCGATTGCCTTCCTGCGAATCGGAGCGGCCCTTCCCGGAGCGCCGCGAAATAGCGGCGAATCCAGTGGGCAAACATTCAAGAGCAGCGCCGGCCGATTACAGTGGCGGGACCGCGGCCGATTTTCACGGCCTTCCCGATTCCTTGAGCCGGCTGAATTATCGACGGCCAGTGTAAGTCGCGCGAAGCGCGAGTGTCAACCGAAGCGCATCCGCGTGCTCTCCAGATTTGAGACCGATCAACTTTTTAGGGGGTCGGAGCTTTAGCTCCGACAGCAATGCACAAGAACAAGGGGCTTCAGCCCCTGAAGCTCCGGCGTAATGCCGCAAGGCGAATCAAGCTGTCGTGCGGTTTCGCGGTTCTTCTTCGCGGCCCCAATGAACGTCATCGATCCACCATTGGCCTTCAATTTCCACCAGCGTGTAGCGAGCCACGAAATGCGCGCCATCGGCGGTGGTGATGTGCGTATCCAAAATCGCGCGCACATGTGTTTCTTCCAGGCTATCAAAATCTATCGTACGCGCGCGAAACATCGCCCAGTGCGAAGACACCAATTCGTGAAACGCTTCGAAGGGAACCTGCTTGCGGTAATCCTGCGAGAAAAGGCCGTAAGCCTCGCGCAGTTCGCCGCGATTCAATGCGTCGAGTTGCTGGCGCACAATTTGCGATGGCGCGGAATCTGCCGCCAAGGACTTCCCCAACGAGTCGCGGCGCACCAGAATCCAAGTGGTCAGAATGAACGCCACGCCCCCGACGGCGAGAAGAATCGAAACGCGCCGCAAGATGACGCGCTGATGCCGTTCATACGCCCGGGCGAAGCCAGCGGCAATCGCGGACTGGTCCACGGAATTCGCCGCATCAGCGGCTGCGGCTTCGCTCGAGCCTTCGTGGAAATTCGTCTGTGGTGGATCGTCCATTGCTGTATTTTCAAGATGAGCGGCGGACGGCGATGGTTATCGATTTTTCCAATTCGGCGCGCGCTTTTCCACCAGGGCCCGCAGGCCTTCCTGGGAATCCTCGAGCTTTGAAAGTTCGTTCAGAAAAACCTGCATCGAATTCCGCACGCCATCGCGCAGCGACATTCCCATGCTGTTCAGCACCGCTTTTTTCGCCATCGAAAGCACGGGACCGGATTGCGCCGTCACCAACGCCACCAGGTCGTTCACCGTTTTTTCGAGCTGATCTTCCGGCACCAGTCGATTGACCAGTCCCATTTCGCGGGCGCGTTCGGCGGAAATTGTTTCGCCCGTCAGCACCAATTCCAGCGCCTGCTTAGGCCCGATGATGTAAGGCAGAATCGCGGCCGCCAGCGGCGGAAAAGCGCCGAGTTTGATTTCCGGTTGCGCGAATCGCGCCCGCGGAGTGGCTACCACCAGATCGCATAGCATGGCCAGTTCCGATCCACCGCCGAACGCGGGGCCGTTGACCACCGCCAGCACCGGCTTTCCGGTTTCCAGCATGGCGTCAAACGCGCTGCGAAATGCGTCGAGCACCTGAAACACCCGCCGCGCCGTGTATTCGCCCAGTTCGATTCCGCCGCAGAAAGTTTTGCCGGTGGCGGCCAGCACGATCAGTTTTACGTCCGGGTGGTCTCCCAGCAGTTCGATTCCCGCGGCCAACTCCATGAGCATGCGTTCATTCAGCAGATTATGTTCCGGCCGGTCGAGCGTAAGCCGCGCCACTTCCCCCTCGAGCCGGTAGCGCACGAATTGAAATTCTTCCGGCTTGGGTACCGGCGGCCGCCCCACCTCTTCAATCTGTTTTGCCATTGTGGTTGCCCCTCCCGGATTGTGTTCCCTTCGCCTTCGACTGTGTTGCTTTCGCCGTTGAATTTGTAGGGGCCGGCTTCAGCCGCGCCCTCTTTTGATGTAACGAGCGGCCCCGCTACAAAATCGCTTCGATTGCGACAGCCATTCCCATCCCGCCAGAAACGCACAACGTGGCAAGTCCACGCTTCACCTTGCGCCGCCGCAAATCATGAACCAGCGTGGTCACAATCCGCGCACCCGTGCATCCAATGGGATGCCCCAGCGCGATCGCGCCGCCGTTCGGATTCAACGTCTCGCGATTGAAATGCAATTCACGATCGCAGGCCAGCACTTGCGCGGCAAACGCTTCGTTCAATTCCACCGCGTCGTAATCTTCCAGCTTCCATCCGGTTCGCTCAACCAGTCGCTTCACTGCCGGCACCGGTCCGATGCCCATCACGCGCGGGTCAACTGCTGCAACCGTCGCATCCACAATGCGCGCGAGCGGCGTTACATTCAACTCGCGCATTTTGCGTTCGCTCATCAGCACCACAGCAGCCGCGGCGTCCGTGATCCCGCTGGAATTCCCCGCGGTAATCGTGCCAGTCTTGCTGAACACCGGCGGCAGTTTTGCCAGCGCTTCCAGTGTCACATCCGGCCGCACGTGTTCGTCCTTCTCGATGCGCGTGACTTTGCCTTTTTTGTCGGTGCGTTCGATCGGAACAATTTCCGCGCGGAAGCGGCATTCATTCGCCGCGCGTGCCGCGCGAAGGTGGCTTTCCAGCGCAAATTCATCCTGCTCGTCGCGCGAAATCTTGTATTGATCGGCGAGCAATTCCGCCGTCTCGCCCATCACCAATTTCGAAATCTGGCAAAGAAATCCGTCGCGGTACATCCCATCCACCAGCGGCTGATTGCCCAGCTTGAATCCCCAGCGCGCTTCCACCAGATAAGGCACGCGGCTCATCGATTCCGCTCCGCCCGCCACAATAATGTCCGCTTCGCCCAGCGCAATCTGCTGCCACCCCAGCACGATCGACCGCAAGCTAGACGCGCAAGCCATATTCACCGTAAACGCCGGAACGTCATCGCCCAACCCAGCCCGCCAGGCAATCTGCCGAGCAGGGTTCGGCCCCACCCCCGCCTGCCGCGCATTCCCCATAATCACTTCATCCACATGCCACGGCAGCTTCGATTGTTCCGCCGCGCCGCCCGATTCGCCAGGAATCCGTTCCGCAGGCAACGCCTCGCCAAACGATCGAGCAAGCGCCGCCCGCACCGCAATCACTCCCAAATCCGGCGCGGTAAAATCCATCAAACCCCCGCCGAATTTCCCAATAGGCGTGCGCACCGCCCCAACGATATAGACGCTGTCTGCCATACGCGTTGATTTTGAAGCCCATGCCGCACAAAGTCAAAGTGTCGTGAAAACGGATACTGCCCTAAATTCAGATTGGCCGGGTTTTTAGGGGGTCGGAGGCTTCAGCTCCGACATTACCGTTTGCGACAAAAGGGGGCTTTAGCCCCTGAGGCTTCACTCTGGTGCAGTGCCGCGATGCGGCGCAGCATCAAAATAGGAAACTATCAAAGACCTTGACGAGATAGTTATCTTAATGTTATATATTAGTATGAGAGAATACGATAGCACTCCCCACCAGCAGCACCCTCCAGCAAGCCCGAGCTTAGATCGCACTTTTACAACCGCCGCGGTCTGCCCAGTTCCCTACAAAACCGAATTCAATTCCTTCTTGTCCCACGAGAGAAAAACAGCACGCAAAACATCCATTTCTAATCGCTTCGCTAATCGCCAATGGGTTTCATAGTCAAAATTGCGCAAACCACGGAAACGAGACGGGGTTATAAAATCCTAATCGCCTCTATATCGTATGTTTTTGGGTGCCTGTTTCGGACGCCGTTTTTTACGGCAAATCGGCCTGCAATCCTCCTCGAACGCGCCGGGCGCCATCCTTCGCGGCTCAGGCTGTAAACAAGCAGTCGCCCCCGCGCCGCCTCCGGTCCAGCACAACAGCGTGCAAGAGTCGAACCAGGGCGCGGCTGAGCGGTTTTCGGAAAAGTGCAGTGAATCGTCATTCCGACCCCGCTCCGGCGGGAGAGGAATCCGGAGTCGCTCTCAAATGCTTGAGTAAAAGAGATTTTCTCGGTCACTCATCAAAAATGTCCGTTCCATTGGAGAGCGATTTTCCACTTTTTCCCCAAACTGTGAAGCCGGCCCGTACAAGACCAGACTGGAGTCCTCGATTAACAGCGTGGCGCGGACCGGGCCGGTTCGGGTATTCTCTTTTGCCTATGCTGGACTTGGGATATGTGCGGGGACACTTGGAATTGATTGAGGAGATGGCGCGGAACCGGCGCGTCTCGCTTGATCTGGGAATTTTTCGCGAGATCGATGGAGAGCGGCGGCGGTTGATTACTTCGACTGAAGTTGCCAAGGCGGATCGCAATAAAGCCAGCGAAGAAATCGCCAAACGGAAAAAGGCCGGCGAAGATGCTTCAGAAATTCTGGCGCGGATGAAAACAGTATCGGATGAAATTAAAAAGAATGATGAGCGGATTGCGGAACTGGACGACCGGCTGCGGCAATTTCTGCTGACGGTGCCGAACATGCCGCACGCGATCCGTGCCAGTGGGCGCTGGCGCGGCGGAAAATGTGGAAGTGCGGCGCTGGGGCGCGCCGCCGAAATTTGAGTTTTACGCCGAAGCCGCATTGGGAAATCGGCGAGCGCGCGGGAATTCTGGATTTGCAGCGGGCGGTGAAAATTGCTGGAACGCGGTTTGCGCTGTATCGCGGACTGGGAGCGCGGCTGGAGCGGGCGTTGGCGAATTATTTTCTGGATGTCCACACGCGCGAGCACGGCTACACGGAAATCTATCCTCCGTTTCTGGTGAACACGGCGTCGCTGGTTGCGGATGGAAAACTTCCAAAATTTGCCGCGGACATGTTTCACCTGGAAGGAACCGATCTGTGGCTCACCACCACGGCGGAAACGGAGCTGACCAATCTGTATCGCGACGAAACTCTCGACGCCGATGAGTTGCCCATAAAAGTTTGCGCTTGGACTTCCTGCTTCCGTTCGGAAGCGGGCGCGGCGGGAAAAGACACGCGCGGAATCAAGCGGCAGCATCAATTTCAGAAAGTGGAAATTTTCAAGTTTACGCGGCCGGAAGAAAGCTACGACGAACTGGAAAAACTGGTCGGCAATGCCGAGCAACTTTTGCAGAGACTCGGACTTCACTATCGCGTGATGCTGCTGTGCACCGGCGACATGGGATTCGCTTCATCAAAAACATATGACATCGAAGCGTGGCTGCCCTCCGCCAATGAATTCATGGAAATTTCTTCCTGCTCGAATTGCGAAGCGTTTCAAGCGCGCCGCGCGGGAATCCGCTACAAGCCCAAAGGCGGCAAAAGCGAATTTGTGCACACGCTGAACGGTTCGGGCCTGCCCATTGGCCGCACCTGGCTTGCGATTCTGGAAAATTTTCAGCAGGAGGATGGTTCGGTGATGATTCCCGAAGTGCTTCGGCCGTTCATGGGGACGGATCGAATTCCGGCAAACGAATGAATTGAATTGGCAGAGAGCCGCTGAGGTGGAGTAACTCGTGGGCTCTCTGCCAAAAAAATGGTTTACATTGCGCTGGCTGGAGCGATCTTATCGACGTGAATCGATCCATCGTCCATAAGATGGCCGGTGAGCTTCACTTCATGCCCGAGAGCTGCATCCGCCTGGACTGCATCTTGATTGTGGATGTTGAGTACGGCTTTGGTCTTGGAATTCACGAACACCCATGACGCGTTCTTTTCGGCGACGCACTTGCTGGCGCACGCCTTGTGATCGGCGCTCATTCCCTTGGCTCCGCACGCGCTGTCGCTAACCCATCCGGTCCAGGTCATTGTCTTGCCTTCTTTCGCCTGGACTGCCAGACCGAGCGTCGCACACAGCATCGCAACTAGAGCCAACGTGCTCAGGATTCTCTTCATCGTGTCTTTCCTCCATTTTAACTAGGCCGAATCTGGTGTTCGCCAGCCAGTCTTCTCCCCAACCGGCCAATACCAGATGCCACAGTGAGTACGCTACCAAATGCCGATTGGATTGTCTCTCCAAAAAAAAGTTATAGCTGAGGATAGTTCGCGGCGCAGGAGCTAGGAGTACCCATCCCTAGCTTGATATTTGAGGTTGCCATCTCGAGTAGTAGGTTTCCCGGGAAGGGAGAACCATGCCATCGAAACTAGGATGTAGCGCCGACCTGCACCTTTGGGCCTGTGGGCTGCGGCCTGCCACCGGCTGGCTCCAAGGTCACTGCAAAGGCTTTTGCGGCGATTCCTGGGGGCAGCGGCGTCACCAGCATCGAACCAGACCCGTCCGCCGCAGGTTTGAAGACACCGGCACTTACCGGATCACCGGACATGGGGACCAACCACAATTGATAGGTCTTGTCCGCGGGCGGCGCCGGCAGGATGCCGTTATAGAGCACTACTCCAAGCCGCGCATTGTAGAGTACACGGCCTTTAGTCCCCGGCAAATCGGCGCTGGGGGCTAGCGAGACGGCAAGCGTATCGCGTGCCGTAACCACATCAAGCAGACGCTGCGCGTTTTGCTGTTCCGTTTTTTGGCGCTCCGTCGCGGTGCGGAGCTCATCCAACTGGCGATTCAGCCGATCGTTGCTCACCCAGAGATAAATGGTCGAGAGGGCCAGCACCAGAGCGACCGGCGCCCATGCCGCTCCCCACCAGCGGCTGAACAGGGAAGGACTCTCCGCAATCCCTGGAGTCTGACGCGGTCGGGATTCCTGGCGAACCTGGCGCAGCAATCTTTCCCTTACCTGGGGAGGCGGAGAATGCGGAGGGGCCGAGAGCGCGAGCACGGCGATGCGTCCGCGGGCTTCCGCCAGTTTTTGCGCGCATGCGCCACAGCCGGCGATGTGCGATTCAATCGCCTGCTTTTCTTCGCCCTCCAGCACGCCTAAGGCGTACAGGTCGAAGTCTTCTTCCCGGGTTGGATGCCCGTTCATGATTGCAATGTCCGCTTCAATCCTTCGACTGCCGAACGTATCCGAGTCTTCACGGTACCCAGCGGATCGCCAGTTTTGTGGGCGATTTCACTGTGCGTCATCCCTTCAAAGTAAGCTAATTCTAAGACTTGCCTTTGTTCCACGGGCAACGCGCCGAGCGCGCCCTTTACTTTGTCCATCATTTGCTGTTGTGCGATGGCGGATTCCAGCGGAAATGGCTCCGCCACGATGTTCTCAAGATTTTCGCTGGAATCGTCGTCATGTCGATTTGGGCCACGATGGCGAAGGCGGGAAATTGCCCGGTTACGCGCCACGACCAGCAACCAGCCCGGCAAGGAGCCGCGCGCCGGATCGAATCGCGCGGCCGTCCTCCAAAGCTGATAGAAAACATCCTGCAGAATTTCCTCGGCAGCCGATGCGTCGCGTAAGATTCGCGTAACCACCGCACACACCAATCCCGAATAGCGGTCGTAGAGCAGGGCGAGAGCTTTTTCGTCGCACGCCACTACTCTTTTGATCAGCGCCAGATCCGAATCGATGGCTTCTCCGCTTGCACCTGCGTTCACGATGACTCACTCAAAGTACGCCCTCGGGTGAGTAAATGGATTTGCCGGGTTCGACGAATCTCAAATTCATGCTACGCCACTTCAACAGCCAGCGAAGCTTAACCGTGCAAAGTGGCCAGGTCAACTGGCAAGCCAAAGATCGAATCGCGGTTCGGTTTCTGGGGCGCGGACCATGCGAGTGTGGGTTAGGAGCTTGATTTGAGTTCGAGTAACATATGTATTATCATGTAGATAACTGAGGTTTATAGGCCTTCAAACCGGACGATCCCAATTGTCGCTCAAGAGAGAATCTTGGGCATTTGCCTGGTTTTCGTTGACAGGGCTTTTGGGGCTTGACTAAACTCCGAAGTTCGCGCAGTTTACGGGCCGAGGCAGCAGGGGATTCGTGCCGAAACACAGATCGCGGAAGATGAATCAAGTTAAGATTTAGAAGATATTAGCCTTGGGTGGCGGAGCCGGGCCCAGCGCGGGGGCGGCCTCTAAACTTGTACCGGGGAAACGAGGCGAAGCCGCCGGAAAGCGTGACAGACTGTGAAGTTTTTGGGCCGCGTGATTCGGTTCCTGTTCTGGTTTTTCCTTGTGACATGGTTGGGTCGAAAGCTTCTCGGCTGGTTTTTGAAGCCGCGTGAGCAGCGGCGTCAACACCAACCGGCAAGCGCGGAACCGTTGCGTCTAGTGCGCGATCCGGTTTGCGGGATGCACGTCTCATCGAAGATCGCTATCACTTTGCAGCAGGCGGGCCAGGATATTCATTTTTGTTCGATCGAGTGCCGCGAACATTTCCTAAATTCGCGGTCGCAGGCGGCAGGCGCGTAACCTCAGGAGGCATAGAAAATGGTGACGGTCGCCAAGGTAGTTTCTCAACCGATTCCGCGGATGGCGCCGCGCGAAGAGTTGAATCCATTTCGCATCGCACAAATTCAATTTGACATTGCGGCCGAGCATTTGAAATTGGATCAGGGGCTGCGGCAGGTATTGCGAACGCCCAAGCGCATCCTGGAAGTTTCCGTTCCCACCAAAATGGACAATGGCCAGGTGAAAGTGTTCACCGGCTTCCGCGTGCAACACAACGTCGCCCGGGGCCCCGCCAAGGGCGGCCTTCGCTACCATCCAAACGTTACGCTGGATGAAGTGAAAGCGCTCGCCGCATGGATGACGTGGAAGACCGCTACGGTGAACATCCCTTACGGAGGCGCCAAAGGCGGAATCATTTGCGATCCGAAACGGATGAGCAAAAGCGAACTCGAGCGGATGACCCGCCGTTACACCTCGGAAATCCTGCCGATCATCGGGCCGGAGAAAGATATTCCGGCGCCCGACGTTTACACCGACGCGCAGACCATGGCCTGGATGATGGATACCTATTCCATGATGGTGGGCTACTCCTCGCTGGGAGTGGTGACTGGGAAGCCGCTTTCGATCGGCGGATCGGAAGGGCGGAACGACGCCACCGCGCGAGGATGCCTGATCGCGGCGGAAGAGGCGTGTAAAGTAAAGAGAATGTCGCTGCGCGGGGCAACGGTGGCGATTCAGGGATTCGGCAATGCGGGATCGCTGGCCGCGCGGCTTTTCTTTGAAAAGAAAGCCAAGATCATCGCCATCAGCGATTCACGCGGAGGAGTTTTCAATTCGCGCGGAATCGATCCCATGAAGGCATCGCGCTATAAAGAACGCTCCGGAACCGTGGTGGGAATGCCGGGCACTTCGCGCATTTCGAATGACGACCTGCTCGCGCTGAAGTGCGATATTTTGGTTCCGGCCGCGCTGGAAAATGCGATCACACTGAACAATGCGGAGCAAATCAAGGCGAAGATTGTTGCCGAAGCCGCCAACGGTCCCACCACTCCGCACGCCGATGAAGTGCTGGCGCGCAAGGGGATCACGATTCTGCCGGATATTCTAGCCAACGCCGGGGGCGTAACGGTAAGTTATTTCGAATGGGCGCAGGATCTGCAGGGATATTTCTGGTCGCGAGAAGAAGTGAATGCGCGGCTCGAGTTGGTGATCCGCCGGGCCTTTAACGATGTGCACGAGATGGCCCGCCGCCACCACGTTCACATGCGCACGGGCGCTTACATTCTGGCGGTTGGCCGCGTGGCGGACGCCACCACGGTTCGCGGACTATTTCCATAGCGATTTGAAGAAATCATTCCCTCGTGGCATGGGATTTTTGAATTTCGAAAGATTTCCACAGGCGCGCGTTTGTTTTGGGGGTCGCTACATCTGGCGGTGCTCTGCGCTTGGCCCCAACATCTGGGTCTTTCAGCGGAAAATCCTGAATTTTACGATCGAAATCTTCTTTGCGCCATTTGCAAACCAAAATTTCCCCTTGCGTTCGCGGAAACAAGGCGAGTACATTTCGTTTAGCCGGGTTCGCTGCTGCCGCAGCGAACGCCGGCGATTTTGCCTTAAGCAGGGAGAAACAATCGTTGAATAACCATACCAACCAACCTCCACCAATTCTTTTGACGATCTCGGGTTTCGATCCTTCGTGCGGCGCGGGCGTTGCCGCCGATTTGAAGACATTCGCGGCGCACAATTGTTACGGAGTGGCTGCCGTGACGGCGCTGACGGTGCAGTCTTCGCATGGCGTGCAAGCGACGAATCCCACCTCGCCCTCCACGCTGCGCGCGCAACTCGATGCGATTCTGGAGGACGTTTCGATCGCGGCGGTAAAAATTGGAATGCTCGGCAACCGCGCCAATGCGGCGATAGTGGCTGAATTTCTTGACCGGGGAAAATTCGCGCACGTGGTGCTCGACCCGGTTTTGCGCGCGAGTACGGGCGGAGTGGAGTTGCTCGATGCCAGCGGAATCCGGTTTCTGCGCGATGAACTGCTGAAGCGGGTGAGCGTGGTTATGCCGAATATTCCGGAAGCGGAGTTGCTCACTGGAATTGAAATTAAAGATGTTGCGTCGATGAAAGCCGCCGCACAAAAATTGATCGAGATGGGCGCAAAGACTGTCATCGTCAAGGGCGGGCATATGTCCAAGCCCACGGATGTGCTCTGCGAGGGAACGGAGATCAATGCGTTCGAGGGCGACCACATCAAAACCGAAAATACTCATGGCTCAGGGTGCACATTCTCATCCGCGGTGGCGGCTCAGCTGGCCAGCGGGCTGCAAATCCGTGATGCCGTGATCCTGGCAAAGGCCTACGTCACCAAAGCGATGGAAAAAAGCTACGCGATCGGCAAGGGCCCAGGCCCTTTGAATCATTTTTTCCGGTTCCACCTGGAACCTCCGGCGCGCGGCGTCCACGAAGTGCCGCAGCACGGCATGCATCCCGCCGCCGAACCAGCCGCTCACTAATCGCATTCCCAAACATTTCGTTCGCGACTCGCGAGCCAATCCTGCTTTTCACCGCATCAATTCGCATGCCAAAAGTGGGGCAAATATCTGCCCCACTTTTGGGACAAGTTGATTGCCACTCCGCCGGTTCTTCACTAAGCTGTTTTCGTGAAGACCTCGAGGACCTCCGTTCCCGCCGTTTCCCGCGCTGAGTTCGATCTTCCCGCGTTGTTGCGCGAACGTTTCCAGGCGGCGACAGCACGAAACCATCGCTATTCTCTGCGCTCGTTTGCAAAACAATTGGGAATCGACCACTCCACGCTTTCGCAGGTGATGCGCAGCAAGCGAAAGCTCTCCCCTCGGGCTCTCGCCGCCATCGGAAAACGCATCGGGTTGAGCGATGAGGCAATTCAGGTTTATGCGCAAATCCTGAAAAGGGGAACGCGTTCAAGCCGCGCGCCGGAAAATATTCGCAGCGTTTCGCTGGACCTGGATACGTTTCAGCTTCTTTCCGCGTGGTATCACCTGGCAATTTTAGAGCTGATTCAGATCAAGGGATTCCAGACGGACTCGCGCTGGATCGCCAAAACGCTCGGAATTTCCGTTGCGGAAGTGAACGTTGCGCTGCAGCGCTTATTGCGTTTGCGGCTGCTCGAGATGCGCGAAGCGAACCGCTGGCTTGACAAATCCGGCGACGCCGAATTTCGCAGTGCCGCCTTGACCGAGACCGCCAGCAATCAGATCAACCAGGATGTCCATCGCTTCATCATCGAGGCGCTAGAACGCGTTCCGAGCGGCGAGCGGTTTCACAGCCACATGATCGTCGCACTCGATTCGACGAAACTTTCCCGGTTAAAAGTTCTGGCGGAAGACTTCCTGAGCGAAATGCGTTCGCTGGCAGCCGAAGGCGAACGCAAGGACGATGTCTATCAAGTGGAGGTCTCTCTATTTCCCGTCACTACCCTCAAGCAGATTAAAGGAGAAACGAATGGCTGATCCCGTGATGCACTGGCAGATCCTGACCAAACAACCGAAAAAGCTGGAGGAATTTTATTCCGCGCTCTTCGGTTGGAAGATTTCTGGAGACAATCCCCTGGGCTACCGGCAAGTGGATACAACCAGCAGGGACGGTATCAATGGCGGCATCTGGCCGATTTCTGAAAAAGAAGGCCACAGCATGGTGCAGCTTTTTATGCGCGTGCCGGATGTGAAGGCTCACGCAAAGAAAGCAGAACAATTGGGCGCGCATATTGTGATTCCGCCTCAAACATTGCCGGGAGGCGACGAGATGGCGGTGGCCGTCGACCCCGACGGTATACCCTTCGCCATGTTCCGAAGCTCCGGCTCCGTCCCTATGTAGGAATGTTCAGGATTCATTTTCGGGCACATGGAAACTCCGAAAGAGATTTCGCTTCGTGGTGCTCTTGTTATTCGGCTGGAAGAAGCTCAAACACAGGGTAATGTTCGGTGAGATTGGCGAAAGCCTGAGGGGGCGACCCTTTCGGGACAGGAAAGTATCCCTGCACGGCGGTTGCAAAGCGATCGAGATATTCCTTCAAGAGTTCCGGCTTCTCTTCATCCGGGATTGCCCGCAGCCGGAATTTCAGCCGCGTTGCTCCGCGCTTGAGCGTGACTTCTCCAGCGGATTCCGCGTTGCGCACCCATTGGGTTCGTCCCCGGGGCGCAACTAGAAACCGTTTTCCTTCGAACTCCAGCAGGTCGATGGGAGTGGAATAGATGCGCCCGCTCTTGCGGCCGCGAACTTGAAGCAAGTAATTATATTTCGCGCCGAGGCCAAGCCCAACCAGGAACCCGAATGTGCGGTTAAATATCTTCGCAACGGCGCCTGGCTCTCGAAACGCGGGCATGCTTGGGGTAGTGCCCATTGTTTCATTCTACAGCGATTGTCTCCCAGGATGGTGTACGCGAGAGAGGAATGACTCCTGGTCGTATTTGCAGGCACCGTTCCCTGGTCAGCTAGGCCAGCGCTTCAGCGGGGCGGTAGCGGCGGATGCGAATTTTGCTCTGGCGCTTGCGGGTCCTTGCAATATCGTAGGCGGACTGCATTCGCATCAGCGTGTCCATCTTGGGACCAAATGCCTTCTCGATTCGAAGGGCCATGTCTCCGGATAAGTCAGCCCGGCCGTTCAGCAGGCTGGATAGCGCGGGACGGGATACGTCGAGTACTTCAGCGGCTGCGGTCACGGAGAGACCGAGGGGCGCTATGATTTCAGTCCGGATAAATTCTCCCGGATGCGGTGGTTTCAACATTGGCATGATGGCTTCCTCATTTTCCTAGAATTCTCGGCCAGTCGACTTTTTCTGCGAGCCATCAAACCGTGGTGTTGGGCCGTGAAGGCGGTTCTATTCCCGCGGGGGGCCTTGCTGGATTCGGGTGCGCACCTTTTCCAGGGAGGCGCCCCACATCGCTTCCAGCCACCAGGTTGTGCCGGCCTCCGCGTATGGCTGAACCTCTTCAAATGCGCGCTTGCGGTTGTTTCCCGAGGTAGTTCCCGATGCGATGATCTCGAACGCTCCCGGCCCTTTGCGATTCTGTTTCACGAAGTCGCGCACGCCCGAAATTTCCTCCGGCTTCATGTATATGTCGCTGGCCTGCGGCTTGTATTTCTGCGGAATAATACCGTCCCAGCGCAGCGCGCGATTCATGGATTTTGTTTTTGGCCAGACGCCGACCACCCACATGGGTATCCGCGGTGATTGGATTGAGGGCGGCACCAGGGTCATATTCGTCCACTTGATAGTGTTTTCCACGGAAGCTGAATGGTTTTCCGCTCCAGCATCCAGCGAGGATTTCCAATCCTTCATCGAGCAATTCGGCGCGAGTCTTCAGGTCCATCTTTTCGCCCACTTTGTAGAAACCGGCATCGTCGGCTGCGGCGCCCAGCCCGACGGCAAGAATCAAGCGACCATTCGAAAGATGATCGAGCGTCATCGTCTCTCGGGCCAATTTCCACGGACGCCGGCGCGGAGACCGCCGTGACCATGGTGCCAAAACGAATGCGGCTGGTGGCGACGGCAACGAGCCCCAAGGCCACCCACGGATCAAAAAAGGGAAAGGCGGGAACGTTTTTGGTTTCAATGGAAATGCAGTCGGGGATGAAAACTCCGTCCCAGCCGGCCTCCTCCGCTTCCCGTGCCAAACTGCCGATGTTTTGCAGGTCGATGTCAGGCAGGACGAAGCCGTATTGCATAAAGGCTCCTGTGGAGAACTTTCCGGGAAACTTCACAGACAGGAACTTATTTCATAAATTGCGATTTCAATTCAAATGGTTTTTACGTTGATGAATATAGGACGGAAATCGGTCCCCGTCGTTTTAAAGTCGAAACGCGATGATCTAGTGCGTTTCGACTCGCTTGGGTGCGCGCGGATTGAGTGAAAGTACAATCTCGCGGATCTGTTTGGGAGCCACGTCGATGAACTGGTCGCTCGCCAGCATATTCGGCGCGGTTACGTAGACACGGTGATGCCCGGGCGCAAGCTTCAATTTCAGGGGAGCGACGCCGACGAATTGAGTATCGATAAAGACCTGCGCGTGCTCCGGCACGGAAGTGAATAAAATGTCCGCGCCTTCCGGCCCGGCGCGCCTTTCCAGGCCAAGTCGATTCGCAGCAGCAGCTTCGTCCGCGGTCGGCAGGCGCGAAGGGACGCTTGCCGCGGGAGCAGGCGCAGGCGCCGATGATTTCCTGGCTGCTGGCGCCGAACCGCCAGGGATTACTATGGTGGGAAGCGGAACCTTTCCCGCGGCAGCGGTTGCAGCTCCCATCTTCGCAGTCATGGCCCCATACTCAGCGGCTGCCTGCCCATGAGCTATGGACACACTTACAAACACGATTGCGATGACTAGGAAATAGGGATGCCATCGGCGGGACATGGGACCTCCTCGTAGTTCTAAGCGGGGGACGAGGCTTTCGGCTGGCGCGATTATAACCCGGCTGGCCGCCCAGGCCTTAGAATATTTGAAGCTTGCCGATCAGCGGCGATAGGCGAATTTTCCATCGACAATTGTGGCCATTGGGGCGCCGCGAAACTCGCGACCGTCGAAAGGAGAATTCCGCGAGCGGCTGGCAGATTCCGAGGCACGGAACGTCCAAGCATGCTCGAGCGAAAAGATCGTCAAATCGGCGGGCTCGCCGGCGGCAATTTTTCGTTCCATTCCCAGGACGCGCGCTGGCCCTGTGGTGAAAAGCTCAACCAACCGCGAGAGCGGGATACGGCCGGAGTGGAACAACTGTTCCAGCGCCAGCGAAAGCGCCGTTTCAAAACCTGTAATGCCGAAAGGAGCGCGATCGAATTCCACGTCTTTACTTGCCGGATGATGCGGCGCGTGGTCGGTGGCAATCGCATCGATCGAGCCGTCGGCGAAACCTTCGAGCAGCGCTTCGCGATCTTCGCGGGAGCCAAGCGGCGGATTCATTTTGTAGCGCGAGTCGTAGATCACGTCTTCATCGATCAGCGTGAAATGATGGGGTGTGACTTCGCATGTTACGGGAAGTCCGTTTCGCTTTGCCGCGCGCACATGATCCAAAGACGCGCGCGCCGACATGTGCGCAATGTGCAGCCGGCAACCGGTGAGCGCCGACATTTCAATATCGCGTTCGACGCAAATGGATTCCGAAGCCGCGGGAATTCCCTTCAGGCCGAGGCGAATTGATCGCGCTCCTTCGCGCATCACGCCACCAGCGGCGAGCGATGGATCTTCGCAATGTTCAACTACCGGCAAATTCAACGAGCGGCAATAATCCATCACCTGGCGCACCAATCGAGCCGTGGCGATCGGCTTGCCGTCGTCGCTCACCGCAACAGCCCCGGCTTCCTTCATGGCCATGATTTCGGAGAGCGCCTCGCCCTTGCTTTCTTTGGAAGCCGCGCCGATCGGCCAGACTCGCACATGTCCGGCGGCGGCCGCGCGTTCGACCATGTATCGCGTTACCGACGCGTTGTCGTTCACCGGATGCGTGTTGGGCATCGGGCAAACGGCGGTGAAGCCTCCGCGAGCAGCGGCGCGCGTGCCGGTTTCGATCGTTTCGGAGAGTTCCTGTCCCGGTTCGCGCAGATGGCAATGCAGATCGATAAAACCCGGCGCCACGACCATTCCCGTGGCGTCGAAGACCTCGGCCCCTTTTGCAGATAACGACGCGCCCGTTTTCGAGATGCTTCCGCCATCCAGCAAAACATCCAGCGTCGCGTCGGTGTTTGAGGCGGGATCGATCACCCGGCCGTTCTTAATCAGCAGCATTTGAGGGATCCTTGATGGGATCTTTAGTTTCGGGGCTCGCGGTGCCGAGCAGCATAAAGAGCAAGGCCATGCGCACCGCCAGGCCGTTGGTTACCTGCTCGAGGATGCAGGATTGCGGGCTATCCGCCACCACGGGATCGATTTCGAGACCGCGGATGATCGGCCCCGGATGCAACACGATGGCATCCGAGCGAGCGATACGCAGGCGCTGTGCGGTGAGCTGGTAGCCCAGAATATATTCCTCGAGCGCCAGGGCCGGCTCGTGCATTCGTTCCTGCTGCATGCGCAGGACGATCAGTACATCAGCATCGGCAAGGGCATCCTCGATAGCCGTAACGCGGCGGATATCGGGGCCCAGACATTCCAACTCCCGCGGAATCCACATAGCCGGCCCGCAGAGAGTGATTCGGGTGCCGAATTTCGAAAGCAGGTGAATATTCGACCGCGCCACGCGGCTGTGGAGAATGTCGCCCAGGATGGTGACATTCCAATTGTCCAGGCGGCCTTTGCGATCGCGAATGGTAAGAGCATCCAGAAGCGCCTGGGTGGGATGCTCGTGCGCACCGTCGCCGGCATTGACGATGGGAATTTCGAGCTGCCGGGAGACGAATTCGGCCGCGCCAGATGAACTGTGGCGCATCACGATGCAATCCGGCTTCATCGCGTCGAGAGTGCGTGCCGTATCCAGCAGCGATTCGCCCTTCTTCAGGCTGGAGGATTCCGCCTGCAGGTTCATCGTGTCGGCGCCCAGCCGTGAGGCTGCGGTGCCAAAGCTGATGCGGGTGCGGGTGGACGGCTCGAAAAATGCCAGGGCGACCGTTTTGCCGCGCAAGGTTGCCAATTTCTTCAATGGGTGCCGCTGGAATTCCTGGAATGGTTTGGATTGTTCGAGGAGAAAATTAATCTGTCCGGCGCTAAGAGATTCGATCCCGAGCAGATGGCGCAGACGAAGTGGCACTGGATTCCTTTAAATGCGGGCCTCCCGCAACCCGCTGCTACATTTCAATCGACGCGGTCGACGAGCATCACGCGTTCCTCGCCGTCGATTTCCTTCAGGCGTACTTCGATAATTTCGGTGTCGCTGGTCTGAATATTGCGGCCAATGAAACTGGCTTCGATGGGCAATTCGCGATGGCCTCGATCGATCAGGACGCAGAGGCGGATGCGGCTGGGGCGGCCCAGATCGAACAACCCATTCATCGCCGCACGAATGGTGCGGCCGGTGTAGAGAACGTCGTCCACCAAAATCAAATCGCGGTTATCCACCGGAAATGGAATTTCGTTGGACTGCACCACTGGTTGAGATGCAACGGTGGAAAGGTCGTCGCGATAAAGAGTGATGTCGAGCGTGCCCACCGGAATATCCATGTTCGCTAGGTTTTTGATGGAATTCGAGAGGCGCTGAGCCAGCGGAACGCCGCGGCGGCGCACGCCAATCAAAGCTAGATCAGTCATGCCCGCGCTGCGCTCGGCAATTTCATGGGCCAGGCGCTGCAGCGTGCGATCGATTTCAACGGCGGATAGGAGTTGTCGTTTCTCGACTACGCGCATAAGGTTTGCCATCGTAGCACAGACTCCGCTTATGCGGGAGCACGTACCGCGGGCGGCAACAGAGAACGTGGTCCTGGTCCTTGACCGGTGGCGTAAGAGTGCTAGACTTTGCCCCCAGTGTCCCTGCCCGCGACGACCGAGCGGCCATGCACGGTTGACCTCAGCGTAAGTGTCGGCAGTCTCAAACTTACAAATCCTGTGATTGCTGCCAGCGGAACGTTTGGATACGGCGTCGAATTCGCTCATCTTGTAGATCTAAATCGCCTCGGCGGAATTGTGGTCAAGGGACTTTCGGCACAGCCTATGGCCGGCGCCCCGCCCCCTCGAATTTGCGAAACCCCTTCCGGAATGGTCAACGCTATTGGCTTGCAAAATATCGGGGTGCGAGCGTTTGTGGCCGAGAAGCTTCCAGCGCTCCGGCGCTACCAGACCGCAATCATCGCCAACGTGTTTGGCTCTTCGATCGCGGAATATGTGGAAGTGATCCGGGTACTCGAGGACGCCGAGGGAATCGCCGCCTACGAGCTGAACATCTCCTGCCCCAACGTGGAATGCGGGGGGTCTGAGTTCTCAAGTGAAACAGCGCTGACCAGCCAGGTGGTGGCAGCTGCCAGGAAGGCCGCCACCCGAAGACCTCTCTGGGTGAAGCTAGCTCCGAACCTGGGAGGCATCCGTTCCTTCGCCAAAGCCGCTGAAGAAGCAGGGGCCGACGCTCTGACGGTTGCTAACACATACCCCGCTTTGTGTATAAACAGCCACACTCGGACCCCTATCCTTGGTAACATTACGGGAGGACTATCGGGACCAGCCATTCGTCCTATTACACTCCGTCTGGTCTGGGAGGTATATAAGACAGTAGCAATACCGGTGATTGGGCTGGGAGGAATCGAAAGCCCAGAGGACGTGATGGGATACCTGGTCGCCGGGGCTACCGCAGTCGAAGTTGGCACGGCTCACTTTATTGACCCAAAGGCGTCAGAAAGGATAATCGAAGGGCTAGAAAAGCAGTGCAAGATAGATAAGATCTTCGAAATCAGCAGCATACGAGGATCTTTACGAGCAAATAACGATTGAGTCGCAAGGGTTAAATCGGATAAACTTATGAAGATGAAACCACTAGACTTAAACGCGATCCGCTCGAAAGTGTTCATGACGTGGGCTGCTCTCCGCTGGTGCATGTTAATGTTCTTTATCGCTCCTGTTCTTAACGCTCCTGCGATCGGGGTTCCTGGGAATTCGGCCCACCTCGGTTACAACGGTGCCCGAACTTTGGCAGCGGCGGGACTGGCAACTCCTAACCCGGCTTTGACCGGAAAACCATTACAATCATTTGATTGCGTCTCGAGTTGGTATGGGGAAGACTTCGACGGCCAACCCACAGCCAGCGGCGAGGTCTATGATATGTACGCGGACACCGCAGCCCATCCGACCCTGCCTTTGGGATCGGTGGTGCGGGTAATCAACCTGCGTACTCACCGCAGCGCGGTGGTCCGAATTAATGACCGGGGCCCTTATGTTGAAGGGCGAGACTTGGACGTTTCATTCGAAGTTGCTCGCCGCCTGGGGTTTGACCAGCGGGGTACCGCAAATGTCAGGGTCGAACTCCTAAAGGTGCCGCTACGCCGACCCACGCCAGAAAGCCAGCCGATCGATTAATTGTTGCCCTGGACATGGACCGTATAGGGCCCGCGTGTGCTTTGGCGCGGGCTCTGAAGGGACAATTCGGCCTGGTGAAGGTCGGAAGCCAGTTGTTCACGGCCCAGGGGCCAGATGTGGTCCGTCGACTGGCCAAGCTGGTACCAGGGATTTTCTTAGACCTCAAGTACCACGACATTCCAAACACCGTGGCCAAGGCTGTTGCTGCGGCTGCGGAGCTTCCTAGGGTGCGGCTGCTGACGCTCCACGCCCTTGGGGGGGCCGAGATGATGTCGGCCGCGCGCAAAGCCTTGGCGGGCCACACGAAACCGCCAAAACTGCTGGCAGTAACCGTTCTGACCAGCCACGACCAGGAAACCCTTGAGCAGGTGGGTATCGAAGGGACCCTGCGCGATCGGGCGGTTAAACTCGCCCAGTTGGCCCAGGCGTGCGGGATGGACGGCGCGGTGGCCTCGGCTCACGAAGTACGGGCGATCCGGGAGGTTTGCGGCCAGGACTTCATCGTCCTGGTTCCTGCGGTGAGGCCTGCCGGAGCTGAGACGCAGGACCAGTCGAGAATCGCGACTCCTGCCGAAGCAGCACGCGCAGGAGCGGATTACCTGGTGGTCGGACGGCCGATCACAGCCGCGAAGAATCCTCTATTAGCTTCCAAGCAGATTATCCAGGAAATTTCCGAAGCCCTTCAGTAACCGGCAAATCCAAGTTTGACGTGCCCTTCCTGCTCGGCTAGCATCCCTTCCGCGAAGCACGTTAGAGAACCCTAGAATCAAATGGCGCCTGTAAAACACGTCATCGTCGGCACTGCCGGCCACATCGATCATGGCAAATCGGCGTTAGTCGAGGCGCTGACGGGCACCCACCCCGACCGCCTGGAAGAAGAAAAGCGCCGCGGAATTACGATTGATCTTGGGTTTGCGTTTCTCGATCTGGACGGGCGTGCGGCTTGGCTTTGTGGATGTTCCTGGTCACGAAAAGTTTGTGCGGAACATGCTGGCCGGCGTGGGTGGAATCGATCTGGTGCTTCTGGTGATTGCAGCCGATGAATCCATCAAGCCGCAAACGCGCGAGCATTTTGATATCTGCCGGCTGCTGGAAATTCCTCGCGGATTGATTGCGTTGACGAAATCCGATTTGGTCGATCCCGATGTACTTGGATTGGTGCGCCTGGAAGTGGAGGAGTTTGTTCGCGGTTCATTTCTCGAGGACGCGCCCATTGTTGCGATAAGCGCGAAGACGGGGCAAGGACTCGACGAGCTAAAGCGGCAGTTGTTGAAGGTCGCGCTAGCTGCGCCTGAAAAAGATTTGTCGCGGCATTTTCGTTTGCCAATCGACCGGGCCTTCACCATGAAGGGATTCGGAACGGTCGTCACCGGAACACTGGTATCCGGCTCGATCGCGCCTGAACAGGAAGTCGAGCTGTTTCCACAGCGCAAGCGCGCTCGGGTGCGCGGATTGCATTCCGGTGGAAGATCGGTGGAACGCGCCGCAGCGGGCCAGCGCACTGCGGTTAATCTGGCGGGAATCGAGCTTGAGGATGTACATCGTGGAATGGTGATCGCCCCGCCAGATTTGTTTTCGGCCACGCAACGGCTCGATGCTCGCGTCACACTGCTGGCATCCGCGAAGCCAATGAAGAATCGCGCGCGGGTTCATTTTCACCAGGGTACGGCGGAGACCATCACCGAAGTGTTGCTATTGGATCGCGAGAAGCTTGCTCCGGGTGAATCCGCTTTCGCTCAACTTCGGCTTCGCGAACCAATCCTCACGCTGCCTGGCGACCGTTTCATTCTGCGGCAGTTTTCTCCTGTGGTCACGATTGGCGGGGGAGTGGTGATCGACCCGCTTGCCTCGCGCCACCGAAAAACTGATTCGGGAGCGATTCCATTCCTCAAAAAAGTTGCGAGCAATGACCGCGAGGTCGTGCTTGCCGCATTGGTGGAAGCGGAACCGAGAGGCATGGATTTGGCGCAAGCTTGTGGCGCGAACCGGTTGGCTGGAATCGGAAGCGCGGGAAGTGGCGCGCAAACTTGCGGCTGACGGACGAGTTCGAATTCTATCCGGACAGCCATTGGTGATTGCTCCCGCGAAAGCCGTGGCGGAATGCCGCGAACGGATTCGAAAAGAGATCGAAAAATTCCACGCGGAAAACCCCCTGCTTCCCGGAATTGCAAAAGAAGACCTCAGGGGACGGGCCGCCGCGTCCGTTCGGGGGGAGTTGTTCCGCTCGGCTCTCGATGAGTTGGTCACGACGAAACAGGTTTCCATCGCCGGAGACCTGGTGCAGCGAGCGGGCCGCGAAATCGCATTGTTGCCGGACGAGGTGCGAGCCAAAGAGCAAATTGTCCGGGAATTCGAGCAAGCGGGACTGAAAGCGCCGCCCATTCCGGAAGTGCTTGCCAAGCTGCAGGTGGAACCAAAACGAGCGCAAAAACTATTGCAGCTCTTGCTGCGCGAAAAAGTGCTGGTAAAGGTTACCGAGGATTTATTGTTCCACCGGCAGTGCGCTGGCGCAACTGAAGGACCTGCTAGCAGCCTATAAGCTGAAGCACGGCCAGCGCTTGCCGGTGGATGCCTTTAAGGAAGCTTACCGGCGTCACGCGCAAATACGCGATCCCGTTGCTGGAGTATCTGGATCGCGAGCGCCTTACCCGGCGGGTGGGCGACGAACGTGTTATACTTTGAGCGATTTCGATTCTTGAACCGGGCAATCGTGTAATAGTTCCCCGTTCCTGGTGACGGGCCGGCGAGGGAGGAGTCTTTATGGAACTAAGTCCGATGCACCTGTTGCTGATCCTGGTGATCGTGGTGATCCTGTTTGGCGGCCGCAGAATTCCGGAATTGATGAAGGGCCTGGGACAGGGTATCCGCGAATTCAAGGAAGGCATGAAGGATCAGCCTCCGACCGCTCCGCCCGCTTCCGGAAACCAGTCAACCACTCAGTTCAACGCCACCCGCGGCAGATAAGAAGTAATCCGTCCTCGAAGGAATTCTTCTATTCTAGCCACTGCGCGTTTTCTGGTTTGCGTCGTGGTGTGCGTCTGCTGATTCTTCTCCAAGCAATTCAGCGCGACTGACAGCCCGTAGCTGTTGGGTCAGTTAGCGATTGACGTGTTAATTGGGCACTATGTGCTGGGGAAATAAATGGCTTCCACTGCTGATCTATCTTCTCTTGTATCTCGGGGCAGTGCTGTTTCCGTTCGTCCGCTTGCTTAGCTGGTTTCATTCCCCCCGTTGGCTGTTGCGCGTGTTTGGAGGGCTATTTGCCGGGATCGCAGCTCTTGTTGGAGTGGCGGCTGCTGGTTGGTACATCGCGATTTCTCAATATCCCGCCTACGCAGGGGCCTTGTCCGGGATGATTTACGGGGCAGTTCTCCTTCCGCGCTTCTCAGGGCTGCCACAAAGCAGTCCAATGACTTGGAAGCATTGGACAGGAATCGCAACGACGATAATTACGTGTGGGGCGTTCGTCATCTACCCGTTGCTTCCGAAGCAAACTGAACAATCCCTTGAAGTACTTTATGTACGAGTCGTTCCCGGCCCTGGGGATCTTGCCACAGACCCAAGAAACGGCACCCTAACTCAGGACGAATTAATGCTACTAAAATCACTTGGGCTGACTGGTGTTCTTCAATTCGGCATCTCGGAGTACCACGGTAATGCGCCGTATGATGCCCGCGCCGTAATTGCATTCACCGGAGAACTCCATTCGCGTGCTGAGCTTCGCCAGCCTTTGAGAACGCACGTGCTCTATGTTGAGCAAGGCGACGGTTGGACAATGTATCCTCCGAACGCGCCAACAATACGGAACAAGATCAAGTTTTGGCCTTCGAAGAGGGACTCTACCAAGATCGAAGTGCAATCTGATCCTGCATACGGAGAGCCAAATACTTTTTCTTGGTCCCCGCCACTGCATAATTCCAAGTAGGTGTGGCACGGAGAGAGCCAATATCTCGGCGACCGCTCCGAACGCCTGATTAGCTGGGAATACAAGCTAACTGCTGATTAGTTCTGCGGGCTTGTGAGCGACGCTGATGGGCGGGCTGGTGATATCTCAAACTCATTGAACGGATTACTTCCGGGCACGCTGAACTCCAGGACCTATTCGTTGCGGCCCCCATGGCATGGTAGTATGGCGCGCATTCGGGGAAAGCACGCCGTGGCCTCGGTAGGAGGCTAAAAATGGCGAGAGTATCGTCCGCGGGGATCCCTTTGGGAGCTGGCGTCGCAAGTTCTGTCCCGGCCATGCCTGCCACGACTGCAGCTTCGCGGCACTCTGCCCTGGTGCGCGTCACTCATTGGATTACCACGCTGTGTTTTGTTGCGCTGCTGGTGAGCGGAGTGGAAATTCTGATCTCACATCCGCGATTTTACTGGGGAGAAACGGGCAACGTATTGACCACGCCGCTATTCAAAATTCCGATTCCTTCCTCGAGGGCATTGGTGCCGACCGGTTACGGGTACGTGCTGCCGGACCAGAACGGCTGGAGCCGGTATCTGCACTTTCAGGCGGCGTGGGTGGCTGTGCTTCACCGGGCTACTTGTATGGAATCTACGGATTCGTTACAGGGCATTTCCGGAAAAATTTGCTGCCGGCCAAGGCCGATCGTTCGTGGCGGGCGTTCTTCACCGCAATCGCGCATCACTCGCGATTCCCGCGGCCCGGAGAGCCGGACGCCTGGTCGTATAACCTGATCCAGCGGCTGAGCTACCTGTTCGTAATTTTCGTTTTGTTCCCGTTGGTGATTTGGACGGGCCTGGCGATGTCGCTGGCGTTTGATTCCGCGTTTCCGGCGGCTGTGACGCTGCTGGGCGGCCATCAATCGGCGCGCACGCTGCATTTTTTCGTCTCCGTGGCTCTGGTGCTTTTCTTGATTATCCATGTGGTGATGGTTTTCCGTGCCGGATTCATGAGCCGCATGCGAGCGATAATCACGGGCCGGGCCGGCACAAAAATGGAGCGCACATGAAAGAAATCTCACGGCGCAAACTGATTGTCTCCGGGCTCGCGGCCGCCGCGGGCGCATCGGGGCTGGGTATGGCTGCGCATCTTGCGTACAAATACGGACTGGTGCCGCCCGATCACAGCGGAATCTTCGGCATCGGCGAAACGCTTACCTATGCTTCCCACCGGCTTCTCACCAGCCATTCGTTGGCCCGCGAGTTCTCGCTGAGCCAGATTTCCAGTCGTCCTCTGGAGAACGAAATGGCGCCCCCGAGCGAAGCCTTCAAGCGCCTTCAGGCCGGCGGATTCGTTGACTGGCGGCTCACCGTGGATGGGCTGGTCGATCGCCCCGGTTCTTTTTCGCTTGCGCAGCTGAAGAGCTATCCGTCTCGCAGCCAGATCACTCAACTGGCGTGTGAAGAGGGCTGGTCGTACATCGCCCAGTGGACCGGCGTGCCACTCTCTCACGTGCTGGAGGCCGCGGGGATCCAGCCGCACGCGCGATACGTGGTCTACTTTTCGATCGAGCGCGGGTGGTGGGACAGCCTTGATATGGCCGATGCATTGCATCCGCAGACGTTTCTGGCCTATGGGATGAACGGCGGCGAGCTGTCCGTAGGCAACGGCGGGCCGCTCCGCTTGCGGGTGCCCCGGCAACTCGGCTACAAGAACGTGAAATTCGTCACTCATTTGACGGTGACTGACAACATAAAAGGCTTCGGCAAAGGACTTGGATCGGCGTCTCCGGAAGGAGGCTATGCCTGGTACGCCGGCATCTGAAAGGCCCGTTCACGGGGAAGCGGCACATCCCCATCGCGAATCATTGGCCCACGAGCAAACGCCGAGAAGATCCGAATTGGGGAATTGGTCTTAGTCGATGGGTTCCGGCCGAATCAGGCGTGAAATCGTTTCGCTCTGGAGGGGGCATGCGAACGTTTATCTGTTTGTTCGCTGCATTGCTGTTTGTTCTGGTAGCGGCGGCGCAGGAACAACATCCCGAAGCAACGTCAAACCAGCCGGCGGCAATCCTGCCAGGAATGGGCCATCATCACCACCCGATCTCCACCACCAGCCCTGAGGCACAGCGGTTTTTTGACCAGGGTTTGACGCTCGATTACGCATTCATGCATGACGAAGCGGCGCGCTCGTTCCAAAAAGCCGCGGACTTGGATCCTAAAGCGGCGATGCCGTATTGGGGATTGGCCCTCGTACTCGGTCCCAATTACAACGTGGACGTCGATCCGGAGCACGAACTATCCGCCCATTTTGCGATTGAGAAAGCCAAAGGGCTGATGGCGTCCGCCAGCGAAAACGAAAAGGCATATATCAACGCGCTGGCGCAGCGTTACACGAACGATCCCAAGCCCGATTTCAAAAAGCTGGCGCAGAATTACGCGAACGCGATGCGCGAAGTTTCCCAGCGCTATCCGGACGACCTGGATGCCGCCACGCTTTACGCGGAAGCATTGATGGACTTGCGGCCCTGGCAGCTGTGGACCGTGGACGGCAAGCCGGTGCAAGACACGGAAGAAATCGTGCTCGTGCTGGAATCGGTTTTGCAGCGCGATCCGGATCACATCGGCGCGAATCACTATTACATCCATGCGATGGAAGCTTCGCCGCATCCCGAGCGCGCGCTCCCCAGCGCTAAGCGGCTGGAGACGCTGGTTCCCGGCGCGGGCCATCTGGTCCATATGCCGGGGCATATTTATTACCGCACCGGCGATTACGGACTCGCTGCCGCGAGCAACGAAGCAGCCGTGGCCGCGGATATGGCCTACGTGAAAGAGACCAACGATCAAGGCATGTATCCGCTGATGTACACGTCGCACAACTATCATTTCCTGACGTATTCGCGGATGCAGGAGGGGCGATTTCAGGACGCCAAAAATGCGGCCGCCGGCTTGGTGGCGAACATCGCTCCGCATGCGGATATGATGCCGCCGTTTATGGCGGATCAATTTCTGGCCACACCTGCGTTTGTACTGCTGCGGTTCAACCGCTGGAGCGAAATTCTTGCTTTGCCGCAGCCCGATCCGAAAAATCAGGTAGCCGCGGCGCTTTCGCACTTCGCGCGCGGCTCGGCATTCGCCGCGACTGGCGACCTGAAATCGGCCGAATCGGAGCGCAAAGCGCTGGCAGCCACTGTGAGTGGAATTCCGGCCGACACTCCTTTCGGTTACAACATGGCCAAGGACGTGACCGGCACACTGGGCGGGGAAATTCTGGACGCGCGCATTGCCGAAGCTTCGGGAAACCGCAAGGCGGCGATCGATTCCTTGCGCAAGGCCGTGCAACTGCAGGATCAAATGGCCTACGACGAGCCGCCCGATTGGTATTATCCCGTGCGCGAATCGCTGGGCGGCGCGCTGCTGCGCGATGGACAAGCAGCTGAAGCGGAAAAAGTGTTTCGTGAAGATTTGAATCGTAATCCACGAAACGGGCGTTCGCTCTTTGGGTTGTGGCAGAGCCTGCTGGCGCAGAATAAAATGGCGGATGCCGATTGGGTCCGGCGCGAGTTCATGGTGGCGTGGAAGAATGCGGATACGCAGCTTCGAATTGAAGATTTATGAATTTGTGCCGTTGCCGGCGCGCCACCCGAAATCGCGCAAGATTCCGTAAAGGCGCGCGAGGGGAAGTCCTACAACGTTGAAATAGCAGCCTTCGACGCGAGTGACGAACCGGCCGGCCAGTCCTTGAATCGCGTAGCCTCCCGCCTTGTCAAACGGTTCGCCGCTTGCCACATAATCTTCAATTTCTTTTTGTGTTAACGGCGCGAACGTAACCCGCGTGCGTTCCTCCTGAATAGAAACTTCGCCGCCCGGGATGCGAATTACGGCAAGGCCGGTGAGCACTTCATGCGTTCGCCCGGAGAACCTGGCAAGCATTTGCTTCGCTTCCTCGTCTGACTCGGGTTTTCCCAGTACCAATCCATCGATCACCACCGTCGTATCCGCACCGACTACCACGGCGCCCTCCGTGACGCGCGCGGCAGCGGCGCGGGCCTTTGCCTCGGCCAAGCGAAGCACGTAGGCGTCTGGAGCTTCTCCCGCGCGCAAAGTTTCATCGACATTTGTGGAAACCGTTTGAAACACGAAGCCCGCGCATCGCAACACTTCGGCGCGGCGCGGCGATCCGGATGCGAGAATTAATTTCATGGCGAGCAAGCTGCCAAGGTTTCGTTTTTAGACCAACCGAAGAGCCGGGCAATCCTGGCCGATTCCGTGCCGGGATGCCATTCGCGATATTTGGCAACGATGGCTGCACGCGCCGATTCGGGCGATATTTCGCTTGCGGCGCGCGCCGCCTCCGGGAACGCGCGGCTGGTCAGCTCAAATCGCCCCGAAGCCCACGCGCCGGTTTCCTGCTCGGTGCCAAAATGTACGACCACGAGCAAGCATTGCAATTCCAGCATGGCGCACTTGAAGCGCACGTTGCCGCGCTTCGAATCAAGCTTGCAGGCGTGCCTCAATTCCAGAGTGGCCATGGGACCGTGCTCGGCAAGCGCTTCCCAAATCGTGCGGGCGTCGCCGGTGATTTTCCCGGATGCGTGAAACTCTTGATATTCATCCGGCGTCAGCGCGCTTCCGCGCATCGCCAGAAAATGAGGTAGAAACTCCAGGGAAATAAATGTGCCGCGCCCGCGAAAATATTTGCCGTAGTAGGCGCGCCGCTGCTTCCCGAGCTGGTCTTTCCATTCCCAAAGATTTTCGACATCGCGATCCCATGTAAATTCCCGCGGCGGCTTGCCGCCCTTGATCGCTTCGTAAAGCGACAGCAACGGAAGATTCTTGATCGGGAACAGCATGCAAAATCCGGCGGAGCGGATGAATCGCGCCGCGTCAGCCGCAGTCGTTATCTTCCGGTGTCCGAACGGTTTGTGTTCGTTGAACTTTTTGGGCCGCATCAGGCACGTCGCATGGATCGCGGCTAAAACTTAACACAGGGGAAGCACAGAGCACAGGGGGCGAGGAGCAAACAAGAAGCTAGTAAGAAAACGGCGAACGAGCTTCCGTTCGCCGCGCGAGGCAATTGTGTAACCCTGAAAAATTGCTACCTGCGATGATGATGGTGCCGGTGATGATGATGACGATGGCCATAGCTGGCTGCGCTTGCCGGAGTCGCCACCGCAGCAAACGCCACCAGGGCCAGAAGCATTGCGAGGAACTTAGAATGCCAGGATTTCATGACTGCCTCCCAGAACACCTAACTGCTAAAGCAGGCTCACTCAGTGTAACACCGGGGCCCGGATAAAGTTGCGGCATTGCGGCGGGTGATATCGAGAAAACAAATAGGCCAGGACAACTAGATAACCACCGATTCCTGGTATTCGCCGAACGCGCGGCGAAGAGCGTCGGAGATTTCGCCAACTGTGACATCAGCTTCGACGGCAGCCAGGATCGCAGGCATTAAATTGTCCGTGCTGGCCGCGCGCCGCTCCACTTCCGCCAGCGCGCTTGCACATTTGTTCGCATCCCGGCGCGCACGCAGGCTGCGCAGGCGCCGCACTTGGGATTGCTCGATTTCTGGATCAAGAAGCAGGGTCGGAATTGTTTTTTGTTCGTCGCTGGTGAATCGGTTCACGCCAACGACCACTTGTTCACCCCGTTCCACGGCCTGCTGATACTCGTAGGCTGATTTCTGAATCTCTCCCTGAACGAAACCGGCGTCGATAGCTTTGAGCATCCCGCCCATCGCGTCGATTTTCCGGATGTAGTCTTCAGCGCCCGCTTCGATTTCGTTGGTGAGCTTCTCGATGGCGTAGGAACCTCCAACCGGGTCGGCGGTGTTGGCGGCGCCGCTTTCAAACGCAATGATCTGTTGGGTGCGCAGCGCGATCTGAGCCGCCATTTCGGTGGGAAGCGCCAGCGCTTCGTCCAGGCCATTCGCGTGCAGCGATTGGCATCCGCCCAGCACGGCGGCCAGCGCCTGCAGCGCGACGCGGACAATGTTGTTTTCCGGCTGCTGCGCCGTCAAAGCGGAGCCGGCGGTTTGCGCATGGAATCGCAGCATCAACGACCGCGGATCGCGTGCATGGAAACGGTCGCGCATCAATTTCGCCCACAGCCGCCGCGCCGCGCGGAATTTGGCCACTTGTTCGAGAAACGTATTGTGCGAATTGAAAAAGAAAGAAAGCTGCGGAGCGAATTCGTCCACTTTCAGGCCGGCGGCAAGGGCCGCTTCCACATAAGCGATCGCATCGGCCAGCGTGAAGGCCACTTCCTGCACTTCCGTCGAGCCTGCCTCGCGGATGTGATATCCCGAAATTGAGATCGCATTCCAATTGGGAATTTCGGTGCGGCACCACGCGAAAATATCGGTGACGATGCGCATCGCCGGCCGGATGGGATAAATATAGGTCCCGCGCGCGATGTATTCTTTCAGGATATCGTTCTGCACGGTGCCGGAAAGGCGCTTCAGGTTGGCGCCCTGTTTTTTCGCCACCGCAACGTAAAGCGCCAGCAGAACCGCAGCGGTGGAATTGATGGTCATCGAAGTGGAGACGCGGTCGAGCGGAATATCCTGGAACAGTGTTTCCATGTCTTCGAGCGAATCAATCGCCACGCCCACTTTGCCCACTTCGCCCTGCGCCAGCGGATGATCGGAATCCAGGCCAATTTGCGTGGGCAAATCAAATGCCACCGAAAGGCCGGTCTGGCCCCGGCTTAGAAGATAGCGGTAGCGCTCGTTCGATTCCGCGGCGGTGCCAAAGCCTGCATACTGCCGCATGGTCCACAGCCGTCCGCGATACATCGTGGGATAAACCCCGCGCGTAAAGGGATACTCTCCGGGAAAACCGAGATCGCGCTCGGCATTCCAGTTGGGCAAATCCTCCGCTCTGCAAACTGTTTCCATGGGAACGCTGGAAGTTCCCTGCGATTGCGGTTTGCGCTCGTCATTCACCGGCGTTTTGTTGGTGTTCTCAGGCATCGTCATCGGATACGGCGTGCATCCAAGAAAGAGCGGACGGCAAACACAGTCATCATGAACGTAAAGCCCAGTGCCAGAACCACAAGCCACTTGGCCATACCGTGCCGCCAGTCGCGCCAAGCCGAAAGCGCCCAGGAGACGGCGAACGTAGCGAACGCTGCTCCGGTGATTTCATAAAAAAGTTGCCGCACAGCGCGCCAGAAATTCCGGAAATAGCCGCCGCTTGGTTTCACCGCTGCATTCGTGAATGGCGCGAATAGGCGCATGGCCGCTTTCGATTCTAGTATAAACAGGTCTGGAACGGTGTCCTGGCATATCGCGCCGGGCAGGACAGGTAACCTCAAGGAACATGTCCACAGGCACAGGGGTTGTACGCGCCGGGCGCGCGGACTAAAATTGCACTAGTCATCCGCAAATTCGGGGTTAGAATGGCTTCAACGAGGGAGGTGACGGTCTTGCAACTGGACGATCAACTCAAACAACTTCTGCGCGAGCTTGGACACGCGATCAACGACACTGTCTCTGATTCCGAGCGGATTTCCGAAGCCATTTCCGGCGTGCGGGCCGCAGGCTACGACATTGTGTTGAAGCTCGATGCGACGATCGGCCTGGCGCGCCGCCAATTCGAGGCGGCCAAAATGACCCAACAGGATCGCAGCTTCCTGGAATCACTGCATATTCGCGTGGACGAAGAAATTCTGGACGACGAGGAAGAGACGGCAAAGCTCGAAATTACGCCGCAGGATGTGAAGTTCCTGAAATCGCTCAAAATTTCTCTCGATGAAGAATTATAGAATTTTCGCGGCGCTCGTTGTGGCCGCGGGATTTGCGGCGTGCACCACTGCTGTGCGCGCGCAAACCATCGATGTGCCCGGAATTCAAATCAACGCCAAACCCAAGAAAGCCAAGCCGTATATCAAATTCAAGGGCGAAGTGATGCACGCCGATTCCGTTTCCATCATGGTTCGCAATCCCGACGATACTCGCTTTATTCATACCTTCACCTATTCGCCCAAAGTGAAAGAGCAAATGGACAAGATTATCGCCAAGGGCGGATATCAATACGGTGACAAAGTGGTGATTCGTTATTTACCGGCCGAGGGAAATGAAGTTGCTATCGCCATCAAGGGTAAGCCATCGAAACCGATTTGAGAGTGGTTTGATATTCTTGTAAGACTATGGCCATGCATGCCATGGTTCGCCAACCCGCGGTTTCCGGACGCTTTTATCCCGCCGATTCGCGCGAACTCAGCCAGCAGGTGGAACAATTCACCAGCGGGACCCCCACTGAAAAAATAACAGCTCTGGGCTGCATGGTGCCGCATGCGGGTTACATGTATTCAGGGCATGTGGCTGGAGCCGTTTTTGGGAAATTAAATCTGCCGCAGCGGTTTATCCTGATCGGCCCGCGGCATTTTCCGCGCGGCGCGGCTGTGGCGATTCTTTCCAAAGGCACATGGCGCACTCCGTTGGGCGAAGCAAAGATCGACACCGCGCTGGCGGCGGAATTGAAACAAGCTTGCCCTTCCTTGCAGGAAGATTCCGTCGCGCACAGCTCGGAACATTCGCTGGAAGTGCAGATGCCGTTTTTGCAGAAACTTGCGGGAGATTTTTCATTCGTGCCAATCGTTCTTGGCACGGGACGCTACGAAGTATTCGACGAACTGGGAAAGGCAATCGCGCGGGTAATCGCCACGCAAACAGAGCCTGTGATGGTGCTCGCCAGCTCGGATATGAATCATTATGAGAGTGACGAGATTACCCGCGTGAAGGACCACAAGGCGATTGAGAAAATTCTGGCGCTCGATCCGCGCGGATTATTTGACACGGTGAATCGCGAGGAGATCTCCATGTGCGGATATGGAGCCGCGGTGACCATGCTGATTGCCTTGCACGAACTCGGCGTCGAAGCGTGCGCGGCTGATTCGATACGCAACTTCGGGCGACATCAATAACAGCCGCGAGCAAGTGGTCGGCTATGCCGGAATCATCTTCGAATAAAAATCACACCGAATAATTCCCGGTCATCTCGCCAATGCATCCGCCTCTTGCTTTCATGTAGGGGCCGGCTTCAGTTTATCCTGAGCTTCGAAGGGCCGCGCCCTCTTTCCTCTCTTCTCCTCATTGTTAGCTTCCAAATACTTCGCGGAATTAGTGCGGGTGCCCGCCGCTCGAAGGAGATGAGGCGCGGGGAGCGGGTGATGAAGACATCCGGGGCTGCGAAGAAGGCGAGCTCGATCGCGGCGAGGAAGATTGTGGCGAGCCAGATTGCGGCGAAGCCCATGTATGCGGCGAAGAACCGGGAGAGCTCGATCGCGGCTGCGGCGGGGCAGGAACCGACGACCTGGCTGAGGGCGCTCCGACTGGCCTGCCCGGCACGGGCATCGAAGGATTCTGCAGGTGCGTTCCCCCCGGCGCGGACGAACCAGGCGAAACGTGCGTCGGCGATGTTGCCGTCGACGTTGGCCGGCTGCCGGCCGGGCTAGCCGGCGAGGCTGGAGCGGCAGGCGGTAGCCGGCGAACGGGCGGCTGCTGAATTGTCATTTACGAATCGGCGTTCGACTGGATCAAAGACGATTCCTGAGCGAGGCATCACGGCCCCGCGTGCGGCCACTCCCACAGGACTCATTGGCACCAGCGCACTGCCCCCGCCAGCGCCACCAGCCGCTGGAGCGTTTCCTGGCACCGCACCAGTAGCAACCACGGGCGTCGCGGGCGCTGCGGAAACCGGCGCCTTAGCGGGAGAGAAAGTTTCCTTCGGGAATTTGCCCTTGGGCGACGGCGGCGCGGTGATCAATTGCACTTGCTGATTTCCAGGCACTTCGCTGATCACTCGATTCGCGCCTCTGCCACCCAATTTCCCTGACGGCCCAACAACAATCGGAACCGGAGCGGTGGAGAGCGGACGCTGGCCAAGGCCTGCGGGTCCTTCAATCGGCCTCCACCCCACGCGGCTGCCCACGCGCACAAAATTCACCGGCGCGGGATTCCAATAGTTAAAGTTCCCGGGCATCCAGGCCCAACCACGGCTTCCCGGGATCCAGCGGCCAAAGTGATAAGGAACCCATCCCCATCGCTCGCTGCTCACCCACGTCCAGCCAACCAACGGAAAGAAAATCCAGCGGCCCCTCGAAAAAGGCGCCCAACCCGCTCCCACTCCGTACGGCTGCCAGCAGTAGCCGTAGCCAGGGTCGTTGAACCAGTAACCGAGTGTGGATAAATCAGAAAGACCGTATTGAAAGGGCGCATTCGCGTATTGCTGCGATTGCGCCACAGTGGAATTTTGATTATCTTCCAGGCTGCTCACCCAGCGATCCCAATCGTCAGCCGCGGGATTGCGATCCAGCCGAATTTCCCCGTTGCTGCTGTATAAGAGCGTCCGGCCCTTGGCCACTGTCTGCGTTCCGGACGGCGTGTCCACATTCACTTCGCCTTGCTGGACGCGAACGGAACTGCTTTCCTGGAAAACGTCGAGCCGAACTTCCGCGCGCTCAGGAACGGTGACGGTGATTTGCGGCGTCAAAATCACAAACGTATCGTTGCTTTGCAGGTTGGCATAAAAAGTGGCGGTGCCCTGCGTCAAGGTCATCCGGGTGATGCGTCCGCCGTCGGAAAGCGCCAAATCAGTGAATTGCAACACGGTGTTTTCGGCAATATCGGCGGTGGCGCCGTTTTCGAATTCCACGCGCGCGCGGCCATTATTGGTGCCGATGGTGTAGCCCTGCTGGATGGGCATGTTCATCAGAGCGGGCTCCCATCCTTTTTCGTCGGTATGGGTGATCTGCACATCGCCCTGCACCACGCTCAACCGGACCACGCGCGCATAACTGTAGTCGTCCGCGCGTAACGGCCGGGAAACGCCAGGCAGAAGTAGGGAAACCAGTCCGAGCGCAATCGCGAGAACTTTTGAAACCCGCATTTGCCACCCCCTATGGGGGACGCTTGCTAAAGTATTGGATGTGCTGCGCCGGAAGCCGGTTTCGCAATTCCCGAACACCTCGCCAAGTGAAGTCATCCTCGCGCCGGCGCTGGCGCAGGTCAAGCGAAATAACGGGTTTAGCGCGCTCGCACGTTGTGGAACATGCCGGAATCGAAGAAAATTTCGTCCCGCCGGCGACAGGGAGAAAAGCCTTGCTGTGCTGCCAAGGAGTGCTAATCTGCGTTCATCCAGGCACAGGCAGCGCAGGGGGAAAGGCATGTTTGGCAATCGAATTAAAATAGAAGACGAATTATTTGAGAAGGTGAAGCAATGCGCGGCGGCGGCGGGATATTCCTCGCCGGACGAATTCGTGGCTCACGTGCTGGAAAAAGAAATTGCGCGGCGGCAAGCTCCGGCCGAGGAAGATCGCGATCCCACCGAAGAAGTAAAAAAGCGGCTTCAGGGTCTGGGATATATCGAATAGTGGCGATTCCCTTCAACTGGAAAATAATCGGCAATTCAAGATGGATTCCGGCATGATCCCGAGGCGTTGAGGATTCTTTTGTCTCCGATCAATTATCTGTTCGATGCCATCATGCACCCGTTCCGATTTTCTCGTCCGATCGTTCCGCTCGCGCTGCTTTCGGCGCTGACTGGGATTTTGCTTCTGCTGGTGTATCGCTTCGCGTCGGACCAGAAAGCGATCCGGCGCTCGAAAGACAAGCTGGAAGCACATTTGCTTGAAGTGCGCTTGTTCCAGGAGCAACTGCGCGCCGTGTTGCGGGCGTATCCGCGGCTCTTCCTTGGAATCCTGAATTATCTCCGTCACTCGCTGCGGCCGCTTCTGATCATGGCCATTCCGTTGTTGATTTTGCTCGTGCAACTCGAGGGCTTCTTCGGCTGGACGCCCAACCGCGTGGGCAGCGATTTTCTGGTGAAAGCGAAAGTGACGGATAGCGCCGCGCTCGATCAGGTGGAATTGCGTGTTCCCCAGGGATTGGCGCTCACGGCTCCGCCGCTGCACATTGCCGAGGAAAATGAGGTCGACTGGCGGGTCGCCGCGGAACAGCCGGGAGAATATTCCCTCGCGGTTTTGATTCAGGGCGCAACTTTTTCAAAGGCCGTGAATGTCTCGAATCAACTGGTTCGCCTCTCCCCGGAGCGGCTGAGAGGGAATTGGTTCGAGCGTGTGCTGCATCCCGGTGAAGCGCAATTGCCTCGGAATGGCCCGCTGGCATCGATTGAAGTGCAGTATCCGTCGCGAAATTTCTATTTGTGGGGATATGCGCTGAATTGGCTGCTCGTGTTTCTTGCGTTGAGCCTGATCGTGGGATTTGCGCTGAAAGGAGTTTTCGGAGTTCAGATATGAGAATTGCGCCCACGGAGCGCGGCGCTCGGACGATCTCGGCGAAATGGCGTGCTGTAATATTGTTGTTTCTAGTGATCGTCCTGGCTTCTGCATATCCCGCGCAGGCGTATGTAGGACCGGGCGCCGGATTTGCCGTACTTTCCTCCTTTCTCACCCTGTTTCTCGCGTTTCTCTATTCCATCATCGCGTTGCTGACGTGGCCTGTGCGGCAGATCTTCCGCCTTTTCCGCCGACGGCACGCGTATCAGAAGGCGCGTGTAAAACGCGCGGTGATCATCGGATTTGACGGGATGGACCCGAAGCTGGCCACGCGGTTCATGGAAAAAGGAGCGATGCCGAATCTTGCCAAGCTCCGCGCGAAGGGAACTTTCCTGCCGCTCGCGACTACGGTTCCGCCGATCTCACCTGTAGCGTGGTCATCCTTTCTTACCGGCGTGAATCCCGGCAAGCACAACATCTACGATTTTCTGGCGCCGGACCGGAAACGCTACCTTCCATATCTTTCTTCCGCGCAAATCGAAGGCCCGCGGCGCAGCGTGCGAATCGGAAAATACACGGTCCCGCTGGGCGGCCCGCAGGTGAAACAACTGCGAAAGGCCAAGCCGTTTTGGCATTTCCTTGCCGATGCGGGTGTCTTTTGTTCAGTCATTCGTGTTCCGATCACGTTTCCGCCAGAGAAATTTTCCGGCGTTTTGCTTTCCGGCATGTGCGTGCCGGACGTGAAAGGCAGCCAGGGAACATTTTCCTTTCACACCACGCGCAATCTCGCGGGCAAGGAGAATACACAAGGCGTGTGGGTGCCGATCGAGAAAAACGGCTCGGCATTTCATTCTTACGTTCCAGGGCCGGAGAACAGCCTGCTGAGGAAGGAGAAAAAGGAATTGCGCGCGCCATTCACTGTGCGGGTCGATGCGAGCGGCGATAGCGCCGAACTGATCCTCGGCAAGGAAAAAGCGCGGTTGCGCAAAGGCGTATATTCCGATTGGCTTGAAATTAAATTCAAAGCCGGATTGGGAATCGAAGTCCGGGGAATCGCGCGGTTTTTCCTGAAGGAAACCAATCCTGACCTCGAAATTTACGTCACGCCCGTGAATATCGATCCGGCAAAGCCCGCGCTCCCCATTTCGCATCCACTCACTTACTCCGTGTACCTGGCGAAATTGCAGGGACTGTACGCGACGCTGGGCCTGGCGGAAGATACCTGGGCGCTGAACGATGGGTTTATCGGCGACGCTGCGTTTCTGGAGCAGTGCTACTTGATTCATGAGGAGCGCGAGAAAATGTTTTTTGACGCACTCGAAAAAACTTCGCAAGGCGTATGTATCTGCGTTTTCGATATTACCGACCGCGTGCAGCACATGTTCTGGCGCTACATGGACCGCAATCATCCCGCCGCGAAGGCCACCGGAGTCACCGCCGAATCGGCGGACATCATCGAGGAATTGTACCGCCGCATGGATACCCTGGTGGGCCGCGCGATGGAAGCGGCGGGGGAAGAAGCGCTCACGCTGGTTGTTTCCGATCACGGGTTTCAATCGTTCCAGCGCGGCGTGAATTTGAATTCCTGGCTGCACCAGAACGGTTATCTTGCGTTGAAAGATGGCGCTGTGAAAAGCGGTGATTGGTTTGCGAACGTGGATTGGTCGCGCACGCGCGCCTATGCGCTGGGCTTGAATGGGATTTTCCTGAACCTGAAAGGGCGCGAGCGCTCCGGAATTGTGGAAGAAGGAAAAGAAGCGCGCCAATTGCGCCGGGAATTCTGTGAAAAGTTGCAAGGACTGGTCGATCCAAAAACCGGGGGCATCGCCATCACGCACGTGGACGATCGCGGCACCGCGTATTCAGGGCCCTATACTGAAAATGCTCCGGATGTAATCGTCGGGTTCGGCGAAAATTGCCGCGCTTCCTGGGATTCGGTGCAGGGACGCGTGACGGCGGAAATATTCGAAGACAACAAGAAAGCCTGGAGCGGCGATCACTGCGTGGATGCAGCCCTGGTTCCCGGCGTGCTTTTTTCGAATTGGAAAATCACCGCCGAAAATCCCGCGATCATGGACGTTGCTCCCACCATCCTCGACATCTTCGGCATGCCGGCGCCTGCGCACATGGACGGCAAGCGTTGGGAAATACATCCGAACAATTCGGCGGGCTCCTAGCTGCCGTTACTTCGCAGCCTTGCGGCCAACCAGAGATTTACCCTGCATCGCTGCGGGAATTTCGTAGCCGGCGAGGTCCATAACCGTAGGCATCAGGTCGATCAGTTTGGCTCCCTGGTATTCTCCGCGCAGCGTGCCGCCCGGCGCGGCGAGCACAAAGACGCCAAACTGCGCGTGATTGCAGGCATCGGGGCCGGTATCATTTTCTTGGATGTGCAGGCGGCCGTGGCCCACGCTGCCGATCGAGCGCCAATAGAGCTGGCCGAAATGCACGATCAGGTCAGGCGGCACGTTGCGCGTGAACTGATATATTTCTTTAGGCTTGAACACCAGTGAATTGAGCGGCGCTCCGTGATCGTCGAGCAAGACTTCAAACTTTCTCTTCATCTCGTCTTGAAAAGATTCGTATTTCGATTGCGGAATCAGTCCCTGCGGCTCGCGTCCCTGCACATTGAAAAACACTCGCGCGTAATATCCACCTTCACTCCACACTTTTGTTTTCGCCCAATTTACTCTTAGTTTCTCGAACGGTGTCACCTGCGTTGGGAATTCATCGACCACCAGCAATCCTTCCTGGATCAGCCATTCGTTCACGGCGAAGCCGCCATCCAGGCGCTGTGCGCCATGATCGGAAACCACCAGAACGATCGTTTCTTTATCCAGCAGTTCCACAGCCTGGCCGATCTGTTCGTCGAGCCACGCGTAATATTCCGGAATCACATTCTCAAACGGATTGCCCGCAACGTAATTGCGGTGTTGCTTGTCGAAATGGCCCCAGAAGCCATGGTGCACGCGATCGAGTCCGATATCCACATAGTGGAAATAATCCCACTCCTGTTCTTTCAGCAGCCAGTGAACTACTTTCCACTGCTTGCGGCTCATCTCGAAAATTTGTTCCTTCAGCCAGACTTTGTCGTCGGTGCGGAAACCTTTCACATCGGTTGGATAGTCGCCCACCAGTTTCTTGATCTTGGCCATCATGCTGGCGGGATAAACATATTCGTCCTGGGTCGGATCGGGGGTGAGAAAGCAACTGATTCGCACGCCGTTGATGGGTGGAGGCGGGTAACCGGGAGGCACGCCGATGACTACGGATTTCTTTCCCGCCTGACCCAAATAATCCCAAATCGCGGGCTGTTTCACCGATGCGGAATTAACGAAGCCCAGGCCGCTATAGCTGTTGTCCTTGCGATTGCGAAATCCATAAATGCCCAGGGATCCGGGATCTTGACTTGTGGAAAGACACATCCATGCCGGAACCGTGATCGGTGGAATCACACTCTCCAGCCGGCCGAAAGTGCCGCGCGCCATCAGGCGGCGAATATTTTTAAGGCGCTCGTCGCCCAACACAATTGCTGGAGCGGCGCAGTCCAGGCCCAGAACACAAATTTTGGGTGGCATGCTTGATTTTCCGTTTGCTTGCCGCGAATCAGCCGCGGCCGCGCGTCATTTTCGCACGGAATTCAGGCGGCAGGGTATGCATTCGATCGTCTAGCCCGCCAGTCGTGCTGCATGGATGGGCGCTCGCGGCGGCTGTAGTTCCCGCCTGGCCCGCATTTGTTTGACGATTGGCGCGATGCTAAACTACGCCTCGCGAATGGTAGAACATGGTCTCACCCTTCGCACTTGAATGCGCGATGGCTTACAAGCAAAGCGGTTCCCGGCGGACGATTGCCGTCGATTTCGACGGCGTAATCGCGGAATATGATGGCTGGAAAGGCTGCGGCATCCTGGGCGATCCCCGAGCCGATGTGAAGGATGCGCTGAGCGCGCTGCAAGCCGAGGGCTGGAAGATTGTGGTTCACACCACGCGCGGCCAGGAAGAAATTCGAGAGTACCTGGCGCAACACCGCATCGCGTACGACGAGATCAATTGCAATTCGGATTATAAAACCCAAGGCACGAAGCCGGTGGCCGATGTCTACTGGGATGATCGAGCCGTGCGATATTCCGGCGATGCGCGCAACGATTTAGAAGCCATCCGCCGGTTCAAAACATGGAGCGGGCGTGAATGAATTTCTCGCAATTGACTCCGCGGATTTTGCAGCACACAATTTCCATCAGGGAAAACGAAAACGGTGCCATCGAATAAACCCCACGGCGGCAAGCTGATCAATCGAATGCTGGAAGGCACGGAACGTGAGGAAACGCTTGCTCGCGCCGGTCAGCTTCCGCGAATTGAATTGAATAACCGCCAACTGTGCGACATCGAGCAGATTTCCGTCGGCGCATTTTCACCGCTGGAAGGCTTCATGGGGCAGCGCGATTATGAAAACGTTGTTGCGGATCAGCGCCTGGCCAATGGATTGCCTTGGACCCTGCCCGTCACCTTGGCGGTGACCGAAGATCGCGTGAAGCAAATTGGCAACGCGGAAGAAATTTCACTGACCAGCTCGCAAGACAAGATTCTCGCGACCTTGCGAGTCAGCGAAGTGTTCCGGTTTGATCGCGAACGCGAAGCGAAGCTCACGCTGTTGACGACCAGTGAAAAGCATCCTGGTGTGCAGTATCTAAAGAGCGTAGGCGACCACTGCGTCGCTGGAACAATTCAATTGCTCGAGCGGCCCAACCGCGGCGTTTTCTCCACTTATATTCTCGATCCGAAGGAAACCCGCTATTTATTCGATCATCGCGGATGGAATTCGATCGTCGCTTTCCAGACGCGCAATCCCGTCCATCGGGCGCATGAATATATTTTGAAATGCGCGCTGGAGACCGTGGATGGACTGTTGCTCCACCCTCTCGTAGGCGAAACGCGCGGAGAAGATGTGCCGGCCGAAGTGCGCCTGGAGTGTTACCTGGCTTTGACCAAAAATTATTTGCCCGCGAAAAGAGCGGTGTTGAGTCTTTATCCCGCGGCCATGCGTTATGCCGGGCCGCGAGAGGCCATTTTCCACGCGATCGCGCGAAAAAATTACGGTTGCACGCATTTCATAGTAGGCCGCGACCACGCCGGAGTGGGCGATTTTTACGGTCCCTACGACGCGCAGAACAAATTTGCGGAATTTCAGCCCGATGAGCTGGGGATTATTCCGGTATGTTTCGATGCCACATTTTATTGCCGCAAGTGCGGGCAGATCGCTTCGGAGAAAACTTGCGCGCATGGAGCCGAATTCCGCTTGGTCTTGAGTGGAACGAAAGTCCGGGAAATGCTTCGCAGCGGTGAGAATTTGCCGGTGGAATTCAGCCGACCAGAGGTCGCTGAAATTCTGCGCGAGGCTTATCGCCGAGCCGATGCGGCGGCCGCCCGTCCGCAAGCGCGCGAAGCGGGACAGACAAAATGAAAGAAGCAGTCGCGAATAAGGGATTCACGGTTTGGTTCACGGGACTGCCTTGCTCCGGGAAAACGACCCTCGCGAATCTCCTCGCTGCCGAACTTCAAAAACGCAGACGCGGAGTGGAGATTCTGGACGGCGATGTGGTTCGAACGCATTTGAGCAAAGGACTTGGATTCAGCCGGGAAGATCGCGATGAAAATATCCGGCGAATTGGATATGTCTGCGGGCTTCTGAGCAAGCATGGAGCCATTGCCATTGCGGCTGCCGTTTCTCCATTTCGCGCCACGCGCGATCAGGTGCGCGGCACCATTGGGAATTTCGTCGAAGTTTACGTGGCCGCTCCGTTGGAAGTATGCATGGCGCGCGACGTAAAGGGCATGTACAAGAAAGCGATCGCGGGAGAGATTCCGCAATTCACCGGCATCAGCGATCCCTACGAACATCCGCTGAATCCGGAATTGACTGTCGAAGCCTATCAGGAGCCTCCGGAAGCGTCCGCGGCGCGGATTGTGGCAAAACTCGAGCAAATGGGATTGGTCGAGCCTGCCAGCGAACATGTTTATACTCCGGAAGAAGGCGAGAAAATTCGCGCGCGCCTTGTAGATCTCGGCTATATCGAACCCTAATTTCAGAAACCACTGATTCCTTCCTTCCAGCGCCATCGTGGCGGCAACGTCAGCGGCGTTCGCCGCGACCAATTTGACACCTCTTCGGGCGCGCTATACGATGTTCCAGAACACTTTAAAAACGGGGCGAAACTGCGTTTTTTTCTTTTGCAAGCATGAAAATCGAATCCATGTTCGGAACGATCGCGCGCTCGAAATTGCGAGGCATATTTTTTATTATTGGCTTCGTGGTTGCAGTTCTGGCGGTGCCGCTTCATTGGGCGCAGGCCGCGAGTGACGGGCCAAATGTACTGTTGATTACGATCGATACTCTGCGCGCCGACCATCTGGCCTGTTACGGATACCAGCAAATTCACACGCCGAATATCGATCAATTGGCCGCCGCCGGTGCGCGCTTCGCAAATGCCTTTTCCGCCGTGCCAATCACGTTGCCGTCCCACACGGTTATCCTGACCGGAAGCTATCCCATGCATACGGGCATGCACGATTTTGGTGGCAATAAACTCAACCCTTCGCAGCCCACTCTTGCCACGATTTTGCATGCCCAGGGATATGCCACCGGGGCGGTGGTGGGGTCGGCGGTGCTCGATTCGCGATTCGGATTGAATCGAGGCTTCGATTATTACTACAGCAACTTCGATTTCAGCCGTCTGAGCGAAACAAATCTGGACGACATGGAGCGCCCCGGCAACGAAGTGGTGGATCGTGGACTCGCCTGGCTGGCAAAGTACGGGCAAAAGAAATTTTTCCTGTGGCTGCACATGTATGACCCGCACTTTCCGTATCATCCGCCTGCGCCGTACAACGCGGAATATAAGTCGCATCCTTACGATGGCGAAATCGCGTTTGACGATGCGCAATTCGGGCGCGTGGTGCGATATCTGAAGGAAAAGAATTTGTACGATCGCACCTTGATTGTTTTGGCAGCCGACCACGGGGAAGGCCTGGGCGAACACGGCGAAAAGACTCATGGTTTTTTCATTTACAATTCCACGCTTCACGTTCCGTTGATCGTAAAACTGCCGGCGAGCCGCGCGGCTTCGCCCCGCGTTGTGAAAAGTTCCGTGGGGCTGGTGGATATTGCTCCCACGATTTTGGCAGTGACGGGTGCGGATGCGCCCAAAGAAGTGCAAGGCCGGAGCTTGCTGCCGCTCATCACCGGGCCTGAGGACAAAACTCCAGTGGAGCTGTATGCCGAAACCTATCTGCCCCGCATCCATTTCGATTGGAGCGAGTTGCGGGGAAATCTGGTAGGCAATTACAAGTTCATCGAGGCTCCCAAGCCGGAGCTTTACGATCTGGCTGCTGATCCACACGAATTGCATAACTTGTTTTACGACAAAAAACTGATCGCCGACGGGATGCAAAAGCGGCTGAGCGAGATGATCGAGAAAGACACGGCCAAGTCGCCTGGCCAGTCCGCTCAGGCGAGCCCGGTGGATCCCATTCTCGCCGAGAAATTGAAATCGCTGGGCTATGTGGCATTCGACAGCGGCGCCGGAGGAATTCTGACCGACCGGAAATCCCCAGACCCCAAGGACCGCATCCAGGTATACGAACTGGTTTCCGAGGCGATGGCGGATAGCCAGCACGGGCTTTATTCGAGCTCGATCACCAGGCTGGAAGCGGCGCTAAAGGTGGAGAAGGATTCGATTCCCGTCCACTATCTGCTCGGCCTGGATTATTACCGCCAACAGGATTTTACGCGTTCCATCGACGAATTCGAAAAAGTGCTGAAGCGCAGCCCGGATTATGCGCTAGCGATTTTTTATCTGGGTTTGGCGTATGGCCACGCAGGGCAATGGGAGAATTCCACCACGAAATTGAAACGCGCCATCGAGCTCGATCCGACGAATTTTTCCGCGGCATTTAATTTAGGAGCGGCGGAATTAAAGCTGGGTAAAGTTGACGAAGCGCTTGCTGCATTCAATCAATCGGTCCACATCTATTCCGATTACGCTCCCGGTTATGAAGCATTGGGAGAAATTTATCTTTATCAAGGCCATGTGGATGAAGCCGTTGGTGCGTTGCAGAAGGCGGTCGATCTTGTGCCGGAGAATCCTGCATATCACCAAGGGTTGGCTAAAGCGCTCGATGCAAAAGGGTTGCATAGCGAGGCGGAGCAGGAGCGCAAGAAAAGCCAGCCACTCGAACGCTGATCGGATCACCGTAGAATGCATCTGACGTTCGACAATCATTCGATTGATTTCCGCGTGTGAGCCATTTTTTTTATCGATGAAAAAGCGATTCCTATTGCGAGTGTCCTTATTTTTCCTTGTGGCGGCGCTGTGCGCTGCAACGAGCTTTCGAGCGGCGCCCGCGACAAATTCTCCGGATATCATTCTGATCACCATTGATACTTTGCGGGCGGATCACGTGTCTTGCTACGGTGCGAAAGACGTGGCCACTCCGGGAATCGATTTGCTCGCGCATGACGGAGTGCTTTTCGAACAAGCCATCTCGCAAGTTCCGCTTACCTGGCCTTCACACGCCGCGATTTTGACCGGCACCTATCCCTTCGCAAATGGCGTGCAGGATTTTACCGGCCAGCCGCTCTCGAATAAATTTCGCACGCTGGCGGAAAGCCTTAAGGCCAGCGGCTACGCAACGGGCGCAGTGGTCAGTTCCTTCGTGCTGGACCGGAGCTGGGGACTGGCGCGCGGATTCGATAGTTACGACGACGCATTTTCCGGCGAATCTTTCGTGAAGCAAAAAGACGTCGCCCTGGTGGAACGCAGGGCGCAGGAGAGTGTGGACCACGCACTGGCATGGCTGGAACATCCGAAGAGCCAGCCGTATTTTTTCTGGCTGCATCTTTATGATCCGCACAGCCCGTACGATGCGCCGGAACCGTTTCGAACGCGCTATCGCCAGCATCCCTACGATGGGGAAATCGCTTATGTAGATAGTCAACTAGTCCGGCTGATCGCCTGGCTGAAGCAGAGCGGGCGTTACGATCACACGCTGATTGTCCTGCTGAGCGATCACGGAGAATCGCTTGGCGAACATGGCGAGGGCGAGCACGGTTTTTTTATCTACAACGCTACATTGCACGTTCCCCTGATTATTAAGCAAGCCAACGGGCAAGGCGCATCGCCTGCAGCGCGGGGCCGCCGCATCGTTGGGCCAGTGGAAAGCATCAGCGTGGCTCCCACGATTTTGCAACTCGCAGGCGTGCAAGATCCGATCCAAAAACAATTTGAGGCGGCCAGCCTGGCCGCGATCGTGAATTCGGGACAATCCGCCGGCGACCGGCCTGCCTATTCAGAAACTTTTTATCCCTTTAATTCGTTTGGCTGGAGCCCCCTGCGGAGCCTCGAATCCACTCGATACCACTACATCGAAGCTCCCGATCCCGAACTTTATGATCTGCAAACTGATCCGCGCGAAGAACACAATCTATTTGCGAAGCAAGCGAATGTGGCGCAGCCTCTGCGGCAACAACTGCAGAATCTGCTGGCGCATTTTCAACCGGCGAATGGAAGCCAACAAACCGCGAGCGGCGCGGGACCCAGTCGCCGAGGCGATTGAAAAATTACGCTCCCTTGGTTACGTAGCCTACCGCGCGGCAAATTCAAACAAGGTTCCGGCTTCGGGGCTTGCCGATCCCAAAATCCAAACTGTGGGAATACCGCGCAATCATGGAGGCAACGGATGCCTTCAGCGCGGGCAAATATGATGCCGGCCGGGCGTTGCTGCGAAAAGTGCAGGAGTCGGACTCGAAAATATACGTCGTCCCATTTATGCTGGGCGAAGCCGCATCGCGTCAATCGGATTGGCCTACCGCGGCGGCTGAATTTCAAAAGTGTCTGGATCTGAATCCCTACTTCGATCAGGCAATGATGGGACTCGGGCGCGCCCTCGGTTTCGAAGGCCAGACCGGCCAAGCCAAGCAATGGTTCGAACGCGCGCTTGCAATTAACCCGCAGAATTTTCGCGCGTGGTTCGAACTGGCACGCATCGAAAAGCACGCCGATCCAGCCGCGGCGAAAGCGAGCCTGGAAAAAGCGCTATCCATTCAGCCAAGTTTCGCGCCAGCGTTTCGCGACTTGGGAATTCTGGCGCTCGATCAAAAATCCTACAGTGAGGCGGCGCAATATTTGGAAAAGGCGGTGCAGTTTGGCCTGACCGATCCACCCACTTTGAATTATTTGGGAATCACTTACAGCCGCACGGACCGCCTCGATTTGGCCATGAAGGCATATCGCCGGGCGCTTGCCACCGATCCCAAGTTTGCCCAGGCACATTTGAACCTGGGATTTGTATATCAACGAATGGGACGGGAAAAAGAAGCGAAGCAGGAGTACGACTCCGCTTGCCTACTTGATAAGAACCTCTGCCAGTTCAAACCTTCCACGCAGAATTAGCGACTGGCCTGCAATTTTTTTCGTCTGCGCGGGGGCGCGGCTGAAGCCGGCCCCTACATTTCGCGAGGGACAAGGGCGCGCTCCTTCGAAGCTCAGAATAAACGTGAAGCCGGCCTCTACACTGCCGGATCCCTGTGGAGCACAATACCGGTGAGAAATTTTCTACTGCGCGTCAGTTGGCTGGATTGGCCTCTAGTTTGGCGAGAGTGGCTTTCACCTGGGGAAGAAGCGGGTCAAAAGGGAAAAGTTTTTCGAAACTCTTCAGCTCGTCAACAGCTTCCTTTTTCTTTTGCTGTTGCAGATAGAGATTCACGAGTTCGAGATGGGCGCGGGACATGCTGGCGTCGAGTTCAATTGCGCGGCGGAGATATTTTTCCGCGGCTTCGTACTGTCCCTGGCGATTGGAAACCGCGCCCATCAAAAAATTGCCGAGAGCGGATGTGGGATCGCGCCGAAGCCCATCCTGGAGCGTGCTCGCAGCCACGTCATAGCGTTTAGTCAGGTAATACACGTTTCCCAGGTTGAAATAAGCCGTAGCGTCGGCCTGATGCGATTTGATGACCTGCGCGAATTCCTCCTCCGCCTGCTTCAAATCTCCTTTGTCCATGTAGTGCACGCCCAGGTTGTTGCGGGCCGGGTAAAAATCCGGAGCCAGTTCAACAGCTTTCTGATAGTGGCGGATTGCCTCCTCCGCTTTGCCGCGCCCGTCGGCTTTCACTCCCGCGTCATATTCCTTTTTTACTTCGGGCGGAAAACTCTTGCCGCTGTCACTTGCACTGATGGCAAATGGATTCGATCCGGACGCGGCATTGGGAGGTTTTTCCTGCGGCGCTTTTTCCCTGGGCATCAGGCTAATATGGATGGAACTTGTCCTCGAAACTTTGGGATTTACCACCACCGACACTCGCACTGGCTGATAGTCGTCCGAATCGATCGCAATGTAATAGAGATTCGGCAGCAGGTTGTAAAAGGCGAACCGCCCTTCATTATCGGAATACACGCTATCCATGGGTGCACCGCGAATCTGGAGGCTTACCATGACTTTCTGCGGAGGGAAGCCGCCCGTTGTAGAAAGGCGTACTTCGCCAACTAAATCGCCGGTATCTTGTGCGCGCAGAATCGGTGCAACAACAAAAAATGCAACGAAGCCCAATAAAAACAGAATGCATCTCTTAAACGGTGTGGCAGTGAGCGTGAACATTTGCTTTCGTGGAGGAACGAATCTCTAAACGAATTCTGCGCCGCCACTGCGCTTCCGTCAAGCGAAACGCAAGTGCAACATCCCAAAAAATAAGGGGCTTGAGCCTTGCAGCTCAAGCCCCCTGAAGGTTACGTCAAACCAGCTTTAGAAAAACAGCTTCAGGCCAAACTGAATCTCGCGGGGATCGAGCGTTCCCGCGGCTTCTCCGAAGATGCCGCTGGTGATGCGGTTGGCAAAGTTCGCGCCCGTCGAAGAGCTCGGCAGGAGGAAATTGGTGTGGTTGAATGCATTGAAGAACTCAGCTCGGAACTGCGCCTTGAAGCGTTCCGAGATTCTGATGTTCTTGAAGAGCGACTGATCGGTGTTGAAATGAGCCGGGCCCACAAACGTGTTGCGTCCCAGGTTGCCGTTGCAGCCCGTGCACGGAGTGGAGAAGAACGGATGCGCTCCGCGGTTGTAAGCTCCCGTGAAGGTCGAGCCCGCACCGCCGAAGAACCCGTTCGCCCAGCCCTGTGCCCCGGCATTGAAATTGTTGCCGTTGGGCGCGTCGGGACGGTCGTTGTTCACTCCGTCCAGGTTGAAGTCACCACCGGTATTGCACAGCCCGGTCGGATCCGTGGCGCAGGCAACCAGCTTCCTCGCACTGGAAATATAGGGAGTCCAGTGCGGACCGGATTGGTAGGACCAGATACCGTTGTACTGCCACCCGCCAAGGACGTGGCCAACGAAGCCGTGTTGATCCTTGAACCAGGGCAGTTCCCAAACGTAGTTGCCGACGATCCGGTGACGAATGTCAAACGTTGAGTTCCCCTTATCGAGGAATGGACGGGTCTGATCCAGGCTGTAGCCGTCTCCTGCCGCCGCACCATTGGCGCTGGTGGAGCCGCTGTGCCAGTCGGAACCGGTGTCAATCGAATGGCTGTACGTGTAATTAAGGGAGAAAACGATTCCCTTGCCCATCTGCCGGCGTAGAGATGCTTGCAAGCCGTTGTACCAAGACTGGCTCACGTTATCCCAAACACGGAGCGTGCCGTAGTTGGGATTCAGCAGACCAGTAGTATTGAATTGACTGATCAAGCTGCACTCCTGCCGGCCCTGAACCTGGATGCAGGTTCCGGATGGCAACTTGCCGCCGGGCAGGCGGTTGGCATTCTCCGCGCGGAACAAGTTACGGCCGCGGGTTCCCACATAGTTCACTTCGATCACCGTTCCGGAGAACAATTCCTTCTGAACGCCTCCGAAGTAATTTTGGACGCGTGGGTCGCGGATTCCGCTCGGGAAAATGATCCCGGTGAGGCTGGCGAGGTTTTGGTTGGTGGAAGCCCAGCCGGCGATATTGCCCGTTGCCTGGACTCCAGTTCCCATGCCCGGGTTCAGCGGAGGCCCGGTGAAGATGGGGGCCTGGCCGGGAGTCTGTGGGCCATAGATTACGATCTGGCTGCCGCCCGCCAAGTAATTTGAGGCGCTGTTGAAAGAATAGAAGGGAAGATTCCAGCGTGAGTTGGAGAGCGGGTTATACAGAGTGCCCTCGTAGGAAATTCCCCAACCGCCGCGGATGGCCATTTTGCCATTCCCAAACGGATCCCAGGCAACGCCGACGCGCGGGCCGAAGTTTTTGTGGTTTCCCGCGCCCAAGCTCTGAGCCGCCGCGAAGCCGCCCGGCCCGCAAGCACCAGCCAACTGGGCCAATGCGGGATTCTGTCCAGTGGCCACACTGCAGCCCGGAGCACCGGCGGGGATATTGGCGTTCTTAATGGCATCCAGGAAGAAACCGTTCCCTTGGATGGAGGCGCCCGGACCCGGAATGAATGTGGTTACCTGGCCAGCTCTCTCCGTGTGCCGGGTGAACAGGTCATAACGCATTCCGAGGCTCAGGGTCAGATTGTGACGGAATTTCCAGTCATCCTGGAAATAGGCGCCGAATTCGATGTTGCGCCAGTTGCGGTAGTTATCCGCGAGCTGGGCTGGTTTGTTGCTGATAATCCCTGGATCGACACCTGCCACTTCCGTGGTGGGGGCGTCCATAGCAAAGAACGTCTGGTCGAGGAAATAGTAGGAGGGGCGGGTGATGTTGAATTCGCTATTCTCGAGATTCCGCCGCAAGTCTACTCCGATCTTGAAACTGTGCTTGCCATGATTGAGCGAAACCATGTCGGAATACGAATAGATGTTCTCACGGAATTGCTGCGGGTATCCATTGTAGGAGCCGAAGCCGATGGAACCATCCTGCATGCCAATCGAAGGCACGCCCGGCGTTGCCACGGAAATATCATTCCGGTTTCGTACGTAGCCGAAACGGAATTCATTGGTCAGGCGGGGATTGAACACGTGAACATAGCTGAACTGGAAGTTCGGCAAGTACAGCAAGTTCGGATTCACGAACCCGCGCGGGCCGCTGCTATTGTTCGAGGGGCCAATGCTATCGAAATTCCTCTGCCAGTAAAACTCACCGAAGATCCGGTCGTTCTGGCTGAGAACGTAGTCGATTCGGGTGGACCATTCGTTGCCGTCGAGGAGGTTGCCCTTGGTCTGCGTGTTGAAGGACGCGATGCTGTCCTCGAAAAACGGAATGTTCCTGCCGCCGAATGGAGCGAGTTGACCAGCGGAAATGGCCGGAGTCGGAAAACCTGGGCAGCCCGCGGCAAATGCCGCTTGGTCTGCCGCAGTCACTCCAAACAGGTTCTGAAACTTTGCGGCCAAGGCCACCGCTTGGGCGGATGGCGCAGTTTTGTTCGCTGCAGCAAACGTGTCCAACTGGCTCGGACACATATAGGACCAGAAATTTCCGAAAGCGGATGATCCCGATGATGTTCACGAAGTCATTCAAAGTTCCGGAAGCGGCATCCGGGGTCCCGGTGACCGTGGGTGGAAAGTTCTTGTAGAGCAACGCAGCCACGGAGTTCGGCGCGACCGCCTGGATTGCGCTGCGCCACTGGGGTGACTCGACGAGCACTGGCACCGGCGGAGCGCCTGCGATAAAGCGATCGCCCTGGTAGGACGCGGTGAAGAACAATTTATCCTTCTTGATCGGGCCGTTGATGGCCCCGCCAAACTGGTTGAACTCGAGGCGGGGCCGGTCGACGCCGCCCTGATTGTCGAAGAAAGAATTGGCGTCCAAGTGGTTGTTGCGGAGAAATTCGTAAACGTCACCGTGGAATTCGTTTGTGCCGGACTTGGTGATGACGTTGGTTACGGTTCCGGCGCTGTTGCCGTACTGGGCGGACATATTCAACGTGAGCTGTTGGAATTCCTGAACGATATCCGGGTTCACCACGGTTACCGCGCCACCGCTCAGGCCCTTGTTGGAAACTCCGTTCAACAGGAAGCCGTTGAAGTTCTCGCGAAGGCCGTTCACCACGGTGTTGTGGCCGTTCTCGAACATGACGCCCTTTACGTCCGCGGCGCCGGGGGCGAGCTGCATCAGGTCATAAAGGTTGCGGCCGTTCAGTGGCAGGTTCGCGATCTGCGTGCCCGTGACGGTCTGCGCCAACCTGTAATCTTCGGTATTAACGATGGGCGCTCCACCTTCCACGGTGACCACCTGCTTTGATTCGCCGAGTTCGAGCTGGAAGTCCACGCGCTCGATCGTTCCGGCGTTCAAGGTCAGGAAGTTGCGCACGGACGTTTTGAAGCCCTTGGCGGAAACTTCGATCTTGTATTGGCCAACCGGAAGCTCGGTTGCGCGATACAAACCGCCGCTATCCGACTTCACTGACAGCGTGAGGGCAGTGCCCAGGTTTATGACTTTGACTTCGGCCTGCGGCACCACGCCGCCGGACGGATCAGTGATCGTTCCGGTAAAGACGGCGTTCGTGCCCTGGGCGAAAATCGGCGCAGACAACGCCAAGCTCAAAACCATCGCCACTGCCAAGCAAGATGCAAATACGTACAATCGTCGAGAAACCTTCATCGTGCACCCCCGCACATGGAAAGTCGCATCTGTACGAAATTTCGTACGCAAATTCGTTTGGATAGAATCCAAATTCAGAAACCCCCACCCCGTCTCGTGGGCTTGACCCAGTTCTACACCCCGTGGAACTAGGCCGCGCCCAATGGGGCAGAAACTACTGCCTGGGCCGGATCACTGTCAAGTGTTTTATTTTTAAGATACCTCCGAAGAACGGAAAGGCAGCCGGCGATAGGGCTGCGCCCATTTCGCAAATTACCGAAAACGGCCAATTCGATGTTGGGCAGCGTTCACGAGATCGAAAAAATCTATTCGAGATATTTTAAATTTTGTTCGGAACTCGCGCCGGGATTCAGGCGGATATTCATAATTTAAGAGGAAATCGCAAACTAAGATTTTAGCGAGGACGCACGGTTATTGCTGATTTCAAAGGCTTCGCGGCGTTTGCCGGCGGCCGTCGAGTAACAACGCCTCTGCCTTCTTCGACGACCAGCTCTTGATCGGCAGCTTCCCGTTTAATTTCGTCCACAATTCCAGAAGGCCAGCGGATCACGATGGTATCAACGTGCAAGGAATTTCCCACGCCAAAGAGCAAGCGCGGATCACTGGCGGAAAGGTAGCTGCTGTTGGCGCGAACTTCATCAATTTGGGTGGCGCCGGCAACGGTAACCTCCACGCGGGCCCCGAAGCCGTCACGGTTCGATTTCGTGCCAATTGTCTTGATGCGGATCCAATAATTGTGATTGGCGCTTTCATTGCGCAATAAACTCGGCGCGTCGTCCAGATGGCTGATCAGAACGCCCGGATGGCCATTGTTATCGAAGTCCGCCACGGCAAGTCCCCGGCTCACTTTTCGTAGTTTCAGCGCCGGTCCCGCGCCCTGGGCAATCTCTTCAAACCGCCCATTTTGCAGATTATGAAAGAGCAGCGCGCGCTCGGCATAGGTAATTCCGAACGGAAATCCATCCACCTGGGGATTTACATGGCCGTTGGCCACGATGATGTCTTTCCAGCCGTCGTTATCAAAGTCGAAGAAGCGCGTGCCAAAACCCAGGAAGGGATACGTCAGCGGGGCGATCCCGGCAGGTCCGGCGCGATCGTCGAACGTTCCATCGTGGTTGTTGTGGTAAAGATTATTGTTATCGTCTGAGAAATTCGTTTTGGTAAGGTCGAGCCAGCCATCGTTATCGTAGTCGCCAAAATCCACACCCATTCCGGCTTGTTCGCGGCCATCGTTATCCAGAGAGACGCCGGCTGCCAGCCCGGCTTCCTGAAAAGTGCCGTCACCCTTATTTAGATAGAGAAGACTGGGCGAAGAATCGTTCGCTATATAGACGTCCGGGCGGCCATCATTATTGTAGTCGCCCCAAATCACGCCGAGGCCGTAGAAAGAATTCGCATCAATCCCCAGTTTCTCGGTGACATCGGTAAAAGTGCCATCGCCATTGTTGTGATAAAGACGGTCCCGGGCACCGGATAATCCCCGCGGCCCGCAGGAAACGGGAATGCCGCGATACTGGCAATTAGACCCGCTGCCGAATTCAGGCAAGCGATTCAAATCGAGATCGACGTAATTGGCGACGTAGAGATCGAGCCGCCCGTCGCCATCATAATCGCCGAATGCGGCGCTGGTTCCCCATTCGCCATGATCATCCACACCGGCTGAAGCCGTCACGTCCGTGAATGTTCCGTTGCCATTGTTATGGAACAGCGCCCCGCCGGTGAGGGTGGTGATGTAGATGTCCTCCCAGCCGTCATTGTCATAGTCCCCGATTGCCACGCCCATCCCCCAGCCACGGCGAGTGAGTCCCGTCTTTTCGGTGACGTCGGTAAACGTTCCGTCGTGATTGTTGTGGTAGAGGCGGAACAAAAGTGGATCGTTTTCAGCTCGCCGGTTCTCGAGCGTGGAGCCTTGCACCAGCAGGATGTCCATCCAGCCGTCGTTGTCGTAATCGAGAAAAGCGATTCCCCCGCAAAGCGACTCCATGATGTAGCGCTTTTCCGGGCCGCCGCAGGTGAGATGAAAATCGATTCCGGCCTGGCGCGTCACGTCCACGAATTGCACGCCAGTCGATTGCGGAAGCGCGCCGGTCCAGCCCAACCCCATGACGCAGCTTGTAAAAACCAGGAAGGCGAATGCCACCAATACGCGAAGTCGCGTAGGTTCGCGACGATCGATCGTTCGAGCGGCGCTGGGCCTCGGTTTCATTTCAATTTCTCGGCCAACAGGCAAGTGCATCCCACTCCACGGAAATTCCATCGAAAACCAACAGACCGTTATTTTGGTTTAGAAGCCATCCCACCAGTGGTTTGCTGGCGCTTCTTTAATTCCGCAAATACGGCCAATTCATTTGCCGCGCCGGCTTTGTCTCCGGTGGCTTCCAGGGCGCGCGCCAATTGATAGTGTGGGCGCTCATCATTCGGATTGATTGCGATCGCTTGCTTCAAAGCTTCAATGGCCGCGGCCGATTGTCCTGATGCCAAAAGCGCTTTGCCGTAATCATATTGTGCGTCCGAGTAACGTGGATTGCGGTCGATCACCTGCCGCAGATATTTCTCCGATTCCACGAACTGCCCCGAATCGAGAAGCGCTTCTCCCATGCGGTACAGCACCTCGATATTTTCCGGACCGGAGGCGAGCTCCTTTTTATATTCCGCGATCGCTTCGGAATTTCGACCCAGGCTGAAATAGGCAAATCCAAGATGATAGTGGCCGAGTGGAATTTTCGGGTCCAGTCGCAACGCCGTTTGAAATTGTTCGATGGCCAATAATGTGCGGTTCGAATTGACGAAGGCGCGGCCGAGCAAAACGTGAGCGAGTGCGTAGTCCGGTTTCAGCCGCACCGCTTTCTGCAGTTCTTCTGCCGCCGGCGCATATTGGCTTCGATCCAGATACACCAGCGCAAAATCGAAATGGATCTCGAATTCGCCCGGCTTCAGCTTTTCGGCCAGTGTCAACTGTTCGGCAGCCAGGTCATGCTGCTTGTTTTGAAAATAGGCCACGCCGAGCCGGTGATGAAATTCTGCATCCTGTGGCCAGCGCTTCACAGCTTGCTCGCCAACGGCAATCGCATCCGCAGGCCGCTTCGCGCGCAGTACCGTGAGCAATAAACCGTCCCAAGCTGCCTTGTTATCCGGCGCCAACTGCCGTGCGGCTTCGAAATTTTGCACGGCGCCGGCTAGATCGCCGGCGTCGAGAGCCTGTTCGCCTTTCTGCACCAGCAATTCAGCGGGAGACGAAGATTTCTGCGCGAGCGCCAAGAACGGCAACACCAGCAGGATGACGGTAGCAGCCAGCGGGCCGCTGGCTACGATCCGCAATCCGTTTTGTATTTTCCGCGCTCTCATCTCGATCGAGTTCTTCTATAGCACCGCGCCTGCCTATGCGCAAACTGAATCGCCGCTCGCCCGCTGATTGCAACCGAATCACTCTTCGCAGTTCTGTTATGATGCAAAAATCGCGTAACACATAAACGAAATTTCGAGTGCCGCGGAAAGTAGTCGCGATGAAAATTGAAAAAAACATACCGGAGGGTGCCCCACCCTTCCCGGTCTCACCGGGAAGGGTGGGGTTCTTAGCAGTCGCTCTGGCATCCGTGGCATTCCTCGCTGCGTGCGGATCGCATTCCCGCCCCAGCGGCGATGAAAAATCCGCGAAGAAAATGATAGTCCTGGGAATCGACGGCATGGATCCCGATCTGCTCCAAAAATTCATGGACGCCGGCAAAATGCCGCACTTCGCCGATCTAGCGAAGCAGGGAAGCTTCGTCCGTCTCGGCACCAGCGACCCGCCGCAAAGTCCCGTAGCCTGGTCCAATCTGATTACCGGAATGAATCCCGGCGGTCACGCCATCTTCGATTTCATCCATCGCGATCCGCGCACCATGTTGCCGTTTCTTTCGACTTCCGAAGTCGAGCCTTCGAAGCACACCATTCGCCTCGGCAAGTGGATCATTCCTCTCACGAGTGGAGACACCAAGCTGCTCCGCAAAGGCAAAGCATTCTGGGAATATCTCGACGACCACAATATTCCTGCGACAATCTTCCGCATCCCCTCGAATTTTCCGCCGGTCAAGACAAAAGCACGCACGTTCGTCGGCATGGGCACACCCGACCTTCTCGGCACCTACGGCACTTTTTCTTTTTATACAGACGACTATCTGATGACGCCGGGGCCAGTGGACGGCGGCCACATCTATCCGGTGCAACTCGAAAACGGCCGGATACGCGCCAAACTCTTTGGCCCTTACAATTCGCTCCGCAAAGATAATCCGCAATCCTCGCTCGATTTCACGGTCTCGATCGATCCTGTAAATCCCGTCGCGAAAATATCCATCGGCGATCAGGAATTCCTGATGCGCGAGGGCGAATGGAGCCCGTGGATTCGCGTCGAGTTCACTCTGATTCCGGTGCTCTCCAGCGTCCGCGGCATCTGCCGCTTCTATCTGAAGCAGGCCCATCCGCAATTTCAGCTTTACGTCTCCCCGGTGAATATTGATCCCGAAAAACCGGCCCTGCCGCTTTCGACGCCGGCCGCCTATTCGCCCTGGCTTGCCGGCGAAGTCGGTCCCTTTTATACGCAAGGAATCGCCGAAGACACCAAAGCGCTTTCCAGCGGCGTGTTCGACGACGGCGAATATCTTCGCCAGGCGCAGATCGTTGCCGCTGAGCGCCGCCGCATTTTCGATCTCGAACTGCCGCGCTTCAAAGGCGGCTTGTTCTTTTTTTATTTTTCGGAAATCGATCAGAACTCGCACATGTTCTGGCGCGATATGGACCCGCAACACCCCGGCTACCGCCCCGAACTCGGCGAAAAATATGGAAGCGTCATCGAAAACTTTATACATCCAGATGGACCAGATGCTCGCTCAGACCATGCAGCGACGTCGACCAGGACACCACGCTCATCGTCCTCTCCGATCACGGCTTCGCGCCATTCAATCACTCCTTCAATTTGAATACCTGGCTGCTCGAAAACGGCTATCTCGCCCTGAAGCCCGGCACCACTCCCACCGGCGACTTCTTTGCCAATGTGGATTGGCGGCACACGCGCGCATACGGCCTGGGATTGAACGGCCTCTATGTAAATTTCAGCGGCCGCGAAAAAGAAGGCATCGTCCATCCCGGCGCAGAATCGGACGCACTGAAAAAAGAAATCTCCGAAAAACTGCTAGCCTTCCGCGATCCATCCAACAACGTGCAAGTGATCACCCGCATGGACGCCGCCACCGCCGTCTATTCCGGCCCCTACTCCGCGCAAGGCCCCGACCTGATCGTCGGATACACGCGCGGCTACCGCGCCGGATGGTCCACCGTCCTAGGCAGCTTCTCCCCCGGAATCCTCGACGACAATCGCGAGCCCTGGAGCGGCGACCACTGCATGGACTACACCCAGGTCCCCGGCATCCTCCTAAGCAATCGCAAAATCACCGCACAATCTCCGTCGCTGATCGACATCGCTCCCACGATCCTCGATTACTACGCCATCCCGAAGCCCGCCACGATGCCTGGCTCTTCCGTCTTCTCCCGGTTGTTGAACACCTCCCTCGTTAATTGTTAAGTGTCCTGTAGCGCCGGGCTTCAGCCCGGCACTGAAATTAGCACGAAACGCCCCGGTGCCGCCCTGAAGGGCGGCGCTACACGAGCGGAGTTTGCCACTTGATTTATTTTGGGTTGCGAATCTTTTCGGCCAGGGTGCGGGCGCGCTGGCGCGCGATATCCAGGTATTGCGTGTCCGCGGCGAGTTGATCGAGCACGGGGAGAAGTCTATCGGGCTCGGTAAACACTTTGCGATTGTAGTCCGTTTCGATGCGCTGCACGGCCTCGTTCACGCCCAGCCGGTCGAAGCGCATGGCGCGCTGCAGCGCCGATAAATCCTCCATTTGAATCGCGATGCCTTCGAAAATATCCAGCAACTGGTTGGCGGGCGTGCTGAGCGTGTAGTTGAAACTAACTTCGTGGGCCTCTCCGCCTTTCTCGTAACGAAACGTTTTCTCTCCCAGGTTGGCGATCTTTCGATGAACATCCAGATTGGCTTTGTCGAAATTGTGGAGTTGCGCGGCAAGTGAAAAAACCCGCTGCGCCAGCGAAGGGCTCACCTGCAACGGTTGCGCGTCCGAATCTTCATCCAACTGGCGGATATCCCAGGTTCCGGAACCGCTTTCGCCGATTTTAATTTCGACAAATTCCGGGTAGCTGGATTTGAATGTTTTGCGATAGGTGATCGTGGCGCCCGTGGCGGCCGGGAGCATTGCGGGAAACGCGGCAAGCATGGCAAGCAGACAAAACAGCAACGAAACCAGCCGCGAATGGAAGGTTTGTCCAGGGTTCATGATGGGATTTTGACGCGCGCGGCGCGCGAGCGAACCGGAGTCCCCGGCGCGATTCGGCAGTTCTTCAGCAATCCGTTCACGCCACTGCCCGCCCCGCCGCCCGAGAGGATCGATACCGCCGCGGCATTTGCCGATCGCAGCGAGATGGCCATCTGCTCTTTTGCCTGAAACACCTGTGCGTGGCAAATCGCCACCGCCAAGGCATCTGCCGCGTCGGAAGGTTCCGGAGCTTCGCGCAGGTTCAGCAGCACGCGCACCATTTGCTGCATTTGCTGTTTCGACGCCGCGCCAAATCCGGCCACGCTGGCTTTTACTTCGCGCGGCGAATAACTGTGCGCCGGAATTCCCGCTTGTTCCGCCGCCAGCAGCACCACTCCGCGAACTTCCGCAAGCTTTAGCGCGGTGCGCACATTCAGCGCGGTGAACACGGATTCGACGGCGATCGCGTCCGGCGAATATTTTTCGAGCAGCTCCACAATCAGAAGATATATGTCCCGCAGCCGTGTTCCAAATTCCATGCGCGCCGGCAATTTCAGCGCGCCGAAATCCAGCAGGCGCGTGGCGCGTCCTTCCATCTCGACGATTCCATAGCCAGTGGCTCCCGCGAATGCCGGATCGACGCCCAATACTCGCAGTTTCTTTGCGGTCCTGGAAGGCACGGGTTGCGCTGGAAGCGGCATGGTGACACGGAGAGTGTACGTGTGCCGAAAAACGGAAGGTAGTGTTTTTTCACGGAATCGCGGCGGGATAGAAACCGCCGGAACGAATGCCGGGCCTATATTCATCGGGACGGGAATCGAAAATCCAAAAAAATCAGCTGGCGCTCACCGCGTCGTGAATTTCTTTTTCGTCGATATCGAAATTGGCGGAAACCCGCTGCACGTCGTCGTGGTCCTCCAGCGCTTCCATCAGCCGAAGCATCTGCTGCGCCTGGTTTCCAGTGAGCTTCACGAAGTTCTTGGGCACCCACCCCACTTCAGCGGATGCAGGAGTGATCCCGGCGGCTACCACCGCTTCGCGAACTTTTTCAAACGCTTCGGGCGGAGTCAACACTTCCCACATGGAGCCATCGTCGCGCAAGTCATCCGCACCCGCATCCAGCACGATGCTCATCAGCTTATCTTCTTCCGCCTGTTCTTTGGGGATAGTGATGTCGCCCTTGCGCTGGAACATCCAGCCAACGGCCCCAGTCTCAGCCATGTTTCCGCCGTTCTTCGACATCAAGTGCCGGATATCGCTGACGATGCGGTTGCGATTGCTGGTGACTACCTGCACCAGCATCCCCACTCCGCCGGGACCATACCCTTCAAAAGTCACTTCGTCGAGCGTTTCCCCTTCCAATGTTCCGGCGCCGCGCTGGATGGCGCGCTCGACGTTGTCGTTGGGCATGTTCTCGTTTTTGGCGGCAAGGATCGCCGTGCGCAGCCGGGGATTGGTGTCCGGGTCGGCGCCGCCCACTCGGGTTGCGATGGTGATTTCACGAATAATCTTGGTGAAGGCTTTGCCGCGCTTGGCGTCGGTGGCCGCCTTCTTGTGCTTGATTGTCGCCCACTTCGAATGACCGGACATGCGAATATCCTCGACTGGAAAGTGGCAGGCGCGCAACTCCGAGGGACGGTCGGAAGAAACGCAGATGCTCTCGCTCTTGCCGCGCCAGTCTAGCATACCCCCAAGCCTCTGGCCAACATCGGTCAACGGGCGGTAATTGGTCAGCTTCCGGTAACCCGACTATACGTCCATTTGGCCGCTGGCTCGGCTGCACAACCCACATGCCCACGATACTTTTCCAGTAGGCACTCACCGCTACTTCAGCTTGGCATACTCGGACTTGGCGGCGATGAGGATGGGAATGTCGGGGTCGGCGTCTTTCCACAGAGTGAAAAAATCGTTGTAAGCGGCGCGGGCTTTGGCGGTGTCGCCTTGCATGTGCGTAGGCGCGGGCGAGGCCGAGATGCGCCAGCGCACCGATGGGTTCATTGAGCACAACGCCGGGATGGTCGAGGATTTTCTGGAACTCGACGGCAGCTTCGCTGCCCTGATGCGCAGCCAAATACGCTTGCCCGCGCACGTAGACGGGATACATGTTGGGCGAGAAGCGAGCGGTGCCAGGAAACCCGAGTTCATAGGCGGATGCGGCTTGCAGCGCTTCAACGGCTTTGGCGGCGTTCGCAGCGGCCGCGCCGCCGGGGTCGTTGCGGCTGAGAAATTGTTGCGCGCGAAGCGTGGGCAGAGAATTGAATTGAACGATGGTATCTTCCGGGAATCGCTTAGCCAAATCCTCCACTAGTTTCTGGGCCTGTGTTCGACTTTGGGTCGTCCCCGGCCATCAGCAGGGCCATGGCCGCGACATATTGGGATTCGCGTCCATTGGAAATTGCCAGAGAAGCTGCAGCACGCTGGCGGGCTTCGGCGGCGTTTCCGAAGAAGGCTTCGCGGAGCGCGGCGGATGCTTCGTAATTTGCGGCGGTCTCCACTTCCTTGGAGTGCGCGGCGGAATAAATGGCGCGAGCGCTGAATTCCCGCGCTTTAGCGAGCTGGCCGTGATAGGCGGCAGTGTTGGATTCGAAATAGAGTAGAACATTTTCCGCGCCAGGCTGGCCGGCGCTCCAGGCGACTTGCTTGGCCATGGCCGCCGGATCGTTTTTTAGGAAAGCAAGCTGGTAGAGGCAGATTTGCATCGTCGGGCGAATCGAGATTCTTCGATTGCGCTTCGTCGGCCGAGGCGCGGGCCTGGTCTAAACGATTGAGAATGACATCGAAGATGACCAGGTTGTCGTAACTGAGACCATCAGGCTCGAGGCGGACCGCTTCCTGCGTTTCCGTGAGAGCCTTTTCGTATTGGCCGAGGCTCTGGTTAAGTGACGCCGAGATTGGTGGGCGGGACGGAATCGCGCGGATAAGTTTGACCCCAAAGTTCATAGATCTGGCGCGCTTTTTCAAGATCGCCCAGCACGAAATCGTAGTAGTGAGATTCGATGTAAAACTTTTCGCGCTCGCTGACTCTTTCCCGCAGGTCAAACGCTTTGGCAGTGCTCTGCGCTGCAAGAATTTTTTCGCCGAGATTGTTATAGCAGGTGCCGAGCGCGGCATAAGCCATGGCGAAATTGGGGTCCAAGGCGATGGCGCGCTGGAACAAAGGCACGGCGGCGGCAGCGTCGCCTTTGCCGGACATGGCTTTTCGTCCGAGGCTGAAGGATTGCAACGCTTCGAGCGAAGGAGTGGTGGCTTGCTCAAGCGGCGTATCGAGTTTCTCGACCGTGCTCAGTGATTCACCCAGCTTCGCGCGCATTTCCGTTGCAACTTTCCCGAGAGCGTCGAGGACGTGGTTCTTATCGCTGGCTTGAGACTCCGCGCTCGCTATCGTTTCTCCATTCGAGCAATTCACGGCATTCACGATCAGGCTGTACTCGGTGCCAATCTGTGCGATGGAGCCACCGAGGACTGCCGCGCCCCCCGTGCGCTTGCAAACATCGCGCGCAATCTCGGGAGTCAGCCGCGCCTCAGGCAACTGATTCATCATTCGGAGAGTCTGCTGGATGCGCTGGTCAGAGATAATGCTCAAGAAAGGAGATTGTTCCAGTTGCACCGCAAGGCCCTGCCGCAGCGCTCCGTCGAATACGGTGTCACCCGTCGTGTTCGTGAAATCCGCAAGCACAATCGTGTCTGTTGCACTCAGCGCATGCGCTTTGTGCGTGAGAAAAAGCCAAGCGGCCACGGCCAGTCCAATGGCAACTGCACCCGTTCCCGCAAAAATTGGCCATCGGTGAAAAGCGCCTGTTCGTGCGGCCGCGGCTACACGCCCTGAGATCGCGACGCCGCCCACCTGTGTAGCGCCGGGCTTTAGCCCGGCATCCGTAGCCGCCTTTTGCAGTCCCGCTACACTCGACGCGGGTGCGGAATTCACCGTCACCGCCATGCGTCCCGTCTCGGTGTCGCGCTTCAGCCGCTGTAAATCCGTCCGCATGTCCGCGGCATTCTGATAGCGAAGCTTGCGTTCTTTTTCCAACGCTTTGCTGATGATGTGTTCGAGTTCCGGCGATACATCGGGATTGAGCCTGGCCGGATGGCCGGCGCGCGATTCAGAATTGCATCCGTCAGCACTCCTACCGTGTCACCGCGGAACGGCATCACTCCCGTCGCCATTTCGTAGAGCAGCACGCCAAAGCTGAACAAATCGGTGCGCGCGTCGAGTTCCTGCCCGCGCACTTGTTCGGGCGACATGTAGGCCACCGTGCCGATCGATGCACCTGGCCGCGTCAGCTGATCCTCCACCGTCGCGGTCGGCATCGAAGTGACGCTCGCGCCCGCCTCTCCACCTCGCGCGGTGGTCAGTTTTGCAAGGCCGAAATCCAGAATCTTGGCGTGGCCGCGGTCGGTGACAAAAATATTTGCAGGCTTGATGTCGCGGTGGACGATGCCCTTACGGTGCGCCGCGTCGAGCGCGTCGGCGATTTCAACCGCGAGATCAAGAATCTCTTCAGCCGGCAGCGGCTTGCCTGCGATGCGATGTTTCAACGTCTGGCCTTCCAGGCACTGCATGACGATGAACGATTGGCCGTGTTCTTCGCCTACGTCATGGATGGCGCAGATATTCGGATGATCGAGAGCGGAAGCGGCCTGCGCTTCGCGCCGGAATCGTTCCAGCGAAGCAGGATCGTGCGCCACGTCGTCAGGCAGGAATTTCAGGGCAACAAAGCGATGGAGCCGCGTGTCTTCGGCTTTGTAGACTACGCCCATCCCGCCCCCACCAAGCTTTTCCAGAACGCTGTAGTGGGAAACGGTCCGGCCGGTTAGCGACTGCGATTCCGCCATTTGGCGCTCATCTTAGGTTGTGCCAGTAAGCAAGTCAACGAAGACATACTGTGCTCGATGCAACGCCGACTCGACAGTTGAGATGGAAGGTTTGCAGTGCCAGGAAAATGTTCGCAACAGGGTTTCCCACCATCGAATGGGCCCAATTCCTGGTAAACGCGGAAATCGGAAACTGGGCCACGACCGCCAGGCAACCCGGCGAAGGCTCGCGCTATCCAGCGCGGCGCAGGCGTGATAAATTGTCGCGCGTCATCGAGGCGCCATGCCGGCATCCGCCAAGGACATCTTCGAATTCGCGCTGCTCGCTTTCACCTCCATCTTCTTTCTGGTCGATCCATTCGCCGTTATCCCCACATTCCTGGCCATTAGCGACGGTGCGGATTCCCCGGAGCGGCGAAGGATGGCGCGCAAATCGGGATGGACTTGCCTGATCGTATTGTGCGGATTTGCCATGACCGGCAGCCTGATCTTCCGGTTGTTTGGAATCACTTTGCCGGCATTCAAAATTGCGGGTGGCTTGATTCTGCTGCACATCGGACTCGACATGCTGCAAGCGAAGCGCTCCAGCCAGAATGAAACGCCGGGAGAAGCCGCGGAAGGCGCTGCGAAAGAGGATGCCAGCATCATTCCCCTGGGCATCCCCATGCTCGCGGGCCCCGGGACGATTTCCACTGTGATGGTGTTGATCGGGGAATCGCATCATTGGTGGGAACACGTAATCATTTATGCCTCCATCGTTCTGAGTTCATTGATTTCCTACATGGTCCTTGCGGGAGCCGATAAAGTGCGCGGCTTTTTGGGCGAGACCGGGATCCGCATTTTGATGAGGCTAATGGGTCTGCTCCTCACGGCGCTTGCTGTGCAATTTGTTCTGAACGGCCTGACGGATCTTGGTGTGATCAAGCTCACATACCTTCACACATGAAGTTCTCTAGCTATCTGCCGATCATGGATATGGATAGATACGGAAAAGGAAAATTCGTGCTGTTTTCCATCGATCCACAGACGAGAACTCGAGGAACATCCCAGCGGAGGCAGTACCTTGAAGTTAAACACCTCTAATCACGGCACTTGATGCCGCGCCCTTCCTGGTGTACAAGAAATAAAATGGGCAGAGGGCATGGCAGCTTCTGCACGGCGGGGCGATACTATTGGATAAGCCCTGGAGGGGATAGCACGTCTGGATTTTGCATATCGAAGATGCTACAAGTCTGCCTGCTGAAGCGGGTCTTACATTATGTCTGAGAGCTGCACAGTCGTCGGTTGCAAGGCGCCGGTTCCTCCGGAGCTTGAGTCGGAGCGGATGTGCCTCTTGCACTATACGCTTCTGCTCGAGCAGGAATGCGCCAAGATGCGCCGGGAAACTGCCCCTGGCAACACAAGTAAAGACCGCCAAATGGAAATCATTCGCTATATTTCCGACGGAGGAGAACGCCTTGCCCGCGTTGCCACCAGCGGCATTCACCTCACCGACGAAATTAAGGCTCGCGTGCTGAGCACTTTCCTCACCTTGATGAATTTCCGCGAGAATCTGGACCGCTCGCTGCAGCGCCAATCCACAGTTCGCACCTTTGGCCGCTAGCCATCGAGCGTGGCCTTGTTTTCTTGAAATCTGCAGTTCCATCCTGCAATCTAATTCCTGTGCGATATCGTGGAGTGAACAACCGCTGCCTGGCCGGGTTCGTCCGGTGCCTTGCAATCATCATCCCCGGGCTGCTGTTTTCTCCCGCGCTCCTGCGAGGGCAGGACAAGCCGGGACAGCCAAATGCGGAGGTGATCATCCAGAGGCTCATCGCCAGAGCCCATGCCAATGAAGAACGCCATGCCGATGCCCGCTATACCTACACCCAGCAAACCGTGATGGATACCTTGGATGGCAAAGGGGCGGTAAAAAAACGCGAGGTGCGCGATTCCATCGCCGTTCCGATTTCCGGCCAACTCTACCTCCGGCAGGTGCGCAAGAATGGCAAGCCGCTGGAGGGAAGAGATCTGAAAGAAGAACACGAGCGCGAACGCAAGTTCCGGGAAAAGATGACCAGGCCAAAGGGAGATCAGAAAGACGAAGGTGAGGTGGAGTTCAATGAGTCGCTCTTCAATAAATACCGCTTCACACTGGAAGGAGAGGAAACGCTCAACGGCCGCATTTCGTTCGTCTTGGATTTTGAGCCGCGCAGCAAGGGCCTCCCCATCCGGAGAAGGATTGACCGGCTGCTCAACGAATTGAAAGGACGTTTATGGGTGGATGAGCAGGACTACGACCTCGCGAAAATGGACGCGCATCTTCTGATGCAAGTGAATGCGTGGGGCGGCTTTTTGGCAACGATTCGAACATTCAATCTCCACTATGAACAGACACGCATGGCGGACGCAACCTGGCTTCCGCAAACGGCCCAGGGGACCATCGAAGGCCGCATTGTTCTGAAGTGGTTGAATGTGAGGTTCGACCAAAAATCAAGCAACTATCAAAAACTCACCGAAGGCAACGCAATCTCTCCGTAATCCGCAAATCTTAATTCTTATGAAGCAGAACCTCTTTTCCAAAGCAGGCTGACAACCGTTAGAAATAGCCCGGCAACGTTTAACCAGGCAAACCAATTTCCCCATCGCAAGTAGAGCGTGCTGTCGTGTCTCACAGGTACGTTCGCGAAAACATAAGAAAACGGTTCGGCTGCGCTGCTGCGCTCGGCGAGAACGCGTCCCCGGTTGTCGCTGACCGTCATCAATCCTTGTTTGGCAGTGCGTGCGATTGTGAATCCGCTTTCCACTCCGCGCATCACGGCCATCCGGCCGTGCAACCAGTCGTCCAGCACAAAATCCCACGCGGGTACCAGCAGCAGGGCCACGCCCTGGGCGCCGTACCTGCGGCTCAGACGCGGAAAATCCATGTCCTTGCAAATTTCGATTCCCCAAATGCCGGAAGGCTGATTCCAAACCGTAAGAGTGGTGCCCGGCTGATCGACGTCCTCGAAACGGGGAATCATGTGATGTTTGTCATACATCTCGATCCCTCCGCCGGGAGAATAAATACGCGCTTCATTGAATCTTCGCGTGGCAGACCCGCGGTCAATGCCCACCACAATCTCGGCGTTCGCGCGGGCGGCGGTTGCGCCGAACAACTCATCCACCTGCGCCGTCCCTTGGTCCGAAACTCGGGCGATTTTTTCAGGCATTACAATCACTTCAGCGCCCAAACCGGCAAGCTGATCCACCTGCTCCGAATATTCACGCAGAAGTTTCAGCGCGGAATCATCGTCCTGCGGAAATAGATCCCCGGCATCGGTCGCCATCAGCGCGACCTTCACGGAAGGCGCATTCGCGGGCGTCGATGCCAGCCGCAAGGAACCATAAGCAATCACCGCCACAAACAAAGCGCCAACCGTTGCGGCTAAACTCATTCTTTGTATCTTGCTTCCTTGTCCACTGAAAATGGCAGCCACCGCTGCTGGAAACAGAAACAGGCAGAAACTAATGCCCCAGATTCCCGCTAGAGACGCCACCTGCAAGACGGGCAAGAAATTCATTTGGGAATAACCAAGATTTCCAAATGTGCTGTGCGGTGAAGTCAAGGCATTCAGAAATTCACATGTGACCCAAGCCGCCGGCAACGCAAGGGTTGCCCGCCACAAGGCGCCCTTTCGAATGAAAACGCGAAACAGATAAACAGCGATTCCGAAAATAAGGGCAGGAATCAGAGAGGCCAGCACAGTCACCATCACCGGCAATTGAATCAGCGCCAGCATGTAATGCCACATATTCAAACTCCCCAAAAACCACGCCACTGTCGCCATCCCGAAGGATGGCCAGGCCTTCATCCGCGGAGCGGCAAACAGAACGGGCAAAGGCCCAAGCCACGTGAGCCACCATATTGGATGAAGGCCCGTGCCGAAATACAACATCACCGCCGAGGCCAGCAGCATTCCAGCGCTTCGAACCATATCCCACGAATGAAAGTTTGAGTTGGATGACTTAAGCTGTGAGGCCATTCAGAAATCTCCTGAGGATTCGCAGTACCGCCAAATCAAAAGTCTTCCGGTGCCCGCAAAACCTAAGAGCCTGCTAAGCGCCGATATAGCGCGCGTAGAGAGAGCGGGCAATCGCAGGATCCTGGGTCCCCTGGATAATCGCGCGGCCATCGGGGAAAACCGTCAATTGATAAGGTGGCACGCGGAAGCGCAACAGAAAATCATTGTGACGCACATCCGCCACGGCGGGTGCAAGCCGCGCCTGCAGTTCCCCCAGGTCCAGCCGTCGCCTGCGTTCATGGATTTGCACCGAATCCCGCCCGCACATGGAAAAGTGGGGCTGGGCAGCGCCGGCAAGAAAAGTGAATTTCCGCTGGCCGCAAGCGCGGCACCCTGGATTCCGGGCCACGCGGATCGATTGGAATCGTCCCTTCCATACGTCGCACGCCACCAACCGGCCATGGAGCGTTTCTTTCTTCCCCGCCAGTAGCTTCGTTGCCTCGGCTGCTTGCAGCGACGCGATCACGCCGATCGCGGCATTTAAAACGCCAACGGTGTCACACGTTTCTTCAAATCCCGCGGGAAGCCCTCCGGTGGTGGAGGAACTGGACGTATCATTTCCACCGGGAGATTCGAGCAAGCACGCCAGGCACGCCGTCTCCTCCGGCAGAATCGTCATCGTCACCCCGTAGCTCGAGACGGCGGCGGCATAAATCCACGGTACATGCGAAGAAACCGCAAGATCGTTCAGCAAAAGCCGCGTGGCAAAATTATCCGTGCCATCGAGAATCAAGGAGTAGCCTGCAAGCAATTCCTCCGCATTTTCCGGCGTCACATCGGAAACGATCCCTTCAATGTCGGCATCATAGTTTATGGCTCGCAGGCGGCGCTCCGCCGCAATTGCTTTGGGCAGGGCGTCGCGCGCGTCGGTTTCTTCGAACAGCGTTTGCCGTTGCAGATTCGAGGGCTCCACAAAATCCCGGTCCACGATTCGCAAGCGGCCAAGCCCCGCGCGAATCAGCAGGTTGGCCACGGTTGTGCCCAGCGCGCCGCAGCCCACCAGGACGGCACTCGCATTCAGCAAGCGTTCCTGGCCGGCTTCCCCCAGCCCGTGAAATAGAATTTGCCGCGAATATTTTTCGTACTGTTTGGGATCCATGGGCAATCGTCGTAGGCCGCAGCCGCGCCGATTTCATCATAGCGCCATTCACCTGCCTTTTCGAATCCGGCGGGAATCGAGGCTGTGCTAACCTGATCCACACTCCGAGATGGGGATGAAATGTCATTGGAGACCTGTCGCGTGCGGCATGATCGGCAGCGTGGCGTTCTGCCTGCTGGCGCTGCTGCCGGTGCGCGCACAGGTGGCGGCGCTGCAAGGCCGGCCCGTCACGGAAATTCGCGTGCTGGACGAAAACGGCAAACCAGTCACCACTCATCTTCCCAGCCTCTCGCTGGTCGCCGGCCAGCCTTTTGACATTGAAGCGGAACGCTTAAGCCTGAAGCAGCTTTATCGCACCGGCGATTTTTCCGACGTCCGCACAGAGGCAATTTCCTCTCCCGCCGGATTGCGCATCGATTTCATCGTGACTCGAAATTATTTCAACAACCTTGTGCTGCTCGACGGGTTGAAAGAGCCGCCCAGCGAGGCGCTTGCGCTTGCCTCTCTGCGGCTGGGACTGGGTGAGACATTTCGCGAGAGTGCTCTGCGCGAAGCCATTGGCCGTCTCCAATCCACTCTTACCGAAGACGGACTCTATCAGGCAAAAATCTCAAGCGTGCCCGCGCCCTTCCCTGCAACGCGTCAAATGAACATTTTGGTCCATGTCGATCCCGGACCGCGGGCCCGCGTGGGCGCAATCGAGATTCACAATCAAAGCGCTTACCCCGATAAAGAACTCCTGCGCCGTTCCAAGCTTGTGACCGGAAAAGAACTCACCTCAGCCCGGCTGGAACGTGCTGGCACGCGTCTGCGCAGGTTTCTCACCCACGCCGGATATTTGGGCGCCCGGGTGATCGTTCGCCGCGGCGATTACGATCCTAAGTCCAACCAGTTGCCGGTCACGCTGGATGTGACCGCGGGACTGCGCGTGCGGATCGAAGTAACCGGAGCGAAGATTCGCGGCAGCCAATTAAAAAAACTTTTGCCCGTTTACGCCGAAGGCGCCGTGGATGACGATCTTCTTCAAGAAGGCCGCCGCAACCTGCGCGATCAACTCGAGCGCGGCGGATATTTCGACGCGCGCGTGCAGTTCACCACCGCCAACGACCCGCAAAAAAGAGAACAGGTGATCACCTATGAAATCGAGCGCGGGCCGAAGCACAAATTGCTCGCGGTGGATTTCGACGGCAATAAATATTTCAGTGATTCGCTGCTGGCCGGCCGCATCTCCATCCAGCCCGCCGCGTTTGCTTCGCCCGGGCCGTTACAGCGAACGCTTGCTCAAGTCCGATGAAGATTCCATTCGAGGACTCTACCAGGCCAACGGTTTCCGCGATGTCAAAGTGCAGAGCGAAGCTTTGGACGATTACAAGGGAAAGACCGGCGCCCTGCTGGTCCGCTTCCACATCACCGAAGGAGTGCAGACCCGCGTCGTCGGCCTCAGAATCGAAGGGAACAAAACCATCAGCGACGCCGAACTGCTAGGCGTGATTGGTTCGACTCCCGGCCAGCCTTATTCCGATTTCGACGTGACCAGTGACCGCGACAACGTCCTGGCCATGTATTACAACGAAGGCTTTCCCGATGCCCGCTTTGTGGCCCAAGTGACCGACACCGACGTTCCCAACCGCGTCCGCTTGACCTATACCATCACCGAAGGCACGCAAATTCGGGTCTTGCACGTTCTGCTGACAGGTTTTCGGAAGACCCGTATTCGCACCATTTCCCGCGAAGTTCAAATGCAGCCCGGCGAGCCGCTGCGCGAAGGCGAAGTGGTGGATTCGCAGCGCCGCCTCTACAATCTGGGAATCTTTAACCGCGTGGCGATCGCACCGCAGAATCCCAATGGAGAAGATCCCGATAAAAACGTCGTGGTCGAAACCGACGAAGCCAAGCGCATCACCCTCAGCTACGGCGGCGGTTTTGAAGTGCAGCGCCTGGGAGGCGCTGGAGACAATCCGGCCGGAGGAAGCCTGAGCGCCAGCCCCCGCGTTATTTTCGAGATTGCCAAAGGGAACCTTTGGGGCCGTGCGCAGAGCATTGCGTTCAAGGTTCGCGCCAGCACGCTGCAATACCGCAGCCTTCTAAGCTTTACGTCGCCGAACTTTTTGAACAATCCGCATTTCAACGTGGTGCTCACCGGCTTCGCCGATAAGTCGCGCGACGTGCGCACTTTCACTTCCACGCGTTACGAAGGTTCTTTTCAGATCAATCAGGTGGTCTCCCGCTCCACCACCATGATCTACCGCTATTCCTATCGCCACGTTTTGGTGGACGCCAGCTCGCTGCAAATCCCCATCGAAGAAATTCCGTTGTTCAGCCAGCCCGCGCGAATTTCGGCTTTTGGCGTCACCTGGGTGCGCGACCGGCGCGACAATCCCGGCGATGCCAGTCGAGGCAATTTCAATACCGTGGATCTGAGTCTCGCCGCGAAATCATTCGGATCCAGCGCCAGCTTCGGCCGCATCTTCGCGCAGAATTCCACGTATCATCCGTTTGGACGGGCCTTCGTCTTCGCTCGCTCGATTCGCTTTGGTGTCGAGGAAACGCTCGGCGATACAACCACGATCGATGTTCCACTCCCGGAGCGGCTCTTCGCCGGCGGCGGCACCACCCTGCGCGGTTTCGGCCTGAATCAGGCCGGCCCGCGCGATATGTCCAGCGGCTTTCCCATCGGCGGTCTGGCGATGCTGGTGCTCAATCAGGAAGTTCGTTTCCCGATGCATTTGCCCATCGTGGGCTCGCACCTGGGCGGCGCACTCTTTTATGACGTGGGAAACGTATATACCGATTTGCAGCACGTAACATTGCGCTGGTCGCCAGCCACAAATGACAATTCCATGAATTATCTTTCCCACACGATTGGATTCGGCTTCCGCTATGCCACGCCGATCGGGCCTGTGCGAATCGATCTGGGTTACCAGCTCAACCCGGCGCAGTTTGTCTTTACGGATGCGAACGGGCTGCAGCAAACTTCGCGGCTGCCGCACTTCCAATTCTTTTTCAATATCGGGTCGATTTTCTGATGCGTCGAAAAGATTTCATTTTCGTGATCGTGCTTGGGTGCGCGGCGTTCTCGCCGCTCGCGGAATCCGCCAATTGCTACGCCCAGTCGCCTCCCCAAACCGCACCGCCCGCGTACTCCAGCGGCGGGCAATTGGTGGATCGCATCGCCGTGCGCATCGAAGACGACATCATCGCGGAAAGTGCCGTTCGAGAGCTGATCGCCTACCAGCAACTCATGGACGAACACTCCGAAACTCGCGCGGAGGTGCTGCAACACCTCATCGACCAGTGGATTTTCCAGACCGAAGCCTCCACCGCTCAGTTTCCTCAGCCGGGCGAAATGCAGGTGAAAGATGAGTACGACCAGGTGGTGAAACGGTTCCCCTCACCGGACGCTTTCCGTGCTCGACTGGCCGCATTGGGGCTGCCGGAAACTGCCTTGCGGCGGATGATTCGCGATGAGATTTACCTTTCGCGTTTCCTGGATTACAAGTTTCGCCCGGCAGCGCAAGTGGATCCAGGCCAGATCGATAAATATTACAAAGAAACACTTTCGCCCGAACTCGCTGCCAAGGGACAGCCGGTGCCGCCGCTCGCGGATGTCGCGGATCAGATTCGGGAGATCTTGATCGAACACGACATTAACGAACGCTCCTCACGCTGGCTCGAGGAAACGCGGGCTCGATTGAAGATCGATCTTGCCGCCGGGGATAGCGGATCGTGAAGAAAACATTGAAACGCTGGCTGATGCGCTTCTTCGTGGCTGGGCTCCTGGTCGCGTTGGCCCTGGCGGCTTTGCTTTCCTTCATCTCCATGACGGGATTGGACGAGCGTTGGGCCCGCACCGCCGTCATCCACCAAATCGAGCAAATGACGGGGGCTCGCGTCGAACTCGGCGCATTTCATTTTCAATTAGCCGGCCTCCACGTCGAACTGGACAATCTGACGCTTCATGGAAAAGAAGCGGAAGGCATGCCGCCCTTCGTGCACGTGGATCGTGTTCGCGCGAGCATCCGGATTATTTCTTTTTTTGAACGCAAAATCTCGCTGGAACTTGTGGAGATCGAGCGCCCAGCAGTGGTGGTGCGCATCGACGAATCGGGTGCCTCCAACGTCCCCTCTCCTGCAGTCCATAAGAAATCGCGTCCATGGCGGGAGCAATTATTTGATTTGTCCATAGAGAAGTTGAAATTGGATGACGGCTTCATCCTGTTCAATAACGCCCGCACGCCGCTCGCCGTCGAAGGCGATAACTTCCGCTTCGCGCTGGATTTCGATGCCGCCGCTCCGGGCCACGAAACGTACCTGGGCTGCCTCGATTGGCACAATATCGAGATTGCCGCCAAGCGGTACTTGCCGTTCGCTTCCGGCGTGTCGGCAAAGTTCTCCCTCGGCCGCGATTCATTTTCGCTGGACCAGTTCGTTTGGAAGCTGCCGCATTCTGAACTCGAGCTTCGCGCGGAGCTTCCCAGCTTTCAATCCCCCGCTTGGTCGATTCGTTACCGTGGCCGTCTGGATCTTCTGGACATCAATAAAACGCTGCGTAAGCCGCAATCCCCGGGCGGCTTGGTCGATTTCTCGGGACAAGCGGATTATCGCGCAGGCGATTGGCGCGCCCAGGGTCATTACAATGCGAACCAGGTCACGCTGCCCTACCAGTGGTTCCACGCCAAGGGCATCGACAGCAGCGGGCGCTTCGAAGCTACGAAAGACACAATTACCTTGCCGCAATTCGAAGCCCGCGCCGAAGGGGGAAGTCTCAACGGCAAATTGGAAATGAATCTGCATACTCTCGCTTTTCGCGTGGACGCACATGTACGAGGAGACAGTCTGGCCGATTTGCTCGCCGCGGTAGACAATCCCAGTCTTCCCACACACACGCTTCACTGGGATGGCATCGTCGATGTGGACGCGGTTACCACCTGGACTGCCGACTTCAAACACTTCCGCTCGGTGGGCGAATCGCGCTGGTCGCCGCCTTCCACCCTCTCGCCGGGCACGATTCCCACCACCGCGCTCATCCACTTCGATTACTTCGCGGACCGCCACGACGCCCTGCTTTCGCAAAGCCAGATCACCACTCCCTCGATGCGCCTGAATTTCGATGGCGCGCTTTCCGCGGTCGATTGCACCCTCGAGATCGGCCTCGAGGCCGATAATTTGCTCGAGTGGGACGAGTTCATCAATTATTTGCGCGGCCCCGATTCTGAGCCTCGCCGCATCTCCGGCCGCACCGTATTCAAGGGACGAATTCTGGGACCGCTCGGCGGGCCGGCGTTTGTGGGACACGTGAAAACCTTCGATGCGCACTACGAAAAATATTCCTGGGATGAAATCGAAGGCGATTTGAATTATTCCCCGGATGAATTCCGCCTGGACCACGCCACGGTGCGGCGCGGCAAATCAAATGCCTCTCTCGAACTGCAATTAACGTTCGATCGCGATTGGGGATTTCTGCCGGAAAGCCCCTGGAAACTCGATATCAAATTCGATCAGGACCCGCTCGAAGATGTTCAAGGGCTGTTCGGCACCAACTACCCGGTCACCGGCTTGCTCACCGCGGAATTAGTGGGCGGGGGCACCCGGGCGCTGCCCACGCTCGACGGCGATTTCGTTCTGGCGAAACTAAATGCTTGGAGTGTTGAGGTGGATGAATTCCGCGGCCGGTTGGGACTAAACAGCGATGAAGTCCGTATCTCCAACGGCGCAATCCGAAAACAAGCAGCGCACATGTCCGGCGATTTTGCCTACCGCTTCGAAGACAAATCGGTGGAATTTGCGCTGGCGGGAAGCGACATCTCGTTGGACCAGATTCAGAAACTCCAATCACAATCGATACCCGTGGGAGGCACGGTCACCTTCAACCTGAACGGAAAAGGTCCCGTCCTCGCGCCTCAGCTAAACGGAACCATCCATCTTGCCAAATTGCGGATCGGCGAAGAAATTCAAGGAGATGTGGAGGGGAAGCTCGATTCCGACGGGCGGCGGACGCGGCTGCAATTGACGTCGCAGATGGCCAACGGAAATCTGCAGGGACAATTTGAGTTGGGTCTTTCGGGCGATTATCCCTACAGCGGCGAATTGTCCGTCGAGAAAGTCGACTTGGACCTTTTCCTCCGCACTAGCTTGCATGTGAAGGCGCTGACCGGCCACAGCAGTGTGGATGGGCAGTTCACACTCAAGGGCGCCATGCGCAAGTCAGGCTCACTCGAAATTCAGGCCGCCATTTCTCGAATCAAATTCGATTATGAATTTGTGGATCTCGAAAATGTGGACGCGCTCCGCCTGGTGTATCGCCGTGACGAAATACGCATCGAACAGGCTCACCTCAAGGGCCCCAACTCCGACTTTCGTTTTTCCGGCTTTGCCCGGTTTACGGGTGACCGCGCCCTCAATTTGAATTTGGCCGGATCGGTGAATTTGCAGTTGCTCACCGGTATGCTGCCCGACCTGGAAGCCACCGGCGCGGCGCAAATCGACGCCGCAGTCGAAGGCACCACCGCGAATCCGCTAATCACCGGCCGCCTGCGCGTGCAGGATGCCGCGGCAAGATATGGCGATTTCCCCGCCGGACTCAGCCACGTGAAAGGCGATTTTGTGTTCGATAAAACGCGATTGTATTTCGACAATGTGACGGCCGAAGCCGGTGGCGGCCTGCTGAAAATGGACGGCTCGGTGAACTATGGCGACGGCGGTCTGCGCTATGAAATCAATACTCACGCCAATCGAATCCGGCTGCGCTATCCGGAAGGGATGAGTTGGCTGATCGGCGGAACCTTGCGATTCAACGGGAATACCCAGGCGGGCTCGATTTCCGGCCACCTGATCATGGACCGGTTGCTGCTGGGCCAGGGAGTCGATCTCTCCACACTCATTATTTCATCGAAAGATTCCGCCCACGGACCAACCACCACGTCCCAGTTTCTCAGCAACCTGCAATTCGATGTCGTCGTCGATTCCGGTCCCGACGCCCGCCTGCAATGGGAGGGCGCAAACGTCTCCACCGAGGGCAGCCTGCGTGTGCGCGGCACCTGGGATCATCCCATCATGCTCGGCCACATCCATTTGATCTCTGGCGAGATGAGCTTTCGCGGAAACCGCTATACGCTTAGCCGCGGCGATATCAATTTTTCGAATCCCTTCCGGCTCGACCCCGTTCTGAACATCGAGGCCACCACCACAATTCAGCAATACCAGATCACGCTGGATTTCAGCGGCCCTGCCAGCCATTTGAATCTGGCCTATCGCTCCGATCCGCCGCTGCCTTCCTCGGATGTGATCGCTTTGCTCGCGCTTGGCACCACCAGTGAGGAAAGCGCTCTACGATCTTCGACGGCCGGACAATCGCCGAACTACGGCGCCACCGCGCTGCTTTCGGAAGCACTTACCAGCCAGATTGGCGGCCGTATTCAGCATCTGTTCGGAATCAGCCGCTTCCGCATCGATCCGTTCCTTTCCGGCACCGCCACCGAACAAAATGCCGGGGCGCGCATCACCATCCAGCAGCAAGTGACTCACGATCTGACGATCACCTACAGCACCAACACCAGTTCGGACCAGGAGCAAGTGATCCAGGTGGAATACGCCATCCGCCGCGATATCTCCATCGTCGCGCTCCGCGACAATAACGGCACCTTTGGTCTCGACGTAAAATTCACCAAACGATTTAAGTAAACCCGCGGCTCGCGTCTGCCCTTCATCGCATGGGAATGCAGGATTAAGGTTTGCTCGGAGGTGGGCTGAGGGTGTCTTTCAGCTCGGGATGCTCCGCGATCACTTCCTGCGCCGCTTCTTGCCCCATTCTTTGTCCCCATTGGAATCCCGCGGCTTGAGCTTCCTGCACGATCTGCGGCAAAACCTTCAGCGCGCGTTGACCCAGCGGCGATTCGTAGAATTGAGTTAAGCCGTCGATATCTTCGGTAGTCAGATACTTGTCGTAGATGGGAATAATCAGGCTCACGAATTCGTCCGTATTTAATTTCGATTGCAGCTTCGTATAAAAAAGATCGATGAATCTCTCTGAACTTTCGTTCTTCGTCAACGCCCTGGCAAGGTTCGCCTGGCTCATCTCCGCCATGCTTTTCACCGTCTGCTCCATCAGTGCGCGAGTCCCAATCACATCGAGCAATTTGCGGATCTTGGCTTCTTTAGCAGGATCGATCTTCGGTGCGATCGGCTCTTGCGGCGCTGCAGCAGTCGGCGCAGTGGGTTTCGCTGCGGACGTCTGCGGCGCGGTTTTCGGCGCGGGCGCGGGCGGCGCCGGTTCCTGGCATCGTGCCGGCAGCGCGTTCAGCATTCCCACAATCATCACTGCGGACGCAAATATCGTCCGCCCACCAGCGCGTGCCAATCCTCCGTTCATCCCATCCTCCCTGTTTTCCCGCAACCAGACGCAATCCAGCCATCCTAGCCGATTCCCAAACTTGCATCACGGCCGGATTTCGATCGGCGTGCCGTCCGGCACTGCCTTCCAGATTTGATCCATTTCAGAATTGGTCACCGCGATGCAACCATCGGTCCAATCGATCCAGCGATGAAACCGCCCAATCCAGCCCAGCCCATTATGTAAGCCGTGGATCATGATCTCTCCGCCGGGGGCAGCGCCCATTTGCTTTGCTATTTGCAGATCCCTGGAATTGGGAAAGGAAATATGGAGTGATCGATGAAACCTACTCTGAGGATTTCTCCAATCGATGATGTAGTTCCCTTCCGGCGTCCGGTGATCGCCTGCGTGAGTTTTCGGCCCGATGGCGCGGCGGCCGATGGAGACTTGATAGCTTCCTATGATTGAGCTCTGATGCATCAATTCCATTCGATGCGAACTCTTAGTCACCACAATCTGATCCACTTCGTTAGCTGGAAGGGGCCGAGCAGGCAGCCACGCATAGAGCCCGGCAGCGATCAACAGAAACACGACTGCTAACGGAAGCCATCGTTTGATTGCGATCATGATCGTATGTGAAGTTTGCTTCAAGACGATGCAGCACGCAAGGAGAGCAGATTCCCACTCAAAGAGTGATCCCCGCCGGTTTGCCGTGGCTCGCATTCATCGCGCTGTGATACTTTGTTGATCAACCAAAGACGGCAGAATCCAATTCTGGAGCTTCTCGGTGAACGACCTTCTCAAATGGCGCGAGGAATTTCCCATCCTCGACAAAACCACATACATGATCAGCAATTCCCTGGGCGCCATGCCCCGCGGCGTCTACAGCCAGCTGCACGATTACGCCGAAACGTGGGCCACCCGCGGAGTGCGCGCCTGGGAAGAGGGCTGGTGGGAAATGGCGGTGCGCAGCGGCGATAAAATTGGCGCCATCATCGGCGCGAAGCCCGGCGAAATTTCCCTGCACCAAAATGTCACCATCACCCAGGCCATCATTTCTTCCTGCTTCGATTATTCAGGGCCGCGCAATAAAGTTGTAATGGCCGATCTGGAATTTCCTTCCATCATCTATTTCTACACCGAACAGCAGCGCTTCGGCGCTCGCGTGCAAATGGTGAAAAGCGAAGACGGCATCCACCTCCCGCTCGAAAAATTCCTGGCCGCCATTGACCACAACACGCTCCTCGTCCCGATTTCTCACGTGCTATTCCGCAGTGCTTCCATTGTGGATATGGCCGCCATCATCGAGCGCGCGCACAAAGTCGGCGCCTACGTCATTCTCGATGCCTTCCAATCCGCCGGCACCGTGCCTCTCAACGTCCGCGAATTGAAAACCGATTTCGCGGTCGGCGGTGTGTTGAAGTGGCTCTGCGGCGGTCCCGGTGTCGCTTACCTCTACGTTCGTCAGGACCTCCGCACGAAATTAAAGCCGGCGCTCATTGGTTGGATGGCCCATCAGCACCCGTTCGAATTTGAAGTGGGCCCGATCCACGCACGGTCCGATTCCTTTCGCTATTTGAATGGCACTCCGCATATTCCGGCGCTCCATGCCTGCCTGCCCGGCCTTGAAATCATCGCCCAAGTGGGAATGGAAAATATCCGCAAGAAATCGCAACGCCAAACGGCGCGCCTGATGGAAGGCGCGCTTCAGCACGGCTGGCGTTTGAACACTCCGCGCGATCCCGCCGGCCGCGGCGGCACGGTTTCCATCGATTGCCCGCACGCTCGTGAGGTCACCCGCGAATTGCTGGCCCGCGAAATTCTGGTGGATTTTCGTCCGGCAGCGGGCGTCCGCCTCTCTCCCCATTTTTATAATAAAGATGAAGAGCTCGATTTTGCCCTCGCCCAAATGGAAGAAATTCTAAAAACCAAAGCCTGGGAGCGCCACCTGCAACATGCCTGAACGGGTGTTATAATCCCGCCGCATTTGATCCTGCCTTCGCTCGTTTGCAATTTGCGTTCGGATGGAAAAAGTGAAAGGAGTGCGCCAGTGACCCGGTTTCCGAAATCCCAAATTCGCTTTCTGCTCATAGCGAGCTTCATCGCCCTGGTCTTATTTGTTGCGAATGCTTTCTCCGCCCGCGCGGTCGTTGCGAGTGATCCGAAGGCGGCCGAGCCTGCCTTTAGCGAGCCGGGAATTTCTCCCGATGGCTCGCAAATAGCGTTTATCAGCGGCGGAGACATCTGGACAGTGTCCTCATCCGGAGGCGACGCCCGCCTCCTGGTCTCGAATTCCTCCACCATGTCCCGCCCACTGTATTCGCCCGACGGAAAACGCCTCGCATTCGAATCCACCCTCACAGGAAACGGCGATATTTACGTTTTGACGATCCAGACCGGCGAGTTGAAGCGCCTCACATTCGAAGACGGCTTCGAGCATCTCGATAATTGGTCGCGCGACGGCCAGTGGATTTATTTTTCCACCAGCAGCCACGACCTTTCCTACATGAACGATATTTATCGCGTCCACGCCGGGGGCGGCACCCCCATGGCCGTCAGCGCGGACCGCTACGCCAATGAATTCCAGGCCGCGCCTTCTTCCGATGGCACGCGCCTTGCCTTTGCAGGTCGCGGAATTTCCTCCGAGCAATGGTGGCGCATGGGTCACAGCCATTTGGATGAATCGGAAATCTGGCTGATGCAGGATTCCGCGCCGCCAACCTATCTGCAGCTAAATAAATTGAACGATGGTGCCGGTGCAAAAGAGCTGTGGCCCATGTGGAGCGGCGACGGAAAAAGTCTTTACTTCATGTCCGATCGCAGCGGCGCGCAGAATATCTGGGTCCGCCCCCTCGATGGAGAAGCCCGCCAGGTCACTCAATTCCGCGATGGCCGCGTGCTTTGGCCTTCCATCACTCCCGATGGCAAAACCATCGCTTTCGAGCGCGATTTTCAGATTTGGAAGCTGGACACCGCGAGTAAGCGCGCATCGCAAGTGCCCATTACGCGCATGGGCGCGCCTGCCGGGCATGGTCATCGAGCACCTGAGAATGGATGGCCGTTTTCAGGAAATGGCCCTTTCGCCCGACGGAAAGAAAGTCGCGTTCGTAGTTCACGGTGAAATCTTCGCCGCTTCCGCCAAGGATGGCGGTGACGCCGCCCGCATCACCTTCACTCCGGAAGCGGAATCGGAAGTTGCCTGGTCGCCCGATAGCCGCCAACTCGCTTATGTTTCGGATCGCGGCGGCTCCACTCACGTTTTTCTCTACGATTTTTCCACCAGCGCGGAAACTCAACTTACTTCCGGAAATCACAACGATACATTCCCGCGGTTTTCTCCGGACGGCAAGCAGATCGCTTTCGAGCGCGATGGACAGGAATTGATCGCCTACGATCCGGCCACTAAGCGGGAACATTCACTCTCCAAGGGACATTTCGATCGTCCGCCGTTCGGCAACACGCGCGCCTTCACTTGGTCGCCCGATAGCAAATGGATCGCATTCGTGCAAGTGACCAACCGCGGATTCCGCAATGTTTTTGCCGTTCCAGCCTCCGGAGGCGCCGCTCAGCCCGTCAGCTTCCTGGGAAATATTTTCAGCGGCAGCGTCGCGTGGAGTCCGGACGGCGCCTATCTTCTTTTCGACACTTCCCAGCGAACCGAACCCGCTGAAGTCGCGCGCGTCGACTTGGTTCCGCGCGCCCCAAAATTCCGCGAAGATCAGTTTCGCGAACTATTCAAACCGGAAATGCCAAAACAATCTCCGCCGGCCGAAGCGTCCACTCCGGCGCAAACAGACGAATCCAAATCTCCGGCCGCCCCAGCCGATAAGGAAAAGGACAAGGAGAAGAAACCCGCCACCAAGCCCGTCGAAATTGTCTCCGAAAATATTCGCCGCCGGCTCACCCTGCTGCCGATCGGCCTGGATTCTGGGGATCCAACGATCAGTGCGGATGGCAAGTGGCTGTTGATTACCGGCGATACCGCGGGCCAGCAGAATCTCTACGTTTACTCCCTGGATGAGCTTGCCAAGGAACCGCCCGTGGCCCGCCAACTCACTTCCACTCCGGCGCGCAAATCCAACGCTCAATTTTCGCCGGATGGCAAAGAGGTTTATTACCTCGAGGGCGGCTCGATTCACATCGTAACCGTAGAAAATCGCCAGGCACGCGGCTTACCCGTCTCCGCCGAAATGGATGTCGATTTCGCCCAGGAAAAAAACGAAATGTTCGAGCAATCCTGGCGCTACCTCCGCGACAATTTCGCCGATCCCCAATATAACGGCGCCGATTGGAACGCCGTTCATGCCGAATTCGCTCCGAGGGTGGCCGCCGCCGCGAAGCCCGATGAAGTCCGGCGCCTGCTCAATTTGATGGTGGGCGAACTGAATGCTTCGCATCTCGGAGTTTCCGCGCCTCAGGGCACAAATCAAACCACCGATGGTCAATTGGGATTGGATTTTGACCGCCATGAATATGAAACCAGCGGCATGCTTAGGATCACGCACGTGGTGCCGTTCGGCCCTGCCGATCTGGCGAAGGATATTCACACCGGAGATTTCCTGGTGGCAGTCGAAGGGAAGCCGGTCGACCCTCCCGTAAATCTGCACTCTCTCTTGAACCACACCATCGGGAAACGCATTGTGCTAAAGATCTTTGCGGCTTCGAATGGAAAGGCTTTGCGCGAAGTCGTGGTGAAGCCGGTAAATGAGAATACGGAAAAAGGATTGCGCTACCGCGAATGGGTCGAGGAGCGCCGCGCTTATGTGGATCGCGCAAGCGGAGGAAAGCTGGGCTACGTCCACATGGTGAATATGTCCGGCGAAGCCCTGGAACAGCTCTACATGGATCTGGACGCGGAAAATCAGTCGAAGCAGGGTGTGGTGATCGACGTCCGCAACAACACCGGCGGCTTCGTAAACGTCTACGCCATCGATGTATTGTCGCGCCGCGGATATCTTCACATGACGCCGCGCGGCTTCTCCAATTATCCCGCACGCACGCAGCTCGGCCAGCGCGCTCTTGAGTTGCCTACGATTCTTGTCACCAATCAGCATTCGCTTTCCGATGCCGAGGATTTTTCGGAAGGCTACAGAACGCTGAAGTTGGGAACCATAGTGGGGGAGCCAACGGGCGGCTGGATCATCTATACCGGCGGCACCACGCTGATTGACGGTTCCAATTTGCGGCTTCCCTTCATCAAGATCACGGCTTCCGACGGCACGCCCATGGAAATGCATCCCCGCCCCGTGGATATCCCAGTCGTCCGCCCGATCGGAGAAAGTTACACAGGTTTGGACTCGCAACTGGATGCAGCGGTAAAGGAGTTGTTAAAGCAGCTCAACGCCAATTCGAAGTAAGCCTGGTGGTAGTGGCACAGCCACTCCTGGCTGTGTGCCTCTCCACCTAGCACGCTTAAATTGACCCACAACCGGGATCGCCACAGGATTGGAATTGGGCATCCCTTCAGAGCATTCGCAATTGAAGAAATGCCTTTAGACGCCGACCACAGATCGCGAGATGGCGGGCCGCCCGCAGCGGGAATGGAGGCCTTGCGCCACGCCATGGTGGAACAGCAAATTTTCCGCCGCGGCGTCGTCTCTCCCAAAGTGCTTGAAGCCATGAGGTCCGTCCCCCGGCACGAATTCGTTCCCGAAGAGCACCGCTCGGAATCCTACTCGGATAAGCCTTTGCCCATCGGCGAAGGCCAGACGATTTCACAGCCCTACATGGTTGCGGCGATGTCGGCGGCGCTGGAATTGACGGGGAATGAGCGCGTGCTGGAAATCGGCACGGGCTGCGGATATCAAACCGCGGTGCTCGCCATGTTGGCGCGCGAAGTGTATTCGATCGAATTGCTGGCTCCGCTCGCCGCCTCGGCTCGCCAACGTCTGGCGCGGCTCGGTTACGTCAATGTGCACATTCGCTCCGGCGATGGGACGCTGGGATGGCCGGAAGCGGCTCCGTTCGATGGCATTCTCGTAACAGCCGCCGCGCCCTCGATTCCGCCGCCATTGCAGGATCAGCTGGCGGAAGGCGGGCGGCTGGTCATTCCTGTGGGCTCAGCCGAGTACCAGCACTTGCGCCGCATCATTAGACACCACGGCAAATGGATCGAACAAAACCTGTTCGATTGCCGGTTCGTCCCCTTGATGGGCCGCTACGGCTGGCCGGACCGTGCCCCGTGACAGCTTCCCCCCTCGAACTTTCGATCATCATTCCCGCTTATAACGAAGAAAATCGCTTGCCGCGCGCCCTCAAATTGATCGGCGAATTCTTGGCTGCGCGCCCGGCTTTAACCGCGGAAATCTTGGTGGTTGATGACGGATCGACGGATGGCACCGCGCGCGTCGTGAAAGAATCACAACCACAAATGCCGAATCTGCGGCTGATCTCGAATGGGCGCAACCGCGGCAAAGGATTCAGCGTAAAGCACGGAATGCTCGAAGCCCGCGGGCGCATCGCCCTGTTCACCGACGCCGATCTTTCCGCTCCCATCGAAGAGGCGGACAAATTATTCCAGGCACTCGGGAAATGCGACTACGCCATCGGCTCCCGCGCGATCGACCGCAGCTTGATCTCCGTCCGGCAATCGCTTCTGCGGGAAAATGCCGGAATTATTTTCAACGCGATTGTCCGCGTGATGACGGAAGTGCAGTTCGAGGATACGCAGTGCGGTTTCAAAGCCTTCCTGCGCGAACGCTCGCGGATTATTTTCGAGCAGCAGCGCATCGAAGGCTTCGGTTTCGATCCGGAAATCCTCTATCTCGCTTGGCGGCACGGTTTGCGCGGAGCGGAAGTCCCCGTGCGCTGGGCGCACGACCCCGCCACAAAAGTTCACGTCGTGCGCGACAGCATCCGCATGTTCGCCGATTTGTTCCTAATCCGCTGGAACTGGATTCTTGGCCGCTACCCCAGAAAATCCGCAAGCCCGTCCTAAGCAGCACAACCACTCCTGGTTGTGCGCCAGCCGCAGGCTGGCGTTTCTTCCTGGGAACGCCAATCGCCAGATTGGCGCACGGACCTACGCACATATGCATAAGTGCCCTGCCACAAAGACCCACCGCCACAAGCCAACAATCCCACCAACCAAACCAATCCTAAATCGCCGTTACTCCTTCTTCGCCGGCTGCGCCGTAGGTGGCAGAATGCCATTCAGCCTCAAATACATCGCAGCCGCACTGTAGTGATCGGCAAAATCATTCGTAAGCGCCATCATCGCTCCAGCCCGCGAAGCAGTCCGCGTTCCGAAAAGCGTCAGCGTCTCTCCAAGATTCGAATCGTCCACCTTGCTCAGCGTTTCCGTACAAAAATCAAAAGAAGCCTTCAGCGCGCTGACCAATTTATCCTTGGGATCTTTATCCGTAACCTTTGAGCTGTCGGGCGCAGCCACTCCCGAAATTTTCGAACAAAGAAGAAAGTTCGAACCGGACATGTGCGCCACCAGGTGGCTGAACGTCATTTGCTCCGGCGTGGGATGGTAACTGTATTTATCCGCCGGCATGGCGTCCGCCGCCGCCACCATGATTTTCGAAAAACGCGCCACGCTTTGCTTTACCGCGCTGCTCACCGGATTCGTTTCCGTTTTTGCTTCTTGCGCCGCAGCGGCCAGCGGGAAAATGATTGCCGCCAAAGCGATCACACAAAATTTCTTCATTTTGAATCCTCCTTGAAAATTCTGGCAGCCAGCATAATCCCCTAGCGCTTCCGGAACAACGCCTACCCGCCCGCATAATAGGATTCCCCGTTTCCCCGCGCCCTCATCGCCCCACATCGTCCCGCCTTGTTTCCTCCCGGCTATTGCACTTTACGTCACAAAGTACTTGACGGCCCGCCCGCTCGGCGTACACTGGTTTTATGGCCATCGCCAAGCCGCTTCGCTCTTCGCAAACCGGGCCGCCCATCGCGCTCGACGCCCACGCCCGTGACAATCTTCGTTATATCCGCGAGACCATGGAACGCGCCGCTTCGTTCACCGCTGTTCCGGGTTGGGGCGGTGTGGCGCTGGGCATTACGGCCCTCGGCGCTGCAGCCGTCGCCAGCCGCCAGAATTCCCCTCAAGCCTGGCTGATCACCTGGATGGTCGAAGCCGCCGTCGCCACGGGCATCGCCGGATGGACCACGCTCTCCAAGGCTCGCGCCGCAGGGGTGCCGTTGCTTTCCGGTCCCGGGCGCAAATTCGTGCTGAGCTTTTCTCCCTCGGTTTTCGTAGCCGCGCTCCTCACGGTAGTTTTGTACCGCGCGGGATTTACGGGCGCGATCGCGGGAATGTGGCTGTTGCTCTACGGCGCCGGCGTGATGACCGGCGGAGCATTTTCAATCCGCATCGTCCCGTTGATGGGTCTCTGCTTCTTGGTGCTGGGAGCGGTGGCGCTTTTTTCTCCGGCGTCCTGGGGAGATGGATTTCTGGCCGCTGGTTTTGGCGGCTTGCACATTATTTTCGGAGCGGTGATTGCCAGGAGGTTTGGTGGCTAAGCAGGGAGCATTGCGATCCGAGCGTGAACGCGAGCCGAAGGGAGTGGCCGCTCGCCGCGCAACCGCGCCGCGGCAGAAACTCCCGCTCGCGATCTGAACCGGCTGATTCACGAGCGAACGCGCCTGGGCATCATCAGCGCGCTGGCCGTGAATTCTTCGCTCACCTTTGGAGAGCTAAAAGATTTGCTGCGCGCAAGCGACGGCAACCTGAGCGTGCACGCGCGAAAACTGGAAGATGCAGGCTATATTTCCTGCTCGAAATCCTTTTCGGGGCGCTTGCCCAAGACGGAATACCGCCTATCCGCCGCCGGGCGCAAGGCCCTCGAGCGCTACCTGGACCACATGGAATCCCTGATTCGCGCCACGCGCGAAGGCTGAAGCCGCGGCCGAAAATTTTTTGGGCCTTATAATTTATGGAGAAGAGTACTTTGAATAATAGATCCCGAAGCGGATTGCACGTCGCGATTCTGATGGATGGAAACGGCCGCTGGGCCGCCGCCCACGGCTGGCCGCGTTCCGCAGGGCATTGCGCCGGAGTGGACGCGGTGCACCGCGTGGTCCGCGCCGCCCCCGAACTTGGCATCGGCACGCTCACCCTGTACGCTTTTTCTTCCGACAACTGGCAACGCCCGGAATTGGAAGTTGCCACCCTGCTGGGCCTGCTCGAGGATTACCTGCGCACCGAAGCCGAACGTTGCGCCGCCCACGGCGTCCGCGTACAGGTAATCGGTCGTCGCGACCGCCTCACCCCATCCCTTGCCGCCGCAATCGACTCCGCCGAGCAAACCACAGCCAATGGCCGCATGCTCGATCTTCGCATTGCCATCGATTATTCCGCGCGCGAAGCAATTCTGCGAGCTGCGTGCTGGATGCTCTCCAGCCTCGAAATCACGCAGCAGGAATTCGCGCGCCTCCTCGGCCGCGTCACCCATGCAGGCGGCCCTGTGCCCGACGTCGACCTGGTAATCCGCACCGGCGGCGAACGCCGCCTCAGCGATTTTCTTTTATGGGAGTCCGCCTATGCAGAATTGATCTTCACCTCAAAAATGTGGCCCGATTTTACCGCCGAAGATTTGCGCGCCGCCGTTCAGGAATATTCCACCCGCGAGCGCCGCTTCGGCCGTGTCCCGGAAATGCCCCTCGAACCGCAGCAAGAAGCCCCGCCGCACCTCATGCTCCATGAAGTGCGCCGCAAACTCGCCGGCTAATTTTCGCTCGCCCGCGAATCCAGAGCCCGGCACCCGCATTGACACGCAATCCTCCGCCATCTAACATCGCTGCGCACCGCGAAGTGGGACAAACATGGTCGGCCAGACTCTCGGACACTACCGCGTCATCAAAAAAATCGGCGAAGGCGGCATGGGCGCCGTCTATGAAGCCGAAGATTTATCCCTGCAGCGCAAAGTAGCCCTAAAATTTCTACCCGCCGAACTTGCCGCCGATCCCGCCGCCAAGCGCCGCCTGCTCACCGAAGCTCGTGCCGCTTCGCGCCTGAACCATCCTAATATCGCCACCGTTTACGAAATCGGCGAATCCGATGGCACGCCATTTATCGCCATGGAATTGGTGCAGGGAGATAGCCTCAAATCCATTTTGCAGCGTGGCGCAATGACGCGCGCGAAATTATGCGACATCACCCGCCAGATCGCCGAAGGCCTCAATGAAGCCCACCAGGCCGGCATCCTGCATCGCGATATAAAACCCGGCAACATCATGCTTGATGAAAAGGGCCGCGTTAAAGTCCTCGATTTCGGCCTCGCCGTTTTCGCTGGAAAAGAAAGAAGCGTCGACGAAGCAGCGGAAAGTTTTATCACCCGCACCGCCACTCAGTGGAGCACCGGCGGCACGGTTCCTTACATGTCTCCCGAACAATTGCTCGGGGAACCCACCGATGCCCGCAGCGATGTATTTTCCTTCGGCGTGTTGCTCTATGAATGCCTAGCGGGCCGCTTGCCGTTTCGCGGCTCCACTTCCATCGATACGCTTCACGCCATCCTGCACCAGCCGCTCACACCCCTGCGCGAATCTGTTCCAGACGTTCCACCCGAGTGGGAACGCGTAGTCGATCAATGCCTTCAGAAAACTCCCGATCGCCGTTTTCGCTCGATGCAGGATGTTCTTCAGGCCTTGCCGCGCCCAACGGACGCGCCCGCGCGCACCGAAAAATCCCTCGCCGTCCTTTATTTTGAAAACTTAAGCGCGGCCAAAGAAGACGAATATTTCCGTGATGGAATGACCGAAGACATCATCACCGAACTCTCCAAAATCAAAGGCCTACACGTCTACCCGCGCGCCACCGTCCTGGCCTACCGCGAAAAGCCCATCACTGCACCGCAAGTGGGCCGCGAGCTGAACGCAAGTTACGTACTCACAGGCAGCGTCCGCCGCGCCGGAAACCGCTTGCGCATCACCGCCCAGTTGATCGACGCTCGCAAGGATTTTTCCCTTTGGGCCGAGCGCTACGACCGCGAGATGAAAGACGTTTTCGAAGTGCAGGACGAAATGGCCAGCAAAATCGCCCAGGCCCTTCGCATCACGCTCACGCCGCAGGAACAGCAGGCCATCGCGCAAAAGCCCACGGAAAATACGCAAGCCTACGACGCATATCTCCGCGGGCGCAGCCACACCCGCCGCATCACACGCACCGATCTCGAAGTCGCCATTCAAATGTACGAGCAAGCCATTTCGCTCGATTCGCGATTTGCCCTGGCGCACGCCGGCCTGGGTTTGGTTTGCGCGCTGTTCTACGAGTGGCATGAAAAGCAGGACCGCTGGGTCGAAAAGGGATTAGCGGCCTGCGAGCGCGCGCTGGCCCTGCAGCCGCAACTGCCGAGCGCTCTTTCCGCCCGCGCCCGGATTGCGATGTCTCAGGGGAAATATGACGAAGCTATCCAATACGCTCTGCAGGCGATTGAGCTCAAGCCGGATTGCGAGAGCGTCTTTTGGACTCTAGGCGGCGCGTATTTTGCTTCCGATCGTTTTGCGGAAGCGGCTGCGCTGGCCGACCGTGCCCTGGAGTTTTCAGGCGACGACTACAATATTTATGTTCCCATCATGCTGGCTTTCGATCGGCTGGGGCAAAGGGAGCGCCTCGAAGCCTGGCGGGTGCGTTACCTCAAGGCCCTCCAAATGCAACTCGAATTGGTGCCTGAAGACGTGCGCGCCCGGGTGCTGCTGGCGGTTCAATTTGCTCAATTGAAGCGCGAGGACGACGCCAGCCGCGAGCTGCAGATTGCCACGGCCCTGCGTCCGAAGGACGCCAACATTCTCTATAACGCCGCATGCGTCTACGGCGTGATGCAGCGAAAGGCCGAATCGCTGGCCATGCTGAAGAAAGCCCGCGACGTGGGATTTTCCATGTTCGATTGGGCCGCCCGCGATCCCGATCTCGAATGCCTGCGCGATGATCCCGAATTCAAATCCATGCTCGGCAAATCCGCGGCCGTCTAGTGGCTGTCCTAGATTGAGATTGGCTCGGTTTTTAGGGGGTCGGAGCTTCAGCTCCGACATTAGAAAGCGCTGTAAACAGGGGCTTTAGCCCCTGAAGTTTCACCCTGGAGCAGCGCCGCGTCGTAGTGAGGGGTTAAATAAGGACATTACCGCCGTCTAGCCCCTGCTTGGCCCTCTGAATCTATTGTCGAGCACCCGTTTAGCAGCGCGCTCACGATTGCGCTGCCACACCGTGTTATTCCGAGTCAGGCCGATGAAATCGGCCTGGCGAGGAATCCCGAGCATCCTGCCCGCAACGTACCCGAGTTTTTTTCCCGCACTTCCCTCGCCGCTGGATGTTTCGTTCAAGTGTCCGCTAAAGAAGCTCTATAGAACTCAACTCTGCGGAAATAGAAGAAGACTAATCCCCAGCGCCAGAATCACCGCCGACACGATGCGCCGGAAAATAGATTCCGGGATCTTGTGAAGCACGCGTGCTCCCACAATCGTCCCGATCAGTACGCCAATCGTTCCTAACGCCACCAGCGGCCAGATCTGCAGCACCGGCCCGCGGTCCGCAACGGCGTACACAGGCATCCGCGCAAAATCGACCAGCAACGCGATCGCTGTCGCCGTTGCCACAAATGCCTCTTTGCGTACGTCGAATCCCAACATCGCTGCCGAGCGAATCCCCCCTTGATTTCCCACCATTCCGCCGAGCACTCCGGAGACCGCTCCGGCGATCCACGCGCCGCGCCGCCCAAATCGCAAGCTGCCGGAAAGACCCGTCACTCCCATGCCCCCGGCAAAAATCAGCAATGCCGCCAGAGCGTAGGTAAGCATATGAGTGCTCGATCCGGCATGAATCAGCGCCCCGGCCAGGCCGCCTAAGGCGCTCGTCACGCCGAATGTCCACAACACGTGGCGATCCACGTGTTGCCGCGTAATCCACAAACGCAACGCCGTTCCCATGATGTGCGGAATGGATACAGCAGCTACCGCAATCTTCGTCCCGGTCTGCACCGCAAGCAACGGCGTAAGAATGCTGCCAATTCCAAACCCGGAAACCGATGCGATGCCACCTGCAATCGTCGCGATAAACGTGAATAAAATTTTAAAGTTCATGTTCGGCCGGTTGCAATAGGATTGCGGATTCTATCATTCGCTCCCCCATAATCCCCCACTCGAAACAAGCTTCCTCGCGCAAATCTCCTCCGAGTGCGGGGGCCGGTTTCACAGTTTGCGGAAAAACGCCCTCAGGGGTCATTCCGAACGAAGTGAGGAATCCGGAGTTGATCTTAAATGTTTGAGAAGTGAGGATTTTCTCCATGGCACGTCCGGAGTTCCGTTCCATCGCAGGGTAATTCTCGACTTTTTCCGCAAACTGTTTAGCCGCGCCCCTTCGTACTCCAACCCGCAACCGCAACCGTGAACCATTCTGACGTTTCCCCAACCCCGGGCGTCTAATCCATTGGAAGCAATAGAATGAATGCGATTCAGGCGCTGGTTCCGCTGCTCGACGTTACAATGGGCCGGCATCAACCTGCCCGGGAGAAATCCCAGGAGAAATTTTTGACGGGTCCTGATTCTCCTCCGCCGCCCGGCGCGCACCCGGACGCGGCTGCTCCTCTTGGCGCCCGCTCGATCAGCGATGCCAGGCTGGCGGAGGCGTGTCGCCGTGGCAGTATCGATGCCTATGAACAGCTTTACCAGATGCACGGCGCGAAAATGAAAAGCATCGCGCGCCAGCAGCTTGGCACCACGCACGATGCCGAAGACGTGGTGCAGGAAGTATTCCTTAAGATTCATCGTTCGATTGAAAATTTTCGCGGCCAGTCGGCGTTTTCCACCTGGATTTACCGCATCCTGCTCAATGCGTGCTACGACGTGCGCAGGCGGCGCATGCGCCATCCGGAAACGCCCGAAGAGGAACTCGCCGGGCCGGATGGGAAATTCGATCTTCCAGCGCCGCGGCCGGATCATCCCTTGCGCATGGCGCTCGATCGTTGCGTCACGCGCTTGAACGACGACCAGCGCGAAGTGTTTTTACTTTTCGAAGTGGAAGGATTTTCGCACGCCGAAATAGCGGAGATGATGGGGATCAGCGAAGCGGCCTCCAAGAACCGCTTGTATCAGGCAAAAGTGCAATTGCGGCAATGGCTCACCGAGCCGGGAATGCCCAAAGCGAGCGGCCATGTTTAATGCGAAAGGATTTATTGGGAGCGGAATGGGCCAAGGAGTTGAGAAGCAATGAAGATCGGAATGTAACGATCGCGAAAACGTCTTGCGTAACCAGGTGCCGGCCGAGATGCGAGCCCTCGCCGAACACGCTGAAAATTGTCCCGCCTGCGCGCAAGAACTGCGGGTGTGGAACGATATTTCGTCCGCCGCGCGAACCATGCACACCGAATGGGACAGCCCTTATTTGTGGCCAAAGATTCGCCGCGCGCTCGAAGCGGAAGCGCAATCCGCCCCGGAACAATCCTCCTGGAATATTTCACGATGGCTGCGTTTTCCAGCCCATCAATGGCAGGCAGCAGCCGCTGTGCTGGCGCTCGCTTTGATAACAACCTTTGGAGTTTGGTACGCACGCGGCGGACGGCCTTCATTCTTCGCGCGCAAATCGAACGTCACCTCAACCCCCCAATCGCAACGGCGATTATTGACCGAGCAAGCCGTGCAGGAGGCGGACAACGCCGAAGCCGCCTATTTGAAATCCATCGATAAACTTTCCGCCTTGGCCGAGCCGAAGCTCGATCATCCGGCAACTCCGTTGATGGCCAGTTATCGCGAAAAACTTTTATTGCTCGACGCGGCGATTGCCGAGTGCCGCTCTAATATTGACAAGAACCAATCGAACCCGCGCTTACGCCGCGAGTTGCTTTCGATTTACCAGCAGAAGCAACGCACTCTCGAAGAAGTGGTCCAGGAGGAATAGGATGCACCGCCCCAGTCCGATCCGCGGGAAAATATGGGCTCGTTGGCTCCCCGCGATTTTCTTTGCGAGCGTGAGTGCTCTCTGCGCCGCGTCCAGCGCTGCGGCCAAGCCGCGCGATCCGCAAGAAGAAGTTACGCGCACCTTCGACCAGACCGTCACGCTGGGCTCAAATCCCTCCGTGCGCCTCGATCATCGGCTGGGCAGCATTCAGATTCATACCAGTCCGGGCCGCAATGTGCGCGTCATCGCGAATATTCACGTGTCCGCTTCGTCGCGATCCGAAGCCGAAAGTTTTGCGGACCACATCAAAATCAACATGCATCTCGACGGCAGTCTTTCCATTCACACGGAATATCCCGATTCCGGCCACGGCATGGATTCCGGCCATCGCAATATTTCTTTCTCTGTGGATTACAACATTGAAATGCCGGAAGACGTTCCGCTTACAATCAAGAACAGCTTTGGCGACGTTTCGATTACAGGCCTGAAAGCCACCAGCGACGTAAATAATAGCCACGGACAAATCGCGTTTCGCGATGGCCGCGGAAATCAGCGGCTGGAAAATTCTTTCGGAGGAATTGAGGTGGCCAATAACGCCGGTGATCTCATCGTCACCAACACCAATGGATTTGTCCATGTCACCCACATCGAAGGATCGCTCGATCTGCGCAACCGTTTTGGAGAAGTCACCGCCAACAACGTCGGCCATCGCACCACCATCGCGAATAGCAACGGCAACGTGGCGGTGGTCGAAGCGAATGGCCCTGTCGCCATTACCAATGGATTCGGCTCGGTGCGCGCCGAAAACATTCAAGGCGAATTATCCGTGCGCAATGGCAATGGCGAAGTGAACGCCCATGAAATTAATGGCGCGGCGGACTTGACCACTTCCTTCGCCGCGATTCATTTCTCGAATATTTCTCAGCGGCTTACTTGCACCGGAACAAATTCCAGCGTTTCTGGATCAAAGGTAGCCGCTGGCGCAACCATACGGACTACTTTCGGCACGGTCGACCTGAAAGATATTGGCGGTCCGGTGGAAATTGATGATTCCAACGGAAAAATCTTGCTGCGTTCCGTAGGTGGCGCCGCGCAGCTCAGAACTTCCTTCGGTTCCATCGACGCTGCGGTGATCGGCGGCAGCGCGGTGGTCACCGATTCGAATGGCTCCGTCACTCTGGCCAAGGTGGCGGGAAGCGCGGAAGTGCGTAATTCATTTGGAGCGGTGACGCTCACCGGAATTCGCGGCCCGGCTCGAGTAGTCAGCGGAAATGGAAACGTCACCCTCGACGATATCGGCGGCGAAGCCTTTGTGAAAGCGGGATTCGGGCTCGTTCGCGCCGGACATATCAATGGCTCTCTCACCGTCGAAAATTCCAACGGAGGCGTGGAAGCTTCGGGAATTCAGGGCTCGGCGAATGTGCACACATCTTTTTCATCCGTCACGCTCGGCAATATCGCGGGCGGCATCGAAGTGGACAATCAAAACGGCTCCGTGGAAGTTTCCGCGCCCCCGGTAAAAGCGGGCGAATGCAACAATATTTCGATTCGTACTTCGTTCTCGCCGATTCGCGTTTATCTTCAACCGGATGCGAATTTCCGGGTGAGCGCGCACACCTCGTTCGGCCACGTGCAAACCGATTTTCCAATCACGGTCAGCGGGTCACTCGGAAACGATTCGATCGAAGGCACCATCGGTACCGGGGCCTGCGACTTGCGGCTCAACAACAGCAGTTCCAGCATCGAAATCCTGAAAGCACGCGCCACCCACTAGCGTCCTAGGCCAGAAATTCGTCGAATGGTTTTAGGGGGTCGGAGCTTCAGCTCCGACATGAACAAGCTGAAATCTCAGGGGTTTTAACCCCTGAGGGGCTCCGAGAATTCGAAGCGCCAGTGCATCGCCCGTTGATCTACTGCACGGCCCGCGACATCGCAAATGCTTTTTTCAAAACTCGCGTGGCAGCCGGCGTAAGCGAATATTTTTCCAGATCTTCTTCGCGCACTCGGACCACCTCCCTGGAATCGCCGCCGGGACGAAGCGTGCCGGAAACGGCCTGGCACAAATAATCCAGTATCACGAAATGATATTGCGGCCGTCCGTCGCCATCCAGAAAGATGCGCTCGAATACTTCAATTAATTCCAGCGCGCGCACTTCCAGTCCAGTTTCTTCCAGCAATTCGCGCTGCACGCCTTCCACCAGCGTTTCGCCCACCTCCAGCTTCCCGCCCGGAATCGACCATTCGCCTTCCAGCGGCGGGCTGCCGCGGCGAATCAACACCGCATGTCCGTCCTCGATCACCACCCCGCCCACCCCCACTATCGGACGGCTCGGATATTCGCGCGACTCCATCTCCCTCGCCCTGCCTCCATTAACTTCCACATCATTCGTCCGGGAAATTCTTGACAGCTGGGGTATATAATACGCCCTTCGGTTGGCGGCTCAGTTCGTGAAGGAGGATTTGGCTAATGATTCGATGTCCGGGATGCGACGCCGAAATTGACATGGATGAAGACGAGGTGGAGGAAGGCGAGATCCTGACCTGCCCGGAGTGCGACATCGAGCTCGAGGTAGTTCAGATTCACCCCGTCCATCTCAACATCATCTCCGAGGAAGAAGAAGAGGAAGACGAGGAGGAGGAGGACGAAGAGAGCAGCGTCGTGGAAAAGGAAGAGGACGAAGAAGAGTAACTCTCTCGCGGTTCGCCTCGGCATCTTTTCCGCTCGCTCCTTCATCCTAGTATGCGAGACGTGACTTTCGCCGCCTTTTTCGTTTGTGCTCTGCTTAGCGTGGTCCGCGCCGGCCGCCTCCGGTGGATTAGCGCTGAGCGCGAACGCTGCTGTGCGCGCCGGCGCGCAGAAAAGCAGAGCGGAGCAATACGCGGAATCGTTTCTCCTCTACGGAAATGTTTACACCGAACAGGGACTCGCGCTGCCCGGAGCGGAAGTGAAAGTACGTCGCGAAGACCAGAAGAAGCCCAAATGGGAATCCTATTCCGACGAGCGCGGCGAATTCGCGATTCGCGTTCCTCCCGGTCCCAAGTACGAAATTACGATCAAAGCCAAAGGCTTCGAACCGCTCGTTCAAATGCTCGATACCTGGCAAAAAGGAAACCGCTTGGATTCCTCGTTCAAAATGCAACGCGCCGCTGGAGCCAAAAAGTGAAACGCTCTTCGATCCTGCTGGTATTTTTGCTCACGTTCATCATGGCCATCGCTGCCGGCGCGCAAGAAAAAGAAAAAAAAGGCGACCAGCAACTACGCACCGTTCACGGCAGTGTTTTGGATAAAAGTGAAAATCCCGTCGTAAGCGCCGTCGTCTATCTGAAAAATTCGAAGACGCTCTCGGTGAAAACATATATCTCCGATGATTCTGGCCACTATCGTTTCAGCGGGCTGGATGTTAACGTCGATTACGAAATTTATGCCGAGCACGGCGATATGGCCTCAGCCAGCCACACGATTTCCAGTTTTGACGACCGCAAGGATATTCCCCTCTCCTTGAAGCTCAACAAGAAAAAAGAAAACCGCTAGCCGATCGCCCACGCCTTCACGCACGCGACGCGACGCGACGCGGCCGCGCTCAACCCTCCGCATCAAGCATTCCTCCGATTCGCTTTCCGGCTACCCGGAGCCGCCACGCGAATTGCTGCCGGCAAAATTTCAAATTCCACCGGAGTCTCTCCCAGAATTTCGCCGTCGCCATGCACCAGCGCCGGGCGGTCCGTCCGCAGAGTCATCCGCCGCGCGCGGTACCGGTAAATTTCCGGCCAGCGCAAATCGCCCGTGCGCAGCAAAATCGGAAGCGCCTCCAGCAGCCGCGTCCAGGGAATTTCCCTGACCAGCGCAACATCGAACCAGCCATCGTCCATTTCCGCCGCCGGAGCAATTCGAAATCCCGACCCGTACCACGGCGAATTCGCCACCGCCGCCAAAAGAATCTTTCCCGCCCATTTTACGGATCCCGAATCCGTTTCCATCCCGGCTTCCACCGCAAGCGATTTGAATCGCCAAAATGACCAAAGCGCTCCGGCAAGATACCGCGTCACGTACGGCAAGCGACGGAGTCGCGTATTGGCCAGCAGCGCAGCCTCCGCATCCATCCCCACGCCCCCCGCTCCCACATACACCGCCGATTTTCCTCCCGCAAAAGTGGCCCGAATCACATCAATCGCCCGCGGCGCCGATTTCAAAAACACGCTAGCCGCGGCCACCGCATCCTTAGGAATCCCCAGCGCCTCCGCAATATCATTCCCATTCCCCGCCGGAAAAAATCCCAGCACCACATCCAATCCCAAGGTAGCTTCCACCAAATGATGAAACGCTCCATCACCTCCCAAAGCCACCATAGCGCGGTAGCCGCCCCGCGCAGCATCAGCAGCCAGCCGCCGAAAATCATCAGCACTCTGCGACCGCACAATTTCCACTCGCGCATTGCCACGCGAAAAATATTTCGCAACCTCACCCTCCGCGCGCAGCGCGCGTCCCCCACCAGCCGCAGGATTAACAATCACCAAAGTATCCGCGCGCATTCCGTCATCCTCTCCGAGTACAAGGAACAAAAAATGCAAATCATCCTGAAGGAATTTGCGGAAGGATGTCAACCACACCGGTTTTTCCGTGGAATTTGGGCTGCGAAACTAGGCCTCGCAAATGCACGATATAGGAGCGATTAGGATTTTATAACCCCATTTCGTTTCAATGGTTTGGGCAATTTCGACTATGAATCCATTGGCGATTAGCCAGGCGATTAGAATGTCGGTGTTTTTGTTCCGAATTCGTCTGCGGGATCAACGTTGCGAAAATCGAAAATTTTTGCGACGTGAGTGCTTCGGAGCGTCGTGCGGAGTGCGATGCTAGCGGGAAACGGGCGCCCGGCGGTGCTGACGGAAGACTCTTAGCGCATTCTCTCATACCATTATTTACCACACAGGTACGGGTTGTGTCAAGCCAATTCGAGACGTAATTCGAGACGTAGACATTTGGATGCATTCAGCGCCGTAGGCGCGCCCCTTCGAAGCTCAGGATAAACAGAACTAGCCCTGCCCGCCACGGCGGGCTGGGTAGGCAACCGAAAAAGAATTCAAGCACCGGAGGTGCGGCACATGTTTCACAGCAAATCAGCTCTGGAGATCGGATTGCTCCAGCCTGTTGAAACTTCACGAAATGGAATTTGATCCGGGATTTATCTTCAACCCGGTGCCGCACCTTCGGCGCTAGAGAATATGTTTGTCGCCGTTCCCCCCCCTTTCGGGCGGGGCTAACTTCTGTTTACCCTGAGGCCCGAAGGGCTTGCCGTGAGCTTCGAAGGGGCGCGCCTCGGCGCTCATCCGGAATGCGGCGCCTCAGACCAGCGCGCGTCTCCTCCCCCACGCCTCCAACCATCCAAACGAACAAATCAATGTCGGCCCCGTGTCCTCGATCTCTTCGATTCGCGCATAATCGTCCCAACCCTCCAACAACTGAGCGACGGAGATTCACGTTCCCGTCCGCCCGAGCAACACGATATCGTCAAAAAGAAATCTACAACGCAAGTTGCTCATTAAAATCCGCAAACATCAACAGAATATAGACTGCTCGCGAATTCGCATCTGTAGGGGCCGGCTTCAGCCGCGCCCATTTGAAGCGTGGCGCGCACGCGCTTCTTATATCCCGACAGTGATTTGATCCAGAGCAGTTATTCATCGTGCCCAGGCCGAGGCATACCGCTAATCCAGATCGATCTTATCTCTTGATTCAACGCTAAAACTACAACAACCCCCCCCACGTCTCTGCCGAAACATGGGGCAACCGCAAATCGACGAGTTCGGAGGGTGTAAACCTCGGCCACCCGTAAATAAATCACGTTGCGAGTAATTTGGATAGCTTTGCGACAAGGTTCTGAGGGCTCATAATGTTGCACTCCCAAAGTGTGAATACCTCCCAACCCGCCTTCCTCAGCGCGCGTCGATTCCTAATATCCCTCTTGCGGGTCTTCTCGCGCTTGTCCCGCCAGAATACTGAGTTAGTAGCGGGCCTAACTCGGCCATAGCGGCAACGATGGACGTGCCAAAAGCAGCCGTGCACGAAGATAACCTTCTTTCGGCGGGGAAAAACGATGTCCGGCTTGCCGGGCAGGTCTGGTCGGTGTGAGTCGTAGCGAATCCGCATCGCGTCCAGCACCGAGCGTACTGCGATTTCGGGACGGGTATCCTTGCCCTTGTTCGCGGCCATGCACCTGCTTCTCTGTTCGGGGGTGAGTACGTCCACGGCTCTATGCTAGCTTCTGACTGACCATATGAACAAATTCATCCACTCGTAGAATCCGCATAGTGGAGTTCGGAGGGTACTGCCTGTGGATTTCGGCAGGCACGATCAATTGGACGCCATCTTCCTTCATCTCGTTGAGTTGCCCTTTGGAGATGCCTTGCTGGATGGTGAGAATATGTTTGTCCTTCACTCGCTTCGCTTCGTTCAAAACCTGCCTCCACCGATCCTTGCAGGTCGTCTTTACCCCGACCATGAATAGCTTGTTCGTTGGATAACGATTGTCCTTATACGCGGCGACGCTCGGGATGATGATGTCCGGTTTGCCGTCAACTTCGTGCGGGCGAATCACGTGAGGGATTGCGGCTTTCGTGAGGAGGTAGTCGAAGTGGTTTTCGAGCGATCTTCCCGCTCTCGACTTTCTTCTGTTCATGATGCTTGAAGCTGTTGTGAGAAAATCGTCCACGTCCTTAAATACCCTCACGATTTCACTCTGGCAAATCTGACGCTCAGCAAGGCGATACAGCTTGTACTCTGGGTCAACGCACCAAACCAGCGTCTTGTAGGCGGAAAGTTGAAGGACTTAGGGATGAAACCCCGCCAGCGCCGGAGGCGCGGCAGAAGTTAGCCCAGCCCGCCGCGGCGGGCTGGGTAGGTGGTATATAAAGATTTCAAGCACCGGAGGTGCGACACATGTCCCACACCTACTCCCAAAACGTGATTCATGTTGTCTTCAGCACCAAGGACCGGCGCAAATCCATTTCCCCGGAATTTCAGCCCCGCATGTGGGCCTACGTAGCGGGCATTTGCAAAAAGCTCGGCATTCTGGTTCATGCCGTGGGAGGCATGGAGGATCACATTCATTTCCTCATCCAAATTCCACCGAGCTTGGCCGTGGCCAAGGCAATTCTCGCAATCAAGTCGAATTCCTCACGATGGGCCAACGAGGAAGGCCACAAATTCGCGTGGCAGCAGGGCTACGGATCATTCAGTGTAAGCAGTTCAATGGTTCCCGCTGTCGTTCGATACATACAAAATCAGCAAGCGCATCATAGAAAAATGGCTTTCGATTCGGAGTTTCTCGCCTTGTTGAAAAAACACGGGATGAAATTTGATCCGAAATTTGTTTTTGGTTAGGTGTCGTGCCTACGGCGCTGGGAAATCTCTTTGTTGCCGTTCCCAGCCTTTACAGGCTGGGCTAACGTCTGGCGCACCTTCGGCGCTAGTCGAGCATGAGAAGGTTCGATTTCAGCAGGACGCTGAACAGGATTAGCACTTCAACACATGTAACAGACTTCTACGGTGCGGGATGCCAAGCGGTGCATCTGCTACCCAGATACTTACCGGGATAACCTGTCGTGAGGATCAAATGTCATCCAGCCGTGCTTCGCTTCCCGTTTGACCTCTGCTATGAACTGGCTAATTGATCGTGAGTGGCTATCGTTTGGTACTTCGAGGGTCATCTCAGCAACATCAAACTCGTGGAAGCAGTGATCATCTGAGGTTGCGTCTCCTTCGGTGGAGAAAAAGGCCTCGGGCAGGCGAACTTGGTGTGCAATAAATAGGCCGTCCTGCAAAAAGGCATCTCTGAGCGCTTTCGTTGTCGCCTCAAGTGCCAGCCTGTCGGGATTGGAGAAGACCACCTCAGCCCATTTCTTGTAGTTACCGGCGTCGCGATACAGATAGTTGAATTTGATATTATCCATTTACTTGAACTCCAATGCGGATTAAGGCCCGAGGAATATTCTTTCGTTGTGATAGCGGAGGAAGTCTGTATTTGGAGCAAATCGGCGAGGGGGAGAAATGGAGACTCCCTCGTACCTCCACAAAAACTCTCGAGCCGCCCTTTCGGTCGGATTTCTCTTAAGTCTAGGGGAAAGCTTGACTCTTAACTCAGGCGTGACTGTTAGTAAGCCGCAGTCAAAGGCTCGGTCGTGGATAGCGTTGAGACACAACCCATTCCGTGGGTTGGTTCGATTCCTTATGTCGACCGACCACGGAACGATGTGGCTTGCTGTGAGCAACTGTGCAATCGACAATCCCGTGATACAGCACCGCGCATTGTAGGAAGCTAAGACGGCGGCGCGAAAAAAACCTTGATTGACGCGCGCGCGAATAAGTGCTTCGCGGCTCCTTCCTTCTGGAAACTCCAGCGACTCCTCGACTAATTCAGAGGTGCGGCCCGTAAGCCGATCGAGGAGACGTTCGCTTTCAAACGCCAACCTATCCCAGTCGTTGCTGAACTCGTTCCAGATTTCCACCTCTGCCCGCGCGCCGTGTGTGGCGCCTGCAATATTCCTTTTCTGCAAAGCCGGGTCGAGCCGCGCAAAGTTAGCGAGTTTCCACGATACCGCCGACGGTGTGCGGCCGACTGCCTTCGCCATCTCTATTACCAACGGATTGCGGATGTGAATCCGTCCGAAAGGTATTTTACAGTATAGGTTGAAGGCAACGATCAGTTCCTCACGAGTCCAATCACGACGAGGTATTTCGCGTTTCAATTAGAAAGTCCGCAAAGCACGGTGAGAAACCTCTGAGCACAAATCCTGACATGCATGATAGCAACTTCCCCCGGTAGCTCAAGCAATCTTCGTCTTTATCGCACTCGGACCTTTCCGTTTCCCAAAACGGAGAATCCCGCGCCATCCTGTTGAAGGTCGGATGGCTTGGTGAGATCGCGGACTTGTCCACAGGTTACCGCGAAGATCTGGCCAAGCCTCATTTCACTGACCACGACAGGGTCGGAATCTAACTGACCAAAAACGAGTTGCTGTTGGCTGCTGTCACGATCACCGAATAACCACATCCATTCACCGTATCCCGATTCTTGATGGGGGACTTCAATCCTGACCTGGTCACACTTATCGGATCTGGCCATTGGTTGCTCCTGACGCACTCGACAGTAATCTCAGCAAGTGATGTGCCAAGGCTCCTTCAGGCGGGACACGCAACCTACCGAGTGGGCGGATTGGGTGGGCGGGTAGCACAAGTTTAACGCGATGAGATGAATTTGGGTACCCGATGTTTCGTCAGAAACGTGGGGCTTTTCAGCCTTTCCATTTCCGCTTGACCCTTCTGTGCTCACTCGTTTCCCTCAATTCTTTTCAGTGGTCCGACGCGAGGAGAGGACTCCATTCGAGTACTACCTTGTGCCGTCCAGAGCGTCCACATCTATAACTGATATAACATAAATAACATGGTGTATAATAGGTAAGGCCATCTGATAGACTAGGCACCTGGGGGGAGACAGTGAGCCGGAGCTTACGTGAGGGAGACGGAAATTAGCGCAAAGATATGGGAAATGTTCGTCAAAATAGGCGGAAAGTAAATCGCTTCGCTAATCGCCAGGGCGATTCAATTAGAATCGCGTTTAACTCCTTTCGATTCAGCGCCAACTGCGTTTCTAATCGCCTCTATATCACCTGTTTCAGGCGATCAGAATTGCCGTCCGGAAAAAATCCGACCAGGCGTTCAAAAGCGCGCGCGGGTGACACAAACTTCGTAGTGTGTCGGGCCGTGGCCCTTCGAATGCTAAAGACGGGCGCAGCGAGCAGCGCCCCTACAAGGGCTTCAGGCTTCGTCTCCTCGAAATCACCCTTCAAAAAATACTGGAGAGATTCTTCGCCCTATGGCGCGGGGCTCAGAATGACAAACGAACCGATGAGCGCGATGCAGTGTGGGATTGAGGGCGTTGGCATGAGCGGCGTCTTGATGGAAGTCCCAGCGGGCGCGGCCCCGATAAATGAATCGGGATGCCCCGATCAAGGCCATCGGGGTAAACTCCAATCGCACAAGCAGCGTCCCGATTGAAGGCATCGGGACACACAAAACGCGCCCCTACGAAGGCCGTGGCTATGCGTCTGAGTGCGAGAAAAAAATGGTGCCGGCGGTGGGACTCGAACCCACGGCCTAGGGATTATGAGACCCTCGCTCTACCTCTGAGCTACACCGGCGCCGGGGAAGCTTTACATGCTACGGGGAGGGTTTGCAAAGTGTCAAGCCGGGATGCGTGGGCGTTGAAGATGTTTTTGCGCAAATGCGGCGCGGGCCGCTTAAACATTCTGTTTTTGAACGAATTGCATGATTCGAAAAGATCAGCGGAGTAGTACGTCCGTACCGTTGACCGGCCTCGCTGCTGGACGTTACTTTGCCCGAGACAATTAGGAAGAGGCTGTGGCTCCCCCAGGGAGGGGGGTGTGTATCGTTTGGGCACAGTGCCCAAACATTCCCCTCTTGACGGCAGCGGTGTGTTTATACTCCCCCGAGTTGTAGGGAAGTTGTATCTAGACTCGGAGGCAGTATGAAGACGCTAAACGCCTGGACGGCAGTGTTGTTGCTAGTGCTGCTTGTTCTCGCCGGCGCGATGGGTTTGAGCAATCTAGCTATTGCTCATACCGGATCGCCGGCGCCGCCGACCCCCTGGTTAATGGCTCACACGGGCTCACCTGCACCGCCAACGCCGTGGGCAAACACGGGATCTCCCGTGCCGCCAACGCCGTGGGGGAATACGGGTTCACCTGTGCCGCCAACACCCTGGGTTCGGTAAACGGGGTATTCCGGGAAACCGGAAGGGTAGGCCAAGCCAAACTTTCTTAGGAAGGTAAATGCTTGGCCCGCTAGATTATCTGATCTGGATGGTCAGCTTCGCTCTGGAAGCGTATGTGGTGGTGTGTTCAATCGTCCGCAAGGATTTTTCCCGCTATCTTACTCTGAACATTTACATGATCGTGCTGGCGCTGACCACCGTGGTGCATTTCGTGGTGTTTACAAAATATGGATTCTCGTCGGTCCAATACCGTTATGTTTACTATTATTCGGACTGCATCCTGACGGTGATGTTGTACTTCGCGATCATGCATCTATACCAGCATGTGTTTCGCGAGATGAAAGTTGGGCGGTACCTGCGCGGGGCGACGGCTCTACTTCTGGGAGTGACTGCCTGGTTTTCCTATATCGTGGTGCATCACAACACGGACAACATGACCAGCCGGCTGGTTGTGGAACTGGGCCAGAACCTCTATTTTGTGGGCGTGGTATTGACGTATGTTCTATGGGGCGCGGTGATGAAGCTGCGCGAAACCAGGCTGCGGCTGATCCAACTGGTGCTTTCACTGGGTGTGTATTTCAGCGCTTATGCGGCGCTCTATGCGCTGCGGAATCTTTTTCCTGATGTTGCTTTTTTCCGGGCGCTGGTGCCGGTGGTGGGGACTTGGTTGCCGCTGGCCTGGGCTTATACGTTTACCAAAGTGCCGGAAAGCGCGAGGCTGGCGACAGCGAGATTGGTGGCGGGAGCGGGGGCGCGATGATCGCGGCATTGATTGGGATATTTTCGATCGCGGCGCTTTTGCAGTTTTTTGTTTCGTATTGCCGGTCGGTGATTGCCGCATACAGCAAAGTGGAGCTTTCCGATCAGGTGCGCGAAGTGGCCGGCATTACGGCACAGCCGGTGAACGGAGACGAATTCCGGCGGCTGATTTCGTTGGTGCGGTTGTGTCCCGAGCGCGGCGATGACGGGATGGAGATTCGCTTGGTTGGCGCCTACCACAGGATGCTGAGCGGCGCTCGCGGTGCGCTGCGATCGATTGTGCCGGCGATTGCAGCCTGGGCGGAACGGGAACGCGAACATTGCTCGTATTTTGCCGCTGTGGCGCTGGATCGACGAATCGCTTTTAGCAGGGATTTGTTGGCGCAGCAATCCGCGGAATAGATTTAAACTCCACTCGACAATTCAATTTTGATCGGAAATTTCGCCGTTTGTGCGAGGGCGGTCTCCGTGTGGGTAGCGAAAGGCCGGGCGCTCCGATCGCACATGCGGAACCATCGGCGGAGCAAAAATCGCGTAGATCTTCGAGAGTCGAAGTGAACAACACAGCCAGGAGTGGCAGTGCTACTTGCGCTGGATGGACGGGCTGCTAACATAGTTGTGGAGAGGCTTGCGAACAGCCGCTAACTCCCGTGGGTAAAAAGCTAAGCAAAATTCACGAGCAATTATTGGAGACGATTCAGCATCACCGGATGATCCGTGCCGGCGAGCGGGTGGGCGTGGCTGTTTCAGGCGGGGCGGATTCGGTGGCGCTGCTGCGGCTGCTGGAGGATTTGCGCGCGAAACTGGGAATTACCTTGGTGGTTGCGCATTTCAATCATTTACTGCGCGGCGCGGATTCGGACGCTGATGAAGAATTTGTGGCGGCGTTGGCGCGCGAGCATGAGCTGGAATTTCTCGCGGATCGCGAAGATGTTGCGGGGCGGTCGCGCGAAAATCATTGGAATTTGGAGGATGGAGCGCGGAAATTGCGGTATGCGTTTTTCGAGCGGGTGATGGCCGGAAGGAAAGGCGAGCCGGATTGCCGTGGCGCATACGGCCGATGACCAGGCAGAGACTGTGCTGGGGCGTTTGATTCGCGGGACGGGGCTTGAAGGGTTGGCGGGGATTTATCCGGTGAACGGATTTGTGGTGAGGCCGCTGATTGATGTGCGGCGCAGTGCTTTGCGGGAATACCTAGCGAAGATTGGACAACCTTGGCGTGAGGACGCTACGAACCTGGACACGCGGCGGATGCGGTCGCGGATCCGCCACCAGTTGCTGCCACAATTGGAACATGACTTTTCGGCGGGGATTGTCGAGCGGCTGGGCACTTTTGCAGAGTTGGCGCGCGAGGAGGGAGTTTTTTGGTCGGCGCTGGTGGAGGATTGTTTGCGGGCTTTTGCGAAGGAAACGGCGAAGGGATATTCGATCGGAGTTTCGGAGTTGCTCAGTCCACTCGATGTGGCGCGTGCGGGAAGCGCGTTGACGGTTTTATCTACCGCAAAGGCGCAGAGGGCGCTGACGGAGCGGGTGATTCGGCGTCTAATGGATGGGTTGTTTGAAGCGCTCAGGGGGAACCGGCATGAACTTTCCGCGCGGCACGTTCAGCAAGTAATTCGGCTTGCGCGGGAAAGCTCCAGTGGACGCGCGATTCATCTGCCGGGCGGAGTGACGGTGGAAAAGAGTTTCGACCAACTGAATTTCTTCCGCACGGAGCCGGCTGCAGCGCGGCGAAAAGGGCGCGGAATCAAGGCTGCCACAAGTTTCTTTGAGTACGCCGTCGCCGTGCCGGCGCAGGGTTCAGCCGCCATTCATGTTCCAGAAATCGGACGGCGCTTCCGGCTGAAATTGATTGACTGGCCTTCTCTGGAGAGCGACACTAAAAGAGTTCCCGAAGGCCCCGAGTTGACGAAGGCCCTCGATGCCAGCCTTTTAAGCCGCAATTTGATCTTGCGAAACTGGAGGCCGGGTGATGCGTACCGGCCGCGGGGACGCCGGCAGAAATTGAAGGTCAAGCGGCTTTTTTTGTCGAAACGAATTGCCGCGAGCGCGCGCAGAGGCTGGCCGGTTCTGGTGAGCGAGGGAAAGCTGGCCTGGGTTCGCGGAATGCCGCCAGCGGAAGAATTTGCGGCCGGCAAAGATACAAAAACGCTATTGCTGATCGATGAGGAAAGTTGCTGAGGCGCCCGCGGGGCGCCGATGAGACAAAAGTGAAGGTAGCCTTTTCCCAGCAGAAGTTGGCTAAACGCGTCCAAGAAATGGGCCGGGCAATTTCCCGTGATTATGCGGGACGAACGCTGGATGTAGTCGCAATTTTGGAGAATTCGTTTTTGTTTTCGGCGGACCTGGTGCGGCACATCGACCGGCCTGTGGTTTGCCATTTTGTTCGAGCAGAAATGAGGAACGTCCGGCTGGGAGGTTATGACCGCCGGGAAGTTTTCTTCAGCCCGCCGCCGACGTTGAAAGGCCGCAACGTGCTGGTGGTTGACGCGGTGCTGCACTCGGGCGTGACGCAGGATTTTCTGATGAAGCGGCTGGAAGAGACGCGGCCGCAGTCCTTGTGTTTAGCGGTATTGTTCGATAAGCCGCAGGAGCGTAAGGTGGATTTGAAGGCGGCATACACTGGCTTTGAGGCTGCTTCCAGGCATTGGGTGGGATATGGCCTGGCCGGGCGGGATGGACTTTTTCGAAACTTGCCGTATGTGGCTTCGGGCGGTGGGGCCACAGCGACTGGTGGCGTTCAGCGCGGGGGCACGAAGCATGGAACGCGAGCAAAGAATTGAAGTTTAGGACGAGGTAATCCGGTGAACTCTACAGTAAGAACTGTTCTTTTCTGGCTATTCATGGTTTTGCTGGCCGTCGTCTTGTGGAAAATGGCCTCCACTGGCGGGCAGACGACGCGCGAGAAGGAACTCAGCTACACCGATTTTTTGAACCAGGTGCAGCAGGGCAACATCAAGGAAGTCACGTTTATCCTCTCGCAGAATAGCGCCGAGATCACCGGAGAATTCCGGCAGGGCGGCGAAAAATTTCACGGCGTCACGATCGCCAATTCTTCCATTCCGGATGTCAATAAAGCGCTGACGGAAAAGGGAGTGGAGATCAACAACAAGGAAGTAAGCCGCGCGGATTGGTTCATCGTACTGGTGAACGCGGCGCCGGTGCTGCTGCTGGTGGCGATCTGGATCTTCATGATGCGGCAAATGCAGGCGGGCGGGAATAAAGCGCTGAGCTTTGGAAAATCGCGCGCCCGGCTGCTGACCGCCCAACAGAAAAAGGCCACGTTCAAGGATGTGGCGGGCGCGGAAGAAGCAAAGGAAGAATTGCAGGAAATTATCGATTTCCTGAAAGATCCGCAGAAATTCCAGAAATTGGGCGGCAGAATTCCGAAAGGCGTGTTGCTGGTGGGGCCTCCGGGCACGGGCAAGACGCTGCTGGCTCGAGCGATTGCGGGCGAAGCGAATGTGCCGTTCTTTTCGATATCCGGATCGGACTTCGTGGAAATGTTCGTGGGCGTGGGCGCCAGCCGCGTGCGCGATTTGTTCGAGCAGGGAAAAAAGAATGCGCCGTGCATCATCTTCATCGACGAAATTGACGCGGTGGGCCGCCATCGCGGCGCGGGCCTGGGCGGCGGACACGACGAGCGCGAACAGACGTTGAATGCACTGCTCGTCGAAATGGACGGATTTGAATCGAACGAAGGCGTGATCTTGATTGCAGCCACCAACCGGCCGGACGTGCTCGACCCGGCGCTGTTGCGCCCGGGCCGTTTCGACCGCCGCGTGGTGGTGGCGCGTCCCGACGTGCGAGGCCGCGAAGAAATCTTGCGGGTGCACACGCGCAAGGTGCCTCTTTCCGACGATGTCGAACTCTCCGTAATTGCGCGCGGCACGCCGGGTTTTTCCGGGGCCGATCTGGCCAACCTGGTGAATGAAGCGGCGCTGTGGGCTGCACGCCAGAATCGGAAAGTGGTTTTGATGGTGGATTTCGAGATGTCCAAGGACAAGGTCCTGATGGGCGTCGAGCGTAAGTCCATGATCCTTTCCGAAGAGGAAAAGAAAAACACCGCGTATCATGAGGGCGGCCATGCTCTGGTCGCGTCCATGACTCCGGGCGCCGACCCCTTGCATAAAGTGACCATCATTCCCCGCGGCATGGCTTTGGGCGTGACCATGCAATTGCCCATCGACGACAAGCACACCTACACCAAGGAATTTCTCGAGGCTCAATTGGCCGTGCTGATGGGCGGACGCGCCGCGGAGGAAATCTTCCTCAGCCACCTGACCACGGGCGCTGGCAATGACATCGAGCGCGCCACTGATATTGCGCGGCAGATGGTTTGCGAGTGGGGAATGAGCACGCTGGGACCGCTGACGTTCGGCAAGAAGGAAGAAGCAATCTTTCTTGGCCGGGAGATCGCTCAGCACCGCGACTACTCGGAAGACACCGCGATCAAAATTGACAAGGAAGTGCGCAGCATCATCGGCGAAAGCTACAGCAGGGCGCGCACCATTCTCGAAACGCATCGCGATGCGCTCGAACGAGTGGCCCAGGCTTTGCTGGATCGCGAAGTCCTCGACGCCGTCGAACTGAAGCTCCTGGTCGAGGGCAAGCCGCTCCCCGAAAAAGTGCGGCCGGCGCCTCCTTCTTCCGCACCGCCGGTACCCGGCAAGGAGCCGCAACTGCTGCGGCCCGAGCCGCGCCCGCTTCCCGGACTGGCGAAGGGAGAAAAACCCGCTCCTGCTTGATTTGAGTTTGTTGGAGATTACGTTAGAACGGCGCTGCTCACTGCGGCGCCGTTTTTTTTTGTGGTGGGCTTCAGTTATAGGGACGGAGGCGCTTCGATCAGTTTTGCTGGCACAGGAACTCGGAGCGTGCCGTCCCAGGACATGCTTTACGGTTTGTTATCAGGACATCCTTTACACTTTGGGGAGTGGGTGACCGGGGTATACGGGGATCCGTCCAGAGATGATGCAATTGTGCTTTCGGGAATGTGCCTGGGACGGCTCTTAATCGCGATGACGTCCGCAGGCACACAGCCAGGAGTGGCTGCCCTCCCCGGCGCACCAACCCCACATTCTTTTGTGTGGCGTTTGGCGGGGCGCCAATCGGGAGATTGGCGTTCCCGGGGGTCGTTCCAGAAAAGAAACTCGGGCTTAGTGTCAGGAATGTGCCCGGTTTAAGATGTCAGGAATGTCCCCGGTTTGCATCAAAAAGGCGCACGGCCGGGAGTGTTCAGTCTCATGACATCGTTTACGGAGCGTTATCGGCTACTGCTTATCGGCACGCACCAGGTCGTATACGAAGCGAATTACTACCGGCGAATCGGCTTGGCCGGACTGGCCGGATTGTTGTTGGCGAGCTGGGAGTTGCACAGTTTCGATTAGCTGTTCGCCGCCGGGCGCTACTTCGAAGGTGCGCTTAATTGCTCCCCGCTTCTCGGCGATGTAAGCGACCAAGCGGCCGTCCTGCCACAGGGCTGCTTCTTCTTGGTACTTGTCGTCTTTGGATTTTTGAAGTTTCCGGCCGTCGGTGTAAAAGACGCGCTTGCGATTCTGCTCGTCTGTCAGATCGATTTCCGGGGCACTATCTTTGGCCTGTGCGATGGTCAGCGAATCGGCAGGGTTCATGATTTCGTGCATTGTCTCGCGGCCCTCACTGTTCTGATCATTGCCGCCATTTCCCCGGCGACCGCCCGATCCGCCGCGACCGCCGCCCATGCCTCCTCCACCGCCTATTCCGCCGCCACCTCCGGGCCAACCACCGCCCATGCGGCCGCCGCCTCCACCCCCGTAGGGACCATTCCCACCGTTCCCGCCGGCATTGCCGCCATTTCCACCGCTGCTGCCATTCGATCCCCGCGCTTCCTGCACTTTTTTCTGCGCGTCGTCGCTTTGGTCACGATTGAATTTCCAAGTGCCTGACAAATTCGGCTTGGCAGGCGGCTGCGGCGGCTCTTGCGGCTTCGCCGCAGGCGCCGGCTCTCCGGGCGCGGGTGGCGTCCCGGTCATCGGCCCTGGAGGAGCCTGAGCGCGAAGCGGGCCGGGAGAAAGAAGACAGGCAGAAGCCAGGAATGCAAAGGTGAGCAGAAAGAATTTGCTTGGCGTTTTCATGAGGGTCCTCAATGACCTAATAGACTCCCTGGGAGGCCGCAAGTTTACCATGGCGGGCTATATCGTTCGGATGCACGGAAATTCTGAAGAGATGCAAGTTCACGTTTTAGTAGTGGGTCAGTTTGCTGATGCCGGAAGGTTTTCGTTGCACAGGCGCTCCCGTGGCTTTGCTACCTCTACTCGTAGCGGAGGGCGATCATGGGATCTACGCGAGTGGCGCGGCGGGCGGGGAGATAGGTGGCCAGGAAGGCGATGGCGGCCAGGAGGAAGGCGACTGCGGCGAAGGTCAGGGGGTCGGTGGATTTTATTTCGAAGAGCAATGTTTTCAGGTAGCGGGTCAGGAGAAACGCTCCGGCGATTCCCAGGGCTACGCCGATGGCGGCTAGCTTCATGCCGTGGCGGACTACCATTTGGAGGACGTCGCGAGGCTGGGCGCCGAGGGCCATGCGGACTCCGATTTCGTGGGAGCGCTGGGTGACGGCGTAGCTCATCACGCCGTAGATGCCGACGGCGGAGAGTATGAGCGCGAGGACGGCGAAAGAGCCGATCAGATATAGAGTGATGCGGCGCGGGGCCAGGCTATCGGCGGAAACCTGCTCCATGGTGCGCACGTCGTGCACGGGCAAATCGGGATCGAGCGAGGCAACAGCCGCTTTTACGGCTTCGGATATTGTGCGCGGATCACTATTGGTTCGCACGGCAAGGGCCATGTAGGACCAGGGTGATTGCTTATACGGCGTGTAAGTTTCGAAATCCGGCGGCTGGCCGAATCCGTTGTGAAGCACGTTGCCAACCACGCCTACCACTTCGGATGTGCCGGGACCCATCACCTGCAGGTGTTTTCCGATGGGATCCTGACCGGGCCAGAAAGTTTCCGCCACTTTTTGATTTATGATGAGCACGGATATGGATTTGTCTTGGTCGGATGAATTGAATTCGCGTCCGCGCAGCAGCGGAATCCCCATAGTGCGGAAGAATCCGGGATTGGCGACGTGAATGCCGACGAGATATTCATGGCCAGGCGGCAATTGTTCGCGGCCTTCGATGGTGCCGACGCCGGTGGTGGTGTCGTCGCCTTGCAGCGGCAAATCGTTCGAGATGGCGACGCCTTGAACGGCGGGCATGGCTTCGACGCGCTGGATGAGTTGTTCTTCAAATTGCGTGGAGGCGCCGGGCTTGGAATATTTCGGGCCGGCAAAATTCATGAACATGGTCACCAGGTGATCGGCGCGAAAACCGGTCTGCACGTCCAGTAAACGCAGAAAACTTCTGGCCAATAATCCCGCGCCAATCAACAGGACGAGCGACATGGCCATTTCGGCAATCACCAGCAAATTGCGCAGACGGCCGTGGCGCAGGCCGGCGGAATTTCCGCGGCCGCCTTCCTTGAGGACTTCGCTAAGTTCGAGGCGTGACGCTTGCAGAGCGGGAGCGAGGCCGAATAATAATCCGGTAAACAGAGAGACTCCCAGCGTAAACACGAGAACGAGCAGGTCGACGTGGATTTCCTGGACGCGCGGCAATTGTTCGGGCGCGGCTGCTACTAGCAGGCGCACGCATCCGAAGGCAATCAGAAGGCCCAGCGCGCCACCAGCCAGCGCGAGCAAAACACTTTCCGTGAGCAATTGACGGGCGATGCGCAGGCGTCCCGCGCCCAGCGTGGTGCGAATGGCGATTTCCTTTTGGCGGCTGGCGGCGCGAGCGAGCAGCAGGTTGGCTACGTTGGCGCAAGCGATCAGGAGGACAACGCCGACAACGCCAAGCAGAACCAGCAACGTGACGCGGATTTGGCCGACGGCGCGCTCCTGCATCGGAATCAAATGAACCGTGTGGCCCACATTTGAAGAATATTGCTGCTGCAAACGCGAGGCGATTCGGGTCATGTCCGCTTGCGCCTGGGAGAGCGAGACGCCGGGCTTCAGGCGGCCAAGGACGGAGAGGTAATGCATTCCGCGATTGGTGCGCGGGTCGAAGGTTGTGTTTGGGAAAACTTCGGGAACGCTATTGCGCGGATTGATCCACACCTGCAGCGGCTGAATGTATTGAAACGAAGCGGGAAGAACGCCGACCAGGGTGACCGGCTCGCCATTCAGGACAATTTGCTTTCCGAGGATGGAGCGGTCGCCGCCGAATTCACTTTGCCAGAAACCATAGGAGAGCAAGCCGGCTCGCGCGGCGCCGGGCTGGCCTTCGGCGGGCAGAAAATCGCGGCCCAGGGCGGGCTGGACGCCGAGTGTGGAAAATAAATTTGTGCTGACGACGGCGATTTGGATCCGTTGGGGGTCACCGTGCCCGGTCAAATTCGAAGTGAGCGAGCGGACCGCGGCGACGCCTTGGAAAGTTTGGTTCTGCGACTGGTAATCGAGAAAATCGGCGCCGGAAAATGGAGCGGTGGGGAGCGTGGGCTGAATTTCCCAGAACCACACCAGGCGATCGGGCTGGGCGAAAGGCAGCGGGCGGAGAAGGACTCCGTTGACGATGCTGAAGATGGCGGTGTTTGCGCCGACTCCAAGAGCGAGGGCCAGGATCGCGATTCCGGTGATGCTTCGATTGCGGAGAAGCATGCGGAGGGCGAATTTCAGGTCTTGGATGAGCGTAGACATGAATGCTCCTTGCGATTGTCGGCGATGAGACTCGAACAAGCATTCCTCCAAATGATCCGTTTCTATTCGTCGCAATTCACTCGGGATCCTTCGCTGCGCTCAGGATGGCTCCGCACCGAGTGGCTCGATAATGGCGGTGCCCGCTAGTGCTCGAGAACATTTTCGAAAAAGGCCAGGGCGCGGGGATCGTTGGATTGGCCCAGCCAGAACATGGCCTGTTTGCGGACCTCGCGATTGCGATTCGATTGGGCCACTTCGATCAACTTGGGTACGGCTTCATCCTTAGGCAATTGCGAGAGGGCGAAAACGGCTTTCTTTTTTACCTCGGTTTCGGGATCGTTTTCGATGGCGTCGGTTATTGCGGCGACGGCTTTTTCGCCGGCTTTCTGGCCGAGCCAGAAAAGCGCCTGGCTGCGAACGCGGGAGCTGGAATCGTTCTTGGCCATGCGAATCATTTCTTCCACGGCTTCGGGCTGGTGGCTGACGGACAATGCGAAAGTGACTTTTTCGCGGACGCGGTCGCTGGGATCTTCGCGAGCCATGCGCTTGAGCGTTTCGTAACCTGTTTTGCCACGGGATGCGCCCAGCCAAAACGCGGTCTTTTCGCGCAAACGCTCCGGCTGGTTGGGCGCGACGAAACTTTCCAGGGCTTGATCGGCGGAGGGATCGCCGGTGAGCGCGATTGCGGTGAGCGCTTGCTGGCTCACGCGGTCACCATCGTGGCTCGATTCGTCGTCTCGCGTCTGCTGGGCAAAGGGTGTGAGGAACGCAACGCTTTGCGCAGCGGGCGCGCCGGTGAACCAGATCAGCGGGAGCCCGCCGGCGTCAAGTTGGCAATCGTCCGAGAAAATGCGGATTTTTTCCACGCGCTTATCGGAAACGCGGAAAAGGACGAAAATGTTCCGTGGACTTTCCAGCGCCACCGTGCCAGTGCCGCTGGATTCGCGATTATTCATGGTGAAATCGCCGTTGGAATTTTCCAGGCGGCATGTTCCGCAGTCATTTCCGCCATCGGAATTGTTTCCGTAGGAATTGAAGCAGCAGATTTGCCGGTCGCCGGGAACGGCTGGAACGGCGTAACCAACCCAGGCGGGCGAGGATTGGGCGGCGAGGAGCGATTGGATTGCGGCAGTGAGGCTTGGTGCGGCCGGGCGCGTTTCCATTTTGGCGTTTACCACGCGCGGCGTTTGCGCCATGGACGCAACTGCCGCGAGAAATACCGAAACAACTACCGCCAGAATACGCCGCTGGATCACGTTCATTTCGCACCTCGCTTCACGCCGAAATCGAATCTAAACGCCTGGATTTGGTATACGTCCGCCGCTACTTGTTTAAAATTTCCATCATGTATTCCGTCGCTTCCTTCGAATGCATCAGCGCCAATTTTTCCACCGCCACTTTTTTCAGGTCGGGATTCGATTCCTTGCGCGCAATCACCACAATGGCGTGGGCGTTTCCTTCGAGAAACAGCGCGTTCAGCACTTCGCGCTTATCGTCGAATTCCGAATCCTTGGCGTAAATATCGATCAGGGCATCGCCGGTTTTCGTGCCCATAAGGCCGAGATTACGAATCGCTTTGCGCCGCAATTCGGGATTTTTTTCGGTGCGCGCAATTTCCAGCAGCCGGTCCGAGCTGCCGCTGATGAACATCGATTGCAGAATGGCTTCCTTGTTTTCCAGCACCGGCTCGGTCTGATAAAGCTGCCAAAGTTCTTCCTGCGCGCCCATCACTCCGAGCAACGCGAATGGCTTCGCGGCGCAGCTCGGGAACTTTTTCATTTTTTGCGGCGGCCAGGACGCGGTCTTTTTCGCCGGAGATCATGAAGCTGCGGAGAATCTGGCGCTTCACGTCGATTTCATTCGTGGAAGCGTAGATATCCGAGAGCGTCTGGCGGCTTCCCTTGCCGCCGAACAAGCCCAGATACTCGATGGCCTTGCGCTGCAATTCGGGATTGGACTGGCCGCGGGCGATTTTATCGATCACGTCGCGCGCCTGCTGGCAACCGCCCTGCGCCAGCACGAAAAGGGCGCGAGCCTTGAGCTTGGGCGAACCACTGCCGTGCAGAAACTTTTCGAGCATGGGCACGGCTTCGCCGCATTCCATCTGCATGGCGCCGTTGAGGGCGAGCAGCTTCAGGTCTTCATCGCTTTGATTTTCGGGATGCGGGGCCTGGCCGGAGGATTGGCGCACTTCGATTTCAAGGGCCTTGGCATCGTTCAGCCAGCGGCTTTGCGGATATTTCTGGTGGAGGGTGCTGAGAGTCGCGAGCGCGTCGGCACGACGGCCCAACTTGTTTTCGGCGTAGGCTTTCCAATAGAGCGCGGCGTCGGCGTGGGAAAGATTCATATCCGCAACTTGCTGAAATTTATCTCGGGCGCGATCCCAATGGGCTTCGTCGAGGGCGTCGGTGCCTGCATCGTAGAGATCGTCTTCACGATCGACGCGGGCTTCTTCGCGGTCTTTGCGGGCTTCGTCCCGGTCGTGCTGGCCGTCTTCGGCGTCGGAGTCGTCGTCTTGATCTTTCTCTTTGGCTTTTGCTTTGGCCTTGTTTTTGGTTTTGGTGCTGTCGCTTTGGCCGTCCAGCGAAAGAGTGAGTTCATCGAGGCGAAGAAGATTCGGCAGGGCGAACGCCAAAGCGTTCGTCGGGTCGATGTTGATCTGGGAGGAAAAGCCATCCTCGCCGATCACGATCACCTTGATCGGGGAATCTTCCGCCAGGCGATCCATCACGATGGGAGGAAGCACAGGCAACTGAGGAATCGCGGGAACGGCGGGTATTCTTAGAACATTCGGCGGCGCGATAGGCGCGGGCGCGGCAACGGGCGGTGGCGCCGGCGCGGTCGATTGCGCGCGAACTGGAATCGATGCTGCGAGTGAAAGCAGCGCAATAAGAATCAGAGGTGACGGCTTCGAATTCATCTTTCTCTCCCTGTGGATGATCCATTTTGTGCGGCGAGCATTTTTCAAAAACGCATTCATAGTTTTTGCCTCGCCGGATCTTGCGTTTGCGCGGGCGCGGGCTTCGCTCCCGGTGTGGAGGATTTTTCGCGCTGGCGGACTTCCGATCCCACCACGCGCACCTTGAACAGAATTCCGCGTGCGGCGATGCGCTTCTGAATTTCCTCGAGCTGCGCGCTGGAAATTTTTGAAGGGCTATGCGCGATTTGAATCAGCATCGGTTCCAGATCATCGAGCACGGCGGAGAGCGTGGCGTCGCCGGAGCGCGCGGCCGATTGGCGATACAAGCGATTGGCGGCCACCAGGTCGCCGGCGCGCTGCTGCTGCGCGGAAATATCCACCAATCCGGCGGCCGGGCCCTTGGGCGGCTCGGCATTTTCGAGATCAAGCAGAAGCATTTGCGAGCGGTCGAGATGATCGCCCACGGCCACCAGCAAAATGCGCTCGCGGACCGGCGCGGAAATCGGAGCGCTGGCTACTTGCGTCGACTGTGTTTGCGGACGCGGCCAATAACGTCCCGCGACAAAGGCGGCAACAATCACGGCAGCCATCGCGCTAACAAAAGCCAAACGCGGCAGAGTAAACCAGGCGCGCCAGTGGAATGAGGAACGCTGATTCAGCCTTGGTTCGATTTGCCGCCACACGCGCGCGCCGTAAGCGGCATCGCGTTCGGGAACGGGAGCGGCATCCACCATCGCCAGGACCGCAGAGAGCGCATCGTTGGCTTCTCGGCACTGCGCGCAAGTCTTCAAGTGGCTTTCCGCTTCGGCGCGTGCGGCGGGGCTGCCATCGCCGTATCGGAATTCGATCAATTGTTCTTCGCTCAAGTGGTTCATCGTTTTCTGCTCACCAGTGGTTCGAGTTCCAGCCGCAATTTCTGCACGGCGCGGAACACGCTGTTCTTTGTTGCGTTCAAGCTTGTGCCTAAAACGCGCGCCATTTCTTCAATCGACATTCCTTGTTCGTGGCGCATCAGGAATGCCGCGCGCTCCATCGGGCTCAATTTCGACACCGCGATATTTACCTGCTCGCCGATTTCGCCGCTCAGCGCCAGGCGATCCGGCGTGGGAGCGGTGGTGGCGATTTCCAGCACTGCTTCTTCGCCCGTATCGCGATCATCCGGGGCGCGCAATTCATCCTGCGGCTTGCGGCGGCGAAGCAGATCCAGCGAACAATTCACCGCAATGCGATAGACCCAGGTGCCGAAATTCGCCCGCGATTCGAAGCGATCCAGCCGCCGGTAGGCTCGCAAAAACGCTTCCTGCACCACTTCCTCGGCGTCCTGTTCGTTGCCCGTCATGCGAAAGGCGAGCCGGAACAGAGTGCGGCTGTGGCGCTCGACGAGCACGCGAAACGCGTCCCGATCGCCCGCCAGGGCCAGCGCCAGTTGCGCGGCGTCCCCCTCTCCGGTGCTTAGCGCCATTCAGTCATTAGACCACTGTTGGTCGTGCGCGGTTAGTTTGGCGGGCCTCGAAGATTTACAGCATGCGGGAAGAAAGGCACGTTTTGTGGGCTGATCAACTGTAAGGAGATTCCTCACTCCGTTCGGAATGACGGCGGGGCGGATTGCGCATAGAGCTAGGGGCGGTTTTCTTCGCGATTGGCGAGGTTTTGGTAGAACAGGTCGTGCATGGGCGCGAGCGGCCGTTTTCCAGGTCGGCTTCGCGGGCAATGCGGAAGCGGGCATCGAGGAGATTTTCAGGAGTGATGGCCATGCCGGGCGCGACGTTGATTTGCACCAGATCGGCGCCGCGATTTTGTTCGGGTGTTAATTCGCGCAGGCCGCGGCATTGCCAGCAGGCGCCTGTTTTGTTGATGAGCTGGCAGAGGCCGTCATAAGCCTGCGTCATCGCCGCGCGGGCGGCGGCCAGGCGATGGCGGAAGACCGGTTCCGAAGCGTTCAAAATCGCGGCGGCTTCCTCAGCGGTAAATCCCAGCATTTCGCGGAGTAAGAGAGCAGCTTGTTCCTCGGGCGGCAGGGTGCGAGCGATACAGGCAAAACAAAATGCGATGTGTTCGCGAATCTCGAAACGAAATTCCGGCCGCGAGACCAGTGCGCGCAAACCCTCGCTAAATTCCGGCGTTTCCGTGGTTTCGCGCTCGCCGAGCATCTGCGCTTCCACGCGCCAGCGCTTTTTCTGGCGCAGATGATCGAGGCAAACGTGCGTGGCGATTCCGAAGAGCCAACTTTTGAAGCGCGATTCGCGGCGAAATTGCGGAAGGTTTTCGAGCACGCGGACCAGTACATCCTGGAGCAAATCTTCGGCGTCCTGGCGCTGCGTGGTCATGCGATAGATGTAGCCGAAGAGCGGGGCGCGCCAGGGATCGACGAGCGAGGTGAAGGCGGATTGGTCGCCCTGCCGCGCGCGTTCGAGGAGTGTTGAATTCATCCTCGATCGAGATGGGCGGCGGGATTTGGACGGTCATGATTGATTCTCCAAGAATCTTGGAGCGGTTCGAGATTTAAGTGAGGCAGCAGCGCTCTGCGAATTTGGACGAACCGATTTGCAGAGAATTTGATTCGTGAGCGCTGCTGCTCTGTGAAATCAAATACACCAGTTAGAATCGCACAGCCAGGAGTGGCTGTGCTACCCGAACGCGTGCTACCTGGGCAACACTTGCACGAGCTGCAGGCGGTTGCCGGAAGGGTCCTTGAACGTGGCGATGCGAACCATTCCTTGTACCTCTTCCACTCTGTCGTCGAACTGGACTCCGTGTTTAGCCAGTTCGGCGCGGGATTTCTCGACATCCTGCACTTTAAAGGCGACGATGGCGCCTTCACCTTTGTAATTTTCCGGCTTCTGCATCAGGCCGACGGGAATTTGGCCTTCGGCATGGGCGAATTCTGCCCAGCCGGGCATTTCGAAGATTTTTTTCATGCCCAGAGCTTCAGCGTAAAATTTCTTGGATTTTTCGAAATCGTCCACGGCGTACCACGAGAGCATCATTTCCATCCGATTTCTCCTTTTGCGCGGTTCCGCGCTTTCACTTATTAAGTCGTTTCGAGGGAGGAAAATCCGCCAACGGGCTGATTAAGCACAACTTAGCGGCCCGGAGGTGTTGGTGGAAACGATTCTTCAGGAATGGCCCAGAATCGGGTGCGGCTGGTACGGCTCTTCGAGCGCTTTCATTTCTTCATGGTCCAATTTTATTTTCAACGCGCCTACTGCTTCTTCCAGGTGATGCATTTTGCTGGCTCCGATGATCGGGGCGGTGATGCCGCGTTTTTGCAAAATCCATGCGAGCGCCACTTGCATGTTGGGGATGCCGCGCCTGGCGGCAATTTCCGTGACGCGTTCGACGACTTTGAAATCGGAATCGGCGTAATACATTTTTTGGCCATAGTCGTCCGTCTTGGCGCGAGTAGTTTCGCCGAAATCGTGCTTGCGGCGGTTGCCGGCAAGAAATCCGCGCGCCAGCGGGCTCCAGGGAATCAACCCGATTTTTTCCTCGCGGCACAAGGGAATCATTTCGCGTTCTTCTTCGCGGTAAATCAAATTGTAATGGTTCTGCATGGTTGCGAAGCGAGTGACGCCCAATCGATCCGCGGTGGAGAGCATCCTGGCGAATTGCCAGGCGTACATCGACGAGCCGCCGAGGTACAGGGCTTTCCCGGATTTCACGACTTCATCGAGCGCCACCACGGTTTCCTCGATGGGTGTTTCATAATCGAAGCGGTGAATTTGATACAGGTCGACATAATCAGTTTTCAACCGTTTCAGGCTGGCATCAATCGAATGGCGGATATGCTTGCGCGAAAGGCCGCGCTGGTTCGGATCATCTCCCATGGGATTGAAAAGTTTTGTCGCGATCACTACTTTGTCGCGCGAGGGACCGAAATCGCGCAACGCGCGGCCCAAAACTTCCTCGCTCGCGCCGAGCGAATAGATGTCGGCGGTATCGAAGAAATTGATGCCCAACTCGAGGGCACGCTTGATGAACGGCCTGCTTTCGTCATCGTCGAGCACCCATTCGCGCCACCGTTTCGAGCCGTAGGTCATGGTGCCGAGGCACAGCCGCGAAACTTTTAAACCGGTTGAACCAAGATTTACGTAGTCCACGGTATGGATAGCCTCCTGCTTTTTCGTCGCCCAGTTAAGGATGCGGGCGATTCGGCCAAGGACTCAGCGAATGGGATATTCTCTCTCTATGGCCGGGAAAGACAGAACGATTCTTGCCGGAGAGCGTGCGCGTGCCGGGCTGTGCGCGGATTGCGCGCACGCGAAGCGAATCGAATCGGCGCGCGGATCTCGATTCTACTTGTGCCAACTTTCGGCTAGCGATCCTGCATTCCCGAAATATCCGCGGTTGCCGGTGTTGCGATGCCCGGGCTACACCCGTGAAATTTGATGCGGCGGCATGCGATCTTGCCTTGGCGGTGGTAGTGTCCTAATTTGACGCTGCACCACATCGCGGAACTGCTCCAGAGCGAAGCCTCAGCTTCAGGGGCTAAAGCCCCCTTTTCTTGCAAATGATAACGTCGGAGCTGAAGCCCCGACCCCCTAAAAATCCAGCCAATCTAAATTTAGGACAGCACCCTGGCGGCAAATTCATTGTTTCGGACGGCGGGAGAATTATATGATGAGGGCGTGAGAAGTCGAATCCGGAATTTCCGGATCAGGTGAAGGCTAGCTGTGACGTAGTGACAGGCGGTTTCGGGCCCGATGCAATCCGGGGATGGGCACTGCGTCCCTCAAGTCCACGTTGGTTTTCCTCTCAGATTCTCAACCTCGCAGTGAGTGTCCGGCGTTTTAGAAAGATCATAACCAGCTATGGATTCGAGGAGGAGCGTATGAGAATTCGATTGATCTTATTGCTTGCGATAGCTTTCCTGGTAGCGATTTCCCTGCCCGCGCGCGCCGGCGTGCAGGAACACGGCGAACAGCATGGCGGAGAGCAGCACGGCGGGGAGCAGCACCCCGCGCCGCATGGCACGCCGCCGAAAGCGAGTCCCCCCAGGGCCAATGAAGGGCACGTCCCGCCTCCTCCCCAGGCGAGAAACGATCATGCGGCGCCTCGCGAGCCGGAGCATACGCCGGCGGGGCACGTGAACGACACGCCGCACGTGAACCACAATACCTGGTACGGGCATGAACCCGCCAACGACGCGCGTTTTCATTTGGCCCATCCCTACGAGCATGGCCACTTCGCTCACTTCGGCCCTACCTACCGCTATCGGGTTTTGAGAATCGACACTGGCAGGCACATGTTCTGGTTTCCGGGCGGTTTCTATTTCCAAATCGCGGATTGGGATTGGGCGTTGGCCGCGGACTGGTGCTGGAACTGCGGCGATGACTTCACAGTCTACGAGGACCCGGACCACCCAGGATGGTACCTGGTTTACAACGTGCAAACCGGCGCGTACGTTCACGCCCAGTACATGGGGAGCTGAGCGACGGAGGGAAAATTCTGCGGGCCGGCGGCGCCAGCCGCACTGTTTATCTTTCTGACCGTCAGGCGGAAAGAACCGCGGTGTCGCGGGCAGTGAAATGGCCGGTCAGAATCACCGATTGATGAAGCCGTCTGGTTGCGGACGCGCTGGGGAGGACGCTACGTATTGTAGCGATCAAAACTCTGGCAATTGTGTCACGCAAAGTGGGTAGGCAGTCTTCGTTCATTGGGGCGGTTGACCTGTTTGGCTTTGACAGTCACTTCAACGTGCGCGCCCTTTTTGAGCTTCACTTCATCGCCATTTTCGTCGGTTAACGAATTTTCAATACGGAGACCCTGATGCCGGCGGTTGGCTCCGTCAAAAGCAATCTGTGCCTCTTCCATATGGGTCGAACGGGGCGCCGGGATGATCTTGTGGACGGTTCCGGGCATCGTGGAACTTGGTTGTTCTGGAATTCGCGCAGCATCTAGATTCAGTTGCGCTATTCTCGCGGATTTGGCCATGCGCGGTTTCGCCATTTCCTTCCTGACGCTGATCTGTGTCGAGTTGCCAGTTTCGTTCTTATCTTTCTTATCCAACATATGTACATCGTGACACTGAGATGGAAACCATGCAGTACCATTTCGCACAGTCGCGAAATAGGCGGCCGATTCCCGCAGGCAGCAGCCCGTTCGGATCGGCAGGATCCAGAGTCGAATCCAACGCAAATGCCCGTATCACTCCCGGCCTATAGAAGTGCCGAACTCGCGCGGCACATCCCCAGATGTCACGGCCCACTCGGAAGTGCCTGCGGGACCCGATATGGCCGCCAAGAGACAGGCGCTGCCAGCCAACCTTTATCACTGGTGAATGCGTTTCACAGCCACACGTTCAACTTATGGCGAGCCGGCTTATTGAAATTTGACCGTCTGCTCGAACGGCCCGCGCTTGCCGCGGTCCGAAGTGCGGGGTTATCATCCTGCCCCGGGCAATACTGTGATTCCAGGCCCGGTGAATCAGCAGACGGGAGAGCGCGGTGGTGAAGTGTGGATCGTGTGGCGCGGATGCACCGGAATCGAGCCGTTTTTGCCCGTCGTGCGCGGCGCCGCTGGGTTCGAAAGCATTGGTTGACGCCAGCGTTACTGCCCCGATTACGCCTGTTACGCGCGAAAAAAGCCACTCGTCGCGGCTTCGCAGCAGCTCGCCCTCTTCCGGAATGTCGAGCGAGGGGCGTTTTCTTCCGGGGGCTCTGCTTGCGGATCGCTACCGGATTGTCGCGCTGCTGGGGAAGGGCGGCATGGGGGAAGTTTACCGCGCCGATGATCTGACGCTGGGCCAGCCTGTGGCGCTGAAGTTTTTGCCTGAAGCGATTGCGAATGATGAAAGCGTGCTGGAACGCTTTCGCAATGAAGTTCGCACTGCCCGCAAGGTTTCCCACCCGAATGTGTGCCGCGTTTATGACGTAGGCGAAGTGGATCACCACATTTTTCTCTCGATGGAATATATCGACGGGGAAGACCTGGCTTCGTTGCTGCGCCGGATCGGGCGATTGCCGAGCGATAAAGGACTCGAAATCGCGCGGCAACTGTGCGCCGGCCTTGCCGCCGCGCATCGCGAGGGGATTATCCACCGCGACTTGAAGCCCGCCAACGTAATGCTCGATGGGCGCGGACGCGCGGTGATCACCGACTTTGGCCTGGCGAGCCTGGCCGAGGGAATCGAAGGGCAAGAAGTGGCGAGCGGCACGCCCGCCTACATGGCGCCCGAACAACTGATGGGCAAGGAAGTTTCGGTGCGCAGCGATATTTATTCGCTCGGCCTGACCCTTTACGAAATTTTTACGGGGAAGCGCGCACACGATGCAGGCAGCGTTGCGGAGATGGCAAAGCTGCGCAGCGAAAAGCCGCCCAGCCATCCTTCTACTTTGGTGAAGGATCTCGATCCAGCGGTCGAACGTGTGATTCTGCGTTGCCTGGAACCTGTGCCGGCGGATCGTCCGGCGTCGGCCATGGCGGTGGCCGCCGCGTTGCCCGGAGGAGACCCGCTGGCTGCCGCGCTTGCAGCGGGTGAAACTCCGTCGCCGCAGATGGTGGCCGCAGCCGGCGAAACGGCCGGGCTCTCGCCGCGCGTGGGCCTGATTTGTTTTGCCGGAGTGGTGCTGGGAGTGATCCTGATTGCAGTGATCGGAGCGAAGGAAAACGGGCTCAATCTGTTTCACAAGGAAGAATCCCCGCTTGTACTGGCGGGCAAGGCGCGCGAAATAATCAGAAATCTGGGATACACAGCGCCACCGAATGACAAAGCCAGCGGATTGATCTACGACGAAGACTTCCTGAGCTACGTGGAAAAGAACGATGGACCCCGCCCGCCATGGGACAGGATTCTTTTGCAGCGCCCCCCTGTGCTTCGTTTCTGGTACCGGCAAAGTCCGCGGCCGATGATCCCGCAGAATCTGGATGGAGAGGCGCTGACGCCGGGGATCGTTCAGCCCGGTGATCCGCCCATGGCTATTTCGGAAATGGCCGCGGTCCGGCTCGATCTCGACGGCCGGTTGCTGCTCTTCCAGGCGATTCCACCGGAATTGGAGGAAACTCCGCAATCCACCGCGGGGACGCCACAAGCTTCGTCCCAGCAATCGCAGGAATCGCTAGCCGGGAATTGGAATTTGCTTCTGACGGCTGCCGGGATCGATCCGTCTCAACTTCATTCCGCTTCTCCCATATGGAATCCATTGGTCAATTCCGATTCGCGCGCGGCATGGACCGGCACCTGGCCGGGAACGGACCGGCCTTTGCGAATCGAAGCGGCAGCCTTGCACGGCAAACCAGTCTTTTTTTCGCTGATCGGGGAGTGGACTCGTCCCACGCGAATGCGCCAGACAGAACAGACGGCGAGCGAGAATGTGGGAACCATGATCGTCCTGTTTACGTTCCTGATCATGGCGTCCAGCGCGATATTTTTTGCCTACCGCAATTATAAGCGCGGCCGGGGCGACCGGCAGGGCGCATTGCGCCTGGCCGGGATGGTATTTGCGGTGGCCATGGTTCTGTTCCTTTTGAGAGTCCACTATGTGGCCACTCTCGTTATGATCTTTCTGCTCTGCCTGGAAACGAGCACCGCGCTTTTCATCTCGGGGATCATGTGGGTCCTCTATATGGCGCTCGAGCCCTACGTGCGGCGGCATTGGCCCCAAACCATTATTTCGTGGAGCCGGCTCATGGGCGGACGCTTGCGCGACCCGCTGGTGGGGCGCGATGTGTTGTCCGGAGTGGCGATGGGATTAGGCTGGGTGCTGGCCTTCAATGTGGGATATTTCTTCCTGATGCGCGCCGGCGCCCGTCCAGCGCTTCCGTCCACGGAATTCCTGCTTGGAATTCCGGACGCATTTGGATATTGGCTTGGCAGGTTCGTGGTTTCGATTCTGGGAACGCTCATTTTTTTTATTATTCTGGTTGTTTTGCGGGTGCTGGTGCGGATTCCCTGGCTGGCCGGCGTGTTATTTATTGCGCTGTTCCTGGCGCCGAAGCTGCTGAGCAGCAGCCACCCAATGATTGAGGCCCCCATCTGGCTGATCATTTACGTGATCGCGGCGGTGGCTGTGGTCCGGTTTGGCTTGGTTGTGCTGGCCACTGCCACGTTTACGGCGAATACTTTGCTGAATGTTCCCAGCACGTTGGATTTTTCGAATTGGTATGCGCTGAATTCGGTGCTGGTGCTGCTCGGCTTTGTAGCGATTGCCGCCTGGGGATTTTATACTTCGATGGCCGGGCAGCGCCTGCTGAAGGATGATTTGTTCGAGTAGGGGCCGGCTTCAGTTTACCCTGAGCCTCGAAGGTCCGCGCCCTGGTTTCTGCAAGTCCCAGCCAGAACGTGAAACAAACCGGGCGCAGCCCTTCGCAGCTCAGGACAGGCAAGCAGCGCCCCTACATGACGAAACGACTGCCGCGAAGAGGCTATCCCATCGAGCTGAAGTGTTCCGGCTCGATTTTGTACAGCACGCGCTGTTCTCCCGGCTGGGTGAACGGGTAGACCGGCTTGTCGAGGTATTTTTGCGAGAGTTTGTTGATGCTGTCGTCCGCGCCTTTCTGAGTGATCTCCACCACCCGCCCGCGAATTTCCAGATAGCGGTACGGATTTTCGGGATCCTGAATCGCCAGCGCGACATGCGGATTCCGGCGGACGTTTTTATCCTTCATCCGGCCGAGAGCCGAATTAAAAAGAATGTTCTTTCCGTCGTAATCCACCCACACCGGCGTCACTTGCGGACTGCCGTCCGGCATCAGCGTGGCGAGATTTGCAAACGCCTTCTTCTTGAACAGGTCCAGGAACTTTTCGGGAATCTTTTCCGCCATAAGGCCTCCAGCCCAAATGAGGTTCAACCTGCAAACAATAACATGATGCTGTCAGGTTCCGGGAAGACTCAAGAGCGATATTCGAACAGCCAGGCAGTGGAAATAGGGGAGCAAAAAAATTCGGGTGCGCCATCGCATAGCGGCAGCGCACCCGGTTTGAGGGAAGTAGTTATTCGAATTTAGTTTTCGAAGTGAGCTTGCAGGAACTCGCCCGGTAACCGGCGCATCCGCGAGGCCGGTTGCGGTAGCGCGTCGATGCGAGCCACCTCGGCAAGCCGCTTCTGCTCGCGCTGTTCGAAGGGTTCGAGGTCCGGCTTCAGCCGTTCCATTTGAATGCCCAGCGTTCGCTCGAGCACCATCACTTCCGATCGCTGTTCCCTTCCAAACAGAGTGGAAGCAACGCCGCGCTTGCCGGCGCGTCCTGTGCGTCCGACACGATGGATGAAATTCTCCGCGATTTCCGGCAGGTCGTAATTAATCACGTGCGCGATATCCTGCACATGAATTCCGCGGGAAGCCAGGTCGGTAGCCACCAACACGCGATAGCGGCCCTGCTGAAATCCAGCCAGGGCAGCGATGCGCTGCGATTGCGAACGGTCGCCATGAATCATGGCCGCGGTAAATCCTTCACGGCTCAGGTTGCGGGCCAGCCGCTCGGTTCCGCGTTTGGTGCGCGCGAAAATCAGGCAACGGCCGGTTTCCTTGGTTAGCAATCGCTGCAGCACTTCTTGCTTGCGATCGGTGGCCACTTCGAAAGCCTGGAAGCTCACATTTTCGGATGGCTTCAATATGGATCCGAATGCAAGGCGCACCGGGTTCCTCATGTAATCGCTCACCAGGTGAGCCACGGAAGCTTCGAGGGTTGCGGAAAAGCACAGAGTCTGCCGGTCTTTAGGCAGGATCGATACAATTCTGCGAATCGAGGGAAGAAATCCCATGTCGAGCATGCGATCGGATTCATCGAGCACCAGCACGCGCAGGCTGCGGAAATTGATCAGCTTGCGGCCGATGTAATCCTCAAGCCGTCCGGGAGTAGCCACGATCAGACGCGCACCGTTGCGAATGGCGCTGAGCTGTTGGCCTTCCGCGAGACCGCCCACCACCAAAGCGGGCGCGGGAAGTTGCTTGCCGCGCAACGCGTTGTACTGCTCCAAAACCTGCATGGCCAGTTCGCGGGTGGGAACCAGCACCAGCGCCGTAATTCCCGGCACGTTGTGCTGCAATTGCTGCTCGATTATGGGGATCAGGAAGGCCAGCGTTTTGCCGGTTCCTGTCTGCGCGGTGGCGAGCACGTCTTTACCCTCAAGCGCTTGCGGGATCGCCGCGGCTTGCACCGGTGTCGGTGTGATGAAATGAGCTGCCGCAAGGCGCTCCTTCACGTAAGGGGAAATCTGAAATTCTGTAAAATTTTGAATCACTGTTTACCTTTTTCTGGCGGGAGCGGTCTTCGCGCGCACAAACATCCGCGAGCGAACAAACGGCTCCAAGGCCAGTTTCTTTTTAAATTACGCCGAAAACATACGGAAGAATCTAGGGGCGGATATTCTCAGATGAAGTAACCAACCAGAGGGACCGCACCAACTGCCGATGTGTTAAACGCAAGATCACTATAACACAATTCCCCACAGCGCGAAGCTTTATGTGCCCTTGCAGTACTCAAACCATTTGCGTTGCGCGCCATAAACGCTCGAAAGCATATGCTTGCAGCAGTTTAGACGATTGCCTCGGCAACTGCACTTTTTTGCGCGGGTTATCGGAGTCGATGCAATTTGTTCAGACGGCTCTAGGCGCCGGCGGATTCCTTTTTCCCAATCTTTGCCGCAAGCGCACTGGCGATTGTCTGGCGATCAATCCGCACCGTCGCGCCATCCAGCCGCAATTCGATGGCGCGTTCGTTTAGCTTGCTGAACAAATAATTGGCGATCGCCGCGGCATCGGCGCTGGCGCCTGGCATAAGGGTTAATTCCAGCAGCTTTGGCTGACCCTCCGATTTCGGGCGGTGCCCGCGGCGCCAAATCAATTGGCTGCCGTCCGGCAGTTTATAGACGTCGCCGACGGCGAGCTCGACGGCATTCCCCATCAGGTCGAAATCGACTCCGCTATCCATCGTTTCCACTTCGATTGCCACTGAGTTTGCGGCCATTGATGAATTCCTCCTTAGGGGACGTTTGTATCTCACCACATACACTAAGATGCGCGATGAGCGCAATAGTGCACGCGGGCCCAAATGCCGGGTAGTTGATTCGCTTTGGACTGTAGGATAGATTGGCGAACGCTGAATCCTTGCAAACCGGGGAAATTTCACAAAGATGCGACTGCTGAAAGTTCTGGGAATCGCGCTGGTGGCGCTGGCTGTGGCCGCCATGGCGGTGTTTTGGCGCAGCTATCGCCACTTCGATCAGGAAAACAAGACTTTGGACGGCGCTGCGCGGCAAACCCCGGAGGTGATGGCTTACGGGGGCAGCTACGTTTCGCTCGGCGCGGGTGTGACGCACTTCGAACTGGCTGGGCCGCCGGATGCTCAAACCGTGGTGCTGGTGCACGGTTTCTCGGTACCGTATTACATTTGGGATCCCACGTTTGACGCGCTCACTTCCGCGGGCTTCCGTGTTCTGCGCTACGATCTTTTCGGCCGAGGATGGTCCGACCGCCCCAATGTGCAATACAACCCCGATTTTTTTGATCGGCAACTTTTGCAATTGCTGGACGCGCTCGGCCTTCGTGGTCCAGTTGATCTTGCGGGAGTTTCGATGGGCGGGCCGATCGTAGTCAATTTTGCCGTGCGGCATCCGGAACGAGTCCGGCGAGTGGCGCTGTTCGATCCCGCATTCGGTCCGGGATTCGCGCCGCCGTGGCGGCTGCGCACGCCCCTGGTGAACGATTACGAAATGTGCGTGAACATCGCGCCAACCCTGGCCAGCGGGCAGCGCGACGATTTTGTCCACCCCGAGCGTTATCCCGATTATTTTGCGAAATATTTGCCGCAGATGCGCTACCGGGGATTCCGGCACGCGCTGCTCTCTTCCATTCGCGATTTTCTTTCGGAGGACACCACGCACGCTTTCCAGCAACTGGGAGCCAGCGGCAAGCCCGTGCTGTTGGTTTGGGGACGCGCCGACCAGGATGTGCCCTTCGCGATCAGCGATGACGTTCGCAAAACCGTGCCCCAGGCCGAATTTCATCCAATCGACGATGCCGCGCATGTCCCCTTCTACGAACACCCGGAAATCGTGAACCCCATGTTGGTGGACTTCCTGCGGCGGTAGCGGGCACTTCAGCGTTTCTCCAGCCCTGTTCCAGTACTAGTAGTGGCGGCATCCGGCGGCATCAAATTTTACAATCCGGAGGTAGACAGAAGTGCGTCACGGCCAGTACACTCTCGCCGCTTACCAATCTGGGCATTAGTTGACCCGTGAAAAAGCCACTAAGGAAAAAAATGAAAACTCCTAGCTCGTTCCCGTTCCCTTCCGTTCTTCGTTGGTTTTTAGCTCTCGCGATCTTGATCGTTCCGCAAACGGCTCGAGCCGAATCATGGCAAGCCAAGGTCGGAGCGCAGAGTCATGATCTGGGCCACCAGGCGTTGGCTTTCCTGCCTAACGAAATTTGGATTCATGCCGGCGACAGCATCACATGGACCGTGGAAACCGACGAGATCCACACCGTTACTTTTTTGATCTCCGGCCAGGTGCGGTTGCCCTTCCAGGTTGGGTGTCCTGGAGTTTCTCCCGATGGATCGAGTTACGACGGCTCCACCTGCGTCACCACTCCTCCGTTGGTCAAGGGGCAAACTTTTACGGTATCTTTCCCGACGGCCGGCAATTTCAAATTAGTTTGCCAGGTCCACGAAAACATGACTGGAGTGGTGCATGTTTTCGACCTTTCGAAGAAACTGCCTCACGATCAGGATTTTTATGATGATCAGGCGGCAGCGCAGCGAAAGGAATTGCTGTCGGATAAGGACGGCGTTGGCGATCACGATCATGATAGCGACCGCGACCATGATCATGATCATGATGGTGACCACGATCATGATGATTCCCACCACGGCCACTCCGCAAAAAATACAGTGATCACCGGCGTTGGCGAAATCACCGCCACTCCCGGAGGATCGCAGAGCGTTTCCATCATGCGCTTCATGGAACCGGTAAAAGTGATCCATGCCGGCGAAACGATTGAGTGGGACAACGCCGATCCGATTACGCCGCATACCATTACGTTCGGTGTCGAGCCTGTTAACCCGATGCCTCCCTCCGGCAACGTGCCGATCACTCCGGATGCGGATGGAGCCCTACACGCCACAATCAGTTCAAACGCTGATAACGTTCACTCGGGTTTCATCCAGTCGGCGCCGCAGGAACGCATCGGCCTTCCGCAGGCCCCGCTGGGCAAGACGCGCTTCCGGATCACCTTCACCCATGCGGGCGTCTACCCTTATATCTGCGCCCTGCACGATACCCTGGGGATGGTGGGCAAGGTAATTGTGCTTCCGTAAAGAAGCCTTTCCGCCATGCGAGAAGGATTTTTCGGAATGGATCCTTCGATGTGGCCGGAATTTTCCAACTGTAGCTCACGTCGCGGCGCGACGGCTGCTGTCGCGCCGGGCGTGAGGATTTTCACACTCCACGCAATGCGTCCTCTCAAACCAATCAAGTACATCCAGTCCAAGATAACCCGCATGGGTGCTCTCCTAATCTCGGATTGGCTATGTTTTTAGGAGGTCGGAGCTTCAGCTCCAACAACAGTGTTTGCAAGAAAAGCGGGCTTTAGCCCCTGAGGTTCTACGCGGAAGGATCGTCGCCACTCGACACGGCGTCAAACTAAGACACTACTCCCGCATGCGAAGACTGTTAATTCGAGGTAAAATGTGCTATTCGAATTAGGGCGCCCCTCCGGCAGCGCATGCGATAATTTAAAGCGAGAGGAGAGCGACATTTGATTCCACGGTACACGCGAGCGGAGATGGGCCGGGTGTGGAGCGACGAAAATCGCTTCCAGAAATGGCTGGATGTGGAAATCGCGGCCACGGAAACTCTGGCGGAAGCGGGCCTCGTCCCGCGGGAAGCCGCGGCGCGGATTCGCGCCAACGCCAAGGTGGATGTGGCGCGGATTCACGAAATTGAAGCGCGCGTGAAGCATGACGTGATTGCGTTCACGGTAGGCGTGGTGAATCCATCGGCGATCCGGAAGCGGCGCGCTGGCTGCATTACGGACTTACATCCAATGACGTCGTGGATACCTCGCAAGCATTGCTGGTTCGCGAGGCCTCGCGGCTGATTGAGCACAATCTGGTCCGGCTTGGCGAAGTGCTCGAGCGTCGGGCCTGGGAATTCAAGGACACTCCGGAAATCGGCCGCACCCACGGAGTGCATGCGGAACCGATCACGTTTGGCCTGAAAATCGCCAATTGGTTCGCGGAAAACCGGCGCGACCTCGAGCGGTTGCGCACGGCCGCCGGGAAAATGGCAGTGGGTAAAATTTCGGGCGCGGTGGGGAACTGCTCCCACCTGGGACCGGATATCGAAGAGAAAATTTGCGAGCGGCTGGGACTTGCAGCCGCGCCAATCGCGTCGCAGGTGATCGAGCGCGACCGCCACGCCGATTATGTTGCAACGCTTGGCATCGTGGCGGCGTCCCTGGAACGGATCGCCACGGAAATCCGCCACCTGCAGCGCACCGAAGTGCGCGAAGCCGAAGAACCGTTTGGCGGCGAGCAGCGCGGCAGCTCGGCCATGCCGCACAAGCGCAATCCCGTAAATTGCGAACAGATCTGCGGCCTGTCGCGCGTGGTGCGTTCCAACGTGCAGGCCGCGATGGAAAATATCGCGTTGTGGCACGAACGGGATATTTCGCACAGCTCCGTGGAACGGATTATTCTGCCGGATTCCACCATCCTGGTGGATTACATGATCGCGCGCATGACCGACATCGTAGCCAACATGCGCGTCTTCCCCGAACGCATGAAACGAAATCTGGATTCCACGCAGGGCCTGATTTTTTCCGGGCAGTTACTGCAGGATTTGGTGGAGCACGGCGCGCCGCGCGAGGACGCCTACAAGTGGGTGCAATCCCACGCCATGACTTCGTGGGAATCGGAAACTAGTTTTCGCGATCGAGTGGCCGCTGATTCCAACATCGCAAAATTCTTGAAGCCGGCGCAACTCGAGAAAACTTTCAGCCTCGAGCGCCAGCTTCGTTCCGTGGACGCGATCTTCGCGCGCGTCTTCGGCGTAAAAAAATCCTCAGCCGCCACCGAATGCTAGCTAAGCTGTGCGAGCCCATGTAGGGGCCGGCTTCCTTGCACCCGATGATTTCTATCGGGGAGCCGCGCCCTTTTTTGTTATTCCGGAAAGCCCTGAGGTTCAACTCGCCGAAAATCTACTGCACGCGTTGAATGTACCGGCCTTCCGAAGTATCCACTTTGATTTTGTCCCCATTCCCCACAAACGGCGGAACGTTGACCACCAGCCCGGTTTCGAGCTTGGCCGGCTTCATCACCGCGCTGGCCGTGGCTTTCTGAATGCTCGGCTCGGTATCCACCACTGTCATGTCAATCGTATCCGGAAGCAGGATGCCGATCGGCTTGCCTTCGTAAAATTCCACTTTCACGGGCAGGTTGGGAATCAGGTAATCCACTGCGTCGCCCAGCAATTCCTTGGTCAAATTGATCTGCTCGTAGGTTTGCACGTTCATGAAGTGCTGTCCTTCGGCGTCGCTATAAAGAAATTCGAATTCCACTTCATCCAGAATCGCGCGTTCCACAAATTCCTCGGCGCGGAAGCGGTAATCCATGATCGACCCGCTGCGAAGATTTCGCATTTTGGTCTGCATCGCGCCGCGTTTGTTGCCAGGCGTGCGGTGGTCAACGCTGAAAATGGTGTATAAATCGCCTTCGTGGCGAATAATCATTCCGGGGCGCAGTTGGGTAGCTTTAACCATAGTGTTGCTCCTAAGTGTTTTCGGATCGTCCGAAGGCGGCGGGTACGGCAAAGCCGGCGCCTCGCCCGGCAGCGCATCAAATCGACCGAGGCAAGTTCTATAGTATAGCGGCGCGCGCCGGATTGGGTCAAACTAGAGGCTGCTGACGATGGCTACCCGGCTCACCTTCCGAAGCCCATGGCCCGCCGCATGCGCGGCGCTGCTTCTTTTTTCCGTTACCGCCGAAGCTCAAAATCCGCTTCGCAATCCAAAAACAGATACGAATCTCCCGCAGACCGCGCTTTCGCTTTGCGGCGGAATGGATGTCGTGACCCGGCAAGCCGTGCCGCCGGGCACTGCCATCGCAGTTTCGGCCGATGGAAAAACACTGGCCACCTGGGTTCATACCACCACAGGCGCCGCGCTCGATTTGCACAACCGCGAATCCGGCGTGACCCAACGAGTGGAATTGGTGCCCCCCGCGTTGCCTCCGGGGATTCCGTGGCGCGTCCAGGAAGTGGCGTTTTCACGGGATGGAAGCGCCTTGGCGGTGCGCACCACCGGCGCTGTGTGGGTGATCGACCGGGCCACTGCAAAAGTTCGATTCCTGGTCGGGCAGGACGCGGCGGCCCAAACATATCCCGGAAAAATGTCCTGGGGCGATAACGAATTGGCCGTGTCGTTCTGGCCGGCAGAATCCTACCTTGCCGATGCGATTGCGGCCAGTCCCGTGAAAGTGCGGATTTACTACGCAATGTCCGGGGATCTAGCCCGCGATATCAGCCTCACGCTTCCCTCTTCCAATAATTGGACCGAGCCGCGCCTTTCCCCCGACGGCAATTCACTCGCCGTGCTGCTGCGCGCCCGCCAATGGCCGGGGAAAGCCGATCTTTTTCTCTTTGCCTCGGATTCCGGAAAACCGCTATGGCAGAAGAAGATCGGTGCGGAAGACTTACTCTGGACCGCGGATGGAAAGCAAATCGTCGCGCTGGGTTCGGACCTGGTTTGGCTCGATGCGAAAAAGGGAAAAGAAATCCGCAAGGCCGAGCCCGGCGTGCCGCACAGCGAATTCCAGAAACTGCGCGTGAATGAAACCGCGCAAATTGCCGTGGGAAGCTTTTCGGTCTACAGCGCGATGGGGCGATTCTTCAAAAGCAACGAACAGCACGCCGAACGAATTGTTCTGTGGCATTTCGATACCGCAAAAGGGATTTGCGAGATTCCAATTGCCGCGGCGAATACGATTGACGCCTGGCCCACCGCGCGCGGCGAAGTCATCGCCCTGGAAGAAACCTACGACATCAAGCCGCCGCTGCGTCTCCTCAAGTCCGCCCAGATCGTAACCTACCGTCTCGCGCCCGCAAGCACTCCATAGCCGCAAGCCATCGCCGCCATTCCTGTATGGGCCGGCCTCAAATCACGCTGACTATCGAGAGGCAGCGCACACTCCGCGGCCCTCATGTAGGGGCCGGCTTCAGCCGCGCCCCTACGCGTAAGATTACGGAAGTTGTTGCGGGTGCGCCTGCGCTTCCGCCATGATCTTCTCGATTTCGTCAATCGAACGCGGCAAACGCGAACTCAAAATCTGGTACCCCGTCGCCGTCACCAGCACGTCGTCCTCAATCCGCACGCCCAAATTTTCTTCGGGAATATAAACTCCCGGCTCCATGGTCACCACCATTCCCGCCTCAAGAGTCCGGTAAGGATCGCCCGCATCATGCACATCCAGACCGATGTGGTGTCCCAACCCATGAATAAAATATTTGCCCAGTGGTTTGCCTTCTTTATCTTTCCCGTGCGTATTGATGTAATCGTAGGCAATCTTGAACAGGCTGTTCGAGCCGGTGCGCGAAAAACTCATTCCCGGCTTCAGCGCGGCCAGCGCGGCGTTTTGCGCGCCCAGCACAATTTCATAAATTTCGCGCTGCCGCTCCGAGAATTTTCCGTTGGCCGGAAGCGTGCGCGTCAGGTCCGCGGCATAGCCGCCGTATTCACAGGCCACGTCGAGCACCACGATGTCCCCATTCTGGATCACCGTGTCGCCCGGCGCTGTAATGCAGCACGGTGGAATGAAACGCGGCGCCCACAATTGGCTCGTAGGCTTCGCGGTCGCATCCTTCGAACGAATGAAAATAAACCATTCGCGCCGCAACCTGATCTTCGCGCAATCCCGGACGCATGATTTTCATCGCTTCCAGTTGCGCGTCCACGGAAATATCCACGGCCTTCTGAATCAGCGCAAGCTCGCTGGCCGATTTGTTCTGGCGCATCGCCCCCAGCTTTTCGGTGATGTCCTTGAAATTCGCCTGCGGCGCCGCTTGCTTCAGCCAGGCCAGCCATTCGGCGTTGTGCGGATATCCCGCTTCATCGCGCGCCGGAAGCGTGGTGTAAAACGTGGAAAAGACTTTGCTCAATTTTTCCAGATCGCCCTGCAGCTCCTCGAACGGCCGGACCATCGCAAATCCGGTTTTCCCGGCAATTCCAGTATCGTGCGGGCCCATGCGAGGCCCGTTCCATCGTTCCGAAGCCGGTTCCCGCGGAGGCAAATAGAATATTTCGCGCGGCCCGTCATACGTTTTTCCCGCCGGCGGCTCCGGCACCAGCAGCAGCGCCGCTCCCGATTCGTTGTGCCCCGTCAGGTAATAAAAATTCTCTTCCTGGTACGAAGCCTTCACCACCGACGAACTTTCCTTGTCGTTATAGCCAAAAATCACCAGCGGCCCGTCAATCTGCGCCCGCAAAGCCGCCCGCCGCGCCTGATATTCCGCATTCGGCTGCCGCACCCGCGCCTGCGAAAACAAAACGCAAAGCAACACCACGGCAACCGAAAACAATGCACGCAAATTCCGCCACGAGAAGTCATTTCCGCTCCTGAATCTAATGGATTGCAATTCATTCGATTTTGTCACGATTTTGCAGGATTATTCCTAACGCAGAGCAGCCGAATATTCATTGGCAAGAATTGACGAGCCGCCCTTAGAAAACGGCAGGTCATGGTCGTAGTGCAGATTGTTGTCACTGCCGCACATCACACATCGGCCTTTATCTCTCTTCCACACCTCAAGCATTCACACTGCTAGGAATTAAGCGTCCATGTTCGAATTCTCTTATTTGACCTGAAGTAGGAGATACGGCGTTCTCTGATAATTCTAGTTTGAATTTGAAGACTTTTCTCAGACCAATTTCTTCTTGCCAGGCATCGATCAAATGAAATAATCCGTCAAAGACCCATATTCCATCACGAATCTTTTCGTATACCTTAACAATCTCCGACGTACGTCCCCGCGCCTAAAACTCACCGCGGCTTCGAAGAAAAGCCCATTCTGCGTTGGTTTTCCACTCGGGTCTTCATGGGCTGATCAATTCTCTTGGGCAGAATTTATGCGCTATGCGAGGAACATCGTGCCCTTCGTATATGAGGATTCGGCCATCTTGATGCGATCGGCATAAGGCGCCCCTTTTCGAATACTCATCAAAATCACACTATCCGCACCTTTGAATCGATAATTCATGCCTCTCGAAGTGATGCGCCTTCTTCGCGGCACATCTCCAAGTACGAAATGACCTCGCCTGGACTTAGCATTGACTTTGAGTGGCTGTAGTGCGGAGCAAATAATACCCGAGGAAATGCTCGGAGGGTAATCTCGTGAACTTGTTCACAACTAAGATATGGGCGTACCGTTAGCTCACACATCCAGCAGCCTTTCCTGAGTGCATCTCTGGCCTACGCAAGGAGTCATGTCCGAACTCGCGCTGCGAATTGCAGAATTCGACCGACGACTACCACAGCAACTTCAGGCCGAATTGCACCTGCCGCGATGTGGTGGACGTGCTGGTAATCGCGCCGGCTGTGCCGGAGGAACCTGTCGGGTTCGCGGCGGTGGGCGGCGTGAAGGCGATCAAGTTGGGCGTATTGAAATTGGCGCGGTTCAGCAGGTTGAAAAGTTCCGCGCGGAATTGCAGGGTTAGGCGTTCGCGGATTCGCGTGTCTTTCAGCACGGAAAAATCCCAGGTGGCCAGGCCGGGACCGATAAACGTGTTTCGGCCGAGATTGCCGAAAAATCCGCTGGTGGATGGCGGAGCGATGAACGCGGCGGGATTGAACCACTGGTTGGGATTTCCCGTAACCACCGAACCCGAGAAATTGGGATTGACGAACGGCCGCACCGGGTTTCGCGTGTCGCCGTTGTTCGATGGGTTGTAACTCAACTGCGGCGTGATCGGAAATCCAGATTGCGCGGTGATGATGCTCGCCACCGACCATCCGCCCACGAGACCGTTGCCGAAATCCGCCGAGACCGCTTGCGTAAGTTCGACCGCGGCCGAACGGCAATTCGTAAATTGCGTTGATCACGGCTATGTTTCTGACGTCAAACGTGGCCAGCCCTTTATCCGCGGCCAAATTCAAGGGATTGGACACCAGGCCCGGCGCGTTCCCCGCTGTTGTTTGATTCAACGAATCGCCATCATCCAGCGCTTTCGATAATGTGTAAACGCCTCGCACCGAAAAACCGTGGCTGAAGCGCCGGCGCAAATCCACTTGCAGCGCGTGATACGTGCTGGTGCCCACCGAAAACCACGTCCAGGTGTTCGCGATTGCCGGATTCGCTCGCGCGGCGCCGGCCGGAATGAAAAAGCTTCCGGCGGGGACAGGCGCTCCTGCTAAAGGCGAACCGATCGGAAACCCAATGTTCGGCGAGTTGGTGCCTGTGGTGGGTTTGCTCGGATCCCAAGTGGGATAGACAGCCGGGCAAGGCGCGGCGGGGCAAATGACGGCAGCGGGCGTATTGGCATCGACGCCGATCAATTCGTGATAACCGTGAGAGCCAATGTAACCCACCGTCAAGGATGTATTGTGAGAAAGCTCTTGCTCCACGCGCAGGGACCACGAAATCAGGGTGGGAGTCTGCATGTCCGGTTGCACGCCTCCGGGAACCAGTTTTGCCGTGGCAGGCACTGCTGCTTTGGGATTAATGGGAAACGAAGTGACGGGCAAGAGTGGAATGGTGTAGACGGGATTAAACGGCGCGTTTTGATCGGCGCGATATCCCAGCGCGTCCTGCAGGTCGTTATACATTCCAAAGCCGGCGCGAACCACCGTTCTGTTGTTGAAGGGACTCCAGGCCACCCCGATGCGCGGCTGCGGCAGGAATTTTGCGTTGTTCGTGGTGAAGAACGAACTGCCGATATGCGGCTGCGTGTTGATCACGCCGTTCGTGAAGGTGTAATTGGCCGCGCGGCCGTGGGCTTCATTCCATCCGGTGGAAAATTCATCGCGAAATCCCAGAGATAAAGTCAGCTTGGGGCTGAGCCGGATCACGTCTTCGGCGTGGAACGCGCCAAACAGGGAGCGCCAGCTGAGCGGCGTGGGCGAGGGATTGTAAAGAAAACTGTTCACCGTGCCGCTCAAGAACTGGGCGAGGCTGGAGAATGTGGCCTGGCCGTATTGGCTGAGCGCGATGTTTTCATTCGATTGGAATCGTTGGAACCATGCCCCGAAGCTGAACTGATGCCGGCCGCGGGTCAGCGTGACGCGATCTTCGTAGGTAAACAAATTGCGCGCGATGGAAAGATTGCTGCCGTTGTTGCTTCCCGCCAGGCCGATCGCCGCTTGCGGGTTCGAAGCCGCGCTGCCGCCCACCACGACGGCTCCGACTTTAAGTCCTGAAAGAAAACCGGGAACGCTGGCCGCCGGAGTGCCGGGAGTGGGCAGACCGGTGAAAAAATATCCGGCGCGGGAATATCCGAACCGGACCGTATTCAAGACGGAAGGGGAAAAGACGTGAGTTTCTTCCAGACTCAGCACCTGCTGCCGCAACGTAAGAATATCCGAGCCGAACGGATTGACGGGAGTGGCCGTGAAATCGTTGCCGTCGTCGATCGTATAGATTGCCGCCAGCGAATCCTTCACGGAAAAAGTGTGATCCACCCGCAAGGTTCCAAAATTCTCGCGAATGGTTTGCAGCGGGCTGCTGAAGAATTCGGCGATGCCGCTGAAGTCCGGGGTGCCGGCCGGAGCGATGGGCCACAAATTCAACAGCGGTTGCACGCTGGGGACGGCGGCCGCGCGCGAAGCGGCATCCGGAACGAACGCGGCGGAAGTCTGCCGCAGATTTTGCCGGAATCCCTCGTAATTGCCGAAGACAAACGTCCTGTCTTTCTGCACGGGCCCGCCGAGCGAAACTCCGAACTGGTTGCGTTGAAACGGAGGAGCCGAGCCCTGATCGAAGAAATTCGGCGCGTCCAGATTGTTGTTCCGCAGGAATTCGAACGCGGAACCGTGCCAGTGGTTCGTGCCCGACTGTGTCACCAGGATTACCTGCCCGCCGGGACGTTTGCCGAATTCCGCGCTATAGGAATCCCGCAGCACGTTGAATTCCCGCACGGCATCGACGCCCAGCAGCATTCCGCTGGCTCCGCCGGGCTGCATGTTGTTTTCCGCCGCTCCGGTATATTCCACCCCGTTGAGCAAGAAAATATTCTGCTGCGGGCGATTGCCGGAGACCGAGAAATTATTCGCGGTGCTCGAATTGGAAATGCCGGTGCCGCCGGTCTTCTGCGAAGTGAAATTGACAATCCCGGGATTGAGCGTCAGCAATAGATCGTAGCTGCGCCCATTCAGCGGAAGATCCTTGATCGCCTGCTGTCCCACCAGGCCGCTGATGTCTCCCGTGGTGGTGCTGACCATGGGAGCGTCGCCAGTGACGGTGATCTCCGATTTCACCGCGCCCACTTGCAAATGAAGATCGACGTTGGCCTCCTCGCCGACAACCAGTTGAATTCCGCTGCGGACGGCATCTCGAAATCCCGATTTAGTGATCCTTATTTCGTATTCGCCCACGGGCAACGCCAGGACGAGATACCGACCGGTGTCGTCCGTTCGCGAGCGACGAATTGCTCCGGTCTCGATATTCTTGGCCTGCACGGCCGCCGAAGGCACCGGCGCTCCCGAGGCGTCCGTGACGATGCCGGTGATGCTGGCCGGCAGTTGCGCGTGAGCCGGCGGCACACGGCAGATAATGGCTAAGAGTATTAAGATCGCGATCCAAGAACGCACCACGTCGAACGGCAACGGTTCCATGGGATCGTTATTTAATACGCATCATTTCGTTATGTCAAACCGATTTAATACGACTATTTATATTCCCTGACCGGCTGAGAATTAGCTGTCGCCGCATGAGAAGCACGAACTATGATCCGCGCACGCAGGTACCTTAGAGAATTCCCAATTCCGGGAAAGGAGCGGGCGCGATGAAGCGAAAAGTGGCGGTGGGACTAGTGGTGCTCGCGTACGCGCTGTTGTTGTATACCTCGCTGGCGGCGCCGGCGTATGCGAAGGCGCATCAGCACCTGGGAGCGGCGATGCTGGCGGAGTATGCCGGGCCATGGCCGGTGTCACTGGCCAGCGCGTTTGCTGTAACCGGAATCGTGATGGCGCTGATACCCATTCGCAAAGGCGAGCGATGGGCGATGGTGACGGCCTTTGCGACGTTCGTCATTTTGTTCCTCACGCGAATGAAAACCGATCCGCGATGTTTCGTGGTCCTCGATCCGCACCAGCACGGTTGCCACACCTTCATGATCGCCATCGTCCTCGGCGTCGCCGGTCTGGCGCTCGCCTGGTTTGGCGGTGCGACCGCCCCCGCGAACTGAATTCAGAAATCCGAAAGCCGCATTAGCGAGATTCCGGTGGTTCTCCGGCGGAAAGGCGAAGAAAGGGCGAAACTATGGCACATTTCGCGGCTGTAATTCGCAATCGCGTGCGGCTTTTGAGGGTACCGAGCTCGGTGACTTGTGGATCCGAGTTCGGTGATTTCTCGGTGTTTTGACGGATTTGGAGGCCTGCAAAATCAGAAGCCGGGAGCGCCAGTGGCAGCTACGTTTTGCTGCATTTGTGAGCCATGTAGAAATATTGCATTCTGAAACAGCCAGTTGTATGTTATCGAACCGAAAGACAAATCCGGATGGATTCCCAGCTTAGATAATTGACAATCCAGTAGTAGAGAGGAACGGGAGAACCAGTGAATCAGCGCAGCCAACTCGAAGCGCAACTTCAAAGGTGGGCCGAGGCTGGTCTGATCGACGCTGAGGTTTGTGCGCGAATTGTTGCGTTTGAGTCCGGGCAAGAACAGCGCTCGAATCTCCGATGGCCTGTCCGTCTGGCTATGATCTTTGGAGGAGATACTTCTTGCAGCCGGCGTCATTTTGTTCGTGGCCGCGCATTGGAATGAACTCTCTCCCCCCGAGCGCTTTTCGCTGATGCTTCTTATGACCGGAGGTTTTCACATCGGTGGCGCGGTTTTCACAGATCGTTTCCCTCCTCTATCAACCACGTTGCACGCGTTGGGGACTGCTACGCTCGGCGCTGCAATATTTCTCACGGGTCAAATTTTCAATCTCCACGAAAACTGGGCGACAGGCGTTCTGCTTTGGGCCATCGGCGCGGCCTGCGGTTACGCCCTCCTCCGAGATTGGATCCAGGCTGCGTTGCTGGCGCTCTTGGCGCCAGCATGGCTCATTAGCCAGTGGACAATCACCACGGAGTGGCGCTCTGGCGGCGACCGTCTCTTGGCCGTGGGATTGATACTGACCGCAATTTGCTATTTATCGGCTCGCATTGGTGACCAAGATAGTATCGCGCGTCGTACGCTGGTGTGGATCGGCGGCATCGCACTGTTGCCCTGTGTGGGCACGGCTCTTCTTATCGCCATTCAAGAAAAAGTTTCGATTCAATTTGAACAGCATCCTACATTAAACGTCGTAGTTCTTCTGATGGGCTGGACGATTGCTCTCGGAGCGCCATTGATCCTCGCGTGGCGATTGCGCGGTCGCGCTGTGTGGTTCAATGTTGTTTGGGCTGCGTGGGCTTATGGGCTGGTCGTGGCCGCAAGTGACTCCAGTTCTTACGGTGGCAACGGATTTCACAGAAGCCTGGGGACCACGCTGGCACTCTACGCCTTGTGCGCGCTGGGATCCGTCGGACTGGTCGCTTGGGGACTAAACGAGAAGAGGAAAGAGCGGCTGAATTTGGGGATTGTAGGGTTTGCAGTCTCTGTCCTGTTTTTCTATTTCGACGGTTTTATGGGTAAGTTGGGACGCTCGGCGAGCCTTCTCATACTCGGCGTTTTATGTCTGGCGGGCGGCTATGCATTGGAAATGACGCGGCGAAGGCTCATAGCGGTGATGGAGACCGGTCGATGACTGGTGTGCGCAGAGGATTGATGCTGGGGATGATTCAGGTGGTACTTGTCCTAAGTTTAGGTGGCAAACTACTGTACGATCGCAAGACTCGTCCGCGCTTATGGGTGCTGTGCCAAGTATACGATCCTGAACTTCCAATCCGCGGACGATACCTAAGTGAGAGATTGGAGTTTCCCACGGAGGGATTTACGTACCGTGCAGGAGACAGGCAAGGAGCAAGCGACTGGTATTTGAACCACCAGTGGGCATATTTGGATGTTCGCGGTGACCGGTTGATCGCCAAACCAGAGGGTTCCGAATCTGGCGAGTGGGTTTACTTGCATAAGAACAACGACGGGACTGTTGTTGCGATCGGCCAAGAGCCGGTTTTGGTCTTTATTTCGGAACACGCCCAAGTGCCCAGTCTAAAAGCCGGCGAGGAAATGTGGGTAGAAGTGACTGTGCCGACCAAGGGACCACCTCGCCCCATTCGGGTCGGCATCAAGAAAGATGGTGTGCTCACGCCGGTCGAACTAAATTAAGTTTTTCCACTTCGATATTTCCGAACAGTTCGGTTCTTAATCCATCCCTTGCGGCCACTCGACGGTCCGGATTGCAGAGGCGCGGTCAGAAGCCGGGAGCGCCGGTAGCGGCGGGACGCACCTCCGCCGGCTCGAGCGCGGAGCCGAAGCGCAGGCGCTCGAGATAAACCTGGCCGATGGACATCAAGCCGGTGTAGAGGTATCCCCACACAAAAAGAAGCAGAAACGGAACCGTCAAATAATTTTCATTCGAGATCGCGTAGTAAACCGTGAACGCAAAATAAATTCCCAGCGCCACTTCGGCGAAAGGCATCCAGCCCGCGCCTTTGCGATAACTTTTTTTCAGCCACGCGCCCTGTTGCTTCGCCTTCGATGCGATATTTCGGAGTGCGCGTGAACTCGGATTTTTTTCCGAAGATCGCTTCCATCACCGAAACGGCGTTGCGGACGGAGAGGCCGATGCCCACGGCCATCACGAACGGAAGAAACCAGAACGTGCGCTTCCAGGTTTTCGGAAACAGCACGCGCTGCGAAGCGAGATAAAAACTGGAAATCGAGCAAGTGGAAGCGAGAAACAGCGGCAAATCGATCAGCACAACCTGAAACCATCCCTGATAAAAACGCACAATCATCGCGGGCAGCAAAATCACGGAAAGAAAAACCATCAGCGGGTAACTGATGTTCGCAGTGAGGTGAAAAATCGCTTCGGCTTTCACATGGCCGGGCACCTTCGCTTTCAATACGCGCGGCAGAATTTTTTTGGCCGTTTGCATCAGGCCTTTGGCCCAACGCGCCTGCTGCGATTTGAATGCGTTCATTTCCACGGGCAATTCCGAGGGACATTCGATTTCCGGCAAATAGAGAAATTGCCAGCCGCGAAGCTGCGCGCGATAGGAAAGATCGGTGTCTTCGGTGAGCGTATCGTGCTGCCAGCCGCCGGCGTCTTCGATCGTCGAGCGGCGCCACACGCCCGCGGTGCCGTTGAAATTGAAAAACGAGCCGCGGCGATACCGCGCGCAATGCTCGATCACGAAATGACCGTCGAGCAAAATTCCTTCCACTTCGGTGAGCAAGGAATAATTGCGGTTTACATAGCTCCAGCGCGTTTGAACCATGCCGAGCTTCGGATCGCAAAAATACGGAACAGTGCGGCGAAGAAAATCGCCGGGAGGCAGAAAATCAGCGTCGAAGATTGCAACCAATTCACCTTGCGCGCTTTTCAGGCCTTCCTGCAGCGCCCCAGCTTTGTAACCTTCGCGGTTCGTGCGCAGATGATAGGAAATCGGCAAGCCGAGTTGCTGGTAGCGTTCCACGCAGCCGCGCGCGATTTCGCGCGTTTCATCGGTGGAATCGTCGAGCACCTGAATGTCCAATTTGTCGCGGGGATAATCGAATTGCGCGATGGAATCGACCAGGCGCTCGATCACGTAGCGCTCGTTGAAGATGGGAAGCTGTATGGTAACCTTGGGCCACTCGACTGGAACAGGCGGCACCGGCGGCACGCGATGGCGATAGCGATAATAATTGTAGACCAGCACATAGCGGTGGATTCCGTAGGCCGCCAGGACGACCAGCACCAGAAAATATGGAATCATAATGGCGAAGTCGAAGGTATTTGCCTGGTAGAGGCCGCGAAACGTGGGGTCCGTCAATTTGCGGAAATAGTTCGAGACCGGGTTGCTGCCTTGCAAGATTGCCGCCGCACTGAAGATCCAACTCACCGAATCACTGCCTCCGCATGCTGACCCGCGCGGGATCGTTTTTCCGCCCTCAAAACCTGATCGCGCTGGGCGGAATTGCCGCGCTAGAATTCTGTTTCGTTTTGCTCTACCGGCTGCACGATCTGGAAATCCACGTAATCGAAACGATTGCGATCGCGTTCGCCGCCGGAATCATATATTTCATCGCGCTGTACTGCCTGGAACACAGCGCGGAAAACCGCGCAACGCTCTGGCTGATTCTGGCCGGCGCGGTGCTGTTTCGCCTGACGCTGGCGCCGCTCGCTCCAACGCTTTCCGAAGACATTTACCGCTACCGCTGGGACGGCCTGGTGCAGCGCGCCGGCTGGAATCCGTATACGATCCGCCCCGACGATCCGCGACTCGATTCGCTGCGAAACCGCGCCGAGCCTGCCGGCCCAGGGCACGATATTCCCGCCGTCTATCCGCCGCTCTCTGAACTGACGTTCCGGATCACGGGACGGTTTCTGCCAGGCCCGGTCGCGTTCAAACTACCATTTATCGCGGCCGATTTGCTGGTCGTTTTCCTGTTGGCCACGTGGCTGCGTTCGACCGGGGGACGAAATTACCAGTTGGTGGTGTACGCCTGGAACCCGCTGGTGGTGGTCGAGTTTGCCGGCAACAGCCACAGCGATGCGTTAGCGCTGGCGGCGCTGGTGGCCGCCTGCCTGTTGATTATACGGCCACGGCAAAGGCTGTCAACGATTCTGCTGACGGCAGCGGCGATGCTTAAGCTGTTCCCTATCATGCTGATGCCGCTGTGGCTGAGGCGGGCGGGATGGCCCAAGCGGCGCGAAGGATGGATCAACGCGTCCCTGGCTGCGGCGTTTGCGTTGGCCTGCGCGTGGCCGTTCCGTTCGGCGTTGCGGGATCTGCCGGACATCCTAAGTTACTACGCATCGCGCTGGCAGGATAACAACGCCAGTTTGTATTCCGTGCTGGTTTGGATCAGCGGTTCGCGGCGATTCGCGACGGATCTGGGAATCGGCATCGCAGCAGGGTTAGCGTTGTGGGCGGCGGTGAAGAAGATTGAACCGGCGCGCGCGGCGTATCTGATTTTCGGGGCAATTTTGTTGTTCTCTCCCAATGCCTATTCGTGGTATTTCACCTGGATTATTCCGTTTCTTTGTTTTTTTCCAAATCCAGCGTGGTTGCTGCTGACGATTTTGCAATTTCTCTCCTATCATGTGCTGGTGGACTACTACGCGTTGAACACGTGGCACTGGCGCCCGGAAATGGTGTGGCTGACTTACGGGCCTTTTTACGCCATGTTGTTGTGGGAGATCTTCCGGAGAAAAAAATCGTCGGCGGAAGCGGCGATTCGCTGACGCGGATTTTGCAGATGGTTGCGCGGCACTGCATGGAGATCAATCCGGCCAAACGTGGCTGGGCAGCGCAACAGATCGAAAAGGGCATCTAAGTGTGCTGCGCCAGAAAACCAGCTCCGCGTTTCAAGAGGGATCGATAGGAACCCGAATTTAATCCATGTAATCCCCCAAAGGCGGAAAGCGTCTATTTAGGGGAGAGGGCAAGGGCAGCTTGGAAACAATCCTGAGTCGATTTGGAGTTTATCTTCCGCAGGCTGAGGCAGCTACGCCAAAGGCGAGAGCGGCGGGCGCGACGGGTGTGGAGCACGAGGAATTCGACGCGATCGTGCGTGAGCACCAGCGGCGGATTTATCGCGTGCTGCTGGCGATTCTGCGCGATCCGGACGCGGCCGACACGCTGACGCAGGAATGCTTTCTGCGGGCGTATCGCAAGCGGGAAAGTTTCCGCGGCGAATCGAGCGTGGGCACCTGGCTGGTCCGCATTGCCATCAATCTGGCGCGGGACCACATGCGCAGCAGGCGGCGCGGATTCTGGATGACGCTGCTGGGCAGCGGAGAAAGCGCGATGGCTGCGGCAGCAGCGGTGCCGGACCGCGCGGCATCTCCCGAGCGGGCGTTGGCGGCGCGCGAAGAAGTGGCCAAGGTGTGGGAAGCGGTGGAAGATCTTTCACCGCAACAAAAGGAAGTTTTCTTTTTGCGATTTTCGGAAGAAATGCCGCTGGAAGAAATCGCCAAGACGATGGAATTGCAAACCGGAACGGTGAAGAGCCACCTGGCGCGCGCGGTGAGTGCGATCCGCCAGCGAGTGAAAAGGCAAGGAAGATAATGGCAGACCAAAAACATTTGTCCGACGAGAGCTGGGCCGCCGTGCTTTCCAGCGAACTCGACGCCGCATCGCAGGACCATCTGAAGGGCTGCGAAGAGTGCCGCGCCGAAGAACAAGCATTGAAGAGCGTGCTCGACGGAGCACGTGAATCGCTGAGCGCGGCGGCCGAGCGGTCTGAAGTTTTTTGGATCCGGCAGCGCGCGGAGATCAACGCACGAATCCGTGAGCAGCGGGCAGGGCATCACCGTCTGATTTGGGCGACGGCGGTTGGCTTTGTGGCGCTGGCAGCCAGCTTGCTGCTGCGGCCGGTTCCGCGGCGCATTGATGCGCCGACGGCCACGGTGTCCGATCAGGAATTGTTGATGCAGGTGGAAAGCTCGCTTTCCAAAGAAGTTCCCGATGCGCTAGCGCCTTCTGATTTGATCACTCAAGAGCTTGCAGAGGCCTCGCAAAAGAACTCGAATACAGGAAAAGGAGAACGTAAATGAAGCCGTCTGCAATTGTGTTGTCTGCAAGCCTGCTGGTAGCAGGATTGATGTTGCCGGGGATGTCGCGCGCGCAGGGCCCAGCACCCGAGGCGCCCGATCCCGGAGGAGCGCCGATGGCCGCGCCAGCCCCCATGCCCGATCCCGGCAATCCGCCAGGAATGCCCGGCGCAGCGTTTCACCGGCCAGGTCCGGGAGGAATGGGCGGAGGAATGTTCGGCGCGTGGTGGAAGAATTCGGAAACCGTGAAAGCCATTGAACTGAGCGACGACCAGGTGAAGCAGATCGAATCGACGTTTATGTCCCATAAATTAAAGCTGATCGATCTGCGCGCCGATCTGGAGAAAAAGGAATTGGAATTGAAGCCGCTGGTGGACGCCGATCAGCCGGATGTCGCGAAAGTGGGCGCGCAAATCGATCAAGTGGTAGCCGCGCGCGGCCGCTTGGAAAAAGAAGCGACCATGATGAGCCTGGATATCCGGCGCGTGCTGACGGTGGACCAATGGAAGAAATTGAAGGACTACCAGCAGCAGCGGATGAAGCGCGACTGGCGTGGAATGAAGGATGGGCGTGACGGCCATGATGGACGCGATGGCCGGGGCGGCAAGGACGGAATGCGCGGGCCGCAGCGGCGCCCGGGGCAGACTCCGCCACCTCCGCCTTATCGCCGGATGACGAGGAATAATACAGCCGTGATTTTGCCGGCGGCAGCAAAATCTCAACCGGATTCTCTCCCCGGGTTGAGGCCACACGCCCCACTCTTTCCTCCTAGAGTGGGGCGATTTTTTTTGGGGAGCGCAGCAACCCGGTAAGGAAAGCAAAAAGAGGGCGCGGCTGAAGTTGGGAAAATGTCGAAATTGTTGTTCGATAAAATGACACTCGACACGAGCCATGGAGAAATACCCCACTTCTCAAGCATTGGGGAGCAACTCCGGATTCCTCACTTCGTTCGGAATGACACCGGGCTTTTTCCGTAGCCTATGAGCCGGCCCGCACTAGTCGGGACGATTGCGCTAGGTGATTAGCGTGAGAGTGGTTTGGGGAACGAAATTTTCGCTGCGGGCGTTGCGCGATTTGGGCGGCAGCGGCATTTTGGTGCGATCGACGGGATGGTAGCAGGTGTCGCGTTCGACAGGCGTGCGGCCGGCGGCGCGGATCAGGCGTTCGAGATCGCCGCGCGTAGTGAACTCGGACGTGGTGGCGCCCGCATCGTGATAAATTTTTTCCTCGATCACGGTGCCGTCGATATCGTCGGCGCCGAATCGCAAGGCAACTTGCGCGATGCGCGGCGTCAACATGATCCAGTAAGCCTTGATGTGATCGAAATTATCGAGCAGCAGCCGCGACACGGCGATCATTTTCAGATCGTCGATTCCCGTGGGACTGGGAATGTGGCTGAGACCGGTATTGGCCGGATGAAACGCCAGCGGAATGAAGGTGACGAAGCCGCCGGTTTTATCCTGCAAATCGCGCAGCAGCAACAAATGCTCGACGCGTTCCTCGGAAGTTTCAATGTGGCCGTAGAGCATGGTGGCGTTGGAACGCAAACCGATTTCGTGGGCGGTGCGGGCGATTTCCAGCCAGCGCTGGCCGCTTACCTTGTGGTCACAGATTACTTTGCGGACGCGCGGATTGAAAATTTCCGCGCCGCCGCCGGGAAGTGAATCCACTCCGGCTTCCTTCATTTTCAGCAGAGTATCGCGAATGGAAAGCTTGGCGATGCGCGCGTAGTAGCCCACCTCCACCATCGTGAAAGCTTTCAGGTGGACTTGCGGATAGCTTTTCTTCAGGCCGCGAATTAAATCGAGATAATAATCAAAGGGCAGGTCGGGATGCAGTCCGCCGACAATGTGAAATTCCGTGGCGCCTTCGGAAACGCCTTGCTCGGCGCGCTGAACGATTTCTTCGATGGCATAGGTGTACGCGCCGGGGGAATCCGGAGAGCGGCCGAACGCGCAAAGTTTGCAATGCGCGACGCAAACGTTGGTGGGATTGATGTGGCGATTGACGTTGAAGTAGCAGATGTCGCCGTGGCGCTTCTCGCGTACGTGGTTGGCTAGCCAGCCGAGGGCCAGGAGGTCGTGCGTTTCGTAGAGTGCAAGGCCGTCAGCGGCGTTCAGGCGTTCGCCCGCCAGGACTTTGGCGGCGATGGGCTTGAGGCGCTGGTCGGTGATTTGGAGTTGTGCTGGCATTTTCGATTCGATTGGACTACTCCGAAACTTTGTCATGCTACTCGGGATTCGATAGTTTCCAAATGCGACCCGGCGTCGCGCGACGACGATCCCTTCTGTGCGGAGCTTCAGGGGCTAAAGCCCACTTTTCTTGTAAACACTGATGTCGGAGCTAAAGCTCCGACCCCCTATACATCAAATCAATCGCAACTTAGGACAGCACCCGAGATTCCTCGCCAAAGCCGGGCTCGGAATGACAGCCAGATCGAACTCGCGGCTTCCGTCTCTTAAGGGCGCGAGACTACCGCCGCCACTCCCCAGAATAGCAGAAACAGCAGGCTAATGTAGCCGTTCACGGTGAAAAACGCAGCATTGATTTTGGAGAGATCGTTGGGCTTCACCAGGGAATGCTCGTAGGCCAATAGAGATGCGACCACGCCGATTCCGGTCCAGGCAGGCCAGGGAAGGCGGAAGCTTAAGGCCAGCCAGGCCAGTAAACCGACCATAACGATGTGCATGGCGCGCGCGATTTTCAGCGCTCCGGGGACACCGAAGCGTTTGGGGATGGAATAGAGTCCGAAGCGGTGATCGAATTCAACATCCTGGCAGGCGTAGAGCACATCGAAGCCACCCACCCAGAGCGTAACGGCCGCGCAGAGAATCAACATGCGCCAATCGAGCGAGCCGCGCACGGCAATCCAGGCGGCCGCGGGCGACATGCCCAGGCAGAACCCGAGAACGAAATGGGACCAGGATGTGAAGCGCTTGGTATAGGAATAGAAAAACAGAACGGCGAGCGCGAGGGGCGAAAGTTCGAGCGCCAGACGATTGAGTTGCCAGGCCGCGATGACGAGAACCGCGGAAGAGACGAGCGTGAAGGCCCAGGCAAAGGACAGAGAGAGAACACCGGTGACCAGCGGGCGATTTTGCGTGCGGGGATTTAGGGCGTCGTAATGCAGGTCGGCGATGCGATTCATGGTCATGGCGGCGGAACGCGCGCCGACCATGGCGACGACGATCCAGAGAAGTTGCCGCCAGGTGAGCCAGGATGAGCCGCCGGCGCGCGTGGCGAGTAACGCGCCGACGAGGGCGAAAGGCAGGGCGAATACGGAGTGCTCGAACTTGATCATTTCGAGAACGGTGCGGATTCGGCTCTTGGACATTAGCGGTTCATTCCATAGTAATTATCAAGGTTCGATTCCCGGCTTCGGCCGGCAGATTCGCGCTTCACGGTTTTCCCTGCCAGTGATATTGCCGGTCCTGCGGCAAATCGAGATGCGCAAGCACGCGATAGACAAATTGAGTGATGACTTCGTCGATGGACTTGGGAGCGTAATAAAACGCGGGCATGGCCGGCATTACGATCGCTCCGGCATCGTGCACGCGCAGCATATTTTCCATGTGGACGCGATTCAGCGGCGTTTCGCGCAAGCACAGCACCAGGGGGCGGCGCTCTTTGAGGCAAACATCGGCGGCACGCGCCAGCAAATCGTCACTCAATCCAGCGGCGATGGAACCCAGCGTTCCGGCGGAACAGGGAATCACAACCATGGCGTCAACGGGAGAGCTGCCGGAAGCGATGGAAGCGCCGACGTCTTTATTCGGGAGATATTCGATTTTTTCTGACGCGGCGCCGATGAGCAGAGACGGAAGTTTCTTCGGCTCCGGCGAGACGATGCCGAGTTCGGTGGAAATCAGGCGCAGGCCGGTTTCGGTGATCACCAGGGGAATTCGAGCGACGCGCGAATCGGATTCAAGCAGGCGAAGAATTGTCTGAGCGTAGAGTGCGCCGCTCGCACCAGTGACGCCGACTGTGATGACTTTGTTTTGTGTTTTTGCCATGCAATTTGTATGGAATGGCCAGTCTAGGCAGCCGGGTTCGGCAAAGTCAAGGCGCGCTATGTGCGAGAGACGGAAAATATCTTCCTTGGTGACGGCGATATTTCCGCGGCGTAGGATGCGTATTCAGCGGGTTGGGGCCTTCGCCGCCAAATGCGTGTTGACGAGTTTTGAGGGCGCGCGTCTAACTCAGCAACCGGCTGTACGTTCAATAGAAGGTGTGCGCGAGACGAGGTGAAATGACGGGTTTTTTGCGCCGCGGGATTGAAGGGCTTTGTTGGAGCCTGATGTTCGCCGGGAAGTATTAGCCGCGTCGAGAGGGCTGAGGGGAGATGATATGGAGACTACCGTTGCCGCACTGCCGGAGCCTGGGAGCCACGACCGCATCGCCAGCCCAGTGCATACGGTGATCGTGCTGGTTGTATTGGCGGCTTGGGCGGTGTGGGGAAAGTTCCAATCGGATCAATTGCGTGCCATGGCCAACCCCAACCGGCTGGTGCTTTACACCAGCACGTTTGTGTTCGAATGGATTCTATTCGCCGTGGTGATCCTGGGCGTGCGGAAACATGGCTCGCCGCTTTCCAGCGTACTGGGAGAGCGGTGGCGGTCTACGCGCCAGATTCTAATCGACATCGGAATCGCCGCGGCATTTTGGGTCTGCTCGGGAGGCTTACTGTTTCTACTGAGCAAATTGCTGCGCGCCGATGGAATGGGCAAAAACATGCAATTCATGCTTCCGCAGGGAGGATTGCAAATTGGCATGTGGATTGCGCTTTCGATTACAGCCGGAATCTGCGAAGAAACGATTTTTCGAGGATACTTTCAGAAGCAGTTCATTTCGTTTACGAAGAATGTTCCCGCAGGCATCACTTTTTCGGCCGCGGCATTCGGCGCCGCTCACGCTTACCAGGGATTGCGAATGGTGGTGCTGATCGCTCTGTACGGCGCGATGTTCGGGATTCTGGCGCACTGGCGAAAAACTGTTCGTCCGGGAATGATCGTCCATGCCTGGCAGGATTCATTGGGCGGAATCGCCGCGGGCCTGATTAAGCATTAGGAGGATTTTCAGATTCATCGATTTCCAGATTTCAGCACGCAACGCGGTTGTGAGTGATCCATTGCCGTAATTAGCCGGATTCCCCGATTTTTTCTTCGTGCCAGGCAGTTCACCCCACTGCACAGGTAGTTTCGGATCAGGGCTCCCTCCACAGCAAATCAATCCAAGGCAAGCCGCGAGATTCATCAAGTATTCGTTTGGCTGTAACGGCAGGGTAATCGGAATCCCCCAAAGTACCGGCGGTCGAGCCAATTCCAATCGAGAACGCGGAGGGCCGACACTCTCTACGCTGAAGGGGAAGGTGACTGACATGTTGAGGAAGGTTGCAATTCTGGGGTTGATGGTGGCCGCAATGGCGGGCGCTGCGTTCGCGCAGGAGGGGCAAGTTCCGAAAGGTATTCCGCATCTGGATCACGTTTTCGTAATCATGATGGAAAACCACGGCTACAACCAAGTTGTGAACAATCCGAACGAGCCATTCGTCAATCGCTATGCAAAGAACGCGAATACCGGGACGAATTATTTCGCCATCGCCCATCCCAGCCTGACTAACTACCTGGAAGTAGTCGGCGGGTCGAACTTCGGAGTGCTCAACGATAATTCTCCGGACTGGCACAACGCTACTTGCACCACGAACCTGGCTTCCGGCATCACCTCGTTGGATAACGGAACGTTTCCGAACATTTGCCCGATCTTATGGAGTGGGCACGGATGCGGCCACGCCGGCCATCGACTTTTCAAACGAAACCACCGGGCCTCCGGGAGACATCAACATCGACGGCACTCGCTTCATTCTTGCCAATTCCCACACGGTTGGGAAGACCATCGCGGATCAACTGGCCGCTTCGGGACTAAGCTGGAAGAGCTACCAGGAAAGCTTGCCGCCAACGGGCGCCGATGGCGTGAACAATGCGGACGGATTCTTCAGCAACCTGAGCGATCTGACCGCGGCGCTGCCCGGGGAAGGACAAACGCAAAGCAACCTGGTGGCCCTCTACGCCGTGAAGCACAATCCTTTTGTGTATTTCCGCAGCGTTCAGGAAGGACAAGACCCGCAAAGCAGTTTGAAAAATGTCGCCGACTTTGAAGGCGCGCATGGCCTGTTTGCCGACCTTGCCTCTGGCCACATTCCGGCGTTTTCCTTTATTGCCCCGAACCAGTGCAATGACCAACATGGACGCGGCAACGGCGGCCCCGCTTGCGAGTTTGATCCGAACGACAACGGCACGCAGACCGGATTGAACAATGGACTGATCTATCGCGGCGACGTGACCGTACAAACGATTGTGCAAGCCATTCACAGGTCAAGAGCGTGGGAAGACGGACGGAGCGCTATCGTCCTGCTGTGGGACGAAGACGATTACAGCGTGGTGCCGACCACGAACCAGGTGTTGTTGGTCGTGGATACCAATTACGGCGAGCACGGAGTGCAGAGCGGGAAATTCTACACGCACTTTTCGTTGCTCAAGTCACTGGAAGCCGGATTCGAGCTGCCATGCCTGAACCATGCTTGCGACGCCGGCACTTTGGTGATGTCCGACTTGTTCCGGGAAGGCCGCCGGGACCACGACCGGGATCATGATCGCGACGATGATCACGATGGAGGAAGGTAGACCACCACGAACGGGAACGATTTAGCTGGCCAGCGATTGTCCGCGCGCCGGCCACGCAGACTTCATACAAATAATAACTAGCGAATCGCCGCCTTGATGCAGTGAGCCGTTATCGGACTCAAACAACAGGCGGCGATTGCAATTTCCAGTCAAATAAGAACGAGGCCGCCCGCGCTACTGGCGCGAGGCGATGGTTTCGAGTTGCGTCAGGTGGTTGAGGTCGTGGCCACCCATGGTTTCGACGATCGTTTGAAAGGTCATTTCGCCGCGCTCGGGATGGGAAAGTTTTTTTGCGAGCATCTGCGGCGTGGCGGTGCGAATCAGCGCGAGATTCCAATTGCGGACGGACGTGAAGACGGCGAGGGCGGCGCGAGTTTCGAGAGCGGCGTAATTTTTTGCCCACTGGTCCTGATCGAACGGCTGGATGACGTGATTTTCTTCCGCGAGGGCTTGCCGCAGGCGAAATCCAAAAACCAATTCGCAATCGGCGAGATGGCAGAGGATTTGGCGGGCGGACCATTTTCCGGGGGCCAGGGATTGTTCCGCACCCTTGGCGCCGAGCTTGTTGAAAAGCGTTTCCAATCTGGCAGGCGTGGACGCGATTACTTCCTGAGGATTGCGGTTTCCTAAATTTGGTGCATAGGGGTTTTGCATAATGGAGTGAAGGTATCATGCGGGGAATTTGTGTGTCGAGAGGAGCGAAGCAACAGTCGAAATGCCAAAATGGCAGTTCTGGTAGAATGCGATTGCGGCAGACAAAGGAAAATGGACGAACGAGACATTCGCGGATTGCTGGAAGCGGTGAAGAAGGGAAAACTCTCGGCCGACGGGGCCGTGGAGCGGCTGAAGAAATTGCCGTTCGAGGATCTGGGATTCGCGAAAGTGGATCATCATCGCGCGCTGCGCGTGGGATATCCCGAAGTGATCTACGCTCGTGGGAAGACGGCGCAGCAAGTGGCGGAAATTGCGCGGACGATGCTGAAGGAAAAAGCATCGCACAATATTTTGATTACGCGCGCGGATGAAAAATCATTTGCGGCGGTGCAAAAAATCGCGCGAAGCCGCGGACGCGGGAAGAATTCGAAGGCCGGCGCGCTTCGGGCGAAATATTACGCGCTGTCGCGGGCGATCACCATCCGGCGGAGCCATTCGATTCATGGCAAAGGACTGATTTTGGTGGTGACGGCAGGAACCAGCGACATTCCCGTGGCGGAAGAAGCTCTGGTGACTGCGGAAATGATGGGAAATCGCGTGGAAGCTCTTTACGATGTCGGCGTGGCGGGGCTGCACCGGTTGACGGAAAATCGCGACAAGCTGGCTGAAGCGCGCGTGATTGTTTGCGTGGCGGGAATGGAAGGCGCGCTGCCCAGCGTGGTGGCAGGAATGGTGGCCGCGCCCGTGATTGCGGTTCCGACCAGCACCGGATATGGAGCGAGCTTTGGGGGATTGACGGCGCTGCTCGCAATGCTGAATAGTTGCGCGTCCAACGTGAGCGTGGTGAATATCGATAATGGATTCGGCGCGGGCTGCGTGGCCAGCGTGATTAATCATTTGTGAATGCTTGGCGGCCTCGAATCAATTGAGCGGCTGCGCTTCCTAAAACAGTCTCGTTGGTTTCTTGTTTCGTCCGTTCGGCGATTCTTTCCTGGGAATACTATTCCTTTCCAAATTGTTGAAGAATTTTGGGGGTCGTCCATTGCCAATTTTCACAGATTCCAAAGCGCCAAGGAATACCTGGTCTCGCAAATTGTTGAGGAAGCGCAGCGCGAGAGTGTCCCGCTCTCCGAGATCGAACGGAAGATGCTGTTTTCCTCCGAAAATTACTGGTCGCTCCCCGATATCATGGAGGTTAACGCGCAGTTCGAGAAAGAATACGATTCGGAAGAGTATGAAGCCAAGATTTCAGAGTTAATCCGCAACGCCTACGACCGAGCCAAGAAGGAATCCCAATCCGAAACCGAGCGTTGGAAGGAAGCAATTCGGATTCTTCGAAAGGAAGACCATTACCTTCTCGTCATGATTGACGAGGCCTTGGGTAAGTTTGGCATTTGGGGCCGAAACTTTCAAAATATCTTCCAATGGATAGGAACTATCGCGTTCATAGTGATTTATTTCTTATACAGAGAATGGATGCATCCGACCGACTGGCAAATGCCTTGGCGAGATGCACTAGTCATGATTGGCATTCTTTCGATCCTCGATCTGGGGCCTCTGGCCGGTCACTGGCAAGATTATCGATTGGATGTACAAAGGTCCCGCGAACAAGGGCAGGCGGAATGAAAAAGAGGAGTAGCAAGCTCCGAGAACTGATCCCTCGAATAAGACCGATGGGTTTCTCGCATTGTGTTCAGGGGCTAAAGCCCACGTTTTATGGAACTTCTAATGTCGGAGCTTCTCGACCACAGGCATCGGGACGCAAACCGCGCGGAAGCTCCGACCGCCTACAGACCATTTATCAGATAGCTCCGAGTATTTTGACTCCGTCTATTGCAGGGCGGCGACGAGAGCGGCGGCTAGCGTGGATTCTTGTTCGGGGAAGACGGTGCGAAGATCGAGGACGAGGCGGTCGTCTTCGATGCGGGCGATTACGGGGAGGCCGCTCGCGGGTTGGCGCAAGCGCTGTTCGAGTTGAGTGGCTGAATGGCGGTGGCTGGTGACTGCGATCAGATGCGTGGACAAGCTTTGATCGGGAGTGGAGCCGCCGCCAATCACGGAAAATCCGCCGATGATTTCGAGCTTGGTGAGTTTGGTGGTTTCGGGCGGCAATTCACCGCTTAATCTTTCCGTAAAGGCGCGCGCGCAGCGTTTGATTTCATCGGCGGACAAACGAATCATTCGCAGCGTGGGAATTTCGTCGTACGCGCCGCGCAGATAGGCGCGCAGTGTGACTTCGAGAACCGCGATCGTGAGTTTATCCACGCGCAAGGCGCGAAACAGCGGATTGCGGCGGATGCGATCGATGAATTCTTTTTTGCCCGCGATGATTCCCGCCTGAGGGCCACCGAGCATTTTGTCCCCGCTAAAGGAAACGATGGGAACGCCGGCGGCGAAACTGGCGCGCGCTACAGGCTCCAAAATTCCAGCCGCCGAAAGATCAGCCAGGCAGCCCGAGCCTAAATCCTCGAACACGGGAAGATTCGAGCGGCGTCCCAGCTCAATTAATTGCTCGAGTGACGGGCGCTCCGTAAATCCGACGATTCGGAAATTCGAACGATGGACGCGCAAGAGCAGCCGCGTGCGTTCGGTGATGGCACTTTCGTAATCGGCGATACGCGTGCGATTGGTGGTGCCCACTTCGCACAATATGGCGCCGCTTTCGGCCATGATGTCGGGAATGCGGAAGCCGTCGCCGATTTCAATCAACTCGCCGCGCGAAACGAGAACTTCGGCGCCTTTGGCGAACGTGTTCAGAACCAGAAAGACGGCGGCGGCGTTGTTATTGACCACAATGGCCGATTCGGCGCCCACGAGTTGCGCGAGCAATTGCGAGGTATGCACGTCGCGCTTGCCACGCTCGCCAGCCGCAAGATCGTATTCGAGATTCGAATATTGCGTCGCGGCGGCGGCGAGATGCGCGACGGCTTCAGCGGAAAGCGGCGCGCGGCCGAGATTGGTGTGCAGGACCACTCCGGTGGCGTTGATCACGGGACGCAACGAGAGCGCCAGTGTTTTTTCAACTTCGGCGGCAACGCGGGATTCGAGGGCGGCTGGATCGGCGCCGGCGGCATCCGCGCCGCCAGCGTGCGCCAGTTGCGAACGCAATTCCGACAGCACGGCGCGCGCAGTGGCGACGACCAAACCGTGGCCGGCTCCGCTGGAAAGTTCAGCGAGGCGCGGCCGGGTTAGCAGTTCGTCGACGGAGGGAATCTGGCGCAGCAAGGCTTCTCGACGGCCTTCGACGGAATCGGCTTTCGGATTCATAGTTCGGCTATTGGAGCACAGGCTATCCGGGGAGGCAATACACGTGAAATTGGGTGGTTGCCGAGCGTCGCGAAGACGGACGACGAGTCCTTGACGCTCGGTGTGTGCAACCCTACTATGGCTTGCGGCCTCTCGAATTACCATGGCGACTGTTGACGAAGACTTGAGCCAACTCGAGAAAGACATTCGAGTGCTCAAGATCGAATACGAACAGTATTTTGCCGGCGGGCGGAAACGGCAGCCCGCGGACACGCAGTGGCGCGTCGAGACGATGATCAAGCGCTATGGAGATCGAACCACCGAGCTGAATTTTGGCCAGCGCTTCCGATACAGCAACCTTTCGCAAACCTATGCGAAATACATGGAAATCTGGCGCAAGCGTCTGCAGCAAAAAGAAGTGGGCAAGCAGCAGAGGCATTTTGGGGCCGCGGCAAAGGCCATCGAAGAAGCGCGGGCGCGCGCGCAAGCCGAGGGCGCGGAGTTTATCGCGGTGGTGACGGATCCGGCGCACGAAGCAGGGAAGGTGGAAGAATTATTTCAGAGATTGATCGAGGCAAGAAAGCATTTGGGAGATACCGGGCCCGTGCCATCGCTGGATGAATTCAAACGATTCGTGCAGAAAAAGACGGATGAATTGAAAAGCAAGCGAGGCTGCGAGAAAGTGGAATACGTGGTGAAGGTGGAAGACGGACGCGTGAAATTGCGGGCGCGGGTGGCCTGAGTGCCCCGGGAAAATCCGTTCCCAAGCTCAAATTCGGAGCGTCTGGAGGCAGTCTTGACAGGCGCGCGACCGCCGGTGTATTAGCCAGTGGATTCCGGTTGAGCAGCGAAAGCGTTATGCAACGGTGAAATTATTTTGGCTGAAGATAAATATCCTTGTCCGTGTTGCGGTTACCTGGTTTTCCTGGCGCCTCCGGGCTCAGCCGAACGGTGCGTGATCTGCTTCTGGGAAGATGATGTGGCGCAATTGCGTTTTCCCGCGATGGCAGGCGGAGCAAACCAGGTTTCGCTGATGAACGCGCAGACGAATTTCGAGAAATTTGGGGCCAGCCACGAAGAACATCAAGGCAAGGTTCGGCCCGCGGGGAGCGGCGATTCGCGCGATGCCAGTTGGCGGATGATCAATCCTTACCTGGACAACCTCGAGGAGTTCATTCCCTGGGTGGGCCGCGAGGCGCAGTATCCCGAAGGCGAAATGACCGCGCTTTATTACTGGCGCGAGACCTACTGGCGCAAGAAAAACGGCTGAACGTTTTCGCCGAATCCGGCCCATCGCAAGGCGATCGCGCCTGCGGTGGTTGCCCCGCGTGGCCGCATTGGCGATGTGACGAAAAGTTAAAGATGCCACCCTGAAGGGTGGCGCTACACGATCTTGCCTAATCGGCGTCGCCACACGGACGCCTGAGCTTCGAACCACTAAGAACCTGGACTAGGGGCGAGCTAGGACGGCACAGCGTCTGTTGTCCCCTTTCCGAATTTCATCCACACGATTACACTAGCCAGCCCAGCGAAGCTTTTGGAGGATCCATTCATGGCCATCGGGCGCGCATTGGTCAGCGTCTACGACAAGACGGGACTTGTGGAATTTGCGCGGCAACTTGCGGCGCTGAAAATTGACATTGTCTCGACGGGCGGAACGGCGCGGCTGCTGCGCGACGCGGGAATCGCGGTGCGCGACGTTGCGGAATTGACCGGATGGCCGGAAATGCTGGGCGGGCGCGTGAAAACACTGCATCCGAAAGTGCATGGGGGGATTTTGCACCGGCGCGGAAATGCCGACGACCGAAAGGTGGTTGCTGAGCACGGCATTGAGCCGATCGATCTGGTGGTGGTGAATCTATATCCATTTTCAGCGACGGCGCGGAAGGCTGGTGTGACGCCGGAAGAATTGATCGAGAACATCGATATTGGCGGGCCGGCGATGGTGCGTTCGGCGGGAAAGAATTTCGAGAGCGTCGCGGTGATTACCGATCCGGCGGATTACGCGCGGGTGGCGCAGGAATTGAGTGATTCGGCTTCACGGGAATTGAGCCTGGCGACGCGGCTCGATCTGGCGCGGAAAGCGTTTGCGCGCACGGCGCGGTATGACGGTGAAATTGCGACGGAACTCGAACGGCTGTCGGCGGGCGGCGAAGCGATTCAATTGAACGACGCGCTCGCGCCTGCCGGAACGATTGCATGTGGCGCTCGAGCGGCGGCAGGCCATGCGCTATGGCGAAAATCCGCACCAGCAGGCGGCGCTTTATATTCCGGCGGGGCAGCAAGCGCGGGGGCTTGCGGGCGCGCGGCAAATTCAGGGAAAAGAACTTTCGTACAACAACCTGGTGGACCTGGATTCCGCAAGGGCGCTGGCTGAGGAATTTCGCGGGGCCGCGGTGGTGATCGTGAAGCACAACAACCCGTGCGGAGCCGCGGAGCAGGAGAATTTATTGGAGGCTTACCGCGATGCGCTGGCCTGCGATCCGGTATCGGCGTTTGGCGGAGTGCTGGCATTCAATCAACGGATTGACGCGGCCACGGCGGAAGAAGTGGCGAAACTATTTGTGGAATGCATCGTCGCGCCGGGATATGAAGCGGCAGCGCTGGAAAAATTCGCGGCAAAAAAGAATCTTCGCTTGCTGGAGATGGATTCGGCGGCAGCCGGAGAATTGGAATTAAAACGAATCTCGGGCGGCGTGCTGGTGCAGGAGCCGGACGCGCGGACTTTGGATGAAAAAGATTTGCGGATCGTGACGGACCGGGCTCCGAATGACGCGGAAAAGCAAGCGCTGCTCTTTGGGTGGAAGGTTTGCAAGCACGTGAAATCGAACGCGATTGTGTTCGCGCGCGAGGGGCGGACGCTGGGGATCGGCGCGGGGCAAATGAGCCGGGTGGATTCCGTGAAGATCGCGGTGATGAAGGCGGCGGTTGCCGCGTTGCCGCTGGCGGGAAGCGTGGTTGCGTCAGACGCGTTTTTTCCATTTCCCGATGGCGTGGAGGAAGCGGGCAAGGCGGGAGCTACCGCGGTGATCCAGCCGGGAGGTTCGGTGCGCGATCCGGAAGTGATCGCGGCGGCGAACCGGATGGGCATGGCCATGCTGTTTACGGGGATGAGGCATTTCCGGCATTAGAGGACGGGGGAACCTTGCCGGCTGGTATGAGAGGAAAACCGGATGCCGGCTTTCCCGACGAAAACCGTCGGGACAAGGAAAGCCGGCGCTACACGGGCTCGGAATTACTCGACGCGAACGTAAGCAGCCAGCGACGTCGACGGGGCCGGCGAAATCTGATACAGAATCGGCTGCAACCCGGTGGCTACGAGACTCGTCTTATACAGGGGCGAAATTCTACAGGCTAATGACGCCGATCCCGCCCGGGATTCGTCCAATTACTTCCAACCCGGTGGCGGAGGAACTTCCCACAAATCGAATCTGGAGGGCCGAAACCCCGTCCCAGTTCCGGTCATAACTCCAAGTGCCAAACGGGGATAAGGACACCGATACAAGATGGAATCATGCTCTGGCGAAACTTTTGACGCGCCTTTGCCTGTGGCTCATAATTGGAAAATCAGGTGAACCCATGAAAATTGCTCTTTCTTTGGCTATCTATCCGCTTGGGCTTGGTTTAGGGCTTGCTCTGGCCGCGCCGGGCATAGCCGCGCACCAGCAACCGCCGCCACAAAACCCTCCCAAGCAGGAGCAAGCCGCGCCGCAACCTGCCCAGGCGCCTGCCGCCGCTGCAGCGCCTACACCTGACGATGGGGCGCCCACATTCACGCAGCCGGATGAAGCCAAGCGCGCGGAAGCCTATTACAACTTCACGATGGGCCACTTGAGCGAGGAGCAGTACGAACTGAGCGGGAAATCCGAATTCGCCAACGACGCGATTGATTATTACAAGAAGGCGCTGGCGCTCGATCCCGGTTCGCCTGCCATTATCGAGCGGCTGGCGGAAACGTATGCAAAATCGCAGCGCATCCGCGATGCCGTGCTGGAAGCGGAGAACGCGCTGAAAGCCGATCCCGATAATCTGGCCGCGCACCGGCTGCTGGCGCGTATTTATGTGCGCACGCTGGGCGATCAGGATCCCTCGGCAAATCAAAAGGAAACCATCCGAAGGGCGGTGGAACAGCTTCAGGCGGTGCTGCGCATCGACCCGAACGATACGGAATCCGCGCTGTGGCTAGCGCGCCTCTATCGATTCGAGAATGAGCACAGCAAAGCCGAGGAAGTTTTGCGCGGCATACTGAAGCGGGATTCCGGCAGTCCGCCGGCGCTGGAACAGCTAAGCCAATTGCTTCTCGACGAAGGCCGGGCCACCGACGCCATTACATTGCTGGAACAATCGGCGGCCAATTCCAGCGATCCTGGATTATCGGATTTATTGGCCGATGCTTATTCACAAACCAAGGACTACGCAAAGGCGGAGCAGGCTTACCGGCAAGCGGTGGAAGCCGAACCGGATGAGCCAAGCCACCGGCGTGGGCTGGCGCAAACCTTGATGTCGGAAGCGAAATATTCGGAGGCGCTGGAGCAGTACAAGAAGCTGACCACGATCGAGCCGGATATTCCGGAAAATTACCTGCGCATGGCGCAGATTTACCGCCGCATGGACAAGCTGGACCTGGCGGAAAATGCGTTGCTCGCCGCCAAGCAGCGCTCGCCGGGGAATTTGGAAGTGCTTTACAACGAAGCGGTGCTCTACGAATCGCAAGGGCGCTATGACGACGCGATTCACGTGCTGACGGATGCGATCGCCGGAGTAAAGGCGGCGCAGCCAGAAACCGCCAGCGGGCCGAATACGCTGGGAATTCTTTACGAGCAGCTCGGACGCGTCTATCGCGACCAGGAAAATTATCCCGCGGCGATCAAGACATTCGAAGAGCTGCTGAAAATGGGGCCGGACGATCAGAAGCGCGGTCGCATGCTGCTGATCGATACGTATCGAGCGAGCCACGACGTGGATCGTGCGATCGCCGAGACACAAAAGGCCATGGCAGCCGATCCCAAGGATCAAGACCTGGTGGTCACTTACGCGATGCTGCTGGGAGAAAAAGGGCAGACCGAAGAGGGCGCGAAAGTGCTTCGGGGATTGCTGCGCGGAAATAATTCGGACCGGGAAACTTATTTAAATTTGGCACAGGTGGAGGAGCGCGGGCGGCGTTATCCCGAAGCGGAAAAAGCCGCGATGACGGCGGAGCAGATGTCCGATAAGCAAGCCGATAAGGAAACCGCGTGGTTCATGCTTGGCGCGATTTACGAACGCCAGAAAAAATTCGATCAGGCGGAGGAAGAGTTCCGCAAAGTGCTGCAGGTGAATCCGCGGAACGCGTCGGTGCTGAATTATTACGGCTACATGCTGGCCGACAGAGGAATCCGGCTGGAGGAAGCCACGGCGATGATCAAGCGGGCCGTGGCGGAAGAATCGACGAATGGCGCGTATCTGGATAGCCTGGGCTGGGCCTATTACAAGCAGAATAAGCTTGCCGAAGCCGAGGAATATTTGCGTAAAGCGGTGGAGCGCACCGGTCACGACCCCACCATCATGGAACACCTGGGCGATGTGTATTACAAAATGGGACGTCCGGAGCGCGCCGCCGCGCTATGGGAAAAGTCGCTGGTGGAATGGCAGAAGGCGCCGCCGGCGGATTTCGAAGCCGACCGGGTGAACGACCTGGACAAGAAATTGAAATCGGTGAAGCAGCGGCTGGCACAAAAGTCCGGGACGGGCGAGAGCAAACCGCAGTAAACTCGCTGTCCCATGACGCGAGCGGTGAGCCTGCCGGCGTTTGCAAAAATTAATCTTCGTCTGCACATCCTCGGGAAGCGGCCCGACGGTTATCACGAGCTGCGCACGATCTTCCAGACGATCTCCCTGCACGATACGCTCGAATTGTCTCTAGTTTCGCGCCCTGGCATCCGCGTCGAAACGGATGATGCCGCATTGCCCACGGGACGCGAAAACCTGGTGTGGCGCGCGCTGGAAGCGGTGGGCAGCGAGATCGGAATGCGCGGCGGAGTGCAGCGCGCGTTTGGCCAAGCGGATTCCGGTGGCGCGGGGATTGGGAGGAGGATCGAGCGACGCCGCAGCGGCCATGATCGGCCTGTTGCGGCTGACGCGCAAAAAAGTGCCGCTGGCGCGGCTGATCGAAATCGCCGCTGGAATTGGCGCCGATGTGCCGTTTTTTCTGTTTGGCGGGCGGGCGCTGGCGGTGAACCGCGGCGACGAGATTTACCCGTTACCGGACGAGCCGGCCGGCCGGTGGTGGTAGTTTCGCCCGCGGATATTGGAGTGAGCACGCGGGACGCCTACCGCTGGGCGACTTTACGATTGACAAAGCGCGCCGCGGCACCTAAACTTTGGAGTTTCTGCGCTCTATGTTGGAGCCCACAGGGGGCTGGCCTCTCGAACGATTTTGAGGCGCCTGTCTTCCGGCGGCACCCTCGCTTGGGAAAGATCAAGCGGGCTTTGCTTCAGCAAGGAGCTGCGGAAGCCGCGTTGGCGGGTAGCGGTTCGGCGGTGTTCGGAATATGCCGAAACCCAACGATGGCGCGCCGAGCCGCCCAAGGGTTCCCGAAAGACCAGGTTTTCGTCGTCGAAACCCTCACGAGGGAAGACTACCGCCGGCATCTGCGTTGGCGTGCGGGTGCTTAAGGGGGATTCCGCATTGATGGACGAGAAATTCAAAATTTTCAGCGGCAGCGCGAACCCGCACCTGACGGATGCAATCTGCGCGTTCCTGGGCATGACGCGCGGGCGCGCGGAACGCGGCCAGTTCAGCGACGGGGAACAACGGTACCAGATTCAGGAAAACGTGCGCGGCGCGGACGTGTTTGTGGTGCAGCCATGTTCGCATCCGGTGGATTTCCACCTGATGGAATTGCTGCTGATGATCGATGCGTTCAAGCGCGCCTCGGCGTGGCGCATCACGGCCGTGATTCCGTACTACGCGTATGCCAGGCAGGACCGCAAGGACCGGCCGCGCGTGCCGATCTCGGCGAAGTTGGTGGCGGACTTGCTGGAGACCGCGGGCGCGAGCCGGGCATTGACGCTGGATTTGCACGCGCCGCAGATTCAGGGATATTTCAATGTGCCGGTGGATCACCTTGTTTGCCGCGCCGGTGCTGGTGGAATATTTCAAGCGGAAAAACCTGGGGCCTCTGACGGTGGTTTCACCCGACGCGGGCGGCGTGGAGCGCGCGAGATATTTCGCGAAAAGAATGGATGCGCCGCTAGCGATCGTGGACAAGCGGCGAATCGACGTAAACGTAAGCGAAGTGATGCACCTGATCGGCGACGTGAAGGGACGGCCCGCGCTGATTATCGACGATTTGATTGATACCGCGGGAACACTGGTGAAGACAGTCGAGGCGCTGCTCGAGGAAGGCGCCACGAAAGTTTACGCGGGATGCACGCATGCGGTGCTCTCCGGGCCGGCCGTGAAAAGGATATCCGATTCGCCGCTGGCGGAAGTGATTGTGACGGATTCGGTGCCGCTTTCCGAGAACGCGAAGAAGCTGGACAAGATTCGAGTGCTCAGCGTGGCCGAATTGCTGGCGCGCGGGATTCGTTCGATTCACGAGGAAACGTCGATCAGCGAACTTTTTAATTAGGAGCTTAAGGAAGGACGTATGGAAACTTTCACAGTGGAAGGTACGCTCCGCGAAGACCGCGGAAAGGGCGCGGCCCGGCGCATTCGCCGCACCGGCTCGGTTCCGGCGGTACTGTACGGTGGTAAAGACGAGCCGCTTTCCGTGGCCATCAATGCCAAACAGGTAGGGCAAATTCTGCGCTCCGAAACCGGGCACAATACAATTTTCACGATTCACGTGACCGGCCATAAAGACGAAAAGGCCATGATGAAAGATTGGCAAGTCGATCCGGTGACGGGGAACTTGCTGCACGTGGACATGCTGCGAATCGCGATGGACGTGCGCATGAAGGTGCGAGTGCCGGTGCACACGTTTGGCGAGCCGGAAGGCGTGAAGCTGCAAGGCGGCGTCTTCGAAATGGTGACGCGCGAAGTGGAAGTGGAATGCTTGCCCGCGGATATTCCGGAAGAGTTCAAGGTGGACGTGAGCGGCCTGCTGATTCATCACCAATTGCGAGCGGGAGATTTGCCGCTCGACCCGGAAAAAGTAAAGCTGGTCACCGATCCGCAGCGCGTGCTGGCGCACGTGGTTACGCTGAAGAAGGAAGAGGAGCCGGCGCCAGGTGAAGCTGTAGCCGTGGAAGCCGCTCCAGCGGAACCTGAGGTCATCAAGAAGGGCAAGAAGGAAGAAGAGGGCGAAGAAGGGGCTGAAGCCGCGAAGCCGGAAAAGGCCGAGAAACCCTCGAAGGGCAAGGAAAAGTAGCGGCTGGATTTTCCGGGAGCGCCATTTTCCTGAACGGTGTTTGGCCGGGCGCCAATCGGAAGATTGGCGTCCCCGGGGCGGCACCTGAAAGTTGCGGCGAAAAAGCAAGAAGATGCGATTGATTGTTGGCTTGGGCAATCCCGGCCCGGAATATATCTGGTCGCCGCACAACCTGGGCTTCGGGGTGATCGACGTGCTTGCCGGGCGGCATGGGATTCGAGTGACGCGGCCGGAATCGCAATCGTACGTGGGCCTGGGTCAGATCGCGGGCCACGATGTGGCGTTGGCCAAGCCGCAGACGTACATGAACGCGAGCGGCCGGGCGGTGCGCGATCTGCTTGAACGGTATGCATGCGATCCCGCGGAAGTGCTCGTGGCTCACGACGAAGTGGATCTGCCCTGGGGCATGATCCGGATCAAGGAACGCGGCAGTGCCGGGACCCATAATGGAATGAAGTCCGTGGTTGGCGCGCTAGCCAGCGACGAATTCCTGCGCGTGCGGCTGGGAATCAAGCCCGAGTATCCGGTGCCCAATCTGGCTGCATACGTTCTGGCGCCGATGGGCAAGGGCCTGCGCGAATCCGCGGGGGAGATGGTGGCGGAAGCCGCGGATGCCATCGAAATGATTCTGAGCGAGGGTGTGAGCCGGGCCATGACGCGATACAACCGGCGCGCACCGTCCGCGGAAGAGGGCCAGGTTTAGAACGGTAAATATTCAGTTTTGTTAGCAAGAATTTTGTAGCGGGAAGTTAACAGAAGTAATCGAGGACACATGGAAGAGCGTCTATACGACTTAATTTTTATCTGCAGGCCGGACACGCCGGAGCCGGAAATTGACAAATTGCTGGGGTTGCTGGAACAGTTGGCCTCGACGCACGGCGCAAAATTCGAGAAGAGCGAAAAGTGGGGCACGCGGAAGATGGCCTATCGCGTGCGCAAGCAGCGCGAAGGATTCTACGTCTACATTTCGTTCCGAGCCACGCAGGGTGAATTGATCAAGGAACTCGAGCGGCGGCTCAAGGTTTCCGATCCGGTGATCAAGTATATGACGGTGCGCCTGGACGAAGACTTGAAGCGGCAGCAGAAACTGGTAAAGCGCCGCGAAAAGCGCGCCGCGCGGAGGCCGCGCAAAGCCCCGCCAACAGCCGCGGCGCCATCGACGCCTTCTGCGCCAGCAGCACCAACCGGCGGACCAGAACAGGCCGCTCCAACCGCTTAAACGGCAAATTAACTGGAGAATATTCGAATGTCAGAAGAACACGGATCGCAAGGATCAAGGTCGGAAGGACGGCCCGGCGGCGGTGGTGGAGGCGGCGGCCGGCCGGGTGGCGGTGGCCCCGGAGGCGGCCCTGGCGGCGGTGGTCCCGGCGGACCGCACAAACGCGGGAAGCGCAGCTATGTCCGGAAAAAGAAAGTTTGCCGGTTCTGCGTGGATCGCGTGGATTACATCGACTACAAGAAAGCCGACATCCTGCTGCCGTTCGTGCAGGAGCGCGGGAAAATTCTGCCGCGGCGCATGACCGGCACCTGCGCGCGGCACCAGAGATGGCTGTGCGTGGCCATCAAGCGGGCGCGGAATATCGCGATGCTGCCGTTCGCGTCGGAACTGTAGGAAAATTCGCAGTCGCGGGCGTCGGCAGAGCGAACTGGAATTCTGAAAAAAGTCTCGAAGGATTTGAGGACACTTTCATGCAGATCATTTTGCAGCAAGACGTAGACAAGCTGGGCACGCGAGGCGAAGTGCTCGAAGTGAAGGAGGGCTACGCGCGGAATTTTTTGCTGCCGCGCAAGCTGGCGCTGGAAGCTTCGCCCACGAACATGAAGCGCTTGGAAAAAATGCGCGCCGTGTTCGCGAAGCACGAGGCCACGGAAAAGGAAGCAGCGGAAAAACTGGCGTCCGTGCTGAATGGACTTTCGCTCACCATGTCGCGCAAGTCCGGCGAGCACGATCAACTGTTCGGCTCCGTCACTTCCGCTGACGTCGCCGACGCCATCGCCGCGCAGGGCTACGAGGTGGATAAGCGCAAAATCCAACTGGCTGATCCGATCAAAATGGTCGGCGAATTCCAGGTGCCGGTGAAATTGCACCGTGAAGTGACGGCTAACGTGAAGTTGACGGTGCTGAAGGAAGAGTAATCGCCGCTCTCGTTTTGAATCACGAACCCCAGGCTCCCGCCTGGGGCGGCGGTGGTTGAAAACCAATCCAAACTCTTTTCAGAAAGTTTTCCACTTTTCCGAAAATGTCCACAGGCACAGCTCTTGACGCCGATCGGGCGAGCGCACATCATCATTGCCATTCGCCAGGTGCAGCCGATTCCCCTCAGACTTCGCGTGGTTTCACAGCGCGAGCGAATAAATGTTGCGGCGGCGCACATTCTAGGCGAACATAAGGCGAACACCATTAGACTACCCTATGGCTACTGATCTCGCACTCGAACGGCAGCTTCCCCAGAATCTTGAAGCGGAACGCAGCGTGCTCGGCGCCGTCCTGCTGGACAATCATTCCTTGAATGCCGCCATCGAAAAACTGAAGCCGGAAGATTTTTTTCTGGACCAGCACCGGCGGATTTTCGACCAGATGATTGCTTTGGGCGAATTGCAACAAGGGATCGACCTGGTGACCCTGAGCGAGCAACTTGGGCGCAACGGCGAACTGGAAGCGGCGGGCGGAGCGGCCTACCTGGCGCAGTTGGTGGACGGAGTTCCGCGCATCACCAACGTGGATCACTACGCGCGCATCGTGAAGGAAAAAGCGGTGCTGCGGAATTTGATTCATGCCTCGCACGCCATTCAGGAAAATGCGCTCGACGCCGATGACGATGCCGACGCCATTCTGGACCGCGCCGAATCCATGATTTTTCAATTGGCCGAAGAGCGCGTCCGCGCCGGGCTGATTGGCATTAAGGAATTGGTGGGAGAAAGTTTCGAGCGGCTGCAGCGGATCATGAACGAGGGCCGGCGGATCACCGGCCTGGCGACGCACTATTCCCGGCTCGATAACGAAACGGCGGGCTTGCAGCCTTCCGAATTGATTATTCTGGCCGCGCGCCCTTCGATGGGGAAAACGGCGCTGGCGCTGAACATCGCGGAAAATGTGGCGCTGCGCAGCGGCCTGCCCGTGGCGATTTTCAGCCTGGAAATGTCGAAGGAATCGCTGTTGCTGCGCATTCTTTCTTCGGAAGCGCGAGTGGATGCGCACAAATTCCGCACCGGAAGCATCACGCACGACGATTTCCGCAAAATCACGGAATCGCTGAACCGGCTGGGCCAGGCGCCGCTGTGGATCGACGACAGCGCTTCCTCCACCGTGATGGAAATCGGCGCAAAGGCTCGCCGCTTGAAGCGCGACAAGGGATTGTCGCTGGTGGTGGTGGATTATTTGCAGTTGGTGGCGGCGCGCGGGCGGTTCGGCAACCGCAACGAAGAAGTTTCCAGCATTTCGCGCGGCATGAAGGCGCTGGCAAAGGAATTGAAGGTGCCGGTGCTGGTGCTCAGCCAGTTGACGCGCGCGCCGGAACGCGAAGACCGCAAGCCGCAGCTTTCCGACCTGCGCGAATCGGGCGCCATCGAGCAGGATGCCGACGTGGTGATGTTCATTCACCGGCCCAATTTCTACAAAACCGATTTGCCGGATGAAGACCGCGCGAAGACTGACCTGATTATCGCCAAACAGCGCAACGGTCCCACGGGAAGCGTGAATTTTGTGTTCCTGAACCGGCACACGCGCTTCGAAGAAGCCGCTCCGGATACGTTTGAAGCGCCCGAAGAAGGTTTCTAGCGCTACTTGCGGTGAAACTCCAAATAACGGATCCTGATTATTGCGCGACACGTCGGGCACCATTGCGTCACTCGGAGCGAGTGAGAGGAGGAAGCTTATGAAACGGATCGTTTTCCTGATGATTGTGGCTGCGGTAGCGGCCGTTGTTGTTGGCTTATCCGCGTCCGCATCTGGACAAGGCGATGGAGAGGCCGTCCCGATCTTCGGAATCAAGATTCCGCCTGGATACCGAGACTGGAGATTGGTCTCCGTGGCTCATGAGGAAGGCAACCTGCACAGTTTCGCCGCCATTTTAGGTAATGATGTGGCGATCAAGGCCTACCGCGACGGGAAGCTCCCGTTTCCGGACGGTACAATCATCGCCGCTTTGCACTACAGTCACATCCCGTCCGAGGAAAATAACAAAGTCTTTGGCGACCCTCAATCGTTCGTTCCCGGACCACCCAGCAACGTTCAGTTTATGGTCAAGGATTCAAAAAAATACGCCACGACGGGCGGCTGGGGATACGCCCACTTCGACAAAGACTGTAAACCGGGCACCGAGGCGGCACTCAAAACCTGCGCTCCCTGCCATGCGAAAGCTTCTCGCGACTCCGTCTTCACCCAATATGCACCCTGATACCGGGCACAAAAACTTTATGACTCTGGCCTGAGTCGCCGCAAGGCACTCGGCTCCGTCAGCCACTTATCCGGTCGGCGGCCGGGAAGCCAACCCAGCGCGATTGCCAAGACTGTGTCGAGGAAGTTTCCAGCATTTCGCGCGGCATGAAGGCGCTGGCGAAGGAACTGAAGGGGCCGGTGCCGGTGCTCAGCCAATTGACGCGCGCGCCGGAACGCGAAGACCGATTTGATCATCGCCAAGCAGTGCAACGGTCCTACGGGCAGCGTGAATTTTGTGTTCTTGAACCGGCACACGCGGTTCGAAGAAGCCGCGCCGGATACGTTTGAAGCGCCGGACGAGGGTTTCCAGCGCTACTTGCGGTACTCAGTAGGTTTCCGGTTTGTGCGCTGATCGGGCATCGCATAGGCTAGCTGAGGAAAATCGTGTTTCAACACCTTGCATAGTGCCCATTCAACTGGCCAACTCAGACGCGCTTGGCTTTGGTATTCTGTTGCTATGGGACAGTCTGATTGCCATGATTGGAGAGACGCTCGAAAGATATCCCTCTGCTTACTGATGATGGTCTTCGCACTTGTCCCACCATGGGCTACTGCGCAAGATTCTCAAATTCCTTCCGAGACCGCGGTGAAAGCGTATGAAGACGTGGATGCCTACTCAATTTATGCAATCCTGCTTGAGAGCGAAAAACACCTCCAACCTGTAATTCAGTCCGAGACGGATTCTCTTCCTTTAATAACGCCCGAGGAGATGGGAATAAAGGGAGGCCGCGAATTTCGTAAAGTCTGGGCAGTGGTTATCAAAGACTATGCCAAGCAGTACCGCACGCCGAGACTGCTGACTCGAAACATCCCCACCAAAATAGCTTATGAGTTGGTGCCGCGGCAAAAAGTCGATGATCTTTTCAAATCTGAAAAAAAGTGGCTTGCCTTTTATGAGGTATATCCATCGTCGGGTGGTTACTATTCGTTCTCGGCAGTCGGATTCGACCCTCAAAAAACTCACGCAATCGTATATATGAATCATTCGTGCGGGATGCTCTGCGGCATTGGAGGACCACACTTTTTTGAAAAACAGAATGGGAAATGGCGAGAGGTTAACGTCAACGCAGAAGTACGGGTTTGGGCCTCTTAGTCCCATCTTGAAGTTAGTCCTGTCGGGCAACATGGGCGGGGAGACAAGCTGACTCCCGGTATGTCGGATTACCAAACTCTAGCCGTAAAACCTGCCGCACTTAGCTGAGCTCCCGGGCACGAATGGATCGATTGTCATCGTGGAACAACAGTTGTGTACTTCCGCCCCCAGTGGCGCTGAACGCCCAATTTCTTGGCTCCCATTTACCATCCGACTTGAACCGCTAAGGGTCACAGTTCCAACACTTGCGCTGAATGCAGCTCACCGGTTCACATACCGAAACAATCGATCCTTCCGGCATCGCAATTGCATCCATTCAGCATGGATGCTGCGCGATGTTTACTAAAGCGCGAGCCGTGCGCGGGGATTGGTTTTCCCGGAGCGGTAAATTGGACTAGTCTGAAAGGCTGTCACCCATGGCGCCAAAAATCAAATTCGAAGGCCGCCCGGTATGGACGGAAATATCGCTGAGCGCGATCCGACACAACTTGCGGATCATTCGCCGTCAAATTGGGCGGAAGCGCAAGGTGCTGAGCGTGGTGAAGGCCAACGCCTACGGGCTGGGGGCGGTGGACGTATCGCTGGCGCTCGAAAAGGCGGGCAGCGATTGGTTCGGCGTCACCTGCACCAGCGAAGGCCAAGAACTGCGCGAAGCGGGAATTCGCAAGCCGATCCTGGTGCTCACCGGCTTCTGGTCCGGTGAGGAAAAGCGGCTGTTGCGCCAGGGATTGACTCCGACGATCACTCGCGTGGATCAGCTGCGGGAACTCGAACAAGCCGCGAAACATCTGAAATTCGGCAGAGGCCGCGCGCAACTTCTGGGACGCAGCGCAAACGGGAAAGTTCCTTTTCACCTGAAGATTGATACGGGCATGAATCGGCTGGGAATTTCCCCGGCAGAAATCGAAAATTTCGCCAAAGTTCTGGCAGATTGCCCGCATATCGAATTGGGCGGCACCTACACGCACTTTGCCTCGTCGGAAACTTTTCTCAGCCAGCAAACCGAGGATCAAGAAGCGGTATTCGAGAAGGCCTTGAGCCATCTGCAATCGCTGGGAATTTCTCCGGGCATCGTGCACCAGGCCAATAGCGGAGCGATCTGCGCCCGCCCCAGCACGTGGAGCGACATGGTGCGAGCCGGAGCGATTCTTTACGGATACCAGCAATATTTCGAACCGGAAGAGCGCCGCGCCGAAGTGATGGCCACCATGCCGGTGCGGCCGTGCCTCAGCATGCGCGCGCGCATTATTTCCCTGAAAGAGGTGGCAGCCGGGCAGGCAGTCGGTTACGGAGGGCGATTTATCGCCGAGCGGCCTTCGCGCATTGCGGTGATCGCCGCCGGCTATGCCGATGGTTTATTGCGCGCGCGAACCAATCGCGGATGCGTGATCGTCCGCGGAAAACGCGCGCCGCTGGTGGGCACGATTTCGATGGACCTGACCATGGTGGACGTGAGCGATGTGCCTGAGGTACAGCTGGGGGACATCGTAACGATTTACGGGACGGACGGAAAAGTGAGCATCCATGTATCGGATGTGGCCCGTGAAATCGGCACCGTGACTTCCGATCTGCTTTGCGCCTTGGGAAAACGTGTTCCCCGGTTCTACCACTCCTGACCCATCCTGCCCCAAAAATTGGATCTCCCGGCCGTTTCCCCGCGAATCCTCCATTTGACTTAGGTGCTATACTTTGGTGCAGTCACTCATAACCAGGTCCTACTTTTCCTATTCCGGCAGTCTCGGGGTCTGACTTCATAAAGCCGGGGAACAAGGTCTTGAGCGCGGGAGTTATATCGAGTCTCATACCTATTCATAGGAGTTTTTCCAATGGAACGCCCTTCTACGCCTTCATCGCAATCGAGTCCCCCAACGACGGCGGAACCTGCGCATAAAAAACCTTCCACTCTTTCCCGGCCGGGTGAAGAGCAAGTGGGAAGCGTATGGGACATGTTGATCGTCCGCAGCATTTTCGCGCTGGTTTGCGTGGCGGCGGGCTATCACTTTCACCCGTTCGCTTTGACGCGGTGGCTGGCGGCGGCCACCGGCTTTCTATTCGCGGTCGCGGTAATTCTGTTTGAACTCCGGCTGCGGCGCGCCAGCTTGCGGCGATTGATCGGCGCGGCCACCGGATCGATTCTGGGAATTTTTGGAGCGTACTTGACGTCGCTGGTGCTGTCGCACACCTCGTTGCCGGAAAGCGAACGATCGTTCATGGGCCTGGCAATCTTTCTGGTGATGACCTATATCGGCCTGGTCCTGGGCGCAAATAAAGGCGACATGCTGAATCTGCAGGCGCTGGGAGGGCTTTTCGGCAGCGAGCGCAGCTCGAAGCGCGTATTTAAGGTGCTGGATACCAGCGTGATTATTGATGGGCGGGTGGCGGATATCGCCGAGGCAAACTTTATCGATGGCACGCTGGTGATTCCCCAGTTTGTGCTGCGCGAATTGCAGATGGTGGCCGATTCCGCCGATCCGCTGAAGCGGCAGCGCGGCCGGCGCGGCCTGGAAGTGCTGCAACGCATCCAGAAGATGGCGCACCTGGACGTGCAAATCGCCGAGGACGACTTCCAGAATATCGTGGAAGTGGATTTGAAGCTGATCGAACTGGCCAAGCGCTACGACGCGAAAATCATCACCAACGATTACAACCTGAACAAAGTGGCCACTCTGCAGGGCATCGACATTTTGAACGTCAATCAACTGGCGAACGCGTTGAAGCCAGTGGTGCTGCCGGGCGAAGTGATGCGGGTATTTATTCTGCGAGAAGGCAAGGAATATAACCAGGGCGTGGCATATTTGGATGATGGCACGATGGTGGTGGTGGACGGCGCGCGCAAAATGATCAACAAAACCATCGATATTTCCGTCACCTCCGTGCACCAGACCACCGCGGGAAAAATGATTTTTGGCCGCTTCGATGAAAGGGGCGATTCCGGATCGCGCCAGGCGTCCACGCCGCCGCCGGATGCTTCGATGCACCGCACTGGTCCCGCAGCCGATCCGCGCGCGAACGAACCAACGCAATCCGCTGAACGGCCGATGCGCCCGCTTTCCACCGATCCCAATCGTCCCTGAACGAGCGCCGCTGCTGGCTGCGACATGAGCCAAAACATTCGCCCGGGCGGGCATTCTTGCGTTAGACTTCAAACCCCTTATGAGCCGCATCGCTGCCATACTACCGGCTGCCGGACTCGGAACCCGCATGGGCGCCGAGATGCCAAAGCAGTTTCTCGAACTCGACGGCGTGCCCATCGTAATTTTCACGTTGAGGCGCCTGGCGGCGTGCGCGGCGATCAGCGAATTTTTGATTGCCACGCGCGAAGAGGAAGTTGCCTCGCTCGAAGCCCGCGTGGCCCAGGAACAGTTCGGCCGGCCGGTGCGGGTGGTGCGCGGCGGAGAGAGCCGTCAGGAATCCGTGGGCAATGCGCTGGCTCTGATGGCGGCGGATACCGAAATTGTACTGGTGCATGACGCGGTGCGCCCGTTCGTCACGCGCGAGATGGTGGAGCGGCTGATCGCCGAAGCGCGCGGGCGCGGCGCCGCGATCGTGGGCATCCCGGCTATAGATACGGTGAAAGAAGTGAAGCGCGAGAATACGCCGGAAGACGTCGCTAGAATCACGGCGACGATCCCGCGCGAACGGATCGTGCTGGCGCAGACGCCTCAGGCATTTACCGCGGCGATTTTGCGGGAGGCGTTTGACCGCGCGCGGCAGGACGAATTCACCGCCTCCGACGAAGCAGCGCTGGTGGAGCGAATCGGCCGCGACGTTTATGTGGTGGCAGGCTCCGACCGAAACCTGAAAATCACCCGCCCCGCGGATATGGATTTGGCCCGTTTTTACCTGGAACAGGAACGCCAGCGACGATGAGCCGCGCCGGAATCGGTTACGATTTGCACCGCCTGGAGCCGGGGAGAAATCTGGTGATTGGCGGCATCACGCTTCCCTTTGAAAAAGGCACGCTGGGGCATTCCGATGGCGATGCGCTGAGCCACGCGATTTGCGATGCGCTGCTGGGCGCGGCGGGTTTGAATGATATCGGAACACATTTTCCGGATAACGATCCTCGATGGAAAGGCGCATCCAGCCTGATTTTTCTGGAGCAGACGCGGAAAATGCTCGATGCGAAGAATTTTAGAATTGAGCATATTGACGCGATCGTGATTCTCGAGCGGCCAAAACTCGGCCCGCATTTTCCGGCGATGCGCCAGGCGCTGGCGAAATCGCTGGGGATCGCGGAGGCGCAAATAAATTTGAAGGCCAAAACCAACGAAGGTGTGGACGCAATTGGGCGTGGCGAGGCGATTGCAGCGCAGGCGATTGCCACTCTAGCGGATTGATGCACGGTCCTCTATTTGATCTTCTATTCTCCGTTTTCCAAATCAAGCTGGGATAGAATTCCTGTGATGTCATCCACCCATGATGCGAATTGGAAGCCGGCCACCGAGAATTCCGATGCGAATGTTTCTGCCGGCGAATGCACAGCACAGAGCATCGAATCCATTTTGCGCGAGCGAGGCTGGCTCAAGGCCGAGTTTAACGCTGGAATTTCCACCTGGTTTGCCGATGCTTCAGCTCTATTGGGGCCAGCGCTGGCAAACGCCTCGGAAGCGCGTGATTCAATTGTTCCGAGTGGGCATGCGGCCGGCCGCGATGCGCTCGCGGACTTGCTGAGCCTTATTTTTGAATATGACGCCGCAACAATTCTAGCGGCCAGCCGGAGCCACATGGTGCTGACGCGCGCGGGGGCGCATACGGTGATCCGCGAATTGGCCAATCGCATCTTGCAAGGAATGGAGATCGATTCGGAGGGCTACAAAGTTCTGGTGGAAAGCCTGCGGAAAAAGATGGGGTTCAGCGGACGCGGGCTGTTCCATCCCATTCGCCTGGCGCTGGCGGGACGCGCGGGCGAGGAGCACATCGACTCGGTAATTCCGCTGATCGATCGTGCGGCGCGGTTGCCGTTTGCGGTTCCAGTGAAGTCCACGCGCCAGAGGATGCTGGAATTCTGCGCGGCGATGGATTAGGTGGGTGCGAACGAATCGTGAGAACTTGTCTCTTACCTATTTCTCAGGGGGTCGGAGCTTCAGCTCCGACATTAGAAGGCTTCCAGAACTTAGGCTTTAGCCCCTGAAGGGTGGCCGGGTGACCCGCCGGAACAGTTATGAGGACGCGCGCTGGTTGAAATGATTTCTCGATCCCTAAATGTTTGAATTCAAGACTGAGAGTGCGGAATGAATTGGTTGACGGGAATTCATGCGGTGGAAGAGGCGTTGCGAGCGGCGCGGCCGCTCGAGCGAATCGTGATCGCGCGCGGGCGGCATGGCGACCGCATGGAAGAGATTGTCCAATTGGCGCGGGCGCGTTCCGTTCCCGTGCGATTCGAGGACCGGCAGCAACTCGATCGCTTGTCGAACACGCGCGAACATCAGGGCGTGATTGCGCTGGGCGCGGCGAAGTCCGTGCTCAGCCTGGAAGAGATTCTGGCGTCGAAATCGCAAAATGGATTGCTGGTTCTGCTCGATGGCGTGGAAGATCCGCAAAACCTGGGAGCCATCGTCCGCACGTCGCTGGCGGCGGGCGCGGAGGCAGTGGTGATTCCCGAGCGGCGTGCTGCCGGGCTTACCGAATCGGTTTCGCGGGCATCGGCTGGTGCGTTGGAACACTTGCCGGTTGCGCGGGTGAAAAATCTGGTTCGCGCGATGGAGGAAATGAAGCAGGCTGGCTACTGGCTGATCGGCCTCGACGAACGAGCCGAGAAGAATTATACGAATGCCGATTTCAAGGGCTCAATCGGCATTGTGCTGGGGAGCGAGGGAGAAGGACTGCACGAGTTGACTCGAAAGCGTTGCGATTTTCTAGTGTCGATTCCGACCACGGGGCCTGTGCGGTCGTTAAATGTGTCAGTTGCCGCGGGAATTGTTCTCTTCGAAGCCGTTCGCCAACGAAGGGAAGGAAAGGCAAGTCAGAAGCTGCCGGCCTGAAGGCCGGCGCTACACAATCCGCGACGGTCGCTAAACCCACTCCTAAACGGTCTGGCAGGCTTTTCAGCCGGCCTTCAGGGGCTAAAGCCCATCTTTTCAATGCAATTTGATGTCGGAGCTAAAGCTCCGACCCCCTAAAAAACATTCACGAGACAGCTTGTAGAAATTATTTGTCGTATTGAATCAAAGAAAAAACGTCGACGCCGGGGAGCTTTTCGCGGCCGTGGAGGAACGTGAGTTCCACGCCAAACGCACCGCCGACCACTTCTCCACCTAGTTCGCGCACGAGCTTGACGGTAGCGGCAGCGGTGCCGCCGGTCGCCAGAAGATCGTCGCAGACGATGACGCGCTGGCCGGGTTTAATAGCGTCCTGGTGCAATTCCAGCGAATCGGTTCCATACTCCAATTGATAGGTAACGCGTGCGGTCTTCCACGGAAGCTTGTTCGGCTTGCGCACGGGGACGAATCCGGCCCCCAGCGCATAGGCCAGCGCAGGAGCAAAAATGAAACCGCGAGCCTCAATGCCAGCTACCACATCCACCGGACTGCCGGCGTAGCGCGCACAAAGTTTTTCAATCAGGCTATGGAATCCCTGCTTGTCTTGCAGCAGAGTGGTCAAATCGTAAAAAAGAATGCCCGGCTTCGGGTAATCCGGAATTTCCCGGATCAGTGATTTCAGGCCGTCCATGGTCATCGCATCCTGCATTCGCGTCTCTCCCTGTTACCAGTGCCCCGATTCAACTTCGAAACGTTCCAGATATTCCTGCAATAAAGCGGCATCTTCCTCGGCCACTTCGGAAACCGATGCCGATCGTGGCCCGCGCTTCAGTTCGTTGCGCAGAGCATCAAGTTGCGGCGGCTGTCCTATGGCGTAAACTTCCACGCGCCCGTCCGCCAAATTTTTTACGTAGCCGGTGATTCCCAGCCGGCTTGCCGATCGCTGAGCAAAAAATCGAAATCCCACGCCCTGAACCATTCCGGAAACGTAGAAGCGCTTTGCCTGGGTGGATAGTTGCACGGGTGCGGCGGACCAATGTCCGCAAGCGGGGAATTCTATCAGAGGAACGAATGGTTCGCCCCGGGAATCAAAAACGGTTTTTCGGAGAATAAGAACGCCTGTTGTGGCATGGGACGGTCAACCGTGGGAGAATTCCCCAGCCTTGTTCCCAAGCACACTCAATTCGAAGGGTTCCACTGCCATCCGAGTAATTTTGCTTGGCGTCGGGATTGCTCTGGCCACCCTAGCGATTGCGGGTGCGATCTCTTATTCCAAGGCATCGATCCTGCGAGGAACGGGCCAATCCGCCACCGCCGCCGCGCAACCGCGAGGCGTGGCCATCGTCAATCATGGCGGATATCCCGAACTGCAAATTGACGGCGTGCCATTTTTTATTCACTCGGCAGCATTCCACTATTACCGGGTGCCGCGCGACCAATGGGCGAAAATGCTCTCGCGCTACAAAGCTCTGGGCATCAATACAATCGATATCTACATTCCCTGGAACTGGCACGAGCCGCGCGAAGGCCAGCTCGATTTTGACGGCCACTCGAATCCGCGCCGCGATTTGCGCGGACTCCTTCAATTGATCACCGAAAAGGGATTCAAGCTGAATGCTCGCCCCGGCCCGCAAATCTTGAACGAATGGCGCCATGGAGGTTATCCGGAATGGCTGCTGCAGCGGCCCGAATATCATATGGACGCAGGTAGATATTCTGGACGGGCGCTATCCGCCGTTTTCCTATTTGAATTCGCATGACACCGAAGCCATGGCAAAAGATTTGCTCGCCAACGCAACGCACATGGCTTACACGAAGAAGTGGCTGGAAGCGGTGGCGCGCGAACTTGCGCCCTACGGCGCGTCCCACACCGTGGCGATAAAAGCGAATCCTTCCGAGGACCAAAAGGCCAGGGAAGTCAGCGGGCCGCTGCTCTTTGTTCAGCTTGAAGACGATATGGCCATCGAGCGCACCAACTATGCAGGTCCGCTTTTCTGGCGCTACATGCAGGATTTGCGCGCGATGCTCGAAGCGGGCGGGCTGGATGTGCAGAGTTATATCAATCCCACGGATATGCGCGTATCAGCCGCGGGATTCGGCTTGGAGCGCCCCATCGGAGCGATGGGCCAATGGTACATGCCGCCGGGCGAATCGACCGAGCCAGGCGAACGCCATCTGAACTTACAGGACGCCGCGACAATCGAATTTTTTGTCGAGGAATTGAAAACGCAACCTGCGTTTCCGCCGATCCTGATCGAATTTCAAGCGGGATGGTATTGCTTTGGAGATGATGATCGTCCACAAGCCAGCCCACCTGAAAACACTTTGTTGAGTTCACGCCTGGCGCTCGCGAACGGTCTGCACGGGATCAACTATTTTCCGTTGCAGGATACGGTTACGCCCGCCGGCTATTCGGTGCCGTGGGCCAATCGATTCTACCGCTGGGACGCCGCGCTCGATCCAAACGGAAGCCGGCAGCCGCGGGCGGTTCCGGTGGCTCGCAACGCTCAAATGCTGCAACGATGGGGAGAATGGATCGCCGCGTCTCATAAGCGCGCGGACTATGGAATTGTCTATCCCGTGGGCGCGTATCCCGAGGAAACACTTCGCGGCGAAGATGTGGAGCATGTCTCGCACATCGTTGAACGGTTGGAGGAGGCTGGACGTATTGTGAATCTATCCAGTGAGCTTCTCGACGCGGAATATCAGCCGGTGGAACAATTCTTGCGGCATGGGCTGGTTCTGCTGCCGGTGCCCGATCCGTCGCAAGCCAAGTTCCTGCTTTCGGAGAAGGCGCAACAGACGCTGGTGGAATATGTCCGCCGCGGCGGCATGCTTCTTTTTTTGCCGGCGCGCCCAAGCGGCGCAATTCTGCAGCAACTGTGGGCGGGGTCGCCGGACGCGGTTCCATCGCCGGGCACTACGCTGGCCCGTTTCTGGAGGTTCGGGGCGGGGCGCGTGATCGAGCCGGATGAAAAATTTGGCCAGGCTTTCGCCACACGGAAAGAATCAGCGGAGGAAAATACGCGGCAGTTGGAAGATTGGGCGCAGCAGCTATTGGAGATCGTGAGGGCCACCGGAGTCGCCACGGTGGTCAGAAGGGCGCCGGAAGACAATAAATCCCACGGGCTGATCGTCACGCAATTGGTGAGCAATGAAGGCACGGAAACGCTGGGAAATCGCAAAAACGGAACGGCCCTGCTCAGTGTGACGAACCTGGACCAGGATGCCGCCAGCGAACAGAAATTCGAAATTCTTTCGCCCAACTCCGCCGCACGCAGCAATCAGGAAAAGTATATTTCCGTGGATGTGACCGTGCCACCGCGCCTATCGGTTTTATTTCCGGTCGAGCAGCCTCTATGTTCCGGCATCAAGGGCGCTCCCCCGTGTGAAGATTCCATTGTGTTCGCGGGCGCGGAGTTGCTTCGCGCGGAACGCGATAACCGGACTATGGAACTGACTTTCTTCGCGCCCGCCCGCGCGGAAATCCGGCTGCGGCTGGAAAGCCAGCCCGCGCATGTGATGCTCGACGACGAAATCGCCACGGAAGGCCATTGGGATGCAAACTCGCACACGCTGACCGTCGATCTGCCGCGCGGAGCCGCGCCGCAATATACTCGATTACTAAAAATCACGCTCCGCTACACGCCGTCAGTGCCTGAAAAACCCAAGAAAGATAATCACGCCCACCCTGGATTCGATTTTTCCATCACGGATGCGGTGCGGTTGCCGTTGGGCGCGGAGGTCTCGCTGGCTACGCAGCCCGCCCTCGTCGCCATTCCCGCTGAAGCCGGTGTTGAATTGCGCCTGGAAGCAACGAACGCCGACGAAGAGCGTTATCACGATGTCAGTTTCAAGCTGCAGGGACCGCTGCGAGGCAACGCGAATTTCCGCATGCTGCCCAAAGGAATCACTCCTGGCCGGATAAAACTAAAAACTGCCAGCGGAAATGCCGCGGGAAGCGCGGGCGATCTTTCGCCGGACGGGCTGATCCACGGCACGCTGGAAGTGAGTTCGGGAGACGACCAGCGTAACGTGCCGATTCTCTTCGTTCCGGTGAAGGAAGGAGCCGTCAATCACTATCAATTCGATTTCGATCGTGACGGCGCGAATGAATGGGTCTTGGAAAATACGCATTTGCGCCTGATCGTTTCACCCGAATCCGGCGGGCAAGCAATGGCTCTGGTGGACAAAATCTCCCGGCTGGATCTGCTCACCAGCGTTGGCGGGCTAAGCGATCATTTTTCGTTTGCGGATAATCCCCGGGATACAAGCCCCGAGCGTGCTCGGGGGCGATACGGAATGTTCAATCGCGCGTATCAGGCGGAATGGACGGATGAAAAGGAAAATCCAGCGTTGCGGATGCGTTACGAAGCCCCCGATGTATTGCCGGGCGGCGCGAGCATCGAAAAAACGGCTCGTATCGAGGACAACGACGTCCTTCGCGTGAATTATCGCGTCCAATTGAATGCCGCGCAGCGCGATCCGGCGGGCCAGGAAAAGCATTCCCAGTCCTTCCTTGCTGTCAATTCGGTTCCGGTAGTGTTTCGCGCCGAACACTCCACCCAATTTTGCTGGGGCATGGCCGAAGCAAAACCGGGCCCCGAAGCCAAGGATGCCCCGGCGAAACATTGCGAATCATACAAGCCGGGGAGCGCTCCGCTGGAATTGCCGGCGGGCACAAATCGATTGGAAGTTCGCACTCCGGGGAAGGCCGGGCTGGCACTGGAATGGGATTGCGCGAGAAATTGCGCGCGCATGACGATCCAAATGAAGAATTTTTCCGCATTGCTGAGCCTGCAATTCCCGCCGCTCACTCCGGGTGGTCCCCCGGGTGAATACACGGTGCGATTCAGCCCGTTGACCCTGGAATCGCCGGGCTCGGAATAATTACCCGCCACTTCGAATTTGAAATTTGCCTGGGAACGCCAATCTCCCGATTGGCGCACGCCTTACCCGCACAAGCAAGAGTGCCTGTGCCACCAAAACCGGTCGGCAAAGCAAGCTGAATTGCTGCCCTGCGCCGGTATCGCTTGAAACGCCAGCCAGATAGGATGAAACTGGCATCTAAGTTTATGGGTGCGCATAAACGATGAACTGGAAGATTTCCACAACTTGCTTTTTATTCGGAATCCTGTGGCTGGCTTCCGCGCTTGCCGTAACGGCGAGTGGCCAAAGCTCGTCAGGACCGCAAGGCCCAATTGCTCCTCCGCCAAAATTTGAAGTGAAGCGCATCCCCATCCAACCGAACCCGGACGCGCCTCCGGTGCCGACGGCCGATATTATCCAGCGCTTCACGGCCAATGAAGATGTGATGAAGAAAGCCTATCAGAAGTACACGCTGGAACAGGACGTGCGAATTCAGGAGGAGGGCGACCCTGCCGATCCCGGCGGCTCATACGAACTCAGCGGCCAGCTCTTTACCAAGCCGGATGGGGAGCGAGTGGAAAGAATTTTGAAACGGCCCGTCATCACACTAAAGCGCGTGGAAGTGGGGATGGAAGATGTGCAGTTTTTGACGTCATTGCCTGCGTTTGTCCTGACCACCGATCAATTGCCTTTTTACGTTCTGAGCTACGAGGGCATGGAACAGCTCGACCAATTGCACACCTATATTTTTCGAGTGAAGCCGAGGAGGCTGTTGCGCGGCACACCGCTGTTCGATGGCGCGGTGTGGGTGGACGATCAGGATTTCGCCATCGTGAAAACGTACGGGCAGTACGTAACCGATTCTTCCGCCCGCGGCACCGTGCTTCCTTTTAAATTCTTCGAAACTTTTCGCGAGAATTTTGCGCAGAAGTATTGGTTCCCCACTTACGTGCGCTCCGATGATTACATGCCCATCGAGAAAAGCGATCCCGTCCACCTGCGCCTGGTGATCAAGTCAGTGAACGTGCATCCCGAAGAGGGCGCCCCTCCTCCTATTCCTGCCGCTGCTCCCGCTGCTGTTTCCGCCCCGGCCGGCGCGCCTGAAAAGCAGACCTTGCCCAAGGTGCCACCGCCGCCTCCCCCGAATTAATTCGGGGCGGCAGGTTTCAATCGCTAAAAAATCAAAGTGTGGACGACAGGCTGTTTTATCCGTAAGGAATTGCGTGGAACAAATCAGTTTCTCGGCTTGCTTAATTTGGTTGGGTCAGGCGCCGGAGAGACATCAATCAACGACGGCAGTTCGGCGATGGATTCGAGCAAGACATACGGATCGGCAGCCCGCACCCGGTCGTGGGTGGGAAAGGGGCCCAAAATCCCGATGGACCGGACTCCCGCGCGGCGGGCCATTTCCATATCCTCGGCGGAATCGCCCACGTAAACGCAATCTTCAGGAGCCAATCGAAGGCGGCGCAGCGCCAGTTGCAACGGCGCGGGATGCGGCTTGCGCCGCTGGGCATCTTCGCTGCAGATGCAGGCGGAAAATATTGTTGTAAATTCGAATTCGCGAAGTTGCTTGCGCACGCGCGTCCGGCTTCCGCTGGTCACCAATCCCAACTCGAACCGCCGGCTCAGATTCTGCAACACGCGCCGCGCGCCGGGCAGCAATTTGGGCTTCTCTCGTGAGTAAGCGCGTCTCCAAAGCCGGTCCGCCATTTCCCACTTCGAGCGAGGCAGACGCGCGGCCCGATACACGTGATACCAATTGGGCGAATAATGAAGCGCCAGGTCGTCCAGCCCCCAGGGAATTTCCAGCGTGCGGAACATGCTCAGATAGGCGCGGGCATCCGACCGGTAAGAATCCAGCAGCGTGCCGTCCCAATCCAGTAAAACTGCACGGGCCGTGAAACGAGAGTGAACCATGAATGAAGAAATGGTAGCAGAGAAATGCGGAACCCGCCGCCGGCAATTCGCGCAGGAAAGGAAGCAGAGCTTACACCGTCCACGCAGAATTCACTTCGGGGTCATTCCGAGCCCGCACTATGGGCGAGGAATCCGGAGCAAATCTCAAACAGTAGAGTACAGGATCTTTTCTTCGTCGATTGTTTTAGCTGCAAGCCGGCTAGCGGACGATGTGAATCGGCAAAGTCTCGTCGCGCCGGAATTCAATATCGTCAAAGCTGGCTGCGACGCCATGCCACCCCGGCGTCCCCGTTGCGTCCACGCGGACCACATGGGCCGCCGTGCTCATGCGCACGCTTCCGTGACCCAACGGGCGCTCAAGCAGCCCCACCTCGAACGCAATCGAAGTCCCCGGTTCGATGTGCCGCGGCGATAAGAAATAAACGCCCGACGCGCTGATATTTTGCGTCACCAGGCTGATGGGCAGCACTTCGCTCACGGTGGCCACTTCGATCAGACGCAGCGGCAATGAAAGCATGGCGCGCGGAGAGTGGCGGCGCTCACGGCCCACACCGACGGCGTAAGTGGGCACACGAGAGAATTTCCGCGGCGGCGCAAACACCGTGGCGCGCCCTGAACCGGTTCGATTTTCAGTTTCTTTTACAACGGTCTCCGCAGGCAAAGATTCCCGTGCGTCGCGAGCAGCCCCCATAATTGCCCCCCAAGAAGATCCCCAATGTGGCTCTGAGCTTTGGCAATATGGCCTGCTGGAGCGCTGCGGTCAATCGAGCCCGGCAACAGCGTGTCTAAACTTGCAATGCACCTGTGGATTTCTCCATCCCCAAACGCTGTTTGCCGCATCAAACGCGACCCAACCTATTGGCTTTGACCGCAAGATTCGGATAGAACTGATTGAAACACTTCGCTAATGTGGACGGGTGAATGAGGAAAGGACAATGAAATCAAGATCAATACAAACGCGGTTGCAACATAACGGAGGCCGCAACCGTTGGCGCGCGGTGCAATCGCGCGATACGCGCTTCGACGGGGCCTTTGTTTACGCGGTGCGCTCCACCGGCATTTATTGCCGCCCGTCCTGTCCGTCGCGCAAACCGCGTCCCGCGCAGGTTGTTTTTTTCTCCGCTCCGGATGCCGCGGAACGCGAAGGCTTCCGGCCGTGCCGCCGTTGCCGGCCTCGTGATACTTCGCCGAGCAATCCCAAGGCGGAATTAATTCAACGGATTTGCCGGTTCATCGAAACGCAAATCGCCGCGCAGCCTGACGAAGCCATTACGCTGGCGGGTCTCGCCGCGGAAATTGGTAAGAGCCCGTTTCACCTGGCGCGCACCTTCAAACGCGTGATGGGTGTTTCGCCTCGAAATTATGCCGACGCACTTCGCATGCGCCGGCTGAAAACACAATTGCAAAAGGGGGATGACGTGACTACCGCACTCTATGAAGCAGGTTTTGGTTCGAGCAGCCGGCTTTACGAACGCGCGCCGGTTCATCTGGGAATGACTCCCGCCACCTACCGCCGCGGCGGCGAAGGAATGAGCATTGGCTACACCATTGCCGATTCTCCGCTCGGACGCGTGCTGGTGGCAAAAACGGAAAAAGGCGTGAGCGCCGTTTATCTGGGCAACGCGGACGAACCGCTTGAGGCGGCGCTGGCCCAGGAATATCCTCGCGCTGAAATTCATCGCGATCGCAACGGCATGCACCAGTGGGTGAGAACATTAGTGCGGCATCTGCGCGGCCAGGAACCGAATCTCGATTTGCCGCTCGATGTGCAAGCGACCGCATTCAAACGCCGCGTGTGGGAAGAGTTGCAACGGATTCCTTACGGCTCCACGCGCACCTACAAGGAGGTTGCGCGGGCGATTGGCCGGCCGAAAGCGATTCGCGCGGTGGCCAGCGCTTGCGCCACCAATCCTGTTTCGATTTTGGTTCCGTGCCATCGCGTGGTGCGCGGCGATGGAAGCCTGGCAGGTTACCGCTGGGGATTGGATCGCAAAAAAGCGTTGATCGAACACGAAGCTGCATCGAAGCCCTCCACTGCCGCATCCAAAACCGCCAAAAGGTAGGCAGGACATCGAAAACGAATGAGCAGTTCCCATTACATCCACGGCACCGACCCCGGCGAACAGCAGCGCCTTTCCCGCCTCAATGAAATGCTGAATGTCGCTTGCCTGGCGGAACTTCGCCTCGCGGGTGGCGAAACTATTTTGGATGTGGGAAGCGGGCTCGGCCAATTTACCCGCGCCATGGCACGCTCGGCCGGCCGGCGAGTCCTCGGAATCGAGCGCGATGCCACGCAAATCACGGAAGCAATTCGCCAGGCCAGCGCGGCCAGCGAAGAAAGTTCGATTGAATTTCGCCAGGGCGATGCGATCGAGCTTCCGCTGAGCCCACAAGAATGGGGCTCATTCGACGTTGTGCACACGCGTTTCCTGCTTGAACATGTTACTGATCCTCTCGCAATCGTAAAAGCAATGGTGCGCGCCGCGCGGCCCGGCGGCCGCGTCGTTTTGACGGACGATGACCACCCAATCAAGCGAGTGTGGCCGGAACCCGCAGGCTTCGATGCGCTATGGCGCGCTTACATGCGGAGCTACACGGTTCTCGGCAACGATCCTGATATCGGAATGAAGTTGGTGGGGCTGCTCTATTCCGCGGGGCTGAAGCCGCTGCGCAACAAATGGATCTGGTATGGCGCCTGTGCGGGAGAAGATTCTTTCGCGCACATACTGCGCAACACCATCAAGATTATCGCCGGCGCCCGCGAGGTTATGCTCACGAACGGGCTGATTCGCGAGTCTGAATTGGAATCGGCGCTAGCGGAGCTAGCAGCCTGGGGAGACCGGCCCGATGCCGCGATCTGGTTCGCGTTCAGTTGGGCCGAAGGCACGCGTCCCGCGGCCTCTCGCTGAGCGGTCACGGGAGTTCAGGGATTTGCCGATTCGCTTGAACGGGCTCGCACCCGTGTAGCGGGAATTCGCACAGGAAATTAGCCCTGGGGGCGAACCTTCGTGGTGCCCTTGGGCCAATGAGGCTTGAACTGAGTATCGTGAATTTTGGCGTTCCGGACGACACTCGTGTAATGGATGATGAAATAATCCTTCGTGCCAGTCTCGAAAAATTTCTGCTGCACGGGCAGCCAGGCGGATTCATCCAGCCATATTTGAATCTTCGAGATCTGGTCACGAACTTTATCGGACTTGGGCGTTAATTCAAGTAGCACTACCTTCCGCGTGTCGAGCGTTTCTTCATCCACCAATGCGATCTCGTAATTTTTCTCGAGCTCATGGCCCGAAGTGCCGAATCCCAGGAGCAGGAACTGATCCACCAAAGCGCGATTCTTGCCGAGATCGTACTCCTCCACCCGGCTTAGCTTTGGGTTGTAAATGTATAGATTATTGCCGCTGCGAAGGATCGTCCGCGTATCCGGCTCGGCCAAATCAATGCGCATGTTGTCGCCGCGGATGAACAGCCGCCCGGTCTCGGTGGACTTGTCGTCAACCACCACAGTGACCTTGGTCCTCTCGATATTGGCGGTCAGGCTTCGGAAATCGCGCGCTTCGGAGTCCATATTTCGCAGGATCGTGCCCAGAGTCCAATTCGAGCGGCTCTGCGTCGCGGATGCAACGCCCACCGCTACCAGCAACGCGAATGCCGTCCCTGCAATTCTTCGGATCAAGCGGGAAATCTCCTCGCCCGCCTCGGCGGACGCAAAACCCAGCCATAATAGCACAGGGGGTGTGACGTGCCGAACGGAGGCGCCGTTGCACTTTCCATCGGACGCGGGAGCAAGAGAGGACGGCTAGCGTTTCACCGCAACGTCATAGTACTGCACGCCACCATCATCGCCTAGCACCGGCGCGATGCTGGTGATTTGGAATCTCTGGCCCTTCAGTTCCTCGACTGTCTTGCCGAGAATTTCGTGGGTCTGTTCTTCCAACTCGGGAGTGGGTTTTGCGGCGCGCTTGGATGGGGCCAATAGCTGAGCATCAAGGCGGTACATCCGTACGTGGCCTGCAACGTCGTCGGCGATCATCTGGACGTCCGCACCAGGCAATACGACATTCTGGGGTTGATCGTGGAACCAGCCTCGCGGGGTGAACAATACGAACAAAACAATCGTCAGCACCATCACATCGTAGGGCCAACTGCCGCGTTCGTACGACCAGAAAATCGTTCGCGTAATGCCGCGCCAGATGCTGCCCATCTCAGTTGGCCAGCGAAGCATCCACAATGATGCCATCGCGCATGTGCAGCACGCGGTGGGCGTAAGCGGCCGCCTCCGGGTTGTGCGTGATCATCACGATGGTTTGGCCCAAGTCCCGGTTCAAGTGGCGCAGCATGCCGAGCACTGCTTCTGAGTTCTTCGTATCCAGATTTCCCGTGGGCTCGTCCGCCAGCACGATTTTCGGCTCGTTGATGATGGCTCGCGCAATTGCCACGCGCTGTTGCTCGCCGCCAGACATCTCCGACGGGCGGTGGCGCAGCCGATCCGTAAGGCCGAGCATCTTGGTAACCACGTCGAAACGATGCGGATCAAATCCATTCCCGTGGATGTGCTGGGCCAGCGCGATGTTTCCGTAAGCATCCAGAGTCGGCAACAAATTAAAACGCTGGAAAACGAAGCCCACCTTGTGGCGGCGCAGCTTGGTGCGCGCCGCATCTCCCATGGCGGCCAAATCGTTCCCATCCAGCAGAACACGGCCCTTGGTCGCCTGCGCCAGGCCGCCGATCACGTGCAGCATGGTGGACTTGCCGCAGCCGGAGGGACCCATAATGGCCAGGAATTCACCCGGTGGCACGTCAAGATTCACACCGCGCAACGCAGGAACATCGACGCGGCCGGTGCGATACACCTTCCACAAATTTTCGGCTTTGAGTATCGGTTCCAAGACGTGGTCCCGTATCGAATCCAGTTCAACTGCATGCAAGTTGATTTTAGTCGTGAATTCCATTTCCACCTAGTTCAAATGCTCGCCCCGTTTTCGGGGCTGCAAGGAAGTTGATTTTAATTCCACACAGAATCAACACATTAGACGCTGGCCGAAGCTCTTCCGGTTACTCCTGGGCGTTCCGGCAGGCCGGCGAAATGCCGGCTTGGCTCCAGGGCAATATCTCCTTCAAAAACAGCGAAATAATTCGTTCCCCAGTCTATTCGTATGCCAGCGCTTCCACAGGATCTTTTCGGCTGGCAATCCAGGCCGGATAGGCCGCGCCGATCAACCCGCCCACAACTGCTATCAAGGTGGCGCGGATAATCCATTTGGCGGTGATCAGAATCGTCAACGTGGGAAACGCTTTCAGGAAAAACGCGCGCACCCCGTAGCTCATTGCCACTCCGGTGGCCACGCCGATCAGGCAAAGCAAAGTGGTTTCGCTCAAAATCACCTGGACGATATAGCCCTTCGACGCCCCCAGCGATTTCAACACGCCGATATCGCGCGTCCGCTCGATGATGGTGGTGTACATCGAAAGGAAAATCACCAGGAAACCGATCGCCACCGCCAGCCCGATCATGGAATCAATAAAAGTTTGCAGCCCCGGCAGGTTCGAGGACGTCATCAGCGAAAGAAAATCCTTCAAGCGGGCGAATTTCATAGCGCGGAAGCAACTCGCGAATTTCATCCATCACGGCCGGAGTGCGTTCAGGCCGGTCGCACTTGATGAAAAATACGGAAGCCTTATCACGCGCCCCGGAAAGATCTTGCAGCGTGGACATGAATACAAATAGCCGCGCGCCCTTGCCGTGCTCCACCACTCCCGCCACGTTGAAATCGTGTCCCAGGATATGCAGCTTCTGGCCTGTTTTTACGCCTTTGGATTTGGCGTACCAATCGTCCACCAGGATGTCATCCGGATTTTCCAGATCGCGCCCCGAGAGGAAAAGAAATCCCCCGGAAATCGCATGAAAGCTGGGAGGATCGATTCCGTAAATGATGTCAAGCCCTCCGGTGGAATTGAATTGCAGCAGAACCGGGGCCACATATTTCACATACTTCAATTCTTCCAGGCGGTCGCGAATTCTTATGGGCATCGGCGCGCCGCTGAAGGCCATGAATACCGAAGCCGAGGGCGGCTGCACCATCACATCCGCGCCCACCCCTTCAATGCGCCGGGCCGTTTCGGTGAGCAATCCGCTGGTCAGGCCCACGATGATCAGGACGAGCGTCACCTCCACCCCCACGGCGATGACGCTGATCAGCGTCCGCACCGGACGGTGGAGCACGTTTTGCACGATCATCTTGCGAATCAAGGCTGGGGCTGCTCCTTAACCTCATCGTCCAGGCGCACTAATTCGGTGTCAGGCGGCTGCGGGAGATCGAAACGATCACTCGCTATTGTCTCATTAAGGGTCAGCTTCTTGACGCGAATCTCAAGCTGGTAATCGTCATGCGGCCGCACAATCCAGATGTGCTGTGGATATTTCGCGCCGCCTGCCACCGCCTGCCAATCGGCATAGCGGATGTCGGAGGCCAGCCGTCCATCGCCCGCGAAAATTTCGATGCGCGCGATGCTCAGGTCCGCGCGGTCGAACCAGATCTTTCGTTCCACTTCCCAGCCTTCACCGCTGTGCCGCAGCACGGTCAAAATGTAATCCCGGTCGGGCGGCTGGTTCCATTCCTCGATCACCACCGGCGCCGCGGCGCCGATCGCGGGCCAGAACAGAGCATCCACCAGGTGCTGCGGGCGGAGATTTTCGATCGGCTTTTTAGCTTCGCGATTCAGGTCCGTGGAGCCCACGATGAACTTGTGCTTCGAGGGAATATAGATTCGAAAAGTTTTCCCGTCGCTGACCATATCGAACACATCTTTGGCCACCACGGGGGCCTGGCCGATCACGCGAATTTTCGAGGGCTGCTCCGCCAGGATGAACGCGTTCACTTCATGGTATTGCTCGATCACTCCCGTATACGTGGAACCCGCCGTGGGTACGAGCGTCACGCTCGCATTCAAGCTCTGGATCGCTTTAGCCTGCTGGTCGTATTGCGCCAAAAGCTGCGCCTTGGTGGCATCCAGCGCCGCGCGAACCTGTGACGGCGGCACCGCGTGTTTCTGGCTAACGGCGCAACCGGCGCCAAAACCCGCCAGCAGTGTCACCAAAACCATGCAAATTCGAGCGCGTATCCCCAGTGTTTTGGCCTCCATAAAGGCAAATAATGCAATTTAGCAGCCACTTCAGTGGGTGTCAATGAAAGGGGTAGCATGCCAAGGATGCGTTTCCGTTTTATAGATGGGAAATCCAAGCAAGATAGCGTGAATAATTGCAACGATCGAAATGACCCCGCGCACAGAATTTGAACGCGCTTAGTTGAGACGCCCTCGCTCCCGATAGACACTGCCACCACTCCCCCTCGGACATTCTCCCGACCCAACATTTCTCATTCTTTGGATGTATACACCCCTGGGACTTCAAGTGAACCCACTTAAATCCTGTTGAGGCACATCTAGCATATTGACAATTACCACTGAGAGAATATACTCTACGCCACGTACCTCCTGGTGCTACACTTCGCCATCTTCTAGAAATCGGAGGATCAATGGCCTATTGCTCGACCTTAATCTTCCAAAGGGTATCGGAGCGACTGAATGGCCACCCTCGAACGTCCCTTGCAGATCTCTCAAGAGAACTCGCCATTAGTCGGCGCACGATAGAGAAAGCCTTTAAGGTCACAAGCGGTAGAGATTTCCGGACTTTTCAGCGGGATCTGATATTACAAAAGGTGAAGAATCTACTCTCCTCTCAGCCAACGCTCAGCATCAAGGAATTATCATTTGTAATTGGCTATGCTTCCCCTCGGTCTTTTGCACGCGTTGTCAGACGTGCAACAGGCTTCAGTCCGCATGAGTTCAGATCTACCTTGCGTCCTGGTGCGTTAAAGATCTTGCATACTCCTTCTGACTAATCGAGCAGGACAAATGGACTAGGAGAGAAACTGTCTAAGTTAATGATGACCATTTGTCGGCACATATGGCCCCAGTTTGTCCCCATTTGTCCCTCGAAATTGATTGACGTTTTATCTTCCAGCTAAAATAATGTATATAGACTCGTCAATTAGACGGGGGATTAGAAGAGCAGGGATCTTTTGGAATATAAGCTCTCCGGTTCGCGGGGCTCCATGTCACGGCAAATCAGTGAAACCCCGCCGTGCCTGATGGGCTCAGGGACCAGGCCCAGTGGTGATGACACGGAACTTTGGGAGGCAGATATGTCAGAATGGGAAAGCAGGCGCCGAAGTATTCTCAAGGGTTTTCTGGCCGTCCCGCTAGTCTCAACTTTCAAGAGACTAAACGCTTTCGGTGAACCCGGCGACAGTTCTTCAGTGGATATAAATGATCCTGTCTACCAGCAGAAATTCTTGGCCGTGCGCATTCTACGATTGGTTAACACAGCGGAGGCTTGGTTCAAAAAGGAGTACGGTCATTACGCTGATTTGGACCAGCTAAATTCCTCGACGACCATGAAGAAATTCTTAGAGTCGGATAAGGCTGAGACAAGAGGAATCGGTAGGACTTTGCACACCCAATTGCAGTTCAACCAGGACGAGATCGTTCCCGGATGGATGCTAGCGCACACAATTCGTCAGGACTTGATGGGATATGTTTCGCTAGCCACGCCTATGGATACAAAGTCTTTTCCGTCATACTCCACGGACCACAAGGGTATAATTTTTGAAGGTCAGGCTCTGGCCGGCTATACGAGCCCTAGTCTAATCGTCGCCGCAAATCAGGCGCTCGAGTCAGGAACTCCGATAAAGGCAGGCGCTAGCGCATCCCCCGACCGGCTCAAATCCATACTGAAAAGCCTTGCATTCGCTCCTCATTGGATTTGCATATGCAGAGCTTGCACTCAATATCCATGTTGCTGCGATCCATGCTGTGCCTGCGCACAGGATTGCACTGCTTGCTTTTTGGCTTGCATGAACTGTGGCTGTGAAAGCTGTGCCTGGTGTTGCTGCTGAGGAATTCGATTTACTTTCCGCGCGCATGCGACGTTCCGATCGCCAGCGATTAATTGAGACGCCGTTCGCGTCTTCGAGGAGCATACATGTTGGTTCTGTTAGCGCAAATTCCAGTCGTGATAATTTGCAGGGTGATCACTGGGGCTGTATTGATTGTTGCTGCATGTTCGAAGCTGATCACGTTCGGTTGGTTTACAAGGGTTTTGGCTTCTTACGAACTTTTGCCAAGAACGTTTGCAGGGGTGACAGCGGCGCTAGCGATATTGGCGGAGTTGGGAGTTGGAGTCTTGGTACTCGCCGGAAGGATGATGCCGTGGTCTGCCTTTGCAGCCGCCGGGCTACTTGGATGCTTTACGGCCGCTGTGGCCATCAATTTGGCCCGAGGTAAATTTACGGTCGAATGCGGTTGTCTCGGACCGTGGAGAAAGTCTCGTATTGGCTGGCTTCTCCTATTCAGAAATAGTGGACTTATTGGCCTAGCATTGCTCTCCGTGCCTTGGAAGATAGAACATAGAACGCTGCCTACTTTCGTTCTTTTTGTCAGCTCTCTTATATTACTTGGAATTGCGCTGATCCCTCAGCCAGCAGGATGCGTGCACGGGACAAGTGGCTCGGAGCCCGTTCCCGCTCGCTGAAAAAAAATATTGGCCAATATTGTTGCTCAATCCGCGCAGGTCCGTCTGCCGTCCATGACGTGCCTCTGTGTATCACCAGGGCATGCGCTAGAGCGACAATTCCCACACTAGATTCATAAGAGTAACAGCTCCACCGATCTACTTGTCGTCAAAATATCGTCGGCCACCGCGGCTTGCATGCTTGGGCTCTTTCGCGTCGAGGTAGAGAGACACAATAGAATCTCTCAAAGCCAGCCAGCTTAATGTCCGGCTAGATGGTGGAGGAATGCTCGTGCTCCTTGGTCGTCCCAGTTCAGCATACCTTCATGCCTGAAGACCGCCGCGCTGTTTGGATCCAAAATATAGGTGGTCGGCAAGCCATTGACAGGAAGGTCCTCGGGAATGTCAGTTGCGGAGAAATACACAGAAATGTCCAGAGCGTTCTTCTTGAGGAAGTCACGTACCTGTTGCTCGTCATCTTGAGTCACAAACAAGAACACGATACTTTCATTTGCAAGCGAGTCGCGGAGACGCAATATCGACGGGATTTCAGCAATGCAGGGAGCGCACGAGATCTTCCAATAATTTAGAAACACTACATTACCCCTGAAATGCGCGAGAGTGAGCGAGTTACCATCAAGCGGACGAATTCGCCAAGCGTCGTGTAGACTGCTTGAAGCCTCTGGGAACCATGGCCGCTCACGATCCTGCATACTGTTAGTTTGTTTGGCGAACGCACTTTGCGAGAATGCTCGAAGCATTTGGGGTTGCGCTTCAAGGTCCATCCGCGACCGCAAGAAGATACCCCACAGTTCCAAGGTGGCCACTGTCAGTGCCACGCCGCAAAGCAGGGCTATAAGATTCCAAGTTCTTGGCATGTGCAAGTACTAACTCCTTGAAGGTTTCATCGCCAGAATTACGTACGGTCCAGCCACTCCAAAGCTAGGAACTATGACGAGTCGATTATACTTTTACCATAATAGCACGGCAATATGTCAATAGCATCAGCGGAAGCTAACTCCTTGAAAGGTCGAGCGGAGGAAACACGAAATTGGTCTTATTGAGTAACGGGTGTTGCAGCGGATAACGAGGCAAGCTGGCGGCGGAATTTCGCGCGCTCTTCCAGGTCCATCCCGACAATCTCGAAAATCGTGTTCTGCGCGCGGACCACTCGCAGAATCACCTGTGCCGTCACCGAACGCAAGCCGAACTGAATCTTGATGGTCGCATCCGTGCCCGCCGCCAGGTTGTGCTCTCCGTGGAGGAGCCCGCCACCCAGATTGAGCGAGCGCGCTTCCAGATTAAATCTACCCCGTGCGCTGGTCACCACCACGGAAACGGGTTTTTCGAGCCGCACACGCGGATAACGCCGTTGCCGCACTGCTGTTTCGTCAAAAACTCCGAACTTGGGGCCCATGGCCAATTCCGGCGCATCAAAGCCCGCTGCCGCCAATTCATTGAGCGTCCACGCCGGATCAACAGTCGAAAGCGACCCTGCCGCGGCCATGCGCATCTCCGCGCGATGCACCGGACGCCAGGCGCGCTTCTTCTCCACAATTTCGTGCAGCAATTTTGCCGCGGAACGGTCTCCCAAGCGGCCCAGCGCTTCTACAGCCTTCAAAGATTGGTAGGCATTCCCGGGTGTATCGGATTCCTGGGCAGCCAGGCGCAAGAGCAATTCCGTCACCGCTCCATCGCCGGCCAGGCCGATCTCATCCACCACCAGTGGACGCACCAGCGGATCGAACACATCGATCAAATTCACCAGCATGCGGCCGCGTTCGGGCGCTCCCGCGGTGGCGAGTTGGCGCAACGCCTGCTCCTGCAAACCGCGATTCCAGGTGGGCAGCAGGTTCGGCAATTCCGTCGCCACTTCCATCGAATCGAGCCGGCTCAGATAGCCCCACCACCGAAACCGCCTTGGAAGGCCACTCGCCATGCAGCATTTTTCGCAGATGGACTGTGCTGGGTTCACCCGCCTGTTTCGCCAGCTCGATTAACCGCTCGCGCTCCGAACGGAGATCGCAAAGCGGCAGCCGGGCCGCAAGCTGCTCGGCTGCCGTCTCGGGAAGCCTCCGCAGCAAGTCGACGAAGCCAGCGGGAAATTGCTCGGAGCCTAGACATTCGTCGATGAATTCGTGAAGCCGATTTTCGACGCCGAAACGCGAACGCAATCCCGGAGCGCTGCTCGATCGCGCCTTCTCCAGCAGACCAAGCGAATCGAGCGCCTGCAGCATCACGGGATATTGCCGCCGCGAAACCGCTTCCTGGCTGAAGCGCACAAAAGCGGCGCCCAAAAGCGTTTGCACTTCGGCATCTTTTTCCACCGCCAATTGTTCGCCAATTTCGCGGATGGCGGCCACCATAGGGCTTGCCGCGGCCCGGCTATACACTTCCACCAGTTGCGTCAATCCCGTTGCCGCTTTGCGCCGGGCTTCCACATCGGAGCTGCGGATGCATTTGGTGTATTGCAGCAGAATGGAATGCGCGGTTACCGAATCGTTTCGATCGAGCAGTTCCTCGGCATACTGGCGCACGTTCCGCGGCGGGATGCACCATGCCTCGGGAGAGAGCAGCACGCCGCGCTTCCCCGCTTCCGGCACGCTGGCCCAAAACTGCCGGTCGAGCAAATCGGCATGGGACTCAACCGGGAGGCCGGCATTGGCCAGTTTCTCTTCGCGCGATTGCAGCATTCTCCGCAGCGATTCCACTTCCCGGCCCATGCGATCCAGCAACTGGCGCACGGCATTTACTTTGATTTCGCCGCGCTGGTAGCGCTCCAGCGCAAACCGGATCGCCAGATCTTCCGCCAGCTTCACCAGCACGTTCTCGCCGGGTTTCGCCAGAGGCGCGGCGGCCGCAACACTGGCCAGGGCTTCGCCCAGCGTCACGCGGGCCGGCTCCGGCAAACGAGCCACATTCTGCTGCCAGATGACGGAATCCACGGCTTGCGACTTTCCCTTGCTGGCCTCGCCCAGCTGCACCAGCAATTGCAAAATTCCGATTACATCTTCTTCCGGAAGTCCCGCGACTTCATATTGGATCGCCTGGACAGTCGGCGACACCGGTCCATATCCGGAGTGGGTTCCAATCCCCCCTCCCTTTCCGGCGCCCAACCCGCTTCCCAAGCCGCCGCCTGTTCCCGCACCGCTGCCTGATCCAGAGCCTCCGCCACTACCGGTTCCAGCTCCTCCTCCCCTGCCCGTTCCGCCACTTACTCCGCTCCCGATTCCACCGCCCGATCCGCCGCCTATCCCACTCCATATTCCTTTGCCCGGTCCGGAGCCCGGTCCCGCTCCCGCTCCGGAGCCAGTGCCCGTCCGTGCGCCGAACACGCTGCCGTTCGGATTCGAGGCTCCGCCCGGGTCGCTGGCGGCAGCCAGCAAATGAATCAGTTTTTGCGGATCATTCACAAAAGACTGCCACTCTTCGGAATTCGCGCCCAGTGTGCGAGCAGTAAGCTCCATAGCCACTCGCGCATCCGACATCGAGCCGTCATCGGCAACAAAACGGATTTCATTCATTCGCACGCCCGATTCTCTCGCGCGCGCCAGCATGGCTTTCAATTGTTCGGGATTAGCCATCCGGGTGCCGCCAACCGAAAAAGCCCGCGAGAAATGGCTGAATTGATCACGCGTCATTCCAGGATCAAACTGGATGCTGGCAATGCCGGCCATTGTCAGCAGTTCGGCAAAACTGCGTTCAGCTGGCGTGGTTTCCAGAGGCACTCCATCGAGCAGGAGCTGCGAGCCCGCAATTCCAAGCAGCACGCCCCTCGATCCCGGAATGATCAGCGCTGCGTGAAGCTCCTTCCAAGCGCTTTCAAACTGAATCAGCACCCGGCTATGCTCAAAGCCATACAGGCGCGCATACTTCAACAGAGCATTTAGACTGCGCACGAAGGCGCGAGCGGCAGTAGGCGCTTCAACGGTCATGTTTTGCTCAATGGAAGGGTCGTCTGAGAGGCGAGACACCTCCATAATCATCGTGCCCCGCAAAGTACTATTGCGGTATGGTACTAAAGTACTGGTTTGCTTAGTGTGACACGGGGCCCGGGCGATCTCTGCAGAATCGATTTTCGGCGAGCCGATGGTAAGGTCTTGCTAGGCTGGCACGCGAACATCCACTTTCAAATCCGTAAGCAGCGGCCTTACACGCCGCACCACCTCGCTGGCCCACAGTTGCTTGGAAAGCAAAACCAGCGATCCATCTTCGAAATTGCAAATCGCGCAGAAAAGATAATTCGAATACACCGGATGATAGGCGTCTACGCCGCGATGCGCCAGTTCGGCCTCAAGCGAAGGATCGCCCCCGGCAACCGGCCCCCCTGCCCGCGCCCCGAAAGTTTCCCCTTCGAAGCGCTCCAGCAATCCAGCCAGTTTTGTGGAATCTTTTTCCAATTCCGACGCGTCGATCACCAGCGAACGATTCGACGCAATCCGAAAAGAAATTCCATGCCGGTCGCAGTAATCGCGCAGCCGGTCCAGATGGCTGAAAAAATCCAGCACCCATGGCTCCGTTCCCGCCGAAGCCGATAACACGCGGCTCCAAATCGCGGCGGCATCGCGTCCCAGCACCGGCTCGCGGTCCTCGTTTCCTTCCACAAGTTCCAGGCTGATGGCCCGGACCTCGGAACCCAAATCGAGCGGCTCCACTTCGAGCAAATTGTTCACCCGTTCCTATTCTCCTTCGGAAGCTTCCTCGGCGAATCGCTGCTGAAAATCGGGCGATTGTTTCCGGACATCGAGCCAGTCAAAAAACGCGTCCGGAGTCTCCAGCCAGATGGCAAACCACCGTGCCACTTCTTCCTTGGTCGCGCGCTTCGCCGGTTCCACTTTTTTGTTCCGCGCGATCATTTCCGCGCGGCGGCGTCCCAGCCGCGCCACTTCCAGCACGCGCTCGGCGGCGGTGCTGTCGCCGTCCGACCGGAATTTCCTCCACAACTCGTCCAACCGCACCAGGCACATCTCCGCTTCTTCCAGCGTCGAGAAATGGAGCAGGTCGTGAAACTCTTCTTCGTAGCGCCCGGCTGTATCCACTCGCGGCGATGCCACCACTCGCAACCGCGCCTCCTGCAATACAGCAACGATATAATCCGGCGATGTCTGCCCCGCTTCGCCCAACTCCGCGATCAATTTTCGCCGAATTTGTTCCACCTCCGCCGGCGTAAAGTGGTCAACCCCCATGTTCATCGCCACGTCCAGAATCATTTGCTTTTTGGATTGCCCAGGCTTCGCCGTGGTCATCGATGTCCCTGTGTTTTTTTTGGGGTCTGCGGAGGCGGAGTAGCCTCCTGCGGCTGTGGCTGCGACGGAGTTTCCAGTTGCTTCAGCAACTGCCGGTAGCGCGTCACATTGTGATTGTGCTCGTCCAAAGTCTTGCTGAAAAAGTGCCCGCCCTCCGTATTGGCCACAAAATAAAGAAATGGCACGCTGGCGGGCGAAATTGCGGCTCGCAGGGAGGATTCTCCCGGATTCGCGATGGGCCCCGGCGGCAATCCCGCATGCACGTAAGTATTGTACGGCGAATTAAAATGAACTTCGTTCGACGTCAGAATGCGCGTGGGGCGGCCGGCCAAATCCAGTGCGTATAAAACAGTGGGATCGCATTGCAGCGGCAAGCGGCGGGCAAGCCGGTTGTAGAAAACTCCCGCCACGATGGGACGTTCTTCTTGGCTGGGAGTCTCCCGCTCGACCAGCGAAGCCATGGTCACTACCTGTTCGAGACTCATCCCCACGGGCAGTCCGGTAGCCTCGCCGTTGGTATCGTGGCCAACTCCCGGTAATGATGCCCACACAGCTCGGAATCGTTGCACCATTTCAGCCGCCAATTGTTGCGGCGTGGAATGCTTCGCAAAATCGTAAGTAGCCGGAAACAAAAAACCATCGAGCGATCGAGCGTCCGGCGCAATATCGCGGACCATCGCCGGGTCGCGCGCCACCGCCAAAAAATCCTCGCGCCGGCATAGTCCCTGATGTTCCAATTCCTCGGCAATGTCGAACATCGTCCAGCCTTCGGGAATCGTCACCGAGTGGACGTACACTCTGCCATTCTCAATCTTGTCGATCACGTCGCGCGGAGACATCGCCGCGTCGAACAAATACTCTCCTGCCTGCAACGGCTTCTGCTGGTGCATTCGCGTGAGCAATTCGAACGCGACATGGCTATACACCACTCCGTTTTTCTCCAACTCTCGCGCAATCGCCCGCCGCGACAATCCGTGCGGAATGTCAACAAACACTTTATCGCCCGCATATCCCTTGTAAGGAGTGCTCCAATCGTGCTTTAGCCATGCGATGGTTCCCCCGGCTAGGAGCAGCACGATCAAAACGAAAATGGTAAAGCTCTTCATGGTTACCCGTTGCTTCCTTTCGATTTCGCTCGCTCACGTTCCAGGTAATCCCGCAACAGCACCGCTGCCGCCACGTGATCCAATGCTTCCCTCTTGCCCGCTTTGTTGCCGCTGCACGAAGTTGGCCGCTTTTCAGCCATTGTTTGCGCGGCTTCCCAACTGGTCAGCCGCTCGTCCACCAACTCCACCGGAACCCCCAGTTCCTTTTCGATTCGCCTCGCGAAGCGCGCTGCTTCCTCCGCCATTTCACCCGGCACTCCATTCAGATGCACCGGATGGCCCACCAGGATCATTCTTGCCTGATGCTTGCGCGCAATTTCGCGCAAGCGCTGCACATCTTTTTGTCGATTCATGCGCTCCAAAGTTTCCAGCGGTTGCGCCGTAATTCGCAATTCATCCGACACCGCAATCCCGATCCGCCGCCGCCCATAATCCAGCGCCAGGATCCGGCCAGGAGCCGCATTCGTGTGCGAAGACGACGCTGCCTCCGTCGAAGAATTACGCGGTACGGATGTCATTCCATAAAATTATAACCCGGAAGCATTCACACCAACGCCTCCGGCCATCGCCGATGTTCCTGTTTCAAAGAAGGAGTGATTCGAGAAGCCTTTTCTACTGAGGAGCCCGGCCGCGGGCGCCGCTTTCCCATAGCGGCCAGAATCCGAAGCCGCGCATTTGCTCGTCAAATTTGCTTTCCTTGATCATAGTCTCAATTTCGGCGCGCGATTGCCGCGGGCCCAGCCGTTCGGCGCGATCGGCGATGCCATACGCGGCGACAGCCGAAATCGCAACCTGCCGCTTCAATTCCGTCATGTCCACTTTGTCGAACGTGTCCGACTGCGCGTGATAATTGATCAAATAATTTGCCGGCTCCTGATTGGCCACCAGGTTCGGCACTCCTTCCAGCATGAAATCCAGATTGTCCGTGCCGAAAATTGCATCGGTGGTATAGGTGCCGGCGCCAAGCGCCACGATCGGCTGCAGCGCGTCATTCACAGCCGCGACAATATCCTTCCGCGCGCCCAGCGAAAATCCGGTTACGTGTCCTGTCCCTTCATCAAAAATAATCGCTGCATCCATCTTGTCGAGTTCGGCGCGATGCGCCCGTGCATAAGCCGCTGAGCCGAGCATCCCTTGTTCTTCCCCCGTAAATAATATGAAGCGAATCGATCGTCGCGGCGCGATGCCCGCGGCGCGAACCGCGCGAGCCGCATCGATCACCATCGCTGCGTTGCAGCCATTATCAAGCGCTCCCGTGCCCAGTTCCCACGAATCCAGGTGCGCTCCCAGGATCACAAATTCTTCTGGCTTTTCTCGCCCGCGAATTTCCGTCACCACGTTTTCCGATTCCACGGGACCGGGCGTGAGATTGGGCATGAATAAATGCACGCGAAGTTTCGTTCCGCTGGCAATAAATCGCGCAATCCGTTCGGCATCCTCGCGCGCCAGAATTGCCATCGGCAGGCTTTCCAGCTTGCCGGTTAAATTCGACGAGTGCCGGTACAGCAATAAATTCGACCGCGACGACATCCACAGCATCGCAGCCGCCCCCGATTTCACGGCACGCTCGATAATCGGCGGCGCTTCCATGTATTCGCCAAAAAGCTCGTCCAACGTCTGCAGCAGTTCCGTGTGTACCAGTAGAATCGCACCTTTTGCCGAAGCCCCCGCGTGCGCGAATCCGGCTTCGTCTCCCTTTCCCACATCAACTATGTCCGCGGTGATGCCGCTCGCGGGAGTTGGCGGAGACCATCCGAAGGAAACCAGCCTCACCGGAAACGGCTCGGGCGCCAGCACCTCCAGGCGCGTCGCTCCTTCGCTCCAGCCGTCCGCAACCGTGAATTTTTCTATATGCACTTCATCCACGCCCGATTTGCGAAACGCTTCAGCAGCCCAAGCTGCGGCTTTCGATGCCGCTGGCGATCCCGTCACCCGCCCGCCAATCACATCCGTTAACTGCCGCAAATTTTCCTCGATCGGTGATTTGCCGAGCGCGCTCTTGATGATCGCCGGAGCCACCTCCGCACAAGTCGGCTTGTCCACCGAACAGCCGCCCACTCCCTCCGGCGGCTTCGGCCCCAGCGAAGTTTTCACCGGCGGCAGTTGCGACCCCGCAGTTCCCATCATCAAAAGCAGCAACCCACAAACAAAAAACAATTTTCGCGAAACCATCCGAATCTCCCTCAAAAAAAGGTTCAAACGCATTGCCATTTTTCGTCCAAGCAACCGAATTATGTAGGGGCCGGCTTCGGCCGCGCCCTGTTCTGCTTTGGACTGGGCGTTCACGGGACGCCTTGTCCCGACTAATGATCTCCGAAAAGAATTGCGTCAGCCACCCGCGCTACCTGCACCATTTCCGCAACGTCGTGCACACGCACAATGTGCGCGCCGCCGAGAATGCTGGCCGTCACGGCGGCTGCCGTGCCCCACCCGCGCTCTTGTTCGGGTGCGCCGCCGAGCAAGTAGCCGATAAACGATTTGCGCGACGCGCCAACCAGCAGCGGATATCCCAACCGCGCCAATTCCGCCAACCGCGCCAGCAATTCACAGTTTTGCGCGTAGTTCTTGCCAAAACCAATTCCCGGATCGAGGACAATTTGCGATTTTGCGATTCCTGCTTTGCGCGCACGCGCCACCGCAGCGCGCAGGCCAGCCATCACGTCGCGCATCACATCCCGCGCAAACGGCCCTTTCTGCATCGTGCGGGGCTTGCCGCGCATGTGCATCAAAATCACCGGCACGCGATGCCCCCGCGCAACATTCCCAAGAGCCGGGTCCGTGCTCAGCCCCGAAATGTCATTAATGATTTCCGCTCCGGCCGCAATCGCTCGCTCCGCAACAATCGCTTTTTGCGTGTCAATGGAAACGGGAATTTTCAATTTGCCGCACAGTTTTTCGAGCACCGGCCCGACGCGCGCGAATTCCTCCTCCGGCGAAATTCCCTCGGATCCCGGCCGCGTCGATTCTCCGCCAAGATCCAGAAGATCCGCGCCCGCCTGCTCCATCGCCAGCGCATGTTCCACCGCGGCATCCGCATTGAAAAACTTTCCGCCATCCGAAAAACTATCCGGCGTCACGTTCAGCACGCCCATAATCAGTGTCCGCTCGCCCAATACGAGCGTGCGCGACGGCAGCCGCAACCGAAATTTTCTACGCCAGAGCATGGCAGCTATTGAAGGCGAACATCGGATTCGAAAGCAACAAAGAATTCAGTGCAATGTGGGCGAATCACGCGGCGCGATGGAGACTGCGATATTCATCGAACGCAGCGAGGAACCGGTCGGCGTCCTTGTGCAACAGATAATAAGGCATCGAAAGCCGCAGCTTCGAAGGCTCTCCGCCGCGAATGCGGATTTTCTTGGTCTTCCACATCCACGTCTCTAAGTCCATCCGCGCGTAAGGCGGCACATTCACCGTCGCAATGGCACAACGCAAAGCCGGATCGGGCGAAGTCCACGAGACCGCGCCGCGCCGCACCATTTCCCCAAGGATGTAATCCCCCATCTGGCGATGACGCCGCTCAATGCGTTCCATCCCGATTTGGTCGGCAAGTGCAATCGCGGCTCGTAGACCCCACAGCGTCGGCACGTTGGAACTGCCGATGCGCTGAAATCGCTCAGCGCGCAGTTTGGGATCGTCCCAGCCGGCCGTAGCAATCGTGTTCCAGAGCCGGTCGATCACTTCGTCGCGCACATAAAGAAAGCCGGTGCCTTTCGGCGCCTGCAACCATTTGTGCGGGCTCGAAGTATAAAAGTCGCAACCGATTTCGCGAATGTTGAGCCGCATCATTCCCGTCACGTGCGCTCCATCCACGGCGGAAATCACGCCTTTCGCGCGAGCCAGCGCGCAAATCTCGCGGGCCGGCAAGACAACGCCGGTCGCCGTAGTGATGTGGCTGAAAAACAAAACGCGCGTGCGCGGAGAAATCGCGTCGTTGAATAAATTCAAGGCATCCGCCGGGCGCGCAACCGGCACCGGTAACGTGACTCGCTTCACCACAATTCCATATCGCTTCGCGCGCATCAGCCAGGGCTGCTCGCCGCCGGGATGCTCCTGATCGGTCATCAGCACTTCATCGCCGGGTTTCAAATCGAGACCGTTCGCGATGTAGTTGTTGGCCTCGGTGGCGTTGCGCACCAGCGCGATTTCATCGCGCGTGCAACCGACAAAGGCAGCCAGCGGATCGCGAAATTCATTCCACGCGGCGTAACCCCAAATCGGATAATCCTCCGGATCGCTTTGGGCCATTTTTTCGGTTTCGTTATAGCCATCGAACACGGCGCGCAGCACCGGAGCGGGCGATGACCCCACGGTTCCGTTGTTCAGATAAACTTCGTCCTCGGGAATCAGGAATTGTTTGCGCAGTTCGGTCCAATATTCCTCTTCATTCGAATTATAGAGGGAGGAATCCGGCAGCCGCGCGGGAGCCTGTTCGAGCAGCGTCAGCCAACGATAAGAGAGGTGCGAAACCGGAAGCGCGCCGGCTGCGCCGGCAATCGAAGCCAGAAAACCACGGCGATCGAGCATCGTTCCCTCCGCAGAAACAAGTTGCGCGCATTCTACCCGCAATTCACATCGCGCGCGGCCATTAGATTTCGGTGCGTAGCCGCTTACGCCGATTGCGACCGGGATTCCCCGCCCAATGCGGGGCTAAATAAGAAATCGTGAAACTCTCCCTTCACGCCGTTCAGCCGCAGCATCGTGCCGATCTGAGCCCAGTGGCGAACCTCATGCATCAACACATGAACGATAATTTTTCGCGGCGTCACCCGCAGAACATTATTCGCAAGATTTAATTCCTGCGGCAGATCCCAATCCCCCGCGGGAAACTCCTCCACAAATTTCTTCAAATCCCTCCTGCTGCGTGCGCCAAATTCAAAAAGCCCTTCGATGCTGTTGTTCGGAATCACGGCGGGATCGGTTAATGGCCGGTTCGAAAGCCGGTCGACATAGCGTTTCTCCGCGGAAAAAATGTGCTTCACCAAATCACCCACGGTCTGAAACCGGCCATCTCCGTGCTCCCCGGCGCTGATCGCTAATACGCTATCGCCTCGCTGCCGCAGCGTTTCATACCACTTGCTCCGCTGCCATTCCGTATATTCCATCAGCTCATTCAGATCCACTCCAACACTCATGATTCGCCTCCCCAAGATGATCCGATTCTGTTTGGATGGTGTGTCGCAATCATTTGAACCTTTCCATCACCCGAATTCCGCAAGCCGCGCTATTGCCCCGCCGCAACATAATACGCCACGCGATGAACCACGCGCGCGCCCGGATGATTCAGCATTTCAACGCGCAGTTGATGCCACCCCGGCCGGCTGCCCGACGCCGGATAAAATCCCAGAGTATATTGCGCGCGCAAATTTTCCCCGATGCGGCGATAAATTTCGCTCAGTGTTCCCTGTTCGCGCAAAAAATAAAGCTGCCCGCCCACCCGTCGAACCAGTTCCGCCAAGAATACCGTATAAGCCGGAATCCGCAACTCGCGCGAATCCGAAGAAACCAAAGTCGAATTCGCATGGTCCGCCAGCCAGGCTTCCGTCATTCCCACGGGCCGGTTCTGCGTCGAAATCACCTGCACCTCGATTCCCTGCGCGGCAAGCGCGCGCACCACATCTTCAAACGTCAATCTGTTTGCTTCCGCGCCCGCTCGCGGTTCCATGCTCGAAGCATCCAAATTCAATCCCAAGCCGCTATCCTGCCCGTCAGTCAGCAGAACGATCGCTTTGCGTCCCGTGGTGTCCGGAAAAATTTCGCGAGCCGCCAGGTAAACCGCCTCATAAATATTCGACCCGCCCACATCGCCAAATAGAGTGCGCACATCGATCGAAGCAATCGCCCGCTCCAGCGCGCCGCGGTCCCTGGTAAATGCCAGCCAGTAAATACGTGTGCGCCGAAAATTCGGTAATCGCAATCTCGTCCTGCGCCGCAAGGTTATCCGCCAGTTCGCGCGCCGCTTGCTTGATTCCCACGGAATCCGGCAACACGCTCGGACTCGAATCCAGAATCAGCGCCACGTGCGCCGGTTCCGTGGAAGCATCGAAATAGGCAATCTTCTGCTCCACGCCATCCTCGTAAACGCGAAAATCCTTTTGCGTAAGATCGCGCACGGAATTTCCGTCCGCCGCCACCACGTTCGCTCCCACCTGCACCAGGCTGACGCCCACGCGAATCGCGCCCGGCTGCGAAGCATCCGCCGGCGAAGGCGGCTGCGCCATTTTTCCCGCGAGCAAAATGCAATTCGCCCGTTCCAGCATCGCGTTTCAATTGAATATTGGAATCGAGTTGCTGCGGCTTGGCAGGTTTTTTCTTTTGCGCCCGGCCCGTTCCGCCTGCAAGAAAAATAGCTGCAAGCAGCACACTGCCGGCGAATCGATAGCTCGCGGAAAAACGCATCGGCAAGAGTATGCCAGAATCGAACCTATTTCCTTCCGCGTTCTCGGCGCCTCTGCGGTAAAGTCTTTTACTTAAAATAATTTGATTTCTATCTTCCGCACACTCAATCAATCCAGGTCGAAATCGCGGATCGGCTTTTCAACGGGCTGGTCTTTCGCTTTTTTCAGGCTTTCGCGGAATTTCCGTTCGAGCACGTCTTCTTTCATCTTTTCCGCTTCCACCGATTGCAGGAATTTTGCCTCCACCCGCTCTTTCTGTTCGCGCAGAATTCGCGCGGTGTCGTCCAGATCCACGGAAGGCGGCGCTTTGGGCGGCGGCACGTGGGAAAGAACCACGGCCAGCACAGGGTCCACGGTAAGCTTCGCGTGGCAGCAGGGACAGGCGATCTCGAATGGTTCCGCAGCGTCTTTCGACATAGCCACATTCTACGCCATCTGCACCCCACTCGGCTCGTTCGACTCCTGTTTTCCTTCGCCGCACTCCGCAATTTCAAGAATTCCTGAACCGAGTCCGCTTCTCGTCAGTCGGGCGGCGGCAGGCAGCACCTCCAGCGCCCTGCGGAAGCGCCGCCACCGCATCGCTCATCGTTTCGCGCTGCGGCGCCCCTTCGTCAATGCCTGGCGGACGTCTTTTCCGCGCGCTGATTTCGAGCGGCGGCGAAATCGCGCTGGTGGAAGGCCGAACTCACGTTTGAAGGCGCGGTTAAAAGACGGCTCCGACTCATACCCAGCCTCGGCAGCGATCTGCGCAACGCTGCTGCTTGTCGATTTCAGCATTTGCGCGCCCAGCTGCAGCCGCCAGCGCGTCAGATATGCAATCGGCGTCTCCGAAAGATACCGCCGGAATCGCTCGGCCAGCACCGATCGCGAAATTCCCACCTCTTTCGCTAGCGACGCGATCGTCCAGGGATGCGCCGGCTTGCGATGCAGCAAGCGCCAATGCCTTTCCCACTTCCGGGTCGCGGATGCCGGCCAGCCACCCGGTTTGTTCCCGCGGAAGCAGCGCAATGTAGCGTCGCAAAGTTTCGACGAACAATACCTCGGACAACTTGGCGACCACTGCCTCGCCACCCGGCCTCGACGCATCCGCATCGCCCACCGAATAGCGGATCGAGTTTTCCAGCCATTGCCCAGAAGCGTCGTTGCGGATGTTTACTTTCAGCATCGGTGGCAGCCCGCCCAGGAAAACCTGGCTGAGTTGCGGATCGCATGCCAGGTAGCCGCAAACGAATTTGGTGATCTCTCCGCCTCCGCCATGGCGTGACACCTTGAGGCCTGTGAGAGAGATTTGATGCAGTTCCTGCTCGTTATCAACACGGTTTGACGGGCGAACCGTTTCCCATGATGTGTGGATCGCCGTGCGGAAAGATTACGATGTCCCCTGCGTTCAGATGAACCCGCTGGCCGTCTCCTTCCACGTGCGCGTAGCCGCGGCCCTCGGTCAGCAGGTGATACATGATTACGTGCCGGGAGTCCGGCGAAATAAACGGAGCCACGATGCAGGAGGCGGGCGCGCGAAACGCCCACGGCGATGAATACTCAGCATTGTAAAACATGGCTCCGTCCAGCTTGACGGCCTTTAGGACTTCGGACAAGACATCCATGCGGGCTCCCAGGTGCTTTTGCGGAGTTTCGGCAAACCTTACCGGACGCTTAATCAAGTAAATTACAGCATAACGCGCCCCTGTCAAGAGAGCCAGACGCTCAGATAAGTATCCCAAACGCATCCTGCCGCATAGTGATTGCGTCAACACAGCCGACGCGGCGAATAGCTGCTCCGGACAGAGTTCAAGTTGTACGAAAAGGAGAAAGCCCATGACGACAATCGCAATCGACCTGGAAGCCGGGAGCCTGAAGTACCGGCTCAAGAACACCTGGATGGCCGGAGACTACGATCGATTCTCGCGGTACATGGAAGGCGGCGCACGCGATTTCTACAAGCGCCTCAATGCGGCTCCTCAGAGCCGCTTCCTGGATGTTGGCTGCGGCTCCGGCCAGCTCGCTCTGATTGCCGCGCAGGATGGCCTCGACGTTACCGGTGTGGACATCGCCAGCAATTGGGTGGAGCGCGCACGGGCCCGCGCACAAGCGGAATGTCTGCTGGCCCGCTTCGAGGTAGCCGATGCCGAAGCACTGCCGTTTGACGATGCCAGCTTCGACGTAGTGGCCAGTTTGATCGGAGCAATGTTCGCGCCACGGCCAGATCGCGTTGCGAGCGAACTGCTCCGCGTGTGCCGCCAGGGCGGAAAAATTGCGATGGCCAATTGGACTGCTCAGGGTTTCGTCGGCCAGATGTTCAAGACGGTATCGAAATTCGTTGCGCCGTCCGGAATGCCCTCGCCGGTCCTATGGGGCGAAGAAAACACGGTCCGCGAGAGGCTTGGCCAGGGATTGTCGGATCTATGCATGATCCGGCGCCACTATGCGTTCAGGTATCCCTTTCCTCCCTCGGAGGTGGTCGAGTTTTTCCGCCTCTACTACGGGCCGATCAATCGCGCATTTGCTTCCCTCGACGCCCTCGGCTGTGAGAATCTTCGCCGGGAACTCGAAGCGCTATGGTTTTATCACAATCAAGCAGGAGAGGGCTGCACCACGGTCTTCGCTGAATATCTGGAAGTGTTCGGCGTTCGAGCCTGAAATGCCCAGAGGAGGAACGAAGTGGCAAATCTAATTCCGCAACCAACGATCATTCCGGCAGCGGGAAACAAACCCAAGGAAATTGCCGAGTACGTAGGACGCGTCAATTCCGCCACGGAAGCCGTGAGCATCGCGCGCATGAAGAGTCCGCCCGGCTGGATCGAACCAGGCCAGACTCCCGAGTTCGATGAATACACGGTGGTGTTGCGCGGCGTCCTTCGCGTCGAAACTCACACCGCAACATTCGACGTAAATGCGGGCCAGGCAATCCTGGCCCGCAAGGGCGAATGGGTCCGCTACAGCAGCCCCGACCCCGGCGGCGCCGAATATATGGCCGTCTGCGTTCCAGCCTTCTCTCCCACAGCTCGTACACCGGGACAAATAACACGAGCCGCTTCCCGCCCAAGTGTCATTTTGACTCCCGCAGTCCGGGACGAAGAATCGATCCCCCGCTTTTCCGCCGTCGGGTGCCCCATCCTTTCGGTGTACTCGGCTGGCCATCTTTTCCCGAAACGCCAGAATCGCGATATTTTCCACTCGCCGTAGCAGTCCGCGGCCGTGGCTCTCATTTTCCGGGCAGCACTCTGGTTCGCGGATGCAAGGCGCGCAGTCGCTGATTTTAGCTTCGTAGCGATAGGCCACGAAACCCCGCTTGTTCGTGCGGTTGAAGCGTCCTTGCGGTCGCAGCAGCTTACCTTCTGGACAGAGATAACGATTCGTTTCGGGCTGATAGAGAAACGCGCTCGGCGGAAGGCGGTTCGGCGCTGTCGCTCCACTGGGCATCTCCTCTCGTCCCATGCTTCCCACAAAATCAATTTCTCGCCCGGCCATCTTCTCGATATTTTCGCGCGTCGTGTAACTGCCATCAGCCACCATCCGCTGTGGCTTTTTCTTTAACCGTTGCTCCACCCGGTCCACTGCCGGTAATAACTGTGCGCTGTCCTCGGCCGCCTGCGTCACCGCCACTCCCACAACCAACCCATGCGCTGCATCCGTGGAAATCTGCGCGTTGTAACTGAGCGCTAATCCTCCATCGGAGTGGTGCATTACCCGCGCTTGCGGATCGCTGGTGCTCACCCGCGCTTTGCTCTTGGCCTGCTCTCCCTTTTTGTTCTCCTGCAACTTGCTCAACTCGACCAAGGCGCTTTCCAGCCGCTCCTGTTGCTCGCGCCGTGCGCGGGCTTGGGCTTGCTTTGCTTTTGGGTTGCTCTCCTCGTTCCGCGGATCACCCATCTCCGCCACGCGTTGCCGCGCTCGCTCCAGATGTCCCTGGATCGTTCCTTCTCGCTGATAACTTCGGGTGCTCGCCAATGCCTTGATCTTGGTGCCGTCCTGCATCACTGTTTCGAGCGTGATTAGTCCTTCCTGGCTCAGTGCCGCAAGAACCTGCGTAAACAGCTCGTCCAACTCTTTCTGTTTTTCCACACGGAACTCCGCCAGCGTGTGGTAGTTCACTTCCTCCAGTCCCGTCAGCCACTCAAACGCCGGATCGTATATGAAAGGGTGGGGTTCTTGATTTTGCTTTGTATTTCTCTCCGCCGGGTGCCCCTCCTGCCGGTGTTGCAGGTGGGGTTTCTGACGTTGCTTTTTCCGTCCCACCGGTTCCTCCGCACTCCACTCCAACACTCCGAATCAAGTAGAATCTCCTCATGATACGCAGCATCCAACGCGCAGCAATTCTGTCTCTCTTTTTCCTCCTTCCCCTGCCTCCCCTCCGGGCAAAATCCTCCTCTCCCTCGGAACTCGTCACGTTCCCCAGCGGGAATCTCACGCTCACCGGAGTAGTTTATAAGCCACAAGGCGCTGGCCCGTTTCCCGCGGTCGTTTACAACCACGGCAGCGCCTCGGGAATGGTCAGCGCCCAGGCTTTCGAAGCGCTCGGCCCGGTCTTCGCCAGCCACGGCTGGGTGTTCTTCGGCCCCTACCGCCGCGGCCAGGGACTCAGCGCCTCCGCCGGTCCTTACATCGGCGACCAGATCTCCGCAGTCACGAAAACGGGCGGCATCTCCGCGGGCGCGGCAACCATGGTCCGCCTGCTCGAAACCGATCACCTGAATGACCAACTAGCCGCCCTGGCATGGCTGCGCAAACAATCCTTCATTCAGCCACACCGCGTCGCCGTGGCAGGAACTTCCTTCGGAGGCATCGAAGTGGTCCTGGGCGCGGAACATGCCGATTACTGCGCCGCAATCGATTCCGCGGGAGGCGCCCAGAGTTGGGCCCAGGCCCCCGAACTGCAAGTGGTCATGACCCGCGCGGTCCAAAACTCCAAAGCACCAATCTTCTTCTTCCAGGCCGAAAACGATTACGATCTATCCCCCAGCCGCACCCTTGCCGCAGCCATGCGCGCCGCCGGCAAAATCTCCGAACTGAAAATCTATCCGCCCTACGGCAACTCCAGGCAGGACGGCCACGCCTTCGGCTATTTCGGCGGCCAAGTCTGGTCCAACGACGTCTTTACTTTTCTGGAGAAATATTGTGCCGAGTAAGGATCGATTTTCTCTCAAATCGAACTCGTGATTCTAGCTCCTTCCTTCCTCTTTTCAACAAGATAAGGGCTCCTCAAATCACCACATAATCTTTTTCTGACGAACAAAAATAATTATGGTATTCGATTAGTGGAGGACAAAATGGCGCGAACGAGCGAAAACACGGAGGCGAGGGCCGGAAAATGCCTGGAACCCCGGCAAAAATCGTTAAACTGCCGCTGCAGGAGGCGAAAATCCGTAGGAGTTTTGACGGTTCTAACCGCTTTGCTAATCGCCAGAGGAAATCAATGTCGCCATGAGCTTAAACCTCAACAATCCAACAGGATGTGATTTTCTAATCGCTCCTATATCGCCTGATTCGGCGTAACAACATGCTAACGATTTACCCAATACGAATTTATACGATTCGCGGACGAACCGGCGCGGCGGCATCCCGGTTTCTTGTTTCCGGAGGGTTTCTGATTCGCAACGGCAGCCGCATTTGCTGACTCGATTTTTACTGGGGGTGGTAGCTTTTAGCTCGGTGATCATGATGAATCTAAATTTTAATTCGCAAGAATCGAGTGGCTCGAATGTTTCAGTGGAATCTCCGGTCGCGGAACTCGCGCCGGAACAATCCACGGATCGCAAATATCTGGTGGAAGAAGTGGGCTCGGTCGCCGTCGTCCAGCTCTATGCCGACGGGTTCGATCAACTCACGCCCAGGCAACGCGTGCTGGCTTATTACCTCGCGCAAGCCGGGATTGCCGGCGACCCGATTTATTACGACCAGATTTCTCCCTATGGTTTGGAACTGAAGCAATTGCTCGAGGGAATTTGGACTCATCCAAACGGCATTGCTCCGGAATTGCTCGACAAGATTCGCCACTACACCAAGCTCATCTGGATCTATCACGGCAATTACGACGTGGATAACCAGCACAAATTCCTTCCCGAGTTCACTTCCGCGGAATTTCGCAAGGCCGCGCAGCAGGCTCTGAAGAACGGCGCGAATTTCGGTGTGAAAAGCCGCAAAGGTCTCGACGCGAAATTGAAACGCCTCGAACAACCTGTCTTCGATCCGGACTACCGCCCGCTGCTCACCGTGAAAAGCCCGCCGCCGGGCCAGGACGTTCTCACCGCCAGTTCCACCAATTTCTATGAAAACGTCACGGCGGACGATTTGCAGGGTTTCACCGAAAACTATCCGCTGAATTCCACCGTCGTAAAGCGCGGCGGAAAAGTCCGTGAGGAAATCTGGCGCGCCGGATCGCAAAACGATGGAATTCCTCCTGGGCGTTACGCCGCGATCATCCACCGCATCATTGCCAACCTCGAAAAAGCCGCCGAAGTTTCTGAGCCGCAACAAGCTGACGCGCTGCGCAAGCTGATTCGCTTCTACGAAACGGGATCGAAAGCCGATTGGTACGCTTACAACATCGCCTGGGTAAAAGCCGCGGTGAAAGTGGACGCGATCAACGGCTTCATCGAACAATATCTCGATCCGCGCAGCAAAAAAGGCACGTTCGAATCGAACGTAAGCATCGTGGACGAGGCCCAGACAAAACTAATGCGCGATTTCGCCGACAACGCGCAATATTTCGAATTGCGCGAACCGTGGCCCGACGAATTCAAGAAACGCGACATTCAGCCGCCGGTGGCCAACGTCATCACGGTTGTCTCCGAAGCAGGCGCCTCGGGACCGATCAGCCCCAGCGGAGTGAATTTGCCCAACGAGCAGGATATTCGCCAGCAACACGGATCGAAAAGCGTCCTGTTGTTCAATGTCTCGAGTGCATACGCCGCAGTGGTGGGTCAAAAAGCTTCCGGGGAATTTTCATCCTGCGAAGAAGAAAAACACCGCGCCGAACTCTACGGCCAGGAATCGCGCAAACTGCTGGTGGCGATGCACGAAGTCCTTGGCCACGGCTCGGGCAAAGTCAGCGAAAGGCTGACCGGCGATCCGCGCAGCTATTTGAAGGAATATTATTCCACGCTCGAAGAAGCGCGCTCGGATCTTGTGGCGCTGTGGAATTTTACCGATCCCAAACTCACCGAGCTTGGCGTAAAGAATCAAGAAGAATTGATGAAAGCTTCCTACGACGCCTACGCCCGCGCCGGATTAACAATCCTGTATCGCTATCCGCAAGGGGAACAAATCCACGAAGACCACGATCGCGGCACGCAGATGATTGTGCATTACCTGATCGACCGCTTCCGCTGCATCGAAACGGTCACCAAAGACGGCAAACTTTATCTGCGCGTCAACGATTACGAAACAATGCACCAGGGCGTCGGCGAACTTCTAGCCGAGCTGATGCGCATCAAAGCCGAAGGCGATTACGACGGAATCAAGAAACTCATCGACACGTACGGCGTGAAACTGAATTCCGAATGGCGCGACCAGGTGCAGCAGCGCGCCGCGGCTATCGAATTGCCGCGCAAAGGCGTGTTCGTCTCGCCGCTCATCGAACCGGTTCGCGATCACTCCGGCAACGTTGTCGACGCGCAGGTACGCCACACCGGTGATTTATCCGAGGTGATGCTCACGTATTCAAGGGAAAGCCTGGGGTATTTGTCCGCGCAGTAGGGAAAAAACTAAACGAGCAGCGGACCGAGCGGAACGCGCTGCGAAGCGATAAACAATTCGCCGTGGAAGGCAGCTTCGGCGGGACGGCGATTCAGCGCCTCTTCCGCCGAGAGCTTCGCGAGATCGGGATTGTTGTTGTTCTCCGAAAGATGCGCGAGCACCAGGAATCGCGCGCGCCCGTCGAATGCTTCGGGATCGGCCAGAAATTCGCTGACCGTCTGATTCGAAAGATGGCCCCTGCGGCTCATCACCCGCTGCTTGATGTGCCACGGATACGGCCCCACTTTCAACATTTCCAAATCGTGATTCGATTCCAGAATCAGGCAATCCGCTTCGCGTAAATGCTGCTTCACCAGTTCCGTCAGGTAGCCCAGATCGGTGACGATCGCGACTTTCGATCCGTTCGAGCGAAATGAAAATCCGATCGGATCGGCGGCATCGTGCGGAATCGTGTACGCGCAGATTTCGATGTCGCCGATGGTGAACCGGTCGCCCGCGCAAATGTGTTCGATGCAATCGATTTTCTTTCCGGAATCTTCAGGCATGGCCCGTTCGATTTCTTCGTGCGTGCCTTCGGTGAGATACGTAGTGGCATGCCACTGGCGCGAGAGAACGGAAAGTCCCGTGGTGTGATCGCTATGCTCGTGTGAAATCAGAATGCCATCAATGCGTTCCGGCCGCGTTCCCAACGTTTCCAGGCGGCGAAGCGTTTCCTTCCGGCCCAGCCCCGCGTCAATTAGAAGACAGGTTCGCTCGGTTTCGAGCAACGTAGCGTTGCCGGCACTGCCGGAAGCCAGGATGGAAATTCGGAAGCTGATGCGCGCTCCAGTTTCTTCGCCGCTTACGGCGAAAGTAGAACTGGAAGGATGATGGCAAACTGCCGCGACAACGTCAACCGCGTTTCGTGCCCGAAAGTAAAACAGAGAAATCAGGGAAGCGTCTTGATCAGCAGCCGTGGTGGATTCTTACAGGAATCAGCAGGCCAGGTGGTCGGCGGTTACCGAGAAACCGTTCAGCGTTCCGAGGACGGTAGCAGCCAAGTTGCCGGGCCGGAAAAATTCACGCGCAATTTGCTGAATCTCCTCGCGCGTGACGGCTTCGAGCGAGGCGATGATTTCATCGGAGGAGAAAAAGCGGTCGAAATAAAGATGCTGCCGGGCGATGTTGGACATTCGCGCGCCGGTGGATTCAAGCGATAGCAGCAACGATCCCTTCAGGTGATCTTTCGACCGGCGCAATTCTTCCTCGGTCACCAGGTTTTCCTTCAAGTCGCGAAATTCCGCGGCCACCGAATGGATCAATTTCTCGGCAGTCTCCAGTGCCGTTCCCGCATATACGCTCAGCAGCCCCGCGTCGCGATACGGATTCATGTCGCTGAACACCGCATAGGCCAGTCCCTGCTTTTCGCGGATATTTTGAAAAAGGCGCGAAGACATTCCACCGCCTAAAATATTCGTCAGCAGCGTGGCAGTGTAGCGGCGCTTGTCGGCCATGGGAAACGCGGAGACTCCCACGCAAATGTGAACTTGTTCAAGACCTCGCTTGGAGCGAGAAAGAACCTGCGGAAATGGAATGGGCACGGATTCCGTTTGGCCATCTTCGACCGCCGTGAGATGAGCGAATTTCGTGCCGACCAAATCCACGATTTGCTGATGAGTGAGATTCCCGGCAGCACTGACCACAATTTTGTTCGGCGCGTACCAGCGCCGAAACCAGGTCCGCAGCAAATCGCTATCGAACTCCCCGACCGTCTTGGGAGTCCCTAGAATCGGCCGGGCCAGCGCATGCCCTTTCCAGAAATGCTGAGTGAACAATTCGTGGACCAAATCCTCGGGATTGTCCTCGGTCATTTTGATCTCTTCGAGGATTACCGATTTCTCGCGAGCGATATCTTCTTCCGCAAATTTCGGCGAGAGAGCCAGATCGGCCAACACATCAAAGGCCAGCGACAAATGTTCATCGAGCACTTTGGCATTGAAGCAAACCATTTCCTTGGACGTGAATGCGTCCAGCATTCCGCCCACGCGGTCCATTTCACGAGCAATTTGTTCGGCGGAGCGGTGCTCGGTGCCCTTGAACACCATGTGTTCGATGAAGTGAGAAATCCCGTTGATCTCCGCGGGTTCGCGGCGCGAGCCGGAGCGTATCCAGATGCCGATCGAAACGGAGCGCACCTGCGGCATGGCTTGGGTGATCACCACCAGGCCGTTCGGGAAAACGGTCTTCTCAATCGCGCGCAATTCGCTTTCGATTTTCATTTCGTTCCAATCAATTCGCGTTCCGGAAACCAGACCAATCGAAGAGTAACTGCAGTGGCCGCTTTGATTTTCTCACGACACAAGCCGGGAAACCACTTGGATACACGGACCTGTTCCGATTCCGTGACCGATTCAGACCTCATTGGCCGCGATTGCGGGCAAGTGCCGTCGATCCACTCAATCGAAATGCTTCGCGCGAGGCCAGATTTCCTGGAGTGATGCGCGCATGGGGTGGCACCAGTAGATATCGAAATGTTCGTCGCCGCGGGAATAGGGATGCTCGACGTGGCCGATGACGTCGACGTTTTCGCAGAGTTCGTGGGCGCGGCGCGGATTGTCGCGAAGAAGGAAAACGCTTTCGCCAGTGTAATCGCGCGGTCCCCAGAACCAGTAGGTCTGATGGCCGCTGATCGCTTGCGGCAGGCCGTATTTCGGGCCGAAGAGATCGATCGCGCCGGCTTCGCCGAAACTGCTGGCGGCAATGGCGGTTTTGGCGCGAATTTCCGGCGGCAATTGATTGTAGGCGCGCGCGGTTTCGCGAGCCATTTCCTCCCATCCGAACATGTCGGCATAAATCTGCTGATGGAGAGGACCGGTGAGCTGGTGTTCAACTTCCGGAATTGGGAGATGCGACACCTGTATGTAACGAATGAAGCCTTCAGGAGAAAGCACGGGCAAAGCGATGGGCGCAACCAGCGCTCCGCCGAGGATAATCGCCGTGACGTATATAGGACGAACGATCCGCGCGCGAAGCGAGGTCCACTGTTCGATGGCCACGCCTCCCGCGGCAAAGAGCATCGGATAAATTGGCCAGAGATAGTAGGATTTCCCACCCGCTGCGATAAAGAAAACGAGCAAGAAAAGGTAAGTCCATCCGAGAACGCGGTAACGGCCGCGTGTGCCCTCGCCGCTCGATTCACGTCCGAAGAAATACCACCACGCGCCAGCAATCCAAATCGGAGCGGTGAAGAGATGCATGAAGATCGCCTGGTCGAACAGAAAGGGAATCGGACTTTGCACCACATCGCGTCCGCTGGAGCGCACGTTGGCCATCAATTCGAGGAACGGCCAGTGATGCTGAATATTCCAGAGAACATTGGGCAGCCAGATCAGCATCGCAATGGCGAAGCCAATCCAAATCCATTTGTGCGCGAGGGAGCGGCGTTCCGGAGTGAGCACAAGGCCGAGCACGATTCCACATCCAAAGAAAAGCATCGACCATTTATTCAGAATGCCGATCCCGGAGACGAGGCCAAACCACAGCCACAATTTTTGATTGCCTGTCTGAATGATCCGGACAACCAGATACGCTGCCGCGGTCCAGAGCAGCGGCTCGAACGCGTTCATGGTCAGCAGGTGGAAGAAAATCAAGTGCCCTGGAGCGATCAGCACGGCGACGGCGGCCAGGAACTGGCCGAAAGCGCCGGCGCCGAGACGGCGCGCCAGATGGCCCGCCAGCCAGACCGTGAGAGCGCCGGCGAGCGCGGGAAGAAAACGGATCGAGTACAGCGAGTCGCCGGAGATATGCCGCTCGAGCCAGGCGATCAAGGCGATCAGCGGCGGCTGGTCAACGTAACCCCAGGCGAGGTGCCGGGCGCAATCGAGGTAATACAGTTCATCGCGAAAATACCCGTAGCGTGACGCCGTGAGCATTTGCGCGAGAAATGCGATCGCGGACACGGTGAGGACAATGACAGGGCCCGAAACGGCGGATTCCCGTGGGTGCGTGGAGCGGATTTCGGCGCCGGCCCTGTGATTCATGGACGGCATACTAAGGCAGCGAAGCGCGGGACGCAACGCGTCCGAACCATAGAAGGCTCCCCAGCAAGGAATGGCGGCCAGAGGTTGATGTATCGCAACATCAGTTGCGGGATTTTCCGGTTCATTGCAGCCGATTCATTCTCTATGGAACAGCATTCGCAAATTGCGGATCGCGATTTTCGATAATCGCGCGAACGAGTTCCACAAGCTCGGCGGCAATATCGTGCGGGAGCTCGTCGCGAGTGAGACTTTCACAAAGTGCGATCAGATCGACCAGGCGCGCGAGGCGGCGCCAATTTTCAGGCAACGCGCCTCCTGCATTCAAGAAACCTGACGAGAAGTGCGGCTCGGCGAGAGGGCGCGCCGACAATTCGTAGCGGAGAAAATTGCCGAAATCGGCCAGCGGGGAACCGGAAACGGCAAATTCCCAGTCGAGCACGGCGGCGACCGCCCACCGTCCGGCGATTTGATGCACCAGAAGGTTGCGTTTGTTGAAATCGCCGTGAACGAGGCGAGTTTCATTATCGAGTGTGGCGAATTGCGCAGCGAAGGACCACGCCAACTCGCTGGTGCGTTTCCGCAAGTCCAGTGACAGGCGCTGCCGCAGATTCGCCGACTCGAGGCAGCAATCCACAAAGCGCGGAAAGGGATCGCGGCCTTCCATCAGCGGCGATCCAACATTGGGTCCGGGAGTAATCCAGCCGGACTTTGGGAAAGTGACGCGCCCGATCGCGGCGAGCGTCTCGCCAGCGGAATATGCCGCTTGGGCGATGGCTTCCAGATCGCCACCGCGGCGAAGTTCGCGAAACGTGATGCCATTCACAAAGCGCGCCAGGGTGAACGGCGGAAAATTATCGAAGCCGATGGGCGCGGCGTAAACTATTTCCGGCACCGGCACGGAGGCTGCGACGAGCCGCATCAGGTCCAGTTCTTTTTGGCAGAGCGACGGATCGTGTTCATAAATTCGCAGCACAATCCATCCGGGCACAGTCTCAAGCCGAAGCTTGTAATTGGAATTGCGCAAGCCGTCGCCGAGCGGATGAATTTCGATCACTCGGGCGCGCGGAAACACGGCGTGAACGATTCTCTCCAAATCTGATGCCGGCACATTGCGGCGCGGTTCGGAGCGGAACCAACGAGCTTCTTCCGGGGCGCCGTGATCCATGCGGGTCAGAACAACTTTTCGGTGGGTGAAAGCTGGCCGTACTCGCTGGAATAGTGCAAGGGCGCGTCGGCGTAGACGCCTTTTTCAAGCAAATAAACTTCACAGGAATCGTAGGGCTTTGAATAAATATGGACGCTGGTGGCGCGCTGGCCGAATTCAGGAAGATTCAAAACCTGGTGCACCGGTTCTTCGGGCTGGACGATGCCGGGATGCTCGGCGTCCATATCATAGGCATCCGAGGGAGTGAGATGGCAAGTGTGGCGGGAAACGTCATGATCTTCCACCCTGAAATTCTGCACGCGCAATTTGCCGATGGGAGTCGACATCCAGCAATTCTGATCGCGATGATTGTGGATGCGGCTGACCAATCCGATTTCCCAGCAGATGGCCATCACTTCGAACAGATCACACTTGAATATCAAATTTCGCGTGTAATGACTTTTCGCGTAGAAAAGATAGGGCGCCAGGGTTTCCGGCTGCACTAGATTTTCGCGCACAAAATCACCGACATGATCAAGAGTGAATTCACGCGCGGGAATGGATGCAAGCTGCTCCACCCATTTCCCGATTTCCAGACGTTGCGGCATTTCCGGGGCCTCCGAAACTTCTCCATGTACGGTGCCTAAATTGTAGCTCGCCTGCGCTGTAACCGGGCGCCGAAATCCGTTCGGGCCCCATGCTATCATTATTTGAAGGGCGTGCAAGCGCGCGGGAAGCCAGCCAATCATGAACAATTTATTGGGACAATCCGTTGAGGAATTGCGTGAACTGGCGGCGCGGCTGGGCGAGCCTGCGTATCGCGGCGGACAGATTTATCATGCGCTGTACGCGGAGCGGCGCTTTGATCTTGCGGCTATGACGAATCTGCCGGCCGCGCTGCGCGAACGGCTGGCGCGCGAGGCAGCGATCGAATTGCCGAAGATGGTGCAGCGCTATCATTCGTCGGATGGAAGCATTCGTTACGTGCTCGCATTGGCGGCGGGAGAAACGGGCGCGCGGCCGGCGACGATTGAAGCAGTTTTCATGCCCGAAGAAAATCGCCAGACGATTTGTATTTCCACGCAGGCAGGTTGCGCGGTGGATTGCCATTTCTGCCTTACAGCCACGCTCGGCTTGATCCGCAATTTGACGGCGGGAGAGATTATTGGCCAGGTTCTGGTGGCGCTGGAGGAAAACCGAGCGGTGCTGAAACCGCAGACCAACGTAGTGCTGATGGGCCAGGGCGAGCCGCTGTTGAATTACGAACCAGTGATGACGGCATTGCGGATTCTGCTCGATCCTAAGGCGATCGGGATTTCGCCGAAGCACGTGACTCTTTCGACCAGCGGAATCGTTCCGGGAATCGAGCGGATGGCTTTGGAAAAAGTGAGGCCGAAGCTGGCAATTTCGTTGAATGCTTCGAATGACGAGCAGCGCGACAAAATTATGCCGATCAATCGGAAATATCCGATCGAGAAATTGTTGGAGGCTTGCTCGCGGTATCCCTTGCGGCCTTGGGAATATTTGACTTTCGAGTATGTGTTGCTGGGAGGATTTAACGATGCGCCTGAAGATGCGCGGTGGGTGGCCAAGCTGGTTGCGGGTTTGCGCTGCAAAATTAATTTAATTCCTTGGAATTCGGGAGACCTGCCTTATGCGGCGCCGGATGCGGGGCGAGTTGAGGATTTTCGGAGGATTCTGGTGGAGAAGGGGCTATTGGCGTTTGTGCGTTATTCGCGGGGACAGGATGTGTTTGCGGCTTGCGGGCAACTGGCTTTGATCGAGGCTGCGAAAGTGCATTCGATACTGGAGATCAAAAACTAAGTCAAAAGATTTACCGCAGAGAAACGCAGAGTTTGCGCAGAGGGCCGCAGAGAAATGCGGAAGCGGAGAAAGGCTTCTAGCGGATTCCGATTACGGCTAGTTGGCGGCCTGTGCGGCCGGCTTCGCGACGGTGGCTGAACAGCAGATCGGTGCGGCAACTGGTGCAGAGATTGGAGACGGTAATGTTGCGGGGAGAGACTCCGGCTTCGATTAGGATCGCGCGATTCGCGGCGATTAGATCGAGTTGCGCGGTGGGGGGCGGGGGCTCGTGTCCCGGCGGCGACATGGACAGCCAGAGAAATGGATTGGGTTCTTCGCCGGTGGATAATTGTTCGTAGGGGCCGGTAAACCAATCGGCGGCTTGCGGAAACTGCGCGGCAAATTCCTTCACTACTTCCACTCCTACTTCGTAACAGCAGCGGCCGATTCCCGGACCGATGGCGGCAACCACATCGGCGGGACGAGTGCCGTAAACCATTTGCATGCGGCCAAGCGTTTTGGCGGTGATGCGGAGCAAGGTGCCTCGCCAGCCGGAATGGATCGCGGCGATGGCGCGATTCTTGGGATCGGCGAGAAGAATGGGAATGCAATCGGCGGTTTGAGCCGCGAGAAACAAGCCGGGCGTGCGCGTGATTGCGGCGTCGCCTTGCAAAATTTCGGCGGGGACGGAATCGAAAACGTGAATAACATCGGAATGGATTTGTTTTAGCGTGATCAGCTGCATGTTGCGAACGCCAAGCGCGGTAAGAAGCTTTGCGCGATTCGAGATGACGCGATCGCGAGAGTCCCAGTCGGTGAATCCGAGATTCAGTACTTTTTCGGCGGAGCCGCGAGCGGCGCTGGATTTTTGCGGGCGGGCTGCCAGTACGCTTTCGCCGCCCTGGCGGGTGGTGAACGCGTGGATGAGCCAGGGGTATTTATTTAGCGATCGCGCTTGAAGCAGATGGAGGCCCTGGGAGCGCCGCGTTGTCCATGGAGTGTTTTTTTTGCCAGAGGACTTGCGGCTGAGTTTCGACTTTGCGGTGGCGGACATGCGCGAACTTCCATTATAGAGAGAAGCGCGGAAACATGCATATCGAGTCGAGTTGGGGTAATGTTCAGGTTCGAGGAGCGGCCGGCTGGCACCAATCCTTCTGCGTGAGGCCTCAGGGGCTGAAGCCCGCTATTCTTGCAAGCATTAATGTCGGAGCTGAAGCTCCGACCCCCTAAAAACCTATCGACTCTCAAATTGGGGTACCAGCAATGTTGTGGCGAGTATTCAGGTCGAGCGGTGGGTTTTCGCAGAATCACGCTGGACAGAAATAGCGAGGAATGGAGCAGGCGCTGATGATAGTTGGAATGGGAGTGGATATCGCGGAAATCGACCGGATCGAGGCCACCATCGGGCGGCGCGGGGATGCGTTTCTGAAACGGATTTACACGCCAATTGAGATTGCTTATTGCGAGCGGCACAAACAGAAGGGCGAGCGCTATGCGGGACGGTTCGCGGTGAAGGAAGCGACGATGAAGGCGCTCGGGACGGGCTGGCGGCGCGGAGTGCGCTGGCGCGATATTGAAGTGGTGAACTTGCCGGGCGGAAAACCGACGCTGCGTTTAGCGGGAGTAGCGAAAGAATTTGCGGATCGTCTAGGCGCGAAGAATATTTCGATTTCGATTACTCACAGCGGGAATTTAGCATTCGCGCAAGTAATTTTTGAGAGCTGACGTGGCTTGGCAATTTGCAGCAGAAGTTTAAACCCTCCTCCGATGCGGAGGCGCACCAAGTTTGGCGCGCGAAACAATCCCTGCTCTTCAAGTATTTTTGGCTTTCTCTTGATCCCTCGCGTTGCTCGGGATGACTGCCGGCTTGATTCTCTTCGCGTCCAGTTCAACTGGCGGGGAGCGGATCGGGGTCAACTGCTGATTCGATCCATTGGTTGGCGGAGTGCAGGCCGGGGATGCGGAGCTTCAGGTAATTGCCGGTGAGGGCTTCGGTGTAACCGGCGCCTTGCTTGTGAAGCGTTAGCGCGCGCATCGGGCGGCCGGATTGCTTGGCGCGAAAGGCGGCAGCTTTTGTTGCGGAAAGCGACCGCAATTCGCGGGCGCGCTGCTTGATGACGGGCAGAGGAATTTCTTCTTCCGAAAAATTGGCGGCTTCGGTGCCGGGGCGCGCCGAAAAAGAAAAAACGTGCAAATAGGTGAAGGGCAATTGCGCGATGAAGTCATAGGTCGCGCGAAAATCCTGATCGGTCTCGCCCGGAAAACCAACGATCACATCGGCGCCAATGGCGGCATCGGGCAAGCGTTCATGGATCAGTTCGACGCGGCGTGCGTAGTGCGCGACGCGATACCAGCGGCGCATAGCGCGCAACATGCGATCGGAGCCGGATTGCAGCGGCATGTGAAAGTGCCGGGCCAGACGATCGGTGGACGCAATCAGGCCGATCAGGTCTTGCGTCACGTCGAGCGGCTCGATCGAGCTGAGGCGAAGGCGATCGAGAGAAGTATCGTTGAGAATGCTGCGAAGCAAATCTTCTAATTCGACGCGCGGGGCGAGGTCCCGGCCGTAACTTCCTAGATTAATTCCGCTCAGGACGATTTCTTTGTAGCCGGACTGCACCAGCTTGCGAATTTCTTCGAGCACGCGAGCCGGTGCGAGGCTGCGGCTGCGTCCGCGAACGAACGGAATCACGCAATACGAACAGCGATTGTTGCAGCCATCCTGGATTTTCAAGGTGGGGCGGGTCCGCTCCGCGCCGTCATTCGCTACCGGAGCGACGACCACTTCCGTTTGCGCGAAGATATCGCCGGTTAGAATCTTGGCGGGGCCACGGGCGAGCGAGAGTGGTTCGATTTCGAGCTCGGAAAGCAAAACAAAATCGCGCGCGCCGGCGGATGAAGGTGCTGAGCGACGCAACAGATTCGGAATTTCATGTTGCTGTGAATTACCGACTACCCAGGCGACCCCTTCGAGAGCCGCGAGATCTTCCGGCGCACGCTGGGCGTAGCAGCCAGTCACGACAATTCGCGCTGCGGGATTGGTGCGGTGGATGTGGCGCACGGAATCGCGAGCCTGGGCATCCGCTGCAGCGGTAACGGTGCAGGTGTTGAGCACAATTACGTCGGCGGAGGCGTGCGAAGCTGCTTTTGAAAAGCCGTGTGAGAGCAACTGGCTTTCGATGGCGGCAGTATCCGCTTGCGTGGCACGGCAGCCGAAATTTTCGATGGTGAACGTCGGCATTGCTCGAAGATTATAGCAGTGAAGCTCTGGGAATGAAGCGCTGCGAAGGCTGAAAAAAACACAGAAAATAATTACCGCAGAGATCGCGGAGGAAGAATTGAGGAAATGAAAGCACTGGAGAAGTCGAAAGCGGGGCCATCCGGCCGTATTAGGACCAAGAAGCCCCGCCTCTGAGAAAGTCGAAGCACGGTGAAGCGAAAAATTATTCGACGGTGACCGATTTCGCCAGATTGCGCGGCTGGTCCACGTCGCAGCCACGAATGGTGGCGATGTGGTAGGCCAGCAATTGCAACGGCGCGATGGAAAGCAGCGGCAAGAGCAAATCCATCGTGGGCGGAATTTCGATCACGCCATCGCAAAGGAAGCGGGCTTCCAGGTCGCCTTCATTCACGATGCCGATCACGATGCCCTGGCGCGCCTTCACTTCTTCCATGTTGCTGAGCGTTTTCTGGTAGCGCAGCTCGGATTCCGGATTGCCGGGTTCATAGGTGGCGATGAACACGACTGGAAGCTCATCGTCGATCAACGCGTTGGGCCCGTGTTTCATCTCGCCGGCTGGATAGCCTTCGGCGTGGATGTAGGAGATTTCCTTTAATTTCAGGGCGCCTTCGAGTGCCAGAGGGAAGTGCAATCCGCGGCCGAGGAACAGGAAATCACTGGCTTTGGACAAGCGCTTGGCCAGTTTGGCGATTTCGTCGTTGGTTTCGAGAGCCTTTTCGAGGCGGGCCGGGATGCGCGCCAATTCCTCGAGCAAGGCGCGTTCGGCAACGGGATTGAGCCGGTTTTTGCGCTGGGCGATTTCGAGCGCGAGCAGGAGCAGTGAAGTCAATTGAGCCGTAAAAGTTTTTGTAGCGGCAACGCCGACTTCAGGACCGGCGTGAGTGATGAGAGTGGCATCGGACTCGCGGGTCAGTGTGCTGCCGGGCACGTTGGAGATGGCGATGGTCAACGCGCCTTTCTCGCGGGCTTCACGGCCGGCGGCCAGGGTATCGGCGGTTTCGCCAGACTGGCTGATCAGGACGGCGAGAGTTTTGCTGTCGACGACGGGATTGCGATAGCGATACTCCGAGGCGTAATCGATTTCGACGGGAATGCGCGCCAGAGTTTCGATCATCCATTTGCCGACCAGCCCGGCGTGCAAGGAAGTGCCGCAGGCAATCATGTGAATGCGATCGATATTCGAGAGCGCGTAATCCACCGAGCCGAGTTCGGAGAGATCCACTCTTCCCGCGTCCCACTGGACGCGCTGATCGAGCGTGTCGCGAATGGCGCAGGGTTGCTCGAAGATTTCCTTCAGCATGAAATGCTGGAAGCCGCCCTTTTCGGCGCGCTGGGCATCCCACATCACTTGCTGAGGGGCGCGCTGGCGTGGCGATCCATGGAAATCCGACAACTCGATTCCGCTGCGGCTGAGTACGGCGATCTCACCATCCTCCAGGTAAATGATCTGCCGCGTGTAGGGCAGAACAGGAAGCACGTCGGAAGCGACGAATGTTTCGTTATCGCCGACGCCAACGATCACCGGAGCGCCGAGGCGAGCAGTGACGATTTTCTCGGGATCGTCGAGCGAGATGACGGCCAGCGCGAATGAGCCGCGCAATTCAGCCACGGCCTGGCGAACGGCTGCCACCACGTCGCCCTTGCCTTTCATAAAGCCTTCGATCAGGTGGGCGACCACTTCGCTATCCGTATCGCTGGCGAAGGTGTGGCCCGCGGCGGTGAGGCGCTCCTTGAGCGAAGAATAATTCTCAATGATGCCATTGTGGACAACCGCGAGGCGGCTGCTGCAATCCTGGTGCGGATGCGCGTTCCGTTCGCTGGGCTGGCCGTGCGTGGCCCAGCGCGTGTGGCCCACGCCGTACGTGCCTTCCACGGGATTGGCCGCGAGCGATTCCTCAAGCTTGATCAATTTGCCCGGCGTGCGGCGAACTACCAGGCCATGTCCATTGCCGGCAACCGCAACGCCGGCGGAGTCATAGCCGCGATATTCGAGCCTGCGCAATCCATCAATCAGCAGGGGTATCAGTGGCCGCGAGCCTAGGTATCCGACGATTCCGCACACAGTTGTTTACCTTCCTATGGGAGAAGTTAACGAGCAATTGGGTAAAGCAATCTCCCTTCCAGGGCGGCAAGGGATACCGATGAGACCGTAAAGTTTGTGGATGCTTACATTTGAGTGGCGTTTCGGGGAGGTGTTAACGCTTTCGACGAAATACGGCTGTGCGGGAAACTATTTTCCTTTTTCTGGAGCATCACTTCCGATGGATGGCATCGCGCCGCTTGGCCAGGTGTTGATCGTTCGGAACCGCGGAGGACGACTGCCCCCGCATGGAACTGGTTCGTTCCCGCGAATACTTCGCTGGATCCCTCGTCCCGATCAACGACATCGGGACGCAGAAAGCGCGCTGCGCGTCCTTCGGAGCTAAGGTAAGAATGGCGGCTCAGGATGACGGACAAACAAAAACACTGCCGCAGGTGTTACAGCGGAAGTGTGCGTGTTTATTTGAGGAAAAGACGCGGCGCGAAATAGGCCTCGAGAAAATCGATGTTGCGCGGCGGATTAAGTAGTGGGTGGGCGGCGCTGGTAACAAAGCAAAATCAAATCGGCGCGGCGCCGCACGCCGAATTTCTGAAGCAAATTGGATACGTGGAATTTTACGGTTCGCTCGGAGATGTGAAGTTTCGAAGCGATTTCTTTATTGGAAAGATTTTCGAGCAATGCATCCAGAGCTTCTTGTTCGCGCCGGCTCAGGTCGCTTGCGCCGCTGATTTTGATGCGATGGCCGGAGGTGCCGCGCAGGATCGTATCCACGAATCGCGAGAGAACCGGACGAGGCACCCAGAAGCCGCCCGCAGCCACCTGGGGCAGCGCCCGCTGCAATTGTTCATGCGTATCCGCGTAGGTAACCAGTCCCTTCACGCCGATGCGCAATAGAGAAAAACTATTGGCTTCGGTGAAATCTTCGGCCACCACCAATACGCGCGCCGCCGGATAGTGTTCCAGGATTCCTCCGACGAGCGCCTCGAGCGCGGGCCGGGGCAAGCTGGCATCCACCACATAGATGGCCGCGCGCGGCATGGTCATCTTGCGCAATTGCGGCACGAGGGTGGATTCCAGCGGACGCAACAAGGGTTCAAATTCCGAGCCGGTGAGTGCGCGCTCAAAGTCCTGCAATACGAGCGGATGGCTCGAAAGCAGGCAAACACGAAGCTTCCGTTTATCGTTCACTTTTGCCACGTCATTTTAAGCTACAGGAAACAAGAGGCGTCCGCAACACGCGCATCGCAGGCCCTATACAGAAAGGTAACGTGGACCAATTCGCGACATGTGTAAAACTAGTTGGACGTTTGGCTTCCAAAAAAAGGAAACCGGTGCCGACGGGGGAGCGCCGGCACCGGCGTGGGCCTTACGTGGGGTAAATTCGCTACGGGGTCGGAATCGTCCCCGAAACCTCGCTGGAGTTGACGCTTTCATTGCCGCCAGAATCCACGGCGGTCACGACATAGAAATAGGTCTGGCCGGCCACCACTGTGGAATCCGTGAAGGTAAGGGCATTCACGGGAGACGACGTGAGTAAAGTATACGGCCCACCAGTGGTTGAACCACGATAGACGTTGTAGCCGACGACTGTGCTGGTGCTTGCCGTCCAACTCACCACCGCCGAATGTGTTCCAGTGCCGGACATGTTTACCGTGACAGCAGGCGCGTTGCTGGTGACGGAAATACTCCCGCTCGCGGCACTGCCGGAGGCCGGCGTGAACGTGACCGTGACGGTTGCAGTTTGGCTAGGGGTAAGCGTAAGCGGCGCCGAGGAACCGGCAGTCTGAGCAAACGCCGCTCCGGATACATTGATAGCCGTGATGTTCACATCCGCGTTTCCCGAATTGGTAAGAGTGACCGAGAGTTGCTTGGTGCCGCCAATTGCGACGGAACCAAAGGTCAAGCTCGACGGGCTGGGTGTGAGCGTGAGAGTAGGCGCTACTCCGGTGCCGGACACCGGAATCGTGGTAGTGGCGGCGTTGGGATCATTGCTGGCGAGCACGACGTTGCCATTCACCAGTCCCGCCACGGTCGGAGCGAATTGGATGCTGAAATTGCCGCTGCCTCCGGCGGGAATGCTGCTGGCGGTGCCGGTGATTCCACTCACCGTGACGCCGGCTCCGGTGAAACTGGACAAGCTGACGTTCAACGTGGCGTTTCCGGTATTCGAGATCTGGATCTGTTGAGAGTTGGTGGTCCCGGTCGTGACATTGCCAAAAGCTGCGCTGGTGGGATTGACCACAATCTTCGGCGCGGGAGCGGCGACGCCGGTTCCGGTGAGCGATAGTTGCATCGCACTGGGTGTGGCATTGCTATTGATGGTGATGGTGCCGGATTGCGCGCCCACCGCCGTGGGCTTCAGAGATGCGGTGAACGTGGAGGTCTGGTTCGCGGTTAGGCTCAACGGCGTGGCGAGTGCGCTCATAGTGAAACCAGTGCCGGCGATCGTCACGGAAGAAATTGTCAGAGTCGCGTTACCCGTGTTCTTCAAAGTGACGGTGATCGGGCTGCTGCTGGTATTCACCGTCACATTCCCGAAGGCCACCGGAGATGGCGAAGCATTGACCACAGGGGCCGGTGCGGCCACACCCGTTCCGTTCAGAGAAAGCGTGGCGGGAGAGCCGGCTGCGTTGCTGGTGATGATTATGCTGCCAGAAGCTGCGGCCGCCGTCGTCGGCTTGAAGCTGGCGGTGAATGTGGTGGTTTGATTGGCGGTCAAATTCACGGGAGTGGCAACCGCGCTCATCGTAAAGGCCGCGCCGGAAATGGAGAGAGCAGAGATGGTGAGCGTTCCGGTTCCGGAATTCTGCAAAGTGATGGTTTGAGTTCCCGTGGATCCAACCGTAACGTTTCCGAAGGCAGCCGGCGATGGGCTGACGGTCAACTGCGGAACCGGCGCCGAGACTCCAGTGCCAGTGAGCGACAACGCGGTCGGCGAACCTGGTGCATTGCTAGTGATCGAGACGGTGCCGGACGAAGCCACTGCCGTGGTTGGCTTGAAATTGACCGTGAAGCTGCTGGTCTGATTCGCCGTCAGATCTAACGGGGTGGTCATGCCAGTCATAGTGTAACCAGTGCCGGAAATGCCCGCGGCGGAAACCGTGAGTGTTCCGGTACCCGAATTCTTCAAAGTGACTGTTTGCGAGCCGGTGGTATTGACGGTGACGTTGCCGAACGCGACGGGCGAAGGAGAAATCGTGAGCACAGGAGCCGGAGCCGCCACGCCCGTACCGGAAAGCGACATCGTTGCGGGTGAACCAGCGGCATTGCTGGTAATTGAGAGGGTGCCGGAAAAAGCCGTTGCCGAGGTTGGTTTGAAATTGACTGTGAAAGTGCCGGTCTGATTCGCCGTCAGGTTCAACGGAGTGGTCAAACCGGTCATGGTGTAGCCCGCGCCGGAAACGCTGCCGGCGGAAACCGTAAGCGTTCCGCTGCCGGAATTTTTCAGAGTGACGGTTTGCGTGCCCGTGGTGTTCACGGTGACATTGCCGAAATTGACGGGCGAAGGAGACATGGTCAGTTGCGGGGATGACGTCATCACCCCGGTGGCGGTCATTGCAACCGACGCGGGAGACCCTGCCGCATTGCTGGTGATCGAAAGGCTTCCGCTCATCGCAACTGCGGATGCGGGAACGCAGACCGCCACGAAAGAGCTGCTCTGACCGCCCGTTAAATTCAGCGGAAGCGTCAGGCCGGTGGTGGTAAACCCGGCGCCGGTGGCGGTGACCTTCGAGATGGTGAGCGTTCCAGCGCCGCTATTTTGAAATGTGACGAGTTTTGAACCGTTTGTGCCCACCGTCACGCTGCCAAACGCAACGGGCGAAGGCGTTACAGTCAATTGAGGCGGAGTGCTTGCGGCCACGCCTGTTCCATTGAGAGTGATGGAAGTGGGAGAGGCAGGATCATCGCTGACAATCGAAATGCTTCCTGAAACGGCGCCCAGAACGGTGGGAGTAAATTTCGCAGTGAATGTGCTGGTCTGATTGACTGCCAAACTCAACGGAGTGGCCACTGGCGTCATGGTGAATCCGGCGCCGGTAAGTGTGGCAGACGAGATATTCAGAGCCGCATTTCCGGTATTTTTCAGGGTTACGGTCTGCGAACCTGTGGCGCCCAGGGTGACGTTGCCAAACGCGACGGGCGAAGGAGTGGCCGTCAATTGCGAGCCGGTGCTGCCGGAACCGGAAAGAGAGATAGTAACGGAGATATCTCCGCCATCACCGATTGTAATCGAGCCGCTCGATGGCCCACCGGCAGTGGGAGCAAATCTTACGGTGAATACGCTGCTATTTCCCGCGCTCAGCGTGAAAGGGACCGTCAATCCGGTGATCGAATAGCCAGTGCCCTTGACGGTTGCCTGCGAAATCGTCAAATCCGTGCTGCCCATATTTTCCAAGACCACGTTCGAGGCGCTGTTCGAATTGACCGTCACATTTCCAAAGGTGAGAGAGCCTGGAGTGGCCGCGAGCTGACCGTTGGCACTCGTGGCCGTAGTGGCGGCCAAGCCGCATCCTGATATTCCGGCAGCGGCCAGAAGCAACAGCGCAAATATCAAAACTGGAAATGAGTTAGAGGTTTTTGTCTTGGAAAACTCGCAAGGGACGGGGATTGAATGAGTTTGATTTGACGAGTTCATTTTCATCATCCGCGAGCAGTCTGTAGCGGTCTGAGTCGCGTAACCACTGGTGGCGAGAACAAATTCGGAGCAGGTAGTACTGCTGTACCGATGGCCAAAACGGAACACAAGTGTCAAAAAGGCCCATAAAATGGGCCTGAAGTGGGACATTAGCGATGAACTGGTTCAGAAGAATACTGTCTGGATTTTGTGACCTGGTGGAAACTTTCACGGTGAGTGATGCGGAATTGCGAGGAAGAAAAACTATTTCACGAGATGAAACAACAATAGAAGGCGCTCGTCCAGCTATTTGTCGATCTTATTTCTTACGGCATTCATAGAGGTGCAGGGGCCGGCTTTACAGGCTGCGGAGAAATGCACTTAGGTGTCATTCCGAACGAAGTGAGGAATCCGGAGTTGATCCCAAGTGCTTGAGAAGTGGGGAATTTCTCCATGTCTGATCTGGAGAGCAATTCCATCGCGGAGCAATTCGCGACTTCTTCCGCAAACTGTTAGCTGCGCCCCGCCCGTGCGAACCGCTCAAGGAAACATACCCAGCCGAACCGTTTGTACCGGAAAGAAGGTTCTTATTTGGCGAAGGAATTAAAGATCTCCGGGCGCATCATCGTGCGCACCAGGAGTTTTGGCCAGCTTTGATCGGAGACAGCCAGAAGATTCAAGATAAATTGGTCCCACTCGCCGTGCGCGGCAACATCCAGGTTGCATTTCGCGCACTGCTCTCCATCAGGATGCAGAATTTGACGGACGATCTGGAGCAAGCCATTTTCATAGGAGCCGGAAACCACTTTGCAGCCAATCGAACGGGCCGCGAGTTTGCAAGTACAGTTGGAAGGAGCAAAACTATGGGTGGCCACGCGGAACGCGGCAAGATCAGGTTCCGTATCGCCAATGGCGATGGTTTCGGCGCTTTCCAGGCCCACCATTTCGAGCAGCGCCTTCATGCCGGTGCCTTTATCCACTTCTTTCGAAATGATGCAGGTGTCGGTGTAGGTGGGGCGCACGGAAAGGCGCTTCACGCCGAGCCGTTCCATCAAATCTGAAACCATTAACCGGGGCAGCGGAATGGTGCGGCCGCCGGAATAGGTGAAGGCCTTGATGGAATACTTGTAACAGTCGTTCAGAAACACGCCGGGCATACTTGAAAGCGCTTCGCGAAGCCGCTCGATTTCTTCGCGGCATTCGTCGCTGATCAAGACTCGTTCTTCTCCCGAAACTCCGTCCCAGGCATAGGCGCCGTATTCGCCGATTCCCCCGAGGAAGCCATAGGCGCGGCAATATTCCTGCAATTCCATGGGCGATCGCGCCGTGTTCAGCGCCACCGGAGAGTTGTGGGAATTCAACAGGCCGATTGCCTGAATTCCGGCGGCAGTGTTGGAAGGAAAGCCGAAAATCTGTTTGTCCACCACGCCGTCCACGTCCAGAAAGATCAACGGGGAACGCCACGTGCGTTCGGTGGGCCGCTTGCTCAGCGACGCGCTGAATCGCGCCGTTTGAATCATGGAAAAATGCCAGGCATCCAGATAATCCTGATTGAATTCCTGTTGCCGGGAAGCAAGATTGGGATCTTCCAGATTCAACACGGCGTTGACCATGTTGAATGTTCCGACGAGCAGCTTGTAAAGAAAAATGCGCTGCTTGATTCCGGAATCTCCGGTTTGGCTGGCGTAAGTTTCGAGCAAATCATTTTCTTCCGCTTCCGAAAGCTGGAAGTGCAGGGTGGCATCGGCCAGATCGTAAGCGGGATCGCTTACGTTTAAGCAAATTTTTCCTTGCCCGTGTTGTTCGTAATCCGTCTTGATCAACGTGCTGCCGTTATCCACCCACTCCAGTAAACGCATTCTGGAATCAATCAGTGTGGGGCGCGGATTTCCCAGCTTGCCGAGATCAGCAAGGATGCGATTGCGCCGCAGGCCGGCAGTGGCTTTGTAACCATACGCGCGGCTTAAAGTATCGGCCAGGTGTTCGAAGCCGTTGTGGCCGATTCCGGTGCACATTTTCCGGGTGGCGTCTCCCGGCACGGTCAAAGTTTCCACGCGCTTGGCGACGTAGGAAGCAAGCAACCGGGTCAATTGGGTCCGGTCGGCGAGATACGCACTCGCGTTACCGCCCGGAACGAATTCCGAATAAAGGATACCGTCGCGCATACCGATGATGGAGGGAACCAATCCTTCCAAACGCTCGCCCGCCAGAAACGCATGGTAGCTGTACCATCCAAAGCCCACGCCCTTGGCCAACACGTAGCGGCAATCCGTGTTTCCGGCCGAATCCCGCAGGTGCACTTCATAGCAGCGTTTCAAGCGCGCGTGGAATTTCTTTTCCGAAGTGCTTTCGATTTGAGCGTGGATCTCCTCGGCGGCCCGGCTGGGCGCGATTTGAACATCTTGCCAGCCGCGATTCTGAAAATATTCGCGAAGCAGCGGTTCCGCGTGGCGCGAATCCAATAATTGATACCGTTCATATTCCTCGGGGTCGAGGGCCAGCATGGGAATTGCCGACATGGCCATGAACAATTCGTTTTCACGCCATTCCCGGTTGTTGGGGTGCACGGGAAAAAGCGAAACCACGCAATTTCGCTTCGTTCCATATTTCTCCAGAATATTCACGCACTTCAGCAGGGCGCTGCCGAATTTAGGCGGTTCGTCGATCACCAGCGTCAGGGCATTCTTTTTCGCGGCTTCGCGGATTTCAGTTTGTTCGGAAGGGCTGGCATCCTTCTTGGGGCGCAGCGTCATCGAAGCGACATCCTGATAACCGAGATTCGCAAGATAGGCATGCAGGAGCGGAGCGAAATAGGATCCCGCCGTTCGCGAGCCGACCACCAGAACGGCGCGCCCGCGATCCGGAAACATCGCGGCAAACTTGTCGCCCAGCCGCAAAGTATCGGCCGCGGTCAATTCCTGCGTGCGGAACGCGGCCGCATTGCGGATCCAGGAATCCAGAAATTTTTCAGGAAGGGTCTCCGACATCAACCGGAGATAGCGGTCCCTCACATCGGGTAGAGCCGGATTGGCGCTGCGATTCTCAGCAGTGAATTCCCGGAGGAAATCAATCACCGCGCTGCGCCAGCCGCTTCTCCACTGGTGCAAGTGCGAAAGATTCCAATTCCGCACCCTGCGCTTCAGCGCGAGCGATTTGTGAAGAATCCCGATGGGAAGATTGAAAACGGGAAAAACGTTGCTCACCTTGGAGAAGTCATGCACGCTGCCCATCAAATAATCATCCGCAATGTCGGTAATCGCGCAGGAGAGTAGAAAGATGTTGCGCATGGCTTCCTCGCGCTGCCAGGCGATTCCGGCATGCTCGAGTTTGGCGAATTCCTGGCGCAGCCGATCGAAAGAAATGCGCACGGTCGGGAACACATTGAGCGCCCATGGGAAATAGTCATTATAAAAGGCGGCCTCCTCTTCCAGCAGCACCTGCTTCAGAGGTTGGTAATCCGATTGAAGAACATTGATGGACGAGTTCACGATCTTCTCCTGTCACGCAATTGCCACGCAGCGATTCCATGCAGCGAAGCGCGTCCGGATTTTCGGGCGCAAGAAGTCAAACCCCAACTCTATGCAATAAATTCGCCAAACCCGTCCGAGTGCTTACATTCCAGCAAAGTGAGTGATTTCTCGGACCTTTCCCGGAAAAATCACCGGGAAAAGACCTCTCCGAGAGAAATACTTTTCCCACCCGGTGGAAAAACATTCCCTGCCGGGCCCGAATCCCATGGGAGCGCTTTCTACAAACAGCCAGCCATACTTCCCGCCCGGCCGCGTTGATTTCTGGCCACAGGCGTAGCCGCGATCCGCCCGGTCCGTTTAGCGGATACCGTTGAACTTATTCTTCGCTGCTCTGGTTCGGAGCCAGTCCGTGCTTGGGAGCGCCTTGCTGCTTGTTGAAAAGGCGGCGATAGCCGACCCTGAGCGTTTCCCAGGCCTGCTTCGGAAAACGAGCGCGCAGCCAGGCCTTGCTGCGTGTGGCGGAGCGAGTGAGTCCGATGAACAGGGATCCGCGAGTCCCGGGTCTCGCGAAAGTCCTGAAAAGCGTGCGATGTGTTTGCGGCGCCCATCTCTGCTTGTAAGGATCATCGTCGCCGAGAAAATCGTAAGATTCCATTCCCTGTTCGATCAACTCGCGGAAAATCTGCGCCTTCAAAACGAATCCGACGCTATCGGCAAAATAAGCGGGATCGAATCCGGTCTGCAGGAAGTAATAGGTTTTTCCGTAATGAAAACCGAATTCGGCGGCCGCCGGTTTTCCGTTGAGTTCGAGCAGCCAGAAGTCAAGCCATCCACGATCAAGGAATGCGCGCGCCATCTCCGAATAGAACCGGCGGCGCGCCGGTAGAAAAAAACTTCCCGATTGTCCCAGCAATTTCCAGCGCATCCCGTGCATGCGGAAAAGCTGTTCGAGGAATTCAGGTAATTCTTCCACAGATTCGCACCTGCGCCGCTGCACTTGATAGCGTTTCTCCAGCCTGCGCATCTTGGAATTCACCGAAGCGCGCATGTTCTTGGAAAGTGAATTTAAATATTCTTCCCACTTGCGAGGCAGGGCGACGATTTGATGCACATTTTCGCGCTGGGAGCACACCCAGCCGCGGAGGGCAAACTCGTTTTGAAGTTCCTGCGCGACGACGGACGTCTGAGGTACCGTGTTCCGCTCGAGAATGTCCCACTCCGATTTATGCTGCGTGCACCAATCCAGCACACTCTTTGCGAATGGCCCCTCATAACCTTCCCTGACCAGGAAGTCCAACGTGTCGGAATCCGTGCTGCCGTCTCCCAACAGCCGGAGCGTCTTCAACGTAATTCCTGTTACCAGCCGGCGCTGTTCGGAAGTCAGCAGAGCCAACCCCGCGAGGCCTCCTTCTTCATCCCACGCAGCCAGGGCTATGATTTGGCGGCCTTCGCCAAACGCGTCCCACCAGGGCTTCAGCCATTCCCAAGTCAAAAAGATCGTTCGGGAAGGGCTTTCCGCTAACAGTCCTTCCCAGGCGTTTCGAATGAGCGCCAATTCATCCCAAGATTTGTATTCCTCGAGGCGCAGCTTGGATTTGTGATCGACTTGAATGGGATCGCTCACTGCGACACTTGTGGCAGATCCTCTGGAGCCTTCGCCGGTCGATCGTTCGTTAGCAAGCATCGTGAAATTTGAAAAAGCTCCGCCGGGCAGATCGTTCTGCGCGGGGATCGAAAGAAAGACAAGTTGGCTACCTATCCCAACCAGCGAAACCGGTGCGCACTCGAATGACTCGCGTGAACGGTTCAGGCCAGGATAGACGGTCTTCTCGCACTCTCCCTTACATTAAGAATTAGCTCCGCATGCAAGAATGCGCAAGGATAGAAGCAAAACTCTGTGCACAACTCCGCAACTGAGGCTTGAAGTAGAATTCCAAAAGGGACTACCAGTTTTTTTTCCGTCCAACTCGCACCCTCTCCGCCGCGCGAAAATTTGGGACGGGCCAGTTCCCTTGCGTTCGTCGCTACTGCCAACAAATATTTTTTCACTGCCATTGCTTGGAGAATGCCCTGTTTCAAATTCAAACACAGGCGATTTGGAAAACCCACCGGGACAATTGCCCCAGTCAAAATTTGCTTGTTTCGAAGCATCCCAGGGGTACCCGAGTACCACAAATAGCCGTGCTTTTTCCTCTGCCGAAGGGAACAAGATGACCGATTTTCTGTAAGAGTCCTATTTTCTTTAGATTGGGAGTTTTTCCCAAATGGCAGATCAATTGCCATATCTACAGCGCAAGTTGAGAAAAATGTTTCTTATGTCAGACCAACGGGAGCTCTTGATGAAGAAGGCCCTTCTACCCTTTATTCTTCTAACCGGAATCGCTGGAATTATTGCATTCAGCCCGAACCACGTGTCCGCTGACCGCGGGCAAGCAGCTCCGCAGAGTTCGGTCGCGTCCGTGAGTTCGACTGCAACGTCCACTGCCCGCGTTCAAACTGTTTCCGTGCAGACAAGCTCCGCCCAGATTCCGGTGGCAGGCTCCATTAGCGTTCCAGAGGCTGGAGGACTATTTCTGATGGGGTTTGGCCTGCTGATCAGCGCCATCTATCTGCGAAAGAAGTTGATTCGCCTCGAAAAGTAACCGATTCGGCCGCCGTCTTTGCAGGCTAAAGAGTTTCGCTTGAGTTCGTGCCTCGTTTGCGTCGTTGCAAATTCAGACCGACCTTGCGAGAGGCTATTCGATACCGATGGGGGCTTTCGGCGGAAAAGGAACCGACAGTCTAGTTTTTCCAGATCGGAATCATCCCAAAACTGAGCGGGAGGCGTTACGAGTAGGCAATTCGCCTGGTTTTTTTCCGTGGTCGCGGCCGGGATTTGTATATTCTATCTTAGGCGAAGAAGCTCTCGAACCATCGAACCGGACCACCAAACGTTTTGCTTGTACCTGAAACGGGAAGGTAACTTTCCAGATGGATCCCTATCACTTGCGGCATATTTTAAGCGTCGACGTGGAAGACTACTTCCAGGTAGAGGCCTTCGCAGGCTCGGTGACTCGCGATTCATGGCCCACTTGGCCATCCCGAGTGGTGGACAATACCCGCCGCGTCCTCGATCTCTTCGACCAGCACAATGCCAAGGCCACATTCTTCTTCATGGGTTGGGTGGCGGAGCGCTTCCCGGATCTGGTCCGCGACGCCCATTCACGCGGGCACGAACTGGCTTGCCACAGTTACTGGCACCGGACGGTTTACAGCCTGACTCCGGAAGTGTTTCGCGAAGATACTCGCCGGGCCCGCGATGTGATCGAACAAATCTCCGGCGCGCGTGTGCTGGGATATCGCGCTCCCACCTGGTCAATCACCAAGGACTGCCTGTGGGCGCTGGACATCCTCGCCGAAGAAGGATTCCAATACGATTCGAGCATCTATCCCATCCAACACGATCTTTACGGCGTGCCCGGGGCAAAAAGGTTTCCCTACACCCTGAAATGCGGCAATGGTATGACGCTTCGCGAATTTCCTCCCGCAACCGTGCGATTTGGCGGAATGAATTTCCCCGCCGCTGGCGGAGGCTACCTGCGGATTTTTCCGTATGCCTATACCGAATGGGTGTTCCGCCACTTCGAACAGAAAGACCGCCAGCGCGTGGTGGTGTATTTTCATCCCTGGGAAGTGGATCCGGAGCAGCCAAGAATCAAGGATAAATTGAAATCGCGCTTTCGCCATTACACCAACCTTTCGCAAATGCAGAGCCGCGTGGCTTCGCTTTTGAAGAATCATTCGTTTCAATCGTTCCGCGATTTGCTGCAGGCGGAAGGTGCGGTGCCGCTGGAAACGCCGGAAGAATGCGCGTCGGTTTCCGCGGCCGGCAGAGTTCTTCATAAATCCGAAGAAGGCAGGGCCTAGGATGCAAACCGCAGTGACGGAAAAAAATCCATCGCCGGCCGGGGCTTCTATCGATTTCGCCATTCCCACGGACGCGCGGCCGTGCGCCATCACTTATCACGAAATCGAGCCCGAGCATTCCACCGACATTTACCGGATCAGTTGCGGAGAACTCGATCAGCATCTCGAGATGCTCGACCGTCTGCGCAAAAAGGCGCCCAGGGGAATTGTGGTCCCCATGGTGACATTTGACGACGGCCACATTTCCAATTATCGCTTTGCGCCGGAGTTGCTTGAAAAGCACGGACAGAAGGCTATTTTCTTCCTGGTGGGAAGCGATGTGGGAAAGCGCCCGCAGACGATGACCTGGCAACAGGCGCGCGAAATGGTCTCCATGGGCCATGAAATGCAATCGCATACCTGGTCGCATCGCCGGCTGCCCGGCTGCTCCGATTCCGATCTCGATACGGAATTGCGCCGTTCGCGCGAAACGATCGAAGAAAATCTCGGGATGCGAGTGGACGCGATCTCCATTCCCTATGGCCGCTGGGACCGCCGCGTTCTGGAAGGATGTGCTCGCGCCGGTTACCGGCGCGTCTACACTTCCGACCCGTGGATCGTTCCGGGCATGCGGTCAGGCGTGATGCTGTTCGGCAGGTTAACGATTCGCAGCACTATGGATGGCGAAGGGCTGGAGAAAAAATTAACGCTCGACGGCGCGCCTCTTCACACCGAGCGCGCCAAATACCAGGCCAAGCAAATGGTCAAACAGATTCTGGGTGACAAGATTTATCACCGGCTGTGGTCCCGCTTCATGGGCCGCGACGAGCCCAGAGACATGGCCTGAGCGAAAGCATCGCCCGCCAGCCTTGAAACATTTCCATGCGCGTCCTCGAACTGATCAGCAGCGGCGGATTTTATGGCGCGGAAAGCGTCTTGCTGACGCTTTCGCAGGCGCTTCGTGATCTGGGCTGCGAGGTTGTGGTGGGCGCTTTTGAAAATGAGCAGAGCCCCAATCTTGAAATAGCGGATCGCGCCCGCCAGGCTGGCCTTTCCGTCGAAATTTTTCCCTGCCGCGGACGTTTCGATCGAAAAGCCGTGCGCGGCTTGCGGAATTTTGCGCGGCTGCGCGGCGTGGACGTGGTCCACACTCACGGATACAAAGCGGACATCTACGGCTACGCCGCATTTCGCCGCTCGGGAATTCCTCTTACCGGTACTTGCCACAACTGGACCAATCAGAGCCGCTCGCTTCAGATCTATGCGCACCTGGACCGTTTCGCACTTTCCCGGTTTTCACGCGTGATCGCGGTGTCTGAGACGGTCGAACAGAAGTTGCTCGCCTCCGGCGTGAAGCAGAATCGACTGGTTACGATCGAAAATGGCGTCGACCTAGGACGATTTCTGCCGAAGCCGTCCGCATTCGCAAAAGAAATCGCAAAAGGCAATCGTAAGTTGATCGGAATGATTGGTCGGCTGGTGGTGCAGAAAGGCCCGGACGTTCTCTTGCGCGCTGCGCAGGGAGCGTTTGAACGCTTTCCGGATTCAGCGATCGTGTTTATCGGCGACGGCCCAATGCAAGCGGAACTCGAGAACCTGGCAAAAGAGCTTGCCATCGCGGACCGCGTGATTTTTGCCGGCAGCCGCAGTGATGTGCCGGACATCCTTCAGGCGCTGGACTTGGTTGTGCTTCCATCGCTGAACGAGGGGTTGCCAATGTCGCTGCTGGAAGCGATGGCGGCGGAGCGCGCCATCATAGCAACTCGCGTGGGAGGCATCCCGCGAATCATTCGCCACCAGGAGACGGGGCTATTAATTGACGTCGGCGATGTGGCGGGATTGCGCAGTGCGATCGAGCGGTTGCTCGGCGATCCGGCGGATGCAGCGCGCCTTGCGCGAGCCGCACGCAACCTGGTGGAGCAGCAATTCTCCTCACAGGCGATGGCGCGCAAATACTTGGATATATTTGAAGAAGTTTCGCCCGCGCGCGCCTCCGTTGAAAAATTACGCCAGCCAAATGCGGAGGCCGCTCCGCCCGCGCCCGCCGCCGAATTTACCGCCGGAGGGCTCCGCAAATGACCTCCGCCGAAAATCCCGTGAAGGTTTCCGTGATTATTCCAGCGCGAAATGAAGAAAAGTTTCTCGCGCAATGCCTCACTTCGCTCACGCAACTCTCGTATCCCCGCGAATTGCTCGAGGTGATCCTGGTGGACAACGGCTCGCAGGATCGCACCGTCGAAATCGCCCAGCAATTCGCATCCGCGCTCCCCTTGCGGATTCTGCAAAAGCCCGGCGTGCACATTTCCGAATTACGGAATTTGGGCGCTGCCGATGCAACCGGAGACGTCTTCGCATTTCTCGACGCCGATTGCACGGTAAAAGAAGATTGGCTCTCCGGCGTCACCAGCGCCTTGCGAACCGAAACCACCGGAGTGGTTGGCGCAGAGATGCTGATGCCCGCAGACGCTTCGTGGGTTTCGCGCATCTGGTTCTGGCGTGGGCGCGAAAAGCGCGGCGAAGTGGGCTACGTGGGTACGGCGAATTTATCCGTGAGCCGCGAGGTGTTTTTGCGGGTGGGTGGTTACGACGGCTCGCTCGAAACCAACGAAGACTGTGAATTTTGTTTTCGCGTGCACTCCGCCGGATTCAAAATTCTGGCGATTCCGGCAATTGCGGTGGTGCACTTGCGTGTGCCGGTAAGACTTTCTGATTTTTATCGGAAACAGCGTTGGCACGGCACGCATACGTTCCGCGTCTTTCTGCGAAATCTTCCCTCGCTCGCCAACCTACGCGCCGTCATTTTTGCGATCTGGACTCTCGCTGCAATTTTCGGTTTGATTGCTGGATTGGGGGTTGCCGTGGCCGGTTGGGGAGCCGCGCTTCTGGTGGGTTCCGTGGCGGCCATCCTGTTGCCTCCTGCATTGCTCTCCGCCCAGGGAATTAAGAATGGCAAACCGCTGAAACATCTTCCCGCCATGCTCGTGCTTTACCTGACGTATGGAATCGCGCGAGCGCTTTGCTTGCTCGATCTAAAAAACTGGATTGGCCAGGGCGAACGAAACGCCAACGTAACCAAACCCGCCGGCTCAACCTCGGTGTAAGATTTGGGCCCTCATTACCTTGATTGCGCAAGACATCACCAAGATTCGTAATTGTGGATTTTTCACACGTCACTGGTTCCGTTCCGCGCCAGCTAACGCGAAATCGATCGGTAAGTTTCCAACACCGCCGCTGCCAATTTTCCAGTTTGCGCCAGTCTTTCCAGACGCTTATACAGCTCTGTTTGGTGTTTCTTATCCTTCTTGCCGATTCCTACCACCGAAACGGTGTGAATATCCTCGAACACGCGATAGACCACCCGGTAGTTGCCAAAATGGAAACTACGAAAACCTTCCAGTATTCCCGTAAGTGGTTCCGAGCATTCGGTGGGGTTCACATGGATCTTTTTTTGAAATTCCCTTTTCAGGGAATTCTTCACGCCTTTGGGAAGCTTCCTGATGTTTTGCAGGGCCTCGTCCGTAAACTTTGAGCGGTACAATTAATCCTTCCCAAACGCCTGCTCAAACGAATGCAGCTTGCCGAGACGAGTGTTCTCCTCGAGATTTCCGGCGGCGCCCAAAATTTGCTGGGACAGTTTCCGATCGGACGCGATCTCGAGTGTTTCCACGACGGAACGCAATCGCTGAAGCAGCTCCTCAAAATATTTCTTGTCCAGCAGCAACTTTTCGTCCTCTTCATGGGTGGCGGAGATAACCACCACTTGAGTGCCGCGAGCCAGCCGGAGCGTCGCACTCTGGTTCTTTCGTAGCTCGGAGCGATTAACCTTATGTCTTTCCGGCCGCGTCAGTGCCAATGCCTTCATGGCAAATGTCCCCTTGTACATGTCATAGGTACATCTTGTACATGAATAGTGTACGATCGAAAGATCGCGTGCGTCAATGAATCAAACGGTCCCGGTTGCAATGGCCGGAAGGTGCTAAATCCTCCCAGCCTCACCCATGCGTTGGCAAATTTACGCACTCCCCTGAGAAGCGGCTGAAGGTTTTGCTTTCATGCGCGCGCCGTTCCGGTCCCCACCTGCTCTTAAGTACAGTTATCTCATTCGGGACACAGGGCCGTTGGGCCAAGTGTTTCGCCCAAAAGCGAAGTCATATGATGGAAAGGATGAAAGTTACCGCAAAGTTCGCGGAGCGCGGAGCCGAGTTCGCCGGGACTTTGATGCACGTCAGGACACACATTGAATTTGCAGGCTGTGCGGCGGACATCCTCTCCGCTAGTATGAAACTACCCTTTCCCGCCGACAGTCCCTTCTCCCGGCGCGGTATCCCAGCTCAAAAAATTGATTTTCAGGATCGCGTATCGCACGTTCACGGACAGCGCATGGTGCGGTTGGTTCGCTCGGCTCATCGAACTCCTTCCCGCGCCAAATGGAACGCGCGACGCCGCTTAACCGGCAGCGGTACGGCAGCAGAAACGCTTCGCCAAATTGCGGCTTACCAGCAATTTGGTTCGGCCCGAAACGCTACGCCGTTTTCCTGAATTTCCGATTGTAGTGCTGGTAGTGCAAGCAGACCCAGGCCCCAGGCAAGCCATGCATTGGAGATTCTTAAGTGTCGAGTGGAAGAAAGATGCTTTCGGTGTTGTTCGCCCTGGCGATATTCGCCGCGGTGTCGTCGCTGCGCGCCGGGGCGCAATCCGCTCCGCCAAGAATTTTCTATTCCGATCTGGTCAGCGGCCCAAATAGCGGCGGCGAAGGCAATCAAGGCGCGATCGTGACGGTTTGGGGAAAAAATTTCGGAAGCGCGCAGGGCGCTTCGACGGTAACCATCGGCAACGGTCTGGCCGCCCGTTACCTCCTCTGGACGGATCAGCGAATCAGCTTCCAGTTGGGCGCCGACGCCCGCTCCGGCGAAATCGTGCTGCACCGCGACGGATTTGCCGCCAGCAATGGAGTCCCGTTCGAAGTCCGGCCCGGCCGGATTTTCTTTGTGGCCGTGAGTGGCGGATCAAGCGGCGGAAGTTTTGAACATCCCTGGAAAAGCCTGGTGCACGCGAAGAATTCGATGAAGCCTGGCGACATAACCTATGCGATGGACGGCGTGACGCAAACTGGAGAAGAAAATTATTCGGCCGCGCTTTCCATTGATTCCGGAGGAACGAAAGAAAAGCCCATGGCCATCGTGGCTTATCCCGGCGCGCACGTAACGATAGCAACCACGGAATCTCCCGATGTCGGAATCCGCGTGCCCAATTTGACCATTCATCCCGATTACTGGGTGTTCGCGGGCCTTACGGTGCGCGGCCGCTACGCGTCCATGGGCCTGGGAGGCGCGCCGGGTTACGGAACCACCGGCTGGCGCGTGATTGGAAATGATTTTTCCTGTCCCCACGGCGACGGAAGCGATGCCTGCTTTGAAGCCTCCCGGTCGCAGGATTTGAAATTCTATGGAAACAATGTGCACGACGTGAGCGTCGACGTGAAGCCCAGCCCCTCGAAGCAATATCACGCCGTCTACTTCAGCACCGATTCAAACCACATTGACGCCGGCTGGAACGTAATCACCAACAATAAAGCCTGCCGCGCGATTCAATTCCATTCCAGCCCCACCTCGATGGAGCATCGCGATGGGTTCAATCAATTCGACCTGCTTGTCCACGACAACCTGATTCACGATACGCGCTGCGACGCGATCAATTTCGCCACGGTCGACCCCTCGAAAGGCGCGGTGATCGCCTACAACAATATTATTTACGACGCGGGCACCGGCCCTGATCCCGCGGACGATGAATCCGACTATGCCGGTATTTATGTTCCCGGAACAGTGAACAGCGGCGTCCCCGGAAAAGGCGCGGTGCAGATCTGGAACAACACTTTTTACAACTGCGGCTCGCGCCGCAACAACGATTCCGGCGCAATCGCGGGTGGCAATCCCGAAACTTCGCCCGAGATGACTCTCGAACTTGAGAACAACATTATCGTGGCGCTGCCCGGCGAAAAATATTTCAGCGCCGATAGCGGCACTTCCCTGATTCACGGCTCGCACAATTTGTTTCTCGGTGCCGAAGCGGGGCCTGCTTTTCTTTCAGGAAATATCGACACCGATCCGCATTTTGTGAATGCCGCCGGTCATGATTTCCACCTCACCGCCGCAAGCCCCGCAGTTGCAGCCGGAACGAATCCCGGCATCCCAACCGATTTCGACGGACTGGCAAGGTCGCAAAAAACCAACATCGATCTTGGCGCGTTTCAATTTGCGAATGGAACGAAATCCGACCGGTCTTCTGGTGAAGGGAACCGGCGCGGAAATCCCGGCGGATCGCGCGAATATCCGGGAAGCGCGGGAACGCGATGAACACTCTCGCGAGAATCACAAAAAGTTTAGGTGGAGCAGCGGCGACCCGCACTCAAAAGGGAAGCTGCTCCCCATGCCGGACACAGCCCGGAACTATTTGATCCCAAGGAGAAAGTGACTCTCATGAAACGCGTTTCGGTAATTCTCGGTTGCATCATCCTTGTACTCGCTGTATCGGCAAGCCGCGTATCCGCTCAAGGTGGCACTCCGCTCCCTACTTCCATATCAGGAACCTCGCCTCATGTCCTTTTCACCGATATGGATAGTGGTCCGAATTCCGGCGGTGAAAACAATAACGGAACCTGGCTAACAATCTACGGCAACAATTTCGGCGCCAGCCAGGGCAGTTCGAGTGTGACCGTCGGTGGCGGCGCCGTCTCTGCCGTTAAGTTCTGGACCGACACAAAAATCGCCGTGCAACTCGGCGCGGCAGCCAAGACCGGCGCGGTGGTGGTAACGGTCGGCGGCGTAGCTTCGAACAGCACGGTCAGTTTTACGGTGCGCGCGGGAAACATTCGCTGCGTCGCAACCAGCGGCACCGACAGCAGCAACGGCCTGTGGCCCAATTGCCAGAAAACAGTCCCAGCGGCTGTGCACAATAGCGCCCTGGTTGCCGGAGACATCATTTATATCCGCGCGGGAGTTACGGCCACTGGGTCCGATCCGCAGGAAGGCGATGGATGCAACATTTGCATTTCCGATACCGGCGGAACCGCCGGAAACCCGATCGCTCTGTCCGCGTATCCGGGAGAGACAGTTACCCTGGGAGCCGTTAACAACGGCACCGATACCATCCGTGTGCCCAACATTGCCAACGTGGCCAACTATTGGACGATCGCCAATCTTTTCTTGCAAGGCAACGCTGCCATCGGAGTCGGCGGTCAAGTGCAAGCCACCACGGGATGGCGCGTGATTGGCAACGACATGACCTGCCCGAACGGAACCGAGGGAGTTTCCGAGGACGCCTGCTTCGAAGCCGACTTCTCAACGTTCATGAAATTCTATGGCAACAAAGTCCACGACGTGAGCACCAGCGTCAGCCAGTCCAACAATTCAAAGCTCTACCACGCTGTTTATTGGTCCACGGATGCGAACCACATCGACGTTGGCTGGAACGAAGTAGGCCCCAGCAAGGCGTGCCGCGGCATTCAGTTCCATTCCTCGCCCACCGGCAGTGGCGCGGGCAACGGCCACCAGCAATTCGATTTGTCCGTCCACGACAATTACATTCACGACATCCGCTGCGACGGACTCAATTTCGCTACGGTCGATCCTTCGAAGGGAAAAGTGGAAGCCTACAACAACATCATCGTGAATGCCGGCGCCGGGCCCGATCCGAACGACGGCTCCGCGGATTACGCGGGAATTTATTTCGCGCAGATTCTAAACGCGGGCTCGGCCTGCTCCGGCAGTTGCAACGCGCAGGTCTATAACAACACGTTTTACAATAACGGCGCGGGCGGCCTCGCAGGCAGCGGACAAGCGGCTATCTCGGGAAATTCCGGGCCGGTCATACCTGTGTTGACGAACAACGTCTTTTACGCCAATTCCGGAGAGACCTACATCGACGCCGGCACGATCTCCTGCACCCACAACCTGTTCTTCGGAGCTGGCGCCGCAACTTCCGGCTGTACCAATTCCCTGGCGGTCGATCCGAAGTTCACCGCCAATTTCAGCAACTTCCATCCGCAATCCGGAAGCCCGGTGCTTGATGCTGGATCATCCTCGCAGTGCCCGGCAACGGATAAGGACGGCATTTTGCGTCCTCAAGGCTCGGCTTGCGATCTGGGCGCGTATGAATTCTTCACCGGCGGCGTAGTCGCACCGAAACCAAATCCTCCAACCGGTCCGAAACTAACCGTCAAGTAAGCAACTTGGGAATCCGGGAGCGCACGAGAATCGTGCGCTCCCAAACCCAGCGTTCGACAGCTTCAAAGCGTCCTGTCTGCCAGCCTCTTAACCGAAAATCAAAGCTCGCAATTAAACCATCCGTCACAACAGAGATTCCGCACTTACTTGAATTCAGGCCTTGCCACCTGCAAACCGCTCGATTCGGCCGGCGGCTTCATGGGCTCCGCCAAACTGGCGCATTGATTCGGCCACCCGCCGTGCGGAAGTGAGATAGCCGGGATCGTTCAGCACACGGTTCACTTTTGTGCTGAATTCGGCCACCTGGATGAATTTTTCGCCTTCTGCGCCGTCAACGGGCATCACAATCTCGCCCGCGCCCAATGCCGCAAGGCGGCGGGCGTTGCTCTCGCGCTCCGTTATGGTCGGGATGATCACCGCCGGCGTGCCTGCAGACAATCCCGACATGACTGAGCTGTGACCACCATGATGAATCATCAGGTCGCAGCGCTCCGCCATGGCAGGACCCGGCAGATAGGCGGCGTGATGAAAGTTTGATGGCAGAGTGCCAAATTCCTCCGGCACGTCCTGATAACCGGTTGTCAGTACGACTTGCACTGGTGCCTCACCCAAAGCCGCGATCGCGGCGCGAATCACCACGATCGAGTCAATGGGAGTTGCAGCATTCGCGTACCTGGGATTGCCGGAGTAGACCCAGATCACGGGCTTGTCGCGGCCGAGCGCCTGAACCCAGTCGGGCAGCGTGGCATCGCCGCGCTGCCACACAATCGGCCCGATGTAAGCGACACCCGCGTTAGCGGGCAGTGGATCCGTCTCCGGCGTGCCGACGATCAGGGAAAGATCGCCCGCCAACAGATCGACGCAGCGCGCCACCGGCCCAACGCCGTGTTCCTCCGCCACCCTGTTGACGATTGGCGCCGCGCTGGGCAGTCCGGCGGGACGCTCGCCTTTCCACCAGAGAAACCCATCGCTCGCCGGATGAAAATTGCCCTGCAACACCGTTGCGAGCGGTATCTTCAGAATCCGAGCGGCAAGGCACCCGAACAATCCGAACGAATCCACCACAACATCAGGATTGAAATCACGCATCACATCTATCTGGACAGCCGTCGCCGCCCGCACAAATTCCTCACTTCCAAACAGAGCGCCAAACATATGCTCCACGTCCCAGGCCAGGCTCGCTTGAGCGAGGTCCGCCAGAATATCCGGCATGGGGCGCGATGGCATCGGGAGGTTTTTCAACCCCGCATCGTTGATCAGCTTTGCGGGAGCCGGCGCAGGGTTGAACACGGCAATGTCGTGGCCGCGGTCTGCCAGCGCTCGCGCGATGGGCACCAGACGCGTCGGCAATCCGAGGTCATTTGCCGGAAACATCGTAAACAGGAATTTGGCCATCACGCCCCTCCGAGCGCCGCTATGTCTACATTCAACGCCACGATAAGTCAAACCTTGGCCCGTGTAAGCCTCACTCGCGCTCTTGCATCAACGCAGTTGCGAGGCAAATCACATAGAAGTGGGATGGAACATGGGGTGTTCCGGCGTCCGAAGAAATGGAGTTCGAAGCTCCCTATTCTATCGGTACGATTGCGATCGAATGACGGCGCATCTTGAAGTTGAAACGGATGGGCCAGGCTGGTGTCACCCTAAGAAGAGAAGTGCTTGCAGGACCACTGCGATCCTGCAAGCATTCCATCGAAACAGAATAGGAAGCCCCTGGAAATTTGGAGAAGCCTATCTAGCCGGCATCTGGCATGGCGGCCAGGCTGGTTCGCACTCTCGGCGCCGTCCGCGCGGAAAAGACGCGCTGCGCAAGGTGTTTACCCACCTTGATCATCGGCTCTTCAATGGTATGGAACACCAGTACCGGCAAGGCAACCACAGTGACCAGGAAGATCGCCCACTGCGCCGCCATCGGCAGGAAAGCAAACTTCACGAAGGCCGCCCACAGGCACAGGTAATGTCCCAGATAGATCCCGTAGGAATATTTCGCGATCATCTGGCAGGATTTCTGCACCCATCCTTTCGGCATGTCCACGAAGCGGGGAACCAGTAAGCCGGTCATCAGGCAGATCACCCATCCGCGTTCGTAATCGACGAACAGGATTGCGGCTGCCACGATCGCCCCCAGCGCTAGCGGCCAATATTTGAACGGCCAGCGCGGCTGCGATGTGGACCAGATTTTATAGGCAATAATTCCAGGGATGAAGCAGGGAATATATTTCACCACGTCCGGCATGTGGCCGAATCGCGCGTGAAAGATTGCCACGCCCACCGCCACAAACCACAGTCCAATCAGCGGGCGAATCGAGCGAATCCGGTTCGCGAACAGAAACAAGAACGGCAGAAACAAGTACATCTGCATTTCGTAGGGCAAGCTCCACAGCGGGCCAAGGATCGATTCCTTGTTGGTCAGGTTCTGCACCAGCAGAATATTGGATAGAAAGCCGAACGCGCCCGTCGGGATGTAGAACATGTGGCCCGCCGCCAGATGGCTCATCGGCAACTGCAACAGATAAATGATTGTGACCGCCAAAATACTCAGCGGATAAATGCGGAAGCAGCGCCGCAGCACGAAGCTCCAATAGAGCTTGGCGCCTCTCAATTTGGTTTGTTCGCGGTCCAGCGAAAACATCAGCACCAGGCTGGTGTGTACAAAGAACAACAACACCCCCACCAGGCCCATCCAGCGCAGATTGACGTGGCCGATTGTCACCTTGCCAAAGAACAATAGCAGGTGGAAGACGACCACCAGTGACACCGCCGTGGCTCGTAGAAAATCAAGGTTGTGCGAATCCTGGGTAGGACGTTTAGTGTTGGGCTGCATAGATTATAGATATTGCACTTCAGGGACCATTTAAGGCACCCGTAAACACTGATGATAATGGTTTTAGTGGCGGCTGAAGTTTCGAACGGAATCGAAAAGTGAAATCATTTTCCCGTGGAATGGACAATCGGTTCATAGCGGCCCATTAGCCTGTAACTTACAGATAATAAGGTGTCTACCTATGATTTGGGCTCTCGAGACGTTTTCAATGCCGTCGGCTGATTCCAAGGCGCAAAAAACACCCGGCGCAGCCGTGGGGTGCGGCTGCGCCGGGTGCCTGAGAGGGCTAAGGCTAGGGCTGCCCGGTTATGGGGCCGCCTGAATCAGCGGGTTGATGATGTTGGCCAGCGCGGCGTCGGAGATGGTCTTCTCGATGTAGAAACGCTGGTTGGCCGGGCTTTGCGTCCAGGTGTTGGCTCCGGTCGAGGCGTCGACTGTGGTGTTGCCATTCGATCCGCCGAAGACGAAGGTGGAGTTCAGGCCGCGCACCGCGTACAGGATCGCGGCTTGCGTCCAGGCTCCCACCATGTTCGGGCAATACTGGCCGTTGCTGCAGAACAAGTTGTAAGCCAGCTTGATCGGGTTCGTGCTGGTGCTGGCATTCGACGCCGGGCCGGTGATCGTCGAGCCGCCTACTTCATTCCCTACCGAAACGATGGCCGTCGGCCAGTTGGCGAATACATAGCTGGCCGCCGCCGAATCGAATGCGAAGTTGGACGTGCCGGGGTTTCCCGAACTCGGGAACCAGCCCGCCGCCGGAATCAGCGCCGCCACTTTCTGGGCCACCAGTTGCGAGCCGGTCTTCGAACTGATCGAATCCGCCGGGCTCTTCAACAGGGCCATCAGCGGTTCGTAGAATCCGCCGGCCACGATGTAGACGCTGCCATTCGGCGCCGCCGCCAGCGCTTGCCGGTAGACAGTCGTCGAATCCGGGAAGTTGGTGCGCGTCTGGCTCGGGTTGCCGAATTGCGCGGCCACTTGCTGCGTGTAATAGCTGAACGTGCTGCTGTAACTGTTCGGCGTGTTGCCTTGATAAGCGCCGATGGGCGTGGTGGCGTGATTGTAATATGTGGCAATCGCAGCCGCTGCCGGTGCGCTGTACGGATTGGTGGACGAGATGATGATCGCCAGCACGTTCGATTCTTTCCGTTTCGTGAGCTGCCACAGAAGCGCCATGTCGCCCACGTCGTCGGTGTCATCCGCCAGGTCGTCGTCCAAAATCACGTTCACCGCGCCGGCTGTGAGCGGCGGGGTCACGTTGATGGTTGTCTGCGCGGTGGAAGTGCCGCCGTTGTTCGTCGCCGTCAACGTATAGGTCGTGGTCGCCGTGGGCGAAACCGAGATCGAGGAAGTTCCTGTCACGCTGCCCACTCCGCCGTTGATCGAAAGCGTCAGCGCGCCGGTGACGGTCCATGAAAGAGTGGAGCTTGATCCGGAATTAATGGCTGTGGGATTCGCCGTGAACGAGCTGATCGTCGGCTTGGGATTCGATACCCTCACCGAAACGGACGAAGAAGTGGTCGAGTTGTTCGATGTGTCGGTCGCCACGGCAGTCAAGGTGTGATTGGCGTTCGTCGAGGGTGTGGTATCCCACGACATCGTGTAGGGCGCCGCAGTCACTGCCGCGCCGAGATTCGCGCCATCGAGCTTGAACTGCACCTGGGCCACGGCCACGTTGTCCGAGGCGTTCGCCATCAGCGTCACTGTTCCGCTCACCGTCGATCCCGCCGTCGGCGAGGTGATCGAAACCGTGGGCGGAACCGTTTCCGCCGTGACGGTGACGGTCGTCTGCGAAGTCACCGTGCCATTGCTGTTCGTCGCCGTCAGCGTGTACGTGGTGGTCGTCGTCGGTGACACAACTTTCGACGTGGTGCCGGTTACCGTCCCGACTCCGCCGCTGATTGAGAGCGTCGGTGCCGGGGTGCCCGATACCGTCCACGATAACGTGGACGAGTTGCCATTCGAGATCGATGCAGGCGTGGCGATGAACGATGAAATCACCGGAACCGTATTGGAAACGGTGACTCCGACGCCGGCAGAAGTAGTTGTGTTCCCCGAAGTATCGGTGGCCAAGGCCGTCAAGGTGTGCGCGGCGTTCGAAGCCGCGGTGGAATTCCAGGAGATCGAGTAGGGCGACGTGGTCACCGCCGCGCCAATGTTGGCGCCGTCGAGCTTGAACTGCACGCTGGCCACCGCAACGTTATCGGACGCGTTGGCAGACACCGTAACCGTGCCGGTCAAAGTGGATCCCGCGGTGGGAGCCGTCATCGAGACTGTGGGAGGAGTGGTGTCGGAGGCTGGCGTCGTGCCCGTGAGACCGATCTGGTGCGGGCTGCCTGCTGCGTTGTCTGAAATCGTGACCGAGCCGGACTGATTTCCCGCGACCGTCGGCGAAAATTTCACGCTGATGGTGCAGTTGCCGTTGGCAGCGAGCGTGGACGGGCTCGTCGGGCAGGTGTTCGTCTGTGAGAATGGCGCGCTGGCGGCGATGCTCGAGATGGTAAGAGCAGCAGTGCCTGTATTGGTGAGCGTGACGCCTTGCGCCGCGCTTGTGGTGTTCACTGCCTGATTCGCAAACGTCAAGCTAGACGCCGACAAGGAAACGGCCGGCGCTGTTGTAACGGTTCCCGTGCCAGAAAGGCTGATGGATTGAGGGCTGTCCGCTGCGTTGTCCGTGGCCAGGAAAGTTGCCGTGCGCGTGCCTGCCGCGCTAGGCTTAAAAGTGATATTGGCGGTGCAAGACGCGCCCACGGCCAACGAGAACGGACAGTTGGTCGTGAAGGAGAAATCGCTGGTGTTTGTTCCCGTGAATGTGCCGCTGACCAACTGCAAGGCTAAGGTGCCGGTATTCGTCACCGTCAAGGTTTGCGCCGCGCTCTGCGTGCCCACCGTTTGCGCGGCAAAGGTAAAGCTCGAAGGAGCCAGGGTGACCACCGGCGAGGCTGCCTGCACCGTTCCCGGCGCCACAATCGAAAATCCAACCAGGATCATCAGGAGGACGAGCACTTTCCCGGGGCGCAGACGAGCCAGGAGCTCTGCTCGTGCATTCCCGAATTGCTGAGAATGCCGCGAGACGGGCTGCTTGCGGGGCCTGTACCATTCTGTTGACAGGTCACTTGCTCGTTCACAAACCACCTCCGGTGGGATGATCGTTCCGCAAAATTGCCAGCCGTTAGAGACACTCGAAGCGTAGGCACGCAGCCACTAAGTGCAATCCAAAGCCCATACCATCTCCAACTAAATAAAGGTGTTAGCTACCAACAGAAAAGAACACAAGAGGCCATTTGCCGAAATCCCTTCCAAAGAAGAGAAAATCATTTCCCTCGCACCCTGTACCAAAGGACAGACACAAACTGTCCGATCGGACAGGCCCCCTACCTGTACCTGCCGCCTGTACCTACCATGCCCCCCAAAGCGAGACTACGCAAGGATTAGGTGGCAAGCGGAATGGAATTATCGTTGCGGGCGAACAGCAAAGAGATCTAGAGATCGCAGCGGAACTGGCCGGGCGGTTAGAGATTCTTATAGAAGACGGTGTACTCAAATACGATTCGCGAAAACTTTCCCGAAGGGCCCGCCAGTTTCCCTTCCCAGATATTCACGCGGGGGATCGAATAGGGATCGCACTCGCGAGTCCACAATCCGGGATTGTTGAGAAATGCGAAGCGGTAGCCGCTGCGCACCACTTCCGCGCGAACTTCCGGCGAGCAGTCTCCGTTCGGGTAAGAAAAAATCTCGCAAACCTTGCCAAGCTTTTTTTCGATCGCGGCTTTTGATTCGGTCAGCTCGCTGCGGACCGCGTCGGTGGAAAGTTGCGGCAGAATCGGGTGCGTCTGCGTATGCGATCCAAAATTGATTTTGGCTCGCGCCATCTCTGCCACTTCCTCCCAGGACATAGTCCTGTCCAACGAGTCTTGTGGCGTGAAGGACAAACCGGTTCCAATCGTTACCGTCATTTTCTCGAGCACCCGTTCGCGCTCGCCGGGCGCCAATTCCTTCATGCGTTTTAATAACTTTTCAAACGAAGGCTGGCTATCCCCGTTCTGTCCCGCGGACGCGAATCCCGCAAGCTCGGCGAGTTGATGAATTTTCTCCGGTGAACTTGCAGCGTGCCTCCAGAGTCCCGTAAAGCGTTCCGGCCAAAAGGGAGAAGCTTCGCCAAGCTTGCCGGCAACTAGAAAAATCGTCATGGGAATCGCATGCTTTTGCACGATGGGAAACACGGTGCGGGCGTTATCTTCCCATCCGTCGTCAAACGTAACCGCAATTTTCGGGCAACAGCTCTTGTAATCCCCCTGAACTTCCGGGCCATCCACGCTCAAGATGTGGCAATTTTCCGCCGCGTAGCGCAAGAAGCCTTCGAATGTGCTCCTGCGGACCAGCATTCCCTGCGGAGAAAACGTTGCGGTAAATTCCTGGTCATCCAGAACGCGATGAAATGTGAGGACGACAATCCCGCGCTTCGCCAGGCGCTTCCGTGCACGCCGCAATTGCCCGGTGGAGTAAAGAAACCCCATCCAAGCCCACTTCGCCGTGTTTCTCAGTTTCACTCGGAGTGAAGACATAGTCGCCCAAAGCAACCATCATCCAACGGGGCCTGTACCGCAGTCATTCCGAGGGCCCGATTTTGCCCGAGGAATCCAGCGCAGCCGCTTAAATCCGCGAAGCGGCGATTTCATAGTGCCGCGGTTTTGAAGCAGCGCAATCACCACGCGGTGCTCAGGATCAAACACAAATTAGATAGTCCGGTATCCGCGCCGCTGAAATTCACGAATTTGTTCCAGGGTTGGAAACGTGAAGTAGCTGCCTTCGGACGGTTCCATCCGCAGAACTTGCTGCGTTCCCGCAGCCACCTGCTTCAATACTTTGGCCATGCAATGCGCGCCGTGGCGCTTGGAGCGCTGAATCAGTTGATCCAGCGATTCGCCAGGCTGAATTTCAAGTTCGGCCTGCAGAAGAGCCTGGCCTTCGTCCAATTTCGGAACCATGTAGTGAACCGTGACTCCAACTTTCTTCTCGCCGTGAAACATCTGCCAAAACGTGGGCATCATGCCCTTGTAGCGAGGCAGCGGCGCATGGTGAATATTGATGCAGCCGTGCGGCGGCAAATTCAAAAACGTTTCCTTCAGGATGAACGGACAAGCCACCGAAACGATCACATCGGCCGAGCGTTGCTTCACGGTCTCGATGAATTCAGGGGCGTTCGGATTGCCGATCGGCTGGCACGGCACTCCATACGCGCGGCACAATTGAGCAAGCGTATAAAATCGCGATGCGGAGCGGCCTCGCGGCAATGCTCCCATCACCTTGGAAAAGCCCACGCGCCCGAGGATGCGTGCAAATCCCGTGGGCCGGTACAGGCACGCCAACTCTTTCAAAAGCTGCGTGCGCGGACGCTTGCCCATCGCGCGGCTGATCGAGACTTGAGCGATTTCGAAATCCTTCGAGTAGTTGCGGAAAAATTCCTCGAAGAAGGGAAGAATGTAAAGCGGATCGTCCTGCGAAATAAATTCAATTTTCATGGTCGTTAGGTCCTCACCGTTTGCCAGGTGACGTATTTACGGCCGCGCGCCAATTCCACCATGCTGCAAAGCGCCGCCGCATTTAACGTGCAGAAATAAAGAGGAATTCCCAAAAGCTTCCATCGCTGGTGCAGCGGGAAGACGATCGAGAGCATCGCCGCCAGATAGAAAACCATTTGAAGAAGGAATAGCGCGCGGAAAAACGGATGTTGATAGAGCGCCGCGCTCGAGAGAAACAGCAAAATCAAGAACACGGATACCAGCCAGCGCAGCACCTTGTGCGAAAGCAATTGAATCGAAACCCAGCCGTATTTCCAGGGCATCAGTAAATCGGAAACACTTAGAATTCCGTTCATGCCGCGAGTGACCACGCGCACGCGCATCCGGAATTCTTCCTTGGTTCCTTTGGTGGTTTCTTCATACGCCAGCGCGCGATCTTCGAATGCCACGCGATAGCCTTTCTGAATCACCCAAAGCGGCTGAACCAGGTCGCTGATGATGTCGTCCGGCAGGTCCGTATAAGCCTTCCGGCGAACCGAATAAATGCAGCCGCAGCATCCGGAAATCGTCTTGATGCGCGATTGCATGGTCTTGATCAAATTTTCGTAATTCCAGAACGCCACTGTGCCCAGGCCCGTGGGCGATTTTCCTTCGGCGTCGAAATATTGGTAACGCCCGCTGGCTGCGCCCACCTTGGGATCGCGGTAATTGGAAGCTAGGTAGCGCAGCGCCATGGGGTGATAGACGGTGGTGGCGTCGGAAAAAATCAGGACTTCGCCTTTGGCCGCACGCACTCCTTCGTTCTGAGCGTGCGTTTTTCCGTGCCGCTCCGGAATCCGCACCAGCCGCACGCGGGAATCGGGATAATCCTGGACAATTTCATCGGTGCGATCGGAAGACCCGTCCGAAAGCACCAGAATTTCAATTTTGTCGGCGGGGTAATCGAGCGCCAGAGTCTGTTCGATTTTCCGGCCGATGTTTGCCTGCTCGTTGTAGGCGGCAATCAAAACGGAAAGCGTAGGCTCATAATCCGGCGCCGGCTTTTCCCGGTGCACAAACGCGCCGATCAGAGCCAGCAATACCGGATAACCTACGTACACATAAAAAAGAATTGCCGCGCAGGCCCAGAAAACGATTTGTGCGAGTTCAAACATTTCAGGATTGCCTTCCGTTGCATTTTTGATCCAGCAACGATTGGTAATGGCCGATCAAGGTGGACATCATCACGTCCGTCGTAAACATCTGTTCCACTTTGCGTCTCCCGGCAGCGCCCATTCGCCGCGAAAGCTCCGGATTCTCCAGCAGGCCCAGGATGCGCTCCGCCATCGCTTGGGAATCTTCGTTGGCAACCAGATAGCCGCTCACGCCTTCCTCGAGAGCTTCGTGATTCCCGCCCACATCCGTGGCCACGCACGGCAACCCGCATCCCATTGCTTCAATCAGCGAATTCGAGAATCCCTCGCTGCGCGAAGGCAGGCAAAATACGTTGCTGATTTTCAGGAATCGTTCAATCTCGTCGTGGCCGCCCAGGAAGCGAATATTTTCGGCGACGCCCAATTCGCGGGCCAGCGCCTTCAGTTCCCTCACAAAAGACATTTTGTGGGGCGTGCCGACGATCACAAAATAGGCCCGGGGAAATTTCCGGCAAACGATCGCCGCGGCGCGAATCATCACGTCCAGTCCCTTCACCGGGCGAATATTCGCGATCACGGAAATGATGTGCGAGGAATTTTCCAACCCGAAAGCGTAGCGCAACGCTTCGCCGCCGCCGGTATCCTGAAAACGCCGCATTTCCACGCCGTTGTAGAGCGTCACCACTTTTCTCGGATCCAGCCCATCGCGCTCGAGGCAGAATTCGCGCACCTGGTTCGAAACCGGCAGCACCAGGTCGGTGAATTTACGCGTGTATTTATAGGCGGTGTCGTGTTTCTTCTCCCGCTGAATGCCCATATCGCGCCGGCTGGAGACGAGTATCGGACAGCCGCTTAGCTTCGCGATCATTCCGCCCCACAGGTCCGATGTCTCAAAAAAGGAATGAACGATCGAGACGTGCTCCCGGCGGATCAGTGACGAAAGCTTCCAGGCTGTTTTCAGCGCGTTCCAATCGTAGGTGCGGCGCAGATTGAAGCAATAAACCGGGCAAGCAAAAATCTTGGACAAATCCAATGCCGGATTCACGCCAAAGATTACCAGCGAGCAGCGGAATTTCTCGCGAGGCAGCAACCGGACCAGCTTGACCAACGCCGATTCTGCGCCGCTATAAGGCCCCACAAATCGATCGATCAAGTAAAGAACATGCGGCAAAGGGGCCGTTGCAGCAGACACGGCAACCAATGGCCGGGGGGCGCTTGTCGCGCGCGTCTCACCCTGCAGGCATGTATCTTCCGTAATTGAAGCAGCCTCTGTCACAAAATTTGCCCATCGTCCTGGGAGGGAACAGGTGCTTTGCAAACTCGCGTCGAATGCATCCCCCAACTCGCAGTCCAGATGGCTCCTTCGATCGAACGAACTAAGCCGGCGAAATTCTTCCCGGCGTGCCGGTAAACGATGCCACCGGGGTCAATTGTGGAACCTTTGCTTCCGATTCCTGTTCCTGCTGTTGCTGCAGCAACTGCAAGCTGCGCATCACGCAGCCCAGCAGAACCCACATGAATCCATTCACCTGCAAATACGTCCAGCGGTCGCCGAAAAGATTGGCTACCGCTGTAGCGACAATCATGGTGGCGAATCCCAGCCCGAGCGCCTTCATGAAATTGTCGTCGGCCTTGCGGAATAGCCGGAATCCCAGCGAGAACGCCTTTCCCAATAGCGACAGGAACAAAATGAATCCAACAATTCCCGTCTCCACCATCACTTTCAGATAGTAATTGTGCGTGTCTTCGTAAATTCCGACCCGGTGCATCTGGGCATACGTATCAAAGCCGGTGCCGAAAATTGGGTCGTGGACGATGAGTGAAAGTGCGTCTTGCCACAAGTCGACTCTTTCCTGTGCCGAGGAGTCCAGGCCTTCGCCCTTGTCATAGGTCATGGTGATGCGTTCCTGCACCGCGGTCGGCAGCACCACCTGCCACACCGCCAGTAAAACAAACGCGAAAATCAGCAGCTTGCGATCGCGGATAACTCCTAAAAATATGATTGATAGCAGGAAGGCTCCATACGCGCCGCGCGAAAAAGAAAACAGCAGGCAGTAAAGCCCCAGGCCGACAAACAGAATAATTCCGATTTTGTAAGAGAGCTTCTTCGTGAAGGTGCTGAAGGCCAGCAAAAACACCAGAAATCCCGCCTCGAACGCCCCGAATCCGTTTTCACCGGCGTAACCCAGCAAACCGGCGGAACGGACTCCGTAGGAAAAGTGGCCGATGTCGCGCGAACTCACCGTATGCGCGTATTCGCGGTTCACCAGCAGCGCCGAGAACAGCATCAGAGCGAAAAGAATCTTCATTTGCTTGGTGTTCTTCACCACCATCATTACGATCAGGCACAGAATCGGCAGCACCATGTAGTTCTTCCAATCCGAAAATCGTTCGTCTGAAAAAGAAAGAGGCGAGGATCCGCCGATAAAAAACCAGCCGCGCCACATGGAGATGTAGAACATCACAGCCAGAATCGCGAACAGGCGGTTCATCGGACTCTTGGGAATCAGGCTGCCGCCGCGCATCAACGTGCCCAGAACCACGCCCAACAGCATGATGTCCACAAAGTGCTGGCCCAGCGGATAAACAATCATGCGATAGCGAATCGTCTGCATGGGCAGCAGCGGCACCAGGTAGTAGAGACAGATCTGCGGCTTCCACCCGATGGATAGAATAAAAGCAATAATCGCGCCGATATAAATCATCAGCCCGAGGCTGGATTCAAGTCCGAGTCCAAATCCGAAACCCATGCTAGCTTCCTCGCTTGATTCACCCGGGATGGCAGGCGCCGGAGTCCTTCTTCCGCGCCTTCCCGGTCTGAGTCATCACGGAAATCAAAAACTCCTGCCCGTTAATTCTTGCCGCCTCGCGGCATTTCAATGGCTGGGGCTGCCGCAACGGCCGGTTGGTTCTGTTGCCTCGCGCCGGGCCAATTGACCTTACCCGCCAACTCGCGGACCCTGGGATCGATCAGGAAAAGGATCGCAAGATAAATCAATAGACCCAATAGACCTTTGGTACCGACGTTCAAGAACGCATTTCCCAGGTCCATTTTGAATAGAATTGCAACCGTCAAGCCCGCTGCCAGCACATATCGCAGAATTGCGGCGCCCTCGATCGCAAAGGGCAAAAGCTTGAAGGATGCATGCATGGTCAGCAGGAAGAAGAAAAGGTAACTGACCAGCGTCGCAATGGCCGCTCCCTGCAGGCCGATTCGCGGCAGCAGTACGATATTCATCACCACGTTCAAGATCGCGGAGTAGATGATCAGCCGGGCCATGGTCTGGGTTTTCTTGAAGATCAACAGGCCGGGATTCACCAGCGTCACCAGAGCGTAAAACAACACGCCGATCAGCAGCGATGGCAGCAGGCTATCCGCGGCGCGGAATTTGCTGGATGCCAGTACTACCAGCAGATCGTGTTTCAAGAGAATCATCGTTGCAATCAGGCCAATCGAGCCGCCCAGGAATACGTCGAAGACTCGCGACAAAAATGCCTGCGTTTCCTCTTTCCCTTTATTCACCCACAGCCGCATGAAAATGGGGAACAGCGCCAGATTCAGCGGCACCATCAGCGCCTCAAGGAAATAGCTCGCCATGTTATAGGCCGCCGAATAATAGCCAAGCGGCTCCGCGCCCAGATAATGCTGCACCAGGATCCGGTCGCCGGAATCGAGAATCATGAAGCCCAGCTCGTACACAATCAGCGGCGCTCCAAACGTCAGCGCCCCTTTGAACAGGGCGGAATCAAAAATTCCCAGGCTCAGGAGACGGCGATGGAAAAAGTAGATGATGATTCCCATGTCCTGCAGCAAATCCACCAGGATGCTCCCGGCAAAAAACGCCCACACGCTGCGCTGCCAGCCAAAAAACAGCGCGCAAACCGCCACGATCATCAACGCTTTGGAAGCCACGTCCAGAACATTGAACGCCGTCGTTTTTTCTTCCACGCGCAAAAAGCCGCTCAGAATCGAACTGACCGCCCGTGTGAAAATCAGCAGAGAAGCCAGAATGAACAGTTTCTTTAAGGGCAGCGACACAAGCGAAACAGGCAGTCCCCAGGTGATGATGATGAAAATGGCAGTGACCGCCGCCGCGATCGCCATGGTGCCAATCAAGAATGTGGAAAAATAGCGGCGAAGCGATCCGGGCTCTTTCGCGGAAGTGTGTTCGTGATAGAAACGCACCACGGAATTCTGAATGCCCAGCTTGGCCAGCACCGTCACCGTGGCCACCACTTTCGCCACCAGGCTCATCACGCCGTAATCCGCCACCGAAAAAAGGCGCGTAAACAGGGGAAAGGAAACGAACCCGAGCAAAATCACGCCCACTCGTCCGCCCAAATAGTGCGGAGCTTGACGCATCAGCGTTCGAAGTTCTTTGTTCGAGTCACTCATACGATTTCGCGAAGCCCCGAATGCCCGATCCCCCCGGAGAAATCACTGCGCATCAGCCAACAACCACTTGGATCAAATTGGGGATTCCGCCACCAGGACCGATTAGATGGGAAACGATGAACCGCTTCGAGCGGAGGACAGAGGAGCGAGTCTCGTGAGAACTGCCGATTCCGAAGCCCGCTGAAGTTCGCAGAGCCTCAATCCGTATTCTCGCGATCTCAGATTCCGGCCGCCCTCAGAGACGCGACCAGGATGAATCGCGTCCTGCACCGTTTGGACCACCCTGGGACTACCTGTCGAGTGGCTGATACGCACTCATGTAACGGTAGTAGGAATCCCAGCACAGGTTCGCTTCATTCAAAATTACGCCGCGCAGGCGCTGCCCCACCAATTGGTATGATTTCTGGACCAATTCGCGAGGAGTTGAGTGAACTCGGAGCACCATGAGCACCGCGTCCGACATTGGCGCGAGTTCCGGAACGTCCGCGGAGGCGATCACCGGCGGCGCATCCATTACCACCCAACGAAATTTCTTGCGAGCCCATGCCAGGAATTCGGTGGTCGCGGGGCTTTTAAATACCGCCAGCGGATGCCGGACAGCCTTTGACGCGGCCGCAATGTACAGCGGCAAGCCGTTTACCGAGAGCACCACGGATTCCGGGGAAACTTCGCCGCTCAGCGCCGATTCCACGCCCGGCGACGGACGGATTCCGAGTGAGCTGCCGATCGCCGGCTGGCGAAGGTCGAATTCAGCCAGAAGCGTGGGCGAATTACTTTCCGCCAGGCACCAGGCCAGATTGATGGCGTTCAGTGTCTTGCCATCGCCCTTCGCGGGGCTGGTGATCATCAAGATCCCGCCCTGCGGAAACTGTTCTGTCAGGTTATGCCGCAACAGGCGGTATTGCTCGATGGCGATGCCGTTGGGATCGGTCTGAAACACCATCCGGCTATTCTCATCCGGAGTCAGCTCGATCTTCCGGAACCCGTTGCTCGAAGCGGAGGCGCCGTGCGTCATGGGATCCGTCTTCCAGAGTTGCCCGGCGGACGGAATCAGCACATCGTCGGTAAGTTGACCAGGTAATTGGCTCATAGGACTGGGTGTACCCTCCAAAGGAATCCGGCCACCAGAAGGCATGCGAACACCGAGGTGGTCAGGGCAAAAACTGCGAATCGAACGCGGCGACGCCGGTCAGAAGGCGTCACAATCGAAGGAATCGTGGCCAGCAATGAAACGGAGGCTGGCAACAGATCGTTCACTTCCCGTTCCGCGCGAACTCGAGGATCTAACTTGTCTTTCGCGATCACCAGCATGATCGAGAAACCAAACGAAGCGAAAAGTGCGGCAATCATCATCATTCCGCGGTTCGGCTTCACGGGCTTCTGCGGCGGTTCCGCTGCATCGAGAATGGTGAACCGTTCGCCCTTCTGCTTGCGTTCCAGGTCGCCGGCCATTTCCGCGGCATATTTCTTGGAAAGCAGGTTCTTATACTGATCCTTCGACATCTCGTAATCGCGCGTCACATCGGTAAGCTGCTGCTCGCGCAAGGGCATCGCATCCACTTTAGTCTGATAAGCGGCCATCTGCTGTGCCAGTGCTTTCTGCTCTTCCGTCAAGCGCTTCATATCGCGCGAGATCAATTCCAGACGCACGGCCGTGGGAGAAAGATCTCTTGAATCGGCAGTGGTGCTCTTGGAGTCGGCGCCGGGCAACGCTTTCAGCTCTTCCTGAACGTGCTGCAAACGGGCCGTAAGATCGATTACTTCCGGGTACGTCGGCGTATACCGCCGGCGAAGGTCCATCAACTGGTCTTCAAGTTTATCCCGTTCCATTGCCAGCCGTTCGCGCTGGCTAAGCCCCGGAACGTACTGGTTATTACCGGATTGGGGCATCGCGATAGGCAAACGAGTCAATTCGAATCGCTCTTGCTCCAGGCGGTTCAACGCGTCGTTATTGGTTTGGTAGGTCGCGCGGAGTTGCCCGAGCGTGCCCAGGTTGGCGGGCAGATTGTCCGGCATTTCGCCCAGATGGCTCATCTTGAACTCGCGAGCCTTTTGTTCCTGGGTTTCCAGATTGCCTTTCGCTTCCACCAGTTGCTCGTTCAAGAATTGCGTGGTGGTTTCCGTAACTTGCTCAGTCGATTGTAGGTTCCAGGCGATAAAGCGAGTCGCCAGGTCATTGGCCACTTGCGCCACCACCACCGGATTGCGGCCCTGATAAGTAATGGTGAACGATCCCGGACCATTGCCCGAAGCATGCTTCACTTCGATGTTCACGTTCTCGCGCATCACCACCACGATTTGGTCCCGCGAGAGCGACTTGCGAAGCTCCGGATAAAGGTGGTAATGGTCGATCACTTCTTGCAACCGGGTCGTGCTCAGGACCTGCTGCGAGATAGTCTGCAAGCGGTCCGTCAGAAGCTCCTTAATTGCCGGAGTGACGTACTGATCGGAGACCATTTGCGGGTCGACAAGAATGGTGGTTGTGGCCTGATATTGATCGGGTAGCAGCGCAATCACCACGATCAGCGCCAGAGTCAGCCATAGCGTGGTCAAGAAAATCCACCACCCGCTCCGGCGAACACTCTGCCAGTATTCCTTCATTACCTCGATCGGCTGGTCCATCGTGTCAGTGCTCATGTGATTCCGTAACTCCCTTTATTGAATTGCTCGTCTTCGATTTCGTTCCGTTCTTTCCCGCCCGTTACTTCGAAATTCCTTTCGGTTGTGGCTGCCAGTCCAAGGAAACCAACACCTGACTGCGGTTCTGGACAGCTGCCGTTGGCGCGATTCCAAATGTCTGATAATAATAGTGATACGAACCTGATAGCATCACGCTGGGCGTTAAATTCCATTCCGCTGTAGGGCCTGCGAATAAACCGTGGCCGTTGCCCAGGGGATTGCTCGCCGATTGGCTCAAATTCATGTATCCGCTATCCGCTCGCAACCGGAAGTGCGCCGTAATCCCGCGTACGCCGCCCACCGTGACGTTGTCCTGAGTCTGGCCCGTCGGCAGCAGCACCGCGGCGTAAACTTGATGCGTGTAGGTCGTATAGAACTCCGAGCGCCCGCGAAATTGATAAACCAGCGAACCAGAGGCGTTGTAGCCAAGCTGCGGGGTACAACCAGCGGAACCAAAGGTCGGACCCGCGCCGCCGCTGATGGTTAATCGTTCCGTTGGCTTTACTACCAGGCTGCCCCCGGTATTCGCATATGTACAGCTGGATTTGTCCAGGTTGTGGCCCGTGGTTTCGTATGCGCCAACGCTTAATTTCCGGCTCAGCTCGCGTTGATAAGAAAGATGCAACGACACCAGATTAAAATGCCCAAGGCTGGCCGAACTGATGAAGTAAAATGTATGTGCCACGGCGATGCTGAAGCTTTGGGTGGCGCTCGGATGCCAGTGAAGCCCAACAGAATCATCAATGTACGATACCGGCTGGTTATTCAGCACGAATGCCGAATTATTCCCCGACGCCACTGCTACGTCCTGCACGCTTCCGAAGCTTAAGCCGCCGAGTAGCCGCAATTGGTCCAATCCATAGTGGCCGGACGCACTCACGTCCCATCCGATTCCGCGGTTGAATTCGCCTCCCGCAGTGATCGTTGCCTGGTGGTATGCCTGGATCCCATTGTTTCCATTTTTCAAGTCCGTAACCGTCGCTGAATATTGCACCATGTAGTAGGAGCGGGCCGTGTTCCCAATCAATCCAACCATCGGAATCCAGCCCGAAAGCGCGCCGCCCGTCCCGCCGCTGCCCAGGTTCGTATCGTAAGTTCCGGTAAAGGACGACCCGTATAGAAGCTGAAGCCGCGGTCCTGATCCCAACCCGAACAATCGATCACTCCCGATAATCGGCGCATAAGCGGTGGGCGCGGGATTCGGCATCGGTTCGTCCGTCACCGCCGCTGCTGCCGTTACATTCGCGTCCACTCTCGCATCCGTGGCAACCGCGGACGCATTCGCATCCTTTTTCGCTCCGGCATCCTGTTTCGACCCGGAACTCTGTGACTGGTCCTGTGCCCGCATCGTCTGGGTGCCCATACCCAGAACGGCCGCCAGGCCTGCTGCTAACAGGAAATTTCGAATGGATCGTGTCTTCATCATCCGCCTCATGGAACTACGACTGTATCCCCCGTGCGCAGCTCGATGTTTTGGTCGCCGTTTTTCCCGTGGATCACGCTGGTATAATCGAATGGGTATCGCACCTGGTGGCCGTCCACGTTGCGCATGATGAAAATGGACTTCTTATTGGCGTAAGCCGTAAAGCCGCCCGCGCGCGCGATCAGTTGCAGCACGGTAATCGGCGACAACAGCGGATATTCTCCGGCGCGGTTCACTTCTCCCGTCACATACACCGTTTTGCTGTGAATTTCCGCCACCGTCACTGTCACCTGGGGTGCCACCAAATAGGCTTTCAATTTGTCCGTCAACAATTGCTGAATCTGGAACGGCGTCATTCCCGCAACTTTCATTTCGTTGACCAGCGGCAGCGCGACCTTTCCATCCGGGCGAACCACCACGCGCTGGGTCAACTCCGGCTCTTTCCAAACGCTCATTTCCAGGATGTCAGCTTCACCAACTCTGTATTCGTTCGGATTGATTGCCGGCGCCGCGATAGCCGCTGCGCGCCAATCATCCGGCACGGGTACTGCGGATTTATAGTTCTGCGCGTGCGGCGCTGATTTGCCTTTCGCGTCTTGGGCCCGTACCGATGGGCTGGCTGCTGCAAAGATTCCAACCGTCACCACCACCATCAGAAGTTCGATTCTGCGCTTCATAAGCTCCCTATTTCTCCTGTCGTTCCAGTCGCCTGGAACCCCTTAACCCACACTTTGCAGATGGTGGGAAAGTCTCGTCAGTATTTAAGCAAGCAGGGTGCCAAATGCACAGTCCTGGGACTATTTAAGTTCCTTTGATTCTTCGGCTTATACTTAGGTCATTTTTTGTTACTTTCCACGGAGGGAAAAGTGAAATCCTTTTCCCTTCCGCGGAAAAACCATTTCCGTCAGGCAAAACTATGGCCGATAACATGTATATTTTATGGAAGTTGCTACTTTCGCTACTTCGCGCCCCGGCGGAGCAACATCACTTTCGCGGTTTCGAAAATGATCGCGGAATCCAGCGTAATCGACAGGTTTTTGATGTAGAAAAGATCCAGTTCCAGCTTCGCTTTTGCGTCTTCCACCGTGGAACCGTAGGGATACTTGATTTGCGCCCAGCCCGTCACGCCAGGGCGAACCGCATGGCGCTGCCCGAAGTATGGAATTTGCTTCTCCAACATCTCGCAGAAATGCGGGCGCTCCGGTCTTGGACCTACCAGGCTCATCTCCCCCCGCAAAACGTTGATCAGTTGCGGCAGTTCGTCCAGCCGGCAATTGCGAATAAATTTGCCCACTTTCGTGATTCGCGCGTCGCCTGCTACGGCCCACTTGGGCCCATCCTTTTCCGCGTTCTGCACCATCGACCGGAATTTCAATACATCAAACGGCCTTCCGGCCAAACCCACGCGTGTTTGCCGGAACAAAACGGGCGAGCCGGATTCCAGCCACACCGCCACCGCCGTCGCCGCCATCACTGGCAACGCCAGTATCAATAAAACCGACGACACGAATAAATCGACGAATCGTTTCAGCGCCAATAGTGATGCCGATTTGCGGAAGCCGTCCGAAAGAATCAGCCAGCTCGGCGTAAGCCGTTCCAGCAGAATCCGCCCGGTGACGCCTTCATAGCAGGAATGCGCATCTTCCACGCGAATGCCGGCGAACTTCAATTGCAAGAGCTGCGGCGCAGGCGTCATCCCCCGCCGTTCTTTCAACGAAAGAACCACGCGATCGATTTTTTCGCGGTCCACGATTTTTTCCACTTCGGAGACGGCGCCGATAATGCCCGGATTTACAAGCGATTTGCCGATATTTTCGCCGTGTTCGTCCAGAAAACCTACGATCTTCATGTGCAATTCGGGGCGCGTCAGCACTTCGCGCACCAGTTCGATTCCCGCTGGCCCCGTGCCAAGAATCAGCACGCGTTCCGGGCCGCGAAAGAACAGGCCGGTTTCATCCAGCAAAGTTCGCCACCCAAGTGTCGCTCCCAAAATCATCGGAGCGGCAAGCGCCGCGATGCCTCGTCCCAAACTCAGATTCGGTTCCACGTAGTAGAGCAGCGCCAGCGAAACACACGCCACGCCCAGCGCTTGCAAAAGTCGAATCACCACAAGATTGCGCCGGTTCAATACGTCCGTGCTGTAAAGGTCGTTGTAATAAAGGGAGATTTCGCAGACCAGGACCACAATCCCAAATCTCCAGAACGTTTCGCTGGCATGCAGAGTGGGACGGACCATTCCACCGTTATAAAAGCGAAGAACAGTTGCAGTCAGCAGGCCACCCACGATCAGGAGAACATCCGACCCGATCATCAACAGCGTCTTGGGCGGTACTCTCTGTCCACCGATTCTCAGCATGTAGTTGGCAACCCCTGTGGCAAAAGCCTTGTCCCAGTCGAAACGGCTACCGATTCGGCCTCACGACCCGGTACCTTCTACTTATGCAAACTTGTGACCATGCTCGTTCCGCAATACACTATTTATTTTCAATTACTTAGAGATTTGGACTGAAAATCCTTGCATGGCGGGTGAAAACGTTTTCACCGCTGGGATAAATATGTTCCGTCTTGGTTCTAGTACTTTCTGACGTAACTGCACGTTTGGTTAAAGCCTTGCCGCTCTATTGTTAACGCGAATTCGATTCTATTCGGCCGTGGAACTTTTCGGGGGCTCCCCGCTGACGGTGGGCTTGCGCGGGGTGCGTTTGGGAGGCAATCCTGCCTGGCGGATCTTGTAGAGCAGAGCCCGATAGCTGATCTTCAACACTTCAGCCGTCTTGCGTCGATTCCAATGGTTGGCCTGCAACACGCGAAGAATCAGCGTGCGCTCCATGTCTCGAATGGTTTGCTTGGCAATCGATTTCAGTGGAATCGAGCCGTCTTCTCTCATCTCAAAATTGATGGGAGCAGGCTTGCGCTCGAATAGTTCGTTCCGGAACGCTTCTTCGGAGCCAAGAATCACGTAACGAGCCACTGCATTTTCCAGTTCGCGAGTATTTCCGGGCCAGTCTTTTCTCTGGAACATGTCAATCACTTCTCGCGAAAAGTGTGGCGCCTGCCGCTGAAAACGCTGATTGAAATGGACCAGAAAGTAGTTGATCAACACGGGGATGTCTTCCCGGCGTTCGCGAAGCGGCGGCATCTGGATATTGATCACGTTGATTCGATAAAACAAATCCTGCCGGAATGTTCCGCCGGCGATTTCCTTTTCAATTTGGCGGTTGGTGGCGCAGATCACGCGTGCTTCCACGCGTTTATCTTCCTGGTCGCCGATGCGGCAAAACTGCCCGTCCTGCAGCAGTTGCAGCAGCTTGGCCTGCAGGCCGAAATCCATTTCCGCGATTTCGTCCAGGAACAAAGTCCCGCGATGGGCCATCTCCACTCGCCCGGGCTTGTTGGCATGAGCGCCGGTGAATGCGCCTTTTTGAAAACCGAATAATTCGCTTTCCAGCAAAGTGCCAGGGATCGCCGCGCAATTAACCTTGACGAACGGTCCGGTCCCGCAGGCGGAATTGCGATGAACTAACCGCGCGAGAATCTCCTTGCCGGTGCCGCTCTCTCCTTGAATCAATACCGGGACATTCGTGCCCGACACTTTCTCCACCTTCTGCCGGATTGTTCGCATCGCTTCCGAACAACCGAATACCACATCGTCGGGCGGCAATTCGTTCATTCGACCTGGTGAGAAACCACTCGAGACTGCATTCATGGTTTGTGTGTTTTTTCCCTTAAGCCAAACTCTGGCTCAGATAAAAGCTCCATTTCGTTCCTTCTCGATTCGAAGCAGGCCTGTGATCGAAGACACCCAAGTTGCACGTATGTACTGTGCACTCGGACGCCCAAAGTCCCGTTTTAGGGCTTTGTAGCCTGTTTTGGACCTCCTTCACGCCCCGCGAATCTATAACGCCTGCAAGATCTGTAGCTTGCCGATCCGATTGAGCGAGGCTTGTGAGTACTAAAACTTTTTAACAAAATGACGCTTTTTGCGCACATTGAATGAAAATCATTTCACATGTGGGAATCGACTTTTCCACTATCCGCCTCAGCTCCAAAGCGCTGCTACAGGATGTGCCTGCCTAAATCTCCGCAGGCCAGTTAGCGTTTAAGTTCAAACTAAGTAGCTGGTATTCCTTCATGATCCACGGATGGGAAAAGTTCCGATTCGGGATAACTCCGTCTCCGAATACTGATTTCCCGCTCTACGTCCTTGAGAAATATCCTGTGGAAAAAAATGTTCCTTTGGTGGCACAACCACTCATTCTTGACTGCCTGTGCTATTCGAGTTGCTGTCGCAACCTGTTAGCACCGCTCACTCCTTCTTCGAAAAACGATCAAAATCAGCCGGATGTAAATACCCCCTCCCAAGCGCATGGCCGTTTCCACACACGCCCCGGATATGCCGCTAGGGCATTTTCGGTTTGAGGGCTAGTCTGTGCCTGAACGGCGCACATGATTACCAAAAAGAAAGAGCGGCGCTATCCGCGGATCGGCTTGCCTAAAGGAGTGCTGGTCGCCTGGCAAACGGCGGGCGATCGAATCGTCTCGAAAATCGAAACACTGGGGCTCGGCGGGTTATTCATCCAAACTCCAGATCCGCCCCAGGTCGGTGTGATCTTGAAATTATTTTTTCAATTGCCCGGTGGCGACGTTCGCGCGCGCGCCATAGTCCGCAACAGCGAGAAAGGCGCCGGAATGGGAGTGGAATTTACGGGAATGGGTTATGAGGCTCGAGCGCGCCTGGTGCAAGTCCTCAAGCGGTTGCTCGAATAAACGGCCGAACTCTGCCGCTCGGAAATTTTCTGGATCGTTATCGCTTCGGAAAGATTATATCTTCCAGCAGGTCCGCACGAGCCTTGTGATCCGAGGAAATCACCGTCAGTAAGTCGCTTACCGAAATCGCGCCGCGGTATCGTCCTTTTTCGTCAACCACCAGCAAGTGATAAATGCTGTGCTGCTCCATGAGCCGCAGACAAGCATCTAAAGGCGTCTCCGGCGGAACCGTAACCAGATTTCCGGTCATCACTTCCGTCACCTTCATCCACGCCGGACATCGATTCTCAGCAGCCACCTTGTCGGAAATGTCGCTTTGCGAAACCACTCCTACCAGCTTCCCTTCCTTATTGCAGATGCCGGCAGCGCGGATTTTCTTATCGCGCAAATAGCGTGCTGCATCGTGGACGGTGGCTTCGTCGCTAAGCGAATAAATTTCTTTGCGGGATGCAATCAGGTCCGCTACATTCATCGGACCCTCCTGGGACAGAAGATGATTTCATGTTAGGACGACCCAGCCATGCGCGCAAGGCATTCTTCTCTAGCAACCTCTCGCCAGTGCAATCTTTCTGCGCCCGGAGTTCACCCCGATGTCTTTGATCGGGGCGTCTCTGCGGTATCCATAAGGGTTCGCCTTTCCTCGCTCTAATCTTTAGATACGCACACGAATTCCATAGTGGTCCGCTATACATGAATTTTAGAAGGGCTTGAAACCAAGAACACAACGGCTCACGTGGGCGAGCCGCCCATCCCCCGTCTTCAGACTTCCTATTAGACGGGCTCACCGCGGATGATATCGTATCGTTCGATAACGGCCGCCACCCCGATCGTTTCGTGGCCATCATCGCTTCTCTTTTCCACCCGAACCACTTTCCCGTGGGCGCGAACAAACACTTCTGTGCCACGCGTGATTTCGGCCGGTAGAGTCAAAGTAAAATCGAGTTCCGTCCCGGGAAAGAGTTCCTTACTAACAGTAAAATAGACCCCCCGGGTGGATATGTCACGTGTCTGACCTGTGTGCGATGCGGGTTCCCGATTCAATGGAATCCGAACATGGACAGGAAGAGACAAGTCGTAACGGCGAGCTGTGCGACGCTCCGTCATCCCCGCTGCTCCTAGACAAAATTAGGCTTAATTCCCCCACTCTAACCGCAGCAATCGCTATACCAAACGCTTCACAAAGAATAAAGATCTTCTCAGAAACTAGATTTCCGCTCGTGGGTACGCCCATGTTCGATCGTCATTCTTATAGCCCCCGCAACTCCTTTCACCACAGCGAGTAGCGATTATCGCCGAATTCCGTCGCAGATGCAGAATTATTTATTTTAAGCACGCAAATACAAATGGCGGCGCGCTTGTGGATATCCCGATCAGCGAGCTGTCCGCCAACATGGCCATTTGAACAAGCGCTGTGCCTTGAATGTGAAAGTTATTGCAGTGGTAGAGGACCGGACGAGGAAGTGATTTTTCCTTACCCAACGACGGAATCAAATGCCGGCCGGCGGGTTCGCTCGCTAAAAAAGCAATATTTGCTCTTGATCTACGAAAGGAAAACTGCAATTTGGTTTGGGGTAGAAACGGAAGCAAGCTCGAAAAAAAACGGAGGCGGCAATTCACCGCCTCCCGAAAATTTGCAGCTGACCGAACTAATTGTCGTTTGTAACCGGCGCAGGCACCTCAGCCGCGCGAGCGTTGCGCGCCGCCCGCCCCGGGTCCAGGTTGAACTGCCGCATTTTATAAAGCAATGCTTTGTAGCTTATGCCAAGCATGCGTGCGGCATCTTTTCGGCACCAATTTGTTTTCTCCAGCGCGTCAGCGATCGCTTCCATCTCCGCTTCATCTTTCAAGCCGCGCACCAACGCTTTCAAGCCGCCTTGTTCGCGCGTGGGCGTCACTTGTTCTTCCGTATGCCGCGGAGTAAGACGCTGCTGGGTTGCGGCCATTTCCAGCAATTCGCGGAAACTGCCTTCGTCATCTTCCAGAATCACGTAGCGCTTCACGAAATTTTCCAACTCGCGCAAATTGCCCGGCCACGGATAGCGCAGCGCCGCTTCCAGCAGGTGCGTCGAAGGATCGGGCGCCGTCTTCTGGAATTTCTCGCTGTACTTCACCAGGAAATGCCGGAACAGCAGCGGGATTTCTCCGGTGCGCTCGCGCAGCGGCGGAATATGAATCGAGAGCACATTCAACCGGTAATAGAGGTCTTCGCGGAAGCGGCCGGAACGCATGGCGTCCTGCACATTCATGTTGGTCGCGGCCAGCACTCGCACGTCCGTGGTGATCACGGATCGCCCACCCAGGCGCGAATACTGGTTGTCTTGCAGCACGTGCAGCAATTTGGCCTGCAAATGAGGGCTCATTTCCGCGATTTCGTCGAGGAAAATTGTGCCTTTGTTTGCGAGTTCAAATTTTCCAGGCTTGGCGCGAACCGCACCAGTGAATGCGCCCTGGTCGTAGCCGAAAAGTTCCGATTCCAGCAACTCACCGGGCAGCGCCGCGCAGTTTACCTTGACGAAGGGCTGCTGCCGTCGAGTGGAACGCAGATGAATCATCCGCGCCACCACTTCTTTGCCCACTCCGCTTTCTCCGCTGATAAATACCGGCACATCCACCGGAGCGATCTGCAGAATTTGCTGGCGAATTTTCAGCATCTGAGGACTGGCGGCTAAAAACGAAAGATCCTCGGTCAATTGCTCGCAATATTCGCGCAGAGCTTTATTTTCCGCGCTCAATTCTTTTTTCTGCCGGCACTTCAGCAAAGTGGCTTCCAGCTCGGGCTTTTCGAATGGCTTGGTCAGGTAATCCTGCGCGCCCAGCCGAATCGCCTCCACCACTGTGCCCACTTCATTCGAACAGGAAAGCATCACGATGTTGAGCGTGCGATCCGATTGCAAAAGCCGTTGCAGTGTCTCCAGGCCATCCATTTCTGGCATCAGCACATCCAGAATGATGAAATCCGGCCGGTCGCCGCTGGTCACTCGCTCCAGCGCTTCTTTTCCACTGGACACCGCCGAAACTTCGAAGCCATCCACCTCCAGCAGGGTCTGCAGGTATTTGCGAATACTCGGTTCGTCGTCCACCACCAGGATCTTTTCTTTCAGCGCCATTTATTTCCTTCCTCGGTTTCTAAATTCGCTCGATTTTATTAATTCCTGCTCACTCCAAGTTCGTGGGTAGCAGTAATTTAAAAGTGCTGCCGCGTCCCGGTTCGCTATCCACCCAGATCTTTCCACGGTGCGCCTGAATCAATCGCTTGGTGATCGCCAGCCCCAATCCCATTCCCGAAGTCGAGGGATCGACGCGGACAAACTCCTCAAAAATTTCCTGGTGATATTCCACCGCGATGCCCACTCCCGTGTCGGAAACAGACACCAGCACGCTGTTTGTCTGCAGCTCACGGCTGCGGCGCCGCTCGGCGTTCGGAGCAGCTTCCGTAATCCGCCGTTCCCAGAAGTAGGGAGCGGCGCGCAATGTAACGCTTCCGCCAGCCGGCGTGTGTTTGAGCGCGTTATCGATCAGATTGGCCACGCACTGCTGAATTTTTGGATAATCAAACTTGAAGATCGGCAGTTCGGGAGAAATCTGTATTTCCAGCCGCACCTTCGCTCGTTGGAAAGGATCCTGCCAGCGGCAAACCAGGTCCTGCACGCAATCGCGCAGATCGTTATCGCGCATCTGCAGCACCAGTTTCCCGCTTTCCAGCGCCGAATAATTCAGGAACATGGAAACCAATCGCACCAGCCGGTCGCAACTTTCCTTCGATTCCTCCAGAATTTCCCGCTGCTTTTCGTTCAACTTTCCCAGCGAACCGGTCAGCAGCAGGTCGTAATAACCTTTCATCACCGCGAGCGGCGTTTTCAATTCATGGGCCGCTGAGGCCAGAAACACGGTTTTCTGCCGGTTCACTTCTTGCAGCCGCAGATATGCCGCCAGCAGGTTTCGGTAGGTAATTTCCCGTTCCTGCATCAATTCCTGAACGGTCTGCCGCATCTCCGCTTCATCGGACGGAGTATCTACTGGCGCTGCTTCCACATAGGCCACCAGCCAGTCCGGCTCCGGCAGCCACCGGATTCGCGCCCGGCAGTCTCCTTCCGGACACTTGATCAGCAGATTCAACTCTTGTTCGCCACGTTCCAATTGCCCCATCACTTCTTGCGCATTCACATGCAGTAAATCCTTGAAAAGATTGAGCGTGCCGGATGCCGAGGTGTGGTCCGTAGAGAGTTGGTCCTGTGCGTGCAGATTCGCGAAGATCACCTGTCCGGTGCGATCCGCGACAAGAAGAGGGCGGTCCAGCGCGTCCAGCAAGCTGGCCATTAAGTGGAAAACGCCCGCACTAGTAGCCTTTTGCTCGATGGTAGAGCTTTTGTCCAAACGGTTTCTCCCGTCGCGCAGCCGGATTCTTCCCTTATGTTTGAATTTGAAGGTAAAGGTTTTCTCTTGTGGGGGACGAACCGGAACTGATAGTCGCAAAGGGAAAAGCAAGTGTCAATGGACCATGAGTCCTATTTTGCACATATGTTGAAAACCTAGGGAGCGAATCGCCTAGTAACGCATCGGTACCAAATTTCATTCCTTTTCGTCGAATGGCCGTAAATTGCTTTGAACCATCATCTTGGAAGTCTGCCAAAAGGAAACGACGGGTTAGCATCAAAAGTGCCTATGTAACTACGTACTAGTGCACCGGTACCAGCGCAGGGAAAACTTTTCCCCTCGCGGAAGGATGTGATCGGTATGAGTTCTTATCCAGCGGAGCGGCGCCGCTCTCCCAGGCTCCATTTACAAGTACCTATGTTCATCCGCGGCACAGACAGCTATGGCGAAGATTTCCTGGATCTTTCCAAAACTCTCGACATTAGCTCCGGCGGAGCATTCCTGGCCAGTTCTCGCTCAATCCAGCCCAATGAACTGCTGTCTCTCACAATTCCTGCGCCACCTCCGTCTTCCGCCGGCATGATTCCTGCCGCCATGGCTCCCATTCAGGCGCGCGTCCGCCGCTTGCAGGCAGCAGGAGATATGACGCTCGTAGGCGTCGAATTCCTCAAGCCGCTCGACTAGCCGCGCCTGTTCTGTCTCCATTACTAATTTGGATTGCTTCTCGCATTTGTGGGTCCCTGCCACGTTCGCCCAATTTGTGCGTTTTTTTGCACCTCGATGACTTTGACCGAGGCGTCCCAACGGTTTCGGTCGCGAAGGGCGGCACGGCGAGCCTGTTCCAGCCGCTCGTCTGTCTGCATTTAGTTGCATTTCTACGGAGCGAAAGAGCACGCCAGTTCTCTTTTCGTTCCCATCTTAGAATGGCTTTCCAAAGTCACCCACACGGCTTCCATAAGTTTTTCATAAACAATGGGTTACAGCCTTGGACAATATTCGTTTTCCCTCTTAATTGGCCTTAGCCTTGCACTTACACTTCCGCCCTGCATGTATCTCTCTAAGCTAAAGCTTAGAATGGGATAACAATTGATGCCCCAGCCCGGCGATTTGCCTAAACAGCAATCCAGAGCGGAAGACTCGTTTCTTGATTTGTTGGTCGAAACCCTCGAAACGGTCGAGAAGCCCGCGCGCGCCCAATTCCTGCAACGTTTTTTCAAAACGATGGCCCAATTAGAATTGGAGGACGAGCAAGCGCTCCTCTACTGGGATCAAATTCTGGTGCGCCGCCAGGAACTTTCCGAAAGCCTGGGCAAGCGCATTTCCATGCGCACCGCCATGGTGGATGTCCTGGCATCCTCGGACTATCTGCGCGTTCCCATTCTGATGGAGTACGGCGAACTAAAAAAATTGCAGAACAACGCTTCCACCGATCCCCTCACCGGCCTCTATAATCGCCGCCTCTTCGAGGAATATTGCGAAAAAGAACTGAACCGTGCGCGCCGCTATGGCCAGCATCTGGCGCTGGCGATTCTCGATTTGCACGATTTCAAGGATGTAAATGATCGCTACGGCCACATGCAAGGCGATCAGATTCTTCAAACCGCCGCCACCACTCTGCGAAAAACATTGCGCGCTTCCGATTTTGCGTTTCGCTATGGCGGAGATGAATTCGCCCTGCTATTGCCGCAAGCCGATCCCGAACAGGCCGCCACTCTTTGCCGCCGTATTCGCGCCGCCTACGAAGCAGCGGTAAAATCACTGAACCTCGATATTCCGATTTCCTTGGATTTCGGCATCTCCGTTCACCCGCAAGATGGCGAGCAAAAAGAAACCCTTTTAAAGCTGGCGGACGAGCGGCTCTATCATCAAAAGAAGTCCTCTCGATCGCAATCTCGAGCCGCTGAGCTCGAAAGGCCCCCCACCCCCCGGGAAGCGGCTTCTCAGCATGCCGCGCCTGCCGCTCCCGAAATTCCGGAAGCGCGCGAGCCCTTCATCACGCGCGAAAAAATTACGCCCGAGGAAAAAGCCGCGCCACGTGAAATTCCCGTTCCGCGCGTCACCCCTCCACCGCGTGAAAATTTTGTTCCGCGCGAGGTTCCCATCCCCCGCGAGATGCCGTCACCGTTCGGTGTTCCGGCAAAAGCACGGGAATCAGAACCCGGGCCGGCGCCCACGTTCACGCCCGCCCAGCAACCGGGCGCCCGCGAGCAGCGCAAATGGGAACGCGTTTCGCTATCCGGCACGCGCGCTTACGCCACGTTAGGCGAAGGCACGGGAAATAGCGCGCAAGTGATCGACTTAAGCTATGGCGGCGTAGCCATCCAAGTCGATAATCCCGACGACCTTCCAAACCAATTCCACGCCATCCTCCACGTCCCCATCCTGCCCCCAGTCCGCGTAAGCCTCCGAAAAGTCTACGTCCTAAAAACCGAAACCCAGCGCTCCAGGATAGGCTGCGCCTTCGTCTCCTAATCCCTTCCGAAACTAGACCGTTTCCCCCCTGGGCCAGTCGATTCATACCGCGATCTTAAGCTTGCCTGTGGCCCATCTGCCAGATGAGCCCAAAACCTCAACAATCCGTCATAATTCTCTTGACATATATATATGCTATTAGATATATATTTCCTATGACTGATACCGAATCTCAAAAGTTTCTTCCACTCAAGCCCCATTGGTTTCACATCATGATGTCGCTTGCCGGTGGAGAGCAGCACGGCTATGGAATCATGCAGGACGTACTGAATCGCACTACCGGAAAAGTGAAGCTGTGGCCGGCCACGCTCTATGGTTCGATCAAGCGGCTGATCGAGGCGGAACTGATCGAGGAATCCGACGAACGGCCCGCGCCGGAATTGGACGACGCGCGACGCCGCTATTACCGGCTCACGGCCCTCGGCAAGCGTGTGCTCGACGCGGAATGTGACCGCCTGCAGGAATTGGTCCGCACGATTCGAATCAAGCAATCCATGGTGACGGAATGAGTGTTGCATGGCGGATCTACCGGCGGCTGGCGGAAGCTTTTCCTCACGAATTCAAATTGGCTTATGGCCCAGAGATGACGCAACTCGGGGAGGACGTCGTGGAAGAGATTGCCAAAAGGCATGGAGTGGCGGGGCTGATCCGGCTGATCGCGGACATCGCGATTCGCGTACCGATCGAATACCTCAGCGAAATGCGCGGCGATATGCGATATGCGATGCGGGCGCTGATCAAGTCGCCTGGATTTGCGCTGGTCTGCATCATTTCGATGGGACTGGGAATTGGGCTGACCACAAATGTCTACAGCACGAAATGGGCGGGACTTTTTCGCGATCTGCCGGCGGCGGCGAATGCCAAACAGTTGGTGATGCCTGAAAAGCTGGTCTCGTATTACTACATCGAGCAGTATCGCGAGCAAAAGACCCTGTTCGCCGGGGCCGCCGCATTTCAGACCGGCATTCCATTCAACGTCACGTTCCAAGGCGATGTGAACGGGAAACCGGAACGCATATTCGGTCAGATTGTCTCGCCCGATTATTTTTCCGTGCTCGGCGTGCAACCTCAGCGTGGACGAGTGTTCAGCGCCGCGCTGGACAGACCCGGCGACGCACCGGTAGTGGTGATCAGCGATCGTTTCTGGCGCAATCGCCTCAATTCTTCTCCCAACGCCCTGGGGCAAATCCTTCGCCTGAATGGGCAAATCGCAACCATCGTGGGAATCACACCGAAGAACTTCAATGGCGCGTTGGCCGCGAATCCATCCGAGCTGTTTGTCCCGACTACGGTGCCGGCTGCGCTCGCTCCGGAGCTCGCGAACGACGTTCTGCATCAACGCAATGCCAAGGAGTTCCTGGCAATGATGTGCCTCGCACCCGGAGTCACGATTGACTCGGCGGAAGCGGGTCTCGACGCGATCACACGCCGTCTGGACGAGCAGGATCCTACGCTGCCAGCGCCGGCGCGCACCGACAAAGCCAGGCGCGTGACTTTGCTTGCGGCTGGGACAAAGGAACCCATGCCCCGGGAATTAAAGCCGGTGTTGATGGGGTTCTTTGTCGCGCTCATGGGTCTGATCATGATTCTTGCGTGCACGAATCTGACGAACATGCTAATCGCGCGCGGCGCCAATCGCCGAAAGGAATTGGCGATTCGCCTGGCGGTGGGAGCCAGCCGTTTTCGGTTAATTCGGCAGATGATGGCCGAAGGCATTTTGCTTTCACTGCTGGGCGGCGTGGCTGGATTCGTACTCGCGTATGGTCTCGCGGTGCTGAACTCCCGTTTCGTCCCGCCCATGGGAGTGCCGATCGATTCGGATTTTAGCCTGGATTGGCGCGCAGGCGTTTTCGCTTTCGGCCTCTCGCTCATCTGCGGCATCGGATTCAGCCTGGTGCCCGCCCTGCAAGCAACGAGAGCCGAAGTGATCCCGGCGCTCAAAGAGGGTTCGACGCTTCAGTTGCCTGGTTACCGGCGCTTTGGCCTGCGCAACTTGCTGATGGTGGCCCAGGTTGCGGGATCGCTGATGCTGCTGCTGATGACCGGGTTCCTGGTATTGGGAATCAGCAAAATGAGCAGCATCCAAACCAAATTCGATCCAAACACCATGTATCTCCTGTCCATCGATCCGGTGCGCGACGGCTATGCGCCCGAAAAAGCGATATCTCTGTTCGAGAAACTTCCCGAACGCCTCAAGAACGCCGGCCCGGTTCGCAACGTCGCCCTCGCCGCGCAAGCGCCCTTTGCACTCGAAGATGACGATTATGGAACCACCCAACTGACTGCGGAAGACGCGGGGGAATCCTCAAAAGTGCAGCAGCCAGTGGTCGAGGAAACTGTGGGCGCGGGCTATTTTGCCATCCTCAGCCAGCCGATGCTGGCTGGCCGGGAGTTCGAGGAGCGCGATCAACGGATCGAGACAGACGCATCGAAGACTTTTGCTTTGCCCGTAGTGCTGAACGAGACTGCCGAGCGCAGACTTTTCGGTAATGAAAATGCCATCGGGAAACGCGTTCGAGACGACAAGCAGTCCTATGAGGTGGTCGGCTTGGTGCATGATTTGAAGAACGGAATCGGCATCAGCCAATCCGTGGTTTACCTGCCGCTGACCGCACGCAATTTTGCGCGGCCGCCAGCCGGTGGCATCACCATTCTGGTGCGCTCGGATGCAGGTGCGGATGCGCTGAGCGCCATTCGTGGCGAGATCGCTTCGATCGATCCGAATTTGACTGTCTTCAATGTGCAAACGCTGAGCGATTACCTGGAGCGCAGCCGCTCCTCCATGCGGTTTGCTGCACAGTCCTACGGCGGAATTGGAGTGTTCGGCTTAATATTGGCTGCAATCGGGCTCGCCGGAGTGACAGCCTACGCCGTTGCGCAACGGCGCAAGGAGATCGCCATCCGCACGGCACTGGGCGCAAGTAAAGCCCAGGTGCTGCGGTTGGTGCTGCGCGAAGGCACGGCGCTGGTAAGCGCCGGAACGGTTTTGGGATTTTTGGGCGCGATGGCGTTGGCAAAAATACTTTCGGCGCTGGTGAACATCTTTGTGGAGGCGCTTCGGGTGGGTACGGGCGATCTGCGCTTGCTTGTCGGCGCGCCATTGTTGCTGGCAGCGGTTGCGATGTTCGCCTGTTACATTCCGGCGCGCAGGTCGGCTCAGATCGATCCGCTGAAGGCTCTCCGCGAGGAGTGAGGAGGAGAGTGCTTACCGGTTCGTCTCCAGCGACTCACCGGTTGCTCCATCAGTCTTGGTCAGGTGCCCGGTAAACTTTGAGATTGATTAGGTTTTTAGGGGTCGGAGCTTCAGCTCCGACATTCGCGCTTGCTAGAATGGTGGGCTTTAGCCCTTGAAGCTTTCGCGCAGAACGTTTGTGGTAGCGCGTTGCACCCCCAAACCAGGACAGCGGCGAGACACGTCGCCATTTGGAGAAATCAGCGAATTCGCGTATCATTACCAATTCGTTCGGACCTAGCGACGCGGCTGTGTGCCTTCCAAAAAGTTTGGCGCCGCGCAGACCGGCCCGAGAACTGGAGCAACCCGATGAAAGAAGGAATCCATCCCGATTATCACGCCGTAACCGTTCACTGCGCCTGCGGAAGCACGTTCAAAACCCGCTCCACGCAAAAGGGCGAACTGGTCCGAGTGGAAATCTGCTCGAGCTGCCATCCCTTTTTCACCGGCAAGCAGAAATTGATCGATACCGCCGGCCGCGTCGAGCGCTTCCAAAAGAAATACGCCGACAAAGCCCCGAAGAAATAACTTCAAGCACTCTCCCCTTCGCGTCTGACTTTTCCCACACAAGGGGAGAAGTGTGCCTCCTCTCGACAGCAAGAGCTGGTGCGCGCTTTTCAATGAAATCAGCTTGGGTAGGGAGTCGGCGCTCGTCGACATTTTACTCGGAGAAAGAGGGCTTTAGCCCCTGGAGCCTCCGCACCGAAGATCACTCGGACACCGCCAGCACCCCGCCGCATTTGATTGGCGGCATCCGAGCCGCGTTGTAGAATGCCGGAGCGCGATGCCATCACAACCATCCACATCAGCCGTGCCGCAACCGGATCAATCCGTCGAGACCGCCGCGCCGCGAGTGACGCTGCGGAATTCCTTCGTCCATCCTTACGATTCGGCGATCGCAGCCGCGCGAACGTGCTATTCCACGCGCATCATTGCGCCCGAAGAAATCACCGAAAAGCAGCGAGTGAATATCGGCGCGGCCACTTTTTATGGCGGACACCACACCGTTTTCCAGCATGCTCATTTCGAATTCGGCCTGGAAAATATCAGCCGCCAATTCGTCTGGTCGTTTCTTCACGCGCATCCTTTCTATAATTCCGAACAGCAAAGCCAGCGCTACGTGCGGCTCGATCGCGCGCAAGCCTACATTCCCGCCGAAAGCGCGCAATTTGGCCCGGCCGAGCGCGCAATTTACGAACGCGCGATTTCTGGCGCCTGGGATCATTACCGCGAACTAACTCAACTGCTGCGTCCCGGCGCGCGCGAAATTCTGGGAGACATCTGGCACCTCAGCGCGATGTCGCATCCCAAGCGCGTGGATAAAGTGGATCGCCAGGCGGAAAAGCGCGCCATCGAAGTGGCGCGATACGTCTTGCCCGTCGCGGCGTTCACTACCATGGTGCACACCATTTCTGGAATTGTGCTGCACCGTTTGTATCGCATGCAGGCGGCTTCCGATACGCCCACGGAAGCGCGCCAGGTGATCAGCGAGATGGTGGCGCGCGTTCGCGAAATCGATCCGCAATTTTTCGACCGCTTCGGCCCCGAGCCGATGGAAGATTTTCCCGAGTGGCATGCCGCGCCCGCGAATGGCGAAGCCTTTGCGCGAGAATTCGACGAGCGCCTCGCCGGACGCACCTCGCTGCTGATCGATTCCTCCCCGCGCGCCGCCGCTGTCACTGCCGAAGCTTATCGCGCGGTCATCGGCGTAACGCAATCCGAATGTTCCGATGCCGAAGCAATCGACCGCCTCCTGAATCCGGCGCGAAATTCGTATCGCCTGGAAACGCTGAATATCGGAGTACACGCGCCGATGATGCGCGCGCTGCAGCACGCCACTTTCACCTTCGCGAAAAAAATCAGCCACACCGCCGATTCACAGGACCAGCGCCATCGCATGGTTCCCGGCTCGCGTCCTTTGCTTACGCTGGCCGATACGCGCGAACCCGACGCCATCATGCCCATGCTGATCGCTGGAAACGCGCGCGCTCGTGAAGTGTACGAACAAGCGATGCACGAAGCCTGGCGCGCGAAAAACGAATTGCTCGATCGCGGAGTTCCGCGCGAGTTCGCTCTCTATCTGCTCCCCAATTCAAAATCCATTCGCCTGGTGGAATCCGGCTCGCTGCTCCACCTTCTCCATAAATGGACCATGCGCACCTGCTTCAACGCTCAGGAAGAAATTTACCAGGCCTCCATGGAAGAGGTGGAACAAGTCCGCGCAGCGCATCCCGAACTCGGCCGCTACATAGGCCCGCCCTGCTATCTTCGCGCCGGAATCGCCACGCCCATCTGCACCGAAGGCTCCCATTTCTGCGGCATCAAGGTGTGGCAGCAGTTCCCCGCAATTCAGCGCCGCATATGACCCGCCGCGGCAGCCTGATCTACTACCTGGCCGCCTGGATTTGCGGCTGCACCTTCATGAGCATTTGTATCTGGCTGAAAGATCTGTTCGGCGCGCCATTGATGCAGGCTTATTCCATGCGTGGCGCAATCGGTCTTCTGCTTTTCAATTTTTATGCGCTGATTTTCGGAGCTCTCAGTTCGTTTCTCGGCGCTTTTCTTCTGCGCCGGATCGCCCGCGCAGCCAATTGGCAATTCGCCTGGCAGTGGGCCCTGGCGGGAGCAATTCTTTCTCCGGCTCTACTGGAATTGCTGGGAATTTGGGGCCGCTACTCAATCGCTGCGCCGGATTCGCGCCACCGCTGGCTCCTGCTGCTCACGTACGGACCAACAACCGTCCTCGATGCCGGAATTTGGCTTGCAATTCCCGTGGGAGCCGCAACCGCCTTTGTGCTCTATCGCATCCACCGAGCCTTCGTGCTGCTGGCGAACCCCTCCCTAATCCTATTGTAGGGGGCCAGTTTACCTGCAGCGACAGGCCGTGCGATTTTTGCACCCCGATGTTTTTTATCGGGGCGCCCCGCTTTCTTGATCAGGCTCGCACTGTTCCCAGACCTGCCTCTGCGCTCTCAGCGCCATCTGCGGTAAAGCCTTTCTTTGCCTACCTGATAACCCACCCTTTGACACTGTCCACAATTGCAGCTATCCTCAGTCCATAGACGACTGCAATGTTCGCCGCATTCTATTAGCGATCCCCGCCCCACCCGGCTAACCGGGCGCTGAATCACCCCATTTTTCCGACCATTTCACTTAATTTTGTCGTTTTCCAGCGTGGGTGAATTGCCATGGCTAATTTGACGCTGTACCAAAAACTCGATCACATCGAATCGCGCTATGAAGAATTAACGCAGCAGCTTTCCTCGCCCGAAGTGCAATCCGACTCCGCGCGCTTCCAGAAGCTCGCCCGTACGCATTCCGAACTCGCCGAAGTGGTTGGCAAATATCGCGAATGGAAAGAAATCGAAAAGGGCCTGGCCGGCGTGAAGCAAATGCTGTTCGAAGCGGACGACGCCGAAATGAAGCAAATGGCCCACGACGAGGAACACGTTCTCGAAGAACGCAAAGTAAAAGTGGAACAGGACCTGAAATTTCTGCTGCTGCCGAAAGATCCCAACGACGAAAAAAACGTGATCGTGGAAATCCGCGCCGGCACCGGCGGCGACGAAGCTTCGCTCTTCGCCGGCGAATTATTCCGCATGTATTCGCGCTACGCGGAATCGCAAGGATGGAAAGTGGAAGTCCTGGAAAGTTCGGCATCTTCCATCGGCGGAGTGAAAGAAATTATCGCCGCGATTCAGGGCAAGAAAGTTTATTCAAAACTGAAATACGAAAGCGGAGTGCACCGAGTGCAGCGCGTGCCGGCCACCGAGCAGCAAGGCCGCATCCATACCTCCGCCGCGACGGTCGCCGTGCTTCCCGAAGCCGATGACATTGATATCAAAATCGAAGCGAAAGATTTGCGCATCGATACGTTTTGCTCCTCGGGTCCCGGCGGACAATCCGTGAACACCACCTATTCCGCAGTTCGCATCACGCATATTCCCACGGGCCTGGTGGTTTCGCAGCAGGACGAAAAATCGCAAATCAAGAATCGCGCCAAGGCCATGCGCGTGCTGCGCACTCGCTTGTACGAACTGGAGCAGGAAAAGCAGCACCAGTTGATCGCCGCCGAACGCCGCGGCCAGATCAAAACCGGCGACCGCTCGGAAAAAATTCGCACCTACAATTTTCCGCAAAACCGAGTTTCCGATCATCGTATCGGACTGACGCTGCACCAGCTAACCGAAGTGATGGAAGGCAGACTGGGCCCGCTGGTCGACGCGCTAGTCGCCCATTTCGAATCCGAGCGCCTGAAGCAAGAACTAATCGAAGCCTAAAGTTGGCAGTGCCGCCGTCTGGCGAATTGATTTTCGTTTAGGTTTTTAGGGGGTCGGAGCTTCAGCTCCGACGTATCCGCGCTAAAAAATCAGGGGTTTTAACCCCTGAAATCGACCAAAATACGCAATCAATTTTTGTCTCACACTCTGTACACCATGTCGTCCACCGAATCACAGAAACGAACCGACGTCCGCGCCGCATTAAAAACCGCAATGGACCAACTGCGCGAAGCAAACGTGCCCTCACATACCCTGGCAGCCGAACTCCTGCTCATGCACACGCTGGGCCGCGACCGCGCCTGGCTTTATACCCACCCCGAAGAAATATTATCTGCCGACAATCTGAATCGATTTATGGCTCTGGTCGCCCGCCGCGCCGCAGGCGAACCAACCCAACACTTAACGGGCAAACAAGAATTCTGGGGCCTCGAATTCGAAGTCACTCCCGATGTCCTGATTCCCCGCCCGGAAACCGAGCACGTAATCGAAGTAGCCCTGGAACGCATCGGTCAAACAAAGCGCAGCCAGGCACTGCGAATCGCCGACGTAGGCACAGGCTCCGGTTGCCTCGCTGTAGCTCTGTCCCACGAATTTCCGCAAGCGGAAATCTTCGCCACCGATATTTCCGCCGCCGCGCTGGAAGTCGCCCGCCGCAACGCCGCGCGCCACGACGTGTTCGATCGCATCCAATTTATCGAATGCAATTTGCTAGACGCTTTCCTAAGCGCCTGGCCCGATTCCGCAGGCGCCCGCTTCGATTTGATCGTCAGCAATCCTCCCTACATAGCTCTCCGCGAAGCGGCTACGCTCCCCCGCGAAGTCCGCGACCACGAACCAGCAAACGCGCTCTTCCCAGGCGAAACAGGCACGGAACTCTACGCTCCTCTAATAAGCCAAGCCGAAAAATTAATGCCCACGGGCGGGTTTCTCGTAATGGAGTTAGGCCACGATTCCCTCGACCACGTCGGCCCCCTACTTAATGCCGCCCACGGCTGGATCCGCGTAAGCGCCACCCACGATCTTGCAGGCATCCCCCGAGTCATCGCCGCCGAGCGCGAATAATCCTCGCCAAGCAAACTCTCGACTGCAGGGGCCGGCTTCACAGCTTGCGGAACAATGCACCTAGGTGTTATTCCGAACGAAGTGAGGAACCCGGAGTAGATCCTAAATGCTTGAGAAGTGAGGAATTTCTCCATGGCTGATCTGAAGTGCCATTCCATCGTGGAGCAATTCTCGGCTTTTTCCGCAAAGTGTTCAGCCGCGCCCCGATTCTCGCCACCCAGTGTAGTTAAATATTACCACACGTGTGGTAGACTACTACCTCATGTTCGAGTTTCGCTCCAAAGCGCGTCAGCGGCTACTCTCCTACTATTTTACGAACCCCGCATCCCGCCGCCATCTGCGTGACCTTGCGGAACGGCTCAGCATCGATCCATCAAACCTCTCGAAGGAGTTGGGACGCCTGGAGCGTGAAGGGCTATTCCACTCGGAAGTGAGCGGGCGTCAAAAATATTTTACGCTCAACCGCAAATATCCCCTCTTCGATGAAGTGCGCGGCATCGTCAAAAAGACCATCGGCGCGGTTCCGCTGCTCGCACAATCACTCAAGAAAATTGAAGGAATAGACGAGGCGTACTTGTACGGCTCGTTTGCACGAGACCAACAGGACGCCGTGAGCGACATTGATGTGTTGATCATCGGACGGCCGAAAAGCACGGCCCTGGCGGAAGCCGTGCGGAATCTCGAACGGCAGCTCGCGCGGGATATCAATTACACGGTCTTGAGCCGCAAGGAATTTCAAGCGCGCCGGTCGCGCAAGGATGCATTCCTTGAAAACGTCTGGCACAATAAGCGCGTCTCGCTTCTCGGTGCCTGATGAGGAAGCTCAAACCGCATAAAGTTGACTGGGCGCAGATCGGCCGTTTCCTCGCAAGCGCCGACAAGAAACTTGTATCAGCCAGAAAGATTATTGCTTTTGACGAGGAAGCCTGCCTGCAGCAAGCCTATGAAGCAATGTTAAAAGCCTCGCTCGGCTTCATGTTCAGCCACGGCTTTCGCGCTCGGAGTCAGCCGGGGCATCACATCGCAATCATTGATTTCGTCCGGACGCACATTGACAAGAAACATGGCGGCCTGCTTACAGTTTTTGATCGCCTCCGCCGGAAGCGGAACATGGCCCTCTACGACGACACAGGATTTGTTTCTCGTCACGACGCCGAACAAGCCCTCGAAACTGCCCGCGACTATCTCGCCACAATCCGCAATGACATCAATGCTCGACATCCCTGATCAAAGCTTGTCCCGGATCGAACTTACGCTTTGTTTCTAAGAATCCTTACTAGAGCACTAGCTCACAATCGGGTGTAAGGTATTCCCCAGAAAACCGCCATGCCCAAGCTGGCCACCTTTCGCGCGAAGCACGATCCGATCAACTTCCGATACTCCGGCTCTCTCTTCCTCCATTCTGCACATCGACATGGACGCGTTTTTCGTTTCCGTCGAATTACTGGCGCGGCCGGAATTGCGCGGCAAGCCGGTGGTCGTCGGCGGGCAACCCGACCAGCGCGGCGTGGTTTCGGCGGCCAGCTATGAAGCACGAAAATTCGGCATCCAATCTGCGATGCCGCTGCGAACAGCGGGCCGACTCTGCCCGCACGCAATTTTTCTGGACGGCCACCACGATCTTTACGGCAAATGGAGCGACCGCATCTCCGCGATCCTGGCGAAATATTCTCCTGTGGTGGAAATGGCTTCGATCGACGAGGCCTATCTCGACCTGGCCGGCACCGAACGCATGCATGGCCCGCCGCTCGCCGCCGCTCACAAACTGATTAAGGAAATCTGGAACACCACACAGCTTCCGTGCTCCGCAGGTCTCGCTCCCACGCGGCTGGTTGCCAAAGTTGCATCGGAACAAGCCAAGCCACGCGGCCTGGTGTGGGTACCTCCGGGAGCCGAAGAAAAATTTCTTGCGCCGCTATCCGTCCGAAAAATTCCCGGAATCGGCAAAGTCACCGAAGCCGGCCTCAACGCGCTCGGCATCCACACCGTAGGCCAGCTTGCCGAATGGCCGCTCGAGAAACTCGAAGAAGGATTCGGCCAGTGGGGCACGGCGCTCTATCGTAAGGCGCGCGGACAGGACTCTTACGAATTCTTCATCGATGCCGAGCCGAAATCGATCTCGCACAATCAAACTTTCGGCACGGATACCGTTGACCGCGATCAGCTCGATTCCACGCTCAGCTATCTCTGCCAGAAAGCCGCCAAGCGCCTGCGCGATTCCGGTCTCTACACGCGCACCATCACTCTCACGCTGCGCTACGCCGATTTCAAAACAATCACGCGCAGTAAAACGCTGCCCGAGCCCACCAATCTCGATTCGATCGTGCTCTCCACGATTCAATCGCCAATTCACTCGCGCCTGGGACACAACCCAGAAAATCCGCCTGCTCGGCGTCGCCCTCTCTGAATTCACTTCAGCCACCGCTCAAGGCCAGCTCGACCTTCTCGATGCAGGCCGTCGCGAGAAACTCGAACGCCTAACTCGCGCCGCCGACAAATTGCGCGACCGCTTCGGCTTCTCTAAAATTCAATTAGGTGGCTCCCTCTTCAAGATAAATGACGAATAAAGTTCGCGAAGCACGGGCCGCCGCGCACAAATTGAGGACCATGATGGACCACAACCTGACGCACACCATATCGATTCTCACTCGAACTCCCGCAGCTCTCAACGCGCTTCTGCGTGATCTGCCGGAAACGTGGACGCGCCGAAACGAGGGCGAAAACACTTGGAGCGCGTTCGATGTCCTGATCCATCTGATTCACGGCGAACGCACGGATTGGATGCCGCGCGCCAAAATGGTGCTGCAATTTGGCGAGACTCGCACATTCGATTCTTTCGATCGTTGGGGAGACGGCCGCGAGAGCCAAGGTAAATCGCTAGCGGAATTATTGGATGAATTTGCCCGTCTGCGTTCAGAAAACGTGGGCGAACTGCGTGCATTAAATCTGCGTCAAGAGGACCTCGAACTGCGTGGGCGGCATCCTGCCCTCGGAGTAGTTACCCTGTCACAGTTGCTGGCCACCTGGGCAGTTCATGATTTAACTCATCTACACCAAATCTCAAGGATCATGGCCCACCAGTACCGCGAGGCCGTCGGTCCGTGGAGTGCATACCTGGGCGTGCTGCAATGCGCCGGCCACAGCTCTCCTTAATGGATGATCCTTTCCACACCATCTCTGCGTCTCTCCGCGCCCTCGCGGTAATCCATTGAGCCCAATTCATTCCTCGCGCAGCAGGATTAAAGGATCAAGAGACAGCGCGCGCTGCGCCGGAATCCACGTAGCCAGCAGCCCCAGAAACATCATCGCCAGAACAACGCCAGCCAATACCAGCGGATCGCGCGGAGTTGCCTGATACACGATGAAAGCCAGCACTCGGGCCGCGAGAATCCCCAAAAGCAATCCCGCGGCTGAACCAAAAGCGAGCAACTTGAATGCCCGTCCCAACGCTGCCCGTAACACTTCCTTAGGTTGCGCGCCAAGGGCGATGCGAATTCCCAACTCCCGCCGCCGCTTGCTGACCGAGTATGCAGCCATTCCAAAAATGCCGGTGATCGACAGCATTGCGCCCATCACACCCAGAACCCCCAGCGATACCGTCGCCACGCGCGAAGGAAACAGCACTGCGTACATTTCTTTGCTCCACGATTGGATGTAAGCAGGCAACCCTTCATCCAGGTCCCGCACTTTGCTCCGAATCGCCGCGGCAAGTTGCTGCGGATCGCCCTTCGAGCGCACCACCAGCCATGTCTGGGTTGATGGCGATTGCAGGATGGGGAGAAACATCGCCGGCTGCTGGTCCTCGGTAAGGTTGAAATATTTTCCGTCTTCAACAATGCCTACCACTTGTACGCGCGTTCCATCCAGCGTCTTGTAATATTGCCCCATTGCGTTGGTCACGGAGCCAAAGATTCTGCGCGCAAACTCCTGGTTGATCACGGCCACGCGCGGCGCATCGGCATCGTCATGCCAGGTGAAGGTCCTTCCCAACAACAAGGCTGTGCCCGCCGCATCGAAGTACTCGCCCGCTATGTTGAACAGAAAGGGGTGAGCAGCGGCATTCGCTGGCCTCAGGTCTGTCGTATTGTCAGTGAAGACAGGCGGCCTGTGCCCGTCAAGAATTAATGGCGGCAGATCAGTCAGTCCCACGGACCTTACGCCAGGAATTGTCGCCAGGGCATCGATCATGCGTCTTCGCATTGGGGGCACGCTGTCGCCGCGGTAACCTGCCATATTCAGATCTGTATTTACCAAAGTCGCCTTCTGCGGCTCAATACCGAAATTGCTGTGCAGCGAGCGCACCAGTCCTCGCACTGCAACCATGGAAGAAGTGACCAGCACCGCACAGATCGCAATTTGCACGACAAGTAACAGGTCCCGGAGCGAAATCCTCCTCCCAACCGTGCTCGTCGATCCGGACTTGATGATTTCATAGGGATTGGTCCTGAGCACTTGCCGCACCGGAACAATACCGAAGAGGATGCCGCTCACCAACGCCAAAACCAAGGCTACTACATAGACATTTGCATCTGGACTTACAGACACACTCATGGGAAATCGGGAAAATGGCTGCCACACGCTCAACTGGCGCAACAGCACGATGCTGCCCCATAGTCCGGCAGCGCCCCCCACCAGTGAAATCAGTATGGCCTCTGTGAAGAGTTGCCGCAGAATGCGCAGGCGGCTCGCTCCCAGTGCGAGTCGCAGAGCAACTTCCCGGGAACGGTCAGCGGCGCGTGCGGCAAACAGGCTGCCCAGATTGGCGCATGCGGCCATCAGAATCAACCCCGCCAGCAGCATCAACCCGGTTAGGAATCCCTCGATCGGACGTCCAAGAAAATTCCCCCCAAGACCGGGACGCACGAGCACAAAGCTCATTTTGCTGTCCTCTTTGGGATAGGTCTTTTCCAGATACGAGCCAACGGAATTCAGATCGGTGGTAGCCTGCGCCGGAGTGACTCCCGGCTTCAGATGTCCAATCATCTCCAAAACCCGGCGCTTGCCCCGCGCGTTCAGGTAACCCTCCCCGCCCACCTGCTCCTCGTTCACGATCGGCACAAAGAAATCGGCAGAGAAAAGCAATAAAGTCCCGCGGAACCCAGGCGGCGCTACACCGAGGATGGTAAAAGGATGCTTGTTCACCAGGACCGTACGGCCCACCACCCCACGATCATCCTGAAAATGGGAGTGCCAATATGCGTAATTGAGCACCATATACGGAGCGCTGTTTGGGCCATGCTCATCGGAGGCGTGGAAAACGCGGCCAAGATATGGCCGAATGCCCAATGCGTCGAAGTAGTTTCCGCTCGTCTTCGTAGCCCCACACGCGGGATAGATTTTGGCCTGTGTCCAGCCCCGCTTCAGCCATGGTATAGATTGCCAGCTCCTCAAAGCTGCGGTTGCGGTCCCGCAGGTCGAGATAGTTAGGATACGACTCGAACCCGATACCACCCCGGTCGAGTGCATAGAGGCTCTGCTCCTGAGGCAAATTCAGCGGGCGCAGTATCAGCGCATTCAATATCCCAAAAACTACGGCGTTTGCGCCGATACCCAATACCAGCGTCGCAACGGCGGTGATGGTGAATCCGGGAGATTTGCGCAACAGGCGAAGGCTGAAACGCACATCCTGTAAGAGAATGTCGAAAAAATTCCAGCCGGCTGCTTCGTGGCATTCCTCTTTGAACCGCACATGGCCGCCGAACTCGATGTGCGCGCGGCGCAATGCCTCGGCGCGATTCATGCCGGAACGTTCCAGATCGTCGGCGCGGTGCTGGATGTGCGAGCGAAGCTCCTCCTCCATCTCGTCGTTCACCTGTGAGCGATGGAACAGAGTGGCGATGCGGAAGCGAAGCGTGTCGAGGAGTTTCATACTTCCTCCGGTTGCGCACCGAGTGCTGCGCCAATCGCATTCACCAGGCGATTCCAGTTGTCGGTCTCGACCAGCAGACGCTTGCGGCCCGCGGCGGTGAGTTCGTAAAACTTGGCGCGGCGATTGTTCTCCGAAGTGCCCCAACTCGGCTTGAGCAGCCCCTGCCGCACCAGCCGAAACAGACCAGGATAAAGCGCGCCCTGTTCGATCAGCAGCGCGTTGCCGGAAATTTGTCCGATCCGCAGAAGGATTCCGTAGCCATGAAGTGGGCCAAGCGATACAGCCCTGAGAATGAGGAGATCAAGAGTGCCAGGAAGCAATTGCGCTTGGTCGGTCACAAGCCCTCCTAAGACGATTAGGAGACTAGCGCAGTCACTCCTAAGCTGTCAAGGAGAGAACAAAAAAATCAGAAAGGGCCGGGTGCCCGTAGTTCGGCGGTAGCTTTCGTAGGGGCGCTGCTAGCTGCGCCCGGTATTTGGCAACGTCGGCGCGTCGGGTGGCCCGTCCATTCGCGACGAACCGAAAGGGTGGGGCTTTTGACTTTGACCTTCGTAGGGGCGCTGCTTGCTGCGCCCGGTATTGCGCGCAGGCCCTCGGCCGATGCTTCTAGCCTCCAATTTCTACTTCGCGAAGCGTTAAATTTGCGTTTTTTGCCGAGCGAATTAAGCCCCTCAAAAACACGCGATATAGAGGCGATTAGAAATGCAATCCGCGCTGAATCCAAACGGGTTAGGCCTGTTTCTAATCGTTTGGCTCTGGCGATTAGCCAGGCGATTAGAAGTGGCATTTTTGCGCTCGGTTCGTGTTTGTGGAATGGGCTGGCGGCCAACTCGATTTTGCGCGGAAAGGCGTCTGCGGGGACGCCGGTAAAGGAGCCGTCTAGATTCAAGATGATCGTTGGGTGCTGCCGGCAGGCGGTTCCGTCGTATTCTCTCATACCACTATTTACCACAAAGGTAACTAAGAAGTCAAGACCTTTTTGCCAGGCTGGCATTCGGGGTGTAGCGCCGTCCCTTCAGGGCGGCAGGAACAAAACAACGGGCGCAGCAAGCAGCGCCCCTACAAGAACCACGGCCACTCCACCGTCAAAACTTTTTTTTCGGGTAAAGAGATCGGATGTTCGCGGGTGCCCCACACGTCGCCGTAACGTGTGGGTGTTTGGAATTTAATTCCCTGATCCTCGTGTGTGCCACCCAGGCCATTCTTACAAGTTTTGACTTTCGCCTTCGTAGGGGCGCTGCTTGTGCGTCTTTTGCACCCCGATTCTTTATATCGGGGCTGCGCCCGGCATTTCTTCGCTCCGAAGGGTGCGGATTTTTCCCCGATGTTCTAGATCGGGGCCCGGCCTCTCGAACGAGTTCAGGCGGTCGCGGCTTTCAGCCGCGACAAAAAAGAATCGGCGCGAACTACCCACCTCGCTGCCGCAGGCGGTTGCAGAGGCATCGCCGCAGCAACTGGTCTTTCGTCTTCGTTGTTTGATTTACTTCGCGGGTGCCGCACTGTCCGCCGCTTGGAAGGTGCGGTCTTTGTCTCTTCTTTATTGTCGGGGCGCTGCTTGCCGCGCCCTGCGTTTAGCGCCAGATGCGCTTTTCAGTTCAACTTTTTTTCGCACAGTCAGGCGAAGGGTGCGCCACGCGCCGACATCTCTAGAGTCATAACATCCTCATGGACTCAGGCTGGAAGGACTCCTCCGATAGCCGTTGTCCCGATAGCCCAAATTGCTTCGAGCGTCGAGATCGCCATCGTGTTGCGACGAACCGTCCCTTTATTCAAGTTGTCCATGGACACCTCCGATTGTACTGCAACCGCGCCTGAAAGGCGTATTGACGCCATTCTTGCCACGACCACCAAAAAGAGGACCACGAGACAGACGGCCACCTGAGAAGAAATAATCCCGCCAACCCCTTTCAGCCTCAATCCACGAGTCTGAGATTTTATTGTACGCTTTTATTAACCTATCGGCGCGGGGTCACGAGAATCTTTTGCAATAAAGAGGTTTGTCACAGAGCACGGGAAGAAGTATACCATCTGGGTATTTTGCGCTACAGGTAAGAGACGCGGGTGCGCCACCCTCTATGACGTTGTCGGCTCTGTCAAGAGACACTTGGACCGCGCGAGCTGTGAGGCTCGTTTTTTCTTCGTTCTTAAAGGAATCTTTTCTCTTTCCTTCATCTCGACCAAGGCTCGCTGCTTAAATCCAGCGGTGGAATCTGGTTCCACCAACCATCTATTCGGTCTCGCTCATCCGACCATGATTCATTTTTCAGACGCCGCGATCGCTCGCGGGAGCAAGGCGCCCAATCAGCCTAACGATGAACTTGCGTCCACCAGGGTGGCGCCCGGGCTGCCTTGCCTGCGAACCAGCCGTGCGTACTCTGCTCCACTGCGCAGCATCCAGTACATACGCACAGCCAACTTGCGCGCGATGGCCACTTTCGCCACCGCGTGTCCTCGACGGAATTTCAAGCGTTGATAGTCCTGCCGCAGCACGGGATCCTGACGCACCGCGGGATACACGGCTTCGATCAGCAGCCAGCGCACCATGGTATTGCCCTGCTTGCTGATGGACCCTGTCCGCCGCCGTCCGCCGCTGGATGCCTCGCTCGGATTCAGTCCCAGATAACTGGCGATCTTTTTGCTGCGAGCAAAACGAGTGATCGGACCGATGGCCAGTACAAAAGCCAGCGAGGTAACCGGACCAATTCCGGGATGGGTCATGAGCAGCACCGCATCTTCCCGGCGATCCGCTTCTTCCCGCACCGCGCGATCCAACTCCGCAATCGCCGGTTCGAGTTGAGCGAGCAGTTTCAGAAGTTCTTCGCGCCGCCGGCTGGCCCACGGCCGCAGGGGGAGAGCGGCCAGCTCCGCGCGGCCTTTCTGGGTGAACAGCTTCTGCTTGCGGCACAGGCCCTGGCTCATCGCCAGAAAGTGCAGTTGGTTGCCGAGCATCGTGCGCAGGCAGACCAGCTTGTGACGGTGCCAAAGCAACTGCCGCAGGTCGCGCTCGGCTGGTGTGGGAACCCAGATTCTCGGAAAGCGTTTCGCGAGCAGCAAATCGAGAATGAGCAAAGCATCGCGTTCGTCGGTTTTTTGCTTGCGCACTTCGCTGGCGCGAATCTTCGCGGAGTCTCCGATCCAAAGTTCGTGACCGAGTTCCGTTAGCAAACGCTCGAACCAGTGAATCGGACCGGTCGCTTCGATGCCCACCCGCACCGGTCCCCGCAAATCCCGGTAGAACGCCTGCGCTTCACCGCTCTGGTGATCCAGACGCCGCTCCAGAAGCAGTTCTCCTGTCTCGTCGTTGGCCATGGCAATCTGCTGGTAACGTGTGTGAAAATCACATCCGATAATTATCATTGCTCGGCTCCTTTTTCCGAGCCTTGGTCGTTCGCGCTACCAAGTTTACTCGGAGGAAGGAGCCGACAACGTCATCTAATCAGCCATCCGGAGCCATCCTGTGAGGCCACAATGTTCCATTACGGCTATTTCATAATCTGTCAAAACGGGCGACTTGCACCCGCAGGGGATGATTGGGGACCGACCCGTGATACGTACAAGCAGGGAGCCGTTCTTGGAACTAGAAATGGCGTGAAGGCTATTGTCGTTGATGTCATCAAAGGGCAAGAGGCAGCCTTGAATAAGGTAGATGTCATGATCCTCGTCGAGGAGCAACGAACACAAGGCATACAAACGATGGAATGGATGAAACATATCGCGCAGCGCATGGCTGCTGCACGACCGCGAAGGCTGACAAGTTGGCCACAGATTCAGACTGAATTTCACGGTCAGAAGCTGCGGGCTGTTCGTAACAAAATGTATGCAAGGCCAAAGGAGGAGACTTTTCAAGATTTCTTGATCAACCACCTTCTCTGGTTTCTAGGCGAAGAATGGTTCAACAGCGAAATGAAGAAGCCGCTGGAACAGCGACACATAATCTTGGGGTGGCGTCACGAACGCAGCGAGCAATTGTTGAAACATGATTCCCCAGACAGGGATACGTCTGTGCCTTTAAAAGCGCCGATGACTGGAGGAGCAAAGGCTTTGATAGTCCTTGCCGATGATGTGCTTCAGCTTGCCCAAGCTCTCGATACCCCATCGAAAGTTAGCGAACGGCTGGGGGATATGCACGAGTTTCAGGGAGTGAGATACGAAATACTTGTGGCCAGCCTATTTGCTCGTTGCGGTTTCCAAATAGGGTTCATAGATGACACGACCAAACGAAACCCAGAATTCATTGCGAGCAAAGGAAACGAGAAAATTGCTGTTGAGGCAAAGAGCCGTCACCGTGCAGGGGTGCTGCACGAACGGGGAGCTTTCGTAGATGAAGCCCCAGCAGAAATCAAGAGATTATATGAGAGTGCTGTTGGACAGAATCCTGGAGGGATGCCATTTGTGGTCTTCATCGATGTAAATCTCCCTCTTACGCCGCAAGTACCGATGAACGAAAAGAATTGGCTTAAGGAAGCAATGCAAGCGTTCGATTACAGGAGACAGGAGGAGCGGGTTGATTCCGATACCGCTCTAATTCTTACAAACTTTGGTTGGTATTTTTCAAGAGACCCACAACTTCCGCCCGGCGAATTCATCACTGCCCGGAACGAAAAACCCGATTTCGAAATTGCCGAGGAAACATGGACGTTACTGGCACGGGCACTATCCGAGTATGGGTTGGTGATCGACGAAGATCAATACGCTGACAAAGCAAAGTAAAGACGTGCGGGCGGGTGGCCCGGACGCCGAAGCATAATTCGCTTTTCCCTCGGATTTGGTATCGTCCTGCTGAAGAAATCACCTTTTGATAGGTAAAGCGAGCAGTAGGAGGCTGCGGGTGCCCCACACGTCGGTTTTACGTGTGGGGGTTTTGACTTTGAGCCTTTGATTTCTCTTGGTTTTTCTGTTGTCCCTGATGCAAGGCCGTTTCAAATCACCGGATCGATCGGGAGCAATCCTGTCTCTCCGATCGCGTAGAAGGAGAAACTGCTCCAGGGCCAGTCTTTGGGATGTTGCACCAATCCTCGGGTCACTGGGTTGGCGTGCATGTAGTCGAGTTTCTCTCGCCTTTTCTTGGCGCTGTATACGTTAAAGTCGTAAAACCTGGGCTGCCAGAATCGCTGCAGACCTTTACAGCCCCCACAAAAGAAAAACGCAACTGTCCGGGCCTCGCGGCGTGATTCCTTTTTCTCAGGTCGCGCGAAACGCGTTGCTTCAACACACTCAGCACCCTTGATGGCGTAACTTTGGATGGTTCGCTGATGAGCAGGTGGACGTGCTCGGGCATCACTACATACCCGACCAGCCGGAATCGATAACGCTCGCGGATTTTCGCCAGCGCAACGACGAAGACACTTCGGGCGCGAATTGTTCCCAGCAGAGGCAACCGACGGTAGCAGCTGAAGGTAAGAAAATGCAGATCTCCGCTACCGTAGTAGCGCTTCAATCCCTTTGGCATAGAGCAACACCAAAACCCCCAGACGTAAACCCGACGTGTGGGGCACCCGCGGTATCATAACTCGTCGTTTAATTATCACAGATGGTATCTTTGGCCGCACGATGTCACGGGTGTACGAAAAACGAATCGTGCTGCGACGTCCAGGCCACCCGATCGCTTCAATTTCTTTGGCATAGAGCAACACCAAAACCCCCAGACGTAAACCCGACGTGTGGGGCACCCGCGGTATCATAACTCGTCGTTTAATTATCACAGATGGTATCTTTGGCCGCACGATGTCAAGAGTGTTCAAAAAACGAATCGTGCAGCGACGTCCGGACCGCCCGACCGCTTCAATCCCTTCGGAATCGTGCAACACCAAAACCCCCACACGTAAATCCGACGTGTGGGGCACCCGTGCCTTCCATCCCTCAACCTACAAGCTGCCGCGTGGAACCGTTTGTTCTGATCTATACTCCTCGTGCGATGCCCATTCCTGAAAACATCGGCGCTGGACCGGCCGGCCACGACCGCGGCAGGGCGCGAATTCCGCGGCCCGAGGAGTTCCGCGTTTTTTGGCAACGCGTTACGGATGGGATGGAGCTGCAGCAGCTTTGGTCGCAATTTTCGGCTGAGGCCAAGGAAAGCTACGGGCTTTATTCGCGGGAAGTGGATTGGACCACGATCCAGCAGCAGAAACGGTGGCAGCAGCCGTTCCATGCCGCCTGGGCGCTGTTCCAGGCCATGATGATGAAGCTTTCTCCCTCTCGGCGCGTGTTGCTGCTGCTGGCTGCGTTTTTTATTCTGTTCGCGTCTCCGGCACTCTTGATTTTCATTGTGAACAATTCCGAGCATCCCAGCCCGACCGTGGTGCAATTCTTTGTTGCCGGAACGGTGCTGTTCTTTATTTTGCTGGCGCTGGAACTGGCCGATCGCGTGACCATGAAACGCGATTTGGAAATTGCGCGGGAAATTCAGCGCTGGCTGGTTCCCACAAAGCCTCCCGAGATCCCCGGCGTGGATATTGCCTTTGCCACTCGCCCCGCGAATACGGTGGCCGGCGATTATTACGACGCGTTTCTTGCGGGCGGATGGCGCGGGAGGCGAGCGGCTGCTGATCGTGGTTGCGGACGTGGCGGGCAAGAGCGTTCCGGCGGCGCTTTTGATGGCTACGTTTCAGGCCAGCTTGCAGACGCTGGCGGCAGCGCCCAGTCCGCTTCCGGAGCTTGTGGCGGGATTGAATCGTTATGCTTGCGCGCACAGTTTGAATGGGCTGCGATTCACTACTGCATTTTTGGCGGAGCTGGATTTGAGCACTCGCGTTCTCACTTATATAAATGCGGGACACAATGCGCCGATTCTTTTGCGCGCTTCCGGAAAAATCGAACGGCTCGAAGAGGGCGGGCTTCCATTTGGAATCAGCGTGGATTCCAGTGGAAGCGCGCCATACGATTGCGCGTCGGTGACTACCGCGCCGGGAGATCTGTTGGTTGTTTTCACGGACGGATTGGTGGAGGCTTTCGATATTGATGACAAGGAATACGGCGAAGATCGTTTGTTCGATGTTTTGAAAACTCGTCCGCCGTTTTCGAATGCGGCGGAGACGCTGAAGCGAATGATGACGGACGTGGATCAGTTTGTGGGCGCCGCGCGGCAGCATGATGATGTTACCTGCCTGGTGATGCGAGTGGTTGCGGTTCCGGAATAGGGCCTTTTTACCGCCGAGACGCCCCGATCCACGACATCGGGGTGAACTTCGAACGCTGAAAGAACTACCGCTGGAGTATCCTTGGCTATGACCGCGCGGGAACTTGCCGGACGTGTTTGCGCGAAATTGCGGAAGGAAGGGTATCAAGCCTTTCTGGTGGGCGGTTGTGTGCGCGATTTGCTGCTGGGGCGCGAGCCGGTGGATTTCGATGTTTCGACCGACGCTCGGCCGGAGCGCGTGCAGGAATTGTTTCCGGATAGTCTGGCGGTCGGGGCTCAGTTCGGAGTGATCATTGTTCTGGACGAGGGGGCCCAGGTGGAGGTCGCCACGTTCCGTTCTGACGTTGGTTACTCGGATGGACGGCACCCCGACCGTGTAGAATTTACGCAATCAGCCGAAGAGGATGTTCGCCGCCGGGATTTCACCATCAATGCGCTTTTAATGGACTGTTCGTCTGGACAAGTGTGGGATTACGTTCGGGGCCGTGAGGATTTGCGTGAGGCCATAATTCGCGCTATTGGCGACCCCGAAAAGCGCTTTCGCGAAGACAAATTGCGCATGATTCGCGCCGTTCGTTTTGCCGCGCGGTTTAAATATACGATCGAGTCCGCGACTTTTGCCGCGATCAAAAAACTTGCTGCGGAAATTTCCGTCGTCTCCGCGGAACGAATTCGCGACGAGTTGACGAAAATTTTGACGGAAGGCGCGGCGCGCCGCGGCTTTGAATTATTGGATGAGAGTGGATTGCTGCGGGAAATTTTGCCGGAAATTTCGCGCATGAAGGGGGTGCAGCAGCCTCCGCAATTTCATCCGGAAGGCGACGTTTGGATTCACACTCTTCTGCTGCTCGAGAAACTTCCTAGTGGCGTTTCACCCACTCTGGCTTGGGGTTCGTTGCTGCACGACGTTGGAAAACCGGGCACTTTTACGCCTCCGAAAGACGATGCCGATCGAATTCGCTTCGATGGACACGTGGAAGTGGGAATGAAGATGGCTGAAGGGATTTGCCGCCGGCTGCGATTTTCCAACGAAGAGACTGAGCAAGTAGTGGCGCTGATCGCCAATCACATGAAGTTCAAAGATGTGATGCAAATGCGAACGTCGACTTTGAAACGGTTCGTGCGGCTGAATCAGTTCAGCGAGCACCTCGAGCTTCACCGGATCGATTGTCTTTCGTGCCACGGCTTGCTGGACAATTATGATTTCGTGCGGCGCTTCCTGGAAGAAACTCCCGCAGAGGAAGTGAGCCCGCCAAAGCTGCTGACTGGCGACGACCTGATCCATTTGGGATTTTCTCCCGGTCCCAAATTCAAAGAAATTCTCCAAATGGTGGAAGACGCGCAACTCGACGGCCGCATCAAGAACCAAGACGAAGCTGTAGCATTTGTTCGAGAAAGTTTTGGCCAGCTTGGTTAAGGAATCCGCGGCAGCCGAAGTGTTATTAAATCTGATAGATAGAGGCCGTTGCGGTGTTCTTGATTATTGCTAAATTGTTCTGTGTTAGCGGTTTACGTGGCTTGACTTCATTCTTTAGTATGTTACACTAAACAAACTTGATAGCAACACAGAATGATCAAGAACCCAATTCTATCTTTGCAGCATCTATACTTGTGGCGTTTGATTTGCTCATCGTAATAAGGGCCTGGGGGTAAAACGATGTCTGAGAAAACAAGAATCATTCCCAATGAGTTGGCAATTCTTCCGGTTCGCGACACCGTTCTGTTTCCGGGCGCTGTGCTGCCGTTAACGGTGGGCCGGGATAGTTCCCTTGCATTACTTGATTCCCTGGAAGGCGAAGAAAAACTTCTGGGGGTTGTAGCGCAACTGGATGCTCGAGTGGAAGATCCGGTTGGAAGCGACCTGCACGGTGTGGGGACGGTGGCGAAGCTCCATAAGATGGTGCGGATGCCCAACGGGAATGTGGTTGTGTTCCTGGAGGGAGTGGACCGGATGCGAGTGGTGGATATACTCGGATTGAAGCCGTATATCCGGGCACAGATCGCGGTGCAACCCGATTTGGAAGATCAAACGGACGCGGAACTGACCGCGCTGCAGCGGAACGTGATGGAATTGTTCCGAGACGTGGTGGCGCGTTCGCCGCAACTTTCCGACGATCTGCAGGGCGTGGCGATGAACATCGACGGAGCCGGGCGGTTGACGGATTTCGTGGCCGGAACACTTCCTTCACTTTCGACTCTGCTGCGTCAGGAATTGCTGGAAACGTTCAACGTGCGCAAGCGTCTTGAAATTCTGGTTCGCGAGTTGAGCAAGGAACGCGAAGTGCTCGACCTGCGAAATAAAATTCAAGAGCAAGTGCAAGAACAGGTGAACCAGAACCAGCGCGAATTCCTGCTGCGGGAACAGATGAAAGCGATTCAGAAGGAATTAGGCGATTCCGACGATACGCAAGTGGAAGTGGAAGAGCTGCGGAAAAAGGTGGAAGAGTGCGGAATGTCCGCGGAAGCGAAGAAGGAATGCGAGCGCGAGTTGAAGCGGCTTACTCGGATGACGCCTGCTTCGGCCGAATACATGGTGTCGCGAACCTATCTGGAGTGGATGACGTCGTTACCCTGGACGAAATCCGTGGGAACGGACGCGATCGATTTGAAGAAGGCTCAGGAGATCTTGAACGAAGATCACTATGATCTTGAAAAAGTGAAGCAGCGAATTCTGGATTATCTGGCGGTGAAAAAACTTCAGCCGGGAATGAAAGGACCGATCCTTTGTTTCATCGGGCCTCCGGGCGTGGGGAAAACTTCGCTGGGCAAATCCATCGCGCGAGCGATGGGCCGGAAATTCGTGCGCATCTCGCTGGGCGGCATGCACGATGAAGCGGAAATCCGCGGCCACCGGCGCACCTATATCGGCGCGCTGCCGGGACAAATCATTCAGGGAATGCGCCGGGCGGAAACGAACGATCCGGTTTTCATGCTGGACGAAGTGGACAAACTCGGGCGCGATTTCCGCGGCGATCCTTCCGCGGCGCTGATGGAAGTGCTCGATCCAGAGCAGAACGCGACGTTCCGGGATCACTATCTGGACGTGCCGTTCGATCTCTCGAAAGTGATTTTCATCGCGACGGCAAACTGGATGGATCCGATTCCGGAGCCGCTGCGGGACCGCATGGAAATTCTCGAACTTTCGGGATACACAGAAGAAGAGAAGGCTCACATTGCGAACCGGTTCTTGATCCCGCGCCAGGCAACCGAACACGGGATGAAAATCGGCGAGCAAATCGAGTTCACCAACGAGGCGCTGCGCGAATTGATTCACGGCTACACCCGGGAAGCGGGGGTGCGAAACCTGGAGCGTGAAATCGCCACGTTGATCCGCAAACAGGCGCGGAAAGTGGCGGAAGGCAGTACGGAGAAACAGGTTGTGACTCCGGAAGTGATTCAAGAGGTCCTCGGCATTCCGAAGTTCCACGTGGAAAAAGAAGTGGAGGAACGGGTGAGCCAGCCTGGAGTGGTGGTGGGATTGGCTTGGACGCCGGCGGGCGGTGATATTCTCTTCATCGAGGCGAGCCGAATGCGCGGTGGCAAGCAATTGACCATGACCGGACACCTGGGCGAGGTGATGCAGGAATCGATGCGTGCCGCGCTCACGTGGGTGCGCGCCAATGCCGAGCGATACGGCATCGACGCGGACTTCTTCCGGAAGCAGGACATTCATATCCACGTTCCGTCGGGCGGCATTCCCAAGGATGGACCATCGGCAGGCGTGGCGATGGTGACAGCCCTGGTGAGCTTGCTGACGGACCGGCCGATTCGTCCCCGCGTGGCGATGACCGGTGAGATTTCGCTTTCCGGCCGAGTGCTGCCGGTTGGCGGAATCAAGGAGAAAGTGCTGGGCGCAAAGCGTGCGGGGATCCGCGAGATCATCATGCCCGCGGACAACGAACCGAATGTGAAGGAAGACCTTCCGCCGGAAATGCTGGAAGGACTTCAGATTCACTTCGCACGCACGGCCGACCAGGTGCTCGAAATCGCGCTTGGCAAGCTGCAGCCGGTGGTTCGTCCCCTGCCGGGCGGCCCCGGTGAAGAGCGAGCCGTCCTACCGGTGCACTAACTGAAAACGCTCTCGAAGAAGTGAAGAGAGCGCAAACGAATCAAGATCGTTGATCAAGCCCTCAGGCTCCGGCCTGGGGGCTTTTTTTTGCTCGATTCTTAGCCTCAGTTGAGACTTTGTCTTTCAACGGAACGCTTCGCTGGGTAACCGCTGCGTCGCATGGTGACGAACCTTCTGCTTAGAGCTTCAGGGGCTAAAGCCCGCTTTTCTTGCAAAGTCTAATGTCGGAGCTGAAGCTCCGACCCCCTAAAAACCTAGCAATCTCAGACCAGGACCGGAAGCTTCGCTGAATAAGTTTGGCACGGGCGTTTTCAATTTCTATTCGTAGCGGAGTGCGACCATGGGATCGACGTTCATTGCGCGACGCGCGGGGATGTAGCATGCGGCGAGTGCAACGATCGTGAGCAGAGCCGCGACACCCGCAAAGGTCAGGGGGTCGGTGGACGTTACGCCGAAAAGTTCGCTCGATAGGACACGAGTTAGCGCCAGGGACGCAATCAACCCGATGGTTACGCCGGCCAACACGAATTTCGCTCCCTGGCGCAGCACCAAACCAAATACATCGCTGGTATTGGCGCCGAGGGCCATGCGCACTCCAATTTCGTGCGTGCGTTGACGCGTGGTGTAGGAAAGTACGCCGTAAATTCCCACGGATGCGAGGATCAGCGCGAGAATACCGAAGGCGCCGACGAACGTTCCGGCCAGGCGCTGATTGGTGGTGTTCAGATTGATGCGCCAATCCAGATCGGCAACGTCGAAGACCGGAAGACCGGCGTCCAGCTCGTGGATCGCTTTCTCGACTGTGGGCTCAAAGGCGAGCGGATCGCCGGCAACGCGGACGTGCATGGTCATTCCGGGATAATAGTTTTGAAGAATCGGGAAATAGACGAACGATCTCGGCTTTTCTCCGATCTCGTCATAGTCCGTCGTCCGCGCAACGCCGATTACCCGCCGCCAAATTCCATCTGCAAGGATTCGTCTGCCGAGGGCATCCTGCCGCGGCCAATAGGTATCCGCGAATTTTTGGTTCACGATCGCGACTGACTCCGATTTTTCGCCGTCCTGAACTCCGAATTCACGCCCGGCCGCCAGGGAAATTTGCATGGTTTTGAAGTAATCGGGGCCGACAGAGGCTTCCTCGGTGTTCAACGATTCGTGCGGCTGGGCCACATAGCCTTCGGCCTGCACTTCCGTGGAACTGGTGTAGAAGCCGAGAGGCGCCCAGGTGGCCAACGCGGCGGACTGAACGCCGGGGAGCGCTAGAAGCTTCGCCTGGAGCTGGCGATTGAATTCGGTGCCTTGCGCGGCTGTGTAGCCGGAGCCGGAAAGATCGTAGGACGCGATCAGCACATGGTGCGGATTGAAGCCGGGATCAAATTGCTGGGCCTTTTGAAAACTGCGAATGAACAGACCGGCAGAGACCAGCAGCAGAAGAGAAAGAGCGATTTGCGCAATCACGAGAAAGCTGGAAAGCCGGGCCTTGTGGCGCCCTCCGGCCACATTTCCTGCTTCGTCCTTCAACACAGAGACGGGCTGGAGGCTCGACGAACGCAGCGTGGGAAGGATGCCGAAGACCGCGCCGGTGATAAGCGAAATCAAAAGCGTTGCGAGCAAGACAGAGCGATCCACCTGGATGTTCATGGAAATGGGAACCGAGCTTGGGGGAATGAATTTCGAAAGCATCCCGGCGGTCCACAGCGTGAAGCACATTGCTACAGCGCCGCCGCATAAGGCGAAGATCAGGCTCTCCACCAGAAGTTGGCGTACCAGCCGCCATCTGGTGGCGCCGAGTGAAAGACGAATCGCCATTTCACGGCGGCGGCCGATCGAGCGGACAAGCAAGAGATTCGCCACGTTCGCGCATGCCAGCAGCAGAACGACGCCGGCGATTGCCATCAGCAGAGCCAGAATCGTGTGCAGATAATAATTGGAAGTGTAAGGAGCGCGCCAAAGGGGATGGAGCGTCATGGCGGTTTCGCCTTTATGCGAATCGGGAAACTGATCGGCAATCTGTTTGTAGAGCAAGCTCATTTCCGCTTGGGCTTGTCCCCGCGTCACGCCTGGTTTTAGGCGACCCAAGCCAAAAAGCCATTTGGCAGCGCGGTCGTTGAGCAAGTTCGGATAGGGAGTCGCTTCGGTCTGCATTGCCAGCGGAATCCAAAGGTCGGAGCGGAGTCCTGTCTGAGTACCTTGAAAAACGGGAGGAGCGACTCCGATCACCATAAAGGGATGACGGTTGATCGCAATGGTCTGGCCGATCAGGGATGCGCGGCCGCCGTAGCGCGTCTGCCAAAGTCGATAGCTGACCACCACCACCGGAGCGCCGCCGGCATTTACATCCTCTGACGGCAGAAAACCGCGGCCGAGAATGGGATGTATGCCGAGCACCTCAAAATAATTTGCCGAAGTAAGCATGCCCCAGGCGCGTTCCGGCTTTCCTTCGCCGGTCAGGTTCATGGGCTCCAGTGAAAACGCGAGGAAGCTGGAGAAACTGTGATTGCGGTCGCGCAGATCGGCGTAATCGGGATAGGAGAATGAGCTGGGCTTGGAGACCGTTCCGGTGAATACCGCGGTGAATTCGTTCGCGTGTGCGAGGCCGGGGATGGGATTCAGAAGCGTGGAATTGATCCAGCTAAAAATCGTGGAATTGGCGCCGATTCCGAGAGCGAGAGTGAGGATGGCGATGGCGGTGAACCCGGGAGATTTTCGCAACATGCGCAGGCCGTAGCGCACGTCCTGGGTGAGATCCTGAATCCAGTTTACCTTGCGGGTGTCGCGGCACATTTCCTTGGTTTGTTCGACGCCGCCCATTTCGAGCAGAGCCTTGCGGCGCGCTTCTGGCTGCGTGAAGCCCTTGGCGATGTATTGTTCGGTTTTAAGCTCGACGTGGTAGCGGAGTTCCTGTTCGAGATCGTGGTCCGCTTGCTGGCGGCGAAACAAAGAACGCAACCTGAGCGGTATTGTGTAAATCCAGTGTTCCGTTCGCATGTTCGTCTCCTTATGCGGGCGCGGGTATCACACTTGCTTGAGCTTGACGATCCGTGAAATTGCCGTGGAGAGGCGGCCCCAATTTTCCGCTTCTTTTTCGAGTTGGCCGCGGCCCAGACGCGTGAGCGAATAGAATTTTGCGCGACGATTGTTTTCCGTAGTTTTCCACTCGGAGGAAATCCAGCCTTCCTGCTCGAGTTTGTGCAGCGCGGGATAAAGCGAGCCATCGCTGACCTGCAGCACGTCTCCCGAAACTTGCTTCAGACGCTCGCTGACGGCGAACCCATTGAGCGGCTCGAGGGCGAGGATTTTCAGCAGGAGCATGTCCAGAGTGCCTTGAACGAGATCGGATGGTTTGCTCATGTTGGGCGCTTAGCTCGGTAACCGAGGGTAGTGTACGGTTGTTGGTTTCCGGGTGCAAGGGAAACTTTCTTTGCGGTCCGATTTCGTCCGAGGAAAAGCGGGTATACGCGATCTTGCATATCAACGATAGAGATTGTTAAGAAGTTGAAAATCAAACCGAAATCGTAGTTGTAAGCTGCGTGCCTGTCGTAGAAAAAAGGGCGCGGCTGAAGCCGGCCCCTACATTCGGTTGTGAACGTTGTGATTTCTTGTCCCTCATGCGTAAATCCAGTCTGGCTGTCGTGTTAGAAATCCTGAAATTTTTGGTAGCGGATTAATTCGAGTTGCTCTTTTGGAAGGGTTTTCGAGGGATCGGCGGGGGAAAGCGAGCAAGAATTCCTTCGCGGGACATCCAAATCAGAAGTTTCGGGTGGGTGGCGACGTGCAATTCGAATTTATCGGCAGTCCATTTTTGCTGGGCTGCGGTGATTTCTTCGCGGCCGAGATAGCGGATTTCGCCATCCATCACTTTTGGACGGACCGGATTCTGCGCATCCGGTTGCTCCATGGAGATCAATTGAATATGGGTGGCAATGTAGCGGTCTTTCTCCGCGGCGTGCACCACGCTGCTGAGCGAAAACGGGGAAACCGGCCAGAGAAATCCGCAGGGATCTTTCACAGGGACGTCCAGTTGGAGGGCTTGTTGTGGATCCTTTGCCTCGAAAATGCAATGAAGATTTCTGCGTTGAAATTCGCAACCCAACGGTCCGGAACCGGGCAGCCAGCGCAGTTTGGCAAATTCTTTCACTGCCATAAGGCCGAAATCACGAGAAAGCCGGACCCAAAATCGTTCTTTATGGGGCGTGTATTGGGGCGATTCATATCGCCGCTCGCCGGTGACTTCGTAGGTGGATTTTTCGCTCCGGAAAAGAGTCCATGTCTCATGAAAATCGTAGATTTCCTCATTGGGCGGTCCAAACGAACCGCCGCTTCCTTCTTCGATCAACGAGTACTCGCCTTCCGCTAGTTTCGACCCTTTCAAATCCTGAGGCGATGATTGCGGCGCGCGGGTGGCTGCGATGGCCGAGGCAAGAATCAAAATTGCCAGTCCGAGCGCGGCGATGGCGGACGGCGGGGATAACCGAATTTTTCGAAAGCGAAGGCGCGACAATGTAAAGACCGGCATTGAAGAATCCCTGGATTCCCTTTCGATACGCAATTTGCCTGGATTGCACCAACAGATTTATCCCTGTGAGCCGCAAAGTCAATAAGGAGTGAGCGCTGACCCAATTTGACTCGTCCCCGCTGATGGCACCCTCCCGACAGAATTCGTCGGGCGAGGAAGGGTGGCGCTACACGACCACCCCTACTCGGCGTTGCCTCACGGATTCTAGAAGCTCCGACCACCTAAGAACCTAATCAATCTCAAATCTGGGACAGAGCCAAGGAGTGAAACGAAAGACGGGTTAGGATGGGCACTCCGTAGTTTCGGATATGTCCGGTTCAGCGACAAGAGCATCCCAAAAGCGAGCAAAGTGGGATAGATTACAGCGCCTGGAGCGATGCTAATATAAATGGCTGCAGCAGTTTAGAGGGTGTCCGGTATCGGCATCGAAACTGCCGTGGCTTATGCAGTGCGTGGGTGGGGTGTGCTGGTGGGAAGTGCGGCGAGGTGGAAAGTTGACAGGAATGATTTGGAACTTGCCAAGCACCGAAATAGAGACATTTCCCGGAAGAATGCTTACGATGCGAACCCGGCAGCGGTCTATGGGGATAGGAATCAGCTACCAACATTCGTAAGAGAGCCGGAGGGAAATTTATGGGAGTGCTTTGGCAGGATATTCGATACGGAATTCGAATGCTGTTGCGGTCGCCGGGATTCACGATCGTGGCGGTGCTGACGTTGGCACTGGGGATCGGAGCGAACACGGCGATTTTTACGGTGGTGAACGCGGTGCTGTTGAAGCCGCTACCGTATCCGAATTCCGACCGGCTGGTATTTTTGACGGAACACTGGGCCAAGTTCCCCATACTTTCCGTTTCTTACGAAAATTACGTCGATTGGCGGGACCAAAGCCATTCGTATGAACTGGTGGGAGCTTCGCGCGCAACCAACCTGACATTGACGGGAGCGGGCGAGCCGGAGCGATTGCCCTCGCGCATGGCCTCGGCGACATTTTTTGATTTGCTGGGCGTGCGGCCTGTGTTGGGAAGAACGTTTTTGGCGGAAGAAGACAAGGCCGGCGGCACGCCGGTAGCGATGATCAGTTATGGCCTGTGGCAGCGGCGATTCGGCAGTTCGCCAGCGATATTGGGAACCAGCATCACTCTGGATAACCAGCCGTATACGGTAGTGGGCGTGCTTCCCGCGGATTTTTCTTATCAGCCGCCGCTGGACGTTTTTGTTCCGATGGGTCCGTGGACGACAACGTTGCCGGACGACCGGTCGTGGCACCCGGGAATTATCCCCATCGCGCGTCTGAAGCCGGGAGTGAGCCTGGAGCAGGCGCGGGCGGAATTGACGACGATCGCGCAGCGGTTGGAGAAGCAGTATCCGCTTTACGACACGGGAGTGGGCGCGAACGTCAATCTGATGCACGAACAGCTGATCCAGAATGCGCGGCCCGCGTTGCTGATTCTGCTGGCGGCGGTTGGCCTGGTGTTGCTGATTGCTTGCGCGAACGTTGCGAATTTGCTGCTGGCTCGAGCGACGGGACGGGGAAAGGAAATTGCGGTGCGCACCGCTCTGGGAGCGGGCCGCGGGCGAATCGTGCGGCAGCTTTTAACGGAAAGCGTGCTGCTTGCGCTGGCGGGAGGAGTGCTGGCGATCATTTTCGCGGCGCTGGGGCTGGCATCGCTGCTGCGCCTTGCTGGAAATAGTTTGCCGCTCGCCACTGGAGTGAAAATTAATTATGACGTGCTGTTATTCACGGCGGGGCTTTCGCTATTTACCGGGATTGTATTCGGCCTGGCGCCGTCTCTGCATGCGGCGAAACTCGATTTGCGCGATGTTTTGAACCAGACGGCTCGAGGTTCGTCGGGCGGATCGCATTCGGTGCGACTGCGCAGCGTGCTGGTGGTTTCAGAAGTGGCGCTGGCGATGGTGCTGCTGGTGGGAGCGGGACTGCTGATCCAGAGTTTTCTGCGCCTCGAAGCGGTGAAGCCGGGATTTAACCCGGAGAAATTGCTGGTGGTGGATATTCCGCTTTCGACGCGGGCCTATTCCACGCCGCAAAAGCAGACGCAATTTTACGATGAACTTCTTTCGCGGCTGCACGCGATGCCGGGGGTGCATTCGGTGGGAGCCGCGTCGGTGCTTCCGATCACGGGTGGCGGCGGGCAAATTCATTTCAATATCGCCGGGCGGCCTCCGAAGGATCCGAAAGAATTTATTCTGGCGGGGTACCGCGCGATCAGCCCAGGATATTTCAAGACATTGGAAATCCCGTTACTGGCGGGGCGCAGCTTCACCGAGGCGGACCAGGCGAACACGCAGAATGTGGTGATGATCAACGCGGCGATGGCGAAGCAATTTTTCCCGGGAGTGAATCCGATCGGGCAGAAATTGCAGTTGGGCGCGCTGCCGGAGAAATCGTTTCCATACATGGATGTGATCGGGGTGGTGGGCGACGTAAAGCAAACGCTGGCGACCGATCCGATTTCGGAAATGTATATTCCGTATTCGCAGATGCCGGAAATTGTGGCCGTAACGCAGGTTTCGGTGGTGCTGCGCGGGGAAGGCGATCCGCTGGCACTGGTGGGGGAATTCCGCGAAGCGGTGCAACAGATCAATCCCGATCAGCCGCTGGTGAAGATTCGCACAATGGAACAGGGGATGAGCGACACGATTGCGGAGCCGCGTTTCCGCACGCTTTTGCTGGGGATACTGGCTGCGCTGGCTCTGTTGATTTCCGCGATTGGAGTCTACGGCGTGGTTTCGTATTCGGTGACACAGCGCACACAGGAAATCGGAATCCGCATGGCGCTGGGGGCGCAATTGGAAGACGTGCTGAGAATGGTTTTGAAAGAGGGATTGGGGCTGGTGCTGTGGGGGATTGCGATCGGCGCGGTGGCTACTTATTTAGCATCGAAAGTGATGGTGAGTTTCCTGTTCGGAGTTACGGCATCCGATCCGCTGACGTATTCCGGCGTGGCGATCCTGCTTGCGCTGGTCGCCCTGCTAGCCTGCTACATTCCGGCGCGGCGGGCGATGCGAGTGGATCCGATGATTGCGTTGCGCTACGAATAGGAATTACGGAATAGGAGCTCCATGGATACCATTTGGCAGGACTTGCGATACGGCTTCCGAATGCTGGCGAAAAATCCCGGACTGGCTGCGGTGGCTTTTCTGACGATCGCGCTGGGGATCGGCGCGAACACCGCGATTTTTTCGATCACGGACCAGGTGCTGTTCCGCTCGCTGCCCGTTGTAAGGCCTCAAGAACTGGTCATCCTGCAGTCGCCGGGACCGAAACCCGGCCGCACGCGGAGTGACGGCGATCCCGGGGAATCCTTTTCCTATCCCATGTACAAGGATTTGCGCGACCGCAACCAGGTATTCTCGGGAGTCCTCGCGCGGCTGGACGTTGCTTTGAGCGTTTCGGGACAAGGCCAGACGGAACGAGCTCTCGGTGAACTCGTCTCGGGAAATTATTTCGAGGTTTTGGGAGTACGCCCGGCGATCGGCCGCCTGCTCACTTCGCAAGATGAGACGGCGCCGGGTGCGAATCCCGTGGCTGTTTTGAGCTATGGATACTGGACGCGGCACTTCGGCAACGATCCTTCGGTTTTGAACCGGCAAATCAGCGTGAATGGAACGTCGCTGACGATCGTGGGCGTTTCGCAGGCGGGATTTACCGGAATCCAGCTAGGACAGCTTCCCAATATTTTCATTCCCGTCACGATGAAAGCGCTGATGACCCCGAACTGGGATGGCTTGCTGGACCGCAAGGATAACTGGCTGGCACTGATGGGACGGCTAAAACCCGGGATGACTCCGGCGAGAGCGGTAGCCGGGCTTGCGTCCATTTACCGGCCGATACTGGAGCAGCAAGCGACGGAATTCAAGATGTCGGGCGAATCGAAAAATAATTACCTGGCCAAACATTTGCTCCTGGAACCGGGAGTGAACGGGCGGCAAATCCTGCAGCGCGATGCGCGAGGACCTTTGTTGTTCTTGATGACCATGGTGGTGCTGGTGCTGCTGATTGCCTGCGCGAACCTGGCGAGTCTTTTGATCGCGCGGGGCGAGGCTCGGCAGCGTGAAATGGCTTTGCGCTTGACGCTGGGCGCTGGGCGCGGAAGGTTGGTGCGGCAGTTGCTGACGGAGAATCTGTTGCTGGCGCTGGCGGGCGGAGCGCTGGGATTGCTGGTTGCTCAATGGACGCTTGCGGCGATCGTGTCTTCGATTCCCGCGAATGTGGGAGCGCTGGGAATCGAAGCGCGCCTCGATCAACGCGTGCTGGCTTTCGCCATCGGACTTTCCATTGTTGCCGGATTCTTGTTTGGACTGGCTCCGGCTTTGCGCGCCACGCGCGCCAGCTTGCAATCGGTGCTGAAAGATCAGGGATCGAGCGCTTCGAGCAGCACCGCCGACGTGCGTTTGCGCAAGTGGCTGATGATCTCGCAGGTGGGCTTGACGGCGGTGCTGCTGGCCGGGGCGGGACTTTTCGCGAAGAGCTTGATTAATTTGAACCGGGTGGATCTTGGCTTGCGCACCGATCACATGATCCAATTTTCGCTGGAGCCGGAATCGAATCGCTACACGCCCACTCAGACCATCGCGTTCTTCGACCGGCTGCGCGAAGGCATCGCAGCGCTGCCGGGAATTCGCTCGGTGAGCCTGGCGGAAATTCCGGTGCTGGATGGGAGCAGCTCGAGTTCGAACATCACCGTGGAGGGTTACGTAGCGCAGGAGAACGAAAACACCGACGTTTGGCGGAACAATGTGGGGCCCAATTATTTCTCGACCATGGGCACTGCGCTGATCGCCGGGCGCGAATTCAGCAATTCGGATACAGCCACGAGCCCGAAAGTTGCGATCGTGAACGAAGCGTTCGCGAAGCGATTTCTGAAAGGCGGCAATGCGGTGGGACATCGCTTTGGCATGGGCTCCGGGAATGATACCCATCTCGACATCGAAATCGTTGGCATGGTGCAGAACAGCAAAGGCGCCGACGTGCGCGAACACTTCGAGCCGTTCATGTACTTTCCCTATTCGCAGGATCCGGCTGTGGGCTCGGCGACCATATATACGCGGACATCGCAGGATCCGATCGCCATGGCCGCGGCGCTGCGCAAGACGGTTGCCGGGTACGATCCGAATCTGCCGGTTTTCCACCTGATGACGCTGGAAGAGCAAGTGGACGAATCGGTGTATGCCGACCGGTTGGTGACGTACTTGTCTACCTGCCTGGCGCTGTTGGCATCGTTGCTGGCGGCAATTGGACTTTACGGAGTAATGGCATACGTGGTGGCGCGGCGCACGCGCGAAATCGGAATTCGCATGGCTTTGGGCGCCACCCAGAAAAATGTTTCGTGGCTGATTTTGAGCGACGTGATTCGCATGACTTTGATCGGCTTGGCGATTGGCCTGCCATGCGCCTACGCGATTGGGCGGCTGGTGCAGTCTCTGCTTTATGGTGTGAAGGCCAGCGATCCGATTGTTTTTTTGGCGTCGGCGGTGCTGCTTGCGGTGGTGACTCTGGTGGCGGGCGGTTTGCCGGCGATGAAGGCGGCCAGCGTCGATCCGATGGTTGCGCTGCGCTATGAATAGTTCCCCACACGACGCTTTACACCATCAATCTAAGCCGCGGGTTCGCAAGCATTGAAAGATTACTCGGGATCCCTCTCCCGCGGGAGCGGGATCGGGATGACTGCCATGCACGAGCAAAGCGGCGATATTCTTATTTGGCGTTTGAGTTGTTGAAACTTTCGCATTGCGGTGTTTAGGTATTCCTCCTCGCAGTTTGCCGGGCGAGCGACGCGCAAGAATCCTTCCAACAGTTTCGCAAGCCCCGGCTTTCCTCTATACTCGCGGCGTAAAAACATTCGAGGGAATTTCATGCGCCGCTTCCTGATTGATACCGATACCGCATCCGACGACGCCGTGGCGATTCTGATGGCGTTGCGCGATCCGGAAGTGCAGGTGGATGCGCTGACCATCGTATCGGGCAACGTGGCAACGGCGATCGGAGCGAAAAATGCCGGATATACGGCGGAATTGTGCGGAAAAAATGTGCCGGTGTATGTGGGTTGCAACGCGGCCCTTGCTGCGCGAAGCCAGCTACGCTTATTTTTTTCACGGCTCGGATGGCATGGGCGAGATGAATTATCCGGCGCCGAAGCGGGCGGCGGAGCAGGAACATGCGGTGGAAGCGTTGATTCGCCTGGTGCGCGCGCGGCCGGGAGAATACACGCTGGTAACGCTGGGACCATTGACGAACCTGGCAATGGCGGTGCGGTTGGCGCCGGATATCGTCAGCAAGTTCCGGCAGGTATACATGCTGGGCGGAGCATCGTGCACGGTGGGAAACATCACTCCGGCGGCGGAATACAATATCTGGCTCGATCCCGAAGCGGCGAAAATCGTGTTTCATTGCGGATTGCCGCTGACGATGATCGGAGTGGAAAACTGCCGTGGGACCGCGGAACTTTCCGACGCGGAAATGGCGCACATCCGCAATTTGCAAACTCCGTATGCGGGCTTTGCGTTTGATTGCAATCGCACGGCATTTAAAATGGCGCGCGAATGGCTGCATCACACGGGATTTTCGCTGGCCGATCCCACCGCCATGGCGGTGGCGCTGGATGCGTCAATCTGCACGAAACTGGGGCACCATTTCGTAGAGATCGAAACCGCAAGCGAAGTGACGCGCGGAATGACGGTGGTGGATCAAAACGGAGTGCTGAAGCAACAACCCAATGTGGAAGTGGTTTGGTCGATCGATCCAACGAAGTGGAAAGAATTGTTGTACGCACGATTGAGTTAAATTTTGTGGGGAGGTATGCGAATGGAACGTCCTGCAGGGGTAACGGTGCTGGCGATTCTTTCGTTTATGGGCGCGGCATGCGCGGTGCTGTTTGCACTGATCTTCATGTTTGGCGGGGCTTTACTCTCTCGAATGAGCCATTCGCGGATCGATAGTTCCGTGATTGCGGGACTCGGGGTGCTGGCGGGCGTGTTTATTTTTGGTTTCGCGGTGCTTTACGCGGTGGTGGGTTTTGGTTTGTGGAAACTGCAAAATTGGAGCCGGCTGCTGACCATGATTCTGGTGGGCGTGAGCGGCGTTTTCTCCTTGTTGCGGGTGCTGAATTCGGTTCTTCACTTCCGCCCTGGATTCGCGGCTTTTAATTTAGTGATTTGCGCGATCGACATTTGGATACTGATCTACCTTTTGAAGCCTGATGTGAAGCAGGCATTTGGCGGATAAGGCGAGCGCGAATCGCCGTATCCTCGTTTGACACTGTGTCGCGTGTGACGACGATTTTTCCACGTGGAGCCTCAGGGGCTAAAGCCCTATGTTCCTGGAAGCACTGATGTCGGAGCTGAAGCTCCGACCCCCTAAAAATCGAGCCAGTCTGAGATTCGTGCACTACCAGCCCGCAGCATGCTTTGGCAATGTGATAGAGTGCCCGCCATCGTGAATTTTCATCCGATGTTTTAACCATTTCATGACCGTTCCTACCAGCGATTCCGCAGCCCACGAGAAAAATTCGTCGAGAGGTCTGGTGGCCCGCCTGGGGCTTTTCGACGCGACGATGATCGTGATGGGCGGGATCATTGGCTCCGGAATTTTTATCAATCCGTACGTGGTTGCGCGTCAGGTGCACACGCCGCTGCTGATTCTGGGTGCGTGGGTGCTGGGCGGAGTGATTGCCTTGGCCGGAGCATTTATTTATGCGGAACTGGCGGCGCGGTTGCCGCGAGTGGGCGGCCAGTACGCGTATATTCGCGAGGCATACCATCCGCTGCTCGCGTTTCTGTATGGCTGGGTGCTGCTGCTGGTGATTCAGACTGGCGGAATGGCCGCGGTGGCCGTCACGTTCGCGCGGTATTTCCTGGAAGTGACACACCTTCCGTTGGGCGATGGGGTGGTGGCCACGCTGGCGCTGGTTTTGCTGACGTTGATAAATTGTCTTGGAGTGCGCGCGGGCAGCACGGTGCAAAGTATTTTGATGCTGCTGAAGATTCTGGCGATTGCGGGACTGGTGGCTTGCGGCTGGCTGCTGGTGCACCCTCCGGCGGGAGAATGGCGTCCGTTGCTCGATCGTCCGGTATCGGTTGATTTGTTGACCGCGTTCGGGGCGGCGCTGACTCCGGTTCTTTTTTCTTTTGGCGGCTGGCAGACCGCGAATTTTATTGCGGGGGAAGTGCGCGAACCGCGAAAAAATCTTCCGCGCGGACTGATTCTGGGCGTGCTGGGAGTGATCGCGCTGTATCTGGCTGTCAATTTCGTGTGCGTGCGCGCTTTGGGGCCGGCGGGCCTGGCGCAAACCACCACTCCTGCGTCCGCCGTAATGCGATTGGCGTTGGGCGAGCGAGGCGCGGCGCTGCTGGCGATGGGAATCATGATTTCGACGCTGGGATTTCTGAGCCAATCCATCTTGACGGCGCCGCGCGTCTATTTCGCGATGGCGGAAGATGGATTATTTTTCCCAAGCGTTGCGTGGGTGCATCCGCGCACGCGAGTGCCCGTGGTTGCCATCGTCGCTGCAAGGGGTATTCGCAATCGCGATCACTCTGCTGGGCCGCTACGAGCAAATTTTGAATTATGTGGTTTCGATGGATTTTATCTTTTTTGGATTGTCGGCGTCGTGCCTTTTTGTGTTTCGGCGCCGCGAGCGCGAGGCGGATCGGAAGGCGCGTCAGGATGAGGGAGCGGATCCCGGAGCGTAGCGGCTTCCGCGTGCCGGGGCATCCGATTACAACTGCTCTGTTCGTGGCGGCGTCGTGGCTGGTGGTGATCAATACCATTTACAAATACCCGCGAAACACATTGGTGGGAATGGCGATTCTTCTGGCCGGTGTTCCTGTATATTTTCTGTGGCGATGGCGCCGGACGCCGGGGATCAATACACAATGAACCAGATGCGATCGGAAATTCGTTCGCCGTACATGGAATTCGCGAAATTGCGCTCGCACGCGCGGTTCAATCTGGCGACCAGCGGCCTGGCCGGCCTGCCTTTAAGCAAATTGCCGGTTCGCCTCGAAGAATTGCAGCTTTCCTCACCCGGCGGATATGGCTATCCCCCGTTGCTGGAGCGGCTGGCGAAAAAAGCAGGCGTGCCGGTGAACTGCGTGGTGGCAGCTACCGGCACTTCGATGGCGAATCACCTGGCGATGGCTGCGGTGCTGGAGCCGGGCGATGAAGTGCTGATCGAGCATCCCACCTATGAACTACTCATTACCGCTGCGGAATACCTGGGAGCGCACGTGCGGCGATTCCCCAGGCGATTCGAAGATGGCTTTCGCCTCGATCCGTGCGAAGTGGCCAAAGCGATGACGCCGCGCACGCGGCTGGTGGTGCTTACGAATTTTCACAATCCCAGCGGCGTTCGGATTGCTGATTCGTCCCTGCGCGAGGTGGGGGAATTAGCGCGCAATGCCGGGGCGCGCGTTCTGGTGGACGAAGTCTATCTGGAAATGCTGTTCGATCCATCCGTGCGATCGGCGTTTCATTTGGGCGAGCATTTTCTGGTTACCAGCAGCCTGACAAAGGCTTACGGCCTTTCCGGATTGCGTTGCGGGTGGATACTGGCAGCGCCGGAAATGGCGGAGCGCATGTGGCGGCTGAATGATTTGTTCGGGGTGATCCCGCCTCCAGTGGCGGAACAATTGAGCGTGATCGCTCTGGACCACCTGGCTGAAATTTCGGCGGGAGCGCAATCGCTGCTCGATACAAACCGGCGCTTGCTCGATCAGTTTCTTGATTCGCGCAAGGACCTTGCGGTGGCGCGTCCCGCGGCGGGAACCATCGTGTTTCCGCGGCTGCTTACCGGAACCGTGGACCGCTTGTGCGCTTTGCTGCGCGAAAAATACGAAACGAGCGTGGTGCCCGGAAAATTCTTCGAGATGCCGGGACATTTCCGGCTGGGAATTGGTGGTGATACTGAAATGACGCGCGAGGGGCTTAACCGCTTGGCTGTTGTGCTAGATGAACTCAGCCGGTAGGTTCTTGAGGCGCGAAAAGAAAAGCAAAAAATGACAAACATTACCGCAGAGGACGCAGAGAGAAACACGCAGAGGGCCGCGGAGAGGATCAGGTGGCGGAGACTTTGTCTTCGCGGCGGCCATCGGTCGTTTTGGGTCCACGCGGACGGACCAGGCGCAACAGCGCGCGTGTGGCGTGCGAAATTTCGTCGTGGCGGCGGTAGATCAGATTGAGCTGGCGCGGCAATTTCATCTGCTTGATTTTTACTTCCACCAGGGTGCCGCGCTCCACTTCCATCTTCGCGCACATACTGGGCACAATCGCGACTCCCATTTCCATTTCGACGAAGCGCTTGATGCTTTCGATGGTAGGCATATCCACCGGCATTCGCAGCGGCACATTGTGCTGGCTGAAGAGCTGGATCACGGCGGTGCGATGGGGAGAATCCACAATGTGAGCGATAAATGTTTCGTCACCCAATTCCGAGATGTCCACGGACTTGCACTTTGCCAGCCTGTGCCCGGGATAGACAACGAAGGCCAGATCATCGCGAACAAAGGGCGTGGCTGTTAACTTCTCATCCTGCGGAATAAAGGAAATGATGCCCACGTCGAGCCGGTAGTTCAGCACTTCGTGCGGTACGTCGCGCGAGAGCACGCGGTGAATGGAAATCTTCACATCGGGATAGCGCTCCCGGTAGCGCACCAGCACCGGCAATAGGGCATGGATGGAACTTTCGTTGACCCCGATGGAAAGCTTGCCTCCCCGCAAGTTTTGCAGGTCTTCCACGCCCTTTAGAATCTCGCTCTTCAGGTTCAGCATCCGCTCGGCGTACTCGATGAGCAACTCGCCAGCCTCGGTGAGCTTGCCGGCGCGCGAGCCGCGCACAAAAAGGGGTTGGCCGACCCAGTCCTCGAGTTTGCGAACAGAAATGCTGATGGCAGGTTGTGTGCGGTAGAGTTTGTGGGCCGCCCGCGAAAAGCTCTTCTCACGGGCGACGGTTAGGAAAACCTGTAAAGATGCTAAATCCATGGGCTTACGACCCCCTTGGCTTGGCTGAGCGTCCTATAGTCCCGTAGCGTTCTGGTTGTCGATCTCTTCAGGGGCTAAAGCCCCATCCTCATGCAGACGCTGATGTCGGAGCTAAAGCTCCGACCCCCTAAAAACCTAGCCAATTTCAAATTCGGAGGGACAGTATAAATTTCTTATATGAATATGCAAAGAATTATAAATTGGACTTGGCACCCATTAGGGGCTTGACTATCTATGGCGATCCATTCGAGGTGCTTATGGAATCCGTGCATATTTTCGACACGACTCTGAGGGACGGCGAGCAATCACCGGGCTTTTCGATGAATCGTGAAGAAAAGCTGCAACTGGCTCGTCAACTCGAACAGTTGGGCGTGGACGTGATCGAGGCGGGCTTCCCCATCGCCTCGGCGGGCGATTTGGAATCGGTTCGCACAGTGGCTGGCGCGATCACAGGCTGCCGGGTGGCGGCCCTGGCGCGCGCTCGACAGGAAGATGTGGATGCCGCTCTTCGGGCCCTTGAGCCCGCAGCCAAACCTCGACTGCACATCTTTTTAGCTACCTCGGATCTGCATCTGAAGCACAAGTTGCGAACATCACGGAGCGAAGCATTCGACCAAATCTCACAGATGGTGCGGTACGGGCGGATGCGTTGTCCGGAGGTCGAATTCTCGGCCGAAGATGCCAGCCGGAGCGACATCGATTTCCTGTGTGAAGTTATGGAAGCAGCAGCCAAGGAAGGCGCAACCATCCTAAATATTCCTGATACAGTTGGCTATACCACTCCCGACGAGTATGCGGAAATTTTCCGGCGGGTCCGCGCGCAGCTTCGTGGCTTCGACCACGTGGTTCTTAGCGCGCATTGCCATAACGATCTGGGAATGGCGGTGGCGAATTCGCTGGCGGCCGTCCGCGCGGGAGCCCGGCAAGTGGAATGCACGATCAATGGCATCGGTGAACGTGCCGGCAATGCATCGCTCGAGGAATTTGCGGTGGCGCTGGCCGTCCGGCGAGCCCATTTCAATATGACCACCAACCTGAAACTCGACCAGTTGTATCCCACCAGCCGGTTGCTTTCGATGATTACGGGCGTCTCGGTGCCGCCGAACAAAGCCGTGGTGGGCGCTAACGCTTTCGCACACGAGGCCGGAATCCATCAGGATGGCATTCTGAAGAATCCGTTAACATACGAAATTATTTCGCCGGAAGCAGTCGGCGTGCCCGCCCGTCAGCTTGTGCTGGGAAAGCATTCCGGGCGGAATGCGCTGCGCTCCCGGCTGGCCGAATTGGGCTATTCGCTCGAGGATGATGAACTGATGGATTGCTACCGGGCCGCGATGGCCGTGGCGGATGAAACCAAGCGTGTGACGGACCGGGACCTCCTCAAAATTGTGCACCAACTTCGCCGCAATCGCGCGCCGGCTCAAGCAGCCAGCAGCGCTACCGCGGCGCACTAGTGGAATTGGCCAAAGGGGAAACTGCCATGGGTGGAATCAAAAAGACGATCGCGCTGCTGCCGGGGGATGGGATCGGCCCCGAAGTGACCGGCGCGGCGACGCGTGTGCTGAAAGATTGTGCGGCGGAATTTGGACATCAATTTGACCTGATCGAATTTCCAATCGGGGGAATCGCGATTGACCGGTGTGGAACTCCACTTCCTGATGAAACTCTCGATGGTTGCCGTTCCGCCGATGCGGTGCTGCTGGGCGCCGTGGGCGGTCCGCGGTGGGACAGCCTGCCGGTGGGCAAGCGGCCGGAAAGCGGATTACTGGCCTTGCGCCAGCAACTCGGCCTTTTTATTAACGTCCGTCCCACGCGTTTGCGCCCCGCGCTGCGGGGAATTTCTCCGCTGCGCCCGGAACGCGCGCGCAAATTCGATTTTGAAATCGTGCGCGAGCTTGCCGGTGGGATTTACTTTGGCGAACATGGCTGCAGCGGCAGCGATGACTTGGAGACGGCTTTCGACGTCGAGACCTATTCTTCTTCGGAAATTGAACGGATCGCGCGGTATGCGTTTGCGCGCGCGGAAAAACGGCACAAACGCTTGGCCAGCGTGGATAAGGCCAACGTGCTGGCCAGCTCCGGGCTGTGGCGGCGGACGGTGAACCGCATCGCCAGCGATTATCCCAGCGTTACGCTGGAGCACATGTACGTGGACAACGCGGCGATGCAATTGATTTTGCGCCCGTCGGAATTCGACGTGATCCTGACTTCCAATATGTTTGGGGATATTTTGAGCGATGAAGCCGCCGCGCTGGTTGGTTCGATCGGCCTGGTCCCTTCGATGAGTCTGGGCGATGGTCCGGCGCTCTACGAGCCAATCCACGGATCGGCGCCTTCGATTGCAGGAAAGGATCTGGCGTGCCCGATTGGATCGATTTCCTGCATCAGCATGATGCTGAAGGAATCGTTTGGACTGGATGCTGAGCCGTTGTGGATGGATGCCGCGGTGGATCGTGTGGTGGATCGCGGCTACCGCACCACAGACATTGCCGAGGCCGATAGCAAAATCATCGGCTGCTCGTCCATGACGGAAATGATTCGCACCGAGATGGGCGAATCGCTGCTGCATTCGGAACGATATGGATGGGGAGTTTAGGCTGCCGGTACTTTGGTGCTTTCCTAGGTTTGACGTGGAATGCGCTACCGCAAGCCTTCTCGCGCGGAAGCCTCAGGGGCTAAAGCCCGCTTTTCTAGCAACGCGAATGTCGGAGCTGAAGCTCCGACCCCCTAAAAACCTGGGACAAACTCAAGCTGGACAACCCGATATCCTTCATTTCTTTTCACATAGGCAGATTCCGGACCAGGGCCGCTTGGCCTGGAATTTTTCCGTATCCGAAACCATCGCGATCAGCCGCAGGAATAGTGGGAGCCGCTTGAATTGCGCGGCGATCGTGAACACCGAACGAACATCCGTGGGATTCCAGCCGTAACGGTTGAAGAAATCCGGACCCTCTTGCGGTCCAAATTTTATCGGTGCGCCCGCCTTGTTCAGTTGCGGATTCAATCTCTTCTGTATCATGCGCATCAGCGCCGGCGAGCCAATATCCAACACCCAACGCTGAAAGCTGGCGGGATGCGCCAGGTCAACGGCCAGTGAGCCGGCTTCGTCTTCCGATAGATAACCGAGCAATCCTTCGGTGACCACCAGCACTTTTTTCGCTCTTTTTCCCAGTCGCTCGAATAATTCGCGGCGGGCGTTTCCATCGGCCAGGTCCAGGCGAATTCGTTCCAGCGCGCAGACGGGTTTTTCACTGCCGAGGATTTCTTCCTTGTAGTCAAGGATGCCGGGAAGATCCACCTCGACCCATTGCAAGGACGGCGGCAGCGCCATTCGATAAGGCCTGGCATCGAGTCCGGCGGCGAGATTGACCACCATTTCCGCGCCCTGCCGGACTTGCTCGTTGATGAACGCATCGAACAAATAGGTTCGCGCCACGAACGGCCAGCTATTTTTCTTCTGGAACGGCATGGCGCTGGCGATTTCTTCGCCGCGCTGGCCCGCGAGCCGCCGGGCAAAAGGATCGCGAAAGAGCGCGTCGGGCCGATCGTTCTCGTCCGCGCGGTAGACTGCCACCCATCGCGCGGTGTCAGAGATATTGCGGATCAATTGTTGGGATTCGGGTCCGGCTTTGTTCACCAATTCCGTCATGCTTGAGGACCCTTCATGGGATTAGCGATGTACCAGTCATTGCCCATGGGATCTTTCACCGCCGCCACTCTTCCATACGGTTGATCCGACGGCGGCCCGGCCGAGATCGCGCCCTCCGCCACGGCGTGATTGTAGAACGCATCAACATTGGGAACGTAGAGCATGTACATCGCGGGGCGCGGCTGAAATTCGCCGTGGGATTCGCCCATTTCGAGGGTAGAGCTTCCGATGCGCAGGGTGGAGTGATGAATCGTGCCGTCGGGAGTCTGGTGGCGGCCCAATTCTTCCGCGTCGAATGCTCGGACGAAGAAATCGATCATTTGCGCGGCGCCCTTGGGATGCAGATAAGACTGAAGGTTGGTCAGACCCTCGCGGAATATATCCGCCGCCTTGTGAGTGGCGATATACCAATCGTTTCCGGAACGATCGCGCACGCTTGCTTCGCGGTCGCCATAGGGCTGGTCGACGGGAGGATGAATGGAACTGGCGCCCGCCTCGATCGCACGCTCGTACGCAGCGTCGCGCATCCTGCACGTAAAGATGAATCGCCGCGAGCGATTGAGGACCATGCCATTCGCGGCCGCCGCCGATCATCAGCATCGAATCGCCCACTTTCACTTCCACGTGGTAGCCGCCTGCTGATCCGACCGCACGGAACATTTCCTCAGCCCCAAATGCCTGCTTCAGGAACGCAATCAATTCATCCGGCTGATTCACCACGATGTAGGGAGTGATGGTGCGGAATCCCTTCGCGAACAGGCTGCACAGGTTTCACCGTTTCTCGTTCCGGCGCAGCGGGCTCACCCGTCTGCTTCATCATTTCATCGAAACGCCTCTGTATCTCGTCCATGGAAACTACTTCTTTCCGCGTGGAGATGGTCCAGATGTAGCCGAACGGGTCGGCGAATTGGCCGGAGCGGTCTCCATAAAACTGATCCGCGACTGGCCGGAGGACTTTTGCGCCGGCGGCCACGGCCTGGCGAGCAAACCCGTCGACGTCCTCCACATAGAGGCGGAGTCTCACCGGCGAGCCTCCCAGTGTTTCCGCGCTCACGGTTCCGTATTCCGGGAATTCGTCGGAAAGCATGATGGGCGAATTGCCGATTCTGATTTCGGCGTGGCCGATTCGTCCATCCGGCTGCATGAGCCGCCACGTCTCCGTCGCTGCGAACGCCTTCTTGTAAAAATCGATCGCCCGCGCGGCATTTTTGAAGCACAGGTAGGGAGTGGCCGTTGGATATCCTTCCGGAATGGGAAGCACGCTCGTTTTCGTTGCCATGGAAACGCTCCTTTGCAGATCAGCCAGCAATTTTGTTTTGAATTCCCGGCGGGGAAGACCGCGAAGATCGGCGGCGATTTCGAGGAGCGCGGCGACACCGGGAGCCGCCTTTGGAATCGCGGCATCGCGATGGGCGAGGATCGCGTCCAGGTGCTGATCGAGTTGTTCGCTCCAGCTTTGCTTAGGCATGTTTCTCACCCGGTTTCTGGCCCGGATCTTTGCTCAACTGCGATCGCAGGCTTTGCAGCCCTCGAAATTGAAGTTGCTTTCACGGCTCCTTCGCTGCGGCCGATTACGCGGGCAATTTCCCGGATACTTTTTTCCTCGGCGAAGCGCATGGAAATGACGCGGCCCTGGTCGGCGGGAAGGGTATTCACCAGGCGGAAGAGGCGCGCGCGATGTTCGTCTTCTTCAAGGTTGATCTCCGGCGGTTTGTCGACAAGGGGAACGTCGCGGTCTTTTTCGGCTTGCCTCCAGCGGTCGGCGACGGCGTTCGCGGCGATTCGAATCAGCCAGGCTGCAAAGGGCGCTCCGCGCCATTCGAAACGCGGCAGATTGGCGAGGGCGCGGTGGAACACTTCGGAAGTCAAGTCTTCGGCTACTTCGCGGTCGCGAACGCGCCGGGCAATGAACGCATATACCCGCTCAAAGTGGTTTTCGTAGAGCGCGACAAACTGGGAAGGGTCTTTCTGTGCGGCTTCGACGAGCAGTCGCTCGTCAGCTTCGCCGCCGGGACTCTTCCCTGCGCCTCTTCGAACCGCCATTATCCCTCTCTACTAACATAAACTGGCGGGAAGCGAAAAGGTTACGGCGAGAACAAACGCCAGAGAGATTGCGGATGCAGGGCGAAACCGGTTTTGGTAGCACGGGCACTCCTGCCTGTGCGCTTGTGTTCCATCGTTCCAAAGGCACACAGCCAGGAGTGGCTGTGCTACCGCGAGCTTAAAGGTGAGATTCTACTGTTTGGGCGCAGGCGCTGAGACGATGTCGGGTTTCAGAGTGGCCACCAGCGCCATCACCTCGCCCTTTTCGCGTTCTGGCACTTTGAATTTATCTAGAGTTGCCACCAGGTGCGAGGCGGTGATTTGCCAGTCGGATTCCGTGATGCCCATTCCCGCATGCGTCGTTTTCATGCTGCGGCCGATATAAAAACAAGGGCCGCCCGTGGCGGCGCAAAGCTGGTCCACGATCAACTGGCGAATGCGCTGCAGCGAATCCGTGCTGTGGCCGACAAAGAATTTCGAAAGTTGCGGATCGCCTGCCAGCCGAGCAAGAAAATCATCGGTCACCGCGGCCAGCGCATCGTAGCCTCCCAGACGCTTGTAGAGTGTGGCTGTCTGCTGAGCCTGCGGCGGCCTGGCTGCCGAGGGCCGCGCGAAAAGAACCGGCAGCATCGCCAGAAGTAACAACCCCGAGCTGAACTTTTTCCAGAATCGTTTGTGCATCATCTCCGTACCCCCTCTGTGAGTGTGAATTGGAAATGCTTTCCCGCTCGCCCCGGATAGATCACCTTGATCACAAAATCAAGTACGCATGGCCCGTCGATTTGGATTGTCTAGCAGATGAAATGAATTACGATTCCAAAAAAGCCTGCGCACCTTGCTAATTCTTTCGCATCACCAGGCAGCTCGCGATCATGTCGTGCAACGCCTGTTTCTTTTCCGTGAAGCCCGCCAGCATGTAGCCGATGCCAAAGGGAATCAGGCCGGTGATCATCTTGGCGAAGAAACGCCCGGAAGCGCGGCCGAAAGTGATCCGGCGGCCTTCCATGTCCGTGACGTAAAGTCCCAGGGCTTTCTTCCCGAGTGTGGCTTGCCATTCGGAGCTTTCGCACCAAGCGTAGTAAAGCCACGATCCCAAAAGAGTAATTACGAGCGCTCCGAAAATCGCGCCGATTCCCACGAGCGCAAAAATTGCGTCGGGTGACTCTCCCGGGTGGATGTTCTGAAGCCCCGCCAATACTCCGGTCGCCGCAAGCATGATCAGGATGATGACGCCAAACGGAATCCCGATAATGAGCGCGTCAATAATGTAAGCCACGAATCGCAGCCAGAATCCAGCGTAGAACGGCTGGTACATTGCGGCAGCCGGAGCAACTTGCGCCGGATATCCCGGCGCCGCCGGAGCGGCTGCGCCCAAGGGTTGGCCGCACGCGCCGCAGAATACGGCTCCTTCCGGTGTTGCCGCACCACAACGTGAGCAGAACATTCTCTGTCCTCTCCTCCACAACCATCGGCCCGGCAGCTATTTCAATTCCGCGAAATCTGGTGGAACTTCGCTACAGCTTTCGAACTACCAGGCAGCCTGCCATCATGTCGTGCAGCGCCTGCTTCTTTTCCGTGAATCCAGCCATCAGGTATCCGATCATCAAGATCATTCCGGAGATGATTTTGGCAAAATAACGCCCGGTGGCGCGGCCAAAGGAGATTCGCCGGCCGTCCATGTCGGTCACCATCAAGCCCAGCGCCTTCTTCCCGACGGTTCCTTGCCACGAGGAACTTTCCATCATCGCAAAGTAGAGCCATTGCACCAGGACCGCGATCATTTCGATCAGGAAAATCGTTCCAAGAGCCGGGCCGATCACCAGACCCGGATTGTGGCTCGCCATTCCCGCGCCCATGCTCATGCCCAGCGCCCCAAAAAGGATTCCACAAGGAATTCCCAGGGCGATTCCCACCAGAATGAAATCAATAATGATCGCGACAAAACGCAGCCAAAATCCTGCGTACACAGTGCCGGTAACGGGAACCGTCACTGCGCCCGCAGCCGAATAACTGCCCATTGCGGCAGGGGCAGTCGCAGCCGCGGTTGCCGCCACCGGCTGGCCGCACGTTCCACAAAATGGTGAACCTTCCGCAACCGCCGCGCCGCATTTTGCGCAAAACATGATGCCTCCTTGTGCGGTTCCAAGCCGCATCCGATGGGGTGGCCGGACTTGCCGCGCATCGTACTTAGCCTCTCGGCAGGGGTCAACAGGCAAATCTTGCCCCACTTTTGCGCAAAAAAGGCTTGCGGCCCGGTCCCAGCAATACTAGGCTGCGCCGCAAGGGATCGCTTCCGCGTCCCTTTTGCAGACCTTTTCGGGCCATCTTATTTTTCGAGTCGAAGCGACCGGATTTTCGCCGGAGCCGGAAAGCGAACCGCAACCGGCGGAAAAGCGGGGAGAGAAAATGAACCTGAAAAAACTGGCAATCGCCATCGTGGTGTCATTCATCATCCTGCTGGTGAGCGGATTTCTGATTCACGGAGTGTGGCTGGCCAACACCTACACGCAGATGCGGGCCTCTGGAATGAACTTTCGCCCGGCAACCGACATGATGCACAAGATGTGGATCATCTGGGTGAGCAACTTTGTGTACGCGTTTCTGTTCGTATTTGTCTACGCGCGGGGCTCTGAAAACAAGCCATGGGTGGGCCAGGGAGTTCGCTTCGGAATCATCGCCACGCTTTTCACCGTGGTGCCCAACACACTGAATGATTATCTGGTCTACAACATTTCCTACACGCTGGCGGTGAAGTGGATGATTTCGGGATTGGTGGTGCTGGTGATCATGGGCGTGGTGGTGGCCGCGATCTGCAAAAAGCCGCCGACGCCTGCGTGATTCGCCGGAATTCAACGCACCGGCCAGAAATGAAAACCGGCTGATACGATTCTATTGATTCGGTTTCGCCGCGGCGGACTTCGCGGCTGCCGCTTGCTGCACGCGCAAGGCCTTCATAAATTCTGCATAACTGGAATCGAGATATTTGGAATAGCCATCTGGATCGATGAATGGATTGGGCTTGTCGCCGCGCCGCATCCGCTCGATCTTACCCAACAAATCGAAGAAACCGCCGTGGGAACCGAGGAAAACATCGCAAGGAAGCTGCCGCAAACGGCGAAAGGTGTACTCGTAGTCCTTGGCGATGTCCGGATATTGCGTGTTATCGATTAGCCGGATATCTGGAAGCACGGTGGTGCTGCAGACAAAGACGACGTGATAGGACTTCCCGGCTTCTTCTTCGGTCGTGGTCCAGGTGGTGCATCCTTTGGTGTGGCCGGGAGTAATTTCGGCGGTCATTACAGTGCCGCCCAGGCTGACGGTATCGCCGTTGCGTAGACGGCGGTCGACGTGCACCGGCTGAAAAATGTATTTGTCTCCAAAATAGGGGTCGCCACGGCCGCCGGTCTCCAGCATCGGAGTGTCTCCTTCGCTGGCCACCATTTGCGCTCCCGAGAGTTTTTTCAATTCCGCGAGGCCGCCAGTGTGATCGTAATGAGCCTGGCTGTTCAACAAAATCTTCGTGTCTTCCAGGCGAAAGCCGAGCGTCTTCACGTTGGCTTCAATTTGCCGCGCGGTCTCCAGGAAGCCGCCGTCCAAAAGTATGTTTCCCTTCGGCGTGACTATTAAGAACGATGTGATATCCGAAGCTCCCACGTAATAAAGATTTCCCATGATGCGGAACGGCGCCACGGGCTGGTTCCGGTTTCGTTCCTGCTCCGTTGCTTGCGACCGGCCGGGAACGGGCCGGCCGATCGAACGGGGTGCGCACAAAGCCAGAAGGATTCCGACAATTGTTCCGATTGATATCTTCATAGTGGAAGGAAATCTTAGATGAACCGCGGGGGGCGAGGATATTCCAAATTTCAGTGGCGATTCCGATTGGTCAATTCCTCGAGCGCAGCCTTCCCCGCTGCAGGATCCACCTTTGTTCCTGGCCGAATTTTATCGAGCTGCAGCGTGCCGATAATCATTCGATCCAGCATGCGATCCGGCAGAAAGCGCTTCATCGCCCGCACCACATTGGCTTCCCGAGTTACCGGGTAACGGGCTTTGGGAGGTGTCTCGCGCAGCGCACGCAACACTACGAGGGCACAGTCTCTCGGAGTCAGCTTGGCCCGCTTCGTCACTTTCTTCCAGTGCGCCAGAAAATTCTGGTAGATCTGCGCGTACGGACCGGCAATCGATCCGTGCGTATAATGCGCGGAAAGTCCAACCGAAGCAGTTTCCATTCCACTCGGGATGTATCCCGGTTGGAGCATGCTCACGTAAACTCCGAAGGGATATAGTTCCAGCCGCAGCGTATCCGAAAACGCTTCTACCGCGAATTTCGTCGCGCTGTACGGGCCGAATAGAGGATTCGCCATCACGCCCGCAATCGAACTCATATTAATAATTCGGCCGTGACGCCGTTCGCGCATCCCCGGCAGCACTCGCTTGGTCACACGCACCGTACCAAAATAATTCGTCTCGAATTGCTGGCGCAGATCGGCGAGGGAAATTTCTTCCATCGTGGCGATTACCGCGATGCCCGCATTGTTCACCAGCGCATCCACCCGCCCCGCCAGGCGTTCGATCTCGCAAACCGCGCGATCCACCGATGCGTCGTCGCACACATCCATTTCCAGCACTTCGAGCGGCACTTTGGATTCGCGCGCGGCAATCTGCAGTGCCGCGCGCCGTTCCGCATTTCGTCCCGTCGCGAACACTCGAAAGCCTTCGCTAGCCAGCAGCAGTGCCGCCGCTTTACCCAGCCCTTCCGTTCCGCCCGTGATCAACACCGTATCCAGATTTTTGCTCCCGCCGCGTTCTCCTCCGTATTCCTGATTGCCGCGGAAAGAGAGGAGACGCGAATTTGCAACGAATCTTAGGCTCGCCGGCCGCGGGTCAATAAGCGCGGCAAATGGGATAGAGAGAGCGCAATCTGAAACTGCCCTCTCGTGGCCATATATTGTGGTGGGCGTACGCGCCGACACTAGACGAGTGCGGGCGGCGTGCGCGGGGTGTGATTTCATTGGTCCGATTAGCGCGTTCATCGGGACCTAGGCGATCCCCGGCATGGCCGCGCATTTGAAATTAAGAGTTCGGTTTGTGCCGGTTTTCTCGGCCAGTCGCAAGCGGTTTTGGCGGGATTACGATAGAATCGCAACGTTTCGTTACCTCTCGGGGCAAGATTTCGAGGAGCACAAATGCCATATTCCGAAGCAGACCAGAGAGCGGCTGCAGTCATTGAAGCGAAACCACGCGCACGCCGCGACAGTCGGAGCTGGTTTTTTGTTTGCATGGCTTCTATTTTGCTCGTCATCGTCGCCGTTGGCTTTGCGAAGTCGTTCTATCTCAGAAACATCATTCATAAGGGCCATGCAGTTTCGCATTTGCCTGTCTACATCGTCCTGCACGGCATTGTGCTTACCTCGTGGTTTCTGCTTTTCCTCGGTCAGACCTTGCTGGTGGCATCCGGCAGAGTTCGCCTCCATCGCTCGCTCGGGGTTGCTGGGGCGGCGCTCGCAGCCGTAGTGTTTGCATTGTCCCTGCTGGTTGTAGTTCGTTCGGTGGTTCGAGAAACGCCGCTCGTTGTCATTGGAGACATAGTCGTTTTGTTTCTATTCGCGATCTTGGTAGCAGGAGGCATCTGGTTTCGTCAAAAACCAGATGTGCATAAGCGGCTCATGCTTATCGCCTCAATAAGCATTGTGGCTCCGGCACTCGCTCGGTGGCCCGGCGCTCAGTCGATGTTGCCTGTCTCCGTAGTGGGGCCACAACTCCTGCTCTATGCGGCGCTGATTCTGTACGACGTTTTATCAAGCCGACGAGTGCATCCAGCGACGGCCTGGGCGTCGCTATATACGTTGTCGCGGCCGGGGTGACGATTCCGTTGGCCTCCAGCACACTCGGGCATGCGTTCGTCGAGGCTCTCAAGTAGGAAGCAGCCCGCAATTGCCTGGTAAGTGGGGTGCATTCAATGGGTCGATGCAACACTTGCTCGAAGTCTACTTGCAGGGGTTTCAAAACCCAAGGTCTTTCGCGGGCGCTGATTTAGGCGCATGGCGATCGCGTCTAGTTCGGATTGTTTGTAGCCGCGGAGGTCGGTTCTCCGGGGGAAGTATTGTCGCAGCAACCGGTTCGTGTTTTCGTTGGTGCCGCGCTGCCAAGGACTTTGCGGATCACAGAAGTACACTTTCACATTCGTCGCCACCGTGAAGGTCTTGTGTTTGGCCATCTCAAGTCCTCGATCCCAGGTCAACGAGCGCCGCAGTGACACTGGAAGTTTACGAATGTGTCGGCTCAGGGCGGCGACGACAACCGCCGTGTCTTTGCTGGGCACTTTTACGAGCGCGGTAAAACGCGAATGGCGTTCTACCAAGGTCACCATGTGACTGTTCCTTGAGCCGCTCAGGAGATCGCCCTCCCAATGCCCTGGTATGGCGCGGTCCGCAACTTCCGCGGGCCTTTCCCGGATGGAGATGGCATCTACGATTTGACCGCGCGCGTCTTTAAAGATACGAGAGTGCTGCGGCCGGCGGATGCGGCGCTTGGATCGCAGGTGCTCCAGCAGCTCCTTTTTCAGCACTCCTCGCGCTTGAATGAACAGGCTACGGTAAATGGTTTCGTGAGACACACGCATGCTCTCGTCATCGGGATACTGGATTTTCAGCCACCCGGAAACCTGCTCCGGCGACCAATCCAACATCAGTTTACTCGCAACGACCTTCTGCAACCTCACATGGATCGCAAGTAGGCACCGCTTGGGCCGCAAAGCCGATTCCCAGGCCTGGGAATCGGCTTCATTGGCTCGATAGTCAGGACGGCCTCCATGACGTGCGATCTCCCGGCTTACTGTCGACACAACGCGATCCAGGCCTTTAGCTATCTCGCGAATCGACGAACCGGAAGCGATCCCTCGAGAGATCTCCTCGCGCTCACGCAGCGTGAGCGCGAGGAGCGAGCGCCGCCGGACCGCCGGGTGACTTACTCGACGGTGGTAGAATGAGCGTCTCTCACAGGACAGTTCTGGAATCCGATATTGGAGGTTCACGGGATGGCTACTTCTCCTTCCACTTCGAAGCAATCCGGCGCAAACCCGCAACTCACGATCCGACGCGCCACACCACAAGATGCCGAAGCCTGCGGCCGCATCTGCTATCGAAGCGTTTACCGGGATCTCCAGCATCACAATTTTCCGCCGGATTTCCCGTCGCTGGAGGTTGCGGTCGGCCTGTTCTCAATCATGTTTTCACATCCCGGGATTTTTCTGCGTGGTGGCGGAGGAGAATGGAGAAATTGTTGGCAGCAATTGTATGGACGAGCGCGACTCGATTGCCGGAATCGGGCCGATCACCATCAACCCGCAAACGCAGAATCGCGCCGCGGGCCGCGAACTGATGCGCGCCGTGATGGACCGAGCCGCCGAAAAGAATTTGCCCGGAGTTCGCCTGGTGCAGGCAGCGTTTCACAATCGTTCGCTTTCGCTCTATGCGAAGCTTGGTTTTGCAGTCCGTGAACCGCTATCCTGCATGCAGGGTCCTGCCATCGGAAAAATTCCGCAAGGCTACAGCGTCCGGCCGGCACTTCCTCCGGATTTGGAGAACTGCTCGGCGCTTTACGAGCGAGTCCACGGCCATCGCCGCACCGGGCAATTAAAGGACGCAATCGGACAATCGAAGGCCCTGGTCGCGGAACGCGGCTGGAAGAATTTGTGCGTATACTTCTCACCTCTCTTTTTTCGGCCACTCGGTGGCGGAATCCAATGAGGATTTGCAGGCGCTGATTTCCGCGGCTCAAAGTTTCGATGGTCCCGGAATCCTGGTTCCCACGCGCAACGCCGGGCTGTTCCGCTGGTGCCTGGAAAACGGGCTTGCGCGTCGTCCAACCCATGACGCTGATGACGGTGGGACTTTACAACGAGCCGGCCGGAGCTTATTTACCTTCGATCCTTTACTGAGCGGCGCGAGCGGATCACTGCATTTTTTCGTGACGCGATTCCGCGCGCAAGGAATCAAATCTGTGTAACTTGTGCGGGGAGGGAGATCGCGCGATGATCAAGAAAGTGAAAGCGGGATACAAAGTCACGTCGGAAGATGGAAAGAAAAATCTGGGAGGCCCCTACAAATCGAAAGCAGCGGCGCAAAAGCGTTTGCGCCAGGTGGAATATTTCAAGCATAAGAAAGGCTGATTTGTTGCAGCCCGCTTTATGCATGAATCGGGCCTGTTTTCCGCGCCCTGGGGATTTCCACAGACCTCCGAATTTCCACATCCACCGGGCCTCAAAAAGAATTTTTCTCGGGACTTGACGAAATCCTGAAAAGTGCTAAACTCTTCTGTTGTCAGCAGCCTAGATTTCTGTTGGGTCGTTGACTGTTGCCTGCTTGCTTCGTTTTTCGGTTGCTTACGAGGTGAGATTGGTTACGAATACCGGATAGAAAGCCGTCAAGCTTCGAGTTGATCCGTCCTGATGTGTGTGGACGGATGCACCCGGCGCTTGATGCCGGGTTTTTTGTTTTAGAGCGGATTTTTTAAGCAAGTGAATCCGCACCCCGCCTGGAGCGGGGTAAAAAGTTCTTTGACAACTGAATGAAGTTGGCATTTACGCCTTGCAATCCTGCAAAGGCGTAACTGCAAATTTGCTCGAGTAGCGCAAATGTGGATAGGCAGTGCTTACTCGATTTGCCGGGTGTCTGGGTCCGCTTGCAAGACGGAAAGCCAGGCGAGGCGACGAGTTGAGTAAGTTTTATGGTTAAGCTACTAAGGGCGTACGGTGGATGCCTTGGCGCCAACAGGCGAAGAAGGACGTGGCAAGCTGCGAAAAGCTCCGGGGAGTCGCAAGCAGGCTTTGATCCGGAGATGTCCGAATGGGGAAACCCATCCCGATGAACTCGGGATACGGCCCGCTGAATACATAGGCGGGTACGAGCTAACCCAGGGAAGTGAACCATCTCAGTACCTGGAGGAAAATAAATCAAACGAGATTCCGATAGTAGCGGCGAGCGAAATCGGAACAGCCCAAACCGTCGTGCATGCACGGCGGGGTTGTAGGACCGCGTGAGTAGAGTTATCAATCCGGAAGCTAGGCGAACCTGCTGGAAAGCGGGGCCAAAGAATGTGAAAGCCATGTAGCCGAAAGTTTACCGGACTCGAAGCGGTATCCTGAGTACCACGGGACACGAGAAATCCAGTGGGAACCTGGGGAGACCACTCTCCAAGGCTAAATACTCGTTGGCGACCGATAGTGAACAAGTACCGTGAGGGAAAGGTGAAAAGCACCCCTGCGAGGGGAGTGAAATAGAACCTGAAACCGTATGCTTACAAGCAGTCGGAGGGCTATGGTAGGGCTTCGGCTCTACAAAAGCCTGACGGCGTGCCTCTTGCTTAATGAGCCGGCTAGTTAATCTCCCAGGCAAGGCTAAGCGAAAGCGAGCCGTAGCGAAAGCGAGTCCGAATAGGGCGATTAGTCTGTGGGATTAGACGCGAAGCGGGATGATCTACCCTTGGCCAGGTTGAAGGTCGCTTAACCGCGACTGGAGGACCGAACCGTTGTGAGTTGAAAATCGCTCGGATGAGCTGAGGGTAGGGGTGAAAGGCTAATCAAATTCCGTGATAGCTCGTTCTCCCCGAAATGCCTTTAGGGGCAGCCTTGTACGATCTGCTGCGGTGGTAGAGCACTGAATGGACTAGGGACCCATCCAGGTTACCGAATCCAATCAAACTCCGAATGCCGCAGACAGCAGTACGGGAGTGAGACTACGGGGGATAAGCTCCGTGGTCGAGAGGGAAAGAACCCAGACCGCCAGCTAAGGTCCCGAACTGTAAGCTAAGTGGGAAAGGAAGTGTAAGCGCTAAGACAGCCAGGAGGTTGGCTTAGAAGCAGCCATCCTTTAAAGAAAGCGTAACAGCTCACTGGTCAAGCGTTTATGCACCAACAATCCAACGGGGCTCAAGCTTACGACCGAAGCTGCGGAATTCTAGAGGCTTGATACTGGAAGCTAGAAGCTGGATGAAAGAAAACGGCGAAAACTCGATTCGAAGTTACCGTGATTTGCGGGTTTACCAGCGTGGCTATGCGGCTGCGCTGGAAATTCACCGCCTCACGCTCAAGTTCCCTTCCTTTGAACGGACGGAACTTGGATCGCAACTTCGGAGAGCGTCTTCGTCAATTCCAATCAACATCGCCGAAGGTTACGGAAGGAAGAAATCACCGGAAGATTTCCGAAGGTTTCTGGTAATTGCGCTGGGGTCTTGCGATGAGACTTCAGTCCTTTTGGACTTCGCCCACGATCTGAAATACCTGGATGATTCGATCTTCACTGATCTCAAGACGCGATACGAAGAGATCGGTAAGGGCCTCAACAAGCTCATCCAAGTTTGGAAATAGTTGTTCCAGCCTCTAGTTTCGAGCTTCAAGCCTCTAGATTTGGTAGGGGAGCATTCTGTGGAGTCTGACGGTAGACCGAGAGGACTACTCAACGCCACGGAAGAGACTCTGCCGGCATAAGTAGCGATAAACACGATGAGAACTCGTGTCGCCGAAAGTCTAAGGTTTCCTGAGGAAGGTTAATCCGCTCAGGGTTAGGCGGGACCTAAGGTGAGGCCGAAAGGCGTAGCCGATGGATAGCAGGTCAACATTCCTGCCCCGCCTGGCGAACGTTTGACGATGGGGAGACGCAGAAGGATACAGGATTCGGGTGATGGACGTCCCGATAGCCCGGTGTAAGCCGGATCCCGCAGGAAAATCCACGGGGTCATTCAACGGTGAGACCGGTCTCGAGGCCACACGGCCGCAAAGTCCTCGATTTCACGCTGCCAGGAAAATCCTCTAAGGAGTTCGACAGGCGCCCGTACCACAAACCGACACAGGTAGACGAGGTGAATATCCACAGGCGCTCGAGAGACCACTCGCTCAGGAACTAGGCACATTAGCCCCGTAACTTCGGGAGAAGGGGTGCCCCGCTAGGGTTTATAGCCCGAGGGGGCCGCAGTGAAATGCGTTCGGCGACTGTTTAACAAAAACACAGCTCTCTGCTAAGTCGAATACGACGTATAGGGGGTGACACCTGCCCGGTGCCGGAAGGTTAAAGGGAGGGCTTAGCTGCCGCAAGGCTGCGAAGGTCTGATCTGAAGCCCCGGTGAACGGCGGCCGTAACTATAACGGTCCTAAGGTAGCGAAATTCCTTGTCGGGTAAGTTCCGACCTGCACGAATGGTGTACCGATCGAACGACTGTCTTGGCGAGTGACTCGGCGAATTTGTGGTTCCGGTGAAGACGCCGGATGCCCGCATCTAGACGGAAAGACCCCGTGCACCTTAACTGCACTCTGGTCATGATTAACGGAACGGTCTGCGTAGGATAGGTGGGAGCCTGGGATTCCCTGGTTTCGGCTGGGGAGGAGGCAACGGTGAAATACCACCCTGATCGTTCTGTCGCTCTAACTTACGACCCTTATCGGGTCGGAGGACACGGCCAGACGGGTAGTTTGACTGGGGCGGTCGCCTCCTAAATTGTAACGGAGGCGCCCAAAGCTCGGCTCAGGCGGATTGGAAACCCGCCGTGGAGTGCAAGAGCATAAGCCGGGTTGACTGCGAGACTAACAAGTCGAGCAGGAGCGAAAGCTGGGTCTAGTGATCCGGTGGTCCCGCGTGGAAGGGCCATCGCTCAACGGATAAAAGGTACGCCGGGGATAACAGGCTGATCTAAGCCAAGAGTTCACATCGACGCTTAGGTTTGGCACCTCGATGTCGGCTCATCGCATCCTGGGGCTGTAGAAGGTCCCAAGGGTTAGGCTGTTCGCCTATTAAAGCGGTACGTGAGCTGGGTTCAGAACGTCGCGAGACAGTTCGGTCCCTATCTGGTGTGGGCGCAGGAGACTTGAGAGGAGCTGTCCCTAGTACGAGAGGACCGGGATGGACGGACCTCTTGTGATCGAGCTGTCACGCCCGTGGCATCGCTCGGTAGCGAAGTCCGGAAGAGATAATCGCTGAATGCATCTAAGCGAGAAGCTCGCCTCGAGATAAGGTCTCCCAAGACCGCTGCGGCGGTCTATGAAGGCCAGTCGAAGACTACGACTTTGATAGGCGGGAAGTGGAAGTCCGGCAACGGATGTAGCTGACCCGTACTAATCGGCCGTTCGGCTTAGCCATAAAACTTTCTCAAAGCGTCGCATCCTGTTCTTGATCTAAGACAGGAAACGCGCAGCGAGTAGGCTTTGCCTCGCATTTGTTTTACTTGAAACAATATCTGCAGACGCCAACTTCATTCGGTTGCAAGGATCGAACTGCGATCCTCGAAAATTTATTTTCGAGTTTCGTTTTCGATCTTCCGATTTCGTGAAGTTTTTGGTTCGGGGGTGTTCCAGTTTCTAGCCTCCGACCTCTAACTTCCAGACTTTCCTGGTGGCCTAACCGCGGGGGTCACACCCGTTCCCATCCCGAACACGGCAGTTAAGCCCCGCAGGGCCGATGATACTGTGCTGGCAACGGTACGGGAACGTAGGTCGCCGCCAGGATTAATTTTCAAAAAGGCCCTTTCGAGAAATCGAAAGGGCCTTTTTTATTATTCGTGAAATGAATGCTGCCCGCAGGGATGTCGCTTCTCGTTGAATCCCACATTCCATTCGCTTCTGAATTCTCACCTCACCGCTGACGGCGGTCCCGCGGCTGGCAGGAATTGCCGCGGTCTGTTACTCTCGCCAACTTATCGGGAGAATACGAATGAATCGAATGCGCGGGATCGGGTTGATTTTTGCGGGCTTCCTCACCAGTGGCACGTTGCTTGCGCAAACTGCCGGCAACTGGAACTCCCTGGCGCGCGAAATCTTTAAACAGTTGGTAGAAATCAACACGACAGACTCGAGCGGCAGCACAACCGTTGCCGCTGAAGCGATGGCCAAGCGCTTGCGCGATGCGGGATATCCCGCGGCGGATATTTTCGTGGGAGGCCCAAAGCCTAAGAAGGGAAACCTGGTCGCGCGCCTGCACGGCACCGGAGCGCGCAAACCGATTCTACTGATCGGCCACCTGGATGTGGTGGAAGCGCGGCGCGAAGATTGGTCGATGGATCCGTTTCAATTCAACGAAAAGAACAGCTACTACTACGGCCGCGGGACGCTGGACATGAAAGACGGCGACGCCATTCTGGTCACCACCATGATTCGCCTGAAGAAAGAAAATTATAAACCGGATCGCGACATCATCATGGCGCTGACGGCGGATGAAGAAGGCGGCACGTCGAACGGCGTCGACTGGCTGCTGAAAAACCATCACGACCTGGTCGACGCCGAATACGCGCTGAATCCCGACGGCGGCGGTTTCCCCATCAAAGACGGCAAGGAATTGCTGGTCGCGATTCAAGCCAGCGAAAAGCTGTATCAGGATTTTGAACTGAAGGTAACCAATCGCGGCGGACACAGCTCGCTGCCCGTTCCGGATAACGCGATTTATCATCTCGCCGAAGGACTCTCGCGACTGGCGCAATACAAGTTTCCTTTCGAGCTGAATGAAGTGACGCGCGCTTACTTCACGCAAATGGCGAAAATCGCGGCAGGAAACACGGCGGAAGCAATGAAGGGAGTGCTGCAAAACCCGCCCGATCCAGGCGCGATCGCGCAGCTATCCGAAACGCCTTTTTATAATGGCATTACCCATACCACTTGTGTGGCCACACGCCTCGACGGCGGCCACGCCAACAACGCCCTTCCTCAAATGGCCCGCGCCAATGTGAATTGCAGGATTCTGCCGGGCCATTCGATCGATGAAGTTCGTGAAAACTTGATCAAAGTTCTGGATGATCCTGAAATTATCGTAACAGCTCTTTCCGATGCCGGTTCGGCGGCGCATTCGAATCCGCCCTCGCCGTTGCGGCCCGATGTGATGAAAGCGCTCGAACGCGTAAGCGCGGAATTGTGGCCTGGCGTGCCGATTGTTCCGGTGATGGAAGCAGGCGCAACGGATGGCGTCTATACGCGCGCGGCGGGGATTCCCACCTACGGCATTTCGGGAATTTTCAACGACATCAATGACGATCGCTCGCACGGCCGCGATGAACGCGTACCGATTGCATCCTTCTACGAAGGCGTGGAATTTTATTATCGGCTGGTGAAGGCCGTTTCTTCGGCGCACTAGCCCGGCTGGCTTAGCATCCCGCTATTGCGTGAACGCACGTGTGAATACGTTATTGATTCTGGGAGCTGGGGGAACAGCGGTTCTGGCGGTTGCCACTGGGCCCATTTTGTCCACGGCTTCGGAGTCGCACGTTTCGCACCGCCCGTGCCGGCTTAGAGCCACCGGTTCACGGCAGTCGGCGCACCACCAAGTCTTTGGCCTCAAGAGCAACCTCCCGGGTTCTAGCCGCTTCACTGGCACCGCCAGAATAAAACGGACAAGCGATTAAACCCATGGGTGCTTAGTCCCCTTCTTGGCTGAGGATTTCGGTACCGGTGTACTGGGAGGAGCTCAGTTCCAAAATGGAACTCGCTCTAAGCAAGAATTCCGCATTTCGACTAACACTCGAAGATTTGCAGGTTTGCGTGCGTGATGAACTATCTGGTGCGCTGATCGGTTTCCACGTGGCCGTCGCGCAAGCGGATGATGCGGTGGGCACGTGCTGCAACGTCAGGCTCGTGTGTAACCAGGACGATTGTGTTGCCTTGTTCATGCAGGCGCGCGAACAGAGCCATGATTTCCTCGCCAGTTTGCGAGTCCAAATTTCCCGTCGGCTCATCCGCCAGAAGGATGGAAGGATTATTGACCAGCGCGCGAGCGATGGCCACGCGCTGCCGCTGTCCACCGGAAAGTTCATTCGGTTTGTGCATCATCCGGCTGGTTAAATCCACTTGCGCGAGCGCTTTTTTAGCGCGTTCCAATCGTTCTTCGGAGGGCGTCCCGTTGTAAATTAGCGGCAGTTCCACATTATGCAGCGATGTGGCGCGCGGCAGCAGATTGAAGGTTTGGAAAACGAAGCCGATCTCTTTGTTGCGGATGTAGGCGAGTTCATCATCATCCATTTCGCTCACCAATCGTCCCGCCAGCCAATACTTGCCGCTCGAAGGCGTATCCAGGCAGCCGATCAAATTCATGAGCGTGGATTTTCCCGAACCCGAAGGACCCATAATCGCAACGTATTCGCCCTTGGGAATATCGATATCCACGCCGCGTAGCGCGTGAACTTCCTCGGATCCCATCTGGTAGGTTTTCCAAAGATTCTTGGTGCAGATGACCACGCCATCCGTCACCAGATCCTGGCGAAACGCATCCGATGCTGTCGTTTCCTCGACCGCCATTCGAAAAACTCCCCGGAAATTGGAGGCTATCTAACTCTGACTTTCTTCGATCTTAGGCGCGGTGTTGTCTATTTTCACGCTGGCGCCCGGCTTCAGCGTTCGGAGTGCCTTGTAACTGCCGATCACAATTTCATCGCCTTCCTTCAAGCCACTGGTCACTTCGATGTCCGTCACTCCCGTGATTCCCGTCTCGACGGGCACGAAGATGGCTTTCTTTGCGCGGATTACAAACACGCCTTGCACTTCATCTTTGCCCGTGGCGGAGGTTGTGTCGGACTTTTCCGCGGCCAGGGTAATGCTTCCCGCGTCCTTCTTATTCGCCAGTTTTTCCGCTTCTTTCAGCTCGCGTTGGGTGCGCACGGCCAGCGCTTGAATGGGAATTGCCAGCACATTTTTCTTTTGCGCCGTCTGAATTTTGGCGGTAGAAGAAAGCCCCGGCCGCAGGCCTTGCGGAGGATTATCAATCGTCACGATCACCTTGAAATCGCGCGCTTCCTGCGTATTGGCGGTCGTCTGCGTGGTCGCAAGCCCCGAAGAGCGCAACACGGCCTGATCGCCCACCACGGAAACGTGTCCTTTGTATGTCTTTCCCGGCAAAGCATCGATCGTGACGTCGGCAGCCTGGCCGCTCCTCACGTTGGTGATATCGGTTTCATCCACCTTCACTTCCGCTGTCACAATGGACATATCGGAAATCGTCATCAGATAGCTGCCCTCGGCGTTCTGAATGCCAGGAACTACGTTCTCGCCCACTCGCACGGCGATATAGGTAACCAAGCCGGCGATGGGCGCCTGGTAGGTGGTTTTCCGAAGGACGTCACGGCTATGGACCAGCACGGCGTTATTTTGCTCGAGGATCGAGCGCGTCTGCTCGAGCGCTGCGCGTGTTTGCTGTAACTGGGCCTGCGTCGCGTCCACCGCTGCGATGGCGGAGTCGTAAGCGGACTTCCGAGCGTCATAATCTTGCTTGGCGATCAATTTTTCTTTGTAGAGATCCTGTCCGCGAGCCCAGTCGAACTTGGCTTTCTCCAGATCAGCTTCTCGTTGTGCCAGGGTAGCTTGCGCCGACCTGTAATTGGCCTCTGCGGACCGGATGCCTGCTTCGGCGGAATTAATCGCCGCTCGTTGGGCATCTACGTCGGCGGATGGCTGGATGCTTTCGAGCTTCAGAAGCACGTCGCCCTTATTGACGTAATCACCTTCTTTTACAATGATTTCGGTGATCTTTCCGAACCCTTCACCGAGCACATTGGTGTACGTTTTCGGGCGAACCTCTCCGGAAGCGGTGACCAGCGAAGTCAGGTCTTTCGGGCCTACTTTCCCGCTCTGCACCGTCACCACGCCCTTTTGCGCCTGCAGAACGCTGAACAGAACCACCAGCCCCAAAACCACTACAATGCCGGCACCGATTGCAATTTTCTTCCACTTCTTCATGGCGAGATTCCCTATCCCACTCCCTTGCTTCAGAGAGCAGGCCTCCTGATCTATAAATTCATACGACCCAAAGCAGCGAAAAGTTTCTATCAGGTCAAAAATGAGGAGCTGGAGGAATGCGTTGACCTACGAGTAGCCACTTCCCCTTACTCTGCTCCTTCTGGCTTACAGAACGTACCTTCCACTTGAGACAAGTAGATACTTTCATCATAAGACCAGGCGGTCCAAAAGGAAAGCGTTTCCACCGGCCCGAGCAGGCAACCATTCTCGCGGGATTTGGCTCCTATCCAACAAGGAACGGCCGGCGGAAATCTCACATTGACCTGTACTTCCGGCCAGGCTAGAATCCCAGCTTACCTGGGCGCAGGGGTGTCGGCATGAAGCAGACCAATAAAGCATTTCTTCTTACCCTTTTAACCGTAGGGCTGGTCTTGCCTCCGGCATTGCTTTCCCAGCAGGATCCTCAACAACCGCCTGACAAATCCCAGCAGAAAAACGGGAAGCAGAAGACGAATCGAGAACTAATGAAGGAACTTGAGCCAGCTTACAAAAAGTGGCTCAACGAAGACGTCGTTTACATTATCTCCCCCGAAGAGCGCCAAGCCTTTCTACGATTGCAGACCAATGAAGAGCGCGAGCAGTTTATCGAGCAGTTCTGGCTGCGCCGCGATCCCACCCCGGATACTCCCGAAAACGAATTTAAGGAAGAGCACTACCGCCGCATCGCTTATGCAAACGAGCACTTTGCTTCCGGAATCCCTGGTTGGAGAACGGATCGGGGCAAGATTTATATCATCTGGGGCAAACCGGACTCCATCGAGTCTCATCCCTCGGGCGGTTCGTATGACCGGCCTTCCTCGGAAGGCGGCGGTGAAACGGCCACTTTCCCCTTTGAGGTTTGGAATTATCGATATCTGGAAGGGGTAGGCAGCAATATCGACCTTGAATTTGTGGATACCACGATGTCCGGGGAATACCACCTCAGCTTGGATCCCGGCGAAAAAGATGCCCTGGCGCACGTACCTGGCGCCGGTTTGACTCAAATGGAAGCCATGGGCATGTCAGACAAGACGCAACGCTTCCAAAACACTGACGGCACTACACTCGGCACTGCCATCGGCCAGCGTCCGGAGAGTATGGAGGAATTCACACGACTCAACACCTGGGCCAAAGTTCAACAGCCGCCGCCAGTTAAGTTTAAGGATCTCGAAGCCCTGGTTACATCGAGGATCGTCCGCAACCAACTGTCGTTTGATTACCGGTTTGATTTTTATCGGGTGACGGACGATACCGACATGGTGCCGGTTACGGTTCAGATTCCCAATCGCCAGATGAGCTTTCAGGAAAAGGACGGCGTCCAGACCGCGAGCCTGAACCTCTTTGTGCGAATTTCTACGCTCGGCGGACGGGTTGTGCAGACCTTCGAGGATGTAATCGTCAAGGATTTTCCAAGCTCGTTGCTTCAGCAATCTTTGAAGGGCGTCTCTGTTTACCAGAAGGCTGTTCCGCTGCGTCCCGGGCTTTACCGGCTGGACATCGTGATCAAAGATATCAATAGCAGCAACGTGGGCGTGGTGAACACCCGCCTGCCGGTTCCGCGGTTTGATGAAGATAAGTTGGCATCCAGCCAGATTGTACTGGCGGATGAAATCGTGCATGTTACGGCGCACGAAATCGGCTTGGGCCAGTTCGTTGTGGGTGATGTAAAGGTTCGCCCGAAGCTTGATTCCACTTTCGAAACTAGCGACAATCTGGGCATCTATCTTCAGGTTTATAATCTGAAACCGGATGAAAAGACGCATCAGCCGAATGCCTCCATTCTTTACGAGATCACCAAAGATGGACACAAAGACGGCGACGCTCCTGTTTTCCGGCTCGAGGAATCCACCCAACAAATGGGCGATCATGGGGATCAAATCACGCTGGACAAGACCATGAAACTCGCCAGCGTGCCACCGGGGAAATATAAACTCGCGATTCAGATTACCGACAATCTGGCCAAGCAGACGATCTCTCAGTCCGCGGACTTCACCGTGAAGACGGCTGCGAAATAGGCGTAGGAGGTAAGTAGTGATGGCTCGAATCTTTTGCGCGCTCGGCTTGCTTCTTAGCCTCGGCCTGGCGGCGAATCCTGCTGCGGCGGGGCCGCGCTCGGGCCGGATTTCCGGAGTGGTGATCGATATTGGCGGAACGCCTCAATTGGGCGCCACTGTGTTCATCGCATCCGAACAACTCTCCCGTTCCTCGACCATCGACCTGTTGACCAACGACCAGGGGCGCTTCTCCACCAACACTCTGCCCACGGGGCTTTATTCGGTTCGCGTGAGCCTGGCCGGATTTCTCCCAGCGATTGAACAGCACATCCGGGTAGAGACCGAGCACACCACTCTTCTCCAGATCGAGCTCGGCACGGTATTTTCTTCTCTGGAACAGCTTCGCAGGCAGCCCGTCCAGACGGTGGACGCGGACGAGTGGAGCTGGGTGTTGCGAACTTCCGCAGCCACTTTGCCGATTCTCCGCTGGGGCGACAGCGAAGTAATGCTCGATGGCGATCCGAACCAATCGGAAACAAATCGAAAGCGCGCGGCCCGCGGATCAATTGAGCTCACATCCGGAGCTGCCCATCCCGGTTCTGTTTCAAATCTGGCCGATTCACCCTCCACTACCTTCGCCTATGACCAGGGAATCGGCTCGTTGGGCCGGCTGGTGATGGCAGGTCAGGTCAGTCATGAAACTTCGTCTACCGCCGGCGGATTTTCTACGATCTGGTTGCCCTCCGGCGATATATCGAAGGGCCCGGTAACTCGCGTCCTCATGCGTCAATCCAATCTTGGTCCCGTTGGTCCCGCGTTTCGTGGCGTGATGATGCAGCATGAGGACCAGCTAGCACTCGGCGATCGCGTCAGCGTTCATTATGGCGCGGAATACGTTCTTGCCAGCCTGAACGGGAATACCAGCGCGCTCCATCCGGGTGGCGAGATCACGGTTCAGCTCACCCCGCTTTGGCGTGCAGCCCTGGTTTTATCCTCTGCCCCCAGGCAGGATTACGATTCCGCGGACGACAATTTGCGGGCCGCTCTGGATGGCTTGGATGCGTTCCCGGCGGTTATGCTTCGCAATGGCCGGCCGCTGCTAGCCAGTGACTGGCACCAGGAACTGGCCTTGGAGCGCTCCCTCGGGCCGAAATCAAGTTTGGTCGCGTCCGTGTTTCATGACCATTCCGCGAATACTGCCGTGTTTGGTCATGGCGGAGTCAGTTCTCCCGATTTCCTGCAGGACTTTTTTTCGGACGCATTTACATATGATGGCGGTTCGCTCGATTCCTGGGGATCGCGCCTCGCCTATCAGCAGAAAATTTCGGACAACTTGAGTGCCACTTTGGTTTATGCCTGGGCCGGCGCGCTCACCCCAGAAACCCTCGACGCTGCGGGAAGCCTGCGCGATTCCCTTGATGTCCGCTATCACCACAGCGTTGCAGCGCATATCACGGCCCGCGTGCCGAAATTGGGCACCCAAGTAACCACGGGATATAAGTGGGTGAATGGCGAACTGGTCTCGCGGCAGGATCCTTACGGCGAGGCTCTTTACCATACTGATCCGTATCTAAATTTGACGCTTCGCCAGTCCTTGCCTAATTTTCTGCCCGGACATATGCAGGCAGTCGCGGATTTTGGCAATCTTTTGGCGCAAGGCTACGTGCCCGTCACCACCCGTGAAGGCCAGTTATTCTTGGTACCTTCCTACCGCTATTTCCGCGGTGGGCTTAGCCTGAAGTTTTAGTACAATTTTAGTTGTATAGAAACTGGTATGTTCTATCCCAAAAGCAATATTCCCCCGGGCAGGAGAGTTTTAGCTCGCAGTAAAAGCAAGAAATCAAAACACTTAAAAGAAACTGGATATTCTGTTATCTGGAACCCCACGTGCATCATTTTTCTGGGTATCGGTGTGTTGATTGAGGAACTGGGCCCGCGATGAACGAGAGTCTGCGAATGCGTTTAGGTGCTGTGGCGTTGGCGCTGCTGACGCTGACTGCAATCGTATTCGCAAGCTTGAATTTTCAGCAGCGAGCCAGTTTCATCCCTCCCGACGACGGCGTTTCCTGGCTTGATACTTCTTCCGGCGTTCAGGCCTGGCACATCGTCGATGATTCGCCTGCCTCCCGCGCCGGCATCAAACGCGGCGACTTCGTCAAATCAATCAACGGGAATTCCATCGCACGAGCAACTCAAGTCACCCGCCAGTTGGTCCGCGCCGGCATTTGGACGGAAATTCGTTACGGGATCGAACGAAACGGGCAGACATTCGAAGCCAAACTGATCACCGCTCCTTCCGATAAGCCGTTCCAGGTCGAAAATTTTCTGCGCCTGGTTGGTCTCCTCTATCTGACGATTGGCCTGTTTATTTTCCTCCGCCGCTGGAGCGCTCCACGCGCGGTTCTTCTCTACCTGTTTTGTTTGGTGTCTTTCGTCCTCTATACGTTCCATTTCACCGGCAAGATCAATCTCGACGGCCACTGGGCTTTGTTCGACCAGGAAATCTATTGGGGCAATGTGATCGCCTGGCTGTTGCAGCCTGCGCTGCTGGTTCATTTTGCGCTCACGTTCCCGGACCGGCGCCGCCGCGGCGATCCCTATCTCTGGCTTGCCTACGCGATTCCGGCTTTCTTGCTTTTTGTCCACATCAGTGTGGTGGACCAGGTTTTCGGCTTCGTTCCCTGGCTTGGCGCTCGCTACGCCCTCGATCAAATTGAAATTATTTATCTCGGCGGCTATCTGGTTCTGGCCGCGGTTATTTTCCTGCGAAGTTATTTGCGTGCTCCCAGCGGAATCCTGCGCCAGCAGTTGAAATGGACCACCGGCGGAACGTTCGCCGGCATCTTGCCGTTCCTGGTTTGTTACATCATCCCGTTCGCGCTGGGCGTGGTGCCGCGGCCGTGGATGAATTACTCGGTTGTCTCTCTCGCTCTGCTTCCGCTGTGCCTCGGCTACGCCATCATTCGTTATCGCCTGATGGACGTGGACATCATCTTCAAGCGCGGATTGGCCTACACCTTCGCCACTGCCGGAGTAGTGGCCGCTTATTTTTCGGCCGTCGGATTGATCGGAGTTCTGTTCCACACCGCCTGGCCCACGGGTTTGGGCGGAGCGGTAATCGCAATCGTTGTCGCTGCGTTTTTGTTTCAGCCGCTGCACGATTGGGTGCAGGCGCGGCTCGATCGCTTCTTCTACCGCGACCGGCTCGATTATCGCCGTACGCTGATTGAATTTGGCCGCACGCTCACCAACGAAGTCCGCCTAGAGCCTCTGCTCGGTTCCGCGCTCGATCGCATCTCCCAAACTTTGCTGGTCGATCGCCTTGCCGTATTTCTCGAGGAACCCTCGGAATCCGGTCAATTCGCGCTGGTTCGCTCGCTGGGCCTGCATTTTAGCGGGCCGCTCGATCTGAGCTTCCTGAATCCCACGCGCCCCGCGCTGCAGCGCGGCTGCCTGTTCTTTGAATCGGCGCGCGCCGCCACTGCCGAAAACGATTCGGTCCGCCGCACGCTCGACGAAATGGATTTGAATTATTTTATTTCCTGCCGCTTCCGCGACCGCATCGTCGCCGTGCTCGGCCTGGGCAAAACAGTTGACGGCGATTACCTGACCAGCGACGACCTCGAGCTTCTTTCCACCATCGCCGGTTACGTCGCTGTCGCCATTGAAAATGCCCGCCTCTATCAATCGCTGGAGCAAAAAGCCAAGCAGATCGAGCGCTTGAAAGATTTCAGCGAAAACATCGTGGAATCGCTAAACATCGGCGTGCTTACCGTCGATCTCGAAGACCGCGTCGAGTCCTGGAATCCTCAGCTCGAACGCCTGCTCGAAGTCCCGCGTAGCGAAGCGATCAAGCGCAAGCTTTCCGAGGTGTTGCCTGCGGACCTGGTGGCTGAAATCGAATCGCGCTCCGCCAACGATCACGTTTCCGGCATCTACAAATTCCATCTGCATGGCCGCGCCGGACGCCGCCTGGTGATCAATGCTTCCATCGCTCCGCTCGTTGGAAAGACCGCTGAGCGCCTGGGCCGCCTGATTCTTCTCGACGACATCACCCAGCGCGTCCGTCTGGAAGAGCAAATGGTGCAGACCGAAAAGCTCACCTCGCTCGGCCTGCTCGCCGCCGGTGTGGCGCATGAAGTAAATACGCCGCTGGCTGTGATTTCGAATCACATCCAGATGCTCGCGAAGCAATTGCCCGCCGACGATCCGCGGCAGGTGACCATCGAAAAAATCGTCAAGCAAACTTTCCGCGCCAGCGAAATCGTCAATAATCTGCTCAATTTTTCGCGCACCGGCGCCGCGGAATTTGTTCCCTTGAATCTGAATTCAGTTCTCGAGGAAACGCTCAGCCTGGTCCAGCATCCATTCAAGACCGCTCGCGTCAGCGTGATCCAGGCGTTTCAGAAGGAATTGCCGCCCGTCCTCGGCTCCACCACTCGTCTGCAGCAGGTTTTCCTGAATCTGTTTATGAACGCGCGCGACGCCATGCCCAATGGCGGCATGCTCGAGGTTCGCACCTTCTCGCAGAATGGCTCAGTCGAGGTGGAAGTGGCTGACACCGGCCTGGGCATCGCTACGGAACATTTAAACCGGATCTTTGATCCGTTTTTCACCACTAAATCGCTCGGAAAAGGAACTGGCCTGGGTCTTTCCGTCAGTTACGGCATCATAAAAGAGCATGCAGGAAAAGTCGAAGTTCGATCAACCCCGGGAAAAGGCACCTCTTTCCGCCTGGAATTCCCCACGGCCCGGAAGGCCGTCCATGTCTAAAGGGTCCATCCTCGTCGTTGATGACGAAATCGAAATTCGCGAGGGCCTGGAAGCGCTGCTGGCATCCGAAGGCTACGTTGTCACGCCCGCGGAAACCGGCGAGGCCGGACTATTGCGTCTCGATGAAGGCCCCTTCGATATGCTGCTGCTCGACGTGAGCCTGCCCGACCGCAACGGCCTGGAATTGCTGCGCGATATTCGCCGCCGCGATCCCGATCTTCCCATCATTTTAATCACCGCCTACGGCTCTATTGAGATGGCTCGCGCCGCGTTCAAAGGCGGCGCGCAGGATTACATCACCAAGCCCTGGTCCAACGACGAATTGCTCGCACAAGTCGCCCTGGCCATCGAAGGCCGCCGCCTGCGCGAAGAAAACGTCCAGCTCAAGCGCGCGCTGAAGCAGCGCTACAATTTCCCCAACATCGTTGGCAAAAGCGAAAAAATGCTGGCGGTGTTTGACCTGATTACCCAGGTTGCTCCCTCGCGCTCCACCGTACTGATTCACGGTGAAAGCGGCACCGGAAAAGAATTAATCGCCAAGGCGATTCATTCCGCATCCACGCGCGCCGACAAAGCGTTTATTCCCATCAACACCGGATCCATTCCCGTCGATCTGCTGGAATCGCAATTGTTCGGCCACGTGAAGGGCGCGTTCACCAGCGCCATCGCTTCGAAAAAAGGCCTTTTCGAAGTCGCCGATCAAGGCACGATTTTCTTTGACGAAATCAGCACCATCAGCCCCGAAACGCAGGCTAAGCTCCTGCGCGTAATTCAGGAACGCGAATTCATGCGCCTGGGCGGCACCGACACAATTAAAGTCGATGTCCGCATTCTCGCCGCGTCCAACGAAGATTTGATGGGCCTGGTGCGCGAAGGCCGTTTCCGTGAAGATCTTTTCCACCGTCTGAACGTCATCGCCATCAAGCTGCCGCCGCTGCGCGATCGCAAGGAAGATATCCCGCTGATGGTCGATCGCTTTCTCGAGCGATTCTGCCAGGAAAATGGCAGGCCGCGCCGCTGGTTTACGCGCACCGCCATGAAGTTGCTGATGGATTACGATTGGCCGGGCAACGTCCGCGAGCTTGAAAACGTAGTCGAGCGCGCCGTGGTTCTCTCCAATCAAGACGAAATGGACGTGGATTTGCTGCCCGAATCCGTCCGCACTCGCGAAATCGTGAAGGGCGTGCGCCTCGAGCTATCCGAATTTCTTCCACCCATGCCCGGAGAATCCGGCGTGCGCGGTTCCGCTTCCACTCATTCTCCTTCGCTCTTCGAAATTCTCGAGGAAGTCGAACGCCGCATCATTGTGGACATGCTCGAACGCACCAATTGGAATCAAACCGAAGCCGCCGAGCGCTTCCAGATTCCGCTTTCCACGTTGAACCAAAAAATCAAGCGCCTCGGCATCGAAACCCGCCGCCGCGCCACGCCGGCTCGCGGCCCCGGCTCCCTGGGCGACGATCCCTCCGCCTATTCCGCCGGCAAGTAGCGCCACACCTTCAATTCACGCAGCCTTCGCCCTCGACACCAATTCGAGTTAGCTGCCTTTATTCTCCACATCGAATCTTCCGCCGTACCCCCGGGAGTTTGCCTGGCATCTTCTAATATGAGCCCTCATGTTTCGTGCTGCTTCGCGGAGGTGTCCTGTGAACGACAACGCTCAGGCCGAAGATAGCCGGCCAGTAAAAATCGTTTCTCTCGCTGGAATCTTTACGGTACTCGTCGCTCTCGGAATAATCTTCATCGGAATTCGTGAATACTTCAATCCAGGCGTTGCCGCGCGGGGGTTTGGCGTGCCTTTGCTCGATCCGCGAGATGGCGATTTGCTCGCGATTAAAGCTGCCCGCGATGTCACTTCCGGCTTATTGGCTCTCACGTTCCTGGCTTTGCACAACCGCAGGAATCTGGCCTATGCAATGGGAATATTGACGCTGATTCCCGTCTTGGATGGCGTGATTGTCCTCAAACATGCCGGCTGGACGTATACTCCGATCATCCTTATCCACTGGGGAACCGCAGCCTTCATGCTGGCAATTGTTTGGCTATTAAGAAATGGGAGATAAGCTGTCCTCGCCTTTCGATTCGAGTTTGAAACTCTCCTCGACTTCGCGTAGTTTACTTCGAGAATAGGCGGGTTGCAGAAAGGTAGGGCATCGGATGCCGAAAACCAGATTCGCCGAAGAGCGGATCCCCAAAGCCGGGCGGCCTTTCATGCCCGGTTATGGCCTTCCTCCCGCTTCGGAAGGAATGCTTTCGTGGAAATGGGCGTTGCAACGGCTCACGAGTTCCCACAATTATTGGATCGCCACCACCAAGCCCGATGGCGCTCCGCACGTCATGCTGGTCTGGGGAATTTGGGTCAACTCCGTTTTCTATTTCAGCACTGGCCGCGAATCACGCAAGGCAAAAAATCTGCGCGCCAATCCGCGCTGCACCGTTTGCACCGAAAAAAGCCGCGAAGCAGTAATCCTGGAAGGCACAGTGAAGGAAATAACTGACTCCACGCAAATCAAAAAACTCGGAATTCACTACCTCAAGAAATACAAACCCTGGAAGCTCGATCCGTCCCTAGGCCCCGTCCTGGCCGTCCGCCCCACCCGCATCTTCGCGCTGGATGAGAAGTCAGGCCTAAATACCGCCACCCGCTGGACTCTTCACTCCCGGCTCATTGCCACTCTCGTGTTTTCTTGCTGAGAGTTCGCGGCGACACCGACGGCGATTCCTCGCCGCACGATCGAACGCAGTGGCCTGCAGGCAAGTGGGTCATTTCGAACGAAGTGAGGAATCCAGAATTGAACGAAGTAACGAGGAAAGAAGATTAAAATTCCCTGCCATGTTTGCCGCCCGGAAACATCTCACTGAAAACCCCCCGCACCGCTACTTGTCCACTTTCTCGCCGGCGGGCTTCCAGCCGCGCGGCATGATCGTCGTGCTTAGATCGAGGCCGGAAAGATCGACTCCCTCCAGATTTGTTTCACGAAGAATAGTCGTGGTCATATCGGCGCCGCGAAATTTCGCGCCACGGACATTCACATCGCGAAAATTGGTGGCCACCAGGCTGGCGCCTTCCAGATTCGCGCCAGCAAGATCGGCGCGGAACAATTCCACTCCGTTCAATTGTGCTTTGCTCAAATTCGCGCCCGTAAACTTCGCATCCGTGCAGTCCGCCCGCCTCAGATCGGCCCCTTTCAAATTCGCATCGCTCAAATCCGCGAAGGTCAAGCTAGCTTCCAGCAAATTCGCTCCTTCCAGATTTGCGCCGCGCAGATCGGCATAGCCGAGCCGTGCGCCTTTTAGATTCTCGCGCTGCAAGCTGGCTCCCGCCAAATCAGCCCGCACTCCGCCCTCTTCGCCTCGCAGAAATTTCGCGTGATCTTCGATAATTTTCTTCAGCTTCTTGCCTTTGTGCACAGTTTCACCCTGAACTTCAGTCCGGTAAATTTCAACTCAGCATCAATTCCGTGGCATCCGCAAAATCACCACCTCTCTATCGGATGAATCAATTCTACTAGAACTCGTCATCAATCGCACCGCAAGGAAAAGCTTGTCACGCCAATTCCTGCGACCTGTTTTGCCGTCATCCCGAACTTCAGAATTCGCAAACCCGTTCAACGGCTCGGCGTGAGGGATCACGAGCAAGCGTAACCGCTAGGGAAAAAACGGCGCGCATGCATCGTGTGTAAGCGCAAACGAATACCCAACCACAGCATGAATTCATTTCCCGGTGTTATGGTAAGGTACTCAAATATGCGGATTATCGAAAAACTCAAAAACCGCGCCCGCGCCTTTCCCCAGCACATCGTTCTCCCAGAAGGCGAAGACGTTCGAGTGATCCAGGCCGCGGCCCGCGTCACCGCCGAAGGATATGCGAAACCCATCCTGCTCGGCCGGAAGAATTCAATCGAAGCTGCCGCGAAGCAAATCGGCGCCGATCTTGCCGGAATCAAACTGGTCGATCCCGCTGCCAGCCCCAAAATCGATTTCTACGCGCAAATTTGTTTTGAGCGGCGCCGCGCAAGAGGCGTGCTGCTCGATGAAGCATCGCAAATCGCCCGCCGACCGCTCGACTTCGCCTCGCTGATGGTAGCCGCCGGAGACGCCGATGGCGCGGTTGGCGGCGCCGTGAATTCCACCGCGGAAACTGTTCGCGCCGCGCTCCACTCGATCGGCCTCGCGCCCGAATCAAAATTAGTTTCCAGCTTTTTTCTGATGATCGTTCCTCCGCGCGACGGGCTCAGTTTCGGCGCGGATGGCGCAATGCTTTTCGCCGATTGCGCCGTGGTTCCCGATCCAACTTCGGAAGCCTTGGCGGAAATTGCCGTGGCCACCGCTGCAAACGCCCGTGAATTTTTGGAAGTCGAACCGCGAGTGGCTCTACTTTCCTTCTCCACGAAAGGCTCGGCTGATCATTTGCACATCGAAAAAGTTCGCGAAGCGTTGCGCATCATCAAAGCCCGCCAACCCAGCCTCGCCGTCGATGGCGAGTTGCAAGCGGACGCCGCGCTGGTTCCCTCCGTCGGCCACTCCAAAGCGCCCGGTTCCCCCGTAGCTGGAAAAGCGAATGTGCTCATTTTCCCCGATCTTGATTCCGGAAACATTGGTTACAAGCTGGTGGAACGCACCGCCGGAGCTATCGCGCTTGGCCCGATTCTGCAAGGCCTGGCGCGCCCGGCAAACGACCTTTCCCGCGGCTGCTCCGCGGACGACATTGCCAACGTAATCGCCATCACCGCAATTCAATCGCTCGCCCGGAAAAATCCCGCCGTGCTGCCTCGAGGTTGAATGCGCCGCTTAGGATGCTCGAAAGAATTTATTCTCGTGTGCCTCCGGGGCTTATTCGCTGGATTTCTGCGCGACCAATCGCGATTTAAACCCGTTCGGAAACTGTTCTCAGCTTTCGAAATTCTGATCCTGATGAGTGTTGTCTTGCTCGCCTCTCCATCTCAAGCGCAACAACCCCCCCAGCAAGAACACGAAGGCGATGAAATCGCCGTCAACCTAGCCGCCGGTAGTGCCACCATCCTGGTGGCCAAAGACGGAATCGTAATCGTCACCCTAGAAAATCCCATTGAACCCAACACGCGCCCGCCGGACATTGCCGCCTTCGGTTCGGAAAGCGCCGGTGTCTTGTTTGGCGCTGAAAATTGGCACGCCTTCTGGCCCCCCGCATTGATCGCCAGCCTGGGAGTGGAATTGCCGCGAATGCACGCCCAAGGCGCACCCACGGGGCCAAGCCTGAAGGCCGGCAACATCGGCTACGGAAACCGCATGGAATTCATCGGACGCGGAGTTACCGAGCGGCTCCGGCAGCTGGTCTCCCTTTTTCATGGGAAACTCGACGTGCAGGAAGATGAACCGATTCTTGAATTAATTCTGACGAACTTCGATACGCGGGAAGGCTCCGAAGTCTGGCTGCTGCAATACACCGTTACACAATCCCAGGAGCGCGGTGATTACTGGCAGACCAGCCTGAGCACGCCTAGCTACACGCAACTCTGGCCACCCGAGAAAGGGCAGCCGAAAACCTTGGTCTCGGCGCAATATCCCGCCGATAGCTCCGCTCCCACCCTGCTCGACTTGCTGAAGAAAAATGATCCCCGTCTCGCGGGACTTTCTTCCGATCCCGCGCAGGCTGCGGTAAGAGATTCGATTCTAAGGGGCGATGTACAAAAACTGAAGGTGGCCGACGCAACCCAGTTTCTGCGCGCGGCGATCGACGCCATTGCAACCAAGGATCAACGCCAGGAAGTTGCCGTAATCGATGCCAATGGTTTTGGATGGATTCTTCCGCCTCCGCCCGAAGAAAAGCAGACTGAACCTTCCAAGGAACGTCCTGCGGGAGCGCCAACTCTGCGCAAACCGCCTCCCGGCGCTCCAACGCTTCAGAAGCCGCCGTCGCAATAGACGCATCGCACTTGAATGGAACTAAGGCCGGCGTGAATTATTTTGATTTCTGATTCTGGGCGAGGTTGAGCTGCAATCGTCCGTTCTTCTCCGCAACGGATCGCGCGAGTTCTTCTTTATAAGTTTCCAAGCGCTTGCGAACCGCGGGATCCGCCGTTCCTATAATTTCCGCGGCGAATATTCCCGCGTTCGTCCCTCCGGGCTTATCGATCGCCATGGAAGCAACAGGAACTCCCGCCGGCATCTGCACCGTTGAAAACAGCGAATCAATTCCATTCAAAACTGTTGTTGCCATCGGAACAGCGATCACAGGCAAGGTCGTCAGTGCGGCCACCACTCCGGCTAAGTGCGCCGCGCCTCCTGCTCCCACGATGATCGCTTTCAAGCCTCTGCTCACAGCCGTCGTCGCGTATTCATGCGTTCTGACCGGCGACCGGTGGGCCGACATCACCTCCATTTCATAGGGAATTTCGAACTTGTCCAAAATCTTGGCGGCTTCAGCCATCACCGGCAGATCCGTGTCCGATCCCATGATAATTCCCACCAGCGATGATTTTCCTGGAGTTTGATTGCTCAATTTGTTTGCCCTATTCCTTGCGAGTCCGCCGAAATTTTCGCGGCTGCAAGCGTCTGGATCGAATCGCCCTTCTTAATCCTGCCAGCCGTAATCACCTTGCACAAAATTCCCCGCTGCCCGCGCAATTCCTCTCGCAAGCCCTGCCGGATCGCATCCATCCGATGGCAGGGATGGCAGGGCTCCGTCACTTGCAACACCGCTTCGCCGATTTCTAGGCACTGACCGTCCCTCAATGAGCGAAGATCAAGTCCCGCGGTCGTGATATTTTCCTTCACCACACCGGGAGCCAAGCCCAGCATTTGAAGGGTTTCCATTTCCACCAAGAGCACTTGGCGCTGGCTCTTCTTCCGGCCGTGAATGCAGCCCGCCAGCCCCTTATCGAAAATCAATTGCGCTTCGCTCAATTCTTCCATCGGGAAGCGATGAACCAGCGCGCGAAAGATGTGCAAAACCTCAGCCACCTTTGCCTCCGCTCGCGGAAACTTGTCGGCTCACTTCAAGATTTCCGATATCTCGCCGGAACTGCATCCCATTGAAACCAATCTTACTAATGGCGTCGTAGGTCCTAAGCGCTGCCTGGCTCACCGAGTCACCAAACGCTGTAACCCCAAGAACTCTACCACCACTTGTGTAGTAGATACCTCCATTCAAACGTGTGGCAGCGTGGAACACTTTTACGTCTCGCTCTGCAGCCGCCTCCGAAAGCCCGGATATCGGCTGACCTGGCTTCACATCTCCAGGATATCCAGCTGAAGCAAGCACTACAACCACGCTGGCCCCTTTCTTCCACAATGGCTGAACAGAGGCGAGATTTCCTTGTACCAGCGCATTAAGCGCCGCTGCCAAGTCGAATTCCATTCTCATTAATATCGCCTGGGTCTCGGGATCTCCCATTCTGCAATTAAATTCCAGGACTTTCGGACCCTGCGGTGTAAGCATGATTCCAAAGTATAGAAATCCGCGATAACTCCAGCCCTCTTTCTTGATGCCCTGAATTGTGGGAGCCACAATCGATTCGCTGATCAATTCCTTCAAATCACCGGGCATCAATTCATCTGACGAATAGGCGCCCATGCCTCCCGTATTTGGTCCCAGGTTGCCGTCAAACGCCCTCTTGTGATCGCGGCTTGGCGCCAGGGCAAGCACGCTCTCGCCGTCCGTCAGTACGATATAGGATAGCTCCTCCCCTTCCAGCGCCTCCTCAATCAGGACCCGGTTCCCACCACTCCCAAACTCTCGCTGCAGCATCAGACGCTCGATAAATTCCTTCGCTTCATCGCGCGACGAAGTAACCAGCACGCCCTTCCCGGCGCATAGTCCGTCCGCCTTGATCACTACCGGTCCATTTGCCTTGTCGATTGCAGCGCAAGCAGCAGTGGCCGAATCGAAAATCCCGTGCACCCCCGCCGTAGGAATTCCATGACGCAACATGAATTCCTTGGCAAATATCTTGCTTCCTTCCAGTTGCGCTGCCGCACGGCCGGGGCCGACGATCTTCATCCCGCGCCGCCCTAACTCATCCACGATCCCGGCCACGAGCGGGATCTCCGGTCCAACTACGGTCAGGTCAGGCTTCAGCCTTTCCGCGAGAGTAACCAACGCACTTGTATCACCCACATCGATTGGGATACATTCCGCTTCCCCCGCTATCCCTCCGTTGCCCGGAGCACACCACAAGTGCTCCACCAGCGGGCTCTGCCGCAGTTTCCACACGATCGCGTGTTCCCGACCGCCTCCGCCGATAACTAGAATCTTCATGGTTAAAAGTCCTGGCAACGATAATAGCCGGCACCTGCTCTGTCAACTGCTGTGCGCCAGTTTTGCTTGCTCCCTCGCGGTATTCAATGGTTACATCTGTCTGTGCTTCATTCAATTATGCCCTGGGATTTCGCGCTCATCCTGTTGCTGTTGGGAGTCGTTGTTCCCTGGCGCGGCGCAGTCCGTGTTCGCAAGCTTCTTCGCCAGCCGCAACTGACTTCCGCGGACCGGCTTGCTCTGTATGCTTCCACAATTGCTTTTCAATGGTTCGCATCCGGAATTGTTTTATGGCGCGCGTTGGTGAGGTATATCTCGCTATCCGAGCTTGCGATGGCCATTCCGAAGCCCGGACTCACTGTCCTGGTCGCCGTCGCACTCTCCGCGCTTGTGGTAACCAATCAAATCGTCGCCATCCGGCGGCTTTCTCGATTGCCTCCGGAGCGTCATGGGTTCTTGGGTGAAATGGCGCGAAAAGTAATGCCGCAGACTCTCGTCGAATCCCTCGCATTTGTGGCTCTAGTGGCTACCGTGGCTCTGTGCGAGGAGTTCATCTACCGCGGATTTGTTCAAGCAATTTTCGAACACGCGGCCGCGTCCGCACTCCTGGGAGTTTTCGCTTCGGCGATTTTCTTTTCCATCGCGCACCTCTACCAGGGAAAACGCGGTCTGGCCACCACGTTTTTGGTCGGGCTGATCTTTGCGGGAATTCGTGTTTGGACGGGGAGTTTGATTCCTACGATCGCGGCTCATTTTGCGGCCGATTTGTGTGCCGGTTTAATCGGCGCGCGCTGGCTTCGCTTGCCTCACGCGCAATCTGAGCCCAGCTTCGCCCGCGGAGAAAGCTCCACCGGCTGAACCTCGAGGGACTAATCATTTAGCTAATCGAAGTTTTAACATATTAGCTAATAGCTATATGCGGAAAACTGACGATCAAATCCGTTCCCTGCTTGCTCCTTTCGGAACTGATCTGGACCCAGGCCAACTCGGCGCGGTGCGAAAATTTTTGGATCTGCTAGAGCTGTGGAACCGCCGCATTTCACTGGTCTCGCCTGCCGATATCAGTCAATTGATCGAGCGTCACGTCGGAGAGAGCCTATTTGCGGCTTCGGCAGTGCCAATTCGGCAAGGTCGGCTCGCCGACGTTGGTACTGGAGCCGGTTTTCCCGGCATTCCTCTTAAAATTGCAAACCCCAGCTTGGATTTAACTCTGATCGAATCGAACCAACGCAAGTCAGCTTTTCTTTCCGAGGTCGTCCGGTCTCTCCACCTCGACCACTGTGAAATCGTCCTCTCAAGATATGAAGATTTTGTGTCCACAGTCGAGTTCAATTTCATTTGTTGTCGCGCCGTAGGCAAATATGAAGATATGCTGAAGTGGGCGCGAACCAGACTGGCTGCAGACGGACAAATGGTTTTTTGGCTAGGGATGGACGATGCCGCTCAGCTCTCCAAAGCGATCGGCTGGAAGTGGAGAGAGGTTCTGTCCATTCCAAACTCTAACCGCCGGGTTTTGCTTGTCGGGAGACCAGATTCTCATCGCGAAGGAGTAAATTGAGTTGTAGATTTCTCTGTCACAGGTCAATTACTCATTTTATCGACTGACTTCCGTTGCAGTTCTCGCCATAGCTTGGTCAATTCCCAATGTCCATTTCAAAGAATCGTTTTCACTTTGAATTTCACGATAAACGCCGATCGAGTTCCAAGTAAAGATTGTTCCACGTGGAACACTGGAGCGGGCCTTCTTCCAACATCTCTCCATCTCACAACGTCACCCTCAGACTGTCGAGCGGCGCTCGAAATCATTGATCCAGCAATGTTCCACGTGAAACAACTTGCTACCGTCGCACCGTCTTTGATAGATTCACCTCCAAAACTGGAGGGCTCTCTGGCTAGAGTTATTGCGATCGCAAATCAGAAAGGTGGCGTGGGTAAAACAACCACAGCGATAAATCTCGGAGCATCCCTAGCCGCCGCCGAGCAAAAAACTCTAATTATCGATAACGACCCCCAGGGAAACACCACATCAGGTCTCGGTTTCCCAAAAGATCCCGCTCGCCGCACTCTGTATCATGCGTTGATTCTGGACGAGCCATTAAGCCGCATCGTCATTCCTACTCAGGTGGAAGGGCTCGATCTTATCCCATCAGATAAGAATCTGGTGGGCGCGGCTGTCGAGCTCGTGAACATGGAGAATAGGGAATACCGGCTCCGCGCCATTATGGAAAAGCTCAGGCCGGATTATAAGTACATCATCGTTGATTGTCCCCCCGCCCTCGATCTTCTTACCATTAACGCGTTAGCGGCCAGCGATTCAGTCCTCGTGCCTATCCAATGCGAATATCTGGCGCTCGAAGGAGTTTCCGAGTTGCTGGATACACTCATGCGATTGCGCCGAACCCTGAATCCCTCCCTCGCAATTGAGGGTATATTGCTCACGATGTATGATGAGCGGACAACTCTCTCTAAGCAGGTCGCCGCAGACCTTCGTAGTTTCTTCGGAGCCCAGGTATTCGAATCAGTGATCCCGCGCAATGTGCGCCTGGCCGAAGCCCCCAGTCACGGAAAGCCAGTCATCTTCTACGACATACATAGTAAAGGGGCCGAGAGCTATATCCAACTGGCAAAGGAGCTTATCGCTAATGACCAGAAACGCGTTGGGGAAAGGGCTGAGCGCGCTCATTCGGGATCCTGAACCGGTTCCGGCTCCCAAAATAAGCCCCTCAACCAGCGGTGCCGCCGCTGCCGCCCAGCCAGCTCTTGCCCCGGCTGAGAGCTTGATCCAGATCGATATCGACTTGATTGACCCAAGTCCCTATCAACCACGCACTCGATTCCAAGAAACCGCGCTTGAAGAACTCGCACAGTCGATTCGATCGAGTGGAATCATTCAGCCGCTCCTGGTCCGTCGAAGGGGCGCCCGCTACCAGCTCATCGCTGGCGAACGGCGCTGGCGCGCGGCTCAACGTGCCAGTCTGCAGCGCGTTCCCGCGGTGCTGAAAGAGGTGGCGGAAGAACTCGCGCTGGAAATGACGCTCGTTGAAAACTTGCAGCGCGAGGATTTGAATCCGATCGAGCAGGCCAGGGCCTTCGATCGATTGATCGGTGAATTCCATTTAACTCAAGAGCAAGTAGCCGAACGAACCGGAAAAGATCGCGCCACCATCGCCAATGCAATTCGGTTGCTTCGATTGGAAGACGCGATTCAGGAAATGATGGAAGAAGGAAAGCTGAGCGCAGGCCACGGCCGCGCCTTGCTCGCGGTCCCGGAAGGCCCAGAGCGTATTTCCCTTGCCAGGCGGGCGTCAAAAGGTGGCTTTTCCGTGCGGCAGCTCGAAAGAATAGGGGCGCGATCAGCCAGCGCCGTCGCTGCTGCGCCGGTAGTTGCAGGCCACGACCCGAATACCAGGGCGGCGCTCGAAGAGTTGCAACGAGCTCTCGGCACACGTGTCACGCTGCGGCCTAAGATTGGCAGCCGCCCCGGTCAGCTGATTCTGGAATTTTACGACGATGCGCAACTGAATGGACTTTACGAACGACTCTTGGGAAAATAACTACAGTGGTAGTATGTAATCGCTAGCAATTTACCTCCCATGGCCAGCAAAGACTCCAAGCAAATTTCAAATTCCGCGAATTGGACGGGCTTTATCGAACGCGGCGTCCGGTTTGAAGGCAAGCTCGAAGTAACAGGCATTTTTCGATTTGACGGTGAACTCAAAGGCACGGTGATCTCGGATCACAGCCTGGTGCTGGGCGAAAACGCTCGCGTGGATGGGCAGATCGAAGGGAATCACATCTTGATCGCAGGAAAGTTTGACGGCACGATTTTTGCGAAAACTCGCGTTGAAATTCAATCCAAAGCCATGGTGACCGGCGAAATTTATTCGCCCTGCCTGGTAATTCTCCCGGGCGGCATGTTCGACGGAAACTGCCACATAATTGCCTCGACCCCGGTTTCCAGAACGATTGCGATTCCTGTTCGATCGGTTCAGGTGTAGCAGGCAAACGCTGTTTTGCAGACCCGCGCGAAGGTCTCCGCCTTTCCTAAGTGCCGACTCGCCTTTCTTCCACAACGCCGCACATCACTTGCAACTTCAGCGCTGTATAATCATTATTCAGAACGGGAACCTTCGGGAGGTATCGATCTGGTGGAAACGGTCAGGCTCACTACCAATGCAAAAGCGGCTGGATGCGCGGCCAAAATGAGTCCGGGAATTTTGGATGCGGTTCTGCGGGGTCTTCCCAAGCAGGCTGATCCGAATCTGCTGGTTGGATTTGAAACCAGCGACGATGCGGGCATCTATCGCTTGAATGAGGAACAAGCCCTGGTTCAAACCGTCGATTTTTTCACGCCGATCGTCGACGATCCTTTCACGTATGGCCAAGTCGCAGCCACCAACGCGCTCAGTGATGTTTTTGCCATGGGTGGCCGCCCGTTAACCGCCCTAACCATAGTGGCGTTTCCCACGGCTGGGCCGGCGGAGATTCTCGAACAGATAATGCGCGGCGGCCTCTCAAAGATGATGGAAGCCAAGTGTACCGTACTGGGAGGGCATTCCATCCGCGACGACGAAATGAAATTTGGATATGCCGTCACCGGCCTTGTCCACCCAAAACGTTTCTGGAGAAACGTAGGCGCCCGGCCGGGAGATGTGCTCCTTCTCACCAAAGCAATTGGCACAGGCATGATTGCGACGGCGCTCAAGCAGGGAAGCGCTAGCGAGGAGTCGGTCGCCGCATCTTCAGCTTCCATGACTCAGCTCAATCGCGCAGCAAGCGAAGCCCTGCGGGCGGTAGAATCGGCCACGAAAGGCAAGGGAACTCCGGTTCATGCCGTAACGGACATAACCGGTTTCGGCTTGCTGGGCCACGCGCGCGAAATGGCCATCGGCAGCGGTGTCTCGTTTCGCCTCGATCACACCTGCGTCAGCTACTTGCCGGGCGCAATCGAGGCGTCCCGGCAAAATTTCATTTCGGGTGGCTTGAAAAATAATCGCGATTTTCTGGAAGGCTGCGTGGAATTCTCGGACCGCGTGAAGGAGGAGTATCGGAATTTATTCTTCGATCCTCAAACTTCGGGAGGATTTCTGATCGCGCTTGCCCCCGAAGCAGTGCGGCCCGCGCAAGAAGTGTTCAGCAATCATGATATCGCATTCCAGCCCATCGGAGCCGTTTTCGAGAAGCGTTCGCCGCTGATTGAAATCTCCTAATGCTGAAAATCCCGGATACCCATAGCTCGTAATCTAGTTCATGGACACGATCACACACGCCATCGGCGGCGGCCTGCTCGGCAAAGCATATTTTTCGAACGATAAACACGCGTTCAAGGGCCGTGTCGCGATCCTTGCGGTCACCCTTGGTTCCGTTTTTCCGGATAGCGACATCCTGATCGAAGCGTTCAGCCACGATCCTCTCGCCATCGCCAAAATCCATCGAGGGTTCACTCACTCCTTTGTCGGTCTGCCCATTTTTGCAGCGATTTTTGCGTGGCTCACGCGATGGCTGCTGCGGCGGTGGGGCCGTGATTGCCCTTCGATGGCTGTGCTTTTTCTCGCGTATGCCGTGGGCATCGCAAGCCACATCCTGCTGGACGGCATGACCTCTTTCGGCACGCGCATGTGGATGCCGATATCGAATGCGCGCGTGGCTTGGGACCTGCTGTTCATCATTGATTTTTGCTTTTCGGCGATTCTGTTGGTACCTCAAATTGTTGCCTGGGTCTATTCGCGTCGCGAAAAAAGCGTTCAAAAGGCCGCGGGAATGTGGGCGTTGTGCGGCATTGGAGCATTCGCGGCCTGGGGAATTGCGCGCGCCGTTCAGTTTCCGTTTTCGCTGTGGTCGCTATTCGTGTTCATCATCGTGCTTGCCGGTTTATTTTTTCTGCCGCTGCTGAATGGGAGCGGCTTCGATGTCGGCCGGGGCGCCTGGTGCCGCTGGGGAACCTACGTGGCGGCGGTTTACCTCATCGCCTGCGGATTCGCTCATCATGCCGCCCTGAATCGTGTGCAAGCGTTTGCGGATGCAAATCATATCTCCGTGCACCGCATGGGGGCATTGCCGATTCCACCGTCACTTCTGGATTGGATGGGATTGATTCGCGCGGAAGGCGGCGTTTATGAAGCGCGTTTCGATTTGCGCAATTCACAGCTTCCGGTTTTCTATGCAATCGCCGATTCGCCGCCGAATCCATTGATCGCCAGAGCACGCGCGCTCGAAGAGGTGCGCACGTATTTTTGGTTCGCTCGTTTTCCAATGATCCACTATATAGCGGGCGACAATCGTGAAATCGTCGAATTCAGCGATCTCCGATTTTTCGACCGCAGCGGCAAAAGGCCGGCCTCCTTTGTCTTCCAGGTGGTATTTGATAAAAATGGAAAATTGTTGGAAGAAGGCTGGGTCGGCAAGCTAACGTATCCGCATCCGAATGCGGATAGTTCTCCCGCGACGGGTGAGAATTCAAAATGAAATTTCTGATCTTCAGCGACATTCACGGCGATCTGCGCTCGCTGGAACAATTGCTCGCCCGCCCGGCGCATATCTACATTTCCGCCGGCGATCTTTCCAATTTCGGCCGTGGACTCGACCGATGCGGAGAATTATTTCGTCCGTTCGCGGAACGTGTGTGGGTGATCCCGGGAAACCATGAAACGCAGGAGCAATCCTCGGCCTTCTGCGAAAAATATGGTTTGATTGATTTTCACCGGCGCATCCAAACCGCCGGCACCGACCCTCAATGCACCTGGGCCGGTCTCGGTTACAGTAATCCCACGCCGTTCGATACCCCCGGAGAATATTCTGAAGCGGAGATCGCCGAAGCCCTGGCCGAGTTCGAATCGGCGAAACCTCGCTATCTGGTCGCCCATTGCCCTCCGCACAATTCCAAGCTGGATGAATTTGCTCCGGGAAAGCACGCCGGCAGCCACTCCGTGCGCGCCTAGGTGGAACGCAATCAGCCTGCTTATGTTTTCAGCGGGCACATTCACGAGTGCGCAGGACGATCGGATCTCATTGGATCCACGCGCTGCATCAACGTCGGAAAAGCTGGCTACCTGCTGGAAATTTAACTCGCGGAAAAATTAGAGGCTGACTTCGCGGGCGGAGTAAATCACTTCGGAAACTTTGCAGATTTCGGCAAGCCGAACCCGCAACGCTTGCAATTCCGGATCGCGCTGCGATTGTTCGGCGGCTTCCTGGCTGGCCCAATCGCGAATATCGTAATAAAGATTCGGTTGCCGCAGTGAGCGCAGCAGGCGGTCCGTGCCATAATCCTTGCGGCGGATTAATTCAAAAAGCTGGCCGGCCAGTGTTTCAAATTCCGCTTCTTTGCCTGAAAGAACTTCTGCCACCACAATTGCGACGACTGGTTCCGGCATCGCCCTCTCTCGCTCTCAAAAATAAGATTTATTTCGTATCGACCGGGTAGATCACCAGGTGGCGCTTTTCGCCGGCGCCTTCGCTTTCCGTGCGCAGCCCTGCCATGTTGCTGAGTTCCAGATGAATTACGCGGCGCTCCCGCGACGGCATGGAATTGAAATGGAATGGCTGGCGCGATTCGCGCACCCGCTCCGCCGCCACGCGGGCGGATAATTTCAATTCCTCCAGACGCACCGCGCGAAAATCGCCGGCATCGAACCGAAGGTGTTCATGAAACGGCTGGTCCAGTCCCAGCCACCGCATCGCCAGATATTCCAGGGCGAAAAGAAGTTCACCATTCCGCTGCAGCAGCAATTCCAGATCGCCGCCGCTAAAATTAACCAGTACGCCCGCGGAACCTGGACCGCCCGCTTCCGTAGCCAAGTCTGCCACGTTGTAACGCAGATCCAAATGCATCTGCTTCATCGCAAGATCGAGAAAACGCCGCAACTCCGCGGTCAGTGCGGTCAGGTCAAGTTTGCCCTCGCGAATAAAACGCTGGTTCATTGTCCCCGTTCGTTCCCGCGAGAATAATTGGTTCGCAGGCTGCGTCAAGTGTTTTTTCCGTTGCCCTTGGGCCCTTTGCCTTTGGCGGGAAGCGGCGCGGTACGATTCAGATACCATTGCTGGCCCATGCCCACCAGGTTGCTGGTGAAAATATAAAGCACCAATCCGCTGGAAAGCGTGAAGAAGAAAATCCCGAACATCAGCGGCATCAGCGTCATCATTTTCTGCTGCATGGGATCGACGGTCGTCACCGGCGTCATTTTCTGCATCAGGTACATCGTCACCGTCATCAAAATCGGCAAAATGTAATACGGGTCGTGGGCCGACAAATCGTGAATCCAGCCCATCCACGGCGCGTGGCGCAATTCAATGGCGCCTTGCAGCATGCGGTACAGCGCCCACCAAATGGGCATTTGAAAGAGCATGGGCAAGCAGCTGCCCATCGGGATTGATCCCTTCGCGCTGGTAGATCGCCATCATTTCTTCGTTCATTTTCTTCTTGCGCGGATCGGTCATCCCATATTTTTGATATTTCTGCTTGATCGATTCCACTTCCGGCGCCACTTTCTGCATCCGCTGCATCGAGCGCCAGCTCTTCATCTTTAGCGGGAACAGCGCCAGGTTGATCGCCAGCGTCAGCAGCACGATGGCCCAGCCGTAGTTCGGAACGTAGCGGTAAATCCATTTCAAAACTTCAAACAGCGGCTTGGCGATGATTCCCGTCCATCCGAACTGCACCAGATCTTCCAGCGGCGGCTGCAGCGCTTCCAGTTGAGCAAGATCTTTGGGGCCCACGTAAACGCGGGCGCTCAGAGGGCCGGGGGCGGGGGTGCTCGCAGCCATTTCTGCCACGGGTTCTTTTTCTGTTTTATCCCCGTCCGTAACATCGCGCTGCTCGGCCCAGTGCCATAGATCGAGCCCCGTGCCATTCGAAAGAAACGCGGCGGTGAAAAATTGATCTTCAATGCCCACGTATTCCATCGTGCCGGGCTGTTCCATGCGCTGTTCCGGATGGCTGGAAACTCCCAGTTTCTTGTACGCCAGCACGTTCAGCTTGCCATTCGTCGAATAAAAAACATTCAAAGTTTGCGCGGCCTTATAGGCATTGACGTCGCCGAAGCCGCCGCGCCACGCAACCGCAACGGACAAGGGCTTGCCATCCAGCGTCGCGGAGACATCCAGGTTAAAAAGGTAACCTGTCGAAAACTTCAGATGTTTGCTGACGGCCAGGCGGCCATCGCTCCATTCAAAGGTGATTTCCGCCGGCGCCTGCACGCTATTCTGCGAAGGATTCACCTGGTAGAGCGCGGAATTCGCCATGTCCTGGAGTTGAGGATCATCCAGCACAAGCGAGAAGGGCCACGTGCCAAGCTGCTTCGAAGTTTGGGCGTTCACCAGGTCGAGAACGTGCGGCGGCTTCTGATCGTCGGAATATTTTTTCAACTGCCAGCTTTGCACCACCGCGCCGCGGTTGGAAAATTCCACTCGATAGAGCGGGCTTTCGACGATGTATATGGCTTCCTTATCGGCCGCTTTTGCCCCGGCCGCAGGCGCGGCGGACGCGGCAGTTGCGGTGCTGGAAGCCGCAGGCGGCGCCGAAGGTATCACCGGTTGTCCGGGATGGGACATCTGCTGGCTCGCAACCGGTTGCGGCGCGGGAGCGGGCGGCTTGTAGAAACGGCTCCAGACCAACAGGATAATAATCGACAAAACGAAGGCCAGCAGTGCGCGGCGCTCGGGAGACATTTCGCTCAACGCGTTACCTCCGCTCTCGGAGCTACGCAATCGTCCGCCGCTTTTAGTGGCACAGGCGCTCCTGCTTGTGCGCGTAATACCTACATTTTCGCCGGAAACACAGCCAGGAGTGGCTGTGCTACTGAAAGCCGAACCAATATCGGAATTTTCAGCGGGCAACTCGGGAACCGGATCATATCCGCCTTGCGCAAATGGCCGGCAGCGCCCCAGCCGTTTCAAGGCAAGCCACGCTCCGCGCCGCGCGCCCCAGCGTTCGATCGCTTGCTGAGCGTATTGGGAACACGAAGGATAAAATTTGCAGGCCGCTCCAAAAAAAGGCGAGAAAAACACTCTGTAAAAATGCACGGCGAATAGCAGGCTCCAGCGCGTGGCGTCCGGCCGTGCGCGATCGATTCCGATCCTGCCGGTTCACCGCCGCCCGCGCACTGGTTCAAGCGCGCGCCACGAAGCGACGGATCAGCGACACCAATTCCGTCGCCAGTATCGTGAACTGCGCGCGAGCTACCGAGCCGCGCGGATGTATGACAATGTCCCATCCCGGGGCAATCTCCTGGAGGTGCAGCCGCAGAATTTCGCGGATGCGGCGGCGAATCCGGTTCCGTAAAACCGCGCCGCCCTGTGCAAGCTTCACGCTTAGTCCGAACCGGCTTCGATCCAGTCCATTGGCGCGGCCGAAAATGACGAACGAAGGACTGGTCTGCCGCCGACCCTGTTTATACACCACTTCGAATTCCGAGCGGCGCACCAGGCGAACGGCGCGGGGAAAGCCCAGCCGCGGACTAGATGGGCGTAAGGCGATGGCGTCCCTTCTTGCGGCGTGCCGCCAGAACTTTTCGTCCGCCCACCGTCTTCATGCGCGAGCGGAAGCCGTGTGTCTTGTGCCGGCGGCGCACTTTGGGTTGAAAGGTGCGTTTAGTCAACTGTCTCTCTCCTTCGAATCTTCATAGTGGCGCGTCGGCGTATTCACGATCCGAACCTCGACGCCCAGGATGCCGACAGGCGCGGAACGCCGTTCGAGCGATGCGTGGCGCATGCACTCAGTCCGCTCCATCGAGCCTAAGCGAAACAAGCAGTTTAGTCGACCAGCGCAACCCGGTCAATAAGAGTAGCCGAAGGACGGTGGCTCTGTCTCAAATACATTACTGGTTTGAAGTAGCCATCGTTGACTGGGCTGAACAGCGCTGGTACGAGGCTGGACATAAACAAGCGGCAATTCTGTGGGAGAATTGGAAGTTCCACTGCGGAAGTGCCTATAGGGGCCGCTCCAAATTACCAAAGCACTGCGGGTGCGAAGAGGCAAGCGTATTAGCATACGAGTAGTCACAAGGCGACGTTGAGATTTTAGATCGGCCTAGTGCTGAAGTAGTCGGCCTTCGGACCTCATTCTGCCGAATCCTACACTGAGCAGATTTTTCGAGTTGTAATGGCAAGTTAACTACGTTTGTTACCAGCAATCTTGCGCCACCTGAGAGCCGATCCTGACCGGGATCCTGGATCCTTACGGTAAGTTTATCTTGAGAGAGTTCCCAGGACTTCGATGCCAGCGAAAGGCGCCTCTGAGAAAAATTCGAAGCAGCTCTAAGAATGGCAGTGCCACAGTTGAAGGAACTCACTGATGTTAAAGACGAAACTGGTATCCCACACTTGGAAGCGGTCTACCAGCACTTGCGTCCCTTGGCGCAAAGTAAAGCGAGGTCAATTCGCGGACGGCATCGCTGCGTTCATCGGACTGAAATGGTATTTGAACCAGAGGGTTTGATTAAATGCTGCTCGAAGAGCTGAGCTTTCGTTAATTCCGGGATCATCCGAAAATTGCCCACCTTGATGTACAGAATCCAGCGCCAGAGAAAGCGTCAGATTTTAGTTGATTAGCACTAGAGCGCTGATTTTCTCTCGACTGCCAGAATCGGCGGAGAAGAGGTTCTGCTCCTGACGCCTGGCGAGGAAGGCACAACAGTGGAACTAGCTTCCTCGAATAGAGAGATCAGAGATTTACTCGAGGGTGGTTTAACCATCGCTGATGCAGCACTACCACGCATCAATACCCAGCGCCATGGGCAACTGGAAGTCGAAGATTGCTTCGTGTAGTCTTGAGCGAGGATGCGATAACGACTTTCTCTTTAAATCCTCCGATATCCCAATCATTTGCGGTTTATGCCGATCACGACGATCTACAACCGGGGTGGAAACGTCTATCTCAAGCGAACTATCAATGGATTTAATAATGCCGCGAAGGGAATACCGTACCTAGTTGCACGACCGTCTATGCGTCACGACTCGTGCGAACCAAATCAAATAGCTGGAGCGTTGCGGAATCAAGGTTTCAAGGTGGTGGAAAATTATGAAAGGCGTTTCTGAAGGTGGTGTAAGTGCGAATCGGATCACGGCAACGGGATGCGATACAGGTTGCGCCGGGTAATCAGCCGGGTGAAGGCGTATACCGACGGGCTCAACGCGGATTTCACGAGCGAGGGAATCACCGCCGCGGATTTCACACCTTTCATATCATCCGTGGCGGCTATTCCGCCGGGTGGCAGTTTTGGCAATCCCGAATCCTGCAGCGTAGGAACCACGTAGGTGACATCGCGCTGCCGCTGAAAATAGAGCAACGCGAATTTCCCCGTGACGTCCCAATAGAGATAGCAAAATCCCACGCAGATTTTCTCTTCCTTGCTGCCGTCCACCGCAAACGCCTTGACGGCAACCGTGTGTTCCGGGTCGGGGTCCGGAACTCCCGCAGCCACCCATCGGCCGTCCGGTGAAACTCCGAACACGTCGAGAACAGGCTGCGAAATAATCTTGGTCCGCGAAGAGCCGTCTGCTTTCATACGATAGAGAAAATTCGACCCGCCTTCCAGCGCGCGAACGATCAGGTCTCCGCCGGGAAGAAACCTGACGGAATCTTCGCCTTCCGACGACGAGATCCGCACCGGGGAAGAGCGGCGATTGGTGGGCGCAATCCAAAGGCTGGAGCGGCCATGCTCGTCAAACCGCACGAACGCCACTTGCTTGCCATCCTTGGAAATCGAATATTCGCCCATGGAATAACCCGGCAGCACGCATTCCGATTTTCCGCTGGCTAAATCTTTCACCCAAAGTTCGTCGTCCTGGGTTCGCCCGTTCTCCAGCAGGAAGTACAGCAGCTTTCCATCCGGGGAAAATAAAGGCGCTCCGCTATTTCCTTCCGCCGAAACCTGGTGGTCGCCATCGGAATCGTGAATCCACGCGCTGCTATCCTGCGAGCCGACGGATGTAATGATCGATCGGCCGTCCGCGGCGATGGCGATGCCCTCTTGCGATGTGGGACCGAACGTCACTTGCTCCGGTTCCCCGTCGGGAAAGCCTTGCCTCCAGATATGAAATGAGTCCGTCCAGGCACTCAGGAAAAATGATTTCCCATCGGGAGACCACGCGCCGGCGAGACAGGTGCGGTCAGGTGGGCCTACAACGCGCACTTGTCCACCGCCGCCTTGGAACGGAACAATCCGGCACGGCAGAAGATCGCCGCGGCTGTCCATTTCCACGATCAGCACCCATTTGCCGTCCGGCGAAAGATAGGAATGGTGAGCCATTCCGCGCTGGTTCGCGGGGACATAGACGTCGCGGCTGTTTCCCCGGCCCTGGTCGGTGGTCACCACCGCCATGTGCAACCCTTCTTTGATCTCGGAGAAAAGCGGATGCTTGCCATCGCCGATCCAGGTCAACGACGAAGAGTTCGGGAACAGCAAGTGAGGCTCGCCGCCCAAAACCGGCACTTCCCAAGTCTCCCACGGCGCAAATAATCCGTAGTCAATCCGCGAACTATCCGGAGTAAACGCGGGAGCCAGTTTCTGCCTTGAATCGTGTGTCACTTGCACCGGCTGGCCATCCGGTAGGAATTTCACATAAAGCTCGCCGAATCCAAGAAAGGAATCCGTCCCACGGATGAAGGCCAGCATCCGACCGTCCGGAGAGATCGCCGGGTACACCGCGGAATCCGTAAAGAATGTGAGTTGCTGCCATTCCTTGCTGGCTGGAACATTGCTGCGCGACGATCGGCGAAGCAGCAGCGCCGCGCCCACCAAAATCGCAAGCGCCAGAACGACGGCGGCCACATAATAGGCGCTCCGTCTGGACGGTTTTTGGGCCCCGCTCCCGGCCGCCGGTTCCGTTTTCGATTCCGACGTTTCCGATGGCGCCGGCGATTGCGCGGGCAATCGTCCGGAGCTGCTGTCGCGGCGCAGCCGTTGCAAGTCTGCAAACAGGTCGGAGGCGTGCTGGTAGCGCAGGGTGCGGTCTTTCTCCAGCGCCCGGTTGATAATTTCCTCGAGCCTCGCCGGCAGGTCGGGATTCAATCGCACCGGCGCCACCGGCTCCCGGTTCAGGATCGCCTCGAAAATAATTCCCGAAGTGTCTCCGCGAAATGGCAGCGCGCCCGTGGCCATCTCATACAGCACCACGCCGAGCGAAAAAATGTCCGTCCGCGCATCCAGTTCCTTCCCGCGCACCTGCTCCGGAGACATATACGAAACCGTTCCCACCGCGCTTCCCGGACTGGTCAGAAATTCTTCCGCGGTCGCTGTCGGCAGCGCGGAAACGCCATCAACGCGGAGTCCCAACTTTCGCCAGACCAAAATCCAAAATCTTCGCGTGGCCTCGCTTGGTGATAAAAATATTGGCAGGCTTGATGTCGCGGTGAATGATCCCCTCGGCGTGCGCGGCATCCAAAGCGTCGGCCATTTCAATCGCCAGGGAAAGCAGCGTTTCCAAGTCCATCGCCCGCCCGCTGATGCGGTGCCTCAGCGTGGTCCCTTCCAGGCACTCCATCACAATAAATGCCTGTCCATCTTCTTCGCCCACGTCATAAATTGTGCAGATATTGGGATGATTCAGGGAAGAAGCGGCTTTGGCTTCACGCCGAAAACGGCTCAGGGCCTGTGGATCGCTGGAAACTTCCTTCGGCAGAAACTTCAACGCCACAAATCGGTCCAGGCGCAAGTCTTGCGCCTTGTACACCACTCCCATTCCGCCGCCACCCAGTTTCTCAGTGATGCGGTAGTGAGAAATCGTCTTGCCGATCAGGGAGTCCGAGCCAGCCATGTGCCCCGATGTTAGGTTCCTTGTATCGTCAAGTCAACGAGTCTAACTTCAATGCCGCATTTGCCGTTGCATTTGCCGTTGCACTTGCCCTTGTAATTGACCTTGTAGGGGCCGGCTTCAGCCGCGCCCTTCGCGAGGACCACATAGCTCTTGAGTTACAAAAATTTGAGATATCACTCCGTAGTAATCGCGGCGAAAAGCAAGTTGGTCGCCTCCAACTCCTCGCCAGTTACCCACGGAGGAATGAGCGCGGGGCAATCCCAGTCTTTGCCGCACGCGCTTTTCGATTTCCGAAGGTCAATATGGATTCCGCCGACTAGGCTCGCGTCCGCCGGCGAATTGCCGTGGGAATCGTCATCGGCCTGATCTACCGTCCCATCCGCTGAAAACTCGGCTCCCCTACTCTGTTTCAGAAAACAGCTCGGCGAGAAATGGCATGCTAGTGGTGAAAATATAGATAGGCAATCGCGGCAATCGCCACAGCCATCGCAGCAAATTCGACAATCACTCTGCCGTTGAGCCGAGCCGGGGCGGGACCAACGTTCTTGGAAACCCCGGTTGCTGGTTTTTCGATGGGACTCTCGGCAGACACTTCAGCACTTCCAGGCTTAGCGGCGCGTCCGGAATCGGTGTCCTGCTCGAACCCATCATTGTGGCCGGCCATATTCCGGAATCCCTTTGCGATCAGTTCTCTGAAGTAGTCGACTCATATTAAGTGTGCGCGCGAGCGCGAGTCAAACTGGCGCGGAGTCTAAGAACCTGGCCGAACTCTCATAACAGGCTGCGGAATAATCCAATTTGTGGTCATTCCGAGCCCGTTTTGTGGGCGAGGAATCCAGAGAAAGCCCCTGATACTTGAGAAGTGGGGAATTTCTCCATGGTTCATCTGGAGTGCCCTTCCACCGGAGAGTCAATTCTCGACTTTTTCCGCAACCTGTTAACCTGCGTTGACGGTATTGGATGCCTCGCCTACAATGAAATTTGTCAGCACGCGCGTGATGCAATGTGGAATCGGCAAAGCATCCTTGGAACTGTAAACCGGCAATCTTGGCCGAAATGAATGGCGCCCCACAATGTTTGAAAATTTAACTGACAAACTCCAACGCGTCTTCAAGAACCTCCGCGGCCAGGGAAAGCTCACCGACGAGCACCTCGAAGCCGCTCTAGGCCAGATCCGCGAAGCCATGCTCGATGGCGACGTCAACCTCGCCGTCGTCGACGAACTGATCGAGCACATCAAAGCCAAAGCCGTCGGCGCGGAAGTAATGCTCCAGCTTTCTCCCGATCAGCAAGTAGTGAAAATCGTTCGCGACGAATTGGCCGATCTCCTGGGCCGCGAAGCCAAGCCGCAATTCGCTTCCCGCCCCCCATCCGTTTGGCTGCTCGTGGGTCTGCAAGGCGCCGGCAAGACCACCACTACGGGCAAATTGGGCAAATGGCTCTCAGAACATGGCCACCGCCCAATCCTAGTTTCTACTGACGTCTACCGGCCCGCTGCCCGTGAACAGTTGGCACAGGTCGCCAAGGCCACTGGCACTCCTCTCTGGCCCGGCACAGGCACGAACAAGCCCCTTGAAATCGTCCGCGGAGCGGTGCGCGAAGCCAAATTAGCAGCCTGCGACGTAATCCTGGTCGACACCGCTGGCCGTCTCCACATCGACGACGAATTGATGTCCGAGCTCGGCGAGCTGAAGCGCGAACTCGCACCAGCCGAAATCCTATTCGTAGCCGACGCAATGATTGGCCAGGACGCAGTAAGGTCCGCCGGAGAATTCCACAAACGGCTGGGTATTACAGGTGTAGTACTTACCAAGTTGGATGGTGACGCCCGTGGCGGCGCTGCCCTTTCTATCCGCAAGGTAACTGGCGCCCCCGTAAAGTTTGTCGGCGTAGGCGAAAAATATGACGCCATCGAGCCTTTCTATCCCGATCGAATCGTCTCCCGCATTCTCGGAATGGGCGACGTCTTAACCCTGATCGAAAAAGCCCAACAGCACGTCGACGAAAAACAGGCCCGCGAGCTAGAACGCAAACTTCGCCAGGACGATTTCACGCTCGAAGACTTTCGCGATCAATTGCGCCAGCTCCGCAAAATGGGTTCTTTAGAATCCCTGCTGGGAATGTTGCCAAAAGTAGGTCCCTTCGCCAAAATTCCCAAAGACACGCAAGTCGACGAGAAACGCCTCCGTTCCGTCGAAGCCATCATCAATTCCATGACCGCCGCCGAGCGTTCCGATCACAACCTGATCGACGGCAAGCGCCGCAAACGAATCGCCCGTGGCAGCGGCACCACCGTCCAGGAAGTGAACCAGGTTCTCCACCAATACGCTGACATGCGCAAAATGATCAAGCAATACGGCAAAATGGCCACAGGCAAAATGCGAGGCATCGGCAAGCTCCCCGCCCAACAATAATTCACAATCATTGACGAATACCGGTAGCTACTTGTGGCCTTTTGCGATTCGAAGAGATTTGAGGGCGCTCAAACCAGCTCTCAAATCAGCCGGGGTCTCGTTGCTTCGGGCCGAAAATGGCCATTTCGGCGGGACAACTTGGTCAGCCGGCGTCGGAAGTTTCAATACTGTCAATCCGGATACGGAAATGGCGTAAATTGTATCTTCGCCCGGATTCAACGCAATCGCTCCGCCAGTGATGTTGGGGAGGCCTACATCTGGAATCTTTTCTGGAGTGAGCACCCTGCCCAGGAGAAGGCCGGTTGTTGGATCGTAAAAATCAATGGAATCCGCAGAAGGGAGAAGAAGCGTCTTTCCCGAGGAGCTAAACATAGCTCCGAGGGCCGGCACACCAGTAGGTTGTGCAAGGTCTGGGTAGACTGTCGTGTTCAGGAAGTGAAGCTGAGGATCGTAGAAATTGATTACTGCGCCAAGAAAGTCGGAGGCACTCTCGATAGCCGCAAATTTGCTCCCATCCGGAGAGATTGCAACGTCTGACCAAAAGTAGTCGGTTATATCTTGGAAAGTGAACTGATCCGTCGAACTATCCCAAACTCCAAGTTGTCCGTCGCTGATCGAAAGGCTTGCGACTACTAAGTGACTTCCGTCAGGCGTAGCCGCAAACTGCGGGAGGGAATCAAATTCGAAGTTGCCGCGGAGCTTAAACGTCTGCGTAGTCAGATCAAATTCGATCGGCATAGGCGAACTTGTGATAAATGCTTTGCCTGTATTAGTAACCGCTAACCCTGCTGATGTGCCGGGTAGTGTTGTGACTGTGCTCGTGAAAGCATTGTCGGGGCTAAAGATTGTGAGATTGCTGTTCGCGCCGTCTACAATCAAGAGTTTGCTGCCGTCCGGTGTCAAAGCCATCGAGACGAATCCCGGAGTGGCGGTGCCATTCGGATGGATGGGTGTCTCCCAGTTCAGGGTATTCGGGTCTAGCACATCGATTTCGTTGCTTCGAAGTGCGTAAAGGACATTCCTGTGTGTATCAAATAAGAGTTGACGGAGATTGCCTGCCGGAATTATGGAGGCAGACGGAATATACTCAATCGCATTCTTCAACGTTCCAGTACCAAGATTATTTGTTATGACGATGTCCTTTTGACCCGGACTGGAATTCGGCAATGTGATAGCTATTTGCTGTAAGACGTTTACAGATGGCAATAACTGAATGAGTGAGACACTCGGGGCGCTCTGACCACTGACGCTCACAGACGGTGCGGTTCGCGAACTGTCCACAATCCCAAATCCAGAGATTACGACCTGTGGATTTCCAGTTGGCGCAGCAAGAGTTGCAGAAGCGGCCAGGACGTCAACACCGTAGGAGAAGCTCTGCGGCTCAACTATGGTTTCTCCATCCGGAAAAGTCAGGACCAGATCAATCGGCCCCGCAGTGGCAGATGCAGGTGCTGTGACAACCAGTGGATTGTTCGAGGGACCCATAGATACAAATTGCGCCAATTGCCCTCCAAATGTGATTGCAGTTCCAACAGGAATTCCCGGAGTGTCAAACTTCACGGAAATTGGAGTGTTCAGTACCGCGCCGCTCGGAACTGGGAACGCATCAGAGGCAATCGTAGGAGGGCCCGATCGGAGCACATTGCAGTCTAAGGCTCCAATTCCACCTGCACCAGCTATGAAAGCGCGGTTTGAACTGTCTACCCAGAGCGGGATAAGAAACTGGTTCACGCTTCCGTACGCGACGGATACCCCGCCTAATTCTTTAAGATTGTTGACATCAATCACATCCTCCACTGCGCCGCCAGATTGTTCGCCGAGAAGCAGCCAAAAGAGCCGCGATCCATCTTGGCTGAACTGCGCGCTGAGATACGCAAATACTCCAGTATTCGTTTGTACGCTTCCTAGCAGGTTCAAATTTCGATCGTAAAGTGTTACTGCTTGTGGAGTTACTGCGGCAAATTTCGTTCCGGACGGATCTACCGCGAAATCTTCCAACGTACCGGCGGGGACGGTAAACTTCGTAATGAATGAATCGGAATCGGAGCTATAGATAAAGAGCTGGCCCTGGCCGGTCATCGCCCACTTATGATCCTGACTGCGCTTTAAATTCGGAAACTCCATTGGTTGACCTGGAGTTGTCCCCGGGAGCGAAACTTGGGTAAACACATCCGCCTGGGAATCCCATTTGATGATTTGTTGCCCCGCTTTCGCAAAACCAGAAAAGATTCCTGCGTCCTTCCCTATGATCAACACTTTTCCGTTCGCCATAGCAACAGGCATTATCAATTCAACGGTTGTTTTCAGATTGAACGAGTCGAGTAGATTCGGCGCTAGGTGCTGGGTGACTGCAAACGTATCTTCGTCGAACGTATAGATTCCTTGCGTAAAGGTTCCAATCACAAGGGTTTTGCCATCAGGCATCTGATCGATTCCCAACGGCTGGGGCACCGGAACGCGGGCTTGTATGCCCAGGTCGACGGTCGAAATCACATCTATCTCATTCAGTGCCAGATTGCTGGCATAGAGCAGATGTCGAGATTCGTCTACAAATCCCCTTTCCAGTCCACCCCCAACCGTGACAAAGGGACGAGAAATCGGAGTCGCAAGCGCGTTCACGATCAACGTAATCGTATTTGACGATTGCAGCGACCCCGAAACTCCATTGAATTGAATTTGTGCCGTCCCGATCGCCGCGTTGGCAGCCGCAGTGATCGTGAAATTTGCCGTACCACTCACAGCCACTTGCGCTGAGGTGGGCGTGACGGTTACTCCCGCTGGCAACCCGCTGAGCGTGATGGTCACCGTGCCTAGAAATCCGCCGTCGCTGGTTACACCCACATCTGCGGGCTGACTTTGTCCGGGAAACAATCCAAGTTGAGTTGGGCTAGGAGTCAAATGAAAACTGCCCATCACTGGCGGCGGTGCAGTTGGCGATGAGGAGGAAGAGCCCCCTCCTCCGCAACCGGACAGTATTGCGGCACAGCATACCGTTAATAGGACCCTTTGCAGTCGGAAAAGGCGCATTAGCGATGTGAACCGATAAATACCATTCTAACAATTGACGGGGCGCTGTCAAATGGGTAATTTGTCTGCTGAAGAGATCAGATTTTTCCGTCCCGCCGATTGTCGTGAACCCGATCTCGCGAAGCGGGGTGCTAGTTGCGCCGAAATTTCAAATTCTTAATCTCGAACATGTTGATCAAAATCGGCGGACTGCGATCTTCGATCCTCACCCATTGAATCTTGGGAGGTTAGCCCCGCGAACCCCCAAGCCCGAAGGATTACTTGTTCCGAACCCGCCGGCGGCAGTCGCGTCACTCGTTTGAGCCTCCAGCTAACTCCATCGCATTTCACGTTAGGCGAATCCGCCCGAATTCGCTATAATTGTGGTCCCTTAAGAATAGGAGGAAACACCGAGTGTTGGCGATTCGTCTGTCAAGAATTGGCAAGAAAAAGCGTCCCACCTACCGCGTCGTCGTGCTGGAAAAAACCCGCCCGCGCAATGGCCGCTTTGTGGAAATTGTGGGAACCTATGATCCGCTCGTAAAGCCCCACCTGGTCAAGCTGGATGCCGAAAGGATCAAGTATTGGCTCGGTTGTGGCGCCCAGCCCAGTGAGACAGTTCGCAGTTTCCTACGTAACCAAAAAATCCTGTAACGCGTCGAATCCTTCAGTGATTGATAGGCCCAGCTCCTGATCATGCTGCTGTGGGTGTACCCCGGCACGAAGCCGGAGTCCCTCCACCAACTTGGGCGTTCACGAAGGAGAGGGAATGAAGGAACTTGTAGAAGCAATCGCGAAAGCTCTCGTGGATCATTCAGAACAAGTTCAGGTTCGCGCGGTGGAAGGCGAACAAGTAACGGTGTTGGAGCTGCGGGTCGCCCCTGACGACCTGGGTAAAGTCATCGGCCGCCAGGGCCGCACGGCCAAATCGATTCGTACTCTTCTCGGCGCGGCCGGCATGAAATTGAAGAAACGTTTCACGCTCGAGATTCTGGAATAAACGCTAGAATACTTCCCCGTGGAAGACAATGATTCGCCCCGCGTCACTCTCGCGCGCTTGGTCCGTCCTCACGGCCTCCGTGGGGAAATAGCCGCGGAAATCCTCACCGATTTCCCCGATCGCCTCACCCGTTTGAAAAATGCCGTCCTATGGGACGGCCGCAATCCGCCCCGCCCCGTCGCTATCCGAAAATGCTGGCTCAGCCAAAGCCACGGTGGACAGGCGGTGTTTCTCTTCGAAGGCGCCGATTCCATTGAAGCTGCGAAGCGCCTGGTCGGGTTGCAGGTCCAGATCCCGCTTCACGATCGCATGCCGCTAGGCTCGGCCCAGTATTACGTCACCGATCTGATCGGCTGCGAAGTCTGGGAGGATTCCGGCGCGCTCATCGGTCGCGTCAGAGATGTCGCCACCACCGGCACGTCGGTCCTCGAAGTAGAAACCCCCGACGGCGAACTCCTGATCCCTCTAGCCCAGGAAATCTGTACCCACATCGATCCCGCCTCCCGCCGAATCGAAGTAAAACTCCCGGAAGGCCTCCGCGACCTGAACCGCAAATCCTAGCCCACGCATCCCGATGCCCGGCCTGCATTTTCAAACGCCATCCTAAATTAGATTTGGCGTAGGTTTTTAGGGGGTCGGAGCTTCAGATGAAGAGTTTGTGTGGCAAAGCCGATGTAGGTTGATCGTGGAGCGCCACCGGAGCGCGTTCTCCACCTCCCGATGCATAGCCAACCTCGGTCATCCCGAGCGTCACCAATTGCCGCCGAGCCCACAGGCTCGGCGCGAGGGATCTCCGGTTCATGGAGTCCGATGCTTTTCATCGGACCCGTGCAACCTTCCATTGCCCGCTCACCCGCTGCCTAGCACGATCGACTGCAACGCTCTTGAAGCAAAAGCGTACCGGTGCCCAGACGATTGCCGTCATCCCGAGCCTTAATAGTTGTCTGCACGCCCAACGGCTCGGAGCGAGGGATCCCGCGCAACCTTCCAATGCTGCTCCTTCGCTGCTTAGTACGATTGTCCCAATGCTATTGAGAGGGGCGAAACACGAAATTTATCGTAAACTGAATCGGCAACAAACCGCCCTCGGGCAAAATCAATGCAATTCGACATCATCACAATCTTCCCCGAATTCTTCACCGGCCCGCTCGATCACGGCATCATCCGTCGCGGCCGCGAGGCCGGCCTCATCGAAATCCGCATCCACGATCTCCGCGAATTCACCCACGATCGCCATCGCACCGTGGACGACCGCCCCTTCGGCGGCGGCGAAGGCATGGTCATGAAACCCGAACCTCTCTTCGAAGCGGTGGAATCGCTCGCCAGCCCCGCCCCTGCAACCGCCGTCCTGTTGCTCTCCGCTTCCGGCAAGCTTTTCCACCAGGAAGCCGCCCGCGCCTTCGCCACGAAATTCGAGCGCCTGATCCTGATCTGCGGCCGCTACGAAGGAGTGGACGAGCGCGTAGCCCAGCACCTGGCCACTCACGAAATTTCCATCGGAGATTTCGTTCTTTCGGGCGGTGAACTCCCGGCCGCGCTGGTTCTTGATTCCGTCACGCGCCTCCTGCCCGGCGCGCTAGGCAACGAAGCGAGTGCGGTAAACGAATCTTTCGCAGCCGAAGAAGCGGTCCGCGTACGCGAAGCAAACGTAGCGGACACAAGTTTCGGTTACGCGAAGCACCGAACCCGCATAACCAATCACGGCATTCTCGATTACCCGCACTACACCCGCCCTCAGGAATTCCGCGGCTGGCAAGTCCCCGAAATCCTCCTTAGCGGCAACCACGAACAAATTCGCCAATGGCGCCGCGCCAAGGCCATCGAAAAAACACTCCGCAACCGCCCCGACCTCCTCGACGAACCCTCCCTAACCCCCGAAGACGCCCGCCTCCTCGATTCCGCGCGAAACTTATAACCCAGCCACATCTTTCGAATCCTTCAAAACGCTCCGCCCTACAGTTTTCGAACCAACAAAAGCGACTGGTCATCGAATTGTGCGCCGTGCTTGTTCACAGCCTCCTGCAGCGACTGGCAAATTTCCTCCAACGGCTGCGTCGCCGTGCGCTGAAATTCCGCCTCCAGCCGCGCCAGTCCAAATTCTTCTCCCGCCGCGTTCGCCGGTTCGATAAACCCATCCGTATAGAGCGCGAACACATCTCCCGGCTCGGTTCGAATCTCGCTGCTTGAAAAATTCCCATCAGGCAGAATTCCCAACGGCATGTCCGGGCATTCCAATTGCGTCACTTTCCCGCTCCCCGCCGAAAAATGCAGAATCGCCGGATGGCCCGCCAGCCCCACCCGCAACCCGTCCCCACTTCGCGCCAGAAAACAAAACGTCACAAACATGTCCGGCTTCTTCAGCGGGTAAATCACTTCGTTCAACCGAGCCAGAAGATGCCGCGTATCATCTCCCGAGCTCAACAGCATTCGCGACGCGCTCTTTACCATCCCCATCACCACTCCCGGCGCCACTCCGTGCCCCGAGACATCCGCCAGATAAGCCACCCAATTTTCATCCGACCCCGCCAGGTCGATCAGATCGCCGCCCACTTCTCCGCTCGGCAACGAACGTCCATAAAATTCGTACCCGCCCAGCTTCGTCCCAATCGCAGGCACCAGCACGTGGTGAATTTCGGTAGCCAGTTCAATTTCCGCATGCACGCGAAAATACCGCCGCCCTTCGGTAATCGTCACATAAACAAAACACGCATACCCCAGCGCCACCACCAGCATGATGGCGTAGCCATCCAGCTGCAGCCGGCTGTGTATCCGCGCGACCTCCGCCGGATTCAACTCCACTGCATGCCGAAACGAGGGATTTGAATGGTTGACTATGTTCATCAGAAAAAAATGAACCGCAAATATCGGAAAGAACGCCTTCCAGAATTGCTTGCGAAGCGCGAATCCCGCAAACGCATAGAAAACGGGGAAAATGCCCGAGATCAGCACGCTCCAAATAAACGCGGTCTTCGGCGTCCGCCCCATCTCCGAAACGTCGCTGGCAAACCCCACCGCGCTGAACACAAAGAAAACGCCCAGCAGAAACAGAAAAAACGATCTCGGAGAAAGCGTTTTCCAGAAAGACGTGGATTTGTCCATAGGATTTTCCCGCGCGAACGCAAATCCTATCACGGCACACAAGAAGCAGCGCGGCCTTCTCGCTCTCCCTCTCGGTCCGAATTACGATTACCCGTGAATAGGGAATGCATTCACTCAGGGCTGCGGCGCTGGCGGTGTATGAATATCGGAGCTTGAAAAAATGAAGACTGTATTCTTTTCCAGATGAACATTCTTCTTTTTTGACATGATGGCAAAATCTTGTTCGGAATCCGCCGGAGAAGGCGCTAGCGAAAGATCAGGCAATCCATAGATGCCATGAGCCTTCGATGCCAAAACACAAATGTCGCGCGGCTGCCCTCTACCCTTCGCTGGATTCCTTCTGCAAATACTCATTTTCATGGGCCCAAGTCCGAGATCCTCGATCTGATTCTGTTTCTTAGCTTCTTGCCATTCCTGGGATGCGCCTCGTATCGCCCCATGCTTTTCGCAGCGCTCGATTTTGGCACACCACAATATCAAGGAGCTTGAAATCTCATCGGGCTGGCTATAGTATGGTAAACAGAAGGGGGAGAATATGGACGCGAGTCAGATCGCGCGCCAGTTCGCCGAAGCCCCTTCACTCCCTCCGGCCTGGCGCTGGAATCGAGGGAATATACGGGAGTACCTCGCGGAATTTGGACATCTCGGATTTCGTCAATAGTCCCACAGCCAGCGGCAAATGTCGCATCCTCAGTCTGAGCTTCACGGAAAAGCCCTTCGACATCAGCCTGTTGAAGTTCAGTTCTCTCCCTGATAATGGAACCCCAATACTCGCTTTGCGCTGAAGGCTGTCCAGTCTTTCTCTCAAACTTTTTTCTTCGGAAGCGAATCGTCAGCCCGCCAGCATCGAAACCTACCACACTGGCACAAGAAAGTGGACTGAGGGCAAGCATACCGAGGAGTGACCCGCCGCCATCACCCCCGAATTTGTCCTTAAGTTTGAGGAATAAATAGCCGAGTGCCACACCGATCAGCAATCCGGCAAGAAGTAAGGGAAAAGCGATCAAGGCGCAGAGCACAGTTTCCAGGCCCGTCGCGATCAAAATCGCGAGTGACACAAGTGTAGCCAGCATTGCGGCTGCGGACACCCTCTGCAGACCATGCGAAACCATCGTGATCGCAAATCCGGCGGCAAGCGGCACGAGCACGAACACAACCAGGCCCATCGCATGTGTCCCGGGAATCTCCGTCGCGAAGAATCCTCCCACTCCAAACACAACCCCGGTCACTGCCCCGGCCAGTACTCCCCGCGATGAGTCTTTCCAGTCGTGCATTGCGGTTCTCCTGCCCATTCGAAGCTGTAACGAAGTAGGTTTTCCCGTTTGCTATCAGCCTACCGGTGGGGGTGACGCATTCGACTCGCTGACCCCTTCCTCCAACCGCGGCCTCCACAACCACATCAAGATCACGCCCGCGACGAAAAAAGGGGCTGCCATTTCGCGACTACCACCCGTGAAGCGAAGGGCGTATCCATACAAGCCAACCGACACCGCAATTGCCCAGCTATAAATGTTCGCCGTCTGCCATCGGCCAATAGCCGCTCGGTCGCCTGGATTGTGCCGCAATACCTCAATCGCTTTAGGTAACATCTTCTTTCGAATAACCAAGGCTAGAACTATCTCCACGATCGCAAAAATTGCGAAGCCTTTCATGAAAACGAGGGAAGCCACGTTTGGTGGCCTTTGCACCATCTCTCCTGCGATTGCATAACCTATAGTCGCAATCAACATGATTCCGTGCATTATCCGCATAGATCGAAGCGCCGTGCCTATCATCGGTTTGAGGCCAACAATCGCTCGTTGGCTGTCCTCCAAATGGTCAAGTGTCCATAAAGTGGGCTGAATCTTTCTGAGTTGAGGTTGAACTTCGGTCGTGTTTAGCAGTCGGAGGAAGTGTCGAACAAGCCTTGTGAACGGCCATCGCTGGGCCTCGCGGAATGTTTGCGCGAGTCTATCACCCTTGATTGCTGCCTTGAAACTAACAACTTCGCCTAGGAAATCCGCCCTATTTTCGTTATACTTCCCGTTTACCAATAATGAGCTGGCCCCGCCTGAGTGGGTCTGCCGGGAAACTCTGCCATGAATCGAACTATCGCTAAAGCGCAAGAAGCCATGCTTCGCAAAGACCTACCCAAATTCCGCCCCGGAGACACCATCCGCATCAACGTCCGCCTGAAAGAAGCGGAAGGCGAAAAGGAACGCATCCAGCCCTTCGAAGGCGTGGTAATGGGCCGCCGCGGCGCTCTGGCAGGCGCCAGCTTCACCGTGCGCCGGGTCAGCTTCGGCATCGGCGTGGAACGAATCTTCCCGTTGCATTCCCCGATGATCAGCTCGATCGTGGTAGTCCGCCAGGGCCGCGTCCGCCGCGCCAAGCTCAATTACCTGCGCGGACGAAAAGGCAAAGCCGCCCGCATCAAGCGAGTCGAGCGCGTCGCCGTCCCGGCCACAGCCCCAGTCGCCGAATAACTCACGTTCTCCCATTTTGATGTTTAAGTCAGGTTTTTAGGGGGTCGGAGCTTCAGCTCCGATATGACCGCTTGCAAGAAAACCGGGCTTTAGCCCCTGAAGTCTCACCAACAAGAGTTGCGCTCCGCATCTGCAAATTAGGACACTACCGAATAGATCCCGCGCCCCTCAAAATGGCCTTACCGAATCTTCGCGAATAGCTTTATTGATGCGCCGCCAGCACTCGAAGCGCATCCCGCGCGGCTTGCGCAACCTGCGGATCCCCGTCCGCTGAAAACTCTTCCAACTCCCTCTGAAATCTTCTGTCCCCAATATCCCCCAGAATCGACAAAACCATCGGAAGGTTTTCTCGCCGGTGAAGAGCTTCCTCGAGAAGCGGTTCGGCGCGTGCGCCGGCCCGAACCAGAAACATCCCCGCGACAACACGCTCCGTATCGTCTGGTGATCCCAGTGCGCGCACCAGTGCCCGTCCCGCCGAGGGCAAGCCGGTCAATCGCCACGTCGCCTGGCAAGCAAACAATCGAGCTGTTCCTAGCAGCCGCACAGGGAAATTCTAACACGCCTCAATTGCTCAAAGCTTGGCCGGCACGTTGTACTTCGCCCATCTCTTGGGATCGTGAGTGGCGAAGTGATCGAACCAAACCGGCAGCACATTCTCTTGGATGCGCGGATCGTCGAACTTCTGCCCGCCCAGATCCGCCAGAATCACCAGGTCCAGGTGCACGCGCACCGATACGATCTTCTGGATCTTCGTAAAATCCGGCTGGTATTTGGGAAAATGAACCGGACAGCTCAGCACCACGGCTTCCTTCATCGTCAGGCCCATTTGACTCGCCAAAAATGCCACGTTGCCTCCGTGGCTGTGCGTGATCATGTCCGCATTCGGTGAATTGTGGTTATTCGCCCAGGTGACCAAATCCTGGGCGCCCAGGGCGCGGGCCGCATCGCTGTAGCCCCCCGTCCAGAAATAATAATCCGCGGCGGCATAAGGAGCGTCCCACGCGGGCGTCGCGGGCAGTGGTGCGGTTCGCGCCAGCGGAGGCAACACGCCCGTAAGGTATTTGAAAAAATCTCCACCAGGCTGCCACCAGGGACTGTTCCGCGCCCAGGTCCCATGGATCAACACAGTCGTATGAGATTTCCTGCCGCGCGCTTTTTCTCTCCTCCGCGGCTTGATGATCTCTTGCAAGCCGGGATTCGCCGGAGCGATCCGCGCCAACGCTGTCGCCGCCACATCGCGCACCAGAAGATCTTTGCTCTTCGTGCCTGCAACCAGAATGCCCACCAGGCGGTCCGGCTGGGAACTCTGCTCGAAGTATGCGGCGGCAGCGGACACCCGAACCAATTCATTTGGATGCGTCAGGCACGCTTCCATCAATTCAGCAGCGGCCGCCGCTGAAGGAGACTCCATCAGGCGTTTGCTCAAATCGCCCAACGCTTCGCGATGCACCCGCGCCGCCCGCTGTTTCGGCGCCTTTTTCTTCCCGGAGAGTTGATAGCGCGAATTCACTGCTTCCGTGATCCGCAGGGAATCGAACCTCCCCGGAAATGCCGTGATCGCAGGCACTCCCAGCGCCTTCAGGTCCTCCTGCGGCGCCAGGACCGGAGCGGTAGGGAGCGCCTGCAGGGCCATGGCCGTTACCGGCAAATTCACCTGCTGCTTGATCTGCCCACCCAGCAGAAGCAACGTCGCAGCTTGCGAGAGCACCGCCGCATCATCGGACCTTTGGAACGCATCCGCGGCGGCAACGGGAGTAGTCACTTCGGCGTAGCGCATAGCTCCTCCTGATATATCGAGCTTGTACTTGCTCGGCATGGTAACACACTAGAAACGAGGCGCAGCAAAGTGAACTTCCCTCTGAAACTTTGGCTTCAGCGCCGTTCCGGGTCCCGATGGCCCCGCATGGGGGGATCGGGGCGAGGAATCACGGGCAACACGCAAATGTTTGGGTATAAGTTGGTTTTTTCGCTGCCCATCCGAATCGCACAGCCCCAATGCTCGAATAAGGGAAAATGGAAATCCCGGACGAACTTCTCTTGCAAACGCAATCGGATAAATCCCTGTGCTAGAATCCCGCACGGATGTATCGACTGTGTTCATCGCGCTATGAACGGGAAGCCCGCCAATGCGGCTGGCAGCGCATCGCCGGGCTCGACGAAGTGGGACGCGGCTCGCTGTTCGGTCCCGTCGTAGCCGCCGTCGTAATTCTCAATCCCAAGCGAAGAATTGTCGGCCTCGACGATTCCAAAAAACTGCGCGCCGAGCGCCGCGAGCAACTGGCCAAGCGAATCCGTGAACACGCTCTGGCATGGGCCATCGCTGAAATTGACGCCAGCCGCATCGACGCCTGGAATATTTATCAAGCCAGCCGCCAGGCAATGGTCCAGGCTCTCTCCCTTCTCGAAATTTCTCCCGACTATCTGCTGATCGACGCCATGCAACTCGACCTGGCCATCGAGCAGCGCTCCCTGATCCACGGCGATTGCCGCTCCGTTTCCATCGCCGCCGCCTCCATCCTCGCAAAAGTGGAACGCGACCGCATGATGGTCGAGTTTGACCAAATCTATCCGCACTATGGCCTGATTAACAACAAAGGCTACGGCACTCGCGAACATCTCGAAGCCCTTCGCCAGCACGGCCCCTCGCCGTTGCACCGCTACTCCTTCGCCCCGGTTCGCGAATCCGCCTGCTGGGCCGCCACCGCCACCCAACCTCCCTTGCCCCTCGATCTGCCAACTGTCTCCATTCCCTCCGAGTCATAGGCTGTGCCTTCATCCGTATGTAGGGGCCGGCTTCAGCCGCGCCCTCCCCCACGCGAACAAACGTCAAATGCCCCGCGTCTCCTCCCGCATGGCCATCCCACGCCATCGAACTTCCCCCCCAGGCACTGTTATCGTCTTTCAAACGCTCCCAAGACGCTTCGTTGACCCCGCTTTTTCGCGTGTGCTAACGTACTTAGGACTGTTCTTCGCCCGTCTCTGTCGGCTCATCCGCGCCGCCCGCGGGCGCGGAGCAACCGGAACTTTTCGATGATCTATACCAAGAGCAAAGCCCAAGAATCGGCGCTGAAGTATCTGCAACAGGGCAAGCTCGCCCAGGCCATCGCGGAATATCAGCAAATCCTCAAGCACGAACCGAAAGACCAATCCACGCTGATGACTCTGGGCGACCTCTACGTTCGCAATGGCGATACCCAGCGCGCTACCGATTGTTTCGAGCGCCTCGCCAATGTTTTTCTGCACGACGGTTTCAACAGCAAAGCTATCGCCATTTACAAAAAAATTGCCAAGCTGGCTCCGGCGGAAACTTCGCCCCTCGAACGGCTTGCGGAACTTTACGTTCAGCAGGGCGTGCTGAGCGAAGCCCGCACGCTGTTCCTGCAGCTCGCCGAAATTTATACGAAAGCGAACCGCAGCCAGCAGGCCATTGAAGCTTTGCAGAAGTTGCTCGAAGTCGAGCCGGATAATCATCGCGTCCAATTGAAGCTGGCCGATCTCTATCACGCCATGGGCCAGAAAAAGAAGCTGCCCTGGTTTGTGTCAATTTTGCGGAGCGGTTGCTCGATCGCGGCGAGGTGGCCGAAGCGCAAAAACTGCTCGAGAAAGCGCTGGCCGGCGATCCAGGCAACCTGCAAGTGATCCTTTTGAAAGCGCGCTCTCTCTTCGCCGGCGGACAGATGCCCGCGGCCATTGCCCTTCTCGAAGGCCAGCCGGATTCCTCGAACGGCGGGGAAATGACCTCTGTCTTTCTCGACCTGCTGCTCAAATTCGGGGACATGACGCGCGCCATCAGTCTCGCCCAAAAAGTCCTGGCGCACGGCCGCCAGCATTATCGTCATGTGTATACCGTGGCATTAGCAATGCTCGAATCCGGCAAAGCAGAAGGCGCACTCACTCTGCTAAACGAAATTCGTGAAGTCATGATCGAAAGCGGCGAACAGGAACATCTCGCCAAGGCGCTCACCAGCGCCGCCGAACAATTGCCAGGCAGCCTCGAGCCCCGCGAGTGGCTGGTCGATCTTTACCGCAAGACAAGTGATTCCTTCCGGCTGGCGGATTCCATCAAGCAATTGGCGGAAACCAATAGCGCCGCCGGAAGACTCAAGGAAGCGGAAGAGCTTTACCAGGAACTCCTCGAGCGCAAGCCCGATGATGAAAACTTGCTCAAGCGCTTGAATCTGCTCCGCACGCAGACCGGCCGCGAACCCGTCAGCGTTTCAGCCGTCTTGGAAGAAGAAGCTCCTATCGAAGAGCCGGCTGCTCCCGAAGTGTTGCCGGAACCGACGCTGGACGAAGAGACTCAGCGCTATGTCACCCAGGCGCTCACGGATGTCGATCTTTTTTCCAGTTACGGCCTGTCGCAAAAAGCGGTTCAGCTTCTCGAAACCGTTCTCCAGCGAGTGCCCCATCACACGCCCACGCTCGAACGCCTTTTGGATTTGTGTGTCGGCTCCGGAAATGAACGCCGCACCGCCGAAATCGCTGCCCGGCTCGAAAAAATTTATGCCGATCGCGGCGACGCTTCGAACGCCGATCGCTTCGGAGAATTTCGCCGCCGTTTCCAGCGCGCCGCCGTAGCCTCGGCTGAGGCCGTAACCGCCGAGCAGCCTGTAGCCGGCAGCGCGCCTGCTCCTGCTGAATTCACGGTAGCCCCGGTTGAATTGCCGCCCGTCGAAGAAGAACCGCTGGCCGCGATGCCTTCGATTGACATTCCGGAATCGCCGCAGCCCCAGCATGCGCCTCCGCCCGTGCAACAGGTTGCTCCACCAGTCGCTGCGCCGGTTGCGGAAGCTGTGCCGGTGCACGAAGCCTCCGCCGAAACGGATTTCGAAATTGATTTGACCGAAGACTGGGCCTCGCTTGCGTCGGAAATCGAAAAGGCAGGAACGGCCTCGGCCGAAAATTCCGATTCCCCATTGCCCGCGGAACCTGAGCCGGCCGAAGCAGTCGAATCAGCCGAGATGAGCCCTTCGCTGGAAGATGTTTTCGATTTTGAACTCGAGCTGGTTCCCTCCGCCGCCGCTGTCGAAGAAAAGCAAGAGCAGTCCGCGATGTCCCAGGATCAATTCCTCAGCGAACTCGCGGCTGAAGTGGATGGCCTGGAACGTTTGCCGGAAGAAGCTCCCGCTCCCGCAAGTTCCGCGGCTGCTCCCAAGCCGCCCAAGGCCCCCGCGCCCTCGAATGGAGATAACGTCGATCAATTGCACGACGTGTTCCAGGATTTCCGCACCGAACTCGAAGAGATCGGCGAAGAAGAGGAAGATCTCGAAACTCACTACAACCTGGGAATCGCCTACCGCGAAATGGGCCTGCTCGATGAAGCCATCGGAGAATTTCAGAAGGTCGCCAAGTCCGTTCAGAACGGACGCCCCTTCCGTTACGCGATGCAATGTTCTACTCTCTTGGGCCTCACGTTCATGGCCAAGAATGAGCCAAAGATTGCCGCGGTATGGTATCAACGGGCTCTGGAAACTCCGGGGCTTGACCAGGAATCCATCCTCGCCTTGAGGTACGATCTAGGCATCGCTCAGGAGCTTGCCGGAGAAAATGCCGCCGCGCTGGAAAGTTTCCGCCAGGTCTACGCGATGAACATTGACTACCGCGACGTGGCCGAGCGAATCGCTTCGCTTCCGAAACATTGATGACGACTAGATGAATCGCCTCCTCCGCGTACTGCTGATCCTGGTTTGGCTCGAGCTGGGCATGCTGCTGGTGCTGGTTCCCTGGTCTTCCTTCTGGGAAACGAATTATTTTCTGAATCGCTTTCCGGTATTGATCCCGATCTTGTTGAATCCCTACATTCGCGGCGCGATTTCCGGCCTCGGCATTCTGGATGCTCTCCTGGCCCTGGAATCGTTTCGCCGCCGCCCCTCTGCTACCGTTGCCACACATAGCTAGGCCGATCCTCTGTTACGTCACCGGACGCAGCGAACTCCCCCCGGAAAGAAATGGCGATTTATTTCCCTCCATCGCAGCGGCCATCTCCGCCGGAATCGATTGGATCCAGATTCGTGAAAAAGATCTCCCCACTCGCGCTCTTCTCGATCTCGCGCGCAAAGCCGTTTCGCTGGCTGCCGGAACAAACACAAAAATCTTGATCAATGATCGTCTCGATGTGGCCCTTGCTTCCGGTGCCGCCGGAGTCCATCTCGGTGGTCAATCCGCTCCGGTTGCTGATGTGGTCCGCTGGTGCCGCTCCGGTCACGCCCCCGATGGATTTTTGGTGGGCGCTTCCTGCCATCAATTGCCGGAGGCGCTGGCCGCCGAACGGGACGGCGCTGATTATCTTTTCTTCGGTCCGGTTTTCGACACTCCCTCCAAGCGCGCCTTTGGCCCGCCCCAAGGAATTGGCCGGTTATCGGACGTTTGCCGCGCGGTACACCTGATTGTGCTGGCGATCGGTGGAATTACGCTCGGGAACGCGAGGGATTGCCTGTCGGCTGGAGCTCGGGGAATCGCCGCGATTCGCTTGTTTCAACAGGCCGGTAATTTATCTCCATTTGTCGATTTGCTGCGTCGGCCGGAGTAAGATTCTCGGGCGCCCATTGCCCCGAAGTTTTGAAATCCTCAAACCGGTATCGACGGCAAAAAATCTGTGCACCCCGGAGCAGCAAGAATGAATCCAATGTTGTATTCACCTATGGTGAAATTCAATTCAAGGGAGAATCGTTCATGAAGAAAATTGCAGTCACTCTCGCGCTGGCATTTTTGCTTTCAAACGCCGCTGCATTATTCGCCGCCGATAAACCGAGCACTTACGAAGGCAAATTAGTGGATAGCAAATGCTATCTGGAAGACACCGCCAAGAACGCCGGAAACGACCACTCGGGAATGAAAGGCTGCGGCACGATGTGCCTGAAAGCCGGCACTCCCGGCGCGCTGCTCACCAGCGACAATAAATTTTATGCCCTCCTTGCTCCGTCCCTTGCCTTGGCACCCTACGTTGGCGAAACAATTCGCGTCACCGGCACTCTCCACGGAACCGCGTTGCAGGCGGACAAAGTGGAAGTGAACAAAAATGGCAAGTGGGTCAACGTGGATATCGGCGGAATGATGTGACGTGCCCGCGCAACCGGGACGATCGGTCCTGCGCGTGATCCGGGCCCTAATTGCAACCGGGCGTGAGGCGGCGCAAAACTCACACCCGGCTGTGTTCTTCTCCGTATTTTGCGAATCGTGCGGAGGCCTTTGTCGATGCGAAGCAATCGTGCGTTGGTAGTGGTGATCGTTTTATTGATTCTACTCGCGGGCGTTTGTTTCGCCGCCACTCACATCAATATCAGCGCGCTGCCTGAACCCGGCGCTCGAGAAACTTATCTGGCCACGCGAGCGAAACACTGGATCATCAGCCGCGCGGCAAAAAAATCCAGCGCGCCCAGCGGCACTGCAAACATGGCCAGCGGACGAACGATCTTTATGGGTGAGTGCTCCGTGTGCCACGGAAACGACGGGCGCACACCCAGCAACGCAGGCCGCTGGATGTACCCGCGCACACCCGATCTCGGCTCAAAGGAAGTGCAGGAATGGTCCGATCCGGAATTGCACTGGATCATCAAGCACGGAGTGCGCCTGAGCGGAATGCCCGGCTTTGGAAAAGTTTATAACGACGAACAGATTTGGCAATTGGTTCACTATGTGCGCAACTTGGGCGCTGCTCCCCAAAACGCGGAACAGCACTAGATCAAGTTCCGGAATTAAATTGGAAAAATTTTGATTTTGCAGGGAAAATTTTAATCGGAAATTTTCGGACTAGGCGCCCAGCCAGCGTCCTACCGGCTGGCAACTTTCCACGTGGTCGCAAATCACCTTGATTGTGGCGGTGATCGGAATCGCCAGCAGCAAACCCATCGCGCCCCACATAAATCCCCAGAACAGCAGCGAAATTGTTACAGCTACGGCGTTCAAGTGAACCCGCCGGCCCACCAGCGCGGGAAACAAAACATTCGCGCCCATCAAGTGGAAAAAACTCAGCATGCCGATGATGCCCAGATAAAACAAACTGGTGTGGTGCGTGCGCAGTCCCACGATCAGCGGCGGCACCCAGGACATTACCACACCGAGATACGGCACCAGGTTAAGCAAACCGGAAGCCAGCGCCACCAGGAACGGAAAATCCAGGCCGATCGTCCAGAAATAGATCCAACCAGCCAAAATCAGAATCACGCCCACCAGTCCGGTGCCAATCACGTAACTGCGCAGCATGATGCTCACTTCATCGAGCGTGAGTTTCACTTCCGTGCGTTCGCTCGCTGGAAAAAGCTGCATCGTCGCGTGCCACACCTGCCGTTTCGCGGCCAGCATGAAAAACACCAGAAAAGGCACAAACGTGGATGCCAAGATTGCGGTGTAAACCGAACCCAAATGACTCAACACGGCATTACGCACCGAGTGCGGATCGTTCACTTGAAAGACTTGCTGAGGCAAGGTGGTGGTAACAGCGGTGGTGGTTTCTTCCTGGGATATTTCCGAAACGTGCTTCTCAATTCCTGCCAGCTTTTGCTCGATCGCGCCCGCCACCGACCTCAATGGCGCGCGATACTTCGGCCAATCGGAACCGAATTGATCCAGCCGAACCACCAAAGTCCAAGTCAACGCAAAAAGCAGGCCCAACGTAACAAATACGATCAGCAGCGATCCCAACGCGCGCGGGATGTGCCAGTCTTCCATCCAGGAAACCACGGGGTCGAGAAAATAGGCGAGCAACACAGCCACCAGCAGCGTCACTAATACGCTTGACGCCCAGTAGCAAAATGCAATCACAATTCCGCCAGCAATAATTCTTCCGGCCGGCGAACCCGCAGTGCTGAGACGCGATTCTTGAGCTGGCATGGTCGACACTGGCGTTACGTTATCATATTCGTGCCGCTGCTTAAATGTCCACGGAGCCTCGGTGCCTGCAAAGCAGTACCCCGTCGCTTTTCAGGTCCGGCCGCATCAATCGCCAAGGAACTGGCGGAATCCCTGTTGTTGATGATATGGAGACAGTGCCATTCAGAAACGCATGCCAATCAAAAGTGACGTGCTAAACTCCACTACTATGCCGCCCAGCGACATTTTGACACCCAAATCAAAGAACCTATTCGGTACCGATGGCATCCGGGGAATCCCCGGCGAGCCGCCATTGGACGACGCGACGCTCTATCGCGTTGGCCGCGCTCTCGGCAGCTATCTGGCCAAACACGAGCGCGAACATTCCCAGCGTCCTCGTGTGCTGCTGGGAATGGATACGCGCGAATCCGGGCCGCACATCGCGGAGCGGTTGGCGCAGGGCCTGATCGCCTCGGGAGCCGAGCCCGTATTTGCGGGCATTCTCACCACTCCGGGCGTTGCCTGGCTGGTAAAACAGGAAGGCTTTGCCGCGGGAATGGTGATCTCCGCGTCCCACAATCCCTATCACGATAACGGCGTGAAGCTGATCTCCGCCAGTGGAATGAAGTTTCCAGACGCCATTGAAGCGGAAATCGAACACGACATGGGAAATTTTCCCGTGCCGGTTTCCCCCGCACCCGTGCGCCTGGAAGCCGATCTGCGTCTGCATGACGATTATCTGGAAGGTCTCCGCATCGCGGTGCTCGAAGGTACAAAACTGACGGGCATGAAAATCGTGCTGGACTGCGCGAACGGCGCCGCCAGCAAACTGGCGCCGAAATTATTCCGCTCGCTGGGCGCCAACGTAATCACGATGAACGATCAGCCCGACGGCCGGAATATCAACGCAGGCTGCGGATCGCTGCATCCGGAAGTGATGCGCGCCAAAGTGCTGGAAGTGAAGGCCAATCTCGGCGTGGCATTCGATGGCGACGCGGATCGCGCCATGCTGATGACCCGCGAGGGCCGATTGATCGATGGCGATGGCGTATTGCTGGCTATGGGACGTTATTTAAAATCCTCCGGCAAATTGAAGACTGGCACAATTGTCGGCACCACCATGGCGAATCTGGGCTTGGAGCGCGCGCTCGACCGCTCGGGATTGAAGCTGGCCCGCACGGGAGTGGGCGACCGTTACGTGCTCGAGGAAATGATTCGCATCGGAGCGAACCTGGGCGGCGAGCAGTCCGGCCACATTTTATTTCTCGATGACGCCACCACCGGCGACGGCATGCTCACCGCGCTGAAAATCGCCAGCCTGATCGCGCTGCGCGGTCCGATTGATCAGTTCGTTTCCGATCTGAAAGTTTACCCGCAAACCATCGTGAACGTGAAAGTGCGCACCAAGCCCGCTCTGGAAACGCTTCCCGCCGTGCTCAGCGTGCTAGCAGAAGCGGAACGCGCCCTGGGAAATTCCGGCCGCGTAGTTTTGCGCTATTCCGGCACCGAGCCGCTGGCCCGCGTAATGGTGGAAGCCGAACACGAAGCCGACGTAAAACGCTGGTCCCACGATATCGCCGCCGCCCTGAAAACCGCCATCGGCGTCCAGTAGCACAGCCACTCCTGGCTGTGCGCATTTCCGTCAAAATCCTCCCCTCCAGGGAACTTTTTTCCATTCTCCGCCATTACCGTAAGTGAAAGCAGTTGTAGGGCCGGCTTTCCTGCCCCGATGATTTCGATCGGGGAGCCGCGCCCTGCATTTGACTTTGCTTTTGATCTTGCTTATGGCGTTCCAGCCCGGCAACTCGCTCCGCAATGGCCGGCTTCCAACGCTGCAAGAAACCAGGCCAGCTTCGTTCTAAGATAGAGGCAAGATCGGTTGCACGGATTGCTCAACGTAGATGACCAACGATGAACAATTAATGCTCGCGTTCCAGGCAGGCTCAAAAGAAGCCTTCACCGAACTTTTCGAACGCTATCGCGAGCCGATCTACGGATTCTTCCGGCGCCGCCTGGACGATTCCGCCCGAGCCGAAGACCTGGCGCAGGAAACTTTTGTTGCCGTCCTGCGCGCCGCAGCCCGATACGAGCCGCGCGCGTTATTCCGAACCTATCTATACGCAATTGCGCTGCGCCTGCTGCACGCCGAAAGACGCAAAGCAGCGGCGAAACCGAGAGAATCCGGTGACGCAAACGAATTAGCCGATACGGCCGATTCCGAATCATCTCTCTTTCTACGCCGCGCGGTGGAGCAACTCGAACCCGACCATCGCGAAGCCCTGATGCTGCGCGAATACGAGCAATTAAGTTACGAGGAAATTTCCCAGGTGTTGCGCGTGCCCGTGAACACCGTCCGTTCCCGCTTGTTTCGGGCCCGCATGGCGCTGAAGCAATTGTTATTTCCGATTTCCAAAGATCCCCGAGCCGAGAAAGATTTGAGGCACCAGTCATGAAACATCTAACGCATCCAATCGAACCCGAAGAAGTAATGGCCTACCTCGATGGCGAACTCGAAGCCGCCCGCGCCACGGTTGTGGCCGCGCATCTCGATCAATGCGCGGAATGCCAATCGGTAGCCTCCGCGCTGAAATCAGTCTCGCGCGAAATGCTCGCCTGGGAAGTGGAACCTGCCCCCGAAACCCTCTCGATCCGCGTCAACGCGTCAAGCGCCACGCAGGTAGACGTGAAGCAAAAGACCGAACTACGGAAATTTTCGGCGATCGACTCTTTTTCAAAACGCTGGCTCGCGAATCGCTGGGTGTGGGGCGGAGCCGGTGCATTGGCAGCTCTGATGATTATCGCTTTTCTAGAAGCACCAAGATTTCAAGGCCCGCGACCCAACTCCGCGTTTGGGCAGCGAGTCGTGACTGAGGCGACCCGGTTTCCGTATACAGCAAAGCTCCCTGCGGGAGCGGGAACGATCGGAGGTCTGATAGGGGGAGTGGCCGGAGGGGCTCCGGCCGCTCAAACCGGTCGCTCGACTGGAACGAGTGATGAGCTTGTTCCAGCAGCGCCTCCTCCAGCCAGTTCCGAGGAATTCACTAGACTTCAAACGTGGGCTCAACTTCAATCCGGGCCGATGATCGCGCGCACCGCGTCGCTGACCATCGTGGCCAAGGATTTTTCCGGCGCGCGCGCCACGGTGGAAAAAATCGTGAACGCGCACCAGGGCTACCTGGCTGATCTCACTCTGACGAATCAAAAAGACTCGCCGCAATCGCTTACCGGCACGCTGCAAATTCCGGCCGATCAATTAAACGACGCAATCGCGGAACTGCGCGCGCTCGGCCACGTCGAGCAGGAATCGCAATCCGGCGAAGAAATCTCCGCCAGTTACATGGATTTGCTGGCCCGTCTCCATAATTCCCGCGAAACCGAAAAGCGCCTCACCGAAATTTTGCAGCAGCGCACCGGAAAGCTTTCCGACGTGCTCGCCACCGAACAGGAAATCGCCCGCGTCCGCGGCGAAATTGAAGAAATGGAATCGCAGCAAAAGCAAATGGAGCACCGCGTCCAGTTCACCTCCATCAAGCTGCAATTGACTGAGGAATTCAAAGCTACCCTGGGCGTTCCATCCACAATTTCGTTCACCCGCCTGCGCAACGCCCTGGCCGACGGCTTCCACAACGCCGCCGAAAGCTTCTTCAGCTTCCTCGAATTCCTGCTCAACATCGGCCCCGCCCTGCTCCTCTGGGCGCTTTTACTCTTCTGGCCCGCTCGTTACGCCTGGCGCCGCCTGCGGCGTCACTCAACGAATAAAGCCTCCGCTAGTGCCTCCTAGACTTCTCGCCTCGAGTGCAGGCTGAAATGCGCTTGCCTTTCCATGCACGCTCATTTATTAAGTCTTAAACGTGTTCAGGAGGCGTCCCGTGGGTCGCTTGTGGCTCTGTACCTCGATCGCAATCGCAGCCGCCCTATTGTTTGTCACGGGAGAGAATCTCCCGGCGGAGCCCCGAGCGGCGCTGTTTCCTTTTCTCGCCACTCCGCCTGCGTTCCCCGATTCCACCGATGGATTCAAAGCCCAACTAGACGAAGTTCTGAAGGCATATCAAAACGACGATTCGAAAAGCGTTGCTGAGTTACTGGGAGGATTTTTTTTGCCGCAACCTGACGTCTGGATGGAGCGGCAATTTGGCAAGGATCGAGCTCTTTCCTTCGTCGGCGATTACGGGCGGGCGGAAACCAACTTCGGCACTCATTTTCGGTCCATGCTCGAAAGCTATGGCAAGTTGCCGGCCGTGGAAGTGGAAGCCGCCCCCGTCGACCCCCCGGAACTGCCTATGGGGATTTTTGCGGAAGGCGAATTACCGGTTCCTTCGACTCCGATACACATTGAGACTTTTCGAATTCGGCTCGCGGTCCACGAACAGGGGCCAGCCCCTTTGATGTATTGCTTTGTTTATGAAGGTGGAGCATTCCGGTTATTGGGCGGCGGCCATCCGTTTTGGATTGAGACCCCGTTGAAGATGCATGTGGAACATGGAGTTTTTCAGACGGGCAAGCTGCTTCATATGGAATCGCCCGAATATCCGCTAGGAGCTCGCGCCGAAGGAGTGGAAGGCGTCGTAATCCTGCATGCCATCATCGGGACGGACGGAAAGGTGCGGGACCTTTCACTCATAAGCGGAAACCGCGTGTTCGTCAAATCAGCAATCAGCGCCGTGCGGCGCTGGCGCTATCGGCCAACAACGCTCAACGGCATTCCGATAGAAGTGGATACGTCGATCAGCGTAATCTTCTCGCTGCACCCGCGATAAAGCGCCCCGAGTTTCCAAAGATAATAGTGCTGGCTAGACGAACCTGTGAGAAACAGTAGTGCGGCTCTAAAAATTGGAGCCTCCCAACAATCGCCTATAAAGCTAAACCCTGTCCCTGTAATAGCCTACTGATTATCCACAGCCCCACACATTTGTGGCATAGCACGTGCTCCACATATATAGGCTGTCTCTCAATCCCGGGGTGGATCCGGTCTCGCCGAACAGAGACTGGATTTGGTTGGTGTGTTACTGAAAGTTGAAGGGGTCCTCTGGCGGGGATCCCTTCATTGTTGTTTTTGGGCTCTATTTTTCCGCATGAATCGCCCAGCGCAACGCGACTCATTCCTAACAGGCAATTTCAATTCTTAATAGCCAACTGAACAACTTCTCCCGGGGCCGGCAAGCTTGCACTCGCCCCGCCCGACCATTGGGCATAAAGCTCGCCGTAGCGATCCGTCACAAAAATCCCCCAAGTAGCCGGTCCACCATACGCCAGCGCATCCTTGCCCAGAAAGGCCCGCGCGGCTCGCCCGCTCATATCCGCGGCCAGAATGATTTCCTTGGGAGAAATTTCGGCCAGCGAGGCGGGCGGCAACTCCGAAAAAATAATCAACGCCTGAGTTTCGAGTTCCACCATCCGGGCAGCCTGCCCCGCCAATTCGCGCAGAAATTTCGCTGTCGCGGGACACCCCGCATCGAGGAAAGCGATAATCAAATTTTTCTTTTGTTTAAAATCCCAGGCGCGAACGGTACGCCCGGCGGCGGTGTGGGCGGTGATCGGAGGAATTAATTGTCGCGTCGCTAACATATCGCCTCGAAAAAAAATCATCATACCACTGCAGCATTGCCTTCGTAGGGGCGCTGCTTGCTGCGCCCGCTGGCGGAGTACACCCGATCTCTCTACTCCACAACTTCGTCCCTGCGGAGGACTGCGAAGGATAGATTCTTTGCCCTTAAATCGGGCTCATGAAGAGGGTGATGCGGAGGCCCAGGGGCGCAAGATTTAAGATAAACAAGCAGCGCAATCACCGTGGCCTCAAAAGGCCGGGCGCAGCAAGCAGCGCCCCTACGAGGGCATTTTTGGTCTACGTTGGATGAAGGCGGAGAGGAACGAACCGGGATGACTGAGAATTGTACCGGGCGCGGCCTGAATTGCGGGCCATCTGTCTCCAGGCCGCGCCCCTGCTGATTTGCCTGCGTACAGCCTAAATCCTAGCTGCAGCCGGAAGTGCCACCGCAATTCTCGCACTTATAGCAACTGCCATTGGGCGTCATCAACATGCCGCATTCGGCGCATGAAGGAGCGTCGTCGATCGGAGAGTGCGCCCGCGGACGGCTGGCCACTTCCGCCGCCTTCACGGCCGGAGGAGGCGCCACTGCCACAGGCGCGGTGGCCGATCCGGTCAAAGCGATTTCTTCTCTCGCGGATTCCTGGTTCACCAGGTAATCGCGCGAAATGAATTTTCCGCCCAGCCAGCGGCCGATGTAATCCACGATCGAACGAGCGTAGGGAATGTCCGGGTTACCGGTGAAGCCGGATGGCTCGAAGCGCGAGTTGATGAATTTATCCACCAGGGCCTTCAGCGGCACCTGGTATTGCAGCGAAATCGAAACGGCCAGTGCAAAGCCGTCCATGATTCCGGAAAGCGTGGAGCCTTCCTTGGCCATCTTGATGAAAATTTCGCCGGGCGTAGCGTCTTCATACATCCCAACGGTCAGGTAACCTTCATGACCACCGATCGAGAACTTGTGGGTGATGGATTTGCGCTCGTTCGGCAATTTGCGCCGCCCGGATGGGAAAAGTTCCTTTTGTGCAGTTGCCACAGTCGCCGCAACCGCAGCATTCACAGCTGCAGCGGCAGCCGCTTCCGGCTTCTCGCCAGCGCCAGGTTTCTTTCCTTCCGATGCGGACATGGGCTGTGAACGTTTGGAATTGTCCCGGTAAATCGCCACGGCCTTGATTCCCAGCTTCCAGGAATCGATATAGGCCTGCTTCACATCTTCCACCGTGGATTCTTCGGGCATGTTAATGGTCTTGCTGATGGCGCCGGAAAGGAACGGCTGCGCCGCTGCCATCATGCGCAAATGTCCGCGCCAGGCGATGGAACGCGTTCCCTGCGAAGGCTTGAACGAGCAATCGAAAACGGCCAGATGCTCCGGCCTCATTCCCGGGGCGCCTTCCACGGTTCCCGTGCGGTCGATATAATCCACGATCTGCGCCACTTGTTCGGGCGAATAATCCAAATGCATCAGTGCCCGCGGCACAGTGTTGTTGACGATCTTGATCACGCCGCCGCCCACCAGCCGTTTCTGCTTCACCAGCGCCAGATCCGGTTCGATTCCGGTGGTATCGCAATCCATCATGAAGCCGATGGTTCCGGTGGGAGCCAGCACGGTTACCTGCGAATTGCGGAAGCCGAATTTTTCGCCCAACTCGAGCGAAGTGTCCCAGGCGTCTTGAGCGGCATGGAGCAGCGACGGCTGCACATGCTCTTCCTTGATCGGCCGCAAGGAATCCCGGTGCATGCGGATCACGTCGATCATCGGCTCGCGATTCTCGGCGAACCCCGCGAACGCGCCCAACCGTTCGGCCACTCGCGCCGACTGCGCATACGCTTCGCCGCACATCAGCGCGGTGACGGCGCCGCACATATCGCGCCCAGCATCGGAATCATACGGCAGCGCCAGTGACATCAGCAGCGCTCCCAGGTTCGCGTAACCCAAACCCAGCGGGCGGTAGTCGTGCGAGTTCTGGCCGATCTTTGGCGTCGGATAGCTGGCGTTATCCACCAGGATTTCCTGCGCCGTGATGGTGATGTCCACGGCATGCCGGAACGCTTCCACCTCAAACTGGTCGTTCGGTCCCAAAAACTTCATCAAGTTCAGCGAAGCCAGGTTGCAGGCCGTGTCGTCGAGGAACATGTATTCCGAGCAGGGATTCGAAGCGTAGATGCGGTCGGTGCCCTTGCAGGTGTGCCAGCGGTTGATGGTGGTGTCGTACTGCATGCCTGGATCGCCACATTGCCAGGCGGATTCGGCCATTTCCGTCAACAGATCGCGGGCGCGGAATTTATCCACCGGCTGGCCGTCGTTCACATTACGAGTCCACCAGTCGCGATCGTCTTCCACGGCCTGCATGAATTCATCGGTCACGCGCACGGAGTGGTTGGCGTTCTGGAAGAAAACGGAGCTATACGCTTCGCCATCAATCGCCGGATCGTACCCTTGCTCGATCAGCACCTGGGCCTTGCGCTCCTCTTTCGTTTTGCAGCCGATAAATTCCTCGATATCCGGATGATCCACGTTCAGGATCACCATTTTGGCGGCGCGGCGCGTTTTGCCGCCGCTCTTGATTACGCCGGCGAAGGCGTCGAAGCCTTTCATGAAGCTCACCGGGCCGGAAGCGATGCCGCCGCCCGAAAGAGTTTCGCGGCTGCCGCGCAAGGAAGAAAAATTCGTCCCGGTTCCCGAACCCCACTTGAAGAGCATGCCCTCGGTCTTGGCCAGGTTCATGATCGATTCCATGTTGTCCTGGACGGAATTGATGAAGCACGCCGAGCATTGCGGCTTGGGCTGCACGCCCACGTTGAACCACACCGGGGAATTGAAACTCATTTTCTGCTCGACGAGCAGATGGATCAGTTCGTCGCGAAACGCCTCGCGCGATGCCGGGGAGGAAAAGTATCCGCCCTTGTCGCCCCAGTTGACGATGGTGTTGGCCACCCGGCTGATCAATTGCCGCACGGAAGTCTCGCGCTCCGCCGTATTCGGCTTGCCGTGGAAATATTTCGACACCACGATGTTAGTGGCCGTCTGCGACCACGACTTGGGCACTTCCACATTTTCCTGGCGGAAAATTGTCTGGCCCTTTTCGTTCCCGATCAGGGCGGTCCGGCGGTCCCATTCCACCTTGTCGAACGCCGACGTTTTTCCGTCGGTAAACATCCGCCGGAATTCCAGTCCGGCTGCTGGGCGCTGTTCCTTCACTTCCGTTTTCATTTTTCCTTCATTCAAATCAAATTTCGATTCTGCCATTTTTGGTTCCGCCATCTCTGCCTCCGCGCCGGCAGTGTTGCCGATTTATGAGATTAGATTAAGTGGCGGGCACGGCGTGGGGCACGCATTAGCCAGTATACCCCAAGCGCCTTACCCAAGACATTACGACGGTGGACTGGGAGAGAGACGCGCCGTCCGAATTCGGTGGACTGGAACCAGCCGGGCTGGTGAGAATAAACCGTTGATCGACGCCGGCTAATTTCATAAACAAAAAAATGAGGTTCAAGGCACAAGAAGCGGTGCATCGCTGCAATCGCGATGTGCTGAACTCAATTTAAAATTCTTTTTGCTGGGTCTCCGGGCCGACGTCGTGGCCTTGCGGCTGTCTCTCACTGAGGCCGAACCACGATCCCCCGAATCTGAGGCAGGAGTATCGCGGTACGAGAAAAAGTTGTCAAGAAAAATTCGCCACTTACATACAAAATGTTTGGGTTCGCGTGTCGAAACTATCTACCCGTAGTGGTCGAGTTCTGAAACGGCACTCGCCGAACATGCGCGTCCGTCCCGGAAAAAATAATTTTTGCGCGGAAATTTTAGTTTGGAAAATTCTATTCCACAGCCGCAAGTCCTGCCTGTGCATTTTGATATCGGATAGCCGAGATAAAATTTTACCGCGAAATAAACCGTACGAATTCTGAATTTTGTGGAATTCCTGGCGCGGACATCTGCGAAGTATGTAGTAGCTAGCCTACTCGTGGCGCAGCGCTTCCACGGGATCGAGCCGCGCGGCTTTTACCGCGGGCCACACTCCGAAAACCAAACCCACGCCGATCGAAACCACCAGGCCCAGAAGAATTGCCCACACCGGCACGGACGAATGCATGTCCGTCAGCCGCGGAATCAACGAAGCAATTCCGCCGGCCAGGAAAACTCCAATGAATCCGCCGGTGCCGGTCAGCGTCATCGCTTCAAATAAGAACTGCCAGGTGATGTCGCGGCTGCGCGCTCCGATCGCCTTGCGCACTCCGATTTCGCGCGTGCGTTCCGTGACGGAGACCAGCATGATATTCATCACGCCCACGCCGCCGATCAGCAATCCAATCGAGCTGAGCACCACCATCACCAGCGCAACCCCGCCGATAATTTCGTTGAACTGCTCCACTTCCTGCAATTGCGTCACGATGCTGAAATTATCCGGCTTGTCGTAAGCCACGTTCCGCCTGCGCCGCAGCACTTCGCGCGCTTCGTCCACTGCCTGGTCGAGCTTTCCGGGATACGCCTGAAAGCGAAAACCCACTTCAGTTGCGAACGGATAAATCTTCGTAAAGGTGTAGTAAGGGATCGTGACGCGCTTATCCTCGTCGTTTCCGCCGAACCCCCCTTTGGGCTTTTCGTAAATGCCAATCACCTGATAGGTCGAACCATCCACCCGCACTTCCTTCCCCACCGAATCCTGAGCGTCGGGGAAAAGCGCCTTGGCAATATCTTCGCCCAGCACCACCACCATGTCGCGATGCTCGGTTTCCGATTCCGTGAAAAACCGCCCAAATTTCATCGCCGCATTTCCGTAAACCAGGATAAAGGAGGGAAAGGTCCCGCGGAAATCGCTGCCATTCACTTCATTTTTCTGATAGCGCACCGCATGATCGTGCTGGTATTCAAAAATCGAGGGAGCGATGCGCTGGATCGATGGAGACGAATTCAGAATCACCTCAGCGTCTTCCAGCATGAGCGGCTTGCGCTCGCGTTCTTCCTTCGTGAATCGGCCCACGTGCGGACCCTGAGAAAGGCGGCTGACATAGGCGGTATCCGCTCCGAAGCCGGTAATAATCTCGCTGATGTTCTGCTTAAACCCGGTAAGAAGCGCCGCCACCAGGATAATCACCCCGACGCCGATGACCACGCCCAGGACGGTAAGCAAGCTGCGCATCTTGTGGGTGCGCAAAGTATCGAACGCCAGCGCCAGGTTTTCGCGAAAGTCCTGTTTCATTTTGCAGTCCTAATTTTCGGCGCGCAGTGCCTCAATGGGATCCAGGCGCGAAGCGCGCACGGCCGGGTAAATACCAAAAAACAGGCCAATTACAGTCGAAAGGGTGAGTGAAACCACCACAGCGTTCAGCGGCGTAGTCATGGGAATGGGAGTGGTGGCGCGAACCAGCAGGCTGATGCCAACCGCCAGCAGGATGCCCATCGCTCCGCCCGTCATCGAGAGTACGGCCGATTCCACTAAAAATTGCATCACGATGTGCTTCCGTCGCGCTCCCAGCGCCTTGCGGACGCCGATTTCACGCGTCCGCTCGGTGACGCTGGCCAGCATGATGTTCATGATCACGATGCCGCCCACCACCAGAAATACGGAAGTGAGCCACACGGCGATCGCGAATAAATTTCCCGTAATCTGGTTCCACAGCCCGGTGATCGAAGAGGGCGCGATGATCCCGAACCCGTCCGGATCGTCATAGGGAGTGTGGCGGAGCGAGCGGATGATCACACGCGATTCGTCCTGGGCCGCGTCCATAATCTCTGGTCCGCGCGCTTGCACGAAAATCACCACGGAATCGTCGGGCGCATGCCAGGACTTGCGATACGTGGAAAGCGGAATCATCAGGAAATTATCCTGCGATTGGCCGAAAACGGTGCCGCGCGCTTTGGCCACTCCCACCACAATGTATTGATTCGAGCCCGCGCGCACTGCCTTGCCCACCGGGTCCACTCCTGGAAAAAATTTCTCCACCAGATCGTTGCCGATGAAGGCAACAGGGGAATGGTGCAATTCATCGGCCTCGGTGAAGAAGCGGCCTTCCGCAGTTTCGAAATCGCGAATTTCGGCATAGTTGGGAGTTGCGCCCACCAGGAACGCGTCCTCGAAAAGCGCGCTTCCGGAACGAATGTCCGTGGTCGTCCGCTCGACAGCGCCTACTTTGGATGACAACTGCACGCCGTCGCGCAAGGCTTCATAATCCGCCAGGCTGAGGGGCGGACGCTTTTTGGCTTTGATGAAATCTTCCAAGTTGGTGATGATTCCAAAACGATCCACCACGAAAGCATTCGCGCCCAGATTAGCGATCTTATCCGAAACGTAAAGGTTGAGCCCCGCCACCACGGACATGACCGCCACCAACGTAGTCACCGCCAGAATCACGCCCAGCAGAGTGAGAAAGCTGCGCAATTTGTGCGCGCGCAAGGTATCCAGCGCAAGCCACAGCGTTTCGCGCAGAGCCACCGTTGAACGCGCGGCATCCAGGCGGATTCGCGTAGTAGCCACCGGCCGGGCAGAAGTATGTGTCAGGGAGAATCCCATCCTATAAGTATAGACGGATCTCAATACGAAATAGTTCTTACTAATATAACCAAATGGATCATCCCAGTAGCACAGCCACTCCGAGGGGGGCACTACAGCCACACTCCTGGCTGTGCGCCTTTCGTCCAACTACACCCACCCGCCACCCAAGCAATACACTCTGGCTCCCGTCCAGTAAGTGGCTTGAACGAAGGCCTTTAGCCAAACGAAAGCAATCGTCGTAATCCACATTTCAGATTCCCCAGACCAAGCCCCAAGTTTCCGACAACCCATCAATTCGCTCATCAAAATTATTCCCCCAATCCTCCCCTCGGTTAGAATGAAGCGGCAACCGGAAACCGCCCGTCCGAATCCCACAAGACGGACCCGCGAAGGTCTCCGTATGATGCAACGATTTTTCCTATTAACTGTGGCGATGGCTGCGGCAATCTGGGCGGCCACGGGATATCCTCAAATGGCCGCTTCAACTGCCAACCCCGCGGTCGTGCGCAATGATGCCCGTCCGCTCACTCCCGAAGAGATTCGCGCCTTAGCAGCGCGAGCGATTGCCAATCAAAACCGCGATGACGAGGCGGAGGCCGACTTCGAACACATCGATCACCCGATGGATCGCGCGAGCGCCACCGACGCACATGCGACCGAAAACAAAACGTTTCGCGTAGTCCCCACCGGCACCGGAACACTGAAATTGCTCCTCAAGGAAAACGACCGCCCGGTCTCCGCCCAGGAATACCAGCGCCAATTAAAAATCTGGGTGCAGATACTCGAAGTAGCCATCCATCCCGACGATCCTCGCCAAAAAGCGTCGCTCGAAAAATGGCGGAAGCGGAGGAAGGAGCGCGAGGACCTGGTGAATTCGGCCCTGGAGGCCTACCGCTTCGGCTGGATTGGCCACGAAATGAAAAATGGCCGCGCGGTCACTAAATTATCGCTCGATCCAAATCCTCAATTTCAACCGCGCACGCGTGCGGCCGACATTCTGACGCATGCGCGGGCCGTCATCTGGGTGGATGATGAAACAGGCCAGATGATGCACGCCGAAGCAGACATCATCCGCGACATTTCCTTTGGTGGAGGAATTCTCGGCAAAGTCTATCGCGGCGGCCACTTTGAAATGGACCAGGCCGAAGTGGCGCCCGGAATCTGGCTGCCCACTCGATATAAATATGATTTCACCGGAAGAAAATTTTTCTTCAGCTTCGAATTGCATGAACTGACCGAAATCACCCATTACCATCGAATCGGCTCGGCAAGCGAAGCGCTCGCCGCCGCCCGCCGCGAACTGCAATCAAATCCTTCCACCGCAGCCGGCGATCCCTGATCGCCGGCGCCTTTGCAGTTTGCGGAAGAATTCAAACTTTCCTACGATGAAATGGCCAACCCAGCGTGGTGATGGAGCAAATCTCTACTCCTCAAGCATTTTGGTTCTTCTCTGGATTCCTCGCTTCGCTCGGAATGACCATAATCTTGGATTTTTCCCGCGGCCGGTGTGGCCGTCATCCCGAGCCAAAGAAGTCGCCGAAACCCCCAACGGCTCGGGGCGAGGGATCCCGCACAACCGTAAGCTCCCCAAGAAGCCACCGCTAGTCCGCGTGCTTTTTTGCACCGAGTCGCTCACGCCACATCCGACCTAAGCAAAATGCACCAGCCGTTTTTCGTTCACCCGTCCGCTGTTCTGCTAGAATCCACTCTGCTCCCGCGCCCGCCACAACACGCTGGAGACAATTCTTCGCGATTGAAGGAGATTTCGAATGCCGCGCAAGGCTCTTGCCCCGCTTGTTATTTTTCTTGGTTTGCTTCTCTCTGGAATTTCGCGAGGCCAGGAAAGCGGCAGCCTGAAACTGGCCGATCTCCCTCCCGCCGTGCAAGTGACGGTGAAGGAGCAAAGCCAGGGCGGCACTCTTAAAAATCTGTGGGTAGGCCGCAACAAAAATGAAAAAGTTTATGGCGCCGTGATCATGACGAGCGGAAAGCGCAAGGAAGTGGTGGTGAATGCCGAGGGGAAAGTGGTGGACGTGGTGCAGGATTTTACCATCGAGTCGATGCCCGCGGCCGTGCGCAAGACATTCAAAGAGCAACTCCAGGGCGCTACGATTGTAAACACTTCCAAGGAAACCGAAAATGGCGCCGTGAAATATGTGATCGAAACCGATATCCAGGGCCGCAGCCGCAACATTTCCATCGATAATGCAGGCAAGATAATCCAAATCGAGGAGCAAGTCGCGCTCGATACTTTACCCGCCGCCGCGCGCTCCCGCATCGAGCAGCAAGCCGGCAAGGGCAAAGTCCTCAGCATCCAGATGCTCACTGCTGGCGGCAACCCCGCTGTTTACGATGCCACCATCGAAGTCGCTGGGAAGCGTTCCGAAATTCGCGTCGCGGCCGATGGCTCTGTTCAGCCCAAAGAAAATTAGAACTTGGTTTTTAGGTCGGACTTTGGTCCTCAGTGGCAACGCCGAATAGGGGTGATCGTGTAGCGCCACCCTTCAGGGTGGCATCTTTGTTTCAATGACATGGCAAGATGGGCCTCGCTTGTCAAAATATTCATGAACTGAGTTCTCGACGAATCTGCGTTTGAAAGGGACTTATGACATGCGCGCACGAATTGGTTCTTTCTTGGTTTCCTCGCTCTACTCTTGCCGGCAGGCCCATGTTCTTTCGCTCAATCTCCCAAGTCCGGGGCTTCCACCTCTTCCGCTGATTCGAGCCCGGCGCAGCGCCGCCTTTCGCATTTGCGCCACGGCATCAATTTAAGCGATTGGTTTTCGCAGTTTCCCAATCCGCCCGGCTACACCAGGGAATATTTCGAAGCCGCAATCACCGCGCAAGATCTCGCCCTGATCCGCCAAATGGGATTCGATCATGTCCGGCTGTGCCTGAATCCGCAGCCCATGTTTCATCCCCATGTAGCCGACCAAATTTCTTCCGATTACCTGGGCTATCTCGATTCCGCGATGAAAATGATTCTCGATCAAGGTCTCGCGGTCGAACTCGATATCCACGCCGGCTCCGACTTCAAAAAGAAACTGGCCACTGACGACGAATTCGTCGAACAGTTCGCCGATTTCTGGCGAGCGTTAGCGCAACACTATTCACATCTCGATCCCGACCTGGTGTTTTTTGAAATCCTAAACGAGCCGGAACTTCACGATCCTTACCGCTGGTACGGAATCGAATCCAAACTCGTCACCGCCATTCGCCAGGCAGCCCCCGCCAATACCATCATCGTCACCGGCGCGCACTGGGCCGACGATGATGACCTGGTTTTCCTCGAACCGCTGCGCGACACCAACCTGATCTACACATTCCACTTTTACGAGCCGCACATTTTCACGCACCAGGGCGCAACCTGGTCTGAAAATTACTGGCGTCTCCTGAAAGGAGTCCCCTACCCCTCCACTCCGGAAAATGTCCAGAAAATCGAATCGCAAACGCCCGACGCGATTCATCGCCTGGCCATCGCCCGCTACGGAATGGATTATTGGAACGCCGCGCGAATCGACGGAGAAATTACTCAGGTGGTCGATTGGGCCAAACAATGGAATGTTCCGGTAATTTGCAACGAATTCGGCGTCCACCGGAAAACGGTGGACCCCAAAGACCGCGCCGCCTGGATCAGCGACGTGCGCACCACTCTCGAGAAACACAACATCGGCTGGGCCATGTGGGATTACAGCGGAAACTTCGGAGTCGTAACCCGTCCCAACGGCCCATCCCTCCCCGACGAGCTAACAGTGCGCGCCCTGGGCCGCACCATGCCCCCCGCGCAGAAGTAGTTCGTGTGATCTGCGTTCGTAGGGGCGCTGCTTGCTCGCCCTGAGTCGCGAACGGCTGCGCTCAATTTTTGCTTTTGTAGGGGCCGGCTTTCGCGGGGTTTGCGTCCCGACGTTTTTTGTCGGGAAGCCGCGCCCCGTATTTGATTCGTCTCTATGTTTTCGAACCGATGCACCCGTCCGACAACACTCCGGGAACGCCAATCTCCCGATTGGCGCCTCCAAAAGCCCATCCAGCCCAACGCCGCTCCCACGAAATCAACCCGGCCCACCATTCCGGATCTGTCATTCTGAGTCCCGCAGTAAGGGACGAAGAATCTCTCCCCTGTTTTCCCCGCAGAATCAAAATGTATCCCGGCATCAACCAAACCGCACACACCGCCTCAGGAAGCGATCTTGCGTCAGCAACCTCCTAACTTAACGATCAATAGATTAAGCTGCTAGAGAATGAAGTTGAACTTAGAAAGTCGGAATGGTAATGTGCGTACCAACGGTCCCCTCAAGATTACGCATATAAAGAATTGAACTGCGAGGTAACTACCGATGAGCAGCGCGGGCAGAGTAATGCAAACGATCAAACTCCTTTGTTTTTGTCTGGTGATGGTCCTAGCGGCTGCTGCGGGAAGCAAGCCGTTAGAGGAAGCTTTGAACAGCAAATACGAAATCGCTAAAACCGGCATCGACCGGCTCAGGATCACCAAGCCAGGGACAGTACTGGTCATTCAGGAGGCCGGCATTTACGCGAATCCGTCTACTGACATGGGAACTCTCACGACCAAGGTGGTGGATGGGAAGGTAATCGAACCCAAGGGATTTAGTGCTGCCTTTTTCTCCAGTCAAAAGAATCGATCCTTAAAGGCAGGAGAAAAAGTTTACATCACACGCATAAGGGTCACGAACAAGGAAGTCAAGTTCGAAATAATCACGTGCGAATCAGCGGAGATCAATGTGAACGGCAATACACGCGAAACGCGATATGCAGCTACCGTCGCCTTCGAGTTCCCCGAGGCGGCCCTGGAAACCGCTGATGCAAACGTAATCAAGAAGGGTATCGATGCGGTTCTTATCCCGGAAGCTGAGCTTGGCGCCGCAAATACTAAAACCGTTCAACTTGGGCAGACTCCAGAGGAAGTTAGGGCAATCCTCGGCGCACCCGACAACGTCATCAAGCTCGGTCCCAAAGAAGTGTTCGTGTATAAGAATCTCAAGGTTATTTTCATCGATGGAAAGGTTTCTGACGTTCAGTAAGGCCACGGGCGCAGGCTCAGCACGACGAGAAAAATTTGACTTGTCGGGTAGGCCGGGTACCCCTCATCCTGACGCTCCATTTACCTACCAAAGATGGTACCTTCAAGCTACGATGCCCAACTCAGGCGAACAACAATTACCCACTGGAGTGGGAAACATCCGTCGCACGAAAAGGAAGAACGTAGCTCGAGTAATCATAGCGACCCTGATCGGCCTTGGTGGAGTCGCTTACATCGCCGCCAAATTTGACTTCTTCACGCACTACGACTCGCGGACAGACGGAAGTTACCTTCGGGGACACGTCGTCTACTGGGTGGTTATGCTCACACTGGCTCTGTTAGCCGGGCTCATCGAAATTCTATATCCCGATAAGAGGGAAGGCCGTCAAGTGTGAGGACTCGCTAAATTCCTGACCCGAATCTCAGAGATTCGGCGGGTATTGCTGGGGCGATAGGAAGGAACAATGAGTGATCGACGGCTTCTCGCCTGGCTCACTTTGACTGTAGCCGGATTTTGGGCAACCGGCCAAAAAGCTGCTCATGCGCGTGGAAATTACAATTCAGTGCGGCAACGGGTAGCTTCTGGCGCTGCTGCCCAACAGTTCGACCCGCTTACAAAGCTTTCAAGCAGTTTTCCCCAATCGATCGCGCTAAAACAGAATGGACACTTACTTGAGTTCTGCCCAGACAACACTTGCCACGGCTTTGTTTCTTCGAGCGATGTCCCCGTCGCCGTACTGAAGGATTTCGCTTTTCTGTACATCTATTTTTTCTCCGGGTACACGTACCTCCCCGAGTGGCGAATTCACCCCGAGGCAAAAAGAGTGGCGCAGCGCATCCTGGCAAAGCCTGAATACCGCAAGTGCAAAGATGAGAGCGATCTCCAATCCGCCCGCTGCGTGCTCCTGGACCTTGCGCGCAACCACAGAATCAAGTTGATCTTCGTTCGATACGACGAACACCAACGCAACGTGGTTCCAGAAGACATAACCAAGGAGCTCTCAAAGACGCCTCCGCCGTCGCACTAAACGGAAAGCCTGGGTTCCCGTCAGCCTAACTCTGCATTCACTCATCGAACCGGTAACTTAAATCGCGCGATGCCCAAAGCAGGCGAAGAAGACTCACGAATCGACGTCCGGGCCACCCGCTATGACGTTGTCGGCTCTGTCAAGAGACACGTCGAGTGTGCGAGCTAGTTTTCGATTTTGATGTCTTTTGGGTGCATCACTGTCAGATCGGGTATTTGTTTGAAGTCGTTTTTTTCGTCAAAGGTCAAAATGTTGCTGATGCCGTTATTCTTCATTATGACGCTGTGGATTACGTCTCCCCATCCAGAGTGGTACATTAGAATTCCCTGCTTCACATGGTAGAAAAATTCAGCAAAGTCGTAATCTTTCCGGGGACTGACCTCAACGAAGTGTAATCTCAGATCTGCCAGTCTCCGCTCGTTCACCAACTGGCTCTCGATTTCCGCGACAATGCCGCGATCAACCTTCTTGCGAAATACCAAAACATTTACCATCTCTGTGATCGCCCACATAGAGGTACAAAGCTGAATGTCCTTGAGTTCGGCAAAGACGGCTAACGCATTTTCAACCATCTTCTTCTTGCTCTCTTCCGTTTTCTCTGTTGAGTAGTGCGCTACGAGGATGTTGGTGTCGAGGTAGATCCGCTTCATTTTTTCTTTGCGCGAAATTGAACAACCTCTTTCCGTTTGACCGTTTTGAGAGCCTTGAAGGAGACGGATTGGCCAGACTTGGTCTTAAAGTGCACCGTGGCAGGCTTCTTCACGGTTTTAACCGCAACGAAGTGAATGTTCCTCGTACTCATAGGGTTATTTTATCACGGCCTGAATGGACGGAATAGAATCTCTTGAATTCAACTTCATGGCCGGTCGCGCAGACCCTTGCAGTCGTGACAATATTGGGTCCCCCGCGTGCCGGGGTTATGCAGGCGGAGGTATTGGCTTTGACCGCCCCGTTTCTCCTTACCTTGCCTGCACTCCCCTCTTCAAAATGTCCCGCAAAAGAAACACTTGACTTCATGGTTACCTTTATGGTAAATAGTTGTATGAAAGAATACCAAAACACCGCTCGCCAGCACCATCCCACACCGATCCTAAGTTTAGAATGCCTCAAACCTGGCGCCCCCGCAGGCGCATGCCCGCGCAAATTCGAGTTCAATTTCATTCCGTCCCACGCAAGAAAGCCGAGCGAAAACACCGAGTTTCTAATCGCCTGGCTAATCGCCAGAGGCAATCATAGTCAAAAATTAACAAACGCTTTAGATACAGCGGGATACAAATTTCTAATCGCTCCTATATCATACGTTTGCGAGGGCCTAATTTTGCGCACTACGATGCGCGGTTTCTCGGCTTCGCGGCCGGAAAATTTCGCTATCGCAACTTCAGAGTGGAGTGAGCGGGCCGGCGGCAGACTCGAGTTCGGCGCGCAGCAGCCAATCGTAGTGGAAGCCTTCGAATTTGAGCCATTGTTCGAGGGATTCGCGGCAGGCGGCTTCGAATTCGACCAGCATTTTGCCGTCGTACAGGCTCACCAGCATACGCAGCGCGTTGACGTCCGTGGCGCGATGGGGACGCGGCGGACAATTTTTCCGCGTCTTGGCGGGTGCGGCGCGCAATGGTGTGAAACGAAATGTAGCGAGGCATCCGCTCTCCTGTTCCGCTAGAATGGCGTCTTCGAAACACAGCCACGCGATTACACTGCGCGAGGAAAAAAATCAGATGGCGGAAACTCGGACGTCTCATCCCTATCACATGTATGACGCGATCGTGGCTCAGCCGGCGTTGGTCGAGCATGTGCTGGAATCGCAGCGCGGCGCGATTGGGCGCGCGGCCGATGCTGCTGCCGCAAAAAAACGGATTATTTTTTCCGGCATCGGAACGTCGCTGCACGCAGCGCTGGTGGCGGAACATTTTCTGCGGCATGTAACGGCCGGGCGGGCTGAAGCGCGCGCGGAACAGCCGTTTGAACTGATGAATTATCCGCTGGCGCTTTCCGCGGATGACGCCGTGGTGGTGATCACTCACACCGGGACCACCCGTTACAACATTGAAGTGTTGCGCGCGGCGCGGGCCGCGGGCGCGCTGACGATTGCCGTGGTGGGCCAAGCGAGCGGCGAAGGAACCACGGCTGCGGAGATTCGCATCGAAACTTGCGAACAGGAAGTTTGTTTTGCTTACACGAAAAGCTACACCACTGCTCTGGCCGCGCTGGCGCAATTTGCCGTGGACGTGGCGCAGCGGCGCGGCGCGAAAACCGATGCGGCAGCGAATCAATTGAAGCAACTCCCCGCGCAGATGAAACAGGCGCTCGCCACAGAAACAAAAATTCGCGAAGTGGCAAAAGCGGCGAATGGACGCGATCGCATCGTGTTGTTTGGCGCCGGGCCGAATTGGGCCACCGCGCTCGAAGGCGCGCTGAAAATCAAAGAGACCAGTTATCTGCGGGCGGAAGGCTCCGAAAACGAACAGGTGCTGCACGGCCCATTTTCAGAAATTGATTCCCGCACGGTTTTGGTGGCGCTGCTTGCGGGCGGAAAAGCCGACGAGCGCGCCCGAACCGTGCTTCGTTCGGCAGGCGAAGTCCGCGCTTTAAGGATCGCCATCACGGTGCCGTCAGCAAATCACGACATCGCCGCCGAACATGTGGTGGAAACTCCAGCAGTGGAAGAATGGCTTTCGCCGCTGGTGCTGGCGGAGCCGGTGCAATTGCTCACCTATCACCTGGCGCTCGACCGCGGCATAAATCCTGATACCGGCCGTCAGGACCAAGCGCCTCACGCGAAAGCTCATACGCTGTACAAACTGTAATCGCCTTCGTTCCCATGTTGCCGCTGACGAAAACGACTCGCAAGATCATCGTGCTTGCGCGCCGGGCTATCGTAAAATCATGTGAAGGCATTGCTCGCAACTTCCATGAGAAACCTATTCAAACTGTCGACGATCGCGAAACAAGCCGCCGTTCTGTCGCGGTTTTTCTGCTCCCTTGATATAGTGGCCAGCTGGCCGCGGCGCCGGCCAAGGATCACAACGGCTCGATTTCCGGCACGGTGCGGGGCTTCGACGGATCGCCTGTTGCCGACGCGCGCGTAACGCTGGAATCGGCGCAAGCTCGCAGCCCGCAAACCAGCACCACCGACGAGCACGGCCATTTTCGCTTTAAGGAAATTTATCCGGGACTCTACGATTTGCGCGCCTACGGCCACGGCTTTTGGTCGGAATGGCATCACAATGTTCTGGTACGCAAAAACGCGGAAACAAACGTCGAACTTCGCCTGATCCGGAAAAAGCCCGCCGCAAAGCCCAAACCCGCTACCGCCTGCCGCAACGCCTGGGCACTAGGTACCAGGACCCCGGTGCCAGAAAAAGTGAGCCTTTCGAGCCATTGTGCCGACTAGGCTTATTCCTTAGCATTGTCGTACGGGTTGGGAGCTGCGCTGCGGGGACGACGGTTCCGAGAGGAGCCGGGGCACGCTACCCAACCCGTCCAGCCCGCCTGCCGACGCGACCCTTCCTGACCCCCCGTTGGCAGGTTGGGCTTCAATCTTCCCTCTGCTAGTAATTCCCAATTAGGGAATCCGCTGCCGCATCGAATGGCAATCCACTTGCAAACTTTGGTAGTGTCCTAATGTGACACGTGGGCAGTTTTGTCGCACAAGGGAGGGCTCGATGGGGGCAAAAGAGAAAATGAGCTCAATTGGCCGGCCAGTGCCGGAATTGCCCGTCGCTGACGTCGAACTCGCTCAACAGCATTACAGAGATGCACTCGGCTTTGACATTGGATGGCTTTACCCGGGCAAGGAAATTGGGGCGGTGTCACGAGGTAATGTGGCGATATTCTTTCGGAAGAGGAAGCCGCCGTTCGAACCTGCGGTTCACTGGGTGTTCGCCGAAGATATCGATGCGTCGTACCAGGAACTGAAGTCGTTAGGTGCCAACATCGTGGAGCCACTGGAAAGAAAGCCATGGGGATTACGGCAATTCACCATAAAGGATCTGGACGGGAACCTTTTCTATTTCCACCATGACTAACCAAACGCCGCATAACAAGCGGCTGGACAGTTTGCGGAAAAAGTCGAGATTTATCCTGCGATGGAATGGAACTCCGGAAGTGCCATGGAGAAAATCCCCACTTCTCAAGCATTTAAGATCAACTCCGGATTCCTCACTTCGTTCGGAATGACCCCTGAGGACATTTTTCCGCAGCCTGCGGAGCCGGGCCGTTGAAAAGCGGGCTCCTCAAATTAGGGCAGTACCCAAACTTTACAATGCCCGGCTTCCTGGGGCGTGCATGAGTGCATCAAAAGAATGCGATAAGCATTGGTGGCTGGCGCCCCCGCAAAGCGAAAGCGATGGAAGCAGGCGACAGTTGACGCAAGAACCAGACAGTCGACGCAGGAGCGAGCCCAGGGGCACCTGGAGGGTTGTACTGGCACTTCTGGTAATTATTGCTCTAGCCTGCCCACCGCGAGCGTGCAGCGCTGATCTGGCGCCGCAAACAGTGGCTGCGTTCGACCACTACATTCAGTTGACGGAAAAGCAAATCGATTTCGAGCCGCGCGGGGGCGCCGGCTTTCTATGGCTGGACCGCCTTTCGGAATCCCGCCGGGATGCTGCCCTGGCACAATTGCGGCAGGGCCAGGTGGTGATCGAGCGAATGGAAACACTCGAAAACGGCCAAGCAATCCCGATCACCGGCGGCATGATCCACCATTGGATCGGCACAATTTTCGTTCCGGGCGCCACGCTCGCTCAAACGCTAACGCTGCTGAAGGATTACGATCATCAATCGGAATATTACAAGCCGGACGTGATGCGTTCTCGAATCCTTCAGCATACCGGCGACGACTTCCGTATTTATTTGCGCTTTTACAAAAAGAAAGTGCTTACGTCGGTGCTCGACACCGAACACGAGGTTCATTACGCAAACGTAAACGCAAGCCAGGCCTGGAGCCGTTCGCGCAGCACGCGCATTCGCGAAGTGGAAAATGCCGGAAAATCGGATGAAGAATTAAAACCGGAAGGCGACGACCGCGGCCTGCTGTGGAGGATGTACACCTACTGGCGGTTTGAAGAAAAAGACGGCGGCACTTACATCGAATGCCAATCCATTTCGCTTACGCGCGATATTCCCACCGGTCTCGGCTGGCTGGTGGGGCCGTACGTGAATAGCGTGCCGCGCGAATCGCTGACGTTTACGCTGACAGCCACACGTTCTGCGTTGCAGCGGAAATCACCGGAGAGCGCGGCGGTTCGCTAATGTGGTTTCGGATCGGCTGGGGCCGCTGGAACCGAAGTCGGAGCTGGCTTAAAAAGTGCGCTGTCCATCGGCACATTTAATTCCACCTTCTCGATCACGATTTTCTGCCCCAGTTCTTCCCCCACCAATCCTGAGTTAATTAGAAACGGTTCGTAAATTCCGCCGACATCGCGAAAATCGCTGAAGAAAGACTGGACGTCAATTATTTGATCGCCGTTCTGCCGGATGCTTTCCCACTTGATCTCCCGGAAAGTTTCCACATCGAACCACATATTTTGCACGATGCCGTTTTTCTCAGTCACTTTCAGATGGTAAGCGTCGCGGTCTCCCACCTTTTCCTTGGCCATTAATTCGATCTGGTTTCCCTTCTCTTTCCAATTCATCAACGGCCCTTCGAAATCGGCTTCCTCGCCGATATTTTTTAATTCGCCGGGCGCCAACGAATGAACATCGTTGCTGCCCTGATATTGAAATGGATTTACCTGCCAGCCGGCGGAGCCATCGAAGATGCGGATGACGGTTTGCCCTTGAATCACCATTTCCATGTGCATTTTGTGAGGCCGCTCGCGCTGGACGGAAAAAGGGCCTTCGGCGTCCGGGCCCAGAACGATGCGTCCGGCCACTTTTTCGGATTGCACCGATTTCAATTTCTCGATTCCGCCGCGCGCGGCTAGCGCTTTCGCCGCAACCTCATCGGCGGTTTGCGCCTGTGCCGCCGGGATCATTGCCATCGCCGCCGCCAAAATAGCCGCGATTTTCCAAGTCGTTTTCATTCGCGGGCTCCAGGAAGATTTCGAATTCGATTCGCGACAGAACGGGCGCGTGCGGATACAGATACGGCTGAGACCACCCGGTTCCTGCTAGAAGGTTGTCACAGCAAGGAAAATATCTTCCACCGAGTTGGTATCGAAATTGACCAGATTATTGGCGAAAGAAATAAAAGAAACAAAATGGCCGTCGCCGCTGATCACCGGACGCAAGCTTGCCGCATTGCCCTGCACGCCCGCGGAGGAATTGCTTGCCAGCTTCGTGGATGGGGTACAACCACTGGCTCCCGTGCACGTGTTGCGCACGAAAACGTCTTCCACCCCGTTGGTATCGCCTGCCACAAGATTATCGGAGAGCGATCCGAAGGTGACGAATTGGCCGTTGTTGCTGATGTGCGGCGTCTCACTTCCGCCATTGCCCACTGTGGTTCCGTCCGGTGTTGAAACCAGCATTACCGAAGCCGCGGTATCGCGCAGGAAAATCTGCGGGGTTCCCGCGGTGACCGTGCCCAGATTGCTCGCCGTGGACGCGAATGCAATAAATTCTCCGTTCAGGGATATGGAAGATTGTCCGCAGGCAGCGTTTGCCGGCGTCGTGCCATCGCTTGTCGAGGCCAGCACAGTGGCCGCAGTACAGCTGCTGATTCCTACACAGGCTGTGTGCCGGTAGATTTGTGGGGTTCCGGTGGTTCCTCCGGCCAGATTGGTGGCCGTGGATGTGAACGAAATAAATTGCCCGGTGGCGCCGTCTCCGATCGAAGGTTCGGAACTCGAGCCATTGGCGAGCGTTGTGCCATCCGGCGTTGAAATCAGAACCGTAGTGGGCGAACAGCCGCTGGCGACGTTCAAGCACGTATCGCGAAGAAAAATTTCTTGCGCGTGGCCGGGATTGCTGGGCCCTAAATTACTGGACGTGGAAACGAATGCGACAAATCGCCCATCGGAGCCCACTGCCGCCTGCGAACTTGTGCCGTCGCCCGGCGTCACTCCATCGGCCGCCACGCTGATCAAATTCGAGACGGGGGTGCAGCCGGCAATTCCGCCGCACGCATCGCGAAGATACACTTGCTGCTGCCCGTTTGCCCCCACCAGAATATTCGTGGCCGCCGAACTGAACGCCACATAGCGGCCGCTCCCGCTGATGGAGGGCTCGAAACTAGGAGCGGTCGGCTGATTGATATTGTCCAGAGCCAGGCTAACGGACACAATCGCCGGCGAACAGCCAGTCGAGCCAGTCATGCAGGTATCCCGCAGATAGACTTGCTGCTGCTGAGCATTATTGCTGATGGCGATGGGGACGAGCGTAGTGGAAGTGGACGCAAAAGCCGTGAATCGGCCGTTGGTGCTGATGGAGGGGCCCGAATTCGTCAGATTGCCAATCCCTTTATCTGCCTGCACTCCATTATTCGCAATATCCATCAGTTCGGGAAGCCCGACGCCCGGGTTGGTTGGAATCACGGAAAATCCCACAATATTAGAGGGACCACCGCCTGGAGACGGATTCACCACCTGCACTTGCACAGTTCCCGCGGCAACCATATCCGTTGTCGCAATCGTGACGGTGAGCTGCGTATTGGCGCTGAAGGAGGTGGATTTGGGCACGCCGTTATAAGTGACAACCGAGGCAGCGGTGAATCCGGTTCCTTGAACCAGCAAGGAGCAGGGTGGGCACGTTATGGTGCTACTGGGGTTTCCGGAAACCACGGAAGTAGGAGAAAGCACAGTGATCGATGGAACCGGGTCGGTGATTTGAAACGCAACGGGGTTCGACGATCCACCGCCCGGGGGAGGATTCAACACGGCGATTTGCGCCGTGCCGGCTGAAGTAAGGTCGGACTGAAAGATGGTCGCTGAGATGTTGGACGAATCCGTAAAACTGGTCGAGCGATTGTTGCCATTCCAGGTAACCACGGATTGCGGTTGAAAATTGCTGCCGGTCACCTGGAGAGTCAATTGGGTATTGCCGGCAAAACCACCCGAAGGCGAAATCGAAGTGATGGTGGGAATACCGCTGGTGGTGGGCTTAATTACGAAATCGATTTCGTTGGAAGTGCCGCCGCCGGGCTGCGGGGTCGTCACGGTGACTTGAATTGTGCCGGAAACCTGAATGTCGATCGGATTGATGGTCGCCGTCATGTGATTGCCGTCTTGGAAGAGACTGAGCCGCGGGCTGCCGTTCCACAGGACTTGCGAAGAAGGAGCAAAGCCGCTGCCTACCAGTGTTAATGTGAAGCCGGGCAGGCCTTGGATGGCAGTGGAAGGCGAGAGCGATTTAAGCGACGGAGATGGATTGTTGATGGTCTCCGAACAGGAAATCAGAATGAGTGCGAGAATCACCCACAGCAGTGATGAAACCAGAGACCGTTTGAACACTCACTCTCCTCAATCGTTTCAGACACGCTTTCCCTGCTCGACTACCTGAAAGACTACTAAAGATGCCGCGGTCAAGCAATCAGGATGCCTCGAACAAGAACTGCGGAAGGCTGCGGTTGGCCGCCGACGTTCCGACGGGCCTCCCATCTTCTACGTACAGTGAACCAGGTAGGGTTCAACTGATCTCTGAAATCGAGGACGACGATTTCCGCCAGAATTTCATATCTGATATGAACTTGCGTAGGTGAGAATATGGTACATGGGATATTTAAGCCTAGAACTTGCTCCCACCGCGAAGGACCCGCCTGTTAGTTGAACAGTATGTGAGACTTACGAGCGCACGAAGAATTGCCGCGCTGGACTTCGAATTGCTCTTGCCACGCATAGCGATACTTTTAGACGTGCCCGCGCACGGGGGCGAGAAAGGCAAGGGCTTTTGATTCCGAATGCCAATTCTTGCGCGCGAGTACGCCATCCGTTGCGATACCGCCGGGCAAGAATACGCGGGATCGTCCGGCCGTAAGCGGGCCGGTCTCAAAAATATGAGGAGAGAGGACATGATAATTTCCAGTAAGCAGATCGATCTGTTTTTGCGCTCAGTGGCGACTGCGGCGCTGCTGATTCTGTTGGTGCTGGCGCCGGTGGCTCTTGTGCGCGCGCAATCCAACGCCACCTTGCGCGGCACCGTGACTGACGAAAGCGGCGCAACTGTGCCCAAGGCCAAGATCCTGGTTCACAATCAGGATACCGGGGTGAATTGGAATACCATGTCCGATGAGGAAGGCAACTACCAAGTGCCCGGACTTCCAGTCGGTACCTACCGGGTAGAAGTGAGCGGCACGGGATTCCAGACCGTGATCCTGACCGATTTGAGGCTGGACGTCTCAAGTACAGTGGTAAGAAATGTGCAGCTGAAAGTAGGCGCCACCAATCAACAAGTGACGATTACAGCGGAAACGCCGGTGATCCAGGCCGGCTCGATCAGCGTTGGGCAAACCATTAACCAGCGAACCGTCCAAGATATTCCCTTGAATGGCCGTCACTTTGTGGATTTGACTCTGCTCACTCCAGGCACGGTGATGCCGCCAGCGAACGGTTTCTTAACGGCGCCTCTCCGCGGCCAAGGTTCATTTGGCGTGAACACCGCGGGCCAACGGGAAGACACCGTGAATTACATGATCAATGGAATTAACCTGAATGACGAAGTGCAGAACCAGATTACGTTCCAGCCTTCGATCAACACCGTGCAGGAATTCCGCATCGATAATTCCACGTTCAGCGCGGAATACGGCCGGAACTCCGGATCGATCATCAATATCGCCACGCGCAACGGCACCAACCAGTATCACGGAGAAGCATTCGAATATCACCGCGACAATGCTCTGGATGCGCGCAACTTCTTCAACCCCACGAAATTGTCGTCCGGCGCGTCGAATCCGCAATCCCCTTTCGTCCGCAATAGTTTCGGCGCCGATGCAGGCGGCCCGATCCTGAAAGATAAAGCGTTTTTCTACGCGAGCTACGAAGGACTGCGCCAGCGCCAGGGGCTTAGCCTTAGCACGAACGTGCCATCCGATGCGCAGCGGGCCGCCGTGGTGGACCCGGTGGTCTTGAAGATTCTTCCGCTGATTCAACATTCCAACACCACCATCAACGGACTTCCGTTTTTCGTGGGCTCCGCTACTGCCCCCGTGAATATTGATCAGGGCACCGGCGATTTGCAGTTCAACCTGGGACCGAACGACCGGCTGCATGGCTACCTGGCCATTCAGCAGGACCTGCGCCAGGAACCCACCATCCAGGGCAATACCCTGCCCAGCTTGGGGCGATACACGAGCATCGCGCCGCCAGATCATGACCATCAACGAAGATCACATCTTTGGGCCCAACCTGACCAACGAAGTTCGCCTGGGTTATAACCGGATCCACATCTTGTTCTCGCCGAATCAGCCGCTCAACCCGGCCGATTTCGGAATCGTCAACGGAATTACCGGGCCGATTGGACTTCCCCAGATCATCATTGGCGCGGTGGGCACGGCCGGCGCACTGGACATCGGCGGCCCATCTGGTTTTCCGCAGGGCCGCGGCGATACCACGGTCGTTTTGAGCGATACGCTGCACTGGCTGCGCGGCCGCCACTCACTGGCCATCGGAGGTGAGATTCGCCGCTTCTATAATAACAACGTGGCCCAGAACATCGGCAGCTACACCTTCGCGACGCTGCAGAATTTCTTGAATGACCAGTCGAACCGGTTCAACGTCACCATCGGAAGCGGCAATGACAAAATTCTGGAGCCGGCGTGGGGAATGTTCGTCCAGGATAATTTCAAAATGACGCCGAACTTCACGCTGGAGCTCGGGCTGCGCTACGATTACAACTCCACGCCTACCGACGGAAATGGCTTGTTCAGCGTATTCGTTCCCTCCACCGTTTCGCTGGTGCAGGTAGGCACGAACGGCGTGGGCCAGGTATTCCACACCAACGACAAGAACGTTCAGCCGCGCTTCGGGTTTGCGTGGAATCCACGCCACAACGATAAGACCGTGGTGCGAGCCGCGTACGCCATCCTGACGGATCAGCCGGTGAGCAACGCCGTCTCGCCGCTCAGCAGCAACCCGCCGTTCGCTTTGCCGGTTACCACCACCTCGGCAACGAACTCGATCACGTTCCTGAACACTGGCGCAGCAACGGCTGGCAGCATCGGCCCCTCATCGATCAGTTCCACGTTCGATAACCCCTATGTTCAATCGTGGAATTTGAATATCCAACAGGAAGTTACGCCCTCGTTTGGCTTGATGGTCGGCTACTTCGGCTCCAAGGGAACCCATCTGCGCATCGCCTTGAACCAGAACCAGAAAGGCAATGCGGCGACAGTTCCTTTCCCGGCACTTTCCGCTGCAAGCCCGATCCTGCCGGGCAAAGCCTTGAGCAACATTACCGAAGTGGATAGCAGCAGCAATTCGAATTACAACGCGCTGTGGGTCACTTTGACTAAACACGCTTCTCATGGCCTGCAGTTCAACGCGTCGTATACCTACTCGCACTCGCTGGATGAAAATTCGCTCACATCCACGGGAGTCGTCGTCCAAGACAGCACGAACATCCGGAACGATTACGGCCCGTCGGATTTTGACGTGCGGCACCGCATCGTTTTCAGCGGGATCTACGACTTGCCGTTTAAAGGCAACCGGCTGTACGAAGGCTGGGAGCTCGGCATCATTACGCAAGCCCAGTCCGGAAACCCGCTCAACATCATCACCGCGAACACCGCGTTCACAGGAAACCAGACGGTTCGTCCCGACATCAGCGGCCCCATCGTGACTACCGGCAATCCCGCGCAGTGGTTTGCGAATCCGGCCGTGTTCGTTGTGAACACCACTCCCGTCCACTTCGGCAACCTGGGCCGGAACGCGGTTCTTGGCCCGGATTTCGTCAACACGGACTTCTCGCTGATCAAGACCACCAAGCTCAGCGAGACGACCAACATTCAATTCCGTGCGGAGATGTTCGACATCTTCAACCATCCGAACTTCGGGAACCCGGGGCGCGTGGCTGGATCATCCACGTTCGGGCAAATCACCAGCACGCGAGTGCCGACGGGCGATTTCGGATCGTCGCGGCAGATTCAGCTGGCGCTGAAGTTCCAGTTCTAACAGACGGCGGTTCGGGGTTTGCGGGGCGGGTGAGATTTTTCACCCGCCCCGTTTTCTTTTTTGCGGACGCGCACACCGCGCAAACTCGCGAGCGGACGGGGCTTTTCCATACTTGACATTCGCTTCTCTATTTACTACGATTTCGTATTATTCGAGATCGTAGTAATAGGAGGGGTATGCGCTGGTTCATGCGGGGAATTGTGGGTGTCGCGGTGTTGGCAGGGGTGGCAATTTTGTCGGCTCATTTTGCGCTGGCGCGATTCCAATCGCCGGCGAAAACTTCGGGGGCGATCCTTCATGAAGAACGCACCATGGCTCTCGCCCTCGCCGGTGCGCCGGAAACTGTTTTCCCGCTTTTCGGCCCGGTGTGCGAGGGCGTATGGGCTTCCGGATGGCAGCCGGAATTTCTTCACCCAAAGAGCGGTGGAACGGGTGAAGGCGCCGTGTTTACCACTGGTGGTCCGCACGGCACACAAGCCATCTGGATCCTGAGCGCCTATGATGTGCAGCGCCGGGAGCTTCAATACGTGCAAGTGATGCCTGGAGTGATGGTCACGGAACTTTTGATCCAGGTGCGGGAAGGACCGAACAAGAATTCGGCGGTGAGCGTGACGCATCGTTGGACAACTCTTTCGCCGCTGGGCGAAACGATTCTGGCTCGCCACTTGAAGGAATTTTCGGAGCAGGGGCCTCATTGGGAAAAGGCCATCAACCCGGTTCTCGCACAGGGGCGGTCTTGCGCCCAGGCCACGCGAGTCACGCCGTGAGCGGCTGGGCGCCGCCGTTACGCGGTTGGGGAAACCTACGATGATGCAGCTGGCGGCCGGAAATTGTGTCTTGAGTGACGATGCGTTTCTCGAGGCTTTCGAATCCTGCACGCTGCCGAAAGAGGCGTTTCATCACCGGGATCACATTCGCCTGGCATGGCTGTACTTGCGGCAGGACGAATTCTCTGTTGCCGCCGCGCGTATTGAACAGAGCATTCGACGGTTCGCCGCGCATCTGGGCGTCAGCGAAAAATATCATCACACGATTACCATCGTGTGGCTGCGGCTGGTGGCGGACGCCATTCGCAAATCTCCGGACGCCGTTACGTTTGAAAATTTGTTCGAGCTGCACGGGGAGTTGCTGGATCAGAATCTCGTGTTCCAATTTTATTCGCGGGGACGCTTGCTTTCAGACGCCGCGCGTTTCGCGTGGATGGAACCTGATTTGCAGCCGCTGCCCTAGGTGCGCGAGCGGGGCGTGTGGATAAGCAAGCGCGATAGGAGCAGAATCTTGTCTTGCTGGCGCGGGCCCTTCATACTGGCGCCGCGTTCAATGGAATCGCGATGCCATTACAATTGATTCCCGAAATTCACCGGGCGACGCACCGGATTGGCGTGCACCTGGCACGCATTGCCGGTCTTGGGTTGAACCAGCCTGAAGCGCACATCCTGGCTCATCTGGCCAGCTTTGGAGACAGCACGATTTCGCAAGTGCATCACGCCTTCGCGCACAAGCGCTCCACACTTACCAGCATTCTGGACCGGCTGGACGAGCGCGGCCTGATCACGCGCAGCACAAATCCTCGCGACCGGCGCGAATTCATCGTTCGCTTGACCGCTACTGGAAAACCACTGGCGAAGCGGGCCTACCGCGAGTTGGAATCGATTGAGAAGCATACGCTGCGGCGTCTGACCAAAAAGCAAATCGATGGCTTCACGGAAACCTTGAAGGCGCTCGAAGGCGCGTTGAAGCGTGCTGACAAGAGTAAATAGGGGCGCGGCTGAAAAGCTTGCGGAAAAAGTCGAGAATTGCTCTACGATGGAATTGCACTCCAGGTCAGGCCTGGAAAAATTCCCCACTTCTCGAGCATTTGGGATCAACTCCGGATTCCTCACTTCGTTCGGAATGACACCCGAGCGGATATTTCCGCAAGCTGTGAAGCCTGCCCCTGCCTAAGATTTCGCGCGTCCGCAGTCAAATGCGCACAGCCAGGAGTGGCTGTGCTACCCAAACCGCGTATATGTGACCGCTTGAATTTCCCCTGCTTACACTTCTGATCCGCGCACGTCTGAATAACTAAAGGGATTCCGGCGGGAACTGGAAGGGAAAATGCGCCTGCATATGCGGAACTTGCATAAAAAATCCGAATTTCAGTATTTCTTTCGACGCGTGGCGATTGTGGCATTGGTTCTTGCCGGCGTGGTGGGGATTGCGGCGGCGACAAATGCCGCAATCGGACAGGTGGGGGCAACAGAAGCGAAGGAGCAGATCGCTTCGGAGATTCAGCGGTTGCAGCAATTGCCCGCCGCTAAGTCGGCAGACGCGGCGAATGACCTGGACGCGCTCCGGCAATCGAGCAACTCTCTCGATTCTGGGCTTCTCTTTGCCAGCTTGTACCAATTGCAATCGCCGTTCTTCGACCTGGTGATGCAGCAATATGTCAGCACCGCAGGCGACGTCCACGATATGGACGCGTTCGAAAAGGAATGGCAGAGGGCGGGAGCGGAATTGAGCAAGGAAGAATCCGCGCTGACGGAAGCGAAACTTCGTGCCCTCCCAGCCGCCGTGCGGGCGCTGGTGGAAGCGAATCAACTGCAGAGCCGCACGCTTTACAACGCCGGACATTTGTATGGCCAGGAAACCGGAGTACAGAACGGACTCGCATACAACGGCCTTGCCAAAGGCATGATGGAATTCGCGGTTTGGGCAGCCGGGCTGAAGTTTCCAGCCGGGTCGCGCTCGATGGTTCCCTCCGCGGGCAACGGAATCAGCGGCCTCGAGAAAGAAGTGTTACAGGCTTACAACCGGCCGGGAGTTGCCGAGCAGCAAATGCGTTTCAACCAGGTGAATTCCACGCTCAAATTCGCGGCGGAACTCGATCGCGCGGGAAAGAACGAGGGGGCGCTGCAGCAATTGCTAAGGGCAGCGCTTGCTTTCGGATCGCTGAATGGGGCGGCGGAAAATCAAAATAATCCCGGCGAAATTCAAAAACAATTGCTCGCCGCCAAAGACCGTTTCAGCGGAAATTCAAACGATCAAAGCATCGGCGAAATGTATTGGGAGATCGCGCAGAGCGAACTGGCCGCGTCGGCGAACAGCAAGACTTACACCACTGGCAACCTGCGCGCCGCGATTATCGTGAGCGACGTGCTGCCTCGTTATTTTCGTTCGATGAGCGGCGGCACAACCGCCGAGGCCGTTGCCGCCGGCGCCAGCAGCGCGAAGGTGACCATCACGCTGGTTCGCTGGCCCTACACTTGAAGCCTTTCCGATCCAGCAAGTTTGCTGGCCAAGGAAGTGGCGCAGAATTACGGCAACCGGGTGCAATTCATCAGTGAAAATTGGGGGGATTCGAAACTCGCGGCGCGATTCGGGCTGAAGCGCTATCCCGCCGTTTTCGTGAACGATGTGCTGCTGGCGCGTCCCGAAGATTTCGGATGGTTCGGAGAAAAAGCGCGCTACTCCTGGAAAGATCCAGCCAATCCCGAAAAATTCAAAAAAGACCTGGCGCGGCTGGTGGATTTGGAATTGCGCGGCGATACGCAGGGCGCGCAGGCTGCGGGAACCGCTTCACGGGAAGCGCCGGACTTGGCGCGGCTGCCGAAGCTTGCGATGAAGGACCTGCAGGGAAACGCGATTGACACCTCCACACTGGACGGAAAGATTGTGGTGGTGGAATTCTGGGCCACTTGGTGCGTACCGTGCCGATCGACTTTAACGTGGCTTAACGAAATGCACCGGCTGCATCCCGGAAAAATCGAGATCATCGGAATCGCCGTGGAATCCAGCGAAGCCGACGTGCGGAAACTCACCGATCCCATGCAGCTTGGATATCACCTTGTGATGGGCAGCGATCCAATGGCGCTGGCGTTTGGCGATATCACCAGCGTGCCGACAATGTACATTTTTGATGGCAGCGGCAAGGCGGCGTCGATTGTTTATGGAGCGCCGGAGGATTTGCACGAAAAAATTGGCGGGACGATTGATGCTTTGCTGAAGAAGTGATCGGTTGGCGGGTTGCGCGCACTGCGGAGAACGACTTAAAACGTGCGCGGGAAAAATTCTCTACTACTCAAGCATTTTTGGTCTGCTCTGGATTCCTCACTCCGTTCGGAATGACCGCAAGATCTATGGGAAATATCAATTGGGGGATTGGTGAGTTGTAAAACGCCATTCGGGAGAATGGGTTCCCGGGGGTAAGGCGCACAGCCAGGAGTGGATGTGCTACTAAAACCGCGGGAGCTTATTCGGCGCGTAGGGCCTCGACTGGATCGACGGACGCTGCGCGTGAGGCTGGGGCGTAGCTTGCCAGAACGGCGGCAAACACCAAGCCAAGAGAGACGCCGATATAGGTGACGGGATCGTAGGGCTTGACGCCGAACAATAGGGATGACATCAGGCGCGTTAGCGCGGCGGCTGCGGCTATGCCGAAGATGATTCCTACAGCCGCCAACGTTGCGCCCTGGCGGACGAACATACCGGTGACTTCGCGGTTTTGCGCGCCGAGCGCGATACGAATGCCGATCTCGCGGGTGCGTTGAGCCACCGAGTAGGCAATCACACCGTAAATTCCCGCGACGCCCAAGAGCAGCGCCATCCCTCCGGCGATGGCCAGCATCACCAGCGCGAACGAAGTGCGGCCGAGCGATTTTTCGTACGTTTCCTGCAAAGTGTGAACGTCCGCCAGCGGCAGATCGGGATTCACGGACCAAACCGCTTTTCCAATATCGGAGACGAGCGCGCTGGAACCCGCGCGATTGCTGCGAACGATATAGGCGAGCGAGCGGCGGAAAAAGACATCGTTGCCTTCAAAGTTATTCATCATCATGGGAAAGAGCGCGATGCCAGGTGGCGCTTCGTTGATTCCCTTGTCACGCTGGTTGCTGACGACGCCAATGATTTCCCGCCACTGCGCCTTCATGCTTTCGCGGATTTGCTTGCCGATCGCGTTTCCAGGGTTCTGCCACATTTCGCGCGCAAAATTCTCAGACACGATGACTACCGGCCGCTTTTCGTAAACGTCGGTCCAGGTGAAATCGCGTCCCGCGAGCAGGGTATTTCCCATGGTTTTCAAAAGACCGGGCGAGACCACCTTGAATTCGCGGAGCGGAGGGAGCTTGCCTTCGGCATATTCTTTATCCTGCGCAAACAGCGGATCGTTCCAAGTATCCCCCGTCATGGGAATGGCGCTCGACATGCCAACCGAAGTGACGCCAGGGATCGCGGCAATTTTGTCGGCGATGGCCTGTTCCATGCGAACTACCTTCATTCCATCCGGGACGGCGGCAGACGGAATGCCGATGCGTACGGTTTGCACTTCTTCGGGCCGCACGAAGCCTGGATCTACATGCTTCAGGGCCTGGAAGGTGCGAATCATCAACCCGGAACTGATGAGCAAAACCAAAGCCAGCGCCATCTGAACCACGACGAGAATGTTTCTGGCGCGGCGGCGTTCGCGGCTTTGGCTCATGCTGCGGCCACCGGCGCGAAGCACCAAGGCGATGCTGGACCCGGCGTACTTGATTGCCGGAAGAAGCCCGAACAGAACACCCGCGAACAGCGAAATTCCAAACGTGAAGAGGATGGTGAAACCGTCGAGCGAAACTTCGTCCAGACGCGGGAGATTCGCGGGACCGAGCGCTACAAGCAGCCGAAGCGCTCCATAAGCGAGAGCCAATCCCAGCATTCCGCCCAGGACGCCGACGGTCACACTTTCCAGCATCAGTTCGCCCGCAAGTTGCCACCATCCAGCGCCGAGCGCGGAGCGAATGGCCAGTTCGTGCTCGCGGCCCTGAACGCGCACCAGCATCAGGTTGGCCACGTTCGCACAGGCGATCAACAGCACCATTCCCACCGTGCCCATCAGCACCCAAAGCACTTTCCCGATATCGCCCAGCAGGCTCTGCTTCAAAGGGAGAAACTCGGGAGTGAGGCGAGCGGCTTCAAACATGCTCAGGTTGTAGCCGGGGGCGGGCGGGAAGCGGTGAAACGAAATGGCAATCATTCGCGCAGCATCGGCCTCCGCCTGCGCGATGGTGACGCCGGGTTTCAGGCGGGCGATGGATTGGTAGCTGAAATTTCCGAGGAATATTTTGGCGCGATCGAGCTGCAGCGGCACGAGTATTGCGGCCTTGAAATCCAGAAACCAAAACCTTTCGGGGAGGACCCCGATCACTTCGCGGGATTTTCCGTTCAGAATGATGCGGCGGCCAATCACGGAAGGATCGCCGCCGAATTTCGTGCGCCACAATCCATAGGTGAGGACGACCGTTTCGGGATTGCCGGGCTTGTCGTCCTGCGGAGAAAACAGACGGCCGAGCATGGGCTGGACGCCAAGCAGGGGCAGGACGCCATCGGTGACATCGAGGGTGACAAGCTCTTCGGGCTCCGCGCTGCCGGTAAGAGTTTGTGTATCGCGCTGCCACAGGCCGACGTCCTGGAGGGTATGCGACTCCTCGCGGTAGGTGAAATAGAGAAAGGGAGCGGAACCCGTGTGGGTGAAATTTACGCCCGGTGCGGAGTGGTCCACGTCCACCAACTGTTCCGAATGGGTGAACGGCAGGGGATGGAGCAAAACCCCCTCAATTACCGCGAAAATGGTGCTGTTCGCGCCGATGCCGATGGCCAGCGTAAGCACCGTGATCACCGTAAACATTGGGGCTTGGAACAGCCGCCGGAGAACATGTTTGATCTTCACATAAATACCTACGAGGAGAAGCTCGAGGAAGTTCCACGGCTGGCACGAATTTTGGGGAGTTTCATCACCGGGTAACAAATGAGCCTATAGGATAAACTGCTTTGGGTGGTGGACCGAATCCGCAGCCGGATGGAGCTCTTTGCAATCGTTCTTATTCAAGATGACTCAGAGGTTTGCGTCACGTCCAGCGGCGTTGGTCGTGTTCATGCTGCTGTGGGGAAGTCCCGGATCGGCGCAAGAATCCGCCACGCCGGCCGCAGCAGAGTCGAGCGATTCCACGGTGACAATGTTTCCGCACTCCGAAACCAGCCGGTTCTGGATTTCGGGACAGGGAAACATGGTGCTGCAGTGGCATTCTTCTTTTCCAGCGGAATATAGCGGGCCGAATAGTCTGCGTTCGCAAGCCGAGAACGCCACTTCGCGGGTGTTCACGCTGTACACGGGATATAAGCTGGCGCGGGACACCGAAATTTTCGCGGACATCGAAAGCGCCGGAGGGCACGGCATCAGCGAAGCGCTGGGGCTTGCGGGCTTTACCAATCTCGACGTGGTTCGAAATCCTTCGCTTGGGGAAAATCCTTACCTTGCGCGGTTTTTGGTGCGGCAAATCATCCCACTGAGCAGCGAGCGGGTGAAAGCCGAGCGCGCGGTGCACTCGCTTTCCACTTCGCTTCCGGCGCGGCGGCTGGAAATCTGGGCGGGGAAATTTGGCATCGTGGATTTCTTCGATCTCAATTCGGTGGGGAACGATAGCCATCTGCAATTTCTGAACTGGACGGTGGACAATAACGGCGGCTACGACTATGCCGCGAATACGCGCGGCTACACTGACGGTGTGATGCTCGAATATGACGATCACAATTGGACGGTGCGTTTCGCGGAAGCGTTGATGCCCAAGGTGGCCAATGGAATTAATCTGGATGCCGATATTGCCCGGGCGCGCGCGGAAAATATTGAATTCCAGTACAAGAGAAATTTTCTGGGTCATTGGCTTGCCGATCGATCGGGCGTCGTGCGGGTGCTGAGCTATGTAAATCACGCCAATTTGGGCAATTACCGGGAAGCGATTGATGCGTTTCTTTCCGGGCAGGACAAACAGCCCGATGTTACAAAGCACCGGCGGCAGGGGCGAATCAAATATGGATTTGGCGGAAATTTTGAGCAGGAGTTGACGGCGAATGCGAGGGTGTTCGGCAGGTTCGGATGGAATGAGGGGGAAAACGAATCGTTCGCGTATACAGAAGTGAATCAGGCTGTCGAATTGGGGGCGGATTATTCCGGCGAAGCCTGGCACCGAAAGCACGATCGTATGGGAGGCGCATTTTCGCTGAATGCGATTTCAGGGGATCACCGGCGTTATCTGGCGCTGGGCGGGCTTGGATTTTTATTGGGCGACGGAGCGCTGCGCTACGGCCGCGAAGAAATATTTGAGGGTTACTACACTTTGCATGTGTGGGGCGGCACGTTTGCCTCGCTTGATCTGCAGCACGTCACCAATCCCGGATACAATCAGGATCGCGGTCCGGTTTTTGTGCCGGGACTTCGATTGCACGTCGATTTCTGAAGCGCGGAACTGCTCTAAGGCATCAGTTCGGCAGATTGTTGACGGTTGCTTGCGTGGGCGAGGGCGCGGCTGAAGCCGGCCCCTACATGAATCACACCGAGAATTCGGAATCGAGCGTTTTGCGCGGGCGGATTAACCGTGCCCGCGAATTACAGGAAGGCTTTTCTCCACCCAGTCGTGAGCAAAGCTCTGCGGAAGATTCAGGATTTCCAGGCGCTTGAACCCCATCGCTTCGAGCGCCCGGTAGGCCGGGAGAATATTCGGGCACTTGTCGAACGGGCAGCAGCCGCAATACATCACGATTTCGCGATCGAGCGGCAGTGGATAGGCGAGCGATTTGAGTTGATCGATTCCTTCCTTGGTCACGCCAGGTCCGGCATTTTGCGCTCCTGGAATGTGCGCGCTGCGGAAAAGCACGGCATAGCCTACGAAAAAAATTACCGGCACGCCTTCCTTGGGCCCGGAGATTTTTTTGGCCAGTTCTTCCGGCTCGATCAGATGAGCGTCTCTTAGCGCGGTTTCCGCGGAGGATTTTGTGGAAGCCGGAGCGGCTTGGCGGATTGCTCTGGCCGCCGCGAGTGGAGAGCGGCAAATCACGGCAATCCCGGAGAAGCCAAGGAACAGAAACAAAACGATCGAAATTTTCTGGTTCCGCTTTTTCATTTTCATTTTTCCACCTTCAGCGAATTACATGGCGCCGCAGCTTCGTCGAGCGTGTGTGCGCTCGCTTTCTGCCGCGCTAGTGCTGGGGAGGAGCCACCGCAGCAGGAGCCGGTGCGGCGGGAACCGCTGGCGGCGGAACCCCGGCAGCCGCGGCACGGAATGAATCAATCACTTCCGGCGGCAGCTTATCGGCACGAGCCAGCAACGCGCTGATCTGCCAGATTTGTTGATCGCTCAGCGATTCCTTGAATCCAGGCATGCCGGTAAGGCGGATGCCATTTCGCACCACCCAATAGGTATGGCCCAGAGGATCGTCCGTCACCATTTCGTCGGTGAAAAGACGCGGTGGCCGGGGAAACATTCCGCGAGCGCCTTCGAAAGGAGATTGCTGCGGCGAGCCGTGGCAGAACACGCAATCTCTCTGGTAAATTTGCGCGCCAATCACCAGGTCCGAAGGCGTAAATTCGGTGGCTTCCCGCTGCGGCGCTTCCTTCTGAATTCTCGCGTGCACGCTTCCCATCGCCAGAAATTTTTCGAAGGGCAAAGGATTGTCGGAGGTCGCCACGGGCATATGCCCGCCTCGAATATAGAAATAACCGAAGACCGGCAGAATCAGCAACCCCGCCACCACACCGATCACAAAATTTCTCATTGTTGCGCGCTCCCTGCCGCCGATGCGGCTTGCTGCCCAAGCGGGAATCTTCCCGGAACTCTGGATAGCACATTCAACTGGAAAGTGTCATGCCATTTTCCCGGCGGAATAATCCCGCTTGCAGCTTTGCGCCGCGGCGACAAGAATACCCCAGACGCGCCCGCGGCAGCGCCTTCATTTGGCATCGCCGCACGGGGAATTTAAGGAGACGCCATGTTCCAATCGGATTTGTTCAAAGGACGCACCATCCTGATCACGGGCGGCGGCACGGGGCTGGGCCGCTCGATGGCGCTGCGCTTTGCGGAGCTCGGCGCGAAGATGTTTTTGGCCGCGCGGCGACCCGAACCTTTGGAAGAAACCAGCAACGAAATTCGCGCGAAAGGCGGGCAGGCTGCCTTCGCCTTGTGCGACGTGCGCGATTTTGCCGCCGTCGAAAAAACAGTCGAAGCTGCGGAAAAGGAATTCGGCCGGGTGGATACGCTGGTGAACAATGCCGCCGGAAATTTTATCGCGCGGACGGAAACGCTTTCTCCCAATGCGTTCAGCGCCGTCACTGGAATCGTGCTGCACGGAGCGTTCCATTGCACGCTGGCGCTGGGCCGGCGGTGGATCGCCGCCAAGCAGCCTGGCAACGTGCTCAACATCGTCACCACCTACGCGGCTGCGGATTGCGGCTCGGGATTTGTGGTGCCATCCGCTTGCGCAAAGGCCGGAGTGCTGGCGATGACTCGGTCGCTTGCGGTGGAATGGGCGCGGCACCACATTCGATTCAACGCCATCGCACCCGGCCCGTTTCCCACGGAAGGAGCATGGTCGCGATTGATGCCGACGAAAGATTATGAACAGCGCGCCAAGGATCAACATCCGATGAAGCGATTCGGACGCCACGACGAACTGGCGAACCTTGCCGTTTATTTGCTCAGCGATCAGGCGGAATATGTGAACGGAGAATGCGTGGTGATCGACGGGGCGTTGTGGTTGCGCGGCGCCGGCGAATTCAATGACCTAGCCGATTTGCCTGACGCGATGTGGGAACAAATGGAGCAATCGCGGAAGCGGTGAAACTGCATACCAAACCTGCGCCACTGAGAAGCGGTCGGCGCAAGTTGGTCAGGAGACGGAGCACGAGTTGCCCTGGATTCCTCACCCCGGCAAACGGCGCCGGGATTCGGAATGACGCGTGCTGCCAGCGGCGTGCAATTCTACCCGGACGAATCACCTCGTGAAATCGGCAAGCGCCTGGCGAATCGAGGGAACTTTCCGCGCCCCTTTTAAACTTGGCAGCATTTATACATCCAGAAAGACTTGTGCCTGGAAGCCGCCGGGCATTATCTCGATGTGCAGTTGGTGATAGGTGATTGCTTTGATGTAGGTCCCGGCGCGATGGCGCTGGCGATCGAATTTTTCTCCGTGGACGACTCCACGTACTTCGCGACGAACTTCGTTTCGCGATTCGCCAGTCAGTACGCTTGATACATCCGCGCGGCAAAACACGAGTTGCTCCGCATCGCCGATCGCGAGAATTTCCGCGAGCCACGCGTAGAGCAGCGATTCCAGATCCGCTCCGGTGGCGACAATTTCGCGTTGTTCGCGCTGCTCAACGCCTTCCAGCGCGCATCCCAGCGAGAGCATGGCCAGGGCCGAATTCGCGAATAATTCTTCGAGCGTGGCGCCGTAGGCACGAAATCCCACGTCCGCGGGATGCTCGATAATCTCGAAAGCCGTTTTCATGGCGCCAGTCTAACAGGCCATACGCAAACCCGTAATGAGCCATACGCAATCCCGCAGGAACGCCTTCGTTTTGGCGATTTTTTCACGGGTCGGCGGGTATGGCAAAACCGGGTCCGACTAGCGGTAAGTGACCACCAATTCGCTGTTCTCAACGCGGATATCCTTGATCTCGGACGGTACGCGGAATTTTTCCTTGTTCAGGGGCGAGCTTATTAGTTTTTTTACCGCCTGGTTGAGCGTGAACTCGGACAGCGGAAGCGAGCCCAGCAAACCACTCACCGGCTCGAAACGGAGATAGCCATCCTCGACATGGATTCGTCCGTCAAGCAACAGAGACAGATCCATTCCGTGGAAATCAAACAGCACATAGGTCTTCACCATATCTCCTTCGAGCGCGATCTGGATGTCCTTCACCGACGACTGGACTTCGGCGATGGAGGTATCACCGCTGACCAGCGGTTGCAGCGCCAGGTTCTGGAGCAAGTAGCTATTGAGTTCCGCTTCGTCCAGACGCAGCGGCTCGGGCGTGCCCTGTCCGGTTGGGGGCGAAGGAGAATTTAATTTTCCCTGTAATCGCGCGGCAGCTTCGGGATCTGGCTTCAGAGCGGGGGGCGGAGATTTGTGGAGAACCAGCACGATGGCGGCAATCAAAACGGCCATGGCCAGCCAACTTGAGACCTGGTAAATCGTGCGCCAAATACTTCTGGCGGTTTTATCCGGCAGAGCGCCCACGACGGGTTTGAGCCTCCGCGCGGTGGGGCTGGTATGATAAGCAAAAATAGTGGTGCATGCGTCGCACTTTGTGCCGCTCATCTGGCGATGGCCGCAATTCGGGCAAATAATCATTTCAATTTTTCAATGGGAATCGATGCAGTTGGCGAAACGGCCAAACCGCCTCCCCTGGCAGATGGCTCAATTCCTGTTCACTTGAAGTTTACGACGTCCATGGTCAGCGGCATCATCCGTTTCCGTGAGCCTGTTGCCTTCCGGTCAATTGGGACCGCCAATCCCTTATTAACCACCCTAAACAGTTCGTCAAGATGCAAAGAGACGCGGCCTTGCAGTTCCATGCTGTCGAAAACAAAGGGGAGAGAAGTTCCCTCCAGGCTACCGGACCGGTCCATCAATTGAAAATGCAGATGGGGTGCGTCGGAATTTCCGGAATTGCCGAGCAGGCCGAGCTTTTGGCCAAGCGCTACGTGATCGCCGACGTGCACCATAATGCTGCCTGGAATCAAATGGGCATACATGGCGAATCGATTTTCGCCCATATCGATCGTCACGTGATTGCCACCGACGGTTGCGAGGGTCAGATTCTCAGGAGGCTTGCCAATTTCGGAATCGGGGACTCCGTCGATCGCCTCAACCACAGTTCCAGCGGCGGCGGCCATTACATCGGCGCCATAGGCAAACCAATTTTTCAAGACCTTGTCATCATCCTTAAACGCGCGCCCCTCGGAATCGAGTTGAATCCAATCTACGGCAAATGATTCGTTCAGGTGCAAGCTGCCGTTGATGGAATTCGCGGTGTAGCGGTGCGGACCGATTTCCAGACAACAGCCGTTGCCATCGACCCATCCATCGCCCTTTATAGGAGGAGCAAGAACGATAGCTTCCGTCGCGCTGATTGGCAACGGTTCACTGATTGCGGTGTAATCCGTGGAATTTCCCTGTGCGTCAGAGGTGGTGACTACAACGCGATGGGCAATGGCGCGGGGAACCTGGCCGGCATCATCGTAGGTCACGTCAAAATACATTACCGCGGAGCGGCCACCGGCGAGATCGGCGGAATAGTTTGCCCAATCCATGGATGAGGGAAGCGTGAAGGACCGGAATAGCGATGTTACATCTTCATTTTTCAGGCTCAGGACTTTGTTTCGCCCGGTGACTTCGTTTCCGCGCGCGGGATCGACCACTTCGATCGATTTCAGAGTTGCCGAGCGAGGCCAGGAATTGGTGACGAGCAACGCATACGCCAGATGCATTTTCCCGTCCGTACCCTTGACAGGATAAACACCGCTGCCCAGCAAGGACCAGGAGAGCGGTGCAATCGTCATGGGAAAGCGTTCGCCTTCGCTGGGCTTCGGCGCCGGCGCGGAGGGTGTGGCGGGCTTCTCCTCGGGCTTGGACTGGGCCAATGCAGATAATCCGGAGAATGCGCTCGCCAGGAGCAGAAACAACGCGAAAATCCGCCAGTGGGTCAGTTTGCTTGGCGCGCGTAAGTTCAGGCATCCGGTGGGTGCACAGCCAAGAGTGGCCGTGCTACTGCTGGCTGACCCACTGCTGAAAATCCGGACTTTTTTGGCGACGGCGGGCATCCGTGCAACTCCTGAGACCGGCGAACTGGAACCTATGTCAAAAACCGCAGGATAGGCGTCTCACTCCAACTTCAGGGGCTGAAGCCCAATTCTTCTGGCGTTCCTATGTCGGAGCTGAAGCTAGCCGACCCCCTTTAAACCGGTAGAGAGGCGAGATAGAGCTAATCGGAGAGCGACGAACGTTGCTTAGTCCTGCGCCGTCTTCATTCTTACTTTTACGATGCTTGCTTTGTGTTCCTTGCCGCTATCGTCCAGGATGTAGAGCTTCCCTTTTTCCACCGCGAATTTGACTGAATCGCCAACTGTGACGTCGGCGGGTTTTGACCAGGGAAAGAGTAGATGTTCGCGGGCGACGTAAATCTTCTTGTCGCTCTCGATGGTGTACACCTGGTAGGTCTCGATATTATCCGTGGTAGTGGTGGTGGAGTTCTGTGAATAATCGGTCTTGTTGCCGCGATCCTTGGCGGAACCGTCGGTGGTGGTGTGACGGGTGCTGCCTTCACGGATTTTTTCCTGTTCCACTTCCGCCAACATGCCGCTTTGCCAATCGCGCGCGGTCGCGGCTGCCGACACATACGGCGCTGCGGCCAGGAGGATGCAAATCGTTAGGCCCAGCAGACTGTTCCGGTTCCGTTGCCGATACATGCGCACCTTCCGTAATTGAGAGATCAGGGTGGCGGAATGCTGCCATACGCTTACGCGGCATTCAAGTCGAAAGCCGCGGATTTGAGTGGATGACCTATCGAGGCCGGGCGTCTGGCTCGCGCAAGCTTTTTGGGATGTGAAGGGCTGCCGCTGCGCCGGATTCCTCGGCAACTTCGGCCTTCGGAATGACGGGCCAGGCGTGCGACGTGCTTCCTGGTCAGTCGGGAACCGTACGTCCGGACAGGTGGCAGACCCGCCCAACGGACAGGGAAACAACGCCCATGAGTACTCTTGTTTAGACCGCACGCGGAAGGAATACTAGGCAACTATGGCGACTAAACCCGCAAAAGCGATCCCGACCGATAAACGGCGGCGCAGCAAGCGCTTGCCCATCTCCATACCGGTGCGTGTGTATGGCCGTACGCCGAAGAATGTTCCGTTTCGGGACATTACATCGACTAGGTTGATCAGCGCCCATGGCGGGTTGCTTCCTCTGACTTTCGAGGTGAAGCGCGGCCAGACAGTTGTTCTGGTAAACAGCTTTACCGGAGAAGAACGCGAATGCCGGGTGGTGTATACAGGCGCGAAAGCCAGAGGCAAGAAGCAAGTGGCTCTGGAATTTACCGCTAACAATGGCGATTTCTGGCACGTGTATGCCGTTGTGGCTGATTCGAAGATACTCCACCAACTAATCTGCCGTCTTGGCTTAACCGTCCAGCGTCCTGCAGGCCCTCCATCGCCATCTAACAGATTGCAGGAAGACAGCTTTCAGCAGCCCGCCAGTGCCCTTCATTCGCCCCCGATCCGATTGGGGAGCTTCAGCGCTTCAGAATCCGAAGAAGATTGCTGTAATCATCGGTCCAAGGACGAATGGTGGGAATTTGAGCCGCCTGGCTGGTGACTCCGCGCGCCTTCGCATCGGACTCTGGAAGATGGTCACCTCTTGAAAGGAGCATCCAGTTGCTATCCGTGGAAGCCCGTCCATCTCCGGCGGAATGGAACCAGGCAGCGTTAAGTCCGAGCCGTTTTGCCGCTGAGAACACCACCGGTCTCAAATCGAGATAGCTATTGGTGATGTGGATGCACAGAACTCCGGAAGGATTTTTCAAATGTTTTGTGTAAATTTCGAATGCTTCCAGCGTAAGAAGATGCACTGGAATGGCATCTCCGCTGAACGCATCAATCACGAGAATGTCGAAATCCTGTTGTTCGTGCCGGTTCAATTCGCTTTCCAAGGAGAGCCGGCCGTCGCCAGGAATCACATCGATTCGAGCGGGAGAATCACTCAGAAAGCTGAAGTACCTCCGGTCACTTGCAATTCGAATGACATCCGGGTTGATTTCATAGAAGCGCAAAACGTCTCCCGGCTTGCCGTACGCAGCGATCGTGCCAGCGCCTAGCCCCACAATTCCGATTCGAAGGTTTCCCTGGGAACGGGAAGTTGTCGAAGCCCCGTGAACAATTGCGAGGCCCACGCCGCTCTCCCGGCCGTAGTACGACGTTGGCGTTCGCCGCTCGTCCTCCGCGCGCAACTGGAATCCATGCACCACGCGTCCGTGCGTCAAGTTGTAGGCAGCCCGGGCCGGATCGTCCATGTTCTGCGGTACCACCGAAAGAACGCCATAGAAGCTTCGGGAAACCTGGACGGCGTTGCGGGCGCGTGCAAAGGCCGTCGAACCAAGGACGATAGCCGCTAAGAGCAACGCCAGCCGCGCAATAAACCGGTGCAGCCTTTTCCCTTGCCGTATTCGAGCCAGTTCCTGTTTCGATTGCTTAGCACGTAAGACGACCAATGCAAGCGCAAACAAGAGCGGAAAAGTGGCTACTTGGCTTTATTCGTCCTGGTCATCGTTAGTACCGCGCTCTCCGGAAGCAGTGCTGCCACAGCGACGACCATTACGGGTGATCCGAGTCTTGCTTCGATAGAGCCATGACTCCTTGTCCCGGATCAAAATGATGAGAAGCAATAAAGCCGCCATCCACAACCCCATCTGATACTCCCAGAATCCCTTGAAAATGTGCGGCGCCACCAGCGCGACAAAAATTCCTCCGATCGCTCCGCCCGCGGCCATGGTCAGGTAAAAAGAGGTGAGAAGGCGCGGCTGCGGCTTGGAGCGCGCCAATTCTCCGTTGCACACCATGCAGGAAACGAAAAGTACGAACAGGTATATTCCGATCTGCGCGAAAATGCTGCCCAGGGCGCCATCGTGCAAGACGAAACAAGCGGCCCACATTGCCAATCCAAACGCAAAATGAAACCAGCCTCGGGAATACCAGCGCTCGTGTTCGAAGCAAATCACAAACGAGAACAGATAAATGCCGAGCGGCACAATCCAGAGCAAGGGGACGATGCCGATGTCCTGGCAGATCTGGTTGGTGGTGGCGAGGAACAGGATCGAAGCACACGCGGAGAGGCTCGCCCACAGGAGATACCTCCCCTTGCCAGGCCGCATTTCACTAGCGCTTTCGGCCGGCATTGCTTCTTGCGCGGATTGCGCTTCCGGAGTCTTCGCAACTCCCCGCCAAGCGTTATAGATGCAGATCATCGCAAAGGCAAAATAGGCCAAAGACCAGAGCCAGGCCTGCGATTTCAAGGTCAACCCGGGCTCCAGCAGCACCGGGAATGCCAGAAGCGAGAGGAAGGAACCCAAATTCGAAAGGGCATACAGCCGATAGGGAGACCCGCCCTCGTGAACTTTCCAGTACCACGCTTGAAGAAGCGGGCCCGTGGAGGAGAGAACAAAAAAGGGTAACCCGACACTAGCTGTGAGCAGCGTCACAATTTGGATGACCGGATGATCGGCGCCATGCGGTCTCCATCCAGAACCCGGAGTGATAGGCGAATTCCAGGCAAAGGCCAGACAGGCTAATAAGAGGAGTGAGCTGAATACGACCGCGCTGTGCAGCCACGCCTGTGCGCGTGAATTCAATCGGCTGTTCAGGAAATGCGCGTACGCATAGCCTCCCAGCAGCAGCACTTGAAAAAACAACATGCAGGTGGTCCACACCGCGGCCGCTCCGCCAAACCAGGGCAGGATGAACTTGCCGAGCAGGAGTTGCACCCAGAACAGAAGAAAGGCGCTGAGAAAAATCGTAATTCCGAATGGAGCCTTGCGGGGACGAAATTGTGGATTCACAGCGATAATTCAGCGTAGCAAAGCGCTCTCTGTATTACACCAAAGAGTTTTTCCTGGTTCCTCCCGGTCACCTCCGGAAGCGGAGCGCCGCGGAGGTTGGCTTCGAATATGATAGCGGCGCCGAATGCGAGGGACAAGCGCCTTGAGGCGCTTGCAGTTCTGCTGCAATTCCCGCCGTGCCTTCCGGCAGCTGCGCCAATGTGACATGATAGCCCGCCTTGACCGTGGTTTGAGGCAGGTGCTAACTTTGATGTTTTCCGCGCTGCTGGAAGGGGCCTATGGATAGCATTCACGTAACTTTGCCGGATGGGAAATCGCTGGAAGTGCCACGGGGGACCACGCCTGCGGAGATTGCGCGCTCGATTTCGCACGGACTGGCGCGGGAAGCGCTGGTGGCGCGGACCAACGGGGACTTGATCGACCTGAGCCGGCCGCTGGAACAGGATACTCCGCTGCGAATTCTGACTGCGAAGGATCCGGAAGCGATTCAGGTGCTGCGGCATTCAGCGGCACATTTGCTGGCTGCCGCGGTGCTGGAATTATTTCCCAACGTGAAGCTGGGGATCGGACCGCCGATCGATAATGGTTTCTTCTATGAATTTCTGCGCGAGGAGCCGTTCACTCCGGAAGATCTGGCAAAAATCGAAACCAAAATGCATGAGATCGCGGCGCGCGACGTGCCCAATGAACGCAAACTGCTGCCGAAACCCGAAGCGCTGAAGCTTTACCAGGATTCGCAACAAACTTTTAAATGCGAATTGGTGGAAGAAAAAGCGGTTGAGCCGATGGTTTCGTTTTATACCACCGGAAAATTTATCGATTTCTGCCGCGGGCCGCACATTCCTTCCACCGGGCGAATCAAAGCCTTCAAGCTGACCAACGTTGCCGGAGCGTATTGGAAAGGGCAGGAAGGCAATCCGCAGATGCAGCGGATTTACGCGGTTTGCTTTTACACGCAGGCGGAGCTGGATGATTACCTGCACAAGCTGGAAGAAGCCAAGCGCCGCGATCATCGCAAGCTGGGCGCGGAACTCGATCTGTTCAGCATCCAGGATGCCGCCGGGCCGGGGCTGATTTTCTGGCATCCCAAGGGCGGCCTGGTGCGCAAGTTGATGGAAGACTGGCTGCGCGAGGAATTGCTGAGCCGCGGATACAATCTTGTTTTCACTCCTCACGTGATGCTGCTCGATCTGTGGAAGACCAGCGGGCACACCGGGTTTTATCGCGACAACATGTTCAGCCCGATTGAAATTGAAAAAGCCGATTACCAGATCAAGCCGATGAATTGCCCCGGGCACATTTTGATTTACAAATCGCATTTGCGGAGCTATCGCGATTTGCCGATGCGGCTGGCGGAACTGGGCACCGTCTACCGCTACGAGCGCTCTGGCGTGCTGCACGGATTGCTGCGGGTTCGTGGATTCACGCAAGATGACGCGCACATTTTCTGCACCACGGACCAGATCGAAAGCGAAGTGGAATCGTGCGTGGATTTTGCCAATGCGGTGATGCGCACGTTCGGCTTCTCCGATTTTGAAGTGGAATTGTCGGATTGGGATGCCGCACATCCGGAAAATTATGCCGGGAAGCCGGAGGACTGGCAGATGGCCAGCTCCGCGCTGGAAAATACCCTGAATCGCATGAAAATTCCATTCAAGCGGATTGAAGGGGAAGCCGCTTTTTACGGGCCGAAAATCGACATCAAGCTGATCGACGCGATCGGGCGGCCCTGGCAGCTAACTACCGTGCAATTCGATTTCAATCTTCCGGCGCGCTTCAAGCTGGAATACGTGGGCGAAGACGGAGCGCGCCACCAGCCGCTGATGGTGCATCGCGCGTTGTGGGGGTCGGTGGAACGCTTTTTTGGAATTTTGATCGAGCACTATGCCGGAGCGTTTCCGGCATGGCTGGCGCCAATGCAGGTGGAACTGCTGCCGGTGAGCAACAAGTTTTCGGATTATGCAAAACAAGTGGAAAGCCGGCTGCGAGCGGCGGGCATCCGCGTGCATCTGGACGACCGGAACGAAAAATTGCAGGCGAAAATCCGCGACGCGCAAATGCAGAAGATTCCATACATGTTGATTCTGGGAGGCAAGGAAGCCGAAGCGGGAACCGTCTCTGTGCGCCACCGCTCCAAGGGCGATTTGGGGCCACAACCCTTGGAAAGTTTCCTCGCTGCGCTGCGGGCTGAAGTAGAATCCAAGGCAGCCGGTTAAGGACGATCATTTAACTAGCGTAACGAGCCTTGAAAAACTCCACAGCTGCGAAAGTAATTGTCTACGGCATTCTGTCGATTCTTGTGGTTTGCGTGCTGGCCGTGGCGGGAGTGCTGGGCTCGGGATATTTTTTCCCTCCGGAGTATGCATTCAAACGAATGGTGGTGATCTCGCAGCCTCCCGACGCGGTTTGGCAGGTTCTTGCCGATTACGCCGCGCATCCCGAATGGCGCGCGAATCTTCGCGGGATGGAGCGAATCCAGGATCGCGATGGACGGGAAACCTGGCAGGCTACGGATATCGCCGGACAACAAGCCACAATGGAAATCGCGCAAGCCATCCCGCCGCACAAGCTGGTGTGCCTGTTCGTAAATGCCCACGGCGTTCCGGAGATGACCTGGGAATTCGATGTCGCGGCTGTTGGAAAGGCCAGCGAGGTGGAGATGTTTCAATCTTCAACGATTCCCGATCCCTGGATGCGGGTGGTTGAACGATTTACTCCCGGCACGCGGACGGCTGACGACTTATTGAAATCGCTGGCGCGCAAGTTTGATGACCCGCCGATTGTGCAGTAAACCTGTTCCGAAAAAATTGGAAATGAAGGTGTGGCGTAGCTGACGGCCAGGATGGTGAAAGGTATTCACAATTCTCGCACTCTGGGGATGAATTCTGCGAGGATCAATCTGTTTTTGCCGCCGGCTTGGACTGGAATCGGGTAGGCAGGCGGATGGAGGGTTTTTCGATGGGTTGGGCTGGTATTGCTCCCCTCGTTGCTGATCGGATTTATCGGGACTTGCAGTCTTTGACTGCACCGGCCGTTGTGGCCTGTGTCGCACACCCGTGGCAGCTCGATCTGCACGATTCGCCGCTTTCCTTGATGGGGGTCGAAAGATGCCGGCTTGAAAGGGGCGCTACACTACCGCCCGAAATCAGCGTTGCCACAAAGACTTCGCAGTTCCTCCCGGTCAGAGAACCAGGGCAATTTTGGATTGGGGCAGCGCCCCTGAATAGGCACTTGCTGGGCTACCATGAAAGCGTGCTATACTTTGCGGCCCGTCTTCCTTATTGCGCCCCTTGGTGCTTTCGCGGCATCTAAACTGGCGGCAAATGGCGGTTGGGGTGGTGGTTTTCCTCCTGCACGGCAGAGCTTCGCAGCGGGAGGGGAGGTGCGTTTATCGCAGAACGTGGCGGGCGGATGGCCGATCGCATCCGCGTGAATGAAAGAATCCGCGCTCGAGAAGTGCGGCTGATCGACGACGAAGGCAACCAGCTTGGCGTGGTTACGCTGTTTGACGCCATGAAGAAAGCGCGCGAGTCCGGCTTGGACGTGGTGGAAATTTCGCCGAACGCGGTGCCGCCCGTCTGCAAGCTGACGGATTACGGGCGATTCCTTTACGAGCAAAATAAAAAGGCGCACGAGCAGCGCAAGCACCAGAAGGGCTCGCAAATCAAGGAAGTGAAGTTCCGGCCGTCCACGGCCGAGCACGATTACCAGGTTCGCAAGAAACAGATCATCCGCTTCCTCGACGAAGGCTGCAAAGTGAAGGCGATGATCTTTCATCGCGGGCGCGAGATGGCTCACCAGGACGTGGGCCGCGCGAAGATGACGCGGCTGCTGAAAGAGATCAACGATTACGCGCTGGTGGAATTCGGTCCGCGAATGGAAGCAAATATTTTGCTGGCCCTGCTTGCTCCCAAAAAAGGCGCTGGCAGCCGCCCGGCAGGGACGCCGGCTCCGGCACAAGCATCGGGCCAGTCCTGAAATTGAGATTGAGCTAGGAAGGAAAACAGTGGCCAAGACAGGCAAGAAAGCGACAAAGAAAAAGATGAAGTTGAAGACGCATCGCGGGGCGGCCAAGCGATTTAAGATCACCTCGACTGGCAAGATCATGCGTTCGCATTCCGGCCGGCGGCATTTGCTGGGGACCAAGAAACCGAAACGGATGCGCCATTTGGGGCATGCGGTGGTGGTCGATCCGGCGGATGCGCCGAACGTGCGGAGAATGTTTCCGTACGCGTAGGATTTTGGTAGCACAGGCACTATTGCCTGTACGTTTGAGTTCGAGCGATCAAGAGGCACACAGCCAGGAGTGGCTGTGCTACTAATTGCGTAGAGTGTTTTTCAGTGTAGTTTGCTTTTTGTTGTTCCGTGCCAGGCAGCGCGCAACCCGCCACGGCGGGCCTGCCGGCCGGTCGAGCCGAATGCGGCTCGCTTCGCTCCCTTCGTGAAGGATTTTTTCGAGGGAGCATCTAAAACGCGCCGTGGAGATAGACCCGTTGAGCTGTGCGCGGTTTGAGTTGCGCAAGGTGCGCGGCTTTTACGGGCTGGTCTCCGCCTAACCCCGTCACTGGAAAGTGCGGTTCCGTTTTTTTGAGGAGAACCAAGCCATGCCTCGAGTGAAAAGAGGAACAAAGCGGCGCGCCCGTCGCAAAAAACTGCTGCGGCACGCCAAGGGATTTTTTCTAACCAAGGGAAAGCTGTTCCGTTCGGCGAAAGAAGCGGTGAACCGCTCGTTGCGCTTTTCCTATCGCGACCGGCGCACGCGCAAGCGCGATTTCCGCCAGTTGTGGATCCAGCGCATCGGCGCGGCGGCGCGCAACAACGGCCTTACCTACAGCCAATTGATCCACGGATTAAAAGTGGGCGGCGTGGAAATTGACCGCAAGATCTTGGCGGATATCGCGGTGAAGGATTCTGCGGCGTTTACCAATCTGGCGGAAAGCGCGAAGCAGGTGCTGGCTGCCGCGCCGAAAGCGAAGGCGTGAGTTTACGGCATGCGTATCGCGGGGCAAGGGCGCGGCTGAACAGTTTGCGGAAAAAATCAGGAATTGCCCCGCGAAGAGATTGCATTTCAGAGAAGGCAAGGAGAAAATCCCCACTTCTCAAGCATTTGGGAACTACTCCGGATTCCTCACTTCGTTCGGAATGACATCCAAGTGCATTTTTCCGCAAGCTGAGAAGCCGGTCCGGACATAGGCCTGAGCGGCCGTCGAGCAGGACGGACTTACTCGTAACGAAGGGCTACTAGCGGGTCGACTTGCGTGGCGCGGCGGGCGGGCAAGTAGCAGGCGAGCAGGGCGACGGTCGCGAGGAAAGCGGCGACGCTCACGATGGTCGTGAAATCGCGCGGACCGATGCCGAAGAGCAGGTTTTCCATCACGCGCGAGAAAAATAACGCGCCGATAACTCCCACCACGATGCCGGCGGCGACCAGAGTCATTCCTTCACGCACCACCAGCAGCAGGATTTGCCGCGGCTGCGCGCCGAGCGCCATGCGCACTCCCATTTCGTGGGTGCGCTGGGCGACGGAATAGGACATCACGCCATACAAGCCGACGGAAGCTAGCACTAGGGCGAGCGCGGCAAATAATCCCAGCAACAAAGTGCGGAAGCGCGGTAAGGCTGTCGATTCGCTGACCAGATCTTCCAGCGTTTCGGGATCGACTACGGCGACCTGCGAATCCACCGACTGCACCACGCTACGCACGGCGGAAACCTCGCCGGTAGGATCTCCCGCTACTCGCAGGACAAGCGACATCGCGTTGTCCGGCGCCTGATCGAATGGCTCGTAGACCTGGGGACGATCTTTCTGCGAAAGTGCGTCGGGCTTCACACTGCTCACCACCCCGACAATTTCACGCGCAATGGCATCTTTGCGGCCGATGTGGAGTATCTGGCCGATGGGGTTGCGGCCGGAAAAAAACTGGCGGGCTAACACATCGTTAATGAGGCAAACGCGTTTTGTATCCGGGGAGTCCTGCCGCGAGAAATCACGGCCGGAGAGAAGCTGAATTCCCATGGTCTGCAAATAGCCCGGAGTGACCAGAAAGTAGGCCGCGGAAGGCTGCTGAGCATCGGAGAGAACCGTTTGTCCTTCAATCCGAAAACTGTAGAGCAGGCCGTTGCCCGTCATGGGCACCACTCCGGAAGCAGCAGCGGATTGGACTCCCGGAAGCGCGCGAATTTTCTCCAGGACCTGATCGAAGAAGGCCGCTTGCTGCTCCGGCTTGGGATATTTGGATTGGGGAATGCTAATCGAGACGGTTAACCCATGGTCGGTGCGGAATCCGGGATTGACGGCCGTGAGCCGCGAGAAACTTTGGATCAGCAGCCCTGCGCAAATCAGGAGCATTAAAGCGAGCGCTACTTCAGCAGCAACCAGAGCTCCGCGCAGACGGCGGCGCGCTACTCCCGCTCCCGTGCGGCCGCCTTCGCGCAACGCATCCTGCAAATTGGTGCGCGTGGTAGCGAATGCGGGAAAAAGTCCGAACGCCAGTCCGGTGACAATGGAAAGCAGAAAAGTGAAACCGAGAACGTTCAAGTCCATGTGAATGGATTGCGCGCGAGGAATGATTCCCGGATTCACCGCGATCAAGGCCTTGGTTCCCGCGTAGGCAAACAATAATGCCAGCGCGCCTCCCGCGATGCTGAGCAAAGAGCTTTCGGTTAGAAGTTGGCTGATCAGCCTGGCGCGGCTGGCGCCCATTGCTGACCGGATGGCGATTTCCTGGCGGCGGGACGTCGAGCGAACGAGCAGCATGTTCGCCACATTGACGCAAGCGATCAGGAGGACAAAGCCAACGGCGCCTGCGAGGATCAGAAGCGCTGGGCGGATTTCTCCGACGATCGAATCGCGCAGCGGCTCTACAACGGCGCTCCAGCCAGCGTTCGTTTTGGGATATTCCCGGGCGAGATTCGCGGCGATGCCGGAAACATCCGCGCGGGCTTGCTCCACGCTCACGCCGGATTTCAGACGGGCAATCACCTCCAGGTAATGGGCTCCGCGTGCTTTCAGGTATTCCGGCGGAAAAGCTGAGTGGCGCATAAAATTGCACGCGGCGTCCGCCAAACGAAAACGGGGCGGGCATGACCCCGATGATTGTGTAGCTGGTGCCGTCGAGAGGGATGGTTTTTCCCACGGCGTTCCAATCGCCGCCGAACGACCGCTGCCAGAAGGCATAGCTGAGAATTACTTCGTGATCTTTACCAGGCTGGAATTCTTCCGGTCGCGAAGGTTCGTCCGATCAGCGGCCTGGCGCGCAGGATTTCAAAGAAACCGTCGGTCACTTCCAGATCGTTCAATTGCTCCGGCTGATCGCCGCCGGTGTAGGTGTATCCACCTTCGTTGAATGCGGCCACTCGCTCGAACGTGTGATTCTGCGCGCGCCAATCCAGATAGTTGGGCGGTGAAAAACTGAATGTCGCCAGACCTTTCGCCAAGTTGCTTTCGTGGAGCACCACGATGCGGTCGGCTTCGGGATACGGCAAGGATTGCAGAAGGACGGCGTTGATCACCGTGAAAATGGTGGCGTTGGCGCCGATGCCCAGGGCGAGCGTGAGGACCACCACGACGGTGAATCCGATATTTTTTTGCAGCGTGCGCGCTCCGTAGCGGATGTCTTGCCAGAGATGGCTCATGAAAATTCCCCACCGGCGCGTTGCCGGATTTTCATCAAGTTTTTCATTTAGCCTGGGCACGGGATAAGCGGCTTGGTCAAGGCGCGCTGTCACCCGCTCGGCTGGTCGCTGCTCCGCTTCGCGGAGTTCGCAGGCCAGCGCTCGCCAATCGGGAATCTGGCTTACGGCGTGCGCGGCCGCGGTTTCTTCGCTGGCGCCTGCGGCTACAGCTTCGGAGTAGGCGTCTTCGAGTTGCTGCGTCAATTCCTCGCAAATTTCGGCTTCGCGCCCGCCGGAAAGGCCCAGCGGCGGAAGGTGTTCGCGGACGTAATTTTTCCAGTTAGGCATGGCCCAATTGCGCGACGCGCTGGATGGCGCGGATAAACGTGCGCCAGCCGCGGCGCTGCTCGGCCAGCACTTTGCGGCCGGGCGCAGTAAGGCGGTAGTAACGGCGGCGGCGCTGGCCGGATTTTTCGATCCAGCGGCCTTCGATCCAGCCGCGGTGTTCCAGTCGATAGAGCAACGGATAGAGGGAAGCCGCGTGGAATTGCAGGACGCCGCCGGAGCGAAGTCCTATGAGTTTGGCGATTTCGTAGCCGTGGCGGGCGCGGTCTTCCACCAGGGCCAGGATCAACGTCTCGGCGCTGCCTTTTTTGCGTTCGCGGTCGGTGAACATTGTTGTCGTCCATATGTGGCAGTACCATATATAGACGCCGGGGTGGGGGTCAAGGTTAGTTTTGACAATATTAAGCCAAAACATGATCGTTAGATAAAGGCTTGAAAGTCGCAATCCCGACAAAGTAGAAGTCCGATAATCCAGTGGTTACCTATGTTGTCGGAGTTTAGTGATCACCGGTGTTTCAAGGCCCATGGGTGATCGCCCGGCTTATCAGGAACTTACGAACACTAGGTTTTCAGAGCTACCTTAAATTCGGCTTATACTCGTCTTGGCCTTAGCTGAGGTGAAACTCGTTCCGGAGAAAAATAAAGGATACAACCGCTGCAAGATCGCTTGGGTCTTTTTGCTCTTCGCGACAATAGTCACTCCTCTGGCTCTTGGGTGTAGCTCCAAGTTACAGTCAGTACAACCGTTCGCCGGAGCTTGCGCAACAGATGATGAAGCTAGTGCAAAGGAGCGCGCGGCTGTCGATCAAACGGCATTTCAATTCGTCCAAAACGCTGTCGGACCAGACCCTTTAACGGCCTATGTTTCGTTCACCGATAAGCAAAGACGACATACCCTCTGAAATTTGGGCGTGGTTCAAACTGCGATCAAGCCAATGGGTCCGTTTCAAAACTTGCGAGTGACCCACACTTACATTGCAAAGGTGACAGGCGGCACTCAGGAGCAGCGTGTCGTTTGCGGGAGCCTTTCAAGACCAGAAGGCTGGGTCGCGGTAAATGCCAGACCGGAGTCCGGCAGAATCGCATGTCGCATTGGGCCAGAGCGCGAAGGCACCCTCCTTTCTCTTCTGGTTGTCCCTCACTTGGCCATCCTGTACCTTCATGCTGCGGTGGTACAGGTTCTCTGGTCTTCAGCAGTGGAGAAAACGTGGAAAGCCGTTCTATGAAACCACAGTTGTCGCGAAGTCCGACGGACCACGGAGCCTCTAATTATTTCATCCGGAAAGTTCTCATCAGTAGGTTCTTCAGTGCAGAGTCCAAGAGAAAATTTCAAGTGCAGGTTACTGAGGCCATTTTGATGGTAGATTCAGCAGAACAGGAATACGAAGCCGACATCTACTTTTGGTCGAATGGCCGCTTTCGGCGGGAGCCAGTGGACGATTAGCCCCCCGCCACCTGAGTTCGATTGACGAAGCACCTGGAAATAATCCACTTGGACGTGTAACGCGGTAATCGGAAACCGACTCATTCCTGCAGTGGAGTCCCTTAGACGCGATGGGCGGATTGGTGTAATCTGTCGAATTCTCTGGGTGCGATTGTTCGCAAGAGGGAAAGGGCGGCCCGATCCCGCATGCGCGACCGTCGGGGCGCCGAGAGCATGCGGCAGTCCGACACTCAGGGCGCGGCCCTTCGAAGCTCAGGACAAACTGAAGCCGGCCCCTACATACGAGCGATGACGGACGAACGAAAAATTGTGGGCAAGACACTGGCCGAGCTTGGCGATGCCTCTGGCGAAGCTGTCGCACAACGGTTCGCCGAGGTGCGGGCGGCTTTTGATGCGGAATTTGGCGCGGTGAGTGACGAGCCTTCCTGGAAAGCGGCTCGCGATGCCTGGCTGGGCCGGAAATCCGGCGTGATTTCGAAGATTACGGACAATTGGCTGAAGCCTGCGCCTGCCGGAATCGAAGCGCGTGGTGGGCCAGGAACTGAATCAACTGAAAGCGCACGTGGAAGGGACGATCGCGGACCGGCAGAAGGAGATTCTGGCCGCGGGCGAGCAATCCGCGCTGGCGCGCGAACGCATTGATCTTTCGCTGCCGGGGATCGAGCGGACGATTGGGACGCGGCACCTGATCCAGCAGACGTTTGCGGAGCTTGAACGGATTTTTATTTCGATCGGATTTTCGGTGGTGGAAGGGCCGGAAATCGAGACTCCTTATTACGCGTTCGAAGCGCTGAACATTCCGGAATACCATCCGGCGCGCGACAATATGGATACGTTTTACCTGGAACCGCGGGCGAGCAACCGGCTGCTGCGTCCGCACACTTCTCCGATGCAGATTCGCGCGATGGAAATGCAGCAACCGCCGGTGCGCATTATCGTGCCGGGCAAGGTCTACCGCCGAGATAATCCGGACGCGACGCATGGCTTCATGTTCCACCAGCTCGAAGGGCTGGCGGTGGATACGGACATCACTTTCTGCGACTTCAAGGGAACGGTGGAATATTTTGTGCGGTCGTTTTTCGGGCCCAAGGTGAAGACGCGGCTGCGGCCCAGCCATTTTCCGTTTACCGAACCTTCGGTGGAAGTGGACGCGACCTGCCACGTGTGCGGCGGCAGCGCGAGCGGCTGCCGGGTGTGCAAACAATCCGGATGGATTGAATTGTTCGGCGCGGGAATGGTGAATCCGGCGGTCTATGATTTTATTAAGGGATACGACGCGCAGCGGCTTTCCGGTTTTGCGTTTGGCATCGGAGTGGACCGGTTTGCCATGCTGAAATATGGCGTCGATCTGCCGACGATTTTTCAGAATGACGTGCGGTTCCTGCGGCAGTTTCCGTAGCGTGGATAGCCAGTGATTACGAGTGATCCCAAATCGCGCTTTTCGAACCGGGTAGAGGATTACGTCCGCTACCGGCCGGGGTATCCGCGCGGGGTGATTGATTTGATGCGGAAGGAATGCGAGCTGACGGCGGATTCGATTGTGGCGGATATTGGATCGGGCACGGGATTTTTGGCGCGGTTGTTTTTGGAAGTGGGCAACGTGGTTTACGGAGTAGAGCCGAATGCTCCAATGCGGGAGGCGGGTGAACGGCTGCTCGAGGAATTCCCGAAATTTCACAGTGTCGTGGGATCGGCGGAGGAAACTTCTCTGTCGGATTCGAGCGTGGACTTGATCGTGGCCGGACAGGCGTTTCACTGGTTCGACCGGCAGCGCTGCCGGGCGGAGTTTTCGCGGATTCTGCGGCGGGACGGATGGATGGCAGTGATTTACAACCACCGGGACCGGGATTCTACGGAATTTGCACGGAAATATGAACGAATCCTTCAAACGTATGGAGTTGATTATCAAGTTGTGATGGAACGGCATGTCGATGCCGAAAAAATGGCGGCATTTTTCGCGCCGGGAAAATTCAGCGACGCGCATTTCAAGAATGAGCAGCTTTTTGATTTTGAAGGGCTGAAAGGAAGGCTGCTTAGCGCGTCCTACTCGCCGAAGGAAGATCACCCCAGGTATCCAGCGATGATGGAGGACTTGGGGCGCATTTTTGAGGCGCACCAGGAATACGGCTATTTGCGGCTGGAATACGATACGCAGGTTTCTTATGGGCGATTAGCGGGACGGGCTTAGAAATGCAAAGGCTTTACCGCAGAGGCGCTGAGGGCGCAGAGAGAGGCCGCCAAGGGTTCCTGTGTTGTCGAGAACGGCCTGGCTTTGAGCTGATACTGGGATGAAAGTTCTCTACAAATGGCTGCAGGAATTTGTGCCGGTGACGGCGACGGCGGAAGAGGTGCGTTCGCGGCTGGCGCTTTCCGGAACGGCGATCGATGCGATCGATGAGACGCCGGCGGGGCCGGTGCTGGATGCGGAAATTACCATCAACCGGCCGGATTGCCTGGGGCATCTGGGAATCGCGCGCGAAATTGCGGCGCTTTACCGCCTGCCGCTTAAGGCGGTTCATCCGAAATTAAAAGAGGCCGCTGAGAAGATTTCGGCGGCGCGGGTGGATATCGAATCGCCGGATTTGTGCGGGCGGTTCACGGCCCACGGGATTCGCGGGGTGAAGGTGGCGCCTTCGCCGGACTGGTTGCGGGAACGGCTGGCGGCGCTGGGACAAAATTCCATCAACAATGTAGTGGATGCGACGAATTACGTGATGCTGGAATTGGGACATGCACTGCACGCGTACGATCTGGATACACTCGCGGAGCACCGGATCGTGGTGCGGCGCGCGCGACCCGGCGAAAAATTGCGAACGCTAGATGGAGTGGAACGCACGTTGACCCTGGAAATGTGCGTGATCGCGGACGGGAAACGCTCGATCGGGATCGGCGGAATCATGGGCGGCGCGGAAACCGAGATCAGTTTCTCGACGAAAAACATTTTATTGGAATGCGCGTGGTTCGATCCGATTTCGATCCGGCGCGCGTCGAAAGCGCTGGGCCTGCGCACCGAAGCCTCGATGCGCTTCGAACGCGGCGCGGACCCGGAAATGGCCGCGCTGGCCAATCGCCGTTGCGCGGAACTGATTCAGCAAGTCGCCGGCGGCGAAGTTCTATCCGGGATGATCGACCTGTATCCGGGCCGCGAAGCAGGAAAGAATATCGAATTCACTCGGAAGGAATGGCTGCGTGTGATTGGCGCGGATGTGCCGGATAAGGATATTGAAGGAATCTTGTCGGCGCTGGGATTCGCGCCGCAGCGAGTGGATGCGAATCGCGGCAGCGCCGGGTCGATCATGGCGCGCTGGGAATGCAAGCGACCTTCGTGGCGGCGCGACGTTTCGCGGGAAATCGACCTGGTGGAAGAAGTGGCGCGGCTTTACGGCGTGGAAAAATTTCCCGCGCGGCTGCCCGCGGCGAAGCAGGCGGCGGCCCGGTTGCCGTACGCGGATTCCGAAGACCGCTTGCGCGAGCGGCTGGTGGCGTTGGGCTATCAGGAAATTGTTTCAATTCCGCTGGTCGATCCTCCGAAGGACGAGTTGTTTCGCGCCCCGGCGATGCAGCCGGCGGTGATTGCGAATCCCTTGGCCGAAGATGCTTCCGTGCTGCGGACTTCGGGGATCGTGAGCATGATCGCGGCGCTGGAATGGAATTTGAATCGCGGCGAGCGCGACTTGCGGCTTTTTGAAATCGGCAAAACGTACGAAATGCGAAACGGTGAACCGGTGGAGACGCGGATTCTGACGCTGGCCGCCACCGGAATGGCACATCCGAAGACAGTTCATCAGGCGGCGGCTGAATTTACTTTTGATCATTTGAAGGGCGATCTGGACCGCATCGGAGAGCTTGCGGGTGGCTTTTCGTGGGAGCACGGTGGCCCCGAATGGCTGAATGGAGGACGGGCTGCACGGGTGTTGATTGCGGAGGCGGGATCAATTGGCGTGGCGGGACAACTCGCGCGCGCGATCTGTGAACGATTCAAACTGCGGCAGGATGTTTACGTTGCCGAATTGACGCTCGGGCCGTTCTATGTCCGATGCCAGGCCGCACGCGCCGCGCTGCAATTCAAGCCGTTGCCGCGCTTCCCGGCGGTGGAGCGCGATTTTTCACTTGTGCTTGCCGATGGCTCAACGTTTGCCCGGTTGGCGGAAACGATTCGCTCGCTCGAGATACCAGAGATCGCGAGCGTCGAGCCGGTGGATCTGTTTCGCGGCGGGCAAATTCCCGCCGGGAAATATTCGCTGCTGGTGCGAGTGACGTTTGTAAACCCGGAAGCGACTCTTACGGATGCGCAGGTGAGCGAATTCAGCGGGCGGATTGTCGCGGCGCTGGAGAAGAATCTGGGGGCTGTGTTGCGGGCGTCGTAGCGTGTGCGAACGAAAGAAAGATGCCGCCCTGAAGGGCGGCGCTACACGGGAATGTCCTGCGATTTCAAAAGTCATTCTTGAATTTGTGTGGTTGCGCGGGCGGCCGCGGCGGCACAGAATACAGGCGTCCAGCGGGGAGTGTTTACCGTGAAAATCGAAATCTACGACCAGTTTTATAATGTGCACGCCGAGGATAACGAAGCTTACCTGAAGGAACTTGCGGAATACGTCGACGGCAAGATGCGCGATATCGCCGATTCCACGCACATGGTGGATTCATTGCGAGTAGCGGTGCTGGCGGCGTTGAACATCGCCGACGAGCTTTATGCGCTGCGCAAACGGCAAGCCGAGCTGGAAGGTCCGCTGAAGAAGCGGGTAGAGCGGTGCGTTTCCCTGGTGGAACGCACTCTCGAATCGGCCAGCGCCGCGGATTAAGAAGCAGCCCCTATCTGGGGGGGGCAGGTGCCGAAACCGGGCTTTTGGCCACTACTATTGCCGTCTTTGTCCCTTTCCTTCGCTGATTCCTAGCTGTCACAACCCTACCTGGGGTATGCTACATCTCATATCCGATGCAGCAGGGCAGGCCAATTCGGGTTCTGACTACCATTGTGCTGATGTTGGCTGTTCTTTTGATGGCCACCGCTGTGAGCGGTGCATGGCATCACCACGATTCAAATACGGACTCCCGGTGCGTGGCTTGCCAGGTAGTGCACCAAACGGTGGGACAGCCGTTCGCGGTAATTAATTTTTCCGCGCTCACTTTGCTTCATTGGAATTCGGCGCCCGCCGATGCAGTCACTCAACCGAGCTTGTTCGATCGCTGCACGTCTTCCCGCAGTCCACCTTCGGTCTAAATTTCTTCCTCGGCCACGCATTCTAAATAATCTTCATCAATTGGATTTGTGTTTGGGGCAATGAGCGCAATTTGCGGCCCTCGAACTGGATTTAGAAATTCATGAACGCGACAACCTTTTTCCCAGGCAATAGAGCGACCCGGAGTGGCGCGCCGACAGGCCGGAAGCGGATGAGTTTTCACGTCTTGCAGGTTTCCGTGATCGCGGCACTGGTGGCGCTATCCGCAGGATTGGCCGTCGGGCAATCTCCGGCGCAGCCACCCGCTATCCCATCCGCACAGGTAAGCACGCAGGGGGCAATCCGGATCACCTTGGACGACGCGATTCAGATGGCCATTGCGCACAATCACATCCTGAAGGCCGCACGAACCACGATCCAACAAAGCGAAGCCGAGGAAATCACGGCCAACCTGCGGCCGAACCCGGTGGTGGTGGGCGATGCGCAATTCTTGCCATTTTTCCAGCCGAATCAGCTCAGTTCCACTTATCTGAATGAATCCGCGCAATTCGATCTGGGACTCAGCTATCTATTCGAGCGGGGCAAGAAGCGGCAGCATCGCCTGCAGGCCGCGCGGGATGTGACAGCCGTGACGCGGGCAGAGGTAGCCGATAACGAGCGCTCGCTTACGTTTCAAGTGGCCACGCTGTTCGTCAATGTTCAACTGGCGGAATCCACCATTGAATTGGCCCAGGAAGACCTGAAGAGTTTTCAAAACTCCGTGGACCTCAGCGAATACCGATACAAAGCGGGCGACATCAGCGAAGACGAATTTCTGAAAATCAAGCTGCAGCTTCTGCAGTTCCAGACGGATTATTCGCAGGCGCAATTGGCAAAGGTGCAGGCGCTTTCGGACCTGCGGCAATTGCTGGGCTACGACGCAGTGCCGCCGGATTACGACGTGGCGGGGGCATTCGATTACCAGCCTCTAAACGTCGGGTTGGAAGACATGCAGGCGAAAGCGTTACGCACCCGTCCGGATTTCCACGCGGCGGTGCTGGGCGTGACGGCAGCCAACAGCCAATACGAGCTGCAGAAATCCATCGGCAAGCGCGATATCACGGGCCAGATTAGTTACACGCACGTCGCGGACTTGAGCACCGCTTCGCTGTTCGGGCAGATCCAGCTTCCGATTTTCGACCGCAATCAGGGAGAAATCGCGCGCGCGCGTTTCGCAATCACTCAAGCCCAGGAACAGCAACTTGCCGCCAGCGATCAGGTGTTGACGGACGTGCGGGACGCCTACGAAGGATTGAAAACGAACGATCGGGTTGTGCAACTTTACCGTTCCGGATACCTGGATGTGGCCAAACAGGATCGTGAAATCAGCGAATACGCCTACAAACGCGGCGCGGCCAGTTTGCTGGATTATTTGGACGCTGAGCGTAGCTACCGCGCCACTCAACTCGCATACCGCCAAGCACTCGCCTCCTACCTGCTCGCGATGGAGCAACTGCGCGAAGCAGTAGGAACAAGGAATTTGCCATGAAGATTCACGCGCACGGCTTCTTATTGACGCTCCCGTTTGCGGCTGCGCTGGCTATAAGCGGCTGCGGCGGGGCCGAAAACAATGCCGCTGAAAAAATGACCTCGTACTCTGCCACCAATGCCGCGAGACCGGAACTGTTCACTGTGCCTAGCGACCAAATGTCGCACGTGCAAGTGATCTCCGTGGAACCCACAAAGCTGCAACGGGTGCTGCGCCTGACTGGCGCGGTAGCATTCAATAGTTTCAAGACCACGCAGATCATCAGCCCGATTGGCGGGCCGGTGAGCCGCATTTTGGTGGCGCCGGGCGAACACGTGAAACAAGGCCAGACACTGCTCGAAGTGGCCAGCCCGGATTATTCCCTGCAGCGCGCCACATATCTGAAGGCACAAACGGCGTTTCATGTTGCAGATAAAAATTACGACCGGGCCAAGGATCTCTACGAGCATCACGCCATTGCCGAACGCGATTTGCTTCAGGCCGAATCCGATCGCGCCCAGGCGCAGGCGGACCTGCAGGCTTCCGAGCAGTCCTTAAAAATTTTAGGCATTCCGAACCCGGAGAAATTGCTTACCGGAGCGCCCTCGGCGGAAATTCCGCTGCTGGCTCCGCTGGGCGGCGAAATCGTGGAGCGGTTGTGCTCGCCGGGACAATTGCTCGCGGCCGGCGCTACACAGTGTTTCACGATTTCCGACATGAGCACGGTGTGGGTGCTGGTGAATGTCTATCAGAATGACCTGGCCTACGTTCACACGGGCGACACCGTAACAATTGAAACCGACGCATATCCCGACCGCTTCCGCGGAAAAATTTCCTACATCGCCTCGGCGCTCGATCCCAATACGCGCACATTGCAGGCGCGCATCGTCACCGATAATCCCGGCGGCAAGCTGAAAAAAGACATGTACGTGACCGCCGTGGTTGCCGCGGGGGAAATTCAGAACGTCTTGGCGGTTCCCGATTCCGCAATTCTTCGTGATTCGGAAAATCTTCCATTTGTTTATGTGGTTCAGGGCACGAACCAGTTTGGCCGCCGCAAGGTGGAGATTGGCGAAAGCCAAGGCGGGCGGACGCAGATCCTGAGCGGCTTGGCGGCTGGCGACCGCGTGGCGGGCGACGGCAGCCTTTTCCTGCAATTTGCGAATCAACTCCAGCAGGCAAAGTAATGATGAGCGCAACCAAAAATCAGAAAACGGGAAGCATCGGGGCGGGACTGACGCAATGATTCATAGTCTGGTTCAATTCGCTCTGCGCCAACGTTTTCTGGTTCTGATGTTGACAATTTTCATTCTTGTTGGCGGGGCCATTTCGTTCCAACGAATGCCGGTGGATGCGTATCCGGACCTTTCGCCGCCCATGGTGGAATTGATTTCGCAATGGCCGGGGCACGCGGCGGAAGAAGTGGAGCGTCTAGTCACACTTCCCATCGAAGTGGAAATGAACGGCGTGGTGCACATGGAGGTGATGCGCTCCATCTCCCTCTATGGGCTTTCCGACGTTCGTTTGACGTTTCGCGAGGAAACCGATCCCTATTTCGCGCGGCAGGTGGTGTTCGAGCGCTTGAGCGATTTGCAATTGCCTAGCGGCGTGGTTCCTTCCATGGCGCCTCTATTCAGTCCCAGCGGCTTGGTTTATCGCTACGTGCTGGAGAGCCCCGATCGTTCGCCGCAGGAATTGAAAACAATTGAAGACTGGATTGTGGAGCGAGCCTACAAATCCGTTCCGGGCGTAGCGGACGATTCCGGCTTCGGCGGAACGGTAATGCAGTATCAGGTGCTTCTCGATCCGTCGCGCCTCTATGGCTATCACCTTACGATTCCGCAGGTAATCACGTCATTAGGCGCCAACAATAGCAATGCGGGCGGCGGATTTTATTCCCAGGGCGGGCAGTTCTACTACGTCCGCGGGATCGGCCTGATTCGCGACACCGCCGATATCGGGAACGTCCTCGCTGGCAGCTTTAACGGCGTGCCGGTACGCATCAAGGATATCGGGCAGGTGACCATTGGAAACGCGCCCCGATTAGGCGAATTCGGATTCCAAAATAGCGATGACGCTGTAGAAGGCGTGATCCTTATGCGCCGCGGCGAGCAGACCCAGAATGTGCTGCTGGGAGTGGAAGCGAAAACAGAGAAGCTGAATAAACAGGTGCTTCCACCGGACGTGAAGATTCGTCCGTATTACGACCGCAGCGACCTGGTGAAGTTAACCACCGATACGGTGGAAGCGAACCTGTTGCGCGGCATGGTGCTGGTCCTGATCGTGCTGGTTTTTTTCCTGGTCAGCTTCCGCGCGGCGGTGATTGTAGCGCTCACGATTCCGCTTTCGTTGCTTTTCGCTTTTATTTTCCTGCACGCCCGCGATATTCCCGCGAATCTGCTTTCCATCGGCGCGATCGATTTCGGAATCATCATCGACGGCACGCTGGTGATGGTGGAAAACATCTATCGCGAACTCGGCGAGCGTGCCGGCACGGATTACAAGCTGAACGACGTGATTCTGACGGCGGCGCACGACGTGGACCGGCCCATTTTTTATTCCGTCGCCGTCATCATCGCCGGATACATCCCGATTTATGCGCTGAGCGGCCCTTCCGGAAAATTGTTTAGGCCGATGGCGGATACGATGGCCTTCGCGCTGCTCGGCGCGCTGATCCTCACGCTAACGCTGGTCCCGGTGCTTTGCTCCTATTTGTTCCAGGCGGGAGTGAAGGAGAAAGTGAACAAGCCGTACGAGTGGATGAAGCGTGTTTACGGCGAAAGGTTGGAATGGTGTCTTGAACATCCCAAGGCCACGCTCCTGGTCTCCACTCTAATTTTCGGCCTCACGTTGTTGCTGGTGCCCTTTATCGGCGGCGAATTCATGCCGCACCTGGACGAAGGCGCTCTGTGGGTGCGCGCCACATTGCCCTACACGATTTCGTACGAGGAAGCGGCCAAGTTTGCTCCGCAGGTTCGCAAGATTCTGATGGCCTATCCCCAGGTGACGGAGGTGGGCTCCGAGTTGGGGCGTCCCGACGACGGCACCGATCCCACCGGCTTCTTCAATTGCGAATTCTATGTGGGCTTGAAGCCGTATAAGGACAAAACCTGGAAACAAGGCCGAATCAACAGCAAAGAAGAACTGGTGAAAGATGTGCAGGAAAAATTAGGAACTTATCCGGGAGTGATTTTCAATTATACGCAGCCGGCGGAAGATGCCGTGGATGAAGCGCTGACGGGATTGAAAAGCGCGCTGGCCGTGAAGGTTTATGGCCCCGATCTCTCGATTTTGCAGGACAAAGCATTGCAGGTGAAGCGCGTCCTGGAAGGCGTCCCTGGCTTTGCGGAATTGACCGTAGTGCGCGAACTTGGCCAACCTAGTTTGTTGATCGACGTGGACCGCGACAAAAGCGCGCGATACGGAATTAATGTGGCCGACGTGGAAGCTGTGGTGCAGGCCGCGGTTGGCGGACAAGCGGCTACACAGGTGATCCAGGGCGAACGATTGTTCGACCTGGTGGTGCGCATGGAGCCACAGTTCCGCTCGAACGCTACGGAGATCGGCAACCTGCTGGTGGGCACGCCGGCAGGCCAGCAAATTCCGTTGAGCCAGCTTGCCTCTATCTCCCAGGGAAACGGCGCTTCATTTATTTATCGCGAAAACAATTCGCGCTACATTGGAATTCAATACAGCATCGAAGGCCGCGATCTGGAACGGGCCGTGAGCGAGGCGCAAAAAGCCGTGGCCAAGACGGTGACGCTTCCTCCCGGCTACTGGATGGAATGGGGCGGAGAGTACAGCGAACTCGTCGAAGCCAAGAAGCAGCTTTATGTGATTGGTCCGCTGGCCTTGCTGCTGATTTTCCTGATTCTTTTCGCGCTGTACGGCAATTTAAAATTTCCGGTGTCGATCGCATTGGGCGTGGTGATGACGGAGCCGGTTGGCGCGCTGATCGCCTTGAAGTTGACTCATACTCCGTTCAGCGTTTCTTCCGTGCTGGGCTTGCTGGCGTTGATGGGCGTATCGGTGGAAACGGCGGTGATTCTGGTTTCTTACATCAATAAGCTGCGCCTGGAGAAAAATGCCGATATCCGCACGGCCACGCTGGAGGCGTCGCTGCTCCGCTTGCGGCCAATCATGATGACCGCCATGGTGGCCTGCCTCGGCCTCCTTCCCGCGGCGCTTTCCCACGGCATCGGTTCCGACACACAAAGGCCGTTCGCCATCGTGATTGTGGCTGGCTTGATTTCGCGCCTTTTTCTGGGCTTCTTCGTGAATCCGGTGCTTTACGAAATGGTGGCCCGCGATGGAGATGTTCTGCAGGTGTGATTTGTAGATTGCCTTTTGGCGATCCGTATTGAACCGTATAGAAAACCGCATTAAACTGCCCGGCATCGAGGTGCTTCGATGGCGACGCCGCAACTTTATATGCCGCGGGAGGCTGCGAAAATTCTGGGCATCAGCTATCCCACCATCAAGCAATGGATCTACCACGGCAAGCTGCGAACCGTGAAAACGGCCGGCGGGCATCACCGCATCCCCGAGAAGGAAATTGACCGCTTTCTTTCCCACACGTTCAGCCGCCGCGAAGTGAAGGAACGGCGGACCGGGTTTCGCCACATCAGCGGGCGCAATCAATTGGTGGGGCGCGTGCTTGAGGTAAAAGTGAGCGGGTTGATGGCGCAGGTGACGCTCTCCATCGGCGACCAGCACATTACGTCGATCATTACCGCCGACGCTGTACGTGAAATGAGGCTGAAAAGAGGGCAACTCGCGGCCGCCCTGGTGAAATCCACGGAAGTAATGATCGTCCGCGCGTAGACCCCGGCTTCATTTTCGATTCTTCTAACTCGCACCCGATCGGTATTGATCCGAATTGACCTAACGAATCGAAGCATATAAATTTGCATACAGCTGCCGGGGCGCCGGCCAAGGCGCGGCGGCTGGAACCAAGATGATGCTGCAACCATTCAGACAATCCGGCTGGTTCTGGAGAATTCGCGACCGCCAGTATCTCCCGGTCCGGGCGCGGAACATTTTGTTTGTTGGATTGTTGATATGTTTCTTCTCGCAGGTTTCGGCGGCGCAGGAGATCACCGTCGCGGCTGCGTCCGATCTTCAGTTTGTGTTTCCGAAAGTTGCCGCGGAATTTCAGAAAGAGACCGGGCACCCGGTGAAGCTGGTTTTTGGCTCTTCCGGTAATTTCTATTCGCAAATTCAGAATGGGGCTCCTTTTGATTTATTTTTCTCAGCAGATATTGGTTACCCCGAATTGCTCGAAAGGAATGGGTTCACCGAGCAAGGTTCGCTGGTCCGCTATGGCACTGGAAAAATTGTTCTGTGGGCCGCGAAGGGATCCTCGCTCGATGTAAATCGCGGGCTTGCGGCGCTTCTGGATCCGGGCGTGCGCAGGATCGCGATCGCAAACCCCGCTCACGCACCCTATGGAAGGGCTGCCGTGGCCGCTTTGCGGCACGAAAATTTTTACGACCAAGTGTCGGCCAAGCTTGTGCTGGGCGAAAATATTTCGCAGGCTACGCAATTCGTCGAATCAGGCAATGCGGACGCGGCGATTGTGGCGCTGGCGCTGGTGATCGCGCCGCCGGGAAAGGATGCGGGGAAGTATTTTGTGATTCCCGCGGATGAATATCCGCCCATCGAACAGGCTGGCGTGGTTCTGAAATCGTCCCGGCAAAAAGCGGTGGCGCGGCAGTTTTTGGATTTTCTTCGCAGGCCGGAGATTGTGGCGCTGATGCGCGATTTCGGATTTTCGGTTCCGGAATCCCAAAGTCCGCTCACGCCGAGACGATGATTGTGATCCACGCGGTCAATCCGAGCCCCACGCCAGGTCCGGTCACTCTCGATGGTTGTGCGGGGGGAGGAATCAGGAGTTCACTCCGGATTCCTCGGATCAAAAGGCGATCCTCGGAATAATTACCGGACCATGTTGCAACGCGTGACGAAATTCTGTTTTCGCACCGCGAGCGGCAATGCATGAAGCGACGCGGGAAGCGATTCGAGAGAGGAATAACGCATGGACATGCAGGCGTTGGTGCTTTCACTGAAACTGGCTTTCTCGGTATGCGCAATCTTAATGGTTGTGGGCATGCCGATCTCTTACTGGCTGTCGGTTTCGCGTTGGAGATGGAAATTTCTGGTCGAATCAGTCGTGGCGATGCCATTGGTGCTACCGCCGACGGTGCTTGGGTTTTATGTTTTGGTGGCCCTGGGACCGCGTTCGCCATTGGGCCGCGCTTACGCCGCGTTGTTCGGCCACGGTTTGGCGTTTACGTTCGCCGGCTTGGTATTCGCTTCCGTGCTCTATAGCCTGCCGTTTGCCGTACAGCCGATGGCGCAGGCGTTCGAAGCGGTGGACAGCCGGCTGGTGAACGCTTCGGCAGTGCTGGGGGCTTCGCGCGCGCGCACATTTTTCCGCATCATCCTGCCGCTGGCGCGAAATGGCGTGATCGTCGGGGCGGTTTTGAGTTTCGCACACACGTTGGGAGAATTCGGCGTAGTGTTGATGGTAGGAGGAGATATACCTGGCGCCACGCGCACCATATCGATAGCGATTTACGATGACGTGCAAGCCCTGAATTATGCGGCGGCCAATACCACCGCGCTGGCTCTTTTGTTAATCTCATTCCTTGCGCTGGCCGTGGTCTCCGCGGTGAATCGCCAAGTATGGCGGCGGCCGTGGCGTGTTGCTTCGTTGCAGTAAGCGTCCGGCGCTTCAAACCTGTGAGCAATAGCAGCCAAAATTTGAGAGAAGGGCCAGGCCTGGCCGCTCGTGTTCAGAAACAATTTAATTCTGGAAAGGAACAATTCCAGCTTTCCGTGGATTTCATCGCGCCATCCGGCATCAACATTCTGTTCGGCCCGTCCGGCGCGGGAAAAACCACGTTGCTCGAATGCCTGGCGGGATTGGCGCAGCCAGACGCGGGAAACATCGCTGTGGGTGAGCGCTTGCTGTTCGATTCCGCGCGCGATATCAATATCCCGGTTGCCCAACGCTCCATCGCATACGTTTTCCAATCGCTTGCGCTTTTTCCGCATCTTACGGTGGAAGGAAATGTGCAATACGGCCTGGCGCATCTGCCCGCCGCCGAGAAACAGTCCCGTACCCGCGCGGTGCTGAAATCGTTCCGCGTGGAACAATTGCTCGATCGCAAGCCGGATGAAATTTCCGGCGGAGAACGCCAGCGTGTGGCCCTGGCGCGGTCGTTGGTCACCGATCCGTGCCTGTTGTTGCTCGACGAGCCGCTGGCGGCGCTCGATCCGGCCACAAAATCGCCGATCATCGCCGATTTGCGCGAATGGAATGCGGCGCACAACATTCCGATTCTCTACGTCACGCACAGCCGGGAAGAAGTTTTTGCGTTGGGCGAACGCGTGATTGCGCTGGATCGCGGACGCATCCTCGCGCAAGGCACGCCTCAGGAAGTTCTTACTGCTCCCCGGCACGAAATGCTCGCGCAGGCGGCTGGATTCGAGAATTTTTTTGACGGTACAATCACCGTGCTGCATGAAGCGCACGGCACCATGACGTGCCGCATCGCTGGTGGAGTTGAACTCGAAGTTCCCCTGGCCCGAGTGGAAACGGGCTCCGCGGTACGGCTTGCGATTCGCGCCGGCGACATTCTAGTAGCCACGGAACCGCCGCGCGGGCTGAGCGCCCGCAATGTGATCCGCGGAAAACTGTTGTCGCTCGAGCAACGGGGCGTCACAGTTGTCGCCACGGTCGATTGTGGCCCACGATTTGAAGTTCATCTGACGCCCAGCGCGGTCCACACTCTAGACTTGAGCGCCGGCCGGGAGCTCTGGCTGGTGATCAAAACATATTCCTGCCACCTGCTATGGATTTGAATTCCCTTCCTGCGTGAATCACCAGAATCACGTTTCCTGACACGCATTTGATCCAGGACGCGCCACGGGCGGCGAAAAGGAAGGGGGAAGCCTGTTGTTTCTAGTTGCAACACAGTTTCAAATACTAGTTGCAACCGTGTATCAACTGGAGTATTTTGCTTCCTGATTTTCGGACCGGGAAGCTGCGCTTCCGTCAGCGGATGTTTTCCCGGTGCAAACCAAAAAGGAGAAATCAAATCTTGCGCGTTCTGTTCTGGTTCGGTTTGAGCCTGGTCTTCGTCGCCGTGGTGACCGGCGCAGCTTTGCCGGTTGCCGCACAGGAAAGCCCCTATTTCGTCACCTACAGCCACCATCTGGAACAACCCGGAAACCTGGATGTGGAATTCAATCCCGTGTTCGGCACGCAGCGAGGAGGCAACAACTATCTCGCGGGAACGACGGAATTCGAATATGGAATGAAAGCCTGGTGGACCACCGAATTTTATCTCGACGGCCAGTCGACGTTCGGCGACAGCACGCTCTTCACGGGATTCCGGTGGGAAAACCGCTTTAGGCCGTTGATGCGCGAACATTGGATCAATCCGGTGCTTTACGTGGAATACGAGAACTTGCGCGGAGCGGACAAAGCAATGATCGAAGTGGTGGGCTTTGACAACGAGGCGGATTTCGTGCCGCGGAATTCCGAATTGCACGGCGAAACGGAACGCGAAATCGAAACCAAGCTGATCCTTTCCAGCGATTTCAAGGGTTGGAACATTTCGGAAAATTTTATCGCCGAGAAAAATTTAAGCGGTGAGCCGTGGGAGTTCGGCTACGCCGTGGGCGCCAGCCGGCCCTTCAGGCTGGAAGCCACTCCGCGGCCGTGCAATTTCTGCCGCGAAAATTTCCTGGCCGGAATCGAATTCTATGGCGGATTGGGAACGGGGGAGAACTTTACAACCACCGGAACGTCTCACTATGCCGCACCCATTCTCGGATTGCAGTTGCCAAGCGGAGTTACGCTGCGGGTTTCTCCGGGCTTTGGATTGAACCAGAACAGCCATCGCCTGGTGCTGCGCTGGGGAGTCTCTTACGAAATCGCAGGCTTCGGCCGGCGGTTGAGGAGCCTGTTCCGATGAGCCGGTGGATACTTCCCGCATCCCTTTTTCTGGTTTCGATTATCGCGGCAACCGGAGCAGCCCGGCAGCAGGCAGCGGAAGAGCGGCACGTCCACCCCGAACTCGCGCAGGTACCCGCCGAAGCGCGCGACAGGAGAAACCCTTACGAAGGGCAGCCGGATGCCGTTCTGGCAGGCGGAAAACTTTACCGGCAGCATTGCGCCGAATGCCATGGGAACGACGCTCGTGGAATTGGCCATGCCGTGAACTTGCGTTCGCGCGCCGTGCAGGAAGCAACGCCCGGCGACCTGGCCTGGATTCTTCGCAACGGCAATATCGCGGCGGGCATGCCCTCGTGGTCCGGCCTGCCGGAACAGCGGCGCTGGCAAATCGTCAGCTACATTAAATCGCTGCACTGAAGATTGAATCTCGAAAACAATTCAGGGGCGAGTGCTTCTGAGCACGTAGTCCATCGGAATGCGGTAGATGTTTCCCAGGCCGTTGAGCGTGCCGCGCGATTTGGTTACGAATTCTTCGTAGGTAAACGGCTTCTCGCGAGTTTCGGAAGACATGCCTCGTTCGCTGGTGAAGATCAGCCATTTCCCATCGGGCGTCACGCGAGGACTGTACTCCCGCGCTCGCGTGTTGATCGCCGGGCCTAGATTCTTGGGCACGGTCCAGCCGCTTGCCTGGTGGTAGCTGATGAACACGTCGGAATTTCCAAAGCCCGGCTGCCTGCCGAAACTGCCGATCAGCAGGTAGCTTTCGTCCGGCGCGATCAGCGCTTCCAAACTTGAGATGCCCGGGCCATTGATGTTCGGGCCCAAATCTTCCGCTTCTTGATACTGGCCATTGGCAAGGCGTGAAACATAAATATCGAATTGGCCTTTGCGTTCCGACGTAAAATAAAGATTACCGTTGGCGGCCATTGAGGCAAATACCTGGCTGCCTGCGCTGTTGACCGATCCTTCGAGCAATTCCGGATCGCTCCATCCCTTCGCCGTTCTCCGTGATGCCCAAATGTAAAAGTTGCGGCTTTCTTTTCCGTTCCTCGGCCGGTCCGATGCGAAGAGCAGCGTGTTGCCGTCCGGCGTTAGCACCGGGTCGGAATCGCGATAGGCGCCGGAAAATGGCAGGACTTCCGGCGTACCCCATCGCCCGTTCACCCAATGCGATACGCACATAACGTAGAGGTAGTGCGGCGGAACCGTGATATCGAAAAAAATGCTTTGGCCGTCCGGAGTGATGGAGCCGCCAAACTCGTCATCCGGCGTCGAGACCGTTCCTTCGCCGATCATTTCTACAGCAGGCGCTTTTTCTTCGACCGCATTTTGCGGCGGCGCGGCCGCGAGCGGATACACCCTGGGTAGAAGTATTGCAACGCACAGCAGAATCATGAGGGCCAAGAACAATTTACTTACACCAACCGGTTTGGATGGCGCAGGCGCCCCTGCTTGGAAACTGAGGTGTTGGCGTTTGGTGGGCGCACAGCCAGGAGTGGCTGGGCTACTAACACCCATGAGCAGCGATCGCCATTTGCTCATCGCGGAAGCTCCAGCGCTTCGATGCCGATGAAGAAAATATTCCCTTTTCCGTTCCAGAGTGTGCGGAGTTTCCGGTCGAGTTCCGCATGCGTAAGCCTGGGAACGGTGGGTACCGTAAACGGGCTTCGCTCGCTGCTGAAGAATAAATATCGTCCGTCGGGCGTGAGCGATGGATAGCTTTCTTCCGCGAAGGAATTGATATCGTGCTCCAAGTGTTTGGCGGTGGTCCATTTCCCGCCGAGATTCGCGCTCACATAGAGATCGCCGCGAAGATAGAATTTTCCTCCCGTCTCGATTTCTTCCGGCCGGCGAGGAAAGGGCTGTTCCTCCAAGCCGGCAGAGCTGAACACTAAAATTTTTTCGTCGGCGGAAATGAACGGCTGTGCTTCGTTGAATTCCGAATTGATCGCGGGACCGAGTTTCTCCGGTTCAACATATTTCCCGTCCACCAGCCGCGAGCGGTAGATATGAAAGTTAAACTGCTTTTCGCGGTCGGACGTGAAATAAAGCGTGCCGTCCCTCGTGACGGAAGGATCGAGGTTCCAGCGATCTTCCGGCGCGTTTATGGGGGCTTCGAGGGCTTTCGGCTCGCCCCAGCCAGTGGCCGTGCGTTCCACGCTCCATATCCTCAGCACCGGTATCTTGGCTCCCGCCAGAGGACGTGCCGAAGCGAAATACATTTTGTTCCCGTCCGGCGAGAGACGCGGCGGCAGGTCCAAAGTGCGCCCGGAAAAGGAAACGACTTCCGGCGTGGTCCATTCCCCATCGCGAAAATGCGAAACGCAAATGATCGAGTAACGCGGAAACGTAGTGTATGCCCCTACCTTGGTGAAATAAAATTCTTTACCATCGGGGCTGAACGTTCCACCTTGTTCATCGTCGACAGTCGAGATGATCCCCTCACCAAAGATGCGAGGCTCCGAGACTTGGCTTTGTACCGCGTACGGCGCAGCCTGGCCAGGAGCGCGAGTTCCCGGTTTCTCTTTCGCTGGAACGGCCAATAGCGCACCTGCGGCAAGGGTTACGGCCACAAGGGTCATTGCCATCGCCAATCTCGGTTGAGACGCCATCACCCCGCTCCCTTTCCGGCATTAGACTCGGGAGGCGGAACTTGGTTATCGGCCGCGGCAAAATGTGATGGATTCGAAGGAAATATACGCAACTCCACAATCCTCAAATGCCTGGTTCCCGCACCTTACACGGTTTCCGATTTGGCGCACTTCCGCGCCCCGGTTACAATGAATTGCGGAGTTGGCCTGCGACGCCCGTGATGGTGCGAAAACCTATTTGAACCAACACTGGATCCTCGGGAGCTCCCGTCGACCTGCCGGTGTGCAAGTCCCGACCGGGCAACCGGGACGGGAAAGCCTAATGGCAGGCGCAGGGTTCCCACCTATTTGTGGGGGTTCAGGGTTTAGCTCCACACGGCGAAGTGGGCCGCTCCGTACAAATCGCACGAAATGAGAAACCAAAATTGAAGATTCTTTTCATTGGAGACATCGTAGGTTCGCCGGGCCGCAAAATCGTGGGAGACCGACTGGCGGACATCGTCACCCAGCAGCAGATCGACCTGGTAATCGCCAACTGCGAGAATTCCGCTTCCGGATTCGGCGTGACGCCGCGCCTGGCGGAAGAACTGATCGCGGCGGGAGTGGAAGTGCTCTCCGGCGGAAATCACATATTCGACCGGAAAGAAATTCATGATTATTTCGTGCATGAGCCGCGCTTGTTGCGGCCCGCGAATTTTCCGCCGACAGCGCCCGGAAGCGGCTTGTTCCTGGGCACGGCGCGCAACGGAGTGAGCTATGCGGTGTTGAACCTGCAAGGCCGCACGTTCATGGCTCCGCTCGATTGTCCCTTTCGCGCGTCGGATCGCGAACTGGCGCGGATTCCCGCCGAGACAAAGGTGATCGTGGTGGACATGCACGCGGAGACTACTTCGGAAAAGCAGGCTATGGGCTGGTACCTGGACGGCAAGGTATCCGCAGTGATTGGCACGCACACGCATGTGGCCACTGCCGATGAACATGTGTTGCCCGGTGGCACGGCTTTTATCACCGATGCCGGCATGACCGGCCCGCACGATTCGATCATTGGAATGGAAAAGCATGGAATCATCCGCCGGTTTATCGACTCGATGCCCGCGCGCTTTGCCGTCGCCGATGGCGACTTGCAAATGAATACGGTCCTGCTGGATGTCGATCCTTCCACCGGCCGCGCGCAATCCATCACGCGGCAGCGGTTCCTGCTGGAATGAATTGATTTTCCTGGCAGCCCCTGTCGCCCTATGATCGAAATCCTTCGGGCACTTCAGGCACATCAAGGGCAACGGAAGCAGACGCCAGGGCATCTCTTCGGATGCGCTGGGGTGATTTGGTCGTTTCCATGGAAAGCGGCAACAAATCAATGGCGAATACTTTTCTGGCGGCGGGCCGGCGTGTCACGATCCGTCCTGCGTCCTCGTTCGGCTTGTGCGCAATCCTGCTTGTAGCACTTTGCTTGACGAGCCTTTCTGTTTTGGGACGCGCTCAATTTGACGAATATGAGAAGACGCTCGAGGCTCGGGCCAAAGTGTTCCCAGGAGCGGGGACTGGCGTACGCACGATCAAACGTGACGGGGCCGGACGCTACTACATCCTCACAGCGCCAGGAGCCGCCGTCAGCATTTACGACGCGGACGGACGGCCGCTCGGTAAGACGCCGGTAAACACCAAACAATCCGGAATCGTCTACGGTGAAGACCTGGACGTTGATCCCGGCGGCGAAGTGTACGTGGCAGACCGCGGGGCGAACGCCGTGAAAGTGTACGATTCGAAAGGTCAACTGGTGATGACCATTCCCATTCCCGAGCCTACCTCCGTAATCCTGCTGCCTGGCGGTGAAATCGCCGTCTCCAGTATGCGGACGCCGCGCCTGGTGGAAGTATTCGACTCAAAAGGGAAGACCGTCCGAGAGTTTGGTGATGTTGCGGAGCTTGCGGAACACGCCGATTTAAATCGCTTTCTGAATATGGGTAATTTGGAAACGGATGCCGCCGGTCATATTTACTATTCCTTTTCCTATTTTCCCGAGCCCACTTTGCGCAAGTACGATCGCTTCGGGTTCGCGACGTTTGATGTTGCGCTCACCTCGCTCGATATCCAGCGAGAGGCCGCGGCGGTGCGCCGGGAAATTTCCGAGCAGGATGCAAAAAAAGCCGCTCCCAATTTCAAGCGAGTGATCAACGCCGTGGGAGTGGACCCCCAGACGCAGGCGGTTTTCGTCGCGATCGGCGATCAATTGCTTCTGCTCGATCGCGAAGGAAACCGTAAGATGACCTACCGCACGTATACCAAGGAAGGGGAACGAGTCGAACCTGTATCGATTCTTGTAGAGCCGGATCGACTGCTCCTGGCCACGGACTCGCTTGGCATTTACGATTTTGCCCGTCCTGATTTGCCCCTGCCGGCTGCCGCGCCTCCGCCAACCACCCCCGACAAATAATTCCGCTTTTTTCAGCGAGACGGTTTCCCAGGGTTCCGCCAATGTTATGATGCTGGCCCGATGGATACTCCTGTCCTGTTTCGCGATCTCGCGTTAATTTTCGCGGCTGCCCTTGGGGGCGGCCTTCTCGCCTGGCGATTGCGCCTCCCGTTAATTCTGGGCTTTGTCATCGGCGGCATCGTCATCAGCCCCTTCACTCCGGGCGTCAGCATTTCCGACCCGCATAATTTCGAACTGTTCGCGGAAATCGGCGTCGTTTTATTGATGTTCACGGTGGGCTTGGAATTTTCCATTCAAGAATTGCTGCAGGTGAAATGGATCGCCCTGCTCGGCGCTCCGCTGGGCATCATGCTCTCGCTTGGCCTGGGCACGCTCACGGCGAAAGTATTGGGCTGGCCGTTGATGCAGGGGCTTGTGGTCGGAGCGGTGATTTCCGTTGCCAGCACCATGGTAATGATCCGCCTGCTGATGGATCGCGGCGATCAGAATACGTTGCATGGCCACGTGATGATCGGAATCACGCTGGTGGAGGATTTTGCCGTAGTGATCCTGACGGTGCTGCTGCCCACGTTGGCCGGAGAAGGCGCTTCGCATCTCGGCCAAATTGCCTGGACGTTGGGCAAAGCTTTTCTGCTGCTGATTCCGGTGGTGTTGATAGCGGTGAAGGGCATTCCACCACTGCTTTCATGGGTGGCGAAAACGAACGATCAGGAATTGTTTCTCTTGGCAGCCCTCACGATTTCACTTGGCACGGCTTCCTTGACGCACGCAGCCGGACTTTCCGCCGCATTTGGCGCGTTCCTCGCCGGCCTGGTGATCAGTGGCTCGAAATATACGCATCAGACGCTGACTCAGCTTTTGCCCATGCGAAACGCGTTTGTCGCGCTTTTCTTTGTTACCGTGGGCGCGTTGATCGAGCCCAACGAATTGTTTTCGAGCTTGGGATTACTGGCCACCATGCTGGTCCTGATCATCGTTGGAAAAATGCTGGTTTGGACTCTGGTGGTGCGCGTGTTTGGATATCCTTTCTGGACCGCGGTGGCCGTGGCGATCGGCCTGACGCAGATCGGGGAATTTTCGTTCCTGCTGGTGGAGGTTTCTCGCACTGCCGGACTGGTGGGCCGCGACGTTTATAACGCAACCTTGGCCGCTTCCTTGATCACGATTCTCTTGAACGCTTTCTTAATGCGGTACGCGCCGGCGTGGATCCCAAAACTTTCCGTTCCGTCGCGGGCGAAGGCCGCATGAAATTTTTCGCGAAAGTAAAGTCTAATTTGCGCTCGGATCGAACTGTGGAAATCCTGTGAATCATGTGTGAAGATCGCGCGCCTGGCGCATATTCTTTTTTCTTGCTCCCGCGCCCACATTTAGGCAGAATCCCCGCCTCGTCCTGGTAAACCCGCTCTTGCTAGGACTGGTTATTCGCGCTCCTCTAGCGCGGATACCTGTAGCTGGGGGTACGATCAGGCACTTGGCTGCAAATAGGGCTGTTTCTTAACGGGACCCTGCAATTCAGGCGTGGTTTTCCACAAGATTTCCACCTCAGTGGAAATCTATGGGAGTGGGCTGTTTAATGAATCCTTGGGAAAAGATTCTGGAACATATCGAACGCCGTGTGAATCCGCACAGCTTTAACACCTGGTTTCGTCCTACACGGCTCGAGGAGTCTTCTGACGGCCGCTTGATCGTCCGGGTACCCACGCGGCTGTTCCGCAAGCGACTGACGGAAACGTATAGCCAGATCCTCCAAGGCGTCCTGGCGGAAGTGGGGCTACCGGATGCCCAATTGGAATTCATCTGTTCCGAACCGGAACTGGCAGCCGCATCAACTGTCGCTTCGCAGCCATCCGCACAAGCTAAACTCGACTTCGACTCGGTAAACCATCAACTGAACCCGCGCTACACGTTCGATACCTTCGTCGTGGGCGCGTCGAATCAGTTTGCGCACGCCGCATCACAGGCAGTGGCTGAGCAGCCCTCCAAATCGTATAACCCGCTATTCCTCTACGGCGGAGTGGGGTTGGGCAAGACGCACCTGATGCAGGCCATCGGCCACACCATCAAGAAACGCAATCCTGCGGCGCGGCTTACCTATGTGAGCGCGGAAAAATTTACGAATGAAGTGATCGCCTCAATCCGCTTCGACCGCATGACCAGTTTCCGCGACCGGGTGCGCTCCATGGATGTGCTGCTGGTGGACGACATTCAGTTCATCGCCGCCAAGGAACGCACCCAGGAAGAATTTTTTCACACCTTCAACGCCCTTTACGACCAGCAAAAGCAAATTGTGATTTCGTCGGATTGCCCGCCCAAGGAAATTTCTTCAATTGAAGAAAGATTGCGCTCTCGCTTCGAATGGGGATTGATCGCCGACATCCAGATGCCTGACCTGGAAACGAAAATCGCCATCTTGCAGAAGAAGGCGGAAAGCGAGCGCGTCAAGTTGCCGGATGATGTGGCCGAATATATCGCGCGCTCGATCAAGTCGAATATCCGCGAGCTCGAAGGCGCGCTGATCCGCTTGACCGCTTACGCCTCGCTCACTGGATGCGAAATCGATCATGCCACCGCGCAGCAGGTGCTTCGCAATTTGATCGATACTCACGATAAGAAAGTAACCATCGAGCAGATTCAGAAGCGTGTGGGCGAACATTTCGGTTTGCGCGCCCAGGACTTGAAAGTTCGCAGCAATTCCAAGGTGATTGCATATCCCCGCCAGGTGGCCATGTTCCTGGTGAAGCAGCTTACCGCCGCATCGCTGCCGGAGATCGGCAGGCAATTTGGCGGCAAACATCACACCACTGTGCTGCACTCCATCAACAAGATTGAAAACCTGCGCCGCACCGATAAAGATTTGAACAGAACGATCAACAGGTTACTGGATTCATTCGGTTAGACTTCGCACACGCGGCTTGTATCCGCCGCGTGTTTTGCCTGTGCCGTCCTGTGGAACCCTGTGGACAATATCTTCCTTTCGCCGGCCGGTGAAAAACCCTTCCGCGATTTTGCACTCGGGCGCGGCGGCATCCACAGGAACACCGTTTGTTTTTCGCGGCGGATATCGCGCGGCGGATTGGACTTGCGGAGATACCCGCAATTTCCACAGGCCCGGCTACTGCTACTGGTTTTCATTTATACTTCATAAAGAATAAAGAGTAGAGTTAGCGGTTGCCAGCAAGAACAAAGTGAGGCTTGGTCCATGGAATTTAGCGTTAAGAAATTCGATCTGCTCGAGGAACTCTCTTACACGCAAGGAGTGGTGGAACGCAAAACAACCATTCCGATTCTTTCGCATTTGCTGTGCGAGGCCAAAGGCAACCGGCTCACGATTACCGCCACCGATCTCGAACTTAGCATCCGCACGTCCTGTGAAGCCAAAATAAAGAAAGAAGGCGCCGGAACAATTCCTGCGAAAAAACTGCTTGAGCTCGTCCGCCTGCTTCCCGAAGGCGAAATCAAATTCAAGCTGCTGGAAAATCACTGGGTGCAAATTGTTTCCGACCGCAAGACGTACAAGATGGTTGGCATGTCCAAGGATAATTTCCCGGCGCTGCCGGCGTTTCCGCACGCGCTGGTGAAGCTGCCCGCCAAGGAACTGGCGATGCTGATCGCGAAGACTACATTCGCCATTTCGCCAGAGGAATCGCGCTACACGCTAAACGGCGCTCTGCTGGTGCTGAAGCCCGAATCGCTCACCATGGTTGCCACTGACGGCCATCGTCTGGCCATGGCGGAAACCGATCACAAGCTCGAAGGGCTGCCGACGGAAATTCGCGTACTTGTTCCGAAAAAAGCGATGACGGAAGTACAGCGCCTGACTAGCGATTCCTCGGACGACGCCCAAATCGAATTCGCCCAGGACGAAAGCCACCTGTTCTTCCAAATCGGCGGTCGCCTGCTCACCTCCCGCAAACTCACGGGACAGTTTCCTCCCTACGAGGCTGTGCTGCCGCGCGAAACCAACAAAACCGTTGTGCTGGAACGGAACGAGCTTCAGGATGCTTTGCGACGCGTCTCGCAGTTAGCTGACCAGCGCTCGCACGCCGTGAAGTTCATGCTGGCGAAGGAAGGCATCGAAATCTCGGCCTCCAGCCCCGAATACGGCGAAGCCAAGGAAGCCATCGAAAAAGAATATACCGGCGAGCCAATCGCCATCGGCTTCAATGCCCAATACCTGCTCGATTTCCTCGCCGCCGCGGCCGACGGCCCCATCAGCTTCGACCTGAAGGACGATCAATCCGCCGGCCAGCTCCGCCCCCTGGCCGACGACAAAAGCCGCTACCGCTACGTAGTAATGCCCATGCGCATCTGATAGCACCCCACGTTTCGAGAGGCAGGAATTCATTACAAGCTTTTTAGGGGATCGGAGCTTTCAGCTCCGACATCAAGCATGCTTACGAGTCAGGGGTTTTAACCCCTGAGGACCCCGCCCGCAAAGTTATTGCCCCCGCCAAATTGGAGCTTTCCTCAGTGCGCCACGCAAGCTAGCCTGCCGAAGTTGCTCACCGACGAAATCCATTCTCGCCGTCGGAGAACAGCTCGCGACGATGAAGAAGCAAATACAGGACGTCGATTTCATCGCATCGCGACGAGATCACCGATTTCACTCGCGAACTCGTCGCCATTCCTACGGAGAATCCGCCGGGTCGCGCTTATGCGGAATGCGCCGCGGTGCTGCGCCGAAAGCTGGATGAGCTTGGACTGCCATGCGAGGTCCACGAATTCTCGGTGAGGGAAGATGGCGGTGCGAGCTCGGAACACGGACGTTGCCTCACCAGCTCATTCGGCGAAGGCGCGCGAACGCTTTATTTCCACGGGCACTACGACGTGGTCCCTGCATCCAGCGAAGCGCAATTTCATCCGCGCCTTCAAAATAGCAATCTCTTCGGCCGCGGCTCGGCGGACATGAAGAGCGGCCTGGCTGCAATGCTCTACGCAATCAAGGCGCTCAAGGACCTCGGCGTAAAATTGAACGGCCGCATCGGCCTGGTGTTTGTTCCCGACGAAGAAACCGGCGGCGCGCGCGGCTCGCAAGCGCTGGCCGCAGCGGCTCTGCTGGGCCGTGACGCGATCGCGATGCTCACGCCCGAGCCAACTGGCGGCATTATCTGGAATGCAAATCGCGGCGCCATCTCGCTGCGCGTCACGGTGAAGGGCAAGCCCGCGCACGTGGGCCTGGAATGCCGCGGCGTAAACGCATTCGAAAAAATGCTGGACGTGGCACAGCTTTTGCGCGAATTGAAGGCGCAAGTAGCGCAACGCGAAACAAACTTTCGCATTTCCCCGGACGCAGCGCGCAAATCCATCTTGATGCTCGGGGGAGAATTTCGCGGCGGCGCCAATTTCAACGTTGTTCCGGCGGAGTGCTCCTTCACCGTGGATCGGCGCACCAATCCCGAAGAGAATTTCGAAATTGAGAAACGCGTGCTGCTCGAGACACTAGATCGCGCCCGCCAGAATGGAGCCGATCTCGATATTGAATTATTTCAAGAGGGACGTTCCTCCGGCACCTCCGAAGACCACCCTGTCGCGCGAACGCTTGCGCAATGCATCAAAGACGTCACCGGCAAGCAGCCGGCATTCGAATTGTGCCCCGGCCTTCTCGAAACGCGCTTCTATGCCGAAAACGGCACGCCCTCGTTCGCCTACGGCCCGGGAATGCTTTCCGTCGCCCACGGCCCCAACGAATTCGTCGCGATGAAAGATGTTTTTTCCTGCGCGGCGGTTTATGCTCTGGTGGCACTCCGTCTGCTCGGGAAGGAAAAATAAATCGCCGCACCGCCGATGCTCGCCTACAAGTTGCTGCTCACCCCTCTGTGTATCGGTGCCATCAGCCTGGCGGGGCGCCGCTGGGGTCCGTCGGTCAGCGGCTGGCTGGTGGGCTTGCCGCTCAGCTCGGGGCCTGTGGTGTTCTTCTTTGCCCTGGAACAGGGCAACCGGTTCGCGTCCACCGCGGCACAGGGCGCGCTGGCCGGAATTATTTCGCTCAGCGGCTTCTCGCTCACCTATATCTGGATTTCCAGGCGCACGGGATGGCTGGGCAGCATTCTGGCCAGTTGGAGCGCGTTTTTCGCGCTCACGTACGTGATGGATCGACTTAGAATTCCCCTGGTGCTGGCCATCATAGGCCCATTGATGATTTTGCTGCTGGTGCTGAAGCTTATCCCGCAGGCAAGCCCATCGGAAGAGCTTCCCGCCACGCCCCACTGGGAAATTCTTGTGCGCATGATTGCCTCTACCGCCATGGTCTTGATTCTTACCGGTGCGGCGGCATTTCTAGGGCCGCATCTGAGCGGCCTGCTGACCCCCTTTCCGGTAATGTCCAGCGTGCTGGCGGTGTTCACGCAACGATTTCAGGGGGCGCCGCTTCAGCCCGGCTGCTTCGCGGGCTGCTGATCGGCCTGTTCACGTTTGCTACATTTTTTCTGGTTGTCGCGCTTATGATTGATCATTGGGGCGTGATTCTTGCATTCGTCACTGCCACTGCTGCATGCTTGTTCATTCACGCAAGCTCGCTTTTCCTGATGCGAAAACACATTTTGCCCGCGTGAATGGAATCGAGTCGATGCCCCTGCGTGGCTCAGCGGATTTGTGACGAATTTGTAGCGCCGCGCTTCAGGGCGGCATCTTTAGATTGGTCATTTCCCAATGCCCGCCTGAAGGCGGGCGCTACATGCGGCAAAACCGAAATGCGCATTTCACTCTGAAAGACAACAGATAAACGAGACACGGGAGGGGAAAACAAATGTGGAAAGGCAACATCGTTTCGATCCTGATCGCGCCGGAAGCGAAAGTTTCCATGGAATCCCGCGATGAAGTGCGCGCCATGCCCGGCCGCGGACTCGAAGGTGACCGCTATTTCTTCTCGCGTGGCTTTTACTCGAATCATCCTGGCGGCGGCCGGGTGCTCACGCTGATTGAAATCGAGGCCCTGGAAGCCGCCGCTGAAAAGCTGGTGAAGCCGTTCAACGCCGCGGACGCGCGCCGCAACCTGGTGACGCGCGGCGTCCCGCTGAACCATCTGGTGGGACAAGACTTCCGCGTCGGCGAAGTGACGCTCCACGGCGTGCGCCTGTGCGAGCCTTGCGGATACCTGGAGGAACTCACGCAACAAGGCGTGAACCAGGCTTTGCTGCATCGTGGCGGTTTGCGCGTCGAAATCCTCACCGAAGGAAGAATTCGCGTAGGAGACGTCGTCGCGCCGCTCGATTCCACGGAAGATAAGAATAAGGATTTGGTCCGCCGCTATTACGAAGAAATGTGGAATCCCTGGAACTTCGAAGCGGCCGGCGAAATTCTTTCGGACGGAATCCTTTTTTATGGCTCGCTGGGAGTGGCAACCCAGGGCCGCGCCGCTTTTTGCGATTACATGCGTCTGGTCCGCGCGGCGTTTCCGGATTTTCACAATCACATCGAGGAACTCGTCGCAGAAGGCGATCGAGTGGTCGCGCGCCTGACCTATCGTGGCACGCATCGCGGCGAAATTTTCGGAATTGCCCCGGCGGGAAAACGAATCAATTACCGAGGCACGGCAATTTTCAAAATAGCCAACGGAAAAATTTTCGATGGATGGGTGCTGGGCGATCGTCTGGCGCTGTTGCAGCAACTAGGAGCGTCGCCGCAAGCGTCAACTTTGGCAGCGAATACTCAAAAATAAACTTCTCTAATTAGCCATCAGTGGGTTAATTATCTTCGCCCTACGTTCGCCCGCCATGGCCTTCAAAACCCGCCTAGCAGGCCGCGCCTAAGCTATTGAAATAAAGGAACATAAAACTCTCCGGCAACCCGCAACTTTGCCTTGAGAAATGCCCCGATTTCCATTAATATCCTAAAGTATTCAGGTCACAGATTCCTTCTGGACCGGCACTGTGGCCGGGTCAGGCTGCCTCTGAAATTTTGGGCCCGCGCCAGGGCTCAGGGGAAAGGCAGCACGGCCCGGAAGATCCCCTCACGGGGAATTAAGTCTTCGCCACGTCCTCCCGCCTTCCGCGGCGGAACGGGACGGGATGAAGCAAGTAAACCCTTCGAGTCTAGCGCTCTTTCGAGAGCGGCAGACCACAGGGTAAGGCGAGTGTCGAGCTTTCCCGCTCTTCCGCCTTCCCGAACGCAACGCCAGGAGACGTACACATCATGGGTGATAAAGAGACCTCTGCCAAAGGTCCGGGGCATCGCTACGACGCAACTTCGATCAAAGTACTGGGTGGAATCGAAGCCGTTCGCAAGCGTCCCGCGATGTACATTGGTTCAACCGGAGAACTGGGATTGCACCACCTGGTCTGGGAAGTGGTGGACAATTCCGTTGACGAAGCCATGGCCGGATATTGTGACGAGATCGATGTCGCGGTAGCTGAGGATAACTCCGTCACGGTAATCGACAACGGACGCGGAATCCCAGTGGACATGCACGCCACGGAAAAAAAGCCTGCCGCCGAAGTTGTCATGACGGTGCTCCACGCCGGCGGAAAATTCGATAGCGATACCTACAAAGTTTCGGGCGGACTGCATGGCGTGGGCGTTTCGGTAGTCAATGCCCTTTCCGATTGGCTTGATTTGGAAATCTGGCGCGATGGCGAAGTGTGGGAACAGGCCTACGAAAAAGGGGTCCCCACAACGAAGCTCAAAGCTTCGGGTAAGACCAAGAAAACGGGCACGAAAATCACCTTTCATCCCGACACCACGATCTTCACTACGCTGAATTTCAGTTTCGATACTCTTTCGCAGCGCCTTCGCGAGCTGGCCTTCCTGAACAAAGGCCTGAAAATCACGCTGCACGACGAGCGCACCGACAAAAAAGCGGAATTCCGGTTCACCGGTGGCATTGCGGAATTCGTCAAGCACTTGAACCGCGGCAAACAAACTCTGCATGATTCGCCGATCCACATGGAAGGCAAGCGCGACACGGTGGATATCGAAATCGCGCTGCAATATAACGACAGCTACGCCGAAAATATTTTCGCCTTCGCCAATACCATCAATACCGTCGATGGCGGAACGCATCTTTCCGGCTTTCGCTCCGCGCTGACGCGCACAATTAATTATTATGCCGGCTCTTTCGGCATGCTCAAGGATCAAAAGGGCGAAGTAGGAATCACCGGCGACGACGTTCGCGAAGGCCTGGTAGCAGTCGTTTCCGTCAAATTGCCGCAGCCCCAATTCGAAGGCCAGACCAAGGGCAAGCTCAATAGCGACATCAAGGGCCTGGTCGAACAACTCGTCAACGAGAAGTTGGGCGAATATTTCGACAAGCATTCTTCCATCGCGCGCAAAATCATCGGCAAGTGCATTGACGCATCGCGCGCCCGCGAAGCCGCGCGCAAGGCCCGCGAGCTGACCCGCCGCAAGTCCGCTCTCGATTCCAGCGGATTGCCGGGAAAACTTTCCGATTGCCAGGAGCGCGATCCGGCGCGCTGCGAGCTGTTCCTGGTCGAGGGAGAATCGGCCGGCGGCTCGGCCAAAATGGGCCGCGACCGCCGCTACCAGGCCATTCTTCCGCTCAAGGGCAAAATCCTGAACGTCGAAAAAGCGCGTTACGACAAAATGCTGGGCCACGAAGAAATTCGCGCCATCATCACCGCCCTCGGCACCGGCATCGGCAAAGACGATTTCGACGCTAACAAAGTCCGCTACCACAAAATCATCCTGATGACCGACGCCGACGTTGACGGCAGCCACATTCGCACCCTGCTGCTTACATTTTTCTTCCGGCACATGCGCGAGCTGATCGATAAAGGACACATCTATATCGCCCAGCCGCCGCTCTATCGCGTGAAGCGCGGAAAATCGGAGCGCTACATTCGCGATGAACGGGAATTCGCCCGCGAGCTGATGAAGCGCGCCACCGAGGAACACGTCGTCAAATCGAAAGACGGTAAATCGCTTGAAGGCGGCCCGTTGACCACCTTCCTGCTCAACGTGCAGGAGTTTATCCAGGTAGCCGCAAAGCTGGCCCGCCGCCTGCGCGATGCTCAGCTTGTGGAATTGCTGGCCTCGAGCGAGCTCGACAAGAAAACCGATTTCGCGGATAAAAAGAAACTTGAAAAGCTGCTGAAGTCGATCGAAAAAGAAAAATTGAAATGCGAAGGCAAAATCACTTTCGACGAGGAACACAGCCTCTACGAGCTGGTTTTGACCAACGGAGTCGAGCGCCGCGTCAATTGGGCGCTGGCCGGATCGGCCGAATTCAAGCGCCTGCGCGCGCTTCAGCAGAGCATCGCGGAAATGGACAGACCGCCCTTCACCGTCACGCGCAACGGCGATAAGGCTGTAAAGGAAAATACCCGCGACGTTTTGAATTTCGTTCTCGAAGACGCCAAAAAAGATTTCGCCATCACGCGGTTCAAGGGCCTGGGCGAAATGAATCCCGAGCAGCTCTGGGAAACCACGATGAACGCGGAAACGCGCACGCTGCTCAAGGTGCGCCTGGAAGATGCCGTCGTCGCCGAGAACATTTTTTCCACGCTGATGGGCGAAAACGTCGAAGAGCGCCGCAAATTTATCGAGGAAAACGCCCTGGAAGTCGTCAACCTCGATATCTGAGCTGCACGGCGGGCGGAAAAGCACATTTCGAATGATGTATCAGATCACATGGAAGATTTTGCCGGGCCTGCGCGGGCTAAGTTGTTCGGAATTTCGCGCCACGCCCACTTCGGCGCCAGACAGCGAGCGCGGCGTCGCAATCGATTGCGCAAGCGAAGCCGAATGCGCAGCGCTTGTGCAAGAGCTGGAAGCGCATTTCGGCACGCAGCGCTTTTCGAATAATGCTTCGGCCTTCGAAACCGTGAAGATGCACGTGCTCGAGCGCGCGGCGCGAAAAACATAAGAAATATCGAGCGCAGCGTGAGCGAGTTGGAAAGAGTCAGGTGTCATCCCGAGCGGAGCGAGGAATCACGAGTTGATTGCGAATCCAGGCGAGTCACCCTGGATTCCTCGGCCCGCAAAGAGCGCGGGCCTCGGAATGACGTCCAAAGCAAACAAAAATCACCACGAGGGATGAATGGCTGACGAACCGAACCAATCAATCACCACTCCGGTGGATATCGAATCGGAAATGAAAAAGTCGTACCTCGATTACGCCATGAGCGTAATCATCGGCCGCGCGCTGCCCGACGTGCGCGACGGCCTGAAGCCCGTCCACCGCCGCATTCTTTACGGCATGTACGAGCTCGGCCTCACCTCCACCAAGCCCTACCGCAAGTGCGCGAAAATCACCGGCGAAGTCCTCGGCAAATTCCACCCGCACGGTGACGCGCCTGTTTACGACGCCCTCGTCCGCCTGGCGCAAGACTTCAACATGCGCTACCCCTTGGTCGACGGCCAGGGAAACTTCGGCTCGGTGGATGGCGATCCGCCGGCGGCCATGAGGTATACCGAAGCGCGTCTTTCCAAAATCGCCGAGGAAATGCTCGCCGACATCGAAAAGGAAACTGTTGATTTCGTTCCCAATTTCGACGAAAGCACGCAGGAACCGGTCGTCCTGCCCACCCGGATTCCCAATTTACTCGTCAATGGATCGAGCGGAATCGCGGTCGGCATGGCCACCAACATCCCGCCGCACAATTTGCGTGAAGTGGTGGAAGCCGCGATCCTGCTGATCGAAGAACCCGAAACCAGCCTGAAAAAAATAATGAAGCTGGTTCCCGGCCCGGATTTTCCCACCGCAGGTTACATTTATGGCCGCGAAGGAATCGAGCAGGCTTACACCAGCGGCCGCGGCTCGTTTCAGGTGCGCGCCAAAGCCGCCATTGAAAAATCGAGCAAGGACCGCGAAAACATCGTCATCACCGAGCTGCCCTACCAGGTGAACAAGGCGCGGTTGATCGAACATATCGCTCACCTGGTTCAGGATAAAAAGATCGAAGGTATCGGCGACATTCGCGACGAAAGCGATCGCGACGGCATGCGCATCGTCATCGAACTGAAGCGCGACGAAGAATCTCAGCTCATCCTCAACCAACTCTACAAGCACACCCAGTTGCAGGAATCGTTCGGAATGATCCTGCTGGCCATCGTGGCCGGCCAGCCGCGCGAGCTTGGGCTCATCCCATTGTTGCGCCTGTTCATCGAACATCGCATCGATGTGGTCCGCCGGCGCACGCAATACGATTTGCGCAAAGCCGAAGAGCGCGAACATATCTTGCTCGGCTTTAAGAAGGCCCTCGAACATCTCGACGACATCATCAAGCTGATCCGCCGCTCGAAATCGCCCAAGGAAGCCAAAGAAGGCTTGATGGCGGAATGGAAGTTCAGCGACCGCCAGGCGCAAGCCATTCTCGATTTGCAATTGCATCGCTTGACGCAACTCGAGCGCGAAAAGATTCTTCAGGAATTAAAAGAGCTGCAGGAAAAAATCGCGGAACTGAAGTCCATTCTCGCCAGCGAGAAGAAACTCCGCAACGTGATCGTGGTCGAGTTGAAAGACATCGTGAAGCTTTATGGCGATGACCGGCGCACCCAGATCGTCGACCGCGTCGAAGAAATCAAGCTTGAAGACCTGATCAAAGACGAAGAAATGGTGATCACCGTCAGCCACGCTGGCTACATCAAGCGCACTTCCGTGGACACCTACCGGCACCAATCGCGCGGCGGCAAGGGCCGCATCGGCGCGCGCACCCGCGAGGAAGATTTCGTCGAGCATTTCTTCATCGCATCGGCGCATAGCTATATCCTGCTGTTCACTTCCAAGGGACGTATTTATTGGCTGAAAGTGTATGAAATTCCCGAAGCCGCAGCGGCCACTCGCGGAAAGGCCATCACCAGCCTGGTGCGTTTCCAGGATGGCGAAAAGCTTGCCGCCGTGGTTTCCGCGCGCAACCTGGAAGAAGAGGGCCGCTTTGTTTTCCTCGCCACGCGCAATGGCACTGTCAAAAAAACCGTGCTCGCTGAATTTTCCAATCCGCGCCCTTCCGGAATCATCGGCATCAACCTGGAAAATAACGATGAAATGATCGGTGCGAAACTCACCGACGGTAAGCAAATGATTTTCCTGGCCAGCCGCCAGGGCCAGGCCATCCTGTTCCGAGAAACGGAAGTTCGCTCGATGGGTCGGCAGGCCGGCGGCGTGATCGGAATGGATCTGGACAAGGACGATTTCGTGGTCAGCATGGACGCCGTGCAGCCGGATTTCGAAATTATTAAGAAGGAATTCAAGCTGGAAACGCAGAACCTCGATGAACTCGAAAGCGACAATATCCGCGAATCGCTCACTTCGTTGATGCTCACCGTCTCCGAAAAAGGTTACGGCAAGCGCACCCCGCTGGCCGAATACCGCGTCACTTCGCGCGGCGGGAAGGGCGTGATCAATTTAAAGAGCACCGACCGCAACGGTCCCGTCCTCGCCGCCCTGCAAGTGAAGGAAGAAGGCGACGTAATGATCATCACCGGTCAAGGCAAAGTCATCCGCGTCCACTCCGCCGAAATCCGCGAAGCTGGCCGCTCCACACAAGGCGTTCGCTTGCTGCGCTTGGACGAAGGCGACCGCATCGCCGCCGCTGCTTCCATCCCCGAAGAAGAGGAAGCCGCCGTGATCGAACCGCCGAAAGGCTGATCAATCCAGCGGAGGCGGAGCGATGTAATAGCCGGGACGGGCGCGGACGTCCACACCCGCCTTCTGCACCGTCACTTGAATATCGTGATAGCCCGTCAGATCGCTGCCGGGCAGTTGGTAGCCCAGCACATATTGCGCGTGCAGTTCTCCGCCGATTTGATCCATCGCTTTTTCAATGGAACGATCCCGCATCGTTTTCAAATGCAGCCCGCCGGTGGCAGTGCTCGCCAGGACCAAGCTTTTATCTCCCAGGCCCACTCCGTTCGCCGCCGTTTTCACCAGCCAAATTACTGCCGACAACAAGTCAATATTCCCCATTCGCTGCTGATCGGTTTCATCCGTATCGGGCCGTCCCGGCAACGGAGGCAGCGGGTGCGTTCCCGGCGGCCCAATTCGGGGTGCTTGTGCCTGTGAGGGAGGCGCGCGAAATTCCGCCGCAGTCGTGCTCAATCCAATTGTGTAAATCGTGATGTTGGCGAGTTGGGCCTGGCGTAATATTTCCCCTAGCTTCACTTCGCTGCCGGTATCCGTGGATTCTGAAATCGCCACAATAATCCGCCGCCGGATTTCCGGCTGCTCCTTCAACAATTGCACGGCTCGTTCCAGCCCGTCGTAGAGCTTGATTCCGGAAGTGCCTTCCTTCAGTTGATTGATAGCCCGCTGAATTTGTTCCTGGTCCGCCGTGAACGGCGCGAGCAGGTCAATCTCATCATTAAATCCCACTACGGCGGCCTCGGCGGTCTGCGCCATCACGGTCTGCGTGAAAACGATTCCAGTGCGGCGAATCGCCGGCAGTAGAGGCTCGATGTGCGAGCTGGTTTCCACCACGAACACAACCGAAAGCAAATCGCCGCCCAGATCGAAATGCTGAATTTTCTGCTCGCGCCCGTTATCGAAAACTTTGAAGTCTTTTTCCAGAAGATTCAGGACCATTTCTCCCTTGCTGTCGCGGACGGTCACTGGCGTGCTCACTAGATTCACGCGAACGCGAATGGGCCCTTTCGCCTTGGCGTCGCGCGCGGGAATTTTCTCCGCCTTCGCGCCGGGCATAGGCGGTAAGGGCCCGGCCGGAGCCTGCCCCCGGGCAGGCGTTTCGGCCAGCCCGCCGCAGAGGGCGGATAGAATCAGCGCGAAATGGAAAATATGCTTCACAAGACTAGTCTAGCTAATTCGAAGCGGTTTGATGGCCATGCGTTGGCTGCTGCGTCGCACTTGGCTGGCTTTTGCCTCGCGCATTCTCCTAAAATGTCTATTTCCAGGTCCGTTTCGAGGTCGGTTTCCCGATCGGGGGAAAAGGAAATCCAATGAGCCCAGTCCGGCATTTGCCCATGTCTCAGCTCGCGTATTTCGATCCGGCTTTCGTGGAAAGTCCCACTGCGCGGCCTATGCGCATCCTGGCTGAATATCTCGATCCGCTTTCGCGACTGCGGCGTGAAGGCGTGGGCGATACGATCGTGATGTTCGGTTCCGCGCGCATCAGGCCGCTTGCTGAATCAAACGCCAAACTGCAACAGGCCATCCGGCAATCCCGCCGTTCCAAAACTCCCGCGATGAAGCAGAAGGTTCGCGCGGCCCGCGCCGTGGTGGATATGGCCCGCTATTATGAAGAAGCTCGCGAGCTGGCCACGCGCATCACCAGTTGGGCGATGACGCTCGGCACCCAGCCCCGCCGTTTCGTGATTTGTTCCGGCGGCGGACCCGGCATCATGGAAGCGGCCAATCGCGGCGCGTCCGAAGCGGGCGGGACCTCCATCGGCTTAAGTATCCAATTGCCGCATGAGCAAAGGCCGAATCCTTACATCACGCCGGAACTGAATATCTGCTTCCACTATTTTTTCATGCGCAAATTGTGGTTCGCGCAATTGGCCAAGGCTCTGATTGTTTTTCCCGGCGGCTTCGGCACGATGGATGAGCTATGGGAAATGTTGACGTTGCTTCAAACCCACAAGCTTCCAGGTCATCGCATGATCCTGATCTACGGCCGCCGCTATTGGGACAAGGTGATCAACTGGCGCGCCATGGTGGACAACGGCATGATCACCCATAAGGAGTATAGCCTTTTGCAATTCGCCGACACCGTCGACGAAGCCTTCGAGTGTGTCCACAACAGCCTGGAGAAGCACCACCTTGAAATCGATACGGACTGGATGGGCTAGGCACGCCGCTTAAACCCCCCGGCGAGCCCAGCCAGTCGCTTATGGCTAAAGTACATTTGTTCAGCAGGATAGCCATGTTTACGGAGTGAAAGCAACCCTCCTCGGGAACGCGCCATCCATATCGTCAGGACAGCAAGGCAAGGGAAACCACCCAGCGGGTTTCAAAGGCTGCCTGGGAGGCTCACGTGTTTAGAAAAGCGAGCCTGTCGGGTTTGGCTTTGGGTACTGTGCTGATGCTGGGTGGAGCTTCGCCGGCGCGAGCAGCGGATAACTGGAGTCGCGGTTGCAACGCCCGCATCAATCATGAGCAGCGGGAGCTCGACCGAGCGATCCGGCAACACGGTTATCGGAGCTGGCAGGCGCAGCAGGAGCGACGCGAATTAAATCGCGCGATCGCCAACTGCCGCTACCGGTAGTCATCCGGGCAGCGGAACTGTCCGCCGATTCATAACTGCGGTCAATTCATAAATCCAGTGGAAGGCCAGAGGGGAAGGAGCCAAGCTCCTTCCCCTCTTTGTTTTTGTGGAGTCGGATTGCAGTGCCAGCGAAAAAAAAGGCAAGCGCCTATTTTAAAAATAGGCGCTTGCCTTCAGCACTTACTTGCGGAAGAGATGTTATTGTCCGGCTCCGGTGGAGGCATCGGACGAATCTAGTTCTGTGAAAGTTCCAACGTCGGCGCAAACACAGCTTCAAAGCGCCGCTTTTCGTCCTGATCGTGCAGCAAAACCACCGGTACGATGCGCAGCGATTGCCGGCAAGCCCGGCAAGTAGTCGCCTCGCCCTGCATGTCCTGCACGAACCCATCTGTGAAGTGATAACTGGCGCGCGGACGTCGCGCAGGCTTTGTCCCGGCCGCTCCGCAACGCGGGCAGTTAAATTCCAGCCGGTCTTCTTGCGGATCGCGATTCAGGGCCGCCCAGCCGGTAAAGCGCTTTCCTACGACTTCAGGTGATCGGTTCATGATTGCCACTCCATAAAAGCTTCCTGATATTCCCTCGATTTTCAAAATATTGGATGCTGCTCACGCCGCATTTGATGCTTGAACCTATAGCCAGCCTCTAAATCCTTGTAATTCTTCCAAATAGCCAAGCTCGGCGCCTCTTTTTTCAGTCATCCCGAACGAAGTGAGGGATCAGGAGTATGCCACGCGTCTGAGAACCGTCCCAGATTTTCCCGCAACCATGGGCAAGAGCCCTCCAAGTGAGACTGAGAACCGAGCATTCCCGAAGCTTGGCCGATAAATCCTCAGTGATTACCGGGAACTCGCTCTGCTCTCTGGTGTCCAATGCTAGCAGAGGTCGCGCGACCTTCGGCTGCGAAATCAATCCAGTGCCGGACGCCAAATCCGGCAACTCCACCGTCGGAGGTGCGTTATGCGCGACCCGAATATTTTCGGAGACTGTCTCGTCGATAGCGATCCAGCGTCCAATCGCCGCACTCGCGGCCGTTTACGGAAAGCGCTGTTCATCGCGTTAATACTCGAAGCGCTTGCCCTTGCGATTTTGTTGCTGGCGCCGCTCGCAAAGACATCAGTGTTGCCTCCCCTGAGGTTGACGATTTTGGATCGACTGTATCGCGGAGCGCAGCCTCTTCACGCCAACGCTTCTAGCTCCAATCCTCAACGATTGACCCACCCGACTGGCACAACTGTTTTCCATGGAGTCTTCTATCAACCGCACGAAATTCCACACGGCGTGAGGCCTTTGACAGGAAGCGAAAATTCCGCCATGGATGATCCACCATCCATCGGACCAGCGGGTCCGGGCGAGAATGGTCCAATTGGAATCCCTGGTGGAATGGATACCGGACCCGCTCCAATACTGCTTCCTCCCTCCGCCGCCAAGCCGCCCGCGCGTCCCCTCCGCAGAAGCGAATCGCTCGAAGCAGCGCTGCTCATTCATCGTGTCGATCCCGTTTATCCCGCGCTCGCGCGGCAAATTCACCTGGAAGGAACGGTGCAACTGCACGCGATCATCGGACGCGACGGCGCAATACAATCTCTCGAAGTGTTGAGCGGCCACCCGCTGCTGATCCGGTCCGCGCTCGATGCCGTTCGCCAGTGGCGCTATCGCCCCACGTTGCTCAATGGCGAAGCCGTCGAAGTGGAAACTTCCATCACCGTGATTTACACCATGCATCGCTGAGGCGCGGAAATGCAAGGCAAGCGGCGTGCATCAAAATGCGGGCTTGGCGAGGGAAAATTCTGCCTACAGCAGAGGCTCGCCGGAATTTTTCGCGAATACGCCGCGCGTGGCATCTCGTAATCGCACCATTTCCAGCCAATCGTTTCCTTCCGGCAAAATCAACGGCCCCAACGTGATCGTGATGCGCCCGAAGCGTGGCAGGATCGTCTGATCCCTCAAAACCTTGCGTACTCCGCGCACCACCACGGGACAGATCGGCCGGCTCGTATCCACGGCTGCTTTAAATGCTCCAAGCTGAAACGGGCGAATTCCCGGGGCCGGCGTGAATGTCCCCTCTGGATAAATCACCACCGAGCTGCCATGCAATAGCGCGGCATTAATTTCTTTCGCCTGCTCCAGCCGCGCCTGAGGATCGCTGCGATCGAAAGCAAAGTGGCCCAACTTCTTGGCGAAGGTGCGAATCAGGGGCATCGAACGAATTTCACCTTTCGCCACGAACCGTATGCCGGCGGGCAGATAGGCCGTCATAACGAAAATGTCGAGATAGCTCGTATGATTCGCGGCAAATATCCACGGTCCGGAAGCGGGAAACTCGTCGAGCAGCGCGCCGTTTTCCACGCGGATTCGAATCCCCGCCACCGCCAGCATAAATCGCATTCCAGCGCGTGTGATTTTCGGCGCTATCCCCGCGGGCATAATGCAAATGACGGCCCACGTTGCTCCAAAAACAATGCAAAAAGCCGCCAGTGCATAAAGGCCGTACAAAAATTCAGCCGCACGGCGCAGACCGTTTCCCGCGATCCGCGCAACGTTTGGCCCGGCGCTCGCCACGGAAAGCTTCGCCACTTGCAGCCACACCGGAAGCAGCCGCTTGCCCAATCGGTGCTCCATGTAAAGTCTTTTGGTTTCGCTGCGGCGCAGTTTTCCGCTCGACGTTTTGGGAATCGAATGCGGCGGCAGGATTTCCACCGAATCCGGCGGCATTCCAATCACCGCGGCAACCTGCTCGGTAATATCCGCAACCACGCGGTCGTGAGCCGAAGAATCCCGAAGCTCGGCAGCGACAATCAGCCGCTCCGTGCCGGATTTTTCGTCCTCTAGGCCGAAAGCCACTACGCAGCCCGTGCGCACGCCCTTCACGCGGCCCGCAATTTCTTCCACTTCGTGCGGATAAATATTTCTCCCGCCCTTGATGATGATGTCCTTGGCGCGTCCCGTGATGTAGAGATTGCCCTCGGCCTGGTAAGCCAAATCGCCCGTATCGATCCAGCCGTCGCCGCACAAAATCGCGCGCGTGGCTTCCGGATTTCGGTAGTAGCCCTGCGTGCCCGACGCGCTGCGGAACCACAGATGCCCTTCGCGCCTCTCGTCCACGTCTCGTCGCTCGGCATCCACCAGGCGAACTTCTGTCCCCGGCAAGAGCGTTCCCACGGAAGCGAATTCAAGCACTCCCGCATGATCATCAGCCGGCGCCACGGATGCCTCTACCGCCACCGCGCGCCCTTCTCGCTCGAACGCATTCCGTTCGATTCGATCCACCTTCAGCCCCGAGCCCAGCGGCGGCGCCGCAACGCCCAGCGTAGCTTCCGCCAACCCGTAAACCGGAAGCACAATCTCGCTCCGCAATCCGTATGGCGCGAAGCGCGTCACAAATCGTTCGATCGTCTGCGGATTCACCGGTTCGGCCCCATTCAGCGCCGCGCGCCAACTGCTCAGGTTCAGCCCTTCGATATCGCGCTCCGCAATTTTGCGCGCGCACATTTCATAAGCAAAATTTGGCGCGGGGCTCATCGTCCCCCCATGGTGATGGATGGCCCACAGCCAGCGCTCCGGCCGGCTCAGAAATGCCAGCGGAGACATCACCACCGTCGGCACTCCAAAATAAAGCGGCACCAGCCATGCCCCGATTAATCCCATGTCGTGATACAGCGGTAGCCAGCTCACCGCCACGTCATCCGGCCGCACGCCGACTCCTTCAGCAATCGAACGGATGTTGGCCAGCAGGTTCGCGTGCGTCAACATCACTCCTTTTGGATCGCCCGTCGAGCCCGACGTGTATTGCAGCAGCGCCAGGTCTTCGCCGCGGGCATGGTGCCAATTTGCATCTAGAGCGCGCCCCGGTGCTCCGGGCACATTCGCGGAGGGAGAAACACCCGTACCTTCCGCCAGCCGCGCGGCCGTCACCACCTCGCGCAAGCTAGGAACTTTCGGCTGCAGCAGCCGCGCCACTCCCGCCGCCTGCTGAAACATCACCAGAATTTTCGCTTCCGCGTTTCGCAGGATGCCGGATTGCCGCGCCGCATACTCCTCGATTCGATCGGCGCGAAATGGCGGATAAATCGGCACGGGTATCGCGCCCGCCAGCAGAATCCCAAAGAACGTGGGAAAAAATTCCGGGCACGTGGGCAGCATGATAGCCACGGTATCTCGCGGCTGGATTCCGCGCAGCAGCAGCGATCCCGCCACCGCGTTCGCACGTTCCAGCAGCTCTCGATAGGTAATCGGCAGCGTCTTGCCGTCGTCTTCCTTGAAGTAGATGTGGACCTGCTCGGGCGTGGCAAACGCATGCAGCCGCAAAACTTCGTTCAGGCTTTGCGCCGCGGCAAGTTCTGGCGTCAGATCGCGTGGTGCCGATGCGGGTACAGTCCCGGCAAGGCCCGGGCGATAGCGGGCCTCGGCCGAAGCCCCGTTCGTTTCTTCAGTTCCTGTCCTCTCACAGAGTACTGCTTGGAGAAGATCTCCCACAGTGTCGGCTTCCGCCACCACTTTATCAGGCAGGCGAACACGGAAAGTATCACCCAGGCGCAGCATCAATTCCACGCGCTCCAGGCTTCCCAGGCCAAGCTCCCGCTCCAGGTGAGCGCTCAATCCGCGTGCATCTAAATCGCGGATCGCGCTCTCACTCCCCAACTCCTCCAAAAGTTTGCGCACGATTCCCACAACCCGCTCCGGAGCGGTAGCTCGATCGGCTTGTGTGCTGGGACTGGCCACTGTATTACCTGCTGCGCGCGCGTCTGACTTCCCTATTGTGCGCGATGGATGGAGATGTCTCTCGTAGCTGAGGCTATCACCCGCCCTGGCCCAGTACAACAGGGGTACCAGTGTGCGTGCTTAATAGTTTGTTTAGCGCTTCTTCTCTCGGCGTGAATCAGTCACAAAAGTGACATCATTAGTCGCGTCAAGGCTCTCAACGTTCGCTCCGGTCTTCCCGGAAAGAACTGCGGCGAAGTTTCGAAGAGCTACGTCGAGCTCCTTGGCCTCGGTTGGGGCAAGACCAATGAAGCCTGGTTTATAGAGGTCTATTTCTCCCAAGCGTTGGACTTGCGACATTCTTCCCAACCCACTTAGTCCGTCTTTGTCATAGTAGCTGATGAAGTCATGTGTAAAGCGGTAGTTCAGCCCAAGCTTCACGAACTGCCTGAACGGCCAGCGCGGGCTCAGTCCTGTGGGGCGGATGCCTTCGCAATGATGGCGAAGTTCATATGCCCAGAGGTCAGCTGCCTGAAGTCCAGGGTGTTCCGCCTGTTCTCCGCAAAGATACGATTCCATGAATAGCGCAACCATCCGGTTATACTTGCGAACTGCCCCCCACAAGTCTCTGGTGTTCCAAAGCCCATCTGAATGCTCGGGATGATGCGCGTAGATCATCGTAACCGGGCCAGGCTCCCGCTGCATGCTCGCAGCGACTGCGATTTGATACGTCAGCGACTGAAAGGCCAGAAAATGAGGGTCTCTGAATCCGAGCTGAATCTCAACAGGAAGAGCGTCGGAGCCTTTAATGCAAACCACGCTGCCAATCGGAATGGCACCCGCGCGATTGATCGCAGAAAAGAGCTCAGTTAAAAGGTGCCTTCTTTTTTCTTCTCCCCATCCTGCAAACTCTCCCCTGCGGGCTGGCAAATCCTTCATATGGAAAGGTTTCTTGAGACCTTCAGATGCACATGCAGTTAACCACTGGGCGTCAAATTTGTTCCAGGCCTCCTCTGTCGCGACTAAGCCGGCCAAACAGAGGTAGCTTTGGTTCGGATCCTTCGCGTGTCCAGCCTCGTCGACGAAAGACACGTATTTGGTTAGTCTTGGAAGGTACGACGGGTCGGATCTAATGTTCGCCATGCGCCATTATTCTACCAATTTTTCGACGGTTGATACGGGCACTATCGGACCGCGCGCTCTAAGTCCTATGGAACGCGCCGCAATCGCCATCCGTCATTAGAGATCGGGTAGGCCTGCTTCTTCCTGATTTTTCAGATGGAGTGCGCTCCGTTGCAATTCGATGGCTGCGGGATTAGCATCTGCCCGCATACGCGATTTGCACCTCTAAATTCATCTTGCGGGGGATTCGATGACGAAGGGAATGGTGCGGTCCAGAATTACTATGGCGATAGTCCTGTTTGTGCTGGCAGCGTTCCTCGCTCCCGGCGCTTTCTCCCAGGAAAAAAAACGCGCCCCTGAAAAACAGCCGGACGCGAAACCTGCAGCGCAAGCAACGCCGGCCACACCGCCGGCAAGCAGCACTCCCGCGCCGCCTCCCACCATCGATTCCGCGCTGTCCGGATTGAAGCTTCGCGAAATCGGTCCCGCCATCATGGGCGGGCGCATTGACGATTTCGCCGTGGTTGAAAATAATCCCGACACGTTTTTCGTCGGCGCTGCCTCGGGCGGCGTCTGGAAAACCACCAATGGCGGCATCACGTTCACTCCGGTTTTTGATAAGGAACTGAATTCTTCGATCGGGGATCTCGCCATTGCGCCTTCCGATCCTTCGATCGTCTGGGTCGGCACCGGCGAGCCCAACAATCGCCAAAGCTCGTCCTGGGGGGATGGAGTTTACAAATCCACCGATGGCGGCAAAACCTGGAATCACATGGGACTCGACGCCAGCCGCCACATCGGCCGCATCGTGATTCATCCCACGAATCCTGATGTGGTTTACGTCGCGGCTCTCGGCAGTTTGTGGGGACCGAATCCCGAGCGCGGCCTCTACAAAACCGCCGATGGCGGCAAAACCTGGAATCACGTTTTGACCATCAACGATGACACCGGAGTGGTCGACGTCGCCATGGACCCGCAGAGCCCGGACACACTCTATGCCGCCGCCTACCAACGGCGCCGCGCGCCGTACGGTTATAACGGCGGCGGCCCCGGCAGCGGGATTTACAAAACCACCGATGGCGGCGCCACCTGGAAAAAATTGACCAAGGATTTGCCGGAAGGCGATACCGGCCGCATCGCGCTCACCGTCTACCGCAAAAATCCCAACATCGTTTATGCGTTGATCGAAAATGCCAAGGGCGGCACGTTCCGCAGCGAGGATAAGGGCGATACCTGGAAGAAAATGAGCGACGTCAATCCCCGCCCTTCGTATTACAGCCAGCTCATCATCGATCCCAGCAACGACCTGCGCATCTGGGCACTCGGCGCCAATATTTATTACTCCGAGGACGGAGGCAAATCCTACACGCAGGGATTCGTCACCAATAAAATCCACGGCGATTTTCATACACTGTGGATCGATCCCGCCGATTCCAGTCACATCCTGGCCGGTTGTGACGGCGGCATCCAGATCAGCCGCGACGGTGGCCGCAATTGGGTTTTCGATAATTCCATAGCCATCGGCCAATTCTACGAAGTCAGCTACGACATGCAGCAGCCCTACACCGTTTGCGGCGGATTGCAGGACAACGCCGCATGGTGCGGGCCCAGCCGCACCTCCTTCAACGAAGGCATTACCAATGACGATTGGGTGCGCGTCGTCGGCGGCGACGGTTTTTACGCCATGCGTGATCCCTCCGATCCCAATATCGTCTACGCCGAATCGCAGGACGGAAATCTTTCCCGCCGCAATCTTGCCACCAATGAAGCTCGTCCCGTCAAACCTCAATTCAAGGAAGGCGAGCCGCCCTATCGCTTCAATTGGAATACGCCGTTGGTAATTTCCTCGCACGATCCCAAGACGCTTTATTACGGCGGAAATTTTCTGTTCAAGTCCACCGACCGTGGCGATACCTGGACCAAGCTCGGCGGCGATCTCACCACCGGAGTCGACCGCAATTCGCTGGAAATTTTCGGCAAGAAACCGGGTAAGGACACGCTCTCGCGCAACGATGGCGTCGAGTGGTATCCCACGATCACTACGATCAGTGAATCGCCGCTTAGCGCATCCGTGCTTTGGGTCGGAACCGATGACGGCAATTTGCAAGTCACCCGCGATGGCGGACAAAATTGGAAAAACGTAGCCGATCGCGTTCCCGGTGTGCCCAAGGGCACTTACGTCAGCCGTGTAGTCGCTTCAAAATATGCGGAGGGCACCGCATACGTCACTTTCGATGGCCATCGCGGAAATGATTTTCATGTTTACGCTTTCACGACCACGAATTACGGCGATACCTGGAAAGCAATTTCCAGCGGTTTGCCGGAAAGCTCCGGAACATTGCACGTGATTCGGGAGCACCCGCAGGATCAAAATGTACTATTCGCGGGCGCGGAATTCGGCGCGTATTACTCTCTCGATCGCGGCGCCACCTGGCGCCGCATCAAAATGAATTTCCCCACCGTTCCGGTGGACGACATTCAAATCCAGCCTCGGGAAAACGATCTGATTCTCGGCACACACGGCCGTTCCATCTGGATCCTCGACGACATCGCTCCCCTGCTTCAATTCAACGATCAGATTCTTTCTCACGATTTGCATCTCTTCCCGATCCGTCCCGCCATCGCCTGGCGCATGTATTCCAACAAGTGGTACACCGGCAACCAGCATTTCCTCGGGCCCAATCCCCCGGATGGCGTGCTGATTACCTATTACTTGAAATCCAAGCCGGACGAAAAAGAAAAAGTAAAAATCACCATCCTCGATAAAGATGGCAAAACCGTTCGCGAGATGGACGGCGAAAAGAATGCCGGCATCAATCGCGTGAATTGGGATCTTCGCTATAACGCCCCCGTGGAAATGACCGCCGAACAGCGCGAAGCCCTGGCGCAGGGATTTTTCGGCGGCGGTACGCGCGGTCCGCGCGCCGAGCCAGGCGAATACACCGTGAAAGTTTCTCTCGGCAAAACGGAAATGACGCAATCCGTAAAGATCGAAGATGACCCACGCATTCAAATTAGCGATGGCGATCGCGCCGCGCGCCATCAGGCCATCATGCAGCTTTACGAAATGTCGAAAACGGCCGAAGAAGGCCGCAAAACCGTGCTCGGCCTGGATGCTTCTCTAAAAGCTGCTCGTGAATCCTGGAAAAAGCCGGGCGCTCCCAAGATTCCCGACGACATCCAGAAACAGGCAGAAGCCGCAGCCAAGAAACTCGAAGTCCTGCACGACAAGTTCGTTCCACCCGTAAGGCCCGAGGGATTCGCCGGCGCTCCGTTGAACTACGAGCCGCCTCCGTTGCCCAATCGAATCGGCCAACTGATGTTCCAGATTGAAGGATTCACTGCCGCTCCCTCGCCCCCCCAGGTGGAAGATCTCGCGGTCGTTTCCAAAATGCTTGCGGACACCATGGCCGAGGTTAAGAAGTTCACCGACGAAGACATCGCCAATTTGAATAAGGCCCTGAACGCGGCGGGTGTTCCGTACATCACGGTGATCGAGGTGCCGCCGGGTCGTGGCCGCTAGCGGGCCAGAAACAGCGTCGGGATTACCAGTACTTCGGTACTGAAATAAATGAACCGCTCGCTCTATCGACCGAAAACAGTCCTTGCGGCACTATCTACTTGTTCAGGAATCAGGGCAGCACCCAGATAACGATCCGGCGAGCGTCAAACTTGACGGGAGGCTGAGTGCGCCGAACTGGCTTCTGACTGTGTCTGCACCTCCATCACCCCCAATGCCCACGAGCGGCCGGCACCCCCACCGGCCGCTCAACCTTTTTTAGGCCACTAGAATTCCCCCGGAAATATCCAAGTCTTAATCGTGGCGGAGCACACGGCTTCCTTTGTAGCGCCGTCCCTTTAGGGCGGCAGGCATTCAAGTGACCCAGGCCAAGCTTCCCATCTGCGCAGGGTCTCGCAGAACCGCAATCTCTCAGAAAAGCAAAAGGCCCGCCTGGAATTTTCCAGACGAGCCTTTTGGACCTAGGATGGCTGCGGGGACGAAATCGCGCCTGACCCCCAGAACGCGATTGGCAGCTACCAACTCTAATTCTTCAACCCGTTCCAATAACTTCCAAGCAGCACGCGTCAAAAACCCTCCGGCCTTATCGCGGACGAAGTGGCCGGTAAGTCGTCAACGGGCGCGGCCGCATCCGGAAGCGCGGCCCCAGCGGCGGCGGCACATTCTGCAAAGGCTGGCCGCAGTTGCTGCACTGATCCTGCGTCACGCTCTGCACTCGCAGCCACTGCCCCCGCGCCAGACATTCCGGATTCAAACATTGCACCGTCCAACCCGGAAGATACTGCATCTTTCCCCCCTCAAACCATGTCTCGAAATTGCTTGAGCCCGACTGACAGCAAAACCGGAAACTTGGCGGGATTGTGCGCGTAGTCCGATTGTGTGTCAAGAGGGAATCCATACAATTACTAGTGGCCGGGTTTCAAACCCGGAAATAGGACCAAATCGGGATTCCCAATGTGGAGTTCAGGCTGCTCGATCCGTGAGATTCCCAATACGGAACAAGAATCTAGGCCCCTGGCGGAGGCGGCGGGCCTGAATCCGCGGGGGGCGGAGGCCCGGAATCGGTTGCTGGCGGCTGCGGTGCCACAGGGGGCGCGGGTGCTGGAGCAGGCTCAGGCGTCGGTGTTTCGACTGGCGGCGCGCCGGAGTTCGCTGGGGGAGTTGTCGGATTTGGTGTGGTCTTCAAACTATCTACGCGCGCTTGCAATTCATCGATTTTTGCCTGCGCCGCGGCCACATCCTGGCGTTTCGATTCCACCTGCGCGGCCTCGGCATCCAGTTTTGTTTTACCCGATTTATCCGAAGCAAAATCAGGCTTTCCGTAATACATCTGCTGGTCCAGTTGCAGTTGCCGGCTCAGCAAATCCAGATCGCTCTGAAGATTTTGCAGATTTGTTTTCGCGTCAAGCAACGCGGCTTGTGCGTCCGCGATTTCTTTTAGCTGATCCGCTTCGTTCGCTGCGGCCGGATTGCTTCCTGCACCCGCTTCTTCTTTCGGCGGAGCGGGCGGCGGTGGAGGCGCGCCCACGACGCTGACTGCATTGGGAGTAGTCGGAATATTGTCGTTATCCCAAACGTGAGTGGGTTTCGGCGCGTCTTTTTTCTGTTCGCGCAAACGCCGCGCGATCTCTCCCAGGGAAGGTTTTTGTTGCCCGGTTTGCTGCGCAGCCGCGGACACAATTCCAGCGAGCATGAACGTTCCGGATAGTATCGCCACACAAACCCGCAAAGTCTTCATGGCGGTTCCCCTCCCAGAGAGACGTTTCTTACCCAGTATGGTATGCGCGTTTGATCGCATCGGCAACTCCGCCAATCTGCCCTGTTCGCAAATGCAATGCTGTCCCTCGGGACAGGCCAGACGGTCGCGCGGGCATCCCCAGCAGCCGGATTCTAAGTTTGCAATTGCCGCCGTCGCGCGATGGTTGCCAGAACGATCAATATAATCGTAACGAGCAGGAAGATTCGCGGCATCGCTATCTCGATGGTTTTCGGCGAAACAGCCATGAAATCCAGTTGCGGCGTCGGCTGCATCGGCCCGATGTACCAGAGAACTGTGTAAAGAATTTCAAATAACTTGCTGCTTCCGCTCCATGCTCCGCAAGCGAGCGCCATGGTCGGAATGAACATCGCTCCCACCAGCCAGCCCATCAGCGCGCGCCCATCGCCCGCGATCAGCAGACGAATTGCCGTGCCGCCGCCGGCCGCCATTGCGACGATCACTCCCGCCAGCCACAACGCCGGAAATTGGTGCCGGATCGAATGCGCCGCGGAAAACACCAACTGGTTGGTCTGGCATTTCTTTTCCCGCGTGCCCATCCCGGACCAGATCAACATGGGCCAGATCCACGCGAACGCCAGCAGTTTTCCACGGCTCACGGCCAGCGGCGACGCCAGGCTGGCTACAAAAAGTCCCAGCGCGACCAGATGCCACCACCATTTTTGTCCCTTCAGCATCAATTGCAATTCCGCCGCAACCATCCAGCCGAACCCGGCCTTTCCCTGCACGCCGCCCGGCAGAGGCGATAAATGGGTCACCTTCGCCACCGCAACTCCACGATTTTCTTGAAGCTCTGGAGTTGCCGCCGGCTCCGGCGCCATATCGCGTGCTTCCTTCCTGCTTCGCAATCCTCTCGCCGGATCAAATCGATTGAAAAATACCGCAGCCAGCATCGCCAAACCCGCTGCCACAAGCATCCAAATCACGCGACTCAATAAAAATCCACCGGACCAATGCACTCCCTCCCACCGAAAGGCCTGCGAAATCGGCGGAAGTTGCGAGCCTCCAATATTGAACGACATTCCAAAATCGCGTGTGTAGTTGGTGGTTTGCTCACGCGCTGCCACCGCGGCGCTATCCCACACAGCTTGAAATCCCCAGATGTCACCGGCAGCGCTGTGCTGGCTGATCGAGATGCCGGGAAGCGTGGCCCAGAAAAAAAAATAAAAAACGTTTCCGAATCCGCTGCGAAGCCCCGGAATCGTTTCAAATAAAACCGCCAGCGCCGCCACAAACGCCATCGCCGGCAACGCCAACACCACGAAGGGAGAAAGAAGCGCCCACAGATGAATGTGGCGGTCCTCTCCGCGCACCAGTTGCGTCACGATTCCGGCGGGCACCAACAATGCGACCATCGTGGCGAGCACCAGAAAATTGCTCAGCGCCTTTCCCAGGCAATACAGCGTATTCGAAAGCGGCGTCGCCGCCAGAATCTGCCCCACTCCGGAATCGCGATCGCGCTCGATGGTGTTCTTAACAATGTAAAATCCCACGAGCGTCAGGAACGAAGTGCACACCAGCGCCATCAGCGATCCGGTCCAGGCGGAATTAAAAATCCCGCGATACTCGCCTATCTTCAGCACCAGCCGCCCCACTCCCGCCAGGTAGCCCAGGTACAAAGTGAATCCCAGCGTCAGCAGAAAACTGTAGCGGCGAATGCGCTCCAGAAAATCGGCTCGCGCAATTTGATAAAGCGCGCGGAAATGTTTCATGCGGCCACCCCGGCCCGCTGGCGGGAAAGGCAATAAAGATAAGCGTCTTCAAGCGACGCCACGGCCGGAATCGCTTGCGCTGCAGGCGAGACATCCGTCACGATTCGCAGATGCACGCCATCGCTGCGCCGCGCGCTGGCACTGATGGGAAATTGTTGCTTGAGCCGCGGCAATTCGGCGCTCGGCACCGTCCAGTCCCACACTTTGCCTTCCACCGACCGCAGCAAATCCTCCGGCGCGGCGTGCGCCAGCAACCGCCCGTGCGAAAGAATCGCGATATCGGTGGCCACCGCTTCGATATCCGAAACAATGTGCGTTGAAAGAATCACGATGCGTTCGCCGGAAAGTTCCGAAAGTAAATTTCGAAACCGCACGCGCTCTTCCGGATCAAGCCCGGCCGTCGGCTCGTCCACGATCAACAATTTCGGATCGTTCAACAGAGCTTGCGCGATTCCGATGCGCTGCTTCATCCCTCCGGAATATCCGCCCAGCGGCTGCTTCCTCACTTCGGCCAGATTCACAATTTCCAGCAACTCATCGATCCGCCGGTGCGCCTGATTTCCGCCCAGCCCTTTCACCGCCGCCAGATATTCCAGAAACTCCACGGCGTTCAAGTGAGGATAAACGCCGAAATCCTGCGGCAGATATCCCAACACCGACCGCAGCGTATCCGGATCGCGCAAAATGTCATGCCCTTCCCACGTAATTTGTCCGCGCGTCGGTTTTGTCACCGTCGCCAGAATGCGCATGAGCGTGGATTTTCCGGCTCCGTTCGGTCCCAACAAGCCCAACACTCCCGCACCCAGTTCCAGGTTGAAATCCGCCAGCGCCCACACTTTTCCCTGATACAGTTTGCCCACTTGATGCATGGAAAGATTCACAGCAAGCGCTCCTGATAGAATCAGCAGATGAATGCGCACTCTACTGCAGATAACGGGACCGCGCCCGAAAAAATTTCCGCCGTGTCTTCGAAAATTTTCGCAAAAGCTTCACTGGCTGAATTTGCCGCCACGTACTGTAGGGGCCGGCTTCACGGGCTGCGGGAAAATGCATTTAGGTGTCATTCCGAACGAAGTGAGGAATCCGGAGTTGATCCCAAATGCTTGAGAAGTGGAGAATTTCTCCATGGCTGACCTTGAGTGCGATTCCGTCCTGGAGCAATTCTCGACTTTTTCGGCAAACTGTTCAGCCGCGCCTTTTGCGCTAGTTCGGGATTTACCTTTGCGTGGTTTGCTTCGGTGGAACCGATTTCAGATAGATGATCGCGATGCGGCCATCGGAATGGAATGATCCTCCCGTGGCGGTCTTGGCTTCGCGCACGGGGTTCGAAGGCGACGCGTACTGAATGTTTTTCACCATCTCCGCGTTCTTCAATTCATCGGCGATGTATTCCCGTTCTTTATCCACGTTGGGATCGATCGTGTGCGTTAGCTGGCCGGAAGCTTCCCGTTCCATTCCAATGTCGTGAGTGCCCGCGCCGGCCCATACCATCTGTCCATCCGCCGTCAACCAGGGAGCTTCCCACAGCCGGCAATGATTACGTTCGGACACAACCTGGATCGGCATGCCTTCGGCCCAGCCGAAATCCTGCGGCCGGCCGAACAGATAAAGCGGGCTCATCGGCATGGCGCTATACGCACGATGCGCAATGGTTTCTTCGATCACATGTTGCAGGGCATCCTGCGCGGTTTTGTCCACCAGAATCCAGCCGGCCGCTTCGAGCGCGGCTTTCATCTGCTCCTTTGAGCCAATCAGCAAGAAATTAACCATATCGCCCGGAGTGCCGGACTTCGTGCTGACGCGGCGCGGCAACTGTTCCAGTATTTGGTCGATGGGAAGTTTTTCTTTTACTTTTTGCGCTGCGGGCGAATCGGCGGATTCTTGAGCCGCCCATTCCGGGCCCACCGGCAGCAGGAATGAGGCTGCGAGCAAAATTGGGATGGCGATGCGTCGCATGAACATTTCGATACTATAAGACGATTGCCTGCCTGGAATCGTTGCCCTGGCTCAGTGGCACAGGCACTCTTGCCTGTGCCGGAAGACCGGGATACAGGCAGGCGCACAGCCAGGAGTGGCCGTGCTACCCAAACCGGCGCTCCACGCTCGGAATGTGGCCCTTGCGGATCGATTGAAAAAAGAGAATACTCCGGCGCACCTTGGGTGTGTTTCGAAAACTATGAACTAGGCGAATTCCTGGAAGGAGTAACACATGAGAAGGCTACGGTTGTCGCTGATCGCGTCGTGTTTCTTGATGGCGGTGTGCTTCGTGCCGGGTGAGTTCACAACGCACGCAAACCCACAAGCGACCAGCCCGCCGGGGGCTGCGGTGCAATCACCCGCAGGCCAGCAGCAACCGCCGCCTTCGTCATCCGAGCCTGCGGAAGAAGCGCCCCGGGTGCAGAGTTACACGCTGACTCCCGAAAAATATGAGAAAGCTGTAGCGTTTTCGCGGGCGCACTATCGCCTGTATTTCATCCAGTTTGTATACAGCGTGATTGTGCTGCTTCTGGTGTTGCGCTGGAAGCTCGCGCCGCGGTACCGCGATTGGGCTGAGAACGCGGCGTCCAACCGATTCCTTCAGGTGGTCATTTTCGCTCCGTTACTTCTATTGACCGTTGATGTCCTCGGCCTCCCCACGGATATTTACAGCCACTGGCTCTCGCTGAAATATGACATCTCCATACAGAGTTGGCCATCGTGGTTCTGGGATTGGACGAAAGGCGAGCTGATCAGCTACGTCATCGGCCTCCTTCTGATCTACATTTTGTATGGGGTGATCCGGCGAAGCCCGCGGCGCTGGTGGCTCTATTTCTGGATGGTCACACTCCCATTTGTGGTTTTCGGAATCTTCATCGCCCCGCTGGTGATCGATCCGCTATTCAATAAATTTGAGCCGCTCGACAAGACACAGCCCCAGTTGGTCCAAGCACTCGAAAGTGTTGTGAACCGCGCCGGAATGAATATTCCTCCGGAGCGAATGTTTCTGATGAAGGCCAGCGAAAAAACCAAGGCCCTGAATGCGTACGTCACCGGATTCGGATCGTCGAAGCGCGTAGTAGTGTGGGACACCACAATTGCCAAATTGAGCCAGCCGGAAACCGTGTTCGTCTTCGGACACGAGATGGGCCATTACGTCCTGAATCACGTTTACAAGGGAATCGCGTTCACTGCGGTTGTGCTGTTCATTCTTTTTTACCTCTCCTACCAGGGAATTGGAGGTTTGCTCTCTCGTTATGGCCCGGGTTGGGGAATTCGGGACATTAACGATTGGGCTTCCCTGCCAGCGTTGTTACTACTGCTCTCCATTGTCGGCTTCTTTGTCGCGCCAATCGGAAACACTTTTGGCCGCCACGTTGAACATGAGGCCGACGTCTATGGCCTGGAAGTGACGCACGGGCTCACTCCGAACTCGAGCCAGGTGGCCGCGCATTCGTTCCAGATCCTCGGCGAAGTCGATCTGGCCGATCCTGATCCCAGCGAATTCATTAAATTCTGGCTGTATAACCATCCGCCGGTTGCCGAGCGTGTCCGGTTCGCGCTGGACTACGACCCCTGGTCAAAAGGAGAGTCGCCGAAATTTGTGAAGTAAGAACGGAAGGGCCTGGCTAGTTTTGCGAATGCACGGTCACGTGCATGCCGTTCTTCACCCGCAAGGTGACCAGCGGTTCCGGCACCACGCGATATCCCGGCGCGAGCAGAAATCGAAATCGCTGCGCGATCGTAGCGATCAGCAACGCCGCTTCCATCTGCGCGAATCCTTGCCCGATGCAGCGGCGCGGCCCCCCGCCAAATGGAAAATAAGCGAAGGGAGGCAAACGATCGGCCAACCCATCCATCCAGCGTTCCGGAAGAAACGTGAGCGGTTTTTCGAAATATTTTCCGCTGCGATGCATCACCCATTGCGACATCAAGACCGTGGTGCCGGCGTGAAACGAGTAGCCGGCAATGTCGAACGGCTCGACGGATGTCCGCGTAACAATGTAGGCCGGTGGATATAGCCGCATCGATTCGCGAATCACCGCATCTAGATAAGGGAGACGGTCCAGATCTTCGGCCATGGGAGCGCGCCCGCCGAGGACCCGGTGCAATTCTTCCTGCAGGCACAGTTCGGTTCGCGCATTCTCGGCCAGCAGATACCAGGTCCAGGAAAGAGTCAACGCAGTGGTTTCATGGCCGGCCAGAAAAATCGTCATCACCTCGTCGCGCAGTTGCTTGGGGCTCATCTTGCTGCCGTCTTCGTCGTGCGCGTGGATCAACCGCGAAAGCAGATCGTCGGCGGGTTTCGGATCGGAGAGCCGCTCGGCGATGATCCGGTAAACGATGGAATCGAGAAAATCGTAAGCTCCCTGTGCGCGGCGCGAGGATTTGGTCGGCCAGCTTTCCGGCAGGCGGATGGGCGAGCGCAAGCGGTTCAATTGATAGCGCATCACCGTGCCCAGCGCTTCTCCCACGCGGGCGGCTTCGCTTTTCAATTCGCTGCCGAACAGTGTTTTCAATGCGATGCTTTGTGTCAGCTTCATCATCTCTTCGGCGAGATCGCGTGGCTCGCCATCGCGCCACGAAGAAATGTGCGCCAGCGTAAGATCGACCATGGTCTGCGCATATTCCGCCACTCGCGCGCGCTGAAACGCCGGCTGAGCCAGGCGCCGCTGCCGCCGCCACAACTGGCCTTCGCTCGTCAGCAGTCCATTGCCGAGCAATCGTTCGGTGGCTCGCCGCGTAAAAGTGCTTTTTTGAAATTTGTTCTGTTCCAGAACGAGCACGCGCTCGATGTCTGACGGGTGGTTCAGCAAGATTCGATGTCCGACAGGGAGTTTGAGGAGCACCACATCGCCATATTCATTGGCCAGAGCGGTGAGCATTTGCAGCAAGTCTCGCCGCCAACGCCAGCCCATTCCGAGAAGCGGAATTCCACGTGGACCAGGCGGAACCCGGTGATGGTGGGTAGACATTTTATGTTTCGAATCTCTCGTTAAGAGAGATGGAAGTATTTGACCTCAATGGATCAACGAGCGGCCTCGTTATTTTGCGTCTGTGACGCTAAAACATCACGCACCACTGCAAGCGGAGTTCCATTAGACGCATCTCCCCGTGTTCAGTAGAATAGCGCTTCCCGCGCATGAGGAGTTCGCCGTTTTTGGAAGGAGGACGAAGTGGAAACCGAACGGCCGGAATGGTTGGACGAGATGGCGGGTGTGCTCGAGACGCTGAACGAAGGCGTTTTGATCCGCGACGATTGCAACCACATCCTGTTTATAAACCAGCGCTTCACCGAGATGACCGGTTTTTCCTCCGAAGATATGGTCGGGCACGGTCCCGGAGAATTTTATTCCGGGGAAGATCAAGACTTTCTTTTTCAGCAGATGAGGCAGGGCGAAACGGCGGGAAGAAATCGCTTCGAATTCTATTTGCCCGAGAAAAAAGGCGGGCGGCTTCCGGTGATGATCAGCGGGCGGCAACTGGAAGATCCGGATGGCCGGCTCTTCGCCGTCATCACCGCCAGCGATATCTCCGAGCTGAAGCGGACCGAGGAGCAGCTTCGGAAAGCGAATGCGGAACTCGAAGCGCGGCACCAGGAAATCGAAATGGAATTGGGCTTGGCCGCACGGGTGCAGCAGAGCCTGGCTCCTCAGGGGTTGGTGTGGGGAAGCGTGGCGGTGGAAACATTTTATCTTCCGGTGCGGACGATTGGCGGAGATTTCGGCCTGGTGAGCCCGGCGGGAACAAATTTTTTGAACCTGATGGTGTGCGACGTTTCCGGCCACGGAATCAGCTCGGCGCTGATGGCCAACCGGATTTATTCCGAAACGATGTCGCATCTGGAACGCGGCACGGAGCTGGGAGAGATGCTGAAGGAATTGAATCGCTTCGTGCTGCAAAATCTGCACACCTCCGGTTTTTATTTTTCCGCGGCGGTGGCAAGGCTGGATCGCGCGGCGCGAAAAATGAGTTTTGCCGGAGCGGGGCATCCTCCTTCGATGATCGTGCAACCGAATGGCACCGTTCGTCTGCTCAAATCACGCAGCATGATTCTGGGCGCTCTCGATGGCGCCGTGGGTGCGGATGCTGCTGAAGAAATCGATCTCGAAAAAGGAGATCGCATCGTGCTCTACACCGACGCGCTGAACGAAGCCTTCGATCGCCAGGGTGAAATGCTGGGCGTCGATGGGCTCGAGGACATCGTTCGCACCACCCGGCTGCTGCCACTGGACGAAATGAAGGATTCGATCCTGCAGAAAATCGAAGTGTGGCGGGACGGGCCGCCCGCGGACGACACCTCGCTCGTGCTTGCGGAAGTTTTGTAAGCAACGATGGCCTCGCTCGAAATTGTCACGGAAATTTCCGCGCCTCCAAATCTGGTTTTTGCCTTTCTTGTGCCGCAGCGCATGCCGTATTGGTATGGCGCGGAGATGGAGAGCTGCTTCGAAGTGGCGGGGGGCGGTTCCGATTTCGTTGCGGGACAAAAAGTGCGGATCAGCGGTAAGTTAAGGGCGCGCGAGGTTTCGTTGACCGTGGTGATTGTGCGCTACGATTACGGGAAATTTCTCGAGTGGCGTTTTCAAGACGCTTTTGGCGTGCGCGGCCTTCAAAGTTGGGAACTTGTGGCGAGCGGCGGCGGCACTTGCGTGACCATGCGCGACCGTTACGAAATGCCGGGGCGAATCGGGCGCATGTTCGATTGGGCGCTGACTCGCCACGCCGTTGCGCGGCGCGATCGCGATTATCTGGCCCGCCTGAAACGCCTGGCGGAGCGCGGTTAGCCGGGGGCCAGAGAAAAACGGGCGCAGCAAGCAGCGCCCCTACATCGAACTAGCCGACCCAATATTCATCCGAATATGATTGTGCAAATACGGCGTTTGCCTACTCGGAGTATTTTTCCTTGGCCAAGATCGCTCAACTCGATTTGGAATGCCGGATCATCAATTTTCGTTCCATCCCACTCGACGGCACCCTGGCGGATAAGCTTCTCAGCGGCACTTCTCGATGATGCAATATCTTCAAACATTGCCATTAACACGGCTAGGTGAACGCGCTTCGTGCCGTTCGCTAAAAATCTCTGCCGATACTCGGGAGGAACTATTTTTTCGGGGATCTCCGTCGGAAGTTCGTGCTTGCTGTGGACGCGTTTGAATTCCTGCTCAGCGCGTTGCGCGGATTCTTCGTCGTGGAAATCGGCGATGATGCTGCGCGCCAGTTCCATCTTGGCTTCCATGGGATGGACGACGCCTTGCTTCACTTCCTCGCGCAGCCGCACGATCACGCGCGGCTCCAGGTCCGTGAGCAGTTCGTAGTAGGACCACATCAGCTCGTCGGAAATCGACATCAGCTTTCCGAACATTTCAGTGGGCGATTCGGTGATGCCCACATAATTTCCCAGGCTCTTCGACATTTTGCGCTCGCCATCGAGGCCCACCAGGATCGGCATAGTGATGCAAACCTGCGTGGGCTGGCCGTATTCGCGCTGGATCTCGCGCCCAATCAGCAAATTGAATTTCTGTTCGGTGGCGCCCAATTCCACGTCGGCTTCCAGCGCCACCGAATCGTAAGCCACCATCAGCGGATAAAGCAGTTCATGGATGGCGATAGGATGATTGCCGGATAGGCGCGAGCGGAAATCCTCGCGCTCCAGCATGCGCGCCAGTCGATATTTCGAGCAAATCTTCACGATCTCGTAACTGGTTAGCTTGTCGAGCCACTCGGTGTTGTGGCGGACTTCGGTTTTTTCCGGATCGAGAATTTTGTACGCTTGCGCCAGATACGTTTTGGTATTGGCTTCCACTTGCTCGCGCGAAAGTTGCGGCCGCGTTTCCGATTGGCCCGAAGGATCGCCCACCAGAGCGGTGAAGTCCCCGATCAGAAACACCGCGGTATGGCCCATTTCCTGAAAATGCCGCAACTTGCGCATTACCACCGTGTGGCCCAAGTGAAGGTCGGGCGAAGTGGGATCGACGCCCAATTTGGCGCGCAGCGGTTTTCCGGATTTGATCGAATTCTCGATCTTCGCGCGCAATTCGTTTTCAGGAATGATTTCGGCCGTGCCCTTGCGCAGCAGCGCAAGCTGTTCATCCACCGGCTTGAAAACTACTTTGCTTTTTGCCTCAGGCATTCATCTTCTCCGGAAGAATCAGGACGCGGCGGCCTTCGATGCGATAGCGTCCTTCGAGCACGATTCGCACCGCCTCCGCGTAAATGCGATGTTCCTCTTTCAAAACGCGCTGGCTAAGAGTTTCCGGAGTATCCGCATCCAGCACCGGAACGATTGCCTGCAGAATCACGGGACCGGCGTCCAGATTTTCATCTACAAAATGAACCGTGCATCCCGTAAATTTCACGCCATGCTCCAGAGCCTGCCGTTGCGCTTCGAGTCCCGGAAACGCAGGCAGCAGCGACGGGTGAATATTCAAAATGCGATTCCGGAACGCCGCCACAAAAACCGGCGACAGCAGGCGCATGTATCCTGCCAGGCAGACCAGATCGGCTTTCGCCGCCTGGATCGCCGCGACTACAGTACGATCATATTCCTCGCGCTGCAATCCCTTCGACGGAATCACTTTCGCCGGGATGCCGCGCGATTTCGCCTTTTCAATTCCCGGCGCGCCCTCGCGGTTGCTGATGGCGATGGCCATCTCGGCATTGGGGATTCTTCCCTGGTCCACCGAGTCGGCCAGGGCCTCAAAATTCGAGCCGCGGCCCGAAAGCAACACTGCAATCCGCTTTTTCATGTGCCGAGGACGTTAGCATAACAACGGCGGGCGGCAAAACCGGGCCCGAATTCCCAATTGACTGTGGAAAAGATTTATACTAGTTTACTCTAGGCCTTGAGCTAAATAGCTTCTAATCGAGAGCCTCGAAGGATTGAGCAAACATGAAAAGCAGGGAACAACGAGATCTGTTTCCCGGAGCGCTGGAAATGATGATACTGCGGACGCTGAAGCGCCAGCCTTCGCACGGCTATGCGCTGGTGCAGCACATTAAGCGAGTCTCGAACGATCTGCTCCAGATCGAAGAAGGATCGCTCTATCCCGCGCTGCAACGCCTGCTGAAGGAAGGTTTGGTGAAAGCGGAATGGGGTGTTTCCGCGACGAACCGACGCGTGCGAATTTACAAGTTAACGGCGGCAGGCGCGAAACATCTGGAACGTGAAGTTTCCAGCTTCGAACGAATGCTCGACGGAATCGCGCGCGTGCTGGCCCCGGTGAAGCCATGAACCCGATCCGGCAATTCTTTTCACGTCGGCGGCTCTATGGCGAGCTCTCCGAAGAAATTCAAGCCCACCTGGACGAAAAGATCGAGGAGTTGGTGGCCAACGGAATGTCGAGGAAGGAAGCTGAATCCGCGGCGCGGCGCGAATTCGGCAACGTGACTTTGACCGAAGAACAAGGCCGCCAAGTGTGGCAATGGCTTTCGATTGAAAACTTCCTACGGGACATGCGGTACGGCATGCGGGTGCTGCGCAAATCGCCCGGCTTTACGCTAGTGGCGGTTCTGACGCTGGCGCTGGGAATCGGCGCCAACACGGCCATTTTCAGCGTGGTCAACGCCGTGTTGCTGCGGCCGCTGCCGTTCTCGGACAACGGGCGGCTGATGATGGTGTGGCACACCCCTCCGCAAAAAAGTTTCCCCGGAGTCCCCGTTTTTGTGGTTTCCGCGGCGAATTATCTGGATTGGCGCGAGCAGAACCACGTGTTTGAACAGATGACGGCGGTCGGATTCGGCAATTTCAACCTGACGAATCTGGGACAGCCGGAATCGATATTGGGCGCGAAGGTGGCATCGAATTTTCTTACGTTGTTGCGAACAGTCCCCGCGCTGGGGCGCGATTTTAATCCCGAGGATGACCAACCGGGCCACGACAACGTGGTGCTGATCAGCCACGCTTTCTGGCAAACCCATTTCGCAGGGAACAAGGATGTCCTTGGAAAAACGATCACGTTGAATGACCAGAGCAATGTGGTGATCGGCGTAATGCCCGCGCAATTCGATTTTCCGTATCAGGTGAAGCTATGGAAGCCGCTGGCTTGGACGGAAAAAGAACGCACAGTGCGAGGAAATCATAATTATTTTGTATTCGCGCGGTTGAAGCCGGGAGTGGACATCAAGACGGCCCAAGCGGAGATGGATACGATTTCCGGCAGGCTGGCGCAGCAGTATCCCGCCGACGATGCCGGGTGGGGCGCCGCTGTGCGTCCGCTCCGCGCCGAATTATTGGGCCCGACGCGGCCTGCCTTGCTGGTGCTGCTGGGGGCAGTGGCGTTTGTGCTGCTGATCGCGTGCACTAATGTGGCGAACCTGGCGCTGGCAAAAGCGTTGGGGCGGCGCAAGGAAATTGCCATCCGCACGGTGCTGGGCGCAACGCGCGGGCGCATCATGTCGCAAATCTTGTCGGAGACTGTGCTGCTGGCGCTGCTGGGCGGCGCGTTGGCGATTTTGCTGGCGTACTTTTTGATCCGGGTGATCGCGACGTTCCTTGGACCTGACTTGCCGCTATCCGTGGCGATTGGATTGGATGGATGGGTGCTCGGGTTCACGCTGGCGATTTCGGTTCTGACCGGGATTATCGCGGGACTGGCGCCTTCGTGGCACCTGTCGAAAACCAATTTGAACGCATCGTTGAAGCAAGGAGTGGGGAAAACGGATTCCGATTCGAGCGGCGGCCGGGCGCGAAGCGTGTTTGTGGTGGCGGAGGTGGCGCTGTCACTGGTGCTGCTGGTGGGAGCGGGGCTGATGATCCGGACACTCTATTTGCTGCGCGGAGTGAATCCAGGCATCGATCCTCACAACGTTCTGACTGTTCCGCTGTCCATTTCGAAAGCAAAATTCGCTACCAGTTCAGGGCAAAACGGTTTCTATAACCAAGTTTTGGAACGTGTGCGCGTGTTGCCGGGAGTCGAATCTGCCGGTGCTATCGACAGCCTGCCGTTGCAGGGCGGATCCACGCAGCCGATCATCGCGGAAGGCCAGCCAGTGGTGCCGATGGCGGACCAGCCGGAGGTAGCTGTGCGGTTGATCAGCCCCGGATACCTTCGCACAATGCGGATTCCGCTTTTGCAGGGACGGGATTTAACGGATGCGGATCGAGCCGAATCCGCGCCGGTGATTCTGGTAAGTGAATCGTTCGCGAAACGTTTCTGGCCGAATGAAAATCCGATCGGCAAGCATGTAAAGCTTACTTTTTTGCCGGGAGAAAGCCGCGCGGTGGTGGGCGTAGTGGGAGATGTGAGGATCCACGGGCTAGGCGATAAGCGCGCGGTTGAGACCATCTATCACGCGATGGCGCAGAACGATGAAACCACGGGGATGATGCTGACGGTACGCACCAGTTTGCCGCCTGGGAGTTTGACATCAGCAGTGACGGACGCGGTGCATCAGGTTGATCCTTCGGAACCGGTGGTGGGTGTGTTGACGATGGACGAGGTGCTGGACCAATCGATTTCGCAAAACCGTTTGAGCATGATCTTGTTGACTGCCTTTGCAGGCCTGGCATTGCTCCTGGCGACGATCGGAATTTATGGCGTGCAGGCTTATGCAGTTAGGCAGCGAGTGCGCGAAGTCGGAATCCGAGTCGCGCTGGGCGCGCAGCCCTCCGACATTTATCGCCTGGTGATTGGCCAGGGATTGACGCTCGCTGGAATCGGGATTGGCATCGGGCTTGCGGCATCGTTTGGATTGACGCGCTTGATGGCCAGCCAGCTTTATGGATTGAGCGCGACCGATCCGTTCACATTCGCGGGCGTCGCCATCTTGCTGATTCTGGTGGCGCTTGCGGCATGCTTTATTCCCGCGCGGAGGGCCACTCGCGTTGATCCGATGGTTGCGTTGAGGTACGAATAGAAGTTCCCGCAGTGGTTCCGCAAACTACTTCCTTCCGTTGATCGCATTGTTCCGCCTGTATACTTGCAAACCTGATGGGATGACGCGCTTGCGATTTAGAATCGCTTGGTGAGTTGCGGATAGGGAGAGCGGGAATGGGTGAGAAGGAAACGGTACTGGAGAAGATACGCGGAGCGTTTAGAGCGAACGAATATCCAGGTGACGCTTATTTGCAAGGCAGCAACGAAGGATGCGAGCCGGCTGAGGAAGTTGGTCCATTTCAGGGGAAGACGAATTGGGAAGCGATCGAGCCGGGCTTTTTGGATGGGCATGCGAGCGCGCTGAGCTTTTTTTCGGAAGCGGGTTTGCGGTTCTTTCTTCCGGCGTATCTTGTGGCGGACCTGGAAGGGGGATTGAAGACGGCCGATCCGCTGATGCTGTTGACGATGGGATTTTCCGATGTGGAAGTGAACATGGAGATGGGAGGCCGAAAATTCCTGGTGCGCAGCGGAAAATCAGAGTTGATCAATCCCCGAAGGTATGGAGCTGCGACTTTCTATGATTATGCGCGGCACCGGCTTTCGATTTTCACGCAGGAAGAGGCGCAGGCGATTGTCGCATACCTGGAATACCGGCGGAATCTTGATCCGCACGGCTCGCACGAGAAGCAGATCGACGCGGCACTCGATGGTTATTGGCGGGAACGGGAGAGAGTTGCTCCGACGGCGGCGAGTTTGCGACAGCACTTGATTGAGAAGAGTGAAATGGTGGCGGCGATTGAGGCGAACCGGAAGCAGCAATGAATTGATGCGAGCAGCAGACTGGAAATCGTGGCAGCGAAACTTTTAGGCTTGATCCGGGAATTCTGGTAATACCCTTCCGAGGTTTTTTGAAGCAAACATGCGCCGATTCTATTTATTGCTGCTTGTGACTGTGTTTTTGCACTTGCCGGGAAGCTCGATTGCGACTGCAGTTCAAGCAGCTCAAGATTCTTCCTCCCAAGCTGCTTCGCCCATAACCAGCGACATAGTGGTTGTGGGCGCGGGGATCGCGGGCCTTTCGGCGGCGCTCGAAGCGGCACGAGATGGCGCGAGCGTGACGGTTGTGGATATGTCCTCTGTATTCGGCGGGCACGCTGTCATGTCGGAAGGAACCGTGTGCCTGGTCGGAACGCCGGAACAAAAAGCGGAGGGCATCGCGGACAGTCCAGAGCTCGCCGAGAAAGATTTTATCAGCTGGGGAAAAGATTCCGATCCGTATTGGGTGCATTATTACGTCAACCATTCGCGCACGGATATTTACGACTGGGTGGAAGCCATGGGGGTGCGGTTTGCCGGATTGGGGTGGTTCGCCGGTAATAGCGTGAATCGTGGCCACAATACGGTGGGAAGAGGCCTGGGGCTGGTTAGCCCGATTTACCGGGCGTGCTTGAACAACCAGCGCATTCGATTCGCTTGGAACGTGAAGGCGACGGAACTGCTGCGCGAGGCGGATCGAATCGCCGGAGTTCGAGGGAAAAACCTTCGCACCAATGAGATTCAAGATTTTCGCGCGATGGCGGTGATTCTGGCGACGGGAGGATTTCAGAATAATCTGGATATGGTGCGCGAGTTCTGGCCGAAGGACGTGCGGTTTCCGGAGCGAATATTGATTGGCTCAGGAGTGAACTCGGTTGGATCGGGGCACGAAATGGCGCGAGCGGTGGGCGCGGACTATTTCGAGATGGATCACCAGTGGAATTATCCTTATGGTTTGCCCGACCCAAGGGACCCGACGCACCGGCGCGGAGTAAACGTTCACGTTCAGGATTCCATCTGGGTAAATTCCGGAGGCCACAGGTTTGTGAACGAAACCAGCGGCCCGGTGCCCGAGATGGTTGCTCTGCTGCAACAAAAGCCCGCAACGTACTGGGCGGTCTTCGATAGCGCCGCGTTGCCGAATTTCTGGGTGTCGGGAACGGATTGGGGCGATTTCAAATACATTCAAAAATGGATACTCGATGACCCGCGCCTGGTGAAATCGGCGGAGACGATTGGGGAATTGGCGGAGAAAGAAGGTTTGCCAGCCGCCGCGCTCGAGCAGACCGTAGCGCGCTACAACCAGATGATTGCAGAAGGGGCGGATAATGACTTTGACTCGTTTGATGCCAGTTCGAAGGAGAAGCCCGCAAAAATTTCCAAGCCGCCCTTCTATGCCGCGCAGATTTTTCCGTTGTCGCGAAAAAGCATGGGCGGAATCCGCATCGATCATTCCTGCCGCGTTGTAGATCGCGATGGAAAACCGATCCCCGGACTTTACGCAGCCGGCGAAGCAGCGGGTTTTGGAGGAATTAACGGCAAAGCGGGATTGGAAGGGACTTTTCTCGGGCCGGGGATTCTGACGGGCCGGGTGGCGGGTAAGGACGCGGCTTCGAAAATAGCCGCGAGCCAGAAGGCCGCCGCTGCGGCACCTTCCACCGCCAAGAAAATCGTTGCGGGCAAAGCAGCAAATTCAGAGTGCTTAGCCTGCCACGATGTCGCCGGGCAAATTGCGAAGCACGAACCCGGCTTCACGCATTTTGAATCCGCGCATCGCGTGGTGCTGGAACGAAATTACCAGTGCGTTCAATGCCACAACATACCGATGCCGTTCGATTCGGAAATGCATCACACCGATTCGGTGGCACAAATCGAGAGCTGCAAGACGTGCCATGTCGCGCGCTAAGGGTTAGCGGGATCTATGCCGGCAGGCGGCCGTTGTAAACGACGCGGGGGCGGCCGGATTCGAGGCGGCCGATGACGTAATATTTTTCGCGGCGGCGCTTGAGCTCCGTTTCAACCTTGCGGACGTGTTTGGGAGGAACGACCAGAATCATTCCTGCACCGAGATTAAAAGTGCGCAGCAATTCTTCTTCTTCAATTTTTCCGATGTGCGCGAGATAACGAAAAATCGGCAGCACCGGCCACGAGCCAAGATCAATGGTAGCCTGCACCGTGCGCGGCAGCACTCGCGGAAGATTTCCGGTGATTCCTCCGCCGGTGATGTGGGCCATGGCGGAAAGCCAGCCACGCGCTACGATATTTTTCAGGACGGGCCAATAGCAGCGATGGGGCTTGAGCAATTCGGCGCCGATTTTATTGTGAACATCGGAGACATAAGTTTCCGGTTTCAGGCGCGCCACCTGAAACACCAGTTTGCGGGCGAGCGAATAGCCGTTGGTGTGCAGGCCGCTAGAAGCGAGAGCGATCAAAATGTCTCCCGCTTTCACGCGCGCCGCACCCAGCATGTTTCGGCGATCCACCGCTCCCACGATAAAACCGGCAAGATCGTATTCCCCGGGCGCGTAGAATCCGGGCATTTCCGCGGTTTCGCCGCCGATCAATGCGCAACCTGCCAATTTCGCCGCGCGGCTCATGCCTTCGATAATTTGCTCGATCACCCGCGGATCGAGTTTTCCCATGGCCAGGTAGTCAAGGAAGAAAAGGGGCTCGGCGCCTTGCGTGAGGATGTCGTTGACGCAGTGGTTGACGATGTCCACGCCGACGGTGGAGTGCACGCCGAGCGCGGTGGCAATTTTTAGCTTGGTGCCTACGCCGTCGGTGCTGGAGACAAGCACGGGTTCCCGCCAGCGCTTCGCATCGAAACGGAAAAGCGAGCCGAACCCGCCGATGGGCGCCAGGACATTGCTATTGAAAGTGCGGCCTGCCAACGTGCGAATGCGCTGCTTGGCCTGGTCGGCAACGGAGATATCAACACCTGCATCGGCATAGCGCATCGGGAAATCCTTTTCCCGGTTTCTGAGGGTGGGACTCAAACCGGTTGCGGCGGAACTGGAAAATTTATGCTGCGAACCAAGAAATCAGCAGCACGCGTTTCGTATGTGAAATTCCAGGGGCACAGGCAGGAGTGCCTGTGCTACCGATACTAAAAAGTCGAGAACAAGCGGCGCCAGCGCACTTCATGCGGGTGCAGCACTGCGTTCAAATACGCGGCAAAGCGCTCGCCGATGTGTCCTGGCTCCCAAACTTCTTCCGGCGCGTCAATGGACATATAAACGAATAGCGGCGTCCCAACAATCGAAGAACGCGGCACAAATCCCCAGAAGCGGCTATCGTACGAATTATCCCGGTTGTCGCCCATAACGAAATAGTGGTCCGCTGGCACCACAAGTTCGCCATCGTGAATATAGTTTGCGATCTGACCCGCCCAATCGGATTGCAGGCCAAAGCGCCAGAGTTCGCTCGGAGCTGGCGGATAAGTATCACCGGCGGAGTTCGCGGAAGGGGCTTCGCGCACGACGTAAGGTTCATTCAGCGCCTGGTTATTGATGTAGACCATCCCATTCTTAATAGCAACTTTGTCTCCGGGTTCGCCGATCACTCGTTTTACAAAATCGGGCGAGCCGGGAAGCGGCGCGCGGAAAATAACCACCTGTTGCCGCCGCGGATTGCGCCACAGCGGGACGTGCCAAGTGGTGAACGGCACGCCCGCATCGTAGCCGAAACGGCTGACGATCAGGTGGTCGCCGATCAGCAACGTATTTTCCATCGACGCGCTGGGAATCACCCGCGCCTGCCCCAGGGTCCCTTCGATCAGGACGAATGCGATCAGCACCCAAAGCCAGGAAAGGGCTTCTCGCCAGACGCGATCGCCCATTTTGGGGCTCGCTTTGATCACACGCTCTTCAGTATTCACGCTGTACCTCGACTTCGAGCTGTACGAATTCGGTGGGATAGTTTCCGGTGTAGCAGGAGGTGCAAAATTTTCCGCTATCGTCGCCGATCGCTTCGCGCAGGCCTCGCAGAGAAAGATAACCCAGGGAATCCGCGCCCAGAAAGCGCCGTATTTCTTCCACGGAATTATGCGAGCCGATTAACTCCTCGCGCGTGGGCGTGTCAATCCCGTAGTGGCAGGGCGAAATGGTGGGAGGGCAACTGATGCGCACGTGAACTTCAGCGGCCCCCGCTTCGCGCACCATCCGGACGATCTTGCGGCTGGTGGTGCCGCGGACGATGGAATCATCAACCAGAACCACACGCTGGCCTTGGAGCAAGCGGCGGACCGGGTTCAATTTCAATTTCACGCCGAAATCGCGAATAGCCTGTTGCGGTTCGATAAATGTGCGGCCGGTGTAATGGTTTCGGATCAGCGCCATGCGAAATGGAATTCCGGATTCGTTGGCGTAGCCGATCGCCGCGGGCACGCCGGAATCCGGGACCGGCGCAACCAGGTCGGCATCCGCGGGATGTTCCAAAGCAAGTCGCTCCCCCAGCCGCTCGCGCGTCAGGTTCACCGGCCGGCCAAACACCAGGCTATCGGGACGCGCGAAATAAACATGCTCAAAAATGCAGTATTGATGCTGCCGTTCCGGCGCGTACTGAATCGTTTCCAGTCCGCTGCGGGAAATACGCAGCATTTCGCCGGGCTCGATGTCCCGCACATATTCCGCATCGATCAAATCGAACGCGCATGTTTCTGAAGCCACCACCCAGGCATCACCCAGGCGGCCCAGGCACAGCGGACGGAATCCATAAGGATCGCGAATCGCGTATAGCTCGTCGCGCGTCAGCATGATCAGCGAGAACGCACCTTCCACCGAAGTAAGCGCATCGGCCACCGCCCCTGGCAAATTGCGGGCGCTACTGCGCGCAATCAAATGGAAAATCACTTCGGTGTCGCTGGTGGTCTGAAAAATGGACCCGCGATGTTCGAGCTTGCGGCGCCACTCCAAAGCGTTGGTCAGGTTGCCGTTGTGTCCCAGGGCCAGCTTGCCCTTGTTGCAATCGATCATGATCGGCTGTGCGTTCAGCAGCGTTGTGTCGCCGGCTGTGGAATAGCGCGTGTGGCCGATGGCAACCTGGCCGGGCAAACGCTGAATCACTACCGGCGTGAATATATCCTGCACCAAGCCCATCTGCTTGACGCAGTAGAGATCGGCACCATCGGTGGAAACAATTCCAGCGGATTCCTGGCCGCGGTGTTGCAAGGCAAAAAGGCCCAGATAGGTAAGTTTGGCCGCTTCGGGATGTCCGAAGATGCCGAAGACGCCGCATTCATCGTGAAACTTGTCGTCCTGTTGCTGGAAGACCTGGGTCATTGGATTCCGAGCGCTCGTTCGAGCGAACTAGCCCACTGCTCGCGCAGTGAAGAAACTGGTACCGCGATTCGTGCCGTGCCGTTTAATTGGATGCGGAATTCGCCGCGCGTGACCGTGCCGATTTCCTGCGCCCGTACGTTGTATTGTGCCGCAAGCGTGGCGAGCGGGGCAAGCGAGTCGGGCGAAAGGGACACCACGGCCCGGGCGCCGCGTTCCCCGAATAACGCAACTTCCGCGGGTTCTTCGCTTTCCAGGTCTACCCGCGCGGAAAGCCCTTCGCTCGCAAAGCAACATTCCGCGAGCGTCACGGCCAAGCCGCCGTCGCTAACGTCATGCGCGGAGGCAATTACATTTTGCGCCGCAAGCGCTACCAGGCAATCGATCAGTCGTTTCTCGGCGTCCAGATCGATTGCAGGTGGCGCGCCAGCAACAATCCCCCAAATTGATTTGGAATATTCGGAGGAAGAAAATTCCCGCACCGCGTTGGAAGCAGCAGGAATTGCACTCGGGCGTTGCGCGTCGAGCAGAATAATAAAATCGCCCGCACGCGAGAAAGAAAGCCCAAGTGCATGCGAAGCGTCTTCCAAAATTCCCAGGATGCCGATCACCGGCGTGGGATAAATCGCCTGGCCTAGCGTTTCATTGTAGAAACTGACATTCCCGCCGGTTACGGGCGTGCCCAGTGCGCGGCAAGCTTCCGCGATTCCGTCAATCGCTTCGCGGAATTGCCACATCACTTCCGGCTTTTCGGGATTGCCGAAATTCAGGCAATTGGTTGCGGCCACGGGCCGCGCTCCGGAGCACGCCACGTTGCGCGCGGCTTCCGCCACGGCGTGCATCGCTCCTGTTTTAGGTGAAAGCCAGCACCAGCGGCCGTTGCCGTCCACGCTCAGCGCCAGCGCGCGCTTTGTGCCTTTGATGCGCACGACGGCCGCATCGCCGGCGTTGGGCGCGATGCGCGTATTGGTCTGGACCATGGAATCGTAGGAATCAATGATCCAGTTCTTCGAAGCAATCGCGGGTGACGAAAGCAACCGTTCGAAATTCGCAGTCAGGTTCACGTGTTCCGGAGAAAACGAAGCCAACTGTTCGACGCGTGGAGCTGGTGGCATTCCCACCGGGCGTTCGTAAACTGGCCCTTCCTCCGCCAGCGCGTGCGCGGGAATGGCAGCCGCAAGCTGTTTTCCATCGAGCACGCGAACCAGGCCATCGTCGGTGACGCGGCCGATCACCACCGCATCCAATCCCCACTTCTTGAAAACTTGTAGCAGTTCATCCGCTCGCCCGCGTTCGCCCACCAGCAGCATGCGCTCCTGCGATTCGCTGAGCATGATTTCGTAGGGCGTCATGCCTGTTTCGCGTTGCGGCACGAGCGCCAGATCGATTTCAATTCCGGTGCCGCCGCGCGAAGCCATTTCGCAGGAAGAAGAGGTGAGCCCGGCCGCGCCCATATCCTGAATCGCGATCACCGCGCCGGTATGCATCGCTTCCAGGCACGCTTCCAGCAGCAGTTTTTCCATGAACGGGTCGCCTACTTGCACGTTGGGCCGTTTCTGCTTTGATTCTTCGGTGAATTCAGCGGAAGCGAGCAGCGATGCGCCGTGAATTCCGTCGCGGCCAGTTTTTGCGCCCACGTAAATCACCGGATTGCCGGTGCCGCGCGCGCGAGCGAAGAAAAGTTCCTCGCGCTTGGCGATTCCCAAAGCCAGCGCATTTACCAGCGGATTGCGCGAATAACACGGTTCGAATTGCACTTCGCCGCCGACTGTCGGCACGCCAAAGCAATTGCCGTAACTCCCCACGCCGCCGACCACGCCTTCCAAAATGCGACGGTTGTTCGCAATTTCCGCGGCGGGAATAGCAGATTTCTGCGCCGGATCATCCGGCGCGGTGATCGGACCGAAGCGGAGAGAATCCAGGACGGCGATCGGCCGCGCCCCCATCGTGAAAATGTCACGCAGGATTCCTCCGACTCCGGTGGCCGCGCCCTGGAATGGCTCGACGAAGCTGGGATGATTGTGCGATTCAATTTTAAACACGGCGCAAAGCCCGTCGCCGATATCCACCACGCCCGCGTTTTCGCCTGGGCCTTGCACCACCTTTTCGCCGCGGGTGGGCAGCCGCTTCAAATGAACTTTGCTCGATTTGTAGGAGCAGTGTTCGCTCCACATCACGCTGAAAATTCCCAGCTCCGTGATATTCGGCTCGCGCCCCAGGATTTTCAGCACGCGGGCATATTCATCGGCCGTCAGGCCGTGTTGAGCGGCAATTTCCGCTGTCACTCTGATTTCCGTTTCAAGCATGGAAAATTTTCCCCGCCCTTATTGTTCCCGGCTGAAGTTGTACACCACTTCCCAGGTCAAGTGCACGCCATCGGTGAACGCTTTCACGGGAATCCGTTCGTCATTTCCGTGCACGCGCGATGTGTCGTTGCCGGTTAGCGGGAACGGCTCAAATCCATAGCTGACGATGCCGTGCTCGCGAAAGTAATGGGAATCGGTGAATCCCGTCTCGATCGTTTGCGCCACGCCCGCCTCCGGGTGCAGCCGCTTCACCGCGTCTACGATCGCGGAATAGAGTGGCGTATCCACCGATGAAGTGGCGGGAGCGAAATTTAAGATCGTCTCGATCTGAATCGAATCGTCTTGGATGATTTTCTTCACTTGTTCGCGCCACCGCTCGATGGTCCAGCCGGGCAGCAGCCGGCAATCGAGCAGTGCCGACGCCGCCGGCGGAATAATATTCACTTTCTTGGTTCCTTCCAGGCCAGTGATGGAGATCGTGTTGGTCAGCAGCGCGAGCGTGGCCGGGCGTTTTTGCAATTCCTCGTACGCGCCTGGACTGGCGATGAACGTAAGAATATTTTCATAGCGGCTGCGCCACGGCCCGGTTTCATAGGGCGCCAGCGTGCGGAAGGAACTTTCCACCGGAGGCGTAACCTCGAGAGGTGGCCGGTATTCCCGCAAGCGATTCAGCGCCACCAGTAGCCGGTTAACCGCGGAATCCGGAATGGGAACCGATCCGTGGCCGGAGTGTCCGGTGGCTGTCAGTTTCAACCAAGCGGGAGTTTTCTCCGTCGGGCCCACGCCGTAGTAAATGGCTTGGCCCCTATCGCCTGCGGGGGTATTCGCGCCCTCGGTAAGCAGAAATCCAGCGCCTGCGGTCCATTCCGGCTTGTTTTTCAGCAGCCAGCCAGGGCCGAAAAGTCCGCCGGCTTCTTCGTCCGCGGTGCCCAGGAAAATCACGTCGCGCCGCAGAGGAACCTGCGCGCGATGCAACTCGAGAAACACCATCAACTGCGCGATGCCCGTGGATTTCATGTCTTCCGCGCCCCGCCCCCAGACGTAACCGTCGCGTAGGAGTCCCGCGAAAGGATCGACCGTCCAGTATTCGCGGCTCACGGGCACCACGTCCGTGTGATTCAGCAGAATCAGAGCGGGCTCGCCATTTGGTTTGGAGCTTTTCAATCGCGCCACAATGTTGCCGCGCCCGGCGGCCGATTCGGCGGTTTCGTAAGGAATTCCTTCGGCCTCGAATATTTTCTTGAACCAATCCACCGCGCGCGCTTCGTTTCCCGGCGGGTTGGAGGTATCCACTCGAATGTATTCGGACAAATCCTTCACCGCCTCTTCATCCAGCTTCGGCCATTCCGGCGCAACATCGGCGCGCGCGGCCGCTTTTCGATCGTGGCCCTTGGAATTGCCGGCCGGCGGGCGCGCGGAGATCAGCAATAAGATTGCGGCCAGACTGATGGCTGCTGAAAGCCACGAAACTGTTCGTTGCATTGAATCTCCGGAGGGAAGTGTTTTGCTCTTTCGACTGGCAGGCTGCGGAACGAACAGACACAGAACTTCTCCGCAAACTGTCAGGCAGTTACAGCCGCGTGCCGAGCCAAACTTTCGATCATCGATTGAAAAATCACCAGGCCATCCGCGGAACCGAGCGCTAACTCCACTGCGCGCTCCGGGTGCGGCATCATTCCCATTACATTTCGCTCACGATTGCAAATTCCGGCGATATTCGCCAGCGAGCCGTTGGGGTTTGCGGTTGGATCCTCGCGTCCTTCAGCGGTGGTGTAGCGAAACACGATTTGATGGTTGCGTTCGAGTTCCGCCAGCGTTTCCGGCGCGCAGAAATAATTCCCATCATTGTGCGCGATAGGAATTTTAAGCACTTGGCCTTTCATCGCTGCGCAGGTAAATGGCGTGTCCGTGGTTTCCACGCGCAAATGCACCTGACGGCAGATATATCGCAGCCCGGAATTGCGCAGCATCGCTCCGGGAAGCAGGCCGGATTCCAGCAGAATTTGAAAACCGTTGCACAGACCGATCACCAAGCCGCCGCCGCGCGCAAATCGCTCCACGGAGCGCATCACCGGCGAGAATCGCGCGATCGCGCCGGTACGCAGATAATCGCCGTACGCAAATCCACCCGGCAGAATTACCGCGTCCAGGCCTTGCAGATTCTCGGATTGATGCCATACAAATTCGGCCTGTTTCCCCAACACGGCGCTGATTGCGTGATGCGCATCCTCATCGCAATTCGAGCCGGGAAACACGACCACGCCAAATTTCATCGCTGGATTTTCCTCCGAAATTTCATTCTAACACAGGGATGCGGGGCGTTCCGAGAGGCAGGTGAAGACAAGCCTGGAGGCTTTGATTTTCCGTATGTAGGGGCGGGCTTTACAGGCTACGGAAAATACCCTTAGGGGGTCATTCCGAACGAAGTGAGGAATCCGGAGTTGATTTTAAATGCTTGCGAAGTAGGGATTTTCTCCATTGCACTTCCGGAGTTCCGTTCCTTCGCAGGGTAATTCTCGGCTTTTTTCCGCAAACTGTTCAGCCGCGCCCCTTACTTATCCGTGCGATATCGGCTTGGGCTTCTTCCTGGTCGCGGGCGATTGTTTATGTTGGGATTTTTCGACCGTGCTTGAATCATCGTCCGGTTTCGTGGGCAAATGATCCGCTGCGGTTGGATTATCCACATCTGCTCCGCGGGATTTTGAACGAGCTGCGCGGGCGCGACGCTCGGCCACCCAACCCTCCTTGTTGATCTGCCGGCCGCGGGCGATGGCCAGCGCATCCGCGGGAACATCGCCGGTGATCGTGGAACCGGCGGCGACATAAGCGCCGTCACCGATTTTCACCGGCGCCACCAGGGCCGAATCGCTGCCGATGAAGACGCGCTCGCCAATAATGGTGGGATTCTTGTTGGTTCCATCGTAATTGCAAGTAATCGTTCCGGCGCCGATATTGCTTTTGCGCCCGATGGTGGCGTCGCCCAGATAAGTCAGGTGCATGGCCTTCACGCCTTCGTGCAGCGTGCTCTTTTTCACTTCCACGAAATTTCCCACGCGTGCGTCCGACATCAATTCCGAGCCCTCGCGGATGTGCGCGAATGGCCCGGCAATGGTTTGCGGTCCCAGCACGCTCGACGCGATCACGCAATGCTGCCGCACGTGTACGCCTTCCGCAAGCACTGCATCCACCAGAACGCTTCCGGTGCGAATCGTGCAGCCCGCCCCGATACGCGTCTTGCCCAGAAGTTGCACGCCAGGCTCGATCAAAGAATCGCGGCCCACTTCCACGTCTGGGTCCACCAGCACCGTATCCGGCAGATAAATGGTGACCCCGGATTCCATCAACTCAACCGTCTTGCGCCTTCGGAAAAAGCGGTCCACTTCCGCCAATTCCACCCGCGTATTGCAGCCGATGATTTCGTTGGCGTCGGGCGCCACCTGCGCCAGCACTTTTTCGTTGTGCTCATTCAGCAGTGCGATGGCATCGGTCAGGTAAAGCTCGTTGTGGAAATTTTCCGGACGCAACGCTTCCAGGCACGGCCACAATTTTTCAAGTGTGAAGCAATAAACGCTGGAATTGATTTCCTGGATGGCGCGTTGCGATTCGTCAGCGGCTTTTTCTTCCACCACCGCCGCCACCGAGCCACCCGGCTTGCGGATAATCCGGCCGTAACCGGTAGGATTATCGAGCTTGGCGGAAAGAATCGTGGCCGCGGCCTGCCCCGTGCGATGCAAATTCAACAGCCCGGCCAAAGTCTCCGTACGAATCAGCGGAGCGTCGCCGGGAAGCACCACCACATACTTCGCGCGCGTTCCAATGGCCCGCCGCGCCACTTGCATGGCGTGGCCGGTGCCGGCTTGCGGCTCCTGCAGCACGGTTTTCGCGCCCAGCGGAATCACCGCGGCGCTCACGTCTTCTGCCTGGTGTCCTACCACCACGAGAATTTCGGCCGCGCCCAGCGGCTGGCAGGCTCGCACCACGTGCTCCACCAGCGGACGCCCGCCCGCGCGATGCAGCACCTTGGCAAGATCGGATTTCAGCCGCGTGCCTTTCCCCGCGGCAAGGACTACAACAACAGTGTCAGGAGAGGTCATAATAAATCAATTGTCGCGCTCCACTCCACGTTTGGCAATCACGCTGAACGATTGACTTTCCTAAGAAAAACCGTTAACCACTGAGCTAATTCCGTCTTGCTGCCACGTTCTCACGGAGGCGCGTGATGCAAACTTGCCAAAAATGCGGGTACCCCAACTCCGATGAAGGCCGCTTTTGCCTAACCTGCGGAAACGTCCTCCTGCCGGCGCCGGCTGCCGCAGTTCCACCAGACCAAGTGCAAACGAGCGGCAAAGCGATCGGTAGCCTGATCTGCGGAATTTTGTTCCTGTTCTTTCCGGCCGCCGTGGCGGCCATCGTTCTGGGACACTTGTCTCTATCCGACATCCGTCGAAGCGCCGGCCGTTTAACTGGCAACGGAATCGCAGTCGCAGGACTGGTGCTCGGGTATTTTGGAGCCGCCTTGATTCCGGTTCTCATCATCGCCGCTATCGCGATTCCGAACCTGCTAAGAGCGAAGATGGCGGCGAACGAAGCCGCTGCCGTCGGCCGTCTCCGCACCATGACTGTGGCATCAGTCACCTATTCCGCTACCTATGGCAACGGATTTCCGCCCAGCCTGGGCTCGATGGGCGGCGCAGCCGATGAGAAGGACCGTTCCTGCGACCATGCATTGCTAATCGATAGCGTGCTGTCGAACTCCGGTTCCGGAAACACCAGCGAGAAGACGGGATACATCTTCACTTATCAGCCGGGAACACGAGTCGCCACGGCCGCAGCCGGATGTTCGTCCCCTGGCGCCAACGATTTTACGGTCACGGCCGATCCCATCACCCAGGGCACGACCGGCATGAGACATTTCTTCGTGGACGAAACGGGTGTGATTCGAGTGGAAGAAAACGCCACCGCGACACGGCATAGCCGGGCGATTCGATAGGCAAGGTTCGGGTGCGCCTGAATTTATTGAAACTCCGGATCCCTCGCTACGTGGACGTTTTCGTTTTGCTAGAGTCGGGCTTGGCTCGGGATGACCGCAAACACATGGGACAGCAAAAGTTGGCGGGTTCTCCTGTGTGCGGGAACATAACTTCGGGGAAACTGCTGCTTCGCGCCGGACTTAGTCGCTGGCCAGCGTCTGAGCCGCCATGGCAGCGCGTTGCAGCGGCTGCGCTTCTTCCGTGGTTTCCGTCCACAGCGAGCTATCCGCCAGCAGGCGTGTAACCAGTTGCGTATGCAACGCATGCCCCGCCTTGTGCGCCACCACTAGCGCTTTCAGCGGACGGCTCACCAGCGCCAGGTCGCCAATCAAATCCAGCGCCTTGTGGCGGCAGAATTCGTCTTCGAAACGCGGCGGCCCGTTCAAAATGTGCTCGCGGTCCAGCACCACCACGTTGTCGTACGAAACTCCGCGAATCAATCCCATGGCTCGCAATTGAGCTTCTTCGTGCACGAATCCAAACGTGCGCGCCGGGGCCAACTCCTGGCTGAACGTTTCGCGATCGATGGTCAAATCCACGTTTTGCCGGCCGATCAGCGCGTGCGAATAGTCGATAAAGCAGCGGACGTGAAATTCGTCACTGGGATAGATTCCAATGCGGCGGTCTCCATCGGAAAATTCCAGAGGCTTCAGCACTTTTAAGTAGCGCCGCCTCCGCCGAAGCCGCCGGATTCCCGCCTGCTGCAACATCTCGATAAAGGGCTGCGCCGAACCGTCAAGTATTGGCAATTCCAAGGCATCAATTTCCACGAAGACGTTGTCCACTCCGCACGAATAAAGCGCCGCCAGCAGGTGCTCGGTGGTCGAAATCAGCACGCCATTTTTCATCAGGCTGGTGGCATAACTCACCCGCGCCACATTGCGGACGTGCGCCTCGATTTCGAAATTGTCCAGATCCACGCGCCGGAACACGATTCCCGTATCGGCGGGTGCCGGGAGCAGACGGAGTCGGCAGCGAACCGCTGTATGCAGTCCCACGCCGTGCGTTTCGGCCGGCCTCTCGATCGTAAGTTGATATGACATGTCTGTTAGATCAGCTCTAAGCATAGCATCTGTGGGGCCCCATGATTATCAATTTTAGCTTTTGTAATCAATGATTTATGGACAATCTTTGTGCTCAGATGGTAATGCTGTTGTAGAATTACCACAAACAGCAAGCTCCTCCGTTGCCAGAAAGGAACAGCACCGATCCCAGGCCAGTCTCTACCCCCGTTGGTAGATCGACGCAATATGGTCCTGCGGTCATCCCGGACGAAGTGAGGGATCCAGAGAAAACTGAAACTTCCAACTAAGCGCGTTCTCCTCGGGGGAGTAACGCTGATTGGAACCGGTCCAGTGACTTATTTCAGCCGGGTTGACCACCTGGAGTAGAATGGAATTTTGCTACGCACCCAAATGGCGGGTCCGTTCAATATTCTCTCGAATTCTCCTGTCGGCGAGATTCCAGCGCCGGGCACGCACCCGCGTCCCGACTGGCTGAAGGTCCGTTTCTTCGGCGGCGAAAATTATCAGGAATTGAAGCGGATCATGCGCACCCTGGATTTGCACACGGTCTGCGAAAGTGCCCGCTGCCCCAATATGGGCGAGTGCTGGGATCATCGCACCGCCACCTTCATGATCCTGGGCAATATCTGTACGCGCGCCTGTGGATTCTGCGCCGTGCCTTCCGGCAAACCGATTGGGCCGCCGGAGGAAGACGAGCCCGAGCGCGTGGCGGAAGCGGTGGAAAAGATGGGACTGCGCTATGCGGTGGTGACGTCCGTCAACCGTGACGACTGGCCCGATGGCGGAGCCGCCATTTTCGCGCGAACTATTAAGGAAATCCGCCGCCGGGTTCCCGATTGCCGTGTAGAAGTGCTGATCCCGGATTTTCGCGGCGTGTGGTCCGCGCTGGAAACGGTCATCGCCGCTCGTCCAAACGTGCTGAATCACAACATGGAAACCGTGCCGCGTCTCTATCGCCAAGTGCGCCGCGGCGCTGAATGGAGTCGCTCTCTCGAGTTGCTGCGTCGAGTCCTTGAATTTTCTCCGGACACACCCACAAAAACGGGAATGATGCTGGGCTTGGGCGAAACGCGAGAGGAAGTGCTGGCTGCGATGGCAGAGATCGCCGCGCAGGGCACGCACATCCTGACGCTAGGCCAATACTTGCAACCCACCCGCGAGCATCTGCCCGTGGTCCGGTTCGTTCATCCCGATGAATTCGCCGAATTCAAGCGCTTGGGCGAGCCGATGGGATTTAAACATGTGGAAGCGGGACCGCTGGTCCGATCCTCCTATCACGCCTTCGAACAGGAAGAATCCGCGCGAAACTGATTTATGCTCCTCAAAAATAAATCAGGGATTTCAGGGCGCTGCTAGCAGCGTTTCCGCAACTTTGCGAATTCGTTCCGCGCAGGCCGGATCGCGAACGGGCATTTGTTCGGCCGCGCGGAGATTCTCCGCTGCTGTTCGCTTGCGGCCCAACTCGGCATTCAAATTTCCGGCCATAAGCAAAAAAATCGGGTTGTGCGGGTAACGCTGCACCAACGGAAGTATGATTGCCAGCGCCTCTTCGTATTTTTGATCGTAGGTGCGAAGATTTCGCGCATAGTAAAAGCGCGCCTCAGGAGCGATCAATTCCCCCCGGTTCATTCCGATTTCCAGTTGCTTGATTCCTTCCTTCTTGCTGCCGCCCGGAATTCCCATGAAAAAACGCAGCATCTTCGCGACTCCGGAAAGCGCGTCGGCATAATAGTTGTAAAGCCCCAGCCCGGTGTAGGTGTCGGCAAGATTCGGATCGAGCTGCGTGGCGCGCAGAAACTGTTCACGGGCATCCACGCCGGCATGGGCCGTCGCGCGCCGCTCCTCGCGCAATCCAAAAAGCTTCGCTTTGAGCGCCAGGCCCATTCCGGCATAAAGGTGCATTTCCGCCGAATCCGATTTTTGCAATTGCGCCTGCGCCAGCGAGATTCCGCGATCCACCAGCGCCAGATACTCATCGTCGCTGGGAACCCGCGGACGTTTCCAGGCATCGGCCATGCCGTATTTCACTTCGAGCGCTTCGCAATAAATCTTCCACCAGCGCGCCTCGGCTTCCAACAAATATCCTACGGGATGTTCCGGCTGTGCGTGCTGCACCACTTTCGCAAGTTCGATTGCGGCATCGGGATCGCCGTCAAAGATCCGGTCAAGTCCTTGCTTCACCTCCGGCGGCACATTCAATTGGTTCGCCTTCGCTGGAACGGTGGCGATACCCAACGCCGCAAGCAAGAACAGTACCGGGAAGATCGCGCTGCAATCGGCCCAGCGCGCCCGTTCTCGAATTTTCAGGGGATTGTGCTGCCGGCAATCGCTCGGGCGCTCAGCCGTCACAGTTGTTGTCGTCGCGGCCTTCGTCGGAATACTCAGCGGGACCATGCAACTCCCATACTAACCCACCATGATTTTTTGGGACCTCCATTTTGGAGTCGCCCAATTTCCCTCATGACGAAATTTCATCAAGCCACCCCCAGTTCCTTGCTATTCTTATCAGGTTTCCTCCTTATTTCTGGATTGACGATGACTGGATTGAGAAAATTTAACGATCTCGCAAGCCGCATTTTGATTTGCTCCGCGTTGCTGATATTGCTGGCGGCAGCGGGAGCCAGTTCCCTTGCTGCACAGAATTTAACGCAAAGCGTGGAAGCGATCGACCGGGCGCGCGTGACCACGCGCATCTTGTTTGTCACTGCGCATCCGGATGACGAGTGGCCCGGCCTGCTCACCTACCTTTCACGCGGCCTGGGCGCCGACGTTGCCGTGCTCACCATCACGCGCGGCCAGGGAGGACAAAACGCACTCGGCCCCGAGCAGGGCGATGAAATCGGAATTCTCCGCACCCAGGAATTGCTGAATGCCGATAAAATTTACGGCGTTCAACATCAATTCTTCACCCGCGCCGCCGATTTCGGTTTCTCCAAAAGCGCCGAGGAAACCCTGAAAATCTGGGGTGACGCCCCGCTCGAAGACATGGTCCGCGTGATCCGGATGTTTCGCCCCGACGTTGTGATCAATGGCTGGGGCGGCGTGCACGGCGGCCACGGACAGCACCAGGCTTCCGGAATTCTCACGCCGCGCGCCGTTGAAATGGCGGGCGACCCCAAAAATTTCCCAGATCAAATTTCCGAAGGCTTGCCCGCTTGGAAAACTCCGATAATGCTGGCCCCGGCTTTCGGCGGAGGACCGGGAGCGATCCGCATCCCCGCCGAGGAAATTTCTCCGCTCTTCGGAAAAGGCTACAACGACCTGGGGATCGAAGGCCGCTCGGAGCACGTCTCGCAGGGAACTCCCGCGGAAGCCGGCTCTTCCTTTCTGCACAGCGCAATCTACGTAAAAGTCGCCGGAGGATCCGAGTCGAAAAATAATGTCACCCTTGCCGATCTGGGTGCGCCGTTGACAAGTCTCGCGAAAAAGAATGTGCAAATCGCTTCCAATCTGAATGCCGCCGAATCCGCCTTGAAGTCGGCCCGCGAGGAAGCCCTCCGTCTCGATTGGCCAAACGCGGCCAGGCATTTGGCGCAGGCCGCCAGGGAAATCAAGTCGGCCAGCGGCCAAGTGCCGGCTTCTTCCAATACCGGCCTTGCTTTTGATTTGCAGGCTGCTCTCGGAAGAATTGAAGCTGTCCTGTCGGATTCCATCGCTTTCAACGCACAGGCCCGTGCCGATCGGCGCGATCTGGTGGCAGGAGAAAGTTTTTCCGTTGTGGCGAACGCGGCGGCCCGCCCGGAGTTTCCCATCGGCCTCGCGGAGCCCGCGCTGGCTGTTCCCAGCGGCTGGAGAATTGGCAAGCAGGAACCGAGCGCCCAGGGCGGCACAAAACTGGAAGTCTCAATTCCCCCGAACGCACAGCCGCCGGTCACGCCTGCCGACGCAGTCCTGCCTTGGCCTCCGCCATTGGTCGAAGCCCGCTATAAAATTTCAGTGGATGGCTATGATTTCACTCACAGCATTCCAGTAATGTCCGTTCAGGTAACTTCGACCGAATTGCTAACCTATCCCATCGAGCTTGTCCCCGCCGTTTCCCTGCACGTCGCGCCGGAACAAATTATGCTGCGCCAGGATCAACCGGCGAAGCAGGTGGAATTGCTCGCGCGGGTGCGCTACCACGGCACCGCTGCCGCCGAAGTCGCGGTGGGCGTGGAGGCGCCGTCCGGCTGGAGCGTCACTCCAGTGGCGCCGCTGCTTTTTTCGAAGCCGGAAGACCAATTAATCCGCTTCGCCGTCACCACGCCCGCGAAACTCTCCGCGGGTTCCTATCTGTTGAAGCCCTTTGCACGAATTGGCAATCAGACGTTCCGCGAATCCATCGAGCCGTTGCCTTCGCTTCCAACCAGAAGTTGGATGCATCCAGCCGAGGCCACCGCGCACGTCCTCGATCTGAAAGTGCCACCCGGCTTGAGCGTCGGCTACATCGCCGCGGAAATCGATCCCATTCCCGATCTTCTGCGAAGCCTGGATATTCGTGTGGACCTGCTGGATGAAACGGCGTTGGCATTCGGCAACCTCGGCCGCTACGACGCTATTATCGTCGGCACGCGAGCTTACGAATTGCGCGCCGACGTGGTGCGAGCGAATCCCCGTCTGCTCGATTACATCCGCCAGGGTGGGACGCTGGTGGTTCAATACGAGCGCCCGCCAACATGGGAGAAATTGCACCCGTCGCCATTCCCGGCTTCCATGTCTTCCGACATCGCCCGCACCACCGACGAAAATTCGCCGGTCCGTTTCGTCGCCCCAGACAATCCGGTGCTGAATTTCCCGAACAAGATCAGCATGGATGATTTCAAGGGCTGGGTGCAGGAGCGCGGACTTTATTATTGGACGGCATTCGACTCGCGCTACCAGCCGATCCTGGCTCTCCGCGATCCCGGAGAAAAAGAAGAGTTGGGCAGCCTGGTCTACGCTCGCGACGGCAAAGGCGTTTACATTTTCACCGGGTTATCGTTTTTCCGCGAACTGCCCGCCGGCGTGCCCGGAGCGTTTCGCCTGTTCGTCAACTTGATCAGCCAGTCCAAAGCCCCGCGTTGAGTGGTTTTGGTGGCACACTCCTGGCTGTGCGCTTATCCTAGCTTCCGGTTCCGAACAATGAGCGCAACTCCACGATCACGGGAAGATTCAAATTCTATCCGGAGTGTCGCAGAGCCGATCCTCGTTCGCATCCCGGAAGGATGGTTCGAAATGGGTTCGGATGCCGGACAGGACAATGAAAAACCAGTGCACCGCGTGTGGATCGACGCTTTCGAATTCGCAATTCTCCAGGTGACCCACGCAGACTACTCTCGTTTCCTAGAAGCAACGAAAAGTGATCCCCCTCCCAATTGGAACGACCCGCAGCTTTCTCTTCACGATCAGCCCGTAGTTTCCGTCAATTGGTTTGAAGCGATTGCCTATTGCGAATGGCTCAGCCATGCGACTGGCCGCCGCTACCGCTTGCCCACCGAAGCGGAATGGGAGCGCGCCGCGCGCGGCGGCCTGGAAGGAAAACTTTATCCCTGGGGCGACGAGGCGCCCGAATTGTTGCCGAATTATGCCACGCGTTGGAAGACCGGCCCTGAGCCGGTGGGCCTCGATAAACCGAATGGTTTCGGGCTTCATGACATCAGCGCGAATGTGCATGAATGGTGCTCCGATTGGTATTCGCCGGAATATTATTCGCTGTCGCCGCAGCGCAATCCGCGCGGCCCGGAAGACGGTACTCGCCGGTCATCCCGCGGCGGATCGTGGCGGCACTACACAAAAGTCTCACGCTGCTCCGCCCGCTCCAGCATCCCTCCCGAATTCAAATACGCGGACTATGGTTTTCGTGTGGCCCGCGATGTAGAACCGGTCGAAACAATTGATTTTTAGGGGGGGGGCGCAGCTTCAGAGTGTGCGTGCAAACGCCGAGCAGGGGCGGCATCTTTTTTGCGGTCATCCCGAACGCCAGTGAGGGATCCCGAGTAACCGTCAAATGCTTGCGCCCCGTTGGAATGCGCCGGAATCTTCCGAAGTAAGTAAACCGGTGCGAAGCCCAAAATCTTCACGCCTCTTTCGGGGCCCGGTTTCCGCCGCCGCACTATCTGCTACCAGCCCGCGGAATTTAGCCGCTTGCTTCTGTGTTATCCTCGCCGTCGAATAGAAATCGTGCGATTTTTAAGGAGATTTCGATGAATCTTCGTTGCCTTGCCGCGGGCTTGGCCTTTCTACTTTTTTCCAGTACCGCCGTCCACGCTCAAAAAAAATCCAAGCAGAAAAATCCGCCGCCCGCCGATTCATCCACTCCGCCCATTCCCTCGGCGCCCGAACAGGTGATCGACCAGGAAATTTCGGAAATGCTGGGCTACTGGCAGGTGGGCGATCTCGACAACATGCACCGATATTATTCCGACACGGTCACGCTGGTCAGCGGAGCGTTCGAACCGCCCATCACCGGTTGGCCCAACTATGCGGCTGCCTACGAACGGCAACGCGCGCGAGTCACGGGCGTCCGGCTCGACCGCCGCAACACATTCATATTCGTCAAGGGAGACGTGGCCTGGGCAGCCTATCAATGGGAATTTTCAGGCACCGTGGACGGTAGATCGACCGCCGACCGCGGCCAAACAACCCTGGTCTTTATCAAGCAAGGAGACCGCTGGTTTATCGTTCACAATCACACGTCTGAAATCTGCGAGGCGCCGGCGGCGCCGCAGCCCACTGTGCAGCCGCCCCAGCAGCCTCCGCCCGGCGCGCACCCATAGAACGGCGCTGGCTTCTGTTGATTTGCCTCAGGATTTAATGCTCGGCTGGAGAAAGCTAAAACTTTTTATCTGAATGGACTTATCGAACTCCGTCCCGGAAACGGGAAGGAATCGAGCACTTCTGGTCAGTTGATTCGAAAGGATGTCAACGTGCCGTCACGTTCCTAGAAACTCCGGAACCCTTCGCGAAGCCAAAGAACCGCAACTCCAATGAACAGTAGGCTCGAAGCGATGATCAGGCCGGTAATCGGCTTGCTCAGTTTGTCGATCCGGACGATCAGTTCCTGCTGTTCTCTGGCGAAACCCGCTTCGGCGGCATCGGGGAAGATTTGATCCCCTTCCCGGTTTGCCAGCATGCTTCGGTAGATTACCAGGCAAATCAGCCCGGCAGTGATAACACCCCAAGTTAGAAAAACCACGTTAAAGAGAGAGGGTTCCATGGGATCCTCCAAGCCCCCCGGCCACGGAGATTGATCCTTCGATTGATTGTGGCCCTAGCAGGCCTTTCTGGGACGCATTATAACACCGGAAGCAAGGGGAAACATCAAGCGGCTATCGGGGGTTCGGGGAATTGGATACCCCAGAAGTCTCGGAAGGGAGAAAGGCTTTCGATACCCACTTCAAACAGGCCGTCGCTCTTTTCCTCGGCCACCCTCACCACACGGAATTCGTTCACTTCCTCGGAAAGAGTGTTCATCACTTCGACAGTGGTACCTTTTCCCAGCGCGATCGGCGTATGCAGCAGCGCGCCCCAGCGGTTCACCTCGATCGCCTCCGCCGCGGCTCGCACCGGTTGACCATCCCAGCTATCCGTAAACAATTGCACGGGAATCCGAATTCGCACGCGCTCGCCGCGCCGCCGTTCACGCATCGGAGAACTCGAGGCCATGGGGGGTAGGACCTCCTGTTTTTCGAATGACGGCGCTAATGTAGGGAGTTTCCCATGCAACGTCAATCGGATTTGGTATTTTTCCTGCGAGCGGTGATCTAAAGATGCGGAAAATACGTTTGGTGCCCGAAAGAGGACTCGAACCTCCACTCCCTTGCGAGAACCAGGTCCTGAACCTGGCGCGTCTGCCAATTCCGCCATTCGGGCACGAACTGATTGTATCGTACCAAGGCCAGCAGCACTGAAAAAATTAATTAACGCGACGACGCACCCGCCGTCGCTCCGGCCAATTCATCGCGATACACTTTCCCGCCTTTCATCACCAGCCGAATCGTGCGCAGCGCGGTAATATCCTGCGTCGGGATCGCCATCCACGATTACCAAATCCGCGAGCTTGCCTTTTTCCACGCTACCCAGCTTATCCGCCACTCCCAGCAAAGTAGCCGGCTCGATTGTAGCCGCGCGCAAAGCCTGCAGCGGCGTCATCCCCGCTTGCACGTAATATTGCGCCTCTCGAATCGTGGCCGTGGTCCCATCATTCGGCTCGAATGGAAATTGATCTGTCCCCAGCGCGATTTTCACGCCAATCTGAATCGCCATCTGCAGCGAAGCCCAATGTTGCTTCCCCACGGACGCCACCCGCGCCAAATACCAATCCGGCGAGCCGATTTTCTTAAAGAATTCCATCACCGTCGGCTGGCTCACCACAATCGTCGGCACCAGCCACACGCCCTTGTCTTTCATTTTGTGCAGCACTTCGGGAGTCAGAAAATATCCGTGCTCCACGCAGTCAAGTCCCAGGTCAATCGCTTCATTGGTGGCGATCGGCGACCCGGAATGCGCCGTCACTTTAATCCCGTGCCGGTGAGCCGTATCGATCACCGCTTCCATCTCGTCCTTGGTCATGGTGGAGGCGGCAATGTCCCCATGCATATCGGCGATGCCGCCCGAAATCGCGATCTTGATCCAGTCCGCGCCCAGAAAAATTTCCTCCCGCGTTGCTTTCCGGAATTCGTAGGGACCGTCGTTCCCTTCGCCCGTGCGGCCGGAGCCGTGCCCGCCTGTCACTGCCACCAACTCGCCTGCGGTAAAAATTCTCGGACCATCCACCTCGCCGCGATCGATTGCTTTTCGCAATGCAAAATCGGCATGCCGCGGAGACCCGGTCATGCGCACAGTGGTCGTGCCGGAAAGCAACGAAGCCCTCGCGTTGCCTGCCATGCGCAGCGCCAGCTCCGCGTCGGTTTCATTCGCCAACTCAGCGCCCTGCCGCCCCGGAAGCGCCAGGCCAAGATGCACGTGCATATTCATCAGTCCTGGAACAATCCACTTGCCATCAGCGTGGATCACCTCCGCGCCCGCCGGCACTTTTGTCGTAGCGGCTGGGCCGACGGCCGTGATCCGGTCGCCTTCGATAAGCACCACCGCGTCTTTGATCGGCGCCGATCCCTCCAGCATCACCACCGAAGCGCCCACAATGGCGGTAACGTGCGAAGCTGGCGCCGTATTGGCAGGCGACTGCGCGCGGCAAATCAGCGGCGCCGCAAGTGCCAGAACCAGGATGATTATTTTCTTAAACATAAGAGTTCTCCCTTATTCTCCAGAAACAAAAAACCGGAATCTGAAATTTCCAAATACCGCGGCAAACGCCAAATCACCATCGCGGCCAATCACACGTGTTGGTGCGCCTTCTCCGTGTCGAAATATTCGCGCACCCAATAGATCTTGCCGTCCTTGATTTCAATCACAAACGCCCCGGTATTGCTGTAGTTCTTCCCCGTCTTCGGTTTCAAATGGCTGCGCCACTCCACGATCACCGCCGATTTTTCTTTATCCTCATACTGGAACACCACTTCGAAATTCACGCTATGAAATGAAGGAAAAACATTCTTCCGGAAATATTCCACGATGTTCGAATCCCCTTCCAGGTCGGTTCCAAAATCGGATCCCGGCGCCGTGTGCTTCACCTGCGGATGAAGCAGCGGACGAAGTCCGTCGGCATCCATCCGGCAATAGCAATCCACCATTTTTCCTACCAGTTCGCTCGCTTGTGACATCCACTTGCCTCCTGGCCATGAAGATCTCAAAACACATCAATCATTGGCGCGAACAATGTCCAGTCCACCGCATCACTTGCATCTCTCCGCGCTCGCGCTACGCGGTCCACGCCGCGATTCTGCATTGCCGTGTTTGTGTGGCGCCACCCTGCCTCGCCCGACGAATTCTGTCGGGAGGGTGGCATCTTTCACTTCTCGAGCTAAAGCACCACTCCCGCTTGAATCTGCGCATCCTTCAAGGAATCCCGGTCCACCCGCAACGCTCTCCGCACAATTCGCGGAGATTTTCGGGTGTCCTCGTCCACCGCTTCCAGCACCGGACCGCTCAAAAACGCCCGCGCATATTTCCCCGAATCCAAAACGCTGCGCACCTGCGCGTTGTTCTTGAACGGAACCACCTCAATCCTCAAATTCGGGCAAAGCATTTTTAGTTCGCGACCGAACGGGTCCCCATACCCCTGGCATTCCGATTTCTCGAGAATAAATGCCATTGCCGATCCTTCGGGCAGTGCCCGCCACTCCCGGATTCTTTCCCGGTCCCATTTCAATCGCAGCGCAATCGTCCGCGTATAGGGATTGAGAAAAAGAGCCGAAACATCTTCATAATGGTAGAGCGGAGTCAGCACCGTCTTGAATTTCGCGCGCTCTTCTTCCGGGATCGCCCGCAGTGACTTGATCACCATGCCCGTCACCGGCAATCCCCACACCTGGCTGATCTCGTTCGACCAGTTCTCCGCCTGAATTTCGTTGCACTCCACGAACACGATGTCCTTCGATTCCAGGTCCAGTTCCTGAATGCGGTAATTCAGCAGTCGCTGGAACGATTGCGGGCTGATCCGCAGCGCGCGCATCCGCTCAATCACGTCCCGCGCCAGCCAATCGAACACTTTGATCAACTCGGCGGCTTCTTCCCGCCGCGAATGTGAGTTCACCACGGCCCGCCGCCGGTTCTCGATCGTCAGCGCGCCGGATTCCGCGAGCTTCGAATACGCGCGCCAGATGACGTTGCGGCCGACGCCGAGTTCCGTCTCCAGTTGCCGCACCGACGGCAGTTTTTCCCCCGGCTTTAACGCACCCAGCATGATGGCAATCTTTACGTTCGCCACCAGTTGCTGCTCCGGCGAAACCGGGCTTTCCTTCTGCAATGTGAATTTGAATGTTGCAGACGCTTTTCGTTGGCTCATCCAGTGACCGGGTCACTCCTGCTTCCTGATTCAAGACCTAATTTTTCGCACAGAGCCAGTTCGCCAAAGCCAGATCCTCGCAGCCGGCCGGAGAATGAATTCTGTGGTTACTTATTTTGTCATCTATCGAGTGACAAAATAGCACTGGCGTGCTTTCCAGGCAACTTGATTTTCAGCGCTCACCAGCAGCCATGCCGCCGTCCCGCCCATAAATTTTCCCGATAGCCTGTATGCAAATTTGTACGCGCCGCACTCGCGGCGTTTCCATTTGGCGCTTGACAACCTGCGCCGCCTGGCATAAAAGCATTCAATCTGTCACATCATTAATGACAGCCTCAGGTGGGGGGCTGTACTTAATCTATCCAGGAGCTTCTGAATGGCGATTTCGCGGCGTCAGGTATTGAAAGGACTTGCTGTTTCGGCGGTCGGCGCTTCTCTCCGTTCATCCTTGCCTATTCCCGCTATCGCCGCTCCACAGGATGCTTCCTCGGAGATCGATGAACTGATCTCCCGCAGCATCGTGATCGACGATCTTTCCGGGTTCCAACCCAAACCATCGCTCCCGGATGCCGGGTTTTCGATCATCAAGGAAGCCGGAATCACCATGGTTGGCCCAACTCTCGGCGACGTCGAGCCGGGCGATGCCTATACCACTTCCGTCGCTGCCATCTCCAACCAACTGAACCAGATTGCCACTTACCCCGATCGCATGATGCTGATTCGCGGACCCAACGATGTGGAACTCGCGAAAAAGCAAGGCAAGCTCGGCGTTCTGATCAATTTTCAAAACAGCGCCGCCATCGGGCTCGACTTGAAAAATCTGGACACGTTTTACGACATGGGCTTGCGCCAAATGCAGCTCACCTTCAATTGGCGCAATTGGGTGGGCGATGGCTGCACGGAACGAACCCAAGCAGGGCTCAGTTATTACGGCGTGGACATGGTCCACCGGATGAACGAACTGGGAATGCTCGTGGATGTTTCCCACACCGGATACCAGACCACCCTCGATGCCGTCGAAGTCTCCAAAGGTCCGATCGTCTATTCGCACACCAATTGCAAAGCTGTCTGCGACCATCCACGCAATAAAACCGACGAACAGATCAAAGCGCTCGCCGCCAAGGGCGGGGTGATGGGCCTCACCTGTTTCAACTGGTTCGTCAGCAACAAGCCACTCTCCACGCTCGATGATGTGTTGGACCACTACGACTACATGATGAAGCTCGTCGGCCCCGATCACATCGGCATCGGCTCCGATTTCAACGTGGCCGCGTGGGCCGGCCGGGCTCCGGACGCGGAGTGGGACCGCCATATGAGGCTCTACGGAGAACGGGAAATGAAGGCCTTGAAAAGCCGCTTCCCGCCTTATATCGACGCGGTCAACGGTCCCCAGCGTTATCACGTGATTGCGCAGGGATTGCGCAAGCGCGGATACTCCACCGGAGACCTTGAAAAAATTCTCGGACTCAACTTTCTGCGAGTCTATAAGCAAGTTCTGAAAAATAGCTGATGTGCCGGCGCTCGCCGCGAATCGCGCCGTGCGTCTAATGGCTTACTGAGGAGAACAATACGATGCGAAAGAGCCGAATTGAAATTTGCACACTTCTGGCTGCGCTGCTCCTGTGTGCGGTCCCGGCTTTCGGGCAGTTGACCGCGGGCTCGGTCGCGGGCACCGTCGTCGACTCCACCGGCGCCCCTGTGCCCAATGCTTCGGTTGTCCTTCGAAACTCGGACACCGGCGTCAGCACCAGCACCACCACCAACGACGCCGGCATCTTCACCTTTCCCACCATGCCCATTGGTGCCTACACCTTTACGGCCAACGTCAAAGGATTCAAGACCGCCGTCGGTTCCTTGGAGGTGCGCTTGAACGTGCGCTCCTCGATCGCCATCACGCTTCAATTGGGTGAAGTTACCCAGAAGGTGGAAGTGACCGGCGCCGTGGCTCCGGTGGAAACCACCAGCACCCAGATCACCGCTACCTTTACCCAGTCACAGGTCGCGAACCTCCCCATCGCTTCGGTGGATGTGAACCGTTTGGCCCTGCTCAGTCCCGGCGTCGCCGACATCAACACGGTCGGTCTCACTCGCGGCCAGGCGCTGCAACAGGTCAGTACGGTCGCCGGCGGTTCGGTGGGTGCCATCGGAGGAGCTCGCGCCCGCAACAACAATTTCGTGATCGATGGCGTCGATGACAACGATCCCATTAACACCGGTCCGCAAGCCTTCGTCATTCAAGACGCGGTGCAGGAATTCAGCCTCACCAAAAACAATTTCGATGCCGAATACGGCCAATTTGCCGGTGGCATGTTCAACATCGTCACCAAGACCGGCACCAATCAATTCCACGGCAACGCCTATATCTACAACCAGAATCGCCACTACAACGCCACCGATGCCACCACCCAAAAAGGCGTCAGCACCGGCGCCCTTACCGGAAATCCCAGGTTTGACTACAACCGCATCGGCGGCACTCTCGGTGGTCCTGTTGTTCACAACAAACTTTTCTTTTTCGGCGCCTATGAACACGAGGCTACCGGTGTTTCCAGCCTCTCCAGCACCACGGTCTTCCCCACTGCCGCCGGCTATGCCACTTTGGCGGCGCTTCCCGCGGGAACTTCCCGCTTCGGCACTCCGGCCGCCGTCAGTCCCTTCATACTGAATTTCATGAAGTCGTTCGGCGCCACCGCCGCCACCGCGAATAGCGCTGCCACCTGGCCCGTCGTTCTGGGAACCGCGATTCCCGTGGGCCCCGTTACCAACGCCATTCCCACCTTTGCAAATAACCAGCGCGTTTTGGCCAGTTCGGATTGGAATGTCGGTACCAACGACCAGGTTCATTTCCGTTTCAACTATAACGATGGGCCCAATGGCGTGATCGCTGGCGCTCCCGTGGCTTCGCTCAATGCCAATCGCCAGATCAGCAACTACCTGGCTTCGATCGGTTATTCTCACACCTTTAGCCCGGCGCTGCTCAACGACGCGCATTTGGCCTACCACCGGCAAACCACGAATTTCGCCGTCGTCAATCCCGCCGCGCAGAATATTCCCAACATCATCCTGGGCCAGATTCCCCTGCAAATCGGGCCTCCCGGCTCGGTGCCCAGCGGTTCGTTTAACGACATTTATCAATTGCTCGACGATGTGTCTTGGCAGAAGGGCAAGCACCTGTTCAAGTTCGGCGTCGATTTGCAAAACAACATCGTCACCGCGATCAGCAACGTCGCGCCGCGCGGGCAGTACAACTATGTGAACCTCGAGGATTTCGTCACCGACATCCCGCCAACCGTCGCCGGCGAGCGCGGCAATGGTGGCACGAATATTGCCTTAAATAATTATGAACTTAATTGGTACGCGCAGGATCAGTGGAAGCTGACGCATAACGTCACGCTCTATCTAGGGATTCGCTACGAATTCAATTCCTTGATGCGCGACATGGCCAGTCAACAAGGCGAAGCGATCGCCAACGTTCCCGGTGTGATCACCTTCGGCGTACCCTCCGTCTCGAAAAACGATTGGGGTCCGCGGGTGGGATTTGCCTGGGATGTTTTCGGCAATGGCAGGACTGCGGTCCGCGGCGGGTACGGCATCTCCTACTCGCCCATTTTCGGCGCGTATGTAGGCGGCGGTGAATTGCCTTCGTCTCTTCAGCAGGTGATCATTACTCCCTGCAATCCCTGCGGGATCCCAATTCCCACTTCCAGCTTCCTCCAGAACGGCGGCATTCCAAATACTCTCGTCCCGCTCACCACCACGGCCCTGGCGCGCAGCATTATCGCCTCCTACGTGCCGGACCAGATTCGGCCCAATTTCCAGACCGCCACTCTGAGCGTCGAGCATGATCTGGCGCACAATTGGACTCTGACTGGGCGTTATCTGTACACCAAGGGAACTCACTTGAGCGTGCAGTCCCGCCTGAACGCTGCCTTCGTGCCTCCCCTGAGCGCGTTTTTGCCCACCTATTTCTCCGCCTCGCAGGTTCCTTCGCAAGCGGTGCTGAACACCATGCCAACTCTCACCCAATTCACCGCTGCCGTCGGCAAAGGGCCCTATTCTCAGTATGGTTTCACAAGCCCCCTTACCACCCATCTCCCAATCGGCGATTCCAACTACAATGCCGGAATTTTTGAACTCACTCACCGCTTCAGCCATGGCGTGCAATTCGACGCCAATTACACCTGGAGCAAGGCGATCGACGACGCCACCAACGAATTTTTCAACAATTACACCGATCCTCGCCGTCCGCAGGATTGGCGCAATCTCCGCAATGAGCGAGGACCCTCCGTCCTCGACGTGCCGCAGCGTTTCGTGCTCGTGGGCCTCTGGAATCTTCCCTGGTACAACACCGGAGCCGGGCTGAAACGCCAGGTGTTGGGAGGTTGGAGCACCGCGTTCTCCTACACGGGCTCCTCCGGCACGCCGTGGACTCCGCTGAGCCTCGCCAATTCCACCGGCAATGGCGATAGCACCGTGCAGCGCGCGATCGTCAATCCCAACGGCATCGGGAACCTGGGGACGTTAGTCACGCCGGTCAAAAATTCTTCCGGCGGCACGGTCGGCTATCTGGCCAATAATCCCAACGCTCGTTTTGTCCAAGCCCAGACGGGATCGTTCCCCACCGCCGGCCGCGACAGCCTGCGCGCATCGGGATTCAGCAACACCGATTTCCAGGTGAAGAAACTCTTTCCGTTCGGAGAGTCTCGCAACATCGAGTTCGCCGCTCAATTCTTCAACCTGTTCAATCATCCGCAGTTCACCCTGGCCAACTTGCTCGCCGTGGACGCCGGTTTGGGCCAGAGCTATGCGTATGTGGGCAGCGCCGGGTTCAACAACATCGTCGCCGATGGCGGCACCGGCGGAGCGCGAGTGATTCAGTTCGTATTCAAGGTTAACTTCTAACTGCAATGTCCCGTCGCGCGTAAGCCGGCCGCTCTCGTGCCCAGGCAAGCCGGCTCACGCCAGGGTCTGTATCTAGAAACTAACTCGTAAATGGTTTTTAGGGGGTCGGAGCTTCAGCTCCGACATCAAATTGCGTTGAAAATTCGGGCTTTAGCCCCTGAAGGCGGGGCTGAAAAACCTGCCGGACCATTTATAAAAAGGGCTTTAATTCGTCGTCTCGTACGAGCAGTCCATCACTGAGGACATTCGATGAAAGTTTTTTCGTCGTGGCGGGCCCTCTTCTTGCTATTTGTGTTTTTGCCTGCCGCTCTTCCCGCGCAGACGCCTGCCGCGCCGGACCAGCAGGTCATCGCCAATGAACACGCCGTCTGGGAAGCGGTAAAACAAAAAGACGCAGCCAAGTTCAGCGAGTTAGTAGCAGACGACGCCCGAATCGTTTTCGATACCGGAATCCTGACCAAATCCGATTTCCTGGCTTCCTTGCCCGACCGGACCATCACCGACTACAAGCTCGAATCCTTCACCGTCCTCAAGCCCAACAGCCAAACGGTCATTCTCATCTACAAAGCCACACGGTCCGGCCTTTACAAGGGAAAGCCCTTCCCACCCTCCTCCGTTCATGAGGGCTCCGTATGGGTTCTGCGGAAAGGGAAATGGGTAGCCGTCCTGAACCAGGAAACGCCGATTCTTCCGTAGCTGATGGCCCGCCTCTTCTGGCGTGAACCGGAAGTCCCGGGCCAGTACCAGGAGGGGTGTCATGATCCGATCCAAGTTCTGGCCGTATTTCGTACTCCTCGGAATTGCTTTTCTATTGCTTTTCGCCGCAGCCGGTTGGATTCACGCCCAGTCCTCTCAAGCCCAAAATCCCTCGGGTTCCGCTCGGCAACTCGCGGGATTGCGCTGGCGGCTTGTCGGGCCAATACGTGGCGGAAGAACCATCGCTGTGGCCGGAATTGCTGGCGATTCGAACGTTTTCTACTTCGGTTCCGTCGCCGGCGGAATCTGGAAAACCACCGACGGCGGCATTCAATGGAAACCACTTTTCGATCATCAGCCGATTTCCTCCATCGGCAGCATGGATGTCGCTCCTTCCGATCCAAATATTATTTATGTGGGAACGGGAGAAGCCTGCATCCGCGGTGACATTTCTTATGGCGACGGTGTTTACAAATCCGTGGACGGTGGACAGACGTGGACGAACATCGGTTTGAGAGATACGCGTTTCATCGGACGGGTGATTGTCGATCCGCTCGATGCAAATCGCGTGTTCGTCGCGGCGCTGGGCCACGCATACGGAACGAATTCGGAGCGCGGATTATTCCGAACCACTGATGGCGGGAAGACCTGGGAAAAAGTTCTTTACAAGGACGAAAAGACCGGCGCCATTGACGTTGCTTTCGATCCGCACAATTCACACATTCTTTTTGCGTCGCTCTGGGAAGCGTACCGCACTCCATACAGTTTGGTGAGCGGCGGACCGGGCAGCGGAATTTACCGCTCGAACGACGGCGGCACAACCTGGACTCATCTCGAAGGACACGGCCTGCCCGAAGGCGTGCTCGGGCGAATTGGAGTTTCTGTTTCCGGAGCGGATTCGAATCGAGTTTACGCGATGATCGAAGCCAAGGACGGCGGATTGTATCGCTCGAACGATGGCGGAAAAAGCTGGCGGCGCGTGAACAGCGATCACGGCTTGCGGCTGCGTCCGTGGTATGAATCGCATGTGGTGGCCGATCCAAAAAATGCGGATACGGTCTATGTGCTGAGCGCGCAAGCCTACCGCTCGAATGACGGCGGCTACCGATTCGACGAAGTCACCGTGCCGCTCGGCGATATTCACGGCTTGTGGATTGATCCCACGAATTCGGATCGCATGATCATGGCCAGCGATGGCGGGGTTGGAATTTCTCAGGATGGCGGCAAAACCTGGACGGGGCATGACAACCAGCCCACCGCGCAGTTCTATCACGTCGCGGCGGATAATCGCTTTCCGTATTATTTGTATGGCGCGCAGCAGGACAACACTACCGTAGCAATCGCCAGCCGCGGCGATTTGGGATATATCGATAAGCCCGAATGGTATCCAGTAGCAGGTGGAGAGAGCGGATTTCTGGTTCCCTATTTGCCCGATCCGAATATCGTCTACGGTAGCGCATTTCATTCTCATGGTGGCGGTCCCGTCTCGCGCTTTGATAAGCGCACCGGGGAGGCTCTGGATATTTCTCCCGTGCCGCTGCCTCCCATCGGAAAAGCGGCGGCGGAATTAGAGCACCGCTTCCAATGGAATTCGCCGCTGGCCAGCTCGCTTATCGATCCCGATTCTCTCTATTACGGCGGCGAAGTTCTTTTCAAGACGACTGACCGGGGAATGAGCTGGTCCATCATCAGTCCGGACCTGACGCGCAACGACAAATCAAAACAACAATCATCCGGCGGGCCGATCAGCCAGGACAACACCAGCGTCGAATACTACGACACGATTTTTGCGATCGCACCTTCTCCCCTGGAAAAAGACTTGATCTGGGTGGGTTCGGATGACGGCCTGGTTCACCTGACGCGGGATGGCGGCAAGAGCTGGGCGGACGTCACCCCAAAGCAATTGCCAGAATGGAGCATGGTCAGCCTGATCGACGCTTCCGCGCACGATCCCGGGACGGCTTACATGGCAATCGACCGGCACCGGTCGGATGATTACCGTCCGTATGCTTACAAAACCAAGGATTTCGGAAAAACGTGGACATCCATCGCCGAGGGCCTGCCGCCGGATTCTTATGTGCATGTGGTGCGGCAGGATCCGCAGCGCCCCGATTTGCTTTTTGCCGGCACGGAGACGGGAGTGTGGGTTTCGATTGACGACGGCGCGCACTGGCAATCGCTGCAGTTAAATCTTCCCACGGCGCCGGTTTACGATCTAATTGTGAAGGGCAATGATCTGGCAATCGCCACGCACGGCCGGGCGTTCTGGATTCTGGACGATATCTCTCCGCTCCGGCAGTTCGACTCGGCCACAGCCAGCGCTGGATTCCATCTGTTCAAACCCGCAGCCGCCTACCGAATCAACCCGGGGGAATTCTTTTTGCCGCGCCAGTCGTCCGTCGGCACCAATCCACCCAATGGCGCGTTGATTTATTATTCGCTCGGCGCGGCGCCTTCCGGACCCATGACGCTGGAAATCACCGATTCGAACGGCAAGCTCGTACGCAGATTTCACAATCCCAGAAAACAGGCGCCGGAGGTTTCCGAAGACGTGATCTTGCCGCCGCCGGTCGCTCCGCCGTTGCCGGACTCCGCCGGCTTGAACCGCTTCATTTGGAATCTTCGATACGCTCCGCCAAATACGGTGCCGGGCGACGTATTTCTTTCCGGCCGCCCCCGCGGACCGTTGGTCACTCCCGGCCAATATCAAGTGAAGCTGACGGTGGACGGCCAATCGCAAACAGTGCCAATTGAAGTCAAGCTCGATCCGCGCGTGCAGGTCAGCTCAGCGGACCTTGAAAAACAGCTCGAATTCGCTCTGCAAATTCGCGATCTGCTCAGCCGCGCTTCCGGGGCCATTCTGGAAACGCGCGAATTGCGGACTCAACTCGAAACCTTGCAAACCCGGCTTGGCGGCGATCCAAAAGCCAAAGCCGTGCTCGCGGCTGCCGCGGAATTGCAGAAAAAAGCAGCCGTGGTGGAAGATTCCCTGATCCAGATCAAATTGAAGACTCTGAAAGACCTGATCAAATTCCCGATCAAGCTCTCGGGCCAATTGGCCGAACTCGAAAGCAACGTCGAAGACGCGGATTCGCTTCCCACGCGGCAAAATTACGCGGCGTTTCAGGACGTGAGCGTGAAAGTGAATCAGCAACTCGGCGACTGGAAGCAATTAGTCGACAAGGATCTGGTTTCGCTCAACCAGCAAATGGCCAAGAGCGGCATTCCCGGAATTTCGTTTTATCCACGGCAGGATCAATCCGAAACCGGCGGCCAAGATCCTGGCGGTGAGAAATAAAATTTGTTTCGATTCATTTTCAAAGAAAGATTTTTACATTTGCGCAAACCCAGCGAAGGAGAATTGAGCGTGGACTTAAAAGGGAAAGTTGCACTTATCACGGGAGCGGCTCGCGGACTGGGGCTATTGGTTGCGGAACGGCTGGCTGCGGAGGGCATGAACATCGCAGGGGCAGATATGCGCGACGAGGAACTCAAAAAAGCAATGGAAGATGTCGCTAAAAAATTCAGCGTGCGCACCCTCGCGTTTCCCATAAATATCGGCAACGAGAATGCCGTGAAGGAAATGGTCCGGCAAACCGTGGCGGCTTTCGGCCGCATCGATGTTCTGATCAACAATGCGGGAGTCCGCATCACTTCGCCCGTCTGGAAAACGGATTCCGCCATGTGGGACCAGATTCACGACAGCAACTTGAAAGGCCATTTTCTGTGCACGCGCGAGGTGCTCGTCCAGAATATGCTCGAGCGCGGCGACGGCACATTGATCTTTGTGTCCTCTGGCTCAGGCAAAAAGGGAGAAGAAGATTCTTCCGCCTACTGCGCTTCGAAATGGGGAATCATCGGATTTGCCGAATCCGTCGCCAAAGATTTGAAGAAAACGCGCATCCGCGTCACGTCGCTCACACCCGGCATGATCGAAACTCCGATGGCTTACGAATCCGCGGAATGGAAGTTGGGCCTCGACTGGCTGAATGCGGATGCAGTAGCAAAAGCGATCGTCTTTTGCATCCAGCAGGATGCGGACACCATCATCCCCGAATTTCGCATCTATCACCGTGCCCAGATTTGAAACGACCGCCCTGGGAATTGGAGGGGCCGTTGAATTGAGAGAGCCGGGAACTTCCGGCTAAGCGCTGTCCTCCGACCCATGCTTCCGGCATTCTTTCCAGATCATCCAGCAAAGCACAGCGAAAAATAAGATCGCCCACGGCGGCGATTCCAGAAAACTGGCTCCGATCCGTCCGCCTAGATCGAAACGATCGCCGTATCCCGTCCCCGCAATAATCGCCACCGCGATCGCGCTGATGGCCCCGCCGGCAATCAATCCGGAGCTGTATAAAATTCCCGGCTGAAACTCTTCTTTTTCACCGCCGCCGGCGGACTTCATCCCCGCGAAATGTCCGATCAGTGCTCCGGCCAGAATCGCAGCGGTTGCGGAAAGCGGCAAATACATGCCTACCGCAAATGGCAGCGAACGAATCCCGCAAAGCTCGATCACCAGCGCGACGAATGCGCCGATCAGCAGCAACCGCCAACGCATGCGATGGTTCAGCAATCCTTCCACCAGCAGCGCCATCACCTGCGCTTGCGGCGCGGGAAGTTGCGCGGTCCCGATGCGCTGCGTTTCTCGATAGCGAACCATTCCATCCGCGGGCGAAACCATGTAGCGTCCCGGCGGAATTCCCGCACCCACTCGCACCGAATAAAGATCATAGTTCGAGCCTTCATAGCGGACACCCATTTCCACACGCTGGCTCGCTTCCGGAATTTTCACCGGGCTCACGGTGTCCGGTTTTCCGGAAGCGCCATTCAGCCAGGTTAATGTGAGGCCGATCAGAAGAACCGACGTCAGCACTCCGATCAGCAGTCCTGTTTGTTGCGCGCTGGGAGTCGCGCCCACCAGATAACCCGTCTTTAAATCCTGCGCGGTTGTTCCCGCGTTCGATGCCGCAATGCACACTACGGCTCCAATGCTTACCGCGATAATTTCATACGTCCCGCCCACCCAGCCTGCCGCCACAAACAGTAAACAAGTAAGCATCAGGACGGCAATCGTAATTCCGGAAATCGGATTGGCCGAAGAACCCATCAAACCCGTAATCCGCGCCGACACCACCACGAAAAAGAACCCGAAAATCGCCACCAGCAGTACCGATACCAGGTTGGCAGAGCCATGCGGATTGATTTTCCAGGCCAGCAGCACATACAGAACGGTCAGCATCCCCAGTGATCCCAAAACCACATAGAGCATCGGCAAATCATGTTCTGTCCGCTTCTCGTCAAACGAAACCATCGAGCCCGGCCCCCGCATTTTTCGCAGCCCGCCGCGCACCGATTGCAATACCGTGGGCAGCGCTTCCAGCAGCAAAAGAGCACCCCCGGTCACGACGGCTCCCGCGCCCGCGTAGCGCAGATAATTCGACCAAATTTCTCCTGGGTTCATCTGGTTGATTGGAATCGTCGATGGGTAAAGCGGCCCCGCCACGTTCTCGCCGAAAAAATAAATCAGCGGGATCAACACAATCGAAGACATCACCGATCCTGCGAATATCAGCCGAGCCATTCGCAAGCCGATCAGGCATCCGATTCCCAGCAACTCCGGCGACAGGTCGATGCTGAACACCGCCCCGCGCAGGCTGGTCGCGGTCCATTCTAGCGACGACCGCCATAACCGCAGCCCGCTCATCAAAAATTTGTAGACCAGCCCGGTGGCCAGCCCCAGAAATACCAGCCTCGCGAATTTTCCGCCTCGCTCGCCGGAAATCAGAATGTGCGCGCACGCCGTGCCTTCCGGATAAAGAAGTTTGCCGTGTTCTTTCACCACCAGGTAATCGCGCAGCGGCACCATGAAAAACACGCCCAAAATTCCGCCCACCAGCGAAAGCCAGAAAATTCTCCAGATCTCCAGGCGGTAGCCAAGAAACAGCAGCGCCGGAATCGTGTACACCACTCCGGCGGCGATCGATTCGCCCGCCGAGCCCACCGTCTGCACGATGTTGTTTTCCAGAATCGAAGATCGACCGAAGTATTTCAGCACCGTGATGGAAAGCACCGCGATGGGGATCGAGGCGCTGAAATTCAGACCTACTTCCAGCGCGATATAGACGGTGACGAGTCCAAAAACAATTCCCAGGAAGCAGCCCAGCAGGACTGCCCGCAGCGTAAATTCCGACCGTCCTGGACTGATTTTATCTTTTTTCGCCATTTCATGATCGGAGGCATGCCGCAAATCCCGCATCCAAGCGGTCCTAGTATCTCCGAGATTTTTGCCTCCGGCAAGCAGCAGAGGCCCTGGGAAAACAGCTTTTCCAGCTGAATTTCAGCCCCCGCCGGACGTCGTTTTCAACGACATGGATTGGGAAGCAATGCCCAATTCTGCTCGGTATTGTAAGCAAGACGCGCTTTTTCGCAAGTCCCGGGGGGTTTGGGCCGCACTCTCTGTTTTCCCGGTCTTTTGTGGGACAATTACAAACACAAGCACAATTGGGGCTTTCTTAATACTAGATGCGGCCTGGGACACAACTAAAAGAAGTTCGTTCCCGTCTTGGGATTACAACGCGGGAAGTGGAGGACTACAGCCGCAAAGTTGCCGATCAAGAAAAGAACGACGAATTTTACGTCTCCAACGCCTGGCTTACCCAGATCGAAAATAAAGACTCCGTTCCCAGCATATATAAACTCTACAGCCTGAGTGTGATCTACCGGTTGAATTACACCGAAGTGCTCCGGCTCTACGGAGTGGATCTGGAAAAAATCGCCAGGCATCAGTTGGCAACTCCGCTGGCGAAGACGCACCTGACATCGCTGGAAGTCTACGACAAGAACCGGCCGATTACGTTTCCGGTCCGGTTCGATCAGGGATTTCGCGTCGAAAGAACAAACCTGGTCTCCCGGATGGTCGAAATCTGGGGCGAAGTGCCGCTCAATCTGCTTCAGAATTTGGACCTCAGGAACGGCATGTACGGTTACATCGGCATGGAAGACTTCACGCTCTATCCGTTGTTACGGCCCGGATCGTTCGTCCAAATCGATGACCGCCACAATCGAGTCCATCCCGCGGCTTGGCGCACCGAATTTGACCGCCCCATTTATTTTGTGGAACTGCGCGAGGGTTATGCATGTTCCTGGTGCGACTTACAAGGCAACCGGCTGATCTTGCTGCCTCATCCGCTTTCTCCGGTGCGGATTCGCCAGTTTGAGTATCCTGGCGAGGCGGAAATCGTGGGACGGGTCGTGGGAGTTGCGATGAGAATCGTGGGGACTACGACTTCTTCTGCTGGCGAGTCAGCAAAATTGCCAGAGCGACCCTGACGTCCGAGACAAAAGTTTCGATGAGCAGTGGTTCGTATCCCGCCGGCACAATCACCCGGTAAGGCTCCAGGTTGCACCAGGCATTGAGTACTTCCTCGTAAGGCACTCGCGTGGAATGAATATATCGTTCCAACTCATCTACCAGCGTTTCGATGGGCAGCAACGCCAGTTCATCAAAAACACGACGGTGAGTCTCCGCCAGCCCTCTTTCCGCGATCTCTTCCCCGAATTTCCGCGCCAGGCCTTCGTGATGATAGTGACCCGTGTTGTAATCCCGGGTGGAAGCCAGGTAGACCAGCCTTGCAAATCTGGTTTCAATACATTCCAGCGATCGATCGTTCAGATCGTCAATCGCTGATTCCAGGGCTTCGTTGACGTATCTGGTCTCCACGTTCTGGGCCTTTGTTCACTCGGTAAAATAAGCGTTTCTAGCTCTCTTTCATCTTTCCCAGGTAAATCGGATCGAGCGATCCCAGCAGGCGGGCTGACGAGGATCCAGCCTTCTCCGCCACTCTCGATGCCAGGCCGATAACGTTTCTCGCCCAGAACGGACCCCTCAAAAAAATCAGCGTCATCAACAACCCATACGTGATCACAAAAAAAGAATAGTTGATGCTCAAGCGGATTTCCGTGGCCAGGCTGGAACCTGCGCTTTCACTCACAACCTTCAAATGTAGCGTCATCAACCGGCGCAATACCTCGCGCGTCCGCCGCAGCCAGGCCAGCGCCAATCGCTTCCGCTCCGCCAGAAAAAGGACCTCCACTCGCCGGCTGCCTTCCCGGGAAATATACGCGGAATCGTTCGTGGCGAAGATCCGCTGCACCACCTCGGGCGAAGGCAGCGCCAGATTCAGTTGGATCAGGACTTGCGGAGAATAAGGGCCGGGCGGAGTTTCCGGTGAACGCATGGCGCGGAACAGCCATGACACCACTATTGCTAATAACAGAATTGCGATCGCGAACGATATCCAAAGTTCAATCATGGCCGGACGCTTTTCAGCAGATAACTCCTCGCTTGCGAGAAGGCCCGAGCGGTCGCAGACGAGATCGCGTGGTAATCGCTTTCAAGCCTTCTCTCGGGCACAGGCAATGGGTTTGGTTGATAATTCCAAAGAGTTATACACCAAATTACCATCGACAGGTCGTAGCTTATTGGTTGCAGTTGCAACTCCCTGTTCAAAAGGAACCGGACGGCCAGGCTGATCACGCTCGCCGCCACAAACAGTGTATATCCGCTGATCACGCCCAGCATGTTCTTTCCCAGCGGTATTGAATAGTGAAAGAGCAATCCCACCATGAATACCAAAAAAATCGCCTGGACGCTGCGCAGGCCTCGATCGAGTTCCGTCGTCGACTGCACAAAAATTGCCATCGGATTATCCCAATGGGTGATCAGCAGCTTGGCCAGAACGGCGGCAACCGCGAGAACGATCATGGTCCGGGTAAATCGTGAAACGCCCGGATAGGGCGCAAGGGTTCGAGAATAAATTTCCCAGATCACCAGGCATCCCACAATGGCGCTCAGGAATTCCGTGGACCAGTAAACGTCCGCGTAGAGTCCCGGGCTGATTCGCGCAACGCTGAAGCGCACCAGCGACTGCGAAAGTACGAACGCCACGTACAAGTAAAAGTAGGGATACTCCGAAAAAAAATGCCCCCGGATTGCCCGGAAGATCAGCGTTCCGAGCAGAATGATCCCAAACCACGAGAGGAACGCGCTCGTCATGAAAGAGGGCAACAAACCACTAATTTATCACGAAAACAGAGGGAAGACCGTCACTGGTCTTCCCCCTCTTGTTCGCTGATTTCTATGCCACGTTCGTGGCAGGTATCGGTGGCGTGGGTTGGGTTGTGTGCGCCGGATGGTCCGGTTGAGTGGGACCGGATGCGTTCGGTGAAGCTGCTCCGGGGTCCGTCGACTTCGGGTGTGGCGGTGGTGCAGGATCAGAGCCATCCGCAAAAAGTGCTGGGGGAACCGGCACGGGTGGCGCAGGATCGGAGCCGTCCGCAAAGAACGGTGGGGGAACCGGCACGGGTGGTGCGGGGTCGGAGCCATCGGATAGGGTCATCGGCCTGTTCGAATCCAACTTCTGCTGTGCTGGAATTCCAGCGGCTAGTCCCAGCAACATCAAAGACATCACAATCAAAATTCGCCTGGTTTTCATCATCAATCTCCTCGAGAGGGTTTTTGGCGCCTGCAGATGCAGCTTACAGAGATAAGCAAGTGTGCAGTACCTGGTTTAGATCGTGCTAGGTAAACCGAGTGGCGGAGCGTGAATCGGGGTCTAAAATGGTTTCAGTCCTGCTAACGAAGGACTAATTCCGCAGTGATTATTTGGGCCGTTTTGTCTAAGGAAATGCGCATTTCAAAATTCGCCGACTTCGTTTCCGTGCCTGTGCTTCTGAAAACGAGCAAACGCGCGGAAGAGGCAAGTTTCGCCGGCGGGAATAAAATAAGTGCCAATTTCATCCCTACTACTCGCCTAGTATGAATCCTTTTCTATTCGATCGCTGACGCGGCGAATTCGCGCGGAGATTCCCAAATCGCAAAAACGTTTCGTTCCCAGCCGATATGCCCTTGCAGTTGTCGAAGCTCCAAGTGGTCTAAGAAATTTGGGGGGGGGGGGGGGTGGGGGGGGGGTTGGGGGTTTAAGGTTTTGGTGTTTTGCAGGCGAACGGTTTTAGCTCGCGCGTCCGCCAATGATGCGGATCGCATCCGGAAGAGCCGGGCCTTGCGGATCGTTGGATTCTCTCTGGTCTCCGGAAGCGCCGGTGGTCTCTTCGGCTTCCGAAGCTCCTTCTCCAGGCGCGAGGAAGAGATTCGCTTCCAGGCCGTGCTGTTTCGTGTAGAGATCAAAATATCGGCCGCCCGCGGCAAACAGCGATTGATGCGTGCCGCGCTCGATGATTCGGCCTGCTTCCACCACCAGAATCTGATCGGCCCGCCGGATCGTCGAGAGCCTGTGCGCGATCACAAACGTGGTCCTGCCGCGCATCAGGAAGCGCAATCCCTCTTGGATCAGCGCCTCCGATTCGGAATCGAGGCTGGAGGTCGCCTCGTCCAGAATCAAAATCCGCGGATCGGCCAGAATGGCGCGAGCGATCGAGACTCTCTGTTTTTGTCCTCCGGACAGCTTTACGCCGCGTTCGCCAACCACTGTGTCGTACTTCTTCTCGAAAGTTTCCGCGAATTCGTCCACGCGCGCGATCCGGCACGCCTGCAGAATTTCGTTGTCGCTGGCTTCCGGCCGGCCGAAGGACACGTTTTCGCGGATCGAGCCATCGAAAAGAAACGTTTCCTGTAGCACCACACCGAGTTGAGTCCGGTAGGAATCCAGTTTCACTTGCGACAGATCGACTCCATCCACCAGCACCCGGCCCCCGGTGGGCGAGTAGAATGCTGCGATCAGCCCGATGATTGTGGATTTTCCAGCGCCGGATGGACCCACCAGCGCCGTCGAAGTCCCAGGTTCCGATTGGAAGCTAATCTCTTGCAACACCGGTTTGCCAGGATCATAGGCAAAGCTCACATCTTCGAACGTTACCTGCCCGCGAATGCGCTCCAGCTCGCTGCGTGCGCTCCGGCGCCTCATCTTCCGGCTTTTCGTTCAGAATCTCGCGCGTGCGCTCCAGGCCCGCCAACGCTTCGGTGAGTTGCGTGCCAATCCCCACGATCTGAACCATCGGCGCAATCAGCATGCCCAGGAAAATCACGTAAGTCAGAAACGTCCCCAGCGTCATGCGGCCGGAAAGAATTTGCCGCGCGCCCATCAACATGATCGTGGCGCTGACGATTCCCATTGCGCCGGTGGCCGAAAGGCTCATGAGCGAAGTTGCGGTCAGAGTTTTCAGCACGTTATCGAGCAGCCGCCCGACTCCCGCGGCGAATACTTTTTCTTCGCGCTCTTCCGCGTGATAGCCCTTCACCACGCGCACGCCGCCCAGCGATTCCGTAAGCCTTCCCGTCACCTCCGCGTTGATCTTGGGCCGGGCGCGGTAATACGGACGAATGGTTTTGAAAGCGCGGTTCAAGCCCAGCGCAAAAATCAGCAGGACAACAAAAGCCACGGACGTCATCATCACGTTGATGCGCAACAGAATCACCAGCGCGAAGACGGCCGTCATGATTCCGCCGGCCAATTCGATCAATCCCGTACCCAACAGGTTCCGGATGCCCTCCACGTCGCTCATGATCCGCGAAACCAAAACGCCCGTCTTGTTTGAGTCGTAAAACGAAATCGGCAGACGCACGATGTGAGCCTGAACGCGGCGGCGTAATTCCGTGATCATCCGCTGCGCCGATTTGGAAAGGAGTTGCGTCAGGCTGAAGGAAGTGAGCCCCTGCAGCAAGGTGGCCGCCACTACCGCCAGAACGATCGGAGTCAGCAGGCGTACCTGACGTTTCCCGATCACGTCGTCCACCAGGTATTTCGTCGAAGCCGGCAGGATCAATCCCGCCACTCGATTGATCGCCATCAGCCCAAAGCTCACCAGGAGAACCACGCGTCGTGGCCTGATCAGCGCCCACACTTCGGGCAGCAGCTTCCAGGCCTGTTTCGACTTGGCGGCTTTGCTTTGTGCTTCCGCTGTATTTTCAGGGGCCATAGGTTTTGGAGCGTCTAAAGCGTGCTTGTTTAGATGCCTGCTCGTCCGGAAAGACTCTCCGGGCGAGTTCCGTGGGCAGTTGATGATACACCCCGGCGAGATACTCCCGCCGAGGTACACGCCAAGCCTTTTAGATTCCTCACCGTCCCCGGTAAGCACGCGCGCACGGAAGTGAGCATGGTCACGTTCAAACGTGACCGGAATCACAGCCATCCACACTCCGTTCCAAGTATTTATAAGTGTGTTGGAGGTGCGCCGTGAAACTCACAGACGCCGAGACCCGAGTGTCGTTGAAGAACATCCTCTATGCGACTGATTTTTCCACTCCGTCAGAGGCGGCGCTCCCCTACGCCCTCTCCATTGCACGGCGTTTCGGCTCGAAGGTGTTTGCCGTCCACGTCACCACCCCCGCGTTCTATCCGTCTCTTCCGCCAGCCGACTGGCCTGCGATCGTGGAAGCTGAACAAGCGCAAGCTCGCGAAGACGCGAAGCATCTGGAGCAAAAGTTGAACGGCCTCCCCCACGAATTAGAATTCCGCGAAGGCGGAATTTGGGAAGTTCTCTCGGAAATTATCCAGTCCCGGGAAATCGATATGTTGGTGATCGGCACCCATGGACGGCAGGGAGCTGAAAAAATGATGCTCGGCTCGGTGGCCGAGGAAGCGTTCCGCACGGCGGAATGCCCCGTACTGACGGTGGGTCCGCATGTTGTCACCCCTCCCAAGGAACTCGTCGAGCTCCACAACATTCTCTATGCCACGAACTTCTCGGAAGTCTCCAGTACGGCTGCTCCCTACGCCATTTCCTTGGCCCAGGAACACCAGGCGCAATTGGCGTTGCTGCATGTGCTTCACCACCTGCAGGATTCGAATCTGAAAGCCCCCGAAAACAGTGCCGCCAGCCTGTTGCACCGGCTGCATGCGCTGGTGCCCGCCGAAGCGGAACTCTGGTGCCATCCAAAATGCTATGTGGAATATGGTCCGCCTGCCGATCGAATTCTGGAATTTGCGAAGACGCACCAGTCGGGTTTGATCGTCCTGGGTGTGCGGCCGGTGAAAAAGCATCTCACCGCCACTTCACACTTTGTTGAGACGATGACCTATCAAATCGTCACGCAAGCGCCCTGTCCTGTTCTGACAGTGCGCGGATGAAACGGCTTCCTTGTTGAGTGTGTCGAATCGGGATTGAGCCGCCTCACAAATATCTTTCCTTGAAAAATTCTCGCATTGGTCATTTTCAGAATCGCTCCGCGGGTTTATGCTCGGAGCCCGGTCCTTGCATCGGGCGGCACTCTGGCACCACAACTGCAAGAGTAAGAAAGTAACCATGCAAAAAAAGGCGCCATGAACACGAGTAAGATCAACATTTCCGAGCGAGGAATTCTGCGAGGCCTCGACGCTTTTTTTGTGCCGCGCACCGTCGCCGTCATCGGCGCCACTGACCGTCCCAGCAGCGTTGGCCGTACGATTCTCGCGAATCTTCTCGATGGCGGATATCACGGAAAGATTTTTGCGGTGAATCCCAATCGCTCCGAAGTTCTCGGCCTTCCCTGCTATAAACAGATCGGGCTGATCCCGGAAAGAGTGGATCTGGCGATTATCGTCACTCCCGCGCCCACCGTACCCGCCGCCGTTGGAGAATGCGTGGAATCGGGAGTGAAAGCCGCCATAGTTATCTCCGCGGGATTCCGCGAGTTCGGCGCAGCGGGCGCGGACCTGGAAAAGCAGATTCAGGTGCAGCTTCGCAAAGGCCGCATGCGCCTGATCGGCCCCAATTGCCTGGGCGTGATGAATCCGCTGATCGGGCTCAACGCCACGTTTGCGCAGGCGCCCGCCCGCACCGGCAATGTCGCTTTCCTCAGCCAGAGTGGCGCGCTGCTCACCGCTATTCTCGATTGGAGCGCCAAGGAACAAGTCGGTTTCAGCGCCATCGTTTCCACCGGCTCGATGCTCGATGTGGGATTCGGAGATTTGATCGATTACTTCGGCGATGAGCCGCAGACGCAAAGTATTCTGTTGTACATGGAATCAGTGGGCGACGCTCGATCTTTTCTTTCCTCCGCGCGCGAAGTGGCCCAGAAAAAACCGATCATCGTCATCAAAGCCGGACGCACCGAAGCCGCCTCGCATGCCGCGGCCTCGCACACCGGGGCGCTCACCGGCAGCGACGAAGTGTTCGACGCCGCGCTGCGCCGCTGCGGCGTCCTCCGCGTTCAGAATATTTCCGACCTCTTCTACATGGCGGAAGTGCTGGGCAAGCAACCGCGCCCGCGCGGATCGCGGCTCACCATTCTCACCAACGCAGGCGGCCCCGGCGTCCTCGCCACGGATTCACTCATCGCCAACGGCGGCCAACTCGCCGCGCTGCCAGATGAATCCATACGCGCACTCGATCAATTTCTTCCCCCGCATTGGAGCCATGCAAATCCCGTCGACATTCTTGGCGATGCCGATCCCGAACGATACGCCCACGCTCTCGAAATTGCCGCGGCCAATCCCGAAAGCGACGGCCTTCTCGTGGTCCTCGCTCCGCAAGGTATGACGAACCCGGCCAGCGTCGCCGAGCGCCTCACTCCCTTCGCCAAATCCACTGGAAAGCCGATTCTGGCCAGTTGGATGGGCGGCGAAGCCGTCGCCCCGGGCGAATCCATTCTGAATTCCGGCGGTATTCCCACGTTCAATTATCCCGATACCGCCGCTCGCGCCTTCACCTACATGTGGCGCTATTCCTACAATCTTCGCGGCCTCTACGAAACTCCCGTCCTGGCCGAAGAAGAGGGAGACGATGGCGCTTTCACGCGGCAAGCCACTGCCATTCTCCAGCAGGCCCGAGCCGCCGGACGCACCGTGCTCACCGAAGTGGAATCGAAGCAACTCCTCGCGCTCTACGGCATCCCGGTGGTGGAAACGGTGGCCGCGCGCAGTGAGCAGGAAGCCGTCGAAGCTGCCGTGCGCATCGGCTATCCCCTCGTCTTGAAAATTTATTCGGAAATTGTCACTCACAAAACCGATGTGGGCGGAGTGAAGTTGAATTTACAAAATGAAGCCGCTGTGCGCGACGCCTACCGCGAAATTGAAACCGCCGTAAAAGCAAAAGCCGCTCCCGGAAGTTTTCTCGGCGTCACCGTGCAGCGCATGGTCCAGCTCGACGGCTACGAATTAATTCTCGGCAGCAGCCTCGATCCGCAATTTGGTCCCGTGATTCTCTTCGGTTCCGGCGGCCAATTGGTGGAGGTCTATCGTGATCACGCGCTGGCCCTTCCGCCGTTAAACACCACTCTTGCCCAGCGCATGATGGAGCAGACCAGAATTTTCGCGGCGCTGAAAGGCGTTCGCGGCCGCGCCGCCGTCGATTTACTGCAACTCGAAAAACTTTTGGTCCGTTTCAGCCGCCTGGTTGTCGAGCAGCGCCTGATCAAGGAAATCGACATCAACCCGCTTCTCGCTTCCTCCGATCGACTGCTGGCGCTGGACGCGCGCGTGATCGTTCACGGCCCCGAAATTCCAGACGATCGGCTCCCGAAAGCCGCGATCCAGCCCTATCCGCAACAATACGTCTCGCCCTGGAAACTTCACGCCGGCGAGCCGATCACGATTCGCCCCATCCGCCCGGAAGACGAACCCCTGATCGCCAAATTTCACGCCACGCTTTCCGAACAAACGGTCTATCTCCGCTATTTCCACGTGATGAATTTAAGCTCGCGCGTGGCTCACGATCGCCTGATCCGCTCCTGCTTCATCGATTATGATCGCGAAATGGCGCTGGTAGCCGAGCACCTGGATCGCCTGACCGGGGAACGCCAGATTCTCGCCGTCGCGCGGCTTTCCAAATCCCGCACTGAAAATGAAGCCGAAGTTTCCGTGCTGGTCTCCGACCAATGGCAGCACCACGGCCTCGGCAAACAATTGCTCAAGATTCTCATCCAAGTGGCTCGCGACCAGAAGCTTGATCGCGTGATTGCCAACATCCTCCCCGAAAATAGCGACATGCAAGCCCTAGCCGTGCGCTTCGGTTTCGCCGTCCGCGAATCTGGCGAACCCGACCTAATCGTCGCCGTCCTCGATCTGTAGCCGCAGTGGCCACAGCTTTCCGGTCAAGTATTCCGCAAGCGTTCGCTGGCTCCCTACCGCCCACCCACTTCAAAATCCGCCCGGCATCCGCGATCCACCCAAATGCTGGTGTTGTTGTATCCCCACGTCTGGTTGTAAATACAATCCGCATCGCTGCGCTGGCGAATCAGCCTGACGCGCCCGCGAGTATTCACCGGGCACACGTTCCGCCGCATATCATTCGACGAGCAATTCAGCGTCGTCATGCCGCCACCGCCGGGATTCCAACCGCTTTTTCCTCCGATCTGAAAATCGGCCCGGCAGCCGCGGTCCACCCAAATGCCGCGATGATCGAATCCCCAGGTGCTTCCCAGAATGCACGGCGAGCCGCTGCGCTGGCGCACCATTTGAACTCCGCCCCGCGTATCCGTTGGACACCAATTTTTCCTGCCATCATCGGAGGGGCAATAAATATTGTAGCCGCGATCCCATCCTCCCCAGGTGCCTCCGCCGTTAAATCCACCTCCCCCGCCTCCGCCAATTTGAAAATCGGCCCGGCATCCGCGGTCCACCCAGATTCCTCCGCCGTCGTATCCCCAGGTTTTGCCCTGGACGCACGGGGCATCGCTTTTTTGCCGCATCAGCTGCACGCCGCCACGTGTATCCGTCGCGCAAATATGCCGCCGCATGTCATTGGAGTCGCAGCCTATCACTCGCCCCTGCGGCGATGCCGGAGCAGCCGCTGCGGTTCGAATCGCGCGTCCGCCGAAAGCAAAACAAAGTCCCAAGACAAGTACGGCTAGAAACAAGAGAAGATTTTTCACGGAAATGCCTCCTCGGCTCGAGCAGTTGAACGGCGCACGGTAGACGTCAAAAATGGGGAATTCAGAGCGCCTGCCTGAATCCCCAGCAGCCTTTTACAGCACCTTCCTCGACAGATGCGACAGCAAAATAAACCTATGCCAGCCTCCCCGCGACTGTCAAGCCGCTGGTGCGTGTTCCATCCTTTACACCTTTGAAAGGGTGGCGGTTCATCATTATTCACGTCGAACAGCGGCCCGCCGGGCCTGGCGAATGGACTTGAGGTGGAAGTACTTGTAGCATGGCCCGCATGAAGAAAATGAAATCGCGCGGCCGCAGTTCCACGGCGAAAGCCAACGGCGCTTCGAAAAACGCTCCGAAAGATGTTGACGAATATCTTGCTAGTGTTCCGGAGCCCGCCAGGAGCACCTTGAACAAGGTTCGTGCGGCGATTCGCTCGGCCGCGCCAGCGGAGGCAACCGAAACGATCAGCTACCGGATTCCCGCGTTCCGGTACAAAGGAATACTGGTTTGGTTCGCCGCGTTTTCCGACCATTGCAGTTTGTTTCCGACCGCGGCCGTGATCGAAGCTTTTAAGAATGAACTGAAGGGCTACTCTACCTCCAAAGGCACCATCCAGTTCCCCTGCCGCAAGCCGCTGCCAGCCGCACTCGTGAAAAAACTGGTGAAGGCCCGAGTGTCGCAAATCCAAAACAAGAAACGACGCTAACCCCGAAGCCGATTGCAGGTTATTGATTGTTCCTAACGCTCGCCGGTCCGCTCGTTGAAGGCCCGCAGTGGTGGTATCCTCGCGATTCAGTTGTTTTGTAAAATCAAAATCAGAAGGGAATTTCTTTTGGCCGCGCGTTTTTTCGAGGAATTTGCGCAAGCCGCACGGCGGATGACTCGCCGACCGAGGCTTCCGGCAATCGCCGTACTCGTGCTGTCGCTTGGCATCGGCATGAGCACGGCGCTTTTCAGCGTGATGTATGGAGTTTTGCTGAAGGCTCTGCCCTTGCAGCAGCAAGACCGGCTGGTGGTGGCGTGGAAAGGTGACGCGAAGGACGTCACGCGCGTCGGCGAATTGTCGTATCTGGAATTCCGCGACTGGCAGCAGCGCACAAAATCGTTTGGATTGATGGCGGCGATGCCGACTACCGTTTACGGCTATGGCGTTACGCTCACCGGATTCGGCGAGCCAATCCAACTCGAACGCGCGCCTGTCACGGAGGATTTTTTTTCGCTCCTGGGCGTTTCCCCCGAGTTGGGCCGCACCTTCGCGCCCTCGGACGATCGGCCCGGCGCTGAGCCAACCGCCGTTCTGCATCATTCGCTTTGGGTCAACCGCTTTCACTCCGATCCCGCGCTGATCGGGAAGACAATCAACCTGAACGGCAAAGGCTACGCCGTCATTGGAGTGATGCCATCCAGTTTCGATTTTCCGGCGGGCGCGGAACTTTGGACGCCCCTGGATTTGAATGCCAGCACCTTGCAGAACTATGACGCGGTTTTTCTTCAGGTGGTGGGCAGGCTCAAGCCTGGAGTGTCTGCCGAGCAATTGCACGACGATCTTTCGAGCGTGATCGATCATCTGGCGCGCGAGCACCCGCAGCCGGTAGAATCCGGCGAAAAACAATTTCCCGTAATCACGCCGCTGGCCGACTACATTTTCGGAAGTGCCAAACCTGCGATTATTTTGCTCTGGGCGGCTTCGCTTCTGCTACTGGTAATCGCCTGCATCAACATCATCAGCCTGCTGCTGGCGCAGGCCATCACTCGCGAAAAGGAAGTCGCGGTGCGCCTCGCTTTGGGAGCTACGCGCAGACAACTGCTGCGCCAATTCATTGTCGAAGGACTCGTATTGTCGTTCGCAGGCGCGCTGGCGGGATGCGCCGTTGCGCAATTTCTGCTTCGCGCGATCATGGCGCTCGCGCCAGAAGGAATTCCGCGACTGGCGTCCGTTCAGCTGAATGGGTATTCGCTTTTGTTCGCCTGCGGCAATTGCGTCCTGATCGCTTTGGCATTTGGCGTGGCGCCCGCGCTGCTGATGAACCGGCGCGATTTGCAGAATTCGCTCAACCTGGGAAACGCCCGGCTGGCGGGAAATCCGAGCGGAGCATTTTTCCGTAGAGGCTTGATCGTTGCAGAAATTTCCGTTACTGCCGTGCTGCTCATCAGCGCCGGAATGGTGATCCATAATTTTTACAATATGCAGCGGGTGGGATTGGGCTTTCTTCCCGATCACGCGCTCACCGCTCAAATCCGCCTGGCTGGTCTCGACCAGCCTCACTCGAAGGCGTTCTTCATCGACCTGCTCGATCGCATCCGCGCGCATTCCGAAGTCTCGGCTGCCGGCGCCATTTTGCTGCGGCCGTTCGAAGGCACAGTCGGCTGGGACGTGGCTTATCAAACCAGAGGGCAGGATTCCGGCGGGGCCGCCCGCAATCCCATTTCGAATTTTGAAGTGATCACGCCCGATTATTTCCGGGCGGTAGGCACGCCGGTTCTGGCCGGCCGCTCGTTCACGCTTGAGGACAGAGACTCCAGCCAGAAAGTGATGATCGTCAGCCAATCGCTGGCGCGTGATTTGTTCGCAAATTCCGCCAATGCCGTCGGAAAGCAAATTAAGCTGGGCCGCGCACGCCCCGATGAAAACACCGAGTGGTGGACCGTGGTTGGAGTGGTAGCGGATGCTCAATACCGCAAACTGGGCATCACCCAGCGCGACATATTCATTCCCTTTCTTCAAACCAATACTCCCCTGCGCTATGTCGTCGTTCGCACTAAAACCGATCCGGAATCGTTTCTCCCCGTTCTTCGCGAAGAGCTTGCCGCGCTCGATAAGCGCCAGGCTGTTTCGAAAGTTCGAACGCTCGAACAGTTGATCGCCGATACCAAAACCGGACCGCGCTTTGCGATGCTGCTTTTTTCGGTCTTCGGAGTGTTCGCTGCGTTGCTTGCGGCCGTAGGAGTTTACGGCCTGGTTTCCGATTCCATCGTGCAGCGCCGCCGCGAAGTAGGAATTCGCATGGCGCTTGGCGCGCAACCGCGCGAGGTTTTGCTGCTGCTGATGCAGGGCGAAATGCGCGCGGTGCTTCTCGGCGAATTCTTCGGCCTGCTTCTGTCGTTTAGTGTGTTTCGCGTTTACTCCCACCTGCTGTATGGCCTCCCGGGAATCGATTTCCTCTCCGCTGCCGTAACCATTTTGATTCTTTCCACCGTTACGATCGCCGCGAGCGCGCTTCCCGCTCTGCAGGCTACCCGATTGCCCATTACTTACCTGCTCGCCGACTGATGTTTGCGGAATTCTTTTCTTCGATTTTGGCGGCATTTCCGGGCGTCCAAAACAGGGGCATACGAACGCACGATATAGGAGCGATTAGAAATCCGTATCCCATTGTATTTAAAGACGTTTATGGATTTTTGACTATGGTTGCCACTGGCGATTAGCCAGGCGATTAGAAATGCGGTGTTTTCGTTGTGATTTTTTTGGAGAGACCGATTTTCGTTGCTCAGAAATTTAGGCGGGAAAGCACCTGGGCGTGCCCCGGTCAGGGTGCAGTCAAAACTTGGGATCGCTGTTGAATGCGGCCGGCTGGCGAGACTGCTGTATTCCCTCATACCACTATTTACCATAACGATAACATGAAAGTCAAGGGATACTTTGGGGGGGATGCTGTGCCGCTTCACCTCGTCCCGCACCCCTTTATCGGGGGAGCGTTGGAATTCATGCACGGCACCGAGTGCTATCCGGCAAATACAATTTTTTTGGAAGGGAAATCGCAGAAAGATAAAATTCAAACCTGAGAATTCATTACGCACGCAAGTTGGACCCGCCGGTAAGTCGTCTGTTGGCAATCTGCAAAGAGATATCACCGATCGGATGAAGATGATCTAATACCGCAATGGACTTGAACCTACCGGTCACAGGCCTCGATCAATACCGGAGCGCTTCGCAACGAGCACGTATCGCCACTGAATCATGGGGAGCAGCAAACCTCTACTGTCCGTCTTGCCAATCTCCTCGCCTCAAGCCCGTAGCGAACAACACTGCAGCTATTGATTATATTTGCGACGTTTGTGATTCTCCGTTTCAATTGAAGAGCCAGTCAAAGAGGTTTGGCAATAAGATTCTGGATTCCGCCTACTCGAAGATGAAACTGGCGATCGTCGAAGACCGCACTCCCAATCTATATATTCTCCACTACGACTTGCCGGCATGGTCAGTCCGAACGATGATCCTCATTCCACGATTTGCTTTTGCGCTTTCTGCGATCGAATGCCGCACAGCATTAGCGCCGACCGCTCGCCGTGCTGGCTGGGTGGGCTGCAATATTCTTCTCGAAAAGATTCCAGTCGATGCCCGCATTCCAGTAATTCAAGACGGGCATGTGCGGTCTAGCAAGGAAGTTCGTCGCGCGTACGATCGCCTGCGTCCCTTGCAGGGGCTGGACACCGAAATGCGCGGATGGGCGCTCGACGTGCTCCAAACGATCAGAACCCTCCAGAAAACCCTATTCTCTCTTTCTGATGTCTACGCTCGGGCGGGCATGCTAGAAGAACTTCACCCTAAGAATTTTCACGTGCGGGATAAAATCCGCCAACAGTTGCAGGTGCTTCGTGATCTTGGTTTTGTCAAGTTTCTTGGAGGGGGAAACTACCGTCTGCGTTGAGTTCCAGAGTCAAAGCGCCCTTGCGGCGGGCCTTGTGGTTCCCGGGATAAATGCAGAAGAGAAACACCAATCTGCCGATGGCGGAGAATACGGCACCGAGCAAACAGATCAAATTCAGCAGAATATTAAAGACCAGTTGCTGCGGCGGTGCCTCTCCTTCGTACCTCAGAGCAAGCGCAACCGCCTGCGGCAGTAATGTTGGCACTGCGCCGACTGTTCTTTTTTGTTGCGGCTGAAAGCCGCGACCCCCTGAAATCCACAACGAACCGAATAGGTTTCAAAGAATCACAATCGAAAGCGAAACGTGAAAAAGCGGGACGTAGTCGCCCTGCTCAAAAAGACGGGCGCAGCCCTTCGCGACTCAGGGTAAACGTGCAGCGCCCCTACGAAAGCAAAGGCAACTGACGTCCAAAATCTTTTTCTCGTATTTGGCCTGCGCCGCCCGCCTGCTGAAGAAATCCTGATTAGAAGGTATCTGCGCGATTTGGTTGACGCCGGGATACATTTTGTTTCAGTGGGGAAAGCGGCGGAGAGATTCTTCGTCGAATACTTCGGGACTCAGAATGTCAACCTAAGACCGTTGGGGCGAGATGCTTCGCGGGGTCGGGATTCAGGAGGACAAATTAAGAATGCTGAGCCGGGGTATTTTCCTGGGAGTGGAGTTGAGCGCTGGTTCAAGAACATCGAAATGCCGGACGCCGATCCCGCATGCGGGACCATCGGAGTAAATTCGGTCCTTCGGCACTCAAGGTAAACCCTTCGAGGCTCAGGGTAAATGCGCAGCACCGCTACGGGGGCAAATCCGAAGGACGTCGGACTCCGGAAACCGGAAAACGACGGAGAGCGCGGCTGGAGCGCTTGGTGTCGCGCCTATGGCGCTGGGAATTTTGTTTGCGGGCGTTCCCAACCCTTACGGGTTGGGCTAACTTCTGGCGCGCCTCTGGCGCTCTAATAAGACGCAATCCTATGGGTTTGACGCGGCACTTAGACCTGCGAGAATCGCGGCATCGAGAAGGGGCGGCCGGGTCATTTCCGCGGGGGACCATTGGCGCCCAAGGGATTGCAGAAAGGGCTGACGGATATTGTTCATAGATGTACTTTATAAAACATAGTACTTTATGTCAATAGCGTTGTTCGAAGCCATCCACGGGAAACGGGATGCCGCCGGCGATGCCGCAGTAGTTGATACGGAAGGCCACTCGAGAGTTGCGAGGGAGGAGAAGGTGAAAAACCACACTATTGCGCGGTGTGCGGCACGCGGGCCTTAATTCGGGAGGACAGATTTTCTAATGCTTGGTTTCACACGTCCCGCAGCAATTTGTGCAAACCGCTGCACTGGATGTTTGCTTCTCGAGGCGAGCGATGGTTTGCTCGAGCCAGAATCGAAGTGAATCTTCGAGTTCAGATTGGGTCCCATATCGGTAAAAGGAGTCGATGCTTAGACCTTCCTCGTTCAGGACGATGTGCCGGCATGGAACTTTGTCGTCTCGAGATTCGGGCGGAACAAATTGCATCAGGAGGCATTCGGAACAAGGTTGAGGATTTTCCTTGGAATCATAATTCAGGCAGGTGGGCGAATCCTGGAAGATCAACTGCGGTTTCCAAGGGCTTCGAGGTGACGGGTTGTAGCCGCCCTTCTTTAGAAAGTTCAGTTCAAATTTCAACGTTTCGACCAAATTTCGATTGTCCTGTGCCATTGCGCCCTCCTCAATCATTTGCTCAGTTTGCGCGAAAATGGTTGTACGCAACAGTGACCGATGTCACCGGTCACCGTGATGTGCATCACGCGAAGACCACGAAGCCGCATTTGACCGGTGGGAGTAGTAATGGTTTTCGAATGCCGGGTTGTTGCGGATAGAGCAGCAGCAAAGGCAAAAGATAAAAGCTGATGTTCCGGGATTTGGGCATATACTTGCAGCCGATCTTTATGCAGACACCATACGGGTTGCGGATTATCGAGGACTGTATTGCCTGTCCCTTGCGGGAGGACCGGATCTTCTGTGATTTGTCGCCCACGGGCATACAGAAGTTATCCGCGATCACTTCGAGCGCAACGTATCCGAAAGGTGCGTTTCTGTTTGTCGAAGGGCAGCCGCCCCGGGGAGTATTCATCATCTGTTCCGGGCGGGTGAAGCTTTCAGCAGCATCGTCCGACGGTAAGACCATGATCCTGCGAATCGCCGAAGCTGGGGAAATCGTCGGACTTCCGGGAACAATTTCCGGTGAACCGTATGAGGTGACCGCGGAGGTTTTGGAGCCGGGGCAGGCCAATTTCATTCCGCGGGAGTCGTTCCTGCACTTCTTGAAGGATCACGGCGATGCGGCGCTGAAAGTGGCGCAACTGCTCGCCAATATTTATCGCACGGCGTATCAGGAAGTGCGCTCACTGGGGCTTTCCCGTTCCTCCGCGGAAAAGCTTGCGAAGTTCCTGCTGGATTGGGCGGGCAATCATCACGGCACGCAGCAGGATGTGAACCGGCTGACGTTGACTCTGACTCACGAGGAAATCGCCCAGATGATTGGGGCCTCGCGGGAGACAGTGACGCGGCTGTTCTCCGATTTCAAAAAGAAGAAACTGGTACAGATGAAAGGCTCCAGTATTGTGATTTCCAATCGTCCAGCCCTCGAGATTCTTGGGGGCGCGTAACTCATCCCCTTCCATAGCTGAATTGCGTCATCGCATCCCCATTCGGGGATGTGATGGGCATCACATTCACAAGTGACTCTAGTCACGGATTTTATGTATCGGTGTGTCAGATGATGGGGCTTGTACCATAATGAACCACTTAGATCATATTTCGGAGACGAACTATTTCGAGGAAACCATCGGGCTTAATTGCTCATCGCGCACCGAATGTGCGGATCTTTCGATGGGATGCCTATTCGGAAACATGAGCAATTTTGAGCAGTCATCCAATTACGTTTTTCTGCATAGTAACGTCCGGTTTCCTAGCAGAAGGCCGAGATATGCAAAGTCCGTTCAGATGGAACTCTGATCAGTAACTCGAAGGAGGATTTTCATGGGGCGAGTGAGAGGGTTGGGAGTAGTTGGCTTCGCAGCCATGCTGATGTTTACGGGGATGCTGATCAGTGCAGCGCAAGCGCAGGACAAGGCGCCCGATAAAGGCAAGTCCGATTCGACAACATCGAAAGCGGCGGATCAAAAACCGCCTGAAAAAGGTTACGTGGGGTCGGATACCTGCAAGACTTGCCACGAAGACGTCTTCAATGGATACGAAAAGTCTCCTCACTATAAGACCATGCTTGACCCGCATGCCACGGCATCGAAGCAGGGATGCGAAGGATGCCATGGGCCGGGCGAAGAGCACACGGGGGATCCCGCCGATAAGACAAAAATTTTCAGCTTCAAAGGCGCCTCCACCGAGAAGATAAATAGCAAGTGTCTTACCTGCCACGCCTCCGGGCCGCAGCAGATGAACGCGACGAATTCGCTGCACCGCAAAAATGACGTGAGTTGCATTTCCTGCCATTCGCCGCACCACGCGCAGACCAAAGAATTCCTGTTGGTGAAATCGCAGCCCGAACTTTGCTATTCCTGCCACCTGCAGCAGAAGCCGCAATTCAATATGCCCTTCCATCACCGGGTCAATGAAGGATTTGTGCAGTGCACCGATTGCCACAACCCGCACGGAACCGTGAAGCCAAAGCAAGTGCGCACGTCAGCCACGCAAGATGCGGTTTGCTTTACCTGCCATATTGATAAGCAGGGGCCTTTCGTGTTTGAGCACATGCCGGTGAAGACCGAAGGATGCGTCTCCTGCCATACGCCGCACGGATCACCGAATCCGCACCTGCTGAAGTTCAGCAACGTCAATTTGCTTTGCTTGCAATGCCACACGCAATCGAGCTTCAGCGCGGCTCCCGGCACGCCTTCGTTCCACAACCAGGCGGCGCAATACCAGGCGTGCACGCTGTGCCATTCGCAGATCCACGGATCGAACGTGGACCACACGTTCTTCAAATAAGGCGGCCATGATTTTCCATTTAGCGATCGGAAAGGAAACGGGCGCCGCCCACGAGTCGCAAATATTTAAAGTCCTAATTCAGCGGGGTGAAAAGCCATGAACGTTCGGGTCGGAATTCGCTTGCTCGGCTGTCTGCTTCTGGTAGCGGGGCCTTTTTTCGCGACCGCGTCTAAGGCCCAGGACAATTCCGGGACCAAAGGGATTGATACCGGCAATTACAATATCCAGCAGTCGGTGGAGTTCGGATATCGCGCGAACTGGATCAACGGGAACCAGAATAACTACGATACATTCGTGAACCTGGGGTCCGGCATGCGGCTGTTCGACTACACACTGGATATGCGGTCACTGGATCACCGGGGAGTTTTTTTCGACAGCCTGAACTTCAGCAATTTCGGGTATGGCGGCGATCCCAACGACGTGACGCGGCTGCGGATTGAGAAGAACCGCTGGTACGATTTTCGGCGGCGTGTTCCGGCGGGACAAGAATTTCTGGAATTACAACCTGCTGGGGAATCCGTTGAACCCGACTTCTTTCAATCCGGCGATTCCCTTCGTCAATTCGCCGCACGCACTGGACCTGACGCGGCGCATGCAAGATTACAATTTGACACTACTGCCGCAATCGAAGGTACGATTCCGCCTGGGCTATTCCCATTACCGCAATGAAGGTCCGGCGTCGTGGACGACGGATAGTCCGGTCATCTCCAGCTTTAATCGAGTGGATTCCAGCAGCATGAATGCCTATCGCTTGGGAGTGGATTATATCGTACTGCCACGCACCACCATCACGTATGACCAGTTCCTGAACTACTACAAGGGGGATGACACAGCCTCGGATCTGCATACACTTTTTCAGCTTACCGGCGGGGTGCCTGTTGACCTGGGCATCGTTTATAACGGGACGACGCCCTGCGCGGCGCCCGTCACCAATGCCGGAACGACTCCTCCGACCGTGAAGGCGAATTGCAGCGGACTGTTGTCCTATAGCCTGTCGGGCCGCCCGCGCAACTTCATGCCCACGGAACGATTGGGATTGCGATCGTCGTATTTCAGAAAATTCGAGATGACGATGTCGGGGGCTTACAGCTCCGCGAACAACCAGGTTCTCGATTACAGCGAACTGACGAATGGACTCAGCTCCCGGACAGCGGGTCGCACCACCTCGAACAGCGGCCCCGCGGACGCCAAGAGGGTCACGGCAAGCGTGGATTGGGCCGGCATTTATTCGGTGACGGATAAATTCCGCATCGAGGATTCCTTCTCGTACATGAATTGGCGGATTCCCGGCGTGTGGAATGCAGTGGAGGGAAACGGCTTCTCGGTGGCTCCAGCGGCAGGCGGTCTTTTCCCGTCGATGTTGCTCCCGCTGTCTGCTCCCTTCAGCGCGGCAACCTGTCCGGCTCCCTTTACCGCTGCGACGTGCCCGCAACACACTTCGAGTTCGGGAGCGGACCTGGAAACGGAAACCAATTCCACATTCCTGGGGCAGAATTCAAAGACCAATAATTTCGGATTGCTCTACGATTTCTCGAAACGATTCAGCGCGCGAATCGGTTATCTCTATGAAGATCGCGTTGTGTCGGATTTCGCCGAAGCATTGGATCTAGGCGAAATCTACGATCCGGGAGGACCAACTGGAACAGCGGGGAATTTCCATCTTGCCGCGCGCGGGGATTGCGCGCTGGTGGCCGGCGTGCTGCCCTCGAGGTGCACGGTTCAGGCGAACGGATCGATCATTGCGGCGGGCCCGGATGCGGGCTCCGATACGGCGCGCAACATCACGGAGATCCATACCAACGCCGCAGAGGTGGGGCTGATGTTCCGGCCGATGGATACGCTGCGGATCAACGGCGATTTCTTGTTCGGTTACAGCGACTTTGCCTTGTTCCGGACCAGCCCGCGGCAAGTGCAACAGTACAAGATTCACGCCACCTACACGCCGCGGCCTTGGTTGAGCGTTGACGGCGCCATCGATATTCACGAGAACCGCGACAACGTGTTCCAAGTAAATAACCTGGCGCACGGCCGGACCTACAGCTTCGGCACTATCCTCTCGCCGAATCCGAAGCTTACCTTCGACCTGGGCTACAACTACAACGATATTCACTCGGAAGCTCTGGTCTGCTTCGCGGCCTCGGGACAAGCGGGGTTGCCCACTGCTCCTTGCCCGATCGTAGGTTCGCCGGTGGCCCAGAGCGCCAACGGGTTTTACAACAGCCTGCAGCATTTCGTTTACAGCGATGTAATTTTCAAGCCCATGAAAGCGATCACCGCTTCGTTCGGTTATATGGGATCGTTTGTGGGCGGCAGCACGCTGGTTCTGAATCCGCTTCAACCGCTTACAGCGCTGGCTTTTAATTTCCAGAAACCCTACGCGATGATTCAGATCGATCTGTACAAAGGTCTCAGCTACAAGACTACGTGGAACTACTATGGTTATAACGGCAAGACGCCGTCCGCGATCACCGGACTGGCGCCAATCGGATCACAGGACTTCAACGGCAGCCTGGCTACGTTTGGGGTACGCTACGCGTTCTGATAGAGAGTGCAGCGGCAACAGATCAAAACGTGATATGGTTCGGCATCTTTTCAGGGGGTAATGAGATGAAACAGCTGTTGGTTCGAGTGAGTGGAGGAATGTTTCTTCTGGTTGCGGGCCTATTCCTGGTGGCCGCGCCAGCGCAGGCACAGGACGCGGCAAGCACGTACAAAGCAAAGTGCGCCATGTGCCACGGGCCGGATGGGAAGGGCGACAACACGATGGGCAAGAAACTCGGCGCCCGCGATTTCGCCTCTCCCGAAGTCCAGAAGGAATCGGACGACGACCTGGCGGGGATCATTACCAAGGGCAAGAACAAGATGCCCGGATATGAAAAGACCTTGAAGCCCGACCAGATCAAAGCACTGGTGACTTACATTCGCGGGATGGCCAAAAAGTAGCAAGCACGGCCGCAAGCCCTGATCTGATTCTGTTTTCTCGACATGAAGCCATGGACGCCTCCGGGGCGTCCATGGCGTTTTATCGTCATTAGCGCCCGCCAGTGCGAGTTTGCGCCGAGCCTGCCGACTCGCGGAAGGGAAGCCCAATTACACTCTTCTGCCTCTTCGCGACGTTCTGGCTGACGGTTTCCGCGCCCGCGTCTTCACACGCTTCGCAACCCCAGAATGTGGATTGTCTCGCCTGCCACGGCCAACAGGACTTTAAAGACGATAAGGGGCGCAGTCTGCATGTGGACGGCGCACACCAGAAATCGAGCGTTCACGGCATTCTTGCCTGTGGGGATTGCCACGGCGACATCAAGGATTATCCGCACCCGAAGAAAGTGGCGAAGGTGGAGTGTGTCACTTGCCACGCAGAGGAAGCCGCCGCGGTGCCGAAAAGCGTCCACGGCGAAATGCTTGGCCCGGAAGCATGCACAAGCTGCCATGGCGAGCCGCATGAAATTCAGGCGGCGGGAAAAAAACCGGGACAGGAGTGCAAGGCGTGCCATGCTGACGAGATCAAGGAATTTGGGAGGAGCGTGCATGGCCGCGTGGGGCCGGACGGCGCGGGGGCGATCGCAACTTGCCAATCCTGCCATGGCGCCGCGCACAAAATTGTGGCGCAGAGCAATCCCGCATCGCCGGTAGCCAAGCGAAATCTTCCCACCACCTGCGGTTCCTGCCATTCGAATACGGCCTACCTGGAAAAGCATCTGATTCCGTTTGCGCAGCCCGTGGAGGCCTACCGGTTAAGCGTCCACGGACGGGCGGTGGCGGCGGGAAATGACAAAGCGGCGACTTGCTCCGATTGCCACGGAGTGCACAATATTTTGCCGGCGCGCGATCCGAGATCGAAAATCAACCACTGGAATGTGCCGCAAACCTGCGGGGCTTGCCACACGCAGATTCGCGACATCTATTCGCAAAGCGTTCACGGGAAAGCGGTGCAGGAAAGCGTCGCTGGAGCTCCGGTCTGCACCGATTGCCATGGCGAACACAATATCCTGGCGCCCAGCGAGGCGCTATCGCCGGTAAACCCGGCGCGCGTTTCGGCGGAGACGTGCGGACGGTGCCACGCGGATGAGCGGCTGGCGCAGCGCTACAATCTTCCGCTCGATAAAGTGCCCGCATTCGAAGACAGTTATCACGGGCTGGCGCTGACAGCCGGTTCACAAACGGTGGCAAATTGCGCGTCGTGCCATGGCGTCCATAATATTTTTCCGCCCAGCGATCCGCGCTCGACGATTAATCCCAGGAATTTGGCGAAGACTTGCGGGACGTGCCATCCGGGCGCGGGCACCACTTTTGCGATCGGTCCGGTGCACGTGCGCGCTTCCTCGGCCAGCGAGCACCGCGTGGTTCGATGGATCCGCTTATTTTACTGGGTGCTGATTCCGCTGACGATCCTGTTCATGGTGCTTCACAACGCCGTGGATTTCTTCGGGAAATTGCTGCGGCACAAGCCGCGCGTCGAAACCGGTGAAAAGGTCCCGCGGATGAACCTGCACTTCCGGATCGAACACTGGATGGTGGTGGTGAGTTTTCCAACTCTGGTAGTGACCGGGTTCGCGTTGAAATTCCCCAGATCGTGGTGGGCAGAGCCGCTGCTGCAGTGGGAAAACCGATTTGCGTTTCGAGGCACGATACACCGCATCGCCGCCGTGGTCCTGATCGCTTCGCTGGCGTATCACATCGTGCATTTGATTGTTTCACGGCGTGACCGGTCCATGATGCTTCACATGATCCCCATTCCGAAGGACGCGCACGACCTGGTGCAGATGTTTCTTTACAATTTCGGACTATCGGACAAAGCGCCGCAGTTTGGAAAATTCAGCTACGCGGAAAAGGTGGAGTATCTCGCATTTATGTGGGGCACGTTCGTGATGGCGCTGACCGGTTTTCTGCTGTGGTTCAATAATTTTACTTTGCGGCATTTTCCGAAGTGGGTGAGCGACGCGGCGACCATGCTTCATTATTACGAGGCGATTTTGGCGACGCTGGCAATCGTTATCTGGCATTTCTACACGACCATTTTTGACCCGGATGTTTATCCGCTCGATCTTTCGTGGCTGACTGGAAAAGCCTCCGCGGACCACTTGCGGCATACGCGCCCCGCTTATCTGCGCGCGCTGCAGGAGCAAGAGAAGGCCGGGCAGGCGAAAGCGCAAGCGGCGCAAGAGGAAAAGAAATCAGAAACTGGCGAAGCTGCCGCAGAAAAGCACGTTCCCCCGAAGCATAATCCTTCCTAGCAAATAATTATTACCGCAGAGGCGCAGAGAGCGCCGAGAGAAATAACGGAAAAGAATTCGAGTGCCGTTTCACTGCTAAAACAGGCTATTTGATTCCGAGATCGCTGAGAATTTTGGGGTCCTTTTCGTCCATGGCCAGAATATTGTGGCAGGTGGAGCAATCATTCGGAATCGTTTGGCCGCCGGCGCTGGTATGACTTCCGTCATGGCAGCGGAAGCAACCGTTGGAATCCATGTGGCCCAGATTGCTAAGGTGCGTTCCCCAGGTAATTTTCATTTCGGGGAAAATGTTACGAAGGTAGATCGCCTTCACTTTCTCGGCCGCGGTTTCCACTTGATCGCGATGCTGGGCATACACATCCGGATAGCTGGCGCGATAAAACGCGGAAATGGCGGAGGGAATTTGCTGGGCCGCGGCGGCGCGGTCGGGATAATCGGCCTTCAGCAATTCGAGAGATTTCTTCTTAATGTAAGGCAGGCTGGTATTGATCTGACCCTGCGACATGGCTAAATCCAGCGCATGATCGGGCAATTGGAATGCGTGGGTAGGCCGATTATGGCAGTCCACGCAATCCATGGTGCGATGATCGCCGCGCGCCAATTCCTCGCTGGTGGGTTTGGAATCAGTGGATTGGAAAACGACGAGCTTTCCATCCGCACTGAGTTGAGTGACCTGCGGAATCGTCTCGCGTTGCTCATCCGTGGAAACATAAGTGATGGGCGCGTTGGTATCGAGATGCCTGCCGTGGATGCCGACGCCTCCCTGCCAAGTGTGACCGCCGATCTTCATCACCAATACCGTGGTGAGGGCTGTATTCTTTTCATCCTCGGAATATTTCGTGCGAATCAATACTTTGTCGCCCTCGAAGCGCTGGGGCCAGTGGCATTGCTCACAGGTTCCGCGCGCGGGGCGAAGATACTTCACGGGCGTGGGAATGGGGCGGTGATACGTGTGGAAGGTGACCGCGTACACCTGGCGCAAGCCGGAAACTTTGGAACGGACAAACCATCCCGCTCCCGGGCCGATGTGGCACTGAACGCATTCCACTCGGGCGTGCGGGGAATCGAGGTAGGCCGTGTATTCAGGCTGCATCACGGTGTGGCAGGCTTGTCCGCAGAAGGTAGCTGAATCCATGTATTCGGTGGCGCGGTAAGAGGCCACACTGAGAATCATGAAATTGAGGATGGTGGCGATGGTCACCAATTCCGCCGAACGCATGATGAACGGATCACGCAGGTCGAATTTGGGATAGACGGACGGCAATTCGCCGCGAGCCACCAGTTGCCGGCGGCGTAAAATTATACCGATCGGAATCAGAATCAGGCCGATGACAAAGAAGCTGGGCAAAGCCAGGAAGAAGATGATTCCGGAATAAGGCGAACTCGCCGCGCCGCCGCCGAGAACAATTTCGAAGACCCAGTAGGCAATCATCGCTATGGCGCCGCTGGTGGTGAGCACTACACCGACGAGCGAAATCGTGTTTCGGCCGAGATAGAGGATCGGGCGGATCCAGGAAGCAAATCGTTCTTGCATAGGCATGGTCTAAATTCCTTGACGAACTTTTCCCTGCGGCACGCTGAACGTATTTCACCCTCAGCGCCGGGCGTCCCAAGGGAACGCAAAGTTATCACAAGATAGACGCAAAGCGGAAGATAAGGTGGCAGCCGTTTCAATTCATTAACGGAGCGGGACGGTGCGTTTGCGGAACTGGCTTCATTAAGAATGCAAAATGTCAGGTAACCAACTTAAGGAAAGCGATACGGCTGTTTCAGCAGGCGTCGCGCTTCCTGGGCTTCCACGGAATCGGCAGCCAGCGCGACGACTTCCTTGTAATTTTTCACTGCTTCGTCGCGTTTCTGCTGCAAATCGTACATTTCACCGGCGGAAAGTTTCGCGCGAGCGGTGATTTGCGCATCGGAACTGGATAATAGCGCGGCGGATTCAAATGATTCCGCTGCGTCTTGATACTTTTGCTGCAGGCGGAAGGATTCGCCCAGGCCGTAAGCGGCCTTGCCGGCTCGCGCGTTGGGGAAGAAGCCTTGTTGCGCGAGCACGAGCAAATTTCGATAGGCGGCCACGGATTCCGGGAGGTTGCCGGAGGCGCGGAGCAGGTCGGCTTCCCAAAGACCAAAGTGAAAATTGTGAGGATAGGTTCCGTAGAGGCCGTGCATGAGTTGAATGGCTTCGGGGTATTGATGTTCGCGCGCGAGAAACAGCGATAGAGCTGTTTTTGCATCGACGCTAGCCTCGCCGCCGGAGTTTGCGGCCTGGCGGACATCCTCGATGCCTTTTGTCTTGCTTCCGGTGATGGCCAAGAGAAACGCGGCAATTTTTTCGTACAAGGGCAAAGCGGCGACCACGTAGTTGTAAACGCCGACGACCAATTTTGCGTCGCTGTAATTGGGCGAGATTTCGAGCACGCGCTGGTGATCGTGATAGGCGGCGAGCGCGCTGCGCAGCGCGGAAAACCATGATTTGTCGATCAGGCCTTCGTAGATGGCGCGAAGAGCGCGAGTGGCTCCGCGGGCGTAGAGCGCGTCCGCATCGCTGGGATTCGCTTTGAGTTGCTGGCCGGATAGTTCGATGGCACGGGCGATCAGTTCTTCAATGCGGGATCGGATTTTAGGATCGAGCGGAACTTTTGTGGCGCGGAGAAATTCATCTCCCACGTAAAGTTGGGCGCTGAGGGCGCCTTCGCGGTCGAGTTCGCGCACCAGAACGGCTTGCAATAGATGATTCGCGGCGAAGGGATCGTCGGGGTGGGCTTTTTGCGCTTGCTCGAAATGGGCGATGGCCGCTTCGTAGTCATTGTTGTAGAAACGCTCAAAGCCTTCGCGGGTGGGGGCGTCGTCGGGACGGACTTTTAGCGGGGGAGATTGGGCGGAGGGATTTAATACAGCGATAAAAGAGGGGCGCGGCCCTTCGGAGCTCGGGATGAACTGAAGCCTGGCGATACCAGCGCGGCCCGCGGGCGCGGCTGAAGCCGGCCCCTACAGAGAAATCGGCGGGGCTGGCGCTGGCGGAAATTGTGCAGCAGAGGAGGGTGGCCAGGATTTCTCGAATTGGATTTCGCGCGCGGAAACGATTTGGCATTCAACGATTCACTGGATTGCAGTTTAACCGAGCCGATGCCAAAGCGGAAATGGGTATGCGATTGCTGGCGCTTGGTTCGGAAAACCCGCCTGGCGGCGGGAGAAAAGGGGGCGGGTTCGGACCGCCCCCGGTATACGTCCGGCTCACGCTTTGCGCCTTGAAGGAGGCAAACGGCGAGAGCTCAGCTTCCTTGCTGGTTTTAACCCGGGTGGCCGAATAAAGTTGCGGCGGCAGGCGGGGCTCGAAGACAGGTACAATGACGGCGAAGGCCGCCGCCGAATCAGGACAAGTGCGGCCTGTAGAAAAGGAAAATGACCCGCCATAAAGAGTCACGCGAAACAAAGATCCGCCTTCCTGAAGTGACACTCGAAGGCGTCGTGGATTTTTTGAGGAACAGCGCGCAGCCGGCGAGCGAGAGAGAGATTGCCCAAGCGCTGGGACTGCGCCATCGCGGGAGGCGGGATCTGCCGAAGATACTTTCGCGCCTGAAACGCATAGGAAAAGTCGAAGAGCCACGTGCGGGGCGCTTTCGCCTGGCAGGCCAAAGCCGCAAAGCGGAGAAAGCAGCGGAGAGTCCAGAGCGGCATGTGCAGGCGAAAGAATCGGGGTGAAGATTCGCTGCCACGCGCGGGGCGCGATCCGAATCTGATCGAGGGGCGGCTGGTGGCGCATCGAGACGGATATGGATTTGTGGTTCCGGCACAGGCGGTGCCGTGGATGGATGGCGACTTGTTTATCGGCCGCGATCAAATGGGCGACGCGATGCACGGCGACCGCGTGCTGGCGCGGATCGACCGGCGCGGACGCGATGGGCGCGCGGAAGGACGCATCGTGCGCGTGGTGAATCGCGCCCATCCCACAGTCGTCGGGCTATTTCGCTACGGGCCGCGCGGGAATGTAGTGCTTCCGTATGACGCAAGGCTGCATCACGAAATTGTGATTCCCCCGGGCGAAGAATTGACTCCGGTGCTGCGCGAGAAAATTGGCGGTACAGCCGGACCGCGCGCGCGGCTGCCGGAACTGGAAGGCGCGGTGGTGAATGTTGAATTGACGCGCTTTCCGAAAGGGAGCGTGGCGCCCGCGGCACGAGTGGTGGAGATACTGGGACGGCCGGGCGAGATCGGAGTCGATATTGAAATCATCATTCGCAAGCATCACCTGCCGAACATTTTTCCGGTTGAAGTGCTGGAAGAGGCGCGAGCGATTCCGCAGCAGGTGAGTGAAGCGGAGCTGCGGGGCAGGCGCGACTTTCGTGATTTGCCGATTGTGACGATTGACGGGGAAACGGCGAAGGATTTCGACGATGCCGTGCACGTGAAATGGCTGGCGAACGGGAATTACGAGCTGCAGGTTCATATTGCGGACGTGGCCAGTTATGTTCGCCGCGGATCGCCGCTGGACCGGGAAGCGCGGCTGCGCGGCACGTCCGCTTATTTTCCTGGCCGTGCCGTGCCGATGCTGCCCGAGGAACTATCGAACGGAATCTGCTCGTTGAGGCCGCAGGTGGACCGGCTGGTGATGTCGGCGCTGATGGAGATTGATGCGAAAGGCGATGTTGTTCGCGCGGACTTCATGCCGGGAGTGATTCGGTCGGCGGAGCGAATGACGTATACGAACGTGAACAAGGTGCTGGAAGGCGACCCGGAAATGCTGGAACGTTACGCGGCGTTGGCGGATGAATTCCGGCTGATGCGCGAATTGGCGCTGCTGCTGAATTCACAGCGCGCCAAGCGCGGCTCGATCGATTTCGATTTGCCGGAACGAGTGATTGAATTCGATGAAATGGGGCGGATGGTTTCGATCGGGCGAAGCGATCGAAATATCGCGCACAGGATTATCGAGGAGTTCATGCTGGCGGCAAATGAGGCGGTGGCGAGTTATCTGGAGCGCCGGGGAATTGCTTCGCTGCATCGCGTGCATGAAAAGCCCGATCCGAAAAAAGTGATGGAATTCGAGGGGTTGGCGCACGCGTTCGGCTACACGCTGGGCGTGGAAGACTTGGTGGAGCGGCGCGTGGCGGTAAGACACGGAAAAGTGAAGGCGGCAGCGCGCGGGCCGCATCGCGGCGGGCACGGGCGCATGCGTCCGATGGAAGTGAAGCTGCCTGCCGCGGATGAGATTGAAATTCTTCCGCAGCATTACCAGCGATTGACGAAGAAAATCACAGGAAAGCCGGAGGAACGAATTGTCTCGTATTTAATGTTGCGTTCGCTGAAGCAAGCGCGTTACGCCGTCGATCCGCTGGGGCATTTTGCGCTGGCGACGGATGAATACACGCATTTTACTTCACCGATCCGGCGGTATCCGGATTTGATCGTGCACCGCACGCTGAAATGGGCGCTGGAAAATCCTGGGGCGGTGGCTCCGCACATTTCGTTCCAACACGACCGCGGGAAAGAAGAGCGTCCGGCAGCATCGCTGGGACCCTATAAACGGAGCGACCTGGAATCGGTTGCCACGGAATCGTCCGACGCGGAGAGGCGGGCCGATCTGGCCGAACGCGATTTGATGGATTGGAAGACGGCGCAGTACATGGAGCAGCATTTGGGCGACGAATATGATGCGCTGATTATTTCGGTGCAGAAATTCGGATTCTTCGTTGAGTTGATTGAAATTTTTGTCGAGGGGCTGGTGCCGATCGATCATCTGGAGGAAGCGGCCGGCGAGAGGTGTTTTTACAGGGAACAGGATCAGGCGATTGTGACTGCGCGGGGGCGGCGAAGCTTTCATTTGGGCGACCGGGTACGAGTGCGGGCGGACCGGATCGATCCATTCCGCTTACGGGTGGAATTCTCGCTGGTACCGGCGGCGTGATTTTCGCGTTTCTTGGAAGCAAACGAAGCCTTTTCAGCTGGTGGAGATTCCGGTAGGCTTCTTGTTCTTTTAGGAGGAGGTTCAGTGGCGATTCGCAAGTGTCCCTATTGTTTGACGGTTGTGCCGGCGGGCGCGGTGGTGGCGCACTCTTATGATCTGGTATGCCCCGGCTGCCAGCGGCCGCTGGAAATTGCAGGAGTGAGCCGGAATCTTGCTATCGCCGCGGGGCTGGCGGCGGGCGCGGCGGTTTATTTTTTTGCGGCAAGAAGATCGGGAGGAGAAATGCTGGGATGGCTGCTGCCGCTGGTCTATGGATTTTTGGCGCTCAGTATCGTTGCGCCCCTGGTATTGATGCTCACAGGCGATTTGCGATTGAAGGCTGAGGAGGCGTTGCCCGTGATGACTCACGAGGAGCCAGCGGCGGGGCATGGCGGCGGGCACCACTGAATTTGGACGTTCCTGGCAGAGGATCGGCTGGTATTTTGAGCTGTGATGAAGGGGAAAGGACAGGTTGCTGATAGTACGAACCACCGAATCGTACTATTGACGGATTTTCGTACTACTGTGAAACTTTACGTATGTCCCGATATAATGTACTCAAAGGTAAACACGTAGACGTTCAGTATCGCGCCAGCGACATTCAATTGTCCGCCAGCGGCATGCTGGTGCAGGATTCCGGGAAGTCGATCTTCCTGGAAGAACGGTTTGTCCAGAGCGGAACAACGAAAACTCTACGCCTGGAAATTCCTTATCCCTGTATTGCACGGATTTCCGAACATTCGAATAGTCCCGACGCGCCCGCGACTTCTTCCCGGGAGCAGAATCCAGCGCCACGGTCCCCCCAACGCACCGATTTTTAGGTAATGCCCTAGTTTGACCCGCCGTCACGTGGTGACAATCCTTTCTGCGTGGAGCTTCAGGGGCTTAAGCCCACTTCTTTTGTGCACGCTGATGTCGGAGCTAAAGATTCTGTGTGGTAACTCGGTTCTGGTTGTCGTTATGCCTGCGCGCATTCAGCCATGTAGTTGAAACTAAAGATGCCACCCTGAAGGGTGGCGCTACACGACCAACCCTGTTTGGCGTTGGCACACAAACTCTAAAGCTCCGACCCCCTAAAAACCTAATCAATCTCAAATTAGGACAGCACCGATTTCTAATCTGATTTGATGTTTCTGAATTTCTGTTAATCAACCCAACGGATCTTACGGCGGCTTCCGGCCCTAGAACGTGTTTTGCGAATCCGTTTCCCCGCGGGTTATATTTGAGGACGAAAAGGGAGGAACGGATGAAGCAAACGATTGGACTGATCGGATTGGGATTGATAGGCAAGCCCATGGGACGGAATTTGCTGAAGGCGGGATTTCCGCTGGTGGTGTGGAATCGCACGCGGGAGAAGGCGGATGAACTGGTGCAGCAAGGCGCGACGTTTGCGGCGTCACCGAAAGAGGCGGCGGCAGCGGCGGATGTGCTGATTACGATTGTGAGCGATCCGGCGGCGCTGGAGCAGGTTTTGTGGGGAGAAAAGGGATCGTCATCAGGAGCACTGGCAGGTTTGCGCCGGGGCAGTGTGCTGATTGATTCGAGCACGGTATCGCCGTCGCTGGCGCAGCGGGTGGCCGCGGCGTGCGCCGAGCGCGGCGTGGATTTTCTGGACGCGCCGCTGACGGGCGGCACATGGGGCGCGGAGAAAGGCGAACTGGTTTTCATGGTGGGCGGAAAACGCGAAGTGCTCGACCGGGTTGAGCCGGTGTTGAGCGCCGTGGGGAAGAAATTTCTGCTGATGGGGGGAAATGGCGCGGGGCAAACGGTGAAGATCGCGACAAATGCGATTCTGGCGCTGGAGGTGCAAGCGTTGGCGGAAGCGATCACGCTGGTGACGAGCGCGGGCGTGCAGGCAGAACGATTGATGGAAGTAATGCAATTGAGCATGGGACGCGCGCCGGTGCTGGATGTGAAAGCGCCATTAATTTTAAAAGGTGAATTCGCGCCAAGTTTTCCGCTGCGGCTGATGCTGAAGGATCTGGGACTGGCGGTGGACTTGGCGAAAGAGAATAACGTGGCACTGCCGGCTACGAAAGCGGCGCATGAGACTTACAGCGCTGTGAAGGCCGCGACCAAGGAAGATGTGGATTATGCGGCGGTAGCGAAATTTTGGAAGAAGAATTAGCGTGAGACAAGAATTTAGGAAGAAAAGCTGTTAGTCCTCAATGATTGACGGCGGCCCGGGATCCCTCTCCCCGCGAAACACGCGGGGCTCGGGATGACTGCCAATTCTTAGGCGGCTGGGAATAATTGGGAATTGCTCGCGATCCGTTGTGCCGGGCGGAAGGGCGGGCGGGGCCGAAGGCCCACCCCCACAACGGCGTAAAGGCGAGTTAGGGCTGGGCGTTGGCGGAGAAAAAACCGACCGGCAAATCGCGGGCGGTGCGCAGGCCCGCAGGAGCGGCAAGGATCAATGGAATCGCGTTGACGACAACGGCGGCGGTGGCGATGTCGCCGTGCGTGCCGCCGGGAATCGTGAGATTAATATTGGGTATGCCGGTGAGTTCAATCGTGTCGGATGATCCTTTCGCCCCCACGTACATTTTCAATTCAAGATACACCACCGTTTCACCGGCGGAGATGCCGCGAGCAATTTGGTGAACTCCCGCGACTTGGCCGGGCTCGACTTCCAAGAATTCCGTTTTGACGCGCTCTTCGGCGATGGCAGGCTCGATGGTTTCGGTGATGTCGTCCAGCGAATAACTCATTCCATCGGCAATCATGGTGATGGATTCCGGCAAGCCGTGATGTTTGATGATGCCGTCGGCGACTTTTTCGCGGAATTCCTCGACGGTCATGCCCGCGCCAACTTTTTTCTGGAGCGGCAAACGGCGCTTGGAAGCATCGACGATTCGGGTGACTTTTACGGAATCAACGCGCTGCGAAACGGAAGCGAGAGTGAGCACCAGCTTATCCATCACGAATCCAGGGTTTACTCCAGTGCCGACGAGCGCTACACCTTCTTCTTTCGCAAGCTCGTCGAGCTTTGCCGAGAGATCGGGATGCTTGCGAAACGGATAGGCCAGCTCTTCACAGGTGGAGACGACGCAGCAACCTGCCTGCAAGCAGGCGGTAAGCTGGCCGGCCACGTTGGTCAAGTAGGAAGAAGTGGAATGAATCACGGCGTCCACGGGGCCGTCAAGAATCTTCTTGGCATCGTCCGAAACAAGGATGCCCCAGGGAGCATCGGAGGCGCCAACCACGTCGCCGAGATCGCGTCCCACCTTGGCGGGATCGGTATCAATCGCGCCAACGATTTCGAGTGCTTGCTTTTGCCGCATCAGGCGGACAATCGAGGCGCCGATGGGGCCAATTCCATACTGGGCGACGCGAATCTTCTTTTTCAAGGCTTAGCTCTCCGTTCTTGTGCATTCCAAGGCGAATATCATACAGCAATCGGCGGTGGAACCGGGTTCGTGAGGTCGTTTTTTTGAAAGGCTTGTTCGCAGAGGGGTGGCACAGCATAATGGCAGGGCGATTCCCCCTGTGTGAACCAATCTAACGAAACTCGATTCTCAACCCGCGCGATGTGCTTCACGTTGCTGCGCGTGGGTGGCAGCGTGGCCGTCCTGGCGCTGCTTTTCCATTTTTTGCCCTTGCGGCAAGTGTGGGCCGCGATGGGACAACTTCCGCTGGGGCTATGGCTGCTGATGCTGGCTGGCTATTTGCTGGCGCACACGATCGCCGTCAGCAAGTGGCGGATGATGGTGAACCTGGCGGGCGCGGGATTGAGCTTTGCGCAGGCGGCGCGAAGTTATTTTGCGGGACTCTTCAGCACGTTGTTTCTGCCGTCAATTGTAGGCGGGGACGTGGTGCGCGCGGGGCTGGCGCTGAAACTGGGCCGAAGCAAAGCCGGAATTTTACTGGGCAGTTTGCTGGACCGGCTGATGGACGTGACCGCGCTGGGGATGCTGGCGGTGTTTGGCGCGGTGTTCGTGCCAGGATCGCTTAGTCCCGCGAGCCGGAAAATCTTCCTGGTCGTGGCGGCGGCGTTCGTAGCAGCTGCCGTATTATTGGGAGCGGTGGTGCTGTGGCTTCCGGCAGGGCGATTTTCGTACCGGATGAGGAGGCGGCTGGTACGACTGGTGATTGCTTGGCGTTCGCTGGTACAGCAACCGCAGTACGTGCTGGCGGTGCTGAGCCTGGCGATTGTGGTGCAAGTGTTGTTCGTGCTGCTGACGGCGCAGGTGGCGGATTCCTGCGGATTGCATTTACCGCTGCGGGTATGGCTTTTTGCATGGCCACTGGCAAAGATTGCGGCGCTGGTTCCACTGACGCAAGGCGGAATTGGAGTGCGAGAGGCGGCGCTGGCTGCGTTGCTCAGACCTTTTGGCGCGCCCGCGGCACTGGCGGTGGCGGTGGGACTCGTATGGGAGACGATTATTATCAGCGGAGGATTGACGGCGGGATTGACGGCTTATTTGCTGGGCTATTTTTCGCGGGAGACTCGGCTGGTGAAGAAATCGGCGTGAGTGCGGCTTATTGAAAGACAATCCTCGAGCCGGATTGGGTCCGGCCCGAGGAATAGAGATACGTTCTGAGTTTTATTACCGATCCTTGCTGTAATCCGGATAGGGCGGTGGCTTCGGCGTCAGGGCCGGAGGCGGATTCTTCTTCAACTCCTCCAGCACCACCTGAACCGACTTTTCAAGTTGCGGGTCGTGACCTTCGCGCCAGGCGTGCGGGTCAAATTCCACTTCGATATCCGGATCGGTGCCGTGGTTTTCAACGTCCCACTGGCCATCGGGATTGAAAAACGCGACACGCGGGGCGGTGACGAATCCACCGTCGATCAACTGCGGGTAACCGTAAATTCCGACTAATCCACCCCAGGTGCGCTTGCCGACGAGTTTGCCGACGCCCTCGTGCTTGAAATACCAGGGCATGGCATCGCCGCCTGAACCCGCATACTCATTGACGATCATTACTTTTGCGCCATAGATGGAATCCAAGGGCGAGGTGAAGACTTCGCCTTCGCGGGTGGCCCAATAGCTCCACAGCTTGCGCTGCATGTACTCGACGATGTAATCGGCAATGGCGCCGCCGGAATTAAACCGTTCGTCGATCACAGCTCCCTGCTTGCCTACTTGCGCGAAATAGTAGCGATTGAAATTGGTGAAGCCTCCGCCGCCGGTGTTCGGCAGATAAACATAGGCGACCTTGCCGCCGCTCATTTCGTCCACTTTGCGGAGGTTGTCTTCAATCCAGGCCCGGTTGCGCAGGTTGCCTTCGCTGTCTACCGGAACCACGGTGACTTCGCGCGAACTCGAGCCATCGGGATTCGGTCCCACCTTGAGCACAATTTGTTTGCCGGCAGTCTCCTGGAAAAAACTGTAGATATTATCGGAGGAGTGCAACTCGCGGCCATCCACAGCGAGTAGATATTCGCCCGTTTTTACATTCACGCCCGGCTGCGTGAGCGGAGCGTGGAGTTGCGGATTCCAATTTTCGCCGTTGTAAACTCGCGAAAAACGATAGCGGCCATTTTCGACGGAATAATCGGCGCCAAGAAGTCCCACCTTTACCTGCGGCATTTCCGGGACATCGCCGCCGCCCACGAACATGTGGCCGATATTGATTTGGCCGAGCATCTCACTGAATAAATAGTTCAGGTCGGCGCGGCTGCCGACTCCGTCGAGGAATTGCGCGTATTTTTTCTCGGTGACGGGCAGGTTGACGCCGTGAAGATTGGGAGCATAGAGGAAATCCCGCTCGATCCGCCAAACTTCGTGGTACATCTGCTTCCATTCGGCGCGGGGATCGACCCACACTTCCATCTGCTCGAGTTTGAGGACTCCTTCACCCGGCTTAGGAGGCGCGGCGGTGGGCGCGATTGTCCAATGGCCCGCCTGAGCGTAGAGGATTTTCTCTCCGTTGAAAGAAATATCGAATCCTTGAATGCCGGAGAGAAAAGTGTCCGTCTTGCGCTTGGCGAGATCGAATTTGTAAAGGACTAACGGGCGCGGACCAGGACCGCCGGGGCCAGGCGGCGCTTCGAGGAGATACAACTCGCCGGATTTGCCGGTTGCCATGGTGGTGTAGTCGCGGGCAGGAATGGGAAGAGAAAGAATTCGCTGGCCGATGTTTTCGAAATCGATTGTGACGGGAGCCGGTTCATCGGGCTTCTTGGCGTCTTTCTTTTCGTCTTTTTTGTCGTCCTTCTTATCTTCTTTCTTCTCAGCGGAATCGTCTTTCTTGTCCCCGGCGGCGGGCTTGTCTGATTTGTCAGCCTTGTCGGCGCCCTTCACTTTTTCTTCATCGCTTTCGGGAGCGAGAGGAGAAGGGAGATCCTTGCGCAAGACGACCACGTAGGGGCTGCGGGTAACCGTGTGATCGAAACTAGACATATCCAGCCAGCCGGTGGTGGGGCCGATATTGGTGCTGGCGGTGAAGTAGAGCGATTTGCCGTTCTTATCGAACACGGCATATTCGGCGTCGCTCATGCCGTCGGTGATGGCCATACTTTTTCCGGTTTCCAGCGAATACACCAGGACCACGCGCATGTGGTTGGGCATGAGCTTCGTATAGGTGATCCAGCGGCTATCGGGAGCCCAGGAAGGATTCATGTTGTAGGTGGGAGTGTCGTAGGTATCCATGTCGATTTTTACGGGCGAGCCTTTATCGAGATCGACGTACCAGAGATTGAGCCGCTTATCGGTGTAGGTGATTTTCTTGCTGTCGGGCGACCAGATGGGTTCGTAAAAATATGATGGCGGCGTGCCCAGATTTATTTTGCGGACTTCGCCCATGCCATTTTGATCGCGCAAGTGGAGGGCGTATTCGCCGGATTCGTCGGAAAAATAGGCGATCCATTTGCCGTCAGGCGACCAGGAAGGAGTGCGGTCGGCGATGCCGGGAGTATTGGTGATGTTGCGGACGTCGCCTTTTTCGGCGGGCACCGTGAGCACTTCTCCGTGAGCTTCGAAGACGGCGCGGGCTCCGGTGGGCGAAATGTTGGCGGAAAGAATGTGCTTGGCGACGGATTCAAAATGCGGGCGCACTTCGGGCAGTTCGCCAGTGACTTTAATATCGACCTTGTGTTCCTTGCGCGAAGAGAGATCGTAGAGATGAATTTCTCCGAATTGCTCGTAGATGATTGCGCCGGGGCCGTTCGAAGCGGACTTGATATCGAAACCGTGGTTGGGAATCAGTTCGCTGATTTTTTTCGATTTCGTGTCGTAGGAATAGAGCGTGACGGGGCCATTGCGATCGGAAAGAAAATAAATTATGTCGCCTATCCACATGGCGCCGGAATCATTGGAATTATCGCGCGGGATGGCGACGATGCTGGAGTCGGCGAGATTGGCGATCCATACGGGAGTGGTCATGCCGCCACGGTAGCGCTTCCAATTGCCGTGACCGAAGGCCATGGGACGGTAGGCGATGTGCGAGGCATTCGCGGAATAGGAACCGTCATAAGCCATCGGGAGCGGCAGTTGCGTGGGAAACACGCCGTCGACTGCGATGGTATAGAGGCGCAGAAAGGCCGCATAGCTATCGCGTGCAGAAGTGAAAAGAATATTTTTTCCGTCGGGGGTCCAGCCGACCACGTTATCCGGACCTGGGTGATAGGTGAGGCGGCGAGGCTCGCCGCCCGTGGCGGGAACTATGTAGACATCCGTATTGCCATCGTAATTTCCAGTGAAAGCGATCCATTTGCCGTCGGGCGAGAATTTCGGCTCCGATTTCACTCCCGGCGCGGAAGTGATGCGGATGGCGTCGCCGCCATCGCGGCTGACGGTCCAGAGTTCGCCCGCGTAGGCAAATGCAATTTGCGTGCGGCTCACGGTGGGTTGCTGCAGGAGGAGCGGCCTTTCGGATTGCGCGTGCGAGATGAAAGCGAAAGCAAAGATCAGGAGAGCGGCCAGGCAGAATTTCTTCATCGGGAATGCCCCTTACAAGGCGCCACTCCGCGCGGTACGCAGGGAAGCGCTAAATTTTGGATTGTGGCGCACAGGGCAGGAGCAGATCGCCAGGCTCTGTGGCGGGCGTAATTCTATCGCGTGCGGGTGGAGAGCAGAAAAGGTTTTTCGCGGAGAGAGGAGAGGTGGGGCCAGCCCTTCTCCGCGCGGCGTTGCGATGTGCATGAGTGAAGGCCGGCCCCAGGCAGCTGTGAAATGGCGTTAGATCGCTTCGAATTCGGCGATCACGGGAGTGCCGCGGACGACGGATTGCGTTACGGGAGAACCGTCGACTGCGAGCTTCCAGATTTCGCGGAGAGTGGCTTCGTCAGCATCGGCCTTCACAAACAGCTTGGCGGTGATGTTGCGATAGCCGGGATTGCCATCCTTGCTTTGGCCGGCCCACTTCAGGATGTTATCGAAGTGGCCTTCGAGTGCGATTTCAAGATCGTGAATGCGGATTCCGCGGCGCGTGGCGTTCAAAACGAAACCCACAGTCAAGCACGAGCCGACGGCGGAGAGAAGCTGTTCGTGGGCGCTTGCGGCCGTGTCGCTGGCGTCGAGTCCGGCGGGCTCGTCCATTTCAATCGCGTGGTTGCGCATGTAGGCTTTTACGCGGAAACCTTCCTGCCAGACGATGCGGGATTTCCAGGGGCCGGAAACTTCCTTGCAGACGATGGGATCTTTCAGGGATTCGAGGATTCCTTCGATTTTTTGGGGATGCAGGCCGTTTAATTTTTCCTCGGCTGGTTTTGCTTCTTGTGCCATTTTGTTTTCTCCTTTTTGTGAGTTTAGATCGACGATTGTAATTTTGGCGCGGCCCGCGCTATTGGTATTCGGCGCGAAGTAATTTGGCCGCTTCGGCGATAGTGGCCAATTTTTTCTTGGCGGTTTCGGCGGAATTGACGTTTCGTTCGGCAAACGTACCGAAGCCGCAATCCGGGTTCAGGTAAATCTTTTCCGGGATCGTAAAATTTGGTGAGTTCCTTGACGCGCTTGACGATTTCCTGGGGCGTCTCGATTTCGTCGGTGCGCGGATTCACCACGCCGAGGCCGATTTCCTTTTCGTTCTTGTATTCCTTGAAGACGTCGAGCTCGCCGGCGCGCGGCGTGGCGAATTCCAGGACGAGTTGGTCGATGTTCATCTGCATCAGGTAAGGAAGCATGGGGCCATAATTGCCTTTCAGCAGCACCTCCTCGCGGCGGCTCCAATTGCCACGGCAGATATGCACGCCGAATTTTACGCCGTCGATTCCCTTGACGGTTTCGTTCATCAGGCGGACGGCGAGTTCGAGTTCTTCGATCGGATCGCGGCGATTCGGCAGCGCGGCGCACATGAAAGTTTCGGTGCTTTCGGCACCGTAAATAATCTGGCTCAGGATGGGCTCATCGAGCTGGATGAAATCGACGCCGCGCGCTTTGAGCGCCAGGATTTCCTTGCGCAGAATGGCGACAACATCTTTCGCCAAATCTTCCGGATTCGGATAGACCTTGTCGGAAAGGCCCTCGAACCAACTGGAACGGGTGAGCATGTAAGGGCCGGGGAGCGGGATTTTGATTTTGCGCTTGGTGTTTTTCTTCAGGAAATCCATTTCATCGAGGGAGAGTCCGTTCTTTTCGGTGAGCCGCCCGACGACGATGGGACTTTTGATGGCGAAGGCGGGCACGTCGAGCGCGCGGAGGACTTCTTCGTAGCGCGCGCGGTCCTTCATATAATCCATCAACTGCGAAACCTTCATCAGGCGCATGCCGCCCAGTTTTTCGACCACGAAAGAATAAAAATTGTCGCGGCGCTGCTCGCCGTCGGTGAGAATATCGACGCCAGCATCTTCCTGGATTTTGATGGATTCCAGCACGGCGCGATCGGCGACGGCGTTGAATTCCTCGGCGCTCGATTCACCGGCCTGGCGCTTGCGCAGAGCGGCGATCAGGTAGGCGGGGCGGGGCATGCTGCCAACCACGGTGACTGGAAATAATTGCGATTCAGGCATTTATTTTTTCTCCGTTAGGTTTGAGCTGGTAATTCGGAATGCTCCACGGGCAAGCCGTTGCGGGCCCATTCCGCGTAGGAACCATCGTAAAGCGAGACCGGGATTCCCAACTGCTCCAGCGCCAGAAAGCCGAGCGAGGCGCGCATTCCGCTGCGGCAATAGGCCACCACCTGATCGGTGGATGAGATGCCGCAATTCGCAAAAAGGGATAGTAGTTTTTCGCGCGGCGCGAGAATTTGGTGATTGGGGCCGTTTAATTCCCGCCAAACCAGGTTGACGGCGCCGGGGATATGGCCCGGCTTATTTTCGGTATCCAGCTTGCCGGTGAATTCGTCGCGGCTGCGAAAATCCACCAATTTGCGGTTCGTTGATTTTTGAACTTCGGCGAGCGAGACGCGAAAATCGTTGCGAATGCGCGGAGTGAATGTGCGTGAGGTTTGCGGAACGGGGCGGTAGAACGCTTCGCGTCCTTCGGCAATCCACTTTTCCCAGAAAGTTTCCATGATGTGAATATCGGTGCGGCCCAGATAAAGCAAGAGCCATGCCAGCAGCGCCGCGTTTTGGCCGTCGAAGTTGTCGTAAAGGATCGGAGTTTTCTTGTCATCGAGTCCGGCAGCGCCGATCCAGCGAGCGAGTTCTTCAACGGGTCGCAAACCATTTGATGTGAAAACTTTTGCGGCCGGCAGACTGACTGCATTTTTCGCGTGTCCGGACATGTAGCGGATCACGGAACGCGGATCGATGACCAGGAAATCCGGATCATCCAGGCGCTGCTGCAACCAATCGGCGGATACGAAGGTAATCATGGGCGAATGTGCATAGATGCTTTGCGGCTGGCCGGGATTCCGATTTTCTTCCAATCGGATGTAAAATATTTGTCACACGAACAGTCCGGGATCGGCCACTTTTTTGCGCATTTCGCGGGTCGAGTGCGCCATCCGGGCTGCTTGCAACACGTTAAAATTGCCTGGAAGAGTGTAGTCGAGGCTTTGCGCCAAGTCTACTTTTGGCCATTGCCCGTAAAGTGTGCGACGCTGCACAAGAGGGCGCGGCCCTTCGAAGCTCAGCGTGAACTGAAGCCGGCCCCTACATGCCTGGGTGGGCGAAACTTTTTGGTGCGCGATGCGTTATACAGAGTAGGAGAAGCGGCTATGAAACTGGGAAAAACGTCCGGAATCTTTTTCACCTTCGTTCTTGCAGGAGCGCTATTTTGCTTGCCCAATGCGAACGCACAGCAGTCAAGGCGCGCAGGGCCAGCAGACGCAAGGCCAGAGCAAGCCTGACATGCCCGGAATGGGCATGTCGAAAATGGGGGCGATGGGCCATGACTCGGCGGGAGCCGCGGACGAGGCTCGCGGCGCGAATGATTCCATGTCGCACGAGCACATGGACATGGGGCCGCACATGTATATGACGGCGTTGCGGTCGGCGAATGCGGACGATGAAAAGCGCGGCGAGGAAATTGTGGCGGCGCTGCGGCCTTCGATTGTGAAATATGAGGATTACAAAGTGGCGCTGGCGGATGGATACGAGATTTTCTTTCCAAACGTGCCGCAGCCGCAATATCACTTCACGAATTACCGCTATGCGTTCGAAGCGCAATTTGCGTTCAATCCCGAGCACCCCACTTCGCTGCTTTATAAAAAGGTGGGGGATGGCTACAAGCTGATGGGCGCGATGTACACGGCGCCCAAGAATTTTTCGGAGAGTCAATTGAACGAGCGCGTGCCGCTGAGCGTGGCGCGCTGGCACCGGCACGTGAATCTGTGCATGCCTCCCAAGGGAACTCCCGCTGCGCAAATTGACCGCAAACAATTCGGATTCGAAGGCTCCATCGCGACGGCGGAAGCCTGCGAAGCGGCGGGCGGGCGCTGGGTTCCGCAGATGTTTGGATGGATGGTACACGTCTACCCGTTCGAAAAGGATGCGGAGAAAGTTTGGGCGCACTGAAGAATTGTTGGTTGAGAATCAGCGGGTGGAAAAGAGATTCCTCGCCATCTCGATCAAGTCCATCGAGACCCTCCACGGGGTTGCTATAGGGCGGCGGGCGCAGCAAGCAGCGCCCCTACAAACCTGCAGGCCGAGCTGTCCACCTTCCCGCAATCCGCTTATAGGCAGTCCGTGTACATGCCAATCACAGTCGGCTCTTCAGTCACGGTACCCGCCCCATCGAGCTTCACTCGTACACTGACTATAGCCGAATCTGTGCCACAGCCAATCGGGGCGCATCCGGAGGTCCGTAGTGTTCCAATTGCCTCGAGACTCCACGGTGGTGAACGGAATGCCGTGCTCTTCGAAAAAACAGAGAAACCGTCAGCCTTATTTGCACCGATTTTGAGCCTATCCCGGGCATCTTGCTTGATGGATTGAACTCGCCGGGTCGAACATATAGCGCTGCGTTGATCTTGCAGTCAAATTGCCTCCGATACAGCTTTAATGCAAGACCAACTCACACATGCAATGACAACGATTACCGCGGCTAAATTGAATCCCCGTCTCACCGTTTTCACGACGCTAGTATCTTGCCGAGCCGACAGCAGTGCAAGCAACTATCTGCAAAAGTCGTTTGCATCTTACGAACGGGATGGCGATTCCCGGTTCACTCGCAATCAGCTTGGATTTAGAATCTGATCCGATTGTCGAAATTCAGTTCATTCAACCATATCCCTGGTCAAGACGGCGACGAATATGAGATAAATTCAGTGTCTATGTTGCTCTGCATGAGTCTTTGAATTCGCTGGCGGGAGTGGGGGCGAGCCGGTGGGTGACCATTGGGATTTTTCTGGTCACTTATGCGCTGATTGCGGTTCAGAGCGGGCGGGGGAGTTATCTGGATCGCACGGCGGCGGCGTTTTGCGGCGCTGTGGCGATGGTTCTTACGAGAGCGGTGCCGCTCGACCAGGCGTACCAATCGATCGATTGGAACACGATCATGTTCCTGCTGGGAATGATGATCCTGGTGGCGCATTTTCAGGTTTCGGGGTTTTTCGATTGGATTGCCGTGCATGTGGCGGGAGTGGCGCGAACGCGATTTCAATTGCTGGTGGCGCTGGTGTTCACGGCGGGAATCTTGTCGGCTTTTTTTGTGAACGATACGATCTGCCTGATTTTCACTCCGATTGTGCTGGCGGTTACGGACCGGCTGAACCTGCCGCCGATTCCCTACGTGATTGCGCTAGCGACGTCGTCGAATATCGGGTCGGCCATGTCGGTGACGGGAAATCCACAAAATGCGCTGGTGGGAATTTCAGCGCACCTGACGTTCCTGGGATTTCTGGCACATCTGGCGCCGGTGTCGCTGGTGGGGCTGGTGCTGAATGTCGCGGTGTTGTGGCTGTTCTTCCGTCGGGAACTGGGCGGTACGCAGCCCCTAGAGCAAACGCCGATGGTGCATGTGCCGGTGCATCGGTTACTGCTCGAAAAATGCGCGCTGGCGGCGTCACTGGTGATCGTTCTGTGGATTTTCAATTTTTCGTTTCCGCTGGTGGCGATCTCGGTGGGAGCGCTGATCCTGGTGATTGGCGGAGTGAAATCGGAATACATTCACCAACGGGTGGATTGGGAGTTGCTTTTGTTTTTTGCATCGCTCTTCGTGGTGATTCGCGGATTTGAAACTTCCGGCGCGACGGATTATTTAATCCGGCATTTTGAGCCGTGGCTGCGGGGAAATCCGGTTTCGCAATTATTCGCGGTCAGCGGAGTGATGCTGGTTCTTTCCAACCTGGTGAGCAATGTTCCGGCGGTGCTGCTGTTCCGCCCGCTGGTGAATTCGTTTCCGCACAGCCATTCGGTATGGCTGGCGCTGGCAAGCACCAGCACGCTGGCGGGAAATTCCAGCCCGATTGGATCGGTAGCGAATTTAATCGTCCTGCAACTGGCGGCGAAGAAGGCGCCGATTTCTTTTTGGGAATTCACGCGAGTGGGATTGGTGGTGACGCTGGTGACAACCGTCGCGGCGATTTTGATTCTGGCGCTGGAAATGAAATTTCTGCCGGGATTTTGACCGTGAGCGACCGCATAAATGCTATGTGGATTTCGCCGCATTGTCATGCGCAAAATAGAAAATCTCATTCACTCGAGCATTTCAGATCAACTCCGGATTCCTCACTTCGTTCGGAATGACTCCCCAATGCATTCTTCAGCGGGCCGGAAGCTGCGACCCCCTAAGAAACATTTGCCAGGCGAAATCAACTAGCAGGTCAAAACGAGCCAGAAAAAGAAGACCCGTCCCGTCGAGCGGGGCGGGTCTTTAAGTGACTCGCGATTTGATTTCAATTACCGCGAACGGTCGTTCGCTACTTGCTCGCTTTTGTGAAGCCATCGTTGACGTGGTCCCAATCGACCACGTTCCACCAAGCCTCAATGTAATCGGGACGGCGGTTTTGATATTTCAGATAGTAGGCATGCTCCCAAACGTCGAGGCCGAGAATTGGCTTTGCGCCGGACATGATGGGACTATCCTGGTTCGGCGTGGATTCAATTGCGAGCTTGCCATTCTGCAACTGCAACCAGGCCCAGCCGGAGCCGAAGCGCGTGGTGGCAGCCTGCCCAAACTTGGTTTTGAAATCGGCAAATGATCCGAACGCGCTCTTGATGGCGTCGGCTACTGCGCCCTTGGGTTCGCCACCGCCGCCCTTCTTCATCCAGGTCCAGAAGAGCGAATGGTTGGCATGTCCGCCGCCATTATTACGGACAGCGGTGCGGATGTTTTCGGGCACGCGGTCGAGGTGAGCGATCAGGTCGTTGAGCGAGAGTTGTTGCAGGTCAGCGTGTCCTTCGAGAGCTTTGTTGAGGTTGGTGACGTAAGCGTTGTGATGCTTGTCGTGGTGAATTTCCATTGTCTTTGCGTCGATATACGGTTCGAGTGCGTCAAACGCGTAGGGCAAAGGCGGCAGTTGATGAGCGGTGGTTTGAGCCGTCCCGGTTTGTTGAGCCATGTAATCCTCCTGATTTGCTGCGTGCAATTATTGCACAATAGAATGATGCTGTCAGCGCGGTCGTAGGTTCAGCTGCATTGCGATCGGTTTTGGTAGCACAGGCACTCCTGCCTGTGCGCGTAGTTTGGGAATTGGCTGGGTGCACAGCCAAGAGCGGCTGTGCTACTTAATGCAAACAGGGAGCTAACCATGCCGTCGAGCGGGCACCTGGAATCACATTTTACAGCGACTGCGGCAGTTCGTGACATTGTTATTGGAATGGCGGATGGATTGACGGTTCCATTCGCTCTGGCTGCTGGATTGACGGGAGCGGCGGCCGTGGCCGTTCACGGAAACAGCTTGATCGTGCTGGCGGGCCTGGCGGAAATTGCGGCGGGATCGATCGCCATGGGATTGGGAGGCTATCTGGCCGCGAAAACCGATTCGGAACATTACGAATCGGAGCGGCAACGAGAAATTCGCGAGACAGTGGAACTGGCCGATCAAGAGGAAGAAGAGGTGGCGAAAGTGTTCCGTGGGTACGGGATGTCCGAGGAACAGATGCGGCCGGTGGTGAATGCAATCTGCTCGGACCAGACACGCTGGGTGGATTTCATGATGCGATTCGAACTTGGCCTGGAGGAGCCGGATCCCGCGCGCGCGGGACGGAGCGCGGCGACGATTGCGGCGTCGTATATTGCAGGGGGGATGATTCCACTGGCGCCTTACATGCTGGTGGGCCAGGTGACGAGCGCGTTGTGGGTCTCCGTCAGCGTGACGCTGGCAGCGCTGTTCGCGTTCGGATGCGTGAAGGGACATTACACCGGAGTGAAGCCCCTGCGCGGAGGATTGCAAACGGTGATTGTGGGCGGTCTGGCAGCGGCCGCGGCGTTTTTCATCGCGAGGCTGATCAGCCCCAGCGCCGCGTGAAAATGATGCTAGGCGGCGGGTATTCGAGCACTGGGATGTTGCGCGGGATCCCTCGCTTCGCTCGGGATGACTGCAACAGAGGAGCGCGGCTGCGGTGTTCTGTATATTTCATGGTTCCGTGGGTAATACAGAAAAGTCAAAGACCCCACCCTTCCCGATGAGGCTCGGGAAGGATGGGGCACCCTCTTGCTTGCGCCGTATTAATCCTTTGGTTCGGCGCCTAGATTGCCGAAGGGCCAGAGGCCGAAGGCTTTCAGGAATGTGTCCTGTTTTTTCTCTGTTAACATGCGCGCGGTTTTTTCGGCTGGCCAAGGAGTATCGAGCCGTTCGGGCCGGCCGGCGATCCAGAAAGCGGTGACGGCCATGATGGTTGCGTTGCGAATCAAGATATCGGGTTTTACTTTATCGAATGTGTCCACTGCGGAGTGATGCGTGAATTTGTAGTCAGGCGAATCCTGCCCCAAGTTGATGCCCGGCAGCCCCGCCAAAATGAATGGACCGGCATCCGTGCCGAAAACCGGATCGTCGTCCACGTCGATATCCCCGAAAGCTTGAATATAAATGGCGAATTTTTGAAAAGCGGAAACCAGGTCGGTGCGGCCGCCCAGTTCGAGTGCATTAACCGGGCCTTGCCCATTATCGAGAATCACGGCGGCAATGTGATTGGCCATTTCGTTTTGATGAGTTTTCACGTAGGCGATCGAACCGAGTAAGCCTTCTTCCTCTCCCGTAAACAAAACGAAGCGAATGGTGCGCAAGGGTTTGAAGCTGGATTTCAAAATGGCTTCCGCGGCGCCGAGAGCAACGGTGACGCCGCAGCCATCGTCGGTGGTGCCCGAAGCGAGATCCCAGGAATCCAGGTGTCCCCCGGCGACGATGATTTGCTCAGGGAATTGAGTGCCGCGGATTTCGCCGACGACATTGGCGGATTCCACGGGGCCGCTGGTCACCTGATTTTGCACGTTGATGCGAATGCGAATTGGCTTGCCGCGATCGAGGAAGCGTTCGAGCTGGTCCTGATCCTCGGCGCCCATGCTGACGACGGGAATGTCGTAATAGGTGTTGAAGCCCAGCGCGCCGGTATGCGTCAAATTCATTCCGGTGGATTTCGCGCCAGCTTGACCGCCGATGACGGCAATCGCGTGGGCTGCGTAAGCACTTTTTAGAAATGGTCCGAACCTCGCGAAAGCCAGCATGCCGCCTTGCTTGGGAAATCCGCGCTTCACGATCAGAAGAACCTTGCCCGCCCAGTGCGATGAGTTTTGCTGAATCTCCTCGTCAATTTGATTGATGTTGACTGCGACCACGTCGCCTTCGACGCTGCCCGCGGTGGATCCAACCCAGCCCATGGAATCGATCAGCAAGCGATGGTGAACGGGAGAGAGAAGCTCGGCTTCGGCGGAACCGCGCGTCCAGCCGCGGGAAATTTCCCACGACTCGGCGTGGACATTTTCGAGGCCAATCGCGCGCATGCGAGCGAGTCCCCATTCAACAGCCTTGGCAGCTTGCGGAGTGCCAGTGACGCGGCCGCCAATGTCGTCGCTCAATTCCTGGAGATAGCCGTAGGCGTTGGAATTCATCATTCCTGCGCCGGCAATTGCGGAGAGCGCTTTGAGAGTTCCGTCTTCGGCGGGGGAGAGCGGTTCTGTGGAACCAGGCGCGGCCATTGCGGAATGCACCGATAAACTCAGTAAAGTGAAGAGGCTGAGCAGGCACCGGGATCGACGAATCATCATGCTCTCCTTTAAGCGAATCGAGCGTCAAATGTATAGAGACGGGGCATTCTGGCAAAAGGGTTCCCCGGCTGTCAAAAGAACAAAGGCCTGATCGTGCGGTTCGCAACTTTGTTTTCGGCTGGAGCATCATATTGTGTGCAGGGGGGATATGTGGCAAGGAGAATTTCTCAAACCCGCATATCAGCAGGACTAAAACCATGAAACGCGAACATCCCGGCCCCATGCATTTTCTGCTCTGTTAGATCGAGGTTTTTCATTCCGCCGAACTCGAATTTCAATCCCCGGAAAGCAGGGCAGGGCGGAAGCGTGCAGAGAAAAATATTTCATAACGCCTGGCCAGAGGCCCGGCCGTAATTCGTAAAGGAGAAACCATATGTGGAAGGAAGGATTCAATGTCCGCCGATCTGTGGCGGTGATCGCTTTGCTGATTGCGCTTGGGATTGGCGGGATTGCCGGCGTATGGGCTTTTGGCCATGGCAGGTCAACGGTGTTCGGAGCTCCGAATGTTCCGTTTGCGGTGGCGGCCGACCATGCCATCAATGTTGGTCCATTTATCAATGGTTTCGCATCCGTGGTGAAACCGGCGCTGCCGGCGGTCGTGAATATTTCGACGTCGAAGATTGTTAAGGCCGACAACGGAATGCAGGGCTCCCCAATGTTCAACGATCCATTTTTCAAGCAGTTTTTTGGAGACCAATTCGGCAATGGTCCTCAGCCACGAAACCAAAAAGAGCGCAGCTTGGGATCAGGCGTGATCGTGAGCCAGGACGGATATGTTCTGACCAACAATCACGTGGTGGATGGAGCAACCGATATTCAAGTCTCATTGAGCGACAAGCGCAACTTCCAGGCCAAGGTAATCGGCACCGATCCGAAAACGGACGTGGCCGTTCTGAAGATCAACGCTGAAGGCTTGCCAACGATGCCGCTGGGTGATTCCTCGAAATCCCAGATCGGCGACGTGGTGTTGGCCATCGGCGATCCGTTCGGAATCGGCGAGACGGTGACGATGGGAATCATCAGCGCCACCGGCCGCAGCGTTCCGGGAATGGCGCCGGGAGGTTATCAAGATTTTATTCAGACCGACGCGTCGATTAATCCCGGCAATTCGGGCGGCGCTCTTATCAACGTTTCCGGCAATTTGATCGGGATCAACACCGCTATCCTGGCGGGCGGAGGCGGCGGAAATCAGGGCATCGGTTTCGCGATTCCGATCGATCTGGCGCGAAATGTGATGGAACAAATTCTGCAGCACGGCCACGTGGTGCGAGGCTATCTGGGAGTGAACATCCAGAACGTGACGCCTGAAATCGCCAAGGCGTTCGGTTTGAAAGAAAATCGCGGCGCGCTGGTGGCGGATGTCTCGTCAAACACGCCGGCGGCGAAGGCCGGCATTCAGAAGGGCGATATAATTCTTGGACTGAATGGCCAGCCCGTCGAAGACATCAACCAATTGACCATGCACATCACGCAGATGGCTCCCGGAAGCACGGCGCAGTTGCAGGTTCTCCGCAACGGAGAATCGCGCGACATGTCCGTAACTCTGGGCCAGTTGCCTGAAAAAAATGAAGGTGCTGAAAAGCCAGGATCGGCTCAAGGAACAAGCGGCGCGCTGGAAGGCGTGCAGACAGAGACCTTGACGTCCGACACAGCTCAACAACTGCAGCTTCCTAGTTCAACGAAGGGAGTTGTCATCACCAACGTCGATCCATCGAGCGCGGCAGCCGATGCTGGTTTGCGGCGCGGTGATGTGATCCAAGAAGTGAACCGCCACGCAGTGGCCAACCAGGGGCAGTTCGAAGAAGCGCTCTCGGGAGCCAAAGGCCAACAGGTGTTGCTGTTGGTTAATCGAGGCGGGACCACGCTTTACGTGGTAATCGGTGGAGGCGGCCAGTAGGCGGTTTGTATTGCAGGCTGGGGCACGGCACGGGCTGTGCCCCGCCTTCTTCTTATTTATTTACTCTTTCCCCGCACATATCTTTTCCTCGTAATTTAATTTGATCCGCGAGCATCAAATTGGGTTAAGCTTATTGTTGAAATATTGCAACCCCGCCTGCAATCCCTTCATCACTATTATGGAGACGAACGTGCAAAGTGCTCACTCGGGAATGTAATGAACGTAGCGTCACATGAGTGAGCGCAAACAGTAGACAGAGAGGCCAAAAAACCCGGAGGAACGTCTCACTCCTCAACTTCGTATTAGTAGTTACAACAACGATTCCGACAGCTAGTACCAAAGTTCTATTTTCCCCAGCCCTCCGGTCTAGTACCAATGGTAGCGCACGCAGTATTGTGCGTGCTTCCAGCAAATTTGGGACTCAGTTCAGGAGCCGTCATGATTGGAAAGTCTACGATACTCGGAAATAATCCCAGGGCGCCATTTACGCTCCTACAGGACGGCCAGTCTCGCGCCAGCTTCTTCAGCGCAGGTTTTGGCCTGGAGTGCCTGGCGCTACTGATCGTGATATGGATTCCGGCGTTGCTTCCCCAGAAGCTGGATCTGTATAAAGGGTTCGCAGTTACGCCGATCATCGCGCCCCCAGTCACACCCTGGAAACCGCAGCCAGCAGAATTAAAAAGGCCTATTCCAGTACGGGAAAAGATTGTACCGAAACAGGCCCCCATTCTGAAACAGAAGCCGATCGAGGTGGCTGTGGTTACTGCGAAACCGAAGGTTATGACGCCGGTCTTTACTTCGCCAGTCGCAAAGCCTGCCACTGGGCATCGGGATACCCCGAAGCCGGAATCGCCGGAACTTGTGGCGAAATACATGGATGCCAAGCCGATCTCTTTGGGCAGCTCTGCGGTGCCGACGATACGTAAACCACGTGAGGACGTGCAAACGGGCGGATTCGGCGATCCGAATGGTGTGCCGGCAACCGGACGCACCGACAAGCGGCAGAACATTGCGCAGCTCGGTTCCTACGACCTGCCTCCAGGCCCCGGCCAAGGGAATGGCAGCGGCGGCGCAAAGGGAGCCAAGGGAGTGATCGCCAGCGCGGGATTTGGCAACGGAGTTGCAGTTGGAGGAACTGGCGGTCAGAGCGGCGGCGGACAGCGCTCGGTGAAGCAAGGCGTTTTCCAGGACGAAAAAGCAAGCAACGAACCGAAAGTAAAGAATACTGCCGCGACGACCAACCGCACCGATCCAGTAGAAATTTTGTTCAAACCCAAACCGGTTTATACCGATCAGGCCAGGCAGAAAAGAATCGAAGGGGAAGTGCTCCTAGAGGTGGTGTTTACGGCATCAGGCGAAGTACGAGTATTGCGGGTGATTCAGGGCTTGGGTTACGGTTTAGATGAGGCGGCTCAGGCAGCGGCGAAACAAATTCGCTTCCGCCCTGCGCGCGCGGACGGCCAACCCACGGACTTTACAGCAACGGTTCACATCCGATTCGAATTAGCGTACTAAGGGGAGAGAAAGCGATGCGCACTTGGGTAAAAGTATTTCTAGTGGTGGCACTTGTCACCGTCGCCCCCCGTTGGGCGGGCGCACAAGATCAGCCACCCGCACAACAGCCACCTGCTCAGCAGCAGTCCACGCAAGAGCAGCCGCCTGCACAACAGCAGCCGCCTGCCGATGGGCAGCGTTCTGTGCCGGATCAGCAACAACAGCAGCAAGGGAACATCAATCACGTGATTGACCAGATTGCTGCGCGGGAGCGTTCCGAAGTGCGAATGCTTCAAAGATACAGTCCTCTTATTGAGACCTACATTCAGGATATGCGGCCCGACAAGGAACTGGGCGCCGTTCCGGACCGCGACCATTACTTCCTGGGGACAGCCTTTCTGAAAGAGGGCGTCGTCGAGCGATCGATGACCGACAAAAAGAGAGGAACGGTAAAGAAACTTAATCCCGCTTCCTATCTTGCGTCTGCGTTTTCCTCCGACTATTTGCCGGAGGGATTCCTGCAGATGATTTACATCGATGCCAATGGCTTCGACCGGCAGCACTACCATTTCGAATATCAGCGCCGCGAATTTTTGGGTGAGGTTCGCTGCCTGATCTTCGACGTGCAGCCGCTGCCGAAATCCGGCAACGGGCGTTTCAAAGGGCGCATCTGGGTGGAAGACCAGAATTACAACATCGTGCGGTTCAACGGGACCTACTTGCCGGAGCGAAGTTTGCACGGCATGAACGTCCATTTCGATAGCTGGCGCGTGAATGCCGTCCAGGGCGCGTGGCTGCCGACTTATGTTTACAGCGAAGAAAGCGACCTGAAAGATTTCTTGTTCGGACACGCTCGCTTCAAGGCCCAGACGCGCTTGTGGGGCTATGACCGCCAGCATTCCGGACACCAAGAAGAATTCAGCGACTTGAAAGTGGAATCGGTGACACCGGTGAAAGATCAGGCGGAAACATCGCAGGATCGTTCGCCGATCGACGCGGAACGCGCCTGGAATCGCCAGGCCGAGCAGAACGTGATCGACCGCCTGGAAACAGCGGGGTTGATCGCGCCAGTGGGCGAAGTGGACAAAGTGATGGAGACGGTGATCAACAACGTGGAGGTGACCAACAACCTCGACGTTCAGCCGGAAGTCCATTGCCGCGTTCTTTTGGTTTCGACTCTGGAATCTTTCTCCATCGGCCATACCATCGTGATGAGCCGCGGCTTGCTCGACGTGTTGCCGGATGAAGCCAGCCTGGCCGCCATGCTGACCCACGAACTGGGCCACGTGATGCTCGGGCATCCTTTTGATTCTGCTTGGGCATTCAGCGATCGGACGATGTTTCCAACCGAGGACGTGTTGCGCGAATTCAGTTTCCATTCGACCCCGGGCGATGAAGACCTGGCTAACAAGAAAGCGCTCGAATTGCTGAAGAATTCACCTTACAAAGATAAGCTCCAGAGCGTTGGTGTGTTCATGCGCCAATTGAATGCGGAATCGAAACAGCTGCATTCGTTGGTGGACCCGCATCTGGGCAACCGTGTGTTCAACGTTCCGGAAGTCGAAAATAGCGCTCCTCAGCTTCAGCCGGCAAAGCTGGACCAAATTGCCGCACTGCCGCTCGGCGCGCGTGTAAAGGTGAATCCCTGGAACGATCGCGTGGACCTGTTGAAATCCAAGCCGGCCGCGCTGCTTTCCGAACGCGAGAAGATGCCGTTTGAAGTGACCCCGTTCTATCCGTATCTGACCCGAGCGAATTCACCGGCTGTGTCGGCGATGCCGCCACAGGGTGAGGATACGGCGAAAGCGGATCTCGCGAAAAAAGACCAACAGTAAACTGTTTTTAAGGACCGGCCCGGCGATTGTTCTCCTTAGATCGCCGGGCTTTTTCTTTTTTGGCGGCGCGTTGGCCGATCCGCAAAGTATCCGGACAACTCGCATAAACGAATCTGCGAGTTCGCACGAACTACCATCCCACCTGATCAATCATCCTTTCAATTCAAAGAATCGAGGAATTCGCCGGCGGTAAGGACAGCGGCCCGGCGCGGAAAGACTTTATCCAGGAGGCAGGCATGCGCTTCGGAATCGAGGTCGGCGCAGCAGTCCCTGATTACCGAAATACTGTAATCCGTGTCGGAGGCGTGGAGCAGCGTCGAAAGAACCACTCCACTGGTTGAGATTCCAAACAGAACGAGAGTATCGATTTCTTTCGCACGTAGAATCATGTCGAGATCCGTGCCTGTGAAAGCGCTCACCCGGTGCTTGACGACTACAATGTCTCCGTCTTCCGGCCCCACTGCCGGATGAATCGCACCGGCGGGGCCTTGAAATAGCTGCTGATGTCTTGGCGAACTCAGGATCGCGCTGAACAGCGGGTTTCGCGAGCTGACTTCCGGAAGTCCGGGGCGAAATCCCACCTGGACGTGAATGACGCACATCCCCAGGCTGCGAGCACGCTTCAACACGCCACTCGCCCGCGCCAGAAAATCTTCCTGATCCTTCGCATATATGGACACAATGCCGGATTGCATGTCCATGGATAGAACAGCGGAGCGAGACGGGACAAAAGGTTGTTGCATTGGCATCGGCTGCTCCCAAAGAGGATTTGAAAATCGGGGTTCCCGCCGGCCCATGCCAACGGGTTACAAATGGATTGAATCCCAATGCTAGGAGCGCCTGGAACATAAGTCAATGCGGACACCCGGCGCCGCACTCTGCTTGATTCGATTCCCAAGATTCAACGAATGAGCGAAACTGGGGGCCGCATGAGACGCCACTCCCTTCTCGAATATCTGGAAGCCTATTCCCGGCGAGGGGAAGAAACGGCCTTTGTTCACCGGCGCGGCTATCGCACGGTGCGCTGGTCTTATTCCCGAATCGCCCGCACCGCGGCGCAGTTCGCGCGCGAACTGGAAGCGAGACAGATCAGCCGGGGCGATCGCGTTCTGTTGTGGGGAGAAAATTCGGCGGAGTGGGTGGTTGCGTTTTTGGGTTGCGCGTTGCGTGGCGTCGTTGTGGTTCCGATGGATAAGATTGCCAGCGTGGAATTTGCGCAGCGAGTGGCGCAGCAAGTGGATGCGAGGCTGGTGATTCGCTCGCGCCAAGTGCCGGGGTTTGATTCCGCTGTGCATACGATTGAGTTGGAAAATCTGGAAGAAACATTGGCGGAGCAATCGAGCAAGCCTTACTCAGCGCCTCCTATCGAGCGCACCGACACGCTCGAGCTTGTCTTTACATCGGGAACCACCGCGGAACCGAAAGGCGTGGCAATTTCACACGGCAATTTGCTGGCAAATCTGGAGCCGCTGGAAGGCGAGATTCAACATTATTTGAAATACGAACGGCTGGTTCATCCGGTGCGTTTCTTGAATCTGTTGCCGCTGAGCCATATATTCGGCCAGTTGATGGGGATTTTTATTCCGCAATTGCTGGGCGGCACGGTGATTTTTTCCGAAACGCTGAATCCGGCGGAAGTGATCCGCACGATCAAAAGCGAGCGCGTCTCGGTGCTGGTGACGGTTCCCAGGCTGGTGGATTCGCTTCGCGACAAGGTGCTGCGCGATCTGGAAGATTCCGGGCGACTGAAGAACTTTCAGAAAGATTTTGAGAAGGCAAATGGCGAGAAATTTCTCAGGCGTTGGTGGCGCTTTCGCCGGATTCACCGGCAATTCGGCTGGAAATTCTGGGCAATGATATCGGGCGGAGCAGCGCTGGGAGAAGGTGCCGAACTGTTTTGGAAGCGTCTGGGATACGCCGTGATCCAGGGTTACGGGCTGACGGAAACCGCGGCGCTGGTGAGCGTGAATCATCCGTTCAAGCTGGGGAAGGGCTCAATCGGCAAAGCGCTGCCGGGCATGGAAGTACGCCTGGATGACAACGGTGAAATTCTGGTTCGCGGAGAAAACGTTTCGGCGGGTTATTGGCAAGGGAGGCGATTGCAGCCGGTGGCGACGGAGGGCGGCTGGTTCCACACCGGCGATCTGGGCGAACGCGATGCCGAAGGCAATCTCTATTTCAGAGGACGCCTCAAAAACGTGATCGTGACTCCGGCGGGAATGAATATTTATCCCGAAGATCTGGAAGCGGCGTTGCGGCGCGAACCGGAGGTTCGCGATGCCGTGGTGGTTGGGCTCGAACGCGAGGGGAACGCGGAGCCGGTGGCGGTGCTGCTGCTGCGCGATTCCGGTGCGGATGCGGAAAGAATAGTCGCGCACGCGAACGAGTCTCTTGCGGAATTTCAGAAAATGCAGCAGTGGTTGGTTTGGCCTGGGCAGGATTTTCCGCGCACACCAACGCAGAAGCCTTTACTGCGTGAGATTCAACAGTCCGTGGCTGCTCGATTGGGAAAGACGGGATCAATGGAGCCTGCGGGAGATTCCAGCGAGAAGCAAGGCCCGCTTGCGGAGTTACTGGCACGCATCTCGCCGCGATCGGGAGAAACTTCGCGGAACCTGTCGACGGATGAACGCCTGGAGAGCGATTTAAATCTCAGTTCAATCGACCGTGTGGAATTACTGGGCGCGCTGGAGGACCGATACCAAGTCGACCTCAATGAAAGAGGATTTTCCGAAGCCAAGACGGTGGGCGATCTGGAGCGGCTTCTGCGTCAGCGTCCGGAGCAGCGGGTAAAATTCCCTTCCACCCGATGGGCGCAGCGCTGGCCCGTGACCTGGATCCGTTTTGCGGTGTATTACCTGCTGGTATGGACGGCAACCTATTTGCTCGCATGGCCGCGCATTCGCGGCCGCCAGAATTTGCGCGGAGTTCGCGGCCCGGTGCTGGTGATTTCCAATCACATCACCATGCTCGATATCGGTTTTATTCTGGCGGCGCTGCCTTTCCGGCTGCGTCATCGCCTGGCGACGGCGATGGACGGTGAACGATTGCGTTCGATGCGGCATCCCTCCGGCGATCTAAATGTATTTCGCCGAATACTGGAACGCGTGAGCTACGCTCTGGTCGTTTCGCTGTTCAATGTTTTTCCCTTGCCGCGAAGATCGGGCTTTCGCGAAAGCTTCGCGTTTGCAGGTGATTCCGTGGACCGCGGTTGGAGCGTCTTGGTGTTTCCAGAAGGAGAACGGACGCGCACGGGACGCCTGGCGCCATTTCGAGCAGGGATCGGGCTGCTGGCAACGCGCTTGGACATACCGATAATCCCGATGCGGATTGATGGGCTGTTCGAATTAGCCAAGGCTGGAAAGAAATTTGCGGGGCCGGGGCGTGTGTGCGTCAGCGTGGGCGAACCCGTGCGCTTCGATCCGCGCACCGATCCGGAGGAAGTTGCACGAACGATTGAAAAATGCGTGGCGTCACTCGAAGATCCCGATGAAACGAATGATCCGTAAATTCGCCTATCCGGCGGCTGCGGGATAGTGTAGAAAAGAATTACCCCACTCCTATGCTCGACGACGATGGCTCCGGTGGCTTCTGATTTTCCTGGGATGGACTGCGTTGGCCTGTTCTTCACCAGCCAGTCTTACATCACCTACAAATATGCCGGCGGCCGGGTGATGCTGGGCTTGATTCTGAAGCTGCAGATGAGCGAATGGTACGCCTGGGGACTGATTGCTCCGGCGCTGGTTTGGTTCGCGCGGCGATTTCCGCTGGAACGAGGGCGCTGGCCGCGCAATCTTGCCGGTCCATATCGCTGCCAGCTTGTTGGTTGCATTTCTGAAAGTTGGATTGGATAACCAGGTTCGCAATTATCTCCTGCAGATTCCCGGCAAAATGGCGCCGGCATATAAACTGCACCTGAATATTTTAACTTACTGGGCTATCGTGGGCGCGACGGCGGGATTCGATTTTTACCGCCGCTACCGGGAGGGCGAATTGCGGGCGTCGCAATTGACCGCGCAGTTGGCCAAGGCTCGCTTGCAGGCGCTGCAGATGCAACTGCATCCTCATTTCTTGTTCAACACACTGAATTCCATTTCCACTCTGGTGCATCGCGATCCAGAAGCCGCTGACCGCATGATCGCACGGCTAAGTGAATTGCTACGGATGACGCTCGAAGACGGGGGAGTGCAAGAGGTGCCGCTACAAAAGGAATTGGAATTCCTGGATCGCTATCTGGAAATCGAGCGCACGCGATTTGCCGACCGGTTGACGATTTGCATGGAGATCGCTCCGGAAACGCTTGCCGCGCGCACTCCTTATTTCATCTTGCAGCCATTGGTGGAAAATGCGATCCGCCATGGAGTGGCGACGCGGTCTCGGCCAGGCCGCGTGGTGGTCCGCTCGCGCCGGCAGGACGGCATGCTGGTGCTGGAAGTGCAGGATGATGGTCCCGGCCTCGCGATGGAGGCGAGCGGCGGCGTGGGCAAGCCGAAAAACGGAGTGGGAGTTTCCAGCACCCGGGCGCGGCTGGAACAACTCTATGGCAGCTCTCAGCAATTTGAATTGAAAAATGGAGCCGATGGGGGAGCCATCGCCGTGATTTCCTTTCCCTTCCAGACCGCATCTACAGGGAATGGAAACCGAGGGGCGGATGAAGCTGCGAATCCTGATCGTGGATGATGAGCCGCTGGGACGCGAGCGAATTCGCACGCTGCTGGCTGGCGATCCCGAGGTTGAAATCGCCGGAGAGTGCGCCGATGGCAAGCAGGCAGTAGCGGCGATTCGCAGGCTGAAGCCGGATTTAGTTTTCCTGGATGTGCAGATGCCGGAGATGGATGGGTTCGGGGTGCTGGAATCCCTGGAGGTCGAGGAAATTCCCGCGACAATTTTCGTGACCGCGTACGACCGCTATGCCGTGAAGGCTTTTGAAGTCCACGCCGTGGATTATCTGCTGAAATCCTTTGACCGGGAGCGATTTTCCGCCGCGCTGGCGCGAGCCAAGGGCGATCTTGCCCGCGGAAAGAAACACGAAATCGAGCCGAGGCTTGTTTCCCTGCTCGAAGCATTCGAGGCGCGAAAAAAATATATTGGGCGGCTGGTGGTGAAATCGGGCGGGCGCATTATTTTCTTGCGCGTCGAGGAAATTCATTGGATCGAGGCGATGGATAATTACGTGCGATTGCATGCGGGAGCGCAGACACACACCGTGCGCGAGACGATGCAATCGCTTGAAGCGAAACTCGATCCGGCGAAATTCGCACGCATTCATCGCTCCACCATCGTGAATCTCGACCGAGTGCAGGATCTGCGTCCGCTTTTCCATGGGGATTATGCCGTCCGGTTGCGCGATGGCACCGAACTCACGCTCAGCCGCAGCTATCGCGAGAAGTTGCCTGAGCCGCTTGGCTCCGGCGGCTGATTTCGGGGCCATTCTGTAATCCGGTGCCCCATCCTTCCCGGCCTCATCGGGAAGAGTGGGGTTCTTCGTCCCACCCCTGTAGACCCGCATCTTGCCCCTTTTTTGATCGTCCTCACCCCAAATCGATTGGAGTTCCGCCGTAAGAAGAATAGAAATTGCTGGCCAGAGGTGTGGCAGCTTCGGATCGAAGAGAGATTCTTCTCCTGGGCCAAAAAGCGTCGCGACGCAAACTCGGCGCTTTGCTCAGAATCACAGCATTCGCGGATTCAGACATGCAGGGGCGCGGCTGAAGCTCGCTCCTACATCTAGATTCAAAATCAACCAGGAGCACTTATGAAGCAGCGGTGGAACAGACCGATTGGATTCCGGAAGGTGGCGATACTTTGCGGGGTTTTTCCTGCGATGATCTTTGCGACGTGCGCGGGCATCGGCATGCCGCGCAGCTCCGCGAAAACGCAGGATCAAGACAAGAACCAGCAAGCTCCACCGCAATTGCCGCCCCCCGCCTCACAAACGCGGAACCTTCCTATTCCGCAGCCCATGCACCAGGAGCGGCCTCCCTCGGAATGGGACGAAAAGCCCGCGCCTCCCACCGAGAAGAAAACGGCCGGCGAATACTACAAAAACGTTCAAATCCTGAAGGACATGCCCGCCCCGAACCTGATGGGTGTAATGAAATATTTTTGCGGCGCACTGTACGTCCGCTGCGAGCACTGCCACGTGGTAGGCGAATGGAGCCGTGACGACAAGCAGGAGAAAAAAACCGCGCGCCAGATGCTCACCATGACCGGAGCAATTCAGGGCCAATACTTCCCAACCACGCAGGGTCCTACCTGCTGGACATGCCACCGCGGAAACGCAAAGCCGGAATTTTAACCGCCAGCGCCGCGGACGGCCGTTGCGACTTCCTCCCCACGACCAACGGCCGCCCGCGGCGACCCCTCTGCCGCGAAACGAAGAGTGACCCCGCAAACAAGCCAGGGAAAAATACTTAAGCTAGGAAGAATGGTCCATGGGAAGCCGCAGGCGGGCTTCGCAACCTTTGCCTGAGGATTTATTTTCGAGGCCGAGCGTGCCGCCGTGCGCTTCCGCGATCTGGCGGCTCAGAACGAGCCCAATGCCCGAGCCGCCTTGCTTGGTGGTGAAGAACGGGACGAAAAGGTTTGTCAGGTTGGGAATTCCGGGACCATCATCTTGCACCCAGAGTTCCAAATATCTTTGTTTGCGTTTCCATCCCACGCGCACACCACCACCCGTTTCGAGCGACGCGTCCACCGCGTTGCGTACCAGATTGATCAACAATTGTTCAAGCTGGTCGGGATCGGCCTCGATTTTCATCTCAGGGCCGGCCTGCATTTGAACCTGCAGTCGCGGCTCAAGGCCCACCACGCGCCGGATCCAGGTGCTCACTTCCACAGGCTGCATGCGCGGGGGTGGCAGCCGAGCGAGGCGCGCGTAGGCGCTCATAAAGCGGTTCAGGCCTTCGGTGCGCGCGGCCACCAGGTTCAATCCGCTGCGCATATCTTCTTCCCAATCCGATGGCCGGTCGCGGCGCGCGATCAAGCCGCTTAGATTCTCAGCAACAGACTTAATGGGTGCGAGAGAATTGTTCAGCTCGTGGCCAAGGACGCGAATCAGGCGCTGCCATGCCTGGCGCTCTTCTTCACGCAGAGCGCGGCTTAAATCCGTGATCACCACAATTTCGTGCGGCAAGCCGCCTTCGCGGAAATTGCCGCGATGGATTTCCCAGCGTCCCGCTTTGCCGGGGAACGCGATTTGTTCGATGCGCGGCGTATCTCCTTCGAGGCACTCGAGCAGGCCCAGTTCCTCGGCGGTGTGGCCAATGATCAACTCAGCCGGCTGATTGAGGATGCGTTCACCGGCACGATTGATCAGACGAAGGTGCGACGTGCCATCAAAAGCGAACACGGCAACGTCAATTTCCTCCATCACTTTTTTCAAGAGAGCGGTGGCTTCGACGGCGCCCAGACGCTGCTGCCGCAAAGTTTCTCCCAAAGCATTTACTTCGCGGAGAACTTCGCCGAGGGAATCATCTCGTTCCGCGCCGCGGGCGCGAATGGAAAAGTCGCCTTCGCGGAGGGCAGCAAGCAGATTGGAAAGTGTGCGGAGAGGAAACGCGACGCGCTGTTGGACGTTGAAGGCAAAACTGAGCCACATGCCCACGATGAAAACCGTTAACGTCCACTGCAATTTGGGTGAATAGCCGCCGACCCAAAGAAGTACCAGCGCGATGCCCGAGCCTGCCGTGCCTGCCAGGAGGGCCTGAATCAGGATGCGGCGCTCGTAGGGAAGCGGTTTCACAGGTTGTATTTTTGCAACCGTCTATAGAGCGCGCTACGGCTGAGTCCCAGCGCCTTGCTGGCCTGGCTCACGTTCCCGGCATATCGAGCCAGGGCTTTCTGGATCAGCACGCGTTCCACTTCTTCCAGGCCCATTTCTTCAAGCCGGAATGGGGCTTCGCGCACCGGGCGCAATCCCAGGTCGCTAGCCATCACCTGCTGGCCCTGCGCCAACAGTACCGCGCGCTCCACGGCGTGATCCAGTTCGCGGATATTGCCGGGCCAGGGATGGTCAAGGAGCATCTGCATCGCCACCATTTCAAAGCCATTCAGCTGCTTGCGGTAACGCTGTGCGGATTGCCGCAGGAAATGCATGGCCAGCAGCGGAACATCTTCCTTGCGCTCGCGCAGCGGCGGCAAGTGAATTTCGATCGTGTTCAGGCGGAAGAGCAAATCTTCGCGAAAGCGCCCTGCATTAACTTCCGAGTTCACGTCGGCGTTGGTGGCGGAAATGATTCGAACGTCCACGCGCCGCGTGGTGGATGATCCCACTCGCTCGAGTTCGCCGGTTTCCAGCACGCGAAGCAGTTTGGCCTGCAGGTTCATCGGAACGTTGGCAATTTCATCCAGGAACAGTGTGCCGCCATCCGCCAATTCGAATCGTCCTACGCGATCCACTTTGGCATCGGTGAAGGCGCCTTTTACGTGCCCAAATAATTCGCTTTCGAAAATCCCTTCCGGCAGGCCGCCGGCGTTTACCGTGACCAGCGATTTTCCGGCGCGCGGAGAGAGCGCGTACAAAGTGCGCGCCACCACTTCTTTTCCGGTTCCGTGTTCGCCGGTGATCAAGACGTTCGCATCCGAAGGGCCCACGCGCGCGATCATTTCCTTCACCGGACGCATGGCGGCGGATTCAGCGATTAAGGTGGGGCGGCCATCGGCGCGCAACAAACGATTTTCGGCTTCCAGGCGCTGGCTTTTGCGCAGGGCTCGAGCCAATTCGATCTGCGTGCGAAGAATCGCGATCAGCCGCGCATTTTCCCAGGGCTTCTGCACGAAATCCTTGGCCCCTCGGCGCATCGCTTCCACCGCGAGTTCCAGGCTCCCCCAGGCAGTCATCACCACCACCGGGATGGTGCCGTCAATCGCGCGGATGCCGGAAAGCAAGTCGAGCCCTTCCTGGCCGGACGTGGTATCGCGCGCGTAGTTGAAGTCCATCAGCACCGCGTCGTGTTCGCGAGCTTCCAGCGCCGCGATCACGGCGGACGGGGAAGCCACCGCTTCAATTTCGAATCCTTCGCCTTTCAGCAGAAGCCGCAAAGCTTCCCGGACGTCCGGCTGATCGTCGGCGACTAACACTCGCATTGCATTATGATGACTGAATGCCATAGGCCCTTGAGTATCCTGTGATTTGACCAACGTTTCCATTGAAAACCTCCCCGGGGTCACTGAAACCGCCGTGATGCGCAGGGAGCGGCAAGCGATCAAGATGGAATCAAATTTTTCTCCAGACGCTTATCACCGCTGCCATCACTCGTACCGCAATGCCACCATCGGATCCACTCTCGTCGCCCGCCGCGCCGGGACGTAACAAGCCACCAGCGCGACCCCCAAAAGCACCACGGAAACAACCGCAAAAGTGGCCGGATCGGTGGAGCTGATTCCGTACAACAAACTTTCCAGCAAACGCGTGAGCGCCAGTGCAGCCACGATACCGGCGCCGAGGCCTGCCAACACCAACGTAAAACCGTGCCGGACCACAAGCCGCAGCACATCGCCCGGCTGTGCACCCAAAGCAATGCGAATTCCGAATTCGTGGGTGCGCTGGCCCACGGTGTAGGAAATCACTCCATAGAGCCCCACGGCGGCCAAAAGCAGCGCAACCGCGGCGAACAATCCCAGCAACAACATCGAAAACCGCCGCAGCGCCAGCGATTCCGAAAGCAATTGATCCATCGTGGCGACTGCATAGACAACCTGATCTTTATCGAGAGCATGGATTTGCTCGCGAATGGCGCCGGCCAAGCTTGATGGATTCACTTTCGTGCGCACCACCAGCGTCATGTAGGAATTCACCATCTGCGCTTCGGGAACGTAAACTTGCATTTCCCCGGGAGCATCCAGGCGAGCTTGTTTCACGTCGCTGACCACTCCGACCACGGAGCGCCATCCCAATTGCTCGATCGGCTTGTCGCCCCCCGAGATCCGCAGATGCTTCCCCAGCGGATTTTGGCCGGGCCAAAGGTTGCGAGCCATCGTGTCGCTGATCAGAGCCACCGGAGCGCCGGCATCGCTGTCCGTTTCCGTGAACAGGCGGCCTTTCAGAAGAGGGGTCTGCATGGCGCGCAGATAACCAGGCGTCGCGATGAAGGTCGGGACGGAAAGATCATGTCCCGGCGGCTTGGGCTGATCTTCCAGTTGCAGTTCGCGTCCGTCAAAATTGGTGCCCAGCGGGACAACACTTACGATTCCTGCTGATTGAACGCCGGGCAGGGCTTCCACGCGTTCAATCATGCGATTGTAAAAGGCAAGCTTATCCGCGTCTTTGGGATAGCGGGCAGCCGGAAGCGGAACATTCATGGTAAGCAGATTGGATGGATTGAATCCCGGATTCAATTGCCTCAATTGCGAAAGACTGCGGATCAGCAGCCCGGCCGAAACCAGCAGCACCAGCGCCAGCGCGACTTCCGAAACCACTAGAGCGCTGCGCAGCGGATTGCGGCGTGCGCTTGAAGCGCGGCCACCTTCCTTCAGCACATCGTTTAAATTCACGCGCGTTACCTGCAAGGCGGGTGCGACGCCAAATACAATTCCGGTGAGCAGGGAAAGAGCCATCGTGAATCCGAACACACTCAAATTGAGCTCAACCGAAGTGAGCGAGGGAATCACCTTCGCTCCCACCGATTCGATCAGGCTGGCCCCCCAAACGGCGAATAGAATTCCCAAAAGCCCTCCGCAAAGGGCCAGCAGGGCGCTCTCGGTGAGAAATTGACGGACGAGCCGAGTGCGTCCCGCTCCCAAAGCGGCGCGGACGGCAATCTCCGTCTGCCGCGACGCCGAGCGAGCCAGCAGCAGATTGGCAACATTCGCGCACGCAATTAACAGAACGAATCCTACAGCTCCAAAAAGCAGCAGAAGCGCGGGGCGAATCCCGCCCACTAAATCTTCCTTCAGCGAGACCAGGTGCACGCCGTAATCCGTGTTGGCGCGCGGATGCTCCTGTTCCAACCGCCGCGCGATTACGTCCATATCGGCTTGCGCCTGCTGCAGGCTCACTCCGGGCTTCAGCCGCGCGATGGCTCGCAAATGCCGGGAGCTGCGATCTTTTTCGTTATAGTTTTCGCCGACGGGACGATAAAGTTCCGCAGGAGGCCCTTCCGTTATTGCAAAGGGCAGCGATCGGAACTCCGGCGGCAGGATCCCAACGACGATATGCGGCCGGCTATTGAGCAAAATGGATCTGCCGATGACCGCCGGATCGCCTCCAAAGCGCCGTTGCCATAATCCATAGGTAAGGACGACCACGTCATCCTTGCCGTCGATATTTTCCTCCGCGGTAAAAAGGCGTCCCAGCAGCGCTTTGCCGCGCATGATTCGGAAATATCCGTCGCCCACAATTTCCGCCGGAATGCGCTCCGGCTCGCCTGCGCCGGTAAGCGTCGGCGTATAGAAACCGCTGACGGTGGCGACGTCTTCGAACACATGATTTTGCGCGCGCCAATCCACCACATCTGTAGCAGATACCTGGCTGCGCGAATTGTTTTGCGTGCGTTCGTTTCCCCACACCATCACCAGTCGGTCCGGCTCGGTGTAAGGCAGTGACTTAAGTAAGACGGCGTTGAGCACGCTGAATATAGCGGTGTTTGCGCCGATGCCCATCGCCAGCGTCAATACAGCGACAATCGTGAAGCCGGGACTTCTCCCCAGCATCCGGATGCCGTACTTCAAGTCCTGCCAAAGCGTTTCCATCGTTTCACCTGACCGGGCGTATAGCGATCATTTGCCCGCTACTCGTAACGCAATGCCACCATCGGATCGACCGCGGTGGCGCGGCGCGCCGGGATGTAGCAGGCCAGCAACGCCGTTGCCAGCAGCAACGCCGCCACGCTGAAAAACGTGAGCGCATCCCGTTCGCCGACACCGAACAAAAACGATTCCATCACACGTGATAAGGCGGTTGCCCCGGCCAGGCCGATGGCAACTCCCGCCACAGCGAGCCTGAGGCCCTCGGCAACAACCATCCTAAGAACATCCTGGTGCTGCGCCCCCAGCGCTATGCGGATTCCAATTTCCTGGGTGCGCTGAGCAACGCTGTAAGCCATCACCCCGTAAACTCCGACGGCCGCCAGCAGCAACGCGAGCGCGGCGAAGGTGCTGAGCAAAAACATGCTGAACCGCCGCTGCGCCATCGATTTGGACATCAATTCTTCCATCGTGGCGATATTCGAAAGAGGCTGGTCCGGGTCCATCTGATGAACTTCGTTGCGCACAGCGCCCACAACGCCCTTCGGATCGGAATACGTGCGGATCACCAGGTCCATGGCGTTGTAGGCAAGCTCCGGATGCGGCCAGTAGGACATCGCGCCCGGAGTGGTATCCAGACCTTGATGCTTAACGTTGCCGACGATGCCGATGATTTCGCTGGGCACGTTCTTCATCAGCATGTTGATCGTCACGCGCTTGCCGATGGGATCTTCATTGGGCCAGGATTCGCGCGCCATGGCCTCGCTGATGATCACGACGTGGGATGCCTCGGTGGCTTCGCGAGCGTTGAACGTGCGTCCGCGCACCAGGGGAATATTCATGGTTTCGAAATAATTCGGTGAGACCACGCGCACATCCGTCACCGGAAGTTGCCCCGCCGGAAGCTCGGGCCGGCCCTCCACCACGTAGTCGGTGGCAGCGCCCATGCTGGTGAACGGAGCATAACTTTCGCTGGCGGCGGAGCGGACGCCGGGCAGAGAATTTACGCTCCGCAACAATTCACTAAAAAACGTAATTCTTGATCCGTCATCTTTGTACTTCGAAACTGGAATCTTCAACTGAACGGTAAGCAGGTTTTCAGGATTGAAGCCGGGATTCACCGCTTGCAAGCGCACAAAGCTGCGAATCAAAAGGCCCGATCCCACCAGCAGCAGCAACGAAAGCGCGATCTCTGCGATTACGAATATATTTCGCACGCGCCGGTTGCTGCCCGCTGAGGCTCTGCCAGCCCGGCCGCTTTCCTGCAGCGACGAATTGATGCTCGAACGAGCCGCCTCGAACGCGGGGGCGAAACCGAAGACCAGTCCGGTGAGAAGCGAGATCGCGGCGGTAAATGCAAGAATGCGCGTATCGATTCCGAGATTCTTGATATCCAACAATCCTGCCGGACTGATCCGCAGCAGCAAATCCGCTCCCCACACCGCCAGAAACAATCCCAGCGCGCCTCCCGCCGTGGCAAGCAGCAGGCTCTCCGTCAACAATTGCCGCGCAATGCGCCACCGGGTCGCGCCGAGCGCCGCACGCAACGCAATTTCCTTACGGCGCACCGCGGCCCGCGAAAGCAGAAGATTGGCGACGTTGGCGCAGGCAATCAGCAGCACCAGGCAAACGGCGCCCAGCAGCACCAGCAGCGCGGGTCGAATTTCGCCCGTGAATTGCTCGTTCAGGGGAACAAGGTTCACGCCCCAGCGCGCGTCGAAATCCGGATATTCTTTTTCCAATTGACTCGCGATCGAATCCATTTGCGATTGCGCCTGCGCGAGGGTGATCCCCGGTTTCAGCCGGGCGAATGTGGTCATAAACCGCCCGCCTCGCGTCCGGGACTTCTCCGTAAATGCAATGGGAGTCCACAGCTCGGAGCGCTGGTTGATCAGCGAGCCCTGCTTGATGAAGAGATCGAACCCGCGCGGCATCACTCCCAGCACTGGCATCGACTTGCCGTCGATCTGGATCGATTTGCCCACCAGATTCGGGTCGCCGCCGAATTTCCGCAGCCACAGGCCGTAGCTGAGGATCACAACGTCGTCGTGACCGGCTTGGCCGTCCTCCGCCGTAAAAGTCCGCCCGATCGCCGTGTTCACTCCCAGCATTGAAAATAAGATTCGGTGAAACCGCCTGAATCGCTACTTCCTCGGGATCTCCTTCGCCGGTCAGATTCACGCGATTGTCATAACTCGCCGCCATCTGCTCGAATACCGTGTTGCGATCCTGCCAGTTGAGAAAATTGGCCGGCGAAGAAACATTCTGATTATTGTTGCGATGCGGATTCTGTTCCCACACCATCACCAGGCGGTCCGGTTGCCGGAATGGAAGACGAGTCAGCAGGACGCGATTCACCACGCTGAAAATGGCGGTGTTCGCGCCGATCCCCAGCGCGAGCGTAAGAATAGCCACCACAGCGAAGCCGGGCACCTTCGCCAACATGCGAACGCTGTAGCGCAAATCCTGCCAGAGAATGTCCATGCTTACCTCGCTCGACGCCGCGCGGTTTTTTTAAGGCGCGGGTTCTTTAATCCGGTCTTCAGCTTGTTCTGCACCTCGCGAAATGCGCGCGGCGCCAGAAATTGCTTATTCGCACTCAGGAATGCGCGCACCGTCTTGGGATCGCGCTTGGCCAGCTCGCGCAGCGCCCAGGACATCGCTTTCACCACCATCGGATCGCGGTCACGCAGCAGTAAGCGGCAAACCTTCAGTGTGCGGGAAGGGTCGCCCGCGCCGCCTTGCGTCTGGTTATTCAGCGGAACCGTGCACACCAGCGCCACGCGCCTCCACCAATGATCTTTCGAACGCGCCCAGTTTTGCACCACCTCATCGCTGATTCTCCGGTCTCGCCACAGCGGACCCGATAGATACAGCGCAAACGTGTCCACCGATTCCCAGCGGTCCAGCCCTGCCGCCAGCCGGTCCAAATCCCACACCCGCAAGTGATGAAACGCCGCGGGGTGATAATGCAAGAGCTCGTAGGCCACAAAACGAAACATGAACACCTGTTCTTGCAGCAGCAGGTGCGCCAGCTCCACCATCACGTGCGGCGCCGCATCCTTCAGCCGCTTGGAAAATTCCCGGCGAACTGCGCGCACGTTTGCTGTATTTGCGTCTTTTAAGCCGCGCACGCGTTCCACAATTTCTTCCGCCAAAGCTTGCACGCCGGCCCGCCCGCGCCGGTCCATGCCGCCGCTTTCCAATTCGTTCTGAATTGGCTGCACCGATGCACTCAACTTTCTCCCCCTCGATCTCATCTACTCGTAGCGCAATGCCACCAACGGATCAATCCGGGTGGCCCGCCGCGCCGGCACATAACACGCCAGCAATGCCACCACGCCCAGCAGCAAAGTGACGCCGCCAAACGTGGCCGGATCGTGCGGGCTGACGCCGAACAGCAGGCTGGCCAGCACACGCGTAAGCAGCAGCGCGCCCACAAGTCCTGTGACCATTCCAATGCCCGCCAGAATCATTCCCTGGCCGATCACCAGCTTGAACACGTCTCCCGGCTGCGCTCCCAGCGCCATGCGGATGCCCACTTCTTGAGTCCGCTGAGCGACGGAATACGCCATCACTCCATAAATTCCAATCGAGGCCAGAATCAGAGCGATCAACGCGAAAAGCGTCAACAGGGCTGCGCCCATCCTTGCGGCCCACAAACCGTTGCCCAGGATTTGACCGATGGTTTGGATGTTTGTGAGCGCCAGGTTTCGATCCACCGATTGCACCTGGGCCCGCACCGTTCCCAGCACTGCGTTAGGATTTCCGGAGGTGCGCACTTGCATCGTGGCGGCCGGGCTGTAGTTCTGCAGCAGCGGCAGGTAAACCAGTGGGACGGGATCTTCTCCCACCGCAACCACCGTAGTATCCCCGACAACTCCAACCACTTCACGAAGCTGGTCTTCGCCAAAGAATGTGAAGCGCTTTCCAAGCGCTTCTTCATTCGGCCAGAAATGCTTGGCCATCGCTTCGTTGATGATGGCGACCTGCGTGGTTTTTTCGCGGTCGGAATCGTTAAATTCGCGGCCGCGCAAAAGCGGAACCCGAAGAGTCTGGAAATAGTTTGTGGCGACCTGGTCCAGCGTCACCAGGCTGCCGTGCTTGCCCGGCACTTGCTGCTCGCCTTCGCGGAAAACCGTGCGCCCAAATCCGCCGCCCAGCGGAGGATTCGACGCGATAGTCGCAGCCTCCACTCCCGGTGAGGCCTGGGCTTTCTCGATTGCGTCGCGGTAATATTGCTGGCCGCGTTCCGGAGAATATTGCTGCGACCCCAGGTCAAAATTGAGGACGAAGAGATTCTTGGATTCAAAGCCAGGATCGAGCTGCTGGGCATAATTCATGCTGCGAACAAAAAGCCCCGCGCCGATCAGCGCCACCAGAGCCAGCGCGATTTCTGAAATTACCAGCAAGCTGCGGAGCTTGTTGCGGCCCCATCCCATCGTGTTGCCGCGCCCTCCGACCTTCAGATTCTCGATCAGGTCGGGACGGGCCACTCGAATTGCCGGAATCAATCCAAACAGCACGCCCGTGAGCAACGAAATGCCCAGCGTGAATCCCAGCACACGCCCATCGAGCGAAAGGTCGATGTCCGATTTGGCCAAAAATGCCGGACGGACCGACCACAATACATCGCGGCCCCAATAGGCAAGAACGAGGCCAAACACTCCGCCGAGAAGCGCCAGAACCATGCTCTCCGTCAGAACCTGGCGCATCAGCCGACGCGAACTGGCTCCCAGAGCGGCGCGCACGCTCATTTCTTTTTCGCGTTTGGCGGCTTGCGCCAGCAGCAGATTGGCCAGGTTCACGCAGGCAATCAGCAGCACCAGCCCCACAACCGCCATCAGCATCCCGCCGGCCAGGTTGAACTGGCTGCGTTGATTCACTCCCACCGCGGCGTCCGCAAGCGGCGTGAGCACCACGCTGCGGCCCTGGTTGTCTTTCGGATATTCTTTCTCCAGGCCGGCGGCAATTGCTTTCAAGCCCGCCTGGGCCTGCTCGCGCGTGACGCCGGGCTTCAACCGGCCAAAGGCGAAAACGAACAGGGCGCGGCGGTCGTTGTAGAAAGTCTTCAGCGGGCCCGAGAGCGCTACCTGATTCATGCTAATGGGAATCCAGATCATGTCATTAGGCAGAAACGAAAGCGTGCCTTTGAAATTCGGCGGCGCCACGCCGATCACGGTGTAGCCGATGGCGTTCAGAGTAATGTTTTGTCCGATAATTTTCGGGTCGGCGCCGAATTGCCGCGCCCACAAGCTATAGCTCAGCACCGCGACCGTATTTCCGCCGGGCTTCTGATCCTCATCCGGGAAAAAGGTGCGGCCCAGGGCCGGCTTCACGCCCAGCAAATCGAAATAATTCGCGCTCACCAGCAGGGCTGTAAATTGCTGCGGTTCGCCTTTTCCGCTCAAGGTAAGCGCCGCGAAGGAATACGCGCAGGTTCCGGAGAGAACGTTATTCTGGTCGCGATAGTCCTTGAAATTGAAATATGAGACCGGCAGCTTGACGAAATTCGCGCCTCCGGTGATGGAGGTTTTCGAATCCACCGTGGAAATATCCATCAATCCAGAAATGTCTTTCACCGGCAGCGGATTCAGCAGACACCGCATTGATGACGGTGAAAATCGTGGTGTTCGCGCCGATCCCCAGCGCCAGGGAAAGAATCGCCACCGCGCTGAATCCCCGGTTCTTGCGAACCATTCGCAGCGCGTAACGCAAATCCTGCCAGAACGCATTCATCGTTCTCCCTCCCTGAAACTTTCCGAATTCCAAATTCTTATTCGTATCGCAGCGCCACCATCGGGTCCACTTGCATGGCCCGGCGCGCCGGGAAATAACACGCGCCAATCGCGGTCAGCAATAGCACCAGCGCCACGGCGGTGAACGTCAATGGGTCGGTTGGTTTTACGTCAAAAAGAAAACTGGCCATCCAGCGCGTCAACCCGATCGCCCCCACGGCTCCGAGCGCAATTCCGGCGAGCACCAGGCGCATTCCGTGCCCCACAATCACCCGCAACACATCACTCGGCTGCGCGCCCAGCGCCATGCGCACGCCGATCTCGCGCGTCCGCTGCGTCACCAGATAGGAAAGCACGCCGAAAATGCCGGCCGCCGTCAAGAGCAGCGACATGCCGCCAAACGCTCCCAGGAGCAGCGCATTGAAGCGGTCGCCCGCCCTGGATGCGGAAACTACCTCGCCCATCGTGCGGAAAGTGGATGTCGCTTCGCTTGAATCGACGGTGCGCACTGCCTGGCGCACCGCCGCAGGAATTGCCGCGGGATCGCCTGAACTTCGCACCACAAGGTTCATACTGAAGTTCGGTGTCTGCGAATACGGCACGAACATTTCCGCCCGCGGGTTTTCCTGCAGCGCAAAGTGCTTCACGCCGCCGACAATGCCCACAATTTCGCGGCTGACGAATTCCGGCTTCCCTTCGAATACCTCCAGGTGCTTCCCGATCGGGTTTTGGCCCGGGAAATAGCGTTTTGCCAGCGGCTCGTTGATCACGATTACGGCGGGCGCATCCGCAGTATCTTGCCGGGTGAACCAGCGCCCGCTCAGCAAGGGAATCCGCATGGCTTGAAAATAATCGCCGCCTACAACGCGGAAATCCGCATCGTTCTTATCGTCGGGATTGGCTGGCGGACGTTCCTGGACCGTAAAAAAAGTATCGTTGGCCTGCCCGCTGAGCGGCAATTCAGAGATCATGCCCGCGGACTCCACACCCTGCAGGGACTTGGTCCGGTCCAGCAACTCGTCAAAGAAAGTTATGCGTGGGGCCTCGGCTTTATATCGTTCGTAGACCAGCGTAATTTGTGCGGTCACGGTTTTGGATGGATCGAAGCCTGGATTCACGTGCATCAGTTTCCAAAAACTATTTAGCAATAAACCGGACGCGATCAGAACGATCAGGGATAGCGTCACTTCCGCCACCACCAGAAAATTCTGCGTGCGATGCCTCGACCGGGAGTCCCCGGCAGCGCCGCCTTCTTTCAAACTCTTGGTCAAATCCTGCCGGCTCGCCTGGAGAGCCGGTCCCAGGCCAAACAGGATTCCGGTGAGCAAAGAAACGCCCGCCGTGAATGCCAATACAGCGCCGTTCAAATTGATTTCATCCAGGCGCGGAAGGTAATCCGGTCCCAGGCTTTTCAGCGCGTCCACGCCTGCGCCGGCCAGAAAAATCCCCGCAATGCCGCCGGCCAGCGCCAGCAGAATGCTTTCGGTGAGCAATTGGCGCAGCAGCCGCCCGCGGCCGGCTCCCAGCGCCGTGCGAATCGCGATTTCCTTCACGCGCGTGCTATTTCGAGCGAGCAGCAAACTGGCAACATTGGAACACGCGATCAGGAGCACCAATGCCACGGCTCCCAGCAGCACCAGCAATGCCGGGCCGGAATCGCCCACCAGCGCGGTTTTCAGCGGAACCAGCCGAAGACTCCAACCGGAATTGGTGTCGGGATATTGCATCGCCAGCCGATTCGCAATGGTGTCCAGTTCCGATTGAGCCTGCGAAAGGTTGACGCCGGGCTTGAGTAGCCCGACCGGCCGGAAGAAATGCGCGCGCCTCGAGTTCATGCCGCTGCTTTGCAGCGGCGCCGCGATCCACAAATCCCCATCGGAGAATACTGGAAGATCCTCGCGCAGCACGCCGACCACCGTGCGGCCTTGACCGTCGATCGTCGCCACTTTTCCGATCACGTTCGGATCGCTGCCAAAGCGTTCCCGCCACAAACGCTTTCCCAGAATCACCACTTGCGGATCGATCACTTGTTCGTCGGAGGGAAGAAACGTGCGGCCCAGCAGCGGGCGCACTCCCAGCGCTTCGAAAAATCCGCTGGTCACCATGGCCCCCTTCAGCTGGGCAGGCTGGTCATTTCCAGCAAGATTGAAGAGCGGGCTTCCCACGCTGATGGCGCCCAATTGTTCGAACACATGATTCTGCGCGCGGTAATCCAGAAAATCGGAAGGCGACACCGCGGCCTGATTGCCCAGTTTAAAATTGCCCCAGGCCCACACCAAGCGGCTGGAATTCTTGAACGGAAGCGGACGCAGAAGCACCCCGTTCACCACGCTGAAAATGGTGGTGTTCGCGCCAATCCCCAAAGCCAGCGTAAGGATCGCGATCGCGGTGAATCCAGGCGTTCGGCGAAGCGCCCGAAATCCGTACCGCAAATCCTGCCAGAGTTTCTCCATTCGATTCCCCGCCCCTCACTCGTATCGCAGCGCGACCAGCGGATCGATCTTGGTCGCGCGCCGTGCCGGCACGTAGCAAGCCAGCAGCGCTACTCCCGAAAGCAAAAGCGCCACCGCGGCGAAGGTGAGCGGATCGGTGGCTTTCACGCCGAACAGCATGCTGGTCATCGCCCGCGACAATACCAACGCCACCACAAATCCCAGCAGCACGCCCGCCATTGTCAATCCCATCCCGCTGCCTAGGATCAGCCGCAGCACATCCCGCGCCTGCGCTCCCAGCGCCATGCGAATTCCGATTTCCTGCATACGCTGCGCCACGGAATAAGCCATCAACCCATAAATACCCACGGCAGCAAGCGCCAGCGCAACGACGGAAAACAGCGTGAGCAAGAGCGTGAGAAATCGCGGACGCGATTCGGCTGCGGAAAGAACCTCATCCATCGTCCGCACATTCGCGATCGGCAAAGAAGGATCGGCCTGGTGAATTACGGCGGAGGCAGAATTGGAGAGCGCTGCCGGATCGCCATTTGTTCGCAACACAATCGAAAAATTGCGAATCCCGAATCCATTGGTCGCCATTTGGCGGTACGGAAAATAAAGCTCCGTTCCCGCCGGACGGTCGAGTCCGGCATTCTTCGCGTCAGCGACCACTCCAACGATGGTCAGCCACGGCCCTGGTGGATTGCCCCCGGGGCGGACCCGCTTGCCGACGGCGCTTTCATTCTTCCAAAAATGGAGTGCCATCGCCTGATTCACGATCGCGACGGAAGGAGCGCCATCGCCATCCCGCTCGTCAAACAACCGGCCTTCAATCAGCGGAATTCCCAGCGTCTCAAAGTAGTGATCGCTGACGGTCTGCCAGAAATCCACGTTTTGAATGGGCGCGTCCGGCCCCATGGGCAGGTTTTCGATGGTCGTATCGTTCGCGTTGATCCGCCGCTCGGGCGGCAAGCCGGAAACGAGCGCCGCTGACTTTACGCCGGGCAATCGGGACATTCGTTCCTGAAGGTCCGCCCAGAAAGCGATTGCATTCTTGTTTTCGGGATAAGCAGTCTGCGACAACGCGACGTTCATGGTCATCAAGCCGTGCGGTGAATAGCCGGGATTCACTTGGAGCAGGTTCCAAAATCCGCGCACGAGCAGGCCGCAACCCACCAGCAGCACCAGGGCAAGGGCCACTTCTCCCACCACCAAGGCGCGCCGGAACCAATTGGCTGTTGCGGTCGCCGTGGAACGGCCGGACGAAGACTTCAGCGAGTCATGCAGATTGCGCGTGACCACTTGCACCAGCGGAGCCAGGCCAAAAAAGATTCCGGTAGCAACGCACGTCAACAGGGTAAATAGCAGCACCTTGCCATTCAGCGAAACTTCCGAAATGCGCGGGATCATTCCCGCATTGCTGCTGACGATCAATTGCAAGCTTCCATAGGCCAGCACCAGTCCCGCAGCAGCACCCAATAGCGACAGCACCGTGCCTTCCACAATGAATTGCCGCGCCAGCCTGCCGAACGACGCGCCCAGCGCTGTGCGAATCGCCGTCTCGCGCTGCCGCACCTCGGCGCGCGCCAGCAAAAGATTGGCCACATTCACGCAAGCGATCAGCAGCACAAAACCCACCGCAAACAGCAGCATGATCATCGCGGGCCGCACCGTGCGAATCACTTCCGCCTGGAATGGATACATCACCAGGGGATGCCGGTCCGGACGGAATGCGTGCGTGTTCGCCGAAGCCGTTTCACCATAGTGGCGAACCAGTTGAGTGATTTCCGCGTTTGCCTGAGCCAGCGTGACGCCCGGCTTCATCCTCCCCAACAAATAGAGAAAATGGCTGCCCCGGCCGCCGGGATTTGCCGGATCGATTTGCAGAGGCAACCACACTTCTGCGGGATTGACCTCGCCCGGAGGAAATTGAAAATCTTTCGGCATCACTCCGATGATGGTGCATTTGGCTCCGCTGAGCGTGGTGTCACGGCCCACGATTCCAGGATCGCCGCCAAAACCTCGCCGCCACAAGCCATAGGAAATCAGCGCCACCGCGGATGCGCCGGGCTTGTCATCCTCGTTGGTGATCGTCCGGCCGATCATCGGCGAAACGCCCAGCGATTCCAGTAATCCACCGGTGGTGTATGTGGCGGCAGTGCGGATGGGTTCCGTCACACCGGCGATGTTCACGGAGGTTTCTGCCCAGGCTTCCATGGATTGCCAGGAGGTCGAATCGCGTTTGATATCGAGATATTCCGGCGGGGAAATCCAGAACCGGCGCAGCCCCCCACCCGGAAACGTTGGAAATTCCGAATAGACGCGCACCAATTGTTGGGGCTGTTTGTAAGGCAGCGGCTTCATCACCACTGCATAAACCACGCTGAAAATCGCGGTGTTGGCCCCAATGCCCAGTGCAAGCGTAAGCACAGCCACGGCCGTGAACCCGGGATTTTTCGCCAGCATGCGAATCCCGTACTTCACGTCCTGCCAGAATGTCTCCACGGCAATTCCTCGCTTTCCCCCTCGAACTTTTCGCTACGCCTCCGCGTTAGATCCAGCCGCTCCTCTGCCCGCCTATTAGGCAGTGGTGCCGGCCCTTGTCTCCGCATTCACGATCCAGCCGTCTGCGAGCTGAATAATACGGTCGCCGTAAGCTGCCCATGCATCGTTGTGCGTCACTTGAATAATCGTCGTCCCTTGATCGTTCAACTGCTTCAACAAGTCCATGATCATTTTTCCCTGGCTCGAGTGCAGGCTGCCGGTCGGCTCGTCCGCCAGAATCAGTTTCGGATTTCCGATCACCGCGCGCGCCACGGCCACCAGTTGCTGCTGTCCGCCGGAAAGCTGGTTGGGATACAGATTCTTTTTTCCGACAATCTGGAAGCGGTCCAGCACGTCGGCGACGATCCCTTCGCGTTCCGCTTTTTTCATGTCGCGGTAGGAGAGCGGCAAATCCAGGTTTTCGGCCACCGTCAAATGATCGAGCAGGTGATATTGCTGGAACACGAATCCGATGTAGCGCTTGTGCAGCTCCACGCGCTGCCGGTTATCAAGCTTGTGGACGGCATGATCGGCTAAATAGTATTCGCCCTTCCACGAGCCATCGAGCATGCCGATGATGCCCATCAACGTGGATTTCCCGGCGCCGGATGGCCCCATCACCGTCACAAATTCCTCGTCGGCGATTTCCAGGTTAATCCGCCGCAATACCCAGGTTTTTCCCGCGCCCGATTCATAAAACTTTTCAATTTCTTTCAGGTTGATCACACTTCCTCCAGTGGTTCGAATCTTTTCGTAAAACCAAGAGACGCAAGTAGTGTGTTCTATCGATTCCCTTTTTCCGTCTCGAATCGCGCGAGCTACTCATATCGCAGCGCCACCATCGGGTCCACTTTCATCGCGCGGCGGGCCGGAACATAACAGGCCGCCGCGGCGATGCTTATCAGGACCACCGCGACGGCGGCAAAGGTTAACGGATCGGTGGCGGTAACGCCGAATAGCAGGCTCGCCATCCAGCGAGTCAGAACAAAAGCGCCCGTAAGCCCCGCCAGCACGCCCAGAAAAGCAAAACGCAAGCCTTGGCCCACCACCAGCATCAGGATTCCAGTTCGTTGCGCGCCCAGCGCCACGCGAATTCCAATTTCGTGTGTCCGCTGCGCCACCGAGTAAGCCATCACCCCATAAATGCCCACGGCGGCGAGCACCAAAGCGAGCGTTCCAAAAATTCCCAGCAGCAAGGTTGAAAAGCGCCGCCGCGCCAGAGCTTCCGAAAAATATTGAGTCATCGGCTGCACTCGTGCAACCGGCAGATTAGAATCGAGCGTGTGAATTTCCTTTTCAACGCCAGCCGCCATGGACAGAGGATCACCCGAAGTGCGCACCACTAGCGTCATGGCGTTTGTTGGCTCCTGCGCGACGGGAAGAAATATTTCCGTCAATTGTGGCGCGTCCGGGCCGTCCTGCTTCACGTCCCCCACCACGCCGACGATCTCGCGATAGGGAGTCTTGCTTTCCGGAAACCCTTGCTTGATTCGCTTGCCCAGCGGACTTTCGTTCGGCCACCAGCGGCGCGCCATGCTCTGATTGATGAGGATCACCGGAGCCGATTTCGCCGTATCAGTGGCCTTGAAATAGCGGCCCTCGATCAGTGGAATCCCCATGGTCCGGAAGTAATCGGGCTGAGCCTCGTTGAACACAGAACTCGCCAGTTGGTCTTGAGCAGGAATGGGCCTGCCCTCCACCAGATAGACGGACGTCCAACAGGTGCCCACGGTAGGCGGGCAATAGACGGCGCTGGCCGACCGGACCCCCGGCAAATTTCGAATCCGTTCCGTGGCCTTGTCAAAAAATGCGAGGATTCGCGCATCGTCCTTGTATTCCGCGCGGGGAAGCAAGACGTCGAGCGCCAATAGGTGATCGGCATTGAATCCCGGATTCAAATTTTGCGCTTTCCACAAACTGCGGATCAATAGCCCCGAAGCGATCACCAGGATAGAAGCCAGAGCCACTTCGGAGATAAACAGTGCGGCGCGGAAACGGTCCCGCGCTGGCCCGGATGTGCTGTGGCCGCTTTCCTTCAGTACGCGGTTCAAATCCAGGTTCGATGTTTGCAGGGCCGGTGCAAGACCAAACACAATTCCCGTCATCACCGAGACAATCAAAGTGAACGCGAACACCCACAGATTTACTTGCGTGTCTCCCAGCCGCGGAATTTCCGGCGGCGCGATTCGCAGCAGCGGCGTGATCATCCACGAAGCCAGCAGCAATCCCATCAATCCGCCGGCACACGAGAGCAACACGCTCTCCGTGAGCAATTGGCGAATCACCCGGGCGCGCGACGCGCCGATCGCGGCCCGCACTGCAAATTCGCGTTGCCGCGATGCCGCGCGCGCCAGCAGCAGGTTCGCCACATTCGCGCAGGCGATCAGCAGCACCAGTCCCACAGCGGCCAACAGCGTAAACATGGCGGGCTGGACATCCCCGTATAAATGGTCATAGAGCGGCATAACGGAAGCACGTTCCCCGCTGTTTGATTTGGGATATTCCGTCTCGAGCCGGCGCATAATCGTATCCATTTCACTGCGCGCCGCTGCCAGCGAAACACCAGGCTTAAGCCTCGCCAGTGCAAGAAGACCGGGATGGTTCACCCGATTGAGCCACGACGGAGTCTTGCCCCTCAGCCCGATTGGGATATATATGTCCACACCCTGATTGAAAAATTTGAACCCCGGTTCCAGGACGCCGATCGCGGAATAGGCCGTGCCATCCAGTGTGATTGTCTTTCCCACAACCCCAGGATCTCCCCCCAGGCGATTGCGCCAGAAGTTGTAGCTCAAAACAACGGTGGGCCCTGCTTCGGGATTATCTTCTGATTTCGAAAACGTGCGGCCGAGGATCGTTTTCGATCCAAGCAAAGCAAAAAACGGGGCCGAAACCTGTCCGGTTCGGAGGAGAGCCGGCTCTCGCATGCCAGTCAAGGTCAGATGGTCGGTCCGGTAGGCGGCCAGATCCTCGAAACATTTGCTCTGCTCCCGCCAATCCAAAAAATTCATCCAGGCAACGCTGCTCTCGCCTGTATGCAATTGATATTCGTCCAACACAACCAGCCGATTCGGCTCGGGATATGGCAGAGGCTTGAGCAACACCGCATTAATTACGCTGAAGATGGCAGAGTTCGCGCCGATTCCCAACGCTAGCGTAAGGAGGGCAACCGCTGTGAAGCCGGGGCTTTTGGCAAGCATTCGCGCGCCATAACGGAGATCCTGCCAGAAATTTCTCATCGTTTGCCCCCTCCTCTGCGCAGCCGTCCGCGAGCGCCAGCCCAGCTTTGCTTGTTTGACGTAAGAAAACCTGTATCCGGTCACTGCCCGGCTTCGATTTGTGTCGTCAATCCGGCGGACCCGAAATCCTACTCCACCACCAGGACGATAAAAGTGGCATCATCCGAGAACTCGTTGCCGCAGAAATCCGAAACGGCCCGCCGGATGTCTTCTATCAGCGTATCGGCGCGGTGGCCGTTCTGGTCACCGAGCAGCACCATCAGTCTTTGCTCTCCAAATTCCTCGTCGCAGGAATTGCGGGCTTCCGTAAGGCCATCCGTAAACAGGATCAGGCGATCGCCGGAGTTGAGAAGGACTTCTCCCTGCTGATACCGGCCGTCGGGAAAAAATCCCAGCACATCACCGCCTTCGCCCAGGCGCACCGACGAGCCATCGCGGCGCAGCACAATCGGCAGATTGTGCCCTGCATTGACGTAGGTCATTTTTTTCGTCCGCGCATCTAGCAAAGCGTAAAAGAAAGTAACGAATCGGTCTGGAGCAATGTTCCGGCAGACGGAGCGATTGACCATCGCGCACAGCTCGGAAGGGGCGATTGTCTCCGACGCGAATCCCCGCACCGTAGCTTGCAAATTTGACATCAAAAGCGCCGCGGGAACGCCCTTGCCGGCTACGTCCGCGATGCAAAAACCAACGTGCTCGGGGCTGAATCGAAGCACGTCAAAATAATCTCCTCCCACCACCAGAGCTGGCTGCCAGGCCCCCGCCACCTGATAGCCCTCGATTTGCGGAATCTCTTTCGGCAGAAATCCCTTCTGAATTTCGCGAGCTTCTTCGATTTCCTGTTCTTTCCGGTGAAGCTGCAAGACCACTTTCTGGCTGCGGGATTCCTTTTCAGCTTCGCGTTTCTGTGCTTCGCGCCGCGCGCGCCCTAGATCCACCTGGGTGCGAAGCACTTCCAGGAGCCGCGCGTTTTCCCAGGGTTTCTGGATGAAGTCGCCCACGCCGCCTTGCATCACTTCCACAGCCAGTCCAACTGTGCCCCAGCCGGTCATCACAACAATGGGCAACAGACTGTCTTTGGACCTCACGCGAGCCAGCAAGTCTAGCCCTTCGCGGCCGGACGTTGTGTCACGGGCATAATTCAAATCCATCAGAAGCAAATCAAAAGTTTGTCCGTCCAGGGCCGCAACCACCGCTGCTGGAGAAGAGACCGTCTCAATTTCATAACCCTGGCGCTTGAGCAGGAGGCGCAGTGCTTCCAGAACATCTGGCTGATCGTCGGCAATTAGAATTCGAGAAATGAGCCTTTCTCCGTTTTCAAATTTCGGTTCCTGGGATACGCCTACCATTTCAGTTAGCCTCGGGTCTCGTTCACCGTGAAACCAGTTACGGTTTCGAATACGGGCAGGTAGCTTGCCAGGATGGCGATGTTATAAATCTTTATATTGCAATTAGTTATGTGGTTTCCGGCAGCTACTGCAGAGTTCATATGACCACTTGCGGGATACTTTGTTGCGTTTTCGGACACCACGGCAACTAATTGATTTTAAAGGTTTAGCCGATTCTTGGGGTGACTCGCCCTCCAAGAGGCTTGGAATGACGCTCTATCATTCGTATCGCAACGCAATCATCGGATCCACCTGCATGGCCCGCCGCGCGGGAATGTAGCAGGCCAGCATGGCTATTCCAGCCAATAAGATCGTGACGCCGCTGAAAATGATTGGATCGCTCGCGCTGACTCCATAGAGCAGACTGGCCACAAGCCGAGACATTGCCAAAGCGATCGGCAACCCGATCGCCATTCCGATCCCGGTGAGAATCATCCCCCGGTGGAAGACGATTCGCAGCACATCTTTCTGCTGTGCCCCGAATGCGACCCGAATCCCAAATTCACGCGTCCGTTCGGTTACGGAATAGGCCATCACGCCAAACACTCCCACCGCGCTGAGCAACAATGCGATCACACCCAGCACCGCCATCATCACCGCTACGTAAGCGATGCCCACCACGGATTCATGGATTACCTGATTCAACGGCTTCACTTCGGAAATCGGCTGTTCGGGATCGACGTTGGCAATCCGGCTGCGCACCGCGCTGGTGAACGAATTCGGATCGCCAGACATGCGCAGCGCGAATTGCGAGTAGCCAACCGGATGCTGCAGGTAAGGTAGGTAGATGGTGGGTTCCTGCCCGGAAGAGATCCAATTGTATTTCACTTCGCCTGACACGCCGACGATTTCTGCCCAGCTATTTTTGGAATCCTCCGAACCAAATTTGATTCGTTTTCCAAGCGGATTCTCCGTGGGCCAGTAACGTTGCGCGAGCACCTGGCTGATAATCGCGACATGCGGCGAATCCGCGTTGTCGGATTCCCGGAATTCACGCCCCCGCAACAGCGGGATATGCATCGTTTGAAGATAATTGGAACTGACCGTCTCGGAAGTGGCGGTGGGAATTTCTCCCACCGGGAACGTGCGTCCTTCGATGCTGAACGTATCACTCGAATAGGAGTTGCTGTACGGAACGCTGGTGACCAAGGAAGCCGATTTCACTCCCGGAAGGGACTGGAGTTGCCGGAGCGTTTCATCATAAAACGCGCTGATCTTTTGCGGGCTCGTGTATTTTGCTGCAGGCAAGCTGGTCCTAAAAGTAAGCAGTGAGTTGGGCTCGAAATTTTGATTCACGTTGATCAGCGCGCGGAATCCTTTCACCAACAAGCCGGCGCCCACCAGCAGAATCACCGACATCGAAATTTCCGCAACCACCAGAACATTGCGAATGAAATGCCGTCTGCGGCCCGCCGAAGATCCGTGGCCGCCCTCTTTCAGCGCTTCATTGATATCGGTCTTCGAGCTTTGCAGCGCGGGCGCGAGTCCCGAAAGAATTCCCGCCACAATCGCAATTGCCAAAGTGAAAAGAAACGCACGCGAATCCAGGCGAATTTCCTGCCATCCCGCCACATACTGCGCCACGTCCGGCGGCATGTTGGAGAGAATCAAATCAATTGCCCATTGGGCCACCATCAGGCCCGCCGCGCCGCCGGCCAAAGCCATCAAAACGCTTTCGGTGAGCAATTGCCGGATCACGCGCCAGCGCGTGGCTCCCATCGCCGACCGCAGTGCGATTTCTTTTTGCCGGTTGGCGGCGCGCGCCAATTGCAGATTCGCGATGTTGGCGCAGGCGATCAACAGCACGAATCCCACCGCGCCCATCAGCAGCAGGGTATATTGCCGCGTCAGGTCGCCCGAAACTGCCTGTCGAAACGGCAACACGCGAACGCCCCATCCCTTATTGGTCTGCGGATATTCCGTGGATAGCCGGGAATTAATCGCCACCAATTCCGCCCGCGCCTGCGAAACCGTCGCTCCCGGCTTCAATTGCCCCAGAGTAAAAAGATAGTGCGATTTTCGAATTGCTTTTTCTTTCGCGTCCATCGCCAGCGGCATCCAAAGCTGCACGGAAAATGGATACTTGAAATCTTTTCCCATCACGCCGACAACCGTGTAGGACTCGCGGTCGATTTGAATCGATTTTCCGACCACGTTGCGGTCCGAACCGTAGCGCCGCTCCCACAAACCGTTGGTCAAAATCACTTCATGGTCTTTACCTGGCTGTTCTTCTTCCGGCAAAAAGGCGCGTCCCAATACCGGTTGTTCGGAGAGAGTGTCAAAGAAGTTTTGCGAAACCAGAAAAGCCTGCACCCGCTGCGGATTTCCCTCACCCGTCAAATTCACCGAGTACCACTGGAAAGCGGCCAGGCGCTCGAACGAATTGGTCTGTTTTTTCCAGTCGTCAAAATCCGCCGGAGAGGTAGCGTTATCGTCGATATTCCGCTGCGGCACCGTTTCGTACAGGGTCACCACGCGGTCGAGATTCGGATAGGGCACCGGCCGGAGAAGGAATGCGTCGGCAACGCTAAAGATGGCTGTGTTCACTCCGATGCCCAGCGCCAGGGCCACGATCGCGAGAATCGTCACGCCCGGATTTTTCTTCAGCATCCGGATTCCGTAGGAAATGTCCTGCAAAAAAGACTGCATCGTCCTATCCTCCTACTCGTACCGCAGCGCGACCATCGGATCGACGCGCATTGCCCGCCATGCCGGAATGTAACAAGCACCCAACGCCACCGCTCCCAGGAAAATGGCGCCCGCTCCGAAGGTCAGCGGGTCCGAAGCGCTAACGCCAAACAACAAACTCGATAAAATCCGCGAAAAGAAATAGGCGGCGATCAACCCGATGGCAACGCCGATCAGCGTTAGTCGAACCCCTTGGCCAATTACGAGGCGAAAAACGTCGCGCCGTTGAGCTCCCAGAGCGACGCGAATGCCAATCTCGCGCGTGCGCTGCTTGGTTGAGTAAGCGATCACTCCATAGATCCCGACCGCGGCAAGGATCAGCGCCAGCAATCCGAAAATTCCCACGGTCGAACCGGCAATTCGCAAAATCCCCGAGCTTACTTGAATGCGGGATTCCAGCGTGGTGATGTCGAATACAGGAAGTCCGGCGTTCATTTCGTGGATTGCATTCTGCACCGCTAGAGCCATATTCGCCGGGCCGCCGGTGACGCGCACGTGCAGAGTGATGTTCGACGTATAGTTTTGGTCCAACGGGTAGTAGATGAATGGTTCGGGCGGTTCAGTCAGCGAGTAATAGCGGCTCGTGCTTGCAACTCCGACTACCGAGTAGAAGTTCTTACCAATTTGCACTCGCTTTCCGATCGCGTCTCGTCCACTCCAATAGCGGTCCACCAGTGCTTGATTCACCACCACCACGTTTTGCGATTTCGCGTTGTCTTCGACGGTGAAATCGCGGCCATTCACCAGCGGAATTTCCATGGTCCGAAAATAATCCGGGCTCACAACCGCAACTCCGGCCTCCATCACTTCATGCGGGCCGGGCACATACCCTTCCGGTATGAAGCTGTCCGAGCTGCTGTTGAATCCGAGCGGAATCCAATTTGCCAGGCTTGCTGATTGGACGCCCGGCAGCGTCCTGATTTTTTCCAGTGCTTGTTGGTCGAACTCAATTCCTTGCGAAGATGTGTCTCCGGTGGGGAAAAGATCGTATGACTCGAGTAGAACTCCTCTCGGATTGAATCCCGGATTAAATCCTTGCGCATTTCGAAAACTGCGAATCAGCAGCACCGCCGAGATCAGCATCAGCAGCGATAGCGAAATCTGTGCGACCGCCAGCCCCCCGCTCAAGCGAGCCTTGCGGACACCGCCAGCGGCGCTTCCTGATTCGTCTTTCAGCACGCTGATCGGACTCACGCTGGATGCGCGGAAAGCGGGCAGCACGCCGAACAAAATGCCGGTGAACATGGACGCAGCTAGCGAAACAAGAAAAACACGCCGATCCACATTGACGGAAATCCAGATCGGCAGGTCGGATGGCGGCGCCATATTCATGAAGGTCTTCGACGACCACAGCGTGATCAAGATCGCAATTCCGCCGCCCATCATTGCGAGCATCACGCTCTCGGTGAGCATCTGGCGGAAAAGCCGCACGCGACTGGCCCCCAGGGCAAGCCGGATGGCCAGTTCGCGGCGGCGGGAAACTCCGCGCACGAGCAGCAAGTTGGCCACATTCGCGCAAGTCAGCAGCAGCACCACACCGGCGATTCCCATCAGCATTAACAACACGCCGCCCAGATAAACCGTGGCGCCATACGGCGCTTTCCACAGCGGGAATAACGAAATTTGTTTCAACCCTGCATGCTGGTCCGGATACTGGCGAACAATTTGCTGCATCAGCAGGTTTAGCTCGGATTGTGCCTGTTCGCGATTGATTCCGGGCTTTAACCGGCCCAGAACCACCAGCCAGGAATCCCCTCTCTGTTCGAGCAAATCATTGGACGCAATAATTTGTTTTGACATCATCAAGGGGACCCAAAGGTCGGCGCGAAGTCCCGTGTAGCTTCCCTGGAATTCGCTCGGTGCGATTCCCACGATCGTGTATCGGTGATTATTCAGGCTGATCGTCCGGCCCACGGCGGCGGGATTCCCGCCAAACCGCCTCTGCCACAATTGATAGCTGATCACCACATAGGGAGCGCCGCCGGGCGCATGGTCTTCCGCGGGCAAAAATCCGCGGCCGAGAATCGGCCTCACCCCTAGGTCGTCAAAATAATTCGCCGAAACTAGCGTTGCCCACAGCCGCTCCGGCTTCTCCTGTTCCGTAAGGCTGATCGGGTAAATGGCCGAAGCTGTGAGACCGGACAACGTGCCATTGCGCTCGCGCAAATCCATGAAGTCGGGATAAGAGAAGGACGCTTGAACGTGTCCAGGTTTGCCGCGAGCCACCACCACGATTTGTTGTGGGTTCGCCACTCCAGGAAGCGGATTCAGGAGCGTGGCGTTCAGCCAGCTAAAAATTGTGCTGTTTGCGCCGATGCCCAGCGCAAGTGTGAGAACCGCAAGAGCGGTGAATCCCGGACTTTTCGTCAGTACGCGAATTCCGTATCGAATGTCCTGCAAAAGTGTTTGCATTTTTACCTCCCGCCGGGCTCATTCATAACGGAGAGCGACCATCGGATCGACCTGCATCGCCCGCCGCGCCGGCACATAACACGCCAACAGGGAAACTGTCCCCAGTAACAGAGCTACCCCGGCAAATGTGGTTGGGTCGGAAGCGCTCACGCCAAACAGCAGACTCGACATCAATCGCGTCGCTGCCCACGCGCCGGCCAATCCCATCACGGTGCCGGTCAGAGTTAATCGAAACGCCTGGCCCACCACCATCTGCATCACGTCTTTTTGCTGCGCGCCCAGCGCCATGCGAATTCCAATCTCGTGCGTGCGCTGCACCACGGAATACGACATCACGCCGTAAAGCCCCACGGCCGCCAGCAGCAGCGCCACCACCGCGAAAATTCCCAGAAGCAATGTGTTGAATCGAGGCTGCGCCACCGACGCGGAAAGATATTCCTCCATCAGCTTCGAGTCATACACCGGCAGATCTTTATCGAGCGCCCGGACCTGTTCACGAATGGAAGCAATGTCGCTTCTCGGATCGTTGTCCGTCCGCACCACCATAATCATCCCGTCGAACGGCATTTGCGATTCCGGCTCGTATGCTTCCGGCCCCGCTTCTATATTCAGCCCTCGATGGTGTACATCGCCCACCACGCCCACGATTTCTCGCATTACTTTGGTGCCGGGGCCAACGGACATGCCCGGCTGGATTCGCTTTCCCAGTGGATTTTCGTTGGGGAAAAAACGTTTTGGCGAACGTTTGATTGACGATGATCACTGCCGGCGATTTCGAATTGTCTTGCGCAGTGAAATCGCGTCCTTGCAAAAGCGGAATATGCATCGTCTGAAAATAACCGGGGGTCACATCGCGGTAGTTCGTTGACGGCTCCTCGCTTTTTGCCACCGGCCGCCCTTCGATTGTAAAACTCACCTGGATATCATCCGAGCTCAGCGGCAATGGTTCCACCGCTCCCGCGGAATGGACGCCGGGCAGCGCGCGAGTACGCTGCAGCAATTGCTCGAAGAACGCCGCCTGGTGCGCCAAGTCGTAGCGCGCATCGGGCAAGCCAATCGTAACCGCCAGCACGTTGTGCGCATCAAAGCCCGGCTTCACGCGCGAAAGCCGCACAAAACTTTGTATCAACAATCCGGCTCCGATCAGTGGCACCAGCGCCAGCGCCACTTCGGCAATCACCAGCGCGCTGCGCATTCGATTCCGAAGAACTCCTTCGGTGGAACCGCGGCCGCCTTCCTTCAGCGTTTCCGCCAGGCCGGATCGCGAAATGTGCAGAGCGGGCAGCAACCCGAAAAAGATTCCGGTTGCCAGCGAAGCCAGCGCCGTAAATCCCAGCACTCGTCCACTCAAATGAATTCCTGAAAGGCGCGGAACATTCGCAGGACTCAGCGCCAGCAGCACATCGGTTCCCCACCACGCAAGAATCAATCCTAGCGCGCCGCCCAGAAACGAAAGCAAAAGGCTTTCTGTAAAACTTGACGGACAATCCGCATCCGTCCTGCGCCCAGTGAAGACCGGATCGCGATTTCTTTTTGCCTGGATGTCGCACGTGCGAGCAAGAGATTCGCCACGTTTACGCACGCAATCAAGCAGCACGCAGCCAACCGCGCCTAACAAGATAAGCAATGCCGGACGCACATCGCCGACCATGCGGTCCAGTTCCGTTTCGATTTTCACTCCGCGATATTTGTTCGTATCGGCATATTGCCCGGAGAGCGAACTGGCGATCGTATCCATTTCCGCTTGCGCTTGCGCCAGCTTAACTCCGGGCTTCAGCCGTCCAGTGACGTGCAGATAGTGCGCCCCGCGCATCGTCATATAGCTGGGACTGCCATCGGTGGTAATGCCATCCATCACGATCGCCATCCACAGGTCCGCATTTTTCGCTTGGATGGGATATTGAAAGCCCGCCGGCATTACACCCACAATCGTGAATGGCATGCCATCGAGCGTAATATTTTTTCCGATCACGTTTGGGTCGGAGCTGAAGCGCCCCTGCCACATGGAATGACTGAGAATGACAGGATGGACTTTGGCTCTACCGGGATCTTCTTCTTCGGGCAGAAAATTCCTGCCGAGGAGCGGCGATGCACCCAGCATGGGAAATAAACCCGGAGAGACCACCACGCCATACAAGTGAGCGGGATCGCCCGATCCTGTCAGCGTGAAATCACTGTCATGCCATGCCGCCATCCCGTCGAAGGAACGGCTCTGCGACCGCCAGTCGATGAAATCAGGATAAGACGCGCTGTTACGCGAAATCCCGCGCTGCGTGTTTGTGCTCCATACCGCAACCAGCCGGTCAGAAGATGCAAACGGCAGCGGCCGCAAAATCACCGCATCGATCACGCTGAAAATGGCGGTATTCGCGCCGATGCCGAGCGTTAACGCCAGCACCGCTACAATCGTGAATCCCGGATTCTTCGCCATCATGCGAAGGCCGTACCGCAAATCCTGCCAGAGTGTATCCATGGCCCCTCTTCATTCTCGACAAGCGGCGGCTCAAATTCCGGCTTCGCATTTTCGCCGTGTGTCGCGTTTCTCGCGATGCTCATCGCGAATCGAAAAGCGTTGCATCATTCGTAATGCAGCGCGGTCATTGGGTCCACTTTCGTCGCGCGCCGTGCCGGGATGTAGCACGCAGCCATCGCCACCGTCGCCAGCACCAGCGATGCGCTGAAGTAAGTGAGCGGATCGGTGCCGCCCACTCCCACCAGCAACCCGCCAACCAGCCGCGACATTCCCGCGGCTCCCAGCACCCCCAGCGCCACGCCCACCGCGATGATCGCGAACCCTTGCCGGAATACCATCCGCAATATCTGCCCTGGCTGCGCGCCCAGCGCCATGCGAATTCCGATTTCCTGCGTGCGCTGGCTTGCCGAATACGAAACCACTCCGTAGACGCCCACGACCGCCAGAGATCAATCCCAGAATTCCCAGCGAAGCCGCGATGCCTGCTCCCATTTCGAACAGGAATAATCCGTTGATTCCGGAAAGAGCTTGCCGCATGGTTCGCACGCGAAGCACGGGCATTGCCGGTGCAATCGATTGCACCAGCTCCGCCACTTCCCTCTCCATGGTTTGCGGAGGCCCGATCGTGAGCACCTGCAGCGTCTGGCTGGCGGCAAAACTCTGTGCGGGATTCTGGGTCAGCGGTGCGTAGAACATCGCATCTCCCAATTCCAAGGTGTTTGCCATGCGAATATTTTTCGCCACACCTACCACTTCCACTGTATGGCCTGGATCGCTTTTCCTCGTGAATTTTTGCCCCACCGCGTTTTGTCCCGGCCAATACAGCTTGGCCATTGCTTCGCTCACGATGGCTACGTGCGGCGAATCCGGTGTGTCTTGTTCGCTGAATTCGCGTCCTGCCAGCAACGGGATTCCCATCGTCTTGAAGTATCCGGGGGAAACGGCGTTGTAATTCGGTTCCGGCGGCTTCTCACCTCCGGAATTTTTGAAGCCCGGCACCTCGACGGCGTCGCCGAACAGAACATCTCCCATCGGCAAGCCAATCGCCAGGCTCGCGGATTGAACGCCCGGCGCGCTGCGCACACGCTCCAACAATTCCTTGTAGAAGGCGCTCGCCTGCGTTTTCGTATAACCGATTTCGCTTGGATTAAGGGTGAGGTTCAGCACGTGATCCGCGGCGAATCCCAAATCCTGGTGCTGAGCCATCTGCAGGCTGCGAGTAAACAAGCCCGCAACAATCAGCAGCATCAGCGAGCCGCCCACTTGCACGGCGACCATCGTGTTGCGAAAACGGTTTCGCGCCCCCGTGGACGAGCGGCCGCCCTCGTGCAACACTTCGCTCAAATTGTTTCGCGACGCGCGCAGCGCTGGAATGATTCCCACCAGCACGCCGGCCACCAGCGCCACCGCCGCCGCATACGCAAATACTCTCCAATCGAAATGGAAATCCAACACGATGGGGAAATCGGTTTGCAGCGGAATCGAGCTCAGCGCCCGGCTTCCGCCCAGTCCCAAAAGAATTCCTCCCGCGCAACCGAAGAAAGCCAGCAGCAAACTTTCCACAAGCAATTGCCGCACCAACCGGCCGCGAGCGGCGCCCAGCGCGGCGCGAATCGTCATTTCCTGCCGGCGGGCCCGCGCGCGGACCAGCAACAGGTTGGCTACGTTCACGCAAGCAAGCAGCAGCGGGAACGCCGCGAGAACCAGAAACAGGACGATAATTCCCGTGATCGGCGTGGCTGCTGGATTTCCCATCGGCCCCGGCGGGCGTAATTGGAATGCGTGAATCACCGTGCCTTCGTTCGTCTTTGGATATTGCTTTGCGAGCCGATCGGAAATCACGCGCAACGAAGCTTGCGCGCGCTCCACGGTTACTCCATCGCGCAGCCGCGCCAGCAGAATCAGCCGGGGACTTTCCCGGCTAGTCATAAAATCCGGAGTGGCATCCGCCGCGTACGATGCGATGCCCGTGGGCAAATATCCCTGCGTCTCAAAAAAAGTTGCGATCCCCAGAAACCGTTCCGGGGCCACGCCGATCACCGTCACGGGATGGCCGTTCAGCGCGACGCTTTTGCCGATCACTCCGGGGTCTGCTCCGAAGCGCCGCTTCCAATACATGTAACTCAGAACGATCACAGGATCGGCGCCGGCCGCTTTTCCTTCCGAAGGCAAAATATACCGCCCCAGATATGGTTGAACGCCCAGCATCGTAAAAAAATCGCCGGGCACGTAAGCGGATTGAATCGGCTCGGTCTTTCCGTTCGTGGTCAGGCCGTCCTGGCCGATCTGATAGGCTGCGACTGTCGAAAAAATATCCGTGGTTTGGTCGCGAATGTCCTCGAATTCCGGATAGGAATAACCGTTCGACCAGCCTTTGTGTTTTTGCGAAGCGAAATAAACCATCTGCTGCGGATTTTTCATCGGGAACGGACGCAAAAATAAACCGTCCACCATGCTGAAAATTGCGGCGTTCACGCCGATGCCCAGCGCAAGCGTCAGCACGGCCGCCGCGGTGAAACCAATATTCTTCCGCAACATGCGCAAGCCAAAACGGAAGTCGCCCCAGGTGGTCTCAAACATTGTTCCCCAATTGGTTGGCCGCGCTTCCTTGGAATCTCCAGTGATGGACATCAAAGCCTCCAGTGCAAACGTCGAACATCGCAAAGTTGGTCCGGTCTTTCTTCAATACGAACCAGCCAGGCTTTTTGATTCCTTTTTCTTCAGCGCCAAACAACTTTCTTCGCTTCCCAAAACCAGACTGACACGGTTTATTCGTAGCGCAGTGCCACCAGCGGATCGACGCGCATCGCGCGCCGCGCCGGGACGTAGCACGCAAAAAGCGCCACAACCGATAGTAAGATCGCCACTCCGGCAAACGTGAATGGATCGAACGGGCTCACGCCAAACAGCAATTTCGTCATTAATTTCGCCAGCGTTAACGCCAGCGCAAGGCCACACGCAATTCCATAAATCACCATACGCGATCCCTGCCCAATGATGAGTTTCACCACGTTTTTTGGCTGAGCACCGAGCGCCATGCGAATTCCGATCTCATGGGTGCGCTGGCTGACCAGGTAGGCCATCACGCCGTAAATTCCCAAAGTGGCAAGCAGGAGTACTAGAACTGCAAAACCCGCCAGGAGCCACCCGATCAGCCGGCGCTGGCCGAGCGAGCCATCGACAAGGGATTCGAGGGTGCGGATTTTCCACATGGGCTGGTCAGGATCGATAGACCAGATCGCCTGTTGAACGGATTTTGCCAGGGCCAGCGGATCGCCCTCGGTCTTTACGGCCAGCGTGGCAAAAATGAACGGATGCTGAGCGAACGGAATGTAGACTTGCGACTGGTCGGGATCCTCGAGACTGAATTGCCTGACGTCGCCCACCACGCCCACAATTTTTGCGGTAGCTTTTAGCTGCGGAATGCGGATTTGCTTTTCGAGTGGATCGCCATCCGGCCAGAATTTTCGCGCCATGGTTTCGTTTATGACGGCGACGGTGGGCTGGTCCGCTGAATCCTGCTCCGTAAAGAAGCGCCCGCGCAACAAGGGAATGCCCAGAGTTCGTAGCAGATTCGAATCGGATAAATTGGTTTGCGTTGTGGGTTCGCGGCCGGGAGCCGGCGCGGGCCGGTCAAGCAATTCGAATGGGGTAACGTTTCCATTGCCGCTGAACGGTAGAGCCAGAATCACCGAAGCGGATTTCACTCCCGGCAATGCGCTGACGCGGCGAACCACTTCGCGGTGAAAATTCCACGGCTGATAATCCTGGGAATATTTCGTGCGCGGCAAGCGGTATTCCATGGTCAGCAACTTGCCGTCGTCAAAGCCGGGTGAAACCTGCAGCACGCGCTGCAAACTGCGTAACAGCAAGCCGGAGCCGGTAAGCAACAGAAGCGCCATGGCCACTTGCATCACCACCAGTACGCGGCGCATCCAGTGGCCATGCGAGGAGGATACCGAGCCGCCGCCCTGCTTCAGAGATTCGTTGAGGTTGATTTTAGAAAGCCCGAGCGCGGGGCCCAGCCCGAATAACAATCCCGTGAAAATGGAAATGAGCAGAGTGAATGCCAGCGCCGCTGCATTCACGTGGAGCCCGCGCGCCAAATCCGGATCGAGCCGCGTCGCAAGCGCGGCAACTCCCCAATAGGACCAAAGCACACCGGCCGCTCCGCCGGCGAGCCACAACAAAATTGTCTCGGTCAGCAACTGGCGGATGATGCGCGATCTTCCCGCGCCAAGCGTCGCGCGCAGAGCCATTTCACGGCTGCGCCCAGTGGCGCGGGCCAGCAGTAGATTGGCCACATTGGCGCACGCGATCAGCAGCACCAAGCCAACCATGGCCCACAGCAAAAGGATTTGGGGACGCACATCTTCCACGGCCACGCTGTGGAACGGCACGAGCAGAATGCCGCGGTCCCCGTTGCTGGCCGGATACTGCGCCGCAAGCCTGCCCGCGATCGTGTTCATCTCGGATTGCGCCTGCGCCATGTTGACGCCGCTTTTGATGCGGCCAATCGCAGCCAACGAAATTTGATTTCGTTGCTGGCTGAAATTCGGATAGAAGGGATAGGGAATCAGAACTTGCGGGTCGCTGAGCGGAAAATGAAAATTCCGTGGAATGATTCCGATTACCGTAAATGACTCGCCGTTCAGCGCGAGCGCCTTCCCCACCGCCTCCGGATCGCCTCCCAGCATTCCCTGCCACATGCCATAGGTGATGAGAGCGACGTGATCTCCGGGATGATCTTCACCTTCGCGAAAATCGCGCCCCATCGCGGGCTCGACGCCGAGCATGGAAAGAAAATTGGCGGAGACAAACGCGCCGACGACTCGCTTAGGCTCTCCCTGCCCGGTTAGATTGACGCTCTGCGGCACCCAGGCGGCAATCGCAGCGAAGCTTTTATTTTGCGCGCGCCAGTCCTGGAAATCCGGATAGGACACCCAGTTTCGTGCGTCGTGGCTATCTTTCGTGTAAACGACAACCAGCTGTTGCGATTGTTTGAACGGGAGAGGGCGAAGCAGGACGCTATCCACAACGCTGAAAATCGCGGTGTTTGCGCCGATGCCGAGCGCCAGGGTAAGCACGGCCACAGCGGCGAACCCGTGATTTTTCGCCAGCATCCGCAGGCCAAAGCGAAAATCTTGCAGCAGAGCTCCCATAGCTTCTCCTATTCGTACCGCAAAGCCACCATCGGATCGACGCGCATGGCGCGCCGCGCCGGGATGTAGCATGCGGCTAGCGCCACCAGCGAAAGCAAAACTGCAACGATTGAAAAGGTTGCCGGATCGAACGGGCTCACACCAAAGAGAAGCGTCGACATCAAGCGGGTAAGCGCCAACGACGCCGCGAGGCCGATGGCAATTCCGATCAGCGCGAGCTTTGCACCCTGCGCCAGAATCAGCCTCATTACGTTTTGTGGCCGAGCGCCCAGCGCCATGCGAATTCCAATTTCATGCGTGCGCTGCGCTACCCCGTAGGAAATCACGCCGTAGATTCCGACCGCTGCCAGCACAATGGTCAATCCCGCGAACAGGCCAAGAAGGATTGCGGTGGTCCGCCGCGTGGCCAGGGACTGGTCCAGATATTGGTCCATGGTTTCCAGGTGATAAACAGGCTGGTCGGGATCGACGGCGCGAATTTCCTTCGAAATTCTCGGGGCAAAACTCAACGGAGCGGCCGCCGTCCGCACGACCAAAGTTGTGTAATAGATCGGGCGCTGAAGGAAGGAGACATAAAATTCCGTTTTGGTTTTCGAATCCAGGCCGTACTGCTTGGTGTCCCCGACGACGCCAACCACGGTTTTCCAGGTATCCTGCTGGTTTCGAACGAAGCGAAATCGCTTTCCGATCGCGCCTTCGCCGGGCCAATAACGCTTCGCGAAACTGCTGCTCACCAGGGCCACCGACGGCGAATTTTCATCATCCGCCAGCGTGAAGTTTCGCCCTTCGAGCAGCGGAATCCCCATCGTGCTCAGATAATCCGGACTGATGAAGTGATAGTTCGAATTCGGCTCTCTTCCCAGCTCGGGAATTGGTTTTCCATCAAACAGAAGATCGCCCTGCCAACCTTGGCCGCTGAGGGGCAACGGCGTCACGAGGGCGGCTTCCAGAACTCCGGGAACAGCGTGAAGGCGTTCGAGAACAGTGCGAAAGAACTGCACCGCTTGCGCCTTCTGAGGATACTTCGAATCCGGAAGCGAAACGCGCATGGTGAGGACATTGTTGGGATTGAATCCGGGATTGACGTCGAGGACCGCGCGGAAACTCTTCATCATCAGCCCGGCGCACACCAGCAAAACCAGCGCCAGAGCCATTTCGGAAATCACAAGCCAGTCGCGCAGCCGTCGCCGCGCTCCGCTGGTCGATCCCCGGCTTCCTTCTTGCAGTGCTGTGTTCACATCGACGTTGGGCGATGCAAACGCCGGCGCCAAGCCAAACAGTATTCCCGCCAGGAACGCGACGCCCGCCACAAAAACCACTACCACGGGATCGATGCGGATTTGAACAAGAGTCTGCAGTTCAGCGGGAATCAGCCGCACCAGCCCGGCGATTCCCCAAGCACCCAAGAGCAACCCAAGAATTCCTCCCAGGCCCGCGAGCAGAATGCTTTCCGTGAGTAATTGGCGCACCAGGCGGGCCCGCCCCGCACCCAGCGTCGCGCGAATCGCCATTTCTCTTTCGCGGCTTGCCGAACGCGCCAACATCAGATTGGCCACATTGACACAGGCAATTAACAGCACAAATCCCACCGCAGCCATCAGAGCAAGCAAGGCCGGGCGAACGCCGGCGGCAAGTTCTTCCTGAATGGGCTTTACAAAGACATCCACTCCCGTATTTGTCGCGGGAAACTCCAAGGCAATTCGCCGCGCGATCGTTTGCATTTCCGAGGCGGCGTGCTCCACCGTCACGCCCGGATTTAGTCGCGCGACGCCGTAGATGCCTGAGTGGTTTCCGCGGCGCATCAGACTGCCGGACTGGGGGCCGATGGGAACGAACAAATCACTGGCTAGATAAAATTTAAAATCCCGCGGCAATACGCCCGCCACGGTAAAGGGGTTGCCGCTCAGCATCAGCGATTGGCCGAGAATGCTGTCTTTCGCGGCAAATCGCCGCTGCCACAATTCGTAGCTGATCAGAACGACCGGGTTCGCGCCGGCCTGATCGTCGGAAGGAAGAAAATTGCGGCCAACCACGGGAACAACGCCAAGTGTCGTGAAGAAATTTGAGGAGACGTTCCAAACCGAAAGCCTTTCCGGCTCTTCCCGGCCGCTCAGGTTCAAACTGTCTGGCTGGAAAATCGCTAGCTCGCTGAACACCCTGTTCTGTTTCAGCCAGTCCAGGTAGTCGGGATAGCAGATGGACATCTCGGGAACCTGCGTGGAATTTTCGGAGAGAAAGACGAGGCGGTCCGGTTCATGGTAAGGCAGCGGCCGGAGAAGGACAGAATTGACCACGCTGAAAATCGCGGTATTCGCGCCGATGCCCAGCGCCAGTGTGAGCACGGCTACAACGGTGAAACCGGGATTCTTCGCGAGCATGCGCAGGCCGTAGCGCAAATCCTGCAGCAGTTGCCCCCCCATGCTCGCCTCCGTCGCCTCGGGATCTATCTGGTGAGACAGCCGCAGGCTTTGCAATTTTCAACCCGTGGCCAGGCACACCCCCGCGTAAGATTTGAATGCACGAAACATAAAGTTTGAAAACTTGCGTGCGCCACCACTGAAGCGGAAAGCCTTCCGCTGGCGTTTACACCACCTCGGTGCGGGCACCCAGTGTTTCCTCGACGATGCGGCCGTCGAAGAGGTGGATGGAACGGTCGGCAATGCTGGCATAGCGCGGATCGTGCGTCACCATGCAGATGGTGGCGCCTTCGCTGTGCAGTTGCCGCAGAAGATCGATCACCGCTTCGCTGTTCTTCGAGTCCAAGTTGCCGGTCGGCTCGTCCGCCAGCAGGATGGAAGGCTGGCCTACGAGTGCGCGAGCCACGGCCACGCGCTGCTGCTGACCGCCCGATAGCTGCGAAGGATAGTGCTTCATCCGGTGCGCCATGCCCACACGCTCGAGCACTTCCTGCACGCGCTTCTTGCGTTCGGCTCCCGGCATGCTGCGATAGGTAAGCGGCAGTTCAACGTTTTCGAAAACCGTCAAGTCGCCGATCAAATTGAACGCCTGGAAGATGAAGCCGATTTCGCGGTTGCGGATGCGCGTGCGGTCCGCCAGCGAAAGCTTGGCTACGGAATGCGTATTGATCCAATAGTTGCCATCGGTCGGCGAATCGAGCAAGCCGAGAATCGAGAGCAACGTGGACTTGCCGCAGCCCGAAGGACCAGCGATCGAAAGGAATTCGCCCTTCTGAATTTCCAGATGCACGCCGGCAAGCGCGTGGGTTTCCACTTCATCGGTATAGAACACCTTGGTGACGCCTTCCAGCCGGATCAAACCTTCTGTTGGCTTGTTCATCCCCTCTCCTTCCTCAATCTTCGAAAGTTATTACGAACCTCGGACTCGTAAAGTTCCCAAAAGTTTAATTCAGCCGGATGCGGTCAAAATTGTCCCAGGCCGACATATCGGAAAGGACGACCTTGTCGCCGATCTTCAGCCCTTGCACAATCTCGACCGTATTGACCGATGTGCGCCCTAACTTCACTTGGACGCGCGAAGCCTCTTTTCCGTCTTGGTTAAGTTTAAATAATCCCACAGTGCTGTCGGCTTCGCCGTGGACCGGCCGGCCGACGTAGAGAACGTCCGTCAACCGCTCGATTTCCACCGTGCCCTCGACGCTCAGATCGGGCCTAGCTCCTGACGGCAGAGCACCTTCCAGAGAGGTATCGACCGTCACGGTGCCGTTTACGACTGAGGGATCGATTCGCGTAACGTGCCCGTTGATGATGCCGTTGTGGGTGTCGATCGTCGCTTTTTGGCCGATTACCACGTCCTTGGCCTGGGTTTCCGCGATTTTCAGTTGCGCCTTCAAGTGGGTCGGTTGCGCCACTCGAGCGAGCATTGTGCCGGGCGCGACTTGTTGGCCCACTTCAACATCGAGTTCCTGGAGTACGCCGTCAATTCCGGGCGTCACCTTAAGTTCATTCAATTGCTCATGCTTCAGCTTCGCCACGGCGCGCGCCTGTTCCACTTTTGCCGCTTGGGCAGCCGTCTGCGCTTCAATGGAGGCTGCAAATGTGTCAACTTGCTTCTCGGCGATCTCATTCTGTTTCTCGAGCTCTTCCTTGGAGACCTTCGAAGTGCGCAGGATCACATCCGACGTCAAACCAAGTTTGAATAGTTCTTCGTTGGTCTCCGCCTGGATTTGGGCTTGATGGAAATTGGAACGGACGACAGCCGCCTTTGCCCGGAGGTCCATCAGTTGGTTCTGAAGCACAGCCTTCAAGTTGTTGTAATCTGCTTCCGCGCCTTTCACTGCGAAGTCCGCATCCACCGTCGCCTGTTCTAGAGTTGGATTGCTGAGTACCAAAATCACGGAATTTGACGAGACTGGCCTTCCGGGGAGCATCAGTCTTTGCTCGACACGTCCATCGGTCATTGATGGGATAATTCGAATGGTTTCAGGAACAAGGGTGCCCAGTCCACGCACCTCGCGCAGCATCGAGCCGCGCTCCACAGTACCGGTCCAAACGGTTGCGACATCCACGGAGGGTGCGGCAGGCTTTAGCCGCGACAATCCTACTGTCACGATAGGAATTAAGATCAGAACGATGCCGCCATAAATCGCACGGCGGATATTTTTGCTTCTTTTTGCGCCTTCCCTAACGATGTCCACAGGAGTAAACCTCGCTAATTGTAATCGCAACTGCAGGACCGTGTTTGGACTAAGGTTAACGTTATTTTAATCAGTACATTACATTAGGTTCCAGTACTTCCATCTGGGGCTTTTTTGCCCGCTCGTGGGATTCAAACGTCCCACTATCGGACAAGATTAGACCCCTATTCCAGAGCCCAGCGCAGGGTCCTTCGGGGACCGGTTCGCCCGCTCTCCCGCGCATAATTCAGAAAGTTGGCGATCTGGCCGGTTGCGTCCCGGTAGCCTTGCAAAATTGCCGGTGCTGTTATTTTACCGCTAAAATCAAGCATTGAGCCTGGTAAAGATTCGGGCGGGCAAATTGCGAAGGCGCGAACGTAGCGGTAACGGCGCGCTCCCATCTCGAGTTCCACTTCCTCGGGGCGCAGGCCCAGGCGCGCCGCAGCGTGTTCGCAAGCCAGATTGATGGTATTGGATACGCGCAGGTCGCTGACCAGATTTTGCCGCATCAGGATTTCGAGCGAGCGCACGCCCACGTCGAGAAACGTTTTGATTGGGGCTTGCTCCGCTTCCACCGGGTCCATCATCACGAGAAATAAAACATCCGCGCCCAGGTGGACTGCCGGACGCATGGGCTGGTTCGCGCACAAGCCACCATCGGCGCACAAGTGGCCCTGCACGCGAGCCGGTTCATAGGTGATGGGAACGGCGGAAGAGGCGATCACCGCTCCGATCAAATCGTCGGGATAGATTACTTCGTTGGCGACGAATCGTTTGTCGACTCCCGGATCGCTGAGCAGCGTTTCCACGGGCGTATTCGAAAAAAAACGGGGGCTGCCGGTTTCCAGATCGGTGGCGGTGAGAAAAATGCGGATTGGCGATGCCTTGATTTTTTCGGCCGAGCCGCGCTCGCTGACGAAGCGCTCGCGGGCCAGATTGGTAAACAGGCCGGTCTTCAGGGGGATTCGCAACAAGCGCCGCACGGTATTGTTTAGCGGAGAACTCGCTTTTCTTCGCAGCCAGAGGAGAAGAGGAATTGCCGCGATTAGTGCGGCAGCCGCCAGGGGATGCCATCCGGCAAGCGCTCTCAGGTGGTGCAGAGTGCGCAACGAATATAAGGATTGAAGGACGGCCACAATCACGATCGCATTGCCAAGAAGGGATAGCGCGGCACGGCGCCAATCGATTTTTCGGTGGCGCTTGTGCATACGATTTCCCAAGAGATAAAAAATATAGGACAGGCTGTCATGGAAAAACAGGATGGCCAGGCCGATCGCTCCCACGGAGAGCCAAGTGAGTTTTGGATCCCGCAGATGGATTACGAACCCGTAGGAATTCAGCGTTCGATAGAACAAATTTCCGAATCCGGCGCAGGCGGCCACGAGGCCCGCGAGAATCCATGCATAGCGCGTCCATTCGATTCCCGTGTCCGATGGCGCCGGACCTTCCATCCAATATTCCACCAGCGGTTCCGCGTTTCCGACCAGAGAATTCGAATAGGCGGCGTAGCCGGCTGCGTTCATCCCGCCGATAGAAGTGGCCGTGATGATGTGAGTGGGAAGATGTGCATCTTGAAAAGCGAGTAGCGCGCCTACCTGGTACGCGCCGCGCGCGCCCCCGCCGGAAAGCACCAGGGCTATGCGACCGTGAAATTGATTCCAGGCGTCTTCGGCTTGGTCGCGCTCCATTCGGGTGCGAAAGGCTTCGCGGGCTTCTTGCAATTCGGCTTTGAAGTCTGTGGCGGGCACGGTGACGAGAATCTCCCGTCAATCTCTCATTGGGGCAGCGGTTTCGTCAACAGGAGCGGGGCAGGACGCCAATCGGGAGATTGGCGTTCCCGGGAGACTCCGCGGCCGGTCGATTCAGGACTGTGTGACTACTACAGATTGGCGGCGCGATTCGATTTGTTTTTTTGCTCCGCTGGCGATGGGATATTCCGTCAGCAATTCTACGAAGGCGCTCAGATAATGTGGGACGGATGGATTGCGGCGGCGCACCGCGCTCCATAGCCGCTTGATGCCGCCCTTCGCCAGCGGCACCGCTTTCAATTCGCCGCGGGCGAGTTGCGGCGCCACGGCCCAACGCGCCAGGACTGTGATTCCCAGGCCCGCGCGCACCATTTCCAAAATGCCTTCCGTCAACTGCACTTGAGAAAGTTTGCGCGGAGTGACACCCGCCGGAATCAGAACTTTCTGGAATATGGTGCTTTCCTGAAGCGGCATGCCATAAATGATTAGGTTTTGATCCGCAAAATCCTGGGCGTGGATCGCGGCGCGCGATGCGAGGGTATGGTTCGGCGGCATGACTACCATCAATTCGTCGTGGAAAAGCGGGGTGTAGATCAACTTGCGATTCTGAACGTTGGTGGTGGCGATGGCGAGATCGAGATCTCCATCGAGCAGCGGCGCGAAAGGATGCCGGGTGGCTTCCACGATGATTTTGATTTCAACGCCCGGGAATTTTTTGGCGAAAATTTGAATCCGCGAGGGGAGCCAGTGATAGCAGGTGTAGCACTCGGTGCTGATCCGCAGCACGCCTTGCGATGGCTGTGCCGCGCTGCGGATTTCCTCTTCGGCGCGCCGCAATTCCTCCAGCACGACTCGCGCAGAATTGAGCAAACGCTCACCCGCGGGAGTGAGCACCATTTTCTTGTTGACTCGATCGAAGACGGGCATGCCGATGGCCTCTTCGAGATTCCGAAGCTGATGGCTGAGCGCGGGCTGCGTGACGTGCAGGCGGTTCGCCGCGCGGGTTACGCCGCCTTCCTCGACGATTGCGGCGAGCATTTTTAAGTCGCGGCTTTCCACGCCCATAACGTTCTCCCCGTTTCGCGTACATTACTACAGTGCATGATAAGCATGCCAACAATCAATCATACTTATCATCACAAATTCATCTAAGTTAATCGTTCGATGAGTTCAAGGGAGGTTTGCGATGCAGAATTTTTGGCAGGATTTGCGCTTTGCCGTCCGCACGTTGATCAAATCGCCCGGCTTCACCATGGTGGCCGTGCTGACGCTGGCGCTGGGCATCGGAGCGAATACTGCGATTTTCAGCCTGGTAAACGCCGTGCTGCTTCGGCAATTGCCGTATCGCGATCCGGCGGGCCTGGTCACCGTCTACGCCAGCCGGCCGTTCTCCGGCAAATACCCGTTTTCTCTGCCCGATTTCGTTGATTATCGCGACCAGAACGAATCGTTCGAACAAATTGCGGCCGTTGCCAACTTTAATCCCAACCTGACGGACCGGGGTGAGCCGGAACGCATTATCGGCGCGCGGGTTTCCGCAAACCTGTTTGAAATTCTAGGCGTGCAGGCAATTGCCGGGCGCGCTTTGCAGCCAAAGGATGACGATCCGGGCAGCCCGCACGTGGTGGCGATTTCCTATAGCTTGTGGCAACGGCGATTTGGCGGCGATCCCAATTTGGTTGGGCAGGCAATACGGCTGAATGGGGAAAGCTATACGGTAGTGGGCGTGCTGCCCCGCGATTTCATATTTCCATTTGTCCGCGCAGGACTGGCCGTGCCGCTGGTACCCGAGGCGGACCCGTGGACCAAGGATCGCGGATCGGTGGATTTTCTGCGCGCGGTGGCCCGCCTGAAGCCCGGCGTTACGCCGCAAATCGCCACCGCCCAAATGACGGCGTTGGCGCTGCGGCTGGAGAAGCAATACCCCAAGTACAATTCAGCCAAGGAAGCTGTGAACACGTATCCCATGGACGAAGAAATCCTGGGCGCTTACCGGCAGTCGCTCTACGTGCTGCAGGGCGCGGTGATGGTGGTGCTGCTGATCACCTGCTCGAATCTGGCAAACCTGTTGCTCGCGCGGGCCAACGCGCGACACCGTGAAATCGCGATTCGAACTGCGTTGGGAGCCACGCGATCCCGATTGGTCCGGCAACTGCTTACCGAAAGCCTCACCTTGTCTCTAGCTGGGGCTTCCCTGGGACTTGTACTGGCTCATTGGGGCGCGCACGCGTTGATTCGGTTGAGTCCGGCGCAACTGCCGCGCGCCGATCAGATCGCCATGGACGGACGAGTCCTGGGATTCATGTTGGGAATCGCGCTGCTTGCTGGAATTCTATTTGGATTGGCGCCGGCGCTGGAATCGTCGCGCACGGATTTGAATGAAGAATTAAAGGGAGAAGGGCGCGGTTCCACCGGCGGCGGAAGCCGCGGCAGAATTCGCAGCCTGTTGATCGTGGTGGAAGTCGCTCTGTCGTTGGTACTGCTGATCGGCGCCGGACTGCTGCTGCGAAGTCTGATGAGGCTGCAGAGTGTCCAGCCTGGTTTCGATCCGCAAAACGTCTTGACCTTGCGGCTTTCGCTTCCCAAGACTCGCTACACAAGCCAGGAGGACTTGGCTGCGTTTTACCGGCAGCTTTATTCGCGATTTCAGAATTTGCCGGGCGTCGAATCCGTGGGAGCGATCAATTCGCTCCCGATGGGAGGAATGCTGGCGACGGTGGAATTTACGATCGTGGGACGGCCTCCGATCGAGGCGCGAGACGAACCTACCGCGAACCTTCGCGTCATCAGCATGGGATATCTTCAAACCATGCGCATTCCCCTGCTGGCGGGGCGGTCGTTTACCGAAGCGGAGGATTCGCACGCTCCCGTCGTCGCCCTGATCAACGAGACCATCGCCCGGCGCTACTGGCCCAATGGAAATCCGATTGGAGAACACCTGAAAATTAACGATGTGAATTCGGGTTGGCGGGACATTGAAATTGCCGGAATCGTGGGCGACGTGAAGCAAACCGGCCTCGACGCCAAGCCTTCGTTCGATATTTATCTCTCGCTGTATCAGATGTCGCCGGACACGATTCCCTGGCTGCGCAACAATCATTATTGGGTGTTGCGGACGAAGACCGATCCCTTGGCTTTGGCCGCGGAGGCTCGCAGCCAGGTGCAGGCAGTAGATCGAGACGTGGCCGCTGCGAGCGTAATGACCATGGAGCAGGCCATTGACGCCACTGTGGCGCCGCGCAAATTCAATTTCCTGTTGCTGATGATTTTTGCCGGAGCCGCGTTGCTGCTGGCGGCCATCGGAATTTATGGGGTGATGGCCTATACCGCCGGGCAAAGAACACGGGAAATTGGCATACGCATGGCGCTGGGGGCGCAGCACAGCGATGTTTTGAAACTGATTGTGGGACAAGGCATGCGTCTTGTGTTGCTTGGGCTGGCAATTGGATTGATTGGCGCGTTCGCGCTGACTCGGGTGATGGCGGGACTCTTGTTCAACGTCAGCTCAACGGACCCGGCAACATTCGCCGGTATTTCGGCGCTTCTCGCGGCGGTGGCGCTGGCGGCCAGCTGGATCCCCGCGCGCCGCGCGAGCAAAACCGATCCGCTGGTGGCGTTGCGCTATGAATGACGGTGAACGCACCTAAAATATCGTTCTTCTAGGGAGTGGCGCCGGGGCGGCATTCTCCGCTGGATCGAAAGATTTAGCAGACGCGGCGCCGGATTTTCGCTACAATCCTGGGCATCGCTGGCCGAAACGGCTGGCTTCACCATGCGCCTGTTCAAGAAAATTGCGATTAGTTTTGTTGTTGTGTACCTGGCCCTTTGCCTGGTGTTTCTGGGGATCATGTACCAGCCGCCCAGCACGTTCGGCCGGATCATGGCTCACGTTCCGTGGCCCTTTTTCGTAGCGTTGCCGTTCCAGCCCCTGTGGTACATCGCGCGCGCCGGGCACGTTTCCGTCGGCGACATGGCTCCCGATTTTTCGCTCCCCACCTACGACCATAAATCGCACGTTGAGCTCTCTTCCTTCCGCGGCCAGAAGCCCGTGGTGCTGGTTTTCGGCAGCTACACTTGACCGCCCTTTCGCCGGGAGGTTCCCGCGCTCAACGCTCTTTACCGCAAGTACAAAGATCAGGTGGAGTTTTTTGTCGTCTACATTCAGGAAGCGCATCCCAGCGACGCCTGGCAGATGCGCAGCAACCTGGAACAAAAGGTGGTTTTTAAAACGCCGCGCACCGACGAAGAACGCAGCGAAGTGGCCGGCATTTGCATGGTGAAGCTGGGAATTGAGCTCCCCGCCCTCCTCGATGGCATCGACAACCACACCGACGCCGCCTACACCGGTTGGCCAGACCGGCTCTACGTGATCGATCGGGATGGCCGAATCGCTTTCAAAAGTAAGCCAGGACCATTCGGATTCGAGCCTGATGGAGTAGAAAAAACCCTGCAGAAATTAGTGCCTTCCGTTTCGAAGTGACCGAGAGTATTTTGGATTTGAGATCCGATTACACGAGACGTCCTTCGTTTTCCAAGGCTCGTCTGCGTGCCCTCAATATACAGTTGCCGGGCTGAAGCCCGGCGCTACACAACCGCTGCAAGGCAGCGTCGCTTCTTGCACGTCAATTCCACTGTTCGATTCTGCGACAAGCAATCCCACAGACGGGCAAGCTCTTTCGGGATTTTCTTCCCCGGTATTTGCTAAATCACTTTAGTTCATAAAGTTATGGTCTTTGGAACGAAGGCATGGCAGTTGCGATAGCTTGCCTGGATCTCCGTCACGTCAATCGAATTGCAGGTGACCCGATGAGTTCTCTGTTTCAGGACTTGCGATACGGCATCCGCATGCTGGCGAAAAGTCCCGGCTTTGCGGCCGTGGCGATTCTTACGCTTGCACTGGGCATTGGAGCGAACACTGCAATCTTCAGCATCGTTGACCCGCTGATCATTCATCCCCTTCCTTTCCGGAATCTCGACCGCCTCGTCAAGGTGTGGGAAACCATTCCTTCGCAGGGCGTGGATCGCAATGAAGCGGCCGTGGCAAATTATATCGATTGGCGCGGGCAGAACGACGTATTCGATCATCTTGGCGCGTATGCCTGGTGGAATGCGAATGTTTCCGGCATTGAAGTTCCCGAGCGCGTGCAGGGATTTCTGGTGACCCCGGATGTTTTCGCGGCCCTGGGAGTGGCTCCGGTTCTGGGGCGAACCTTTCTGCCGGAAGAAGAAAAGCCAGGTAAAGACCACGAAGTGATCCTCAGTTACGGTTACTGGCAACTTCGTTTCGCGGGCGATCCACGAATCGTCGACAAAACGCTCACGCTGAATGGAATTAGCCGAACGGTTGTTGGAGTGATGCCGGCGAACTTTAATTTTCCTCCCGGTGGCGAAGTGTGGGCTCCTTTTGCTATCGATGCGAAGGATCGCGAAGCGCGCCAGTCTCACTTCCTGCTCGTCGTGGGCCGGTTGAAGCCGGACATCAGCCGCGAACGTGCCCAGGCGGAAATGAACACCATCGCCAGCCGCCTGGAACAGCAATATCCCAAGACCAATACAGGCCGCCGCGTGGTCCTGATTCCGCTGGCGAGTGACGTGGTGCACCAATACCGCCCGGCATTGCTGGTGCTGCTTGGCGCGGTGGGTTTCTTGCTTTTGATCGCTTGCGCAAACGTGGCCAACCTGATGCTGGCTCGCTCGGCTTCGCGGCGGCGCGAGCTTGCCATTCGCGCCACGCTTGGAGCGGGCCGCTTCCGCGTAGTGCGTCAATTGATCACCGAAAGCATCATCCTGGGAATTCTGGGCGGAGCGCTCGGAGTAGTGTTTGCGATTTGGGGCGTGGGCTTGCTGCCGAAGCTGTTCCCTCCGGAATTCACGCGCTTCATTCCTGGCGCGGACCGCATGACCGTGGATTTGCGCGCTCTCGGCTTTACTTTTCTGCTTTCCTTGCTCACGGGAATTATTTTTGGATTGGCGCCCGCGTTGCGCGTCTCGAGGCTCGACTTGAACGAGACGCTGAAAGAAGGCGCCGCGCAGGCCGGTGGGACCGCAGGCCACCACCGTTTGCGGAATGCGCTGGTGATTTCGGAAATTTCCCTGGCCCTGGTGCTGCTGATTGGCACCGGCTTGATGGCGAAAAGTTTCGCTCATCTGCTGGGAATGAATCCCGGCTTCCGCACCGATCACGTCTTGACCATGGAAATGGCTTTGCCCATGGCGAAGTATAAGGAAGATCAGAAAGCCGCCGCGTTTTACCAGCAATTGCTCGAGCGCGTTCGGGCGCTTCCCGGAGTGCAGTCTGCCGCGGCCACCAGCAATCTTCCGCTCGACGGCACCAATTCGACCGCCGGAATTCTGATCGAAGGACGTCCTGCGCCGCCGCCGGGGCACATCAACGAAGTGAACTTTCGCGTAATAACTCCCGGCTATTTTCAAACTGTGGGAGTACCCCTGCTTGCGGGCCGTTCGGTGGCGGATCAGGACTCCGCTACGGCTCCGCCGGTGCTAGTTGTGAATCAAGGCGCCGCGCAACGTTACTGGCCGGGCGAAGATGCCGTGGGAAAACGAATTCGATTCGGCGATGGGCCCAAAGATCCCTGGCTCACGGTGATTGGCGTCGCCGCCAACGTGAGAAATGACCTGACCGAAATGCCCAAGGATGAGATCTATCTCCCCTACACCCAGTCGGACTCGCACTTTATGGTGCTGACTGTGCGAACAGCCGGCGAGCCGCTGAGCATCGCGTCCGCCGTGCGGTCAGAAATAGCGGGCTTTGATCCAGATCAACCGGTGTCCCACGTCCAAAGTTTCGACGATGTGCGCTGGCAATCGCTGGTCACGGCGCGAGTCCCCGCTGTCCTGCTGGGCATATTTGCGGTGGCGGCGTTGCTGCTGGCGGGAGTGGGTGTGTACGGCGTGATGGCCTACGTGGTTTCGCAGCAGACGCACGAACTGGGAATCCGCATGGCCCTGGGAGCGCAGCGCAGCGACGTGATGAAGCTGGTGCTAGGGCAAGGATTGCGGCTGAGCGCAATCGGATTGTCGATCGGCCTGGCAGGCTCCTTGGCGTTAACGCGCGTGATGGCTAGTTTGCTGTTTGGAGTGAGCGCCACTGATCCCGCGACATTTTTCTCGATCACCGTGTTGCTGGCGGGTGTGGCGTTGCTGGCGTGTTACGTGCCGGCGCGGCGCGCGATGCGCGTCGATCCCATGGTCGCGCTGCGCTACGAATAGGAGAACTTGTGGAATCGGTTTGGCAAGACATTCGCTACGCCGTCCGGACGCTCAAGCGCAGTCCGGGGTTCAGCTTGGTTGTGATACTGACGCTGGCGTTGGGCATCGGCGGCAATGCGGCGCTTTTCGGCGTGGCGAACAATGTTTTTTTGCGTCCACTGCCATTTCCGGAAGCGGACCGGCTGGTCCGCGTTGTGGATTACACGCGCTCGCCGGATGGTTCGGTATCAACGTACAGTGTCTGGAGCCGCGATGTCCTAGCCGTCCAGGAACTGCGCGGCGTGTTTGATGGAATGATCGCTCTGAGCGTTGAGAGCGCCACTTTGACGGGAGGCGAAACTCCCGAGCGAGTGCAAGTGGTAAGCCAATCGGGAAGCTGGGCTTCGACGCTGGGCGTTAAGCCCGTTCTGGGGCGTTGGTTCTCGATGGAAGAGGAACACGCGGGTTCGGCGAGCAGTGCTGCAGTGATTTCCTACGGGCTTTGGCAGAGCCGGTTTGGCGGGGACCGCGACGTACTCGGCAAGACAGTCACGATCGACGATCGAATCCTCTCAATCGCCGGAGTGATGCCGCGAGATTTTAGTTTTCCCTACGATGCGGAGGTTTGGATTCCCTCCACGATCCGAGCGGACGACAATTCCCGCGATTTTGCCTTGTTTGCGCGGCTGGGGCCGGGAATTTCCTGGAAACAAGCCGCCGCGGCGGTGGATGGAGTCGCCCAGCGGATTAAGGAAAAATATCCCGAAACAACTCCCGGATTCGGCATGGAACTTTTCCCCATGCGAGCGCGGCTGATTGGAGAGGAAGATCGGGTCGCGCTGGCATTGCTCGGCATCGTCGGATTTTTCCTTCTGATCGCCTGTGTAAACGTGAGCAACCTACTGCTGGCGCGCTCCGTGATGCGGCAGCGGGAAATCGCGATTCGCGCGGCGTTGGGCGCAAGTAGATCGCGGCAGATCCGGCAACTCCTGACGGAAAGTTGTGTGCTGGCTTTGCTGGGGGGCTTGGGCGGATTGGCGCTGGTCGCCTGGTGCGGCGCTTATTTGAAGGTTTTGATTCCGCATACCTTAAGCCAACAGCTGAATATGGGCCAGGTGGGAGTGGACGCGCGGGTATTTACATTTGGGTTGGGAATTTCCCTGCTGACGGGCGTGGTTTTTGGACTCGGGCCCGCGCTGCGCACTTTTGGAAGTGATTTGCAGCCTTTATTGAAAGAAGGCGGAAGATCGGACCAGGGGGTGGGGAGAAACCGGCGCGTGCTGAATGCACTGGTGATTTGCGAAGTGGCGTTGGCGATGGTTCTGCTGGCCGGCGCCGGATTCATGATTCAAAATTTTGAAAGGCTTCGCCATCATGATCTGGGATTCCAGGCCAGCCACTTGTTCACACTGCAGATCACGCCTCCGGCTTCGCGCTATGCGGCGGGAGAGCCGCGCGGCATTCTGGTGCGGCAGATTCTTGAGAAAGCCAAAACCGCGCCGGGCATCGTTGCCGCGGCGGTGACGACTGTGAATCCTCTCGGCGGGACCACTTGGAGCGCACCCGTGGCCGTCGAGGGATTTTCAACGGGAGCGACGGGGGCGAGTTTTAGCGTCAATCACCGCCTGGTCAGTCCCGGATTGTTTGCCACGATGGGAATTCCGTTGCTTGCCGGACGCGATTTTAATCAGCTGGATACTCCCACTTCGCAGCCGGTTGCCATCGTCAGCGGCAAGATGGCGCGCCGCTTTTGGCCAAACCAGGATGCTCTTGGGAAACACGTTCGTTTGGACCGGCCGAACCGGCCGTGGCTGACGGTAGTGGGCGTCGCAGGAGATGTGAAGGACGCGCACGAGCCCGGTGAGCCCGAAGAAACCTGGTATTTGCCGTACGCGCAGCAGCCGGGCGGCCCGTCGAGCGATACGATTCAATTGATGGTGCGAAGCCCGCTCGATTCAAGCGCCGCGGTTCATACCGCGCAGCTGGCAATTTGGGCCGTGGATAAAAACCTGGCCACCTATGACATCTCCGGGATGGACCGCTACTACGCGGAAAGCATTTCGCAAGAACGCCTGGGAGCGATCGTGATCGCATTAATTGCCGGCTTTGGCTTGCTGATGGCGGTACTAGGAATTTATGGCGTTATGGCATTCGTGGTGAATCAACGCACGCATGAAATCGGCTTGCGCATGGCGCTGGGCGCCGCGCCGCATGACATTTTGAGTTTGCTGCTGAAGCAAGGCCTGTCGTTGGCTTTGGCGGGTCTTGCCATTGGGACGGTGGTGGCAGGCGCGCTGAGCCGGGTTCTTTCCAGTTTGTTGACGGCAGTGAGCGTGGAAGAGCCGGCGATTTATTTTGGAGTCGCCGCGATTTTGCTGGCAAGCGCGTTGCTGGCTTGCTATTTGCCGGCGCGGCGCGCTATGCGCGTCGATCCCATGGTTGCCTTGCGGTACGAATAAGGCGTTGTCGGCGGGAATGTTGATGACGATGAATTTTGGCTTGCCGAGGAATTTACGGGGAAGCAGATGAAAGCGTTGTGGCGGGAATTGCGTAGCGGAATTCGGATGCTGGCGGAGGGTCGCGGTTTTACCGTGCTGTTCGTGCTGCTGCTGGCCATTGGCGTCGGCGCAAATCGCGAAATCTTCCGTGTGGCCAATGCTTATTTGCCAAGGCCGTTTGTGAAGAATGATTTCAGCCGGATCGTGACGCTTTGGCAATTCAAGCCGGGCATGCGCGTGAATGTGTCTCCGTCAAATTTTTCCGACTGGCGCGCGGAGGCCCGCACGCTGGAAGAAATGTCCGCTTTCTATTCAACAGGGATGGATTTCTTTGAAGACGCGCGGCCGCGGCGCATCCGCGTGGCGCTGGTTTCCAGCAGTTTTCTTCGCATGCTGGGTGTGCGGCCGGCGCTGGGCCGCGATTTTCTTCCCGAAGAAGAAAAGGCGGGAAATGATAACGCCTTGCTTCTCACCGACGCGTTGTGGCGTTCGCACTTCGGCGCCGATCCCAACGTGCTGGGCAAAGCGCTGCTCTTGAATGGGCGGAACTACACCGTGGTGGGAGTGCTTCCGCGCTGATCTGGGATTTGAGCCGCTCGACGGTACCGAACTGTGGGCGCCGCTCGCTTTCGATTCGCAGGATCTGGCCAGCCGCGGCTCGAAGTGGATTCGCGTGGTTGCGCGGCTGCGCCCGCGCGTTTCGCTGGAAAAAGCGCGAGCGGAAATGGATTTGATCAGCGCGCGCCTCGAAAAACTCTATCCCAATGAGAATTCCGGATGGCGTGTGGATATTTCGCCCTCTGTCACAGGAAACGGCAAAGACGGTTTCCAGCGCATTCCCGCATGAACAGGATCAACCGGTCGAAACTCCGGTGGTTGACCGGACCGCTGCGCCAATGAGCCAGCGCCGCACTCTTCATGTGCGCGGAATCAGCGGGAATCTTTACCCGGTTATTCCCGCGCCTTCGCTTCCGGAGCGGCGGTGGTCGCGGACCGATTGCGAATTTTCCTCGCCGGCTTCGATTATGAAGCGCGCGATCGAACAGGGATTGTTGCGCGGCGAAAAATCCGTAGGGGAACATTTGATTCTGGGGTTCTGCCGTGATTCTGTGAAAACGTTTGAAGGCGCCGATCCGGTGAGCATTTCTCCCAGGCAACCCGTGAAGCGATGTCCGCGAGTACGCGGGGAAAAAGTTCGTGGCGGATATGCAGGTTAGTCTTCAGTGCACAGGCGAGGTGTCTGCGGATTCCAAATTGTTTAGCATCCGTCAGACCAACGGGAGCAAGACCCGCAGGCTTCAGGGGCTAAAGCCCTTATTTATCGAACTTAGATATCGGAGCTGAAGCTCCGACCCCGTAAAAACCATCTCTTAGCATACGCTACATTCTGAAGTTTGCGATCCGAGGAGAGATTTTCCAAATGACTAAACTGGCTTCATTGCTTGCAATTCTATTTCTCGCGGTGCAATTCGCTTCCGCAAGTTGTCCTGTCTGCGAATTCTATGAAACCGTAAAATTTTCCGACGGCGTTTACGCCTTCATCGCCGCGGAGCCGAGGACGGGATTGGTCAGCGGCAATTCCGTAGCCATCATTGGTAGCGACGGTGTTCTGGTGGTGGATAGCGGCCATATTCCATCGCTCACTCGAAAAATGATCGCGGAAATTCGCAAGCTCACCAGCCAACCGGTCCGGTTTGTGGTCAATACTCACTGGCATCCCGATCATTTGGCCGGCAACCAGGAATATCGAGCGGCATTTCCCGGAGTCGTCATTGTCAGCACTCCCGTCACACTGGCGCAAGCGGTGGCACAAGATCCTTTTTATTTGGATGTGGATAAAAGCGGCCTGCCGGCGGGACTTGAAGGCCTGAAAAAAGCGTTGCAGGCGGGGAAAAAGAGAGATGGCACGCCGCTGAGCGATGATGACAAGAAATACGTCGCCGATGAAATCAGCGATTCGGAAGCTTTCCTTCCCGAAATGCGGCAGATCAAGCTCACTCTGCCGGATGTGACTTTCGAGAAAGCACTCGAGATCAATCTGGGAAATCGCCAGGTGAAAGTAATGTTTCTGGGCCGCGGAAATACCGGCGGTGACGCGGTGATTTATGTTCCCGATGCCAAGGTGCTGATGACTGGCGACCTGGTGGTGAATCCAACTCCCTATGCGTTCGGCTCATTTTTCGGTGAGTGGATCGAAACTTTGCAGAAGCTAAAAACCTTTGACACCACCACCATCGTTCCCGGCCATGGACCTGTCGAGCACAATTGGGACTATGTAAACTTGCTGATAGACCTGTTCGGATCGCTGCGCCTGCAGGTGCAGCAAGCCGTGGACCAGGGGCTCAGCCTGGAAGAGACGCGCAAGAAAGTGGACCTTTCCAGTTTTCAAAAACGTTTTGCGGGCGATAACGCGCTCTACGTCCGCGGATTTCATGACGGCTTCCTGGTTCCCGGTATCGAGCGCGCCTACGACGAAGCGAAATTTGCCAAGGAATAATCACCGGCACCGCTAACGCGCCCCGCTCTCCCTTTTGCCAATTCAAAAATCATCGCACTAGCGGTACTATCCAGCCGCCGCTCCTCCGCTTGCATCGCGATCGATGGCTGGAGGCCAAACACATGAAGCGATTCGGAAGCTCCGTGCTCATTTTCGTATCCTGCGCGCTTCTCTGCGTCGTATTTCCCGCCAGCGAACTCGGCCAGTCCAGCTCGCGCGTCAGCCAGCTTTATTCCAAGCGGGATGTGATGATCCCGATGCGCGACGGTGTCCGGCTGCACACGGAAATTTACGCGCCGAAAAACTCTGCCGCGCCGCTTCCGTTCCTGATCACGCGCACCCCTTATGGCACAAACGACGATCGAGACGGATTCTCCGGCATTTTTTCCCTTTATCAGGAGATGATTCCCGAAGGCTACATTTTCGTGATGCAGGATATTCGCGGCCGTTACGGATCGGAAGGCCAGTTCGTGATGCAGCGCCCCGTGCGCGATGGGCGCGATCCAAAATCCATCGATGAAGGTACGGACACCTACGACACTATCGACTGGCTCCTGAAAAACACTCCGAATAACAACGGCCGCGCCGGACTCCTTGGAATTTCATACGGCGGATGGCTCTCCGTGATGGCGTTGCTCGAGCCGCATCCCGCGCTCAAAGCAGTTTCGGAACAGGCTTCCCCAGCCGACATGTTTTTGGGCGATGATTTCCACCACAACGGGGCGTTCCGGCTCAGTTACGGATTCGAATACGCTTCCGAAATGGAAACCGGGAAAACGAATTATGCTTTTCCCTTCGATCGATATGATCTCTTCGAGTGGTATCTCGAACTCGGCCCGCTCTCGAATGTGAACGAAAAATATTTTCACGGCAAAGTTCCCACCTGGAACGATTTCGTGAATCATCCCAACTATGATGAATTTTGGCGCGAACAAGCGGTTACGCCGAGGCTCACAAGAGTAACGGTGCCGAATCTGAATGTCGCAGGCTGGTGGGATCAGGAGGATTTTTACGGTCCGGTCACGATTTACGAGAAATACGAATCGGTTGATACGAACCAATTGAACTATCTGGTTGTGGGGCCGTGGAATCATGGCGGTTGGGGACATGCCGACGTGAGCAAGCTGGGAAATATCGATTTCGGCAGCAACACTAGCCGGTATTTCCGCGAAAATATTCAAGCGCCCTGGTTCGCTTATTGGTTGAAAGATAAGGGCAGCCTGCCGCTGAAAGAAGCTCTGGTTTTTGAAACCGGTTCAAATCGCTGGGAGAAATATGACGCGTGGCCGCCCCGCGAGCACGTAACAGCGCGCAAGCTCTATTTCCGCGAGGATGGCCAGCTTTCGTTCGATCCACCCGCCCGGCAGAGTGACCCATCCAGCGAGCAATCGTTCGATAGCTATGTTTCCGATCCCGCGAATCCGGTTCCCTACCGGCATCGCCCGATCAGTCCCACCTATCCAGGCCCCGATTGGCCCAAGTGGCTGGTTGAGGATCAACGCTTCGTCCACAAACGGCCCGATACGCTCAGTTGGCAATCCGAGCCACTGAAAGAAGATTTGGTGGTGGCCGGCGATCTGGTGACGCATCTTTTTGCGTCCACCACCGGCACCGATAGCGATTGGATCGTGAAACTGATCGACGTTTACCCGGAAAAATATTCTCCCGATCCAACGATGGGCGGCTACCAGTTGATCGTCGCCGATGAGGTGTTTCGCGGCCGCTTCCGAAACAGTTTCGAAAAGCCGGAGCCGATTGCGGCGAACGAAGTGATTTCCTACACCGTCGATCTGCACACCAACGACCATGCCTTTCTTAAGGGTCATCGAATCATGGTGCAGGTGCAGAGTACCTGGTTCCCGCTGATCGACCGCAATCCGCAAAAGTTCGTTCCCAATATTTTCAATGCTTCGGCGGCTGACTATCAAAAAGCGGAACAGCACATTTATCGCTCGAAGCACTTTCCGTCGAATATTGAATTGCCGGTCATCACTCACTGAATTCTTAGAAGGAGGAATTGTGCAACGGGCCCTCGTGTGGAAGGCAATCGTCCTGATCGCCGCAATTTGTTCCATGGCAGTTTTGTTCGATCATTATTCAGCTCCTACCCACGCTACTTCCTCGCGTCCATCTCCCGCTGAAATTACGACGCCACCGCAATCGACAGGGGTTACGCCCGAGGAAGGAGACTTCGTCGTCAGCGACTTTCATTTTCGTTCGGGCGAAACTCTTCCCGAATTGCGTTTGCACTACACCACGCTGGGCCAGCCCGTTCGCGATTCCACCGGCAAGGTGACGAACGCCGTTCTCTTCATGCATGGCACCAGCGGTTCCGGGCGCAGCCTCCTTTCGCCGCAATTTGCAGGCGTTCTGTTCGGCCCTGGACAATTGCTCGATGCCAGCCGCTATTTCATTATTCTTCCCGACGCCATCGGCCATGGAGGATCGAGCAAGCCCAGCAACGGCCTGCGCGCCAAATTTCCGCATTACGAATATGACGACATGGTCCGCGCGCAGCACCAGCTCATCTTCGAAAAGCTGGGCGTCAATCATTTGCGCCTGGTCGCCGGAACTTCCATGGGCTGCATGCATTCCTGGATGTGGGCGGAAATGTATCCCGATGCGATGGATGCAGTTCTGCCGCTGGCGTGCGAGACGGTGCAAATCGCCGGGCGCAATCGCATGATGCGAAAAATGGCCATGGACGGGATTCGCAGCGACCCTGAATGGAAAAACGGCGAATACACGATGCAGCCGCGCGGATTGCAAACGGCGCTCGATATCCTTCTCGTCATGACCAGCAGCCCGCTCCAAATGCAGAAGAATTCCCCCACCCGCGATGCCGCCGATAAAAATCTGGCGGAATGGATGGCGCCGCACCTGGCCTCGACCGACGCGAACGATCTTCTGTATCAATTCGATTCCTCGCGCAATTACGATCCTTCTTTGCAGCTCGATAAAATTCAAGCTCGCGTCACCTGGATCAATTCCGCCGACGACTTCGTGAATCCGCCGGAGCTCGGGATCCCCGAGCGTGAAATCAAAAAAGTGAAAAATGGCCGCTTTATCCTCCTTCCCATCACCGATCAAACGCGCGGCCACGGCACACACAGTTTGCCCGCGATTTGGCAGCAATATCTGGCGGAACTTTTGCAAGCATCGGAGCCAAAATAACCCTTTTCGATTGGCGGCCCATGAGCCGGGAGGGAAGGCCGGGCGCAGCCCTTCAAAGCTCAGGATAAACAAGCAGCGCCCCCACGGCTACTGCGCGATGATCAGAGTTGTAGCGTTTCACCGGACTGGCGTGTCGCTGAAATCTTTTCGGTGACATCTGAAACTTTTCCCAACGCCGCGAATCGCATCCGCATGCTAGAGTTTGCCCGTCGCCGCCGCTCAACAATCCTCTCTCGCGACTCGCAATTCCGGGCACCCCGGTGCGATAATTTATCGCGGAGTTGAGCGGTTCGCCGGCAATTCTTGGATGGCCGAACGTGGGAGGCCAACAGATGGATTCACGCACGACGACGGATGAGCGCTCATTCAAGCGCATCAGCCGCCGCAACCTGCTGAAACTGGCACCGGCGCTGGCCCTGGGTGCGTTTGCTGTTCCCTCGCTTCGGGAAAACCTGCTGGCCAAGGGGCTGCGCTTCAGCGATTGGGTCGCCGCCAAAGTCTTCTCGTGGCGAGCATCTTGCGCCACGTCTATCCGGATGCGGAAGTCGCCCCTCTTGAGAAATTTTACATCAATACATACGACGTGGATGATCCGCACGTCGACTTGGAATCACTGGACGCTCGAGGTGAGCGGAGAAGTGCAGCATCCAGGCCATTACACCCTGGCGCAAATCCAGGCGCTGCCGAAATTCACCCAGAATACGCGGCACATTTGTGTGGAGGGCTGGGACGTGATCGGCAATTTTGGCGGCGCGCGAATTTCGGATTTTCTGCAACTGGCAGGCGCTGACCCCCACGCGCGCTTCCTGGCACTTGAATGCGCCGACGATTATTACGAATCGCTGGATATGCCCTCGGCGATGCACCCGCAGTCGCTGCTCTGCTACGAAATGTATTCTCAGCCGCTGACGCGGGAACATGGCGCGCCGGTGCGCTTGCGGCTGCCCATCAAGCTGGGCTACAAATCGGCGAAATATCTTACCGGATTGCGCGTCACAAACGTGCTCACGCGCATCGGCTATTGGGAAGACCAGGGTTACAGCGCCTTCGCGGGTATCTGATTCGCACCAGGAGTTTTTATGCGCGCCGCTCCGCAGGAAAAAATTCTCATCATCGAATCGCCCCGCACCGGCACGCAAATCACAGTGGCCTACGAACATCCCTGGGCCGTCCGATTCTGCCATTGGCTGAATTCCGTTTCCCTGCTGATCATGATGGCCAGCGGCTTGCGGATCTTCATCGCGTTTCCCAGTTTCGGCCCAAAGATAGGAGGGAAAGTTTTTTTCAGGCCGCCGCCGGTGCTCACGTTGGGCGGATGGCTGGGCGGAGCCTTGCAGTGGCATTTCACGTTTGCTTGGATTTACGTTGGTACGGGAATTTTTTATCTCGGCTACCAACTGCTTACCAGGCACTACAGCCAAGTGCTGTTCACACGGCGCGATCTGCCTGGAGTGTGGCCCATGGTGCGGCATTATTTTTTCTTCGGGCATATGCCTGCCGCCACCGGCGCGTATAACGCTCTACAAAAACTCGCTTACACGTCGGCGGTGATTTTGGGAATCCTTTCCGTGCTCACCGGTTTGGTTCTGTATAACCCGATTCAATTTTCGCTGCTGGCAAGCCTGATGGGCGGATTTCACCTGGCGCGCGTATGGCACTTCGCGGTGCTGTGCGCCTTGCTGCTCTTCCTGATCGGGCATTTGATCATGGTGATCATCCATGGCTGGAACAATTTTGTTCCCATGCTGAGCGGCTGGAAAAAGAATCCCGAATATCTATAGGCAAAATTCCGTGATCGCGGTTCGTCAAGAATAAAAGGGGCGCATGACTGCAAAAGCAGTAAAGGAGCGGAAAGCGGCGGAATCGTTGCCAGACGCAACCGCGCAGGACGAAGCCGCTCTGATCGCGCGCGTTCAAGCGGGCGATAAAGAATTGTTTTGCGAGTTGATCCGCCCGCACCAGCGCCGCGTTTATGCCGCGGCCCTGGCCATCCTGCGCAACGAAGCCGATGCCGAGGAGGTTGCGCAGGAAGGATTTCTCAAGGCGCTGACTCACCTGGGAAGTTTCCGGAAAGAATCGAAATTCAGCACCTGGCTGATTCAAATCGTCATCAACGAGGCGCGTATGCGGCTGCGAAAAAACCATCCGGAGAAAATGACCTCTCTCGAGGAGCAACAAGGCGAAGATCGCGAAGAAGGCGCCTACCGCCCCAGGGATTTCGCCGACTGGCGCGAGATTCCATCGGAAGCGCTGGACCGAAAAGAAATCCGCGCGGCCTTATTGCGCGCGCTGGCTTCGCTGGCGCGAGAAATATCGCGAGGTGTTTGTGCTCCGCGACGTGGAATCGCTCAGCATCGAAGAAACCGCCGGCATTCTGGGAATTACTGCGGGTTCGGTAAAAACGCGCCTGCTGCGCGCCCGGCTGATGCTGCGCGATTTTTTGACTCCAGGAATCGGCGGTGCCTGGACGGGCCCGCTGCCGTTCAAGAAGGGAAACAATCCATGGGAATAAAATGCGAGGAAGTTTGGCAGGAAATTTCGAATTATCTGGAAGGCGAATTGGAGCCGTCGCGCCGCGCCGCCTTTGAAGAGCACTTCGCCACGTGCCGCCAGTGCGCGTCCGTAGTGCACGGAACGCAAAACGTCTTAGCGCTCTATCGCGACAAGCGCCTTTTCGAGCCGCCCTCGGATTCAGTGAACGCTGGACGATCGCATCCACCGCCAAATCGCCGGCCAGCGCGGCACGGCCTATGGATGGGTGCTATCGGCCGCCGCGGTTTTGATTTTGTCCGTGATGTTTTTCGGCGCCGGCCGCGCATCGCGGAATTTGCCCACGCCTTTGGATCAACACAGCCAGCCCGCCGTGCGGATTCCGGTGAAAATGGTGGCGGTGAATGAAGAGGGGAAAACGTTTCACCTGCCCACCTGCTCCTATCTTCATGGAAAATGGAAATTGATTCCCGCCGAGGAAGCGGTACGGCTTGGCTACAACCCGTGTATTCGTTGCATGAAGGATGCCTTGCCGCAGCCTTTGTATCACGGCGCGATGGAGCCGCGGCCCGAGCCAGGATCGGAACCTGCAACAACGCCGGAGAGAGATGCAGCCACAAGGACGGGCGAGAAAGCGTCGGGCGGAGATTAATAGAATCCCGGTGCGCTCGCTCTCCGCTTCTCCGCGGTGAATCGCGCGGATGGCATTTCTTTTTCCGAAAACGGTTACTAGACGCCAATTCCCGCTGTAACATTTTGAAAGTTCACAACTCTAATAGACTAGCTATGGCTTCTGCGCGGATTTGCGGCTGGTTTTTGATTGCCTTATCGATCTCCGTGTTGATTATGGGGACGGTAGCGTTCCCGGCTGCCCCGCCGTCTAAAAATCATTTAAGCGGCAGCCGCTCGGCCTATTTGCAACGCGCCAGCGATCAGCCCGTCGAATGGTATCCATGGGGCGAGGAAGCCTGGCGCAAATCGAAGGAAACGAATCGCCCCATCCTGCTCGATGTGGGCGCCACATGGTGTTCGTGGTGCAGCCTGATGGATCGCGAAAGTTATTTGCAGCCGGAGATGGCGTCCTTCATTAATCAGAATTTCATCGCCGTAAAAGTGGATTTTGACGCGGATCCGAAGCTTTCCGCTAAACTCGAGCGGGCGCAAGCCTTCATGAACCTGCCTGCCGGGCTGCCGCTCACCGCTTTTCTCACGCCGTCGGGCGTGCTCTATTCCGGCGGTGGATATTTCCCGGCCAAGGCGGAAAATGGCAAACCTGCCTTCAGAGCCGCTCTTGAGGAAGCTCTGAAACTGTATCGCACAGGGCGCGCTCAGATCGAAAAGGAAGGTTTCAGCGTGGTTTCAGGAGAAACAAAATGAACGTGCATCTTCATGCCAGGCCGATGGCTGTTCTGGCGCTGCTGCTGGCGTCTTTTCTTGCTGTGGCGGTGGCTCCGTTGCAAGCCGGCGATAATCTCCGCTTGAACCAGCATCTCGATTATTCCAGCGACAGCCAGGACGGCCCGCTGATCACCGGCGATCACATGGACGAAGGCGCCGTCGCCGGACAGCCCAACTACGTCATCTTTTACGGCGAAGGTTGATTCAATTCCAAGCGGCAGGCTCGCCGCTCCGTCAACTTGTACGATAAATATCGCGGCCGCGTTCACTTTGTGATCGTGGACCTCGACCAGCGCCGGTCACCCGCCCAGCAGGAATTGGTGAAAAAGTATTACCAGGGCTACATTCCGCACGTCACCATCCTCGATAAGAATGGCAAAGCCGTTTACGACCGCGCCGGTGAAGTGGACGAATCCAAAATTTCCAACCTGCTCGACGAAGCCCTGAAATAAGAACGCAGCAGCGCGCGGATTGAGGTGCGTAAAATGAAAAACCCCACCCCTTCAAAAACACTCGCCGTAGCAGTCCGCGGCCGTGGCTCTGATTTTCCGGGCAGCACTCTGGTTTGCGGATGCAAGGCGCGCAGTCGCTGATTTTAGCTTCGTAGCGATAGGCCACGAAACCCCGCTTGTTCGTGCGGTTGAAGCGTCCTTGCGGTCGCAGCAGCTTACCTTCTGGACAGAGATAACGATTCGTTTCGGGCTGATAGAGAAACGCGCTCGGCGGAAGGCGGTTCGGCGCTGTCGCTCCACTGGGCATCTCCTCTCGTCCCATGCTTCCCACAAAATCAATTTCTCGCCCGGCCATCTTCTCGATATTTTCGCGCGTCGTGTAACTGCCATCAGCCACCATCCGCTGTGGCTTTTTCTTTAACCGTTGCTCCACCCGGTCCACTGCCGGTAATAACTGTGCGCTGTCCTCGGCCGCCTGCGTCACCGCCACTCCCACAACCAACCCATGCGCTGCATCCGTGGAAATCTGCGCGTTGTAACTGAGCGCTAATCCTCCATCGGAGTGGTGCATTACCCGCGCTTGCGGATCGCTGGTGCTCACCCGCGCTTTGCTCTTGGCCTGCTCTCCCTTTTTGTTCTCCTGCAACTTGCTCAACTCGACCAAGGCGCTTTCCAGCCGCTCCTGTTGCTCGCGCCGTGCGCGGGCTTGGGCTTGCTTTGCTTTTGGGTTGCTCTCCTCGTTCCGCGGATCACCCATCTCCGCCACGCGTTGCCGCGCTCGCTCCAGATGTCCCTGGATCGTTCCTTCTCGCTGATAACTTCGGGTGCTCGCCAATGCCTTGATCTTGGTGCCGTCCTGCATCACTGTTTCGAGCGTGATTAGTCCTTCCTGGCTCAGTGCCGCAAGAACCTGCGTAAACAGCTCGTCCAACTCTTTCTGTTTTTCCACACGGAAATCCGCCAGCGTGTGGTAGTTCACTTCCTCCAGTCCCGTCAGCCACTCAAACGCCGGATCGTATTCGCAGCGTCGCGCCACTTCCCGGGCCGAGCCAATCCCCTGGCTGTCGAAGGCGATGGGGCACCCAAGCCCCGCATTCGCCGCTTCAAATCGCGGGATGGGAGCACCCTCAAATTCCGTTTTCGCGCTATCGGTGATTTCAATTTCCGTTTTTCCGGCAATTTCGCGGTGATTCTTCCCCACGCGCGTCTTCCGTGAAATCAGCCAGTTGCAGGCGGAAATTTCCCGCATTGGTTGCGTAGCCCAGGGCGGTATCCATGCTGATCGTGCCGCTGCGGACGTATCGTTCGAGTTCGCCGTCAAAATACTGCATTCCTTCGAGCGAGCCATCCTGCATCGCATCGATCAGTGATTTCCCTTCGCCTTCGCCCTTCTCGATATATTCGCGCGTGCGCATCGTCGATTTCAGGATTTCAAACACGCCCAGGCGGCCCTTGCCGTCTTTCCGCGGCACCAGGCGCTGCGAAATAAAATAGCGGAACGATTTCGCCAGGCGGTTGCGCACCTGCTGCTGATCGCCCAGGGCAAACGCGCCGATGATCCTTTCCACCGTCTTCGATGCGTCGATCGTGTGCAACGTCGAGAAAACCAGGTGGCCGGTTTCGGCGGCTTCGAGGGCGATTTCAATTGTTTCGCGGTCGCGCATCTCGCCCACCAGGATCACTTTCGGCGCCTGGCGCAGCGCCGCGCGCAAAGCCAGCGCGAAGCTGGGAGTATCGCTGTGCAATTCGCGCTGGTGAATAATCGATTTCTTGTGGCTGTGCAGGAATTCGATCGGGATCTTCGATGGTGATGATGTGGTAGGCCTTTTCCAGGTTGATCTGGTTCAAAATCGCGGCCAGCGTCGAGGATTTTCCCGATCCGGTGGGCCCGGTCACCAGCACCACGCCGTTGCGCAATTCCACGCAATCCGCCAGTTGCGGCGGCAGATTCAAATCCGCGAATCACCGGAATTTTGGTGGGAATCACGCGCATCACGATGGCGTAGGTGCCGCGCTGCACGAAAATATTCACGCGAAATCGCGCCAGGTTCGGCAGGCTGTAGGAAATGTCGCAAGATCCCTGATCGCGCAGTTTCTGCAGCGCCAGCTTGTTCGTTCCTATCAGGTCGTTCGCCACCTGCCCTGTATCGGCGGGCTTCAGTTTCTGCAACCCCGGCAATTCCACCGGCACAAGCTGCCCGTTCAATTCCACCAGCGGCAAGCTTCCCACCGAGAAAATCAGGTCGCTCACCTGTTTCGATTTGTGGACCATCGCTGCGATAATTTGCTGCGTAGGAAGTTTCGGCGGCGCTGCGTCGCCGGAGCCGGCGGCAGCAGAGGTTGGAGCGGAAGCAGATGGCGGTACGGATGATCCCATGAAATTCATTCCTCCGGCAGCGCCTTGCCTTGCAGCGGGCCCAATTTCTCCCGGCATCTCTCGACAAAACGCACCATCCATGAATACCATACCTATTGGCTATGCCGGGCGAATCCGCCGGCGGCTGTGTCGCAAGCGCGAATAGTTGTCTCTTTGCGAGCCGAGAAGGTGCAAAATAGCCAGGCGGCTGGCCACTGGCGCCGGCTGGTTTCCTTGTCTTGCATCCAAGACTTTGAATCGGGGCATCTAAGTAAGTAGAGCGCAGGCGGCGCTCGTCGAAGGAATAACGAATCATGAAGATTTTCGCGATGCATGAGCGGGCGTGGGTGCAGGCGGCGCTACTGGCCCTGATTTCTGGCGGCGATCGGCGCGGGCCCCTCCGCCTATCCCGCGCCGGCGCAGGATCCTCCACCCTCGAAGTCGCCGGAGCTGATTCACGTAACGGTCACCGCGAAAGGCCGCGACAACGCCGCTCCCCCTCCCGTCACGCAAAATGACGTCATCGTGCGCCAGGGAAACGACCGGCGCCCCGTGGTGGAATGGGTGTCCGCCAAAGACCGTCACGCGGGTCTCGACTTGGCGATCTTGATCGACAACTCCCTGGATTCGAGTCTCGGCTTGCAACTGGGAGATATTTCCAATTTCATTCATTCGCTGCCGCCTTCCACTCGAGTAGCCATTTATTACAGTGAATACGGGTCGGCGAAACAGGCGCAGGCTTTCACCGTGAATCGGGACTTGGCCGCGAAGGCGTTGCGCCTGCCTCTGGGCCGCAGCCAGCAAGGCGCCAGCATCTTTCAGGCGACGTCCGATCTTTTGAAGCATTGGCCCGGTGGCTCCAGCCGCAATCGCCGCGCCGTGCTGCTGATTAGCAATGGCATTGACCTGTTCCGCGGAGTCACCGATTCGAATCCCGGCGCCAATATGGACCTGCAGGAAGCGATTGATTCCGCGCAACGCGCCGAAGTTACGTTCTACACAATTTTTGCCAACGGATCTCCGGTGTCATCCTCCGGAAATTCCTTCTTGATCAGCAACGGACAGGGCTGCCTGAATCGCATCACCTCGGAAACCGGCGGCGAAGCCTTTTTCCAGGGTTTGCAGACTCCGCTTTCCTTCGCTCCTTACCTGCATCAACTCTCGAAATTGCTCGGGCAGCAATACCGCCTGACGTTCCGCGCTCAACTGGGCAAGAAACGTGACTTCGTCCCCCTCAAAGTAACCACCGAACTTTCCGGCGTCGAACTGCAAGCACCCGCAAGGGTATTCGTTCCCGCCGCCCGCTGATGAATCCGCCTTATTGATTCCCTGCGGGATTGATCTGCGGCGCCGGCACGCCACTCTATGCACGCCCTTTTGTGAATGATAAACTAAGTCCCGTTCGTGCGCTGGATGACGCTCAAGTTGGTTCCTCACTACTCCCGATTCGGTGCCAGGCCAGTAAAGCTGGTGTTCAAACCAGGGACGAAGCTTTAGAAGTTGCGAAGTTAGGCCCGTAGCTCAGTTGGTTAGAGCGCTACCTTGACACGGTAGAGGTCTGGGGTTCGAGTCCCCACGGGCCTACCATCTTTTTCTTGCGCTCGGGTAGTTAGAGCGGGCCGACCGGGTCGGCCAGGTCTGGGGTTCGAGTCCCCACGGGCCTACCACTCTTTCGGTGGCCTCTCCATACATTTTAGGAAGCGAAAGGACGGGCCAATCCTTGCGAGGGGTCTACCAACGATTTGGATCGTCGAATTTCGTGCGGCGAAACTAGCTGGGAAGCGATCTGGGAGATGGCAGCATTAACTGTAACTTAATAAAAAGGAGGGACGCATCATGATCTTGGGCATGACGACGTTTACCCTGGTGCACGTTGTTTTGAGCTTGATCGGGATCTTTTCGGGGTTTGTGGTGGTGTTTGGGCTGTTGAAGGCGAACCGGATGGACGGCTGGACCGCAATCTTTCTGGCGAGCACGGTGCTGACGAGCGTGACCGGATTTCTTTTTCCGTTCCATAAATTCTTGCCGTCGTATGGGGTGGGCATGGTATCGCTGATTGTGCTGGCGATTGCAATTTACGCGCGTTACGCCGGTCATCTCGCGGGCGGCTGGCGCCGCGTTTACGTCATTAGCGCGGTGATTGCCCTTTATCTGAATGTGTTCGTTTTGATCGCACAACTCTTCATGAAGGTGCCAGCGCTTCATGCAATGGCCCCCACGCAATCCGAGCCGCCGTTCCTGATCGCTCAAATCTTCTCCATGATTCTGTTCGTGGTGCTCGGTATTTTTGCCGCGCGTGAATTCCGGACGAGCCTGATTCCCACAACTTAGCGCACGGCGCGGCGATTTCATGGCAAACCATTTCGCATGTAGTCCCGGCTGGGCTGGCCGGTTTTACGGGGCTGGGCTTGTGTCGGCGGCGACGCGCGACGATTTGGGGCGGTAGCCGCTGCGAGTGCGGATGCGATATTTCTTGGCATGCTCGCCGACCAGCTTCACTTTAATGGCGCGCCAGCCGCGATTGGGATTGGGCTGGGGGTAATAGCCCAGGGCGTAGAGGTGGGACAAGTCGTTTTGGATGGCGCGGAAAGCTAGCTGCTGGTCTCGCCAGGTCTTGGCGAAAAAGGCTTCGCCGCCGGTGCTGGCGCTCATGCGGGCGAAAACGGTGGCGGAGGCGGGATCATGCTTGGCTTCCGAGGTACTGATCATGTAGATGGGAATCCCTTCCCACTGGGCCAGTTCACCAACGTCATCGGGAGCGACCGTGCTGGCGTTATCGGGGCCGTTCGAGAAGGCGACGATTACTTTTTTGCCGGAAAACTTGGCTGCATCTTTCAGGGTGAGCAGCAAAGCGTTGTAGAGCGCGGCATGATCTCCCACAATTGTGGTGCGAACGCCGCGCAAGACGGTGGAGCGATCGGCGGTAAGCGCGGAAGCCCTGAAAAAGTCGCGGCTGAAAGAATAGAAGGCCACGCGGTCCGGGCCGTCTAGAGTTCGAATAAATTCGGCAATGGCATCCTGAGCGAGAGCAAAACTGCGGTACATATAGTCGCTGGTATCGAACAGGATGAATACATTGGCGCCGGCCATGGCGGAGGCAAGACCTTGATCGTGATCGCTGACCGGGGCGGCGTCGGGTTTGGGATTGGCGTCACCCTGTGCAAGATCGAGCAAGCTTCGCGGGGCTTCGTTGCCTTCCTCAAAGGTGGCGATTTTTTGAGGGATACCGTCCTCGGTGATCACAAAATCCGAGGGGCGCAGGTGCGTGATGTAGTTTCCCTTGCTGTCGGTAACCGCGACATTCAATTGGACCATGTCAACGGTGACGCGAAAAACAGTTTGGTCCTGGTCGTTTTTTTGGCCCGCCATCCAGAGAGCGGAGCCGGAAAGGAGTACCGGCAAAAGAAAAAGAATCAGAAATCGATGTCTCGCCACCGCATGCTCTCCTACCCGCCCGTTAAATCCAGGCCAGCCGGTCAGTATCCCAAGAATCTTTCCTAGCGTACCGCCGATCCATTAATGCCCGGAAGTGGAGCCAGTCTTCGCCAGAGACGCAATCTTGCCTTGACGAAAATCTTCGCCGGTCTCTTTCATCGCGCGAAGCAGGGCCGGCGAATCCTCCAGGTGCGATCCGAAGATTCGGCCCGCCATGTGATGAGTCAGTTCGGGAACCAATTGGTTCAACATCACGGGAGGGTAGCCCATCTCGTCCGCCAGGCGGGCCCAGTAAAGGTTATTGGAATCCCACGATTCGGCCAACAAACGGCTGGAATAACCCATATAGGTGGGAAAGGGCTTGATATTCAACAATTCGCGCGCATAACTTTGCGTGAGAATCGGATGTGGAACCCCAAAATCGGCGGACAAACGAGCCAGGCTTACCTCGTCAGGATCATTAATCGAAAGAGCTTCCAAGTCGTTCCCGGCCGCTCCCCAGTATTCGTTGGTTGCGGGGAATCTTCCGCGGAATTCAGCAGCCAAGTAGAAAGTATCGGCCGGCGTCAACAAAAGAAGCAGATCTTCGGAGCTTGCTGAGCGAAGGGCTGTCTCGACTTGTTCGAACTTTTGAGGAAGCATGCGATCGGAAAGGATTGTCAAAACTTCGGCGCGGAGTTTTTCATTCCCTCTTGCGGCGGCCAAGAGTTCCTCACCGGCGCGCTGGTACAGGGTAACGGCGTGCAATTCATTTCGGGTAACACTCCACCAGCGCGGAACGATGGCGCTGGTCAACAGGCCGGGCACCATATCCTCCCAGATCAGCGACTGCACGTTTTCCGGGACGATGAAATCCTGCTCAACCTGCGCCAGCACGTAGGGAAGGTCGGCCAGCGAGCCGGCCAGAAAAGCGCCGCCATTCGCGGTGGAACCACGGTCGAAAAGTTGCGGAGTCTGCCAGGCTTGTTCTCCGCCGATAGTCATCTCACCTGAGAAATCGTGGGAGCGAACAAACAGGGCGTTATTGTGGAGCATCTGGCCGCCCGGCGGATCGTAGAAGGAGTAATTCAGTCCAACGAGGGTATCCCTGAGAAAAGGAGCCAATTGGCCGCGAGCCTTCAAGAGATCATTGGCAGAGCCCGGGGATTTGATAATTTTTGAGAGATCGGTCTGCATCTCGAGAGCCGTGTGGCGGTTGTGCGAAGGCCCGGTAGCCCATTCAGTGCGTTCGCGGGCAGTTAGGAGCGGCCTGGGCATTTCAAATTCGCGAAGCTCTCCGGCTAATAGAGTGAGAGCCTCCGTGGAACTCCTGTTTTGCGACAATTGATTCAAGCCGTCACCCAGCGCGAACAATGTGTCGAGAGAAACGAGCCGCTGGTCGTTCATATCGGAGCGAATCTTGTCGGCGAGATCGCGATGCACTTTCTGGCCTTCGGGATCGGACTGTGGAGGGCCAGCCAACAGGTCGATGATGGCGTCCTGGGAATGTGAGGATCTTCCAGTGACGGCCTGCAACTGCGCCGCGAGCGCATTTCGGCCCGCGTCAAAAAGCTGGGCGGAAGATTGGATCGCGGCAAATTGATTGACAATCCGCTGCCAGGAATCGTTCAAATTGGCGTCCGAAATCTGTCCTTGCCGGGCCAGGATTTGCCAAATGCCGATATTGGATTGGAGGATACCCAGCGCATCGGCGCGCTCCATGCGGTCGGGGATGCGATCGAGGGATTGGGCCACGCTTACGAAACGCGTGATGGAAGCGTCGTTCAGGCCGTGGAATTCGGAAAAAATAGAATACTGGCTGCCGAAGCGCGAATACTTGGCGACAAGCAAGCGAACCGTCTGCGGACTCATGCGCTGATCGCGGGAACGGCGGCGGTCGATTTCGCTCAAGGATAAATAAACCTGCAGCGGCCCGTCCTTCGATGAGAATCGAGAAAGCTCGAACATCCCTTCGAGCATTTGTTCGGAATTGGACCAGTGAGCTGTCCGCTTGGCCCACTCTTTGGCTTTTTTGGAATCGCCTTCATGGCGCAGAACTTCTTTCCAAACTTCCAGGTTGCCGGGGACATAGGGTTGGCCGTCGGTATCCAATTGAAGCCGAGTGACCAGCAGCACGAGGCCTGGGTCTGGCCGAAACACGGGCCTGGCGGCGCCCGGAGTGATGTCTTTCGAGCGGAGGGCTTTATAGAAACGGTGTAACCGGGCAGGCTCGGTGAAGTATGCCTGCTGCTGCAAATTGACACGGGACAAAGCGTCGAAATAAGCAGCTAGCCAACCATCGTCCTTGGCGACAAGTTTTTCTACGAATTCGCCCGGTGAAGACGGGTCGGCTCCCACAAGTTCCTTCCAAGCCGATTCAGCAGAAGCGCCCCCCGGGACCACCACTCGGCCGGATCGAATGCAAATATAGCTACCGTAAAAATCTAGAACTCCCGCGAATGGGGCGAGATTTGGCAATCCGGGTGATTGGCGAAGGCTTGCCCTGGTAGCTGTATCGATCCGAGCCATGGCCCAATAGAGACGGGCCATGTAAGGATCGTGCAGCAAAGAATCGACTAAATTTTCCTTGGGATGCTTTTCGTTCTTGTCGAGTTTCAGCCAATCTTCCTGCGTGAACAATGCGGGCACATTGGCGGAAGGGAACGGAAGATTGAAGGGCTTGCCTCCGCGAAGCGATTCTTCCAGGTCCGCCAGCGGAAAGCCGGAATCGATGGTGAGAAAGGCCCTTTCGGGAACGGCGGCTTCCGCTGAGGTCTTCGGACCGCAGCCTTGGCGCAGGCGGTAGCCGAGGATGGCGAGCAAGGGTTTTGCATCGTTGCAACTGGCAACGCGAATCACGCCTTCCGGGCCGGCGAGTTGCACCAGTTCCCTGGCCTGTTCGAGGTAACGCCTGAGAAGGATCAGAAACTCGGTGGGCCTGCCGTACTCGAAACCCTGCACCACCACATTGCGCGCAAGAAAAGGGAGCACTTCCTCCGGTGTCACGTTCTGGCTGATGCCGGCCATACGCAGGAAGGGGCGAAGCGGACCAGGAATCGAGACGTCGGACGAAGATGCGGACGACTGGCTAGCTTGTTGAGCCGTGGGAGCCGCCTTGGAGTTTTCTGACGGAGCGGAAGGGAGTGCACCCCCGGCCGCCAGTGCCAGGCAAGGAATTACGCAAAGAATTGTAGTGAGAAAAGAAACGGACAGCCGAACAGGAAATTTCATGGCGAAAGCCCTCCCTGCGAGCTCCACCGAGCCTAGTAATCTTTTGTTTCTGGCGACACCAGAGGAAGAGGCCGTGAGAATTCTACCCGACGCGACCGGATGCTTGAGTAAACGGATATTGAACTGGAGTTGGTTGCGGTCGGACCTGAACCTGGCTCTTCTGCTTATTCCCTCCTGGAACCTTCGCTTGGTGGGCAAGAGTAAACCATCCGGGGAGCAAGTCCAAACTCTTTTGTGGGCGGCAAGGCAACTCTTTTTGGAGCGAGAAGAGGTGTGGGAGTACTAATGCTTTGAAATCGCGTTTAGTGCTTTTCTTGCGGAGGGTTAGCAGCCGAACGCGATGATCTAGATATCTTGGACACGCCGTTGGATTAGCGCGAAGGGCCAGGTGCGGGTGGAATATGCCCGGAAACAATAGATTAAGACACCCGCCGCGAGAGTGAGCAGACCGAGCGCGACATATTTCCAGCCGGAGGTGAGAAAAATATAACTCCAACCGACGAAGGCAATTAGTGCGGGGACCGGATAAAGCCACATTTGGTAGGGGCGATCCTGCCGCGGAAGCCGGCGAAGGAGCGGCAGTGCAAAAATCTGAGCCATGAATTGCACGAGAACGCGGGTCGTGATCAAAGCGGTGATGACCACATCGAGCGGAAAGAAGGCGGCGACGATCGAGACCGCACCGAGGACGAGCAGAGAAACCTGGGGAAAGTTTTTAGTGGGATGCACGCGGGCGAAAGCGCGGAAAAAGAATCCATCCAACGCCGCGGCGTAAGGAATCCGCGAATAGCCGAGGAGCAATGCGAAGACCGAACCGAATGCCGTCCACAAAATCATCAGCGTGATCAGAATGGCTGCGGTGCGGCCGTGAATCTGCTGCATGAATTCCGAAACCAAGATAGTGCGAGTGCATGGCCTGCTGCCAGGGCACCACGCCGATCAGCGTGACGTTGATTGCCAGATATCCGGCCGCGCTCATCAAGATGCAGTAAAGAATCGAGCGCGGAATTACGCGGGCGGGATCGCGAACTTCGTCGCCAATGTAGCACACATCGTAGTAACCCAGGTAATCGTACATAGCGATCAACATGGCGCTGCCCATTCCGAGGAAAAATCCACGAGTAAAATCGAAGGCGTGCGGAGGAAATGAAAATGCCAGGCGTGGGTGAAAATGAGGCAAGCCAATTGCCGAGCACGCCAAACATTGTGACCAAGTGTGCCGACCCACAATGTGACGGTGACTTTGCCAAGGACCGTGATTTTCCGGTAAAGAAGCGCAAGCGCCGCGACTCCCACGGCCGCCGCGAGAAATTTGCGGTCGAGAGGCGTCATCGAAGGCCAGATATAACCCGCGTAGTCGGAGAACCCGATCATGCCGGAGGCGATTTCGAGAGGACCGCTAAGAACGAACTGCCAGATGAATAAAAACGCCATCAGGCGGCCCAGACTTTCCTTTCCATACGCTTCGCGGAGATAGTGATAACTGCCGCCGGAGCCGGGCCATGCCGCGCCGAGTTCGCTCCACACCTGCCCATCGCACAAGGCCAGCAAGGCGCCGAGAATCCAGCCGAGCATGGCTTGCGGGCCGCCCATCGCGGCCAAGATCAACGGAATGGTGATGAACGGGCCAACGCCGACGACGTTGGTGAAATTCAGCGCGGTGGCCTGAAGAAGGCCGAACCCGCGCTTCAGATGAGGCTCGGTGGGGACGCTCATCGCGAAGGACTCAGGGCTGTTGCTTCACAGTGGGATATTGAATGCCGAGTTGTTCGAGATAGGTTTTATAGCGCGAAGGATCGTAATAATACTTCTGGAGCTGAGGACGGAATTTTTCCATCGTTGCCTTGTTGAATTCGATGGTGGGCTGGTCGTCCGCAGCGATGAATGGCTGGTACTTGATGTCTTTGGTTTGCACGTCGCGGAAGTAGGCCCAGGCCTGCTGGATGAGCTGTGGCTGAAGGAGAAAGTCGAGTGCGGTCATAGCCTGCACTTTCGCGCCGGCGGTTGACCCCTTGTGAGCAATCGGCGTGGCCATCGCTACGGCGTTTGGCCAGCTATGCCCCGGCAGGTTGGGAATATTCGCGGGATAGCGGAGATAGACGGTGGGAACGTTCCAGGTGATGTCGCCGATATCGTCGGAATAGCCTCCCTGCACAGGAGGAGGCGGAGCGAGCGAACCCACTTTCGTTTCGAGGCCTTCGACCTTGGCGCCAATATCCTTTTGAAGCGCGCGAGCAAGCGTTTCGTCGGCGTCACTCCATTGCGGCATGCCCACCATTTCGATATTTTTCTGCTGGACTTCGGCGATCACTTTGTTGAAGTGCATGGGCCAAGACGCGCCGAGCAATTTGTGATCGACGGTGGTGCCGGTCATCATGGCGGCGGCATCCGCCATGGTGTTGCCGAGCGCGTAGAGTTCCTTGATATGCGGATAATCGAGCTCGCGGAAGTAATACCAATCGGCGGCTTCCGAGGGAACGACATTGGGCTGATCGCCGCCGTTGGGAATTACGCTGTGCGAGCGCTGTTGCACACGCAGATGTTCGCGGCGGAAATTCCAGCCGATGTCCATCAGTTCGACTGCGTCGAGCGCGCTTCGTCCGTTCCAGGGAGCGAACGCCGCGTGAGCGGCCTTGCCATGAAAAAAATATTCCACGGAAACCATACCGCTGCTGAATTCGGGCTGGCCGTAACTGGTGCTGAGTTGATCACCCACGTGCGCGCCGAGAACGATTTCCACATCGCGGAATAATCCGGCGCGAATGTAATAGGGCTTGCTGCCGGAAATTTCCTCGGCTACTCCGGGAAATACTTTTAAGGTACCCGCGATTTTATATTTCTCCATCAAATCTTTCAGGACCAGCGCGGCGGTGACGTTGACGGCGGAACCGGAATTGTGTCCTTCGCCGTGGCCGGGGGCGCCGTCGACGATGGGATCGTGGTAGGCGACACCTGGTTTTTGCGAGGCGCGCGGGATGCAGTCGAGATCGGAAATGAAAGCGATCACCGGTTTTCCGGAACCATAGGTGGCGACCCAGGCAGTGGGAATTCCGGCCACGCCGCGTTCCACGTGGAACCCGTTTTTCTCGAGAATTCCGGTGACGTAGCGGGAGGTCTCGAATTCCTGAAAGCCCAATTCGCTGTAGCTGAAGATTTCGTCCACCATTTGCTGCGTCAGTGTCTGGCGCAGATCCACGGCCGCGACGGCTTCTTGCTTCAATTTTTCGAGGTTTGGCGCCTGCTGCGCCACGACCGAAATTGCCAGCGCCGTGATCAGGAAGACGAGCATGGGCAAGGCCGCTCGCGCTCTTGCCATTCCAACATTCCCATATATCGGATTTTGCGAAGATTCCATTTTCATCGCGTGCCTCCCGATCCGGCCGACGTTATGCCGGTACGACGCACAACCGCGCGCCGGAGCATACCGCAATTTCAAGCTTCGCGCGGCGTGTGTGTGTGGGTCGAAACCGGGGCCAACGCAAAGGCGTATTTACCGCAGAGGCGCAGAGAAGAACGGAGGCGTACTTGATTACCGTAATTCGAAACCCCCAAAGCCACTTTCGATATCAGGTTGCCACAACTTTCGTTTTTATTCCGGCAGCTTCGGCGACGTTCAGAGCGGCGGCGGTGGCGTCCATATTTTCGCGGCCGTTGGCGACGGCGGAAAGCCAGCGGTCGTGGAGCAGGCTGGCAAGAGGCATCGGAACGGCGCTTGATTCGGCGGTGTCGAGGGCGAGGTTAATGTCTTTCAGAGCGAGTGAAAGACGGAAACCGGCGACATCGTACTTCTGGTCGCTCAGGCGCTGGCCGTAGCCTTGATAGACGGGACAAGCGAACATAGTCTGCGTGAGCATGTTGAGCATGTCTCTTCGATTGACGCCGTTCTTATCCGCGAGCACCGCGGCTTCCGCCATGGCTTCCACGGCTGCAAAGAGCATGAAATTCCCACACAGCTTGACGACATTGGCGGCGCTGGGCTCATCGCCAAAATCGAAAACGTTCTGGCTGATGGTGGAAAGAATTGGATGCACCCTCTTTTTCGCGGTGGCTTCGCCGGAAACACATACCCAGAGTTTCGCGGCAGCAGCGGCTTCCGGACGTCCGAAAACAGGAGCGGAGACGTAGCCGACATTTTGCCCGGCGTGGTGTGCGGCTGACCGGCGCGCGAGCGCGGGAGAAAGGGTACCCATTGAGATGTGAATTCCGCCTGGGCTGAGGGTTTTGAGGAAAGCGCCATCGCGGATGGCGATTTCTTCTTGCGCGGCATCGTCGGAGAGCATGGTGATGACGATGCCACCCCGCTCGGCTACTTCGCTGGGGCGTGCAACGAGAGTGGCTCCCAGGGCGACGAGCGGAGATGCTTTGGACGCAGTGCGATTGTAAACGCGCAATTTGTGGCCGGCGCGAATCAGAGACATGGCGATGCCGGCGCCCATGTTTCCCAGGCCGATGAAGCCGATAGTTTCTGACATTGAAGGAACCTCCGTGGCGGTGCCCGGCCAATCGAAAGCAAAAAATAATTATAGGCGAAAGGGAGAAGGAAAACATTCCGCGGCAGGAAATGCGAAGTGGCGGAGTATGGAGGTTTCAGCCGCCCCACAACAGCGTTTCGGCGGCGGAGATCTTTCGAAGAAGCGATTCCCGCAAGGTGGATTGCAGCGAAGGATCGAGTTTGGCCCCGCGGGAAGTGAGGTAAAAAACGTCGATCACTTTTTGCCCCTCCGTATCGATCAAGGCGATTTCGATGTTACAGCCGAGCTCAGCCAGGGTGGAACTGACATCGTAGAGCAGGCCGGGACGATCCGTGGCGACCAATTCGAGGAGAGAGCTGTGAGACGAACTCGAATCATGGAACCGCAATTGGGTTTCGAAGCGCACTTTGGGGGGTGGCAGTGCTCGGGGGCTGGCACGGCCTTGCAGCAGTCTTTCCAGGCTGATCTTTTCCGTGAGAACACCGGACACCTTTTTCTTAAAGGCCTCAATCTCCGAAGGATTCAGTTCCAGGGTGTGGAAAAGATCGACGAAATAAATGGAATCGAGCACGATGGCGGCGTCGTTTGAAAATGCCTCCGCTTTCACGATATTCATTCCCAGAGCGGACAGCGTACCGGCGATGGTGGCGAAAAGCGAAGGGCGGTCCTCGGCCATCACCAGCAATTCGTGGAAGTGGCCGCGTTCGCTGAGTTGAAGCTGGACCGGATTGCGCTGAAGATTGCGCATCATTTGAAAGTGTGAAGCAATCGCTTGCGGCGGGCGCGTGAGCAAATAACGCCTGGGGAATCCTTTCAAAAAGCCGGAGAGATCTTCGATGGTAGTCTTCGGCGGCGCGAAGGCGAGCACCTGTTGGAGGCTGTGAACTTCTGTGGAAGTTTCTCCGGCGCCAGCGTGGAAACGCTCCTCATCCACGCTGCGATTCAGATCATTCGAAGTGCCGGCGTAAAGCTGCCATAGCATTTCCGATTTCCACGGAGTGAGAGCTTCGGGATTGACGGCTTTGATGTCGGCGTAAGTGAAGAGGCAGAGCAATTTCAATCGCTCCGGAGAGCCCACTTTTTTCGCGAACGACCGGATCGTTTCGGGGTCGAAAATATCGCGGCGAAGAAGCGTGGCTGACATTTCGAGATGGCTGGCAATTAAATAGCGCACGATTTCGGAATCGGCGGGATCGAGACGAAGCTGCGCGAAGATATCCTCGACGGCCTGCAAGCTTCCTTGGACATGGCTTTCCACGGGCATCCCCTTGCCAACATCGTGGAATAAGAGCCCCAGGAAAAGGAGTTCCGGCTGTTCGAGTTCGCCGAGGATTTCCGCGAACTTACGCTCCCAGTTGCTTCCGGGCTCGCGGAGGCGCTGCAGATTGTCGATGGTTTGGAAGGAATGCTCGTCGACGGTATAGCGATGGTAGAAGTCGCGGACAACGAGCGAATCGATACAACGAAATTGCGGAAAGAGAATACCGAGCACGCCCAGGCGATTCAGATCGCGCAGGGCATCGGCAGCTCGGGGCTGAATCAGAATCGGCCGGAACCATTGCCAAAGCTGCGGAGATTCCAAGTCTTCGTTTTTGATTCTTTCGAGCGCTTCGTGGATCTGGCGTTCCGCTTCCGGGCTGAATGGCAGGCCGTGATGCGCGCGGAATTCAAAGAGGCGGAGAAGGTTTTTCAAGTCCGCAAGAGCTGCGGGCTGACGGATAAAGATTCTGCCGCGAAAGACAGAAAAATCATCGTTGGAGAGGCGCGATCGCCAGTCCTCGAAGAATTCGTAAAGCGAGGAACGCGCGGACTGAACTTCGTCGAGCATTTGATTCGTTAAATTGAAAATGGAGCGCGCATGGCGGAAATAATCGCGCATCCAATCAGCGGGAGAAAATTGAACTCCGGGCGGACTGCCAATGCCCGTGGCGGCAGCCTCGGCTTGCACTTCGTAGGAAAGGACATTATCGTCGCGGCCCTGGCGGAGATGCAAAAAGCAGCGGGCCGCGGAAAGGAATTGGAATGCGCGGACGTACGGTCCTTCAAGGGAGTGTTGGCGCGAGCCGTCATCCGATTGGGGACGGCCGTCTTCGTTTAGCCCTGCAATCTGAGTGAGCCAGCAGGCGACGTGATAATCGCGGAGGCCGCCGGGAGCTTCTTTTAAATTGGGCTCGAGATGAAAAATCGTGTTGCCGTGCTTGGCGTGGCGTTTGCGGGTGAGTTCAGCCAGATTGCGAACCAGCGGCTGGCGCTCGCGGGCCACTAGCTCGGGGATGACCTTGCGGGAAAGCCGCGCGAAAAGTTGCCGATCGCCGGCAAGGTAGCGGGAATCGAGAAGTGAAATCGTGAATTCGGGATTATCGTCGTTGAATTCCTCGCACTCTTCAAGCGTGCGTGTGGAGGGGCTGACGCGGAGACGAATATCCCAAAGAGCCTGTGAAATTGCGGCGACGGATTCCCTGGTGGCCGCCGCCACCGTGGCGTTTGCACATAGATAGAGAATATCGACATCGGAATGCGGGAAGAGCGCTTTGCGGCCGTAACCGCCGAGGGCCACGGCGCAGAAATTATCCGGAGCGTTTGGATCGCTCGATAGCAAATCGCGGTAGAGTTCGCAAACCAGCGAATCAACCAGTTTTGTGCGATCGAGTAAGTATGCGGCCCCGTCACGCGCGAACTTAAAAGTTTCGCCGAGCTTTTCCGTTTCTTTTGCATAGGCATCGCGAAGGGCGGAAAGAGAGAGGAGTGGCATGGGCGCGTTGAATCAGTTTAGCGCGAATTGTGGGCGGCGAACGGGCCGGGAATCAATCGTGCTTTCGAAAAGGAAATAGCAGGATGACATGGCCAGCTATTTTGGGAATTGGCTTTACAGTGCCGTTTCGCCGCGTTCTTCGTTGCGGATGCGGATCGCCTCGTCCACTTTCGAAAGGAAGATTTTACCGTCGCCGATTTTCCCGGTTTTGGCGGACCTCAGAATGGCCTGAACGGCGCCGTCGATCATGTTGTCCGGCAGGACCATTTCAATTTTGATTTTGGGGATCAGGTCGACGTTGTATTCACGGCCGCGATAGACTTCGGTGTGACCCTTCTGGCGGCCGTGGCCGCGCACGTCGGAAACGGACATGCCCTCGACGCCGATTTCGCGCAGAGCGTCCTTGACGGATTCAAACCGGGAAGGCTGGATGATCGCTTCGAGCTTTGTCATAGCAATTTATCCTTCCGCAGAATCGATCACAAGATATGACGCGCCGGGAGTTCCCAAGAATCTTCTCATCAATGGTCTGGCGGGTCTCACATCTCGCCTTCAGGGGCTGAAGCCCAAGATTTCGGCGCGATTTGATGCCGGAGCTGAAGCTCCGACCCCCTAAAACCAGATAAATTAACTTCTAAACAATAGAGCCGGGCCCGCTCACGCTTCTAGGTTATATCCTTCTTCGCCGTGTTGCGAAAGGTCCAAGCCTTCCACTTCATCCTCTTGCGAGACGCGCAAGCCTACCAGTACATCGACAATTTTGAGCAAGATCAAGCTGCCCACGATCGCCAGAGTCCAGGCAATCACGATGCCGACGATTTGGTTCAGAATTTGGTGACTGTTTCCATCGAGAAATCCAACCGGGCCATCCTTGAAGATTGGATTAACCACTTTCAAGGCAAAAATTCCGGTGAGCAGGGCGCCCAGGGTGCCGCCTGCGCCATGGACGCCGAACGCGTCGAGCGAATCATCGTAAACGAACCAGGATTTCACTTTCGTGACCATCAGGAAGCAGACGATTCCGGCGATGAAGCCGATTGCGATTGCGGACATGGGACCAACGAATCCCGCAGCGGGCGTGATGGCTACCAGGCCAGCCACCGCTCCCGAAATTGCGCCGAGGGCGCTGGGCTTGCCGTTGCGAATCCATTCCGCGATTACCCAGCCGAGAGTCGCTGCTGCGGCGCCGAAATGAGTGGCGGCAAATGCACTGGTTGCCAGGCTCCCCGCGGAAAGAGCGCTGCCCGCGTTAAATCCGAACCATCCGACCCACAGCAGACAGGCGCCGATAAAGCTGAGCACAACGCTGTGCGGAGGCATGGGCTCGCGAGGATAACCCAGGCGCTTGCCAAGATAGAGTGCGCAGACCAGCGCGGATACTCCGGAAGTGATGTGCACCACGGTGCCGCCGGCAAAATCGAGAGTGGGGAACCGGCCACCGAGCGACGCATTGAGCAAGCCGCCCTTGCCCCAAACCATGTGCGCCATCGGCGCGTAGATGATCAGAGACCACAGAGTGGTGAACAGGGCCATGGCGCTGAACTTCATGCGCTCGGCAAACGCGCCAGTGATCAACGCGGGGGTGATGATGGCGAACATTAATTGATACAGCATGAAGGTTTGTTGCGGAATCGTGGCGGCGTAATCCGGATCGGGCGCGGAGCCGACTCCGCGCAGAAACAGATGGCCGAAGCCGCCGATGAACTGGTTTCCGGGAGCGAAGCAAAGACTGTAGCCGACGATGGCCCAGACCACCGAGACGATGGCCATCATCGCGAAGCTTTGCATCATGGTGGCCAGGACGTTTTTCTTGCGAACCAAGCCGCCGTAGAAAAGCGCGAGGCCGGGGCCGGTCATCATCAGGACCAACGCCGTGCTAACCAGCATCCAGGAATTATCGGCGGAGTTTTGCGCGGAGACGACTTGCTGTTCGAGTTGCGAGACCCTGTCGGAGACCGATGGAGTGGAAGATTGCGCGCGCGCCGGGAGGGCAGCTATTGAGAATAAGAGGAACACAAAGCACAACCGGAGCCGAATGGATTTCATCGCTATCTTCTCCGTGCGTTCCTGGAATCCGCGCGCCTGCCGCGGGTCAAATCCGGCTCATTATAGGAGCCGGAGCAAAAACTGAATCATCGAAATTGTTGATACAATCCATTTGAGCAGGAACCCGCCGCGCCCGGACCCGGGACACATCCTGCCAGGCCATCCATGGATGATTCCCAGAACCATCCGAAATCTATTCTTGCGGCCAAAAGCGAGCTTGAGCGGGAGCGAACCGTGAATGACCCAGATGATTTTACCGGAGCCGGGCGGCGTGGAATAAATTTTCACTGGCTTGGTGTCCTTTTTTGCATCGTTTTGTTGGCGGCAGGCGTTCCGGCGTCGGCGGAATGGCACTCGCCTGGCGCGGTGACGGCGGCTCATGCGATTCCGAATGGCGCGGAATTCGCGGCTGGAGCAACGCTGATTCGAATCACCGCGATCAGCGATTCGATCGTGCGGGTACGCGTGGCGCCGGATGGGAAATTTTCGGATGATTTTTCCTGGGCTGTTTTGAAGGGCAGCGAAAGGCAGATTCCCGCGACACTGAAGGAAACTGAATCCGGCTGGAAGTTGGCTACCGGGTCCGTCACCGTCCTCATTCGCAAGTCTCCGCCGGGTATCGCGTTCGTGGATTCCGCTGGGCATGTTCTATCGCAAGACGATCCGGGACACCCGATGGCTTGGGATGGCGCGCCAATCCGGGTTTGGAAAACCTTGCCGGAGAAAGAGCACTTTTATGGACTGGGAGACAAGGCCGGCTCGTTCGATCATCGCGGCCATGCCTATACGCTTTGGAATACGGACGATTACTTCTGGCAAGAATCTTCCGATCCTCTTTATAAGTCGATTCCATTTTTTCTTGCGGCGCAGCCGGGCGAGGCGTACGGGATTTGCTTCGACAACACGTACCGCAGCAGCTTCGACTTCGGCCAGGAAATGCCGGGCGTTTATTCCTTTGGCGCGGAGGGCGGCGAGCTAAATTATTACTTCCTGGCCGGTCCGCAACCGAAGCAAGTGCTGGAAGAATATGCGGACTTGACCGGGAGGATGCCGTTGCCTCCGCTTTGGGCGCTGGGATACCAGCAGAGCCGGTGGAGCTACTATCCGGAAACGCGTGTTCGCGAACTGGCGCGGACGTTTCGTGAAAAGAAAATTCCCGCCGATGTGATTTATCTGGATATCGACTACATGGATGGCTTCCGGAGTTTCACGATCGATCGCGATAAATTTCCGGATTTCGAAGGGATGATCGCCGATCTGGGCAAGCAAGGATTTAAGGTGGTTACGATCATCGATCCCGGTATTAAAAAGGACCCGGGCTACCCGGTCTACGACCAGGGAATCGCGGGGGATGCCTTCATTCACAATCCAGACGGTGCGCTTTTCGAAGGCGAAGTGTGGCCCAAAGTTTCGGTTTTTCCGGATTTTGCGCGGGAGGCGACCCGGAAATGGTGGGGAGGCCTTTATCAGGGCCTGTCGCAAATGGGCGTGAGCGGATTTTGGAACGATATGAACGAGCCGGCGGTATTCCACCAACCCGGGAAGACGATGCGAGCGGATGCCGTGGATCACGTGGATGGAAGAACGATTGACCAGCGCGAATTTCATAACGTCTACGGAATGGAAATGGCGCGGGGCACGTTTGAAGGATTGCAGAAATTGCGGCCGGACGAACGTCCGTTTGTGCTGACTCGAGCCGCGTATGCAGGTGCGCAACGCTATGCCGCCACGTGGACTGGGGACAACACCAGTTCGTGGAATCACATGCGGATTTCGGTGCGCACGCTGCTGAATCTTGGCCTCTCCGGCTTCGCGTTTGTGGGCGACGATATCGGCGGGTTCATCGGCAGCCCCACTCCGGACCTGCTGACTCGCTGGATGGAATTGGGCGCGCTGAATCCGATCTACCGGAACCACACGGAGAAAGGAACGGCTGATCAGGAGCCATGGGTGCATGGGCCGGAACAGGAGGCAATTCGCCGGCGCTACATTGAATTGCGGTACCGGCTGTTGCCATATCTGTATACGAACTTCGAAGAAGCGTCGCGGGATGGATTGCCGGTGATGCGCCCGCTTTTTTTGGAGTATCCGGATGAGGAAGACTTGTATGCGAACGATCAGGAATTCCTGCTGGGGCGGGAGATTCTGGTGGCGCCGAAATTGATGGAACGGATCGACGCTTATCCGGTGGTGCTGCCGGGTGGCGCACAGGACATCTGGTATGACTATTGGACGGGTCAGAAATTGGGTGCGGGTCAGGCGCTGAGTGTGCAACCCGCGCTCGACATGCTTCCTTTGTATGTGCGAGGCGGCGCGATTCTGCCGCAGCAGGCCGTGGTGCAAAACACGCAGGAGAAACCGCAAGGGCCGCTCGAACTGCGCGTATATCCGGGTAAAGACTGCGGCGGCTCGGAGTATCTGGATGACGGAAAAAGTTACGCATTTCGAAAAGGCGCTTATTTGCGCGTGAAGTATTCGTGCCGGATGGAGGAAGAATCGTTGACGGTTACCGCCAGCGCGCGCGAAGGTTCGTTTGTTCCTTGGTGGAGCAATGTGAGATTGGAGATCTTCGGGATTGCGGCGCAGCCAAAATTAATTCGCGCGGGCGGAACAGCTGTTTCTGATTGGAAATATGACGCGCAGCGGAAGGCGGTGACCCTGACGATTCCGGATGCCGCCTCCGGCTGGGAAATATTAGTGGAATATTGATGCACAGCGCGCGCTTGAGCGTTTCGTTTCCCGTTACTCGGATTTGATCACTTCACCACCCTTCATCACGAATTTCACGTGCTCGAGTATCGTTACGTCGGCGAGCGGATCGCCTTCGACGGCGACCAGATCGGCAAATTTTCCAGCCTGCAATGTTCCCACGCGGTCTGACCAACCGAGGAGGTCAGCGGCATTTACCGTCGCCGCCTGAATGCTTTGCAGCGGCGTCAGGCCCAGCTTCACCATCACTCCAAATTCATGCGCGTTCAGCCCGTGCGGATAAACAGCGGCGTCGGTGCCAAATGCGACTTTCACTCCTTCGTGAAAGGCATGGGAGATGTTGATGCGGGCGGCGGGCATCACCATTTTGGCTTTTTCCAAAACGTAAGGAGTGACGCCGAGCTTGTCGGCATTGGCTAGAAACCAATCGCCCAGGTAGAGCGTGGGGACCAGGTAAGTTCCATGCTGTTTCATCAACTGGATGTCTTCGTCATTGATATAGCTGCCGTGCTCGATGGAATCGACTCCGGCGAGGACCGCGGTCTTGATGCCGAGCGCGCCGTGCGCGTGAGCAGCGACTTTGCGGCCCAGGCCGTGGGCGGTTTCGACGATGGCGCGCATTTCCTCGGGGCTGTATTGCTGAAAGGTGGGATTGTCGCCTTCGGAGAGGACTCCTCCGGTGGCGAGAATTTTGATGAGGTCCGCGCCGAATTTGATGTTTTCGCGGACTTTAATGGTGACGCCTTGAACGCCATCGGCGACTCCGTCACCGGAAGCGTGAAATTCGGGGGCGAGGAAGTTCTGGTCGCCGTGTCCTCCGGTAATGCTGAGGCCGGGACCGGAGGCGAGCATGCGCGGGCCGGGAACGTCTCCAGCATTGATCGCATCGCGCAACGCGATATCCGCATAGCCGGGAGCGCCGACGTTGCGAACCGTGGTGAAGCCGGCCTGTAGAGTGACGCGAGCGTTGCGGGCGCCGAGCAGCGCATCCCGCGGGACGGAAGAATGCAGGCCACGCGGTCCGAGAAGAAATGGCGAACCGGTGAGATGCGTGTGGCAATCAATCAGGCCGGGCAGCACGGTGGAATGCGAGAGGTCGACTACGCGCGCATCGGCGGGCAGTTGTGATTCGAGTTCGGAGGCCGGGCCGATTTTTGTGATGCGCTCGCCTTCGATCAGAATGATTTGGTTTTCGAGATATTTGCCGGATGTGACGTCCAGAACTTTTCCGGCCTTGATGGCGGCCACCGCGGGCTTCGCGGCCGCCGGTTCCTGGGCTGAGCCGGGCAGAGCTGCCAGAACCGAAATCAAGAGAAGCAAGACTGCGAAATGCTTCATTGCGTTCCTCCGGGATGGAGAATCCTTTTTTGCAGGGCGCACGCGATCCTTACGGGTGTGCTGCGCCGCCGGGCATTGTAGCTGTGTTGCGCGCGGGTGGTCCTAAATTTCTTTTCATCGCGAACGGACGCGCTGAATCGCCGCGAAGGACTGGGAGCGCGAGAATCGCCGTCCGGGCCAAATAATTTTTTCCACAACCACATAATTCCGGGTTGACAGCGTGTGTCCCGCAACGTATAAATATACAGTCGACTGCATAATCAGTCAGACGCCATTTATGGGGATGCAAAAGCGATTTCGGCAAGGGCAGATTCTAAAAGTGATCTCGGCGGAAGCCATCTCGAATCAGGACGAACTGCGGCGGCGGCTCTCGCACCTGGGGATGCGCGTGACCCAGGCGACGCTTTCGCGTGATTTGCGCGATCTAAAGCTGGTGAAGACCGGCGATGGGTACCGGCCGTTCACAGCGGTGAACGAAGAAACGGCGGCAATGCCGGTTCTGATGCGCGCGCTGAGGGAATTTCTGCTGGATATTCGTCCGGCGCAGAATCTGCTGGTTCTGAAGACCCCCCCAAGCGGGGCGCAGCCGTTGGCGGCCGCGATTGATGCCGAGCACTGGAAGGAAGTGGCGGGGACTCTGGCGGGCGACGATACTATCCTGATCGTTACTCCATCGAAATCCACTCGCGCCGCTCTGCAGAAGCGCATCGAGGATCTACTCCGATGACGGCTAAGGCAAAAGTTGCCGTCGTCGGCGCGACGGGGTATGCGGGTTACGAACTGGCCCGGATTCTGCTTCGCCATCCGCATGTGGAAGCGCCGACCTTTTATTTGCGCGAGGCGCATTCGAATATTCATTGCCTGAGCGAATTGTTTCCCCAATTACGGGGCTGGGGTGATGCGCCGTGCCGGACGTACTCGGCGGAATCGATCGCGAAAAGCGGGGCGCGCGCCGTGTTTCTTTCCACGCCACACGAGGCTTCGATCGAGCTCGCACTGGAGCTCGCCGAGGCGGAGATTCCAATGGTGGATTTGAGCGGTGCGTTCCGCTTCCGCGAGCCCGAGACATTTTCACATTGGTACAAGATTCCGGCGGCGGCGCGGGAACTGCTCGCCGGTGCGGTTTACGGTTTGCCCGAGCTTTATCCGGTAGCGCCAGCGGATGCAAAGTTGGTTGCGAATCCGGGGTGCTACGCCACGTCGGTGATTCTGGGATTGCGGCCGATCATGGACTCCGGCTGGGTGGCGCGCGAGCGCGGGATTGTCTGTGATTGCAAATCGGGTGTGAGCGGCGCGGGAAAAGAGCCGAAGCGCGAAACACACTTCGTCGAAGTGAACGGAAATTTTCGTGCATACGGAGTGTTCACCCACCGGCACACACCGGAAATTACCGGGCATCTGGGGCTCGAACCTGGCGACATGATGTTCACCACGCATCTGCTGCCCGTGGAGCGCGGGATTCTATCCACTCTGTATGTATGGCTGAGCGAGCCGCACAAGGCCGATGAAATTGAAGGGCTGTACCGGCAGTTTTATGCCGGGAGGAAGCTGGTGAGAATTTCACCGGCGGGCCGCCTGCCAGAATTGCAGCATGTGACGCACACGAATTTTTGCGACATCGGCTTCGCCCTCGATCCATCGGGCCAGCGGCTGGTGATCGTTTCCTGCCTCGACAATCTGGGGAAAGGCGCCGCCGGGCAAGCGGTGCAAAACCTAAACGGGATGCTGGGTTATCCCGAAACCACAGGACTGATATGAGACTCGTCGTAAAAATTGCCGGCGCGCTGCTCGAACAGGAAGAAAACGTTCAGAGCATTGCGCGGCAGATCGTGGAGCTTGCAAAAGAAGGACATGAGCTGTTGATCGTGCACGGCGGCGGGAAAATTTTTACCGCGACCCTGGCGCGCATGGGAATCACGAGCCGCTTCGTGAACGGCTTGCGCGTGACCGATCGCGAAACGCGCGACGTGGCCGTAATGGTGCTTGGTGGCTTGCTGAACAAGCGGATGGCCGCGGCAATTTCGCTGGCGGGACACCCGGCCGTGGGAATCGCGGCGTCGGATTCGGCGTGCTTTCTGGCCGAGCCGATGATGCACAACGAAGTAAGCGGCGGGCTGGGCTTCGTCGGTTACGTCACCGGAGTGAATCTGGAATTTCTGACTTCGCTGTGGCGGGCGGGAGTGATACCCGTCGCTTCGTGCCTGGGCCTGGGAGCGGATGGAGAGCTTTACAACATCAATGCCGATCACATGGCGGCCGCTTGCGCTGAATATTGCCATGCCGATCGCCTGATATTCTTGACGGACGTTGCCGGAGTGCTGGATGGCGACAAAGTGCTTTCGGCGGTGAGCGGCAGCGACATCGAGGATTTAATCCGGCAGCACAAAGTGTCAGGGGGAATGGTGCTGAAGCTGGAAGCCGCCAAGCGGGCACTGGCGGGCGGCGTCAAGCAAGTGCGCATCGCCGGCGGAACGCGGCCGCGTGCTTTGCTCTTGGCCGCCGGCGGCACGAAGGCGCCGGGAACTCGGGTCACCTATTCGTTTACGCGCACCGCGGCGCGTACGGCAAAGGCAGTGCGATGAAACCATCAAAAGTAAAAAACGAAGGACAGGTCAACGCGGCGCGAATCCATCGCGACGAAGCGAAACATTTGATGAACACCTACCGGCGCCCGCCGGTGGTGTTCACGCGCGGCAAGGGCTGCTACCTGTTTGATTCGAAGGGCAAGCAGTATCTCGATTTTCTGGGCGGCATCGCTGTGAATGCGCTGGGATATTCGCATGCACGTCTGGTGCGGGTGATTCGCCGCGAGGCGGCCAACGCCATCCACCTTTCGAACTTGTTCCACAATCCGTACCAGGGTCCGCTGGCGGCGAAGCTGGCCAAATGGTCCGGGCTCGACCGCGTTTTCTTCACCAATAGCGGGACCGAAGCGGTAGAAGGAGCGCTGAAGCTGGCTCGGATTTATGCGCACAAGCATGCCACGGCCGGGATGCCCCCGAGAACCCGGTTTCTGGCGCTGGAAAACTCGTTTCACGGACGGACGTTTGGCGCGCTTTCGATTACCGCCACCGAGAAATACCGCGAGCCGTTTGAGCCGTTGGTGCCGGGCGTGGAGTTTATAAGATTCAACGATCTGGAGGACTTAGAAGCGAAGTTTGAACCGAATGCAGCGGGCGGTGTCTGCGCCCTGGTGATTGAGCCGGTTCAAGGCGAAGGCGGGATCTATTCCGTCAGCGAGGAATTCTGGCAGCGCGCGCGGGACCTGACGAACGCCCATCATGCCGCGCTGATCGCGGATGAAATTCAAAGCGGGCTTGGACGGACGGGGCGGAAATTCGCGTACCAGAAATTCGAAGCGAAGCCGGACATTGTTACTGTCGCGAAGCCGCTGGCCGGCGGGTTGCCACTTGGCGCGTTTATCGCCAATGAAGAGTTTGCCTCGGCGCTCACTCCCGGCTTGCATGGCTCGACGTTTGCCGGCGGGCCGCTGATCTGCGCGGCGGCTCTTGAGTTTTTGACCACCGTGGAAGATGAGAAATTGATCGAAAATATCCGAGCTCGCGGCGCGGAATTGCGCGCGGGTCTCGAGAAGCTGGCGGCGAAATACGATTTCATCCGTGAAGTGCGCGGGGAAGGATTGATGCTCGGCGTGGAATTGACCGTAGACGGCGCCTCCTACGTGGAAGCCGCGTTGCGCAACGGATTAATCATCAACTGCACGCACGAACACACACTGCGCCTGTTGCCACCGTTCATTATTCGCGCGCAACAGGTGAAGGATTTCCTCGAGAAATTTGAAACTGTTTTGGCCAAGACGCCCAAACCGAAAGCGAAACTGGAAGAACATGCGTCGCATGCAAAAGCGGAACCGGCGGCGCTGGCGGTCGCGAGGTAAATGATGAACGCAGTTGTGACATCCACAAGTTTGGCTCCGGCGCGCGATTTGCTGACTGGCATGGAATGGGGGCCCGCCCAGATTCATGATTTGTTCAACCTGGCGTCGGACGTGAAATTGCATCCCGACCGGTATCGCGGCGCGCTGGCTGGGCGCTTCCTGGCCTTGATTTTTGAGAAGCCGTCGCTGCGCACGCGGGTGACGTTTGAAGTGGGGATTGCCAGCCTGGGAGGCAGCGCCGTTTTTCTGGACCACTCGAATTCGCGGTTGGGCTTGCGGGAATCGATCGCGGACGTGGCGCACAACCTGGAACGCTGGGTGCATGGAATCGCGGTGCGAACGTTTGAACAGCAAGTGGTGCAGGAACTGGCGGACAACGCGGCCATACCGGTGATCAATGCGCTTTCCGACCGCTACCACCCGTGCCAGGCGCTGGCGGATTTCTTCACGCTGGAAGAGCGTTACGGAAACCTGCGCGGCTTTAAATTCGCTTACATCGGCGATGGAAATAATATGTGCCACTCGCTGCTTTCGATTGGAGCCCGCGTGGGCGCGCACGTGCGCATCGCTACACCCGCGGGCTACGAACCTGACCCTGAAATCGTGGCGGAAGCGAAACGGGCGGCGCGCGAGACTCGCGGAAAAATTGAAATTCTGCGGTCCCCCGAAGAAGCCGTGGCAGGGGCCCAGGCGGTCTATACGGATGTGTGGGCCAGCATGGGCCAGGAAGATGAGGCTGCGGAACGCGAGAAAATTTTCGCGCCATACCAGGTAAACGAAGCTCTGTTCGCTCATGCGGCGCCGGATGCGGTGTTCATGCACTGTCTTCCGGCGCATCGCGGCTCGGAAGTCACCGCAGCAGTCATTGACTCGCCGCAGTCGATCGTATTCGATCAGGCGGAAAGCCGCCTGCACGCACAGAAAGCCATTCTACTCACGCTACTCGGCTAAGGAGATTCACTTGCCAAAGAAAGTGGTGCTTGCCTATTCCGGAGGACTGGACACTTCGATCATTATTCCGTGGCTGATCGAAACGTATGGCTGCGAAGTGATCGCCATGATTGGCGACCTGGGCCAGCAGGAAGATTTGGAAGCCGCGCGAAAAAAAGCACTGGCGACGGGCGCAAGCGCGGCCTATGTGGAAGACTTGCGCGAGGAATTCATCGTCAATTACATCTGGCCCACGCTGCGGGCGGGCGCCGTCTACGAGCACAAGTATTTGCTGGGAACTTCATTTGCGCGGCCGATCCTGGGACAACGGCAGGCGCAACTGGCGCGTAAATTGGGCGCGGATGCCGTGGCGCACGGCTGCACCGGAAAAGGAAACGACCAGGTTCGATTCGAACTGGCTTGCAAGGCGCTTGCCCCCGAACTGAAGATCATCGCTCCGTGGCGCGAATGGACGATCAACTCGCGCGAAGATGCGATCGCTTACGCGCGCGCCCACAATATTCCCATCGAACAGACCACCGCGAATATCTATAGCCGCGACCGGAACATCTGGCATCTGAGCCACGAAGGCGGCGTGCTGGAAGATCCCGCGAATGCGCCGGATGAAGCGATGTGGCAGTGGGTGGTGTCGCCCGCGGAGGCGCCGGACAAGGCTGCCGAAGTGGAAATTGGATTCGAAGCGGGAACTCCGGTTTCCGTGAATGGGGAGAAATTGAAGCCGTTGGAATTGATCGAGGCGCTGAACGAAGTGGCCGCGGCAAACGCCGTGGGGCGGATGGAATTGGTGGAGAACCGGCTGGTGGGAATCAAATCGCGCGGCGCGTATGAAACTCCCGGCGGCACGTTGCTGGTGACGGCGCACCGGGAACTCGAATCGCTGTGCCTGGATCGCGAGACGGCTCATTACCAGCAATTGCTCTCGTTGCGTTATGCGGAGATGGTTTATTACGGGATGTGGTTTACTCCGCTGCGGGAATCGCTGGACGCATTTTTCACTTCTTCGCAGCAGCGCGTTACCGGAAAAGTGGGACTTTCGCTTTACAAGGGCAACGTGAGCGTGCTGCGGCGCGAATCGCCGTATTCCCTCTATCGCACCAAGCTCGCCAGCTTCACCATGACCGGATACAACCCGAAGGACGCCGAGGGCTTCATCAACTTGTTCGCGTTGCCCATCACGGTTCCGCCGATGAACAGCAAAGAGCCATCGACGGAAGAAGCCGCCAGCACTGCAGCGGTGGGAGCGGCGAATCGTTGAGCGGAGCGGGCCATCACAAAATGTGGGGCGGGCGTTTCGAGAAAGCGCCGGACGCGTCTTTCTACGAGTTTGAGCGATCGTGGTCGTTCGACCGCCGCCTGCTTCCTTATGAACTGGCCGTGGACCGCGCTTGGGCCCGCGCGCTGGTTGGCGTTGGAATCCTTACCGAAGCCGAATCCAAACAAATTATTTCGGCGCTGGATGAAATCGAAAAACGGGCGCAGGCGGAGCCCGGCTGGCTCGATGCGTCGGCCGCGGAAGACGTGCATCACTTCGCGGAAACCGCCCTGATCGAGCGGCTGGGCGCGCTCGGCGCGAAATTGCATACCGGCCGCAGCCGGAATGAAATGTGCGTCACCGAATTTCGCATGTTCATCAAGGACGCCGCGGTGGCGATGATCGCCGCGGTGGCCGGGCTGATCGAGTCGCTGCTGGAACGGTCGGAAAAATACCTGGGCTTGCCGATGCCCGGAATGACTCACCTGCAGCACGGGCAGCCGATTCTGGTTTCCCATTTTCTGTTGGCGCACGCGGAAGGTTTTTTTCACGACGCGGACCGGCTGGCATTTGCCGCGAATACGAACAACGCCTGTCCCATGGGCGCGGGAGCGCTGGCGGGTTGCGGATTTGCCGTCGACCGGACGGCGATTGCGCGCGACCTGGGTTTCGCGAGGATCACGCGGAACAGCCTGGATTCCGTGAGCCGTCGCGATTTTGCGCTCGATTATTTATATGCGCTCTCCGTGCTTGCGAGCCACCTTTCGCGGCTGGCGGAAGATTTCGTCTTGTTCGCGTCGCAGGAATTCGGGTTCGTCACGCTTCCGGATGAATATTCCACGGGCAGCAGCCTGATGCCGCAAAAGAAAAATCCCGACGCGTGGGAATTGATTCGTGGAAAATCGGGCCGCGTCACCGCCGCGCTCGTTTCGCTGCTGATGACGTTGAAGGGATTGCCAACCAGTTACCAGCGCGACTTGCAGGAAGACAAAGAAACACTTTTCTCGGCGCACGACCAGGCGCTGGCGATGACTCAAATTGCTGCGGGAACGATCGCGGCAACGCGATTCAACGAAGCGCGGCTGCGCGAAGCTGCTTCCGATCCTTCCTTGGTGGCCACCGAAATGGCGGATTACCTGGTGACGCGCGGAGTGCCCTTCCGGCAAGCGCACGAACTTGTGGGCAAGGCGATTCGTGAGGCGGAACGATTGGGAACGGGTATTGCGCAATTGCCGGCGGAAAAACTCAAGCAGCTTTCGCCAGTGTTCGGCCCAGACCTTGCGGATGCGCTGACTGTGGAAGCTTCGCTGGCGCGGCGAAATTTGCCGGGCGGCACGGCGCCGGAAACGGTTCGCAAATCGCTGGCGGATTTTCGCACGCGGCTTGAATCGCTGGTGGGCGCGGCAGCGGGAGTGGGGCGATGAGGGCGCGGAAAGCGCGAGCTTCGGATGCCGTGGCGATTCATCAATTGATCGCTCATTATGCGGGAGAAGGATTGCTGCTCCCGCGCACGGAAGCCGATATCCGCGAACACATCGCGCGATTTCTGGTGTTGGATGACAAAGACCAGTTGGCCGGCTGCGTGGCGCTAGAACCTTATGGCGCGGACCTGGCGGAAATTCGCTCGCTGGCGATCGGTCCGGACATGCGTGGGCGCGGCTTGGGCGGCAGGCTGGTGCAGTATGCGCTTTCCGAAGCGCGGCGGCGAAAGATCGCACGGGTATTTGCGGTGACGCAATCGCCGGAGTTTTTCACCCTGCGGGGATTCGCGCGGTCGTCGCGGCAGGCGTTGCCTGAAAAAATCGAGCGTGATTGCAATATTTGCCACAAGAAACGGACGTGCAAACTGGCGGCTGTGATTGCCGTGGTGATGCCGGAGCGCGTGTTGCTGCCGGTGCTCTCTGAATCCGCAAGCCCCGTCGCCGTATGAAGCCTCGACTTTCCGCCTCGATGTTGCCTCGCGGTTTTACATTCTCCTCTGCTGCCTGCGGCTTGAAGAAATCCGGGCTCGATCTCGCGCTGATCGTCAGCGAATCTCCGGCGACGGCTGCGGGCTTATTTACCACCAACCTGGTGCAGGCTGCGCCGGTGGTCCTCTCGCGCGAAAACATTCGCCGCGCGGCCGGGCACATGCGCGCAATCGTGGTGAATTCCGGCAACGCTAATTGCTCCACGGGTCCCGCGGGCATGAAAGCTTCGCGAGCGACCGCGGAATCGGTGTCGCGGGCGCTGAGTTGCGGGCCGGAGGAAGTGATTGTCTGTTCTACGGGAGTGATCGGTGTGCCGTTGCGCGTCGAACGAATCATAAACGCCGTGCCCGGTCTGGCCGCCAAACGCCGCACAGGCGCTGCGGCCTATGCGCAGCTCACGCGCGCGATCATGACGACGGACACGCGTCCAAAATGGGCCGCCGCGCAGTGCAGAATTGGAGGCCGTGAAGTGAGGGTGGTGGGATGCACAAAAGGCGCGGGAATGATTCATCCGCAAATGGCGACCATGCTGGCGTTTCTGGCCACGGATGCGGCAATCGGGGCGCCTGTGCTGGCGCGTGCATTGCGCGAAGCCGTTCACGTAACCTTCAATGCGATCACCGTGGATGGCGATACTTCAACGAACGATACGGTGGCCGTGCTGGCAAATGGAGCATCGGGTGCGCGCACGATCGTGGCCGGCAGCGCTGACTACCTGAAATTCAAAGGCGCGCTCGAAAGCGTGTGCCGCGCGCTAGCGCTGGCGATCGTCGCCGATGGCGAAGGCGCAAAGCGCGTGATCGAAATCGAAGTGCGCGGCGCCGCAACAGACGCCGCTGCCGGACAAATTGCCCGGACCATCGCGAATTCGCCCTTGGTAAAAACCGCATTTGCGGGCGGCGACCCCAATTGGGGGCGCATTCTCGCCGCCGCCGGGCGCGCAGGAGTTTCTTTTGACCCCGAACGAGTGGATATTTCCCTGGCGGGAATCCTGATGTGCCGCCGCGGAATTGAATCTCCGTTCGATGAACGCGCCGCACACCGGGAATTAATGGCAAGTTATGTGCCGGTAGTGATGGATTTGCGCGCTGGTCGCGGCCGCGCGCACATGTGGACCTGCGATTTCACCGGCGACTACGTAAAGATCAACGCAAGCTACCGGACCTGAGAGTTTGCTGCCAAGTCGCCCCAAAACTGACCACCCCTCAGCTGTTAAGAATGAACCGCCTCCAGGAATTATTCCCATTTCCAATTGGCGTATTGCTCTCGGAGTTTGGTTTTTAGGAATTTGCCTACGGAGGTGCGGGGGATCTCGGGGGCGAAGACGAAGCCGTCGGGTAACTGCCACTTGGCGAATTTGGTGGCGAGATAATCGCGCAATTCCTGCGGTGTGGCTTGGGCGCCGTCTTTCAGAACGACTATGGCGAGCGGGCGCTCCTGCCATTTCGGGTGGGTGATTCCGATCACGGCGGCTTCGCGCACTGCGGGATGCCCCATCAGCGCATTTTCCAGATCGACTGAGCTGATCCATTCGCCGCCTGACTTGATCAGATCTTTCGCGCGGTCGGCGATCTTGACGTAGCCTTCGGGATCGATTGCGGCGATATCTCCGGTACGAAACCATCCATCGGCGGACCATCGCGTATTCGATCCCGGAGCCTCGTAATAACTGGCGGCAACCCAGGGGCCGCGGGCTTCGAGTTCGCCAATCGTTGTCCCATCCCAGGGGGCCCGGCCCTTCTCTGTCATCACGCGTAATTCGACAAACGGAACCGGCCAGCCTTGTCTGGAGCGGACAGCATAGCGGTCATCCTCGGACCAATCGTACATATAGGATTTCAGTTGTGCGGTTGTGGCGACCGGAGTGGTTTCCGTCAAGCCCCACAGGTGGATCAAGTGGAAGCCGTGGCGATCAAGCCCGCGGATCAAGGATTCCGGTGGTGCGGCTCCGCCACATGGAATTTTGACAGGCCCGGCGAATTTCCATCGACCGGGATATCGCTCGAGCGCCGAGAGAACTCCCAGCCACACGGTTGGGACAGCGGCGGTGATGCTCACACTTTCCTGTTCGATCAGATTCAGAATGCCTTCGGGATCGGCCTGCGGCCCCGAAAAGACAATCTTGGCGCCGACCAACGTGCAGGTGAAGGGAATGCCCCAGGCGTTGGCGTGAAACATGGAAGAAAGCGGCAATACAATATCCCGGTGCGAAATACCGAATACATCCTCCAAAGCTGACGCCATGCTGTGCAGCACCAGCGCGCGATGGGAATAGACGACGCCTTTGGGATTTCCAGTGGTTCCGGAAGTGAAGCACATGGCTGCTGCTTCATTCTCGTCGAGTTGGGGATATTCGAATTGATCCGGAGCGCCCTCGAGAAACGATTCGTAGCTTTCACAGCCGGAAGGGATGGAATTGCCGCCGTAAGGCACAACAAAAACCCGTTCAAACTTCACCTGGGAGCGGAATTTTTCGTACGTCGGAAGCAGCGCTTCGTCCACGATTAGAAATCGATCTCGCGCGTGATTGGCGATATAGGCGATCTCCGCTGGATGTAATCGCAGGTTCAACGGATGAAGCACGCCGCCCGAAGCCGGAATACCAAAGTAAGCTTCCAGATGCCCTGAGTGATTCCACATCAAAGTGGCCACGCGGTCGCCGCGTTGGAGTCCTGCTTGCTGCAAAGCCGCCGCCAGGCGCCGCGCGCGGCGGTAGAAATCCGCATAGGTATAGCGATGGAACGTGCCGTCGGGCTGGCGCGAGACGATTTCCACTTTGCCGAAAAGCCTGCCGCCCCGCTCAAGAATGTGGGTGAGCGTGAGCGGGAAATCCATCATGGTTCCAAGCACGGGGGCCCTCCAGAAATGCTGCGGCGCATCCTATCACTGATGCGAGCCGGCTAAGCAATTTCAAGTGTATTCAAGCGCCTTTCGGCGGCGAGGCCGGGCAGACTTGCCGGGAGCAACATTCATTGACTCGTAACCATAAGTGGTCCAGTATGCAATCGTGCGGCTGGAGCATAGGCTTCAACCCGGAGTAGCCGGGCCCCACTTGGCTGCCTGCGGACTCGATCCTTCACTTTGGCCTATCGGAACACACGCGGAAGTCAACGCGCTCAGATCTACTAGGAGCACAATGTGAAGAAGCTCTACGTGGGTAACTTGCCTTTTCAGGCAAGCGAGGAGGATTTGGCTGCGCAGTTTTCCGGAGCAGGAATCAAGACGGATTCTGTGACGCTAATCCGTGATCGTTTCTCCGGCCAGCCGAGAGGCTTTGGCTTCGTTGAGATCACCGACGATGGAGAAGCGGACAAAGCGATCGCCACTTTGAACGGCAAAGATTTTCTAGGCCGCGCAATCGTGGTCAACGAGGCGCGCCCGCCACGTGAAGGTGGAGGAGGCGGCGGAGGCGGTGGCCGAGGCGGCCACGGCGGCGGTGGAGGTGGTGGCCGAGGCGGCAGTGGTGGCGGCAGTGGACGTGGCGGCCACGGCGGCGGGGGTGGTGGCGGCCGAGGCGGCGGACGCCGCGACTGATAGAATTTAGCGCTCCCTTTCAGACACTTATGCGGGCACGAATTGATATTCGTGCCCGTTTTTTATGGCGCCTTGTTTATTTTTGGCGATATTCATCGAGGCGGGAACAAGGAAGAATCGGCGGGGCTGAAATAATCAGAGTCAAAAAATGGCGCCCCAGAAATTTCAGACCAGATCTAAGGAGAAGTGGTACGCGCCTGGTTGACAAGAAGCGCGGAGGACTCGATCGTCGCGGATCCGCGCCGGGATTCGACGTGTTCGACAAGTCCGCTCACGAAGCGGAAACGTTCGACCAAAGCGCATTCCACTCCCCGATCTACCAGGGCGGGAATGTCGAGTTTGGATTCGGCTTCGTCGAGTTCCGCGGGAAACGCGTGCAAGGCCGGCATGCGCGGCATAAAGATTGGACAGCAATCGTGAAAAGGCTCGGAAGAGGCGTTGTAGGTACCGATTTTCTTGGCTAAATTCATGATTTCGAGCTTGTCCGTACCAGCGAGAGGGCGAAACACCGGCATGCGCACCGCATCGCCCACCGCGACCATATTGTGCAGGGTTTGCGAAGCCACTTGGCCCAGGCTATCGCCCGTTACCAGAGCCAGCGAACGGCCGCGCCTTGCTAACCGCTCGGCAATTCGCAGCATCATCCGCCGATACAGTAAAATGCGATAGCGTTCCGGCGCGTAGCGCACGATCTCGCGTTGGATTGGCTCGAAGGGGATTCGATAGAGCCGCGCTGTAAATTGGTAGGGCACGAGTTTGCTTACCAACGCGCGCGCAACATGCAAGGAAGATTCCCCGGGCTGCGCACCCCCTCCATAAAAGTGGGCGAAGGAAAGGTGCGCGCCTCGCCGCATCATGTGATACGCGGCGACGGCCGAATCGTATCCGCCGGAAAGCAGGCACATCATCCGTCCCGCGGTATTCGCGGGGAGGCCGCCCGCGCCGGGAATTTTTCGCGCGTATACGAGCGTGGGCCCGGGTGTGATCTCGATGCGGCAGGTAACTTCCGGCTCCTTCAAGTTCACACGGACATCACGGCCATTTTCGCGCAGGCGATCCAGAAGGTACCGGCCGACCAGCGACTCGGTTTCGGTGGAAGAATGAGGAAATGATTTATCGCTTCGCTTTGCGCGGACAGCGAAACTGGAGAATTGCAGCGGCTCAATTTCGTCCCAAGCGGTGCGGAAGATGGTGTCCAGATCCCGGTCGACAGGGCGAGCCTTAGCATAGAAAGCCACGCCGAATACGCGTTCCACACGCGCAGAGGCTTCCTCAAGCATGGCACCATCGCGCAGGCGAATCAGCAAACGGTCGCCGGGTCGCTCGACCGAGGCAATGGGGATTCCGCCAAGAGCCACGCGCAAGTTGGCGACGAGTTTGTTGAGAAAGTAAGGTCGATTCCCGCCTTTGAGCCAGAGCTCATGGTAGTGCACGACGATGACGGGGCTATTCATTGGGTTCGAGAGCTTGCCGGGGACGTCTGAACGCCAAAAGTATAGCAGCCGCAACCGGCCGAGAGTAGTCTCCCGGAGAAGTCGAGAAGAGTCTTGAAGGTACTAGCTGGCTAGTTCCAGGAGAACACTTGAGGGTGCCCGTAACTCTAAGGTTACAGCCACCGCCGCCGATGATCATTCTGTCGAAGCAACAGGCGCATAATCGGCTTCGTTTCGCTCAGGTGTATTTTAGGTAGATAGAAAGAAAAGCTTCGATGGAAACGAACCCTTCGAGGCTTCACGGCATCCAATGTTTTGCCATCCGGATTTTCCGGAGGCGTAGGAGGTCCCGCATGTGGAACCGGCGCGATTGGGATGACTTCTTCCAGATCGTCAGGAAGAACAGGCGCGGAATGCGTCCTCCGCGGCCGGTGGACCGCTCTACCCGGAATCGTCTTGTCCCGGCGGAAGGATATAGCCTGGCGGAACTAGACGACGCCGGCATCAGCATCGAGCAGGCTGAACAGTTCGGCCTGCCTGTGGACGCCGGGCGGGTGGGCTCCTACGGCCCCAACGTCTGGGCTCTTCGGGATTTTCGCCGAGTCACCCGAGCGCGAATCTAAGGATCCTCCTTTGCCTTTTCGGCCAACTTCCATGCCTTCCCCCCTTGACGGTTTTAGCGAAAACTGTAAACTGCACTTTTCTGCCATGGCTACTCAGCCCAACCCGGTTGAAGAAGTCGCGCGAGATTTTGAGTATCCCCAGCGCGAGGCCGCCTTTTTTTACGGCCTATTCCTGCGCGGGCATTCCGCGGAGGAGTTGCGGCGCGACATCGAAGTGCCGGCCGCCGTGCTGGCCAAGTGGGACAAGGAAACCGCGCACGAGCCGCAGTTGCGCGTCATCCTTGAACGCATTCTGGATTACCGCCGGCACGTTCTCGCCATTTTTGAGTCGCTGATCGGCCTCGACTCCGAACGGCAGCGCGTCCAGTAACATTCCCTTCTCATTCCTGGCTGCTCTTGGGATCATCAACTCGACAGTTCGCGCCGGTCGCTGTGTGCGCGCGGGTGCGAGTTGAGGTAGTGTGAGCCAACCGGGCTTTCGTGGCGCCTGGAAGGGGAAGCACCCAGCTAATGTTGCAGCCAAATAAACGATTCGCAAACCTGCAGAGGGAAGCCGGCATCGCTCTTTTCACGGTCGGCGCCATCTTGTTGCATCTTGTACTGCGCTATGCCGCACATACTTCCACAGGCACTTCCCAGGTTCCCCTGTATGCCGCGTTGCTGCTGGGCGGAGCGCCGCTTGTTCTGGACCTGGGTCGAAGACTGATCAGGCGCGAATTTGGTTCGGACCTGCTGGCGGGAGTGTCGATCCTCGCGGCTGTTTTGCTGGGCCAGTATCTTGTGGCTGCGATTGTGGTGTTAATGCTTTCGGGCGGCGAGGCGCTGGAGGAGTTTGCGACGGCGCGAGCTTCTTCCGTGCTGGATGCGCTGGCGCGGCGCATGCCAGTGGCGGCTCATTGTCAAGGAGAGTCAAGCGTCAGTGATGTGAAATTGGAAGAGATTCGCATCGGCGACAAGCTGATCGTATTTCCGCACGAGATCTGTCCGGTGGACGGCGTCGTGGTGGAAGGACGTAGCGTGATGGATGAGTCCTACCTGACGGGCGAACCCTTCGAAATGTCCAAGACGCCGGGAGCGCAGGTGATTTCGGGCGCGATTAACGGAGAGTCGGCGCTGGTGATTCAAGCGGAGAAGTTGGCGGTGGATTCGCGCTACGCGCGGATCATGGAAGTGATGCGAGCGACGGGGCAGCAGCGGCCGCAAATTCGGCGGCTGGGCGATCAACTTGGCGCGTGGTACACACCGGTTGCGCTTACGGTGGGCGTGATCGCCGGAATCGCATCTGGCAGCGCGCAGAGGTTTCTGGCGGTAGTGGTGATCGCCACGCCGTGTCCCTTGCTGCTGGCCATACCCACGGCGATTATCGGCGCTATTTCCTTGTCCGCCCGCTGCGGGATCATCATCAAGAATCCTGCCGTACTGGAACAGATCGACACCTGCACAACTCTTATTTTCGACAAGACGGGGACGCTCACGTACGGAAAACCAACTCTAACCGAAGTGATCTGCGCGGCGGGATTTGAACGCAAGGACGTGCTGCTGCTGGCGAGCAGCCTGGAGCAATACTCCAAGCATCCGCTGGCAAGTGCGATCCTAAATGCCGCCAAAAGCGAGAAGATGGAGCCGCAGCCGGCGGAACACGTCAGCGAACGGCCCGGCCAAGGCCTGCGCGGAAGAGTGAACGGACACATCGTGAGCATTACCGGGCGAAAGAGAGTTGCGAAACAGGATTTGCCACTGCCTCCGGCGAGCGATGGCTTGGAGTGTTTGCTTTTTGTGGATGAGCAGTTTGCGGCAGCGCTGCGCTTCCACGATGCTCCCCGGAAGGACAGCCGGCTCTTCGTGCAGCACTTGGGTCCCAAGCATGGAGTCCGCCGGGTGATGCTCGTTTCCGGAGATCGTGAATCCGAGGTTCGCTATCTGGCAGAGACGGTGGGAATCAAAGAGGTGCATGCGGGCAAGAGTCCGGAAGAAAAAGTGGCCATCGTGAAAGCGGAGACGGCGCACTCCAAAACTTTATTCGTCGGCGATGGAATCAATGATGCCCCGGCGCTGATGGCCGCGACCGTGGGCGTGGCATTTGGTTCCGCGAGCGACATTACCACCGAGGCCGCGGACGCTGTGGTGCTGGAGGCGGCCCTCGGAAAAATCGATGAACTGATTCATATTGGGCGCCGCATGCGCCGGATCGCGCTCGAAAGTGCGGTAGGAGGAATGGCGGCCAGCATCGTCGGGATGGGCTTTGCAGCCGCGGGATTCTTGCCGCCCATTGGAGGCGCAATCACACAGGAAATAATTGATGTGCTGGCGGTATTGAATGCCGTTCGAATGGCGCTGCCAACGAAAAGCCTTCAAGATTTCTGAGCGAAAGGGACCAGTGCTCCATCTACTCCTGATTTTCGGCCTCGTATTCCTGCTCAACTTGATCCCTGCCTTCGCTCCGCCAACCTGGATGGTATTTTCGTTCTTGGGCTTTCGATTTCGAGAGAATATCGGCTGGAAGTTTGCCCTCGCCGGTGCATTGGCGGCGGCGCTCGGCAGGCTCACGCTTGCGAAGATGTCCCGGATGATAGTCCGAAAGCGGTTCCTGAGCGATCAAACTCGAAAAAATGTGGACGCGATCAAGGACCGGCTGGAGAAACATCCCAAGCTGACGTTCGGAATTTTTCTCTTTTATGCCTTCACGCCGCTGCCTTCCAATTATCTGTTCATCGCCTACGGATTGACCACGCTTCGGCTGATGCTGATCACGGTACCCTTCTTCCTGGGCCGGTTTGTGAGCTATTCCTTTTGGGCCGTCACGGCCTCGGTTGTCTCGCGACACATTGCTCTGGATGACGCGGACGCCCTTTCCTACTTCAGTATCTATTTCGTTGCAACACAGTTGCTGTTGTTGGGTTTGATTTATATCTTCACGCGAATTGACTGGCGCATTCTTTTTGTTGAGAAGAGACTTAAGTGGCTCGATCGGGAAGAAACCAAGGATCCGCGGGACTAGTTGAGATTCTTGGCCCGTGCAATTCTCCTGCGCACGCGAGTAAACCCCAAAAAGCAATCAAGCGCCGGCTTTCCTCGCCTGCGCGCCAACTAGCCGATTGAAGCAGAAATAGAGATAGCGTAAGATCAAACACAACGCAGTGTGAACAAAACGGTTCCCCGGTAGCTCAATGGTAGAGCATTCGGCTGTTAACCGAAGGGTTGCTAGTTCGAATCTAGCCCGGGGAGCCATTCTTATGGCATTTTCCGTCTACGTTCTTCTGAACCCCAAAGGCAAGACCTATGTCGGCCAAACGGCCGATCTTGAGCGTCGCCTCGCGCAGCATAACGACCCCGAATGCCGATTGACCCTCCACACCAAGCGTCACGCGGGTCCCTGGCGCTTGCTCCACTCCGAGGAGTTTGCCTCTCGCTCGGCCGCCATGCGCCGGGAAAGAGAACTGAAGTCCGGCAAAGGGCGGGAGTGGATCCGCATCGTCCTCCTGCGCAACTGTTAATTCGCCGCGGCGAATTGCTAGTTCGAATCTAGCCCGGGGAGCCATTCCTCTTTCGGCGTTGCAACTCCTTGCTTCAGCGGCAAGCTGCAATCCTGTGTCGCTCTTAAACGTTGGTTAGTGTATTACTTACGATGCGCGGCTGGCCCGTGCGTTCGATTCTGATTTGCACGCTGGGAAATTCAAGGGCCGGGGAATTGCACGCAATGGGTCGATGAATTCTAAAAACTATTTCTATCGATTGAACACCATGGCCGGAAGGGGAACTTTCATGCGCAGGATTAATTTCCGCTGGTCTATTTGCTTTGTTTTTGCGGTGGCGCTGAGCTTGGTTGTGATCGCTTGCGGGTCAAAGGTGGAAGGTACGTATTCGAATGCGAATGGTCTAGCGGCGCTCGATCTCAAGTCCGGTGGCAAAGCCACTGCCACGCTGATGGGCGAGACCGCCAGTTGTACTTACACCGTGGCGAACAAGCAGATCAATCTCGATTGCGATAAGGACAAGTCAGTTTTTAAGATAAACGACGACGGGTCACTGACCGGTCCTGGCTTCCTCGGCGTAATGCGAAAGGCGAAGTAGCCGTGCGCCGGGCGCGCCGTGAGCTTGCTGACAACGGAGACGATCGACGATCCGCGCATCGGCGAGCGTGTCAGAAACAGCTATGCTGACTATGTGGTAGCCGTCAATACGGACGTTCCGGACATGGATTGTATTTTCCTCGACTACCAGGACAGCAAGCGCAATGGATTTGGCGCGCGAGGAATTGGAGAAATTGGTCTGACCGGTTGTGCTTCAGCGATCGCAAGCGCGACATATCACGCTACTGGCAAGCGAGTCCGTGAATTACCGGCCCGAATCGAAAAATTGCTACGAACCTCGCATTCTTAGTCGGAGAGTTTTTGAAAGTTGCCCGATGTAGCTATCGGCTTCTTTTATTCCCGGAAAATATTAAGATACTGATTGGCGCAAACGGGGAGCGACCTTGTGGGTAAGCACCTGACGTCCAGGCGGCAATTTCTGAAGATTGCAGGGATATTGGCAGGCGGCGGATTAACCGGTTCCCCTACTTCTCTGCGAGCAGCGTCGGTGTTCGTACCTAGCTCGTCAGGCAAAGCTTCTCAGCAAGCCGAATCCAGCAAGGCGGACTATACCCTCCGTATTGCCTCAAGTGCTGTCGAAATTGCACCCAAACACATCATTTCAACGGTTACTTACAACGGCAAATTTCCGGGGCCATTATTGCGATTCAAGGAAGGACAGCCGGTCACGGTTGACATTCACAATGATACGGAAACTCCCGAGCAACTTCATTGGCACGGACAATTCGTTTCCACCGATGTAGATGGAGCAGCGGAAGAGGGGACGCCATTCATACCAGCGCATGGAAAGCGCCGCATCGAATTTATTCCGAAGCCGGCGGGTTTCCGCTTTTATCACACGCACAATCGCGGGGGCGCCGATCTTCACGCGGGACAGTACAGCGGCCAGGTAGGGCCGGTCTACATCGAGCCGAAGCATGAACCCGGGAATTACGATCGCGAAATATTTCTCGTCCTCAAAGAATTCGAACCTTTTTTCAGTCAAGGCGGCGATATGGCCATGGATTTTCTGGCCCCCGCCACACGAGTGAAAGAACTGGAAACAGCCGGCGAATCCGCGATGAAAAAGTCGCTCGCGAAAGGAATGCCGCACGGCTATGAAGTGGGTTATCGCTTTTTCACAATTAACGGCCGCATGCTGGGGCACGGCGAGCCGGTTCAAGTGAAGCAGGGCGAACGGGTGCTGTTCCACATTTTGAATGGCAGCGCCACGGAAATTCGCAGCCTGGCGTTGCCGGGGCATTCATTCCAGGTCATCGCACTGGATGGCAATCCTGTGCCAACTCCCTCGAAAGTGCCGGTGCTCTGGCTCGGAACGGCAGAGCGCATTTCGGCAATCGTCGAAATGAATCATCCGGGAGTATGGGTGCTCGGCGATCTGGCAGATGATGACCGTGGCCACGGCATGGGCATCGTGGTTGAGTATGCGGGATACAAAGGTAAGCCGTTCTGGACTTCGCCGAAACCATTTCATTGGAATTACGCGCGCTTCGCACAACATACCTTCGCTGCCTCACAGCCGGACGAAGTGATCGAAATGACCTTTACCAAACAGAACGCGGCCGGCCGCGGATTCAACCTGTGGGCGATAAACGACACGGTGTTTCCAAGCGGAGAGATGGGCAGGATGTTTTCCAGGGATTCGATGCCAGCTTCTTACCATCTCCGGCAAGGCAAGCGATATCGTCTCCACATGCGTAACGCCACGGACGACATTCATCCCGTCCATCTTCACCGGCACAGCTTCGAACTTACCAAACTAGCTGGATTGCCAACTGCAGGCGTGATGAAAGATGTGGTGATGGTAGGCGGTTACCAGGAAGCCGAAATAGACTTTACGGCTGACAATCCGGGCCTCACCTTATTTCACTGCCATCAGCAACTGCACATGGACTTCGGATTCATGGCGCTATTTGAGTACGTGTGAGCAGTCCCGGCTTGCACTCGGATACTCCTTAGCCCTTCCCAATTTGGGAAAAGTGAACTCGCCCTGTAGCTTTCCCAGAATTCAACGGGACTTCAGGGCTAATCCTGATTGCGGAACGTATTCCGGATCTGCACAATTTCTTAACGATTGAGAAGTAGTGCCTATTTTCCTTGCGAAATTGTTGCGGGAACTGTAGCTTGAGGACGTCATTTTTGGCTCTGGAATTGGCAAGGTTTGTTGCACGAGCCAACAAGTTTGGTAAGTCCGCAAGCAAATTCGACGGCACCTCCTTTCTCGACGCGCTTGCAGCAATTAAAAATACTCAGGGAGCCGAATTGCTGCCGGTTGGCATAAGTCTCTGAAGCGTCATTTCCAAACAATCCAAAAAATGCGAGCAGGGATATGCCTTTCGCAGCTACAAAACCGGCCTTACCTTCGGATGACAAGCGGTGGCGAATCGTGAACGGTACGATGCGCCGGCATGGTTATGCCCGCGATGCGCTCATCGAAACGCTGCACACAGTCCAACAATCCTTCGGCTATATCGACAAAGGCTCTCTTAAATTTGTCGCTGGTTCGCTGCGAGTCCCGCTCAGTCAAGCCTACGGCGTCGCCACCTTCTATCATTTCTTTACTCTGAAGCCGCCCGGAGAACACACCTGCCTGGTCTGCTTGGGCACAGCTTGCTACATCCAGGGGGCGGCGCAAATCGTCAGCGAGGCGGAGAAGATTCTAGGTGTCCAGGCCGGCGAAACGACACTCGATCTCAAGGCTTCGCTTTTGACGGCGCGTTGTCTTGGTTCGTGCAGCGTCGCGCCGGTTGTGCTGTGCGACGGCGAGCTCGTGGGAAATGCCAACAGCAGCAAAATCAAGGCACGGCTTCAGGGGTGGATCAGCACATGACGGCCGAAGAGCTGCAGCAGATCGCGGCTAGCGTCCAGGCCGAGCGGGACAAGGTGCCGCAGGAAATAAATGTCTGCGTGGCTGCCGGTTGCCTCTCTTTGCATAGCGATACTTTAAAGCAGGCGCTGGAAAAGGAAGTGGCCAGCCAGGGCACATCTTGCCGGGTTCGTGGCACAGGGTGCATGGGTTTGTGTTCCGTCGGCCCCCTTGTTTCCGTGGAGCCAAACGGTGTGCTTTACCAGCACGTCAAGGTCGAGGACGCCGCCGAACTGGTAGGCAGCCTGGGAACCCATACGCTTCGCCGCCTCGAATGTTCGCGGGATCAGGCGTTCTTCCAACGGCAGGTGGGAGTGGTGCTGGAGAATTCCGGGAAAATCGATCCGGAAAAAATCGACGAGTATATTGGAGTGGATGGCTACGCCGCGCTAATCCACGCGGTTACGGAAATGACGCCGGCGGAAGTGATTCAAGAAGTCTCTCGGAGCGGGTTGCGAGGGCGCGGAGGCGCTGGATACCCGACCGGTTTGAAGTGGGGGACGGTGGCGAAAGCCGGAAGTGGAATTAAATACGTGATCTGCAATGCCGATGAAGGCGACCCAGGCGCTTTTATGGATCGGAGTGTCCTGGAAAGCGATCCCCATCGCGTTATAGAAGGAATGATTATAGCCGCATATGCAGTAGGCGCGAGCCGCGGCTACATCTACGTCCGTGCGGAGTACCCCCTGGCCGTGAAACGGCTAGGAGTAGCGATACGCGAAGCCCACCGCCGCGGCTTTCTTGGCAACGAAATCTGCGGCACTCAATTCGGACTCGACATTGAGCTGCGGCTTGGCGCGGGAGCCTTTGTTTGCGGAGAAGAAACCGCGCTGATTGCTTCGATCGAAGGGAAGCGCGGTATGCCCCGGCCCCGTCCTCCGTATCCAGCACAATCGGGATTGTGGGGGGCGCCTACGTTGATCAATAACGTGGAAACCTATGCCAACGTGCCCCCGATTCTGCGGCGCGGCAGCGCCTGGTATGCGGCGATGGGTACAGCTAAGAGCAAGGGCACAAAAGTATTTGCCCTCACGGGTCGCGTAAAAAATACCGGGTTGATCGAAGTGCCCATGGGGATGACGCTGCGTGAGATTGTTTTTGAGATCGGCGGCGGAATGGCGGATGGCCGGAAATTCAAAGCGGTGCAGACCGGCGGTCCATCCGGCGGGTGTATCCCGGAACAGTTTCTGGATATTCCCGTGGACTACGAATCGCTCATCCAGGCCGGCTCCATCATGGGATCGGGTGGAATGATCGTGATGGACGACACCTCCTGCATGGTGAACGTGGCCCGGTTCTTCATGGAATTTTGCATGACCGAGTCTTGCGGAAAATGCATCCCGTGCCGGACGGGAACCGCGCAGATGTACGACCTGCTGACGCGCATCACGCGGGGAGCAGCCACCAAGCGAGATCTGGAAATGCTCACGGATCTGTGCGAGATGGTCAGCGCCACAAGCCTCTGCGGGCTCGGGCAAACGGCTCCCAACCCTGTGGTTAGCACTTTGCGTTACTTCCCGGATGAATACAGGGAGCACATCGAATCGAGGCGATGTGGGGCCGGAGAGTGCCCATGCGGCGCCGTAGCGGAGGCCAGACCATGAGTTCTTCCCAGGTCGTGAAGACGCTGACGATTGATGGAGTCGACGTGAGCGCCGGCGCGGACCAGACGATCCTCGCGGCGGCGCGGGAGAACAATATTTCCATTCCCACTTTGTGTCATCTCGATGGACTGTCCGATGTTGGCGCGTGCCGGCTGTGCATTGTCGAGGTTAAGGGAACGAAGCGCCCCCTTCCATCCTGCGTCACGAAGGTGGAAGAAGGCATGGAGGTGACCACGGAATCCGGCCGCCTCAAGAAATACCGCCGGATGACGTTGGAGCTGCTCTTTGCCGAGCGCAACCATGTTTGTTCCGTGTGCGTTTCCAATGGCGCATGTGAATTGCAAGACGCGGCGCAGGCCCAGGGTCTAACTCATGTTGATTTTCCGTACCGCTATCCGAATCTCGCTGTGGATGCTTCGCACGAGCGGTTTACCCTGGATCACAACCGCTGCATCCTCTGCACGCGCTGTGTGCGCGTTTGCGCGGAGATCGAGGGCGCGCACACCTGGGACGTGATGGGCCGCGGAGTCGATTCCCGCGTGATTACCGATTTGGACCAGCCCTGGGGCTCGTCGGAGAGCTGCACCAGTTGCGGCAAGTGCGTGCAAGTGTGCCCCACCGGCGCGCTCTTCGAAAAAAGCAAAGTGGGAGTGAAGGCGCGCAAGAATCCCGATTTTCTTTCTTATCTGAATGAGATGCGCGAGGCCCAGGAATGAGCCGGGTAAAACTTGCGACGGTTTGGTTGGATGGCTGCTCGGGATGCCACATGTCGCTTCTGGATTTGGACGAGCGGTTAATCGAATTGAGCGAGCAATTTGATCTCGTCTATAGTCCTTTGGTGGATCACAAAATTTATCCCGAAGGGGTGGATGTTTGCTTGGTGGAAGGCTCAGTGAGCACTGATGAAGATGCGCACAAGATTCAGATTGTCCGCGAACGAACGAAGACATTGGTGTCGCTGGGCGATTGCGCGGTGACTGGAAATGTGCCGTCGATGCGAAACGCCTTCAGCGTGGATTCCATCTTCAAGCGCGCCTACGTGGAAAATGCCCCCGGCGAGCGCCCGGTGGTCTTTGAGGGGTTGCCGGCCTTGAGGCCGCGTGTACAGCCCGTCCATGAAATGGTGCCGGTGGATGTGTTCGTGCCCGGCTGTCCGCCGTCCGCGGATACGATTTATCACCTGCTACACGAATTGCTGGCCGGCCGCACGCCGGATCTCACCGGCGTCACTCGTTTTGGAGCATAGGGAAAAAATGGGACGGACAATCGTCGTTGACCCAGTCACGCGCCTCGAAGGGCACGCGAAGATTACCCTTCAGACCGGACGAGCAGGGAGAGGTGCAGGAAGCGTATTTCCACGTTACCCAATTGCGCGGCTTTGAGAAGTTCTGCGAAGGCCGGCCCTTTTATGAAATGCCGGGGCTGATGTCGCGAATCTGCGGAATCTGTCCTGTAAGCCATTTGATTGCCTCGGCAAAAGCATGCGACGCAATTCTTGCCGTCCGCATCCCGCCGGCCGCGGCAAAACTTCGCCGCATCCTGAATCTCGCTCAGATCATCCAGTCGCATGCGCTCAGCTTCTTTTACCTTTCTTCTCCGGACCTGGTGCTGGGGATGGATGCGGACCCAAAGGACCGGAACTTGTTCGGCGTGATCCGGGAAAACCCGGAACTTGGCAGAGGCGGCATCCGCCTGCGGCAGTTCGGCCAGCAGGTGATTGAGCTGCTCGGTGGAAAGAGAATCCACCCCGGGTGGGTTGTTCCTGGAGGCGTGAATGAAGCTCTGTCAATCGAGAAGCGCGACCGGATTCTCGCGGAGATTCCCGAGGCGCTCATAATCGCGCAGAAAACGCTACGCTGGTTTAAGGGCAAACTCGAAGCGTACCGCGCGGAAATTCGTACTTTCGCGAACTTTCCCAGTTTGTTCATGGGATTGATCACCGGCACTGAGCGTCCTGGATATTACGAGGGCAAGCTTCGTTTTACCGATGCCACCGGAAAGATCGTGGCGGACAATCTCGATCCCGCAAAGTATCCCGAGTTCATCGGGGAAGCCGTAGAGCCGTTTACTATCATGAAGTTTCCCTACTACAAACCGCGCGGCTACCCCGGGGGAATCTACCGCGTTGGCCCGCTGGCGCGGCTGAATATTTCCGAACGTTGCGGAACTCCACTGGCGGACCAGGAATGGGTTGAATTCCGGTCGCTGGAGCGCGGCGCAGTGCTGAGTTCGTTTCACTACCACTACGCCCGGCTGATCGAGATTCTGCACTCGATCGAACGGATCCACGCGCTGCTCAACGACTCGGAAATCCTGAGCACCCAAGTCCGCGCCACCGCCTCGCTCAATAACAGCGAAGGCGTGGGCGCCGCGGAGGCTCCGCGCGGGACGCTGATCCATCACTACCGCGTCGATGAGCAAGGCTTGATCACCTGGGCCAATCTGCTGATCGCAACGGGCCACAACAACCTGGCGATGAACCGCGGCCTCCTTCAGGTGGCCCGGCACTTTGTGCACGGCGACAAATTCACCGAGGGAATCCTCAATCGCGTCGAAGCGGTGATTCGTGCGTTTGATCCATGCCTGAGTTGCTCGACTCACGCCGCGGGCCAGATGGCGCTTCACATCCAACTTCGCAACCCGCGGGGCGAAGTGACGGACCAGGTGAAACGGCCTTGACGATTCAACCGGCGAATTTTCCAGAATGGTTGATCATTGGATATGGCAATCCCTTGCGCAGTGACGATGGCGTTGGCTGGCATGTTTCGCAGCAACTGGCCGTCCGGCTGCTGGATCACGATATCGAAATCCTTCAATGTCATCAACTCACCCCTGAACTCGCCGAGAAGATCAGTCGTGCTCAACGGGTGCTTTTTATTGACTCAACATCCGAAGGCTCCCCAGGTGAATGGACCTGCGATGAAATCCGAGCGGACTCAGAGCCGGCGCTGTTTTCTCATAGCCCCAGCCCGGGGGGACTGCTCCAATTGTCCCGGAGTTTGTATGCGGCCGCTCCCCCAGCGTCGCTGCTCACCGTCTGCGGAAATTCTTTTGAATACGGAGAGAGTTTATCCCCAGTTGTGAGCAGTTGCCTGCCCGGCCTGGTCTCCGAAATCGTGGACATGGTTGTGGAAAGGTCCTTGAGCGCGCGATTCTCGTCAGCAGGCAACTCTATTTAGTCTTCTCCTCCTTTTCCCAAAGCTCGGAAGCGCTCCATTGCATCATTCAGAAATGGTGAAACTCGTGGAGTTGTGACTCTTGACGATGCAATTCGAAGAATGAATCAAGACTCAGCTTGCTTATTTGCTGGAGATGCTCTACAACCGCGAGTTCTATTATTTTCGGAGGATCTGAAATGGATCTCAAGCACCGCAGTCATAAGATGACCGAAGGACCGGACCGCGCACCCGCCCGCGCCATGTTCAAAGCTGTCGGCTATACCGATAGCGATTTGTCGCGGCCTCTTGTCGGGATTGCGAACACCTGGATCGAAACAATGCCATGCAATCTTCACCTCCGCCGCCTGGCTGAGCACGTCAAGCTTGGGGTTCGCGAAGCGGGTGGAACTCCGATGGAGTTCAACACCATCGCGATCAGCGACGGCGAGACGATGGGAACGGAAGGAATGCGCGCTTCCCTGGTCAGTCGCGAAGTGATCGCCGATTCGATCGAACTTGTGTGCCGCGGACAAATGTTCGATGCGGTGGTTTGCCTGGTGGGCTGCGACAAAACAATTCCGGGCGCAACCATGGCGCTTGCTCGCCTCGATATTCCTGGGCTTATCCTTTATGGAGGTACGATCGCTCCAGGTATTTACAATGGGAAGAAAGTGCTTCTAGGCGATGTCTTCGAAGCGGTAGGCGCCCGATCTGCCGGAAAAATGACGGATGCGGAATTGAAACAACTTGAAGACGTCGCTTGTCCGGGAGCGGGCGCCTGCGGCGGGCAATACACGGCCAATACCATGTCGATGGTTTTGGAAATGATCGGACTTTCTCCCATGGGATACAACAGCGTTCCCGCCACTGATCCAGGCAAGGAAAAAATCGCGAAGCTGTGCGGAAAACTGGTGATGGACGTTCTGCGTCGCGGTCTTCTTCCCAGCCACATCCTCACACCTGCGGCATTTCGCAACGCGATTGCAGGCGTCGCCAGCTCTGGCGGATCAACCAACGCCGTTTTACATCTGCTGGCTCTGGCGCGCGAATCACAAATCCCTCTTTCCATCGATGATTTCCAGACGATCAGCCAAAAGACTCCTCTGTACGCCGATATGAAGCCGGGTGGACGATACTCCGCACAGGAACTCTATGAGGCCGGCGGGACTGCCGTTCTAGCCAAGCGCCTGGTGGAAGGCGGATATGTGGATGGAAACGCTGCCACGATTACCGGGCGCACCTTGCGAGAGGAAGCCGAGGCCGGAAAGGAAACACCCGGCCAGAATGTAGTGCACGCTTTTGGACAGCCCCTGAAAAGCACCGGCGGTCTAGTGATATTGAAGGGAAACCTGGCGCCAGAAGGAAGCGTGCTGAAATACACGTCGGGTTCACCGTTGCGCCATCGGGGTCCCGCCCGCGTTTTTGGTTCGGAGATTGATGCGCTAACCGCAGTTCTCGCCGGGAAAATAAATCATGGCGATGTGGTAGTAATCCGCTATGAAGGACCGCGCGGCGCCCCGGGAATGCCGGAGATGCTTAGCGTTACGGGCGCGATTGTCGGCGCAGGACTCAGCGAAAGCGTCGCCATGGTTACCGACGGCCGCTTCAGCGGCGCCACGCGCGGCCTGATGGTCGGCCACGTGGCTCCAGAGGCAGCGCGGGGCGGACCGCTTGCCGCTTTGCACGAAAACGACATCGTGGTCATCGATGTGGAAGGCCAGACTTTGATGACCGAATTGGATGCCGCGACAATTGTAGCGCGGCTCGCCGCTTGGCGCGCACCGCAGCCGCACTACCCCGGCGGTGTGTTCGCCAAATATGCGGCTCTGGTCAGTTCGGCATCGGACGGAGCGGTGATGCGCATCGGCTAAGCAGGGCGACGATAATTTTACAGAGACTTCGTCGCGCCTCGTATAAGCCTCACGGCTTCAGATAGACGGTAGCAAGCTCCGAATAAAAATCAATCGCCACGGAGCCCTGTTCTCGGTAACCGGTGCTGGAATCTTTCACGCCGCCGAATGGCAATTGATATTCCACTCCTGCGGAAGGGAGGTTCACGGTAATCAGCCCCGCTTCAATTTCCCGGATGTAACGAAATGTGGAATTGAGGCTGGTGGTGATGATCGATGCGGAGAGCCCAAACCGGATACTGTTCGCCAACCGCATCGCATCCTCAAAATCTTTCGCGCGCATCACAGCCAATACCGGCCCAAAGATTTCTTCCTGAGCCAGCACGGACGTTACCGGAACATCCGCAAAAATCGTGGGCGCCACGAAGTAACCGCGGCCCAGCGCCCCCGCGGTTAGCCGCAGGCCTCCGGTCACCAGTTTCAATCCTTCCTTCTTGCCGATTTCGATGTAGCGGAGAACGGTATCCATCTGGGATTGGTCCACGCAAGGCCCCATGAAAATCCCGTCTTCCAGGCCGTTACCAACTTTCAGGCCTGGAGTCTTCCAGGCGATTTGCTCGATAAACTCATCGTAAATTCCGTCCTCAACGATTGCCCGGCTGGTGGCGGTGCATTTCTGTCCCGTCGAGGCAAAAGCGGCATTGATCACGGTGTTGACCGCCAATTCCAGGTCGGCATCCTTCAGAACGATCGTTGGATTCTTTCCTCCCATCTCCAATTGAGCGGGAACCTTTCGCGGCGAAAGCGTTTGGTAGATGTGGTTGCCCACTTCGCAAGAGCCCGTGAACGATACCGCCCGGATCGCGGAATGTTCGATGAGCGTGCTTCCAATCTCACGGCTTGATCCTGTCAGCACGTTCAACACACCTTTTGGCAGTCCAGCTTCTACCAGCGCTTCCGCCAATCGAAACGTGCAGGAAGGGGCGAGCGATGACGGCTTGATTACAGCCGTATTTCCGCAAACCAGCGCCGGCGCCATTTTCCAGGCTGGGATGGCGATCGGAAAATTCCAGGGAGTGATGAGCGACACCACGCCGCGCGGCTTCCGCACCGTGAAGCAGAAAACGCCTTCGCGCTCGGAAGGAAGTGTCTCTCCCGCCAGCCGGGCCGCTTCGCCGCCGAAATAGCGGAATATGTTGATGGCCCGAGCCACTTCTCCTTTTGCCTCGGGAAGAGTCTTACCTTCTTCGAGTGTCATTTCGCGGGCCAATTGATCTGCTTTGGAAAGCAAAATTTCCGCCGCGCGAAAAAGAATCTCTCCGCGCTTGGGCGCTGGCATCTTGCTCCATGCCGGGAAAGCGGCGCGAGCCGCTTCGAAAGCGGATTCCGCTTGCGCCCGATCCGCCAGCGGATATGTTCCTATGATTTTTTCCGTGTCCGCGGGATTGTGGGTTTGAAACGATTTGCCAGGGCGCGGCTCGACCCATTCGCCATTGATCAGATTTCGGAACACCATCGCTTCAACTGCGGCATTATCTATTTGCGCCATCGAGGCCTCCCGGGACTTGCTGCACTCCGCGATCAATCAGCAACAAATTGCCGTTTCTGCCAATCATTGGCCCACAGATTGAAGAAACCTGCTTTATACGGATGGGCAGCGATTACTTCTTCGTTGAGTTCGACTCCCAGGCCCGGCCGGTCTGGCGGGAGGAAATATCCGTCCACCACTTTCGGGTATCCAATCACCGCTTCGGTTACCCATGGGTCGGCAAAGTCATCGAAGCATTCCTGCACCTTCATGTTCGGCGTGCCGAAATCAAAGTGAACCGAAGCAGCCGTGTTTACCGGTCCGCTGGAATTGTGCGGCGCCATGGTCATGTAATGGCAATCGGCGGCGGCGGCGATTTTTTTCATCTCCAGAATTCCGCCGGCATGGCTCACATCCGCCTGAATAATGTCCGTCGATCGCAATTCGAAGACTTCACGAAATCCGTGCCGCGTATACAGCCGTTCTCCGGTTGCGATCGGAATATCCACTTTCTCTTTCACCTTCAACATGGAAGGAGCGTCTTCCGGCGGCACCGGTTCCTCGTACCAGCCCGGATCGAACTCCTGAAGCCGCTTGCCCATTTCCACCGCGGTCGCCACGCTGAATCGCCCGTGCGCCTCTATAAAAATCTCCACATCCGGTCCCACCGCTTTGCGCACTGCTTCCACGATAGCGATGGATTTATTTTTCTCCGCGCGTTCCAATTCGTACCCACCCGCTCCGAACGGATCCAATTTCAGAGCCTTGTATCCTTTGTCGAGAACCACCTGCGCGCGGTCAGCGAATACTTTTGGGTCGCGAGCAACCGTGTACCAGCCGTTTGCGTAAGCCTTGATGCGATCGTGGCACTGCCCTCCCAAAATCCGGTAAACGGGTTGCTTCACGGCCTTGCCGACGATGTCCCAGCAGGCCATCTCGACGGCGCTCATCGCGGTGCAGGCAATCACCCCTGCGCGGAAAAAATCGTTGCGATACATCCGCGCCCAAAGGTCCTCGATATTGAACGGGTCAGAGCCCACCACGTGGCGGTGTTTGGCTCCCTCCAGATATCCCGCCACTCCCTCTTCGCGATTTTGGATAGTGGCTTCACCCACTCCGGTAATTCCTTCATCCGTGTAGAGCTTAATGAAAACCAGATTTCGCCAGCTCGTTCCCAACAGAAAAACTTTCATATCTACAATTTTCATCTGCTTCCTCTTATCAGAGACAGTTGGATTCGACTGCCAGTGGAATGAACAATTGCTGCTTTCTGGTGCAACGCAATTCCTGCTTTCAGGATTACCGGACTGGTCAGGGCACGATCACGCTTTTGGTGCCGGCCCAGCGCGCCGCGCTCTGCAAAGCGTCATCCGCCTTCTCCAGCGGAAACCGGGTGGACGTTGTCGTTTCAAACGGAAAACGGGAACGAGTGCGGCTTAAAAATCCAATCGCCGCGTGAGTGTGCCGTGGCTCAAATCCCCACGAGCCTCCCAGCGTGAGCTGCTTTTTGGTAACAATATGCGGATTGAACGGAATCGTTCCAGCATCCCCATAATGGCCCAGGATCAAATAGCGTCCGCCATCCCTCAACAATTCCAGGCCCTCGTTCACCGCTTGCGGAATACCGACGCATTCCAAAACCACATCCGCGCCAAAGCCTCCCGCTAGTTCCATCACTTGCTTTGCGCGCTCCGCGGGAGACGTCTTGCTCACATCAATGCAATCATCCGCGCCGAATTTTCTTGCGGCTTCTAACCGATGCTGCGGTCCGCCAACAACAATCACTTTGGCTGCTCCGCTATCTTTTGCGAGCGCCAGACAAGCCAGTCCAACCGGCCCGGAGCCTTGCACCACCACTACATCTCCCCATTCCACCCGTATATGTTCCAGCCCGTGAAGAGAGGTGACTAGCGCGCAACCGGCGCCCACCACCGCTTCCGTCGGCAGATTTTGTGGAATTTTGAAAATCGATGTTCCCGGCCGAAGGTAAATGTAGTCGGCATATCCGCCCAGCAAATGCGGCGGTTCCGTGCATTTATAGGAAATCCCGTAAGCTTTGCGATTCAGGCATCGTGTGGGCTGCTTCTTAACGCGGCAATAGTGGCAGTGGCCGCACACCAGCGAAGAACTCCAGGTCACGCGATCGCCCACGGCAAGATCTTGGCCGGACCAATCCTTTTTCATTCCATCGCTGAGCCGTTCGATCACGCCCACCGTTTCATGGCCCAAAATCACGGGCAGGGGAATGGGCAATTGTCCGTGCCACAGATGAACATCCGTGCCGCACACACCTGCCATCTGCACCCGTACAAGCGCGGCTCCGTTTTCCAAGGTCTCCGGAACCGGGAATTCCATAATCTTCAAAGGAGCGTCATATTCCGTCAGGACCGCAGCGCGCGACATTTTCATGGTTTCCTCAGAGGCCGGTAGCCTTTGCTAGTACTTCATCGCCTTCAAGGGGCGCAAATTTCCGGAAGAATCAAATTGCAACGCACGTGCCTCGCCCAGTACCTGCAGATCGCTCCGATCCTTCGATTCTTCCAGAAACGCTTCCGAAGCTTCCAGGCATTCAAGAGCGAGCGTATCCGAAATATGCAGCACCCGGGCCCTTGCGGGCTCTTGTAAACAAAGGGAAGCAAGCGCCAGTTCGATATTTTCTTTGTCCGTGTCAAAAAAAATCGGAATTTTTGCCGTTTGAGGAGTCACGGCGGTGAGCGCGTTGATGTAAGTGGACCGATGATCGAGTGCGCGCACCATTCGCGTGGAAACGAAATCAGCCATTCCGATGCCAATCCCGTTTCCGTGCGTTTCGGGAGTCAGATTGCACACCACGATTCGTTGGATTTTCGGAGTAGCCGCGGGCGGTTGGGCCAGCGAAGCGCTGTAACCTTGCACTCCCCTTCCAACCACATTTGGATCCATCCCGGCCCCGCTGATATTCTTTCCAATCCGGTCGACGATCAGCAGGTCGATCTCCTCGAAAGGAAGCTGGGGCATCAATTCCCGAGCGCGAATCAGTAACTTCTCTTCAGTCGCTTCCACGTCTTCCCGCTTTACAACAATCAAGTCCTCGGTTTGGTGGAATTGATTTTCAAGAATGGCCACGCCAAACAGAAAAGGAACGCGGCTCAATAGATACTGGGAGACAGCACGGATCACAAACTCGTGCCCCAGCCGCGCGGCAACAAAATGGCAAGCGCTTGCGCCAGTCCGCTTGGCCAAGCCAATCGCCAACATTTTCAGGATGCCGCTCCCTAGCGTGCCTTGAAAATCCGTGTGCGGCTTCACCCGGTTAACCACTACAATTCCATCGGACTCCAGCGCCACCCGGCTGAAATACACCGGAACATTCGGATCAACCGTCCCCAGCAGATCGACTTCCATCGACGCTTCCACCGGCACGCCCATCGTGCTCTCGGTGATTCCATAATCCGCCAGAATCCCCGTCTGACCTTCCGAAGTTGCGCCGCCATGGCTGCCCATCGCCGGAATAATGAACGGCCGCGCCCCGCATCCCTTCAAGTTCTTCACCACCGCGCCAACCACTTCCGCCAGATTCGAAATTCCTCTACTTCCCACGGCAACAGCAATCCGGCTTCCCGGACGGATGATCCCGGCGATTTTGTGAGAATCAAATTCTTCTTCGATCTTCACTGAAATATTCAACGGTCGCGGCTTGGGGAAAATCTGCCGCAGTGGAATCATGCGTGGAAAGTGATTGTCCATAATCGTACGGGTTTAGATCTCGGGGATCCCCAGGTCGTTGGGTCCTTCCTCGGACATGATCGCTTCCGGCGTGTAGCGTTCGATCAAGTCCAAAACAATCCGCGCGCGCCGCACACGTTCGCGGCTCATCAAGATCCCCACTTGTTCCAATTGGCGCCCGGATGGATAGATGTCCGGAGCGTTGCGCAGGCCGAGTTTCACGTAGATCGGTGATGCCACGCGAATCATTTCCGGCGCCTCGTAATACCGGATGTATCCGCCGAAGCCGTCCGGCACTTCCACGTAAACATCAAGAGGCGCATCCACCGCCTGGCGGATTTCCCAGAAATGCTCCAGGGAAAGGTCGGGCGAGACATTTAGAGTAGTTGCTCCCAGCTTCTCGATTACTTTTGCAGTCGCGGCGTTTGGAATGCTTTGCAGGATCGATATTTTGATGCGCAGATTCGCGGGAAGCTCGCCCGCCTTTTTCATTTCGTCCAGAATCCACAGCAAGCCAAGGTCACAAACCAGAACGGATCGCAAACCCAAATCGCACCCGCGCTTCACGTCCTCCACCGCATACCTCAGCTGCGCGCCTCCTCGGAGATTCCATCCGATCACTTTTCCGCTGGGCGCCAACGGCTGCGGAGAAGTATCGAATGGCGCGCGCGGGCCCACAAACAGCGACAACTCGATTTTCGCTTCCTTGGCCATTCGCAGCATTTCACTGATTTCCGCGTCAGTCATCAGCATGATCCCGCTGCCCTGGCTCACGCGATGCACCCTCACCCGGTAGCGGTTCGCTTCTTCCAACACTGCCGCCAGCGATTGCGGGTTTTCGCAGCTGGGAATTTCGATTCGGTATTGAGCGCCATCCGGGAAGCGCTTCGAGGAAGATGTGAGATTGGAAGCGCACACCGGCACGCCCAGTCCGTGCAGGAATGACGCCGTCTTATCCGCGGGTTTCTCTGAATGGCTCATGAATGTTTCAAATCGCTCTGATTGGTGAACCCGAATCCTAATTCGCTTTTCCGGACCGGACTTCCTTCTTGATCGCTTTTTCCAGCCATTTGATGCTGGCGCAGAAATCTTCCTCGCCCAATCCTTCCGCCAAGCAGTTGGAATAGATTTCCCGCAAAATCGCCGTCAAGGGCATCGGCACATTGAGCGAGTGGGCTGCGTCCAGCACCAGCCCCATATCCTTGCTCATCAGCCGTAAAGGGAAAAAGGGTGTGAAATCTCCTTTCAAAACTTGTGGGCCCTTCATCTCAATGATTCCAGACCGGGCGCGGCTGGACTGAATAATGTTCATCATCACGTCCGCGTCGACCCCTGCCTTCACCGCCAGCGCCATTCCTTCGTTCATCGCTTCGAGCGTCACAGCAATCACGTGGTTCACAACAAGTTTCGCGAATGTTCCCATCCCGCTCGTTCCCACATGAAATACTTTGCCCATGCTGAGAAGAACATCCCGGACTTTCTCCAGGGTCTCCTTCTCACCGCCCAGGATGAATCCCAGTTCTCCCTTCTCGGAATCATGCTTGCTTCCAAACACCGGCGCGTCCAGCAGATCGGCGCCCTTTGCTCGAAGCGCTTCCGCCACTCTCTTGGTAGTCAGCGGCGAGATTGTGCTCGAATCAATTACCACCGCGCCGCTCGAGATCGTGGACAGGATTCCCTTCGCGCCTTCCACAACCTCGAGCACCGCATTCGGATCCGCCAACATCATTACAACCACTTCTGCCCCGGCCGCTGCTTCCGCTGGCGACGTGGCAATCTCTCCACCTATCGTGGCAACCTCGTGGGCTTTCTCCCGTGTTCGGTTCCAGATCTTGACCGTGTAGCCCTTTCGGATCAGGTTTCGCGCCATTCCTCTGCCCATCAAGCCAGTCCCGATAAAACCAATTCGTCGGCTCACTGTTGTTCCTTCCCTTGCTTACAAGAATGCCCGGAGCGTCCCTTACTAGAGCTCGGCCCCGCTAAGTGGCACATAAAGCGTGGGTAGTGTAGGCGAAAGGGATCGGGATGAGTCAAGCACACAGTTTCGAGGTTTTTCACAGTCTCCCTCTTCCTGAAAAAAAGGAACTTGACAGCAAAATAGTGTTTGTATACTGTCTACAACCATACTGTCAACAGTATACTGCACAAAGGCTCTTAACGCGTCGCTCTTAATAACTTGTTTCCTTAATTCTTCGGTAACTTTGAGCTCCAGGTCGAATTGGTGGGGATTATTTGAAGCTTTCGGGGAATCTTCAAGGCTTCTGGTTTGAAGTGGGGGCTTTAATTCGCCTGCATCAGCTAATGGAGGAAACAAGACGATGCTCAGAAGTTTATTGAACTCCTGTCGTGGAATCGTGCTTCTCTTGGCCGTGATATCTATGGCGGCAGGCGCGGGCGCACAAACCGGGTCGGGAACCTTTTATGGAAAGGTGACGGATCCTTCTGGTGCCGTGGTAGCTGGCGCTACTCTCACCATCATCAATCAGGGTACGGGCGCTCGGTTTGAGCTGAAAACCAATGCCGAAGGTAACTTTGTGTCAACCCCGCTGCCCATCGGCAGGTATACGGCGAAGGCGTCTGCAACTGGCTTCAATGCTGCGGAACTGAAAGACATCCTTCTCGAAATCGGCGACCACCGCGATTTGAATTTTACCCTGCAAGTTCAAGGGACCTCCTCGGTGGTACGTGTGTCTGAGGCCGCGTCCGGGCCCCTACTCGAGAACACTGTATCTAACCTCGGCCAGATCATTCACGAACAAAACATCGTCCAGTTACCTCTCAACGGCCGAAATTTCGTACAATTGGGGACACTGGCTCCCGGCGCGATTGCTTCACAGGGCACTCAGTTCAACAGCCCCTCGGCGAGCACGTCGGTCCGCGGTGCCACCTCCCTGTCCGTCAGCGGCATGAGAGAAAATGCCAACGACTGGCGAATGGACGGCATTGACGACAACGAACTGACGGCTGGTTCCATTTCCATTCTGCCGTCCCCCGACGCCATCCAGGAATTCAAAGTTCTCACAAACAACTATTCCGCGCAGTACGGGCGAAGTGGTGGCGGGACGATTCTTCTGACCACCAAATCCGGAACCAACTCCTACCATGGTGCCGCCTTTGAGTTCCTCCGCAACGACATCTTTGATGCCAAAACTTTCTTCGATCCCAAGAAACCTGCGTTCCGGCAGAACCAGTTCGGCGGGGCCTTCGGCGGGCCGATTGTGAAGAATAAGGTTTTCTTCTTCGGGGATTATCAAGGGTTGCGCATTCGGAAGGGGATCACTGCAATCTCCACAGTGCCCACCACCCTGGCCCGCCAGGGCATCTTCACGGAAACCGGGCAGCCCGCCATTTTCAATCCGTGCTCGGTCTACAACACGGCTACCACCACCTGCACAACTTTCAACGCTGGAACGCGCACCCAATTCGCCAACAACACAATTCCAGCGAACATGCTCGATCCCATCGGCCTGAAAGTGTTGGCCTTGTTCCCGGCGCCCAATTTGCCCGGCCTCGCCAACAATTTCATTCTCACGCAGGAACGCCAGCTAAATCAGGATGAAGGCGATGTGCGAGTCGACGCAAACATCAGTGAAAAAAATAACTTGTTCACTCGATTCAGCATGGACAACTCGCACCAATTCTATCCAGGCCCTCTTCCAGGACTTGGAGGCGGTACCAGCTCTTTCGTCAGTTCCACCATAAACATACCTCGGGCTCGGAATGTTGCTGTCGTCTGGAATCACATTTTCAGCCCCAGTATCGTCAATCAAGCTGTTGCTGGCTTCAACCGCATATTCATTTCGGTGGTGGGTCCCAGCTACGGCCAGGGAGATCTATCCCAGCAATTGGGAATCCCGGGAGCGAATCAGGGCGACAAATTCACTTCCGGGTTGACCCGTTTTGATCTAACGGGATTCAATGGTTTAGGCGATCGCCTCACCACTCCTTTGCTGCTCGGCTCCAACGTTTTTCAGTATTCGGATAACGTAAGCTGGGTTCATTCCCGTCACTCGTTCAATTTCGGATTCGCCACTCTGTTCAATCAGTTGAACGGAACTGCTTACAATGCGCCCCGGGGCGACATGTCCTTCAGCGCGCTTTTTACAGCACAAAACAACGCGGGAGCCTTCCAGAACGGCACCGGTTCGGCGGTCGCAAGCGTCCTTCTCGGTTTGCCGGCTTCCGAGTTCCGCACCAACGTCTTCGGGGGGGATGTGACGGGCAGGAGGTGGACCGATTTCCGGACTTACTTCCAGGATGACTGGCGTATTTCCCCCAAGCTCACCCTGAATCTCGGTTTGGCTTATATGTTCATCACCGCGTCCACCGAGGTGAATAACCGCTACTCCAACCTCGATACCGCTACCCAGACGATGCTGGTCGCCGGCGTGAACGCCTCCGATTCGGGGAATGTTCAGACTCACTACCTAAACCTCCAGCCACGGCTCGGCTTTGCTTATACCCCGTTCACGAATGCGAGGCTGGTCATCCGGGGCGGCTACGGTATCTTCAACGACTGGGCGCAGGGCGGGATGAACGGCCTGCAGATCAATCCTCCCTTTGTGGGAACTCCGACTTTTACCAGCGACAGCGTCAACCCGGCTCGCATCTTGAGCCAGGGGTTTCCGGCGCCGACTGTCATTGACCCGAATCACCCCTCCGGTGCTATTGAGTTCTGGCAAAACAATTTCCAGCTCGGTACCGTCCAGCAGTGGAATTTTGGTATCCAGAAAGAATTACCCGGCCACATGGTCGCGACCGTCGCTTACGTAGGAACCAAAGCTGATCATCTGCTCGACAAGAACGCAAACTTCAACTCTCCGGCGCCGGGGCCAGGAGCCATCAACCCTCGCCGGCCTTTCCCGGTCTTCGCAGGAATCGATTATGACAACAGCCGCGCCTGGTCTATCTACCACGCCTTGCAGGCCAAGCTTGAAAAGCGCTTCGCAACGGGATTGTATTTCTTGTTCGGCTACACCTATTCAAAGGGACTTGGCAACGAGCCTGCCGAGAACTTAACCTTCCAGGGCAGCGCGGCCGGCGCTGATTATTTCCCCTTCACACCTTTCGGGATCAATTCCGACAAGGGGCTGAACGACAACGATCTCCGGCACTCCTTCACCGGCAGTTATCTGTACGAATTGCCCTTCGGACGCAATCGCCGTTATCTTTCGAGTGCCGGAACGGTCCTCGACACATTCATCGGCGGTTGGCAGTTTTCCGGAATCAGCCGAATTCGCAGTGGCTATCCGCTTGGCGCAACCATGTCCACCTCACTGCTCAACAACACCATGACCAACCGGCCGAACATAACCTGCGATCCCAACGCTTCGGCTCCGCGAACGGTCCAGAAATGGTTCAACGTAAACTGCTTCTCGGCGCCGGCCGCGTTTCAATTTGGTAATTCTTCTCGCACATTTGGCAGCGGGCCTGACCAGGTGAATTTCGACGTCGCCCTGGACAAGACATTCTCACTTACGGAAGCTCTAAAACTGCAGTTTCGCACCGAGATGTTTAACGTCTTCAACCATGCGCAATTCGATCTTCCGAATACCGCCATTGGCACCGGCTCTTCCGGCACCATCACGGCGACGATCAACGACGGACGAGTGATTCAGTTCGGATTGAAGCTTGTTTTCTAGTTGGTTAGTTCGATCTCCAATCGGATAGAATCGCCGTGACAAAAGGCCCGGATAACGGTTCTGCATCGTGGCGGCCCGCGGATCACTCCGCGGCGCCGCCGCAATCCATCGCTGGTTTACTGCGGGCCACTGACCTCAGGAGGAGATCCCGATTGCAGGAGACCCAACAGAACTCTGCCGTACCCGATATTTCCATCCACAAGGAAGTCCTGCGCGACAAAATTTATAGCGTTCTTCTCGCTTGGATTTTTGAAGGCACGCTTAAGCCGGGAGAAAAAATAGTCGAATCAGTTCTGGCCCGCAGGCTAAACGTCAGCCGCGTTCCGGTTCGAGAGTCGCTTTGGCTCCTGGCGCAGCGCGGATTGGTCACACTGAAGCCGCACCAGGGGGCGTTTGTCACCAAGCTTTCTGGCCGCGACATCCGCGAGATATTTGAACTTCGCGCCATTCTTGAAACGCATGCAGCCCAACTCGCGCGCGCCTCCTTGGATCCTGCGGGAGTTGCCAATCTCCAGGGCGCGCTCGAGCATCTGGCTGATGCGGCGCGGGAGCGTAGCATGCCGCACTTTACCGCAGCCGATATTGAATTTCATAAAGCCTTGTGGGACCTGGCCGATAATCGTCACCTCACTAAAATTCTCACCGATATTTCCACTCGTTTCTTCGGTTATGAATTGATCCGGGATGTGCCGCAATCTCCGAGCTTCCGTTTTGATGCGGTGGTTGAACAGCACCGCAAGATGCTGCAACTCGTTCTCTCGGGAACTCCGGAAGAGATCGAAGCCGGCTTCAAACTTGTGTTCAATGAATTCCTCGAGCACGTGTTGACTCGTTTCGGAGAGGGACACCAGAGTGCTACAGAACCAAGCACGCTGGAATAGCCCGGGCCGATGCATCTTACGCGCCGTGAACTGCTCAAAAGTTCAGTCAGCCTCCCGGCGACTCTCGCCATAGCTTGCGGATCTGGTTCGTTTGCCGCAACTGGCGCGTCTTTTTCGCAACTGGCGCGGGGAATCGTGCCGGACCGACTTTTTCACGGAACGATTTGCACTCTCGACGATCAACACGTCACCCATCCCGATGGGCTCCTGTGGATTTCCGGCAATACGATTCGTTCGGTCGTTCCTTCGGTTGACGCGCTTCCGGCTCCAGCCCGGAATCTGCCTGTAGTGGAAACCGGTGGCGTTTTCTATCCGGGCCTGATCGACCTGCACAAGCATATGACCTATGATGTCCGCGGCCCTTGGTTCGCGCCTCGCCAGTATACAAATCGCACTGAATTTTTCTTCGATCCAGATTATCGCCGCACCGTCGAAAATCCCTGCCGCTTGCTCGTTCAATACGCGGACCTGCTGGACGATGTGTGCCTTTACGCGGAGATCAAAGCGCTGGCTGGCGGCACCACATCTCTCGAGGGCGCCGCACCTTGGAGCCGGGAATACACTTCACTTTTAGTCCGCAACATGGAATTCGACAACTTCGGCCAGGATCGTATCCATCAAACCATCTGGGACGTAACCGCGGAAACCGCCCCGGGGTTGCGCGAATTGATGCCCCGTCTCGACGCCTGGATTTACCATTTGTCCGAAGGAACAGGAGACTACGGCCAACAGCGATTTTCAGATCTGAAACAATTTCAATTGTTGACCAAGAAGCTTGTAGCCATCCATGCCCTGGGATTAAATGAAAGCCAGTTTGTTGAACTCGCCGCTGCGGGTGCTTCCGTTGTTTGGTCGCCGCTGGGAAACCTGCGTCTCTATGGCCGCACTGCCGATATCGGCGCCGCGCGCAAAGCCGGAGTGAATATTTGTCTCGGTTCCGAATGGGCCCCCAGCGGAAGCAAAAACGTCTTGTTCGACCTCAAAGTTGCCGACCAGTTCAATCAGCACCGTTTGAATGGCTTGTTCAGCGACCGGGAAATCGTCGGCATGGTCACGCGAAATCCCGCTCAAGCCGTGAATTGGAATCAACACGCGGGCCATCTCGCTCAAGGTTCCGCCGCCGATATCCTTCTTCTGAAAAAAAGGAATCGCGATCCTTATCGCAATCTGATCGAAGCAACCGAACAGGATGTCGAGCTGGTAATGATCGACGGAGTTCCCGTTTACGGCGGACTCGATTTGATGAAAGGATTTCATTCACAGCAGATGGAAATTCTGCAACCGCATCACGGCAGCCCAAAAGCGCTGGCCTGGAATCCATCTTCACCCGCTGTGGACTGCCGCAGCTATTCTGGAATCACCGCCCGTCTCTCCGCGGCCTTGAAAATGGATCCGCCCACGCTGATGATTTTTCTCGACCGTCTTAAAGTTCGCCGGGCGCTAAGCCCCGCTCAGCCGCCTGTTCAGCAGGAATATCCGTTTTTCCTCACCATCGGCGATGAGCCTCTGGATACCGATGAAGTGGCGCGCTTTCTGGCCAAGGTTTTTCCCGAGGGTGTCGCATCGTTTGATCTGGATCCCGTCTTTCTGGCTGACGATCCCGCGGCCCTGCGGGTGATGCAGGAACCGGTCTTGCTTCAGAACGGAGTGAATTTAGCGCCGTATTTTGAATCCATTCTGCCATCCGCAAAATCGGGCGGCGGCGGGAGGCCATCGTGAAACACGATCGTCGCGATTTTCTAAAGGCCAGCGGTGCTGGCCTGCTGGCGCCATACCTTGTCCCTGCCGCCGCCGGCGCAGCCGATCAGTTCGCAATTTCCGGCGCCTCTCCCCAGGCCTCATCGGGCCCGCGTCCGCTGATTATCGATACCGATCCCGGCGTGGACGACGCGGTTTCGATTCTGCTGGCATTTCGTTCCAGCGAAGTCTCTGTGGACGCGATCACCGTCGTAGCCGGCAATGTGGAATCCGAATATGGCACGCGCAACGCCCTCTCGCTGGTGGAATACGCGAATCGCCTGGATATTCCTGTCGCCCTCGGCGCCACTCGTCCCCTGATGCGCACGCAACTCACGGTCCGCCTGGCGCACGGCAAGAATGGATTCGGAGATGTAGTGATTCCTCAATCGCGCACCAAGCTAGTCCCCCAGCACGCCTCCGATGTGATCATCGACCGCGTGAAGAGCAAGCCCCATCAATACACGATCCTCGCAATCGGGCCGTTAACCAATCTGGCTCTCGCGTTTCTCAAGGAGCCAACCATTGCGCTGTTGGTGGCCGAAGTTTGCTTTATGGGCGGCACGATTCTCTCCAATGGCAACACCACCCCCGTTTCCACTTTCAATGTTTTTGCCGATCCGGAAGCCGCCAGGATCGTTGTCAATTCCGGTGTGCCGCGAATCAGCATGGTGGGCACCGACGTCACCACGCAAGTCCAATTCACCGCCGAAGATTTCGAACGTCTCGAAAGCAGCGGCACTGCCTTCGGACATCTCGCCTCCCAGCTCGGCGGATATCGCCTCCGGCGATTCCCTCTGGCTCCCAATACCACTCCGAAGGTGGGTTTCAATGATTTGGGCACAACCGTCGCCGTCATCAATCCAGCTCTATTCACCTTCGAAGCCATGAACGTGGATATCGAAACCAAGGGTGAGCTAACCACCGGAATGACCGTTGCCAACCGCCACAATCGCATCGAGAAAATCGAGCCCGAAGGCGATCACCTGGGCATCACCGGAACCACTCCGGTCCTTCCGAACGTTCAAGTGTGCACCGGTATCTCCGCCGATGCCGTCAAGCAGCTCTTCCTGCAAAGGCTCAGCTCCAAATGAATGAAGCTTCCGCCCTACGAATTCCGGTCCTGCCGGCAAAGGCGCGCTGGTGGATCGCCGGATTGCTCGCCGCCGCGACGGCCCTGAATTATCTCGACCGGCAGAATCTTCCGGTAGTCGTCGTCGAGCTGCAGAAACACATTCCGCTCACCGATCAGCAATACGCTCACCTGCAATTTCTTTTTCTGATGGCCTATGGGTTGATGTACATCGGCGGCGGCAGAATTATCGATTGGCTTGGCACGCGCTACGGCTACGCATTGATGATTCTGTGGTGGTCCGCCGCCAATTTTCTGCATGGCACCGTGAACGGAGTGTTCACCCTGGGCATTTACCGTTTCCTGCTGGGGATGGGTGAAGGCGGCGGTTTCCCCGGCTCCGCAAAAGCGGTTTCGGAATGGTTTCCGCCGCAGGAACGCTCCTTCGCCTTCGGCATCTTCAATACTGGCTCGAGCGTCGGCGCTGTGATTGCGCCGCCGCTGATCGCTGCGATTATTTATTGGTCCAGTTGGCGCTGGGTGTTTTTCGTCACCGGTACGCTGGGATTTCTTTGGACCATTCTTTGGCTGCGTGTCTATCACACGCCCGCCGTCGTACCGGTGGTTGGCGCGGATGGCGCGCCAATCGCGCCAGTTGCGGCGCCGCGCATTCGCTGGGCTGAGCTTTTCAAATATCGCGAGATGTGGGGTCTTCTGGCGGCGAAATTCCTTTCCGATTCCGCCTGGTATTTCTTCATTTTCTGGCTTCCTAAATATTTGGCCGACGTTCGCAAACTCAACATCAAGGAAATCGGCTATTACGCCTGGATTCCCTACGCCTTTGCCGGCGCCGGAAGTTTCGTGGGCGGTTGGATGAGCAGCAAGCTGATCCAGCGCGGCATCAGCATCGATCGTTCCCGCAAAATCTCTCTTGGCATCGCCGCGGCGCTGATGCCCGCGTCGCTGCTGATCGCGAAATCCCCGCTAAAACTCGCGATACTTTTTTTCAGCCTGGCTCTCTTCGGCCATCAATTCTGGTCCACGATCATGCAGACCTTGCCCGCCGATATGTTTCCGTCGCGAATCGTCGCGTCGGTGGCCGGCCTTTTGGGCGCGGCCGGTTCTTTCGGCGGAATGTTTTTTAATTATGCCGTGGGCCAGATGCTCGGCGCATTCCACAGTTACAGTCCCGTGTTTCTGATTGCCGGCTTGTTGCATCCGGCTGCATTTTTGATCGTGATACTCGGCGTAAAACGAATTGAACGCGTCGCTTGACGCGCGTAGTACCAAGAAAAGGAGTGCCATATGAATTTAAGCAATCGTCTTGAAGAAACGGCCAGTCAACCTGGGAAGAGCGAAGCAGTGCCGCAAACCACATCGCCCGCTCCAGGAGGAGTGCGAAAATTAATTTACGATCAGGATCACCGCGGTCCGCTGAGCACCGATACGATCGCAACTCTGATGGCGCTGCAATCTGAAAAAATCGACCTGCTCGGCATCACCACCGTCACCACGGACTTTTGGGTCGGCCAGGAAACCGCATACGCCCTTCGCTTGCTCGAATTGATGGGCCGCACGGAGGTGCCCGTCTACGCCGGAGCAAAAACTCCGCTCTTGAATACCAAAGAACAAGCGCAGATGCGCTACGAACTTTTCGGCTCGCGCCGCATCGAAGCCTTCCTCGGCGCGTTTAACAAAGATCACTGGGGTCCCGACGAAATCAAGCCACTGCAACCCCCTTACAATAAATTCGCCGACATCAAGGCCCAGCCTGGTCACGCCGCCGAGTTCATGATCAAGACCGTTCGCGCCCATCCCCACGAAGTCACTATTTTCTGCGGCGGCGCGCTCACCAATCTAGCCATTGCCGCGATGCTCGATCCCGGCTTCGTTCCCCTCGTTCAGGAAGTCGTCTTCATGGGCGGCTCGATGTATCGCTCCACCAGCTCTGTGAATGTCTATTTCGACGCCGAAGCTGCCAAAATCGCTTTTCGCGCCAACTGGCCGCGCTTCACCATCGTCACCGCGGACCTCGCCGAAAAAGTTCACATGGGTGACGAAGGCCGAGTCGACGCGATCGTCGAGCGCGGCCACTTTCCCATCAACGAACTCTTCCGCGATTACGAACAGAAAACCCATCGCGAGAATCCCCGCCTCACCTGGTTCCGCATGCCCGACGAAATGATGATGGCTCAAATCATCGAACCTTCCATCTTCACCTCGGGCGTGGAAATGTACGCGGACGTGCTTACTGACGACGATGGCCACTATGGCGACACCTTATTCTGGGACAAGAACTGGCACGAAAAGACCGGCGGTCCGGCCGCAGGTCAGAACGGCCCTTCGCCGGGCGCTGGTCTCGTCTACGTCCTCTTGGACTTGAATAAAGAGCGCTTCCGCGAGTTTTTCATCGATCTGCTCACTCGGCCGATCCGCAAGTCTCCTCTGGCCGGCAACAAGGCAGGTGCATAGCCATGACTCTGAATCGTCGCGAATTTTTGCAGGATTCCGCCACTGCTCTTGCGCTCTCCGCGCTTCCCACGCGCCTTGCTTTCGGCTCTCCGGATTCTCCGGCGCGCCGCAAAGTAATTTACGACCAGGATAATTCCGGCCCGCTCGGCACCGATATCCAGGCCATGCTGATGCTTCTGCAAGCCGACAACGTCGACCTGCTCGGATGCACGATCGTCACGGGCGACGAGTGGCTGAAGCAGGAGATGGCCTATACGCTCCGGCTCCTTGAATTGATGGGCCGCACGGAAGTCCCAGTATTTGCCGGTTCGGAACTTCCCATGATCAACCGCAAAGAAGAGGCCCTGCTCCGTTATCAGCTTTACGGTGGCCATCGCCTTGATCCCTGGCTAGGCGCATTCAACCGCAACAATAAAGGACCGGGCGAAGTGCAGCCGTTGCCGCCGCCTTACGACCGGTTTGCCACACTGAAGCCCCAGCAGGAACACGCTGCTCGCTTCATCATTCGCACGGTCCGCGAAAATCCCGGCCAGGTAACTCTTTACGCGGGCGGCCCGCTCACCAACGTGGCCCTCGCGATTTTGATCGATCCCGAAATCGTTCCGCTCGTTCCCGAATTAATTTTCATGGGAACCGGTCTCAATCTTTTCACCAACGCATTCAATGTGTTTTTCGACCCCGAAGCGGCGCGCATCGTTCTCCGCGCGCCCTGGCCGAAGGTAACCATCGTCACCGTCGATCTGGGCGAACAAGTTCACATCGGCGACGATCTTCGCCCCGGCCGCCGCATGGTTGAAGAAATCGCCGAGCGCGCTTCCAGCCCGATTTCCGATTTGTTCAAGCAGCACTCCCTGAAGTCCTTCGCAAAAAATCCAAAATCCACCGGGTTTCGAATGCCCGACGAAATGTGCGTGGCTCAAATCACTGATCCGTCCATCTTCACCCACTCGGATCCCATGTACGTGGACATCACCACGTCGCCCGGCGCTCGCTACGGCGATTCCATGTTCTGGGTCAAGAATTGGGACGACGTCTGGCACGGCCCGCGCATGGAGCGCACCCCGCAATGGTATGCGGGTCCGCCGCCTGGCGCTCGCCTGGTCGACGTGATCACCACCATGGATAAGGAACGCTTCAAGCAGCATTTTGTCGATTTGATGATTAAACCGATTCGCAAAGCGTAGTCCGCGAAGGTTAGGGGGCCACAGATGGAACTTTTGTTTTCTAACCGTTGTCTCAACCAAGTCAAGGAGGAGTACCCATGCGAAAGCATCTAGCAACCTATCTGTGGCCGCTGAGTCTGCTGCTGGTCGCGCTGCTGTTCGCTGGCACAGCTCAAACACAGACCAAGGATACCGAAAAGAAAAAAGTAATCTTCGATCAGGACGCCGATGGCGTGATCGGAGGAAACGAAAACCCCTTAGTAATGCTGCTACAGGCCAATAACATCGACGTTGTCGGCGTCACTGTCATAACCGGAAACGGCTGGCTCAAGCAAGAAACCGCAGACGTCCTCAAATTGCTCGAATTGATGAACCGGCCCGACGTGCCGGTGTACATGGGCTCCGAATTTCCTCTTCTGCAGACGCGCCAGGAACTCTGGCTGCTCACCAAGCTCTACGGTGGTAACCGCACCGACGCGTTTCTCGGCGCATATGCCGAAAATAATCCCGGCCCCGACGTGGTCACCCCTCCTCCCGGAGGGTTTTCCAAACTCAAGCCGCAGCCCGGCCACGCCGCTGAGTTCATGATCAAGACCATTCGCGAAAATCCCCACCAGATCATTCTTTATTGCGGCGGCGCGCTCACCAACGTCGCTCTCGCAATCAGCATCGCTCCAGATATCGTTCCTCTCACCAAGGAAATCGTTTTCATGGGCACCAGCCCCGCCTACCAGCCGAAGACGGTGAACGTGATTTACGATCCTGAGTCCGCAAAAATCGTCCTCCGCGCTCCCTGGCCCAAACTCACTCTAGTCACCGTCGATATCTCCGAAAAAGTTCACATGAGTCCCGAGCTTGTGGAAGCCATCGCCAACGGAAAAAATAAGCCCATCGCCGATCTGCACCGCGAACTGATGCTCAAGCCCTATAAGGAAGGCCGCCGCAATTCCTGGTTCCGCATGCCCGACGAGCTCGAAGCCGCCTACATTATCGATCCATCCATCTTCACCGAGACGCGCCGCTATTACGTCGACATCGACACCATGCAAGGCATGGAATACAGCGCATCCGTCTTCTGGGATGAATTCCCTAAAGGCTACGGCGGCGGTCCTTGGCCCGAGCATCCCGGTCCCAAGGCGCAAAAGCCCGTGCCTCCGCCCAATGCCAGAGTCGCCAACGTACTCTGGGATTTCGACATCGAGCGTTTCAAAAAACTTTTCATCGATCTAATGACGCGCCCACAACGCACCCAATAGACTTTCGGCCGATGGATGGCTCACTCCGAATCATGTAGGGGCCGGCTTCAGCCGCGCCCTCTTTCTGAGCCCAGCCATCCCGGCCCACTACGCTAGGAGCGAATCACATGCGCAGAATCATCATCGACACCGACACCGCCACCGACGACGCCGTAGCGCTTCTCCTCGCTCTACGCGCCCCCGATATTCAAATCGAAGCCATCACCATCGTCGTCGGCAACGTGGAATTCGATCAGGAAGCGGAAAACGCTCTCTACACCATCCAGATGGCCGGTCGCGGAGGCCAGGTCCCTGTTTACCTCGGTGCCCGCCAGCCCATGATGCATTCCTACCATCACACCGTCACCAACGTTCACGGCAGCGACGGCATGAGCGATTCATTTTTCCCCAAAGCCAAGCAGCGCCCCGAGCCCGAACACGCCGTCGACGCCATCACCCGAATCGTGAATAAATATCCCGGCGAAGTCACCCTCTTCGCCATCGGCGGCTTCACCAACGTCGCGCTCGCCTTGCAGGATCCCTCCGTCCGCAAAAATCTCGCCGCCATTTATTTCATGGGCGGTACCTACATGTTCTGCGGCAACATCACTCCTGCCGCCACCTACAACGCCTGGGTCGATCCCGAAGCCACTCGCATCATGATTCGCTCCGGCGTTCCGCTCTACATGACGGGATTCGACGTCACCTACCGCTATTCCATTTTCACCGACGCCGATTATGACCAGGTGGCCAAGCTCGGAACTCCGCTGGCCAAATTTTTCTGGGACATCAACCGCATCCGCCGCGTCTACTGCAAGGAAGTCCAGCACCTTGCTGGCTCGAACCATCCCGATTCGCTCTGCGTCGCCACCTTTGTCGATCCCTCCATCGTCACCAAAAGCGTGCAGCGCGCCTCGGATTCCGAAGTTTCCGGTGAGCTGACCGCCGGCATGATCGTGATCGATGAGCTCGGCATCTGGCACAAAAAACCAAACCTGAACATCTGCGTAACCGCCGACGAACCCAAATTCAAAGCCCTGGTAATGAAATCCCTAAGCTGAACCAGGGCTATTTCTTTCTGCGTTCTCAGCGTCTCTGCGGTAATCAATGCCTTTCCATGTTTCGCGTGCGCTCCAGGCGGCATCAGGCGATCAAATGACTTTTCAAATTACTTCCCGTCGCAGGAGCGTATACTCGGCCCGAAAATACACATGATCAAGATTCAAGAGTCTTACTGATCTCCAGGAGATCCGTCATTGCTCGAGCGCTGGTTCAAGCTCGCCGAAAATCGCACCACGGTCCGCCAGGAAATGCTGGGCGGCTTGACCACCTTCGTCACGATGGCCTACATCATCGTCGTCAATCCCCGCATTCTCGCCGAAGCCGGAATGCCCATCGAGGGAGTTCTCTTCGCCACCTGTGTTTCCGCGGCGGTTGCGACACTCGTGATGGGCCTGTGGGCGAATTATCCGATTGCCCTAGCTCCCGGAATGTCGCTCAACGCCTACTTCACCTATTCCGTCGTGATTGGCCGCGGAATTCCGTGGCAGACCGCGCTAGGCGTGGTGTTTTTGTCCGGCGTGTTGTTTCTGATTCTCACGCTCACGCGCGTCCGCGAACAAATCGTGAACGGTATCCCCGATTGCCTGAAATTCAGCACTGCCGCCGGAATCGGCCTGTTCATCGCCTTCATTGGCTTGCGCAACGCGAAAATCGTAGTCGCGAATCCGGCAACCTTTCTCGGCCTGGGCAGCTTCGCCGATCCTCACGTCCAGATCGCCGCGTTTGGCTTGATTCTCACCGCCATCCTGGTCACCCGCCGCGTGGGCGGCGCCATCCTGATCGGAATCGTGGTCACCGCGTTCGCCGGAATTCTTCGCGGGATTCAGCAATGGCCGCAGCATTACATCGCGCTCCCGCACCCCACCAACACGCTGTTTAAATTCGATCTCTCCGCAGCCATGAAGATCGGCCTGCTGGAAATGGTCTTCGCCTTTTTCTTCGTGGATTTATTCGACAACGTCGGCACGCTGGTGGGGGTCTGCGAACAGGCCGGCTTCATGCGCGACGGCAAGCTGCCCCGCGCCAGCCGCGCGCTGCTCGCCGACGCGGTAGGCACGGTCTTCGGCGCCACCGTGGGAACCTCCACCGTCACAAGCTATATCGAAAGCGCCGCCGGAGTAGCGGCAGGCGCGCGCACCGGCCTGGGAAACGTTTTGATCGCCGCGCTTTTTCTGGTGGCCTTGTTTTTCTCGCCGCTGGTCGGCGCCATCCCTCTATACGCAACTGCTCCAGCCTTGATTTTGGTGGGTGCGCTGATGTGCAGTTCCGTCGCTCGCGTCCAATGGAATGATTTCAGTGAAGCCTTTCCAGCCTTCCTCACCCTGGTCGCGATCCCGCTCACCTTCAGCGTCGCCACGGGATTGAGCCTGGGCCTCATCGCCTACGCGTTGGTCAAACTAGGTTCCGGAAAATACCGCGAAATCAGCCCGCTAATCTGGATTCTCACCGCCCTCTTCGTCCTCCGCTACGCCTACCTCTCGCTGAAGTAATTGGTTTTTCACGCGGTCGGAGTTAGAGAGTCCGTGTGGCAACGCCAAGTCGGAGTGATCGTGTAGCGCCACCCCTCCTCGCCCGACGGATTCTGTCGGGAGGGTGGCATCTTTACCTTTAACCACATGGCCAAATGCACGCACACTGCCGGCCTAGCGGTTCAGGTCCTTCACTCTTCCCGCATGAGTTTGGATGGATCGACGGTAAGCGCTCGCCGCGCTGGAATTGCCGAAGCCGCGATACCTAGCAGGGCCATGGTCAGCACCGCGCCGCCCAGGACTACGGGATCCCGCGGATTCGCCTGATACACAATGTGCTCCAACAAACGGCTGGCGAAGACGCCCGACAGCAGCCCCACCGCCGATCCCACCCCAAGCAGCACCATGGGCCGCCCCAACGCCGCGCTCATCACTTGACGTTTCCCCGCGCCCAGCGCTACGCGAATGCCCAGCTCCTTCATCCGCCGGCTCACGCCATAGGCCGCCGTGCCGAAGATGCCGGTCACAGCCAACATCGCGGCCAGCAGGCCCATGACGCCCAGCGCCACTGTCGCCGCCCGCGCCGGGAATAGCACACTCGCCAGCGCGTCGGGCCAACTCTGCATTGTGATTGGCACATTCGGCTCGAAGCTGCTCAGCGTGCGTTGCAGTTCCGCCGCCATCTCGTTCGGCGCCCGCAGCGACCGCACCACGAAAACTGCTTCGTTGTCCTCGCTTTGCGACAACGGCACATACACCGCAGACTGCGGCGACTCTGCCAGGTCGTGGTACTTTCCGTTCTCCGCCACGCCCACCACTTCCGTCAACTTGGTCCACAGAAAAAAGCGCTGTCCGATCGCCGGCGTTTCGCCCCACATCTTCCGCGCGAAAGTTTGGTTCACGATCGCCACATACGGCGTCTGTGCCGTGTCCTGCCATGAGACATCCCGCCCGCTCAGCAGCCGTGTTCCGGCAGCTTCAAGATATCCCGGTGACATCCGGTACGCGAAAGTTGCCAGCACATAATTGTCCATCCTGAACTCGATCGTTCCCGGCCGGTAAATCGGAATGTCACGCATCCAGCTGGTCATCGGGACGGGTTTCACCGCGCCCGCCGCAGTCACACCGGGGACGCTCCGCGCCGCCTCAATGATTTTCTTCTGGAGCGCTAGGCCGCCGCCCGGTTCCACATCGTTCAAGTCCATATCGGCCAGCATCACGCCCTGCGGCTGGATGCCCAGTGGACCGTGCACAGTCCGCACCATGCCGCGCACAGCCACGAGCGACGCCGTTACCAGCAGCGTGCAGATTGCAATCTGCGCGCCCAGCAAAATATCGCGCATGGCAAACCGCCGCAGGTGCCTCAATTCCAACGGTCCGTTCTTCATCATCTGCAACGGGCTGCTTTGCCACGCCTGCCGCGCTGGAACCATTCCAAACAGCAGCGCGCTTCCCAGTGTCAACACCAGACCTGCCAGGTATACGCGCGCATCCATGCTGACTGCCAGACGCCCGCCATAGTAAGAGGAATGCCACCGGTTCAGCACACCCAGCAGAAGGTCCGCGGTCACCAGTCCCGCTGCTCCACCCATCAACGATACGATCACCGCCTCAGTCAGCAGTTGCCGCACGATCCGCCACCGGCTCGATCCCAGGGCCACACGCAGCGCCAGTTCCCGGCTGCGATCCGCGGCGCGCGCGGCAAACAGAGTTGCCAGGTTCGCGCATGCCGCCGCCAGCACCAGCAGCGCCAGCAGAGTCACGCTGTAAAGGAATCCGCGAATCACGTCACCGTCGTCCCCAAAAAGTCCCGGATGGATCAGCCGGAACGATTCTCCCTTGTCGGTCTTCGGATACTCCTTCGCCAGTTCGGCCGCAATCGCATTCAGATTTTCCGCCGCTTGCTGCGGAGTCACTCCCGGCTTAAGCCGGCCAATCACCGTGACACTCGACGCCCGGTCATTCAGATAATCCTTCCCCTGCACCTGTTCCTCATTCGCCATCGGCATCCAGTAATCCGGCCACACAAACCGCTCCGTTCCGTGGAACTGCGCCGGCGCCACGCCCACCACCGTGAACGGATGTTTGTTGAACTCCACCACCTTTCCCACGACGTCCCGGTCGGCGTGCAGCGCGCTTCGCCACAGTTGATCGCTCAACACCAGATAGGGCGCTGAATTCGGGCCGCGTTCCTCCGCCGCGTGGAAGAACCTTCCTGCCTCGGGCTGCACCCCCAGAAGATCGAAATAATTGCCGGTAACCTCATCGCCGTGGATTTTCATCACCGCATTTCGCCAGATCAGTACCGCATCGGAATATCCATAAATCGCGGCCATCTCGCTGAACGTGGTGTTTCGCTGGCGAAAATCCTCGAACGCGGGATACGACGTAGTCAGCAGCCGTCCGCTGGCCCACGGCCCGTGGCGAAGCTGATACAGGTTCTGCGGGTCGCTCACCTCCAGAGGCTTCAGCAGCACCGCATTCAACACTCCGAACACGACCACGTTTGCCCCAACGCCCAGCATCAGAGTGAGCAGCGCTACAACGGTGAACGCCGGAGACTTCCAAAGCACCCGAAGCGCGTAGCGAATATCCAGCGTCATTGCCATCCTCCCGCCCGATAGTGGCGGAAAAAGTTCCACGAATCTACTTTTTTTGAGATGTACCGGGACAATCGGGTTACTGGCCAAATGCCAAACGGCAATCCATCAAGCTCTCGCCTGGCAACAAGCTGCTTCGTCGATCAATCACCTCAGTAACTTGCCGGCGAGCCAGTAATCAACACTGAACTTTCCCGGGCCAGAACAGATCAGCCAGATAAAGAAGAGCACGTAGAGGATTTCCGGAAGGTAGAGGAAATCGTCCAGCCAGTTAAGAGGCGAAAGTCCTTTAGGCATGGCGGAAAGCGCGCTGGTCAGGATGGCGACAATCATATCGATCATTAAAGCCACGCAGGCCGGGCTTGAAAGAAACCCCACGGCCACCAAGGATCCGCCAACGAACTCGACACCCGACACGAAATAAGTCATCGGGCGGGGAAACGGGACTTTGGCCTCAACGAGCGTTTCGTACATGGTTTGCGTGCTGCCGGCGACAAACAATTTGTTTGCCCCGGAGATGGCGAAGAACAGCCCGAGCGAAACGCGTACCAGCAGGATGGCATATTGTTCCCAATCACTGCTACCCTGCAGCGCAAACTGGACCAACCGTTTCCAATCCACCTCTTATCCCTCCATCGGCTTCGGCCTCGAGATTATGTGTCCATCCGTTCGACCCACTGAGCGCGCCATGCGGGAGCCACGAATGGATCCGCAAAGTACTGTGTTTCCCGCGCAACCTTGTCGCCTCTGAACTCCATGATGCTCACGGTGTAGGAAGGCTTGCCGTCATAGGTCAGGATGAATTCGGTGACCCAAAGATCACCGCCGCCAATGATTCGCCGGATAGTAAACCGTTTCTTGCTCGGCTGACTGGCGCGTTGGCCCTGTATGTTGCGCCGGCCGCGGGTTCGCTCGCCCGACTGCGGGTATTCCAGCACCGCGTCCTCGTGATAGATGAGGTGCTCCGTTTCAAAATCGTTGGCATCAGACGCCGCCCAATGCTGATCCAGTGCCGCGCGGATCGCTTGATCCCGCGCTCCAGAATACTGCTCGTTCTTTTGTTGATCGTTCATCTTGAGCCTTCAATTCGAAAAGAAGCGAACTGCTTTAGCGGAATCGGAGTGTACCACTCGTCAAGTCGCGCTGTTTCTTCGATCACCCCACAGTCTACACCGCGTCAAAGCGTCTAACTCCTGATGAGTCGGACATTTGATTTCGGGGTGCCGGGGACGATTCCACTTGTACAGTTTGCGCGTTAATCAGGCACTGGCGAAAGCCAGGCAATCCCAATGAGGCGTTTCCGCAAAGATGCACGCTTTTTGCTATCCTTGATAATCTAACGGAATCAACAATGGAACTCATCTCCAGGGCTTTACTTCTCGGAGTCGTGATCCTTGCTGGGATACTTCTGTTCAGCCCGTATGAGGCTTTCCTTGAAGGATTTATAGCGTTCGTCATCGTCGCGGCCGTCGCGGTGGGTTTCTTGATGTATCCCCGCACGGAAGTGTTCTACGTGCGGACGACCTTACAATTAATTCGTCCGGAGCGAAACCGGGCTTTAGAGCACGACTTCGTGGCCGTGAGAGTTGAACTTGCAAGGTTATGGCTATTGTTTGTCCCTACATCTCTCGCGGTAGCTTCTCTCGTGTTTCTCGCAGCCGGCGGTCCCACGAAGTTTAGTGCCTTAAATTGGATTTTTTCGTCGCGATTTGCGTTCATCGCCGTTTGGCTTTGTCTATATCCGTCCTTGCTCGTTCTTGTCCTGGTCTCCGCCTGGATTGACGAGCGAAGAGTCTTGAGAGACGCCGAAGCGTGCAGCGCAAGATCTTTCACCTTCTTTCACTCTGGAGGCGGGCGAATTGTGCGAGTCTCCTACCTGTTCATGGGAGATCACGGGGAATATTACGCAGGGGAATGCATGTACTTTGGGCTGGTTCACCCCCATGAACTGGCGACTATTGTTTTTCACAATGTTCGGACGCCGGAATTGAACAAAATTGCCATGGGTTTTTTATTTCATCGTTTGGTCATTTTGGGGCGTGGCGTAACCGATCTGGACAAGCAAACCGCAGCGACTCAAAGAGCCTTGGCCGAGACGGCATCCTTGTCTTAGTGCCTGATTGGTTGCGTAGTCTCAGTAGGTCGACGCAACGCTAGCCCAAAGTCCACGCACAGCAGTTAATGAAGCTAAATTCGTACAACCGCGTTGATCTCAACGGAACATCGGGCTTTCGCGATTGGAATTTACCCCGATGTTTTTCATCGGGGCGTCCCGATGTTCGTGATCCGGAAGAGTCCATGTGGCAACGTCAGGTGGGAGTGGTCGTGTAGCGCCACCCTACCCTGCCCCGACGGGTTCGGTCGGGAAGGGTGGCATCTTTACCTTCAACCACATGGCCCAACGAGCCCACGCATCACAACAACCAAAACCGAGTTGCCACACAGGCTCTTTAGCCCCAACATTCGCAGTTGCAAGAGACGCGGGCTGTCGGTAGTGGGTCAGTTTTCGATTAGTGCGTTAATCAGGAACAGGGTCCGCTAGTTGAGGAAGATCGTGATTCAACACCGTGCATAGTGCCCATTCGACTGGCGAACGCAGACGCGCTTGGATTTGGTATTCTGTTGTTATGGGACAGTCTGATTGCGATAATTGGAGAGACACTCGAAAGATTTCCCTCTGCTTACTGATAGTCTTCGCGCTTGTCCCACCATGGGCTACTGCGCAAGATTCTGAAATTCCTTCCGAGACCGCGGTGAAAGCGTATGTGGACGTGGATGCCTATTCAATTTATGCAATCCTGCTTGAGAGCGAAAAACACCCCCAACCTGTGATTCAGTCCGAGACGGACTCTCTTCCTTTAATAACGCCGGAGGACATGGGAATAAAGGGAGGCCGCGAATTTCGTAAAGTCTGGGCAGTGGTTATCAAAGACTATGCCAAACAGTACCGCACGGCGAGACTGCTGACTCGAAGCATCCCCACTAAAATAACTTATGAATTGGTGCCGAGGCAAAAAATCTATGATCTTTTCAAATCTGAAAAAAAATGGGAAGCCTTTTATGAGATATATCCATCGTCGGGCGGCTACTATTCGTTCTCGGCAGTCGGATTCGACCCTCAAAGAACTCACGCAATCGTACAGATGAACCATTCGTGCGGGATGCTCTGCGGCATTGGAGGACCACACTTTTTTGAAAAACAGAATGGGAAATGGCGAGAGGTTAACGTCAACGCAGAAGTAAGAGTGTGGGCCTCCTAGCCCCAGCCTGAAGTTAGTCCCATTCCGGCAACATCAGTGGCCAGGCACGCCAACTCCCGGTTAGTCGCATTATCAAGCCTTTGACTTCGGGGTGCCGGTGGTGATTTCACATGTACGATTAGCGCGTTACTCGGGCATGTGGATTACTTCCCAGTAGCCCGTCATCCAAGCTTAACCGGGCTGGAACCGGAACATGAGATCTTCGAGATGCCAACTATGCGGCCAACTGGCTATCTACGATAAATGCCGGACCCATTCAGGGGAGGTCCACTATCGGTCGCAACGTGCGGTGTTTCACGTGCGCTCGATCCAAAAGACAGGATGATGTAGGCTGCTTCTCTATGGCATATACTTCGGATTGGCTCACCCATTTTGTCGGTCGCGAGCTGCCAACCGAAGACGCGCGATGCAGCATTCTTCTCAAAATCCTACGAGAGCGCACTCTTGGACAGTGGGAACAGCATGGCGGGATCTTGGTTGACCCAGGAACAATGTTGATTTCAGATGTGGGTGATCTTTCCTGGAACGATCTCATCAAGTTCAAGCCCGTTTGTTTTTGCGACATCCCGGAAAAACAGCTCGACCGTCATGTCAAGTTCTACGGTCGATTCGGGCTCGCGTTTGAGAAGAAATTTCTTGTAGGCAAGGGTGCGAACCCAGTTTTTTACGTCGCTAAGGGTTCCTTGGCGTGTCACGAGCGACCGACAGTGCCTCCGCTTACTCTAGAAGGCATTGAGGCTGATGGGCATTCGGCCCTTGCAAGGCACCTCGCGGCGCTGGGGCAGAAACCGGTTCCCGTTCAGCGCTCCGCATTCTTCGATCATCTCGTCCAAGACCTTATGAAGGTCCTTCCTCCGCCATGGCCAAACGGTACACAGGCCGACGCGCACGATCCTACGCGAGAAGTCCAGCAACGAGTCCTGGTCGAACTGTCCAGGCATGTCTTTGCATTTATGAAATTCTTCGATGAGTCCCTGCCTGAAGATGATCCCACGAACTTTTATATGGAGCGTGAATGGCGGGTGGCGGGATTCGTGTCATTCGAGCAGGGCGACGTCCAGACAGTGTATGTCGCACCTGGGTTTCGAGACCAAATCGAACACGAATTCCCGCAGATCAAAATTCAGGAACTGAAATTCTGAGCATCCGTAGTCTTCGGCACAGAAGCTTTCGCTGTCATTTATGGAATAGCTCGCGATCAGTGCCCAACCGCCATTTGTTCGAACCTGGCGATCGCTTCCACGGCTTCAACCGGAATTCCGTCACGCAGCGTCACCACTCGATTTGAAATCGCCGGCACGCGATCCCCTGGCGCCAGTATTCCTGCAAGGTTCAGCGGATCGGCCGCCGAAATTGTAACCGTCTCGCCAAACGGTTCCTGCTTGCGCGCCGCGCGCAACGATTCCACGGCCACCGGCAAGGCGAATTGCTCTCCCAGAAATCCGCTCACGAACCGCCCGCCGCGAATTTCCGCGCGATCTTCCAGCCGCCGCAGCGTGATCAAAATTTCTCGCCATCGCGGCACGATACTTTCGCGCCCCAGAATATCGCGGAACACCACGCCATAGCGCCGCAGCAGCATCCGGCAGGTAGCCTCCAGCATCTTCGCTCTGTCCGCGGTCCCGTCCGCATAGAGCAGCGACCATCGCCCGGCGCTATGCCGCGGCCGCGTGGTTCGTCCGCTTCCGTGTCCCGAACGCCTCTTCGGATCGATCAGCGCCCGCAAATTATCGAAGCCGTCCGCCGTGATCATTCCCGCCGCCACCAGTTCCCACAAAGCGGTTTCCACTTCCGATTTCAATTTTTCCGTGCCGCGCACAATATCCGCAAAAAATGACGCGCCCCGCTGCCGCAGAAATTTCAATGTATCGCGCGCATTCTGGCTCAATCCGTGTGGCTCGCCCTGGTCCGAATCGGCATGCCGCGAAATCATCCAGTCCGAGTCGTCGCGCACAAAAAACGCAATCGGCGCCGAGCTGGTGGGAATCACCCGCCGCCCGCCCTCTCCCAACGTTTCCAGCGTCGCCGGATGCGGCGAAAGCCGTCCCCAGCCCACCGCGCCCGTCAGGCAAAGCTGATCCAATACTTTTGGATCATAATTCGCAATGCGGCTCGGCAGAATGTGCCGTTCCCACGCCGTCGCGGGCGCCTCGAATCCCTGAAGCTGTTGCAGCACTTCGAGCGTGCCGCGCTCACCAAGCGTCTGTGTTCCACGGGAAACGTGCTGCCAACGCAGCAGCCAGCGCATGAATTGTCCCGCGTTGACAGGCTGAATTTCGCTGCGCAGACGCCCCACAGTCAGACGGTGAATCCGCGCCAGCCGCCGCCGCTCGCACCACTCAATCGCTGTTCCTGAGCCAGTAAAGTTGCCACGCAACACCGTGCCGGCAGCTTCCATCCTCAGAAATGTCTTATCCACGTCCGCTTCTGGGATACCCAGGTATTCGGCCATTCCCCGCGCCGTCACCGGCCCGCTGTGAGCCATCCATCCGTTCAGCAACGCGAGCGAAGCATCTTCCCGCGACGGTTCGCTCGACTCCACTTCCGGCAACAATGTTTCGAATTGCGCATTTGGATAGATGGAGGCGAATGTCTTCGCTCTTTCCGTGGCTACCCAATAGGCGTGCCCGTCGGCCATCGCGCGTGCGGCCCGCCGGCCCGCCAGCAGCTCCATGAAATATTCTTTCCAACCCTCCACTCTCAGCGAAGGCGGCGCTCCTTCAGCGGGTTCCGGCAGCGCGATCAGAGTCTCCAGAGTGTCGTGCAGTTCGTCGGCGTCGCGCACATCGGGCCAGGCCTCTTCGCGCACTTCCGCGATTGCCGCCGGGTCCAGCCGCCCCACTTCGGAAAGCACCGATTCCGGCAGCATGCGCCGCATTTCCACAGCCCGCGCCCGCCGTTCCTCCAAAGGCGCGTCGTCCAGATATGCATACGGATTGGCGTTCAAAATTTCGTGTGAAAATGCCGAAGGCACCGGAGTATCCACCGCCACGCAGCGGATGTCTCCCCGCGCCATTGCCGCCAGCACTTCTTTCAGCCCATCAATATCCATCGCTTCCGTCAGCGCATCCTTCATCGCTTCGCGCACCAGCGGATGATCGGGAATCGAAATATCGCCTTCAATATTTTCCTGGCACGCCGCCGCTTCCGGAAAAACGGCCGCCAGCAAGTCATCCGATCGCATCCGCTGAATTTGCGGAGGAATTTTTTTTCCGCCCTGAAAACGCAACAGCGCGAGCGCCCTTCCCGCCGCCCAGCGCCAGCGGGTTGTGAACATCGGCGCCGCAAGCACTGCTTGTTCCAACAAAGCCGCAACGGAATTGGGGTGCAAGAATTGAAAAACGTCCGCCAGCGGAAAGCTATGCTGCTCGCTCAGCGAAATATTCAGTCCATTGTCCGTGGCCGCAGCCTGCAATTCGAAATTGAATGACCGGCAAAATCTCTTTCGCAGCGAAAGCCCCCAGGCTTTGTTGATTCGTCCACCGAACGGCGAATGAATCACCAGTTGCATCCCACCACTCTCGTCAAAAAATCGTTCAGCGATCACTGTCTGTTGAGTGGGAACCGCGCCCAGCACCGCGCGTCCGGACACCACATATTCCACCGCTTGTTCCGCGCCGGAATCATCGAGCCCGTATTCTTCCTTCAGCCAATTCACGGCGGCGTCCGCTTCGGCGGAGTTTTCCCGGACAAATCCCGGCGAGACATTGGGAGTGGATAAGCTGATCCTTTCCCGCAATTCGCCAACTTGCTGGGAAAGCTCCATCGTCCGTGCCGGCGCCTCGCCCCGCCAGAACGGAACGTTCGGCGAAGCTCCCTTCGCGTCTTCCACCTGCACCGCCCCGCCGCGGATGCTGCGAATGCGCCAGGAAGTGTTGCCGAGCAGCATGATGTCGCCGCTCATACTTTCCACCGCGAAATCCTCATCCACCGTGCCGACCATGAATCCTTCTGGCTCCGCGATCACCGAATAAAGCGCATTGTCAGGAATCGCCCCGCCGCTGGTAATCGCAGCTAGGCGCGCCCCGCGCCGCCCGCGCAACCGCCCATTTACCTTGTCGCGATGCAAATAACTTCCGTAGCGTCCCCGCCGCGCCGCGATTCCTTCGGAAAGCATCTCGAGAATCGCTTCGAAATCCGCCCGAGCCAGGTTGCGATAGGGATACGCGCGCCGCACCAGCGCGAATAATTCCTCCTCGCCCCACTCCTCCGCCGCGCAAGCTGCCACAATCTGTTGCGCCAGAATGTCCAGCGGCGCCTCGGGAATCATGATGCGATCCAATTCACCGCGATGGATCGCTCGAACCAGCGCCGCGCACTCCAATAATTCGTCGCGCGTCGTCGCGAAAATTCGCCCTTTCGGTATCGCCCCTCGCCAGTGGCCGGCCCGCCCCACGCGCTGCAGAGCCACGGCAATCGAACGCGGCGATCCGATCTGGCAGACCAGATCCACTGTGCCGATATCGATTCCCAATTCGAGCGACGCGGTCGCCACCAGCGCCCGAAGCTCGCCCGCTTTCAGCTTGCTTTCCACTGCCAGCCGCCGCTGCCTCGATAAACTCCCGTGGTGCGATGCCACCACATCCTCGCCCAGCAACGCGGCCAGGTTGTGCGCCACCCGTTCCGCCAGCCGCCGCGTGTTGACGAAGATCAGCGTCGAGCGGTGCTGCCCCACCAGCCCGGCGATTCGCTTATAGATCTCGTCCCACATCTCATTCGAAGCCACCGGCCCCAGCTCACTCGCGGGCACTTCCACCGCCAAGTCCAGCTTCCGCCGGTTCGGGATATGAACGATCTCGAGCTCGGTTCCGCCGTTTCCCGCAAGGAATTGCGCGATCAATTCGATCGGTTTCTGTGTGGCCGAAAGGCCAATTCGGACTGGCCGAGCAGGCGTCAAAACCCCCAGCCTCTCAAGCGAAAGCGCCAGGTGCGCCCCGCGCTTGTCGTCCGCCACCGCGTGAATTTCATCCACAATCACGGTTTTCACGTCGCGCAAAATTTCGCGCGATTTTTCCGCTGTCAACAGGATGTAGAGCGATTCCGGAGTCGTCACCAAAATGTGCGGAGGGCGCTTCAACATTGCGCGCCGTTCATGCATCAAAGTATCGCCGGTGCGCACAGCCGTGCGAATTTCCGGCATCAAATATCCGTGCTGGCCAGCGAGTTGCGCGATTTCCGCGAGAGGGACCATCGAGGTTTGTGCGAATGTCGTTGCCCAACGCTTTCAGCGGCGAAACATAAAGAACTTCCGTTTTGTCTTTCAGCGCGCCCGTCAAAGCTTTTCGCACCAGCCGGTCAATACAAGTTAAAAAAGCAGCCAGGGTTTTTCCAGAACCCGTGGGAGCGCAAATCAACGTGGTTTTATCGGCCAGCATGTGCGGCCAGCCTTGCTCTTGTGGTTCCGTGGGTGTCCCAAACTTGGCGAGAAACCATTCCCGAACAATGGGGTGCGCCCATTCAAGGCCTGTGGGAGACGAACGGCAAGGGTTGATCTGGTTCATGGTGTAACCGGAAGACTGCGGAAATTTTGCAGCGCTTGCTTATCTATTGTGGCCAAATTCCCACTTCGAAGCAAGAATCAACCAGGGCAGCATCGGAATTCCCGGAGATACCGGAATTTCCCGCGAACTTTGCTCTTACTTGCGGGTCGATTTCCCCATCTGCGCCACCGAGAACTGTTCATACCATTTCGCATCCGCATCCTGAAACCGCCGAGCGATCAAAACATCCAGAACAAATGGTTTTCCGCCGCGAACGGTTTGCAATGCCTGCTGCAGCGCCGGTTGAATCTCATCCGGCTTCGTGACGCGATTCCCCTCCACGCCATAGCCGCGAGCAATCGCCACATGGTCAATTTCCGGATCGCCCAAATGGCTGCCAATATATTGTTTCGTTTCTGCGGCGCGGCCTGCGCGCTTCACCAAGCCAAGCCGGTTCGATTGGTAGCTGCGATTATCTAAAATGACGAAGAGAACGGGAATTTCATACCGCGCCGCGGTCCACAGGCCCTGAATTCCAAATTGAAAACTGCCGTCGCCGCTCAGCAGAACCACTTCGCGGCCCGGTGCAGCCAGCTTCGCGCCGCACGCCGCTCCAATCCCCCACCCCAGAATCCCTCCCTGGGAAACCACATGCATTCGTCCCGGATCGCCCTTGTAATAGTCAATGTAGGCGGCCTGAATTGGATCGGAGGTAATCGTTTCCGTAACCACGATCGCATTCGGATCCATGGCCTCATTCAATTCCGCCATCAGGCGCGATGTGGATATCGGCTCACTGGACCATTCCTGTTTCAATTGCTTTTTTCGAGCAGCGTCGATTTCTCCGCGATATTTAGCGATCCGTTTCAAGCGTTCCGGGTTTTCTTTTCTCCGCGTTGCCGAAATTTTCGATTCCACGCTTTCCAGCAGCGCGATCAGCGTTCCTTCGGGGTCGGCCAAAATCGGAACATCCACCGGATAGACGCGTGCGATTCGCATCGGATCAATGCTCAGATGAATCGTTTTCACGTCGCGTCCGATAATTGGTTCGCTGGCATGATCGTATTCGGAAAACATGCGCCCGCCGGCGCTGAAAAATACGTCGAACGCCAGGGGAAACTGTTTCTGTCCCGGGAAATATCCGAAATATTGCGGATGAGCCGTGGGAAAATCGATGTGGCCGTGCCCGGCCACAAAATCCCCCACCACCGGCGCCGCCAACAATTCCGCCAATTCGATCAATTGTTTCCGGCCGCCATACTTGCTGATGTCCTCGCCCGCCAGCAACAACGGCGCCTTTGCATGCAGCAGCAAATGTGCCGCTCGCTCGATGGTCTCCCGGTCAGGACGCGAACGGCCAGCCACCTTGAACCGATCCTGCGGCAGCATTTCAGCCTGCACTTTTTCCTCGAACCACAGATCTTTCGAAAACGTGAGGAACACCGGTCCGCGTGGCGCCGTGCTGGCGATCTTGAATGCGCGGCGGATTACTTCCGGAATTGAATCCGACCTCAGCACGTCCCACGTCCATTTGGCGCAACTCTGTCCCAGCGCCGTCAATTCCTCCCATTCCAGAAATGCATCGCGTCCGCGCAGCCGCGAGTCCTGGTTCCCGGCTACAAAAACGATCGGAGTTCCATCCACCGCGGCGTTCGCAAGCTGTCCCAGCCCATTTGCGGTTCCCGCAACGGCGTGCACCATCACAAGCGACGGTTGTCCCGAAATTCGCGCGTACCCATCTCCCATTGCTGTAATGGGACCCTCGTGCAAACCCAGGACGAACTGCAAATCCGGATGATCCACCAGCGCATCCATCACTCCTGCTTCATTTGAGCCGGGAATGCCGAACACATATTTCACTCCGGCAGCTTCGAGGGAGCGAACCATCAACTCTCCCCCGGAAGCTTCGATCACTTCACCGCCGGGAGGGATCGGTTTCGCCCGCTTCGATACGTCAGCCATCAGCCCGTCTCCGAGATACAGGAATCAAGGGCATTATTGTGCTCTCTCTGACGGCGGAATATCCAGAGTGCCGCGCCTGAATCTTGCCGCTATGGCGAAAGAATTACGGATTCAGCCTCCACCTTTTGTCGGCCGCCGCGAATCGAATCTATTCATATGGGATTAATCAGTTCATGGCATCATAGCTTCCGTAAAGATAAGGCTTTTCGGCAGGCCGATATTCGTTGCAGCAAATCCCGGATGTGAACAACGGAAAGGAGAAACTGAAATGGCAAATCGATCCAATTCCGCGAAAGATAAAACAAACCGCAGCGCAGACCCAACCGGCCGCTCTCAACCGCTCATCCATCAACAATCCCCTGAAATCCAGGCGTATGGCACAATCAAGAAATTGTCGATCGCCCTCGATCAAAAAGTCTGCTCGAACAGCGCCGAGATGTTGAATCAGATCCTGGCCGATACGATGACGCTGCGCGATATGTATAAGAAGCACCACTGGCAGGTCGCGGGGCCAACTTTCTATCAACTGCATCTTCTCTTTGACAAGCATTTCGGCGAACAACTCGAACTTGTCGATTCGATCGCCGAGCGCATTCAACTTCTCGGCGGCGTTAGCATTGCCATGGCCGCCGATGTGGCGGAAACCACCTACATCCCTCGTCCCCCGCGCGGGCGCGAGGAAGTTCCCGTGCAACTCTCCCGGCTACTGGAAGCGCACGAGATCATTTTGAAAGAAGCCCGCACGGTTGCCAGGCAAGCAGCGGAAGCGGGAGACGATGGAACCAATGATCTGCTGGTGAGCGAGGTGATTCGTACCAACGAACTTCAAGTTTGGTTCCTGGCCGAGCACCTGGTTGACGTCCCGGTTGTTAAAGCAGATCAAGCGAAGGCGGCATCTTCCGGCGGTTAGTGCTTCGTGAATCAAGCTGAAGAAAATGGGGCATTGCTGCCGTAATTCAGCTCGAACGGGAACTCAGGGAATCGGCAGTTCCGGTGAACTGCCGATTTTCCTCGTCCATAAATCGTCTTCGGTCCGATCCGCCGATTCCGGCCAATATCCCAATCCTAGCAGTAACTTGCGCCCAGTGTTTCCCTCCCCAAAAGCCGCCATTCGCCGGTAACTCACGGGCGCTCGCCGAAAAGCACGCGACGGCCCCTCTCAGCTTCTTTAATCTTCTCCCCGGAAAGCAAAAACCCCGGCATAGGAGAAAATGCGATGCCGACCGCAATGAACTTCATGATTCACCAGGCTGCAATCCTCTTCTCGGAGAGCACCTTCCTGTACTGGCCGATGATTCTGGTGCTCATCGGACTGATCCAGATGGTCCGTTCCCGCCTATCGCCGGTGCGCCAGTGGGGCAGCGTGCTTGTGCCCTTGGGCGCTCTGTTGCAACTGGCGGAGTTGAGCTATGCTGGCCTCTCTGCCAAAGGCCTTTGGCCGCTCGTCCTGGTTGTGGAACGCGTGTGGACCATGTGCGCCCTGGTCGTAAGGCTCGATGCCCCAACCTTTCCAGCTTGGCTGACCATCTGCCCCCTCGGCCTGGTAGTTGCCGGACTGCTGTTTTTGCCCGGGCAGAAATGGCAGAATCGCCGCGCCAACGAATCCGGAGCGGCGATGGGAGACCAACGTGGATAACCTCGAAAAAAGCCGGTTTGGACCCAACCTGATTTCCGGGCTGTTCGTGATTGCACTCGGCGTGGTTTTGCTGCTCGATCACATGGGGATTGTCTCCGCGCGCCAGTTCTTCCACTTCTGGCCCCTGTTCTTCGTGTTCATTGGTTTCGCGCACCTGTTTCAGTCCTGCCGGATTGGTGGGCGCATCTGGGGCGGCTTCCTGATTGTTATGGGCGCTTCGCTTCAGATTGAACGAATTGGGATATTTCCACTTTAGCTTTTCGGAAATTTGGCCTGTCTTCATCATTCTCGCTGGCATCATGCTGATCGTCCGTGAGCTTGAGGGGGGCCCACTCCGTGTCAAGCTCGCGGCCAAAATCGGCGAAGCTCAGAAATCCGGAAGATTTTATGGATTCCGGTTTTCACCTTCGGACGATTCCAGCATGGATTCCGTCAGTATTTTCGGCGGCTCCAAGCGGCGCATCACCAGCAAAGATTTTCGTGGCGGAAGACTGATGGCCTTTTGCGGAGGATTCCAGATCGATCTGCGCGAGGCGGATATCCAGAGCCAACGAAGCCGTAATCGATGCCAGCGCCGTCCTGGGCGGCGGTGAAATCCGCGTCCCACCCAATTGGAACGTCATGGTTCAAGGCCTTGGCATCTTCGGCGGATACGTCGACGAGACCCAGGCGTTCCAGTCTCAGCCGGGGCAGCCTCCAGCAACCAATACCGCTGGAATCAAGCATCTGATTGTAAAAGGCGTCGCGATTTTCGGCGGCATCGTGGTCAAGAACTGAAGCCCGCGCAATGCATCCCATCCTTGGCCAACTCCGGCGTCTGATTCTTTATCTTGTCGCGTGGATTCCGCTCGCGGCATTGCTGGATTACCTTCTGGCTGTTCCCGGGGCGCTCACCTGGACGGAAGCTTCAGCCGTAGCGATTCCGCTTTGCCTGGTGTTTGCGTTCGTTTGTCTTTCCGCGTGGTATCCCTGCCGCGTCACCCCGCTCGACCGGACCAGCCTGCTCAAATTGCTGCTCACTCACCTGATGGCGGCGCTGGTTGCCAGCGCCCTGTGGTTGCTGGCGGCCCGGCTGCTGGCGTCGGCGCTATCGGATACCGTCATGTTTCATGGGCTCGATGAACGCCTGTCCAAAGATTTCCCTTTGCTGCTGGTGACCGGGATTTTGCTCTACCTGATGTCGGTGGCCTTCTATTATGTGCTTCTGGCGCTGGAAGCTTCGCAGCGAGCGGAAGCTCGCGTGATGCAAGCCAGCGTGCTGGCCCGCGATGCGGAACTGAAGGCCCTCAAGGCCCAGGTGAATCCCCATTTCATCTTTAATAGTCTCCATTCCATCAGCGCGCTCACCACTTCGGATTCCGCCAAGGCTCGCGAAATGTGCATCCTGCTCGCCGATTTCCTGCGACGCACGCTGGGTCTCGGTGAAAAATCGGCCATCCCGCTTTCCGAGGAAATCGCCATGATTCACTCCTTCCTCGCCGTTGAAAAAGTCCGCTACGGCGCGCGGCTAAACATGGAGGAAGAGTTTGATCCGGACGCGATGGAAACTTTCGTGCCTCCGCTCCTGCTGCAGCCGCTGGTTGAAAATTCGATTTCCCACGGAATCGCCAATATTCCCGAAGGAGGCTGTTTGCGTCTTCTGGTGCGCCGTCAAGGTGAGTTTGTGAATATATCCGTCGAAAATAACTTCGACCCCGAAGCGCCTTCCCGCCGCAGGAATGGCATGGGCCTCGCCAATGTTCGCCAGCGGCTCTCCGTGCATTACGGCAATCAGGCCAGTTTTGACGTGAAAGCGGACGGAAATTTTTTCCGCGTGTTCATCACGATTCCTGCGGAAAGAAAGGCTGTGCAAGCATGAGTCCGGAAGCCGGTAAGAAAATCCGCGCGATCCTGGTGGACGACGAAGAACTGGCGCGCCAGGTCCTCCATGAATTGCTGGCCGCGCATCCCGAAATTGAAATCGTGGCTGAGTGCGCCAACGGCTTTGAAGCCGTTCGCGCCGTCACGGAATTAAAGCCGGACTTACTCTTCCTCGATATTCAGATGCCCAAGCTCGACGGTTTCGAAGTCCTCGAGCTTGTCGGCACGCAAATGTCCATTATTTTCGTCACCGCCTATGACAGCTATGCGCTCAAAGCGTTTGAAGTTCACGCGGTCGATTATTTATTAAAGCCCTTCGGAGCGGATCGTCTCGAAGCAGCTTTACTTCGAACCAGGGAACGGCTCAGCGGAAAAACTCCTTCGCCCACGGAACTCGCCTCCGCCGCGCGTCCCCCCGCTCAATTTCTCGAACGCATAGTGGTGCGGGACGGCACACGAGTTTCCATCATTCCTGTTTCCAAGCTCGATTATGTGGAAGCGCAAGACGATTACGTCGCGTTTTGCAGCGAGGGCAAAAAACACCTGAAGCAGCAACCCATGGCGGACCTGGAAAAGGCGCTCGATCCAGCGCGCTTTCTCCGCATCCATCGTTCTTACATCGTGAACCTGGAGCGCATCGTTCGCGTCGAGCCTTATGGTAAGGATAGCCACCTGGCCATCCTTACCACCGGGGCTCAACTCCCAGTCAGCCGCACCGGCTACACTCGCCTGCGTGCATTCCTCGACCGCTAGAGTTTCTTAACCACTGTTATGATGCCGATCCCGCCGCGGCAGGCGCCGCCACCTGCGCCTTCGAAGGCCGCCGCACCAGCAGCGGAAGCACCAACGAAACCAGCATCACGATCGCAATCACGTTGATCGCCGGAGCGTATGTTCCGGTATTTTGGCGCACGTGAGCGATCAATATCGGAGAAGGAATTGCCGCCGCTCCCCACGCCAACAGAATCCATCCATAGATCCCGCCCATATACTTTGGCCCGAAAAAGTCGGCGGTAAACGACGGCATTGTTCCGAATCCTCCGCCATAGCACAGACCGATCAGCATCAACGCTCCCGTAAACAACGTCACACTCTGAATGCGTGGAAGCATGAAAAACAGAATCACTTGCACCAGGTATAACAGGAAATAAACTCTTGCCCGTCCAATGAAGTCCGACATCCAAGACCAAAAAATCCTCCCCAGCCCGTTGCAAATCGAAATCAATCCCACAATTCCGGCCGCCGCCACCGGAGTCATGTGCACCAATTGCTGTGCCAGCGGCGACGCCTGGCTAATAATCATGATTCCGGCGGAAACGTTCAGGAACAGCATCACCCACAAAAGCCAGAACTGCCAGGTGCCCATGGCCTCCGCGACGCCGTAGTTATAGGTACTCGCGGACTTAGCCACAGCCGAACGCGGTTCCCATCCTTCCGGCTTCCATCCCTGCGGGGGGTTCGCGTAGAACTGCGCGGTGACCGCCACAAATATCAGATAGACAATTCCCAGCACCCAGAACGTCCACGAAACTCCGTGGGCGATGATGGCGCGCGCGGCGATCGGACTCATGATCAGCGCGCCGAATCCGTAACCGCAAACCGCGATTCCCGTCATCATTCCGCGCCGTTCCGGAAACCATTTCACCAGCGTCGCCACGGGACAGATGTATCCCATCCCCATGCCGAAGCCGCCAATCACTCCATATCCGATGTAAATGATGGAAAGAGAATGTTGCGCGGCGCCGATTCCCGCCACCATGTAACCGATTCCGTAGAGGACGCCCGCCACCGTGGCCACTAGTCGAGGCCCTACGCGGTCCAGCCACAGTCCCCCGATCACAGTTCCGAATCCCAGGAACACGACCGCGAGAGTGAAAGTCAGCGATACGTCCGTCAATTTCCACTGCTCCGCAGCGATCAGCGGCTTCACAAACACGCTCCAGCCATACACGGCCCCAAGGCAAATCTGCATGATTACGGCCGCCAGGGCGATGCCCCAGCGATTCGGAAGGCTTCCCTCTGCCATTGGTGTCTCCTCGAATCAGTTTTTAGTTACTGGAACCTGCACTTGGAATTTAAAACTTGGGAACCGTGGCCCAAAACCTAATGCTTCATTTTTTCGTCGCACTCGCCGCCGGCTCCGACGCCAGCGATAGCCGCTGCTCGCCGGAGTAAACGACAAATCGCTTGCCCCGTAGAAATCCCACCAGCGTCATTGCCATCTCGCGCGCCAGCCGCACCGCTAAACTCGAAGGCGCCGACACCGAAGCCAGCACGGAAACTCCAGCCACGGCAGCCTTCTGCACAATTTCAAATCCGCCCCGGCCGCTCACCAGCAAGATGCAGTCCGAGAGTGGAATTCTTCCTTCTTTTAGCGCCCATCCTACGATCTTATCCACCGCGTTATGCCGGCCCACGTCTTCCCGCTGCTGCAGCAATTTTCCACTGGAATCGAACAGGCCCGCGGAATGCAATCCGCCCGTCCTCCCGAAAATTTCCTGTGCGCCGCGCAGCGTTTCCGGAAGCCCGCAAAGAATTTCAGGATCGACGCGCAAATTCGAGCGGGAAGGCTGCACTCCCCGCACGCGAACGGAATCGATCGAAGCTTTGCCACAAATGCCACAGCTCGAACCGGCAAAAAAATTGCGCCGCATCTGCTCCAGGTCCGGCGCAATTCCCGCGGCGAGTTGCTACCTGCACAATATTGCCGCGCTCGGTGTCCTTGCATCCTTCGGCGTGGCCAATCGAAATGATTTGATTGTGCTGCTGGATGAATCCTTCGGTGAAAAGAAAGCCTTCGGCCAATTCCAGATCGTAGCCGGGCGTGCGCATGGTCACAGTCAGTGGAAGATTCCTGACGCGGATCTCCAGCGGCTCTTCGCCCACCAGATAATCCTGCACGCGCCGCACCTGCCCCTGGTCCCACTCTTGCACCAGGGTCACATCAACGCTGCGCGAGGGATGCGTCAAGGAAGCGAATCCTCCTAAGCGATGGCTGGAATCAGATCACCCGTTTCCTGTCCGATGGGAATCACTTCCACTATCGCGTTGTAATCGGGAACGCCGCTGGCATCCAGGCACCCGGACGGCACCAGCACGTTCACTTCCGGCCAGTGTCCTTGCAGGCTCCCCGGTTTCACTCGTTCGATCTTCACCCGGCCGCGATATTCTCCGCGGTCGTTGCGCAGCAAAATCGGATCGTCTTCCTTCAATTCGAGCCGCTCGGCATCTTCCGGAGACATGAAGATGTGGTCCCGTTTCGCGCCCGTCAGCGGATCGGTGTCTCCGTGAATCAGGCTGTTGAATTGTTTTCCACGCCGCGTGGCCAGTATGAAATGTCCCTCCGGGACGGATTCTTCCGGCAATTCAATCGCGGAAAAATGTCCCAAGCCGTCCGGAGTCAGGAAGCGATCCACCAGCAATCGCGGCCCGCCGTATTGGAATTGATCGCCTTTCTTCCGCAGGTTGGCGATTCCCTTGTAGGTGGGGCACACGCGGTCGATTTCATTGCGAATTTGTTCCGTATCCTGCCACGGAAAAAATTGAGCGGCGCGCGCAGGATCGGCTCTGCGCGCCACCAGCACGGGAATTTCCCATTCATCTTTTGTTTCTTCGAAGCGCGGCCCGCGCACTTCCGGGCTGAAAATAATGCGCCGTTCCGTGCTGGTCTCCGTGCCGCCGCCTCTTTGCTCGTATCGCGTTCGTGAAGGCAGCAGCAGCACCGTCCCGCCAGGATCGACCAGCATGTTCGAACTCACCATGATGTCCTGATGAATGCGCAGGCCGATTTTTCCGACCGCCTTTTTCACTTGCTCGGGTTCCGGCAGCGTTTCCACAAAGTTTCCGCCGCTTTGCCACAAAGTGTCGATTTCTCCACGTCCTGCCGCCAGGATCATCGCCGCTGCGGATAATCCCTTCCACGAAGGAGGCTCAAATCCCCAATATTCCTTCTGCGCCAGCAGTCGTGCGCTCTCCGCGTTTACCGCATGCCCCATGACATATGAGCCTGGCTGTGCGCCCATTTCCGCGCCGCCCTGCACCCCGCTATGACCGCGGACCGGCATTAGCCCCGTGTTGGGCCGTCCCACATTTCCGCGGGAGAGTTGCAGATTGACGATGGCTCGAACGTTGTCACTGCCGTATCGATGCTGCGTGATGCCCATGCTCCAAACCATGATTGCCGAGCGGGCTTTTCCAAACGCTTCCGCAAACCGGTACATATCCGCGCGCGTCTGCCCGGACCAGCGCTCCAGCGATTCCCACGGCAGGCTCAACGCCTTCTTCTCAACGTCCGCCCATCCCACTGTGCGCGCGGCCACAAATTCGCGATCCACCCAATTGTTTTCGATCAAGTGCCTCAGCACGCCGTAAAAAAACGGAATATCTCCGCCGATGTGAATGGGGAAGAAATCGTCCGCAAACCTCGTCCCGAACATCGCGCTCTTGGGAACCGACGGCACCCAGTAGCGCTCCAGGCCAGGCTCCAGGTAGGGATTCACCACGAATACTTTGGTGCCTTTTTGTTTCGCGTAGTAGAGATACTTGGTGGAAACCGGCTGGTTATTGGCGATGTTCGAGCCCACAAAAATCAGAAGATCGCTTCCGATCCAATCGGAGTACGAGCAAGTCGTCGCGGCGCAGCCGATGGTTGCGCTCAACCCCGCCGTGCTGGGTGCATGGCAGATTCGCGCGCTGGTATCCACGTGGTTCGTGCCAAAGAAGCGCGCGACTTTTTGATGCGCGTAATAGGCTTCGTTGGTCAGTCCCCGCGAAGTCAAAAACCACCCCAAGCGATGCGGGTCGGTGGCTTTCACTCCTTCGGCGGCAATGCCGATTGCTTCTTCCCATGAAATTCGCCGGAATCCCCTTTCGCCTCGCCGCCGTACCATCGGCACCGATAGGCGCCCCAACTTGGCCAGGCTGCGAGAAGGCACTTTCCGCAGTGCTTCCACATCTTCCAGCAGATGCCAATCCAATGCCGGCATCGTGTTCAGCCGCAATAGCTTCAGCCGCAGCGCGCAAAGATGGACCCCCGTCATGGTCCAGTCTTTCATTCCGATCGTCCCCAGCGAACAGCCGTCGCAGCAGCCATTTTGTAGGATCCGCCAGGCATAACCCAGGCTGTCCCGGTTCTCCCAGACCGTATCCAAGATGTCTTTATAGGCGTTCGGGTGCTGCTCGTTGAGACCGTATGGAACCAGGCTCACCCAGTCCCGCTTGTCGTTTTTCTTGTTCAACGAGCCATTGGTTTCCATAGTTTCTTCCTCGGCTGAATGGAAGTTTCTCTGAGGGACGCTTCCACTCTTCTAGCTTTTCTCCGCAACACTGTCAAGCGAACAGAGTCCCGCCGGGGAGCCAACCGAGTTGAGGCCGGTAAACAGATTCTTTGCGCCGGCAGCATATTGCGAATTTGTTACAGGATGATTACAGCTGGGAACTGCTTCCACCGCGAAATATGGAAACCCGCAGCCGGTTCATTTCGGCTTCATCTTCCGCATCGAGCCTCGAGTCAGGAATCCTTATCCTCGCATCAATTGCTCCCCACTTTTCTCCTCTCCAAGCCGCTTTGGCGCTCTTCACCTCGCTGTCCCCCACGGCCAATTATTTTCCTTGTTTCCCGGAAAGCTGTTTTATATTCTGCCGTCACCGCAAACGCAAGTTCGCTTGAAGCACCTTGACTGCGGTAGATGCGCAAATCTGAGCCCACTCGTCCCGGGGCGAAGCGGATTTTTGCCTCGATAAATTTTCAAAGGAGAACATACAAAATGAAACTGCTTCGAACGGCCCTCGTTCTAGTTTTCTGCTTCAGCGCGGTTGCGCTGGCTCAGGACGTCCGTTACAACTATGACCGGGGCACTAACTTTTCTCAGTTCAAGACCTACAAGTGGGTGAGAATACCTACCGCCGTCCAGCTCAATCAACTGCAGGAACAAAACGTCATGCAGGCAGTGGACCAGCAGCTTGCCGCAAAAGGCCTTACCAAGACCGACGGCGAGGCCGATCTGGCTGTCGCCTACCAGGCCTCGATTGATAAGGAAAAGGAAATTCAAGGGTGGGGCGGTGGCGCTCCGCGCTTCCGTGGCTTCGGCGAGGCCACCACTTCCACGATTCAGAACGGCACGCTGGTGATCGATATTTATAAGGCCAGCGACAAGCAATTGGTCTGGCGCGGCACCGCTACCAATACTCTGAACGCTAACAAGGATCCCGACAAGAACTACAAGGCACTGGAAAAGGCCATGGAGAAGCTCTTCAAAAACTACCCTCCGAAGGCCAAGTAAGAAAACAATCGCAATCGCTGCTCCTTCTTGTGGAAGCTCGGCGGAAAGGGCATGATGAAGATTCCGGTTTAGGCCGGATTCGACATCACGCCCTGATCCGAGCATGCCGAAACGAAAAACCAATCTCCGCTCGCGCAACCACCAATCGATTTCTTCACCCGCCTTATCGGCTTCGCACCAGCCCAGATCCCATCCCGCGCTGCTCTTCGATCTCGACGGCACTTTGATTGACAGCAGTTATTGCCACGTGCTCGCCTGGCAGGAAGCCCTCGAAAAATTCGGCATTGAAATACCCGCCTGGCGCATTCATCGCCGCATCGGAATGAGCGGCGGCCTTTTCGTCAATGCCCTGTTGCACGAAATCGAAAAGAAAGTGAATCCAGCCAAGGTCAAGCGCCTCGGATAAATGCACGATCAGTTCTACCTGCGCCGGATCTCCCAGGTGCGCTTGCTGCCCGGTTCGAAACAGCTGTTGAAATTGCTGACGCGCATCCGCGTTCCCTGGGCTATCGCCACCAGCGGCTATCGAAAAGCCACGGCTCCCATGTTGAAGCTGCTTGCCGTTCACAAGCGAGCCGTCGTCATCACTCGCGACGACGTGGCCCGCGCCAAGCCCGATCCCGATCTCTTCATCGCTGCCGCCGAACGCCTCGGCGTCTCCCTCGGCGATTGCATTGTCATTGGCGACAGCGTTTGGGACATGCTCGCCGCCCGGCGCGCCCACGCCCTCGGCGTCGGAGTGCTGACCGGTGGCCTCAGCGAAGATGAACTGGAACGCTCCGGCGCCTATCGCGTCTATTCCGACCCTCTCGATCTGCTCAATCATCTCGATGAGATGGGCATCCGATACAGCAAAGATACTTGACCGCGCAGCTTGTGCCGACGGCCACCCGCAAGACTGTCAACTTGCCCGCATCGCTCCACTTACCGGAACTACTTTCTGGCGTCTGGTACGTCCAATCTGTAAGATAGAGCGCCCGAGAGGTGGCACTATGTCCATGAATCGTTACGTTGTCGCTGTCTTTATCATTCTACTTGCGGCCGTTTGCGCTTGCCCCACGTTCGCGCAGGGAATGCCCGAAGGCCGCTTGATGCGATTTCCAGACATATATAAGGACAAGGTCGTCTTCAGCTACGGCGGCGACCTCTGGCTCTCTTCCGCTTCCGGCGGCGTCGCCCGCCGCATCACCACTCATCCCGGCCTGGAAATCACTCCCAAATTTTCGCCCGACGGAAAATGGATCGCCTTCACCGCGCAATACGATGGCAATTTTAATGTCTACGTAATTCCCGCGGAAGGCGGCGAGCCCAGGCAGCTCACGTTTGAGACTGACCCCGCGCATCTACCCGAGCGCATGGGGCCGAACAATCAAGTAATCACCTGGCTTCCCGACGGCAAACGCATCCTCTATCTTTCCCGCCGCGATACGTTCAACGATTGGTTCGGCCGCCTCTTCACCATCAGCGTGGACGGCGGATTGCCAGAGCGCTTGCCCGTCGATAAAGGCGGCCTCACCTCCTTTTCGCCCGACGGCAACCAAATCGCCTTCAATCGTATTTTCCGCAATTTCCGCACCTGGAAACGTTACACCGGCGGCATGGCCCAGAAAATTTCCATCTATGATTTCAAGACCAATCACTACGAGCAGATCGGCGATTACGATGGCACCGACACGTTCCCCATGTGGCGCGGCGACACGATCTTTTTCAATTCCGATCGCGGTCCCGACCATCGCATGAATCTTTACACTTACAATCTGAAATCCAAGGAAATCCGCCAGCTCACGCACTTCACCGATTGGGATGTGAATTGGCCCAGCGCAGGCCCCGATTCCATCATTTTCGAAAATGCCGGTTATCTTTACACGCTCGACCTGAACGGCGGCCAGCCCAAAAAACTCGCAATTTATCTTCCGGGAGACCGCGATTTCGTGCGCAAGCATTGGGACAACGTTTCGAAGCTCACCACGGCATTCGATCTTTCTCCCGACGGAAAACGGGCCGTATTCAATTCCCGCGGAAATCTCTACACCGTTCCCGCCAAGGAAGGCAGTATTCGCGCCATCACGCAAACGCCTGGAGTGCGCCAACTCTACGCCGCGTGGTCACCCGATGGAAAATGGATTGCTTATATTTCCGATCGCACAGGTGAAGATGAGTTCTACATCGTTCCTCAAGACGGCATGGGAAAGGAAACCCGCGTCACCACCGACGGCAAAGTTTTCCGTTTGCAGCCCGTCTGGTCGCCCGACAGCACCAAGTTGCTCTTCGCCGATAAGTCTCTGCGCCTGTTCTACGTGGATATAAACGAAAAGAAGCCCGTCCTCATCGATCAGGGCAAATATGCCGGCGACCTCACCGACTATTCCTGGTCGCCCGATAGCCACTGGGTCGCCTACGCAAAAGCCGATGAAAATTTATTCGGAGTGATTTATCTCTATTCGCTCGCGGATAAAAAAATCACGCCAGTCACCACCAGTTTCACCACCAGTTCGAACCCGGTGTTCGATCAAAATGGCAAATATCTTTATTTTCTCTCCGCGCGCGACTACAACGAGGTGGTCGGCGCGTTCGATTTCGAGGTCGCCGTTCCCAAGCCGGTTCGCGTCTATGCCGTCACTCTCCGCGCGGATCTTCCTTCGCCTTTCTCTCCGCAAAGCGATGAAGTCTCGGTGAAAAAGCCTGACGTCGAATCGCCTGCCGGCGCCGGACCAGAAAAAAGGCGACCAGAAGAAAGACGACAAGAAAGACGCGAAAAAAGACGACAAATCCGAATCCAAGGATGCTTCCAAGGAAAAACCAGAGCCGTTTCGAATCGATCTCGACGGAATCGCCGGCCGCGTCGTTGGCTTGCCCATTCCTCCCGGCAACTTAGGAGGTCTGCTTGCCGCCAAGGATACGGTCTACTACGTCTCCCAGCCCGTACAAGGACTCTCCGGCCCTCTTCCCGGCGAAACCTCGATGCTTCACGTTTTTGATATGAAGGAGCGCAAGGACCACGCGTTAATTTCTCCCATCAACGGCTATGCGCTTTCCTCCGACGGCAAGAAATTGTTGTATGCCTCCCCCCGCGACGGCGGAAGCGACGACGATCAGGGCGGCAACACCGCTTACGGAATCATCGATGCCACCGTTCCCGCTGATGGTCCGCACAAAGTTGGCGAAGGCGCTCTCGATCTCAGCTCCATGCGCGCCGAAATTGATCCCGCCGCCGAATGGAAGCAGATGTTCTACGAAGTCTATCGCCAAGAACGCGATTTCTTCTTTGAAGCATCCATGAACGGTGTGAATTGGGAGGCTCAGCGCGATAAATACGCTCAGCTTCTGCCCTACGTCGCCGATCGCTACGACCTTACCTACATCCTGGGCGAATTGATCGGAGAACTTTCCAACTCCCACACCTATACCGGCGGCGGCGATTATCCTGAGTTGAAGCCCGTGAATACAGGTTTTCTGGGCGTCGATTACGAACTCGATTCCTCGAATGGGCGTTACCGGATCAAGCGAATTCTTCCCGGAGAAAATTGGAATGGCGCATTGCGATCGCCGCTCACCGAACCCGGCGTCGACGTGAAGCAAGGCGATTACCTGCTCGCCGTCAACGGCCGTGAACTCCGCGCGCCGCAGAGTCCCTACGAATTATTCACAAACACGGCCGGGCAAAATGTCACCCTCACGGTGAATTCGAAGCCTACCGAGGAAGGCTCGCGCCGCGTCGTCGTCAAGCCCATCGCTTCCGAATACAAGCTGCACGAACTTGATTGGATCGATACGAATCGCCGCAAGGTGGACGAAGCGACCAAAGGCCGCGTCGGCTACGTTTTTCTGCCCGACATGGAAGATGTGGGCCTGAATGAATTTTTCAAGCAGTGGTTCCCGCAGGTTCGCAAGGAAGGGATGATCATCGACGTCCGTTACAACGGTGGCGGATTCGTCGATCAGATTATTTTCGAGCGCCTGCGCCGCATCGTTTTGGGAATGGGCACTTCCCGCAATTTCGGTTCGGCGCCCAATCCCGACCCCGCGTTCTACGGCTCCATGGCCTGTATCACCAATGAATACGCGGCATCCGACGGCGATTTCTTCACCTACTATTTCAAGCTGTATAAGCTTGGCCCGGTGATCGGCATGCGCACCTGGGGCGGCGTCCGCGGCATTCGCGGCAATATCCCGCTGATGGATGGCGGTTATGTCACTCGTCCCGAATTCTCGCTCTACGGCATGGATAGCCAGTGGGTCATCGAAAATAAAGGCGTCCAGCCCGACATCGTCATTGACAATACTCCCGACAAAGTCATGGCCGGCCACGATCCCCAACTCGAAAAAGCAATCGAAGTCGTGCTGAAGGAGATGCAGGAGCATCCCAAGACGCTTCCGCCGCGTCCCCCGGATCTCCCGGCCTATCCAACAAAACCCGGCCAATAACAATTCGCAAATTCCGTCACAGTGTAGCGCCACCCTTTAGGGTGGCAGCCGTACATTGCCAACACATGGACCTTCCCTACCGGCTCGCCGGTGGCACAATCCCGTTCATCCGCAAATATTCCACCATCTGCCCATAATGATTCGACGAATGGGCCACCGCGTCGACCACCAGCCACAATCGCGTGCGATTCCCCTTCTTCAAAATAGGCTCATTCATGTTCCGTTCATCAATCGAATTCGCCGCCCGGTGCAAAACGGCAAACGATCCCTTCAAATACTCCATGATTTGCGCTTTTGTTTTCACCGAATCCGGCGCGCTTTCATCTCGCGTGCCGGCAGGCGGCTCTTCTCCCAGAACACCCGCGCCCAATTGATAATTCGCTGCCGCCAGGTGCTTCACCTGATCCGCGAAGCTGCGCACACCTTTGAATTCGCCATTGCTCGGGCACGAATGAGTACTTGTCATCGGGCATGGCATCCGCCGCCGGAACCACCAGTTTTTCCGTTTCCGAAACCCAGAAATCTAAAACCTCCGGTGTCGTTCGAGGCGTCATTGGTTTATCCGTTCCCCGCAGCCCGGCGCCACCCCATGCCAGCAAAAGAAGAGACGCAAAAATCCAGTTGATCCTTTTCATCGCGGTTGTCCTTGAAAACTAGAATTGGGAATTCATTTCCGGGAAGATCGTACGGCTTCAAGTCAACTTTAAGTCAAAGCCTTTTTTCAACGTATGAGGCTAGCGCCGCCACCGCTGGACAAGATTTGTGTAGCGCCACCCTTCAGGGTGGCAGCAGTTTTTCGCTCTCAAAATAAACGTCTGCTAGAATCCCCCAATGCCCCTGCTGACGATTTCCGAAGTGGCGAAACAAGTGGGTCTCCGCCCTTCCGCCATCCGCTACTACGAACAAATTGGAATTCTTCTCCCCGCGCAACGAATCAGCGGCCAGCGCCGTTACGATCCCACCATCCTCTACCGCCTCGCGGTGGTGCAGCGCGCCCGCCAGTCCGGCTTCACCCTCGACGAAATCCGCCACCTCTTTTTCGGTTTCCGCAACACCGCTCCCGCTTCCGAACGCTGGCAAAAACTCTCGCGCCAAAAACTTGGCGAGCTCGAGGCGCTGGCCGGCCAGATCAAATCCATGCAGAAATTGCTCCGCAGCATGATGGAAAAGTGCCATTGCGACACTCTCGATCAATGCGGCAAGGGAATCCTGCGAAGTTCCTGCGGCCCCACGGCTGCGCCGGCCCGTACAAAATCTCTCCCCGCGAATCGCCAGCGCCGCTAAAGCCTTTGACTCCTATTAGCCCGCTCGATAACATGCCGCACCGGGAGTTTCTCCCTTACAAAATATGATCGGCGACACGGTTTCTCATTACAAAATTCTCGAAAAATTGGGTGGCGGCGGTATGGGTGTGGTTTACAAAGCCGAAGACACCCGGCTGCATCGCTTTGTCGCCCTGAAATTCCTGCCGGACGACGTTTCCCGCGATCCCCAGGCGCTGGCTCGCTTCCAGCGTGAAGCACAGGCTGCCTCCGCGCTCAATCACCCCAATATCTGCACTATCCACGACATTGGCGGCCAGGACGATCACGTTTTTATCGCGATGGAATATCTCGAAGGCGAAACGCTCAAGCACCTGATCGCAGGCCGCCCGCTCGAACTCGAAACGCTCCTCGATCTCGCCATCGAAATCACCGACGCACTCGACGCCGCTCACGCCCAGGGAATCGTTCATCGCGATATCAAACCCGCGAATATTTTCGTCACCCAGCGCGGCCACGCAAAAATTCTCGATTTCGGCTTGGCCAAAGTCACCGCCAAGGAAAACCGCCTGGGGAAGCCCCCCTCGGACATGACCGAGGCGACTCGCGGGCCCGAGGAAGCCCATCTCACCAGTCCGGGCTCCACTCTCGGCACCGTCGCTTACATGTCGCCTGAGCAAGCCAAAGGCAAGCCACTCGACGCCCGCACCGATCTTTTCTCGTTTGGCGCGGTGCTATATGAAATGGCTACGGGTGTCCTTCCATTTCGCGGCGAAACTTCCGCCGTGATTTTTCAAGCCATTCTCGATCGCGTGCCCGCTCCTGCGATCCGCGTCAATCCCGATCTCCCGCCGGAACTCGAACGAATTATCAATAAGGCCCTCGAAAAAGATCGCGAACTGCGCTACCAGACTGCCGCCGATATTCGCGCCGACCTCAAGCGCCTGAAGCGCGAAACCAGTTCAGGCCGATCATCCGTCGCCGTCAGTGCCGCCGAAGAAGACGCCCCCGCAATCGCCGCCCAGGCTCAATCTCATATCAGCTCGAGCGCGAAACAAAAGTCGCCTTCGTCTTCCGCGGTCTCCGCGGCATCGGCTGTAGCCACAGTCGCGCCGCAGCCACCCGCCAGCTCCTGGAATTGGAAGTGGATCGTTCCCGCCGCGCTCGTCGTCTTAATCGCAATCGTGCTCGCCGGCACTTACCTCTTTCACTCCAGCGCAAATCGCCTTACCGAAAAGGATTCCATCGTCCTCGCCGATTTCACCAATACCACCGGAGACTCCGTCTTCGACGGTGCGCTGAAAACGGCTCTTCAAGTCAGCCTATCGCAATCACCCTTTCTCAGCCTCGTGCCGGATCAGGAAGTGCAGCGAACGCTGAAGCTGATGGGCAAGCCGCCCGATGCGCGCATCACTCCTGAAATCGCCCGCGAAATTTGCCAGCGCAATGGCGTGAAGGCCATGGTCCACGGCTCCATCACCAGCCTCGGCAGCCAGTACGTTCTCACACTGGAAGCGGTCAACGCTTCGACTGGAAACACGATCGGCCAGGAACAGGTCCAAGCCGAGAGCAAGGAGAAAGTTCTCGACGCTTTGGGCAAGGCCAGCACGCAATTGCGCGGCAAGCTCGGCGAATCCCTCGCCTCCATCCAGAAGTTCGATACTCCCCTGGCCGAAGCCACCACTCCGTCACTCGAAGCCCTCAAAGTCGAGACGGAAGCCGCCGCCTTCAACAACAACGGAGACTTTCTCCGCGCCATCGAATTAAGCAAGCGAGCAGTCGAGCTCGATCCGAATTTCGCCATGGGTTATCGCGGACTGGCAGTTGCCTACGGCAATGTCGGCCAGATCGAAACGGCCCAGCAATATATCCAGAAGGCTTTCGAATTGAAGGACCGCGCCAGTGAGCGCGAGAAATTCGCCATCGTCAGCGACTATTACTCCAACAATGGCCAGATTGATAAAGGCATCGAATCCTACCAGCTTTATATCCAGTCCTACCCACGCGACAGTCGTCCCCTGCTGAATCTGGCCATCGTCTATCTTCAGTTGGGACAATATGACAAGGCGTTGACCTACGCTCTGCAAGCCAAGGAATTGGGGCCGGGACAAGCGAACGCCTATCTCGTCGCGGGCGCGGCTTATGCCGCCCAGAATCGTTTGGATGATTCCAAGGCCATTCTAAATCAGGCTCTTGAACGTAAGCTCGGCAGCACTTTCGTTCACGAGCTCTTGGCAACCGTTGCCATGCTTCAGGGAGATTCAGCCACGCTTGCCAAGGAAGATGCCCTCGCAAGAGCAAACCCGCAGGGAGAGTACGACATCTTTCAGCGGGATGCGGCCCTCGCTCTTGCTCGCGGCCAATTCACCCGCGGCCGGGAGCTGTTTCAGCAAGTCGAACAGAAAGCGCAGCAGATTGGATTGGAAGATTCAATCCCTGACGCTATGGCAAGCGCAGCGCTCGGCGAAGCGCTGGCGCAAAATCGCTCGCAAGCCATCGCCCTGGCCGACGCCGCACTGAAGAAGTCGAAAACGCAGGGTCCCACACTCATGCTCGAAGTTGCCGACGCGTATGCGCGCGCGGGTGAGGATGCCAAAGCCGAAAAACTGGTTGACCAGGCGGCTGCCCAGCGCCCGGCGGATCAGCGCCTGCAATTGCTGATCGTGCCGGCGATTCGCGCCGTTCTGGCCATGAATCGCCACGACGCAAATAAGGCACTCGATATTATGAAGCCCGCTGAAGCGTACGACCGTGGAACTCCCGAATCTCTCTATACGCGCGCCGCCGCCTTGCTGATGGCCGGTCGCGGAGCCGATGCCGCTCAGGAATTTCAAAGAACCTTGAATCTAAGAGGAGCTTCGCCTGCGGATTATCTCGTGTACTACTCCCAGTTGGGCCTCGCCCGCGCCTACGCCCAGCAAGCCGGCGCAGCGCCGGGGTCCCCCGCCCCGGCAGGTTCCGCCGCGAAGTCAACCTCCGCGTCTTCCGATCCTGCCGCTCTTTCCAAAGCTCGTACCGCCTATCAGGATTTTCTAGCTATATGGAAAGATGCCGATCCCGGCGTCCCGCTCGTGAAGCAGGTTCAAGACGAATACAAGAAGCTGCAATAGGCCCTGCGTAAGCTCAAATGTAGGGCCAGGCTTTCGCCTGGCATCTCTTCCTCACTCAAGCGTCATGCGCCATGGAGGAGCAGGCTTTCCGATCCCGACTGTTTTTGTCGGGAAGCCGTGCTCCCTGCAGATCACAGGGCCCTGAACAATACCGCGGAAGTTGTCATTCCGATCGCGGCGAGCAATCCAGAGCAAATCCTTGAATCTTGAGTGGAAGAGATTTTCTTCATTGCACCTCAAGAGTGACCTTTCCACTGGCGCTCGCCGATCAGCTCTTCGCCGCAGTAGTTTGCGCAGCCATCGCCTCCGCCATTCGCGCCTGCATATCGCGAGTCAAATGCGGCACGATCCCCACCATCCGCTCGATCATCATCAACTGCCCGCGGTGATGCATCTCATGCTCTTTCACCGAAAGAATCATCTCGAACCGGCTCTTCGATGCCGGAGTCATTCCGGCAGGCATGTTCACCCGTTCCGCCAGAAAATTATCCGTCACTCCTTCCAGAAAGCCGGCCCATTTCTCGCCGGAACTCTTCAGCGCTTCGATGATCTGTTCCTTGCTCCGCTTTTCTTTTTCTTCCGCGGTTAAGCGCTGCATCAACGCCGGAAAATTAAATCCCACCAGCGTCGTCCGGCGTTCTTCGGCTTGAATTTGTTGTTGAATTCTGTGCGTCAAGGCAATGTGCGAGAGCAGTTCGCCCACCGTCCGCGTATTGGGCGCCGGCTGGAAACTGTATTTGTCTTCGGGAATTTCCTGGGCAATCACGATCGTGTTCTTTCGGACGGTCCGGAAAGCGTCCGCTAAATCCTTTGCGGTATAACAATTCATGGGATTTCTCCTCGACTGATTTGATCTTGGTTTATTGCGCAAGGCAACGCCGGAAGTTTATCACGCCCTTCCCCCGAATGACGGTTACGCCTTCATGAACATCCGCGGGGTTCGCAGATCACTCCGGCCGCCGTCCGGAGCGGGCGGTCCCCCAAATCAGCCATCACTTCCGCCGCTTGACGTCCTCCACCGGCCGGAAGCGTAGCGCCGCCCAAGTTTCATCAATCGCCACAATCGAAACCGGCCTCCACCCCGTCGGTCTCATCACTTCCCTCACCGACTCGCGATCCAAATCGCTCTCCATCCCGGAAGTTTTCTTCGGGTAAGCAATCCAAACCAATCCGCCGCTCCGCCAGAACGCTTCAGCAACGCCGCTGCCCGCTTTTTCAGTTCTGCCTGCCGCGTCGCAAAAAGCTGCACGAATTCATTCTTCCCGCCCATCGGCTTCGGCAAACTTCCACTCCCTCGGGCAACGGCTCGAGCAGTTTCCGGTATCCCGCCGGAGCCGCAATCACCATCGCTCGCATTCCCGGCTTCAATCCCAGTTTCTTCGCAATCGCTTGTCCCATATCGCTCCTTCACCGGCTGCTCAGTACGAATTTGTTTCCGTCCACATCCTGGAAAATTGCCGATGTTCCCCAATCTTCCTTCTTAGGATCAGCAAAAAATTCCACCCCTTTGGCCTTCATCGCTTTCGCCGTCGCAAAAACATCGTCGCACCAAAAAGAAAGCGACTGAAAATCGCCAATGCGTATTCTCATGCCCGTCCGGCGTGAAAAGCGCCAGCCCCGTTTCCGCGCCGGGAATCATGATCTCGATCCATCGTCTGTTTCTCGGTGAACGGCTGGTCCGTCACCACCTTGAACCCCAGTTTCTCCGTATAAAATTTCAGCGCCGCATCCTGGTCGCGCACCGGAATCCCCGCAAATTTAATTCCGCGAATCATCGTCCCTCCTCGTCTTCTGTTTTTAAGACGCCGCGCAGAATACCGCTCTCCCGCCGCCCGCTGCAATCAGCCAGTCTATGCTATAGTAATAGTTACTATAGCGATGTTCTCCTTCGACGATTACGTAATCGACGTCCTGATGCGCGACCTGGTCGGCCACGACCGCCGCCCCGTCGCCTTCCTCGTCTATCTCTGGCTGGCCGCCGAAGCGCAACGCCGCAACGGAATGGTCCAGATCAGCTACCGCGAAATCGCCGAATCCATCGGCGTCTCCAAAAGTTCCGTGCAAGCCGCCATCTCCTGGCTGATTCGCAGAAAATTACTCACCGCGACAAAGCAAACCGTCACATCAGCCCCTAGCTACACAGTTCTCTCCCCGCGCCCATCCTCGCATCGTACGACCATCCGCCGCGCAAATTGATCCCGCCATCAAGTTCGCCGGGACTCTGAAGTCTCATCCCAAAATAGACGCGGTCCTGGCAGAAGAATTTACAGGAGACGCTATGCGATTCATCCGATGCAAGGATTTTGAGCGGTCGGAACTTCAGGTTTGCGAGGCAAGTATTTCTTTCTGCGCCCTCAGCGTCTCTGCGGTAAATACACCCGTCCCGCTAACTGATCAACGCCTGGAACCGCGGATCCAGGCGCAGCGAATCCAGGTCGGAATCTTTCGCCGCCCAATTTTTATAAAAGACTCCGTACTCCATTACCTTTTGCAGGCAATCAAGGGCGTCTTCGGTGCGGCCCAGTATGGCGTAGACGCATGCAACATTGTAGAGAATCGAAGCTTCTTCCGGATCAATTGCCAGTGCCCGCCGGGCCCAGTCAAGACCCTTCACATGGTCTCCGAGCCTGGCGTTCATTCCCGCACCCAAATAGAGCGCCCGGGGATCGTCGGGGTGCCGATCGATGTGCTTCTCGGTTAATTGCAACGCGCGTTGCTGAGCCGCATTGGCCTGCGCCGCCCATCCCAATCCGTTGTAGACACCCGCCAGCAGGCTTACCGCTTGGTAGTCATCGGGGTTGAGCTTGGCCGCTTGTTCGTAGAGTTCCGCCGCTTTTGCCAAATCGCCTCGTTGGAACGTGGTGCGCGCATAGAAATAATAAGCCTCGTAGAGTTTGGGATCGAGCCGGATGGCTGCTTCGAATTCCTTCTGCGCTTCATCGAAGTTCTGTTTGAGCGCGTAGGCCACGCCGCAAGCTGCATGAGCTTCGGCCAGTTCGGGATCGAGCTCCAAAGCCTTGCGGCTCGCGGCCTCCGCTTCGTTCAGATTGTCTTCGTTGCTGTCCCAGTACATGTAAAGAAACGAGCAGCAATCGGCCACGCCGGCATATGCGCGGGCATACTGCGAATCGATCACGATCGCTCGCGCGAACATCTGCCTGGCAAAATCAAATCCCTTGCGCCGGAACTGGTGGAAGAACTGGCGTCCTCTCAGGTAATAGTCATACGCCTGGGGATTTTCGGTTTGCTTCCGCGCGATCGCCTTTTCTTCCTGCGGGGAAAGTTTGATCCGCAGCGCCTGGCTGATGCTGCGCGCGATTTCGTCCTGTACTTCGAACACATCTTTCAATTCGCGATCGTATCGTTCCGCCCAGATGGAATGTCCCGTTTGAGCTCGGATCAACTGCGCCGTGATGCGCAAGCGATTTCCGGCGCGGCGCAGGCTCCCACTCAGCACGCACGCCGCGTTCAATTCACGTCCCACTTGCGGCCCCGTAACCGGCTTATCCCGATACGCCAGCACCGCCGCTCGCGGAAACACTTGCAGTTCCTTGATCTTTGAAAGCTCCGTAATAATGTCTTCCGTCATCCCATCACGAAAATACTCGTCATCTTTGCTGCTGCTCAAATTTTCAAAATAAAGCACCGCAACGGATTTGTCCGAAGCAGGCGCTGCCGCCGTTTCAACGCCAGACGATTGCCGCTTCACGTCGCTCACGCGGCCGGAAGATTCACGATCGCGTTTCAATCGCTTCAGGTCCGTCCTGATCTCGGAAGCGGTCTGGTAGCGCAGGTCGCGGTCTCTCTCCAGAGCTTTGTTGATGATTCGTTCCAGTTCCGCGGGCACTGCCGAATTCAATCCCGCAGCAGGTTTTGGCGTCTCATGGAGTATGGAATCAAAAATCGCCGCGGAAGTATCCCCGATGAATGCTAACTTGCCGGTCGCCATTTCATACAGCACAGTGCCGAACGAAAATAAATCCGTGCGTGCATCAAGATCCTTCCCCAGGGTTTGCTCGGGAGACATGTAAGCCATTGTCCCCAGCGCTGTGCCGGGGCTGGTCAGGAAATCGGGTTCCCTATCCGTTGTTGCCATTGCGGTGGCATCAGCAGCCCCCGCGCGTAGCCGCCTGGGTTCCATTTTTGCCAGACCGAAATCCAGTACCTTGATCTGGCCCCGCTGCGTAATAAAAATGTTCGCGGGCTTGATATCCCGGTGGACGATCCCTTTCAAATGCGCGGCTGCCAGCGCATCCGCGATCTCAATTCCCATGTCGAGCAGGTTGTCGATATCCAGCGGCCTGCCGCTGATCCGGTGTTTCAGCGTTTGGCCCTCGAGCAGCTCCATCACGATAAATGGCCGCCGCTCGTATTCGCCCACGTCATGAATCGTGCAGATATTGGGATGGTTCAACGCCGAAGCGGCGCGCGCCTCGCGTTGGAATCGCTCCAGCGTTTGCGTGTCCGTCGGAGTGTCTTCGGGAAGAAATTTCAGCGCCACGCTTCGGTCCAGGCGCGTGTCCTCGGCTCGGTACACCACTCCCATGCCGCCGCCACCCAGCTTTTCCTGAATTCGATAATGGGAGATTGTCTGTCCGGTGAGAGACCTGGGTTCCGCCATGGCTCGGCCATTCTAGGTGCCTGCCCAACCCAAGTCAAATGACGCGCCGCCGCTCAGCCGCACTGCACCATCAGCCGCAATCACATATACCCCGCAAAATGAGTTGCAAATCACGTCGTTGCTGGAGAAGATGACGCCCAATCTTCATGTCAATTTCCACCGCATCACAGCCGAAGGGCATCCCCGTCCATCTGCGCTTGGTTCTCGTCCTTCTCGCAATTTCTGTCTTCATCAATTACGTCGATCGCGGCAATCTTTCCATTGCCGCTCCCATGTTGAAAGACGAACTTGGCATTTCCGCCTCTCAACTCGGCCTGCTGCTCTCCGCGTTTTTCTGGACCTATGCTTGCATGCAATTCGTCTCCGGCTGGCTGGTGGACCGGCTCAACGTTTACTGGGTCTTCGCCGGAGGTTTCTTTCTCTGGTCGCTCGCCACGGCCACCACCGGAATCGTCCACACTTTCGCGGTGCTATTCGTATTGCGTTTGCTTCTCGGCATGGGCGAATCGGTTGCCTTTCCCTCCTACTCGAAAATCCTCGCGCTGAACTTCCCGGAAGAGCATCGAGGCTTTGCCAATGCAATTCTCTCCACGGGAATCATGTTGGGACCTGGCTCCGGCGTGCTGCTCGGCGGCCTGCTGATGGCGCGATTCGGCTGGCGCCCATTCTTCATCGCGCTCGGCCTTCTCAGCATGCTTTGGCTGATTCCCTGGGTGAACTGGATTCCGAAAAAACAAGAAGCGGCGCTCACGCACACAACAGGCGCACCCAATCTTCTCCAGTTCGTGCGCTCGCGTTCCGCCTGGGGAACCTGCATCGGGCTCTTTAGCGGAAATTACGTCAGCTATTTTCTGATTACCTGGCTTCCCTACTATTTGGTGCGCGATCGCAATTTTTCCATGGTCAGCATGGCCAAGATCGGCGGAATCGCTTACCTGCTCGGCGCTTGTTTCTGCGCGCTCGCCGGTTGGGTTTCCGATCGCTGGATCGCATCGGGAGCCACTCCTACACTCGTCCGCAAGACGTTTACAGGCGGTGGACTTGCTCTGGCCGGAATTTTCGTGGGACTTGCTTCCGTCGGCGGTCCTCTTTACTGCGTGGTCGCTCTGATCGTGGGCGTGATTTTCTTCGGGACGTGGGCTTCCAATATCTGGGCAATCACTCAGACTCTCGCCGGACGCCAAGCCGCCGGCCGCTGGACCGGTTTCCAGAACTTCTTCGGCAATCTAGCAGGCGTAGTTGCTCCGGCTCTCACTGGATTTGTCCTCGACCGCACAGGACATTTTTACTGGGCCTTCGCAGTCCTCACCGCCGTCGCATTGACGGGCATGCTGTGCTTGATCTTCCTCATCGGACCAGTCGAGCAAGTAGTCTGGCCTGGGGAACTTGACGCTCTCCCAGATTCTTCCTAGATATTTCTTTCCGTGCCCGAAGTTAACCCCGATGTCGTAGATCGGGGCGCCTGTGCGGTATCTTAACGCCCGATCGCTCGCGCATTTTGAGCCACGCCAGAAACTGTACTAAACTTCATCCTCGATCCGATGGCCGACAAAATCATTCGCGAACCCCGCTGGCCCGCCCTGGTGGCAATGGTCGCTTCCGCAGGCGTCTACGTCGCATTGCCCGAGCCGCTTTCGGTAGGCCCCAGTTGGGGCTTGCTCGCCATCATTCTCTTGTTGATGATCCCGATGCTGGTTTCCTATCGCCGCGGCCGCTACGACGTGACGCGGATTCTTACCTACATCGTCAGCGGGCTGATTACCCTGGCCCTGATCGCTTCCTTGATATTTCTGATCGAGGGAATACCGCTTCATCGCGAACCGCCGCGCGTTCTTCTGCGCTCCGCCAGCGCGCTCTGGTTCACCAACGTTCTCGTTTTCGCTCTGTGGTATTGGAAGCTTGACGCCGGCGGTCCGCTCATGCGCGAAACCAGCCGCGGCCGCATCGATAGTTCTTTCCTGTTTCCGCAGATGCTGAGCCAGGAAGACGGCGATCCCTCCTGGTCTCCCCACTTCATGGACTATCTTTTTCTAGCCTTCAACACCAGCACCGCATTTTCGCCCACCGATACTGCTCCGCTGACCCACTGGGCAAAAATGGGCATGATGCTACAGTCCATGATTTCCCTGATGATCGTCCTGGTGATCGCCGCCCGCGCCGTCAACATCCTCTAATCGCGCCCAGTAGCACAGCCCAGTAGCACACACTTCTGGCTCTGCAGCCAGTATTCACCATCGCGCATTCGCCCCCTCACTCGGTCTTCTAGTGCGTAACACCCCGCCATGTTGATACACTACCGGCCGTTACCCGCGAGGTGAATCGTGTCTCAACCGCAAACGTACGCCGCTGATCGGGAAAAATTCCACCGCCTCTTCTCGCTCGGAATAAAGATACTGATTCTCTGCGCCCTCGCCGCTCCCGCCGCCCTGGCGCAAAAAATCACCGTCGAATTCGACCAGGCCGCTCCCTTTAGCGATTACAAGACGTTCGCCCTTCGCGGCGGCGAATTAAACAGCAAGAATCCCGCCCTTAATAGCGAGCTCGTCAAAAAACAAATCGAATCGGACATCGTCCGCGATCTCACCGCCAAAGGTCTTACTCAGGTAACGGAAAAACCCGATCTCAACGTGCGCTATCATTTCGGCACCGCCCGCAAATCCGAAGTGGAGGCCTACCCCGCTGGCTGGCGCGGCTGGGGCACTCGTTACGTTCGTGTTCCATATGCCGAAGGAACTTTGGTCATCGATTTTCGCGATCCCAGCACCAAGTCGCTCGTCTGGCGCGGCATCGCCAGCCAGGAAAAAAGTGATGCCACCAAGATCGAAGGCAAGCTCAACGACATGGTCAAAAAATCTATCGATAAATATCCCCCAAAAATCAAATAGCCCAACCCCCCTCCAGTAATGTCCTATTTCGAGATTTGTCTGGCTTCTTAGGGGGTCGGGGCTTCAGCCCCGACATTCCATTTTGTGGAAGGCGAGGGCTTTAGCCCCTGAAGGTCTCGTGTAGATGGCCTGATTCGCGTTGCCATTTGAATTTTGGGACACCTTCAACTCTCTCCGAGCCAAACGTGGAATTTCACGCCGCGAAATAGCGCCGTGGCGTCTGCCCCAATTGCCGCCGGAACATCGCGATAAACGCGCTCGCGCTGTTGTACCCCGCGTCCATCGCCGCTCCCGTCACTTTCTCGCCCGACGCCAGCAATTGCATCGCATGCAGCAGCCTCAATTGCTGCCGCCACTGGCGAAACGTCATCTTCGTTTCCGCTATAAAAATGCGTTCGATCGTTCGTTTGCTCGCGCCGCAGCCTTCGCACAATTCTTCCAGCGTGCCTTCTTTTCCCGGCTCCGCCTGCAATGCAGCCACAATCCGCATGGCGCGCGAATCGCTCGGCTTCGGCAATTGCAAAGGAATCGAATGCGCCGATTTCAATTGATCGCTGAGGAAATCGAGGATGCGCCTCTGGGCTGGCTCGCTTGTCTTCAATTTCTTGAACTGGCACGCATGCAAAATCAATTCCCGCAAGAGCGGCGAGACGTTCATCACGAAGCATTTTTTCCCCAGCGTGCGCGTCCGCCTCGGCGCAAAATAAAGTGTCCGCATCGAAACCAGGCCGGACATCGCCACCGAATGCGGCGTATTCGCCGGAATCCACACCGCGCGCAATGGTGGCACCACCCAGATCCCCTGCTCCGTCCGCACCGTCATCACGCCCTTCGACGCAAACACCAGTTGATCTTCTGGATGAAAATGGTTGGGGACCAGATGGCCGTCGGCGAATTCCAGCGATAGAGTCGCGGCCTGTGCGATTTCCCGCCCGCGGCGATCCAAAAGGATGCTTTGGCACTTTTCCGGCATTTGTTGTCACAATAGCGAGAGCAAGCCCGCACCCGCAAGTGCTATTTTCCCGTTCGTCTGTATTCTCTGCGGAGGTAAAAATGTTGGCTTCCAGCAAACTCGTCGGCTTCGTTCCCACAAAAGATTCCAAACAAGCCAGAGCCTTTTACGAAGGCAAACTCGGTTTCGAATTCATTAGCGATGACCAGTTTGCCCTGGTCGTCAAAGCCGGCGACACCATGATCCGCGTCGCAAAGGCCGCCAATTTCACTCCCGCCCCTTACACCGTGATGGGCTGGGAAGTGCAAGACATCGAAAAGATCGTCGATTGGCTCACGGCCCGCGGAGTAGTCTTCGAAAAATTTCCCTTCGTCCAGGACAAAGAACGCGGCATCTGGTCCACCCCCGACGGCTCCAAAGTAGCCTGGTTCAAGGACCCCGACGGCAACGTTCTCTCCGTCAGCGAACACCACTAAGCAGCCTCGAGTTTTCGTAGGGGCGCTGCTTGTTTACACTGAGCTTTGAAGGGTCGCGCCCGCAGTTTCTACGGCCGAGGTGGCGCAGCCCTTCCTGTCTCCGCAGGTTAAGCTAGGAAGTCACTCTGTATCATCGGAGCACTCTCGGATCGCTGGGCGAGCAACTGATTTCGCGCCTGTGCGCATCTACGGTTCTGTGAATTTACCGTAAGATTAAATCGATATCCTCTCCCCGCTCCAAGGAGAGAACAAATGAGGATTTTCAGCCCAGCCTCTCCTTTGCATTACAGAGTCGTTATCGGTGCAGTAGTTCTACTTTGTGGATCATCGCTGCCGCAACCGAACGCCCTCGCACAATCGAAACCTACTCAATTCGAAATCGCTCGACACACCTTTTTCGATTTTGGTCCGCCGAATGATTACTACGAACTGTTCATAGTACGCCCCATGGCAAACGGTACTTCGATCGAGAGAATCACACTTACTCCGCCCACAGATGAATGCGTTAATCCAGCAAAAGTTGAATTTGCATCCGCGTCAATCAGTGATTCGGTTTCAGATTTGTTTGGCTCGACGAATCCATGCAAAATCCCCGGAAAGGAACTGCGCAGAGAACTCAAAAGGTGCAAACACTGCATGGTATTCAGCGGTGCGAATGTCGTAATGCAAATTCAGTGTCGAACTAAAGCGCGCCTCATTCGTTCGGACATCCTCGACAAGGATTGGTTCGATCCTCACGCCAACACCCCAGTCCAGACATCCTGGACGATGCAGTTACTGGAATACTTGGAGCACGCCGTTGGTCCTGGAGTTATGGACAAGCCGATGTTCCAGACTTCTGAAAATGAAGAGCAGCCTGCCAAAAACCCGGATTCGCCGGCCCTCAAAGAACTGAGCGTAGGCAATTACGATGCGCTTTTCCAACGCGCGCCGGACAAACCATCCGACCTGTATCATGCTGCGCAGGTGCTCCCGCCTTCTCCGAGTGTCCGGCTACTTAGTAGCGTGCCGTATGCGCCTGAAGCATTCGTCGAGCCTCAATATCCGATGATTACCCGAATGGCTCGCATTCAGGGTGAAGTCGTATTCAAAATCCATGTTGATGCAAGTGGCGCTAGCAGTAAGCCCATCTTTCAGAACGGGCCGCCCTTGTTGCGCGGAGCAGTGGAAAGGGCTGTCAGTGGCTGGAAGTTCCCAAAAGAAGCATTCGGCCAGGAGATTCAGGCATCGATTGAATTTAAATTGAATTGCCCCAAACATACCGAGTAGCCTTGTCCGAGAATGCCACCCCTGCGTGGGTGGTCCAACCTTTCCAGTTTCATTGGAAAGGATCCGGTGCTGCGCAATTTATCTTTGTCAAAACTCCTGGAATCGTACCGCGGCTTGAATCATCAAATTTCCGGCGACTTCACACCCATCAAATTAACCAACGTCCACAGGCACGGCTCTTGCATTTTGGTGAATCCATGCTATGGAATATAGGGGGTGCGCATGCGCCAGGCATGGCAACGCGGGAATTGGCAGCGAGAAAATATACTGGATAAATTCGCCTCCCTCCAGCCAGAAAACGGCAATTCTAATCGCCTGGCTAATCGCCAGTGCCAACCACAGTCGAAAATGGCCAAGCCTTTTAAAAACAATCGGATACGAAATTCTAATCGCTCCTATATCGTGCGTTTCTGGCACGCCCGATATTCATGCAAAAATCGTCTCTTCGCGCGCCTGAAACTCCATTTTCGCGGCAAAATCGGGAGCATTTTCATGACTCTGAAATACCTCGCTTGCACTGTCACAATTCTGCTCGCCGCCCTGCTTCCTGGAAATATTTTTGCTCAATCGAAGCCATCGAGCGCGACCGCTTCCGGTCAGGTTGTCCGTTACCACACCACCATGGACCTAGTGAAATATGTGTATGCCACCGCGCCTGCTGTCGCCCGCCTCCATCCCGGCGATATTCTCGAAACCAATACGCCGGATGCGCTCGGCAACGCAGTCCAAAAGCCCGGCGATACTCTCGCTCTGATCAAAGGGGATAATCCGCTGGCCGGCCCGTTCTACGTGGAAGGAGCCGAGCCTGGCGATACTCTCACCGTCAAATTTCTCCAGATCGAAGTGGACGGCAATCAGGGCATCGGCGCGATCGCTCCCGGTTTTGGCGCGGTCAATTCCACAGGCTACACTCCGATGCTGAATCCTCCCTTGCCTGAAAAAATCTGGTTTTATCCGATCGATCACGCGACGAACACCGCTACGTACCAGGCGCTCGATTCCAATTTCACCGTGAAAATTCCGCTGCATCCTTTTATCGGATGCATTGGAGTAGCACCTGCAGGCGGCGAAGCCCGCAGTTCGGTGGTGCCCGCCGAAAATGGCGGGAATATGGACGCGCCTGAAGCCAGCGTCGGCAACGTTCTCTATTTGCCGGTCAATGTCCCCGGTGCTCTGCTCTACATGGGCGATGGCCACGCCGCCATGGGTGACGGCGAAGTGGACGGCACCGCCATCGAAGTGCCCCTGCGCATTCGCCTGCAAGTCGACCTGATCAAAGGGAAACGCATCGCCTGGCCGCGCTTCGAAAATGAAAACGAAATTATGGCCGCTGGAATCTACCGCCCGGTGGACGACGCTCTGCGCATCGCCGTCAGTGAATTGGTTTATTGGATCAACTCGGATTACGGCCTTTCACAATTGGACGCTTACGAGCTTCTCTCGAAGGTCGGCCACATCCATTTGACCGAAATGGTGGACCCCAATTACGTGGTGGTGGCGAGTATCGACAAAAAATTTCTTCCGCCGCGGAAAAAATAATGGCCTCTGGAAAACTAAAACCCAAAGTCGCAATCGTCGATAGCGACGCGGCTCCGCGCTCGCGGCTTGCCGCGCTGCTGCGTTCTTCCTTCGATGTGGTGGAAGGCGAAAGCTTCGCCGATGCCTACCAGATTTTTCAGGGAGTCGATCCGCTGGATGTCTTGCTGATCGATCTGGATATCTCGCCGGATGGCTTGAATGAATGCGTCGAATTGCTTAACAGTCTGAGCCAGAGCGATCTGGATACTTTCGTAATCGTCTTGAGCGAAGACCAGAAAAAAGCCACAGCCCTGCGCGTGGTTGAAGCCGGAGCGTATGCCTACTTCGTCAAGCCGCTGGACATGGACGTTCTGCGGGGAGCGCTGGAGCGCGCCAGCGAAGAACTCCGCCTGCAGCGCGAAAATCGCATTTTGCGTGAGGAGGTGCAGCGCAAAAAAGCGTTTGGCGACCTGATCGGTTCCACGGAAGTGATGACGCACTTGTTTGATTCGATCCGCCGCGTGGCGCGCGGCACCACCACGGTTCTGATCCGCGGCGAAAGCGGAACAGGAAAAGAATTGGTTGCGCGCGCGCTGCACGAACAGAGTCCGCGGCGCAACCGTTCGTTCGTCAGCGTAAATTGCGCGGCGCTGCCGGAAAGCCTGATGGAAGCGGAGTTGTTTGGATATGAGCGCGGCGCGTTTACCGGCGCGGTTGAAACCAAGGAAGGCCGCATCGAGCTGGCCAATCGCGGCACGCTGTTCCTGGATGAAATCGGCACCTTGCCCTATTCACTCCAGAGCAAACTTTTGCGCTTGCTGGAAGAGCGTTCCTTGATTCGCCTGGGCGGCAAACGGCAAATCCGGGTTGATTTCCGGCTGCTGACCGCCACCAACGAAGATTTGGAAGAAGCGGTCCGCCAGAACCGCTTCCGCGAAGATCTCTATTACCGCATCAACGTGGTTCCGATTTTTCTGCCTCCGTTGCGCGAACGCATCGAGGATATTCCCCAGCTGATCGATTATTTCCTGCAGGTTTATTGCGCGGCGAATGGCGTGGCAGGCAAACGAATTTCCGACGAGGCCATGGACGTCCTGAAAAATTATGCCTGGCCGGGTAACGTGCGCGAACTGGAGAATACGGTTCAACGGTTGGTGCTGATGGTGGATTCCGATTGGATTTCCGAGAAGGATTTGCCGCCCAACTTCCTCCATAAACCCAATAATGGAAGGATGGACGCCTTCAAGATTCCGGCTGCGGGGATCAACCTGGTGAAGGAGCTCGATTCATTCGAAAAACGCTGGGTGGAATCCGCGCTGAATCAATCGAGCGGGGTGAAAGCCGCGGCCGCCCGGCTGCTGGGCGTGGACCGCAACCGGATGAACTATCTTTGCCGGAAGCATGGCATGTGAAAGTTGAACGATTCAACAAATGTTGAAAAATTCAACGCTGCCGCTTTCCGGGGAATAGAGTATGGTTTCCACCCGCCGCTGCTAAGTGCTTTCGTTGCTGGCCGGCGGGGAGTAAGCGGAAGGCTCTTGTGTTTGGCGCGTGGTGTGCTCTTGTTTGGTACGTCGCCCACTCGAAAAGGGCAATCAAAAAAGAGGGGGATTTAAAATGACCGAGAAGAAAATGGGTAAGCCGGTTAAGAAAGGAAAGGATGCAAAGAGCTCCAAGGGATTGCCGAAGGGTTCTGGAATCATGGCCGGCGTGAATGCACCTGGCGGGCGCGGCGTCAACGCACCCGGCGGGCGCGGCGTGAACGCACCCGGCGGGCGCGGCGTGAACGCACCCGGCGGGCGCGGCGTGAACGCACCCGGTGGGCGCGGCGTGAATGCACCTGGCGGGCGCGGCGTGAACGCACCTGGCGGGCGCGGCGTGAACGCTCCCGGCGGGCGCGGGACGAACGCACCTGGCGGACGTGGTGTAAATGCACCTGGCGGACGCGGGACGAACGCACCTGGCGGGCGTGGCGTGAATGCACCCGGCGGGCGTGGAACGAACGCACCTGGTGGGCGCGGCGTGAACGCACCTGGCGGGCGTGGCGTGAACGCACCCGGCGGGCGCGGCATCAACGTCTAAGAGCAGTATCGGGAATCCGGTTTGTGGAGAAGGGCCGCTGCCGAAAGGTGGCGGCCCTTCCTGTTTTATTGGGCCCGGCATTTGGCGGGAGTAGATCATGTCGCTTGATGGGTCAACGGCGGCCGGTGGGGTCGATTCGTTGAAACATTCAACGCTTGTTGAGAAATTCAACGCTTTTTCGCCGGGACGTCCCGGCCGTTCCCGGCGATCGAAATTCGTAAGCTGTCTGATTTCAGCGGAATGCGCTGTTTTTGTCTGTCAGGCCGGTTTGGCGCGCCAAGTGCATTAGATAAAGATGTAGCCCACAGACAAGGGCAATCAAATTCGAGGGGGAACCAAAATGAGCGACAAGAATCTAGGAAAGCCGATCAAGAAGAACAGAGACGAAAAGACTTCCAAGGGCTTGCCGAAGGGTTCGGGACTTTTGTCCGGAATTAGCGCCCCCGGTGGGCGTGGCGTCAGCGCTCCTGGCGGACGCGGTGTGAATGCTCCTGGTGGGCGTGGCGTCAGCGCTCCTGGCGGACGCGGCGTGAATGCTCCTGGTGGGCGTGGCGTCAGCGCTCCCGGCGGACGCGGTGTGAATGCTCCTGGCGGACGTGGCGTCAGCGCTCCCGGCGGACGCGGTGTGAATGCTCCTGGCGGACGTGGCGTCAGCGCTCCTGGTGGACGCGGTGTGAATGCTCCTGGCGGGCGTGGCGTCAGCGCTCCTGGCGGACGCGGTGTGAACGCTCCCGGTGGACGTGGCGTCAGCGCTCCTGGTGGACGCGGCGTGAATGCCCCTGGCGGACGCGGGATCAACGTGTAAGTTTAGTTTCAAGGATCTCAATTGGAAATGGAAGGGCTGCTGCCGAAAGGTGGCAGCCCTTTTCATTTGGAAGCGCGGCGCAAACTACCAGATTTGTGAACTGAGCCAGCGCCACACGCCGCGTCCCGCGTTGTAAATCAGGGGCGTCCGTTTGCCGAATATCTTCGCGGTGCCGGTCATGCCCTCGCGCAACTCGCCATTGCCGTTCGGCAATTCCAGCGTCACCGCAAAATAATTCGTCAGTGCCTGGCCGTAGCGTTCCAATTTCTGGGTTTCGATCACGGGCTGATCGGAAGCGGCGGCGGGCATGATTTGTTCCACGGTACCGGAATACGTGTGGAAAGGATTCGCGCGCACTTTTAGTTTGACGAGAGCTCCCAGGTGAACATCCTCCAAATCCAAATCATGGACCAGAACGCGCGCTTTCATCTGGCTGGCGTTCCACGACGACGGCGAATTCATCGCCTTCCGCGACGTAGGAGCCGATCTTTTGCGCAACTTGCGGAGTGGTGACGATTCCGGAGATCGGCGAACGCAGGGTGAGCGACGCCAACTTCTCGCGCGCTTCCTTTAAATCCGTGTCGAGGCGCCGGGTATCCTGCTGTGCTTTCGCGATGGCCATTCGATCATTGCTGGACTGGGCGCCGGAGAGCGAATGTTCGGCGTTCTCCAGTTCGTGCGCAAGAACGGAGGAGCGCGTTTCGAGATCCGGATTGTGAAGGACGGCAAGAATAGCTCCGGCCTGGACGGCATCGCCCTCGTGAACATTTACTTGCGCGACCAGACCAGGGGCGGCGGCGCGGATATCGGCTCGGGCGCCGGGTTCGAGAATAAATTCGGTGGAGACACGATCGGGAGCGAACGGCACGATCAGGATCGCCGCCACCACGGCCGCTCCCACCATTTGTCCTTGCGACATCTTCCATCTCATCAGCCTCTCCTTAAGAGAGCGGAATTCCGCGCGCACGAAGGGAACCGATTTCCGGATTTTTTTGCGCAAAATGAAATAGAGCAGGCCCAGCGTCAGCAAGGTTCCGGCGGTGACGCCGAAACGGCTGGTGAAAATACTTTTCAAGAACAGCAGAAAAAAGGTAATGGCCGCGGCCCGGTACATGAACGCCAGCGTGGAATAGCCGAGAAGGATTCGCCGGCGCCGCTTGGTGGCCGGCGGCATTTCCACCGGATGGCGGAGAATGTTTTTGCGAATCCAGGCCCACAAATATTGATTGGAACTTTCGCTGAGGCCTTCGACTTCGAGATAAGTGCTGAGAGCGTAGTAGCCGTCAAATTTAATAAAGGGATTCAAGTTGAAAAAAAGCGCGGAGATGCCGGTGAATAAAAGCACCTGGTAACCAACGACATTGAGCATGGAGCCGGGCCGCGAGAAATACCATGCCAGGCTGGCAAAACTACAGATGATCATTTCGGTCCACAGTCCGGCGAAGATGGTCCACAGACGCTTGCCGGTTTTGTCGAAGAGGCACATGTCCGTGACGTCGGTATAAAAAGCAGGGTTGAAATAAATGAACATCATGCCCATATGCGGAACTTCGCCGCCGAAATGCTTGCAAGTCAAACCATGGCCCATTTCGTGAAGGCCGATCACAAAAAACATCAGGACCCAGAAAATCCAGAAGTTGTACCAGGAGTCGTACATATCGCGGTAGAAATTGACGGTGTCCTGTTGAATGCGGGAATAATCCGTGGCGATCAGAACGCCCATAACGGCGAATAGCCCGATGCAAAAAATCACGAAGGCGGGAGTGAACATCCAACGCAGATAAGGATAAACGCGATTGAGGAATTTATCGGATTCCCAGCTGCGCACCACGAAGTAAAACATGTTGGAGCGTTCCGCGCGTCCTTTGCGTTCCTGGCGGATTTTTTCGAGCACGGCGAGATTGCGTTCTTCCTGGCTGCGCTCAAACAAATTGGGATCGGCCTGGTCGAGATATTCGAGCGCGCTTTGTTCCGAGAAAGGCGAAGCGGGATAGCGAGCGGTGATTTCCTGGGCCACTTCGCCGGGAGTGCGAGACCCGTCGAACAGTTGGATCAATTCGTATTCATAAGGCGTTAGGCGGTAATAGTCATTCGATTCCGGCACCTTGACCATGTAGCTGACTTCGCCGGCAAAAACCTGCTCGCTGACCCGAAGAGAAGTGCGAAAGGCAGCGCGGCGCTGACCCTTGGCGAGGATCTTCGAAGTTTGCAGGCTAGTGGGGCCGAAGCGCATGAAGTGTCCGGTTAGTGCCCGGGACTGGAACTGGTTCCGGGCCAGGCGACGCGCGCGGCCATTCCCGGGCGCAGGTCGGAAAGATCGGGACCATAGAGCCGCGCGGTGACGTCGTAAGTTCCGCTGGCAGCATCCACAGTCGGGCTGACGCTCGAGACGCGCGCGGTTACGACGCGCTGGTGATCGGCGGAGAGTGTTACCTTTACTTCATCGCCTACGCGCGGGTGATGACCGGAACTTTCGGGAATCTGGAATTGCACGCGCAAGGGACTGAGCTGGCTGACGCGGAAACATTTGTCGTCCTTCACCACATTTTGTCCCTGGCGAATGTAGCGACGGACGACGACGCCATCAAACGGCGCGCGAATTTTCATTTTCGCCAATTCCAGTTGAGTGGTGCGAAGTTCCGCCTGGGCCCGCTCCACTTTGGAGCGCTGGCTATCCAGGTCATATTCCGCGCCTTTGGCCTGAAATTGAGCCTGTTCGAGATCAGCGTCGCTGCTCAATCCATTCTGCCGCAACTCCTGCTGGCGGCGCAGATTGGCTTGTTTGGCTTTTAATTCGGCGTCGAGATATTTCACATCATTCTGGGTTACGCGAAGATCGGCCTGAATTTTTTCGGCTTCGGCGTTCAACGACTGCTCATCGAGCTGGGCCAGAACATCGCCTTTGTGAACACGGCTCCCTTCATCCTTGGCGATATCCATTACGGGTCCATCCCGCTGAGCGAGAACATCCACTTCGTGCTCCACCGAGAGCACCGTCAAAATTTCCTGGGATTCATTGGCATTTGCAACGGGCGCCACGGTTGACGGCGCTGTCTTGGCGGATGCCGCCGCGGAATTATCCGGAGCCGATGATCCACCACAAGCGGCGCTCGAAAGCGCCAATACAAGCGCAGCTCCAAAAATCCACCCTGCGCGTTTCATCTTTTCCCCCTCGAGGCCATTACGGCAACCAACCCCACACTTTTTCCCAAGTCCAATCGACCGGCGTCCGCAAGATCACGTAGCCGACCGGATACCATCCGCTGTGAAACCAACCGCCCACGGCAGTGATCTTGGCGCGACCGGCCATGCCGCTGCGCGCCAATCCATCCCTATTATCAAAAATCGCCCGCACAACAAAAAATTGTTCTCCTTCCACCGCAACCGTCTGCGAACTCACGCGTTCGACTCTGCCCCGGAAAGCTTCGGTTGGATAGGCATTCAGGCGGATCACAGCGCCGGTGTCAGCGCGAACGAGGCCGACGTCGGATTCGAGAACTTTCATCTCCGCGGCCATGCGGTCCTGCTCCACCACTTCGCAGAACGCTTCGCCGGGAGTCAAAAGTTTGCCTGTTTTTTCCTGCACTTTTTCGGTGACGACAATTCCGGAGATGGGCGAGCGCAGTTGCGCCTTGTCCACGTCTTCCTGATCGCGATTTGCCTCCGCCTGGAACATGGCCGCGCGCAAACGGGCCTGCCCAGCGGCGGCCAGATCGCGCTTGAATTCCGCGTCGGCCAGGTCGCGCCGCGCCGAAGCCAGGTTGGATTGAGCCTGGGCCAGGCGGACGCGGGCGTCGCCGTCATCCAATTGCGCAAGCGGCTGTCCCTGAACTACCGGTGAGCCTTCGTGTACGAGAACCCGCTCGATCACCCCGCCGACAACGGCGCTGACGACGCGCCGCTCGGCCGGAACCACGGTCACGTTGGCCCCAACGCGCATCTTCCAGGGAATCACGATCAGGATTCCCGCAACGATGGCGATTTTGATGGCGATTTCAAGCCAGCGGCTGCCGGAAACGTGCATCAATTTTTGCTGCCGCTCCGCGAAGGGCTTCAAAAAGCTGCCCAGGGGGACGTGCTGATAAAGCTCGGCGTTGCGCAGGGCCACGCAAGTCTGGTTGGAAAGAATCGTGACCGTTTCGCGCTGCTGGTTATTGAGGAATTCCGCATCGGCGCTCAGAAGGGCCAGAACGCCGACGATGCCTTGATCATCGCGTAACGGGAGAGCATAGAATCCGCTGTATCCGTTGGCGGTCAAGAATGAAACCACCTGAGCTTCGCCTTCCGCGGGATCGACGCTCCAGCCGGCTTCATATTCGTCGGCGGAAACGGGGCCGCTTAGAGTGGAGACCCATTCCATGGCATCGCGCAGGCGGGCCATTTCCGGCGTCTTGGGAACTTCCTTTTCTCCGGAGACAGCGCCCAGGACAAAGCGATTGCGATCGAAATATCCGATGGCGCAACGATCGAATGGAACCACCGTGGCGGCCTGGTTCACCACAGTGGTGAGCACGTGATCCAGGTTGAGGGTGGAGGTGATTTCCTTGCTGATCTTCAGGAGGGCATCGAGCGCTTCGACTTTGCGCTCCGCTTCGAGCAAATTCGCATTGTGCAGCGAAATGGCGGCCTGTTCGCAAATACTGCTCAAGAAAAACAGGTCGTCTTCGTCATAAGCGGTGCCATCGAGTTTGTTAACCACTTCCACCACGCCGAGAACCTCGGCTTCTTTCATCAATGGCGCGCACATCATGGTCTGAATTTGAAATTCTTCGTCGGCCACCTGGCGGCCGGCGAGGCGTTCTTCTTCGAGAGCGAACTCGACCACTTGCCCCGCGCCCTGCTGAGCCACCTGGCCCAACAATCCTTCGCCGACCGGCAGTTTTGCGCCCTCTTGGGTGGTGGGATCGCTGCCAGCTTGCTGCACGAACTGGAGTTCCGTTCCCTGAGGATTGATCAGCCAGAGATTGCAGCCTTGCGCGTTCAGAATGTCGCGGATTTTTTCGGTGACCACCGGGAGCAATTCATTGAGTTCAAGAGTGGAATTGAAAATGCGGCTCAGATCGTAAAGGGCCGTGAGCCGTTCCAGAGTAAAGAACTGGGCATGGCGTTCTTTTTCAGAGGTTAGAAGATTTTCCAGTGCGAGGCCGGTGATCCGGCCGGCTTCTTCCGCGAAGGCGGCATCGGTGGCGGAAAAATCGCCGCTGCGGCGGTTTAAGAGTTCCACCACTCCGGCGAAACCCTGGGCCAGAGGAAGTGCAACGTACATCGCTGTTTTTACGCGTTCGCGGGATGCTTCGAGAAGATGGCCAAGCCCTTCCGGATCGATCTGGCTGGCGGGAAAGCGGCGGGTTTCCCCATCCGAGAAAACTTCCATCAGGCCGCCATCGGTAATGGTTTCGCTGACTGGCTCAATTCCTTCGCCTGGCTCGGACCAGCGTCCCCGGCAACGCAAGCCTCCATCCTCCTGGCTATAAAGCCAAACCTGCACGGCGCGCGCGTTCATAGCCGGGCCCAGCCGCGCCGCAAACATCCGGAGCAGCGCGTCGACGTCACGACACGAGTAATAGACGGTAGCGAGTTCAAAGAGCGCGGAAAATGATTCCAAGGCGCTCTCCCAGGAAAAGAGATTTTATTTGGTTACGGAAGCCTGCATCCCATTTGTGGGAAATGCAGGCGAAACCGGGCTGAGGCTAACAAAGGGCTTCCGGGGAGTCAAGGTAATGGACAAAAATTCCCCTTCCCCTTGATTGGCGGGCTGAGTTCGGGTAGCGTTGGCAGCGCGAAGAGAAGAGAGGTCCCCGTGAACATTGGTATTCGGAAGGTGGGAAACGCCACGATTGTGGATTTAGAGGGCGCGCTCAAATTGGGAGAGGCGGAGCAATCTTTCCGCGAGCAAGTGCAGCAACTGGTCGATTCCGGGACCAACAAGCTTGCCGTGAACCTTTCCGGCGTGACGGAGCTGGATAGCTCCGGGATTGGAGCGCTGGTTCGCGCGTTTACGGCGTTGAAACGAGCCAATGGAAAATGCACGTTTTTCGCGCCGACGAAGCGCGTAACGCAAATTCTGAAGATGGTGAGATTGGACAGCATACTGGATTTATCCGAAGACGAAGCCACCGCACTGACCCGATTGTAAATCCGGGACTATTCGCCCATCAGGCAATTCCTAAATCAACTTGTTCAGCCGTAAAGTGAAGAGATCCTTTTGCAGAATTTCTTCCGCTCGTTCGATCATATCCTCCACATTGTCCGCGATGCTAAGCAGACGTCCGGATAGCGCATCCGCCCGGCCGGATGCGAGAAGCAGAACCAGGTTTACAGCATGATCGGGAGGCACGTCGCGGCCCTCTTCAAATATTTTGCGAAACCAGGGAAGATATTTCTTGCCCCCGGGGGATTCGAGCGAATGTTCAGCCATGGAGGTACGGACGGTGCCTGGTGAGACGGCGAAGACGCTGATGCCATGCTCTTTCACTTCCGCCGCGAGAACTTCCGAAAAGCGAAGCTGCGCGGTTTTGCTGACAACGTAAGCGGAGAGGTAAGGAAGGGTCATGGCGCCCGCGCCGCTGGAGATATGAATGATGCGACCGCAGCCGCGAGCGATCATGCCAGGCAGGACGGCGCGGGCGCAGAGGAAGGTGCCACGGACATTGACTTCAACAGAGTGCCACCATTCGAATGGATCCGATTCCGCGATGGGCGCGATGGGACCAACAGCGCCCGCATTGCTGACTAGCAGGTTTACAGGACCAAATTTAGCTTGTACCTCATCGAGTATTTTCTGGACAGCCGCGGGACTGGCGACGTCACCGGGAGATGCCAAGGCCTTGCCTCCCGCTTTGTGAATGCGCGAGACCGTTTCATTGAGCTGATGTTCGGAGCGCGCGATGATGCCAACGCTCGCACCAGCGGCGGCAAGAGCGATCGCGAATTCACGACCGAGCCCGCGCCCGCCGCCGGTGACGATGGCGACCTGGCCGCGGAGATCGGGAAGTTGTTGCGCCGGTTGCAAGTCCATTCTCGCCGCCCAGGTGAAGAAAGATTGTGAATCGGGATCCCGGGCGAGATCTTACACCGAGTTGACCGGGAGAAAGCGGGGAATGCAATTGGACGCACGTTGCCAAGGAGAGCGCGAACCCGGAACAGCGGCGCAATCTTTCACGATTTATCGGTACGAAGACTCTATCCGGCAGTTTGCGCTAAACCGGAGAGAGATTCTTCGGGCCAAAGACCGGCCCTCAGAATGACATCGAAAGCTCAATCACTGGCTAGCGACGGTCGAGAGCGGGATGGCGAACGTCGCGCCCGGCGACGATGTAGATGACATCCTCAGCGATGTTGGTGGCATGATCGCCGATGCGCTCGAGATTTTTGCAGACGAGGATCAGCTCGAAGGCCGGAAAAACAACGCGCGAATTTTCCATCATGTAGGTAAGAAGCTCGCGGAACATCTGGTCGCGGAGGCTATCCACTTCATCGTCGCGGGCGAGCACGCTCTTGGCGAGTTCTTGATCGCGCTGGACAAGGGCGTTCAAGCTGTCGCGGACCATGGCTTCCACCAACTCGCTCATGCGCGGGAGGTCGACATAAGGTTTCACCTGCGGATGACGAAGGATGCGCAGGGCGGATTGGGCGATATTCACGGCTTGATCGCCAATGCGTTCGAGATCGTTATTAATGCGCGAAACGGCCAGGATGGTTCGCAGATCAACGGCCATGGGCGCCTGCAGAGCGAGCAAACGCTGCACGCGCTCGTCAATTTCAATTTGCATTTCGTTGATGGCATTTTCTTCCTCGAGCACGGTTTCCGCCAGACGCTCGTCGGAATCGAGCACGGCGTGCACGGACTGGTGCACGGAGCGCTCCGCCAGGCTGGCCATCCAAAGCATGCGCTGCTTCAGTTCTTCGAGATCCTGTTCGAAATGGCGTTCCATTCGCGAGTCCTTATCCGAACCGGCCGGTGATGTACGCTTCTGTACGCGGATCGGCCGGAGTCGTGAATAGTGTGGGAGTGGGATTGAATTCAATCAGGTTGCCATCGAGCATGAAAGCGGTGAAGTCGCTGGAGCGGGCCGCTTGCTGCATGTTGTGGGTGACGATGGCGATGGTGCAGCTTTCTTTTAGTTGAAACAGCAATTCCTCGATCTTAGCGGTGGTGACCGGGTCGAGGGCGGAGCAGGGTTCGTCGAGCAGGAGCACTTCCGGATCGACGGCCAAGCCGCGCGCGATGCAGAGGCGTTGCTGCTGGCCCCCGGAAAGCGCATAGGCCGACTTGTGCAACTGGTCTTTTACTTCCTCCCACAGCGCGGCGCGGCGCAGGCTGTGCTCCACGCATTCGGCGAGGCTGCCCTTCCAACCATTGATGCGCAACCCGTAAGCAACATTATCGAAAATGGATTTGGGAAAGGGGTTGGGACGCTGAAAGACCATGCCGACGCGGCGGCGCAGGTTCACCACGTCCATCGCGAAAATATCCTGGCCGTCGAGAAGAATTTCACCTTCCGCCCGGGTGTGTCGAATGGTTTCTTGCATGCGGTTGAGGGTGCGGAGGAAAGTGGATTTGCCGCAGCCAGAGGGACCGATCAGAGCGGTGACTTTGTTGGACGCAATTTCGAGGTTGATTCCGTGGAGCGCTTGCTTCGGGCCGTAAAAGAAATTGAAATTGGCGATCTTGAAGCGCACGGGAAGGTTCACGGTCATGGCAACCTTCTTCGATAAGGGCACCTGGACCTGGCTCATTCCAGCTGCCGTTGCGGATTTGGGAAATCCAGTCACAGTAGCCACCTTAAGACCTCAGGAAGGACGCCCTGCGAGAAAGTATCAGCCGGGCGCCGATATTTGCCAATAAAACCAGGCCGAGCAGGACGAGTCCGGCCGCCCAGGCCTGGCGGTGCCAATCCTCATACGGAGAGATCGCGTAATAGTAAATCATAACCGGGAGGGACGAAGTAGGCTGCCCCCATCCGGGGCTCCAGAAACGATTGGAAAGCGCCGTGAAGAGCAGGGGGGCGGTTTCGCCGGCCACGCGGGCCAGGTCCAGCATAAGCCCCGTGACGATGCCACTGAGGGCCGCGGGAAAGACGACCGTGGCCACGGTTCGCCACTTGCTCGCGCCAAGAGCCATGGCCGCTTCGCGCATCGAACGCGGCACCCCTCGAAGAAATTCCTCAGTGCTGCGAACGGCGATGGGAATCATCATCACGCCCAGCGCGAACCCGCCCGCAAAAGTGGAGAAATGGTGGACCGGAAGAACGGCGACCGTGTAGGCGAAGATGCCGATCACAATCGATGGTACGCCGTTCAACAAATCGGTGGTGTAGCGGATGATATAGGAAAACGTGCGGCCGCCAAATTCCGCCAGATAGACGCCACCCATCACACCAATGGGAACGCCGATTAAAGAAGCCAAGAGCAGGAGCTTGCCGCTGCCCACAATGGCGTTGGCCAGGCCGCCGCCGGTTTCGCCGAGGGGAGCGGGGAGCTTGGTGAAGAAATTCCAGCTCAAAGACTTGCCGCCGTGATAGGCCAAGTAACCCAGGATGAAAAAGAGGATCGAAATGGTGAGCAAGGTGAGCAGCCCGGTGACGCTGAGCATCACGAAATTGACCATCTTGCGCCAGGCAGTGCGGTAGCTCATTCGTGACCCGTCCCACGGCCGGCAGTAGCGACGATCAACAAGCGGGCCAGCCCGTTCAGAATAAATGTGAGCAGGAACAGGACCAGGCCGAGTTCGACCAGGGCGTGAAGATACAGGTCGCCGGTGGCTTCCGTGAATTCATTGGCGATCACCGCGGCAATCGAATAGCCCGGCGCAAAAAGCGAAGCGCTGATTTTGGGATCGTTGCCGATCACCATGGTGACGGCCATGGTCTCGCCCAGGGCGCGGGCCAGCGCCAGGAAAACCGAACCCATGATTCCCGTTTTCGCAAACGGCACCACCACTTTCCAGGTGGCTTCCCAGCGAGTGGCGCCGAGAGCTTGGGCGGCCTCGCGCTGGTCCTTGGGAACGGAAAGCAACACTTCGCGAGAAACGGAAATGATGAAGGGGACCACCATGATCGCAAGTATCACGCCGGCGGTGAGGAATCCCACGCCATACATCGGTCCCTGAAATAGGGGAAGAAAACCCAGAGTGGACTTCAAGGCCGGCTCGACCACAGTGCGCATCACCGGTACGACAATGAAAATGCCGAGCACGCCGTAAATCACGCTGGGCACAGCCGCCAGCAGATCAATCAGGAACGCAAAAGTATCAGAAATTTTGGGCGGCGCAAGCTCAGCCAAGAAAATGGCGGCGCCGAGTCCGAGCGGCACCGCGATGATGAGGGAAAGCGCCGAGGTGACCAGTGTGCCGTAGATGAAGGGCAGAGCGCCGAAATCTCCCTCGACGGGATCCCAGATTCTGGTGATGAAAAACAGCATGCCAAATTTATGGCGGGCAAGCGCGGAGTTCACCCAAAGCTCATAGACGATGATACTGGTGATCAGCAGGATGCTGGCGGCGAAAAGCAGAGTGACGAGATAAGCGATCTGATCGCCACTGCGAAGCCGGCGAACAAACGCCCGCGGCGTCCAGGGGGACGCCGCGGGCGGAATCGCGTTGGAGACACTGGCCATGGTTATTGGATTTTGGCGATCGCCTTGGATTCCTTCTCGATCACCGCTTTGGGCAGGCGCGCGTAGGCAAGCGGCTCACACGCGTTCTGCCCGTCGGCCAACATCCACGTCAGGAATTGCTTGATGGTGTCGCGCTTGGTGGCATCACCGATTTTTGCGGGGATCAGCAGCCAGGTAAAACTGGAGATCGGATAGGTTGCTGGGCCCGGGGCATTGGTGATGGAGACGCGAAAATCATCCGGCATGGCTTTGGCTGCACCGGCGGCCGCAGCCGATACGCTCGCCAAATCCGCCTTAACGAATTTCCCCGCTTCGTTTTTCACTTTGCCGTAGGGCATCTTGGTCTGGATGGCGTAGATCAACTCGATATAGCCGATCGAGTTCGGAGTTTGCTGAATCAGCCCGGAAACTCCTTCGTTTCCCTTACCGCCGAGTCCCACCGGCCAGTTCACGGATGTATTGCGTCCGACCTTCGATTTCCACTCATCGCTGACCTTGGACAGATAATCCGTCCAAATGTAGGTTGTCCCGCTTCCGTCGGAACGGTGTATGACCACGATATCGTTGCCTGGAAGGCTTACCCCCGGATTGGCTTTGCTGATCTCTGGGTCATTCCATTTCGTGATTTTTCCCAGGTAGATGCCCGCCAGCGCTGCGCCGGTAAAGTTGAGTTCCCCAGTCACGCCGGGAATGTTGTACGCGGGCACGTCCGCCCCGAGGACCGTAGGAAAATGCAGCACTTGAAACTTAGCTTGAGAAAGTTGCTCGTCCGTCATCGGCCCGTCGGATGCGCCAAAATCGACGGTTCCCGCCAGAATCTGACGGATGCCGGCACCTGAACCGACCGAAGCGTAGTTGATCTGGATGTTGGGATGGAGTTTGTGGTAGTCATCGAACCACTTTGAATAAATGGGATAAGGAAAAGTGGCTCCGGCCGCGTTCAAGAGTACCGTCCCTGCGTCGGGGGCCGCTGGCGCTGGGCTGACGACCAGGAATAGCGCCAAGACGAAAAGCGCAAGAAGGGTGGACACTGCTGCGATCGATTTCTTCACTGTGATCTCTCTCCTCATGTAGGCTGATACTGTACACGTCATGATGGCCGCGATGTGTTACAGCCCTGTAACAAACGGGTGAAAAGAGGAATAAACATCCAGAAGCGGGGATGGCGGATTATGTCTTTTATTTTGTATCGATTAAGAATAGACCACGAGCAAGCCCACCTGAATTTCACAAGCGGACCTCGGAGCATCCGCACAGTTTTCCACAGATCTATGCCCATCCGGACAAATTCTCTGTTTTGCTCGAAACAAGAATGCGAATCGTGGTATCGATCGACTCGAACCAAAAGAGGAGGGTTCAAGGGGCTGCTAACGGGGGTTGCAGCCCCTTGAGGGGGGTACAGCGGGAGGTACGGCCAATTCAAAGCGGTGTGAACTCTCGACCGTCCGTGCTTGATGCAAGCAAACCGATCCTACTTTGGGATCGTGAATCGGCGGTCAGAGGGAGATGAATTCTTCATTACAGCGATTCCAGCGACTCGCCCGCTTGTTGCTCCGCCAAAAGACGAGCCCGGCCGTGGCGGACATCCAACCCGCGGACCCAGAACAGAATATCTTCGGCGATATTGGTGGAGTGATCGGCGATGCGTTCAAGGTAGCGCACGGTAAAAGCGAAATGCAGATTCGGAGTTACCTGGGTAGGGTCTTCGCGCATGCCGGAAAGTAGCCGCTCGAAAATTTGATCGTGGAATTGATCCACTACGTCATCACTTTCGAGCACCTCGTTGGCCAATACCACATTGCGATAGGTTAGCGCGCCCAGGCTTTTGCTAAGCATGGCGCGGACGGCCTCGGCCATGGGTTCCAGTTCCGGCGGGGGTTCGAAAGCCGGAAGCATGGAAAGCGAAATCACGCGCTGGCCAATATTCACAGCCAAATCTCCAATTCGCTCGAGGTCATTGTTGATCTTGATGGTGGCGACGATCAGACGCACTTCTTCGTCGGGCAGTTGGCCCTGGCGCAGCAGGCGGATGGCGTGCTCATCGATTAAAATTTCCATTTCATTGATGCGCGGCTCGGTGAGAAACACCTCGCCGGCCTGTTGTTCATTCTGATGGAGAAGCGCTTCGAGCGCTTTGTTGACCGAGCCCTCCACCGTGCGCGCCATCGAAACCAGGTAATTCACCAGCGCGGCCTGATACACTTTTTCCGAACTGCTTGCTGTTGCTGCCATTATTTTCTCCTCCTAATATTGCTACCCAATCCAACAGCGATTCCTGACGGGGCTTCCGGCTGCCGGAACCGGCGAGCGCCAGCGCGATCATCGAAATCGCTATGCCCCACGCGAATATACTTGGCCAGTCCATAGCAGAAGGGTACGGGAGTCGCATTGCAATCGCATGAGGCGAATGTGAATTCTGTAAGACATTGAAAGGGTTCGGAAAGTGGTTGGTTCCCGGTTGGAGAGCGGGCAGAGAATCATGTGCCGCAACGGCCGGTGCTAATGGATGAGAGGGATGGAAAAATGGAATTTTGAGCCTTGGCCCACGGCGCTTTCGACCCACAGCCGGCCTCCGTGCGCCTCCACGATGTGCTTGGCAATGGCCAGGCCGAGACCGGTGCCGCCAGCTTCGCGCGAGCGCGCAGCGTCCACGCGATAGAATCGTTCGAAAATTTTCTCCTGATCCAACTGGGGGATGCCGATGCCGGTGTCTGCCAAGGTAAGAATCGCGGCGCCGTTGCGCGCGACGGCGGTGAGGCGGACGTGGCCGCCCGACGGAGTGTATTGGAGGGCGTTGTCCAGAAGATTTTGCAAAACCTCGCGCAGCCGGTGGGCGTCGCCGCGGATGAGCGGGAAATTCGGGGGACACTCGACTTCGAGCGAGATTCCCTTTGATCCTGCGCGGAGCCGCGAGGTTTCGAGGCAGGGCTCGACGAACTCGGCAAGAGCCACAGGCCGAAAATCAAACTCCAGTTTTCCAGCCTCGATCTTGGAAAGCATCAAGAGATCGTCGGTGAGGCGGGCCAGCCGAATGGAATGGTCGCGAATGATGGTGACGAAGCGTCGATTATTGGCGCGGTCTTCCAGCGCGCCGCCGAGCAGCGTTTCCGCAAAGCCTTGAATGGCAGTCAGCGGCGTTTTCAATTCGTGGGAGACATTGGCCACAAAATCGCGCCGCACGCGCTCGAGACGCCGCAATTCGGTTATGTCGTGGAGCACCACCACGGCTCCTTGCGATTGCGCCAGTTCGCTTTGCGTGGCCGCGAGGGCGGGAACCGGGGACGCGGTGACCGAAAAACTGCGCGGACGAATGGTGCCCACGATTAATTCGCTGGAGGCATTTTCATTTCCTTCGAGAGCCCTGCGAATTACGGCGATCAAATCCGGCTGGCGAACGGCTTCAATCAGCGCGCGGCCTTCGAAATTCGCCTCCAGGCCCAAAATTTCAGCGAAGGCCTGGTTGGAAAAAACAATTCGCTCTTTTGCGTCGATCACCGCGACGCCTTCCACCATGCTGCGCAGAATCGCGGCGGAGCGATTGCGCTCGCCGGTGAGGGATCGAATGGTGCGATCGAAATGAGCCGCGGTTTCGTTGAGAGAGTGGGAAAGGTCCGAAAGTTCGTCGTTCGCGTCGGTTTCCGGCAGCGGCTGAAACTGTCCCTGGGCCACGCGCTGCGAAAATTTCTTGAGCCTTTCGATGCGCGCGGAGAGGGCGCGCGAAAAAATCAGTGAGACGATCGCGCCGAAAATCAGAATCAAGAACGAGGCAAGCCACAAGCGCCGGCGCATTTCCGCCAAGGCCTGGTCCACCTGGGCCAGCGGGATGGCGAAACGCAGGATGGCTGGAGCGCCGGCGCCCGGTTGCGTGCGAACCGCCAGGTAGACCAAATCGCGATTGAGGGTGTGGCTGTGGCGGACGCTGGTGCCGCGTCCGGTGGAGAACGCCGCAATCACTTCGGGGCGATCGGAATGATTTTCCATGGACTCAGGATCATGTTCGGAATCGGCCAGCACCAGACCGTGCGCGTCAATCACCGTGACGCGTGCCCCGCTATTTCCCATCCAGGAAGCCCACTCGCCCAGCGCCGCACGATCGTCCAGATTGGGTGGGCGGCTGGAAGCGATTTGCGCAAGGGAGGAAAGCTGATCGAGCGCGGCGCGCAGATAGTCGCGCCGCTCGATGCGGGAAGAATAAAAATCCACGGACAAGAGAACAGCGAGGAGAAGGACGACGTAAGTCAGTCCGAGCTTCCAGAATAGCCTAGCTTTCACGGGTTTCGAACAGATAGCCGGCGCCGCGCACGGTTTTTACGTAGGCCGGATGCTGGGAATCGGGCTCGATTTTTTCGCGCAGACGCCGCACGTAGACGTCCACACTGCGAGGAGTAACGAAACGATCGGCGCCCCACACCGCGTCGAGCAGTTGATCGCGGCTGAATACTTTGTTGGGACGCGAAGCTAAATAATAGAGCAAGCGGAATTCGAGCGTGCTGAGCGGAAGAGGCTTGCCGGCCCGCGTGACCCGATAGGAAGCCGGATCGATTCGTAATTGTCCCACTTCAATCACTTTTTCGACGGCGCCGGCTGGCTCGACGCGGCGGAGCAATGCTTTGACGCGAGCCACCAATTCGCGAGGACTGAAAGGCTTGGTGACGTAATCGTCCGCGCCAAGTTCGAGACCGACGATGCGATCCGACTCTTCTCCGCGCGCGGTGAGCATTAAAATCGGCAGGCGATTCAGCGCGGGATCGCGGCGAATCTCCTTGCAAATTTCCAGGCCGGAAATTTTGGGAAGCATTAAATCAAGGACCAGAAGGTCGGGCGGCGATTTTTTGATCTGGGCGAGACCAATAGCGCCATCGCTCGAAGCGGTGACCTGGAATTCTTCTTTTTCCAGGTTGTAGCGAACGAGTTCGACAATGTCGCGGTCGTCTTCGATCAGCAGAATTTTCTTTTTTGCCATTTTTGCCTGCGTGGCTCCTGCACACCATAACGGAAAGTCCGTCGCGGAAGCAAGCGGAGTGCTGCAAGCGGGTTTTTGCAGAATTGGGAATGGAAGGTTGATTCAGTTCGGTCCATGGGATGCAGAACTGAGACTCAGTTCCTTTGAAAGCCCACCTTGGGACGCCAGCAGCATTCCCATGCTTAAGATTTCAAGATAGTTAGCGCGCGGCATTGAACTGAGAGTGTGGCCATGCTTCTGCTGCCTTTCCTTAATGGGATTAATGGAGGGGCCATCGGATACCGATGAGTCCAAGGGGAGGGTACTCCGATGGATGGATGGGTTCGACAATTAGATCCAAGCAGACGCAGCAACCAATCTTTGGATTTTGAGAAGGCCCTTCGAAAGAGAATCGTGGGCCAGGATGAAGCCGTGCAGCAAGTCGTAGACCTCTTCCAAGTTTTTCTTGCCGGCATGAACACGACGGGACGGCCGGTGGGGAACCTCTTGTTTCTGGGGCCGACCGGAGCGGGAAAAACGCGCGTCGTGGAAGCCGCGGCAGAAATCTTGTTCGGGGATCCGCGCGCGGTGATCAAGGTGGATTGCGCGGAATTCCAGCACTCCCATGAAATTGCAAAGCTGATCGGTTCCCCTCCCGGATATCTGGGCCATCGCGAAACTCAACCATTAATTACGCAGGAAGCGCTGGCGCAGCACCACACCGAAAAACTTAAACTGAGTTTCTTGCTGTTCGACGAAATCGAAAAAGCATCGGATGCTTTGTGGCAACTCCTGCTGGGAATTTTGGACAAGGCAACTTTGACGTTGGGCGATAACCGCAGAGTGGATCTCTCCGAGACGATGATCTTCATGACCTCCAATCTTGGAGGTGGCGAAATCACCCGGCTAATGACCGGTGGCCTGGGGTTCGCGCCCGACGTGCAGCCGGAAAAAGTGGTGGGTCTGGATGCGAAGGTGGAACGCACCGCGACGGAAGCGGCGAAGAGGAAATTTGCACCGGAGTTCATGAACCGGATCGACAAGGTGGTGGTGTTTCATCCGCTGCGAACTGAACAGCTCGAACTGATTCTGGAAATCGAGTTGGGCATGGTGCAACAACGAGTGCTGGAAACAGCCAAGGGACGGTTCTTGTTCCGCGTAACGCCGGCGGCGCGCGGGTTTTTGCTAAAGGAAGGAACGGACCTGAAGTATGGAGCGCGGCACTTGAAGCGCGCTATCGAGCGACACCTGGTGTATCCGCTGGCGAGTTTGCTGGCCACCGATCAAGTGGCCATGGGCGATGTGCTGTGCGTCCATTGGGACGAAGAAAATGAAAAACTTGTTTTCGTGAAAGAAGCTGAATCTGCCGTGGTTCCAATGACGAGAGCAGCGCCGCGATCGACCGCGCAAACCGCCTCTGGAGGAAGAGGGCGAGCAACGGAAGCGGGAACATCCGGCACGCAAACATCCACTGGAGCGCCCGTGATCGCAGCAGGCCTGCCAAGCCCGCCAGAGGACGACAGCAAACCAAGTAAATACTAACCAGCAGCCAGCCGATCGGGGGAAATTAAATTGATTAGGTCGAGGAGGATGCCGGAGAAAAAAACGGCGATCTTGCCGTTAGAGCGGTGCCTGGTAACGGCAATTCTATGCGCCTGGATGTTGATGCCTGCGGCAGCGCAGCAGAAAACGCCCGATCTGACCGACCGCAGCCTGGAAGACCTGATGAACATCCAGGTGACTTCAGTTTCGAAAAAGGAACAGAAGACTCTCGCAAACGGCCTCAGCGGTCTTCGTCATCACGCAGAAGATATTCGCCGGTCCGGGAGCACCAATATTCCTGATTTGCTGCGCATGGTTCCGGGTGTGGAGGTGGCCCAGATCGGAGCCAACACCTGGGCCGTCAGCGCCGCGGATTGAATGGCCGCTTCAGCAATGAATTGCTGGTACTGGTCGATGGACGCAACGTCTATACCCCGACTTTTGGCGGCGTTTTATGGGACGTGCTGGACATGCCACTCGAAGACATCGAGCGCATCGAAGTGATTCGCGGCCCGGGAGGGACCATCTGGGGAGCCAACGCGGTCAATGGAGTGATCAACATCATCACTCGCAAAGCCTCGGAGACCCAGGGCGGGATGGTGGTCGCGGGAGGCGGAAATCTCGATCAGGGATTTGGCACTGCCCAGTACGGCGGCGGGATGGGCAAAAGTACCGACTACCGTGTGTTTGCCAAATACTTCAACCAGGATCATATGCCCGGCCTCAACGGCCAGCAGGGAGGGGACGGCTGGCACCTGCTTCGAGGTGGCTTTCGGACCGATAGCCGCCTTTCACGACAAGACACATTAATGGTCCAGGGTGACATGTACACCGGAGAGGAAGACAGTCCCGCTTTGTTTCTTCCGTCGGTCACATCGCCAGGGCTGCAGAACATCGATCTTACGCTTCCCTTATCAGGCGGTTTTCTCCAGACGGTTTGGAACCATGTCTTCTCCGCAAGGTCGGACACGACTCTGCAGATTTCCTTCGATCGTTACAAGCGCGACTATCTGCTCAGTGAGCAGCGAAACACACTTGCCATTGATTTCCAGCACCGCTTGGCCTGGGGCAGCCGCCAGAACATCGTCTGGGGCTTGGGATACCGCTATTCCGCCTCCGAGACACATGGAAATTTCACAATCAGTTTGAACCCAGCGAACCTGAATACGCAGGTGCCCAGCGGATTTATCCAGGATGAAATTGCGCTGGTGCCCGGCCGTTTTTACCTGACGGTGGGAGCGAAAGCGGAGCATAACTATTTTTCAGGATGGGGGATTTGGCCTGGAGTGCGAGCGAGCTGGAAACAGAATAATCAAAACATGTTTTGGGCGGCTATTTCCGAGGCTGCGCGGACGCCCGCGACCCTTGAGGCGGACGTGCGCTTGAATTTAGGAAGTTTTACGAATGGGAGCGGCACTCCCGTGGTGATTGGCCTTCGAGGAAATCCGGACTTCAAGAACGAGAATTTGATGGCGTACGAGTTCGGATACCGCACGGCTATCAGCCATGTCTCGCTCGATTTCAGCACCTATTTCAACGCATACGATAACCAGCGAACGGCGGAGCCAGGCGCGCCATTCCTCGAGTCGAATCCGCTTCCCGCCCATCTTGTTCTGCCAGTGATCTACAAGAAACTTCCAGTATGGAGAGACGCACGGGTTCGAGGTTTCCGCCAGTTGGAAAGTGAACCGCCGGTGGAGCGTGAGTCCTGGATATGCCCTGGAACAAATCCACATGCACACCTCAGCCGCGAGTCAAGACGCAACAGCCAATGCATCCGCGGAAGGGAGCAGTCCGCGGCATAGCGCGCAATTGCGATCACATGTGAATTTGTGGCCTGCGGTGGATTGGGATACGTCCACATTTTTTGTGGGTCCTCTGACTGCCCAAAGGGTGCCGTCCTATACGCGGCTGGATTCCCAGATTTCATGGAAAATCAGCGAAATGATCGCTCTGAGCATCGTGGGGCAGAACCTTTTGAAAAACGCGCACATCGAATTTCAGGATGACAGTGAAGGCAGCCGGACCACGGAAATGAAGCGGGGCAGATCATAAGGCTCACATGGCGGTTTTGAGGGGCGAGCGGGATGGGCAACGAGACGAACGCGAAAGAGGCAGGAGTATTCCGGCGTCGGCGCGATTGAATTACGCAGATTCCGGGAAGCCCGCTGAGCAGGGAAGCGAAATGTTGATGAGCCGCCAGACGAATCGAAGGTCGTGCCCGGCAAGCCGGCTGCGCTGGGCTTGTTTTCCGTTGCTGGCGATTTCCTGGAGCTATGTGTGGATTCTTCCTCTGGTGCTGGGCGCGCAGTCGGGGCCGCTCGAGGAATATGACGTGAAAGCCGCTTTTCTATTCAATTTCGCGAGATTTGTGTACTGGCCGAAGGAATCGCTGCCAAACGATCATTCTCCGATCCGGGTGGGATTGGTGGGAAAAGATCCGTTTGGGCCGGCGCTGGAACGCATGGTGATGGGGAAATCGGTAAACGGCCGTGAACTGGAAATTGTGCACACCCATTCGCTGGAGCAATTGAAATCCTGCCAGATCGTGTTCGTGAGTTCGTCGGAAAAAGGGCGGCTCCCCGAAATTATCATGAGCTTGCGCGGCGCCAGCGTGCTGACAGTTGGCGAATCGGAAGATTTCGCGCCGCGCGGAGGGGCCATTCAATTCACGATCGAAGACGACAAAATCCGGTTCACGATCAACGTGGACGCCGCCGAACGGGCGCATCTGAAGCTCAGTTCGAAATTACTTTCGCTGGCCAAAGTGATTCATGACGGGCCGGAGCAAGTGAAGAACTAACATGCCGAGCCGCGAACTCTCCATCCGGGAGAAATTGACGAGGATCGTGATGCTGACCAGCAGCGTCGCGCTCTTGCTCGCGTGCATGGCTTTTGCGATTTATGATGCGATTACATTCCGCTTTGCGCTGACCCGCAATCTTTCCACCTTGGCCCAAATTATCGGGTCCAATAGCACCGCGGCGCTGACCTTCAATGATGCCAACGCAGCGCGCGAAATCCTGTCGGGGCTAAGCGCGGAAAGACACATCCGTTCCGCCTGCATCTATGGCAAGAACGGCGAGGTATTCGCCAAATACTTTCGGGGCGATCCGAGCGTCCCGTTCACGCCACCGCGGGTGCAACCCGAAGGCGCTTACCGCAACCAATCGCGATCCACTTGGTTCCATCATGTGACCCTCGATGGCGAACCGATTGGGATTGTTTACCTGGAGTCCGATGGCACGGAGCTTTACGGCCGCATCGAACGGTTCGCCGGAATTGTGGTTCTGGTGCTGCTCGGATCGTCGCTGGTGGCCTGGTTCCTCACCGCAAGGCTGCAGCGCATCATCTCCAACCCAATCCTGAACCTGGCTCGCACGGCTTCCGTCGTATCGATCGAGAAGGACTATTCCCTGCGCGCGGTGAAGCAGAACCAGGATGAGCTGGGGATATTGGTCGATCGCTTCAATGAAATGATGTCAGAAATCCAGACGCGGGATTCCGCGCTGCGGAGCGTGCAACAGGATCTGGAGGCGCGGGTGCAGGAAAGAACCGGAGAATTAGAGCAAGAGATTGGGGACCGGACCAGGGCCGAACTGGCCCTTCGCGAATCGAACGAGACTCTCGCCGCTTTGATCAATGGCTCGCCGCTTTCCATCGTCAGCACAGACGTCGACGGAATCGTGAATCAGTGGAACCCGGCCGCCGAAAAGATGCTGGGTTGGAAACAATCGGAAATCGTGGGACAGGCCTACTCGAATCTGATTCCCGCGGCCGACCATAAGGAATTCGACCGCAGGCGCTTAGATCTCATGGCAGGAAAGTCGTTCCACGAGATGGAAACGCTGCGGAATCACAAAGACGGGACCCAAATCGAGTTGAGCATCTCTTCCGCGCCATTGCGCGACGGTTCGGGCCACATCCGCGGCGCTGTCTCCATGATGGCCAATATCACGGCCCGCCGGCGGGCGGAGAAAAAACTGGAAGAGCGCACAGCTTTTCTGAACGCGTTGATCGAAAACACGCCGCTCGGCATCGTTGTGTTGAACTCGGAAGGCCGGGTGGATCTGTGCAATCCGGCATTTGAGAAACTGTTCCAATACCGGCGGGAGGAAGTAATCGGAGCTCACCTGGACGATCTGGTGAGCACCGACGACTTGGTCCTGGAAGCGAAGAACTACACGGCGGCCAACCTGGGGGGAGAGGGAATCCACGTCAAAACACGGCGGCGGCGGAAAGATCGAACCGAATTTGACGTCGAATTATTCGGGGTTCCGCTGATGCTGGGCGGCAAGGTGCTTGGCGGGCTGGGAATCTACCAGGACATCACCGACCGGACCAGGGCCGAACAAGCGCTGCTGGAAAGCGAAGCGCAGCTGCAATCGCTGGTCAGCTCCATCGACGAGATTGTATTCGAGTTCGACGAGACGACTCGCATCCGGAATATCTGGACCACCAACGAAGATCTCCTCTTCCGGCCGAAGGCGGAATTGCTGGGACGCCGCATCGGAGAAGTGCTGGGAGAGGAATCCGCGCATCCGCTGAGTGAGGTGATCAGCCGGGTCTGCCAAACCGGCCAGGGCGAAAGCATCGAGTATCCCTTGCTGGTTCCGGCGGGCGAGCGATGGTTCCTGGCTCGCGTGAACCGAATGCCCGGGAACGATGGGCGGTTCCGGTCCGTGTGCATGACGGCGCGCGACATCACCGAGCGAAAGCAAGCGGAAAAGGAATTGCAACGAGCGAAGGAAGCAGCGGAATTGGCAAACTTGGCCAAGAGCGAGTTTCTGGCAAACATGAGCCACGAGATTCGCACGCCGATGAACGGAATCCTGGGCATGACCGAACTGGCGCTGGATACGCCGACTCGCGCCGGACCAGCGTGAGTACCTGATGCTTGGTGAAATCCTCCGCGGATTCGCTGCTGATCCTGATCAACGACATTCTGGATTTTTCCAAGATCGAGGCCGGGAAACTGGATTTCGATCAACTGGATTTCAGGCTGCGCGAAAGCCTGGGAGACACGATGCGGACGCTCTCGTTTCGCGCGCAAGAGAAGGGGCTGGAGCTGGCCTACCGGGTGGGCGCGCGCGTGCCGGACAACTTAGTGGGCGATCCAGGGCGACTGCGGCAAATCATCGTGAATCTGATGGGGAACGCGATCAAGTTCACCGAGCAGGGCGAAGTTGTGGTGGAAGTGGAAAAGCTGGAGCAGACGAACGAGCAGGTGGAGCTTCATTTTTCGGTGCGCGATACCGGGATCGGGATTCCCGCGGACAAGCAAAAGCAAATCTTCGATGCGTTCACACAGGCAGACAGTTCCACAACCCGCCAGTACGGGGGAACGGGCCTGGGCCTGACGATTTCGCTGCGGCTGGTGAAGCACATGGGCGGGAAGAATCTGGGTGGAAAGCGAAGAAGGCCAGGGCAGTACGTTCCATTTCACCGCGCGAATGGCCATGGCGCCATCGCAGGCCACCCCAAACTGCCGCATTGACCTTGCCGCGCTTCAAAATCTTCCCGTGCTGATCGTGGACGATCGTCCGACCAATCGACGAATTCTGGAAGAGATCTTGTGCAATTGGAACATGGTTCCCACTTCCGTGACCACCGGACAGGCCGCCCTGGCTGCCATAGAAAATGCCAGGCGCGAAGGGCGGCATTTCCCGGTGATCTTGCTGGACAACCAAATGCCGGACATCGACGGGTTCTCGCTGGCCGAAAAGATTCTGAAGGATCCCGAACAAATCGCGACCAAGATTGTGCTGGTGAGCTCGAGCGGAGTGCGGGGCGATGCCGCGCGGTGCCGCGAAATGGGCATCGCCGCCTACCTGTTAAAACCAATCCATGAAGCAGAAATTCTCGGTGCAATCCAAGTGGCACTGGCAGGTCCACAAGTCATGAAACCTGGTGAATCCGCAAACCTAGTGACCCGGCATTCCCTGCGGGAAGGGCGAGGTACCAGCCGCATCTTGCTTGCCGAAGACAACGCGATCAATCAGCAACTCGCCATCCGGATTCTCGAAAAGCATGGCTATGTGGTGCTGGTGGCTAATAACGGACGGGAAGCCTTGGAGGCCGTGCAACGCGAACCCTTTGATCTGGTGTTGATGGACGTGCAGATGCCTGAGATGGATGGACTGGAAGCGACTGCGGCCATCCGGGAACTGAAAAAACCACCGGAATTCATTTGCCAATTATCGCCATGACAGCGCACGCCATGAAGGGCGACCGCGAAAAGTGCCTGGCCGCTGGTATGGATGGGTACCTGACCAAACCGATTCAGCTGGCTACTTTTCTTGAGGAAATCGAACATCACATGCCCAACAGGGATGTCAACCTTGGGCGGCCCGCCGCGAGCGGGGAACCAGAACCAATTCCAGAAACATCGCCCCCGGCGGAAGTGTTCGACGCGTCCGCGGCGCTTCGCAACGTGGAAGGAGATGCGGAATTGCTTGCGGAAATCGTGAAGATCTTCGCGGCTGAGACACCCAATCTGATGCGGGAGATGCGCGATGCAATTGTCGCACGAAACAACAAAGGACTGGAGCGCGCGGCGCACACGCTTTGCGGCTCCGCGAGCAGCATTGGGGCAAAAAGATTCTCCTTCGGCGCAAGGAAGCTGGAACAGATTGCGCGGGAGAACTCGCCGGGCGGTGCGGAGCTGGCTCTCGCGCTCCTGGAAAGTGAATTCGAACAGTTGATTCCACATCTGGAACAGATTCAACAAGGAGTTTTGAAATAACCACTGGCTCCCAGGAAGTGAGCCGGCGGACGTTCGGAACATTGAATATTTGGAGAGCGGTGAAAATCTTCCTTGGAACTGAAGTCTGGCGGCACCGGCCCGGATTCGAGGAACCCTATGAGAGTTTTGATCGCCGACGACGACCCGGTTTCGCGACGCATGCTCCAGGCGTTTCTGGAGAAATGGTCGTATGAAGTTGTGGTGGCCGCGAATGGAACGCATGCGTGGGAACTTTTCGGGTGCGAGGATGCCCCCCAGCTGGCCATTCTGGATTGGATGATGCCCGGCATGACGGGCGTGGAGGTCTGCCAATTGGTTCGCGCTCGCCCCGGACGGCCCTATGTATATATTCTTTTGCTCACGGCTCGCGGGCTGAAAGCGGACCTTCTGGAGGGAATGGATGCCGGAGCGGACGACTATCTTTCCAAACCTTTCGATCCAAAAGAGCTGAAAGCGCGGCTGCACGTGGGAGGAAGGATCGTCAAACTGCAAGACGAATTGATTTCGGCGCGGGAGGCACTGCGCTTCCAAGCCACTCACGATCCGTTGACCGGGGCATGTAATCGCGGGGAGATTTTCGTCACGCTTCGCAGGGAACTGGCCCGCAGCGAGCGCGAAGACACTTCAGTGGGAGTGATTCTGCTGGATCTGGACCATTTCAAACGGATCAACGACACCTTGGGACACTTAGCCGGAGACGCAGTGTTGCAGGAAGCCGTGAAAAGGATCAATGCGTGCGTGCGTCCTTATGACGTGATCGGACGGTATGGAGGCGAAGAATTTCTGATTGTGGCGCCGGCAACGGATGCGATGGGAACTCTTGGTGAGGCGGAAAGAATTCGTGCTTGCGTGGCCGAGAAAGCTTTCGAAACGGCCGCGGGATCGATCGCCGTCACCGCAAGCTTGGGAGTCTGTGCCACCGATCAATCCACCCAAACGAAAGGGGAAAAATTGATCGACCCGCAGGCTCTGCTAGCCGCTTCGGATGCCGCTCTTTATCGCGCGAAGGGACAGGGCCGAAATCGAGTGGAACTTGCCTCCCCATCCGATCTTGCGGTCACCATCGCCGCGGAACTGGAAGCAGCCACGAACGTACTTCAACAGGAACATCAGAAATAGCGCATGCGGAAACGGGGCAAGAAAATCACTCGATTTGGCCTGTTCCGCGATTCTCATGCTGGTCCCCCCGCTGATGGAAAGTGCAGCGCCTGGCGCATGGGCTCGACGCATTATGGGTTGCCGGGAACTTCGGTAGCACGCTGTCCTTGAAATTCTGTTTGAAACTCCTCTTCAAGCTCATGTCCACAGATAAGGTACCCTCAGCGATAATCCCGATTCTGGGTGCGCTACAGACTTCGGTGAATGGAATCGTTAAGATATCGGGGAATTTATCGCGAAGATGCCTGGAGAAAGCCGTGTCAAAACTCTTCGTTCGCCGCAGCAGGATCGGTGTTTCGGCGGAAGAATTATTTCGCTGGCATGCGGAACCCGGCGCGCTCGAGCGGTTGACGCCCAGGTGGGAACCGCTGGAAGTGGTGGAGCGGGCGCCCTCGGTCCAAAATGGCGCGCGAGGAATCTTGCGAGTGCGAGTGGGACCGTTTCCCATGCGCTGGGTTTTCGAACATCGCGATTACGAGGAAGGCCGGAAGTTTCGCGACGTGCAGGTGGAAGGACCGTTCCGGCGATGGGATCACACGCATTGTTTTATTCCCGACGGTCCGCAGGCGTGCTGGCTGGAAGATCGCATCGAGTACGAATTGCCGTTGGGAATCATCGGAGAACTTTTTGGCGGCTGGCTGGTCCGCCGGAAATTGCAGCGAATGTTTGAATACCGGCACCGCGTCACGGCGGAAGCCATGGAGGCAAGACGCGTGGGTGGCTCGGGCCACTCCGGCGAGCGCCGCGTGGGTGCATAAATGCCGGGGCATCCGCGGGTCCAGATGATTCTATTGATCGCAATAGTAACAGGCGTATGCTGGCGGGCGCGGGATTCGGAGGGTGAGATGTTTTCTGGCGCGACGCCTCGAGGAATCCCCGATGCGATTCCGAAGGAAGAGAAATTGAATTGACCACAGCTTCGTTGATCAGTCTATTGGGCTGGCTGGCACTCTGTTTCGCGGCGGCTTGGCTGGGCTCCGCTTACACGCGACCATCGCTGGCGGGTTGGTATTTCAGTCTGGCGAAACCTTCCTGGAATCCACCGAACAAAATATTTCCCGCGGTGTGGATCGTTCTGTACGCGATGATGGGAGTGGCTGCCTGGCAGGTGTGCAAACATGAGGACCGGCCGGCGGTGGCTGTTGCGATCGGGTTCTTTGTGATCCAATTGATGTTGAATGTTCTGTGGTCGATATTTTTCTTTCACTGGCGCCGGCCTGGTTCCGCGTTTGCCGAAATCTGTTTGCTTTGGTGTGCCATTCTGGCCACCTTGCTGTTTTTTGCGAAGCTGGATCGCGTGGCCACCGAATTGCTTATCCCTTATTTTACTTGGGTCAGTTTCGCAGCGGTGCTAAATTTTGCGATCTGGCGGAAAAATGCATGAGGCGCGAAACCGTGCAACTCGTGGGAAAGTGCGTCAACCAGCGGACACAATTAATTCCCGGGAAAACGTGCGAAATCAGCACGAGGAGTAAAAAGCTGCAAAATCTGTTGTTTACAAGGCTACATACGCCAGCGTATGGAAAACAGTGGTCAGCGAATGGCAAATTCCGGCCCGACAGTGGAAACTACTCCCACGCGCAATGGGATTTGGTGTACATTCTGTAGACGTTAGGAAGATTGAGGCAAATTGACAGCCGCTGTTTCACGGCCGAATTGACGGAGGCCCGAAGGATGAACCCTACAAAACCCGTGTCCGCAGGAGCAACCGAGACAGGAGCCGCCCCTAAGGGCGATTCTTTGTCGATTACTGACAATCGGACGGGGAAGAAATATGACGTGCCGATCAGTCACGGAACCATTCGAGCGATGGATCTCCGCCAGATTAAAGTGGAAGGCCATGACTTCGGCGTTATGAACTATGACCCGGCGTTCCTGAATACGGCGGCGTGCATCAGCAAAGTCACATTTATTGATGGCGATCAGGGCATCCTGCGATATCGGGGCTATTCGATCGAAGAACTGGCGGAGAAGAGCACTTACATCGAGACCGCTTATCTGATTCTATATGGCGAGTTGCCGAGCCGGTCGCAACTGGAAGATTGGATCTATCACATCACGCATCACACATTCATCCACGAAAGCATCAAGAAATTTTTGGACGGGTTTCATTACGATGCCCACCCCATGGGGATGCTGATCTCGACTGTGGCGGCGCTTTCCACTTTTTATCCTGACGCAAAAGATATCTTCAACAAGGATTCTAGGCAGAAGCAAACCTACCGCTTGATCGGAAAGATGCCGACTCTGGCGGCATTCGCATACCGGCACAGCCTGGGAATGCCGTTTGCTTATCCGGACAACGATTTGAGTTACGTGGGAAACTTCTTGAACATGCTGTTCCGCACCACCGAGCTGCAATACCGGCCGAATCCCACGCTGGAGCGGGCTCTGGATATTTTGTTCATTCTGCATGCCGACCACGAACAGAACTGTTCCGCCAGCGCGATGCGCGGAGTGGGCAGCTCGCACGTGGATCCCTACTGCGCCACCGCCGCGGCCACCGCCGCGCTGTACGGGCCGCTGCATGGAGGCGCGAATGAAGCGGTGCTGCGCATGCTGGTGGAAATCGGATCGGTAAACCGCGTGCCGGAATACATTAAACGGGTGAAGGCGGGCGAAAAATTGCTGATGGGATTCGGCCACCGCGTCTACAAAAATTACGATCCGCGCGCGAAGATCGTCAAGCGCATCGCCTACGAAGTTTTCGACGTGATGGGGCGCAACCCGCTGATCGATATCGCACTGGAATGCGAGCGGATCGCCCTGGAAGACGATTATTTTGTTTCGCGGCGGCTGTATCCCAACGTGGATTTCTATACCGGGCTGATTTATCAATCCATGGGATTTCCGGTGACTATGTTCCCCGTGCTCTTCGCCATCCCGCGCACCTCGGGCTGGATCGCGCAGTGGGAAGAAATGCTGCTCGATTCGGAACAGAAAATCGCGCGTCCCCGGCAGATTTACCTGGGATACGACGAGCGCAGCTATATCCCCATGGACCGCCGCGGTTAACCATCCCTAAAGTGGAACAGCGCCCGCGGGCCCGCCAGGCCTGCCGTGGCTTCCTCGTGACTTTCGCATTGCCCTCTATTCTATTCTGTTGCAACTCGCGCTATTCTCTGGCACAACACAGCACTGGCCCCGGGAGGCATGGAAGCATGGAAATCGCAACTCGCGTAGTGGGCGACTCCACGATCGTGGACGTGACTGGCGACATTACTCTTTATAATTCACCGGAAGTTCGCCGCGTCCTGATCAGCTTTCTGCGAGAGAAGCGCGCTCCGTGGGTGATCCTGAACCTGAAGGGTGTGCGCTATATCGACAGCGCGGGCGTGGCATCACTGGTAGAGGGACTTAAGATATCGCGCGATCTGAAAAGCAGGTTCTCGCTATTCGGCCTGAGCCCGGCGGCGAAAGAAGTGCTGGAATTGACTCGGCTGATCAAGATTTTTGAGGTTTACGATACCGAACAAGCAGCATTGGACGACGTGAAGTAGCGGCGTGAGTCTGGAATTTCGTTCTCTTCCGGCGGAGCATAAGCGCCGGTAACTTACAGACTATGGCGGTCACTGAAGCAGTTGGCCGAGCGACCCTGGGGAGCTTGGCTTACATCGGGAATCTCGCGCGGCTCACCGGACGCGCGGCAAATTCGGCTTTCATCGCACCGTTTCGCGGCCAGCGCATGCGGGTTAGCCGCGCCGTGCATCAGGCAGTTTCCGTAGGCATCGAAGCCCTCCCTATCGTCTCCCTGATTACTTTCTTCGTAGGCACCATCCTGGCCTTACAGAGCGCCTATGAATTGAGGAAATTTGGCGCGTTGCAATTCGTTGCCAGCGCGGTGGCAGTCTCGATCACTCGCGAACTGGGTCCGCTGATGACGGCGATTGTAGTGATCGGCCGTTCCGGTTCCGCATTCGCCGCTGAAATCGGCACGATGAAGGTGAACGAAGAAATTGACGCAATCGAAACGATGGCGCTCGATCCCATCCAATTCTTGGTGACTCCGAAATTTCTGGCCATGCTGTTGATGATGCCGTGCCTGACCACATGGGCTGATTTTATGGGAGTGCTCGGCGGCAGCATGTTTGGAGTAGCTTATGCCGGATTTACGTATGCCACCTATATTCAAGCGACACTCAATGCGCTGATCATGCGCGATATCGTCACCGGCTTGATCAAGAGCGTCATGTTCGGCCTGGTGATCACGGCGGTGGGCTGCCATGAAGGGTTTTCCACCGGAGCCGGTTCCGAGGAAGTAGGGCGGTCGACCACGACCGCGGTGGTGAATTCGATTTTCCTGGTAATCATGGTGGACTTGGTGTTCACGGCGCTTTTCTATTTCACGGCCACCAAATAAAAGCGATGACCCAAGTCGACGACAACTCGACGAGGATTTCCGTCCGGGATCTTCGCGTCAGTTATGGCGAACGCGAAATTCTCCACGGTATTAGTTTCGAGGTGCAAGCGGCGGAAACGCTGGTAATTCTGGGCGGGTCGGGTTCCGGAAAAAGCACTTTGCTGCGAACCCTGGTGGGCCTGGAAAAGCCCAGCGGCGGCGAAGTGATCGTCTGCGGAAAAAAACTGAGCACAATTACGGATTCCGAATGGATGGACCTTCGGAAACAAATGGGAATCTCGTTTCAAGGCGGCGCGCTGTTTGGAGCGTTGACGGTGGGCGAGAATGTTGCGTTGCCGCTCCGCGAACACACGCCGCTGGAAGATTCCACCATCGAAATCATGGTGCGCCTCAAATTGGAACAGGTGGGCCTGGCCGGGTTTGAAGATTACCTGCCCTCGCAATTGAGCGGAGGCATGTTGAAGAGGGCAGCTGTGGCGCGCGCCATGGCCATGGACCCGCAGATTTTATTTTTCGACGAGCCTTCGGCGGGCCTCGATCCGATCATCGCCGCCGGCATCGACCAACTGATCCTGCGGCTGAAGAAAGCGTTCCGGATGACGATCATCGTGGTAACGCACGAGCTGTCCAGCGCTTTCCTGATTGCCGACCGCATGATTTTGATCGATAAAGGAAATATTGTCGCGAATGGAACTCCCGCGGAACTGAAAGCCAGCGTCCATGCGCGGGTCCGGCAATTTCTGGATCGAGTGCCGGAGCCAGAAGTGTCCGAGGAGCTGGATTATCTTCAGATGCTCACCGAGCCACACTTGCGGCGCCGCCGCGAGCGTTGAAGCGGCGGTCTGGAAGCACCGGGTTTTGCAGGGATTGCAGGCCGTGGGGAAAGTGCTATACTCCACGCAATTTATTGAAAATTTCTGCTACGTGGCGTTGCGTCCAGCGCCAGGAGTGAGCGATGGATCCAAAACGTGAACAGGCAACCGTTGGTTTATTTGTCATAATTGTGGCAGTTTTGCTGCTGGGAACGATTATCGCCCTCACCGGCGCCTTCAGTCATAGCGGCCTGCAATATAAGGCGTATTTTACGTATGCGGGCGGCGTGGAACCCGGCGCCGCGGTGCGCTACGCGGGCGGGCCGGAAGTCGGCCGCGTCGATCGCGTGCGAAGCGATCCGCAAAACCCCACGCGCATGGAAATTTCCTTCCATGTGAGCGAGGGCACTCCGGTAAAAACCGACAGCGTGGTGAAGATTTCCACCTTCAGCGCGCTGGGCGAAAACTTCCTGGGTATTCTTCCCGGAACTTTGCAGGCGCCGCTGGCTCCATCCGGCAGCACCTTGAAGGCGATGGACTACGTCGGGTTCGATCAACTCACCGCGAATCTGAATAATCTGGCGCCGCAGCTACAAACTCTGATCGGAAACATGAACGGGCGCGTTGTGGAGATGAAAGAGACGCTCGCGAGGGTGAATGATCTTTTGGGAGAACGGAACCGCGAAAACATCTCTGCCAGCCTCAGCCACGTTCGCGGCATGCTGGAGGAAGACCGCCCCAAGATCAAGTCCACGCTGACGAATATGGATGCAGCCAGCGCGAAAATCGGTCCGTTGATGGACGATTTCAAGAAAACAATCGCGCAGGCCCAGGAAGCCATGTCGCATGTGGACGGCATGATCACTGAAAACCGGCCGGACCTTCGGCAATCCATGATCGAATTGCGCGAGGCATTGGCGTCGGCGGATTCCTTGACCGCGCAACTCGACCGCACCATGAACGTCAACGCCGATAACATCGACGATCTGCTCGACAACATGCGCTCGATCAGCGAAAACTTGAAACAGTTCACGAATACAATCAAGACGCGGCCGTACACCTTGATCCGTTCGTCCAGTCCGCCGCCGCGGCAACCGGGACAGCCGCAGCCATAAAGGGGGCGAAGTCTTTTAATGCGAAGAATACTGCTCATCGCCGTGGTCTTAACGCTGCCGGTGATCACCCAGTCCGGCTGCGGCGCCGCGCGGCCGTCGAAGTATTATCAATTGGATGCTCCCGCGCCGGCGGCCACATCTCCCGATCCCTTGCCGATTTCATTGCTGGTGGGCCGAATTTCTTCGTCGCGGATCTTTCATGATGACCGCCTCATCTACGAAACCAGCCCACTCGAAATGGGCATGTATGAGTATCACCGCTGGGCGGAACCGCCTGCGGACATGGTGCAGGGAATGCTTGTGCAGACTTTGCGCGCTTCCGGTCAATACCGATCGGTCGACCGGCTGGGCAGCAGCGCGCGGGGCGATTACATTTTGCGCGGGCGGCTCCTGGCTCTGCAGGAAGTGGATCATCCCAACATCGTAGCGAGAGTCAGTTTCGACCTGGAACTGTTCAGCATGAAAACCGGCACAACGGTTTGGACCCAATCGTATTCGCACGATGAACCGGTGACCGCAATTGAAACAAAGAAAAACAAAAAAGCTGACGTGAATGTCGGCGCCGTTGTGGAAGCCTTGAATCGCGATCTTCAGCAAGGAGTTCAGCAACTGACCGGAGACTTAGGCAAGTATTTAGCGAGCCATCCGGCGCAACAAGCGGCTCGCTGATGCAATTCGGAACGGCAGTCTAATTTTTTTTCCACTTAAATCTGTTTTGCTCGTTTCGGTTCTTGACTTTGTTCCGCATTAACCTAAACTGGAATTCCCCTTTCAAATAAATTCAGGTTTCTAATTTCCCTTTCCCTTCGTCCGTAACTGCGAACGACAGCCGGTTTCATTTTCGCTTCTATCGTTAGCGCCGTTCGAACATATCGGCAGACCTGTCTGCGGAGATCCGCGATGGATTTTCTTCGGCACCTATTTTCATCCGGCGATTACATGCCCCACGGGTATTGCTACCTGTGGAATTCCGGACTCATGTGGCTGCACATAATTGCCGATTCTCTAATTGTACTGGCCTATTTTGCGATCCCGCTGGCCTTAGTCCAATTTGTCAGAAAGCGGCGCGATCTGCCGTTCCATTGGATGTTTGTGTGCTTCGGGATTTTCATCGTTGCTTGCGGAGCCACGCATGCGATGGAAATTTGGAATTTATGGCACGCGCAATACTGGCTTTCGGGCGTGGTGAAGGCGATTACGGCGGCGGCTTCCGTTGCAACGGCGGTGCTTTTGTTCCAGTTGGTTCCAAAGGCCCTGGCTTTGCCGGGCACGGAAGCACTGGTCCAGGCCAATGCAGCGTTCGAAAACGAAATTCGCGAACGACGAATTACCGAAACAGCGTTGCGTGAGAATGAAGCCCGCTACCGCGATCAAGCTGAACTGATGGACTTATCGCACGACGCTATTCTGGTGCGCGACTTTCCCGGAGCGATCCTGTATTGGAACCGGGGAGCGGAAGAGATCTACGGTTGGACAAAACAGGAAGCCTTGGGAAAGACCATCCAAGTGCTGCTCGACACACGATTCCCCATTCCTTTTCCAGAACTTGAAGCGGAACTCAAGACGAAGGGCCATTGGGAAGGCGAGTTGGATCATCGCCGGCGAGATGGCAGCAGGCTTACGGTCGCCAGCCGGTGGATGCTCCGGGAAGCTAAGAATAAGGAACGTTCGGTGATTTTCATCACGAACAAAGACCTTACCAAAGCCCGGAGAGCCGAGACGAGATTCCGGGATCTCTTGGAGTCAGCGCCAGATGCGATGGTGATCGTGAACGGCGAAGGCCGGATCGTGCTGACGAATGCGCGCGCGGAAACGCTCTTCGGCTACGACCGGAAGGACCTTCTGGGACAAAAGGTGGAAATGCTGATGCCCGAGCGCTATCGCGGAAATCATGGCGTCCACCGGGCGGGATACTCTGATTCTCCCAAAGCGCGCTCGATGGGATCGGGTTTGGATTTGCACGGGTTGCGCCAAGACGGCAGTGAGTTTCCAGTAGAAATCAGTCTAAGCCCGTTGGAAACGGGAGGAGAGACACTTTTTTCCAGCGCCATCCGCGATGTTACCGAGCATCGGCTGGCGGTGGAGGAAGTGAAGGTGCTGAACCTGCAACTGCTGGAAAGGATGTCGCAACTCGCCGAGGTGAACCGCGAGCTCGAGGCTTTTTGTTATTCCGTTTCACACGACTTGCGCGCCCCTTTGCGGCACGTGAATGGATTCTCCCTGATCTTGCTGGAAGAATACGCGCCGCAACTTTCCCCGGAGGTGCAGGGCTACCTACGGCGCATTTCAGGCGGGGCGCAGATGATGGGCCGCCTGGTGGACGATTTGCTGCACCTTTCGCGGGTGGGCCGCCAGGGACTGGTGTTGGAGAACACAAATTTACAGGATTTGCTGAACGACGTTCGAAATAGTCTTCAAGAGGATACTAAAAAGCGGGAGATCGAATGGCGGATCGGAACCTTGCCCTGCGTCAAATGTGACGCGGGCTTGATAAAACTGGCGCTCGTCAATCTGCTATTGAACGCCCTGAAATTTACCCGGTCCCGAAGTCCGGCGGTGATCGAGGTGGGCACGGAGATCACTTCCGGCGAAGAATCCATTTTCGTGCGTGACAACGGAGTGGGTTTCGATCCCAGGTATACAAATAAATTGTTCGGCGTATTTCAGCGCCTGCACACCCAGGAAGAATTCGAAGGAACCGGCATTGGTCTGGCCACCGTGCAACGCATTATTCACAAGCACGGTGGACGCATCTGGGCCGAAGGCGAACTCGATCGCGGCGCCGCTTTCCATTTCACGCTTCAAAAGAAGAGCGTGTCACCAGCCGCCAGTCCGGTTGAGAACGGAGGACAGCAATGTCACCCAGCAACGAAATAGATATCCTGATCGTGGAAGACAGCGCCGCCGATCTGGAATTGACCCTGCACGCGCTTCAAAAACAAAATCTGGCGAACAAAGTTTTTGTGGTGCGTGACGGAGCGGAAGCCCTGGACTTCCTGTTCTGCCAGGGAAAATTTCAAAACCGGAGCTTCGATGCGCCGCCGCGCATCGTGTTGCTGGACCTGAATCTGCCCAAGCTGAACGGCAAGGAGGTGCTGGAAGCCGTCCGTGGCGATCCCCGGACGAGAACCATCCCCATCGTGATCTTCACCTCTTCCAAGGAAGAGCGGGATCTGATCGATAGCTACGGGCTGGGCGCGAACAGCTACGTGCAAAAACCTTTAGACTTTAACGAGTTTCGCGATGTGGTGTTGCAATTCGGAATGTACTGGTTGCTGGTGAATCTCCCCGCTCCTGCAAATGCGGTTCCATCGAGCTAAGACATGGACAAAGCAAACGAACAGTACACGGAACCGGTGAAACCCGCGGCCCCGCGCGCTAGCCCGCTCCGTCTATTGATAATTGAAGACAACCAGAATGATGTGGAACTGTGCCTGCGGGAGCTTCGCAAGGCGCGGATTGAATATCAGGTGGACGTGGTGGATTCGCCGCGGGAGTTCGCGTCCAAAGTACGCGCCAATACTTACGATGTAATTCTGACCGATTACAACATGCCCGGGTGGCGCGGCACGGAAGTACTGTACATGCTCGAAGATCTTCGCATGGATATTCCCGTCATTATGGTTACCGGCTCCTTGGGCGAAGAGAACGCGGTGGAATGCATCAAGCTGGGGGCCAAAGATTACCTGTTGAAGGATAAGTTGATGCGCTTGCCGCTGGCGGTGCGGCAGGCGGTAGAAGCGAAAGTACTGCGAGAGCAGCGAGCCAACGCGGTGGAGGCGTTGCGGGACACCGAAGCCAATTTCCAGCGGCTCTTTTTGAATATTCCTCTGCCCATGTGCGTTTTTGACGAAGAGACATTGGAGATTCTGGAGGTGAATGCCGCTGCCATACGAAGTTTTGGCTACTCCGCGGATGAATTCTTGCATCTCCGGATTACCGATATGCGGCCGGCGTCGGAAAATCCCCGTCTCTTGGAATGTCTCCAGCGAAACAAGGGATCATCGACGAGAATGGCCGGCAGTTGGATCTACATGCGCAAGGACGGGAGTCTGTTCGAGGGCGAAGTGATTGGCCATTCCATTGAATTTGCCGGACGGCGAGGAGTGCTGGCGGTGGTGCAGGACGTGACCGAGCGCAACCGGGCTCAACAAAAATTGGCGGCCAGTGAGAACCGCCTGCGGGCGATCATTGAAGCAGAACCCGAATCCGTGAGCGTGCTGGACCGGCAAGGCCTGGTGCTGGAAATGAATGCGGCCGGGCTGGCCATGATGGAAGCGGATTCGCTGGAACAACTCAGCAACGCCAGGATCGAAAACCTGGTTGTTCCTGAACATCGCGTTGTTTACCAGAAACTTTGCGAAGACGTATTCGCGGGCAAGTGCGTCAGCGCGGAGCTTGAGATGGTGGGCTTGCAGGGAGCGCATCGATGGGTGGACACACATGCGGTTCCGCTGAGAGATGACCGGGGAGAAGTGAACGCACTGCTGGGCGTGACGCGCGATGTTACCGGCCGCAAATTAGCCCAGGAGGCCCTTCGTGAGAGCGCGGCTCGCTACCGGGGCTTATTCGAACATGCCACTTACGGCATCGGCACCACCAACGTTTCCGGCAAGTTCCTGGATGTGAACCCGGCGCTGGTGCTCATGTTGGGATACGGATCAACCACGGAATTGCTGATCGCGAACCTGGATCTCGACATCTTTCTGAGTGTTCGAGACCGGCCTGCGTTGCTCGAAGAATGCCGAAAATTGGGGCATGGAGAAACCGAGACGGAATGGAGGCGCAGGGACGGCAAGAAAATCCAAGTGCGCATCAGCGCCCGCCTGGTGGCCGGGCAGAAGAATATCCCCGAGCAGTTGGAGATGCTGGTTGAAGACATCACCGAACGCAAGGCGCTGCAGAGGCAGTTGCATCAGGCACAAAAATTCGAAGCCATCGGCCAGCTAGCCGGAGGAATTGCCCACGATTTCAACAATATGATCGGGGCCGTGCTGGGATGGGCGGAACTCGGCATCGAGGATTCTCCCGAGAAAGGCCCGCTGCGCAGTCACTTCCAGAAGATACAAAGCCAGGGAGAGCGCGCCGCCGCGCTGACCCGGCAGTTGCTGGCCTTTGCCCGGCGGCAGATTCTGGAGCCGCGCAATCTTGACCTGAACCAATCAATCAATGAAGTGATCAGTTTGTTGGGAAAAGTGATCGGCAAGGACATCGAACTCAAGATCAATCAGGCGCCCAATCTGGCGCAGGTTCGATGCGATCCCACGCAGATCGAGCAAGTGTTGATGAATCTTTGCTTGAACGCCCGCGATGCGATGCCGGAAGGCGGCCGCCTGTCGATCGAAACGCGCAATGAAACGCTGGATGCTCAGTATTGCCGGCGTTACCCTTTTGCGCGCCCCGGTGTGTACGCGATGCTTTCCATCTCCGACACGGGAAGCGGAATGGACGCGCAGACGCTCGATCGGATCTTTGAACCGTTCTTCACCACGAAACCGATCGGAAAAGGCACGGGTCTCGGCCTAGCCACCGTATACGGCATCGTCAAGCAGCACGGTGGAGTGATTCAGGTTGATAGCGAGGTCCGGCATGGCACTGCTTTTCATGTTTACTTCCCGGCCAGCCAAGTTGCGGACACGGCGCCTGCGGGCGAAGTGATCGAAGAGCCGCTGCGCGGGGGAAAAGAAACTATCCTGTTAGCGGAAGACCATGAAGGGCTGCGCGAAAGCGCAGTTGAAACGCTGAGCCAGTTGGGCTACACGCTGGTGGTGGCGGTTGACGGCGCCGAAGCCGTGGAGAAATTTGCCAAACATCGCGACCGCCTGGCCATGGTGCTTCTGGATGTGGTGTTACCGGTCATCAGCGGTCCGGAAGCCTACGCCAAGATGTGTTCCATTATGCCAGATTTGCCGGTAATTTTCGCCACTGGGTACAGTGCCGAAAACGCCGCACTCAATGGTGCGAAAGAGAATGGAGCGCTCGTGCTCCTCAAGCCATACAGCCCGAAGACCTTGGCCCGCCGGGTACGTGAGACGCTCGATCAGGCGGCGCTGCGAAAACATTCCGTGGCCTGATTCCCCCCGGTAATCCTGAATAGCTTGCATCCTCTCTTTGGGGCCAATTCCGAGTAGGATAACGATATTTCTCAGCACTCTGATTCTTTAAACAGACATTCAAGTTGACAGCTTCGTTTGGGTATGTTATTCGAGAATGTAGTGGTGGCGTGTGCTGTGGGTTTGAGGGGCTTTACGGAGTCCCATTCGCGAGATTTCTCGCGTGAGTTTTCGGCGAGACCGGATCCAGCGATTTCTCCCAGTAACACCCCACCCCACCCCGGGAGGTGATAACCGCCAGGTTTTCACCTCCTTTTTATTTTCCTCCACATTTTTTCCTAAACGGGCCTCCGCCATTCGTCAGGCAGATCTTGGTTTCCTATGGATTCAAGCACCCCAACGGCGTTTGAGCGTCGATCTGACTAACTGGCCGGATGGCGGCTAGGTTTAATGGCCAACGGGAACTTCCTGCGCGGTTTTCCGGGCACGCTTATTCGCGTAGAGAGCCTGGTCGGCACGTTCGACGAGTTTTTGCGCGGATTCGCCCGGTTGATAGCCGGCGAAGCCCGCGGAATAGTTCACGGGTATCGCGTGTCCCTGGAAGTCCAATTGAATCGAGCCCAGTCGGGCCAATAGGCTTTGAACCTGACTCGGCAGGCATTCCGGAAGCAGGACCATAAACTCGTCGCCACCGAGGCGGACCGCGAGATCCGAAACACGGATCACGGTATTTAATTTGTCCGCGAAAACTCGCAGGATCAAATCACCGGCCGCGTGGCCAAAACGATCGTTCACTTCCTTGAACCCATCCAAATCGAACATTAGAACCGTCAACGGATGGCCATGCCGCTGCGAGCGCGAAACCTCTCCGGCCAACCGTTTTTCCGCCAGCCGCCGGTTGTAAAGGCCCGTGAGGGGATCGAGAGTGGAGAGTTTATGGAATTCTTCCGCGCGGATTTTCAGTCCGGCCATTTGGGAAACGTGCGTGGACATTTCCTTCCGCAACCGCTTGATCAATACTTGTTGAAAGAGGGTATAAATATTGAAGAGCAGCACCAGGCCGACCAACGCGCGCACCGCAAGGTTCAAGTTGAATTGGAAGTTTCGGTCGGATTCTTTCACCACGCCGGGGGCGGACAAGGAAATAATCCCCAGCGTCAGAAACAGCATTACCACCACCGCGGCACACCACAGCCACCAGTCGCGCCTCTCCAGCCGCCGCAGGTTATCTTGGATCTCTTGCATGCGAGCGACGGAATCCAGTTCCGGCAGCTCGTGCTCTATATCATTCACGGATTTACCAGGCGATTCGGTTTTAGAAATGCAAGAAGAGAACAATTCATGGTGCGCCCTCCTTCCCTGCAAGGAAAGAGCAAAACGCGTCGATGTTTTCATTCTAGGAAACGGAACCAGATCGCACCGGGCGATTGGAAAACCATATGGATTCAGTGGTCTGATTCCGATTACCGTCTGTCAGGCTGCATGGGCATCTTTTAGGAGCAGAAGTGTTCGGCGAGATTTGACCAGAACGAACGGAGACCGCCGGGTTGGAAGGTTCACGCTTTTCCAAGTAGCAGGGCAGAGTATAATGCCCGCGATTGTGCAGCCGACCATAAGCGGCAGCGCCGGCGGACAAGGGAGGTGGCTGTGAACTTGCAGATCATCGCGCGAAAATCCGGGGACGTGACCATCCTGGACCTGCAAGGGCGGGTCACTATCGGAGTGAGCAATGATTTACTGATCGCCCGCTTGCGTGAATTGTTGGATGACGGCGTCCGTAAGGTGCTCATTAATCTGGAAAATGTGCCGGCCATGGATAGCTCGGGCATCAGCAGCCTGGTGCGATCGTTCGTCACGCTTCAGCGGACCGGAGGCAGTTTGCGATTGCTTCATCCGGCGGGCCATGTGCGCGAAGTGCTCGAACTCACCCGCCTGTTGCATTCCATTCCAAACTTCGACGATGAAGCGCAGGCCATCGCAAGTTTCGAGTAGTTTGGAGCTTCTTGCCGGCAGGATGAATTGCGAGCGCGTCATTCCAATGTGAATTTGCCGCGGACCGTTGTTCGACTTCCCTTCGTCGCCGGTAAATCCTCGACCCGTCATCCCGATTCAGGGAAGCTTTGGCCGGTCATTCCGAGGGCCGATCTTGCCCGAGGAATCCCGCGAAGCAAGCCAAGATAAAGAACGCGAGAATTTAGCGTAGGGTGAATGCGGGAGAAAGTGCAGAAGAAAGTAACTTTCAGAACATCCTGTATCAGTTCAAGCGTTTTTCTTCAATTCGGCAAGAACCAGCTTCGCTACTTCTTTGAGAGTCTCGAAAACACCTTGGCCATTCACCGCGATTGCTTCCAGCGCCGTCTCCCCTTTCACGTTGAGTTCCCGTTTCAGGTCTTCGGCGGGCATAATATTCGGAAGGTCGCGTTTGTTCAATTGCAGCACGTAGGGAATCGTGGTGAAATCCAGGCTGTGATCCCGCAGATGTTCCCGTAAATTTTCCAAAGTTTCCAGATTGGCGTCGAGTCGCTCTTCCTGCGAATCGGCCACAAACACCACGCCGTCTGCGCCTTTCAGGATCAGGCGGCGGCTGGCCTCATAGAAGACCTGGCCCGGAACGGTATAAAGATGAAACCGGGTTTTGAATCCGCGCACGGTGCCCAAATCCAGGGGAAGGAAATCAAAAAATAACGTTCGATCGGTCTCCGTCGCCAGGGAAACCATTTTCCCCTTTTGATTCGCGCCGCTGTGATCGTAGATCCATTGCAAATTGGCCGTCTTGCCCCCCAACCCGGGGCCGTAATAGACGAGCTTGCAATTGATTTCGCGCGCAGGGAAATTAATAAATGGCACTAGTTCCTCGGGGACTGGGCAACCGCTATTTATAACACAGCGCCGCCACTCAGGCCACCGCAGCGCCGTTGGGTGCTTCGCAACGGACAACTTTTCCCGAATCGAATTGCGTTGAAAATACACAAAACAGGGCAATTGGCTTCAGAATTACCTTTAGCTATAGTGAAATCACCGCGTTGACGGCGATGAAAGACTCTGCTAATCTGCGCCCATGTCACGCAATCGAAAGGCTTCGTCGAATCGGAGCGCCAAAACAAGACAAACGCCCCTGAAGCCTAATCTATTGAAAACAAAGAATCTAAACGGCAATACCAAAAAACGTGCGGCGGTTGAAATCGTTGATCCGGCAGTGAAGCAGCAGTTGAAGCTCTATGAAGAGGCAGTGATTCATTTCCAGGAACAAAAATTTCACAGGTCCAAGCAGGTTTTGGAGCGTGTGATCGAAGGTCCCAGCAAGGAACTTTCCGACCGCGCCCGGATGCACATGCGCGTCTGCGACCAGCGAATTTCACGGCTTCCGGCGCAGGCTCCTCGGACTGCGGAAGATCACTACACCCAAGGTGTAGCCATGATGAACTTGGGCCGTTGGGATGAAGCTCGCGAGCATCTGGATCGGGCGCGCAAAGCTGCGCCCAAATCGGATCACATTATCTACGCCATGGCTGCGCTCGATTGCCTGACCGGTGAAGCGGAATCGGCCATGACAAATCTGAAAATGGCGATTGAATTGCGTCCTGAGAATCGCTACCACGCCCGAAACGATGAAGATTTTGCTTTCTTGCAGGAAGATCCCCGGTTTACGGAGCTGCTCTATCCGGAACGGGACAGCTCATCGGGCTAATGTTTTCTCCCGGCTGTTAGCCAGCACCACCCAGCGGCAAATTACAAAACTTCCGAATCCGGTCATGTTACGTTAATTCCACGCAAGGGAACCAAATCAGCACACGGCAGTGGCAAACCTTAGACGCAACATTGGAACGGTGTTAGTCTCTCCTCTTCCCACGTGAAGAACCCCGCAAAGCTCGCACGCAACCGCCCGCGTCCTGTCCGAATTGTGGCCATGGGCGGTGGCACTGGCCTTTCCATGTTGTTGCGCGGCTTGAAACAATATGTGGTGCGGCGCCGGAATGAGAAGAGCAAACACCCCATCGCCGATCTTGCCGCCATCGTGACGGTTACCGATGACGGCGGCAGTTCCGGGCGTTTGCGCCGCGAATATCGCGTACTGCCGCCCGGCGACATCCGCAACTGCATGGTCGCTCTCTCGAAGGACGAAGCGCTGCTCAGCCATTTGTTTCAATACAGATTTCCCAGTGGAAGCGACCTGGGCGGCCACAGCTTCGGCAATTTGTTTCTGACGGCGCTCACCAATGTGACCGGAGACTTTCCGGAAGCGGTGCGCTTGTCTGGACAGGTTCTGGCGATTCGCGGCCGCATTTTTCCTTCCACGGATCAGAACGTCACGTTGGAGGCCGAGCTCGAAGGCGGCCGCATCGTTGCGGGCGAGACGACTATTTCGAGCTCGCGCAAGCGCATCCACCGCGTGCGCCTGGTTCCCCGCCGAGTGAAGCCGCTGCCGGAAGTCTTGGCGGCGATTCGCGAGGCCGATTTAATTTTGATCGGCCCCGGCTCGCTCTACACCAGCATTATTCCCAATTTACTCGTGGACGGAGTGGCGGAAACGATTCGTCATTCGCACGCGACTCGCATTTATATCGCCAATTTAATGACGCAACCCGGCGAAACGCAAGGCTACACCGTGGGCGATCACGTGCGCGCCATTTATGATCACACCCGGCCCGGATTGCTCGATTGGGTGGTGGTGAATCGCAAGCCGGTTTCGCGCAACGCGATGCGGCGGTATCGTAAGCAGGGCGCCGAGCCTGTGGTTCCCGACCTCGAGGATTTGCATCGCCTCGGGGTAGGTTGCGTCACAGGCGATCTGCTCCACCTGGAAGGCGTTGTGCGCCACGATCAGGAGCGCCTCACCCGGTTGCTGCTCGATGAATTTGTGAAGCGCGGCCGGCGCCGGTAGAGAGGGGCTCCAGGGATCATTGTCTGTTTCCCAGACTGGAACTGGGTCCGTGCCAGGCGATAGCTTGCCTTGCGCCTTGCTGCCCGTAATTCGTATACTGGCGGCCGCTGAGCGCCCTATGTCAAAGCCATCTGCAATTATTTGGAGGTGTCAGCTTCGCCTGACGCCGTAATACGCACACTCCGGAATTCCTATTCATCCAGGAGATTTTGCAATGGATTCCATCGCCGTCGAAAATGAACTGAATGTTTACGAATGCGCGGAAGCGCGTTTTGAATTGGCTGCGAAGAAATTGGGGCTGGAAGAAGGTCTTCACAAATATCTACGGTATCCCAACAAGGAAATTACCGTTTATATTCCCGTGGGAATGGACAACGGCGGATTGCAAGTTTTCACCGGATACCGCGTGCAGCATTCCGTGGTTCGCGGGCCGGGCAAGGGCGGCATCCGTTATGCCCCGACGGTAACGCTAGACGAAGTGCGCGCGCTAGCCTCCTGGATGACATGGAAATGCGCGGTAGTGAATATTCCGTTCGGCGGGGCCAAGGGCGGTGTGATCTGCGATCCGACGAAACTCTCGATGGGGGAGCTGGAAAGAATTACGCGGCGCTACACGGCGGAACTGGCCGATTTCATTGGACCGGAGCGCGACGTTCCCGCTCCTGACCTGGGCACCAACGAACAAGTGATGGCGTGGGTGATGGACACTTACTCGATGCATGCGCGGCATACCGTCACTGCGGTGGTCACCGGCAAACCGCTCGATCTGGGAGGCTCGCACGGGCGGCGCGAAGCCACCGGGCGCGGCGTGATGATCGTTTGCGACAAGGCGCTCGAAAAATTGGGAATGAAGAAAGAAGGCTGCCGCGTGATCGTGCAGGGATTCGGCAACGTCGGCTCCATGGCCTCGATGCTGATGCACCAGGCTGGCTACAAAATCGTCGGCGCGGCGGACGTTCACGGCGGGCTTTATAACGAAAAGGGTTTTGATGTTCCCACGCTGATCGACTGGGTGCACAAACAGCACAAGCCGTTGCCGGAATTTCCGGCTGGAGGAACAAAATCGACGGCCCAGGATGTTCTCTTTTTTCCCTGCGACGTTTTAATTCCCGCGGCCATCGAAAACCAGATCACCAGCAAGAACGCCCATCGCGTGAACACAAAGATTCTGTGCGAGGGCGCCAACGGGCCAACTACGCTTCCTTCCGATGATATTCTGCGCCAGAAGGACGTATTCATTCTTCCAGACATCCTGGCCAATGCGGGCGGCGTCACCGTCAGTTATTTTGAATGGGTGCAGGACCGACAGGGGTTTTTCTGGCGCGAACGCGAAGTCAACGAGCGGCTGCAAGACGTGATGGAGCACAGTTTCGATGAAGTGGTCCGCTACGCCGAAACTCACGGAGTGAATAACCGCATCGCCGCTTATATGCTGGCGATCGATCGCGTTGCATTTGCCTTGAAGCTGCGCGGAATATACGCGTAGAGCCGGAATTGGTAATGAAGTTTAGGGGGTCGGAGCTTCAGCTCCGACATCAAGAATCTCCCCGAAAGCGGGCTTTGGGCTCTGAAGCCAGCTTGAAAGACAGGTGATTCCAAGCGGTGACTTTTAGTAAGCTCGCCAAATTTCCAATCGTGCGGGCGCAACATTGAAAAGACCTGAGCCAACCACTAAATGATGCGAGATTCCATTTCGGCCGGCGCGCTCAAAACCGAGGAAGAACACCGCCGCGATATTTGCACAGTCGGCCACTGGTTTTTCGATCGCGGTTATGTAGCTGCCACTGACGGCAATATCTCCGTCCGCCTCGATCCCCGGCGCATTCTCACTTCCCCCACGGCTATCTGTAAAGGAATGATGTCGCCAGACGACCTGGTGATCACCGACCTGGAAGGGCGCAAAATCAGCGGGCGCCGCAATGCTTCCTCCGAGCTGGCAATGCACCTGCTGATTTATCGCCGCCGCCCGGATATTCATTCCGTCTGCCACGCGCATCCACCCACGGCTACTGGCTATGCCGCCGCAGGTGTTCCCCTGAACAAAGCGTTGGTCAGCGAGGTGGTGCTTTCCCTGGGCTGCATTCCCGTGGCGCGCTATGGAACGCCGGGAACGCCCGAGCTGAGCGAAGCTCTTGAGCCGCTGGTGCAGGGATACGACGCGATCTTGATGGCCAATCACGGAGTGGTCACCTACGGACAAGACTTAATGACGGCTTTTTTTCGCATGGAGACCACCGAGCATTTTGCCCGCGTGGCTCTCGTCACCGAGCTTCTCGGCAAACAAGTCTTGCTTTCCGGCGAAGATGTGGAAAAATTGCTCGCGGCGCGCGCCCGTTACGGTTTGCAGACCGCCGCCGCTACGAATCCAGAATGTCCAGTGACCGCGGATTCAGCAGGTACGGATCGCATCTCGCTGACGCGCACGGAACTGGAAGCTTTGATCGAAGATGCCGTGCAGCACGATCGCATGCGGCGCTGAAATTAAAGATTTCGTTTGACCGGTACCAGGGAAGAGAAGCGGAGCGGATGAACGCATTTGCGCGGAGGATGAAAAATGGGTGAAGCACTGGGAATGATCGAGACTCGCGGCTTTATCGCCATGATCGAAGCCTCGGATGCCATGGTGAAAGCTGCCAAGGTCACGCTGGTCGGCTGGGAAAAAATCGGATCAGGCTATGTGACGGCGCTGGTGCGCGGCGACGTGGCTGCCGTAAAAGCGGCCACCGATGCCGGAGCCGCTGCGGCTCGGCGAGTGGGCGAGTTGGTTGCCGTTCACGTGATTCCGCGCCCGCACGGATCGCTCGAAGACGTGCTGCCCATTGGCAAGACGTCCATGGCCGCCGCCAAGTAGCCGGACTGGCTGCAATTCATCCGGCGCGGCAGACGCGCAAGCGTGTGGGTGCGCAAACTCCGGCTAGCTCGTCTACAGGTTTCGCTCGGCTCTGTTTCACGATTTGAAATTCGAATTTCAACTATGATTCTGGCTCGCATCGTCGGCACGGTGGTTTCCACCCGCAAAGATCCGCGCCTGGACGGTAAGAAACTGCTGGTCGTGAAGCCCATTTCTCCCGAAGGAGCCGATGAATCCGGCTATTTGATCGCTGTGGATTCCGTGGGCGCCGGAGCCGGCGAAACGGTTCTGGTCGTTTCCGGAAGTTCCGCGCGAATGGCGGCCGAGTGTAAAGACCGCCCGGTGGATGCCGCGATTATCGGGATTGTGGATGAAGTGAAACTCGACGCGCGCCATGAAGCCGAGCTCGCCGCGGCGCGAAAACGGTGAGGCTCCGATGCAGATGTAATCCTGAGCCGGTCCGCGCGCAAAGTGTTTCTCAGTCTGTCATCCTGAGCCAGAATTTGGCGAAGGATCTCTCTCAGTTTTTGGGTGCTATGCTATTTGAACTCGGCATAGATTCTTAGGGGGTCGGAGCTTCAGCTCCGACATACTACTTTGGAGGAAGGACGGGCTTCAGCCCCTGAAGCTGTCGCGCATCGCACCTCCAGGCTAGGCCCCCGCTAGTTTTCGTAAGAATGGGAACACTAAGCTGTTTATGTTGATTTTCGAAATTCCAGTTCTTGAATTTCAATTTCCATGACACTAGGCCGCGTAATCGGCAACGTAGTCGCGACGATCAAGAATCCTTCACTCGAAGGCCGGACATTCCTGATCGTCCAGCCAATTGACCGCAACGGCCGCGACAAGGGCCGCGCCATCGTGGCGCTCGATTCCGTGGGCGCAGGCGCGGGCGAAACGGTTTACTGGTGCCGCGGCAAGGAAGCCAGCTTTCCGTTTCGGCCCCTGGAAGTGCCCACCGAAGCGACCATCGTCGCGATCGTGGATTCGATCAATATTCCCCCTCCGCGGACGGAGCAGTAGCTGCCATGCTGATTGCACGAGTGGTTGGCGATGTCGTAGCGACGCAGAAAGCTCCGTCGCACTTCGGGCGCAAGCTGCTCGTGGTGCAGCCGCTGAACCTGGATGGCAGCGATCGCGGCGAAGTAATGGTTGCGCTCGATTCCGTGGATGCCGGAGTGGGTGATCGAGTGCTTCTCACCACCGAAGGTTTTTCCGCGATGACTTCCGTGGGCCGTCCCGATTCGCCCATCAGCACGGCCGTGATCGGTGTGATCGATGAAGTGGAATTGATCCCCGGCGTCCGCAAGTAGTTTCCTCTGATGTTCCTGTACGATTCTCGCGCAACCAAATTAGCAATTTTCGAGAAGTCTTTATTCAGCCCGTAAAAGTAAGATAGGTCTCAGTAGCACAGCCACTCCTGGCTGTGTGCCTTGAATAAAGCGGGAGAACAAAAAATGGACGCAAAAGAAGCTTTCTTTGCTGCGGTAAAACAAGGCGACCTCACGCGAGTGAAAGAATTGCTGGAAGTGGATGCATCTCTCGCTCAATCGCGCACCGAAACAGGTGAGACGCCGATTCTGACGTCCATATTTTATGGCCGGCAGGAAATCACAAATTTTCTTCTCGCGCGCGGAATTGAACTGGATGTTTTCGAGGCAGCGGCTGCCGGTAATCTGGGCCGCGTAACGCAATTGGCCTCGCATGACGCCAGTCTGGTTAACGCCTTTTCGCCGCAAGGTTTTCCAGCCTTGGCGCTCGCGGCATTCTGCGGCCACCTTGAAATCGTTAAATTTCTGCTCAGCAAAGGCGCGGACGTGAACGCAATCGCGCAAAATGCCACCGGATATACGGCGCTAACCGGCGCGGTCACATCCGGCCAGGTAGAAATCACCGCCGCGCTGCTCGCCGCCGGCGCCAACGCAAATTACCGTTATGCGCAGGGCCATTCACCGCTCCACTCCGCCGCCGCAAATGGCAACGTGCGGCTGGCGCAAATCTTGCTCGATCACGGCGCCGATCCGGCGGCCCGCCTCGATGATGGTCAAACGCCGCTCTCCCTTGCCGAAAGTAAAGGCCACCAGGAAGTTGCCGCTCTCCTCAAACAACGCACCGCGAATGCATAGTTGAATCATTTCCTCAGGCTTTCAAATCTCGCATCGATTTCGCTGGGCTGAAAAAAAGAAATGAGCGCGGAACAACCTGAAAAAAAGAAGGACGGGCAGTGTAGGCGACTGCCCGTCCAGTTTGGTCCTACGAGGGGGCGTAGGGCCTGCTTTAGCGGATCACCACGTATCGTGTCTGTCCGCCAAACCTGATTTCTTGAATTTGATTTCCATCGAGAACCAGAGTTGTACGGGACTGCTTGTCCTTTCCATCCACCCACTGGGCGGGGATCTCGGCAACGATCTTGTCGCCCTGTTTCAATGTGACCTTGGATTCATCCGCGATCACGGAATACTGACCAGGCTTCAGAGTCTTGCCGCCCAATGTTGCTGGATCGGCCAGTGTGAATGTCGATTTTACAGAAACGCTTGTTGTAGTCCTCGAGTAACTGGGCACCGCAATCAGCGGCAGGGCCAGGGCGAGGGCCAATGTGACTGTCAGCAATCGGTACACTAAGGTGCGCGACATAGGAAATCCTCCTTTTTTTTATGCGCCCTATCCGTTGCCCCCTCGTTCACAACATTAGACGCTGCTGCCTACGAAATGTTTGACCGCGTTTTGAAATATTCTTCTTTTCTTTGCGAGCCCGCGTTGACAGTTCGGAACGTGTGCTGCATCATCGCTTCCGAGCAGGTTCACACTGATGAATACGAATGAATTTCGGATTAGTTCCACTTTTATCAAAATAAAATTTATGCAATTTCGGACGATGTCCCACTGCCGGACAGTGTTCGCGTCATGATCGGACAGTTACGCGGAAAGCTTATCGACAAGCGCCCCAACCAGATCCTGCTCGACGTGGCGGGTGTGGGTTATCAGGTACAAATTCCGCTTTCCACGTTCGCTGGTTTGGGCGTGATGCACTCGGAAACCACGCTGCTGATTCACACCCACGTGCGCGAAGATCAAATTTCCCTGTTTGGTTTTCTGACCGCGCGCGAAAAACAGTGTTTCGAATTGCTGCTTTCGGCCAGCGGCGTCGGTCCCACTCTCGCGTTGAAACTTTTATCGGGAATGAGTCTCGACGAATTGGTTCCCGCGATCCGCAAAGGGGATCTGGTTCAACTCGTGCGCATCCCCGGCGTGGGACGCAAGACTGCCGAGCGAATAGTCGTGGAACTGCGCGATAAAGTAGCCGTGATTGAAATTACGGAGACCGCGAAACCGGCATCGCGATCCCGCGTGGAAGCGGACGTGACCTCGGCCCTGGAAAACCTAGGTTACGATCATCGCGCCGTGGAAAATGCTATCGAACAGGCGCGCGCCGCCGCGGGACAGAATCAGAAAGAGCAGGATTTCGAATCGTTGCTGCGCGGAGCTTTGCAACAGCTTGGCGCGGCGGCGATGCAAAGAAGCGCCCGCGCCGTGCTGAGCGAAGAATGACGCCGCGCCCGCCCGAATATAATGTTGCGCGCCGCATCGGCTCTTTCGAGGTAATGTAAGCAGAGATGGATATGACGCAACCACGACAACGAATCGTTTCCGGTCAGGCCTTTGAGGAGGATGTCCGCATCGAAGCCAGCGTTCGCCCGAAGCGCCTGGGCGATTTTATCGGCCAGTCCCGCGTGAAAGAAAATTTAGCAATCGCGATCGAAGCAGCGCGCAGCCGCGGCGAGGCGCTCGATCACGTTTTGCTCTACGGCCCTCCGGGCTTGGGTAAAACCACTCTCGCGCAAATTTTAGCCAACGAACTGGGAGTGCAGATCAAAATCAGTTCCGGGCCGCTGCTCGAAAAGAAGGGCGACCTCACAGCCGTGCTCACCTCGCTCGAAGCGCGCGATGTTTTCTTCATGGATGAAATACATCGCCTGCAGCCCGCTCTCGAGGAAATTCTCTATCCCGCCATGGAAGATTACCGGATCGATTTGATTATCGGCCAGGGCCCCGGCGCTCGCGTTCATCCCTATCAGCTGAATAAATTCACATTGGTGGGCGCCACCACCCGCGCCGGGCTCATCATGGCGCCGCTGCGTTCGCGTTTCGGAATCGTTCACCGTCTGGAATTCTACAATCCCGCCGATTTATTCGAAATCGTGAAGCGCTCGTCAAAAATCCTGGGAATTCCCGTGGACGATTCCGCCGCCGAGGAAATTTCGCGCCGCAGCCGCGGCACGCCGCGCGTGGCCAATCGTTTGCTGCGCCGTGTGCGCGATTTCGCCGAAGTGCGCGCCTCTGGAAAAGCCACGCTCGATGTGGCGCGCGAAGCCCTGCAAATGCTCGGCGTGGATGATCACGGCCTGGATGAAGTGGACCGCAACCTGATGCTCACGATTATCCAGAAATATTCCGGCGGCCCGGTGGGACTGAATACCATCGCCGCATCGCTCAGCGAAGAAGAAGACGCCATCGAGGAAATCTACGAGCCATACCTGATGCAGCTCGGCATGCTTGACCGCACGCAGCGCGGCCGCGTGGCCACCGCCCTGGCCTACAAATATTTCAACCTGGAAGAACCCCGCCGCCAGCCCCAATTGTTCTAGCACGGCGCAATCCACGGAGCAGGTGAACGGCATTGCTTTGTAGGGGCGCTGCTTGCTGCGCCCGCCTTTACGGGGGCGCATTCATTACGTTTCATGACGGCGATAACGCAGGCAGGTGAAGTCGATTTGCGCTGGTCTAAGAAATGACTCTTGTGATTCCCTCGCGCCATTTATGATTAGAAGTCGATCTCCATGAAAACGATCTACCTCTCGCTCGGTTCGAATGTTGGCGACCGCGAACAGAACATCACTCGCGCCATCGCCATGATGGCGGAGCGGGGAATTCACATCGTCCGCCAATCGTCATTATTCGAAACCGAGCCAGTCGGTTTGCGCACCCAGGGTTGGTTCTTGAATTGCGCCGTCCAGGCCGAAACCGATCTGATGCCGCGCCAGTTGCTGCACACGATCCAACACATCGAACACGAACTCGGCCGCAGAAGAATGGTCGCAAGCGGCCCGCGCACCATCGACATTGACATTCTTATGCTGGGCACCAGCGTGATCCACTCTGCGGAACTGGATGTCCCTCATCCTCGAATGACGGAGCGGCGCTTCGTCCTGGTTCCGCTGCTTGAGATCGCTCCCACGTCTCCTCCACCCCGTGCTGAAGAAAAATATCACCCAATTGCTTGCTGCAACGCACGATCTGAGCGAAGTTCGACATCGCCACTCGCTCTGATTTCGCTCGGCTATGGCCTGTCAACCGTCAGCCCTCGACCGCCATCCGAATACCGCCGCTTACCAGCGCCTATTGGCATCAACCTCGTTCGCTACTCCGTAAGTTACCTCAGTGATATTATGCATGCTGTTGAAACCGACGCACTGCATAAGTAATGTGTAGGGGACGATTCCAAGCTAGACTTGACCGACCTGGAGGAAGTCCATGAAGTTCGGCTTGCTTGTTGCAGTCATTGTACTCACAAATATTGCATTCGCATTTGTCTACATTAATAGGGACTCTGACAGGCTTCTCAATGCGATAATTCCAATTGCGGTCGCATCGCTCGCCGCAATCTTCCTTGCGGGTTTCATATCTGGAAGCCTAGACAATAGGGATGAGGCATTCCAAGCAAGCTTTCAAATAAGATACAAGGAGAATTTGCCGGTAGATCTGCCTTGGATCACCATGGGGAGGCGGTTTCCTCTAGTCTTGTTTGAAACTAGAGAACTTTTCAAACAGAACCCAAAATTCTTCGAAGATTCCGAGACTGAAGCCACTCTGACGCTGTACAACCACCTGCTTCAAAAAGTGATCGTCGACTGGATTGGAACGCATTATCCAGGCGGCTGGCAGATGGAATTCAACAAATTCAGTCAGTCTTCTTCGCCCGTTGAGGTTTATCAACCAACTGAGGGAGCATCTGGCCTTCCAGGTCGTGTGTATCAGGCAAGCGAAATAGAAACTCGTCTTAAGGGCAACTACTTCGCCCATGTTCACGATGGAATTCCTTCGAGATTTGTACTTCCCCCTGGAACTGAGCTTATGGTTGAGGCACCCGAACAACTTGAAGGCCATATGCAGGGCGGGAGGATCCTCCTGAAAAACCCATATTGTACGATTACTATAAGGACTCAATCATTCTCCTATATGCGAGGGATCGGCCTATATCGTCAGCTGTCCGGGTTCTCAGAGGAACAGAACAGGGAGTTTGGGCATGTAGACTACATCGTGCGAACTAGCGTGAGATACACATCGGTACTCAGCGGTAGTCCGAAAACTGCAATGATCAGAAAATGGGCAAATCAAATTGTTGACGGTTTGAAGGACCAATTCGATGAGGAACTTGTCTGGTCGCGCACGAAGGAAGACTATCTCTTCCTAAAACAGACGGAAGCTCTCGGTCCCCTCAGGGAATGGAGGCACATTCCTTAAGGCCGCTCATTTTGATCTCATCCTTGCCAAGTCCAATCAATTTCAGGTGTACTCGCTAGTTCGTCCGCAACACTTTCATCCAATGCAGCGTCAATGTTTTCGGCGCCAGCGCAATCAATTCGATTTCCGTCTCGCGATTTTCCGAGCGTTCAATCCAGCGATAAACTCCCGGCTCGCTTTCCGCTCGCTCGTGTCCCTTCGCCTGGCGCAAAAATTCGCGGGCATCGTCCACCGATGCTTGTTCCTTGGTTCCCGGACGCGCCAGCGCCTCCACCACATAACTGCGCAGCAGCTTCGGCCAGTAGCGATCGAAAAGTTGCGATGATGCGAATACGTCGCTCCACGCCACTTCGCCGCCATATGCAACAACCACCCCAATCACGTGTTCACCCTTCCAACTGGCGCTCGCACGATTGAACCGGCGCATTACTTCCTGGGCGAAGTTTTCTACCGAGCCGGACACGTGTTCTGATTTATACATCTTCACATACGACCCGGTAGGAGCCTCGGTTGCAGCAATGCCACCCAGCACATCTGGAGAAAGCTGGGCAGCCGGAGGCGATGCAGCGCCAGGACTCGCCCCGCTGACCGTGGGCGATTGCGAGGTTGAGCCGTTCCGCACCGCGGCCCACACTTCACTTTGGTTCTGAGCTACCGCGGCTTTCTCGCGAACACTCGGATGTACCATCATCTTCGCTGACGCAAAATTCGAGGAAGAATTCGCCCAGCGGCCGTGCTCGACGCAAAAAACGTCCAGCGGCAATGGCTCCGCGCCCACCGGCACAATACGGTCTTTGCCGATGATGCGATCCTGCTTCCCGCCGGACACCACTTCTCCGGCGAGCAGCAGCAATGGCTTCGAACTCCGATTCACCAGTACAAGTTGGTTCACCTGCGCGCCTCCTCCTTGCAGTGGAATTGGCCGTCCTCCCGGCCGGTCATCGCGCGAGCGCCGCAAAATTTCGTTGCCCTGTTCGGTGACAATCGCCTCGCCCGAGGCCAGCGCTTCATCCAACGTCACGAACGCGCTGGTGTCTGCCGTATCTCGCGCCAATACAGGAAAGACGCTCAAGCCTTCGTACGTGATCGGTTCAGCGATTCGCCAGCCTTCCCGTCCCGACGGCGCTGCATCCTTTCCGCCGGTTTCAGCGGAGCTTGATGAGCCCCAACCGAAAATAAATCCAGTAGCCAGCGATCCAGCCAGCAACGCGGACGCCGCCATGCTCTGCAAAGTCCATCCCTGCAAGATCCAATGCTTCATAAAATCCTCCCTGGCACCATTCCAGGCCGCACGCCTGTGGCAGGCAGCCTGCTATACGGAGAACGGGGCGCCAGGAATTTCTTGCAGGGTTTTTGAACAAACTCGGAGGGACGGTTTGGTTGTCATCCTGAACTAGCGGTTTTTGCGCGGTGAAGGATCCAGAGTAACCTGCGCGAATTTACGCGCGTGCCACGCATGAATAAGAAACTCGGCTGAGTGGTTGAAGGAATTCTCGTTTAAAGGGAAATAAGGGGAGGCATAAACTGACAGCCTACAAGTTTTCCAATTGCTTCTCTTTCTGTTGCCGTTTCTTCTGTTCTTCCTGCTCCTGGCGTTCGTATTCCAGCAAATCTTCTTCGGACATCTGGTAATCTTCGCGCGATGCGAACATGGTCATTCGCCGTTCCTGCCCCGCGCGCCGGTCTTTTTTCCGGCGGTCACTGGCCGTGGGCTCGGGCCGAATCTGCCGGATGGGATTTTTCAGTACTTGCGCCTCGATCAAAAGGTCGCCCACCTTGTCCAGAAAATCATTTAAATGGAACGGCTTCAGAACGTAAGGAAGGCTGAAACGATCCATCACCGGCTTCGCTTCCCGTGCTAGCAGCTCCGGAATCAGAAAAAGTACGCGGACGGCTTTTCGTCCGTCCGCCGCCACGTCCGCCTGGGCCAGGTCTTTCAACATTTGAAAAACTTCTCCGCTCAGGTCTGTTAGCGCCACATTAACCAGGACCAGCGTCCAGTCTCCTGTAGCCAGGTCGGCGAGACCGTGATGGACCAGCGGCACCACGCGCACGCGCCAATCCTCGGCATCCAACACGTAGCGCAAGGCGAGCTGGCTATCCAGATCGTCGTCAATAATCAATATTCCTATGCCAGCTTCGCTCACGGGGTTACCCCAACCCTGTTTGCCGAGTATAGCCGGGCGCGCCATCTGCATCGGTCAGAAAACAAAAAGTCGATGCGCTTGCAGATAAGAGCGAAGAAATAGCGAAGAAACCCCTTGACATGGCGAACAAAAGGCGAATATAGTCCTCCTCTGTGCGGCGAGGCATTTAATGGCCACTTTACCCACATTTCGATTGGCACCGGAGCCGCTTTCGCACCGTCCACGCCCGTCGAATTCGGCCTGCCTCACCTTATTTCCCCCTGACGCGATTGCCGGCGCCCCCAAGCCTCCCTGTGACGCTTCAACGCCCACTCCTGTGCCTGACGGGAGACCGAAGCCCATGGAGAAGCTCGTCGGCATCGCTCGCCTCGCCGCTTCCTCCCCTCTTGCCGATGTCCGGCGGGGGACCGAGTATTTTGAGCTGCCAGTTCGATCGATCCTGAACCACTGCGATTCGGAACGAGTCCCCTTCCGCTTTACCGTGAACCCCTATCGCGGCTGCGAATTCGGATGCCGCTATTGCTACGCCCGCTATACCCATGAATATATGGAACTTGATGGATCGGAATTCGAGCGGAAGATCTACGTGAAGCAAAACGTGGGACCGTTAACGGCGCGCGACCTGAGTGCCGAAAAAATCTGGGGCGAACATATCGCGATCGGAACAGCCACGGACCCGTATCAACCCGCTGAAGGTGAATTCGGCGCCACGCGCGCCGTTCTTGAGAAGATGGCGGAACGCGAAGGACTAAGTGTTTCGATTACCACAAAATCAAACCAGGTGGTTCGTGATATAGACGTTCTAAAGCGCCTGGCCGCCCGTTCTTCGCTGACCATCAACATTACAGTAACCACTCTGCGCACACGTCTGGCCCGCATGCTCGAGCCGCGCGCCCCCCGGCCGGATTTGCGGCTGGCCGCCGTGCGCAAGTTGCGCGATGCGGGCCTTGCCGCCGGCGTTTTCGTGTCGCCAATTCTTCCCGGCCTAACTGATAGCGAGCAACATCTGGATGCTCTGGCCCGCGCCGCTCGGGACGCCGGAGCGCTGTGGCTGGCGGGAGGCGTGCTTTTCCTGATGCCCTCGGCGCTGAAGGAATTTCTTCCCTTTGTGGAACAGATGTTTCCGAAGCTCGCTCAGCGTTACCGCGATTGGTACCGCCGCACCGGCCACGCTCCGGAATCCTACAAAAAAGAAATCTCGGCCCGAGTAGCCGCACTTCGCACAAAGTATAGCCTGGGCATTCGCCCGGAGTCTCCGCATTCACGTGAGTGGCGCTCTCCACAGCTCGCGTTCAACGGTTTCTCAGAAACTCTTTAAACAATGACAATCGCCCGAGATCTCATATAGGGGCCGGCTTCAGCCGCGCCCTGTTCATTCGCAACGTGAGGCCGCCCTAAGGCATCACAATGCGGGAAACTTCCTTTTCCGGTTCCGCCGCGCGCGGGAATTGCGCCCGCAGGAAATCCAGAAACGCGCGCGAGCGCGGCCGGGGATGCGTTTCCAGCGCCACCACCCGTAGCAGAAAAATAAGCAGATGAAATACCTGCGAATCCTTCAGGTTGGAAAATCCCGTTCGCTCCGATTCCTGTTTTTTGAAGTCCTGCAGAAATTGATTTAATTGCGCGTAAAGCGTGCGTGCCACCTGTCCGTCCGGAACCTTTTCATACAAAATGCCCGAACTCAGCGTGCGATAGGTTTCCGCCAGCGCGTCCAGCGCCTCTTTCGCTCCGGAATCGTCGAGCGCTTTATTTTCCGCCGCGAATTTCAGGATCGTCATGCCCAGGCCGGAAACCACATCGCGCCGTTCTCGGACGAATTCCGATGGAACCTGCACATCGCGATAGGGCACCTGTTCCGCGGTGATCGGCTTGCGATGTTCATTTTCATATCGCCGGGCGGAGATCAAATAAGAACAGTCCGATGGGCAATCGATCGTAACTTCGCGTTCCGTCCCGCAGCAGATGGCGCAGATTTTCTCTCCCTTCGCGGGACAGAACCGCTTCGCCGGACGTTTATTGCAAATCGCGCAGAGCAATTCAACTCCTTCATCGATCGAAATTGAGAAATACAGAGTACGGGAAGAAAAGCAGCGCGGCAAGCGAAGCGGATGTGGGGTGCTGTTCTAAATTGAGTTTAGTCCAGGTTTTTAGGGGGTCGGAGCTTCAGAGTCCGTATGGAAACGTCGAGCAGGAGTGGTCGTGTAGCGCCACCCTTCCTCGCCCGACGAATTCTGTCGGGAGGGTGGCATCTTTAACTTTCAACTGCGAGCGCAGAGCGGGAGGCACGAACTGCCCCCGGCGCCGCACGCGTCATATAAAATTAAATAATTAAGAAGACGCGCGCGGCATCCGGAACAGGAAATATTTATTCGAGGGACTTGGGGTCGGACAAGTTCTTGGGCGAACGCTTGTTCAGTACGTCCAGAAGAAGACTTGCCTCCGAAGGTGCATGCACGGAATTTTCCCGCACAATTTGCTTCGGGTCCACTTCGCGCCCGTAAATTTGCTTGTTGGCATCATTGTCCGGGCGGAGCGTGGAACCTTCCAGCGATATTCCGGCGAACAATCCCTGAGCGCGGGAATAAGTCAACATTTCAGCGCGCATGTAAACATCGGTATCCGCTTCCGCATCGCGTCCTTTGGGGCCCGCGGCCGCTGAAGCGTCGGCGCCAATCTTCACTTTGCTGCTCAGCAGCGAATCAGCACCCCGCGGATTCATAACCAGAATCACGAAGTCGGTTGCCTGCCCGCCGATCTGCAATCCCACGCTGCCGCCTTCCAGGGCCATCATCGTAGGCGCGCCCCATGCACCGCTCCAGTGCGGGCCAGTGCGGCAAGTCATTACGCCTTTGCCGTAGCTGGCGCCTACAATGAACGCCGCTTTTTTCACCGAAGGCACCACGATCACACACTCGGCCTTGTCCAGCAGGTCTTGGGGAATATCGTCCGGCACATTCAGCACTTCCTTCAGCACTTCGCCGCTTTCCTGCAGGCGATTATCAACTTTGGTGTCTTTGTCCGCAAAGGCCGGCATGGCAGCCATCACCAGTGCAGCTAACGTGATTGTTACTTTCCTCATCAACGATCCTCCTAACTGGCGGCAAACATCGTAGTGTTTCCCCCGGTTGGAGGCCATCTATTAGTTCCTGTATTTGTGGGGTAGCTCGCACTGTAGTTACAACGGCCCCTAATTCCAACAAGCCCGAGGGCCGGGGGGCCAACCCGGTTTGCTGGCGAAGTTAGGCTGTCGCTGGAATATAATCGCGGTCGCGGTTTTTAAGCCCGAGAAACAGCGGGATGGCTGTCCTTCGAATGAAATTATTTCGCTCAATCTGCGTCCTCGCGGCTGGCGCGATATTCGTGCTGCCCGCGGCGTCACAAGCACCCTTGCCCGAACGTGTCCCGCGGCAATCCGTAATTCAGCCCAAGACCGCCACCGATCTGCCTCCTTCGCAAATGCGCAGCGATCTTGCCCGCTTCAGCATTCGCGTGGACCAGGCGCTCGCCGAGGCTCATGCCGAAAAAGGCTATTGGGGCATGATCGTTCTCGACGCGCAGACGGGTGACACGCTTTACGACCTCAATTCCAATCGATATTTTGTCCCCGCCTCAAACACAAAAGTTTTTACCACTGCGCTCGCGCTGGCCACTTTCGGGCCGGATTACCGCTTCCGAACAACCATTGAAAGTTCCGGTACTTTGAACGAAAACGGAATTCTCCGCGGCGACCTGATTTTTGTGGGCCGCGGCGATCCCGATCTTTCCAATCACAAATTGCCTTTTCAGGACAAGCTCCAGCGTGAAGGCCCGGCCGATAAAGTGCTCGCCGAAATGGCCGATGTAATCGCGGCAAAGAGCGTGAAGCAAATCGAAGGCGACGTCATCGGCGACGACAGTTTTTTCCCCTACGATCCTTACCCCGCCGGCTGGACAACCGGAGATCTTTTTTTCGGTTTCGGCGCCCCGGTTAGCGCCATTTCATTCAACGACAATTCGCTCAGCATTGACGTGCAGCCGGGCGATCGTGCCGGAGTTCCCGCACTCGTAAGCATCGAGCCGTGCGACGGCTCGGATTCCCTCGCCTACGACATCACTACCGCTGAACATAATTCAAAGTTGAAACTGGAAGTTGTGCGCCAGCCAGGATCACCCTCCACGTTATTGCGCGGTTCGATTCCGCTTTCATCGCCGCCCACCAAGCTTGATCTTGCCATGAGCGATCCGGCCGCCTGCGCGGCGCGCGCTTTGAAAAAATTGTTAGAAGCGCGCGGCGTGCGTGTGATGGGACAGGCGCGCGTTCATCACGCCCCGCCGCAAGAGCCGGGAGTCTTATTCGCGCCCCCTACCGAGGCTTCCTCTCCCCAGGCTCAGCGCCTCGTGCTCGCCGAGCACTTCTCCGTCCCGCTGATCGAGGTCGTCCGCCTGCTCGCCAAGATCAGCCAGAATCTGCATTCGGAAATTTTGTTGCGCGCCGTCGCCCGCGAAAAATCCGGCGTCGGTTCCACCGAAGCGGGCCTGAAAGTGGAGCAGGACTTCCTGAAGTCCGCCGGAGTTCCAGATGGCGACGTAATTCTCGAAGACGGTTCGGGCCTCACTCGCGATAATCTCGTCACTCCACGAGCCATGGCCACGCTTCTCCGCTACATCGCGGCGCAACCGTGGGGAGAAGCGTATATTTCCACACTGCCGGTTGCGGGAAAAGATGGCACGCTCGAAAACCGCCTGAAAAATACCGTTGCCGCAGGACGCATTCAGGCCAAGACAGGCTCGCTCGAGCACGTGCGCTCGATGTCAGGATTTGCCACAACTCTCGGCGGGGCTAAGCTAATTTTCTCCATGTTCGAAAATAACAGCGCACAAACCGGCCCGGACGCAGTAGCCGCATTCGACGCAATCAGCATAGCCATGATCGAAGAAATTGGCGCGCCGCCAAAACTGATCCACGCGCACTGAGCGAATTTGTGGTTTCAAATCTTGTGTAGCGCCGGCCTTCAGGCCGGCAGCTTTGCGTTGAACGCGAGCCATGCCCAAAAATCCCGAGGTAATCACAGTCTTCGGCAGCTCCCGTCCCAGAGAAGGCCACTCCGCCTACGAGGAAGCCCGCGCACTGGGTTCCGCGCTAGCCGCGAATGGTTTCATAGTCTGCTCAGGCGGCTACGGCGGCGTAATGGAAGCTGTGTCTCGGGGCGCGAAAGAATCCGGCGGCCACACCATCGGCGTCACTGCAAAATTTTTCCGCCGCGGCCCCAATAATTGGATCGATAAAGAAGTCCGCAAGAAAACCTGGCAGGATCGCCTGTTCGAATTGATTCGTCAGGGCGACGGCTATGTAGCTTGCACCGGAGGCACGGGAACACTAGTGGAACTAGCAGTCGTCTGGGAAATGCTGAACAAAAACGTAACCGCCGTAAAACCAATCGTCGCCTTGGGCGAATTCTGGACTCCCATCATCGAACGAGTCCGCGAAGTAGAATGCGCCGATGCCTCTCCCTGGGGAGAATGCAATCGCCGCCTGATCGAAATTGCCGCATCTCCCGCCGCGGCCGCTGAATATCTTTCGAAAAATCTGGCCGTGCCGCCCGCTCGCAAACAATAATTATTTACCGCTGAGGCTTGATATCCAGAAGCATTCCCGGCCCATTGGTGCCGGTTTGCACCTGCGGCACCTGCCCATTCCATTTCGCGATCCAGCGATCCGTCACCGCCAGTTTCTGCCATTCAATAATGTTCGGGCTGATGGACGCGGCCCGCACCCGGTTCGATTCCGCTTCTCCATTGGCCACCGCAATTTGCGACTTCGCCTGGCCCTCCGCCGCTGCCACCATTTTCGCGGCGTCCGCCTGCGACTGCACCAGCTCATTTTGTTTCTGCACCGCGATTTGCTGCGCCTGCACCTTGGCGTTGATCGCGTCAATCACCGATTGCGGCGGCCGCGGCGAACCGATAAATCCAAACTGATCGATCACCACGCCGATATCGCCCACCTGTTTCTGCAATTCCTGCCGCGAATTCTGTTCCAGCTCGGATTTCTTTTCGCCCATGATTTCCTGCACTGTATATTGCGAACCGGTGCGGTTGATGGCGTCGCGCGCCACGTTTCGCAGATAACCGTGCGTGAATTGGGTTATGTCATCGTTGCGAAATTTCACATAGAACGCCGGAACTTTGCTGGCATCCAAGTGATACGAAACCGAAAGATCACCGTAGACGGTCAATCCATCTTTCGTGTTGAACGACATTTCCTCGTTGTTCACCGATCCTTCGTTCGGATCTTTGGTCCATTTTGCCGTCTGCACCGAGGTGGGATATTCCACGATGGTGGACGAAAGAAAATTGTAGAAAACCCATCCAGTGCGAATCGGCAGGTCTTCCACGCCGCGCTGCGATCCCGCCAGGTCCACTTTAATTCCCACGCGGCCCGGCCCGATCCGCGTCGCGCACCCGATGAAAAACAAAATCAGCAACAACGGAATTGCCAGCACTCCATACTTGCGCATCATCTTCTCTCTCCTATCGATTTCAATTGGCCGTACGGCCTCGTCCTTCGGTGCCATATCCACCTCATCGCCGGCGGGAATAGCACGATCACCGCTACAATCAGCCCCACTCCGCTCGCCACCTTCCAATTACTGGGCTGATTGAGCAGGTTCATTGCCTCCGTCAGCAGATAAATTCCTGCGCAGATCACCGCCACCAAAGCCACATACACAAAACTTTTTCTCATCGCCTTTGCGCCCAATTCCTGTTGTGAAATAAGGTCAATCATACCCTATAACCATGACCAAGTTGTCGATCCGTAAATCTTCTCCAAGCTCGCGGTTGGATGACGCATACATCCATCGAATCGGTGTGCGCTTGTTCGAGATCGCATCGCCATCCTCCTCATCTGCCGAATATCTCTTTGAGAATTTGCCGGCCAACCATTCGCAGAAGATATTTTCAAGTGCAGCGCCCGGAGCTTGGGATTGCGGGCAGTGACTCAGTTTGAAATGGTCCGTCTATCGGAAGCCACGGCCAACATGTCCTCTGGAATGTTCATCCGAGGCTGCGACGCACGCCCATTTCTCATTTACTTCCCGGAATCCAAAGAAAACAGTTTCGCCCCCAGGGGACCATCGTGTATGCACAGCAGCCTGTTTGTGGCGGGCTGTTCGTGAAGGAATTGCAACCCGGAAAAGTATCGACTTCTTCCCAGGCAGTTTCGCGACGGGTATTAATTGTCCATCCCTGAAAAGAAGAATCAGCGACCAATCCAGTTCAGGCAAAGCCTCCCTATATCCTACCGGGTATGCGAAACCACCTGCCGCAGTCCATCGGGTTTGATGAGGCCTCACCCAATGGGAACACGCCCCTAAAACCATGGCACAAGCTATCGTTCGCGATTCTTCACCGTACCGCTGCACCAACTCGTCCGTCAGAACACACAGCGCGGCCCGCCACAAGTCCCGATCATCGTCTGCTGCCAGTTTGGCTTCAACGGCTTCAAAGGGAATGATCGGCTTGTCGAAGGTATTCATTGGCAGCGCACAACATCGTATGACAGGTCAAAGGGCAATCAAAACAAACTTCCAATCGCATTCTGGAAACTCTCAATTAACCCATTCATTTATCCCGTTCATTGTGAATGAGCGCCGGGCGAATTACCGGTCGACTTGACACCGCCAGCGCCTTCCCCCATGTTTGGCACATGAGCCGCACCGCCCAGGAACTTCTCGAATTCGGCAAATTGCGCGCAATCCTGCGCGGCTCCACCACCTGCGCGCCCGGCCGCCGCGCCATTGATCAGCTTGAGATTCGCACCGATCGCGCGGCCCTGGAACGTGAATTCGAATTGGTGCGCGAATCCATGAATTATCTTCGCGCGGGAGCAGAACTCGGCTTTGGCGCGCTGGCCGATCCGAAAGTTTGGCTGGGACGCCTGCCAGTGCCAGGATCCTCGCTTTCCAGCACGGAACTTCTCGACGCCGCTTCACTGCTCGATACAGTCACCCACCTGAAACAGACTCTAAAAGGCGAAGCCGCAAAATATCCGCGCCTTGCAGCCCTCGCCGCCGGACTAGGCGATTTCCGACCGCAATCCGCCGCAATCCGCCACGCCATTCTGCCCAACGGCGAAATTAACGACCACGCGTCGCACGAACTGGCGCGCATTCGCGGCGCGCAAGTGCAGGCCCGCGAAACGGTGCAGCACACCCTCGAAAAAATTCTGCGCGCCCGCGGCGAAGAAGCCGGCCAGGATTACGTCACGCTGCGCAACGACCGTTTCGTAATCCCCGTTCGCGCCGCCGATCGCCGCTCGGTTCCAGGTGTGGTTCATGGAGCCAGCGCAACGGGACAAACCGTGTTCGTCGAGCCGCTCGAAGCCCTTGAGTGGAACAATCGCCTGGTCCAGCTTTCCGAAGATGAAGCCGCTGAAATTGCCCGTATCCTTGCGCAACTAACCGACCGGCTGCGCATCGAGCGCGGCCCGCTCGAAGCCGCCGCTGCCGCAATCGCTGAAATCGATTCCGTATTCGCGCGCGCCCGCTTCGCCCGCGACTTCAATTGCGTCATTCCCGAATTCTCCGCCGGCAATTCCTTGCGGCTCGAATCCGCCCGCCATCCCGTCCTCGAAGAAAATCTGCGCAAACACGGGCGCACAATCGTTTCCATTTCACTCGAACTCGGTGGCCGCGAAACCGTGATGGTGATCAGCGGGCCAAACACCGGCGGCAAAACGGTTTCGCTCAAAACGGTCGGCATGGCCGCTCTCGCTGCACAGTCCGGGATTCCCGTGGCCGCAAACAAAGCCGAGCTTCCAATTTTCGATCGCGTCCTCGCCGATATCGGCGACGAACAATCCATCACCGCCGATCTTTCCACTTTTTCGGCGCACATGCTCAATCTGCGCGGCATGCTCGAAGTGGCCACGGAACACTCGCTGGTGCTGGTGGACGAAATGGGCACCGGCACAGCGCCCGAAGAAGGCGCGGCGCTGGCTGTGGCGCTCCTTGAAGAATTCCGCACGCGCCGTGCGCTCACTATCGCCACCACGCACCACGACCGTTTGAAATCCTACGCATCCACCACTCCGGGCATCGTCAACGCCGCCGTGGAATTCGATACGGTAAACCTGCGTCCCACCTATCGCCTGCTCGTCGGAGTCCCAGGAGTTTCCAGCGGCATCGACATCGCCCAGCGTCTCGGCCTCCCCGCCGCCGTCATCGAACGTGCGCGCACCGGGCTTTCGCCGGAAACGCGCGAAGCCCAGGCGCTGATCGCCTATCTGCATCGCAGCCGCGACGAAGTGGAAGACATCAAGCGCCAGGCCCGCGAGGAACTACTCAGCCTCGAAGCCGAACGGCGCAGCCTGCAAACCGAGTGGGTGGATCGCCAGAAAAAGCGCCTCGCCGAACTCGAAAAGAAATTCGACGAAACCGTCAAGCAATTACAAGCCGACGTCGCGCGATTCACCGCCGAAATTTCCGACCGGCGCGAGCGTGAAAAACTCGAAAAATCCGCCGGTCGCCGCCTCACAAAAATCGGTGCCGACGCGCACGAAGATGTAAACGCCGCAATGCTCGAACACCTGGCCGAATCGCAAGCCGATCTAGGCGTCACTCTGCCATTGCCTGTGCTCCCGGTAGAACCGGAAATCCTCGTCGCGGGCGCACGCGTGCGTGTCCGAGGAATGAAGCAACCGGCGATTTTCCGCCGCATCGACGGCAGCAACGCCGAAGTGCTCGCCGGCCCACTGCGAATGAAAATCCCCCTAACTGACATCCTGGGAGTCGAGGAAGAATCCGCCGCACGCCCCGCGGGCTCAGCTCCAGCGCCCAACCCGCGCCGAATAACGGTCCACGCCCAGCCAAGCGAAGAAGCCACCACCGATGAAATCAACGTGATTGGTTGCACGGTGGAAGAAGCCTCGCGCCGCCTCGAAAAATTCCTGAACGATGCCACTTTGGCAAATCTCCCCCGCCTGCGCGTAGTCCACGGCTACGGCACAGGCGCGCTCCGTCGCGGCCTGGCAACATTCTTGTCCGCGCATCCCCTGGTTGAGGAAATCCACGCCGAAGCCGCCGATCGCGGCGGCGAAGCCGTCACAGTAGTAGAATTACGAAACTAAAATGGCGGAAGCAGGCTCATTCGCGGATCGCGTAAAACAGCAGGCGGACATCGTCCGCGTGATCGGCGAATACGTGCGCCTGAAAAAAAGCGGCCAGAATTTCACCGGACTCTGCCCCTTCCATCAGGAAAAAACGCCCTCGTTCGCCGTGCATCCGGTAAAGCAGATTTATCACTGCTTCGGTTGCGGTGTCGGCGGCGACGTCTTCAAGTTCGTAATGGAAATGGAAAAGTGCCAGTTTCCAGAAGCGATTCGCACCGTCGCCGAAAAATGCGGTATCGCGATTCCCCAGCCGCGCGAGCGCTCGCCCGAAGAGCGCCAGGCCAATCAGCAGCGCACCGTGCTGGTTGAAATGCATCGCATGGCCGCGGAATTCTTCTCGCGGATGCTCACCAACACGCCCGAAGGAAAAGTAGCGCACGCGTATCTGGAAGATCGCGGCCTCGATCGCGAAGCCATCGCCAAATTCACCCTTGGTTACGCGCCATCCTCCGGGGACGCGCTCTATCGCCACCTGAAAACAAAATATGCCGATAAGCTGCTCGACTCTTCCGGCCTTTTCTCGAGCGATCAAAGCAAGCGCCTGTACGACCGTTTCCGCCGCCGCATCATGTTTCCCATCGCCAACGAAACCGGGAAAGTAATCGCTTTCGGCGGCCGCGCCCTCGGCGACGACATGCCCAAATACATGAATTCGCCCGAGACTCCCATCTATTCCAAGGGCAACGTCCTGTATTACATGAACCAGGCCAAGGAAACGGTCCGCCAGCGCGATTTCATCGTTCTGGTGGAAGGCTACATGGATACGATCGCCGTCGCCCGCGCCGGCGTCACCAATGTGGTCGCCAGCTGCGGCACCAGCCTTGCGGAAGGCCAAATCAAACTAATCGCCCGCTTCACTCATCGCGTCATCGTAAATTATGACCCGGACACCGCCGGCCAAACGGCCACCGAGCGCTCGCTCACTCTCCTGCTCGAAAAAGATTTCGACGTGCGAGTACTCGCCCTTCCCGGCGGCGCCGATCCGGACAAATTCATTCTGCAACAAGGCGCGGAAAGCTACCAAAAGCTCCTCGCTCAAGCCCCTCCCTATCTGGATTATCTGATCGGCCGCGCGCGCCTGATGGATCGCTCCACCGCGCAGGGCAAGCTTGCCTCGGTGAATTTCCTGATGCCTTACCTGCAGCGCATCCCCAACCGCCTGCTGCGCTCCGAGTGGGCTTCCCGTATCGCCTCCGAATTGCGCATCGAGGAGCCCGTCCTGCGCGAATCCCTGCGCAAAGCAGCCGCCGAGCGTCGCAGCGAAGTAAAACCAAAGCCCGAATTGATGGGCCAGGCAATCAAGCCTGCCGAGCGTCGCCTGATGCAGATGCTGGTGGAAGCCGAAGGCTTCCGCGAACGCCTCGCGCAAGAAATCACCAAGGACGCGCTGCATCAAGGCCTCGAAACCGAAAAAATCTTCGCCGCGCTCATCGATGCAGCTTCCTCAGGCTCCCGTCCCGATCCCGCGACGCTAGCCGAAACCCTCCCGGAAAACGACCGCCGCTTACTCTTCGATATCCTCTTCGAGCCTTCTTCCTCCCCTGGCTGGGACGAGGCCGAAAGCTGCCTGGGCGCCCTCCGCCGCCGCCGTGTCGAGCAGGAATTGACAGTAGTTCAGCAAAAACTCGAAAAACGCCCGGAACCTGTGGAACTTCGCGAGCTGCTCACCCGCAAGCAAGATCTGCATAAATTGCTCTCCAGCTTGGGCTAATCGTTGAATCGAAGTGCCCGCTTCCTGCATCTAAAACATCTCGATTGACTCAGTTCCATCCGACTGTATATGCTAGTAGGGTTTGGAGGAAACGGGCGGAGGGCGCCGTGCATCCAATCACTTGGACGGCACGGTGTACTGGACGAGCACGGGCGCGAAGTCGAAGCGAGTTACCTCAAGGTGGGACACCACCAGCTTTAATCGACAACTCAAGTTTCTCATGTGTGCCGGAGTGTCGAACCTTCGGCAAACGCGCGCGGTAGCCTAGTCTCCGCCTCTTTCGTAATTTTGTTTCTGCTCCAGTTCTCGGTTTTTGGGGAGGAAGCGTGACGTTGGCAATTGAGGAAAAATACGACCAGGTACGGCAACTCATCAATATGGGCAAGGAGCGCGGCTACCTGCTCTACGATGAGGTCAATGATATTTTGCCCGCCGAGGTTCATTCTTCCGAGGAAATTGACGATCTGCTCTCGACCTTCGAGCGCTACGGCATCGATGTGTACGAGGATCTTTCCACCGCCAAGGCCGCGCTGGCTGCCGCCGAATCCACTGACACCGTCGAAGTAAAAGAAGAAGGCGGCCACGCGGACGATGGCGAACTCGACCTCTCGCCCGGCACGCTCGAAAAAACCAACGATCCGGTGCGCATGTATCTGCGCGAGATGGGCACGGTTCCCCTGCTGACCCGCGAAGGCGAAGTAGCCATTGCCAAGCGCATCGAGCGCGGGCAATTGGTGGTGATGAAAACCGTTTCCCGCTCCCCGGTTGTGCTCAAGGAACTGCTTTCGGTGGGCGAAGATCTGCGCCGCGGCGGCCGCTCCATCAAGGAAATCGTCCAGTTCGACGATGAAGAACTGACCGACGAGAAGATCGAAGACAAAACCAAGCAAACTCTCAAGGTCATCGAAAAAATCGCCAAGCTTTATCTGCACGCGATGAAGCTCTCCGCGCGGTTCGAAAATTTGCCGCGTTCGAAAAAGCGTCCTTACCTGCGCGCGCGGAATGAACTGGCGCGCACCCGCATTGAAATGTCTCTGCTGGTCCGCTCGCTGGAATTCAACCTCCTCGAACGCAAGCGCCTGATCGACAAAATCCGCCAGACAGTTGAGCGCGTCCACCAACTGGAGCGCGAAGCCGGCAAGCTCGAGCGCCGCGTCGAGGCTTCCAAAGGCGACGTTCTGGCCGACGCCCGCAAGGAACTGCGTTCGCGCCGCGTCGAGCTCAAGGAAATCGAAGTTCTCAGCGAAGTAAGCCCGGCTGAACTGAAACGCACTCTTCAATTAATTCTGAAAGGCGAAGCCGAAGCCGAACAAGCCAAAAAAGAATTGATCGAGGCCAACCTCCGCCTGGTTGTTTCGATCGCGAAAAAATATACGAATCGCGGATTGCAATTTCTCGACCTGATTCAGGAAGGCAATATCGGCCTGATGAAGGCCGTCGACAAATTCGAATGGCGCCGCGGCTACAAATTTTCCACCTACGCAACTTGGTGGATCCGCCAGGCCATCACCCGCGCCATCGCCGACCAGGCTCGCACCATCCGCATCCCAGTGCACATGATCGAAACGATCAACAAACTGGTCCGCACCAGCCGCCAGTTGGTTCAGGAACTCGGCCGCGAACCTACCTCCGAAGAAATCGCCAAACGCATGGATATTCCCGTCGCCAAGGTGCGCAAGATTTTGAAAATTGCGCAGGAGCCGATTTCGCTCGAAACTCCCATCGGCGAAGAAGAGGATTCGCATCTTGGAGATTTCATCGAGGACAAGGCAGTGGTCTCGCCGTCCGACGCGGTGATCAACCTGAGCCTGAAGGAACAAACTTCTTCCGTACTGAAAACTCTGACGCCGCGCGAGGAAAAAGTAATCAAGATGCGCTTCGGCCTCGACGACGGCAGCGAACATACTCTCGAAGAAGTCGGCCAGTCGTTCGCCGTCACCCGCGAGCGTATCCGCCAGATCGAAGCCAAAGCCCTGCGCAAGCTGCGCCACCCGTCGCGCTCGCGCAAACTCCGCGCCTTCCTAGAAGGCACCGAAGGCGAATACTAAGTAGCACAGCCACTCCTGGCTGTGCGGGTTTTGTATCAGCAAGCCAAATTGCCGCAGACAGAAATGCCCACGCCACGAAAGTCAGGTTCGTGGTTTGTAGGGGCGCTGCTTGTTTACCCTGAGCCTCGAAGGGCCGCGCCCGGCCTTTTCGCTTTTCCGTTCTTTCTCTCGGCGAACGGAGTTTACCCCGATGCTTTTAGTCGGGGCGTCTCTGCGGTAATAGCTTTTATAGGCTAGAAATAAACAGGAACCAGCTTCCGCGCGGCATTCACCCCTGCTCGTCCGCCACGCGAATTCCCGCCCAGCATCCAATCGCCTCGATGATCGCCAGCAAAACCGCAGTCACTTGAAATTGCAAAGAACTTGCGCTATGCGCCATCGTCAACGCATTGTCCGCGCCCGGCGCAATAAAATGTTTGTAAACGCCAAAAACAAACGCCCCCGCCATCGACGCCGCCAGCAGCCATCCTCCCGTGCGCCGCAGCCTCGATAACAGCATCACTCCCGCCAGAATCGGCGCCAGCAAAATTACAATGGCCACAAACTCGCGTTCCCAGTCCGCCAGCCCGATGCTGAGCGTCACATGCGCCGCCCCATGAAAATAATTCACCGCCAGGTGCGCGATGATGATCGCCCAAGCCAGTGAAACTGATTTTCGCATCGCTATAATTTCCTTTTAGCTCCGTACAAAATTCCGTGACCGATTCAAACTCTCAGCCCAATGAACGTTTATCGGAGCGCCAATGCGCCGAAGGGTCTTGTAGGGGCGCTGCTTGCTGCGCCCGTCCCTGGCAACCTTGCACTATATTCACTCGCCCGCGCCACGCGAACTGAACTCCCGCACCTGCTCCTCGGTCAATCCATACAGCGGGGGTGTCGCCACTCCCAGCATGGCAAGATACAAATAAATCTGTCCGCGATGGTGAATTTCGTGCTCCGCCATCAATCGCAGCCATTTCCACACCGTGATCGGTGAACCGGCAGGCGTCTTGCACTTCTTCTGCAAGTCTTCCTCAGTCAGCCGCCCGAAAATTTCCACCGATTCCCGATGCATGCGCTCAATAAACGCCAGCACCTTCTCATACCCATCCGCCAGTTCCTTGCCATGCCCCGGATAAATGCTCGGCTTGCACTGAGCGTTTTCCGCCCACATATACCGCTCCGTCGCGCCCAAATGCCGCACCAGATCGCCCAAAGTAAATTTCCCCGACTGATAGGTCCACTCGATCTTCTCCGCGGGAATCACCTTCACCACGCGCAAAGTCCGCCCTCGCACGCTCTCAAAATAATCCAGAAAACTTTCCACAGTACGAATCTCCATAAGATCTTTTGCCTCATGTAGGGGCCGGCTTCAGCCGCGCCCTCTTTCTTTTTCTTACTTCTGTTCCACGGCACTCGGCCAATTCACCGCGCTCCCATATTGATAGACAAGCTGCGCCCCGCGATCCGCGCCGATCGTCAACAAAACCGCCAGCACCACCAATCCAAGCAGCAGCACCTTGCGATATTGCACCGTAAAATTCTTCCGCGCAAAAAACGCAAACAAACAAAGCCCCAGCGCCACACTAAAGCTCGTCAGCATCAAAAATGAATGCCGTTCCAGCGCCCGCTGAGCCGCACCAGTCGGCACCGAATCCGCCGCCCACCATCCCGTCATCGCGGTAATCGCTCCCGCCAGCGTCCCCAAATAAAGCAGACGCGCCGCCGTCCGGTGAAAATCCTCACTCGCCCGCCGCACCGCCAGAAACTCAAAAAGCAGCGCCGCCAGCCACAAAGCAATGGGAAAGTGAACAAACATGGGATGGTAATTCAGCGCCGCCCTCATCCCCGGAAGAAGCGCGTGCATGGAAGCCTCCGCAAACGATAGTGGATTAGGTCCCGATAATCCCTCAATTTTGCGGTATGTGGCGAAATATTGTGGGAGCCGACGGATAGTTTCCGTATTGCCGACAACGCTGGCACAATCCAAAGGACTCAATTCAAGTGACTTCGATACATGCAGATGGTGACATTTCTATGGCAATTGCTTCGTTAGCCGATATGCTCTGAATGAAATCATGTCAGTGGTCTTAGCAGCGCCGTCTGTCCTAGAGGACGCCAGCGCTTGCGAAATACGTAAACGTCGAGCCCGGCTTTCACTCGAGCCAAAGACTCACGGAGAACGTTTCTCACACTGAAGACGTCGTCGGCATTGAAGCCGATGGCATCCAAGCCCGCATGGTTGGCGATAAAGATGGCACGCTGATTCTGAAATTCCTGGGAGATGATGGTGATCTCATTCCCGTCAAAAAGGTCTTTTGCGCGGAAAACCGAATCGAGGGTGCTGAAACCGGCATAATCCAAGTAGATTTTCTCGCCGGGCACACCCTGACGGACTAGTTCTCGCTTAAGGTCTGCTGGTTCATCATCGCCAGGGGTACTTTTGTCTCCGCTTGCCAGCAGATAATCGACCTTGCCTTGGCGATATAGTTCCGCCGCTGCCCTGACACGCGCCTGAAAGAAGAGATTGAAGCGGCCATCTGAAAGGCGTTCGGGACATCCGAGTACCAGTCCTACGCGCCGATGAGGAATCCGGCCAATATCGGAGTAAGTTTTATTCTTGGCTGCCCTGTTAATCGCGAGATTCGCTGCGAATGCACCGGCTACCACGAAGTCCGCAACCACGAGCCCAAAGATAAGTACGTTGCGTCTACTAACATTCACCATAAGGCGGCCTCGCAGGACGGAGAACTGAATGCAACGATCTGTTTAATGCGGCCACCCGGCTGCGCAAAAACAATTACCGAACGACCACTAGTTTATTGCTGGCTGTCGACCGCGCGAGTAATAAGTGTTGCAATTTCCGGTATTGCGCGCTGGCGGTGCTGTCTGCTTCTAGCACCATGATACAGCCATGCGTGGTCAAAGTACCCATCCCTAAGAGAAAACCGCCACGCAAGGCTCCCGGCATCCAACCTGGAAGCCACACCCTCCAGCCCGGAACAGGAGGCACGGGCTCCAGCCGGAAACGTTCTTCGCCTCCCTCGCGAGTATCAAGACGGATCCTGTATTCGCCGGGTTCGATGGGTCCCATCTTTCTGTATTTTCTACCCGCGCATCCGGGGTTATCTCTGCATGAGCCGATACCCGATGTCACGTTCTGAGGCCCTACGACGATCGGCGTCTTTTGGCCGGTCCCCTCCGAGGTGCACTGAAGTACGTGCGCCGAAATGCTATAGAAGCAGTTGGTTCCGGGAGGATCAATCTCTCTTGTGGCGAAATAACTCGCGAACTGATTGTGATTGAGAAATATCATCGACAGTGAAAAGGTCAGCAGGCTGAGCACTCCAAAGGTTTTGGCCGGGTTTGAGTACCCAGGGACGGCACGATGGGCCATTCTCGTCCTCCACGAATCGCCGCCCGCTCCGGCCGGGCATGATCTGCCGCAGCCGCTTCGCTTGGCGGCGTGGTTGCAAGAAATACGTTTTGTAAAATCAGTCGAAGCTACTGAGTCGTCGCTCGGCGACGACAGACTTCAATCAGTTCAATTCGAAACTCAACGACGATCAGCTCGGGGATCGATGATTTCTTTCAAAGCTGAGTGGGAAGCGTCCGCATTCCGCGTGAAACTACTCCTTGGCCGATTTTGGCCAAGGAGTAGTTTCTAGGTTTTGTTTTTTGAGCAGATCACGAATGCTAGCCCGCTATGATATGCTTCAGGGTAAATACACCAAAGATACCTGCAAGGCCCAACATCCCTGCACCTAGCAAGCCCACCGTTCCCGGCATTTGCAAGCCCACAACTTTCTTGCCTGCCGGTGCTTTGAAGATCGCGGTGCCATTGACTGTCCCTCGTAGCTCTCCTCCGGAATTGCTTGTTGATGCGAACCCGAGAAAGACGTGTTCGCCTTCCCGCAAAAGAAAGGGCCCCGACGGAGGCAACACAAAGTTGTATCCTTCATGGTTGTTTCCGTCATGCCGAGATTCGTCTTCAGCAGAGGGAGCAGTCGTTGCCAGCCGCAATCCATTCGGCGTACTAGCCGGGAAGTAAAAGTTGTCCGTGCCTCCTCGCAGAGTCACCGAGAACTGCCCAATCGTTCCATTAGAAGAGTGGCCGGAGTTCAACGTAGCCGAGCCACCAATGCGAAATTCGCAGAAAGTCTCAGGACAAGCCCCAAGATCAAGGCTTGCAGTCTTACCGGTAAATGTCTCCGAAATGCCGTTAGTGTACACGAAAGACTGATTAGGCACCTGCACCCCCGCTAGCGCACCTCGCGGACTGATTACGGCAAATGCCAGAAGGATCAAGATGCATGCTGCTGAAGCCAAAAACGGTTTGGACTTGAGTATGGTGCTCATGCTGGGCCGGTTCATGTTTGTTTCTCCTTTTAAAGTGGGGGCGATGGCGGACTTTAGTCCTCGCTTTTAAGCGTGATCCTCCGCGATGGGTGTGTGCGTCGAGGGGCATCGGTCCTAAAAGTTCCCGCCCTTGTATCACAACATTTCCTCCCTGCGTATGAACAAGTGAAAGATTGAGAGTACTAGTTCTAAGCGAATAGTCTCCACACCCATCCCGCCGCCACCGAGATTCGAGAGGATGCGATAGTGCAAGATGGTCTGGCCGATCATTCGTCTATTCAGCGGCACTTTCCGCCCGCACCAATAGCGGAGATGATCTCGTGCGGACCGAGACGAGTTCCAACAGTGAGGGGCATAGGCCGCACGATTGTCCCGAGAAACGCTGACCTATCGGGCGCTATGGTGCAAGGCTTCCCGGCGGCACCAGTCACGCACACCTGGAATTGTTCCCATCACCCGAAATCACTGATCCGCTTATCCGGCTCATCAGGACTTTGCCCAAGTCCGTGATATAAACTCCCGGTCCAGTTCAGCGTATCTACAATTTCACAAACGATCATGCGCACAGTGATTCAGGTTTCCGGAGTCCGCAAAACCTATGGCTCAACCGTGGCGGTCGACGAGGTGTCGTTCGATGTCAACGACGGTGAGATATTTGGTTTGATTGGCCCCAACGGCGCCGGAAAGACCACCACGATGGAATGCATCGAGGGTCTGCGCAAGCCCGACCGTGGCAGCATTTCGGTTCTGGGTCTTAATCCTTTCCACGACGTTTACAAGTTGCAGGAGCGGATCGGCGTGCAGCTCCAGCAGGCGCAACTCCAGAAGCGCATCAAAGTGTGGGAAGCGGTCGACCTGTGGACTTCGCTTTACAAGAAGAAGGCGGTCGACGGCGAACGCTTGCTCGAACAGCTTGGCCTGATCGACAAGCGCAACGCCTGGTTCATGAACCTTTCGGGCGGCCAGAAGCAACGCCTGTTCATTGCCCTTGCGCTGATCAACGATCCGGAGGTGGTGTTCCTCGACGAGCTGACCACAGGCCTAGACCCGCAGTCGCGGCGCGCGATTTGGGAACTGGTGCGCGGCATCCGCGAGCGCGGCAAAACGGTCTTTTTGACCACTCACCTGATGGAAGAGGCCGAACGGTTGTGCGACCGTGTGGCCATCATCGAGCACGGACGGATTATTGACATCGACACGCCGGCGGGCCTGGTGAACCGGCACTGCCCGGAGCGAACCGTCATCCTCGCCACAGACGACCCGACCGCCGTGCAGCACTTTCAGGCGATCCCGCGAGTCGAAGCCGTGATGCGCAACGAATCGCAAATCACGATTCGCGGCCGGGGCGACGACTTGGTGACCGAGGTGATTCATTGTCTGTCGGAGAATCGCATCCGGGTCACCGATTTCCGCACGGTCCTCCCCAACCTGGAAGACGTTTTTCTCAAACTGACTGGTCACTCCATTCGCGACTAGGTTCAAAAATGATGATGCGTGGACTTTGGAAATTGACTTGGATCGAGACGAAGGTTTTTATGCGCGAGCCGCTTGGCGCCTTCGGGACGATCGGTTTCCCCGTTCTAATTTTCCTGGTGTTGGGCCGAGTAGCCAGCCGCAGAGTCCCAACACCCTCACTTGCCGCCAGCAGTTTTTTGCGCGTGGGCTTGCCGGTTCTCGCTTCTCTCTTGATCGTAATCAGCGCTGTGCTTGTCGCTGGTTACGATTATCGCGATCTATCGCGAGGGCGGCATCCTCAAGCGGCTTCGCGCCACCCCGTTGCGCCCGCAGACCATTCTTACCGCCCACGTGCTCGTCAAGCTGTTGCTCACCGCTGCCACACTGGCCTTGATGGTCCTGGCAGGCAAACGCTACTACCCGGTGGGAGTTCATGCTCCGTTGTTCTCGTTTACGATTGCGCTGCTGATCAGCACATGGAGCATCTTGTCGGTTGGCTTCATTATCGCCAGCATCGTTCCCACGGCGCGCTTTGCGCAGCCCGTGGGCGCCATTATTTTGTACCCGATGATCGTTGTCTCGGGACTCTTCGCTCCCGTTAACTCGCTGCCGCCCGTGCTTCACGCGGTGGCGCGAGTGCTGCCGCTCACCTACGCTGTCCCGCTGCTCCAGGGAATCTGGAGCGGCGACGCGTGGTCGGCTCATGTGGGCGATGTGCTGGCGCTGGTGATTGTGTTTGCGGTTTGCACGGCGGTCTCGGCGAAAGTGTTTCGCTGGGAGTAACAGTTTGCGGAAAAATGCATTTAGGTGTCATTCCGAGCCCGTTTTGTGGGCGAGGAATCCAGAGCTGGCCCCAACTGCATGAGAAGTGGGGAATTTCTCCCGGGCTCATCTGGAGTGCCATTTTATCGCTGAGCAATTCTCGACTTTTTCCGCTCCCTGAGTAAGCCGGGTGCCTCGGCAATCTCGCTCCCACTCGCGCAAATTGGCTGCCACCGGCGCCGCTGCCCGAAACACAAATTAACGGCAAACCGGACAAATCCAATCGCCCTCGAAAATACTCGGCCAGATCTCCGCTAATCCGGCTTCGGGACCAACTGGGGTTGGGCGATCCAGGGCCGGTTCCTTCATTCACTTCAATTATTGCGCGTCACATTAGTCTGCCGCTTTCCAAGTCCAAAACGAAGTCTCGCGTATAATGGCGGCGTGCTGCTTCGCGATTATCTCAGCCGTGTCGCCCTGGAATCGGCGCTCATGCTGGCGTGCGCCCTTCCATTCGTGTTGATTGCCGTCTGGCGCTCCCGTACGCGGCGTTGGAGCCTGTTGCTATTCGTTGCGTCCTTGGTAGTCCTGAACGTTGCCCTCAATGAACTGCCTCGAGTCGGTGTTTTCCAGCACTTGCACTGGAGCTGGCAGGAGTGCCTGCTTTTGACGGCGTGGCCATTCTTGCTGATCGCTCTCGTCCCTGGAATCTCGTTAGCCACCGTTGGCGTGACTTCGCGATTCCACTCAGGTTGGCTGAAGGGATCGAGCGTCGCTCTGCTGCTGGCTCTGGCGGTTCCCGCGGTCTTTTTCATTCTTGGGGCACGCAAGAAACTGGACGCCCAGGGATGGGCCTTCCTGCTCATCATGCCCGGCCTTGCCGAGGAACTGGTATTCCGGGGCGTGTTTCAGTCTTTGTTGAACCGTGTTTTCGGGAAACCGTGGCGGCTGGCCCAGGCGGAGTTCGGCTGGGGGCTAATCATCACTGCCGTACTCTTCGCCGGGTCCAACGGCCTGATTGCTGTGGACCCTCAACTTCATGCGCGCATCGTTCCTCTGGCGGGGATTCCTCCGCTGCTGATGAGCTTCGTTTCCGGATGGGTACGCGAACGCTCGGATAGCGTCTGGCCATCTGTAGTTGGCCACAATCTGAGCAACCTCGTAATACCTTTTGCCAGCCTGTTTACTTGATTGCGGCGCACGGCACGCCGTGGATTGCATGGAAAAGGTCAAGCGAATCCCCACTCGCCCGCCGCACAGCCAAAAATTCAAAAAGCAGCGCCGCCAGCCACAGAGCAATCGGAAAGTGAACAAACATAGAATGGTAATTCAGCGCCGCCCTCATCCCCGGAAGAAATCCATGCATCCCATCCTCCGAAAACAACTCGATCAGTTCATTTCATTTTTGTGCGAGAACTCGCGACTTATATCTCGAAGACACTCGACTGACAAAGATCCAGCCTGCGTTCAGGAGAAGAAATAAAATTCCTACTGCATATGCGTCAGCTACGAAAACCTCGTGTCTATTCTTGGCCGCTTCTCTCTGTAGTACTGCCTCGTTTTCCGGACTTGGATTCTTCACCATCTGAGAGACGGCGGCAGCATAGTCTCTGCGGTCGACAATGGTTGGCACGCTAAAAGCTAGGAGCAGAGATAACGCTGCAGTCGTGGCTACTTGGATTGATATGCGTTTCGTGCGCTTCACTGCGTGCTCCCCCGCAGCCATGCTCCGGTTACAAGCCTCGTGAGGATGGATCATTCCCGATAACCCACTTATCAGAAATAGCCGTCTGTTCCTACATACGTCCCATCTTGCACTCTCCAGCCAGCGTAACTCTGCTCTGTCATCCCAGTTTTGTGGTCATCTATGAACTTTTGCACTGTTTCGCGCACTTCAGGGTGGTGAAGATGGCCGAGTCCGTGCAAAGCATATTCCTGAGTTCTTGAGTCTGGAGGTCAAGGATGCGTTGTCAGCGTCTCAAACATCACATCAAGTAAGAAACGTGACTCAGCATCTAGCCTCGACAGGTCTCCTATCTCAGCGTGTTGTTCAAAAAGCTTTGGCTGAAACCAGAAGCCATGAAGAATCAAATCCCACCACATGGAAAAGCAATTTTCCATATTCTCAACTTTCAGATTTGGCAACATATTCAGAATAAACGAAATACATCGAACGTATACACTGAACGCGCTGCGACAATGGCACGGTGAACCCATAAAAGTTCATAGAGCCGTATATTCTCGCTAAGAATGCCCCAGATTCCTTGATTGAGTTGCTCAAGTTGTACTTGGGCGCGCTGCGACCAAATTCCGAGAACAGCCTGGTCATGTGCCCAACTACGACTTCGGGAGATGAGCACACAACCTCGTCAAACTGCTGGCCTGAAGTGTCTCGAAGGAAATATTCAGAATTGCTCCTTATCAGGTACAACTTCTCGAGCGAAGAAAAACTCCACGAATCCTTCAAATGTCTTAGAGGAGAGGTCTAGGGTACGTAGCTCATTGTCACTCAAATCGACCTCGCTTCAGCCAAAACAGGAAGCTACCCCGGCATCGCTTCCACCGCCGCCTCGCCTGCGCCATCGAACGCGCGCGAAACGCCGCCGCCACCGCGCCGGCATAAATAATCCCCAACAACGCAAACGCAACCGGCAATCCCGAATATTCCGCCAGCCACCCCAGCGAAAAACTCATCATGATCTGCATCAAAGTTGAAAGCACCGCAAAAGTCGATTGAGTCCGCCCCATCAGCCGTCGCGGCACAGCCGTCATAATCGCGGACTGCGTCAGCACTCCGCCCAGCGCGCGGCAAGCCCCGAAAATTCCGTGCATGATCGTGGCAATGCCCAGCCAGTGCGCATAAGGAAAAAGCGCGTTGCCAATCGCCAGGGTAACCAGTGAAGTCATCAGCACCCGCGCCGGACGAATGCGCTTTACCAGAAATCCCGCCGCAAATCCGCCCGCCACCGCTCCCACCGCCCAGCCCGATTCCATCATTCCGTAGCCCGGTCGCGCCCGCATGCAAAATATCTTTGGTCAGCGCCACCACCAGCACGTTCGAGCTGATCACGCCCGCGATCATGCACGCGTACGTAATCCCCAGCGCCAGAATATTCGGATGGCTGCGCAGGTATCCAATCCCTTCGCGAAATTCCGCGATAAATCCCGATTCGAATGCAGGCTCGATCAGCGGCGGCATGGAAGTTTCTTCCGCCACCGCCAGCGGCGTTTCCAGCGACTCCGGCAAATCGATCCGGTGTGTCACATGAGGAGCGAAATATCCCCGCCGCAGCCGGTACAAACAAAACGCCGAAATAAAATACGAGCTCGCGTCAATTGCCAGAATTCCCGCGATCCCCGCGCGATCGTAAATAAATCCCACCAGCCCGCCCGAAATGGCCAATCCTCCCTGCACCGCGATCAGCACCGCGGAATTCGCAGCCACCAACTCACCGGAAGAAATCACTTCCTGCACCAGCGCATTGATGTTGGACCAATACATCGCCGAACCAACGCCCAGCAGAATCACCATCGTGTAAATCGAGCCCAGCCCCGCGCGGTGCAGAAAAAAAAGCGTGGCGATGCCGGCAACCACCAACCCGCGCGCAATGTCCAGCGTCATCCCCAGGTAACGGCGATCCACGCGATCGATCAGCACGCCGCCAAACAGCGGAACAAACAGTCCCGGAATCGTCATCAGGATCAGCAGCAAGCTCACTTGCACGGTGGAATTCGTCCGCCCCAGCACGTACCAGGTGACTCCCGCGAAATTCATTCCCGATCCGCACAACGAGACAAACACACCAGCAAAGAAAAAGCGGAATCCCCGCTGCGCGAACAATTTCTTCCAATCCACGCCGGATTGTCGTCCCAGCTCCATATCCCCACCAAACGAATCCAGAAATTGTAAACGCGAAGCACAATTTTCGCTCCAGCTTTAGTGCGCCCGGTGCCGCCGAGCCAACCAACACAAGAGACAAATTGGTCTGAGTAGCACAGCCACTCCTGGCTGTGCCGCCGCGACGAAACCACTCATACCAAAAGAAAACGTGAAAGCTACTCGCCCCTCATCAAGTTGTAATTCTGAGGGCCGGTTCATGGCCCGAAGAATCTCTCCCCGCCTTCCGTCGGCGAGATTCCTCGCCCAGAAAAGCCGGTGAAGTCATCCCGAACGAAGTGAGGGATCCCGAGCAAATCCCAAACGCCTTTCATACTGCAGTTGCCCTTGCTAATTGTAGGGGCGCTGCTTGCTGCGCCCGTGCCTTTAATCCCAAATAAGTCAGAACCAGTTCCCCACTCCGCATCCACGCGCCCGGCTCCATTCGGATGTGGCCTCCCTCCGTATCGCAAATAACCAACCCTTGCACACCAACCTAACTTTCAACTAAGTTCTCCAAATTCGAGAAGGAGCCAGCCATGAAGTGGGCCGGAGTCACCGTCGCCGCTCTCGCACTTTTGGCGCTGATCATCATTGGTATTGGCGCAACTCTTCCCCAAGCGCACAGCGCCACGCGCGCCGCCCATTTCTCGCAGCCCCCTGAAGTAATTTGGAAGACGATCACCACTCCCGATGCGTTCCCTTCCTGGCGGAGCGTTGTAAAGAGCGTGGAAATTCTGCCCGAGAGAAACGGTCACATTTCCTGGCGAGAAATTGATTCTCACGGCGGTTCCATGGCTTACGAAATTGTGGAATGGATTCCGCCGTCGCGATTGGTCACACGCATTGCCAATCCAAACTTGCCGTTCGGCGGCATTTGGACCTATCAAATTCAGCCCAGCGCTGCCGGCGCGGGCAGCACGTTGCGCATCACGGAAAACGGCGAAGTTTACAATCCGTTCTTCCGCTTCGTTTCACGGTATATCATCGGATATCACGCAACCATGGATAGCTATTTAAACTCCCTGGGAAAGAAATTCGGCGAGAAAATCCAATTGGAGAATTGACCCGATGGCGCCAGTCGCGAAATCAAAAAAAACCGCGCGGCCGCCCGAAAAATCCTACGCACACCGCCCGCTTCTCGATAAATTGAGCGTCAAGCCGGAATCCCTCGTCGCCGTAATCAACGTGAGCGATCCATCGTTCCTCGCGCAATTGAAAAAACGCGTTGGCAAAATTATCCACGACGAACCCAAAAAAGATTCCGATCTAATTTTCTTCGGAGCCGAAAGCGAAGCCGACCTAGGCCAACTCAGAATTCTACGCGGCTTCCTAAAATCCAATGGCGGCATCTGGGTGATCTACCCCAAAGGCCAAAAACACATCCGCGAAATCACGGTAATCGCCGCAGCAAAATCCTCAGGCCTGGTCGACAACAAAGTGGTCGGCTTCTCCGCAACGCACACCGCGCTCCGCCTGGTCATCCCCCTCGCCCAGCGCTAGCCTCCCGAGTCTGAGATTTGTTTCAGGTTTGCCAGGGGGTCGGAGCTTCAGAGTCTGTGTGCCAACGCCGGTTAGGGGTGTTCGTGTAGCGCCACCCTTCAGGGTGGCAGCTTTATTTCAACCACATGGTTAGATGCACGAAGGCCACACGACAATTGTTTGCTGATCTATCCCATTTTCTGATGATTGCTCGAAGAGCGATCCTTCTTAATCAGTCCCATATAACTTGCCACGAACTTCCCTCGCGGAAATCGTTTCACCGAGCCGATGGTCAGCACAAACGCCAGTCCCACCACCGGTCTTATGCCCTGATAGCTCATCAACAGCCGCACTTCCGTCGCTGCTCCGCTTCCGTGCGCACCGCTCTATCCAGATCAGCGACCCGCTCATCCAGCCGGTCCAGCATCGCCAGCAGATCGCTCCGCCGCCGCGCCGTCCATCCCTCGAGCGGAACTTCTCCAGCAACTCCCGCCCTTTCCGCTCCACAGCCGCCGCTTCAGCCGCACGCCCTGTTCAGCGCCAGATGTTGCAACTGTTCTTCACCTGCGTACTCATCTCCACCAGCTTCTGCCCGTGTCGCAGCAACTGCCGCACATCGCATCGCCACGCTCCGCACCCACAACCGCGAAACCGTCCATACAAAACCGAGTTACCACACAAGCTCTTCAGCTCCGACATCAAAAAAGACCCTAAAAATCGGGCTCTAGCCCCTGAAGGTGGTCTAAGAAGTCAGCTCAAATATTGATGAAATTGGCGCTAGTAACTCCTCCCTCCAATTTCATTTCCACCATTGCGTCCAAGTTCTATGATGTGTGCATGGAGCCACTGCTCGAAGTGCGCGGGGTAACAGTGGAATTGCCGACCACCTCCGGCTGGGTCCGCCCGGTGAACGACATTTCCTTTTCCATTCATCAGGGCGAAACGCTCGGTTTCGTCGGCGAATCCGGCAGCGGCAAAACGATGCTGGCCCTGGCGCTGATGGGACTCAATCCTCCGGGCGCGCGCCTTCGCGGCGAAGCGCAATTGCGCTTGCGCGAAACTCCCGTGTTCGCACACGCCGCCACTCACGCGGATACGGTTTTCTCGGATTCCTCCGCCGGGCAATCCATAAACCTGATCACCGCAACACCGCCGCAAATTCGCGCAGTCCGCGGACACGAAATCGCCATGATTTTTCAGGAGCCGATGACCGCGCTGAATCCGGTGATGCGCATCGGCGCGCAAATCGAAGAAGCCATCCGCATCCACGAGCCGCACCTCAGCGCGCAAGAACTTCGCGCGCGCACCATTGCCGCGCTGCATCGCGCCACGGTGCCCGAACCAGAAATTCGATCACGTCAATTTCCGCATCAACTCTCCGGCGGCCTGCGACAGCGCGCCATGATCGCCATGGCCCTCGCCGCCGGTCCGCGTCTGCTGATCGCCGACGAGCCGACCACCGCACTCGACGTGACCGTCCAAAAACAAATTCTAGAATTGCTCGCGCAACTTCGCGACGACCTGGGACTGGCTCTGCTTTTCATCACCCATGACCTGGGCGTAGTCGCCCAGGTGGCCGACAGGTTGGCCGTAATGTATGCCGGCCGCATTGTTGAGGAGGGGCCTGCCCTCGAAGTGCTCCGCCGCCCCCGGCACCCCTACACCGAGGGCCTGCTGAGGGCGGCGCCAAGGCTCGAACGGGGCAAACTGATTCCCATTTCGGGAACGGTGCCTCCTCTGGACGCGCTGCCCCCCGGGTGCGCGTTTGCCCCGCGCTGTGCCTTTCGACGCTCGGATTGCGATCGGGCAGTTCCGGAATTGCGTGCCGTTTCTTTCGGATCGCGTGTGGCCTGTGTGCTGGCGGATTCAGGGATCGAAAAAAATAATTAACGCGCCAGGAATCTGGCGCGCAATTGAAAAATGCCTGAAGAAAAACTTCTCGAAGTGCGAAATATACGAAAAGAATTTTCTACCGGCGCGGGTGTGTTCGCTGGCTCGCGGCGGCGCGCCGTGGCTGTGGACGGAGTGAGCTTCGAACTCGAACGCGGAGAAACGCTGGGAATTGTGGGCGAATCCGGCTGCGGCAAAACAACTCTTGCGCGAATGCTTTTGCGCCTGATCGAACCGGACGCGGGGGAAATTTATTTTCGCGGCAGTGATTGGCTGGCCGCGCGCGGCGCGGAATTGCGCCATCTGCGCCGCGGAGTCCAAATGGTATTTCAGGATCCGGTAGCGTCGCTGAATCCGCGCATGCGCGTCGCCGCAATCGTGGGCGAGCCGCTCGAAATTCACGAACCGCGTCTTTCACGATCTGCCCGCCGCGATCGCACCGCGGAAATGCTGCACGCGGTTGGGCTCGGAGCGGATGCGATGACGCGCTATCCGCACGAATTCTCCGGAGGCCAGCGCCAGCGCATCGGCATCGCGCGAGCCCTGATTTTGCGGCCTGATTTGGTGATTGGCGACGAGCCGGTCTCCGCGCTGGATGTTTCCGTGGGCGCGCAAATTCTCGAGTTGCTCGATCAACTCCGCCGCGATTTAAATCTAACTTTCATTTTGATTTCGCACAGCCTTCCGGTAGTAGCGCAACTGGCTTCGCGCGTGGCTGTGATGCAAGCAGGCCGCTTTGTCGAAGTCGGCCCGGCCGCCAGAGTTTTGTCCGCCCCGCAACAACCTTATACCAAGGCCTTGCTCGCCGCCGTCCCGCAGATTCCCGCCTGATTTTTATTCTTCCCCAACTCGGGTAGGAGTACACTCTCGCCGCGGTGAAACTTTTGCGCCTGCCAGGCGTAGAAACACCAGAGATCGGCTTTCCGTCAATCCAAATTCGAGGGGGAATTTGAAATGGCAACCACGCCACCATCGGCTCCGGGCCCCGCAGCAGGCGAAGCGCACATCGGCACAGTAGGCCGCCTTACAGGCGCGCTTTTTTCTCCCAAGGCAACGTTCGCCGACATCGCCCGCAATCCCAGTTGGATCGCTCCTGCTTATTGTGATCATCCTGCTTTCGTTCGTCGTCACCGGAATCTTTGGCAATCGCGTTGGCTGGCGCGACCTGATGAAAAGAAAATGGCGGACAATAAGCGGGCCGAGCAGATGGCGCCGGACCCGAAAACCGAGCGCCTCATCGAACAGCAAACAATAATTTCGCTCCTATGTTGGGCTACGTCGTATATCCCATCTGCATGTTTGTTGGCGCGCTGATTGGGGCGGGCATCCTACTCGGGGCATTTAATGGACTGGCTGGAGCACAACTGAATTTCAAAACCAGTCTCGGAATCGTCACGTCATTCCGTGGATGCCCGCGGTGATTCAACAAATACTGGGCATTTTGATTTTATTTGTCAAATCGCCGGAAACGATCGACATATGAACATTTAGTCGCATCGAATGCCGGAGCTTTTCTGGCGGACGACGCTCCGAAGTGGCTCTGCCGCTCTGCTAACTTCATTCGATCTTTTCTCGTTTTGGACAATCTTTTCTGGCGGCTTGGGTTTTGCCGCTGCACGCCCGAAAAAGATCTCTCTGGGTCAGGTCTCTCGGCACGGTGATTGCGGTCTGGGTGTTTGATCCGTGGTCATCAGGCTGGGTTTGGCGGCCGTATTCTCCTGATACACTCGGGAGGATGGCATTTCAATTTGAAGTTTTGCAGACGGATCCAAGCGGAGCGCGGCTCGGCCGACTGACGACTCCGCATGGGGTGATTGAGACGCCGGCATTCATGCCGGTGGGCAGCGCGGCAACCATCAAAGGAATGCCGCAAGCGGCGCTCGAAGAATTGGGCGTTCAGATTCTGCTCGCGAATACGTACCATTTATTTCTCCGCCCCGGTCACGAAACAGTGCGCGAACTGGGCGGCTTGCACGAATTCATGTCCTGGCCGCATCCGATTCTTACGGATTCCGGCGGCTACCAGGTTTTCAGTCTTTCCGATCTGCGCAAGGTGACGGACGAAGGCGTCACTTTCCGCTCGCACCTGGACGGCTCCGAGCATTTCCTTTCCCCTGAAAAAGCAATTGAGATTGAAATCGCATTGGGCGCGGACATCATCATGGTCCTGGACGAATGCATCGAAACTCCCGCGGATCACGCCAGCGCCAGCAAAGCCGCGGCCCGCACTTTGGCCTGGGCGCGCCGCTGCCACGATTATTTTGCGGAGCATGGCGATCCCGCGCGGCAAGCTCTTTTCGGCATCGTGCAAGGAGCCACTCACGCTGACCTGCGCCGCGAGAACGCGGACCAGTTAATGGAATTGGATTTTCCCGGCTATGCCGTGGGCGGCCTGGCGGTGGGCGAGCCGCACGAAATCACCTGCGAAATCACCGCGGAAGCAACCGCGCGCCTCCCCGCAAATAAGCCGCGATACCTGATGGGCGTGGGCCGCCCCGAGCATCTGGGCGATTATATCCTTCGCGGCATCGACATGATGGATTGCGTGCTGCCCACTCGCTCCGCGCGCCACGGATATTTGTTCACCAGTCATGGGCGGCTGCTGATCAAGAACGCGCGATATGCCAAGGATCCCCGCCCGATTGACGAGGCGTGCAAATGTCCCGTGTGCGCGCGCTACTCCCGGGCATACTTGCGGCACCTTTTTTCGGCCAATGAAATCCTGGCCTCCATCCTGAACACCCACCACAACCTCTACTTTTACCTTGACATAATGCGCCAAATTCGCGAGGCTATTCGGCTTGGGCACCTGGCAAGATTCTGTTCCGACCTTCAAGCACGCCTTGAAAACGAGCCTTCCTAGGCAGGCGTCCGGGCGAGACGCGGGTCGGGCTTTTTCTTCGGGGGAATTTCCTTCTCCCTGCCGGTCCGGACAGGGGTAAGCGCGGCGGGGCACGCAAAATGAATATTCAACAATTATTCGCGGGTATTTTTCTGGCCGTGCAAAGCGCGCCCGGAGGCTTTGTGGGTGGGCTGCTTCCGTTGATCCTCATTATGGTGATCTTCTATTTTCTGCTGATCCTTCCCGCGCAGCGGAGGCAGAAGAAAACAGCCCAGATGCTCACGGCGCTGAAGAACGGCGACAAAGTGATCACCAGCGGCGGACTCTATGGCACCATCGTCGGCCTGGAAGGCGACGCGGTGCAATTGCGCGTCGCCGAGCAGGTAAAATTAAAGGTCGCCCGTTCAGCCATCGCCGGCCTGCAGCCCGAAACCACGAAGGAGAGCTAGCTAGTTCGCATGACTCCCCAGCTGAGATGGAAAATAATTCTGATCGCAGGCGTGATCCTGCTCTGTATTTTCGGCCTGATTGGGTTGCCGGAATTTCCCACTTCCTGGGCGATGGTGAAAGATAATTTTGCGCAACGGATCAAGCTGGGTTTGGACCTGAAGGGCGGCAGCCACCTGGTGCTGCAGGTGCAGGTGCAGGAAGCGGTGGGGATCCGTTGCGACCAGTCCATTGATCACCTGAATCAACTCCTGCACGACAAGAACATCGGATTTGGCGAAATTCGCCGCGTCGACGATACCCACATCCTGGTGCGTAATCTGGCCACGGACCAGGCGAGCACGGTTCGCGAGCTTGTGCGCGACCAGTTTCCCGATTGGGACATCAGCGCTGCTGCTGGAGAGGCCTCCGGTTATCTGTTGACGATGAAACCTTCCGTGGTCGCGGAAATCAAGCGGCAGACCATGGATCAATCGCTCGAAACGATCGAGCGCCGCATCAATGGACTCGGCTTGACCGAGCCTACCGTCGCCTTCACCGGCCGCGGCGAAGATGAGATTTTGGTGCAACTCCCCGGCGAAGGCGATCCCAGCCGCGCCAAGGCTGTGATTCAGGCGGGCGGTCAACTGCAACTTCAATTGGTGCTGGGAGACAGGCCCTATGCTTCGGAGGCGGAAGCACTCGCCGATCACGGCGGCGTGTTGCCTGCGGGAGCCGAGCTTGTCCCCGGGAAAGCAGAAGGCGTGGCAGCGGGCCAGCCGTCCGGACAAGTTTGGTATCTGCTCAATCGCTCGCCCATCGTCACCGGCCAGGATTTGAGCAGCGCCAATCCTCAGTTGAATCCGGAGCAACCCGGCCGCTATGAAGTCGCGTTCCACCTCTTCAAAGCAGCTGCCCAGCGTTTTGGGCCGTTTACCGAAACCAACTTGCATAAGCAGATGGCGATCGTGCTGGATCACCAGGTACAGAGCGCTCCCGTCATCAATGGGCGGATTGAAGATTCCGGAGTGATCGAAGGAAATTTCGATCAAGACTCGGCCAAAGACCTTTCGCTGATTCTGCGCGCGGGCGCCCTGCCTGCCTCCATCAAATATTTGGAAGAGCGCACGGTCGGACCATCGCTGGGCGCCGATTCCATTCGCGATGGGGTGCGTGCGTCCATCGGCAGCTTGTTGGCGGTGATGCTGTTTTTGGTTTTCTATTACAGGAAAGCCGGAATCAACGCAGTCGTCGCCCTGATACTCAACTTGCTGATCCTGCTTGCGGCGCTGGCTTACTTCGGTGGTGTTCTGACCCTGCCGGGCATAGCTGGAGTCGTTTTGACGATCGGCATGGGAGTGGATTCGAACGTCCTGGTATTCGAGCGCATCCGTGAGGAACTTTATGGCGGTAAAGCCAATTCTTCGGCGGTGGAATTGGGTTTCGACCGGGCGTTTCTGACGATCATTGATACGCACATCACCACTCTGGTATCGGCGGCGTTCCTATTTCTGTTCGGCACGGGACCGGTAAAAGGTTTTGCGGTCACCTTGGTGATCGGCTTGTTGGCCAACTTGTTCACGTCCATTTATGTTTCGCGAACGATCTTCGATTGGCATCTGAGCAGAATGGCGCGCGATGCAAAATTGAGCATTTAGCTCTTGTGCTGGATCAAGGCTGGGGCGGATTGAGATTTTAGTCGATTGTTGATTCTGCCCGGTGTCCAATACCTGTAGCGGCGAAGGCGTTTTTCGGAACTGTCCCTGGTCCCACGGCCCTTTTTGGGGTGTTCATTGGCAGCGGAGAAATACCCATATCTCAGACCTGTAAGGCTTTGGGAGGATGGGCAAAATTCGGCCCTGAAGGTTGTCACATTTAGGCTGGCACTAAATCGTGCTTGTTGGTGTCTAACCTTCGAGGGATAGGACTGACCATTATGGTGGAGCTGTTCCACGGCGTTGACATTGATTGGATGGGGAAGGCGAAGTATTTCGTGAGCCTGTCCCTGATTCTTTTGGCAATTGGCGCAATTTCGATTTTTCGCGCGGGTGGCCTTCGCTACGGAATCGATTTCCGCGGCGGCACGCTGGTTTATGTGCGCTTCTCCGGGCCGCCGCCGGTCGACCAAATTCGCAAGAGCCTGGCGGCGGAAGGCCTGAGTGACAGCACGATTCAGCAGATCAGCGACATCTCGAATCCAAATTCCCATGATGTCGTCATCGGCTTGGAACAAAAAGGCCTGGGCGACCAATCTCTCGATGTCGGCAAGCAATCGATTCTCGATGCGCTGCATAGAACTTTTCCCAGTGGAAATTCCGGACAGGCTGACTTCAACGAAGCAAATTCCGAATCGCTGGCGGATTACCTGACGCGGAAAGATCCGCTCACGCTTGGACCGACGGGCGGCGACCGCTATAAACAGCTCGCGCAAAGCATCATTCAATTCCGGGATACGCAGAGGAGCGGTCTCCTCACCAATTTCGATGAATTGAAAAATGTGTCCGGCGTGAACAGCGCCGTGCTTGCTTCGCTGCGCGATGGTTTTGCGCTCGGTACTTTCACAATCCGTAACGTGGAGATCGTGGGGCCCAAGGTAGGTGGACAGCTTCGCCGGCAAGCGGTGCTCGCAACTCTCTATGCGCTCGCGGGCATGTTGGTATATATTGCGTTCCGATTCGAGTGGGTGTACGGCGCGGCGGCAGTGATCGCGGTTTTTCACGATGTGCTGATTACGCTGGGTCTTTTCTCTTTGTTTCACTACGAGATTTCGCTGACGGTAATCGCTGCGCTTCTTACCTTGGTCGGCTACTCGATGAACGATACCATCGTCATTTTTGACCGTGTCCGCGAAAACCTCCGGCTCATGCGGCGTGAGCCGCTCTCCGTCATCGTCAATCGCTCGATCAATCAGACGCTTTCGCGGACGATTCTCACCAGCGGCCTCACTTTTCTCACTGTGCTGGTGCTGTATGTGATGGGCGGACAAGTTCTTCGCAGCTTCTCTTTTGCTATGGTGGTGGGAGTTGTGATAGGAACGTATTCCAGTTTCGGAATCGCAGCTCCGATCGTAGTGGTTTGGGATAAGTTCAGAGGTGGAAAGAGCGCCGTGGCGGGCAACGGATCCGCAGCCGAAAAGCGCCTCACGGCAGCAGCCAGGAGGTAATCCATGTTTGATGAACTCGTCGATTCGGGGCCGCAAACGAAACGGACCAAGAAGTGGTGGACCGTAATTGTCTCGGCCGTTTTCCAGGGCATGCTCCTGGGCATTCTGATCTTGATTCCTCTGATTTACACAGAGGCCTTGCCTAAGGCCATGCTGACGACATTCCTGGTGGCGCCGGCGCCCCCTCCTCCACCGCCGCCCCCGGCCCCTGCAGCGCCCACGATTGTGCATCACGTGGCCCGCATCATCCAGCAGGGCAAAATGATGGCGCCCAGCGTCATCCCCAAGAAGGTCAATATCATTAAGGAAGAAGAGTTGCCCCCGGATGTTTCCGCGGTTGGCGTCGTCGGCGGAGTGCCTGGCGGAATGCCCGGAGGCCAGGCGGGTGGCGTTCTCGGCGGAATCATTGGAGGCATCGGTGGTGGTGCGCCGCCTCCTCCCCCGAAAGCCGCTCCCCAACGCGTGCGCGTTGGTGGTAATGTGCAGCAGGCGAAAATGGTTCGTATGATTCAGCCGACCTATCCGGCGATCGCCAAGCAGGCCCACATTCAGGGAACCGTGATCCTGCACGCGATTATTGCGAAGGACGGTACGGTGCAAGAGCTTCAATTGATGGGCGGCCCGCCGCTGCTTGTCAAGGCAGCAATGGACGCTGTCCGGCAGTGGCGTTATCAACCCACGCTGCTGAATGGCGATCCGGTTGAAGTAGATACGACGATTTCTGTAATCTTCAGCCTGGGTGGGTAGGCTCGGACTCGCCGGGTTTCGGCCCGGGGCTGGCAGTCCATCCATCGGCGAAGAATTGGAACGAACTGAGGAGGAGCAAAACTCATGCTCGCGAATGTTTCATTGCTTGGCTTGTGGCTTTTGCAGCAGGCGGCCCCGGAAGTCGGCTGGGATCTGGTTTCGATGTGGCACACAATGAGTATTCCAGCCAAAGCGGTTGTGGTGATTCTCTTCATCATGTCCGCTTGGTCAGTGGGAATCATGATTGACCGGGCGCTGATGTACAGTGCGTCGCGGAAGCAGTCCCGCGTCTTCGTTCAGCAAGTAGCCGGCGCGCTGAAGGACAACAAACTCGACGAAGCGATTTCCATCGCCGAGCGCAACAAGAAGAGCCACATAGCCAAGGTGGTCGCCACAGGCCTCTCGGAATTCCAGGCGGCTTCTGCTCAGGTTTCCGAAGAGGAAGTGATCGAGGCGGCCAAGCGCGGTCTGGAGCGTTCGGTGGCCATCGTTCACGCCGAAATGAAGCGCGGTCTTTCCGGTCTGGCAACGATTGGATCGACGGCGCCGTTCGTCGGATTGTTCGGCACCGTGATGGGCATCATCAACGCGTTCAAAGGCATCGCGAACACCAAAGCTACCGGACTATCAGCGGTGGCCGGCGGTATCGCGGAAGCTCTCGTCACCACGGCTCTAGGCTTGCTCGTGGCCGTGCCGGCCGTGTGGACTTTCAACTATTTCACCAACAAGGTGGAAGCCTTCGACGTTGAGATGGATAACTCGTCGATGGAGTTGATCAATTATTTCATCACCCGCCGCAGCGGAAAGAAGTAACCCATGGCTTACAAACCAAAAGCACCGGCGGTGATGTCGACCCCGAACGTGATTCCCATGGCCGACATTATGCTGGTGCTATTGATTATCTTCATGGTGGTGACGCCCATGTTGCAGAAGGGCGTCTCGGTGGACATGGCTAAGGCGCAAAATGCCCAAGACATGCAGGCTGCCGATCGGGACGACGCGATTCTGGTGGCCGTGACTCGTGACGGTTCCATCTACCTTGGCACTGAGAAGGTTCCTCTCGACGCCATCACCAACATGGTCAAGGACCGCCTTGCGAATCGCCTGGACAAGACCGTGTTTGTGAGAAGCGATGCCCGTGCGAAGTACGGCGACGTCGTCAAAGTGGTTGACGAAGTCCGGTCCGCCGGGGTGGATAACTTGGGCTTATTGACCGAGAAACTCGAGACCAAGAAGGCACCCGCTCCTCCGCCAGGCGGCGGCAGCTAAGACTTCCACGGGGATTGTCTTGCGCCCCGCAAGTCGCAAGGCGCGCGCGGCGCCGGGGGCCCTGAGTTGAATTGCAGGGCGGATCGGTCCATCATTAGGTTCGCTGTGACGCGGTGGCATTCGAGGAGTAAAACCATGGGGATGGCAACTGGCGAGCATAAAGGCATCGTAGCCGACATGAACGTCGTGCCCTTGATCGATATTTTGCTGGTGCTGATCATCATCTTTATGGTTATCTCTCCGACGACGCCCAAGGGATTGAATGCTCTTGTTCCGCAACCTGCTCCGCCTCAGTCCATAAAAATTCCCGAGCCGCTGTCCAATCCGATCGTGGTTCAAGTAGCAGCCAACGGCAGAGTAAAAATCAATCAGGACGAAGTTAGTTGGGAAGATCTGGGAGCGCGGTTAGATATGATCTTCAAAGGGCGCGCGGAGAAAGTCGCCTTTGTTAAGGGAGAAGACAACGTTCCGTTCTCTGAAGTCGCTCGAGCGATTGATATCATGCGTGGTTCAGGAATCGACAAAGTTGGGCTCATTACGTCGAGCCTGATCTCAGGTTAGTCTGGTCCGTGCCGAAAATTTCTTAGAAGCATTGCAATGAAGGAGTACTTCCATGGGAATGGCAGTTGGCGAACATAAAGGCGTCGTAGCCGACATGAATGTGGTGCCGTTGATCGATATTTTGCTGGTGCTGATCATCATTTTCATGGTAATCACGCCGACGACGCCCAAAGGATTGGATGCACTCGTCCCGCAACCCGCGCCCCCCAATGCCAAGGAAGATCCGGAACTGTTGGCAAAAACCATCGTGGTCCAGGTGGCTACCAACGGCAAAGTAAAAATCAACCAGGATGATGTGACTTGGGAAGACCTGGGGACGCGATTGGATGCTATCTTTAAGGAGCGCGCGGAGAAAGTTGCCTTCGTCAAGGGAGAGGACAACGTTCCATTCGCTGAAGTTGCTCGGGCGATTGATATCATGCGTGGTTCGGGAATTGACAAGGTCGGGCTGATCACTGCAAAGGTAGAAGCTGGCCAGTAGTTTTTTTGAGAAGTTCGGCGCGCCGCAATTGTTCGGGTTGCTTGGGGGCGGAACTTCAGGGCGGGCCGCAAGGCTGATTGGTTTTAATGGGGGAGTTGTTTCGCGCTTGAACCACTGAATCAATACCTCCATTTGCCCCGTTACAAGTCATCCGGTCTTCGGCATAGCCAAACTCAAGGAGAGCCAGGGATGGAACGCAAGTCCCGCACAGTTGGTTTACTAATCGTGGTCGCGGCGCTATCAATGGCTGCCACGGGATGTGACAGGCTACGCGCCCGCGACAAATTGAACAAAGGCGTTGAGGCCTACAAGAACGGGCAGTTTGACGCGGCCATTGAAGATTTCAAGACCTCCAAGGATCTTGATCCTTCCTTGCTGAATGCCCGGCTGTATTTGGCTACGGCCTATGCCAGCCAATATATCCCCGGTGCGCCTTCCGACGATAACGTGCGCCTGGGCCAGCAGGCCATCCAGGAATTCCAGGAAGTGCTTCAGAAAGATCCGAACAATGTTTCGGCGATCGATGGAATTGGCTCCATCCTTTACAATATGGGTGGAACTCCCTACGACCCGAAGAAGTTCGAGGAATCGAAGTCTTATCATAAAAAGCACATGGAGATTAAGCCGGACGATCCCGAGCCTTACTACTGGATCGGCGTGATCGATTGGTCCCTGGCCTATCGGGGAAACAAGGAATTGCGCGTTGCTTACAATGCCAGCGGCAAGAAGCCAATCAAGGATGATGAACCAATGCCCCCGGCGGTTCGCGACCAGTTCAATGCCAAGTACGGCGCGATCATCGATGAAGGCGTCACCAATTTGAAGAAGGCCGTGGAACTGCGCCCCGATTATGAGGACGCCATGGCGTATCTGAACCTCTTGTACCGCCAGAAGGCGGACCTGGAATCGACGCCGGATGCTCGCTCGGGCGATTTGAAGCTCGCCGACGAATTGATGGACAAGGTCAAAGAGATCAAGCAGAAGAAAATGGAAACACCGGCCCCGAAATCTTAACAGACAGGACATGGCCGGCTGAGTCGCTCCAGGCTCAGCCGGCTCTTAGTTTTGGCATTCCCCGCCCGCCAAGGATGCCGCGGTTCCCGCGTCCTCGCCGTGCCATTCTTTAGGGTTCTCCCCCGGCTTCTGGGTAACAGCCTCGTCACAATGGGCTGTGAACGGCCGCAGGTGGGCATAGAATAGGGCTAGGCCTACGATGAGCCAGCAAAGCAAGCCGACAGCAAATCTAGCGGCGAAGCGCGCTATTGACCTGCGCTTCGTCGAACTTCTGGACAAGTTGCGGCATAACCGGCCCGGAGATGATCGCGACCTCGTCCGCCGCGCTTACGACTTTGCCGCCGAGCAGCACAGCTCCCAATACCGCGAATCAGGCGAACCCTACCTTTCCCACCCACTCGAAGTTGCCCACCTGCTCGCGGACATGAAGCTGGACGCGACCACGCTTTCCGCCGCGCTTCTCCACGACGTGGTGGAAGACACCAAAATCCCCATCACCCAAATTGAAGAGCAGTTTGGTCCGGACATCGCCCGCTTGGTGGAAGGCACCACCAAAATCAGCCGCCTCAATTTACTGGCGCCGGAAGCCCGCCAGGCCGAAAACGTTCGCAAGATGTTGCTGGCCATGGTGAACGACGTCCGGGTGGTGCTGGTGAAGCTGGCGGACCGCCTGCACAACATGCGCACGCTGCATTATCTCGATCCGCAGCGGCAGGAACGCATTGCGCGCGAGACGCTGGAAATTTATGCCCCGGTGGCCAATCGGCTGGGCATGGGTTTGATTCGCGGCGAGCTGGAAGATCTTGCGTTCAGGTATCTGGAGCCCGCCGCCTATATCGAGCTGCAAAAAAAAGTCGAATCCAAAAATAAAGTTCATGAAAAGTTTTTGGCCGAAGTGCAGAACCTGATCCGCGAGAAGATGGTGGAAAATGGAGTTCCCGCCGAAGTGCAGGCGCGCACCAAGCGCATCTATTCCATCTATCAAAAAATTCAGCGGCAGCAGCGGCCGGTGGAGCAGATTTACGATTTGCTTGCCGTGCGCGTGGTCACGGACACCGTCAAGAATTGTTATGCGGCGCTGGGCGTGATCCACCAGCTGTGGCGGCCCGTGCCGGGGCGCTTTAAGGATTACATCGCCATGCCGCGGCCGAACCTCTACCAGTCTCTGCACACCACTGTCATCAATGCCGGACAATCCTTCGAAGTCCAGATTCGCACGCAGGAAATGCACCGCATCGCGGAAGAAGGCGTGGCCGCGCACTGGAAATATAAGGACGGCCGTGAAATTTCGGGCGCCGACGATCAGCGCATCGTCTGGATGCGCCAGTTAATCGAATGGGTTCGCGAAATGGCGGAGCCCAGCGAGTTCCTCTCGACGCTCCGGGTGGATTTATATCCCGAAGAAGTTTATACGTTCACTCCGAAAGGCCTGGTGGTGGTTCTTCCGCGCGGCGCCACCGCCGTGGATTTCGCGTACGCGATTCACACCGAAGTGGGCAACCAGTGCGTTGGCGCGAAAGTGAACGGACAAATCGTTCCGCTGCGGCACGCGGTGGGCAACGGCGACGTGATTGAAATTCAAACTCAGAAAGGCCACACGCCCAGCCGCGACTGGCTCACCTTTGTGCGCACCTCGCGCGCCCGCAGCAAGATCCGCCAGTGGATCAACCTGCATGAACGCCGCGAAGCCACGGAAGTGGGCCGCCGCCTCCTGGAAAAAGAAGCGCGCCAGTGCGGCCTGAATTTAAAAAAGATTCGCGACGAAGAGTTGACCCGCGTGGCCAATGAATATGGCTGCGCCCGGACGGAAGACCTTTACGCGGAGCTGGGCTACGGCAAATGGTCCGCGCGCCAGGTGCTCGGCAAAGCCACTGGCCAGGACCTGGTGGAAAAGCCCGAAGAAAAATCCCCCAAGCTGGTTTCCACCGTCAAGCGCATGCTGGGCATTCAGGACGGCACAATCCTGGTGCGCGGCCACGACGATTTGATGGTCTTCCGTTCCAAGTGTTGCAACGCGATCCCCGGAGACGATATCGTCGGTTACGTCACCCGCGGCCGCGGCGTCGCCGTCCACAGCACTTCCTGTCCGAATGTGCAGAATCTTCTTTACGAACCCGAGCGCCGCATCGCCGTGGAATGGGCGTCCTCGAGTGCCGCCACGTTTCCAGTCCGCCTTCGCATTCTTACGGAGGATCGTCCCGGATTGCTCGCCGATATCACTGCCGTAATCAGCGACGCGCAGGCCAATATTCGCAACCTGGAAAGCAGCGGCGTCGATCTTCACGCGCGCATCGAACTCGCTCTGGACGTGACGGACCGCAAACAGCTCGAGCGCATTCTCACCAACATCAAGCGCATTCCCGGCATCTTCGAAATCGAGCGAATCTACAACGTCTGAAGGGTGCGTTTCCCACGGCAAGCTTTCGCGTCTGGCCGCATCGCTCGCGTACAGGCTTCCCGTCGCCTCCCTGTTGCGCAATCCGTGACCGTTTCGTCAAGCCGGCACGCCGCGCGCCGCTTTCGCGCTTACAATTGTAAACGTGATGAGTTTCCTCCCAGGAAAGGCATTGCCGGCCGCCGCCCTTGTCTTTCTGCTTGGCCTTGTGCCCGGCTGCCAAAAAGTTCATCGCACGGATTTCAAGCCTCTCGATGGCGTCGGGTTCAGCTACACGCTTGAAGAAGAATTACGCGCCCTCGACGTAACCGATGCCGAGGTAGCGGAATTGGCGAAGGCGAAAAACGGCGGAATCACCGACGCCACCTGTGTCGAGCTTATCCACATCGCCCGTGGAAAGCAGCAGCCGTTTGTTGATGGCGCCGGAGTCGCCGGCCTGCGCCAGGCCGGAGCGTCCGAAGAAACAATTCTGGAATTGGCGCGCCTCAACCAATTGGGATTGCAATCCGGCGAAGAACAAGCCATGCGCCTGGCTGGACTTTCCGATTCGATCATTCTGGAAGTTGCGCGCCGCCGAGCGGAAGGAAAGACCGCGCTTTCCGGTTCCTCCTTGGCAACTCTTAGGAACGCGGGCGTATCCGAATCCACCATGATGGAGTTGCTCCGCCGGGGAATTTCCGACAATCAAATTGCAAGCATCGTCGCTCTCAAGCGCCATGGCGCCAGCGATTCGAAGGTTCTCTCCCGCTATTCCGCCTCCTGACCTGGTTTTGACCGCACACCCATTGGCCCGGTAGAATCGATGCGCGTTGAATCGCTGCGCCCCGGCAAGGTGGGCCCGGCAAGGTGAGATTTGATTCGACCAATCACTCAGCATTTTAAATCGCTGGCCGCTGCATCGCTCCTGGCGATGTTTCTGGCGGGCTGCTCGGTGCCGCTGGCTCCGGGCTACCGGGTGGATAAACAATCCTTGGATGTGCATTACGTTGCTGGAGCTTCGCCGCGGGCCGAAGTCCGCGCCAGCTTCCAGCTTCGCAATACCGGATCGGCGGACCTTCCGTCGCTTGTCGCGGTTTTGCCCTCGCGGAAGATCTTCGCAACTCAGGATATGACCCTGAAGATCGGCGGCCGCACGATCGCCCCAGCGCCGCTCGAATCCGCCGCGGCCGGCGAAACGCGCGGCGATGATGTTCAAATCCCGTTCGATCCGCCCTGGCCGCGAAATAGCGTGATCAACCTGGTTTTCGAATACACCCTGGCGCCACCTCCGCCGGGACGCGGTTCGATTGCGTTCAACGAGAATTCATTCCACTTGAATCAAGGCGGATGGATGCCGCAGCTCGAAGCCCCCAAGAAGATCTTCGCGCACAATATCGACCGCATTGATCCCGAGCTCGTGAGTTTCCTTGTCCCCGCGGATTTTTCGATTCTTTCCGGAGGCCGTTACAAAGGCTCGAAGAAACGCGGTGGGGAAGTGGAGTACCGATTCCAACTTGGCAAATCGGACCTCGATCCGTACGCGGTGGCGGGACGCTACTTGCGGCAAACAATCCAGGCCTCTGGCATCTCGATCAATTTCTGGACCATGGATGCGCTTCCGGAATCGAAAGCATCAGCGGCAGGATCGGACTTGGCTGGGGCGATGAGCATCTACGCGAAGAATTTTGGTTCTCTGCCGCACCGGCCGGCATCTATCTGGCTGGTGGAAACGCCCGCTCATCTGTTCTCCTACGCTGGAACCGAGAATGAGCCCGCCGCGCGATCGTTTCCCGGCGGAGTGCTCTTGAACCGCCAAGGGTTTACCGCCGGCGTTGATAGCTTTCCGTTTCTGAACCTTGCGGAACATGCTCTGGCTCACATGTGGCTCGGCGAAGAAATTTTGTTGCGCCCCGAAGCGGAGTTGGGAATGGGTGAAGGCTTCGCACAATATGCTCCAATCGTCCTGGATGAATCGCGCGGAGGGGCGGCAGCGCGGCGCCGGGTGGTGGTGTACTTGATTCACGAATACGACGACGCTCGCGTCAAGGCAGTGGAAAAACCGCTTCGCGTCCTCACCGAAGGCGATCCCTGGGAGCAGCGCCGCTTCGCGTTCACCAAGGGTCCACTGTTTTTCATCGCGCTCGAAGATAAATGCGGAGAAGCGGGCGTGCGTAAGGGAATCGCTTATATGATTCAGACGCTGCGCGGCCAGATCGCCGGGTACGATACACTTCGTTCCGCGATCGAACAAAAGACGGGGCAGGATCTCGGCGCGTTTTTCCGCACCTGGCTCGACGAAAAAGGAATTCCGGAAGAGTTTCGCAAATCGTACGACAGCAATTGAAATAGAAGATCCAAGGAGGAATTGTGAAAGACGTCATTTCGACGCCGCACGGACCCAAAGCAATCGGCCCTTATTCCCAGGCGATTCGCGCCAATGGTTTTATCTTCGTCTCCGGACAGATCGCACTCGATCCCGCCACCGGCCAGATTATCGAAGGAGACGTGGCGCAACAAACCGATCGCGTCATGAAGAATCTGAAGGGAATCGTTGAGGCTGCCGGCTCCTCGTTCGAAAAAGCCGTGAAGACCACGGTTTACCTGAAGGATATGGGTGAATTTGCCGCGATGAATGAAGTGTATGCGCGGTATTTTCCGGCCGGCGCGCCGGCGCGCGCCACGGTGGAGGTCTCGCGCCTGCCAAAAGACGTGCGCGTGGAAATCGAACTGATCGCGCTCGCCTGATTTTCTCCAGGGGCGCATCCAAGATTGGGGAATCCGGCCGTGACGGGAACCGTCCCCTCTGGCACGCCGTCAGCCCTTAAGTTTCCCGCGGCAGTTCGTTCACCAGTTCATTGGCGTCCGAGCTTCGCCTTCCCCAACTGGTCCAGGCCTCGTGCTGCTCCACGAGGGGGAAAATAGTCTTGGCGCGATTCAGCGCTTCCGCGATGCTCGAGCAGATATTGCCGGCTCCCACGTGCTCCTCGAATTCGGATTGATGCATCAGCCGGGAGGGCTGCTCTCGCGCACCGCAAAGAATCAATCCGCGGCCCGATGCATGCACGCTATCCGCCAGCGCTTCCAAGGCCTGAAGTCCGGTGGAATCGAGAGCGGTCATGTTGCGAAGCCGCAAAATGACGATCGGCGGCAACTCCGCCAGGCGCGAAGTGATCTCAGAAATTTTATCGGTCGCTCCGAACAAAAACGGCCCATGAATGCGGAAGATGGTGGTGTAGGGAGGAATTTCCTTGTGCTGCAGAATGTGAGCGTAACCGTCTCGCACGTATTCTTCCGTCACTTGGGAGACGGTGGTGGTCGCCGTCACTTTGCGAATAAAAACCAGCGCGGCCAAAATCATTCCCACTTCCACGGCTACGGTCAGATCCGCGAACACCGTCAATAGAAATGTAATCAGCCAGGTCCACACTTCCAGGTGTGGCAGCTTCAATAGCTCCGGGATTTCTTGCCACTCTCCCATGTTGTACGAAACCACCAGAAGAATCGCGGCCAGCACCGACAAAGGAATGAATCGAGCCAGGGGCGCGGCAAACATCACGATTGCCAGCAGCGTCACCGCATGCACCATGCCCGCCACGGGAGTTTTCGCGCCCGACCGGATGTTGGTTGCCGTCCGCGCGATCGCGCCGGTTGCCGGCAGACCGCCGAACAGAGGCGAAAAAATGTTGGCGACGCCCTGCCCGATCAGTTCGACGTTGGGATTGTGCTTGTCTCCGCTCATCCGGTCAGAGACCACTGCCGACATCAACGATTCAATCGCACCCAACATCGCCACTGTAATCGCTGGTGAAATGAGCGGCAGCAACAGGTTTACGTGGAATTGCGGAATCTTGATGCTGGGCAGTCCCGAGGGAATCCCTCCAAACCGCGTTCCGATTGTTTCCACCGGTAACTTCAAGATCATCACCAGTGCCGTGCCCGCGAAAAGAGCCACGATGTATCCCGGCACTCTTTTTACATAGCGGGCAAACACCAGAATCAGCGCAAGCGCCACAACTCCGATGCTCGTTTCCAGCGGTGAAAACGTGCGGAAGTTGCGGACGAGCGCTTCGATGCGCGCCAGAAACTCGCCAGGAACTTTATCGACCTTGATCCCGAAGAAATCCTTGATCTGCGTGCTGGCGATGATCACAGCGATGCCGTTGGTGAATCCAATCACCACCGGGCGAGGAATATATTTGACCGCCGTGCCCAGGCCGGTGGCTCCCAGGACAACCAGCAGCACGCCCGCCATCAGCGTGCACATGAACAAGCCGTCCATGCCATACCGGACGACGATTCCGAAGACCACGACGACGAATGCCCCCGTCGGGCCTCCGATCTGCGTGCTCGATCCGCCCAGCGCGGAGATCAGAAATCCCGCTACGATGGCGCAATAGAGGCCCGACTGCGGCGGAACTCCCGAAGCAATCGCAAACGCCATGGCCAGCGGCAGAGCCACCAGTCCCACGGTGATTCCCGCCACTACGTCGGAGAAAAACTTGTGCCGGTTATAATCCTTCAGGCACAGAACTGATTTTGGAAGCCAATACTTGCTGATCATTTTTCTGTTCGTTCCTGGAAGGGACGGCTCGCTTCGCTACTCTTCATTATAGACCGGATATCCGGAAGGAAATGGGCGAAGGCGCGCCGCCGTTTCCAGACTCAAACACTGGAAGATTGGTTCCGCACTAAGAGCGCTGAGTAGCGGCAAGCTCCCGGGCGATCAATGGCCAGCCCTCGGCAACGCTTTTTAACACAGGCTTCCAATCCGAGAGTTGCTTCAACTTGGTATTCGAAATCCTCTGCGAGCGGGAAAAGTATTTCCACACATCTCCGAAAATCCATTTGCCGAGGAAGCCGGGAAGATGGCGCGGTTTTGGCGCGTCCACGGCGGAGGCGAGAATGCGAACATATTCCGCGAAAGGAACTGGATTGTCATCACAAACATTATATATTCCAGCAGCGGCCGAAAGCGCCGCGGCCACCGCCCGCCCGGCATCGGGCAAGTAGACAGAAGAGAAATAATTCGCGCCTTCGCCGATCTGAAACATTAATCGCCGCTTCGCCATTTTGATCATTTCCAATGTCGAAGGCGCTCCCGCGCCATAAAAACCTGCGAAGCGCAAAACGATTCCCCGGCCACCCGATTGTGAAAACCGCTCCGCCTCCTTCTCCCCTTCCAGGGCCGCGCGCATGATTGGCGATGCCGAATCGTCGGTGGGCGCATCTTCGGTAAGCCATTGTGCTCCGCCATCCTGATAGACGAATGTGACGGACTCGTGAATATAAATCTTCAACCTTTCGGCAATGGCGGCATCCACTAGTATTCTCGCGCCAACGGTTCGCAGACGGTTCGTCTCCTCCCAAGCTCTCGCGCTCGAAATTTTCGTGAGCGAGCCGATTTTCGTCGTCAACCGGATCAGCGCATCCGAGCCCGCGACAGCTTGCCGCACTGCTTTCAGGTCGTACAAATCAACATCCACAGGCTCGCCGCCCATTCCGCGAACCAACTCGGCTTTCTCCTTCCCGCGAGCTGTCGACCGCACCGTGTGGCCTGCCTCCACCAAGGGGCGCTGGCTCGCCTGCCCGATCACGCCCGTCCCGCCAGCCAGAAAGATCTTCATCGCCATTGGTTTCCTCCCGCCCGGGGCCGGAGGCAGGCTCAACTCTTTATGATGGCCCATTTACGGCAAAGGTTCAGTTTTTCTGTGGAATTGAAATCTTGGAAATTGCCCAGCCGCCGCCCCGCGCCGCCAGGCAAGGTTTCTGCTAACCTGATTCATGCAGGTCCTGGCCGGCCGTGCATTCGGCCAGCCAGAAATTTTAGAGAGAAGGAACTATCCGCAATGTCTTCTTCCACCCTACGACATGTCACCAGACGAGCCGCTAATTTTAACGCCGGTCCCGGCCCGCTTCCGCTTCCCGTGCTGGAGCGCATTCGCGAAGAATTGCTCGATTATCGCGGCACGGGAATGTCGGTGATGGAGATGAGCCACCGGTCCGCGGAGTACGAAGAAATCCAATCGCGCGCCGAGCAAGGGCTGAGGCGGCATCTATCGATTCCGGAAGATTATGCGGTGATTTTTATGCAGGGCGGCGGCAGCCTGCAATTCACCATGGCGCCGATGAATCTTTGCCCGCCGGGAAAATCCGTGGATGTGCTTCACACGGGCATGTGGACGAAAAAAGCCATCACGGAATTGAAGAAGAGCGCGATCTGCCGGCTGGCGGCCAGCACAGAGGCCGAAAAATTCACGCGAATCCCCCGCCTCGACGAAATCGCGTTCGATTCCTTCGCCTCCTACGTGCATATGGCCACGAACAATACCATCGAAGGCACGCAGTGGCAGACGCTTCCGGTGACCGGCGATGTGCCGCTGGTGGCGGATATGTCTTCCGATATTCTCTCGCGATCGATCGACGTGCGCCGCTTCGGATTGATTTTCGCCGGCGCGCAGAAAAATCTCGGCCCTTCCGGAGCCACCGTGGTGATTATCCGCCGCGATCTGGCCGAGCGTGCCGACAAAAATCTTCCAACGCTGCTGCAATATCGCACGCACATTCAGGAGCGTTCGCTCTATCACACTCCGCCCACATTTGCGGTTTACATCCTCGGCCTGGTAATGGAATGGGTGGAGACGGAAGGTGGGCTCGCGGCGATCCAGAAGCGCAACGAACAAAAATCAAAGCTATTGTACGACGCGCTGGACTCGAGCAACTACTATTCCAGCCCGGTTGAACAATCTTCCCGTTCGCGAATGAACGTGGTGTTTCGCGTGGCCGGAGGAAACGAAGCGATCGAAAAGCAATTCGTGCAGGAATCCGCCGCGGCGGGACTCGTAGGTTTGGCAGGCCACCGTTCGGTCGGCGGCATGCGCGTCTCACTCTACAACGCCGTCACGCTGGAAGCCGTCCAGGACCTGGTTAGCTTCCTGCGCGAATTCGAGCGCACGCGCGGCTGACGACTCATTTCAGCCCCACGATGTGCAATCCCGCTTGGCCACACGTACCATCATCCCCACCTTGTTGGGCCTTTAGCCCGTGCTAAAATCCTGACGGTTTGATTTGTAGTAAGTGGTAAGGGAAGGGCCTGTAGCTCAGGTGGCTAGAGCGCGCCCCTGATAAGGGCGAGGTCGGTGGTTCAAGTCCACCCAGGCCCACCATTTCAGAAAAGAATGCCCTTCCACGTATACATTCTGCGCAGCCAATCCACCGGTCGCTTTTACATCGGCCACACCGAAAACCTGATCAAGCGCATTTTCGAGCACAACAGCAACCGCACTCCTCCGCACGAGTGAGTTGAGGTGTCTCATCCACCGATTGGTGACTGGCAATCGCGATCGATCCGTGACAAAATTCCGCCACCATTGGGGATCGTGAAATGAGCCTAAACAAGCTCAGAATCGTGATGCGGGTCTTGCTTGGAGTGACCCTTGGCATAGTCGTGCTTTACGCCCTTGCGGACTACAGCCTCAACCGTAGCTTGAACAATGCTCTCGGCCCGGAATTCCAGAAAGACGCACAGGACTTGGGCACCGCTCTGAAGGGAATTGCGGGTGAATCACTATTCGAACATGGCGCTCTTGTGCCGAGCGAACAGCAGATGCCGGCTGGTTCGAACGGAATTGAAAAAGGTAAGACACTTCTAGCAGCTTACCGAAGAGACCCGGCGAAGTTCAAAAAGTACGGCGACTTGTTGCAGACAGCATTGAACGCCTCGGCTGTTGCAGATGCCCTACTCCAGATGCCCTCGTCAGCCAAGTTGCCTCCAGACAGTCTGGGGATCACATCTGTGAGAACTGAACAGAAGACCGACGCGTGGGGCCATCCTTTCTGCTTGTTGGCTGAAAGAGGTCGCGTCGCGGTTATTAGCGCGGGACCTGATCCGAAATCGCCGTTTGTCTGTGAAAACCTAGGCGTTTCAAGCAAAGAGATTCTTTCGGCTGGGCGAAAGCTTTACGAGCGACCCTCAGGCGAAGTAGTAATGATTGTTGATCGGAGCTTGCGGAAGAGTGCCTTCGAGCAAACTACGCAAAAGCCCTAGTACCGTTCTCCGTCCAAATCCAATTCGCCCATTTCCCTGCCCTATCTCTTCAGCGCCAAAGCTTCCTGAATCGTCCAATCTGGAATGGCGCCGGATCGGCTGGCCACTAGGGCGCCTATTCGATTTGAAAAATCCGCGATTCGCGCGGGGGGCCAACCGCAGCCGATTCCGTGCACCAGGGCCGCCGCGAATGCATCGCCGGCTCCCACCGCGTCGGCGACCTGGACCGGATAACCTGCTGATTGCAAATATTCGCCATTCATCAGCAGCGCGCAACCTGCCTCGCCACGTGTGACGCAGACACTCTCGCACCCAAATTCACTCGCGTAACTTCTGCAGAATTGTTCGAGTGAACCACTCGCTGCTTGGCCGAACATCTCCTGAATCTGCAAAACTTCCTGTTCATTCAATTTCAAAACGGTCGCGCGCGACATCAATTCACGCACCAGTGAAGACTCATAGGAATGAACGCGAAGATTAATATCGTAGAAGCGCCGCACGCCCCGGCCATCTTCAATCAGTTTCATCGTCAATTGCTTCGCCACTGCGCTCATTTGCTGCAGGGTGCCAAAATAAATCCAATCTGGCGCAGGCGAAAAAATCGCGTCCAAATCTTCCGGCGAAAGCCTCGGAAAATCATAAGCAGCCGGCCGGTGAATCACATAACTCGGCTGGCCCGTCGTATCCAGCGTTACCGCTACACTCCCCGTTGGATAATCCTTCAGCCGCGCCAAAAATCGCGTGGAAAGTCCCAGCCCCGACATCCGCTCCAGAATGCGATCCCCTCTTGCATCCGCTCCCACGGCGCTTACGAACATCACTTCATGCCCCAGTTTTCTGGCATGCGCCGCGAAATTAAACGGAGCCCCGCCCAGATGCTCAACCGAGCCGATCACATCCCATAAAACTTCTCCGATGCTTACAATTTTCATTCAGCTATCCTGCCGAAAATCAGCACCGCTTCGTGCATTCCAGCTACCCCGCAGTCCAAACCGCGAGCAAGGGACGGGATAGTATTCGACTCAGTCCATCTCTGTCGACATCGTTCTCCTGATTTCTCGCCTCGCTTCAAATCCCGAATCTCAAATCGCATGATTCTGGCCAGACGCTTGAAAATAAGGCATCCTTATGCGCCTGCACGGTGCCACTGCGCGCCGTGCCGGCGTTTGCTGAGCGAGCATTTCCCCAAAAAGGAGAATTTTATGCGCCGCCTGATTTCCTTTCTCTTGCTCGGGCTCCTATTTCCCGCAATCTCATTCGCCCAGGCACCGCAGCTTCCGCCCAAGCGGATCGCCATTCGCGCCGGAAAATTAATCGACGGCAAAAGCGATCGTCCTATCGCCAACGCCCTGATCATCGTCGAGGGCGGCAAAATTGTTTCCATCACTCCCGGCGGCGCCGCGCCGTCTGGCATCGAAGTGATCGACCTCTCCCACGCCACCGTGCTTCCCGGTCTGATTGATACGCATACGCACGTACTGCTCAACGGCGATATTACGGCGCAAGATTACGACGAACAACTTCTGAAAGAGTCCATCCCCTACCGCGCAATTCTTGCCGAACGCAACGCGCGCATCGCGCTCGATCATGGATTCACCACGCTTCGCGACCTCGAAACAGAAGGGGCCATGTATGCCGACGTGGATGTGAAAACCGCCATCGAACGCGGCGAAGTTCCCGGACCGCGCATGCAGGTTGCCACGCGAGCCATGGCGCCCACGGGAATGTATCCGCTGCAGGGATATTCCTGGGAACTCGAGATGCCGCACGGAGTGCAGGTGGTGAACGGCGCGGAGAACGCGCGGCTGGCTGTGCGCGAACAAGCGTCGCACGGCGCCGATTGGATCAAATATTATTCCGACCGCCGCTATTACTACGGATCAGACGGCGTGCTGCATAGCTGGGTGAATTTCACCGACGACGAAGCCCGCGCCATCGTGGACGAAGCGCACCGCATCGGAAAGCTCGTCGCCGCCCATTGCATCGGATCCGATGGCGTTGCCGCGGCATTGCGCGCGGGCGTGGACACCATTGAACATGGCGACGGCCTCACTGAACCAGAAATGGATCAGATGGTTCAGAAAGGCGTTTATTGGGTTCCTACGATTATCGTTGGTGCCTATGTCGCTCCCGGCCGCGGCGGAAATTGGCCCCGCATGGTCGAATCGGAAAAAATCGCTTTCGGCCGTGCGTTAAAAAAGGGAGTGAAAATTGCCTTCGGCACCGATGCCGGCGGATTTTCCTGGACCGGCCTTGGCCAGGCAGGTGAATTCAAATATTACGTCGACTATGGAATGACGCCGATGCAAGCCATCCAAACCGCCACCACGGTCGCTTCCGAATTGCTGCGATGGAGTGACAAGGTCGGCAGCGTCGAGCCAGGAAAGTTCGCGGACATCATCGCCGTTTCCGGCGATCCGCTATCGGATATCACCGAACTCGAGCGCGTGAAATTCGTGATGAAGGATGGAGTGGTCTACAAAAACGAAATTCACTAGTTCGCGCCTAATTACTCGCGGGTGCCGCCGCCTTCGGCGCCGGTTTCACGAATTTGCTGTCATCCACGTCTGTATTGAATTTGATTTCCGTAAAATGCTCCGTGGAAACATTTCCCGGCCCTAACTTCGAAACGCGCACCACAAACGGCACTTTCACGCCGTTCACTTCCCGGTAATCACTGTAATCAAATTGCGTGGGCAGCGTTCCCATCGGACTCTGTTCATAGCTCACCAGCCTGATCAGCAATCCGCTTTGAGCATCGAAGAAGAGCCGCACCCGGCCCGAGCCATCGGCCGCCTGCGCGAAAATCTGGTATGCATCGCTATCGCCAACTTTTTCTTTACTCGCCAGCCGCATCTGCGTGAAGTTTTTCTTGATGTCCAGCGTGCGGGTAAAATTTGCGGCCTGCTTCGCGGCAACCTGTTCGGAGCTTGAGTGATCTAGCACCTGGCCCCTCATATTCATCTGCCATGCAGTCACGCCTTCAGTGCCTTCCGTGAAATCGCCTTGCGAAGTGTGCAATACGGAAACTGCTTTGCCGGGCGCCTTGAATGAATCCATCAGCGTCCCGCTGAGCCTTCCTCCTTCTACTGTCGCTCGATCGGTGCGCGTCGCAAGTTTGCTTACGGCATCCAAACCGCCAATCAATTGCGTGTATTTCTCGACGATCTGATCCGGACTGGGCATGGATTCCATTGCGCTCGGCGGGTTTGCTGCCTTCTCAGGAGCTGGCGCAGTCGCGCTCGCCTCCATGAATAGCGGAATTGCCACGGGCTTCGACGCGCCTCGATGGCAAGTGTTGCAAGTCACCTCGCGATGTCCTTTGAAATTGTCCTTATTGATCGCCATAGTCATTGTGATCATTTCCCGCGCCGTGGCCTTTTCCTGTTTCTCGTCTTTGTCGAACGGATTTACGTGGCAGAATGCGCACTCCACTCCCAGCGACGCCGAAATAAAATTCATCGAAGGGATCAGCGAATCGGCGGGAATATCCTTCAACACTTGAATATTCTTGAATCTTTCCGCGGCCGTGGGCCCAGCCGGCGTCGCAGAAGCCGATTGTGGTGCGGCGGGAACTGATGGTGCTCCCGAAGCCTGCGGGGCCGCCGGAACATCTTTCGCAGGCGACTGCGCACTCGATATGCGCGGCGCGCACATAAACCCCAGGAGAATGGCCAATCCCAATGCCGCCGTCCCACGAACTGCCGGACGCGGCCCGCGCTTTGCTCTGTTCATTTTCGGGAGCCTCGACTTTCTGAATTTAGTAAACATAGTTGAAGCGCTGGAGCATACGGACTCTCGCGCGAGCCCCGCCGTTTCGATTTTCGTGGATTGCTTCCTGGCGCGGCCGCAACCACGGACGCCCAGTGGAAATGCCAAGCTTGGCATTCTACACGCGCCGGACCTGTTTTTCTCCCAATACTATTGCTCCAAATTCCCGGCGCCAGCCGGACGTCCAACTGCGCGTTTGCCCGATTTCACCCGGAAGCCTGTCCAATTGCCGCCAAATTGTTTTAGAATCCAACTTCAAATCCGGGCCAAAGGAAATCAAATCGATGCCTGATTACACTTTGCCTCACGCCTTGCGGGGAGAGCGCGAGCGCCTTGGCATTCTTTCCCAAGCTCTTGATCCCACGCACCGGCGTCATCTCGAAGAACTCGGCCTGCAACCCGGCTGGAAATGCATGGAAGTGGCCTGCGGCAATGGAACCATCTCCGAATGGATGGCTGTTCGCGTCGCCCCCGGAGGCCGAGTGCTCGCCACGGATGTCGATATCCAATATCTCAATGACATCCGACTGCCGAACCTGGAAGTCCGCAGGCTCAAAATCCTGGAAGATCCGTTGGAACAAAATGCGTATGACGTGGTAACCGCGCGCGCCGTTCTTCATCACCTTCCGGATAATGCGCTGGCCGTCGAACGGATGGTTTCCGCGCTGAAGCCGGGCGGCGTGTTTCTTTCGATCGAGCCGGACATGCTTCCCGCGACGGCGGCCGAGCCTGAATCGATGCGAAAATTCTGGCAGGGCTGGTTGAAATGGTCCGTCTCGGTGGGGATCGATTATTCCATCGGCCGGAAAATGCCCGCACTGTTGGTTTCGAAGGGCCTTGAAGATGTAGGCGCGCAAGGATACGCGGAATTCTTCAATGGCGGCTCGTTGTGGGCCAACATGTGGCTCGAAACCATCGAGGAACTGCAGCAGCGGCTGCTGGATTCCGGCAGCATCAGCCAGGAATTGTTAGACGACTTTTACAACAGATACGACGATCCCTCTTACTGGACCACCGTCATCAACTTTGTGGCGTCCTGGGGACGGAAGCGGAAAGGCAATGCCTGAATCATTGGAAGATGCGCTGATTTCCATTTGGAAACAAGCGCTGGTGGAAAATAAAAAGACGGTCGAACTGGCCGGGCAATCCTTCACGGTCCGGAAAACTGCGCGCCGCCAGCTTTGCCAGGTGGATTTTACGTTTGATGGAAAGCCGATTCGCGGCTTGGAGCAGAACCCCGAAACCAAATCACGATGGGCGCAAATGGCGCGGTCCGGGAAAAAAGTGATGCAGTTTCTTTCCGAGGGGCGTTACATCGCCAATGTTGCCGACGGAAAAATCACTATGTATCGCGGCCCGTCCGCAGATCGAAGCAGTTCCACTCGCCGCCGCACCGTCCGCTGACTTACTTCTTTTCTTCCAATTTTAACGCCGCCGAATTCATGCAATATCGTTCGCCCGTGGGTGCCGGCCCGTCTTCGAACACATGTCCCAGGTGCGCATCGCAGCGGCTGCATTTCGCTTCCGTGCGGACCATCCCGTGGCTCACGTCACGCTCGATTTCCACGCCGTTCTCGTCGAGCGGCTTCCAGAAGCTCGGCCATCCCGTGCCCGATTCATATTTCGTATCCGAGCTGAACAGCGGCTGCCCGCAACACACGCACTTGTAAATCCCTTTCGCTTTCGACCGGGCGAACTCGCCGGTGAACGGCGGTTCGGTGCCTTTTTCTCGCGTCACGTAGTATTGCTCCGGCGTCAATTGCTTGCGCCATTCCTGTTCGCTCTTCTTGATTTTTTCCGTCATAGCTGCACCTTCCTCACCCGCAATATTATCCCCGAGAATGGCTGGCACGGCCAGTCTGTGCGCCGAATCAGAGCTCGCCGCCAACGGGTCGCTTAGATCAGGGTTTGGGGTGCTTCGAAAAGAAATCCCACAGAATGTTGGTCGCCTGCACGTGATTGCCGCTCAGCGGGTTCCCTGGCCACATGTGGCGGCCTCCGTCAATCGCGTACAGCGTCACTCCGGTGCCGTCTTGGCAGCCGGAATAGGTTTCCACACGCACTTCGGCTACTTTGCTTTGTGCGGGATCTGGTGAACATCCGTCCTGCTTTACCCAGAACGCCACGGCGCTGGCCACGGAACTATCCGTGCGTTTCGGGCCGATCTGATATTTCGTTTCGCCGCCATCGAATGCTACCAGGCGGTCAGCCGTGCCATGAAAAACCAGAAGCGACACGGGCGTGGAGGGGCGGCATTCTAGGTTTTGCGCGCCTTCCACCGGAGCGATCGCGGCGATTTGGTCCGACAGTTCGCACGCCAGCCGGTACGACATCATTCCGCCATTCGAAATTCCGGTCGCGAAAATGCGCTTGGGATCGACGGAATAATCGTGTTCTAGCTTTCCGATCAGCGCGCGCAGGAATCCCACGTCATCTACTTTGTCCCGAAATGCGGCGCCACAGCAATTTCCGGAATTCCAAGTGGGCAGCATCCCCGTGCCTCGTGGATACACCGCAATGAAATGTTCCCGATCCGCCTTTGCGCTCATCCCAGACATCCGCTCAGCGCTTTCCGGACTCTGCATGCCGCCATGAAGCACAAAAACCAGCGCCAGCGGTGTTTTGCCATCGTATCCGTGCGGCAAATGCACAATATACTCGCGAGTCCGCCCGCCCACCGCAATGGAGCCCGATCGATCGCCATTCGCTCCGCCCCCTGCAAGCGCCCGCCGCACAGCAACGCCCCGGACCAATGCAAAACAACCCAGCGCAACCAAGACCCACAGAAATAAGTGCCCGTAACGGCTCAGCATCGAATGCGTCCAGAACGGATTTGCCTTACAACCGGGAATACGCTGTATAGAACACCGAAATTACCAGCGAGTTGCGCGATCGGTTCGTCGGGAAATTCACTCGACTCGGTCAGCGGTCGGATTTCCCGGCCAGCGCCATGATCGTGGAAAGGGATGTTGCGCACAAACTCTCGACGCCATTTTTGACTGCAAACACGTCGGCGCGGGAAATGGTCAGCGTGCGGCCCGAGCGAATTACTTGCGCCCGCGCGATGAGCAGTTCGCCTTCCGCCGGTGCCAGCAGATTCAACTTGTACTCCACGGCCAGCACGGAGCAATCGGGTGGCATCAAGCTGAAGGCGGCGTAGCCGCAGGCGCTATCGGCGATGGCGCCCGTCACTCCGCCATGAAAATATCCATGTTGCTGAGAAAGTTCGTTGCGGTAGAGAACTCGAATCTCGCAATGCCCCGGCCGCAGTCTGGATAGCTCCGCGCCGAGATGCTTCATCAATCCCTGGCGTTCAAAGCTTTCTCGCACCTTCGTTTCAAACTGAGGATCGCGCGATTCAAACGTTTTCAGTTTCGCCATAATTACTAGAGACGCTCCAAATTTGCTTTTGTTTCCTCTTCGCCGAAACAAAGAATTTCTCATGAGTGCGGCTACATTCAGAGATGCATTCTGCTTAGGCGGAGAATCATCATCTGGATTGAAATCAAGGGTAATTCTGGAAATGGCCTGACCAAGGATTACAAATCGGGCCAGCCATTGCGCAGCATCTTGCGCGGCTCAAACGTCACGTTGATCTCGCCATTCCTGGATGTCCAGTCGAATTCAATCGCTTGCGTCCGAGGATCGATCGTGGGCGAGCCGTTCAACATGCGCGGGAAATAAAAATTGATCATCGGCTGAGCCGTTTTCAACGCGGCCTCAATCCTGGCAGGATGGATCTTCTGACCCTTCACGTCCGTCTTCAAATACACCGATTTCTTTAGCGCAATTTCGAGCGGCCCGCGATAACTCGCCAGCATTGAAGGAATATGCGAGGCCATCACGGTAATTCTGTAATAGTCGCCCAAATTCGGTTCAAGAGATTTTGATTGGGTTTCGTCGGCCTTATGCTGGAGCGCGGCCATTCGAAAATAGGCCTGGCGAATGGTTTCCGAGGAGGACCACAGAATCACCGCATCTCGAAGATTCGAATTAGCGGCAATCAGAGGACTGACCGCAGTCTCCGGAGTTTGCACGGGCACCGGCGTGGGGACGTTCATCAACTGCCCGTTCGCCCCGGACACCCAACGGCCACGGGGAGAGTCATCGAAAGACATCTTCGGAGCCGGCTGGTGCGCCGCCAGCTCGCCCTTATTTGATAGCGAACGCGCCCACGGGGAATCCTGCGTCACTCGCAACACTTCGGGGAGCGTCCATTCGGTGGAGGGTTTCTGATTCCACGGATCGCCATCGTTGGGACCGGCTGCTACGACCGCAGCAAAAATCAGAATCGCTGCTGATGCGGTCCAACCACGCACAACTCTGCCAGACCGCCAGAAACACAGCTTCCGCCGCTCCTCTCTGCCTACCAGAAAGGAAGAATGCGAGTCCATAGGTTCTCCCCAAGAACCGTGAGCAGACTCTAGTCCTGTGTTTCGTGCTTGTCAATGAACGTCGCACAACGCTTTATAATTACAATGCAACTTAGGTCGTCGTCTGGCAATCTAGCTCATGAAAAAGGGGGGTGGTGCGAATCACAGTGTTTCTGGTCCCACCGAAGACGGATACAAATCGCGGCACGTTCCTATTTCCTGTTATCGGGCTATGGCAAAGAAAAAAAGCCCCCTCTAGAAAAATAAGAGGGGGCTCTTTAAATTGAGCTTACGCCTTAACTTTCAACCAATCAAAACAGCTAGGCAATCGCTCTTGGGCCACGTAGGGCCATTTGTTATGGTTCGGCTAGATTACAGCCTACCTATACGCTAGCAAACTCGGGAATACTTGTCAAGGAGTATGTGAAGCGTTTAAGATAACTGTTTTCAATAGGTTCCTGCCGTCGATAAAGCGATTGTCGATGAGCAGGCTTGCGAGTTCGCCACTACTCCCGGGATCAAGACTAATAAATTCGGTAATCCTCCTAATACAGCCTCGAACGTACGCTTTAAGAAGGCCTTTTTCATCCAGTTCGTTTATGTAAGCAATATTTATGTTCATTTGAGCGCCCCCTGGTGGTTGATAGGCCCCGCCCTGATACAGCAATCTGAGCAGTCTACGAACAGCGTTCTTACCAACGTTTATTTTGAGAAGGCTCTGTTCATCCCCGAGGATTGACTTCTGCAGATTGAAAGGCGAGCGGGCTTCGCCCGACACTTTCATCTTCTTATCATGGGATACCACCAGTGGAATCAGGGCTTGAAGTTGGCCCGGGGCAATCCATGCCTGCTTCTTGGTCAAAATCCCTTTGACTTGACGCTGGAGTGGCGTCCCCGTGGATCCCAACGCGTCGCTGACGGTAGCACAGACTTACTGGCTTGCGCATCTTGAAGTGCGTGAACAGGAACATGCGTGACAGAACTGACCGGGGACATCCCTAACGCTTCATGAAGCGGAAAACCCCACAAATACCCCATCTAGAAAAGAAAAAGGCCCGCTCCGAGAAATCGGAACGGGCCTTCATAAGCCTAAACTCTCTTTGACTCTTCGGATGAGACTTACCAGAACCCGTCGGGCTTGAGAAAACCAAGCCGCCTGCCCCGTGAGGGACAAGCTGGACAGCCGTTGCCTGCAACCGAAGCAGGCCGTACTGTCTTGTTCTTTAGAAAGGAGGTGATCCAGCCGCAGGTTCTCCTACGGCTACCTTGTTACGACTTCACCCCAATCATGAGCCATACCTTGGGCACCTGCTTCCTTGCGGTTAGCTTGGTGACTTCTAGTACAGCCCACTTTCGTGATGTGACGGGCGGTGTGTACAAGGCCCGGGAACGTATTCACGGCGTCGTTCTGATACGCCATTACTAGCGATTCCGGCTTCATACAGTCGAATTGCAGACTGTAATCCGAACTGAGCACACTTTTTTGCGATTAGCTCCCCCTCGCGGGTTCGCGACGCTTTGTAGCGTGCATTGTAACACGTGTGTAGCCCTGGACATAAAGGCCATGCTGACTTGACCTCATCCCCACCTTCCTCTCCGTTATCCGGAGCAGTCCTCGTAGAGTTCCCCCTTGCGGGTGGCAACTACGAGTAAGGGTTGCGCTCGTTGCGGGACTTAACCCAACACCTCACGGCACGAGCTGACGACAGCCATGCAGCACCTCTACGCCTGTCCCTTGCGGGAAGTCCCGATTTCTCGAGATGGTCAGGCGCAGTTCAAGCCCAGGTAAGGTTCTTCGCGTTGCGTCGAATTGAACCACATGTTCCACCGCTTGTGCGGGCCCCCGTCAATTCCTTTGAGTTTCAGCCTTGCGACCGTACTCCCCAGGCGCAGGACTTAACGCGTTAGCTGCGGCACGAGCCCCGTACGGGGCCCACGCCCAGTCCTGATCGTTTAGGGCTAGGACTACCAGGGTATCTAATCCTGTTTGCTCCCCTAGCTTTCGTCCCTCAGCGTCAGTTGCGATCCAGCGAGCCGCTTTCGCCTCGGGTGTTCCTGCAGATATCTACGCATTTCACCGCTACACCTGCAATTCCACTCGCCTCTCTCGCACTCTAGCACGGCAGTTTCAGAAGCAGCCTCAGGGTTAAGCCCTGAGATTTCACTTCCGACTTGCCACACCGCCTACGGACCCTTTACGCCCAGTAATTCCGAGCAACGCTGGCCCCCTACGTTTTACCGCGGCTGCTGGCACGTAGTTAGCCGGGGCTTCTTCTACCCGTACCGTCAATCCCTTGCGGGGTTTCGTCCGGGTCGAAAGGGGTTTACACTCCGAAAAGCTTCATCCCCCACGCGGCGTTGCTGCGTCAGGCTTTCGCCCATTGCGCAAGATTCCCCACTGCTGCCTCCCGTAGGAGTCTGGACCGTGTCTCAGTTCCAGTGTGGCCGGCCATCCTCTCAGACCGGCTACCGATCATAGCCTTGGTGAGCCGTTACCTCACCAACTAGCTAATCGGGCGCGGGCCCCTCTCCTTGCGCCCTTGCGGGCTTTGATTTCAACGTCCGAAGCCGTCGAAATATTATGCGGTATTAGCCCGCCTTTCGGCGGGTTATCCCCCACATGGAGGAAGATTGCCCACGTGTTACGCACCCGTTCGCCACGCGCCCGCTTCCTGTATTGCTACAGAAAACTGCGCGTTCGACTTGCATGTGTTAAGCACGCCGCCAGCGTTCGCTCTGAGCCAGGATCAAACTCTCGTTTGAATCCTATTGCCCTGAAAATCAAAAACCCCGGGTTTGCACCGGGGCCAGACATTTCAGAGCGAATTTTTGAATCGCTCGGTTCTCTCAAATTTCCTTCATTCCGCCGTTAAGCGGAACAAAGGCTGAACCAAACGGGTTCTGGCATGTTTCATCCGAATTGTCAAAGAGCTGAATCCCATCTAACGAACCCTCCAGAGGACTTCACTCAGGCAGTTCCATCAGTGGAAACCCTTCTGTCCAGCAGAAAGGTGTTCAGGCAATTGGAAATAATAGCGAAGGAAGCCCTCCCTGTCAAGGCGTTCTTTCCTTGCCCTGTGGGAAATGATGAAAGAAAACTTCGCGTGTATTGTCGTTCGACCCCATTCGATTCAGCAGTTGGGGCCGGATCCATTCATCTCTCCGTCTTTTGTATCTCCATCGTTTCGGGTAACCTTACGGCTTCAACACAAGCCCTCGCTCGGAAGGCAACTAATAAACTGTTTTATCTATGAATAATCGCGAGCAGCGAGCAGACCAATGCTAGAAAGCGGCGGAATCCACGCAGTCGAAATTGTTTTCATCGTGCTGCTGACGTTCGTCGTGATGTTCGCGGTGCTCGCACGCAAGCTGCAAACTCCTTATCCGATTGTCCTGGTGATCGCCGGACTGTTTCTCAGCCTGTTTCCCAGAATCCCCAAAATCACGCTCAATCCCGACGTAATTTTTCTGGTAGTCCTGCCTCCCTTGCTGTACTCCGCTGCCTGGCTTACCTCCTGGCGCGAATTCAAATTCAATTTGCTCAGCATCTCGTTTCTCGCGATTGGGCTTGTGGTGTTCACCGTGCGCGGAGTGGCCTGGACAGCTCCATGGGTGTTCCCCGGTTTCAATTGGCAACTCGGCTTCGTTCTGGGCGCGGTGGTTGCCACCACGGACGCCATCGCCGCCACCTCCATCGCAAAACGCGTCGGCCTGCCGCAGCGCATCGTGGCTATTTTGGAAGGCGAAAGCCTGGTCAACGATGCCACTGGACTTCTCGCGCTCGAATTCGGAATCGGCATGGTCGTCAGCGGCCGCACTCCATCGATGCCGGAGGGCGCGCTTCGCCTCAGTTATCTCATCGCCGTGGGAATCGCCGTCGGCCTGCTGATCGGTTTGGTCGTCGAATGGTTCGAGCGCCGCATTGATGACGGCCCAATCGAAATTGTCGTCAGCATCCTCACTCCATACGCGGTCTATCTGGCCGCGGGCTCGCTGGGCGGCTCCGGGGTGCTTGCGGTGGTCGCCTGCGGACTCTACCTCAGCCGCAAAAGTTCCCAGTTTTTTTCAGCCACGGTGCGCATGCAGGCCTGGGCTGTGTGGGATTCGCTGACGTTTGCCATCAACGGACTGATTTTCGTTCTGATCGGCTTGCAGTTGCCGCACGTGCTTGCGGGGATTCATGAATACCGTTTTTCGCAGTTGCTGCTTTATGGAGCGCTATTTAGCGCGTTGATCATCCTGCTGCGATTGGTGTGGGTCTTCCCCGGCGCCTATATCTCTTATTTCATTCGCGCGAAACTCTTGCATCAGCAAATTCCGTTTCCTACCGTCAGACAGGTTTTCGTGGTGGGCTGGACCGGCATGCGCGGCGTCGTCGCGCTGGCCGCGGCTCTGGCGTTGCCGGAAACTCTTGCCGACGGCAGTCCATTTCCGCAGCGCAATCTGATCGTGTTTCTTACTTTCTGCGTAATTCTGGTGACGTTGGTGCTGCAGGGACTGACACTGCCGGCGCTGATTCGCGCGCTAGGACTGGCCGGCAAACCAGCCGATGAGGGCGAAGAAGAGGAAGCGCGCCGCATCATCGCCAGCACGGCTCTGACGCATCTTCAGGGAGCGCGAGAATCGGACCTGCCCGATTTCGAGCCGGTCTACGACGAAATCTCCCAGCGTTACGCCCAACGCCTGGCCGCCTTGAGCAAGGAAAGCGCCCCCAGCGGCGTAATGAACAGCAAACAACTCGATCGCCACCGCTCCCTGCTGGTGGAATTGCTTCGCGTCGAACGAAAAACCGCAGTCCGCCTCCGCAACGATGGCCGCATCAACGACGAAGTCCTACGCAAAATCGAACACGAATTAGACCTAAGCGAAACCCGCCTCGAATTAAGCTAGCGATTCGCTTTCGCAAATCTTCGCCTCTTGTAGGGGCCGGCTTTCCTCGCCCCGATGTCGTTGATCGGGGAGCCGCGCCCTCTTTCCGTTGCCTTTTGTAGGGGCCGGCTTCAGCCGCGCCCACCCGCTGCCCCGCAAATCCCCATTTCTAGTCGCGAAAGATCGACTACATAGGAGCGATTAGAACTGCAGGCCGCCTATTGTTTTGAATCGCTTACGGGCGTTTCTAATAAATTGCCCTAGCGATTAACTTTTAGCTAATTCCGCCGATTCCGGCTTAATTGGCTTGCTCGAATTGTGTTTGGTAGATTGTCTTCGAATTCCTCCCCGCAGCCTTCGTTGAACCGGCGATCATTGTTCATTCGCCCTCGACAAATCCTCCACCTTTTTCTATTTACCATTTTAACATATTGGTCAAGGCTTATGTCGGTCTCTGCACGGGTTCAGCAGTGCTTATGCGGAGAGGGACTTGCAATCGCTCCCGAAACTTTTATTGTCGCAAGGGCGCGAACGATCTATATTGAGCGCATGGAAGAGGAGTGACCGATGAGACCACGAATCGATATCGACAAAATTGCCAGGGGTCTCGGTGCAAAACGGCGAGGCAAGGTTCGCGCCGGCGGCGGTTACTTCGGAGCGATGCAACTTGTGGCAGAGGTTCAGGGACGGTTCCGAGTCCCCGAAGGCGGCGGACGCGCCACCGATCCCTCCTGGACGGAGCGCCGCCTGGTGCCACTTGCCGAGCAAACGTTAAGGCGCCTCGAGCAGATTGCCCACAGCATCGAAGTGAAGCGAAATGTGCATGTCGAGCCTATGCAAGTTGCCGCCCTGCTACTCGAGAACATCACGAAGAACTTGGCGGACGAAGAGGCAGCTCAGATCGTGGAATCTGCTGACATTTCCCACTAGGTAGAAAGAGTGTTCCAGATCCTCCCGATCTTGAAGTGCGCTCTGGCGGGATTTCGTAACCGTTACATCCAGCGCTGGATGGCCCAGTGCTTGGGTTCCATATCTGAACGAACTTCGATTGTTCCGATTGGTTTTCCAAGAAATAGAAAGTTGGTGATGTTTGGGGTCGCTACTTGTGATAGCGATTGTTTATTAGGTCCCCGGAGTTCTTCTCGCAGCTCCATTAGAAGCCTGCCCAAGACGTTTCCACCAACAAGAGTCCCGTCGTCGAGGGGCTTTGCTGCCCAAAACTTGTCTCTTACAGACTCTTCAACGATTGGAGCCTCTCCCGTAGACAACAGCAAGTCACCGAACGTCAACCAGTTCTGGGCTAGCTTTACTCGCAAACACCATTTCATTACGGTGACATTGATCTTTTCCCAATCTGGCCTCGAATTTTTCCGATGAGGTTTGCTTTTCATCTTCGCGGTCATCGGGCTGCGTTGGCTGATAATCAGCTCTTGGACATGCGGCAAATGGGGGAATCGACACGCCTGATAAAGCGCCTCGGAACTCCAGATCCTGATTCCATTAACTTCCAACGGAAATCCTGAAGCCATGTTGGATAGGCCGCCGAAGCGCTCTTTCGTCATCCTAAAAACTACGCTACTCTGACGCAAGTAAGTCCTTGTTGAAACGTCATGAGCCATCAGTTTGTCTTCCGTGGAAATAATGGATACCAAGGATCACCAGCCCAAAAAGCGAGAGGGCAATTATTGGCACAATTTCGAAAGGTGACAATCGTCGCACCAAACCCCAATGTGTCAAGAACCATATTACCAAGTGGCCTTTGATATTTGTTCAGGTAAGGACACAGAGACCGTATTTTCACTCCAGCCTTAAGGAACTCTTGTTCCAGAAGACTCCGCCCGTGTTCTGAAGAGAAGAACTTGTTCTCGCCCACGTTGCCAGCATTGCGCAGAACCGGAGGAAACCTCAAGCTCTGCGCATATTCAGTTACCAGTTCGTCGTCGGGAAGCATTGTTGGACGCAGGACGTCGGATGTGTTCACATAGATTTTTCTGTCTTCGAGTTCAAGGCATCGCCACCATGACGTTTTCAGTTCTTTATTATTTGCTTCCGCAGCATTTTGGATTTTCTCACGCGCATAGAATTGCCCCAAGCGATGGTAGGCCATGGTAACAATATGTACCTGAGCCTTCTTGGGGCAATCAGAGACTTATCCAACGCCCCAGATCGTTCTTCACCCGGTTACCAGTGAAGATCACGTCGTCCAAATAGAGGAAGACTCCGTTGTTCCCACCACAATTCTTGATTCTGAACTCACAATCCTTATCCAAGACATCGTCAAAGACCTGGAGCATTTCTCTTTGGCTACTGCCACCCGCCTGTATATTTAGGAATGAAACTGCGCGCCAGAAATCGCAGGGCCTATCTCCAGCTAGTTTATTATTCTTAACGAGTCCAGATAAAAATTTGTCAGCATTCCTCTTCGAGATATAGGTTTTTTTTAAAACGTGATCGAGCTCTACCAGGAGAGGCTCTCGAACGGCCTCCTCAAACTGACGAACCCAAGTATGGACGTGGTCCGGACCCATGTCCAGGTCTTCGCCAATTCGATAGTCAGCGATAGTGGAAGAAATAGATTCCTGCATCTCACGTAAAGTGCTCATTGCTGTCTCCTAATGACTTTCAAATCCCAGCTCTGAACGGTGACGGACGATGCGCGGCCTTCAATTTGGCCTGTGATCAGAACGAACTTCCTTTTCTCTCGAGACAGAGAATTCACGACCGCTTTCTTCCAGCGGATCGCGTCCGGAAATATTCGCGGTAGTCTTTGAGAGCAGCGTCTAAGTCCGCTGGCGTCAAACGCCCGATGTAAGAGACAGTGTCTTGGGAGTATCTCGTCAGAACCCCTTCTTTTGCCTGCCAGCAGAAAGTAGGATTGGATTTCAATTTGTGCTTCCACGCGATGGCTTGGAAAATGTGCCCAGTGAACCTCCGTCCGTGTAGCGTTTCGATCTGCTCTATCACTTCAGTTTGCCTCAGAGGGTGGGTAATGTTGGGATCAACCGTTTTCACGATGGCGAGCGGGCCTTCTACCGCGTTGGCAGCGCCGACCCCGACGAGGACGTCTGCGCTTCCTATCTTCTTTGTCGATTCGAGTTTTACCTTGAAAACCGTCAGAAGCCTACCGGTGTCCTCCCCGGCCTTCCGAATCTCCTTGGTGGCCTTCGCCAGTTCAGCGATAAACTGTCTCACTGGAGACGCGTTTTTATTGCCCTCAATCTCCTGGCCGCCGATGTACTCAATTGGGTCAAGCGGAGCATTCATACCGAGAGGTAGAAGCTGCCAAGTGATCTCTTTCCCGAGATCGACTTCAAACGCCTCGGCAACAAGGTCTTTGAAGTTCACGATGCTAGTTTGGGCCAGTGCATAAATCAGGCTACCAAACCCTTTTGCGTTGTAGAAGTGCACTGCGTTGTCGCGATAGGTGCTCAAGAGTTCGAGATTTCGCCTCACTGCCAGCGCCGGTAAAGTGCTGGGGAACAGCGGCTCAGCTTGTTTTATTGCATCCTCCCACGTCAGCGTTCTGTAAGGCTGCTTGCGTTTTTTGGGATAGAAAATCGACTTCCCATTTTTGGGAAAGGAGGGCCTTTAAGGCGAGCTCCCATGCGTTGAGGAGAAGTATTACAAAGCACTCGTCGCGGTATGCAAACTTTGGTTTGTTGTAAATTTCAATTGCGGCCACAAGGGCTGCGGTTCCGTTCCTAACCAGATGTTTGAATGAGCCGCGATAGTTCATAATGATTGAAACTGGTATTCAACAGTCCTTGGCGAGTTTCCAGTTTGTGGCGCAGCCTCTTCCCCCGCTGGGGCTAGCTACCTTGCGGAAGCGAGCACGGGCGCATAATACCATTACGGTACGTCACGCCAAGGTACGATTGTTGCGTTTCATTCCTGCAGGCCCCTTCGACAATACTGGGGCTCGCGGCTCAGCCACGTATTCCTAAAAATGTGAATCGATACGACGGGCTCGGGTGCCTGCATTTCATGATGTGCAGTTGCTACTGGAGAATCCCTTTCTTCGATCGCGGGCACACTAGCTTGGGGGTTGACGCTACCAGCGCTTCCGGCATTTGAGTTATGCTCCTGCTTTCATGCGTTACCGGAAGGAGCTCCTCGATGTGTAGGACATTCTTCACGAAAAGACTAGTCTGCATTGCCCTGTTCCTCACTCTGGCTATCGCTTTGAGCATTGCTGGAAATTCTCGAGGGCTGGCTGCGGCTGATCCGCAAACCAACCAGAGAAAAATTACGCCGGCTGGTTCGCTGGTGATGGATGCGGAAACGAAAATTCCCGCAGTGGGCTCGCTGCCCGTGGCTTTTGTACGCAGCCCCGATCATGCGGCAAAGGATGGCGGCGGGCGTTATCTGGTTGTCGTGAATAGCGGCTACGGCGTGCAGTTCAGCGCTGTCCACGAATCGCGGGCAGCAATCCATCGCGGTGATTGACTTGAACGCGCAGCCTGCGCCGCAGGTGATTCAGAACGTTTATTTCCCTTCGCCGCAAAGCGCGAATGTGGGTGCGGCATTTTCGCCGTCGCCCGATCCCGCCGGAAATTACACGCTCTATGTTTCGGGCGGCTTCGAAAATAAAATTTGGATGTTTCAGTTTCGTCCCGGCCAGGCATCTCCGGTCGAGCCGCCTTCGCCCGGCCCTGAAACGAAAGTACAGGCGCGATTTATCTCCATGGCTGGATTTTCAACCGTCGCGGCATCACCGCGCATCAACGAAAGCAATGACACCGCCCGGCCGCAGGATTACCAAAACAACGAACCTGTTTATCCCACCGGAATCGCCGTCTCTCCCGACGGCAATACGATGTTCGTCGCCAACAATCTGGGCGATAGCCTGGGCATCATTAGTGACCTGCGTAACGAAAGAAAGCTCACGCGAATTGATTTGGGCGACGGCCTGCCGGGACATTTCGTTTACCCGTACGGGGTAAAGCCGCTGCTTTCGCGCGACGGGCGTAGCGTGACCAAGGTCTATGTTTCCTGCTGGAGCACGGCTACCGTGGCCGTTGCCGATCCGCGGCATCCCCATCGCGCCATCACGCGCATTCCGGTTGGCCGTCATCCCACCTCCATGATTTTGAATGCGGCCGCGACGCGGCTCTACGTGGTGAATTCCGATGCCGATAGCGTCTCGGTGATTTCCACAGCGACGGACAGAGTTCTGGAAACGATTGGCGTGCGCTTGACGGAGAAAACTCCGCCGGGAAACAGTCCCGAGGATCTCGCCTTGAGCCCCGATGGATCGAGCCTCTACGTCGCCAACGCGCACAGCAACGCGGTTGCAGTGGTCGATCTTTCCTATTCTGCACGCGGAATTGCGCCGCCTGCCATGCGCGGCAAAAATAAAAAAGATGACGATGACGACGATCAGCCCGCCGCGCGCAGCAAAGTCCGCGGATTTATTCCCACCGGACATTATCCTTCCGCGATTACGTTCGCGAATGGGTTGCTCTTCATCGGAAACGGAAAAGGGACGGGCTTCGAATCTTCGTCCATGGTGGTGAGCAATAAAGATTTCACTCCCAAATTGCCGAACGAACGGTTTCCCGTGGGTACCAGCCGCGAAAAGCAGGGCGGACAATACGACGTGTCTTTGCTCGCCGGCGATTATTCCATGTTGCCGCCACCGGATGCGAAGACCCTGTCTGAATTTACGCAACAGGTGATGCGCAACGAAGGATTGCTCAGCAGCGTCGATGTGAAATTGTTTCCGGGGCCCACTCCAATCCATCACGTGATCTACGTGATCAAGGAAAATCGCAGCTACGACCAGGTCTTCGGCGACTTGGAGCGCGCGGGCAATGGCGAGGCGGCGGATGGCGATCCCAGCCTGGCGATTTTTGGCGCGGGAGAAGCGGCGCAACGGCCGGGCGGGCCTCCGCAGAATATTTCGCCGAATGCACGCGCTCTCGCTCTACGATTCGGTTTGCTCGATCGCTTCTTCGTGAATTCAGAGGCCAGTCCCGACGGGCACAACTGGGCCACGGCCGCCTACTCGAGCGACTATGTGGATAAAGCGTTTCGCTGGAATTATTCGTATCGCGGCCGCTCGTATGATTTTCAAGGCACAAATCGCCTTCCCAGTATTTGGCCGAAGAAAAATCAGCCTCCGCCGCTTCCTGTTCCCGCCACCGCGGGGGATATCGAAAAATTCATCCGCCGTTATGTCCCGTACATGAATGGCGCGCGCGATATCGGCGAACCGTCCACGCTTTTTCTGTGGGATGACGCCGCGCGGGCCGGACTTACCTATCGTGCGTATGGCGAAGGTGTGGTCTCGTTCTCGCAACGGCAACTGGACAATTTCAATGCGAACAGTACGGTAAGGAAATATCCGGATGTAACGCCGACCGCATTGGTTCTTCCCGTTCGCAAGGGACTCGAAGGCCATGCGAGCCCGACCTACCGCGAATTTGAACTGCTAACGCCGGACGCTATGACGGTCGATTCCTATAAAGCGGCGAAGGAATCGAACGGCAAGATTGACCCGCTGATTTCTCCTTCGAATTCCGACGAGCGATTTCACGGATATTCTCGGCTCTCCGATTGGCTGCAGGATTTTCATCGCATCGTGGCGGCGAGCGACGCCGGCAAAGGAGATTCCCTTCCGGCCATGACCATCTTGTATCTGCCCAACGACCATACGAACGGGATTCGGGCGGGAACGCCTACGCCGCAATTTTACGTGGCTGAAAACGATTATGCGGTGGGCCGGTTGGTGCAGGAAGTTTCTTCGACTTCGTATTGGAAAGACACGGCGATTCTAGTTCTGGAAGACGACGCGCAGGATGGCCCCGATCATGTGGACGCGCACCGATCGCCGGCCCTGGTGATCAGCGCTTACAACCGTCCCGGCGCGCTGGTGCACCAGTATCACGATACGGTCAGCCTGATACGCACCATGGAAGTGCTGCTGGGAATGCCGCCAATGAATCAGCTGGATGCTTCCGCCGCGCCCATCGATATTTTCCGCGCCGAGCCCGACCTGCGGCCGTACCAGGCGGTGCTGCCCGATGTGGCTCCGGACAATCTGATCTCGACGGTCTCCGGCGATCCTGAATGGGGGCGCTGGATGAAGGAATCAGAGAAACAGGATTTGACGGCTGCCGATATGGCCGATCCGCAAATTCTGAATCAAATTATCTGGTTCTCCGTTCGTGGAAAATCGGCGCCGATGCCGCCGGTCGCCCGTCTCCCGATTTACGACGCCATGCGAGCCGAACTTGACGAAGACGCTTCCGAAGAGGCCGTGCTGATCCGCGATTTAAAGCATCTTCTGGCGCGCCGGTGAATCAGCCACAATTCGTTTGGCCACGGGTGCGAAGCAACCCAGCGCATCAGGCTTCGCTCTTAACCTGTGGTGTCGAATCCTTCCTAAGCACGCGGAAAACTAGAATGCATTTCGCAAAAAAATTGACGGGACAATTTTTCGCAATGGTTTTGGCCGTGGCATTGGCGGCGCTGCCTTCAATTCCGGTTGCCGAGGCGCAGCAGGAGGAAGCCGGGAAAATTCACGTGGATGTGAATTTGGTTCTGGTGGAAGCGACGGTGAAAAATAAAGCAGGCCAGGTGATGGACGGGCTCGTGATGAAAGATTTTGAAGTCCGCGAGGATGGCGTGCCGCAAACGGTTTCTCATTTCAGCCGCGATCAATTGCCGCTGGCCGTCGCACTGGTGGTGGATCTGAGCAGTTCGATCGAGCCGTTTCTCCGTCCGCTGCGCTATGCTACGCAGACCGCGTTGCGCACGCTGAAGCAGGAAGATCAAGTTTCTTTGTTCACGTTTTCCAGTCATGCGGAACGCAAAGTAAACTTGACGCACGATAAACGCTCGGTTTCGGACCAGATCGAATTCTTCAGCGCGGGCGGCAGCACGAACATCAACGGGGCGATTTACGAAGCGGCGCAATATCTGCGCGAGGACGCGCCTGCCTCGGCGCGCCGGGTGATTATTCTGGTCAGCGACAATGTGCCCACCGACGCGGGCGGATTTTCGCCGCAGGAAGTGGAAGATGCAGTGCTCGAAGCCGACTCCGCTGTTTATAGCCTGAAGATTCCCGGGCAGAATCCCGTGGGAGCGCGCATGGCGGCAAAAGTGGGCGGCAAAGTGAATGTGGCTAAATTAACCGCTGACACCGGCGGAGAAATATTCGATGTGGAAAAGGAAGGCTCGCTCTACATCGCCTTCCAGGCCCTGATCGAACGCTTGAAGACGCGCTATACCCTGGGTTATTCGCCCGCGAATCCCGCCCGCAACGGCAGTTTCCACAAACTCGACGTTCGACTGACTGCGGTGCATGGCGAACTCGGCAAAGATTACACAATCACTTCCAAGCGCGGCTATTACGCGAATCCGGCTCGCAGCGATTCCGCTCCACAATAGCCTCGTTTGACTCCCGCTCATTTGTCGTTTCTGCGACGCAAATCTGGGCGCAGCCCTTCGAAGCTCAGGGCAAGCAAGCAGCGCCCTTACAGATAGGCCATCGCCATACGTCACCGAATGGAGCCGTTCGAGGTTCGATCAACATGCTGATAGTAAGCACGTTACTCTCGACAAGCGCACGAGTTACCCACGTTTTGCTAGCGGACGGACCGACAAAAATTGAACTCAGCGGATTCCTGGGAGTCGAAACTTCGGGCGATCGTTGGCCGTATGGTAGAGTGGAGATAACCGAAGAATCTGACGATGGCTGGCAAAACCACAATGACGCTGGGCGAAGCGATGCGCATCTCCCTGAGCAGCCTATGGGCGCACAAGATGCGGAGCATGCTGACGCTGCTGGGCGTGGTGATCGGTGTGATGTCCGTGATCGCGGTGGTGAGCATCGTCAACGGACTGAACAGCTACGTTTCCGAAAAAGTTTTCAATTTGGGGACAGACGTCTTCCTGATCAATCGCGGACCTTCGATCATCACCAATATCGAGGACTACGAAAAAAGCCAGAAGCGCCGGAAATTCTACATGGAGGATTACCAGGCGGTTCGCGACGAATGCCGGGGCTGCGACGACGTGGGCGCATCCATCAACCAATCAGTGGGCCAAGTGAAGTACGGCACCAACTATTTGAGCGATTCCACGATTCTGGGCTGGACGCCTTCGATGCCCAGGCTCTACGACATTGATCTGGCGGGCGGCCGGCACATCAATCAAAACGACGTGGATCGCGCCGCGCCGTTTTGCACGGTTGGCGCGGACATCGCGGACAACCTGTTCCCGAGCATGGACCCCATCGGCAAGGAAATCCGGATTGACGCCATCACGTGCCAGGTGATCGGCGTCGGGGCCAAACGAGGCTCGGTGCTCGGGCAATCGCGGGACAACTGGGTGATATTGCCGGTGACCACGTTTGTAAAAATGTATGGGAACGAACAGTCGCTGCGAATTTGGGTACGCGCGCAATCCGCGGAGCGAATGGAGGCGGCGGAAGATGAGGTGCGGCAGATCCTGCGCGGGCGGCGGCACCTGGCTTACGGAGTCCCAGACGACTTCGTGGTTGAAACCAATGCGTCATTCCTTTCGCTGTGGGCGGGAATCAGCGGCGCGTTCTTCGGGGTGACGGTGGTGATCGCTTCGATTTCGCTGGTGGTGGGCGGGATTGTGATCATGAACATCATGCTTGTCTCGGTGTCGGAGCGGACGCGCGAAATCGGATTGCGCAAATCGGTGGGCGCGCGGCGGGCGGACATCCTGATGCAGTTTCTGATCGAATCGAGCACCATTTCCGCGGTCGGAGGGCTGTGCGGCGTTTTGCTGGGCGTGCTTCTGGCGAAGCTGGTTTCGTGGACCACCTCGCTGCCGAGCGCCATCGAGGGTTGGTCCGTGGCTGCGGGGCTGCTTGTGGCCACCGGCGTCGGCCTGTTCTTCGGCATTTACCCGGCGTCGCGGGCGGCGCGGCTCGATCCGGTGGAAGCGCTGCGAGCGGAATAATAGGGGAGCGAATCGTGTTCTCGAGCAAACAACACGGAGGCCAGTTCCGCGAAGCCATCGGCCTTGCCCTGGACGCGCTGCGGCGCAATCCTCTGCGGTCGTTCCTGACCATCCTCGGAATCGTGATCGGAGTCAGCACGGTGATCGCGATCAGCGCCGTGGTGAGCGGCTTGAACTCGAACGTGCTCGGCTCGGTGAAGGATCTGGGCTCGAACAACATTATTTGTTATCGCTTTAACTGGGCCACACTGGGCCGGCTGCCTGGCGAAGTGCTGCAGCGGAAAGAATTGCAGGCGGAATGGGCGGATGAAATGGCGCAACTGCCGCACGTGGAGGCGGCGTCGTCCTCGCTGAGGATTTTCCGGCCGGAATTTGGCGTTGGCACCAGCTACGTGCGGCGCGGAGACCTGCGCGCGAAAAACGTGATCCTGCAGGGCAATCCTCCTTCGATTCAGCAGATTTTCGATATCGAGTTGGTTGGCGGACGATGGTTCAACGAAGTGGATCAGGAACATCGCTCGCCGGTGGTGGTGATGGGCCCCGACACGGCCAAAATCCTGTTCCCCAACCGCGGAGAAGATCCCGTCGGGAAAGAAGTGCTGATCGAAGGGCAGATTTTCACGGTGATCGGCGTATCCAAACCGCGCAAGCAGGCCCTGGGCAGCGGAGCGAATCCCGAAGACAACATCGTCATCATGCCGCTTTCAACGATGCGGAAGCTGCATCCAGAAACGAAAGATTTCGTATTGTTCATCAAGGCGAAAACGGCTGGCGATGTGCCGCAAGTGGTGGATGAGGTGCGCGAGTTGCTGCGCCGGAAACGCCACCTGGCTTCGGCGAAGCCGGACGATTTCGCGATCTTCACGCCCGATGCCTTCATTGACCTGTGGAAGCAGATTTCGGGCGGAATCTTCGTGGTGATGTTCGCGGTGGGCTCGGTGGCGCTGCTGGTGGGCGGAATCGGCGTGATGAACATCATGCTGGTAAGCGTCACCGAACGCACGCGCGAGATCGGCGTGCGTAAAGCGATCGGCGCGAGAAGGCTGAATATTCTGTGGCAGTTTCTGCTGGAAGCCACCACGCTCGCGGGCATTGGCGGGTTGATCGGAGTGATTGTCGGCTCGGCGCTGGGGCTTTCCGTGCGGCTGATTTTTCCCTCGCTGCCCGCCACGATTTCCGTTTTCTGGGTGATGGCGGGCCTGTTCATCTCCGCGCTGATCGGCATTTCTTTCGGCGTGTATCCCGCGTGGAAAGCCTCGAATCTTAGTCCCGTTGAAGCGCTGCGTTACGAGTAACAAAAATGTTTCCCCTCGAACCTGCCGCCAATAACGGCCCATCGAATTCGCGCGAAGAAATGCCTCCGGATTTAGACAAAGCGCGAAAGCCAGCAACTTCGGACGATCGGTTTGCAGCGGCGCTGCGCGGATTTGGGCCGGTTGGAATTGCAGCGATCGTCGTGATCTTTTTGGGGAATACGATTTTCTTACCGCTTAGCGCGATTCTGGTGCTGATTTGGGCTTGGAGGTCGCGGACGCCTTGGCGGGAAATTGGATATGTGCGGCCCGGGAGTTGGGTGGGGAGCACGGCGATTGGGATTGTTTTTGGGTGCGGGTTTAAGTTGCTGATGAAGATACTTGTGATGCCGCTGCTGGGGGCTGATCCGATTAATCAGGCGTTTCACTATTTGGTGGGAAACCGGGCTGCGCTGCCGGGAATGTTGTATGTGGTGATTATTGGCGCGGGATTCGGAGAAGAGACCATGTTCAGAGGATATTTATTCGAACGGTTTGGAAAATTGTTTGGACAGAGCTTGGCTAGCAAGACGGTGATCGTGTTGATCACTTCGGTTTGGTTTGGATTGGCGCACTACTCTTTACAGGGAGTTGCTGGGACTGAACAGGCTTTGATTACCGGGTTGGTGTTTGGGACGATCTTTGCGATGACTGGGCGTATTTGGATGCTGATGGTGGCGCATGCTTCGTTTGATTTGACTGCCGTGGCGATTATTTATTGGAATCTTGAAACTCGAGTGGCTCACCTGATTTTCAAGTAAAGCGGAACTTGGCTGGATTCCGCGCTCTAACCGTAAAGCGAAAAAACACAAAAAATTTACCGCAGAGGCGCTGAGAGCGCGGAGGCGTCTGCCAATTGGCGGAGGGATTGAGTGAAGGGGGCGCGAGCTACGCCTCGCTCGGTGATTATGGCGGTGATGTAGCGGGCGGGAGTGACGTCGAAGGCGGGATGCGCGGCTCGGACGTCGGGGGCCATGCGGATGCCTCGGAGATGGGTGACTTCTTCGGCGGATCGTTCTTCGATGGGGATGGAATCTCCCGTGGGGATGGAAAGATCGAGCGTCGAGATGGGAGCGGCGACGTAAAACGGGACGTTATTTTCGCGCGCCAGCACCGCCATCGAATAGGTGCCGATTTTATTGGCTGTGTCGCCGTTGGCGGCAATGCGGTCGGCGCCGACGATTACTGCTTTCACGTTTTTCGTTTTCAGGAAGTGGCCCACCATGTTGTCGGTGATCAGAGTGAGGGGGATGCCGTCTTCGTTCAATTCCCACGCGGTCAGGCGGGCGCCTTGAAGATAGGGGCGAGTTTCCGGTACGAACACTTCGATCTTCTGGCCTTGTTCCACTGCGATGCGAATCACGCCGAGCGCGGTGCCGATGCCTCCGGTGGCCAAGGCTCCCGCGTTGCATTGCGTCATCACGTTTCCGGCGGCGGGCAAAAATTCCGCGCCGAAACGGCCGATGGCTTCGTCGCCGGCTTCGCGATCGCGGTGCACCTGTTCGGCTTCAGCGACCAATCCCTGGCGAACATAATCGAGCGGCTGCGCGGAGCCGTTGGCGGCGGCTTCGCGTGAAAGTTCTTCGAAGCGGCGAGTCATGCGCTGGATGGCCCAGAAGAGATCGACGGCGGTGGGGCGTGTTTTCGCGAAGGTGTCGCAGATTCCCGCAAACTCCGATTGCAATTGTTCCGGCGTGCGCGCGTTTGAATGTTTTACACCCAAAGCGATTCCCATGGCGGCGGCCACTCCGATCGCCGGCGCGCCACGAATGATCATGTCTTTAATTGCGCGAGCGACATCGCGATAGTCCGTGTATGTGTGGTAGACCACTTCGCCGGGGCAGGCGCAGTTGATCGAGCAGGACGACGCCCTCCCTGGTCCAGCGGATTGGTTGAACGTGATGCACGCGCGTTGCTCCGGAAATCGAGGAATGCATTCTAACCTATTCGGCGCGACCTGCGCTTTGCTGAGCGGGCCCTAGCTTGGAAATTCGACGCGCAACCCCGGGCTGCGACACAGGCGCTTCAGGGGCTGAAGCCCTATTTTTGTGAGCTTAAGAATGTCGGAGCTGAGGCTCCGACCCCCTGAAAATCAAGCATAGTTTTAAGCTACGGCTTCATCTTCAGTGAGTGAGGGGGGGAAGCTTGTGGAAGCCGCTGGTGGCGAAATAAAAGGAGGCGAACAGGAAAGTATTGTAGCTGAGGTGGAGCAGGTAACTGGCCAGAACGGTTCCGGTGACTGCGCGGATGTAAGTGAAAAAAATTCCGACCAGGATGAGCAGCACGATTTGTCCCCAACCGCCCCAGAGCTGCATGGCGTGAAATCCGCCAAAAATAACTCCAGTTAGCAAAACGCCGCCGCTGATGCCGGTGGTTCGCGCGAGGAGTGGATAGAGATATCCGCGGAAGAGAGTTTCTTCCGCCAGGGGAGCGACGACGACGGCCATCACCATCATGATCCAGATGCTGCGGCGATCCTGAAAAAACAGCTCGATCGGCAATTTGGTTTTGCTGCCAACCAGGCTGGAAGCGAGGCCGATAACGAGCGCGAAGACGCTTCCTCCCACCAGACAGGCGAGCACAGCCATGCGCTGCGAGATCGAGTCCGGAAACCGGCGCCAACCAAGAGTTTTCCAAAGCGGTTTCTGATAGCGCACGCGAATGGTGAGATAGAGATAGCCGAACAGGCCCAGCCAGATCAGCAAAGTATCCAGCACGGCAAAAAGCGAGCTGACGAATGTGGATCCTTTTATTTGTGTGATGGTGATGCCGCGAGCATAAAAAGCCATCACCAGAATCGTGCTGAGAAGAAGATAGCTGATCAAGCCGAAGCCCATGAAAACCGCGAAATCGGTCCAGCCCCAGGGAGTTTGAATGTCCTCGGGATAGTGCGGCGGCGGTGGTGGGACGAGCAGCACAGGAGGTTCGGGAGCGGCTCTGCGGGAGGATCGGATCGGTGTCGGATGCGCTCATTGTTTTTTTTCACGCGCGCGGCCGCGACTGCCTTCGAGAAGAGCGGCGGCCAGAAGTGGCATCAAGATTTCGTGATGCCCGGTCAAGGAATATCCAGCCGATTTCGCGCCTGCTGCTTTTGCAGAACGCGGCGGAAGCGTGGGACGCCGGACAACATTTTGCAGCGGGCGATAGTGCTGCAGGAAATCAAAATTCGCGGTGGTGATGGGAGCGAGCGGAGTGCCCAAATTGCGCGCCACGGTTACCGCCTTCAGAAAAACCTCCGGCAACAAAACGGCCGATCCCCAGTTTAAATAGACGCCGCCGGGATGCATTCGCTTCACCAAGCTGCAAAACAGCCGGAAATCGTGGTGAGTGGCGGCGCCGAGAGCGGCTCCGTCGGCGGAGCGGTGCATGTGCGGGATGTCCGTGCCAATGGCGAGATGAACGGTGACTGGGATTCGCGCGAGGTATGCATTGATGAGAACGCTTGAATCGGGAGATTTCGGACGGAGGCGGCCGTTGGTGAGCAACTTGCCCGCCGCTTCGCCGAGGCCGATTCCACTGCGGTGCGCGCCCGAGGCCATTTCGTTCACGAAGAGCCCGGTTTCTTCGGACATGCCGAATTTTCCGCCGCCGAGTTCGGCGTCCACGTCTTCGGACGTGCCGCCGACCATGAGCAATTTCGAAATCATGCACCAGCGCGGCGCCGTTCATGGCGATGCCGGAAACGAAGCCATGCTTCATCAGGTCAATCAGCACAGGCGCCAGGCCGACTTTGATCACGTGGCCGCCCATGCCCCATAAAATTGGTTTGCGCGCGGCGCGGGCGCGCAGAATCGCGGCGGCCACCGAGCGCAAATCTTCGGCGGCCAGGATTCGCGGCAGGGAATCCAGGAATGCTGCGAAGCTTGCGCGGGATTTGAGCGGCTTGGCGAATTGCTTGACGGTTACCTTGTTCGGGCGGCTGGCGAGCGGATAGGTTTTCAGCTTCTCGAAGGTGAGCGGATCGATTTTGTAGATGCTGTTGGCCACGGAATGGGTGTGTTGTTTGCTCAATGCACTTTACTGGGAGAAGGCAGGCGCACGCAAGGGCGTGGAGAGCGGTTTGAGTGTTCGATATCGAACCATCTTCTTCTTGGTGCCGGAAATGGAGGATTTGTTTGGCTGGGCGATGCCGGGCTGAAGCCCGGCGCTACACGGAGGAAGGCGGCGAACACAACTGATTGGCGGGAGAAATCGTTTCGATGCCCGTGGCACTACTTTGGGATGACAGCGCCGGCACTCGCGACCTTGTCACCGTTGCCTCTGGTGGAGGCAGGCGAGGCGTTGTGGCCATTCAGGGTGAGCGCGTGGGCGAGCACTTGGCCGGTGTAGGATTTTTTCACGCGGGCTACTTGTTCGGGGGTGCCTTGGGCGACGATTCGTCCGCCTTCGCCGCCGCCTTCGGGGCCGAGGTCGATGATCCAGTCGGCTTGTTTGATCACGTCGAGGTGGTGTTCGATGATCAGAACGGAATTGCCCAGGTCGACCAGGCGATTCAGCACGTCGAGAAGTTTTCTGACATCGTCGAAATGCAAGCCGGTGGTGGGTTCGTCAAGAATGTAGAGCGTGCGGCCGGTCTGGCGTTTGGATAATTCGCGCGCCAGCTTGATGCGCTGGGCTTCGCCGCCGGAAAGCGTGGTGGCGGATTGGCCAAGTTGGACGTAGCCGAGGCCGACATCGACCAGCGTTTGCAGCTTTTGCTGAATTTGCGGAATATTTTCGAGGACTTTCAGGGCGTCCTCGATGGGCAAGTCCAGCAAGTCGGAAATGGAATGGCCTTTGTAGCGGACGGCCAGGGTTTCGGCGTTGTAACGGCGTCCGCGGCAGACCTCGCACATCACGTAAACATCCGGGAGGAAATTCATTTCGATGCGGCGCAAGCCGTCGCCCTGGCAGGCTTCGCAGCGTCCGCCTTTCACGTTGAAACTGAAGCGGCCGGGCTTGTAACCGCGCTCGCGCGATTCGGGCAGCATGGCGAATAGCTCGCGGATGGGCGCGAACACTCCGGTGTAGGTTGCGGGATTCGAGCGCGGAGTGCGGCCGATAGGGGCCTGGTCGATTTCGATTACTTTGTCGATGTGCTCGAGGCCGGTGATGGAGCGATGTTCGCCGGGCAGTTCCATCGAGCGATAGAGTTTGGCGGCCAGCGCGCGATAGAGAATGTCATCCACCAGAGTGGATTTTCCGGAGCCGGAGACGCCGGTTACGAGAAGGAGCAGGCCGAGGGGAATGGCGACGTCGATGTTTTTCAAATTGTGGGCGCTGGCGCCGAGGATGGTGATGGCTTTTCCGCTGGGACTGCGGCGCTTGGGCGGAACGGGAATCCTCAGCAATCCGGCGAGATATTGGCCGGTGAGCGAAGAGGGATTTGCAGCGATGTCGCCAGGAGTTCCCGCGGCGACCAGATGGCCTCCGGCATTGCCCGCGCCTGGGCCGAGGTCGACAACATAATTCGCGCGGCGAATTGTTTCTTCATCGTGTTCGACGACGAGAACCGTGTTGCCGAGATCGCGAAGCGTTTCCAGGGTGCCAATCAAGCGGTCATTGTCACGCGCGTGCAGGCCGATCGAAGGTTCGTCGAGCACGTAGAGGACTCCGCGCAGCCGCGACCCGATTTGCGTGGCCAAGCGGATTCGCTGCGCTTCTCCGCCGGAAAGGGTGGACGCGGAGCGATTCAGGGTGAGATAGCCCAGGCCGACGGCGAGAAGAAACTCAAGACGCTCGGTGACTTCATCGATTGCGCGGCCGGCAATTTCGCGCTGGCGCGGAGTGATCTGCGCCGCTATTTTCTTGGCAGCCTCGCGCGCTTCCACGATGGGCAAGGCCGTGAAATCCGCCACCGACCAACCGGCGACTTTCACCGCCAGGCTTTCGGGGCGCAAGCGCTTTTCCTGGCAAACCGCGCAGGGAGCGGGTGACATATACCGCGTCATCCACTCGCGATAGGTATCGGAGGTGGCTTCTTCGAAGCTTTGATCGAGATATCCGAGGACGCCGGGAAAAAACATCAATTTGGGGGCAGGGCCTTCCGCCGAATTGCCGTTCAGAATCAAATTTTGCGTGCGGCGCGGCAGCTTTTCAAACGGAACGCTCAGGTCAAATTTGTGAGCGAAAGCGGCGAGCTTCATGGTGCGCTGCAAATATGCGGAGCCCGCACCAGGGCCCAGGGCGCCTTCGAAGAGCGGTTTGGACCAATCCGTAATCACTTTCGCGGGATCGAACGTGTATTTCGATCCGAGCCCATGGCATTCGGGGCAAGCGCCATAGGGCGAATTGAAACTGAAGGAGCGGGGCTCCAGCTGCGGAACGGAAATTCCGCAATCAGGGCAGGCCAGTTTTTCGGAATAAACCTGTTCGGCGCCGCCCACCACCGAGATGGTGACGAGGCCGTCCGTTAGTTTGAGCGCCGTTTCGACGGATTGTTCCAGGCGCTGGGCGATTCCCGCCTTGAGCAGCAGGCGGTCAATCACAATTTCGATGGTGTGATTTTTGCGGCGGTCGAGTTTCGGTGGATCATCGAGATTGACCAGGTCGCCATCGATGCGCGCGCGCAAATATCCTTGCTTGAGGTATTTCTCGAGATCTTTCTTGTACTCGCCTTTCCGCCCGCGCACCACCGGAGCGAGGATCATGATGCGTTCTTCGGGCTTCAGCGCCAGCACCGCCTGCACGATTTGCTCGGTAGATTGTCGGGTGATGGGCTTGCCGCATTTGGGACAATGCGGCGTTCCGATGGAGCTGTAAATCACGCGAAGGTAATCGTAAATTTCCGTGATCGTGCCCACGGTGGAGCGCGGCGAACGCGTGGTGGTTTTCTGCTCGATGGCGATCGAAGGGGATAAACCTTCGACGGAATCCACGTCGGGGCGTTCCATCTGGTCGAGGAATTGGCGCGCGTAAGTGGAGAGCGATTCGACATAGCGGCGCTGGCCTTCGGCGTAAAGTGTGTCAAACGCAAGCGAGGATTTGCCCGAGCCCGAGAGGCCGGTGATAACCGTGAGCGTATTCCGCGGAATTTCCAGGCTGATGTTCTTCAGGTTGTGCTGCCTGGCGCCGCGAATGGTGATCTTCTTAATGCCCATTTTGGATGAACCGCCCGAATCTAGTCGCCTTAACGTACGGTGGGCGAAATGCGCCCAGAATAACTCTTCAACATAGCAAGCCGGACGAAGCCGGGTCAACAGAAGAGCGCTCGAGGGTCTTAAACGAGAGAGCGGAAGGTAGTACTGGTGAGGAAATTTTTCTGGGGGCGATTCCTTTTTACCCGACGCATAAAGTCAAGTCATTGATTTTAATAGGGCTTGGCTGTGGTACCGAGCGTGCATACATATACTGAGTCAGAGAGGGGGGAAGCCGAGAATCCCTTTAGGGGATTGAGGGCTGGGCCGGCTCCCTTCTCTCGACCTCTCCCGCCGCTTTTACCCCAACACCTACCCTCTGTCGGCGGGGGTGTATTCCGGTATCCAATTCTCCGATTCAAATCATCCGTTTTTTTATGGCTTGCGCCGAGAATGGTCCGCCTATCCCCGTGCAGACTGGGCTAGAATTGTGCGTCTGATTTGATCCTTGCAGAGATGAACAGGAATTGGAAATTTACGCGTGATCCCTCGCCCGCACTTGACGGGCTCGGGATGACTTCAAAAAGACTTGGTTTGCTGAATTGGGGCGTGGTCCAATTGGTAGGACGCCGCACTGTTAATGCGGACGGTCTTGGTTCGAATCCAAGCGCCCCAGCCACCTTCCCGTCTAGCATTTAGCAACCCGCCTGGTACCCGGTGTCCAAAACGCTGTCCAAAAAATGAGAAGTTCGCGCAGTTTACCCCTTCGTGGTGGGGAATCCTGCGCCGGTCCAGCCTTTCCAGCCGCCGTCCATGGAGATGACGTTGGTGTAACCCATTTTTTGCAGGTTATCGGCAGCGAGGGCGGAGCGGAATCCGCCGCCGCAATAGAGGACGATGGGCGCGTCGTGATCGGGAATCTTCTGCTCGATGTCGCGTTCGATCACGCCTTTGCCCAGGTGAATTGCGCCGGGAAGATGGCCATTGGCCCATTCCAGATCCTCGCGTGTATCCACCAGGATCAATTTTTCGCCGGCGTCGAGACGTTTTTTGATCTCGGTAAATTGAGATTGTTTGATTTTCTTTTTGGCTTCGTTGACGAGATTCAGAAAACCGGGGGAATGAACCATGGAATTTCCTCTCCTGAATAATTCGAATTCTAGATTAGCACAGCTTTCGGGCAAAGCTAGAGAGGCGCGATGATACTAAATCGTGGAAATTACAGACAAAACTTACCGCAGAGGTCGCAGAGTTCGCGGAGGAAAGCCACCCCTTGCCTGCCGTACCATGCGCGGGTTATTGGGGCTTGGCTTCTTTTTCTTTGGGGGCTTCCTTTTTGGCCATGGAACGGATGTAGTTGATCAAATTCCAGGTCTGATCGGGCTTCATGCGGTCTTCCTCGCCGGGCATATCCCCTTTGCCGTGCATGATGATGTAGAACATTTCGCCGTCGGTCATGTCCTTCAGCGCGGCAGGATCGCGATAATCCTTTAGAGTCAATTTCATGTCAACGGCAAGGTCACCCTTGCCGTCACCATCTTTTCCGTGGCACATGGTGCACTGGGTGACGAAAGCATGTTTTCCATCCGCAATCGAAGCTGGAGAAGACTTCACCGGGTTCGCGCGCTTGGCGTCTTCCGCGGGAATGTTGAAGGCTGGAGCGGCCGTCTTGGGCTTATCCTGGCCGGCCAGTCGCGCGCCGGCGATTCCGGCCAAAGCGAAGACACAAATTGCTGCAATAGTTTTCTGCATGGCATCCTCCGTTCACACCATCGATCTGGAACGAAATAAGTGCGGAATGATTCTGCGGGGGTATTCTACGCGCTCCGAGGCTTGCAGGGAAAGCAGGAATATGTTTTGGAAGGGACGGTGCGGCAGAAGGCGGTGAGCCGTGCGGTCGACGGAAAAAGATCAGGATTTGTCTGGTTCCATGTCGCGCCAATTGGGGCCGATTTTGATGTCCACCACCAGCGGCACCAGCAGCGAATGGACGTTTTCCATGGAAGGCTTCACGATCTGGCGTAGACGGTCGAGTTCTTCGTGGGGACCTTCAAAGAGCAACTCGTCATGCACTTGCAGAATCATTTTCGTTTTCAATTTTTCTTTAGCCAAGCGGCGATCCACTTCGATCATTGCGAGCTTGATCAGGTCGGCGGCGGTACCTTGCAGCGGAGTATTCATCGCGGTGCGTTCGGCGAAATTGCGCAGGTTCACTTGCGGCGAATTGATTTCCGGAATCTGCCGGATGCGGCCGAATAAAGTTTTGGTGAAGCCGAGCTTGCGCGTTTCCGCCACCTGGCGGTCCAGATATTCTTTTACGCCGCGGTAGCGATCGAAATAGGCGGCGATAAATTTCGCGGCTTCACGCTGCTCGATGCCAAGTTGCTGCGCCAGGCCGAACGCCGATAGCCCATAAATGATTCCGAAGTTGATTACCTTGGCGGCGCGGCGGTGGTCCGGCGTTTGCGCAAACGGCGCGACGCCGAAAACTTCCTGCGCGGTGCGTGAGTGAATATCTTCTCCGCGGCGGAAGGCGTCGATCAAAACTGCGTCCTCTGAAAAATGCGCGAGCAGGCGAAGCTCGATCTGCGAATAATCCGCGGAGAGAAGCACGCAGCCCGGCGAAGCGACGAACGCGGCGCGAATCTGGCGCCCCAGCTTGGTGCGAACGGGAATATTCTGCAAATTTGGATTCGAGGAACTGAGCCTGCCCGTGGCTGCTCCGGTCTGGCTGAGGCAGGTATGCAGGCGGCCGCTGCCGGAATGAATCAGCTTCGGCAGCACGTCGGCATAGGTGGATTTCAATTTTGAAATTTCGCGGTATTCCATCACCTTGCGCGGCAATTCGTGGATCAGCGCCAATTCTTCGAGCACGTCGGCGGCTGTGGAGCGGGCTTTGCCCCGGCCGCGGCGCGCCACGGAAAGATTCAACTTGTCAAAAAGGACCTCGGCTAGTTGTTGCGGCGAAGCGATATTGAATTCGAAGCCCGCCAGTTCGTGGATGCGCTGCTCGAGCGCATCGAGTTCCTTTTCCATTTCCGCGGAGATGGCTCGCAAGCCTTTCGGATCGATGCGAACGCCTTCGCGCTCCATTCGTGCGATCACCGAGGCCAGAGGCAAGTCGATTTTTTCGTATAAATCAGCCAGGCCGAGCGCTTCCACTTCGGCACGCAAAATCGGCGCAAGGCGCTGCAGAAAATCGGCGCGTTCGCCCGGGGCGCCGGAAAGAGTGACATTCAAATGCCGCAATACCACTTCAGGAAGCTCATGCTTCGCCGTGGTGGGCCGCAAAAGATAGGAATAGAGCATCGTGGCATGGCGCACGCCGGCCAAAGGTTCACCTGAACCATCGAAGGAAGCGGAGAGCAATTGCGTGAGTTTAGGATCGTGAACGATTTTCGGGCGTTTTGGATCGCAGAGCCATTCGCGCAGGCCTGCTAGCGCTTTTTCCGAGTCGTCCACCACGGCGGCGCGGCCGGTGCCGCGCTGGGCGGAAAGCTCGATTGCTGTAATCTTGCTGCCGAAACCCTCCTCTTCGCGATCCTCGGATCCCAGTTCGAGCCACAGCGCAATTTCCTGATCTTTGGCGGTCGTCTTTAAGAATTTCCGAAGTTCGGCCGGAGAATTGAATAATTCATAATCGGTTTTTTCCGCGGAGGCTGCCGGGCCCAGTTCTTTTAGCAAAGAGGAAAAGCCCAGCTCGGAATAAAGCGCACGCAGCGCCTCTACGTCGGGAGGCTGGCGCTTCATAACATCTAATTCAAGCGGCACGGGAGCGTCGCAGGCGATTGTGGCGAGTTTTTTCGAAAGGCGCACTTGATCGGCCTGATTCTGAAGCGCCTCGCGATAGCGTTTGCCTTCCACTTCGGCGGCACGTTCGAGCGCGGCCTCCACCGAACCGAAGCGCTGGATCAATTCGCGTGCGCCCTTTTCGCCAATTCCTTTCGCGCCGGGAATGTTGTCAATCGAATCGCCCATCAGCGCCATTACGTCGGCCACTTTCGAAGGAGGCACTCCGAGAATTTCTTCCACTTTGTTTTCGTCGACCAGAATATCGGGCTTGCCCGCGCCCGATCCGGGACGAAGGACGCGCACGGGGCCGTTGACGAGTTGCAGCATGTCTTTGTCACTCGTAACGATGTAGACTTCCATTCCTTTTTTGGCGGCTTGGCGCGCCAGCGCGCCGATCACATCGTCTGCTTCGTAGCCGGGTGAATCCAGAATGGGCAGGCGCATGGCTTCGCAATAACGGCGAACGAAGGGCAATTGAATCGAGAGATCCTCAGGCATGGGCGGGCGCTGGGCTTTGTAATCAGCGTAGAGCGCGTCGCGGAAGGTGGGCTCGGGACGATCGAAAACCACTGCGACATAATCTGGACGCAGTTCCGCGCTTTCAAGCAGCCTCCGCATCATGTTCGAAAACAGGTAGGGAACTTTCGTGGGCAGGCCCTGCGGGCTGCGCAAGCGGTCCATCGGAGCAAAAAAAGCGCGGAAGATGAAGCCCATCGCGTCGAAGAGAAACAGGCGCGGCTTTTCGGCAGTGGATTTCTTCGCGGGCATTGGAATTGGGCCTTGCGAATGGTGGCGCGCCACGCATGCGTCACATCGCCAAGGCCGAATATTGAGTATAGCAGAGGGGGATTGGCTGGCTACGCGGGGGCGGCGGTCTCCTTGTAGACTTGGACCCGCTCACCGGCTAGCAGATCCGAACTTCCGCAATCGGAGGGCTGAAACCATTGTCCGGCCTTATTTCGATCGACAATTACGATCCGCATTGGGTAGATCTCTTTAGGCGCGAAGCTGTCAGAATCCGGGGAGTGCTCGGAAGCCGGGTATTGAGGATCGAACATACGGGATCGACCTCGGTGCCGGATCTGGTGGCCAAACCGGTGATTGATATTCTCCTGGTGGTGAGCGACTCGGCGAATGAAGATGCGTACCGGCCTGCGCTGGAATGCGCGGGTTATGTGCTTCGCATCCGGGAGCCAAACTGGTTCGAGCACCGGATGTTCAATGGGCCGGACACGGAAATCAACCTGCACGTGTTTTCGTCCGGCTGTCCGGAGATCGACCGAGTGCTGATGTTCCGGGATTGGCTGCGCGGCAATGCCGCCGATCGCGATTTGTACGCCCGCACCAAGTTGGCCTTGGCCCAGGAAGATTGGAAGAATGTTCAGGACTATGCCGACGCCAAGAGTTCGGTGATCGCGGAGATCCTCGCCCGGGCCCGCATGGATCGAATATGAATGAAACCGGCAGTGCCCGCCCCCCCCGAGGTATGCGAACCGCTTTTCGAGAGGCGTTCTCGAGCGTTTTGCCGGACGTCCCGTGCCGCCGGAATGCTTGACCTTCTATCTAAGTGTTCGCTAACTTAATTGGCGCAAACTGGCCGGAGGGGTCCGGGCAGCCGGGTCATGGGGTGGCAGATTTTCAATTCCCGCCAAAGGAATAGCGTCCCTTTTTCCACGACGCTGAGGGAGAGAATCGTGAAGAAGATCGCTGGCTTTATTTTTTCCACGTCGCTCGCGGCACTCATTTCAGTCGCGCTCTTTGGCTTGCTGATCGCGCCCGGAATCACCAGCGCGCAAACTTTTCGCGGCAAAATTCTCGGGACGGTAATCGATAAATCGGGTGCTTCGGTCGGCGGCGCCTCGGTGACGGTGCGCAACTTGGCCACCGGCCTCGAAAGAACCACTACAACTACGGACGATGGCAGCTACAGCATCCCGGAATTGCCCATCGGGGTTTACCTTGTGACCGTTGGCAAGACCGGCTTCCAAACCTTCGTGGCCCAGAACGTCCGGGTGGAAGTGGCTGCGGAAGCCCGCGTGGACGCGGTGATGATTCCGGGAGCGATGAATCAACAGGTGGTTGTTTCCGGGGAAGCCATTCCACAGGTCGAGACGACTTCGGACACGCTGGGGGAAACGCTCACCGCTTCCACCATCACCAATCTTCCCATCAACGGCCGCGACTATACCAAGCTGATTTTCCTGAGCCCGGGAATTGCCGGTTCGCCCGATCAGATTACTGATTCTCCGGGATCGTTCGGCGTGTTTTCCATGAACGGGGCGCGAGGCCGCTCGAATAATTTTCTGCTCGACGGCACGGACATGAACGACGGATACCGCAACGATCCGGCGATCAATGAGGCGGGAGTGTTCGGCGATCCGGCGACGATTCTTCCGGTGGAAGCCATCGCGGAATTGCGCGTGCTTTCGAACTACGAACCGGAATACGGGCGCAATGCGGGGGCCGTGATCAACATTGTTACGAAAAGCGGCGGAAACCAGTTTCACGGAACCGCGCTGGAATATTTCCGCAACAGTGCGCTGGATGCACGCAACTATTTCAACACGGTGGGGAATCCGCAGAATCCATTTCACAACAACCAGTTTGGCGGGTCGCTGGGCGGGCCAATTTTGAAGGACAAGACATTTTTCTTTGGCGATTACGAAGGCCAGCGTGAAAGCGGCGCGCAAAGCAGCACGGCTTGCGTGCCCACTCCGGCGCAACTTGCGGGCGCAACCAATCCCGTCATCTCCAAACTTCTGAGCACGCTGAAACCGTTTCCCACGCCGAATATTCCGGGAGCGGCGCCGGACGATACTGGATGTCCGAACGGCAACGACCTTTCAGCAGCCACTCCGTTTCGCAACAGCATCAACAGCTTGATCGCGAAAGTGGATCACAGCTTCACCCAGAATCATCTGCTCACCGGGCGCTATTATTTCGGCGATAGCAACCAAAGTTTTCCGCTGGCGCTGGTGGGAGGCGGTTTATTGCCGTCGTTCAACACGATCACCCCCACGCGTGTGCAGTTGGTTTCGATCTCTTATGTGGCCGTGCTCTCGCCTAGCAAGGTGAATGAGGCGCGCCTGGGATGGAACCGCTTTGCCGAAGGATTTTTTCCGCAAGACCAGGGCTTCAATCCATCGACAATCGGATTGAACACGGGCGTAACCAATCCTTTTGATTTTGGTTTGCCGAAAATCAGCATCGGCAATTTCGCTCCCATCGGTTCCGATGCCGGCGACCCGCGCCACCGCGTGGATTCCAATTGGCATTTCATCGACAACTTTTCGTGGAAAACGGGCCGGCACGCGCTGAAGTTTGGTTATGAATTCCGGCGCACCACGGTTTCGCAGATTCTGGACCGCAATTTCCGCGGCAAGCTGAGTTTTGCGACGCTTTCCGATTTTTTGCAGGGAATTCCGACGAATGGCGGGAGCCAGGCGTCTGGCGATACGAACCGGAACACCTTTGAAAATAACCACGGGCTTTACGCGCAGGACGAATTTCGATGGAGTTCGCGCCTGACGGTGAACTTCGGCTTGCGCTGGGATTATTACGGCGTGGTGACGGAAAAGCGTAATCTGTTTTTCAATTACAATCCGGCTACGCAAGTGCAACAACAGGTGGGAACGCAGGGACTTTCGCAGCTTTATCAACCGGATTACAACAACTTTGCTCCACGCTTGAGCGTCGCCTACGACCTGACGGGCAAGGGAAAGACGGTGATCCGCGCCGGGTACGGCGTGTTCTACGACGCATTCTCGCAGGATTTTTTCATCGGCCACTTGCCGTTCAATTGCAGTTTCTGCCCTGGCGCGAGCTATGCGGGGATTGGTCCGGGAAAAACAGCGATCTCGTTTGGAAGCGCGGATAGCACCACGGCCATCGCCGCCGGTGCGCCCGTCTACACGGGATTCGCGCCGCTATCGGATTTCTTCGCGGTGGACCAGCACATTCGCACGCCCTACATGCAGAATTTCAATCTGAACGTGCAGCAACAATTGACCAGCCATGCGTATTTGCAAGTGGCCTACGTGGGATCTACCGGCCACAAACTGTTCCGGTTCCGTGATATCAACCAGCCTTCGCAGCAGGAAATCACGAATTGCGATCTGGGAATCGATCCGCGGTGTCCGGGCGGGCCGACGATCAATGATGGAAGCGTGCCGCGAGTAGACCCGAATTTCTTTTATCTGAATTATCAGGAATCGTCGGCAAACTCGAATTACAACGCCTTGCAAACCAGCCTGCGGATGCAGCCCTGGCACGGGCTCAGCTCGATGCTGAATTACGTTTGGTCGCATTCGATCGATGACGCGAGCGACGGTGAAGATTTTGTGCCCAACCAGGCGCAACCGAATAACAGCACGCGGCCGAACCTGGAGCGGGGAAATTCCAGCTTCGATATTCGCAACCGGTTTACATGGATCGTGTCCTACGAACTCCCCACGTTGAAGGAAAATTGGTCAAGACTGACGGGTGGCTGGGGATTCGATACCGCGCTGACGCTGCAATCGGGCCAGCCCTTTCATCTGAACATCAATTTCGAGGACGATTATGACGGCAGCGGAGAATTTTTCGGACGGCCCGACGTGGTGGGTAAGGCCAGATACAATCGAAGCGACCCGAATAATTTTCTCGACCTTACTTCCTTCGCTGTCCCCTGCACGTTTTCGCAGCCGCCGGGTGATGGCTTCGCGGACCAGTGCGTCCCCGGCACGCGACACTTTGGCAACATGGGCCGCAACTCGCTGGTCGGCCCCGATTTTCGTAGCCTGGATTTTGCGATTTTCAAGCGCACGCCAATCACCGAACGGGTGAACATGGAATTCCGCATCGAATTCTTCAACCTGCCCAACCATCCGAATTTTGCCAATCCATTTCTGCCGTCGTTTATTGCCGATCCCTTCGCCGGCGGCGGCCCAAATCCAGCCACTGGCCGCTTCACCGGCTCGCTGCCGCTGACGACCACGGGAGATGTCGGCATCGGCAATCCGTTCCTGGGAGGGGGCGGGCCGCGCGGAATCCAGTTAGCGGCGAAATTCAGCTTTTGAACTTGTTTACTCTGTGGGGGGTCGGCTTCAGCCGCGCCCAGTCCTTGCTCGCGGATTTTTGTCCAATGCGCGATCGTTTGAAACGGCATCATGGGCCCGCGATCCGCATTTATTGTTGGCAGCTGCTATCGCCGTCGATGGGCCACGAAGAACAAGGGGCACCGTCGAAGAACGAAATATGCTTTGATGAGGAAGCCAGGCTCCCAAGAAGAAGAGAATCGAGCAGCAAGAATCGAATCACAAAGTCAAAACCTGATCGTCTCGCTAAGCCTGCGCCACCCGCGAAACCATTCCAAATTGGGAATTTTCCGTCGATTGGCGCAGATATCGCCGTTAGCCCATTTGCTTTGCGGCAGACGGGCTCACTTCACGGCTTTCTCTTCGCTTGGCGGAGCCGACGGGCACGAGCATCGGCACTTGGCTGCGATACTCGGCGTATTCTCCATGCATTCGAGTCAGGTCTCGTTCCTCGAATTGAATCGCAATTAGAATGTACGCGGTGGTGGCGAGTGCGAAAACCAAATGCGCCGCCGTCATCTTCGGGGCCGACCAGAACACCAGCAGCCATCCCACATACAAGGGATGCCGCACGTAGCGGTAAATGCCGGGTGTACGGAAACCGAGGGATGTGTAAGCGCGGCCGCGCAAATTCAGCCAAACCTGGCGAAGTCCGAATAGATCAAAATGATCGATCAGAAAGCTCGCGGCCAGGATGGTCACCCAACCGGCGGCGTACAAAACATAGAGGGCCATTCGCCCGGAGGCGCTCTCGACATTCCAGATCACGCCGCCCATGGGCTGCCACTTCCAGAACAACAGAAACATAGCGGCGCTGGAAAACAGCACGTATGTGCTGCGCTCGACGGGCACGGGCACAATTCGGGTCCACATAGCCTTGAACGATTGCCGGGCCATCAGACTGTGCTGCAAGGCAAATAATCCCAACAAAAGTAAATTGATCGCCAGCGCATGGAAAAACGGCGATTGCGGCCCGGCGTCGATGGATTTGGAAACTCCGAAATTCCCCAGAAACGCGGCCGTATACAAGAAAGTTCCGAGACACACTACGTAGCAAGCGACACCATAAACAAGCGCTGTAATTCGGCTGAACATCATCTTCTCCTTCTGCCGTCGCATTCATTCGAGGCACTTATCGGATGCGAGGGCTCTTCGACGAGCCCTACTATGCATAAAGATCGCGGAGCATACTTACCCGCGCGTCCGGCTCTCTTGCCCGCGGCGCGGTGCTATGTAAGTCATTTGACCGAGCGTCCGGATGACTTTGCCCAGAACTCGGACAATGGAGTGAGAAGCGGGAGGGATGTCCTGTTGAGAGTCCTCAAGACACTGAAACTTGGCTGGGACAGGGTCAACGCGGCACCCGCGTCTCCTGCCCGTAGCGGCTAGTGCCCAGATGGTATACTCCCTTAGTGCGCCATGACCAAATATTTTCTTCGATCAAATTCTCGCGGCCACCCGCCAATCCGTTCCTGGGCGGTGGCGGGCCACGCGGAATCCAATTAGCCGCGAAATTCAGCTTCTGAAGCGTGGTACGTTGGTAGAGGAATTCCTGATATCGGCGGCGTTAGGCCAGCCAACCTGAATAATTCAGAAGCCATGGCCTCATCTCGGATTGGTTCGAGATGAGGGTTCGAAGGAGCTGCTCGGAGAGAAGTTGTGCAAGCGCAACGCTTAAAATGGTTCTTCGCCGTCCTGCCTCCTGTTCAACATGAGCCGTTGCCGAGGGGAGGATGTTCGGTCTCGGCGCGCGCGAGTCCCACTAGCGGACACCCACGAGCGATTGGGCGGAACATAAACCCGCTAAGTGGCGCTTCAGCCTGCTCCAAGAGAGCATCTTGGATGGGCAGGGACATGCTCTGTATTATTCAATTGTGTTCTTGGAGGTGCGCCGATGACATCGCTCTGGCAAGACGTGCGGTACAGCCTGCGGATGATCGCGAAGGCGCCAGGATACGCGGCGATAGCCATTTTGACGCTTGCGTTGGGAATTGGCGCAAACACCACGATTTTCAGTTGGATCAACTCGACATTGCTGAATCCAATTCCCGGGCTGGCGAGTCCGCGCGAGGTGGTGTCAATGTCGCTCGGCCGGAGCACGGATAATCCCCTTCCGTTTACCTATCCCGATGTGGAAGCCATGCGCGACGGGCAGCAGAGCTTTACGGGTATCGCCGCTTGCAACTCCATTCCCATGAGCCTGACGGGCAAGGGGAAGCCGGAGCGGGTCTGGGGAATGTTGACGTCCGCGAATTATTTCGAGGTGCTGGGCGTGCGGCCGATACTGGGGCGGGGCTTTTTGCCGGTGGAGGACGAAAAACCGGGAGGCGCCCCGGTGGCGGTGATCAGCTCCCGGCTCTGGCAAACGCACTTCGGCGCGAATCCGGGCGTGCTGGGGCAAACAATTGAAATCAATCAGCACCCGTACACCATTGTGGGCGTAACGCCCGCAGTGTTTCAGGGGAGCCAGACGGGACTTCGATCGGAGATTTGGATTCCGATCATGATGGATGAGCAGTTGGTGCCTCAGGGCGATCTGATTCACGACCACCACTATTTCTGGCTATTCGTGCTGGCGCGGCTCAGGCCGGGCGTCGTGCCGGAAAAGGCGCAGGAAGAAATGACGCTGCTACTGAAGCGGGAGGCGAAAAATTATCCCGAGGAGCACAGAGGCCACGACAGTGTGACAGTCTATCCGCTCTGGCGCAGCCCGTTTGGCGCCAATCAGTTTCTTTCCATGCTGCTGCCGATGCTGATGTCCATCGCGGGCCTGGTGCTGCTGCTGGCGTGTGCGAACGTTGCCAATTTGATGCTGGTGCGGTCGGTGGCGCGGCGACGCGAGCTTGCCATTCGAATGTCGCTGGGAGCCAGCCGGTGGCGGCTGGTGCGGCAACTGCTGGTGGAAAGCCTGGTTCTGGCGATGGCGGGAGGTGCGGGCGCGTTGTTGATCACTTTCTGGACCGCGGGAACATTTATGAAGTTCTTCCCGTCTACGGATTTTCCGATCTCGCTGGGGATACGCGTGGACCGCGCTGTGCTGCTGGTGACGATGGTGATCTCGGTGCTAACCGGCGTGATTTTCGGGATCTTGCCGGCACTGCGGTCTTCGAGCGAAGCGCCAGGGGCGGTGCTGAAGGAGGACACGGGCAGCGCGTCGGGGGGACTGCGGAAGGCGCGGCTGGCGAGCGGGCTGGTGGTGGCGCAAATCTCGTTGTCACTGCTCCTGCTGATCTGCGCGGGGCTGTTCATTCGCAGCTTCCGAAGCGCGCAGCAAATCAATCCGGGAATCAATTCACATAACGTGCTGATCGCGTCCTACGATCTATTTACGGCGGGATATTCGGACGAGAAAGGCGCGGCATTCGATCGCGAGCTGGCGGCCAAACTGGAATCGCTTCCGGGCATTCAAGCCGTGACTCTGTCGAGCCGTGTGCCGCTGGGATTCGGCGGCGGCTCGACCAGCGTGAAGCCGGAGGGCTACGTATCGCAACCGAACGAATCAATGGAGACGCAGGTCGCCATCATCTCGCCGAATTATTTCAAGACATTGCAGATTCCGATGGTGAAGGGCCGTGACTTCACGCTGCAGGACGCGAAGAAATCACAGCGCGTGGTAATCGTCAGCGAAGCGTTCGTGGATCGCTACTGGCCGAATCAAGAAGCAATCGGCAAGCAACTCAATTCTGACTTGACGAACGAATGGTTCACGGTGGTTGGCGTGGCGCGGAACACCAAAGTGAACCAGTTGAACGAAAAATCGATGCCATTCCTGTATCTGCCGCTGTACCAGGTTTACCGCGCCAACATGATCATCACTGCGCGGACGACGGGTGATCCGCTGGCGTTCGGCAAGACGGTCGAAAAAAACATCCATGATTTGAATGCCGACCTGGTGGTGTTTGATGTGACCACGCTCGAAGTGCGCGAGCAAATCGCCAGCTTTGGCCAGCGCATCGCCGGAACTTTTGTCGGCGCATTCGGGCTGCTGGCTCTGGTCCTCGCGGCGGTGGGAATTTACGGCGTCACAGCCTACACCACGCAGCAGCGCACACACGAAATCGGCATCCGCATGGCGCTGGGCGCGAGCAAAGAGGATATTCTGCGGCTGGTGCTTGGGCACGGGTTCCGGTTGACGCTCAGCGGGGTGGCCCTGGGCCTGGTTGCCTCGTTTGCGCTGACGCGCTATCTGGGGAGCATGTTGCTCGGCGTTACGAGCACCGATGCGTTGACCTTTTCGAGCGTGGCGATCTTGCTCTGCGCCGTGGCGCTCTTCGCCACTTTCATTCCCGCGCGCCGCGCAATGCGCCTGGATCCGATGGCTGCGCTGCACCACGACTAGACCCCCATGGTTCGCACCGCGAACCTCAGGTGTCTGATGGAAACTCTTCCGATGTGGAATTTCAGGGCAGCAGGCATTCCGGACGGAGCTACCTTGGCCAACTTCGCTTTTTGATCGTCTTTTTCTCGTCTGCATGCAATCTTTCTTCGGCCTATCCCCCTGATTTGCTAGACTGCTGCGCAAACCAGCTGCCCTCTTCCGGGATGGTGGATCCCGGCCCAGGCGGCAATCTGCGTGAAAGATTCGGTAAGGGGCCTGCGTAGAACTATATGGGACCGCAACGAGTGCCAGGGGAATTGAGCGCAGCGGAAATAACCGACGCGCTGGAACAGGCCCGGGCGGGAAGCTCGGAGGCCTGGGGCCAGCTCTACCGGCAATTCGGCGCGGCCATTTTCCGGTTCTGCCGGCGCACGCTGCCGACGCGCGAAGATGCGGAAGATGCGACCTCGGAAATCTTTATGAAGGTGCGCGATAAACTCGGCCAGTATGACGCATCCCGGCCCTTCAGCGCCTGGCTTTATAAGGTTGCAGCAAACCATTGTTGGGATATGCTGCGGCGTCGGCGTGTGCGGCAAGACCTGGAAACGGGGGATCTGGAGACGCTGCCACTCGAGCATCCCGATCCGGGCCAGCTGGAAAAATTATTGACGGAGCGCACCAGCGAAGACGTGCGCCGGGCGCTGGCGAAATTGCCTGCGCGCGCACGGATGGCGCTGGTGCTGCGCTATTACTCGGACTTGAGCTACGACGAAATTGCTGATTCGCTGGGAGTCCGCCGCCCGTTTGTAGGCGTGCTGCTGCTGCGGGCGCGGCACCAGTTACGCGAGACATTGCTGGAAGGCGGGGTCTTCAGCGCAGGGGCGGGCGCATGAAGCCACCGGGAGACGCCATGAACCATTTCGATGAAATTACCTGCATGCTGTACCTGGATGGCCAGCTCGATCGCGAGCGAGCGCGTGAGCTGACCGCGCATACCCAAGAGTGCGCCGATTGCCAGGGGCTGCTGGGAGTGCTGGCGGGCGAAGGACGCTGGTTGAAGGAGGCGCTAAGCGAAGCAGACGAAGCGGTGCCGGCGCGGCTTTTCGAGCCGCGCACGCGGACCAACTCCGCGCCCTGGGGCTGGATCGCGGCGTTCGGTTTCGGCTCGGCCGGCGCTTATACACTTTGGAACAGCATCCTCGAGCCGGTGCAAAGGCAATTCGATCAAGCGGGATTCAGCAGTCAAAATCTTTTTACCGTTCTGCTGTTTAACGGAGCTTTCTGGAAAGGGTGGGAATCGATGCGTAGCCTAGTGGAATTTTTAGCAATGAGCATGTTTGGAATTCTAATACTGATGCTGTTCCGGCGAAATTGGCGCCGCGGAACCACGCTGGCCGTGGTGATGGCTTCCATGCTTTGCGCGCTGTTTCTACCGAGCGCCGCCTCAGCCGCGGAGCTCCACAAGACGACAGGGGAGTATGTTTTGCCTTCCGGCGAAGAGGTCAACAACGACTTGATCGTCTATGGCGGACTGATCCGCATTGAAGGCAAAGTGGATGGAGACGTGGTGGCGTTCGGCCAATCCGTTCGCATTGACGGCCACGTGACGGGAGACGTGATTGCATTTGCCAGGGATGTCCGCATCAGCGGCCAGGTGGATGGAAATGTGCGCGCGTTCGTGCAATCGCTGACGATCGAAGGGCAAGTGAGCAAGAATATTTCCTCGTTTTCGGATTTGACCGAACTGGATGCAAAAGCGAAAATCGGCCGCAATATTTATCTGTTTACGAGCGTGGCCGCTCTGGACGGCTCGGTAGGCCGCGATGCGACGATTTATTCCGGAACCACCCGGATCTCCGGCACGGTGAATGGAGATCTGCAGGATCACGGCGACCGGTTGAACATTGGTTCCAGCGCTTCGATTGGCGGGACAGCTCATTTTAAGGGACATCACGAGCCAGATGTGGCGACCGGCGCGAAACTGGCGCACCCGCTGGAAGTTGTAATTATTTCGAAGAAGCCCGATTACCTATCCGCTCGTTATTACTGGCACCAGGCTCTCCTTTGGGGTTCGGCTTTTCTGGTGGGGCTGGCATTCATCCTGTTTGCGCCAGGAATTGTGTCCGAGGCTGTGCGCTCGGGCGATCATTTCCCGGCAGCGTTCGGATTCGGAGCGCTGCTGCTGATCGCGACGCCGGTAGTAGCCGTGATTCTGTGCGTCACGCTGGTCGGCATTGGCCTGGGAATTGCCAGTTTGCTGCTTTATCTGATCGGCATTTATTCAGGACAGTGCTTTGTCGGCGCCTGGCTGGGAGAAAAAATGCTGGGAGCCGGAATCGGGACGAGCGCGCTGATCGGCCGGCTGGCGCTGGGATTGCTCGTGATCCGAATTCTGCGGCTGATTCCCTATGCGGGCGGATTGATCATGCTGCTGGTGACGATCTGGGGATTTGGAGCGCTGATCGTAGCACTGTATCGCACCGCGCGCCCGCAAATGGCGATTGCGTAAAAAATCTACCGCGCTAGATTCTCTGGAAATCCCGCGATGCGGATTCGCGCCTTATTGAAGAATCGATCTTCCGCGAACTTTAAAAGTTTCCATGGTCACCGAAGTGGGCAACGCCGGGGTGTTGAACACCCATCCTTCCACGGAAACCGGATTGCCCGCGGCCAGGGACGTCAAGTCGCTGGTCGTCAAATTCTCAAATAAAGTTTGCGACGAAGTTTGCTCCGTGATCACCGTAATGGGATTCGGAACCGCGTTGGTAAAAAACGGCTGCAGGTTGTTGATCGTGAAACTGGCTGCGCCCAGGTTAATGGTGAATACCTGCGCGGTTATCTGCGAAGGCACCAGAATCACCTGATCGGTGGTAAACGATGGCGGCGTTCCCGGCGTCACCGCTCCCGCCACGCGCACCTGAATTTCCTGCCCCGTAATCAAATCCGCCTGCGAAGCAAACGAAATTCCGCCCGGAAAACTGAAATTGCGCCCAGCCACCTGATACGTCGCGGTGTTCTTCAGGTTCACCGTCACCAGATTACCGGTGGAAACATTCGCGCTATTGGGCTCCACGTCGTGAGCCACCAACTGCAGCGATGTGACGATCGGTGATCCCGCGAGCGAGACAATTACGCCTTGAATCACCTGCGAGCCAACCGCCGGAGGCTGTGTCAGCTCAATCAACTTGGCGGCCAGGGTACCGTTCCCCAACAGGCTCAGATCCGTTTCCAGAATTTGTCCCGCAACCACACAAGTGAAATTATTGGCCGCGCAGCTCGACGGCTGGGAAAACGAAACACCGTGCTGCTATTCACATTCACCGTCAGCGTAGTTCCATTCGAAAGGGCCAGTTTAAACTGGTTGGTGCCAACGCTTTGCACCGTGCCGCGAACGTCATTCAAATCCGCAAGTTCCGCGTTGGATTGCGCGGCAGGAAGCTGAGCCAGGCGCATCGCCGCCCGCCGCCGCAAGGTTCAAGCGAAAGATCCAGCTGGATAATGCTGTTGAGGTCCAAATCGAGTTCAAAGCCCACCGGCACATTCTGCGAAAGAGTCAGCGGAAAATTCGGACCGGTGGAAAATGTGGTGGAAAGCGGGCTGATCGCGGGGGTGAGCTGGCAGATGGCCCCGGCCGCGCACCCCGCCACCGCGACGTTCGCCGAGTTAAGAACCGTCAGTTTGGGATTGGCAAACGTAATGGTAAGGCTGGTGTAATTGCCCGTCGGAACGCCTCAAGGAATTCAGCAGCGTCGCCTCGGTTTGCAATTGGGTTAATTCCAGCGGCACCGGATTGCCGGAGCTCAACAGCGAAATATTCCCCGGCTGCAGTACCGCGCCAGTAATCTGAATTTCAAAAGCCAGCACGCTTACGTTCGTAGGCGGGGTATCCCGAACCGTCAGGCTGAACTGGGTGGTTGGCGAGGTAGATCCGCCGCCACCGGTTGTCGCTCCGGGAAACCGCCCGCAGCCGGCCGCAAAGCCCAGAATCGCAATAACCAGCCAGCAGCGCCAAGCGCCCATACGCATGTGCCTCTCCCAGGGATGCCCCATCTCTAAAAATTATAAGCTGATTAACGGACTTGTAGCCTGAAAGGTTTGGGCTTGATTGGCAAAGAATTAGCTGTCCCTGCACAGGCCGAGCCTGTCCCGGCCATCGCTCTGTCCGTTGCGATCAGAATCGAAGCGCGGTGTTTGCCGGGAACGCCATTCTCCCGAATGGCGTTGGCAAGGCGCTAAACGATGCCGAGGTTCTTTCCCACGCGGCCGATGATTTCCAGCGCCTTTTCAAGATCGGCGCGCTTGTGAGTGGCGGTGACGATGGTGCGGATTCTCGCTTTCCCCTCGGGAACCGTCGGATAGCCGATCGCTCCGGCAAAAACTCCCTCCGCTTTCAATTCCCGCGAGAAATCGAACGCTTTCGCGGCGTCTCCCACCATGATCGGCGTGATCGGAGTCTCGCTCTTGCCGGTGTTGAAGCCAAGCTTTTTCAGTTTGCGCTTGAAGAATTTCGTGTTGCTCCAAAGTTTTTTGATCAGGCGCTCGCCTGCTTCGGAATCAAGCAGCTCAAACGCCGCTTGGCACGTGGCCACCACCGATGGCGGATGGGAAGTCGAAAAAAGGAACGGCCGCGCGCGGTGATACAGGAACTCGATCAATTCCTGCGAGCCGCAAACGTAACCGCCCAGCGAGCCGATGGCCTTGCTGAGCGTGCCCACTTGAATATCCACGCGGCCGTGGCAGCCCAGATGATCCACCGTGCCGCGTCCATTGCGGCCCAGGACGCCGGAGGAATGCGCGTCGTCGATCATCATGATGCAATTATATTTCTCGGCCAGGTCGCAGAGTTGCGGAAGCGGGGCAATGTCGCCGTCCATCGAGAAAACGCCGTCGGTGATGAGCAGTTTATTACCGGCCCAATTTTCGGTTTCCTTCAGAATGCGCTCGCAATCTTCGATGTCCTTGTGCTTGAACACCTTGATCGTGGCTTTGGAGAGGCGGCATCCGTCGATGATCGACGCGTGATTCAGTTCGTCGGAAATAATCAGGTCGTCCTTGCCGAGGATTGCCGAGACCGTGCCGGCATTGGCTGCGAATCCGGATTGGAAAACCACGCACGCTTCGCTGCCCTTGAATTTGGCGATTTGCTGTTCCAGGTCCATGTGCATTTTCATCGTGCCGGCAATGGTGCGGACGGCGCCGGAGCCTACTCCGAATTTTCGAATGGCATCGATGGCGGCGCGGCGCAGCTTGGGGTGCGTAGTCAAGCCCAGGTAATTATTCGAGCTAAGATTGATCACTTCCTGGCCGTCGAAAATCGCGACGGGCAATTGTTCGCCCTCGAGAATCGCGAAGCGGCGATAGAGATGCTTCGCTTTCATGTCTTCCAGAGCCTCGTGCAAGTATTGCAGCGGGTTATGCGTTGCGGTGGTCATCATTTCTCCTCGGTCTCGGAGTGAGTGAAGGTCACATTATAGGCCAACAGGAATTGAAAGCGGAGTGGCGGTTTTGTACGGTCAGTAGCACAGCCATTCCTGGCTGTGTGCCTCTATCTCACTGCGAGGCGGGCCAAGCAAAGCCGTCATTCCGAGGGCCGAATTTGCCCGAGGAATCCAGCGCAGCAGTGAAGAGCTGAGCAGCGGAGATTTTCTCAAAGGCGTGATCCAAACCGTGGAATCAAGCACGCGGAACGGATACGTGAGGCTTGGTTGAGAGAAAACCAGGTTCAATCTTTTGAGTTTCCATTCGGATAGAACAAGATCTTGTTGGCTTCGCCTTTTTCGAGGAGGGCGAAGGCGTCGGCAAAGTTGTCGAGCGGCATCCGTTCGCGGAACAGCGGTTCCAGATTCAGGCGCCCCGTCTTCAGCAGCTCCGTCATCTGGTGCCACGTTTCAAACATTTTCCGGCCATAGACTCCATAGACCGTGACGCCCTTGAAAATAATATCGGCCACCAGGTCGAATTCGACAGGCTGGCTGGAAACGCCGAGCAGCGATGCCCGTCCCCCCGCGCGCAACATTTGAAAACCTTGATGTATGGCGGACGGGTGTCCGCTCATTTCCAGCAGCACGTCCACTCCCGCGCCGTCCGTCACTTCGTGCGCGCGAGCGATCACATCCTCCTTGGCGGGATCGAGCGCCAGGTCTGCTCCCATTTTCTCTGCGAGTGCGCGGCGATGCGGGTTCACTTCCGTCGCGATAATCGTGGAACAGCCGCAGGCTTTCGCCACCGCGATGGACATCAGTCCGATCGGACCGCAGCCCGTGATGGCTACGGTTCGTCCCGCGATATCTCCGGAAAGCACGGTGTGCACGGCGTTGCCCAGCGGGTCCATGATCGCCGCGTAGTGCTCCGGGATGGCCGGGTCGACCTTCCAGATATTCCGCGCCGGAATGCGCACGAACTCGGCGAAGCATCCGTCCTGGTCGATGCCGATCACTTTTACGAACTGGCAAACGTGCGGCTGTCCAACGCGGCACGGCAGGCAACGGCCGCAATTCACGTGCATTTCCGCGCTCACAAATTCGCCTTCGCGGATTCCCTCCACGTTCGATCCCACTTTTTCCACCGTGCCGCAGAATTCGTGGCCGAAGGTAAGCGGCGGGTGCAGGCGCGAAGCCGACCAGCGGTCCCAATGATAGATGTGTACGTCGGTTCCGCAGATCGAGGCCGCGCGGACGCGCACCAGCACTTCATCAGATGCAGGCGTAGGAACCGGAATGGATTCCAGCTGCGCGCCCTGCTCGGGACGCGCCTTGCGAAGCGCTTTCATGGTTGTGCCAGGCATGTGTATGTATCAGAAAACTACGTTAACCCCACCCAAACCAGTAATGCTAGCACACGCCGCAACCCCACTGGAAGCTTCGCAAACAGTAAAACGAATTTCATTCGCGAAAATTCACAGACCGGCACTTCGCTTTCAATTGAACTGGCTGAAGAAGACTTTACGTTTAATACCCGATTGCCGAATGATGCTATGCAATGTGCCGGCTGGCAGAGGCCTCGATCCGTGTCGGGAATGGGAATCGTTCGAGGGTGTCCATCCTAGATCATCATGTGATCGCTGCCTTCGATCCGGTCTAAACGGAAACCGAGCCGCTCCAAGATCCGAATCACTTGCTTGCCGTTCAGGGCGGGAAAGACCGCCATCTAGCGAATTCCAGCGAGGCGCTTCAGCTCGGAGAGTTTCGCCGAGGACAACGGAATCTTTTTGGAATTTGCTTCCATCGACTTGATATAGCCACGGATCATTTCGAGTGTGTTATTGAGAGCTTCAAGTTCTGTTTTTCCGAACGTCGAGATGCCACGGAGCTCCTTGACGTAAGTCACAAAACAATCCGCCTGATCGTCGAATTCCATCTCGATCGTGACTGCTTTTGTTTCTGCCAGCGGGTGAACAAGATAAGCGTATGGATCAGGCGTTCGCAAAAATCGTTTAGCGGCTTTCTCTTCAGCCTTTTTCCTGGAGCGATCGTAGACGAGGATTTTGGGAGCCTCAACCACCGATGCCACGAACGAGCCATCCCACTGGCGAAGGCACAGGAGCTGATATTTCCGTTTGCTTTGCCTGTCGACACGCGGCTTCAGAGGGTACTCGGCTGCCATGAATGAAAACGGAGCGTGGTGATCGAGGCGACTAGGTACCGGATTCTTGAACCGTAGCCGGAGCATGATACATCTATGATAGCTCGCGCCTAGCATCTTAGTTGAATCCGAAATGTACTCCGTTGCCGAGCTTGAAAATAATATGTGGCGCTTGCAAGGCGCTCAATGAGCGGAACCCTTGATCCGCGAATTGGCGCTCGCAGCGGAAGATGTAGGAACATCTGCCGGACTTTTAAGAGTCGGGAAGACGCGTACGCCCCGGCGCTTGGTGAAAAATGCCAGCGACCAGCGCAACATCACGAATAGCCGGTTGGCAAAGCCGATCAGAAAATAAATGTGCACACCCGCCCACAGCAGCCAGGCGAAAAATCCCGCGAAGCGCGCTAGCTTCAGGTCGGCCACAGCGAACGTGCGTCCCACGACGGCCAGATCGCCTTTGTCCCAATACCAGAAGGGGGCGGGAGGCTTCCGCCGCGCAACGCGGCGGCGAATCACGCCGGCCACATATTTCCCTCCTTGAATGGCGGGCTGTGCGACGCCCGGCAATTTCTGGGGCTCCTTTTTCTTGAAGCCAAGCAAATTGCGTGTGGGAGCGACCACCTGGGCCGTATCTCCTATCGCAAAAATATTGGGATGGCCCGCAACGGAGAGGTCCGGATTGACAATCACTTTCCCGGAGTTGCCCGCAGGCGCGCCGAGCCAATTGGCGGCCGGCGACGCCAGGACCCCCGCGCACCACAGCACGGTCCGGCTGCGAATGCGTTTCCCACCGGCCATGATTCCCCCGGCATCCACGGCCTCGACGCGAGTTCCCGTATAGATGATCACCCCCAATTGTTCCAGATGGCGGTGCGCTTTGGATGCCAAGTCCTCGGTGAAGGTAGGCAGAATGCGCGGCGCCGCCTCATAGAGCAAAATTCGAGCCGAACGGGGATCGAAGTGGCGAAAATCGTGCGCCAAGGCCATCCGCGACATTTCCGCGATCGTGCCCGCCATTTCCACTCCCACGGTTCCCGCGCCCACCAGCACAAACGTCAGCAATTCCCGTATCACTTCCGGATCGGCCCCGCCGCAAGCAGCAAGCCGCTCCGCCGCTTCAAACGCCATTAAAATCTTTCCACGGATCTTGTCCGCATCGTCCAGCGAATCGAGCCCCGGCGCGAAATTTTCCCATTCCGCGTGGCCGAAATAGTTGTATTGAATTCCAGTCGCCAGAATCAGGAAGTCATACGGCACCGAGCAGTGCTGCAGGTGAACCAACTGTTTTCCGGTGTCCACGCCGGTCACTTCGGACATGAGCACTTCGACGTTCTGCTGGCGGCTCAGGATGGAACGCAACGGCGCGGCGACTTCGTCAGCGGAAAGCAGTCCCGTGGCCACCTGGTACAACATCGGCCGGAAGAGGTGGTAATTGTGCTTGTCGACAAGCGTGACCTGTACGGGAGCTTTCGCGAGGCCTCGGGCGGCGTACAACCCTCCAAAACCTCCGCCCACAATCACAACGCGCGGAATCTCCTGCGCACCTGTGTGCTCCGGCAAGCTCACCTCCACTTCAAAACAATTTTACCCTTGCAGGTTGGCGGAACAAAGCTGCATCGGAATCCGTTCCGGCCGTAATTTGAAATTGGCCAAGTTTTTAGGGGAATTAAGACTCGACGATTCGTTCCGCTTTATCCTTCAGCGCCCTCAGCGCCTCTGCGGTGAGTAGTGTTTATTCGCGATATTCAAAAACAAATAACGGCAACTTTTTCAGGAGCCAGATTTCAGGATGCCGATCGATTCAAGGGCTTTCAAATATTCCACCACCACATCGAGCGGGACGGGGCCATATTCGGCGGAAACGGCATCGCGGATTTCTTGGACCGTTGCGCTCGCCGTCTACGAAATTGAGTACTTCGTAGGGATAGTATGGCTTCGCGGTTGTAGATGCTCTCCTGTTTTAGCAAGCGAATTTTCGCTGCTTTTTCCGCGCCATAATGATCCACAAAATAATCGTAGCCGAACAGCCCGGAGGCGGGGCCTTTGGGGCTTGCAACCCTTTGAAATACTTCTTCCGGGTTTCGCTTCGGCAGGGTAAACGGGCCTTGGCCAACCGACAAAAGCCCGGAAGCATCCTGCAAAAATGTTGCTATCTGGGATTTTAGGTCATCGGAATACTTACGAAGCTATCAACGATCGAAAAAGTGCGCGATTTGTACTGTCTTGAAACTCGAGTAACCCTTTGGCGTCACCAGGATTGCCAAGCGCGACGAGTCGATCATGTCGGCGAAGGGAGACCGCAGTACGACCCAAGATCCCAATTTCAATTTGGTGGACAACCGGGGAAACATAGTCGGGCGAAAAATTGGCGAGGAAATAGCCGCTGGCCGCGCCGAGAAATGCTGCGCGCAGCAGCTTGGTGGGATCGATATTGGCGGCGGAATCGAAATTGGTGTGGATGTAGCGGTCGGGCCAATCGTTGAAATAAATCGCGGGAATGCGGTAGCTGCCTTCGCAATAAATATCGTGATCGCTGCCGGGAGTGTATTCGGAAAATTGCGCTTCGAGCGGTTCTTTGCCGCCTTCGGGAGCGGCGAGCGGATAAGCTGCGTGGCCGGATGCGGCGTATTCGAATGTTTGCCGGTTCACGAAATCGCCGAAGGCTTCGGCAACATCATCAATGAACGTGGGCAGGCTCATCGGGCTGCGCGTGATGTGAAATACGGCCTTGGTTGCAGGGCCGCCGCCGACCATATCCATGTGGATGACGGCTTGCATATGCGGAACCATTTCCGGCTTGCCATTCAGCAGGACCATGGTGCCTTCAATCTCCGGCGGCCAGATAAAACGAAGAGTGCGCGCGGGGCGAGGAATTTTATTTTCCGCGATCAGCTTGGAAAGCGCCCGCGCAACTTCCAAAATTGTGACGCAGCCGCTGGCGTTGTCGTTCGCCCCTGGCCGCTCGTGATCCAGGTGGCAACTGAAGACGATTTCTTTCTGGCGCAGAACCGGATCGGCCCCGGGAATCGTGGCGGTGACGATATCGTAGTTGCCGGGATGTTGCCCCGCGCGAACCACGGCGTGAAAGCGAATTGTTTCTCCGCGCGCCAGGCGGCGGCGCAGCTCGCGCCCTTGCTTCAGCGAAACCATGAAGCCGAAGGTTTTGGTCGTGGAAAAACTGACAAGATGTCCCCAACGAATTAAGTTCTCATCTTCACCCGACCATGCCGTGGGCTGATTTTGCGCGTAGCTGATAATTCCCGCTGCGCCGAAGCGATCGATCGCCAGATGCTGCACTTCACCGGGTTGCGCGGCCACCAGCACGAGTTTTCCGCGGACATCTTTTCCTTCGTAATCTTTTTCCGAAGTGCCGTCGCCCACGTCCACCAGATCGGCGGTCACGTCGGCGCTTTCGCTATCCTCGGCCAGCGTTACGGGCATGGCATCGAAATCAGCTAGTCGCGCCGTGGGAATCCATTGCCCCTTTTCCCAGCGAAGTTCCCAGAGTTCGGCGAAATCAGCGTCCCAGGCCATGCGTCCTTTTTGCGTGCCGTACATCGTTTTGCCGTCGGCGGGAAATTGCTCGATGTGCGCGTCTTCGAGGCCGTAACTTTTTGCCTGGGCGGCGATGAATTCAGCGGCTTGATGGAATTGCCGCGAGCCACGTTGCCGGTGCAGCCGCGCTAGAAATTCCAGATTGCGCTTGGCCGTCTCTCCGGAAAGTTCCTGTGCGAGCGCCTGCACGGTGGATTCGGGAAGAAGGGGAGGTTTTTCCTGAGCCAGGGTGGCCGACCCGGCCAGGATTGCCGTCAAAAAGACCAACGTGACATTTTTTGCCCAGGACATTGACGTGCCTCCCACCCGGATTCTGAGGTTTCTCGATTGTTCGGAATTCCGGCCGATTTTAGCGCATCGCGGCTGGTGAAAACACGGTTTCCGTGTGGCTTTTTGTGGCATCGCACGTGGCCATAAAATGGACGATCCTGGCAACAAAACGAGCGACGTAGGAGAGCCATTTCGCTACAATCTCCGCCGATCCACTGCCGGCATTGGGCCACACTCAGCAAGCGGATCGGCGACACGGCACGGCCAGGAGGCAATCTTTGAGCTTCTCCCAGCGGCTGCAGGAAATTCGCACGGGATTTGCGCCCGCCTTCTGGGTAGCTAACGTCAGCGAATTGTTCGAGCGGCTGGCCTACTACGCGGCGTTCGCATCGCTCGCTAATTACTTGCACCAGACGCTAGGATTTTCCACAGCGCAAACCGGAAGCCTGGCGGGATTTTTCGGCGGAATGGTTTGGTTCCTCGCGATCCTGGGTGGAGCGCTGGCGGACCGGCTTGGATTCCGGCGGGCGCTTTCGCTGGCTTACTTGATTCTTACTCTCTCGTATTTTTTCTTGAGTTCGATCGGATCGGCATGGATGGCGCCGTTGCGAAACGCGGTGCCGTTGTGGTGGCTGGTGCTGGTGATTCTGCTTTTGCCGGCGCTGGGAGTTGCACTGGTAAAGCCCAGCGTGGTGGGAACCACGGCGCGAGCCTCGAAAGAGAATGTGCGTTCTATTGGATATTCGATTTACTACACGCTGGTGAATATCGGCGGCGCGGCCGGGCCTTACATCGCATCGATTGCGCACAAGCATATGGGCGTCGAGAAAGTGTTTCGAATCTCGGCGCTGTGCGTGCTGGTGATGTTTTTCGGCGTGCTGCTTTTTTACCGCGAGCCGAAAAGCGCCGGAGAAGAGAAAAAAAATCCGACACTGGCGCAGACCGCGAAGAATTTTCTCACGGTAATATCCAATTTCCGGTTCATGCTTTTCCTGCTGATTTTTTCGGGATATTGGATCGTGTTCTGGCAGGAATTTATCGCCATGCCGCTTTACTTGACGGCTTACGTGGACCCGCACGCGGACGTGGAGCGAATTCTGATCACCGATGCGGCTGCGGTGATTTGCCTGCAGGTGTTGATCAGTTATTTGACGCGAAAGATTGCGCCGTTTCGCGCGGTGATGGTGGGCACTTTGATTTCAGGAGTCGCGTGGATGGTGTTGGCAGTGCATCCGGCGATCTGGACGGCAGTCGCGTCGATTCTGGTGATCGCGCTGGGCGAGATGATTCAGGCGCCGCGCTATTACGAGTACATTTCGCAACTCGCGCCGAAGGGACAGCAGGGAACTTACATGGGATTCGCGTTTCTTCCGATCGGAATTGGATCGTTGATCGGGGGATGGTTCGGCGGAAGCTTGATCCATCACTACGGAGAAGTACATGCACCAGCCGTATAAAGTTTGGTGGGCGATCACGGCGGTGGGATTGGCGACGGCGGTGCTGTTGTGGATTTACGACAGAATTGTGAAGCCGGGCGAGAATATGCCCTCGCACGCCGGCTAAATTTTCAGTTCACAAGACGGCGAAGATTTTCGACGGCGTCGCGGGCGAGCGAGTATACTCGGGTTCGATGCGGAGGGCTTGCTGGAAACATTGACGCGCTTTGGTGAGCATGCCCTTGGCCACGTAAACGCGTCCAAGATTGAAGTGGGGGAAATGGCGAGGTTCGTAGCGAGGAGCTTCCAAAGCGCGTTCGAGCCATGAAATGGCTTCATCGTAACGGCCCAGAGTGATCAGATAAGCGCCGATGTCGTTATAAGGATTGCCGAAATCAGGATCGACTTCTATCGCGCGTTTGCATTCTTCGATGGCCTCTTCAATTTTTCCCTGGAAGTGAAAGGTCCAGCCGAGGAAGGTGTGAGCCTCGGCGGTGGGATGGACGGAAAGTGATTTACGGTAGAGATCGACGGCCTGATCATAATCACCGTTGATCTGCGCGTGGTAGGCTTCCTGAAGCAGATCCCAGGCCTCCGTCACTTTGTCGCGGCGCATGATTGCCAGTCGTAACATAGCGGCGCGAGGGTGTCAAACGGGGATAGAGATTGGATATTGGAATTTGGAAATAAAAAACAAATTGAGGAAAGATCAACCGATGTTCGTGAGATGCCATGGCAATTGGAAAAATCTAAGATTCTGGTTGGTTGGCGCTGTGCTTTTGGCAATTGCTGGAACCCCGTGGGTCTTCCCGGCAAGATCCCACGCGGGAACGATCATGGATTCCGGCCAGGAGAGGCAAGCGGTCCGGGCGGACATTGCTCACGGGAAAAAAGTGTACGATGCGCGGTGCGAAATTTGCCACTACAGCGCGAGCGCGCAGAAAAAAATGGGGCCGGGACTGAAAGGCATGATGGCGCGCGGAAAATATGCCAATGGGAAGAAAGTGGATGATGAAAGTTTGCGCGCGTGGATCGAAAAAGGCGGCAAGGACATGCCCGGTTACAAAGGAGTGCTGAAGGAAGACGAAGTTCGCGATCTGATCGCTTACATGAAGACTCTTTAGATTAATCGGAGACGGTGACGGCTGGTGATTTCTTGTTGACGAGCGCCAGGGCCTGATCGGTGGTAATCAGGCGAGCGCCGATGCCCTTCAATTCGTCGTGCGTTTTCTTGCCGTCGGCATCATTGAGAGTTTCGATGGCGTCTTTGACAAGCGACACGCGATGGCCGCGCTCGATTAATCCCCTGGCTGCGAGGCGCACGCAATATTCCGCGACGACGCCGAAGATCACGTAATCGGCGTGCTTTCCGAGGCGCTCGAGAACCGCTTCCGTGTTGGGATTGGCGAAGACGTCGAGAGTATTTTTCTCGAGAATCAGTTGTTTGTAACTGTGCAGGTCCTTGGGCAAAGGAAAATTCGGCACGTTGGGAATTACCAGAACTTTGTCGGTGAGCGTTTCGGGGATAAATTCGGCGCCGGGTGTACCCCGGAGGCAGTGCGGCGGCCAGTTTTGAATTCTTCATCCTGCAAGGAGTGAGAATCGGCGTCTCCCGCGAGGAACACGCGGCCTTCGCGCGCGGCGTCCACCAACCTTTTCATGTTGGGAATTAACTTCTCAGCACCCGGCACATAGAGTTTCCCGCCGGGCAACATGAAATCCACTTGGGTATCCACATCCCAGAAAACAACATCTTTCGACACCATCGGCCTATGACTCCCGTTCGATAATTCTAATTGCGGAGTGCGCTGGAAATCCTTCGCACATTTTCGGCGTCTCTCAGGGGCTAAAACCCGTGAGTTTTCAACGTGTTAATGCCGGAACTGAAGAGTCTATGCGGCAACCCGGCTTTGCTTGATGTAGCATCCGCGTTGACGCGGGCAAGCGATAGAATCTAAAGCTGCCACCCTCCCGAAAGAACCCGTCGGGCGAGGAAGGGTGGCGCTACACGACCGCCCTACCTCGGCGTTGCCACACAAACTCTGAAGCTCCGACCCCCTGAAAAGCCGAAGATGAAACTAAAACTAAAACTCACGACTCTAGTTTACCTTGTTATTTGCTTGCGCGCGAATTGGTGCGGCGGACGCGTTGACGGACTGTTTCGAGGAGAGCTTCGAGACGCTTGCTGGTGCGGACGGGATAAAGAAGGGTGCGGCCGAGCTGACGGTAGCGCGCGGGAAGGCGTTCGAGACTTTGCAGGCAGCGCGCGCGGGCAACGGCTATGGGTTCCGGGCCAGAAAGGCGCTTGCCGCCGCGCATCACTTCTTGGAGCAACGGTTCGCCGCCGGGTGATTTTTCATCGGTGAGTGCGATGACGTCGTTTTTATACTCGCCGGAGGGCCGCGAAAGGCGATAGACCTGTTTCCGCCCAGGATAAGTGACTTTTGCTTTGCTGAGCTTGGCAGCTTCCCGAATTTCGCCGCCGCGTTCCACCTCCACCAGCTTGTAAATCATGTTCAGAGTCGGTGCGTCGGCGGGAGTAACAACCGCGCCGCCCACTCCAAAATCGTCGATCTTCGCCCCGGCGCGAAGGAGGGCGGAGATTTTGTCTTCGTCCAAATCACCGGAGGCGAAAATTTTCACATCTTTCCATCCGGCACGATCGAGTTGCCGGCGCACCCAGCGGCTATCGCGGACCAGGTCGCCGCTATCGAGACGCACGCCCATCGGCTTGCGGTTCATTCGCAAGATAGTCTTGAGCGCAGCGCGGACATCATAGGTATCGAGCAGCAGGACCGAATATTGCGGAAACACGTCGAGGAACTGGCTGAATGCTTCGGCTTCATCTTCGTGGGCCATCACCCAGGAGTGAGCCTGAGTGCCGTAGGTGGGCATGCCGAACCGCTGACCTGCCAAGGCGTTGGAGCTACCCACACAGCCGCCGATGGTAGCGGCACGCGCGGCCATCAAGCTCGCCTCAGTGCCATGAGCTCGCCTGGCGCCGAATTCCACAATGCGGCGTCCGGGCGCGGAGGAAACTACCCGAGCCGCTTTGCTGGCTACCATGGTCTGGAAATTAATCGTCGCCAACAAATTCGTTTCGATAATTTGGCCCTCGGCGATTGGGGCGCTGATGCGGAGGATTGGCTCGCCCGCGAAAACCAGCGAACCTTCGGGAATGGCCCAGGCGTCACCCGAGAATCGAAAGCGAGTGAGAAAATCGAAGAATTCATCGCGGACATTGTGGAACGCCGGATGTTCTCGAAGATAGCGAACTTCTTCTTTTGTGAAGTTGACGTTTTCGAGATATTCGAGAGCCTGATCGAGGCCCGCGGCAACCAAGTAGCTGCGGCGCGGTGGAAGGTTCCGCGCGAAAAGCTCGAAGGTGGCGCGAGCTTCGAAATGTGTCTGGATGTAGCCCGCCGCCATCGTGAGCTCATAAAGATCGGTCAGCAGGCCGGAATGTTCTCGCATCAGCGATTCGGGTGAATCAATGGTGGAATCTAAAACACCGGATTTAGCCACGGACAACCATGGGAGCCGCGGCGGGTGCGAGCGAATTATTTGTCTCGACGGAGCGTGAGCCCGCCATCGACCACGAGCACTTGCCCCGTTGTGTAACTATCCGGTTCCAGGAAAAAACGGATGGCGCGAGCGACATCTTCGGGGCGGCCGAAGCGCGGGATTGCGCCATTCTCCATGTAGCGGTCGTACTTGCCGGCTTGCACGCTTGCTCTGCCCATGCCCACCACGGTGGCACCGGGCGCCACCACGTTCACGCGCACGCGCGACCACTGTTGCGCGAGGATTCGCGCCGCATGGACCAGGGCCGCTTTCGGCGGCCCGTAATTCAAACTGGAAGGAAATGGCCGCCACCGCTTGCATGGAAGCGAGCAAAACCACGTTACCGCCCTCCCCTTCTTCCATGAATTGCCCGATTTCCTTTGCCAGCAGCAGAGGGCCGACGTAATTTGCGGACAGCGAGGCCTCAAGAGCTTTCTGGTCGAGGGCCTCGAATGCGACGCGGGCAGGATCACCCGGAAATATCGCGGCGCCGGCCAAGATTGCCCTGCGTTCCAAAGCCAATCGTCTTGCGGCATTGAGAAAATCGCCACGAGCACTCGGATCGGACAAGTCGCCTTTGACGAGCAGAATTTTCCGGCCAAATTGTTCTTCCATGGCATCGCGAAGGGAATCGGCGCGCTCGCGTTTCGCGTGATAGCCGACAATCAACTCCACGCCTTCGCGAGCGAGGTATGCTACCAGGGCAGCGCCCAATCCGCCCGTTCCCCCGGCTACGATGACGGCGCGGCCGGCGAGCGAGCGTTCGGGAAAATCGTAACGGAAGCGGTTGTAGCGAGCGGCCCGCGATTCATCCCAGTGAGAAGAAACTGTCATTTTATTCGACCTAAGCACTATCGCCGTTCGCAATTCAGCTGCAAACAACCTTTGCGGAGTGGCCTGCCATTCCCCTCGTTGATAGTGGGTCAATTCGCCGGAGTCCAGCCATACTGTTTGGCTGTGCACTCCGCCGAATGCCTGAATTTACGAGCAGAGCCAAGAGTGGCAGCGCCACGAAAACCGGCCGGCATAAGCGAACCGAACCAAACCGAACCTCCACACACTCTTCACACACCTTGGAGGATGCAAATCCCCGCACCAATTCCCCTGCTCCGGCGAGTTCGCTGAGGTGCAAGCCGCTCCAGCTTCGACTGCCGCCGCTGCGGATGGCGCAGTTCAGAAAAGACAAAACCCCCAAGCCTCCGCACCATTTCGGGTGCCGGACATGCCTGGGGGTTTCGCCACGAAAATCAGAACAAAGACGCTTACTTTAAAATTGCGTCTTTGAAAGCCTTGGCTGCGCGTAAACGCACCACGGTCTTGGCCTTGATCTTGATTGCTTCGCCGGTCGCTGGATTGCGGCCCATGCGAGCCTTGCGGTGTGCCTTGACGGCGCGTCCGATATTGGGGATGACGAATTTTCCGGCGCCCCCCTTGCACTCCTTTATCGCGAGCTTGAATAGCTCATCGAAGAACGAAACAACTTGTTTCTTTGAGACCGGCTTGTCGTCGGTGCTCACTTTGTCGGCGAGATACGCGACAATTTTCGACTTGCTCATCGGGCTTGCCATCGGGTTGAAATTCCTCCTCAGTAGTAAAAACAAATTGATCCCGGCTGGACGGGATTCGGCAGGCACTATAGCCGTAGCGCACCGACAACGCAAGGGAAAAGCTAATAAAAGGCCGGAAAATCGCGGGTTTTAAGAGTTGTTCCAAAACAGGATGCCGCGAGAGTTATTGAGAGTGTAAGAATTCATTTGCACTATGATGGCAATTCAGCGCGGAGTGCTTCTTTTTTTTTCATTTTTTTCAGTTCCGGGAGGCAAAGGCCCGCCTACGAATCCGTTGTTGGAGGGACAAAAAGTGGTCCGCGTCTCCGAACAGGAGAGCGAGGAAACAAAGGAACAGAACCGAGTGACTCAGCGAAGCGCCGAAATATTGCCAGAACGCAGCTTGCTCCCCGGGAAAGTTGGAAGAAAACAGCAAGGCAAGCATGTAGATCGCTCCAAACGCGCTCGCCGGACGAACCAGGATTCCAAAGAACAGTCCGAGGCCAATCGCCAATTCACCGTAAGCGACCAGAAAAGCGATCGCGGTGGCATGCGGGAGCACAAAGCTGCGCAAAACCGGCACCATGAAGGAATAGGCGCCGCCTTGGAGAAATCGTTCGATCCATCCTTGAAACCCGCCGCCGAATATAAATTTTGCGCCGAAAACCTTGTATTGGCCGAAGATCAGAAAAAGAACGCCGACCGCGATGCGGAGTCCGGCAAGCACTTTGGCATTGCGATCGATGGATCCAGGTTGAGTTGAGTTATGCAACGCGCGGACAGTAGCATTCCACGAGTGGCGAGGCAATTCAAAACCTTCAACGCCCGCTGCCGGCTACATGCTTGCCAGGCTTTCGTAAAACAGAGCGACTGCCTTGATGCCGCCGAAATAATTCTCGAGCGAGAGATGCTCGTCCGGCGCGTGGGCGTTTTCGTCGGGCAGGCCGAACCCCAGCAGCACGCAGGGCACTTTGAAGGTATCGTGCATCTGGGTGACGAACGGAATCGAGCCTCCCTCTCGAATGAATACCGCTTTCTTCCCGAAGCCTTGTTCCAAGGCATGAATCGCCTTCTGAAAGATGGGATGCGAGTAGGGAGCGACCCAGGGCGCGCCGGTGCTGAGCGTTTCAAATTTACAATGCACTGTTTTGGGCAGCAATTTTCGGATGTGTTTTTCCAAGGCCTTGCTGATTTTGGCCGGGTCTTGATCTGGAACCAGACGCGTGGATAATTTGGCGAAAGCCTTTGCAGGAATCACGGTTTTGGAGCCTTCCGACATGTAGCCGCCCCAGATACCGTTCGGCTCCAGAGTGGGCCGGCACCACAGCCGCTCGACGATTGTGAAACCTTTTTCTCCAGCCAAGCCGGGCGCTCCGACGGTTTTTCGGAAAACACTTTCTTTCCACGGAAGGGAGTTGAGCGCCTTTCGTTCTTTTTTCGACACCGTGGCGATGTCCTTATAAAAGCCCGGAACGGTGACGCGGAAATTTTTGTCATGCAGCTTGGCCACGAGCTCGCAGAGGATTGTGATGGGATTCGGAGCGGCGCCGCCGAAAACACCGGAATGCAAATCCTGCGCGGCTCCGGAAATCTCAATTTGATAATAATTCAATCCGCGCAAGCCGTAGGTGATGGAAGGGACGCCGGGAGCGAGCATGCTGGTATCGGAGACGATCAAAGCATCCGCGGCAAGGCGTTCCTTATTCTGCTGCACGAAAGCCCAAAGATTTGCGCTGCCAACTTCTTCTTCGCCTTCGATCATCACTTTTACATTGATGGGAAGCTGGCCAGTTACTTTCTTCAGAGCTTCGAGCGCCTTGATATGGATGTGCACTTGGCCTTTGTCGTCGGCCGTGCCGCGGCCATAAATATTGCCATTGCGCACGGTAGGCTCGAACGCGGGAGAAGTCCACAGTTCGAGGGGCTCGGGAGGCTGCACATCATAATGGCCATAAAAAAGTACGGTGGGCTTACCGGGGGCGTGGAGCGATTCGCCATAGACCATTGGATGCATTTTGGTGGGCACGATTTCTACTTTATCCAGGCCGGCGGCGTGCAGTTTATCCGCCACCCACTGCGCGGCGCGTTCGATATCCTGCTTGTGCTCCATCTGCGTGCTTACGCTGGGGATGCGCAGAAATTCCTTTAACTCATTTAGATAGTCGTCGCGCTTGGTTTCGATATGCTCAAGAACGTTCATCAAGGCTCCTTACAGCTTTGGCGAAATTTTGTAGGAACGGAGCGTAATAACACAGAAGCGCCGCTACCCCCGGATGGCTCAGCCATTCTACGGAACGGCAGGGCAGAACAGCAAGTATTTGCGGACGTTTTGCGGCTGTTAATTCTTTGGGACGCCGGACTGCGCAGCCGCTTGTGCGCGAATCTGGCATCGTGCAGACTCGATTCGTGCCTACTCTGGAATCAGCAAACTCGAGTGCCAGTCAGCAGCGGCGCAGTTCGCGAGTGTTTACGCGACTTCCCGTGCATGCGAGCGGCAGGGACTCTGATGGCCGCAAATTCCGGGAAACCTGCCAAACGATCGTAGTGAACGCGCACGGCGGGCTTATTTACCTGAACGCAGCGGTGGAATTGGGCACGCAAGTAACGCTTAACAACCCATCGACGGAAGAAGATCAGGATTGCCGGGTCGTCTATCTGGGCGATTCCTGCGAGAAAGGCCAACGCGTGGGCTTGGAATTCCTCTCGCCTTCGCCGCGATTTTGGGGAGTTGAGTTTGCGCCTCAGGATTGGCCGGGGCGGCCACTTCGTATTCCACCCTCGTAGTCTCTAACCAGCAGCTTGGCAGTAGATCTTAGTTGAGTGTGGGTGTGTCTTCTCAGTCTAACATCTTGTTATCCAGCATGTTAACCGGACAGAAGTTTTTGCGATTGCTGCCGATAGAACTTGATATGGCTGAGTCTTCACTGAAACTTCATAAGTCCACCCGCCATGACCTGGATGGCTCCGGAGCGGTTGAAATTACGGGCCTACCGCATATTCTGCAGACCAAAGCATTTGCACATCCTGACGTGCTGTTCGTTGCGTTGCTGGAGTGTGCTCGCCAAGCCCTGGTGGACGGACATCGAATTTCCGAGGACAAAACTGACAACAAACAGGTTTTGAAACTGGCGGGGATGCATATCGCGGGGTTCCTGTTTCGCGATTCCAATTTTACCCCCGCAGCCAAGGGATATGCCCATCCGAACTACTACATCATCGATCTTGAGGAAGAGACGATTGATGTGCACAGCCGGTTATTCGCGACGGTCAATAACCGTTGTTCCATGTTCCGAGTGAAGATCAGCGGAAGTTTGCACCGCGGGCCGTACGCAGTTCTGAATCTGGCTGATGGCTCGACTGTGGCGGAGATCAGTGAAGAACAAATCCGGACGCCAGACTTCTTCGTGGATAGGCTTCCTGAAGAATGTATGCGCATGCAGCTTTCCCGCGAACACGCCAAACAGATCATCAAGACGCAAAAAGGAATTGACGACGCGGAGGTGCGCCTGACCCTGCCGATGCCGGAAGGGTCCACTCCCGTAATATTGCGGAAGAACCAAACGGGATTCGGTTGGCTACTCTTCGATGCTTCCACCGGGATGGAGTTTGGAAAAGTTGCCCAGGACACGGTGACATCACTTGGCAAGGTGCTTCAGCATCTCGCCACGGTTGTGATCGACAAAAGGGTGGCTTCCGCGGGTTCAAAAAAACAAGGCTTGTCTGACGCGACACCGGTAGTCATTGCCAAGACGGCAGTCGATTCTCCCACGAATGCCGCTACCTCGGGTTTCGGAGGAAGCTGAACCAGCGAGATCACGTAGCTAGGCGAACTTCTGGAATCAAAGTGGTCAGCGGGTCATCCGATATGTGACAATTCAGGCGTGCCCCATCACGCGTTATTGCGTGACCGGTTTGTCTGCCTGGGGCCGGAAACCGCGGAGGGGTGGGTGAGCGGTTGAAACCGGCGGTCTTGAAAACCGTTAGGCCTGAAAGGGTCTCGTGGGTTCGAATCCCACCCCCTCCGCCAGTTCGGAATTGAAATTCCTGTTGCAAAAGCTTGCCAACGGATTATTCCCATAAAAATGAACGGTTGAAAACGGTGTTTAAGATGGCGCCAACGAACATTGGTGCGGAAACTTTCGCGGCATTCGATGATTCTTGCGGCAATTGCATACAGTTCTACCCGATTTGATCGCTGCTCTCCAGCCAGTAGTACCTCTGACAGTTAGGTTCCTCGTTTGTCGCAATCCTTATGAAACTCCTTCGCGGATTTAGCGTAGGAATGAGAAGACGCGCAGTATCGAAGATTTTTCGGGATGTGCTAGAGTCGTGAGCCATCATGAGCGAGGCTGCTGTATTAACGGAAGGATTGACACGGCGATTCGGGGAACTGGTTGCCGTGGAACAAGTGAACCTGGCCGTCGAGCCGGGGCAATTTTTTGGTTTTTTGGGACCGAACGGGGCCGGCAAATCCACCACGATCAAAATGCTGACGGGATTGCTTGCGCCTACCGCCGGGCGCATCCGCATTTTGGGTCTCGATTTAGTGGAAAATCCGGTGGAAGTGAAGCGACAGATTGGCGTGGTGCCTGAAGGACTGGCGCTTTTCGGCCGGCTGACGGGAGCGGAGTTCTTGAATTTTGCCGGGAGAATGTATGGACTGGATCGCGATATTGCCGCGCGGCGAACTTCCGAGTTGCTCGAATTCATGCAACTGGCCGACCGTCCGAAAACCATGATCACCGATTATTCCCACGGCATGCAAAAGAAGCTGGCCATGGCGGCCGCCGTGATTCACGGACCGAAGATTTTGTTTCTCGACGAGCCATTTGAGGGCGTGGATGCGATTGCCGCGGGCACATTGAAGGCAATGCTGCAGCGAATGATCGTCCGTGGCGCCACTATTTTCCTCACTTCACACGTTCTTGAAATCGTCGAGCGGCTGTGCAGCCACGTGGCCATTATTCACAAAGGCCGCCTGGTTGCGCAGGGTTCGATTCAAGAGTTGCGCGCCGGCGTGGAATCACGTCTGGCAGGCGGCGAACATGGAAGTGTAACGCCGCCGGGAGAAAAGCTTACGCTCGAGCAAATCTTTCTCGACATCGTGGGGGGTGACCGCACGGCGGCAGCCCAGGAGCTTTCATGGCTGGGCTAGACGCGAAACTCAGCACTTTTACGCAACTGGGGCTGGTCGGCCAACTGCGCTGGCAACTTTTCCGCAATTCGCTAAAGACTTTACGCGGCCGCCTGGAACTGGTCTCGAAGATTATAGCGACGGTGATGCTTAGCGGAATGGTGGTGGCCATCGCAATCGGTTCCGCGGTGGGCGCTTACTTCGCAGTGCACGATGGAAAATACTGGCTGATCCGCGTGGTGCTTTGGGTGATTGCCCTAATCTGGCAGGCTTACCCGATTTTAGTGGCTGCTTCCACAGTTCAATTTGATTCGCGAAACATGCTGCGATTTCCGCTGAGATTTTCCTCGTTCGCCGTTTTGAGCCTGGCCTACGGCCTGTTCGATCCAGCGGCGATAGCGGGATTGATCTGGCTAGGAACATTTTCGCTGGGAATTTTTCTGGCACGTCCGGCGCTGCTTCCCGGAGCGATTCCGATTCTTATTCTTTTCGCGGTGATGAACCTGGTGTTGGGAAGAATGGTGTTTGCCTGGATCGAACGATGGCTGGCGCGGCGGAGGACGCGCGAGATTATCGGCGTCATTTTTTTTGTGCTGATCCTGAGCATGCAATTTATCGGACCGGCCATTCAACACTGGGGCGGCCATGGCCGGGCGCCGAATTTTTCGAAGATTGAGCAAATCCAGCGGGCGCTTCCGCCCGGAGCCGCGGCGGAGGCCATTATTGGCGCCGCCCGGAACGAGTGGACGCAAGCCGGGCTGAAGATCCTTCTTCTGTCGGCATATTGCGCGATCTTCGGCGGATTGTTGACGATTCGACTGCGCGCTCAATATCGCGGCGAAGATCTGGGCGAAAGCCAGGCGCCGGTAGCGCTCTCCGCCGCGTCGTCCAGCGACCGGGCGGTTGCGCCCGGCTGGCAATTGCCGGGATCGTCATCGGCTGTCAGCGCGATGTTTGAGAAAGAAATTCATTATTTATTCCGAAGCGGCCCGGCATTATTCAACCTGGCGACGCCTCTGGTTCTTCTAGCTTTTTTTGGAATCACATCGAACCGGCCGGGACGGCATTTCGGTCCTCTCGGTCACGCGGCTGATTTTATGTTTCCCATCGCCGTGGGCTATGCGTTTCTGGTGCAAGCCAATACCGTTTACAACTGCTTTGCGTTCGATGGCAACGGAATCGATTTTCTGTTTGTGGCTCCCGTCCAGTTCCGGGAAGTATTTGCCGCAAAGAATCTATTCATGGCCTTTGTGACGGTTTTGGAAACGTTCCTGGTTTGGCTGGTTGTGACGATTCTGGCGGGCGCCCCCGGCACCTTGGTAGTGCTGGCGATGCTTGCGGCGCTGGTTTATGCATCCCTGGTAAATTTCTCCGTGGGGAACTATGCATCCGTGCGATTCCCCAAGAGGTTGGAGTTCGCCATGTTCCGCCAGCAACGCGTTTCCGGGATCACACTGCTGATCAGTCTAATCGCGCAAGCCTGCATTCTGGGGAGTTGTGCCGCCGTGTTCCTGCTGGGACGCTGGAAAGGAATGATGTGGCTGAGCGTGCTGATCTATCTTGTGCTGGCGGCAGCTGCATGGCCTGTTTACCAATGGGCATTAGGCCGAAGTGACGAAATAGCGCTCGATCAGCGCGAGGTTCTTTCCTCAGCACTCTCCCGCCGCGAGTAAATATTCCCGTGCTATAGCTGATGTTCGGGCTAATGATGAGCCGGCGGATCGCTCGATCGGAATTGTCCCGGCCGCAGCTTAACAACACCTGGAAGGAACTTCCGGTTGCGCCGGGTGTGCGGCTGCGCTAAATTCGCCGCGCGGATTGTTCGCGCCCATCCTTACCAATTTGGATTCATACGCGCGCGATCAGACTCACTTCCAAAGGAATCTTCGATGAAACGAGATTTGTTTTCGATCTTTTTATTGCTGTTTGCCGTGGCGATGTTCAGCGGCACAACCGGGGCGCAAAAATCTTCCAAAAGTGCTGGCGTGCCGGGTTCGATCGATGAGGACCTGAGGGACTTCGTGGCGATTTCGGCGATCCCTGGCTATGAACAGCAGCTTGCCGCGAAAATCCGGGCCGAACTTGCGCACTTTTCGCCGGAAACTGACAACCTGGGAAACGTGTTCTTCACAATCGGCAGCGGATCACCACACAAGCTGATCGTTGCTCCTATCGATGAACCCGGCTTTGTGGTGAGCGGCATCACCGACGATGGATACCTACGCGTGCAGCGCCTGCCGCAAGCGGCGCCCAACGGAGTGTTTGACGATCTTTATTCCGCGCAGCCTGTCCGCATCCGCACCGCTTCCGGTAAGTTTGTGGATGGCGTATTTGCGGGTCTTTCCGTGCACCTGCAGCCGGGACGGCAGCACCCCCCCAGTACCAGCGATCTGGATGATTTGTATGTCGATATCGGAGCCAGCTCCACGGCGGAGGTCCGCAAGGCTGGCGTGGACGTGCTCGATCCGATCATGCTGGACCGCACGCTTTATCACCTGGGCGGCAACAAGGTGACTGCACCCGCTGTGGGAGACCGCTTCGGGGCTGCTGCCTTGATGGATTTGGCGCGGAAATTGGATTCCACCAAGGTGAAAGGTACGGTGACGATTGCATTCATTACCCAGCAATGGTCCGGCGCGCGCGGTTTGCAGCGGATGATTACGGAAATGAAGGCGGATGAATTAATTTACGTGGGACGCTTGCAGCCTAGCGGACCGATAGCCAACACGCAAGGCTTGCGTCGCGAGCCCCGTAGCGATCCTGGAGCGGGAGTGCTGATCGGGCTGACGGGTGTGGGCGAACGCGTGGGTGGCTTCGCGGGAGACATCAAAGACCTTGCTGAAAAAAACAAGATTCCGAATGCCATCGATTATGCCGCGCCGCTGCTGCCTACCGCAGGCTATACACCGCCACCGCAAATGCCCGAGCGTTCGATTCACCTGGGTGTAGCTGTCTCCTGGCCAGCAACTCCCGCCGAAATGATTTCTTCCGAGGACGTGGGCAAATTGGCAGCGCTGCTCCAGGTCTACGTGCAGGGGCCTCCTCCTCAGGAAGGCATTGGAGCAAATTCGACGGGGTCGACCGCCATCGGAGCGAAGGCTGAGATGGTAGCCAACCCACCGGCTGCAGCGTTCCTCAAGCCGCTGGTTGAAACCTACGGTGTTAGCGGACACGAAAGGCCCGTGCTCGACGAGGTGAAGCACTTGCTGCCTGCCTGGGCCAAACCGGATACCGACGCATCTGGAAACCTGGTACTGCGTGTAGCTAAAGCGCCTGCTGGTGTGAAATCGCCGAGAATTCTGGTGGTGGCGCACATGGATGAAATTGGATTCGAGGTCCGGAGCATTGCGGCCGATGGGCGGCTTGAGGCGGAATCGCGCGGGGGAGGGAGCTTGGAATTTTTTGCCGGCCACGCGGCATTGGTTCACACAACGAGCGGCGACAAACAGGCTCTGATCGAGCTTCCGAAAGGCTGGGATACGGCGGATTTTAAGTGGCCGCGAGGGCGTGATATTGCAGTTCGCGTAGATGTAGGCGCACGTTCGCCAAAAGAAGTGGAAGCGCTGGGAATCAAGGTGGGAGACTCCATCACGATTCCGAAGAAATACCGGCAACTTATTGGCACCCGCGCGAATGGCCGCAGCTTTGATGACCGCGTTGGCTGTGCGGCGTTGATTGCTGCGACGTGGAACTTGGGAGCAGGGCTGAAGGATCGCAACGTGACATTCATGTGGTCGACCGGCGAGGAATTGGGCCTGATCGGAGCGGCTGCCGCGGCTAAGCGGATGGCCGAGGCGGATGAATCGCCGGAATACGTTTTCGCGATCGACACATTCGTCAGTTCGGATTCGCCGATTGAATCGAAGCGATTCGCCGACGCCGAAATCGGCAAAGGGTTTGTGATCCGCGCCGTGGACAATTCGAATATCGTGCCTCCGGAACTGGTGGATAAACTGATCAAGCTGGCGCGCGCGAATCAGATTCCGGTGCAATATGGCGTGACGGGCGGCGGCAACGACGGCTCGGTATTTCTGCGCTATGGCTCGATTGACGTGGCCATGGGTTGGCCGCTGCGCTACTCGCATTCGCCGGCAGAGGTGGTGGATACGCGCGACGTGGACGCTCTCGGACGAATCGTGGCGGCTGTTTCCAGGAACTGGTAACGGCCGTCCCGGCAGATGCCGTCAAGCGCCTGCCTCACTTGTGTCTCGAGCAGATGAGATTGAACGCCCGGGCTACGTAATACTTTTGTCGCATCTCCTTCCGAGCTTGAAATCCACAGCGAACTGTGTTCCTCTTTGGCTAAGTGAGTGAGGGTTTTGCCTCTCGGGTGGGGATCCTCTCATCCCTCCGATCGTTGCGTGGCCGCCCTCGCCATGGGGGAATTCATCCATGCTGAAGAACGTTCAACTGTATCTGATCAAACCAACACAATACGACGATGACGGTTACGTGGTGCGGCATTGGCGAGGAGTGCTGCCGAGCAACACGATGGCTTGTCTCGCGGGGTTGACCGAAGACGCGCTCGCGAAGAAAGTGCTGGGCGATTCCGTCCAAGTGAAAGTCCACTTGATTGATGAAAATGTGGATCCGGTCCCGATCAAGCGGATCTGCCGTTCGCAGCGTGGAGACGGCACAAAAACGATTGTTTGCCTGGTGGGCGTGCAGACCAACCAGTTTCCTCGCGCCATCGATCTGGCGCATGAGTTCCGGCGCGCGGGAATTACCGTGATGATCGGCGGATTTCACGTCAGCGGATATCTGGCCCTTCTCGACACTATTCCGGCGGACATCCAGAAATTGATGGATGACGGCGTGACGATTGTTAAGGGAGAGGTGGAAGAATCCTGGGAACAGCTTCTGCGCGACGCGGTGGAAGGAAAATTAAAGCCGCTATATGATTTTCTGAAGAATAAGCCGGATCTCTATGAGAAGCCGATTCCGGTGATCCACCGGAAATACCTGAAAAAGTTTGTAGCCTCCAACCACTTTGGGACGCTGGATTGCGGACGGGGCTGTCCATTCGAGTGCTCGTTCTGCACCATTATTAATGTGCAGGGGCGCAAAATGCGCTACCGCTCGGCGGACAGGATCGCGGAAGCAGTGAGGGAAAACTATCGGACGTATGGAATCAGTTTTTATTTCTTCACGGACGACAATTTCGCGCGCAATAAGAATTGGGAGGCGATTTTTGACGCGTTGATCCCGCTGATCGAAGTGGAGAAAATTCCGCTGCGGTTCATGATGCAGGTGGATGTGCTTTCCTGGAAGATCAAGAACTTCGTGGAGAAGGCGCGCCGGGCGGGCTGCATCAATGTGTTTATTGGGATGGAGAGCGTGAATACCGACAACTTGAAAGCGGCGGGCAAGACGCAGAACCACGTGGACGAATACCGCCAGCTGATCGATTCCTACCAGAGCGCGGGAATTTCCACTCACGTCGGTTACATCATCGGCTTTCCCAACGACACGGTGGATTCGGTGCGGCGCGACGTGCAATACCTGATGAAGGAAGTGCGGCCGGATCACGCGTCCTTTTTCATGCTGATGCCGCTGCCGGGTTCGCAGGATCACCTGGAAATGTATCGCCGCGGCGAATGGATGGACCCGGATTACAACCTTTACGATTCGAACCACGAGGTGACGCATCATCCCAATTTGAAAGACGGAGCTTGGCAAGCCGTTTATCGCGAGGCCTGGGAGACTTTCTATAGCTTTGACAATATGAAGGCGGTGCTGGAGCGAACTCCGGAGTGCAATTACTGGAACAATTTTATTCGCTTCGCCTGGTACAAGAATTCGGTGATTACCGAAGGGCGGCACCCGATGATGTGCGGATTTTTCAGGCTGAAAGGCCGGAAAAACCGGCGGCCGGGTTTTCCTATCGAGTCGCGCTGGCAATATTTTCGCAGTCGGGCGCGGGAAATTCGCGCGCATCTGGGAGGCATGTACCGGATCATGCTGGAAATGGAAGAATTGTGGCTGCAGACGCGGCACTCCAGTCCAGCCGAGCAGTGCATTGTGGAAGAATTGACCAAAATTCGCGTTGTGGCGCGCAATCAACTGCGGCTGGCCGACTTGCAATTGGCGCATCTGCGCGCCAAGGTGAAATTTCCGTCGCTTCGCGTTCCTTCGAAATTCCAATTGTATTGGGCCAAGTGGTATCCGGCTTTTGCGTCCAGCAAGGTCTATACCCGTGGCGATCTGGATTCGTTTTGGCGGACCGTGAGGCAGAATTGGAAGGAGCGGCAATGGTTCCGCATCCTGCCGCATCGCCTGGCGATCAATAGTCTTCGGGATCTGCAGCTATCGTTGCTCTTCTTCTTCCATGTGGCGAAGACTCGCTAGTAGTGGGTCGAGTTGGCCGGCTTGCCAGCGCCAGAACTGCTGAGATTTGTTTTGCCCACCGTTCGCCGCGCTGGCCCTCTGCTATAATCACGCGCCATGCCTGGACCGGGATTCAAGACTCCGCGATACATCGCGATCGAAGGACCGATTCGCGTGGGAAAGTCCACGCTGGCGAAGGTTCTGGCCGAACGGCTGCATGCGCGACGTATTTTGGATTGCGATGACAACCCGTTCCTGCAGGATTTCTACGACGAGAAACGCGGCGCCGCGTTTGAAGCGCAAATGTATTTTCTGCTGGAGCGTTATAAACGGCTCGCCGACTTGCAAATCAACGAGGGTTCCAGCGTAGTGGTAAGCGATTTCCTTTTTGAGAAAGACAAGGTGTTTGCTTACATCAATTTGGACAACGAGGAATTGAAGCTTTACGAGCGTTATTTCGATATGCTGGCCGCCAACTTGCCCGCGCCAGATCTGGTGATTTACCTGCAAGCCAAGCCGGAGGTGCTGCGAAAGCGCGTCACAAAAAAAGGAGCGGCCGCCGAAAAGCAGATTTCGCCCGATTATCTAGAAGCCGTCGCCAACGGATACGAGCACTTTTTTTTCCGCTATTCGTCATCCAATCTGCTGGTTGTGGATACCTCGGAAATTGATTTCGTGGAACGCAATCAAGACTTGCAGGAATTGTTGCGGCGGCTGGATCAGCCGGTGAAAGGCACCCAGTATTACCTTCCTCTCGGTCCCGGGTGAATTTTGGCCCCTTCGCATTTTCCTGATTTGAATTTCAAATCTTTGATCCGCAAATGATGATTAAGAAAGAGCCAAATAGCCTAAAATGTGCGGCTTACAGTTATTTGAATGACTTTCTAACGTTGAGTTTGCAACCAGAGAATGAGGCGTGAGCCGGCTCTTTTCTCTGGGCGTTCTCTTTCTGTTTTCTTTCGGCCATTATCAAGAAGGGAACGCGGCCGCTGGGATCGAGAAGAGTTGAATTAAGATTGAAGCTTATGCCGCGCAAGGCAATCGAAATCGACGGGCTGACCAAAGACTACTACACCGGATTTTGGCGGAAGCGTCCGCACCGAGCACTGGATGGGCTGGCGCTCGAAGTGGAAGACGGCGAAGTTTTCGGCTTTCTCGGGCCGAACGGCGCCGGCAAGTCCACCACGCTCAAACTTTTGATGAAGCTGATGTTTCCCACCGCCGGCACGGCGCGGATTCTGGGGCGCTCCATTGAAGATGTGGGCATGCACAAGCAGATTGGATATTTGCCCGAGCAACCATACTTTTACGATTACCTGACGGGGCGCGAACTGCTCGATTATTTCGCGCGTTTTTTCGGGTATTCGCCTGCCGAACGGCGCGATCGCGTGGAACGCTTCCTAGATCGGGTGGGACTGACTGAAGCAGGCAACGTCCAACTCCGCAAATATTCGAAAGGTATGTTGCAACGCGTGGGAATCGCTCAGGCAATTCTTCACGACCCGCAAGTGGTGTTTCTCGACGAACCCATGTCGGGTCTCGATCCGGTGGGGCGGAGAGAAGTGCGCGACATCATTCTCGACTTGCGCAAGCATGGACGAACTGTTTTTTTCTCGACGCACATTCTTTCCGACGCGGAAATGCTGTGCGATCGAGTTGGCGTGCTGCTGGGAGGGAAGCTGCAAGGAGTGGGATCGCCCAGCGAAATTCTGGACGTCCGCGTGCAGGGGATGGAGATTTTGTTCGAGTTGCCGGCGGGACGCGCGTTGCCTCCGGACTTGGCGGACCAGACCACGCAGACAGGCAGCCGGTTGCGGGTGGAAGTGCCGGAAGAAGAGCTCTATGCGGCGCTCGAACGGCTGCACCTGCGCCAGGCGCGGATTCTTTCAGTGACGCCGATCAAGCCGACGCTTGAAGATTATTTCTTTCAATTGGTGGGATGTGAGAAAGCGGAGCATCACGCTGTCGAGGTGTCGAAGGAATAGCCATGCACACCTGGGTCGTCGCTATTAATACGTTTCGCGAAGCGGTGCGCGATCGCGTCTTATACAACTTGATCTTTTTCTCGTTGCTGATGATGGGCGCCGCAGTACTGGTGGGCGGAATATCCATTGGCATCGAGCATTTGGTGATTATCAACCTGGGCCTGACGGCGATTTCGATTTTTGGAATCGTCATGGCCGTGTTCATCGGCGTGGGCCTGGTCTACAAGGAAATCGACAAACGAACGTTGTATGCGTTGCTGGCCCGGCCGATCCGGCGCTGGGAATTTCTGACGGGAAAATACGCCGGTTTGTTGCTGACGCTGGCAGTGAATACCGCATTGATGACGGTGGGCTTGGCGGCTGCGATGCTCTATGTAAGCCACGGGTTTCTTCGGACGGACTTTCCGATTCTAATTGCCATTTATTTTATTCTGCTACAACTGGCGCTGATCACCGCGCTGGCGCTGCTGTTTTCCTGTTTTTGTTCGCCGATGATTTCAACAATTCTCACGATCGGCCTCTATATTGCTGGAGTGTTTTCGTCGGACATTCGAGCCTTCGGAGCGCTGACCGGCAGTTCGCTGGCCGGCGGCATTACCTCGGCGCTCTACTATGTACTGCCGAATTTCCACAACTTCAATGTGGTGGCCGCGGCGGCGCATGGAGAAGCCATTCCCGCGGCGCTGATCGTTCAGAATACGCTGTACGCCGCGGTCTATATTTCCCTGGTTCTGTTTCCAGCGGCGGCAATTTTCTCGCACCGCGATTTGAAGTGAAATGGAACGCCAACGACCAAGCCGGGAAACCTGGGTTGCCGTCATTGCGGTGCCATTTTTGCTGGCGGCGCTCTATGCCTTGCAGGAACACATCGACGAGCGGACGCATTCTTTGCAGCAACAAAAAGAAGAACTGGTTCTCACTTCCGGCAAGCTGATTCAGAAACTGAGTTTGGGATACGGTTCTCTTCTCGCCGATATTTATTGGACTCGCGCGGTGCAATATTACGGTGAACGCGTGGGAATCAAAGGCACGCAATTCGATCTGCTTGGGCCGCTGCTCGATATTTCCACAACGCTCGATCCGCATTTACTTGTCGCTTACCGGTATGGCGCCATTTTTTTGGCCGAGCCTCCCGCGGTCGGCGCCGGGCGACCCGATCTCGCAGTTGCCTTGGTGCGCAAAGGAATCGCAGCCAATCCGGATGAATGGTCCTTGTGGGCGCATCTGGGATTTCTCAATTATTGGTACCTGAAGGATTACAGGCAAGCTGCCGCGGCGTATCTGGAGGGAAGTAAACATCCCAACGCACTGTCGTGGATGAAGGGCATGGCGGCAAAAATCGAAGAGGAGGGCGGATCACGGCAGGCTTCGCGATTCTTGTGGTCGCAAATTTACGAGACGTCACCCGAGCCCGAGGTCCGCAAGAACGCAAAAGTGCACTTACAGGCCCTGGCGGCGGAAGAAGACGCCGATCATCTTGAAAAAGTGGCGGCGGAATATCACGATCGATTTGGCCGTTATCCATCCTCCGAACGCGACCTGGTGGGCGCAGGATTCATTCCGGGCGAGCCACGGGACCCGGCCGGATTTCCCTACCGATTCGAAGAAGGAGGCAAAGTTCGCCTCGATCCCCGCAGCCCGATTCATTCGGATGTTTTGAAACCCGCCATTCAACGCTAATTGCCAATGCGTATCGACGTATAATCCAAATACCTGCTTGCGGCGGCGAATCCGGATTTCATTCGCTCGGCTAGAATTCTTTGTAAAGAGAGCGTTGATGACCATTCCAGTACAACGCGGTTTCGTTCCCGCAAAATGGGCGGGTATCGCCCTGGCAATTTTTTTCCTGCTCACTGCGCCGGCGATCAGTGTCGCGGAAAACCCCGCTCATGCAGGCGCGGACTTGGTCGAGACGGGGCAATTCCGCCTGCACAAGTTCGAACAAGCCATCGGCGAGGAAACTTACGAGATCACCCGGAACGGGGATGTCCTGGAATTAAAATCCAAGTTCTCTTTCACCGATCGCGGAACGCATGTGCCGCTTTCCGCTACTCTGCGAACCAGGCCGGACCTGACTCCCCAATCATTCCAAATTGAAGGGAGCACTTCGCGAAGCTCTCAGATCAACCTGGCCGTGGCAATCGATCCGGACAAGGCGCGCGTGCGCGAAGGGAAGGAATGGAAAGACGAGCCGCGGCCCGCGCAATTTTTCGCTATTGCCGGCTATGCGCCGGTTTCGATGCAGATGCTGCTGGTTCGTTACTGGGCCACGCATGGCTCGCCCACGAAGTTAAAGACGTTGCCACAAGGGGAAGTGAGCATCGAATTGCGCGGCCGCGATGAGATAGAAGTGAACGGAAAGAAATTCGCGTTCGACCGTTACAGCGTCGCAGGATTGATTTGGGGCCGGGAAACTTTGTGGTTCGATTCCACGAAACAATTGATTGCGGCGATCACCGAGGACGCGGAATTCGACCATTTCGAGGCGATTCGGGAAGGATACGAACCCGCGCTTGGTATATTTGTCGCCAAAGCGGCGCAAGACGGCATGGCTGTGCTTGCCGGCCTCGCCAAAAACTTCCAAGGCAATAAAAGCGGGCTACTTGCCGTGGTGGGCGCCACGTTAATTGACGGAACTGGCCGCGACCCGATTCCCGATTCGGCGGTGCTGATTGATAAGGGTCGGATCAAGCAGGTTGGAACGCGAGCGCAGGTGAACATCCCGGCAAACGCAACGGTAATTGATGCTCACGGCAAGACGCTTTTGCCAGGGCTTTGGGACATGCATGCGCACTATGAACAGGTGGAGTGGGGACCGATCTATCTGGCTGCGGGCGTGACGACGGCGCGCGATGTCGGCAATGAATTCGAATACATCACGGCCGTGCGCAATGCTCTTCGGGATGGACACGGAATCGGGCCGCAGTTGTTGCTGGCCGGAATTGTGGATGGCGATGGACCGTTTTCACTCGGTATCGCGCGTGTTAATTCTCCGGAACAAGCTCGCGAGTGGGTGGACCGCTATCACGCGGCCGGGTTTCAGCAGATCAAGATCTACAGCTCCATGAAACTGGAAAACGTGGCGGCCGTGGCGGCGGAGGCGCATCGTCTGGGAATGACGGTGACCGGGCACATTCCGATCGAAATGAACGTGTTTCAAGGAGTGGAAGCGGGCATGGACCAGGTGAACCACGTTCAGTATATCGGCGACGTGGTGCGCAAACAACTTCCTGAAAATTCCACGCGGATGCAGCGGTCGGAAGCGGTGGCGGATGCCAACCTGGATTCCGCCGAGGCCCGAAAGGCTATCGACTTTCTGAGGCAGCACGGCACGGTGGTGGATCCCACGCTGGCCCTGATGGAGATGCTGTTTACCGCGGGGCCCGACAGGCCGGCGGCAAGCTTTGAACCGGGCATTGATAAAGCTCCGCCTGAATTGAGAGAACAACTCGTTAGCGTCGGGCCCGGCATAAACTTGCTTCCGCTGTACCGGAAAGTTTTTGCGAAATACGTTCAAATTGTCGGGGCGATGCATCGCGCGGGAATTCCCATTGTTGCGGGCACCGACCAGACCGTTCCAGGCCATAGCCTGCAACGGGAAATCGAACTCTACGTTCAAGCTGGATTCACGCCGATGGAAGCAATTCAGGCGGCAACGATCGTTCCCGCGCGGGTGATGAGAGTAGACAAGGAAGTGGGCACCATTGAGGTGGGAAAGCGCGCGGATCTGTTTTTGACCCGGGCGAATCCGCTGGAAGATATCCGGAATATCCGCACGGTGGAATTCGTGATTGCGAATGGCACGCTTTATGATTGCGCGCAATTGTGGCGCAGCGTGGGATTCAAGCCGTAGCGAAGCCAGCGCGGTCAGGTGGCGGCTATCGCCTGGCCGGGGAGCGACTGCAAGGCGACCCGCTCAAGGCTTTCCTGGCGGCTTCGCGAAAGACGGTCAAACCAGCCAAGACCGGGCAATTTCGAAATCGTGGCATCGATGCGTGAAGCGACTTCCGCGCCCATCGAGTCGCCTAAAATGAAAGCCAAAACCCAATCCACCTCGAAATCCGATTTCACGCCGCCGCCGACCGGCATCCAGAATTTCCGGATGATGAATTCAGTAAGCCGTTGCGCGTTGCGCGGCTGCAAACATTCGGCTGCTTTGTTGTAATAAAAGGAAAAATGGCGGCGTTCGTCCTTGGCCAGCCGCCGCAGAATTTCCGCGAGGATGGGATGGGCGGTGCGGCGCGCCAATATTCCGTAACCTTCGAGCGTCGACAATTCGGAAATCGCACCGTAGGTGAGATACGCCGCGTGAAAGTGGCGGGTGCACTGGCAGAGCAGCGACGAGCCCATGCCTTTCAGCCATTCTGTCCACGAAGTTGATTTTTTTACCTCAGCGATTCGGCGGTCAGAAAATGTGACTCCTGCCGCGGCCAGGAATTGCCCGATGGTGCGCCCGTGGAAATGCTCTTCGTAGGCCCAACAACTCAGAAACGCGGTGGTTTCCGGGTCCTCGATCGCGCAGGTGGAAAGAATTCCGCGCAGGTAGACGATCGTGTGCGATTCAATATCCATCATGTAGGTAAGGCAGCGAATTTCGCTTTCAGAAAGCGGATAGCGCGAGACTTCGGAAAAGTCGATATCGCTGACGTCCACTTTCCTGGAGTTCTTCAGGTATTTCTCAAGATCGAAATTTCCGGGCATGGTCCTCTTTCTCCTGTCCGTTCCGCTGCCTATAGGGAGTACGCAATCGCGGGCCTGCTGGATTGGTGGAGCGAGCTTCTTTGCAGAACCCGTATATTGCTGACAAATCTTCTCTTGCTGGTGGCAGAGCGTGGGACTATGCTTCGCTCGAAATCGATCTTATTGGGGGGGGATTCCATGGATAAATGGACTCGGCGCCGATTTTTTCTTACCACCTTAGCGGGCGGCATGGCCGCAAGCGCGCGGAATTTATTGGGAGCAGTGATTCCTGGCACTGGGGCGGAGTCGCAGACTGCGTCCGCCGCTTCGGGTGCCGGAAAAAAGCCGACAATTATTTCGGCCGCCAATGGAGTTACTCATCTGGATGCGGGCATGGATGTGCTACGCAAAGGCGGCGACACGCTTGACGCGGTTCTGGCGGTAGTGACCAAGGTGGAGGACGATCCGAATGATGATTCGGTGGGCTATGGTGGGCTGCCAAACGAAGACGGAGAGGTGGAACTCGATGCCTGCGTGATGCACGGACCGACGCGGCGGGCCGGCTCCGTGGCGTCCGTGCGTAGAATTAAAAATCCCAGCCTGGTGGCTCGAGCAGTGATGGAACATACCGATCACGTGATGATCGTGGGGCCGGGCGCGCTGAAATTTGCGGAAGATGAAGGTTTTGAGCCGATGAATTTGTTGACCGAGCGTTCGCGGCTGGCCTGGCTTGCCTGGAAAGCGACCAGTTCGTCGAACTGGGGGCCGGGACTGGCCAGCCCGCAATGGAAAGAGCGGACCGCGGCGCTCTTCGATACGCCCGAGAAGCTGGCTTGGCGGGACCACATCTATGACGTGGTGACGCATCCTCCGACGGGGACCATCAATTGCCTGGCTGTGAATGAGAAAGGTGAAATGTCCGGTGTGACCACCACATCAGGACTGGCCTGGAAAATCGCGGGGCGCGTGGGCGATTCGCCGATCATCGGTGCGGGGCTTTTTCTGGATGGCGATGTGGGCGGCGGAGGCTCGACGGGCCGCGGCGAGGAGAACATCAAAATTTCGGGAGGGCACACGATTGTGGAGATGATGCGCCAGGGCAAAAGTCCCACCGAAGCGTGCCAGGAAGCGATTCGCCGCGTGATCCGGAACTACAACAACGATATGACGCGGCTGAAGAAATTCCATCTGGATTTCTACGCGCTGAATAAAGATGGAGTCCACGGCGCCGCGACCCTGTGGGAATTCCGGGAGAATGGGCATCGCGTCAGCTACGCGGTGCACGATGGAAGCGGCGCGAGATTGATTCCCTGCACGGCGATGTTTCGAGGGAAAAATACGGATTATCCGGCCTGAATTGCAGGCCGAATTACCATTCAACCAGGTTTCGGAAATTGGCCAGCGAGCATTGCAGTTTAATTCCGCGATACACTCGCTTCTCACGAGGACTGTTCACCTGAATCAATTTGTGGTCAGCTAGACACTTCATGGACCGCGCAAACATAGTGATTGTAGGCGGCGGGGTGGTGGGCTGCGCGATTGCGAGCATGGCCGCGGCGCGCTGGGGAGACGTGTTTCTGCTCGAGCAGATGCCGCGAGTAGGGATGGGCGCCAGCTCGCGCAACAGCGGCGTGATTCATTCGGGGCTTTATTACGAACCTGGTTCCTTGAAAGCGAAATTATGTGTGCGCGGGAACACCCTGGATTATGAGTTTTGCGAAGCGCACGGAGTGGCCCATCGAAAGACCGGGAAGCTCGTTGTTGCGACGTCGGCGGAAGAAGAGCCCGAGCTCGAAAAACTGGTCGAGATCGGCAATAAAAATGGACTGGAAGGGTTGCGGATTATCGATCGCGGCGCGATTCGCCAGCGCGAGCCGCACATTGAGGGCCGCGCGGCGATTGATGTGCCCTCCACCGGGATTGTAGCCAGCGAAGAATTGGTAAAGGCATGTGCGCGGCTGGCTAGCGATCGCGGCGCAAACCTGGTGATGCACGCCAAGGTGGAGCGTTTGGAATTTGTGAACGGAATCGTGCGCGTGAGCAGCACGGCTGGAGAAATTGAAGCGCGCTGCTTGGTGAATAGCGCCGGGCTTTATGCCGATGAAGTGGCGGCGATGCTTGGCTCGCCGCTGGCCGCGAATCGGATTTATCCGGTGCGCGGAGAATATTGCGAACTGACTCGGGCGAAAGCTTACCTGGTGAATTCCCTGGTCTATCCGTTGCCTGAGCACAATGGATTGAGTTTGGGAGTGCACTTGACCAGAACCTTGTGGGATACCGTGCTGATCGGCCCCACGGCGAGTTACGTGGAAAGAAAGGATGATTACGAAAGCAATCGCCTGCCCGTCGAGGCGTTTGTGAAGATGGCGCGGCCAATGTTGCCGGAAGTTCGAGCGGAGGATATGGTTCAGGCTTATTCCGGGCTGCGTGCAAAGCTGGCACCGCCGGGGCACAAGGGGATCAGGGATTTCATCATTACGCGCGATCCGGATTTTCCTTCGGTGGTGCAATTGATTGGGATGGAATCGCCGGCGCTGACCTCGGCGCTGGCGATCGCGGAACATGTAGGCGGATTGATTCAAGAAATTCTGTAGGTCCTTCCTTTGTTAATTCTCATTGTGGCAGCTGAATTTTTGGCAATTGCTGCGTCGATTCGCAAAAAATTATCTGGAAAGCGGCGCAGCATACGCTGGATTCCTCGAGTCGGATGAGGCCCGGCTGTCGGAATGACGGCCAAGGCTGAGTGTGCGCAGCGGTAGTCAGTGCGCTAGGTCGGAAGCCACCACCAGGTGAATGCCGCGCGCTTCGAGCTTGGGCAGTCCCTCACGCAGCGCCGCCAGAGTCGTGTGGTGAGGATGGCCGATAGCAATCGCCCAACCTTGTTTGTCGGCCTGAGCGGCGGCCTTCTCCAGTTGTGCGAGGACTGCTTCGCGGGTTTGCACGTCATCGAGGAAGGTGGTGCGGTAGGCGGTGCGCACACCGTCGCGTTGGGCCACATCGTAAGCTACGGTCTGCGCGGTGGTGCGGCTATCGATGAAGAAAAGGCCGCGCTCGCGCAGCGCAGGCATCAGCGCGCCCATTAGCTGCGGGTCAGCCGTGGCGCGCGAACCCTGATGATTATTTACGCCCGCCGCGTGCGGGACTGTTTCTAGCATTCCGGCGAGAATTTTTGCGATTTCATCCGCGTTCATGCCCGGCCGCAGCTCAACTTTTTCCACATTTTCGTTTCCCGTGGATTCCATGGGCAGGTGCAGGAGTACCTGGTCACCGCGGCGGTAAGCTTCCTCGGCCGCCTGGGTGGAAAACGGATGGCCGGGCAGCACCGAGATCGTTAACGGAAACGGTAGAGCGAACAGCGCATCGGCTGCTGAGCGATCGCTGCCGAGATCGTCCAGAATAATGGCCAGGCGCGGACCGTTCGAATTCTGTGTTTGAGCCGGTAGATGCGGGCGCGCAGCGACCGGCGTGACGATGTGGATCGCTTGTGTCCGCTGGCCGTCTTGCAAGTAGTCGAAGCGAATCATGCCCGCAACCGATGATGTGGAAGAACGCGTAAGGCCATGGCGCCGCGCCACGTTGTCGAGCGCGCGTTCGATTTCGGTTTTCTGGGCGGCGTCGGAAAGCGTGATGTAAATGTGATCGGTGAAAAGTTGTGCGGGCGCTTCGCCCTCCGGCACGTTGACCATTTCCGGGCGGACGATGATTTCGGACTTTTGACCGACAACGCCCTGCGCGGCTGTCACCATCTCGTGAGTAATGGCGCGAAGTTCAGCGGACGTTAGGGAGTGCTTATGGCAGCCGGTTAGCGCGGAGAAGAGCGAGAAAAAAAGAATAACGAGCCAAAGACGGGCGCAATACGGTCGAAACGGATGGGTGAGTATCGAAACCCGGATTTTCGCAGACACGCCCGATCAGGCCGCGCGCTTGCGCGCTTCCGAACGGAACATTTCAAGAGACTTCTTCAGAGCGGCGTGTTTTGCCGCACCGCCGCTCTGAAGAATATCAATCGCTTTCTTCATAACCGGATCGTCGACAGACGGCAACTGGCCCGGTTGGGGAGTGGCCTGATCCTGGCTGATCGCGCCGGAATCATCGAGCGCCGGACGAACTTCCACTTGGGGCACCACTCCATCCGCCGGAATCGATTTGCCGCCCGGCGTGAAATAATTCGCCACGGTAAGGATCAATGCGGCGCCATCATCGAGCGGAATCACTTTCTGTTCCGAGGCGGTGCCGAAGGTCGTGGTTCCAACCGTTTCGCCGCGCTTATTATCCGCGATAGCGGAGGCAACCACTTCCGCTGGGCCGGCGGTTCCAGTCGAAATCAAAACAGTCATCGGCTGTTTCCAAACCACTTTCGAAGGATCAGCCGAAAACGTTTGGGAAGTAACGGTCTGGCCGCGAAGTGTAGTGATATTCCCTGACGGCAGGAAAAGCTGGGCGGTGGACACGCCCTCCTGCATTTGGCCGCGCGCGCAGTCGCGCAGATCGAGAATTAGTTTGTGCGCGCCTTGTTTTTCCATTTGCAGCAGCCTTTCACGAATCTGCGCGGTAATTCCGCGGTCAAACGTAGGTACCCGCAGATAGGCGACATCGCCATTCAATTTATCTTCCAGCAATTTGGGAGCCGGAACCCTCGCAAGCACCAGATCGAGATCCTGCGCTTCGCCGCCGCCGCGATGAATCACGGAAACCTTTACCGCCGTGCCTGGCTCGCCGCTCAGCAGCACTTGCGCCTGGCCGATGGCCATTTGCCGGGTGGTAAATCCGGCGATGGATTCCAGCAAATCGCCCGTGTGAATATTGGCTTTCTGCGCGGGACTATCCGGCATCACCGAAATGACGGCGATGTATCCGAAACGCTTGGAAAGCTCCAGGCCCGAGCCGCCCTTCGATTCATTATCGACTTTGCTTTTGTAGTCCGAATATTCGCGGGCGCTCAAGTAACTCGATTGCGGGTCCAGGGAATCGAGAAGCCCGTGCAGCGCTCCGGTTTCCACCTGGCGCATGTTGGGATCTTCCACGTAGTCGTGCTGGATATGCTCGAGCACTTCGCCAAACACGGTCAGCGAGCGATAGGTCTTGTCGTCATTGGTCTTGCCGAGCACATAGCCCATCGCCACGTAGGCAAAAACCAAAACGGAGAGCGATAGGACAATTTTCTTAGCCAGACGGCTCATGCGTTTTCCCCTTCCGGAACTTCGAGGCGCGGCTACCAGCCGCAGGATCAGGCAACAGCACAGAAGCCTGAATTATAACATTGGATCTGCCTTCCTCAGACAGGTTTGCCTTTGGCCACGTTCCGACCCGGCAATGCGCCTTCGGCCGACGAACGGCGCGCAGGCCTAGCCATCAGCTTGGCTTTGCGCAAATCCGCGTTACGGCTGGCTCTTTTGCCGAGCTTTTGATTGAGGAAGCGCTGCTTCAAGGAATCTTTTCTCCCACATTCTTGGACGCGCCAAGCTGGCGAAAGGGTGCTACCCGGTTTCTGAAATTTAGGCTCTTCCGGCTAGGCGGCTGCCACTCGGTGACTCGGCTGGAACTATTTGTGAGCGAAATTGTGCTGGTTTCGAGAAACATCAATCGTTTCAACATTATCCAGGGGGCTGGCGGACGTCAGGTAAGTCTGCGAAATGCGATCCTGCCAGGTTAAATGGTCTTCGTCCCATAGTGACCAGCAGAAGCCCATCAGCAGCGTGCTGCCGGATAGGACGTATCCGAAACTCCTCCACAGCAGTTGTCGCGTGCCGGGTAGACTTCCATCCAGGCTAACCACGGAGAGGCCTCGAATTCGCATCCCGGGAGTGTCTCCGCTGAATACAGTGAACAGCACGAAATATTGAACGTAAAAGAGAAAGAATGTAGCGCCGTATACGACCCAATCGAATCTCTCGAAGGAGAGTTGGCCGCCCAGCGACCGGAAAAGCGAAAGAAATCCGATATAAGCCAGGACGATGAATCCAGCGTCGAGCAAACCGGCATAACGGCGCTCGGCCAGTTCCGCCACGGGTACCAGCGCCGTATCTGGGTGGTGGCGGGAATCGTCCGCGGAGGAAAAATCGAATTCGGGTTGATCGATGCGAATTTCAACTCGGGTCTTCCCACGCGGCCGGGAACGCCAGGAAGGCCTAACGGCGGGGCGAGGAGGTTCAGGCAAGGAATCCGGAGCCGGCGCTCCAATTTCATCCGAAAACGGCAGCGGAGGCTGCAAGTCGTCGTCATCATCTACCCGCCTGCGGCGGGCGCGATAGGCATGGAGACGCCGAGCCAACTCGAGACGCCACTCCGGCTCCGCCGATTCAACCGCAATGGCGGATTGCGGCTCAGCTGATTCTGCCTGCTGCGAATCCGATTGAACCTTGGGATCGAATTCGAGCGAGGGGGCAGAGTTCTGCTGGGCCGAAGAGACAACCGAAGTTTCTTCCCCGGGCGTGAAAGGCGAATCGCAAAGTGAGCACGCGGATACATTCGCGGAACTCACAGCACCACATTGTGGGCAGATTTGAAGCACCGGTCCGTTTTGCGCTGCGGACGTTCTCGGCGAAAGCCCTTCACCGAGCGCGCACATCGTAGCAGCGGATGATGAACAGCGCGCAGCAAACTGGCGAGCCGTGTCGCGAAACAGATAACCCGCGCCAGCACAAATAGCGAAGGCTACGGTTTCTTGCCTTTTAAAAGGCCGCCGAGAATGCCGCCCAGATTTTGTTGGCTGGGTGACGCCGCGTTCTTTCCCATTCCTTTGGCGAGCCCGGCGACATCGGGAACGAACGTCGGGTTCGACGTGGTTCCCTGAATCGTAAACGGAATTCCGTTGGAGGCTATGCCAGCAGCGATCCCTTGCTTACCTCCAAGGCCTGCCATACCGGCGATTCCCGCAATGGCCCCGATCGGGCTTTGCGAGATTCCGCTCAGTTTGGCGAGCATTTTGAAATTCAGGGCATGGTCCGCACTGATGGTGCCGTTGCCTGTGATCGTTCCGATTCCTTCGACCACCAGATTCACACTATCTGCGCGAATACCTTCCGGTGCGACACGCAGTTGAGAACTCAAAGTTTGGATCGTGGTATCGCTACCCGACTTATTCGACAATCCTGCAAAAGCGCCGAGCCCTCCCAATTTCGATCCCAGGCTGAATCCCGCCAGCTTGGCATTCGAGAGATTGATTGGCCCAGTGGTAACCAGGCGGTTCACCGGCCCACTGACGGTCAGATTCGCGGAAAGGGCTCCAGTTTGCAATGAAGCTCCGGAAGGCAGCGTGACTCCTAGTGCAGGAAGCACTCCTTCGAGGTCCGCGGCTGGCATATTCTGGCCAGCGAGCTTCATTTGAACGGAAGCAACGTCACCCGACGCGTTAAACGTGCCGGTGAGTTGAGCGAAGGCCTTGCCTAAGTGGACGTCGCCCTGTTTCAGGGCGCCGGTTTGAGGTCTCATCGCATAGTCGGTTTCAAATTGAACGGTGACGGGAACTCGAGCGGGCGAGCCGCCTGGAACCAACTGCAACTTGTTGGCGTTAACCGAGCCTTTGGCGTTGAGATTCTTGCCATCGGAAATCAGCGTCCCGGTGAAATCGATCAAGCCTGCGAGCCCCGACGTAGGATCGGCAAATCCCGTGGATGCGAGATCGAGGCCTTTTACATCGAGATTTGCGGAAAGCGGAGTCTCCTGCATGTCGTTTCGATCCAGGGGGCCGGCTTTGCCATCCAGTTTGATTGCTCCATTGCCGGGAACCTTGGCGCTGAATGTGAACGGAAATTGAGAAGTGTAGGAAAGGTCGGTCGCCTCGAACTTCACATCGTCGTATTCGTGCATTTTTGCATTCGCGCCGGTATTGCCCACCAACAGTTTCCCGCTTTCGATCGTTAATTTTTGCACGGAAAGATCCATGCCACTGCTGGCGGAATCGTTTGCGGTGTTCGGCTTGGAATTCGTGGCGCCCAGCGTCGAATAATTCCAGGTTCCATTGGGAGACCGAAGCAGATTCACCTGCGGTTCCGTGATCGTAAACGCGGTGACGTGCATTTGCTTCGAGAAAATCAAGGGCATCAATTCGACGCCCACTTTCACGGATTTTGCCTTCAGGAACGGATCGTGGCTGAACGCGGGATCATCGGCGATGGAAATATTGTCCACTACCGCTCCTCCGGAAAAAATCGAGAGACTGATATTTCCGATATCCACTTTCCGGTTCAGCGCCGCAGTGAGGGACGATTCGATCCTGGGCCGGAATTGGTTTCCATCGATTAAGGAAGGCAGGACCAAAATTACAATCACAGTAAGAATGATGATTCCGCCAAGGATCCAGGCTAGTTTTTTCATGATCTTCCTCGTAAGGTGAAGAGGCGATTCCTCTTCAAAATTGTGCGGACCGGGCGGCAGGCTCGGGTTGTGCCGCCGCATGCCCGGGCCCGCGGGCAAGCGCCCAACCGGGACGTCCTTCTCGGTTTCGGAGTATACACCCCGGATGCGCCAAATCGCATCGAGTGTCACTGGAGGCGGAGAGCGGATGACGCGCTCTCGTTGCCTGCATTCCGCAGCGCGTGTTAGGCTCGACCTTCTTTTTCGATGCGAACTCGCAGCCACGGAAAATTCATGGGGCACGGTGGGAGAGCTTCCGCTTTCCTTCTCTTGCTCTGCGCAATCGCGCCCGTTTCCCGGGTTGCCGCGCGCCCCCAGCAACGGCTATCCGCCGGACAGGGAATCGTGAAACTGGAAGCCGACCAACAGCGCCAAGTGGGCAAGAAATTCTTCGCAGATGGCAATGTGGATATTGTTTACCGGGATGTCCGGCTGCGCGCCGACCACGTTGAATTTGACGACGAAACGAAAGTAGCAATCGCCCGCGGCCACGTGCAATTCGACCGCGACGAACAGCATCTGGACGCCGATACGGCAACCTTTGAGCTGCGCACCGGCCATGGCGTGTTTCACAACGTTCACGGTTCGTTCAAAACGCAGCGCAGGCCGAATATAAATCTGCTGGTGAGCTCCAATCCCCTGCTTTTTTACGCAGTGGAGGTGGAACGAGTGGACGAGCGCGTCTATAAAATTCGAGAGGCGTGGCTGACCGTTTGCCCGCCGGATCGGCCGACTTGGAAATTTTTTGCGCCGCACGCGACCATTGTGATTCAACACCAAGTTCATCTTGAGCGCGCTACCTTCCGGCTGTTCTCCGTGCCGATTGTGTATTTGCCATATGCCACCGTGCCGGCTGGCCGTCGCTTGCGCCAATCTGGATTTATGACTCCGGAAGTGGGCGATAGCAGTGTGAAAGGATATTTCGTGGGCGATTCTTACTACTGGGCGCCAACGGAATGGATGGACTCAACCCTCGGTGCACAGATTATGACTCGCCGCGGCTGGAGCCAAAACGCCAACTTCCGCGCCCGGCCTGACCCCAACGTGCGAATGGATGCCAGCTATTACGGAGTGAACGACCGGGGCGTAGTGCAAAATGGGGTTCGCGTGACGCAAGGAGGCCACGAGGCTCATTTTGGCCTGGATGCTTTGTTGCCGGGCGGATGGCGCGTGGTGGCCGACTTGAATGAACTGACGTCTCTCACGTTCCGCCTGGCGTTTGCCGAGACGTTTGCCCAGGCGGTGAACTCGGAGGTGCGCAACACCGCGTTTCTTACCAACACGTTTCGCGGATTCACGATCAGCTTTGCCGCGCTCAGCTATAAGAACTTTTTGAGCACCAATGACATCACCACCGGAACGCCGGAAACCTCCGTGGTGTTGCGCACCGCCCCCGAAGCGCGGTTCATGTCATACGATCAAGCGCCCTGGCAGAAGTTGCCCGTTTATTTCAGTTTCGATCTGTTCGCCGATGGTGTGCATCGCGCCGACAATGTTTCGCCATCCTTTCAAACCCCCGCTATCGTGCAGCGCTCGGAATTCGCCCCGAGCGTGACCATGCCGCTGCACTGGGGGCCATGGCTCTCTGTCATCCCTACTTTTACCTTGCGTTCAACCCGCTACGGCGCGCAGTTGGTGAACGGAGTCCTGGAGAACCAGCCCTTTGTGCGCACTACCGAAGAATTCTCCCTGGACCTGCGGCCGCCTTCGCTGGCACGGGAATGGGGAGATTCGGATACAAAATGGAAGCATTCGATTGAGCCGGACATCACCTACCGTTATGTGAGCGGCGTGAATGATTACGGGCGGTTTCTTCGCTTCGACGAAGATGAAACGCTTACGGATACCAGTGAAGTGGAATATTCGCTGACGCAGCGTCTGTTTCGCAAGCAAGGTGATGGCGATGCGCAAGACTTGGTGACTTGGCGCATTTCTCAGAAGTATTTTCTCGACCCCACCTTCGGCGGCGCGCTGGTGCCGGGGCAACGCAACGTGTTTCAGACTCTGGATGCTCTGACGCCGTTTGCATTTGCCGACCAGGCGCGGCGTTTTTCGCCGATTATCAGCGATTTGCGCATCACTCCCGGCGGGCCGTACGACGCGCAACTTCGCGTGGATTACGATCCGCAGCGCGGACAAATCACCGGGATCGGAACGCTGCTCAAGCTGAAACCTTTTCGCGAATCTTTTCTGACGCTGGCGGATTTTTCGACGATTAATATTCCGCCCACCTCGCCGTCAAATCCCAATATATTTCAGCCGCGATCGAATCAGGTGCGCGCGCTGGTGGGCTATGGCGATTTGAACCGCCGCGGATGGAATACCGCATTCGGCATGAGCTACGACGTGACGCAGCGCGTGTTTCAAAATCAATTGGCGCAATTGAGCTACAACGGTTCGTGCTGCGGAATTGGATTCGAATACCGGCGGCTGACGTTGGGAAATGTGCGCTCGGAGAATCAATACCGGCTGGTGCTGCTGATCGCGAATATCGGCTCGGTGGGCAATGTTCGGCGACAGGACAAAATCTTTTGATGCGAGTGGGCCAGCGCGATGCGTGAATCGGAACTTGCTTTTCTTTCCATCGAGCAAGCCGGGCGGTTCTTGCGGTCCGGAAAAATTTCTCCGGTGGACCTGGTGGAATCGGCGCTGGCGCGGATCACGCGGCTGAATCCGCGCTTGAATGCGTTTCTTACAGTTGTGGCGGATCATCGCCAAGCGTTCCGCGCGGCAAGCGGAAAAGGAACTTCGAAAGGGCCGCGATCGCGGGCCGCTACACGGCATTCCGATTTCTTTGAAGGATAATATTTGGACGCGCGGAATTCGCACCACGGCGGGATCCAAAATTCTGGCGGATTTCGTTCCGGATGCTGACGCAACGGTGGCGCGGCGGCTTTCGCGCGCTGGCGCGATCCTGCTGGGCAAAACAATCCTCCACGAATTTGCTTATGGAATCACCAGTGAGAATCCTCATTACGGGCCGGTTCACAATCCCTGGGATCTCGAACGCACTCCCGGAGGTTCGAGCGGCGGTTCGGCGGCATCACTCGCCTCGGGAATTGGATTCGCATCCGTGGGAACCGATACCGGCGGCTCCATTCGAATTCCGGCCGCGCTTTGCGGAATCGTGGGCCTGAAGCCCACATTCGGCCGCGTGAGTTGCTATGGAGTGGTGCCGCTCGCCCGCAGCCTCGATCACGCGGGGCCATTGGCGAGGTCGGTAGCGGACGTTGCGATTCTGTTACGCGCGATTGCTGGACGCGATCCGCTTGATCCCGCGACAGTGTCCAAGGCAGTGCCGGACTATGCGGGCGCGTTGAACACACGGCGGCTGCGAAAAATGCGGCTGGGTTGGCCTCGCGAGTATTTCTTCGAGCATGTGGATGCCGAGGTTCAGAAAGCGATCGAAGCTGCCGGCAAAACAACTCGAAAAGCTGGGAGCGACAGTGGCAGAAATTTCGCTTCCGAGTATTTCCGCTTCCGTGGAGCCGAGCACGCAGATCGCGTTGGCCGAATCGTACAGTTTTCACGAATTGTCCGGTTACTATCCGGCGCGCGCCGCGGATTATGGCGAAGACGTACGAAAACGCCTAGAGCTTGGCGATTCCATCCGTGCGGTCGATTATTTGGCGGCGCTGGAAACCCGCAAGAAAATCCTCGGCGAATTCGAGAGTGCGTTCAAGCAAGTGGACGCGATCCTCGCGCCGTCAGTGCCCATCCCGGCTCCGCGCATTGGCCAACAGACGGTGAGAATTGGCGCGCACGAAGAATTGGTGCGCTCGGCGCTGATTCGCACCAACCGCCCGGCGAATTTTACGGGGCTTCCAGCCATTTCAGTGCCGTGTGGCTTTACGCGAACGGGCCTGCCAATCGGTTTGCAATTGATCGGCCCAACCTGGGGAGAAGCGCGATTGCTGCAGGTTGCCCACGCCTACGAGCAATCCACCCAGTGGCACGACCGCCATCCGAAGTTGGAGTGAATTTTCCTGAAAGCCTATTCCGGCGCGCAGATTTGCGGCACGGCGCCGCGCGATTTCATCAAGAGATGTGCAGCGAAAAAGCCCGCGGCTCCCGTAAGCAATCCCGCCAAGCCATCCCCCACATAATGGTAGCGTCCGTAGACCGTTGAAATCACCATCAGGGCGAAGAGGGGCAAGTGTACCCAGAAAAGCCAGCGGCGGTATTGCCAGGCGCAAAGGAGAATCGCGAATGCACCGGCAACGTGCGCCGATGGAAACGCCGCACCGTGAACCCGACCGTAGCGTTCGACCAGATTGATCACCCAGGTGGCCGGGCCTCCTGGAAGCACCTGATGTTCCAGCGCGGGAAAAGCATGGAACGGGCTTTGTATCGGGAAGAAGATCGCAATCGTATAAACGGTGTAATGCGCCAGCGCCATGGACGTCATCGCCGTCCAGAATTCACGATGACTTTTTTGCGCATAGAGAATCGCGGGCAGCGCAACGAGAGCGAAAAAGTAAGTCAGGTAGGCGAACTGCATGAAATCGTTCAGCGCCGGGTTCGCGAATTGTGCAAGCCAATCCCACGGATAAACGCCGGTGAGTGCGTGATCGAATCGGATCAGCCAATCGTCGAACCAGTTGGGGAAAATGATGTGCACCAGGCCGGTCAATTCCTCGAATAAAAAAGTCCACAGCGGCAAGGCATACCAATAGCGCAAAAAATGAACGCTGGAATTTCGCGATCGGCTTGCAGCCCACACCAGGGCCACAATTCCCGCTGCCACGCAAGCGTGAATCAGCAGATAGCGCGGGGCGGCTGGCAGATTCCTGCGGAACAAGAAAATCAGGGTGTCCAGAATGGCCAGATAGCCAAACGTGACCCATTCAAACGCGCCGCATGCACCGCGAATTTGATCGATCCAAGTGGAAAGCGGGGGGAAAGGAAAAACAGATTTCTGCTCGCGCCAGGGAACCGCCGCGGCTTGCGCGTACGGGCGAATCGGCGGCTTTGTCGGTCGATTCATTGTTTTACCTCAACTTGCGAAAGGGATTCGACCGGGTGAGAGAACTGTGGCGGCTCCACACTGGAAGCCGCGACCGGAAGATTCCATCGGACAATGGGCCAGCGGCGCTGAATGGCATGCCGCTCGAGACGCCGGGAAGGATTGACGGCGACCGGAAAACCAACCAGGCCGAGAATTGCGGCGTCCGAGAAGCGATCACCATAAGCAAAGCTGTTTGCCAGCGGAACCCGGAATTGCTTCGCGAGCAGCATGGCAGCGTGTGCTTTTGCCGGTCCGGAAACCAGCTCACCCGAAATCTCTCCGGTCCACCGGCCCGCGCGAGATTCCAATTCGGTTGCGCACACAATGATTTGTTCGGACGGCAACGGCAACAAACGAATTACGGCTCGCACCAGGGGAGCGAGTGAGCCACTCAAAAAAAAGATTCTGTGGCCTTCCGATGCGTGCCACGCCAATTGGCACAAGCCTTCGGAGAAAATCGGCGCCGGCTGCGATGCGATCGATGCGGCCCAATCACCGGCCAGCGTAACCGGCAACTGTTCCAGATATTTTTTATTGCCCTCGGTGGCTGCAATTCGATCGCCCCCGATTCTCAGCAGGAATTCCGCCAGCCAGCCCCAGCCGTTCCCGGGACCCAATTCGCCGCGCTTCAGCAAATAGTGAATGAACCGGCGCTCCAGGGAGGGAGGCGCAAGAAGCGTGCCGTCCAGGTCGAAAAAAGCCGCGCAATTCGATGCCGGAATCATCGCGCGGCTCCCACCGTTTTCGTAGCGGGACTAAAGGCTCCCAGATAGCGCCCGCCTTCCCACAACACTGGTACCGCGCGGACGATGCAAAATGCGATGGTAGCTGCGACAAGAACTTGCGCCGTCCAGGCAAACCAGCTCATCCATTGTCCATTCAGAAGTGGCGAAGGAAGATGGAGCAGCGTGAGTTGAACGCCCAGATAACAAAAACAGATACATTTCAACGCGGCATATGCTCCGCGGCTTGCGCGCGACGCAACCAGCTTGCGTCCCCACCACGATTCCAGCATGGATTCCTTGCCGAATCCGGACCGCCCCGAAAGTGCCGCGAGTCCACGAATAAAGTCGGTAAGAGTGCCCCGCACAAAGAAAAGCACCGGAACCCACAGAGAAACCAATCCGGTGACGGCAAAAAAGGTGAAAAATAAATTCTCCACCACACGATCGCCAAGAATGTCGATTTGCGCTCCGAGGGGCGAAGAAAGTTTCCGGCGGCGAGCCAGATAGCCGTCCAGCGCGTCTAAACTGATGGCGGAAACCGTCAGCCCAAGCGCGGCCACGTCCATCCAGAGAGTCCGGCCGAAAAGCGCTACGGCGGCGAAGGCCATGGCTACTCGCAAGGCGGTGATTTGGTTAGGGGTCATTGAATTTATCTCCAACTTCGTTTCGGTGGCTGACCATGGCGCAACCAGCCAATTCAACAAGAGCAAATGGAATTCCAATGCCGCGCGCGGTGTAAAGCTTTGTAGAATCATTTGTTTAGCCGGGATCTGAAAACTTATCCTCACGGCTGAATCGGAAGGTTTCGCTGACAGTTGGCGGGGAATTCGGCGGCCGTAAACAAAAATGAGATAGCCACGACACGGAACAGGCGAGTGTGGGAAAATAAGTGCTTTGGATTTGTTTCTTAGCCTTGGCACAGGCATCCAATCCTGCGAAGAAGGCGTAATCGAAACTATGGACGTATCCATATTTGCCGCGTTTGTGGCCGGCCTGGTGTCGTTCCTTTCCCCGTGCGTACTGCCATTGGTACCCGGATACGTTTCCATGCTGTCGGGCATTGGCGTGGAACAGCTGAAAACCGGGGAAACTCCGCGCGCCAGCCTGCTGACCTCATCGCTGGCATTCGTTTCCGGGTTCTCGATTGTGTTCATCACCTTCGGCGCATCCGCCAGCGCCGTGGGGGCGTTTCTGCTGCGGAATCGAACTTTGCTCGCGCCGCTTGCGGGAGCGAGTGGTGGTTCTATTTGGCCTGCATCTGATCGGATGGTTGGCAAAGATACCAGTACGGCTGGGATTGATTATCGGCGCGGCGTTGGTGGTAGCGGCGGCAGTGCTGGCCTGGGGATTTTCGGGAAAAGCTGCATGGAATTTTGCCAGTGCATTTGGTTTCCGTTGCGCTGATTTTTCTGGCCGGGCCGTTGCTTTCGCGCTGGCTGAATCGCGATTTGCATTTTCGGAATGTGGGCGGGCAGCCGGGAATTGTCGGCGGCTTTTTGATGGGGTTTGCCTTTGCTTTCGGATGGACTCCTTGCATCGGGCCTATTCTGGCGACGGTGCTGGGCTTGGCGGCGACGCGCGATACGATCGCTCAAGGAGTGTTCCTGCTTGCGGTGTATTCGGCGGGCCTGGCAATTCCGTTCATCCTGACAGCACTCGGCATCGGGCAATTTCTGCGCTTCTACCAGAAATTTCGCCGCCACATTCACATGGTGGAAGTATTCAGCGGGGTGTTGCTGCTGTTCGTGGGCGGACTTATTTTTGTGAACCGGCTGACGTGGCTCTCGGGTAAACTGGCATTCTTGAACCGTTTTTCATGGTGATCGAGGCTATGGTGAGGAAAAAGACATTTCGAACTCTTGCCGTTTTTGCGGTCCTGGCCGCCGGCATTTTACCCGGGTGCAAATCGTTTAAGAGCCCCAGCACCGGGCAGGAAGATGATGGGAAAAAAGATTACCAGGCCGAGCCGGAAGTTACCTTCCAGACTTTGGATGGCCGCAGCGTTTCGCTGGGCAGCTTCAAAGGGAAAGTGGCCCTGGTGAATTTTTGGGCCACCTGGTGCGAGCCTTGCAAGGCGGAAATTCCCGACTTGATCGGATTTCAAAACAAATACGGGGACAAGGGTTTCACCATCCTGGGAGTGGCCATGGATGATGAAGGCAAGAAAGTAGTCGAACCGTTCGTGCAGACCCAGAAATTCGACGTGGACGGCCAGAAGCTTACGATGAATTACCCCATCATGATTGGAAACGACGACATCGCCAATAAATTTGGCGGGATTATCGGCTTCCCCACCAGCGTCCTGATATCGCGCGACGGAAAAATCATCAAGCGGTATATCGGCCTGGTGAATATGGATTCTCTCCAGAAAGAAGTTCAGGGGCTGCTGTAGATGATGGATGAACATGATTTCCAGAAGAAGTGCGACGACGCGTTCGAAACGCTGCGTAACCGCCTGCTCGATTTGGGCGACCAGCATGATTTTGAGGTGGAAGGCGGCAGCGGCAAGCTCGAAATCCAATTCGCGGATGACCATGAAACCCGCTTCGTGATCAGCCCGAACACTCCCGTCAGGCAGATTTGGATTTCAGCGCTGACCACCAGTTTTAAACTGGGTTGGTCCAATACCGCGAATGCGTTCGTGCTGGAAAAGACAGGCGAGACATTGACTCAAGTAATGAGCCGGATTCTGACGCAGCAACTGGGCGAACCGGTGTCGGTGTAGGGATGCGGACAAGCCCATTCTTATTGGTTATTTGTGCGTTGTCCCTTGCCGCGATGCTTGCAACCGGCGAGCCAGGACAAACGCAGGAAAGTTCCGCCCTTCAGAATGCGGCGGCGATTGTGAAGCCGCAGGCTTATGTTTCGCTCGAACCGGTTCCGCGGGGGAAAGCCTTCCAGGTTGCGGTGGTCGCCGAGATTCGAAATGGATATCACATCAACGCCAATAAGCCGGCGGACGAATTTTTAATTCCCACCACGCTGACGGCGCAATTGCCGAACGGCTTGCGGCAAGTGGGAACGGTTTACCCTCCACAGCAATCCTTGAAGTTTTCGTTCTCCCAGACGCCGTTATTGGTCTATACGGGACGTGCGCCGGTTTTTCTGCAAATGGAGGCCGAAATGGATGCGCCGCTCGGCGCAACAACGATTCCCGTAGTCTTGCGCTACCAGGCTTGCAATGACTCCACCTGTCTGCCGCCGGTAAAAATTCCGATTTCAGTAACGGTTCAGATTGCGGCGGCAGGCTCAAGTTCCCGCGCAGTTCATCCAGAAATATTCAACGGCAAGAAGCCTTAGAGCCAGAGATTCCCACGGAACGTTCAACGTAGCAATCCAAATACAAGAGGACTTGCCAGAAACTGAGAGCGCGAGCCGGAACTCGATTTTCAGTGGGCAGTGACGGCTGGAAGCGCGCGGCGCAAGCGCGCGACCACACGATCTTTTCCAATCGCGAGCATGGAATCGAACAACGGGGGAGCCACCGCACGGCCCACAATCGCCACGCGGGTGGCATTAATGAGCAAGCCGGCTTTCACGCCTTCAGCGGCTGCGATTTCGCGCAAAGCATGGTCGCAGGCGTCGTGATTCCAATCAGGAAGCGCGGCGAGCGCATCGGCGAGCTTGCCCAAGAGCGCGGGGAGGCGCTCGTCCTTCCAGAATTTGTCGCGCGCCTCGCGATCGTACTCAAATTCGTCTGTAAAAAACGCGCGGGCCCATCCGGAAAAATCATTTACAAAGCGTGTGCGCGGACGAATCAAGTCTACAGTGCGCTCCAGCCAGCCTCGCTCGCTCCCGCTCCATTCGTCGCGCCAAATTCCCGCTCGGCGCAACTCTGCTTCCACATAGGGAAGCAATTCGCCCACCGGAAGGTTGTGCAAATACTGCTGGTTGAACCACTCGAGCTTGGCGCGATCAAAAATCGCATTGGTGCGGCTCACTCCACTCAGTGAAAACCTCTCGACCAGTTCCGGGGTGCGCAGAAATTCCGTGTCGTCACCGGTGGACCATCCCAGGAGGGCCAGAAAATTCCGGAATGCTTCCGGGAGGAATCCTTCCTCGGTATAGGAACCGACGCTGGTGGCGCCGTGCCGCTTCGAGAGGCGGGTGCGGTCGGGCCCCAGGATCAGCGGCACGTGAGCAAAAATGGGCGGCGTAGCCCCCAGGGCCTGGTAGAGCAATGCCTGCTTGGGAGTATTTGAAAGATGATCGGCGCCGCGAATCACATGCGTGATGCGCATGTCCATATCATCCACAACCACTCCAAGTTGATAGGTGGGCAATCCGCTCGATCGCAGCAGAACGAAGTCTTCGATTTCGGCGTTTTGCACTTCACGAGGACCAAACACGGCGTCATCGAACTTGGTTACGCCGGTGCGTGGCACGGCAAAGCGAATTGCGCGCGGCAATCCCGCGCGTTGCTTTTCGGCGCGCTCCTCGGAAGAAAGATTGCGGCAGGGGCAGGCGGGGCCACGCGCCGCCTTGGGTTGCTCCTCATCGCCTTCGTCAAGATTCTCTACCGGGGCATCGGCTCCCGCGTATTGCACAGGCTTGCAGTAACAGGCATAGGCGGCTCCGCTATCAAGCAATCGCTCCGCCGCGGCACGGTAGAGGTCGATCCGTTTCGATTGGAAATAGGGGCCTTCGTCCCACTCGATGCCCAGCCAACGGAGGCTTTCCAGAATGCCGTCAACGAGTTCCGGACGGTTGCGTTCGATATCGGTATCTTCGACGCGCAGAATGAACGTGCCGCCCTCGTGATGCGCAAACAGCCAGTTAAAGAGCGCGGTGCGAGCCCCGCCCACGTGCAAGTATCCAGTCGGTGAGGGAGCGAATCGGACGCGTGGTTTTTCCGGGGATGCCATTTTATTTTGCGGGCCTCAGTGTCGACAGATGGTATTTTTCGCCGCTAGGAAACTTAACATCTTATCGGAAGCGCCGGGCAAAATCGAGCCCGCACACATCGGTAAAACTCGGCAACGGTACCGTCGTACTCTTGTCCCGTGCCGCCGCGGTTCGTATAGTTGGCCTTGCAACGTTCTCGCAGAGAGTTCATGGGTTCCGATTCGCAAAACAGCCTCAGGGTCCGTTCCTTGGCAAGCATTGATTCGGAAGAAACTTCACCTTGAGCCTTGAGGTTCCCTATTGCAAATTTCTGCTATGCTCGATTCAGTCTCAGGTGGTGTGTCTTCGGAGCGGTGAATTGCTGAGCGGACAACATATGGTGGCGCTGGTGATGTCTGCCGGCGCGGCATTGCTGGGCGCGTTTTTTGCCTACATGTACGGATTAAAGCGGCAACCATATTTGCTGGCGTGGTCCGGTGCGTGGGTACTGGTCGCGCTGCAGTCGGTGGGACGTGGTTTTGACGCCTCACAAAATCTCACTCCGTGGCAAGAACCCATCAATGAATGGCTGATGGCCGCTGCTGCATTGGTTTTCCTCTGTTCGGTTCAACTCTATTCTCGCCGTCCGGCGTGGATTCGCAGCGCGTGTGGCGCTGCGTTGGCCGCCGCAGTTTGGGCGGAAGCCTACCATCTGGGGCGCTTTCCCATTCCGCTTCGAGCGGGCATTGCGTTGGTTTTGCTCGGCGTTGCGGCGCTTTTCTGGCATGAAGGCAAGAAACAGGATTCCCGCGCCGATTTCTTTTTGGGCATCGCGTTTTTCGGTTGGAGCGTTTTGCTTCTCGGGACAACCTATCAGAACCGCCTGGCCTGGCTGAACCGCACCGACCTGCGGCTTCCCATGCTACTGCCGGAGCTTTTTGCCGGGGTATTGATGGTGATGACGGTGTACGAGGAAGAGCGCCGGCGGGTGGAACGAAACATGCTCGCGCTTTCCAATCTAAATCTGGCCACTTCCAGCTTTGTGGGTGGCGAGATTCAGAAAATGCTTTCGCAGGCGCTGGACCGCGTGCTGAATGTGGTGCGTATTCCGGCTGGAGCGTTGTGCCTGCATTACGGCGATACACAAGGGCCGACCTCCGTGGTTGCGACCGGATTGAGCGACGAATTCTGCGCGACAATCCAACAATGCAGCTTGGACGATTACATGGTGAGCCTGGTGGCGCGGCTGGGCGGCTTGGTGGTGTTGCGCGACCTGGCTCGCGAGCAAGCCTGGGTGGCGCTGGACCGCGAAGCCGAATTCCGGAAAGTGCGGGAACTGCTGGTTGCGCAAGGCATGCGCACCGTGATGGGAATCAGCCTGCAAGCAAAGGAGCGCGTGTTTGGCGTGTTATTGCTGGGCACCCCGGATACGCGGCGTTTTACGCCGGCGGAATTGAGATTGCTGATGGCGCTGGGCCACCAGATCGGGATGGCGGTGGAAAATTGCTACCTGATTCAGCAAACCGCCCGGCGCAGCGAGGAATTACATATCTTGAATGAAATCGGACGGGCGCTCAGTTCCACGCTCGATAGTAACGTGCTGTTCGAAAAAATTTACACAGAGATGAAGCGGCTTTTTGAAGTTGATAATTTCTATATCGGTTTTCTGGACGCCAATCGTGAAGAAATCCGGTTCGAGTTGGATGTGGTGGACGGCGTCCGCGAGCCGAAGCACTCGCGGCCGATGGGCAACTTTCTGACCGAACAAATGATTCGGACGCGCGAGCCTGTGCTGATCCGCGAAAACTTCGTTGAGGAAGTGAGTAAGTTGGGCGTCGAGCCGCTGCAAAAGACCGGGTGTTTTTGCGGCGTGCCGCTGGTGCTCTACGACCGGGCGATCGGTGTGATGGCCGTTTACAGCCATCAGGAGCGCGTGTTTGACAGCGGGCATTTGGAGCTTTTGCTGGTACTGGCGGGCGAAGCGGGAATCGCCATTGAGAACGCGCGGCTGTTTGCCGAGGAACAAAAGAAGTCGCGGCAGCTCACCCTGCTCAATAACCTTTCCGGCCACGCAATCACGACGCTGAATCCGGACGAAATGCTGGCGAAAATCGCGGAGGAACTCGAGGATGGCTTGACGTACGACGATGTGGGCATCGCGGTGCTCGACTACTCGACCAAGGAGCTTTTGATTCAGGCTGAGGCTGGCCGCCGCCGTGAAGCGTTCGGACGACGGATCGCGCTGGGAGAAGGACTGGTGGGGCAAGTGGCGCGCAGCGGGCAAATGGCGATGGTGACTCAAGTAAATGCGAATTCGCCCCAGCCGGTGCTTCCGGGAACTGCCTCCGCGATTGCTCTGCCGGTGATTTACGCGGACCAGTTGCTGGCGGTGCTTTATGCCGAATGTGCGGAAGCGTGTGATTTTCCGGACGAAGAAGTTTTGATGCTGCGGACGCTAGCCGATCTTTTCGCGGGAGCCTTGCACAACGCCTTGACCTTCCAGAAAGCGCAGGAGCAGGCCATTACCGACGGACTGACGGGAGTGAAGACGCATCGCTTCCTGATGGAAGCGCTTTCCGCGGAATGGAAGCGATCCACGCGCGCCGGCCGGCCATTCTCGCTGGTGCTGATGGACCTGGACCGCTTCAAATTCGTGAATGATTTTTACGGACACCTGGAGGGCGACGTGGTGCTGCAGCGCGTGTCGCACCTCCTGGAGCTTAGTTGCCGCCGTTCTGACGTGGTAGCGCGGTACGGCGGAGATGAATTTGTAATCCTGATGCCGGAGACCAATGTGGATCAGGCGCGGCAACTCGCCGGCAAACTGCGAAGCTCGATCGCCACCGATCCGCTGCTGCACGATAAGAATATTACGGGCAGTTTCGGCATCGCGACGTACCCCGTGCATGGAGCTACGCCGCAGGAATTGATCCAAGTGGCCGACTCCTCGATGTATCTATCAAAGCATCAAGGCGGCAATGCGGTTTCCACTTCCGAGCAGAACGATACGGACGAGACGAAAAAATGGAAGCGGGACGTGCTCGAAGCCTACTTGGGTGTTACATTGAAACGGCAATTCTCCACGGGCCCCGAGGCGTTCGCGGAAATCCTGCAGCGCCTGGAACAATTCACGCGCTCATTGGCGGAGCAGGAAGACTTGGCAACTACCGATCAATTACCTTCGGCCGTGGTGGATACGGTGACGTCACTGGCACTCGCCGTGGATGCCAAGGATCCCTATACTCAAGGGCACTCGCAGAAAGTTTCCCAATATGCATTCCTGCTTGCTCAGGCCCTTGGGTTGCAGCCAGCAGAAGTAGAAGAGATGCGCTTGGCCGGATTGCTGCACGATGTGGGCAAGGTGGGAATTCCGGAAGCAATCTTGAACAAGGCGGGACCGCTCGACGCGACCGAGTGGGAAACGATGAAGAATCACACGCGGCTGGGCGCGCAACTGCTGGAGCCCTTGCGCACGCTCGAACGCATCCAGCAGGTGGTGCTGCACCACCATGAATTTTACGATGGCTCCGGATACCCCGACGCTCTGAGCGGCGAGCTGATTCCATTCGGCGCGCGAATCATTGCCATTGCCGATGCTTTCGATACCATCACTTCCGACCGCACTTATAAAAAGGCGCAGAGCGCGGACGACGCGTTCACGGAACTCGAGCGCTGCTCCGCGAACCAATTCGATCCGGAGTTGTTGCGCGTTTTCGTTGATACCATGCGCCAGCAGCCCCGGCCCATCGTTGAAATCAGCATGCCGGTGCCGGTGGAAGATCCCACCAGCGCTTCCGTTTAACCGCCTTCCTGATTATTTGCCCCGATTGAATTCACTTCGTCCTGCTTTAATTTCTTGACCTGAAAGGCTACCCTTTTGCGTGGAGGCAGCGATGAAAACGGCAACTGTGAAGTGGTTGGGAGGCGAGGAGTTTCGGGCGGCGATGCCTTCCGGACACGCCGTGGCACTGGATTCCGACCGGGGACACAATCTGGCCCCTGGACCGATGGAGATGCTGCTGGCGGCGCTGGGCGCGTGCACAGCTACGGATGTGGTGATCATCCTTGCGAAGAAGCGGCAGAAACTGGAAGCGCTGGAAGTGGAAGTGAGCGGTGAGCGGGCTCCCGAGCCGCCGCAGGTGTGGACGAAAATCGAGATGGTTTACCGGCTGACCGGAAAGCTGGATGACGCCGCTGTGCGCCATACCATCGAATTAAGCGAGGACAAATATTGTTCCGTGGCGGCGATGTTGCGGAAGACGGCGGAGATTTCCTATCGCTACGAAATTCTGCCGCCGGCAATTTAAGTAGAAAGTTGCACGGACCCGAAGACCGCGGCTTTTGATTAGCCAACGGATGTATGTGCCGGTTGGGCCGGGTCTACGATGGGGAGATTTTGGGCTCGCCAGGCGTCGAATCCGCCGGTCACATTGATCACGTTGGTGAAGCCGGCGCGCTGAAGAAGGCTGGTGCCGATGGAACTGCGATAACCGCTCTTGCAGTGAACCGCCGTAGGCTTATGTCGGATCGAGATCGGCCAGCATCGTTCGCAGGCGATCGAGCGGCTTCAGCAACGCGCCTTCTATATTTCCGCCTTCCCACTCGGGTTTTTTACGCACATCCAGAATCTGGAGCGAACCCGGGTGTTGCGAAATCTGCTGATAGAGATCGAGGACGGAAATCTGCGGCACCTGATCGTGTGGCAATCCAGCGCGGTCCCAGGCCAGTTCGCCGCCATCCAGGTAGCCCACCACTTTCTCGATACCCACGCGTGACAGGCGGATGCGTGATTCCTCCGCTTGTTGTGCATCCTCGGCCACGATCACGATGGGTTGGTCGAGGCCGATTAGGATGCCTGCCCACGACGCGAATTGGCCGGTAAGTGCGATGTGGATGGCGCCGGGAACGTGTGCCGCTCCGAATAGTGTGGCCGGGCGTGTATCGAGCACAATCGCGCCGCTGGCCTGGTTTTGCTGAACTTCTTGCGGCGTCAGTGCCTTCAGAGGAGCGAGGTTTTCGATTGGAGACGCGCCGCCGCGATTGATTTCGGCGTCGCGCAGGAAATATTCGGGACGTGGTGGAAGTTCCGATGTCAGCAAATGGACGAATTCGTCGCGGGCTCATGGGCTTCAAGGCGTAATTAGTTTTGCGTTCTCTCCCGATGGTTGAGGAACGTTCCTGGCTAATGTTGCGGCCGCACAGAGAGCCGGCGCCGTGCGCGGGATAAACCTCAACAGAGTCGGGAAGGCGAAGCAACTTCTCGTGAAGGCTGTCGTAGAGCATGCCCGCAAGCTGCTGGGGAGTGAGATCCGGGGAAAGATCGGGACGCCCCACGTCGCCAATAAAAAGAGTATCGCCCGTCATCACCGCGTAAGGCTCGGGAGAGCGCTCTAGATCGGTGATTACGATACAAATACTTTCCAGTGTGTGGCCGGGAGTTTCGAGAAAGTGAAGCACCACTTGCCCGAAGCGAACTTCGTCGCCGTCTTTCACATCGTGATGCGGATAGAGCGCGCCTGCTTTTTCGCCGACGTGAATGGTGGCGCCGGTGAGAGCCGCGAGTTCCCGGTGCCCTGAGACGAAATCGGCGTGCAGGTGCGTTTCGATGATGTGCGCGATTTGGAGTCCCTGTTTCTTGGCCTCGTCGATATAAATTTCCACGTCGCGTTGAGGATCGATCACAGCCGCGATCCCCTCGGAACCGATCATGTAGGAAGCGTGAGCCAAGCAGGCGAGATAAAATTGGTCGAAGTACATTGGTTCTGCTCCTTTGCGGCCGAGGCAGGTGACAAATATCGTTGGAAATGGTGCTTCGCGAATATTGGCACAAGCGGAAGCAACTGTCTAGAGCACTCGCTCCATGTTCTTGGAAGATCGAATACCGCTTGACCGGCGAAATCAGGGTTGGACTGAATCAGAAATGCGAACTCCATCACAATATTGCTTTTTCCGTTGGAGTTGGAAGGAATTAGGCGGCTGTTTCGCTTGTCACGTCTGCTCGCAATTGCGTACAATCGCGCCGTTCTGTGGTCAGGAGACGAAATGGGGAAACGAATTGCCGCCAAGATTACAGGCGTAGCTTGCTTCACGCCGCCGCGGGTAGTCACCAACTTCGATCTCGAAAAGATCGTGGAGACGAACGACGAGTGGATTCGCACACGCACTGGAATCAGCGAACGGCATTACGTCGATCCCGGGACGGCAGCGTCGCATCTGGCGACAGAAGCGGCGAAGCAGCTTTTGGAGCAGCGAAACGTTGCGGCTGAAGAAATCGACCTGATTATCGTCGCCTCGGTTACGCCAGACATGATGTTTCCTGCCACGGCCTGCCTGGTTCAGGATCGCTTGGGCGCCAAGCACGCCTGGGGATTCGATCTTTCAGCCGCGTGTTCCGGATTCGTATATGCGCTGACCGTTGGAGCGCAGTTTGTGGGCTCCGGGCACCACAAGAAAGTGCTGGTAATCGGAAGCGATGTGATGAGTTCGATTCTCGATTTCAAAGACCGCGCCACTTGTGTGTTGTTTGGCGACGCAGCGGGCGCTGTCCTGGTTGAGCCTGCGCAATCGGACCAGGAAGGAATCATCGATTTCTCCCACGATGTGGATGGTTCCGGCGGATGCTCGTTATTCATGCCCGGAGGCGGATCGCTGCACCCTGCAACGCGTGAAACAGTGGATCAGCGAATGCATTACGTTCACCAGGAAGGCCAACAGGTTTTCAAGTATGCGGTGCGGCGCATGTGTGAAGTTTCGACTCAACTTCTGGAGCGCAACGGATTTTCGAATGAAGATCTCACCCTGGTGGTCCCCCACCAGGCAAATCTTCGCATCATCCGCGCGATGCAGGATCGCTTGGGAGTCGAAGATTCGAAAGTCATGGTGAATATCGACCGCTTTGGAAACACAACCGCGGCAACCATTCCGCTCGGTCTGCGCGATGCCACAGAGCAAAAGCGGCTGCGCAAGGGCGACTTGGTGCTCATTGTTTCCGTGGGCGCTGGATACACTACCGGCGGAATTCTAATGCGCTGGGCTTACTGAGAACGAACAGAAACTTGTGAAGGATTCGTTGCTACTCGAGATTGACTGTTTGTAAGTCTCGAAGATTAAAATGAGCTGACTTGCGCATAGCAAGCCTGGGTGTTGCGCATGCGCTGATCAACGAGTACAGCCACTGCGCGAGTGCACATGTTCATCTCTACCGCAGCCCATTCCCCGACTTTTGGCATGCGGAACTGGCACAAGCTCGCAAGTCCCTTTACCGCCTGATAATAAGCCTGAACGAATTGCAAGCGCAGGCCCGCTCTCCCAAGTTGCGGGCAAATCTGATGGATCGCCTTGAGGGACTGGAAGTCCTGGTTTTTCAGTAGAGTAGAGGAGCCTTCCTGAGCGGCCAACGACGTGGCAGCAACCGATATGATAGCCGCTCGCCAGAGATACAGACCGAACTGGCTCAAAGCTGCTAACGAGAGCGTCAGGACGATGATGGGTGTGATGTGCTCCATTACAGTATCGAGTATCGCTCCGGAGCACGCAGCGGACAATGAGAAGTTAGTACTGTTCGGCTGAAACTATTGGATTACTGCCGCAGAATCAGTATGTTGGGAGAGTTGTGCAGGGTGGGCGTTAGAAAGAACCGGCTTCAAGGTAGCAAGCTTGGGTACTGCGGCTGCGTTGGTTAACTAGTGCGGCTGCACATAGCGTGCAGATTTCAAGTTCGGTTGCCGCCCAAGTCGCGATCGATGAAACCCGCTCTTCGCATAAACTGCTGATTACTTGGATCGCCTGGTAATAGGCGCGAACAAACTGGAGTTGCATGCTCGGTCGCGCAAGGGTAGGACAGATGTCGTGAATGGCCGAGAGTGATTGGAAGTCGTGTTTATACAGTGAGTTAGGAGGTATCCCACCTCCGCCGCTGTAAGGCCCGCCCTCCGAACAAAATTCGGCGGCAATCGAAATAATCGCGGCCCTCCATAAATAAAGGCCAAACTGGCTGAGGGCCACAGCGGAAAGAGCGAGAATGAGTACTGGCGTCATTGGTTCGATTGGAAGGACAGTTTCACATCGGGGCCTGCGGTGGGCAATGGGAGGATGGTACTGCCTAGTTAGCACCCCCGGATCGGTTCATCACAATAATTTGAGCCAAATTTTAACCCGATGTGGGACGCTCCAGCCGCATCGAAACCGCTTACAGGCGAAGGTGATACCGCGATGAGGAACAAAATGCATTCTGGGACGATCTTAGGCGTGTCGCTGATGTTTGCTGCACTGATGCTTCTTGGGGCGACGAAGAGCAGGCCCGCGAATTCGTCGCCAGAATCCCCGGATTTAATTGCGATTCGCGCATTGCTCCAGGCCCAACAGGAGGCTTGGAATCGAGGCGACGTTGAGACCTTCATGGTGGGTTATTGGAAGTCCGACAAGACCGAGTTCGTCGGAGCCAGCGGCATTCTCCGCGGCTGGCAGGCGGTGCTGGATCGCTACCGAAAAACTTATCCGGACAAGGCGGCGATGGGCAAACTCACCTTTTCGGACCTGGAGATCACGATGCTCTCGCCCGATTCGGCTTATATCCTTGGACGCTGGCAACTGGAGCGTGAGAAGGATCGTCCCGCTGGAGTTTTCACGCTAATCGCGAAGAAATTTCCCGAAGGTTGGCGCATCATTCACGACCATACCAGCTGACTTGTTCCGCCGGATGGAGAAAAGAAAAAAAGGAAGGCGCCCTGCGGGATTGTTTTCGCATGCGGCCCGGCCGGCGCAGTGGTCTGCAAAAGCTTTTCGACGGCCTCGCGGAACTTTCCTCCATCCAACCACTGTTTTCCGAATTTCCTGGCTCCGTCAGACCACGGCGGAAAACCTAGCTGATGCATCCAAAATGCCGGTTGCGGAGGCTCGGAATCCCATCGAGCTCCCGGCGAATAGAGCAGGTAGATATCCCAGGCTGGGGTCTTCAAAGGCAGTTCCAGTGAACTCGAAAGTTTCTTGCCGATTGCTGCGGCCGGATCCCAAAACTGTTCGACGCGCGAATCAGAACCAATGATCGAAGTAGCATCCGGCAGGGCATCGGAGCCATCGGTCCGCAAGATCGGTTCCCACACCACGTATCCTCGAAGTTGTGGATCAGAAATCTTACGAAACACATCGTCGCGCAACACGGTCACGCCGTGGCGGCAAACCTCTCAAGTGGGTGAAAGCAGCATCAGAATCCGTACGTGACCGGCATCCCGATTAAATTGCTGGCGCAGCACGGAATAACTGGCATCAAGTTCTTGATACATGGACGGTGGTTCTGCCGTATTGCCTGCTGACCAGGCTGCTCCTAGGCATGACAGCAGGGTGGCAAATGCAAGTGTGCCAAACAGGCGGATTCTTCTGCCGCGTTCGGCGCTGATTCTGGCGAAACCTGAAAATCGAGTGAACACAACATAACTCTCGCGCAAGATTCCCGGCAATGTCGAGCTAAAGTTTTGTGAGCGGAATCTGCTGTTCCCAGCTCGGGGAAGGCAATCACGCAAAATATATTTACGAATCAAGCGATCCTAAGCCGCTAAAAACACATCAAATAACCTGAGCCTGAGTGGTTGCCGGGCAGGAACCCTAATCTTCCGGTTTGTGCGAAATTGAGGGATAATCATTGATTCCGGGATGAACCGTAGAGCCTCCATCATCGTGCTTTTAGCCATGTCAGCGGCCATTTACTTGGGCACTGCTGCGTGGCCCGCGCTTCTTGATAGCACTGACGCGGGCCACGCCGTCGCCGCTCGCGAAATGGCTGAGACCGGCAACTGGGCCGTCCTGCATATCAACGGGATCCGCTACCTGGAAAAGCCCCCCCTGCACTATTGGCTGGTGGCAGCCAGCTATAAAGTGTTTGGAGTGAGTGCGTTTTCCACTCGCTTGCCCGTTGCATTGGCCATGATCGGGCTCGTCATGATGATTTACTTGTTTGGGCGCACTTGGTTTGGCGAACGGGAAGGATTTTATGCCGGGTTGGTGATGTGCACCGCGCCAGGCGCGTTCCTCTTTACACGCATCATGATTCCCGAAGCGATCTACACCCTGGAATTTACGATCCTGTTTTATCTTTTTCTACGGGCATGGACCGGCACGCTGCCGCCTCGCGTGGGCTATTGGGGCGCGGCGGTGATGCTCGGGTTAGGGGCTTTGACTCGATCGCTGGTCGGCTTCGTGTTTCCGCTCGGAATCTTGTTTTTGTTCGTTCTGGCGTTGGGACAATGGAAACGCTTGCGTGAATTACCGCTGATCTCCAGCGCTGCGATTTTTCTGGCCGTCGCGCTTCCCTGGCACTTAATCGCGGGCCTGACCACGCCGCGCTTTTTCTGGTTCTACTTTATGAACGAACAGGTGCTTCGAGCCCTGGGAATGCGTTACCCGCACGACTATGAAGCCGTGCCCTTGCTGATTTGGCTGGGCGCGCACGTCATTTGGTTTTTCCCATGGATCGTGTTCCTGCCTTATGCGCTGCGAGAGTTTCCGCGCCTGAGGACCTGGCGGAGCGGGCTTGACGCCTCGGGACAAGCCCGGCTGCTTCTGTTCCTTTGGGCCGGCTTCACGTTGCTCTTCTTCAGTTGGACCAAGAGCCGCCTGGAATATTACAGCTTTAGCGCCTGGCCCGCCTTGGCTCTTCTATTAGGGCTCGGGCTGGCGCGCGCCGAGGAAAAGCGAGCGGTGTGGCTGCCGCGTTTACAGGCCGGCATCGCGATGGTTGGGCTCCTCATCGCGGCTGCGCTCGGCGGGTTGCTGTGGGTCTCGCGAAGCATTCATTCGACGGACGACATCACCAACCTGTTGCAGAAAAATCCGGAAAGCTTCTACCGCATCGCGATGGCTGACTTCTTCGATTTGACTCCGCAGTCATTTGCCAATCTGCGCTATCAAGCATTGTCGGCAATGCTGTTGTTGCTCGCCGGCCTGGGGATAGCATGGCTGCTTCGCCGTCGCCAGCAGGCATTCGGCGCGACCATGGCCATGGCTCTGACTGTGGCTGGATTTGTGTTCTGCGCGAACTGGTCATTGGGGGTATTTGAGCCGCATCTTTCTTCGCAGCCGCTGGTGAAGGAGTTCCAGAAGTACGTGCAACCCGGCGATCATCTGGTGTTATACGGTGAGTTTGACAATGCCAGCAGCGTGGCCTTCTATACAGGACGGCAGCTTCTGATTTACAACGGCCGGTACAATGGACTGGAATTCGGCTCCTATTATCCCGATGCTCCGAAGATTTTCCTCGATGACCATTCCTTTCCCTCCTTGTGGAATGGACCGGAGCGAGTGTTTTTGATCGTCCCGCCGCAAGAACAGAATGAAGCGCTCGTCCGGTTGCCGCGAAATTCCACCTACCTGCTCACGGAAGTGGGCGGCCGGGCGATTTACAGCAACCGGCAAATTACGGCCGGTCAGATGACATTGGCGCAAACGGATGCCCGGAATAAAAGTCCAAAATCAGCGCCATCCACCGTATCCACCGGGAACGATCCGCCGCGCTTGAAGCAAAAGCGAGGCTAGTGGACGCGGTTTTTCGGGATTGTGCTGTTCGTGTTTGCTTTTGTCTTTCTCTCTCGCCACAAGACTTTCCATCCTCACAACATAGGTTCGCGGGGAGCTTTGTGATTGCCTTCGTGGTGGCTACAATTGCGGTTGGATTTTGAGGAGGGTTCATGCGCGCAGTGGTGACGGGCGGAGCCGGCTTTCTGGGATCGCACCTGTGCGATTACTTGATCGAGCGCGATTGGGAAGTGGTCTGCCTCGATAATTTCGTTACCGGCTCGGAAGCAAACATCGCCCATCTAAGCAAGCATCCGCGCTTCCGCTGCACCCATCAGGATGTTTCGAAATATATTGACGTGCCCGGTCCCGTCGATGCCGTGCTGCACTTCGCTTCCCCCGCGAGCCCTGTGGACTATCTGAAATTGCCGATTCAAACTTTGAAAGTGGGATCGCTTGGCACACACAATTCGCTGGGCCTGGCGTTGGCGAAGCGCGCGCGATATTTTCTGGCGTCGACTTCGGAATGCTACGGCGATCCGGAAATCAGCCCGCAAGTGGAAACGTATTGGGGACACGTGAATCCGATCGGCCCGCGCGGCGTGTATGACGAAGCCAAACGATTCAGTGAAGCGATGACCATGGCCTATCATCGCGCGCACGGCGTGGATACGCGCATCATTCGCATCTTCAATACCTACGGCCCGCGCATGCGATTAAACGACGGCCGCGTGCTGCCCAACTTTTTCTACCAGGCGCTGGTCGGCCAGCCGCTGACGGTTTACGGCGATGGGAAACAAACGCGCAGCTTCTGTTACGTGTCGGATTTGATCGAGGGAATTTATCGTCTACTGGAATCGCAGGAGCACGAGCCGGTGAATATCGGCAATCCGCATGAAATCACCATGCTGGAATTCGCCGAGCGCATACTGGCGCTGACCGGCGCGAAAGTGCCGCTGGAATTTCATCCGCTGCCGCAGGACGACCCCAAACGCCGCTGTCCGGACATCACCAAGGCGCGCCGGATTCTGGGATGGGAGCCGAAAGTGAATCTGGACGAAGGATTGCGCCGCACGTACGAATATTTTCAGAAGAAAATCGCGGAAACCGGCCGCGTGGATTCCGCGAGAAGTTAAAAAATCCGCTCCAAGGCCGCGCTAGATCGCGCGGCCCATTTTATATGTCCCGGCCGGCGCGCCAAGCCCACACTTGTTTTCCGCTTGCGAGCTTGTCTGTTGAAGAATAATTTTTAGTAGTACAATCCCAAACGAAATTCACCTCATCGAAACGGGGATTTCACGGACTCACCTCGCTCAGTATAGGAAATTAGGAATCGAACATGGACATGGACATCATCTGGACAGCGTTGGGCGTTTGCGTCCTGGTTGGATTCGTATTCTATGTCCTGGCGCAATATTGGCAGCGACTGCTGCGGGCGCATTCTCACGCACTGCGCGATTTGACGGCACGCGTGCAAGCGCTTGAGGAGATGGAGGACCCGAATTTTCGCCAGAAGGTGGGCGAATCCGTTCCTTCGCCGCTCGAGCAGGTTTACACATTCAGCTTCCGCCTGAGCGAACAATTTTGGATGCAAACGCTCGCGGCCTCACCCGCGGAAATCGCGTACATCAAGGCCAATGGAAAATTCCTGGGATCGGTAAAGATCGAAAGATGGAAAAGCCATTCGGTCGCGACGGTTTATGAAGTGCTGCCGCAAAGCAGTTCCGCCGGATGGCAGAGCCGGTCTATTGACGTTTATCCGGGCAGCGAGGAATCAGTCACGTTGTGGGAATTATCACTGGCAGCGCCTGAAGGCGAGCAAACGAATGAGTCCGGGGCAAGTCTGGAATTGCGATTTGGAAAAGACGGGCTTGCACTGAGGGCCCAGCACGGAAGGTTTAATGATGCGCGGAGAAATGGCACTGAACCGCATCGGGAAGAAAACGTCTTCTTTCAGGTTCCATTGGATACGGCGCGACTCGCCGTCTATCGCCAGCACGCTTTCGATGACGCGGAAGGAAACGGACAGGAGATTTCGCGTGGCCCCAGCCGTTCGACGGATTCATCGCTATCGATTTACGAGCAGCACGATGAATCTCTCGGCGTCGATTGGCGCCTGGCGGTCCGGGACCTGGAGCGAAAAGAGGATTGGGACAAATGGAAAATCTGGGAATCCTGGGAAGTTCGCCGCAGCTAGGGCGAAGCGATCTCCGCTCTTCGAATCGAGTTCCTTTTCGTAGGGCGCTAGCGGAAATCAATTACCCCGCGGGCGCACCGGCAAGCCTGCCCATGCGTTGAGCAGCCCCAGGGTCTCCCGTGAAACACTCAAAGCATCCGAAGTGTGCCGCCACCAATGCGCGGCATCATATGGTTCACTGGACGAGTATCGAATCACCGCATGCAATCGTTCGCCGGCCAAAACCTTCCACAGCGCACGGACCCGCCGGGTGTGCGGAGGGGAAGTCACGATGATGGCCCGCGATTTTCCTGCCTGCTCGAGCGCCGCTTTTACGGTGATCAGTTCCTCTTCTGTATTGATAATAGGCTCCGGCAAAATGTGGATCGCGCTGGCCGGCACTCCTAGCTTCTCCAGCACTTCCGCGCTATAAACATCTTCGTCCGTGTAAGTAATTCCGAGTTGCGCCATCGCTTCTTTTGGACTATCTGGATGGGTCACCCAGACCTCCGGCGCAAAACCTTGCTTGAAGATCTGGGCCGCTTCCATCGCCCGCGAAGGGACTCTCCCGCTGAGGACGACGATCACATCGGCGTGTTCCAGCGGATCTTCCACAACAAGCCACTGCCCGATTCCCCGGAAAACAATAGTTGCCACAACCAGCAGAATCCCGAGAAAAATCAGACCGGAAAAAGACGGCCGGCTGCGCCGCCGGGGAACGGCTGAATTCAGTTCGGAAGCTCCACCCGAATCCTGAAAGTCACTCGACATCTATCTCATTCGTCTCTCTGCCAACTTTTCTGCAAAACGCGAAATTCAAGTGGCGGGACTTGCACTGATTGCAGCGGTACGGGCGAATCAGAAGCACCGGGAGAATGAATGTCTCCAGCAAGCCTTTTCGGTGCGAGCGGCGCACGTCAAGGTTATCGCATTTCGGACAAACACGAACTACACGCATGCGGGAATGCGTCGCCATAAGGTTTTCGAATCAGGGGATGTTAGCTTGCTTCCTACGCCGCGTCAAATTCGCGGAGGTCGGCAAGTCACATCTTAGAAAGAAGAAAATTGCCCGCAACAAGAGCGTCCAGGCCGGAACAGAAGTAGCTGCGCGCGGCATCCCGCGGACTGACTACAAGCGGTTCGCCGAATAAATTGAACGAGGTATTGACCAACACCGGGGCGGGTGAATCCTCGCCGAATTGTTTTAATAGATCCCAGAGGAGCGGGTTGGCGTGGCGCATGACGATGTGGAGACGGACACGATCTGAAGGCAATAGGAAATCTTTAAACATTTCTCTAGACTCGGCACGGACCTGTCCGAGAGTCGTCAAGAAACGTCCGTTGAAGGAACATTCAAAGAAACGCGCGCAATCATCTTCCGGAACGGATAGAGCGAAGGGACGAAACGATTCGCGATGCTTGATGTAATCGTTCAGATTTTCTTTTGCATAACTTGCCCATGGCGAAGCCAAAAGGCTGCGGTTGCCAAGAGCGCGCGGCCCAAATTCAGCTGCGCCTTGATACCAGCCAACAATTTTACCTGATCGCAGGAGCCGCACCGTTTCATCCAGTTTTTCCGCCTCCGACCCGATCCAGTGGTAGGTTGCTTTGCAATTGTCGAGGACGTTTTTGATGTCCTCGTTTGAATAGTTGGGACCCAGATACAAATGGATTGGCGGTTCCAGTCGAGAATTGCCAAGCATCTCGTGCCACACATGCCATGCCGCGCCGAGCGACGTTCCCGCGTTGCCGGCGGCGGGCTGCACGAAGATTTGATCGAATCCCGTGCCCTTTTCAATCGCAGCGATGAGTATGGGATTCAGGAATAATCCGCCGGCGAGGCACAGTTGGTGCAGGCCAGTCTTTTTCCGCAGTGTCTCCAGAAAATCGGTGATCACTACCTCGCACGTACTCTGCAGACTCGCGGCCACCTCTGTGCGCATGGATTCGGGAACACGCGAGCCTGGACCTGGCGGCACTCCCAGCCGGCGATAAAACAATTTCGAGAATGCGACGCGCCCGGCGAGTCCTCTATTAAAGAACCGCAAATCGATATGGGGGTACGCACTGGAACCGGAGCCATGACGAAGCATCTCGAGGAAAAGTGATTTCATTTCCGGGACGCCTGCCAAGCTGAGCCACTGCGTTTTGTGTTCGTCTTTATGTGGCTGGAAGCCGAGAATTTCCGTGACCTGCGAATAGACCCAGGCCAGCGAATGAGGAAACGGTATCCAGCGTATCGGGCGGATTCGCTTGTCCTCGCCAACCGCGATTAACCCAGAGCGGCCATCTCCCTGCTCATCGAGGCTGACGATCAACGAATTTTCGTAAGGCGATGCATAAAACGCGCTCGCGGCATGGCAGAGCTGGTGATCGAGCCGGATCACTGGGGCGCTCGAACTTTCCTTCATCAGTTTCAGAATGCGAATATTGTTTAATTCGCGGCCCAGTTCTCCAAGAGCTTTGCTTAGGTAATACCCGGCGGAAATGGGAGCGAGCGGAGCATGCCTCGCGCGGAACATCGACTGCCGAAACCACGAGCGGGCCGGCCGTCCGGCGATCGCGACGGCGTGTATTTCCTTCCAGCCGATTCCCGCACGTTCGAGGCAAAATCGAATCGCTTGTCGCGGAATGCCGGCTACAGAAGGCGATCGAACCAGTTTACTTTCTTCGATTGCCGCAACGATGCCTTTTTCATTTAACAGCACTGCAGCAGGATCGTGTGAGGATGCGGAAAGTCCGAGGACGAACACGTTATTCCTCTGCGAGGTACGGCGAAGAAATTTGCCGCGCGAGTTCGATCATCCCATGCACCCGGAAAAAGTCTGGCACCCGAGTTTTACACGGCAGCCCGGGGGAAGGATCCTTTTCCGGTAAGAAGACCACGCAGACCCATCAAGAGCAAGCGAGGTTGGTTCAGGCAGATATGCCACAAAACTTTAAGCGCTTCATCGCGCGTGTAAGAACTCAAGGATTGGCGCGCCGAATCATTGAGCAAGTCGACGAGACGGCTATAATCCGCCTGCTGGAAATGGTGCATCGTCCTGCGCAAGAGCAGATGAAGATCCAACTCACGCCGCAGGCTGCGAAGTTCGCGTCCGGGGCCGCCATTCAAGATGGACTCGGCCACTCCAACGGCGCCACGGAAGCCGGTCACGATGCCACCTACAGTGGTCACTTTCACTTGTCCAGCGGCGTCGCCGACCAGATAAACTTTGCCGTTACCGAATTGCCGCTCGACCGGCACCCAGCCCGTGTAGACGGGGATGCGAGCTCCTTGAAATCCGATCGGCTCGAGGCCTCGTTTCTCCAGGAACCGTTCGAGATGAAGCCGCGTTTCCTGTCCCGTTTCGCCGATGATGCCTAGGGCGCCGCGGTCTTTCGATCCGGGAATCAGCCAATAGAAATAGGGCGTGTCCTGAGGCACAAACCATACGCGGACCGTGTCGGGCGACATGTCCTTCGGCAAGGGGACGATCGCTTGGATCAGTGGGACGGTTTGCTGCTTCGGCCAACCTGCCGCCTCGGCAACCCGGCTGGTTGCGCCATCGCTGCCCACAAGGGTAGAAGCATGGATTTCTTCACGCGCTCCATCCGAGCAACGCTCTGTTTCAATCGCCAATCCTCCGTTCGAGTTCTGCAATCCACGGAAACGGCGACCAAGAAGAAGTTTGGCCCCGGCGCTGCGAGCCCGCTCCGCCAAACTGCGGATCAAAGCAGCGCGTTCAATAATCAAGTCAGGTTGTTTGAGTGGAATGTGGGCGGCTCTGCCGTCCGTAAATAGTTCGAATTTGCGGACTTCGTTGACCACGCAGTCGCCTGCTGCCTGGCCCAGAATGTTCCGCATATGATGGGTGACGATCAGCGTCCGCGCTGCCGGTTCCAGGTTCTCCGTTCGCTCCATCACTTGGACAGGAACACCACGACGCGCCAGCAGATATGCCGTAAACAAACCAGCCGCCGAGCCTCCGACGACTGCTACCGGCCCATGCGCTGGCTTGGTCAAATCTTTCGTTATTGGATTCTCTCCCCGCTGTTCGACAGGAACAATCATTTGCCGCAGTTCTGTATACACTCGCTCGCTTAAGATCGCCGAAGAGCTGGGAACATGCAGGACCGAGCGCCTCATTTAGCTCTGCCCGGACGTTTCGGAAAAGCGCTCGCCAAGATAATTCACTCGGCCGTGCAGTATAACGCACTCACCCGAATCCGCAAATCAATATGCCGTTTCTAGCCTGTGAAACCGGGAGAAATGGCGCGAACGGATGCCGACGGACAGGTGAAAGTGTGAAAAGCCGAGACAACGTTTCAATACGGAACAGAGTGGTAAGGCGCGGATCTTAGTACTTTTTTTGACGTTCGTACGGGCACTTTTCCAGGACAAATATCGCAGCCAGTCCGCAGAGAACCACTCCGGCCGCAACGAGGTAATCCTGAGGTCCGGGCACGTAGCGGATCAGCAGGGCTAGAAATCCGAAGAGGCAACCGATGCCATAGAGCGCGAGCACCGCTCCCCGCTGGTCCAGGCCGACGTTCGACAACCGGTGAGCCGTGTGATCCTTCCCAGGAGAAGTGAATGGTAACAAGCCGCGGCGGGACCGGGAAATGCTGACCAGAGTTGTGTCGAGGATGGGTACGCCCAGAACAAACAAGGGAATCATCCAATCGGCGGAGGAAGCGATTCGCGGCAGCCGGAGTTTGAGCGACAAAGTGGCCATCAGGAATCCCAGGAACATCGCGCCACCATCGCCCATGAAAATCTTTGCCGGCTTGAAATTCCATCGAAGAAAGCCTAATGCAGCGCCAAACGTAGCCGCGGCAAGCGTGCTGACTAAAACTTGCCCGCTGGACCAGGCAAGGATCACAAAAAATGCGGCGGCGACGGCGGCGATGCCGGCGCAAAGGCCATCCATGTGATCGAGTATGCTGAATGCGGCGGTGATTCCCACTACCCACACGACCGTGAGGCATCCATCCAGAAAAATTCCAGTGCGTCCTGGCACGAACTCAGAAAAAACCTCAGCGCGGATTCCCAACGAATATCAAAATCAGAGCGGCGATCGGCATGGCTCCGAACAATTTCACCTGGTGATGCAGTAGCTTGCCGTCGTCGAGGAATCCGACTAATGCGAGCATCGTAGCGCCGGCCAGTATTCCGGCAATTTGAAGCCACGCAGGATCGGGTTTTGTGGCGATTAAAGCCAGGACAACGCCGAGATACATTGCCAGCCCACCCAGAAGTGGAATGGGAGTTAGATGGACTTTGCGGGGCCCTGGTTGATCCACCATGCCGAGATGCAAAGCCAACTGGCGAACCGGAATGGTCAAGCTGAGCGATGCAAGTAAGGCAACGGAAAACGCGATGAGTTCAACCGGCAAGCGCTTTAACCTCCGTGTGGCTCGGGATTGCGTGAATGTTGAACTTCGTGCTCAACCAAGGACTCCAGGACGCGTGATTCAGACCCGGAATTCGCGCCAGCAGCCGCGGCTTTTTCCCTGGGCCAGATGGCTTCCTCTGTCTCACGGTCATAGCTCGCAGCTTGTTCCACAATTCCTGTGAAGCGGTCCAGTTCGTCCGCTCGAATAAAGTTTCTTGCAATCTCGCGTGCACGGCGACCCATGTAATCGAGCCGGACCCGATCGTCGCGAATTTCGCGCAGCGCACGGACCACCGATTGGGGGTCGTCGGGATCGGCCACAATTCCGCAGCCCGACTGGCGAACGATGCGAACCACTTCGCAAGATTCAGGCGCCACGGCGAGGACCGGCCGGCCTGCCGCCAATATAGAATAAAATTTACTGGGCACGACCACGCCTTCCAGTCCGCGCTTCACGGTGACGATGTGCAAATCGCCAGCGGCCATCACAAATGGAATCTGTTCGGCGGGCCGGAAGGGCATAAAACGCACCTGGGGAAAACCGGTTGCCGATGCTTCGAGCCGGGACCGGCTGGCACCGTCACCGATGAATAGAAAGCCCACTCCATCGTCGCCTAGAATTTCAGCCGCTCGAATTAATGTATCCCACGCTCCATAAAATCCCAGATTCCCCGCGTGAATCACCGTGAACGGAAAACCATTGCGGATTTCCTGGACCACCGGATGATCCGCGGAAGCTAGCTTCTCCGGCAGGGAAGTTCCGTCGCGCACGACGGCGATTTTCTCCACGTCGATTCCTTTCGAGAGGATGCGTTCGCGCATATCCTCTCCCAGGACGATAATTTTGGTGGCTTGCCTCAGACTGCGGCGATGCATGTTTTCCCAGAGCCGCACCAGACGCGAAGGTTTCACGATGCTGCCGCCAATCGCCATGTCTGGATAGAGATCCCGAATGTTGTAGACGAGAGGACGTCTAGAAAGCTTTGAAACCAGCGCCCCAGCTATGCCGGCAAAGGGAGGATCGGTCATCGCCAGGATCACATCGTGGCGAATTGTCAAAGCGCGCGGAATCGCCAGGGAAAGGTAGCTCAGGTAATTCGAGACGCGGCCGCCCATGCGATGGCGCGAGAAAGTGGTGGAGCCGACGCGCTCGATCGTCACGTTGCCTTGCATATCGCGGCGCAACAACCGCGCGGGATAGCGCTCGCTGGGATCGTACGAAGGACGGCCGGCAAGCACAGTAACGCGATGCTCGACGGAGAGGCGCTCGACCACCTGCGCCGCCATCTTCGCCGTCGCGGACGTATCCGGAGGATAGTATTGATTCAAAACTAAAATATGCACGGCCAGTCCCCAAGTAAAACTGTCGCTTCTTGCAGCACCACCACGAACGCCGAAGGTAGGCAGGAAAGGCTGCCTGCCTTAAGTGCTTACTACTTTGCCCGATCCACCAACACTTCAGTCTGGTCTTCAACACCAGACTCCAGAGCCGGTTTCTCGAGAATAAAATTGCCCAATACAAGGACGTCCATCTTCGTGCGAAGGAAACAATCCAGTGCTTCCTCGGGACGAAGAACGATCGGTTCATTTTCATTGAAGGAGGTGTTCAATAGAACCGGGACGCCCGTCTGGTTTGCAAATTCCTTGATCAACTTCCAGTAAAGCGGATTCGCCTGACGATTCACGGTTTGCAGGCGCGCTGTGCCATCCACATGCGTGGGCGCGGGAATTACGGCGCGCTTTTCCGGGCGCACTGAATAAGCAAATGTCATAAAGGGAGAAGGTTGAGTGCGTTCAAAATATTCCCCGGTCGATTCTTCCAGAATGGACGGAGCAAAAGGCCGGAAAGTTTCGCGGTGCTTGATGCGCTGGTTCAGGATGTCTTTCATTTCAGGCCGCCGGGGATCGGCCAGAATGCTGCGATTGCCCAGCGCACGCGGACCCCATTCCTGGCGTCCCTGGAACCAACCAATCACGCGGCCGCGGGCGATGTGCTGCGCCGTGGCTTTTAACAGAGCGCTTTCGGTCAATTCGGCGACGCTGATTTCGGTTCCCGAGATTCCACGACTCTCGAGCGCCCGCCGGGCATCATCGTCTGAAAAGCCCGGCCCCCAGGAAGCATGATCCATTACAAACGTACGAGGCGCACCAAGAACCTGATGCTGGACAAAATAGGCGGCGCCGACGGAGAGGCCCGCGTCACCGGCCGCCGGCTGGACATACACTTTTTCAAATTCCGTGCGGTCGAAAATTTTGCCGTTCGCGACGCAGTTGAACGCCACGCCGCCGGCCAGGCACAGATTCTTCTGCTTGGTCTGCCGCTGCAATGAATCGAGCATCGTCAGATAAGTTTCTTCCAGCGTCGCCTGCATCGTTGCGGCAAGGTCTCGATGCCGTTGTTCCACCGGCTCGCTCGCAGGTCGCGTAGGCCCCAGACGTTTCTCGAGATATTCCGAAAACAGGCGGCCCTGCACCGGAGTTTGATCCGCTTCCCGCCAGGTCATCTCCGGTCCCTTACGCTGGTGCGAGAAATATTCCAGGCCAAGGCGGAATCCAACTTCGCCGCGTGTGGTTTTCAGGATTTTGCGAAACTCATCCAGATAGGCGGGCTGGCCGTAAGCCGCCAGGCCCATCACCTTGTATTCATCTCCGAATTTCCAGAAGCCGATATATTGCGTCAGGGCGGAATAATAAATTCCCAGGGAATGGGGAAACGCGATGGAGCCGAGGATCTGCAGGCGCGGTCCATGGCCGGCGGACCACATGGTGCTGGCGAAATCGCCCAAGCCATCGGCGGAGAGAACCGCGGCATCCTCGAAAGGAGAGACGAAGAATGCGCTGGCGGAATGCGCCTGATGATGTTCGACGCGATGAAATTTGGAACGCAGCTTTTCGGGATCGAGATCGAAGGCTTGCGCAAGTTCTTCTTTCACCCCCGCAAATCGCTTCATCACTCCGATTCGTTCCAACGCGAAACTGGGCATGCGCAGCGAATAAAGCAGCTTGGTGCCAAGACGCGCCCGGGGATCGCGCGGGATCGCAACATGATCCACTTGCGACAACGTGATGCCCGCCTGCTCCAGGCAATAACGAATGGCCTGGACGGGAAATCCGGCCGCGTATTTCACGCGGTTGAATCGTTCTTCTTCCACCGCCGCGACCAGTTGCCCGTCCGCCACGAGTGCGGCGGATGCGTTGGCGTGATATGCGTTGATTCCCAGAATATACATTCGGTGAAGCTCCCCCTATTTATTTGGATCGCCTGGCCGCGAGCGGCGTCACACGGCAGCGGTTGCGGAAGCGATCTCGGCTGGCGCGGAACGCGAATCTTCCGTCTCCAAATGGCGCCGCGTCCACTCGTTCAGCACGTACAGGCTCCAGGGACGGGACCAACTGGTTCGTCCGGACAGGAAATCTTGCCACACGTTGCGCACTTTGTGTTCATCGAGGGCACTTAAGAGTACTGGGGAGAGATTCTGAAGGCTATGCTCCACTCGCGATTTCAGCGGGCCTCGAAGCCATTTTTCCCAGGGAAATGTGAAGGTGCGTTTACGCTGGGCAATCACTTCATTCGGCAGCAAATCGCCAAGCGCTTCCACGAGCAACGGTTTTGAAACTGTTCCGTTTTGCTTCGCGGAAGCGGGCAACCGCATTACATATTCCACCAGCGGATGATCGAGAAAGGGCACGCGAACTTCGAGGGAATTGCTCATGCTTACGGAATCGGTATCGCGCAGCAGCATGTTCACCATGTAGGAGCGAAGTTCGAGCCAGGAGACCGCGTTAAAGGGTTCGAGACGTTCTGATTCGAGCGAGATCTTTGCCTGCCAGGCGCGCCACGCCGAGGGCAACGAGGAGTCTTCAGCAAGCGGATGGCGTAAGAGCGCGGCCTGCGGGGTAAAGAGTGCGCGAGTAAAGAAATATCCATGCGGCATGGACCCGGGGTTGCGCAATGCGGAGGCCAGTTTGCGGCCGGAATCCGGCATTCCGCGGCGTGAGGCGACGCCTTCCATTGCGCGTGCGGTGGAAGCTCGCAGCCACGAAGGAATCAAGCGGCCGAACGAAGCCAGCCGGCCCACTTGTGGCGTCGAACGAAAGGTGGAGTAGCCGCCAAAGATTTCATCGCTGCCCAATCCGGAGAGCGCCACTTTCAATCCCACCTGTCGCGCCGCCCAGGAGACAAAATAAGAATTCACGCCGTCCGCGCTGGGCTGATCGAAAGCGGTAACGGATTCTTCCAGGCGGGCGAGCATGTCTTCGCCCGTCAGCAACAGCTCACTGTGCTGTGTGTGGAATCGCTTCGCGGACCGGCGCGCCATCTCCGCTTCACTGAAATCCTGCTCGGCAAAGATCACCGTAAGCGTGTGGATGCCGCTGTGATCGCGGCTGGCCAGCGCGGCCAAAGCCGTGGAATCGAGGCCGCTGGAAAGAAAAATGCCCAAGGGCACATCAGCGATCAAATGCCCGCGAACCGAGTTTTCGAGCAGCGATCGCAATTCTTTTGGAATCGAAGCTGGTTCGTCCCGTTTGGGATTCTCCACGTCGATCACGGAAGTGACATCCCAGTAAGGTTGCGGGACGGGCGTTGGCTTTGCGGCCGGCAGCAGCAGACTATGGCCGGGCGGCAGCGAATAAATACCTTCCACCAGAGTCATCGGTTCGCAAGTCGATCCAAAGAGGAGGTAGCTTTCCAGAGCCGCTTGCGAAAGTTGACGGGGAATGACGCCGGAAGCGAGCAGTGCGCGAACCTCCGACGCAAAGAGAAATGTTCCGTTTGCCTGGGCGTAATAAAGCGGTTTGATGCCGAGCCGGTCGCGCGCCAAGAAGACCTGGCGGGGAGGGCCTTGCGGTCCCGTCGGGCATTTCCAACACCGCGAATGTGAACATGCCTTGAAGATGGCGGGGGCTTTCGCATCCCCACTCCTCGTAGGCATGCACCACTACTTCGGTATCGGAATTCGTTTGGAAGCGATGTCCCAGGGATTCCAGAGTGGCGCGCAGTTCGCGGAAATTATAAATTTCTCCGTTGAAGACTACCGCAAGGGTTCGCGCCTCATTCCAGATCGGCTGGTTGCCGCCAGAAAGATCGATGATGCTGAGGCGGCGCATTCCCAGGGCGACGGGCGGGGCGATGAGAATTCCTTCGGCGTCAGGGCCACGATGATGCATGGCCGCGAGCATGCGCCGGGTCAGGGTTTCGACAGACGCAGCTTTATCTTCTCTGTTTTCGGCCGCGATAACGCCGCAGATGCCGCACATGAAATCGTTTCGCCTTAACCTGGAAAATTGAACTTTGCTTGCTCTCGTCCCGCGGGCAAGAGCCAAGCTTCGCCTAACCGGGCGGGAGCCTCAGTATACCCGAAAAATCCGTTGCGGAATTCTTTGGTGATCCTTTGTTAGTGGTTCAAGTTGAGGACGAAGCCGGATATCTTCCAATTGAACGGGAGCCCCCCCCGCAAGCGCAGCGCCACACTGGGATTGAGAGTTTTACGCCGGACACCAGTTCCGAGAGGTCGAAGGGGTGAACTGAAACCAGATTCAGAATTTCAAGGAAGGGGAAGCTTAACTTTATACCTGCGTCATGCGAGGTCAACACCAGCCTGGAGGTCGATGTCCAATCTCCTGCCGGTGAATATATCCGGACCCCGCCGGCAGGTCATCTCACAAGGGACCTGAGCCAGACATCAAACCGACATACCTAAAACGATCCGGACGGCGTCCCGCACCCGCTGGCGAACCCGGACTCGAGGAATTCCGTAGCGCGACTCCGCATACCGGCGTAATACAAAGCGGACAATTAGAAAAAACAACACAAGGATGAACGAGATCACCAGCAAAGCGAATGATCGGCGTTCGAGCAATATCGTCCACCAGATGGAATCTTCCCATCGGGGAATGACATGATTCAGCAAGCTCCGAAGAAAGCGGCCGATGATGGGGATGCGCGCGAGGCGTACGTGGGCAGTCGATTCGTAGGTATAGGTCGGATCGTAATTTTGAACATTTCGGGTGGCCCAGCGCAAAACCTCCGGGTCGCCAAGTTCCTGACGGGTAAGCAGGCGGCCATCCGTTCCGCGCGGGATGTTTCGAAAGGCAGGATCAACGACGATCCAACGGCCATCAATGTAGACCTCCGCAACCACGTGCTTCGCGCCACGATCGGCGGATAATAATAATAGGCGCCTGGCCTGAAGGCCGCTGCTGTTTGCCAAATTCACGAAAGCGTTTGTGGCACTCCCGCATACACGCAAAAGTGCTTGGTAGTTGAGAGTTTGTTCCGGATCGTGAATTGCCGAGGAAGAAGCATTGCCGGTGCGTCTTGCGGGGCCATGTTCCATCCAAGCGAGGATTTCGCTGATTTTTTCTTCCGGGGTAGCGCCGGCCGGAGTAACCGCATCCGAAAAGCCTCTCAGGTACTCCCGCGTGGAATAGTCCCGGATCACGGCAAACGCGAAGAAAAAAACGGAAATAACCAACAATCCGTTCACCAAGTACCAGGCCATCAGCAGGACAGGATGCCGTTTCATATTCTCTTTCTTTCCGAAACGAGCTTGGAGTATAGCGATTCCATCTGTGCCAGCGGCTGATCCCAGGAAAGTTCCCGCGTCACTTCTTCGCAGCCGTTTTGATAGCGCTCTCGCGGCGATTCTTCCGCGAGTAATTTGGAGAGAGCAGTCCGGATTTCAACAGTGCCGTAGGGAACCATAAGCCCCGCCCTGCCGTCAATCGATGGCCCGATCCCGCAGCGGTCGGTGACGATCACCGGTGCTCCACACGCTACTGCCTCGGCAACTGTATTGCCAAAATTTTCACTTTGAGATGGCAGAACAAACACGTCCGCATCACGGTAAGCCTCCCACTTCTCGCCGTCGTAGAGCGGTCCTGTAAATTTCACCGTTTCTTTTAGGCCCAGATCGTGCACTAACGATTCGAGCTTACGCAGGTATCCATCGTTTTCGTCCGGGCCCCCCAGGACTAATACCGACGACCTTCCGTTGCTGGCGGTCTTCCGCCATTGCGCAAAGGCGTGAATCAAAAGGTCAGGGCTTTTCTTTGCAATTAGACGCCCTAGAAAAAGAATTAGTTTCGAGTTTGATCCGATACCGTTCTTCTTCCGGAAGCCGCCTGGAAACGGCAGACATTCAGGCACTTCAACTCCGTTCCGGCGAATGATGATCTTGGATTCTGGAATTCCCCCGGCAATGAGCTCCTGTTTCTCTCTCTCCGATGTCGCAAGCACGCAGGAAGCTTTGCGGACCAGCCGCTTGCCCCCGAAGAGCAGATAAGCCCGCTTCAACCACAAGCTGCGTACGATTGGCCGAAACATGCCGATGGGTTCGATCACGTAGGGAATCGGGATACGCAAACACCGGGAAGCCACGGCGATTCCGAGTAAATCGTAGAGTCCGAAGATATGGACGATGTCGAAGGAACGGAGAGAAGTATCGCAATAGCTTTTCAACCCGCGATTCAGAGTGAGTGAACGATAACGGACCTGCGTTCTTAGGTAAATCGTCTCGATGCCATCTTCTTGTGTTTGCCAGCCCCAGCGGTTTTGTCCGGGCGGCATTGGAGGGCCGTTCGATTCGCCGAAGCCCATGTCCGTGGTTAACACAGTGACGCTGTGTCCATGCTCAACCAGCCGCTTGGCGATTGCGCGGATCTTGGTTGGCGGGCCTCCCGCGGCCTGGAAAGGGAAGTAAGTTTGGGAAACCATTAGAATTCGCATGAGGACGATCCCAAAGCAAAGCTGGGATTCAGACTTTGGCTGCCGGCGAGTACAAGACACGCTCGAGTTCATTGGCAAAACTTTCGAAAAGGTAGTGAGTGCGCACTCGTTCTCGGGCTCGCGCACCCATGTCGTTGCGAAGTTGAGAGTCGGTCAGCAAGCCGGTCAATACACTCGCGAGCTGGCCCACGTCACCGTGCCTCACCAGATATCCGGTTACTCCGTCTTCTATCACGTCCAACGTTCCGCCGTGGGCGCCGCCTACCACAGGCTTTCCAAATGCCATCGCTTCGAGAAAAACCAGGCCAAATCCCTCCCCCTTGCTTGGCAGGGCGAAGATTTCGCAATTCGAGTAACTGTACAGAAGTTCGGAGGATGAAGCAGGCAAACTTCCGAGAAAAAAAACCTGCTCCTCCACTCCGAATTCCCGGGCGAGAGCCTGCAGGCGAGGACGATCATCCCCATCACCAGCGATCACGAATTGAACGTTGGGGACATGCTCCTTGATCGCGGGAAGCGCGCGAATCATCGTATCAATTCCTTTGTAGCCTTCTTCAGCGGACAATCGGGCGACGCTCAACACGACGCGGCCAGAAGGGAAGCTTGCCGGACGCCCGTTTCCATTGGCACGGGGTTTCTGCGACTCATCCCAAAAGGTTGGATCAAGCGCGAGCGGGAGTATCTGAATCGCGCGCGCTGGCACACCCTGCAACGTCTCGACGCATTCCGCAGTATAGCGGGAAATTGCCAGTACCAGGTCAGCTTCGCGCAAAGCCAAACGTCGCAGAAAGGGCAACGGCGTCCACACATCGATGCCCCAGGCGACTACGACTAACCGGGCCGCGCTCCATTTCTTCACCAACCAGCCAACCGGTGCAAGATTTGCGTGGCTGACAAATATCATTTTGGGACGTTGCTTCGCAGCGCCAATTGCAGCCAGCACAAAACGGAGTTTACTGCGTCCATACCCAGTGAATTCGAATCGGAAGCTGCCCACTTGCGCCTGATGCCTGCCCGGCGGGTCATTCAAACTGAGGAAATGGCAGGCCGCTCCCTCTCGAGAGGCTAGCTCCGCAAGCACGGCAGCCATGTGCCGGGAGGCGCGTTGAATTCCTCCCACGCTTTGCAAACCAGAAAAAAGTCCGAGGTATGGACGCTGCGAAGGTACGGCCGAGTTCATGCGTATTGGGTTAGGATTCTTGCCGCTTCCTCGGCCCAGGCAGCAAGCCGGTTAAGCCCTTCAGGGATCGAAATCCTTGGCTGCCAGCCAAAATCACGCGAAGCTTTCCGGATATCGCTGATGTAAATTTTCTGGTCACCCGGGCGCCAATCGGCGAATTGCACGGAGGGCTTCTGCTTCAAGGCTTTCGCCAAGTGCTTGCTGCACTCAGTCCAAACCGAAATGGCGTTCGATGGGCCGCCGCCGATATTGTAAATTTCCCCAGCCGTGCAGTCGATTCGTCCTACGGCGAGCAAGAACGCGTTCACCAGGTCATCGATGTAGAGCAGGTCGCGGACTTGTTTGCCGTCTCCATAAATCGTGAGCGAACCGTTCTGAAGCGCGGTGAGCACAAAATGGGCAACCCAGCCCTGGTCTTCGTTACCGAATTGGCGGTTGCCATAGATGCAAGACATGCGAAAGACGATGGTCTTTAAGCCGTAAATTCGGTAGTAGTCGCGCATATATTGATCGGCGCAGCCCTTGGAGCAGCCATACGGCGAATGGAAATCGAGCGGCTGTGATTCGGAAATTCCCTGGGGCAACTCAGGGAGCACATAACGCAATTCTTTTTCTTCCACGCGCACATCGTCCAATCCGCCATAAACCTTGTTGGTCGAGGTGAACACGACGATGGGCTTGCGGCTCTGGTGCCGGGCCGATTCCAAAACGTTCAGAGTGCCTTGTGCGTTGGTGCTGAAATCATCCTGTGGATTCTGCACGGAGGTGGTCACCGCCACCTGAGCTGCAAAATGAAAAACGGTCTCGGCTCCCTGGATTGCTTCCTCCACCGCCGCCGTGTCCCGGGTATCTCCCTGGATCCAATGGAATTTTCCGCGATGGTTTGCTTCCAGCCAGTGCAGGTTGTTCAGGGTGCCGTTACGGCTGGCATTGTCGAGGATCACAACTTCATGCCCTTCCCGCAGCAACCGATCCGTCAGGTTACAGCCGATAAAACCGAGTCCGCCGGTGACAAGCGTGCGCATGGGTGATGGCTTCTCCCCTCGGGAGCTAGATTTATCTGGGAGCCAACGGGCTTTCCGTGGGATGAATCAGAAACGGAAACGCAAAATGAAATCCGCTGCACACCAGCACCCCTACGGCACCGGACAATTTGCTTTCCATGCCCCTCAAAACCCGGATGACCCCGCACCATGTTAGGTGCAGCGAAACACTTTCGCAAGCCGGAAGTTGCTCACGTTTCTCTCTTCGCATGGGATTAGCCGGCGGCGACCATGGGCAGGGCACACGGCCAATGGATTCTGAATCGCTATCGGAGCGATTCTCGCTTGGCGATTTCTTCATAAGCGTTGACGATTCCGGCCTGATAGTTTTCCCAGGTGAACGATTGAACTCTCGCGACGGCATTGGCCCCGAGTTGGGCTCGCAGCTCGGGATTTTCGTAAAGGTTTTTCAGGGCGGCCACCCAGCCGTCGGAGTCCTCTGGCGGCACCACCAGGCCGTCCGTTCCGTTCCGAATCACCACGTCGCCGTCGGATGTGATTACCGGCAGCCCGGCCGCCATCGCCTCAAACGTCGCGATCCCCACTCCGCCTCCGATGGAAGGAAACACGAACACATCAGCGTCAGCGTAATACTGCTCGATCTGCGAATGGGCCACGGTTCCAACGTAATTCACCGGGTTCTTCACGCGTTTGAAACGCTCCATGAAATAAGGAGCCCATTCCGGATGAACCATTCCCAGAATCGTCAGATTCACTCCCGGCAGATCCAAACGGTCGTACGCATCCAGGAAATAATGAAGGCCTTTGTACCAGGATATTTGCCCAACGAAGAGAATGTTGAACCCGCGCCGCTGGGGGCGCTCGATTGGCCGGTCTCGCTTGCGCACATTCACGCCGTAGGGAACCAGAAAAATTCGATCGGCGGGAAAGCCTTCATCCACAAAAGACTTCCTCACAAATTCCAGGCCCACCAGCAGGTAATCCGCCAATTCCAGTTCGCGATATTTCCGGTCGACGTGTTCCCGATACCAATAAGGACGCTCGGCCGACGGAAGCCCCAGCTTGCGCCGTTCCTCCGCTTCCAAACGGTCCCAAAGAGCCCGGTGGATCACCGGTTCATCCAGCAAACGAACGGCGCCCATTTCCTTGGCGCGGCGCAAGGAAAACAGGGCGCACTGTTCAAAGCCGTGAAACAAATCGCACGGAAGCATGCGGTGCGAGGCCAATTTATCGAACGCCTCATTGCGAAGGTAATAGACCGAATCGGGGTGCAAAATGCGGGGAAGGATCGGCACTCGTCTCCACACCTGTTCGATCACTTCCGGCCAAGCGATAGCCGTCACGCAGGAATCGGGTAATCCTTCCTGGCGCCGCACGTGAAGGCGGGCAAGATCGCCATTGCCGCGCAGCGAGCCAATAGCCCGGTCCAGCAAGCGGTAGCGCGTTTTTTTTGAATCGTAATAGATGCCGGTGATGAACTGTTTCAGGAACCCTTTCTGGTAGGCAACGGATGCGATGGGGTAGGAATGCTGCTTGGTCACGCTCGAGAGGACTACTTTCATTTTTGAGGCGCTTTCTCTCCGCTTCGCAGTGGGCGCGCCGGATTCCCCGCGACGATCTGCCCCGCCGGCACATTTTTGGTAACCACGCTTCCTGCTCCCACAATCGCCCGTTCGCCGATTTCAATATCGCAAAGGATCACCGCGCCGCTTCCGATCGACGCGCCCTTTTTCACGACGGTGCGATGGACCTCCCAGTCCGCCTCGGTCTGCAATTGACCGTCCGCATTTGTAGCCCGGGGAAATCGATCGTTGATAAAAACCACATGATGGCCGATAAACACCTCATCTTCGATCACCACTCCTTCGCAGATGAACGTGTGGCTCGAAATTTTGCAGTGTCGCCCGATTTTCGCGCCTTTCTGGATTTCGACGAACGTGCCGATCTTGCTGTGATCGCCGATTTCGCATCCGTAAAGATTTACAAACTTATATATTTTTACATCCTCGCCCAGCTTCACATCCGGCGCGATGCTCTGATATTTCAAATCCCGCTTCAAAGCTCGATCACCTCGCCATGTTTGTCCATGGATTCCTGTGCTGCTTCCAGCAGCCGGACAATCTGGAGACCCTCTTGCCCGCTGGTAATGGGCTTCTCCCCTGTCTGGACACAATCGATGAAATGCTTGCACACAATTTCCAGGGCTTCGGTTTGATCCACTTTGGGAGCCCACATGTCCCCGGTTCGATACTGCACCAGCACCTTGGAGACGTCCTCTCCCAGTGACACTTCCACACCTTTATCGAACACCTTCAATTGATTGTCGGGATCCAGATGATCGTAGACGACCATCTTCTTGCTTCCGCCGATCAATGTCCGCCGCACCTTTACGGGGGAGAGCCAGTTCAAGTGGAAATGTGCCAGTAACCCGCTTTTGAAATGGATGGCCACGTAGACCACGCTTTCATGCGCCCAGTCCCCGCGCCGCACCGGTTTCGCTCCGATGGCGGAAATTCCAATAGGTTTCTCGTCAATCAGGAAATCCATGATCGAAAAATCATGGGGGCCAAGATCCCAAAGCACGTTCGATTCCCGCTGGAAGAGGCCGAGATTCACTCTCACCGAATCATAGTAATAAATGTCGCCGAATTCGCCCGATTCAATAAGTTGCCGGATCTTGCGCACCGCTCCGGTATAAACAAACGTGTGATCCACCATCAGGATCTTGCCGCGTTCTTCCGCAAGTTGCACGAGCTCCTCGGCTTGTTCCACGCTGGCTGCCAATGGCTTTTCGATCAGGACATGCTTGTCATTCTGAAGAGCAGCCTTGGCAAGTTCGTAGTGCGTCGAGACCGGGGTCACAATCACCAGGGCTTCAATCCCATCTTCGCGGAGGACGGCTTCCGGCGAACCGTAGGTTTTTATCTTGGGATAGGCCCACTGGACCGGTTCCAGTTTTCTTGCATCCACGTCCGCGACCATCAAAATCTCGCACGCCCGCAGCTTGGCAAAATTACGAATCAGGTTTGGTCCCCAATAACCGCAGCCAAGCACACCAATTCGAACCGGCCCGCCGGTTCGCGGCTCCTTTGCCGCAGGCAGAAGGTCACTTCTCAAATGGTTCATGGATTCGTATCCAGGGCGGGGACTCTCTTCAAGGCTCGACAGTCCTCCGCGAACTAACCGCAACGAGCTTCATATCTTTCCCGGCAAGCGCGGGCAACCGGAAGAACAGACCAACCAGAAAATAAAAGAATGCTTGCGAAACGTAATTCTGGTAGGTCTGAAATCCCAAATAAAAAAGTGGGAACAAAAAACAGATCGAAAAAAGCAGGATGGAAACTCCCAACCAATAATACGGCGTGCCTCGCAGAAGGATCATCTTCTTAAACATCGCAAGCACTAGGAAGACTGTCCACCACAACCACAGCGCCAACCCAATTCCGCCCCATTCCCAGAGCACTCCCGCATACCCGCCTTCCGTATGGGTAATCGCCGAGTAGCCGCTTAGCGTTACCGCTTTATACAAATACTGCAAGCCCAAGGATGCCGAACCGGTTCCGTGGCCGATCATCCCGGATTGCTCATAAGAATAGACGATGATGTTCCAGTATCCTGACCCCCGGTTTCCCACCTCGGCGTATTGGCTTTGCGGATTGATGGTCAGATCGTAAAACCGGAATACGTTGCTGAAGCGATCCGGGGACCAGGCGTACAAAAGCGCCATGGCCAGGGTTCCGGCCAAAACCGCCCTGATAATCGGCCGCAAGTTATGAACTCGAACTCGGCCCTGCTTGGAGAATACGTAGGCCGGAATGAGCGCCAGAAAGGCAATTGCAAGGAGCGCGATAATCGAACGCTGGGCGCTCACAAAAATCCCAGCCAGCACCAGCATCCAGCACGCCAGCGGCAGCAGGATCAATTTCCGGCCTTTTGTTCCCTGCGTGGCGTACAAGTACGCAAGCAGGCCCAATCCAATGAAGGCGACTACGAATAGATATTGCGAAAATCGGCCCGCGTCGACAAAGGTCCCCGTCGGCCGGAGGATTTCTTCGTGGGTTCCCGGAACGTAACGAATCAATCGAAGCCGCAGGTAAGGGTCGTCCGCGATCGGATTGAGGAAGTTGAGTCCGATGACCGACTGGATGATCCCCAATACGCTTACAACAGCCCCCATTTCGATCATGTAAAGGCTGAACTTCTTTAATTGGGCCTCATCACGGAAGAAGTGGTAGCCCAGATAAATCAATGGAATATAGAAGAAACTCATCCGCAAACCGAGAGCAGGAACCGCAAAGTTTGTGATGTGCGAATTAAAGGAGTCCGCGAATGCCCAGCCAAACCAAAGCAGCAGCGGCACGCGAACGGGATTCTTGAATGTCTCCCCGCGCCTCTTCCAGCCATCCAGGAAGTAAGAGACCAAAATGATCAGGAAAAGAACGTCTTTGACCGCATAAATAACCAGCGAGTTGCCAACATATTTCCGCAACAAATCTTCTACCGCAAGCCACAGGAATAGAATGGGGATCCCGAATCGCCAATCCTTCATCACGGCCGACGCCAGAACGCAAAGCATCCCGAACGCGGCGAGAATAGCAAACGACTTCAAGTCGCCATTCGCGATGATCTGCGCCACATACAGCGCCACGAGCATGGCAAATCCAACCAGCAGCAGGGGGCTTCCGCGCCCAAGGGTCGGCAATCTTGCTGTTCGAGTCTGCATCAGTTAGATATCCTAGCCGATAGTGTTGGCAATATCGAGGGAGTTTCGCCGAATGTTGAGTGCACTTTGAACATAGAGTTCAGCCAACTTTGAACTTCACCCTTCCACCCTGAGTGGTTCGAAGGAAAGCTCCCCCACGCCTCAGTACGAGTGCATGTGTCCGCGCCTCACCAGCCGTTTTTCGAAAAATCTCCAGGAAACGCTAGCGATTGCGATCGTCAAAACGACAACCAAAATCGTGACGCCCCAGTCTGAAAAATTGCGAAGTGCAGGGCTCTCTTTCTTGAGAAGCGCATAGGACATCTCATAAACTGGTCCGTGAATTAAGTAGACACCATAGGAGATCGTGCCGAGTCCAGTGAGGTACTTCACTCGCAGGCAGCGTTTGAGCCAAGCCGTCCCTGGCAGGATCGCCATCATCAGGATGGAGAGATAAAACATTGCCATCCATGTATAGCCAAGGGTCGTCATGGGCATAGTCAACAAGCCCCACCCTCTTACCATGAAAAGAACCACGCCAGCGCTCAGGAGCAGAAATACCCGAAATAACTTCGCCTGATTTTGGACCAACCACTCCCACACATCATTCCTCCTCAGCAAAATAGCGGCAGTCACTCCAAGCAATAGGGCATCTGCACGGCAAGGCATCAGCACGTATGCCGCATTAGGTCCTGCTGGGATAATCAAATAAAGCAGAGTGCGAAGGATCGGTGCGCCCAATACCAGCGCCAAAACGATCCACAGCAATCGCGACTTTGTCACGGTTCTCACTAATATGGGAAGTCCGAGATAAAACTGTTCTTCCACGGCGAGGGACCATGTCGCTGCCATCCATCCAGCCCCCAGGGTGTTCCACTTCGCCATCCACAGATTCTGTAAATAGCCTGCGTAGGCGTACCAGGGTAGTGATTTCGTGAACAGCGGGCTCCAAATCGCCGAAGGGCTTTTCCGGAACCACGCGCTGCCAATCCAGAACGCCAGCAACGTCAAAGCGTAAATCGGCACAATCCGGTAGAAGCGCCGCAGGTAAAATACCTTGAAGTAGCCCGGCGAACGGACACTGTCCAGAAGAATCCCGCCGATCAGGAATCCTGACAGGACAAAAAAAAGATCAACCCCGCTCCAGGTGAGTATTCCGGCAGCCGCAAACGCTCGGGATAAAATCCCCTGGTTTTCTCGCAGGGGAATCGCAAGAAAATGCCAGATCAATACCAGGAGTATCGCGATTCCCCGCAATCCATCCAGTTCCACAATGCGTTTTGAAGACGACAGCGGAGAGGCCGGTTGCGTTTCGGTTTCAGTCAAGAGAGATCCGGATGTATCGGCTAAATTCTCGGTCAGCAACAGATTCTCCGGTGAAATTCCCGTGGAAGACAAAATATGCGCGCGGCCCGGGACGTATTTGTACCCGTCACTTAAATGGTTCAAACCTTGCCGGAACCGGAGTTCTTTCGCGCCTCGATCCACAGACTGTCCGCCAAATGAATCAGCATGGGTAATGAAGCCGCAGCCCTGCACCCCACGGCCGATGCGGAAACCACCGCTTTCCCCACGGGTGAAAGCAGATCGACGTCCGATACTTGCGCATTTTGCGTAAAGAAGCCATCCGCGCGAATCACCGGACTTTGCATCCCGGCGCTTTTCATAGCTTGCCGTATTTCCGGGATCGACCAATACCTCATTTCAAATGTGCCCACCCGCGCTTCTCGAAATCCCCTCTTGAGCTGCTGTATAATGCTATACAGGCCGAACGCATTCGGAAGTTGGATCAAGCAGATTCCCCCGGGCCTGAGTACGCGGCAAATTTCCTTGAAAATCTGGACGACTTTCTTTTTCTCAAGGTGCTGCAGCACGCTATAGGAAAATACGAAATCCGTGCTCTCCGGCTGGAAGGGCAGGTGTTCCGCATCGGCGCAAATAAATTCAGCGGAAGCGCGTAATTGTCCCGCCACTCGATTGGCCGCGGCAAGTGCGTCGATATGGACGTCCACGCCGACCGGACGAAAACCCGTCCGGGCCGCGGCAATTGTCCAGCGGCCCCAACTGCATCCGAGATCGACCAATGATTTCCCCTCACCGTTCGCTGACGGCCACTCCGGAATTGGATAGCGGCGCAGCCTGCCTCGCGCTTGCCAGTAAAGGTTTCCGTTCGTATTCACCAGCCAATCGCTGACGAATGAATCGATCGAATTTTCTGACTGCTGGACCGTGCATGGCGCCATATTCCGTGGCACCGCTTCGCGCCGCGGATTTTGAGCGAACACTGGAATCCCTTGTTCGATTGCGAACCGGTGCGAATGTTCGCAAACGATCGCGTCGCCTTCCACCCGCAGCGTGCTGTGATCCACGGGGCACGCAAGACCTGCGTGCAATTCGGAATTGAGTAAGCCTTCCATATTTAATTTGCGCTACTCCCTGCGCTGCCGCCCGCTCCTCAAGCCAACCTGCGCACGCCTTTTAGTGCGGATTCTCCCTCGGCTTGATTCCCTCCATGCAAATGCCCTCGCCGTTCTCGACGCGGCTGGGCTGTTCAATCTCCTCAATTCCTGTGATTCGGCTGGCGTGCATCGGCATTTCCGCCACCTCAGCGAATCCCGCTGATTCCAACAACGCCTTCAGAGAATTGGAGTCGTACATCCATTTGTGCTCGTGAAAATTCTTCCACTCCGCATAGATTCGATAAAGAAAATTTCCATTCGGAGCAGCCGGCGTGCGCATCAGCAACCGGCGATTCACGCGGTCGGCCGGCTGCATGGTTTCAAGTTCCTTGGAATGTTCTCCGATCGGTTTTTCGCCCAGATATTCCCGGATGATGGCGCCCAGGTCCGGCACTACAATCCGCAGCACTCCTCCCGTTGTCAGCACGCGAAAACACTCTCGAATCAGCTTCCGTGCTTCATCGGAATAGAGATGCTCCAGCAGGTGCGACGAATAAATCACCTCGGCGGAATCGTCTGGAAACGGCAGCGGCTTGCGCACGTCGTGAATAAAGATGGTTGCAGCCCACGGGATACTCGCCTTGTCGGTGGAAATCAGCCGGAGTGAACTGGCCACGCGCCGCAGCACTGGATGCTTTGCCAGCCGGGCATTCCATGAGCCGTCGATATTGATCCATCCCGCCGGAGTCGTCAGGCCGCATCCAAGATGAAGCCGATTTTTCGAAGAAATGCTCAGTGGAGGCACCGTTTCGCCTGTCTGCCGGCTGATTTAAAATTGTAAATGCGAGTCTACGTCATCGAAACCGGGCTGTGAAGCAGCATTGCACCGCCTGAAACAGAAGCAGTTCGAATGCCTGGCAACCTTCGCCCGCGAATTTCTTTCGTGGCCTTCACGCTCTGCGATCCGCTATCGTTGCAATTATTTTCGCCGCCTTGCTTCGACCACTTCTTCGATCGCACCAACCATTCCTTTGGCATGCTCGCGGTAGGACCACGTCTCCATCCGGGCACGCGCGGCCCGCCCCATGGATCGAATCCGGGCAGGGTCCGCAATCAGCCGCCGAAGAATGTTTGCAAGATCCTCCACGTTTCCGGAGGGATAGACTTCTCCCGTAACACCGGGGGTGATCAGATCGAAATTCGCCCCCACTCGATCGCTGACCACCGCAGGGAGTCCGCAGCTCATCGCTTCGTTCACCACAAGCCCCCAGGGCTCATGTCCGGAAGGCAGCACCAGCAGATCCGAGGCCGCATACACCGCGGGCAATTGCGATTGATTTACAAAACCCAAAAACCGCACGCGATCCTGCATTCCCATGGATTTCGCTCTCGCTTCCAATTCGGATCGCATGCTCCCTTCGCCTGCGAAGACCAGGCACGCCAGGCGCCGCCGTCAAATTCCCATCCTCTGCTGGAAGCCTGAAAAATGCTTCAAGCAAGTCTTGCGGCCTTTTCCACTCCGCCAGCTTCGCGCAGAACAAGATCACCAAAGCGTCCGACGGTATGCCCCAAGATTGCCGGATCGCCGCTCGATCCACTGCCGCGGCGGCCTGCGAAAAATAATCGTTGTCCACAACATAGTGAGTGAACGCGATTCGTCCGGCCGGCACTCCAAACGACTGAATAAACCGCTGCGTGGCTGTGGAAGGAACCAGCACCATATCGGCGATGCGGTTATAGATGAAATGAACAGCGGATGGTTTTAGCCACCGTTTCCACCACCAGCCTCCGCGAGGATGCGGCATTTCCACCGCGTCCGTGGGCAGCAGTATCGGCAGCCCCGCGCTTTTTGCGGCAAGAAATGCGATCCAAAAGCTGACGTAGGCATATCCGTACACAAGGATTGCGTCAAATTTTCCGGTCCGGACTAATTTCCAAAGCCCCGGATTAATTAGCCCGAAAAATCGTCCAATGCCAGGGCGTGGCGAACGATTGGGAATTTGATGCCACACATATCCATCGAGCAACGGCACATCCCACGCCACATCGATGCCAAAGCCGGGGTCTCTCCCCGATTCCGCTCCTTGCATGCTGCAATAGGCAACCTCGATATCCAACCGGGGATCGGCCGCGAGGCGCCGGAACAAAGGCGACGCATATTGCACGGGGTGAGAAGCGATCAGCAGCACCCGGTATTTGCGCAAACCGCTTGCGATTTGTTGCTGCGCGCCCGGTCCATATTCTGTTCGTGAAATATCCGCATTCGACAAGGAAACGTTCCTCGATACCGGCAGGGAACTCATCGCGATCTCATCCAGATTCGCGCGCCTTCTATCTTTCCGCGAAACGCGGCTCCCAAGGAGCGGTCGCCTTGCCGCCCGTGCATCAAGAAATCGACCGCCAATCCCGCCGGTCCCCACGCGCCGTACGAACCGATCAGGAACCACCATCCCAGAAAGATCGGCCGCCGCCACCAGGGCGAGCGCTTGAGCATAATGTACGTATAATTCCGGCAGTAGGAAAAAATGCGCCGGGGCCGGTTGGCACGATCGATTTCCGGGGCGCGCGGCGCCATATGATGCAGCAGCAGAATTTTCGGATCGTAAACAACGCGATAGCCCTTTTCCTTCGCTTGCAGGGTCAAATCCAAACCGTACATTGACGAGTCGTCGAACTTGAGGACTGGATCGAATTCAATCGATTGAATCAGCTCCCGCCTCCAGATCGAATTGCCCTCCATCACCGTGTCCACGTCCATGGGCTGCTGGCCATCTACGTTACCCACATTCCCCCAATGTTTTCCGTACCAGGATACACGTCCGGGCTTTCCCTTTAACTTCAGGGCCGGAGTTCCGGGAACGTACACCCGGCCTCCCACCACGCCAATCGTGGGGTCGGAAAAGTGGGGAAGAATTTTCTCCAGCCAATCGGATTGCACGGTTGTATCGTCGTCAATCACCGCAACCAATTCACTCGAGGCTGCCTGGATTCCCGCCTCGACCGGAGGAACATGACCCGGAGTTGTTACCCATGCGGAACGGAAGCAAACGCTGGAGCTGATCGTCCGGGAATACGACTGCACGGCCGCTTCGGATTCCGTGTCGCCCTCCCGGCCCACCACGATAATTTCCGAAGGCTGCACCGTCCCGCACAGCACCGAATTCAGGCAATCCAACAGCGCTGTGGGCCGCTGGTAAGTAGGAATCACAACCGAAATAGTTTTCTGCGTTCTGGCGTTGTTCATCGCGGAAACTGGGAATGATATTGTGGCCAAAGATTTTGCAGTTCAAGGGATGATTTCAGCGAATTGTCATGCCGCTATCAATCAGCTAGTTCTCCCGGGAGCAATAAACATGCAGCTTGTCGGGATACCTGGCAATAATCCTGACGCCATAATTGGACCGCGAAAGCATTTCCTGAATGATGGGAAGATTCCGTTCCGCATGAACTTCAATCAAAAAATCGGGTCTATGCTGGCGGATCACGGCCTGTGCCCCTTGCAGCACTTCGATTTCTCCTCCCTCGGCATCGATCATCACCACCGTAGGCGGGCGATGCGATTGGCAAAACCCATCCAGCGTGATGGTCCTGCAAGTCATCGTTCGTTTTGAATCTGCGCCATTCGATTCACCGTCGATCACTCTTCCGCCCATGCGAGATGGTTGATCTTCCCCTCGCTCGAAGCTGATCTGCCCATCCGAGTTCCAACCCGCGGCGGCGACGACGTTTACGTGGTTGAATCCATTTTTCTTCACGTTTTCTTCGAACACCGCGACGTTGTCTGGATCGGGTTCGAAGGCAATCACGCAACCTTCCGGTCCCACCAGCCGCCCCGCGATCAATGCGTAGTAGCCGATGTGCGCGCCGATATCGTAGAAGCAACTCTCCTGCTTTTAATTTCTCCGCCAGAATTTCCTGGATAAAAGGTTCCGGCTGGCCCTGCAGGTATCCGGGTTCCCAGTAAGGTTCCACCTTGATCCACAAGCCTTCTCCGGGGCCCTTGTTGATTTGGATCCAGGTACGCTGCCCGCGCGGCAGCATTTGGCCGGCAGCCCGCCGCAGGCTCGCGCCGATCAGCGGCAAACGGAAAGAATTCTGGGCAGCCTGCCTCATCCAATTGCTCCGGCTGGCAAAGAGTAGGGCCTTTTTCAACATTCAGTTTTCCGTTCTTCCCTCTCGGATTGTTTCGAGTCCGCCGGTTCGCATCGGCCTTTTCGCTCCACGAAAACCGTTTCGGCTGCATCTTATGCAGCCGGCAAATAGTGATAGGAGTGCCCGCGGCGAATCAGCGGATGTTCCAGATAAGTCCACGACGCTCTCGCTATACCATAGCAGATAGCAGCGGAAATCAATGGAATCACCACGATTGGCCACGCTGCGGTGCGCTGTGATCCGGGCACCAGACAGTGCCCGGCAAAGTTCTTTCACAGCGACGTGAATAATATACAAGCAGTAAGAGACACGCCCCAGTTCCCGCAGCCACGCCATTCGGGAAAACGCGCCAACCAGTCCCGCGGGCTTCTCCAGCACCAGCAAAAGAAGCAGAACATAAAAAATGTCGATCCACGTGAATCCGTAAGAGAACGCAACATAAGACTCGGGAGCGGGATACTTCGCCATCACCAGCACCCCGGCAAAAAAGAATCCCCATACCCCATAGAAGAAACGCCCATGGTGGGAAAGCCACGCGCGAAATTCCAGGTTACGCCACAGCAAAGCCGCCAGCATCCCGAGTGCTAAACCGTCAGCGCGGCACGGCATCAGCACGTAAGCCGGATCAAGATTGCCGCTTCCATGATAATGGTGATGCACCAAAATGCGGAGCAAAGGCGCCATGAAGACGACCAGGCCCAGCAGCAGATACAAAACGCGCCGCGAAAACAGCCGGACCACCAGAGGCGAAATCAGGTAGAACTGCTCTTCCACCGCCAGGGACCACGTCACCACGAACCAAAAATCCGCAAGCCCCATGTAGCGAATGAATCCCAGGTTTTGGATAAATAAGAATGTCGCAGCGATCTGTGGCCATGAAATCGATCCCGCCGTACCGCGAATCCTCGAATAGAGGAACGCTCCTCCCAATGCCATTAAGACGAGGTAGCACACGATCCAGGTGTAATAGATCGGGATGATTCGGTAAAACCTGCGAATATAAAACGTACGGAAATAGGACGGCGACTTTTGATTGTCCAGAAGGATTCCGCCGATCAGAAATCCCGACAGCACGAAAAACAGGTCCACCCCCGTATATCCCAATGCGATGCAGCGCTCGAAGGAAACATAGAGATTGCGAAGCAGGCCAATCGAATGGTGATTCGGAGCGGGACCGAAATAAAAGTAATGCCAGATCACCACAAGAAAGATGGCCAGGCCGCGGAGTCCATCGATTTCGATGATGCGCTTCGAACCGGGACGGTCTGCCATGGAGTTAATCTGCGTTTCCACTCCCCCGGTGTCCCATCTTTTTGGTGAAACCGTTCCAGGCGTTTAGGTCCAAGCCCAGCCGGCGGCGGACCGGGCGCGTCAAATCCAGCGCCGCAAACCAGCAGCGATACCATGCCGGCACAATCACCTGCTTTGCGGGCGCGAACGGCAGAAACCAGTTCTCTTTCAAGCCGGAAGCTGTCAGCCGGTGCGTCGCGAAATCCATTGTGCACATCTCGCGGCCGCGTCCCACCAGGTCGTAATTTTTCAATGCCTGTTCATCCTTGCTGGTTCCAGCGGAACCTTTCGGCAGATAAGAATAGTCGTGGTTCTGATGAACCACCGGAGCCACCGCCGTGGCGTCCACCACCAGCGCTTGCCGGTCCCGAGCCTTCCACACCAGCCAGTGATCCCAATAATTGCGCCCGATCACCAGCGGAGGCATTTCTTGATACAGCCCGCGCGAAAAAACAAAGTAATCTATGGACCAGGACGATGCCTTTTCCCCTCGATCGGAAACCACGGCTCGCAGGCGCCGTTCCCAGTCCTCCCGCGTAAAATCAATCGGTTCGGTGATGTCCGTATTCCACCGGCGGCCGGTCATCAGGAACGGGCGATTCAGTGCGGCCAGTTTCCGGACCGCCAGCCAAAAACTCTGCATCAGAATAATGTCGCAATTGACGTAGCAAAGAATGTTGTGCGAAGCCAGTTGTTGGGCGCGCTCGAACAGGAAATTCATATACTTCATCCCGGATTCGGACCGGCGTACTTCCCGTTCGTTGCGCAGGCCGAATTCGCTTGCCGCTTCCGCCGCGCCGTCCTCATCGCCGAATAAAATAATTTCGCAGTCCGGACTGAGCAGCCTCCAGCTTTTCAGCGCATTGCGTTGAATTATTCCGCTGTGCCCGTGGAACGGTTTTGGAGTGGAAAAAATCGTAAGCATGGTGTTCAGCGGCTCGCCACCGGCAGTTTCTGTTGCTCGGAAGCGATGATTTCCTCCAGGATTGCGTCCAAATTTCGAGTGATGCGCCACTTCGGATGGTGCGATTGGAATTTCCGCAGATCGGAGATGTAACAGATGTGATCACCCTTTCGCGCCCCGTCATGATAGGTCCACTGAACTTTGCGGCCGGTCATCTCCTCGATTCGCGCGAAGGCCTCCAGGATGGAAATGCTGTTCTCGCGGCCGCCGCCCATGTTGTAAACCTCGCCGGGCCGTGGATTCGCGGCAAACGCTTCCATCGCCATAATTACGTCGTGGCTGTGAATGTTATCCCGCACTTGCTTTCCTTTATAGCCGAACACGTTGTAGGTGCGCCCCGTCAGCACCACTTTCACCAGGTACGAAAGGAATCCGTGCAATTCAACGCCGGAATGCGTCGGCCCGGTCAGGCAGCCTCCTCGGAATATGCCCACTCTTAATCCAAAGTACCGGCCGTATTCTTGCGCCATCACGTCCGCGGCCGTTTTGGAAGCGCCAAACAGGGAGTGCAACGTTTGGTCGATCCGGCAGTGTTCATCGATTCCATGGAAGTCGTTCGCGTCCGTGAAATCGTAGCGGGTGGCAAGTTCGGCGAGAGGCTTTTCGTTCGGCGCGTCGCCATACACCTTGTTCGTGCTCATGAATAGGAAAACGGCGTCCGGACAATGCTGGCGCATTGCTTCCAGCAAATTTAAAGTTCCCAGGGCATTCACTTCGAAATCGAGGAAAGGGATATCGCGGGCTTTATCGTGCGAAGGTTGCGCGGCACAGTGAATGATCCAATCAAAGCGGTGCTGCTGGAATAATTCCAGAATTCTTTTCGCGATCGCGGATATCCAGATCGACTGCGGTGAAATGATGCGTAACGCTCTTCAAGCGGTCGCGATTCCATGTGGTGTCGCCGGCGGGCCCAAAGAACTCGCGGCGCATGTTGTTGTCCACGCCGATTACTTCATGCCCCTGCCGGTCGAAATGTTCCACGGCTTCGGAACCAATCAGACCGCTGCTGCCAGTGACCAGGATTTTCATCCTTGAATCTTCCCCGCTGTCTTTTTCCGCGCCGGTTTCCCGCTCGACTCTTCTTTACCGTTCTCGAATGAGCCGATCAGCAGTGATTCGGCTGCCTCGCAAAGAGTGTGCAGCAGAACGATGTGCCCTTCCTGGATATGCGAGGTCACACTCGAAGGAACCACCAGCGCAAAATCCGCCAGCCTCGAAAAATCCCCTCCGCTCGCTCCCGTCAGCGCCACCGTCGTCAATCCAAGCTCCCGCGCGGCTTTAATTCCTTCCAGTACGTTCGGCGAACTTCCGCTGGTGCTGATTCCGATCGCCACATCGCCCGCGCGGCCCAGCGCGCGTATCTGCCGGACAAATATTTGCTCGAATCCGTAATCGTTGCTGATCGCCGTCAAAATCGAAGTGTCGGTGGTCAGCGCGATCGCCGCCAGCGCCTGCCGGTCGCGCGAAAAACGGCACACAAATTCTGCGGCAACGTGTTGCGCATCCGCGGCGCTTCCCCCGTTTCCAAAGAGCAGCAGTTTTCCCCCCGCCGCCAGGCAGGCTCGAATCGCTTCCGCGATTTCCAGCAGTCCATTCAGGCAAGCGTCGGCCAGTTTCAGCCGGGCTTCGGCGCCGGCGCGCAATTCACGCGCGATATGTTCCCGCAATTCTTCAGGCTGCATGTTGCGTTGCTACCTCACAGCGGCTTGGACTGTACTCGCTTACGCCTATTGCGTTTGCTTCGATGCATCCTTGGCCGATTCCCGCTCATCCGTGTCCCGCCCTGGATTTAGAGCCACGCGGACCCGATGAGCGGCCATTCGTACCTTGGCCAGGCCGGTGGCCCACACGTCCGCATTGTTCAGGGAATCCGTTGCCCGGTCGAGAATCGGATTGCTCAACGCCACGCTGGATGCCGCGAGAATCGTCCGCACCTGTTTCCGCCTCGGGCTTTCGCTATAGTCCTCATGCGCGGGTCGCCGCCGGAACCGGTAAACGAAGGGATAACCCGCCGAAATCAACATTTTCACCAGGCAAGCCTCGGTGGGATAAAACGCCACGAAGTTGAGTCCCTGATCCTCGGCGTTCACTTCATTCCGCAGATTCAAGATCGGTTCGTCGCCAGGTATGCACATTCCTTCCAGCAGCAGCACTTGCCGGGTCATGCTGTGGAGATTCCGGATCGCCGCGAACGGGTTTTCCAGGTGGTAGAGCAATCCAAAACACAGCACCAGGTCGAATTTCCCCATCTCCAGAATCGCCGGGTCTTCCACGTTGGCCTGACGAAATTCGATGTTTGGATATTTTCGCGCCGCTTCCTCCACATTCTCCCGCCGCCCGTCGCATGCCATCACACGGAGTCCGGCGGACTGCAGAAACGCGGAAAAGTGGCCTTGACCGCAGCCCACATCCACGGATGTTTTCAGATTCAGTTCTTGCATCCATCCGGGCAGCAATTCGCGCAGAAATCCCTCGCGAGTTTCATTCAGCGCCTGGTAATGCGGCAGATCAAAAACTGGCTTTTGCGGCATCCTTTACACCGTCCAATTCATGAATTTCCATCGTGGAAGGCATGTTCAAAATTCCGTTCCATTTGTCCAGGGGATGCTGGTGATTCTCGCTGGCGACGATCAGTTCGGGCGAGCAATTCCACAGATCGAGCATCCCGTCTTCATTCCACAGGCTCACCTGCCACGAATACACGCCGGGCCGCAGCGGCAGCATCGGAAACGTGTAATAAAATTCGTGCGTGCCTTCGCCCAAATTCAAATTGTCGGAGGAACGCGCCCAGATTAATTGTCCTTCGTTATTGTAAAGCGCCGCTCCGTGATGTCCCATCCGGATGCTTTGCCGAACTTCCGCCACAAACTTAATCGTCACCGGCCCCAGCGAATCGAGCACATCGGGACGCTCGCCGTGAGGCTCCACAATTTCCCATGTCACAAAATTTGCCTTCAAATGGGCTGCGCCGCCGCGGCTCTGCGTTTCATTGCTTCCCGCGCCCATGCTCAATTCGTATGCCGCCGCAACTTCGGCGGTCGGCCCAGCTTGCCGGATCTGGCCTGCATCAATCCACAGCACGCGCTCGCACAGCCGCCGGATTTGATTCATCTGGTGGCTGACGAAAATGATGGTGCGCCCGCTGCGTGAAACTTCCTGCATTTTCCCCAGGCATTTCTTTTGAAATTGAATGTCGCCCACCGCCAGCACTTCGTCCACCAGCAGAATTTCCGGCTCCAGGTGCGCCGCCACCGCGAACGCCAGCCGCATTTGCATCCCCGAGCTGTAATGTTTCAGCGGCGTATCGATAAACTGCTCCACATTCGCGAATTCCACGATCGCGTCGAACTTGCTTTCGATTTCCTTTTTTTTCATTCCCAGTATCGAGCCGCTCAGATACACATTTTCCCGGCCCGTCAGTTCCGGATGAAAGCCGGTGCCCACTTCCAGCAGGCTCCCCACCCGTCCATGGATTTCCGCGCGGCCGGTTGTTGGCCGCGTGATGCGCGCCAGCAATTTCAGGAGCGTCGATTTGCCCGCTCCGTTGCGCCCGATCAGGCCCACCACTTCGCCTTCGCCCACCGAAAACGTTACATCTCGCAGCGCCCACATGTATTGCCGAGGCTCGCGGCGCCGGAACCAGGAATGCGCGCTGAACATGCGCGCCAGCACATCGCGCAGCGCCAGGTATCGTTGCCGCTCTCCCACGGCATAACGCTTTCCCAGCCCTTCCGTTTGGATGATGGCTCTACTCAAATTTCACACTCACACTACGTCCGCAATCGTCGTTTCCATTTTCTGAAAGTAAATCAGCCCGGCAAACAATACAACCAGCACCACCGCCGCGGATGCCACCAGCAACCTTCCTGGCGCCGGTCCGTGCCCGCTGGTCGCCCATCGAAATCCTTCGATCACTCCGGCCATGGGATTCAACCCGTAAACCCATCTCCATTTTGCAGGCACCAGCGAGCTCGGGTAAGCCACGGGAGAGGCGAAAAGCCAGAACTGGATAAGGAAGGGAACCACATACCGCACGTCGCGATAAATCGCATTCAAGGCAGAAAGCCACAGCCCCACGCCCAGCGCGGTGAGCACCGCGAACAATGCGAACACGGGAAGTAACAGAAGATTCCATGTAAACGGCATGCGGTAATAAATCATCAGGCAGGCGAATAAAATAAAAGAAACTCCAAAGTCAACCAGCCCCGATAGAGTGGCCGCAATCGGCAAGGCCAGCCGCGGAAAATACACCTTCGTGATGACCCGCTGATTTTCCACGATGGTGTTCGTGGCGTTTTGCACCGCCGCCGCGAAATACATCCACGGCAGCAGCGCGCTGTAATAGAAAATCGGATAGGGAAGCCCGTCGGACGGAATGTGCGCCAGTTTGCCGAAGAAGAGCGTGAAAACCAGCATGGTCATCAGCGGCTGCAACACCGCCCAGCCCGCGCCGATGGCAGTCTGTTTGTATCGAATCTTGATGTCCCGCCAAACAAAGAAATAAAGCAGCTCGCGGTTTTGCCACAGCTCGGGCAAGTTCAGTTCGAACCATCCGTGCGGCGGAGTGATGCGAACACTCGGCACTTCGCTCAAAGTTGTCGTCAGTTCAGCCATGTTTGTGCTCATTCCCAGTTTGCCCGGCTCGATGCGCATTCCCGCGGTGGAATCTGACTCTCTTCACCGCTCCGATTTCCCATTACTTGTGCTGCGCCTCTCGCGAATGGAGTTGCTCCAGATCCATTTGCTCGATGTGGTTCATTAAATCCTTCCGCCCCGTCAAATAGCGCCTCAGGGAGTGGCCGATTTCCACAGGTACTACTCTAAACTGGTTATAGATCATCTCGCGCCAGGAAATATCGCCCCGTTCCGAGATCAGGTGCATGCCCCACTGGTAAACAAATCCAAGATTCCAGACGATCAAGATGCCCGTCAACAGATAGGCGCGAATGGCGGCGGAGCGCGGTCGTTTCCATATCCGTGTAAAGGATTCAAGAAATGCGGCAAGCCCGATGATAAAGATGGGCGTCAAGGAAATAAAAAATCGATTGCCGTACGACGAAATACCGTCCCACGACTCATAGCTGGCGATCAAATAATAAAATGCGATCGTTGGGACCAGAAAATATTTCCCGATCTCCGGGTTGCGGTGCCACAGAAGGAATAGTCCAACCACCGCCAGCAGCAGGATGGGCGTCCAACTGAATAAGCCGTGATCGGATGCAAACAGAACCTTCCTCAAGACCGGAGACGTCCAATGCCAGGTGTCCAGATCGTAATATCCGGTTTTCAAGGCGCTGCCATAGATGATTTTGCGCGTCACCAGGGTGGGCAGAAACGCTATGAAAATCGCAGCTAGATAAATCAAGTTGCTGAGAAAGAGGCTTCGCAACTTTCTGGCACGATCCGTCTCTCGCCATCTTTTCCAATACCCCTCGAGTGATTCCATCAGCGGAACGAGCAACATCATCGCGTTCGGATAGTAAACATCGAGCATCAAGCCGGAAATCAAACCCAAGAGTGCCCATTGCTTCAGCGAGCGATCTCCACGCGTCCGATACCAATACCAAAGGAATAGCGCCACCAGGAACGCCGAATGGGCGTGGGACCATGAGGGATTGAAGTACATATAGACGATCAACGAGCTTCCGAACCAGATGCCCACCGTCGCTAGGAATGCCCAGCCTTCTTCAAACCAGTTGCGCGCCAATCGGAAAGCAATCCACAAGCCCAAGAAGCCGTACAAGGCAGTCGCGAATGCCATGGCATAGATGTAAGGCCAGGAAAATCCATCCGCAGAAATGTGTCCCCCCGCGGAGTCATAGGCCAGCACACCCAGGTGCGCAGCCATGATGAAAGGCGACCACAGTATGCCCGGCCCAATTGTAAAGTGATTGTCCAGGTGCCCGGTGGTCGTGTATTGCCCCGGGTTGACGTTTCCTTTCCCATCCGTTCTTCCTAAGACAAACGATGGATTTGCATGCAGCCAATCCGCTTCGAAATTAAGATTCCTTTGAATTACCATTGCTCGAACGTAGGCATAATAGCCAATACCGTCCCCGCGAACCCACGGGTTCACCAGGGGAAGTGACAGAACGAATAGCGCCAGCAACATCTTCTCGCACAGAGAAAGATGGCCCAGTCGTGCCCGGGCACCGGGTATCGTCCACTTTACAGTTGTAGCTTGCGTCGTCACGGCTTTTTCGATTCGGTCGGTAATCTTATCCGTGCAGTTCCAAATTTCGAGCCATCCAGACCGCAGCTTGTTTCGAATCAGCCACTTCCAAATGCTGCACGGCTGTCTCGCCTGTCGTTTCTATTTCGCGCACACAGCTAGCAAACTTTGTCCCAGCGGCGGCTCCCATCGCTTTTCGATTTTCGAGCACCACGGCACCACCCACCGGTCGTAAAGCCTTACATCGCCCGCGCTAAGCGTCCGACGCCGCAGCACTCTTCCAGCGATAAACCAGGATGCAACCCCAGGAAAGTTCATATAGCGAATGGTTTTCTGCTGGAATCCGCTGTTCGCGAGCTTTCTCCGAAGCTCCAGTTTTGTATACCGGCGAAAATGTTCAAATTCTTTATCGAGCGAGCCATAAAGCCAGGGCACGGCAGGGACGAACAGCAGTAGCCGGCCGCCTGGACGTAGAATCGAATTCAGCAGGCGCAGATATTCTTCATCGTCCTCGATATGTTCCAGAACGTTCGCCAGAACGATCGTATCAGCCTGCAGTTCCGCGGCATTCTCTTCCAGGCTTCCATGGATGGTCTTGACTCGGGGATTTCCGGCATGGCGCCTGGCAAGCAAAGGGAAAAGGTTTGCCGCCGGCTCGATCGCCACGATTTCCGAATCCGGCGCGATGTTAAGCAGGTGATCTGTGAACGTGCCGGTCCCCGCCCCCACCTCCACGATTTGCCGGCCCATGTGCGGAGCGAAGAACGACAAGATCCACTGGTAATAGTTTCGGGCTTCCGCCATCCCTTCTAGTTCTGTTCCAGAGTACAGGAAGGAATCGTCGATAGGTTGTTGCGGCGCATTAATGCGGTTCATGGGATCCGGAAACAGATCGTAGGTTCTTGGATAGTATGAGAGGCCGGTAGCTGGGGGCGGTCGCGGTCAAAAGCGTGTGCGGAGTTAAGAAACTTTTTCAAGGGGCAGTGGAACCTGCCACGCGGTAATCCCGAGCATCGAATTCTTTGCGGGCAGCCGCTCCCACAAGCTCCTCGTCACGCACTTTTTGAAAATAGGAAATCACTCGGTCGACGATTTCAGGCAGCGTGGTGGCGGGACGGAAGCCGGTCAGCCGCTCGAGTTTCTCCAGTGCGGGAACTCGTCTGGGCATATCTTCGAAGCCTGGTTCATACGCGCGATCATAGGGTGTGTAGGTGATCGGAGAGTTGCTTCCTGTGCGTTCCTTCACCAGGCGTGCCAAGCCTTCAATCGAAACTTCGAAATTGCTGCCTACGTTCACGACCTCGCCTACGGCGGCTTCGGTATTCACCAGCCGCCAGATTGCTTCCACTGAATCGCTCACGTCGCAAAAACACCGCGATTGCTGCCCATCGCCAAAAATAGTTATGGGCGCATTGTCGAGTGCCTGGCTCACGAAATTGGGAAGCACCATTCCATATCGCCCGGTTTGCCTCGGGCCAACCGTGTTGAACAATCGCGCCACCACAACCGGCTGCTTCTTTTCCTTCCAGTAGGAGAGAGCCAGAAATTCGTCCAGCGCCTTCGACGCCGCGTAACTCCAGCGTCCCTTGCTGGTGGGGCCTAGCACCAGGTCGGCGCCTTCGTGAAAAGGCACCTGGTTGCTCTTCCCGTAAACTTCCGACGTGGAAGCGGTGAACACCAGTTTTTTCTTCTTGCTGGCCGCTTCCAGCACCAACTGCGTTCCGTACACGTTGGTTTCGATCGTCCGCACCGGGCTTTCCACGATCAAACGCACTCCCACCGCCGCCGCCAAATGAAAAATGATGTCCGATTCATCGATCAGTTCGGCCAGCAGATGCTTATTCTGGATGGAGTCGAAGAAATAATGGAAGCGTTCGTTCGATTTCAAATGGCGAATATTCTGCACGCTCCCGGTGGAGAGGTCGTCCAGGATAAATACTTCATCTCCCCGGGCGAGCAACCGCTCCGCCAGATGTGATCCGATAAATCCAGCTCCCCCGGTGATCAGGAAGCGCATAGTCTCTCCTAGCCTAAAGATCCGGATTTTCCTCCGGATTCGGATTGCAAACGCCGCTGCTTCTCTGCTTTCTCTTCGCCATAGCCATAACCGTAAGCGTATGGATAGTACCGGTAGGAGTAATAATAATCTGGAGCCGAGGAATCTACGGCGTTCAGAACCACGCCGAGCAAACGGCCCTTCACTCCGATCAGCAGATCCCGCGAGCGCGTAAATGCTTCCTTCGGTGTCTCGCCGCTTCGCACCACCAGCAGCACGCCATCCACCAGCGCCGAAATGATCACCGCGTCCGTTGCCGCCATGATTGGCGGCGAGTCGATCACGATGAATTTGAATTTCTGCCGGAGATAAGACAGTGCGTCCCGCATGCGATGCGACGAGAGCAAGTCAGCCGGGCTGGGAGGAATCGGTCCCGTGGGCATGGCCGCCAGATTCGTGATCACCGGATGCGGAAACATGATGTCGTCCAGCGCCGCGACGCCGGCCAGGTAAGAACTGAGCCCCGCCTCTTTACCGATATTGATTCCCAATGCTCGACGGATACCCGGCTTGCGCAAGTCGGAGTCAATCAGTAGGGTCCGGTCGCCCAATTGGGCCAAGGTCACCGCCAGGTTCACGGCCGCCGTGGTCTTGCCTTCACGCGGCAAAGCGCTGGTCACCAGAATTACCTGAGGCGGCTGGTCCGCTTGAGAAAGCAGCAGGGAAGTACGCAGGGCTCGGAAGGCCTCTGAAACCATCGACTTCGGCTGGCTGTGGGACACCAATTCAACGCGCGGTTGCTCGCTCCCCGCTTCCCCCAGCATGCCCTTGTCTGATTGTTTGGTTTGTGGGCTCAAGCTGCGGAGGGCGGGCACCACCGCAAGCGAAGGCAGGCCCGTAAGTGCCAGAATATCGTCCGGCGACTTCACGGTGTTGTCTAGATATTCCCGCAAAAAAGCTAAGCCAATTCCGCCAATCAGGCCAACCATGAATGCCAGGAATATGTTGCGGGCTTTCTGGGGCCGCGTGGGATAATTAGGAATCAAAGCGGGGTCCACGACTCGAATGTTGCTGGATCGCAATCCCGCGGTAATTCCGGCCTCTTTTAACTTTTCGAGCAGGCCGTCGTAGAGCGTCTTATTCGACTCTGCTTCGTGCTTCAGAATATTGTACTCGACCAATTTTTGCGAAAGCTCGTTCGCTTGTCCCTTTTGATCATCCAGTGCTTTCGAAAGAAGATCAACGCGGTCGCGCGCCCCGTGGTATTCGGCGTCAACCCGCCCGATGATGTTTTGCTTCTCGCGAGCGAGCGAATCATCCACGTCTTTCAGTTGGGCTTGCAGCCGCTGCACCTTGGGATAATTGGGTCCAAACTGGCTGCTGGCTTCGGTGTATTGCATGCTGAGATCGGTCTGCCGCTTCAAGAGATCCTGGATGACGGGACTATCTCGTACCACCGGCGCGGAATCCACGCTGCTGGAATGCGCCAGCTGTGACATCGCTTGTTTCTGGATCAGGTCCGCTTGCGCTTCGGTCAAATCTTTGCTGACATCTCCTAGTTTCTGTGTCGTCAGGTTTTGTTTTTCATCTACCGCCCAGATCTGATTCTGACGCTCGTAGGCGACACGCGCATTTTCGGACTTTTGGACCGAAATTCGTAATTCCTCGAGTTCGGATTCGAGCCACTTGGTGGTTTGCTTGGTCGCTTCATAGCGGCTGCGGAAATCTTCCTCGATGAAATTCTGCACATGCGTGTTCACGATCTGCGCCGCAAGTTGCGGGTTCTCGGCCTCAAATTGCACTTCGATCAACCGGCTATTGGGAACCCGTCTCACGGAGAGAGAGCCCAAGAATGCACCCAGGATCGCGGGACGCCGCTGCAGGACGCCGGGACGGCCCAGGCTGATCGCGTCGGTTGGCCGCCCGAATTCCGGATATTGATTCAGGTCCATCGAGCGTATGGTTTGCAATGCCAGCGTCTCGCTCTGCAAAACTCTTGTCTGAGTCTCCAGGTAGTTCTCCAGATCGATGTACGCATCATCGGCATTCTGCCCCCCTTGGAAGGGAAGCAAATTCTGTGTCTCTTTATCGAATTCCACTCGCGCGTCCGCCGTATAAATCGGCTTCATCTTGAACGAGGAAATCGTCACCACTGTGACCACCGCAATCAGAAACGCCAGGATTAGCCACTGATGTTTCCGCAGGATAATCAGGTAGTCGAGCAGGTGTGGTTCGTGCGGCGCCTGGTCCCACCGAAGCAGGGACGGCGCGGAGATTACTGCTAGCGAATCCGACGGTTTGCGCTCGCGCAGGGCTAATTTTGCTGCGTCTTCCATTCTTCCCCTCGGGGGTTATTCTGGCCGGCTGGATCGGGCCTGGATCGTGATAAAAATTAAGGTACTCGATAAATCAGGTACGTGCTCCCCGCTATCAGCGCCTCTCCTGTCTTGTACAGGACTCTCTTTGCCTTGCTGTCAGGAACGAAAAGCACATCATTTGCGTACAAACGCACGTCATCGGTTTTTCTCTGCATAATCTTGCCCAAATCTACGTTAATCTCTTGTTTCGTCCCACCATTCGGGTCGTTGCGGAGGATTACTGCCTGACCCGGCTTGGAAGTGCCGAGTAATCCGTGGGCTAGAGCGATCGCCTTGAGAGCGGTAATTTGGTCTCCGGCAGTTTGCAGCACATATCCGCCGGGTTGTTGCACCGCTCCCGCCACATAGATAATCCCCGCCCGCGGCACGCTGATTACATCTCCGCCAAATACCAGAATGTTGTACGCGGAGTCTCCGGTTTCCAATAAATCCTTCAATTGAATCGTGATGGATTGTGGCCCCGCGGCTTGCTCCTGTTTTTCCGTGGAAGTCGTGGCTCCGGGCAGTGTGGGTAATTGGCCCGTTAGCCGCGTGACGATCACCAGGCTTCCGGCGTCCGGCGCTATCCCGCCCGCCTGCGACAGGATTTCCAGCAGAGTGGTAGGCCGAATTTCCTGATAAACCATCGGCCTCATCACCGCTCCGATCACCGTAATCGGCTGGCTATTCTGCTCCTTCATGAATATGGATACCTGGGCATGGCTAACCAACCCGTTTGCCGCCAGGGTCTCCGCGATCTTTACTTCTAATTGAAAAGTTGTCAGGCCGGCAGCTTGAATCTTGCCGGGGACGAGTGGCAGCGATATATCTCCCGCTTGGCTGATTCGAACGTCGCGCGAAAAATCCGGCACATCGAACACGTCGATATGGATCAGGTCCCCGCTTCCCAGCGGAATATCTCCCCGATGCGTTGGAACGTGGGTCGCCAGTTGCTCAATTCGATCATTCGTTTGCTTCGGAGTTTGATCCTGGCTGAAAACCAGGCAAGGAAAACAAAGAAGGAGGGTCAGGAAATAGATCGCCTTCGTATTGACACAACTCCAGCACCTTACTTCTTTGAAAATCATAGAAATAAACGACCCCGCAACGAATATGAACTATATTCCGCTTATCTGTCAACCACCGAAATACACTTTGTATCCCGCAAATCCACGAATGTCGGCCGGTTTGGAAAAATTTCAATCCGCGAAAACTTATTCTTCCATTTCAACTTCTTCAAACCGGCTTCTAGACGATCGCGAATGCCGCTGCGAACGCCGGCCGGCCGTTGCTCCAAGGGCCGGAGCGGTTGCCAGGTAAGCTTGAACGACGAACAGAAAAGCATTGCCGGGGATGTGTAAGTTAAAATCGACCAGGCCGTGGACCAGCAATCCGCAACAGGCTACGAAAGCTCCAATGTGAAATGCGAGAGAGAAGGAACTTTGGTGCTCCAAAATTTTCGAAAACGCACCGCCGGCTAGGATAATTAGGAACGCCAGCCCGCAGATCGCTCCGGGTATGCCCAGGTCGGAAATCGTCTCCATAAAGTCGTTGTGCGCGTGGTCCACCACTTTGCCGTCGTAATACGATTCGTATTTCGGAAACACGGCTACAAAAGTGCCCAGTCCTGTTCCTTTCCACGGATGGTCGCGAAAGATTCGCCAGGTGTCCTTTACGATTTCTACCCGCCGGTTGGCAGTTACTTCCCCGGTTCGAACCTGGGCAAACCGCTGCATCACTTCCCCTGCGCCCAGCCATGCCACCAAGGCGCACGCGGCAAGCAGCACCAGTGCCACCGCACCCAGCCGCACATTTCCAGATCGTGCCAGCCATGCCATCCCTGCCAGCAAAACCAGTTCACAAAGGAATACCGCGATCCCGCCGCGCGAAGCGGAAAGAAAAAGCGACCCCACGGAGACCATCACAAACAAGCCCACCAGCGGCACTTGCTCCTTTCGAGTCCCACGCAAAACCAGCAGCGATAATCCCAGCGGAGCGGTCAATTCCATAAATCCCGCAAAGTGGTTGCGGTTCACGAACGGACCAAACGGCGCGCCACCCGCCGCCAGTTCCCGGACCCAATAGATCTTTCCGTTGGAGGTGAAGAACTGGATGATTGCGAAAAGTCCCACCAGGAATCCAAATGCCACCAGAAACCAAACCAATACTCGCAACTCCGCTTTTTCGCGGAACGCTTGAGTGCACAGGAAAAGAATCAAAAAATATGCGGTAACTCGCAGCAGTTCCGCCCATGTCAGATAGGTTGACACCGTTCCATGAAAAATCAGCTGAGCGGCGCCGGTCGCCAGGATTCCCAGCAGCGGCCAATTTAAAGGCTGCCGTCTGATTTCAATTTCGGGATCCCGGAAAAGCAGGAAAGTCCAGAGCAGGAAAAGAAAAGCAGTCCCGATTTCCAAAATCGATTCCGCCCACACTTCCACCGCTCCGTGGGCCAGTATCGCGAATGCCAGAAGCACACAAATTCCGATGCGTATGAACCTCATGGAGATCCCGGCTTCGAGCCTTCCAGCCCGGTCGTCGAATCGGAAACCCCTGCTCCAGCCGCACCATCCTCGGGTCTGTAGGGGCCGGCTTTGGCCGCGCCCTTCTCGGGCGTCAGGGACACGTCATCCACCCAGACTGTGCCGCTCAGTTTGTTGTCGAACAACCGGCTGGGATCGCGCTGCAATGTGATCACCAGGAAGTGGGTGTCGGCCCCGGTCGCCAAGTCGGCTTCTAGTAGCGTCCACGGATTGGTGCGTATCAGATCCGTCGTCAATGCCCGAATTTCGCTGGCATGCTTCGGATCGTAAATCACGAAACGCAGCCCGCTTTCGGTGGAAATATCTTCGGTGCGCAGGTAGCCGCTGAAATGGTAATGGGTTTGGGGTTCCACCGGGACGAACTGGCTCAAGTGGTGAAAACCGACATTGTCGGCTCCCGAGAAATCCACGCGTAGCGAGTGTGACCCTGAATGAAAGGTGGTTGTGTCGATGCTCATCGTTGCGCCGAAAACATAAGCTTCACGCCAGTCCAGTCCTCCGTTCGCAATGGGTGATTCGAATTCGCCATTCCACACCAGTGAACCATTCGCCGGCGCCGTATAAGGCCATCCAGATGCACTGATTGCTTGCCGCCATACTTCCTTCGCCTCGCCCGCTTTTCCTTGTTCGATCAATTCGTCCAGAAATGCAAACGCGTGCGGCAAGGGAATCGTTTGCCCCAAAGCAATAATGCGCTTCCAGGTCTCCAGGGCCGGCCCATCCTCGTGAACACTGCCAAAATAATCCAGCGCTTGAAAATAGGCATCCAAGGAATTCGGCAACAAATCATTGAACAGATGATCCAGCTCCGAATCGGCCTGCCATCCCCGGGAAATTGCCAGGGGCAGCAATTGAGGATCGGTCATCGCCGCCCGTCGAATCTCTTTGAATCCTTCCCCGAGTTGCGATTGCCTCAATAGAAAGTTTCCGTAGTTCCAAGCCACTTCGGCGGAGATTGGATAGGCCGCCTTCGCCTTTCCATAGGCCTCGCCCGCCTTTTGGGGATCGCCCGCCATTTCATAGGCGCTTGCCAGATGCATCCAATAGAGGTCTGATCGGTGGTTTTGCTGCAGCGCCTTCTGAAAATACTCGATGGCTAGCGGAAGGTCGGAATGATCGAAATCGTATTCGTAGTAAAGCCCCAGCCGGTCCCAATAATCCCCATTGCCAGGATCGAGCTTTGCTGCCCTCAGCCAATCCTCGGGCCGCGGCGATGCGCCGCGATATTCCGCCAGTGTCGCTTTCCCCGCCCGGAAGCTGACCAGCGCGAACACGGCCAGCGCCGCCACAAGAATAAGCCCGCGCCCCGGCGTTCCGTCTCGAGAGGATTCCACGCTGCGGTACTCTGCTACGACGCTTGGCAATGGCGCAAGTGCAAAATGTATTTTTGTATAGTTGGTTTGGCTGGCGGAGAAACCGCCCGAATAGTAATACTCGCAGTGATAAAAAGCTCATCTCAAAGAATAGCCGGTTTATTCTTGTGGAAAAGCGAGGCTTGGATTGTCTTCCGTCTCTCCGCGAAGATCTGCGAATATTTCTCGATAGCTCGGCTGCGACTTGAACCAACCGGCAAAGGCCGTTTTGGCTCCCGTTCCTTCCAAGGCTGACACTCGATGGAAGAGCAGGGGATAGCTACCATTTATTCGAGTACCATAAGACGTAATATATAATTGAGGTCGGTGCCAGCACCGAATTGAAACACCCCCCGTCCCCAATTGGTACAGTCTCGAAGCTGATCTCTGTCTCTACCAGCCCAACGGGGGAGTTTGGATGCAACGAAAGGATTCGAATGTTTTTAGGACCCTGGCCCTGCTTGGCACTCTGACCGTTGTCATTGTGGTGCTTTCGGGCTCGATCCATGCCGGGGGATTAGGCAGGATGTCGGTGCCGTCCGACTGGAGCCATCGGCACCTAATCTTCTCGCCACCTACTTCCATCTGGCAGTCGTGGAAGCTTCAGCAAGAACCCCGCTATTGGCATCAATGGCTACGCCGGGATGAGGGGCACTTTCGGAGAGGACATTCGGCTGGGCAGGACTTCGATTCAGCATGGCACCGGCATCGACAAGATGAGCCTGAGGAACTCCACACGGACTGGGGAATGTCATTGCTCTCTGGCGGTGGAGCTGGCGTGGGCGTATTTCCCGCAAAATTTTCGTTTGACGTGAATGCAACTCCGAGCTGTGCGGACGATTTCGTGGTTTTCAACACCAGCCAGACGGGCACGGCGGCTCGAGCTACGATCATCGCCTTCAATCAACTCTATTCCACCCAAGGCAGCGCCGGTGGCGCCTGTAATCGGAATGGGCCGTCGGTGATGTGGTCTTACAACACCGGGACGGGCTCCGTAGTGACGTCCGTTGTGCTTTCCTTAGATGGTTCGAAAGTGGCCTTGGTGGAGACCGCCGCCGGTGGTGCGACTCTTCGCATTTTGAAGTGGAAAACAGGGGAAGGAACCGCGATCAATCTGCCCACGACTCCCACGACAACTCTTACCGCAGGGCAAAACTGGACGGCGTGTCCTGCCGCTAATTCTTGCATGGCGAGCCTCGCCTTCAATAATGGAGCGGCGGACATAGGCTCGTCCCCATTCTGCGACTACAATTCGGACACAATCTATGTGGGCGACAACAACAGCGCCCTGCACAAATTTACGGGCGTATTCACTGGAACTCCAACTGAAGTGATTACAGGAGGATGGCCCATCACAGTGAACGGCACTCATAATCTGACCAGCCCAGTCTTCGATTCTGTTTCGAAGAATATCTTCGTGGGTGACGATCAGGGGCGGCTAAGTTACGCGAGAGAGGTAGGGAGTGTTACAGGTGCATGCGCTTCGGGCAGTCCGCCGTGCCTGGGAACTCCCAATATAGCGTTGGGGGGCGCCATCGTCGATGGCCCGATCGTTGACCCTACCGCGGCGAGGGTCTTTTTCTTTGATGGGACTGATACTACCAACCATGGCAGCGTAGTCCAAACGAATACAGCCTTGGGTAACGTGCGAACGGCAGTCGTTGGAGGAATTACGGCGGGATCCGACATTCATTCGGGCGCCTTTGACAACGCCTATCTTGGCGGCAATTTTACGACGGGGCATATGATCGTCTGCGGCAAGGATCCCACGGCAAACAATACTCCAGCTCTTCATCGAATTGGATTCGCGGCCAGCGGACTGATGAACACCACTTCGGATGGTTCTCTGGTCCTCGCGACCGCCAACGGGGTGGAGTGCTCTCCGGTAACCGAGATCTTCAACGGCACGACCGACCGAGTTTTCTTCAGCGTGCAAAACGACGCCAACCAGACTACGGCTGGATGCCTGAGTGGTGCACAAGGTTGCGTTATGTCTCTCGACCTGGGAGGCTCCTGGCCGCCGGTTGCCGTCACACGCGGAGTTTCGGCCAGAGGCGGCACGAGCGGAATCATCGTCGATAATGTGGGTGCGGGCGCGCAGCAGTCGAGCATATATTTTACATTTCGGACGAATTCGACCGCCGCCGTCCAATGCAACGGCGTCTCAGGAATAGGGTGCGCTGTAAAACTTACTCAATCAGCGCTGCAATGATTCGTGAGGTGGCAAACGAACTTCAATCTTTAGCATGCAATAGCAGTCACAAAGGCGGGCTTAATTGATTATGGAGCATCCATCGAATCAAGCAGTTTCTAAGAAAACCATCAAGAAGCCTTATCAGAAGCCCGACTTTCGCTGTGAGCGTGTTTTCGAGGTTTCTGCCCTGTCCTGCGGCAAACTGAGCGCGACGCAGGCGCAATGCAGATTGACCAGCACAAAGGCTTCATAAATATCGAGAGCCTAGCGACTGCGATCAGAGGACTGACCCATTTTCCGATTCGCCGGGAAATCTTGGGACCGGTACCAGTTCCCCCTTAGTTCTCGAGGCCATGGCGGCAGGCCTTTCGCTAGTTGTTTCTGCCGTCGGCGGACCACCCGAATTGGTCCAAGACGGCAGAACGGGCTGGCTGGTTCCCGCGTGTGATCCCGCCGCCCTCGCCGAGCGGATCGTGTCTCTCTTGCTCGATCCCTCCACGTGCAAAGGTTTTGGCGATGCAGGCTGTGCCCGCGCCTAAGAACATTTCTCCGCTGCACGCATGGTCGCATCCCTGCAAAATCTTTACGATCAATTATTGGCCGGGCGGGTTCATTCACCGCGCGCCCAAACCAAATTTACATGACTCGATCATCAGACGCACGAGCATCCTCATTCTGCGGGATACTTGCTCCCCTGTTCGTTCCAGCTTAGATTGTTTCCTGCGCAGTCGATCCTGACGGCACTCATGGCTGAACCGGCTCTTCTGGTTGAACATCTCGAAAAATATTTTCCTCCGGCATTGTCCGGCTGGCGCGCCATGATCTATCCATTCGCCAAACCGACTGAACGCGCACTCGCGGGCCTTTCCTTTCGCGTCGAGCCGGGAGAAGTGATGGCGCTCATCGGAGCCAACGGCGCGGGCAAATCCACGCTGTTGCGCATTCTGGCTACATTGATTATTCCCACGCAGCGGCCGCGCGGCGGTTGCCGGTTTCGACGTCGAACGCCAGGATGCCCGCGCTCGCGAACAGATCGGTTACTACGCCGGCGGCGACCAGGGTTTTTATACCGCGCCTTACCGCTCGTGAAAATCTGGAATTCTTCGCGGCCATGAATAATTTGACCCGCTCCGAATCCCGCCGCCGGATCGCCCAATTGGCGGAATCGATGCATGTGGATTCAGTGCTCGACCGCCAGGTACGGACGCTTTCCACCGGCACGGTTCATCGCCTTGGCCTTTCGCGCGCGCTTCTCCACCAGCCCGCCGTTCTTTTGCTCGACGAGCCCACTCGCAGCCTCGATCCCATGGCTGCCGCGGATTTTCGCAAGTTTCTGAAGGAAGATTTGGTGCGCAAGGGCTCGAAGACTCTTCTTTTTGCCTCGCACAGCCTGGAGGAAGTGGAACAGCTTGCGGATCGCGTGGCGTTTCTCGCCGACGGCAAAATGCTGGCGTGCGATTCGCCGAGCCGCCTCTGCTCAACAATGGAAGTTTCGAATTTGGATCAAGTCTGCGAGCAATTGGCCCGCCGCGGTGGGACGGAGAAACCCTCATGAGCGCGGCCGGGGCCGGAACCTTGTACAAAATCCTGGCTTTTTTCCGCCGCGATCTTTCCATCGCGCGCAGCTACCGCGCCGCCTTTCTGCTCGAAATCGTCGACGCTTTATTTCTGGTAGCCTCTTTTTATTATCTTTCCCGCTTTGTCGAAAGCCCGCAGCTCAGCCAATCTCTGCCGCAAGGTGGCGATTACTTCTCCTTCGCGCTAATTGGAATTGCTTTTCTCGATTACCTGAACGTCTCCCTGAACGCATTTGATTCCAGTCTCGAGGAAGCTCGCCAAAATAAAACGCTCGAAGGTTTATTGGTCACGCAGACTCCGCTTCCGGTGATCCTCGCGGGTTCCGCCGTCTACCCATTCACCTTAATGGCGCTACGAACTCTGATTTACATCGGTTGGGGAATCGCTCTCTTCCACTTCAAAATTCATTCAGTGAACTGGGCAGGCGCGGTGGCAGTGATGGTCGCTTCCGTGTTCGCGTTCGTGGGTATGGGCGTACTTTCGGCAACTTACGTTTTGATGTTCAAGCGCGGCAATCCGGTGAAATGGCTTGTACTCGGTATTTCCGGACTCCTGTGTGGGACCATGTACCCGGTTACGGTCTTGCCGCATTCCTTGCAGCTCGTCGCGCGATTGATTCCTTTCACCTACTCGCTGCAAGGCCTGCGCGCTGCCATTTTAGGCGGTGCGTCCTTCCGCCAACTCTTGCCTTCTCTCGCGGCGTTGCTGCTGTTCGCGGCGATTCTCTTGCCGCTCTCCTTCGCCGTTTTTGCATGGGCTTTGCGGCGAACCAAAGTCACAGGCACTCTCACTCATTTATAGGGTTTTTCAAGAAAGCGCCAGCGGTTCAGATGGAGGTCATTCCGGGTGACACCAATCGCTCCCGAATTCGTTTCGGCGCCCGGAGTTTACCCCCATGTCTTTAATCGGGGCGCCTCTGCGGTAAAGTTTTTCTGGAATTGCGCGGATGCCGGGCAGGAAAAACTCAATCGGTGAAGTGAAACCGCAGAATTGCAATCAACGTAACCACTCCGTCTTTCCACGTGATTTTCTTGCCTTCCTCATACGACCGCCCGGCGTAGGAAATCGGCACTTCGTAAATCCGCCACTTTCCTTTCGCGATCTTCGCGGTGATCTCCGGCTCGAATCCGAATCGATCCGACCGCAAATTTATTTTTTCCAGCACTTCCCGCCGGAAAACTTTGTAGCACGTCTCGATGTCCGTCAGCTTCAGGTTCGTCAGCATGTCCGAAAGCAGCGTCAGGAATTTATTTCCCACGTAGTGCCAGAAGAGATGAACTCGCTGTGGACCGCCCAGAAAGCGCGATCCGTAAACGATGTCAGCGCGTCCATCGCGGATGGGCTCGAGCATCTTGGAATAATCTTTCGGGTCGTATTCCAGGTCCGCATCCTGCACCAGCAGAATATCTCCCAGCGCTTCCGCGAAGCCCCGGCGCAGCGCAGCGCCCTTCCCCTGGTTCTTCTCCTGAAACAAAAATCGAATCTTGTCCAGCCGCAGCCTGGCGCGTCCGCCCAGTATTTCTCCTTCCGCTTGCCCCGCCGCCTTCTGGCGCTCCAGTTCCTGCAGCAATTCGCGCGTCCCGTCGGTCGATCCATCTTCCACGATCACGATTTCTTCTTCCAGCCCCACCGCCTGGATGCGCCGCAAGATTTCCTCGATGAAGGCGCGTTCGTTATACACGGCCATCACCACCGAAAGCGTCATCTGCATCCGGCGATCGGAAAATGCTTCCCGGTCGGTCAGCGAGTTCGTGGTGCTATCTCCTGCATGTGATTGCGCCGGAACCATGATGCGCCAGAAGATAACATGGCCCTGTCCTCCAGAGAACGGGAACTTCGCCGGGTATTGAACAATCTCCAATCTGGATGGCCACACCCATATCTCTAGAAGTGCTTCCCGTCAGAGCAAAACCACAGGCCCGGTTCGTCCGCGTTCATCCCGAGCCCCGCAGCCCTTTTCAACGCTCAATTTCGAGCCGCGATGGATCATGAGTTTCTTGCAATCGCCGATACCGCCCCAGAATGCCCCGTATGCCTTGTGAAGCGGAAATGACTAAGGTACAGTCTAGAACTATGCAGGAAACCATGATGAAGGTTCCCTTCTTCGATCTAAAGGAACAGTACGCTGGGTTGCGCGATGAAATTCTGGCGGCTCTCGACGGAGTCTGCCAAAATGCCTCGTTCGCCCTCGGCAAGGAAGTGGAAGAATTCGAGCGCGAGTTCGCCGCTCTCTGTGAAGCCAATCACTGTGTAGCTCTCAATTCCGGCACCAGCGCCCTTCATCTGGCCTTGCTCGCCATGGGAGTGCAGCCCGGCGACGAAGTCATCACCAGCCCGGCCACTTTCCTGGCGACCGCCGAAGCCATCACGTATACCGGCGCAAAACCTGTTTTCGTCGACGTTGATCCCGCGACATCCAATCTCGATCCCAAACTTTTGGATCGCGCCATCACCTCCCAGACAAAAGCCATCATGCCTGTCCATCTGTATGGTCGGCCCGCTGATATGGATCCCATTCTCGCCATCGCCAAAGCCCGCGGCATCGCGGTGATTGAAGATGCCTGCCAGGCTCATGGCGCACGCTATCGTGGCCGGCGCGTAGGCGCCATCGGGGATGTCGGAGCCTTCAGCTTTTATCCCTCCAAAAACCTGGGCGCATATGGAGAAGGCGGCGCGATCGTCACCAACGACTCTCGCATTGCGAACTTCGCCCTGGCCGCCCGCAACCACGGCCAGACCGGCCGCTACGAACACGAATTCGTCGGCTACAATTACCGCATGGAAGGATTTCAAGGCGCGGTTTTGCAAGTCAAAATGCGCCGCTTGGCCGATTGGACCGCCAAACGCCGCCAACTCGCTCAGGAATACCGCCGGTTGCTCGCCAAAGTGCGCGTCAGACTGCCACAGGACGATCCTCAGGATGAATGCGTTTACCACCTGTTCGTCATTTTCGTCGGCGATCGTTGCTGCATGCAGTCCAAGCTCGCCGAACGCGGAATTGATACCCTGATCCACTATCCCCGGCCTCTCCATCTGCAGCCAGCCTACATCTCGCTGGGATATCCAAAAGGAACCTTTCCCCACGCCGAGCGGGCCGCCGAAACTGTTTTGAGCCTGCCTCTCTTTCCGGAGATGTCGCTCGAGCAGGTGAATTATGTTTGCTCAGCCGTGGGAGAAATTGCGGGCGCTCAGTGAACTCATTCGTCCAGAAACACCAGTTCCACCATCCGTTTCCTTCCCGCCCGGTAACTGATGGGAAACATTGGCAACACTCTGGTTGACCATGCCCGTCCCGCTCCTTAGAGTCGGTTTCTGGGCAGATTCCAGGCCTTGGAGGGATACGACCGTGAAGTCAGTTCTGAGTGGGATTTTGGCAATCACACTTTCCGTGTTGCTCGTGATTACGCCTGTCTCGGCAAGCTCGAAAGACTTTGTCGGCGTAGGGACGGCATCCGGTTCAGCGCTGATCAACGGGATGGAGTTTTCCAGCGGTTCCAATCTTTATAGCAGCGACCGCGTACAGACGCGGGCCAAAACCAATTTTCTGCTTTCCGTCGCCCCGGACGAACGCGTGGCTCTTTCCCCGGATACCTTCGCCCAACTCCGCAGTGAAGGCGGCGCGCTGGTTGTCGCCCTCGAGCGCGGAAAAGTTGTCGTGCAAAGCGCCGGACGCACTCGCATTTCCCTCGATCAGCTTGGCATCATGGTAAAGAATTCCGGTCCAAGCCCCGCTCTTGCCGAAGTCATTATTCTCGGCGCAGGGCACGCGCAAGTCTCCGCGTTGCGCGGCTCGCTCGAAATAACCGGCGCAGCGAAGCCTTTGACTCTTCTCGCCGGCCAGGGCGCGATGCTCACCGATGCAAGCATGAGCATGGCCTTGCCGCCTCCCGCTCCGGCTCCGCCTGGTTTTGGCGGGGGAGGCACCCACGATATCGCTATCTTCGTTTTTGTTTTGGCGGTCGCCAGCACCGCTTCCTTTTTTGCTTTCAGCGCCGCGCATTCCAATGAGAGCCCCAGCAAGCCCTAAAATATATTAGGGATTCACTCGGGTTCACACCTTCATTTTCTCTGCGGTTTTTTCGATGGGGATAAATCAGGCGCGGGCGCTCTTTTCGGCCTTCCCGGTCTTCTCGGTCGGAGGCGGGGCCGTCGCTGAGTCTGTCGCCCCCAGCATTTTCTCCCGCATCGCCTCCGCTAATCCATCAAACACCCGGGAGCACGTGATGCGCAGAGTCTGTTCCGCCGTTCGCGCGATGGATTCCACGGCGTCCTGGCCGTGTTCGGCAAGTTTGTGCACCGAATTCTCCAACCAGTTGTCGCCAATCGCGCGAAGTTTTTCTTCGTGGTGTTTCGACCATTCGCCGCCCAGGCGTTCCAGCGTGCCGACATGTTCCCGCTGCTGGCCATCGCGCAGAATGCGAAACGCTTCCATCGTGGTTGCCAGTTGCCCTTCCAGCAGCTTTCTTGCTTCCCCGGAAGATTCCTTCACCTGCGTTTCGAGCCGTGTTTGCTGTCCGGCAAGAACCTCCACCGCCTGGGCTTCCAGATGCCGCCGGATTTCCTCGGCAATGCTACGGAGCTGCATCGTGCGTTCCTCGAGCGAATGCAGGCTTGTCTCGGTGAAACGCTGCACCGCCTGATCGGAGATTCCATCCAACACGTTGCTGAATGCCCTCGCGGTGTTCTCGGACGCCTGCTCCAGTTGAATTCGCGTCCGGCTCACGGAATCAACGCTTACCGTATCCAAAATCTTTTTCGCTTCGTCGGCGCTCTGCGCTCGCTGGGTATCCAAATCTGCCGCGAACTGGCGCCCCGCCTCTGCCGTCGTTTCCCCGACGGTGCCGGCTGCCTTCACCAGTGCTTCATCGATGATCGCCTGCACGTCCGCCTGCGTTTTCTGCTGGTACCAGGAAGAAGCCTTCGTCAGCGATTCCAGAGCGGCATGCGTTGCCCGGACGCCGCTGGCATCCAGTTCATCATTCCATTTCACCAGCGCCTCGCGCCGCACGGTTTCGAAATCGCCCTTCAATTGTGCCAGGGTCGCTTTCATCTGTCCCGTCGCGTCCCGCTGGTTCTGTTCGGAGGCTTGCCGCAGCCGCTCCCGATGCACTCGCAGAGTTTCCTCCGCTTGCTCTTCTCGCGCCGTCAGTTGGCGCAATAAATCCTGCGCCCGTTCCACCTGGGCATCGAACTTCGCCTCGAGTTCCGTCAGCGTCCGCGTCACCACCTGTTGGCCCGAGGATTCCAGCGTCGCTCCCATTCGTTCCGTCAGCCGCGCGGCCAGCGTTTCGGCCCGCCGGTTCAATTCCGCGCTCTGCGATGCCAGAATCGTTTCCAGCCTCCGGTGCAGTTCGCTCACCGTATCCTGGCTCGCGGCTTCCATCTGTGCCGAATATTCCGACATTCGATTGGCGGCCTGTTCAATCTCTCCCAGTGACGTCCGTGCTCGCGTCACCTCCAGCTCCAGCGCCGTGCTCACCCCGGTCAGCGTCTCTTGCGCTGCGCTGGCCTTGTCCGCAAGCGGCTGGCTAAGTTCGGATAAGCGCGCCGCCATCTTCTGCTCGGCTCCTGCCACGGCGTTGCTGGAACTTTCACCGAATTTGCTCACCAGCCGGCTCACGGCATTATCCAACGAGGATTGCAGCAGTTCATTCCACTGCGCGCGCGCCACCGCCATCTCGGCCTGCAAATCTTCCCGCCAGGCCGCGATGGTCTCTTCGTGGGGTGCCGGTTTCGCTTCCTGCGCCTCTGGCCGTTGGCGCAGAGCGGCTTCCGCCACGCTCATCTCGGTTCGCAGCTGTTCGAATCGCGCCGCTGTGGAATGTGCCGCTCCTTCGATCTCCGCGTGCAGCGTTTCGGCTCGCCCGCCAAGCTCGGCCAGCAGATCCCTGGTTTCGCTCAGCCGGGCTTCCAGTTCGCGCGAAAATCGTGTGCGTTCGGTTTGTTGCGCCTCGTTTACCAGAGACGATAATTCACTGGCCAGTTGCTCGCTGGTCTCTTTCCTCAGCGCCTCGATTTCCTGCTTTCTCTTTTCGTGCAGCGCTTCCACGCTGGCCCGGTGCTCGCGTTCGATTTCTTCCGCGGCCCGGCGGATGGATTCGCGCGCCTGCACCGCCGCACCCTCCACCGCCTTCTCTGCTTGTCTTTCCATCTGCGCGTTCAACTCGCGAAGTAATGGGCTGTCTGCGTCCAGCGCGGGATAAACCGCGGTCCCCGCCGCCGCGCTCTGCGAATGCTGTTTGGCATCCTGCATCATTCGCTCCATGAATACCGTGACGGGTGCAGGCAACCCAGATCCCCCCGGCGCGTCAATTTCCCCTCCCGATGTCACTCCCGTCCGCTGCAAGTTTCCTCCGGCACCTGGCGAAGATCCCGCCGCTGCCGCATTCGCTCCCCAATCTTCCGGCGGCACGTCGATCTCCCATACATTCCCCGCATTTTCCAGTTCCACTCCGATCTGAAAAAGTTCGCGCACCGTTCGTGGTCGTTGAATCCACGCTACTCGTGCGCGCATGCATCGCCGCCCGCGATCCGAATTCGTCTGCGGAATTTCCAACGTGATCCAGGTGTTCTTCGGCAGGTGGTGCTTCGATGGATACTTACAGCCGTGGTAGTTCAGGACTAATGTTGCCGTGCGTTCTTCGAAGGGTTGGCCCAGCAGGTCCACCCCGCGAACTGTCAGCGCAACCGATTGAGCAATCCGAAGACTTCGGCGCCTCTGCTCTCCTAAATAGCTTGCTGATGTTTGACCCATGGATAGCCTCGGCTGGTGGCGCAGAGCATAACATTGTCCCAGCCGTTGGTCGAGCAGCCTTCAATCTTTCTTTATCACAGGCTAGCTCAGCCAGCGCTTACAGAGGGGCGGTGTGTCCCGCTTCGTATGGCAGTGCTGAATGCGGCAGGTCGTGCAGCACCACCCTTCCTCGCCCGACGGGTTCTGTCGGGAGGGTGGCATCTTTCGATCCCATTACCGGAAGGCGGGCGCTACCCCAGACGAGATGGCTTATGATGCCTCTACCCTTTCTTCTTTCGCGTTGAAACTTTCGTCTCCACGCCCTGTCCCAGAGCCACCAGGCTTTCCAGGGCCTCCTTCGCTTCTTGGGCATGTGGACCGGTCGGCGCCAATTCCAGGTACTTCTGATACGCTTCAGCCGTTCCAGGCTGCACGATGTAGGTGATTTTCTCGCCTTCCTGTTTGTAATCCATGGCCGCCAGCAGCGAAGCTCCCAGCAGATACCAGCCATCCGGATTCTTCGGATCCACTTGCGTCGCCTTCTGCAGTGGCGCCACGGCTTCCTTCATCTTGTTATCCAGCCGCAGCACGATTCCCACGTTCCGCCAGCAGACTCCCGCGTTTGCGGGATCGATCGCTGCAGCCTTGTCGCAAGCCGCGCCGGCTTCCTGCATTTTCCCCGACCGCGCCAGGTTCGTTCCCCATCCGATGTAGTAACTGGCCTGCATCGGTTTCAGGTCGATTGCCTTCTCAAATTCCTTGGCCGCCTTTTCGTATTCCCCGGAGGCTTCGTAGGCGGTACCCAGGTTCGCCTCGATCACCGGAAGGTTCTTATCCTTGCCGGCTTCCGCTCCCTTTTCCGCTGTCTCCAGTTCCGTCACAGCCGTTTGGTAGAGCCCGGTCATCTTCTCCTTATCGGCCGCCCGTTGATCGGCGGGCTTCGAAGCCATTTGTGTTTTCAGCGTTCCGGCCTCGGTCATCGCCGCGATCCCCGCATCGAAGTGGGCTTTCATATTTCCGAATTGTTTTTCCTGCTCCTCTCTTTGCTTGATCGCCTCGGTATTGATGCCTTGTTTCGCCGCGATCTCCTTGAAGTTGATCACGATCTTGTTATCCATGTCCGACCGCACCTGCGTCTGCGTCGAGTAATTCACCTGCGCATTGTGGATCGACACGGTATAAAGCCCCGGCCCCAGGTGATTCACCGTGAACGCCCCGTTCTTATCCGTCTTCACCGTAAAAATCTGGCCGGTCTCGCTCTTCACTTGCACTTCCAAATCCGGATATGGCTTGCCCTGAATATCCAGCATTTCGCCCTTCAGTACGTCTTCGAATTGCGCCGCGGCCCTGGGTGAATATAGGAGGACCAGCGCGACAGCAAGTGCTCCCCAGGCAATTAAAGTTCGCTTCATGATCAATTCTCCTTCCAGGTTTGATGCGCAATTAAATTATCGCGCAATTTGCACCCGGTACGCGATGGGGTCTCGAACGCCGGCTTCCGCAAATGCCTTCAGGCGCAACCGGCAACTATCGCACACCCCGCACGCTTCCTCTTCGAACTGGTAGCAGGACCATGTGCGATCCAGCGGAGCTCCCAATTCAATCCCCCGGCGGATAATCTCATGTTTTCGCATTTGAATCACGGGGGTAACGATCTCAATCCGCGTCTCGGGCCTCGTCCCTGCTTTTACCAACTCCGAGAATATGCGGTAATACTCCGGACGGCAATCCGGGTACCCGGAGCTGTCTTCCTCCACCGCCCCGATAAAAACCGCCCGCGCGCCGATCACTTCCGCCCAACTCACCGCCGCCGAAAGAAAATGCGCATTCCGGAACGGCACATAAGTCACCGGAATCCGCGCTCCCATCTCTGCCTTCCTCCCACCCATTATATCGCCGTTCGGCTGCCCCACCTCAATCCGGGGTCCTGCTGCTCCGCTCGTTGTACGCCCGTCTCCGTCCGCTTGCGGTACCGCCGTCTGCAATCCCGCCGTTCCACCGGTCGTACGCCCATCGCCATCCGCTTGTGGCACCGCAATTCGCGCATCCGTCAACGCCGAGCCGCCGATTTTCTCAAACACATCCAACCGGATCGCCAACCGCTCGCTCACCCCATAAAAATCCGCAATCCCGTCAAACGCGCGCCGCTCCCCTTCCTCGGTCCGCTGCCCGTAGCTCACATGCAGCAGCGCCAGCTCATACCGCTCCCGCGCAATAGCAGCCGGTCACGCACGAATCCATCCCCCCGCTCAGCAGCACCACCGCTTTTTCTTTCTCGCTCATCCCCGCTCGTTTCCCACTCGTCGCTTTTTATTTCGTCGCACCGCAGCTATCGCTTCATCCCGCAGAGCTCGGTTTTAGCCGTCATCCCGAACGTAGCGCGCTTCTTGCGTCCCGAAGCATTTGATCGGGATGAAGGTTCCCGCGCAAACGTAACAATCTGCCGAGCAGCCGATTCTGCAGTCATCCCGAACGAAGTGAGGGATCCCGAGTAATCGTATCCCCCAAGGCAGCACGTCCTACGCAGGCCCACTCGAACTCACTCTCCTCGCCGCCTCAAACCCCATGCATCGCCGGATCCCAAATAAACTTGTGCAATTGCAATCCCAGCCTCACCGGCAATCCATCCTCCAGCATCCACCCCGCCAGCGCCCGTGCTTCCAATCCTTCCCACGTCCCCTTCGGGTCCGGCGCCACCGGAGACAACAATACCTGTCTCACTTTTCGCGCCAAGCCATGTTCCGCAATAAACTCGCGCGCAAATTCATAGTCGCGCCGCGTGCGAATCACAAATTTGATTTCATCTTTCTGATCCACGGCACCGAGGTTCGCCATATCAAACGTATCCGCTTCTCCGGAATCCGGGCACTTCACGTCCACAATCTTCACCACGTCTCGCGGCAGCACGCCCACGAACCGCTCCCCGCTCGTCTCAATCAGCACGGTATATCCCGACGCCAGCAACTTCTCCCCCAGCGGCACAACCTCCGGTTGCAAAAGCGGCTCCCCCCCCGTAATTTCCACCAACTTCACGCCATTTCCCAACGCCGCCGCTCCTGCGGACGCCGCTCCCGAAAGCTCCCCCACCCGCTCCAGCACTTCCTCCAAACTCATTTTCTTCCCGCCGTAAAACGCATACGCCGTGTCACACCACGTGCACCTCAAATTGCATCCCGTCAGCCGCACAAAAATGCACGGCAACCCCGCATAAGTGCTCTCGCCCTGAATCGATTTGAAAATTTCGGTAATTACCATGGCAGGAATCTATTTCGATCGAGTGTCTTGTCCTAATAAGTCCCCTGAGATTCATTGTAGGGGGTCGGAGCTTTAGCTCCGACATAACCGCCTAAAATTTCGAGGGGCTTCAGCCTCTGAAGCTGAGATCAATCCGATAATTATTTCCGGGACGCATTCTTACCGTCCCGTTTCCGCCTTCCGTCCCTGTCGCCGCAAGATCAAAAAAACGCACCCAAACAACACCGCCATCATTACTACTCCCACCGGAAGAGAAACTCGCGTCCCCCACCCGATGGTCAGCCACCAAAGCGCCACCAAGATCGCCGGCACCAAAATAATCAAAAACGCCTTGTTCATCCCACGCCCACTCGCACGTTCTTACTTACGCCGTCCCGTGCCCGCCGCCGCAGTCATCCCGAGCAACGCGAGGGATCCCGAGTAGCCCGACCACGAAAGCACCACTCAAATCCCGCGAACCCTCTTCCGCCTAAGGCCGGTACGTCGCCGCCGTCACATCCGTCTCCCACACCGTAATACTCGCAACCGTCGCGCCGTTCGGCACACTCTTCATCTGCTTTACAGTCTCATCATAAATGTACTTCGAAATATTCTCCGCCGAAGGATTGATCTGATCAAACGGCTTCATCTCATTCAAATAACGGTGGTCCAGTGAGCGAATCACGCTCTGGATCACCTGTTTCAAATGCACAAAATCGTAAAGCAGCCCCACTGAATCCAGTTCCGGCCCAGCCAGAGTCACGCGCACCTTATAATTGTGGCCGTGCAGATTTTCGCACTTGCCCTTGTATCCGCGCAGCGCGTGCGCCGCGGCAAACGTTTCATCAACACTCACTTCGAACATGATGGCCCTTGATCCTCAAAAGAGAAGAATTTTAAAATTGCCTTCGGTTTGCTGGGGCGCTCTTCACTCAACCGCGCCGGAATTCATGAACTTCGCCACCGCGGCAAGGTCTTGCGTCACCGTATATTCGGGCAATGATTCCAGGAAAATTCTACCATATTGCATCCGCTGGATACGGTTATCCAGGATCGCCAGCACGCCGCGATCGCTCCTCGATCGAATCAGCCGCCCAAATCCCTGTTTCAGCGCCAGCACCGCTTCCGGCACCTGGTATTCCGCGAAGGCGTTGCGCCCATCTTCATTCAGCGCCCGCACCCGCGCGGCCACAATCGGATCGCTCGGCACCGCAAACGGCAGCCGGTCGATAATCACGCACGAAAGTTGATCCCCCGGCACATCCACTCCCTGCCAGAAACTCGAAGTCGCCAGCAGCACCGCTCCCGGCGTCCCACGAAATCTCTCGAGCAGTACCGATCGCGGCGCCGTCCCCTGCAGCAGCAACGGATAGGTCACCAGATTCGACAGGCGCTCGTAGGCTTCGCGCATCTGCGCATGGCTGGTGAACAAACAAAACGCCCGCCCCTTCGTAATTTCCAGCAGTCCGGCAATTTCCTGCGAAGCCCGCGCCGCGAACAGCGCGTTCCGCACATCCGGAAGCGCCGCCGGAATATAAAGCAGCGCCTGGCTCTTGAAATCGAATTCCGAAGCCAGCACTTTTTCGTTCGCCACGCGAATTCCCAGCCGTTGCTTCAAAAAATCGAATCGCCCGCCCACCGCCAGAGTCGCCGAAGTCAAAATCGCTGTGTCGAATTGTTCGAAAAGCCGCTCGCGCAAAATTTCGCTCACGTCGATCGGCGTCGCCGCCAGAAAAATCCCCTTGCCCCGCCGCTCGAACCAGTAAACGTAATTGCGTTCCTCGCTTTCCAGCAGAAATGCCAATTCGCGCCGCAGTTCCGAGGTACGCCGCGCAATGTTCAGCAGCTCTTCCGGCTTCGTGGGCAGCGCCGAAATTTCCGCTTCCACCCGTTTCATGCTCGCCGCCAGCCCGTCATATGCTTCCCGGTTGCGTTCCAAAAACGCTGTCCGCTCATTCGCTTCAAAAGGGAATCGCCCTTCGCGTTCCGGAAACGCTTCAAAAAAAGTTCGCGCCCGCTCGCGCAGATGCGTAGCCGCTTTTCGCAAACTTGCGGCGCTCACTCCTGTTATTCGCAGCGTTAGTTCCGCATCCCGCGAAAGTTCCTCGAACCGGTAACTCGATACTTGCCGCCCGAAATAATCGCTGGCCACATCCTCGATCTCGTGCGCTTCGTCGAACACCACCGAATCGTAATCCGGCAAAATCGCGCCAAAATCGTCCTGCCGGATCGCCAGGTCCGCAAAAAATAAATGATGATTCACGATCACCACGTCCGCTTCGTGCGCCCTCTGCTGCATCGCGGTGATAAAACATTGCTGAAATTCTGCGCACTTCTGCCCGGTGCAGGCATCGCGCCGCGCGTCAATCCGTCCCCATAACGCCGCATCGTCCGGCAAGAAATTCAATTCCGCCCGGTCGCCCGTTTCCGTCACCTTTTCCCAGTCGCGGATTTGCGCGAACCATTCCACTTCGTCGATTCCCTTCAGCACCGGCTGTCCTTCCATCAAGTGCACTTTTTGCCGGCACAAAAAATTGCTGCGCCCTTTCATCAGCGCCACTTTCAAGTCCGGAGCAAAATGTTTCTGGATAAACGGCACATCCTTGAAAAAAAGTTGCTCCTGCAGCGATTTCGTCGCCGTTGAAATCACCACCCGCCGCCCGCTGCGTATCGCCGGAATCAGGTAAGCCAGAGTCTTCCCCGTCCCGGTTCCCGCTTCTACCAAGGCATGCTGGTGCCCGCCGAATGCTTCCTCCACAATTTCCGCCATGGCCAATTGCGACGGCCGGTATTCGTACCCCGGATGGCTCCGTTCCAGCAGCCCCCCCGGTCCGAAGATCTCCGCCATCGTCAACGATTCCCGTTTTTCCCCAGCACTCTGACCAGCCATCCCAACGCCTCGGCGACTACTATCGCGAATCTCTTACAATAAACTGATTCCTACTCTTCCCACGCGGAATTACGAGCCCAAGAAATTTCCCGCCAGTGCAACGCCACCCGCAATCCATTTGCCGTCATCCCGAACGGAGTGAGGGATCCAGAGTAAACCAAGATCAAAAGAAGCAGTGAATTTCTCTCCGTGTCCCAATCGAATGCCAATCACTGATTGCTACTTCCCACCCCCAAACAAAAAATAATCCCCCGACCAAGCCCCACCGCCAACCACCAACAAAAACAATAAGCACATCACCATCGCAAAATCCGTCCGCGCATCGCTAACCGCAAACCAGAATCCCTGCCCCGGCCTGTAGAGTTCCGGAATCTTAGTAGTAGCAATCGCAGTAAGAATCACAATCAAAAGCGGAACAGCCGCCACCCGCGTAAGCAACCCAATCAAAATCATCAACCCGCAAACAATCTCAAACGCTCCCACAAAATGAGCCGTAAATCCCGGATGAGCGAATCCGATCCGCTCAAATCTCTGCACTCCCATCCGAGGATCGGTAAATTTCAAAATCCCCTGTGAAAAGAAAATCAACCCCACAGCCAACCGTATAAAAATAATGCTATGGCAGTTCCACTTCGGCTTCAAAAAATTGCGCCAGTCCAACATCTCTCTCCTCCCCTCACTGCCATTTCCGTCTGCGTTCTCAGCGCCTCTGCGGTAAAAGCTTGTGCATTCTTCCCAATCATCGCACCCCCATTCGCCATTCCCCCTCCCATAGGTTACGATGTCACTGTCCGAATAATCTCACTCAACACACAATGACCCAAAATCTCCCATCCCTGGTAATTGTCGGCCGTCCCAACGTCGGCAAATCCTCGCTCTTCAATCGCCTAACCGGCACGCGCCGTTCCATCGTCACCGATGAGCCCGGCATCACTCGCGACCGCATCTACGGCACAGCGATGTGGGAAGGCAAGCCCTTCCAAGTGGTCGATACCGGCGGAATCGTTCCCGACGATAAAGCCGGAATCCCCGGCGAAATCCTGCGCCAGGCAAAATTCGCCATCGATCAGGCTACCCGCGTAGTCATGGTCGTCGACGCCCGCCAGGGCGTCACTCCTCTCGATACCGAGCTCGCTCAATTATTGCGCCGCGCCGGAAAGCCTCCACTGATCGCCGCGAATAAAGTAGACACCACCCAGCAAACATCTCTCAGCGCCGCCTTCTACGAACTCGGCGATGAAGTAATTCCCATTTCCGCCGAACACGGTCTGGGAATCGACGAACTTCTCGATGAAGTCACCGCAAGTTTCCCCAAAGGCGATGCAGTCGAAACGCCCAAGGAAACGAATATCGCCATTATCGGCCGCCCCAACGTAGGCAAATCCACGCTTTTGAATCGCATGGTTGGATCCGAGCGCGCCATCGTTTCTCCAATCCCCGGCACGACGCGCGACGCCGTGGATACCATCGTCGAACACGATGGCAAGAAATACCGCTTCCTCGATACCGCCGGAATCCGCCGCAAGGGAAAAACCAAGCTCATCGCCGAAAAATTAAGCGTCATCATGGCCCGCCAGCAAATCGAACGCGCCGATATCGCGCTGCTGATCGTAGACGGTTCTCTTGGCGTTACTTCGCACGACGCCACCATCGCCAGCTACGCCAAGGATTCCGGCCGCTCCCTGATTATCGTCATGAACAAATGGGACCTGGCCAAAGAAGCGGCACTGAAGGCCGCTGCCGATCGCAGCAAGCAGGCCCGGCCACCCAAAAATCGCAACGTCACCGATCCGGCTAAATTGATGCAGGATTACGAACGCATCGTCCGCGCTAAACTAAAATTCCTCGATTACGTTCCCATCATTTTTCTATCCGCGTTCACTGGCGAACACGCCGATGGTCTTTTTAGTCTCATCGACAAAGTCGCCGCCGCCCGCCAGCGCCGTGTCACCACCGGCGAGCTCAACCGCTGGCTGATGGAAGTCGACCTCGAGCGCGGCACATCCCCCGCCAGCCGCAAAATCAAAATTTATTACATCACTCAGGCTTCCGTCGCCCCGCCCACTTTTATCCTTTTCACCAACCAGCAGCACCGCTTGCATTTCAGCTACGAACGTTTCCTGGAAAATCAGCTCCGCGCCAGCTTCGACTTCCTCGGCTCCCCCATCCATTTCCTCCAGCGCCAAAAAAAGCGCACCAATCGCACCCGTCCCCTTTCCTCCTCCCGAAACGAACGCTAGCCTTAGTTCCCTCAGCGTTCGAAGTTTAACCCGATGTGCGATTCTTGCATTCCGGTAGTTTGTATGGGGAGCCTTAGATCGGGGCGCCTCTGCGGTAATTCCTTGTTCGAAGTCCCATTCGCGAGAGGGTTGACATCCCCCGAAATCGGCCTACGATACAAAGAGTAAAATGGCCACCGCTGCTACCAGAGCGACCGCACTCCCCGACAAGCCTTTCTATCGCATCGGCGAAGTCAGCAAACTCACCGCCACCAAGCAATTTGTCCTGCGCTATTGGGAAACCGAATTCCCCACGCTCCAGCCGGTAAAAAGCCCCAAGGGACATCGCCTCTACCGCCGCGAGGATATCGAGCTGGTTTTTCAGATCAAGCAGCTTCTATATGAGCAGGGATTCACCATCGCCGGAGCCCGCCGTCACCTGAGCGAGCAGCAAGACGGCGAAAACGGAAACGGCAACGCCACCCACGAACCCGCCGCGTCCTCCCACGCCGCAAGCGCGACCCGCCCGGAATATTCCAGCCCGCCAGTCCGCTCCGAGGGCCTCTCCCATTCCCAGCGCAAGCTTTTGCTCAATCTGCACGAAGAACTCCTCGCAATCTTGACCCTCCTCGAACCCAGGTGATACGCTGGTTTCTGCCATAGACAGACGTGGAACAGTCGGGACGTGGCGCAGCCTGGTAGCGCGCACCCTTGGGGTGGGTGAGGCCGCTGGTTCGAATCCAGTCGTCCCGACCATTTTCCCTCTCGACCAAAATTGAACAGGGAATTCTGATATCGAAGTGTCGAAGGGTTTTGTGTCGCTGGAACACTGGAATAAATGTCGCACATTTTGATCACCAATGATGACGGAATTGACGCCCCCGGCTTGCGAGCCCTGGTTGCGGCGTTGGCGCCCATCGCCACGCTCACCGTCGTCGCTCCCAATCGCGAACGCAGCGCCGCCGCCCAATCGCTCACGCTGCGCAGCCCCATTTTCTGCGAGCAAAAATGCGAGCGCGAATGGGCCGTCGACGGCACTCCCGCCGACGCCATGATCGTCGCCCTCAATAAACTGCTCCCCCAGCCGCCCGACCTGGTTGTCTCCGGAATCAATCGCGGCGGAAATATGGGAGAAAACGTCTATTATTCCGGCACAGTCGGCGCCGCCATGGAAGCGACCATCAACCGCCTCCCCGCCTTCGCCATTTCGCTCGCGCATCGCGGAAAAGATTTTGATTTCGAGCCCGCCGCCCGATTCGCGCGCGAATTTGCTTCGCTGCTTCTAAAAGAAAAATTGCAGCCGGGAATTTTGCTCAACGTAAACGTTCCGCAGCCCTGGAACGGCGGAGTCCGCTTCACGCGCCAATCCCAAAAAGTCACCCGGAATTTATTGCAGGAAGGATGCGACCCTCGCGGCCGCATGTATTTCTGGCTTCACGAACAGCAAATCACCGAAGGAATCGATCCCGATAGCGATTACGCCGCCATCCACGCCGGCGCAATTTCCATCACGCCCCTCGAACTCGACCACACCCACGACGATTCCCTGAACCACCTCTCCCACTGGGCCGCCACCCTCGAATCCTCCCTCAAGCAACAGCACTGATTTGTAATGCCTGCCGCGGAATTGCTTTTTAGGGGGTCGCAGCTTTAGCTGCGACATAATAAGCGTAAAATTCGGCGGCTTTAGCCGCTGAAGTCAGTTTGGCGTCACGCGACCGCTGGGGTCTTCACCCTACGGCAGTAGCGTGTAATCAAAATTCTGCATCCGCGCAGCCGTCATTCCGAGCCCGATTTCTGGGCGAGGAATCCAGAGCAGATCCCAATTCCAAGCAATAGTGATTTTCTCAGGCGACCGCTCAGCCCATCACCTTAACGGCAAGCAGTGTATAATCAAAATTCTGCATCCGTATTTCCAATTCCTTCTTCGGCGAATCCACCGTCGCATTGGCCATATACGTCGGCCCTTTCGGCAAATCCTGAAACGTTGCGTTCACCGAAATCGGGTCTTCATCCAACATAGTCGCAATCACGATCTTGCGCATTTTCTTCGTTCCAGGATCGATCGCGATATCCACCGAATCCCCAGGAATCACGAAATTACTCACGTGGACCGCGATCATTCCCGCGTCCGCTCCCTGTCCTTTGCCAATCATCGCTTTATCCATCAGCGCCCCGGGATCGCCGCCCGAAAAATCGGTGTACCGCTGCACGCGCGCCATCAGCCGCTGGATGTAGTCCTTCAATTCCTCCACTTTTTTCGCCTTGATCCTCCCGCCGATCCTGCGCTTCTGGTTGTCGGCAGGGGGCGGCGGAGCGCTCAACGGCACGCGCACAATTTCCCCGCTCGCGTCGTAATGCAGTTGATCGAGCTTTGTACTCTTGTCCTCACCCTTGAACTCCACTTCCACTCTCTGCTTCCAAAGATACTGCCGCAATTGAGCCTTGTTCTTTTTCATCTGCGCGCTCAGCGCAGCCTGCATCCCCTGCATTCCGCCAGCAAGTCCCTGCGCGTTCGCCGCCACCGCCATCCCACAACAAACCATCACAACACTCACCATCAATATCCGCTTCGCGAGCATCTTTCTCTCCAGTAGCACAGCCACTCCTGGCTGTGTCGGCACAACTTGAACTTATCTGGGAGCATTCAATCTCTCCCCAATCTTAAACGTCCAGGTTTTATAAATTAATTTGCCTAAGCCGTATATCACCCGCTACGTTCCCCGGTCAACTAGAAGTATCGCCTTGTCTTCGTAGGGGCCGGCTTCAGCCGCGCCCTGCCTTTTTTCTTTTGTCTCAACTGCAATTTCCTGTCCACCTTGACGCTCAAATACCCGCGCCCGCTCACTGTTGCCGTCATCCCGTCTCTGACGTTGACTCTGTCAAGCGACACATCCGGAGCTGCGGGTTCGGCGCAGTCGGTTGGTGCTTTTATCTTTTCTACCAGAGCCTTTTGCCAAGACCTCACTCGTTTTCAGAATCGACCGGTGACTCCGTCGCTCCACCATCCATCTCTTCGGCCTCGTACCGCGACCATGATTCGCTACTCCGAACTCCCCGACCGCTTCAGGGAGGCAGCGTGCCCACTCAAACGCTCCGTCTCAAACGGCGACCACGGAATGACTCGGGCTGCCCTGCATGGGTGCGACGGGACGCTGCGCGTACGTTCCCCGTACGTTTTCTTTTCCCGCAGCATCCAGTACATCCTCACCGCTAGTTTGCGCGCGACCATCACTTTGGCCACCGCCGAATGTTTCCGCGCTTTCAGCCGGCCATAGTCCCGCCGCAACTCTTCATCGAACCGCGCCGCGTTCTCGGCTGCTTCCACCAGCAACGTGCGCATCATGGTGTTCCCTTGTTTGCTGATCGATCCCATTCTCTGATGATCGCCCGAAGAGCGCTCCTTCGGAATCAGTCCCACATAACTGGCCACGAACTTCCCTCGCCGAAATCGTTCCACCGGGCCGATGGTCAGCACAAACGCCAGTCCCACCACCGGTCCTACGCCCGGATGGCTCATCAACAGCCGCACTTCCGGTCGCTGCTCCGCTTCCGTGCGCACCGCTCGATCCAGATCAGCGACCTGCTCATCCAGCCGGTCCAGCATCGCCAGCAGATCGCTCCGCCGCCGCGCCGTCCATCCCTCGAGCGGCAACTTCTCCAGCAACTCCCGCCCTTTCCGGCTCCACAGCCGCCGCTTCAGCCGCACGCCCTGGTTCAGCGCCAGATGTTGCAACTGGTTCTTCACCTGCGTACGCATCTCCACCAGCTTCTGCCGGTGTCGCAGCAACTGCCGCACATCGCGGATCGCCACGCTCGGCACCCACAACCGCGGAAACCGTCCGTCGAGCACGAGAGTGAGAATGTGTTGGGCATCCCGGCGTCGGTCTTCTGCTTTCGCCCCACCAACCGCCGGATCTCCGCCGCATCCCCTATCCACAACTCGTGTCCCATCTCTGCCAGCATCTTCTCGAACCACTGCGAGTTGCCCACCGCTTCCATCCCCACTCGCACCGTCTGTCCCGCGAGTCCTTGATAGAAGCGCCGTGCCTCGCCCTGCTCGTGCTCCAACCGCCCTTCCCACAAAATGCCTGTTTCGCTGTTGACCATCGCAATCTGTTGGTAGCTAGGATGAAAATCGCATCCTATAATCTTCATTGCGGCTCCCCTCCTAACGAGCCTTGGTCTTGGCGACTCAAGTGTACTCGGAAGGCTCTCGGAGCCGCTCTTCGTCATACAATCAAACGAAGTGAGGGATCCCGAGTAAGCTCACCCCCCAATCGAAAACTCCAATGTCGATTCCACTAAAACGCTCTTGTTCTCCCCGTGCCTCAACCCCGCGCCGGCACCAGCGACCACAACCGTTTCAAATAATGATCCACTTCCCGAATCCGCATCAATTTCGCCAAAATCGCAATCAGCACAAACCCCACCGAACTAACCGCCGTAAGCACCAGCAGCGCCCCGGTAATCCGGTGCCAGGCAATCAGCGACTCTAAAATCCGAGTCAACTTGAAACAAATCACCGCCGCCACAGCCGAAATAAAGCACACCTTCCCAAAAAACAGTACCGTAGCCCACGCTTGCTTATTCGCCGTCCGCCGGTTCAACAAAACATACAGCACCACCGTATAAAAAATAATCCCCAGCGAACTAGCCAGCGCCAATCCCAAATGTCCCTCGCGCCGCACCAGCCACCAGTACAAAGGCAAATTCACCACGGTAAACAAAGTCCCCACAATCGCAGGCGTCATCGTATTCCGCGTCGAATAAAATCCCCGCGCCAGAATATTCTGCGCTCCCCACGCAAACATCCCGATCGAAAAATACGCCAAAGTCGCCGCCGTAGCCTGCAAATCCACCGCCTTCATCTGCGTGTGCGAAAAAACCAGGTAAACCAGGGGAGAGCTTTCCGCGATTGTCAGCGCCGAAATCGGAATCAGCAGGAAAATCAAGGCCTTCAAAGTGGAATTCAGCAAGCTGTTCAATTCATCGAATTTCTTCTCCGAATAAAGCGTCGCCATCACCGGGAAATGACGCCACTCCCACCGCCTGTCCCGCCACTCCCAGCGGCACGCGCATCAAATTTTTCGCGTAACTCAGCCAGGTAATCGCCGCAGGCTGTAGGTACGATCCAAACCAGCGAATAATCCAATCGTCCGTAAACGAAAGCGATAGCGCCAGCATGATCGGAACCGCCAGCTTGATGAACATGATGAATCCCGGATGCCGCAAATCGAGCGACGGCCGGTATTTGCTCCCCGCCCGCGTGGCCCCGTAAATCTGCAGCAAAAAATTCCCCGCAATTGCCCCGCCCAGCACGCCCACCGCGAATCCCGTCATCCCGATTCGCGAAGCCAGCAGCACTCCTCCCAGAATAATTCCAATGTTGTAAATCAGCGGCGCCAGCGAAGGAATCACAAACTGGTTTTTCGCGTATTGCACCGCGCTCAAGATGCTCCCTTCGTAAAAACAAATCTGCGCCGGCAACATGATCCGCGTCAAAAAAACCACCCGTTCTTTCTCCGCCGGATTGAACCCCGGCACAATCGCCGTCACCAGTTTTCCCGCCCAAATCTCCCCCGCAATCACCAGCAGAGTCACCGCCACGCCCATGAACGTAACCACGGTCGAAAAAACGTGCCACCCTTCGTCCTCCTTCCCCTCCGCCACATATTTCGCAAACACCGGAATAAACGTCACGCTCAACGACCCGGCCGCCACCAGATAATTCAAAAAATCCGGCAAAGTAAACGCGGCATAATAGCGGACGTGGCCGCATTCGCCCCCATCTGGTGCGCCACAGTCCACTCCCGAAAAAATCCCAGGATCCGGCTGAGCAACACTCCAGCCATCACAATCCCAGTAGACTTAGCCACCATCCGGTTCCGGGCAGAAAGCGCCATCCCGCAATCTTAATGGCAACCTCCGCCTTCGAGTAGGAGAGATCCCCACCCACGGCGCGAGTAGCACAACAAGGGAATGAGCGCGAGTCGAAGTCGGACGACTTAGGGAGATGAAGGAGAAGTCGAAAATCCTTCGCCAGTTGATTTGACCAAAACCATCGAATGGGGGGAGGGATGTCCGTTGGTTGCCCAGTGGCCTTCGATCTGCGATCCGTCCGCGGAAAGGCTGCCGGCAAAGGTGATTCTGTTGCCACCGAAGGAGGAGGGACCCGGCCCTATCTGAATCGAATCAGAATTCAGGCTCTCGACAGCGAGTTCAATTCCATATTGGTTGCGGATCGGCGCGTTGATAATCCTTCCTGATTTTCTGTCTTCCCAAACCACCATCGAGTGATTGCTTTCCTCGGCGATATGGATGCAGGTAGCTGAATAGGGAATCTGGCCGGACGATCGGGCCTGCGCGAACCAATCACCCACGAACCGATTCGAAGGCGCCGTGGAAGCACCCGGGCGCAGCAGGCGAACACTGCGGACCAGCCCGTCGCGCCCGAAAGTCCCGCTCCAATTCTGCACAGAGGTATCGAATACCAGATCGAGATCAAGAGAAACCTCTCCAGCCACAGCCGGCTGGAACTTCAGCCTCAACCGCTTCCCATCCCAGGTTGTATCGGTTCCGTCGTGGGCGGAAAACCAGGCACGCGTAGTTTCTTTTCCCTGCGCGCGATAAACCTTGATTTCCAAGCTCTGCAAGTACTCAGCCCCCTCCCGGACTACAGTCGACATCTGAAGATGGATTCCATCAATCACACCGGTCGTGGGATCTTCGGTTTCCCATGCACCCCAGTACAATTCCGGGTGGCTAACCACCATCTGCGACCCTCGCTCCTGGCCTTGATTCGCCTCTAGAACACCCGTCTGGCCTCCGAGCATAATTTGAAATGGGATCGCGACAGCGGCAAAAAGTAAGAAAGCCCGAAGTGCGTGTTGAGTTGCGGAGCCATTTTTTTCGCGTCTGGCGGTAATGTGGTTTGCAGTAACTCGCATGAATGCACTATACCATTGTGCTAGATTACGCTGAGGTAAGAGTTTTTGGGTGCCCCATCCTTCCCGGCCTCACCGGGAAGGGTGGGGTTCTTGACTTCAAGTGTGTGTTCTTAGGGCGGCAACCCGGCGCACCGCACGGCGATCATGCAGGTAGGTTTCTCGAAAGCGCCATCGGCGCGCCACAAGTTAGCCCAGCCCCGTAAGGGGGGAACACAAGCAAAGCAAATCCCCAAGCGCCGTAGGCGCGACACTTCAAGGCCGATTAGATGACGTTGTCGGCTCCTTCCTCCGAGTAAACTTGGAAGGGCGCGTGGCGCAGGCTCAATGCGACGAGAAGGTCTCGGGTGCGGCACCGCGTCTCCATCCGCAGCGGCCAGTGCCCAGATGGTATACTCTGGCGTCACATGACCAAACATTTCCTTCGATCAAATTCTCTTGCCCACACGCCAATGAGAGGAGAATTTATGCCTACAGCGAGCCATTTTGGAAGTAGCGGCGCCCCGAGGAGGGCTTTTTTCGCTCTCTTCACTTTGGCCGCTTGGACGACCACGGCATTCCTGTTCATCCTGCTCAAGCGCGCGCCTTTGACGCGAGGTGCGCCGGTGATCACATATTTCGCTACACTATGCGGCCTCCTTCCGTGGCTGGCGGGATATGTATTTTGGATCAGGTCGGGAAAAAGGGCAAAATTGGGCGTAGCTGACGAAGGCTCAACCAATTTTTGCTACAGCATCATTTTCATCAACCTTTGTACGGCTTACGTGGCCTTGGTTTCAATTGGAACGTGCTGCTTTGGGTCTTAACTAGGGTGAAATGACGGCTGATTAGATGACGTTGTCGGCTCCTTCCTCCGAGTAAACTTGCTAGCGCTAACGACCAAGGCTCGGAAAAAGGAGCCGAGCCTGCCGCAGCGGGATAATTATAGGATGTGATTTTCACACACGCTAACAGCAGATTGCCATGGCCAACGACGAGACAGGAGAACTGCTTCTGGAGCGGCGTCTGGATCACGAGAGCGGTGAAACGCAGGCGTTCTACCGGAGTTTGCAGGGACCGTGCCGGGTGCCCCAGGTGCCAGCCGTTGCACCTGGGGATTTTGACGTTACTGGATCGATCCTCCTCCGCTTTATCAACACTACTCTCTCTCAAATCACTCGCATCGTAAGCTCCGTCCGGCCATCTCGGCGCACGGAGTCTGCCCCGATGCTGTTGATCGGGGCGCCTCTGCGGTAAATCCGGTCTGTAAGTTCCATAGAATTATAATCCTCGCACAAATCCAGTTTCGTCCCCGACTGGAACCACAACCATCCCCGATTTTCCCATTGACTTTGTAGTTACCTCTATGGTAAATAGTGGTATGAGAGAATACGCTAAGGTTCCCCAACTAACCCTCCCGGGCAGCCATCGCCGCTCGGCATCGCACTCTTCACGGCTTTCCAGCAATCCCGCCCCGCAGAAAATTTCAATCCTCGCAACGCGCCCGCCACAAATAATTTCAGGACGAAATACCGACATTTCTAATCGCCTGGCTAATCGCCAATGGAAACCATAGTCAAAATCGCTCAACTCATTGACAACACAAGCGGTTACAAAATCCTAATCGCTCCTATATCGCATGCTTCCGAGGGCCTGTTTGCCGACCAAGTTTTCCGCGTGATTTCGCCCCAAAATCAGTCCCGCAAGCAAAATCGAGCCCGTCGTCCGAGCGATTCGTCTGCCCCGGACCTCGCTCTCGTGACTCATTCCGAAAGAAATATCACGTTCATACGCCGGCGCGCGGAATCGGATATAATTTGCCGGCCGGAAAGAAATAAAATTTGGATTGGAAGAAAGGCGGGACGATGAATCGGCGTGATTTTTTGCGATCAACGGGAATTGTGGCGGCTACCGCGGCGCTTTCGAAAACGGGACAGCTGTTTGCACAGAGCACAGCGGATACAAGCTGGCGCACGTTTCGAGGTGACCACGCGCGTGGAAGTTCTCAAACCTTCCGGCGCGACGCGCATCTGGGTGCCGGCTGCGCTGATCGATCCAACGCCTTTTCAGAGGACGATTTCGAATACCTTTAACGCCGAAGGCGGCAGCGCGAAATTGGTCGCGGCCAAAACTGACGATCTCGGAATCATCGCCGCGGAATTTCCGGCGGGAGTGAAGCCGGTCCTTGTGGTAACCAGCCAGGTGGCAACCAAGAACTGCTCGGTGGACCTTTCCTCACCTGCTCACGCGGCGAAAGAAGATCGCGCGGATTTGAAGCATTTTCTGCGCTCCACAAAACTGCTGCCGACGGACGGCATCGTGAAAACAACGGCGATGGAAATTACCAAGGGAGCAAAGACGGACGAAGAAAAAGCCCGAGCGATCTACGAATGGATTGTCGATCAACACCGCGCGGAATCCGAAAACGCGAGGCTGCGGCATCGGCGATATCCGCTTCATGCTGGAAACCAAAGATCTGAGCGGCAAGTGCGCCGACCTGAATGCGCTGTACGTCGGCCTGGCGCGCGCAGCGGGACTTCCAGCGCGCGACGTCTACGGCATCCGCGTGGCCAAGTCGGAGCTGGGATATAAAAGCCTGGGCGCTTCATCGGAAAAAGTGACGAAGGCGCAACACTGCCGCGCGGAAGTCTACCTCGTCAATCACGGCTGGGTTCCCGTCGATCCCGCGGATGTGCGCAAGGTAATCCTCGAGGAACCGCCGGGAAATCGCCCGCTGGATGACGACATGGTGGCGAAAGCGCGCGCGCGTCTTTTCGGTTCGTGGGAAATGAACTGGATGGCTTACAACTTCGCGCATGATGTTGTGCTGCCGGGATCGACTGGCGCGCCAATCGGATTCTTTATGTATCCACAAGCCGAGACGGCCGATGGGAGGCTCGATTGCCTCGATCCGGATGGCTTCAAATATGAAATCACGTCCAAGGAAATCGCCGCGGCGGCAAGCGCGTGAAGGGAACCAATGCGCAGTTCAGTCACAGGCGGCGAGACTGAGCGGAGTAGTCGATCAGTTTTGCCAGGCGCTTGAGGCGGGTTTCTTCTTTCTTTGCGCTGACCACCCACCAGGTGGCCACTTTTCGGTACGACGGCGGTTGGGCTTGAAAAAACGCCCAAGCAGTTTTGTTTTTGCGGAGAATTTTTTCGTAAGGTTCGTCGAGTGAAGGTTTTCGCTGCGCATAGGCGTAAATCCCGGATTTGTTCGGGAGCCGCGCTTCGAACGCTTTCAGCCCGGCGGGTTGCATGCGCCCTTCGACGGAAAGCTTGCGCGCCAGCTTGATATTGATCGCGCTCCAAACGCTGCGCGGCCGGCGCGGGGTAAAACGAATCGTGTAGCGGTGTTGATCCACTCGCTTTCGAATCCCATCAATCCACCCAAAACATAACGCTTCGGCAACGGATTCAGCCCAGGTGATGCTGGGCTTGCCGGATTTTTTCTTGTGGAACCCGACCCATAACTCCGGCGCGGAGGAATGGTTCTGCTCGAACCATCTGCGAAAATCGGACGGCGTTTCAAAGTACGTGAATTTCATTTTTCGAGACTCTCGCGACCGGATAAACCTTCCAAGGAAGTTTCCGCCAGCGTCAAAATTGAGTCAAGGCGCTGCATCAGTGCCGCCTGATCGGGTGGCCGAGCGTCCCGCTGGAAAGGCCTTGGCAGCGAGGACTCCGGCAGCGAAATATTGATTTATCCGGAATCACTGCAGGTTGTACACTTGCCCCCATGCAAATTCCTTTGCCCGCACATGAAACCGCACAGTCGTTTCATGGGTACGGCCCGAAAACGATTGTGGTTGTATGCGTTCTGTTCATTGTGCTGGGAATCGTGATGATCGTCTGGCCCAAAGCGCGCCGGCGCAGGTTGGCGCAGAAACAAGGGCCGGACTTGTGCTCTCCGGATGGAGAGCGGCGAAATTAAATGCGAACGGACGCTGCGTTACTTTCATGCGTGACCGTATTTCACTTCTTCACATTCATTTTCAGGAGGCCGTAATGCTCGAATCTCGACGTCACATGTTGATGGCCGTTGCCGCCGCTGCCGGAATGATGGCGGTTCCGTCCATGCCAATGTTCGGCCAGCATCCTACCGCGCCGCCGCCGCGTCCTTCTCCCAATGCACCCGACCCCAATGCCCCCGCGGGGTTGGAGCGCGCCGGGGTCAGCAACCCGGACACGAAAAAGCTCGATCTGGAAAATCAGAGGCAGATTCGCGCGGATATCGACAAGCTCTATGATCTGGTTTCGCAGCTGAAACAGGAAGTGGCAGCGACGGATCTGAGCTCGACGTTGTCGTTGAACGTGATGAAGAAAGCTCATCAGATCGAAAAACTCGCCAAGGAAATTAAGGACCGTTCTAAGGGCTAGCGCGGCGGTGTCACAGGCTTGGCTGGCTCGGCACGCGTGACGGAAAAGTCATTCGAATCGCGCGGCCCCTCATAACTTTGATTTCCACGCTGGCTGCGCTGCTGCTCCGCCAGAGCATTCAGCCGGATAAAAATGGCGCGCTCTTGTTCGGCTTTTTCCGGAAGTTTCGCTTTGGCGTAGGCCCTCGCAAGATTGAAATGAATTTGTGGACTGTCAGGCGCAATTTTGTTCGCGGTCTCGAGTTCACGTATCGCCGGTTGATCCTCTCCTAATTCAAGGTAGGTGCGTCCGAGAACGTAATGAGCTTCGGCGGAATCGGGCGCGAGTTTCACGGCGCGTTCCGCGGAAGGCAGAGCGTCCGGGACGCGATGCTGCTTTAAGGCGATCGTCGCCAGCCGGACGAAGGGCAATTCGCTTGCCGGCGAAATCCGAATCTCCTCGCGCATTTGCGCTTCCGCTTCCGCGTATTGCGAAAGAGAGGCGAGCGCGATTCCGTAGGCATAGTGAAGAAACGGCGCGTCCGGGATATTCGCGGAGCAACGCCTGGAATTTCGGAAACGCTTGATCGTATTTGCTGGCTTCAAGAAGCACGGCGATTTCTCCAGCGGACTGGACAAGCGGTCTGCGCGCGAATTCCACCTCTTCGGGGAGCCGCGCCATTCTCAGCAGCGCCATTCCGAGCACGAATTCAATTTCCTTTTCGAGCAAACTTTTATTCGCTTCCGGCGCGAGCAGTTCCATGGCGTTCTCAAATTGGCCGTTTTGTTCCAGCAAAATTCCCAGGCGATATTTGGCTAGACGAACCGATTCCGCGCTGCCGCCGAATCCGAGCGCCTGGCCGCGTTGCAGGTGGATCAACGCGTTGTCGTAATCCTTCATTTCGAATTCACAAAGGCCCATCACCGCCCACGCGGTTCCATCGTTCGGTGTGCGTTCGACCCAGGCTTTGAGCGCGGCGATGGCTTGGGGATATTGGGCGGTGGAAAAATAAAGCATGGCCTGGGTCCAGCGGCCGTCATCCGGCACCGGCGCGGAATGATTCGCGTACAGCGCGGCCATTCTTGATTCCGGTTGAGGCTTTTCCGGCGCCAGCGACTCTGCAACTTGGGATTCTTGGGCAGCCTGCGGATTCTTGCCCAGAGCTTGCAAGCTCTGCGACAGCGCAAGGTGAGCCATCGGTGAACGCGGCGCCAGGCGGACAGCCTTTTCCGCGGCGATCAGCGCGCTTTGTGGATTTCCGATGCTAAGTTCGATCCGGCTGATTTCGATTTGAGGAAGCGCACTTTGCGGAGAAATTCTCGCCTCCTCGCGCAGCGCATCGAGCGCTTCCTTATCTCGTTTGGCCGCGGACAGAGCGAGGCCGTAGGCGTAATGCACATAGGGCGCCTCTGGAAACTTCTGGATTGCCGCCTGAAAATTATCGAGCGCTTTTGCGGCGCCATCCTGCGCCCACAACGCCGCCGCGCCGCCCGCGGCGTGAACCAGCGCGTCCTGCGAAGGATCCATTTCTTCGGGCAGGAGCGGCACACGCAGAAGCGCAAGCCCCAGCGCGTACTTGATCTGCGCGGGCATTTGCGCCGTTCCGAATGCGGCGGCGAGCAAGGACGAGGCGCGCTCGAATTCCGCGCCGCGAATCAGCAACAGGGCCAGATGGTAGGTGGAGACGCGCGCAATTTCCGGGTCGTCACCGCCGCCGAGGAGCTGACCCTTTTCCAGATGCGCGCGAGCATTGGTAAAATCTTTTACTTCGAATTCGCACAGGCCCAGCAGATTCCAGGCCGGGCCGAGCCGCGGATCGAGTTGCACGATTCTTTGGAAGGCGGGAATTGCGCCCGCGAATTGATCGGCATCGTATCGCATCGTTCCTAGGTACCACCAACCTTCTTCCCAATCCGGGCGGAGATCAACCGAGCGCTGGTAATCGCGAATCGCTTCCCCGGTTTTGCCGGCTTCGCGCGCTGCCGCGGCTGATTTGGCTAGCGTCTCAAAAGTGGCCGGCGGATTTTGCTGGGCCGCACTCGAATCGCTTTGGGAGCGCATTGCGGGTGCAATACCAGCGAGCAGGTAGAACGCCGCGAACATAGTGAAGAGGGATTGGCCGCGTACTTTATTGAACATCGCGTGACCTGTCTTACAAACCGAACACAATTTTGAAACGAATCGAAAAACGGTTTTTTTTGCCGTGACTAGCGGCCTCCGCTAATTGGCAGAATCGCTCCGGTTACGTACGAAGCTGACGGGGAAAGCAGCCAGACGATGCCTTCGGCCACTTCCGCGGCGGTGCCGGAACGCTTCATGGGAATCATCGGCGCCATTCGAGCAAGCCGGTCGGGTTGGCCGCTATCGGCGTGCAGATCAGTTTCGATCAGGCCGGGCGCAACCGCGTTTACTCGGATGCCGTCCGCGGCCACCTCGCGCGCCAATCCGATTGTGAAAGTGTCGACTGCTCCTTTGGCCGCGGCATAGTGGACCCATTCGCCGGCCGCGCCCAGGCGGGCGGCGATGGACGTAAGATTCACAATGGCGCCGCCATGCCCGCCGTTTTTCTTTGACATGCGGCGCACGGCTTCGCGAGAGCAGAGAATCGTTCCGGCAACATTCACCGCCAAAACGCGGGCCAGCATTTCGCCGGTGAGCGATTCGACGGTGGAAATGCCTCCGGTCGCTCCTGCATTATTCACCAGAGCGCCGATCGGTCCGAGTTCGCGTTCGGCAGTTTGAAATAAATTCAGTATGTCTGCTTCGCGGCCCACGTCGCCTTGAATTGCGACGGCGAGTCCGCCGGAAGATTTGATAGCGCTCACAACTTCCTGGGCGGCGTATTCATTCTTAATAAAATTCACCGCGACGGCAAATTGCTTCGCAGCCAGGCGCGCGACTGCGGCGCCGATTCCGCGGCTCGCTCCAGTCACGATCAGTGTATCCATTTGCCGTCCTCGGCTTGCGTTTCGCAGGTTACTACAACAACCGGCGAAGCGCCGCCGCGAAAATGGACCGAGAAAAAACGATTTGCCAATGATTGCGGCATTTCGGCCTCGTGGTATTGTTTCCGGCAGAATGCCGCAAAATTTCCAGGGATCATTCCTTCGCCGGCCGGCGCGTTTTTCCCGCCGCCGCTTTCTGCAGGGATTGTCTTTGGGTCCTGGGTTTCTGATTCCTTCAAGATTCTTAACGATGGGCGCGAAACCTGCCGCAGCCGGCTATGCTTTTGAGGAAATTCCGTCTTCGAGAAGCGGAATCACCTGGGTGCACACGGCGGGGAAGTCCGCAGAGAAATATTTGCCGGAGACGAGCGGAGCGGGCTGCGCATTTCTCGACTACGACAACGACGGATGGATGGACATCTACCTTGTGAACAGCGGCAAATGCGATTTTTACAATCCGCCGAAGCCGCTGCGCAATGCGCTGTATCGGAACAATCGCGACGGAACGTTTACGGATGTAACTGAAAAGGCGGGAGTGCCAGGCGGCGGCTACGGAATGGGCGTGGCAGCGGGTGATTACGATGGCGACGGATTCAGCGATTTGTATGTGACGCAGTACGAGCGCAGCATTCTTTATCACAACAACGGCGACGGGACGTTTTCGGACGTCACTGAAAAAGCCGGAGTGGCGGCGCCGGGATGGAGTTCGAGCGCGGTTTGGTTCGATTATGATAATGATGGGCGGCTGGATTTGTTTGTTTGCCAGTTTGCCGAATTCAATAAATCCATGAGCTGCGGAGTGGATAACGATGGCGTGCATCATTACTGCATTCCGCGAATTTTCAAGCCTCGGGCGAGTTGGCTGTTTCACAACAACGGCAACGGAACGTTTACGGATGTGAGCAAGGAATCCGGAATCGCTGAACATCTGGGAAAAGCCTGGGGTGTGGTGGCCACCGACGTAAATAACGACGGGCGAATGGATTTGTTTGTTGCGAACGACACGGTGGCGAATTTTTTATTTCTGAATCGCGGCGACGGGAAATTTGAAGAGGCGGGACTTGCCGCGGATGTGGCCTACAGCGCCGATGGCCGCGCGCGCTCCGGCATGGGAGTGGATTCCGCGGACTTTAACGAAGACGGCTGGATGGATTTGTTCGTGGCCAATATCGACCAGGAGATTTTTTCGCTCTATCAAAATAATCACGACGAAACGTTCGAGGATATGTCGATGCCGATGGGGATCGGTATGGCTACTCGATGGATGAGCGGATGGGGATTGAAATTCTTCGATTACGACAACGACGGAAATCTCGATCTGATCCTCTCGAATGGATTTCCCGATGACCTGGTGGAAGAACTTTCTCACCAGGTCACCTACAAAGAGCCGCTGCTTTTGTTTCATAACCAGGCGGGCAAATCATTCAAGAATGTGAGCGAGCAAAGCGGGCCGGTATTTTCGAAATCGTTTGCGGCGCGCGGACTGGCCCTGGGCGATTTCAATAATGATGGAGCGGTGGACGTGCTGGTCAGCGTCAATGACGGCGCGCCGGTGCTGCTGCGAAATAATATCGGGAAACAGAATCATTGGCTCGGCGTGCGGTTGGTTGGGCGCACTTGCAATCCAGACGCGATTGGCGCGCGCGTGACGTACCAGGCAGGCGATTTGAAGCGCTGGCGGATGAAGGTGGGCGGCGGAAGTTTTTTGTCGTCGCACGATCCGCGTCTGGTGCTGGGAATCGGCGAACGGACAAAGGTGGATTGGCTGGAGGTGAAGTGGCCGCTGCCGAGCGGGGCGGTGGAGCGCTTCACGGGATTGCCCTTGGATCGCTACATCACAATTGTGGAAGGAACCGGCAAGTGGAAGTAGGCTTGGTGAAGGACGAAAGGGCACACAGCCAAGAGTGGCTGTGCTACTGCTTTCGTACAACTCAAATGCTCTGTCGAGTATCGTAGCTCTAGATTTCTGTTTGGGGGGCAAGCGAGATGTTTCGATTCTTCACCTCCATTGGCCTATCAGTTCTCCTAATCCTTTCGACTGCTCCGCTCGTTCGCCCGCAAGGACGGCACGATCGGGGCGCCTTGACTGTGGAACCGCAACAGCCACCGAAACAGCAACAGCCCGTGATTCGCACCACCACGCGGCTGGTAGAAGTGAGCGTGGTTGTTCAAGACAAGAACGGAAATACGGTGACGGGGCTGACGAAAGAGGATTTTAGGCTCTTCGATCAAGGCAAACAGCAATCCATCGCGCTTTTTTCCGGCAGCACTCCCGTTCCAGCCTCCGTCGCGCCTCGTGCTCCTCTTGCCTCCCAGTATGTTCACGAATCGCTTCGATCAAAAGGGAGAGGAACCCGGAGCCGTCACCGTGATTCTCTTCGACACGCTGAATACTTCGGTGCGGGATCAGCAATATGTCCGCAAACAAATTCTGCGCTTTCTGCAGACGCTGAAGCCCCAGGATCACGTGGCGCTGTACGCGCTGACCACGGAACTGCTGGTGCTTCACGATTTCACTCAGGACGATTCGGCTTTGGTGTCGGCAGTCGGTCATTACACTCCCAAGGAACTTGCCGCGTTTGACGCGTCGAATACCCCGCCGGTGAACCTCGTTTCCCTGGGCGCCGATCCACAATGGGCGAATCTTCAGAACGCGGTGAACAATGTCAATGCGGAAATCGGCGACCAACAAACGATGGACCGCGAGGGCACGACGGCGGGCGCGATTGAAGCCATCGCGGATCATGTCGCTGCGATTCCCGGACATAAAAGCCTGGTTTGGGTTTCCGGCGGATTTCCAATTCAACTTGGCACGCCCTCGATTGGCGGCAATCCTTCCGGAGTATCCGACCAGCCGATTGGCGGAACCGACGGAAAGAACCAGTTGCCACGAGCCGATCGCGATATCGCGGACGTTCGCGGAAGATGTGCTGCAGGTTACCGAGGCGCTGAATCGCGCCAACTTGAGTATTTATCCCGTGGACGCGAAAGGCGTGGAAATTTCACTTAGCCCGAGCGGCGGGCCCGAACAGCGGGATGCCCCGCTTTTAGAGAAAAGACACCGCCGGCCTGAATATGGAGCAGGACGCACGCAACACTTCCCAGCTCCTTGCGGATCGCACGGGAGGAATCGCTTTTTTCGGCAACAACGACGTGAGCGGCATCATGCGGCGCGCACTGGATGACGGGCGTTATGCCTATACGCTTGGTTTTTATCCCGACCACGGAAAATGGGACGGAAAGTTCCGCAAAATTAAAATCGAAGTGAAGAGCGACGGGGCCCGGATTCGCTATCGCCAGGGTTACTTTGCAGGGAAAGACGAGCCTCGATAGCGAAGACAAAATCAAAGCCGAACTGCAGCAGGCCGCGATGAGCCCGCTCGACGCCACTTTCTTAGGAATGATCGTGGGCGGGAAAGCCGTGGATCCGCTTACTGCGCGCAATCTGGATTTGAAGATCAAGTTGGATCCCACGCAATTTTTGTTGGAGCAATCCGGCGACCGCCGGGTGGGAGCGCTCGATCTTTTCTTTTTGCAGCGCGACGCGGCGGGAATTGTTTTGACGGCGGAAAAGCAGCACCTGGGGCTGAATTTCGAAGAGAAGCAATATGAGGTGCTGGCAAAAGAGGGAATTATTCTGGAGCGGCACGTCGCTGTGCAGCCGCAGGCCGCGGAAATTCGCATCGTTGTTCGTGACGCGAGTTCCGATGCACTTGGTTCGGTGACGGTGCCGGTTAAGACGTTTTTCCCGGTGGAAGCAAGTTCGGCTGCGCAGGGCGGGAAGCCGAATTGATTTGCGGAAATTGTGGTTCGAGAGACGTAGATGGTGAAGTGTCCGGTGAAAGCCTAGTCTAGAGTTAAGACCTGCGGGCGCAGCAAGCAGCGCCCCTACAAAAACCTTGGCCAATCAGAATTGCTGCTGGGACGCGATGCTAGAAGCCGTATTTGACGATGAATTGTTTCGATTGCTGGCTGATTAGTGCGATGGCGGCATGTTGAGCCGGCAGCCGCAATGTGAGCCGCGCGCCGGTTAGGTTGTCGCGCAGGTCGATCGATTCGTCTTCGGCGCTATCGGATACCAGGATGTACATTACGGAATCCTGCAGGACGGTGGGATAAATCAGCACGCCGGACGAAACGGGAGATTGCAGCTCGAAGGTGGGCTTGAGGCCGATGCGCGCGGCGACATAGGAATAGAGATCGGCGGCCGGCTGAATTCCATCCGCCAATTCCACCGGATAGGCGGCCCAGAAAATTTTACCTCTTCCATACGGAATTTCTTTCAACGCGGCGCCGTCCGCGAAGCGCAGCGAATCCAGCCAGGATTGAGCTGGGAGGGAAAAGTTGAGCTGCAACGTGCGATCGTTTAGCTGGATCGTGGCATTGTGATAGACGAGCGGCTCGCTTGTGGCTGCAACTTTTATTTCAGACGCGCGCGCGAGATTACGCCAGTGTTCGTCGTGATCTACCGGTCCGGTAATCAACAAATTTCCGCCGGCATTCACATATTGCAAAAGCGATTGCCACGCGGATTCTGTGAATGCTTGAGCGGAAGGCAGAATCGCCAGCTTAGGCGAACCCAGATTGGCAATTTGGTTTTCGCCGATCACATAGGGAGCAATGCGGGCGCCATAGGCAAGCGCGCGGACGGATTTGCGCTGCGCTTCGATTTGCAAATCGGCGAGCACGGAAAATTGCGCGGCTTGCGAGGTGATGATGGCGACGGAAGGAAGCTGCGGATTCACCAAATGGGCCGAGGCGGATTTCGAAAATGTTGCGAAGGCGCGCAACACGGTTGCTTCCGGTTTTTCGGTGCCATCGGGACGCACGGCTCCGATAGGAGTTTCGTTGCCTTCGGTCATATAGGAATTGCTGTTCCAAAGCCATTCGATTGCGCCGGAACCTTGCACGAACGAAGTGGCGATTTTCTTTTCAAGCAGCGCCGCCTCACTTTCCGGAGTGCGGCGCGACACTTCGTCGAGCGTCAGTTCGCGTTGCAGGCCGGTTTCCTGGATCAGCATGGGCTTTCCGGGCTGCTTGGCGACGAGCGAATCCCACAAGATGGCGTCGTTCTGCCACCAGGAATGGTTGGTGGTGAAGTCCACGAACGGTCCGAAAAACGCGGGCGAAAGGCGATCCACGAATCCCCCTTCGTCCTGTCCGACGGTGATGAGTTGTTCCGATCCCGCGCCGCGAATTTTTTCGCGCATTTCCCGCACCCAAGTCGAAAAGACATCCTGGGCAAAAAGGAAAAAATCGTAGAGCTTCAGCGAATTGCGTCCGACGTACATGCCGCGCGCAGTGAATTCGATATCCTGCGGCAACGGAATTGCGCCTTCGGTGGTTCCGGGCAATGAATTCCAGGCAGCGGCGATCGAAGCGCGGTCGGGATAACGCGCGAGAAGCCATTGATTCCATTTCGCGAGCTCGAAAGGGTCGTCGTTCGGCCGCATGGTCCACAGATGTTTCGAGATGCTCGGTTCGTTGATCAGGTCGTAGGCCAGGTAGGGCACGTCGTGAAAACGAGCGGCTACCGCCGCGACAAGAGTTTGTTGCCTGCGCACGGCATCCGGATCGAGATACGGATTCGCTCCGCCTAGCACTTCCGGCAGAAATGCGAAGAAATTGAATTGCACAGGAAGGCCGTTTTTGCGGGCGGTCATTAAATAGGCTTCGATGGTTCGCAGCGTGCGATCGTAGGGCTGGCCATTTTCATCGCAGAATTTTTCCCAGCCGGTCCACCACCCGGTGCGAATCATGTTGAGCCCGGCGGAATGGATTAGCGCCAGATCTTGATCCCAAACGTAGGGATTGGGATGCGCAAAGTAGAGGCGCTGGGCATCGCTAGCCATGTAGGTGGTACCGGTGACGGCGAGGGGCTTGCCATCCAGTTCGAAGTAGTTCGGATTTACGGAGAGGTGCGGACCGGAGCGCAGAAATTCTTCATCGCGAATCCAGAACGCGGAATGGTAAATCGCGCGGGTTTTGTTTCCTTCGAGGAGTTCTGTTTCGATGATGTGGAAACCTTTGGTGGCGGGCGCGGGTAACACAATTGGCTCCGTGGGCGGGACGTTTACCGTCGTCACGGAGCGGCTGGCAGGCTGGCCTTCGAGGTATGTGGAGATTTTGGCCGTAAGCGGCGAGGAAGACGGGACTGTGGGATGCCAAAGAAGTTCGAGGACAACTGGCTCGCCGGGAAGATAGAGCGGGAGCGCAGGGCGCACGGTGAATTCTTCGCTTCCTTGCATGGCGCGTTGCGCGAGATTGCGAATCAAATTCGCAGCGTCCGCGCTGGCGTAAAAATCCGGAGTCAGTTCCGCGTTCAGGAAAATCCAGCGGCCACCGTCGAAACCGTTTCTTAGGTGATCGATTTGAATCAGCGGGGCAGAAAGGCGGCGGCCGCCTTTCGTTCCCCATGCCAGCGCGTCGAGGCGGGCATCAATCGAACCGGCCGAGCCGCCGCGGTTGTAAAGGTCCACGGCGCTCAAGCGAATCACGGGACTGAATGCGCGTTTCCACGCGAATGGTTTGGGCTGCAGCGTCACAGCTTGATTGGTTTGGAAATCCAAGCCTTCCGAGCCAGGCGTGATCTGGTATTGATCGATCATCAATGGGCGCATGAATCGCACGCTGTAATCGCGCAGATGCCAGCCGGTGGAATCGCGATAGGCCGCGCGTGAAAGTGGCTGGCCGCCGAGGACGAGCAGATTCCCACCGCGCTCGAGGAAATCATAGATTGCAGCCCACGCCTGTTCGGGAAACGCGGAACCATAGGGCAGCACGAGCAATCGCGTGGAAGAATCGTTGAGCTGGGCTGCGAGTTGATCGAGTGAGGCGAACCGCGCGTCCGGCAATATGGTTTCCAATTGCGCGCGGGAAGCGCTGGCGGAATCCGCAAGGGGAAAACCGGAGTCAAAAAACACGACAGCGGCGGAATGTTCCTGGGCTGAAACGATAGCCGGCGAAACCAGTAACATCGCAAAAAAGAACAGGAAAGCAGACTGCAACCGCGGCTTGTACATTTTCATGACGGTATTTCCTTTGCTGGAGCAGGTCCGGACCACACTTATACTTGAATCACCAAACGGAACAAACACAAAATCGTTATTGTAAAGGAAGTGTCTGTGGCATGATCGTGCGGCCGGTGGAAGTTTGGGCGGCCTAACCAGAACATTTTTCGAAAGTGAACTGCCGCGTACGGTTGCGACGTTATACGGCGAGGATGGAGCACCCGGAAATCCGCGCTGAAGAAAAATCCCCCAAGAGTAAACAGGAACATCGATGGCGACCGCTAATGTAGATACGGGCAAATCTCCGGGGAAGCAGGGCACGAATTCCACTTACCGGGGCGCGCTGATCATGGTCACCGTGCTCTTTTTTTCTGGGGATTCGTTACGGTCCTGAATGACATCCTGGTTCCCCATCTGAAGTCCATCTTCGATTTGAATTATGCCAAGGTGATGCTGATTCAGTTCGCGTTCTTTTCGGCGTATTTTATTTTCTCGATTCCATCCGCCAAGCTGATCGATTCCATCGGCTACAAAAAGACTATGGTGGCGGGCTTGCTCACGATGGGAGCGGGAGCGTTTCTTTTCATTCCGGCGGCTACTGTGGCGTCCTATCCGCTGTTTCTCGCAGCGCTTATGGTTTTGGCGGCGGGGATCACCGCGCTGCAGGTGGCGGCGAATCCCTATGTGGCAGTGTTGGGGCCGCCAGAGACCGCATCGAGCCGCTTAAATCTGACCCAGGCGTTCAATTCGCTGGGAACCGTGCTAGGTCCATATCTGGGCGGCCTTCTGATTCTGAACGCTAATTCCAAAAGCATGACGGAAACTCGCAATATGGCGGCACAGGCGCTGCAGACGTACCGGATTCAGGAAGCGTCCTCCGTCAAACTTCCGTATTTGATCATTGGGCTCGCGTTGGTTTCGTTCGCCACTTTGATCGCCACGTTCAAGCTGCCGGCCATGCCAGGAGCGGAGCGTCACGGAGAAAGCGGTCCTAAAACAAGTTTGTGGAAATACCGTCAACTGGTATTTGGCGCGATCGGAATCTTTGTTTACGTAGGCGCGGAAGTATCCATCGGCAGCTTTCTGATCAATTACTTCAGCCAGTCGGGCATCGGAAACTTGACGGAGGTTGCCGCGGCCCGCTATGTCGCTCTGTATTGGGGCGGCGCCATGGTGGGAAGATTTGTCGGCTCCGCCATCTTGCAAAAAGTTCGTACCGGAATCGTGCTGTCCGTGGCTGCTGTGGCTGCTTGTTCATTGGTTTGCATTTCGATGCTGTCTACCGGGCATGTTGCGATGTGGAGCATAATATTTGTGGGCCTCTTCAATTCCGTGATGTTCCCAAGCATCTTCACGTTGGGCATCGCAAAACTTGGACCGCTGACGGGTGATGGATCGGGCATTCTGATCATGGCCATAGTGGGAGGGGCCATTCTGCCGGTGCTGCAAGGCGCCTTGGCCGATCGCATCGGAATTCACCATGCTTTCATCATTCCAGCGGTTTGCTATCTCTATATATTGTTCTACGCGTTGCGCGGCTCAAGGCCCGTCGAAGTCACCTGAGAGGCCGGAGAATTTCACTTCAGCAAGTGAATTATCCGTGCTGTTGAATCCAGATTTATCGAATCGCTTAAGCGCGCCGCAGCCCTTACTTTCCAAATGATGCAGCTTTTATTCGGGATAAGGCTCGCCGGCGCGAGCGATGCGAATGCGGTGGTCGGTAAATTTGTAGTGCATTTCGGGAACGAATACTTTCTGCATGTGGCACGAAGTGCAATTCTTCGTGCTGGCCGGGCAGGCGGCTCCGGGATGATCCGCCGTTTTCTTTTCAGCGGCGGAGGAGATATGGCAGCTCAAACACTTCGCGTCATAGGCTGACGCTTCCGTTTGCAATTGCTGGTGCGGATCGTGGCAGGCGATGCAGGTAAGCCGCGCGTCGCCTTTTCCCCAACATTTGCTTTCTTCCAGGCGGAACGGTTGCGACCGCGCGCTCGATGGCCCGGTGATTCCAGCAAGGCGCACATCCCACCAAGTGGCATGGCACGCGCCGCAGAAATCGACCGAGTCCACAGGGCCAAGCCTCGCGGAATTGAAAATAGTTCCCGATGGATTAGGATTTTTGGTCTGCTTGGCGGCTTGCATCGCTGCGACATGCTTGGCTCCCGGTCCGTGGCAGGCTTCGCAGGTAACACCCAGAATCAGATTCTTCTCGTCGAACTGGTCGCCGACAGTGGATGCGGTGGTGTGGCACGCGAAGCAGCGTCCTACTTCGGCGGCGTCCACCGGACGATACATGGCCTCTTCAAGATCTTTCGGCGAAGCGAGTGCGCGCGCGGGCGTGAAATTGAGGTTTTGCAACGTATCGAAAAACGTCACGCGAGCTTCGTAAAACTTCCCGTCCTCTCTTTTGAACAGATAAGACTGGGCGGCCCGGCCCGTGCCAAAAGCCCAGAGCAGCGTCGCTGCGAGAGTGCGAACTCCGTCGGTTACCGTGTAGGCGCTGCCTTTTGTCCCCGTCAGTATTTCGTATTGATACCTGCCAATTGCAAAATTCATTTTGGGGTGCGCATGGAGAATCTCTGCGTCATCCGCGTGGATTGCCGTTTCTCCCATCGGCGTCAACTTCTGTGAAGTCGTTTTACCCGGATGGCAGGAAGCGCACGCCGCGGGACCTACGAACGCGGCGCGCGACTGGGAATTTTGCGTGGGCCAGAAACCGGGCTCGGCCAGGTGGTCATTGGTGGAAAGCTGGGCCCAGAGCGAAAGTGGAACGATGAAGAAAACCAGGAAACCAAAGATGACGGAGGCACAAAAGAGCATGCGTCGGCTGGGACCGGAGATGCTGGGGCGGAGGATCACCTTCGGTCCAAGTTAGAATGACGCAGCCTTGAAATCAATGTTTTTGAATGCGTTTTGAATGCGGATCGATGGAAACCGATTCCGACGAGTGATTCCGGACGCGAGGGCCGGGCAAGATTGCTCCACCTGCCTCGCTTCTCGAGGAGCAAGATCGGAAAGCGAGTTACGATTCGTTCGTATTGACCCGGTCGATATCCTTCAGCGCCCGCCGCGTGAACAGGGAACTGGCGGGGCCGGTGGAAGAGCGCACGACAAATTCCGGATCAATGGCGATTTCCGCCTGGTATTTGGCTTTGCCTTCAATCCGATCAATCAACGTCTTGGCGGCAATTTCTCCCATGCGATGGAGCGGCTGGTGCACCGTGGTCAAAGCCGGATCTGAGAAAGCCGCCGCCGGAATATCGTCGAAACCGACCACGGAGATGTCTTCTGGAACACGCAGGCCGGCTTCTCGGAAGGCCCACATCGCACCGATAGCGGAGACGTCGTTATAGGCGAAAAGGGCGGTAAAGGGTTGCTTTCGAGCGAGCAATTGCTTGGCAAATGGGTAACCTAAGCGCGGCGTGGAATCGACGCTGTCAATCTGTACGGTCAATTCCGGCCGTATCCGAATTCCGAGCTCGGCCGCCGTTTCGCAAATGGCAGCCCAGCGGGCGGAAGAATCGGAACTGACGGGGTGGCCCCGGAGGAACGCGATCTCCTCATGGCCCAGTTCGGCCAGGTGGGTGAGCGCAAGCCGGGCTGCTTTTCTGTGATCCAGCGTAATGTTCGTTACGCCATCCACCTGCGCGTGTCCGGCCACCGCAACGGTGGGAAGCACGGGCTTATCCAGAATCGATGTATCGGTGGTGATGAAGCCTTCCACGCCGCGAGTCAGCAGCAATTGAGAATACGTTTGCAGGATTTTCTGATCGTGACGATGAATCACGGTGAGAAAGAAAAAGTTATTCTTTCTCAAATATTCCTCGATCCCGCTGATCACCAGCGCGCCGTAGGCGTCTCCGATCTCTTCCGCGATCACGCCAATGGTATAAGTCCGCTTCAGCCGGAGCGAGCGGGCGAAATAATTCGGCCGATAGTTGAGTTCTTCCGCCGCCTTCAGAATGCGCCGCTTCGTCCGTTCGGGAAGTGAGCGCGCTGCCGCGGAATCATTCAGAGCCGCCGAGATCGTGCCCGGCGTCAGGCCCAGGTGCTGCGCGAGCGTCTTAAGCGTTACCTTTCGTTCTCGTCTCGGAGCCGGTTTTTTCTTTGATGGAGGGAGCATGGATCTATCCTCAAAGTAGAGTTGCCGAATGCAACACGTTTCGATTACCGCACGAAAAGCAAAATATTATTCCCGGAACATAAATGCGCCAAAACCTGATTTCAAATGTCGCGGGTGGGCGCGAACAACCGATTCTTCCATATATCATAGATGAACCGTGCGTGCTAGCAGTGAGCCAAATTTGTTCCCGAATGCGGAATGCTCGAAGTACCAGAGGATGCAATTAGCCTCGCTCCAGAGCTTCGCTAGCCGAATACGGAAATTGGGATAGACGCTGTTTTTGGAGAGTATCCTACATTGATTAACTCGCCCATTTTCAACAATATCTATAAGAAACGGGAGTGGCGCAGCAGCCCCTGCGGGCATGCCAAATCCGCTCTAATGACCTGCTTTTTTCTTGGTACTGGACGGAGTCAGTTTCAAAAACAATCACGATGACGCATTCGGAAGCCACTGCCCCTGTTTGCCCTAGAATATCGATTATTTTCAAATTCGGAAACTCAGAAGTTCTATAACGGGACGGTGGCACTTGGCTCGTCTAGATTTAGAATAACATTATTTTATGTGGAAAATCATTATTTTCTCTTGACAAAGCCCTATACGAGGTTTACACACGCTCTAGTAGAAAAGCACTATGCGGTCTGGGGTGGTATCCGACACGGGGTTTGTTTAGTGGGGCAACTGGACGGAATTTAGACAAGATTGCTCGGGGTGTGGTGCGGCATCCAATTTGAGAACCGGCGCTGTGGGGAATTGGACCGCAAAAAAATTCTTGAGGGGTGTGAGGATGAGAACTCGATTGCAAGATGCGAAGCCGGAAAGGAAACAGCGTCTCGTTCTTCTCGCGTTGTGTTGCGGCTTACTGCTGGCCTTGGCGATTTCAATGCCAATGCAGGCGCAGCAGTATTCTGGCACGGTCACCGGAACAGTGACGGATGCCAGCGGCGGCGGAATTCCCGGAGCCACCGTGACCATTATCAACAAAGGTACAAACGCAACTTACTCCGCGAAGACCAACGACCAGGGCACCTACACCTTCGCCCAATTGCCGGTCGGGACTTATGACCTTCACGTGAAGCAAGGCAATTTCAAGGAATTCATTTCCGAGAACGTCGAAGTTCACGTCTCTTCCGCCACAACGGTCAACGCCGCCCTTCAGGTCGGCACCGTCAGCGAGACTGTGACCGTCCAAGCCAGCAACGTCGAGGTGCAGACCACCACGGCGGTAATCGGCGAAGTGATTCAAGGGACGCAGGTCCGCGAACTTCCGCTGAACGGCGAGAACTTCGTTGGGCTTACCCAACTTTCTCCTGGCGTTTCCCCCGCGAATACGTTCGACGGCCGCGATAAGGGATTGGCTGGCGGCGTGGATTTCTCGGTCAATGGAAATCCCTACACGAATAACTTGTTCTTGGTGGATGGCGTGAACAACAACGACGTTGGATCGGGCCGCACGATTTTGGTTTATCCCTCGGTTGACGCCATTTCCGAATTCAAGATGATCCGCAATTCCTACGGCCCGGAATATGGGCAGGCTTCGGGTGCGATCATCAGCATCACCACCCGTTCGGGTGAGAATCAATGGCACGGCGGCACGTTTTTTGCGGGCCGGAACGATAAGCTCAACGCGAATGACTGGTTCTCCAATAAGAATGGCACCGGCAAAGCGGAACTCCGCCGCAACGACTGGGGCTATTACGTAGCCGGCCCGGTGGTGAAGAACAAACTATTCTTCTGGTGGAACCAGGAATGGAACCGCGAAATCCGCGGAGCATCGGAAGCTGCTTGCGTTCCCAGCCTAGCCGAGCGCTCCGGTGACTTTAGCCAAGGCGTCCACTGCGGCGCCTCCGCTCCCGTCATTCCGGTCGCGTTCCAAGCGCCCGGCAATCCACTCAAAATTGCAAATCCCGATGCGGTGGGTCTGCTCTACGGGCAGTTCTATCCCGCGCCAAACGTAACCGGAGCTTCCTTAACCGGCAACAATTGGGCCCAGAGCATTCCGAACAAACTGAATTGGAGTGAATGGAATGTCCGGGGAGACTACGACCTGACCAAGAAGAACCGCGTCACTTTCCGTTGGACCAATGACTCTTGGGATAACCCGGCGCCGAATCCTGGGACCTTTTGGGGAGACTCTATTTTCCCAACTGTAGGGGCGAACTGGAGCCAGCCTTCCAAGAGCGTGATGGCCAAGTGGACCAGCACAATCAGCGATTCCATGGTCAATGACTTGGAGTTCGGCTACGGACACAACGCGATCATCACCACGCTCGGGGGCTCAAATCCCGGCTTGGTGGCGCAGATCAATGCCGCTTTCCCCACCTCTTGGCCTGCCTCTCTGAAACAGAAGGGAGCTTTGCCTGAGACGGGTTGGGGTGGCTTGCAGCCTTACGGCTCCAGCCAGACGATTTGGAATATCGCTCCCTACCAGAACCACGAGGACCTTTACACGGTGCAGGACAACCTGTCGAAGGTCCGCGGCAACCACGTGTTCAAGCTCGGCGCGTTCTACGGCACCAATGCCAAGATTGAAGACAACAACGGCGGCACGGACCAGCCGACGCTTAACGCGGGAGATGGCAGCGTCGTCGTCGCTGCGGGTGCGGCGGGCGCCAGAACCGGCAACCAACTTGCTAACATTCTGATTCCCGGCACAGGAGCAAATCCTCAGAAGTTTGCACTTTCCGAGAACAGCATCAATGCTACTGCGTTCGTGAATTGGCATGACTTCGAATGGTATCTCGGTGATTCCTGGAAGATCCGGCGTAACATCACAGTGGAATATGGATTCCGCTGGTCGTTCTACCGCGAACCTTTCGGTCAGGACAATCATTGGGCGTCCTTTAGCTTGGCCGCTTACAACCCAGCTTTGCCAGCTTCCGATGCGTGCAACGGCGTCATCATCGTGCCCGGCACCACACCGTGCGCGGACGCGACCAAGTCTCTCGCCGCGTTGGGCATCAACCTGCCGCTATCCGCTGGCACGCCCGGGCCGAACCGCGCCCTTGTGAACCAGAATAATCACGACATCGCCCCTCGCCTCGGTATCGCTTGGGACGTAATGGGTGATGGTAAGACCGCCGTCCGAGCGGGCGTGGGCCAGTTCTTCCAGCGGGAAATCGTAGGTATTGATGAAGGCCTTGCTCGCACGGCTCCGTTCGTCATCAATGCAACAGCGAATCGGCCTTTGGATACAGCTGCGCCATTAACGAATCCTCAGGTATCCCCGAACGCCGCAAAGGACCCGGCAGGCCTCACCCCGAACAGTTGGCAGTGGAATCTGTCTGTGGAGCGGCAACTGGCGCGCAACACGGCGTTGGAGGTGGGCTACGTAGGGAACGCGGGAATTCACCTCACATCCATGGCGGACCTGAACGCGGTTCTGCCAGCGAATTATTTGCAAGCGGCTTTCCTGTCAGGGGGGGCGCTGAATGCTCTGCGTCCGGCCGGGAACTTCGGCACGATTGGCGAGTTCGCCCGAGCCGGACATTCCAATTACCATTCACTGCAGGCCTTGTTCAGGTCTCAACTGGGCAATTACTCAACGTTCCAGGCTTCCTACACTTGGTCGCATTCAATTGGAGACGTTGAGAATGACAACTCGTCCGGCAGCATCAACCAGGAGGCCGTCACCGCTCTGGGCGTCCCGGGTATCGACAAGGGAAACACCAACATCAACCGTCCGAACATCTTCGTGGCCAACGAAGTGTTTTTCCTCCCCAAGCTCGCCAGCCACGGCATGTTCATGCAGCAGGCGTTGGGCGGATGGGAACTGAACAGCATCGTGACCCTGGAAAACGGTACCTCGTTCACCCCATTCACAAACGGAGCCAGTGCCACAGGGGGAAGCAGCCTCAGCGCATTGTTCGGCACCGGATTCCCCAATAGCCAACGGCCGAACGCAGTTGCAGGAGTGAGTTGCAATTCGGGCGCGGGCATCGGAGGCGCTCAGATCTGGAATCCTGCGGCATTCACGCTCGTAGGAGACCATCTGGGAACTGTTTCCCCGACGATGGCTTCCCGCGGATCCTGCTACGGTCCCGGAACCAAGAACTTCGATGTGCAGTTTGGCAAGAGCTGGTATTTCAAGGAGCGCTTCCGCCTGAAATTCAGCTTGGACATGTTTAACATCTTCAACCACGCCAACTTCACAGCGAATGGTTTCGCAAACGGCTACTCGGGCAGCAACCTGTCTTGCGGTGCCTTGGCTTGCAGCCCAGCCAACAACGTTGTCACCAGTCAAGCGGCTGGCTCGCTCGGCAACTTCGGGCAAGCCACGCAGGTGCGTCCGGGACGTGAAATGCAGTACGGTTTGAAGTTCACGTTCTAAGCGAACCGGAACGGAAACAATTGGAATGAAAAACGGCGGGGCTTGAAAATTCAAGCCCCGCCGTTTAGTCTTTGTGGTGCGCGGGGATCCCATAGCCGGTGAAAGTCCAATCCGTAAAGTTGGCGGTTTTCCGATATAAACGAAATCTTCTCTGTCTCGCCGCTGCTGTGGTCCTCGTCTCTGGCTTGGTTCCCATGTACGTATGTCCCGCGTCTGCGCAGTCTGCTGCTTCGCAACGTCCCGCTGCAAAAGTTGAAGCCAAACGCACCAATCCGGCCGAAGCGGAAATCGCCAAACGGATGGAAGCGGCAATTTCTGCTCGCGCGTCTGGTGATCCGGCAAAGGTGGCCCTGGCCAACCAACGCTTGATTGCTTTGACCCTGCGGGAAATGGGGCAATTGCGCTTGCTGGAATCGGCGTATCCGCAAGCCATCGAATTGTACAGGCGTTCCCTGGATTTCGAGGATCTTCCGGATACGCGCATCGATCTGGCTATCGCGGAACTGCAAGCCGGGCGATTGGATGACGCGATCGCCGAATCGGATAAGGCTCTCGCAGCCGATGCCCACAATCCGAGGGGCTACCTGGCTCGCGGCAGGGCGTTGATGCGCAAGCAGGAATACGCAAAGGCAGCGGAGGCGCTTGCGAGCGCCGTTCGAATTCATCCTGATATCGAGTCGCTTTATTCGCTCGGTATCTGTCTGCTGGCCACGAAGGACTCCGGGGATAAACAACGCGCCGCCGCTGTGTTCCAGCAAATGATCGGCCTGGCTGGCGACAGCGGCTCACTGCACGTTTTGTTCGGCCGCGCTTATCGCGACGCGGAAGACATGCCGGATTCGATCCGCGAACTCGAACGCGCGATTCAGCTCGATCCCCGCACGCCGCACGCTCATTATTTTCTTGGTCTCGCGCGGCTATCGCTGAACGAATGGAAGCCCACACCGGAGGCCAAAGCCGAGCTCTTGAAGGAAGTGGAATATTATCCTCACGATTTTCTGGCCAACTACATGGTGGGTTTTATTGCATCAAGCGAGCGCCAATACGCCGAGGCCGAAAAGTATTTAAACGTCGCGTCCGAAGTGAACCCGAATTGGCCGGAGCCTTTTCTCTACCTGGGCTTGAATGCCTATGCGCAGGGCGATATGAAACGCGCGGAAGAAATGCTGCGCAAAGCCGTGATTCTTACGGGTCAAGACGAATCGCGTTCCAACTACCAGATTCGCAGAGCCTATGTGGATTTGGGTCGCATCTTGACCAACTCGGGCCGCGCCGAAGAAGCGGAAACGTTTCTTGCCAAAGCGCGTGAACTGCAGAACAAAACGATGGAGCAAAGCCAGCAAAGTGTGGCTTCCGCGGCGTTGGCAGGCGGTGCCGGCGCTGCGGCAGCAGTGGTGCCTCTGAATCCCCAGCACGAAAATGAAGCGGCGCCTCTTCTTCCCGGCAGTTCCGATCCATTCGCGCGCGTGGATGCGTCGGTGATCGCGCGCGCCGATCTCACCGAAAAACAGCGCTCCGTAGCCGATTCGCAGGAAAATCGCTTGCGCACGATTCTGGGAGTGAGTTTTAACGATTTGGCTACCTCGGAAGCCGTTCGCGGCCAATTCACCGAGGCGCTTGGCTATTACCAGGAAGCGGAGCATTGGAACAGCGCTATCGAAGGACTATCCAAAAATCTGGGGCAAAGCGCCTTCCGAGCCGGAAATTATACCGAAGCGATCCGCGGCCTTTCGAAAGCTTTGCAGGAGAATCCGGCGGACCTCCCCGTCCGTGCCATGCTGGGGATGGCTTATTTTGGTACGGATAAATATACCGATGCGGCGAAGACCTTCTCTCCGCTGGGCGAACGCGGCATGCGGGATTCCGCCGTGGGCTACGCCTGGTCTGCTTCGCTGGCGCGTGCCGGTGAATTGAAGCAGGCTACAGGAGTTCTGGACCAATACCAGACAGGGAACTTGCCGGGCGATACGCTCGAGCTGGTGGGACAGCTTTGGACGGAGATCGGCGATTACGCACAAGCCGTCGGAGTGCTGCAGAGAGCCTTGCGGACGGATGCATCACTTCCGAAGGCCCACTTCTACAGCGGCTTGGCCTTTATTCGCTGGGAGCATTGGCCGGAGGCGGCGGCGGAATTTCAGGCGGAATTGGCGATTTCGCCTGCGGATCCTGATGCCAAATACAACCTCGGCTTCGTCTACCTGCAACTATCGAAGGTGGACGAGGCGGTCGGCTTGTTCCAGCAGGTAATAGCCGCGCACCCCGATTATGCCAATGCCCAATATCAGTTGGGGAAAATTCTTCTGGACCGGGGACAAGTCAAAGAAGCGGTCGCTCATCTCGAATTGGCGGCGCGCGCCAGCCCGGGAACGGACTACGTGCACTATCAATTGCAGGCCGCCTACCGCAAAGATTCGCGAATCGCCGATGCGGATCGCGAACTCGAAATTTACAAGCAACTGAAAGCAAAATCGCGCGAAAGCGCGGCGCCGCAAGCGGCGCAAAATCCATAAAATTCCGGTGAACGGAATCTCATTGAGCACAAGAGTTGGGATAAAAATTGCGAAGCCGTTGGCGCTTCTGTTTCTCGCTGCAGGCTTGGCACATGCGCAGGGTGGGCATCCGGCGCCGTCTCCGCCGCCCCCGGGAGCGAAGTCCACAAAATGCAGCGGCCGTCCGGTTCCGCAGCTCGAGGACATTACGGCGAAGACCGGAATCACGTTCCGGCACACAGCCGACCCGGCGAAGAAATACATCGTGGAATCGATGAGCGGAGGAGTAATTTTATTCGACTACGATCGAGACGGCTGGCTGGATATTTATTTCACAAATGCTCCGACTGTTGAAATGGCGGTAAAAGGGCAAAAGGCACGCGGCGCGCTCTATCACAATAATCACGACGGCACGTTTACCGACGTCACCGAAAAAGCCGGCCTGGCCTCGCCCTGCTTCGCCATGGGTGGAACGGTGGGCGATTATGACAACGACGGCTGGCCCGATCTCTACGTCACCTGCCTGGGTGGAAATGTTCTCTATCACAATGATGGCGACGGCACGTTTACCGATGTGACCGCGAAAGCAGGCGTCGCGGACGGGCGCTGGTCCACGGGCGCGGCGTTCGGCGATTACGATGGCGATGGCTTCGTGGATTTGATGGTCGCAAACTACGTCGATTTTCATTTGAACGACCTGCCACGCTTCGGCAGCTCGCCCAATTGCAAGTATCGCGGAATCGATGTGCAATGCGGGCCGCGTGGATTGAAAGGCGCGGGCGATTCTCTGTTCCACAATAACGGCGACGGAACATTTTCCGATGTTTCGAAAAGCGCGGGAGTGAGCGACCCCAACGGTTATTACGGCATGGGAGTGATCTGGGCGGATTTCAATAATTCCGGGCGGCCGGATATCTACATTGCCAACGATTCCACTCCGAAATTCCTTTACAAAAATGAAGGCAACGGAAAATTCAAGGATATCGGCCTGGAATCCGGCACGGCGGTAAGCGAAGACGGATCGGAGCAAGCGTCGATGGGAATTGCCGTGGGCGATTATCTGCACACTGGGCGGCCTTCGTTGTACGTCACCAATTTTTCGGATGAGAATGATCTTCTCTATCGCAATGACGGCAATTGGAATTTCACCGAAGTTTCCTATGCCGCGGGCGTGGCGCTGCCCTCTCTGCCGTGGGTGAAGTGGGGCACCGCGTTTGTTGATTTGGATGACGACGGCTGGCTGGACCTGATCACAGTAAGCGGCCACGTCTATCCGCAGGTGGATACGCTGCCTTCTGGCGGCGGTTATCGCCAGCCCAAATTGCTGCACCTGAATCAAAAAGACGGAACTTTTTGCGATGCCAGCGACCAGGCCGGGCCGGCGCTAAAAGAGAAACACGTGTCGCGCGGCCTCGCGGTCGGCGACCTGTTCAATGACGGAAAAATGGATGTGGTGATTTCTGATCTGGATGGCAGTCCGATGATCTTGAGAAACCACGGAATTCCCGGCCGCCACTGGGTGAGCTTTGAGCTTGCCGGAACAAAAAGCAACCGGCTGGCGCTGAATGCGCGGATCAAAATCGTCGCCGGCGGAATCACCCAGACGGATGAAATTCATAGCGGCGGAAGCTATCTTTCTCAAAATGATTTGCGATTGCATTTTGGCCTGGGCTCCGCGAAAACAATCGATAGCGTGGAGATTCGCTGGCCGTCTGGAGCAACCGAAACGTTAAAGGATCTGGCGGCAGACCAATTTTATTCGGTGCTCGAAGGACAGGGAATTGTTCCGGCGGAACGGATCCGCCCCGTCCCGATGAGGCGGCCCTGAGGAAATTATCGGGCTGAACAAACCGGCGCCCGTCGAAAGGTAACTCGCCCTGAGAATTAGCCTCCCCTCGAGGAGCGGCTTCCGGTCGCAGTCATTCCGAACGAAGTGAGGAATAACGAACTAAGAGTACCGAGAACCCAGAAGATTGTTCAAGAGGAAATCACGATGCCTGGAATGATTCAGCGAATGGGTTGTCTGTCTTTGATTCTCCTACTAGGAACTCTAATTCTTCCTGCCGCCAGAGCCTCCGATAACGGCCTGGCGCTTACGCCGCCCATGGGATGGAACAGTTGGAATCGCTTTGCCTGCAACGTGAGCGAAGACCTGGTGAAATCCGCGGCCGATGCGATGGCGAGCAGTGGCATGAAGGACGCAGGCTACCAGTACGTGGTGATTGACGATTGCTGGCAAGTGAGCCGCGACAGTAATGGAAATATCGTGGCCGATGCGCAGCGATTTCCGTCGGGAATTCGTGCTCTGGCCGATTACGTGCATAGCCGCGGATTGAAATTCGGAATTTATTCGGATGCCGGGACGAAGACCTGCGCCGGCCGCCCCGGCAGCCGCGGCCATGAATATCAGGACGCACTGACGTACGCCTCCTGGGAAGTTGATTACCTGAAATACGACTGGTGCAACGTCGGAAAAGAAAATGCGGAAGCTGCATACACCACGATGGCGGACGCTCTGAAAGCCTCCGGCCGCCCGATCGTTTTCAGTCTATGCGAGTGGGGAACCAGCAAGCCCTGGCTGTGGGCCGGAGATGTGGGCAATCTTTGGCGCACCACCGGAGACATCGCCGATTGCTGGGACTGCAAGAAAGAATGGTCCATGGGCTGGGTAAAAATTCTCGATCTGCAGGACGGCCTGGAATCCTATGCCGGACCTGGCCACTGGAATGATCCCGATATGCTCGAAGTGGGCAATGGAGGGATGACCACCGCTGAGTATCGCGCTCATTTCAGTTTCTGGTGCCTGCTGGCGGCCCCGCTGATCGCCGGCAACGACTTGAAAAATATGCCACCGGAAATCAAAGAAATTCTCACCAACAAGGAAGTGATCGCCGTCGATCAGGATTCGCTGGGGATTCAAGGCCGGCGCATATTCAAGAATGGAGACTCGGAAGTGTGGGCGAAACAAATGTACGACGGAAGCCGCACCGTAATTCTGTTCAATCGCGGATCGTCGGAAACGGAAATTTCAGTTTCATGGGCAGCCTTGGGCTATCCTTCTCATCTTTCGGCGAGCGTGCGGGATTTATGGGAGAAGAAAGATCTCGAAAAGTTTAACGGAAGTTACAGCGCCAAAGTGCCGACGCACGGCGTGATGATGCTAAAGGTGATGCCATGATCCGAACCGCCGCAGGCCGCGGCCGGAAGTTCCCCTGCCAAAGTTTGTGGGTTGTGGCTGTTGCGGTTGCCTCATTCTTGATTTGCGCCTTTGCTATCGCCGCCACGAACAGTGAACGATGGGTGGCCACCTGGAGCACCGCGAACTCCAGTCTCGCGAATCCCAATGCCCTGGTGCGCTATAACTCCTCTCATGCTCCCACCGAGTTCAATAATCAAACGATTCGAAACATCGTGCACACTACCATCGGCGGCGGTTCGATTCGAATTCGGCTGTCAAACGCATTTGGCACAAAGGCGATTACATTCGAATCCGTATATGCCGGGCTTCAAGAAAATGGAGCAAGCCTGATCTCCGGGTTGAATCACGCGATTACGTTTGGTGGAGCGAAATCGGTCACCATTCCCGAAGGCGCCGAAGCCATCAGCGATCCGGTGTTGTTCTCCGTCGGTCCGCAGAAGAACCTCGAGATCAGCCTATTCACAAGTGGTCCAACGGGCCCAGCTACCTCGCACGCCTCCGCATTCCAAGCGAATTACGTTTCCGGACCCGGAAACTTTGCCGCCGAGGAGGCCGCCAGCGCATTCACGGAAACAGTGCATTCCTGGTATTTCATTGCTGCCGTGGACGTTCTGGCCGCAAAGGAAGTGACGGGCGCAATCGTCGCCCTCGGCGATTCCATCACGGATGGTTCTTCCTCCAAGATCGACACGTACGGCCGATGGACGGACTTCCTCGCCAGACGCATGCTCGCGCGCAAAACGGGCGGAGTGATGTCCGTTCTGAACGCGGGTATCGGCGGCAACCGTGTGCTCAGCAGTTCGCCCTGCTTCGGGATCAACGCGCTCGCTCGAATCGATCGCGACGTGTTCGCCCAATCCGGTGTACGCACGGTGATCCTGTTCGAGGGCACCAACGATATCGGTCAACCCGATACGCCTACCGCTGCCATTCCGCCGGAGTACGTTCCTTGCCTCAGTCGAATCCCAATCACAGCGGATGAGTTGATCGCCGGCTACAAGCAGGCCATAGCCCAGGCGCACGCCCGCGGCCTGAGAATCATCGGGGCCACCATCATGCCCTATCAAGGCTTCGGCGGTTGGACGGCTGAGGGCGACGCGAAGCGTGTCGCCGCCAACAATTGGATCAAGACCGCGGGAGCGTTCGACGGTGTGATCGATTTTGACGGCGCGCTCGCTGATCCGGCGAATCCGGCCCGGCTTGCCCCCCAATACGATAGCGGCGACCACCTGCACCCTGGCCCGGCGGGACACGAGGCGATGGCAAATGCAATCGATTTGGCACTGTTCCCCTAGTCCGCCGATTCGCGCCGCTGCTTCGGAATTCATCCTCGATCAGCCCTTCCATGGATTTGAAGGCGAATGTGCCAGTAGCGAACAACGGGCGCCCGGCTGGCCTGTCTGCGGCGCTGAACGGTAATCTTTAGGGACAAACCGAGGCGTATTCGAAATTTGGATGCGTTTAATTATTTACTAGAATAACGATTTTCTGTACCATCTTAAGCGCTTCGTTGGCGGTGTCGCGAGTTTCACAATATGCAAGAACATTTGCATACCGGAGGCCCAGTGGATAAGCGCGGGTGTCAAAGAACGGTCTTATTTCTCGCCTTGCTGCTGGTCCTGGTTCCGGTTGCGCGTGGTGGCGACGAAATCCCCAAAGCCGCCTGGAAGCGCCCCATTGGTTTGCCGCTTGAGAACCCCGGAACCAAAAAAACAACGCTCCCAAGCTTCCACATTGATGATGGATTTTGGCAGGGAGCGCCCGTGGGTGGTTTCGGCGCGGGAACTTTTTCCCGCACGTATCGCGGTGATTTCGCGCGCTGGCACATAAAAGCCGGCGCGCATAAATACGAGACAGTTTATGCAAATCAATTTGCCATGTTTCAGCAGTCGGAAGGCGATTCCGAAGGAACCGCGCGAGTCTTGTTCACCGATCATCCGTCGAATGGAATGTTGAGCAGTTGGTCCTGGGATTATCCCGTCGGCGCCGGCGATTATTACGCGTTGTATCCCAAATCCTGGTACGACTACCGCTGGGAGAAATTTCCCGCGCACGTCACCCTCGAGCAATTTTCTCCAATCCTTCCCGGCAATTACAAGGAAACCAGCTACCCCGTCGCCGTCTATCGTTGGCACGCCGAAAATCCAACCAAGCGTGCCGTCACCGTTTCGATTTTGCTTTCGTGGACCAACATGCTGGGATGGTTTCGTTCCTTCTCACGCGACTTCGTAGACGCGAGAAACGAAGGAAACTACAACACGTTCGTAAGCGAACCTGCAGGGGCGGCCGGTACCGTGAAGGGAATCCAATTCAATCGTCACCGTGGCGAGGGTGTTCCGGATGGGTGGGATGGCCAGATGGCGATCGCGACCCTGGAATCGCCCGGCGTGGAGGTTAGTTACCAGACTTCTTTTCGAGCCGACCGGGACGGCCATGAAGTGTGGGCGCCCTTCGCGAAGGAAGGCAGGCTTTCCAACAAAGAAATGTCGTGGGTCAGCAGCGGCGAGCCGCTCGCGGGCGGAATCGTCGTTCGCTTCACGCTCCAACCCGGAGAAAAACGCGTCGTGCCCATGGTAATTTCCTGGGATATGCCCGTGGTGCAATTCGGCTCGGGCCGCAAATGGTATCGCCGTTACACGGATTTTTACGGGACAAGCGGCCAGAGCGCTTTGACAATTGCTCGCGACGGCTTGTTGAATTCGGCGCAGTGGAGCGGTCAAATATCCGCCTGGCAGGCTCCCTTCGTGGACGATGAAAGTAAGCCGCTTTGGTATCGCGGCGCTCTGTTCAACGAGTTGTACGATATCGCGGACGGCGGGTCATTCTGGGGACGCGAGGTTAGTTCCGATTCCAAAGTGCCGCCCACTTTCTCGTTCATGGAATGCCTGGACTATCCGTTTTACGCCACGCTCGATGTCAGCTTTTACGGCTCCATGCCGCTGATCAAATTCTGGCCGGAGATTGATAAACAGGTGATGCGGCAGTTTGCGGACATGGTGCCGAGGGAGCAATCGGAAACGCTCTTATGGGACTGGAAGTCGCAACAAATTCACGCTGACGCCTTCCGCATGCGCAAGAAAAAGGGCGCGGTGCCTCACGATCTGGGAGTGCCCCAGGAAGATCCGTTTTTGAAATCGAATCAATTCAGCTGGCAGGATACCAACGGCTGGAAGGACCTGAATTCGAAATTTGTCCTGATGGTCTATCGCGACTACGTGCTCACCGGCAGCAAGGACACAACCTTTCTGCGCTACTCCTGGCCAGCAGTGCAGGAGGCGATCGAGTATCTAAAGCAATTCGATCATGGCAGCGGGACTCCGGAAGGAGATGGTTTTCCCGATCAAACCTATGACGAATGGGTGGTCCGTGGCGAGAGCGCGTATTCCGGCGGCCTGTGGCTCGCGGCGCTGCGCGCCTCCGAAGAAATGGCCAAGCAACTCGGCGATCCCGCCGCGGCAACACGCTACCGCGATATGTTTACGAAAGCGCAGTCCAGCTACGTCAGCAAGCTCTGGAATGGCGAGTATTTCAGGTATGACACGGGCAGCGAATACAAAGACAACATACAGGCCGATCAGCTTGCGGGCCAATGGTATGCCGACATGACTGGATTGGGCGATCTGGTCCCGCGAGAGATGCAGCAGAAAGCATTGGAAAAAATTTTCGCGTTCAACGTGATGAAATTTGCGAACGGAGAGATGGGCGCCGTCAACGGCATGGCTCCCAATGGAACGGTACTCAAGTCCAACGAACAAGTTCAGGAAGTTTGGATAGGAACCACGTTCAGCGTGGCTTCGCTAATGCTGGGCGAAGGAATGACCAAAGAGGCCTACCAGACAGCTTGGGGGCTTTACCACGTCACCTACGAAACCAAAGGGTATTGGTTCCGCACCCCTGAAGCGTGGGACATCACAGGAAATTATCGCGCGTCCATGTATATGCGTCCCGGCGCAATCTGGTCTATGGAGATGATCGTTCCACAATCTCAGCCCGGTTCTGTCGCCAGCAGGACCGGCGGCTGGCCGGCCCCAGTTCCCGCAACTTCCTCGCGTGGAGTTCCCAAACGATGAATCGTCTTCGAAAACGCCGTCAGCGGCGAAAATAATGTCTCTGGCGGAATCGTGCTCCTTGGTCGAGTGGATAAATTGTGTCTGCAACGAAGGATCAGATTTCTAGAAAAGCGATTGAAAAGAATGGCCGGGGCGAAAGGATTTCAACCTCCGGCCTCCTGGCGCCGAACCAGGCGCCAAGCTTCATTCAGAGACGCCCTCAGTCCGATTACAGAGTTTTCAAATACTCCAACAAGTCTTGAAGTTTCTTGGGTTCCTTTTGCCAATCGATCCCGCCATTGAACTGCGGTCCCGTGTGGCCGAGGTTCGAGTGGCCGGCTTGAGTGGTGTCATAGAGGACCGCCCGCGAACTGGTGGACTTTTCCCAAGTGTAGCCGACTTTTTGTTCGTCGTAGGTTGTGTTGGCGCGATAGAACGTTGAAGGGCGCTCGCCGGTGAGCAAGTGATAGAGAGTCGGCACTGATCCGTTGTGAAGGTAAGGCGCCGTCGCCCAGAGACCGGCGAGCGGAAGCGAAGCGTACTGGAGTGTGGGACTCAGAATCTCGCTGTCTGGCAGCGGCATTCCGCCGGGTCCGAAACATTGCGGGTCCAGGCATCCTTGACGCAGCTCCGCAATCAATCCGGTAACCAAAGGAGTGGTAAAAACATTTGCCCTGTTGGGATCAGTTCCCGTCTCGCTGGGCGACATCAAAACGGAATTCCCGGGAGCGTGGCAGCTCATGCAGGCCTGCTGGAAAATCTTTTTACCGCGCGCGGCTTTCTCTGAATCCACTTCGAAAGGATACGGCGCTGCCGGCAGATTAATTGTGAAATCGCCGGAGAGAACCAGGTTAGGTTGATTGATGGATGCCGGATCACCGGCCGAAACGGCGGCGGAAGCCGCGGTCTCGCGGAAATAGATGCTGCTGACGCTGTCGTCCCACTGAAAGTGAGGACGCTCGGCTTTGCTCCCAGGCCGCCATAATGTCGGCGGGCGAAGGTGCCGCGGGCATGGACGCTTGCATCTGCGCCGGAGTGAGCACGCTTGGATCAAACAACGATGCCGCGCCAAAAGTGAATACATCGAGCTGGCCCGGAATAACGTTCGGTCCGGTAAACGGCGGAGGATTCGGGACATTGTAGGTGTAAACAGGAATCGTCGCGTCGAAGCGAGCGAAAGTCTGATTCGAAATGAATTTCAGCTCAGCGAGAAAGTATTCCGCGCCGCCTGGCGCATCGAACAGGGCGCGCTCCAGCGCTTCCTGCTTGAATTCCAATGGATCACCGTAGATGTATCCCAGGGGAGTGGCGTCCAAGGCAGTTCGAAAGTTCGCCACCGTATACCGCGGATCGTTGACGGACTGATGGATGGCGCCCAGGAAATCGCCGACCGGATTGGGAGCGCCAATCGTGCGGACCAGATTGCCGTCGCGCAGGGTCACGCCACCGGAGTGGCATCCCATACAGGTCAGCGTCGCATAGTTTACCTGAATTTCTTCAGCTTCCGGGAATCTGAGTAACCCGCCGGAGAGCGCATAGCCCGTGCCCAACGGCATCACTCGATTGGGTTGAAACTGGTCCGGGCCAAATCCGATGACCGCCATCTGGTCCTGAGGCGGACCCCAGATGTCCGGAAAAATCTACGGGAAACAAACGGAACATGATCATTTGAACGCCAACGAAGTTCAAAAGTCGCGCTTAATCGCGAGCGGCTGATTTTTGAAAAAGAGAAACTGAATGGGATGCCGCAACACGTAATCTTTGATTTCCTGGTGACGCTTTTCGCGCTCGTGCCGCCACCAGGAAAAATTGCCACCGCCGTCATCCTTCTTATCCTTGCAGTCGTGGCCGCGATCATCGCGGTCCCCATCGTAATCTTTATCGCAATCGTCGTGGCGATCCTGGTCGTGCTGCCAATTGGAGCTTTCGCCGCCATCCCGCTTGTGGTCGCCGGCCGTGGCCTTTACGGAATTCGCGCGTGCCAACAGAAACAGAACTGAACAGAGCAGAGCAATAGTAGACAGAAAAACCTTCATTTTTTCCCTCCGAATCCGACGGGACGAGGCGGGGCTTTATTTCTCACACTCCTCAAAACCAGTCAAGAGCTACAGTACTCACAATCTCGACTTGGAACCGGCCAATTTTATTCAGATTTATGGCGCCGCCCGATTTTACGGGATGGATGGGGGAGGCAGTCCGCGCCTCTTCCCACTGGAGCAGGAGGGGTGGTGTGAATATGGTTCTATAAAGACGAAGGCTCCAGAACGCACAAGATTCCTTTGTTTGGCTGAATTGGTACTCGCTGTTCGCGCGTGAAAATTAACGAAAACCCAGAATTCGTTGAAGATTTAACAATGGTTTTTCCCTCGAGGGTACTGCCGGTACTCGAAGTCCAAATCCGGCATACCTGCGATATGCAAACACTTTCATCTTGGCAGCAATTGGGATTGTGCAGAAAACGCGGGACGATTTTCCTGGAAATGGCTCGTCCTCGCCGTATCAATGGATTTTTTCCTGCCAGGTGTTTGCCGGGCCTGGCCGCTCCCCGCCGAGGCCTCTCCTTCCCCCAAATGTCAATTGAATCTCTTTTTTGTTCCGACGTCACTTTCCAGTTGGGGAATCCGGCTTGCTTCACCGTGACCACCAGGGGAACACCCACTCCCAGAATTCCCCAGAGCGAGTTTCTGCAGCACGAACGCGATCACTGCTGCAAGCGGTAGACGCTGCGCGTTTCAGCTTCGAATGCCTTTTGCAGATTGTATGTGGATCTGACTATTTAGAAAATTATCCGCAGTCATTTTGACAGAAGACCAGAAGTCCTGGATATCTCATTGAAAGTAATGGTCGGGGCAAGAGGATCTGAACCTCCGGCCCCCTGATCTCGGATCAGCTTCACAAAAAAATGCCCTCAACTACCCTCCGTTGTATAATTTAAACTGCATTGACCGGCAAATTGTCTCCCAGATAGAGCACGCGAGCTTATGCTTGGCATCCACATGCACACGGCCATTCTCGCCATATTTTTTGGGTTCTCTCCCATAGTGGTTTCGATGTGCTGCGCCGGCATCGTACTTTTCCTGGTTGCGCTGTGGGCTGCGAAGACCGATATCGCGCGGGCCGGCGGCCTGGACAAAATCGTAGCGTTAAGCAATTTGTGTTTCGCCATACCCTTGGCGGTCTTCGGCGCCCTGCATCTTTCAGCCGTGAACTTCGTCTTGCCCGCGGTACCCACTTACATGCCGTGGCGATTGTTTTGGGCGTATTTTGCCGGTTTTGCGCTTCTATTCGCCTCTTTAAGCATAGCCACAAAGATTCAGGTGCGCTGGTCCGGCCTGTTGTTCGGGATGATGATGTTCCTTTTTGTGGTGTTGTTGGACATCCCGGGAGCTCTCGCCGACCCCAGAAACAGGTTTGCATGGACGTTGGCCATCCGCGAATTGTCTTTCGCCGGTGGAGGCTGGATTCTCGCGGGAAGCGCGATGCGCGGGCCAATTGGAAGCAAGCTCATAACCGTGGGCCGGTTGCTGATCGCGATCGCCGCTCTATTTTTCGGCGTTGAGCATTTTCTGCACCCGGCGGCATGCCCCGGAGTCCCGCTCGCAAAACTGATGCCTGCGTGGATTCCTGGGCGCCTGCTGATCGGCTATCTGACCGGCGCAATTCTTCTGGTTGCCGGGGCAAGCATTCTGCTGGCGAAGAAAACGCGGATGGCGGCAACTTATCTTGGTACTTGGATTTTGCTGCTGGTATTGTTCATCTACGGACCGATCCTGATCGTGCAGATGTCCGACCCGAGCACCGCGATCAAGATTGAGGGAATCAACTACTTCGCGGACACCCTCCTGTTTGCCGGAGCGATTCTCGCGCTCGCCAGCGCGACGCCACGCACGGATTAGTATCCCGCCTGCCAACCTGCAGTGAAACGAAGGCCACGACAGTGTTGTTCTAAGGCTGGCGCCTAAACGCGCAGGTGGTCCATCCAGATCAGGCGTAACTCCGTTCAGGAATGGCCGCCGGCTACGCTCATGGGGCTCTGGAAGCGATCCGTCCCATCTGGTGGCCGCGTATAGTCTCGCTAGGGCAGCAACCGCACGCCGCAAGAAGACGGGAAATTATATTGAAAAAATGGTCGGGGCGAGAGGATTTGAACCTCCGACCCCCTGGTCCCGAACCAGGTGCGCTACCAGGCTGCGCTACGCCCCGACTGGCGCACTCGGATGAAACTGCGCCACCCGAGCGGAGAAAAGAGGATAGCACACGAGCAAGTAACTGGGCCAGATTCCTGCCTCTGATTCGGCGCTGCAAGATGAGAATTCCAAAGAGAATATCAATGTAGGGGCCGGCTTCACGTTTACCTGCTTGCCCTAAGAAACGAAAGGAGCTTCGAAGGGCCGCGCCCTGGCTCTGCTTCGGAGTCTACCGAGGATCGGGTTCCGGGGAGTCCCGTTGAAATCCTAAAACGTATTCCGTGCGATCCCGGTGGCAGTATCGAACTGTGCCTGAACATTGTCCCCTGTGCCACCGGAGAGTCAGCATTGACCCCGCGCCAATCGGTTCCTTGATCCGAATACTGGCCCCGCTGCGGGATTTATCTTCGAGCTTGCCGGGAGTGATGCGCGGAGTTCCAGCTTCGTCTACCCACAGGACTTCAACAACCGTCATGATCCCTACTCTTGGTTCTGTCCTGTCGTCCCCATAATCCGGTTGATTTTTAAGCATTTCCCTCTGGAAACCGTCCGCTCCTTTTGGGGCACTTAATTGCTATCGGCAAAAAAACAATTTGGCCCACTGGCGGGTCTCTGGGCAATCGACGGGAAGCCGGTTACAAATTGAAACCTTTTCGATCGTCCGCGATAGTGCGGATTTTTCAAGCGGTTAAAAATTGTGCGTAAGTACTGTTGACAACTTCATTCTTCAGGCTTACCTTCAAAAACTCAGAGAAGCGCGGTCGCGGACTCAATTTCACTTTCCGTCGCTTCCGGCCAGTTCCCTTCCAAAAAAGCAACTGGTCCGCGGCCAGCGTGCCTCCCGCAGGAGGTAAACATGACCCAGTCAGCGAAGATTTTAGTTGCAAGCTCCGACTTAGAAAATGGGCACTCCCTTAGGAAATTGCTCGTCGAATGTGGCATTGATTCCGCGGTGGTTTCTTCGCTCGAAGAAGCCCGTGTTTTGCTGGCGAAAGAAACAATTTCGCTGATGATTTGCGATGCGCAGTTGGCGGGCGGCGGCTTTCGCGAGTTGTTGCAATCCGCGGAGTCGACGAAAATCCCGGTGGTGGTCGCTTCTCGTTTGCCGGATACGCGCGAATATTTGGAAGCGATGCGGCTTGGCGCATTCGATTTCATCGCGTCTCCCTACCGCCGCGCGGAAATGCAGCAAATCGTTTCAAACGCTCTGCATCAAGCGATGGCCGTGGGACGCGCCGCGCTCACCTCGCATCAGCGGCGGGGAATTCCCGCAGCAACGTAACGCTGTTCTAAATAAACCTTTCGCAATTCCGCCTTTTCCGCGCTTCAACCCCGCGAATTGTTCGTGATTCTGCGAGCTTGTTCCTTTCTCGCTTCCGCGGTCTATAATGCTGTGGCGGGCAGGATTTCATTCCCTGGCGAGTCATTCGCCCCGCGCGATTTCACAGTCCCATTTTATAAATTTATGGCAATTCAGAAAAATCAATTGCGGAAACTGGACCGCTATCGCTGGCTGGTGCCGCGATCTACCAAGGCGGGTATGCGAACGGACGCCCTGATTTACGCCGACGAGCGCCTGCTCGATGCGATCGTGCAAGATCTTTCCATCGAGCAAGCAATGAACGTGGCGTTTCTGCCGGGAATTGTGGGCCGGTCGCTGGCGATGCCGGATATCCATCAGGGTTACGGATTTCCGATCGGCGGAGTGGCAGCCACGGATATTCGCATGGGAGTGGTGTCGCCGGGCGGCGTGGGATTCGACATTAATTGCGGAGTGCGATTGCTGGGAAGTTCGCTCGATCGCGAAGAAGTGACGCCGAAATTGCGTGAACTTGTGAACCAACTTTTCCGCGACGTGCCGTCTGGCACAGGCTCCAAGGGAATGATTCCGTTGGACTTTGCGGATTTGAACGAAGTGCTCAAGCGCGGCGCAGGGTGGGTGGTGGAGCACGGCTATGGTGTGCCGGCTGATCTGGAGTTTTGCGAGGAATCTGGCGCGATGGCGGGAGCCGATCCCAGCAAGGTTTCCGATCGTGCGAAGCAGCGCGGGCGCACGCAACTGGGCACGCTGGGCAGCGGCAATCATTTTCTGGAAGTGCAGTACGTGGAAAAAATTCTAGAGTCGGAAATCGCGGAACGTTTCGGATTGCGTTTGAACCAGGTGGTGGTGCTGATCCACTGCGGCTCGCGCGGGCTGGGGCACCAGGTGTGCACCGATTTTCTGAAGACGATGAATGAAGCGATGCGCCGCTATTCCATCGAGCTGCCCGATCGCCAACTTGCCTGCGTCCCGATGCACAGCGAAGAGGGGAAAGATTATCTGGGCGCGATGGCAGCGGCCGCGAATTTTGCATGGGCGAATCGTCAAGCGATCACCCATTTTACGCGCGGCGCATTCCGCAAAGTTTTGGGCGGCGATCCGCAGCTTCGGGTGGTGTATGACGTGGCGCACAACATCGCCAAGCGCGAGCGACACCAGGTGAATGGAGAAGAACGCGAAGTATTGGTGCATCGCAAAGGCGCCACAAGATCGTTTCCGGCGGGCTCGCCAGGATTGCCGGATGCATACCACGACGCTGGACAGCCCGTGTTGATTCCCGGATCGATGGGGACGGCGAGTTACGTTCTGGCCGGGACGGACCTAGCGATGGAAGAAACTTTTGGCACCGTGTGCCACGGCGCGGGGCGCGCGATGTCTCGCACGGCGGCCAAGAAAGGCCGTGACGTCCGCGTGGAAACGAAAAAATTGGAGGACCAGGGAATTATTCTTCGCTCGGAAACACGCGACGGCATTCTGGAAGAAATTCCCGACGCCTACAAAGATATCGACGCCGTAGTGGACGTAGTGCACAACGCCGGCCTCGCGCGAAAGGTGGCGCGCCTGCGCCCCATGGGCGTAATCAAAGGTTGATTTGGACAAGCTAAATGCCATCTCGTCCGAACTTGCTTTGCTCGCCGGCAAACGGATCAAGCGCGCCTCGGTGATGGAAGGAATTGCGCGGACCGCGTTCACAACGGAATCGTCAACTTCTCCGTCCAGGCGAACCAGCGCGACAGCCTCCGCGCCGCGCGTTGGCGAGCGGCGGCCCAGCGCAAATGTAGCAATGTTCACACCGCGGCCGCCGAGAGTAGTTCCGATCTGGCCGATCACGCCGGGCACGTCGCGATTGCGTGTAAGCAGCAGAGTGCCCTCGAGCGGCGCCTCGAGTTCGATATTGTCAAAGCGCAGGATGCGCGCAGAGCCGTCATTTAGCACAGTCCCTTCCACCGCGAGTTCCCGCGAATTGTCCTCCGCGGCAGCCAGCGCCACTTCGAGCGTATTGGGAAAACCGCGCTCGCGCCGCCGCGTCTGCTCGTCCACAAGCAAACCGCGCTCAGCCGCGATCGCGGCTGCGTTCACCAAATTCACCCGTTCATCGTGCACGCCATTCAGCACGCCCACTAACACGGCGTTGCGAAGTACATGTGTGCCGAGTTCCGCTGGCTCGCCCGCGTAGCGAATTCGCACGCTTCCGGTGCGCCCCGTTACAGCCTGAGATACAAATGTGCCCAATCGTTCGGCCAAAACCAGGTAAGGCCGCACGCGCCGGTATTGTTCCGGCGAAAGGGCGGGCAAATTTACCGCGTTGCGAATCACGCCGTCGGTCAGATAATCGCGCACCTGTTGCGCGATTAAAGTTCCCACTTCCTCCTGAGCCTCGGCGGTGGATCCCGCGATGTGCGGAGTGGCGATCACGTTCGCAAGGCCGATCAGAGGTGAGTTTGTGGGCGGCTCTTCCGCGAATGTATCCACCGCGGCGCCGGCCAGTTGGCCCGATTGCAGCGCTTCCGCAAGTGCGGCTTCGTCCACCAATTCACCGCGAGCGGCGTTGATGATTCGCGCGCCGCGCTTCATGCGCGCGATGGAAGCGGCATTGATCATTTTCTCGGTGGCGGTGTTGAGTCCCGTATGCAAGGAAATAAAATCAGAACGCGCCAGCAAATCATCCAGCGGAGCAAGCTCCACATCCAGTTCTCCAGCCACGCCGGCGCTGACGTAGGGGTCGTATGCCAGCACTTTCATTTCGAACGCGCGGGCGCGCTGCGCCACTTCCGTTCCCACGCGGCCGAGGCCGACCAAGCCCAGAGTTTTGCCGCGCAGTTCGGTGCCAGTGCCGCCGGATTTTTCCCAGCGGCCCGCGTGAATCGCCGCGCTCAATCGCGGAACCGAGCGGGCCATTGCCAGCAGCAGCGCAAAGGTATGTTCGGCCACGCTGACGGAATTTCCGCCAGGCGTATTCATCACCAGGACGCCGTGATGCGTGGCGGCGTCGAGATCGATATTGTCGATGCCCACTCCGGCACGGCCCACCACGCGCAATTGTTTTGCGTGCTCCAGCAATTCGGCCGTCACTTTGGTGGCGCTGCGGACCACCAGTCCGTCGGCATTCGCAATTTCCTGCGGCAAGGCCGCAGCCGTGGGCTGCACGATTTCCCATCCCGTTTCCCGCAGCAGAGCCATGCCGCGCTCGCTGATTTTGTCGGCTACAATAATTTTCATGACGTTCAGCGTAAAGGCGGCCAGTGCTGGTGTCAATTGTCCCGTCGCTGGTGTTTCGAATCCGTTGGATCGAGCTTGCCGGCGGCTCATTCGGCAGTCGCGGCGCGCTGCAATCGGCGGAGCCTATGTTATTCTTTCGTTGGGCAGGTTGCGAATTCAATGACTTTTGTCGAGCGCATCCAGAACGAACTGACGCAAGCGATGAAGACCAAGGACGAACTGCGCCTGAGCACTTTGCGCATGATGAAATCGGCGATGAAGCTGAAAGAAGTGGAGAAAATGCGCCCGCTGGATGATGCGGAAGCGCTGCAGATTATGCAGACGCTGGTGAAACAGCGCCGCGAATCGGTGGAGCTATTCACCAAAGGCAACCGGATGGACCTGGCCGATAAGGAGACCAAGGAAATCGCGATCATCGAAGGCTATCTGCCCGCCGCGCCGAGCGACGCGGATATCGCCGCAGCCATTGAAGCTGCCGTTAAAGAGACGGGCGCCAATTCACCGAAGCAGATGGGTGCCGTGATTAAAGCGGCGAAAGCGCAACTCGAAGGCAAGACGGTGGACGGCAAAATGTTGAGCGATCGCGTGCGGGAACGCCTGTCCCGTTGATCCCGGCAGGATGGGAAATCGCAAGCCGAATTATGCAAAAAACCCGACATACAATCCCATCAAATTCCGAGCGTAATTCCATGAATACCCGAACGCAACACCGAGCGTAAACAGCAAACTGCCTCCCGTGCCGCTTCCTGAAACAATCGCCGTAAAATATACCGAAGAAGAGGCCGAATATCTGAGCGTGCGGCCGCTGGTCCGCCAGACTTTCCGCCCGGCGGAACTGGTGGACATGATTCTTTCCGTGACGGGGAAAGACGTGGCGCGCATCCGGCAGATTCTGCGCTCGGGCACAGTGGTCTTTCATTTTTACCGGTACTGGTGGCAAGGATTCGAATCGGACGCGCAGGAAGTGGGTGCGCTGCTGGAAAAATATCCGGACGCCGATCCATCACGGCCGTTTCGCGCGGAGGATTGCCGGATTGTGCTGATCGGTGCGAGCGAGCCGGGCAAGCGGCGACCGATCGAAATTCGGCGCGGCGAAGCCTCGAAGAAAAGGTTTTTGCGCGCGCGCAGCTTGTGGGATTCGTTGATGAATCTGGCGCGGGCGGACGCGCCGAAATACCAGGAATATTCCTACGCGCAGAAAGGAGATATTTTCGCGCGGGATCTTTCGGCAGTTGAGGCAGCCGCTCTGGCATCGGAAGCCGCGCGCTACGCGCCTCGGGCACTGCAAGGCCAACTTAAATCGATTCCCGAGAATTCTCGCGTGTTGTTTGTGTGCCCGCGCTCCTGAATCCGGCCGGGCGACTGGTGGCGGGTGGAGCAGGCTTAGCGCAGCGAGACAGTCTCGGGTGCCGCACCCGCGTCTCTACCCGCAGCGGCCAGTGCCCAGATGGTATACTCCCTTAGTGCGCCACGACCAAATATTTTCTTCGATCAAATTCTCGCGGCCACCCGCCACTGCTCGACCCCTGGTCCTTTCGAACGTCTAGGCCCTACAGATATCCCAAGCCAGGATCCGGGTCTGCACTCGCCACTGAGGGGTAGCTACTCCAAGACGTCAATATTCCTCTTGGCGCACATCTCTTTCAGGATCTTCGGCCACACGCTTACGCTTACCTCTCCAAGATGCGCCTTTTTGAGCAGAAGCATCAGCGTCCGCGATTGCCCAATTCCTCCTCCGATGCTGAGCGGAAGTTCATTTTTCACGATGCCTTGGTGGTAAGGAAACTTCAGGAAGTCCAGTTGTCCGGACATTTTCAGCTGCTTCGGAAGCGTTTCGGCATTGACACGAATCCCCATCGAGCTGAGCTCGTGCCGCCGGCGGGTCACGGGGTTCCAAACGAGAATGTCGCCATTAAGCCCGTGTCGAGGGTTGCCGTCCGCGGAACTTGTTTCGGTCACCCAGTCATCGTAGTCCGCAGCGCGCATTTCATGCGGGTAGCCGTCCTTGAGTGGCCAGCCGATCCCGGTGATGAAAATCGCGGGGTACTCTTGCAGAATAGCGGTCTCGCGCTGCTTTCTAGGCAAGTCCGGGTACATCTGCAAAATGTCTTCCGCATGCAGAAACGTGAGCCTTTCCGGAAGATTCGGATACTTCGACACTTTCAATTGCGGGAAAAGTTCCTGCGCGTACTTCTCTGCGTTCACCAGTACTTTCCAGATTTGGTTCACGATTTGTTCTAGAAACTGGAGATTGCGCTGGCTGGGGGTGATGACCCGTTCCCAGTCCCACTGGTCCACATAGACGCTGTGATCATGGTCGAGGAAGTAGTCTTTACGCACCGCGCGCATATCGGTGCACAGGCCCTCGCCGGCCGCAAAACCAAACTGCTTCAGTGCGATGCGCTTCCACTTCGTGGCCGCCTGCACCACCTGAGCATCAATCGGGTGCTTGTCGTAATCGTTCGAGATGTGGAACTGAATCGGTGTGCGCGAGCCGTCGCGGTCGAGCATGTCGTTTACGCCGCTCTCCACATCCACAATCAGCGGTACCGTCACCATCATCAGACCCAGCTCTTCGCACAGATGGTCTTCGATGTAGCGCTTCACGGCGAAGATAGCCTTTTGCGTTTCCATGGGAGTCAGCGATGAGTTGTAGTCTTGGGGAAGGACTTTCTCCAGTTCGGTATAGTCTCCAATTCCTGGCCCAGCTAGATCTGCTGCCTTCGTTGTCATGACATTGCCTCCGATCGAATGTGACTCGAATTCGGGGAAGAGCTCTGCGCCCGCAAAACTCGCCCATCGCGCGCTTGGCCCCGGATTTGGATCCAAAAACCAAGGCGGACAGCACACATTGTACGGCGGCGTACCTGAGTCCCTGGGTGTCAGAGATCACATATCAATGTGATTGAAGTCACATGCGAAGAGTCAGACAGGACACCGTACAATTTGAAAGGGGTGCGAATCGGGAATTCCGGCTAGCTCTTTAGACAACTGATTTCTAGGCGGGTGGCCGAAGATTATGTGGCCGAAGATTATGCGCTCCGCAGCTGTCGGTTTGCGAGGGTGCCCCATGTTTCGTCAGAAACGTGGGGCTTTTGCTGTACGATTGAATCCAGAAATGAAATCGATTTCGATCAGCGGTATGCCTCTTCCCGAATACGAGGAATAACTGCTCCACACCCAATCTTTCGGGTTCTTCACCAAACGTCGAGTCACCGGGTTGCGGTGCATGTATTCGAGTTTTTCTCTTCTCTTTCGTGCGCTGTAGACGTTGAAGTCGTAGAATCGCCGCTGCCAGAATTGCGCCGCGCTGGATTCCGCAGCTTCGGGAAACGCAAACGCCCTTTGCGCGGAAGAAACGCTCCTCCGTTTGCGGCGAAGCCGTTTCGATACCCTCAATTTCAAGCTGTGAATCACCGTCGAAGGATTGCCGGCCTTCGGTTCGCCGATTAGTAGGTGCACGTGCTCGGGCATGATCACGAAGCCGACCCGCGCAAATCGATACTTGGCACACACTTCGCGCAAGGCATCGACGAACACATTTCGCGCTTTCGCAGTTCCCAGCGAAGCCCTGCGGCGGTAGCAACTGAAGGTGATGAAATGAAGGTCCCCACGTCCGTAATAGCGTTTCAAGTTTCTGGGCATGAAAAGGGAACTGCACCCCGGTACGTCCGATCCGCGCAGGGTAGTGCCCAAATGGTATACTCTTCTCGCGCTGGATACATGAAAACATTTGTTGAGGAAATCGGGTGAGTGCGTCGATCTCCAGTGAAAGTCGAAAAACAAAAAAGCCCCACGTTTCTGACGAAACATGGGGCACCCAAATTCACCACATCTCGCTAAACTTGTGCCACCCGCCGTGCACTTTTTAACCATTAGAGGAGTGAGCCCCAGTTAGTCGCCCCAAAACACCTCAGTGGCGAGATATTCAAAGAGCACCGATTTCACGAGTATGACGCCTCGTTGGGCCACAGCATAGCGATAGATTCCATCCTGGACAATCACCCAGGAACCTGAGAGATCTTGGCCGGTCACCACCCGCGTGAGCATGCGGCTGCCGACTTCAGGCCAGCCGCCCCCCGTCTCAATCGTCTCGAAGACCGCGCGCTGCTCCGTGGTCAAGGTTTCCAATGGCGCCGACCAGACAGATTGAGGCTCTCTGAGCATGGGTTCGCCGTACTCAAAGAGGGCATGACCGCGTGCATTCTTGACGATCAGACGATTCACCCTCTCCAGCTCGGGCGTCCAAACGGACCGGATTTCACCGCCGAGCGTTCTATCTCTTTCCTGGAACCGTCGATTCTCGCCCTGAGCTTGCCGTTCTTTTTCAGAATGCGTCGACTGGGGATTCCGCTGTTGGTGCGGATCGGTTGAGCCTGCGAGCACGCAATTCAGGAAAACAACCAGATATTCTTCATCCAGCGAAAAGCCTTCGTTGCAGGCTGCGCATATCTCCACAACCGGGAGATTCGCCGGATAGGGCTCTCGGAGCAGACTCTTCGAAGGCACGTGGTCACGGTTGGTATCAAGCTCTGCAATCCATCCACCGCAGTGGATGCACCAGGACTTTTGCCGCTCGTCGACAAACTCCTCAATCTGATCCATAGAAACCTTATATCAGAAATTCCGGACGGCGGGTGGCACAAGTCTAATGAGATGAGATGAATTTGGGTGCCCACGTTTCTGACGAAACATAGGGCACCCTCGCAAACCGACAGCTGCGGAGCGCTTAATCTTCGGCCACCCGCCCCCCTGCAAACTCCGGTAGAACGCCTGTGCTTCACCGCTCTCGTGATCCGGACGCCGCTCCAGAAGCAGTTCTCCTGTCTCGTCGTTGGCCATGGCAATCTGCTGGTAACGTGTGTGAAAATCACATCCGATAATTATCATTGCTCGGTTCCTTTTTCCGAGCCTTGGTCGTTAGCGCTACCAAATTTACTCGGAGGAAGGAGCCGACAACGTTATCTAATCAGCCCGGTTTCATATGGGTCGTGTCATACAGGAATTAGGCCACGCTTGCGGCGAGAAGAGACATGGGAGCCCATACAGAGATTCTTGATTATGCGCACCATATTACCGAACGCTCCTCGCGCGGGCGATCGCAAGGGGAGCGGTTTTCTAAAGGTCGTCCCTTTTTTCCACTTCCTCACTGGTGCGTGTTCTGCGGTCATGAAGCGCGGAAGTGCTACGGCGCGAATGACCATAAGTTTTTTGATAGTCGAACTCACAATGAGGTCAAGACGGACGAAGCCGCGTACGAATGCAACTGCGGGTGGTGGTCAGTATCTCAGAGCTACGGGCAAATGTCGTGCGGCAATAATTTCAAGCAGACAGAAGTAGTTATTCGCGGGATTTTGCGTCGCTTCGACTGTACGTCACTCTCGCTTCCACTCGATGTTCTTAGGCGCGCTCTTCTCGATAAAGGGGAACTCCTGAATGCTATCCACCCGAGAAAGATGGAAGAGTTGGTCAAGTCTGTCTTTGAAGACTTCTTTCATTGCGAGGTAGAGCACTGTGGTCGGTCTGGGGATGGCGGTGTTGACCTCGCTCTAGTTCTTTCAGATAGACCTCTTATAGTGCAGGTCAAGAGGCGGCGCGATCAGAGCGCGGTGGAATCTGTGTCCGCTGTTCGGGAACTTCTCGGTGCCGCAGTCGTCCGCAATGTTCAACAGGTGATCTTCGTCACAAGTGCAGATCACTTCTCACGACAGAGCACCGATGAGGCACAAATCGCTCTGTTGCGTGGCGCCGTTAGTCGCTTCGAGCTCATTGATAGGCATCGATTTCTTGCAAGTCTTCACCTCATTCAGGACGCACGTTCCAAACCGTGGTGGAATCACCTGCTCACTACTGAAATGGAGAAACGGAGGCAAGCTTCCATGCAAGATGTTGCAGACTTTGTGTGTGACTGCGGAGCTGTGATCCATTCCAAACAAAGTCTCACAGGGTATTCGGTCCAGTGTACCGTCTGCAGGAAGCCTACTGTCCTCCGCAACCGAGTTTCCTAGCAAAATTCGTGCGAGTGGCCCCGCTTCGACTCACGTATCCGCGAACTTGGAGTTCGGTAGCTGCAATCGGTTTAGTTGTCCGCACTCTATCCGCCTCGACTCCCTCCGAATTACGGCGTACTCGGAAACGACCGGTTAACTTCCGGATTGGCGACGATCCAGAAGTTATCGCGTGCAGACTGCTGATTAGGTGACGTTGTCGGCTCCTTCCTCCAAGTAAACTTCGTAGCGCTAACGTCTGACCTGCCCCCAATTTCCTAACCCAATTTCGCCAGAATCACGAACGTGCGGGCCACCGCCGCTCGCTGGACTTACCTAGGTTCACATTCAATTAATCAGGCGCCGCCCGATCGACCTTCGATGGTTCTCGTTAAATCAAGTAGCCCAGCTTCATTCACGCGCACGAAAATATGCCGGTTTGGTTAACGGCATCACCACCTCGCAATCTCTCCCAACCCGAATCTCTGCCGGCCGGGATTTCCGTGCCGTGACGCAGCCCACTTGGACACGGAGACGTGCGCCACAGTTCTACGCGGTGACCGGCACAGATACCTCGATTGACTCCGAAGCCGAGGCGGTCTCCTGGGCGTCCACCACGGCGATGGCCGCGATGTTGACGATTTCTTCGACGCCCGCGCCGCGCGGCAGCACGTGCACCGGCTTGGACATGCCCATCAGAATCGGTCCGATGGTCTCCACCCCGCCGATGCGCGAGAGCAGCTTGTAGGAGGTGTTCGCCGAAATCAGATCCGGGAAAATCAACACGTTGGCGCCGCCATGCAGAGCCGAAAACGGGTAGGTCTCCTCGATGATCCCTGGAACCACAGCCGTGTCGGCCATCATTTCCCCGTCCACCATCAGCGTGGGATCCGCCTGCCGGACGAGCTCCACGGCGCGGCGCACCTTTTTCGTCTGCGGGTGCTCCGTGCTGCCGAAATTGGAAAATGAGAGCATTGCCACCCGCGGCGTGACGCCAAACCGCCGCGCCGTCTGCGCCGCGCACAGGGCGATCTCCGCCAGATCTTCCGCCGTGGGGTCGATATTCACCGAACAGTCAGCCAGGAAGTAGAGGTCGCCATGCTGCGTGACCATCACGTACAGCCCGGCGACTTTGTGCAGGCCGGGCCGCGGCTTGATCACCTGCAGCGCGGGGCGAATGGTATCAGGGAAATGCTGGGTCACGCCGCTCACCAGCGCGTCCGCGTCGCCCAGGTGCACCATCATGGATCCGAAGACATTGCGGTTCAGGATCAGATCACTCGCCTCCGTAAGCGTCACCCCCTTCCGCTGCCGCAGCAAATAAAACTCCTTGATGTATTGATCGCGGCGGTGCCAGTCAGTGGGGTCTACCACCTCCATGTCCTCCAGCGAAAGGCCCAGATTGGCCATGTTGGTGCGGATCGTAGCCGCGTTGCCCAGCAGGATGGGCTGGGCGATCTTTTCTTCTACCAAGATGTGAGCGGCACGAAGCACTCTATCGTTGTCGCCTTCCGGGAAAACCACCCGGCGTGGAAGCGCCTGGGCTTTACGGATCATCGTGCGCATCACTTCATGCGCCTTGCCCAGCAGTCGCTCCAGCCGGTCGCGATATTCGTCCATGTCCACCGGTTGTCGCGCCACGCCCGAATCCATTGCCGCCCGGGCCACCGCGCTGGCTTCCCACACCAGGACGCGAGGGTCGAACGGTTTCGGGATTATGTATTCTGGGCCAAAGCGCATTCGTCCGACGCCGTATGCGTGACACACGGAATCGGGAACGTCCTCTTTCGCCAGCGCCGCCAGGGCCCGTGTTGCGGCCAGCTTCATTTCCTCATTGATTTTCGTGGCCCTCACGTCGAGTGCGCCGCGGAATATAAACGGAAAACCAAGAACGTTATTTACCTGGTTCGGGTAGTCCGTTCGGCCGGTGCACATAATCACGTCCTTGCGCGTGGCCAAGGCATCCTCGTAAGTAATCTCGGGATCCGGATTGGCCATCGCAAACACCACTGGACGCGGGCCCATGACCCGTAGCATGTCCTGTGTCATTGCTCCCTTCACCGAAAGGCCGACGAACACGTCGGCGCCTTCAAGGGCCTGCGCCAGTGTGCGCAGGTCTGTTTTCTGGGCAAAGCGGGCTTTATACGGGTTCATGCCTTCGACGCGGCCCTCGTAGATCACACCCTTTGTGTCCACCAGGATTATGTTCTCGCGCTTCACACCCAGCCGGGCGTAGTGCTCAGCCGAAGCGATCGCCGAGGCTCCCGCGCCGTTGAACACTACTCGTACCGAGTCCAATGGCTTGTTCACTATCTCCAAAGCGTTCAGCAGCGCCGCTCCGGTAATAATGGCAGTGCCGTGTTGGTCGTCGTGCATCACGGGAATGGACATGGTCTTGCGCAGCGTCTCTTCGATGTAGAAGCATTCCGGCGCTTTGATGTCTTCCAGGTTGATGCCCCCGACGGTGGGCTCGAGAAGTTGGCAGAACTTGATCACGTCTTCCGGATCCTCCGACCCTACTTCCAGATCAAAGACGTCGATATCGGCAAAGCGCTTGAAGAGCACTGCCTTGCCCTCCATCACCGGCTTTCCCGCCAATGCTCCGATGTTTCCCAGGCCCAGCACCGCCGTCCCGTTGGAGACCACGGCGATCAGGTTGCCCTTTCCTGTGTACCGATATGCGTTGCTGGGATCCGCCTGGATGTCCAGGCAAGGGACCGCAACGCCGGGGGTGTAGGCCAAGCTCAGGTCCCGTTGCGTCCGGCAGGGCTTAGTGGGCACGACCGAGGTCTTGCCCGGCCGGCTGCCGGCATGGTATTCACGCGCTTCCTGCGGCGTTATTGACATGACTGTTCACCTTCATTCCTTTTGCTTCATCTCAATCTCTGGAATCCTGATCGGAACTTTCCGCTCGTCTGGTCGCGCCGCGAATTTCCCGGAGGAAGTTGTCAGCCTCCGAAGCCGTCGGCCTGGGACTCCGGACCCGCCCAAACCTTTTGATCGACAAACTCGCGCCCTTCCTCCAGCGCCTGGCGGTTGATTTCGAGTACTGCGGTCTTCTTCACCTTGGCTGCGATGGTCTCCAGCGCCGTATTTGCTGGCAGGCACCCCGTCTCTTCCAACAGCGCCCCCAACAGCACGATGTTGGCGGCCTTGGCGAAGCCCAGCTTGTCGGCTATCTCTGACGCCGGGATGCAAACCACACGCGCCGCGGGCGGCGCGAAATCCTTGGGAAGAGCCGCGGCGTTGTAGAGGATCAGCCCGTGTTCTTCCACTTGTCCCGCAAACTTGCGCAGCGAGATCTCATTCATGGCGATGAGCACATCCGGATGGGAAACCAGCGGCGAGCCGATGCGCAGCCGCGAGAGACACACATGGCAATGAGCGCTGCCGGAACGCATCTCCGGCCCGTAGGAGGGCAGCCAGCTCACTTCCAGTCCTTCGCGCACACCGATCTCTGTCAACAATTGTCCCAGCAGCAGCACGCCTTGGCCGCCGAATCCCGCCACTATGATCTTCATCTGATCGAATCCGCCGTCGTGATGTGCCGCCGGCGGCGGGCCCATTGTTTCCGGTGTGCTCAGCTCCAAGATCTCTGAGACGGTGTGGCGCGGTGGTGGATTGTCCGCCACGGGCTCAGGCTTCCGGTCGCGGAACACGTTCAGGGGGAACGCAGGGATCATTTTCGTCTCCACCCATTTGCGCGCCTCCACCGGATCTTTGCCCCAGATCGTCGGGCAGGGCGAAAGAATTTCGACAAACGAAAAGCCCACGCCATCGCGCTGGATTTCGAGCGCTTTTCGAATCGCCCGGCGTGCTTTCATGACGTTCTTGTTGTCGGAAAGCGCCACTCGCTCGATGTACACCGGCGCTTCCAGCGAAGCCAGCAGTTCGGCCATGTGAATGGGGAAGCCCTCGTTGGCCGGCCGGCGGCCCCACGGCGAGGTAGTGGTAATCTCTCCGACAAGCGTGGTGGGGGCCATCTGGCCGCCCGTCATCCCATAAATGGCGTTGTTCACAAAGATGACAGTGATTTTTTCTCCGCGGTTCGCGGCGTGCACAATTTCCGCCATGCCGATGGCCGCTAAGTCACCATCACCCTGATAGGAGATCACGATCTTGTCCGGGCAAGTGCGCTTGATAGCTGTAGCCGCAGCCGGCGCCCGCCCGTGCGCCGCCTGCACGTTGCCCAGGTCCATGTAGTAGTAAGCAAACACCGAGCAACCCACCGGACTCACGAAGATGGTCTTGTCCTGAAGTTTTAGATCCTCGATAGCCTCAGCGATCAGCTTGTGCACGATGCCGTGGCCGCAGCCAGCGCAGTAGTGGGTCTGGTGTTGCAGATCCGCTTTGCGTTCGTAGGTTTCGTAGAAGACCGGCGATTTGGATTGGATCACCTCATAGTTCGCGGCGTCTGGCGTCATTTCTATCTGTGCCATCAGTTCTTGGTTCGTCATCAGAGTCCCCTTCATTCAGACGGTCAATACCGCTCGTCCCACCAGCTCGGCGCAGACTTCCTCTACCGACGGCACGTTTCCTCCGGTCCGCCCGTAGAATTCCACCGGCACCTTGCCGTTCACGGCGAGCCGCACGTCTTCCACCATTTGTCCATTGCTCAGTTCAACCACCAGCACTTTCCCGGCGCGCTGCGCCGCTTGCGCCAGCGCCTTCGACGGGAACGGCCACAACGTAATGGGCCGGAACAACCCGGCCTTCAATCCCCTCCGGCGCGCCTCTTCCACCACACTCCGCAGCACGCGGGAAACGATTCCGAAGCCCACCAACAGATACATCGGCGTCCTCCGTGCGATATTCTTCATGCCGCGTTTCTTCCTGCCGCGCGCGAGCGTATTTCGCTTCCAACTGGCGTTGATGTTCTTCCAGCAGGTCGGGCTCGAGAAAGATCGAACTCACCAAATTCTTCCGCGTTTCCGGAGTTCCTTGAACCGCCCACGGTTTTTCAGGCGGTTTGGCTTCGCTGTAAACCAAATCCAGCTTCTCCATCATCTGGCCCACAAACCCATCGGCCAGGACAATGACTGGATTCCGGTATTTGTCAGCGAGTTCAAAAGCGAGCGCAGTGTGCTCGGCCATTTCCTGCACGGAAGCCGGCGCAAGCACCAGATTCCGGTAATTGCCGTGCCCCCCTCCCTTGACCATCGCGAAATAGTCGCTTTGCTCCGGCGCGATGTTGCCCAGCCCCGGTCCGCCGCGCATCACGTCCACGATCACGCAGGGCAGCTCGGCTCCGGCAATATAGGAAATGCCCTCCTGCATCAAGCTGAGGCCAGGGCCCGAAGACGCAGTCATGACGCGCACTCCGGCAGCAGCCGCTCCGTAAACCATGTTGATGGCGGCTACTTCGCTCTCCGCCTGCAAAAACGTCCCGCCAGCCTGCGGCAAATAGAGCGCCGCAGCCTCGGTGATCTCACTCGCCGGAGTGATCGGATAGCCGTAGAATGCGCGGCAACCCGCCAGCATCGCGCCTTTCATTACCGCTACGTTGCCCTTACAAAGCTGCGGCATAGCTGCCTCCCGGCTGCATTTCCGCCACAGCCTTGGCCGGCTTTCTCAGCCGGTATACGGTGATCGCCCCGGGCTCCGGACAACAGTAGAAGCAAATGCCGCAGCCAGTGCACTCCTTGCCGATGTAGTGCGCCGGATGCACGCCGTACGAACTCAATTCCGGCGCCAGCATCAGGCAGTGGGGCGGACAGGACTCCACGCACAGCCCGCATCCCTTGCACTCTTCCACGTCGATAAACACTTTTCCGCGCGCTGTGTTGATCATGTTCCCTTCGCCTCCCCTGCCGGCAGCAGTTGCGGATGATTCAGCCACTTGGTCCGTTCGCAGTACTCGTATAGTTCATCCCGGAATTGCGGGTGGGAAATTTCGATGAGGGCTTTGGCTCGCTCCCGGATCGTCTTGCCGTGGAGATAAGCCACGCCGTATTCGGTGACGATGTAATGCACCAGCCCGCGGCTGGTCACCACTCCAGCTCCCGGCGTAAGCGTTGGCACGATGCGGGAAATCTTGCCATTGAGCGCCGTCGAAGGGAGAGCAATGATCGGCTTGCCGCCCTTGGAATGCGCGGCCCCCTTCAAAAAGTCCACTTGCCCACCGATGCCGCTGTAGAAATAGGTCCCCAGTGAGTCGGAACACACCTGCCCGGTCAGGTCCACTTGCAGAGCCGCATTGATGGCCACCATGTTGTCGTTGCGCGCAATCAGTATGGGATCGTTGGTGTAAGCGCTCGTATGGAACTCGAAGATCGGGTTATTGTCCACGAAATCGAAGAGCTTCCTGGTTCCCAGCACGAATCCCAGGATGATCTTGCGGGGCTTGAAGTTCTTGCGCTCCCCGTTGATCACTCCCGCTTCTATCAGCGGGATCACGCTGTCCGACACAAGTTCCGAGTGCACAGCCAGGTCTTTGCGGTCCATCAGGAACGGCAGCACGGCGTCGGGGATTCCACCGATGCCGGTCTGGATCACAGCGCCGTCATCGATCAGCCCCGCTACGTTTCTGGCAATGGCAACGTGAAGTTCGGAGATTTCAAACTTGGGCAATTCGCAAAGGGGCCGGGAAGACTCGACGAACGCATGGATCTGGCTGACGTGGATGAAGCTATCGCCGAATGTTCGCGGCATCTGGTCATTTACTTGTGCGATCACGTGGCGCGCGCATCTTGCCGCGGTAAGCGTAGTGTCCACGCCAACCCCGAAGCAGCAGAATCCGTGAGCGTCCGGCGGCGAAACCTGGATCAATGCCACGTCCAATGGCATTGCTCCGCTCTCGAACAGTTCTTCCACCTCGCTCAAATATACCGGCGTGTAATCCGCCCGCCCGTCATTCACCGCCGCTCGTACGTTTCCCCCGATGAAAAACGCGTTGTGCCGGAAGTGACCTGCCATTTCCGGCGCCACATAATCCGCGCATCCCAAAGTGAGCAAGTGGACCACTTCCACGTTGCGAACGAACGGCGCGCGTTTCAGCAGCGCCTCCACCAGCGTCTCCGGTTCGGCGCAACCCGGCTGGATGTACACGCGCATGTCCGACTGCACCGCTCGCAACGCCTCTTCAGTCGTCTGCAACTTACTGCTGTATTCGATCTCCCAGGAACTCACGTTTTCTCCCCTTTTCTGTGGATCGCTCCCCGCAGTCCTGCGGCGGGTTCCCGCATATGTCTCGACGAATCTGGCTGCCGCGCTACCCAGCGCCGTTGAAGAAGGAGTAGAAGGCCTGAAACTCGCACCAGTCCACAGAATGGACCGGGTAGGCGAGTTAACTTAGGTGAGGCGAAAGAAACGTTGGTGAGGCTCATGACCGGGATCCTCCGGCTCTCACCCCTGCATTCTCGGCCACCCCCTCAACAGAATCTGTGTCACATGGCACAGCCTAATGTGACGTGCGTCACAGGCGTGGCGCCGGCCGTCCAGGTCATCGCTTTCTCACGGTTCTCCACTTGACATACGCATCAACGCGAATTATATACGCTTGCTGCATATCTGACTGGCTCACCTCCCTGGCAGATACCCTCTCAACGTGAGCCGACTCCCGCGTAGATTGCGAGTATGCGCCCGTCCCTCAAGAAGGATTTAAGGGAATAAGCGCACATTCTGAAGGCGGGCATCGTGTACGAGCTAACGGTCCAAATCGCAGATTCAGGTTCTCGTCTGGTCGGCGACCGGAATCAGGATTTGACCTCGACCAACGAAGGAGAGCGAGCATGCAGATCACAGAAATCACAGCGACGGAATGCCAAGAAATAATGGCCCGCAAGGGGTTTGGCAGGCTGGGATGCGCCCGCGACAATCAACCGTATGTCGTCCCGATTTACTTCGCATGCCAACCTGGCCGTCTCTACGGTTATTCGGCGTTCGGCCGAAAGATCGAATGGATGCGCACGAATCCAAAAGTATGTGTCGAGGTCGATGAGGTCACTAGCCAATTTGTTTGGACCAGCGTGATCCTCAACGGCCAGTTCGAGGAATTGCCGGACACCCCAGAGTTCGGATCCGAACGGCTCAATGCCCAATCGCTGTTGGAGAAGCGCATCCTTTGGTGGCAAATAGCATCCGCTGGTGGGCAGCTTCATCCGCAGAGCGAGACGGTGGAACCGATCTTCTATTGCATTCACATCGATTCCATCACCGGCCACCGCGCCGCTCCCGATCCTATTGATTCACAGTTCTCCAGGATGGTCGAACTCAACGATTAAGAAATCGGCGGGTGGAACAAGTTCAACGAGATGAGATGAATTAGGGTGGCGCAGGCTTAGCGTGGCGAGACAGTCTCGGGTGCCGCACCCATAAGCGTTAACTTAACGGTAGTCGTAGCGTCGACGGGCTGATTAGATGACGTTGTCGGCTCCTTCCTCCGAGTAAACTTGGTAGGCAGGTGGCCGCGAGAATTTGATCGAAGAAAATGTTTGGTCATGTGGCGCCAAGAGAGTATACCATCTGGGCACTGGCCGCTGCGGGTAAAGACGCGGGTGCCGCACCCTTCGGGTTTAAGGGTGCGGGTTCTTCTTCGATGCGCAATCCTCTTCGGCGATATTACGGATGTGGCGACCTGCATTTTATTACTTTCAGTTGTTACCGGCGGCGGGTGGCACAAGTTTAACGAGATGAGATGAATTTGGGTGCCCCATGTTTCGACAGAAACGTGGGGCTTTTGTTCTACGATTGAATCAAGAAATGAAATCGATTTCGATCAGCGGTGTGCCTCGACCCGAATACGAGGAATAACTGCTCCACACCCAATCCTTCGGGTCCTTCACCAAACGTCGAGTCACCGGGTTACGGTGCATGTATTCGAGTTTTTCTCTTCTCTTTGCGGCGCTGTAAACGTTGAAGTCGTAGAATCGCCTCTGCCAGAATCGCGCCGGTCTGGATTCCGCTGCTTCAGAAAACGCAAACGACTTTTGCGCAGAAGACATGTTCCGTCGTTTGCGGCGAAGCCGCTTCGATACGCGCAATTTGAGGCTGTGAATCACCGTCGAAGGGTTGCCAATCTTCGGTTCACCGATCAGCAGATGCACGTGCTCGGGCATAATCACATAGCCGGCGAGCGCAAATTTATACTTGGAACGCACTTCGCGCAAGGCATCGACGAACGCGTTTCGCGCTTTTGCAGTTCCCAGCGAAGCCTCTGCGGCGGTAACAACTGAAGGTGATGAAATGCAAGTCACCACGGCCGTAAAAGCGTCTCAGGTTTCTGGGCATGAGAAGGGGAACCGCGCCGCGCTGGGTTCGTTCCGCGCGGGGTAGTGCCCGAATGGTATACTCTCCTTGTTCCGAATCAATGAAAACATTTACTGAGGAAATCGGGTGAGCGCGGCGATCTCCAGCGAAAGTCAAATAGCAGAAAAGCCCCACGTTTCTGACGAAACATGGGGCACCCAAATTCACCCGTCTCGCTAAACTTGTGCCACCCGCCGGTTATATACTTACAGCCGCTGATCACCTGAAAAAACTTGCTACATCGCCTGATCAAGATCCACGAAACAAATGGAAAGACACTATACGAAGAACAGCAAACAGTATCGATCAGCAAGCTGATCGCATTTCAAACAAAACACTCAGAACTGCAGCTCGTTTTGTGGCAGAAGGGCTCCGAGATTTGGTGCAATAACGAAAGCGACTTTCAGAGTGGAGGCGGAAGTGAAGTTTTCAAAAAGGGCGCTAACGCAAGAAACGATTAAGAAAATATCTGCTTTGAAAGACTCCAATGCGGCTGAACGGGGAATGTTGCATTGGAAGGGCATCTCGTTCGCAAGACAGGATGCAGCACTGCAGCGGCGCAGTGTTTCTGTTGCTCACAAAATGTTGATTGCGTTGACCAAGGCGTTCCCCGACGTAAATGGCCGTCTTATAGGAGATGTTGTTGCAGATCTCGACTCCCTATGGGACGTCGGACAGAAACTCGACATGGAGCTAAAGAGACTCTTCCAAATGCAATTTCCGCAACACCGTAATCAACTGCGGGAGTTCCTGAATTTCATCGAGGCCATTCAAATCGACATGGTGGAATATTGGGCGGGTAACCTGCGCAGCAGAGTGCCGAAACTCCTGCGGGATTTGGACCGTCAAGAACGATCTGAAAGACATGCAGGACAAACAAAATTTACACCACGGCCGCGAAATGCCCCCAAGCAGAAGCGTGCGTAACCATATTGTGGGGCCGGTTAGACGATATAGTCGGGCTGATTAGATGACGTTGTCGGCTCCTTCCTCCGAGTAAACTTGGTAGCGCTAACGGCCAAGGCTCGGAAAAAGGAGCCGAGCCCGCCGCGGCGGGTTGATTCGCTGTGGCCTGCTTGCCATCCTTACGAACAGATCAATGACGGCTCTCGTGTCTTTCGTCCTTTTGTTTTTGGTCTCTGTTTTTGTTCGCAGTTTCCCTTCAGCCTCCTGGCGCCCTAAAATCCCCGCGTGCCCGAAATTTCCAGCAGAATAAATAAAACACGGCGCGCAGCTGTCAACGATTCGCGAATCCCAGCGGGTCGCAGCTTCCACCCGCGACATAAACGATCGGCGCGCAGCGCCTACCTCGCTGCCGCAGGCGGTTGCGGAGGCACCGCCGCAGCAACTGGTCTTTTGGGTTTTTGCTTCTGGCTTGGGTAGCTTCATGCACCGGGCCTTTCAATTTCCCTCAGTTTATGATATAAAATAGGTATCGAATAGGATAAGTATCGAGGGAATGACGATGAACCAGAAATCGGCGAAGGAGGCGGAAATTAGCGGAAAGAAATGCACCAAAAGAGCCAAAATAAGCTAAGAGTTAATCGCCTGGCTAATCGCCAGAGCGATTTATTAGAAATATATCTAACTCGTTTAGATTCAGTAGCAATTGTGATTCTAATCGCTCCTATATCGCACGTTTCTACCACCGGAATTCGCGCCCTCACTTGCTGCACGATCCCAACTCCTGCGTGATATGATCGGCGCAAATCTAGACGCTGGAGAAGTGCCAAGCTCGATTGCGGAAGAGATAGGGACGGTGAGCGAGTGTCGCGGATTGCTCTGGCAGGGAGTGTTTTCGTTGCGGTGCTTTTCCTGGTTTGTGTGGGGTTTTTCATCGCCCGCAGGCCTGTACTGCCGCAGCCCAGCCGCACATCTCAGCAGGCTCCGCCGCCGGCCGCGCCCATTCCATCTGTGTCGGAACAGCACCCCGCGGCGGTCCCAATTCCACCTCCGGTCAAGGTCACCGCTGCGCCTTCCGCAGCCCCAACAACTGTTCATCCGGCGGGCGCTCACTTCGCCGTTGATTCCGGACTCTTCCAGGACCGCAACAATGCCGAGACGCTGGCCGCGCGCATTCCCAAACAATTTAAAACTGAAATCACGCCGCTCACCGTCCATGGCAAAAAACTCTATCGCGTCCGCACAACGGTTCCCAGCGAATCAGACGCCAGCACGCTGGCCGCCAATCTCGCCCGCGACCTGCATCTGCAGGCCCGCATCACTCCGATTCACCAGCCCTAATTCAGCGGCCACGTCAAAGTTGTGAACGGTGTGTATCGCCATTAAACAATGTGAACTTTTCAGTGACGGAAGAAAAACCTCCCACATGCCCATCGTCCGCACTGGGCTCCAAGCGGATCACCTTCGCCTTCGCCATCCACCTCACGTTCTTGTGAAGCTCCAGCAGCGATGTAAAGTAGACAACCAGGTCAATTTCAGCATTCGCGGGCGGTAGCGATTCAGCGTAGACGTAAACCCCTTGCAAACTGATGTCACGCGTGAATCCCTCTCTCTTGTGCACGGCCCCCTGTGGATCCTCATATTCGAAACGCACTGGTAATCGCAGGCTGAATCGAGTTTGTTTCCTTCGCTCCAAGAGTTCGCCGGGGGGCATGTGTCAGACTTAAGATGTTCGTTGCGCCTCCCGGGTGACAGCTCATTTAGCGGCATCTGCCCTGGACTTTACCGGCTTACATTTTCACTGAGGTGGCTGAAATGTGCTCCCTCCCCCGTTCGAGCACCTCGATTAAGATCGAAACGATTCTCTCGGCAGCATGGCCGTCCCATTTCTCGGGAATTCTTTCGCTGCGCTTCCTTTCCACTTGACGGGTGATGGCATTTTGAATTCCTCTCGCGGAAGTTCCGGCCAGGAAGTTCGTGCCGCAATCGATTGTGACGGGCCGTTCGGTGCTATCCCGCACCGTCACACACGGCACGCCCAGCATCGTTGTCTCTTCTTGTATGCCGCCGGAGTCCGTGATCACCAGGCTCGCGTTTTTCATCAGACAAACGAAATGGAGATAGCCTTGAGGTGAGATCGTCCGAATTCCCGGCGCCAGCTCAGACGTATGCGAAGAATCTGTCTCAATATTGTTCGTAAGACCCGCGAAATACTTAGCGAAGCCGAACTCTGTGATTCGTTTTTGCGTCCGGGGATGAGCAGGGAAGATGATCGGCCATTTCTGCGCCAGCCCGGAAATCCCCTCCAGGATTTTGTGGAAAGCTTCACGATTATCCACATTCGCCGGACGGTGCAGCGTGAGCAACGCATAGGGCCTTTGCGCCGCAGCATCCAGCTTCATTGAATTATTTTCTACCAGACCGAGGCTCTTCAAAAATGCCGGATCATCTGCCCGGTGCCGAAATGCGAGAAGGGTATCAATCATCGTGTTGCCGACGAAATAGATCTTTTGCGCCGCAATCCCCTCTTTCTGAAGATTGACGCATCCGCTTGGCTCGCTGACAAACAACAAATCCGACAGATGGTCCGTGAGAATTCGATTGATCTCCTCGGGCATGGTCCGGTCGAAGGAGCGCAACCCTGCCTCCACGTGCCCGATCAAGGGCCTCGCGCCTTGATCATCAAAAGCCATTTTGCTGGTCACCAATGCACAGGCAAGCGTCGAGTTCACGTCCCCAACCACAAGCACGGCATCCGGCCGCCATTCGAGCAGCACCGGCTCGAAGCGCTTCATGATTTCTGCGGTTTGAACGCTGTGGGAGCCCGATCCAACGTCTAGATGGACATCCGGCCGCGGCATATTAAGGTCGGCGAAAAACTGTTCGGACATCGACGCATCGTAATGCTGCCCCGTGTGCACCAGCAGTTGGTGAATATGGGATCGCGGAGCCGCGCGTGCCGCTTCGCCGGGCATTGCTTCCGCGGCATTGTGCCGCAGAACAGCCGAGAGAATGGGAGCGGCTTTCATGAAATTGGGCCGCGCGCCCACGACTGTCAAGATTCTAAATCCAGTGCTATTCACGTTTCTGATTCCTACAGTACGAGGTTAGCTACGCGCTGGGATTCTATCTGATCTCGGCTGGTTTGCCATATGCTGGAAGATCTTCTGTGTGTGGATCAATGAATGAAGCTCCCCTCACTGTTGAGGATCATGTCCCCCTGGGCCGGTGACCCTTATCACTATTCGTGGTGATGGAGCGCACATCTACTGGGCCGTGAATGGGCTAGATGTAAATCAGGGGAGTAGGTCTAGGGAGGTGAAAGACATGAAAGTGAAGGAAGTGATGGTGGGAACGCCAGTAGGGTGCAATTTCCAGGCGAATTTGGGAAGCGCGGTAGAACTGCTTTGGAAACAGAAATGTGGAATTCTGCCGATCGCGAACAAAGAAGAGAAAATTATCGGGGTGGTTACGGACCGGGATATTTGCATCGCGTTAGGAACACGCAACCGGCTGCCAGGAGAGATCATGGTGGGCGAAGTGATCAGCGGAAAGCTCTTTTCCTGCAAACCGGACGATGACATTCATACTGCGCTGGCGATGATGGCGGAGAAAAGGGTTCGACGCTTGCCCGTGATTGACGCCGCCGGAAAATTGCAGGGGATCTTGTCGATGGACGACGTGGTTTTGCGTGCAGAACCGCGCGGCACCGGAAGAACTCCTGAACTGAGCTATGAACATGTGATCGAGACGTTCAAGAAGATTTATGAGGCGCCATTACCGCAGGTAATCCAAAAGCAAACTGCTGCGGCCGGCTGAAGAAAGGAGGCACCACACTGCGCGCTGATCGAGTGCGGTGTCTTGCATGAAGTATAGGAAAGGATCCCTGGAGAAGTGCGCTTGGTCGAATGCCTGTCGGTGGAAAGGAAGGGAAACCATGCTTGATGAGAAAAGATTGCACGATCTGTCCCAATTGCACAAACCGTTGCTCACAGCGTACATCAAGACGAATCCGGCGACGACCTCGGGGCGGGGACTGGTTGAGCCATGCTTGAGCTGGATGAATTCAAAGGGTAAGTCAATGTTGCAAGAAATACCGGAGCCCGAACAAGGCCTCTTCCTATTGGAATTAGCCCGCGTGGAAGAATTCTTGAGAGATCGTAGGCCAAAGGAGAAAGGGCTGGCGATTTTTGTGGGGCCGCGGATCTGGGAACTAGTGCCGCTGCAAGTGGAAGTGGAAAATGAGTTGCATTGGGGGAAGCCAGCCCTGGCCCAATTGCTGTGGCTCTCCAGTGAATATCCACCTTACGGGGTGTTCGTGGTGGACCGTGCCGGAGCGAGGCTTTTCAGATATCGGCAAGGCGAGATGGCCGAACTGCTGGAGAAGAAATTCTCGATCGATATCGACCAGTGGAAGAAAAAGGAACTGGCACATGTGACTCCCATGGGCGTTCAGAAAGCCCGGGGATCGCAATCGGATGTGCTCCGGCACCGGATGAACGAGCAGTATCGCCGCTTGTGCCGCGAGACCGCCAAAGCGGTGGAAAAGATCTACAAGAAGGAAGGGCTCGGGGGATTGTTCATGGTCGGATCGCTTCGTTTGATCGAGCCAATTCAAGAGGAGTTAGAGAACGAGGTGCGGCAACATGCGGTGCTGATTGGTGAAGACTTCGGGCGGCTTTCCGCGTCCGAGTTGCGACACCGCGTGGGGCCTAGGATTGCCACTTGGAAGCTGGATCATGATTCGGAACAGGTGATGTATTTGCTCGGAGGAAATCGCAGCGTGATTGCAGAATTCGACGAGACCTTGGCCCGGCTGCAGAAGGGGGCGATCGGATACTTGCTCGCGGCTCGCAGGCTGAACTGCCGGTTGCATACCTGCAACGATTGCGGTTTGACGGATCGATCCGCCGATCCGGTTTGCCCGGCTTGCGGAGGCAAACGGCGCACGACGATGTTGCGGGATATTCTCCCTGAACTGGCCCGAGAGCATGGGGCTGACCTGCAAGTGGTGGAAGGCGAAGGCGCAGAAAGATTGCTAGAGAAAGGCGGAATGGGCGGGTGGGTCCGCCAGGTGAAACGGCTGGCGACGCGCTGAAGTGCCAAAAAGTGAGTGCTACGCCGCGCTGGCAGTTTGAAGGGCGTCACATCGGAATGTGACGGAAGTCACTGATGGGATTCCGCGGTGGAGCTAGTTTTGAAATTGAAATGGAAAAGGCCGTTTGTCGTACCGAGAGGACGGGACAGGAGGTTGCGATGACTCGAGCGATGCAAATGAGCGAAGAACCGAAGAGGACGAGTGAAGTAAACAGGATGGTTCAGATCAAGAAGATACTGGTGGCAACGGATTTCTCGCTGTTTTCCGACCGCGCCCTGGACTATGCCTTGGCGGTTGCGCGGCGTTACAAGTCGCAAATCTATTTGACGCACATTCTGGCGCTCGACCCTTACGCCATGGTGACGCCGGAATTGGCGATGGCATCCATCGAAAGGCTGCGGCAGAATGCCGCGCGCCATTTCAGCGAAATCCAGAAATTGGAACGGCTGGAACGAGTGCCCTACGAAGTAGTGATCGAAGAAGGCCCCTTCTGGCCAACCATGGAATCGGTGATCAAGAGGGAAGGGATCGATTTCATTATCGCCGGAACTCGCGGAGCAGGTGCCGTGAGTAAGTTGTTAGTGGGCTCGACCGCCGAAGAAATCTTCCGGCAAGCGCAAATTCCGGTTTTAACGGTTGGCCCGTCCGCTGAAAAAGAACCGCTGTACGAGGCGGAGTTCAGGAACATCTTGTTTGCGACGGATTTCGGATTGGGTGCCGAGCGCGAGGGAGCTTACGCCTTCTCGCTGGCGCAGGAGCACCGGTCGAAATTGACGTTGTTGCACGTGATCGCGCCGGAGAAGGATCTGCTGGAGTCGCATCTGGAACTGAAGAAACAGGCAGTGACGCAGCAAATGAGAGAGCTTGTTCCCACCACGACCAAGTACCTGTGCTGGCCGCAATTCCTAGCGACGTCCGGCGATGCAGTGGATGAAATACTGAGGGTCGCAAAAGAGACCAAGGCCGACCTAATCGTAATGGGCGCGAAGAGGATGAAGGGACTCGCCGACCATGCGCCGAATACGAAGGCGTATCGAGTGGTCAGCGGATCGATCTGCCCGGTATTGACGATCCGCTCGTAGCAGAATGAGTGTACGCGAAATTGAGCCGAGCAGGGTGTCCCGCCGCCTCAAGCGGCGAGAGCCAAGCGAGACATGAAGTATCGCTGGATGGAGGTTCAAAATGAAAGCGCTCGAATGTGAGACTAGAATTCAACTGAAAAACATCGTGTTCGCAACAGACTTTTCCCGGACCTCGGAGGATGCGCTTCCGTATGCGGCGGAATTGGCACGACATTTTGGGGCCAATCTCTGCGTTCTGCATGTGAGACCTCCCGAAGCCTACACCACGGCTCCGCCGGAAACCTGGGAAGCTCTGCGCGAAGCGCAAGAAGCCGTGGCGCGAGACCGGGCCAAGAATCTTCTGATTCCGTTCGCCGACGTAAAGAGCGAAGTAGTGATCGAAGAAGGGGAAGTCTGGCCAGGTCTGGCGTCCACAATTGAGAACAAGAAAATCGATATGGTTGTGATCGGCACACGGGGCAGGACGGGACTAGGGAAACTTCTGTTGGGATCCGTAGCGGAGGAGATTTTCCGCGCGGCTCCTTGCGCCGTGTTGACTGTAGGACCGTATTCGCCGGTTCTGCCGCCGGCGGGCGGGAAATTCCGCCAGATTCTGTACGCCACGGATTTCAGTCCGGAATCCATGGCTGCCGCCCCCTATGCCATATCCATGGCACAGGAATTTCAGGCGCATCTCACGATCCTGCACGTCGTCGCGAGTCCGAAGACGTTCGATCTGGTCAACCGCAAAGAACTGAAAGATTCGGCGCTTCGGCGGATGCATGCACTGCTGCAGGCGGACGCGGAATTGTGGTGCGAACCCTGTTATGTGGTTGCGGACGGCGAGGCGGCGAAAGCGATCCTGGACGTGGCCGAGGAGCAGAAAGCGGATTTGCTAGTCGTCGGAGTCCGTAAACCCGCTGGAATTCCAGGCGCGGCCACACACCTGCCTGTCGCGACGGCGCATAAACTGGTGTCGCATGCAAAGTGCCCGGTGCTGACGGTGCGCGGGTAATCGCTCGATTATCGTGCCGTGACGGAGCCTGCACGGTAAATCCTGGGCACTATCAGCGTGGGGAAGGTTTACGAAAAAAGGGCGGGTCGTCATTCTGAGGCCCGCTCTGCAGCTTAGCAGCAGCCTTGAAGCCTCAATAAATTCGTCTTCAGTTTGCGGAGTTCCGTCAGGCCTCTGAATCGCTCTCCATCCTCAGGGCTTCCGAGAAACTTAAGGTTGCTCCGCCCGGCATTGATTTGCAACAATTCGGGGTGATCTTTCTGGCAATCATCATGCTCTGAGCTGTAGTCCTCGCTGCGCGTTGTGTAACCGTTAATTGAAACAATGATGTAGAGTCTCGAAACGATGTCCCCACCCGATCAATCCAGCGTTTCTGCTGTGCCAAGCGCGTGGCAGCCCCTGCGAGTCAGGATTTTCAGAAACTTGATTATTGCGGACCTGACCTCGGACATCGGCTCGTTTATGCAGACCATCGGCGCGGCGTGGCTGATGACGTCGCTTACCAGCAGTCCTCTTTACATTGCCCTGATTCAGACCGCTTCGGCGCTGCCATTTTTCTTGTTGGCTCTGCCGGCGGGCTCAATCGGAGACATTTTCGATCGCCGCAAGCTGATACTCGTCACCGAAATATGGATGTTTGGAATTGCAACTCTCCTGGCCGTGACTACGATCGCTGGAGGAGTATCGCCTTGGCTTTTGCTTTTGCTTACGATGAGCCTTTCGATGGGCGACGCAGTGGAAGCTCCTGCGTGGCGGGCAATATTCCCCGAGCTGGTAAAGAAGGACGATCTGCCGGCCGCCCTCGCCTTGAATGGAATCGAATTCAATCTGGCTCGGGCAGTGGGTCCGGGACTGGCAGGTGTGATTATCGCGGCGGCAGGAGTTGCGGCGGCGTTTGTCGTGAATGCATTGTCATTTCTCGGCGTGATTTTCGTCATCGCTCGATGGAAACGGCCGGTTCGAAAAGACAAATTGCCGCGCGAAAAATTTCGAGGCGCTACTGCCGCTGCAGTTCGCTTCGTAAGGTACTCGCCTGACATTCGTATGCTGTTGCTGAGGGCTGCGTTTCTAATCTTCTTCACAAGCTCCTTTTGGGCTCTATTACCCGCGGCGGCAAGGGAATTAAGCAAAAGTCCGGTCGCGTATGGTCTCTTGCTCGGCTTTTTCGGGGTCGGCGCCGTGCTGGGAGCAATGGTGTTGCAGCGCGCGCGAGCAAGGTTTTCAGCGGAGACCATACTCTCCATCGCGACAGCGATATTCGCTGCGGTAATCCTGAGCACGGCTCTGCTGCGAATTCTCACGATTCTCTGCGTACTGATGCTTCTGGGAGGCGCCGCCTGGACCGTGTTCATGTCGCTGTTCAACACGATGGTACAAAATCTTGCGCCCGATTGGGTGCGCGCTCGAGTGCTTTCCGTCTATCTTTTTGTTTTTCAGGGAAGCGTTGCAATTGGCAGCGCACTTTGGGGATTTGCGGCCGGGCATACAAACGTTCATGCAGCTCTTGCGGTTGCAGGCATTGGAACCGGGGTTTGTATATTGCTGCAATTTCTATTTCGGCTGCCCAACACCGCCGTGGATCTCAGTTCATGGAATCACTGGCTTCGACCAGCGATGCATGAGGAACCCGGCCCTGACCAAGGCCCGGTGCTCGTCACAATCAAATACGTGATTGATCCGAAGAGGGCGCCTGAGTTCGTGGATGAAATCCATAAATATGAACGAGTGCGCCGCCGTGACGGGGCAACGCGGTGGGGCGTTTTCCATGATATTGAGTTTCCCGATGTCTACCTGGAAAGCTTTCTGGTTGATTCCTGGGCCGAACATCAGCGGCAGCATAACCGGTTCACGCTGGCAGATCGCGAGCTGGAGAAAAGAGTGATGAGCTTTGCCGTGAAACCGATCGAGGTAAAACACTACATTCGGGCAGTGAAGGGGAATGTTTCCTGACATTGCTTCTATTCAGGAGGGACAACTGCAGCAAGCCATGCATCGGAGCATCGCGAGAACGGCGCCGTCACCCGAGATTCGCACAGAGATAACGCAATCCCCGAGCCTAAGGATCTAAATGGTCATTTCCAGTTTCCGATCAAGATGAAAGGAGCCCAGTAATATGGGTGCGACCAGCCGGCGCTGGTCTTCGTGTTCGCCTTTTCCGATCCAAGCAGAGTCGAGCCGCGATCCGCAACATGCTGTGCCGGTGAAGATTTCAATTCGCCGGTCAGCAGGCGAAGTTGTGCCTGCCGGAGAGCTTCATCCTTGGTCATGCCCGGATTTTGTTCGCGCAAGCCGTACATCGTTTGCATCAAAATCGCCGTCGAATCGTCGTTCACACTCCACAGGCTGGCGATTACGCCTTTCGCTCCCAGCCGTTGTGCAATCGTCCCGAAGCTGTCCACCTCGCGTCCATCCTCGCTTCGATTGGTGAATGCCGTGTTGCACGCGGAGAGCGTCAGCAAATCAACTCCCTTGAACAAACGAGTCTCCGATTCGATGTCCGCCAGACTTAGTTCTCCATCGCCCAATAGCAGATGCGAGTTGGCGGCCACTCCCGGACGGGAATCGAAATGAGTTGCAATATGCACCACCGGATTTCTCCGCTGCCTCAAATCGTTCTCAAAGTTTTGCCGTGTAAACGCGCCGTTCAGTCGAACCACCCCAGAAACAGGTGACTTGCTATCAGCCGTCTCGCGGAAAATTCCTCGCAGTTCAGCAGGAACGGAGGGCAGCGGGGAGTTGCTCTCGGAAACTCCGAAGCCCACACCCGACCACGGGCGAACCGGCTCTTCCGTAAGGTACGGGATGCTCGCAGGAGTAATCAGCGATTGGCGGAAAGTTTGTACCAGATATTGCTTGCCGTCATACAGCGCTGCGAACGGGATGTAGCGCAAGGTGCTGTCAATCGACCACATGATTGTTCTGGCATGCATGCCATCCAGGTCCTGCCGCAAACTTTCGGGGAATACGATATGGTACAGCTCTTGGGCCAGTGGCAGGGGATCGGACGTGGGATCCTGCAGCACTTGACGGAACTCGAAAATCTTCTTATTAAGCTCCGCCTCTTTGATCGTCGAAGTGTAGGCCTTGCGCGCGCCGCTGGTCACCAGCATGGCCACATACTTGTCCGGCGTAACCAGCGTGTAGATCGCAACCACATCCGGGCCTAATTTCTGCAACGCATCCTGCAATCCCTCGGCTTCCTTCAACTCCTGAACGCGGCTCGCCTGGGCCGAGTTGGCCGGAAGCGATTTCTGTTCTTCCTCGAAGAATCGCTGCAACACCGTGTTCGCGGCTTTCAAGTCGCCATCCAGCCGGTTCTCTTCCGCCAGCTCGGCGGCACTCAACGGGGCTTGATCCACTTTTGCCACCAGCGCCGCTTTTCGCTGCCCGAGCTCCACTACCTGGTTCACAATCTGGTCGTAATGATCCAGCGCCTTTTTCTCCGAATCCAGCAACGTGGCTGCGCGCAGCTGATCGCTTACGGAATCGCGCCGGATGAAGTCGCTGGCTTCTTTGTCCTTCAGCAGGTTGAGCACTTCCTCCGCCTCGCCGAAACGGTCCCGCTCGATCAGCAGGTCGGCAAGAAATCGATAGTACGATTCGATCGATTTTTCGTAGCTGGCCCGCAACGAAGCCTGCAGCCCCTTATTATCCCTGCGGATGCCTTGCAACAGATTCACCGCTTGTTTGCCAAAAACAATCGCCAGTCTCGGATCCGAATGCTGGAAAGTAAATTCCAGGTTGCCGAAGGTAATTGCTTCCAGTTCCCGGTTTCCTGCGGCGCGCTCCAGCGGCAGCGCCTGATTATAGTAATCAAGCGTCTTCTGCGGCTCTCCCAGCGCGAAGTAGGCGGCGGCAATATTGTGAAGTGTGATGGCTGCTCCATTCCGGTCGCCTAGCGCGCGCTCGATCGGCAGCGCCTGATTGAAATATTCCAGCGCTTTCTGCGACTGCCCCAACGCGTCAAAGACCAATCCAATATTGTTCAGTACAGTCGATTCCCCCTCGCGATTTTCCACGGCGCGTTCCAGCAGCAAAGCTTGATTGTAATGATCCAGCGCTTTCTGTTTCTCTCCTGTATCGTCATAGACAGCCGCGATGTTGTTGAGCGTACCGGCTTCCCCGGACCGGTCTCCCACCGCGCGAAGCAGAGGAAGGGCCTGATTGAAATAGTTCAGCGCTTCCTGCTCATCCCCGAACGCCCTGTAGGCCGTCCCGATGTTGTTCAGAGTCGTCGCTTCTCCCGAACGGCTGCCAATGGCTCGCTGTATCGTCAGCGCCTGATTGTAATAATCCAGCGCCTTTTGTTTCTCGCCTAGATCCGAATAGACCAGACCGATCCCGCCGAGCGTCGTCGCCTCATTGCCTCGATCACCCACAGCTCGCTCCAATTGCAGCGCCCGATTAGAATAATCCAGCGCCTTTTGCTTTTCCCCGAGCGTGTCATAGACGATCCCGATGTTGTTCAGCGTTACGGCTTCCCCGGTCCGGTCCCCCAGTTCGTGCTGCATGGGCAGCGCCTGATTGTAAAAATCGAGCGCCTTCTGCTTTTCTCCTAACCCGTCATATACCGATCCAATGTTGCTCAGGGTAGCCGCCTCGTCGAACCGGTTCCCCACCTCTCGCTCCAATCCCAACGCCTGGTTGAAGTAGTCCAACGCTTTCTGTTTCTCTCCAAGATTCTTATAGACATTCCCGATGTTGTGCAGCGTGGTGGCTTCTCCGCTGCGGTCCGCAACCTTTCGCCGCAAAGGCAAAGCCTGGCCGTAATAGTCGAGCGCCTTTTGTGCTTCTCCCAGTTCGGAATAGGCTCCTGCGATGTTATCCAAGACAGAAGCTTCCCCGGAACGGTCCCCCGTCGCGCGCTTCATCGGCAGCGCCTGATTGTAGGAATCCAGCGCCTTCTGTTCTTCCCCTAGATTTGCGTACACCAGCCCGATGCCGGTGAGGATCGACGCTTCATCGTTGCGGTCCCCAATCGCGCGCGCCAGCGGCAGCGCCTGATTGAAATGATCGAGAGCCTTTTGCTTGTCGCCGAGCGAGTTTTCCGCGATTCCGATGTTGTAGAGTGTTTGAGCTTCCCTCTTGCGGTCCCCGGCTGCATGTTGCAGGGGAAGGGCCTGATTGTAATAATCGAGCGCTTTTTGCTTATCGCCTATGGCGTCGAATACCAGTCCGATGCCGTTCAGGGTTCCCGCTTCGCCCGCGTGGTCCCCCACGGAACGCTGGATCGCCAATGCCTGATTGTATAGATCGAGGGCCTTGTCATTCTGCCCTAGTCCCTGAAGAGTCGACGCAGCATTGCCGAGCGTTGCAGCTTCCCGGGAGCGGTCCCCCACCGCGCGCTCAATTTGCAGTGCCTGGCTGTAGAAATCCAGCGCCTTCTGCTTTTCACCCAGCGCGTCATACACTGTCCCGATGTTGTGTAACGTTGTTGCTTGCAACGATCCATCGTCCAGCGTGCGTTCCAGGGAAAGAGCCTCGTTGTAATAATCCAGCGCGGTTTGTTTTTCCCCTGCGTCGTCATATGCCGACCCGATGCTGTGTAGAATCCTTGCCTGCAGAGAGCGATTTCCTAAGGCGCGCTCGATCTCCAGCGCCGGATTGTAGGAATCGAGCGCCTTTTGCTTCTCACCAACCGCGGCGTAAGTGGACCCGAGGCTGTAGAGTGTATCCGCCTCCCCTGCACGGTCCGCCAGCGCGCGTTTTAGAGCCAGCGCCTGATTGTAAAATGCCGCTGCCTTATCCGCGTCTCCCTGTCCTTGATAGACAGAAGCGATGTAATCGAGCGTTACGGCTTCTCCCGCGCGGTCCCCGAGTTCCCGCTCGACGGGCAAAGCCTGATTGAAATAGTCCAGCGCCTTTTGCTTTTCTCCCAGTCCGGCGTAATCCGAGCCGATGTTGTGCAGCAGTTCCGCTTCCGCCGGGCGCTCTCCTACCGCGCGCCACAAAGGCAGCGACAGAAGATAGTAGTCCAGCGCGTTTTGCTTTTCTCCCAGACGATCCGAGATTCCCCCAAGCAAAAGCAACGTCAAAGCCTCCTGGTAGTTTTCGCCGGCGGCTCGCCACAGCGGTATTGTTTCGGCGAACTTTTTTACAGCGTCCCGGTACGATTCGGGCGTCCCCTGGTTCAGGAGCGTTTCCGCGTCGACAAAGAGCCGCTCCGCGGCGATCCGTCCTCGGTCTTCCTCGCGGGGCGCATGAAGAGGATTTATCGTGACTTGATAGCGGCCGCCGGGAGCATTGCTGTCGTTCGAGGCCACTTCCAGGCCGTAATTTCCGGACGATTCCGCAATCGTGGAAATTTGCTCCGGCGCGGAGGTTCCGCCGGGTTGATACATCGAGGCAATTTTCTTTCCGTCCGGGGCATAAAGCATCAGGGCCACACCGATACCGAGTTCCTTGACCACCACGTGCAAAAACATTCCGGCATCCGCGTGAATCTGGTAAGAATGCTTTTCTCCAGCTTGCAGCGCGCGCTCAATTGGTTTACCCGGTTCAAGAGCGGTGGCCTGTTCGCCATTTTCCGGTGCGCTGTTTTGGTTTTGGGTCAGGAAAACAAGGGCTAACGTTGGCGCAGTGCTCATCCGAATCGGACACGCCAAAGCGATCAAAAGTGCGAACAACAACCCGGAAGCGCGACGAGCGATGGACATGGCGAAAACCCGAGTGGGCCTCCGGTTCAGTTGGTCTTCGGGAACACTCCGCCTTGGAATCAGAATTTTCGCCACATTGGCAGACCGCTACAAACCTGCATGGTTGCAATTCCCAGTTCAACCTTGTGCAAAACCTTAAACCGCCGTCCGTCTGGTGTCAAACTCAGCTGTCGAAGACGTGGTTGGATAGCAAACGCTGCTCCTTTCGGGAAAGCTCTGACTTTGCCAGGTCTATCTCCTCCAAATGACCTGGGGGATACTTCTCCCTCATGAATGTGGTCTGGTCCCTCTTAGCATGTTCATTCTTGCGTCCGCGCAATCAACCAGTCCGAATCAAATGGAGAGAACCATATACAACTACGATCGGCCAGCTCGAATATGTGGAAAAAACCAACAGTTGCCGTCGCAAAATCCCTCAGCTGTTAAGTTGAAGAGGAGCCTGTAGTTCGTCTCCCATTGTTTAGGAAAGCCGAGGATCGCTGTGGAAATATTCAACGCTACGAAACACGAATCAGCGGATCATCCATGAACGCGCCTCTAAGCCTATTTGTTTCAGGCAATTCAGGGCAGCAAATGGCGGCATCTTTGTGGCAGGTTTGGACAGCGGAATGCAATTGATCCATGTGGCTGCAGAGAATGAAGAGCCTCAAGAGAGGCCGCCGAAAGGGAGAAAGACCATGACCGTCATACTGGTTCTTCTGATGTTTGCGATTTTCATCGCAATTGATTATGTTCGGAACAGCAACAAGTCTTCGCAAGCGGCGACAGAAGCCCTGCCTTGCCCGGCCACCGGAGTCTCCCATGGCGATTTCGTTGAGGGTTTCCATGTTCCAGAAAATCTGCGGTATCACCCTGGACATGGTTGGGTGCTGCGCGAGAGGAGCCGCTTGGCGCGCGTTGGTGTAGACGAATTTGGCGCTGCTTTGCTCGGCTCCGTGGATCGCATTGAGTTGCCAAAGCCGGGCCGCTGGGTCCGCCAGGGTCAAAAAGCGTGGAGCTTCTATCGAAATGGCGAGAAAGCCGAGATGGTTTCGCCGGTCGAAGGAGAAGTGGTGGAAGTCAATGACGAAGTAATCAAGGATCCGTCTCTGCTACGCAATGATCCTTTCGGAAAAGGCTGGCTGATGGCTGTGCATGTTCCCGATGAAGAAAGTGTGCAGCACAATTTGCTCCCGGCGCTGCTGGTGAAGGACTGGATTCAGCAAGGCGCCGAGCAACTCTTTGCACGGCAGCCCCAACTGGCTGGGCCAGTCATGGCGGACGGTGGCCGGCCGGTCGAGAGCTTGACGGCAGGTTTGCCTGGAGCTTCTTGGAAGGAACTCACCCAGGAATTTTTCCTCTCCGAGTAAGCAAGTGCGGGGCCAACGATTGTTCCAAGAATCGTTGGCCTCGCGTTTTATTTTGGGATCTATGTATTGCCTTCAAATACTTGGGTTTTGGACTCCTCGTTTCACAACGGGCTCGGAATCAAGCGGTTGCGTTGTTCCGATTGGGAAGCTAACCAGAGCACATTGCAGCCCATCTGGATTCGGTAGATGTGACGGTTGACGCTTCCCCCTGTGATTCCCGTCACCGCAGGACTCTCGCGTTCCGAGGAAAATTAACAGCATGTCCAAGGGCATACTCTATGACAGCACAATGTGCGTTGGTTGTAGGCTCTGCGAGAAAGCCTGTGCTGAACATCACCAACTCCCTTACGACGATGCAATTGCCTCGGAAGAAAAGCTCTCCGCACACAAGCTGACAGCGATCACCACCCACGACGACAAGTTCATGCGGCGATTGTGCATGAACTGCCTGGAGCCCACCTGTGTCTCGGTCTGTCCGGTTGCCGCGCTTCAGAAGAGCGCCAATGGCCCGGTCACCTATGATGCCAGCCGTTGCATGGGCTGTCGTTACTGCATGTTCGCCTGCCCCTTCCAGGTGCCAACCTATCAGTGGAACAGCCGGCGCCCGGTGGTGAAGAAGTGCGACATGTGCGCGGATCGTGTTGCAGGGGGCTTGCCCACGGCATGCGCTGAGGCCTGTCCCACAGGGGCCACAAAATTTGGCGAGCGAGAGGAGCTCATAGCCGAAGCGCGCCAGCGGCTGGCTGCAAATCCAGATCAGTACCACCAACACATCTATGGAGTGGAAGAAGTCGGCGGCACCTCCGTGCTGCTTCTGGCTTCTGTTCCCGTTGAAAAGCTCGGCGTCCGCGCCGGCCTGCCGAGCACGCCCATGCCGCTCCTTACCTGGAACGCGCTGTCGGAAATCCCCAATGTGGTCACTGTGTGCTGCGTGCTGCTTGGTGGCGTGTGGTGGCTCAGCCACCGGCGGGAAGAAGTGCAAGCCGCCGAAGGAAAAGAACGGGAGAAGAAATCGTGATTCGAATTCGACGCTGGCCCCGCCCAACTTTCTGGCAGGCTGTGTTTTTTGTGGTGGCGGTTAGCTGGCGCATACGCTACCTATGTGCGCGTAAAGAAAGGTCTGGGCGGAGCCACCAATCTGAATGACCAGTTTCCCTGGGGGATTTGGATCGGATTCGACATTCTGTGCGGCGTCGGGTTGGCAGCCGGCGGTTTCACGCTGGCTGCAACGGTCCACATATTTAACATCGAGCGTTACAAGCCCATCCTTCGCCCGGCAATTCTCACCGCGTTCTTGGGCTACTTGCTTGTGATTCTCGCCCTCCTGTTTGACCTCGGACTTCCTTATCGCGTTTGGCATCCACTGGTGATGTGGAATCCTCACTCCGTCATGTTCGAAGTGGGCTGGTGCGTTACGTTGTACACCACGGTTCTTGCGCTGGAGTTTGCTCCCGTGGTTCTCGAGCGGTTTCATTTGAACCGGGCGATGAAGGTCATGCGAATCGTTCTCATCCCGCTAGTGATTCTTGGCGTGATTCTCTCCACTCTGCACCAATCTTCCCTGGGCAGCCTGTATCTGATCGTTCCAGAAAAGCTTTATCCGCTCTGGTACACCTCCCTGCTGCCGGTTTTCTTTTTCGTTTCCGCCCTTTGCGCCGGCCTGGCGATGACCATATTTGAGTCCTGGCAAAGCAGCCGGGTGTTTGGCAAGCGGTTGGAGCTTTCGCTTATGAGTGGCCTGGGGCGGCTTTTGGCGGTCCTTCTTTCTGTTTATTTAACGATGCGCTTTCTTGATCTGCTTCACCGTGGCGTCCTTCCCCTATTGGCGCGGCGCAGGACGGAAACGTATCTATTCCTCCTCGAGATTGCTTTGTTCGCCGTCCCCATGTTCTTGCTCTTCCTGCGCAAGTTCTCCTCGAAGGCGTCGACGCTTTATGGATGCGCGGTGATGGTTTTATTTGGATTCGTCGCCAACCGCTTGAATATCAGCGTGACCGGTGTCGAAGCGGGTTCTGGGGTCTCCTACTTCCCCAAGTGGACGGAAATTGCGGTCACGCTCTTTATCGTGGGGCTTGGCTTCGCGATATTTTCGTTAGCGGTTAAGTATTTACCCATCTTCGAGAATGTAGCTGCGGCAATTCCGAGCCAGCGGGAACTAGCGCCGGCAGATTTGGAGGCGCCAGCAGAGCCAGCAGTTGCAACAGTTCCTGCTGACTAGAGGCTCTAAAGGAGAAGCATGCGGACAGGCGGGCGGCTTCGATTTGGCTTGGCCGCGAAGCTCGCTTTTTATCTGGGGACAACCACTGCCGCAGTCATCCTGATCTACGCGTCGGTGAGCCTCCATTATCAGCGGTTGGAATTCGAGCGTACAGCCGTGCATGACGCGGATCGCTTCAGTGAGCTAATCCAGCGCTCCACTCGTTACTCGATGCTGCACAATGACCGCGAGGCGCTCGGGGAAGCGCTGAACACCATCGGCAGCCAACCGGGCATTCACAGTGTGCGAGTGTTTTCAGACACAGGAACGATCCGTTTTTCAACCGATCCCCGGGAAATTGGCACTGCCGTGAACAAGGACGCCGAAGCCTGCTTCGGATGTCATGGAGACGTGCAGCGGCCTTTTCAATTGCCACGTCCGGCCCGCACCAGGATCCTCACGGACGCCAGCGGAGAACGGAGGGTGGGTGTGATCCGGGTGGTGGAAAACGAACCGGCCTGTGCAAACGCCGAGTGTCACGCCCATCCAGCCAGCCAGCGCGTTCTAGGTGTGATCGACACGAATTTATCGCTGGCCAGCATTGACGCCCAATTGGCCGCCCAGCAGAGAAGAGTCGTGCGCGTTGCACTCCTCACAGTGATTGTCTTGACCTTGGCCTGCATGGCTTTCGCGTGGTGGGTGGTTGGCAAACCCGTGCGTGGCCTGATGGATGGGACGAAACGCTTGGCCCAGGGAAATTTGGCTCATCGCCTGGAAATACATTCCCGGGACGAGCTAGGCGAACTAGCCGCTTCGTTCAACGAAATGGCGGGGTCACTAGCCCTCGCCAGACGGGAGATCACGGATTGGGGGCACACGCTCGAGGAACGAGTGGAACAAAAATCCCGTGAACTCGAAGGTGCGCAGAAGTCGATTGTGGCGCGGGAGAAGATGGTGTCGCTCGGTAAGCTCGCAGCCACAGTGGCGCATGAAGTGAATAATCCTCTTGCCGGAATCCTGACGTACGCCCGGCTGGTCGTAAAAAAGCTGAACAAGTTGTCGTGCGACTCGGCGGATCGATCCGAGATGATCGAAAATCTGCTCACCATCGAGCGAGAAAGCCGCCGTTGTGGCGATTTAATGCGTAATCTGTTGACCTTCGCGCGCCAAAACCCCAGCCGGCGCGAACTCAATGATTTGAATCTTTTGGTTCGGGATGCGCTGGTACTGATCCACCATCAACTGGAACTGAAGGGCATCGAGTTAAGGGAGAAACTGCTCGTAAATCTTCCCCCGATTCGCTGCGACTCGGGGCAGATGCGCCAAGTGGTGCTGGCCCTGGTGGTGAATGCCGTTGAGGCCATGCCTGACGGCGGCGTTTTGGAAGTTTCGACGGAAATGGCACCGGATGGACAAACCGAGTGTCTGCGAGTGTTGGACACCGGTATCGGTATCCCTGCTGAAGTCCTGCCCCACATTTTCGATCCGTTTTTTACAACGAAAGATTCCCAACAAAGCACGGGACTGGGATTGGCGGTGGCGCACAGCATCGTCGAGCAGCACGGCGGCGAAATTGTGGTCAATTCCACTCCCCGTGAGGGAAGTGAATTTAGAGTGAATTTGCCGATCAAAGCACCCGTGAGTACGAGCGCGGTTCTTGCGAATCAGGAAACGAGGTGAACGAGGTGAGCAACGCGGAGACTTTGAGTGCAACATCGATAGGAAAAATCTTGATCGTAGATGACGAGTTCGCCGTCCGCGATTCGCTTGGCAAATGGTTCACGTCCGAGGGCTACACCGTCAAGACTACGGGTAGCGCCCACGAGGCACTCGAGTCATTTCAATCGGGCACTTGGGACGTTGCCCTGATCGATATCAAAATGCCCGGCACGGATGGTATCGAACTGCAGCAGCGCCTTCACGAAGCGGACCCGAACTTAATCGTCATCATCATGACAGGCTATGCCAGCGTCGAAACAGCCGTCCAGGCATTGAAGCAGGGCGCCTACGATTACATTACCAAACCTTTCGATCCCGATGAACTGGTCCACCTGATCGGCAATGCCATCAAGCACCGGCGCACCCAACAAGAAGTCATCCAGCTTCGCGAGCACTTGGAGGAAGTGTCTCCTCGGACGGAACTAATCGCTCAGTGTTCCCTGATGAGGCACGTTTGCGAATCCATTGAAATGGTGGCGCCTACCGATGCCACTGTGCTTATCGTTGGTGAGAGCGGCAGCGGCAAGGAAGTGGTGGCCCGCGCCATCCATTCCGCGAGTCCCAGAAGACACATGCCGTTCATGGCAATCCATTGTGGCGCTCTTTCCGAGAGCTTGCTGGAGAGCGAATTGTTTGGCCACGAGCGCGGGGCGTTCACCGGAGCGCAAGCGCGCCGCAAAGGCAAGTTCGAGGCTGCGGATGGCGGGACGGTATTCCTCGACGAAATCGGAGACATCAGCCTCAAGACACAGACGGATTTATTGCGCGTCCTGCAGGAAAAGGAAATTGTGCGTGTGGGAGGAACCCAGCCGACGAAAGTCGACTTCCGTTGCGTGGCAGCCACGAATCGCGACCTGGACGCAATGGTGAAGGAAGGTACATTTCGCTTTGATCTTTTCTACCGGCTCAATATTTTTCGTCTCCAGCTTCCGCCGCTTCGTGACCGTCGAGAAGACATTCCTCTGCTCGCGGAAGCTCTGCTCAAGAAACATGCCGCCTCCATGAATCGAGCTCAGCCGCGGCTCTCCCCGGAAGCCGTGGAACTGCTTCTGAACTACCCCTGGCCCGGCAATGTGAGAGAACTGGAAAATGCCATCGAACGGGCGCTTGTCGTCGGCCGCGGCCCCGAAATTCAGCCGGAAGATTTTCCATTCTGCCGGCCGTCTGTTCTTGCAGTTTCCGGCCGCCGCTTGGAGGACGTGGTTCAGGCGCACATCCAGCGCATTCTGGAAGAAACGCGATGGAACTTCACCCAAGCCGCCCAGATACTGGAAATCGATCGCAGCACGCTCTACAACAAAATAAAAAGCTACGGCCTGAAGCGGCACGAGCCAGTCCACGAATGAAAGCCATCCATTTGCTCGGCGTGGGAACGGAGCAAGCGAACCTGCCAGGCTCCACCCGCGAGGCGGCGTTTGAGATACTTGACGATCTGTCCGCCGTATTAGCTCGCGTGTTTCAGGTTTCCTGTCACGTCCGCGAGGAATATTTGATGGCTGACTTCGCATTTGATCCTGTCCGCGGGCAGTATCATTCAACGGCCATTCTGCAACGGATGCAATCGCTGGCTGTTGCGACCGACATTTGTCTTCTCGGTCTAACGGCGGTCGACTTGTATGTGCCGGTGCTGACGTTTGTGTATGGTGAGGCGCAGTTGGATGGTAGCTGTGCGCTTGTATCTTCGCACCGCTTACGAGATGAGTATTACGGCATTCCGCCAAATCGCCAACTGTTACAGGAACGCATAGCAAAGGAAGCTGTACACGAGTTAGGCCACACCCTGGGATTGCGTCATTGCTTCGATTGGCGTTGCGTAATGACATCCTCCCATAACGTGGAACGCATCGATAGCAAAGCCGGCGATTTCTGTCTCGCTTGCCTTCGCAGGGCCTCTCTGCCAGGTCCTGCCTCACAACCCGAATTCTTCAAGGAGTCCACGATCGTGTCCGGACGCAACACTTAGACGTAGCTGTGAAAAAAACCGACTCCGCTGTTTTTGACAGTGAAGCAAAATGTATCTTGGAGTCTCATAAATCACGCGTAGGGCTTCTCATCGAGAGATTTTCAGAAACGCAAGTAACAGAAATCGGTTAAATAGATTTCATCACAACTTCAGCCGAAGGGTGCGGCACACGCGCGGTGCTACCCAGCGGAAGATTCTCGTGGCCACCCGCCCGCTCGGTATTGTAAGCAGGTTTTTTTGCGCGGATTCGCGGGATGATTCGAAACTATTTGAGACTAAAAACTGTACTTCATGGCGAATTGCATAATTCTCGGATCGCCAGCTGTGGTTATTTTGCCGAAGAGCGGGCTGGTTAGTGTTGTCGTAGGTTCATTGGGCTGGATGTGATTCAGGAGGTTGAAGGCTTCGCCGCGGGGCTCGATGTTTTGGTGTTCGCCAATACGAAAATTTCGAACTTTGTGCGCGGCCCTGCCAGCGCCAGCATCGCGTTGTTCGATCCTACGGCGACAAATTTGTCGTCGTAGACCGCGAAGGCCTGGGCGGTTGAGAAATTTTTATCGACGGTGACAATTTTCCCGTTGTGGTAGACAGCGTCGGGGGAGAAGCCAGTTGGTCCTTGCGCACGGGCCTGCAGCCAAAACGCGGCGAGACCCACCAGACTGAGTAAAAGAACGACCCCAATCAGTGGCTTTCTTCTGGGCACTGGCTTCTCCTTTGGACGCTTTATCCGGGGTGGATGCGGGCTGTATACTACTGCCATACCTTCATGTCAATAGTGAAATACAGATGATATTTGGCATGGGCACATCGACCCGCTGAATGGCAATCCAGTTGGAGCGGAATCGCGAGGCGGCGGCGCACGGCGTGCCGCGGCGAGGGCGGGGAAAGTCTTTATTCGACTGAATAGTGGCCGTGGATCATGGTCCAGTGGCCGTCCTTATTGACGTAAACTTCGCTGGCCTTTTCCTTGGCGGAACTGCGCACACCGTTTTTATCGGCCCAACTTTCCACGATGTAATAGGTGACCACAGCCACATCCTTAGCGGCCATCTGCACCTGGGGATCGACCATTTCGAAATGCATGTCCTGCTGGTTTTTGGAGTTGAACTCGAATTCTTGAACGAGGCGGTCGCGGCCGACAAAGCGGTAAGGCGAGCCGGGATGGAAATGGGTGACGTTGGGATCAAAAATCTGGTTCAGCGCGGCCTTGTCTCCACGGATGCCGGCGCTCTGAAACTGGCGGACCACTTCGAGCACATCCTGCGCGGGCGGGTTTTGCGCCGCGAGGCGGGAACCGGCCCACCGTGGAAGTATTGCGATCGCCGCCAGGATAACGAAGGCTGTTGCCAGCCGGTTTCGGCCAGTCATGGATTCCCTCCCGAAATGAGCGCGGCGGGATCAAGCGCCTCCGCACAAGTTGTATATCTTTTGCATATCAATGATAAGGGTCTTGACATGCCAGACGGGCGCGATGTTACCATGTCTGCGCCTCGCGGGAACAGTGTAGTAGAATGGTTTTTCCGGCATGCCGGCTTCCCATGGACTCAACCGCACCCATCCAGATCAAGGAGACTCAATCCCGATGCTGACCTCCGCCCAGGTTCAGGAGATCCGGTCCCGTTTTCCCGTTTTCCGCAACAAGACCTATATGAACAGTTGCTCGCAGGGCGCTCTCTCCGACGCGGTTCGGGGAGCTTTCAACGATTACCTGGCGAGTTGGGACAAGGACGGTTCTCCCTGGGAATTGTGGGTGGAGGAATACGAGGTTGCGCGGCGGGTTTTTGCGAAGTTTTTGGGAGCGTCGGCGGACGAAGTGGCGGTGCTGCCGAGCGCGTCGGCGGGAATCAATTCGATCGCCAGCGCATTGTCTTTCCGGGAGCGAAAGAAAGTGGTGCTGGGCGCGTTTGATTTTCCGACGATGGGCCACGTGTGGTTGTCGCAACGGTCCCGCGGCGCGGAAGTGCAATTCGTGGAGCCCGACGGCGACCGCCTGCCGGGCGAAAAATACGACAGCCTGATCGACCGGGAAACCTTGATCGTTCCGGTGGCGGGAATGTGCTTTATGAACGGCTGGCGCGCGGAGATAAAGAAAATCGTTTCTTATGCGCACGCGCGGGGCGCGCTGGTGCTGCTGGATGATTATCAGGATTGCGGAACGCGTCCCGTGGATGTGAAGGATCTGGATGTAGATATTTACGTTGCCGGCACATTGAAGTATTTGCTGGGCCCGCCGGGACTGGCCATGATGTATGTGCGGCCGGAACTGGTTCAGTCGCTGGTGCCGACGATATCAGGCTGGTTCGCGCAAACAAATCCGTTTGCGTTCGATATCCGAAAGCTCGACTTGGCTCCCACGGCGCGAAGATTTGAAGCGGGGACTCCGGCGATTCCGAATCTGTACGCGGCGAAGGCGGGCATAAATTTGTTGCAATCGATCGGGCTGCGGGAAGTGGCGGACCACATCGCGAGGCTGGCAAAGGCGCTGATGCAGGGAGCGAGAGAGATGGGCATCCAATTGAAAACTCCGCCGGAAAGCGTCGGTCCGCTGGTGGTGATGCGATGCAAGGATTCGCAAGCGCTGGTAAACAAACTTGCCGAGCGGCGGATTGTGGTATCAAACCGGCATGATGGCTTGCGGATGGGACTGCACGTTTACAATACGATGGAAGATATCGAGGCGGTGCTGGACATTTTGAAACGCAATTTGGACTCGCTGGTTCTGGATGGAGCGGCTGTTTAAAGAAATCATATCTGTATTGGGTCTGAGAGTACCCGGGATTTGCCGCCTTGTCCAAGCGCGAAGGCGAATCACACACAAACGATTTCGCACGCAAGCCGGCCTCACCACCGTAAGACAAAACTGAATTCTCGCGCGCTCATCCGCGGCGGCATTCCACAAACAGCCAGGCGGCTTTCACAGCAACGGTTGCAGATTTTGGAAGCTGATTTGAAGGCTTTCGAACGGAGGAAGATCGCCGGAATCCCTTTCCACGAAGAAGTGTTTCACGCGGTTTTCTTCCGCGGCGCGAAGAATGCTTTTCCATTCGATGGTTCCGGCGCCCACCTCCGTAAAGTGTTCCGCGGAATCATCTTTAATCTGCGATACCGGGAAACCCGGCTTGCGATCTTTCAGGTGAAGCAGCTTGATGCGCTTGCCATATCGCTTGAACATCTGGAGTGAATTCTCTCCGGCCTGGGCGATCCAATAGCAATCCATCTCAATGCACACAAATGCCGGATCGGACAGCTTCATGAGTGTTTCGAATCCGGTGGTAGCGCCAAACCGGCGGAATTCGTAGTTGTGATTGTGAAATCCAAATTTCATTCCAGCCTGATGGATCTTCTGGCCCCAAATATTAAATTGATCTGCGGCCCGTTTGAAGCCATCCAGATCACCCCACATTTTCTCGGGCAGCATGGGGCAGATCATGTATTCGACTCCGAGAGTCTTCGCATAGTCGATTTTGGATTCGAGGCCGGCATAATCGAAATGGCCGCTTGGCGCGCGAAGCCCGTGGTCAGCGATCATTCGGTGCAGTTCGACGGCGGGATGCCCGTAGATGTCCCAATAGGTCTCCACTTCCTGGTAGCCGATCTTGCGGATTCTTTCGAGAACAGAAGGGAGATCGCGCGCGGCCTGGTCGCGTACGGTGTAAAGCTGCACGCCCAGGGTTCGAGGCGCGCTCGCTGCCCCGAGATATTTTCCAGCGGCAAGAGCACCGGCTGTAGTGATCGAGAATTTAAGAAATTCGCGGCGGCCGTGCATCATCTGGCAGATTCCCTCCCCTGATGTTTTCGCCATGCAGCGTCACTGCGTTCCTTTTGCCAGCAGCAATTCGTAGCTCACGAATGCCAGCCGCTTGCTGTCCGGAGCCCAGGAAGGAACATTGATCGTTCCCTGTCCGCCGAAAAGCTTCGCCAATACGGTGATTGTTTTATTGCTGAGCGACATAAGCCGCAACATCACATCTTTGTTCTCGGGATGCCCGGTCACGCTCTTATCGTAAGAGAGCAAAACCATCCACTTTCCGTCCGGTGAGATATGCGGAAACCAATTATTAAAATCATCGGAAGTGATTTGTTCCTGTTCACTTCCGTCCGGATGCATGCGCCAGATCTGCATCATTCCGGTGCGCTCGGAATTGAAGTAAATATATTTTCCATCCGGCGAATATTCCGGCCCGTCGTCCAGGCCTTTAGCGGTGGTTAAGCGCGTTTCATTGCCTCCCGCGGCGGGAATGGCATAGATGTCGAACTCGCCGTTTCGTTCGCCAACGAAGGCCAACGTCTTTCCGTCCGGCGACCAGCCGTGCCAATAAGACGGCGAATCCTGAGTGATGCGGCGTGGAGTGCCGCCGCCGAACGGAACGATGTAAACGATGGAGCGATGCTCTTCCTGCGATTGGTCGCTGATGGCAAGCAAATTGGAATCGGGGGAAATGCCGTGGTCGTTGTTGCAGCGGTTTGCAAATCCGGTATCGATCATCAGTGGCTTTCCGCCCGTCACCGGGAGGCGGAATATCCGCCCGTTACTGTTGAAAAGAAACGCCGCGCCATCGCGCGTCCAATTGGGCGCCTCGAAATGTTCGGGTGAGACATAGACGATGCGCCGGTCTGTTGACGCGATGTCAACGGTTTCGAGCGAACTGTAAAGTGTTGGCGGCGCAGTGGAGGCAGAGCCGATCTTTTCTAAATTGACATTCGAAAAAACAGCTTTCTCCACAGCGTCTTTATCGTGCGCGCAGACTCCGATTCCCACATAGAACGTACCTTGCAACGGGATGCGGATGGAGGCACCCGACGGAACCAACTCGCCGGCGCCGGCTGCGATCGACAGGTAGACATAGTTGCCGCGTTTTTCGATGCGCAAACGTGTGGGCGCAGAGATGTTGGATTGGATCTCGTGCGTCGCGGCGCCCTTTTCATCGCGATACTGCAACGACGCCAAGCCGTTTCCGTGCAAGGCGACGTCGGCGTAGACGGAATCCGCGGCCAGGTCCTGCCGCACCATCAAGACTGCTTTGCGATGTTCGTTTCCTCCACCACTTAGAAATGAAATGCCGGCAGCCAGAGCCACATCTCCCGAGGTTTTCTTCCAAACAAATTGAAAAGCATCCGATGAGAACCACATGTTTTCGCCACTGCCGCTGACCGTATAGGCCTGGCTCGATGCGTTGTATTCGGCGGAACCGGGGTGAAGCACTTTGCCAATGTCCTGGTGGTTTTCGAATATTCCAAGGGGCGCCGCGGAGGTTTGCGCCTGCGTTTCGAGATACAGGAAACAAACAGGGATTAGAAGGAACGCTGGCGCCGCCAGCCACAAAACCATTTTCTTTTTCACGAATACCTCCGCAACAATTCCATAGCCTGCGACAACCCGGCGATTCACTTACCGATGCGAGGTTTTCGATCCCCAGCGGCCGGTTTTGTCCTACTTTGAAGCTGCGCCGAATCGCGGTAGTCCCCAGAGTGTAGCTTCAGGGACGAAAGCCCGCTTTTCTTGCAGACAATCATGTCGGAGCTGAAGAGTCTGTGTGGCAACTCGGTTTTGCTCACTTCCACGCTTGGGCGCATTTGGCTATGTGGTTGAAAGTACAGATGCCACCCTGAAGGGTGGCGCTACACGACCACCCCTTCTCGGCGTTGCCACACGGGCTCTGAAGCTCCGACCCCCTAAAAACCTAGCCAATCTGAATTTAGGACAGCAACGGCGGTTCATTGTTTTGCGGCGCCAACCGGAATTGTTTGCGGCGCAAGATTCCAGCCGCGCATCGCTATTTGCGCCGCTCCGTTTGCGGCGGAAACGGGATATTCAATTTCGATCTCGCGAGTTTCGCCGGGCAACAAGGAGACGTAGTTATCGCTGAAATAAGCGGGAAGAATCCGCATACCGTCACCGGCGTTGAGGAGTGTAAGTTTGTTTTCGAGGGCGGCTGCGCCGCCGTTATTCTGCAAACGAACTCGGACGCGCTCGACGTCACCGTTTCGAACGGAGGAAGCACTCGCTGTCAACTGGGCTGCGGGAAGGCGGTTCAATGCGCGGTACGAGGCACTCTCCGCGCCCAGCCAGTATAGATTCTGCGAGATAAGCTGGCCGACAGCTCCACGCAATTCGAGCTTGACCAGCACAACTTCGACCGACAGTAGCGGTTCAAGATCGAGCTTGAAACCATCGGTCACAGAATTCGCGCCAGCATTGTTTTGCTCCTGATGATGGAGCAACAGTTTGTTGGCAAGCGAATAGACGCTGGCGTCGAGTGAAAGTCCGGAGAGCGCGGCAGTCGTGTTATTCACCACGGCCACTTCATAATTCGAAAGGTCGAGCTGAATGTGAACCGGTTCGCTAGCTTTTTTCACGCCATAGTAGGAAGCCTGCGTATCGTAATCGTGACTGAGAATCTGCCACATCGTGCTGGGCCACGCCGGCTGCGTCATCCACAACATGCGGCCGCTGTTTGGCGCCCATAAATGCGCATTCATCCCCTCGAAAATCGCGCGATGATCCACATAGTTGAGCATCTGCGCTTTGCGCTCAAAATCCTCCAGGCTTGTAGGCGCGCCGAATTCCGCCTGCATTTCCGCCATAAACGGCGCGATATCCCCGTTGCCGCTGAAATGCCAGTCGTGATAAGCCCACACGTCATCCATCGGCCACTGATCTTCCTTGGGGATTGTGCTGCGAAACGATTCCAGCGTGGACATGGAAGGCGTGCCAGTTTCCACCGAAAAGCCGCGGTTGAGAGAGGTGAAATAAAGCTTGGGGTCCATGTAGCGATACGGTCCGCTATTTTGAAGATTGATCTGGTTGGAACTGGGCGAATAGTAGCGGGTGCCGTCGAGCGAGTTCACCAGGTCCGCGAGACCTTTATTAATGATGGGCTGCGGAACACCTTCATTTCGGCCGCACCAGACAGCAATCGAAGGATGATTGCGATAGTGGAGGATGGCGTCGCGCGCATTGGCGAGAAACAGCGTGGGATCTTCGGCTTCGATATTGTAATTCTGGGTTGTCTCCCAGAAATCATTCCAGATCAGAAGGCCGTATTCATCGGCGAGGTCATAGAAAACTTCCTCCGTATTTTGGCCCACCCAATTGCGGATGATGTTCAGATTGGCGTCATGATGCAAGCGAAAAAAAGGCTCGAGACGTTCGCGCGAGACGCGCTTGAGCAAATCGTCCATGCCCCAATTGCCGCCCCGGCAGGCGATTCTCACTCCGTTTACTTTGATCACCAGGTAGGGAGCGGGTCCGGTATCGCTGATCGCGTGGATCGCTGGAGACGATTCTGCTCCTGGCACGAGCGAAGCAACCCACGAATGCCAATTGGCCCGCCACTCTTCGGGAAACATCGGCGGCATTGGTTCGGCGGCGGGAATCTGCCGCATGCCTTCATGAGTGACGTCCACGATTCCTTTGTTGCCCTCTTTCCCTTTTGTGGGAGCGACTTCAACGCGGCGCAAGTGGCCGGTGGCGTCGAGCAGACTCAGCTCATAGGTGATTTCTCGAATTCCAAATCTCGACAGCCTTGTATCGGATTGATTGTTCTCCAGATCGAAAGTCACACTTAGTTGATAGAGATCCTGTTTCCCGTAGCCATTGGGCCACCACAAGCGCGGATGGTCGACGGTGAGCTGCTTGAACTCGGCGGGCGTGAGCTTGATGATGGTCTGGCCGGGAGGAAGTGTGACTTCTTTCGTTATCTCGACTGATTCGAACGAGGCTTTTAGCGTTCCACGAACTGGCGCATCGGATGCGTTTTCGAGCGGAACGCTGATTACCACGTCGGCGCGGCTGATGTCTGGCAGGGGAAGTGTGGTGACAACCTGAGGATCACCGATTTTTACCGAGTTCGTCGCCTTCAGCTCGACGGCCTGCCAGATTCCTGTCTCGCGGTCGCGGATGGCGGGAATCCAATCCCATCCTTCCGAGGCAACAAATGTCGGTCCATCCAGGCACATGATTCCGCCGTTTTCTCCGGGCCCGCCTTTGATCGATTGTTCTTGTGGAATGCCGGGATGCGGCGGGGGCGAAACCTGCACCGCCAGAACGTTGCTCTCGCCCTTTCCCGTTTTCCAAATCCCGGTGACATCGAATACTCCGCGAATGAAGGCGCCCGTGATTGTTCCCAGGCGGCGGCCGTTTAGCCAGACGATTGCTTTGTAATTGATGCCTTCAAATGTGAGCGTGAGGTGATCGCCGCGAATGGCTTCGGGAGATTTGATTTCCGTGCGATACCAATAATCCTGCTTGTTCAAACTTTCCGGGATTGCGAGATTGTTGAGTCCGTATTCGGGATCGGGATAGACGCCACGCTCGATGAGTGTCGTGAGGACTGTTCCCGGCACGACGGCCGGCATCCATTTCGAAGCGTCAAATCCTGGGTTAGCGATCGCCGCTCCGTCAGCTTTAACATCCGGAGCCGCGATCAGGCGCCAGCCGCTGGCGATTTTCCAGGTGTTCGCACCGCTCGCTTGCAGCGCGGGCTGCGCGGCGGGCATGCCGCGGGCAACGGGTTGCGAAAACGGCGCTCTGCTGGTGGGCATGGTGGAGGGCTCTTGAGGAGCTCGATATCCCGCCTGGCCTCGTGTTTGCACCGGCCAGTTTTTTGATCCTTCCTCGAACACCGATAACGAGAAGTCTTCGTGCTTATCGTAGAGTTGCTTGATTTCGCCGGCGCTGAGCGCCTGTCGAACCAGCACAAGCGAGGCGATGCGGCCACCGAAGTGCTGGCCGTCGGGCCAGGGCAATGCAGGCGGCGCCATTTGGATCACCGGGCTGACGCTGCCGAGCACGAGCGCGCCGTTCGCTACTTGCGCGCCGTCGGTATAGAGATGGAATTCCTTGCCATCGAACGTTGCTGCCAGAAGATGCCATGTCGCGGGAGTGAGTAAGACGGGTGCGCTGAGAGTGTTATCTTTTCCCATCCACAAGAACAAAGTGCGCGCGTCCGCGCCAAGATAGCGGGGATATTCCTCAGTGGTATCTCCGATCCCCGCCACCAGAGTTGCCGCGGCCAGTGGCTCTTCAATGCGCGCCCAACAATACAAGGTCCACGCGGAATCCGCACGCAGCACGGAATCGCGCGGGACCAGCGGTCCCTTCAAGCCATCGCCACTGGCAAGGAAAACGCCGTAGTACGGACCGTATTTCGGAGGATCGTTAGTGATGGGACCTTGCGCGGGGAGCGCTTGAGCAAGGAGGCAGCCGGCGAGTAAAACGAGGAAAACCGGCCTCCATATTCTGAAGCTTAGAATAACGTTATTCATATGGATCTCCAGGGCTTCGCCGGACGGTTCGGCTGCTGATCTTATATAACTTCCGGCTTCGAAGCGTCAATCGAATGGGATGGCGGGGCGGGAAATTCGCGGAAGGATACTTGCGGCGGATGCATTTTGGGGGGCGAGAGAATGTGCATCGTCACAACTACTGCTGGAATCAGAAAAATAATTGTCACGCACACCCACATCAGGGCCGCCGCGCATTCCTGGTCCTGGAGCGGGGAAACATTAAAGAGGCGGGGCGCGGAAAGATAGGACGAATAGACCACTCGATCGCAGAATGCGAGGAATGCCGAGAGAGCGTCACACGGCAACGTCGCAAAGAAAAGGTATAGAGGAATCGACCAACGCGGCCACCTTGCGGCGCTCGGCCACGGCTGCACCACCGGCCACCAAAATAAAATTCCAGTCGCAAAGAAGCTCGCGTGCTCGAGTTTATGCAGCCAGCCCCACCGCAACGCCAGTTCAAACACTGCTGGCACATGCCATCCGATCAGGGCGATCGTCGCGCCCAGCCAGCACATCATAGGCTCGGTGATAAATCGTCCAAACCGTTTCACCCAGCCCCACCGGAGAATCGGACCAACCACGCTGCGAGCGATCGATTGCGGAAGTCCCTGAAGCAGCGGCAGCGCCGGCGCGCCAAGCAGAATCAAGGGTGGAGCAATTGCCATCAGAAAGAGATGCTGCACCATGTGCACCGAAAGCGACAGGTCGTCGAAAGCTTCCAGCGGAGATCCAATGGCGATCCACGCGGAGATGATCCCCGCCAGAAATGCCGCGAGCCTTCCCGCCGAAATGAGGTCCGGAAAATCTCGGCGCAAACGAAGCCAGCCTCGCAGGTAAACCAGCACGGCGAGGATCAAAGCGAGATCGACTCCAAGCGGAGCGGACCACGATTGCAAAATGGCTTGTGCGTCAGAGGTCATAACAATATTACCGGAGTGCAGCACCCGGCGGCGCCGCGTCTGGTTTCATCGCCACGGAACGCGAAGCATCCCGTGCCGGCAATTGTCCGGCGGGATGCAACGTTTCAAGAAACGCCACAAGAGCCGTCGTCTCCGCGGGACTCAGATTCTTGCCATAGGCGGGCATGTTGCCGCCGCCCTGAATCACCTGGCGAATCAATTGATCGTGAGTCAATCGCACGGCCACCGCGTCGAGAGCCGGGCCGCGTTTTCCACCCTGATTTTCGAGTGAGTGGCAGTTGTGGCACTGCTTCAACTGGAAAACCAACGCGCCTTGCCGCTCGAGCGCGGAGCGGTTGTGCAAAAACTTAGGAGGAATCGGATCGCCGCTCCACGCATTCATCACCGGACTCCACGGCGCATTTCCCGCCAGGCGCGTAAACGTTCCCATCGCAACCGCGACCAGCAGAATCGTCAGCACAGCGATCGGCCGGCGCCGCCAGCTTTTTTCGCCTTCGCCGAATACGAACGGCAAAAGCAGCAGCGCCAAAATCACAACCACTGGCCCAATCAGGAGCGCTGGAGTTTCCAGAGACGGCGGCAACAGCGAAAGCACCGCATAAAGCCACAAGAAAAAGAAATCCGGCCGCGGCGCCGTTTGAATAATGGTGGGATCCGGCGGGCCCGACGGCCCAAATGGACCGAAGTACGCGGCGCAGACCGCAATCGAAAGCAAGATGAATGCCGCGAAAAAAAGATCCCTCCACACCGCCTGCGGAAAGAAAGGAACGCCATCCTTCTGAGTCAGCTCGTGATATTCATGAATATAAGTAGCCTTGCGAACCACACGCCCCGGCATGGGCCATTCGTTGATTCCCAGTTTCAGAACCATCAAAAGATGAACTGCCACAAATGCGATGAGCAATCCTGGAATTACGAAAACATGCAGAGCGAAGAATCGCGAAAGTGTCGCTCCCGCGATAATTGGCCCGCCCAGCATCAGATTAACGATCCACGGCCCCGCCAACGGAACGCGGCTCGCAATCGATGCGCCAATTCCCAGCCCCCAATAAGCGTCCTGATCAAAACGCAAAACTTGGCCCGTGAACGCCATCCCCAGAGTCACCAGCAGAAGGAACACGCCCACGATCCAGGTCAGTTCCCGAGGATATTTGTACGCACCGAATAAAAACACCTGGACCATGTGCAGCAGCACAATCGCCACCATGAAATCCGAGCCCCATCCATGAAGCGCTCGAATGTACCAGCCCAGCGAAACGTTGTGGTTCAAAGTCTGCAGGCTGCTCCAAGCTTCTCCAGCAGAAGGAACATAAATCAGCGCCAGCATGATCCCGGTAACGATTTGAAGCACGAACACGACCAGCGCGGCGCTGCCGAAAACATAAAACCAACTCGCGGTTTCGCGTGGAACAGGATGCTCCGCGGTTTCACGAATGGACGCGCCAAGCTGCAAGCGCGCGTCCAGCCACCGGCCGATCGTTGCGATTAAACGCATGGTTGTATCTTTCGAACTAAATTGGAAGCGACACCGGGCGTGGGCATCTCACCCGTCTTGATTAATAATTTTCCGCCATCTACGCGGTAGTGGTATTGGAACAATCCGCGTTCCGGAGGCCCGGACGCGCGCGAGCCGTCTTGGTAATAAACCCCGCCATGGCAAGGACACATGAACAAACCCGATTGCTGAAACCAGCGCACAGGACATCCCAGGTGCGCACAATTAATTGCAAACACCTGGAAGTTTTGTCCATCCACATTGCGAACCCAGCAAGCGATATCCGCTGTATCTCCATCCGTGGGACTCGCCACGGGATTTCGATACGTTGCCAGGCGTGTTTGGCCCGATGGAAACTGTGCGAGACTTCCGAGAGAAACCCACGAGTCATAGGCTCCCCGCCGCTCGCGGACAATCGGTGAGAGCAGGTAACGGACGACCGGCACGGCCAAGATCACGGCGACGATGCCGTTCAAAAAAATCCCGATCTTCATCAAAAGATCCCGCCTGGTGACGCCTCCTGGCAGAGTCATCGAACTTCTCCCATCGCTTTGGAAATATTCGGATAAGGCTGGCCCGGAAATTTCGACCGCTGGGAGCCAAGCCAGGCCACTACATCGGAAATTTCCTGCGCGGACATCGGCTTTCCCGGAATGTTGCCCCGCCAGTCCGGCGCGCCGAGTTCTGGCCGTCCCACAATCACAATCGTGCGAAGTTCTTGATCGCTCAGCAATGCAAGGAAAGAACCATCCACAATCGAGCTGGCCTTCGGCCCTCCTCGGCCCGCGTCACCGTGGCAGGAGGCGCAATACTGAGCGTAAACGCCCGATCCGCGCGAAGCATCGCCACGCTCAGCGGATGAGTACGGCGGTGGGTTTACGCCGCCCAATACATCCGTCTTCGACCAGCGTTCACGAATTCCCCGCACGATCACATCGATCTGCTTGTCGGTGAGCGTGCCGCCGGCGCTCTGCGCGAACGCAGGCATGGACGTCCGACGAATTCCATCCGTCGCCGCGCGCCGCAAAATCGCGTCGTCTGCAATCGCTAGATAAACAGGATCTCCCAGCGCAATGGCGGCCCCGCCCTTTCCTCCCGAGCCGTGACAACCGGAGCAGTTCTGTTCATACAAAATATTGAAATCGGATATTTCATCGGGGACAACCGGCACATCGCCGGCGGCCGGCCTCCCTGGCGCATTCGCACATCCCAACAATCCAAGCGCGGCGAAGGCAACGGCTCCCAGGATGAGCAAGCGCAACCTCAACGCGGTCCATCCTTCTTTGGATTTTCTTTCATCATTCCCGGCGCCTCGATGCCGGCACGCATCAGAAAAGGCATGATCTGCGGCGTGCTCATGCGCTCCTGCCGCACCACCACCAGTCCAGCCACAATCCCAAAGGCAAATTGCGAAGCGATAAACCAGGCCCAATCGATGCGCTGGTTCAACAGCGGATTTAAGAGTTCCAGGATGCTATGCAGCAATCCCGTCCACAGGATCGGCGCGATCACGCCACCCAGTAAAATTGGCCGGCGCGGAATCATGGGCAGCATGGCTCCGTAAAGCAGGCCCACCAGCAGAGACGTGATCAAATGAATCCCGGCCGCAATGGCAAAACTTTCCCAATGAAATGCGCTCAGCGCAGCAGTCCCAACATGCAGGGATTGCGCATAAACCGTGGCGGCGAGTAAATTAATCGGATACCAGATGCTTCTCTGCTTCAGCAAACCGTAAAGACACGCCAGCGCTGCCATGGCCACGCTTCCCGCAAGCCCGCCTTTAATTCCCGCCGATACCGGATATGTTTCCAGGGGAAGCAGAGCCCGAGGCAGATCGGGGGCAATCGTGAGCCTCTCCACTTCACGCCTCGTGGTTGTAATCGCAGCTACTTCCGCTTTCGCTTCGATCGTCTCTTCTTTCTCGTGCGGAAGCACATCGCGAAACCAACCGGCACACGCAGTCACTGCCAAAATCGCGCCGAGGATGCTAACCGATCCGCTGGTAACCAACCCGGCCAGCAGCAAAGTAATCCCGAACGCCAGGACGATCGGCCAGGCGGTGGGCGCCGGCAGATGGATCGTGGCCTGGGAGGCCTTCGCTACATCCGTCTCTGAATCAGGAGGAACCATGTGACTCTGCTTTCCTTATCGTCCAATCACGTAAACCACGGTGAACACAATTACCCACACCGCATCCACGAAATGCCAATACATCGAAAAAACATCCGCCCGCTCGCTGTGCTCCGGTTTCACTTTTCCCAACAGAGCAAAAATCATCACCAGAGCGATTGCGATCAAGCCCGCGGTAACGTGAAAAGCATGCAGGCCCACCAGCGAGTAATACGTAGTCCCGAAAAGATTCGTGCTGATGGTCAGGCCGTCCTTGAAGATCAGCCGTTGCCACTCGCGCCCGGTTCCCACCAGAAAAATCGTGCCCAGCGCCAGGGTTGCAAACCACCACAGCGCGAACGCACCGGTCTTCGCGTTTCGCAAGGCTCGGATCGCCAGGTGAATCGTCAGGCTGCTCGATAGCAGGCATGCGGTATTAAAGAGCGGAAGTTCCAGCACGTCCTTCGGCATCGGACCTGAAACACTCTTCCCGGTATAAAAAATGTACGCGACCACGAAGATCGTGAAGATTGCGGATTCGGCGGCGATCAGCGAAATCATCCCCACGCGCCCGCGCGAGGGAAGAACCCATTCCGGCTCAATTATTGATGATCGTGTTAGCGCTGCGCTGCTCAATCGCCTTCTCCAGTTTATTCATACTTCCAATCCGGATCTTCCGGGTGCTTGATATCCCAAAGCGGACGCCGGCTCAGCACAACCGGGAGCACAGCAAAATTGTATTCAGGTGGAGGCGACGTCGTTGACCACTCCAGCGTCCAGGCATCCCACGGATCATTCCCGGCGGGTTTGCCCTTCACAAATGACCGCAACAGATTCCCCACAAATACCAGCACCGCCGCAATCTGAAAAAATACTCCAATCGTCACGATCAAATTCCAAATGTCCCAGCCGCGGCCCGGTTCGTAAGTGTAGATGCGGCGGGGCATCCCCAACATTCCCGGGATGTGCATGAAATCAAATGTCAGATGAAACCCAATTAAAAACAGCCAGAAATGCCATTTCGCGGCAGTCTCGTTGTACATCCGCCCGCTCATTTTGGGGAACCAGTAATAAAAGGCTCCGAAGATCGTAAAAAGAATTCCTCCCACGATCACGTAATGAAAATGCGCAACCACAAAGTAGGACGCGCTGAGTTGCCAATTGAAGGGAGATGCGGCCAGCATGATTCCCGTCAAACCTGCAATCAGAAACTGGAACAGAAAACCGATGCAGAAGAGCATGGGAGCTTTGAACTGAATCTTTCCACCCCACATCGTCCCAATCCAATTGAAGATTTTGATCCCGGTGGGAACACCCACAGCCATCGTGGTGATCGTGAAAAAGCTGTTGGCATACGACGACATTCCCACGGTGAACATGTGGTGCGCCCAGACGCTCAGGCTCAGAAATCCGATTCCCACGGTGGCCGCCACCATCACCGGATAACCGAAAATCGGCTTGCGGGAAAATACGGGAATGATTTCGGACGCAAATGCGAATGCAGGAATGACCAGGACATAAACTTCCGGATGGCCGAATATCCAGAAAAAATGCATCCAAAGAACCGCCGAACCCCCTGCCTGCGTATCGAAGAAGTGGCCGCCCAGATACCGGTCGACGGAAAGCATGATCTGAGCCGCGGTAAGCGGCGAGACGGCCAGAATCACCATTCCGCCCATCACCAGGTTCATCCACGCCAGCAGCGGCATCTTCCCCAGGGACATTCCCGGGCAGCGCATGCACAAAATGGTGGCGACAAAATTGATAGCCGTTCCTATGCTGCCGATACCGGAGACGAGCAGGGCCAGCGTCCAGAAATCCGTGCTGTGTCCAGGTGAAAATGCGCGGGACGTAAGCGGTGCGTACGCAAACCATCCCACGTCGGGCGCGTTTCCCGCGCCGTAGAGCCCGTTACCACCGATGAAACTGAAGTAAAGAAGCAAACCGCCGAACGCGGTCAGCCAGAAGCTCAACGCATTCAGCCGGGGAAAGGCCATATCCCGCGCGCCGATCATCAGAGGAATCAAATAGGTGCCGAACCCAAACACCATCGGCATGGCCACAAAAAAAATCATGGTGGTTCCGTGCATGGTGAACATGCGGTTGAAAACTTCGGGCGAAACGAAATGATTGTGCGGAACGATCAACTGAATCCGCATGATCGCCGCTTCGATGCCGCCCACCACGATAAACAGCAGCGCGTAAAGGATGTAGAGAATTCCAAGCTTCTTGTGATCCACGGTCACAATCCAATCGTGCAGCCGTTCGCCGACCGGCCGTGCGCCCTGTTCCACAATTCTCAGCGCTATGGATTCTGACGACATGACTCTAGTTCCTCGCTCTCATCGCAGTGTCTCAAGATATGCAGTGAGCGCATCCAGATCTTTTTCGTCCATCTGCATCGCTGGCATCAACGATCCCGGCTTGATAAGGTCAGGATTTTGAATCCACATTCTCAATTCTTCGGGGGTATTCGGCGCGGCGCCCGAAGCGATCGTTGCGCGGCTCATCAAATGCGTCAGGTCCGGACCGAAACGCCCGTTCGCCACTGTGCCTGCGACGGTGTGGCAATTCACGCAAGCCGAGGTTTCAAAAATTCTGCGACCGGCTTCCGCGCCTTTTGCTAAAAACGCCTTTCGTTGATCTTCAACCCAGGCGTCAAATTGTTCTCGCGGCTCCACATAGACGCGCAACAGCATCTTGGCGTGCTGCGTCCCGCAGTATTGCGCGCATTCGCCGAGAAAAAGCCCGGAGTCATGAGGATCGATCCACATGTGGTTCACTCGGTTCGGAATCAAATCTGTTTTTCCCGCCAGGCGTGGCACCCAGAAGCTATGGTCGGTATCCGCCGACAGCAGAGTCAGGAATGTGGGCGTGGGATGCAGGGGATCGCTTACCGGGACGTGCAGTTCATTTGCCGTGACCACTCCTAGCCCCGGATACCGGAACTCCCACCAGAATTGATGCCCGATGGCCACCACTTCAATCGTCCCCGGAGGCTTGGGAGCGTCCTGAATCGAATGGATCACGCGCGCCGTCGCGAAAAAAAGCACCAGCACGATCAGCACCGGAATCACGGTCCAGGAAAGCTCCACCTGGTTGCTGCCATAAACCTGTGGAGGTTCACGGCCATCGTCGCCGCTGCGCCTGCGGAATTTCACCACGGCGTACGCAAGCAAACTGAAAACGATCACAAAAATAATTCCTGTAATGGAAAGGACCAGCAGCGACAGCCGAAAAATCGAATCCGCGGGTGTCGATTGCGGCCGGAAGATGCTGGGAATTTGGGAAGAACTCGTTCCGGCGCCGTAGCAGACGGCCGCAACCAGCAGCAAGCCGGCAATCAAGATAACCACGCCGGCAATCTTCCTCGTGAAGCTTCGAGTTTGTTCGCTACATTTCATTCAGTTCGAATCCGTATCCAGCCTCTCGGTGCCGCCAGCGCGGCCTTCTCGCCAGTGACTGGACTGGCGCGCAATTCTACCAGCATGGTGTCGCTGGCGCGTTCGAGTTCTTCAGCGCCGGGATGCGGTGAACAGCCTGGCGCGTAAGCACCTCTTATTTTGGAGTGGGCTTTCTGGCCGCATCGAACTCCACCGACCGGACAATGCCTTGACCTTCCCTGACGAATATAAGTTGGTTTGGCTGGATGTCCTTCAGCGTATCAATCGCCCCGCTCGGCCAGCGAATTTCCAGGAGCGCCACTTTCCCGGCCTTGCCAAGACCGAAGTGCACTCGCAAATCGCTTTGTGAAAAATAGCCGCCGCCGCTGCGCACTTCGTCGATTTGCGAGTGTGGTTTCGACTGGCCAGGATCAATCGTCACGCACTTCACGCGCGCGCCGATCCCGCTGCGATTCGATTTTGTCCCGATGGTCTTGATCTTGATCCAATTGTTGCCGGTGCGTGAATCGCAGCGCAAGAGCTGGGGATAACCGTTCATGGTGTTCACCAGCACATCCACATCGCCGTCATTATCAAAATCTCCGAACGCACATCCGCGCGAGGCAGCCGGTGTCGAAATTCCCGCACCGGCGTTAGAAGAAACATCTTCGAAGCGGCCGTCGTGCGAATTCTTATAAAGCAATTTGCGCTGCGGGTACCCGGTTTCGGTCTTGAGCTGTTCCACCTCCGGGTAAACATGCCCATTGCAGATCAGGATGTCCGGCCAGCCGTCATTGTCCATGTCGAAAAATCCGCAGCCCCAGCCGAGATACTGCGTGTGCTTGCCAAGGCCGGCCTGGAATGTGGCATCCTCGAAATTCGCCTCACCCAGATTGTGATAGAGAGACGGAGTGTCGCCGGCAAAATTTGTTTTCAGCAGATCGAGATTGCCGTCCAGGTCGTAGTCTCCCGCCGAAACGCCCATGCCGGCCTGTGATTTGCCGTCCGGGCTGAGAGCGCATCCGGCCTCCAAAGCAATGTCAGAAAACGTGCCGTCCTTCTTATTCTGATAAAGCGCGCTCGGCGCCGAATCATTGGCAACATAAATGTCCGGCCAGCCGTCGCTGTCAAGATCGGCAGTGAGCACCCCGAGCCCGTAGGTACTGCTCGTTTTCAATATTCCGGATCGCTCCGAGACGTCGGCAAAAGTTCCGTCGCCGTTATTGTGGTAAAGAATATTCTTCCCGCCAGTCAATCCCGGAGGCCCGCACGCAACCATGATCCCTTTGTAGAGGCACGGACCAGATTCCGGAAGGGGAGCGGTTTTCAAATCAAAGTCGATGTAATTCGCCACGAAAAGATCGAGGCGGCCGTCTCGGTCGTAGTCCACAAAAGCGCAGCCGGTGTTCCAGCGCTTGCCATTCCCCGCGACTCTGGCCTTTTCGCTGACGTCGGTAAACGTCCCATTTCCGTTGTTGCGATAAAGAACATTTTTTCCGAAGTAAGTGACGAACAGATCTTCGAATCCATCGTTGTCATAATCGCCGATGCAAACGCCCTGCCCCCATCCCGAATGACCGACGCCGGCTTTCGCGGTCACATCCGTAAAAGTTCCGTCGCGATTATTCTTGAAGAGACGCGACACAGGCTCCTGGCCTGCGGGAAATCCCTCCAAGCGCCAGCCATTCACCAGAAAAATATCCAGCCAGCCATCATTGTCATAATCATAAAAAGCCGCGCCGCATCCCGTGGTTTCCAGCAGATATTTATTTTTATGCTCGCCTCCGAAAATGGTTTTGGCGTTCAAACCGGATTCCAGCGCTACATCGAGAAAACTTACGCCAAGATCCTTTGTCCGTTGCGCTTCAGAATTTCCAATGAGATGTTGTGAAGTTGCCGGCGCCGCGCCCGAAATCATGGGCCTACTTTTCGGCGTCGCCAGCGCCAGCACCTTTCTCAGCGGAAGCACAAGCGCCGACCTGCTAAGCGATTGAAGAAATCCGCGGCGCGTCGAAGACAACAACGAAGGTCCTTTTTGCAGCGAGGCTCGCGCTAGAATCCGCCAGTTCCCCGGGTCAGGTCAACTATGCGTTTTCGAGAGGGCGCGGACGGTATCGGAAGGCTTTTTGGCTGCGAGATTGCCGGATCGGCACCCTCAAGGCGGATTACTCGCTGGAACTAATCTAAGAAGAAAACATGCGGCCAGTGAAATGGATCGCCGCGCGGCCTGACCATCCAGACTGCCGGCGGCGAGAGCGGCTCACTCCACTCGAACTGGAATCGAATAATCGGAGGAAGCCGAGCCCACTTGAATCGTGGTCTTCCCAGGCCCCACTGCAGTCACCATGCCAGTCGAATCTACCGTCGCAACGTGGGGATCGGCGGAGGTGAAGGTCGTCTTGCGCGACTTCGTCAATTCTTCTTTTGAGTCGTCGGCAAAGGCCCCAAGCACGCGCAGGGGAATTCGTTCCCCGGCATGAGTCAAGCGAATCAGCGAGGGCTCCGCCCAAATCCTTACCGGCTCCTGCAATCTCTCCACGTCCAAGCTCAGCGCCTCAGACTCGATGTCGCCGTCGGACGTTCTACCCATCGCTGTAACGCGATACATCCCAGGCTGGATCTGCGCCGGAACCTGAATCATAAATTGCAGCGGCTGCAGGTCGCCTCGCCCACGCGCCACAATTCCGGGAGCTCCTCCGGAAAGAACTTGCCCCACTCCCAAAGGGCGTTGCCCCAGTAACACAACCTTCTCGAGGGAAGAATCCGCCGCCACCGTTATCGTGATCGTTTGCCCCGGCCGCACCACGGTGCCCTCCGCCGGCGATACAAAGTGGAGCGAAGTCCCCTGGGCACTGCTGGGAGCGGGGACGAATCCGATCCCTGCAATCAGCACCAAAAGGGAGGCTAACCGCTTCGCATATTGATTGGTCCGCATGTTGTTCGTTCTCCTTCCGCGCAAGCGCCGCCGTGCCAGGCACCGCACGGTGCGATGGACTTGCACTGCTTCTCTAGTGGAAATCGGTGCCCGTCGGCGCTTCATTCAACAAATTAATCACCTCGGTCGAAATCGTGGACGCTGGATCAAGCACGGATGGGCCATTGAAATTCAGCGTTTCCAGCGCCGCGGTATGGATTACGCCGGAATATTGCAACCCGCTCAGGTTGTTCAACGCGCTGTCCACCGGGACGATCGTATCGTTGTTTTGCCCGTAGATTGTCGGCCACTTTGCGGCCGTCAGGTCCGCAGCCAGGGGATTCCCCGCACAAATCAGTCTCAATGCCCCCGCGTTGCAGAAAAGGCAGCTTAGCCCTTTCAGATTGCCCGAAGTCGCGATTCCCGCTATGTAAGCGGTGCGGAACGGTTGGGTTTGCTTCAGATTGCTCAACGCCACGCTTAAGCTGCTCCCGAATCCGTTTCCTTCCAAGTCGAACACCGCGCCATTAGCCGTCGTCCCTGAAAACGTAATCGATTGCAAAGCGATGTCGCCGTCCGACGCCAGCACGTTTCTGGCGCAGGTATTGTTGCTGGCCAGCAAGTCAGCCGCAACCGGCGTGCCCAGATGCGGAGTCGCAATCGTGATCAGCTTGTTGATGGGCCCGGCGCCAAACGTCGTGGCGCTCAAATAGGTCGAAAGCAGAAACATGGTGCGCGAGATGTCGCCTCCCATGCTATGAGCCACGACGTCTGCCTTCGCCGACGCCACGTTCGCGCTGGTCCGATATGCAGCAATGAAATTATTGATCTGCGCCAGCACCGACGGAGCGTTGTACGCAAACCCTAGCGAATTTGCTTCGATCGAGGATTTCACGCTGCTCGAGAACGAAGGCGTGGTGCTGGTGACTCCGGTAATTGTGTTGGCATAGACGGCCCGGCTCACATTGAAGGTGGTGGAAGTGGTGAGCGGAGTGAAATTATTGAAGCTCGAGGCGTTTCCCCACAGCCCGTGCACCATCACCACCGGCGGCCTTGCCACTTTCACGCTGGTATTCGTCGCCGTGCCGCTCGTGGGCGTCGCCCGCAAGGTCACGCTACGCGTGGTCAAGGAATTGTCTGCAGTCCCTCGCGAAAAATTCACCGGCCCGCGATAAATCGCGAACGCTTCCGCACCCTGAGAAGTCGTAACGGCCGTCACGCTCACGGAACTGGCGAAAGTGCTCCCTCCCAATGCCGTCACTCCTCCATCGTTCGCAACGGAACTGCTGGCCGAGCCTTGATCGTTGATCACGGCGACCGTGAATTGCCTGGCCGACGCTGGAGGCAGGGATGCGCAGCACTGTTTGCGCCGTTCCGTCCGCGGCCACTCCTTGAACCAGGCCGGTCGTCGCTGCGGCGATCGAATTGACGTTGGTGGTAATCGAAGAGCCGCTGAGCAGTCCCGCGACCACAGGATCGATCAACACAGGGCCGGAGGTTGCCGCAAACGTGACCGCGTTGACCGACAGTTCGAAATCCGGGGACGTATTTGCGAGTGTAACCTGACGGATATTCTGGTAAGGCAGAACTACCGTTCCCGATCCGGCGCTCAAAGTTTCCGGCAAAGTGGTTTCCTGCAAATTGCCTTGTTGGTCTTCCGTCTGGTAACGGACTTCAACGCTCTGCTCGCTTTGATACGATATCTGTACGTTGGCAACGCGGTGATGAAATTGAATCGAAATTTCGGGCGAGCATCCGCTGCACTTGTACGATGTGCCGTACACCGAGGATCTCACCGTCGCGCCGATCATCGTGTTGCGCAGCACTTGTCCGCCGGAAATCGTGGCGGATTGCACGCGTGCCGGCGCCTGCACCGCATCGAAGCGGCTCGGCCCCGCAAAGTCTTCGAAGTCAATTTTGTGGTTTTGCGCGAAGAGCGGAGTTCCAAAAAGGCACACTGCTGCGATGCAAAGAAAAGGGCGAATGCGCGTCGGCATGGCTGGGCTCCCGGCGACGTAATTTTAGTCGGCTACTCTGTTTTCATACCTACGAATGCGCAGGACGATACCCCCGCATTTCCCCGGCGTCAACAGGAATTTGGGTGTCTTCCAGCCGTTCACCCACGGCCCGCGTTGGGCGTGGTATTCCTGTCGAGGTAATGCAATTCCCCCGCCTCGCGCAGCCGTTCCGCAGCGCTTTCCGCCGTAATGTCGCGCTGCGGCATCGCCAGCAATTCGTATCCCACGACGAATTTCTGGATAGTCGCCGAGCGCAAAAGCGGCGGATAGTAATGCGCGTGAAAATGCCATTCGGGATGCGGCGTGCCATCGCTGGGACGCTGGTGGAATCCCATCGAGCATGGAAACGGAACGCCGAATAAATTGTCGTAACGAATCGTGATGCGGCGAAGCGCATCCGCCTAGCAGGTCGCGTTCGCCCGAGCGAAAGCTCGGTGATCGCGCCCAGATGACGCTTGCTCAGCAGCAATGTTTCAAACGGCCAGATGGCCCAGTAAGGCACGAGCACGACGAAGCCGTCATTTTCGAAAACAATTCGTTCCGCCAATTTCAATTCCAGTTGCAAATAATCACAGAGCAGGCAGGAATGCTTTTCTTCGTGGTACTGCCGCAAGCTGGCAAGTTCCTTCTCCGGTTCGTTGGGCAACGAAGCATTGGCCCAAATCTGGCAATGCGGATGCGGGTTGCTGGCGCCCATCAGCGCGCCGCGATTCTCGAAAATTTGAATGTGCCGCACCCACCGCAGTTTTTCGAGCGCCGCACATTCATCCGCCCACACGCCCACCACCTGCTGCAATTCCGCCGGTGCCATTCGCGCCATCGTCAAGTCGTGTCGCGGAGAAAAGCAAACCACCCTGCACGCGCCGGTCTCCGAACGAGCCACCAGCAACCCGGAATCGTCGTGCGTGAACTCCGGCGCATCCCGCAACAACGCGGGAAAATCATTCTCGAAAACAAATGTGTCTTTATATTGCGGGTTGCGTTTGCCTCCCGATCGTTCGTTTCCGGGACACAAATAGCAGGATGGATCATAGGCAAGCGCGCTCGCCACCGGAACCGCTTCCACTCTGCCGCCCCACGGACGCTGCGTGCGATGCGGAGAAACCAAAACCCATTCGCGCGTCAGCGGATTCCAACGGCGATGGGCCGATTCTTGTAGCTCCCGCGCGGTCATGATTTCCGTGCGCTCATGGCGCCAAGCCGTCACCCTGTGAAACCGCTTCCGCGCCCCCCGAGGCTTCACACACGTAAATCTCCGGATGAATTCCAGTCGCCGAGAAATAACCGTTCGCGACCTGGCGTTTGAACTCAACAGAGTCCGCCGAGTCAACCAAGTTGATGGTACACCCGCCAAAGCCGCCGCCGGTCATGCGCGCGCCGACGAATCCCTTTCTGCTGATTGGCGATTTCCACCATCCGATCAAGCTCGGAGCAACTCACTTCATAATCATCGCGCAGGCTGCGATGTGATTCGGCCATGCATCGCCCGAATTGTTTCACATCACCAACCCGCAATGCCGCAGCGGCTTGCAGCACGCGATCATTTTCCGTAATTACGTGGCGGCATCGCTTATAGATCACGGGCGGCAACAAATCGCGATGCCTTTCGAGTTGCGCAAGGTTCACGTCACGCAGCGCTCGAATCCCTGAAATTACTCGCGAGAGCAACGCCACTCCTTCCTCGCATTCCGCGCGCCGTGTGTTGTATTCGCTCGCGCTGTGTTCGTGCTTCACTTTCGTGTTGCAGATCACCAGTCGCATTTCCGCGGGCACCGGCAGCAATTGAAATTCCAGCGAGCGGCAATCCAGCAGCAGGGCGTGCCCGGCGCGCCCATTCAAGGAAATAAACTGATCCATGATCCCACAGCGCGCGCCAACAAATTCATTTTCGGCTCGCTGGCAGATTGCGGCCAGCCGCCCTCGATCAATCGCATGGCCCGAAAGGTCGAGCAGAGCGTACGCCACCGATACTTCCAAGGCGGCGGAGGAACTAAGTCCAGCCCCCAACGGAATTTCGCTGGAAATATATAGATTTGCGCCCCGCAAGAGAAAACCCGATCGCTGAAGAATCGAAACCACGCCCGCCGGATAATCGGTCCATCGATGTGAAGACTGAAGCGGAGTCCCGTCGAGATTCATTTCGAACCGCTCGCCAAAATGTTCGGAGTGAATCACCAACCGTCGATCTTCGCGCGGCGAAGCGGCCACCCAACACGAAAGCCCAATAGCCGCGGGCATCACGAAACCATCGTTGTAGTCCGTGTGCTCGCCGATCAAATTCACACGAGCCGGCGCGCGATAAATGTGAGGAGGAGTATTGAATAGAGAAGTAAATTTCGCGTGAAGCGCTGCCAACTTATCCATTAGGCTTTTGATGACTCGGCGTAACCATTTGGATTTTGACGCTGCCAATCCCACGCGCTTTGGATGATCGTTTCCAGTTCCGCGTTTTTGGGCTGCCAGCCCAGTTCCCGCCGCATCTTATTGGAATTAGCAACCAGCACCGGAGCATCGCCCGCTCGCCGCGGATGTTCCACAACTGGAATCGCGCGTTGCGTAACCCTACGGGCGGTTTCGATCACCTCGCGAACACTGTAGCCGCGCCCATTCCCCAGGTTATAAATCAGCGGCGATCGATCTTCCAGAGCCGCCAGCGCCAATCGATGAGCATCCGCCAGATCAGCTACGTGAATATAGTCACGAATGCAAGTTCCATCGGAAGTCTCATAGTCCGTTCCATAAATCGAAACGCTTTCCTGCAATCCCAGGGCAACCTTCAACACGCGAGGAATCAAATGCGACTCGGGCCTGTGATCCTCTCCCAGCATGCCGGTGCCCCGGCCGCGTTGAAATATCGCAGGCTGGCATAACGAAGCCCATGGATTCGCTGGAACCAACCCAGAATTTTCTCTACCAGCAATTTTGATTCGCCATAGGCATTGGTGGGAAGCAATTCGTCGTCTTCTTCGATCGGGATGCGCTGGGGATCACCGTAAAGCGCGGCGGTCGAGGAAAATACAAAACGATTCACGCCATTTTCCAGCATGGATTCCAGCACGGTCAGCGTCCCCGCCGTATTGTTCCGGAAATACCGCTCTGGCGCTTTCATGGATTCGCCCGCTTCAATAAAAGCGGCAAAATGCATCACGGCATCAATCGCATTGGCCCGAAAAATTGAATTCAATCCCGCGCGATCCGAAATATCGCCCACAATTAATTTCGCTTCGGGCGGTACCGCCTTGCGCGATCCGCTGGAAAGATTATCGAGCACGATCACCTGGTGCCCGGCAGCGAAAAGTTGTCCCGCCACCACACTCCCGATATATCCCGCGCCACCGGTTACCAGAATGTTCAAGCGATTTTCCTATGCAGCTCGAATTCTTCACTGAATCGAACCGGACGCATCTGGAACCTTTCCAAATAAATGGGTTTTAGGGGGTCGGAGCTTCAGCTCCAACATCAAATTGCGCCTAAGACTGGGGCTTTAGCCCCTGAAGATAGGTTGAGCGACTTGTCCGGCTATTTATGAGTTGGGCTCTAATACGGCCTCGCATTCCCGTGCTTCTCGGCTTCCTTCGAATAGGCCTTCTGGAAGCTGTTCCTTGAATTCCAGACGGTGAAACTGCCGTTCGACTCCGCCGTAACCTTGATGTATTTCCCTTCGCACTTTTCGTCCGGATTGGCGATGAATTGCTCCGAAACATTGTGTGCCTTGTCCGATTCCATCGCGTAGTGCACCTGCCACAGATCGACTAATCCCGGGGAATCGTGAACCGTCTGCCAGGCCTCCGGGCTGCCGCCTTTCCGCGCTCCATTATTCATGATCGCCACCCGGGGATGCAGCGAATCCACGATCACCCTGGCATTGGATTGGTCCAACCCGTGGTGCGTCGTGAGATACAAATCCACGTTGCCGATCAGGTTTATCGGGCACACCAGTTCCTTCTCTTTTTTCTTTGTCAGGTCACCCAGATCGATGAAGCGGAATTTTCCATTGGTCACCAGGATGCCAAGCGACCGCGCGTTCTCCGAGTTATCCACGGGAGCTTCCGGTTCCGCGGCGCACAGCGGATTCATCTGCCCGGCTCCTGGCAAAGCAGCAGTGATGTGTTCGCCTGCGGCGGTCAGCACCAGCACATCAATTCCTTCAATCGGAATTCGGTCGCCCGGTTTCACCACCATTCTTTTTTTGGCTCCTGCCGCCACTTTTTCATACGTGGCGTAGTCTTCTTTGGTGACGTCCGAATCTTCCTGGTTCGGTCCATGGTCCACGAATGTCCCAATCTTAATCCGGCTGGCCAGTTGTGCCACTCCGCCAACATGGTCGCGATGAAAATGGGTGATCACGACGTAGTCGATCTGATCGGCGTGCGCTTGTTTCACCAGCGCTACGATCCGGGCCGCGTCCCGGCCACTGAATCCGGGCCACCCCGTGTCCACCAGCATCGTCTGCCCCGACGGAGCAACAATCAAAGTAGCCTGTCCCCCTTCCACATCAATAAAATAAATCTCCAGCGCCCGCGTCTTTCCCAGCATCGCAGATGCTCCCACCAAAATTGACAAGACAATAGCCAAGACGACAGCCTGAAGAATTTTCCACATTTTCCATGCGCTCCTCTCCAAGTCAATGTCTCAATTAATTGCTGTCGATAGACTTCACTCTCAATAGTTGCGCACCGATCAACGTTCAAGCTATCGTTGCGCCGATCACATCGCATCGTCCCATGGTGTGAAACTGGCCGGGCCGCATTTTGCACCTATGGAATATCGCACAAAAGTTTGCGAGTTTCATTTCCAAGCAAATATACGCCGTGGGGTTGAGCAGATTGCTGCCACACACTCGACAATTTATTCACAAAGTGTGCAGCTCAACCCTGCGAGTTTCTAACCATCGACATTGCCACAGGGAGCCATGCCAAGCCAAACGGCATGCACGAACTTGACGGCTGACCGGGCTCGCCGGCGCATTGCCCGTCGAATCATGCCTTACCTTTTCATCCTTTACATGATTGCGTTTCTGGACCGCGTCAACGTCGGCTATGCCGCACTGGACATGACTCATGCCCTCGGCTTCTCGCCGGAAGTCTACGGATTTGGAGCGGGCATCTTCTTCGTCGGCTACTTTCTTCTGGAGATTCCCACCAGCCTTCTGGTGGAGAAATGGAGCGCTCGCGGCTGCATCGCGCGGATCATGGTTTCCTGGGGCGCGCTCGCGATGCTCACGGGCTTCATCCACACTGCGTCGCAATTTTACTGGGTACGGTTTCTGCTGGGCGCGGCCGAAGCCGGATTCTTCCCCGGCATCGTCATTTACTTGAGCCACTGGTTCCGCTACGAAGACCGAGCCAAGGCCGTGGCGTTCTTCATGGCAGCCATCCCCATCGCGAATATTATCGGCTCGCCGATCTCCGGCCTTATTCTGGGAATTCACTGGCTGGGAATGGCCGGCTGGCGCTGGTTGTTCATCCTGGAAGGGATTCCTGCAATCGTGATGGGGATCGTCACGCTATTCTATCTGACGGATTGGCCGCATCAGGCCAAGTGGCTGCCGGATGACGAGCGCAACTGGATCACGTCGGAATTGGAAAAAGAGAAGCGCGCGATACGGGAAACGGCCCCGCTTCGAATCTTGCAAGCGTTTCGCCACAAGGAAGTGATCTTGTTGGCGGTGGCCTACTTTTTTATCGTCACCGGCGTGTACGGTTTTAATTTTTGGATGCCAACAATTCTAAAGGGTCTGTCCGGTTATTCGAATCTTGTAGTGACCCTGGTGGCCGTTCTGCCCTATTTCGCGGCACTCGCAGCGATCCTGTTTGTAGGGTGGTCATCGGATCGCACCCGCGAACGGCGATGGCACACGGCGATAGCGATGTTAATTGCCAGCCTCGGCCTCCTGTTGAGCGCGGTTCTCCACGGAACCGTTGCCCTGGAAGTATCCATGTTTTGCCTCGCCGCGGCTGGGATGTATGGCTATCTTCCCGGCTTTTGGGCGCTGCCATCGAGCTTCCTCACCGGAACTGCCGCCGCCGCTTCGATTGGCTTGATCAATTCCATCGGGAATCTGGGCGGCTTCCTCGGCCCCTACATCGTGGGATATCTAAACAACAAAACACATTCCTTCTTCCAAGGCGTTCTTTTCCTGTCGGCCTCAGCAGTAATTTCGGCAGGACTCGTTCTTTCGCTTCGCACCGCCGGAAAAGATCCGCGCAAAGCAGCCGAGCTGGGAAGTGAGAAATCCTCCGGCATAGCTCAAAAGCCGAAACAGACGAGCAATTAAATATGCCAGGAGATTCGAATACATGAAATTCCGCAGTGCCGCTTGTTTTGGCCTAAAGGATCGCAATGGCTTCATTCATCACAGCTCGATGAAGCGCGTCCATGGCGATGCCGCAGCCGTAGGGATGGGTGACATCGGTTGCGAAAAAATGCAGCCAACAACGCTTTTTTCTGAACACGATTTCGCGCGCGGCGGTTTGCGCATGTTCGACCGGGCGCCCGGTGGGAACTACGTTCGCGCCAGCCTGAGCCAATCCCTTTGCGATTGCGAGTCCGATGCCGGAAGTGCCACCAATCGCCAGCGCGGTTTGTTTTTGAGATCGCGGATCCTGCTCGCCAACCGGGTGATCCCGGCGGAGTTCGTTTTGAGGGGCTCTGTCCGCAGAGTTCGCTGGTTGGTGTAAACTGCTGAGATCGAACAGTGAATCACGATTCACAAATTACAATTCACGGATTGTCGAATGAACCGCACCCATAGACGCTTCTTGCAAATATTTCTCCCGGCTTTCTTGTTTCTTTCCGCTGCAACAGCGCGCGCGCAAGCGTACAAAGTAGAATCCGCCAGTTCGCCCGCCCCGGAGGAACTTGCAGCGCCCGTGCGCGACACACTTGCGGCTAGTTCTCTGCGCGTATCCGGCCCGCAAGGCGCTCTGTGTGAAATCTGGCTGCGGAAATCGGTGGTTGCCAGCGCCACGCCCAGCCAGGAGCTGGGCATCGCCTTTCCGAAGATTCCCGATGGCTCGCTTTTCGGAGCTGTGCGCCTTACCGCCGCGGTAAAGGATTATCGCGGCCAGGAAATCAAGCCCGGCGTTTATACGTTGCGCTATGCGCTGCAGCCGGTGGACGGCAATCACCAAGGCGTCTCCGCCTATCGCGATTTCCTTCTTCTGGTTCCCGCCGCGGCCGATACCGGCGTTGCCCCGATCGCATTTAAAGAACTGTCCGCCCTCAGCCGCAAAGCTTCCGGCACAGGCCATCCCGCAATCTGGAGCCTGTTGCCGGCGGATAGTGCTCCCGCCACTCTGCCTGGCGCAAAGCATGTGGATGACGGCGATCTTTGGGTCGTCTTTTTCGCAATTCCCATCGGGCCCGAAGGCGGCGCGGCAGCGTCCGTCACAATGGGCCTGGTCGTTGTAGGTCGCGCCCCCGAAGCATAACGCGCTCGCCGCACGTTCCATTTATTTATGAAAAATTTAACGAGGGCGCGTACACTGGCGCGAATCAGGAGGGATTGTGTCCTCACCGGGCGCTCTCGGAATTTTCTTGGAAGCTTTGCCTTTGGCGGAAGTGCGCAGGCTCGCGCGCCGCGCCGACGAGCGCGCGTGGGGAACCGTTTGGTTTCCCGAAATTACTTTTGGCGATGCGTTCACGCCTGCCGCAGCGGCAGCACTGGAGACAAAGTCAATTCGGCTGGCCACGGGAGTCGTGGGAATTTGGAGCCGTTCTCCAGTCGCGATGTCGCTCACGGCCGCCAGTCTCAGCCAACTCTGCGGCGGGCGCTTGGTCCTGGGATTGGGACTTCAATCGCGCACCTATGTGGAAAGTTGGCACGGAGCGCGTTATGTGAAACCGGTGACGGCCATGCGCGAGTACGTCACAATTTTGCGGCGCGTGCTGGCCGGAGAGTGCGTGACTCTCGAAGGCGAAGTTTTTCGCGTTAAAAAATTCCAACTGCAGATTCCTCCCCCCGATCCTCCCGTGCCCATTTACATCGCAGCCATTGGCCCCAAAATGGTTCAACTGGCCGGCGAAATCGCCGATGGCGTGCTTGGGTATTTCTATTCAGTTCCTTATATAAGGAATGTCGTGCTGCCAAATTTGCGGATCGGCGCCGCACGGTCAGGACGCTCACTAGACAAATTCGACTTGGTCTGCGGCTTTCCTTCCATCGTCACCGAGGATGACAGCGGACTCGAACTGATCAAGGGACAAGTACTCATGTTCGCCACCGCCGGGGAATCTTCTCCTTTTTACGCGGAAAGCTTCGTCCATGCGGGATTTGGCGAACAGCTGCCTCAGATCCGCGACCGGGTTGCTCAAAAAGATATGCGCGGCGCGCTGCGGATGATCACCGACGAAATGGCGGATGCGTTCACACTTGCTGGACGCGCCGGCCATGTTCGTGGCCGGGTCGACGAATACCGGGAAGCTGGTGTGAAACAAGTCGTACTGAATCCGTCCCCTCCCGGCGTCTATTTCCCTCTCTACGAGGGACACTTCCCCGATGGAGTGGAAATGCCGCCGTTCTCTTTTCCGGCATATTTGAAAGTGATTGGCGATGCGATCGATACGATGGGAGAGCGGCGCTGAAGTATTTCTGAAATTCTAATTGCAGCGGCGTTCGTCACGAAGCGATCGATCGGGATATCTAATCGGCGGCGCGATGTGTCAGCAGGCGTCCGCAGGATTCGCGTATTCGAAGCCGGTTCTTCAGTACCTCGAATTTCACCCGCTTGTGCTTTCCCAGAATTCGACTGAAAAGAATTTCCGCGCTACGGTAGCCGAGCATGTATTTCGGCTGTTCGACGCAGCTAAGCTTCGGATAGAAAACCTCGTTCCAGATTAAGTCGTCGTAACTGATCAGCGAGACATCTTCGGGGCAACGTAAACGCTTCTTTTCGAGCGCCTTCATAAATCCGGCAGTCATCAAACAGTTGGTGACGAAAACCGCGGTGGGATTTTGTTCCAGCAGTTGCAGCCCCGCCTTGAATCCGGATTCGAGTGCGTAATCCCCGTGGACTACCAACGCAGGATTGTAGGGCACATTTTTCGATTCCAGCGCCTGCCGGTAGCCCAGCGTCCGGCCAATCGTGGTGCTAACGCCGGGAATGCCCGCGAGAATTCCAATTCGCTTGTGCCCTAACTTCAGCAGATGACGCACGGCGGCATAAGCGCCGCCGCAATCGTCTGCAACCACTGTGTCCGCCTGTAAATGGGGATACTCGCGATCCACCAATACGACGGGGGGGCCACCTGTGCGCAGCTTTTCGAAGAGCGCGGTGCTCATGTCACCAATCGCCTTGGCGAGCAGAATTCCGTCCACCCGTTTGGAAAGAAAAAGATTCAGGTAGACCTCTTCCTTTGAGAGCTGGTTATCGGAGTTTCCGAGAATGATGGTGTAGCCGGCTTCCTTGGCTTTGTCTTCCGCGCCGCGAACGATTTCCGGGAAAAATGGATTGGTGATGTCGGGGATCAAAACCCCGATGGTGTGCGTTTTTCTTTGAGCCAGGCTGCGAGCGAGCAAATTCGGCGAATAATGCAGCGAGGTGATGGCGCGCTCGACTTTATCGCGGAGAGCGGGGCTGACATAGGAAGAGCTGTTGATCACCGCGGAAACGGTGGCGACGGACACGCCCGCGTGTTTTGCGACATCGTAAATATTGGACATGACCTTGGGCTCCGGCCGGATGCAGCGGCCACCAGAGTGCCATATCACGGGCAAAATTGCTTGACAAGGCTGAGAAGTTTGTTAGGCTGGCCGGCCAGTGAAGGCGTTAGCTAAGCCCTTAGCTCGCGCGAGGAAAAAAAGGGGGGAGCACATGAAACTAGCGTTGCGCGTTCTCGTTTGTTGTTTACTTGTTTTCACTGTTGGTGTCCAAGTGGGCTTATCCCAGTCGCGTTCCGGAACCATCCTCGGGCGAATCAGCGACTCCAGCGGCGGAGCCGTGGCTGGCGCGACAGTAACGATTACGGAGCAGGATACGAACTCCAAGCGAACTTTGACGGCCGATTCAGAAGGCCGCTATGAGGCACCACTCCTGCCAATCGGGAAATACCGCATCACGGTTGCCTTTCAAGGCTTCAAGGAATCGGTGGTCACTGACGTGGTGCTGGAAACGCAGCAGACCAAGGAATTGGATATCACCCTGTATCCGGCCAGCATGACTTCGGAAGTTAGAGTGAATGCGGGCGCGGTGGCCGTGGAAGTGGAGCGCACCAATGCCACGCTGGGCCAAGTGATCCACTCGGAACAAGTTTCCGAGCTTCCTCTCAACGGCCGCGATTTCGTGCAACTGGGAACGCTGGCGCCAGGCGTGACCAAGGGCGAGGCGGCCTTCTTCAATAACCGGGGCATCAGCGAAGTCTCCATCCGCGGCAGCGTTTCTCTTGCGGTGCAGGGCATGCGTGAGAATGCCAATGACTGGCTGCTCGACGGCGTGGACAACAATGAGCTGACCGCCGGCGCCGTTTCGATTCTGCCCTCGATTGACGCGATCGATGAATTCAAGGTTCTGGCCTTCAATTATTCCGCCGAATACGGCAGCCGCGGCAGCGCCACGGTGCTGGTGAGCACCAAGTCCGGCAGCAACCAGTTTCATGGGACGGCCTTTGAATTCCTGCGAAACGACGTGCTGGATGCCCGTAACTTTTTTGACGGCACGCAGAAAGGAAAATACAACCAGAACCAATTCGGCGCGTCCTTCGGTGGTCCTATCCGCAAGGACAAGACCTTCTTTTTCATGGATTACCAAGGCGAACGCGTCCGGCAAGGCCTGACCATTCTCTCCACCGTTCCCACGGCGGCCATGCGCACCGGCGACTTCACGGAATCGTTTCCCGGCGCGCCCGCGAAGGCAATCTACGATCCCACCACGAACCACGTTGACCCGGTGACCGGCGCGACCGTTCGCAATCAATTTCCCGGCAACAAGATTCCGGCGAACCGTCTCGATTCCATCGGCGTGGCGTTGGTCAATCTGTTCCCGCTGCCGAACGTGGCCAATACGTTGGCGGGCAACTATCTATCGCTGCCGATCAAGACCTTCGGTGACGATAGTTTCAGCACCCGCGTCGACCACAATTTCTCGCAAAAGGATTCGCTGTTCGGCCGCTTCAGCTTCGACGCGGCCACCCAGTTCTATCCCAGCGGCTTGCCGGATTACGGCTCGGGCGGCACCACACCGGGCACTTCCAGCAACACCAATTTTCAGACCGACGCTCGCAACCTCTCCGTTTCCGAGACTCACGTTTTTTCGAGCAATACCATCAACCAGGCCACCATCGGTTTCAATCGGGTCTTCAACCGCTTCACCGTATTCGGCTACGGCATCAATAAATCCCAGCAACTGGGGATTCCCAACGCCAACCTGGGCGACAAGACAACCTCGGGCCTGAGCAACATCTCCTTGAGCGGCGGCTTCAACGCCCTTGGCGCCCGCACCTTCTCGCCATTTCAGGGCGGCACCAACGTCTATCAGTATGGCGATACGCTGAGCCACGTTCATGGCAGCCACAGCTTGAAGACGGGCTTCATGCTCCGGTTCATGCAGATGAATACGCTGGGCAACACTTCCCTGCCCGGCAGCTTCAGTTTCGACAACAATTACACCGCAGCACTCACCGCCAGCGGCGGCTTCAATAGCGCCACTGGCTTCTCGATCGCAAGCTTGCTGCTCGGGCTGCCGGCAAGCGCGGTGCACTCCAACCAGTTCAATGGATTCGTAGTGGGACGCCGCTGGCACGAAACGCGAGTGTTTGTGCAGGACGATTGGAAGATGAAGCCGAATTTCACGCTCAATCTCGGTCTCGCTTACGACGTCACGACGCCGACAACGGAAGCTCACGGACGCCAGGCGAATTTTGATCCATCCACCAATTCGCTGATCGTCGGCGGCACCGGCGGAGTCAATACCGATTGGAAGGACTTCGGACCACGCGTCGGCCTGGCCTGGAGCCCATGGGGAGGAACGAAGACCGTAATCCGCGCGGGATACGGAATCTTCTACGATGTGTCGGCAGTCGGTGGAGCGCAGGGCTTGTGGCAGAATCCTCCGTATTCCGCCGACGGCTCCTACACTGCGAACAGCCTGACCATCGGAAACACGCTGGAAACCGGTTTCCCAACTCTTTTCACACCGCCCACTCTCGCCACCTACACCGGGAACCTGGTGATCCAACAGAAGAATTTCGTCCAAGGCATGATTCAACAGTGGAACCTGAACGCGCAGCGTCAACTTCCGGCCGGCATCGTGATGACGGTGGCTTACGCCGGGACCCGTGGAAGTCATATTCAGGACAAAGGCTTCAACACCAATACGGCTACTCCCGGTCCGGGCGTGAATCCGGCAGCGCGGCGGCCATTCCCGCAATATAACAATTTCAACGCGGTGCTGAGCCGTGGTTCGTTGCGTTACGATTCCCTACAATTGCACGCGGAAAAGCAAGCCGGACATGGGATGTATTTCTTGGCGTCGTACACCTGGAGCCGTGCGTATACCAACGGCCTTTCGCAGAATCTGGGCAGCCCCAAAGGTGTCGTGTTCTTTCCGCTCAATATTTATCCCAATGAAGACAAGGCGCTTTCCGATACCAACCTGACCAACGATTTCACGTTCAGTTCCGTCTATCAATTGCCGTTTGGCCGGAACCGCAAATACCTAGCCAACAGCAATGCGATCGTCGGAGCAATCGTTTCGGATTGGGAACTGAGCGGCATCGAGCGCATCCGTTCCGGCTTCCCGCTGTTCTGGAGCGTGGCATCGAACCAGTCCGGCACGGCGGTGGGCAACCGACCGAACGTCACCTGCGACGCCACGCTTCCGGGCGGCCAACGGACTCCGAATGCGTTCTTCAATACGAGTTGCTTTGCAGCTCCGACAGCGGGCGTGATGGGAAATGCGGCACGCAGCATGTTCTATGGCCCCGGACAAGTGAACACGGACTTTTCCGTGATGCGAATCATTCCGCTTTCCGCTCTGCGCGAACGCACCGATTTGCAGTTCCGCGCGGAATTTTTCAACATATTCAATAAAGCGCAGTTCGATCAACCGGGCACTGTCTTCGGGAACGCGAACTTTGGCAAGATCATCAACACAGTCAACAATTCCCGCCAGATCCAGTTCGCGCTGAAGCTCCGGTTCTAGCGGCTGTCAAACGAATGGAGCGGCAGCCCGCCTTTTCCGGAGGGCTGCCGCCACCAAACCCGTCCGGCGCCAGAGTGGCTCGAATTCCGGATGGACCAAATCTCCGGGCTCCACCCATGTAGCCTCGAGAAAATTTCTCGGGCATCTCATGTCGGAATCAAAGCGCGAACACCCAGCTCCAGCGGAGAAGCCAATGAAACAGATTGAAGTGGTCGGACTCGGCAGCTGCACAGTCGATTTCTTCGCCCTGGTGCCCAAGCTCATCGGCGCCGAGGAGAAAATTAATGCGGACAAATTGGAAATCCACGCCGGCGGCGTGACCGCAAATAATCTGACGCAGGTGGCTCGCCTCGGCGCTCCTACCGGCTGGTTCGGGCTGATTGGCGGCGACGACAATGGCCGCATCATCTTGGATGCATTCAAGAATGACGACATGGACGCCAGCGCCATCGAAGTAGTGGCGGGCGAGCGATCTTCGTTCACGTGGATTCCGGTCGACCGTAAGGGCGAACGTTGTATTTACATGTTTCCGAACGTCACCGCGCAGGTGACGGCGGCCCAGATTCGCGATCGCTTCGCGCCTTACATCCGCCAGGCCAAGCATCTCCACACGGAAGCCTCGCAGCTTCCCATGGCTCCCGTTCTGGAAGCCATCCGGATCGCAAAAGCCGCCGGGGTGCAGGTGGTATTTGACCTGGACGTTCCGCCCGAGGATTTTCTCGGCTCAGGAATCGGCACCGAAGCCGACCTGGCGGACGCCTTGAAAATGACCGACATCCTGAAGCCCTGCAAGACGGCGGCCCGCGCCATTTCCGGCGAAAGCGACCCGGAAAAAATGGCCGCGAAATTATTGACGCTGGGTCCGAAGACGGTGGCCATCACCATGGGCAGCGAAGGCTGCTTGCTTGCCACGAAAAAGGAGCAGGTGCGCGAGCCTGCTTTCTGCGTGAAGGTGGTGGACACAACCGGGGCGGGAGACGCATTCATGGGAGGCCTTTCCTTCGCTTTGTTGCAGGGATGGCCGCTCGATCGAGTTGGCCTGTTCGCGAATGCCTGCGCGGCGCTGTGTTGTACAAAGGTGGGAGCGCGCGCGATGGCCAAGCGGCCCGAAGTGGAAGCCTTGATGGCGAGCAAGAGCACGTCGCCGACGGCTCGATAGGTACGCCGCGAGGCCGTGCCAGTCAAAGTTCGAATTCTCGTTCTTTTTTCAGTTTTTCAGATGGAATCAGGAGAAGAATCATGAATCGAGGTTTGCGAATTGGTCTGTTTTTCTGCCTCGGAATGGTCATCAGCGGCGCCTCCGCCTCCGCCCAGAAGCCGAAAGAGAAAGTGATTGTGGATCAAGACGCTCGCGGTCCGGCTTCCACGGATATGCAAGCCATCCTGATGTTCGCGCAATCGCCCGATGTTGAAGTGTTGGGAGTGACGCTGGTCACGGGCGATCAGTGGGTAAAAGAAGAAACGCAGCACACTTTGCGGGCGTTGGAACTGGCCGGCCGCAGCGACATCCCGGTGGTCTCCGGCGCGGTTTATCCGCTGCTGAATTCCAAGGAAGAATCTGACTGGTGGGAGGCGCAGTTCGGTGCGTTCGGGTTCAAGGGAGCCTGGACCGCGCGGACCTACCATGATCCCGATGTGGTCCCGCCGATGCCCGAAGGCGAGCCGCACACGAAGGCGCTCGATGAGCACGCCGTGGATTTCATTATCCGCATGATCCACAAATATCCCGGTGAAGTGACGCTCTACGTCGGCGGCCCGATGACGAACATCGCGCTGGCCGTTCGCAAAGATCCGGAAATCGTCGGCCTCACCAAGCAATTGATTTTCATGGGCGGCGGATTCAATGTGGGCATGGGCGGCATTCACCGCATCAATGGACGCCGCGAGTTCAACTGGTGGTTTGATCCGGAGGCGGTGCGCATCGTGATGAGCTCGCCGTGGAAAAAAATCGTGATGACGCCGGTGGACATTTCGGTGAAGACGCGTCTGGGCGATGACGTCAAGGCGGAAATCGCCAAGTCCGATACGCCGCTCGCGAAGTATTTGACTCAATATTCCCGCGGCAGCTATATGTGGGATGAAATCGCGGTGGCGGCGTTTCTCGATCCCACCATTATCACCAGCCAGGAAGAGCGCTACGTCAACATTGACATCGACCACGGCGCCGGTTACGGCCAAACGATTTTCGTCGAAAAAACCGTGAAAGTTCCGTCGTGGTGGAAATTGGTGACCGTGCAAGTCGATCTCGACACAGATAAATTTTACAAGCTCTACGAAAAACTGATGAGCGCGCCGCCTCCGCCGCATTGATGCGCCTGCTTTCCCGGCGCGCTTGGGCAACAGGTGATTTGGCTCAGATCGGGATCGGATTCGTTTTGAGGATTGGGAGGACATCGTGTTCAGCTCTCAGCGCTTGATTCGGTTTGTGCTAATCGCTATCGCGTTTCTATGCGTCGTCCCCGCGGCAAAAGCCCAGAATCAGAAGGTGATTATCGATCAGGATGCGCGCGGTCCCCTCACCACGGATATCAACGCAATCCTGATGTTCGCGCAATCGCCCGACGTGGATGTGCTCGGCGTCACCATCGTCACCGGCGATCAGTGGGTAAAGGAAGAGACGCTGCACACGTTGCGGGCTCTTGAAATCGCAGGGCGGCCGGACATTCCCGTGGTTCCCGGCGCCTTGTATCCCTTGATCAACAGCAAGGAAGAATCGGAATGGTGGGAATCTCAATTCGGCGAATTTGCCGCCAAGGGAGCCTGGTTGCAACGGCGTTATCACGATCCCGATTTTGTGCCGCCGCTGCCGGAAGGCGATCCGCAAACGAAACCTCTGAATGAGCACGCCGTGGATTTCATCATCCGCATGGTGCACAAATATCCGGGCGAAGTGACGATTTATGCGGGCGGGCCGCTGACGAACATCGCGCTCGCCATCCGGCAGGATCCCGAAGTCGTCACGTTGTCCAAGCAACTGATTCTGATGGGCGGCGGATTCAACGTGGGCATGGGCGGAATTCACCGCATTAACGGCCGCCGCGAATTCAACTGGTGGTTCGACCCGGAAGCGGTGCGCATCGTGATGAGCGCTCCGTGGAAAAAGATCGTGATGACCCCGGTAGATATTTCGGTGAAGACGCGCTTGAGCGACGATGTGAAAAACGCCGTCGCCAAGGCCGATACGCCGCTGGCCAAATACATCGCGCAATACGCACGGCCCAGCTACATGTGGGACGAAATCGCCGTGGCGGCATTCCTCGATCCCACGATCATCACCAAGCAGGACGAGCTCTACGTGAATATCGATATTGGGCACGGAGCGGGATACGGCCAGGCCATCTTTGTCGAAAAAACGGTAAAGGTGCCGTCCTGGTGGAAGCTTGTGACCGTTCAGTGGGATCTGGATACGCAGCGCTTTTATGATCTGTACATAAAACTAATGAGCCTGCCACCGCGCTCGCCGGTGCCAGCGGCTGCACATTAAATCAACGCGAGGTTCAATCGACGGCGCGACTGGCTGAGCCAAGAACCCTCTATCGTTAGAACCTGGCCGGTCGCGCCCCGCTTATTGTTTTACTGCCTCGATTGTTGCCGCTCGTTCGTTGAGCTTCTCTCTGTCAACGGCGCTCAGGTTTTGTGGATCGGTATCAACTTCGATCTTCTGGATGCCGCCCGTGAATTTGAATGGCGCGATGTAATCACCCACCGGCGCGCCGGTATCCTGACCCGTATCGAACGTTTCATCGAACGAATAGCTCACCGGGACGGTTTCTGGAATTTTCGCCGCGCCGACCTTGTTTCCGTTCACGACGAGGGTTGCGGTTGCGCCTTTCCCAATGCCGCTGCCATAGTAGACGAATTCCAATCGAATCACCGCTAGTCCGGGCGCAAGCGCCTTGGGACTGGAAATCGAAGTGAGTTGCCGGTTGAAATAGCGATACGTGAAAACGGGCTTGCCCGCCTTCATGAATAATGTGTAACCGGCGGTCACGCCTCCCTGCGCCACCAGAACTCCTTCCGCGCCTCCGGCCGGAATATTCACGAAGGCCGTGATGGTAAACGATCGGTTCAATGTATTCGGCGCCAGGCTGCTGAGCAGGTGCCCGGCGCCTGCATAGTAGACAAATTGTTTCCGGCCTTCGGTCAGGCTGGGACGCAAATTCGGATTGCCCCGCTCCGCGTTCCGCGGATCGAGCGGAAACACCTGGTACCTTTTTCCTTCCATGACGAAAAGGTCCTGCAATTCCTTCAATTTGAAAGGATATTTCGACGCCAGATCGTCGGCTTCCGAATAATCGCTGGTGATGTGATAAAGCTGCCACGGCTGTTGCCCCATCCCGCCCTCCCAGCGGCGGGTCCAAGGGGTGCGTCCCGTCCAATTCGCTGCCACCCAGCCATCGTGATAAATCGCGCGGTTCGCGTACATCTCAAAATATTGGGTCTTTCTGCGCTCTTCCGCGCCGGGTGCGTCAAAGGAATAAAGCATGCTCACTCCATCGATCGGCTTTTGCGACACGCCGTCCACCTCGCGGGGCTGCGGAAGTCCGGCTGCTTCCAGAATCGTCGGCGCGATATCGATTACGTCGTGGAATTGCTCGCGCACTCCGCCTTGATCCTTGATTCGCTTCGGCCAGTACACCACCAGCGGATCGCGCGTGCCGCCGAAGTACGAAGCAATTTGTTTCCCCCACTGGAACGGAGTGTTCCCCGCCCACGCCCAGCCTGCGGGATAGTGGGGATAGGAATTCGGCCCGCCGAAATCGTCCAGGCGTTTCACCAGCGAATCAGCTTCCTCCGGTTGGTTGTTCACCTCCTCCATCATGTCGAAATGCCCGTAAACATTTCCTTCCAGGCTCGCGCCGTTGTCCCCGGCGATAAAGAAGATCAGCGTGTTATCAAGTTGTCCGGTTTGCTGAATCGCGTCGATCACGCGCCCGATTTCAAAATCCGTCTGGGCCATGAATCCCGCGAACACTTCCATCAGCCGCGCCGCCACTTTTTTCTGATTTGCCGACAACGAATCCCACGCCGGAATCTCCTTCGGCCTCGGCGTAAGTTTTGCATCGGACGGAATGACTCCTAATTTCTTTTGACGCTCGAACACAATCTGGCGGTATTGGTCCCAGCCCATATCAAACTTGCCTTTGAATTTTTCGATCCATGCTTTTGGGGCCTGCAACGGCGCGTGCGTGGCGCCGGGAGCGAAATAAACAAAAAAGGGACGCGCGGGAGTGACCGATTTTTCCGTGTTGATCCAGGTGATCGCCTTATCGGCCAGGGCTTCATTCAGCGTGAAATCCGCTTTGCGGCCCGGCGGAATTTGCATTTCCAACGGGATTTCGCCCTCGAATAAGTTCGGCGTCCATTGGTTCATTTGCCCGCCGATAAAACCATAGTAGTACTCAAACCCCTGGTGAGTAGGCCAGTGGTCAAAAGGTCCGGTGGGACCTGATTCCCAGTCGGGCAGAACATGCCACTTGCCGAAGGCTGAAGTGGCGTAGCCATTCTGGCGTAACGTTTCCGAAATAAATGCGGCGCTCTTGGGAATCCATCCGTTATAGCCGGGGAAAGACGTGCTGTTGTTGGTGATCATTCCCATCCCAACGGAGTGACTGTTCCTTCCGGTAAGCAATGCCGCCCGCGTGGGAGAGCACAGCGCGGTCACATGGAAGCGGGTGTATCGCAAACCCCCGGCGGCTAACCGGTCAAGCGTTGGAGTCGGGATCAGACCTCCGAAGGTTCCCGTCTGCCCATAACCGGCATCATCCAGCAGAATCAGTAAAACATTCGGCGCACCCCCAGGTGGCGTGATCAGTTTCAGCTTTTCGGGCGCCGATTCCTTATAAGTTTCTCTAATCTTTCCCTGGAATGGCGCATCGGGAATCGGCAGGACGGTGCGGTCGATTCCACCGGCTGTTTTTTGTGATTGTCGATTCGACGCGCACCCGCAAAGAAAAGCAAAAGCAACAATCGCCCAGATCTTGCAAACTCTGTTTGTAAACATTATTCTCGCCCCTGCTTTACCGCACTAGTATTGTTCGCGCTCGCTGTTGACCCAAAGCAGCGAAATAGCAGATGGATTGTACTCGCAAGTGGTTCGTTCTCGCTCCAATCACGTTTCGATTTTCCGCCGCCATCCACTTCAGTCAATCAACATATGAAATGGCAAAAAACCCGGGATTCGGTAGAATCCCAGCTTGCTGGTACTTCCGGATCACCGGAGGCCTGAAACATGAGCAGCACCGCACCAGAAATAATGCGCTTTCTCTTGATGGGCGCACTAACGGCCGCATTGGCTTGCGCGCCGAACTCATCCTCAGCCGCCGCAGCCCTGTCCCCATCCAGTGCACAGAAATCTTCTACAGCGGCACAATTCGCGACTGGCCCTCTCCCCGATCGGCCGCTGCCTCGCGGCTTTCAAACCTTCAACGACCCAAATACTTCCGGTCGACTGATCTACGTCAGGTTCTCCGCCGGCGAGTCCTCCGCGCGTCGCGCCATGCGCGATTGTCTTTCTGCATTGCACATTTACTTCGACGATGCTCCACAACTCCTCGCCGCCGTCGGCGATCCGCAGGATCGCGTAGTCCAAGTGATCTTGTCGGCGAATCTGCAAGGCCAGCCCGTGCGCGGCGTTGCCACTCTCGTTCTCGGCCAATCCGACGCCACCTTTGGACTCATCCTCGATCGCCCTGATTCGCTGAAATCATCTTTCCAGAATCTCTCGCAAAAACTCAGCCAGGAAATGCCCAAAAGCTCTATTGGCGGCAACTTCGACCTCTCGCCGCCACAGGATTGGAAGCGCCAGACCGCCGGCGACCGCACCGGTGCAGTCGATCTTCCCGCAGGCTGGAAAATCACGTCATGCAGCCAGGGAATCATGACCATCACCGGCCCGCACTACGAGCTCATCCAACTCGGTCTGATTTTTTTCGTATCCACTCTGCCCGGCGCTCAGGGAATGGCCGGGCCCTATCTTCAGCCCGTTCCGGCCTTCTCTTACTTTGTCAATTTTTCAACTCGCATGAACCTGCAGCAAGGAATAAACATCCGCAACGTTCCGGGCCGCGTCCTGGAAGTTAAACCCGTTCCCGCTCCCATGCCCAATGGAAGGGGCGCGTATCTTCTCCAGGAGACCGCGACAAACGGGCAACCGTTCAAAGTATTCGCCTTGGTCTACACCGCGCCGAATGTGATGGCCGGATGGACGCTCTATACTTCCTATGTCGCAGCGCCCGCCGATTTGTTCCCCAGCGAGTTCGCCGACCTGATGAGGATTTGGAGTTCGTGGAAAGTGGACGACCGCGTCTACCAGGAACAGATGCGCCAAACCTTGGAGAGCATGAGTGAAACACGCGACATAATCGGCAGGGGCGAGAATCGCCAGATGCACGCCTACGACAATCTCGAAGAAAACATGGGACTGATAATCCGAGGTGAAGACCGTCTGGAGAACCGGTCGCTAGGTGGAAGAGCCGACGTCTCTACGCAGGATACCGACTCCGTCCTCCGCGGCTGCCAAAAACGCGGATACGATTGCCGCCCCGTCCCCTTCGACGAACTTACCGGCCACTAACTGTTCTTCTTCGCTCTCGCCTCGCGAATCTGCGGGGTCAAAATATCCCGCAGGTAATGCCAGTAAGGCACTTCCTCCAACGCCGATCGCGCATATTGCTCCGCTTTTTCAAAGTCTGGCACAGTTTTGTGCGCGTTCGACCAAGCCAGATTCATCAGCAATTCCGGCTCTCCCCAGGATGGATCGAGTGGATCGCTCGCCGCGCCCTTTTGTTTGCGCGCCGATTCCAGACCCTTCTCGTAAGTTTCGATCGCTTTGTCCTGGCCGCCTCCGTGCTCCGGGGCAATATACCAACGATTTGCGCCCACCACCCACAGCAGCCGGGGATTGTCCGGCGCCGCTGCCTGGGCCTCCTTGGTCAATGGCACTACCCTCGCTAACAATTCGTGAACGCGAGCGGGATCTTTCTGGTTCAAGAACATCAAATTGCTCAGGCAGGAGACTGCAGCAATCTTTGCGTCCACAAATCCAGCATCCGCTGCCGCTGATTTGTCGAATTCCTCCACCGCTTGCTTCAATTCTTGCTCTAATTCCTGCGGATCAACCGAATCGTTAAATCCGTTCAGGGCCTTGCGCCACAGCGCAAACCCGCGCCAATAGTGAACCCGCGAGGAAATTTCTTTGTCATCTATATAAGGATTCAACTCCGCGTAAAGCCGCTGCAGCGCCGCGCGGTCGCCTTCATAATCGGCTCGCTGAATTTGAGTAACGATCTTGATCACCGGCGCGCGCGATGGATTCACCAATGGCGCTCCCATCGCTGGCCCCGCTGAAAGCAACAACGCGGCCACCACCTTCAGCGCGTTTCCCCAACTGCGCGTCACGGATTCCCCGTAATGCCACATGGATTCCTCCCGTCGTGTGCGATTCTCGAAATGAACTCGAACCTTTAGAATTCAGACGAACCGGGAAGCAAAGAGTTTCACGCGAAATTCCAGATTGGGGCAGAGAACCGCCCCGGTAAGAAGCCAGTAGCACGGCCACTCTCGAGTGGCTGTGCTACTAGGGCTTGTTGGGCGGCTTGTCGTCGGGTTTTGGCTGCGGCGGAACGATGATTCGGAAGGAGGTCCGGAAGCGCTTGTAATCGGAATAGCGGACCGTCATGCGGATGTGGACATCCTGGTGAGCGAAGTGCAGGACATCATCGGAGCGCGTGTGCGTGGGGAACCAATAGTGGCCTTCGATGTTTTCGCGGTAGGTTTCAAAACGCGGAAATACGTTTTCGGTACCGCCCTTGCGAATATCCGGAACGGCTTTTCCAAAAGTTTTGACGATCTGCAAATCCTGATCGTCCACCCAGATGCGTCCTTGAAAATAGCGCTGATTCTTTTCCAGTTTTTTCGGCCCCACGTCGAACACATAGGTGCCGACAAAATCCACATTTTCGCGCCCCACGTAGGTGATGTCGTATTTGGGTAATTCTTCGGTCCGAAGCACGAATGGCTGAATATTTTTCAGGTCATCGAGATCCTGTTCCGACATGGAAATTCGCGTCAGCGTGGGAGGTGGGGCGTAGGTAACGTTCTCATAGCGCTTGCCCGAGGGCGTGAACAGAATATCGCTAGTCATGCGATATTCGCCATCCGGCTTTCCAGCTTCATTGATCGTCTCGATAACAAAAGTCTGCACGTAGGTGAAATTGTCGCGCTCTGTCTTGAATTCCTCTTCGGCGGCGGCGAAGCGCTGAATGATTTGATCCACCGGGATCGAGGGCGGAGCTTTTGAGATGCCAGAGGCATTTGTCTGCGGGATTGGGGCGGGTTGCGGCGGTATTGTTTCCGGCGGCGCGGGAGCCCGCGTTTCTGTTGACGAAGGCGCCGGAGGAAGCGGTCCGCGTTCCTGGGCAGGCAGCGGTAGAAAATGAAATGAAACCGCAAGGAAGGCGATAGCCGCTATCAGGGCTTGCCCTTTGATCCTCGCGAATCTTTCAGATAAATAGTTCCGCATAGCTCCCAAAGCCATCATCCATCCTCTTATTCATACCATAAGAATTGGAAGTTCGCTTCGAGGGAGAGGTTGCCTCTCTTCGTTGACAGGCTTTCAGTCCCAGTGTGGCCGCACCACCATCCGGGCTGAAATTCAGTGGAGCTCCGCACAGGCGATGTAACATTTTTCTCATCACTCAGGAGTTGTCTGTAACGGTTCTGTTGGGAGAGAGGGACTCCTCTTAAGAACCGGTGGACGAAAGGTGTTCCGAAGAGATTTCGTTTGACACTGGCTTCGGGGCGGGCGTATAAGCGCGAATAACGCGGATTCATTATTTCCAACAATTCGTTTCGGTTGGACAGGGGGATTAGTTCATGGGTTTCCTGGTTGCAGCTAACCGGTTAGCTAATCGCAAATAATTTGCTTGCTGCTCCGCCGGCAGCAGAATGCGTTCAAGGGGGAAGGTTATGACACGCTCAAGCTGGTTTTCAATCCTGTTTCTCAGTGCTCTGTTCTTTGTGGCTGCGGGTTCTGCCCGGGCGCAGACAGTGGCAACCATTTCTGGGACTGTAACCGACGCTTCCAATGCGACAGTTTCCGGGGCGCAGGTGACAGCGCGCAACCAGGACACATCTCTTTCCCGCTCCGTACTCACGGATCAGGAAGGCCATTACGCAATCGCCCTTCTGCCGATTGGCCATTACACCGTTCAGGTCACGGCAAGTGGCTTCAAGAATGCCGAGAACAAAGATGTCACTCTCGAGGTCGGGCAAAGCCTGGTGCTCGACATCCGGCTGCAACTTGCTTCGGTGCAATCGGAAGTGAACGTTGTGGCAGCCGCGCCGGAAATTCAGGTGCAACGCACAGATGGCTCCATCAGCCAGATCATTCACACCGAACAGGTATCCGAATTGCCTCTCAATGGCCGGGATTTCGTCCAGTTAGCCTGGCTTGGGACCGGCACCGTGAAGCAACAACGCCCCGGAAACTTCCTGAACTCGGGCGGCTCGAGCGAGGTTTCTTTCCGCGCGAGCGTGGCGCTTTCTTCGCAAGGAATGCGCGAAAACGCCAATGACTGGCTCTACGACGGTGTGGATGACAACGAATTGACGGCCGGCGGAGTGGGTTTCCTGCCTTCGATCGACGCTATCAACGAATTCAAAGTGATGACCTACAATTTTTCCGCTCAGTATGGCAGCCGCGCCGGCACCACGGTCTTGGTCAGCAGCAAGTCCGGCACGAACAGCATACATGGCAGCGTGTTTGAGTTTTTGCGCAACGACGTTCTGGACGCGCGAAACGCTTTTGACGGCCCACAGAAGGGCAAGTACAACCAGAACGAATATGGCGCTTCGCTGGGCGGCCCGCTCCTCAAGGACAAGACTTTCTACTTCCTGGATTTTCAGGTGAATTCCATTCGCCAGGGCTTGACGCTCATCAATACCGTTCCCACGGCGCTGCAACGCCAGGGAATTTTCACGGAGACATTTGGGGGCGTGGCTCAGCCAACCGTGTTCGATCCCAATTCCACCGTGACGAACCCGGTTACCGGAAAGCTGACGCGCACTGCATTTTTGAACAATACCATTCCAACCGGCCGGATTGATCTCATCGCCCAGCAATTAATCAATTTCCTGCCGCTGCCGAACATCGCTGGCGCCTCGGTGAACAACTATCGCAGCATTCCCGTGAAGAGTTTGGATGACGCGCAATGGGACGTCCGTGTGGACCACGCTCTGACCGGCAAGGATCACATCTTCGGGCGATTCAGTTGGGACAATGCGAATCAATTCCTTCCGGACGGCTTGCCTGGCTTCGGTTCACCCGGCGCATTCAGCAGCAACCAATCCTTCATCACCCACGCGCGACACATCGCTCTTTCGGAATCGCACATCTTTTCTCCGAACCTGGTGAACCAGTTCACCGTGGGATATAACCGCGATTTCAACTACATCTCTTCCTTTGGGACCGGTTCCAACGAAGCGCAGAAGCTCGGCATTCCTGGCGCCAATCTCGGAACTCCCGAAACATCCGGCTTGACGCAGATCTCGATTACCGGTTTTGCCGGCCTAGGAGATCGCCAATTTTCCCCGTTCCAGGGCGGGACAAACGTCTTTCACTATCTGGACACGCTGAACTGGGTACACGGCCAGCACACCTTTGCTTTCGGATTTGAATTCCGCGCCATGCAGGAAAATACTGTCGGCGACAATTCCTTCGCGGGCAGCTTCTCATTCAATCGTCTGTTCACCGCGGCGTTTACTTCGGCCGGAGTCTTGGACCCAACCTCCGCATCGGGCAATGCGGTCGCCAGTTTCTTGCTGGGCCTGCCGGCCTCGGGCGGGCGAAACGATGAAATCGGAGGAGCGACCCGCGGGCGACGCTGGAAGGAATACCGTGAATTTGTCGCGGACACCTGGGCCGTGAACCAGCACCTGTCACTTGACCTAGGGCTCGCTTACGCGTACACCACTCCACTTTCTGAAGCCGCCAACCGTTTCGCAAACCTCGATTTCGTCACCGGAAAGATTTTCGTGGCGGGGCAGGGATCAAGCGGCACGGTGGGCGTGAACTCTGACTGGACCAATGTGGAGCCGCGCCTCGGCTTTGCCTGGAGCCCCTGGAACACGAAGAACACCGTGATCCGCGGGGGCTACGGCATGTATCACGACGTCGGCGCCACGGGCGGCACCACCGGGATGTATCAGAATCCGCCTTATGCGAGTGCGTATGCCTTCAGCAGCAATAGCATTGCAGCGGTCCGAACACTCGCTACCGGCTTTCCACCGAACAACCAGCCGCAAAATCCGGCGACCTACTCCGGGATTTGGCATGTGATCGATACGAACTTTCAGCAGGGACTGGTACAGCAATGGAATCTGAATGTCCAGCATGCGTTTCCGAGCAGCCTGCTCTTCACAGTTGCTTATACCGGAACGCATGGCACGCGATTGAGCCGGAAAAACATCGATTTGAACACGGCTCCGCCCAATACGGTGGGCAACGATCCAGCGTCGCTCCGGCCCTATCCGCAATTCAATCAAATTCAGGACACCATCAGCGATGGCTGGCTCACCTATGAGTCTTTGCAGATAAAAGCGGAGCGGCGCGCGGCCAAAGGGCTTTATCTCCTGGCCGGTTACACCTACAGCAAGGCCCAATCCAACGGTTTGCGGCAGGAAATCACCGGCGATCCTGGAATAAACTATTTCCCATTCACGGCTCCTGGCAACGATGACGACAGGGGCCTTGCCTCCACCGATCTGCGGAACAATTTCACGTTCAGTTATCTCTACGATCTGCCCTTTGGACGTGGCCAGAAATTTCTGAGCAATTTGCACGGCGTGGGACAAGCGATCCTCGGCGACTGGGAATTCAACGGCATCACCGTGGTCCACTCCGGCTTCGGCCTGGGATTCAGCATGGGCACCAGCGCTTCGGGCACGTCCTTTGGCAACCGGCCCAATATTGTTGCCGGCTGCGATCCGTATGCGGCCAGTGAATCGTCGAAGCAATGGTTCAACCCGGCGTGCTTTTCCGCGCCAGCTGCGGGCGTGCTCGGCAATGCGCCCCGCACTATGCTCTATGGACCGGGACAAGTAAATTTCGACATGGCCTTTTCAAAGAACCTCGTGATCACTGAAAGACTGCGCGCGCAGTTCCGTTCGGAGTTTTTCAATATTTTCAATCACACTCAGTTCGCCACTCCGGCGACGGGATTCGGCCTGGGCACCTTTGGGACGATTACATCCACAGTGAATTCATCGCGGCAGATTCAGTTCGCGTTGAAGTTTCTGTTCTAGCTCCAGCTTGGCGGGGAAGGCCAGGACGTGGCCTTCCCCGGTCCAATCGCAAATCTAATAGCTATGGGGGATGCTGGCCGTCGTACACGGCGATCGGTCCGGTACGGGACTTGACAATGTTTTGAAGTGCCACGGACTTTCCACGCAATTCCTGTCCGGACAGGATTAAGTTCGCTGGGCGCAACTTGTTTACTAAACCACGGCAGCGTGTGCTCTGCGCTTTTAAGCGAGGACTTGCACCGGCCAAGAGGGCGAGGATTGCATGAAGATTCGATCGTTGTTTGTCTCTATCATCGGCGTGTTGCTGCTGGTTCCGAGCGGTTGGAGCCAGGAAAAAAAGAGGATGATCATTTTCGATCAAGATGCGGGCGGGCCGGGCGGAACGGATATGCTCTCGCTGCTCGTGCTGCTCCAAGCGCCCGACGTGAATGTTTTGGGAGTGACCGTAGTGACCGGAGACGCTTGGCGCGATGAAGAAGTGGCTCACGCGCTTCGGCTGCTCGAGTTGATGGGCCGGACGGACATTCCGGTGGCACCCGGAGCGGTGTTTCCCCTGGTGCGGACCAAGGAAGGAACAGAATTGTGGGAGCAAGTGCACGGAAAGATCACCTATCACGGCGCGTGGACGCAGAGGCCGACGAGCCACGGGCCCTACGAGGTGCCTCCGCTAAAAGAAGGGAATCCCACAACGAAGGCATTGGACGAAGACGCCGCACATTTTTTGGTGCGCATGGTCCACCAATATCCTCATGAGGTAACGATCTACGCGGGAGGGCCGATGACCAATCTCGCTCTCGCACTGAGTTTGGATCCCCACTTCGCGGAGATGTGCAAGGGCCTGGTGCTGATGGGCGGCAGTATCAATCCTCGTACTGAAAACCCGGAATTTGCATTCAACCCGCGGCACGAATTCAATTTGTGGTTCGATCCGGAAGCTTCGCATATCGTCTTGCGCGCGCATTGGCCCAGTATCCATGTGACTACGGTGGATGTTTCCATCGAAACCCAACTCAGCCAGGAGATGTTCGACCAGATTTCCAAGGCCCAGACGCCGGCTGCGCTTTACATTGCGAAGTATTCACATCCGGGGCGCGGATATTTGTGGGATGAACTTGCCGCGGCGGCATGGCTCGATCCGAGCCTGATCACAAATACTCGCAAGGTCTACATGGATATCAGCCTGGATCGCGGCGCCAGCTACGGAGATGTATTGATCTGGTCGGAAAAAGTGAAACCCGTTCTGGACGTGCAAATGGTGAACGCGCAGATGGATGTGGATATGAAGCGATTCGGCGAACTTTTTGTGAAGTTAATGACCGCGCCGACGCCGGGAGCAAAAGATCCGCAAATGTTGAAGGAAGCGGCAGCGCCGAAGCCTCCGGGGAATTAGAGCGGCGCCGGTTGATTCGGCAAATGTGAAATTGTTGAAAGCTGCAAACGGCTCGAGATAGTTCGCTCACTTGGGAGGAATGCTCCTGGCCAAGATCGTGGCAGTTGGAAGCTTGAATATGGATGTGGTGGCGTTTGCGGCGCGCATTCCCATTCCGGGCGAAACCGTTTTTGGCCATTCGTTTCTAACCGCGCCAGGAGGGAAAGGCGCCAATCAGGCTTTTGCTTGCGCGCGACTGGGAGGCAGCACGGCCATGCTTGGCCGCGTGGGCGATGATGAATTCGGGCGGAGCCTGCGTGAGAACCTGCGGCAGGCGGGTTGCGATGTCAGCGGCATTGGTATGGCGGAAGGATCGAGCGGCGTAGCCCTGATTTTCGTGGCCGATACCGGGCAGAATTCTATCGTCGTGGTTCCGGGAGCAAACGCCAAATTTCTTGCCGAACATATCGCCGGTAGCATGGATTCATTTCTCGAAACTCAGATCGTGCTGCTGCAGCTCGAAACCCCCTTGGAAACCGTTTTAGCAGCGGCACAAGCGGCGAAGAATGCAAATGCGAGAGTGATTCTCGATCCAGCGCCTGCCGATCCGAACTGTCTCTCGCTCCTTCCTTTCGTGGACATTCTCACTCCCAATGAAACGGAGGCCGCGATCTTGGCCGGTGCGCCACCTTCACGGCTTGATCCGGGAGAGGCCGTAACAGTGGCGCGCAACCTGCAGAGACAAGGAGCCCGAATTGTTATCGTGAAGCTGGGCGAGCAGGGTTGCGCGCTGGTTGATAGTGACGGCGCGCTGCTGATTCCCGCGCCCAAGGTAAACGCAGTGGACACAACAGCAGCGGGAGACGTCTTCAATGCCGGATTGGCTGTGGCGCTCAGCGAGGGAATGAATTTGCCGGATGCCTGCGGCTTTGCTAATTGCGCTGCCGCGATTTCTGTGACCCGGCCTGGCGCACAAGGCGCGGCGCCCAGCCGGCAGGATGTGGAGATTTTTGCGCGCAGCTCTTTTTTGGATGCTCCGGTGCGAATGTCCAGCTAGGCCGGAAAGTTGCTGATTCTGGTTCTGTCCCACTCGTAGCTGCATGCAAAATACTCACCAATGAAGATCTGTCAGCCTCGAAAAATCATTCGAAACCCAACCGGCCGGGGACGCGTCTGTTACACCAGCGAAGGGGAAAGTGTTAGACTCGGCGCGGATTAGTGCGGATTCGGGTTTAACGATTTTCTGATTCGTTCCGGCTGGGGGAGCCGGCCGAAAGTTGTCTCCCATTTCAATTTTAATTCTGGAGGCTGCCGTGAAGAGCGTGCGTCTTATTTTGTCTGCCGCTATTTTCTTGCTTGTGGGTTCGAGCGCCTGGGCGAAGCCGATTGCCATTCCTCGCCATCCGGATTATCACGCCGGCAAAATTGTGTTCAGCTATCTGGGCGATATCTGGATGGTGAATGAAGACGGGTCGAGCCCGCATCGCCTGACGGACAATCTGGCACGCGAAGTTTTCCCGCGGTTTTCTCCTGACGGGAAGTGGATCGCTTTCTCGAGCAATCGCTACGGCAATTACGACGTGTTCGTGATGCCCGCGGAAGGGGGCGAGCCGAAGCAATTGACGTATTACAGCGCGAACGACTATGTGGTTGGATGGTCGCGCGATTCGCGACGCGTGGTTTTTCAATCTTCACGCGGACGCGTCTATCCCGGTATTCCCAGCTTATACGACGTCTCGATTGACGGTGGCTTGGAGCAGGCTTTGCCCACGGACTGGGGCTATTGGGCCAGCTATTCTCCGGACGGCAAAAAACTGGTCTTCAATCGTCATCCGATGGTCTGGTGGCGCAAACATTATCGCGGAAATTATGCCGCGGATTTGTGGGTGATGGACGTGGATACAAAAAACTCCCGCAAGATTCTGGACGCGGACATGCCGGACCAGGAGAAGCCGAACAATTTCTGGCCGCAGTATGGGAACGGCGAAATCTTTTTCGTGTCCGATCGGGATCTGGTGGGAAAGGCGGGTGACCTGCGCGTAATGAAGTCAGTGGCGAACGTGTGGAAAATTTCCGAGAACGGCGGAAAGCCGGTGCAAGTGACGCATCACACGGATGGCTCGCTCTTTTATCCTTCGATTTCCTCGGATGGCCGCGTTCTGATGTACGAGGACAATGCCCAGATCTGGAAACTGGATACGGCGACGGGAAAAACCGGCGAAATAAAAATCGATATCGCATCCGACACAAAAGAAAACAATTTCCAGGTGATGACGATCAACGGCGTAGCCGATGCCTATAGCCTTTCTCCTTCCACGCTACGAGCGGCAATTTCGACGCATGGTGAAATCTTCACCATCGCCACCGAACGCGGCGACGTGTCTCGCGTGACGAACAGCTATTGGCGCGATACCGATCCGGCGTGGTCACCGGATGGCCGCTGGGTGGCTTACGTGAGCGACCAATCCGGGCGTGACGAAGTGTGGGTGGCGGGAACCGATGGCGAGAATTCCAAGAAGCTTTCGAACTCCGATACCGAAAAATACGCGTTGACTTGGTTTCCGGATTCGAAATGGGTGGTTTTTGCGGCTTCGGATCACAAACTGTATCGTGTAGGATCCGAGGGTGGCCAGCCGCAAGTGCTGGCGTCGAGCGATGTGGCCAATCTAACGGTTCCAGACGTTTCGCCCGACGGGAAGTGGGTATCTTACACAGCGCCGGACCGCGACGAGCGGCCGCACGTTCACATTGTGGCGGTGGATGGCGGCACGGACCGGCAACTTCCGGATCAAGACCTGTTCAGCAGCTCCGGGGCGCACTGGACGCGCGATGGCAAGAAATTAATTTTCCTGGGCGGATTTGTGCAGGGAGGATCGGCGGCGCTGCGCAGCAATGTGGCTTCGCTTTACAGCGTTTCGTTGACGGCCGAGGACAAGAATCCGATGAGCCGCGACGTGGATGACGAAGACGCGGCGCAGGCCGCGGAACGCGCGGCCGCGGACCGGGCCGGCGCGGAGCGAGGGCCTCACGCGGGAGGGGCTTCCGCTAGGACTCCCGTGGACGTAAAGATTGAGTGGGAGGGACTGGCGCGCCGGTTTCACCAGATCACGCGTCTCTCCGACAATATTTTCATCGCGGTGCCTTCGCCGGATAGCCATACCTATGCATTCGTGACGGTTGGAGAAGTAGAAGGGCGGCCGACTTCGACGCTTTGGACCGTGCAGGAAAATGGAGAACAGATTCGGCGGATCACGCAATCGATGCCGCGCGAGGGCGGGGAAGAAGGCGGCGGCTTCGGCGGCGGCATTTCGTCGCTGCAATTTTCAAAGGACTCGAAGACGATTTATTTCCTGGAAGCCAGCGGCATTTGGGCTGCGTCCGTTTCCGGAGGCGCGCCGAGCGGGGCGCCGGTTGCAGCGGCCGAAGGCGCCGGACCCTCCGCCAGAGGCGGCGGCGAAGGCGGTGGCGGCCGCAGAAAAGTGAATTTCACTGTGCGCGTGGAAGTGGATCAGCGCGCGGAAAATCTGCAGATTTTCCGCGAGTCGTACCGAATTTTGAAACACCGGTTTTACGACGCGCAAATGAATGGCGTGGACTGGACGAAGATGGAGGAAAAGTACGAGCCGCTGCTGGCCGACGTGGCCGATCGCGAAGAATTGCACGACGTGATCAGCCAGATGATCGGCGAACTGAACGCCTCGCACACCGGAATCAGCGGAGGCGGCGAGCCGGACAAGAATGCCATCCAGACGCGCTTTCCCGGCTTCGATCTGGAGCCGGATTCAGGCTATTACAAGGTCACCTATATATATAAGGACGGGCCCGCGGATAAAGACTACGTAAAAATCCACATAGGCGATTACATCCTGGCGGTGAATGGCGCGCCGCTAAAGGCCGGTGACAATTACTGGAAGAATTTCAATCTCGCGCCCGGGCGCAAGATCGAATTCACGGTGAATTCAAAGCCTTCGCTCGACGGAGCTTGGAAGACGCGCGTCGAACCCGTGAACGCCAGTGCATTCGCCACCTTGCAATACAACCGCTGGGTGGAAGATCGCCGGCTGATGGTGGAAAAACTTTCGGGCGGTGAGATCGGCTACTTGCACATCCGGCAGATGAACGGCCCGGCGCTCGCGAAATTCGAACGCGATCTGGCCGAGAACCATTTCAAGAAAGCGTTGATCATTGATCAACGTTTCAATCCAGGCGGCGGGATCGATGAAGAGTTGATCGAAATTCTTTCGCAAAAGCAATATCAGTATGTGCGGCCGCGCGATTCCGTATACATTACCCGGCCGCAGAGGGCATTTTATGGCCCCATCGTGGTAATGCAAAATGAACGCTCCACCAGCGATGCCGAGGTTTTTCCGGATGGAATTCACACACTGGGGCTGGGCAAAACGGTAGGCGCCACGACGTACGGCGCGGTGATCGGAACGGGCGCGTACCGGCTAATTGATGGCGGGAGCATTCGCACGCCCGGAACGGGTTTGTGGAATATCAGCGGACAAAACCTGGAGAATTTCGGTGTGCCGCCGGACTTTAACGTGGACAACACGCCTGCCGATTTCCTGGCCGGGCGTGATGCACAGCTTGAAAAAGCGGTTGAAGTTTTGAAAGATGATTTGAAAAAAGGCGCTCGGCAGAATATTCCGGCGCGCTAGCGAAGCGCCTGAGCGAATCGGGAATTGCCAGGATCTCGATCTCCATCGAGTTCCGCGTGTAGATGTGGCGATCGGTTGCAACGCTGACTTCACAGGGTGCCGCGGCCCCGGGCAGTCGATCAGTTTCCTTATGCCGGCCGGTTTTGGTTGCAGAGGCGCTCCTGCCTGTGCGCGTAACTCCAGCTATTTGGTACGGGCACAGCCAAGAGGAGTGGAGGTGCCTGGCTTCGCGAGACTTGATACCACTCCAATCCGCCGCGTTGGCTGGCGAACTGAACCTACATTTGAGGGGTCTAACGAGTCGTCCCTCGGCGGCCTGGTACCAGCGCCGGATGCCGATCTATGCCGTTCTGGCGCCGGTCAAAAGATGAGCCACAAGCGAAATCACCGCCAGGATCAGAAGGATATGGATCAAAAATCCAGCGACGTGAAAAAACAGAAACCCGCCCGCCCACAAAATCATTAGAAGTATCGCGATGCCAAGCAATGGTCCGAATCTCATATCGGCTCTCCCCGTTAAGTTTTAAACTAAACCACGGCTACTCTCTTCCGCCCCCCGTAAACACAAGGCAGTCCGCGAGGATCGGTTTAGCTTACTTCGAGCGTGCGCGACGCACACTGCGCCGCGCGGTTTTCGCGGTGCTTTTTCTTTTCACATTTCGCGCCGCGTTGTTCGTGGCCTTTTTCGCGCTGCGGGCCACGCCTTTGCTTTTTCGCACCAACTTCTTGCTTTCTCTCTCCAGTTGGTTCAAGAAACTGCTTCGGCTCAGCGCATCCTGCGCCGAACCAGCCTTCGCGGCGATTGTGCCCAGCGTTGACCCGATTGATTCAGCAACACTGATCAACATCGTCTCGCCGTTACTTCGTCGATTCGCCCGTGCTTTCATTTGTTGGCTCCCGTTTACCCTTCAAACAGACCTCTCTCTTCCACAAAAGAGAATTCGAAAATTACAAATGCCGCCTCTACGGCACGTGGAGAGTACCCGCACGCCTCCTAAGGCGCCATACCTTCATTCGTGTATGCCATCGGGTAGTTTGCCGTAGCAGTCGCAAGGAGGTTTCACCTGCGAAGCTGGAAATAACAGCACAGAGGATCCTCAGCGCCATAGGCGCGACACCCGGCCCTTATCAATAAGGCGAGACACTTCCGTGCGTGGCCCAAAATGTAGAGGCTTGCCGATTTTACGTCCAGGATTTTTGGCGCTGTTCAATGCCAATTGGATTGAACCGCAACTGAGGACGTCTGGTCCGGACGATTTCAAACTCGGCGGCGTTGGATGCCCCGCGTGCCGAAATTTCTCATGTGCTGTAATTCTATTTCCGGGTGTTTTCGTTTACTTCACCTGGGAACGCGCTTACTACGCAGTCGAACTCTTTGACTGAGCGAATCCGTCGCCGCCTCCCGCTTTGACGATGGTCTTAGTTCCCGAGATGCGGCTCAAAATCATGTACTCACCGGGCGATCGAACCGCGAATTCTTGGATGCGCAACTTGGCTTCTTCAAGATCTGCTGCTGTTCCACGCCACAGCACACTGCCATTGGCCTCGATCTGAAAAATATCAATTGGTAGCGTCATCGAGATTCACCTTTGCGTTCGGCCGGCCGTCACACCCGAAGGCCTTTTATGCCACTTTTGAATCCGGTTCCTTTATTTCTACTTCTCCCGTCGCTTTTGCCTTTCCGGCTTCCGCTGCAACTAGCTTCTTGATTGTTTCCAGAGGAACCTGCACGAAATGTGTTTTAGGCTTTAGCATTTCCGATCCTCCTCAACTTGCACATCAGCCTAACAGGCCGCAAATCGCACGGGTGAACTCCTTAAAAAAGCGGGCTTTCTCTTCATGCTGAGGAAGCGCTTGTTTGGCGGATGCGGACAAGCCGGTTGTTTTAGGGAAGCAAGGTGCCCAATCTTTTTAGGCTACCACACGCGGAGGAACTGCCATAGGTTAACTTAACTACGTTTATACTAATGACTACGTTTGTGTCACGTTACTGTAGCGTCAGGGATTGTTCGATGGCCAGCTCTCCACATTCATTCCGTTTTTCCCGCCGCCAAGCCAGGATTCCGCGGCAAGCTCACCAGATTTGCAAACAAACGAAATGCGCCAGGCACTCCTTCCGTCAGTTGCCGGTAAAAAGCAAACGCCGTGTAGATGTACACGCCTTTTCCATAGCGCGCGTAGAGCAGATCCGCCCTTTTGCGGATCCTGATTTGGATCGTGGGTTTCAATCAGCGCTTCGTAATGCGGGTCCCACTCCTTCATGAAGTCGTGTCCGCGCTCTTCGATCCATCCCTTGAAATCATTCGTCGTGATTTTGTTGGGCCAGGTGAAAACGGGGTTTTGCGGATTGAGGATCTCGACTGGCGAATCTTCATCCACCACTTTTTCGGCGTCGCTGGTGAGCGAATAGGGATACGGCCCGTAATTTCGCGAATACTCCATGGTCTGATACTGCACCACGATCACGCCGCCGTTTTTCACGTAGTCGAGCAGCCGTCCATTCGCCGATCGCAATTCCTGGCGCGCCGCGTAAGCGCGTACTCCCATCAGAATCACATCGAACCGGCTCAGGTCGCCCGAGACAATGTCTTGCGCGCTCAGGAAGTGCACATGGATCCCAAGCATTTCGAGCGTCGCCGGCACATCGTCGCCCGTCCCCATCACGTAGCCTACGTTCAATCCGGAGGGAACCTGCACGTCCGTGCCAGTGGTGTTGTAAATTGCGGGTTTATACAAATTGTAAGGCCGCAAATCGTAGTAGCCCGCCGTGTGATAACCCTCGCGAAATTCATGGCCGTTATACGACGCAACCGCGGTCACTTTATACGGCTTGGCCTGCAAGGATTCCGGAGTTACCTGGAACGTGACGGCCTGGTCTTCGCCATCCTTTGCTGTTGAAAACGACATCGATTCCGGCGAGGATTTCCAACCCTCCGGCAGATCGAGCCGCACCGCGCCCTTCGCGGGCCCCTTGACGCTGCTATGAATGGCCACCGCCAGCGAAAACGATTTCGCATCGAGCGGAACAATTCCCGCGTTTGGCGAAATCGAAACCGATACGGCCGGCACCACCACCAGCGGCTCCTGCACCGGGCCCAGGCCGGTGACTCGCTTTACCGTCTGCACCACTTGCCCGATGCGCACCGGCACACCTTCATAGGTGAATTCCGCCCAGCCCGAAAGCGGGTAAGGCACCGTTGGCAAATTCCGGTAGCGGGGATCGAGAATGTCGTAATACGCCTGCTCGGTATTCGGCCGGAAATAATAGGGGCGAGTCGCTGCGGCATTTTCCGGCACGCTAACCTTGAAGTGAGCTTCGGCCACGTTGCGCGGCGCCAGATTCGCGGGTGCCTGGCCCTCGGCGTCGAGCTTCCAATTTTCTCCGTCGGGACCGGCCAGCGAAACTTTTGCCACCTCAAGCGGAATAGAACTGAGATTTGCAAGCCGCAAGTCCACTTCGAATTGCTGCCCGGGAATCGCCGATTGGAAGGTGTCCGGCAATCCCTGGAACAGCGCGAAGATCCCGGTGGGACGGTGCTCGGGCGCGACAGTAGCTTGCAAGGAAATTTCCAGCGCCTGCAAAAGAGCGTAATTGAATTGCGCCTGCTTCACGCGCAATTCGAAATTGACGTTGTATTTCTCGTCGGCGGAAAGATTGCTCGCATTCACCGCTTCGATCAGGTGGTTCGTGGCTTTCAGCCCCGCCGCCAATGCCGGAGCCGCTTTCTCCAGATTCTGCGGAGAAAAATTCTGTGTGGCTTGTTCGACGGATTGATTGATTTCAGCCAGTCCGCGCTTCAGGAATGTTGTGTCGCCTTGCGGCGCGAGCTCGGCAATCCCGGCAAGCGAAACGTCGATGCCATCAAAGAAAGAACCCTCTTCCTCTTTCACCGGCACGCGCGACGCCCAGCGATGGTACGGCGTATCCACTGGACCCGGCGCGGGAACATTGGTTCCGCCATTCTGCGATTTCTGGAAACCCAGTCCTTTGCGCGCCAATTGGGAATAGGTGTAGCCGAGCAGCGGGTCGTAATTTCCCGCCGGGATCACCAGGTTCGTTGCGAGTTTTCCGTCCGCCCAGCGCTGATTGATGTAGTCGTAAAACCGCAGAGGGTAAGTGTGCCCGTCGGCGTAATCGAATATCGAATCCTCGGAAAGACGAAACGGCACTCGGGAATAATCTTTCAGTGGAGTCCACGGCCGCAATCCTTGTTGGATTTGATCCGGAAACATTTTGGGATCGCCGGCGGCGTTATAGACTTCCTGCCCCATTTGCCCGGCTACCATGTGGTTCCCGTGTCCATCGGTGTGTCCGCCAACCGAAACCGAAGCCACCACCAGCGGGCGAGTCATTCGCACAACGCGAACGGAATCGTAGAGCACGCGGTCGTGGCTCCACTTCTCCAGCGCTTCTTCGCGGGTCTTCGAAAAACCGTAATCCACCACGCTGGTAAAAAATTGTTGCACGCCGTAGTAACCGTCCGCCGCCAGCAATTCCTCGGTGCGCACCAGGCCCAAAGCGTCCCAGTAATCGTTGGACATTACGTTCTGCCCGCCCTCGCCGCGGTTCAACGTCAGCGAATTGGCGCGAACGCCCTGGCCTCGCGATTCATACGTCAGCACGCCGCCATCCTCGTCGTCCGGATGCCCCATAAACAAAATCATGCTCGCGCGAGTGTGCAGCTTCAGCAGCGATTGCCACAGAGCCGCGGCGCCGCGATCGGGATCGATTTCCATCGCTCGCGGCGTCGCTTCAATGGCCACATTCTGCGGCGACTGCGGCCGCACTTTCGCCACAACCATCAGTAAACTTGCCGCGCACAGCGCCGCAAGCGCTCCGCGCCATACATTCCGACTGAAAACCATCGAACATCTCCTTCCCAGATGACAATTCATCGTTAATTGCAAGCCAGCAAATCGAATCGCGCCATTGATAGACAGCTACTGCCCGGAAAGCGTTTCGCGTACACCGGCGATCGGCAAGTTGCCCCCGAAGGGCCATTCGCCGCGCTTCCAGGACCGCGCCATGTAAATCGCGAGCCCCACGATCAGCAGCACCGCGGCATAGCGAATCTCTTTCAGAAAGTGGGGACGCGAGATCAGGATATAGACAAAACCAATTGCCGCCAGGATTGCCGGCAGCGGATAAAGCCACATGCGGAAGGGACGCGGAATATCCGGCCGCCGAATTCGCAAAATAATCACGCCGATGGATTGCAGCAGAAATTGCAGCAGGATGCGAATCACCACCAGCGCCGCGATCACGTCCACCAGTTTCAACAGGCAGAAAGCGGTGGCCACCGCTCCCAGCACCAGCAGCGAAACGTAAGGAAATTGATTCTTGCGGTGCAGCTTGCCGAAGATCCGGAAATAATTGCCGTCCAGGGCCGCCGCGTAGGGCACGCGCGAATATCCCAGTAGCAAAGAAAAAACAGAAGCAAATGCCGTCCAGATAATCAAAATGGAAACCAGGCTGCCGGCCCATCGCCCGTAAATTTTCTGCATGAACACGGAGATCACGAAATTGTGCGCGCCACTTTGGCTCGTGCTGCTCAATTCCTGCCAGGGAATCACGCCCAGCACGCTGGTGTTCATCAAAATGTAGAGCACCGCCACAATCACGATGGAATAGAGCACCGCCCGGGGAATCGTACGCGCGGGATCGCGTACTTCCCCGCCCAGAAAACAGATGTTGTAAGCGCCCCAATAATCGTAAGTGGCCACCAGCATCGCCGAGCCCAAGCCGAGAAAAAATGGCCGCGAGAGCTGAAACGCGCCGGGTGGAAATTGAAACGCGAGCGACGAATTGAAATGCGTCAAGCCCGCAAAGATCACCCAAAGAATCGTGCCGATCACGCCAATCCAGAGCAGTTTCGAAAGTCGCGCGATCGCCGTGATCCTGCGGTACAGCAGAAAAACAGCGAACAGGCACACCAGCATCGCCAGAAACGTCCCGTTCGTCACCAGCACCGAAGCATCCAGATTGCCCAACAGCGGCACCCGCGCCTGAAAATTGTGCTGTCCTAGCGCGTGTTGCAAGCCCGGAAAAAGATAGCTGGCATAGAGCGACAATCCGATGCAGCCGGACGCGATGGAAAGCGGAGCGCTGAACGTGAGCTGCCAGATGAAAAGAAACGAAATCATCCGCCCAAGTTTCTTGGGCCCGTAAATTTCTTTCAGGTAGTAATATGACCCGCCCGCCTCCGGCATGGACGCTCCGAGTTCTGCCCACACCATTCCATCGCACATGGTAAACAGCGCGCCCAGAACCCATCCGAGCAGCGCCTGCGGACCGCCCATCGCTCCCACAATCAGCGGCAGGGTGATGAACGGCCCCACGCCGATCATGTCGTTCATGTTCAGCGCGACGGCGCTTCCCAAGCCCATGCCGCGGATCAAGCTCGGTGAATCGGAGGATTTATTTTCGTTCGTCAATTCGCTACTCGCGGAAGTTTGAAACCATGCGGCCGCGCGGGTTGGACGAAATCTTCGAATTCATCGAGCGGCCTTCCGCAATTCGGTGATCGCGTCCCGGATGAGCATTGGATAACGCTGCAGCAAGGAATTCTTGCGGTCGAGCCATTCCATGATTTCGGATTGTTCATCGCGAGCCGTCGCAATTTGAGCCTGCACCGCCTCGGGCGCCGGGCCGCCTGCGATTTTGCGGATATTGACGAAGTGCGTTGGGTCGAGCGAGCGCAGCCAAACTTCGCGAGGCTTGCGCAACGAGCGTCCCAGAGATTCGGGCGCCAGACGCTCCAATTCATCCACCAGCTTGCCTGCGGAATATTCGCGGCCGACGGCATGAACTGCGGCAGCCACCAGATGATGGGCGGCGTCAAAACTGATGACCTCTTCGCGCACCAGAGTGTCGGCCAGTTCTGTGACCGTCAGAAAACTGCCGGCCGCGCGCCGGCACATTCGCTCGCGATCCACTTCGGCGTGGCTCATCAATCCGGCCAGCAATCGCAGAGCGCGCGAGGCGTCCGCGCACATCGAAAAAACCAGCGGCTGTAAATCGTCTTCGCTATCCACGATGTCGCCGAACGGCGTATTGTGCGCGCACGTGAGCACGGCCTGCGCCTCGCTAAAAGACTTGCTCGCCAGGATTCGGGAATGCTCGAGCGCGACTGGATTTCTCTTCTGCGGCATGATGCTGCTGGTTTGCACGTAGGCGTCGCTCAAGCGCAGGTAGCCGTATTCCTCGGTGCACCACAAAAGCAAATCCTGGATCAATTTTCCCAGATTCACCATCAGCACGGCGATTGCGCTCGCGGCTTCCGCAACGTAATCAATGGCGGCAATCGCGCCGTAGGAATTCGTCTGCAATCCTTCGAAACCAAGAAGGTGAGCGGTGCAATCCCGATCGATGGGGAATCCAGTGGTGGTGATCGCGCAAGCCCCCAGCGGATTGCGGTTGATCGTCGCAAACGCTGCGCGAAGGCGCGTGATGTCCCGCCCCAGAAATTCGACGGCAGCGAGCAGATAATGGGCCAGTGTGGTGGGCTGCGCCGGCTGCGTGTGCGTATAAGCCGGCATGATGGTTTCTATGTGCGCGGCGGCCAGATCGAGCAGCACCTGCCGCGCGGCCGCAGTTTCTTCAGCGATCCGCAGCACTTCGCGGCGCAAACACATGCGATATTGCGTCAGATCAATATCGTTGCGGCTGCGCGCCGTGTGCATTTTCCCGGCCACTTCCGCGCCGCATTCCTGCACCAGCAAGCCCTGCACGTAGAAGAAGAGATCCTCGCACCGCCCGTCATAACGCGCGGCCAGGATCGCATTACGGTCAAGCCTGGCCAGGCCGTCAAGGCAGCAGCGCGCGTCCGCTTCGGGGATGATCCCTTGCCGCGCGAGCATCAATGTATGGGCCGCGTGAATTTCGATCAGCGCATCGAAGAAATATTTCTTGGCGTCGTCGAAATTAACGGCAAGTACAGTTTCAGAATAGACGGGCGCGGGGAATCGTTCGGATGGACCAGAAGACGAAGAGGGGTGGCTCGAATCTTTCAACGCGCGGACTCCTCCTCGGAAGGCCGGACAAAAAACTGGGCCGCTGAAAGTCCCGAGCTAGTTCCGAAGAAGGCCATTCAAAATATTTCCTCGCTTCTCCTCGACTTGCCCGAAGGCACCTTTACCAGCGGCCCCGGAAACCCTCGATCACCCTACCACCTTACGCCCAGGCCGAAATCGAGAATGCGGCCCTGCAGCACGGTGGAGGATTTTGGAAACGATGACGGCAGCGGAGCGGCAAGAGGACCGCAAGTTGCCGGGGTAAGCGTAAATCCGTTTCCAGCGCTCGGGCATCCAGCCGTCAGCACCGAAACTGTCGTATTCAGGGACGTGACGTTTGGATGATTGAAAACGTTGGTGGCCTCGGTCAAGAACTGAGCACGAATGCGCTCCTTCAAGGTGAACAGAGTTCGCGTGTAGCGAATGTCGAACTGCACGATCTGCGGACCCCGAACGAGGTTGCGCCCGATTCCTACCGGCCGCGTCACGCTGGCGGCCACAGTCGGATCGCCGTTGAGGCTGGCGTTGGCCGTGACGTTTTGCTGGTCGCCGGAGGCAATGTTGGACAGTATTCCGAATTCGTTGTCGTTCAGCAGAACCCGAGCAAAGGTGTTGTCAGTGGTGACGCGAGGCGCCCAGATCACGGTGCCCGTGAAGGACTGCGGACGGTTGATATAGCTGTTGCCGCGATCGCGAAGGCGGTTGGTGGTGTCTTCGACGTACACCAAATTCTGTTCGAAGCCATTCACGTCTGGGGCGTCGCTGATCGTATGCGAATAAATGTAATGTCCGTTGACCATGAGCCCGTGCGAGAAGCGGTGCTCCCAATTGACTTCCAGCGCGTTGTAGCTGGAGCTCGCGCCGACATCTTGCATGGTCACGTTGTTAAATGCGGGATTCAAACGCGTATTCGCATTCACCGCCGCCAGGAACACCGGCCGGCCATCCAGCAGATTGCCGACGGGATTGATCAGGTTAGTGTTGTGCAGCCACTGCAATTGCCGGCCGTTAGTGTTGACATAAGCAATGGTGACCGCGTCGTTCTTGGTAAGCTCACGCGTGATCTGGAGTGTCGACGTCAGCGCATAAGCGTTCTTGAAATTGGGCGTGACGGTAAAGACGGAAGCAATAGCAGGGGCCGTCGCCGTCGTCAAAGGATTGGGAAATGCCGGAGCTCCCGGCGACGCCGGCGCCAGCGACGCGTTGAACGAGCGCCCCGCTCCATCCGTGAACAGCGCGTTGTACCACAGGTTAGTCGGCGGCGGGTCGTAGAACATCCCCCACGATGCGCGCACCACGGTCTTATTGCCCAGTCTCCAGGCCAAGCCCAATCGCGGAGAAACGTCACCGGCAGGATTATTGAAACTTCGCGACGTCGGGAACGGAGCATTGGCTTCCGCTCCGGGCGCGAGGAAGCGATCGTAGCGAAGGCCATAAGTCAGCAACACGGTGGGTTTTATTTGCCAACTATCCTGCGCGAAGAAATTGAAGAAATTGGAAACATATCCTTCGCGCGTATCGCCGATGACGGCAGCGACGGTGGAGTAGGATTTCGTGTTGGTGCCGGCCAACGCAGCCTGGTACGCTGCAATCGACGGAAAGGTATACTGCGTGAAGCTATCGCCTTCCTGCACGTCAATGATTCGCGAGTACCCGAATCCGAACTTCATGGCGTGGCGGCCGCGAATGTACGTAACGTTGTCGTTCCAGCTCGGGATTTTTTCGGCGAACACGTCGCCGGTGGATACGCTGCCGCCAAAATTGGCGACGCCCGAAATTGTGATCGCGGGCTGCGCGCCGGTCAGAGAACCCGGAATGTGCTTTTCATTCCGGTAGGGATAAGAAAAGCGGAACTCGTTAAGCCATTCCGGGGAGAAAGTCGTCACCCACTGCAAGCCGCCGACGTGCGCGCGATCCCTAAAATCGGATTCGGCCGAGATCAGGTTCAAGCCCCCCACAGCCGTGTTGAACGGATATTCGTTCCGGAAATAATTGAAGCGCGCAAAAACCCGGTTCTTTGCATTCACGTCCCAATCCAAGCGAACGTCCAGAAACTGCGCGTGCTGTACGGAGGGCGCCGTTCCGAATTGCGAAGCGGGAATGCCGATGGCCTCAAGGGCCGTCTGACTCGCGGAGCTGACGGTGATGGGAACCGGCAGCGCACGATACAAATGTTCATAGGCTGCGAAGAGAAACAACTTGTCTTTCTTGATGGGCCCGCCTGCGTTCATGCCGTAAGAATTCATCAGAAGATTAGGCTTGGGTTGTGTGGGAGAAAGCAGAATGGGTCTGGCTGTTGCGTCGACCGGTCCGCGTAGCCACTGGAACATGCCGTGGAAATCGTTGGTTCCTGATCCCGTGATCACGTTGTAGATGTTTCCAGTAGTGTTGCCGAATTCTGGAGCGAAGCTGTTGCTCACCGTCTGCACTTCGCTGACATAGACGGAGGAAATCGGGAACAGCCGCAATCCGTAGCGATCGCTCTCCGTGTCCACCATTCCGTCCATCTGATAATTGATGCGGTCCACAAAGCCGTTGGTATTCAGTGTGCGCGGGATGCCTAGCTCCGGGTTCGGATGTCCGCTGACGCCGGGCTGGAACATGATCCAGTTGTAGGGATTTCGGGAAGTGAGCGGCAAATTCCGCACTTCGGTTTCAGTGATCGTGCCGCCGATATTGGTTCGTGTTGGATCAATGATTGGCGCGCCGCCAGTCACCTCGACCGAGGTGGTTATCACGCCCACCTTCATTGCGGCATCGACCACCGCCTCGCGGCCGGCTTGGAGAACGATGTCCGAAAACTTCATGGTCGTGAAGCCTTCTTTGCTGACGGTAACCGTGTAAGTTCCGAGCGGCAACGACGGAAGCACGTAATAGCCGTCGTCTCCGGAAGCCACGGTGCGCGTGTATGCTGTCGCAGTGTTGAAGGCAGTCACATTTGCGCCCACGATCGGCTGGTCAGTCTGGTCGGCGATGCGGCCGCGAATGGTGCCGTTAATCGATTCCGATTGGGCCCACGCCGCGGGCACATACATCGCAAGAATTACGGCCAGGCCAATCACAAGGCCCAGACCACGGAAAAGGCCGGAGAAAATCTGACCCTTTTGATTTCTCATTTTCGTTCTCCCCTTGAAGTGAAACTCCCCCCCGAGCCCCTACTTCCTAAGCTTCCTTAACAAAGTTCCTTACCTGTAACACCTGCCCTTTCTACTGTCAAGAATTTTTTCAATTTCGCGTCCACTCGCCTTCGGCCGGACGCTTCCCAGAACAGTTGGTGCGCGAACAAACCCTTGGATGCATGTTTGATGATTCCCGCACGCTCAAGACTCGAATATTTCGAATATTACGGCAGCGCTCGATGCTCCGCCGTCTTCAGCGCCAGCCAGATGGCGCCGAACAGTTGTGCTTCCTGGCCTAAACTGCTGAGCGCCAATTTCGGCCGCGCAACTTCATTTTGTTCCAGGATGCCCTGCGTGGCCTCCAGAAGGGCGGGGTGAATCCCGATGCGCCCTCCGAGCACTACCAGCGACGTATCCAGAATCGCACTCACATCCGCAATCGCACTGGCCAGAATTCTGGCAGTTTGCAGCAGCACCTCGCGGGCTTTTTTGTCGCCGGTTTGGGCCAGGTCGAATATTTCGCTCGCCTGTAGTTGTCTGGGCAGATGATGAACTCCACCCTCACTCCCATTCGGCATGTCACGCCACATTCGCTCGATTCCCTTCCCTCCGATTACGCTCTCAAGCGGCCCCGGACATTGAATCGCCAGCCGCGTTTGCTCGGTGCCCGGCACTGTGAGATATCCGATTTCTCCCGCGGCCCAATCCGATCCGTGGTAGAGCCGGCCATTGATAAAAATTCCCGCTCCGATTCCCGTTCCAATGGCCATGAAGACAAAATTCTTCACCCCGCGCGCCGTGCCGGTCCAACTTTCTCCCAGTGCCCCAAGATTCACGTCGTTCTCGATCGAGACGGGCACACCCGCGCCATCCTCCAAAATCTGCCGCAGCGGTACGTCTTTCCAACCCGAGAGATTGGGCGCAGAAAAAACAATGCCAGCGCGGGCATCGGTAATTCCGGGAGCCCCGGCAGCAACTGCCAGCAGTTTTTTTGCAGGAATCCGATAGCGGCGCTGCAGGCGTCGGATCCCGCTAAGAATCAGCGCTGCGACGCGCTGCGGCGTGCTCTGTTCGTGAAGCGCTCCCACCCACTTGCCGATGATATTGCCGTTGAGGTTGGCCAGGACCACACGAACGGCCGTTCCGCCGATGTCCACGCCCACGACATACCCGAACGTGTCGTTGAATCGAAGCATTCCCGGCGGCCGTCCGCCGCTGGAAGCGCCGGGGCCGATTCGTTCCACCAGGCCCTTCTTGCGAAGATGCTCAATGGTGCTCGAAACTGTGGGCGCGCTCAGCCCGGAGTGGCGTACCAGATCCGCACACGAACAAGGATTGTGCAACCGCAACAAGCGCAGGATCTCCCGAGCGTTTACCTGCCGCAATTGTCCCGGCCGGGCCGGGCCGATGCGTTCTTCGCCCTCGGCGGAGCCGAAGTTGAGAACGTGTTCCTTGCGGATAGGTTCCATCGAGTGCGGTGCCCCTTCAAATAGCAGCGGCGCCGACTAACTTAACTAACTTAACAAAGTTCGTCAATCGCCGAGTTGAGGAAATTGATCGGTAGAAGACAAGGTCATAGGTGGTTCCTGAGGGTTTTTGCTGGAGAGGGAATTCTGCCGGCCGGTTACTTGCTGTCCCGCACGCATCGAAATCCCACTGTGCCGGAACGGTCTAAGCTTGGCGCCATCAGTAAATACTTTCCGTGCTCGTTCAGCCGGTAGGCTTGCGGGAAATACCACATTGCCCACTGCGGCTGATAATGGCTGCCGCCCCGCAAAACGGCCGACCGGGTGTGTTCGTCGGAGTATTCGTCAGTCCACTGCCAGACGTTGCCGATCAAGTCCATCACTCCGAAAGGGCTGGCCCCTCTTGGATTTGCGTCTACATCCGCAGGCGCGGTGAGCGTGCGGCCTTTTTCCGGGGCGGGCACAGCGGACGGGTCCCAGTCATTGCCCCAGGGATACAAACGATCGTCGCTGCCTTGCGCGGCGTATTGCCACTCCCATTCGTGGGGAAGCCGCTTCCCGGCCCAGTCGGCATAGGCGCGAGCATCTTCGAGTGAAACCCATGTCACCGGTTTCTTCGCCGAGCCATCGGTGTAATTTCCGTTGCGCCAATCTTTCAGAAAATTGTGATCATCTTGTGGATGATAGCGAGTGGTATCGAGAAACTTTTTGAATTGCTCGTTGGTGACGGGATAGCGGTCGATGAAAAAGGCTTTCAGATGCATCGTTCGCTGGTGGCTGCGTCGTGGCGAATCCTCCCAGGGCATTTGCACGTCCACTCCAACGCTGTTGCCGCCTTCGATCTCAATTCCCGAAACTGCGAATCGGAAATCGCCTTCGGGAATGTTGATCATGTCTTCCGGCGCAGACGCTGCTGGTTTTGTGGGCGCGATTTCAATTGTTCGTTGCGGCAGAAAGCGCCGCTCGCGCGAAAAACTTGCGAGAGGCTTGCGGGAGAGTTGCGCCATCTCTGAAAGAAATTGCTGCTCGCCGGCGGTGAGTTGCGAAGTTGCCAGAATCGCGCCGAAGCCACGCGGTTCCAGATCGAAACTGAGGATTGCGGCGCCGCCGGAGATTTCCGGCTGCAGTTCCGAGCCGTCCCACACGTCGTAATAATGGATGCCGGGCTGATGCGCCAATTGAATCTGGTGGCCGGCGAGCGCGAAATCATTGCGGTTTACGAAGAGCCATAGCGTTTCCTGCTCGCCCGGAAATTTACTGGCGAACGCGCCATACTGCAGCATCTGGGCGTGCGGCTCCCAGCCGGGACTGATCAGCAACGCGGCAAATGCCCGCTCGATCGCGGCGATGCGGCGAATCGCTTCCGCGTCGCGATCTTCCAGTGAATTCCAAACTCCGAAAATATTTTCCCAGGCTTCAAAGCCCACGCCGTTGAAAAACGCCGCTTGCAGTGCGTCGTTCTTGTTTTGCGCCCAGCGATCCACCACGTGCACCATGTGCCGGGTCTCGAGCCATTTATTTTTGCTGATCATGGGCTCGAAGGGATATTTCCAATATCCCCAAGTCAAGTTATTCCATGCGATCGCGAAATCCACGTCGGAATTCGCGCCGTTTTCCGGTTCGAATGCAATGGGATGTCCGGTTTGATCGGATGCCGTGCGAAAAATCGGCGGCACAGCAGGCATGGTGTCGGCGTTGATTCCATCCGCGCCGATGGCGGCCATCAGTTTGGCGAGCGCATCCCAATCGGGCTCGGGTTCCGGGCGCGTCCCGCGATCCCATGGATTATAAGAAAATAAAACCCGCACTCCATTTTTGTGGAATGACTTCGACCATCGCTCGCAAGCCCTCGACTCCGCCCGGCATATCGCGGATCAAATCGAATTGATTTCGATCATCGATTCCGAGGTTTGGATACGATTGCCAGATCAACACTGAATCAATTCCACCAAATCGCGTCCTTTGTGTCGTTCAAATAACGTTCCACCGTGTAAGCAGCGCGTTGCGGGTCATAGAAATAACGTTCGTGAGCCATCATCAGCGATTGAATGAAACTTGATTGCGTCCATCGAAGCTCGGGGCGGAGATATTGTGATCCATCGTAGCCCATGCGGACTAGATGTTCGCGCCGCCAGGATTGGAGATAGGCGAGCCAGGATTGAGCTGACGCTTCCGAGACAGGGCGTTGAGCCTGCATGGCACAACAAAGTTCCACCGCTGCGGTTGGATTTGGCGGGCCGGGAATTTGTTCGTCTTGCGGAGGGTAGACGTTGTGGGGAAAAGTGAAATCCTGCGCACCGAGCGGAAAACAAGACAGCGCCAGCAGCACGGTGATGATCCATCTCCCCTGTTTGGAGGCAAGCGCTCCGATTATTCCGCGTGCGCCCCGCGCCGGCATAATCATGATTTGCGTCCCTGATTTGCGTCGCCGCATTCCACGGCGAGATTAATACATTTTCACGAGCACGATTCCGTGCCGCGGAACGTCCGCCGCAAATTTCCCGGTGAATTGTCCCAGATCCTTTCCGGTCCATAGATCGCGCGCGTGTTTGGTGCCGGTTACGCCGATGTCTTTAAAGTCGGCGGTGACGCGCGCGGCGTCTTCGCCGCGATTGATCAAGAGAACGGCGGTGGAACCATCGGCAAGCGGCTTGGCCCAAATTTCGTAGGGTCCAACCTGCCACACCCAGCGCCCTTGAACTCCCTTGGTATCCTGATCGACCGCGATCACATCGCGATTGGTCAAAATCGCGAGCGCCTCCTTGCTGGCGTGCGCGAAATCATTGCTCGCAAGCAAAGGCGCCGCCATCATGCACCACATGCTCATGTGGCTGACGTACTCGTCGTGATTCATGTGGCCGTCGCCCACTATGAGAATGTCCGGATCATTCCAGTGGCCGGGTCCTGCGAACGGCTCGATTCCGTCTTCGGCGTGCGCGATGGAGTACATGCGGTCGTAGTTGTCGGTCATATCTTTCGTAGTGCGCCAGAGATTGCCGCCCACCGAAGCGCCCCACTCCCAAACGGAACGCATGCCGTGTTGGTTCATGCTGAACACAATAGGGCGGCCAGCGCGAACAATCGCTTCGTGCATTTTTTTATACGCGGCAGGCATTTCTTCGGGTTTGTAGACTTTTTCGGCGCTGCACCAGTCGAATTTCAGATAGTCCACGCCCCAGGCGGCGTATTGTTTTGCGTCCTGCTCTTCGTGTTTGTAACTGCCCTCATAACCGGCGCAAGTTTTCGGACCGGCGGAGGAATTAATTCCAAATTTCAATCCCTTGCCGTGCAGATAATCGGCAAGAGCTTTCATGTCCGGAAAATTTGCATTAGATTGAATCGCGCCGGAAGCGTCCCTCTTGCCCTGCCAACAATCGTCCACATTGATATATACATAGCCCGCTTCTTTCATTCCGTTCGACGAAATCGCGTCCGCCGCAGCTCGCACAACGGAATCGCTTACTTTGCAGCCGAAATGGCTGCGGCTGTTCCAGCCCATCGGCGGGACGCTTGCAAGAGAGGAATCTTGGGCGATGGCCGGGATGGCCAGCCCGCTGCCGAGGATCAAAATTCCAATTAGTTGGTGAATCGTTCTTTTCACTGCGTTGTTCATCGAATCAACCTTTGCTCTGTTTTGTCGGCCCATGTTGCTGAAGCGCCACACTTGGCAACCGCTGCAGTCTGATCGCCGGGCGGAAGATTCCGATCCCGAGCGCAGATAAACGATGCCGGCTAGGTGACAGTGAAAAGATGCGACGGAGTATTGAAGATTCGCCAAGTGGATGTCAATTTATTCTGCTAATGAACTGGTTCGAGAACTAGTCTCTGCACGCGCCAGTTCAGCAATTCGGCGACGTAGAGAACATTTTCGGATGGGCAGGCGATTTCGTGTATCCAACCAAACTGTCTTGCCTGTTTGCCGGATTCGCCCAGCACGCCAAGAATTTTTCCGTCCAAGCTTAGTTTATAGATGCGTCCGGGAAAAGCATCGGAGGCATAGAGAACCTGATTCGGCGGAGGTGTGATGCAAACCGTCCACGGCGCGCCGGGTGACATGGTCCCGGTCGTTTGCGTGGGCTTGTTGCCGATCGCGGGGTGCGCATTCGGATCAACAGGAACATCGATCGTGATTTGCCGAAGAAATTTTCCGTCGGTGTCGAACACCTGAATCCGGCGATTCCCTCGATCGGCCACATAAATATTTCCCTGGGCGTCGGCGGCGATGCTGTGCGGCACGTTGAATTCGCCGGGTTGGTTGCCCGGTTCGCCCCAGGATTTCACCCAATTTCCATTTTTATCGAATTTCGCGATGCGCGAATTAATGTAGCCGTCACTGATGTAGGAATTTCCGGCGGAGTCCCAGGTGATGTCGGTCACCTGGCGGAACATGCCGTCCACAGGAGGCAACGGCGGCTTGGGATGCTTGAGCGGCTCTGTTCCTTCGTCGGATGCTTCCTGCTTCCGGCCGAAGACCATTGTCACGCGGCCTTCGGGATTAAATTTCACAACCATGTCCGAGCCTTTGTCGGTGACCCAGATGTTGTCATCTTTATCGACCTTCACCGTGTGGGCATAGGACCATGCGTAAAGGTTGTGGCCGATCTCGCGAAGGAATTTTCCGTCGGCGCCGAATTCGAGAAGTTGCGCGGCGCTGGCTCCATAGGCGGGGCCGGTGGTATTGCCGCGGGAAAAAACGAAAATGTGGCCTTTGGAATTGACGGCCACTCCGGAAACTTCGCCGAGATATAGATCCGCGGGAAGCTTCAGGAAATCGGAAACAGCGCGATAGGGAATCTGGGGCACGGGAGATTGCTGCGCAAAAAGCGATGCAGTTAGAAAAACCGATGAGAGGAACAGCACGCGCTTCATGCAAACCTCCAGAGCTGAAAATTGTACGATTCGAAACTTTCGCACGATCAGGTACACCGCGACTATTTATTTGTCAAGGTTTGCCGGTTGTAGAATGGAAAGTTAAAAATTGCGGTGTGTAGAATTATGGATTGAACAGTGTCCTGCTCTGATTACGTGAAAATTCCTACGCCAGTTTGTTGCGAGGATGCTGCTCCAGCTTTCTTGCGAGCAATGGGCGAAGACTTGCGACATTCTTCAGAGTGCTGTACCAAAATGCCGCGCCGAGCGAAAGAAATGCCACGGTGACGAGAAGTCCGGGCAACTCTTGCTGCGTGGGGACCCAGCCTGTCCACTTTTCGGGCAGCAACTGAAACTCGGAGCGATCGAGCTCGCGCTTCATCGAAGCGGAATGATCGATCAATCTATCTGCGTCGCTCGAGAGAGCGGAATTTACTTCCTGGTCGTATGCGATAAGAAGCTTAGGGAGAGCCGCATCACCTTCCAAGGTCGTGCGAAGCCAGGAAATTGCGTCTTCTCGGCTGGCAAATCCAGCCGTCGCCTCCAGCGCGTTGGTGGCCTTGGCTTTCGCTTCCAGAGTAACTTTGTCTTCTCTGGGCGCTGGCGCAGCGGTGTGCTTTTCATGGTCCTTTGCCGAAATCTTCGGCTTGTGTATCGCCGCAACCGGAGCTTCGTCTTTTTTCACCGCAACATCAGGCGTCGCCTGGGCAGCGGGAGGAGCGGCGGCTTGATCGCCTGTGGGTGCAGCCTGCGAACCGGCCGGGGAAGGCGTGGCAGTGCTGACGGGAACACGGCGCGGCCTGGGCCTGGGTTGCTCCGTTGTCAATGGAATCGGCTCGAGAACACTCGTCATTGCCTTGCGATAAATATCAGGCACCACAGAATGCGCGCTTTCTCTCGCTCGAGGGATTTGCGCTGAGAGCCGGCTCAACGCGTCGGCGCTGCCCGCCATTTGAACCCTGAGTTGCGCATCGGAAGAAAGCGACTGGAACAAACGGATTGCATCGAGGTGCGCGGCAAAGACGATGAACAGGGAGACCAGAACAGTGATCACACGGGCTTGCAGCGTAAAACGCTGCGAAGCCCGATCCATCGCGTGCTCGAACCATGTTCGCAAGCCATCCAGCTTCGGCGCCGCGGGAGCGGGAGCCTGAGCGGCAGCCTTTTCCATAGCCAGCGCAACAGCCAGGCCTCCTCCGGCTTCGGATTCTGGTTTTGCTTTAGGGCGAACGATGCCTTCATCGAAATCGTCGGTGGCCCGGCGGTTTCTGTCCGCCTGGCCCGAGCCTGACTTTGACTTCTGGCTTGGCCCATTCTCGGCCCACGCCATCATCAGCATGGCCCGCTGGGCAGGGTCGGGCAGAGTGCCGGGGAGCGGGTCGGATAGCTTCTCAAGAATTGCGACAAGCTCGTCCAGGCGGATGGACGTGGCCAGCCGCCAGCGGCTGATCAGCCCCACCAACAGCCCGCCGAATATCGCGCCAGTCCGCCAGGGATGCTCGCAGTAATTCAGGTAGGGCACGTAGCTGGCAAGCATGTCCGAATACTGGCAAATATCGGCAACAAAAAGGCGCTTGGAAATCAGCAGTACGAGCGGCCCAACGAACATCCCTGCTACGGCACCCAAGAGCCATGGCCGGAACGGGATCGTGCTTCCCGCCCATTTCAGCTTTCCGGCCGTGACTGGCGGAATGTAAGGGATGCTCTCCGCCCGGATGCAGAACCGCGAAAACACCGAGTCTGAAATCAACGGGTGGCGCAATACGCGCCGGGCTATCTCTTTCGCGTGGGGTTTGCCCTCGCGATCGGGGCAGGCCATTTCAAATAGATCGGTGAGGCTGCGACGCAGGTTCGCGCCTCTCAGGGCGAACAGGCTGACCACGAATTGCGTTGCCACTGTGATGAGCAGGCTCACTCCCAGCATTAATGCGGCAAAAGCGACGAAGCTATCGATGTGTTGGACTGTCATAGGATTTCCCTGGCTAATAGTTTAGGACAGGGGGTGGGGACGGACAGAAAAAAGCAGATAGAGAGTGTCCTTTTTGCCACGGAAGTGTAGTTCTAGGACTTTTAGTACTATACGTCAACATTCCTCGTTTTACCGGGTCCAATGGCATTCCTAAAGTGCTTACCCTGGGATGCGACTGGCCTGGACCATCGGTAATTCTTCTTGCCCTTGCGGAGCAGTCGCGGTCAGAATGCCGTCGCTACAACACTTGGCTCATGATTCTGCCGTCTGCCCGGAGTCAAAAACTGTGCCGATCATCTATCCCTTGTGATGCCTCCCAGTAGCTCAATGAACGAACTTCCACTCAGTTCGCACGGTAAGCCAGTTGACGCATTCGCTGAGGCACACCGGCTTGAAATTGAGCTGCGAGAAAATATTCGAGGCGAGGTACGCTTCGATCCCGGCAGCCGGGCGCTTTATGCCACCGATGCCTCCAATTACCGGCAAGTGCCCATCGGCTTGGTGCTCCCGCGTGATTTGGACGACGTCGAAGCGTCCGTTGCTATTTGCCGCAAATTTGGCGCTCCCGTTCTGCCGCGTGGCGCGGGCACCAGTCTCGCAGGCCAATGCTGCAACGTGGCCGTGGTTCTCGATTTCAGCAAGTACATGAACAAGGTACTAGAACTTAGTCCAGAACAGCGCACCGCCCGAGTCCAACCCGGCATCGTGCTCGATGAACTGCGCAATCAGGCGGAAGCTTTCCGGCTCACTTTCGGGCCCGATCCCGCCACTCACAGCCGTTGCACCTTGGGCGGTATGATCGGCAACAATTCCTGCGGCACGCATTCCCTGTTGGCCGGAAAAACAGTCGACAACGTCGATGAACTGGAGATTCTGCTCTACGACGGCACACGGATGACGGTTGGCAGCGCCAGCGACGCCGAGCTCCAGATGATCCTGGCCCAAAACGACCGCCGCGCTACAATCTATCGCGGTCTGCTTGAAATTCGCGACACCTACGCAGCCGCTGATCAGGGAACGTTTCCCCAAAATTCCCAGGCGAGTCTCAGGCTATAACCTGGACGAACTTCTACCCGAAAATGGATTTCATGTAGCTCGCGCGCTGGTAGGGACCGAAGGCACCTGCATGACGGTGCTCTCTGCCAAGCTGAAATTGATTGAGAGCCCGCAGCAGCGTTCGCTCGTCGGCTTGGGATACGAGGACACATTTCACGCCGCCGATGATATTCCGAAAATTCTCGAGTTCTCTCCCATCGGCCTCGAAGGATTCGACGGCAGCATGGTCGATGGACTGAGAAAGAAACGAACCCCAGGAGTCGACCTGCTGCCCAAAGGCGGAGGGTTTCTTCTGGTCGAGCTCGGCTCGAACGATTCCGCCGAGACGGAACGTCGCGCCCGGCAAATGATGGACGCCCTGAAGCGCGGTGCCGGCGCGCCGGACATGCGTCTCTTCACGGCTGCCGAAGCAAAGACAGTTTGGCAGATTCGCGAAGCGGGACCGCGCGCCGGGAATTTTGCTCCAGGGGCGCCGTTGGTTTGGGAAGGCTGGGACGATGCCTCCGTGGCGCCGGAAAAACTTGGCGCTTATCTTCGGGAATTGCGAAAGCTGCTCGACGATTTCGGTTACTCAGCACATTTTTACGGCCATTTCGGGCACGGATGCGTTCACATGCAAGTGAATTTCGACCTGCTTAGTGAACCGGGCATCCGCAAATACCTGGAATTCATCGACCGCGCTGCGGATTTGGTGTTGCGTTATGGCGGATCGCTTTCAGGAGAGCACGGAGACGGCCAGTCGCGCGGCGCTTTGCTCCCAAAAATGTTTGGCCCGGAGTTGATGCAAGCGTTCCGCAAGTTCAAGACGCTGTGGGATCCCGACGGCAAGATGAATCCGCACAAAGTTGTCGACGCGTATTCTCCTGGCGAAAACTTGCGTCTCGGTGCTGATTACAACCCGCTGCAAGTGACTACGCATTTCCAATTTCCGGAAGATGGCGGTTCGTTTTCGCGCGCCACCTTGCGCTGCCTGGGAATTGGCGCGTGCCGCAAAAACGATTCGGGAACCATGTGTCCCAGCTACCGCGCGACGATGGAAGAAGAGCACAGCACGCGAGGCCGCGCCCACATGCTCTTCGAATTGCTGCAGGGCGAAGTGGTGAAGGGCGGTTGGAAAGACGAACACGTGAAAAAGTCGCTCGACCTTTGTCTTTCCTGCAAAGCGTGCAAGAGCGAGTGCCCGGTAAACGTCGACATTGCCACTTACAAAGCCGAATTCCTCTCCCATTACTACGAAGGCCGGATGCGGCCAATTCGCGCTTACGCTTTCGGATACATTGACAAGTGGGCGCGGCTGGGATCGCTCACTCCGGCGATTTCAAATTGGATGACGCATGCGCCGGGTTCAAGCCACGCACTCAAAAACCTTCTGGGCATGGCAAAGCAGCGCGAATTTCCCATGCTCGCTTCCCAGACTTTTCGCAATTGGGCAAGGCAACGAGGAATTCCCCTGGTTGGAGGAAGTTCTTCCGCAGCTCCGCGGCCGGCAAAATCCGCTGGACGAGTGCTCCTTTGGACGGACACGTTCACGAATTATTTTCATCCCAAAGCCGGACAGGCCGCAGTGCAAGTGATCGAAAATGCAGGGTTCGATTTGAGCATTCCCGGCCGGCAATTTTGCTGCGGCCGCCCGCTCTACGATTTCGGAATGCTGGACGATGCGAAGCGCTACCTCCGCCGGATTCTGGATGCGCTTGAAAACGAAATCAAGAGCGGCACGCCGATCATCGTGCTTGAACCGAGCTGCGCATCCGTGTTCCGCGATGAACTTCACAATTTGTTCCCCAGCGATCCGCTGGCGGATCAATTGCGCACGCAGATCTTCCTGCTGAGCGAATTCCTGGAATACCACGCGCCCGGGTATGCCCCTCCCCGGCTTGCCGGCAAGGCGGTGCTGCACGGCCATTGCCATCAAAAAGCAATGATGAAAATGACGCACGCGGAATCCCTGCTGCGCAAAATGGATTTGGATTTGACCTCGTTAGATTCCGGCTGCTGCGGAATGGCTGGACCATTTGGATTCGACCGCGAGAAATACGAGATTGCGCAAGCGATTGGAGAACGTGTATTGTTGCCCGCCGTCCGCGCAGCAAGCCAGGACACTCTGATTGTCTCGGACGGGTTCAGTTGCCGCGAGCAGGTATATCAAAGCACGGGCCGGCGCGCATATCACCTGGCCGAAGTAATTCAACTTGCGCTCGAAGCCCGGCAATCGGCCAACGCGAAATAATATGATGATCAACGGCAAGTGAGCCGTGCCGGAAGCGAACCGGCCAGCGCCGCATCGAGATGAACAACATCACGCTTGAGATCGTACTTGCCCAAAGGTCTTGATTGCATGTGGCCCCAAATCTACACGCCCGTCGCTGGAAATCTTGGACTCTCCGCCCTTGTAGCGGCCATCCCGATTTTTGTTCTTGTCTACACGCTCGGCATCAAAAAATTGCCTTCCTGGAAATCTTCGCTTATTGGCCTGGGCTCAGCCGAACTTCTTGCCGTGCTGGTGTATCGCATGCCGATTGCCCACAGTTTAGCCGCGCTCACCTATGGCGCCGCGTTCGGTTTATTTCCGATCGGCTGGATTGTTTATTGGGCCATCGTGCTGTATCGAGTGACGGTGGAGACGGGCAAATTTGAAGTGGTGAAGGATTCCATCGGCAGCCTGACGCGCGATACCCGCCTGCAGGCATTGTTGATTGCCTTTGCCTTTGGCGCATTCATTGAAGGCGCTTGCGGATTCGGAACTCCCGTCGCCGTGGCCGCGGCCATGCTTACCGGGTTGGGGTTTTCGCCGTTCTACGCAGCCTCCATTTGTTTATTGGCCAATACTTCTCCTGTGGCGTTTGGGTCTATCGGAATTCCGCTGATCACATTGAGCGGAATTACCGGCTTGCCCCTGCACAGCCTCAGCGCAAACGTCGGGCGAATCTGCGCTCCGGTCTCGCTCTTCATTCCGGCCTACCTTGTGGTTGTGATGGGAGGATGGCGCGCGCTGAAGGCGGTGTTTCCAGCTGCTTTGGCGTGCGGTGTGGCGTTTGCAGGCACTCAATTATTTGTTTCAAATGTCCTTGGACCTTCCCTTACGGATATTCTTGCGTCGGTGGCGGCGATGATTACGCTCATCGTTCTGCTCAAATTCTGGAAGCCGGCAGCGATTGAAGAAAATCTGGGGGAAAATTCCACCGCGAGCGGCATTCCGCATTATTCTGTCGGTGAACTGCTGATGGCCTGGACGCCTTATTTGTTGCTGGTGATTTTCGTTTTGCTGTGGGGCATGGAAGCAGTAAAAATTGGCCTCAATTCTCTTACCGTCTCGCTCCACTGGCCGGTCTTGCATAATCAAGTGTTACGGATGCCTCCGGTTGTCACTTCCGCGGCTCCTTACGGCGCGATCTACACTTTGAACTGGCTTTCCGTATCGGGCACTGCTTGTATGTTTGCGTCGCTGATCTCCACTCTCGTTCTGCGGATGCCGCCCGGGCAAACAATCCGTCTGTTGTTCTCAACCGGAAAGCAATTACTGTTCCCGCTGACTACCATTGCAACCGTCCTGGCGCTGGCCTTCTTGATGAATTACTGCGGTGCCACAGCCACATTGGGCCTGGCTTTCGCAGCCACGGCAGTCATGTTTCCTTTTTTCAGCTCGCTGCTCGGCTGGCTTGGAGTTTTTCTTACTGGCAGCGACACCTCGAGTAACGCCTTATTTGGAAATTTACAAGTCGTGACCGCAAACCGCCTGGGCTTAAATCCCATCCTGATGGCTGCATCGAATTCCAGCGGCGGGGTGATGGGGAAAATGATCAGCCTGCAAAGCATCGCCGTGGCCGCGGCAGCCACAGGAATGAAGCGGGAAGAAGAAGCCAAACTTTTTCGCTTCACGCTTCGACACAGTATCGCGCTGGCATCGGTCACCGGATTGATCGCCCTGTTTTATTCCTACGTCGCGCCGCACTGGGTGAAATAGTGCACCAGGGATTCAGTGGAAAACGATAAAGACAATCCCGGGAACGCCAATCTTCGGATTGGCGGCGAGCCAAACGCCATTCGGGAAAATGGCGTTTCCAAGTTTTCAGGCACGTTGTAGGAATAATTTTGAGTGATTATAGCCGGAGGAGGCGGAGTGAGTGGGACCCTCGCGGCTGAATATTGGGGTGGATCGGATGAGGGCAGCGGCGGATGCGCTGTACGGCGCGCCACAAAGTCGTCTGAAAATGACGGACTCCGTCGCGTGCAAAAATCAATTTAGTGCCGGTGCAAAATCTTGTGGTTGATGTCCGGCCAGAATTCCTGAAGAAGGTTGAAAACTCCATCCATGATGACGGAAGTGGCCCATCGCTCGCCATATTCGTTCCAGTTGCGTTCCTGGCTCGGATAGTAGAGCGGGCTGATAGCGGCTACCGAGGCGTTTCCCGCGATTTCAGAGATATTGAAGGTCCTGCTTCCTGCGTCGTTTCTCGTGATTACAATTCGGCTAAAAGCATAGACAGCGCGGTGCCAGAATCCGCCGCGATTAAGAATGTAAAAGCGCGAATCTTCGTGCGTAATCGACGGGAAAATTGCTCCGACGACGTAGTTTCCGACGGCTTGGTCCGCGAATGTATGCCAATAGTAGCGGCCGAAGCCCGCCGCTCCCTGGCGAAACTCGGGATAGGTGTTGGTGACCTGTTCCACTCCCGACTGTATCCCGACAGATATAAATGCGGAGTAGTCGAAACTGTTTTGGGTCGCGATCCAGAACTTCTGTTTTACCGAAAGGGGAGGCAAATAGGTATCGACGCTCACAGCTTGAAAATTGGGAATAATTCCGAGGATGCGCTTGGTCCAAGTGGCCTTCGCTTGGTCATCGGACTGATCCGAGTTGCCAGCTCGGAGCAGTCTGGCGCGGACCCAGCGCTGCCTGTTTGGCTTCGGACCCTGCCAGCGGCCCGGAGATCTGCCGGGCATCTCCTGCTCGCAGCTCCTGCAAAATGTTAAGCGTGCTCATCAAGCGAATGGGACAACGCGGCTGCGCACCGAGGGACGGAGTCAAAATCGAACAGCAGCGAAATTAAAGCAGCAGAGATTCCGACGAGCGGGAGGTATTTCCCTAGGGCGAAAGAAGGGACGCGAGCGTCCAACCGGCTAGTCACAATTCACCCTGCTCTAAACTATCAACATTCGACGCCATGCCCGCCCGATTGGTTACTAGGTCAAGCGCATTCTCCCTACCTTCGAGGACACCTGCGAAAAAAGATCGCGATCTCTTGCTTCGCATAGCGGTGTATGTCAAATAGATAGCTTCAGGAGACTGGCCGTTGCTCAAACCCATCGAAGAAATCCACTCCCAGCTTAGCAAGAAATTCAAAGGAAACCTATTCCGCTCGGAAGATCCTAATTTCGACGAAGCAAGCCGAATCTGGAACGGAATGGTAGCGCGCAGGCCCGGTCTAATCGCCCGCTGTGCCGATGTGATCCGATGTTCAAGCCGCCGTGCGGAGCGCCGCAGAGGCGGGAATTCTCACAGCAGTTCGATGCGGCGGGCACAGCCTGGCCGGCTTCAGCACCTGCGATCAAGGACTGGTGATCGATTTATCTCTCTTGCGCCAAGTGACAGTAGACGAAAAAGCCCGCCGGGCGCGCGCTGCCGGCGGCTGTCTGCTCGGCTCAATCGATACGGCTACGCAGCAATTCGGCCTCGTCTATCCCGCGGGAGTCGTCTCGCATACTGGCGCGGCCGGGCTGATCCTGGGAGGAGGCACCGGCTGGCTCATGCGCTTGCACGGCCTTTCCTGCGACAACGTTCTTGGATTCACACTGGTCACGGCCGATGGTTCCCTGGTTCATGCCGATGCGCGCGAGAATCCCGATTTATTTTGGGCTTTGAGGGGAGGCGGAGGAAATTTCGGCGTCGTCACGGAATTCGAACTCAAGCTGCATCCCCTGAAATCCGTAATGCTAAGCGGCGGCCTCTGTTTCCATGACGATATTCCCCTGGTGCTTCGTTACTGGCGCGACTTCATGGCCGATGCACCGGACGAACTAAAATGGAATATTTCCCTGGTTCTTGCTCCCGATACCGAAGATTTGCCCCCGCAATTGCGCGGTCGCCCGGCGCTCAGCGAAAGCATCGTCTGGCTTGGAGAAGAACAGGAAGGCCGCAAGCACATGGAACACATTCTCTCGATCGGCCATCCGCTCGTCGTCTCGCACCGCACCATTTCTTTTCTGGACTTGCAGACAATGGCCGATAAAGATTTCCCGCACGGCCGCCGCTACTACACAAAATCTGGATTCTTCAAAACACTTACCGACGACACTATCGGCCGGATGGTGGCGTCTCTCGGTTCCATCCCGTCGCCACGCACCCAAATTGAACTGGCGCACATGGGCGGCGCTGCGGGACGAGTGCATGCGCATGAAACCGCATTCGGCGATCGCTCCGCTCCCTTCGTCATGAATCTGCTCGCGGATTGGACCGATCCTTCCAAAGACGCCGCGAATGTCACCTGGGTCCGCTCGACGTTCAAAGATCTCCGTCCCGCAATGAAGCCCGGAGTCTACGTAAACTTCATGAGTGGCGACGAAGACGATCGCGTGAAGGAAGCCTACAGCGCGCGCTGGGATCGCCTCGTGGGCGTCAAAACTCACTACGACCCGCACAATTTCTTCCGCCTGAATCAAAACATCCCGCCGCTTCGTGCCGAGAAACCGGTCTAGCCCAGCCTAATTCCGTCTTAGCCCGCCATGCTGATTGGAGATTGAACATCATCGAAAGAAGCCACCGTTGAAAACTTCAGGGTAATGAATCTCGGGGTCCGCGGGTCAGTCGATGTTCTTGCAAAAGGCGCAGTCGCGCTGAAAGGTTTCGAGACCGAGCAGCTCGATCCCCGGAGCCAAATAGCTTTCCTTGCAAGGCTCCTCCCGTAGCAGGTCGGTACTCAGATACTTTTTGTTGTCATCCGGGAAAGCGGTAACCATCACCGCATCAGGCCCGAGCTGTTCCTGCACTTTCACGGCGGCTAAAAAGTTGCATCCCGACGAAACGCCAACAGCAAGCCCCAGTTTTGCAGCCAACTTCTGGGCCATCAAAATCGAGTCGCCATCCGAAACTGCAATGACTTCATCCAGCGCCGAAAGATCCACGATTGCCGGTATGAATTCGTCGGAGATACCTTGGATGCGGTGCTTGCCGACTTTGTGTCCCATCGAAAGCGTCGGGGATTCTGCCGGCTCCACGGGGTGAATCTTGATGCTTGGGTTTTTGCCGCGCAGGAATCGCCCAACCCCCATCACCGTTCCCCCCGTGCCAACTCCGGCCACGAATGCATCGGGCCGAAGACCCGCAGTCTCGAGTTGCGCACTAATCTCCGGACCTGTCGTCGTCTGGTGCGCTTCCACGTTGGCATCATTTGAGAATTGGCGCGGCAGGAAAACGTCAGGATGGCTCGCGGCAAATTCCTCCGCCATCCGGATGCTGCCAAGAAATCCGCCTTGTTCCTTGCTGACGGAAATAATATTGGCGCCGTAGCTTCGGATCAGATCCTTGCGCTCGTGACTCATCCAATCGGGCATGAAGATAGATACCGGATTACCCAGTACAGAGCCGATAGCCGCAAAAGATATCCCCGTGTTGCCGCTGGTGGCTTCCGCGATGATACTGCCAGGATGAATTTTCCCCTCTTCGTATGCCTTCCTCAAGATGTGCAGGGCCATGCGGTCCTTGATGCTGCCCGTCATGTTCAATTGTTCGGACTTGGCGTAGATCGTGCGCGACGTTCCGCGGTAGCGAAAGTGGATTCCCAACAAAGGAGTGTTGCCCGTTAGCCGTCGCAACGCTCGAAATTTCTGTGATAGGTATTCAGTTGGGTGAGTATTCTGCATTCCGTTGCCTGGGTGCCAAGTCCGCTTGATCCTCACAGGCAGTCTACGCGAAATCTGGCGAGTTTTTGTATCGGTTACAGGTCCGGCTTGCTGTGGAACCTAAGCTGCCCCATGGCACGGCCTAATTTGCCTTATCACGGAATCGGCCCTAGCGGCGGGCTAACTCCCGATTCGTTTTGTAACAGGGGAAGGTCAGCCGCCGGGGTGCGACACGCCTAAGTGTTGAACAATCGCCTGATCACGCGCTCTCCGGAATGATAACGCCGGGATAGCTCATGGTTACTCGGGTTGTCGGAAAGTAACCCGCTACCGGCCAACTCATCCACTTGCGCCGGTTTTTCGCCCGTGCGAAAATTGCTCCAGCCTACTCTCGCTGGTTCTGCGTGCTATTCTTACCGGGCCTTCTCACACTCGGCGCACCCCAAGCGAAGGCGTTGGCGATATCGTCTAAAGGTTAGGACGGAGCCCTCTCAAGGCTCAAATCCGGGTTCGAGTCCCGGTATCGCTACCAACTCCAATCCGGCTTTTCAAACTGAACAATGGACGAAACCGCGAGCCCAACCGCAATCGATCAGCGCCAAGGCTCCTTCACCCGCTTTTTTCGCAAGCAATGGGTGGATAAGACGCTGGCAGTGCTGGCGTGCATTCCATTTCTGATTCCCCTCGCGATCGCCTTGCAGAAATTTCGATTCGACATTCCCAATTCCGTATACGTCGTGGAGATCTCGCTCTGCGCCCTCACCATGCTCATCCGCAGAACTCCGGTGCGCGTCACCAAGGATCCGCTCTTGTGGCTGCTCACTCTGGTGGCCACTTACTGGGGATTTCTAACTATCGGCTACTGGACTCCGGGCATTCAGCTCGCGCCGCGCTGGACCACCGATTCGCTCGCCATCATCAGCTTGATCATCGTGGTCTGGGCTCGGATCAGCCTGGGCCGCAATATCGGCCTCGTGCCCGCGCAACGAAACATCGTTACGGACGGCGCATATCGGTTTGTCCGCCACCCAATCTACACAGCCGTTTTTTTCTCGATCGCAGCCGCAGCTTTGGATACGTACTCGCGCATCAACACCGTGCTTTTTGGGCTGGGCATTTTCTGGTGGATCATCAAAAGCCTGGTGGAAGAAAACTTCCTCCGCAAGGATCCTGAATACGCGGCCTATCTCCAGCGCGTTCGCTGGCGCTGGATTCCCGGTCTGCTCTGAACGCATCACAGAACCCGTCTCACCAAGTTTTCCGTTAATGTTTGAATGCAGCCTGTCAACCATCCCGCAGGTTTTAGGTGTCATCCTGAGCGCGCGTCCTAAGCGCCAGAAGGATCCCGAGTAAACCGCCCAAATTCGTATTCCTATGCCAGCACTCCGCTCTTCTTTGATCGCACCCACCAGTTACTTCGGCGCGATGCGGCGCGGCCTGCCGGATTGCATTTCTATCCCGGTCACTCTACCCTTTTACGTAACCGTTCCTTAGCTGCCCGCAAGCGTGAAGAGGAGAGAAACCTTGGATCGTTCACTCAATCGGCTGCGCTGCCTTCTATTCTTGTCACTGTGTCTTGCGGTCCCAGCGTTCGGCCAGGAACCATCATTGGCCGACCGCTTGCCTTCCGACACCTGGTTCTATCTCCATTGGCACGGCACGGGTTCTCTCTTCACCGCGCAGCAGAAGAACCACGTGTTGCAACTTTGGGCCGACCCTGGTTTTGCTCCGGTACGGCGCGCGATCACCGATCAAATTACCAACGGCGGCAAGAGCAAACAGAACCCAGGCAGCATGACTGCCGAGCAGCGCGCCGCAATTCTGAATATCGTGATTGGCATGCTCGAAAATCCCATCATCATCGGATCCTCGGGCCCTCTTCACCTGGATCAGAAAAACTCCGCATCCAGCGCGAGCGATATCCCCCAGCCGAACGCAGCCAATCCGCAGCCCGGCTATTTTTTGATCATTGATTTAAGCGCGGACCAGACCGGAAAGGCGATGGCATTTGCAAAATTGGCGATGACGTTCAATTCGCAAGGAAAACTGACAACTCCCAGCGCCACCTACACCGTTGACGGCGCCACCATCAACGAAATTCAGGAAGAACATCAAAAAGCCTACGCCGCCACCGTCGGCCATTATTATGTCCGTACCGGCCAGCTCGATTTGATGAAGCAATTGGTTCCGCGCCTGCTCGCGCCCGCAAATCCTGCTCGTTCCCTTAGCGAAAATCCGGCGTACCAGCAGGCTCGCCAGCAATTCGGCGCCGGAAATCTGGCCGAAGTTTTTTTCCGCATTCCCGACCTGAAGGAATTGCAGCTCCCGGCCACCGCGAAAATGGATGCCGCCGCGTTCGCTCGCGCTCTGCACACCGACACACTGAAAGTGGCCTGCGGAAGCTTGAATCTTTCGGGAGAAGCGGCGCACATGCGCTTCGCCATGCTCGGCGATACCACGCACGGCGGCTTGTTTGATTTTGTGGGACCGAGCAAGGATTCCTTCGCGACGATGGCCCTCGCTCCCGCCGGCGCCACGTTCCAAGCTTCCAGAATCGATTTCGCCGCGCTGTATCTGACGATTTCGCGCGCCCTGATCGCGGCTCTGCCGAAAGAACAATCGGACAACGTAACCCGCATGGACTCCTTCGGCGCGCTGGCGCTGGGGATGCCGATCGCGGACGCGTTGCGTTTGTTTACCGGAGAATTTGCGTCAATCCGCACCAGCCTGGATGGCGATGTCTCCTCCGGCTTGTTCGGAGCAACGATTAAGGATCCGGATAAAGTGGTCACACTGCTTTCGCATGTTCTGGGGTCGTCCGTCTCCACCGAAGACCGCGTGGGAGACACAACGTTTCTGGAAGTTTCCACGCCCTACACCGATCCTAAAACCTTGATGGTGCGCCGCCGGTTTTACGCTGTCGCTGTAGCCCCCAATTTCGTGGTTGTCGGTCCGCGCAAAGCGCTGGTGCGTGAAGCGCTGGCGCGCGCCGCAAATTCAAACGGATCAAAACCCGCGGCGAATTTTGCCGCCGATCCGGAATTCATCCGCGTGCGCGCGTTGCTGCCGCAAAATCTCTCCGGATTGGGGTATGCCGATTTGGCGCATCTGGACTGGGCGAAATTCACGGCATCATATACTTCGCAACAGGGTCTTAAAGTCCAGGGAGGCGCCGCGAATTCGAAGCCCCCGGCAAGCCCAGGTCCGCTCGACGGACTGGACCCCGCGATCTTTCCGAAATATCTCCACGTCACCTATAGCGGCATGTGGAAAGATTCCAGCGGCGTTTATTTCGATTCCTATATTCAGTAGGATTGGCTTGTCAGTTTTACGGGAAGAAGAATCCGCTTGTTGCACTCCACCGCCATATAAATGAAAGATACATAGATGTTTATGGTCATTCCGAGGGCCGAGTCTCACCCGGCCGGAGGAATCCCTCGCATCCCCTGCGACTCGAAAAACGTGATTTTCTCGAAGCTCGTTCTGCCGGGTTGCGCAAATCGTACCGCCGAAAGACAGCCCATGGAGGTCGCACGCAAATAGCACTTGACAACACCATACCTTGCACTGCATAGTATGCCCATGACACCCACTCCACGACATGATTCCGAACCCATGGACAAGTGGGAAGTGCAACTCCGCAAGGGCTGCCTGGAACTGGCCATTCTCGCGAGCCTGTGGGCGGGGAGACTTTATGGGCTGGAAATCTTGCGGCGATTGGAACAGGGCTCGAACTTGATCATCACCGAAGGCACCGTTTATCCCCTACTCAGCCGGCTGAAGGCGGAAGGGCTGCTCGATTCCGAATGGGTGGAAGCGGATGCGGGGCATCCGCGCAAATATTATCAATTGACGGCGGCTGGCCGCGAACGCGCTCACGCGATGGCAAAGATCTGGACGAAATTTACGGCCAGCCTCGACGGCTTGCTCGAGCCCCTTCTGAAGGAGGGACGCTAAATGGCTGACGCGAACTTAGCCAATCCAAGACTGGATGCTTATCTCCAAAAACTTCGCGCGACGCTGCGCGACTTGCCGAGCGGCGAAGTGGAAGACATTCTCCGCGAAATTCGCAGCCACGTTCTCGATCGCGCCGAGGCAGGCGGCCAATCGATGGAGGCGGGAATATCGTCGGCGATCGATGCCCTCGGCACTCCGGAATCTCTGGCCAGCCAGTATCTGACCGAGCATCTTTTCTCGCGCGCGGAAGTGTCTCGCTCGCCATGGCTGATCCAGCGCAGCATTTTTCGCTGGGCCACGCTGAGCATCGCCGGATTTTTTGTGCTGCTCGCATCGCTGGTCGGATATTTCATCGGCGCAAGTCTGGTGATTGCCGCGTTCGCGAAATTTTTCAATCCGCATCGCGCCGGGCTTTGGATGGTCCGCCTGGGGGATCATAGCGCAGGCTTTACCTTGATGGTTTTGGGCCAGGCAAACCCGCCACAGGGAGCGACCGACCTTCTCGGCTGGTGGTACGTGCCGATCGGCCTTGTGGCAGGCATGGGACTGCTACTGTTCACCGTGCGTTTTGGCGCCTGGAGCCTCAGGCAATTCCGCCGCTCGCACAGCGTTTTGCCGGGCTGAAGGCCCGCTGATCTAAAAAAACTTCTCCGCAGCCGGTTCAATCGGCAAGCGGCGCGAGTCAAAGGACCAAAAAAGGAGAGCATCAATGAGACCTGCTGCACGTGTGTCCGTTTTAGCCAGTTTGCTGGGAATGTTCGCGTGTCTGCTGACCGCTGCCGCCAGTCACGCGCAGGCGAACCCGAAAGCCGATCTTTCAAAAGAAGAAATCTTGAATCGCTGGGCCGCCGCCCTGGGCGGACGCGAACATCTGGCTCATACGACGTCCTACCACATTCACAGCCGGTTATCCGCAGGCGGCCTCACCGGCACGTACGACGAGCAGGGCGACGCGCAAGGCCAGCGCAGGGAATCGGTCGATCTCGGCGAGGCATTCAAACAGGACAACGTAATTTCCGGCGGCAAAGGATGGGTACGGGACGGCAGCGGCAAAGTGCATCAAGTGAGCGGCGAAGAGCTGCAGGACGTGGTCACTTCGGCTTACGAGGAATCCTTTTCCTATCTTCTGCCGGGGCGAATGCCCGGCCGCGTGGAAATCGCCGGTGAAGACGCCGCCGGAAAATCCTATGTCGTGAAGCTATTCCCCGAGGGCGGAAAAGCGGTGACAATTTACTTGGACAAATCGACGTTTCTTCCGCTGCGGGAAGAACGCCCCGCCGCTTCCGTGACGCAAACCACCTCCTTTTCGGACTGGCGCGACGCCGGCGGCGTGATGATGCCGGGCAAATCATCCCAATCCAATGGAGATCCAAAATTCGACGGCTCCTTGACACTTGAAAAAGTAGATTGGAATCCGGTCTTCGACGCCCAAGTGTTTTCCAAACCGGGAGAGACGGCATTGCCCGTCAAATTCGCGTCCGGGAAGCACGAGGCGGTGTTTCCCTTCGAGCCCTCTGGAAATCACATCCTGGTGCCGGTGCGCGTGAATGGTTCGCAGCCGGCCTGGTTCTTTTTCGATAGCGGCGCCGATCTTTCCGTGATCGATGCTGCATGGTCCAAAAAACTGGGACTGGTGTCGAAAGGAGCGATGGGAATTTCCGGCAGCGGCGAAGGATCGGCGCAACTCGGAATGCTGAACGATGTTTTTCTTGGACTGCCGGGAGTGGATGTGCCGATCAAGACCGCTGCGGCCGTTCCGCTGTCGCCCATGTTTGCATTCTTCGGCCGCGAAATCGACGGCATAGTGGGCTATGACGTGATCAGCCGCTTCGTTGTGGAAATCGACTACGCCGGACACATGATCCATTTGCACGACCCGGCCACTTACCATTATTCGGGATCTGGAACCGCTGTGCCCTTCACCTTTCTCGAGAATAAGCCGCTGGTCCATGCAAAGGTTGCGATCGAAGGACAGCCGCCGCTCGAAGGCGAATTTACGATTGACACCGGCGCAGGCATGTTCGTCTCCTTCACCAGCCCGTTCGTTGATTCCCATCATCTGCTTGCAGCGGGATATAAGACGATCGATGCTCCCAGCGCTGGAATCGGCGGAATCTCGCGGGACGTGGCCGGGCGCCTGGTGAGCCTGCAGATCGGCCCCTATTCTATGAGCAATCCGATCGCGGCATTTTCGCGCGACACGAAAGGCTCAGGCGCCAATCGGAATCAGTCAGGCAACATTGGCGGCGAATTGCTGCGGCGATTCACGGTTGTGTTCGATTATTCCCACCAGGTGATGTACCTCGAGCCCAATTCCCAATTCAACGATCCGTTCGACGCCGGCATGAGCGGCCTGTCGCTGGTTTCGCCACCGCCGGATTTTTCATCGTTCCGCGTGGCATTCATTATTCCAGATTCCCCCGCGGCAGTTGCGGGACTGAAAGTTGGAGACGTGATCACGGCGATTGATGGCCAGCCCGTAAAAGAAATCTCGCTAGCCGGCACTGCAAAAATGTTTCGACAGGATGGCCGCACCTTCCGGCTCACCGTGCAACGCGACGGCAACACGATGGAAGTGCCCGTAAAGATGCGGCGCATGATTTGACTATGAGCTATCTCGTAAATGGTTTTTAGGGGGTCGGAGCTTCAGAGTCCGTGTGGCAACGCCGCATAGGGGTGATCGTGTAGCGCCACCCTTCAGGGTGGCATCTTTAGTTTCAACTACATGGCTGAATGCGCGCAGACATAACGACGACCAGAACCGGGTTGCCACACAAACTCTTCAGCTCCGACATCAAATTGCGTTGAAAAGTCGGGCTTTCGCGGTTTCTGCGTCCCGACGTTTTACGTCGGGACGCCCCTGATGGCTTGGCTGAAAAACCTGCCGGACCATTCCGCGATGGGCTCTTACAACGAATGGACTGCGTTAAGCGGGCGGGATTTTTCGCTGTTCCTGGCTCAGAGTCCCGCCCCTTCCTCACTGTAAGCCCAGCCGCGCGCACTGCTCTCTGGCAAAAGGCCGGTCCCAGCATCAACCTCCCCTGAGATTTAAGCTGTTCAGTCGAGCCAGCGCGGGTTATGCTCGGTGGTGAACAGGGGACAAAACACCGTTCTCGCCGCCATTTTGAGTAGGAGCTTTCTGACTTATGAATCTGACGAACGAGTTGCGGGTGAAGCCGGGAAAGAGAGTAAATCTGAAGGATTACGACCCCGAAAAAACGTTCGGGTACAAGAAAAATGACAAACTGCTGGCGAAGCTCGAAAAAGATCTCGCCCACTTGGACCAGCTCCAATACATGCTGTACGCGGAAAATAAGCATGCGCTGCTGGTGGTGCTGCAGGCGGTGGATACAGCCGGGAAAGACGGCACGATTCGCCATGTCATGACGGGCATGAGTCCCCAATCGTGCAAAGTAGCCTCCTTCAAAACTCCCACGCCGGAAGAATCGGCGCACGATTACCTGTGGCGCGTTCACAAAGTGGTGCCGGAGCGCGGCGAAGTGGGCATTTTCAATCGCTCGCACTATGAAGATGTGCTGGTGGTGCGCGTCCATGACCTGGTGCCCAAGGCGATCTGGTCGAAGCGCTACGATCAAATCAATCACTTCGAGCACCTGCTCTATGAAAATGGCGTGGCCATCGTCAAACTTTTCTTACACATCAGTAAGAAGGAGCAAAGAGAGCGCCTCGAACAGCGCTTGGACGATCCGGACAAGCGCTGGAAACTTTCCCTATCCGATTTCAAGGAGCGGCAATTCTGGGATGATTATCAGAAAGCTTACGAGGAGGCCATCACTCGCTGCAATACCGAGGATGCGCCATGGTACATCATCCCTTCGAATCACAAATGGTTCCGCAATTTCGCCGTCAGCCGGATTCTGGTGGATACACTGGAAAGGTTGAACATGAAGTTCCCCAAGGCCACGGTGGATATTTCCCAGGTGAAATTGAAATAGAAAGCGGGGCGGTGGGATTTAAAGCACGCCAGTCGCACCGCTCCTGCATGGCTGGCGTCGCGATGATTTGCCCGGCCTACTCTGGATCCTTTGCGGCGCAAGAAGCGCTTGCTCAGGATGACTGGCAAACTCCATGCCAGACTTGCTCGAGGAGCTGTAGGCGGCTATTCGTATTCGCGGAGGGTTTCGGCCATTTGCCGCAGGCGCTGGTCAACCATCGAAAAAACGGTGCCTTCCTCGAAGCGCCCGCTGGAATCGCGCTTTCCGGCGGCGACGCCAGTAAGGATTTCGATTCCTTCTTCCACGGTCGAAACCGGCAGCACGTGAAATTTTCCCTGCGCCACGGCGTCCACCACTTCATCGCGCAGCATTAAATCTTCCACATTTTCGCTGGGAATCAGCACGCCTTGGCGTCCCGTGAATCCCTTGATGCGGCACACATCGAAAATCCCTCGATCTTCTGGTTCACTCCGCCGATGCATTGCACATCGCCCTGCTGATTCATGGAGCCGGTGACGGCCAAATCCTGGCGGATCGGCAGATCGGACAGCGCCGAAAGCAGCGCGTAAATTTCCGTCGCGCTCGCGCTGTCTCCATCCACGCCCGAATACGATTGCTCGAAGCACACGCTCGCGGCCAGCGAAAGCGGCTTGTCCTGCGAGAATCTCTGGCGCAAAAATCCGGAAATAATCTGGATGCCTTTATCGTGGAACCGCCCGCTTAAATTCGCTTCCCGCTCGATATTAACGATTCCCAGTTTCCCCAGCGCCACCGAAGCCGTGATGCGCACCGGCTTGCCGAACGCGTAGCCGCCGATTTCCAGCACGCTCAGCCCGTTCACCTGGCCCACGCGCTAGCCGGTGGTATCGATCAGGATCATTTTCTGGTCGATCATCTCGCGAATTTTCGTTTCCAGAAATTGTGCCGCTCGACTTTCGATTCCAGCGCGGTGCGAACGTGCTCCACCGTCACCGGCTCTGATTCACCTGCCGGGCCGCATAACAGGCTTCGCGCGCCAAATCCGCCAGTTCCATGAATCGCGCGGTAATTTTTCCTCTCCGCCCGGCGCGGCGCACTCCATCTTCCAGCAGCGCCGCAACCGCAGTGCGCTCGAATCGGCACAATCCTTCGTCATCGGTCAGCTTGCGCAGGCGCCCGCCGTACTGCAGAATCACGTCATCGGTCCACATCATTTCTTCGTCAAATTCAACGCGCACCTTGAAAATTTTCCTGAAATCTTCCTCGAAATTGTAAAGCAGCTCGTACATTTGCCGGTCGCCGATCAAAATCACTTTCACATTCACGCTCAATCGGCTCCGGCTTCAAGGCTCCGGTGGCCAAGGGGAAAAACAGCATCCACCGGCTGGATTTCCAGCTTGCCGTGATTCAACGTGCGCTTCAGCGTGCGCCACACGCCCGTCTCCGTCAGCGCATCAAGCGCATACATCACCAGGTATCCGCCATCGGCGCGCAGCATCGAGCCGCCGCGCAAATCCATGAAATCTGAGTTCCAACCGCCGCGCGCATCGTAGCTGCGATGAATCGTGCCGAAAAGATTCGTATACGTCGGAACCGTCTCGAAAATCACCGGGCAGGTTTCATCTTCCCCGTGCTCCAGGATCACATTCACTCCATAAACACGGAAGGGATCCCGCTCCACGCGCTCCATGCGCGGCAGCTCCCGCATCTGGCTGCGGCTGCTCGTCCTCGCCTTCGCGCTCTTTGAACGGATCCAAATTATCCAGGATGTTGTGGCGCACTTCCTCCAGATATTCGATCACCTGCACATCGGGATATTTTTCCTTCAGCTCTTCGATCACGCCATCCACCAGCACCGACGCGGCTTCCTGTTCCAGGTAATTCATTTCGCTGGCCAGTTCGCGGGAAAGCGAAAGAGTTTTGCGGTAGACCACCGTGAATTCCTGCCGGAATTGATCGTATTTCCGCTCCAAATCCTCCGCCGCCGCCGTTTCCAATTTCCCGTCCTGCACAAGCTTCGGAATTTCCTCGATGGGGACCATTTGGCCTTCCAGCACCGGGAAAATTTCCGGCAGGGCCACGGCTCCCACCTGCATGCGTCCCAGCGCGAACTGGTCGCGCGCGATGCGTCGCGTGAAATCATCCATCAATTCTTTTTCACGGACCGTAAACCGTTCCACGATCCGCGCTTTCTGCCGCTGGAAGGGATCGCCCTCGAACACTTGCGGAATCCTGCGCCGCAAAAATTCGATGCCGGATTCCACTTCTTTTTTGAACACATTGGCCTGCCCGCGCGGCAGCGTGATCAGCCGCGGGCGGTCGGTATTTTTGAAATTATTCACGTAGCAGCGATCGAGCGACGCCGCCATTCGCGGATTTAAATCCTCCACCATGCGCACGGTGGTTCCGCCGCGGCTGGTGCCGGAAAGTCCGCAAATAAACAGGTTGTATCCGGGCGCGTTCAGCTCTACGCCCATACGCATGGCGCGCAGGGCGCGGTCTTGCCCGATCTCGCCTTCCAGGGGTTCCACTTCCGCCGTCGTTTGAAAGGAGATATTCGCGGGATCGCAGCGCCAGCGAAGTTTGTCGGGCGGCAAGCTGTCAGGTTTGGGTGCGGGTTTCGGACTCATCGGTGGTCTCAGTCGCCGCAGAGCGGCCTACTCTAGCACGGGCTCGTGTTTGCCCCCAACCCGTTTGGCGCCGGGCGCCGCGGCATCCTTTGGCCCGCCACGCTTCCGGTAAAGTTCAAGCAAGCTGGCTGCCAGGGCCACAACAATCGGCCCCAGCACCACTCCCAGCAGGCCGAATACGGCGATTCCGCCTAACACGCCGACAAATATAACCAAGCCGCTCAACTGCGCGCGCCCGCTGATCATCCACGGCCGGATCAGATTGTCCACCAATCCCACCACCACGGAGCACAACACGATCAGGAATATTCCCCCCGCGATGTGGCCTTTCAGCATCAACCCAATCGCCGCCGGCAGCCAGATGAAGGCCGATCCGATCACCGGCACCAGCGAGAAAAATCCCATCAATACACCCCAGAAGACCGGCGCCCCGACTCCCGTCACAGCGAAGCCAATCCCGCCTGCTGCCGCGTGAAATGCCGCCGCCACCAGACTCGACGTCACGCTCGCGAAAATCAATTCGTGCGAATCGCGGATCATCAGTTCGCTGTGCTCTTCCTCAAATGGCAGAATTTGCCGCAGGCCGGACATAATGTCGTCGGCATCGCGGAAGAAATAGAACATCGCCAGAATGATCACGAACAGATCAAAGAAAAAACCGGCCAGATTTTTCAGGATGGGGCCAAGCTGAGACGCGAGAAATGTCCCCAATTTTTCCCCGTTCTGTTTCGCCAGGCTGGAAAGATCATCGGGGCTGGTCCCCGGTATGTGTTGAGAGAGCCGCTGCCAGGCTTGGCCCACCCAGGCCACATGATCGATATTGAAGGCTTGCTGGGCGTTGCGCACCGCTTCGATGCTCTGGCGGACAAATGCTATTCCGACGAAGATGGCCGGAACGATCAGGATTAAGGTTACGCCCGTGGTGCTCGCGCTCGCCGCCCACGTCTTTCCCCATCGCCGCTCGATACGCCGGTGCAGCGGATAGAAGATGACCACCAGCACACCCGCCCAGGCCAATGGCGCCAGAAACGGTTCGGAGATGCGGAATACAAGGTAGGCCAGAAGAACAACGATTCCGTAGAAAAGAACCGCGCCGATTCTTTGTACCGCTATGGATTCGCGTTCCATTCAATTCGCTTCCCGGCCGCAGGCCAAGGATCATCCGCCAGCGTTGCAGGCCGTGACCTCGGTAGAGACAGATAGTTTCATTTGGCTGTTTTGTCAACTGCGCTGCATCCGCAGAGGCTTCGCATGGAAAGCTTACCTTCCTGGTGCTATACTTTCGCAGGTTTTATCGGGAAGTTCCGATGAACGATCCTGCCGATTGCAAACACCTTCGAACGCAGCTAATCGCTAAAGACGCGGATGCGCAATATGTGGAGTGCCTCGATTGCGGCGCGATTCTCGAAGCCGATGAATTGGGCCCCGATAAATCCGGCTTCGATGAATCCCTCAACGACGCCTAATAGCACAGCCACTCCCGGCTGTGTGATTTTCTCTGTCCACCCATATAACGGAGCAAAAGCACACAGGCAGGAGTGCCTGTGCTACTACTTCAACTTCGCATACTCAGTTTTAGCTTGCTGCAAAACGGGAATATCCGGATCGGCATCTTTCCACTGCGCGAAGAAATCCTGATATGCGGTGCGCGCGCCATTTACATCACCGGTAAGCGCCCGCGCCCGCGCCAATCCCAGGCGGGGCAGCGCGCCTTCCAGGTAATTCTGAATCACGCCCGGGTGATTCAGAAGTTCCTGAAATTGTTCAGCCGCTTTCGCTCCATCATGGGCGGCAAGATAAGCCATCCCGCGCATGTAGATTGGATGAGCCGGCAACTCCCCGGGCTGTGGAGTGCCAAGTTCGTAGGGCGTTGATACCTCCAGGAATTCAACGGCCCGCGCGCCATTGCCTCGATTGATCTCCATCGCCGCTCGGATGGAGGGAAGCCAGAAATTCTGCACAATCGTGCTGAGAGGAAAATCCCGGTTCAGTTTGTCCGCGAGCGCCTGCGCTTTGGCAAGATCGCCGGTTCGCGCGGAAGCCAGCGCGACGATCACCTCTACATCCCTTCCCGGCGAAAGAGCCATGGCTTCTTCCGTCTTCTTGCGAGCCTGGGCGATATTGCCGAATTCCGCTTCTCGCAAGGATTCCATCGCGATCCACAGAGTGGCGGTTTCCTTGGAATCCGCGGCTTTCGCGGAAGTTGCCGCGCGCCGCGCCATGTCGCGGGATCTGCCGAGTCGTCCGAAATACGCATCCGTGTTCGCTTGAAGCTCGAGCATCTGGTCTTCAACGCCGGGCTTTCCGGCGCCCCAGTCCAGTTGCTTCTGCATTCCGGCGGAATCCCGTTCGAGAAATGCGATGGCGTAGAAGGTAGAGTGCAAGCCGGGCTCATCCAGTTTCCGCGCCATTTCCTGATTTAAGATGGATTTGGCTTCGTCCACTCGTTCCAGGTCCAGGTAGATCGTGCCAAGATTGCTGTAAGAAAGGGCGTTTTCAGGTTCGATCTGAATGCATTCGCGATACTTCTCCGCGGCCTTTTCGTACTGGCCCATGAAGGAATAATCCACTCCCAGGTTGTTATGGGGGATGTAATCACGAGGGTAAGTTTGCGTCCACTGCTCGTATGTCTGGTTTGATTTCTCCATCTCACCGGTAATGTCTGCGAAATAACGCGAAGTGATGTAGAAACGCTCGTGCTCCGTCACTCGGGAGCGCAATTCATAAGCTTTTCGAACAAATTCGATCCCTTGGGTGATTTCTCCAAAGTTCAGATAAGAAACACCCAGCGAAGCATAGGCGCTGGCGAAATTGGGATCCAATTCGATCGCTCGGCGAAGCAGCGGAATCGCCGCAATGTCGCCCTTCTCCTGCTTGGTTTTCTGGCCGAGGCTGTAAACCTTGAGCGCCTCGAGCGAACTGGTGGTGGCTTGTTGGATCGGCGTATCGTATTTTTGAATCGAAGAGAGCGATTCGCCCAACTTGCCGCGAATCTCCGTGGCCGCTTTGCCCAGCGCGGCCAGCACTTGTTCCTTTCCAGTGGCCTGTTCCTCAGCGCGCGCAAGTGAATCGCCGGTGCGGCAATTGCTGGCATCCAGATCGATCACAAACTGGCTGCCCAGGCTGGCGATCGATCCCGATAGCACCACGGCGCTCTGGGAGCGCACACAGATTTCCCGCGCCGTTTCCTTGGTGATTCTTGTGCCCTTCTCGCGGCCCATCATCTGCAGGATCTCTTCCGCCTTGTTTTCGGAAAGAATATTCAGGAAGGGTGATTGCCCAAGCTGCGTCGTCAGGGCTTGCTTTAGCGTGTCGTCGAACACGGCATCACCGGTGGTGTTCGCGAAATCGGCCAGAACAATTGTGTCCTTCTCCGTCAGCTTCACTCCGCGATGCATGTAGAAATATGCCCCGGCGGCCACAAGCAAAATCAATGCGCCCAGCGCCCACGGCGATCGCTTTGTTGGGGCGCTGCTTGCTCGGACTGACCTGCGAAGCGCTGCCTCCGGTTTGTGACGCTTCCCCACCGGACGAAACTTGCGTCGTCCCGCTCGCATGGCTTGCCACCTGGCCTGATCCGGTCGACGATTTGACTTGTTCGCCGGATTTCACATCGTCATGCCGCCCCGAAGGATGAATCGTCCCTCCGGATTCCGCGGCTGCCGCGGGAGGCGCGGCCTGCACCCCGGATCGCCTCGAATCCGATTCGCGCACCATGAAGCCGGAAGCCGAGCCGCCCAGATCGCGCCTCAACCGCAGCAGATCGGCGCGCAGATCGGAAGCATGCTGGTAGCGCAGGTTCAAATCCTTCTCGATGCACTTGTTCACGATCCGTTCGAAATCTTCCGGCAATTCCGGATTCAAACGCACCGGCGCAACCGGCGTCCGGTTCAGTATCCCATCAAAGATTTCCGCGGACGTGGTTCCCGAAAATGCCTGGCGCCCGGTGGACATTTCATACAGCACCACTCCCAGTGAAAAAATATCCGTCCGCGAATCCAGTTCCCGCCCGCGCGCCTGTTCGGGCGACATGTAGGCCACCGTCCCCAGCGCCACCCCGGGGCTGGTCAGATGCGGATCGTCCTCGGTCTTCCCCGTGACCGTAAACTCTCCACCGCTGCGCGGCACCTGTTTCGCCAGGCCGAAATCCAGAATCTTCACCTGCTGCCGCGTGGTTATAAAAATATTCGCCGGCTTGATATCGCGGTGGACGATCCCCTCGGAATGCGCGGCGTCCAGAGCGTCCGCCGCCTGCACCGCGAACTCCGTAAGCGTCTCGATTTTCAGCGGCCCGGCGGCGATGCGGTGCTTCATCGTCTCGCCTTTCAACAATTCCATCGCCAGGAATGGCCGCCCTTGCTCCTGGCCCACCTCATAAATTGTGCAGATATTGGGATGATTCAGGGCTGATGCCGCGCGGGCTTCGCGCTGGAATCGCTCCAGCGCCGTGGCATCTTTCGCCAGTTCTTCCGGCAGGAATTTCAAGGCAACGTGGCGGCCCAGGTTGACGTCCTCGGCCTCATACACCACACCCATGCCACCGCCGCCCAGCTTTTCCAGCACGCGATAATGAGAGATTGTTTTGCCGACCACGGCGCGAAGATCCTCAGGTGCCGTGGAATAGTAGGTCGCAAGCGGTGTGATGTCAACGCTGTATGGTCGTGCCAGTTGCGAGGAGCCACGAGCCTACTGCCTGTTTTTGTAGGGGCCGGCTTTAGCCGCGCCCGTTTTTATCGACCAGATGTCTCAGCTTCACCCAGGCAGGAATACTTCCGCAGCAAAAACTAACTGGCGTCGTTACTTGCCCGAACCCGTCGCGGGGAAATTCATCTTCTGCACCAGCGCAGTAAAGCGGGGATTGGAACGCAGCGGATCGAATCGCGGATCTTCCTTCACGTGGATCATCGCGGTGTCGCGCTGTTCGATGCCGCGTTCCAGCTCATCGATGGCCGCTTCGTTTTCTCCCAACTCCACATGGAATTGCGCCAGGTAGTAGGGAGAAACGTAGCGGGTCTTCTTTTTCTCGCTCTCTTTTACTCTCTGAAAATCGTTTCGCACAATCAGCAGCAATTGCGATTTGGCGTCCAGCGATTCCGATTCTTTCGACAGCAATTGCGGTAGGTTGTGAGAGGCCCTCATCTTCAAGGTGTCTTCCAGCGCCGCCGCCCAGTTCCCCGCCATCAAGTGGGATTCCTCGATGCAGCCTTGCGCGTAACCAAAATTGGGCAAAATTTCCAAAGTGCGCTGGCACTGGCGGATGGCTTCCTCATAACGCCGCGCATAAAAATAATACATTCCGGCATCGGAAGTAATCAGTGGCGAAAGCGGATCCAGTTCCTGCGCCCGCTCGATCGCCGCAATTGATTCGTCGTGGCGTCCCACCGCCGAAAGCATTTCCGCGTGCCAGTAATAGGCCAGCGCCAGCCCGGGATTCAGCGTGATGGCTTTCTCGAACTCGCGTTCGGCCGCCGCGAAATCCCACTCGTAATTCAGCAGGATGAATCCCATCGCGTTGTGGGCTTCCGCCGATCCTTCGTCCAAATCGAGGGCCCGCTGCGCCGCCACTTTGGCGCGCGGAAACGCCTCGCGAGGAGCCATCGCGCTCCACCACGGCTGCAGGCTATAGGAATCCGCCAGCCCCGCGTACGCAGCGGCGAAATCCGGATCGCACGCGATGGCCTGTTCGAAATATTTCACCGCCTGCTGAAAGCCCGGCACGTTCATTTGATTAATCGAATACCGGCCGCGAAGATACGCTTCGTGCGCTTCCGGATTCAGCGTCGCCGGACGCATCACCACTGACTCGCGCGCGGGCAGCAGTTCAATCGCCAGCGCATGCGCGATTTGCTGCGCGATCGCGCTTTGGATCGCGAACACATCCGAAGGCTCGCGGTCGAACGCCCCGGCCCACACCTGCGTCTGGTCGCTCACCTGAATCAACTGCGCGGTGATATGCATATGACCGGCGTCGCGGCGCACGCCGCCTTCCAGAACATAATCTACGTTCAGCTCCTTTCCAATTTCCGCCACGTTCTTCGTCGTCCCGCGATAGCTCGCCGCCGAAGTCCGCGCGATCACTCCCAGATGTTGCGGCGCCAGTTCGCCCAGCCGCGTAATCATTTCCTCGGACAATCCATCGCCGAAGAAATCATCGCTCTTATCTCCATTCATGTTTGCGAACGGCAGCACCGCCACTCGATGCCGCACCGGAATCGCCGCAGACGCGCTGGGACGCGGCCGCCGGATGCCCGCAAAAACCAAAACCAGCCCCAGCGCCAGGAGAATCCCAGTCACCGCGAGCCAGCGATACGAACGCGCCTTTGGTTCAGCGCTGTGAATCGTTGCGATTGCTTGGGGTGCTGATGCTTCCGGGATGACTGCGACAGCTTCGTCAATCCGTTCAACAGGCGCCAAAAAACGGTACCCGCGTCGCGGCAAAGTTTCGATAAATCGAGGGGAATCCGCATCGTCGCCCAGCGCCGCACGAATCTGCTTGATGCAGGAGTTCAGGCCCAGTTCGAAGTCAACAAAGGTCTCCGCACCCCAAACTTCGTGCTGAAGCTGCTCGCGGGTCACCACTTCCCCGCCATGCTCCACCAGGATGGCCAGCACCCGGCAGGGCTGAGGCTTCAGCCGCGATACCTTATCCTGACAATGCAATTCTCCGCTAGCCAGGTCGAATTCAAAGTCTCCCAGGCGATAACGAATAGACCTCGGCGAAGGAAAGGCTAGAGCCATAGAGTAATTTGACGGTTAGATGCGGGAAATAGCTTGGGGTTGGCTGGACTCAGGAGCCGCCGGATTACTAAGTAATTGTATCTATTGCGCTTAATATGTGATCGGACGAATCACCGTAAAATCACACACGAAGCATTGTCCTGTCGCTCATCCCGGAGCATGTTGCACGTCGAACTTGGCAGCTTTCGGCAGCTTTATCGAGGAGAATTCACATGTTGAAACGGACAAGATTCTTATTGGGGCTCTTATTCATCGCAGCGGCAGCGGCAGGCGCGAGCGAGGCGCAGACGCCACAAGCATCGCCAGCCTCCCAGAAGGCCGAAGAGCTCTACCAGGCTAAGGACTTTGCCGGCGCCGAGAAGGCCTACCTCGCGGTCGCGCAGTCCGAACCCGATAACGCCTTCGCGTGGTTCCGTGTTGCCACCGCCCTGCAGGCCGAAGGGGAGTATCCGCAATCTCTCCCCTATCTTGATAAAGCCGAAAAGGCAGGCTATCCCGCCGGCGCCATCCTCTATCGCCGCGCCCGGGTTGCCGCCAAGGCAAATGACAAAGACAAAGCCTTCGAATACTTGAACCAACTCGCCACCGCGGGATTTCCCCAGGTAAGCATCCTTCAAAATGACCCGGACTTTGCCTCCTTGAAAGACGATCCGCGTTTCGCAAAAGCCATCGAAAATATCCAGAAGATCTCGGCACCCTGCGCCTCCGGCCCCGAGTACCGCCAATTCGATTTCTGGATTGGGGAATGGGACGTCGTCACCACCCAAGGGCAACAGCCGGTCGGCTCCAGCAGCATTCAATTGATCCTGGGCAAATGTGTGATTTTCGAAAACTGGACTGGCGGAGCCGGCGGTGTGGGAAAAAGCTTCAACATCTACAACGCGAACACGAAAAAATGGGAACAAATCTGGGTGGATAGCTCCGGCGGCCTGATGAAATTCGAAGGCGTCCTCAACAACAACATTCTCGATTATTACGGCGACGCTTTCGCTCCCAACGGAGCCCCGTCAAAGCGCCACTTGCAATTTTTCAACCAAGGACCCGACAAAGTCCGCCAGTTCAGCCAAATGTCCACCGACGGCGGCAAAACATGGACTGTCGAGTACGACTTCACCTACCTGCGAAAAAAGTAAGGAGAAAAAAGATGAACCGCCATAGCCCTCTGCCAATCTTGCTTGTTGCGCTTTTTGCGCTCGCCCTCTGCGCCTCCGCGGTTCGCAGTGAACCGTCGCCCAATGTCGCGGCGTTCAAAAAGCTGCAATCCCTTGCCGGAAATTGGGAAGGAAAAGACACGCAAGGAATGGATGTGAAAACTCAATTCAAGCTGGTCGTCTCGAATACCGCCGTAATGGAATCGCTCGACATGCCCGGCATGGAAGAAATGATGACCTTCTACACCATCGATGGCGACGGCATCGCGTTGGTCCATTTCTGCCCAACCAACAATCAACCGCGCATGCGCGCCGTCCCCACCGCGGCCGACGCCAAGGAACTGGATTTCCATTTCCTAAGCGCCGGAAATCTACCGTCCGCCGCCATCGGCCACGAGCAGCGCCTCGTCCTGCAATTCGAGGACAAAGACCACATCACCGAAACCTGGACCTGGCAAGCCAGAGGTAAAGACCACCCCATGGTTTTTCATTTCACCCGCGTGGCTTCGAAGTAGGGTTCGAAACTGCCCCGCCTGGAAAATACTCAGGCGATGTGCAGCATGTCGATCAGGCGCAGAACGTCAGCGGCATTCACGTCGTAGAGTTTGTGTTCGTCTTCTTGTTCCAGCCGCTCGCGCAAATATTCCGCGGCGATGTAGCTGATTTCGCGGTCCGTGGGATTGCGGCCAGTGCGGTTGCGGAATTCAACAAAGCCGGGGTGCGCCAGTCCCAGTACCACTCCCTTTCCATCCACGAAAAATTTGCAGTCGATCGTATCGCTGTGGCGCGTGGCGATGCCATTCCACAAATGCGAGAAGCGGCAACGATAAACGAAGTCCGTCACCTTCGACTTCACGTCGAACGCGCCAATAAATTCGCTCATCGACCCCACATTCGGAATGTTAACAACCTGCGCCATTTCAGTACCAACCCTTCGCCATCAATCGCAGTCAACATTAATCCAAAGCGCGGACCTAATTTACAATTAGGTTAGCTTTTCAGGGGGTCGGAGCTTCAGCTCCGACATCCAACCTTGCAAGAATAGCGGGCTTTAGCCCCTGAAGCCAGTGCATCAACCTGACTTGGAATCGCTTCCCATCTCCAAACAAGCTCACGACCCAATTCGCTGGTTATTTCCGACCGCCCGCCGCCACGGCTTGCGATTGCAGGTAGCTTTGCACCGCCGCTCCCACTCCCGCTCCCGGCGAAGCTTTGAATCCGTGCTCCAGCAAAATCTTTTCAATCGCGCCCAGGAACAGCAGCACATTGCCGCGTTGCGAATTATGTCCCATCAGCCCGACGCGCCACAGCTTGCCTTTCAGTGGACCAAAGCCGCCGCCGATTTCGATATCGTATTCATCCAGCAATTGGGTGCGCACTTTCTGGTCTTCCACTCCCGGCGGAACGTGAATGCCGGTCACGTTGACCATGCGGTCCGCCGGATTCGCCACGAACATCTGCAATCCCATCGCTTCCAAGCCCGCCACCAGCGCCTGCTGATTCTGCTTGTGCCGCTCCCAGCGCGCTTCCAGTCCCTCTTCCATCACGATGCGCAGCGCCTCGCGCAGCGCAAACACCAGCGAAATCGGCGCGGTGTGGTGATACGTCCGTTCCTTGCCCCAATAATTCATCGTGGTGGTCAAATCGAAATACCAGCTCTGCACTTTGGTCTTGCGCGAACGCAGCACCTCTTCCGCGCGCGCATTCAACGTGATCGGAGCCATTCCCGGCGGCGCGCTCAGCGCTTTCTGCGAGCCGCTGAAGCAAATATCGATGTTCGTGCCGTCCACGTCCACCGGCTGTCCCCCCAGTGTCGACACCGCGTCCACCACCAGCAGCGCTCCCAGTTCGTCCGCCACTTTGCGGAAATCCGGCAGCCGCGACGCCACCGACGTCGAGCTTTCTCCATGTGCCAGCCCGACCAATTTTATTTTTTTGCCCTTGCCCGCCCGCCGAACATCATCCGGATCGACGGCGCGGCCATACGGCGCCTCCACGCGGATGATTTTCGCCGGCGTGCGCTCGGCAATAATCGCCATGCGCTCGGAGAAACTTCCGTTGACGCAAATGATCGCCTCATCGCCCTCTTCCAGCGGATTGAGCACGGCCGCTTCAATGCCGCCCGAGCCCGACGCGGAAATTGGAAACGTGGTGCGGTTCAGCGTTTGGAACACGTCGCGCAGCAACACCTGCACGTCGCCCATCATTTCCATGAACCACGGATCAAGATGTCCAACGATCGGCGTGGCCATCGCCCGATACACCCGCGGATGCAGGTTCGAGGGACCCGGAGTCAGCATCAGCCGAGTAGGTGGAAGCAGTTCGCCAATTTTAGGATTCATATATTTATTCCTCCAGACGCAAAGCCGCTCATGCGGCAATGCGAGTTTGCGTCGGGTCGGCTCGGGACGAGAGAACGCCGGCAGGCGCCTTCAAACAGCACAGGCGCCCGGCGCAGCCTTTAGTCTCGCCAATTCAAGCGCTTCCGTCAACCGCCAATATGTCTCTGCCGCAGTCCGCGCCGAGCGCGGCTCCAACGTGGTGGCCGGCTTCCCTGTCCCGATGATCCCGCATGCGGGATCGGAGGGCCCGTCTTGTTTATGTAGGGGCCGGCTTCAGCCGCGCCCTTTTGCAGCCTCATACCACGATTGCCACGTTGCCAACTGTCTGAATAGTTTGTCTACACCTCGGAGCCAGTGCCACAAAAAGAGGTTATATTCCGGCGTCATTCCCAGCCCGAATTCTGTGCCAGGGCTCCCGAGAAAAACCCCAAATGCTTGACAAGCACGCATTCTTTCGGCGAACGGTTCAGTCCCGCCCGTTAGTCCAGTGCCCTGGAGAAGAAAGGCAGCACCTTGTTCTCCGTGCGAGCCGCTATGCCGTGCACATGGTCGCCTTCGTATTCTTCGTACTGGTGGGGGATGTTGTTACTCGTCAGGGCTTGGTCCAGGTGACGGTTGACGGTTAGCAGGCTGTCCTGCAGGCCAACGTCAAAAGCGATGGCGTGCAATTGCGCCAGGTTCGAGCGGAACTGGCCCAGCATGGGAACGGGCATATTGGCATACCACTCCGCTACGACGGATTCGACCGGGACGAGCGTTACTCCCCGCTGTTCCATTGGAAAATCCAGATAGAGAGGCGGCCGCGCGGGATTCGGCGACCATGCTCCTGACAGAGCCGTAAACACCAGCGCGGGGAACAAATCCGGCGAGCCCGTCCCTCTTGTTTTAGACCATTCCGCAAATGCGGCAGAAACATCGTCCACGCTCCGGAACGAAAACGCTTTTTGCCAACCGCCGCTGCGCGAAGCGAAAGTTCCCTCCCACTCCAGGCAGCACGCGCTCAATCCGTAGACAGCGCCGTAAATCTCGGGATGCTTCATGGCCAGCTTGATGGCTCCGTAGCCGCCCATCGAATGCCCGGCAATGCCGCGGGCGCGCGCCAGCGCGATGGTGCGGTATTTGCTGTCAACATAGCGGCGCAAATCCTGCGTAATAAAATCTTCCCAGTTTCCAGTGGTCACCGAATTCGTGAAGAACGACCCGAGGAGCTTGTTCGATCCGTCGGGCATCACCACGATCATTTCGTGGATTTTCCCGGCGGCAATCAGCCGGTCCATCGCCTTGGGAGCGTCGGCCCATTGCGCCTCGTTGAGCCAGGCCTTATCGTTGCCGAGAAAACCGTGCAGCAGGTAAACCACGGGATATCGCGTAGTGCCCTTGGCGTATCCCGGCGGCAAATAAATCGTCACGTTTCGATCCGCCGAATCTTCCAGCAAATTGCCTTCGAGCGACGCGCTGTGAATCGTTTCGTGAACGATCGCTCCCGCCGGTGGGGGGCTGGCTTGCGGCCGGGCGGTGCCAATTGCCCCCGCGAGGAAAATCGAAACGGCAAAGGCAGCGCAGCCGAGTAACACGGTGGATTGGCGTCGGAACTCGTGGACGTGCATCGGCTATCCCTCCGGCAATTCTTCCGCTTCGCGAATGCAATATCACAAATTGTGAGGAATGCACAGAAGTTGTCGGCTGTTTCAGGTAATCAGCGAACGGAAACCCGCACATCCCAAAATATCCGAGCGCTGCCGCCGGCCAAATGTCTACAGGCACAGCTCTTTTTAATTCGTAAGAAATATGGTATTCGATTAGCAAGGAACAAAGCGATGCAATCAACCCAGAAAATCAAAATCAGCGCGAAAAGGAGCAGAAGAACCATTCTTCGCCCAGCCTCAGCAACACTATCCGCCGCCTCTCGTGTAGGGGTCGGCTTTAGTTCGCCCAGAGCTTCGAAGGGCCGCGCCCTGCTTTCCGTCGGAGTCGGCTTCACAGGTTGCGGAAAAATACCGCAAAGTTGTCATTCTGAGCGAAACGAAGAATCTCTCTTTCTTTTGAGTCCCATAGATCGAAGAACTATTCGTGACGAATCAATTACGAATCTTGCACGAGGCGGCTTTTTCCGCAAACTTTTCAGCCGCGCCCAGCTCTCTGTGGCAAGCTACGGAATCGTCACAAATCGTATGGGAAAGGCTCAAAAATATACGATTTTAGGCGATTTGATCTCCAGTTCTAATCGCCTGGCTAATCGCCAATGCACTTCATGATGCAAGGACTCCAAATAGTCAAAAATTCAATGAGATACGATTTTCTAATCGCACCTATATCGTATGTTTACCAGGCCGGATCTCGGGCAACATGAAAATCGATAATCCAATACGAATCAATACGAATCCGGGAGCCGCGGAAATCCTGCGAACCCGCTGCTGTGTGGTGGGCGGCGGCCCGGCGGGAATGGTGTTCGGATTCCTGCTCGCGCGCGCCGGAGTGGAAGTGGCGGTTCTTGAAAAGCACGCCGATTTCTTCCGCGATTTCCGCGGCGATACGATTCATCCCTCCACTCTGGAATTGATGTACGAGCTGGGAATTCTGGAAGATTTCTTGCACCGGCCCCATCAGGAATATACCCATATTGGCGCACAAATCGACGACTTCGAAGTGCCGGTGGCGGATTTCACGCATTTGCCCACGCACTGCAAATTCCTGGCGCTGATGCCGCAGTGGGATTTTCTCAATTTTATCGCGGAGAAAGCCAAGGCGTATCCCGGCTTCCATCTGCGAATGGAATCCGAAGTGACCGGCCTGATCGAAGAAAAAGGCCGCGTGGTGGGAGCGCGCGCGAAAACTCCGCAAGGCGATTTGGAAGTTCGCGCAGATCTGACCGTGGGAGCGGATGGACGCCACTCGCTAGTGCGCGAAAAAGCGGGCTTCGAAGTGATCGACCTGGGCGCGCCCATCGACGTGCTGTGGATGCGCATCAGCCGTAACCCCAAGGATCCGAATCAATCGTTGGGAAGATTTCGCGCGGGAAAAATTCTGGTGACGCTGGACCGCGGGGATTACTGGCAGTGCGCGTTTGTGATTCAGAAGGGCGCGTTCGACGCCATCCGTGAAAAAGGAATCGCGGCGTTCCGCGCGGACCTGGAAACCACGGCTCCTTTCCTGCGCGGGCGAACGGAGGAATTGAAGGATTGGGACCAGGTAAAATTATTGTCGGTGGCCGTGGATCACTTGCGGAGATGGTCGCGCGAAGGACTTCTGTGCATCGGCGATTCCGCCCATGCCATGTCGCCAATCGGCGGCGTGGGAATTAATCTGGCGATTCAAGATGCGGTTGCGGCAGCGAATGCTCTGGCTGTGCCGCTGCTGCGCGGCCCGGTAAGCACGAACCTGTTAAGCGAAGTGCAGAAGCGCAGGGAATTTCCCACGCGCGTGACGCAAACATTCCAAGTGTTCGCGCACAAGCGGTTCATCGGGCCGGCCCTAAACCGGTCAGCCAAGCTGAGCCGTTTGCCGCTCCCGCTAAAGCTGTTCCAGATATTCCCGCTGTTGCGGCGCATTCCGGCGCGCCTCATCGGAATGGGAGCCCGGCCCGAGCATGTGCTGACGCCGGATTCCAACGGAGTTGCGGCGCGCTGAAAATACCGCGGAGAATATTTCTAGATCTGGTCCAGCAAAACGTCGCTGGCTTTTTCCGCGACGGCCATGATCGTCGCCACCGGGTGCGCGGAAAGCGGCGCGGGATGCAGCGAAGCATCCACCACGTGGATATTTTCAGTTCCCTTGACCAGCAATGTCGAGGGGTCGACGCCGCCGCTGCGGCGCCCGCGTTGCAGCGGACACGTGCCGCCCCAGTGGTTGATAATCAGCCGGGTGAAGTAAACGTTGTCGAGCGGATCGAACGCCGCAACGTATTTTTTCACGTCTTCGAAATTATCCGGATTCAAGTCCGGATGCGAGCGCCCGCCGGGACCGAACGCAAGAGCGAGATTGGGATTGTCGCGATACAGGAAAATCATTTGCTGAATCGCGGTGGTCATCAATTCCAGGTCGTCGTCATCCGTCAAATAGACTGCCGGATATTTCGCAAAACTGTCTTTATCAATCGTGAGCAGCGCGCTTTTCTTGGGACGCAGCAGCATCGCGTAAGCCGAAAGTGCCGTGGGGCCATTATAAGAACCGCCGAGCGGACCAGCGCCAAACGGATTCACGAAGATTTCCACGTTGGGCGTATTTCCCTCGCTCCGCTTGAACTGCGGATCGCGATCCTTCGGATTGAGGTGTTCGTGCATCACCGAAACCGGGCCGTATTGCGCGTAAGGTCCGGATCGAAAATGGCGATACTGCGCCAGATCCTTTTCGTTCGCGGCGTAATCGGCGAAATGATAGCCCTGGTAAAATGGATTGGTTCCTGAGTATTCATATCCCAGCAGTGTGGCGACGTGATCGAACAGGCCCACGCCGATTCCCGGATTATCAATGTGGAAAGGGACTGAAAATCCGTCCGAGAAAATTTCGTCGTGCTTTGCAAAGGGTCCGACTCCTGACAACAGCAGAAGCCGCGGGCTCATCAGCGCGCCCGCCGCCAAAATAATTCGTCCGCCGCGCGCCAGCCGAACCAGCCTCGATTGGGGATCGAGCGCGGGCAGACCGGTTTCCGGCGGGCCATTTCTCTCGTCGAGGTAAGCCGGAAAATCTTCGGCCGGCGAGGCCGGCGGAAGATCCTGCGAACTATCCCGCGCCGTGCAGGCGATTCCGACGGCGCGATCTCGATCGTACTCGTCGAAAATGATTCGTTCGGCCTTCGCAAAATGCAACAAATCCAGGTTTCTTCGGATCGATTCTCCATCCGGGCCAATGATCGACGTCAGATAGCTGTGAATGGGACCGCCGCGCTTTCCGTTCTGCGAAACCACGTACGGATGACTGAAAAAGCGATCGCCATGGCCGCCCAGAATGGACGTATTCACTTCCTTGAATCCGTGCGCCTCGTAAATGTTCCCAACGATTTCGGCAGCGCCATCATTGTAGAAGTGTTGATCGGTGGAAGGAGTATCGGAGACGTTCATCTCCCGCAAGATGCGGCGAAAGTACGGACGCATGTCATCGTAATTCCAGCCCGAGGGCCAGTTGTCGTCGAAATCGTGCGGAGGCGCTGCTTGAAAAAGCATGCCGTTGAATGCCGCGTTTCCTCCGTATCCGATTCCCTGATACGTGAACGGGGTTTCTTTTTGCTTGTAGGGATCGCCTTTCGGCTGGAACGCGATGTTTGTGTATTCTCCGGGAACATCGAAAATCGTGGATTTCGGATCGTAGGGAACAAAATCTTTTCCACCCACTTCCGCGGTAGTGGGTCCACCCGCTTCAATGAGCAAAATGCGTTTTCGTGGATAGGCATCCACCAATCGTTTTGCCACGATGCATCCCGCGGCTCCCGCTCCCACGATGATGATGTCATATTCTTTCTGATTCGAATTGGGCGCGGACTGCAGCACTCGCGGAAGGAAGATGGTTCCAGCGGCGAGCAGCGATGTTTCCTTGAGAAAGTCCCTTCTCTTCACGGGTGTTCTCCTGGATTTCTCAAGCGGCAAGCCAGTGGGACGAGCCGGGCTGCTTACAGACCTCGCACAGTCCCATCCTGCTGAAATGATTATGCCGAGGGAGCGGTACGGTTCCGATTCGACAAGTGCACCTCGTCCCCCGCCCGGTCAGAAATCCGGACGAGGGACGAAGCAGGATCGCGCCGGCAAGGTTCTATTGCGGCGGCGACGAATAGCGGCACTGCGGGCCGGACTTCGCCGCGGGCACATTGTCAAACGGCACCGCCCAATTCTTGCCCGCGTTGGGATCCTGCGAGAACAGTTTCGGAGCAGGCGGAATACCGGGCTTGGTGCCAGTGCTGAATTGATCGGGAAGCGTGACGGCAAAACCGAAGCATCCCTTGGTCGGACAATCCGTATCCTTCACGCCCCAGGCGCATACGGAGTTGTCTTTGCAATCGGTGCCCGGCTTGCATCCGCAACTCCCCGCGGCGTCCGTCCCGGTCCACTGGCAATAGGTGGGCGGAGCGCAGAAATTCTTCCGGTCATTCGTGAATTCCGTGCCGTAACCGGAAATATCCACGTGAATGGTAAGGATTCCGGAGGTCGCGTTGTAATCACTCGTCGTGGCGGTGGCGAAGGGCAAGTCACCCATGGCCGGTGCATTGCAACTGTAGTTGCTGTCGTCTATGCCGACCCGGCATGGTTTGAAACCGGCAATCACGTCCGCCGGGTTGGCGCCGGAGCCCACAAAGATATCGTAAGTCTGTTGCGTGCTTGGCTTTGCGTAAACCAGGAAGAAGTAATACGTCTGGTTCTTCAGGAAAACGCTGGGGCTGAACTTGGTTACATTCCCGAAGCTGGCTTGTTGATCATCGTAGGGAACCGTCGTGTCCACGAAATACCTGCCGTGGTTCACCGTCAAAGTGCTGCGTTGCCCGCTGCCTTGCCCCAACATTTTGATCGCCGGCCGGGCGTTCAGCCCCTCCGCCGCGGTGACATATTCGCGGTACAACGGAACGCCGAAACAGGGCGAGTTCGCGCCGTTGGCCGCTGTGTCCCAGGTGGTGCAGGACTTTCCCCAATTCCCGTTGCAGTGAGAAAGGTCTGGTGGGTCTTGCAGCATTCCTTCATCGCATTGCGCCTGCAATTCTGATGTGTTGCAAATATGATGTTCATCGCCGATGGAACAAACCGGCTGCATGGCCAGGGTGGGATATTCATAGGGACTGGTCCTGGCAGTGGCGGGCGGGGCGGTAGCAGCCACGCCTTCCGGATGCGCGTCGGAGGCACACTCCGGAGTTTCCACGGGTGCGTTGAAGAATGGATCTTCATTCACAGAAATAGTTTCACGCAGAGTGGGACCCGGGGGATTTGCCAGCAACCCGGTGAGGGAACCATCGTCGTCGCTCAATTCGGTTTGCCGGTCAATATCGGTGAAAGATTTGAACATGTCATTCGACCAGGTGCAATATCGTGTCTCAGCCGCGGTGGGGTCGAAGGTGGACGTGCCGGCTTTAAACAAAGGCTCGACGACAAAGTGGCGGATGTCAACACTGTTGAAGACGAGATTGGTGGAGTGGAAAGCGGGCGGATAGTAAAAGCCATTCGGCTGTTTCCAGGCGATGGCTGCGTTGGGCATATAGCACTGGGTGTTGGTTTGGGGGCTGAGGCCGCGCAAGATACCTTGAGCGTGAGCTAGCAACCCATCTGCTGCTGAGACAAATTCCTCCGCCAGGACCAGCCGGTTTGCAATCGCTATCGACCCGCGTGGCGTGGATGTTGAAAAAACCATTCGAGTCTTGAAAGGAGGGCCCGTCATAGACGCTGAAGAGGCGCTGACCCGAGGAAAAAGGAACAACGTCCAGCGCGATGCCTTCGGCGTTTGACGCACAATAATCCGTGCGATTGACATCGCACGCCAAGGCATCCGGGTTGAAGGGCCCGGCGTTCGCTGCATAGGGGTTGACGGGAAATTGCGTTCCCGCCACATTCGGCTGGGTGTTGCCGATAAAGACAGTCTTGCGAACCAGGGACCAGAAACCCACGGCCGCATCCGATCTGGTGTATCCGCCGCCGGTGATAAAGTTCAAGCCTCCATTCTGTACATCCGTGATGGCGCTATCGGTAACCAGGTACCACCAAAGACGCAGCCACACAGCGCCGAAGTTCGTCTGCGCCCAGCTGAAGGATGTGGTGTAGTGATCGAGAGTCGTCACCGCGCAAGTCTGCTCGGGAACTCCCAGCGTGCCGCCGCAGCGGGGAATCGTGCTGCAATCGACAAGGTTGCACTGGGTGGGCAATCGGTTGCCGCCATTGACCAGCGGATAATAGTTGGGATTGGGGATTAGATCACCGGGTGGAACCGGACCGGGGATCAGATGCGGCGGCGCCTTTGGATTAACGACTGGAATCAGGTGCTGCCCATCCGGGATATTCCCAACAGCCAGGCATGCAGATGTGTTTCCGACGGTTTGGAACGATGACATTGCCGTGGTGCATGTGTTTCCGATAAATGATTTGAGGGGAGTCTCCCCGGCATGCGCCAGGTCAATCTGCTCGGATGCGTAGGAGTCCCACTTTTGAAACCGGGAAGGTCCGCTATTCGCCCCGGGAAGCAGCCAATAACACACACCACAGCCGGTGGCACCGGCAGCCATGTTGTACTTGAAATCGTTCCAGCCATTCATAATCCAAAAGACGGCCGGATGATCGAAATCCGAATGATACGGCACGATTTCGGCGGTCGGCTCTCCCGGGGAGGCGAGAATGCCGGGAACCTGGCGGGGGTTCTGTGGATTGATGATCGCCGCGCGCGCCAGTATGCCGATGTTGGCGTAGATCTTGTTGTTGATCTCGGTTCCGTCCTCTAAATAATAGCCGTGGCCGATGGAAAGATAGCCCACGTTGCGCTGCAAGGTGACGCCCTGTGTGGCGTGGATGGTGTACCAGCGCGTCATCGAATCGTGTACCGAGCAATCCTTGACGTAAGTGACCGCCGGGCCATTGGCTGTAACCGGCTGCGGGGTTTTGCGCGCCATGTGGAAATGGACGGGATAGTGGGTGATGTCTCCGCCTTGCCCCATCAGATAGAACTCCACCCCTTGCACCTGATAGCTTGCGAAGCCTTGGCGGACAAGGGTGTGACCGCCGAAGAAATTGCCCACCGTCGGCGGGAATGAATTCGGCGTCGCAGTCTCACCTTCCGAAACAATTCGGATGCTGCGGGAGAGAAGAGCAACGGCGGCTCGAGTATCCACATGGTTGAAGCTGAGTCCCAATGTTGTGACATCCCCGGCTGGAATCGGAAACCTCTGGCCATAGTGGTGCCATTTCAGGCCTTGCGCGGTGACGCCATCGGGATTGGTGGTGAAGTGGATGGTGGTCTGGTTGAGCAAGGGTTCGTGGGTCGGCGGCGCCGTGATAATCAATTCCTCCGAATGGCCGGGCAGGTAATCGGTGGTGGTAACCACAATATGATCTTTCATTTGCCAGTTCACAACACCAGGGACGTGCAGAACCTCAGCCCCAGGGATCAAGGATCCGTCAAGCCGCTTCCAACTATAGCCAGTGTTCGAAGGATCGGAATCGATGTTCGCAAGCGGATCAACGCCATCGCGGCCATGAAGTTGAAGAGTGCCACCGTAGGACACTGCCAGCACCTTGTGGCCGAAGTACGCGTTGGCTAGATCCCCATCGTCAAGCGTCGCGTATTTGTAAAAGCAGTCCACTACTCCACCGGGAAGCGGGATGGTCGGGGGCACGCACACGGTGGCCGAATTACTATTGGTCCAAGTTGTCGGAGGCACGCCACAGGTGGTGGGATCGCTCTTGCAAGTGACGCCGGGATCAGTGGACTTACCATAAAGGTGGATCGTGAGTTTGCCGCCAGCCGTGCCGATGGGCAGATCGGGTGCCTCGCCCGCCCTAAGCGTGCCGAGGTTTTCGATCAAAATGTTCTCAGCGTAGAAATCAATCTGCTGGTCCAGGAATCGGAGGATGCCGCCGTCGTGGATGTTCACGTTGTGGAAGATGTAAGTGGACACAACCCCACCTACGGTGCACATGTGGCCGGAGAGGTCGAGATCCACATCGGCGCCGCCCGCCGTCAAGGTGCCGCTGGGACAAGTGTTGACAGTGAAAGGACCCTGGCTCGTGGGAGGCGGAGGAGGAGGTGGCGGGGGAGGAGGATTGCCGCCTGGATGCCCGCGATGGTGATGGTGCATCCCTCCCATGTCATCGTCGTGATGATCGGCTTTTCCGTCATCGTCATGGTGCTTACCGTCGTCATCGTGTTTCTTGGCGTCGTCTTTTTTGTCGTCGTCGTGCTTTTTGTCATCGTCGGATTGCGGAGCAGCCAGGAAGTGCATAGCGCTCGCACTGCGCGACGCGCTGAGCCCCAGAACAACCAGCAGCGCGATGCCCAGGATCATCCAGGATTTAGCGGCAAAGTTCGTCATCGAGATCTCCTCCTGCTAAAACGACCGTACTTTCCAATTCGTGCAATGGGCTCGAGAGAAATTCCGGCATGGGACCGAGAACTCCCCGAGCGTTTGAAAAGAGCAGATGAAATTTGTTTCCCGGAAACAGCGGAGAGAAGAAAAAGAAACGCCAAACGGCAATAGAAATCAAAGGAAGATGAGCACATCTTCGAATGCAGCCGCTGGGCGGGGCCACGATTCATCCGAGAGTTACCTTCCTCTACGAAACAAGAATCTAGATCAAAAGCTCTTTTCGATCCAAATGAATTTCGTATGAACGATCACGCTCACTGCATATTCGCTCTCGGGAACCGTTCCCGATGTTGCTAGCGGCTGGTCCTAGCGCCGTAGCGACTCGCGACCCCGCGCTGGGGCCCGCGATGACATCTGAAAAATTGTCGCGACTGGAGCGTGCCTGCATTTCCCAATCGCGCGTCCTGCTCAATTCGAACGGCCTGGATACAATTGCAGAACAAGGCTCGTTTCACGCCGATGTCATTTGCCGCTCGAACAAATCAGATCAAAAATTCGAATCCCATTCCCTGCGGGATGTTAACAATATCGAGGCCGCCACAATTTCGTCAAGGTTCAATTCAACACACTGGAACGGGCATTACTCACAGTACTTCGACAAATTGCGAGTTTTCTATGGCTCATCAATTTCGAGAAGAGGATATCGCGAGGGCGAATCACCCTAATGTTGAGCGCGACCACTAGGATGCAAACGCGCTCAATTAAAAAGCAAACGATGTTGCGAAGGCATCCAAAAAGTGCAAAGACTTTGCGTTCCCGCGAGTTGTGGCCTAAGATGCGCTGGCTTTGAGGAGCCACCGCCGGGATGCCTGCCGCTTCAGACGCCCTTAGCCGCTCGGACCAACGCAACGCTGTGCTAGCCGGATTTTTGGGTTGGACGCTGGACGCGTTCGATTTTTTTGTTTTGACCTTTGTCTTCGCGCCGATGGCGAAGGAGTTTGGCTGTTCGATCGCCGAAATCGCGCTGACGTTGACGGCGAGTTTGGCCACCCGCTGGCTGGGCGCGATCCTGTTCGGATTGCTGGCGGACCGCTACGGGCGGCGGATTACCGCTGATCGTCAATATTCTTTATTATTCGCTGATCGAGGTGCTCTCGGGCCTGGCGCCGAGCTACCGGGTGTTTTTTATTTTGCGGCTGCTGTATGGGATCGGAATGGGCGGCGAGTGGGGAGTGGGCGCGTCGCTGACCATGGAATCGGTTCCGGCGAAGTGGCGGGGATTTCTTTCGGGATTGTTGCAGGAAGGATATGCGCTGGGATTTCTTCTGGCGGCTGGCGCGTATCGCTTTGTGTTCCCGCACTGGGGATGGCGTCCGCTGTTTTTCCTGGGCGGATTGCCTGCTTTGCTGACTCTGTTCATTCGCGCCAGAGTGAAAGAGCCGGAAGCGTGGCACCGCTCGCGCACGGATTGGAAAACGTACCGCCGGTCGATTTTTGGAAACTGGAAACGATTTGCGTACCTGGTGGTATTGATGGCGGCGGTTAATTTTATTTCGCATGGCACGCAGGATCTTTATCCCACGTATTTGCAACTGCAGCATGGATTCAATCCGGCGCGAACCTCGAACATCACCATGTTTTCGATGCTGGGCGCGATTGCTGGCGGGTTGATCTTCGGCTATTTCAGCGACCGCAAGGGACGGAGGCGCTCGATGGTGACGGCTTTGTCGCTGGGCATCCTGCTAATTCCTCTATGGATGTTTGCGCCGAATCTGCCGCTTATTTTTCTGGGCGCATTTTTGATGCAATTCATGGTGCAGGGCGCGTGGGGTGTGATTCCCGCGCACATCAACGAACTTTCGCCCGACCAATTGCGTGGAATGTTTCCAGGGCTTGCTTATCAACTTGGCGTGCTGATCGCGGCGCGCACTCCGTATGTGGAAGCGAAAATGGCGGAAAGAATGGGCTACGGAACAGCAATGTCGATTTTTGCGCTGGTGGTGCTAATTTTTGGGGCGATTGTGGTGAGCTTTGGACCGGAGGCGCATCGAGTGGAATTTGGGAGGGGCGGATAATTCATTTTGTGGATGGATTTGCGAGGTTCGCGTACCCGAATTGATCGGGTCGCGGTAGAATCAGATCGGTAAAAATTCGGAGGGAATTGACCATGAGCGTGACATCGCAAGAATTGCATTCGCCCGCAGTTGTGGCCAACATCCAGGAAAAAGCGCGGCGGCTGGGAATTTATTCGATGATCTCGACCACCGCGGCGGGATCGGGCCATCCCACTTCGTGCCTTTCGGCGGCGCAGTTGGTGGCGGGCGCGTTTTTCTACGCGATGAAGTTCGATCCCCAAAATCCGAACTCGCCGGATGGCGACCGCTTCGTCTTGTCCAAGGGTCACGCGGCGCCACTGCTCTACGCTGCGCTTGGCGAGGCAGGAGTATTTCCAGTGCAGCGCGTGCTGACTCTGCGGCAATTTTCGAGCGAACTGGAAGGCCATCCTACTCCGCGAATACCGGGAGTGGATGCGGCGACCGGATCGCTGGGGCAGGGAATTTCGGTAGCGGTGGGCCTGGCGATCGGCGCGAGACTAGATAAGAGCTCGACGCGCGTCTACACGCTGCTGGGCGATGGTGAAATGGCGGAAGGGCAGGTGTGGGAAGCAGCGGAATTTGCCGCAAAATATAATCTGGATAATTTAATCGCGATGGCAGACGTGAATGCGCTGGGCCAAAGCGCGCCGACGATGTACCAGCACAATATGGAAGTATACCGGCGAAAATTCGAGTCCGAGGGTTGGACGGCCGAAGTGATCGACGGGCACGACGTGGAAGCTGTGCTGGCGGCTTTTGATCACGCCAAGGCGTCGAAGGGAAAGCCGTACGTGATTCTGGCGCGCACTGTAAAAGGCCATGGAGTGAGTTTTGTGGCGGGCAAGGAAGGCTGGCACGGTAAGGCGTTGTCGAAGGAACAACTGGTGGATGCGCTGGTGGAAGTTGGGCCGGTGCCGCAGAGTCCGAAAGCGGTGACAAAGGAAGAATTGACCAGGGCGGTGGCGGATTTGAATTCGATTCTGGGGCCGTCACCCGACGGCAATAAATCGCACGAACGGAAAACCTTTGCGCTACCGCCGGCGTTTCCTGCGGCTGCCGATCCTGATTACAAAGCGGGGCAAACGGTGGCGACGCGCGAAGCCTACGGCTACGCGCTGAAAAGGATGGGGGCAGTGGACCCAAACCTGGTGGCGCTATCGGCCGACGTGAAGAATTCCACGTTTTCTGAAATTTTCCAGGATGCGTACCCAGACCGGTTTTTCCAGGCGTACATCGCGGAACAGAATATGGTGAGCGCGGGAGTGGGACTAGCGGCGCGTGGAAAAACGACTTTCGCGGATACGTTCGCATGTTTTCTCTCTCATGCCTACGATCAAATCCGCATGGCGGCGATCAGCCGCAGCAATCTAAATTTGTGCGGGTCGCATTGCGGAGTTTCGATCGGGGAAGACGGGCCTTCGCAGATGGCACTGGAAGACCTGGCGATGATGCGCGCCGTGGAAGGCTCGACCGTGTTCTATCCCAGCGATGCGGTTTCCGCGGAGCGATTGACGGATATAGCCGCGCGGCGGCCGGGAATCTGTTACTTGCGGACCTCGCGGCCGAAGACTGCGATCATTTATTCGGTGCAAGAGAAATTTCCGGTGCCCGGCTTCAAAGTGCTGCGGCAGAGCGCAGGCGACAAGGCTACCGTAATTGGCGCGGGAATTACTTTGCACGAGGCGCTGAAGGCCTATGATGAATTGAAGGCCGCGGGAATCGCAATCCGCGTGATTGATTTGTATTGCGTGAAGCCGTTGGACGGCAAAGCGCTGGCGGAACAAGTCAGCGCCACTGCCGGGAAACTGGTGACGGTGGAAGATCATTACGCGCAAGGCGGCCTGGGTGAAGGCGTGGTAACAGTTCTTCTGGAAGTGGGAGCGGCTCCGAGCCGCTACCGGCGGCTCGCTGTCGAGGGCATGCCGCATTCCGGCAAGCCGGAAGAATTGGTGGACGCATTTGGAATTTCCGCGCGGCACATTGTGGAAGCAGTGCGCGGGATTGTTTCGTAACGAGAAAAAAAGCGCGTGATGTGCTATCTTCTCGGGGCTGCGGACGCAACGGATACCCTCTATCGTCTGCCACAGGCGTGATGGCTGAAAAACTGGTTCTGGTCGGCGTGTTACCCGAAGCAGTGATCCTGAATCCTGGCGAGCAGATCGTCTGGTTCTCGGATGCCGGCAATTTGAAGATTGAGTTCGACCCGAAACGCTGCCCCTTCTCTTCGAACGTACTGCAAGCTCCCACGGGCGTCCGGTTACTCAGTGGAACTGCGCGCCCCGGCCATAAACCGGGGTCCTATCGCTACCGTATCTCCTTGAATGATCAGGTGATATCGCAGGGTGAGGTTATCCTGCGCAACGAAGAGTAGAGCGATTCACCGCGGCGAACGCTTCCCGTCCATCATGACCGGCACTTGAGCTCGCCGCGCGGGGCGATTGCCACCGATCTCTGATCCAAACCGCGTCGGCGTGAAGGCCGATGCCACTCAATCGGCCACTGCACGCGCCGAGCCCACCGAATCCGCAAGCAGGCGGCGAGCTGGAGCAAGCAGAAAAGATGGTACGGGCCGTTCCGGTGGGACGGAGAGCGCTGCGGACCGGCGAGGAAATTCAGCCCGGCGATCGAACGACAAACCGAGCTCGGACATCAATTCCCCGGCCAGCTTCGGATCATCGCTCCTCTCCATTCCCCAGAACCACAGACGATCCTCATGCCTCTGCAGCGATTGGAGGGTCTGCTCCAGTTTCTTCATGGCACGGTCAAACGTGGACGCCAGGAAATAGGCGGGCAACACCCATCCATGGCGGCCGAAACAGGCGCGTACCCGGACGACGTATTTACCCGATTGGTTGGTCTCGATCGAGCAGGAGTATTCATTCCGCTGTGGGTTCGTCTTTTCAGACATGCGTGTCCTCTGTTGTTTTGCAGCTTGACCGCCGAATTGTGTCCGGCGGCGACGTGCAGCAGCGCCCGAAGATCGAAGAGGGACAACTCTTAGTACTTTCCGGCCAGAAAGTTTCTTAGCAGGCATATTTTTCTCTCTTGAAGGAATTTCAAAACTGCCAGTGCAAAATGGGCCGGGAGGGCCGTGCCCCAGGTGCTCCCGCTGGCTACGGGATAGGCGCTGCTGCGTAAATATGGTAGCTGAAAAGCGGAAATGAAGACAACAGGTTTCCCGCGGAAGTTTACATGCTTTATTATGTGCGACTTACAGGCTAACTGGCGGCTCCGAGGCGCTTCATGGCGTCGCTTGAAATCACCAATTTCCCCTCTTGCTTCATGCGGTTTTCGAGGGCATCACGGAAGGCTTCGAAGGCCATGGACTTCTTCTGCTGCAAAAGTTCCTGCTCGATACCAGCGGACTGAGCTGGAAAATCCGACGGGTTCGCTTGGTCGTGCGCTGCCACACGATACACCAGCCAATTTCCACTCAGCGCCACCGGCCCGCTGGTCTGCCCGACATTCATATTGAAGGCAGCAGAGAGCGATTTCGCCGGACCGAGATCGGGGACCGAGCCATTGCGCGCGAAAGCATCCGTCGTTTTAACTTGCAATCCCAGCGCTTTCGCCGCGCTCGCAAAATCCTGGCCGGATTGGACCTGCTTGGCAAGTTCATCCGCCCGCGACCGGGCCAACTCAAGCGATTTTTCCTGGCGGTAGTCGGCTAGAACGCGGTCCCGGACCTCCGCAAATTTGCCTGGGTGGGCCGGATCGATTTTCTCGACGGAGAGAACCGCGTAGCCGCGATCAATATGAAGTGGCATGCTCAGTTCCCCCTGGCGCAAGCCGAGCAACGCTCCGTGCAGCTCAGGGGCACTCCCCAAATCACCCACCGGATCGTCGATTCCGACTTCCGGCGTTTGGCCCATCACCAGCGCTTGCTGGCCGGCGGGGTCAAGAGACTTTGCGAGTTGGTCGATGGAAATCTTGCTGGAACGGCGGATCGCGGCTGCCATTTGGTCGGAGAGCTTGTTGGCTTGCTGCTCGACCTTCTGATCCACCAGGGTGGAAACGATGGCGCTGCGAACTTCATCGAGGCTCTTGGTATGCGCGGATTCCTTGTCCAAAACCTTGATAATGTGAAATCCGTATTGAGTCTTTACGAGGTCGGAGATGCTGCCCTTTGGAAGGCCGAAGGCTGCGCTCTCGAATTCCGGCACCGTCTGGCCGCGGACGATCCATCCCAGATCGCCGCCTTTATCCTTGGTTGTGTCTTCCGAATTCTTTTTCGCCAAGTCCTCGAAATTTCCGTTGTGCTTGGCTTGATTCAGCACATCTTCGGCTTTTTTGCGGATTTCAGCGATCTCGGCGTCCGTTTTGCCGATGGTCTTGAAAAGGATGTGTTCCACGTGGACGCGCTCGGGCACCTTGTATTCGTTGATGTGCGAGTTGTAATAGGCGGAAATCTCGGCTTCGGTAGTGACGATGTGCTGGCGGAGTTGAGCGAGATCGAGTAGCGCGAAACGAGCAGAGCGCTTTTCAGGCACCTGATACTTTGAAGCGTTCTTGTCGAAGTAGGCGTTGAGTTCGGCGTCCGTAGGATTGATGGATGCTGCCAAATCAGCGGGTTTCAGCAGCACGTAGTCCAGTTTCACTTTCTCGTTTTTGCGGCGGAATTCCTGGGCAATCTCCTCGGGAGAAACGGAGATTCCGCTGGTCACCAATTGTTGGAACCTCTCGGCCAGCAAGGCTTGGCGAATGGCGTCTTCGAAATCCGGCACACTCATTCCCGTGCGCTGCTGCACTTCCAGCTCATAGCGATCTTTCATCCACGCGCCACCGGAGAAAGCGGAAGGAAGAATCTGCCGAATGCGATTGGTTTCTTCTTCCGGCGTGACGGAGAGCCCCAGGCGCTGCGCTTCCGCTTCCAAGGCTCTTTGGAAAATCATCTGATCGAGGACTTGCTTGGCGTACAGGGCTATCAGGGCTTTCGGCAGCGATTGTCCTCTGGTTTCCTTATCGAGAGTCTGGCGGACATCCAGGGCGGTGATTTCCTGGCCGGCAACGCTGGCCACCATATCTCCGCTGCCGCCGGCGTTCGTGCCCACGGGCGCGGGCACGAGGTAGAGAAGCATGCCCAGGCTAATCACTCCCAGCAGCACACCCATAAGAATTCGCACACCGGTCTTCTTCTGCTGGATCGTTTTCAACATTGTGCCGCTCTGCTCCTCAGGTGCCGCCGGAACCGATAATTATAGAGGAGCATTGCGCGGCACTCAATCAGATTCGATGCCGCGATGGGAAGCGCCAGAGAGATCCTTCGGCCCGAAGAACAGGCCTCAGGATAACAGGCGGAGTTTGGCAGGACATTCTCCGCGGCACGAACTCCTTGCCGGGTAGGGCCCACTTTCGCACGCTGCGCATTCAGAGCGAGTGCTGCCGGAACCCAAAGATGTGGGCGCAGCGACGCGTTCATTCGTAGCGGAGCGCAGCGGAAGGGTCGAGCCGGGCTGCGCGGCGCGCTGGCAAGTAACAGGCCACCAGGGCGACCACCGCGAGGAGCACGGCAACACTTGCGAAAGTCACCGGGTCATATGAGCGGATATCTATAAGCATACTGGAGATGAGCCGCGTAACTGCCAAGGCGGCCAGGATTCCGATTCCCACCCCCGCTGAGATCAGCACGATTGCCTGGCGGAGCACGAGGCTGAAGATATCGCCCGGCTGTGCGCCCAACGCCATGCGAACCCCAATTTCGTGGGTGCGCTGGGTGGCAGTAAACGAGACAACGCCGTATAAACCCACCACGGCAAGCAGCAAACCAAGTCCGCCAAGCGGACCTGCGAAAGCGACTCCCGCATGAAACAGGAAGAGTCCGTTTACACCGGAAATGACTTCGTCAGCAGTTTGAATGTCGAAGAGGGGCAGATTCGGATCGAGTTCACGCGCCTGCGCCTCGATGGCTGGTGCGAGCGACATGGGCGGCAATGCAGTGCGAAGCTGGAGAACATGGAGTGAGCGATAGTGCTGCGTCATCGGTTCGTAGAAATAAGGCGAGGGCGGCTCCAGCAATTCTCCATATTTTCCGTTGCGCGCAACGCCGACAACAGTGAGGTACGGCCCAGTGGGGCTTTCATAAGCGAATCGCCTGCCCATCGGATCCTGGCCGGGCCAAAGAAGACCGGCCATGGTTTGATTGATGATGGCTACGCGGCTGGACGTGCTGGTGTCAGCATCAGAAAACGCACGGCCCTTGAGAAGAGGAATGCGCAGGGTGGTGAAATAATCCGGGCCAATGGTGTTGTAGGAGACGTCGGGAGCTTTTGACTTCAGAGCTCCGGCTTGCCCTTCGGCATATACCTGGGACGAGGTGCTGTAATAGCTCATCGGAACTGTAAACGCCAGGCTGGCCGATTCCACGCCCGGAGTCGATTGGGCGCGGCGCAGAAGTTCGCGGAAAAATGCCTCGGCGCGAGGCTGATCATAACCAGCAAGTCCTGGATCGACCCCGATCGTCAGTACGTTATGAGGATCGAATCCCATGTCGATGGTTTGCGCGTGGGCCAGACTGCGCGTGAAAAGACCGGCCGCCACCAGAACAATCAGTGATCCGGCCACTTGAGCGATCACCAGAATATTCCGGATGGGGTGCCGGCGGCCATCGCCGATCAGGCCGCGGCCGCTTTCGCGAAGCGTGTCATTCAAATTCGACGCGCGAGGCTCGCAGCGCGGGCATCAAACCCGCAATGATGCCAGTGACCAACGCGACGGCGGCGATATAAAAGAAAACCCGCCAATCAAACGCCAAATCGAAACGAGCGGGAAAATTGCCGAGTGGGCGAATCGATTCCAGGGCGTGGCAGGCCCAATTGCCGAGCAGCGCGCCGCCCAATCCGCCGCCGGCGGCAAGTAAAATCGATTCGGTAAGTAATTGACGGATCAAACGCGCACGACCCGCTCCCATGGCCACGCGAATGGCCATTTCTTTTTGGCGGGCCGCGGCGCGGGCCAGAAGAAGTTGGCCACATTTACGCATGCAACCAGAAGAACCAGGCCGACCAGAACGAGGAAGGCGATCGCGGCAAGGGGAACCGACCTTCCCGCCGAAGGAGTGGGCCGGCAAGCTTTTCGGGGTAAACGTGAATGATCTGGCCCTGATCATCCTGCGGATACTCGCGAGCCAGTCTCTGCGCGATCACCGCAAGCGAAGCCTGAGCGTTTTTCGCGGAGATGCCCGCCTTCAACATTCCGAGTACATGAAATCCGCGGCGGGCGCGATCGGTGAAAAATGCCCAGGCTGCTTTGGCTGTAGGCCGCCATGCCGACCGGAATGTAGGCGTCCATTTCCACGATTGTGAATGCGCCGTGGAATTCCTGCGGCACCACTCCGATGATGCTCACCGATTGGCCGTTCAGGCTCACGCTGCGGCCCACTACATTCGGATCGCCGCCAAATCGCTGCTTCCAATATCGATTTCCAAGAACCACTACGGCGCCGGTGTGCGGCTGATCGCCTTCACCGGGAGCGATCAGCCGGCCAACAGCCGGGCGGATTCCCAGCATTGAGAAATAATTACTCGTGACGAAACTCGCGATTACCCGATCGGCGCGCCCTCCGGAACCCAATCCCACCAGGCTGATGGCGTAGCCGCCCAGATCGCTGAAGGCGTCGCTTTGCTGCCGGTACTCTAGATAATCCGCATAGGAAACTTCCGACGGGAACGATTGTCCTCCGGCTTGAACAGCCACCACGGTCAGGCGATCCGAGTGTTGTACCGGCAAGGGCCGAAATAGGAATGCGTTGACGACACTGAAAATGGCCGTGTTTGCTCCGATGCCCAGGGCCAGCGTCAGAATCACGGTGGCGGTGAAGCCGGGACTCTTCAAAAGCATTCGCGAACCGAATCGGATGTCCTGCCAGAGCGTTTCCACTGAGGCTCCTCTGCCGAATGATCGCTTTTCACAGGCGACGCGGCTATGCGGCGGTCTGAGTTAGATACGGAGCGAAGCTGGGAATAGTTTCGTGGCTTGAGTTTTGATTGGATGTACGCAAGTTTGAATATAGGGTTTCCGATCGACGGTTCACGTGAACAACAGGAGGCAGCTTCTTTTATGCGATTTACTTGGACCAGGGATGAAGGAGCCAAAGGCGCGGCGCGAATCGGACGAATGAGGAAGAAGAAGGATTGAAAAGTGACGGTGACTCGCGGAGAATTGAGTGAAACAGCGCAGAACTATGAGTACTGGCTGGCAACGAGAGTCTAGAAGGACCACAAAAAGTGCGGCGGATGGGGTTAGCCAATAAGCAACGGGGCGCGGGGCGACGAGAGAAAGGCGCGTGAGGCTGTGCTAAATTTCAGAATCAGCTTGTTTTCGCGGTTTGACGAAGGAACCAGTGTCCGAACCCGCAAAACCGAAGATCAGCCATGTAGAGGTCTATTGGCACACGGTGACGTACAAGACCGTGGCTACTTACGTGTTTTTGATTCTGGTCATTATCCTGGCGTCATTTTATCTGATGCTGCCGGAAACGTTTGGACGGGTGGTGCACGCTCTGACGGCAGCGATCGATCAGCAAGCGGCAACGGTGGGGACGGCCGCCACAAAGCAGGCCCGTTTCGTGAACTTGGATGGGAAAGTGCAGGTTAAGAAGGTGAGTTCCGTGCAGTGGGTGAACGCCGATTATCAGATGACGCTGGATAAAGGCGACCTGGTGCAGACGGCATCCGACGGAGTAGCCCGGCTTTCGTTCGCGGATGGAACAACGTACACGGTGAAGCCCGACACTCTGGTTACGGTAGAAGAAAACCTGGTGCCGCAGGACCGGGCCTCGCGCGTGGGTATGCACGTGAGCTCGGGCGAACTGGATTTGGCCACCGGATCGTGGGAAGTGGCGGGATCGAAAGCGGAAGTTTCCTTCGAAAATGCGGTTGCCTCGTTGCGCGAGAACAGCCGTGCGGCGGTGCGCAGCGACCCCTCCACCAGGGAAAACGAAATGACGGTGGCCCGTGGAAGCGCGGAAATCGATCGTGGCGGGCAAAAATTGAGCGTCAGCAAATGGGAGAAAATTGAATTTCCCACCGGTGGAGACGTGACGCGTTCGCAAATTCTGTCGCCTCCCGAACTTTCGGAGCCGTTGAATTTGCAGCCGATCGTGGTTGCTGATCCGAAAAAAACGGTGTTGAAGTTTTCGTGGAAGCCGGTGCCGACGGCGCGAGCATATCAAATGCGCGTGAGCCGCACCGCGATGTTCACGCAAGTGCTGGCGGAAAAGAAAACTTCCACCACCAGCACGGAAATCACCGGACTCGATCCCGGCGAATATTTCTGGTCGGTGCAAGCGATCGACGGAAAAGAGAATGCCAGCGATTGGGATGATCCGTACAAATTTACGCTGGTAGCGGAAGGCAAAAGTCAGGAAATGGTGCTGGAAGTGGATGGAACGGAATTGCACGGCAATGTGGTGGAAATTATCGGCCGCACGGAGCCGGGCGCGGCGTTGATCATTAACGGGGAACAAGTAGCCGACATACAAAAGGATGGCCGCTTCCGGCATTTCACCGAGCCGATGAGCCGGGGCAGCCAGATCGTGGTGATTACCGGGCAGAACCGGCGCGGGGGGACCGCCATCAAGCGTGTTCCAATCGTGATACCGTAAGCGGGGGAGCCGCCCGGCTGCAGTTTCGCCACACCAACTCGCGTGGCCTTCACTGGGGGGAATGAAAGTCGTGACCAAAAACGGATTCAGCATGCGGTCGGTATTCAGCCTGTTTTCATCCGACCTGGCGATTGACCTGGGGACGGCGAATACGCTGGTGTTCGCCCGGGGCAAAGGGATCGTGGTGAACGAACCTTCGATCGTCGCCATCAACAAGAATACGGGCGAAGTGGTAGCCGTGGGCAAGGAAGCCAAGGAAATGCTCGGCCGGACTCCCGGAAATGTGGTGGCCATCAAGCCGATGAAAGACGGCGTGATCGCCGACTTCAAAGTAACCGAGAAGATGCTCACCTATTTCATTCAGAAGGCTCACAACCGGCGCGTGCTGGTTCATCCGCGAATCGTCATCGGCGTGCCCAGCGAAATCACGCCGGTGGAAAAACGCGCGGTGCAAGACTCGGCTTATCGCGCGCGGGCGAGTGAAGTTTTCCTGGTGGAGCAGGCTATGGCGGCGGCCATCGGCGCGGGATTGCCGATCGAAGAGCCTTCGGGAAATATGGTGGTGGATATCGGCGGCGGCACGACGGATATCGCGGTGATTTCGATGAGCGGCATCGTCTATTCGCGCTCGGTGCGCGTGGCGGGAAATGAAATGGACGAAGCCGTGATGCACTACCTGAAACGGAAATACAACCTGCTGGTGGGTGAACGCACCGCAGAACAAATCAAAATTGAGATCGGTTCCGCGTATCCGCTGGAAAAACCGCTGACGCTGGAAGTAAAAGGCCGCAACCTGATCGAAGGCGTGCCGCGCACGGTGACGATCGACGACAGCGAAATCCGCGAAGCGCTTTCCGAATGCATCGCCACGATTTTGAACGCGATTCGCGTGGCGCTGGAACGCACCCCTCCGGAACTTTCCGCGGATATCAGCGATCGCGGCATCGTGCTGACCGGCGGTGGCGCATTGATCAAGAATCTGGATAAGCGAATCCGCGAGGAGACGGGCTTGCCGGTTTCGATTGCCGACGATCCGCTGGCGTCCGTGGTTCTGGGCACCGGAAAAATGCTGAGCGATTTCCAGCTGCTTCGGCTGGTTTCCATCGACTAGGGAAACCGGGGAGCCCCGGGCCAGTTTCTCAAATCGATTTTCGGATAATGCATTTCCGTGCAGTGATTTTTTAAGTCTTGAGCTTCGAGCACCCAGCCTGTTGCATCGAGCACATCGAACATGATCGATATTTCTTCACGCCACCGGCCGCTTGCCCTGCTTGCAACCGTGATTTTTGCGCAAGTGCTGCTGCTGGCATTCCAAATCAAGCGTGAGCACGACGTTCGGCTGGTTCGAATGTGGTCGGTGGAGTCCTTGACTCCGCTGCAACGCGGCGCGAACTGGATTTTTCACGGCATCGGAAATGGCTGGCGGCATTATGTCGACCTGCGCCATACGCGCGTGGAAGACGAGCAGATGCGGAGCGAGATGGAACGATTGCAGGTGCGCAACCGCGAACTCGAGGGCCGCGCAGCAGAAGCGGATCGTTTCGCCAAGCTGCTGGGGTTCCGCGAAACGCACCGCGAGGTGCCCATGTTTGCCGCCGAAGTGATCGGCCAGAGTCCCGACGCGACCAGCCACACTGTGTACGTGAATCGCGGCAGCAAAGACGGTGTGCGCAAGAACATGGGCGTGATCACGCCGGATGGAGTGGTGGGAAAGGTGGTGGAAGTTTATTCGGGCACAGCACTGGTTCTGCTGATCACCGATCGCGATAGCGGGGTAGGCACCCTGCTGGCCAGTTCGCGCACCCACGGAGTGGTAAAAGGAACCGGCGACCCGCTGGCGCGGATGGAATATGTGGTAAACGATGAAAACGTGCCCGTCGGCGAAATGGTGCTGACCTCTGGAGAGGACCGGATTTTCCCGAAGGATCTGCCGGTCGGCACGGTTGCGGATATCCAAGCCGGGAATCCCTGGAAAGTGATTCGCATTCGCCCGGCAGCGCGGCTTGACCGGCTGGAAGAAGTGTTTGTGCTGCAAACCCAGCAAGAACTGAATTTGAAAACGGATGCCGAAGCGGGAGCGACGGCGAGTTCGCCGGCTGCGGCGCCGAAACCGGTTGTGCCCCTCAACGTGCCTCCCGGAATAAAACTGCCGGGCTCGGAGACACGATTGGCTACGCCGGAAAAGAATCCCCCGGCCACGAAACCCGCGGCGCCACCGACCAAACAACGGGGCGCAGCACCCGAAACTTCCAATGCAACAAAACCCGCGGCTACCAAGCCCCCTCCGCCAAATCCGAATCCTGGAAACAAACCACAGTGAGCGTGCGCGCCCAAGTCGAAACGCACATCGAGGTCCACAAGTTTTATGCGGGCACGGTGGCCATCGTTGCTTTTCTGGCGCTGGTGTTGCAGGCGTTTCTGCACCGGTTCGGAGGCAGAGCAGACTACGTGGAACTCCCGCTGCTGGTGACCATGTATTTCGGTTTGAGCCGCCGTAATCCCACAACGGGATTGCTGCTGGGCATGGCCATCGGACTGGTGCAGGATGGCGCGAGCCACATGCCCATTGGGGTTTATGGCATCTCGAAGACTTGCGTGGGTTACCTGGCTTCCACTGTGGGAGCGCGCATTGACGTGGAGCATCCCATCAGCCGCTTCGCGTTCGCCTTCCTATTTTTCCATTTCAATCAGGCGGTGATCGCGAGCACGGAAAAACTCCTGCTCGCGAGGCCCGCCGTCTTTTGGAACAACAAATTGTTCATCGCGTCGCTGATCAATTCCCTGCTGGCCGTCGTTCTGTTCCCCTTGCTTGACAAGCTGCGCAAGCCTTCCTAGAAAGTTCGCGTACCATTCCGTCGAAAATTGCTATTGGCCCAATTTGAAGTCCACGTTCACCACCATTTCGACCGCGATCGGTTGTCCGTTCAGATAAGTAGGTTCATATTTCCACTGCGAAACATTCTGCAGCGCGGCAGGAACCAGCAAAGGCGGGCCGCTGACCACATGGAGTTCCACCACGTTGCCATGGTCATCAATAATCGCGTCGATCACAACCCGGCCCTGCACGTGGGCCTGTTTGGCGAGGATAGGAAAGTCCAGATGTGGCGCGAAAATCTGCCGCGGTGGTTTGACGTTTCCGCCGATTCGCAGCGGCTTTTTCGGCGCGGCGATAGGCGGCGGCGCAACGGCGACAGCCGTGTTTGGCATGCCGCCCAGGATACCGCCGAGAGCGCCACCGATCGATCCACCCGGCATGCCGCCGGGCACGCCGCCCACAACGCCATCGGTAAAATCTTCCGGAGGTATGTCAGACGCCTTTTCATGAATCATCGCGATGGTCCGCGGGATCGAGCTCGGAGCCATTAGGCCACTCCTGGTAAAGAACGTCCTGGGCACCGAACGAACCAACCGGGGAGCCGCAGGCGGAGGAGGCGGTGGCGGCACGGACGGAGAGATCAAATAAGTGGCTTGGAACTGCCGCAGGTCGAGCGATTGCGTGTAGTACAGGGGCGCAAGAACAAGCGCCACCAAAATAAGGAAGTGGAATCCCAATGAGATGAATGTCTCTTCCGCCCGTTGCCATCCGTGCGAAGAGGACTTTGGAATCATTGATTCCTCGAAGATGGCGTGCTTGCGCGTCGAGGTGCTGGGCGGCGTGGCCGCCGGCAGCGGGGAGGTCGCTACCTCAGAAAGAGCGCCGGCATGAGTTCCGGCTAAAGCAAGTTTGTGCGATTTTAGCATTGGAGTTCACTCCAGATTCTTTCGATTGGGCCGATCGGCGAATCAGAGCGCTTGATTCGGTTCGCCGACTTGATCGAGATGGCCACGGCTTCCAGAAACCTCTGTATACTTCTGCTACTTACGTATTCATAAGTAGCGCGAAACCAGAGGGGAGCGCCGTGACCGAAGTCACGGTCCAATGTGATCCGGGTCACAGGCGTGGAAGGGCTCAGTGAGGCGTGAAAATCAGGTTTCTTTATCGGTGAACAGAAGTTCCTTGGCGCGTTGCGAGGCTTTGACGACGGCCTTGATCAGGGTCACCCGTAATTTCCCTTCCTCCAGCTCGAGGATGCCGTCGATCGTGCAGCCTGCCGGGGTGGTGACCATGTCTTTTAATAATGCAGGATGGTTGCCGGTTTCGAGCACCACCTGCGCCGCTCCAAGCGCGGTTTGCGCGGCGAGAAGAGTGGCCAACTCGCGCGAAAGCCCCATTTTTACGCCGCCTTCCGCAAGCGCCTCAAGAATGATGTAGATATAAGCGGGTCCGCTGCCGGATAGGCCGGTGACCGCGTCCATATGTTTTTCGTCGACCACCACCGATTTGCCGACGGCGTCAAATAGCTTCGAAGCCAGCTCCAGATGTTCCTTCGCGGCATGCTTTCCACGCGCGATCGCAGTGATGCCGCTGCCCACCATGGCAGGTGTATTGGGCATGGCGCGAATCACCGGAACGCCGGGGGCCAGCCTTTTTTCGATGTAATCGGTGGGCACGGAAGCCGCAATGGAAATGAGCAGTTTCTTCTCGTTTATTTCCGGCCGGATTTCATCGAGGACATCGCTGACGGCGCCGGGTTTTACGCATAGCAAAATCACGTCAGCCCCGCGCGCGGCGCCGCGATTATCCGTATTGGTTTGGACCCGCGCTCCCTGCGAAACCTTTCGTTCCAGGTCCGCGTGCTTCACGGTGGCGGCAATATCATAGGGAGGAACAAGGCCCTGCCGCAGAAAGGCCTCGATTAATATCCCGCCCATTTTTCCAGAACCGATGACTGCCAGGCGCTTTTGAATGGGATCACGGGGCATTTGTTTGTTCCGTTTCCTCGCGCGTGGAATCGCGTGGAGTGCAGCGATCCAAAAGAGGCGAGCACGATCAACTCCGAGTATACTCTGCCGGCTCCCAGGGCATGGAATATGGATTTGGATGCGATGCATTTGGTATTTGGTGGGATACGATGTGGGCATCGAGGCAAAAGAGCCGGTGAATCCAGGGTGGGCTTTGCTCCGGCCGATGGTAAGCCTTTGGCCAATAGGGCGGTATCAGACTGGGCAAGGTCTCTTGCGCCCGGCTAAACCGAGTGCTACGTTGAATATCACTAGGAATATCGCTCCGGAGGCTGAGCGCGGGCAGCGCTCACCTAAGGCCGTGGTTTCGTCCGTCACTGGCCGCAATCTGGAGGAGTAAACAGGACCGGCGAACGGTCCGCTGGGCTGGAGTTTTTGTGTCAAATTTGTCTGGGAACGACGAGAGGATTCCGCAGGGCCGGCTGATTTTTTTCACGTATGTGACCGTGGTGATGACGGTCCTTCTGCTGATCGGCTTCTGGAAACTGCAGGTCATCCAATCGGGACATTACTCGGAACTGGCGGAACGCAATCAGATCCGCTCGATTCCCATTATCGCGCCGCGCGGAAGAATGCTGGACCGCGAGGGCCGCGTGATCGTGGATAACTACCCTTCCTTCAGCATTTTGTTGCTCCGCGACAATCCTGCGGTCCTGCAAAAGAGTCTGCAACAGGTGGCCGACGGACTCAGCATCCCGCTAGACGATTTGAACGAGCAACTGGAAAGCGCGAAATTTGAGCCCAAGTTTCAGCCCATCGTCATCAAGCCGGAAGCAACCGAAGGCGATATTGCTTTCGTTGAATCGCATCGCGCCGACTTGCCTGTGCTCGAACTGCTGATGGTGCATCGCAGGCGCTATCCCCACAATTTTCTTTCCAGCGCGATCGGGTACGTGGGAGAAGTGACGCCGAAACAATTGGAACAAGGGGAGGGTAAGTACCGGCCGGGCGATATCGTGGGGAAGGCCGGACTGGAACGCGAGTACAACGAAACGCTGGTAGGCGTGGACGGAATGCGCCGGGTGATCGTCAACAGCGTGGGCAAGCCGATGGAAACGCTGAAAGACCTGGATGCTACACCGGGCAAGCCGATCCAATTGACGATCGATGACGATCTGCAAACCATCGCGGAAACAGGGATGGCTGGCAAGGAAGGCGCGGTGGTGGCCATGGACGCGCAAACCGGCGAAATACTGGCAATGGTAAGCAACCCTACCGCCGATCCGAACGATTTTGCGGTGCGAATTTCGCCGAAAGAATGGCAACAATTAAATGAAGATCCCGATAAGCCGCTATTGAACCGGGCGATCCAGGCACAATTGGCTCCGGGTTCGGTTTTCAAGATTGTGATGTCGACTGCGATGTTGGAATCGAAAGCGATTCCGGAGGATTTCACGGTTTTCTGTCCCGGTTACGCTGATTTTTACGGCCGCGTTTTCCATTGCTGGGAGAAGAAAGGGCACGGCCAGGTGGGCCTGCACGCTGCGATCGTTCATTCTTGCGACGTCTTCTTCTACAACGTGGGCAAGCGCCTGGGCATTGACCGCATTTCCTACTATGCATCATCGCTTGGGTTAGGGCGCAAAACAGGCGTCGATCTTCCGGGCGAAGAGAACGGCCTGGTTCCCTCCGAGGAATGGAAAAAGCGGGTTTACCACCAGGATTGGTATCCGGGGGAAACGATTTCCGTTTCCATTGGGCAGGGCGCGGTGATCGTGACGCCAATTCAATTGGCGCGCACCATCGCCGGGATCGCCAGCGGCGGCAATTTTGTGCAGCCGCACTTGATGAAGGATTTCCCGAATCCCCACGTCGATCATTTTGCGATCTCCGAAGACACAGTGGAAAAAGTGACGCAGGGAATGTTTGGCGTGGTGAACGAACCCGGCGGCACCGCGGGCCAAGCCAGGCTGCCGGGCGTCGAAATTTGCGGCAAAACCGGGACGGCGCAGGTGATCAGCGCGCAAGGCCTGACCAAAGTGAGCGGCGGGAATCGCGCCGAATTCAGGAACAATGCCTGGTTTGTGGGCTATGCGCCGCGGCGGAATCCGGAGATCGTGATCGCCATACTGGTGCAGGAAAGCGCCCAGCATGGAGGAGCGTTCGCGCCCATCGTCCGGGACATGGTCAAAACTTACTACGATAAGAAAAATCACCGGTTCCCGCAGCAAACCACTGCGGAAAATTCAAACGGCACCGGCGCGCTGAAGCCCGTCGCCACTGCAGTGCCATTACAAACCCCGGCGCAGGCAGCCTCGGCAGGAAGCCACCAGCGATGAAGAACCGGCCCAGAATCAGAGACCTCGATTGGTCGCTCCTTGGAATCGCGCTGACGCTGTGCCTGCTTGGCATGCTGGAAATTTATTCCTCCACGCGCAATAGCGGCATGGCCGGAATGCAGTGGAAACAATTGATCTGGATCGGCTGCGGACTGCTGCTGATGCTGATTCTTTCGCAAATCGATTATCACGCGCTGCTGGACCAGGCCCCGATACTGTATTTGATTGGATTGGGTTCGTTGCTGGTGGTGCTGGTGATGGGCCACGCGCGATTTGGAGCGCGGCGCTGGGTGGCCGTGGGCGGCGTTCCTTTCCAAGTATCAGAACTGGTCAAATTAATTATAATTATCGTGTTGGCGCGCTTCTACGCAGAAGCGCGCAGCGACCGGCTCTCGCTGGTAGATTTGGGAAAAGGCGCACTGCTTGTGGGCCTGCCCATCGGCCTGATTCTGCTGCAACCCGATTTGGGGACCGCGTTGACGCTGGTTCCGGTGGCGGTGGTGGGAGCATTCCTGGCCGGCATCCAGTGGAAGCATGCAACGGCGTTGGTTTTGCTTGGGGCGTTGATGATTCCGGTGGGCTGGCATCATTTGAAGCCTTACCAGAAGCAGCGCCTGACAACCTTCATGAAGCCGGAGGAAAATCCCAAGGGGGCCGGCTATCAGATTCTGCAATCGGAAATTGCCGTGGGCTCGGGCGGATTTACAGGAAAAGGATTTGGCAAAGGGAGCCAAAACCAGTTAGGCTTCGTCCCGGTGCGGTATTCGGACTTTATCCTGGCCGCGCTGGCGGAAGAGTTAGGCTTTGCAGGAGTGTTTGTAACTTTGATACTCTACCTTGCGCTTTTGTTGCGGCTGGTGGATAACGCACAAAAGGCGAAGGATCGCGCTGGGATGTTCGTGGTGATGGGCGTCGCGGCGATCCTTGGATTTCATGTGATGGTAAATGCCGCGATGGTGATCGGTTATATGCCGGTCACCGGGATTCCTCTGCCGTTGATGAGTTACGGAGGATCGGCGACTTTGTTTGTTTTTATGGCATTGGGCTTGGTAATGAATGTGCGCATGAGGCGCTTCGTTAACTAAGGCCGCGCCAGTTTTTTTCCCGCCACTCGAAGGAAGAAGCGGCGGGAACCAACGTTTGATTGAGGAAAGCATCGGGAGAGGGACGACAATGACACATGCAGGCAAATCCCTCCGGGCCAGCCCGCCAAGAGCGGGCGAGTCGCGCGCACCAGTGCGCAGCGCGGCCGCATTCCGGTGCTCCGTGAGGAGTTTTCATGTCGAAAGAAATGGTCATTTCCGCGACCCCGCACGAGACGCGGGTCGCGATTATGGAAGATGGACAGCTTTGTGAAATTTATGTAGAACGGGAAAAGGAATTTGCGTTAGTCGGAAGCATCTACAAAGGCCGTGTAACCCGCGTGCTGCCAGGCATGCAGTCGGCGTTTGTGGAGATCGGCCTCGATAGCGACGCCTTCCTCTACGTCAGCGATTTCCTCGAAGGACTGGAAGAGTACGATCAAGTGGTCCAGACCGTCGAGCAAAAAACCCAGAAGATGGAAGAACAGGGCGGACACGTGTTCGCCCCGGAATCGAGCCAGCCCGCAGTGTTGGAACCGCCGGAGGTGATCGGCGCGGCGGAGGCCGCAGCGCAGGTATTCACAGCGGCGGCTCCAGCGAGTTCGACGGGCGCGATCACGAACGAACAATCAGCGGCGGCAGGAGCGCCTCGCACGGCTGCGCCCGGAGTGCCCTACCAGGGACGACGCGAGTCGGGTGCGCGCCCGGGTTTCGGCGGCGATCGAAATCGCCAGGGGCGCCACGGACGGCGTGGCGGGCGCGGAAGTGGAGGTGGAGGCCGGGGCGATCGCCATCGCGGCCGCGAATTACCGCCATCGAAATATGCCTCACACCGGCCGTATGAACCACCGCCGTCATCATCACCTGTGGAATCAGGTGCGCCCGGCGAGCCGTATGAGCCGATCATTCTTCCCGGCGAATCACTCGCCAAGTATCGCGATCGAAGCCAATCGCCCAATGAGGTATCCGCGACAGCCGAGGACGAATCGCGAGCGGCAGCGGCGACGGCGCCGGCTGCGGAATTTCCCGAGCCGCCCGTTGCGCCGGAAATTTCGATTCAGCAATCATCCCTGGAACAAACTCCAGCCGCGGAAGTGTCGCCGAGGCCAACGCACATCGAACGCACGGAATCCGCGCAGCCCCCGGCGGAGCATCGTGCTGTGGAGCAGCCTCGCGTCGAACGTCCGAGTTTCGAACGGCATCGAGCGGAACAACCGAGGGAAGGTTATGCGCCGCGCTGGCAAGCTTCCGGCGGAATCGAACCGCTGCCCGGTGAGTCCATCGCTAAATTCCGCAACAAGGAAACACTTCCGAAAGAAACTGCAGCTACGACAGAATCACCAGCAGTCTCTTCGGAAGAAACAGGTATCCCGGAATCGGTTTTTGCGCCATTGCCCGAAATAAACCCAGAGTCTGAACTGCCAGTTTCGCGGCATTTGACCCAGCCTTATCCCGCGCCAGCCGAAGAAACATCCAGGCCCGCAAAGTTCCCGCACGAACAGCCGCAGCAGAAAATTCCGGAAGCGGCCGAGCCTGCTCACCCGGCCATTCAGGAAACTGCTTATGAAGCGATTCATGAAGAAGGGATGGCGGCGCATCCAGTCGAGCCGGAACTGACGGCAGAGGAAGCGAACTCGCTCGCGGAGCAGGTAGCGGAAGCGCAGAAGGAAGAAGAAGAACGCGTAGCCGAAGCGAATGCCGATGCGGACGCCGAAGCCGATGCGGACGCCGAGGCGGAGGAAGACGCAGGCGCGGAAGAAAACGGCGCTGAAGTTGCCGAACCGGAAGATGCGGAATCGGAAGATTTGATCGAAGCGGCTCCCGAAGGAATGGAAATTGGCGCGATCGGTGAGTTGGACAATCCCGGCCTGGAACTCGCGGAACAGATGGAAGCGGAAGTAACAGCAATTGAAGCCGCGGGCATCGCGGGAGTTCCTTCCGCCGAGGAAGGAACGGCTGCAACGCCTCTGACGGGGAATCCGACGCAGACCACCAACGCGCGCGTGCAAAGCAATTCCCGCGCGCGCATGCAGCATCCCATGCGTCGCGGCGGACGCCGCCGTGAAGGCGGCGGATTCCGTCCACGGCCCAGCGGCGGTGGACACGGCAGTCACCGCCCCGCGCCGCGCAGGCCGCAATTAATTTCCGAGATGCTCAAGCAGGGAGAGGAAATCATCGTCCAAATTGCCAAGGAGCCTCTGGGCAAAAAAGGCGCGCGAATCACCAGCCACGTCGCGCTCCCCGGACGCTACCTGGTTTACATGCCCACCCTCGATCACACTGGAGTGTCGCGCAAGATCGGATCGGCGGAAGACCGTTCGCGGCTGCGCCACCTGGTGACGGAAGCGAAAGGAACCTCGGGCGGCGGATTTATCGTCCGCACCGCGGCAGCCGGCGCCACGCCGGACGAAATCCGCACCGACGTGCAATTCCTCACTCGCCTGTGGAGCGACATTCGCACGCGCTCCGAACAGCGCAAAGCTCCCACGCTGCTGCATCGCGATCTGAACCTGGTGGAACGCATCCTGCGCGATTATTTGAGTTCGGATTACACCGCGATCTGGGTGGACAACGAAGAGGAATACACCAAAGTGCTGGATTTCGTCAGCCGCTTTCAGCCCGCGTTGGCAGGACGCGTGAAGCTCTATACGCGCGAATCTCCCATCTTCGAGGAATTCGGCATTCAGCAGGAAATCGATAAAGGCCTGCGCCCGAAAGTGTGGCTGAAATCCGGCGGCTCGATTGTGATCAATCACACCGAGGCGCTGGTGGCCATCGACGTCAACACCGGAAAATTTGTCGGCCGCGGCTCCACTCGCCTGGAAGACACAATTGTTCGGACGAATTTGGAAGCGGTGAAGGAAGTAGTGCGGCAAATCCGCCTGCGCGATTTGGGCGGCATCATCATCATCGACTTCATCGACATGGAAGAACGCCGCAACCGCGAAAAAGTGATGGCGGCTCTGGAAGAAGCGCTGCGAGCCGACCGCGCTCCTTCGAAGGTGCTGCGCTTCAATGAATTCGGCCTGGTAGCGATCACCCGCAAGCGCACCAAGCAGGCCCTGGAACGCACGCTCTGCCAACCCTGCCCGTACTGCACCGGTTCCGGCATGGTGAAATCCGTTCCCACGCTCTGCTACGAAATTCAAGTGGAAGCGCGCAAAATGGCGGGCGAAATCGAAGCCGGCAGCATCACGCTGCGCGTCCATCCCGAAATTGCCAAGGCGCTGAAAACGCGCGAAGCAGGCCTGATCGAAGAATTCGAGCGCTGGACCAAGAAAAGCGTGATCATCCAGGCTGATCCAACATTGCATTGGGAGCAGTACGATATTTACTAGAGGTTAGATGCCTGAAGTTGGATGCTAGAAAAGCCCACAGTTGCGGGCTAGCTACCGGAGAAGCGCTGTTCCTCCCACGGGTCGCCGTAGATGTGGTAACCGTTTTGTTCCCAGAAGCCGGGGGCGTCTTGGGGCCGGAATTCGATTCCGCGAACCCACTTCACGCTTTTCCAGGCGTAGAGATGCGGGACCACCAGGCGCACGGGATAGCCGTGGTCGGCGGGCAGCGGCTCGCCATTATGCTTCAGCGCGAATAAAGTGGTGGGGCGCATCAGGTCTTCCAGCGGAACGTTGGCGGTGTAGCCTTGCTCGGCGTGGACCATCACAAAATGGGCTTCGGGCTTCACTCCCGCCAGGCGCGCCACTTCTGAAAAAGGAACTCCCTCCCAGCGCACATCGAAGCGGCTCCAGCGGGTGACGCAGTGCATGTCGGCCAGAACTTCCTTCATCGGCAGGCGATTGAATTCTTCCCACGATAAGCGAATCGGCTTTTCAACCAGGCCAGAGACACGGAAATGCCAGCGCGCGGGATCGAACCGCGGCACGCTGCCATAGTGCAGCACAGGCCATTTCAGCGTGAGCGATTGGCCGGGCGGCAGGCGTCCGGCCTGCTGCATGGCTCGCTCTTGTTCCCGGCGCTCGTTTCCGAACATAAGAGAAAGTCTCCTCGATCGCCACTCCCACTAGTATTGTCCCGGAAGAAACGGCTTTGTTACAAGGTTTTGGTAGCACAGGCACTCCTGCCTGTGTGCATTATTCGGGGCAAGCAAACACCACACAGCCAGGAGTGGCTGTGCTACCGGTGCTCGATTCGAGGCATGCTGGAAAGCCCGCGCGAGCGCTATGCTATCATGGCGATTTCAGCGGAAAGATTCCGAACGCGAGGAGCACGCCCTTGAGCGCACGCAACCTGAACGGCAACGCCATTCGCGACCAGATTTACGCGGAATTGAAAGACGAAATCGCGGCGCTGGGCGCGGAAGGAATCCGCCCGGGCCTGGCGGCGGTGCGCGTGGGAGAAAATCCCGCCTCCAAGCTTTACGTCAACAGCAAAATCTCCGCCTGCGAAAAATTGGGCCTAGCCAGCTTTCACATCACGCCTCCTGCAACGATGACCACGGAAGAATTGCTCGCGCTCGTGGACGAACTGAACCGCCGCGACGACGTGGACGGCATCCTGGTGCAAATGCCGCTGCCTCCGCAGATCGACGCCAAAAAAATTCTTGATGCGGTCAGCCCTGAAAAAGACGTCGACGGATTTCATCCCATCAACGTGGGCAAGTTGGTGGCGGGACGCCCCAACCTGGTGGCCTGCACTCCAGCGGGAGTGATGGAAATTCTGCGGCGCAGCAACATTCCCCTGGAAGGCGCAAACGCAGTGGTGATGGGCCGCAGCGACATCGTGGGAAAGCCGATGGCGCTGCTGCTGATGCACGCCAATGCCACCGTCACAGTTTGCCATTCCAAAACGCGCAACCTGCCGGAAGTGGTTCGCCGGGCGGAACTGGTGGTTGTCGCGATGGGGCGCGCCGCGATGGTGACGGCGGAATACATCCAGCCGGGCTCCACGGTAATCGACGTTGGGCAGAACGTAATCACCGATGCCGCGCAAGCCGAAAAAATCTTCGCGAATTTCCCCGAGAAAATTGCTTCGTTCCGCGCCAAGGGCAGTGTGCTGGTGGGCGACGTGCATCCCGACGTGGTGAATGTGGCTGGAGCGCTTACGCCCGTTCCCGGCGGGGTGGGTCCGCTGACGATCGCGCTGCTGATGAGCAACACCGTAAAGGCCGCGCGCCTGCGCCGTGGCCGCAATGTGCCGGAGCCGGCGGGCGCCAACCGCTGATGCTGCGCGTGGGGCTGACCGGCGGAATCGCCTGCGGAAAATCCACGGTCGGCGTGATGATGCGAAAGCGAGGCTGCGCAGTGCTTGATGCGGATTCCCTGGCGCACGATTTGATCGCGCCGGGCCAGCCGGCCTACGCGGAAATCGTAAAGGAATTCGGCGCGGTCGTGCTGAACGCGGACGGCAAAGTAAATCGCTCCACGCTCGGCGGAATTGTCTTCGCGGATCGCACGAAACTCGACCGGCTGAATCAAATTGTCCATCCGCGCGTGATGGAAGCTACCGAGGAATGGTTCGCGAAAACCGCGCGGGAACAGTCGCCGGCGATAGCCGTAGTGGAAGCGGCGCTACTGATCGAAGCCGGCTACGGCGCAAAACTCGACCGGATGGTAGTCTGCTGGTGCCGTCCCGATCAACAGCGTAGAAGGCTAATGGCGCGAGGCCTTGACGCCGCCGAGGCCGAACGTCGAATCTCCGCGCAGATGCCCATGGAAGAAAAAAAACAACGCGCCACCGATTTGATCGATTGCTCGCGCACGCTCGCGGAAACCGACCGGCAGGTCGAAGAACTGATGGCCACGCTGCGGAATCTGACCGCCGCGTAAAACACAAAAGGAAACCTTTCCCGTCGCAAAGCGTATCAAGAGAAAGAGCGCCCGGCTAATGAGCGAACGACGATTCCGCCCGGCGCGGCAATTTTCCGGTATCGAAGGGTGATTCGCATGAAGCAAGAAAGCCATCTTCGAAGGTTCCTCCGCCTGGCATCCATCGGATTAATCATCGGGCTCGCGGCCTACTGGGCAGGCAGCCAGTGGGGCACGCACCGGCCGTCGGCGGTGGAGGCGCTGCGCGATTCCGCGCTGCCCAGCGAAGGCGGATTCACGGGAACGGAAGCGGAAAATGTGCGGATTTACAAGCAATCGGCGCCGGCCGTTGCGAACGTGGTCACCCGCGCGGTGGAATATGATTTCTTCCTGAATCCGGTTCCGGTGGAAGGCGCGGGATCGGGATTTGTGATCGATACGGATGGACACGTCCTGACGAATTACCATGTGGTGCAAGGCGCGCAGAATATCGAAGTGACGCTGGGCGACCAGAGCCGCTATCCCGCCAAATTAATCGGCGTCGATCCGCGAAACGATGTGGCCTTGCTGCGGATCGATGCGAAAGGCCGAAAACTCGCGATCCTGCCGATGAGCGATTCACGCGCACTGGAAGTGGGCCAGCGCGTCCTGGCCATCGGCAATCCTTTCGGATTGCAGAGCACGCTGACCACCGGCGTAGTGAGCGCGCTCGGCAGAACCGTGCAGCTTGGTCCCAACACATTCATCGACGAAGCCATCCAGACCGACGCGGCGATTAACCACGGCAATTCCGGCGGACCGCTGCTCAATTCCCGCGGCGAAGTGATCGGAATGAACACGGCGATTTATTCGCCCAGCGGAGCCACGGCTGGAATCGGCTTTGCGATCCCAATCAACACCGCCAAGCGAGTGGCGGAGGATTTATTGACGACCGGCCATGTCCGCCAGGCGTCGATGGGCATTGAGGGGCGATCCATCTGGCCGCAACTGGCGGAAGCTTTGGGCCTGCCGGTTTCGCAAGGCTTGTTAATTGAGCGCGTGGTTCCTGGCGGACCCGCCGATCAAGCGGGTGTGAAGGGCGGCACTCGAACGGTGGTAGCCGGACTTCAGGAATTGCGAATCGGCGGCGATGTGCTCGTAGCGATGAATGGAAAGGAAATCCAGAATCAGCAGGATATGAATTTGCTGCTGAATCGCGAGCGGCCGGGAGACGTGGTCACGCTGACGATTTATCGCGGCAAACAGAAAATGGACGTAAAAGTGGCGCTCGGCGAGCGGTAAAACTCTTCACTTGTGAGATTTAATCGAGAGCAAGTTCCGCAAGAAATTGAGCCGCCACTCTGGATTCCCAGTGGCACAGCCACTCTTGGCTGTGCACCAACCGAATTCCACAACACACGCACAGGCAGGAGTGCCTGTGCCACTAAATCCGGCCGTCACATGCAAACTGATCCGCTAACCCACCACCGCTAGCTATCGTGTTTCTTGAGATTATTATCGGCCGCAGGATGATTGTTGGCCATTAGAGAGCCCAACTCCTGACGCAGGCGTTGGCGTTCCGGCTCGCTGGAATGAAACCAGTTCTCGGCGATCTCGCGAACCCGATCGAGCGCCGCTTGCATCTCCGCATGTTTCTGATGCACCAATTCGCGGTCCGCATCCGGCGGAACGTAAACGGGAGGCGCAAACACAACCACCGCGCGCGAAAATAAATGCGGCATCTGAAATAGATCCCAGGATTTTTCAAAAGTGTGCGCTCTTTCGACAGCGATATGAAACGCCAGAATCGGCTGGCCGGTCCGTCGCGCCAGAATCACTGGACCCGGCTTGGCAATGTTGCGCGGGCCGCGCGGGCCATCGATCGTGAAAGCAACGTCGGAGCCTTCGTCCAAATGCCGCGCCATCACCGCCAACGCGCGCAGGCCGCCGCGCGTCGAGCTTCCTTGCGCGGTTCGGAAGCCGAGCCGCTCGATCACCCGGCGCGTCCACTGGCCATCGAAATTCGTCGTATTCATCACCACGATGCCGGTATTACGCCACCACCAGGTGGCGCTGAAAATCGAGCGGTGCCAGAAGGTGGCGATCACCTGCTTGCCGCCATCGTAGACGCTCTGCGCGTTCCGCCAGCCAAGCACTTCGAAACGAAGCGTCGGCCCAATCGCGCGGATCGCCCCATAAACCGCCCACGCAATAATGGGAATCTGCATCCGCCGCCATCGAGATAGCTCGGGAGGGCGCGTGTCAAAATGAACGTGAATATTCTCTTCGGTTGGTTCGGAGGCGGATTTTACCGGTGCGATCACAGGCGTATAGTATAGGAGAACTCATATCGCATCATCGATGTTTAGCCAATTCCAAACCGGCTTCGCTCCCATCAGGTGCGCCACGTTGCGCAAGGCTTCGCTGGTACTTGTTCTGGGCTTATTTCTTCCGTTCGTCGTCAACGCTCAACTTCCTCCCGGTGTCGCGGGAGTGGTTACTGGCGATGATGTCTCCGTTGAAAACGCGTCCGGTATTTTCCCGCCCGAAAATTCGCACAGCATTTATTTGACCAGCGGCAGCAAGATCGTGGTCCATTCGGGACAGGGGCGGATTGAGCTGGCAGGCGGCGCGGAAATTGGCGTGTGCGGACCGGCGGAAATGACGCTGCTCGAATCCAGCGGCGCGTTCACCCTGGCGGTAAATTTTGGCCGCGTGCATTTTCGCCTGGATGCCGGGACGCCGATCTCCGTGTATACGCCGCTGATCGTTGCGATGCCGCTGGCAATTGGCGAAGGTCCGCGGGAGGCTGTTCTGGGCCTGGACACGAACGGTTCCGTTTGCGTGCGCGCAATGCAAGGTGGCGTGCGGCTGCAGAATCAACTTTCCGGGGAATCGTTGATCGTTCCGCAACCCAAAGAAGTTTTCCTGGCGCCGGGCCAGTTGCAGCCCGCGCCCAGCGTTCGCGGCGTTTGCGAATGCGCAATTCCGCAGGCGCGGACCCCCGCTCCCTACGTTCCCACGGCGATTGTCCCCAAGCCTTCGAATATGCCGCCGCCAAATATCTCTGCAACCAATGATATTCCGCCCGCAAAACCGGCAGCGCCGCCACCGGCAAGTTCCGTGTCGAGAACCGAAACCGAAGTAAGCGTGCCTGCGCATCAGAACGAGGCGCCGCCTGCTCCGAAAACACCGCTGCAAAATCAGCCGCCGGGTGAGCCGCCAATATGGAAAGTAATGATGCCGCCGCTGACCTTCGATCACAACAATCCGGCGCCGCCGCCCGAGCCGAGCCCCGAAGCGATTGTGCTGGTGCGCGAAGTGCGCGTCGAACCCGATTGGGAATTTCATGGCCAAGTGGTGCCGAAAACGTCCGCGATTGGGCCTAGGAATTCTCAACAAGAAACGAAACCTGGCGATGCGAGCGGAAAGCCTACAGGAAAGAAATCGGGCGGGATTCGAGGATTTTTCCGACGGATATTCGGCCGTGGATAAACGAACCTGCATTACATCAGTTCAAAGAAGCGGCGCCGGCGTTAGAAATCCCGCCCTTTGCTCAACGAACGCGCCGTCATTTCGAGCGCAGCGAGAAATCCCGAGTTCGGCTTGCAATCATTAAAGATCCCAGCCATCACTAAGATTGATAATAAATGGATCAATATTCTGCCGGTTCTTAGAAAACTACATCCCTTCGTAGTTGGGCCCGCCGCCGCCTTCCGGAACCACCCAATTGATCACCTGGTAGGGATCGGCAATATCGCACGTTTTGCAATGAACGCAATTCGAGGCGTTGATCTTCAGTCGCGGTGCGCCTTTCTCCATCACCATTTCGTAGACGGCCGCGGGACAGAAATACTGGCAGGGATTCCCATATTCGCTGGTGCAACGGTCGACGCAAATATTGGGCTCGATGACGACAAGATGGCAGGGCTGGTCTTCTTCATGCCGCGTGCCGGAATGGTAGACGTCCGTAAGGCGATCGAACGTGAGCACACCGTCACCCTTGAAGCGATTCGATTGGTCCACCAATTCCTTGCCGCGATTCAATTTGCGATATTCTTCGTAGCCCGCCTTCGAACGCATCGGATCTTTTAATCCGCGGCCGCCGCTGACAAATTGAAACGCTGAATTCACCAGGCCGCGCCACAAGCCGTGCTGGAATCCTTGATGGAAATTGCGCACTTCCCACAATTCCTGCTTGATCCAGCTGGCCTCGATTTTCTTGGGATAAGCTGCCAGCGACTTCGCGGAGGCATCGCCCGCGGCCAGCGATTCGTAAATCGTTTCGGCGGCCAGCATGCCGCTTTTGATCGCGGTGTGAATTCCCTTTAGCCGCTGCGAATTCAACAGGCTGGCCGAATCGCCGATGATTAGCCCGCCGGAAACATAATTGCGCGGTTGCGAATACCACCCGCCGTATGGAAGCGTTTTCGCTCCATAGCGAACCAGCTTGCCGCCATCCAGAATTTTGCGCACATAGGGATGCGTTTTGTATTTTTGAAATGCTTCATGCGGATCGAAAAGCGGGTTGTGGTAATCAAGAGCCACCACCAGCCCCAGCGAGACTCGATTATTGCTCAGGCCATAGACCCAGCCTCCACCGTAAATATCCGTGGGCAGCGGCCATCCCAACGTGTGCGCAACGTATCCAGTCTGAATGCGGCCGGGCTGCACATCCCAAAGCTCTTTGATTCCCAGGCCATAAATCTGCGGGTTCAGGCCGTCGAGCTTCAGGTGATTCACCATTTCTTTGGTGAGCGAGCCTCGCGGTCCCTCGGCGAGCACCGTCACTTTGGCTCGGAGTTCGTAGCCTGGAGTGAAATTGTCTTTCGGTTTGCCGTTCTTATCGACGCCCTTGTCTTCCGTGATGACCCCGGCGATTCCGTCGCCCTCGTAGATGAGCTGCGCGCCCGCGAACTGCGTGAACACATTCACGCCCGTTTTCTCCACCAGCCCGCCAAGCCACTTCACCAATTTGCTCAATGAAACCACGTAATTTCCGTGATTGCGCAATGGCGGCGGCGTGATCGGTAGCTTGAAAGAACCGCCAGCGGTGAAAAAGTGAGCGTTGTCGCCGGTAACGGGAGTATCGAGTGGGGCGGATTTCTCGAAGTCTGGAATTAATTCGCGCAGGCCGCGCGGGTCCATGATGGCGCCGGAAAGTTGATGCGCTCCCAGTTCGCGCGCTTTCTCCAGCACATAAATATTCTCGGTGGAAACAGGAGGGGTGCGGCCGGCTTGCGTGTCGCGTTCGATCAATTGAGCCAAGCGCAAGGCGCACGCCAAGCCGCCGGGTCCGGCGCCGACAATCAAAACATCCGCGTCAAGCCGCTCGCGCTCAATGGGCATGCCGGTATTCTAGCAGAACCTAAGGAAACCACCGGATGGATGCTGACTATTCGTAACGCAGAGCAATAATCGGATCGACGCGCATGGCCCGCCGCGCGGGAAGATAGGAAGCGAGCATCGTCACCGCAACCAGCACCAGCGCCACGCCCGCGAACGTCCACGGATCGGTGGTGCTCACTCCGAACAATAGGCTGGCGAGCAAACGCGTAAGCCCCAGCGAAACGGCCACGCCAAGCCCCAAACCAATCAGCACCAGGCGCATGCCTTGACCTAGAACGATTTTCAAAATATCCGCCGGCTGCGCGCCAAGGGCCACGCGAATGCCGAGCTCCTGCGTGCGCCGCGCCACGGAATAGGCCATCACGCCGTAGATGCCAATCGCCGCCAGCAGTAGCGCAAACGTCGCGAACACGCCCACAAGCTGCGTCAACAATTTGGGCTGCGCCACTGACGCATCAACCACATCGTTCATACTCTGAACGCCGGCGATTGGGAGATCCGGATCGATCTCCAGGATCTTTTGCCTCACCGCAGCAATCAGCGGCTTCGTATTCGAATCCGAGCGCACCACCAGAGTTGTCAGCGGCCACGGAACCTGCAACAGTGGAAGATACATTTCCGGAAAATTGGGCGCCGTGAGTGCGCTGAATTTTACATCGCCTACCACGCCGATAATTTCGCGCTCGATCAGGTCCGAGGAAATGTGCAAGTGCTTTCCTATGGGACTCTGTCCGGGGAAATATTGGTTGGCCGTGCTCTGATTGATGATCACGGTGGGCTGTGAGCCAACGCGATCCTGCGCCGAAAAAGTCCGTCCGTTCAGCAACGGAATGTGCATGGTCTGAAAGAAATCCGTACTGGCCTGGCGGTAGACGATCAGCGGATCCCTGCCGATTCCCTGGCAAATCAAATTTTCAGGACAGAAAAAAACGTAGCGTAATCCCGCTCCCAGCGGCAAAAAGCTCGTGACGCCAACCGACTGAATTCCGGGCAGAGCTTGCATTTTCTCGATCAACTGCCGGTAGAACTCGGCCGATTTTTCAGGCTGCGAATAGCGGTTCGGCGGCAGCGCGATGGGAAATGTCATCACGCTCTGTGAATCGAATCCCGGATTTACATGCATCATGCGCACGAAACTTTGAATCAGCAGTCCCGCGCCGGTGACGAGGATCAAGGCCACCGCGATTTCCGCGATCACCAGCAATTCGCGCAACCGCCCGCCCTTGCCTCCTTCCGACACTCCTCGCCCGCCTTCTTTCAAGCGCTCGTGCATGTCGCGCCAGGAGAATTGCAGCGAAGGAACCAGTCCGAATGCCAGGCCCGTGAAAAGGCACAGCACCAGCGAAAACACCAGCACGGTTCCGTCCACATGAATTTCCTGCAATCGCGGAACGGTGCCGGGATTGAATGCGCGCAGAAGCGGCATCAACCATAGCGTGAGCAGAAGTCCCAGCCCGCCGCCCGCAAAGGAAATCACCAAACTTTCCGTGAGCAGTTGGCGAATCAACCGGCCGCGCGAAGCGCCCAGCGCGCGGCGGATTGCGATCTCCTTTTCCCGTGAGGTGGCGCGCGCCATCAGCAGGCTCGCCACATTCGCGCAGGCAATCAGCAGCACAAATCCAACCGCGGCCAGAAGTACCAATAAGGACGGCCGCAGCCCGGCCACCAGGTTATTTTCCAGCGAAGTTGCGGCGAGTTCATACTTTGTGCCATCGGCATTTCCGGGAAACTCTTTCTGGTAATTGCTGTCAAGGGATTTCAGCTCGCTCTGTGCGCGCGCGAGTGTAATTCCGGGTTGCATCCGCGCAATGATGAACAGAAAACCCGCGCCGCGTTGAATTTGGTCTGGCCGCAGGAGAGCCAAATCGAACACACGCGGCTTCCAGACATCCGGCGCCGGCTGAACGAAAGGAAACTGAAAACTCGCCGGCAGGATCCCGACCACCGTCACACTTTTGCCGTCAAGCTCGATTGGCCTTCCGATCAGTTTTGGATCGCCTCCATAGTGGCTGTGCCAAAAGCTATCCGAGAGGATCGCCACATCGCCGCCACCCGGTTTATCTTCCTGCGGCAGGAAATTGCGGCCCACCGCCGGAGAAACGCCCAGCACATGGAAGAAATCCTTGGTCACCAGCGCGGCCGCCACCTGTTCCGGCTCGCCGCGGCCCGTCAAATTCAGGCCGAGCGAAAAAAAAGCGCCAACGCTTTCGAGGGCCTGGGATTCGTCGTGCAACACCGTGAATTTTGGATAGGAAACGAAAATGCCGGTCGTCTGGGTATTGCGATCCGTCGCGGTGATCGCCAGCAATTGGCCGGAATTCTTGTATGGGAGCGGGCTGAGAAGGACGGTGTTAATGACGGAAAAGATTGCCGTGTTCGCGCCGATGCCCAGCGCCAGGGTGAGAATGGCAATTGAGGCGAAGCCTGGATTCTTCCCCAGCATCCGCAATCCGTAGCGCAAGTCTTGCCAGATATTGCCCATGGTCTACCCCTCATCTACCTTGTGAATGAAGACAACCCTGCGATGATCCGCCCACACTATTTTACGCTTTCCAGTTCGTGCAAATCCCCGCCACGACGCACGTTGTTCCGCGGGCAGCACTCCCAATCACCGCTACTCATATCGTAAAGCAACCATCGGATCCACGCGCATGGCCCGTCGCGCGGGGATCCAACATGCTAGGAGTGCCGCCGCCAGCAAAAGCGCGCAAACGGCTGCCAGCGTCGCCGGATCGGTTGCGCCGGTACCATAGAGGAATCCCTCAAGCAAACGTGTAAGTGCGAACGCCCCGGCGATTCCGATGGCCACACCGATGAGTGAGAGCCTCAGCCCATGCCCGACCACCAGCCGAAGTATGTCTTGCGGCTCGGCTCCCAGCGCCATGCGCACACCGATTTCTGACGTTCGTTGACTGACGGTGTAAATCATGACGCCGTACACTCCCGCCATGGAAAGGCACAGAGCCAACGCGGCGAATATCCCGAGGAGCGCCGCTCGGAATCGTGAAGCAGAAATCGAATCGGCCAGCATGGTTTCCATGCTGGTGAACTGCGTGGGCACGTCCGCATTTAGATCCCTCGCAGTTTGACGCAGTGTTGCAGCCAGCGACATCGGGATCGCTGCTGTCTTTACGGCCACGTGCATAGCGGTCGCCGGTTCAGGATGTTGCAGATACGGCATGTAGATTTCCGGCCCCGGAAGGGTGGTTGGCGACGCCACACGAATGTCGCCCGCAACTCCCACAATCGTCATCCACTGAAGGGAGTCAAGGCCGCACAGGATTTTCTTCCCGATGGGGTCGGCATTGCCAAAAGACTTGCGAGCGAGGCTCTCGCTGATGATGGCGGAAAACGGAGCATCGTATTCGTCTCTACTGTCGAAGTCCCGTCCCTTTTTCAGCGGGATCCCCAGGGTGCGGAAGTAGCCGGGCGTCACGACTCGAAACCCAGCCTGCGGGCCGTTGACGGTCATGTGTTCCGGTCCGGGATCATCTTCGAGCAAGTAGGTGCCGTTTGAACCGTCATCGCTCGCAGGCAATCCATAAGCGGCGGCGGCAGATATGACGCCGGGAGTTGCCGCGATTCGCTCAAGAAACTGCGAATAAAAGCGGGTGGCGCGCTTGGCTCCTTCCAATCCTGCGCTGGGAACGGAAGTTTTAATGACGAGAAGATGGTCGGGCCTAAATCCAAGGTCCACGCCGCTGATGACCAGGAGGCTCTTCAGCAGCAATCCGGCGCTCGCGACCAGCACCAGCGAAAGAGCAATCTCAGCCACCACCAGGGCGCTGCGGATTCGGCCGGCACTGCTGCTCGCCCCCGATCGCGACGTCCCCTGTTTGAGCGCCTCGTTCAAATCCACTCGTGAAGCGTGCAAGGCAGGCGCCAAGCCAAAGAAAATGCTAGAGGCAAGTGACGCGAAGATCACAAACCCGAGCACGCGGCCGTCCACGCCCGCGTCCCCCAGCCGAGGGACACTCTTCGGCGCCAGTGCGATCAATGTTGAGGTGCCCCAACTTGCCAGCACCGCGCCCAAAGCGCCTGACAATAGGGCCAGAGTGCCGCTTTCGATCATGAGCTGGCGCACAATTCTTCCGCGAGTGGCGCCCACTGCTGTTCGAATGGCGATTTCGCGCGCCCGGCTGGTGGCCCGTGCGAGCAAGAGATTGGCAACATTCGCGCAGGCAATCATCAGAATCAGCGCAACTGCGGCGAGCAGCAGATAGAGGGTGGAGCGAACGTTGCTCACCAATTGATCCTGCATCCGGACGACTGCTGCGTTCTTGTTCTTATTGGATTCAGGATATTGCTGCTCGAGCCGGGCCCCGATCACAGTCATTTGGGCTTGGGCATGTTCGAGACCGACGCCGCGTTTGAGGCTGGCAATTACCCGATAGTTATGAGCGGAACGGGATACAGTTTCAGCTTGAATTGCCGCCGGGAACCACACATCAGTTAGTCCGGGGAATTGGAAGCCGCGCGGCATCACGCCGATTACTGTGAACGACCGGTCCATCATCTTGATCTGCTGGCCAAGCGCGAGCGGGCTGCGGCCGAAATTCCGCTGCCAAAAGGCATCGCTTAAGACCGCTACTGGAGCGCCGCCCTTGGAGTCTTCTTCCATGGCGAACAGCCGGCCAGCCGCGGCCTTCACGCCGAGCACGCGGAAAAATTCCGGAGTCACTCCGGCAACCTGGGCAAAGTCAGCATTGGAGCCGGCGGACACACTGGTTTCGCCGCCCTGATAATAAGCCATCGCATCAAACGAGGTGCTTTGATCATGCCAGTCGTGAAAATCGGGTGCGGAGACCTGGCCCAGCGAGCCGGTGATTTTCCAGAAGGACCAGAGCGTGACGATGCGGTCCGGCTCCGGGTAGGGAAGGGGACGCAGGAGCACTGTATCCACGACGCTGAAAATTGCCGTGTTGGCGCCGATGCCGAGCGCGAGAGTAAGAACCGCAACAGTGGTGAAGCCAGGATTCTTCGCGAGTAGCCGGATGCCGTAACGCAGATCCTGCCAAAGTCGATTCATCACACGCCCCCTGGCTTCCTACTCGTAGCGCAAAGCAATCATCGGATCGACCCGCATGGCGCGCCGCGCCGGTATGTAGCAGGCGGCGAGGGCCACTACGCAAAGCAGTAAAGGCACCACAAAAAACGTGAGCGGATCGGTGGCGCTGACTCCAAACAGCAGGCTTTGCAGATACCGCGTCGCTCCGAAAGATGCGGCAACACCGATAGCCGCACCCGCCAGCGTGAGAATTGTGCCTTTGCCGACGACTAATTTCAGGATGTCACGTTTTTGTGCGCCGAGCGCCACGCGAACTCCGATTTCATTGGTCCGCTGCGTCACGAAATACGCCATCACGCCGTAAATTCCAACGGCTGCCAAAAGCAACGCGAGCGCTGCAAAGCCGGCCAGCAACTGCGTATTGGTTCGCCGGGGGGAAAGCGAACTGTCGACGATCTGCTCCATCGTTTGAACGGCATACACCGGCTGGCCCTTGTCGAGCGCTTGCACTTGCTCGCGCACGGCGCCCTGCATCGCCAGCGGGTCTGACTTGGTTCGCACAACCAGCGTAAAACGCTGGAGAGGATTCTGGCGGTATGGCAGATAAAACTCTGTCAAGGTCTTCGCGGCAGGCCCGTATTGCTTTGTGTCCGCCGCGATGCCCACCACCGTCAGCATCGTCATCTTCCCGTGGCCGCCGCCTTTTTGAAACCGCTTGCCGACGGGATCTTCGCCCGGCCAATATTTCCTCGCCATGGACTGGCTGATAATGGCGACGGCCGGTGAACCATGGTCATCGGCGGCGCGGAAGTCTCGCCCTTCCAGCAGCTGAATTCCCATCGCTTGCAAATAGCCGGGGCTGATGACATGAAAATCGGAACTAGGAAATTGGCCGGGTTTCGGTTGCGGCAGGCCTTCCCGCAGAACCGCATCTTGCCAGCCTTCCCCCGAAAGCGGCAGAGGCGTGATAAAGCCGGAGGCTTCCACGCCGGGAATTCCTTTCAGCCGATCTGAAAGTTGATCGAAGAAGGCCTGAGTCTGCGCGTCGTCGTGATATTTCGAATCCGGCAGAAAAATCTGCATAGTCAAAATGTTCTTCGGATTCAGCCCCAGGTTCACTTTCATCGCGCTGGCAAAGCTGCGGATCATCAATCCGGCGCCGGTTAACAGCACAAGCGACAAAGCGATTTCCGATACCACCAGAAAGTTTCGGAACAATTCGTGTCCAGAGAAGAACTGTGAACTTTTTCCTCCGTCCCGCAGTCCAGTGTTCAAATCGAGCCTCATGGAATGCAGTGCTGGAGCCAGGCCAAAAATCATTCCCGCGAGCAACGAGATCGCCAGAGTGAAGGCGAATACTCGTGCGTCGATGTTGATCTCCGCCACCCGGCGCAAACCGGCAGGTAATAATGCGGCGAACGCCGATGTCCCCCAAGCGCCGATGAGCAACCCCAATCCGCCTCCCAGCACGCCGAGCAGCACGCTCTCCGTGAGAAGTTGGCTGAACAGCCGCATGCGCGTGGCGCCGATGGCCGTGCGAATGGCAATCTCCCGCGTGCGCGATGCGGCCCGCGCCAGCAGCAGGTTGGCAACATTCATACAGCAGATCAGCAGCAAAAAACCCACCGCGGCAAACAGAATCAAAACAACCGGGCGGACTTGGCCGGTCAGATCTTCGCGAAGCTCCGTGAGCGTGGCGCCCGTGCCCGAGTTGGTATTCGAATATTCGCGTTGCAGACGCAACGCGATCGTATCCATCTGGGCTCGCGCCTGCTCAAGTGTAATTCCAGGCTTTAACCGCCCAATTCCATAGATTCCCGCGTGGGCTGCTCGAGGACTCAATTCTTCGGCGTTCAGCCCGATGGGAGCGTAGATATCCGTTAACAAATAAAACCGGAAATCCGCCGGAAGCACTCCTACGATCGTGTAGCCTCTTCCGTTCAGCGGCAAAGTCTTCCCAATCGCATTCGGATCGGCGCCCAAAACCCTTTCCCAAAAATTGTGGCTCACGATCACAACGGGACTCGCGCCCGAATGATCATCTTCCGGCAGAAAATCTCGGCCCAAAAATGGTGTAGCGCCGAGTGTGGCAAGAAAATTGTGGGTGACGTTTCTTCCCGGGATCCGCTCCGGCTGGTATTCTCCAGCCAGATTGAAGCTGGCCGATTGAAACCCGGCAATATTCTCAAACACCTGGTTCTGCTGCTGCCAATCCAGCAGGTCCGGATAGGAAATTGAAAGCTGGTGGCCGTGATGGCCATTTTCCTCCAAGGAAATCAGCCTTCCAGCATCCGCATAGGGGAGTGGCCGCAGCACCACGGCGTTCACCACGCTAAAAATTGCGGTATTGGCTCCAATGCCCAACGCCAACGTGATGATTGCGACTGCCGTGAACCCGGGATTTTTTGCCAGCATCCGGATTCCGTAACGCAGGTCTTGCCAGAGCGTCCCCATCGCGTGCCTCCCGTCCCCCGCATTTCTTTGGACACAAATCCGGCTTTATGCAGGCAGTTGGCATGCCAGCTCGCAGTCGCGTAATTAGCAATTATTCAGAGGTTTACAGCTGAACGATCTAAATCCGGGAATTTCGAGTGCGCGATTTTGGGAGCAGGCGTCGCGGAAGCGGACAAATTATTCAGCGCTCAGGGCTGGAAGGGCTAGCTGCTTTTCGACTTCTCAAGTTCTTCGGTGAGCGCAGGAACGATCTCGAATAGGTCACCCACGATGCCGTAATCGGCCACTTCGAAGATGGGGGCGTTCGCATCTTTATTGATGGCAACGATGGTGCGCGAACCTTTCATGCCCACAACGTGCTGGATCGCGCCGCTGATCCCCAGCGCCAGATAAAGCTTGGGCGCGACGGTCTGCCCCGAGCTGCCGATTTGCCTCTCCATCGGAAGCCATCCTTCATCGCAAATCGGGCGCGAGGCCGCAATTTCTCCGCCCAGCAATTGCGCCAACTTCTCGGCGAGCGGCAGATTTTCCGGTGCTTTGATGCCCCGGCCAACGGAAACCAGAATGGGCGCTTGCGTCAAGTCCACCGCTTGCTTCGCTTCCCGGAAAAGTTCCAAAGGCTTGGCGCGAATTTGTTCTGGCTTTAGATCGACTGCCACCGGCTTTACGGGAGCTTTGCCGCCCTGCCGCGCGGCAACCAGATCGGCGCGGAACGCTCCCGTCTGGAACGTCGCGACCCAGGGTGCCTCGCCTTCGAAAACCACATCGGCCGCCGTGCGGCCCTGAAACATTTGCCGCACAAAAACAAATTTCCCATTTTCGTGGCGATACCCGATGCAATCGCCGATCATTCCCTTTCCCATCGAAGCCGCCAGCTTCGGCGCGAAATCGCGCACTTGATAGGTGTGCGGCATCAGCACGAAATCCGGCTTGGCCGATTCAATCACCTGCTTGAGCGCGAGCGAAAATCCATCTGGGGTGTATTTTTCGAGCAGATCGTGCTCGACCAAAAGAACCTCATCAAGTTGCAACGCGGCCAGTTCATCGGCAAGCGCGGCGACGCCCTTGCCGATCACGAGGCCTGCAAGCGAGCCTTGGCCTTCCTTCGCCATTTGCTGCGCGGCGGCGAGCGTTTCGAGGCTCGCCTTGTTCCATTTGCCTTCGCGCTGCTCACTGATGAAAAGTATTTTCATGAACTTGTCTCACCTCAGTGTGCCAAATTCTGCGGATTCTTCGCCCCTGCCTAGAGAACGCGAGCTTCATGCTTCAACTTCTCAACCAGCTTTACCGCAATTTCCTTGGGCGTCCCGGTAATAAACTCCGTTTTCTTCGTTTTCTGCGGCACGTAAATTTTTTGTACCCGCTGCGTGATCGGCGAACTCACGCCCAGCGACGCGCGCGGCACCGCCGCGATCTCTTTTTTCTTGGCCGCCATGATTCCCTTCAACGTGGCGTAGCGCACTTTGTTGATTCCAGACTGAATCGAAAGCACCGCCGGCAGCGGCAGCTCCACCCACTGGAACCATCCCGCTTCCAATTCGCGTTTTAATTTCATGCGGCCATCGGCCATGTCGATCTGCATGATGATCGTCGCGTGCGGCAGTCCGAGCAATTCAGCAAGCAAAACACCCGTCTGCCCGAATCCCTGGTCATCGCTCTGCAATCCAGTAAGGATCAGATCGAAATTTTCTTTCTGAATGGCCGCGGCCAGCGATCGGGCGCTCCCCAGCGGGTCGAGCTCGAAAAATTGATCATCCGTAACATGAATGCCGCGATCGGCGCCCTTGGCCAGCGCTTCCTTGATGGTCTGCTTCACGCGCTCGGGCCCCATCGAGATCGCCACCACTTCGCCGCCGTGCTTTTCCTTCAGCCGCAGGCCTTCTTCCAGCGCGTAGCTATCCGGCTCGTTCAATTCGAACCCAATGTCGGATTCGCGAATCCACATACCGCTGGGCGCGATGCTCAACGGGGCATCTTTTGCAGGTACCTGTTTGACGCAAACTGCGATCTTCAAAAATCCCTCCCATAAGCCAAAGAAAAAAATTCAATCGAACAAGAAACTTCCGTCCCAATGGCGCTCAGTGTTCTTCCCATCGCTTGAAGAGCAGCGAAGCATTGGTCCCGCCGAATCCAAACGAATTCGAAAGCGCGTAACGCACAATCGCTTTTCGCGCCTGGTTGGGGATGTAATCCAAATCGCAAGCCGGATCGGGATTTTCCTGGTTAATCGTCGGCGGTAAAATCTGGTCCCGCAGCGCGAGCACGCTGATTCCCGCTTCCAGGCCTCCCGCTCCACCCAGCAGATGCCCGGTCATGGACTTCGTGGAACTGATCGGCATATCCTTGGCGCGATCGCCAAACACGCGCTTCAGCGCCACCGTTTCCAGCGCGTCTCCAATCGGCGTGGACGTGCCATGCGCATTCACGTAGCCCACCTGCTCCGGAGTAATCCCCGCGTCTTTCAGCGTCACCATCATCACGCGAAACGCGCCATCGCCCTGCTCGGAGGGCTGCGTAATGTGATAGGCGTCGCCGGACATTCCATAGCCCACAATTTCCGCCAGGATAGGCGCGCCGCGCTGTTCGGCGTGTTCCAGTGACTCCAGAATCAAAACGCCCGAACCTTCTCCCACCACAAAGCCGTCGCGGTCCGCGTCGAACGGACGGCTGGCGCGCGTCGGTTCGTCATTGCGCGTCGAGAGCGCCTTCATCGCCGCGAATCCCCCGATGCCCATAGGAGTGATCGCCGCCTCGGAGCCGCCCGCGATCATCACTTCTGCGGCACCGCGCTGAATAATTTTAAAAGCGTCACCGATCGCGTGCGCGGAAGCAGAGCAAGCAGTAGCCGTTGCGGAATTGGGCCCGCGCGCGCCATAACGGATCGAAACATTTCCGGACGCCAGATTCACGATTGCCGCAGGGATGAAAAATGGCGAGATTTTTCCCGGCCCGCCCTGCAGAAATTTCGAGTGCTCGCGCTCGATCACGTCGAATCCGCCGATGCCCGAGGAAATGTAGACGCCGGTGGCATCGGCGTTTTCCTCCGTCACTTCCAGCCGAGCCATCTTGATCGCAAAATCCGTGGCGGCGATGGCTAGCTGGATGAACCGCGCCATTTTTTTCAGTTCTTTTTTTTCAATCCATTGGAAAGGATCGAAGCCGTGGACTTCCCCCGCGATCTGGCAGTCGAATGCCGACGCATCAAATTGCGTGATGGTGCGGATTCCACTTTTGCCGGCAATCAATTTCTGCCAGGTTTCTTCCGTGCCAATGCCGCACGCACAGACAAGCCCGACGCCAGTAACCACAACTCGACGGCTCAACTTGGATTTTCTCCCGTTCGGAGTCCGGCGGACGCGGACTACTTCTTCGCCTGGGCGTGCTTTTCGATGTAAGCGACGGCGTCTTTCACCGTCGTGATTTTTTCGGCGTCTTCGTCTGGAATCTCGATGCCGAATCCTTCTTCGAAGGCCATGACCAGCTCGACCGTATCGAGCGAATCGGCCCCTAAGTCGTCCACAAAGGAAGCGGTCGGCGTCACTTCTGCTTCGTCCACGCCGAGCTGCTCGACGATAATCTGCTTTACGCGTTCATCAACGCTGGCCATTCTGATTGTTCCTCCGGTCTCGGCGATTCGCTGCGTAGTTCGGCTTGCAATCAGCCGTCAATCCCGCTCTTTGATCCCACATATTCTATGCGCGGCTCTCAGCCGGGTCAACCTTAGCCAACAAACCCGCACCGATACTTTAGTAGCACAGCCACTCCTGGCTGTGTGGTTCAAACCCTACACCAAAACTTCTACCCCATGTACATCCCGCCATTCACATCCAGAGTGTGGCCGGTGATATAGCCTGCCTCATCACTCGCCAGAAACACAATTGCCGCGGCTACATCGCGATCGGTGCCCATGCGCGCGAGCGGAACGCGCGCTATCATCGCTTCTTTCACTTTATCGGTCAGCGCCTCGGTCATGGCTGTGGCGATGAATCCCGGCGACACCGCATTCACGGTGATGTTGCGTGAAGCCATTTCAATCGCGATCGCTCGCGTTAATCCGATTAGGCCCGCTTTCGCCGCCACGTAATTCGCCTGTCCCGCATTGCCCGTCTGCGCCACCACGGAAGTTACGTTAATAATTCGGCCGGAACGCTGCCGCATCATCGTTGCCAGCGCCTGCTGGATGCAAAAATGCGCTCCGGTCAAATTGGTGCGCAACACAGCTTCCCAATCTTCCAGTTTCATCCGCAGCGCCAGGCCGTCTTTCGCCATGCCCGCATTGTTTACCAGAATGTCCAGTTTGCCGAAGTGGCTGATCGTCTGCTGAAACCCGGCCTTCACTTGCTCCGCATCCGCCACGTCCATCGAGACTGCCAAGGCTTTCCCGCCGGCGGCTTCGATCTCACTCGCAAGCGCGGCTAGCTTTTCCTTCGACCGCGCGGCCAGCGCCACTTTCGCGCCGGCCTCCGCAAGCGCCAGCGCCGTAGCCCGGCCGATTCCTTGTGATGCACCGGTAACCAGCGCGATTTTATCTTGGAGGGAGAACACTCGATCAGCTCTCGGTAGTTTCCGCCCGCGCCTGGGCTAGTTTTTCGAGCATGGATTCCATGCTGGCGGGATCTTCCACGTTAAAGCAGCGAACCGAGCGGTCAATTTGCCGCAGCAGGCCGCTCAGCACGCGTCCCGGTCCTACTTCGATGAATGTGTTCACACCCAGTTCCACCATCTGGCGTATGGAATCTTCCCAATGCACGGGCAAGCAAACTTGCTTGATCAGGGCTTCGCGCGCTTCTTCGCCGGTGGTCACCGCCTCGGCTTCCACGTTGGTAATCAACGGAAAACGCAAATCGTGAAATTTCGTGGCGCGCAAGTCTTTTTCGAGAAGCGCCTGCGCCGGAGCCATCAATTCACAATGGAACGGTGCGGATACGGGCAGCATCACGGCGCGCTTGGCTCCATTTTGAGACGCGACTTCAACGGCTCGCTTCACGGCTTCCGCGCGGCCGGAAATCACCGTCTGTTCCGGAGAATTCAGATTGGCCGCCGAAATCACCTGCCCGTCGGCGGCCTTCTTGCAAATCTCCGCTACCAGCGCGGGCGCAAGTCCCAGAATCGCGGCCATCGCACCTTCGCCTGCCGGCACGGCCTCCTGCATGTACTTGCCCCGCTTATGCACCAGCCGCACCGCATCCGTAAAATCAAGTCCACCCGCCGCCACCAGCGCCGAATATTCCCCCAGGCTGTGCCCCGCCACATAATCCGGCGTCACGCCGCGTTCTTCCAGAGCTCGAAACGCTGCCACCGATACCGTCAAAATCGCGGGCTGCGTGACGGGCGTCAGCTTGAGTTGGTCCTCGGTGCCTTCAAAACAAATATTCGAAATAGAAAATCCCAGCGCTTGGTCGGCTTCTTCAAACACCGCGCGCGCCACGGCCACCTGATCGTGCAGCGTGCGCCCCATGCGGGGATATTGCGACGCCTGGCCCGGAAACAGAAATGCAAGTTTTCCCATTGATTTCGCCTAATTGTTTCTTGAAGATTCGCCTTTCTTTGTTATTGGGAGCCAGGCGAAGAATCTCTCCCGCATGAAAGCAGAGAGGTGAACCGGTTCTTCGTCACCGAATGCGCTCAGCAGAATGCCACTGTACCGGGTTCTCTGGCAAGTTTCTAGCCCCGCGCCAGTGCGGCAATCGCGGAAAGTTCCTGATCGATCCGGTCGTTGGCCTTGGAACGGTGCAGTTCCGCCGCGATGCGAATCGCATTTTTCACGGCGTTCGCATTCGACCGGCCGTGGCCAATCACGCAGATGCCGCGTAACCCCAACAGCGGCGCTCCGCCCTGCTCCGAGTAATCGATTTTCTTTTTCAAATCCTGCAATGCGCTGCGCGCCAGCACGTAACCCATTTGCGAGCTGAGCGTGCTTTTCAGCGCCTTCTTCAGCATCCCGCCAATATGCTCCACTAATCCTTCGCTGATTTTCAGCGCGATGTTGCCGATAAATCCGTCGCACACGATCACGTCCACATCTCCCGCAAAAACGTCGCGGCCTTCCACGTTGCCGGTAAAATTCAAATTCGTCTGCTTCAGCAGGTTGTGCGCCTCGCGCGTCAGCTCATTTCCCTTCATTTCTTCTTCGCCGATCGAAAGAAGCGCCACTCGCGGTCGGCGCGTGCCGAAAATTGTGCGGTAATAAATTTCGCCCATCACCGCGAATTGTTCGATCTGCGTGGCCTTCGAATCCACATTCGCGCCCACATCCAGAATCACCGAAACGCTGCCGCGCGACGTGGGAAAAGGCGCTGCCAGCGCGGGCCGGTCCACCGATGGCAACGTGCCCAAAATAAATCGCGCCGTCGCCATCACCGCGCCGGTATTTCCGGCGCTTACCATGGCGTCCGCCTGGCCGCTGCGAACCAGTTTCGCCGCTACGTGCACGGAGCTGTCGCGCTTCTTGCGAAATGCCATCGAAGGCGAATCGCGCATCGTGATCACTTCGCTCGCCGGCACCACTTCAATCGAAAGGCCGCGCGTTCGATGCTTGGCCAGTTCGCGCTTTACCGTTTCCTCGATCCCTACCAGCAGTACGCGCACTCCTAGCTCGCGTGCGGCCAGAATCGCTCCCTCGATTTCGGCACGGGGCGCATGGTCCCCACCCATGGCGTCCAAGGCGACGGTGGTCATTCAGCACCTGCTAAGGAAGGTATGTCTCGGAGAACTTAGGACGATCAAGCGGATGTGTCAATCACTTCGCGTCCCTGGTAGTGGCCGCAATGGGGACAGGCTCGGTGGGGCAGCTTCCGCTCATGGCAATTCGGACATTCGGAAGTAGACGGCGCCGTCAAATGATCGTGGGCACGCCGTTTGTTCTTACGGGCGTGCGAATGACGTCGTTTTGGGTTAGGCATTGAAGCTCCTCGCTAACGGACCTGCAATATTGCCAAGTCATTTTCGCTTTTTTTCACTTCGTTTGGCTATTGTTTTTTAAACCAGTCCTGCTTCAGACGAGCCAGAGGTGCCATCCGGGGATCGCTGGCGTGGGTTTCGCAGCGGCACTCTTCGTGGTTCAGATTCGCTCCGCAATGCGGACAAAGACCTCGGCAATCTCCTCGGCAGATCACCTTCATCGGCAGCGCCAGAAGCACCTGCTCGGCCAGAATGTCCGCGAGGAACAAGCCATCGCCCTCGAAGAACGCGATTTCCGTGTCGTCCAGGTCCAATTTGAACTCTTCATCCCGGGCCATGCTGGTCATCGGCCGGTAGAAAAGATCGAAATCCCTGCCAACTTCCTCGGTCACCATTTCCAGGCAACGAGCACACACTAACTCCAATCGTGTGTGTAGGTTACCGGCAATACGAATCTGCCCCTCGATCAACTCGGCGGTCGCCTGCACTTCCAGCGGGTCCACCTGGCGGAATTCGCCCGAGTGGAAATCGAGCGTGCCCGGAACATAACTCTTCCGGATGCGAATCTTTCGAACTGCTAATTCATTTACATCGATGAACATCGAATTCCCCGAATGGAGGACGAGTGTTCATTATATTTCGCAACCTCGGATTGTCAAGTTGACCCCGGTCGGTCTTGCACTCGGGGAACCAATTGGTCAACGCCCAGTCCTGGTACTCAGAGGCAGCCAAGATTCTGTTTCAGAATGGTTTACGACGCGTTCACAACATTCCACCCTTCAATTCCACGCTCAGAAGTTCGATCGGGGAGTTTCCGACATTTTCAACCGAGTGCGGCGGCAAGGGCTCCGACCAGACCAACGTCGGCGCCGGGACGGAGGATCTTACGTTGCGAGTATCCAGTAGCAGATTCCCTTCTTCATCGCGGCGGACGAAATCGCTCGCACTGAGGACATGCATGACGCTGGGCCAGCGGTGCGTGTGCACCGGCACCAACTGCCCAGGCGCAATGTGCACGCGCAGAACTCGCACGCGCTCGTTCTCGAGAAGCAGATCGTGGTGATCAGGCGCTGCGATTAGAGCGTCAAGCGAATCCGGCCACGGCCACGTTTTCTGGCCCTCTTTGGGGAAGTTGCTGCTCAAAGGCACCTCCTTTGCGCCGGCTGCCGGTCTGGCGGTCCCGCTCCTGGTCTTCCATCGAATTTGCTTTGCCTAATTCGCCTTGGGAGCTTCCGGAGGAGTATCCGTCACGCCGGTATCAAAAACAACTTTCCAGGAGCCATCGTGCTGCTTCCGCCAGATGGTCACATATTTTCCGGTGGCGGCCACTTGCTTGCCATTCTCCGTGGTGCGCGTGATTTCGAACGCGCCCACCGTGTAGCCTAAATCGCCTCCGGAAGAAATCGACGCGGTCATCGGCTTCCATTTGATCGAGAGCGCGTGATTATTTAACAGCGAAGTCCACGAGGCAAGGAAGGCGTCCTTTCCGGAAATCACCGGCTTATCCGCGCGCAGAGTAGCTGCGTCATCCGCGAGAAATGATCCGAAACCTTCGAGTCCCTTTTCGGCGGTGGCCGTGGCGAAATCGGTATCAGCCTTAAGCAAAGCATCGGTGCCACTTGGATTGTTCTTGGGGGATTTCGCGTGGACCGCCGCGGAAAATAGGAGCAATACTGCCGCAATCGTCAGCAACCGTTTCATCGTCTCAGCCTCCGGAAAATTTTACTGTGTTGGTTTTTGCTTTGGTGCTGCTTGTGATCGAGGCGGAAGAGCCAGGATTGGTTGCTTGGCATAGAGAGAAAGAATTCGCCGTTCTCCCCGGTGGCCCGTCAATCCGCCAGGTGAGGGGCGGAAGCGCCGATAAAGTCGGCGTGCTGGCGCAGCAGAAAATGATCGGTCATCCCCGCGATGTAATCGCAGACCACGCGATGCGGCGGCTCCTGCCGAGCTTGTTCGGCATAGGACGGAGGCATCTTTTCCGGATGCGCCAAAAAATAAGAAAACAATTCGTCCAGCGCTTCCACCGAACGCTGGCGTTCCGCCACAATCGCCGGATTCTCGTAAAGCCGCGCCTGCAGGAACTGTTTCATCGTTAAGTTGGCGCGCGCGATACTTTCTGAAAAGCCTGCCAGGCGGTTCGGACATCTCCGCACATCCTCCACGCTGCGCGCGCCGCTGGCCGCGATTTGTTGCAGCGTGTTTTCGATCAGGTCGCTGGCCAGGCGGTCGAGGATGCGCATATTGGCCTCGTTCAATTTCAGCTTCGCGCGGCCTTGCGGATAGTGGCGTTCCACGCTGGAATACGAATCGGCAAACAGCGGCACGGAATCAAGAAGCTGAACGAGATCGAGCAGATGCGCTTCGAACCCATCGTCAAGATCGGCCGTGTTGTAGGCGATTTCGTCCACCAAATCGATCAGTTGCGATTCCAGCGGCGGATACTGGTCCAGCAGGTATTCGGACAATTCAAAATGCTCGCCCTGCGAATAATCACGCGAGTGCTTGATGATCCCCTCGCGCACTTCAAACGTAAGATTCAAGCCCGGAAATTCCAGATACCGCTGCTCGAATTTTTCGACGATGTGCAAGGCCTGCAAATTGTGATCGAAGCGATCGCCGTGCTCGCGCATCCGTTCGTCGAGTTTCCGTTCGCCCGCGTGGCCAAACGGCGGATGCCCGATGTCGTGCACCAACGCGAGCGCTTCCGCCAAATCCGTATTCAAGTTTAATGCGCCGGCAACCGTTCGCGCGATTTGCGCCACTTCAATCGTATGCGTCAGCCGGTTGCGGAAATGATCCGAATAGCGCGTGGTGAAAACCTGCGTCTTTGCTTCCAGCCGGCGAAACGCGCGCGCATGAATCACGCGGTCGCGGTCGCGCGCATAATCGTTTCGATAAGGATGCGGCGGCTCCGAATATCGTCGCCCGCGCGTGAAACGCACATCCATTGCGAAAGGAGCCAGGGGCATTTGACTATTCTAGCTCGAATATTGACCGAGAAATGGCCGAGCGTAACCCGATCGAAATCCACACGTAAATCCACCCGTAGCCATACGCGATCCCCGATTTCTGCTCCGAATGGGTGCCTCGGGCGATTTCGGAGGCAGCAACCCAGCCTTCCCGGTCCCCAGGCCAATTCGTCTCCCCCGCGCCGGCCAACCGGTTGGCAGCAGGCTGACGCGGCGAGCACTCAGCGAACCGGCGATAGTGCTTTGGACGAGGAAGGGCGATCGCCGCGAATGTCCGCTTCCGAAGAAATCGTCCCATTATCGGACAGTCGAACTAGGCCGCACTCTACGCACTTCGGTTTAACAGTCCTGTTTACATGCACCTACGGGTTCCCATTGTGTGGATAGCGGATTGCGATATAGGATTTCATAGAAATCAGGGGGAGAAGGATGAACAACTTTGTCCAAGATGTGCGCTACGGATTCAGAGTGCTTGCAAAATCGCCGGGATTCGCAATCGTTGCGATCCTGACTCTCGCGCTGGGCATCGGCGCAAACACGGCCATTTTCAGCATGGTGGATTCCATCCTCCTCCGCCCGTTGCCCGTGAAAGATCCGCAGCAACTCACTGTCCTCGCTTTCCAGCAGAAGAACGGTCCCCTGCAGAACCAGTTTTCCGTTGCTGAATATCACGACTTTCGCAAGCAGACCTCGGATGTTTTTTCCGGACTCTTTGCTTACCAGTTTGGAATGGACGGTCTGAACGTGGACGGGCAAGCTGACCGGATCATGACCAACTACGTCACCGGCAATTTTTTCTCGTCGCTGGGAATTAAGCCCGCTGCGGGACGGCTGATCCTGCCGTCGGAAGGCGAGACACTGGATGCCGATCCCGTGATCGTCCTCGGCTACTCCTACTGGAAGACTCGCTTCGGCGGAGATTCCAGCATCGTGGGAAGGAAAGTTACGGTGGATGGACACCCCATGACCGTAGTGGGAGTGGCGCCCGAGGGATTTTATGGCGTCTACCCAATTCTGAATGTGCAAGGCTACTTGCCGCTCGGCATGGCGGGGATTGCAGGTACTCCCAGCGACTTCGCCACCAATCGCGCGTACCGGAATCTCGCTGTTCTCGGCAGATTGCAGCCAGATAAAACTCTGGCGCAGGCGCAAGCAACGCTGGCGGTAGTGAGCCAGCGCCTCTCGCAGGAATATCCGAAGGATGAAAAAGACCTGGCGCTGCAGGTCTATCCGGAGGTGCGCTCGCGTCCAACCCCTGATCCGAAAAATACCTTGATGGTGATTTCAGGACTTTTCCTCGGCTTGGCGGCGCTGGTGCTTTTGCTGGCATGCATCAACGTGGCCAACATTTTGCTCGTGCGAGCGACGGTGCGTGAACGGGAAATGGCCATTCGCGCAGCGCTGGGCGCGGGACGCGTTCGCTTGATCCGCCAGTTGCTAACGGAAAGCGTGCTGCTGGCGCTGGCCGGCGGCGCTGCCGGAATTTTGCTGGGCGAGTGGGGGAGCGCTGCACTTGCATCAATGAATATTCAGTCCGATCTTCCCATACGGCTGGATTTCGGATTCGACTGGCGCATCTTTGCGTATGCTTTTTCAGCGGCGCTGCTGACGGGATTGATCGTCGGAATCGTACCGGCCATTCGCGCCTCGCGCGGGGATCTCAGCAGCGTTTTGCATAGCGGTGGCCGCGGCATCGTAGGCAGCAAGCAACGCTTACGCAACACGCTCGTCGTCGCGCAGGTCGGCGGCTCCTTGATGCTGCTGATCATTGCCGGGCTTTTCATGCGCAGTCTAGGCGCCGCGCAGAAAACAAATCTGGGCTTCGATCCAAGCCACGTCGTCAACGTGAGCATGGACCCCGTCGAAATCGGTTACACCGACGCGCAAACCCGCGCATTCTACAAAAGCCTTCTGGAGCGCGTTCGCGCGCTGCCCGGCGTGGAATCGGCCAGCCTCGCGAATTCCGTACCCATGGGCTATTACAACAATGGGGACGCGCTGGTGATCGAGGGTCAAGAGACTCCCGCAGGGCCACCGGCGCCAGGCTCCCTTTACGCCGTCATTTCGCCTGATTATTTCAAGACGATGAGGATCGCGTTGCTGAGCGGCCGCTCCTTTACGGAAGCCGATGACGAGAAGGCGCCCTTCGTCGCTATCGTGAATGAGGCCCTGGCCAAGCGCTTCTGGCCCAACCAGGATCCGATTGGAAAGCAGTTCCGCCTGGGCGCAGATGCCAATCACGTCATTCAAATCGTCGGAGTCAGCAAGGATTCCCGCGTCCAGGGCGCTACGGGAACCATTCAGACGTTTTTCTACGTGCCGTTCGAGCAGCACTCGAAGACGAGTTCGTTGGAAACTTTGCAAGTTCGCACCACGGGAGCACCGTCAGCGATGATCCCGGCACTCGAGCATGTCCTCAATTCGCTCGCGCCCGATCTTCCCTTGTTCGACGTGAAAACGATGTCCATCGCACTGAACACACTGAACGGCCTGCTGACTTTTCAACTGGCCGCGATCCTGGCCGCTTCGCTGGGAACGCTGGGGCTGGTTCTCTCGATTGTTGGCGTGTATGGCGTGGTTTCCTATGCGGCCAACCAGCGCACGCACGAAATCGGAATCCGAATCGCGTTGGGTGCGCAGCCGGTGGACATTTTGAAAATGATTTTCCGCCAGGGATTGGTGGTAGTGGGTATCGGCCTGGTGCTGGGACTGGCGGTGGCTTTCGCCGCAGCGCGAGTGGTGGGGAATTTTCTTGCGGTCAGCGCCACAGACCCGCTCACTTATTTTTCCGTGTCCGCGCTGCTCACGTTGGTAGCGCTCACGGCGTGCTATGTTCCGGCTCGCCGCGCCATGCGAGTCGATCCCATGGTGGCCCTGCGCTACGAGTGATTGCCGGCGGCAGAGCGCAAAATATTTGGTCTTCGCGGATGGAACCTGGCAAACTGTGTTGGTTCAGCCTGAAATGCAAAGAGCGCTCTCTTTGCTAGTGAGCGTTCCGCCCTCCGGGCAGGGATTTTTGAGGCATCGGGGTCTACCGATCCGAGGTAGTCTGGGATGAGCACATAAGCAGGCGTCTGCGCTCGGTTCATTTTCTTGATAAGCCCAATGGATCACCCCTTGGCATGGTTGCGTACCCGCAGAGCCCGCTTCGGTTTCGTCCGGCAAGATCATCGTAGCGCCGCCGCTCCCTACAGCCTCAGCCTCCGGTTTGCCCATTCGGGAATAATCGTCAGGGTCTTGGCGATAGCCACATCTATGGCTTGCCAACTATAAATCTGGTGCACGCCTCTTTGGGTGCCGGGCAGAGGTATTTTGATTTTTTATCCAATAAGGAATTGTCTTCGGCCAGAAGGTGCAGCTCACCCGCGAGGCAAGAGCATCGGTGCGACTTTACTTTTCAGGTGATCGCGTTCGGGATGGGAGCTTCATTTGCCTTACTCTTGCGCACGGCTGAGTGCTGACCCTAACTACTGACTACCCCTCATTGCTTCGGCTAACTCCTTGCGGCCCGGCTTGTCTGCGTGCTCGCACACCTTCAGAAGCTCGCGGAAGTACCGGCGGCTGGCCTCGCGATCGCCGTTAAGTTGTGCCGCGCGCGCCGCACCGTAGAGCGCGCGAAAACGGTTCGGCTCTCGTTTGAGTGTGGCTTCGAATTGCTCCAGCGCCTGTGCGGGCCGATTCAACTGCAGAAGCATCTCGCCCAGAAGTTCCCGCGAAGGGGCCAGCGGCCCGGGAGTCACCGCGCTCTTTTCCGTGCCGTCTTCCAGCTCTGCCGCCGATTGCATCTCGCGCAGCGCGTCGTCTGTGTGTCCTTCGGCCAGCGCTATCCAGGCCGAGACGCCGCGTCGCTGAACCTCAACTTGTTCCGCCCAGTAGCCTTCATTCGATTTCGTAAGCCGATCATGGATGCTTGCAAGCGCGTCGCGCGAAGCTCGCGCACTCGCAATATCTCCCAGATGCGCCGCAGCAAGACCGCGAGCGAAGTAGGTGATTGCTTCGGTGTACGGAACCGAGGTTTCGCGCACGTGGAGTTGTGCTGCCGCTTTCCAGTCCTGGCGCTCGAGCGCGTAGCGGGCCGGAATCGCCGCCAGCGCAAAGTATCCTGCTGAAGGTGGCGCCGCGCCGCTCATCACCGTCCGGGGGTCGAATCGCGACACGATCTCAGGCAGTGATTCCACCAGCCGCCGCGCTGCTTCGTCCTGCGCGGTTTGCAGATAGGCGTAAGCCTGGTAATCGAGCGCGTGCAATTCTTCCGAGGTCTGACCCTCGCGCCGCGCGGCGGCGGAGGCGGCCAGGTTGCTATCGATGGAATCCTGCCAATAGCCAACGCGGGTGAAGGTGTGCGAGGGCATGTGGAGCGCGTGCGGGGCATCGGGCGCGATTGTGGAATACCGTTGTGCCGCCAACAGCGCCCGTGGCGCCAGGGGTGGCACGTCATAAGTGTGGATGATGTAATGCGCGAGGCCGGGATGGTCAGGCTCCTCGACGAACAGCGCTTCCAGAATCGCGCCCGCCTTCAGCCGGCTGGCGTAAGTCTTGTCCGTGGGCTCCTCCGATTCGGCGAGCGCCAGCGCATAGAAGATCGAGGCCTCGTGGTCTTGCGGATTATCGGCGGCCACTTTGGACATCGCATCGCGATATGCCAACAACCGGGCTTGCTGTGGCGTCTTCTCGAAATCCGCGTATAGCTTCGAAACTGCGGAGATGTATGCCCGCTCCCTTTCCGTCTTGGCGCCGGCCGCCAACCCGCGTTCGACGGCCTGCCGGCCGGCCTGCAGTTGCGACGCGGCCTTCAGCCCAGTAGCAAACGGATTGCTCCAGAGGCTTAGCGCAATCCCCCAGTACGCCATGGCGCATGAGGGATCGGATTCCAACGCAGCATTGAACCCATCAATTGCATGGCTGAACTGGAAGGAATGCAGCAGCGCCACCGCACGATCGAATTGCTCCTGCGCCGCGGAGTTGCACGAGGTTGTAAAATGCACTGTACCGAGCTTTTCGCCCGCCGCGGCATGCTGATGCTCCTGCGCGATGCTGCTGCCCGCTGCCAGAATCAGAACGCAGACGCCAAAGATTCGCGCACAAAACAAGGTCGCTCCTCCCTGATCCCAACCGCAGATTGTAGCGCCATGAGCACATTTTCGTGTGACCGAATTGATTTGGTTGTATAAGGGCCTTTTCGTAGACGTGGCCGCTCTCGGAATTTCGCCAGCCGCGCATCGGCGATGCGACGAGGAATGACTAAACTCCCTCGACTGGAGGAAGCTCTTCAGTCAGCTCGAACTGAATCTCAAAGCGGCCCTCTTTCCCTTCCGGTCCTTTGATCTGTTGGGTGTATACCAATGACTTTTTGCCCTCGGAAAGGCGCAGCCGCTCCTCAATTTCCAATCTGTGACCCCGAAAAATGTGAATCTCTAGAGTCACTAAAGTCTCTCCTTCCGAGGTACTCATTGAGGCCTTACCATCACCGTCGGGTTTAAAAATCCCGCCGCCGGTGTGGGAACTTCTAAATCCTGTCCCGGTAAGAGCAGCCATCTCTTCACCGCGCCTTCTAGAAAGTTCGTCAACGCGTTTGCGCATCATCTCGACTTCAATGGGTGGCTTTGGCGGCCAAGTTTGATAGTTCTGTAGTACTCGCTGGGCCGATTCGAGCGCTGCTTCGGGCAGCATATCGATGAGTTCGTGTAGGGATTCCCGATTGAGCATGACCACTCCTGGACCATCAAGTTTCGGAATAAACTGTTTCCATGTTCAAAAGGCGCAAAAACCTTTTCTCGGGCATTCTGTAACTCCTTGTTGAGCGCTTGCGAGATAAGAAAGCCAGGTCAACCCGCGCAACTTCGGCACAAGGGCGGCAGGTGCATCGAGCGAGGCGGATGTTGATAAAGGGGCTTGTATTGCCACCTAAACGCACTTCGCAGACAAGTGATATTTCAATTGACCGAGTAGCCGGCCATCCAGCATGAGCCTCGTATCTGAAATTTGCGCGGCTTCACAAGCCGCGGAAAAAGTCGAGAATTGACTTTCCGAACGAATGGCACTCCAGATGTGCATGGAGAAAATCCCCACTTCCCGGGCATTTGGGATTTTCTCTGGATTCCTCGCCCACAAGACGGGCTCGGAATGACGACAAATTGGATCTTTTCGCAGCCGTTATCGGCGATCGAAAGTTATTTGGGTTGGGCGACGACGCGGAGATAGGGCTTCAGCGTCTTCCAGCCGCCAGGATACTTCTTTTTGGCCTCTTCATCCGAAACGCTGCCGCTGATGATGACGTCCTCGCCAGGTTTCCAGTTCACGGGCGTTGACACTTGGTGCTTGGTGGTAAGCAGCATCGAATCCAGAACGCGAAGAATCTCGTCGAAATTGCGCCCGGTGGACATCGGGTAGGCAAGCATCAGCTTGATCTTCTTATCCGGACCGATGATAAAGACGGTGCGGACGGTGGCATTGGTGGCGGCGGTGCGGCCTTCGGATGTATCGCCGGCGTCGGCCGGCAGCATGTTATAAAGTTTGGCTACGCTAAGAGCCGGGTCGCCGATCATGGGATAGCTAACCTTGTGGCCCTGAGTCTCTTCGATGTCGACAGCCCACTTGCCATGGCTGCTGACGGGATCAACGCTCAGGCCGATGATCTTGCAGTTGCGCGCGGCGAAATCCGGCGCGAGTTTTGCCATATATCCGAGTTCCGTTGTGCAAACGGGAGTGAAATCTTTCGGATGCGAAAACAGGATCGCCCACCCATCGCCAATCCATTTGTGAAAGTCAATCTCGCCTTGCGTAGTTTGAGCGGTAAAATTCGGCGCTTCGTCGTTAATGCGTAGGGGCATTTGCCTTCATCTCCTTGGCTGTTGATGCGGATTCAATCCGTCGCGAGCGGACATTGTAGGCCAACGGCCCGTGCTGGTGTCAAGCGGGACGCCGCCAAGCGATCGGAACGAGAGGTTATCGCGCCATCCGGGTTCGCCTGCTTCTGCTTCAACTAGGCGGATGGCTTCTTGCTTCCGCTGACGATCAGCACCTCTGCCGGAAAACTGATCCCGCGGTCCGTGGAGTACCCGCGAAAAACTTCGAGCGACTGACGCCTCACTTCAGCCAATTGCTCCCCGGAGAGCTTGGCGAACTTTTCACGAAGCTTCTCGGACATTTCGCTGCGCAGCGTCCAAAAGTCTTCAACGGAGATCGCCGCTTGAATTGTGAATTGCAGCAGGCGCTCGGATGGAGCCATCGCTCCGGCCTCGCCAAAAATGTCGCGCAACTTGCCCAGGCTGGCAAAGCGGAATGCGTCCGGAGCATCGGGCTCGGGCGGTGGCGATTGGACATGCCGTTCAACGACTCGCTGCAGCGCGTAGTGAAAAGGATTCCGTTCGGCGAAATGCCAGACAGCCGTTGCCAGTTTGCGTCCCGGCTTAAGGACTCTCAATATCTCGCGGACTGCGTCAACCGGAGAGGGAAAGAACATCGCACCGAAGCGGCTGACCACGGCATCGAAGGTATCGGCCGGGAACGGCAGTTGGTCCGCAAAGGCCACGTCAAATTGCGTATTCTTGAACCCAAGATGATCTGCCTGGCGCCGCGCGGCGGCCACCATCTCCGGCACCGGGTCGATCCCAAAAACCTTGCCTTCGGGTCCGACCAACGCGGCCACGGTCAAGGCCGGCTCTCCGGGACCCGTGGCAATATCCAGGACGACGTCTGCCAGCTGCCAATCCGCCCATCCTCGATCAGAGCTTGCGTGACCGGCGCGAACATCTGCCGGATAATTTCGCGGTGCTTCTCCCAATATGGCGCGGAGACACTCCAACTGTTAATCACCGCCTGATTGGGTTGCATGCGCGAAAGTATACTACCGGACGGTTGGCGGCGTATCCGGGAGCAATCTGATGGACACATTTGAAATATTTTCGGTTCATCGATGAACGGCTGCCAGATGCCGGATTGACGCGCTGATGGGACACGGGCCCAGTTCAGGAGTTGCTCGGGAAATAACTGGTACATGGGCGCACGAGGATTTTCGGCGCAACCTCCACAGCATCTGAGGAAAAGCTTACAGCCAGGAGTGGCTGTGCTACTAGAACCGGCTAGCTTTTGCCTGGGAGGAGTTCGAGTTGCTCGTCGGCCTGGCGGGAGACGGCTGAATCCGGATAGTCAAGCTTGACCTGGTTATAAAGTTTCACAGCCTCGCCAGGATTATTGCTCTTCGCGTAGTGGCCGGCCAGGGCCAGCATCACCACCGGTTTGGGAGCGAGGACGGCGGGCTTGGCGATCAATTGCTGGTAGAGCTTTACGGCATCGTCGCCTTTGCCGGTCTGGTCGTAAAGTTTGGCCAAGGCAAATCGCGCGACGGCAGCGATTTCGTTGTCCCCGCTGTTTGCCACTTCCTGCAGGGATTTCACAGCCTCATCGTTGCGCTGCAGTTGCTCGTAGCTCAACCCGGCATAATAACGGGCCATTTGTCCAGGGCCGCGTGCGCGGGTATTTCGAAGCGACGGCAACGAGTTTCTTCGCCGCATCTTCAAACTTGTTTTTCTCGGCTGTATAGGTGATTTCGCCGGGATCGGCGGGCTCGATGGCGGTGCGGATTCGCGCGTTGTAAACCTGCATCGCGTCATCCAGGGCGGCCGAGGCTTTACCGGTCTGGCGATCAGCGTAAAATCTCCAGCCCAAAACCGCTATCACGACGATCAACACGGCGCCGATCAATGCCGCCGCCAATTTCTGGTGGGAATAGACCGCTTCCGCGCCATGCACGAATGAATCGCGGAGTTCGTCCTTTTTCAGTTCTTTACGGGAGATATGAGCCAACGAAAATTCCTTCCTTGTGCGGGTGTCTGGTTCTTTATCCTATCACAGAACACTTCACCTGCTGCGTTCCGGGCGGGCCGGCACGCACCCGATGGGGAAAAAGGCTCTGCACTGAACAGACGAGGCAGGCCGCAGGACGAACGCCGCTAGACCGCGGTGATGCCCTCAGCCTGGAGGCCCTTGGGTCCTTGCTTGACCTCAAACTCGACAAGCTGGCCCTCGGTCAACGACTTGTAACCGTCCATTTGAATCGCCGAGAAATGAGCGAAAACATCTTCGCCCGATTGCCGCTGAATGAAGCCGTAACCCTTCGAAGCATTAAACCACTTCACCACACCTTGTTCTCTAGCCAATGGAGCCGCTCCTTTCTGTTAAATGTTGCAAAAGTGCTTGTAACACGAGCCGGCAGCAAGATGAGTCCATCTGACCTAAAGAGGAGAGGACCCTTGACCACCCCGTTTACAAGACCTGCAGAAACGGGGGGATTTTTACATAAACCGCGGAAGGCTGTCCAGAGTACAACTGGGGATGGTGGAGTGGGTTTCGTAAGCGCACTTAGCGCCCAACGAGACACGAGGGAAGCTTGCACCCCTCTAAAGAGAGTCTACAAACTTCCGAAATCGTTCGTCTGCCATGAAAGACTTGAAGGAATCGTCTTTCCGCGGGTCCGGCATGGATTCATCTGGGATCATATTCGCCTTGTAAGAAAAGGCCGTCCGCAGAAACTTCATGGTCCTCTCCATGTCATTCCTTTCGGCAGCGATGCAAGCCAGATTGTAGTAAAACATTGGATATGTAGCGTCTTGCGAGAGCCCGTAATTAAAAGTCTGTTCGGCTTGGTCCAATTTCCCGGTAATTCCATACGCCATTCCCAAATTATCAACGAGAACCCGCCATTCATTTGTGGGCAGCTTGCGCGACTGTTTTTCAGCATCCAAAGCCTTTTGATAGGGACCAATCGACGCTGGAAAGTTCTCCCGAATGAAATATCGGCTGCCTTCACGAAAGTAATCCAGGCTGGTACTACCTGTTATTGCCGACGCGGCCGGTTCGGTGGCGCCTGAATGGGACGTGGTCTTATCGTCAAAATGGGCTGATTTGAGAACTGCGTCAAACAATTCTTGGTCTTGGGGCTTGAACTGTATTCTGGATAGATGGATATCGACAAACACATCATCTTTTGGCAGGCAGGCGAACAGATTTCTTTGTTGCACAGGAGCGCCATTGAACTCCGGGACGGTGTATTCCACGATCGCCATTCCAGCCGACTCCTTTGTTTCGATCTTTTCCCGTCTGTAATTCACCGATTGCGCTAGCCTGTTTTTTTGGCTCTCTTTGCAATCTTCAGAGGTTGCTTTACCGCGAATCTTTTCAAGATAGACGGAGAGCATCACCTGAGTTGCCTGATTCTCAGCGAGCAAGTAAACACGGCCATCCGGTTGCAATCCGTTCGTGCTAATTTTGAATCCAGCCGCGTCGAGGACCAATTTCCAAGGTTCATCGGCAAATCCAATCTCCAATTTGGTGCTAGTCGATTGGGGTGTCGCCTGCGCAGTAGTAAGCGTGCACCAAACCAACAGAGCAAACGCTGCAACCAATGGTTTCTTCATAGTACGCACCTTCTCAATCTGTTTACTCGGAGCAATATTGTACACCCAGATATTCACAGCTGTGGGCCGAAGATCGGCGGTTCTGATTGATGAACGATGAACGCGGAAGTCGGGTACTAAACCGGCACGACGAGGAATTGAGGGTCGGGACTCTTGTCTCATCGCTATGCCACCGCCTGCAACTAACGGGATCAGTCGGACTTATTCCACAAACTTAAACCCTCATGGCTAATTGCTGCCGCTGCCGGAATTGCCTGAGGTTCTTCGGATTTCCAGGGCCACGAGTGGCGTAGCGCCACAGGGAATGTTGGTTAGGAAGCGGATGGTCCCCTCGCGATCCTCGAAGGCGAGGCCGGATTGGGCGGAGCCGCCGTGATATTGGCCCCACTGCTGGGGGACTGCGGAAACGCATCCGCCGAAGCTGGATTGCGGGGCTGCTTTTATGGTTCTTCGCGGGGAAAGACAGCCAGGACGCGGCGAATCCCGCCACGAAGGCGATCAGAACCAAGGCTTGAATTTTGAAATTTCGCATTGTTCCTCCATTGTGAGACGGACGGAAATTGGGTCTGCCGCCGCGCGGTGGCGATCCCTGTGATCTAAATTCAGAGGCTGCCCACCCTTGAAGCGTGTCGGCGCTACACGGCCAGCTTCGCCCGGCGTTGCCCATACAGGACGGCAATTATTGCTGGGCTGAAAACTAATTATATGGGATGCGCGAAAATTCGGGCGAGTGGGTAAATTGCCCGGGCAACTAGCGGAAGCTGGTTGCGGCGGTTTTTTCGTCGGAGTGAATATCAAAAACGGTGAAGAGTCGCGTGATTTGAATCAGGTCGTGAACCTTGCGCGTCAAATTCAGCAGCTTCAGTTCGCCGCCGCGGCCTTTTGTGGTGGTGAAGCCGCTGACCAGCTCGCCGATTCCCGAGCTATCGATATAGTTCACGTCCGCCAGGTTTAGAATAATTCGAATCTGCCCCTTCTCCAGGTGCTCTCGAATCATTTCCCGCAGCAGGGCGCTGCCTTCTCCCAGGGTGATCCGTCCGCTCAAATCGATGATAATCACGCCATGAGATTCGCGGGCTGTCGCTTGCAGACTCACTGATTTATTTCTCCTTGTCCCCGGCTGCCGGAGGCTTTCCGCCGTTCCTGGAGCCTGGATAAATCTTGGCCATCACCAGTTCAGCGCCGCCATTCTGCCCCTTACGGACTTCAAATTCATCCATAAAAGCGCGCATCAGGAAAAGCCCGCGCCCCGAGGTTCGCAGCAGGTTCTCCTCGGAAAGCGGATCGGGAATCTCCTTCACCTCAAAACCCAATCCCCTGGTCCAGTACGTGTATGACCATCTTTTCAGGTTCCAGCTCGACTGTCAGCAGAATTTTCTTGCTGCGTTCGCGCTGGTTTCCATAATTGTAGGCGTTGATCACCCCTTCCCGCACGGACATGCCGATTTTGTGGCAGTCCTCTTCGCCGAAACCGATCGCGTCGGCGATCCGAAGGGTGAGGTGCTCGGCAAGGTCCACGCTATCGAGTAGCGTCTCGAGCGTGACCTCGATCTTTTTTGTCTGCGCGGCCATCACTGGTCGGTCAGCAATCCCCAAAATTGCTTTGTGTTCGTAGCATAGCGGCTTCTTCAAGTCAATGGAACAACAAAGGCACTCTTTTCTCGCAAGTGGTGTGCGCACTGTTGCCTGCGCCAAAAAACCATCGAGAACAGCTTGACACGCCTAGCCAGGATTGGCTGTGCTGCCAACTGCCAGGCCCTCCCTTAAGACTCTTGCCCGCTCGAATCGGTTCCTTCCGTGCTTACGCCCAATAAGTGCGGTCGAGCGTGCGGTATTGGATTGCCTCGCTCAAGTGGCGGGGTTGGATGTCCGTTTCGCCTTCCAGATCGGCGATGGTGCGCGAAACCTTCAGGATGCGGTCGTGGGCGCGCGCGGAAAGCCCCAGCCGCATGATGGCATTCTCGAGCAATTGTTCGCCTTCGGCGGAGATAACGCAGTGCTTGCGAATCAGCTTCGTAGGCATTTGCGCGTTTGCGTAAAGCTGCTTTTCGCCCTTGAACCGCTGGCCTTGGATGGCCCGGGCGCGCAGACACGCGCTCGCGGACCACGGCTGAACTTTCGATCGCCGGTTCGCCGCGCAATTCCTTGTACTTCACGGCCGGGACTTCAATGTGAATATCGATGCGATCCAGCAAAGGGCCGGAAATTTTCGAAACGTAGCGCTGGATTTGCGGCGGCGAGCAGTGGCACTCGCGCGTGGGATCGCCGAAGAAGCCGCAAGGGCATGGATTCATCGCCGCGGCCAGCATGAATCGCGCGGGAAAGCTGACGGTAAGCGCGGCGCGCGCGATGGTTACGGTGCCGTCCTCGAGCGGTTGGCGCATCACTTCCAGGACGTTGCGCTCGAATTCGGGCAGTTCGTCGAGAAACAGCACGCCGTTGTGCCCGATGGAAACTTCTCCCGGCCTGGGAATCGCGCCTCCCCCGATCAATCCCGCATCGCTGATGGTGTGGTGCGGCGAGCGAAATGGCCGCGTGCCCACCAGGCCGCGCGAATCGTCGAGCAGCCCGGCCACGCTGTGGATGCGCGTGGTTTCAATGGCTTCTTCCAGCGACATCGGCGGCAAAATCGTGGGGATGCGCTTTGCCAGCATGGTCTTCCCGGCTCCGGGAGGCCCGATCAGCAGGATGTTGTGGCTGCCGGCACAGGCTACCTCGAGAGCCCGTTTCGCCGCCTGTTGCCCGCGTACGTCGCGCAAATCCACACGCGTATTGGCTGGCCTCGCACAGCATCTTCCCGGCGTCCACTTTTACAGGCGTGAATGATTCGGGCGCGTTCACCAGATCCACCGCTTGCGGCAAGGAACGAATTCCGTAGACCTGCGTGCCTTCGACTACAGCCGCTTCGCGCGCATTGGCTTCCGGCACCACCACATTCTGAATTCCATGCTCGCGAGCGGATAGAGCCGCGGAGAGCGCGCCGCGCACCGAGCGCACGCTGCCATCGAGCGAAAGTTCTCCCAGGAAAACGAAATTCCCCAGCGCCTTGCCGAAAAAAGTCCCCTGGCAGCCCAGAATTCCGAGCGCCATCGGCAAATCGAATGCCGAGCCTTCCTTGCGAATGTCGGCCGGGGCAAGGTTAACCGTGACGCTTTGAGGCGCCGGAAAATCGAATCCGCAGTTTTTCAGGGCCGATTTGATCCGTTCGCGGCTTTCCTTCACCGCGATGTCGGGCAAGCCGACCACGTTGAAATCGCCCATGCGGCCCGAACCCACGTCGACCTCAACCTCGACCGAGTAGGCGTCGATCCCGAACACGGCAGCACTAAGCGTTTTATACAACATGAGAGAGGGAGGCCCCTGCTTCCGCCACAGGCAGGTTAACTCAAACGATAGGTATGCGCTAGTAAAAGCTGGAGCGGATTGACTCTCTCCCAAGCGCGCGGCTTGCGTTGAAGACTTCGCTGCGACTAAACATTCCTCTGGCGCGCAGTTTACGCTGGATCCTTCGCGGCGCAAACACCGCTTGCTCAGGATGACTGCGCGGGGGACAGGCGTGGCGTAGGCTCCTGCCGTCATTCTGAGCCCGCTGTTCGGGCGAAGAATCCCGAGTCAACTTCCCCTCGAAATATTCGTGCAAATTGAAGATATCAAACCGCATCCCGCCCATAAGCCGGTCATTTGGCCTGTGCAGCGGCCTTCTTTGCGGATTCCAACATTCCAGAAAGCGCTGCCTGATCCAGGAAACGTCCAGCGACCACAACACCCCGTATTTTCTGTGTGTTAGCAATATTATCGAGCGGGTTTGCTTCGAGCAGAACTATGTCCGCTACTTTCCTTTTTGGATCGTGCCGTAGTCGGATTGCTTGCCCAGGAATGTGGCGGCATTCAGGGTGGCAGCCTGCAAGGCTTCCATTGGCGTTAAACCGGATTGCACCAGGAACTGCAATTCCTGATGCAGGCTATACCCTGGGAATTCATAGGTATCGAGCGAATCCGTTCCGGCCAGAAGCCGCACTCCGGCATGATGCATCTCGCCAACCAGTTTCATGTGCGCTTTCAACTGGCTCTGATACCACTCGAGTTTGGCCGGCACGGTTGCATTTTGAATCTCCGCCGGCGCCCAATCCTTCGACACGCTTTGCGGCAGGAATTCCAGGAAATCTTTTTTGGCGGCGAGTTGGTCCAGTTGGCCGCTATCGTAGGTGGAAACCAGAGTGGGAACCACCCAGGTTTGATTGGCCACCAGCTTCTTCCACAATGCAGCGGCTTTCTCCGGATCGTATTGTTCCTGGGCGGCATTGATCACCTTCGCGATTGCCAGGATTCTGCCGTTGCGGAATGCATCCACAAGCTGCGCGCGAAGCTCCAGTTCGTTCTTCGCGCACGCCACAGCGAAGCCACCATACAAGATGTGCTCGATGCTCTGTTGCCCGGCGTCTGAGGCTTCCCCGGTGCCCACCGCCACCGGTACGTGCCCGGCAAACCGGATTCGGCGCGCTTTGGATTCTTCGGCAATCGCGAAATAAGTTTCGCGGTTCAATCGCGAGATAACCTTGATGAAATCGGCGCCCTGCTGCTGCAGTTTGTCCACGGCAGCGCGGCCTTCTTCCGGCGTCTTTGCGACGAGAATGTCCAGATCGCCGAACGAGGCGCCATCGATCATGGGCCCGGAAAAGAAGAGGTGCGGGCCGAGCAGCTTTCCGGCGACAATTTCCTGCCGCCAGGCGATGAGCGAGGAAAGTTTTCCGCCCATGTCACGAACTCCTGTCACACCATTGGCGATCAAAAGTGGCAGCAGCGTCTCCTTGCTCCACACTGGATCGGCCACGATGCCTGCCAGATGCACATGCATATCCCAGAGGCCGGGGATAAGGAATTGGCCCTTGCCGTCGATTACCCGGACTCCCGCCGAGATTCGAACCTTGCGCGACGGTCCGATTTCTTCGATTCTGCCACCCGCAATCACCACGGTTTGATTTGGCTGGGCTGCGGCGCCCGTGGCGTCAATCACGGTGACGTCCTTGATGGCCAGGCGCTCTTCAGCAGCCAGGCAGCGCGAGCCGGCGCCAATCCCAATCGCCAGCAGCACCAGCAAAATTCGATTCAGAATCTTCATCGATCCACCTTTCGGGGAGATTCCCATCTCCAATGGGTTCGCCTGCTTTTCCAGATCGCTTGGAGCGCCTTAGAGGCGTTATTCCGGAATGCTGTCCCCTTAGACGCAACAGCCGCCCATTTGGCGTTGCCTGAGCCAAAATCGGCTTGGAGGAAAACTGTTCGGCTGGCATACTTTTCGAGTGCGAAACACGAGTCTTCTCATCGCAGTCTTGATTCTTGCCATGACAACGATCCACGCTCGCGGCCGTGTGGAGAAAGCGCCGCCCGCGACCGTCTATTTGAACCATCTCTACGTCGCTCCATCTCCTGAAACCTATAAAGCCGTGGCGGAAAACGATTTTCTGCAAAAGAATTTCGGAGCATTCGAATCGCGGACCACCACTCGCGCCGATAAGACCTACACCGGCCTCTATTTCTACGGTGAACACACCTACTTTGAATTGCTCGAGCCTCCCAAAGATGGAAAGGCGCCCGAAACATTCAGCGGGGTTGCGTTTGGCACAGAAACGCCGGGAGGTGTGCAATCCCTGGCCTCGCTCCTCAATCAATCAAACTCGAACATGGCCATGGTGAAGCCGATCAACCGTCAAGCCGAAGGCAAAACCGTCAATTGGTTCCTGCAACTCATCTTCGGCTCTTCCTTCGAGAAATCGAAATTCGCCACGTGGATGATGGAGTACAATTCCGGATTTTCTAAGGAAATGGTATCCGCAATTGCCTCCGGCGCAACCCAGCATCCGCCGCGCTGATGTTCTGGAACGCTACGCCGCGAAAGTGAGCCGAACGCGCGAACGCAACGAGGGATTGTTTGTGGACGTGGCGCGAATTCGCCTGCTGCTGGAATCGGGTGAAGCGAAGGAATTTGAAAAAATCTGCGGAATCTATGGATTTCAGATTTCGCGCCACGGCAAGGAAACTTCTTGCAAAGGAAGCGATATCGAGCTGCTTATTCGGACTTTTGAGGCGGCGCGCCCACCGGCACGCAGTGGAGTCACCGCAATCCAATTCACTCTTCGCAACGACAGTGCAGGGCACAAGGCATTGGAGCTCGGCAGCAGCTCCGAATTGGAATTCAATGGAAAGACCGCCGTCTGGCGCTTCTAATTTAAAGTTACTAAATCTTACTCTCAATGTATGACGCAAAGCATCGGTTTCACTACATCTAAGCTCAATGGCACCGCAACGGATCCGACTCAATCTTCGCGAGACTCGGTCGTACTTCAGATACAAGGTCAATTCGGATGAAAGCCTCGTCAACATTGTCTAGTTCGCCTGAACCTAGTCTTTGCGATCACCTGCGGGCTCGCAGACAATCAATTCTTTCGCGCTCACTTCCACCTCAGCGGGCAACTTAAGCAGCACGGAGTCTTTTTCAGTGCTATCGCAAGTGCACTTGGCGTCGCACCCGGAATGCAAAAGTTTGTATCGATAGGTGGTTTCGAAGGTTGTCGGGGAATGTTCTTCGAACAACCATGTCTTAACGTTTTCCTTAGCTGCTTGAGCCAACATTGGTTGGCCGCTTTCAATTTCTATCGATGAAGGTCGAGTCCCATCAGTTGATATTCGAAGCCGAACGACTCCCTCGATGTGCGCCATCTGTGTAGTGCGAGGATAAAATGGCACAGCAGCAGCGACAACAGTCGGAGGGGTCTTTCGTTGTTGCGCGATTGACGACGTCGCTCCCGTCGCCAGCATCAATAAGATTAGCCCTCCTGAGATTCGAACGAGTAGATCGCGATACCGCCATCGAGCGATGCTCATTAGTGTGCCCTCACGAGGTTAATCAGTTTTATTGATTTGCCTATAAGGTGACCAACAGAATTTACTCGAAAAACGTATTTAATTGTATTCCGCGGAAGGAACATGCCATTTGAGCATGACCCGTAGGAGGCACGAGACACGCGTCCCGCATTCATCGGTCGTTCGGCAGGAGCGCCTCTAGTCCCCATTCAGCAAGTTAATACCGCCATCCTTCTATTCGTAGCGCAGCGCGATCATCGGATCTACGTGCATCGCGCGGCGGGCTGGGATGTAGCATGCAGCGAACGCTACCAGGACCAGAACGAATGCCACGCCGGCGAAGGTTAGAGGGTCGAGCCAGCTTACTCCGAAGAGCAGGCTGGAGAGTAGGCGGCCCATCAATAAAGCTCCCAAAATACCGGCGCACACGCCTATCAGCACCAATCGCATCCCCTGGCCAACCACCATGCCCATTACGTCGCCACGTTGTGCGCCGAGGGCCATGCGGATTCCGATTTCGCGGGTGCGTTGCGCCGTGGAATAGCTGACCACTCCATAGATGCCGATCATCGCCAGAATCAGCGCCACCAGCGCGAATCCCGCCAGCAGCACTACGCTGAAGCGGCGATTGGCGCGGGAATTCTCCAGTAATTGGCGCATGGTGCTGACCATGTAAAACGGAATGGTCTTGTTGGCGTGCCAGATCGCGCCTTCAATCGGCTTCAATAAGCCCATAGGATCGCTGCCGGTCCGCACAACAAACGCCATCGAGCCGCTGGGGCTTTGTGCATGCGGCTGGTAAAACTCGGCCATCACTGCGCCTTCCGGTCCCGTTTGGCGGACGTCGCCGACGATGCCCACGATTTCATATTTCGGCGGCGGCGCGGAATTGCTCTGTGCCGCTGCCAGCGTGATTTCCTTTCCAACCGGGTCCTCTCCCGGCCAGTATTTTTGCGCCATGGTCTGATTGATTAGGACCACTGGCTTCGAATCGCGCCGGTCGGACGAATCGAAAATCCGGCCGCGCAGCAGCGGAATTCCCATCGCGCCGAAATAGCCCGGAGTGGCTACCGTCTGCAGCGCTGACGGGCGTTGGTCCGGCCGCAGCGCCGGGCGCCCTTCGATTCCGAACGGAACGGGCCGGCGCGGCGAGCCCAGCAGCAAGCGGCAAAACGGAAACGGCACCCACATCGCTCCACTCCGGGAAGCGCCGCCACATTTTGAATGGCTTGATCGAAATAGGCGCGGCGCAGATCGGGCGTGGAATAGCGGTCCCACACGAATACCTGCAATCCAATCACGCGATCTGAAATGTAGCCGGGATTCACGTTAATCAAATTCACGAAACTTCGAATCAGCAAACCTGCGCCCACCAGCAGCATCACCGCCAGCGTCACTTCCGTCACAACCAGGATGCTGCGCAATCCCCGTCGGCCGGGACTTGCGCCGGTGCGGTCTCCGCTCTCTTGCAGCGATCCTTGCAAGTCCGCGCGAGATACCTGGATTGATGGAGCCAGTCCGAAAATCAGCGCCGTTAAAAGAGAAATGCCCAGGGCGAAGAGAAATACTCGTGAATCGATCGCCGCGCCTGCCAGCCGCGGAATATCTCCCGGCTGCAAAGCCACCAGCAGGCGAGCGGACCACCGTGCCAGCAGCAAGCCGCCTGCGCATCCCAGCACCGTTAATAGAAAACTTTCCGTCAGCAACTGGCGCATCAGCCGCGCGCGGCCCGCCCCCATCGCGATTCGAATGGCCATTTCACGCTGGCGCGAACTGCCGCGAGCCAGCAATAGATTCGCAACGTTCACACAACCGGTGAGCAACACCAGCCCCACGGCGGCAAGCAATGCCAGCAGCATGGGCCGCACTTTGCCCACTGTTTTTTCGAGCACCGGGACGACGGCGATTCCCACGCCGGCATCCTCCATCGGATATTCCTGGGCCAATTGCGCGGCGACGGGAGCGATCGCGGATTGCGCTTGCCGCGGCGTGATGCCGGTCTTCAGCCTGCCGATTACGTGCAGGTAGGCGTCTCCGCGGACTTTTTGTTCGTCGGGAGAGAACGTGAGAGGAACGAAAATTTCGCGCTCGCGGCCGATCCAAGGAAGCGTGAAATCCGCCGGCAGCACCCCGTCAATTACATAGTCTCCGATGCTGAATGTGATTTTTTGTCCGATCACATTGGGATCGCTTCCGAAGCGGCGTTCCCAGAGCCCGTGGCTCAGCACAATCACCCGGTCGCGCCCGTGCTCATATTCCCCCGGGACAAACGTGCGGCCAATTTCCGCGCGGACACCCAGCATGTCGAAAAAGTTGTTGGAAACATATTCCGCGCGAAATGACTCCGGTTCGCCTTTTCCCGCGTAGTCCAAATTCCAATATGTCATGGCCGCCAGGTCCTGAAACACAGTGTTGCGGGATTTCCAATCCAGAAAATTGGCGGGAGACACCAGGCCATTTTCGATTTGCTTGCGCGGGGAGCTTTGCCACACCGTCATGATCCGCGAGGGATCGCGATACGGCAGCGGCCGGAGCAATACCGCGTCGACGATGCTGAAGATCGCCGTATTCGCGCCGATTCCGAGAGCCAGCGTGAGAACCGTAACCAGCGTGAAGCCCGGATTTTTTCGCAGCATCCGCGCGCCGTAGCGCAAATCCTGGGCAAGATTTTCCAGCACCGGGACGCCGCGCTGGTCGCGATAAATTTCCTTGGTTTGCTCCATTCCGCCGAGTTGCATCAAAGCCTTGCGGCGCGCTTCCGCGGCGGTCATTCCCGCGCGCACATTGTCTTCCATGTGCATCTGCAGATGGCTTTCCATTTCCGCTGCAAGGTCGCGATCGCGCCGCTCCCTGCCGAATAAACTGCTCAACCGCACAATCAACGCGCGCATCCAGCGCATAAATCTTCCTCCGTTTATTCGTACCGCAGCGCGACCATCGGATCCACTCGCATCGCGCCGCGTCTCCGCCGCGAGTTCGCGATCGCGTCTTTCCCGGTGAAACAATCCAGCCAAGCGCAAAATCCAGCCGCGTAAGCCGTGCATAGCTTAAGACTCCTCTCGCGGCGCAAGAAACCGGGCCAGAATCGCCGTAGCCTGCTCCCAATCTTTCTCCTCGCGCTCCACCTGTTTCTTTCCGGCTCGAGTCAGCTTGTAATATTTTGCTTTCCGGTTGTTGTCCGATTGGCCCCACTCGGACGAGATGTAGCCCTCCTGCTCCAATTTCAAGAGCGCGGGATACAGCGTCCCGTAATTCACCGACAACAAATCGCCGCTGGTCTGCTCAATACGCCGGGCAATTCCGTATCCATGCAGCGGCCCCATCGATTCCAGCGTCTTCAGCACCATCAGCGCCAGCGTCCCCTGCCACACATCCGCTTTGTCGCCCATGAATCCGCCCCTCCTATTGGATTCCCATAGCGAGGCTGTCACACTTCCTATGGGAACGCAATATGAAATTATTTCGTTAGACGGCGCCAAAAGCAAAAGTCTTACCCCCCGGAGTGCCCCATCCTTTCCAGTCCCACCGGAAAGGGTGGGGTTCTTCGCATTCCGTTTAGTTAGTGTTGGTTGATCACGATGTGTCGCACCTCCGGTGCTTGGGATTTTTCGTCTGCTTTACCCAACGCTTAGGCGTTGGGCTAACTTCTGGCGCGCCTCTGGCGCTGGGGGATGCATTAGCAGACCGCTGCTCACGATTCTCCGCTGGAATCGTCTACCTCTTGAGTCTCAAAACATGATGATCACTCGACGAGAAGCAGTTCGCCGGTTGGGTTCGGCCTCCGCCGGAGCGTGGCTAGCGGCTGCACAGATCGGTCTGAACTTATCGGTCGCGCCAAATGCCTCCGCGGCAGCAAAGGACGATTCCGCTCCACTGCTCGCGCCTGGCGCCCCGAACTCACCGGAGAGAATCGCTCTGATTGAAGCGTTTCAGAAGCAATCCGAGGGGTTGCAAGATAAATTCGAGGCGCGCACGCACAAAAGTGACTGGGTGATGCCCTACCGCCTGTTTCGGCCCGAAGCAAAAGGGGGGAAACTGCCACTGGTAGTGTTTCTACATGGCAGCGGCGGGCTGGGTGACGACAATTTAAAGCAACTCGGCCTCGGCAATATTTTTGGCACACGCCTCTGGGTACTTCCGGAATGCCAGCAGCGCTTTCCCTGCTACGTCCTCGCGCCGCAGACCGATCGCGGATGGAACCGCTACGATTTCTCGCAGCAGAACCAGGGCCCGGCGACAGTGTTACCAGGCTTCGGCGACGGATCAAGGGCCGCTCTCGAAATCGTCGATGCGTTGCGCCACGAGTTCGCCATTGATGAACACCGAATCTATGTGATGGGCCAATCGATGGGAGGGGCGGGCACGTGGAATATGATCACTTATCGCCCGCAGTTTTTTGCCGCGGCCGTAATCTGCTGTGGAAGCGTCTCCCCGGACGACGGCACCGGATCGATCCATACGCCGCTGTGGAATTTCCACGGCGATTCCGACAAGACCGTTCCGGTATCCGTATCCCGCGAGCGGATCGCCGCGAGGCGGAAAGCAGGCGGCCACCCGCTCTTCACCGAATACGCTGGAGTGGACCACAACGTTTGGGAATGGGCGTTCACCGAACCAGCCCTGGTACCTTGGCTCTTCTCCCAACGCCGTGGCTAAACCGGCCTTTTCACGGGAAAGAAATTGCGCGGCGCCGAATCGGCAGCGAATCGCTGGATGGCTCTGATCCATCCGCGGAGCAAATGGAGGGAATTGAATTGACACGCACATCTGATCTCAGTCTGCGACGGTCATTCCTTCTGTCATTAGTAGCCTTGTTGATTGCGGCCACTCCGGTATTTGCGAGTCCGGCGGACGCCAACCAGCGGCAAATCACCAAGCTGGCGGAGGGCGTTTACTCCATCCAGCACAAGCATCTGAATGACGGAAACGTCAACGGAAATACCACTGTGATTATCGGCGAACGGGAAGTGTTCGTGGTCGATTCCTGTTACCTGCCATCCTTCGCGCGCGAAGATATCGCGCAAATTCGCCAATGGACGGACAAACCCGTCGGCTATCTGCTCAACACTCATTTTCACAACGACCACAACAATGGCAACAAGGCTTATCTCGATGCATTTCCTTCCCTGGCCATCATCGCTCAGGTAGAGACCAAGAGAGACATGGACCTGATCCAACCGGGGAATATCGAGCGAACCCCCAAGCGGCTTGCCGCGGCAATCGCTGCCTGGAAGCAGGGAAAGAATCAGCAAGGCCGCGCTCTGACCGAAGAAGAGAAAAAACAAGTCCAGGAACTTCTCCCCGGCGTGGAACAGCAGGAAGCCGAATTTAGAGCGATGGTTTACCAGCCACCCACTCTCACTTTCACCGACAAGCTCGACATCGATCTTGGAAATCGCGAAGTGCAAGTATTGCACCTGGGGCGCGGCAATACTCCGGGCGACGCCATCGTGTATCTGCCCAAGGAAAAAATCCTAGCCGCCGGCGATCTGCTGGTTCATCCCATCCCGTACACCTTCGATGGCTACCCGGCGGAATGGGCCCAGACATTGCGCAACATGGCCCAACTGGACGCGGAAATAATTGTTCCCGGGCACGGACCGGTGTTGCATGACAAGACCTTCCTGTACCAGGTTGCTGACCTGCTTCAAAGCGCTGTGGACCAGATGCGCGCGCGCATTCGCCAAATTGGCCATCCCGGATTCCATTCGCTGGAAGATGTAAAAGATTCGATCGATTTATCGCCGTTCCGCTTGAAATTCGCGGGTGACGATAAAGATCTTCAAGCGGAATTTGACGATATGACGATTCACCTGGTGAAAATCACGTTCAACGAAGCGGCACTGCGCTGATGCAATCCACTTGAGAAGGGAGACACACTTGCGAATCATCACAGCGCTTCTGCTTCTGGGTTGCATTGGGTTCGGCCAGAATTTTGATTCGAAACTGGCGGCGGAATCCGCCGGGCTGAAGGTGATGCAGGCTTCAACGCCAGGGCAGATGCCGCAAACGCTTTCCGTTCCCTCGGACTCCCCGCGCTGGGATTTGCAAGGACAAGCCAAGACGACTGAATATCAAGGCCGCAAATGCCTCTTACTCGATGGCGGAGCGGCGATTTTGAAAGACTTTGAAATGCGCGACGGCGTGATCGATGTGGATGTGGCAACCCCCGCAATCCGCGGTTTTTTCGGTTTCGACTTCCGGATCGCTGAAGACGGCGCAAACTATGAGGAAGTCTATCTCCGCCAGCACAAGTCCGGGCTTCCCGATGCCATGCAGTACACCCCGGTTTTCAATACCGGCCGCAACTGGCAAATCTATAATGGACCAGGCTTCACCGGCGCGGTCGATATCCCGAAAGATGTCTGGTTCCACCTGCGTCTCGAGGTAGCGGGCGCGCAAGCGAAACTCTATGTCAAGGACATGGACAAGCCCGCGCTGGTGATGAACGATCTGAAAAGCGGCATTCAAAAAGGCCAGGTGGCGTTGTACGTCCTGACCGGAGTGACCTATTTCTCGAATTTTGAAATACGAACAACGCCCGACGCGCCCTGGGAGCGTCACCTGCCGCCGATGCCGCCGGACACTTTGACGAAGTGGAGCCTTTCGCCGTCGTACGATGCGCTTGCACGGAATCTGGAGCATCCTCTCTCAGCATCCGAGAGCGAAGCCATACATTGGCAGGATGTGGAGGCTGAGCCGCCCGGCTTTGTGGTGATCTATCGTTATCGCGAGGCCCCGCATCCAAGGGTCACGTTCCAGGGCGACTTTTCAAAACGCCTGGAGCCCCAACCGGGAATGAAAGTGATCTATGCGCGGACCAACATCGAATCCGTCCGCGACCAGGTGAAAAAGCTCTACATCGGCTATAGCGACGACGTCAGCGTGTTCCTGAATGGCAAAATTCTCTACACCGGACGGAGCGCCCAGGGTTTCCGCGACCCCGGGTTCCTTGGCATCGTCAATCCGGAAAACGATGCGGTCTACCTTCCCTTGAAGAAGGGCAGCAACGAATTGATCCTGGCGCTGAGCGAACTCGGCGGCGGATGGGGATTTATTTGCCGTTTAACGGACTTGGAAAACTGAGCTTACGCAGGTCACCACCCAACATGGGAGGCGCCGCAAGGAAAAAGGACCGTCCTCCTTCAACGTGGTCTTCAATATCGCTCCCCCCGCTAGTTCCTGCTTCAATTCCCATAGCAACGAAAGGAATGAAAGCCCCTCTCTTCCACTGGACGAGTACAGGCGCTTTACACCAGCCCCGTTGCGCCGTATGCTTGGCGCGAATCCAGCCTCGGGAATTTCAATTTTCTCCTGCGGGTAGGGCTTCGCGGAGGCGCGCATGATTGCATTGATTGTCGTTGCGGTGCTCGTGGTAATCGTCATCGGAATCTACAACGGGCTGGTAAAGCTGCGCGTGCAGTGCGACAACGCGTGGTCCGATATTGATGTTCAACTCAAGCGCCGCTACGACCTGATCCCCAACCTCGTGGAAACCGTCAAAGGCTACGCCGCGCATGAAAGCGGCACACTCGAAGGTGTAGTCGAAGCCCGCAATCGCGCCATGACCACCCAGGGCCCCGCGGCGAAAGCGGAAGCCGAAGGCATGCTGACGCAAGCGTTGCGCCAGGTATTCGCTCTTGCGGAAGCGTATCCCCAACTGCGCGCTGTCGAGAGTTTCAACCAACTCCAAGGCACGTTGAACCAACTCGAAGAAACGATTCAAAACGCCCGCCGCTACTACAACGCCGTGGTGCGCGATCTGAACACGAAAATCGCTCAGTTCCCCTCCAACATCATCGCGGGAATGTTCAGCTTCAAGCCGCGCGAGTTCTTCGAGGTTAGCGGCGCCGCAGAGCGCGAAGCTCCCAAAGTCAGTTTCAATCCACCTGCAGCCGCGAAGTAGCAGCGAACAGGAAAATGCCTACTCCCCGCCGCAAGCTTCCGCGGATCGCGCTCCTCATCCTTGCGCTGATGCTTTCCGGCGGCGCCGCGCAATCCGCTGCCGCGCGCGAACTTCGCATTCAGAATTTCGATGTCAGCGTGGAAGTGCAACCGGATGCCACCTGCGTCGTCACCGAAATCATTCAGGCCCGATTCACCGGCGAATGGCACGGCCTCTACCGAACCATCCCGGTGGAATACACCACGCAACGCGGTTTCGGCTACACCCTGTTCCTTGAACCCATCAGCATTACCGGGGATTCTGGCGATCCGCTGAAATACGAAATCACCACCCAGCGCGGCTACAAGAAATTCAAAATTTATGTTCCGGGCGCGGTCAACGCCACGCGCTCCGTGACGCTGCGCTATCGCGTTCTCGATGGCTTGCGATTCTTCGAGGATCACGACGAACTTTATTGGAACGTCACTGGCAACGAATGGGACGTTCCCATCGATCACGCCAACGCCCGCATCGTTCTACCAAACGGAGTCACCGGCGTTCGCACCCTGGTGTTCACGGGCGCGTACGGCTCGCGCGAGCAGGATGCCGATGTGGAGGTTCTTGGCAACGTCGTTCAAATTCACATGCGCCGGAAGCTCGATTTCCATGAAGGCCTGACGGCGGTGATTGGCTGGGATAAAGGATTCGTCCACGAGCCGGGCTGGACGCAGAATGCCTGGCTGTTTTTGCGCAGCAATTGGCCGCTTGCGATTCCCATCCTCGCTTTCTTTTTAATGTTCTGGCTGTGGTATTCACAAGGACGCGATCCGCGTTTGAGGCCCATCGCCGTGCAATATGAGCCGCCGCAGGGCCTTTCTCCAGGGGAATGCGGCACGCTGGTGGACAACGAAGCCGCCATGCGCGATATCATCGCGACCATCGTCGATCTTGCAGTGCGCGGTTACCTTTTGATTGAGCAGACCGAGACGGATCAAATGCTCGGCCTGGTCCATCACCGCAATTACATTTTCCATTTGAAAAAGCCCGCCAGCGAATGGAGCAGCTTGAAGCCGCACGAGCAAACTCTGCTCTTCGCGCTGTTCGACGGCGGTTCGACCGATTCCGTCAGCCTCACGGAATTGCAGAACCATTTCTATACGCACCTGCCCACGATTCGCGACCGCATTTTCGATGCGCTGATGTCCGCCAAATATTATCTCCACCGCCCCGACAAAGTGCGCAACGCTTATATCGGCGGCGGCATTGCAGTTGGAGGCATCGGCGCCTGGATCGGCGGAGCCATGAGTGGCCCGTTGGGCACTTCTCCGCTGACCGGAGTGATTTCCGGAATCCTCACCGGCCTGGTCATCGTCGGATTCGGCTTCTTCATGCCCGCGCGCACGAATGACGGCGCCCGCGCGCTCGAAGGCGTGCTGGGATTTGAAACGTTTCTCGCGCGTGTCGAGGAAGACCGCTTCGAACGTATCGTGAAAACTCCGGAAATGTTTGAAAAGTTCTTGCCCTACGCGATGGCCCTGGGCGTCGAGAAGAAATGGGTGCGTGCGTTCGCCAATATTTATCTGCAACCGCCAAGCTGGTACAGCGGCCCTTATGGCGCGGGGTTCCAGCCCATCTACTTTGTGAACGACCTGGGCATGATGTCGCACCAGGCTGGCTCCGCGATGGCGTCCGCCCCGCGCAGTTCCGGCGGTTCCGGATTCGGCGGAGGAGGGTTTTCCGGTGGCGGCTTCGGCGGTGGCGGCGGTGGCGGCTTCTAGCGCCCGGATTTCACACGAGGGCTGCCGGGGATATGCGCGAAATTTGAATTCGCCGGAGTTGATGGATGGATTTTTTAACGAATCCGCTGCTCAGATTTCTCGGTAAGGAATGCAATTGTCCTTATTGCGGACGGGCGGGCGCCAGGGCTTTCTGGCTGGTCGCAAAATGCCGCAACCCCAATTGCAGGCGCTTCAGCACCGAATACGCGCAGCGATTCGAGCGCCGCAAGCAAACCGGCCAAGGTTTCCCGCCAGCCAATTCGGAATCACAGACCCATGACCAGCCTGCATCTCTCTCACTCAAGCCGCCTCTAGGGGCCTCGAAAGAACTCTAGATCAAGACTGCCGGTTGGCGCTGGAAGCGTGGCGCTGCAGTTCTTCAACTCGTATTGCCACGCTGCCCTCGGAATCCTCGCGGAAATAGATTGTCACCCGGTCGCCCACGTGAATTCCAACTAGCTTCTCCTCCAGCCGGAATTTCTTCGACAAAGTTTCATCTCCCTCTTGATGCGTCAATTCCAGAAGATTTTGCCCGAGCGCCATCACCCGGCCCGTAATCGTTTTTTCCGCGATCACCGAGCCGCGCGAATTTCGGCGAATCAGATGTCGTATCCAGCCATGTTCGCGGACGTTTTCATCTTCAAACTGGCGCGTCCAGGCGCTCAGCACGCTCGATCGGTTCAGGTATCCCACCAGTTTCTTCGGGTTTTCCCTGCTCACCACCGGCAACCGGCCGATGTTATTTTGCAGCATCCGGAACAGCGCATCGAATGAGCGTTCATTGGGATACGCCGTCACCGGCGCGCGGGTGCCCGCGTCCAGCACGCTCATTTGCCCGGACGGGTCTTGTTCCAGCGCGCGCAGCAGGTCTCCTTGCGTCACGATGCCCAGCAATTCGGCGTCCGCCCCCACCACAGGCAATCCGCGCTGCAAACCCAGGCTGGCGTCGCCCTTCGCGAAGCGATCGGCAAGTTCGCGCACGGTTGCGGTCGAGGAAATAATCGCGGGATCGGTGGTCATCACTTCACGCACTTTCACCACTTTCAAAACATCGGCTTCGTAATCCTGGTGAACATCCAGGCCGCGTCGCGCGAGTTTTTCCGTCATGATCGAGCTGGGCAGATAGCGGATGGCAATCATGTCCGCGATCACGCACACCAGCATCAGCGGCAGGACGGAGTTGTAGTCACGCGTGATTTCGAATGCGAAAACGATGAACGTGAATGTGGCCCGCGACGCCGCACCGAACACCGCTCCCATCGCCACCAGCGCGAACGCGCCGGGAGAAAGATGCGCTCCGGGAACGATCCGGTTAATCAGCATCGCAAATACGGCGCCCAGGGCCGCGCTCGACATGAACATCGGCGCCAGCAATCCGCCCGAAGTGCCGGAGCCCAATGAAATCACCAGCGCCAGCGCCTTGAACACCGCGATCAACAGCAAAAGCTTCAACGCGAGATTGTTGTTCAGAATATCGGAAATCGTGTCATAGCCCACGCCCAGCACGCGCGGAACGAAAAAGCCAATGATCCCCAGGCCGAGCGCGCCGATTGCCGGATGCCAAAGTTCGTTGACCGGCAGCTTCTCAAATTGATCTTCCACCCAGTAAAGAAGTTTTGTGAACCCGATCGCCGCGCCGCCGCAGATGACGCCGAGAATCAGGTAATACGGCAGCCCGTTGGGAATTCCGAAATCCACGTTGCCCATCGAGAACATGGATTTCTGCCCGAGCAATAGAAAGTGCACGCTCGTCGCCAAAGTACTCGCGATCACCAGCGGAATAAACGACCGTCCGCGAAATTCGAACAATAACAATTCGATCGCCAGAATCACTCCGGCAATCGGCGTGTTAAACGTCGCCGCCATGCCCGCGCCGGCGCCGCACGCCAGCAGAACTTTCCGCTCCGCCGCGGTGGTCGAAACAAGCTGGCCCAGCAACGAACCGAACGCGCCGCCGGTTTGAATGATCGGCCCTTCCGCTCCGAACGGGCCGCCGGTTCCGATGGCGATGGCGGCGGAAATCGGCTTCAGGATGGCCACTTTCGCTTCGATGCGGCTGCGCGAGGTCAGCACCGCTTCCATCGCTTCCGGGATTCCATGCCCCTTGATTTTCTCCGAGCCATACTTCGCCATCAGCCCCACGATCAGGCCGCCAACTACGGGAATCAGGATTACCCACAATCCCAGTTGCGTGTGCTCCGGGCTGCGAAATTTCACCGACAAAGTGTGGTAGTAGGCAAGGTTGGTGAAAAAACCGATCAGGTCATATAAAACATACGCAATCAGCCCGGCAAACATTCCTAGCAGAGCCGCCAATAGCGAAACGTATCCGATGCGAAATCCGGCCGGCGGCGGAGGTTGTCCTGGCAAAGCGATTTGAGCAGCAGAAGCTTCCAATTCAATCTCTCCAATAACTTAATATTTTGAAATCAAACGAATACTCCGCGCCTAACCCGCTGTGCTGCGCTTCCTTCGTTCAGGCCGGCGCGCGCTTGCGCGTCGTTCCCACAACCGAGCTCCATCGCGACCCCGATGGATTTGTGCCACTGATCACATTCCGCAGTGTGCGCAGAAGCGCCGTCCCCTCATCGCGCAAATGCCGGGCATGCGAGTGCGACAATTCGCTCAGCACCCGTTCACCGCTTGGCGCCAGCCGCAGCAAAACTTCGCGATGATCCTGTTCGCCCCGGTAACGCCGGATCAGTCCGTGTTTTTCCAATCGATCGGCAAGCTCCACGGCGCTGTGATGCTGGATCTGCAACCGCTCCGCCAGTTCGCCAATCGTCGGCCGCACGCCTTCCGGAAGGCCCCGGATCGCCAGCATGGCCTCATGTTGTTGCGGCTCCAGCCCCGCCGCGCGAGCCTCTCGCTCGCTGAAATTCAGAAAGCGCCGGATCTGGTAACGGAATTCCGCGCGTGTTTGGTAGTCCACCGAGCTGGAACGGGAAGCTTTCATCGCAAGTAGAATTATATCGTATTACGATGTAAATGTGGATCGCGAATCGCGTGCGAGTAAACACAGGAGCCAGCCGGTATGGCCAACACTGAATTTGTTCTCCGCTGGCGGGTCTCTTGGTCAGAAGTTCATTGCAAGTGTTTGGGGAGGGTTGTGTAGCGCCACCCTTCCTCGCCCGGCGAATTCTGTCGGGAGGGTGGCATCCTTGCGTTGAGGCACATGCCCGCCTGAAGGCGGGCGCTACACGAAACAAAAACGAGCCGCTCCGCTAAAAAAGGCGCGGCACAATTGCCGGAACGCGGCGGGCGTAATCCTCGAATTCGGCGCCGAACGCTTCGCGCAGAAGTTTTTCTTCCGTGCGGATGCGAATCTGGTTCCCAGCCAGGAAAAATGCCAGCGCGATGGGCACCGCCCACCAGCGGCTGACAGCCAGATTCGTCGCCAGCATCATTCCCAGCATTCCGGTATAAATCGGATTGCGCACCCAGCGGTAAGGGCCTTCGGTGATCAGTTTGTGGCCTTCCACCACGCGCGCTACATACGTCCATTGCTTGCCAAGCGTGCGCGCCGCCGTGGCGCAAATCCATACCGAGCTCGCCGCCAGCGCGATCGTCAAAACAGCCACGATAAATTCCACGGGCTTGGGCATTGGCACGATGGGAGTGAAGTATTGCCTCGCGATAAACCAGGTGGCGAAGAATGCGAACGACTGCAAAAGAATTCCCCAGCGGGAGGCATTGTCCCGCTTGGTTTCCTCCGCCTTCGGCGGCTTCTTCCAGATAAAGAAGACCAGCATGAAAGCGAACCAACTGAGCACCACAAAAAAGAAAACCGCTTCTGGGATGGGATTCGACACCACCGGCATTCGCGTGAACTCGATGCGCATCTGGCACTCCTAGGTGGAAGCTGCGGGCTTTATATCACATCGAAGCGAATATGGAAGAGAGGTCTCGGCGCGCTCTGCGCCTCTGCGGTAAGGCCTTTCCGTGAGCGGTTTCGAATCTAGGCGCGCTTACAGGGTCTTGCGAAACGCCTTCTGCTTCTTCAACACGCTGTATCCCTCGCGCTCGTAAAACGTGTGCGCCCGTTCGCGAATCACGTTGGAACGCAGCCCGATCGTTCGAACCCCCTTTTCGCGGGCCCAACCTTCCGCGCGCGCCAGCAAACTTTTCCCCACGCCCAGCGAGCGGAAAGCGTCATCGACGATCAAGCCAAGTATCTCCGCCTGCGTGTCGATTTCCACCGCGTGCATCAAGAATACATGGATGCAGCCCGCCAGCTTCCCTCCTGGATTTTCCGCCACAAAAACGGCGTGTTCATCACCCGACGGAATCGCGCGCAACCGCTGCTCCACTTCCGCGGCCGTCGAAGGATAACCAAGCTGGCCGCACAATTCCGCAAGCTGCGGCGCATCTGCCACCACGGCTGGCCGTAACTGGAAGACCGCTACATTTGCGGAGGCGGACATCCATCACCTCTCCCCAATAAATCGAATCTCAAAAGAGTTTATCCGAATCCATAAGAATCGTCACCGGGCCGTCATTCACCAATTCCACTTCCATGTGCGCCTGGAATATTCCCGTCTCAACGTGCACGCCCAGCGCGCGCAACGCCCGCACAAACTCCTCATAAATGGCATTCGCGATTTCGGGAGGCGCGGCCTGATCGAAGCCCGGACGCCGGCCGCGCCGGACGTCGCCATAGAGTGTGAACTGAGAAACAGCGAGCGCCGCGCCGCCGGTTTCGAGCAACGCGCGATTCATTTTGCCGTCCGCGTCCTCAAAGATTCGCAAGTTCGCGATCTTTTCGGCAAACGCGGCGGCAGCGGCAGATTCGTCGTTGCGTCCCACTGCCAGCAGGATCAAAACACCGGCTGCAATTTTTCCAGTGACGCGTCCGCCGACAGAGACGCTCGCACAGCTTACGCGCTGCACCACGGCCCGCACATTCGCTCCTTCTGACGAATACTCAACCGCCGCCCGCCGAGTCTTCCACTTTCTATTTCGCGGGAACGCGCGGAAGCAGATCCGCCAACTGGGCGACGTTGTAAGCCCACACGGCCAGCACTTGCGCGCCTTCCGTCAGTTCGTCGGGCTTGGCGCGGTCGAACGTATCGGACTGCGAATGATGCGTGCGATTGTAATCCGCGGGATCCTGGATGCCGAAAAACCCCGGAACTCCGGCTTCATTAAACGAAGCATGATCGCTTCCTGTAAGCACGCGCAGGCTGGGTTCGAGCAGTCCGATTTCACGCAGCGGCGAAAGCACCTGATCCATCACCTCGCGATCCTGATAATTCCCCATCATTCCGATGCTGAGCACCTTTCCGGTGCCTGTGTCGTGAATCAGCGCGCCGGAAATTTTGGCCAATTCGTCCTTGTGAGCTGCCACGTAAGCGCGGGAGCCACACAGTCCTTCCTCCTCTCCCGAAAATAGGATGAAGCGAATGGTTCGCTTGGGTTTCAGGCCGAGCTTTTCCATGGCTCGCGCGGTTTCCAGCACTACCATCGAACCGGTCCCGTTGTCCGTGGAGCCGGTAGCCAGGTCCCAGGAATCCAGGTGCGCGCCCAGAACCACCACTTCATCCGGCTTTTCGCTGCCGCGAATTTCGGCGACCGTGTTGTAAACCTCCACCGGCTTATCGCTGAACGAATTCGTCATCTCCACTTCCACTTGCACAGAGCCGCGCTGCATCAGCCGCCAGATCTGCTGGTAATTGGGCGAAGCAATAAATGCTACTGGCACGGCGCCGATATCGAAATTCCGTCCGCCGATCCCGGTCATATTCAGTAACGCGTCTTCTTTCCCGGAATCCTGCAACACCGCGGCGACGCCCTCATTTTTGAAAAACTGGTTACGCTCGCGGCTGAAGGCGGGATTTGGAGCGGGCTCCGGCGGCTGGCCCGCTGCGTTTGGATTGCGCAGCACGTAAGGTTCGCGAAATGGAACCAGCAAAGGATTCGTCGGCGCTTCATAGATCGGCGCCAACTTCCGCGGCTCGGCGGTAATTACGATCGCGCCCTTGAGCTTGCCCTTGTATTGCTGCAAGTCCTCGGATTTTTCCGCCTTCACGTACATCACCGTGCCGCGCACCGTTCCTGCAGTGCCCGGCGCCCATCCCGCCGACGCGATAATAATGGAATGATCCGCGGGACTCACAATCCGCGCGCGTGCCGTGCCGCGATACCACGCGTGCTGAATCGACCACGGTTCCAGATGCACGTTCGCCAGTCCGTAGGCCTTGAATCGCTCCTCGGTCCAGTGGCTGGCTTTGGTCAGATTTTCCGTGCCGGTCAGCCGCGCGCCGATCATGTCTGAAAGATATTCCAGGTTGCCCATGATCTCGTTGTGGTCCTTGATCTCTGCCATGATGGTTTGATCTATCGCGGCATTCGGATTTGGCGGAACTGATGGTTGCTGCGCCTGTGCCAAAAATCGCGTCCCGACAACGGCCAGCAGTGCAACAGCAAACACAAACGCAATTCGACGTATTTTCATTTCCAGGATTCCCCCCCTCAAGATTTAAGAATTCTGTAGGGGCAGCCTTCAAGCTCGGCCCTGTTTTACTTGGCAATTTCGGCTATGCCACCTACCCAGCGGAGCCGATTCTATGCGAGCACGCCCCCTCGTACCAATTCCAATTGATGTTGTGCTTGCTACTCATGGACGCAAACGGACTCCGGGCGGTTACGTCGAGCCTGTTCCACCGAGGGCGAAACTGTGTTACATAGAGACGACGCGTCACCACGGGCCAACAAATTGAAACTCGCACTCATTGGAACTCACGGCGTCGGCAAAACCACTCTGGCGTATGAAACCTGCTCGCTGCTCAAAAAAGCGGACCACAACGTCGAACTGGTGACGGAAGTTGCGCGGAACTCACCGTTCCCCGTAAATGCCGCCACCACGCTCGAGGGCCAGCTGTGGATTTTGCACGCGCAGATTGCCGCGGAACTCGATGCATCGCGCCGCGCGTCCAACGTGATTTGCGATCGCTCCGTGCTGGATAATTATTGCTACCTGGTGAATAAATTCGGCCGCCAGCCGCAGCTCGAATCCTGGCTGGCCTGGTGGATGGAGACCTACGATCTGCTGGTGGGCGTTCCGCCGCTCGCGGGCGAAATATTGCCCGACGGTTTTCGCTCCGAAGACCGCGATTTCCAGCAGCGCATTCACAACCTGCTGATCGAATTGCTCAATGGACCGCCATTCGGCGGCCTGGGGAAGAAAATCTTCTGGCTTGAGCCGCGCGAACGCCGCGTTTGGGGCGAGCGCATTTTCGCTCATGCCGCTCCGCTTCTTTATCCTGCCGAGCAAGCCCGCAGCGCCGGCGCGTTCTGACCATCGGACCGCTGGTCAAAATGGATACATCCAAGCCCCAATCGAACGGCCCCGGATGGTTGACCCGCGGAGTTTTTGGAATCGGGCTCGCCAGCCTGTTTTCAGATTGGGGCCACGAGATTGCCACTTCCTTATTGCCCATTCTCCTCGCCAGTCTGGGCGCACCTGCTTACGCTCTCGGATTAATTGAAGGCATTGCCGACGGGCTTTCCAGTTTTGCAAAACTCGCGGGCGGATGGCTCGCCGATCGCCCTGCTTGGCGCAAACCAATCGCAGCGGGCGGTTATTTAGTCGTTGGCCTTTCCACCTTCGCCTTCGGATTGGTGAATAGCTGGCCCGCCATTTTGCTTTTCCGCGCGTTGGCCTGGCTGGGACGTGGAGCGAAGAGTCCGTCGAAAGACGCATTGCTCGCCGATTCCGTGCCCAAGGAAAATCTAGGCCGCGCATTCGGATTCGAGCGCACCATGGACACTGCCGGAGCGATCGCCGGGCCGCTCTGCGCCACCGCGCTGGTCGCAGCCACAAGCGTGCACACGGCAATGCGCTGGACTCTGCTCCCAGGCATCGCGGCTGCGCTGGCATTCGCGATTCTGGTGCCGCGTGGAAAACAATCGGCCAGCCATCGCCCGCAGGCTTTCCTGGAAAGCTTGCGGCAGATTCCATCGCAATTCCGGCGCTATCTGGTGGGCGTAACCGTCTTCGGGCTGGGAGATTTTTCGCACACCCTGCTGATCCTGCGCGCCGCGCAAATCCTGGGAACGCGCTACGGCGCCGCGCGCGCCGCCACTCTTGCCGTTGCGCTCTACACTGTCCACAACATCATCTATGCAGCAGGAAGCTACCCCGCGGGAGCATTGGGCGACCGCATCGGAAAGCGCGGCCTGCTCGCAACCGGATACGCGCTCGCCGGTTTGATGAGCGTGGGATTTCTTTTTTCGCCGGGAAGCCTGCCCGCGCTGGCAGCGTTGTTCGCGGTGGCGGGGCTCTACATGGCGATTCAGGATTCGCTCGAAAAATCGTTGGCGGCGGAATTGTTGCCGGCGCAAGTTCGCGGATCGGGCTTCGGAGTACTCGCCACGCTGAACGGCATCGGCGATTTCGCTTCCAGCATTATTGTAGGTTTTCTTTGGTCCAGCGTTTCCCCGGCGGCGGGATTTCTCTATGCGGCGATTCTGTGCCTCACCGGAGCAGGCATCATCTATCGCGTGCGTTGAACGCGCCGGCGCGATGCGCGCCTTGTTCTAGGCGCGCGCTGGCAGCGCGGACAAAAGTGGCTGCTGCGTCCCGCCACGATAATTCGCCCGATTTTAGCCCCGCAGCGAAAACACTTCTTTCCCTGCCGCTGATAAACTCGATGCCGAAGCTGGAATTCTCCCTCCGCGCCGTTCGAATCCACGTAGTCGGATACTGAAGAACCCCGCAGCCGAATCGCCTCTTCCAGCACCTGCCTCACCGCTTTGTAAAGCCGCCTAACCTCGTCCTCTTTCAAATTAGCGGCCAATCGCATCGGATGAATCCGCGCGCGCCACAGTGCTTCATCAGTGTAGATATTCCCCATGCCCCGCAGAAAACTTTGATCCAGCAGTAGCGCCTTAATCCGAGTCCGCCGCCCGTTCACTCGTTGGCGAAATTCCTCTAAGGTCGCTTCCAGCGGATCAAGGCCCAGTGGACCAAGAATTTTCTCCCTTTCGGAATTGGCGACAATCGCGAAGCGCCCGAAGCGGCGCACATCCGTGTAGCGCAATTCCGTCCCGTCATCCAGCGAGAAAAAAACGTGCGTGTGCGGAGCTATGGGCTCTTCCGGACGCCGCGAAGTCAGCTGTCCGGTCATGCCCAGATGAATTAGAAGATCGTGATGTATTTCCGCTGCGGAGGCAGGATGCAGTTCGAACACCAGAAATTTTCCGTATCGCCGGATCGCGGCAACGCGGGTTCCCGGCACAAGCGCTTCAATCGCAGAGGGATCGTCGATGAAATCCGTTTTGCCCAGCCGCAAACTGAGCACGCGCCGGCCCACCACCGACGCCTGCAATCCGCGCACCACTGTTTCGACTTCGGGCAATTCCGGCATGTTCCCCGTTCCAGTTTAACATTGAGACGCTCTACTCCAGCTTCTTGCGCGCAAACACAAACAAAGAAGCGCACAGCAGCAAGAACAGCACCACGCCGAGCATGGGAGCCACACTCAAATGCGGCATCACTCGAGGACCGAACGCGAAAAGATTCTCGCGCAGCGGCAAATGCAATCCGCTGGCCAGCCAGTGCGGCAAGCGATTGCCGATTTCCGGGTCCTGCAGCAAATTAATCGCGATCGCCAGCAATCCAAAAACGCCGCCTGCCGCGATCAATCCACTCGCATACAAGGAGCCGGGACTCACTTCGCTTTCCGCCTCGCTCTTTTTCGCCTGGCCGATCTCCGCAAGCCAGCGCACCAATCCCCCAGCAAAAATGGCCATGGTTGTAGCGATGGATAAATACGATCCCACAGCAAATGCGAGCGAGCGTATCCCCAATAATTCCACGGCAATCACCAGAAACACTCCGAGCAGCACCAATCTCCACGGCAATTGCTGGTTCAAAATTCCGTTGATCACCGTGGCCATCAGCCGCGCCTGCGGAGCCGCAGCCTTGTCGCTGCCGATTCCCTGCACCCACTGGATTTCAATTTGTCCGGTCGCCGGGATCGTAAAGATATTTTCCGTCGGGCACCACGTGCGATCCCAGCGCGTTCACCAGCGTGTAGTCTTTTCCTTTGTATGGGTACGTGCCGCCTTCTTGTTGCACTCCCTGCGGCAATTGCTGAATCGAAATTGGAATTTGCACCGGCACATATTTCTCCAAGCCCTTGTTCATCAGGATTAGCGTGCCGCCCACGGCAAACGAAGAGACCATCACGCCGATCACTAACCCGATCTGCTGCCACACCGGAGTCGCGCCAATCAGGTAACCGGTTTTCAAATCCTGCGAAGTGGCGCCTGCAATCGCGGAAGCAATGCAAACCACGCCGCCAATCGTCAGCGCCAACACCGCATACGAACCGCCCGTCCAGTGCGCCACCAGAAACATCGCGCACGTAGCCATCAAAGTGGCAATCGTCATCCCGCTCACCGGGTTTGAAGAATTCCCGATCAACCCGCTGATGCGCGACGCCACCGTCACAAACAAAAATCCGAACACCACCACAAACACTGCCGCAATCAAATTCGAAATCACTCCCGTCTGCGCGCCCGGAATCGGCTTAAATGTCAGCAGCGCCCACACCATCGCAACGATCACCAGCGATCCCACGATCACCACTTTGATCGAAAGGTCGCGCTCGATCCGGCTGGTTTCCGTAAGCGTTCCGCTTTTCGCGCGCACATCTTTCATTCCCGCGGAAAGCGCCGAAACGATCGTCGGCAGCGTCTTCACCAGCGTGATCAAACCCGCGGCCGCCACCGCGCCCGCTCCCATCGGCCTGATATAGCTGGCCCAAAGTTGATCAGGAGTCATCAATGGGATCGGCACGGTGCTGGGATAAAGCGCCATCCCCGGTGCGAGTGAGCCGAAAAATTTAATTGCAGGCATCAACACCAGCCACGACATGATGCCCCCGGCAAACAGTGTCCCAGCAACTTTCGGTCCGATGATGTAGCCGACTCCCAGATACTCCGTAGTGACGGCGGCGCGAAACGACGCGCCCGGCAGCCAATTCGGCCGGTACTCCGGCTGCCCAGGCCACATTTGCAAAGTGTTCATGCAAAACGTATACAAGCCGCCCAGCCCCAGTCCCCAGAACACGCGCCCGGCAAACGAACCGCCCCGCTCCCCAGCCACCAGCACATCCGCGCAAGCCGTTCCTTCGGGAAACGTCAGGTTGCCATGCTCCTTCACGATCAATTGCCGCCGCAGCGGAATCATGAACAGCACGCCCAGCCATCCGCCCATCAGCGCCAAAAAGAAAATGCGCCAGTATTCGCTGTTCAGCGAATAGCCCAGAAAGATCAGCGCCGGAATCGTGAAGATCACGCCTGCGGCCACCGATTCGCCCGCCGAGCCGGTGGTCTGCACGATATTATTTTCAAGAATTGTCGAGCGTCCGAACGCTCGCAGGATGCTGATCGAAAGCACGGCGATGGGAATCGAAGCGGAAACCGTTAACCCGGCGCGCAGCCCGACGTATACCGAGACAGCCCCAAATAAAATTCCGAACAGGCTGCCCAGCACCACGGCCCGCAGGCTGAACTCTTTCAAGTTCGCTTCGCTGTCCACGTATGTGCGGAATTCGCCCGGCGGCGCCGTCGAACTCCAGAGCTTAGTCGGTGTGGCCACGCAGCACCTCCGTTTACCCTTCAGCCGCTCAGGCGGCGAACGGTTTATCAATCACGATCAATCATCACCCGGAACGTTGCGCGAACTTATCACCAGAACCGCACGCACACAAGCGAACCGCGCCTGTCCAACCCCCATTTCACAAGCCCAGTTCTCTCCGGCAGCCCCAACTCCCACCACCCTCCCTCCGCCCACCTCGCACTCCGTCATCCCGAGCCCCAAATGCCTTTAGCAAATCGTGCAAATACCCTACGCGAGGGACCCCGAGTCAGCCTCGATCGCCAAGCAATCGCCGCCTCCCGCCTCTTCCTAAGCCTCCCCACGCGCTAACCCCTGCATTCCAAACAACACCCGCAGCATACCCACCCACTTGGCACTAAAGTGGTGTTGACAGAAACCCCTGACAGGAGTAGCTTCGGCGGCACGTTGCTTTTATGTCTCTGACCGTTTTTTGAACTGGATGCTTAAGTACTCCGGCGCTTTCCGGAGAATGTGCGTCCATTTGGCAGCTCGTTCGTCAAACAAGTTCAGGTTCAGGAGGCTCCAGCCCGTCATGAATCGAACCTCGAAATCCGCCAGTTTTTTCTTGTTTGCTTTGGTTCTTTTCGCGCTCGTATTCGCGGCCCCCGGCGCTGCCAAGGACGAATGGCCGCCCATTCCTCCCGAAGATCTGGCCATGAAAGACAATCCCGAAAATCCCGGCGCGCACGCCATGATCCTGAATCAGGAACAAGTGATCAATGAAGTAAATCCCAACGCGGTCGTCGAAACCAATTACGTCCGTATCAAGATTTTCACCGAACAAGGCAAGAAATTTGCCGACATTGAAATTCCTTTCTTGAAAAACGAAGGCCAGGTCCGCGAAATCCGCGCCCGCACCATTCATCCCGATGGCAAAGTGATCCCCTTCGATGGCCAGGTATTTGAAAAAACTGTGGTCAAATACCGCACCGTAAAAATCCTGGTCAAATCCTTCACCCTTCCCGACGTGCAGCCCGGCAGCATCATTGAATATCGCTATAAAATCGATGGTTGGAGCTTCTCCAGCCTGAACGGGCGCTGGACTCTGCAGGAAGATCTCTATATGCGTCACGCCTCCTACACCATTCAGCCCTATCCCATGCTTCCGCTGCACTGGAACGGGCAAACCATGCATGGCGAGCAGCTCCGCCAGGATCACGACGGGGTCCACCTCGAGGTAAACAACACGCCGGGCTTCGAAAAGGAGGATTACATCCCTCCGGAAGAAGAATTGAAGCCCCACCTTGATTTTTATTATTCCGAACAAAATCTCGAAACTCCCGACCAGTTCTGGAAGCGCAACGGCAAGGCCTGGAACGACAGGTTCGAGAAATTCATGGGCGACCACCGCGAAGTTCGGGAAGCGGCTGCACAAGCAGTCGCCGCGGACGATTCCCCGGAAGCAAAGCTTCGCAAGCTCTACGCCGTCTCGCAAAAAATTCGCAATCTTAGTTTCGAGCGCTCGAAAAGCGAGAAGGAGGAGAAACGCGAGAATCTGAAAGAAAATAATAATGTCGCGGACGTCTTGAAGCACGGCTATGGATACGGCTTCGACGTGGATCTGTTGTTTGCCGCTTTGGCGCGTGGCGCCGGATTCCAGGCTTCCATCGTCCGGGTTTCCCGGCGCAACGAGTATTTCTTCAACCGCCAACTGGAAAACTCCAGGCAGCTCAACGATATCGTTGTGGAAGTAATGCTCGGCTCGTCGCCAGTCTATCTCGACCCTGGCACCGCACTTTGTCCCTACGGCCTGTTGCCGTGGTCTGAGACCGACGTGGCCGGCTTGAAACTGGATAAAAACGGCGGGACGTTCATCACCACTCCTCTTCCCCAGGCCTCCCAGGCAATCACACAGCGGAAGGCCGATCTGCAATTGAGCGGCGATGGCGACCTCGAAGGCAAGCTGCAGGTCGAATTCACAGGCCTGGAAGCGCTGCGCCGCCGCCTGGACGCTCGCGACGAGGACGAAGCCGGACGCAAGAAGTCTATCGAAGACGAAGCCAAGGAGTGGTTTCCAGCCGGCGCCAAATTTGAATTGACCGGCGTCACCGGTTGGGATGACCCGCAACAGCCCTTGCGCTTCGAAGCGTCGCTGCAACTTTCCGGCTTTGCGATGAGCGCCGGAAAACGGATTTTGCTTCCCGTTACCGTATTCCAATCCAGCATGCCGGCTTCTTTCCAACGCACCAGCCGCTTCTTTCCCATTTATTTTGCTTTCCCTTTCCAGACGAATGACTCGATCTCGATCCACGTCCCTGATGGGTACAAAGTAGAAACACTTCCCGATCCCAAGGACATCACCCCTGGAAAGGGCGCCGCTTATCGCCTTACCACCAAGCGCGAAGGCCAGACCATCGATATCGAACGCAGCCTCACGCTCGATGGCTTGATTTTTTCCGTCGATGCCTATCCTTCGCTCCGGTCATTTTTCAGCACCGCGAAAACAAATGACGAACAACAGGCGGTCCTCCAACATGCGGAATCGGCTCAGTCTCATTAATCTGTGCTTTCCTAATTTTCGATTAAGCCAGGCTTCTAGGAGGCCGAAACGTCATCCCCGACGATCGAGCCGGGGTCTTAGGGGGTCGGAGCTTCAGCTCCGACATTCGAGTTCGCTCAACGAGCGGGCTTTAGCCCCTGAAGCTTCCTCGCAGGAAACTTGTGGAAGCGAATCGCACCTCCCAGCCAGTTCTTCATGCCTTAATTTGTTTGCAGCGTTTCTACTGACGGCGATTCTCTGTGCCGCGCCTGCCGCGCGCGCCAGCACTCCCGATTGGCTCCGCGCCGCCGCCCAGCAAACCCTGCCGGAATATCCCAAGGATACGAATGCGGTGATGCTGCTCTCCGAACAGATCACCACCGTAAAAGACAGCGGAGAAATCGAAACTCTCTACCGCGCCGCGTACAAAATCCTGCGCCCTGCCGGACGCGGTTTCGGAAACGTGGAGGTCCATTTCGATTCGCAAACCAAGCTCACCTATTTGAAAGCTTGGGGCATTCCCGCGGATGGCAAGGATTTCGAAGTAAAAGAAAAAGACGCGGTAGAAAAAGGGACTTCCGGGGAATTTTATAGCGATCAGCGCGTGAAGATTCTAGAAATTCCCGGCGCCGATCCAGGCAATGTGATCGGTTTCGAATTCGTCCAGAAGCGGCGACCATTCATCCTTCAGGACGACTGGGATTTTCAGGAGAAAATCCCCGTGCGCCACGCCCGCTTTGTCCTGCAACTCCCGCCCAGCTGGGAATTCACTTCTCACTGGTCGAATGCCCCTTCCAAGGATCCGCAAGCAACGGGAAACCAATACGTCTGGGAACTGGAAAATTTATCTCCGGTGGAAATCGAGCCGGGGATGCCCCCGTGGCGCGCCGTGGCCGGCAGGCTCGACGTAAATTATTTTCCCAGCGGCAGCAGCCAGGCAGGCCAGGCGCAAAACACCTGGCGCAGCCTGGGGCTTTGGTATTCCAATCTGACGGAGCAGAGCCGCAATTCCTCTCCCGAACTGAAACAGAAAGTCGCCGAGCTAACCACCAATGCTCCTACTCCGCTCGATAAAATGAAAGCGCTCACCTCCTTCATGCAGCGCGATATTCGTTACGTCGCCATTGAAATCGGCATCGGCGGCTTCCAGCCGCATCCAGCTAGCGAAGTGTTTGCGCACCGCTATGGCGATTGCAAGGACAAAGCCACCCTGCTCGGCAGCATGCTGCACGAAGTTGGCATCGAGTCCTACTACGTTCTAATTCACACCGATCGCGGCGTCGTCCAGCCGGATTCTCCCTCCGCTCTGACTTTCAATCACGCCATCCTGGCTATCCGCGTCCCCGATGGCATGGACGTCACCACTCTCTACGCCGTCGTCGATCAGCCCAAATTGGGCCGCTTGCTATTTTTCGATCCCACAAATTCTTACACTCCCCTGGGCTATCTTCCCACCTACCTTCAGGCCAATTATGGCTTGTTGATTTCCAAGGATGGCGGCGACTTGGTCGAGCTTCCCTTGATGAAGCCGGCAACTAATCGCCTGATCCGTAGCGCCAAGCTGGTCCTGAATTCCGAAGGCACTCTCTCCGGCCAGGTTTCTGAAGTTCGCTGGGGCGCGCCCGCCGCCGAGCAGCGCGCCCAATTCATGCGCGCCAGTTCCACCGACCGCCAAAAAGTAATCGAAGATTTCCTCGGCAGTTTCGTTTCCGGTTTCTCTCTTTCCCAGGCTTCCGTGGACGGCCTCGACAAATTCGACCAAAACCTCACCCTGCAATACCACTTCGTCGCTCAAAACTACGCCAAGTCCGCCGGCAATTTGCTGGTGGTCCGTCCGCGCGTGATGGGAGCGAAGGGCACCGACCTGATGGAAATCAAGCAGCGAAAATATCCCGTGGAATTTTCCTCCGCCACCCTGCAAACCGACACCTATGAAATCCAGCTCCCCCCCGGATTCGTGGTCGAAGATATTCCCGATTCCGTAAAAGCCGATTACAGCTTCGGCGAATATTCCAGCAAGTGCGAAGTAAAAGGAAACGTCCTCTTCTACCAGCGCACCTATGAAATCAAAGACGTTATAGTCTCCACAAAAGGCTTAGACGACCTGAAACAATTCTTCCGCCAAATCGCCACCGACGAGCGCAGCAGCGCAGTCCTACGCCGCCAGTAGCACGAGAACATGTGAAATTTAGGGTGGCGGCTTAGCGCGGCGAGAAAGTCTCGGGTGCCGCACTCTTCGTTTTTAGGGGTGTGGTTCTTGACTTTGACTTTTCTGTTTTTTGTTCGATCCTTGTAGTTTCTCCTGCATCAACAGGATCGATTGCAATCAGTCCTTCTTCATCTTTTGCGTAGTTAGATAAGACTTCTTTTCTTTCCGTGACAGTTCAGCTTAAACGGGAGCGATTGTCTCCGAACCGCTGTTTCAGCGGGCGCGTTTTTCTCCTTCCTCCTTTTCAGGATTTCTTCCATCTCGCAAGCTTTCTTAATATATTTTCGGGTACAATCTCGTGATAGCGAATGCCTTCGTCTGGATTGGTCCGCGGCCCGATTTGCTTTTTCGCTTCCGATTTCCGCAAGCGATTATTTCGCGGGAGGAATTCCATGAAGTTTGCTGATCAATGGCGCATCCTGTCTCTAGCTCTTGCTCTGCTTATCAGCACTCTGGCGATTGCACATCCACCGCAAAGTACCTATCACCTGCACAAAAAATATACTTTCGGCCCCGCCGAGGGCAGTAACCGTGAATATTTCGACTACATTACTGTCGATTCGTCCGCGCGGCGCGTCTACCTGTCGCACGGCACGGAAGTGAAAGTAATTGACGCCGATAACGGCAGCATCATCGGCAACATCAGCGGCTTGAAACAGGTTCATGGAGTGGCTCTCGCCGGCGAATTTGGCCGCGGATTCATCACCGACGGCGCGCAGGGAAAGGTGATCGTGTTCGATCTGAAATCCCTGAAAGTGACCGGCGAGGCCAAGGCCGATAACGACGCGGACGCCGTCATTTTCGATCCGGCATCCAAGCGGATTTTTGCGATGAATGGTGATAGCCACTCCTCTACGGTCATTGATGCCAAAAGCGGAAACGTCCTGAAGACCATCGACCTGGGTGGCGCTCCCGAGTTCGCTGTCGCGGACGGCAAGGGAACTGTTTACGTGAACCTGGAAGACAAAAATGAAGTGCTGGCGATTGACTCCCAAGCGCTCGCGATCATATCGCGCTGGCCGGTAGCTCCGGCGGGCGGGCCCACAGCCATTACAATGGACCGGCAGCACCGGCGGTTATTCATCGCCGCTCGCAATCCTCAAATGCTCGTGGTAATGGATGCTGGCAGCGGGAAGGTAATCCAGTCATTTCCGATCACCGGCGGCGCGGATGCCGCGGCGTTTGAGTCCGAGACGAATTTGATTTTCGTTTCGACTCGCGACGGCATGATCCACATTTTCCACGAAGACTCGCCAGATAAATTCAGTGCCCTTGATTCTGTCAAAACCGAATTCGGCGCCAAGACGATGGGCATCGATACCAAGACCCACAATCTTTTCGTGGACACAGCAGATTTTGCCCCGGCTCCCGCGCCGACGGCCGAGCATCCCAACCCCCGGCGCGCTGCAATCTCTGGCACCTTTCGCGTGCTTGTTTACGCGCCATAAATTACGGCGCTCCGCGCGTATCTCCCCAAAATACCAAACCAAAATCACTCTGCTTAGCGTCCACCTTGCCTGCATCGAGCAACGTCAATGCCGTTGATTTCAAAGGCCGGCACCATTTTGGCGAATGACAGCGGCTGTTTGAAGAACCATTTGACGGGTGAGCCTTCATTCTGAATTAAGTAACTGCCGGAATTCCGGTATACTCCGGCCATTGCACTCGGTCCGACGGAGACGCCAGAGTGGCCGTAGCTACCTCACGCGCGAGCGCGCCCGCTACGGCCCAGCTTGTGGACCGTACGCGCCACCACATTGCTTTCCGGCTGCTGCCATTTCTTTTCATCCTCTACATCATTAATTATCTTGACCGCACAAGCATCGCCTATGCCGCGATCGGGATGTCTCGCGAGCTGGGGTTCAGCGACCGCGTATTCGGAATGGGAGCAGGCATCTTCTTCACCAGCTATGTGGCTTTGCAGATGCCAGGCGCCTTGCTGGTCGAACGATGGAGCGCGCGCCGGATGATTTCCGCAACCATGATCGCGTGGGGATCGCTGACGGCACTGACAGCACTGGTGCACACCCCAACTCAACTCTACCTCGCACGCTTTTTGTTAGGAGCGGCGGAGGCCGGTTTTTTCCCTGGCGTAATCGTCTATCTGAGCCACTGGTTCATGAAGCAGGACCGCGCCAAGGCAACGAGCAACTTCATGGCTGCCATTCCCTTGTCATTCGTGATTGGATCGCCTATTGCGGGATGGATTCTGGGCCAGAGTTGGTTCGGTGCTGCTGGCTGGCGGTGGCTGTTCATCCTGGAAGGGATGCCGGCCATCGTGCTGGGCGTCGTTGCGTTTTTCTACCTAACAGACTGGCCGGGCGAGGCGGCCTGGCTTGCTCCCGAACAGCGGCAATGGATTGCACAAAAGCTGAGTGAAGAGAAACCCGCCAGCGGGCAAGCAATCCCCATCAAGGAGGCCCTCAGGTCCCGCACCATTCTGTTGCTGGCCTCGGTAGCCTTTCTCAATTATTTTGCGCTTTACAGTTTTGTTTTTTGGTTTCCCACCATGCTGAAGCGTCAGTCTGGATTTTCTGACATGAAGGTGGGGCTGCTCGGCGCGGTGCCATACCTAATGCTACTCATCGGAATGCAGGTCAACGGATGGCATTCCGACAGGAGTCGCGAAAGACGCTGGCACTCCGCTATCCCGCTGTTTATTGCAGCAGCCGGATTTCTGGGACTTGTCTTTCAGACCCGGTCGACTTCGCTCTCGCTCTTATTGTTTACGATGGCGTGCGTCGGAACTGCTTATGTCCCAGCCTTCTGGGTAATCCCGACAGAAATTCTGAGCCAGTCGGCCGCTGCGGCAGCGGTTGGAATGATTAACGCTGTTGCCAGCGTCGCAGGTTTTGCCGGTCCTTACCTGTTCGGTTACCTCAACACGCGAACGGGATCATTTTCATACGGACTAGCGGTGATGATGGCTTCCGTACTTGCGGGAGGGTTGCTCATGCTGCGTACTCCGAGGAGCGCGCGAGCACTGGTTCGCTGAATTTGCAACCTCGCGAACCGCGTTGCGAGTTTCGCTTCTCCGTCTTAGACCCTCACTCAATCCACCATTGGGATCCATACCACAAAAGGTTTGGTACTCGCCGCGAATCGCGGCTAGAGAGAGCCCAATGGAGAGATCAAAAAAATGTGCTTGACACAGTGGGTGCGGAGACGTACAGTTCGATTGGATACTGCAGCGCAGTATACCGCAACTGAGAGGAGAACGAACATGACCGCGAGAGAAAAGAAAGCGACACGGGCCGCTCCGCCGGCATTTCCGCTGACGGATTGGGCTCGGCAAGGATTTGCGAGTTTTACGGCCGCGCAGAGGATTCTGCTGGATTTGGCGGCGCAAGAGAATGCGCTGTTGATCGGCATGGCGCGGGAGGAGTTTGGCAAAGGGGGATTCCGGCCGGGTGTCATGCTGGCGGGGATGGCCGACGAGGGCGTGAAGAACGTGGCCGCCGCCGGGAAGATCTTGCTGGATTTGGCAGCGGGTGAGACGGCGCTGGTGGTGGAGGGAATGAAGGAAGGGCTCCCGCTACCGGTGGCAGCGGGAGTGGTGGCGGATGTGGCGCGGCACCGGGCGGAGACGTTGATCGGGCTGCAGAAGCAGTTGCTGGAAGCGGCCGCGGAAGAGACCCACGCGGTAGCGGAATCGTATCGGGAAGGGGAAGGGATGCAGGCCGGCGCACGAGTAGCGGAGCTGGCGCGGCGAGGACTGGAAGGGTTGATCGAGAGTGAGAAGAAGTTTCTGGACCTGGCGGCGAAGGAAGTAAACGAAGCGATGAAGGAGACGAGGCCGAGCGGGAAAGCGCCGCGGGAGCGGATGAAGGTGTTGACGGAGATGACCCGGGACGGAGTGGAGAAGTACGCGGAAGCGCAGAAGAAGCTGGTGAATCTGGCCATCGAGCAGATGGAGAAGATCGGAAAAGGGAAGGGCGAACATAAAGAAGCGGCGCGGAAGCCGGCGCAGGAGTTGTTGGGAGAACTGACGGAGAAGAGTGTAAAGAACCTGGTGACGGCCGAGAAGTCGCTGCTGGAACTGGCCATGAGCCATCGAAAGGAGGCGGCAAGAAAGGAAGTGCGGAAAACCCATCGGCCGCGACACGGGACACGGCGCGTGGCGAGGAAGGGAACAGTAGGAACAAGAAAAGCGGTTGCAGCCACGGCTTGATTCTTCAGGGCGCTGCGTGAAAGTCGCCACCGGCGTGCTTGTCCGGGCGCCGGGAAGTGGCAAAGCGAGGTACCGTGGAGAATCCGATCAAACTCGGTAACGAACCGTTGCAGCAACAACTCGATCCGTTTCTGCGGGAGTACCAAACCCCCGTGGAGAAAATCGGCGCCGTCCAAGCGGCGCTGGAGAGTGAAGGCGGGAAGTACTGGCGCGAGGAACTGGGAAAGTGGACCGTGCGCATGGTGCCGGTCGAATTGCTGGTTCCCGAAGTGCACCGCGGATGGCGTCCCCTGGTGCGAGAGGCGATGCTGTTCGTCGTGTCGAAATTGTCGGCTTCCCGCTTAGCTCCGAAGATCGTGGAACAGATGGGACTGGCGCCGGACACGCCTCCCGAAGTGCGTCTACTGCGATTCATCGCGAAAGTGCCGGGGCTGCAGAAGATCGGCCAGATGTTGGCGCGGAACCGCGACCTGGATCCCCGGCTGCGGCGCGCGCTCATCAAGCTGGAGAACGGAATCTCCGACGTGAGCATCGAAGAGGTTCACGCCATCATTCGCAGGGAATTGGAATCAGAGATCAAAATGTATGACGTGAGGCTCGACGCCAAAATGCTTTCCGAGGCCAGTGTAAGCGCCGTTGTGGGCTTCACCTGGCGAAACCCCAAGAGCCGGCGGCGGGAGCGGGGGGTCTTCAAAGTCCTGAAGCCGCACATTCCGAGTTGCTATGCGGAAGACATGAACATTCTCCGGCAGCTCGCACGTCATCTTGTGCACAAGCATCGAACAGTCGGCATGCAACTAGGGGGAGTGGCGGAGACGCTTGCCGAAATCCAGGTATTGCTGACGCATGAGGTGGATTTCCCCCGCGAACAGGTCACGCTATTGAACGCATTAACCGCGTATCGCTCTGTTCCGGGAGTGCGTGTGCCGCGTCTGATACCACAGCTTTCCACAGCCACGATTACAGCCCTTACCCGGGAGAAGGGGAGGAAAGTGACGGAGGCGATTATCCGCTCCGCCAGGCTGCGCGAGCGCGTAGCCGAGAGATTGGCCGAAGTGCTGCTTGCTGTTCCCGTGCTGGCTGCGGAGAAAAACGCGATTTTCCATGCCGACCCGCATGCCGGGAATATACTTTATGATAAGCGAAGTGATGAACTGGTAATCCTTGACTGGGCACTTACGGAGCGCCTCACTTTGGAGCAGCGCAAAAGTGTATTTCTTCTGGTAGTGATGCTGATCTTGCGCGATTCGAGCGGCGTATCAAGTGCCATCGAGCAACTCTGTTTGCGTGGGGCAAAGAATCGCTGGGCGCGGCGCGTCATCCGCGAACACGTGACGGGGCTGCTGGACCGGCTGCCGCTTACCAAGTGGCCGGGCGCGATGGATGCGATGCGACTGCTGGATGAGATCGCGATGGAGGGAGTCCACTTTCCGACGGCGCTGCTGATGTTCCGCAAAGCATCGTTCACCCTCGAGGGAGTGTTGGAAGATATCGCGGGATCCAGCGAGCGGATCGACTCGGTGGTTGCGGGGTACGCGCTAGCCCACTTCGGGGATGCCATAGCCCGGCTTTTTTCGATGCTTTCGCTCCGAGACTTGATGGCGTTGGATTGGAGCGCGCTGACGCTGACCTCCCGTCTCGTAATCCGGACACTGGTTCGTCAATGGGAGTCGCTCTCCGGATTATCTCCACAAACCAATCCAGCATAACGACTGGCACAAACAGGCCAGTCGATCCTCGGGAAAAAAATCCCTGGCAGCAAAATGCCACTACGCGACACCGTTCCCGACCATCTCCAGCGCAGCGCCCGTATCGGTCGTCAGTTCTTCGGGGGGTCTGCCGGGAAGTTGGAGAACCATGCGCGCCTGTGCCAAGCTGTCGTTTGCAACTTCAAACTGCCCTGAACAATCGGTTTTGAGGTATGGAAGCCGGTGCACAAGACCTTCGCGTCCACGAATGTTCACTTCAAGGTGCACGTCTGGCCCAGCAGAACATCGCAACCTCCAAACCAGTTCGCGAGGCTCGCGCGCATCTTCACGCAAACTGCGAAACGTATAGACTTGGCCGTTATGCCACAGAACGGCTTTGCGAAAGAAAAGGCCCAGAGGCATCTCATAGACGAGCGCCTCAAAAGTCGAGCCATTATTACTCGCTCCCGGAAAATGCAGGTGCGTCCAAGTCCAGAAATTGCGATGACGATATCCACAATTGTGACCCTGCATTCCATAGCCGAGGGGTTCACCTTGAAACGAACAGCCGTCGAGGGTAATTTGACCGGAAAAGAGCGCATCGGAATGGGGCGTGCGCGAAAAACCGATCCAACCCATGCTGCTCACATTCACGCGGAATGACGACCGGTAACGCAAATCCCAGTTGATCCGCCGATCGCCGGTTTCTAAGGCCCCGTGACATTCGTTCTCGCTGATGTGATTTTCGCCTACCTTCACAAGAAAAGGACTGGCGTTGCGCTGGCTGAGACGAACATCCTTGAGTGGAAATCCCTGGATCCAAGTCTGGGCCTTTCCATTTCGCGGGAACCACGTTGCCCAGACTTGGGCCGGATATCCTTGGGAATTTGAGGGACAACCTCCTCGGCCTGGGTTCAGCAGCAGATAACGGAACCACCACGCACCGGTGCCATCGGACAAGCCGAGCCGCAAAAACCATACCTCGTATCGGCGGCGCATCGAGAGCCTCGAAAAAGGCTTATTCAGATTTATCATCAGATCCTTTAGACGTGCGTTTGCGTTTGGGCGCGCGACGCGGCCGCTGGCCCTTCTGACCGAGGCGCGTCTCCAGTTCACCGACGCGACGCCGGAGTTTTTCGACTTCCTTGCCCTCCGGTGCAGGTGGCGAGGATTGGCCTGCCAGCAGGTTGTGCACGAAATCGAGAGGGCTCGAGACAGCATTCTTCGCTTCCTTGAGTCTTGTGCTAACGGAGTTCTGGGCCTGCTTATAGAGGTCGAGCGAATTGTCCAGATACCAGGCCAAGAAATCGTGACTGGCCTCATCGGAAGCCCTGACCAGTTGCGTCAAAAGTTGCAGCGGTAGGGCGACCTGCCGGTCCTTGGCGTCTTCTGCGATGATTTGGGTGAGGATGATGTGGGTCAGGTCCTTACCAGTGCGCCCGTCCACCACATGGACGTCGATGCCATCGCGGACCATGCGGGCGATGTCCTTCAGCTTCACGTAGCGACTGGTGGCGGTATTGTAAAGGCGCCGGTCGCTATATTTGCGGATAAGAACTTGCGAATTTTTCATGGCTCCTCCCGATGCAAGTGGTCCGGCCCCCAGCTTGAAGAAATAGCTTGACACAGGAGGTGCGGAGACGTACAGTTCGATTGGATACTGCAGCGCAGTATACCGCAACTGAGAGGAGAACGAACATGACCGCGAGAGAAAAGAAAGCGACACGGGCCGCTCCGCCGGCATTTCCGCTGACGGATTGGGCTCGGCAAGGATTTGCGAGTTTTACGGCCGCGCAGAGGATTCTGCTGGATTTGGCGGCGCAAGAGAATGCGCTGTTGATCGGCATGGCGCGGGAGGAGTTTGGCAAAGGGGGATTCCGGCCGGGTGTCATGCTGGCGGGGATGGCCGACGAGGGCGTGAAGAACGTGGCCGCCGCCGGGAAGATCTTGCTGGATTTGGCAGCGGGTGAGACGGCGCTGGTGGTGGAGGGAATGAAGGAAGGGCTCCCGCTACCGGTGGCAGCGGGAGTGGTGGCGGATGTGGCGCGGCACCGGGCGGAGACGTTGATCGGGCTGCAGAAGCAGTTGCTGGAAGCGGCCGCGGAAGAGACCCACGCGGTAGCGGAATCGTATCGGGAAGGGGAAGGGATGCAGGCCGGGGCGCGAGTAGCGGAGCTGGCGCGGCGAGGACTGGAAGGGTTGATCGAGAGTGAGAAGAAGTTTCTGGACCTGGCGGCGAAGGAAGTAAACGAAGCGATGAAGGAGACGAGGCCGAGCGGGAAAGCGCCGCGGGAGCGGATGAAGGTGTTGACGGAGATGACCCGGGACGGAGTGGAGAAGTACGCGGAAGCGCAGAAGAAGCTGGTGAATCTGGCGATCGAGCAGATGGAGAAGATCGGAAAAGGGAAGGGCGAACATAAAGAAGCGGCGCGGAAGCCGGCGCAGGAGTTGTTGGGAGAACTGACGGAGAAGAGTGTAAAGAACCTGGTGACGGCCGAGAAGTCGCTGCTGAACCTGGCCATGAAACCGCGGAAGGCGACAGGTAGAGAAGCGACCCGCTAGACTGGCCCGCCAGTGCTTGCCAGGAGAGTGCCTGTGGCTGGGCACAAAAGACAACGGAAGGAAGAACCATCGTTGCTGCTCCGGCCTAATCCCGCGAGCATTGCGTGAGAGGCACTTAACTAGTCCCAGTGGGAGCTGCTGTGCCGATTCTCGGTGCCAACGGCAGGAATCGGCACAGCAGCCGATTGACCAATTGGCAAGCGCAAAGGTAATTGCATTTTGCAAAGCGCAATTTTTTAGATAGTCTAAGAGACACATGAAAGCTCGTCCACGCTTGCGGCGAATGGACCAAGAAGGGGAGCCGCCGGAGACATCGTCGATCTGGCACGAGTGGATGGTCGGCGTGGAGTTGGCTTTCCTGCAGCTTTCTCCGCTCTTCTGGGGGTATGGTGTTCCCCACGGGGATGGCTCAGCGGTCGTCCTGGTTCCGGGTTTTCTGGGGACAGACTTATATTTATCGCAGATCGGCAACTGGCTGCGCAGGATCGGTTACCAGCCCTTCTATTCGGGAATCCGGCTGAATGCCGATTGTCCGAACCTCCTGATCCGGCGATACCTGAACGAAACGATCGAGCAGGCCTGCAAATCGACCCGTGGAAAGATTCATTTGATCGGCCACAGCTTGGGAGGAACAATCGCGCTCTCCGCCGCTGCGCAGATGCCTGATCGTGTTGCTTCGGTAATCACACTTGGGGCGCCAATCCGCGGCCTCCAGGCCCATGCTTCGATTCTGCACGCCGCCGACCTGGTGCGGAAACAGATCCTCGAACGGCATGGCCGCGATGTGCTGCCGGCCTGCTACACCGCGCGGTGTACCTGCGATTTCGTCGAGTCGCTGCAGAGAGATTTACCGAAATCAATGCGCCAGACCGCGATCTACACCAAGACAGACGGCATCCTGAACTGGCGGGCGTGCCGTACAGGCGACCCTGAGATCGATATTGAAGTTTCCGCCACGCACATCGGAATGATGTTCAGCCCGCTCGTCTATGGCATCATAGCCCAGCGTCTGACCGGGAAGTGACCGCGCAAGTTTCCTAGCAACTGTAGTGAAAGCCGGTTCGCTCTCCGTCGTGTCTTCGAAAAACAAGAGCAGTGAGTTCTGTCAGTTCTCTTGCGGTTGCGAAAAGCGTGCAGCGCGACCGCATCTTCCGCGAAATCCCTGAATTGCTGGCGAATCCCTGCCGCGCCTCCTCGGTTTCCCCGATTTTTGCACATGTGACTCAAGACACCGCAGTTTGTGCTGTACATCACATACTTAAAACATGAGCGGGACTAGCGTGATTAACGTAATGCGCACCCGGTCAGATCGCGAAAATATTTGCATCCGGCGTAACGCTTGTCTCACAGTTCCAAAGACTCTTCGACAAGCAGATTCCCCATTCGTAACGAAAGACCCCACGGATCAGGAACTCGGTTTAAGCCACTACAAGCAGCAAGAAATGCAAAGCGCGCCCGCGAGCGGCGCGACTGCGATCTCAATTGGGTGTGTTTCCGAGGTGGGCAGCGCGCGGAGAGGTTCTCCGGAGTAGGAGGAGTTGGGGAAGATGTTGCAAGCCATCCAAGCAACGGCGCAAACAACATACTGGCTGAATCCGGAGCGAGAGTTGTTCTTGCTCATACACGTTCTTGGCATCGCGTGTTTTGCCTATATCGTGTGGAAGCGGCTGACGCCGCTCCTTCGGGGCGAACGGGATTTTCGTTTCGACCGGCCGTGGCTTCGATTCGAAAGGCTTTTAAAATTCTGGCTGGGGCAGTGGAAGCATCCGCGCTACATGACCGCGGGGATCATTCATATTTTTATTTTTGCTGGTTTCCTGGTTCTCGCGATTCGCGCCTTCGATTTGCTGATTCTCGGATTCAATGACAACTTCGTGGTTCCTGGTTTATCGGGAAGGCTCGGCTATTTCTATGGGGTCACTACTGACTACGCCGCGACGATTGTCTTCTTAGCCGTGATCGTGGCGGTGATTCGTCGTGTGATCTTTAAGCCGGTACGTTATGCGGTGCCGGCAAAGTATGGCAAAGCTCATACCGCCGATGCCATTTTCCTGCTGGCGCTGATCGCCATTCTGATGGTGGCAGACAGCCTTTTCGAAGCCACGAAAGCCGCCGGCCCTTCTCCGGCAGGCCAAGGTGTTGAACTCGTCTCTATCCTGTCACTGCCGTGGTTATTGCAGAGTGCGCTCGCCTCCGTTTCGTTATCTACACTCAGGAATCTCCACGTGGGAGCGTCATTTCTCCACGAAGTGACATTTTACCTGTTGCTGTGCTACCGGCCGTTTGGAATCCAATTCCACGTCGAGACCTCGCTGTTCAATATCTATTTCGCAAAGCTGGACCGGGGAACTGTCAAGCCCGTGAGGTGGGGAGTCTCCGATGAGCATCTCGATCAGGTGAAATCCTTCGGCGTGAAGAAGTTTGAAGATTTCACCTGGAAGCACATGCTCGACTTTTATTCCTGCGCGGACTGCGGCCGGTGCTCGGACAACTGCCCAGCGAATGCGGTAGGAAGACCGCTATCTCCCCGATTCTTGACAACCAAGGCGAGGGACTACAGTTTCGTGCACTTTCCGGTTCTCGGAAGTGCAACGAACAATCAGCCGCTGATCGGCGGCGTTTACTCCAGTGATGAGATCTGGTCCTGCACCACCTGCGGCGCCTGCGAGGAAGAGTGCCCGCTGCTGGTGGAGTACATCGACAAAATCGTGGATTTGCGGCGAGGCATGATCGACGACGGGAATGTGCCTCAGAGCCTGCAGAAGCCGCTGAAGGCCATCGAAAGCCGCGGGAATCCGTACGGCAAGATGGAGAAAAAAAGAGCCGAATGGGCCAGCGGCAAAGAGTTCCAGCAAACCTGCGACGTCAAGATGCTCGATGGAAAAGGCCGCGCGGAAACTTTGTATTTTGTCGATAGCATCACTTCCTACGATAACCGGATTCAGAGCATTGGCCGGGCCACGGCAAAAATTCTAAACCATGTGGGAGAAAATTTCGGAATCCTGGGTTCTGTGGAAAAAGACAGCGGTCATGAAGTGCGGCGGTTCGGCGAGGAATTGCTGTTCATGGCTTTGCGAGACCACAATGTGGCGGCTATCAAGGAATCCGGAGTTCAGCGCATCGTCACTTCCGACCCGCACGCTTACAACGCGCTCAAGAATGACTACAAAGATGTCCCGCAGGTGGAACACATCAGTCAGCTGATTGCCAGGGAAGTGAAGACCGGCAAGATCAAATTCAATCCGGTGAAAAACGGAGACGTCTACACGTACCACGATCCGTGCTATCTCGGACGGCACAACCAGATTTACGACGACCCGCGAGATGTGCTCGATGCGATTCCCGGTTTGAAGAGAGTGGAGATGAGCCGGTCTCGGGACCGCTCCTTCTGCTGCGGCGGTGGCGGACTCATGTTGTTCTACGAGCCGAAAGAAGAACAGAGGATGGGCGTAAAACGAGTCCAGATGGCCGCGGAAGCCGGGGCCAACGTAATCGTCACGGCTTGTCCGTTCTGCATGGTGAACCTGGAAGATGCGATCAAGGTCGCGGGCCTGGAAGGGAAGATGACCGCCATCGACCTGGCGGAATTGGTGGACCGGCAGATTGCGAGCGAAAGCCCGAAGGTGATGTGAAGGATTTTGGGCCCAGATCCAATTGAGGGGAGCCAGCATGGAAATTCTAACTTGCATACGAAGAGTGCCCGACACTTCTGAAAACGAAATCGAACTCGACAGCGCCGCGAACGATATTCAACGTGACGACCTAGTCTATTCGGTAAATGAGCCGGACAACTATGCGGTGGAGGAAGCGTTACAAATCGTTGAAAAAATCGGTGGAAGCGTCACCGTCGTCACCGTAGGCGGGGAAGAGGACGAAGAAGTCCTGCGGCGAGAGATGGCCATGGGCGCGAACCAGGGCGTGCTGATTTCGGACGAAGTATTTGCCGGATCAGACGGCAAGGGCATCGCAACAATTCTCAAAGCATTTGTAGAAAAGGGCCATTACGACCTGATCTTGACCGGAGTGCAGGCCGAGGATGGTGGCGCGCAGGTTGGTGGGATGCTTGCTGCGCTGCTGGATTATCCGTTCGCTTCGCTGGTGAATTCCATTGAGGTGCTGGAAGGCCGAAAGCTGAGAGTGAGCCGGGAAATCGAAGGCGGGACCAAAGAGATGAATGAGATCGATCTCCCGTGCGTGCTCTCGATTCAAACGGGAATTAATGAGCCTCGATACGTTGGCATGCGGGGAATCCGTCAGGTCGCCTCCGTGAATATTCCCACGCTCAGCTCTCCGGATCTGGGTATCGATGCAAGCACCGTGGGAGAGGCGGCGGCGAAAGTGAAGCGAGAGGACTACTTCGTGCCGGCCTTGGGAAAGGGAGCCGAGATGCTGCAAGGCAGCAGGAAAGAGATTATCGAGAAACTGGTGCAACTACTAAAGGACAAAGGAGGGCTGAGATAATGGCTCAGATCTTTGCCTACATTATTCATAAGAACGGAGTGGCTGATGAAACCGCGGGCGAATTGGTGGCAGCCGCGAAGAAGATTGATGCCACGGCGCCGGTCACGGCGATTGTTTCCGGCTGGGGCGCAGAGCTCGATGCGGTTTGCACGGCTTTGAGTGCTTCGTTCAATGAAATCTGGAAAATCGCGAACGAGGCCCTTGCCTACCCCAATGCGGAACTCGTGCGGAACGCGCTGGTGAAAATCCTGCCTCGCGACAGCATCCTTCTGGTCCCGCATGCGCATTTCGGAGTCGATCTATCCCCGGGTCTTTCCATCAAGATGAATTCCGCTTTTGTCTCGGATGTGGTGAACATCGAAGGTCTTGAGGGCAGCCACCTCAAGATCGTCCGCCAGGAATTCGGGGGACAGATCAGCGCCCACGTTCGCTGCGACATTTCCTCGGGCGCGGTGATCAACATCCGGCCGTGCGCCTTCAAGCCGGTGGAAAGTGCACTCGCGCGTGGGCGGGTGGTCGATAAATCCTCGGAAGTCGGCGTGCTAACGGCGCGACGGCGCTTTCTGGAAGTAGTGGTCGCGGAGTCGGGTGATGTGGACATCAGCACGCAGCCCGTCCTGGTTTCCATTGGCCGCGGCATTCAAGAACAAGCGAACCTGGTGATCGCCCAGGAACTGGCCGACGCAATGGGTGCGGTGTTGAGCTGTTCGCGGCCTGTTGTCGACGCCAAATGGATGCCGAAGTCCCGCCAGGTCGGATCATCCGGCCAGACCGTCAAGCCCAAGGTCTATTTGGCCTGCGGCATTAGTGGCGCGTTCCAGCACCTGGTCGGTATCAAAGGCAATCCCTTCCTGGTGGCCATTAACAAGAATCCCAAAGCCCCCATCTTTCAAGTGGCAGATGTAGGAATCGTTGAAGACCTGTTGGAATTCTTGCCCGAGTTAACAACCAAGATTCGCGAACTATCAGCCGTTTCGGTTTAGGAGAGACATCGCCCATGATCACGAAGAAAACGCTGAAAATGAGTTTGAAATCACTCCACGACTTTGCGAAGAAGCGCCTGCCGGACCAAGAACTTTTGGATCTGGACGCGCGCGATGAGTGTCCGATAGAGGTCGTCCGGTATATGTGCAGCCCCGACAAACTGGGCATTCAACTCTTGTTCATTCCCGAGGAATTCGGCGGAATGGGCGGCGGCGCCTTTGATGTGTATTGCGTTTGCGAAGAGATGGCGCGGATCGACCTGGGTGTCGCCACAGCCGTGCTGGCCACATTTCTCGGCAGCGATCCGATCACCGTCGGCGCCACTCCGGAGCAGAAGAAGCAGTGGCTAACGCGCATTGCGGAAGAGGGACTGTTGTTCGCCTATGGAGCGACGGAACCCGAAGCTGGAAGCGACTTGGCGGCTCTTCGCACTACTGCCGACCGAGTCATGCAAGACGGCCTCATCGTTGGTTACAAAATCAATGGCAGCAAACAATGGATCAGCAACGGCGGGATTGCTGATGCTTATACCGTACTGGCAAACACACCGGGCGGCCCCAGCTGGTTCATCGTTGAAAAGGGCGCGCCGGGCTTCAGCCACGATAAGCCAGAGGACAAACACGGCATTCGCCTGAGCAATACCGCAGCGCTTGCGTTTAATGATGTGTATGTCGACGCGGACCGGCTTGTCGGCGGTGTGGAAGGACAAGGACTGAATCAGGCGCAGGCAGTTTTTGGATACACACGACTGATGGTTGCGGCGTTCGGCCTGGGAGCCGGATGGGCCGCACTCGACCGCGCGATTCCTTACTCGACCAAGCGAATCCAAGCCGGAGCGCCGCTTTCGGAGAAACAGGGATATACGCACAAGCTGATTGTCCCGCACATGATGCGGCTGGAGGCTGCTCGAGCCTACATCGAAGAAACTGCCGAACGCATCGACGCGAATGAAGGGAGCTTGAACACCGAAGGGGCCATCGCGAAATACATGGCAACCGAGGCGGGGAACCTGGCTGCGGACGCGAGTATCCAGGCCCTGGGTGGCTACGGCTACACCCGTGAATACATGGTGGAGAAGATCAGGCGTGACGCGCGGATCACCACGATTTACGAAGGCACCTCCGAGATCATGGAGATGACCATTAGCCGCGACCGCTGGCAATCTCACCTGAAAACGCGCGGGCAGCATTATCACGAGCAGGCTCGCGGGCTTGAAGCCCTGCACGCCCTGCATCCGAATGTAGGGGCGGGCACCGCGGCGCTGGCGTTACATGCTCTGGCCGAAGTGATGGAAAAAGCGCGTATCGCGCACCTCACGCGCCACCAACATATTCTTTTGCGCCTGGGTGAATTGATCGCGTTCGCCGAAAGTGCAGGTTGTCTCTCCCGGCGTGCCGCTCGAATGGCGGAAGGCAAGCTCAATGAAAAAACCAACGGGCGCTTTGACGCGACAGCGCTGGCGGCTCTGAGCCGGGTCTTCGCTCGCGAAGCGGCCCTGAAAGTTGGCGAAGAGGGATTGCGCTGGGTAAGCGGAGCCGGCGGGGTGGACGATGCGGATATGCCGGCATTTGAAGCGAGTTTAGGATTGCCGGCGATTCATCGCGCGCAAGCCGGCCTGATTTCGGACATGGATTTTATAGCGGACGTGGTTTACAGCCGCGCGGCGAAGGGCAAGGGCCTAGCCGCATAGCATTTGGAGATGTGGGACTGGCATCGCGCCAACATGCAATGGCCGGTTGCCGATTCCAGTCGAGAGGGAGCGTCATCATGGAGAATACAAATCATCGAGCGATCGCCATCGTGGGGGCGGGAGCCGTCCTACCCGATGCACCCAACGTTTCAGCCTTCTGGGAAAACGTGAAGAATGGCCGCTACAGCATTAGCGATGTTTCGCCGGACCGCTGGGACCCGGCGCTTTACTTCGATGCCGACCACAGCGCCCCGGACAAGACTTACTCAAAGATCGGCGGCTGGGTTCGCGAGCACGTGTGGGAGCCCATGAAATGGCACCTGGCGATCCCGCCGCGGGTGGTTGACGCGATGGATGAGTCTCAAAAATGGGCGATCTCCTGCACGCGCGAAGCACTGGAAGACTATGGCTATCCCAGGCGGCCGCTGGACAACGATCGCACGGCTGTGATCCTCGGCAACGCCATGGCGGGGGAAAAGCACTATTTCACCGCGCTGCGCCTGTACTTTCCGGAATATGCTCATGAATTGGCCGAAAGCGCCAGCTTTGCCGCGCTGCCAGAAAGTCTGCGCCGCGAAATCACTCGCGAATTGCATGACCGGATGGCAAAACGCATCCCCGATGTAACTGAAGACACCATGCCCGGCGAATTGGCCAACTGCATTGCCGGCCGCATTGCAAATGTTTTCAACTTTCACGGCCCCAATTACGTTGTGGACGCGGCGTGCGCATCGGCAATGGCGGCCATCAGCGCGGCGGCCGAGGGATTGGTGGCGAACGATTTTGACGTCGCGGTCACCGGCGGCATTGACCGGAACATGGGTGCCTCGACCTTTGTCAAGTTCTCCAAGATCGGCGCGCTATCGGCCACCGGCACTCGTCCTTATGCCGAAGGGGCCGACGGCTTCGTTATGGGCGAAGGCACGGCGATTTTTTTGATCAAGCGGCTGGCCGATGCCGAGCGAGACGGAGACAAAATCTACGCCGTGCTGCGAGGCATAGCCGGATCGAGCGACGGCAAGGGAAAGGGCATCACCGCGCCCAACCCGCTGGGCCAGAAATTGGCTGTTGAGCGCGCTTGGCGGAATGCCGGGTTATCGCCGGCTACTATGACGTTGATCGAGGGCCATGGCACATCCACCGCCGTGGGCGACGTGGTGGAAGTACAGAGTATGATCGACGTGCTAAGCAGTTCTCATCTCCCTTCGCACTCCGTGGCGCTTGGTTCGGTCAAGTCGAACCTCGGCCACCTGAAAGGAGCGGCCGGCGCCGCCGGACTGCTGAAAGCCGCGCTGGCGCTTCGGGACAAAGTTCTGCCGCCCAGCGTGCGTTGCGAGCATCTCAATCCGAACATCGACTTTGCCCATTCTCCCCTTTACGTCAACACCGAACTGAAACCATGGACGATGCCGGCAGATGGTGTGCGCCGGGCTGGCCTGAGCGCCTTTGGTTTTGGCGGCACAAATTTTCACGCGGTCCTCGAGGAATACATTCCGCACAGGCTGAACGGAAACGGCAAGCGATCAGTGGCGGTTGGTGAAATACCACCGCAAATTAAAGAGGCAATTATGAACGTGGAAGAAGCTCACCGGGATTCTAACTCTTCTTGTTGTAAAGCTCCGTTACGTGGAGCACTGGTAATCGGCACCGCTTCCGAAGCCGCGCTCGTCGAGCGTCTGCGCGCGGTGGAGAAGGACGCGAAAGCAGGCCGAGCACCCGTGCCAACTGCCCCAGCTGAATCCGATCTCCGCGCGCCCGAGCGCATCGCCATCGACTATGCGAACGCCACTGAACTTGCGGACAAAGCTGGCAATGCACTCAAAGGACTGGCAGCCAATCAACCGGCGGTGTGGAAAGCTCTGCGGGCACAAGGCATCTTCCGGGGCCACGGTCCCGCTCCCAAGGTCGCCTTCATGTACACCGGCCAAGGCTCGCAGTATACGAACATGCTCCAACTGATCCGGGCTACGGAGCCGATTGTGGCTGAGACCTTTGCCGAAGCCGATCGCGTCATGACGCCTTTGCTCGGCAAGCCGCTCAGCAATTTCATCTTCGTTGACCAATCCGACACTGCTGCCGTTGCCAAGGCGGAAGACGATCTTCGCCAAACCGAGATCACTCAGCCCGCCGTTCTGGCAATCGACCTCGCGCTGACCAGGCTTCTGGCCGCTTACGGCATCGAACCCAACTTCACGATCGGACACAGCTTGGGCGAATACGGAGCGCTGGTGGCCGCCGGTGCTCTCCCCTTTACGGACTCGCTCGAAGCCGTCAGCGCTCGTGGCCGCGGTATGACCAGCGTCGCGACCGAGGACAACGGCCGCATGGCCGCAGTGTTTGCTCCGTTGGAAGAAGTTGAGCGGATTCTCATGACGATCGATGGCTATGTCGTGATCGCAAACTTCAATAGCAGCCGCCAGGCGGTCATCGGCGGCGCCAGTAAAGCAGTCGAGCAGGCCATGGAAGCTTTCCAAAAAGCTGGCTATGAAGTATCTGCACTACCGGTCAGCCACGCCTTCCATACCACGATCGTGGCGGGAGCGAGCGAGCCGTTGCGGCATGTTCTGGAGCACCTGCACCTGCAATCGCCGCGTTTGCCCATCGTCGCCAACACAAGCGGCGAGTTTTATCCCACGGGGCCAGACGTCGTGCCTAAAATGCTGGACATTCTCACGCAGCAGGTCGCCTCTCCCGTGCAATTTGTTAAGGGTCTGCGCACGCTGTACGATGCCGGCGCGCGCATCTTCGTCGAAGTTGGACCTAAGAAGGCTTTGCAGGGATTTGCCGAAGACGTGCTCGGCGGCCACAGCGATGTGGTTTCGTTGTTTACCAATCATCCGAAAGTCGGTGATCTCGTCTCCTTCAACCAGGCGCTCTGCGGTCTTTATGCGGCGGGACTCGGCCGCGGCTCCGCGGAAGCTTTGCGCGAAGCTTCGGTGGCAGCTGCACCGGCTGTTTCCTTGCCTGCGGTAACTCCTAAGCCAGCCTCAGTGGCAGCGTCCGTGACAAACGCTTCTGCCGCACCAGGCTCCTCCACACCAGCCACGCCGTCCAACGGTGATCGCTACAACCAACTCGGCCGTCTATTCGCCGATGTTCTCGATCGCGGTTTCGAGATCTACCATGGCCAGAATGGCGTCTCCACCTCCGATCCGGTGGTCATCACGGGTGCGGCGTTAGGCCTGCCCGGAACCGAGCACATTTTCGATGACGGCAATATCGGCCGCATTCTGCGGGGCGATCAGTTCATCGACCTGATCCCCGCTCGCTTCCGGAGCGCCATGCTGGACAAACACATCACGCGCCTGGTGAAGAGTGCGAACGGCGAAGCCAGGTTCGAGACCCTCACGGATGTCGCGGACGTCATCAAGCTGGCGGGCCGTGGCGGCGCTTTCAATCTGGAAGATGAATTCGGAATTTCCTCCGAACGAGTAGCCGCACTCGACCGTGTCACCCAACTGGCGATCGCCGTGGGCATTGACGCACTGCGCGACGCCGGCATTCCGCTGGTCATGCGCTATAAGACCACCACCAAAGGTACGCAATTGCCGGAGCGCTGGGGACTGCCCGACGCTTTACGTGACGATACGGGTGTGATTTTTGCTTCCGCCTTCCCCGGATACGACTCGTTCGCGGATGAGATGGCGCGCTATTACGCCGACCATGAACGTCGCGAGCAGTTGGCCATGCTCGAAGGCCTGGTCGCCGGGGCGATCGAAGGGAACGGTCATTCCAATCTGGTGCAGGAGCTAAAGCGGCGCATCGACGATCTGCGCGCGGCCATCGACAAAGAACCGTATGTCTTCGAGCGGCGATTTTTGCTCCGCGTCTTGTCCATGGGACATTCGCAGTTTGCTGAATTCATCGGCGCCCGCGGTCCCAACACTCAAATCAACTCTGCTTGCGCGAGCACGGCGCAAGCCGTGGGACTGGCGCAGGACTGGATTCATGCCGGGCGCTGCAGCCGGGTGATCGTCGTCTCGGCCGACGACGTTACCTCCGATCATCTGATCGATTGGATGGGCGCAGGCTTCCTGGCCACTGGAGCGGCAGCCACCGACGAAGTGGTGGCAGACGCCGCCATTCCCTTTGACCGCCGCCGGCACGGCATGATTATCGGCATGGGCGCCGCAGCATTGGTGGTGGAAAGCGCCAAAGCCGCGCGTGAACGTGGAATACAGCCCATCTGCGAAGTGTTGTCCACCACGACGAACAACAGCGCGTTCCACGGCACTCGTCTTGATGTCCAGCACATCGGCCAAGTGATGGAGACACTGATCGCCAAAGCCGAAGCGGGCAGCGGCATTTCGCGTCGCCAAATCGCGCCAAAGACAGTTTTCGTTTCCCACGAAACCTACACCCCGGCGCGCGGCGGCAGCGCCTCCGCCGAGATCCACGCGCTTCGTCTGGTCTTCGGCGACGTCGCGGATCGCATCGTGATCGCCAACACCAAGGGTTTCACCGGTCACGCCATGGGCACGGGCATCGAAGATGTGGTCGCGGTCAAATTGCTGGAAACCGGATGCGTGCCACCAGTCGCCAACTTCAAAGAAGTTGATCCCGAGCTGGGACAGTTGAATTTGTCGAAAGGCGGCAGCTATCCCGCCGAGTATGCCATACACCTGGGAGCGGGATTCGGCTCGCAGATCAGTATGGTCCTGTTGCATTGGGTGAAGACGAAAGACGGGATCCGTCCCGGCCCGAACGCTCTGGGCTATGCCTATCGCATCACCGATGCTACCGCTTGGAGTGCTTGGCTGAATCGCATCGCGGGCTATCCAGCCGCCGATTTGGAGGTCGTGCACCGCACCCTGCGCGTGCGAGATCAGGCGTCGGCCGCGCGGATCTCCACAAGCGCTCAGGAGTCAAGAACCGCAACGACAGCAACGACGACGCCAACCCGCACGCCGCAAGCACCGCCGCCCACTCCAGTTGTCACTTCAAAACCGGCTCCAGCGCCGCCTCGTGCGGTCGCTGAACCGGCGCCTAAAGTTCAAGTCGTCGCCCCAGTCTCTTCGCTACCACCAAAGCCGGCGGTGAAAAGCGATCCAAAGGGAGCTCCAGAGACGGATCAAGTGAAAGAGCACGTGCTTACTTTGGTAGCGCAAAAAACCGGTTATCCGCCCGACATGCTCGACCTGGATCTCGATCTTGAGGCGGATCTAGGCGTCGACACAGTGAAGCAGGCGGAGGTCTTCGCCGCCATACGCGAGTTCTACAACATACCTCGCGACGAAAACCGAAAGTTGCGCGATTACCCAACCCTGGCTCATGTCATCCGATTCGTGTACGACAAACGCCCGGTCCCATCCGGCGCGGCGGCTTCGGTTTCCACGGCGCCAGGGCCAAAGGAAGAAACCAAGCTCAGCACTACGGCGGCGCCCGCAGTAATTCCTGCGAAAGAGAGCATCGGCGATGCCGTCAAAGAACGCATTCTCGCGCTGGCGGTGGAGAAGACCGGCTATCCGAAAGACATGCTGGACTTGGATCTGGATCTTGAAGCTGATCTTGGAGTCGACACTGTCAAGCAAGCGGAAATGTTCGCCGCAATCCGCGAAATTTACAACATCCCGCGGGACGAGAACCGCAAGCTGCGCGACTATCCCACGTTGGCGCACGTCATCCGCTTCGTATATGAGAAGCGCCCGGACCTGGCTGTAGCCCCGGCGGTGGTGAAGGAAGAAATCAAACCCACAACGACGAATACCGCTGTGGTCGTTGAGAAACCGTCACTTGCTGCGACAACCGTGCAGGTCGTCTCCGGCGATGGCGTCAAGGAACGCATTCTCGCGCTGGCTGTCGAAAAGACGGGCTATCCGAAAGACATGCTGGACTTGGATCTGGACCTCGAAGCCGATCTTGGGGTTGATACTGTCAAGCAAGCGGAAATGTTCGCCGCGATCCGCGAAATCTACAATATCCCGCGGGACGAAAACCGCAAGCTGCGCGATTATCCCACCCTGGCGCATGTCATCCGCTTCGTATATGAGAAGCGGCCGGACTTGGCCAGTTTGGCTCCGGCGCAGACAGTGGCCGAACCAAAGAAGGAGGTCAAACCAACCACGCTGCCTCGTGCAGTTGTTCCGGCCGAAACTAGCTCTGCCGATTCAGTGAAAGAACGCATCCTGGCTCTGGCGGTGGAGAAGACCGGCTATCCCAAAGACATGCTGGACTTGGACCTCGATCTTGAAGCCGATCTCGGCGTCGACACTGTCAAGCAAGCGGAAATGTTCGCCGCGATCCGCGAAATCTACAATATCCCGCGGGACGAGAACCGCAAGCTGCGTGATTATCCCACGTTGGCACACGTCATTCGCTTCGTGTATGAGAAGCGGCCGGACTTGGCACGCCCGGATCAGTCGCCATCGTCTGAAGAGCCAATCGCGCCCGCAGCCATCCCTTCTGCGGCCCAAGCAATCGCGGACGATCATATTAAGGAAAAAGTCCTGGAGATTGTGGCCGAGAAGACCGGCTATCCCACAGACATGCTGGACTTGGACCTGGATCTAGAAGCGGACCTTGGCATCGACACTGTTAAACAGGCGGAGATGTTTGCGTCGGTGCGTGCGGCATTCAACATTCCGCGCGATGAGAATCTTAAGCTGCGGGACTTCCCCACGCTGGCGCATGTGATTCAATTCGCGCACGACAGGCAGCCGGGAATGAAGGGCGCCTTGACTCCAAGCTCTCCGGCAATCCCAGTGGGCAATACGCCCGCGCAGGAGCACGTAGCGTCATCTCCATCCTCAACTGCGGTTCCGGTCACGCTGGCGCGCCCCATGTTAGCTTCATTCGATGCCGCGAACGCAATCCCTCGCCGCGTTCCAGTACCCGATCTCCGTCCTCCTCTCGCAATTTGTAAGCAGACCGGCGTGACGCTTGGACCCGGCAGCCGCGTCGTAGTCATGCCTGACAAAAATGGAACGGGAGACGCGCTCGCCCAGCGACTCCAATCGCTGGGAGTGGAAGTCCTTCGGCCGAACGCTGCGTGGGATGCGGTTGCCCTTGCAGATCAACTCAAGAGCTGGCTGGCGGCTGGTCCTGTACAAGGAGTCTATTGGCTACCTGCACTGGATAACGAAGGAAATCTCAGCAAGATGGATTTGCCAACCTGGCGTGAGGCCCTGCGAGTGCGTGTCAAGTCGCTTTACACCACCATGCGCGGCCTCTACGAGCAGATTGCCGCTCCAAACACTTTTTTGGTAGCAGCAACGCGGCTCGGCGGGCAACATGGCTACGACGACGCTGGAGCCGTCGCGCCGCTGGGTGGCGCGGTCGTTGGGTTCGCCAAGACCTATAAGCGCGAGCGCACGGACGTTCTTGTTAAAGCTGTCGATTTTGACCTGCAACGCAAGGCTTCGGAAATCGCCGAACTGCTCATCGAAGAAACTCTGCGCGATCCTGGCGCAGTAGAGATCGGCTACAAGGACGGTCAGCGCTGGACAGTTGGTCTGCAAGAACAGCCTGCGGCCGACGGCCACCCCGGGTTTACACTGGACAAGGACTCCGTCTTTGTGATCACCGGTGCCGCGGGAAGTATCGTCTCGGCCATCACTGCTGACTTGGCGGCGGCCTCTGGCGGCACGTTCTACCTTCTCGATTTGGTGCCGGAACCTGATCCGAATCATCCCGACCTTAAGCGTTTCGTAAGCGACAAGGAAGGCTTGAAGCGCGATCTTTTCGCACGAATCCAGGCGCGCGGAGATCGAGCCACACCTGCTCTGGTTGAAAAGGAACTCGCCGCATTGGAGCGCAGCCAGGCGGCGGCGAGCGCGATCAACGCCGTCCGGGCGGCCGGTGGCACCCCACACTACTTCAGCGTGAACCTGACCGAGGCTGAAGCCGTAGCGAAAATTATTACCCAAGTGCGCGAACGCAGCGGGCACATCGACGTATTGCTGCACGCCGCAGGCATCGAGCGAAGCCACTTTCTGCCGGATAAAGATCCGCGCGAATTCGATCTGGTCTTCGACGTGAAAAGCGATGGCTGGTTCAACTTGTTGCATGCCATCGGTGATATGCCACTCGGGGCGACCGTGGCATTCAGCTCGATAGCAGGCCGTTTCGGCAACGGGGGACAGACGGACTACAGCTCAGCCAACGACTTGTTGTGCAAGATCACATCGAGCTTCCGCAGCAGCCGGCCCGCCACGCGCGCCATCGCCATTGACTGGACAGCGTGGGCTGGTATCGGGATGGCCACGCGCGGCTCGATCCCTAAAATGATGGAGCTTGCCGGCATCGATATGCTGCCGCCAGAAGCGGGGATTCCTCTCATCCGCCGCGAATTGACGGTGGGAGGCACGAGCGGCGAAATCGTCATCGGCCTCCGCCTCGGCGCCTTACTGAACGAATGGGACTCGACCGGCGGGCTGGATCCGAAAGCAGCCCAGGCCTTTGTCGAAAACGGGCTGCCTGCGCAGGGGCCGATGATCGGCACGATAACAGGCATGAGCCTCTCTCACGGTCTCACCATTGAGACGACGTTGAACCCGGCCATTCAACCATTCTTGCATGATCATCAAATCGACGGCACGCCGGTGTTGCCCGGCGTGATGGGCATCGAGGCTTTTGCGGAAGCAGCCCAATGGATGCTTCCCGGTTTGCAAGTCGCGGCGCTCGAAGACGTAAACTTTTTCGCACCCTTTAAGTTTTACCGGAACGAACCGCGCACGGTAACAATCCAGGCGCGATTTCATCCGGAGGGAAACGAGGTGGTCGTGGATTGCCGGTTGCTTGGCCGCCGGCGACTTCCGAATCAAGTAGAGCCACAAGTGACCACCCACTTCTCGGCCCGCGTGCGGTTAGCAAGACAGGCGCCGGAAACTCTGACCGGGCCGGCGCCTGGCGGGCCGACACTATCCGTCATTGCAGCCGCGGATATCTATCGCATTTATTTCCACGGGCCCGCGTACCAAGTTCTGGGGCGGGCATGGCGCGACGAAGATCGGATTGTCGGCCAAATGGCCAAGAATTTACCCAATCATCATCACCCAGTCGAGCAGAAAACTCTTATGGGGCCACGGCTGATCGAGCTGTGCTTCCAAACCGCCGGGCTCTTGGAGATGAGCTCGCAGGGACGAATGGGGCTGCCGCTGCACATTCAACAAGTTTGCTTGCGCCGTTCACCGGATGCAGTCGAGGGCGGCTTGTATGCAGTCGTTATCTCCAATCCGGAGCAGGGAAGCTTCGATGCGGAGGTCGTGGATGCGTCAGGAATCCGCTACATATCCCTTACCGGATACCGGACGATTGCACTCCCCAACACCGTGAATGCGGAACCGCTGATGGCCCTGCAGGCCGTCGCAGTATAGGAAGCGAAATTTCATGCAGCGAAGAGCTGCTGATTCGAGGCGTTATGCAACACGAATTTCAACGGGTGGCCATCGTAAATCGCGGTGAAGCCGCCATGCGTTTCATCCATGCGGTGCGGGAGTTCAATCAAGAACACGGCACGTCGATGCGCACAATTGCGCTTTTTACCGACCCTGATCGCAATGCCATGTTTGTCCGTGAGGCGGATGAGGCTGTGTCCCTCGGTGCCGCACAGACTATCGACCCGAGCACCCAGCAGAGCAAGAGCAGTTACGTCGACTACGAAGTGCTCGAACGGGCGCTGGGGGCCGCGCGAGCTGATGCGGTCTGGGTAGGATGGGGCTTTGTAGCCGAACACGCCGAATTCGCGGATCTTTGCCGCGACATGGGCATCGTGTTCATCGGCCCGGATGGCGATGTGATGCGGCGCCTTGGCGACAAGATTTCCTCGAAACGCCTGGCCGAGGAAGCCCAGATTCCGATCGCGCGTTGGAGCGCCGGACCGGTAGAAACTCTGGACGAGGCTTTGCGTCACGCCGAACACCTGGGCTATCCCCTTCTCATTAAGGCCACCGCCGGGGGCGGCGGTCACGGCATTCGCCGTGTGAACTCAGCGGAGCAACTCCCGAAAGCCTTTGAGAGCGCACGTGCCGAAGCACACAAGGCGTTCGGGGACCCCACCGTATTTATGGAGCAGCTAATTCAAGGCGCCCGACACGTCGAGGTCCAGATCATTGCCGACCAGCATGGGACCACCTGGGCGGCCGGCGTGCGCGATTGCACGATCCAACGGCGTCACCAGAAAATCCTCGAAGAAGCTCCTTCGCCCGCACTTTCTCCCGAACAGGATCGGGACCTCCGCGACGCCGCAGTGCGCTTGAGCAAAGCCGCTGGTTATCACAACGCTGGCACGGTGGAATTCTTATACGAACCGGAGAGCCAGCGCCTCTTGTTCATGGAAATGAATACCCGCTTGCAGGTCGAACATCCTGTCACGGAATGCACAACCGGGCTCGATCTGGTCAAACTTCAGATTCACATCGCGCGCGGTGGCCGCTTGCTGGGAGAAGCGCCGCGTACAACGGGTCACGCCATCGAGGTACGGTTGAATGCGGAAGATCCGGACAACGGTTTTGCTCCCGCAGCCGGCACCATTGAACGATTCAGGATTCTGGCTGGTCCCGGAGTCCGTGTGGACACGGGTGTCGCGGAAGGCGATGCCGTCCCGGCAGACTTCGATTCCATGATCGCCAAGATCATCGCGTACGGTCAGAATCGGAAAGAAGCGCTGTCCCGGCTCCAACGGGCGCTACGCGAGAGCGTTGTCGTGGTCAAGGGTGGGTCCAGCAACAAAACGTTTCTCTTGGAATTGTTGAACCGTCCCGAGGTGCAGAGCGGAAACGTAGACGTCGGATGGATGGAACGCCTGGTGGCAAGTGACGAGCACCTCTCGAGGCGTTACGCCGATGTGGCTCTGCTGCAGGCAGCGATCGCAACATACGATGCGGAATTGGCCGTGGAGCAAACCCAATTTTATGCGTCGGCGGTGCGCGGACGGCCGCACGTGCGGAACGAGGTTGGCGGGACCGTAGCACTGCGTCATCGCGGGCACTCCTACTCGCTCAAGGTTTATCGCCTGGGCCCCCACCACTACCGTGTGGAAGCAGATGGCTCGCGCATCGATGTTTACAGCAGCCGTCTGGGCCAGTTTGAGTACTGGCTTACCTGTTTTGGGCGGCGCTTCAATGTTGTCTCTGTCGTCCAAGGTCTGAGCTACCTGATCGAGGTGGACGGCGTCGCGCATCGGATTGAACGCGATGATGGAGGCGTCGTACACGCGCCGGCACCGGCAGTCGTCGTCTCGATTGCTGTCACGCCGGGCGACACAGTTTCGGCAGGAGACCGCTTGGCGGTGCTGGAAGCCATGAAAATGGAGATGCAGGTCGTGGCTCCATTTTCCGGAAAAGTGCGGCATGTGTTCGCCATACCCAACGTACAAGTAGACACCGGAACCGCGCTTGTGCAGATCGAAGCGGTCACCGGCGAGGATTTCGCGATATCCACGGAGCGGTTGGTGCTTGGCGCCACATTCACTTCGGAGGAGAGACAAGAAGACAGCCATTCTCGATCCCGCCAACACCCGGAAGAACTCCGGCAACTCATCCTGGGCTTCGATGTTGATCCCTCGCATACAGCACGGCTTCTGTCCGAATGGGACCACTACTGTGCGGAGCTCGCCGATGGCGCAGAAGCAAGGAAATGTGAGGATGAAATTCTCCAGATCTTCGTGGACATCTGTTTTCTATTCCACCGCGAAGCGGAGTTGGACGATCCAACTGTAGGTGAAGCTCCGAGTCCCGAGGCTTACCTTTTCTCCTACTTGCGCATGATCGAGACCCGCGGTGATGGGCTCCCTCCTGCGTTCGTTGATGCGCTCCGTCGGGCGCTCGCTCACTACGAAGTGCGGACGTTGGATCGTTTGCCGGAGTTGGAAGAAAGTCTGCTCTGGATCTATAAATCGCATCAGCGCGTCGAGCAGCAAGTAGCCCTCATTCTGGGTCTCCTTGAACGGCGCCTGGCGTACCTTGAAATTTTGCCGGCGCAAACGGGAGAGTCTTTCCGGAGGCTTCTCGATCGGATGATCTCAATGGCCCGGGGGCAATTTCCTGCAATCAGCGATCTGGCCAGGGAACTACGCTATCGCTGCTTCGAGCAGCCGCTGTTTGAGCAAGCACGGAAACAGGTCTACGCAAATGCCGAAGAGCATCTCGCCCACCTTGCCGCCAACTCGGAAGGTAACGACCGCCTCGAGAGAATGCAGGCCTTGGTCGAATGCCCGCAACCTTTGGTGAGTTTGTTCGCCGGCCGGTTCACTACCGCAGACGTGGCCCTGAGCCAATTGATGTTGGAGGTTCTCACGCGCCGATACTATCGGATTCAGGCGCTTACGGACCTTCGCCCAATCGCGGTGGATGGGCAGCGCTGTGTGTCAGCCGAATATCAGAAGGAGGGGAAGCAGATCCATCTGTTCACCACCCATGCGGAGTCTCCGCGGCTGTGCGAAGCAGCGCGTGCTTTGTTTCCGCTGATTCAGGAAGTCCCGGTGGACCATGATGTCGTCCTCGATTTCTACGTTTGGCATCCCGGTGCGCTGGGCGATCCGGAAGCCCAGCAGCGGGAAGTTTGCGGGATGCTCAACCAAGCAGGCTTTCCCCGTGCGATCCGGCGCATCGTGGTTGCTCTAGCTGGCCCGGGTCGCGGCCCGGGTATCGGCGGCATGTGCCATTTCACCTATCGCCCCTGTGGGAGCGCCTATGAAGAGGAGAAGCTCTACCGCGGACTCCACCCCATGATGGGGCACCGGCTCCATCTGTGGCGATTCAGCAATTTCAACATTGAACGGCTACCGTCGGTGGAGGATGTCTACCTCTTCCACGCGGTGGCCCGCGATAACCCAAAAGATGAACGGCTGTTCGCTGTTGCGGAGGTGCGTGATTTGACGCCCGTGTGCGATGAGGGGGGCCGCATTGTGCAATTGCCGCATTTGGAACGCATGTTCTCAGAAGCGCTGGCGGGCATTCGGCTGTATCTTTCGCGGCGTTCGACGCACGATCGTCTCTATTGGAATCGAGTCCTTCTTTACGTCTGGCCGCCGCTTGGTATCAAGCCCCAAGAATTCCAAAATATCGTGCAACGGCTGGCTCCCGCGACCGACGGCTTGGGATTGGAACAAGTGGTGCTGCGCGCCCGCATTCCCAATCCGCAGACCGGCGAGCTCCGCGACATGGTGCTGCGCATCTCCAGGCCTGCTGGCAGCAGTATTCTTACGACGTTCCGCCCCGCCGGCAAAATGTCTCCGCTGACTCCCTTGACTGAGTACGACCAGAAAGTCGTTCGCATGCGCCAGCGCGGAATGACCTACCCTTACGAAATCATCGAAATGCTCACCCCGGCAGTGGAGGACACGCCTGCCGAATTCCCGCCGGGCGATTTTGTCGAACACGATCTCAATTCTGAAGGTCAGCTGACTCGCGTCGGTCGTCCGTATGGCCAAAACAAATCGAATATCATCGTAGGCGTCATTCGGAATTTCACGGTCAGGTACCCCGAGGGAATGCCCCGGGTCCTGTTGATGGGGGATCCAAGCAAGGACCTTGGGGCCATCGCGGAACCAGAATGCCGACGCATCATCGCGGCTCTGGATCTTGCCACAAAGATGGGCGCGCCTGTGGAATGGTTTCCCATTTCGGCCGGTGCGAAGATCTCGATGGAGAGCGGCGTGGAAAACATGGATTGGATCGCCCGCGTCCTGCGCCGCCTGGTGGAGTTCACGCAAGCCGGCGGGGAAGTGAATCTGGTCATCAACGGGATCAACGTTGGTGCGCAGCCGTATTGGAACGCCGAAGCTACGATGCTCATGCACACCCGGGGCATTCTGATCATGACGCCGAAATCGTCCATGGTTCTTACCGGCAAGCGCGCCTTGGATTATTCAGGCAGCGTCTCTGCCGAGGATAATCAGGGGATTGGCGGCTATGATCGCATCATGGGCCTCAACGGCCAGGCCCAGTACTGGGCCAAGGACATCGATGATGCCTGTCACATTCTTTTTCGCCATTACGAGCATACCTATGTAGCTCCAGGCGAGCGATTCCCGCGGAAGGCCGTGACAACCGATCCCGTCGATCGCAATGTTCAAACTTATCCCCATGGAAAGACTCGCGGCGACGGCTTCACCCGTGTTGGCCAAATCTTTTCCGACGCGACAAACTCCGGGCGAAAGAAATCCTTCGATATTCGCACCGTGATGATGGCTGTCGTCGACCAGGACTATCCTCCGCTCGAGCGTTGGCCCGGCATGCGGGCTGCCGAAACAGCAGTTGTGTGGGATGCCCATCTCGGTGGATTTCCGGTCTGCTTGATCGGGATTGAATCTCGACCCGTGGCTCGGTTGGGGTTTGTTCCAGCCGATGGCCCGGATCAATGGTGCGCCGGCACACTCTTTCCGCAGTCCTCTAAGAAGGTGGCTCGCGCCATAAATGCCGCAAGCAATAACCGGCCGGTAGTGCTTCTGGCAAATCTATCCGGCTTTGATGGCTCACCGGAATCCATGCGCAAGCTGCAACTTGAGTACGGTGCGGAGATCGGAAGGGCGGTCGTGAATTTCAAGGGCCCCATGGTGTTTTGTGTGATTTCCCGCTATCACGGGGGTGCCTATGTGGTCTTTTCGCGAGCGCTGAATGAACATCTGGAAGTCGTGGCCCTGGAGGGAACGTACGCCTCCGTCATTGGCGGCGCGCCGGCAGCCGCCGTTGTGTTTGCCGGTGAAGTCGAAGCCAGAACACGCAAAGACCTGCGTTTGCAGACGCTAAGCCAGGCCATGGCCACAGCCGACCCCGCCGAGAAGCGCCGGTTGCGGACTCAGTGGGACGAACTCTTCAAAATCGTCCACTCCGAGAAGCTGGGTGAAGTGGCCGGCGAGTTTGATCGCGTGCATAGCGTGCAGCGAGCCCTGAAGGTGGGTGCGTTGCATGACATTCTGCCGCCCGCGAACCTTCGCCCGTACCTCATCCATGCGGTCGAACTCGGGGCCGAACGAGTGCAGGCACTGGATTCCGGCAAGCACGAAGGCGAGCAACCGAAAGTGGAAGCGACGCCCGCACTCGCCGCTGCCAGGGCTTCTTGATGCATATCTACTGGTGGGAACAAACCGAGGCGGACCTACCTACTGGAGATCTTTGGCTGAGCCCGAGCGAGGTGGCCCGGCTGAATGCAATGCGTTTTGCCAAGCGGCGAAGCGATTGGCGGCTGGGACGCTGGACCGCCAAGAGTGCCCTGGCACTCTACTTGAAGGTCCCAGCCGATCCACAGGTTCTCGCGAGCATAGAAATTCGCCCGGCGCCATCGGGCGCCCCGGAAGTTTTTTTTCAAGACAAACCAGCGGCCGCCGCGATCTCACTCAGCCATCGCGTCGGAATCGCGGCGTGCGCCGTCACGAGTTCGAGTGGAGTGCTGGGTTGTGATCTGGAAGTCATTGAGCCGCGCAGCGACGCATTTCTCTCTGATTATTTCACCCCCGAGGAGCAATCGTTCGTGGCCGGTGCCTCTGCCGGGGACCGTCCACAGCTCTTGGCTCTGCTTTGGAGCGCGAAGGAGAGCGCGCTCAAAGCGTTGCGCACCGGCCTGCGCCTCGATACTCGTTCGGTGATGGTTGAGCCTTTCGACGTGCTACCAGGCGAAAGCGAAAACGCAAAAGGGCGTGCCGGAGATCGAGCCTGCTTAGTTCGATCGCCGGGTGGCCTCGATGGCTGGCGGCCGTTGCTGGTCCGCTGCGGGGAAGGTCAAGTTTTTAACGGCTGGTGGCAACACACTCAGGACCTCATGCGAACCGTGGTTGCGCTTCCGCCACCGGAGCCGCCGATTCTTCTGGCCAAAGCAGCTTGCTTTAATTAAAGGCAAGTCCTTCTTATTTTTTCGATTTCTACCGCGACTACAGGGCGAACCGATGATCAGGACTCCAGAGACTGCCTGAGTGCTCAGCGGTTGCGGCCGAGTTTCTCATGGCTCGAAACCCACTCGCAGGAAGAGATGGCCGCGCTCAATGAAATCTCGCCAGCTAACGCCACTGCGGCTATGATTTCGGCAAATCGATTCACTTTGCCTTTTCCGTAGCAACCTAAAATCTCCAGGCACTCACGCTGAGTCGCCAGGCCAGTGCCGCCGCCATACGTACCCACGATCAGCGAAGGTATTGTGAGTGAGATGTACAGATCGCGCTGCTCTGTTAATTCCGTGTACAGGATTCCTGCCGAAGATTCCGCGACGTTTGCCACATCCTGCCCGGTTGCGATAAACATGGCTGTGATGCCGTTGGCGGACTGCGCCGCGTTGCTTGTGGCTCCCGATAGAAAAGCGCCTACGTTGGCCACGCCGTAGTGATGAGCGATCTGTTCCGGCTTGATCCGTAAGTATTGCTGCATAACCTCGCGCGTAATCGTCGCTTCGGCCGTCACGCGTTTGCCGCGTGTCCTCATGATGTTGACGTGCGAGGCTTTCTTATCCGTGGCAAAGTTGGATTCCAGATAGGACTTTTCGATTCCCTTGCAATGCTCCAGGATCCAGTTGTAGGAGGCATACGTCGCGCGCCCCACCATGTTCTGGCCTGCCGCGTCTCCCGTCGAAAAGTTGAAGCGCAGATACACAAAATTGTTCGCAACGTACGGGTCAATATACTGCAGCCGGGCAACGGACGAGGTAGCTTCTGCCGCGGCGCGAATATCCGCCAGATTAGCCTGCACCCAATTCACAAATTCGCGGCCTGCCCGCGCGTTGTGGAACACAAACACCGGCGCGCGCTGCATGGCATCGGCTACCACGGTGGCTTCCACCCCGCCGCACAGGTTTGCCACCTTCATCCCGCGATTGTAAGACGCCACCAGGGTTCCTTCTGAAGCCGCCAGCGGGATCAGAAACTCGCCGTTCGCGTGCTCGCCACGCACACACAGAGGTCCCGCAAAGCCGAGCGGCACCTGTGCTACTCCCACAAAATTCTCACAGTTCCCCTTGGCGAGGTGCGGGTCGAATGAATAGTGAAGCAGGTGGTGCAGCTTGACTCCGCTTGCTTGCTCGATGAACTTCCGCCGCTGCAGGATTACCTCCGGGTTATAATCGTCGGCTTCGTCCCGCGGCATGCGCGCTTCGTGCCCGGCTTCCTCTGCCAGGGCATCTTCAACCTTCAGGTGCAGGTTCCCGAAAGGGCGCGCTTCGAACGTGATTTCGATCTCATGCCTGCCGCTTCCCAACTTGGGTAATCCGGCGTGAATCGTTACGGTAGAACGGAGCGGGAAAGGAATGGGGTGTTCAGCGTCGAGCTGCGCTGCGGTAAACGGGCACTGATCCGCCAGATCCATTCGCACTTGATCGAGCGCCACCGGCTTCCCATCGATTAGGATTCCGCTCAGGCCCGTCAGTTCCGCGTCGCTCAACCGGTTCTTGAGCCCAAACTGGGCGCCGCTACCGGTGTTTCGCAAGCTGCCCACGGTATATAGCTTTTCCAGCAATTCATTCGGTAGGTCCATCGAGATCGTTCCTGTCGCGTTGGCTTTCATGCTGTTTCCTTCGCGTGCGCATACGCTGCCGTGGGTGTTCTCGCCGGTAACATTTCCGCCGCCACTTGGGCAGCCGCTGTCTGGTTCGGCTTCGCCCTCTTCGCGGGCCGTCCCGCAGTTCTGGGCTCTGCTACACTTCCGCCCCGCGCCTTCTTCGACTTTACGGACTTGCACAGCTCCTGGAAGGAGACAAGGATAAAGTCGCGCAACTGGCCGACGTCCGGCGCCGCGGCCGCATCGGCTATCAGCCCGATAAAGAGCTTTCCGTCATAACTCTGCACGGCGCACCCGACGCCCAAATCATAGCCGATCGGCACCTGTGGATACGAGGCGATCATGCGCCTGCCAACGGCGTATAGAGGCACGCGTGAACCAGAAACATTGGTGCAGATCATGTTCATGAGCGGCATTGGGAGTATGATGTCTGGGATTCCCCCCCACAGCAGCGCCTGCACCGGAGCGGGAGCGGCAGCGATCCAATCGCCTACGAGGCCCACCAGATTGGCGGCCACTGAGCGCTTCATCGTCTCCGTCCTGGTCTGAACGGTCTGCAGCATGCGGATGGGGTTGCGCACGTCCATGGGCAGTGCTACCGGCAGAAACGAGATCCGGTTACCCAAGCCCTCGTCCTGATTCCCCTGCCGCAGGCTGACCGGACAAACGATCCGCACGAATCGGTTGTTCACGGATTGGCCGTGCAACTTCACGTACCGCGCGAGCGCACGCGTCAACACTGCCAGGACGATGTCGTTGACCGTGCCGCCCACAGCCTCGCGCACGGCCTGCAGATCCGCAAAATTGAACTCTGCCCAACAGAATTTCCGCTCTCCGGTACAGGGCTTGTTGAACGGCAGTCTTTCCACGGATGCTGCTAGTTCCGGCATTAATTTGAGAAGTCCTTTTAGTTCATTTAGCTTTCGGTCATCGAGAAGCGTCTGCGCGAAACTCAGCAGCCCGTTCTCCAGCGCGAGCAAGCCCTCCAACGAGCTACGCACGGTTTCGAAAATCGAGTTCTTGGCGCCGTTTGGCGCCGGGGGGTGCGGTGGGCGATAGCGCGGCGTTCGGCTCGCTCCAGGGCCTTCGGGCGTAGTATCCAGCATCACTCTTACTACTTCCGTGCCCGACACTCCATCGGCCAACGCATGATGCATTCGCCAAATTATGGCCCCTCTGCCGTCCTTCAACCCATCCACGACATGTATTTCCCACAGTGGCTGGCTGCGGTCGAGCATTCCGCTGAAAATGCGCCCGGCCAGCGCTTCCAATTCCTTCTCTCCCCCGGGAGGGTCTAAGGTTTTCCGGAAGATGTGCCGGTGGATGTCGAAGTGCGGATCGTCTTCCCAGGTGGGCAGGCCAAGGTTCCAAGGCGGCGTTACTGCGATTTGCCGGTACCGCGGAACTAGATGCAGCCTGGAGCGGATGCTGGCGACAAATTCCTTGAAGGGTATCGCGCCGTCGAACACTGATACGCTGGCGATGTGAAGAGGCATTTCCTTGCGTTCAAGGTAAAGAAAAGCCGCGTCTGCCGGCGACAAACTACTTCTGGGGACCGGCTTTTTCTGGTTCGTTTCCAATGCGGACCTCGAAGAACCCCTCTTATAGATGGACGATATGTTGATACCTTAGCTGACGCATCCGTTGCGGTGAGAGAAGTCACATGTGAGTGTGACCTGCGTCACGAAGTAGCCTATACTCAGGCCAGGTTTCGAGCACGGCCGTGCCTTCTTGAATTGGGACAGCCAGGACCGCGCGTTCATCGGAAGTTGCTATTGCACACTTGATTAACTTCCGTAGAGCGAATTTCTGGACTGGAATAACTTCCGAATGCACCGTCAGGAGTGATATAGGATTATGAAGGTGCCTGAAATGCTTCCTGCTGGAGACTGACTTTATGTCTGGCCCGCGAGTCGCATATTTCTCGATGGAGATTGCGGTAGATTCTCGGCTGCCTACTTATGCTGGCGGCCTGGGAGTCTTGGCGGGAGACACGTTACGTTCCGCGGCGGACCTGGCTCTGCCAATGGCTGGCGTGACTCTCCTTCACCGCCAGGGATATTTCCACCAGCAACTCGATGCAAGGGGTGAGCAATCTGAGCGCCCCGAAGTGTGGCGTCCGGAAGAAGTTCTGGAGCGTCTTGAGCCGACTGTCACTCTCAGCCTTGGCGGGCATGCAGTGAAAATTCAGGCTTGGTGCTACTGGATTACGGGTGTCACTGGACATAAGGTGCCCGTCTATTTTCTGGATACGGATGTGCCCGATAACACGGAATGGGAGCGAACACTCACCAACAATCTTTACGGGGGGGATGATCGCTATAGGCTCTGCCAGGAAGCGGTGCTAGGCATTGGTGGAGTGTACTTTTTGCGGGCTTTGGGACATCACAAAATTTCGCGCTTCCATCTGAACGAAGGTCACGCCGCGTTACTCACACTAGCGCTACTGGAGGAAAAGGTTGGAAGTCCGAATTTGGCCTCTGCAACCGAGGTCGAACTCGAGGCCGTGCGGAGTCAATGTGTTTTTACCACTCATACGCCGATCCCAGCAGCCTTCGACCAGTTCCCGCTTGAGTTGGTCGGTGAAATCCTCGGCCCGGACTGCGTCGGGATTCTTGAATCCACGCGTTGCTGCCTCTTGGGCAATCTGAACATGACTTTCCTTGCCCTGCGTTGCTCGCGCTACATCAATGGCGTGGCCATGCGGCACGGAGAAATTTCCCACGATATGTTTCCGGATTATCTCATTCACGCCATCACAAATGGAGTGCATGCGGCAACCTGGGTTTCCAGTCCTTTTCAAGAACTTTACGACCGCCACATTCCCGAGTGGCGCCACGACAATCTCTACCTGCGCTATGCCATCGGGATCAGCGTCGCGGAGATTCAACAGGCTCATGTTCGAGCAAAGCGCGAGATGATCCAGGCGATCGCAAAAGCTACAGAAGTGCAGTTTTCTGAAACCGTGGCCACGATTGGCTTTGCTCGCCGAGCCGCTACGTACAAGCGGGCGGATCTGTTTTTCACGGACCTGGAAAGACTGCGAGCCATCCGCCAGCAAGTGGGTCCACTGCAGATCGTTTATGCTGGAAATGCGCATCCCCGGGATGCGGACGGAAAGGCTGTCATCCGCGCGGTATTCGAAGCCGCGGCCGCTCTGCGCGGCTCCATCCCCGTGGTTTATCTGGAAAACTACGATATGCGCTGGGCACGGCTCCTGACCAGCGGCGTGGATCTTTGGCTGAACACGCCCCACCGTCCCTTCGAAGCTTCGGGAACGAGCGGTATGAAGGCCGCCATGAACGGCGTGCCGAGCCTCAGCGTGCGCGATGGTTGGTGGGTGGAAGGTCACTTCGAAGGCGTCACCGGGTGGTCCATTGGTTTTGACCATGATGGAAACCAGCAGCCGCTCGAAGTCAGCTCCATGTACGAAAAGCTGCAGTATGTCATCCTGCCAATGTTTTATGATCGCCCCGGGAAATATGCGGAAGTCATGCGCTCTGCTATCGCTGTTAACGGATCCTTTTTTAACACGCAGCGCATGGTCACCCAATACCTGCTGAATGCCTATCTCCTCGGAGACATCAGACACGAGAAGCAGACGCTGGAACAGGCAACAACTGTGAAAAAGAAGGCCGCGGGTCACGCTTAACCGATTGCCATGCGGAGATTCTGGGGAGTCTAACCTACCGTTCCGGCATGCCATTATCTATATAAGTGCTTATATGGAAATAGAGTAAACTTTGCGATCATCAATCCGACCCTTTCAGGATCGGACCGTAAGCACAGGGCACGGCGCGGTGCTCGCCACTTCGTATGCGATTGTGTGCGGCACATGACCGGCCAGGCTGTTCCGCTTCTTTGCCCCCATCACAATCAGGCCCGCTTGAGTGTCTTGCCTTACGCGCAGAATCTCCTCAACTGGTTTGCCGTACACGACCCTGTAATCGACTTCGCAGTGCTCGGCCTGTGTATCCGGCACTAATTCTCTCATTTGGCGCAGGGCGGCATCCCTTTGGAGACCCGATGTTTGCTCGGTTCCGGTTGAAACGTGCAGCACTGTGAGCTTGGAGCTATGTTCCCGGGCCAAACTCAGAGCAAAGGCAGCTTCCTTCACTGCCCCCGGCCCGAAGTCCGTGGCGAACAATATATGTTCGAATTCAGATACATACTCTGGTTCCGAAGGCGCAATTGGCCCAACGGTCAACATGGGAACGCTCAAGTGCCGAAACATCTGTTCGGAGTTGGAACCGAGCAAGATTTTTTGCATGCTGCCCATTCGATGTGTTCCAGCGACAACGAGATTAACTCCGTACTTCTCGATGAGCTTCTGGATTGCAGGCCACAGCGCGCCTTCCTCGATCACAAGATTGTGAGACAGGTTGGTAAGGAGGCCCGAGCGCGTGAGCTTGGCCATAGCATCCTTGGCGTCCTGGCGGTATTTCTGCTCTCTTGCAGTAGCGAAGCCTGGAGCGTTCGTGGGGTGTCCTTCGATCGTGATGATGTGCGTCACGTAGAGATGCGAACTGTAGTGCCGCGTCAAGGAGAGGGCATACTCCAGAGCGCGGTCTGAAGCCGGCGAAAAATCCGTTGCCAGCAGAATATTGTTCAGTGAGACCTTTGCTTCCGGAACAGGCTTAACCGCAACTCTAGTTGCCGTTCCTTCGATTGCTTGTTGTTCGTGAATCATCTTCAGCCACCTTTTCGAAAAGCGCTTCCCAAGATCTGCATCTCCACTTTCTATTTGGGATCAGTCTGTTCCTGGGGACTGACTGCTCGCGGTGACCTGCATTACTCTTCGTTGTGATGTATATCACTTCAACCTGACGCGCCAAGTGATGTAATGCTTGCGATGGAAGGCCAGCGAGGAATTGCTCAAGTCTGAAAGACGGGAGCATCACGCGTTTGGGGGCCGTACGCCGATGCCATATTCTCGACCGACGCGAAGTATTCATGGAACGAATCCTGCCGCTGCTTGCGAGTTCTCATGCCAATCGTCTGTCTCCAGAAACCCGAAACATATCGTAAAAACACCGCGCTCGAACTTCCATCCATTTCAGAGTTGTCGGAGATATTTTAGAGGTAATGTGTTAGTCCGTTGCGGCAGATTACACGCTGGAAGGACTCCATGAAACGGGCCGCAATCAGTAGGTCAAGCGAGTTCCTTTCCCATCATGTGGGAGCGACCGCAAATGTACCACTACGTTATTATCGGAGCGGGATCGGCAGGCTGCGTGCTCGCTGCGCGGCTCTCTGAACAGCCGCACTCGCGCGTCCTGCTGCTCGAGGCAGGTGGTCCAGACCGCGCGCCCGAAGTGCATATTCCGGCGGCGTTCTCGAAGCTCTTCAAGAGCGCACTCGACTGGAACTACTCCACCGAACCCGAGCCGCACCTTCACAACCGACAACTCTACTGGCCGAGGGGAAAACTATTGGGCGGGTCAAGTTCCATCAATGCGATGATCTACATTCGCGGGAACGCGCTCGACTACGAGCACTGGAAAAGCCTCGGAAACGAGGGATGGGGCTTCGACGATGTTCTTCCTTATTTTCTCAAGTCGGAAAATCAGGAGCGTGGCCCGTCGAAATACCACGGACGCGGAGGACCTCTGTGCGTCGGCGACCTGCGCTACGTTAACCCTCTCACGCGCGCTTTTCTCGCCGCGACGGACGAACTCGGCATTTCAAGCAACCCCGATTTCAATGGGGCCGCGCAGGAAGGAGCGGGCCTCTATCAAGTGACGCAGCGCAACGGACGCCGTCACAGCGCTGCCGACGCCTACCTGAAGCCCGCGCTGGCCCGTTCGAACCTGACCGTGTTAACCGGAGCGCACGCAACACGCGTGCTTCTCGAAAAAAACCGGGCCACCGGCGTCGAATACGTTCGGAACGGCGCCACTGAGACTGCGTCAGCCTCCTCCGAAGTAATTCTCGCAGGCGGCGCGGTCAATTCACCGCAACTCCTTCTACTCTCCGGCATCGGCCCGGCAGACGAGTTGACCCGGGCCGGCATTCGCCCCGTGCAGAATCTTCCCGGCGTCGGAAAGAATCTGCAGGATCACCCGATGGTTTCGGTGGGTTATCTGTGCACCCAGCCTGTAAGCATGGCTTCCGCGGAATCGCTGTTGAATTTGCTGCGCTATCTTTTCTTCAAGCGTGGGCCGCTGGTTTCCAATGTCGCCGAGGCGGGAATTTTTGCTGCGGACGCGCCCCGAACTCGCTATCCCCGATTTGCAGCTCCTTTTCGGCCCCGTCTACTATGTGAATCATGGGCTCGATAAGCGCAAGGACCACTGCTTCGGATTCGGCCCAATCCTTGCCACGCCCGAAAGTCTCGGGGCGAAATCACGCTTCATTCCCTCGACCCTTTCGCGCCGCCTGCCATCCGCGCAAATTATCTTTCAACCGATCGGGACCTGCGCGTGATTGTGGAAGGGGTGCGCCTCTGCCGCCGGATCGCGCACACCAAAGCATTCCAACCCTTTCGAGGCGCCGAATTGCATCCCGGCGCGGAGATCACCACGGACGACGGGATCGCCGATTTCATCCGCGGCGCCGCGCAAACGCTCTACCATCCCGTCGGCACTTGCAAGATGGGCAACGACGAAATGGCCGTCGTCGACTCCCGGCTCCGCGTTTGTGGAATCGACCGGCTGCGCGTCGCGGACGCCTCGATCATGCCACGCATCATCGCGGGCAATACGAACGCGCCAACGTTTATGATTGCAGAAAAAGCTGCCGACATGATTCGTGACGATGCCTGAAAAACGCGTTTGCGCCTGGCGCGGGGCTTGACGCCCGCGGTCAACAGTGCTCTATTTCGCGTCTGCGCTCGATGCATTCTTTCGGAGGAACTAGAGATGGCACAGGCCGTGATCCGAGAGGACATTCTGGGGAAGTTCCCTCACCTCTTCGGAACCAAAATCGTAAACGGGCGAGAAATCAATACTGAACGGACGATTGCCACGCTCACCCAGGAATTGCGTCCGGAAATCGCCGCAGCCCTCTCGGCTCGGCGGATGCGCCTGCAGTCCTCCGCGCCGGTCGGCCAGAAATATTCCTGGCCGAAGTGGGACGACACCTTTGAGGACCCGGTGACCGCGAAGTTTTGGACTTTTCACCAGATCGTTCAGGGCCTGATCGATAACTTTTTCGGCCGTGACAGCGACTGGCGCTGGCGGTTGAACGACGACGTGCCGATCCCGAAGGATGCCCACCCCCTGAGGAATCCCGGCTTGGAGCTCACCGGGCCGTGGCATCCGCTGGACATGGCTTTCAACGCGCTGAATAGCTCGGCGCCCATGAATATGCCTGACTTTGAAGATGCCTCACCGCCTCATTTCCAGCCCGATGGTTCCCCCGCAAACCAACCGCTCGGGATTTTTGCCGCCCTGCAGAACGCCAAAGAGATATTCGAAGGCCGCTGGACCAACCATCCCTATGAGGTCGTAAAGAAAGGCCAGAAGCGCGCGTACCAGATCACCACGTCGCCTGCTCGATGGCCCACCCGGTTTGTTCGGCCTCCCGGCATCCACGTGTTGTTTGACCACATCAAGGTCGAAGGTCAACCGGTTCCCGGCTTGATTCCTACCGTGACCCTGTGGGTTTTGAACAACTACGAATCCCTGACCGCCGCCGGCACCGGCGTCTATTTTTACATTCCGAAGATTCAGACTCCTCAGGAAGCTCTGATCGTGGAGAAGCTCCTGGCACGGTTGGAAGGCATGATCGGCATCCCGATTGGCACCTTCAAGATCAAAGTACTCTATGAGGAAGGAAATGCGGGCCGGTACTTGCCCGCAATCGCCTGGGTATTGCGGCGCCGCCTCCTTGGGACGAATGTCGGCCGGTGGGATTACTTGGGTAGCCTCATCGAAATGTGGAAGGACGACCCGCAAGGCGTATTTCCCGACCCACAATCGATCAGCATGGCCTCCCCGAACATGATTTCATATCAGCGGTATAACGCGCTGGTAATGCTCATGGCCGGTATGAAAAATGGCGAACTCGAGCAGGGCGCTCCTATTGGCGGGATGGCGGCGGTAATGATCTATCAGTCCACCGATATCTATGGACGGTCGAGATATAACCCATTGGCCCTGCGTGCGATAGCCATCGACAAGCTGCGAGAACGCCTGCTGGGTCTCATGTTTATGCCCCAGCACCCCCTGCCCGCAGGGCAACAGCCCACCCTAGCGGAAATCCTGGCTGGCCAAGTGAAGGGAAGACTCTATGATGCCTACCGGCAAAGCTGGGTCGCCAGTCCAGAGCCCGCATACGTCGCCGCTGGCAATGCGCCCTTACAGGTCGCGGTGGCGAAGCTCCAAGCGATCCTCGATGCGCCACGGGAGGTTGTAGAGGTGAAAGGCAAACCGGTGCCGACCGTCGCCAGCGGTCTCAGTGCCGCGGAGCAACTCCTGCTGCAATCCCGTGGATTATTGAATTCCGATGGCAAGATCACACCCCTGGTTATTACGAACCAAATGGTGGGCACGCCGGAGAAATTTTTGACGCAAGAACTTTGGGACGCCATCTATGGCGTGCCCAAGGGCGAGATCACGATCGAGCATATCCAACACGCGTTCTACATGGCGGCGAACTATGGCTTTCAGATTCTCAACGGTAACTTCGCGGCCGCGATCGACGACTATGAACTTTCATTGCGGTTCATGAATGATCTCGCCACTTACCGGATCGACGTATCTTGGCTGTGGAGCCTCCTTCATCACCAGGCCGCCATCACCAAGGACGGCTATCTCAAGCGGCCGGTGCTTACAGAGGATGGCGTCATACCGGCATTGGACGCCTACGCGATTAAGGCAGGCACCCCGTTCAGCAGGGAACTATTCGAGAAGTTGTGTGAATGCCACAACGAATGGACCTCGGAGTTCTTTGCCGAGTTGGACCGCCGCGGCGATCCCGGCCGCTTTGACCGCGCCAAAGCGCCTATCATCATGGAACTCTTGAAGCGGCAACTGCTTTCATCCCGCTACATTCAGCATAGCGCTCGTGTGCTCTTCGCCATCGCGCAGGCGAACCAAACAGGAGCGCGCGCAGATTCTGGAGGCGATCTTCGACCTTTCCCGCGAGGAAATCGTCAAGCGCGTTCATGCAAACATGCTGAACAAGATTGCTCTGGTCACTTATGACTATGTCTACGACATTTTTGCGGACTTAACCTAGGAGGGATCAAACAGCGTACCTGGAGCGCGAGTGTGCCGATAGCATCGCGGTCTTATTCTCTGAAATTAGGTGATTTGAAACAGAGTCCGTTGCAAGAATGATCTTGTCGAAAACCATGCCTCTCGCATCGGTTCCCATGAGCGGAGCTCACGACCCGATGGCTTGAGCCACGGACAACCTCCTCATGCTTTCGAGGCAGGCGTATTAACTACATAAATTAGTAGTGGCTGGGTGTACGATACAAATCAACTTCGAACTCAAGACGGAGAAATGGTGCTCATCATGCAAAAAAACAACGGTATGACCATGTTCGACCAGCAAGTAGCGGCCGCCAAGCAATGGTTCGTGAGTCCCCGCTTTGCTGGTGTCTCCCGCCTCTACTCTCCACGTGAGGTGGCTGAACAACAGGGTACGATTTCCAGCGACTACACCGTTGCGCGACGGGCAGCCGAGGAATTCTACGCGCTTTTGCGCGAGCTCTTCGAGCAGCGCAAGCAGATCACCACATTCGGTCCCTATTCCCCGGGCCAGGCCGTTACGTTGAAGCGGATGGGAATAGACGCCATTTACCTTGGCGGCTGGGCGACCTCCGCCAAAGGTTCGCTGGCAGAGGATCCAGGACCGGATCTGGCAAGCTATCCCCTCAGCCAGGTGCCGGACGAAGCAGCCGGGTTGGTCCGGGCGCTCCTTACCGCCGACAAGAACCAACATTTCGCGCGCGTACGGATGAGTGAAGAAGAGCGCAAGGCGACTCGGGTCGTCGATTATCGGCCGTTTATCATCGCCGATGCCGATACCGGCCACGGTGGGGATGCGCACGTGCGAAACCTGATCCGCCGCTTCGTGGAGGTCGGGATTCCGGGCTATCACATCGAAGACCAGAAGCCCGGGGCGAAGAAGTGCGGCCACCAGGCAGGGAAGGTTCTCGTCGCCGTCGATGAACAGATCAGGCGTCTCAACGCAGCCCGCCTGCAGCTTGACGTCATGAGGGTCCCGGGCATCATTGTGGCCCGAACCGATGCGGAAGCCGCGACGTTTCTCGATAATCGGAGCGACGAGCGGGACCAGCCCGTCATCCTCGGCGCAACCAACACCGAGCTGCCCAGTTACCGGGTTGGCTACCTGATTATTCTGAAAAAGCTTTTCGAACTGGGGGTCGAGGTTCGTGGGCACCTCCTGTTCAACGTATCGGAGACCGAGTGCCGCGCAACCATTGACTGGCTTGAGCAGGTCGGACTAATTTCCATGATCACCGAGACTGCCCAGAGCCTCGGGCAGGCTTCCGCAATAGAGCTCGACGCCGCACTCGAGAAGATCGAGACGCGTTATATGGAGATCTGGCAGACCGAAGCACGGCTGAAGACCTATGGGCAGGCGATCGCCGACGTGATGAGGTCCCGCACGGACGAGGGCGTGCGTTTCGATATGAGCGTCGAGGAATGGTTGTCTTTCTCCAAAGGCGCTTCCTTCTATGAAGTGCGCGAGCGGGCGAAGTCCATGGGTATCCAGGTCGTATGGGATTGTGAACTCCCCAAGACTCCGGAAGGTTTCTATCAAATCCATAGCGGGATTGCTCATGCAATCGCTAGATCCCTGTCTGTGGCCCCGTTTGCGGACATCCTCTGGATGGAGACCAAGACTGCGGACCTGGACGACGCCAGGATGTTCGCGCATGCCATTCACGCGGAATATCCCGGCAAGATGCTGGCGTACAATTTGTCGCCGTCGTTCAACTGGGACACCACCGGCATGAGCGACGAGGAAATGAAGCGATTCCCGCAGGAGCTCGGAAAACTCGGGTACGTCTTCAACTTTATCACTTACGGTGGACACCAGATCGATGGCTTGGCGGCCGAGGAGTTCGCCACTGCGTTGAAGGAGGACGGGATGTTGGCGCTGGCGCGCCTGCAGCGCAAGTTCAGGCTGCTGGAATCTCCCTATCGCACACCGCAAACTCTGGTCGGCGGACCACGGCTGGACGGCGCATTGATGGCTTCGTCGGGTCGCACTGCTGCAACCAAGGCGATGGGTAAGGGATCGACACACTTCCAGCACTTAGTTCAGACCGAAGTTCCGCCCAAGCTGCTGGCGGAGTGGCTGGCGGAGTGGAGGAAGCACTGGGAGCATCCCGCGAAGATTCGAGTCGAGCTGCGTCCCCACACGGCCGGAGGGGAGCTGTTGGAACTGAGCCTGATCGATGAGCCCAGCGGTCAAAAGCTCGCGAACATCATCTTTGCCCCGGTCCAGGATCGCCGCGGCCGTAACTTCCTCTCGGTGCGCGATCAGAATACGGTCGCGCCGTTGCGCAAGAAGCGGCTGATGACGCTTATTCAACTGTTTCTGATCCACCGCTACAAAGCGAGCGCCGTGCACTATCTCACTCCGACCGAGGATAACGAGTCCCAAACACAGAGGATGAAGGGTATGGGGATTTACTCGGACGTGCATACGGAAGTTGGACAAATCATTGCGGCGAACGTGAATAAGCAGATTGTTGACGAGTTGCTGAATCCGAACCGCGCTGCCCTTTTGGAGATGATCCGTACAGCCTCTCCCCAAGTGGGACAGTCCCGGGCGTAGTCAATCCTCGCTCTTGAGGCGTCCCCTTCTCGCTGGTGAAGATTACTGTTCGTCTTCACCAGCTCTGAGAGTACGCAAGCCATTTCTTAGCTGCGGTTCGAGGCTGAGCTTACCTGTGGTTGTTTGGTCCAACCGGCTACGATTGTTCCGGAACTGCTCTCGAGCCCCCAGAACCCAAACGATCGGTCGTTACGCCCTTTCGCGCGGTCCGGCCGCAAGAGCGAGGACTGGAAAGGCTGGCCTGCGTAACAGAAACCGTGTGACGCAGGGCACGCGGCCTAGTGATGGGCTTCACAGACAAGGACCTTCACCATGGCGAATATTGTTATGTATTGCCGCCGTGCCCGGGGAAAGAATTTGGGCCGGCGGGGAGGACTCCATGGCTACTGAGGTGTATCTTTTTGTTGCATTGGTCGCCATTGCCATCGTGTACGTGACCAGACGAGTGTGGGAAGGGCTGAGATTTCGGGGCAAAATGCTGGTGACCTGCCCGGAAACTCATGAGCCGGCAGCCGTCAAGGTGAATGTCCCGCGCGCTGCGGTAAAGGCCATCGCAGGCCGGCAGGAACTTGAGTTGTGCGAGTGTTCACGCTGGCCGGAGCGCGAAGGTTGCGATCAGGACTGTCTGGAGCAGGTCGAACATGATCCTGAGAATCATCGCGTGTGGACAATCGCTGCGCACTGGTATGCGGGGAAGAAATGCGCATATTGCCGAAAGCCAATCGAGACGCTCAGCCACTTTGATCGGAGTCCCGCGCTGCTCGATCGCGCGAGGAAAACTGAGGAGTGGGAAGAAGTGCCTGCGGAGAACCTCCCTGAAGCATTCTCAAAAGACTTGCCCGTTTGCTGGAGCTGCCATATCGCTCAGGCGTTCTGGCGAGAACACCCGGATCTTGTGGTCTACCAGCCGTGGCAGAAGGGCGGGCCGCTGGGAGAGTACGTTCCACAAAACGCGATTCCCAAGACTGCAAAAGCCGCAGGCAGGCCGTAGCCAAGCGGTCTCTGGTACGTAGTTGGATGGCGCATTTCCGGAGTTGCTCTGACTCGACGAGATAGACGTTTTCGCGCGGAAGATGACCGCGTGCGTGTCGCTCATGGTGCCGTGGGGAAACACTCTACACGGGGATTTCCGGTTTGAAAATCGCACCTTGGCCGCTCCCGCCATTCATAACCACTAGGACGGGCGAATCGAACCGCAGATGACGGACGCAACCTAGTTCCGCCACTGCCGGTTGCTCTGCCAGCCACTGCCAGTCCACAAAACCTTCCCCAGCCTCGGGATTCACCGTGAAGTATCCGACCCCAAACGCAGTGAGATTCTGAAAAAGATGGCTGCCCTCGGAGGGAGTCACGTGAAAATCGCGGAACCCCGCCTCAACGATTGCGCGGGCTCCTGAGATTTCGTCCCACTCCACAGGAATGCCCAGCCACGGCTCTCTCGATCCCCATCGGCCAACGCCGATCAGCAAATACCGAGTCCCTTCGGCGCTGAGCCGGGCGTTGAACTCCGCGACTTGCCTGGCCACTTCCTGGCTGTGCGCCCGTTCGAAACGATGGGCGTCGACGACCACAACATCGCGCAAGTCCACGATCCGGCCGTTGCCCAGCACTTTCGGGCTCTGGCAGACCAGCCGGCTTCTATCCACATCCTCGATCTGAGTGGATTCTCCCTCCCGCAAAAGTGACAGCGGGCGCACTTGCAAAATCGCAAAGTCGGCCACTCCATCGCCGCCGCTTGGCCTGCTGGCGGCAAACTCGATCTCCACCGGCCGCCCAAAGGCGTCTTCGCTGATCTTCATGATCTCCACCAGAATTGGCGCCAGCGGGAAAGCACCTTGCTTCAAAATTGGCGCGAAGCTCACCAGGCGCATCCCCGGCCGGCTGAAACCGTCATAGACGGCGTGGTTGTCCGCGGAATAGGTTGATCCCACCAGATCCAGGGTTCCGTCAGACACCGCCGCTTCCAGCCCGAATCGCACTTCGCGCAGGTGTGCCGCCGTATCGCCTCCTCGCGTCCGGTGTTCCAGCTCCAAGGCCCAGAAGTCGGATTGCGAATTGGCCAGAATTTCCTCAACGGAAGAGAACTGCGCGATATGGCGAGGATACTGCGGACAAAACCTCACGCACCTGCCCCCCTCCACCACTGTCCGCCCCAACCCCAGCGCCACGGCCGCAATGCCGTCTTCGAATCGCATCGGCGGAGCGGGATAAAAATTGCGCGAACGCAACACTCCCGAGAAGTCCGGGTAAAAGCGATTGCCGTGCACCGTCCCGACCATCTGTTGCAGGATCACCGCCATTTTTCCTTCTTCCAGACGGTACGGAGTCGCCCGCACATATCCCTTGGCATGGCGGCTGAAGGTGGAGGCGTAGACGCGTTGAATCGCTTCGATCACCTCCGCTAGGCGAACACTGGGATCGGGATCGTGGTTGCCGAGCATGAACGTCTCGTACACGCCGGCGAATGGCTGGTATTGCGCGTCCTCAAGCAGGCTCGAAGAACGCACCGCCAACGGATAGCGGGCCGACGACAGAAAAGACCGCAGCGCATCAACCAGGGGCGCGGGCAGACTCGCCGCGACGAACTGCTTCTGGATCTCGCCGTCGTCGCTGCTGCGAATCGCGAAATCGAGCAGGTTGTTCTCGCTCAGGAATTGATCGAATACGTCCGTTCCCAGAACCACCGCCGGCGGCACCGTTATCCGGACGCCCTCAAACCGCCTCGCCAGCCGATACCGGTGCAACAGGTGGCGCACGAATGCCAGCCCGCGGGCCTTTCCACCAAGAGAGCCCCCGCCGATTCGCAGGAATGGAGCCTCGCCCGGCTCAAATGTCGCCGGATTGAAATCCCCCACCAAAAGCTGGCTCCGCTCCCGGCGATACTCGACAATGGATTGAATCAAGTCCCGCCGCAGGTCTTCGATCGTCGCGAAGTCAGAGACCTTTCGCGGCCTGAGTTTTTGTGCCAGAACAAACTCGGTTCTGGCCATCAACCACCGTGAAAAATGATTTCGTTGGCTGTGATAAGCGATGCTTTCCGGGGGAACGTCGCCCAAGCGCGTTTCCAGCGTGCTCAAGTCGCTCGCCCGTCCCACCACGCTCCCATCTGGCAGACGGAAGACGAAATCGCCGAACCCGCACTGTTCCACCAGGAATCGACGCAAGTCCCTGAGCAGGGTTGGCGACCGTTTCTGCAGGAATGAGAAACCTTCCGCATGGGCGCTTCGCCGGAACTTTGTGCGGCTCGACTGAAGCAGAATCGGCACGTCCGGCACCGCTTCCCGAATTTTCCGGGCCAGCATAATGCCGGCCTCACCACTCAATTCGCCCTCGTGCGGGAACTCCACATCCGAGACGACTGCGAACAGGTATTCTTTATATTTCATCGCCTGCTCCAGCGCGTCTTCATAGTTCGAGGCCAGCAGAATCTTCGGCCTCGCCCGGAGCCGCAAGAGCTTTTGGGCAACGTTCACTCCCTCGTGAATCAGCCGCCGCGACTGAGCGATGAGTTCGGTGTAAATCACAGGCAGAAACGAGGAGTAATAGCGGATGTTGTCTTCTACCACTAGGATCACCGGCACACCCACTGACGCGGTATCGCGCAACACGTTGCGCCGGTCCTCCACGTACTTCACGATCGCCGCCAGAATGCGGGCGTTCCCCTGCCACAGGAAGATCCGCTCGATCCCATGGGCCGGATAGCGGCTAACAAAGTTCTTAACTTCCGTATAGTCGTATGCCAGCACCACCACCGGAACGTCCAAGCCGGAGCTTCGGACCTCGCGGGCGAGTTGCCCCGCATCCATGTCGCCCACATGCAAATTGGCGACGATCAGATTGAAGCGCGGCTGCGAACGCGCCAACTCCAGCGCCTCCGCTCCGTTTGAGACGTGCGTGATTCCGGGGGCCTGTTGTAAATCCAGCTCGAGCGATTCCCCGATCAGGAGCTCGCTCAGCCGGCCGTCTTCGCGAAGAATGAATGAATCGTACAGGCTGGAAACCAGAAGGACGTCCTGCACCCGGAATGGGATCAGACTCTCAAATCCCTCGAACTGCCTTTCGGCATCGATGACGGAATTACTCGCTTGCCCCATGCCCCATTGCCAGTTCGCCGGGAGGCTGAAACTCGGCGCGGGGTGGAGGACCCACCCCGCACCACGATCTCCAATCGATCTTGAGTCTCAGACCAATCCTTGATCCAGCATCGCATTAGCGACCTTCAGAAAACCTGCGATGTTTGCTCCATCCACCAGATTGCCCGGAGACCCGTAAGCCTTCGCCGTCTCGTAGCAATTCTTGTGAATTTCTACCATGATTTTGTGCAACCGATCATCCACTTCCTCGCGCGTCCAGCTCAGCCGGGCGCTGTTCTGTGCCATTTCCAGTCCAGAGGTTGCCACTCCGCCAGCATTCGCAGACTTCGCTGGCCCGTAGAGGACCCCCGCATCCAGAAATGCCTTGGTAGCCGCTAGCGTGCAAGGCATGTTGGCTCCCTCGGCGACAAGCTTGACGCCGTTCTTGATCAAGTTGGCCGCGTCCTGAGCGTTGATTTCGTTTTGCGTGGCGGATGGAAAAGCACAGTCCGCTTCCAAGTTCCACAGAGGATTTGAACCCTTACGCGGATCCCTCGCCGTAAATACGGCCTTCGGATACCGCTCGGCATACATGGCTATGCGCCCACGGCGCGCATTCTTCAACTCCATGGCCCAAGCCAGCTTTTCTCTGTCGATCCCCTCCGGATCGTAAATAAAACCGTCCGAATCGGACAGAGTGAGCGGCTTCGCCCCTAGATCGAGCAACTTCTCCACCGTGTATTGCGCTACGTTCCCGCTCCCTGATAACAGGCATCGCTTCCCCTCGAGCGAGTCGTTGCGGCTCTTCAGCATTTCCGCGGCGAAATAAACGCAGCCGTATCCCGTCGCCTCCGGACGAATCAGCGAGCCACCCCAGCTCAGCCCCTTCCCCGTCAGCACTCCGGTGAATTCATTTGCCAGGCGTTTATATTGGCCGAACAGAAAACCGATTTCCCGTCCGCCAACTCCGATGTCGCCTGCCGGGACGTCCGTGTTGGGTCCGATGTGCCGATACAGCTCCGTCATGAAGCTCTGGCAGAACCGCATCACTTCATTGTCACTCTTTCCCTTGGGATCGAAATCCGACCCGCCCTTCCCACCCCCCATCGGCAAGGTGGTCAGCGAGTTCTTGAATACTTGTTCGAATGCCAGGAATTTCAAGATGCCGAGATTGACCGACGGATGGAAGCGCAAACCACCCTTATACGGCCCGATGGCGCTGTTCATCTCGATGCGAAACCCGCGGTTTACTTGAACCTTTCCCATATCGTCAAACCACGGCACGCGGAACATCACCACGCGCTCAGGCTCCACGATCCGTTCCAGAATCCGAGCCTCGCGGTATTCCGGATGCTTTGCTAAAGCGAAACGCAAAGAATTGAACACTTCTTGGACTGCCTGGTGAAACTCCGGCTCACCTGGATCCTTCGACTTCACCAAGACCATCACTTCTTCAAGGTAATCGTTCGAGATTTTCGTTCCCGGGGGATTCATAACGGTGCCGCCCATGTCTTGCCTCCTATTATGTGGAAATTATTTCCATGCGTCGTTCTCGAGTCCGTGTCAGACCAGTGCAGCCTACAGCTCGGTTGCTCCGCTGCAAGCCATTCCCCCGGTCCTCGCTTACCGCACCCTCACTCCTTGATTCCCAGCCGCTTCGGGTCGAGGAGCGGAACTTCTTCGATTCGCTTCAATAACTCCTCCTCATAGCCGAGGTGTTCTCGAAGGACAGCAATCAGTCGCCTCCCCCGCGCTACTAAATTCTCAGTAGACAATGTCGTGGTGAACACCAACTCTCTGCGAAATTCGAAACTTGCTCGTTCCAGCTCCAGGTAGCTCTGTCTCAGTCGAGCCCACTCCTTGTTATCCACGAACAAGAACGGAGATGAGTCTAGCGCTTGCGAACCCAGGTGGCAATGCTCGCGGATTTTCGCATTCTGCTCCGCCATCTCGTGTAACCTTTGCAGCCCCAGCAGCCGGGATTCGTCATCGTCCCGCCCGGCAAGTTCCAGAGCCGTTTCAAACGGAGTCATAAACCGCGACATCTCCTCCTCTTCCTCATGTAGGACCTCGACGTTCTCCATTGTGTTCAGCATCCTCGCCTCCTCCCTACACGTCTGGTTTAGCTGTGTTCGTCAGGATTTTCGGTGATCGGGATCACAATCCACTGTGACGCAGCCCGATCTTACTTGCACTCCGAAGTTCCTGTCGAGTCTTCGCTGGTTCCTGCGAGATTTCGGTCATAACCCCGGTCTTTTTGTCCGGGATGAAGGCGATCAGAAGGCGTTGCTGGGTTTCTCTGGAGCAGTCCTGATTTCCCACACGACCCTGAGCGAACGGTTCTACCTGCACCTTGAAGGGTTTGCTCCGGCAGGCGAGTGGGAAGAACTCTCGGCGACCCTGGTCGGCAGCTCGATAGGACTTGTTGGTTACGGTGACGCCGATTCTTCAACCCGGTGAGAAATTGGAGGTTAGCAGGGGCGAGAATCAAAGAACTGAGCGGATACCTCAATACAGTAAGCGTCATCCAGAGCTTTCGGTTACCCACAAGTTCAGCTCCCATGACGAAGCCCAACTCGATATCGGTCAGCCGGGACATGCCTCTCCAAAGGACCGTATTGCCGGGCGGAGAATCGCCGACGCGTGCAAGATAGCCCCCAAGTCTCGCAAGCCTGATCAGATAACTGGAAATCGATTTTGTTTGTGGATGCCGCGTTCCTTTATCTTTCGCCAATTGATCGAGCAAATGGATTTCCAGCGCGGTGAATGCCAGTGTCGGCGAAGCATTCGGCACTGCACGGTTCATCATTGTCAGCCAGAAAATCCTTCAGCTAAGCATGCAAAAGACGGCGATCAAATTGGTTAACCGTTGTGCTGTTCGTAGGCGCGATTCCTGGGCTTTGCAGCCAGACTTCAAGATTTTGTGAAAGGTCTCTATCTTCCAGCGCATGCTGTACCACTTGAGTTTTTCAATGGCCTGGTCGCGCGAGCGTACCGGCAAGTTCGTAATCAATTTCCAGTCGATCTTTTCTCGCCCTTGTGGTGTTCCGCGCTCCCGCGCGTGGATGACCGTGAGCGTGAGTTCCGGGTACTGCTTGTGTTTGCCGATAGGAGGAAGAACGCGGATGCGACGATATCTGATTTCAAGAATGGCTTGCGATCGATCGCCTTTTTCGTCGGTCACCTGCACGCGATAAAACCCTGGGATGCACATCGCCTTCATTTCGTCGGCAATCGTATGTTTCCCATCTCCCGCAAGGCGATCCACACAGGTGCGCACCAGAAAATGTGTACCTGCCACTTGCGCCGTCCAGAAAAGCTCATAAATATCACTCTCGCGGTCACCAATGTGAACGCAGCGCTCCGGGTCCTTCAAAAGCACCGTGGATTGCTTCAGGTTTTCCAGCCACCGAATACTCTCCTTCTTTTCAATCGGCACTCTTGTCGGATTGATTTTCTTCTTGAGTGCGTTGCAACCCGTAAACTTGGTCCTGGTCCAGAACTTTATGGCTGTCAGGCCAAGGGGAAGTCCATGGGTGGTCACTGCCAGGCTGGCATGCATCTGAATTCCACAGACGACGTAGTGCCGCAGCTGTCCGTTCAGACGTCTCCCCAGGGGAAGCCGATGCAGGATGCCAACCGAGCGGATATTCTTCCGGTGGTAGGTAAACTCCGTTGTATCGTGAAGAACCAAAACAGTGGCATCTGTGGCAGCGAATCGCTCGCGCGTGGATTGAAAGTGTCCAGCAAGAATAGCCTCTTCGGTGACGCGGTGGTTTGAGAGGAAACGATACGCCGCTTTTGTGTTTGCCCAGTCCTGGCAAACCAATGGAATGCTCTCGCCGGTGCTCTCGGAGAGCTGCTGGAAAAGTTTTCTGAATCGCTTGTTGAGCCGGACGTCTCGGAACTCACTGCCGGCGAACTCACGATCAATCCAGCTGTTGGTTTGGGAGGCCGTGGCGTGGTCAATCCGCCGGAAATTAGTGTTTGGTGTAATCTCATCAGAATTTCGACATCCACCGCCAGAATTAGCGCTAATAGCGAAAGCGGAGCGGTTTGAGCAGCGAAATTCAGCGTTGGGGAGTGGTGAGTGGCGGGATACGCTTACTACGCGTCGAGAATTTTAACAAATTGTCGTTAACTTCGGCGCCGAACTTTTCATTCAGCAAGGGTCACAATTTGTGACGCAATCCGCTTGTAGAGGTTTCCGATCTTTCTCTCCGTGCGAGCGTTCTCAATGTATCGAGACCGATCCACGGCAGAGCTTGCGTGCCGGGCCAAGACCAGCAATCTCCTTGACCTCGTCCTGTGTTTCTCGGCTTGCTTATTCATGGAGTCAATGAGGGTCTGTTTTGCGAGCGGCGTTGTCATTTTTGGCCCCTCTCGCACGATAATACTCGCCTTTTGTTTTGCAGGCTCGATCTAACCGCGAGATCATCTCAGCCAGTTCTCCGCATCCATGCACGATCGCCCGCCCCCGACAATGAGAAAGACAACAACCCCGCGCCGGCGAATCCAGAAGTCACTGGGTGCGCGGGGGCGGGACGAAGCCAAGATCCGGCGGTGGAAGCAGAAGCGCTGGCCGGAGATTAAAAAAAAGCCCAAAAAGAAGGCCGCACCATCGTCTTCGTCGACGAAAGCGGATTGAGCGAGCGGCCGCACCGCTGCCGTACTTGGGCCCCCAAGGGACAGACGCCGGTGCTGCAATATCACTTCAACTGGAAGACGCTCTCAGCCATGGCGGGCGTGACCTGCTGGAATTTTTATTTTTGGCTGTTTCCCGGCACGATTCGCAGCCCGCAGGTGATCGAGTTTCTGACCCACCTGCTGCGCCATCTGCCTGGAAAGCTGCTGATTGTCTGGGATGGTCTGCGCAGTCACCGCAGCGGCCTGGTGTGGGACTTTGTGCGCCAGCAGCGCGGGCGGTTGTGGCTGGAGTTCCTACCGGCGTACGCTCCGGAGCTGAATCCGGTGGAATATCTGTGGGCGCACTGGAAGCAGCACGAGTTGCCCAACTTCTGTCCCGACAGCTACACGGAACTGAGCTACCACGCCCGTCGGGCGCTACGCCGGATGCGCCGCCGGCCGATGCTGGTCTGCGCGTTCTGGGAGCAAGCGGAACTGTTTCCCTTGTAACTATATTATGTAACACGCAATAGGCGCCGACACTCATGCAGGAATGACGTTATCCTCAGCGAATCGCCGAACCTAATCTTGCTACCGATTCGCAATCTATTACACCGAACAACGTATACTTGAGTCCCAGACTACCTCTGCTGGAGAGTCACGAAGATGCGAGACGAAGACTGGATCAAAACGCTTGAAGATGGCAGAAGGGTGAAATTCATCTACCAAACACTGATGGGAGGCGGAGCATTTATCACAGCGCAAATCGAAGGTAATGAGGTCGTGTACTCGGTTGTGTTGACCAAAGCAAGAAACCCGCTTAGTCGTGAAGATGTTGAGAGTCACTTCAAGGGCGAGCTTTCAAAGAAGTAGTGCAACCAATTTGGAACAATATCCGCGGAGACGCCGATTCAAACTGCGCCTCCGTCCGCTTATTCACAGCGTCCAGAGTTCACTTCAATTTAGTTCGGGGAGAGACACTTTATTCGGCTAACATCCAAGCTCTAAACACGCTTCATGTGAATTGTGAGGCAAGTCATTGGGCGCTGCTTCCGGATTTGGGTGCTTCGTTCTTGGCGCTGGCTTTTTCAAGCGCTTGGATAGGTTCTGGTGGGGTCGATATCACTGAGGCGCGATTCAGGCAGGGTTGAGAGCCAAATGCACAACCCCGGATTCCAGGTGTGGTTTAATTCAGATCTCTGTTCTCGGCGAGAAGCCTATATGGCAAGCTGTGACTGGCGAAGCTCCACTAGTTAACCCGGTTCTTGTGAAGGCTGGGCGAAATTCTGTTTCGAAGAGCGAGACTTTCAAATCATGCAGCCGAACGAACGGACAAGCACTGCGGGAAACCGAGTCGGCAACAAGATCCTTTTGTCAATTCCCGACAAGGAGTACGCCCTGATTCGTCCACACCTGGAATTTCTCAGCATGCCTCACCATCTTAGTCTCTACGAACCGGGCCAACCGCTCGAGTTTGTGCATTTCCCGAATGCAGGAATGGTGTCTCTTGTAATTGCGACCGAAGATGGAAGGACGGTTGAAGTGGGGGAGGTGGGCAAGGAAGGGTTTGCAGGGATACAGGCGGCGGTGGGCATAACCAAGAACCAAGTGCGTGAGATCGTACAAATCGCTGGAGACGGATTCCGGGTGAGAATTGGCGCATTGAAAGGCGTCTTGCAATCCACTCCAGAACTTCAACGGTTTCTGACCCGCTATGCGGTAGTTCAGGGGATGCAATTCGCACAAACTGCCGCGTGTAACCGGCTCCACAATATTGAACAGCGCCTCGCGCGCTGGCTACTCATTACTCAGGACAGAGTGGATTCGGCGACGATGGCTATCACCCACGATTTCCTTGCGACGATGCTGGGGACGGATCGGCCTAGCGTAAGCTTGGCAGCTGGTATTTTGCAGGACAAGCAGATTATCGAGTACACGCGTGGCGCGGTGCAGATTCTAAGCCGCAAGAAACTCGAAGAGTGCGCCTGCGAGTGCTACGAAGTTATCCAACAGTATAACAAGGAGATTGGACTGAACTAGTCAACCGCTAGTGTTCGATACCCTACCGACAGTACTCCTCCTTCCAGCTAGATTCTGTTTAAGGATTCATCTGGCTGCCATGGTCAAAAAACTCAAAAAAGCGAAGGCGCCTGTCTTCGATGCACAAGCCTTTCTCGATTCGGCTGGCGTGGCGAGAAGAGTTGTGGAATATCGAACATCACAGAAGATCTACTCTCAAGGTGATCCTGCTGAGAGTGTGATGTACGTTCAAAAAGGCGGTGTCAGGCTCTCCGTTGTTAACGAGGTTGGCAAAGAAGCAGTCCTGGCGATGTTGGGACCCGCTGACTTTTTTGGTGAGGGGGGAATGGCAGGTCAGTCTGTTCGAATGGGGACAGCGACCTCGATTACTCCCACGACTTTACTGGTTATAGAAAAGAACGAGATGATTCGTGTACTCCACGCTGAACATGCTTTCTCCGACCGCTTCGTGTCTTATATCCTTACACGGAATATCCGAATCGAGGAGGATTTGATCGATCAGCTTTTCAATTCGAGCGAGAAACGGCTGGCTCGGACTCTTTTGCTGCTCGCTCGCTACGGCAAGGAACCTCAACCTCAAAAGATGCTTCCCAAAGTATCGCAGGAGATGCTGGCGGAAATGATTGGGACCACGCGGTCGCGGGTAAATTTCTTTATGAACAAATTCAGGGAACTGGGCTTCATTCATTACGGCAATGGCGGACTTCAGGTCCACAGCTCCCTCCTGAGTGTTGTTCTGCACGAATAAGCACCCACTGTCGCGCCTATCGGAAAGCGGCATACTTCCAGATCACTGTTGGTAAAACGGCTTACCAGGGCATATTTCGGATTGTTGGTCGGATGAGAATTTATCGACGTCCAGCACCGTGGGGAATTCTTCTCCTCTCAATTCCCTTAGTAGCGGAAAACTTCCGGTCTATGTGTGGTCCTGAGCGCGGAGCACCTGATTGCAGCACACATCGCTTCCCGGCTGCGGCAACACACGTAGGACAGGGGAAGGAGAACAACTATTTTGCCGTCAGGTTGCGAATCTTCATTTGGATACGGTGCGAAAAAAACAGCCGCAAGACTGTCCTCTTTAGTACAATATGCCCACCCGCCACCGGAAACTATCGGACCTTCCAGGCAACTGTTCTAAGCAGAGCCTACCACCAGCTAATGACCCAATGCCTTCCCTGAGAAGGCCGGTGCTCTACTTCACAAACAAACAGCAGGTTCAGACAATCCCAAGCATTGGGGATGGGGGATGTTTGGAATATTTTCGGATTAGGATGGGCTACGTTATCGATATTTACTGTCGCATGGTTTATGACGATGCAGCCTACCGTGATTGTTGTTCCAGGATACCCGGATGGCCGAGATGTGCAAATTATCAAATTACAGGAGCAATTAGATGCCACGAAAGAACCAGAATCACCAGATTCATTAAGACGAAGAACATTCAAATTGGCGGATGAGTTCACTAGATATTGGGAGAAGACGCAAGAAAATAAACCCCGCGGCTGTTCCTATTGAACAACGCAGAATATAGTGACGCTTCCCCTTGCAGAAACGCCATTTGAGCGGGGCGCGGGGTTCAGAAACTGTCACTATATTGTGCTGTCCTCAATAGTTCCGTTTGCTTCCGAGCGCTTTCCATACAACTTGCGAACGTTGAGTCAGTGGGAACATGAAAAGCTTGTGCCTGTTTTGTGACCTCCTACTACCCCGCTGCATCAAAATTAAAATGGTGAAGGACTAAGGCCGTGGAGAACATTTTATGGACAGATTAATATTCTTCAACTGCCAACTATGCAGAAAGGTCTTTCAGGTCACAGGATCAACCACCGGGGAGATAGTCTTGTCAGACCTCATAGTTGAATGTCCGCACTGTGAGTCCGCCAATTTAATTGTGTGGCCCAAGGGAGCTCAGCACGTCGTAACCGCGATCAAGACCGCTGCTTCAGGTTCGTAGAATGCCTCAGGATTGACGGGCATTCATGGCAGCAATGACGGCATTATTCCCTACATCCATCAAGCGCACTTCATTCTGCGTCCGCGCGGCCAATTCTTGCATTTTGAGGGCTGCGTTTTCGTTGCTGGAGACAGCGTCCCTCCAGATGGGAGCGCCATCAGGCAAAATCTCGAAGAGATCAAATGTGCGATTCATGGCGGCAATATAGCGACGAACAGTGGTTGCGTCTGTTCCGTTTTGGACATCCTTCGACTGCTCTTAGCCGCACAATGTAAATCCCCCTCCTAAATGATTGATGGGCTGAGCCTACAAAACAGTCCAATTACTGCTGGCCGAGATCAATCTGCTATCCAGAAGCTCTTGGCGCTTCTCAGAGTTCGAACTGCTTGTCAAGATGCGACCACCGGACGCTTACTTTTTAACTCTGCCAGCTGCCCTTTCAACTTTGCGACGCCTTCTTTAGCATGGCCTATCCGCTGTTGAACTTTGCCCGTCTTCTTTTCGGCTTTCCCTTCGGCTTTCAAATTGCGGTCATTCGTAACCTTTCCGATCTCCTCCTTAATAATTCCCGTCATTTCGTGGAAGTTGCCCTTGATCTTGTCTTTCGTGCTGGTTTTCATATTTCTCCTTCGTCCTCGTAAAGCTCGGATTGCGGCTCTTCTGAGCCTCTTTGAGGGCTGTCACTTTAGCAGTCCCCTAACTTTCTGAGGTCTGAGTAGAATTGACCATCTCGCTGTTCTGTCCCGGAGGTCGCCGTTAACCGCACCGGCGCCCCCAGTACCAACCGCCGCCACCCAGCAAGAACACAACCAGAACCATAGTCAAAATTGTTTCTGGACTCATTGTGAAGAGTTTTTCTGCGGGACCTTGGCGCCTTTTTTGGGTGCCTCTGACAGGCCTGTGGCAATCGCTTGTTTCCGGCTGGTTACTTTGCCTCCTTTACCTCCTTTGCCCGAGCGAGCTGTCCCGCAATTTTCCCGGTGCATAGCGCTCTCCACGCTTTTGCCAGCGGCCTGCCCGTATCTTGCCATCGCATTCTCGTTCTGAATGTTGTGGGTCAATTCAGGACAACTTAGCTGCTTTTGCCGAGTCGTCTGAACGGTAGGACCGCGTAAATTCATCGACCTGCTTCTCCGCGGCGTCTTTCGCAATTCCATAACGTTCCTGAATCTTGCCTACAAGCTGCTCCTTTTTGCCATTTATCACAGTCAGGTCGTCGTCAGTCAGCTTTCCCCACTTCGCTTTTATCTTGCCCATCGATTGCTTCCATTTGCCTTCGATTTGATCCCAGTTCATCTCTAACCTCCTCTGGATGGAATGGCCGACTCATACCTCCTGCTGCATTCAGCCACGGACATCATCGCCAATCCTCCGAAAAACTTCCGGCTGTCCATCCCGTTCGGACTTATGCGCCGGTATGATTTTGAAAACGCAAACATGCTACTTCGATCCACAATGCCGCGTCTGTTCAACAACGCACACTTCCAGAATCAAAGACATACAGAGCCCGGACAGCATCGTGGTCCACGGTTTTACTCATACCTTTTACGGTTTTGCACTTGACGTCATCATGCGAACACTGACGACTGTAAGGACATGCATACGGAAACTTCCTAAATATCAATTCCTCGACACTGGAAACTTTAAATTTCGTCATTAATGGAAAATACTAGCCCAATGCCTTACAAAGTGCAGACTCGACGGTTACTTCCTCACGCTTTCTTTGTCTATAAGTGCTAGCATTCCGCAGACTTCGACGAGGTGAGCAAACGTCTCACGGGCCGGACGATGTGCATTTTGCTCGCTGTAAATATGGGAAACCATCTTGTATAGATCGTCGAGGTATAACGGCTTGGGCATGTCACCTCTGTCAAGGGCGGAGTGAAACTATACCGCTGGGGCGGAGGAAAACTAGACCAGATACGTGCGTGGGAGATGGGGATTGGCAGGGAGGGTGGCGTCTGGAACGGACGCTGCGGGGAGCTGCGGATGTAAGGCTGGAACGGATTGCAAAGATGATTCCGTTTGCGCCTAGTGCGTGAAGGATACCGACTGTCCCACCAAAGGCTGCTTCGGCTTCGGCGTTACGCTGGGAGATAAATTCAGCACTGGCACCAAGGCCAACATTCCGCCCGCGCCGAAACTGTTCCCCACTGCCGCCAATGACCCCGAAACCAGGAATTGGGCCGTGCCATTTGATAACGTAGTCGAGACAAAGTCCGGCGCGCACTGCCGCTATGCGGCGCCACCTACAAAATAGTCCGGGCGCGTGGGTGCGCTTTCAGCGCGCCGCCCCAGTCTTTCATCCACGTACACTTTCCTCGTCCTTTGTCCGCTTAGAAATCCGGACATGGGACGAGAAGTAATGCTTCGAATCTGAACGGTGTCGCTCCCCCGGGCACAATCGCTTCGGCTTGATGCGAAGAAATTTCGCAAGCAGCCCGGTCCGTCCCACGGGCCTGCGATTCGCACGGCGCGTGGCCGAAGCGTTCGAAGTCCTCACAAAGTCGGATGCCGTCCCTTGTGCGCGTGGCCCATCCTTCCCACCCATATCGGGAACGGCGAGGGTTTTGCCTTTTCTCTCCCATCCTTACGAACAAATTGATGTCGGCTCCCGTGTAGTCACCTTCCTTCGAATGTCACAAATCTGGAGCCCTGGCACGTCAAAGGTCCCCTCTGCTGAATGTGAATCGGACCTTCACCAGATCAAGTGTAATAAAAGTGTAATGGTTTTAGGCTTAGAACGGAGATAAACGGATCAGAACCACGCAAGACGCGAATCCTGCAACTGCTTGACACAGCAAATATAATCAGAAATTTTCAGAACGCAGCAAGATGGGCCTCTGAACTCCGGAACCAGCGTGCGGGGGTCTAAATCCTCTCAAGCGCGCCACCCTTACCCTTGTCGTTTCAATCAGTTAATCAGTTTCACTTTCTCGCCAAAATCCCCGAAAAGGGCAAAGTGTAATAAAAGTGTAATGGTTTTTGACACAGAACAGGTACAAACGGATCAGAACAAATCAAAACGAATTTCAAACGCAAGTTCGGGTGATCTCTGGGGATTCGGGCCAGTCACACTCGAACGCAAGGAGGTCTATGCGCTGGAGATTCGCCCTGAATCCTCTCGTGTGGATCGCCTCCGGGGCAGAAAGTAGAGATCGTCGCCGGTTCGTTGACTTGCTCTTATGTGAGGCGTAGCATTTCGGAACAATGCAGGAATCGCAACTGAAATCCGGACTGACGATCTCTCACTACCGCATCCTGGAAAAGCTCGGTGGCGGAGGGATGGGCGTGGTGTATCGAGCTGAGGATTCGCGTCTCGGCCGCAATGTTGCGCTGAAGTTTCTTCCCGAAGATCTCACCCGGGATCCGAAAGCTTTGGAGCGCTTCGAGCGGGAAGCACGGGCAGCTTCGGCGCTGAACCATCCGAATATTTCCACGATTCACGCGATTGAAGAATTCGACGGCCAGCCCTTCATCGTGATGGAGCTGCTCGAGGGCCAGACGCTGCATCATCGGATCGCCGGGACACCGATTCCAACGGAAGAAATGCTCGATCTGGCCATACAGATTGCCGACGCTCTCAGCGCAGCCCATTCGAAGGGGATCGTCCACCGGGATATCAAGCCTTCGAATATTTTCATCACTTCCGCGGGCCAGGCAAAGATCCTCGATTTTGGCCTGGCCAAGAAAGTGCACGAACGGAAAATTGTCGACCTGACAGGCGGGTCAGTTCTGCCCACTGGCAGTTTGAGCGAAGAGCATCTCACAAGTCCCGGCACTGCGATCGGCACCGTGGCCTACATGTCTCCTGAACAGGCTCGCGGCGAGGAACTCGACGCCCGTTCCGACCTTTTCTCCTTCGGAGCCGTGCTTTACGAAATGGCCAGCGGACGCCCGCCCTTTGCTGGAAGCACTACCGCGATTATTTTCGAGGCGATCCTGAACCGCCAGCCGACGCCTCCCTCGCGTCTGAATCCGGAACTTCCCTTGCGTGCCGATGAAATTATCGGCAAAGCAATTGAGAAAGACCGTGATCTGCGATACCAGACAGCAACGGAAATTCGAAATGATTTGAAGCGGCTGCGAAGGGATGCCACTTCATCCGCTTCCGTCGCAGCCTCTGCGGCGCCAGGAACTTCAGCGTCGTCGTGGATTCGGTCGCACATGCCCGCCGTGGTGGCAGGTGCAATAGGCATTGCCATCCTGGGAGCGATTGCGCTTTGGTGGGGAATGACCTCGAGTATTCCCAAGCTTTCGAATTACATCCAACTCACCCATGATTCTCAGCGCAAGTTCCCTCCACTGGTCAGCGATGGCACACGGCTGTATTTTACGGTCCCAACCAACGCCGGCTGGACCATTGCTCAGCTTTCCATTGCCGGCGGCGAGCCGATGACCATGTCCTCTCCCTTTCAGTCCGCCCAGATTTTCGACATTTCCCCCGACGGCTCCGAAATGATCGCGGGCGGGCATTTGGAGGGGCAGCCGGAGTCGCCCTTGTTTGTTTTGCCTCTGCCCGGCGGAAGCCCGCGAAGGCTGGATAACGCCGTCGCTGCAGCTGCCGGCTGGTCCCGGGATGGAAAGTACATCGCCTATGAGCATGGTTACGACTTTTATCTGACCAGCCGGGATGGAGCCGGAACGCACAAGTTGGCTACTCTCCCGGGACTCATCCAGGATATTCCGCAATGGTCGCCCGATAGCAAACTCATAAGATTTTCCCTCGAGGACCCGAAAAATGGCTCCTTTTCGATCTGGGAGTTGAATGTCGACGGGACAGGTTTGCACGAGATTCTGCCAGGATGGAGAAATCCGCCGGGCGAAGGCGCTGGCCGGTGGACTTCGGACGGCAAATATTTTCTCTTCATTGCGGAACAGCGGTCGGGTTCCGGAATTAACAATGTATGGGCGATGCGGGAAAAATCTGGACCGTTCGGCCGTTCGCATGGCGCTCCCGTTCAGTTGACCTCCGGGCTTTCGCGCTTGTGGGATTTTGTGATTTCTAGAGACGACAAACGGATTTACCTGATTACAGGGACGCCGCGCGGCGAACTGGTGAAGCGAGACGCAAATTCTGGGCAGTTCTTCCCCGTCTTCGGCGGAATGTCCTCCATCATGCTCGACTTTTCAAAAGACGGCCAGTGGCTCACCTACAGCACTTATCCGGACTCATCTCTCTGGCGGAGTAAGATTGACGGTTCGGAGAAGCTTCAACTTTTGCCGCCGGAAAACTCTGCTAATTTTCCGCGTTGGTCGCCGGACCGAAAGCAGATTCTCTTCGCTGCGGAACCACCCGGAAAACAGTTGCGCCTCTATGTGATATCGGCGGATGGCGGCGTGCCTCAGGACATCAGTAACACGAGTGGAGAAGCCGGTGCAGGAGATTGGGCGCCGGGAGGCGATTCGGTCGTCTTTGCAAATTGGCCTGTGGGCCAAAGGCAGCTAGCTAAATTGCTTCGGCTGGACCTCAAGTCGAATCAGCTCACACAGATTCCGGGTTCGCAGGGCAAACTCCAGCCGCTTTTTTCACCCGATGGGCGCTACCTGGCCGCTTTGAGCTCCGATTCCTTCAGTTTGCAGTTGATGGATATTCGTGCGGAAAAGTGGATGGAAATCTACAAGGGTTCCGTGCGCTGGCCCGCTTGGTCAGCCGATAGCCAGTACATTTGCTTTGACGCCAACGTGGATGGCAAACCGTCCTATTATCGGTTGCGCGTCAGCGATCAAAAACTGGAACGGCTTTTCGACATGGAGAACCTCAGACGGACAGCAACCGCCAGCTTCGGCTCCTGGACTGGTCTCGCTCCGGACGGTTCCCCGCTTGCCATGCGCGACACCAGCGCGTTTGAAATTTACTCGATGGACCTCCAGCTTCCTTAAACGTTGCCCGTGCTGCTTATAGCCCAGAGGTTCAGAATTCACTTCGAAAATTGCTCCTTGATCTCGAACTGCAACCCAATCCTAACCCCTCCGTCATTCCACTGCCAGGGCCCATGCCAGTGTCGTGGATGGTTTGAATTGCGGGCCGAATGCCTCCATACCCTTCGTCCTAATCTAGACACTTAAGAACGCTGGCAAGGGCCCGTGACGCTTACTTAAGATCGACCGGTCTGATTTTCAAGACTACAACAGCATCAACCAGGAATTAGCATGGAAGACGAGTCGTGTTTATTCACGCCAAGGCAAGCTCTAAGGTATCTGACTTGTCCTTCGCCAAAACTCTGTCCGCCTTTGGAATCAAGAGTATAGCTCATTGAAATCCACACCGACATTGCGGTAGCACAACGGAATGTTTCGCACAATTTGGCTCCTTCTGGCTTCCATTCTTCGAGGCTTTCGTGCTCGCCGGACGCTCCTGCTTGAAAACCTTGTTCTTCGACAACAACTCACCGTGCTCAAACGGAAGCACGCGAGGCCAAGCCTTAGCGTGCTCGATAAGCTATTTTGGGTTCTTGCTCGCAGGTTTTGGGCTGGCTGGAAGCAAGCTCTCATCGTAGTCAGCCCGGAAACTGTGGTCCGTTGGCACCGGGCTGGATTCGTTCTGTATTGGCGTGTGATATCGAGGGCACGGCGAGTAATTGGCCGAAAGCGAATCTCGAAGGAAGTTCGCGATCTGATCTTCAGGATGGTTGCAGAGAATCCGACTTGGGGCGCACCCCGGATTCACGGGGAGCTGTTGATGCTGGGCTTCGATGTTTCCGAGAGAACCGTTTCGCGCTGGATGCGCCGCGCGCCGAGAGATACGGAACCGGCTAAACGGTGGTTCGCATTTCTAAGTAACCATCGCGAAGCTATCGCAGCGATGGACTTCTTCACGGTTCCGACTATCAATTTCAGCGTGCTCTACTGTTTTTTCATCATCGGCCATGACCGCCGCCGCATTCTTCATTTCAATGTCACGCGCCATCCTACGAGCGCGTGGACAATTCAACAGTTGCGAGAGGCGTTCCCCGTTTCAATTCGCCCCAAAGTTCTTGATTTTCGACCGCAACGCCAAATACGGCCTTGAAGTTCCGATCGCTGTCCAATCCCTGAGTATCACACCTATTCGGACTTCATTCGAGAGCCCGTGGCAGAACGGAGTTGCAGAGAGGTGGATCGAGAGCTGCCGCCGCGACATGTTGGACCATGTGATCGCGGTCAACGAGGCCCACCTGAGACGGCTGTTTGCGGAATACATCCGGTACTACCACGATGATCGGACTCACCTGGGCCTAGACAAGCAAACACCAGGGAGCAGAGTTTGCTCGACGGCTTGCGGTCGGGTGTTCGCACTTCCGAGACTCGGTGGTCTGCATCATCGCTACGAACGAGCTGCGTAAGTATTGAACCTCGAACCTGGCGAAGGCACGTCCGGCGCAGTGTGTGAGGAGGCGTGTTCCGTCAATGCAGTTTCCTTCGCACAAACTAACACTAGATCTCACTTGAAGCCGCGGTGAGATGGAGTTCTGACACGAACGGATGGAACTGAGCAGTTTTAGCCTCGGATGGAGTTCTGGCGAGGCGCAGGGCACTGAAGGTCCTGAAATTAGGAGCCCAAACATTCCTTCCGGTCCAGAGTCCGGAATCGGCGACTAAAAATCCCGTATAATCGCCCGTGAAGGAGACCGCATGAAATTTCTCGTGCTGTGGCACCTGGATGTTGGACGGCCGGGCCCAGAGCTTATCAAGGCAATCGCCGAGCAGCCGAACTACGGCAAGAAGCTTGAAGCCGATGGAAAGCTGGAATGCCGCTACCACCTGATCGGCCAGCACGGCGGCGCGTGGATTTACAAGGTGAAATCCAACGAGGAGCTTGATCTGCTCCTCGCAATGGCGCCCGTGTACAACTATGCGCACTATGAAGTGCTGCCGTTGGCGGACATGGCCGATCCTGCAACGGTGCTCGGAAAACAAAAATAACCCACGTGGATCGCCATACCAGGTAAGGCCATTTAAACATGATGTCCGACCGCGTCTACGTGGTGCATCCCATCTGGCACTCGCTGCCTCTGCGAAGAATCGAGGCTGACAAGCTCGTGGCTATTCGTACCGCAGGGCCACGAGCGGGTCCACTCGCGTCGCGCGGCGGGCGGGGCCGTAGGACGCGACGAGCGCGACAACCAGCAGGAGCCCGGTGACGCCGGCCAATGTGACAGGGTCGCTTGGCTTCACTTCGAAAAGCAGAGTTGTGGCTCGCCAAAATTCTGTCCGCCTATGAAATCAACAATTTGATCATGGCGATCCACAAGCAACGTGTGATCGTACTCAGCCCGGTTACAAGCCATCGGACTCTTGCTCGCCTCGATTGGTCGCTTCTTCCACACGCGTCGGAGTCTCTTGCTCGAAAACCTGGCTCTTCGACATGAGTTGCAGAGCTTACAGAAGAAGCGTTCTTTTCGGGGAGCACGAACCCGACGAAGAGTTATCTCTCAGCAGGGAGTCGAAGGAATTCAGTGATTCCGGGTTCCGATTCAGGCAAGCCAACCAAACACCGAAGGAATTGGGGATGGACGAGTTGTGCGATTTCGGGACCAGATAGAGTTTTGTCGAAGCACAGGGGTCATTCGCCCATCTTTTCATTTCTCATCTCATTCGCCTGCTTCCGGTAGGGCGTACTCAGAACACGCGATCCGATTTCCTGCATATTTGACCTCAACCACAGTATTGGTCAGATCCCGCACGCCGATATGTTTGAGCGCCGCATTAAAGAGTTCTCGCTGACGAACAGGGGTGACACTGGGAACAATAATAATCACTCCGGCATGCAACGGTTCCTGTCCATGGAGAAGAAGAAAGTCGGAACGATTGTTCGTTACAAACGTATAGTCCTGCTGGCGGATGGTGGCCATGAGTTGCCAGTCTTTCGAACCGCCAAGACCGAGATAGTTGACATGATCGGCCACATGACCTGCAGCATGCGCCAGTTCAACCAAAGATGTGTGTAGGCACTCATCGATCAAAAGCTTCACTGTCACCCCGCGAGGGCTCGACCATGCCGGGTCGCGAGAATCGGCTTTCGTTTTGCCCAAGGGCGGGAAACCGGACGCCCTCGGCGGGGAAAGGCTTGGACATAAAGCGGAGCGAGCTCGACCTTCTCTCTATCTAGAGCTGGGTAACCCTCTAGGATTTCTTCCGGGTTCGCTCCTTGGCTCAACATGTCGGCAATAAGTTCGACTGGAATGCGCGTTCCACGATACACGGGCGTACCGCGCATAATCTCAGGGTCGGAGACAATCATGTTCTCTGCACGCTCAAGTCTCTTCAGGTCCTGGTCGAGTTCCAGCCGCACCGACTTCACCTGAATTACCAGGGCGGAACCCTCCGTAAGAACTACGGCGTCAATTTCGGGAGACGATTCAATCTTCTTGGCAATCGCCCGACGAGCGGTGATCGGCAATAGCCGCACCCCCTCTGCTTCAAGGCGCAAATATAGGACCTGCTCCCGAGTGAGCATTCGTTGGATGGAACGGCCAGTGCGGAGCCGTCGCGGTCGAATCAGGCGACGTTCGATAAGCTTATGAACGGCCGGAAGCGGCAGATTCGCAACAGCCGAAGCCTGCGCCGGAGTATATTCTATGATTTCCATGAAATTATTCTACCCCAAAGAGGACAGAATTAACAGCGTTCTGCGGATTGAATGTTATGCGGCCCGTGAAGGTTGCATTGAGATGGATGTGAAGTCGCCGATCATGGCAAGTTCGTTCTATAGACGGGGAAGACAAGAGAAAACATTTGGAATTATATACTTAACTCCCTAGGAGAGAAAAATGAAAGTTCTTTCAGACTGGATGGATGTAGGAAATGGATTACGCGGTAGAGTGGTCGAACTTACGGAGGAAGAAAAGGCATCTTCTATTTCTGCGGTGGAATTTTTGCGGGCTTTAAAACAAGATTCTCCTGGGAATAGAGCCCTTTTTGAGAGCAAATGGGGCAAGTAAATTCCTGTTCTATAAAGTTGCTAGCCCATTCTTCTAAATCGTAGACAAATCCTAAATCAAGAACATGTCCACATAGTAAGTTGACGGTAGGATTTCCTGGTAATGCCATTTTTAAATCTTATCGCATGTTTTAATTATGTTTTGTCTTCTTCGTCTTTTACTTTTATCTGCCGATTAAGAATTTCGAGAGACGCGATGGACTTCTTCACGGCTCCAACGATCACGTTCGGCGTCCTCTATTGTTTTTTCGTCATCAGTCACGATCGTCGGCGCATCCTGCACTTCAACGTCACAAAGCATCCGACGAGCCTGTGGATCATCCAGCAGTTGCGAGAAGCGTTTCCATTTGGGTCGGCGCCGAGGTTCGTCATCTTGGATCGTGATGCCCAATATGGGGCGGAAGTCCCCGCCGCGATCCGATCGATGAAAATCAAATGTGTCCACACTTCGTTGTGGAGTCCTTGGCAGAATGGAATTGCGGAGCGTTGGGTTGAAAGCTGCCGCCGCGATCTGCTGGATCACATCATTGCGGTGAATGAACGCCATCTAAGGCGTCTGCTCACTGATTATGTCGGCTACTATCATGACGACCGCACGCATCTTGGACTCGGGAAGGGAACACCGAACAACCGACCGCGTTCCATAGCCTCCGGTCGCGTCCTTTCTCACAAGCGACTCGGCGGGCTCCATCATCGTTACGTTCGGGCTGCCTAGTCCGAAACAACTTTTCGTCCGTCGTTATCTAGGTGCGCCGCACGCGCGCGCAGGTTCCCGTCTAAGAGAACCTTCGCGCTCTTGAAAGCAATTCTGGGTCGAGTGCAGGCTCCCTGCTCACGCTGTGGTGAGAAAGAATCGCGCCATTTTCGGCGCGGATGAGATTTTGGCGAGGCACAGCCGGTCATTCCGGCTTGTTCAGTGAGGTTTTCCCGGGAATTCTGCAAGGCACTTTTTTCACGATGGCAGCATGTGGTTCGTCAATCGTCGGCGACCTAAGTGATTAGGTTGGCAGCAAGAGGGAGCGAGCCGCTTGGAGCTGCGGCCCAGGATGGAGTGCGTGTGAGTTAGGGCTTATACATGGGCCCTTGACAAAATAAAACATTTGTTTTAAACAAGTGTTTGATATGAAACACCAGGGCCTTACCCGCATCCCCCCAGGTATTCGTCGGCCCCCCCAACGCAAGGCCCCGGACTTGACGCGCGACAGGCTGATCGAAGCGGCTGGCAATGTTTTTGCCGAACGCGGATATTACTCCGCGACGATTAGGGAAATCTGTGGCCGGGCGAGAGCGAATGTAGCGGCGGTGAATTACAACTTCGGGGACAAGATGGGTTTGTACACTGAGGTGCTGCGACATTCCATGCGTGCGGCCAAAACTGCGGCGCTAAACATCGCACTAGACTCCAGCCTCTCTCCCGAAGATACCATTCGCGGCGTGATCCGGGCGCGGCTCATGAGCCTGCGTCGCGAAGCGCGGCCCGACTGGCATGTCCGCCTGGTGATGCACGAATTGTCGCAGCCCACGCCAGCGATGGCGCGCGTGCTGGACGAAGGAATGCGACCGCTTTATGACCGTGTACGTAAAGCCGTCGGCAGCATCATCGGTTTGCCGTCCGACCACGAAACCACGCGGCTCTCGGTGAACAGCATCGTCGGACAGGTCCTTTTCTATACGTTCTCCCGGCCTGTACTCGCGCGATTGCAGCCTGAACTGAAGCTCACGCTGAAACAGCTGAACCGAATTGCAGACCACATCGGGGATTTCTCGCTCGCATATTTGAAGAAAGTGGGGCACGGCAAACGCCATGGATGAATTGAAAACCAACACCAACACTCAAGCGCCGCCTGGCGCGGAGCAGCGTACTCCGCCGCCTCCTGCATCCGGTGCGCCGCCACCAGCGGAAAATAAAGCGCCACGCTCGCGTGTCGTAAGGATCATCCTCGTCGCGGCGGTAGTCGTCGCCGCGATCGTGATCTGGGAGGTCTTCTTCGCCGCACCGAGTCTGCCGGACAGCATTGTTGCGCTCAGTGGACGCATTGAAGGCGACGATTCCGCGGTGGCGCCAAAAACGAGCGGGAAAATTCTCGAGGTCACCGTCCGCGAGGGCGACACCGTAACGGCGGGCCAGGTGATCGCGCGGCTCGACGACGCGCAGGTGCGCGCCCGCGAAGATCAGGCGCGGGCCGCGCTCGTTGACGCACAGGCCAAATTGCAGGTCGCGCGCGATCAAATCGCCGTCCTGCAGGATCAATTGCGACAGAATCAACTTCAAAGGAGCCAATCAACAACGGATGCGGATGGCCGCGTTCGGCAAGCGGAGGCGGACCTGACGGCCGCCGAGGCGGACCTCGCGCAGCAACAAGCCGCGTTGCGGCTCGCCGAATTCAACCGCGATGCCTACACGCGGCTCGCCAAGAGCGGTGCCGCTTCCGAACAGCAAGGACTGCAAGCCGAGGTACAAGCCTCCGAGCAAGCTGCGGCGGTGGTCGCCGCACAGCGCCGAGTGGAATCGTCCCGCGGCGCGCTTACAACCGCACAGGCAAACTTGGACAATCCGAAGATTCGCGTCGCTCAGGTGTCCAGCACCGAAGGACAGATCGCCGAGCAGCAATCGACAATCGCCTCTACGAAAGCGGAGACGGCCCAGGCCCAGGCGCAACTCGCACAGACGGAGGCCGATCGGGCCGATTTGACGGTGCTCGCGCCATTTTCCGGCACTGTGCTCACCCGCGCCGCCGAACCCGGCGAAGTGGTGCAAGCGGGCACGGCGATCATAACGCTGCTCGATCTCTCCAACGTGTATCTGCGCGGCTTCATTCCGGAGGGCGGAATTGGCAAAATAAAAATCGGCCAGCCCGCGCACATTTTTCTCGACTCGAATCCCGAAGAACGCGCTGGCGGGGTATGTTCTGCGAATCGACCCGCAAGCGACCTTCACTCCCGAAAATACCTACTTTCGCGACGATCGCGTAAAGCAAGTGGTGGGTGTGAAGGTGCAATTGACGCAAGGAATCGGCTTCGCAAAGCCGGGCATGCCCGCGGACGGCGAAATCCTGACGAACGGCAATGTGTGGCCGCCGCACAAACGGGCGGCGCAATGAACGTTGCAATTACGGACCAGGATGACCTTCCCGTGCGCGACGCCGCGCCCTCGGGACCTGCGATCGATGTTCGCAGTCTCAGGAAACGCTATGGCGCTCTCGAAGCCGTGCGCGGAATTTCCTTCCAGGTGCAGCGCGGCGAAATCTTCGGTCTGATCGGCGCCGATGGCGCAGGCAAGACCACCACATTTCAAATTCTCGCCGGAGTGATGGAAGCCACAAGCGGCACGGCACAGATTTTCGGAAAGCCAGCGCGCGATGCGCGCTCGCGGACCGGATATCTCACCCAGACATTCAGCCTCTATCCGGACCTGAGCGTGGCGGAAAACATCCGCTATATCGGCGATTTGCGGCATGTTCCTCCTGAGGAAATCGCCCAGCGCGGCGGCCGATATTTAAAAATGTTTGACATGGACCGTTTCTCCAAACGTCTGGTGGCGCAGTTGAGCGGCGGCATGAAGCAGAAATTGGCGCTCGTGTGCGCGCTCGTTTCCGAGCCGGATATCCTGCTGCTGGATGAACCCACGACGGGCGTGGATCCCGTATCGCGGCGAGAGTTTTGGGACACGCTCGCTCATCTTGCTGGCCAGGGCCTCACCGTGCTGATCGCCACGCCCTATCTCGATGAGGCCGAGCGCTGCCATCGCATTGCCTTGTTTCACCTCGGCGAAATCCTGCAAATTGGCACACCGGATGAATTTCGCACCAGTTTGCATGCGCAGCGCATCGAACTCCGCACACCCGATCTCCGTAAGGCCCTCCGAGCAGTGCAAAAGGTGGCCGGCCCCGCAGGCGACATCTTTGACGTGCAGCGCTTCGGAGATCGTCTGGATTTGCTCTCGCATTCGCCCGAAGCCGCGCAGCGGAAGGTGGACCAAGTCATGCATGCAGAAGGCATCACAATTGATAGCGTGCGGGTGAATGAGCCCACGCTTGAAAACACGTTTGTTGCGACCCTCCGTTCGCTCAATCAGGAAATGCGGGACACGCCCTTTCCTGCCCTCCACGACCACAAGGACAAGCGCGGCCAGATCGCGATAGGCGCGGAGAGTATCACAAAACAATTCGGCTCATTCACGGCCGTGCACAACGTCAGCCTCCAAGTGCGCTACGGCGAAATCTATGGATTGCTCGGAGCCAACGGCGCCGGAAAAACCACGACGATCAAAATGCTATGCGGTTTGCTCGAGCCCAGCACCGGTAACATGCTGCTTGCGGGCGAGCGGAATGCATTTCGCTCCCCGGAAGTCCGGCAACAGATCGGCTACATGTCGCAAAAGTTTTCCCTCTACGACGACCTTTCCATCGCTGAGAACCTGGATTTCTTCGGCGGAGTCTATGGTGTCCCGGCCGGCGAACTCAAAGACAAGGAACGCTGGGTGCTCGAGTTTTCCGGACTCGAGGGCAAGGAACAGCAGGTCACCGGCAGTTTGCCGGGCGGCTGGAAGCAGCGCGTTGCCTTCGGCAGTGCCATCCTGCACGAGCCCAGCATTGTGTTTCTCGACGAGCCGACCTCCGGCGTGGATCCGCTCGCCCGCCGCGCTTTTTGGATGATGATCAACCGTCTCGCCGACGCGGGCACTGCCCTCCTCGTGACCACGCACTATCTAGAAGAAGCGGAACAATGCAATCGGCTTGGCTTTATGGTAGCGGGCGAACTACTTGAGGAAGGAACGCCGAACGAAATCAAATCGCGCCAGAAAGGCCATCTGCTGGAATTCCGCGTGGATCAACCTCAACGCGCGGCTGATCTCTTGAAGTCTGAAACGCAGCACTGGCGGGTTGCGCTCTTTGGCAATCGGCTCCACATCATCACGGATGGCGACACGGAAATGGGCATTCGCGAGAACACGCAAAGGCTGGAAGCGGGAGGAGTCCGCGTGCTCGGGGCGCGCGAAGGGCGCTTTTCGCTTGAAGATGTGTTCATCAGCGTTGTCGAGCAAGCCCGCGAGCGCGGCAAGATCAGCGCCGAGGTCTAGAGGAATAAACCATGCGGCGAATCTTCGCGCAGGCCCGTAAAGAACTGACACAGCTTCTTCGCGACCGCCTCGCGGTCATGCTGGCCCTGTTGCTCCCCGTCATTTTGGTGCTGTTGCAGACCACAGCCATCTCGCTGACTGTGAAGGATCTTCCCATCATTGTGCAGGATCTCGACCAGTCCCAGGCGTCCGGGAAATTGGTTGATGCCTTTCGCCAGTCGTTGAGCTTCCACGTGGTCGCGTGGCCCACGGACAAACAGCCTGAGGAGGCCTTCGCTTCCAACAAGGCGCGTGGCGCGTTGATCATCCCGGAAGAATTTGGACGTAACATCGCGCGCGGGGAAGACGCCACGGTACAGATTCTGGTCGATGCCTCGGACGAAAATACGGCGCAAATCATCTCGGGGGATGCGGCGCAAATCGTTCGCGCGTACAACGCGGAAAACGCGGGAGCGACTCGCCCTCAACCCGTCATCGCCGCGATCCGGCTGTGGTACAACCCCAGCCGGTCGTCGCAGATGTTCTATGGTCCCGGAGTCTTCGTGCTGGCCATGTCACTTTTTCCGCCGCTCCTGGCGACACTGGCAATGTCAAAAGAAGGCGAGCAGAAAACGATCCTTCAGGTCTACGTTTCGAACATTTCAGCGCATGAATTCCTGCTTGGTAAGATCGTTGCGTTCATGGTTGTGGCCTCCGCCGAAGCCATTGCCTTGATGATGATTTTATTCATGGGCTTCGGTCTGCGCTTCGCCGGAGACCCGACGCCGTTTCTTGTCGCCACGATTCTTTACATTTTCGCCGTGACGACGTTCGGGAACATGATCGGCGCGGCGATTCCCAGCCAGGTGGCCGCGATGCAAGTCGTTGCGCTTACCGGATTCCTGCTTGTATATATGCTGTCCGGCTTGCTCTTCCCCATTGAAAATATCCCCGCCGGCATTCGCTGGATTTCCAACTTCGTGTGGGGCCGCTACTACATCGAGATCGTGCGCGACGCCCTCCTGGCGGGTGGAGGCTGGCCGTCGGTGTGGCTCAAAGTGCTCGCGATCGCGCTGATCGGCTTCGGTTTTTTACACCATTGCGTGGCGCATCATGCGGCGCATGCAATTGAAGGATTAGGCCATGAATGAGATTCGCTCATTTCTCGGTTACCGCATGCGGGCTTTGATCCGCAAAGAGTTTCGCCAGATATTGCGCGACCGCCGGCTCGCCATGTCCCTGATCCTGCCTCCGACTCTGCAATTGCTTCTTTTTGGGTTCGCCCTCAACGCCACCGTCAGCAACCTCCGGCTCGGCGTGGTGGACGACAGCAGAACTCCCGAAAGCCGCGAACTTGCCGCGATCATGACCGAAAGCAAGAGTTTCCGGGCCACTGGTACCTATCTCAACGTAAACGAAATGGGCAAGAAGATCGCGAACGGCAATCTCGATGCCGGACTTGTGATCCCTTATGACTATGCGCGCGATCTGCAGCGCGGCCGGCCAGCCACCGTGCAAGTGCTGCTGAACGCCATGAACTCCAACACGGCTACGATCGGCGAGGGATACGCGGAAGGTGTCATCGCGTCATACAACCAGACACTCGCCAGTGCAGGGAATTCACGCACAGTTCAAGCAGATCGCCGCGCCGGACCTCAGCCATCTCGGCATGGTCGTGCTGCATCCCGCGTATCTGTACAATCCGGGCCTGAAGCCCACGTGGTTTATTGTGACCGGCATCCTCGGGGTGCTCCTGATTCTCAACGGTTCACTGATTTCCGCGGCGGCGATTGTGAAGGAACGCGAAGCCGGCACGCTCGAGCAGTTATTGATGTCTCCCGTTTCGACCACGCAGATCATTGTCGCCAAGCTTTTTCCGCTCTTTGTTCTCCTCTGCATGATGGGCCTGATGGCTTTGGTGGTCATGCGCGTCGTGTTTGGAATCCCTTTCCGCGGAAGCGTTTTCTTGGTGATGGCCGCCGCGGCTCTCTGCTTGTTGTGCGGGATCAGCATCGGCACGTTCATCGCCACGTTCACAAAATCGGCGCGGCAGGCGCAGCTCACGCTCTTTTTCGTGAATCCTCCGCTGACATCGCTCTCCGGGGCATTCACACCCGTGGAAGCGATGCCCAAGTGGCTCCAGCCCGTTGCGCAATTCAACCCCATTCAACACTTCGGCGTGATCTCACGCGGCGCGATGTTGAAGGGAAGCGGGATTGGCACGCTGTGGCCGAATTTTCTCGCGCTCTTGGCGTTCACCATCGTGCTCGTTTCGCTGAGCATCTGGCGATTCAGAAAGCAACTCAGCTAGGGCCAGTCTATAGGAGCCTCATGTACAGGAAAGCAGAAGTCCGATCATTTTTGAAACTCGGGATGGAGCGCTCTTGCGCCCGTCTGCCGATGCTTGCAGTAACCCTGATGTTCGCTGTTCCTGCCTTCGCGCAAATCGGTCCAACACCCGGGCAAGCGCAAAGCTCGCAGGCCATGCAACTTCCGCTGTCCGGGCGCACGGCGCAAAGCAACGGCACCGTGAAGACCTCGGAACAGCCCGCACCGAGCACCATTGCCACCGTGAACACGTTGAATCCAAACGTGCAGGTGCAAGGCGCCTATGCGGGAAGCACGCCGGGCGCCCCGAACATGCTGTTCAATGGGAGGCTGCGCTTATGGGAAGCGATTCGGCGCGGGCTTGCCTATAATCTCGGCCAGACGGGTGCAACTCAGTCTCTGCGGCAAGCGGAAGGACAGAGCAAAGTCGCGCGCAGCGCCCTGCTGCCGAACCTCAGCGGCTCAGTAACCGAGGACGTTCAAACCACGAATCTGCGCGCACTCGGTTTCCGATTCAATTTTCCGGGGTTTTCGATCCCCTCGGTCATCGGTCCCTTTAACTATATTGATTTTCGCGCCCATCTTTCGCAGACCGTTTTCGATTTCACCGCGCTCAACAACTACCGTGCCTCGAAAGACACCGCGAACGCGAATCGCTATTCGGCGCTGGATGCTCGTGAACTGATCGTGCTTGCGGTCGGCAGCACCTATCTTCAGGTGATTGCGGCGAAAGCTCGACTGGCCTCGGAAGAAGCTCAACTCAATAGCGCGAATGCCGTGTTCCAGCAGAGCCTGCAGCAGCTTGGCCAGGGACTCATCGCGAAAGTGGATGCCGACCGGAACGAGGTACAGGCCCTGATGCACCGGCAACGTTTGCTCTCACTTCAAAACGATCTGGCGAAGCAAAAGATCAATCTTGCCCGCATGATCGGCCTGCCGCCGAACGATCAGTACGACATCACGGACGAGGTGTCCTTCGCGCCCGCGGCTCCATTAGCCATGGAAGATGCGCTCGCGCAAGCAATGCAACATCGAGCCGATTTGAAAGCCGCCGAGGCGCAGCTGCACGCCGCCGAGCGCGCACGCGCCGCCGCACGCGCCGAACGTTACCCATCGCTCGGGGTGACCGCCGACTACGGCGGAATCGGCACCAACCCCAGTCAATTGCAGACCACGTACACCTCCACAGCCACCTTGAAGATTCCCATCTGGCAAGGCGGACGCACCGAGGGCGACATTCAGCAATCCGACGCCGCGCTTGCCCAGCGGCGCGCTGAATACGATGACTTGAAGGGTCAGATCGAGAGCGACGTCCGCAGCGCCTACATGGATTTGCAGGCCGCCTCCAGTCAGGTGGAACTTGCCCAGAAAAATGCGCAGGTCACCAAGGAAACGCTCGAACTTACGCGCCAAAAGGTGGAAGCGGGAGTGATTGACACCGTGCAGTATGTACAGGCACAGCAAGAGGTAACTAACGCCGAATTTGATTACATCAGCGGGGTGTTCGCCTACAACATCGCCAAGCTTAGCCTCGCTCGCGCCATGGGCCGCGCGGCGGATGCTTTCCCGGAACCGCTCAAGACTCCGTGAGAACTTGTTGTTCGCCAAAACTCTGACCGGCCGCAGAATCAGTAACTTACTGCAGTATCCGTCCGCGATTTTGGTATAACTCCGGGCCATGTTAAATCTGCTTTTTCTCTGGTCCGGAGCGCTTGCTCGCGCGTTTCGCAGTCGTCGGCATCTTGTACTGGAAAACCTCGCGCTCCGGCAGCAACTCACCATACTGAAACGTCGCCACCCGCGACCGATGCTGAGCCGCTTCGACAAACTCTTCTGGGTCATTGCCCACCGGTTCTGGTCCGCCTGGAAAGAAACTTTGATTGTCGTCACGCCGGAGACGGTGGTTCGATGGCATCGGGCAGGCTTCCGTTTCTATTGGCGCTTGATCTCCCGGACCCGAAAGCCGGCAGGGAGGAGACGGCTCTCGAAAGAGGTTCGAGATTTGATTTTCCGGATGGTTGCTGAGAATCCAACCTGGGGAGCGCCTCGGATACACGGAGAATTTCTCATGCTCGGTTTTGAACTCTCCGAGCGAACCATCTCCCGTTGGATGAAACGAGCTCCGAGGGATCCCGAGCCGGCCAAACGCTGGCTCGCCTTCCTTCGAAACCATCGGGAAGCGATTGCGGCGATGGACTTCTTCACGGTTCCAACGATCACGTTCGGCGTGCTCTATTGTTTCTTCGTCATCAGTCACGATCGTCGGCGCATCCTGCACTTCAACGTCACAAAGCATCCGACGAGCCTGTGGATCGTCCAGCAGTTGCGAGAAGCGTTTCCATTTGGGTCGGCGCCGAGGTTCGTCATCTTGGATCGTGATGCCAAATATGGGGCGGAAATCCTCGCCGCGATCCGATCGATGAAAATCAAATGCTGTCCGCACTTCGTTCGAGGAGTCCCTGGCAGAATGGAGTCGCAGAGCGTTGGGTAGGCAGCTGCCGCCGCGAACTGTTGGATCACATCATCGCAGTTGACGAACGCCATCTGAAACGGCTGCTCTCGGAATATGTCCGCTACTACCATGAAGACCGAACCCATCTGGGGCTGAGCAAGGAAACGCCCGGCGGCAGAACTCGCGCTATAACCGCGGGTCGCGTCATTTCTCACACGCGACTTGCCGGTCTGCATCACCGCTACGAACGAGCGGCGTAGACGGATCACAGTTTGCAAATCGGTTTGACCCCGGAACGGAGATCTCTGTCCGCGCACTCGGTACTCCCTGATTGAGGTCCCTCATTCGCGAAAAAGAAGCCTCAAAGCCCAGCAGGGACTGAATCAACCACCTTCACTTGGTGCGAATGGCGCGCTTTCTTGGGCCGTTTTGAGTATTGACGAAGCACAGAGATCGTTTGGGAATATGTCAGCCCTTATTTCGGCCGCAGGGCTTTCGGCGAGAGGGAAGTCAGAACCAATTTCGTCTATCGTGCGCAGCCTGTTCCCTACGATTGGGTGCCGGCCGGCAAGCCTCAATAGAGAGACGCGACCAGCTGGCGTCACCGCTCAGAAGAGTGAGGCCATCAGGGTGAATTCGCTTGAAACACGGCGCCTCGCCACTCTCCTGCACGGGAAAGATTCGATCCAATTTTCCACGCAGCAGTCTCCTCGAGAACCAGCGAATCTAAATTGCGTTTTAGGATCTCCAGCACTGCCTCGACATCCAAGTTAGGGCAATTATTTTGACAGTAGCTCGATGCACGCAGGGGCTGAGGTCTTTCTATGGAGGCAGGCCGTATGGTACTTCCCGGAAACAACAGAGCACTCAGGGTAATCCAGTCAAGAAGACGCCACGTAGTTTCGGGCTGTCGAGGATAGGAAGTTCACAAGCCCATTTCTCTTGTCAGAGCCAAGAACTTACGATCTGTGCGAAGGCTGACGAGCCGCGGATCGACCTTGATGTATAGAAGCTCCCCAGATCGTTCCTGGTATGCCTGCTGCAGCCAGCGAAGAGCTTCATCTTTATTTCCAAGTCCCGCGTAGATCACGGCCAAATCATAAGGCGGCACGTACCCTTTTTGGGACATGGTCTTAAGTCTGTCCGCAGTTTCGGTTGCTTGCGCCAGCTTGCCGGCAACGCCATACGCATACCCCAGTGCCGCAAGAGCGCTCGGAGTTTCATTAGAAAGTGAAATCGCTTTTTGTATTTCCAGAATTGCCGGTTCAAACATTTCCTTCTGTTCGTAGACTCGCCCCAAGTTCAAATGTGCCGGCCCAAAATTGGGATCCATCTCGATAACCACTCGATAGTGTTCAATTGCTTCGTCATCCCTTCCGGCCAGATAGTAACTCCAGCCGAGATTGGAATTGATCATCAGCGACAAAGGATCTAGTTCTAAAGCTTGTTTCGCCTCCGAAATGCTCTCCTCCGTTCTTCCCATCGCGATCAGATAGGACGCGTACCATTGGTGCGCGATTGCATAGCTTCTGTTTAATTCGATGGCGCGGCGGTATTCTCTTTCCGCCTCGGACCACTTCCATTCGTATACCGAGCGGATGTCGGCCAGGGATGTGTGCGCATCGGCCAACGTATCATCAAGCAGTAGCGCCTTCATCGCCGCCTGAGTCGCTTGGGGATACGCCACTTTGGGCGCCAAGGCCCCCGAAAACGCCAGCAAATTGTATGAGTCGGCCAGTCCTGCATAAGCCGGCGCATATTGCGGATCTTCTTTAATCGCCAGCTCGAAATACTCGATACTTCTATTTAAGGCTTCTCTCGTTCGTTTATTCCAATAGTAGCGGCCTCGTAGATAGTCCTCGTGCGCTGCCGGATTCACCCCCTGGAGGCTTTTCACGTTCTCCCTTTCTTGAGGCGTCATGACGATTTTGATCTTGCCGGCGATTGCACTTGCCACTTCGCTTTGCAACGTTAGAATATTGCGGATGTCTCCTTCATAGCTGTCACTCCAAACATAGCTTCCAGAAGCTGGGTCGATAAGTTGTGCCGTGATCCGCACTCTCCCATTCGATTGGATCACCGAACCTTTCACAATCTCGTTTACGTTTAGCTCGCGAGCGATCTCGCTCGTGGGACTGTCGACTCCGTTGAAATGCATCACGGATTGCTTCGAAATCACGCGCAAGCCGCTAAACTTACCTAGCTGCGTAATCAAAGCTTCGGTCATTCCCTCCGCAAAATAATCCTGCCGGGGGTCGCCGCTCAAATTGTCGAACGGAAGCACGGCTAAGGGAACTTTGGAGAGTTTTGCTTTCTGTTCCGTAGCGGCATGTTTTAGGCCGAACACAGTTGCGGCCAGAACCACAACTAAACAGAGTGCGCCCAGCCGGAATCCTGATGCATTCGACAGGCTGAAGAGAGGACTTCTCTCCGAACTCTCAACTGCCGCTCTCGTCTCTTTGGAGATGGGTGCTATAAATCGGTATCCACGACGAGGCAAGGTTTGAATGTAGCGCGGCGTTTCTGCATCATCTTCTAGCACTGCCCTAATTTGGCTGACGCAGTGATTGATGCCCCGCTCGAAATCGACGTAGGCCGCACCCATCCAAATTTGTTGCTGGATGTCGTCCCGAGTCACCAATTCGCCGGGGTGATTGGCAAGCAAGGCCAGAACTTTGAATGGTTGCGGGGGCAGCCGAATTAGCGTGCCCGATTTTCTCAGTTCTAGGTTTTTGAGGTCTAGCTCAAAGACCCCGAAGCGAATCGCAGATGGCTCGTCTTGGGCCATAAACGGAAGAGGCGTGATTTTGGCGCACTTTTCTGGAGAAGTCAACGAGTGATGCGCAGGTCTAAGCCGCTCCGCTTCAATAAATTAGCCGGCAACAAAAAAATTACACCATGGCCATTGCCAGAATTTTGCGTTTTTTGTACCTAATTGCACTAAGTCGGGGGCGAACAAATTCGGATTGGCGGGGGCCAAGATGAACTTGAGCAATTTGTATCTAAAATCGCTTGTTTTGTTCTTAGTATTTCTCTCTAGCGGGCTTTGCCCCAATTCTTGGGCACAAACTCCTTCCACTGGAGCGCTCGTCGGTAGGGTCACAGACTCTTCGGGAGGCGTTGTTCCTGAAGCCGAGGTCACCGTGACACAACCGGCTACGGGATTGGCCCGCACCGTCAAGACGAATTCTTCCGGGGAATTTACTGTGCCTCTGCTTGCACCAGGGGCTTACACCGTCGAAATCAAAGCCGCGGGTTTTCAGATTCACCGGGTACAAGATGTATCGATCAACGTCACCGAGACTCAAAAGCTCAATGTCGTCTTAAAAGTCGGCTCCAGCTCCCAATCCGTTACAGTTCAGGCGGAAGCGGCGCTGGCGCAGACGGAGTCGACTACTCTGGGCCGAGTGGTCGGCGAGCAAACCGTGGACAATCTTCCACTGGTCACACGCAACTACACTCAAATTCTAAGTTTGTACACTGGCGTTCAGGCAGACGTGAATAATGCAGGGACCCTAGGAAGGAACTCCCCGGATCTCTGGGTGAACGGTGGAAGAGCAATCGACAATGACTATCAAATGGACGGCGCGCACATCAATAATTTTGGCACCGCGAAGGCCGGTGATTGGCTCGGCTATACGGGAATTGCTATTCCTAACCCGGATTCCATCGAAGAGTTCAAGGTCCAGACAAACCTTTATGATGCTGGTTACGGCCGCGGCTCCGGAGCAAACGTAAACGTCATCACAAAATCAGGAACAAATGACTTTCACGGCAATCTGTTTGAATTCTTCCGGAATGATGTTTTCAATGCGAATGATTTCTTCCTAAATCGCAATAACCAGCCTCGACCCGAGTTGAGACAGAATCAGTTTGGCGGCACGTTGGGCGGACGATTGGTGAAAGACAGACTATTCTTTTTCGGCTCTTACCAGGGAACCCGTCAGCGGAATGGCATCGGAGCTCAATCTCTGCAAAACGCTTTTCTTCCTCCGCTCACGAATGACCGTTCAGCCGGCAACCTCGGCAAAATCTTCTGCGGTCAAAAAGGTACGCAGGGAGGCACGGCGATCGCCTGCGATGGCTCCAATATCAATCCCGTAGCCCTAGCTCTCCTGAATCAGAAACTTCCCGATGGCACTTTTGTTATACCAACCCCTCAGGTAATTCAACCAAACGGGCAGGGTTTTTCTGTATTCAGTAGAGTTTCTCAATTCACCGAAGACCAGGTCGTCTACAACATGGACTTTGTCGCTACGAAGAGAAATACTCTAAACGGCCGCTTCTTTTGGTCCCGTGATCCGGAACTTACCGCCTTCACCAACTCCGGATCAAACGTTCCTGGTAATGGTGGCGCAATTAATCTTGGAAACGAGAGCTTGGTTCTTAAGCTTGTATCTACCCTGACCCCCTCGTTTCTGAACACCGTTACCGTCAGCGGAATTCGCAACACCGGGAATCTCCTGAACTTACAACCCACCACCATCAATCAGATCGGGATGACCGGCACTGGTCAAACAAATGTCTTGCCGCAGATGATCGTTCAAGGATTGTTCACCCTCGGCGGCAACAACAATGACTTCTTTTTGACAGCCGTCACCGGGTTCTCAGCTTCGGATCAGGTTTCATGGGCCCATGGAAAGCACAGCATCCGTGCTGGATTCGAGATCGATCCGACGAGAGACAACTTTAACCTTTACGGAAATAAACGTGGAAGCTTGACTTTTGAAAGCTTCCCAGATTTGCTGCTGGGTTTGAGCGGCACGCAAAACGGAAGTGGCTTTAGCAACATCTTCTCCGAGAGCGCGATCAGCGGAATTACCGATCGACAATTTCGAGTTGTCGACTATTCGTCCTACGTTCAGGACGATTACAAGGCCACCCCTCAACTCACCTTTAACATCGGTTTGCGCTGGGATTTCTATGGAAATGTTTCCGAAGCTCGCGGCTACATGACGAATTTCAATCCCCAACTCGCCATCAATCCTCCTCCTGTTGGCGGCACGCTATCGGGCTACATCGTGCCTACAAACTTTCCTCAGAGTGGTCTGCCGGCGGTCGGTGCCTCTGCAATCACCAGCACTGGCAACAGCGGCTGTTGCGGTGCTGTCCAACGCAATTTTTGGGGTCCGCGGTTTGGCGTTGCTTGGCGGCCTTTCGCAAGTTCGGACCGGGTAGTTGTTCGCACGGGGTATGGAATTTTTTATTCTCGCCTGGCCGGTAACGATTTTCTACAATTACTGCTGGAGCCACCTTTTGATGCGCTACAGTCATTTACTGGCGTCCAGAATACAGCCGCCACGCTCCAAGTCCCGTGGAATCCTCCACTTCCTGCTACCCCATTCTGGCCGGTCACTTTTCCCAATAGCGCAATTGCATCACACTCGATCATCTCTAACGACCTGAGTGCTCCTAGAGTTCAACAGTGGAATTTCAACATCCAGTATGAATTTCTCCCCAGCTTCCTGTGGGAAATCGGATATGTAGGAACGCGCGGCACACGTCTCTACGGGACACGTGATTTGAATACCCCTTTGCTTGCGAGTCCAACGAATCCCGTGAATGGCATCACCACAAACACCGTTGCAAACGCTCCTCAGCGAGTGCCCTATGTCGGCTACACTTCGTTGCTGGACAACGAAACGGGTGGATTTTCCTGGTATAACGGCCTGCAAACCAGCCTCACAAAACGTTTCAAGCACGGCCTGCAATTTCTTGGTTCCTACACTTGGAGTAAGACTCTCGACGATCTCTCGGACACCACAATTGGCTTCGATTCCGGTCGAGGTGGCCGCTTTCCGGGTGACGGAAACTTGCCGCGACGTTTGGCTTGGGGTCCCGCTGACTTTGATCGAGAGCACCGCTTCGTTTTCAGTTATCTGTGGGCGCTTCCCCAGCCGGTGCGACGTGACGGTTTCGTCGGAAAGCTGCTTAGCGGTTGGGAATCCTCAGGTGTTGTCACTCTTCAGACCGGTACGCCAATTCCAATTCAAGACCAACGCGCCGGATCGATTATTGCGTTCCGAATTTCCGGTTATCGGTATGGACAGGTCTGCCAAGGCCTCACTTATGGGCAGCTCAAGACCCCAGGATCGACTGAGAGCAATCTGACCAATTACTTAAATACGAGCGCGTTCTGTCCTCCGCCGGTCGTCGGGAACGGATTTTTTTTGGGCACTATTGGCAGAGATGCAGTGCGAGGGCCCGGTCAGCACAATACAGATTTTGCCATCGTCAAGAGAACCATTCTGGGAGGCTTCCGTGAAAATGCAAATTTGGAATTTCGAGCTGAGTTCTTCAATCTATTCAACACCCCTCAGTTCGCAAATCCTGCATCCGTCCTGCCGCTGGCAAGCTTCGGCCAGATTACGGCCACAACGGTAGCGCCGAGAATCCTGCAATTCGCCCTGAAGTACAATTTTTGATTTCGAAAGTGTTTATTCGACATAAATGCGGGATCAGGAGCATATGAGTACGCCAATCAACCAAAATGAAAAAATCCGACAGTCGGAAAGAACTATGCATGGCATATTTTAGCGCTTCGAATTCGAATCTGAATGCAACGGACATTTTTTCGCGGAGGCGCTCTCATGGATGTCGTCATTTTTGGCAGGAGAACCTGATGAAGCGGCTATTGCTTGGAGTCCTGGCTCTGAACACAGCAATGTGTATTCTCTTGGTGGCCTCGGCCCGCGCTCAGGTGCCTCCGAATTCCTCTCAGTATTTCCGTGAAAATGGAAAAGGATTTCCGTCCGCATACGGAGTGCTTCCAGATGGCGGCGGACTCTACATGGAAGCCATGTATTTACCCGCTGTCACAACCGGTCCGTGGGCACCCTCCTGGTCTCCCGACGGCCGCAACATTGCGTTCTCCATGCAAGGCAGTCTGTGGAAACTTCCTGCTCAGGGCGGTGAGGCTGCACAAATCACGTCGGATTCTGCATATGACTCGCAGCCAGCTTGGTCCCCCGACGGCAATCAAATCGCTTTCGTTCGAGACACCGATCATGAAATTCAAATCTGGGTCGTAAACGAAGATGGCTCCTCCCCGCGCCAACTCACTCACACAGGCACAGTGAACGTTGATCCCCACTGGTCTTCCGATGGAAATTCCATCCTGTGCACTTCATCCGCAAGCGGAAAAGGATTCGGACTCTGGCAGGTCTCGCCCAAAGACGGATCCATGCAGCCCGTACTTGCCGATGATCACCAGAACATAACTCCCACTTGGTCTCCGGACGGAAGGCAAATCGCATTCGTCAGCAATCGCGTGTGGCAAGGAAAGGAAATCGTCGGAACCGGCGGAATCTGGAAGCTCTCCCAGGGTGAAAAAGATCCCACCCTCCTATTGCAAGAGGAAACACTTTGGCGTGCGCGACCGGCCTGGTCGCCCGACGGTCAGAAAATCGCATTCATCTCCTTTCGCAGCGGCAATAACCAGCTGTGGCTGATGAACGCAATCGCGGGGAACCCGCTTCAACTCACCTTCTCGAACGGCGAAGTGTTTGACCCCTCCTGGTCGCCTGATGGCAGGAAAATCGCTTATGTTTCCGATGCGGGCGGAAAACTTATGCTCTGGACAATTCCAACGGTTGGAGGCGTTCCTTCCCAGGTTCCGATTACAGGCCTCAAATACAATTCGCCGGTGGGTCGCGTGGAAGTTATGGTTCGCGACGAAAATGGCCAAGAAACCGCAGCTCGAGTGTATCTGCAAGCCGGCAACGGCAAATCCTATGCTCCTCTTGGGGCGTTTCATCGCTTCGTCACTTCCACCAGCGAACACTATTTCCACACCTCAGGCCATTTCGATCTTGAACTGCCTCCCGGCGCTGCTTCGCTGGAAGTCATGAAAGGATTTGAATACCGCCCGCAAAAAAAGACCATTCAGATTATTCCGGGGCAGACCCAAAAGGTGGAGTTCACCTTGCAGCGGCTTGCGAACCTGTCTGCCAAGGGCTGGTATTCCGGCGATAGTCACATCCACATGAATTACGGCGGAGGTTTTGAAGCCACTCCGCAATCGCTTCTCCTGGAGGCGAATGCGGAGGATCTAAATGTCGCCAATGACTTGCTGGCGAATTGGAATACGCGCATCATGGATCGTCAGTGGTTCGAAGGCAAGCTGAACTCTGCATCGACTCAAAACCGCCTGATTTATTACAATCAAGAATATCGGTATTCTTTTCCCGGCCATCTGGCGCTCCTCAACCTGAAACAATACGTCTATCCCTCGGACGTCGTTCCCAGCACCCCTCGTCAGGCTCTCTATCCCGATCTTGCACAAGTCCTCGACCAGGTCCACGCACAAGGCGGGATCGGCGGACTAGTCCATCCTTTTTATGGCGGAACCTTTCTTCCGCGACGTTCAAAGGAATTTCCAGTTCTGGTTGCTTTGCACAAGATCGATTTTTATGACGTCATGTGTCTGTGGAGTGACGAGTATAAGAGTGCTGAGGAGTGGTATCGCGCTCTTAATCTTGGTTTCAAGCTTCCTGCCAGCGCCGGTACCGATGCCATGACGAACTATTCTCGCGCTCCCGCCATCGGAACGGTTCGCGTTTATGTTCATTCCAGTTCTCCACTTACTTACGATGATTGGCTTCACAACTTGGCCGCTGGGCGCACCTTCGTTACCAACGGCCCGCTGCTCACGTTTTCGGTCAATGGAAAAGAGGCTGGGGACGAAATTCAGCTCTCACCTGGCAAGTCTTCCACTGTGCAGATTCAGGCCGACGCTGTATCCATCATTCCGATGGAAACTCTCGATATTATTCAAGACGGCCAGGTGATCCTCTCGGTGAAACCCGGAGATCCCTACCATCTCACGATCAATAAATCGTTCGACGTAAACAAAAGCGGCTGGCTGGCAGCGCGCGTCACCGGAGCAGGAATTCAGCATTTGCTCATGGACTCCTATCTCTACGCTCATACGAGTCCAATTTATCTTTCGAGGGCCGGCGAGCCCCCTTCTTCCAAGGGAGACGCAATTCATTTTCGAGATTGGATCGATGAAGTGCTTCCGGCCCTCCAACAAGCAGATTGCAGCAAGCGCGGTTTTTTGGCTGCGTGCTTTGACACGCCGGCTGAGCAGGAAGAAGTGATCGGTATTTGGCGGAAAGCCCGTGATGTCTACGCTGGCCTCGCTCAAAAATAATCAAGAATAATTTGAATTCCGGCTTGTTCCCGGAATTATAGCGTCACCGAACTACTAAATTCGAAATAAAGGCGGGCAAATGATTACCTGGCGGGAGTATGCCTGGACGTCTGTGCTCATCGGCGCTTGCATCTTGAGCGTTTCTCAACCGGCCGCTGGCAGCGATTCCAATTCTTCGAATCGGGAATCGCCAAAGGCCGCTATCTCCAGGCTCACATCGATCACCTCCAAAGTCGATGGAACTCCGCAATGGTCCCCGGATGGGTCCCGCATCATGTTCGAGTCGAGTGTTGGAAAGCCGGGACTCTGGGCGATCAGCCCTGCCGGCGGAGCCCCGAGCCTTCTATTTGTTGGTAACGATATTCAGACTCCCAAATGGTCTCCCGATGGAAAACAAATCGCGTACATGTCCGCCACAAGTGGCTCTCCGGAATTGTGGCTTTGGTCCGCGGCCAGCGGAACCGCGAAGCAATTTACAAAACTCGGCGCTCGGATTAACTCCTTCAATTGGTCGCCAGACGGCCGTTGGATCGCTTTTTCCGCGGACCGCTACGGCTCTTTCGACATTTGGAAAGTAGCCATTCCGGATGGCAGGATTTATCGCCTCACTGCGGAATCTCATTACTCCACGTATCCTTCTTGGACCCCCGATTCCAAAAACATCGTCTTCATCCGCACGGACGACCTGTGGGTCGATCACGACATCTTGGTCATCTCCGCCGATGGCGGTGCTGCGCGCCTCCTCGTCCACGACAGCGGTTGGTTTGACTACGGAACCATTTGGACGAATGGCACCTTTGGATTTCCGCAGGTATCGCCCGACGGCGGCACCGTGCTATTCCGTTCTTATCGCAATGACTGGGTGAATTATTGGACGGTCGGAATGGCAGGCACGAATCCGAAACCGCTAGCTCCCGAGCAAGCCGACCAATCCGATGCCCGATGGTCTCCGGACGGCAAATCAGTGGCCTATGTTTCGAATCACAATGGAACTCTCGATTTGCGCGTAGTTGATACGAACGGAGGGCAGCCACATGTCATTGTTAATCCCCCAATGGGCGTCGTTACCGGTCCGGACTGGTCGCCGTCCGGAGATCGTTTCACTTTCACGCTCGCGACTCCTGTCCGTCCCGCGGATCTCTTTGTCGTGTCGCTCAAGGATTCTAAGCTTCATCAGCTTACTTTTTCCCTGCCGCCTGGCAATGCCAGCCAGAAACTCATCATGCCTGAGAAGATCAGTTTCCCAAGCACCGATGGGTTGACAATTTCCGCTTATCTCTACAAGCCCACTGCCGGAGTGCAGAACGCAAAATATCCAGGCATCCTGTTTATTCACGGCGGACCCACATCACAGTTCTTGGACACCTATACTCCTCTCGTCCAATTTTTGGCGCAACAGGGTTACGTTGTCCTTATGCCCAATATTCGCGGAAGTTCCGGATACAGCAAAAAGTTCGAAGATGCCAACAACGGATGCTGGGGCCACTGCGATTTAGAAGATGTTCTCGCTGGGGTGAAATACCTGAAGACCTTGTCCTACGTCGATCCAAAGGAGATGGGCATCACGGGAACCAGTTACGGCGGCTGCATGTCCATGGACGCAGTCTCTTTCGCCCCGGGCGTTTTTCAGGCTGCCATCCCGATGTCCGGCTATGGAGATTGGGTATCCTTCATGACCTACAACACGGAACTTCGGCACACGAAAATGCTCATCTATGAGCTCGGCCCTTTCCCGGAGCGCGCTGACGTCTATCGAACATGTCTCTCCAATCTACGCTGTCAGCAATGTCACCACTCCGGTGTTTCTGATTCAGGGCGGAGGCCCTACCACCGCATGGCGTCCCGGCGAAGATGCTCCCCCGGCTTCCCTAGAATTTGCCCGCGCCCTCGAGGAAGCCTACAAAGTTTATCGTTTCAAGACCTACGTCAATCGCGGAGAGCCTTCCCATTACGGACCCTACTACGTTTCAGGCCGGGATAACACCGAACAGATGTCACTAGATATTCTCGAGTTCTTCGACCAATACCTCAAAGACGGAATCTTAGATTCGTCAGGAACGGAGCAAAAAAATGCAACCGCCCAGCCATAACAGACTTTTCAGGTTTCAGGAATTCCATTACTCGTGGATGAGGGGGAATATATGACAGGACGTGCTTGGGCAAATATCAAAAGACTCTTGGCGCCGATCGGAATCGCTGCAGCTATCTCCTTAGCTGCGGCATTTCTCTTCACTTCAAAAGCACAGCAAAATGCTTCGGGTGTCCGCTTCGAAATTTCGTTTGCAGATTCCGCGCACGACGACCCGATTACCGGTCGCGTGTTCGTCGCGCTAAGCCCCACTGCGGATCCCGAACCTCGCATCGCCGCCTATAATTCAGCGCGCCGCCGCGACGCTCGCGTCCCTTTTTTCGCGGTCGACGTCGATCAGCTCAAGCCGGGCCAATCGGCCGTCATCGATCAGACCTCCATCGGCTTTCCTTATATGAGCCTCAGCCAGCTTCCTGCTGGCGATTATTACGTGCAGGGCGTGATGAACGTGTACACCCAATTTCACCGCTCCGATGGTCACGTCATTTGGGCGCACATGGATCAATGGGAGGGACAGCGCTGGGGTTTCTCGCCGGGAAATCTTCTCAGTGAACCTCAAAGAGTTCATGTCGATCCAAAGCAGTCCTCCACCGTGAAGATCTCTCTAGTCAAGACCATTCCTCCGATCGAGGTGCCGAAGGATACGGAATGGACGAAGCGGGTTAAATTCCAGAGCAAGATCCTCACCGCATTTTGGGGGCATCCTATGTATTTGGGTGCCACCGTTCTCTTGCCCAAGGGCTATGCGGAACATCCCAATGTCCATTATCCAGTCGTGTATGCACAGTCTCATTTTTCCCTGGATCCAGCTTTTGAATTCACCACGGAACAAAATACGGGCGGCGACCTCTTTGCGGCGATGAGGAAACAAGCAGCGGGACGCAAAGAGTCCGGATATGATTTTTATGGCTCATGGAACTCCGAGAATTTTCCTCGCATGATCGCCGTCACCTTTCAGCATCCAACCCCCTTTTTTGATGATTCCTACGCAGTCAACTCAGCCAACAACGGCCCCTACGGCGACGCGATCATCCAAGAATTGATTCCGTACCTCGAACAACAATTCAGGATGATTCCGAAGTCTTACGCTCGAGTCCTCACGGGCGGCTCAACTGGCGGTTGGGAATCTCTGGCCTTGCAGGTTTATCATCCTGATTTCTTCGGCGGCACTTGGACCATGTATCCCGACCCTGTGGACTTTCGAAAGTATGGGATGGTGAACGCCTACGAGGATGACAATGCGTTTATCGTTCCCAACGCTCCCTTCAATGCACCGGAACGAATGTTTCAGCAGGATCCGGATGGCCAGGCCGTCGCCAGCATGCGTCAAATCAGTCAAATGGAGTATGCATCCGGCACCCACGATCGGTCAGGCGCTCAGATTGATATCTGGGACGCCGTTTATGGTCCCGTGGGAGACGATGGCTACCCTCGGCCGCTCTGGAACCACCTGACGGGGAAAATCGATCATTCGGTCGCTAATTACATGCGCGATCATGGCTATGATTTGCGTTATTACATTCAAACCAACTGGCCAAAAATCGGACCGCAAACTCGTCGGCAAATTGCGGATCTATTGCGGAGATATGGATAACTTCTATCTGGCGGGAGCAGTTTACCTTCTTGAGGATTTTCTCAAAATCGAGCAAGGATCCATTTTACGAGGGCGAGTTTGTGTACGGCCGTCCAATGAAAGGACATGGGTGGCAGCCTATGACTAATGCTGAACTCATCCGAATGATGGCTGACCACATCGCGAAAAATGCCCCCGCAGGAGAAGACACTTCTCTTGGAAGGGGAAATAAAGCGGGTTGAAGTGGAACGGCAACTCTGGAAATAGGCAGTCGATGAGGCGGGACCAGCAGTTCGGGTCACGACCGGCCGGCAACTCAGCGTAGAGAGTCTTGGCAGAGCACTCATCAGAAGGTCACACAGATTTGACTCGGGATTCCTCATTTGTTCGTAAATTCTATGTCTTTCTTGCCAAGCTGCCGATCGACGAGCAGGAACAGTTGGTCTTGCAATTACAGGACGCAGTGCTCACGAGCTGCTCTAGCAAACCTTGCACTATTTTGGCAACCAGCTACGCCGGATCCTGTCCTGGGCTGGATGTATGCGTTCTCAAATACGACGTCGTGATTCAGGAAGTAGCGGTCACATGAGGGGGTCGAAGGGCATGCAGTCAGAGTCAGATGGCCATCAGGAAACGCAAAGTGCTGGTACTCAAATTCGATGGTGGTCCGGCTACGCCACCGTCTATCTTCGAATTGCTCTTGGTGCGGGTTTTCTTTCTGCTGTCGCCGATCGCTTCGGATTGTGGGGGCCTCCGGGGGGACCTCGCATCGCATGGGGAAACTTCCACAATTTCTTAGTCTACACCGGCGAGCTCAATCCGTGGTTTCCGAATAGCTGGATCCCTATGGTCAGTTGGACTGCGACGATTTGCGAAGTCGTTCTTGGCATCGCTTTGATCCTGGGCTTCCGTACCCGGATCGCAGCCCTCTCGAGCGGTCTCTTGACGCTGGCTTTTGCCCTCGGGATGGTTTGCGGGACGGGCGTCAAGTCACCGTTGGATGCCTCTGTTTTTGTGGTTTCTGCAAGTTCGTTCCTCCTCGGAGAGGCGAAGTTCTACCCATGGAGTCTGGATAGCTGAAAGGGCAGAAAAGCCGGTCCTGCAATCACTGTATTTTGTCCATTGCTGTCTTCACTTGCGCGAACGAGCACTTCGCTCTTGCACGAAGTTCTAGGATGCCTTAAGACTGCTACGGTCTATTTCGGCTTGGCAGACTGATTGCTAGGTACCCGGCACGGTACGAAAGCTGACGGAGAATCGGTTCCAGCCGTTCATGGCAATGACAGCTAGGGTCAGATCGACGAGCTCCTTTTCGTTGAAGTGCTGCCGGGCAGACTGATAAACCGCGTCGGGAACATGGTCCCTGCTCACCAAAGTCACGGCCTCAGTCCATGCCAACGCTACCCGCTCGCGGTCATTGAAGAACGTCGTTTCACGCCAAACCACAACTGAATAGAGCCTCTGCTCAGTCTCGCCCTTCTTTCGAGCATCTCTCGAATGATAATCGACACAGTAGGCACAGCCATTAATCTGCGATGCTCGTAACTTCACCAGATCAAGCAAAGACGATTCCAAACCCGACTGACGCACATAGCTGTCTAAAGTGCTCATCGCAGCGACAGCTGCCGGTGCCACTTTTTCGTAATCGATTCTGGGCTTCATTCCGTTTCTCCTTCTCGCTGAGGCAATTGGTGCGATTTGGGATTCCGCGATGAGGCCGATTGTGATTGTACTCCTCATCCAACGAGCGATCCATGCTCGCGCTTCATCCAAGGGAACGCAGGCGAAAGTTGCGGGCAGGAAAAGCCAAAGACTCTTGCTGGTACTTCCAGGGGCGATCAATTTCACGGTGATGCCAACGCTACGGATGGGGCGCTACGCCGTTGAACAGCGTGAAGTATCCAGTGACCGACGCAAACCCTCCTGTGTGCTCATCGAGCGTGTTCGGCTCCAGGCGAATTACCTTTGCCTTTGCCATAAACTTCAAGTTCTTGCCAGTCTCGAGGAGCGACGTGAAATAGATTTATAGATCAATTTCAGTATCTGCGGGAGGTAGCGATTCAGCATAGACGTAGACACCTTGCAAACTGATCTCACGCGTGAATCCCTTTCCCTCCTCCCTGACTCCATCTCGATCCAGATATCCGAAATGCACTGGTAAACGGAGGATGTAACGAGTTAGTTTCCTACGCTCCAAGACTTCACCCATGTTGATCTGAATCGCACAAAGATGTTCGTTGTATCCTGATCAGTGAAACTCCTATCTAGCAAAGAGTGAATGGGCCGAGTACGTCTAGTTTGTCGCAAGGGTCACACGGGTGGTTCACTTCCGAATCAAATTCTCCCACTATTGGCGTCGCTGTAACCCAAACGAAGCGCGCGGCCTCGCCTTGAGCGAAGCCGCGCGGAAACAGAGGGCCGTCATCCCAAAGAACGTTAGGTTTCTAGTACATCCCGCCCATGCCACCGCCGCCTCCGGCAGCCGCTGCGGCCTTCATTCTCTCTTCCTTGATGTCCGCCACTAGAGCTTCGGTGGTGAGCATCAGGGCAGCGATGGAGGCTGCGTTCTGCAGCGCCAGCCGGGTAACTTTCGCAGGATCAATTACGCCGGACTTGACCATGTCGCCGTACTCGCCAGTATCGGCATTGAAGCCGAAATTCTCGTCCTTGGAGTCGCGAACACGCGTCCGACGACGACTGCACCTTCATGCCCAGCATTCATGGCAATCTGCCGCATGGGCTCTTCGAGCGCGCGCTTGACGATGTTGACGCCGATGGCGTCATCACCTTGCAGCTTCAGCTTTTCGAGCGCTGGGATGCAACGAATCAGGGCCACGCCGCCGCCAGGAACGATGCCTTCCTCGACTGCGGCGCGGGTGGCATGCATGGCATCTTCCACGCGAGCCTTCTTTTCCTTCAGCTCGGTTTCCGTTGCCGCACCCACCTTGATCACCGCAACTCCGCCGACCAGCTTGGCCAACCGCTCCTGCAGTTTCTCGCGGTCGTAGTCGGAAGTGGTGTCCTCGATCTGCGCGCGCATCTGTTTGATGCGGCCTTCGATTTCGCCGGTTTGCCGGCGCCTTCGACCAGCGTGGTGTTGTCCTTGTCGATGGTGATCTTCTTGACGCGGCCCAGGTCCTCGATTTTCACGTTCTCGAGCTTAATGCCGAGATCTTCTGTGATGGCCTTTCCACCGGTCAGGGTGGCGATGTCTTCCAGCATCGCTTTGCGGCGATCACCGAAGCCCGGAGCCTTCACGGCAGCGCACTTCAGGGTGCCGCGGAGCTTGTTCACGACGAGTGTGGCGAGTGCTTCGCCTTCAACGTCCTCCGCGATGATCAAAAGCGGCTTGCCCATCTGCGCGATCTGTTCGAGCAGCGGAAGCAGATCCTTCATCGAGCTGATCTTCTTCTCGTGGATCAGGATGTAGACATCTTCCAGAACGCACTCCATCCGCTCCGGATCGGTGACGAAATAAGGCGAGAGGTAGCCGCGGTCGAACTGCATACCTTCGACCACTTCGAGCGTCGTTTCCATGGTCTTGGATTCTTCGACGGTGATGACGCCATCCTTGCCGACCTTCTTCATCGCCTCGGCAATGATGCTGCCGATCTGCTTGTCGGTGTTGGCGGAAATTGTGCCGACCTGGGCGATCATGTCGCCCTTCACGTCGCATGAGAGCCTCTTGATTTCGCTCGACGGCTGTTTCAACCGCCTTCTCGATGCCGCGCTTGAGCGCCGTCGGGCTTGCGCCAGCGGCAACCGTCCGCACGCCTTCGCGGAAGATCGCCTGCGCCAGCACGGTTGCTGTGGTGGTACCGTCACCGGCTACGTCGGAAGTTTTCGACGCAACTTCGCGCACCATCTGTGCGCCCATGTTTTCGAGCGGATCCTGCAGCTCGATTTCCTTCGCGACGGTCACGCCGTCCTTGGTGATAATCGGCGCGCCGAATTTCTTCTCGATCACCGCATTGCGCCCCTTGGGGCCCAAGCGTGATCTTCACAGCGTCAGCCAGAATATTGACGCCGCGCAGAATCGCCTGACGCGAATTCTCGCCAGTTACAATTTGCTTTGCCATTGAACTTCACCCTCCCGGGTGAATGCGAATTCTCTTCCGACTCTAAAACCTGTGGATTCGGGCTAAACTACTTCTTGCCAGTTGCCGCTTTGGCCATCCCGCTGAGTTTCGCCAGGATTTCCTCCTCGCGGAGGATCAGGTATTCCTGGTCATCGATCTTGATTTCATTACCGGTGTACTTGCCGAACAAAATCCGGTCGCCCACTTTTACATCGAGCGGGACACGTTTGCCCTTTTCGATCTTGCCGGCGCCGACGGCCATCACTTCGCCTTCCTGTGGCTTCTCTTTGGCGGTATCGGGGATGATGATGCCGCCCCTGGCGGTTTCTTTCTCTTCCAACCTCCGCACCAAGATACGGTCGTGCAGGGGAGTCACATTCGCGGTCATTTCTTTGGCCTCCGTTTGATAGATTCTAAAGATTCCGAAAATAAACTCGTTATGGGCCCAGACCGGCATTATTAGCGAAGAATCTTCCGATTCTTCTTTTGCATCACTTCCAAGTCCTGGGCCATTCTAGCTGGCGTTAGATTTCCCTTTGCTGATTCGCCCGCCAGCTACTGTTTTGGTTCAGACGGCCAACATTTTCGCTCGGTCCCAGTCCGCAAGGTCCTTGAGCCGCAAACGGAGCAGGCTCTCTTCGATTTGTCGCGAATGGGCGCAGACAGTCGCGTAGGGCAACCCCAGAAATCGATTCGTTGCAATTTGCGTAATTTCCAGAGCGTTGAACTTCTCCGATTTCAGATTCGTTAAAATTCGCTTGACTGCTCTGCGTACGTTCCTTTGTCCGCCAAAACCGAAGATGGTTGCATTCATTTCACCAGCCACGCAGAAAAAGGTCCATCCCGCTTCGTGGATTTTTCGAGCGAATCCGTTCACCTCGAAATTTTTGACCAATCTCCAACCGGTCGCGCAGGGCTCACTCTCGAACTCCAGTGAGTCCGGCAAAAATGTGCCATCCTTGATAAGGATCGTCCCCATTTTGATCGTGTCTGGCATTTTGGCTCTCCTCAGCCTCTAGAGTGATTCATTGTTTCGCAGCGACTGGCAGCGTCAGTTGCGTTAGATTCGAGCTTTGATACCCGTCGTCCTCTATAGCGCCGTCCTCAGAGCGTTTTTCGTTGGAGGGGCATTGACCTTTCGTCCAAACGTTCATGGCAACAGCCTCGGGGAGGGTTCAACGAACAACTCGTACAGCAGGGATCTCACTGGCTGATCCATTTCAAAATAGGGCTACCCACCAAATGTGGCCTCCCCCCAATTCTGGAGTATCCTGTCGCATCGAACAGGGTTGCACAGGGAAAGGCTGAGCTCGCGGACGATATTCGTGTTCTTGATGGCCAGCGCTTTCTTGGACTCTTGCCCTTGACCCACTCGGTGGTGAGCGAAGAGCTGGCAATTGCCGAGCCGCAACCGAACGTCTTGAACTCCGCTTCCTCGATAACTTGCGTCTCGGAATTGATCTTCATCTGCAGCTTCATCCCGTCGCCGCACTCGGGCGCGCCGAGCAGGCCGGCGTTCCCATTCAGGCCATCTTTCGGAAGGATGCCGACGCCGCTCGGGTGATCGTAGTAATCAATCATTTTGTCCGAATGAGCCATGTTGCCCTCGCTCGCGTACTTTCCTTGTTTTCCAGACGCGCTCCACGATTCTCGAATGATTTCACAGGCCAAGTAGAAACGGTCCAAGGCTCGTTTTCGAATCGCAAGGATTCCTGCATTAGGGCGTCTTCCTCGATCAGCATGTTTCCCGTGTTGATTGTGCCTGCGATTGGCATCTCGCTTGAGTATGTGGTGGCGCTCAGGACCACCACGCTCACAGCCTTCCCAGTGTCTTGCTCTCCTAGGTACATCTTTCATCAGCGCTGTAGTAAGTCCCGATCTCGTGTTGTCAAGAATGAAGCCAGGACAACCACGACGGCGCCCGCACACACGACAATCTCCAACAGTAGTTGGTAACTTGTGGAGGAGCACAACAACACCACCAGTAACATCGTAATGGAAACCCACTCCATGATTTTCGTGTTCATCGAGAACCTCGTTTCTCCGCGCCGTTTCCTTTTCGCCCGACAAGCGAAGGGGCGGACTGGCCCGCCCCTCCGAACGAAACGGGGGCCGGAGGACCGACCTCCGCATGTGAGATGTGGGATTACTTGCCGTTTGCTGAGACGCTGATCTTGATCTGCTTCGGCTTAGACTCTTCAAGCTTCGTCATATGCAGGGTTAAGACCCCATTGCGATACTCGGCCCGAATGTTCTCGTAGCTGACCGTATTCGGCAAGGAGAAGCTCCGCATGAACGGACCATAGACGCGTTCAACTCGGAGGTAATTGTCCTCGTTGACGTCCTTCTCGAATTTCCGCTCTCCACGGATGGTCAACGTATTGTTTTCGACGCGTACGTCAATATCCTTCTCTTGGAGATCCGGCAGATCGGCCTTCACGACCAATTCGTTCTCGGTTTCGTATATGTCCACTGGTGGCGCCCAGGTTGCCAGGTCGGCATGACCCGAGCGGTCGCGAGTAAAATTGTCCTCGAATAAACGATTGACCTGGTCCTGCAAAGACGTCAAACCGCGGGACTGGTCCCAACGTGTAATGGGGTTCATGGCAACCTCCCTGGTTGTCTCGCTCAAGTAAGTATTGGAAGTCTCGTGTGTTTTGTCGTTTCCCCTTCGCCGGAGAAGTGAGGGGCGGACTTAGCTCGCTCCTCACCGAACGAAAAGAACCGCGGGCCCTAGGCTGTTACGGCAGGGGCAATCTGGTGGAACGTTGAATTGGAAACCTCATAGGTTTCAACCTGAGGAGTTCCCTCAACGACTTTCGCCAGGATCTTCGTCACTTCTGGATACGTGCTGCGGTTATAAGCTTCGGCGTTCTCTTTATTTTCCCAGAAACTGATTCCAAACGCCTTCGTTTCGCCCGTGCCAACAAACATGATTTCGCCCTGGAAGCCCTTCTGTTTTCGAAGCAGGGGAAGAACGTCCTTTTCGATTTTCTGGGTAAATTCCGGAACGCTATTGGATTTCAACTGCATGGAGACTCTGCGTGCAAACATGGCAACCTCCTTGGTTGTTCATGACCAAGGGCCGATTTCAGATAACCCCCTTTAGTTTAGATTATCCTTCAACTCCCTCAGTCTCTTAACCAAAGTAGGTCAATTAACTTGACGTGTCAAGTGGAATCTGGGATTATCGTGAAGTATTAATCCGATCCAGTTAATCAAACGGAGGCTTCCTGTGGATGTTTGCCTGGTCATCAGACAGCGACTGGATGAATTGGGGCTTGACCAGGGAGACCTGGCAGCTGCCGCCGAAGTGACGGAGTCCTACATTTCGCAGTTGCTAACCCGGAAGAAGTTGCCCCTGCGCCTGACCGAACAGATATTTACGACAAGATGGGGAAATTCCTGAAACTCCCGAACGGTGAACTGGCGAAACTAGCTGACTACCAGCGCAAGGAGGAATTGAAGAGAAACTTGGGGGACCCACCCACGCCTCTGTTTAGAGAAGTTCGAGAGTTGATTCTTCGCAAGTGCGCTCCGGCAAACAAAAACAAATACGCGCGATTTTCGAGAAGCAGCCCTTCGGCGAACTCGAACGCCTAGTCACCCAGAAGCTCTTGGACGTGGTCAAGAGAGTCGCCAAAGAAGAATTGGAAAGTGAAAACTGGCTGCACCTGGTGGCTCGACTCAGCAACCGAAGCTACGAAGAGATGCGAGTCACCATTCTCGAGTTCCTGGACACGGATGTCTTCAACGTGTCGGTCGAGAACTGCGTTTCCTTCCTAGATCCGCTGATCGAATCCTGGGACATTGACCTTGTGACGTTTGCTATGGAAATTGTGTTAAACCGGAGACTAGCCCCGGGCACCCAAGAAATTTGAGTTTGTTGAAACGGAAGCCGACCAGCCGTCTGAGGAATAGCCGGACTCAAAGATTCCTTCGGGACTCCTCCCTAAGCGGCGGGGCCACCGAAGAAGAAATCGAGTTCCTAAAGAAGTTGAGGTTCAAGGGAAAACGGCCCACTCCGCTCTATTATTACCGGGAATTGCAGAACCTCAGGGACCCGCTCCATTTTCAAGCGATCGAGCTGACCCCGAGAAAAAACACGCCGGACCAGCCCCAGCCGGAAGGGTCAGTCGCCCCGGTGCACAAATATCGGGAGGCTAATGACATTGAGAAACAACTGCAGCTTGACGGCAGGAAAAGGGCAACGCGGCGCTGGGCAGGGAACAAAGGCAGTAGGGGCAAAAAAGAAAAAGCAAAGTCGTAGCAAGATTTCTGAGGATCTTTTCGGCTCCGAATATCGCAATTCTGTTGTCCGTCGAAGTAGACTCGCTTCTCTGAACTGACATCAGTGCTCAAAAACTTTTCACAGTCCTGATGGTTTCTCCCCGCTTGCTTGGCGCCTCAGCGATGAATTTTTCTCCGTTTCCTTCCTTGCGGAGTACTCAGGCCTCGAGCCGCGGATCAGGAATAGCGCGGCCGACAGCGACGTGTCAAATCACCTGTCGCGGGAGAGTGCGAGAATCCCTGCACTGCGCGGCTTCCTCTTTTGGGCCGCTCACCTCTCCAAGAGCTAAGTTTTGTGCAGGTCAGGCAGTAGCAGCCTTCGTGAGTACAGGAATCTTTTTGCCGACAGAAGCCTTTGACAGCGTCAGTTCAAGCACGCCGTCGCTGAGCACGGCTTTCACCTCGTTTAGATCCACGCTCGCGGGCAGATCCAGCATGCGAAAGATATGGTCCGCGCGCCGCTCTGAGTAAATTATTTTGCCCTCGGTGCCCTCCACCGCTTCCTGACGCCTGCCATTGATGACGAGGCTCCGGGGCTCAACATGGATCTCCAGCTCGTTCTCAGTGAACCCGGACACGTCTGCTCGAAGAAGAAACTCAGTTTCTGTTTCTGTAAGCACCAAGGGACAGGGATGGAGGATTTCGGACTCGGCACGGTGCCAATCCTCGAGGTGATGGCCGTCGTTGAATCCACTCGATGCAAACAACTCGAAGGCGCGGAGTTTAATGAGCTCATTGATCTCCTGCATGCGGTTGACGATTTCATGGCTTGCAGAGAGCGTTTGCCTTTCAGGTGTGAGAATAAGTTCTGGCGTGGTCCGTTCTTCCATGTGGGTGTTCTCCTCTTGAGAGTGGCTCTTTCAGGGGGATTTCCAGAGTGCAGTCGCTCGCCCGTCTGGCATGATACTCCTAATTTCGATTCAAGCGCAGATCTCCGGAGTCGGTCAGGAACTCGGAATGTTTTTTCTGTGTTCTCGAATTCAGTTGCGACGAAAATTACAGTGCACGCTGGCAGGTATCTGTCGATCGGAGATGGTACGGGATATTGGGTTCCCGGCTAAAACCGGACAGTTTGCCTAGGTAGAATCAGGGCCTCCCAGCAGGTGGCAACACCGGCAGGAAATCGCGGGTCGAACGAACCGCCGAAGAGAAGCGGAAGATCGTGCCGGAAGGGATCAAGAGCGGGAACGTCTCCGATTTGTTGGAGAGAGTCATTCCGCAAACCCAAGATCTGTTTCACCCAGATGCTCCTGTCTTTTTCTGGCGTGAAAGGAACTTCTCTATGTATCTGTGACCTTCCTTGTTATATGCCTCGAGGCCTAACAAGACAAAGATTTCACATATCTTGCACTTCCCGAGGTGCCGAGGTCGGCTGCGCACAGAGACGGCTAAAGAGCACCCGCCGCCGTTGCGTCGTTTGCAGGATAGAGTCTTTCGAATTCCGGATCGCCGTGCAAAAGAGCAAGATCGGGATCGCGGCGGGCCCAGCCTGAATCCTTGAAACCGGCCTCCCAGGCCTTGCAGAGCGCTTCAAGGGCTTCAAGTTTCTTGCTCAACTGGCAGAAGACGCAGGCAGCGTTGTAGAGAACTGTTGCCTCGTTGGCACGTAGAGTCATGGCCAAATTGGTTTCGCGGACTGCATCATCAATGCGATCCATCGAAGCGTACGAACCTGCAAGATGCATGCGGGCGCGCGCGTCCTCGGGAACTTGCTTTAGATGATTCTCCAGCACGACAACACGGCGCTGGCGCACGTTTCGGACCGCTTCCTCTTTGCCCAGTGCGCCGAGGGCATTCAAGATGGGCACGTAGATGTTGTAGTCTTCACCGCTTGAGTCCAACGCGACTTCTGCGATTCGCGCAACCTCCTGGTATTGGCCCCCGGCGAATAGCGCGCGGCCCAATAAATAGTAGGCACCTTCGCAATCCCGCTTCAAGTCAATCGCCTTCTGGACGCATCGCACTGCATCTTCGTGCTGGCCGGCGGCATACATGACCCACGCTTGACCAACGTGCACTTCGGGCAATTCCGGGCGCAGAGAAGCTGCTTTTTGAGAGGCCGCGATGGCGCGCTCCATCCAAACTGCGTCGCGTCCGTAGTTGTAGTGAAGCTGCGCACAGACGTTGGCACTGGCTGCGTAAGCCAGCGCGAAATTCGGGTCTAGCGCAACGGCGTTCTCGAACATTCGGAGCGAAAACTCCAAGTCCTGACGCGTGAGGCGGCGCGCGTAGCTCTTGCCGCGCAGGTAAAGGTCGTATGCTTGCAGATTTTCTGTGGGCTTGGCAGCGATGGCTTCTTGCTCCTGCGGTGAGAGTGTGATTCGCAGCGCTTCGGCGATCTTGCGCGCAATCTCGTCCTGCACCTCGAAGACGTCTTTCATCTCGCGGTCATAGCGCTCTGACCAGAGCGGAAAATCCGTGCGCGTATCCACGAGCTGCGCATTGATCCGCAACCGATTCCCGGCGCGGCGGAGGCTTCCCGCCAGGACGTACGCCGCATTCAGTTGCTGCCCGATTTGTGCCGGCGTCACCTGTTTGTCCCTGTAGCCCAGAACCGTGGGCCGCGAGAAGGTATTCAAACCCTTGATTTTGGAAAGCTCCGTGATGATGTCTTCTGTGATGCCATCGCGGAAATACTCGTCTTCCTTTACACCGCTCAAGTTCTCAAAATAGAGAACCGCAACCGATTTTGTACTTTGTTTTGCAACATCGACACGGGAACCGCTGGCTTCTGCAGCGCGCTTTTGCCCAGTATTCAGATCGCGCTTTAAACGGTTAAGGTCGGTTTTAAGTTCCGTGGCCGTCTGGCAGCGTAGAGTTCGGTCTTTTTCCAGAGCCTTATCGAGGATGCGACCGAACTCCGGAGGGAGAGCAGGATTGACTTGCACGGCAGGGGGCGGATCTCGGTTGAGAATTGCATCAAAGATGACGGCTGAGGTTTCGCCCGGAAACGGTAGTGTTCCAGTCGCCATCTGATACAGCACGGTGCCAAGGGAAAACAAGTCCGTCCTCGCGTCGACTAGTTGCCCGCGCGCCTGTTCAGGAGACATGTAGGACACTGTCCCAACGGCGGATCCAGGAACGGTAAGCTCCTCACTAGGAGACAAGGTCTCCATCTGCGAAGGAGTGTCGATCCCTACGGAAGCCGGAGCGACTCGCTCCATCTTTGCTAGCCCGAAATCGAGAATTTTCGCTTGCCCGCGTGACGTGACGAAGATGTTGGCGGGCTTGATGTCACGATGCACGATGCCCTTGGCATGCGCCGACTCGAGAGCATCGGCGATCTGAATGGCTATCCCCAGTAGTTTCTCGATCTCAAAAGGCTGACGTCCCATCATTTGAGCCAGGGTCTGCCCCTCGAGCAGCTCCATCACGATGAAGTGCTGCCGCTCATGTTGCTCGATGGCATGAATGGTGCAGATATTGGGATGGTTCAAGGCGGAGGCGGCCCGAGCTTCGCGCTGGAAACGTTCCAACAACTGCGCATCCTGTGCCATTTCGTGCGGTAGGAACTTCAAGGCGACGCGGCGGCCGAGATGAGAATCCTGAGCCTCGTAGACGACCCCCATGCCCCCGCTGCCCAGCTTTCGTGTGACTGCATAATGGGAAACGGTTCGACCGATCAAGGGGTCCCTGTCAGGCATGGCGCGTCGATACTAAGACGATCGACTCTCTCCGTCAAGCAGGTGTACCTGTCCACATGATTAGTGACACTCGGCTTTCTTTTCATTGAGATTTCGAGCGCTCGAGGCATTCGAGCGGAATGGCAGCGGACGAAGCTCTATTCCTGACGAACAATCGGCAGTTTGCTTCGAGCGCCGGGTGAAGGATATTCTGCATGGACTGCATCACGAATGCAGATGGGAGTTGCGTCTGGCTCGACTTGCTCAAGGAGCAATATGGCTGAGAAAATCCGCTGGAACGGTGTGTTGATTTCGGCGCAACCGCAATTTCGATTGAACCGCTCTTTCGATCGGCGTAACCACTCGTATCTAGGCTACGCATTAAGGGTTCGCGTTCGTACCGGAACTGCGGCCCGAGAAAATGCGTGATTTATTTTCGCTCTTACCAACGCAAGTCTGCCGTCAGGGTGGATTGAACGCTCGTTGGCTTCTTATCTCCCGGGGGAGGTGAAGCGGGAACCGGCGCCGACTGCGATGCCGGCGCATTTGGCTTTGCCGATTCATGCGTGCCGAAGCCAATTTCCATAGGCGTATCCTTCGGGAATTTTACATCGCGTCCACGCGCCAGGAAATTGGAATAAATCGACATGCTCGCACCGTAAATGCCCAGGCTCGAAGCGAATGCGCGAGAGTGAATCAGATAAGTGGAGATAGCACCGACCAGGCGAAAACCCGATCCACCTGTCAACGCCCGGTTGCCGGGATCTCCCGCTCCCCCGTCAGCGTCGCGGGCAGCGTCACGGTCCGGGGACATGGACGACGCGGCCAGCGCGATCGATATTCCGGTGGTTAGATAACGCTTCTTGGGTGTGGTGGTGTGCGCTCCGCCCTCCGAATCGAGCGTCAGATTCTGCTGGCGATCTACTTCCACCCCCTCGAGACTGCCATCCACTTTGTGAGCAATCCCGCTGGGCAGCTCAAGGTTGTGAAACACAATGCGAAGTTCTCCGTTCCGTTCCAACTTTCGGGCTGGCTTCACCTGAACGACGGAGCCTTCCAGGCGCGCACCTTCGGGAAGGATCAGATGGTGGTCAGTCGTGAATAGCGGCTGGGAAATGATGGCTTCCACCAGCGCGTTTTTCTGCGTCCAGGCGGAATTGAGCGGCGTAATCAATTGCGCGTGGACGATACTGCCCGGCGGCGGTGAGGTTCCGAACGCCGCCCAAAAATCCGCCGAGTAAGTTCCGATTCCGAATTCGAGGGGCTCCAGCAATTCAGCGTCGTAGCGTGCTCCGGCATCGATATATTGCGGATGATAAGGAAGTTCGGCTACCACGATCCTCTTGATGCGGTGTATTTTCCCCGGCGCCTTTACTTGCGCCATGGCGTTGTCCCACTCGCGGCGGATTTCCTGTTTTGCTTCCTCCACTTCGCGAGCAGTGGCGCCTTTGCCGCTGGTTTCCTTTTCGTGACTGGTCACCAGACGGACAACTTGCGCCGTGCCCGGCGAGACGATCGTCTTGAGCGGCAGCGTCTTTCCGTCTTTCAGCACAAGTTCGTCGAATTCAATTTTGACGATGTGCAACGGTGTGAAATCGCCATTCATAATTGCCTGGGTCCGCCGCCCCTTGGAAACATTTTCCAATTGAATAATCTTGCCCCGCACCTCGCTCCCCACCGGCACAACCAACTGGTCGAAGGCATAAACAGAATCAACCACGCGCCCTTGAACGGGCTGGCCAACTTTCTTGATCGAAATTTCCTTTTCGATCGCGATACGGATCGGCGCTCCTTTGGGCACAACCAGAGGAATCGTTTGAACTGGCGCTGCGGCGGATGGAACAGCAGGTGGCATCAAATTTCGGAATGGTCCCATCGCCTGGCAAAAAGCGGGACCGCCACACAGGACAGTCAGAGATGCAGCTCCGAAGATCATCCTTAGAGAAGAGCCTTTCATTCGCAGCATAGTGATTCTCCTACTCGTTCTGAGAACTAGTGGCGCAAAGTAAAGGACAAAGTGACTTTTCAACCGCGTTCAAGAACCTCGAAAGACAACGCCCTCTATTATAGGCAGCTGCGCGAATCTTCGGAAGCGTCATAACGGGTGACTGTCTTAGTTCCATAATTCTGTCACCCGTTAATGGCTACGTGAAAGTGTCACCCTATGAGACAGGAGACATTTCGCTTGAGCCAGAAAGAATTACGACGAGTGACTGTGATTTCTTCTTGCCTGAAGGGGGATCTGGCGTGTGCCAGAGCCGCCGAACTGCTCGACCTAACCGTCCGGCATGTGAAGCGTCTGAAATCGCGCGATCGGCAAGGCGGTGAGGCGGCGCTGGCACACGCCAGCCGCGGCCGGCCCAGCCCCCGCCGTTTGCCCCAAGGCATGCGCGAACGCATCCTGCAACTCGCGCGCTCGCGTTCCGCCGGCTTCAACGCAGTACAGCGCAACGTTGGGAAATTGGTTCGGCGTACAACCTGCCAACATGGCCTCGGTATTTCCGAATCTCGCGAACTTCTCTACGTCAAATCTCGGCTTTCTCGGCTGACGAAGACAAGTATCTTGGGCAGCTGCGAACTAGGTTTCAGAACGGCTTTCAAGGATCGAATAAAAAACGGGCATGACCAGCAGAGTGATGAATGTGGAAAGGAGCAGGCCGCCGATCACTGCCAGGGCCAGGGGCTTTTGCAGTTCGGCGCCCGCGCCCAGGCCCAGCGCCAGCGGAAACAGGCCGAACAGCGTGGCCAGCGTGGTCATTAAAATCGGGCGGATGCGGATTTTGCCTGCTGCTACCAGCGCTTCGTCCAGCGGCAATTTTTCTTCTTCCCACAATTTGTGGACGTATTCGAACAGGATGATGCCGTTTTTCACCACCAGCCCCACCATCAGAATAATTCCCATGAACGAGGAAACGTTCAGCGCCGTTCCGGTGGCCCAAAGCATCGCGAACACTCCCACCAGAGCGAGCGGGGCAGCCGATAAAATAATCAGCGCCGGAGCGAACGAGCGGAACTGAATCACCAGCACGATAAACACGGCCGCAAGCGCGAGGCCCAGCACCCTCAGCAAATCGTGGAACGAGCTTTGCTGGCTTTCATATTGCCCGCCGATTTCGTAAGTGACGCCTTGCGGCAACTGTGCGCTGCGCATCACCTGTTGCACATCGGCGATCACGCTGCCCAGGTCGCGATTCTCGAGCCGCCCGGTCAACGTCACCATCAGCCGCTGATTTTCGCGCAGCAACTGACTTTCACCCGTCACCTGCTGCACTTGAGCGAGCGAAGAAAGCGGCACGATCTGCCGCACCGGAGCGGGCGTGACGATCGGAAATTGCCGGATGCTGTCGTAATTCTGCCGGAACGAATCGGGAAAGCGCACGCGAATGCCGATGGTGCGGTCCGACTCGCGCAACTGCGTTTCTTCCGCGCCCAGCAAGCCCGCGCTCACCTGCTGTGTCACCTGTTCCGAAGTCAATCCCGCGCGGCCCGCGGCCGTCGGATCCACCTGAAACACGATTTCCGGGTTTCCTTTTTGAATGCCTTTGTAATCCACCAGACCTTTTACGGCTTGCAGTTTCGGACCGAGTTGATCCGCCACCTGCTCAAGTTGTGTCAGGCTATTTCCGAAGATTTTCACTTCCACCGGTTCCGGAGAACCTTGCAGGTCGCCCAGCATGTCCTGCAGGATTTGCGTGAACTCCACATCGATTCCGGGAACGTTCTTGGCCAGCCAGCCGCGCACGTCTTCCATCACTTCCTGGGTCGAGCGCTTGCGTTCCGAGCGCGGCTTCATTTTCACCAGCACGTCGCCTTTGTTTTGCTGGGTGGCATAAAGGCCCAGTTCCGCTCCGGTACGCCGAGAAACAGCCGCCGTTTCCGGCATCGCCGCGATGTGCTGTTCAACGGTCTTGAGGATCCGGTCCGTTTCGTCGAGCGAAGTTCCCGGCGGCGTCAAATAATCCAGAACGTAGCCGCCTTCGTCCATCTCCGGTAAAAATCCAGTCTCCAGCGCGAAATAAATCGCGCCGCCGGCAACCACCAAAACCACCGTCGCCGCCGCAACGATCAATCGATGCCCCAGCGACCAGCGCACCATTCGTTCGTAAACGCGATTCACCGGCGCGATAAACTTCTCGGAGCTATCCTTGTGCGCCTGCCCCGATAGAAACTTCAACGAGAGCAGCGGAATAATCGTCAGCGCGAAGACCAGCGAAAGCAGCACCGAAACCGCCAGCGTCATCGATAGCGCCGAAAAGAAATCGCCTACGAATCCCTTGAGCAACGTCAGCGGCAGGAAAACCACCAGCGTCGTCGCCGTGGAACCGATCACCGCGCCCAGCAGTTCCTGCGTGCCGGCTTCCGCGGCTTCCCCCGGCGATTCGCCCAGCCCGATGTGCCGGTAAATGTTTTCGATGATCACCACGGCATCGTCGATGATCAACCCGATGGCAATCGCAATCCCGCCCAGCGACATCAGGTTCAGCGTCCCGCCAAACAGCTTGACGAAGAAAAACGTTCCAATCACCGATAGCGGCAGCGAAGTCGCGGCCACCAGCGTGGTTCGTCCGTCGCGCAGGAATCCATACAGAATCACGATGGCCAGCACCGCGCCGATCAGGATCGCGTCGCGCACGCTGCCAATCGATTCCTGCACAAATTCCGCCAGGTCGTACACCACCGTGATGCGCAGTGTCTTGGGAATCGCCGAGCCCAGATTTTGCGTCAGCGATTTGATCTGCCCCACCATCTGCAAAATGTTTCCGCCAATCTGCCGCGAAATATTGATCAGCGCGGCCGGCTGGCCGTTGCCGTAGATCAGCGTGCGGCGGTCTTCCGTGCCGTATTCCACCGTGGCCAAATCGCGCAGGCGCACCGGCACGCCATTTTCGATCACCACCACTGCGTTGCGAATATCGTCGAGATTCGCGAATTGGCTGGTGGTCAGCACGAGATACTGCAAATAATCTTTCGACAGACGGCCAACCGATGTGACGTTATTGGTCGCCTTCAGCTCGTCCGCGATTTCATTCAACGACAGCCGGTGCGCCAGCAATTTCTGCGGATCGACGATCACCGAAACTTCGCGCACATCCGTCGCCTGCACATCGATCACTCCCACGCCCGGAACCCGGCTGATCATCGGCCGCAAAATATAAAACGCGTCATCGCGCAAATCCGCACCCGGCACGTTTCCGTTCAAGATCAGGCTCAACACCGGAAACACCGCGGGAGTGACGCGCTCGACTTCGATTTCCGTATCCGCCGGCAGCGTGCCGCGCGCCGAGCTCACTCGCGCCTGCACCAACTGCACCGAATATTGCATGTCCGCATCGGGATTAAACAGAATGGAAATTTCCGTGTTCCCGCGGATGGTCTTCGAATGCACGCGCCACGCGCCCAGCACCGTCGCCGCCGCTTCCTCCAGCGGACGCGTCACGTTCAGCAGCATCGTTTCCGGAGAAAGATCGCCCGATTTCGCCAGGATCACCACGCGCGGAAAATTCAACTCAGGATAAATATTGCTGGGAAGCTCGAAGATGGCCACCACGCCGGCAATCGTCAAGAGTGCAGTGAGCAAATAAACCGCGTAAATATTGCGCCGGCAGAAGGCTACGACGTTCATGATTTAATTTTGATCTTGGCCTTCTCGGCCAGGCCGTAGCCGCCGGTCAGAATAATCGTGTCGCCTTCTTTCACCCCGGAAACGATTTCGTCGCCGCTTTGTGTTTCAATCCCCAATTCCACGTCCGTGGCCGTCGCGTTGTCTCCCTCGACCACGTACACTTGCGCCTTGCCTTGTTCGTCGCGATAAATCGCCTGCGGAGGAACCACCAGCGCGTTCTTGTGCGTTTCGATCGGAACCTGCGCGCTTAAAAACATTCCCAGCCGCAGCAGGTGCGCCGCATTCGCGATGCGGATGCGCACCACGCCCAAATTGGTGGCCGGATCGACGGACGGCGAAATCGCCACCACGCGCCCTTTCAGCGTTTGGCCCGGCAGCGTCTCGCTGGTAATCGAAAGCGTGTCGCCCACATGCATTCTTCCCATGTAGCTCGCGGGAAGATTCCCGATCAACTCCACTTCCCCGAGGTTCGCCACTTCCACTACTGGCTGCGCGTTCGTGCCGTCGACTTGCTCGCCCACGTTCACGAATCGTTTCGCCACCATGCCGTTGAGCGGCGAAACGATTTCCGCGCGCGATATCTGCAGTTGCGCGAGAGCCAGCGCGGCTTCCGATTGCCGCAGCGTTGCTGCCGCCACGCTTTCCAGCGTGCGCGCATCTTCCACATCTTTGCGAGCCGCGATGCCGCGCTCCACCAGCGTTTCATTGCGCGCGCGGTTCAGCTTGGCGTTTTCAAGACTTGCTTTCGCCTGCTCCGCTGCAGCTTCCGCCTGGCGCAATTGGTCGCGCAACGGACGCTCGTCGATCTTCGCCAGCACTTCGCCGGCGCGTACCGTGTCGCCTTCCGCCACGCGCAGTTCCGCAATGCGCCCCGGCACCAGCGAACTCACCCGCACATCCTGGTTCGGCAGCGCCGCGACCGATCCCGTCACCGTAACAATCTGCTGAATCTCCGCGCGCCCCACTTTCGTCACCGTAACTTCCGCCACCGCCGCATCGCTCTTCGCCGCGGCATCATCCGCCGCCCCGCCGTGCGAACACCCCGCCACACCTATCGCAAGAATCGCCCCACCAAAGAGGACGAACAATGCAATCCACGTCGCCTTCTCCGATCGAAATGCCGCTACCTCACCTGTTTTAGGGGCGCTGCTTGCTGCGCCCGACGTTCGCCGCAATTCGAAACCCCTGTCAATTTGAAATCTTCGCTAATCAAGCGGCACTCCCACCGTCTCTTCCAATCGCGCAAACGCCGACTGCGCGTTAAACAAACTGTTCAAATATTCCCCATGAACCTGCTGCACATCCCGGTGCGCGCTCAGCACCGTCAAAATGTTCGCCTTGCCCGCGCGATAACTTTCTTCCGCCATGTTGTCCAGCCGCTCCGCCGCCGGCAACAGCGTCTTGCGAAATATCTCCGCTTCCGTCAACCGCGCATCCAGATCATAGAACGCCGTCCCCACCTGACCGGCCACCGCTCGCCGCGTTGCCGCTGTTTCGCTTTCGAGGGCCCGCAATGTCGCCGACGACTGCGCGATCTCTCCCTGGTTGCGCATGAAGATCGGCAAATCGATCGAAATCTGCCCGCGCGGCCCCACCCGGAAATCCCCGGGCGCATTGAAATCCGTCCCCACCTGCACTCCCAGGTTCGGCACGCGCTCGGCCCGCAGCAGCGATTCGCGGCTTTGCTCTACTTTAGTTTCCTGCGCCAGATGTTGCAGCTCGTAATTCGAGTTGATCGCGCGGCCCACCAGTTCATCCAGCGTCATGCGCGGCGGCAACGTATCGAGAGCCCCGGCAAGATCCCAATCCGTAGCGGCCGGCTCATTCAGCAGCGTATCCAGTTCGTTCAGTGCAATCTTCTGCTCCTGCTGCGCCACTTGAGATTCCGCGTCGGCCCGCGAAACTTCCAAATCCGCTTGCACCACTTCGAGTTCCGCCACATCTCCCGCATCAAACCGTTCTTTCGCAATCCCGTGCAGCCGCTGAGCGAGCTTCAACGCATCCGCTTTCTGTTGCGAAACTCCGCGCGCCAGCGCCAGCGCGAAAAATGCCTCGCGCACGCTCCGCCGCACCTGCCGCTCCAAAGTTGCAATCTCCACATCGGTCAGCATGCCTTCTTGCCGCGCCAGCTCGATCCGCCGCCCGCGCTTCCCTCCCAATTCCAGCGGCTGATCCACCGTCACAAATTCATGCGGGGTGTCCCGCAAAGCCCCAAACGTAACCGTAGGATTCGGCCGCTCCCCAGCAATCCGAATCCCCGCCAACGCAATCGCCCGCCGCGCTCGCGCCGCCACCAAATCCAAATTCTGCCGCTCCCCCATCTGCAGAGCCGCCTCCAACGTCAACGGCCCCCCCTGCTGCCCCCTCGCAGAAACAGCAGCCACTCCAAGCAAAAACAAAAGTTTTACAAAAAATTTCAATTCCACCCATCCAGGCCCATATTCGATATGTTGATCACGTCTTCAGACTTGCTAGAAGTCGAGTTTCAACCACTGCGTTCTGGGGCTTGGCCAAAAGCGTGGCCATCAGGCCGCACGCCGCTGCAAACGTCAGCCACAACCCCGGAACAGCGCGATTCCCCGTAAGATGAATCAAGTAGGTACTGAACGCGGGTGTAAAACCGCCGAAGATTGCAGTTGCCAGGCTATAAGCAAGCGAGAACCCTGAGGTACGCACATCAACAGGCATGATCTCCGTTAGGTACACAACCATCGCTCCGTTGTAGCTGCCATAGATAAAGGAGAACCAGAGTTCCACCAGCAACAGGCGCGTGAAAGAAGGCCCGCGCACCAGCCACAGCATCGCCGGATATGCCGTAACCAGCATCAAGACAGTGAACGCAAGCAGTAAAGGCCGCCGCCCGATCCTGTCGGACAGGGCGCCCATTACCGGAAGCCAGAAGAGATTCGACGCTCCCACACAGAGTGTGACGATCAGGCTGTCCATGTCCGCCAGATGCAGCACGGAGTTGCCGAAGGTGGGCGTATAAGCGGTGATCATATAGAAAGAAACTGTGGTCATCGTCACCATCAACATTCCGATGACAATGATTCCCCAGTTGGCAACGAGAGAGCTGAGAATTTCCGGCGTGCTCGGCCTGTGCTTGCGAGCAACGAATTCATCTGTTTCCTGGAGGGAACGGCGAAGCCTGAAGAGAAACGGAACAATCGCGCAGCCGAGAAGTAGAGGGACTCGCCATCCCCACGCCGTCATTTTTTCGAGCGGAAGCTTGGCGCTCAGCACGACTCCCACCAGAGCGGCAAACATGACTGCCACTTGCTGGCTCCCCGATTGCCAGCTGACATAAAATCCCTTGTGGCCTGGCGTAGCGATCTCCGACAAATAGACCGAGACGCCACCCAATTCCATGCCTGCCGAAAAGCCCTGAAGCAGTCTGCCGAACAGCACAAATAGCGGAGCTAGAAGGCCAATCGTGGCATAGCCGGGCATGAACGCAATGGAAAAGATCCCGACGGACATCAGACCCAACGTCAGAATCAGGCCGGCGCGGCGCCCGTGGCGATCCGTGTATGCACCCAGGACAATGGCGCCCAAAGGACGCATCAAAAACCCCGCGCCAAAAGTCATCAGCGACAACATCAACGAAAGGAATGGGTTGCCGCTGGGAAAGAAGGCTTTGCCGATCGCCGCGGCGTAATAGCCAAACACCATGAAGTCGTACATCTCCAGAAAATTTCCGCTGGAGACGCGAATCACAGACCAAATTTTGGAATTCTGATCAGCACGCGCGATCATAGGGTCTTAAATGATTCTCAGAAATCGCCTCTTTCTTCGCTCTAAAAATCAACTTTGACCAAATCAGATTTGTGCAACGATTGCGAACAGGCGGTCCGCTCGCACCCTGTTGAATGATCCGGGAATGCCCTTGATCCGAACGGCCAGCAAGAGTGCCCACGGAAAAATCTCCCAACTTGGCGCCGCCATTGGAGAAGCAAGGAGAATTCGATCGTATGGCGAGCGAGTTGACCGTTCGCCCTAGCTGGCTGGCTCGAAGAGCTTCGCGATCGTTGGAGTTTTCTGTTTCATTTCATCGCGAATCTGTTCGGCGTTTTTCTGGAACTCGGCTTCTTTGCCCTTCTCGTAATTGAAAACGATGCCGACGGCTCCGATGGTTTTGCCGGATTGATCTTGTAAAGTTAACTCCACTTCGAAATGGTCGCCTTTCTTATTTACTTCGAGATTCGGTTTGCCTGTTTCGATTACCCGCATGTCGTCCTCGTCAGCCTTCTTGCCGATGCGTCCGATGTTCGAAGCGATGATCACGTTGTCCGTCTGGCCCGGTGGGGTGACGTGCATGGCCATGATCATAACGTTTTTGTGCTTGGCGAGCGTTTCATCCAGAAGCTTCTGCGCAAAAATTTTCTTTCCCTCCTGCCCGGAGGCCATGAGCGCTCCGCCCAAAACCAGGAAAAGCATCATGAGGTATGTCATTTTCTCCGATCGTGGCATTTCGATCTCCTCTAGTTAAGCTCGAACGTCTATGCAATCTCTTTCCGCTGGGTATCCGTCTCCAGCCTGGCGCTCTTGCGATTCCCCCGTTATGGAGCCGGTCTGAGCAGAGCTTCCAAGCTTGGAATCCGCCGGGCCACGGCGTCCTGAATCTTCAGTGCCCTCGCGCAATAGTATGCTTGGTCCTTATCCGCCTGGTTCTTGAAGATAAGGACCAGCAGACCGATGACTTTGCCTGTCGAGTCCTTCATCGGCATGTGTACTTTGAACTTGGTAGGATCCTTGAGATTGACCGCCAGGATGGTTTCCTGTTGAGCGACCACGGTGAGGTCTTCTTCGTCATCCTTTTCTCCGATCCGATCGAGCGTGCTCGCGATCATGGTTTGGTTTTGTGCGCCGGGGACGACGGCATGAAAGCCGACGATGGTTAGATCGGGGTTCGAACTGACCACATCGTTGAGGAGCGACTGAGCATAGGTCTTGTTATCTGCTGCCTTCGTCAATCGATCCTGCGCTCGCAGCTGCGAAGCGCAGATGAGAAGCACAGCTGCGGCGACTGTGACAAGGAGAAAAGTATTGTTTCAGGCTGATTTCTCTCGTTCGCAGTTCGCCGGCCATTTTCCACGAGGCGTGGCATTTCATTCTCCTTTCGTTAGATTGAACCGGCAAAGCCACACTTCATTCCCTGCTACCAGATCAGCTTTAGCGCGAACTGCATTTGCCGTGAAAATGTTGCCGTGGGGGCTGCCAGTACTCCCGCGGTATTTGAGTTCAGCGCGCCTGCAGCAGTGAAGATTTGCCGTGCCGCCGGCGGCGGCGGATTGAAGTTTGCGTGATTGAAGAGATTAAAAACCTCCCAGCGAAACTGGACGTTAAAAGTCTCGGAGATGCGTGGAATCGGGTTGTTCTTAAACAGCGAGAAATCGAAATTCCTGAGTCCCGGCCCAATCACCGAATTGCGGCCGGAATCCCCAAGAAGGTTGGCGCAGGTGCCCGCAATTGCGCCGAAGGTCCGGCACTGCGCTGCGATCGCTGAGGTTTGTGCGGGAAGCGCGAAGCAATTCAGATTGATATAGTGGAGATTGGCGCTCTTGAAGTTTGAATTTACCGGATTGCAGCCGGGCACGTCACTGGGGAATGCATAGTTGTCCGCGCTGGCAAGGCCCAGCGGATCTCCAGCGATGGTGGGTGTAAAAGGCAAGCCGCTGGTGAGCGTGAATATTTCGCCAAGTTGCCAGCCCGATGTGGTCCATTTTGCGAAACCATTCCACGAGGCGGGGCTGGGAACATTCCAGATTGCGTTGACTACCGCAACGTTCCGGATATCGAAGTCGGAAAGGCCGCGGCGCAGTTTCGGATCAAACAAGGGCAGGCTGGAGACGGAATTCCCGAATGTGTCGCCCGCGATTCCCGAAGAACTGGTATCGATGCTCTTCGAAAACGTGTAAGAGCCCTGGAGTTGAAAGCCGTGACTGAGCCGTTTGATGGCCTGAAGTTCCAAACCGTGATAGACGGAGCTGGCTGACCAAGTGTTGGCGCTGACCTGCCCGCCAAGATTGGGGAACAGTCGAGGTCCCGAGCCGGCGACTGTGGGCCACAGATAGCCTGCCGCTGTGTGTGAGGCCGGCTGAATGTCATTAATGTCATCGGTATGGTCCGGAAGATGAACCCCATGAGATCCGACGTAGGCGGCGGTTAGCGTGAGATTCCTCAGAACCTCGTGTTGGATGTTCAGTGTCCATTGCTGGACGTAACTTCGGTGGGGATCCTGCTCCACATACCCGTTTCGCAGCGTACTTACAGTGAGATTGGGAAAGCCACCCGTCGGAAAACAATGAACGCCGGGAGCATTGCAGGCCTGAGCCCCGGAAGTAGGAAATGAGAAGCTCCCTCCCAAGGTAAACGGGGCTGAGAGCAGCGTCAGCAGCTCAAACTGATACGGCAAAGGAAGTACGTCATACATCCCGTAAGCGCCATGAATGGATGTCTTGCCCTTTCCCCACGGGTCCCACGCAAAACCAATACGCGGAGCGAAATTCCTAAGTGTTGGATTTGCAAAATACGGAGAACCCAGTTTTGGAGACTTATCCGTAAAGTTCACCAGAGTCGACAATTGATTGGCTGTCTCGGTGGGTACTGTGGCCATCTCGTAACGAACGCCAAGGTTCAAGGTGAGGTTTGGGAGAATTTTATAGTCATCCTGAATGTAGGCGCCGAGAAGCGACTGGCGGAGGTCACGGGGGCTGAGGGAGGCACTGATCAACGAGACATAGTTGGTCGGCTGGTTTGTCAGGAACGACTGCAAGCTGCCAAACGTATAAAAACCGTTGGGGTTAGCGCCCCGAGTGAACTGATTCGACTGGATGCGTTCCGCCGAGAAGCCGATCTTTAGAGAATGCTTGTTCTTGGTCCAATAGAGATCGTCGTAAAACTGAAAAGAATTGTAATGGAAGTGATATTCTCCGATGGCGCCAAGTCCACCTGAGAATTGAGTGACTCCAGAGCCGACCGTGATGATGCCCACGTTTTCGCCCGGGTTAAATCCGAACTTCGTGTCTGCAGCCGCTGGATTGATGGCGCTCAGCGTGGTGAAGGCGATCACTACGTCGCGATTGAAACCGAACCGCGCGCTGTTCAATATCGTAGGCGAAAAAATATGAGATTCCTCAAGAGCCAAGGTTTGCCGGCGTGATTGGTTCCCTACGTTCTTGATGTTGTAGGCGTCGGGGTTAGCGACTTGGCCCCGGTCGAACAGGTAGGTACCGTAAAGACTGTCCGACGCCGAGATCCTGTGGTCAATTCGCGTCGTGAAAAAGTCCTCGCTGGTAACCTGATTGGAAACGAAGCTGTATATGCCGGTGTCGCCATTCACTGCTCCGTTCGGAAGCGGAAACAGGCAACTGGTGGAAGTGCATGCCAGGAATGGCGCAACCAAGGGGTCTACCGTGACCTTGCCCGCTGACCAATTGGCCCGCCCGTGCATTTACCGATGGCACGGTAATCGTGTTCGTCGAACTGAGGCTCTGGCGCAAGCCTTCGTAATCCGCAAAGAAAAATGTGTGATCTTTGATGATCGGCCCGCCCGCCGAGCCACCAAATTGGTTTCTTTTGAAGGGAGGAACGGTCGCCTTGTCGAAGAAATTGCGCGTGTCAAGCGCGCTATTGCGCAGAAACTCGTAAGCCGATCCGTGGAAGGAATTCGTGCCGGAGCGGGAAGCGGCGTTCACGGCTCCCCCCGAGGTGCGGCCGTAATCCGCTGGCGCATTGCTGGTGATGACGGAGAATTCCTGAATAGCGTCCACTCCCAGTACCGCGCCGGTGATGCTTCCAGGCGCTCCGGAGCTGTAGTCATTGATGGTCACGCCATCGAGGCGGTAATCATTTCCCTGCGGCCGATTGCCATTGATCGTTGCATCCACTCCCAAGCCGCGATTGGGCCGGTCGTTGCTGACGCCGAGTGCTTTTTGGGTGCGAACCTGGGCAACGCCCGGTAGCAGAAAGGTCATGGAGGTCCAGTCGCGCCCGTTCAAGGGCAATTCGACCACGGTATGCGAATCGACCACATTCCCCACCGAGGACGTGGCCAGCTGAACATCGGAAATCCCCGAGCCTAGGACTGTGACCTTTTCACTGGTCTGGCCGATCTTGAGAGTGACGTTAACCTCGCGCCGTTCCCCAACCGTCAGTACAACATCGCTGACAACGGTCGAGGAGAATCCTGAGGCATTCACCGTTACCTCGTATCTGCCCGGAACCAGGTTTGGCGCGGTGTATAAGCCGTCTTCATTAGTTGGCACGCTGCGCTCAACGCGCGTGGCCACATTCCGGATGGTTACATTGGCACCTGCCACCGCCGCGCCGCTTGGGTCCGTCACCGCTCCCGCGATGGTTCCCCCGGATTGCTGGGCGCGAGCCACAGTAAGCGAGAGAATCGCCAGGACGAAAATCAGAACCGGTGCTTGTATCCCGATCCGCTTGTTCACCTGCGTCAATGGATTCGCCATTTCATCCTCCTTCAAAGCCCAGTCAATATCGCGATCTCGAACTTTGCATCCGATACGGTCCCCAATCTTTTTTCAGCTAGAGCCTGCAATTCCCGCTGAGAAGAGGCCACCCGCGCTTCCCGGATCACGGCAACACTTGAAACGTCAAAACCTTCGCGGTGGCCTTCGTGTCCCCCGGGGAAACCGCAACGAAATAGCGAGCGAGACCTGGCACGAGCAGGCATGTTTTTGCGCCTGGCTCGGAAGTCACTTTCGCCACCAACTGATACTGGTCCGCTGATTTCTGCTGGAAAACTGAAATGTATCCCTCGCCACCCGGAACGTAGATGCGGCCCTTTTCGGCATCAAACGCGATGTCATCGGAGCGGCCTGCCGCCGGAAGGTTCGCCACGATTTTGCCGGAATCCGAATCCATGACGACCAGCATCCCAGGCTTGCGGCAGACGATGAACAACCGCCGGTGAGCTTCGTCGTATGCAATGGGAGAATTTTCGCCTGCCACGACGATCGGCCATTGCGTAATCACTTGCATAGACCTACGGTCCACCACTAGCACTTCATGCTTGTCGGTTATGTTGATAAACAGCCGCGAACTGGAAGACTCGAGAGCCAACGCTTCCACGTGGTTACTTTCAAATCGAAGCTCTCCGATCTTTTTGTTTGTCCGCAGATCGATTGCGGCCAGGAAGGAGTAGTCGAGCGGAACGTCTTTCCCGCCGGTAACCACGTACAAGATCTGCGCACCAGCGTCGAGCTTTGCCGAGTCCGCACCCGCCAATCCGTCGATGTGATCCACAACTTCATAATCCGATCCTCGCAAAATCTGGATCATGCCCTTTTCACCGTCGGTAACCACGATTCGGTCTGTTGCGGGCAGATAGAAAATAGTGTGCGGCGCGCCAAAGCCTGCGATGCTTTTCAACCGGCGGCCCGTTTTCAGTTCAAACACTTCGACGGTCTTGTGATCTTCGCCGGCAAGAAACAGGCGTCCGCCCTTTTCGTCCACGGCAAAGTGATCGAAATCGCCGCTAAACCCGGGCAGCGGCACCGCATGGAGGAGCTTTAGAGGCGTTACCTCGCTCGCCGGCGCAGAGAATCCCACAGTCACCAAAAAAACGAGGACAATGGCGGCGAACGCGACCCAGTGGACGATCTTGACCCTTCTCTTTCTAGCCGCCGCGGTCTCGAACCCAGTTCTTGTCTCTCTGCTGTTCGTCGGTGAAACGATCATCTTTCTCCTTATTTTCTCTTTAAGACTTACATCCACCGGAAAGGTCTGAACAACTCTCGGGTCATTTCGCGTTTGGGATGCCGGAAATCCCCAGCATGATCAACCGCGACCCATATCTCACGGCTTGGCGATTTCTGTCGACCGTCGTCGCCGATAGTCAGCCTTGAATCGCTAATTGATCTTTTTGATGGTCGTTTCGCTTCTGGATGAACCCACCACCAATAACCTCCCCCGTGCGGCAGACTCTGCACCTGGCCGCCAACTCATTACAATGCTTTATGCATCACATCGAAGACATTTCTCGATAACTCGCATGCTCATTCAAGGGAAAGGAGTTAGGTCGCCAGGTAACTTGCGTTCTGCTTTGACCATGGAGTGACAGGGCGTTATACTCCCCAGCTATCGTCCTTCAGAACCATGAAAGATTCCGCAAGTTCGCCAAAGCTCGTCCAGTTTGGATTGTACGAACTAAATTTGCGGACGAGTGAACTTCGCAAGCAGGGTCGGAAAATCAAGCTTCAGGAACAGCCCTGTCGAATTCTCGGCATTTTGTTAGAGCAACCGGGTGAAGTCGTCACGCGCGAGGATCTCCGCAAGCGCCTTTGGTCCGATAACACCTTTGTCGATTTTGATCACAGTCTAAATACAGCCATCATGAGGCTCCGTGAGGCACTCAGCGATTCGTCGGAGAACCCTGTCTTCATTGAGACCTTGCCCCGTCACGGATACCGCTTTATCGCTCCGATCGAAGAAATTAGTCTGTCCGAAAACGAAAAAAACGAACTTGCCGCTCTTGCGGCCTTGCCTGAGGCGCACATTCCGGCCACGAATCTCGAAGCGGCATCTCCCCCATTCTCAGAAAGCGCCCTGAACCCGCTGAAGAAGAAACAGATTGAGATCCGTCGCGCGCTTCTCCTGGGAGTTCTTCTGGCGCTGGTCGTCATTGCTGCGTTCGTGCTAATTCAACGCTATTCACGAAATGACGTATCAGCCAAGCTGCAATCGAACCAGATCAAATCAGTAGTCGTGCTTCCGTTCGAAAACCTCTCTGAAGACACGGACCAGCAATATTTTACGGACGGCATGACCGACGAACTGATCGCGCATCTCGCTAAAATCCGTTCGCTGCGAGTTATTTCGCGCACCTCCTCGATGGAATACAAAGGAACTCACAAGTCGCTTTCGCAGATTGCGCGGGATCTGAACGTGGATGCCGTTGTCGAGGGCACTGTCCTGCGTTCCGGAAATCGCGTGCGGATCACCGCTGAATTGGTTCAAGTTGCCACGGACCGCCATCTCTGGGCGGAAACTTATGAAAGTCCATTGGGAGACATCCTCACCTTACAGAGCCAGGTAGCGAGTGCGATTGTCAACGAAATCAGAATTAATTTGACACCCGAGGAGCAGCAACGTTTAGCTACAGCGCGTCCGATCAGCGCGGAAAGCTATGAAGATTATCTGAAGGGCCGTTATTACTGGAACAAGCGTTCGGAAGAGAGTCTCAATAAGGCGATTGAATACTTTCAACTCGCGACGCAAAAGGACCCCGGGTATGCTCTCGCATACGCCGGATTGGCTGATTGTTACAGCATCATCGGATCGGCCATCGTGGGAACCGTTCCTTCCTATGAGGTGGCTCCCAAAGCAAAAGCCGCTGCCCTCAAGGCGCTTGAACTGGATGGCACGCTCGCCGAGGCTCAGACGTCTCTAGCCACCGTGCAATTTAATTACGATTGGGATTGGGCGGCGGCTGCAACTGGATTCCGCCGCGCCATTGAGCTCAATCCAAGCTACGCCACCGCCTACCAACGGTATTCTCTCTATCTGATTGCCATGGGCCGCACGCAGGAAAGCCTGGTGCAGATGAATCACGCGCGCGATCTCGATCCTCTGTCGATCAGCATGAATTTCAGTTTGGGGTGGCGGCTCTACATGGCGCGCAACTATGATCAAGCAATCGAACAGTTGCTGAATACCCTGGAATTGGATCCTAATTTCGCGCTGCCGCGAATGGTTCTAGGCCAAGCCTATGAGCAGAAGGGTTCCTATCAACAAGCTATTGCTGACCTTCAGCAGGCAGCCACCGCCTCACACGACAGCCCACCGATGCTCGGGGCCCTGGGCCATGCTTATGGCGTCTCGGGCAACCGTTCCAATGCTGAGAAGATTTTGGATCAATTGACGGAGCAATCAAAGAAAAAGTACGTCTCCCCTTTTTATGTTGCGATTGTATATGCAGGCCTGTCCGAAAATGATAAAGCGGTTGACTGGCTCGAAAAAGCTTACAAGGACCGTTCCAACGCCATCGTCTTCTCCAAAGTCGACCCGCAATTGGATACTTTGCGCTCCACTCCCCGTTTCCAATCCCTCTTGCACCGGCTAGCTCTTCAGGATTAGATAAAACCTTTTTTCTTCCGGTGACTGTTCAGCTTAAACGGGAGCGATTGTCTCGGAACCGCTGTTTCAGCGGGCGCGTTTTTCTCCTTCCTCCTTTTCAGGATTTCTTCCATCTCGCAAGCTTTCTTAATATATTTTCCGGTACAATCTCGTGATAGCGAATGCCTTCGTCTGGATTGGTCCGCGGCCCGATTTGCTTTTTCGCTTCCGATTTCCGCAAGCGATTATTTCGCGGGAGGAATTCCATGAAGTTTGCTGGTCAATGGCGCATCCTGTCTCTAGCTCTTGCTCTGCTTATCAGCACTCTGGCGATTGCACATCCACCGCAAAGTACGTATCACCTGCTCAAAAAATATACTTTCGGCCCCGCCGAGGGCAGTAACCGTGAATATTTCGACTACATTACTGTCGATTCGTCCGCGCGGCGCGTCTACCTATCGCACGGCACGGAAGTGAAAGTAATTGACGCCGATACCGGCAGCGTCGTCGGCAATATCAGCGGCCTGAAACAGGTTCATGGAGTCGCTCTCGCCGGCGAATTTGGGCGCGGATTCATCACCGACGGCGCGCAGGGAAAGGTGATCATTTTCGATCTGAAAACCCTGAAAGTAACCGGCGAGGCCAAAGCCGATAACGACGCGGACGCCATCATTTTCGATCCGGCATCCAAGCGGATTTTTGCGATGAATGGTGATAGCCACTCCTCTACGGTCATTGATGCCAAAAGCGGAAGCGTCCTGAAGACCATCGACCTGGGTGGCGCTCCCGAGTTCGCTGTCGCGGACGGCAAGGGAACTGTTTACGTGAATCTCGAAGACAAAAACGAAGTCCTGGCGATTGACTCCCAAGCTCTCGCGATCAAATCGCGCTGGCCGGTAGCTCCGGCGGGCGGGCCGACAGCCGTTGCAATGGACCGGCAGCACCGGCGGTTATTCATCGCCGCTCGCAACCCACAGATGCTGATCGTGATGGATGCAGACACTGGGAAAGTGATTCAGTCATTTCCTATCACGGGGGGCGCGGATGCTGCGGCTTTTGAGTCCGAGACAGATTTAATCTTCGTCTCCACTCGCGACGGCGTGATTCACATATTCCATGAAGATTCGCCGGATAAGTTCAGCGTCGTCGATAGCGTCAAGACTGAGTTTGGCGCCAAGACCATGGGCCTCGATACCAACACCCACAATCTCTTTGTCGACACTGCGGATTTTGCGCCGGCCCCTACGCCGACGGCCGAGCATCCCAATCCGCGACGCCCTCCAATTTCTGGCACGTTCCGCGTACTTGTCTATGCGCCGTAACTAGTTTATTGAGATTTGATTATCACTGGATGCCCGCTTCAATCGTGAGGCAACGACGCCAAGCGGCGCTTTCGGATTCTCTTTCGTGCCCATGTTGCGAGAGCCCCTTTCCTGGCATTTGGATTTATTTCCTCGAGCGTGTTTTGTTTTCTCCGGTGAACAGGCGTTCGATCAGCCCGCCAAACCCCTCGGCGATCTTCGGCGGAACTACCGCCCCAATTTCTTTTTCGTCTCGCCCTGTGGAGATCCGCAGCTGGGGATCTCCTGGAGATCTATATTTGTATTTATGGTTATTGGCACCTCGTATCCGGGGCCCCACTCACATGAAGCGCACCGCGCCGCTTGAGGATTGAGAGCCATCAGAAGCGCTGCTTCTATCATGTCGGATTCTTGCTTCAGGTTTCTCTTCCGTCACCGCGGTTTTTTCATAGCGTCTACATCCTTATCCCCCTTCCCCTTGAAAAATACCGGGTTATCGACCGTACCACCAATACGAAAGGGAAATTGCAACTTACCGTCTATTAATGTGGCCCCGGAGAGCCGGGCGATGGTGTTTGTGAAGAAGCCCTCCTTGGTAGTAATCTCGGCCAAGCCGCGATAGCTAAGTTCGTCGGTGCCCGAGACGCTGACACTCCCCGAGCCATCCACATCTACTCCGTAGCCGTCAATGTCTATAACGCGGCTCGAAATCCGCTGATTGTCCAACTCCAGATCGGTGGTTATCACGTTAAACGCGGAAGGATCATTTCTTGCAGGGCCGAGATCGTTGAAGTGCGCCAATTTCATCAAATTCACGTTGAGCTTGATACTCGGCATCTGACCGTTGCGCACAGTCACGTGTCCGGCTCCGTGGACTCCTGCCAGCGGACGGAGCGAATGCGCGATTTCTCCTGCTAACTCTACGTTCCCTTCCATCTTCCCGGTCATCTTTCCGCCGCCGTTTGGGAAGGCCGCCAGAAGCTGGGCCAAATTAACCCCGCTCAATCGCGCATTGGTCTTAAAGTTCACATTCTTCCCCGACAAGTCAAAGGTAAGGTCGCCACCGGCAATCCCGCTATAGACTTTCGCTTTGACACCCGTGAAAAAAACGTGCCTGGCCTCAAGCCGCAATTTGGATTCCAGGTTTCTTACTTCGACCGAGCCGAAGCGCAAAAGACCTGCTTTGAGGTTGCCCTGGCCATCCATCGAGGAAGAAGAAGGATTGATAATTCCCACCAGGTTCACCCGTTCCAGGTCACAGGAGATCTCGTGGGCTTCGAAAAAAATGGGGCCCGCCGCGTCGGATGGCAGTAGATTCGATGCTATCAGTTGCCCTCCCTTAATTTGTACCCGTGAAATTACTCCGAGAGGAAAGTTGTCCTGCGAAACCGGGGCCTGTGGATTCTCGAAGTTCCACGGGCCGTCGGGATCCGAAGTCATATTCAGGACCGGGTCCTCAAGTACCAACGACTTGATGACCACCTGCCGGTGCAGAAGCGCGCCAATGCTAAGTTCAGCATCGATCCGCGCCACCTGGACGATATAGCCACGAGGAAATATTGGAGGATTCTTTACACCGAAATTGTCAATGTGAATCGATACCGGAAAAAATGTGAGTGTCAGTCGACCCATCTCGACTTGCTTTCCAGTCTTCTCCTGGAGATAGGAGATCACTTGCGGCCGGAAGCGATTTACTCTAAAAAGCGCGGGTCCAACGAAAACCAGCATGAGCAAGAGTAGTGCGGCGACTCCAGCCACGATTAGGACGGTTCTTCGGCGGATTACCATAGCGACCTCGAGAATACAGTTGTCTTTGTTAGGACGGGGAGGGCTGTCTCATCTCCAGTCATAGACATCGTGGCTACCGAATCCGGATCAGGCTCACGAGTACCGCAGAATTTTCTGTCTCCGGTCGCGCGTCAACGAGCTTCTTGGTATGGGCACATGCTGGAGCTCTTGATGGCGGCTCTCACCGATACCGTTCTTCTAACATAGCTTTGAAGGCATAGCAGTTCATGTGGACTCTATAGTGAGGCTGGTTTGTGTCTTCGCGAGGCCAGGAAGCGCTGCAGAAACCGACCGCCTCCCTTCTTGTATTCTTCAGACCCGGCCCTAAGAAATGCTTCGCAGATCTGTGCCACGCTACGTCCTTCCTCGGCAGCGATAGTTTCTAGGTGCCTCTTTAAGTCCGAGGGAATTCGAAACGTAAATTGCGTGTCCTTCTTCATCCGGGGCAGATTCTACCATCCTTCTTTACCAACATTCTGCGGGACAAAAAGCTTGACAAAACCGTCGGCAAAATGCAATGCTTTGTAGTGCAAAGCATTGCAGGAGATCTATCGATGAGAAAAGCGCTTGGTGCCTGGCGTTCAAATATTAAGTTAGCTCGATCAGCCTGGGGAGCACTCTCTCCCTCGGCAATAAACGCGCTCCGAGTTTTGACAACTAAATACTACTTATCGGTGGCTACGGGCGACCTCCAGTTCTTGGAAGGCCGTTGGTACGTGACTCATGCAGGGTTGCTCCGCATCTCCGAGCGCCACCGGTGTTCTGGAATCCGAACGGTCGTCGAGAAGACATTGTCTGACCCAGCGTCTGGCCGCTGGGTGTTCAAAGCAACGGTCTACAAGACTCCTGGCTCGAAAGGATTCGTCGGCTACGGAGACGCCGATCCCTCGAACGTCTCTCCCTGGTCCGCGGTGCCGAGATGCGTGTCGCCGAAACCCGGGCCGTCAATCGCGCCCTGCGCAAGGCCTACGGCATCGGCCTGTGTTCGGTCGAAGAACTCGGTTCCCGCTCGTCCTTCGTCGAGCCCACGAATGGAAAGGCTCCCCATCCGGCGGTTCCGGTAATGGTTCCGGAGTTAGCCAGACCTGCCTTCGCGATCGACTCTGCCTCCTGATCCGCAAGCACCGGCTCGATTCTGGTCTCGTCAAGCGTTACGCCGCCGATTTCTGCGGGACCGCTGTCCTTCGGGATGCCAGCCGGGATCTGGTCGAGTCCTTTATCAATCATGCTGTCTGAGTCGGCCACCAAGGATCGTGATGCTCTCCTCTGCAAACTGAACAGTTACGCACAGCCCGAGGAGGTTCACTCATGAAGCGCCATCTTCCGGGTTTGCATCTCGAAACACCAAACGGGAACGATTCGCTCGAAGGCTTGTTCCTCGTTCGAGTCGAGCGGGCTTCCCACCGCTGGCACCCTCAGAAGCCCTTCTTCAGCCTGCGCCTCGGCATCCTCGAACCCAAAGAGCATGCCGGCCAGACCATCATGGGCCGGCTCTATTGCACCCCGAAAGCCCTGTGGAGGCTTCGCTGGTTCCTGCGGGATTTCGGTTATGACACCGATCTTCTCGGCCGGGATGAAGTCGATGAGAAAGCCTTGCTGGGCCTCTCGGGAGTTGTGCGGGTTTCCCACACGACTTTGAATGGCCGGTGTTTTCTGAACCTCGAAGGATTTGCTCCGGCAGGCGAGTGGGAAGAACTCTCGGCAACTCGGGTCAGCTCGAACGGGCAGGAGGTGCGCCATGACGTTTAGCCACACCCAGATCAGCCAGTACCTGCGCTGCCCGCGCAGCTATCGCTACCGCTATCTCGATGGCTGGCGGGAGAAAGAAAGCCGCGCGGCCATGCTCTTTGGCCGGTGCTTCGAGAACGCCCTGGCCGCTTACTTTCGCCGCGAGGACAGCACTGCGGTCTTGTTCAAGGAGTGGGGAGCGTATCGCGACACGCCCTTGGAATACAGCAAGGGCGACAACTGGGACCAGATGGTCCATCAAGGTGTCCATTTGCTCGAGATGTTCGGGCGCGACAACCGCATTCGGGTTCGGGAGCCTCGGAAGAATCTGCAGATGAAGCTGGTTCGTCCGCTCTCGAATGGAAACGATTTCATAGCCTACGTGGACGGGGTGGGACAGTTCGATGGCACGCGCTCGGTGCTGGAGTGGAAGACGACCAGCAGCCGCTATGCAGAGGAACCTGAGGGCCTGATGGCACTCGATCCCCAGTTGATCTGCTATTCCTGGATGACCGGAATCTCCGATGTAGTCCTGGTGGCGTTCGTGCGGAAACGAACTCCTGAAATCCAATACCTGCGGACTTCGATCACGGACGAGCAGCGCCGCGAGTTCGAGCAAGTAGTGGAGACAACGGCCAGCCGAATCGAAGCGGGTGAGTTCCTGCCGCACAGCGGCATCCGCTTCCCACAGAACGGCTGTGTCAGTTGCCCCCATCTGGGCCTGTGCCTGGGGAACCAAGCGCTCGTCGATTCGAAACTCATCCGCCAGCCGGGAGCTGCCGACCTTGATTGGCTTAACGACCTTGACGGGTAACGGGAGACCGCTTGTGGCTCCAAAGCTCAACCGCCGCCGGGCTATGTTCGTCCTGACCAAGATCGACGAGATCTTGGGATGGGAGCGAGCGACGGAACGGGAGCGTGACACACGCTTCGTCGAGCTCGGCCGTTATCTCTGTGAAGTGCGGAGCGGGCAGTACTGGCGGCTCGACGATCTTCATTCCTTCGATGAGTTTCTCGAGAAGCGGTTCCCGGAATCGAGGAGGAAAGCGTATTACCTGATGGCGATTCACGAGCAGCTGCCGCGAATCCCGAAGCCCGAGCTCCGGCAAGTCGGGTGGTCGAAGGCCACAGAACTTGCGAAGATTGCAAGAAGGGAAGGGCAGCGGTTCGATTGTGCAACCTGGATGCACAAGGCGCGAGAGCTGCCGAAGAAGAAGTTCAAGCAGGAGGTCGAGAAACACCTGACCGGGAAGGAGACGGAACCGTGGGAGATGCTGTACTTCAAGATGTACAAGAGCCAGCTGCAGGTGATCGAGCAGGCTCTCGAAACCGCAGCGCTGATGTTGGGGACGGACAAGTCAAGAGGCTACTGCCTAGAAATGATCTGTGCGGATTTCCTAGCAGGCGCAAACCTCGAAGCCGGAAACCCTGATGCTTTACTCTTGTCGCTCGGTCGACTGTTCGGCCTGCTTCCGCATCCGCAGAAGCGAGAATTTCTCGAGCAATTGCGCAAGGCATCGTGAAAAGCCTTCGCCAAAAGCGGCCGCGACTCAAGCTCGATCCAAAATCCTGCCGGGAACTTTGTCAGCGAGTGCTGCAGCGCGATGGCTGGCGATGCCAGAAATGCGGGAGTCAGGCGAACTTCCGATTAATCATACCCTACTCTGTCAATCGTCTGTTCAGTGCCTGTCGCGCGTGCACCAGATTTCACTTGAATCTTATGCTCGATTAGGCATAATATCACTATCACTACGTCGCCCAGCATCAAGCCGGTCGTTTGGATCGGGAGCACCAAGGCAGATCTCTCCGGTTTCCCCGAAGAGGTCAAGGACGCGATAGGCTATGCGCTCTATGTAGCGCAGCAGGGTGGTAAGCACCGGGACGCGAAGCCACTCCAAGGGTTCGGCGGCGCGAGAGTTTTGGAGATCGTGGAAGACCACGACGGCGATACGTACCGTGCTGTCTACACTGTTCGGTTGGCTGGCCGCGTGTATGCCCTCCACGCTTTCCAGAAGAAATCAAAGAGGGGAATCAAAACGCCGAAGGCCGAGATCGATTTGATTAAATTGCGTCTGAAGCGAGCGGAAGAAGAGCACGTTGCATGGCTAGAGCACCAGGGAGGTAACGAGCGAACATGACGAGGGAAATTGAGGTGGAGGAAAGCAGCGGAAATGTTTTCGCTGACCTCGGGCTACCAAACCCCGAAGAGCGTCTTGCGAAGGCGGGCCTTGCTCTTCGTATAGCTGGGGCTATCCGGGCACGCCGACTCACTCAGGCCAGAGCAGCCGGCATCTTAAAGATCGACCAGCCGAAGATATCGCGACTTCTGCGCGGCCAAGTCTCCGGTTTTTCTACCGGAAGACTCATGCACTTTTTAACGCTGCTCGGTCGCGATGTTGAAATCGTAGTAAAGACCGCCCCGCGTTCGCGACGCCAAGGGCGCATGCGTGTTGTAGCTGCGGCGTAGCCCGCCGGCTTGTAACCCCTCTGCCTCGCCAAAATTCTATCCGCGCCGAAAATGGCGCGATGCTTTCTCGCCAAAACGTGAACAGGGAGCCTGCACTCGGCCAACAATTGCTTTCGGGAGCGCGAAGGTTCTCTTGGGCGAGAAGGTGCGTGCGCATGCGGTGTATATAGATTAAGGATGGGTGAAAGATAGTCCGGATCAGGCAGCCCGATCGTACCGGTGGTGCAACCCGCCGAGTCGCTCTTGAGACAGGACGCGACCCGAGGCGGTAGCGCAGATTCTGCGGTTCGGTGTTCCCTTCGCGAGGCCCAGATGCGTGCGGTGTTGTTCGCCAAAACTCTGACCGGCCGCAGAATCAGTAACTTACTGCAGTATCCGTCCGCGATTCTGGTATAACTCCGGGCCATGTTAAATCTGCTTTTTCTCTGGTCCAGAGCGCTTGCTCGCGCGTTTCGCAGTCGTCGGCATCTCGTACGGGAAAACCTCGCGCTCCGGCAGCAACTCACCATACTGAAACGTCGCCACCCGCGACCGATGCTGAGCCGCTTCGACAAACTCTTCTGGGTCATTGCCCAGCGGTTCTGGTCCGCTTGGAAAGAAACTTGGATTGTCGTCACGCCGGAGACGGTGGTTCGATGGCATCGGGCAGGCTTCCGTTTCTATTGGCGCTTGATCTCCCGGACCCGAAAGCCGGCAGGGAGGAGATGGCTCTCGAAAGAGGTTCGAGATTTGATTTTCCGGATGGGAAATCCGCACGTATGGATCTGAAAGGGCAAAAGCCAAAGTGCTAAGCTACTCGACCAATTTCAGGGAGATGTGATGGAAGGGGAGCGAAACACAAAGGCGACTATCACTTTTGCGGTGACCGCCCTTCCGTTAAACGTAGCTGGATCGATGGTCCAAGTCTTCACAGCGGTGATCGCCTGCGAGGTTAGGGCGGGCACACCCCGAATCACAGTCACTTTTGTAATCTGGCCTCTCTTGTCAACGGTTACATCCAATACAACGGCCCCTGTCGCCACACTGTTCACGGGATAGGCTGCGTACGACGCTGCAGCGATTTCAGGGGGAAGAAATCCCGGAGGATCGGGTGCCGTAGTCGCTTGAACAGGCGGCAGATTCAAGCTCTGGTTTTGAAGATTGCCGGGGTTGAAGACTACGCTCACATTAAGGGTAGAAGGGACGGGGCTGCCTTCAAGCGTCGCCGGCGTAAAAGTCCAACTATTCACAGCTATATTCGCGGGATTTGTCAAAGAAGGGATATCGCGCAGGGCCTGCACATTTTGCACTTGTCCTGCCGCGCCCAGATAGAGTGATAGCGTCACAATACCAGAAGCCATGGTATCGATTGGATAGGGAATGTCGCTCGCCCTGGATACATCCGGAGTTACAAGCTCGTGACTTCGGGCGAAGCCGGAGTTGGGCGATTCGAGCGCCAGGCAAATCAGCAAAGCCACCAGAATCACAATCACCGAATTCTGTTTCATTTGTCCAACTCTCTCTGCCGGCTGTAGAGTCTGAGTGTTCGTCTTCAGCACCTCTGAGAGTAAGTAAGACCATTTCTTAGCTACGGTTCGAAGCTGAGCTTACCTGTGGTTGTTTGATTCCAGCGGATGCGATTGTACCGGAACCGCTCTTCGACCGTGACGCGTTTTTGTTCTTCCCTTCGTTCCAGGATTGCTTCCCGCCGTGCGTAGGACACATCGGCGGGCGCGACGTTCCCGATTCCTTCGTGATGGCAGCGATGATTGTAACACTCGAATTCAGCGCAACTGGGGAAAGCTCGCTCCGCTGGCCGCGCTCTCGGATTCTCTTCCTTGCCCATGTCGCGAGAGCAACATTTCTGGAACTCGCATTTATTTCCTCAAGAGTGCATCTTCTCCGGTGAGCAGCCACTCTATCGACTTACCAAACTCCCGGCTGATCTTCAGCAGAATTTCCGCCCCAATCTCCTTTTCAACTCGCCGCGTCGCGGTCAGCAGCTTGGGAACTCCTGTACATCTATATATGGGTATCAACAGTTCGCAGCCCCCGGAAGACCTGAGATCAGCCGACCCTGTCTGTGTTCGTCTTCAACACCTCTGAGAGCAAGGAAGACCATTTCTTAGCTACGGATTACCTTTGCCTTTGCCACCATCTTCACGTTCCTATCAGCCTCCAGGAGCGACGTAAAGATGTTTGGATCAATTTCAGCATCAATTCCAGCTCGACAGGAGCCCTCTCCTTCGCCAAAACTCTGTGCGACTGTGATTTCAAACGGATACGCGTTGCGATTCACACCCGGAGCGCGATAAGCACCGGGACATGATTATTCCCCTTGGACTCCCGGCAGGGAGATTGAGTCGTGAAGAGCGACATCGATTAACGGAACCAACCCGCGCGTTTACTATTTCGCGTCGACCCAGGTGTCCGACCCCACTAGCTTGAAGGCCACATTCGAAAAGAAGAGTCGCAGCGGCTTGCCGTCCGCCGTCCCGCGATGTTCGGTTGAGATCAGGAGAGGGCCAGCTTTCTTGTAGCCCGTCCAGGTTGCTATGACAATACTCGGTTTCTTGGGTCCACCCCGATGATAGATGAATTCCTTGACCCGGCCGTCAGTCCCCACGTAAAGCTCCCATGTATCTCCCGGCGTGTAGCCGCCGGCCTCCGCGGGATATTTCACCACCACTCGCTTCGCCGAACCCTTGCCGAGCGGCAATTTTTGCATGCCCTGGTCCTGCACATCGGCGCTGGTGTCCCAGTAAACATGAAATGGAAATACCAGCCAATATTGATCGTTGACGAAAGCCGGCTCAATGTCGTCTTTTACGTTGGCCGGCTGGCTGTTCAGTTGAGAGCGAAGGTATGTTGCCTTTACGGGCTTGCCGTCCTTATCTTTTGCTTCATAGGATACTTGGCCGGTCTTCGGCTCCCAGACCCACGAACGGGAAAGATTCAGTCCGGGGATCTGCAGGTTGAAGGTATATCGGATCGCGTCAATCTGCCCAAACGAATCGAGGCCGTAGGTTTTGGCGAGCTGTTCGGCAATGGCTGGGCGCGTTTGTGCCCGGGAAGGGCCGGCGAATAGCAGCACCAGCGCCCCAAAAAACAGGCAATGGATCGTCATGCAACGGCCCAGCTTTGACATGGAATTCGTCCTGGAGTTCGTCATGGAGTTCGCTCCTCAGTGAAATTAACGAATGCTCTAATGATGACCGGAAAGAGCTTCGGGTTACATGAGCCGCACGACCGCAAAGCAGCCTGCGTCCAGGCCAGGCATTCATACCGCCTGCCCGGTTGGCCGGGCGCATTATACAGCAGCCTTCGAGGGATTGTGTTTACAGCCTATCATACAGCCACACACACCCAAGTTTACGGGGTGCCCTCACAAAGGCCGCTCACTCCGATGGAGAGTGAGCGGCCGGCGGCCGCGTGAACTGGCGAAACACCATAATCGCACCGGTTGCCGCCAGCGATCCATATTCCAGCAGCATGATCCACCCAGGAACCACCCACGGACGGCCGACGGTGCGCAAATGCCAAACGTAGAAAACCGGGATGATGCTCACTGTCCAGATGATGAGCGGCACCGTCCCGGCCGAGCGCAGGAACGGCAGCAGCCAGAGCATGTACCATGGATAGACAACTGGCGCGCATAAAAGCGATGCCGCCATTGGCCAGGCAATCGCGTCCGAAGACCACGCAGCGGATTTTCTTCTCATCCAGATAGCGGTGAGAAAACCGATGAGCACCGCCAACCCAACTACAACCTGCGGAGCCACCACTCGCTCGAGCGTTGCAAACAAGGGATCATTGAAGCGGAAACGCTGCACGAAGGTGGCGAGCGAACCGATCGGAATCCTTCCGTGATTTAAAAATGGCAGGTAGAGAAGTCCGATCACAATTGCCGCCAGCGCGCCGTCGCGAATGCGAACACGCTTCCAATAAACAGGCAGCAGGACAATCGGGAGAAATTTCACCGCGACAGCCAAACCAAATGTCAGCGCTGCAACCGCACGCCAGCGGCGCAGCAACGCGGCGACGGATAGCAAAAGCAGCAGCGCCCCGAGAATGTCAATGTGGCCGCTGCCCGCCACTTCCGTTGCCAGCAGCGGGTTCCAGGCATAGACGAGAATCCAATGCGCGCCTTGCCCGCTCGATCGCAAAATATCGAACAAAACTAGAACGATCGCCAAATCACAAATAACAAATGCCACTTTCAGGGCAAAAACCGATTCATGAATCGCAGTGACGACACGGAAGAAAAGCTGGGCCCCCGCCGGATAAGGACTGGGCACTTCCGGATTGTTCAGTGCGCGCGTCTCGGGTGTATGCAGCCCGTCGAAGGCGGGGTCGCTGGGAACGACAACATAAGGGTTATAGCCGAGCCGTTGTACGCGGCCGTCCCAAACATAACGATGAATGTCATCATCGGGACCCGGCGGCGTAAGAAGAAATGGAAGATGCCACAGCGAAGTCAACCCCAGCGCGATGACGACGACGCGGCGCGGAAATTTTGGCGCGGAGAATAATTCCCGAATCGCGAATAGGTACGCGATGCCGGCAATTGACAGCGGAATGATAAAGGACGGTTCACCGACGCTGCCGAGCTTGCGTGAGCACATCGTCAGCGCCACAAGCAAGATGGCGCCCAATCCGTACAGCCTGCCGGATGGCGTGAGCTTCACGGGCTTCCCGTTCCGGCTCGCAATTGTGCCCCCGACGATCCCCAATGTTTCAGCCAGTCCGCCGTTCGAGGCGCCCGAGCTGGAGCGAGCCGCAGTTCCGCGGCAAGCCGGGTTAAATCGCTCTCGACGTCAATGTCGTAGAACGGCTCCGTGAAGGCAAGCGAAAGCTGCCGTGCGCGAGCGCGCGCCAACAACGCCTCAAGCGCACTCTGAGTGCTCATTCCGTCGGCATCGAAAAGCGCCGGATGGGCGGCCTTCGCCCCGACCAGATAATAGCCGCCATCATGCGTTGGTCCCACAACCACGTCGTGAGCGCTGAGCGCGTCGAATGAATTCGCAAGAACCGAAGCCGGCAAATGGGGGCTGTCACTGTTGAAGGCAACGACCCGCTGCTGGCCACGCGCTGCGAAGTGTGCAAACACCGAGGTCAGGCCCGCCGCAAGTCCTTCCCCTTCCTGCGCCACTACACTTACCGCACCCCGCGTCAACCGCGCCAGTTCTTCGACATCTGAAGCGGGGCACATGATGGCAACCTCCACCGTGCCCAAGGAGAGCGCCAGCACCAATGTATCGTCCAAGAGGCAACGGTAGAGCTCCGTGACCGCTTCCACTGGAAAACGTCTCAGCTAAACGGGTCTTGACCATGCCCGGCCTTGGCGCTTTTGCCATCATGACCAACGTGCCGCCCTTGCTGGACGATAGCGAATCATTTTTAGGTGGAGGATTCCATGGGAGATCGCTCCGTCGAGACTCACGCCGGCCGCGGCATTCCGGCCTTTCGATTTCGAAAATAATAGCGCACGATCAGGCTAAGAATGAACCACGCCGCTCCGACCGTGCCCTTCACCGTTCCGCTGATTTTGGATTTTCCAATCCGCGGATAATAACTCACCGGGACCTCCACGATGCGGAATCCTCGCGATGGCCCCTTTTAGGATTATTTCCACCGCCCAGCCATAGGTGTTCTCTTCAAGGTCGAGCGCGCGAAGCACGTCGGCGCGCGCGGCGCGAAACGGACCCAGGTCACTGATCCTTAACCCATACAAAAGCCTGATCAGGCCGGCCGCGAGGCGATTGCCGAACGATGGGTGCCAAGGCAGCGCACCACGGATGCTCTGCCTGCCGAGGCGCGAACCGAGCGTAATATCGGCGCGGCCGTCGATGATCGGAGCCAAGAGAAGCGGCAACTCAGTCGGGCCGGTCGCTGTAGTCGCCGTCGAGGAAAACGACCATGTCAGGACTGCTTGCGCACCGGCAAGTCCGGTCAAGCAAGCGCGACCGTATCCGCGGCGAGGCTCGTGGATGACTCGGGCCCCCATCTTTGAGGCAATCTCCGGCGTTCCGTCAGTTGAATTGCTGTCGACAACCATAACCTCGGTGACGAGATCGGCAGGCAGATCCGCTAAGCACGCGGCCAATGGCCTGCGCTTCGTTGTGCGTCGGAATGATGACCGACACTCGCACTCGATCTTCGCTCAAGTCACCACCACGGCGAGGACGGCCAGCCGCCGCGCCAGCAACGCGTCGATGCCCCACGTTCGACCGGCACGCCCCACCGCCAGCGCAAGCGACGCGAGCACCGGAACCAGCAGTTCCCATATCCACGCCGTTCCCCATTCGGACACCCAAAGGCTGCCTAGGAACAGAAATGCGACAAAAGCAGCCGGACGCGTAAGCAGACCGACGACCAGCAGGATTCCCGAGTGAGATCTCCGTGATCGCCTGCATCGGCGCCGCCATGGCGGCATGGCTTGCCGCAAGCGCCATAACCGCCTTCCATGCGGCCGGTGAGTGACTCGACTTGATGTAATAGTTGATCAGGCCTGCGTAGCCCGCCGGAGTGTAGACGCCCTTTCCCAGATTCTCGAAGAAGACCCACACGAACATCGCCCCGATTGTCAGCCGAACGATGCGCGAGCCCGCTTGCCGCATGCGGTTGGTCGGCGAGCTGAGTGAGCATTGTGTCTCTCGGTTCTGCGATTGTTCGTCATCTCATTGTCGCACTCCTTTGATGCCAGATTTCGGCCGACGAGGCCGCCGGTTGCCCGCGGACCACGCGGTGGCGCTATAATATCCGCGTCGTGCGAATGAAGGCAAACATTGAGATCGACGCTGGCGCGCAAGACGTTTGCCGCTGGACTGCTGGCCGATTTGATCGCGGCGCTGCGCCGCAGTCGCCCCGGCGATCTCCTGGCCATCACTAGCGGAGAGGCAAGTGTCGGCGCCGACCTCGAGGCCTGGTGCCGGTTCACCGGTAACACGCTAGTCGATACCAGCGTCGAGCGCGGGCCGCACTCGCTGGGTGATCCGGTGCGGCGCAGCTCCTGCGAATCCTGACGGCGCACGCCCTCTCGGCTCGCGCCTTTGGCTCTACACGAATTTCGACTGCAACCTGTGTTGCGACTATTGCTGTGTGCGCTCGTCGCCCACCGCACCGCGGCGGGCGCTCGGCCTCGCGCGTGTGCGACGGATCGCTGGCGAAGCCGCGCAACTCGGTGTCAGCGAAATCTTCGTGACCGGCGGCGAGCCGTTCCTGCTCGCGGACATTGCCGAAATCCTGGCTGCGTGCGCCGTAGCCGCGCCGACGACGGTGCTCACCAACGGCATGCTGTTCGCGGGACGCGGATTCGAAGCGCTCCGCTCGCTCTCGCGTGATCGCGTCACGCTGCAGATCAGCCTCGACAGCCCCACGCCGGAGCGGCACGACCGCCATCGCGGTCAAGGCACATGGGCGCGCGCCTGGGCGGGCATTGAGCGCGCTCGCGCGGAGGGGTTTCGGGTGCGATTGGCGGCGACCGTGTCCACCGACGCGGAGGCCGAGGAGTTCCGACGCTTCCTCGATGCGCAGCGGATCGCCGAAGCAGATCGGGTTATCCGCCACATCGCGCTGCGCGGATTCGCGACGCAGGGCGTCGCCCTTGCGCGCGCAGACCTGGTGCCCGAAGTCACGATCACGGCTGAAGGCGTTTATTGGCATCCTGTGGGGGCTGAGGATGCCGACTTGCTCGTCACACGCGAGATCTTTCCGCTCGCCGACGTCCTTCGCTGCTGTGCGCTCGCGCCTTCGACCGGGAACACGGAACATTCGCGCCGGTTGGCGAGCATCTTCAACTGCGCGTGACGTGTGGTGCGCCGTGCGCCATCGCGCTTCTGGCGGAAGCGGCCTCCCGCGAGTTCGCTTTACCCCCCAGCCGACTTCGCAAACGGCCGCTTGAAAAACCCCTGTCGCGCAGACGCCTCACGCAAAGCGTCGTACCCATCGAGGTGTGGCAGCACCCAGCGCTCGAGCCCTTCAGCATCCAGCACAGCACGGTGAATCGGATTGTCGTAACTCATCGCCGACAAGGGCTTCAGCGAATTGCCGCTTCAGCGCCAGGTCGAGATCGGGCCGAGCGGTGAACATACAGTGATTGTACGGCGGCGACGTCCAAATCTCAGTGAGCGCGCCTTCCGGCACCAGGCGTTCGCTCCGTACCGTCTTCCAGAACGGGCTGCCGATTGCGCCCGGCATCGGCGCGACCGTCGAGCACTGCGCGAACCACTTCGACTTCGCTCGCGCCCGGTGTCACCATGCTTGCCCACGTCGCTGTCGAAGCGCAGCGTGCGGTAGTCGCGCCCTTCGATCAAGCCTTGCTGCTCCAAGAAGTGAACCGGCAGGATCGCGGCGTGGCCACTGTCACGGCTTCCGAACGCCAGCGTGCGATTTCTCAGATCGGCTAGCGCGGCGACCGGCCCCCCGCTGACCGCGACGATCTTCGTCGTCCAGCCGAGATCCGTGTCGCGCATGGCGATGGGCCGGCACTCGATGACCGCTCCACTCGTCGGCCTGTAGATACGCAAGGTTTGTGTTCCAGGCGATATCGATACGCGGCAGCGGGTCGCTGGGCGAGGCCAAGAGCGCCGCTACCTGCGCGTCGTAGCTCTGAAACAGCACGATCTCAATCGGCAGATGCGCCTCCTCATGAAAGTAGCGTCGCATGCCTTCCCAGATCGTGACGACTTTCGGATCGTATGCAACGGCCCCGACCCAAATCGTTTGGCCTCTCGGCCTGTCCTCTTTAGTGTTCGACATTCCCCCTCCGCTTTCTTCACCAAGGTTTCGCGGTCAGAACAGCGGCATTCCCAGTACCGCTCTCGCCGATGAACTCGCGCAGCACGTCGCCGGTCGGTGCCATGACGGCGCCCGCATGGGCATCGCGGAACAGCCTTTCGATGCTCATGTTCTTTGAGAACGCCGCGCCCCCGCAAGTGCGCATCGCGGCAGAGGTGACGCTAATTGCCATCTCGCCGGCGGCGGCTTTTGTTTCAAGCACACGAAGCAGCGTCGTATCCCGGGGCCGCTCGAGATGATCAACCAAATCATCGACGCGCGCCGAGAGGCCATCGGTATCGATCTGCATGGTTGCGAGTTGTGCGCGCAGGGTCGGCAGGCTCTCGCCGAGACTAAGACCCAGATGCTCGAATCGGGCGTTCTTGAGATGCGCCGTGGTGCCAGCTACCGCGGCCCGACAGAGGCCCAGCGCCACGGCTGACGTCCCCAGATTAAACAGCGGCAGCACCACGTTCAGCATTGCCTGAAACCCGCAGCCATCGTCTGTGATCTGAAGCCCGGACGGCACTTCGCACTCATCAAGAATCATCGGTGCGGAAGCGTTCGCGCGCAGCCCCAAACCGTCCCAAGGGCCCGAGACCGAAAGGCCAGGCGTCCCGGCCGGAACCAGATAAAGGGTCGAATCGGTGGGACCCGAGCCTTCGGGCGCAAGGGAAGAGACAACGTAGCTCTGTGCGTGCCCTGCGCTGGTCACCCAAGATTTTTTGGCGGTGATGCGCACGCCCGAGCCGTTCCGGCGCGCTCGAGAGATCGGTGTCCAAAAGTGGCTGCGCGAACCGGCCTCGCTGAACGCAAGGGTGGTCAAGTGCCGTCCGGCAGCAATCTCCTGCAAGGTCGGCGCGACCGTCGCCCCGGGCCGTGCCGCAGCAATCGTCGCAGCGCCGAGCACGTGCATAAGATACACCATCGCGACCGACGCGTCGGCTTCGGCAAGTGTTGCGATGACAGTACGCGAAGGTACGTGGCCCCAGACCGGAGCCACCTGCCTCGGCCGGCACCATCAGCCCAAGCAACCCCTCGCGGCCCAGGGCGTCGACAGCCTCGGTCGAAAACCGTCCCGCCTTGTCGTTCTGCGCTGCAAGAGGCGCCAGCACGCGATCTGCAATCTCTCTCGCACGCGAAACAGCGGTCTCATGAGTCATGGTGCCCATCGGTATCCGTACACACTGACAATCGGAAGAGGATTGTCCCCGACAACGCCACAACTAGTCAAAACATTTTTGGCGTTCTTCTGGTCCACCATCGTGCATGTGCCTTCGTGTGGCTACCCAGTGATTGCCCCATTGAGTGCCGGTGACCAGCCCAAGTTTTTGTATCAGACTCAGTGAGAGAGTCTACATCAGAAGGAATGCTGGTATGCCGATGAAGAAATACAAGCCGGAGCGGATCGTGTGATTCACGGCAATTTGTCGCCGGAGGGGGTAATTCCGCGGATTTATATCCGAAAAGTTATGAGATTGTGAGGTGGCTGAATCCGTCATCGCTCGGTTTTCAGCGAAAATAGGAATGGTTGGAGCGCAGAGGCAATTTGGTGGCTGAGCGTTGCATCCAATGATTTCTGCCAAGGCCGGAGCAATCCCGTGCGAGCTAAAGAAGTTTTGAAGTTTGGAATGGACGTGGGCTTCACACAGACCCCTCTCAAGATTTGCAGCATTCGCCCAAATCCATTTCGGCAGCTGGACAGATATCCTCTCGACGAAACCAAGATCGCGAAGCTCGCCTCATCGATCAAGCGCAACTGGTTTTGGGGAAACGCGGTGGCCCGAGAATCTGCGCACGGGTTTGAACTTGCCTTTGGGCATCATCGCGTCGAAGCGGCCAGGAGGGTCTATGGCGATGAAGCAGAAATCAAGATTCTCGTTAGAGATTTGTCCGATTCTCAGATGCTTCAGTTTATGGCTGCCGATAACGACGAGGTTTTCAACTTGTCCCCCAGCTTCATCTTGGAGGTTGTGGAAGCTGCCATTCGATTCCTCGAGAAGGACTTAACGCCTTCACCGGTGAAGGCGATGGGCGGAAATCTACCTGTCATGGCACGGGGCGAGGGCGAACTCGCCAGCAGGATCGCCAAGTTTCTTAACTGGCCGTGGCACAGAGTGGCGACTGCGATCGCCGCACTGCGGAGTATCCGGGCCGGTCGGTTATCCGCCCAAGCGGCAACGATCATTCCCAGTCAGAAGGCTCTGGACCAATTCCGCCTTGGTCTGGATGACGCAGCCCAATTCGGAACACCAATCCCCCATTCCGTTCAGGTCGAGATCGCCAAGAAAGTTGCCAAACACGCAAACCCTAGCCTGGCCGCAAAGGTTTTGATTTCAGAGCATACCCACCCACTCCAACTGGAAAACCGGCGCGAAGCCCTGGAAAAAGATATCGATCAAGCCTGTCGACACGGTGCCGCTTTTGACGTGGCTCTGACGAAACTTGTAAGGCAAAAGCAGGCTCTCGATTCTTGCCAGAGGATTTGGAAAAATCCGGCTGGTGGCGATATGCGCGCATGTGTCAAAGAGCATTGGCCTACTCAAGGATTGACTTTCGAGTCTCACTTTTAATATCGCGGGACTATACCGACGACGAATTGGCATTCAATCGGCCCAGGCGCACTGGTTGGCCGGACGTGGTACAGAACAGGCAGTCTAATCCAGTGCCCACACGGACCGGAAAAGATGAACACGCGCAACCAATAGAACGAACCCACCAACGAACCTTTGGATGTCTATCTTCATCTTTATGTGTGCGGCGGTCTCTCGGAAGATCAAAACGGAGATTCCAGCTTGACAGTGCCCAACCGGTCGTCCCATATTACCGCCCGTGAAAGATCATCCTTCGTTTCAATCCAATCGCAATGGACTCTCGCGTCGTTCACTGCTGAAACTCTTGGGTGCGGCGAGCGGTGCTACGGCTCTGCTTTCCGATGGTGCCCGAGCAGCGTCTCTGCAACACCCTACCAAGCAGCTGCCCAGCTTCACCGGCCCGGGTGCCAATCCCCGCTGGAATTCCGTCGGACCCTATTTCACCGAGTCGCAGAAAGATCCACTAATTTTGCTGACGGACCGGCCCGTGCAATTGGAAACTCCCCGTCATTATCTTGTTTCCGCCTTCACGCCGAACAGCGCGTTCTATGTGCGGTGGCATCTCGACGAATTGCCGAACGCCGTTGATCTTTCGGCGTGGCGCCTGCGCGTCGAAGGAAGTGTTGATAAGCCGCTCTCGCTTTCGATGGATGAGCTGCTAACACGGTTCAAGCCGGTCTCGATCGCGGCCACAAACCAATGCTCCGGCAATAGCCGCAGCCGGTTTCAGCCGCGCGTTCCGGGCGGCCAATGGGGCAACGGCGCGATGGGCAACGCGCTGTGGACTGGCGTGCCGCTCAGAGAATTGCTCGACGCGGCCGGAGTGAGAAGAGGTTCCTTGCAAGTGCAATTTGATGGACTGGACCAGGGCAAGGGACCTGAGGGCCTTGGCTCCCACAAGTTTTTGAAGTCCCTCGACGTTGGCAATCCCGTCCTTGACGAGTGCCTCATCGCCTACAGCATGAACGGCGAGCCATTGCCGCTGCTGAATGGATTTCCGGCGCGCTTGGTTGTACCCGGCTACTTCGCTACCTATTGGGTGAAGGCCCTTGCCCACATTCGAGTGCTCGAAAAGCCCGACGAGAATTTCTGGATGAAGACGGGCTATCGTGTTCCCGATACCCCGCGGGGCACTACGACGCCGGATGAAATGAAGGCGGGCACTGTCAAGACAATCCCGATCGGGAAAATGCCTGTGCGTTCGTTTTTGATTTTGCCGGATGGAGCAAGCAAGATCCCGGCAGAAATGACGGTCACACTTCGCGGGGTTGCCTTCAGCGGCTATGGCCGCATCGCAAAAGTGGAAATTTCAGCGGACGAGAAAACATGGAGCAACGCTCGGCTCGGCGAAGATTACGGTCCTTATTCTTTCCGCACTTGGGAATTTGCCTGGACGCCGCCGCATCCCGGGCACTATACGATCTCGGTTCGTGCGACGGATGAAAAGGGCAACGTCCAACCCGACGAGGGCGTGTGGAATCCAGGGGGCTATTTGTGGAACAAGATCGAGAAGGAAGAAATCGTCGTGGGTACTGCGGCATGAGACGCATCGAATCCAAGAAGTTTTCTGCGACAGTTTTCCTGGCTGCCTTCCTGGGACTGTTCTCTCTAGCCGCCGGTACCTCGCAGGATGAGACGCAATTGGGCGTCTACACATCAGAAAGCTTGGGTGCGATCGCACAGACAGAGCCGCGTGAGCCGCAACTGGGAGCCGTCTACAGCGTGGGCGCTTTCCCGCTCGATCCCCCGAAACTTGCTCCCGGTGAGGGCCGTGAGCTCGTCGCATCCTACTGCAATACGTGTCACAGCACGCGTTACATTACGATGCAGCCGCCGCTTCCCGCCGCCACCTGGGAAGCCGAAGTCAACAAGATGATCAAGACCTTTGGCCAGCCCATCCCGCAGGATGCTGCTCCGAAAATAATTACCTATCTCCAGAACCACTACACGCCTGAGACCCGCAAGGAGTGATAAAGGCCCGTGCGAATGCCTAGCCCGCTTAATTCATGAGAGCTGACGATTTGTCTTTCTGCAGTTAAATTGTTGAATTCCCGGCTGTCCCTCGCCAAAACTCTGTCCGCCTTTGAAATCAACAGCATAGGGATTGCTCTCCACAGACGATCTGGGATATCAGCCACACATGTTCCCAATCATTCGAGTCATTCTCGCATCAACTCTTCGCCTCTTCTGCATGCGTGGCAGCCTTTTGCTCGAGAACCTCGTTCTTCGGCAGCAACTCTCCGTTCTAAAGCGCAAGCATCCTAGACCACGAATTGCTGCGCTCGATAAGCTCTTCTGGGTTTTTGCACGAATGTTTTGGCCCGGCTGGAAACGAGCCCTGATCGTCGTGACTCCGGACACTGTGGTTCGGTGGCACCGAGCAGGATTCGCCCTCTATTGGCGCGCGATCTCCAGAGCACGCCATGTGTCTGGGAGGAGGAGAATCTCGAAGGAAGCTCGAGACCTGATCTTCAGGATGGTTGCAGAGAATCCGACTTGGGGCGCACCCCGGATTCACGGGGAGCTGTTGATGCTGGGCTTCGATGTTTCCGAGAGAACCGTTTCGCGCTGGATGCGCCGCGCGCCGAGAGACACGGAACCGGCTAAACGGTGGTTCGCATTTCTAAGTAACCATCGCGAAGCAATCGCAGCGATGGACTTCTTCACGGTTCCGACTATCAATTTCAGCGTGCTCTACTGTTTTTTCATCATCGGCTATGACCGCCGCCGCATTCTTCATTTCAATGTCACGCGCCATCCTACGAGCGCGTGGACAATCCAACAATTACGAGAGGCGTTCCCGTTTCAATTCGCCCCAAAGTTCTTGATTTTCGACCGCGACGCCAGCTTGAGCCCTCTCCAAGTACTCCTCTTGACAATCAGTAGGAGAGGTATATCCTTCCTCTTGGTGCTCAGGAGGAAAGCATCTATGGCGGATAAGCCAAGTGATCTCGTCCAGGGGACTCTGGACATGCTTATCCTGAAAACGCTGGCGCTCGAACCCATGCACGGGTATGGGGTCGCCGTCCGGCTCGAACAGATGAGCAAGGGCGTCTTCCGCCTGAATGCAGGTTCTCTGTTTGTTGCCTTTCAGCGGCTGCAACGAGCGGGGCTGATCAGAAGCGAATGGAAAGCCACCGAGAATAGCAGGCGCGCAAAGTATTACGCTCTGACGGACCAGGGACGAAAGAGGCTCAACAGCGAAACACGAGAATGGGATAGGCAAGTGGCGGCGATCGCCAGAATCTTGGAGGCGTCGTAGAGAGGTTCCATGTCACTACTGCGAAGCATGGCGGGCGGGCTCCGCTCGCTGTTCCAAAAGGAGCAGGTCAGCCAGGAACTGGACGAAGAACTAAGCGGTTTCCTGGAGATGGCAGCCGAAGAAAAGATGAAGCAGGGTATGAGCCGCAAGGATGCGCTCCGCGCCGTGCGCCTGGAGCGAGGGAGTCTCGACGTTACAAAGGAAGTCGTGCGCTCTGCCGGCTGGGAATCTTTTGTAGAAACCTGCTGGCAGGATTTGCGCTTCGCCGTTCGCATGCTCCGCAAGTCCCCCGGATTCACTACCGTCGCTGTGCTCACTCTCGCCCTCGGCATTGGCGCGAACACCGCAATCTTCAGCCTAGTCAACGGGGTTCTATTGCGACCGCTCCCGTATCGCAATCCAAATCGCCTTACCATGGTGTGGGAGAAAAGCCGCGACGGTTCCCTCGAAAACGTCGGCTACGCGACGTACCTCGATTGGAAATCTCAGAATAAGAGCTTCGAGGAAATTGCGATTTACAGTTCCTGGCAGCCAGTGTTGCAAGTTGGGGAGCCCGAACAACTGAACGGCCTCCGCGTCACCAGTAATTATTTTCGCACCCTTGGCATCCATCCCGAAATAGGACGCGATTTCCTGCCCGAAGAAGATGTTCCCAACGCCAACAAAGTGGTGATGCTCAGCCACTCGTTGTGGCAGCGTAAGTTCAACTCCGACCCCAACATCGTTGGCAAGACCATCAACATGAATGCCACTCAGTACATCGTGACCGGCGTTTTGCCCGGGACGTATCAATCCCTGATGAACCAGGATCCGCGCGGCGGCACCGTGGAGATCTGGCGTGTGCTCGGCTACGACGCCTCGCAGCCCTGGGCTTGCCGCACCTGCCATCACCTGGTGGCCATTGGCCGACTGCGCGACGGCATAGCCATTTCCCAGGCCAACGCCGAGATGGACACAATTTCCGCCGCGCTGAGCAAAGCATATCCGAAGCAATATGACGATCTCGGGGTGATTCTCATCCCGGTCCGTGAGCAACTACTCGGCCCGGTCAGCGCGGCGCTCTACGTCCTGCTCGGGGCCGTCTCTTTCGTCTTGCTGGTGGCGTGTGCGAATCTTGCCAACCTGCTTCTCGCGCGCGCCGTTCATCGCGAACGTGAAGTTGCCGTACGTACCGCTCTAGGCGCAACGCGCGGCAGGATCATTCGACAACTGCTAGCGGAAAACTGTGTTCTTGGCTTGGTAGGCGCTGCTGCGGGACTCATCCCTGCCTACTGGACGCCTAAAGTTCTGGCTAGTATCGGCGCGGGCGATCTGCCGCGTCTCAATCAAGTGAATCTCGACTGGCGAGTCTTGTTATTCACCGTTGGAGTTGCGCTGCTCACCGGCATCGCCGCGGGCCTTGCACCTGCGTATCGTTTGTCGAAAAACGGCATGCAGGATTCTTTGAAGGAGGGCATGAGCGGCAGCGACAGTGTGGCGAGCCGTCGCTTGCGCGGTCTGCTGATCGTCTCCGAAGTTGCGCTTTCCATAACGCTCCTGATCGGCGCGGGCCTCCTGCTACGCAGCTTCAGTCGGTTGCTGGTCGTTTCGCCGGGATTCGATCCCACTAACGTACTGACCATGCAAACCACCGTTCTCGGCCAGCGTTTCAATGACAGCGCGGTCGTGCGTCAATATTTTGCCGAGGCCGTAGAGCATCTTCGTGCGGTACCTGGCGTGCAATCTGCCGCTGCCGCCAGTCAGATTCCGCTGGCTGGGAATATGGACAAGTACGGCTTCCACGTCGAAGGCAAAATGCACACCAATCCCGAAGAAGACCCGAGCGCCGAACGCTACTGCATCACTCCCGGATTCCTCGAAACGATGCGAATTCCCTTGCTTCGTGGCCGCGACATCTCCCGCGCCGACACCGCGGCCGCGCCCCAAGTCCTGCTGATCGGCGAAACCACCGCGCGCCGCATGTGGCCCGGCGAAGATCCGATCGGCAAGCGCGTCAAGCTCGGCGGCGTGAATGATCCGTGGTGGACAGTCGTCGGCGTCGCGGGAGATGTGCACCACGTTGGGCTCGACGCTGATCCCGACATGCAGATGTACATCCCCCACCAACAATGGCCATTTCCCGATGGCCTGATGGTCTATCTCATTCGCGCCGCAAGCACTCCCGCAGCGATTTCCTCTGCCGCGCAACAAGCCATTCATTCCATCGATGCAACGCAGCCGATTTCGCGCATCATGCCACTCGAACGCTATGTGGGCCTCTCTGTGCAAGGCAGGGAATTCGCTTTGATTCTGATTGGTGCCTTCGCCACAACTGCACTGGTGCTCTCGATGGTCGGAATCTATGGCGTCACGGCCTATAGCGTTGCGCAGCGTACCCGTGAATTCGGCATTCGAATTGCCCTCGGTGCTCAGCGCGGCGCACTCCTCAGACTGTTGCTCCGCCAGGGAATGCTGCTGGTGGTTTGCGGCGTGATCGCCGGCGTAATTGCGTCCCTTGCGCTCACGCGATTTTTGGCCAGCATGCTTTTCGACGTGCAGCCCACAGATCGGTTGACATTTGCGTGCGTGGTGCTGCTGCTCGTTGCGGTTTCCGCCACAGCGTGTTTCCTTCCAGCGCGCCGCGCGATGCGCATCGATCCGATGGTAGCCCTGCGTCATGAATAAGAAACGAGCCATCTCTTGGTTTCGAATCATATTGATTGGATTCCAGTCGCTGTTTCGAAAGGAACGCTGGAAGGGGAGTTGGACGAAGAACGGCGCGGCCTCCTCGACATGTTAGCTGAGGGAAAGATGAAGCTGGGGGTAAGCCGTGCTCGCATTGAACGTGCCGGTAATTTTGTGCGGCGGGACGCCGGATCAGATGCAGGTTTTCTACGTCGAATGTGGGAATAAGCTTGATATGAATAACATGTGATCTTGCCACGCCTTCAATTTCCCTCTTGGCAATAGTTCGCCCGCGATGTGTTGGGCGCCGGCAGAATTCCCATCGTTGTTCGTGCAGCGGTGATGCGCCCGCAGGCCATAGGCCAATCTCCGCAGCGATGAATCCCAGGTCAAACTTCCACCCGCCGCCGTGGCGCTCCAGTTGCAACGCGCTGGTTACAGATCTCTCGCATGACCCTAATCTACACGCGCGCATTTCCGCGTTTCATCCGAAATCAAGTGCAGAAGCCAAAGCCGCAGCGTCCGTTGACGGAGCCGCTCACTACACGGTGGACTCAGGTCTCTTTCAAGATCGCAACAATGCTGATGTGCTAGCCGCCCAGATTCCCCAACAGTACCGCACCGAAATCACGCCGATGAATGTTCACGGACGAAGGCTCTACCGCGTCCGAACCATCGTTCCTACCGAGGCGGACGCCAACGCGTTAGTTACAAAGCTCGCGCACGACCCGAATCTACACGCACGCATCTCCGCAATTCATCCGAAATCAAGCACAGAAGCCAAAGCCGCAGTGTCCGTTGACGCAGTAGCTCACTACACAGTGGACTCGGGTCTCTTTCAAGACCGGAGCAATGCTGATGCGCTAGCCGCTCAGATTCCCCAACAGTACCGCACTGAAATCACGCCGATGAATGTTCACGGACGAAGGCTCTATGGTGTCCGCACCCTCGTTCCCAACGAGGAGGACGCCGATGCGCTGGCCACAAAGCTTGCCCACGACCTGAAGCTGCACGCGCTCATCACTCCGATTCACAAACCATGACACGGCGTTTCTGGCTCGTGCGGCCTTCCACTTTTTAATGCGTGAGCTGGTTCGAAATACCTCGGAGTCCTATACACCGCCTGCCGCTGTGCCTCCGGTTGGGAATCTGCAATCTCTGGACGTCCCGAACTTGACACATGCCCTGGTCCATGTTCTATTTCACCACTCCCGATTACACTCGTACCATGGGCCTTCGGCTTCTCAAGGGCCGCTTTTTCACCGAGCAGGATAATTTGAACGCCCCGGCTGTCGTGGTCATCGACGAAGAAATGGCCCACAGCGTTTTCCTCGGCCAGGATCCCATCGGCCAGCACGTGGCCCTTCCTTTTCCCGGCCTCGACCAGCCGCGCGAAATTGTCGGCATCGTCGATCACGTGAAGCAGTGGGGCCTGGCGCAGGACAGCACCTCGAAGATCCGTAACCAGCTTTACATGCCCTTCCTGCAGGTTCCCAATCAGTTTTACAACCTGCTCACGCAAATGACCTTCATCGTGCGTTCCGGTCTCGACCCGCATGCCGCCACCGTCGCCGCCTCCGAACAGATCCGCGCCATCGATTCCGACATCCCCATTTTTGAAGTGGAGACCATGGACGAAATCGTTCGCGAGACGGTGGCCCGCCAGCGCTTCTCCACTTTGCTCTTCGGCGTATTTGCCGCCGCCGCGCTTCTCCTCGGTGCCATCGGAACCTACGGCGTGCTCTCCTATTCCGTCAGCCAGCGAACCCATGAAATGGGCATTCGCATGGCTCTCGGAGCCGAACGAGGCGACATCCTGCGCCTGGTGATTGGACGAGTTGCGAAGCTCGTAGGCTTAGGCATCGCGATTGGACTTTTCGGAGCCCTGGCGTTCTCGCGGCTCATCTCCGGATTGCTCTACGGCATCTCCAGCACGGATCCGCTCACCTTCGCTTTGCTCTCTCTTGTCTTGGTCGCCGTGGCCATCGCCGCGTGCTACCTCCCGGCCCGCCGCGCGACGAAGGTTGTCCCCATCATTGCCCTGCGCTACGAATAATCTCGGTTCTCGCGCTCGACTTGCCGCCGCGCCTGTCAGGGCTCGCATCCGCGCGACCGAGAAATAAACGCAGACAGCGTTCTTAAATTCCACGAACATAACTGCGCGAACATCTCAGGCAACCTTGACAATAAAGATAGATCCAGTCCACACCGGGCGCCTAAGAACGCTTCTGATAGATTCGGAAGTTGAGGTCAATACTGAAAACACCGAAGAGAAACTTCGCGCTCTCAGCCAAAAAGTCCGAGCACGCCTTTCCGAACGCGAGGTGAAGAGTTGAAGCAACACACCGCCGCGATCAGACTGCCTAAGTGGAAGGGTTGAAGAAAGACTCTCCTACGAGAGAACCCTGCCCAAACTCAACCGTCTTACGCAGGACAAGCTCACGCCAAGCTTCAAACAGCGGTTTTTCGCAGATGGTTTACAAAGACCACGAACTCAAACTTTATTCTTGAGGTCCGTTTTGCATTTTGGCGAACCACAGCCGTTCAATTGCCCAGCTACCATATTCCGCGCCATCACTCCAGGCACCTTCAGTCATACGTGTAATTTGCGAAATGTAAATGTCAGTGTGTGTGGAATTGTGCGCGAGCAGTGCCGATTCTCGCACTGACTAGCGGGGCCACAACTCGGCGTGGGCAGCCTCGATCAAGCCAGGCAAGGCGAAGGAGTCGAAGAAGTCCCGATTGACGGGATCGTCTCCGGCGAATTTCTGGCGCCATGCATTCAAGTCCACTTTTTGCTCGACTGCTTTCTTGATCTCATCGAGTCTCCGGCGCGGACTTGCGATTGAGCCTGCAATCTCCTGGTTGATGGCCCGAACGACGACTTCGATGAACTCAATCTCTTGAAGCAGATAAGTCTTGCCCTTGAGGATCTCGCCGTGGCCGGGAACGATGGTTTCGACGTCCAGTTCCGCCAATTTTTCAAGGGTGACGATTTCTTCGACGGGAAAACCGCCGCCGAGGTAGGGAACTGGATGATCCACGAGATCGCCGGTCACGAGAATTTTTTCTTTTGGCAGATAGGCAATCGCATCTCCACTGGTATTGCCGCGCCCAAGGTATTTCAACTGCACTTCGCGGTTTCCCAGATCCAAATCGAGATCGTGATCGAACGTCATGTTGGGGGCTTTGCGCTTCAACTCCCGAAACTCCTGCCACACCACGTCACCTCCCGCAATGCGTTCCTTCAAATCTCGGCTCCCGGATTCATCCAACGGCAGCCCATCCATATATTTACCGGTGTCGAGCTCCTCCTGGAATCTGGCCGTGCGTTGCGAGTATTGAGTCAAGAAGCTGGGTTGCCGGAGGGCCATGAGCTTTGCCGCTTCTGATTGCGCGATGATCGTAATCCCCGGAAAAGCATCCGCGTAGGCAACATTCCCTAAATTATGATCGCCGTGATGGTGGGTGTCGAAGAGATAACGGACAGGCTTGCTGGTCCACTGGCGAATTTGCGCGATGTCTTCGCGCGCGCTGGACGGCAGATAGCAAGAATCCACGACAAGCACATCCGCATCGCCGATGATCACAACAGTGTTTCCCTGGGGAGCATTGTCTGGCGCGTTCTTGTGGCGGATTTCGTAGATTCCATTGGCAAGTTTGGTCACCGTGCGCTGAGTAGTTTTCACGGAATCCGCTGGCGATTGCAGCGGCATAATCACAGATATCGCGAGAAGTCCGACACGCAGCAGGATTGACGGACTGCATCCTCGAGCGACCGAACTGCAGAGCAATTGGGACATCGTCCTTCCTCCCGTGGGCAGATAGTGCGAGGGCGATTGTCGGGCCGCCGGGAGGGAGACTAGTTTGGAAGCGACGCGCTGTCTAGAACGTTCTTGCTGAGTTCACGGAGGTATGCGGCCGGCGCCAGGCCGGTTAGACGTCTAAAGTGCCGTCCAAAATGACTTTGGTCGGCGAAGCCGGTAGCGGAAGAGATTTGTGCGAGCGGCCAATTCTTTCTCATGAGTTCCTTGGCACGCATGATGCGCATCTGGAGCTGATAGCAATGAGGCGGCAGGCCCGTTAGGCGACGGAAGGCGCGGAGAAAATGATACGGGCTGAGATTCGCGACTCCAGCTAAGACCCTTAGAGAGACATTTTCGCTGTAATGCTCCTTCAAGAATTCCTGAGCACGTTTTATTGCCACCGGCTCACGTCCTGAGGCGGGCAAGGGCCCTGACGTTCTTTCACAACTCCGTGCGATTGTGACGAGAAGGCCGAGCAATTCTGCTTCGCGCTCCAGCTTTAGCGACGATCTTTCCAGAAGTGTGTGGATTTTCAAAAAGCGCTGAAACAAGGGGAAGTCCGGCACCAACCCCGGGGAAGAACCTGAAAACCAATTTCCCCGGTGAGTTGTTTGAGCCACAGCATCTAGCACAACAGCTTGCGAAACGTACATACTTCGGAAACTGCATCCCTCCTTGAGAGCGTAGTTGGCATGGACTTCTCCGGGCCCGACTACAAAGAGCGCGTCAGGTCTGACGAGGTGGGCTGCGCCTCTGTAATGAAAGTAGCCAGCGCCTCCGGTGATCAGGCTGATCAACCATTCTTCATGCCAGTGTGGCGGGTAGGGATGGCGAAACGAAGTGCCGACGCGGAGCTCAACTGACCCCAATTCCGGCGGTTGCCAGATTTGGAGAGTTCCCACGAACAGCGAAACGCGACCGTGGCGGGTGCGGGACCCTGCTCTCGCCTTCGTAGGAAACGTTCTCTTCTTAGATGCCACGAGAGCATGATAGCTGTCCCTCGCCAAAACTCAAAACAGCTTCCGGAAACGCTGCTTCTTTTCATTCTCAATGGAAACCTACATGAGAGAAGCGTGGTTGTAGACGTGGCATGAGCTTGTCTGGATGCAAACAATCGAATTTAGACAAAGATCTCCCAACTTAGCCACTCAGATTGGCTGTATTTCTATGCGGCATGCTCGTAGCGGTGGTCATACTGTTACTTCCACCATGGTCCAAAAAAAAATGTGGATCAAGTTTGGACTTGGGAAATCCCGCGGCGAAGAGGACCCGATGCGCCCAGCTATCCGCCGGATATCAATTATTAATCACAACCACTGGCAGTCCCGTTTAAAGTATTCTTAAAAAGTACAAATGCAACATCGGAGGAGTCAATGTCTGAGGTCGTCTATGTTTCGAACGTCCAAATCGAACGCAAATCCGGCCCGTTGCGCGTCGCGCATCTTCCGGGCGAGTCGCAGCCGGTCGTGTTTAGCGTCCACGGTGCGATCGCGGAGCACTACAAGGTACCGCTCGAGAGCATAAAGGAATCACATGCTTCGACAATTGACTACGTAATTGCGGGAACAGCTGGTTGAATGATGGGCACATTCGGGGGCGCGCTGGAAGCGCGTCAAATCGATGCGAGCAATGGAAAGATGACAGCGGAAGCGAGGGGGGAAGTGGAGCAGGAGGAGGGGGTCCTCGTCATCAGACGGATTCACGTGACCATGCGCCTTCTGGCGGCGGAGGACAAACGCCAGATCGTCGAGCGTGTCCACGGAATCTATGCGATGAAATGTCCACTGTATCGCACGTTGCGCAACTCGATTCAGCTCACTTCGTCTTGTGAGCTCGTCGCCCCGTGAAACGCGGATGCACCGCGAGGATGTTCCGCCGATCTATTTAGATCTAGCCTGCGTGGCTTGAGCAATTACAAATCAATATAATCCCTATGATTGGAGCCAATTTATAGATAAACTTTGGAAAATCGCTCGAAAAGGATTCTGATCCCACGCTTGTTCTTGCCAATTTCGTATTGGCGTTGCTTTGCATCCAACCGAATCGACTTAGCGTCATCTATGAGGGTGCGCTTCTCCGCAGCGGCGGATGCGAACGATCAAACCAACTCGAAAGGGCCCCGCTTCTAGAATGCGCTTGTAGGGCCCTGCCGGGATCTATGTTGCGCAATTGCATGCATTGAGGCCCTGACGTAAGATACACGGCCAATGCCGGATAGTTCTTCCATTGTCGGCCGCACCATCTCCCACTACGACGTCTTGGAAAAACTGGGTGGCGGAGGCATGGGCGTGGTCTATAAAGCCAAGGATACGCGCCTCGGCCGGAATGTTGCGCTGAAATTCCTCCCCGACAATATTTCCCAGGACGCTCAGGCAATCGAACGATTCCGCCGTGAAGCACGCGCCGCTTCGGCGCTGAATCATCCGAATATCTGCACGATACACGACATTGGCGAGTTCGAAGGCCGGCCGTTCATCGCCATGGAGTTGCTCGAGGGCCAGACACTGAAACATCGCATCACCGGCAAGCCGATCGATACCGTAGAGTTCCTTGAGATCAGTATCCAGATCGCCGATGGACTCGACGCTGCGCACGCGAAAGGCATTGTGCACCGCGACATCAAGCCAGCGAATATTTTCCTGACCGAGCGCGGCACGGCCAAGATCCTCGATTTCGGCCTAGCGAAACTGGTCCCCATGCGTGAGCATTCGGACGAAACTGTCGGCGCGACAGCCGAAGCAACTCGAATCCATGCCTTGGACGAGGAAAACCTGACTAGCCCAGGCAGCTCGATGGGGACTGTAGCCTACATGTCGCCCGAACAGGCGCGCGGCCAAGCCCTGGATGCACGCTCAGATCTCTTTTCGCTGGGTGTGGTGCTTTACGAGATGGCCACCGGAGCCGTTCCGTTCCCAGGTGCCACGGCAGCCGTAATCTTCAACGCCATCCTGGCCGGAACACCGAAACCGGCTACACAGGTGAACACTCGCCTGCCCGCTGGAATCGACGCCATTCTGAACAAGGTTCTCGAGAAAGATCCGGACATGCGTTGCCAGACCGCTGGGGAATTGAAGACCGACTTGAAGCGGCTCAAGCGCGATTTGGAGTCGAACCGCAGTTCGGTGGCGGGAAAATATGCATCGGCTTCTGGTGCCGGGGTTCTAACCCCTTCCGGCGCGACGAGGAAATCGGTCGCCGTGCTTTACTTCGAGAACCAGAGCGGGGCGAAAGAAGACGAGTATTTTCGCGACGGAATGACGGAAGACATCATTACAGAGCTCTCCAAGATCACCCAGCTCCAGATATTTCCGCGCTCAGAGATGCTGACGTTTCGCGACAAACCGGTGACCGCGCCCGTGGTCGGCCAGCAGCTCGGCGCCAGTTACGTGCTCGAGGGAACGATCCGCCGTGCGGGCAATCGCCTCCGGATCACTACGCAATTGGTCGAAACCGCTTCGCGCAGTGCAGCCTGGGCCGAGCGCTATGACCGGCAGATGGACGACGTGTTCTCCATTCAGGAGGAGATCGCACTGAGTATCGCACAAGCTCTGCGCGTTACCCTGACCCCACAGGAAGAAAAGAAAATCGCGCGTAAGCCGACGGAGAACCCACAGGCGTACGATTTCTACTTGCGGGGCCGGTCTTACACGAGGCAGCAGAATCTTGACTTCGCTTTGCAGATGTTCGAGCAGGCGATCAAGCTGGATTCACGGTTCGCCCTCGCCTATGCCGGGGTGGCCAACATCTGCGGAATCATTCATGAGTTCCGCGAGCAGAATCCGAAGTGGATCGAGAAGGGGCTGGCTGCCTGCGACCGTGCACTCGCGCTCGATCCGAACCTCGCCGAAGTGGCCGCAGCGCGCGCCCGCGTTTACTATGCAGAGAGAAAATATGATGAGGCCATCCGCTACGCGCAACTCGCCATCGAACGTAAGTCGGATTGTGAGTACGCCTACAATATTCTGGGTCGAGCGTATTTTGCCTCCGGTCGTTTCGAGGACGCGGCTGCGATCGCCGAACGCGCCCTTGAGGCGAACGGAGAGGATTACAATACGTATCTCCCGTTTCGCAATGCCTTGGAACGATTGGGGCGGATGAAAGACGTCGAAAGTATTCGGGAGCGTTTGATTGTCGTGTTGCGCCAACAGTTAGAGCAAGTCCCCGAGGATGTACGCGCCCGGATCCTGATGGCCGGGAATCTTGCTGGAGTCGGCGAGATCGAGGAATCCGAACGGCACCTGCAGATGGCCATCGCCCTGCGTCCCAACGACACCAACGTGCTCTACAACGCCGCGTGCACCTACGGGATTCTGAATAAGAAACAGGAGGCTCTCGACTCGCTTAAGAAAGCGATCGAGTGCGGCTACGGCAACCTCGAATGGATCAAGCGAGATCCGGATCTTTTGTTGCTACGTGACGAGCCCGAATTTCAAAAACTGGTTAGCCGTGGACAGGCGGCGGGATAGAGTCAGCGAGCCGACGCGGCGTCCTATATTATCCGAGCGCAATAAGAGGACCGACGTGGATGAAATCGGGCGGCGTGAATTTATGTTGTTGACAGCAGGTGTTTGACTTCAGCACCTCTGGGAGTAAGGAAGAGCGTTTCTTAGCAACGGTTCGAAACTGAGCTAACCCAGGGTAGTTTAGTTCTGGTGGCTGCGATTGCAACGGAACCGCTCTTTGAGCGTGACGCGTTATTGTTCATCCATCCGTTTCAGGATTGCGTCCTGCCGTCTGTCATGCACATCGACGGAGGCGACGTTCCCGTTTTCTTCGTGAGAGTGGCGATGGTTGTAAGACTCGAATTCGACCCACATGGGAAAGGCTCGTACCGCTGGTCACACTCTCGACTTTTGTTCCGTGCCGATCTCGCGGGAGCTGCATTCCAGGCACCTGCACTTATTTCCTCAAGAATGCGTCTTCTCCGGTGATCAGCCACTCTATCGACTTACCAAACTCCCGGCCGATCTTCGTCAGAATTTCCTCCCCAATTTCCTTTTCGCCTCACCGCGTTGCTGTCAGCAGCTAGGGATCCTATACATCTATTATATATGGGCATCAACAGCTCCCAGCCCCCGGAGACCTGAGCAGAGCCGACCAGGCCTGTCGGGCAACGTTTGCAATGTTCACGAGGTTCACCGGCCACGTCGAGAATCTCAAAGCTGTGACTTAGCCGTATCGCCAGCGACGAAACGGAGGAGAGAGCGAGGTTCCTCACTTCTTTTTTCGCGATTTGTGAGTGAGGTCTAGTCCTGAAGCTCGTCAGCGCTGAGGAGATTTGTGCTTCGATTCGCGCTTTTCGATCTCAGCCTTCAGAGTCTTTTCTATGAAATTTGAGAGGGTTCTGTTCTCCGCTCTCGCGAGGGCGGCAAGCTTGGCTTTCGTGATGCGGTCTATTTTAAAGGAAATTGTCGTGTCCTTCATTGTCGGTGCCGATGCTACAACGTAGTACTTCAGCTGACAAGTAATCTAAACCCCCGATTCTAGTTGACAAGTGTAGGTAATACGTAGTAATACGTACTAATACATAGTGTCATTATGTACTTTGGAGGCTGCCATGGCAAAAGATCGGCTCATTCCACATGCATCACCGATAACAAAGCTGGCTCGAAGTAGAAAGAAAGTCAAACCCAAGCGGTCAGGTAATAGATGGTTAGTCTCCGTTCGAGCTAACGCAATTTCGGCAAGGCGCGCCTGGGGACGGCTTTCCCCTGCGTCTCTCGAAGCATTGAATGACTTATTACTCCGAGCACTAAATTGGTGACACTTTTCAGCGGGCGGCGTATTGGACGTGGCGTTCGCGAAAGTAGTTCTTCACCAACTTGGGCCTAGCCTGTGTGATCCGAAGGTAAGAGCGAACGTTGTCCATCATTTCCTGGACGTTCACGGGACGGACACGGCCCAGTCGCGTTGGTCTTCACATCCTGGTTCAGCAATTCATCCGGATTCAGTTCCGGACTGTAAGACGGCAAGCAGAAAATCCGGATTTGCTCGCTGTGCTCTGCCAACCAACGACTCACCGATCGCGACTTGTGTACCGGGTGACCATCCACAATCAGAAACACTTTCCTCCTGGTCTTCCGCGTCAAGCGCAACAGACGGCCGAGAAAATTCAGAAACACCCGCGCCGTGAATCGCTGACGGAAAATCATGAAGGCCAACCGCCCTCGATTGGTGATCGAAGAGATCATGTTGCAGCGAAAGCGCTGACCGGTGCCCAATACCACCGGCGTCTGCCCGCGACGTCCCCAGGATCGTCCCGCTTGATGGTCCGAACGTAACCCCATCTCGTCTAGCCAATGAATTTGGGCCTTCCACTGTCGCGCCAGTTCTCGAATCGCGGGGTATTCTTCCTCCAACCATTTCCGTACCGCAGCCGGATTTTGTTCGTACGCTCGTCGCACCGGCTTCTGCGGGGTCAGACCCCAGGCTCGCAAATAGCGTCCCACCGTCCACACCGAAACCTGCAGATCGAACTTTCGCAACAGCAACTCTTGCACCGCTTCCCTGGTCCACAGCGCAAACGGCAAGCTCAACTGGTCCGGACAACCGCTGATAATGTAGCGCACTGTCGTGGCTGCTTGATGCGGCGCCAATCGCGAAACCGGAGGCCGTCCTCGACGTCGTGCTTTCAGCGCCCGGCGTCCTGCGCGTTCCACAAGCCCCATCCAGCGGCTCACCGTACCTCGCGCTACCCCGAAAACCCCAGCCGCCTCGGTTTGCGAAAGACCTTTCTGAACGGCCTCCACGACTCGTCGGCGAAGGTCTTCTTGCGCTTCTGCCGGCAGCGAGCGGGCATCCTGTTTTTCCATGCCCACACACTAACACATTACCTTTTCAATGTCACCTATATTATGCTCCGATTAGTAACTAGAAGGTTTTCCATCTCCGTCGCACTTGGTGATCTTCAGCTGCTTGACGGAAGGTGGTATGTGACGCATGCGGGACTACTCCGCGTCGCCCAACGCATGCGCTGCGCAGGAGTTCGAACTAGTATTCAAAAATCAATATCAAATCCCACGAGCGATCGCTGGGTCTTTAAGGCAACTGTCTACAAGTCTCCCCGCTCTCGCGGCTTCGTCGGTTACGGTGATGCCGATCCCTCGAATGTCTCTCCCCTGGTTCGCGGCGCTGAGATGCGTGTCGCCGAGACGAGAGCCGTTAACCGCGCCCTTCGCAAGGCCTACGGCATCGGTCTGTGTTCGGTCGAAGAACTCGGTTCCCGCTCGTCCTTCGTCCGGCCCACGAATGGAAATGCTTCTCATCCTGCTTCCGGGAATGGTTCCGGAGTCAGCCAGACCTGCCTGCGCGATCGGCTCTGCCTCCTGATCCGCAAGCACCGGCTCGATTCGGGTCTCGTCAAGCGTTACGCCGCTGATTTCTGCGGGACCGCTGTCCTCCGCGATGCCAGCCGGGATCTGGTCGAGTCCTTTATCAATATGCTGTCTGAATCCGCCACCAAGGATCGTGATGCGCTCCTCTGCAAACTGAACAGTTACGCACAGCCCGAGGAGGTTCACCCATGAAGCGCCATCTTCCGGGCTTGCATCTCGAACCACCAAACGGGAACGATTCGCTCGAAGGCTTGTTCCTCGTTCGAGTCGAACGGGCTTCTCACCGCTGGCACCCTCAGAAGCCCTTCTTCAGTCTGCGCCTCGGCATCCTCGAACCCAAAGAGCATGCCGGCCATACATTCATGGGCCGCCTCTATTGCACCCCCAAGGCCCTGTGGCGGCTTCGCTGGTTCCTGCGGGATTTCGGTTATGACACGGATCTCCTCGGCCGGGATGAAGTCGATGAGAAAGCTTTGCTCGGTCTCTCGGGAGTGGTGCGGGTTTCCCACACCACTCTGAACGGCCGATGTTTCCTGAATCTCGAAGGATTTGCTCCAGCGGGCGAGTGGGAAGAGCTCTCGGCGACTCGGGTCAGCTCGAACGAGTCTGTGTCACGACTCGAGTGTCGGGACTGATTTTTTTGCAGCGGAACTCCCACGCTCGTTTTTCGTTTCCAGAACCGGAGGTGCTCGCGCCGGTCGGCTTCTACGCTTTGCGGCGGAGGTTGTTATAGCGGCTCAAGTTGTACGCGATCGACGCCAGCGCCCATTCGACCGCGGTTGCCGGCCGGCCTCGGCGCTGAAACTGGCGCATCCCGCGCTGTTCTTTTAAGGTCCCGATCACCGGCTCGACCATCCCCTTGCGTTTCTTGTACCAGGCACGGCCCTGGGTGCTTCGCAACCTCCGACGCGAGCGTTTCAGATGCGCATCGCTGATCTTCATTCGTCCAATCCCTCGCGCGATTTTGCCGGTGTTCAGCTCGCCTGCCAGATTCGGGTCGGGCAAGTAAACTTCGATGTTGCGATCTTCCATCTCCCGCAGATTTTCACTCGAGAAAAAACCGCAGTCGGCCAACACACGTTGCGGTCGTTCTCCACATTGTCGCTCCACTTCGTCTACCATCGGGATCAAGGCATGGTTATCGTTCTTGTTCTGCGTCACCCGCTGTGCCACGATGCAATGGTCCTCGCTCACCGCGACCTCCGCCGTGTAACCCAGCACGAAGCGCCCGCGCTCGCGTAAAAATCGCGCGTCCGGATCGGTCGTCGACAGCTTCTCCTCCCCGCTTTCGCGCAAGTGCTTCAACTGTTCGCGCAGTTGTGTGATCTGTTCCCGCCCCACACGTGTTCCCGGATCGCGATCCGGATCATCGTCCAGTTCCTGCTGCCAGCTCTTCACTTCTTCCGCAATCCGCTCGATCGCATCCCGGCGCAACAACCGGTCGGGCGATGCCGACGCCTTCACCCGCGTCGAGTCGATCGCCACCGTGCCCAGCCGCGCCATTCCCGCGCGTCGCAAAAACAGCAGCACTACAGTGAACATCGCCGTGATGGCGTCGCGATGACGCCGATGAAATTCGCTCAGCGTTTTGTGGTCAGGCGTAGCCCCGCCCGCCAGATACCGGAAGCCCAGATCCTCACGAATGCGCTGTTCCAGCTTGCGCGTCGTGCGCACGTTCACGCTGAATCCGTACAGCCAAATCTTCAGCATCAACCGCGGATCGTAAGGCCGCTGCCCGCCCGCGTCCTCTTCGGGCTTCCCGAAAGCACTCAGGTCGCACGCTTCCACCACTTCGTGCACTACAAAACAGAGATGATCGGCACCCAGAACGTCCTTCACATGGGCGGGTAACAGTTCAGCTTGATCGGGAGAATACGGTTGATAGCTTGGCATACCTCTTCATGCCAAATCTTACGCCAGCTTTCAACCCCTAGTTGCGACACAGACTCGAACGGGCAGGAGGTGCGCCGTGACGTTTAGCCACACACAGATCAGCCAGTACCTCCGTTGCCCGCGCAGCTATCGCTACCGCTACCTCGATGGCTGGCGGGAGAAAGAAAGCCGCGCGGCCATGCTCTTTGGCCGATGCTTCGAGAACGCCCTAGCAGCTTACTTTCGCCGCGAGGACAGCACTGCGGTCTTGTTCAAGGAATGGGGAGCGTACCGCGACACGCCCTTGGAATACAGCAAGGGCGACACCTGGGATCAGATGGTTCATCAAGGTGTCCATTTGCTCGAAATGTTCGGGCGCGACAACCGCGTGCGGGTTCGAGAGCCTCGCAAGAATCTGCAGATGAAGCTGGTTCGGTCACTCTCGAATGGCAACGATTTCATAGCTTACGTGGACGGGATTGGACAGTTCGATGGCACACGCTCTGTGCTGGAGTGGAAGACAACCAGCAGCCGCTATGCAGAAGAACCTGAGGGCCTGATGGCTCTCGACCCGCAGTTGATTTGCTACTCGTGGATGACCGGAATCTCGGAAATAGTCCTCGTGGCATTCGTGCGGAAACGGACTCCCGAAATCCAATACCTACGCACTTCAATCACGGACGAGCAGCGCGGGGAGTTCGAGCAAATGGTCGAAGCGACGGCCAGCCGAATCGAAGCGGGAGAGTTTTTGCCTCATAGCGGCATTCGCTTCCCGCAGAACGGGTGTGTCAGCTGTCCGCATCTGGGCCTGTGCCTGGGGAACCAGCCGCTTGTCGAATCGAAACTTATCCGCCAGCCAGGAGCTGCTGACCTTGATTGGCTTAACGACCTTGACGGGTAACGGGAGACCGCTTGTGGCGCCGAAACTCAACCGTCGCCGGGCTCTGTTCGTTCTGACCAAGATCGATGAGATCTTGGGATGGGAACGAGCGACGGAACGGGAGCGCGACACGCGGTTCGTCGAGCTCGGCCGTTATCTCTGCGAAGTCCGGAGCGGGCAGTACTGGCGGCTCGACAACCTTCATTCCTTCGATGAGTTTCTCGAGAAGCGATTTCCGGAATCGAGGAGGAAAGCGTATTACCTGATGGCCATTCACGAGCAGCTGCCGCGAATCCCGAAGTTCGAACTCCGACAGGTAGGATGGTCCAAGGCGACGGAGCTCGCAAAGATTGCAAGAAGGGAAGGGCAGCGGTTCGATTGTGCAACCTGGATGCACAAGGGGCGGGAACTGCCGAAGGAGAAGTTCAAGCAGGAAGTCGAGAAACACCTGACCGGGAAGGAGACGGAACCGTGGGAGATGCTGTACTTCAAGATGTACAAGAGCCAGCTGCAGGTGATCGAGCAGGCTCTCGAAACCGCAGCACTGATGCTGGGGACGGACAAGTCCCGGGGCTATTGCCTGGAGATGATCTGCGCGGATTTTTTGGCAGGAGCAAATCTTGAGAGCGGCAATCCGGATGCTTTGCTCCTCTCGCTCGGACGACTGTTCGGCCTGCTTCCGCATCCGCAGAAGCGAGAATTTCTCGAGCAGTTGCGCAAGGCATCGTGAGCGCGCATCGTCAAAAACAGCCGCGAGTCAAGCTCGATCCAAAATCCTACCGGAAACTATGCGCGCGAGTGCTGCAGCGGGATGGCTGGCGATGCCAGAAATGCGGGAGTCTAACTAATCTTCAGGTACATCATCTGAATTTCCGCAGCCAGCTCGGAGACGATTCGGCAGAGAACCTCATCACTCTGTGTGCAGGCTGTCATCAATATATTCACGGGCGGAATCAGGAAGACATAAAAAGCTTCCGGGCTGACTAGGGTAGCGCGCTGGTCTCCGGAACCAGCGTTCGGGGGATCCAATCCTCTCAGGCGCGCCACCCTTATCCATTTCGTTTCAATTAGTTAATCAGTTTCACTTTTTCGCTCAAATCCCCGAAAAGGGCAAAGTGTAATAAAAGTGTAATGGTTTTTGACACAGAACAGGTACAAACGGCTCAGAACAACTCAAGACGCCTAATCCAGAGCTTTCTAGACCCAGATGTTCTCCAAATGTTGGCCTCTAACCAGCCGATCTGCGTTGACTTGATTTTTGGCACATCCTAAGATGAGCGCCAAATGGCGGAATCGCAGTCGTTGATTGGCCGGACGGTCTCACACTACCGCATTCTCGATAGGCTCGGTGGCGGGGGAATGGGCGTGGTTTACAAGGCCGAAGACACCCGGCTGCATCGCTTTGTTGCCCTGAAATTCCTGCCCGACGATGTTGCTCACGATCCTGCCTCGCTCGAACGTTTCCGGCGCGAAGCGCAGGCTGCTTCCGCCCTCGACCACCCGAATATCTGTTCCATCTACGATATTGGTGAGGAATCTGGCCAATCGTTCATCGTCATGCAGTGCCTGGAAGGCCAGACGCTGAAACATCGCATTTCCGGTAAGCCGCTTCCGTCCGAAGAAATTCTTGATCTCGCGGTTGAAATTGCCGACGCGCTCGACGCAGCGCACTCGAAAGGAATCGTTCATCGAGACATCAAGCCTGCAAATATTTTTGTCACGGACCGCGGCCACGCCAAGGTTCTGGATTTCGGCCTTGCGAAACTGACCACGGCGCGAGGCGGCGAGGCCGGCGCGAGCGTCACTTCGATGCCGACCGCGACAGTGGAGGATCAACTGACGCGGCTGGGTGCATCGATCGGAACGGTGGCCTATATGTCGCCGGAACAGGTGCGCGGGCAGGAACTCGACGCGCGCACGGATCTATTCTCTTTCGGCGTGGTGCTGTACGAAATGGCAACGGGAGTGATGCCGTTCCGCGGCGATACCGCGGGAGTGCTGACCGACGCGATTCTGAATCGTGCGCCAGCGACTCCGGCACGGATCAACCCCGATGTATCGCTGGAGCTCGAACACATCATCAGCAAGGCGCTGGAAAAAGAACGCACGCTTCGCTATCAGAATGCGGCTGACATGCGCACCGACTTGCAAAGGCTGAAGCGAAATTCAGATTCGAGTCGTGCAGCCGTCACGACGGCGCAAGCCGAATCGAAGCCCGCGAGAAAATCCACCGGGTTTCGATGGGTGGTTGTCACTGGCGTGACAATACTTGTAATTGGATTGGCAGCTGGCGGCTGGTTGTTTTTCTCCCGCAAGGCGCACGTGCTGACGGACCAGGACACCATAGTACTCGCGGACTTCACGAACACAACCGGCGACTCGGTCTTCGACGGAACTTTGCGGCAGGGACTCTCGGCGCAACTGCAGCAATCGCCTTTTCTCAGCCTGATTTCGGACGAGCGAATTGCGCAGACGCTGACGCTGATGTCGCAACCAAAAGACGCGCGGCTTACGCCGGCAATCGCGCGCGAGGTCTGTCAGCGCACCGCGAGCGCAGTCTCGATTCAAGGCTCCATCAGTAGTTTGGGCAGCCAGTATGTTCTGGGTTTGAAGGCGGTAGGCTGCCGCAGCGGCGAGGTGCTCGCGGATGAGCAAGAGGCCGCCAACGGCAAAGAGCAAGTCCTCAAAGCTCTCGGGGACGCCGCCACCAAACTCCGCGGGAAACTGGGAGAATCGTTGGCTTCGGTGCAAAAATACGAGGCTCCGCCGGAGAACGTCACCACCCCGTCGCTCGAGGCGCTCCAGGCCTATACTCTTGGTAATTACACCATAGACGTGGTGAATGATTACGCTGCTGGCATCCCGTTCTTCGAACAGGCCATCTCGTTGGATCCGAATTTCGCCATGGCTTATATGCGGCTGGCGGAGAGTTACTATCCCCAGGGTGAGCTCGCCCGCGCCGCCGAATCCGCGCGTAAGGCTTACGAACTGCGGGATCGCACCACAAAGGGGGAAAGGCTCGGTATTACCGCCTTTTACGAGTTTAACTCCCTGGGCAATCTTGAGAGGGCTCGCACAGCGGCTGAGTTGTGGGCCCAGACCTACCCGCGTAATGAGGATGCACAGGTGATGTTGTGGCTCGTATACCTTTCGCTGGGAGATTATCAGACCGCCCACAAAGCGTCTCAAGAGTCGATCAGGCTCAACCCAGGAAGCGGGAATAACTATATAGGTGTGATGTACAGCTCCCAATGGCTCAACCGGCTCGATGAGGCCAAGGCCACTGCGCAGGAGGCCCATGTTCACAATGTCAACTCGCCTTGGATCCCTGTGGTTCTTTATATGGTGAATTTCCTGGAACACGACTCGGCCGGGATGGATCATCAGGTCGCACAGGCGATCGGGAAACCGGGAATCGATGATCAAATACTTTTTCTGCAATCTGAAACCGCGGCATTTGGCGGAGAGCTTGCCAAGAGCCGCGAACTGATGCGCCGCGCTGCCGATTCCGCGCAAAGAGTCGATGAGAAAGAAACGGCGGCTGAATACGAAGCGCACGCTTCGATCCGCGAGGCATTATTGGGCGATATGGCTGCGGCAAAGCAGGACGCGCAGGCCGCCTTGGCACCGGCAAGTGGAAGACAGGCGGAGGGGTTCTCGGCGATTGCGCTTGGGTTGGCCGGCGATTCCACGCAGGCCGAGCGCTTAGCTGCGGACCTGGGCAAACACTTCGCGGAAGATACGATCGTACATTCTGAATACTTGCCGATGATCGCGGCCGCCATGGCGCTTCACAGTGGCGACGGCAAGCGAGCCATCAATGCGCTGGCCGCGTCTGCCCCTTACGAATTGGGCCAGACCAACAGTACCTTCACGTTTGCGCTCTACCCGATCTACTTAAGAGGCCAAGCGAACCTAGCCGCGAAGCAAGGTGCCGCCGCTGTCAGCGAGTTTCAGAGGATTCTCGATCACGCATCTGTAGTCGGTAACGCACCGATTGGCGCTCTCGCGCGCCTCGGGCTCGGGCGTGCACATGTCCTATCCGGCGATACCTCGAAAGCTAAGACTGCTTACCAGGATTTCTTCGCTCTATGGAAAAACGCCGACCCCGAAATTCCCATCCTGCAGCAGGCCAAGGCCGAGTACGCCAAGCTCAAATAGCTGTGAATGGCTAGTGGAGAAGTATCGCGGACAAGTAGGCTGTGCAGCCGGACAAGCGGTCATTCGGACGTATAGTCGAGTTACTGGACATCTGCTGAGACGACGTATTTGTTTGATGAGCTCTCGACCAACTCCTTGCAAGGGATGAGCATAGTGTCCAACTTGAGGAGTCCGCGCATGCAGAACTATAAATTCCTGAACCACATTGTTCTTTGGAACGTCTTCTTCGTCATCATTTGCATTCCCACTGCAGGCAAGCTGATTGACGTCATGGAAATTACCATTCTCGATTTCCATCTACTATTTTCCTTTCGTGTATATTTTTTCCGATATCTTGACCGAAGTTTACGGTTATGCGGTCGCGCGGCGGGTTTTGTGGTACTGCATCTTCGCGCAGCTTTTGATGATCGCCATTTTCGAATTTGTGATTTTCTATCCTCCTTCCACTGTTATGACGAACAATCAATCGTACATTGATGTGCTATCGATAGCCCCTCGCTTGGTTTTGTTTGGCACTTTTGCGATTTTCGCTGGCGACATCGCCAATAATTATGTCCTCGCAAAAATGAAGGTGTGGACTAACGGGACGTTATATATCGGCGCGTTTCGTGACCTCGACCCTATGCGGACAAACGGTGAATACCGCTGTCTTCTACATCTTCGGTCTGTGGAGGATGATACCCACACGCGTATTAACAAGAAGTATTCTCGTTGCAAGCCTTACAAAAGTCACTGTGGAGCTTCTATTACTGCCAGTAAACAATCCAGAGTATCCTCGTGGCTCAAGAGAATCGAAAACGTCGATTACTTCGACAAGGGAACGAACTTCAATCCACTGAAATTCTGATGCGAAGGGCGTCTATCGGGATTTGGCCTTCTGTGCCTGCAGGATTGAGGATTAAGGGTTTTCGTAGAACGTCTACGTCTCCACCCGCTCTCTCGGAGAACTCAACCACGAGTGGCGGCACTCGACCGCGCCCGCGAAAAACTTTTCACGAAATGGCATTTTCGGCTAGACTCAGGGCGCAAATTTCAGATCCGCGCTCCCGGGCAGGCAGATCGGAAGTCGTACTTGAGTAGAGCGGGGAGAGGCGTTAGCGATGAAACGAAACTGGAACTGGGCAGTGTGGGCCGGCGAGTTGCTGGTTTTCCTGGGAGTGATTAGCTATCCGCTGTTTTTCGTTCGCTTTCCGCCACTTCGCGATTTTCCGTGGGCGAACCTGCCGATGATCGCGCTCGGGTTGTGCTAATCGCCTTGGGGCTTGTGCGCGCATTCCGGCACTCGGACCTGTTTCGCGGCAAAATTTTCGGCAGTGTCCTCGCGATGCTAGCGTTCGCACTCAGCGGATTTTTCCTCTACGCCATTTTTATCGGCGCGCGGCATGTGCTACCCGCTTCCCATGGCGCGCCGCAGGTGGGCCAGACGGCGCCAGATTTCACGCTACCGGATTCGCAGAACCACCCAGTGAGTTTGACGGGTGCGCTGAATTCTCCGTTCACCCCTGAGAGCACAACCCGCGCTGCGACGAGCGCGGCCAAGGCCGCCGGCGTCATTTTGATTTTCTATCGTGGATATTGGTGACCGTTCTGCAACTCCGAGTTACGGAGTTTCGAGCAGGCGCTGCCGGAATTCGATGCAAGGAAAATTCGAGTGATGGCAATCAGTGTGGATTCTCCCGAAGAGTCCGAAAACCTGCGTCGGTCGCAGGGCTACACGTTTCCGATTCTTTCGGATGCACAGGAGGACGTGATTCGCAGGTGGGATCTGGTGCACGTGCACGGCCGGCGCGACGGTGCAGACATCTCGCGACCAGCGGAATTCCTTATCGACCCGTCGGGGAAGGTGCGCTGGGTGAATCTTACAGAAGATTTCGTGGTTCGCGCCCGGCCAGAAGAGGCGCTCGCAGCGTTTGACGCAATGAATAAATCACCCCGGCCGGACAATCGTGGTCTAGGCTTCTATTCTCAAATTCCAGAGTCCGATGTGCGTCCCGGTCAACTCCCGATTAGTCGGCTTGCCGGAAATGTGCCGATCACTTCTTGCGAATGATTTCATCTCTTCGAAATCCGATCCTGCCCCCTCACTCATTCCACTGGCAGGGCCCATGCCAGTGTCGTTGCAGGAGTTTGAATCCATGGCCGAATGCCTTCATATCCCTCGCCCAAATCCAAACACTTAAAAACACTGGCAAGGGCCCGGATTCTGCGAATATGTCCACGAATTACCGTGGGGACCATGAGGATCTCTCCGCAAACTGCCCTTCCTCCTGACTCCCTTTTCCTCGAGTTGCGAGTGACACCTCTAGGAGCGTGTCCGAGATTTAGCATTTGAAGGCACCCGGGCCGGCTGATTTTGGATCAGGGCGGCAAAGAGGGAAACTGATTCTGATCTGCGTCATTCCCTGGACTTGATTGCCTACTTCTCTTCTTTGGGCCACCCACCGACCGACGGCACCGGAAACTGCTGTTCTATCCATAACACAATCGGTGGAGCTTCAAGATGTTGTGCGTCAGGCAGAGCAAAGCCCACTCGCCGCGCACCTTCTCGATTCCGCGCAACAGAAACTGACGAAACCCTCGCCCCTGTTTGATCTGACCGAAGACTGGCTCCACGATCGCTTTCCTCGCGATACACCGCCGTCCCCACCTTGGTCTCCAGTTTGCGTTGCATCCGCTCGACTCGGGTGGCTCCCGCTGGTAACGGCCCTCGCCGGCAGGGCTCTCGCCGCTGGCTGTGCTTCCGCTTCTCCGTCGCCACGAATCCCTCGATCTTTTTCTGGGTCAGGTACTGCAGATTTTCGTCCGAGCAATATCCACTGTCTGCCAGAATTTCTTCCGGTCTCTGTCCGGATTGTTCTTGATCCCCTCCAGCAGCGGCACCAACTGCTGTTTATCATTCGTGGCTTGGGTGACCGTCTGCCCCACGATCAACTGAAAGTCCGGCTCGACGGCGATCTGCGTGTTGTACGCCTGCACGAACCCATCCGGCCCCTTCATGATGCGCGATTCCGGGTCGGTGAAATTGTATTGTGCTTTCGGATCGGGTTGGGCTTCCTCCCGGGATCTGCCGCTCCTTCTTGGCCTCTTCCCGCGCGCGCTCTTCCAGCGCTCGCTGGGCTTCCCGAATCCGTGCGATTCGCGTTTCCCGCCGTTGCAACTCCTCTGGCAGTTGGTCTCCTCCCCGATCCCTCCCGTGCCGGGCATCCTCTTCGACATCGATGGCTTCGGCGTGCTCCAATAACCGTCGCACCTCTTCCCGCAGCCGTTTCTCAGTCTCCTTCATCCGGCCGTAACTCATGGCCTTGTGCTTGCTCGCGTTGGCCTTTACCTGGCTCCCGTCCAACGCTACCCGCCCCAGCTTCATCGTCCCGGTTGCCAGCGTGATCCGCAACACCTGCCGGAACAACTCTTGCAGCGCCCGCAGATGCAGCTTCCGAAAATCGGAGACCGTGCGAAAATCCGGCTGGTTCCCCGCCGCCAACATCCGGAAGGCCACGTCTTCCACCAATCGCTTTTCGATCTTGCGCGAAGAAAATACGCCCACGCAATAGCTGTAGATCAGGACCTTCGTCATCATCCGCGGATGGTAGGGAGGAGAACCCCGCTCTTCCCCTTCATACATGGACTCAATCGCCGATAGATCCAACTGGTCCACTACGTCGGACACGAAATAGGCCAGATGATTCTCCGGCAACCAATCCCGGAGACTGGGGGGTAGCAGTAAGTTTTGTTCAGGAACGTAAGAGCGGAAGGTCTTTGTCATGATTCGACAAACTGCGCGCCTTTGCGTTCCGTTTCAAGCACAATCAGCAGCGCAGACGTGAATACTCGGACAGGCTCCTAGACGCGCTAGAAGCCTGAAAAACAAAGGTGATTTCACCTTTTCTTCAAGCGCTAGAAATCCTATTCCAAGCAGGTGAAAATCAGTCAATT
>CAWCQU010000001.1:0-332072 GCA_963797765.1 uncultured Acidobacteriota bacterium | reverse complement strand
CAAAGCGAGGGATCCCGAGTCAGCGTTACGACAAGAATGAGCGATCCCTCAAGCCAATTCGTAAAACCAAATGAATAACAATCGACCCATCACCACACATTCTGAGGTGAATGAATGGACTTCCTAAATTCACTCCAATCCCTTGTGCACTATTTCGCGCAGCACCGCGCCGAAATTCTCACCTCAACGCTCGAACACGTCTGGCTGGTGGGAATTGCCATGCTGCTCTCGGTGGGCATCGGATTGCCTCTGGGAATCCTGGTCACCCGGCGGCCCTGGCTAAGCAAACCCATCCTGGGAACCGCAAATATTGCCGAAACGATTCCCAGTCTCGCTCTGTTCGGTTTCCTTCTGCCGGTTCCGTGGCTGGGCAGCCGCGCCGACCGGTTGGCGATCGTTGCGCTGACGCTCTATGCGCTGCTGCCCATTATTCGCAATACTGCGGCTGGAATCACCGGTGTCGATCCCGCCGTGCGGGAAGCCGCGCGGGGGATGGGCATGACCAATCGCCAAATGTTGTGGCGGGTGGAATTGCCGCTCGCGCTTTCTTACATTGTGGCGGGCATACGAGTGGCCACGGTGCTCACCGTGGGACTGGCCACCATCGCGGCGGCGATCGGCGCCGGGGGATTGGGCGAATTTATTTTTCGCGGACTGGCCATGGTGAACAATCAATTGATTCTGGCGGGAGCCATCCCGGCCGCCGCTTTGGCGCTCGCCGCGGATTTTACTCTAGGCTTGCTCGAGAGCCGGCTGAAATACAAGCAAGCATGATGCGACGAATGATTTTGCTCGTTTTGGTGCTTTCTTTCGCCGGCTGCGGAGTGGACCGGCGTAATACGATCGTCGTCGGCTCAAAGAATTTCACCGAACAAGCGATCTTAGGCGAGATTGTCGCGCAGCATCTGGAAGCACGGACGAAATTAAATGTAGTTCGCCGCTTCTATCTCGCCGGCAGTTACATCTGCCAGCAGGCCTTGCTGACGGGCACATTGACACCTACGTTGAATATACCGGCACTGCCCTCACCGCCATCCTCAAGGATCCAGTCCAGAGCGACCGAGCCGCCGTTCTCGATCGCGTGCGCCGCGAATATGCCTCGCGCTTTAACCTGGTGGTGACGGAGCCGCTCGGATTCAACAACACCTTCGCGATTGTGATTCGCGGCGAGGACGCCCGCCGCCTGGGAATTCACACTCTTTCGGAAGCGGCGGCGTATTCGCCGCAATGGCGCCCGGGATTCGGATTCGAATTCATGGAGCGGCCGGACGGCTATCAGGGGTTGGCGCGAACCTACGGCCTGAAATTCGCGGCGTCGCCGCGCATCATGGATTTGGGACTGTTGTATCGCGCGCTTCTGGAAAAGCAGGTGGATCTGGTGGCGGGGAATTCCACGGATGGCTTAATCGCCGCGCGCGACCTGGCGATACTTGCGGACGACAAGAATTATTTCCCACCTTATGAAGCCGTGCCCATTGTGCGCAATCAAACGATTGGGCGCCACCCGGAAGTGCGCCAGGCCCTGGCGGAACTGGCCGGAAAAATCTCCGACGAAGAAATGCGCAAGCTGAATTATGCAGTGGACGGCGAGCGCCGCGACACCACCGCGGTAGTGCGCGAATTTCTACGCGCCAAAGGTCTTAACTAACCTGCTAGAACCAGGTGTTCCGCTTGTATTCGTCGTACTTCTCGCCGAATTTCTCCCGAAGCACTTTTTCTTCTTTTTTCACGCGGATCAATTGCATCGGAATCAGCACCGCGAATGCTAGAAGAAAAACAGGCCTCTGTGAAATCAGAATAATTCCGACTATAAGAAGCCCTCCGAATACATAAATGGGATTCCGGATCTTCGAATACAGCCCGCGCGTCACCAACTCCCGCGCTTCCGCCCTCGCCGTAAATGACTTCCCCAGTTCCCAGTGCGCGATAACCCACAAAATCAGCGCCGGAAACGCAATCACGGCGCCCGCGAGCTGCATGGGCGACCAGGTTTGCCCCCCGTACCGCACCATCGCGTAACAGAACACAACTACCGCGACAAGTACCAGAAGAACATGCTTGAAGGTATTCATGGCTCGCTAATCTACTACGGAATGGGCTTTCGCATAGTTTCAGTTTTCTGTTTCGGAGCCCTGCTGCGGAGTCCCAACATCGGGTAGCATTCCGGCGGCAATGGAAAATTCTGCATGTTCGACGCGCAACAATGCTCTAATCGAGCTGCCCCAGGGGAGGCTGGATTCATGGTGCATTCCAAGGTTATCTCGGTCCAGGTGGGCATGCCGCGTACCGTTGATTTTCACGGGCACGCGGTGACTACCGGCATCTTCAAATCGCCGGTCTCTGGCCGTGTTCTCCTTCGCTTTCTGGATTTCGATGGAGACGGGCAGGCCGATCTCACCGTGCACGGAGGGCCGGACAAGGCGGTGTATGCCTATCCCTCGGAGCACTATTCTTATTGGCACAGCGAACTGCCCGGCGAAGAGTTACCATGGGGCTCGTTCGGCGAAAATCTCGACACGGAAGGTTTACTCGAAGATTCCGTGCACATCGGCGACCGTTTCCGGATCGGCACGGCTGAACTGGTGGTGACGCAGCCTCGATTGCCTTGTTACAAGCTCGGCGTGAAATTCGGCCGCGACGATATGGTGAAGAAATTCATGGCCAGCCGCCGCACCGGCTTCTATTTTCGAGTACTTCGAGAAGGAGAAATCGGCGCGGGAGACGAAATCGAACCGCTCTCTCAGGACGGCCACCGCGTAACCGTCGCCGATATTACCCACTTGTATTTGCGCGAAGACAAAAGCAAAGATTTGCTACTCGAGTGCTCGAAGTTCCGGCGCTCCCGGAATCCTGGCGCGATTATTTCAGTCAGCGAACCGGTTGAACGGGAACCATCCCAGGAGGAAGTGCGGCGGGGTGGTGGCGTCCCAGGAATCGCAAGTTGATCAGACCCGCATCGTACAGGAGAGCATTCCCCTTGGGAGTGGCATACTCCAGGATCGGATGGAAGTCGGATGAAATTAGATCCCTGGAGTAGCCCAAACGCGGGAGATCACCAGTCGCCTGCCGGTAGGAATCATCCACGAGCAACAACTCACCCAAGAGAGACTCAATTCCCGGCAAGTTCAATTGAGCCAGTTCATGTCGCACCGCCGGTTGTTCATCGAATTGCTTGAGCTGCTGGAAGTCGCATTCGAGCGGGCCCGGCGAGGCCACCAACAATCCTTGCTCCGGTCCGGCGAAGAATGCTACATGGGGGAACACTTTCGCCGCGGTATTGAGTAGGATGAGCAGTGTGCTCGCGCGAATATGATGCAACTGCACCCACTGCTGCAGGATGCCGTGTTCACCCAGATGCGCTCGACACAGTTCGTAAAATTCGTGATTGTACAAATCCGCTTCCCCGCTCATCCAAATCGAAGTGATCTCGATTGTGATCAGGTCATAGTGGTCGCGCGAGAGCAACAGGAAATTCCGTCCGTCGTTCACCGAGAGGCGTACTCGCGGGTCCCGATCAAACACCAGGCCGTTGACGTCGCCAAACCATCCGCGCGCAGCGGTAACGATTTTGGGCGCGAGCTCCACTGCATCGACGCGCGCAAACGGGAACAAAGCCACTGTGCGAAGGGTGCTCCCAGTCCCTAGTCCGATCACCAAGGCACGATCGAAGTGATGGGTGAAAAGAATGGGGATCAAGGCGAAGCGGCTCTGTGCCTGAACTTCCTCTGTATTGTTTCCCTGGAATTTCCCGTTGGTCAGCAGCGTTCGCGTGGTTTCTTTTTCGCTGACCGACGTGAGCCCGCCTTGGACATCCTCGTCCAGGAAAAGGATGCGGTCCTGCTGAGCAGTCCGGGAGAAGTAAACGTAATTGCCGGCAATCATCCGTGCGGGATCCCAGGTTGGCACAGCGAAGATCAAGAGCGCCCCCAGCGCCACAGCGGTGCCGGCCATCTGCAATTGCAACCGGCGAACACTGGTTAAAGTCACCACAAAAAGTAGTCCTAGCGCAAGATTCACTCCCGCGGCAAGGCGGAGGCTTCCTTGCGACCCGATCCGCGGAAGCAGAAAGAAACCTGCTCCCACAGATCCAAAAATCGCGCCCAGCGTGTTGAGGGAATAAATCGTGCCGACTGCCGTGCCCGCCCGGGTCCGGCTCCTCGCTCGTGCCGCCAGGCTCAGTAGCAAAGGAAAACTCATTCCCAGTGCGACTGCCGGAACGATCAAAAGATAAAATGCGCAGAAAAAGCGCACCAATTCCCCGCTGGCGAAGAACATGTTGGGATTCCGCCGCAGCGCGGGAACAATCAGGAAGGCCAAACACAGAACCGCCATGGCTTCGAACAGCGGTTCGTTTGCCCGCAGTCGAGCGAACCAGCCAGAACCCGCAGGCCGGCCTCGCCGGGTCACCGCCAGGTACAAGAAACGCAGAGCGATCAGGACCCCGACGGCGAGGAGATTCCAATCCAGCGTTGCCTGGATTCCGCTGCTAAAAATACTCCCCAGCCGATCCCAAAGGGGAAGGGTGAGCATTACAGACAGAGCCAGAAGGATCTGCGAAGCCGCCAGATACTTTCCCCATTCCTCAGGACGACGGAAGTAACGCGCCACAATCTGCGCCCCGATGCCCAGGCCGCACAGAACCGTGAAGAGCATCGTCCCAAAAGCGTAGACCGTATTTCCGATCGTAAATGCCTGCACGTGCGTCCAGATGACTTCGTAGGCAAGCGCAACCGAGCCGGTCAGGAACGCGCCGAGCGGCAGAATCCAATGCCATTTTTCTCCGGCAAGCGCCTCGCTGGCTGGGGGCGTTTCGTTCAAAGGTTCCGGGAGAGTCTGACGTTCGCGAGCAGTGAAGCCAATTGCCAGTATTGATAGAAAGATGCCGAAATTCGTGGCGCATGCGACTCCGATGGTGGCTCTCACGCCGAAAAGCGGCATCAGCAGATAAGTAGAGGCGAGCGCTCCCGCCGCCGCGCCGAGCGTATTCCATCCATAGAGTCGGCTCACTTCCGGCTCGAATTCGCTCTGTCGGCTTGCCAGCCACCGCGCTAGCACCGGCAGCGTGCCTCCCATCAGGATCGTGGGTGGCAGGATCGTGATGCAGGCAAGTGCGAAACGAGCGATCAGAAGAGCTTCCGGGCCAAGATCGAACCGTTGGTAAAGGCCCACATAAGCCCGCGTGAGCGCGGCGAAAAGGAATGGAATGAAAAGGCAATAGAGTCCGATCAGAAATTCGAGTATGGCATAGAGCCGCAGCGAGGCCCCGCGACGATCCACCCACCAGCCGAATCCCACCGCCCCCAATGCCAAGCCGCAAAGAAAGGCTGCCAGCACGGTGCTCGCTGCTTGCGCCGTGTTGCCAAATGTGTAAGTAAGCAGGCGGGTGAAGACCGTTTCAAAAATCAGACTGGACGCGCCCGAACAGAAAAACCACAGGCGAACGAGCGTCCCGAGTCTTGCCGGGGGTTCAAGCGGCGGAAGGTCCATTCCTGGCATACAGTCTGCCTTTTCGCAGTTGAATTCTGCTTCGCCCAGCCCTTCCGGAGTAATTCACGTCATCGACGAATAGAGTGATCAGCCGGAGCGCTGGCGCGCGATTGTAGCAGGTGGCGGGATCGTTCCAGAACATCCGTGCATTTCATGATGCTCAATTCGTACTGACGGATTGGAAAACAGGACTCGGCGAGGTCTACTAGAGAGCTTTCACGGAAATTTACTGCCCATTCGCCTCGGATCGGCCGTTTGACTATTCGTAATCTTCTTTTGGCTTTGGCGAGAAATGGCTTCTCGAGGATTTCGAGGTATGCGCAGTCCGGTAATCATCTAACTCCGCATCGGATAACCGGAAATGCGAATTGTCGGGGTGGTTTGCGCTGGCCGCCAACTCGCGCTGTAACTTCAGGGAGCAGACATCCGGCGCGTCCTGGAAACGGACCCGGTGAGTATTGAATGCTTCCATCGCGATTGTCAGCGTGAATTCGCGGGGATCATTCATCGCCAGGCGGACCTGAAACGTATATTCACGAACCAGTGTCTTTGATTCGAATCCCACATACTGGATGAGGATGGATTCGCTCACTTCGTCTCTGCAGCGGCTGGAGCGGCTGTGGCTGGAGCAGCTGTGGCGCCTGCGACGGCGGCCACTGCTTTCTTGCGGCGCTTGGCTCGCGGACGCTTTGGAGGAGTCCCTTCCGCAGGCTCAACCACCATAATGCTGGTAACAAACTTCTTCATGCCGTGGGCGTCGAAATCAATGGTCGTCCGATCCTCGTTTGATTCCGTGATAACACCGTTGCCGTACTGGAAGTGTTTTACATACTGGCCTTCGACCATAGCCTTCATCAGGACCTCCCTAAGATTGGCGAAATCAAACGATTGAGGCGTCGTAAAAAGAAAAAGCGCGAGCCCGCTCGCCGAAGCGAGGAGCTCGCGCTAATTGGCTAGAGGCTGGTGACGTTCGATGCCTGCAGACCCTTGGGGCCGGTAGTTACTTCGAATTCAACGGCTTGGCCTTCGTTCAGCGACTTGTAACCCTCCGCTTGAATCGCGGAGAAATGGACGAAAACATCCTCGCCGGACTGGCGCTGAATGAACCCGAATCCCTTGCTGGCATTGAACCACTTAACTGTTCCTTGTTCTTTCACTGTATATCCTTCTTTTCTTTTGAGCTATTTGTGCTTCTCGACCGCCTCCAGCCGTAAAACAAAAAAGGCCGCAAGTGTTAGCTTGCAGCCCCTCTAAACGAATCTAAAGGTGTTACAAGAGCAACAAACGCAACTGAAGCGTACCATGAAATGGCAGACAATAGCTATGAGAATCTTCCATAGGGGCCGCAGGCCGGGACGCCGATTGTCATGCGCCGGAGTGCGCGCGCTAGGGCGGACTTGGCATAAAAGCAGGTATGTCAACTGCTTCGCTCTTACTACAAAGCCCCATGGCGCTACTGGGGCTCTTAAGTTTCAGCTCAGAGGAGCGATCTCCAAGCGATCCCCGATGCGCGTTCCCGTCCGAAAAATCGTGTGCACCGGCAATTCCAGAACGGTCTGCGCCTTCAGGTGCACATTGGATATTCGGAATGGCTTCAGATGCTCTTCCACTGCCACCACCGATTTCTCCCGGTCAAGGAAGATCACGTCAATCGGGAACAGCATGCCAATCGTGTGCACGCCACGAGAGGGGACGATCCACAAGCCGCGGCCTGGAAACGCCCATCGTTTCGTTTTTCCAAGTAAACCAACCAGCCGCGGAAAGTAACTGTCCGCCACCGTTACATCGGTGGCTACAAACCTCTCGCGGCTCCGGTTATACACGTACACACGACCAGAGTCATTCTCCACGATTTCGCCCCTTCTCTTAACGCCAAACCTTCAGATCATCCCCCGCTGGGAGGATCTATTCCGATGACTGGCGCTTGCGGCGCCAGATAATCACTCCAAGCACGATTACCGCCAGAATACCTGCCACGATTCGGACCATATTTGTGTCCATCTTCGTCTCCTCCTGTTTAATTTGATACCAGTCTTGCCAGGCCTTTCCCGATTCCCGTCCACAGCTACTGTTTGCCGGCCAACTGCGGGAGCAATTGGTGCACAAGCGTAATAACAGCGGGACCCAACAACACGGCAAACAGCGCCGGAAAAACAAAGAAAACCAGCGGCGGCAGCAGCTTAACGGTCGTTTTGGCTGCCATTTCCTCAGCCCGCTGGCGGCGTTTCGTGCGCAAGCTGTCCGAATGCACTCGAAGAGCCTGGGCCAGATCGGTTCCAAAGCGGTCCGTCTGGATTAACATAGCCGTAAGCGATTTCATTTCTTCCACACCAGTGCGCGTAGCCACGGAGCGGAGCGCTTCCACGCGGCTCTTTCCCACGCGCATCTCCAGATTGATCAACTGGAGCTCCTCGCTGAGTGCTGGGTGTGAAATGCGCAGTTCTTGCGCCACGCGGAAGATGGCCTGATCGATTCCAAGCCCGGCTTCGACGCAGATGACCAGAAGATCCAGCGCGTCGGACAAGCCCAAAAGAATTCTGTGCTGGCGGCGACGCACTCGCCTGCTTAACCAGAATTCGGGCAGGGCATATCCAATCAGCGCGGTAAACAGAAAAATCGGAATCGGGCTGTACTGGTAGACCCCGGTGAAAAAGACGATCGCCAGCAGCAAGGGAGGCAACAGCACCTTGAACCCTTGCATGACTGAAATTAATTCCGGGCGTCGCAACCCGGCACGTACCATCTGGCGTTGAGCACGGCTCAAGTCTTTCTTTGAAGCCGGCAGGATATTTCCGATATCGGAAAGAACCTGCTCAACTTTTTCGATTTTGCTCTCGCCCAGAATTTCCTGGGCTGGGGTGGCCGGCTTCCAAAGTTGTCCCAACCTCTGCCCGATGGTCCCGCCGGCGGGAAGGAAAGCGTAAGCGATAGCAAGGCAGATCATCGCTGTGGCCAGGAACGTAATCGCGGTAATTTCCAAAATCATTTTGCCTCGCTACCTTTCCGTTCAGACTTCTATCGTTACAACCTTCCAGATAATCAGCGCGCCGAAAACCTGCAAAAAGCCCCCGCCGACCAACAAATAGGTTCCCCACGGGTCGGTAAACAGCACCGAAATATAGGCGGGATTGATGTAACTGAGCACCAGCAGCAAACCGGGTGGCAAGGAAATCAACAATGCCGCCGTCAGCCGGCCCTGCGCGGTGCGAACCCGCACCTCTCCCTGGATTTTGAATCGCTCGCGGATTACTCGGGAAAGGTTATCGAGTAATTCGGCTAAGTTGCCTCCGGTTTCCTTCTGCACCAGAAGTCCGGCGATGAAAAACCGTACGTCAACCAGCGGAACACGCTCCGCCAGGTGCATCAGTGCTTCACGAAGGGGAATACCAAAATTGTGCTCTTCGAAAGTAGTCCGGAATTCGCCGGAGACGGGCTCGGGCAATTCCTTGGCAATCATTTCCATGCCGCTGGTAAAAGCGTGGCCGGCGCGAACGGCCCGTCCCAGCAGGTCAATCGCGTCAGGGAAGAATTTCTCGAAGTTACGCAACCGCTTGCGGCGCTTCATCGCCACCCAGATGAGCGGCAAAGCCGTAGCCGCCAGCCCCACTGCCACGGCAACCAGGAGGCTGCCCGAGAATAGGAAATCAACAAAGTACGATCCGAACCCCAGGACCGCGCAGAGCAGCAATAACTTTCCCGGCTTGGTCCTCACTCCGGCCTGCGCCAGAAATTGATTAAACTTTTCGACGCCCGACCAGCGCAGCAGCAACCGGTGCAACATGGGAATGTTGCTTAACTGTTCGTCACGGATCAGCCCGTCGCGGATCTCGAGCGTTTCCGCCTTCTTCACCGCCTGCGTCTCGCTCATTCTCCGGCTGACAATTTCGCTCGGGTCCGCGCGGCGGGTAGCCATGGCGAGGACCAGAACAATCACCGATATCAGAACAAAGACGCCGAGTGCTGTGAGTAACGCCATTCCTACCCCTTAATTACGCGCAGGACGTTCGAACATTTCCCCGGGCAGCCGGATGCCGGCGATTGCCAAGCGCTCCGCAAATTTCGGGCGAATTCCCGTTGGCAGAAAATCGCCGATCACCTCGCCGTTCTGGCCGATTCCTCTTCTCTCGAAGGAGAAGATGTCCTGCATGGTCATCATGTCGGCTTCCATCCCGGTCACTTCGGAAATCGTCAAGACTTTTCGTGTGCCATCGCTCAAGCGGCTCACCTGCAGAACCACGTCAATGGCTGATGCGATCTGGCGGCGCACTGCCTTTTCCGGCAGGTTCAGGCTGGCCATGGCCACCATGGTCTCCATGCGGCTCAGAGCGTCCCGTGTGGAATTGGCGTGAATCGTGGTCAACGAACCGTCGTGACCCGTGTTCATGGCCTGTAACATGTCCAAGGCTTCTTCGCCGCGCACCTCGCCGATCACAATCCGGTCAGGACGCATACGGAGAGAGTTGATCAGCAATTGCCGCTGGCGGACCGCGCCTTTGCCTTCAATGTTGGCTGGCCGCGTTTCGAGACGCACCACGTGGTCCTGGCGCAACTGGAGTTCGGCCGCGTCTTCGATGGTTATGATTCGTTCCTTGTCGGAAATAAAAGACGACAGCACGTTGAGCAGCGTGGTCTTTCCCGCGCCGGTGCCACCTGAGATCACTATGTTCAATCGCGCGCGAACGCACCCCCGCAGCAACTCCAGCATCGCCGGCGTAAAGGTACGGTTGCGAAGCAGATCTTCCGAGGTCAATCGGTCGCGCCCAAATCGCCGGATCGAGAGGCATGGACCGTCGAGCGCCAGCGGCGGGATAATCGCGTTGACGCGGGATCCGTCCGCCAGGCGCGCGTCCACCATCGGCGACGATTCGTCCACTCGCCGGCCGATCGCGGAAACGATTCGGTCGATAATCAGCATCAGGTGCGCATCATCGCGGAATTGCACTCCGGTTTTCTCGATCAGGCCGTTCCGTTCCAGGTAGACGGACGTCGGAGAATTGACCAGAATATCGGAGATCGTGGGATCCTTCAGTAGGGCCTCGATCGGGCCCAGCCCGAAAACTTCATCCAGCACTTCCTGCGTCAGCCGCTCGCGCTCGTGGAAGGTCATCGGCGTCACTTCGCCCGCCGCGATTCCCTCGATGATCTGCGTCAGTTCCCTGCGCACGGCTTGACGATCGGACTGCGTCAACCGGTCCAGATTCAGTTTCTGAATCAGCTTCCGGTGAACGGCGGTCTTTACCGCGGTGTAATCTGCGCGAGGCGCGGGATTAGTCGCTGACATTTCTGGTCATCACCTTTTGGAAGAAAATAGTCCTGACAAACCGGTTTTCTTTTCCGTCGAATTTGGATCGATGCCAGCCAATTGCAGCGCAATCTGCCTGTATTTTGTCACCAAAGTGTTGTTGTGATTTTCGGCGACGGGCGCGCCGGAATTCACGGCATGGCTCACGTGCTGAAAATCATTGGGGATACGGGCGAAGATGGGATGCTTCATGTTCTTTTCCAATTTCGCCAGCGCCTCGTCATCCGTCCGCCGCCAGCGGTTGATGAAGATACGGATTCGCGAAGGATCGATGCCCATGGAAACAATCGAAGCGAAGCGGCGCTCGATCGCCCACAAAGCCGGCACGCTCGTTTCCGCCACAAGCACAACCGCACGCGCCGTTTGCAAAAGCGCCGCGGAATCGCCCGAGCCGTGCACTCCGCCATCCACCAGCACGAAATCATTCGTGCTCTGCGCCACGTTCGCCACTCGAACCAAGTCGCCGCCCGGAATCTTTTCCCATTCTTCCGGATGCGAGGTTCCCGCCATCACTTCCAAACCTGTCGAGTGATGCACCAGCAGGCCGCCGAAGAAATTCGCGTCGAGGCGCTCCACATTTTCCACCGCGTCTCGGATTGAAAAACGGGGCTTCAAATCCAGCAGCAGCGCTATGTGGCCCACGGGCCGGGCCAGGTCCAACAACACGACTCTTTTCCTGCCCGCTTTCGCCAGTTGCGCTCCCAGGTTCACCGCAATCGTGCTCGTTCCCACGCCGCCCTTGGAACCCATGAACACAATCAGTTTCTGCTGCGCCTTCGCCACTGCCACTTCCTGTTCCCGGATAAATCGCAGTAACATCTCGCGCAGCGTTCCCGGATCGACGGGCTTGGGAACAAACTCCTGCACTCCCGACCTCATGGCCTGCAGAAGCATGTTGGAATCCGGATGTTGAATCGGCGAGTAAGCGATGATTAGAACTGTAGGCTTCAGGCGCCGAAGATTCGCTGCCGCCGCGAAAAACCCACTCGGATCCGTGTCGATATCCAGCAGAACCAGGTCGGGAATTCCTTCCCCCTGGCTCGGATGTGAAAGCAGCGGCCCGGTCCAACCGCGCACTGTGTGAACAAGGCCCGTTTGCTGCAAGTTTACTTGCAGCGCGCCGCAGCTCTCGGGATTCCCGCTTAAGACTGCTGCAGTCAACATGTCCTCAAATCTCCTCGCTCAATCAGGGCTTACTTCAGTTTGCTTGCCGCACCTTCCAAACTACTTCTGGCCTCCCGGCTTCATCGATTCGGGCGCGGCTGGCCGCGGCGATTCCGGCCTGGCCGGTTCCAGGAACGGCTTGGGAAATTGCGGTCCCGGAGGTTCGTGGCCGGACTCAAACGGCTTGACAATATGTGGCGTCACCAGGACCAGAAGTTCGGTCTTCGTCCGGTTGGTGGATTTGCTCTTGAAGAATTGGCCGAGCACCGGAAGATCTCCCAGCAGCGGCACCTTGCTGATCACCGAGGTCACCCGGTCATCTACCAATCCGGCAATGGCAAATCCCTGTCCGTCGGAAAGCTCAACTTCCGCATCCACTTTCCGGGTCGATAGCGCCGGGATCGTGAACCCGGCGAAGTTTACCGCGTTGCTGAAATCGAGGGCACTCACTTCGGGCTTCACCTTCAGATGAATCCTGCCCTCTTCCGTAATATCCGGCGTGAAGTTGAGTCTCACTCCGAATTCGCGAAATTGAATCGTAACCGTGGGGACAGTGCCGGCAGCTCCCCCTTGCACAACGGGAAAGGGGAATTCTCCGCCGGCCAGGAAACTTGCTTCCTTCCCCGGCATGGTCAAAAGATTCGGCTCGGCCAAAATTTGCAGTAGGTTGTGCTGTTGCAAAGCCTGGATCGTCACACCCAGATTGATATCCGGGCGGTAGATGAAAATATTCAGGATGCTGCTCAGCGTAAAGTTACCAATCGACGAGGGCGTAGAGGTCGTAGTCGTGCTGGAGCTTGTGGAAAGGCTGCTAATTTGCGTGGGTGGTAGCAACCCGCCGCTCAATTGCCCGGGCCCGAATTGTCCCGTGGTGGTGGAACCGACTGTATTTCCAGCTCCCTTCCCGCCGCCGATGCTGAACAGGTTCATTCCCAACTGGCTCAACGCGGCTCGATCCACTTCGGCAAATTTCACCTCAAGCAGGACTTCCCCAACCGACGGTTTGCCAGGCGCATCCATCAAATTCACAACCTTTGGATTCACGGCCGTCACAACTTGCATAATCTTGTCCGCGATGGCTTTGGTGGAAGCATGCCCGGATACCATCACCAGGTCTTTCGAAGCCTCCACTTTCACTTTTTCATCTGGAAATTCTTCATGAATCTTTTCGCTTAGCCCCAGAATGTCCATGTCCACAAACAATTCGAACAGCTGGCTCTGGTCGGACTCGTTCCACAAAACCAGGGAAACGCCTCCCGGCGCTTTCCCGTTCACCAGGATCTGTGTGGGATTGATCAGCAGGGCGTCCGCAATGTTCGGATCAGCGATGGAAAGACGCCGGATGCGCGTGGGCGAATTGATCACCAGCGAACGCCCCACCAGCAAATGCATCGTGTCGTGACCTTCCGTTCCGGCGGTAGCTTCTTGCGCCCGGGCGGCGCCGGCCGAAAGAAACAAGATTGCGGCCAGCGCAATTGCTTGCGATATTTTCATAATCCGAGGTGCACATGTCTTCGAGTTTTCACTCATCAGTTTCACCTGCGCCTTTTTTACGGATTTGGGAAGTTATCCACTTCCCGTTTACTGCCTCGGATCACTTCGATGGAAAAAGTACTGGGCGGGGGCGGCGCCAGAGTCCGTGGGGCCATGCCCGCGACGTGCTTCATGGGCATCGCTGGCGATTCCCCACCAAACAATGCAGCCGAGTAGACCGGAGGCGGCTCAACCTTTCCCGAGTCAATCACGTTCCGCAGCGTCAATTGGATTCGTCCTTCCATGCTGGCCATGGTCAGCTTGCCGGCGTCCTCCGGCGTGACGAGTAAGGTGACCACGGCAGACGATTGAGGCTGCCCGTCCGTGTCCTGCTCGATTCTTTGTCCCGCGGCTAGCACCCGCACGTTTTCCAGAATGGTCCGGGTATTGGAGCCGGTCCCGCTCGCGCCCGTCACCAGTACGTCCACCATGGTCCCTGGCTGCACGAAGCCGGCAACGCTCACCACGTCATTCACTGCTACCGATACCGCTCTCATCCCTTCCGGAATTCGTGCCGGAAGCCCAGCTCCGCCTTCCCGGGGCGCCAGTTTTCCATCCAGAATTGGTTCGTTCTCAACCGTCGGCGCGATCAGCGCTCTTCCCACTACGTCTTCGATCCGGCTAAAACTTCCCGGCACCTGGCTGGTTCCAGGCCACTCGATGATGCGAAGTTGAGAAGGCTGCAATCTCCACCCGAGGGGAAGCTTGGCGGCAGCCACTACCATGTCCACATGAGGCACTGCAGGCGCTACCGCCGTTTGCACGACCGTTCGGGTAAGCGCGCGGTAGACGATGCTGCTGACGACCAGACCTAAAACAATCGCCACAGCTATCGCAATCAAAACTCGGCTCCGGTTCATCTTCGGAACCTCCTTGGACCCAGACTAAGGACGCAGGGCGCCGGCAGCGCAATAACAAAGCACAGTAGCCAGGCCCGCCATCACTCCGAATGGAAGACTGGTCGCATTCGGATTATCCAAATTCACTTCAGGATTTGGACGAACTCCAAAAACAAGAACTCCGCGCAAAATCTCCCACATGTTTCTCAGCGTCACCAGCACTCTGCGCTGCTTCACCATCAGGAAAATCGCGATTATTCCCGCCAATAAAATCGTGGCCAGCAATACCACCAGCACTCGATCGATTCCCAGGATCGCTCCCAGCGATCCCATCAGTTTCCAATCCCCCGCTCCCAGTCCGCGCATCAGCACGGGCGGCAGAAGCAGCAGCAGCGGCACGGCCAATCCTTCCAGCGAGAACAGCGTTCCGTGCCAACCGGTGGCAATCGAATTCACGACGATGCCAACAACGAGGCCCGAAACCGTCAGCCAATTGGGAATCCGGCGCGAGCGCGCGTCTGTCCATCCCGCGCAGCAGGTCAAAATTACCGCCAGAATCCAAGTCACTTCTCGCACTGCCCTTACCTCCGGATCCGTTCAAACTCATTTGCCAACTGTCGTTTCCTTGAGATCCAATTCCTTCCTAGCTACCTGACTAATTTCTGCAGGTTCGCGTCGCCAGATCACCATCCTCAAACAATGCGCCTAGAAGTCATTCGCACGGAACCCGATCGTACAAACTCAATCCGGACACACCAAGAGCACTCAGGCTCTTTGGCCGCCAGCGCCGCGGCGATCATGTCCCTCGGACATGAGGGCGACCAAAGAGCTAAGGGCTCGTTCGATTTAGCTGGCCGCGGTGCTCGAGGTTTGTTGCGGCGTTTTTGAACACGTTGCTGATCGCTGTTGCCAACGTTCCCATCGTTGTGACTGCGGCGAGGGCCACAAGAACCATAAGCAGAGCGTACTCTGTTAGGTCCTGGCCGGCCTCATCTCGCCACAACTGCATTAGTTTCTTATTCATCGAGATATCCTCCGCGAAGTTTAGTTCTACCACCGAGACAGATAGCCCTCACAACCTAAGTGCAGGCGGCATGCCAAAGAAACCTGAATCTGAGGGTCGAAGAAGATGTTGTTGCCGCGGGCAAAAAGCGCTATCAGACAGAAAATAAGATGGTTAATTGCATGCGACGGTTTCGTGGGTTGTGCGAGGCTGGCGCACCGTCTCGAATAGTCCACGTTTGTGGACACCAGCCTTATGGTCTTGTTTGTTTTCGTGGTCAGAACTTTGATGAAGCCATGAAATTTAATACTAGGAATACTAAAGCGTTAAGATTCCTTGCCCAGTCGAGAGGGTCGAAGGGCCGCGACGGGGCACTTCAGCCACTGTGGCGCTCATGGAGCAGTCCGATGTGATTGTCAGCGGAGTGAACTCAGTCTTATCGATTGAGGCTTCCTGCGGCGACCTGACCCTGGCGTACAAAAAGAGTTGCTGTTCCATCCGAATAGGAAAGCCGCCAATCCGGAGAGGCCGATAGGTATGTGGCGAGCGGTGAACTGGGGTCAATCAGGCACGCGCCAATGTCGTATTTCCGGAGAAGGAACGGCGTTGACCGTTCCAAGTGAGTGATACTTACGTAGTCGGCAAGAACGCCGCCGTATTCGTAAAAATCTGCCCTTCCGTCGATGAAGACGCTGTTCCGTGGCATCCCCGACCAAATAAGAAATCCGCCCCAACCGTAGTCATTGAACATCGGGGTCGCCAGCGGATGTTGCTTCAGATAAGCGACAGCTTCGACGGGATAAGTCTTGGTAAATTCACCCGCAATCTTGCTGGAATTTGACAGGTACCTCACCCCGGCAAAAATCAAAAGCATTATCACGGCAGCATTAATCAGGTGCTGGTCCTTTTCGGGCTTATACGCATCCGCCCAACGGGCGAGCACCTCCGCCAGCAGCGGGACAAACAGAAACACGAAGAACAACAGGAAGCGAATATGCAGGCAGGTCGAGAATATGGCGAAAACCAACAGCGCAATCGTTTCCAGCCGATAGGAAAGCCTTAGTGTTACTTGTACCAGGAAATAAAACAGCATCAGCCCCAAAAATACTTTCCCAATGGCAGCGGTGAAAGTCATCGGCTGCCACTCCATGATAATCGCGACGTTTACCGGCTGCATGAAAGCCATTTGCAATGGATATGCGGCCAGACGAGACCCGTAGGGGGTGATCGAAGCAACCAGCATGCACAGCAGCATCACCAACAAAAGGTGGCGCCGCTGTTTTGGAGTCCAACGGACCGCCACAATCCCACCCGCTTGAAACTCGAACAATCCAGACAAAAGATAGACGCCGACCACCAGGGCTCCCAGAACAAATGTTCCGTGGGTATTCACCCATATCAGAAATATGGCCGGCAGAACCCATAGGCGTTTCGTGAGCCCTTGACGGTACCGCTCCATCAAGATCATCGTGGTAAGCAATAAAACGTATCCCACCATCTGCGGACGCAGGGTAAAGAAAACACCCAATACGGGGAGAGATAAAGTGACCACTACGCACGCCGCCTTACACTTCCCCGATCGCAATGTGGCGTAAACGTAGAGCAGGATCCCGATCGTTCCGGCGAGAAGGAAATCAATCGCCGCCAGGCCCACGAATCCTCCGAGCCGCCACGTCAGGGCAAATACTATTTCTCCAAACCACTCGTAGGCGATCCATCCCGCGCCTGGAACGCTGAATGAAAACATGTCTAGAGTGGGCCAGGTGCCGCTGCGAAGGATCAAGTCGCCTACGTGAATGTGCCACCACGTGTCCGGGTCGACGAACAGCGTTGTGGCTGCGACGCAGGCTCCCGCAGCAACAATTGCGGCAAGAAGTACCGGGAAGGAAAAACAATTTTTCAGCCATCCCGCCAGCGTCCCTCGCTGGCGGCTAATAGCCGGCGATATGGCTTCCGATGCGGCCATTACTGCACCAACCGCACGGGCACGGGCGAGCCCGCTGGGGTGATAATCGGATTCGCCGAGGAGAGCGCTCCCACCACGTTCTGCACCGTCACTTGGAACGGAATCGCGCCATTGGGCGCCCCGTTAATAAACACTTGAAGAAATCCAATCACTGGCAGACCGGCGCAGGCCCCGCCTGGACAGGGAGCTGCCAAAGCGCCAGCACCAACGTCGTAAACCGGAAAGGTAACAATCGAGTCACTCCGGCTCAGCCCATTTCCCCGGGCGTTCGGGAGAGGATTATTATTTCCGCCGGTAGGCCACATGCTGAGCACACCGGTGAGTGCAAAATTCATCGTGTCTTGGCCTGTGCCTCCACCTTCGTGAATCAGACACTGGATTGCACTTTGCGTGGATGCCACATCCGGTATAACGGGATCCACAGCGTAGTTCGTTCCCGTTACGATGGGCGCCGTAAACAAACCTGCAATCGCCTGCTGATAGGAGCTCAATCCCGCCCCGCAGGCCGGAACATTGGACGCGGTTCCACTTGCCAGCAGCCCCGGAGAATATTGGTAAAAATTTCCCGGGACAGGCGGGATGGTTGGATCGCCGGCGGTCAGATTGAGTTGCGCTCCTACTTCTCCACCTGCCGCAAAAAGTGTGACGCCGGGGTTGCAGATTTGGCCGGTTGTATTGTTGATGAACGGCGCGTTCCCGGCGACTGTTGTGCAATTGCAATTGCCCGAGGCCCCAAGAACGCACAAGTGGTTGGGATCGATATTGGGAATCATCCAGGGCTTGGTCCCCACCACGGACAATCCAGTCCCCGCATTTCCTGGATTAAAAACAGCCGCGGAAGCGCTTGTCCGGATCGTCACTGTGGCGTAACTGTTGCTGACGGCTTTAATGAAAAAAGTCGGGACGGCCGCCGAAACAGTCACCGTAACTTGAGGATTGTTGGGCGTGGTGTAATCGGGTGCATTCACTGTAACAGTAGGAGCAATTCCCACAATCGTGTACTGCGCAGCAACGGCATTGCCTTCGCTCTGGGCCAAGTTCGTGGAAAGGCTTCCGGCAAGTCCAGCAAAATCATTGCCCTGAACCGTCGTATAGCCCGAGGCAACGATTCCCCGGGCAGCCGCGAGTGCGGCGGCATCCGCCACGTTTTGCGCTTCCACGTGAGCAACGTAAAGCCACGCAAGATCGATCGCGAATGCCATCAGGCTCATCAGCACGGCCAGAGAAGCTGCCACAAACACGAGGGTCATTCCTCGCTGATTCCGCCCATCGATTTTTTGATTGCGCGTGCCCATCGTTCGCTCCACTTCAGGAAAGATTCGATTGCTGCACATTTACAGTGGTTGTTGTTGGCAGAGGCAAAGCGCCGCCACTTACGAACTGGTTCAATTTCCAGACTAGCGGATACGTCAATTGGACCTGAGTTCCTTCCACCTGCACCACAACGGCTCCCGAAGTTACCCACGTCGACCCGCGAGTGATCGTCAGCACCGCCGTCCCTCCAGCGGGACATCCACCCACCGCGCTTCCCGTGAACTGGTAGGCCAGCGTATTCGTGTCTGTTTGGGTCACCGCCGCCGTGTCCAAGCCGCATGCACTCATGCCTGCCGCGACGAGCGCGCTGGTAACCGCTGTCCTCGCATCCAGGATCGATTGCGGCGTGGCGTTGCCGTACAGGCCGCCCATGGTTTGCGATGCCGCCACTCGCGCTCCTTCCATCGCGGCGCTGTTCACTCGCTGCCTCGCCAGAAAGGCGGTGCCGAAATCAGTGACGCCGATTACCACCACGAGCAATAAGGGAAGCACCAACGCGAGTTCCAGCAGCTCCGAGCCCTTGGTCTCGCCCAAGATCCGGCGAAGGGTACGGAGCAGCACGCCCTGCCGGAATTTCGCTAGGAGCGTCATCTTAATCCACCTGCCAGGAGTGCGCGTTGATGTTGAAGTTCAGCGCAAAACTATAAAAAGGTAACGGAATATTGTAGGGGTAGGTAAAGCTCACGTGGACGTCGCAGGAAGATGCGGATGCACCCGAATAAGATGGCTGTGTGCCGGATATCAGGAAGTTCGCGACGTTCGAGGAACTTACACCGCCTGCCGCCAAGATGCTGTTGAAGGAGGCGGGAGCTGTGGTGGTGATGGTGTTCGTGCACGAAAAACCTGTATTGGTGTTGTTGAGCGCGAAGGTGCGCGCAGTATCTTGCGCCGCCCGCGTCAGTGTTTCGTAGGTGCTGAAAGCCAACCCGATATACATCGCGCCCAGAATTAACGGCAGTAGAAGAAAGGGAAGCACCAGGGCGGACTCGAGAATCTCCGAGCCTCGCTCTCGATTGCTTCGTCTTCCACAGCGTAGAGGTCTGGCTCCGTGACTATCTCCAAAAGGAGACACTTCTACCCTCCGCGAGGCCGATTTCACCATTCTAGCTTGCATGTAACACTCCACAGCTGCCATTTTCTCTGGGCGTAACTCAAGAGAGCGAAATTCGGGAAAAAATTATGGCTGTCTCCATTCGGTTACAAAGTGACCCTAAATCTGCACAATCTTGTCGTCAATTGCTCGCGACGTCGTCCCTTCCTACATCACTCGATCGCTGGGCGGCATTTTCTCCACCAACTTCTCGAGTAAATCACTCTCATCGGCGCGGATGTTTAGCTGATTGATTAGCCGGTGGAGATAATTGCGTGCGAGCCCCAGATTGCGCGCCGTCTCCGTTTTTTTCCAGCCGGACTCGCGCAAAGCTCTTAAGAGCAAGCGCCGCTTGAATTCCCGTACTTCCTCTTCGTATAAGCGGGCGGGCCGGGGCAGTTCAAAGCCTTTCCGGAAACCAGTGGGAAGATGCCAAACTTCAATGGCTTGTCCCTCGGCAAGAGCCACGGCGCGCTGAACCACATTTTCCAACTCGCGGACATTGCCGGGCCAACTGTATTCCTCAAGGGCTTGAAGCGTGGGGCGGGTAAAGCGCTTTACCTTCTTCGAGAATTGTTCTGAAAACCTTTGCAGGAAATGGCGAGCCAGAACCGGGATATCGTCGCGCCTCTCGCGAAGCGGCGGCAGATGAAGCTGCACAACGTTAAGACGATAATACAAATCTTCTCGAAACTTCCCCTGTTTCACCATTTCTTCCACGTTTTGATTCGTCGCGCAAACCAGGCGGAGATTCACGGCGATCGGCGTATTGCTGCCCAATCGTTCGAAAGTCCGTTCCTGCAAAACCCTCAGAAGCTTCGGCTGCAATCCCAAACTCAGATCGCCCACTTCATCCAGCAGCAATGTGCCTTGATCGGCCATTTCCAGCCTGCCGCGTCGTGCTGTCAGCGCCCCGGTAAACGCGCCGCGTTCATGTCCAAAGAGTTCGTCGTCCACCAGAGTTTCCGGAAGATTTGCGCAGGAGAATGCCACGAAGGGTGACGATGCCCGCGGACTGAGACGGTGAATCGCCCGCGCAAGCAGTTCCTTACCCGTTCCTGTCTCGCCCGTGATCAACACCGAAACATCACAGGTCGCGATTTTTTTGGCGAGTGCGTAGACCTGCCGCATGCCCTCCGATGAACCGATCAGATCTTCCATGCCGTCGGCCAGTTGCTGCTGCGAACGCAATTCGTGGGCTTCTTTTTCCACCTGCCGGAATTTGTATGCGCGCCTCAGAATCAGGCGCAATTCCACCATGTCCGGCGGACTGGCCACCACGTCATAGGCTCCATGTTCCATCACTTGTACTGTGGCGGCACGCTGATTAGCGGGAAGTATTACAATTACGGGGGGCGGGAATTCCAAACGGCTGATTTCTTCCAGCACTTCCAAACCTGAATTCACTGAGCTTTCGGATCCTGAACTGCGCATATCCACGAGGATTACGTCCCACCAGCCGGCCAGCTCCGTGGATTCTTCGATATTGAATTTCTCTGACCTTCTGACTTCAAATCCTGCGCCGAGTGCGCGGCCAATCGCTTGCGCGAAACCTGCCGCTGGTCCGCAAAACCAGACTCGAATCGCTTCTTGGGTCATGAAGGACACCGTCCTTGGATCGAGAGATCGATTCATCCGCCTCGAAACTACTGTCCGTACGAGGACTCCGCTTACCGTTCCGCCATAAAGATCTCCTCGCTCAAAATGGCAAATCCTCGGATCGCCGAGTTTCCGGCAATCGGTTCGACACGAAGAATACGTCCTCGCCCTTTGATGCGCGTTGCCCGAGCCAATTTCCTTAAGGGCGGCAAAAAAACGTCGAAGCTCAAAATGGAGCCAACACGAGGCCCAGGCTCAGCAACAATGTAAATTCCCATGCTGCTGATGTTCAGTGTGGCTCCTTCGCTTTGCATCTTTCGCGACCTGCTTCGAGTCAACCATGAAATAACTGTGGGTGCTCTAACAGAAAAACGCTCCTGACTTCGGAGATTTACACGGGACACGTAACCTCTATTCTGGCGCAATGGACTCTGCGCGATGTTGATGTGCAAACAATAGCAGCGAATTCCCAGAACGGGCAAGATCACGAAGGTTTCAAACCGATGCAGGGACTACTTCCCTGCCTCGGAGTGTACATAGCGATGGGAAGTACTGGAGAAGTTCGTCTCTAGAAACTACTCTAGCCGGTTTCACTATCCGAGTTCAGAGCAACCTCATTATTCTTTCTTTTGCGGTCCGCGCGCCGGAATCCCCACAAGAATCTCTACTGAAGCAGGCTTGCCTCCACGCATTGCTGGTTGGAATTTCCAGCGCTCGAAGGCGGTTAACGCGATCTGGTCGAGCACGGTGTCAAGTCCTTGATAAACCTTGAGTTCGCTGATGCTGCCGTCCTCTCCGATCACTCCGTGCAAAATGACTAACTTATTCTCTTTTTCCTTCGGGACGGGGGTCCGCAAGAAATCGAATTTCTCATCCGCTTCGGGAGCGACAATTCCGCCATCTAGATTCACCACTCCCGGTCGCGGCTGCGGTGCTGCCTTGGCGTCGGGGTCGTTTCGCGCGCAGTACTGTAGCGTCCAATTACCACCAGGCATTGGAAGATAAACGGTGTAAATCTTCCGTCCATGCAAAGCGCCGTAGACGCCGAGTCCGCCACCGCCCACGGGCCCCGCCGTAATCACCAGACTATTCTTGCGCATATGGGGAGGAGGAGGAATTGCATAAACTAAACTTGATAATTTCACAGCTGGGAGTTCCGGTACATTTCCGGCCCCGTCCGTGCCATTCAGGCTGAGAAAACCGCCATCTCCCGATCCGCCGCCTCCGCCGCCTTTCTTGCCTTTTCCAACTCCCGTGCTCCCGTCGCCACCAGTGCCGGCCCCGCCACTGCCTCCATCTCTCGATCCACCAGGCACACCACCCGGCGAACCAGGTGAACCGCCGGCGGGAGAACCGGAAAATGAGCCGTATCGATTGCCCGGGGGAACCGCTAACACCTGCATGTTGCCTGAGGAATCAATTCCCAGAGCAACTAGATCCGATCCCTGGACCTGCGCTCCCGGCCCGCCTTGCAGACTGGACGGAGCGTCGATCTCGCCCGTGCCGTGTTGTGAGCTGCCTCCCGATAGCGGTCGCGATGCGGGCGCCACCGGAAGTCGTGGAGCATCGGTCACTGCCGGCGCCATTTGAAAGGGCGTATCGGAGCTCACTCGGCTGACGGCTAGGTCTGGCGCTTTTTCGTCTTGGTTTTGCCTCTCGGCCGATTTCACCGGGGCAGCAGCGCGAAAGTCCGGTTTGGGCATCGCAACTACCTTCGGTCCACGAATCAGCAACGACGGCAGTGGAACATCTTCCGTGATTTTCAGGTCGGGCGTAGAAGCATTCTGCAAAATGGTTTGGCGTTTGTTGTCGGGATGCGCGGGATTCGAAATCATCGTCAACTTTGCGCGGAGAACGCTGCTGCCAAGAGCTGGCGGCAGTTGTATTTTCGTTCCACGACCGGGTTGCCCACCTTGTCCGGGCGGCAGCAATCGGGGCAAGATCTTCGGTAAATCGGCCAATTTTACGTAGAAAATCGTGTGATCCGGCGGCGGCTCGGGTTTGGAATATGCCGTGGAATCATCCAGAAAAGCGAATGACGCCGTCGCCAGCAAGAAAATAAAAAGTGCGTGCAGGACGGTCGAGAAGAACATCGCAGTTTTTGGAACCCGGGTATTTACTTGCAACTGAGCGCGCTGGAGAGATTTCGGAAACTGCAAGTTTCGGAAACGGTTGCGCTTCAGAAGCACTGCCAGCATCCCAAACCATCCCGAAAAAAGTCTCCGGCGTTTCACCTGAAAGCTCGGCAATTTCGGGGCGATCCAATTCGAACTGTCCGAACTGTTGCTCGGAAAAAAAGTCAGCATGTTCCCACTTTTGGGGCGCCTGGAGTGTCGAAGAATTCTCCAAACCTAACGCAAACCAAATATTCGGAGCAAACGCAGTTCGGCCGCTCCGCGAAACTAGAGCGAGAAACCATTCCGACCCCGAATGTTTTACTGCACTCCAAGGGCATCAAAGAAACTCCCGCACACCTCTCCATTAAACTCAGAGGTGTAAAGCAGTTTAGAGGCCACCGAATTCTCCAAATTCAACCCGCGAATGCACCCAGACGTATCCTTTAGAACCATGGATTCTAATGACTTAGAGGCATGAGCCCGAATCCTAGTTTGATCGAGTGAATCTTTTCAGGGCAATTTCACTGCTTCGGACGTTCCCTATAGGAGACACCTTGGCCATGTCAGCCTCCTTCTCACCCGCTCTTTTAGCGCTGAAAAGATTTCTGCTCTCGTCCAGCGGTTGCTCAATTGGGATGTTCAGAGGGGCCGACCACAGCTGAAGTTGGAGAACCGGCCAATAAAATAGCAAACCGACAAAAATTTATCGCACACGTTCAGATTCTATAAGCTCACAGCAAGATTGGATCTATCCATTCCGAAAACCTGTGTTTCAGAACTATGCGGTATGTGCAAGTTGTTGCATCTAGGTAGCTTGCATTAACTAACTGTTGTGATTGGGGACTCCACCAGTGTAAAATTGCATCTCGCCCAAGCTCCTCCGTCTCGAATTCTCGCTATTTCGAAATGCGAAAAAACAAACTGACAAACCTCGAACCCGTTACCGTGCTGGTATCGGATAGCACTGCGATGGGATGTCAATTGTTGTCGGAGGCGCTGAAGAAATCGCCGTACCGATTTTCGGTGGTGGCGCACGCGTTGAACGTTAAAGAAATTTTGCGAAGGGTGGAGGAGAAGAAACCGCAGGTTACATTGGTGAGCGCAAATTTGGAGGAAGGTCCGCTGGCTGGATTTCCCGCGCTGCAAGAATTGCACGCCTCGCAACTGAAAACCAAACCCGTGATGCTGCTGGAAGTATCCGCGCCGGATATGGTGGTGAATGCGTTTCGCGCGGGCGCGAAAGGAATTTTTTGCCGCAAAAAACCTTTTGAAGATCTTTGCAAGTGCATTCACTCAGTAAACAAAGGCCAAATATGGGCCTCTAGCGATGAATTGCAGTGCGTGCTCGAAGTGCTCACACGAGCGGCGCCTTATCAGGCGATCAGCCCGCACGCGAAAAGTATCCTTACAAAAAGAGAACGCGATGTGGTTTCCCTGGTGAGCGAGGGAATGACGAATCAGGATATTTCGCGGCGATTGAATCTAAGCACTCACACCGTGAAAAATTATTTGTTCCGAATTTTCGAGAAGTTAGGAATTTCGAACCGCGTGGAGCTGGTGCTTTATTCCCTGGACCACCGCGATTGGTCCAAAGATTCGTAGTCGCGACGGCCATACGCAACCCGATCAAATCACCATCGCGATTCCACGGGAATGCCATCCAATCCGACGATTTTGCGGCGTTGTGAGCATCCGCCGCTGTGAAATTCCTCCAGACGGGCCATTTTCTTCGACTGGTCCTCGCATGACACCCATCGCCTGAAGATCGCTTACACGCCTCACTGTGCTCTTTTTGGCCCTTTCACTGTGCACGAATGTAGTCAGTTCATGGGTCGGATTGTCGATAAGCCTGTAACTCCCTATTTTTATTGGCCTTAGAGGATAGTTGGATGGCACAGCGAATGCTCTTAGGGAAGATGACACCTGGGAACGGGTGTGTAACGCCGAAAGCGCCGTTTTTCCGAGCGGCGAAGGAACCTGAATGATCAACGGGATGCGAGTCGCTGTGGTGATGCCGGCATACAACGCGGCTAAGACACTGGCGAAGACTGTGCGCGAGCTTCCCGAGATGGTGGACATCAAAATTCTGGTCGACGATCGCAGCACAGATGAGACGGTGCGGATCGCCGAGGATCTTGGCTTGCAGGTTTACGTTCACAGCAAGAATTTCGGGTATGGCAGAAATCAACAGACCTGCTATCGCGAGGCGTTGGCGGCCGGCGCCGACATTGTTGTGATGGTTCATCCGGATTACCAGTACACGCCGCTGCTGGTGACGGCTATGGCCAGCATGGTTGCCTTCGATGTCTACGACGTGGTGCTGGGATCGCGGATCATCGGAGGCGGCGCTTTGAAGGGTGGCATGCCCTTCTACAAGTACGTTGCCAATCGAATTCTCACCGCGTTTCAAAACGCCTTCACGGGGGCGAAACTATCCGAGTATCACACCGGGTTCCGTGCGTTCGACAAGAAAGTTCTGCTGAATCTTCCGCTGCTCGAGAACTCGGATGATTTTGTGTTCGACAATGAAATCCTGGCGCAGTGTATTTGCTTCGGCTACCGGATCGGCGAAGTTTCCTGCCCGACGAAATATTTCGAGGAAGCGTCTTCGATCAATTTCACACAGAAGCGTGAAATACGGTTTTGGTGTTCTGGCGACCACGCTGAAGTGCTGGCTGCAGAAAACAGGAATTGCACACTTTCGCCTATTCAGCTCCGAGGGCCGGAAATTGTTTCTGGATTATTACACGCCCGCAGATCAGGACGCGGAGAATCCGGAAGACCATGCAACGCTGCCAGCTTCGGCGGCTGTGGCTCGGGCGCGGCGATGAGTGAACGGATTCGGAATTCTGTAATGTCACCTGAAAGTTGTTCCGTGGTAAACGGACGCGAAAGAAAATGAAAATTCTGATCTCCGGCGTCTGCGGATTCGTGGGTAGCCACCTGGCGCGATACTTTCTGGAATCGCGCGAGGGAATCAGCATTTTGGGATTGGATAATTTCTCACGGCCGGGCAGTGAGACGAACCGGGGCTCGCTGCAGCGCCTGGGCGTGCAGCTCTTCCACGGCGATATTCGAATGGCGAGCGACCTGGAAGCGCTTCCGGCGGCGGATTGGGTGATCGATGCGGCGGCGCAGCCCAGCGTGCTGGCCAGCCGCGATGGAAAAACCAGCAGCCGGCAATTACTCGAGCACAACTTACTGGGCACCATCAATCTGTTGGAATATTGCCGCTCCGCGCGCGCCGGCCTAATTCTATTGAGCACCAGCCGCGTGTATTCGATCCCCGCCCTGGCGCAATTGCCGCTGCGAGTGGTGTCTTCGGCGTTTGCGCTGGACGAAAAGCAATCCCACCCCGCCGAGGTTAGCGCCGCAGGCGTGGGAGAAAGCTTCAGCACGGATGCTCCCATTTCGCTTTATGGAGCGACGAAGCTGGCGTCGGAACGGGTGGCGCAAGAATATGCGAACGCGTTTCAACTTCCGCTGTGGATCAATCGCTGTGGAGTGCTCGCCGGCGCCGGTCAATTCGGAACCGCCGAGCAAGGAATTTTTTCCTATTGGCTGCACGCGCACTACAAGCGGAGCAACCTGAAGTACCTGGGCTTTGGCGGCCACGGATTTCAGGTGCGAGATGCTTTGCATCCGATCGACCTCGCTCGCCTAGTAGACATCCAGATGCGGAGCAGCGGACAAGGCCAAGTTTTAAACGTTTCTGGCGGCCAAGAGAATTCGATGTCGCTTGTGCAGCTGACGGATTGGTGCAATCAACGATTCGGGCCGCACCAGCCGGTTGCCGACGGATCGGAGCGCCCGTACGACGTTCCCTGGCTGATTTTAGATTCCAGTAAAGCGCTAAAAACAATTACATGGAAACCACAAATCAATCTAACCCGGATTTTGGAAGAGATCGCCGAACACGCCGTCAGGCATCCGGATTGGCTCGCAAGCTGCGGCGCGTAAACGCCCCGCCTCCAGCCAATTCCGCCCTCAAGCTGTTATCGGTGGTGATTCCGGCGCGCAATGAAGAAGGCTGCATTGCGTCCACGGTGGAGCATTTGCATCTGGAACTGCGGCTGAATTGCATCGAACACGAGATCATCGTTGTGGATGACGGCAGCACCGATCAGACGCCGGCGATTGTTGCTTCGTTGAGCGCACAGAATCCGAAGATACGTTTGGTTCAGAACGGATCTCCGCATGGTTTTGGCCGGGCCATCAATTGCGGACTGCAGAATATGACCGGCGACGCCGTGGTGATCATGATGGCGGACGAATCGGATGACTGCCGGGACGTGGTGCGTTACTGGAACCTGCTCAACGAGGGCTGGGACGCGGTGTTCGGCTCGCGATTCATGAAGGGCGGCGGCGTGATTGATTATCCCTGGCCAAAATTGCGCTTGAACCGGCTGGCTAATTTTTTTATCCGCGTAATGTTTGGTGTTTCGCTGAACGACACGACGAATGCATTCAAGGCTTACCGGCGCAAAGCAATTGAAGGCTGCCTGCCGCTGATTTCCCCGCATTTCAATATTACGGTGGAACTTCCGCTGAAGGTGATCATTCGCGGCTATTCCTGGACGGTGATGCCGATTACCTGGCGCAACCGGCGAACGGGAATGACCAAATTGAAAATCCAGGAGATGGGCAGCCGCTATTTGTTCATTTGCCTTTATCTGTGGCTCGAGAAGTATTTGAGCCGCGGAGATTATAAAAAGGGAGCAGCATGAGCGCTCCTCATTCGGCGGACGAACTACAGAGAATTTACGAACGGCGGTTCTCGGGCTTGCACGAGTATCGAGACGCTGTTTGGCGCGTGCTGGTGGACGAATATTTCGCGCAGTGGATTCCCGCGCGCGGCGCGGTGCTCGACCTGGGGTGCGGCCACTGCGAGTTCATCAATAACGTGCGAGCGGAAACGCGATTCGGAATTGACCTGAACCCCGAATCGTTGCAGCGAGCCGCGACTGGCGTGCAGATTCTGCTGCAGAGTTGCGCGGAACCCTGGGCGATGGCAGATGATTCGCTGGACGTTGTATTCACCAGCAATTTTTTCGAACATCTCTATACGAAGCACGATCTTCGCGAGGCATTGCTACAGGCGTGGCGCTGCCTGAAGCCCGGCGGCCGCATCATCGCGATGGGCCCGAATATTCGTTATCTGGCCGGCGAATATTGGGATTTTTACGATCATTATCTGGCGCTGACGGAATTGTCGCTGGGCGAAGTGATGACGCGAAACCGGCTTCACGCTGGAGAAACAGATTCCGCGATTTCTGCCGTACACGATGGCGCGAGGCCGCCAGCATCCATTGTGGATGCTGCGTTTGTATTTGAAGATGAAGTTTGCGTGGCCGCTCTTTGGGAAGCAGTTTCTGGTTATGGCGAGAAAGTGAAACGCAGGAACTTAAAGTCAAAAGCCCCGCCCGACGACGTGTTGGGCACCTAGCTACTTAGGACAGGAGGTGCTTTTTTGTTTGACTGTTTCTTTTTTCTATTACCGCGCAAATTGCGCCGCATAGTCCTAAATTCTTCGTTCGCCTACCCTCTGAGGCGAACACAAGTAAGTGTTCTGTGATAACTCCAACAGAGCGTTCCTCAATTGCTCAAATTAGCGCGTTCCAAGCCTGGGCAATAATGAACTCCGCACTTTGGCATGTTTACTACGCAGAATATCATCTTTCTGGCATTTCGAATCCAACGCACAAGTTTTCTAAAAATAATAATCCTGAACAATACGCTCGAATTCTCGCCAAACAAAATGCTGTAATAAAGAACTTTGAGCCGGAAGCCAAGCGAGAAATGAAACTAACCGAACATCAGTTCGCCACTGAAGTTTACGAGCGCTTCCGTGCAAGGGTACGGGATGACGAACGCACGCATAGAGTTGAACACGATATTTCCTACATTTCTCCCGATTCCGTTCTCATACGGCTCCGCAAGAAGTACCCTTAGATTTTGGCTAAACTCGCAGATTCTACCGTCCGCCTTAAGCGTCGTCCGACTAACTCTCGGCCATCCGCAAACCAGGAAATTGACAAACAATTGGCTCGAGATGCGAAGAAGGCCCAGTCGGAAGGAGATTTTGATCCAAAGAATTCCAGGGAAGGCCGGGAATGGGTCCAACGAAGAATCAACCTACGACGAGGACAGCCCGGATTCAGAACGAAGTTGCTAGAAGCCTACGGTCGTCGCTGCGCGATTACCAATTGTGATTGCCCAGACGCATTAGAAGCGGCTCATATTCTTCCCTATCGTGGAAGAGGCACAAACCACATTCAGAACGGAATCCTACTTCGAAGTGACATACATACGCTCTTCGATCTCGGAAGGATTGGTATTGATCCGGTTACCTGGAAGGTGATTGTCTCCAAATCGCTGGAGGGCACGGTTTACGAACAGCTGAAAAGACAGAAATTGCGGCTACCGTTGCAGTCGGCAATTCGACCGAACACGGAAGTTCTCAAAAGACATTTGGATCGATTTGGATTGAAATCACTATAGGCGCAGCAAAATGCGATCTTTGCAGGAGTCTCGGCGGCACCTCCGGTCGAGAGAAAAGGCGCAAAGACGAAGAAAGGAATTAGCATGGGGTTCGACCTGAAGTCGTGGAACGCGGCATCCAAAAACGTCTGGTCACGTCAAGCATTGGCCACTCTCCAAGACGCTTGTTATTGTCCCAGGGGCGAGTTAAAATTAATTTTATTCACTCAAGCTGCTTGGGAGGGTATCTATGCCTCCGACCACAACGAGAAATGCGTTACAAGATTCATCTACAGCCACGTCAAAAGAACATGGAAATTCCGCAGAGACGCTTGATTCTTAAAGGATTTATTCGCAGGACGGAAGACGGATCCTACGACGGAATCTGCCTCACTCTTAATTTGCCGGTCCGCGGCTGCACGCTCGAAGAGACAGAAAGAAAGCTCTCTGAACTAACCGCCGCCTACCTGGAAGATGCCGCGAAGAACGGAACTTGGAACGACCTTGTTCCCCGGCGTGCGCCTGCTTCGTATTATGCGACTTACTATAAATATGCAATCCTTTCGCGTTTTACCTCGCTGATGGACTTCAAGCTTTTTGTTCAATCCGTGCCGCGTTGCGCGGCCATGCCTAAAAAATATCCTCCACTCACAAACCGCGAGGTTGTCTCCATCTTGAAGGCGTTGGGATTCGTTTATGATCACTCCAGAGGCGGCCATGACTTTTATAAGGCCACCCATGATGGACGCAATTGGACGGTCACGGTTGATGAAAAAGCATCTCCGTTTGGCGAATTCCTCCTAAAAAGCATGATTGCGCAAAGTGGTTATCACCGAAAAACATTTTACGGTTCACTGTCAAAAACAGCCAAGAAGATCGAATGAACGCGGCCTGTAGGTGCGAAAGAACATCCTGGCTTATCGGTTGGAGAAGAACCTCTGGAGTGAGCGGGATTTTTAAGCGGAAATTATTGTTTGAAAACAAAGACACGGGTTGATCGGCCGTGGATTCTTCGTAGTTCTGGCGGCGTTCGCGTTGGCCGGGGGCGCCGCCCCTCGAGGCTCAGGACAGACTGAAGCCGGCCCCCACATTCGGGGGGAGTACGACGAGCGGTGGAGGCGCGTACGTCGCAAGAAAACGAAACTTGATTTGGGGGTTGTGTCGCATTCTTCCGGTGAAGGGACTTGCGGGGGTATACTCTGCCGACTTCCTGGCACCGGGAGACCATGACGATCACCCGCGGCACACGATTAGGGCCCTATGAAATCGTCTCTGCGCTTGGCGCGGGAGGCATGGGCGAGGTCTATCGTGCCCACGACACCACACTCGGGCGCGATGTGGCCATCAAGGTTCTGCCGGAAGCGTTTGCTCATGATCGAGACAGGCTTTCGCGGTTTGAACGCGAAGCCAAGATGCTGGCGGCGCTCAATCATCCCAACATAGCGGCAATTTATGGGCTGGAGATTTCCAGCGGTGCGAGTTACCTGGCTATGGAGCTGGTTTCCGGCGAAACGCTGGAGGAGCGGATCGCCAAAGCAGGACCGCTGCCGGCGGAAGAAGCTCTGGCCATCGCCCGGCAAATTGCCGAAGCGCTCGAAGCCGCTCATGAGAAAGGCATCATCCACCGCGACCTGAAGCCCGCCAATGTGAAAGTGACTCCGGAAGGCAAAGTGAAGGTGCTGGACTTCGGGTTGGCGAAGGCGCTTGCGGGCGATTCCGCGGGTGGAGACCCCTCCGATTCGCCCACAGTAACTGACGCCGCGACGATACCTGGCGCGATCCTGGGAACCGCAGCATACATGAGCCCGGAGCAGGCGCGCGGCAAGCCAGTCGACAAGCGCACCGACATTTGGGCGTTTGGTTGCGTGCTCTACGAACTGCTGACCGCGAAGCGAGCGTTTCCCGGCGAGAACCCAGCGGAAATTCTGGCCGCTGTGCTGACGGGAGAGCCCCACTGGCAGGCGTTGCCGGCCGGGACGCCCGCCAAAATTCGGGAACTGCTACGCCGCTGCTTGCAGAAAGATCCGCAGAAGCGGCTGCGGGATATTGGCGACGCGCGCATCGAGATCGAGGAGTCACTCGCCGGTGGCGGAAACGAGCAGACGGTTCCGGCGGCCCCGCTGGCGGTTGGCCGAGCCGCTGGCGAATCCCCATTGCGCTGGTGGTGGGCGCATTGGCAACGAGCGCGGCGTTCACGATCTTTCTTAAAGTGCGTCCACGCACGGCCCCGGCGGCGCAACCTACGGCGCAAATCGCCGCCACGCAGCTGACCAATTATGGCGGCACGGAAACTTCGTCGGCGCTATCGCCCGACGGACGCTCGTTCGTGTTTGTCTCCGACCACGGTGGAACCCCGGATATCTGGCTTCGTCAAGTCTCCGGCGGCGAGCCGGTGCGGCTGACCAACGACGCGGCGGAAGAATCGGACCTGGCATTCGCACCCGATGGCGAAAGCGTCTATTACACGCGGTTCGATAGCGGCGGGCCAACCGTGTGGCGAATCGGAGTGCTCGGCGGGCAGGCCCAAAAGATTTTGAGTGATGCGCGAATGCCAGCGCCTTCACCGGACGGACGAAGTATCGCCTACTACCATGAAGTGCCCGATGGCACGGTCACGCTCACCGTTACGAAGCTGGAAGGAGGAGCGCCGCGGACACTGGGACGGGCGGTGCCGGGAGGCGTGATCCGGACAGCGTGGTCGCCGGATAATCGCTGGCTGTCCTATTGCCGGGGAGGGCTGTTTGCGCCGAGCAACCTGTTTGTGGTGGATGTGAAGAGCGGGCAAGAGCGGCAGGTGACGCACTTCACGCGGGGCAATGAGGGCGTATTTCAACACGCGTGGCTGCCGGATAATCGCCACCTGGCAGTTTCCTATGTGCCGTTTCCGCGCCAACTGGCGCCCTTTGATTTGGGGATTCTGGATGTTCGTGACGGATCGATATTGCGAGCGACGGTGACGATTGGAGAGGGGTTCACCGTGGAAAACCTTTCGTCCGACGGTTCGCGGCTGCTGGCGACGGCCTACCAATGGCGGCGCGAAATCTGGAAAGTTGGGATGGAGGCCGACCCCGATGCGAACGAGCGCGGGGCAGTTCGCCTGCTGGACGCCGCGTGGGACCCATTGTGGACCTTTGTTTCGCGAAATGGCGGCGTGTTGCTTTTCAACAGTCCGGCGCGAGGCAGCCGAAATTTGTGGATGGCGCCCCTTGGCGGCAGCTTGTTACCCCACCAAATCACGGCCGTGGGCGGCAACTCGGTTGCGCATTCATCGCTTTCGCCGGATGGGGCGCAAGTAGCTTTTGCTTCGACCACGACCGGGAATTCGGATATTTGGACGCAAAATGTGGACGGGTCCAATTTACGCCAACTGACGAACGATGCCACCGCCGACTCGTGGCCGGTGTGGTCGCCCGATGGACATTGGATCGTTTACACGTCGCAGCGGGAAGGCCGGCAGGAAACCTGGCGAATTCCCGCCGCGGGAGGGCAAGCGGAAAAAGTGGTGGACGGCTTCTTTCGAGGGGACTGGATCCGCCAGCCCACCGGGAGCGGCACGTGGATTATTTCCTCGAATGGAAACGACGGAGTGCGGTTGATCGATGTAGAACGGCACGCCGTGGTGTGGGAAGCGCACCGAGCGGGCCAAGGGTTGTCGCTGCCCATGTTCAGCGCGGACGGGAAGCTTGTTAGCGTTCCGTTTCGCGAGAGCCGTGATCGTGATGCGATCTTGATTCTGGAAGCGGCAACCGGGAAGCAGCGATCGATCGTGCGGTTGCCCTTTCACATCGTATTTCGCGCCGATTGGGTGGAGAACGATGGGTGGTTCATCGTCAATCGGCAGGAACAGGTATCGCATGTGGTGCTGTTCGATCGCTTCTGGGTAAACGATCGCGCGCACGCCCGATAAGATTTTTTGTTCGAATCGCTTCCAGCAGCGCGAGTTTTAAATCACAAGGCGAGTTCATTGAACACGAGAATTTCAGGCGTAGCGGCTGGGAGCGGTTCGCCCGAGCGATTTACTTGGGCGGAGAGTTGGGAATTTCGCGGGATTGTGTTTTTGTGCGCTGTGGCGATTGTTATTTCGCGGCGGCCGGATGCGATGTTTCATGCTCAGTTTTGGGCGGAAGATGGAACGGTTTTTTATGCGGATGCGTATCAGGCCGGGATTCGCAGTCTGTTCTGGCCGTTTGCGAAATATTTTATTTTGTACTTGCGGCTGGTGGGGCTTGTGGCGCAGCCATTCGGATTGGCGCGGGCGCCGCTGGTTCTTAATGCGTTTGCCATCGTGACGCAAGCTTTGCCAGTGTGGCTGCTACTTTCACGGCGGCTATCTTGGGTGGGGGGAATTCCGGAGCGGCTGTTTCTGGCGGGATTATATTTGGCGCTGCCGAATAGCGAAGAAGTGATGGCGATTTTTCCAAATTCACAGTGGTTTCTGGCGCTGCTGTGTTTTCTGGTGATTGTTTCGGCGGAGATGAAGGAATGGGCGTGGCGGTGTTTTGATTTAGTGATTGTTGGATTGTGCGCGCTGACGGGGCCGTTTGTGATCGTGCTGGCGCCGATTGGTGCGGTGATCTGGTGGAAGCGGCGCCGGAACTGGGGACTTGTGCTGACGATGGTGCTGTTTGCAGGAGCGATCGTGCAGGCCGTAGCGATTGTGGTTTCGCATTTTCACCGGGCGCAGGTGCTGGGGGCGACTCCGGCGCTATTTTTTAAGATTGTTGCGGGGCAGATATTTCTTGGCGCGCTGGTGGGGATGAATGGCTTGTGCTTGAAAAGCGTGGTTGCTGCCGTGGCGGTGACGGCGGTGGGATTGATTCCCGTGGTTTATTCGTTGAGCAAAGGGCCGCTGGAAATTAAATTGTTGATCGTGTTTGCCGCGGTGATGTTTGTGGCGTGTTTGATTTCGCCGAACATGGGATTGTGGTCGAATGTGCCGGCGTGGCAAACGCTGCAATTGCCGAGGGCGGGGATGCGCTACTGGTTTCTGCCGATGCTGGCGTTTGTGACGACGCTGGTATTCGCGCTGGGAGCGAAGTGTCCGCGGCCAGTGCGGCTGCTGGCGGGTCTTTGTTTGCTGCTGATGGGATTCGGGATTGTTAAGGATTGGAGATATCCAGCGTTTCAGGATATGCATTTTGGCGCATACGCGGAGCAATTTGAGGCGGCCCGGCCAGGGACGGAGGTGGTGATACCGATTAATCCGCCGGGGTGGTCGATGCGGCTGGTGAAACGATAGAGGGATGGCTGCGCTGGACTGGCGATGATTAAAATCACTTCTTCTCAAGCATTTGGAATTTGTTCGGGATCCCTCACTCCGTTCGGGATGACACCGTCACCGATCGCGTGCGCTTCGATCGGGATGACTCCGAGCTCGGTTCTCCGCTTGTGCAGAATGCTAGTGCTGGCGAGTACAACAGCCTGAAGAGAGAAACACGAGAAACAGGCGTCGTGCGCTATAGAGTGCGATAGAAACTGGAGAAAAAGCCGATCGTGTTGCTTTGGATTGAATTCGGGGTGGTGGTTGTTGCCGTGTGCATGGCGTTCGCGGTTCCCTCAATCGGATCGAATTTATTTTCCCGCCTGGAAGAACTTTTCGGATCGCTGGCTCGGAGAAGAAATTTGTCGGTGCTTGTGGTGGGGCTGGCTGCTTTGGCGGCGCGCGCGGCGGTATTGCCGATTCTTCCTGTGCCGCAGCCTCATATTGATGACGAGTTCAGCCATTTGCTGCTGGCGGATACGTTGATGCACGGGCGGCTGGCAAATCCCGCGCATCCGATGTGGACTCATTTCGAAACTTTTTTTGTGAATATGCAGCCGACGTACGCATCAATGTATCCGCTGGCGCAGGGCATTGTGCTGGCAGCTGGGCGAATAATTGCAGGACATCCGTTCGTGGGAGTGTGGCTGAGCGTCGGTGCGATGTGCGCGGCGATCTGCTGGATGTTGCAGGGATGGATGCCGGCGGAATGGGCGCTGCTGGGCGGATTGCTGGCGGTGATGCGATTCGGAATGTTCAGTTACTGGGCGAATAGCTATTGGGGCGGGGCGGTGGCTGCTACGGGAGGAGCGCTGGTTCTGGGCGCATTGCCGCGAATTATGCGAAGCGAGCGGGTGCGCGATGCTTTTATTTTGGGAGCGGGATTGGCGATTCTGGCGAATTCGCGTCCTTATGAGGGATTTATTTTGAGCCTACCGGTGGGGGTGGCTTTGATTGCCTGGATGTTGCGGAAAAGAGGGAAAGAATTTGGCGTGGCGGCGCGCCGGGTGGTGGCGCCGCTTTTGCTCGTGGTGATGCTGGCCGCGGCGGGGATGGGATATTACTTCTGGCGGGTGACTGGAAATCCGTTTCTGATGCCGCAAACGCTGAACCGGAACACTTATGCCGTGTCGCCTTATTTTTTTGGACAATCCGCCAGGCCGGTGCCAGCCTATCGGAGCGAAGCGTTGCGGCATTTTTATGTGGACCAGGAATCCACGAATTACCGGGATAGCCGGTCGATTGCGGGCGTGGCCTTTTTGGAAATTTTGAAGCTTGCGAAATTCTGGCTTTTTTACCTGGGGCCGGTCTTCACGCTTCCGTTGCTGGTGGCGCTGGTGATTCTGCCGAAGGGATGGAAGTGGAGAAACGTGAATTGGGAAGCGCGATTTTTGCTTGTGTGCGCGGGAGTGTTTGTTGCGGGAGTGGGGCTGGAGCTTTTTTATTTTGTGCATTACTCGGCGCCGGCGATTTGCGTGGTATTTGCGGTTTTGATGCTGGCGATGCGCGAGATTCGCGAGTGGAAGTGGCGCGGAAAACCGGTGGGATTGTTTTTGGTGCGATGCGTCCCGGTGATTTGCTTTTTGATGTTGTTGTTGCGGGTGGCGGCCGCAGGGCCGATTGAGGCGTATTTGAAGCCGAAATCGGAATGGCCGTCGAAGTGGTTCAACTCGATTCCCTTGGACACGGGGCGGGCCCGGATTGCGGAGCGGTTAATTGCGCAGGCGGGCGATCATTTGGTATTTGTGACATACGATCCCGATCCGGATTATGTGTACGACTGGGTGCACAATGACGCGGAGATTGACCGATCGAGAATTGTGTGGGCTCGGGACATGGGCGCGGCGAAAAATCAGGAGCTGATCGATTACTTCAGGGACCGCCATGTGTGGCTGGTAGATCCTCTAGGCGAGCAGCCGAAGTTGACTGAGTATCCGGTGGCGCCGAGCGTAACGGCGAAATAGCTGCGGACCGCTGAGCCGCACTTAGATTGGACCTTTGCGTTGCTGCGACAGTTTACTCGGGATTCCTCGTCGTCCCGGTCATAAGGCGACCGGAACTCGGAATGACAACTCCAGCCCTTCTCACAAATGAACCGGCAGTTTTCTCAGCCCGCCTTCAGGGGCTGAAGCCCAACTCTCCGGCGCAGTTAAGTGTCGGAGCTGAAGCTCCGACCCCCTAAAAACCGTCTGCGGGGCAGCTTCTAATCGCGTTGCGCGTGATGACAAATCAGGCAGTGTTTCATTGGCTTCGATATGGAACGTTGTGGTCAGGGCAATGATTGTTTGGCTTCGGCTGGGATTGTGAAGGCCAGCGGTGCTTCTCCGAAATGCGCGAAGAGCGAATTGGCCAGCAGGAAACAAAGCGGAGCGAGAACTAAGCCTGCCACAACGTCTATCAAGTAGTGCTGGCGAAGATAGAGTGTGGAAAACCAGAGACTCAGCATTACCGGGGCGAGAATCGCAAAAAGCCAACGCGAATTTCGATAGGCATACATCCAAACCAGGAAGGAAATGCCGACGTGCAAGCTGGGAAAAACGTCGCGGCGGATTTTAACGAAGTCCATGAATTGCATCGAGCCGAGATCGACATAAAATTGGTCCTTGAGCGTGTAAAGGGGCCCAATCGCCGGGACCGCCAGATAAAGCAGGAATCCGAAAAAAGAAATCACCATCAAGCCCGTCATCATTTCGCGGAACTTGGCGCGCGGGCGCCTGAGATAGACGAACAAGGCCACCAGAGGCGAGAGAAACGGATGGGAATCGTAGGCAAATTTCATCCACGCCGTCAGCCCAGGAGTAGCAATTCGCTGCAGCGCCACGCTGGCCTGAAAGCCGAACAGCCGCTGATCGATCGCAATCAGGGCCGCGTCGCGGTCCCGAGTGACTAGGAGATGCGTCGCGTCGCCCCAGAGCGAGTAATACATCGCCAGAATGAACAAGAAAGGAAACCAATCACGGATGATCGCCGCATAGGGAAGAGTGAATTCCTTCAAGCCGCTGCCGGATTTTTCCGCATGCTTCCGGGGAGCCAGCGCCTGCCGGAAAAGCGTGACGAAGAGCAGGATGGTTACCGAGATGACACCCAGCCCGATTGCTTCCCAGATGGGCCGGTCTTTTCTTCCAGGCCCGCCGAAAATAATATAAACGATCAGGTTGATCAGGAAAAAAGTGAGAGCGATCACATCTTCCAGGCGCAAGTGGATCGTGAATCGCGAGGAGCCTTTTTGTATTTCTGACGGCACGGTGGCCTTTCACAGGAAGCACTATCGAGTTCATGTTAACCTTTGGCTGATCGATCTGGCTGCGAGATGTTGGAGCGCTTGCCTTATCAGGCCCCGGGGGACCGGTGGAGAGTTGCGGCTTCCGCGGCCGAAGGGAACGGCGCAGACAGGAGTGGCTGTGCTACTTATTAACGCGCGGTTGCACTGGACCGCTTATCTACGATAGATTTGGCCATTCGATTTCTGTGAGATAGCTGCAAGAGGCGGAACCAGGAGAGAGCGAAACATGAAGAAAATCCTTTTGATGATGGCACTGGCCCTTTCCATGGCGGGGGCCGCGAATGCGCAGAACATAGCCGGAGACTGGATTGGCGAAATCAAAAATGGCGCAATCAGCGCGCATGTTGTCCTCCATGTCGCTAAGACCGGCACCGGCAGCCTGAAGGCGACGATGGACTGCCCCGAACAGATGCTGGCCGACCTTCCGTTGTCGGGGATGGGGCTCAATGGCTCAAGGCTGGTCTTCGCGGTGGCTGCTGTAAAAGCTTTCTATGATGGAAAGGTCGACCCAGGGGGAGCCGCGATTCGTGGGATCTGGACGCAGAACGGACAGCAGTTCCCGCTCGATCTGAAGCGTCCAACTCTGGTTAAACCGACAGACATTGATGGCCTATGGTCCGGCACACTCGATCTCGGCGAGCACAAATTCCGATTGGTGTTGCACGTCACTCACAGCGGACAGACCTATACCGTCGCGTTGGATAGCCTGGACCAGGGATCGACCGGAATACCGGCAACAAGCGTTACCCATGACGGCTCGTCGCTGACGATGGAATTCAAAACGCTGGCAGCCACTTATGACGGGAAGATCGAGAAGAACATGATGACCATGGAAGGAAAGTGGTCGCAGTTGGGTTCGATCGCACCGTTGGTGTTCAGACGCGCGAAGTATGCGCTGTGAAGAAGGTGGCTGAACGGTCCGAGTGCCAGGCAGCCGCTAAGTAGGTGTTGGAGGGTTGCGCGGGGTAGCTCGTCGCGAATCAAGCGCGCGGATCAGGATCTTGGGCGTGCAAGAAACGTCCACCGGTTGGTTCGGCAAACCAGGGCGCGGCTGAAGCCGGCCCCTACATAACCAACTGCGGACAGATCGGGCGGCTGTCCATCATGCTTTAATCTTCGCAGGAGCTGCGGGTTCCTTCGTTCCGCCGCGTTTCCAATTCAAGCTGGAAATCCAGAGTTCACGGGGCCGAGGGCCGATCCGATTGCGAAGCCATGCGCCGGCACGCGATAAATCCTCCGGATAAATAAACGTCACATAGGTCGAAATCGAAGCCCACTCAAACAACGGGATGACCATGGCATATTCGATTCCCATATGCAGGCACAGACCGGCCAGCAGCACCGGATAGCGCAAGTCTCGAAACCAAACCAACACACCGAGGCTGAATTCAATCACCAGCGTGCCCCAGGTCAGCGTCCTCATCAAATAAAGATTTTGGATCGCCGGCATCGGAAAGTGCTGGAATTCCAAAAGCCGGCTTGCGTAATGAAAGGCGGTGCCATTGATCCACCAGGGGCCCTGGGATTTATAGTAAAAGGTGGCGAAATAAAGGACAGACGCCTGGATTTGGATCATGCGTTGAGCCCACGGAGCGCAGAGGGGAATCTGGTCAGCGGTTTCCTTGCCTTGACGAATCCTTCGCCAGCGATCAACCGACAAGACCGCTCCCGCCGGCGCGAATATCAGGAAAAAACCCATGCACTGCATGACCTGATCGCCACCATTCAAAATGTAGGGATTGCGCGAGTGAATCGACATCATGCACAGAAAAACCGAAACGCAACTGAAGCGCGTCATGTATCCGATGGTCTGGAAGATCGGCCACCAGCAGGAAGAACCAGAAAAAGGAATTGATCCAAAAATTGGTTAGCGGCAATAACTCGAAAAAATTGATCCTGATGAACTTATCGACCGTGTGCATGGTTTCCATGCTCATAAACGCATGCGGGCCATACCACATGGACCACTCCGGCCGCAGCATCAGCAGGTTGGCAATGGTAAGGAGACCGTACAGGATTCGAAACAGCGCCACCGGAGTGGGTGGCTGCGGCTTGAAGAAAAACTCGTTCCAGCCTTGTACCAGCGAGCGGACCGTCACTGCAGATCCCCGGGCTTCACGGCATAGGTGAAGAATGCGTAATGGTCGTAAGGTTCCGGATCATTGGATCCGGGAGGGCCGATCTGCGACCAGTAGCGGACAAACTTTACGGAAGCGGGTGGGCTGCTGCGATTGTTGTTCAGCCGCGCGACGAACCGGGCTGCATCGGGCCAGAGTGCAAAGTTCGCATTCATACGAATGGAACCGTTGCTCCAGTTGCGGTCGCGTTCCTTGAAATAGGAGTGGCCAAAATCCTGCGGCAGCGGAAATTTCCAGACCGATTTGGAACCATCGGCGTAGGTGATCTCCGCCTCGACGCGGCAGTTGAGACTCAGGGGCGTCGGAGCAAAGAGGCCCCAATTCTGGTCCAGGCCAACCAAGACCACGTAAGGCAGAGTCCTGAGGTTGACAACTGAAATCAGAAGTGTGTTCAGGGGCACGGCCCAACATACAATTGCCACGAGGTGAAAAAGGATGAAAGTATTAATGGCGATTCGCTTGATTGGACCGAGATTACGCACAGCACACCCGTCTGCCGCTCTTGCTAATGCTCCATTTGACCTGGAGGAATTACGGCACTCGCGGCAATCATATCCAGAAGCAGTCAAAAAACCAATACAGCTACGCGTCAGCGACTGCCAATCAGTAAACTGAAAAACGCTTCACTAGGGGGATCGAATGAGCGCGCAGGGGTTCGAAAAGAAGAACGGCGAACATTCGGGAATTTCGGGACAGGAAGCTTCACTGCTGGTCCACACCGTCAGATTGCGATGCGGTCCAGCGATTGATTGGGCCTTCACAAAGCAACTTCAACCAGTCCCGGTGTTTGCTAGTTTCCCGCGCCGGCTCCCGAAGCGGAGCCTGCACCGGCACCGGCGGCAGCACCACCAAATCTGCCAGCACCGGCGGCGGTGGTGGTGGCGACGGCGCCCTGCACTGCACCGAGCGGCAGCGGAAGCTGCAACGAGGGCGACATTGACGGCGTTGGCTTTGCCAGCGGCAGCGGCAGTGGCTGCGGCATTTACGGCTGCGATCACAGCGGCAATGGCGTTGGCTACAACGTTCGCTTGACGTGGTCGCGGAGGCTTTGCCCGCTGCTTCGGCGTTTGCTACCGCTGCAATGGCGGTGGTTGCAGCAGTGTGTAGCATTGTTCTTGGCGGCAGCAAGCGCAGCAAGCGCGCCAATGAAGCCTTTTCCGGCGGCGGCAGCGGCGACGTCGGCGCCAATGGCGGCGCTGACGCTCGAGGTGGCTGCGGTGGTAGCGGCCGCGATGCCCGCGCCATTCCCGCCGGCAATATTGATATCCGACGTCATGGCGGTATAGGAATTACCGATCGTACCTGAAAGCTTCTTGGTGGCGGCAACCGCGGCGAGAGCCACCATCAGCATAATCAGAGCATACTCGGTGAGGTCTTGAGCTTTCTGCTCTTTCCAGAGACGCTTGAATTTAAGTATCATTTTCTACCCCTCCCTGAATCGCACGGGCTCAAAAGCCGCGAGAACACTCGCCCACAATGTTTGCATAGTGCAATCGTTTTTCGGCGATAGCAAGAAAAAACTGACGCGATTCAAAAAGTTATTCAAAATGAGACGCCTAGACTTCCCAGTACGATAAAGAAAAATAACAACTTAGGCCTGATGCGCATTTGTATACGCATTTCCGCGAACGTCTTCACAGTTTGCGGAAGAAGTCGAGAATCGCTCCGCGACGGAATCGAACTCAAGATCAGCCATGGGGAGATTTCTCACTTCTCAAGCATTTCGGATCAACTCCGGTCCGATGAAAAACATCGGACTCCATAAACCGGAGATTCCTCACCCCGATCAAAACCATCGGGGCACAGAAACCGCGCTTCGTTCGGAATAACACCTAAATGCATTTTTCCGCAGCCTGTTCAGCGTCCGCGCCGAACGAAATTCCGGCGTAATTCCGATTCTGCAATCAGTGATGACGTGAAGAAATAATCCGAACACTCCGCTGGCGAAGTGCCGTTCGATATTGCATTTTTTCGAAAGGCGAACTTCTTTTTGGGTTTCGCGTTGTTCCACTGATCTTTCCGTTGCCGCTGATTTTAGCGGATTATTTCTGAATATCTTTTTCGAGTAAATTGCCGCGGGGAATCGATTTCGGCTATTGATTCGCAGGTCCTGTTCCGGAGTTTTCGCGTTGACATCTATCTGCCCTCAGTAGAGAATGCAGCGAAGTATTCGGATTGACTTGGGAGGAACCCATAAATGGCACTGCGGGCGTCAGCACGGGCAATTTTTAACCTGACTCTTTTGCTGTCGCTGGCCATGCTAATGGGCTGCCCACAACCACAGCTGCAGCCGGAGAAGGCAGGAACTGGCAAGGATGCCGGTAAGACTGCTGGCAAGGCTGCTGCTAAACCCGCCCCCGTCGTCCCCGCCGGCCCGGCAAGGCTCGAAGGCACCTGGGAAGGCATCCTGGCCGAGAAACTGAAGCTGGTGGTGAATATTTCCAAGTCGAGCGATGGGTCTTATTCCGGAGTTATCGATAGCGTGAATCAGCAGGGAGCTACGTTTCCGATAGACTCCATCACCTTCGACCCGAACAGAGCCACCTTGCGGTTTTCGGTTTCCAAGGTTGGAGGGATTTATGAAGGGACTTTCAGCAACGACCGCGCCCAAATCGCAGGGACTTGGTCGCAGGGGGGATCGAAGTCGAATCTAACCTTCTCCCGAACGCGTTAGCGGCCACACTGGCTGCGCTAGTTCCTGCTTGAACGCCAAAGCTTCTTACTGGATTTGCGCCGCACCCGTGAAGTGTTCCGGCCATCCTATCTCAACAATTTGAATAGGCTGCTGTACTCATCCGTCCACAACTGACCGCCGCTGAAAGTGTTCAGAATATTTCCGGCCCTTTCGATTTCGCCTTGGCCTACAAAACCTTGCCGGCTTCCCACCAAAATCCAATTGGCACCCAGGATTCCCTGCGCAAGGTCAATTTGATTGGTGATCAATACCGCTTCCTTGTTCATCGCCGCCGCCGCGCCCTTTACCACCGGCTGAAGATCCAAATACAAATTCGAGACGTGAACGGCGAGCACCCCGTCCGGCTTGAGCTGGCGGAAATAGAGCTCGAAGGCTTCGCGGGTGAGCAAGTGCACGGGAATCGAATCACCGGAGAAGGCGTCCACCGCGATCACATCAAATTGTTGGGGCGATTCGCGTTCGAGGGAAAGCCTGCCATCGCCGGGGATGATTTGTATTTTGGCCTGGGAATCACTTAGGAAAGTGAAATCCCTGTGGGCAATCTCAACGTCCAGCGGATTGATTTCGTAATACGTGTACTGGTCTCCGGCGCGGCCGTAAGCGGCCAGGGTGCCCGCTCCCAGGCCAATGATTCCCACTCGCAACGCGCCTCGCATGCCAGCCGCTGTTAGCGCGATGCCGATGCCGGAAATGGGACTGTAATAAGAGGTCGGTTCTTTTCTGCGCTCCTCGGCGAGGAATTGCATTCCGTGGTTGATGGTGCCGTTCATCAGGCGGCAGTACCGGCGCTGCCACCAGGTGTATGGTATCCCGTCGGGGGAAAGGGCGTACGGAGTGACGTCATCGATCAGCCGGAGGACGCCGTAGAAATTTCGCTCCATCATGCGCGCGCTCGAGCCCTGTTGCTTGACGATCCTGGCGAGACTGGCGAACAGAGCAACCAACAGCGCGATCAGAACCAGAATGCCGGGCTCCCATCCTGTGCTGAAGAACTTATTGCCAGGATCGCGGACGCGAACCAGCAGCATCAAAATTCCGCAAAGCGCCATGGCCGCTTCCAGTTCGTAAAATCCGGAAAAGACGCGCGGCGCTAACAAGGCTACAAACACCGCGCCTGCCGCGCCGCCGAGGGAACACATCAAGTAAAACGCAGTCAATTGCGACGGAGGCGGCTTCAGGCGCGCCAATTCGCCGTGGCAGAACATGCAACAAATGAATAGACCGGAACAGAAAATCAAAATCAGCAAACTGAGGCGAGGATTTGATGCTGCCTGTTCGAGCGTGTAGGCCATTCCGCCCAGCGCAAAACAGAGCAGCAGGAGAAAGACATCGCGCCGGTACCAGCCGTGGCCTTCGAAACACAGGATGAAACTGAGCAGATACAAGCTGAGCGGGAGGACCCAGAGAAATGGAACTGCGGCGATATTTTGTGAAATGTGATTGGTGATCGCAAGCAGCAGCGCCGATCCACAGGCAGCCAGCGCAACCCAGAGCGATTGAGTTTTCCAATCGAGATGAGGCGCGATCTGCGGATTCGGGGCCGTGGGTGATTCACCATGAGAACGCACGGCAATCACGGCGCACAGAATTGCGACTGCGGCGTAGGCGAGGGACCAACCCATTGCCTGGCGCGGGCTTGAGAAATTTGGCTCGAACAGAACCGGAAAGCTGAGCAGCGCCAACATCGAGCCGGCGTTGGACAGTGCGTAGAAGCGATACGGCGTGATCCCGGCGCGGCTGCGGCTATACCAGGCTTGGAGCAGCGGGCTGGTGCTCGACAACAGGAAATATGGCAAGCCCACCGTCACTGCCAGCACCAGCAGGATGCGCAGGGCGGGGTCTTCGGTTCCCAAGGGCTTCCAGTTATCTTTTGGCAGGATCGGCAGCACCAGCAGGCTGGCAACGACCAGGGCAGAATGAATCCAGGCTTGCGCGCGGGGGCTGAAATTTCGCGTCAGGAGATGGGCGTAGGAGTATCCCGCCAGCAGGACAACCTGGAAAAACAGAAGGCAGACGGTCCAGACCGCGGCTACGCCGCCGAACCAGGGCAGGATTATCTTCGCGATCAGAGGCTGAACTTGGAACAACAGGAAGGCGCTGGCGAAGATTGCCGTTGCGAAAATCAGTTTGGTGGCTGCAGCGGGAGAGCCGTGTGAACGGCCATTGGCAACCGCGGAATTTTCGACGGGAGTTGGATCGCTTGCGAAATTGTCTGGGTCGGGCGCCTCAGCCATAATTCCGGGTGGATGCTACCACATTACTCAAGTCCCTTTCCCCGTCCGTTCAAGGCAGCGGGATACGCAATCGTTTGTAAGCTGCTTCATTTATGGAAGAGCGACCTTTAAGAAATTGGCTTTTGTTCAAGCATTTGGGAATTGCGCGGGATTCCTCGCTCCGCTGGGCAATCACTGCAAGTTGGATTATCCGCAAGCGGCTGGAACTAAATCACTTTAGTCCAAACGATCACGCCGGACCGCGAGGATTGTGATTTGTCTGCAAAACAGGACTTCCGGTGAGGGGTCAAGTGAACGATCGTGAACAATCTCTGCGGTTCGGAGGCCTGCGATACTAGTAAACACTTTATTTATCTTAATGTTACAGCAAGATGGGGATGTGGCGAGCCAGATGCTTCTAGACCCGTGGCACCGGGTATACCTGTTCGTATAGGTGTCAACAAATCTACCCCTGGCTCCCTCGATTGAGCCTAGGAGGGAGATACCGATGAAAAATCACGAGCTCTCGATGCGAACGCCCAAGCCGTTCCGATGGGTGGCGCCACTTTGCGCCACCATTGGCCTTGCGGCTGTGATGCTTTACTGCGCCTCGCTTTGGACGCTGGCCACTCGAGGGACCAGTGAGGAGCCGGTGCTCCCGACGCCCTCGCGAACTGGCAATTCCCAGCACGGAGGAATGGAATCACTCGCGGCGTTGAAGCCCGGAATCCCCACCAAGAACCAGGTGGCCGAGCAGTACGGCAAGTTGCCTCTCTCCTTTGAGGCTAACCGCGGACAATCGGACAGCCGCGTGAAATTCTTGGCGCGTGGGAATGGCTACGCGCTGTTTTTGACGCCGGGCGAAGCGGTATTTACGTTGAGCAAAATTTCGCCTGAAGCCGGTAAGAAGATTGGAAGACGCGATCAGACGGAAAAAAACCAAAACACTGCCGTACTGCGAATGGGATTGCTGGGAGCGAATCCGGCGGCGCGGATCGCCGCAGTGGACGAACTGCCTGGAAAGAGCAACTATTTTATTGGCAATACGCCATCCGGCTGGCACACCAACGTTCCGAACTATCGCAAAGTTGCGGAACGCGAAGTTTATCCCGGGATCGATTTGATTTATTACGGCACGCAGCGGCAGTTGGAATACGATTTCGTGGTCGCGCCAGGGGCCAGCGCGGACCTGATCCAATTGGTGTTTCGCGGCACGAAGCAAGTGCGCACGGATGAGAGCGGCGAATTGATCGTCAGCATGAAGCAGGGCGATGTGGTGATGCACAAGCCCGTGGCGTACCAGGACGTGAAAGGCGTGCGCCATCCGGTCACTGCGAAATTTGCGATGAAGGACGCGCGCACAATCGCATTTCAAGTTGGAAAATACGACCGGCGGTTCCCGCTGACGATTGACCCGATCTTGTCCTACTCCACGTACCTGGGTGGAACCGGAATTGACGTAGCCAACGGAATCGCGGTGGCAAGTGACGGCACCGCATTCGTGGTAGGCAGTACGCATTCGGTTGACTTCCCCGTGGCGCACCCGCTGCAGCCGGACCATGGCGGAGGCGACGATTTCCCACAAGACGCCTTTGTCAGCAAATTGAAAGCGGATGGCAAAACGTTGCTCTACTCCACTTATTTGGGTGGGGAAAACCAGGATTTCGGAAATGGTATCGCGGTGGATAGCGCCGGCGAAGCTTATGTCGTTGGCACCACTTTTTCGCCGCACTTCCCCGTAACGCTTCCTGTATTTAATCCTGCATGCGGTGGCGACGGCAAGTGTGGTGCGACGTTTAATACGGAAAGTGGGATTGTTTCCAATGCCTTCGTGGCCAAGCTGAATACTGCAGGTTCGGCGCTGATTTATTCCACTTATCTTGGCTTCTACGAAGATGTAACCGGTGCCGCAATCGCTGTGGATACCGACGGGAATGCGTACGTCACCGGGCAAACGACTCCGATGATTCCACCGACCGTCACCATAACGCCTCCCGCTCCGGAGCCCCAGCCGTTTCCCACCTTGAACGGTTTCAAGGTGAACACGGGCCCGACCGGGTTCGTCGGCGTTACTAACGCGTACATATCCGAGCTGAGCCCTACTGGAATTTCGCTACTTTATTCAAGCTACATCGGTGGCACTGCCGAAGATTCCGGTCTTGGGGTTGCGGTCGATAACAATGGGAACGCATACGTCACAGGTCTCGCGAATTCGGATGCGGCGGCTGGTTTTCCGATTCTAAATGGACTTCAGCCTACGAAAGCTGGCGCAGGCGACGCGTTCCTGACCAAGGTCAATACAAACGCGACCGGAGCTGCGTCTCTGATCTACTCCACCTTCATCGGCGGGACCAATCAGGATCAAGGCAATGGCGTGGCCGTGGACGCAACTGGAAAAGCATACGTGGTAGGAACTACGAACTCCGTTGCGACCTCGCTGGGGTTTACTCCGCCGGCGGGTGCCCTTCAACCGGATTGCGACGTGCCTCCAGGCTCGTCTGCGACTCCTCCCACTTCATGCCAGGGCGATGCGTTCGTGGCCAAATTAGATACAACTCTAACTGGCGCGTCATCTCTTCTCTACTTCACCTACCTGGGAGGCACGCTGGCGGACCAAGGCAACGGAATCGCTTTCGATACAAGCGGGAATGTGTACCTGGTCGGCACAACAGTGTCGCAAGATTTCCCCATCACTACGCCAGTCTTCCAGCCAAATTATGGCGGTGGCAACGCCGACGCGTTTGTGACGAGGCTAAATCCTACGGCCGCTGCGGCCGCACAACTGGTATATTCGTCTTACTTAGGCGGTAGCAATACAGAAAGTGGAAACGGAATTGCCGTCGAACTGATTCCTCCAGACCCACTCAATCCCGGAGTGTTCGTTACCGGGCAAACCTGTTCTTTGGACTTCCCACTGTCGAATCCTGGCCAAGCCACGCCCGCCGGCAATTGTGATGCGTTCATTTCGAAGGTCATCGTTTCGACTGCGGGAATCGCCTTGACCCCTGCGGGTTTAATTTTTCCCGGCCAGCCTGTGAACACCACCAGTGCGCCGCAAACTGTGACCCTGAATAATGGCGACTCGGTGTTGACCTTCACCGTTGCCATCTCGGGAACGAACGCCGGGGATTTTGCGCAAACCAATACTTGCGGCGCATCGGTAAGCGCCGGCGGCACGTGCACGTTTAGTGTCAGATTCACTCCGACCGCAGCGGGAACTCGAACCGCATCGCTTACCATCACTGACACTACTTCGGGCAACCAGCATGTCGTGAATCTCACAGGAACCGGAAATCCATCCCCAACAGTGAGCGTCGCGCCTTCTTCACTTGCGTTCGGCAATCAGTCCGTAGGCACTACGAGCAGCCCCCTGCCGATTACCGTTACGAACACGGGCACCGCTGCGCTGACGTTTACCGGCATTGTGGCTAGTGGAGCTTTCGCGCAAACAAACAATTGCGTCGCGCCTCTGCAGCCATTCACCAATTGCGTGATCAACGTCACGTTTACGCCGACGGCGGCAGGTGCAAGCACCGGGGCGCTGACTCTTACGGATAACGCTCCCGACAGCCCGCAAATTCTTTTGCTTACTGGCACGGGGTTAATTGAACCGACGGCTGTCGTCTCTCCGACCAATCTCGGATTCGGGCCCCAGAGCATCGGCTCTATTAGCACTGCGCAAGGGCTGACGCTGACCAACACCGGCAGCGGACCACTCCTGATTTCGAGCATCGTTGTCACGGGCGACTTCATCCAAGCCAATAATTGCGGTTCGAGCCTTGCCATCGGCGGGAGTTGCGGAATCGGCGTGGCATTCCAGCCCACAGCAGTAGGAATTCGAAATGGAACAGCGACAATCACTGACAACGCTCCGAACAGCCCGCAGGTGGTGACTCTGAGCGGGACGGGAACGCCGGCGCCTGGAATCACTCTTGCACCAACCAGCCTGGCATTTGGAAATCAGGCAGTGGGTGTGACCAGTAACCCGAAATCGATCATTGTCACGAATTCCGGGCAGGCGCCACTTGTGATTTCTTCCGTGTTAGCCAGCGGCGACTTCGCCCAAATCAATACGTGCGCGGCAGCGCTTCCGCCGACCACGACGTGCACGATCAATGTGACGTATACGCCCGCAGCGGCAGGCGCAAGCTCAGGCTCCATTACCTTGACTGATAACGCGCCCGGGGGCCAGCAGACCGTGCTGCTCAGTGGCACGGGAGTTGGAACCAATGCTGATTTCTCGATCTCGACTACGGCGAACTCGGCTACCGTTCCGGCAGGACAGGCGGCGACCTTTGGAATCTCGATCACCTCGATCAACGGATTCTCGCAGCAAGTGACGCTGAGCTGCAGCGGGCTGCCGGTCCAGTCAACCTGCTCGATGACGCCGCAATCCGTGACTCCGACGCCGGGAGGAACGGCGAACTTCAATCTAACAGTGAATACCGGGCTGCGCACATTCGTGGCGCCTGGTCCGACAAAGAAAGTGGATCCGTTCGGCACGCTGCGGCACTTGAGTTTGCCGTGGTTCGCGTTCTTGGTTCTCTTCTCGCTGATGCTGGCCAAAATGAGCAGCCTGAAGGGACGTCGCCTGCCGGTGGCGGCGTGCGGGTTGGTCTTGAGCCTGGTGCTGATGGTTTCTGCCTGCAGCGGCGGCGGAGCCGTGGGTACGCCTGTGGGCACGCCTGCAGGCACCTATCAGGTGGTGGTGACCGCCAGCTCGACTGGTGCTTCGGGATCAATAACGCACACGACAACACTCACTCTAAAGGTCAACTAGGGATTCAGAGCCTTCGATAGACTAGTCAGGGTCATCACTCCGGCAAGCAGCCGCAAGTCCCTGATTCTGCCGGTTAGCCAAAGTGACAAAATTTGCCTGGTGGTTGATGACGGGAATGCACCAGGCGCAGCGCAGGGCTGGCACGCTAAGTTTTCAATTGACGCGACCACAAGGCTTCTGTTCGAAGGCTTCAGGGGCTAAAGCCCGCTCTTCTTTCAGAAGCGGATGTCGGAGCTAAAGCTCCGACCCCCTAAGAACCTGGGCCACTTACAAATTAGGACGTCACCGCTGAAGGAGACACTTCGATGAAACGGTTCATTTGGCTCATTCCTGCACTTCTTCTTCTCTGCGCCACGGCGCGCGCGCAGGAGACTCCCGCGTGGGAGCTGGGCGGCAATTATTCCTATTTGCTCGCCAATACCAATGGCACCAGTTTTCACCTGCACGGCGGCGGCTTCTCGATCACTCAGAATCTGAACAGCTGGTTTGGCGGCCGGTTTCAATTGAACGCCTATTCCGGCACGGAGGCAGTGACTGCGGCGAGCGTGACCTCCAATTTAAACGTTTCCGCGCAGACCTATACCTACGGTCCCGTTTTTTCTTACCGCAAATTCGACCGCGTTGTTCCTTATGCCGACGCCCAGTTTGGAATGATTCACGCCAGCCAGGGATATTTGGGAATTTCTTCCGCGGCTGCAAAATTCGCGATGAACGCAGGGGGCGGTTTGGATTTCAAAGTTGGGGACAAACTGGCGATTCGCGGACAGGGCGATTATTTGATGAGCCGCTACCTGGGGCTGAGGCAGGACAATTTTCAGTTTTCGGTCGGGATCGTTTACCGTCTCGGAAAGAAATAGTTCACTCTGGCGCTTTGCCGGCGCGCTTTCCGTCCCTTTCACTCACAAACCAGCGCGGTAGAGTTGTAAGTTGCTTGCCTATCCTTGGCGGTCCGCAGGGGTTAAAACAGATGCCGCCCTGAAGGGCGGCGCTACACAAACCAGGATCAGCATTCCTACGTGACTTCTTAGGCAGCCCCTTTGCGCTTCAAGACGGGAGCAAAACTTCGAAGGGAATAAGACCTCAATTCCACTTGGCTGCGAATCCACTCTCCCACGCGGGATAAATCTTCGGGATAAATAAAGACGGCGTAGGTGGCGATCGAAATCCATTCGAATAACGGAATATTCATCGCGTACTCGATCCCCAGGTGCAGGCACAATCCAGCGATTAGGACGGGATAGCGGAGTTCCCGGAACCAGACCAAGGTTCCCAGGCCGAGTTCAATCAGCAAGGTGCCCCAGGTGAGAAGCTTGATGATCAGCAGGCTGTGGATGGGAACCGGGAAGTGGTGGCCTTCGATAAAATGAAGGGCGTAATAAACAGCTGTGCCGTCGATCCATGAGCTTCCGCGCGTTTTGCAATAGAAGGTAGTGAAATACATGAAGGCGATTTGAATTTGAATCAGCCTTTGGGCCCAGGGACTGTGCAGCGGCACTTCGTGGCCTTCGACACCTTTTCGGATGCGCAGCCATCGATCAATGGAAAACGCCGCGCCCGCAGGGGCGAAAATAAGGAAGAATCCCAAAACACTGAGGAGAGTGTCGCTGCCGTTCAGAATGTAGTAATTGCGCGTTTGAATGGATTGGACGCAGAGGAAAACGGCGACGGTGCTAAATCGCGTCATGAAGCCGGCGGTGAGAAAAATGGAAACAATCAGGAAAAACCAGAAAAAGGCGAGAACGGCGGCATCGGTCTGGGGCAGCAGCTCAAAAAGATTCGGGTGCGGCCCGGAACCTATCCGGTGCATGGTTTCCATGGTCATGAAGCCGCGCGGGCCGTACCACTTCAGCCATTCGGGACGGAGCATCAGGAGATTGATGATGGTCAACAATCCGTAGAGGATCCGGAACAAGGCCACCGGAGTTGGCGATTGCGGCTTGAAAAAGAAATCGTTCCAGCCGCGGATCAGTGCGCGCACTGTCACTCTAAGTCTCCCGGTTTCACGTCATAAGTAAAAAAATTTTCGCGCTTCGGAACTTCGGGAGTGGCGGCTGGATTGGATCCTGGCGTGGGAACCGTTTCACAAACGCGGAACAGTTTGACGGAAACGGGGCGATGCATGGAATCGTCATTGATGCGCGCGATGTAGCGGGCCGCGTCGGGCCAGAGCATGGAATTTCGATCCATGCGCAGGGAATCATTCGCCCATTTGCGATCGCGTTCCAGGAAATAGGAATTATTGAAATCCTGGGGCATGGGGAAATTCCACAGGTTGGTCGAACCGCCCTGGTGGACAATTTCAGCAGACATCCGGCAATTGCTGTTCGGCGGATTGGGTGCAAACAGGGACCACCCCTGCGACAGGCCGGACAAATTCATGTAGTAGTAGGTGTGGTGGTTCACGGCAGGGAAAAGCTGTGTATCCACTGGAAACGCCCAACACAGAATCGCAATTAGATTGAAGATTATAAAGGCGCTGACGACAATCCGTTGAATTGGGGTCGGATGCAACACCTAGTCCCGCTCCTATGGCGCACTTGCGCGCAGAAACCCATTTAATTCAGTCGATTCAGTGAGCCGGAAAGTTCTTTCAGGGACGAGGCGTGAAGTTATTTTACCGGGGGTGGGTCGGCTTCGTCAAGCCACAGGACTTTGGCCCTACAACCTCTAGAACTACCAGTACTTCCGACGAACCGGTTACTTCTCCTCGGATCAGAATTGAGTTATGATGGGTAGCTGGATCGCGGGAGGATAAAGCCTGGAATTTGTAGGTTGAGGAAGCACGGATAAATGAAGACGGAGGTAATTCGAGTAAGAGCCTAGAAAGCGCTTCGGGCTCAAGAGATGTCGCATGGAAGTTGCGATCTCTCAACTTTGGCTTGTGTGGAGGCGTTTCGGGGAGGCACTCGCCGAGCTAGAACGCCCAACTCTCGCTGGCCCGCCCAGAATTCAGGAGTACAGATCGGCGGCGGACCCGAGGTAGCTTCCGTTCCTTAGCTGGAGAAAGGCCCGAACGGTCCATCGTTAGCTGTTATTGTTGTGCCCAGTTGTTCCCAAAGTTGTTGTTATTGTTTCCGAAGTTGTTGTTATTGTTGTTTCCGAAGTTGTTGTTGTTATTGTTCCCAAAATTGTTGTTATTGTTGTTGTTCCCGAAGTTGTTGTTATTGTTGTTGTTCCCGTAGTTGTTGTTGTTATTGTTCCCAAAGTTGTTGTTATTGTTGTTGTTCCCGAAATTGTTATTCCCGATGTTGTTGTTATTGTTGTTGTTCCCGAAGTTGTTGTTTCCGTTGTTGTTGTTATTGTTGTTGTTCCCGAAATTGTTGTTCCCGATGTTGTTGTTATTGTTGTTGTTTCCGGCGTTGTTATTGCCCGCATTGTTGTTGCCGGCCCCGCCGCCATTTTGACCGGTCGTGGTAGCCGTGATCGTCGATCCAATCCCCGTGTATGTATTCCCGAGGGTACCGGAGAGAGTCTTCGAGCTCGCGACCGAGCCCAGTGCGACGAGCATCAGCAACAACGCATATTCAATCATGTCCTGGCCGATTTGTTCCCGGCAGAGGCGCTTCAATATCTGGATCATCTTTGGCCGCATCTGGGTTCCCTCCGACTTGAATGTGCTCGCGCTCCTGCAGAGACGATAGCAAGTCAATGTAAATTCTCTTACGACTCCCCGTTGCAGACAAATTAAAAAACGATTTTATCGAAAAAACCATCTACTAGCCATCCTAGAAGTACTACGGATACTTACGTGGAATCAATGACTTAGAGGCGTTCGGCAGGCTTGACCAGCGATTTTCCACCTGATTTGAGAGATCGGATCGGATGTGGGCGGGAGTCCCCCGCTTCGAGTGCGGCTGGACTTAGTGCACACCGTGAAGGATCTCGTAAAATTTGTCCAATTGCTGCCTGGCCCCCAGGAAGCTGGCTTGCCAAGTTCCCTGCTGAAACAAACATTCCGCGAACACCGGCGCATCAATTTTTGAGTGGCTTGTGGTCATGCAAAAAATCTCATTCGGCCATTTGCCAAACTTAACAGGGCCGCTGATCACGGCAAAGCCTCCGGCCATGGGAGGGTAGGTCCAAAATGACTTTTCAAATGAGTCTTCGGCCTCCGCGAGAGTGAGGCTTCCCAGCGGGGCTGCCTTGGAGATCGAAATTTGCTGAGTACTCCATTCCAGATTCAAGATCGTAAACAGCGTGACAGGCAGTTTGGTAAGGGTCAACGACTGCGGTTTCGATTTGGCAATCCATCCGCGCGGCACCGGGACGTGCTTTGCCTGGTAAGAAATCACGTCCCCATAACGCAAGTGCCAGCCGGCTTCGTAGAGGTAGGGCGAAAAAAAGCCAGGAAAGCGACAGCAAGGCCGAGAATCCACCAGGCGAGCTGCCTTATTTTCGTTCGAGAGCCGCGCTGTTTCGAATAATTCTGACACAGCTGGATGAACTCATTTCGCTGCGAATCATCCTGAAATGCGCGGTTCGGGATGGTGAAAGCATTCAAGTTCCGGCCCAAAATGAAGAGATGCTCGCCGGTGACGAACACCTCCGCGATCTTCTCCCAGGGAATTCTTCCTTTCTTTTTCCCGATCTGAGTGTGAATTCCCGCGGGATCGATTGTAAGGATGCGGTTCCTGTTTTTGGTGCGAAGCATGGCGAGCAGGGGGGTGAGGATCGGGAAGGCGATGGCGACGTTGATAGCTATAAAAGCGTCGTACCAGGCGAGTTCGCCCTGGCTCAGATAAACAGAAATCAGAATCCAGACGGCAACAACCAGCGTGCCCAGGCTGATCCTTTGCCGGAAATATGCGGAGTTCCTCCAGAGGTAGGAATACAGCGCCCCAATATCATCGGGAGTGGCGCTATATTCGATCTTCACTGGTTAAACACCGGTTGGTCCTCCGAAGCAATCGGAAGCGTTTCTGTTTTTCGTTTTCCTGTTCGCAGGAGCGGTTGCCGCGCGGACCTCCGCGCGGTGCACAAGCGAACCCAGGCCATCGCGCGCAGATCGAAATACACGCAACTGCTGTCGAGAGAATAATCCTTTCTCCCGGCGCAACGAAAGTGCGGTTATCGGCGAAGATTTTCGAGGTATCGTGCCGGATATACCGCGCAAGGGCCACAAATCGGCGGCTCAGCGCGCTATTACTTGGGAGTGCTCAGGTAGCCTTTCGCTTCGTCTTTGGCTACCTCGAAGACCACGATTTCATAGGGCATGTGGGCGCCCTTCACGTAGAACTGGATTGGCTCGCCCACCGTTCTGTCTTTTTTCTCGATACTCTTATCGTCGGCCACCACGTTCATGGTGTATTTGTATTTCTTGGTATCCACTTTCTTCAGATCCACCTGAATCGGGCCCACCCGTTGGGCTTGCTTCGATTTGTGGACATCGAATTCGAAGATATTGCGCTCGCCAAGCCGCTTGAGCTCTTCAACTTCGTCGTGGTTCTTGGCGATCAGTCCGCTGGCCACTCCCAGGTCACCGACGGTGCGATCGAGTTTGCTCTTGGTGGCTTCGAGATCTTTCTTCGTAGCATCGACATCGGTTTTCGTGCCGGCAAGATCGGTGGAAACGGCTCCGATTTTGGTGCTGGTATCCTGGGCCACCTGCCCGATCTGGGCGCGGAGCTGTTCGTCGCTCTGCTTCTGATCCTTGCGAATCGTCTGAGCCAAGCTGCGGGCGCGGGCCAATTCATCCTGGGTCAATCCCAGCTTTTGCGAAGTCACTTCGAGTTCGCCTTTCAGATCGGCGAGGCGTGAATTCGTTTTGTCGAGCTGCGCCACGAGCGATTCGGATCGCTGGTTGGCTTGTGCGAAACCGCTGGCAACTTCCTGCTGCTGGTTGTGGCTGGAATAAGCGAGATAGCCCAGGAACAAGAAGGCGATGACAAACGCGATCACGATCCACCGCGGTGTCGGCGAAGTCTCGAATTGCGGGGATCCCTCGGGTTCGGGACCAGCTGAGGTAAGGCTCATCGCGCCTCCTTGGCGTCTGAAAAACTCGATTCGATCAGAAGAGTACGAATGTTGGATTATCTCCAAGTACCGCGGGGTTGTCTATCCCCGCGGATGTTTCGCGTGTTCCTAGCGAACACTAGCCTTGCCGCGTCCGCGCGGCCAGCGTGCCTCCACATTTGTGAACAGGCCGCCGCGCGGGGTGAATTCACCGCGAACCGTGCACCAAGCGGGCCGGGTGGCGGCCACCACATCCCGCAGCATGCGGTTGACGGCATTTTCGTAGAAAATCCCCAGATCGCGGTAGCCCAGCAGGTACATCTTGAGCGCTTTCAGCTCGAGGCAGAGTTTGTTCGGCTGGTAATGAATTGTGATCGCACCATAATCCGGCAATCCGGTTTTCGGACATACCGAGGTGTATTCCGGGAAACGAATGGTGATTTCATAACCGGGGAAATGATTCGGCCAAGTGTCGAGTTTTGGCAATTTGGCATCGATTCCTGCGCGCGAGTGCGCGGCTGTGTAGTCGGTCATGATTTTCCTCGGCGGCTATTCTACACTGCTCCGTGCCGGGGATTCCAAGGGACGATTCCTTCCCAGGAAATGAAGGGGATGAAGGCATTGCCTGGCGAACTCTATTTGGCGTAAGCTTCGGCGGGGTTTTCTCCGGGGCTTGAGATGATTTGTCCTCGCTGTCAATCCGACGCTTGCCGCCGCTCGCACCGAAGCGGAGCTGCCGATTTATTTTGCAGTCTTTTCGTCCTGCGGCCGTGGCGCTGCCGGGCTTGCGAACTGCGCTTCTTCGCCTGGAAAGTTCCGATCAGGTATGCGTTATACGTGCATTGCCCGAAATGCGGAAAGATGGACATGCAGCGGATTGCGCGCGAGCGGGTGGACGAAGGAATGTTTCTTTGGCTCAAGCGGATCATTGGTTTTAAAGCCTATCGTTGCGACCCGTGCCGGACGCGCTTTTTCTCGACTCGAGATGTATCGCCGCATTCTTCCCGTGCCCGCCGATCTGGCGATGAAGCGCCCGTCACGGCACTCCGCCAGCCAATCGACCACCCAGATTTAGCATTCGTTGACGACTTCCTGCCGCAAGGATCATCGCTCCCTCTTCCCCGCCGGCCAATCCATTCCGCGTTACGCCGGGCATTTAACATACTAACTGCTCACCGTGTGTTCACAAGTGGTATACAAATATTGCTTGACTTCGATCCCCAGCCTCGCTATAAGCCCGTGCCAACGGGGTAGGCGACTTGTTATCCGCATGCCGGTGCAACGGGGGTTGCGCCGATATCGAGCAGCGCTCTGGGAGGACACGCCGATGGTATCGAAAGTTCCGCAATTTTCGTTTCGTGATTTTTGTTGTTTCGCGGCCGTTTTGCTGGCAACTCTGATCCTGCTTCCGCCGGTTCATGCGCAAACGGGCACTAACTTCGTCCTGCAGGGAACCGTGCAGGATGCGTCGGGAGGAATCGTTTCGGGCGCCACCGTCACCATCAAAAATCTGAGTATCGGATTGGTGCGCACCACCGATACGGACAGCAATGGCCATTACATATTTTCGGCGCTGCCTCCGGCCGGAACCTATGAGATCAAAGTGGAGATGAAGGGATTCGGCGGCGAAACTATGACCGGCCTCACGTTCCAGGCGAACGGGTCGCCCGTAATTAATTTCACGCTCAAACCGGGAAGCATGGAACAAAGCGTGACCGTTTCCAGCGCGGCGCCCATTATCGAGACGGACAAATCGGAAATCGACCACACCATCGATCAGAGGGAAATCACCAACCTGCCCACGAACGGCCGGAGTTTCTTTGACTTCACCAAGCTCGCGCCGGGCGCCGTCTTCTTCACTTCCGATAGCGGCGGCCTTACCTTCAACGGGCAGGGAGAACGCCAGTTGACGATGCTGGCTGACGGCGTGAACAACCAGTTGCGCGAAATCCGGACACTAGCCGGCGATCAGCCCGGACCGAACAGCGACCTCTCGCTCGCCGTGGTGCAGGACTTGCAAGTGGTGACCAATAATTTTTCCGCTGAGTTCGGCAGAAGCCCTTCGGGGGTGATCAACGTCATCACCAAGAGCGGGACGAACGACTGGCACGGCCAGGCATTCTTCTATGAGCGCCCAGGTTCGTGGGACGCGACTCAAGGTCTTACCGGCCTCAACCCCGATTTCAACCGCCAGGAATGGGGCGCCGAGTTAGGAGGGCCGATCGCAAGAGACCGCGCCCACTTCCTGGGCAGCTACGAGCAAACTCACCAAAATCAGAACGCGGCAGGCATCACTTCCCCACTCGAGCCGAATCCGGGAGTCCTGCTGCAGCAGCCGGCCAAAGACATCAAACTTTTCGGTAAGGTGGATGACCAGCTTTCCAAGAACAACCGGCTGGTGGGCCGTTACAACATCGTTCGCGGCACCTCGGAAAATGGAGGGGTCGGCGGTCTAAACACTTCCCAGCGCATCACCAATCTGATCGACTACGAACAAGGCGTCAACGTGGCGCTATCAACCGTGTTCTCTCCTCGACTGGTGAACGAATTCCGCTTCGGCTATACCAAGGACCGCCTGGATATCTGCGCGCCCAACGCGGGCGGTTGCACCCTCACTCCCGATTTTTCCACCACCACTCCGGCAGCGAACTACGCCGGCAAAGGAAACCTGGGACCCAATCCAGGCTTGCCCCAGAACTTGCGCGAAAATGGCTACCAGTGGATCGACACACTTTCCCACACGATCGGGAAACACAATCTGAAGTACGGCGGGGACTTCGAATTTTTCCACCGCTTCGTAACCTTTTACAGCAATTTCAACGGAACCTATAACTTTCCGGTGAACGCCGTATTTCCATTCAACGCCGCCAATCCAGCCACTTTCCCAAATCAATACACGCAGTCGTTCGGAATCTCCGGCTTGCCTTACAACGAATGGCTGGACGGGCTGTACATTCAGGACAGCTACAACTTGAAACCTAATTTGACGGTGAATGTGGGATTGCGCTACGACTACGAAACGATTTTGAAAGACTCGAACAACTTTGCACCCCGCATTGGTTTTGCTTGGGATCCGTTCAGCAACGGCAAGACATTGGTGCGGGCAAGTTTTGGGATCTTTTATGCAACCATCGAGTCTTCCTTGATCAACCGGGAATCAAACTTCGGACCGTTGGCGATCGTGCAAATCGCCTTGACTCCCGCAAATGTGGGCTGCTTCCCAACCTATCCGGCTCGCTTTACGACAGCGCCGGCATGCGCCACGGGCGTTAAGAACCAGGTGTACATCCCCATCACTCGAGGACTCGGGTCCGATTTCCCCGATAGCGTGGGAGACAAATGGGGAGGCTTGCGCGTCAATCCTTACACCGAACAATTAAACTTCGGAATCAGCCGCGAATTCACGCCCAACTGGGCATTGAGTGTGGACTACATCCACGTGCATGGACTGAAGCTTTTGAGAACGCGTGATTTGAACTCGCCGTCGTTCTTCCTGATTGGCCCGGGCCAGACGCGGACAGTGGCACAAGCGGACGCGACTCGTCCATTTGGCGCACCCTCCGTTATTCCCGGTCCACTGGGAGTGACCTTCGGCGGCTTCCGGCAGATGCTGGACCAGGAAGCCGGCGACCAGAGTTTTTATGATGCGTTGCAAGTGGTGATGAAAAAACGGTTCAGCCACCGTTTTAACGTGCAAGCCAATTACGTCTGGTCAAAGAATATCAGCGATTCCGACAATTTCCGGCTCAATTTTTCGCTGCACGTCGACCCGAACCATTTGAACGCCGACCGAGGTCTGGCCGACCAGGATCGCACTCACAATTTTGCGCTCTTCGGCACGTATGATTTGCCATACGGATTCCAATTCAGCCCAATCGTCCAGGCGGTTTCCGGTTTTACGTACACGGGATTGGTGGGATCGGACGCCAATGGCGACACGGATTCCACGCGGGACCGGCCCGGCACTTTAGGCCGCAACACGTTTCGTGCCCGTCCGCAGGTAAACTTCGATACCGCCTTGAACAAAGCATTCAAGATCAGGGAGCAGCAAGAAATTGCGCTGCGCTTTGAAGCGTTCAACACTTTCAATCACGTGAACGTTACCGCCGTGAATACCACGATCGGCTTGAACCAGTTTGCGCCTCCCGCCTCGTTCGGCAGGCCGACGCAATCGGCAGCGCCGCGGCAGTTCCAGTTTTCAGCGGTTTACAAGTTCTAGATCGATTGTCTCGATTGGGCCGGCGTTCTTTCAACGGGGCGCCGGCCCAGTGTTTTCAACAGTCAAATTCTCCACATGACATTCAGTGCTCGAGGGGGGAACTCGATGAAGCGAGGATTGCAATTCATTGCCATATTTTTGTGCGCCATTCTCGGATACTCGATTTTGCCGATGGCCGCTCAACAAGCTGCGGCGGTTGCCATCGAGCATGTGACCGTGATCGACGGTACAGGGCGCCCGGCGATCCCGGATGCCACTGTGCTGGTTCAGGGCGACCGGATTGCGCGAGTGGCGCGCGGCGAAATCACTTTGCCGCCCGGAACGCAGCGCGTGGATGGACACGGAAAATATTTAATTCCGGGTCTGATGGATATTCATATTCATCTGCGCGGCGGAATGGGGAAAACTCCAGATGAGCGCACGGGAATTCGCGCGCTGCAGAGTTATCTTTATTGCGGCGTCACCACTGTGCTGGACGTGGGGAACAATCCCGATTTCACATTCGCTTTGCGCGACAAGGAACGCTCCGGAGCCATTGTGAGCACGCGGCTGCTGGCGGTGGGTGGAATCGTCACCTATCCGGGAAGCCACGGCGGCAAAGTGGGTGGACCATCCACGTTGGTGGATTCGTGGCCGCAGGCAATTCCCACTCTCGATGCGGCGATTGCCAGGCACCCCGACTTTTTGAAAATTACGTATGAAGAAGAAGGCTGGGGAACGCGGCCGATGATCACGCTGCTGCCCATTCCCTTGATGCAGCACATTATTGAGTATTACAACGACCACGGCATTCGCTCGACGGTTCACGTCTCCAGCGAGATTCGCGCACGGGAAGCGATTTTTGTCGGCGTGGACACGCTGGCGCATCCGGACATCCAGGGGCCTGTCACCGATGCGTTCGTCCGGCTGCTTGCCGCGAAGCAAATGCCCATGGCTTCGACATTAACCATCGGAGAGAACTACAGCCGCCTCGCGGATCATCCCGAATTTCTGGACCAGCCGCTTTATCAGGCCGTGCTTGAGCCCGAAGAAATCCAGCGGCTGAAGACCACGGAGAGCGACATACAAAAGAAAAACCGCTGGGCTTCCTGGATGAAAATCATGACGCCGGTGGCGCAGGAAAATAACCGAAAGATTGATGCGGGCGGCGGGATCGTCGCGCTGGGCACCGATCAATCCATTGGGCCGGCAGCGCATCGCGAACTCGAACTGCTGGTTGGCGGCGGAATTTCAACCATGGATGCCATCCGCATCGGCACGCTGAATTCCGCGCGATTCCTGGGCAAGGATCGCGATATGGGCTCGGTGGAAGAAGGGAAAATTGCCGACCTGGTTCTGCTGAATGCCAATCCGCTGGACGACATCAACAATGCCAAGCAAATTTCGATGGTGATGAAGGCTGGAAAAATAATCGACCGTTCGAAACTCGATTTGCCTGTGAATCGCAAGGCTTCCGCCGCAGCCCACGTTCACGTTCCCATGCTGATGTCACCGGTCGAGGACGCCGAACAGTAGGAGGCACGCATTGAGAATTCGAAAGCATACGAGGATTCTGCTTGTCCTTGTGGCGCTGGCGGCACTATTTCTTCCTGGATGGCTGTTCGCGCAGCAAGCTCCGCGGCCATTCACACCCGAAGACATGCTGGGGATAGTCGAATTTGTTCCTGGCAGCTTTCCAGTTGTGTCTCCAGACGGCGCGCGAGTGGCCTACGCCTCGGCCGATCCGTCGCTTGAATCCAACATTCTGGCGCGGCACCCGGATGGATTTTTGTGGGTGGCCACGCCTGGCGGCAAGCCGGTGCGAATTGCTGGCTGACGATTTCGCTGACACTCCTATCTGGTCTCCCAGCGGCGGCGATCTGGCTTTTTTCCGCACGCGGCAAGGCCGCCGGCAATTGTGCATCTGGACAGCGGCCACGGGGACGGTGCGCGAAATCGGCGAATCGTTCCCGAAGGATGACAGCCAGTCGGGATCCGATCAACTCGCGCCTCAATGGACTCCGAACGGAGCCGCAATTATTTATGCAATCTTGCTGCCTGCACCGCCGCAGACAGAACCCGAATCAACCCTGGTGCACAGCACCGACGCGACGATGCCCGGCGATGCGCCGTTTATCGATACGCGAAAATGGACGCTGGTAAGCGTGGATGTGAAATCGGGCGGGCATTCGCATGCGCTGAATCCCCAGCCGGTTTCGCTGACCCGGTTTTCAGTTTCGCCGGACGGAGCGCAGGTTGTTTTTCGCGCCGTCACTCCCGAGACGATCACATTGTTCCGCCACGAACGCTCGCAGGATTGGCTAGTGCCTGCGAACGGCAGCCAGCCGCCGCATGTGATTCTGGAAGGCCGCTCGCCGGCGTGGATTGCATTTTCTCCCGATAGCGGCAGCTTGCTTTTTCCCGAGAAGGGGAAACTTCGCTCGATTGGCTTGGCGGGCGGCGATGAAAAAGTTGTGCTGGATAAATTTCCGGAGCGCACTCGCGATCCGCGGATCGCCTCAAGTGGCTGGATGGCGATGTTGGCGGCGCGGCCTGGAACGGGACCGCGCGATTCGAAAATGTATTCGATTCTGGAGCCCACCTGGGATGTGGTGGTGGCACAAATCGGCCAGGCCAACCCGCGAAACCTTACGGAATCGGAGAAAGAAACGCAGAACAGCGATTTGGTGTGGAGCGGGGACGGCCGCACATTGTTCTTTCGTTCCGTGGACGAACAAAGTTATCGCGAAAGCATTCAACGCTGGCCAACCGGAAATGAGGCAAGCATTGTAATTTATTCCGCCGATCAAGCGCTTCGTTCACCGGTTCCGTCGCGCGACGGCTCGGCGGTGTCATTTTCGGCGACGAGCGCAACCGCTCCCGAAGAAGGCTATCTGCTCGAAGCGGGACAAACTCAGCCGCGCCGCATTACAAATTTGAATCCGCAGCTTGCCGCGTTCGCGTTTCAAGCGCCGCGCGTGTTTCATTTCACTTCCGCCGATGGCGATCCCCTGGAAGGACTTTTGTTCCTTCCGCCGAATACGGATGCCTCGCATCGCGTTCCGGTGGTCACTTACACCTACGAAAAACTGAGTTCGTCGAAGAATCGATTCAATGCGGAAGCGCAGTGGCATATTTCGCACGGCTACGGATACTTGATGCCGGACGTTTTGATTAAAGACGGCTACACCGGCGATTCGTTTGTGAATTCGGTGATCCCCGCGGTAAACGCGGTTCGCGCGATGGATGTGACCACCGGCAAGTTCGGCATCACCGGCGGAAGCTTCGGCGGCTTTTCCGGCTTGTTTCTGATTTCACACTCCGACATTTTCGCCGCTGCCGTGCTGCGCGCACCGCCCAGCGATTTCTTCAGCACCTGGGGCGACGGGCGCGATCGCGACGTTTGGACCATCGAAACCGGGCAGGCGCGCACCACCGGCACTCCGTGGACCAACCGCGACGGCTACCTCGAAAATTCTCCGTTCTTCGTGGCGGACCGCATTCACACTCCCGTGCTCATCGTTCACGGCAAAGCTGATTTCACTGTCCCGTTCCAGCAAGGCTTGATGATGTTTGCCGCTTTGCGGGCGCTTCACCGCACCTCGGATTTGCTGATCTATCGCGACGCGGAACACAGCATCGTGCGCGGCTCGCGATTCCGCTTCATCGACTTCCACCAGCACACCATGGAGTGGTGGGAACGCTATTTGCGCGGGGATGGATCGGCGAAGCCCAAGGCGGCGGAATCGCAGTAGATTGGCATTTGTAGTATTACGATCCGCGGTTGCCCGACTCTGATTCGTGTTTGTTTATTGCGGATATATTTTCAGGCTCGCCCTCCCGCGGCTCGGATCGAGCGAAATAATCGGATTTAAGGGAGTCCAAAATGAAATCGCGTCGCCTGTTAATAATTGTCTCGGCCTATTTACTAGCCGTCATAGTTTTTTCCGGTATTTCTACACTCCGCGCTCAATCGAAGCCCAACGATTTCAAAGCTCTGCACTGGCGCAGCATCGGTCCGTACCGCGGAGGACGCGTCACTGCAGTTGCCGGTGTCGCGAGCGAACGACTCGTCTACTATATGGGCGCGACTGGCGGAGGCGTGTGGAAAACGGAAGATGGCGGAATTACCTGGATGCCGGTCTCGGATCGCTATTTCACAACCGGCTCGGTGGGAGCGATTGCGGTAGCCGAATCCGATCCAAAAATTGTTTACGTCGGCATGGGCGAGGCTTGCCTGCGCGCGAATATTTCTCATGGCGACGGAGTTTACAAATCGACTGATGCGGGCAAGACATGGACCAACGCCGGTCTTCGCGACTCCAGTCAAATCGGCAAGATCCGCGTCGATCCGCGCAATCCCGATGTGGTTTATGTCGCCGCCGTCGGCCATCCGTACGGCCCGAATGAAGAACGAGGCGTGTTCCGCTCGCGCGATGGCGGCAAGACGTGGCAGAAGGTTCTATATATAAATGACAAGACCGGCGCGGTCGATCTCTCGATGGATGCGTACGATCCGCTCACCATTTACGCCACCACCTGGCAAGTTCTTCGCGCCCCCTGGGGAATCAATAGCGTTGGACCGGGCAGCGGAATTTACAAAACGACGGATGGCGGCGACCACTGGACTCAACTGAAGGATGGACTGCCCAAGGGCGATAAAGGAAAGATTGGCATCACGGTTTCTCCCGTCAATTCCAATCGCGTCTGGGCCACCGTCGAGGCCGAAGACGGCGGCATCTATCGTTCCGATGATGCCGGCAAGAATTGGCAGCGATTGAACGACGAATTCGAATTGCGCTCGCGGCAATATTATTACGGCCACATTTTCGCCGATTCGCAGCAAGCGGATACACTCTACGTTTTTTCGTCGAAGCATTTCTTGAAATCCACGGATGGCGGCAAAACGTATTCGCATATCGAAACGCCCCACGGCGATTATCACGATCTTTGGATCGATCCGCATGACAATCAGCGGATGGTGAACGGCAATGACGGCGGCGCCATCGTCACCTTCAACGGAGGCAAGAGCTGGAGCACGGTTCTGAACCAGCCGACCGCGCAGATCTATACCGTGAGCACCGATAGTGGATTTCCTTACCACGTGTACGGCGCGCAGCAGGACAACACCACTCTGGGAATCGCCAGCCGCACTTCCGGGCCAGGCATTGGTCTGACCGATTGGTATGAAGTGGGCGGCGGTGAGAGCGGCTACGTGGAGCCCGATCCGAAAGATCCCGACATCATCTACGCTGGCAGTTTCTGGGGAATTCTCACTCGATATGATCACCGCACCGGCAGCGTTCGCAATATTTCCGCCTGGCCCGATTTCCCGGGCGGCCGCACCGCCGCGGAAATGAAATATCGCTTTCAATGGACCTATCCCATCGCCATTTCGCCTGCCGCGCCGGAAACAATCTACGTAGGCTCGAACGTGTTGTTCCGCTCGGCCGATCGAGGACAAAGCTGGCAAGCGATCAGCGGCGACCTTACGCGAAATGATAAAACGCGGGAGGAACAAGGCCGGCTGGAAGATATTTACTCGACGATTTTTACGATTGCCCCGTCTCCGTTGGATAAAAATGTGATCTGGACGGGCTCCGACGATGGCTTGGTGCATTTGACTCGCGATGGAGGCAAGACTTGGGCCGACGTCACGCCTCCCGCAGTGCAGCCATGGACGCGGATGAATATCATCGAGGCTTCCTCGCACGATGCCGCCACCGCGTACGTTGCCGCAAACCGCTATCAGCTTGACGATTTCCGTCCTTACATTTACCGCACCCATGATTTCGGAAAAACCTGGCAGGCGGTGACCGCCGGAATCGCCCCGGATACTTTTGTGCGCACCATTCGCCAGGACCCGGTTCGAAAGGAACTTCTCTACGCAGGCACGGAAACGGGAATCTATGTTTCCTTCGACGATGGAGATAATTGGCAAAGTTTGCAGCTCAACCTGCCGGTGGTGCCCGTTACCGATCTCACTTTAAGAGATAACGATTTGATCGCTTCCACGCAGGGCCGCGCGTTCTGGATTCTGGACGACGTGACGCCCCTGCAACACATGACTTCCGAAATGGAGGCATCCAAGGCTCACCTGTTTCCACCGCGCGCGGCCTATCGTACGCGTCACGCGCGATTTTTTGGGCCCAGCGGCGGTGTAGGCGAAAATCCGCCAGGAGGCGTGATCGTTTATTACTACCTGGCGGAAGCTGCCTCGCAGCCGGTGACTTTGGAATTTCAGGATTCGAGCGGCAAGACGATTCAAAAATTCAGCAGCGCATCGAAAGCGGGGCGCGGCCAGGCGGCAGTTTCCGCCGCGGCAGGATTAAATCGCTTCGTTTGGGACATGCGCTATCCCGATGCGCATGGCATCGAAAGCGGAACCTACGTCTTCGGCGCCAGCCTGCGCGGCCCCGAAGCGGTGCCCGGAGATTACAAGGTAAAGCTCGCCTCGGGCGATGGAGCAGGCACTCAATCGTTTCAGATCAAAAAAGATCCACGGCTGCCCACCACGCAGGAAGATTATCAAAAGCAATTTAATCTGCTGATCGCCGTGCGCGACAAGGTTTCCGCCGCCCACGACGCGATCAATGAAATTCAAAAAACGCAAAAACAGATCGAATCCGCTTCGCAAAAAGCCGGTGCGGATAGTGCACTAGTTGAAAGCGCCCGCAAATTAAACGGCGAGCTCGACAGACTGCTGCAAACGTTGTACGAGCCTCGATTTACAGGATTCGATGACCAGACATTGATCTATGAATTGCGGTTGAATAACCGGATGGCGGTCTTGCAGAACTACGTCCAAGGCGATTACGGACCCACCGAGCAGGACTACCAGGTTTTCAAGGAAGTCTCCACGGAACTCGACCAGGCGCTTGCTTCCTTGAAACACATCCTGGACGTTGAAGTGCCTGCATTCAATTCACGGCTGAAAGCGAACGGAATGCCCGCAATCGGGGTTGATCTTCGTGGCAATCTGATCGAGTGAAACGAGTTCGCCGATGCCTGACCAGCCGATCGATCGCTCCCGGCTGTCCCAAGTGCTGCAAGTGGCGGGAGAAAAATCAGGCTGGTCGAAGCCCCTGCAAAAAGTGCAGCAGGGCCGCAGATACGGCCGCGGAATCGGCTGCAACACTTACTTTGGCGAATCCTACATCGCGCAGGTGGCTGAGGTTTCGGTGGGCGACCAAGGAGATGTTCGCGTTCATCGCATTGTTTGCGTGATGGATTGCGGTCTCGTCCTGAATCCGCTGGGCCTGGAAGGCCAAGCCGAAAGCGCGATCACCTGGGGACTTACCGCAGCGCTAAAAAGCCAAATCACTTTCCGCAACGGCGCCGCGGAGCAAAGCAATTATCTGGATTTTCCCGTGATGAAAATGGGAGATGTTCCCGTGATGGAATTTCACGTTGTCCCCAGTACCGCTCCCCCCAGCGGATTCGGCGAGCACTGCGTTCCTCCGGTGATGCCTGCCGTTGCCAACGCCGTGTTCGCCGCCACCGGAGTCCGCGTCCGGCGCCTTCCGATTCGCTCCGAGGACCTTCGCGCGTAACAATTTGCGCGAATGTTTCTCCGCGAAAACAGAAGTGTTGTGGTTGTTAGATGGTATGCGGGATCTCACTCTTCTGCGCCGTGCTTCAGGGGCTAAAAGCCCACTTTTGTCTCGAGAGCTTATGTCGGAGCTGAAAGCTCCGACCCCCTAAAAACCAAGGATAATTTCAACTTCAGATAACACTCCAAAGGTGGCTTGTTTGACTTGCCCTTGAGCGCATCCTAAGATGAGCGGCTTGTATCGAATCACCTTCTGATGATTGGCCAAATCCTAGGCCACTATCGAATCACTGAGCAGATCGGTGCCGGCGGCATGGGTGTGGTCTACCGCGCGAATGACGAGCGGCTGCATCGCGATGTCGCGCTAAAGGTGCTGCCCGCGGGCCAATTGGCCAGTGATGCCTCGCGCAAGCGATTTCGCACCGAGGCACTGGCCCTCTCCAAGCTGAATCATCCCAACATCGCCACCGTGCACGATTTCGATATTCAGGACGACATCGATTTCGTGGTGATGGAATACATCACTGGAACCACGCTTTCCGACCGCTTGAAAGATGGCCCATTGCCTGAAAAAGAAGTGGCGTCGGTGGGCATGCAAATCGCGGCGGCACTCGAAGCCGCGCACGAACAGGGCGTGGTTCATCGCGATTTGAAGCCCAGCAACATCATGGTGACTCCCAAAGGCCAGGTGAAAATTCTCGATTTCGGCCTGGCGCGAGTGTTATTGCCGGGAACCGATCCCAATATGACGGCGAGCATGGCCGAGCCTGCCGCGGCCGGCACGATTCCTTACATGTCGCCCGAACAATTGCGCGGCGAAACGGTGGACGCACGCAGTGATATCTGGGCTGCCGGCGCGGTGCTTTATGAAATGTCCACTGGCCAGCGGCCGTTTCCCGAAACCCAGGTGCCGCGGCTGATCGACGAAATTCTGAATCGCGCGCCGCGCCATCCCCGCGAATTGAATCCCCGGGTTTCGCCGGGACTCGAAAGCATCATCCTGAAAGCCCTGGACAAAGATCCCGCGCACCGCTACCAATCCGCAAAGGAATTGCTGGTCGATCAGGAGCGCTTGAGCATTTCGCTTCCGCTGCTGGTGGCGGGCAGGTCGAATCGCCACACCCGGAGAAATAGAATCCTGCTGGCCGCGTTGCTCGTGGCGCTCGTGATCGGCGGATGGTTCGGCGTCCGCACCTGGCGCTCGCACGCCACCCCCGGCGTTCGCGAAACCGTCCTGATCGGCGAATTCGATAATCGCACCGGCGAGCCGGTTTTCGACCAAACCGTGGCCGAATTGCTCGCAATCTCGCTGGAACAATCGCATCGTTTGAGCGTGTATCCACACAGCCGCGTGCCCGACGTACTGCAACGCATGGAGAAGCCCGCCGATGCCAGGATCGACGAGCGCGTGGGATTGGAAATCTGCCAGCGCGAAGATTTGCAGGCTTTGCTGATCGGTTCCATCAGCAAGATTGGGGATGGGTACATCGTAGTGGCGCGGGCGCTCGGCCCGGAGGGCAAAGCTCTGGTGAGCACGCAACAGACGGCTGCCAGCGCAAACCAGGTACCCGCCGCGCTCGATACTGTCGCGCAAGAAATTCGCAACGGACTTGGCGAATCGCTGAGCACCGTGCACGCCAGTTCCCTTTCGCTGGCCAAGGTGACTTCGCCTTCGCTCGAAGCCATCTCGTTTTACACGCTTGGAAAGCAGCGCCTTGCTTCGAGCGACCCGCAAGGCGCCATTTTATTCTTCCAGAAGGCGCTCGAAAAAGATCCGCAGTTCGCCATGGCACATGATTATTTGGGCGTGGCCTACACCAACCTCTATGACTCCGAGCGCGCCGTACAGGAAATGCATGCCGCTTCCCTGCTCGCGGATCACGTGACCGAGAGCGAGCGGGCAAAAATCCTGGGCGATTACAATATGAGCATCGGAAATTTCGACGAATCCTGCGGACATTTCCAAGTGCTTAGCGAACTTCAGCCGGAAAACCCTTCGGCCTATATGAATCTGGGGCTCTGCTACGCCGGGAAATTCGATTTCGCGGCCGCGTATAGCGAGGCGGAAAAAGCGATGCACCTGCAGCCCGATAGCAGTTCGGCGCGCAGCAATTTGTCCATGTTCAGCTTTCTAAAGGGAGACACCGCCAATTCGCTGGAGCTCGCCAAGCAAGTGCTACATGACCACCCCGCGGATTTCGAGGGCCTGTCCAATCTTGGCCGGGCATATCTAGCCAGCGGCGATTTAGCTTTGGCGCGCCAGACCTTCGAAAAAATGGTGAAAGCCGGGGGAGATACGGAGGCCGAAGGTCATGCTTCGCTTGCCGATCTTGATCTGGCCACCGGCCAATTCCGTGAAGCGCGCGCGCAATTGGAAGCGGGCATCGTGGTTGCCGAATCGCGCGGCAATTCATTTGCCGGAGTGAAAGACCGGCTTACGCTCGCCGCGCTTTCCCTGGAAGAAGGCTCGGCGCAGCAATTCCAGCAGGAAATTTCGCAGATCGAAGCCCGCGCCGTCGATCCCGCCCACATCATGCTATTGGGAATTCTTTCCGCCCGCGGCCACCGCACTGACGATGCGCAGAAAATGCTTAGTAAATTGGAGGCACTGGCCGGGGAGAAACAGGCTCCACGCCTCCGGTCGTTTCAATATTTGCTGCAGGCGGAATTGCAGCTTTCCCAGGGAAACGCGCAGGCAGCCGTGGAAGCGGCGAAAATGGCGGTGGAATACGAGAAATCAACTCTTGCGCTGGAAACTCTTGCATCCATCGAAGCGGCTGCGGAAAAAAACGAGGAAGCCATCGCGAATTACGAGCAAGTTTTGTCCCGGTCAAACGAACGCGCGTTCAGCTACGATGCGCCCGGATTTCATCATGTCGTGAATATCCATTACGACTTGGGGGTGCTGTATCAAAAAATCGGCCAGCTCGACCGCGCAAAAAATCACCTGCAGACTTTTCTCAAGTATTGGTCCCACCCTGATCCAGGTCTGAAAATCTATCTTGACGCTGTCCAGCGGTTGCGTGCGTCCGGCTCCCTTTCCCCGCCGGTTGGAAATTCCGCTCCCGTGTCCGGGACGACCCGGTTTCGCGAAACTCCGCGAGGAAAGGAATGGATCGCGCAGGATTCAAGGCCTGCAAAACTTCCTCAACTCACCAGTCCCGCCCATCGCTTCCACCAGCAACCCTAATTGAGCGCCCTTCGATGAATCATCTTCCCGCAGCCAGGTGTGCAATATAGTACAGACAGTAAACATCACGGGCTGAGATGCTGCCACGCAGTCCGATAGCTTCATTCCTTCCGGCGCGGCTCGCGCCATATAGAAGCTCAACCGGGGTGGGTTTTTCAAGATGACAAGAAACGCGAAATCCGTCGAGTGATTCAATTCGCTTTTGCGAATCCGAATTCAAGGAGAACAACCGTGCGTAGGAATACTCTTCTTCTTTTTGTTCTGGCTCTGTGTGCAATCCCTGCCTATGCTCAGTTCAAAGCCAGCCTCCAGGGCACGGTTATGGATCCCAGGAGCGGCGCGGTGGCCGGCGCGAAAGTCACGGTGACCAATCAGGAGACCGGCGTGAAGCATGACACGGTGACCAGCGATCAGGGCTATTATCGCGTCAATGCATTGCCACCCGGCATTTACACCATCAACGTCGAAGCTCCCGGCTTTAAGCTTTCGATCACCAAGAACATCATCGTCGAAGCCGAACAGCCACATGGAGTGGATATCAACCTTGAACTCGGCGTGGTGACGCAATCCACGACTGTTGTGGCTTCCGCGGCCGGCTTGCAGACCGAGGACGCGAGTGTATCCAATACGATCGGATCCCAGGAGGTTCTGACGCTCCCTCAATTCGGCCGCGATCCATTTGAGTTGATCCGCTTGACGCCGGGCGTTTTCGGCGACGCGGCCCGCCAGGGCAATGGAAATTCATTTGCCCTGCCCCAGCAGGTCGGGCCCGGCGGTTCCAACAACCAGATCTTCCAAACCGAAAATCAGGTGCAGGTTGTGGCCAACGGCCAGCGCGTTTCCGCCAACAATTACTTGCTGGACGGCGTGAGTATCGACAGCTTGGATTCAGGCGGCGCTGCCGTGATTACCCCGAACCAGGAATCCGTCCAGCAAATGGTGGTCAGTTCAGCTTCCTACAACGCCGAGGATGGCCGCAACTCCGGAGCCCAGGTGAAGGTGATCTCGAAAAGCGGCACAAACGCCTATCACGGAAGCGGCCTGATCAAGTTCAACGACAAGGGTCTGAACGCTTTCAACAAATTCTACGGCCCCACCAACGTTCCCCTGAATACGATTTCCTGCGAAGGCGGCACTTTTACGATCACGGCCTCTCACTGCCCCACACGCAACGACCAGAAATATCGCGACTTCGCGGGCAGCTTTGGCGGGCCCATCCTGCGCGACAAACTCTTTTTCTTTTTCTCATATGAAGGTTTGCGGCAAAGCAATACCAGCACGAGTCGCGACGTAAAGCTGGAGACTCCTTCCTTTCGCCAGTACGTCCAAAAGGTGAATCCAGGCAGCCTGGCGGCTAAAATTTTTGCGATGCCGGGCATCGCCCCGCGCATCTCCACCACCACCAGCGAAATGGATTGTTGTTCCCTGATTACCAGTCCGGCCGATCCGAATTTCCATCCCGTGGGAATGTGGTATCAACCGGGTACGGGCATCGGCCAGGCAATCGGCAATGGGCCAGACGGGACTACGGACTGGGGCATCTACGATCTGCGCATCCCCAATTCAACAACAGCCGATCAGTTTAATGGCCGTGTGGATTACACGCAGGGTAAAAACACGTTCTTCTTCAGCACCTATTTCACCCGCCTGGATAATTTGAATGGCGGAAACCGGCCCCTGGAGGATGTGGATCTGGCTCCGCATAATTTTGTGGCCACCATCGGATGGACGCGCACACTGGGCGCTACTCTGTTGAATGAAGCGCGCATTAATTTCACCCGCTTTGCGTTTAACCAACTCCAGCCACAGGGCAACACGAATTACGGCATCCCCCAAATCCGCTTGTTCGATTTTGATGCCGGCGGCTTGGGGGACATCGGCACGCTGATGGGAATCGCGCAATCCGGCACCACGCCGGGAAAACTGGCGCAAAACACAGTCGCGTTTCGCGATACCGTAAACTGGGTCCATGGAAGCCACGCGCTGAAATTCGGCGTGGAGATCAGCCGCGAACAGAATAACAACAATGAAAGCGGCGCCGAGCGTCCCAATTACCAATTCCGCGGCCTTCTGAATTTCGCCAATGATGCTTGCTGCTTCTTCGAAGGCGTGGCCGTAAACCCGCAGAATGGCGGTCTTCCCGATGGACAACGCTACTTCCGGACCGCGGCTTACTCCTTGTTCGTCCAGGATGATTGGAAGCTTCGCTCGAACCTGACAGTAAATTTCGGCCTGCGCTGGGAATATTTCCCGTCCGTCACGGAAACACAAAATCGTCTGAGTAACTATCTTCCTGGCTCTCTCGGTTATCTCAATGGCACCGTCCAACAGGTGAATCAGCTCTACAACTCCGATAAGAAGAACTTTGGCCCGCGCATTGGTTTCGCTTATTCTCCGAATGTTTTGGGGCAGAGGATCGTGCTCCGCGGCGGGTTCGGCATTCTTTACAACCGGCCCTTTGGCATCGAGTACGATAACGTGCGCCAGAATACTCCGTACTTCGCGCAAGTCTCCACTTGTTGCTTCTTCGATCCCGGCAAGATCGTCGGCCCGCCACCCGGATCGAATATTCAATACGCGATCGGCAGCAGCGCGCAGGCCAATAGTTATCCCGCGAATCCAAATCTCTCGTTCGGGCTGGCCCCGGACGGCGCGTTATGCGGCAACCCAGCGTGTACTTCGATAACCAAAGTCGATCTGTTCGGAGCGCTGGCCAACGAACCAACTCCCTATGTCTACGTTTACTCGCTCCAGACTCAAGTGGAGCCCGTGAAAAATCTCCAGGCCACGTTCGGTTACCAGGGCAGCCGCAGCCGCAAATTGGCAAGGACCATCGATTTGAACCGCCTCAATCCGGGCGACACTTTCGACGGTGTTATGGATGGCGTGCAACATAGCAGCGCGAATGGCACGCCCTGCGGCCCAGCGAATCCCGCTTGTCCCGCCAACGTCCTCGTTGGCAACAACCGCTTCGGCAGAATCTTCTTCCCCTTGCCGGACGTCAACGCCAGTTTTGATGCCGGGATCTTCCAGGTGACCTACCGTTTCGCTCACGGCTTGACGCTCTCATCGCTCTACACTTACAGCCACTCCATCGATACCTCCTCCTACGAAATCGGTTTCCAGCAGACGGACCCCTCCAATCAGGCCATCCAGAAAGCCAGTTCTGATTACGATGTGCGGCAAAACTGGATGCTCTCTGGCTACTGGGAGTTGCCGATGTTCCGGCAAAGCAAAGGTTTCGTCGGGACCATGCTCGGCGGCTGGACCCTAGGGGGAATCCTGGACAAGCACACCGGATTTCCATTCTCGGCGCTGATCGGATCTTGCGATACAAACAACGATCGCAACGGCGATGGCTATTGCCCCGATCTTCCTTTTGCTTATAACGGCGGGGCGATTTCCAATCCTTCCAAGCAGCAGTGGATCAACGGCATCTTCCCCAGTCCGGCAACCGAATTTAACACCACCACCAAGGGGCCGGGCTGCCGCTGCCGCAACATTTTCACGGGACCGGGCTATACTGGCCTCGACCTCTCTTTTGGCAAGATCTTCGCCTTGCCCGAATCTCACTTCTTGGGCGACGCCTCGAGGCTCGAGGTCCGGGCCAATTTCTTCAATGCTTTCAACATCCTGAATCTGGAGTCTCTCGCTCCGGCCAGCGCTCCGACGGACATTATTAATACCGGCAGCTTCGGCCGCCCCGCGGACGGACTTTCCGGACGCGTGATCGAGTTTCAGGCGCGATTTAGCTTCTGATCTTTCGTAGCGCATAAGCGAGGGAGTGCGGAAAGCCGGGGAATGTAGGCGCTAGAAACACACTAAGCATCAGGTTAAGAACCGAGTATGAGCGTCCGCGCCCGCCGCGGGCGTTTGCGTGGCGGATTCCACGGCGGCGCCTTGCACTCGGGGACTGCCGGGGACCGCCTAGAATCTACGAACTACTATAAGTCTGGTGATTGATGTACTGGCCAAGCTGTTTGATTTTCAGCTCAAGCTCTTTGTGTTTCTTCGCAATGTCTTCGTACGCGCGGCGAATTTGACGCTTTCCTGCAGGGGTTACCGGGGCGGACTTTTTCCCAGCCATAATTTCCTCCTGGGCACAAATAAAACGGATAGCAGAGATAGAATTGCAACCGATACCTTGGGAACCGATTACGGGCAGACTATAGTGAGCGCTCGTCCTTCTGTCAACGGCATTATCCCAATGGGAAGAAGCACTTCCGCGCCGCCGCCGGTTTTCGATTGACACCCGAATTCGCGCGAGGTAGCGTTCCTAAACGCGTCCCCGCCGGAGGTTCGAAACTTCATGCCACCTACAGATAATTTTGTGCCTCTCGTTGGAAGCGAACGGACGCCGGTTCGCGGCGCAGAACCGATGGGGATCTTTGTAAGCGACAAGCCGATTGAAGTCACCGTTCGCATTCGCGGCCGCGCTTCTTTTTTGGATTATATAAAAGACAAACTGGATATTCCTTACCCACAGGACCGCACCTATTTGACGCGGCAGGAATTCGAGCAGCAATTCGGCGCCACTCCGCAAGACATCCAAACCGTCTCGAATTTTGCAACCGCCTATTCGCTAACCGTGGTGGAATCGAATCCCGCGGAAAGGCTGGTTGTGCTCTCGGGAACCAGCGGCCAGCTCAACGTGGCGTTTCACGTTGAATTGATGAATTACAATTCCCCGAATGGCAGCTACTATAGCTACTCCGGCCCGGTGCAAATCCCCGATTATCTTTCGGGAATTGTTGTGGGGGTTCTCGGGCTGGATGATCGTCGTCAAGCTAGCCGGTATCCGGCGCCGCAAGCTGCCGCGCCTGCGCCTCCCGCTCCTCCGGCCCCGTCCTACACCCCGCCCCAACTCGCGGACTTGTACGATTTCCCTGCCGGCCTCGACGGGACGGGCCAATGCATCGCCATCATCGAACTCGGCGGCGGGTTTCTGTCCGCCGACCTGCAAGGTTATTTTTCCGAATTGAAGCTGCCCCTTCCCAAGGTTGACTTCGTCTCCGTACACGGAGTCAGCAATGATCCCGGCGGCCCCTCGAAGGATTGCGACGGGGAGGTCACTGGCGACATCGAAACGATCGGCGGAATCGCGCCAGGTGCCGGCATCGTGGTTTATTTTGGCCCCAATACCGAACGAGGATTCTTCGACGCCCTCAGCAGAGCCGTGCATGACGGCAATAACAATCCTTCCATCATTTCCGTAAGTTGGGGAGATTCCGAGAGCAGTTATGCTGTACTCACCCGGGAATTATTTGATGAAGCGTTGCAAGTAGCCGCCGCGTTGGGCGTAACGGTTTGCTGCGCGTCCGGCGATCTGGGTTCGACGAACGGTCAAAACGACGGTTTGCAGCACGTGCTATTCCCTGCCTCGAATCCCTATGCGCTGGCTTGCGGTGGCACCAGCATCGTTTGCTCGGGAAACAAAATCGTGCAGGAAGTGGTGTGGGACCAGGTCGATCCCACCAGCGGCACTCACTATCAGAGCGGCGGCGGAGTGAGCGATGTTTATCCGGTTCCGGACTGGCAGAAAGTGGACGCCACTCCCGTTTCGGCCGATCCGGATCACCATATTGGGCGCGGAGTGCCGGATGTCGCCGGCAATGCCGAGGGTTACCAAATCCTGGTTGGCGGCGTAAATCGAGTTGGCGGCGGCACCAGCGCGGTGGCGCCGTTATGGTCCGGCCTGGTCGCGCGCATCAATCAAGGCCTGGGAATCTGCGTGGGCTTCTTAAGTCCCTTCCTCTATCGCGAATACGCCCAGCTGACCAGGAACAACGCAATTCACCAAATTACTCAGGGCAATAACGGCGCCTATTCCGCCCACGCCGGATGGAATGCCTGCACGGGCCTTGGCACGCCGGACGGCAGCAAAATCGCCGAGGCCCTCGAGCTAAAGGCCGCCGGAAAAGTCGCCGGCCGTTAGCGAGAACTGCGTAGACCGAAATAAGGCTCAGGATTCCTTGGACTTTCTGTAACGGCGGATCAGCGCGTTGGTTGAGCTGTCGTGCTTCAGCTTGGGCTCCGTCTTGCTTGCGAGTTCGGGAATGATGCGCTGCGCGAGAACTTTGCCGAGTTCAACTCCCCATTGATCGAACGAATCGATTTGCCAGATGGTGCCCTGCGTGAACACGGAGTGTTCGTAGAGCGCCACCAGTTTGCCCAGCGCTTCGGGCGTTAAGCGATCAAGAAAAATCACGTTCGACGGGCGGTTGCCTTCGAACACGCGATGCGGCACCAGCCAATCGGGAGTGCCTTCCGCTTTCACTTGCTGTGGAGTCTTGCCGAATGCCAGGGCCTCGGCTTGCGCGCACACGTTTGCGATGAGCATGTCGTGATGCGGGCCCAGGGGATTTAGCGTTTTGCTGAAGGCGATGAAGTCGCACGGAATCAGCCGCGTCCCTTGATGGATCAATTGATAAAAGGAATGCTGGCCGTTCGTGCCTGGTTCGCCCCAGAAGATCGGCCCGGTTTCATAATTGACGTGTTTGCCCTCGAGCGTGACGTGCTTGCCATTGCTCTCCATCGTGAGTTGCTGGAGATACGCCGGGAAACGCTTTAGATATTGCTCATAGGGCAAAACAGCAACCGTCTGCGCCCCGAAGAAATCGTTGTACCACACAGAAATTAGACCCAGCAGCACGGGCAGGTTGCGTTCGAATGACGTCGTCCGAAAATGCACGTCCATCTGGTGAAAGCCGTCCAGCATGGCGTGGAAATTTTCCGGACCCACGGCCAGCATGGTCGAAAGTCCAATCGCCGAGTCCATGGAATACCGGCCGCCGACCCAATCCCAAAAGCCGAACATGTTGGCGGTGTCGATGCCGAATCGTGAAACTTCCGATTCATTGGTCGAGACGGCAACGAAATGTTTCGCCACCGATCTCTCATCCCCGCCCAGCCCTTTGAGAGTCCAGTCCCGGGCGGTATGCGCGTTCGTCATCGTTTCCAGCGTGGTAAACGTTTTCGAAGAAATGATGAACAATGTTTCGGAAACATCGAGGTCGATCACCGCTTCGGCGAAATCGGTGCCGTCCACGTTGGAAACGAAACGAAACGTCATGTTGCGGTCGCTATAGTGTTTCAGCGCTTCATACGCCATCACCGGGCCAAGATCGGATCCGCCGATGCCGATGTTGATCACGTTTCGGATGCGCTTGCCCGTGTGGCCTTTCCACTCTCCGCTGCGCACTCGATTGCAAAACGCGGTCATCTTATCGAGGACGGCGTGGACTTCCGGGACAACGTCCTTGCCGTCCACCAGAATCGTTTCGTTCTTCGGAGCGCGCAGCGCCACGTGGAGAACGGCTCGATTCTCGGTAATATTTATTTTATCTCCACGGAACATTGCGTCGATCCGTTCGCGCAGGCCCGATTCCCTGGCCAATTCGAGCAGCAGCCTCAAGGTTTTGTCTGTGATCCGATTCTTCGAATAATCCAGGTAGATTCCCACGGCTTCCGCCTTGAATTTTTCGCCGCGTTTCGGATCATCGTCGAATAATTTCTTAAGCGGAACCGCTTGAGCAGTTTTATAGTGAGCTTTCAACGCCGCCCAGGCTTTGCGCTTGGTGAGCGGTTTGATTGCATTGGACTTGTGCTTCGACTTCGCGCTTGCTGCCATAATCGACTCCTTTCGTTGTGCTGTGGCCCAGGACCAGCGACGTGGCACACGCTTCGGCAAGTCTCGGACCCCTCCCATTAATGGTTTACAGGGGAGTCGTGTAGCGCCACCCTTTCACGCCCGACGAATTCTGTCGGGAGGGTGGCATCCTAGCTTTCAACCACATGGCCGAATGCGCACACGCTCCGACATTAAATTGCACCCCAAATGGGCTTTCGCGCTTTTTGCGTCCCGGCGATTTTAGTCGGGAAGCCCCTGAAGACGGGCTGAAAAAACCGCCGATCCATTGATGAGATTGGCTCTAATTTGTTTTGCCCGCACCAGGGGCTGCCGTCTTCGGCTCCAGGTGCACAATCACGGCCGCCGCAGTGAACTTGACCTCGTATTTGGGATCATCGAGCAAGCCCTGGATTTTCGGCACCAGAGCGGGATCGCCGCGTTTCGAGATGGCCTCAAGTGCCGCCACCCGGATTACCCAGTTTTTGTCCTGGCTGGAAGCCACCAGCGCGTTGCCCGTGTGAGAATCTGGATCGTTGGCCAGCGCTGTGATTATGGCGGCTTTGGCCGCGGCGTCGTCCCGCCGGTCTTTCATGATCATTTGCATTGCGCCCCATCCATCTCCGGCAAACGGAAGAAATCCAATCCCTTCGTTGAATCCCAGGGCTGCCACTTGTTTGGGATCGTGGAGCATTTCCTTTTGTTGTTCCATGAATTTTGTGTTGCCCTTGCGCTCGCCCGTCAGAATTTCATAGTAAATCTCGTAACAGGCTGGGTCATTGAGCAGGTATAAGGCGTGCGCCGCTGCCAGCACCACGCGCACCTCCTGATCGTCGAGGGCTTTTTTCAATTCGGGGGCAGCGTTCGTTGCATGCATCTGGCCGAGCGCCGCTGCTGCCGCGGCTCGAACCTGGGGATTGGCGTCGTTCAGCGCGTTCTTAGCAAGCCCAGTGGCGCGGGGATTCTTCGAAATTACGCCGAGAGTCCGCACGGCGGTCTCCCGCTGTTCAGTATTCTTTTCTGCGGCGCCAGCTTCCAGGAGGCTCCAGGCTTTGGCGGTCACCGTTTGCGCGCGGGAAGAAATAGCGAACATGAAAAGTAACAACACACCACCGGCCAATTGCGTGAAACGAATCCGAGGAAAGAGGCTAGGGTTCATTTCCCCTCCAAATATGATTTACGGCGATTGCGAGCCGCTCGCGTAAGGTTAGGATTTATATAACGTCGCATCGTCTCGCGCAACTGGAGTAAGAGCAGCGGAATCGCGCTGGTTCGGTTCCGGTACGCAGGCTTCTCCCCGCTGCGAAATGAAAGCGCGCCGCGATCCTATTCCCCTTGCACTTCGACAAGAGCAATGTTATTGTTCCCTGTAGAAGCACAAGGGGAACACATGCCGGACCGCAGCATCGATCTTCCACAAGGCACTCTCGATCTTCTGATCCTCCGGACACTCTCACTGGGACCCAATCACGGCTGGGCCATTTCCGAGCGCATCAACCAGGTCTCCAGCAAAGTGCTCCAGGTCCAGCAGGGATCACTGTATCCGGCGCTGCACCGGCTGGAGAGACGCGGCTGGATCAAAGCCCACTGGGGCGCGTCGGAAAATAATCGCCGCGCAAAATTCTACGAACTCACCAAGATCGGCCGGAAGCAACTGGAGACCGAAGAGAGCGAATGGAAGAAGCTGGCGGCCGCCGTAGCCCGGGTGCTGGAGACTGCTTGATAAGAGCCGCTCGCGGGTAAATTTTTGGGAGCCAATCAATGCTCAGCGACCTGATTTATCGTTTGTACTCGCTGTTTCGTCGACGGAAAACTGAAACAGACCTCGATGAGGAACTGCGATTTCATTTCGACCAGCAGGTGGACAAATTCGTGGCATCGGGCCTGACCCGCAAGGAGGCGCTGCGGCGCGCTCGTTTGCAGTTTGGCGGGCTGGATCAGGTGAAGGAAGAGTGCCGCGACGCGCGCGGCGTGAGTTTGGCCGAGGACTTGCTCCAGGACACCCGGTTTGCCATGCGCATGCTGAGTAAATCGCCCGGATTTACGGCCGTCGCCGTCTTGACGCTCGCGCTTGGCATGGGCGCAAACACGGCCATTTTCAGCGTGATCGATGGTGTTCTACTGAGCCCGCCCCCCTATCCCGAACCCGCGCAACTTCTCGCGGCGGAGCACAACGATTCCCTTCAAAACGTGATCGACATCCAGAGGGAGACGCGCTCGTTTTCCCATGGCGGCGCCGTAAATATCGAAGCGATGGATTACACAGGCGGGACTGAGCCCGTTCAGGTGCGCTCCGCTTTTATCGACGCGGGCCTTTTCGATACGCTGGGAATTTCCCCGATGCTGGGGAGGACCATCACGCCCGAAGAAGATGTGCAAGGAGGGCCGCGGAATATCGTGGCCAGCTATTCCTTTTGGCAAAACTTTCTGGGCGGCGATCCCAGTGCGCTGGGCAAATCGGTGATGCTGAGCGGAAACAGTTATACGGTGATCGGAGTGATGCCTGCAAGTTTCGCATTGCCGCGCGAGCGCGCGGATATTTTCGTATCGCTATGGGTTGCCTATCCGGAAGCGGCGCCCGTTCGCGGCGTGCATTTCATGCATACGTACTGGCGGCTGAAGCCGGGCGCGACGCTCTCGCAAGCACAAGCTGAAATCTCCGCGCTCGATCAACAGCTAGCAAAAGAATACCCAAGCACGGAACGAGGGCGAAAAACCGTGCTCGTCCCCTTGCACCGGAAGATGGTTCGCGAGGTTCGCGCCGCGCTCCTGATTCTTTTCGGAGCGGTGGGGCTGGTGCTGCTGATTGCCTGCGCGAATTTCGCCGGCCTCTTGATGGCTCAAGGGGCCAAGCGCCGGCACGAACTGGTAATCCGGGCGGCGTTGGGTGCGGGCAGGTGGCGCCTGATCCGCCAGGCGCTGACGGAAAGTTTGCTGCTGGCAATTCTGGGCGGCGCTGCCGGCTTATTGCTCGCGAAATGGGGAACGAATTTTCTGATTTCGCTAAAGCCCGCGGCGCTGGACCGCTTCACCGGAATTCAAATGAATGCGCACCTGCTTCTTTTGGTCCTGGGCATTTCCCTGCTGACGGGAATCGCCTTCGGGCTGGCGCCGGCGTTATCGGCGGCGGGCGCGGACATTGCCGAATCGCTGAAAGAAAGCGGGCGAAGCGCCACCGAAGGAACGCGAGGGTACCGGTTCCGGCGATGGCTGGTCATCGCGGAATTCGCGCTCGCTCTCGTTCTTCTGGTGGGTGCCGGCCTGCTCATCAAGGGTTTCTCGCGGCTGCGCTCCGTCGATCCGGGATTCAGCCCGGCCGGCGTGATCACCATGCATCTGCAATTGCCGCCAACTCGCTACGCGGAAATTCCGCTGCAAACCAACTTTCGTCGCGAACTGCTCACCCGGCTCAACTCGATGCCAGGCATCGAAGCCGCGATGGTGACCGATGTTCCGCTGGGGGGAAATTTCTTGAGCCACAGCCTGGTGATCGACGGCCGGCCCCCGGTGCCCGCGGGCGCCGAGCCGGATGTGCAAACGCTTTCGGTGATGGGCGATTACTTCCAGGTGATGCAAATCCGGATTCGCGCCGGCCGCCGCTTCACCGATTCGGACCGGGAAGGGCAGCCGCTGGTGGCCGTCGTAAATGAGACGTTTGTAAAGGAATTTTTCCCACACGAAAATCCCATCGGCGCCCGGATCGACTGGGGCAGAAGCAAAGGACCTCATTTGTGGATGACGATTATCGGAGTGGCGGGAGACGTAAAGCATTCGGGCTTGGACCAGCCGCAGGATCCGGCAGTCTATGCGCCTTTTCCGCAATCCGATGAACCGTGGCGCCGCTGGATGACCCTGGTGATTCGGACGAAGAGCACCTCAGCAGGTCTTGTGGATGAGGTGAAGAAGCAAGTGTGGAGTGTGGATCGCCAGATTCCCGTGAGCGACATTCAATCGATGGATGAACTCATGGCCGTTTCGGTGGCACAGCGGCGATTCACCATGATGCTCCTGGGGACCTTCGCCGCTCTCGCGCTGATTTTGGCGGCGGTGGGCATTTATGGGCTGATCGCTTGTTTTGTAAGCCAGCGCACCCACGAGATCGGCGTGCGCATCGCGCTTGGGGCGCAACGGCGTGACGTGCTGCGGCTTGTGATGGGAGACGGCGCGCGGATGGCGTTGGCGGGGATTGCACTGGGAGTTGCCGGAGCGCTCGCCCTGACGCGAGTGATGGCTAGCATGCTCTTCGAAGTGAAACCGGCAGACCCGGCGACCATCGCGCTGGTGGCAATTCTGCTGGCAATCGTCGCCTTGGCCGCTTGCTACATCCCGGCCCGCCGCGCAATGCGCGTCGATCCCATGGCTGCACTGCACTACGAATGAGGCATGGCTGCGGATTTGCCTTGGCCATGCAATGCGCTGCTCGGAATTTTGTCTCGATGTTTCGGAGAGTGAAAGATGGTGAGTGAACTTCTAACCCGCCTGCGTGCCTTGTTTCGCCGCAATGCCGTCGAAAGCGAACTCGACGATGAGCTGCGCTTCCACTTCGATCATCAGGTGGAGAAATTCGTGCGGTCGGGAGTGCCTCGGGTGGAAGCACGACGCCGCGCTCGCCTGGAATTCGGCGGTGCCGATCAGATCAAAGAAGAGTGCCGGGAAGCCCGCGGCGTACATTTGCTCGAAACGCTCGCGCAGGACGTTCGCTACGCGCTCCGCACGCTGCGCAAATCCCCCGGCTTCGCTGCCGTCGCGGTCCTTACCCTGGCGCTGGGCATTGGCGCCACCACCACGATTTTCAGTTGGGTCCGCTCCGTTCTGCTCAACCCTCTTCCGGGAGCAGGCGATCCAGGCCGCGTGGTGATGTTGGAGACGATGACTCCCGATGGCGGCTGGAAAGACACTTCCTATCTGGATTTTCGCGATCTGCGCAACAACTGCAAGCTGGTGGACGCGATGTCCGTCGAGAAACCCCTGGCGCTTGCGGCTGGAAATGACGATCGTGTAGAGCGTGTTTGGGGTGAAGCCGTCTCCGGAAATTTCTTCGATTTGTTGCGTGTGAATCCCGAACTTGGCAGATTTTTCTCCAGCGCGGAAGTGGACCACGAACAGAACGCGCATCCTTTGGTCATTCTAAGCCACTTGTTCTGGACCAGTCATTATCGAGCCGATCCTCGCGTCATCGGCGCAATCTTGCGCATCAATCACGTTCCTTACACGATCATCGGTGTAGCGCCCGAAGCATTCCACGGCTCGATGCCTGGACTTTCCTTTGACCTGTGGACGCCTGCCACGATGTTTGGCCAATTGACTGCCACGGGCGATTCAGCCCTGGTGGATCGCAAGTGGCGCACGTTTCGCGTGCTCGCTCGCCTCGCTCCCGGCGTCTCCATCGAGCAAGCTGCTGCCGAGGTTCAGTCCCACGCAAACGGTATGGCCCGCGAAGACGCCGATACAAACGAAGGCATGAGTGCAACTCTCCTGCCCATGTGGAAAGCTCATTCCGGGCTTCAGGATTCCCTGCGGGACCCGCTCACGATCTTGATGGCAGCCTGTGGCGTCCTTCTTCTGATAGTTTGCGCGAATGTGGCGAATCTGTTGCTCGCACGCGCCACCACTCGACACAGGGAATTCGGCGTGCGCCTGGCCCTGGGAGCGTCGCGCTCGCGCTTGATCAGCCAGGTTCTTACCGAATCGCTCTTGATCGCCATAGCCGGGTCGCTTGCTGGGCTGGCCATCGCTGCGGAGATGGGAGGCTCGCTGGGATATCTGCTTCCGCGCTCTTCCTCTCCAACACTGGCGCGAGCGCCGATGGATGCCGGAGTGTTGGTCTTTACCATAGCGCTGGCATTCGCGGTGGCGCTGATTGCGGGAATCGCACCCGCGCTGCACGCGGCCAAAGGTAACGTCAACCAGATGCTCAATGAAGGCGGCCGCACCGGGTCAACTACCCATTCGGGCCGTTTACGAGGATTATTCGTGGTATCGGAAATGGCTCTCGCGGTCGTGGCTCTGATTGGTGCGGGACTTTTTGTGAAAAGTTTCCGCCATGTGAGCGAAATACGGCCGGGATTCGATCCCGAACATGTTGCCATCGCCCAGCTTGGCCTATCAGCAGCAAACTATGACGCGCGTCAGGCGGATTCATTTTGCCGCCGGTTGCGCGAGCGGCTCGAGCGCCAACCGGGCGTCACTGCCGTCAGTTATGCCGATTACGTGCCTCTCAGCGTCAGCGCCGGATCATGGGAGGATTTGCAAATCCAGGGTTACATCCCTCCGCCCAGCGAGAACATGAAAATCTACCGCACTCTGGCCGCACCCGGATATTTTGACTTGATGAAAATCCCGATCCTCGAAGGCCGCGACTTCAACCTGAGCGACGGCATGACCGCTCCGCCGGTGATGATCGTGAATCAGGAGTTTGTCCGCCGCTTCATCCCCAAGGGAACCGCTGTTGGCCGCCAGGTACAAGGCTGGGGAAAGTGGTTCACGATTACCGGCGTTGTTCAGGACAGCAAGATTTACCGGCTCAACGAAGCCGCGACGCCGTATTTTTACGTTCCGATTCGCCAGATCTATCGGCCGGAGATGGGCCTGGTTTTCTACGTTCGCACATCCGATTCGATGAATAGCGCGACCATCGCATTGCGCCGCGAGGCGCAATCCGCCGATCCGGCAGTTCCTGTTTTCGACGCCGCTTCCTTGAGCGACAGCATCGCTGCCTCGCTTTTCTCCCAGAAAATTTCGGCCAGCCTGCTCAGTGTTTTGGGTAGCGTGGCCCTGCTGCTGGCGGCCATCGGTCTTTACGGAGTGATGAGCTATGCGGTGACGCAGCGCACAAATGAAATCGGCATTCGCATAGCCTTGGGAGCGCAACGTCGCCACGTGTTGCGCCTGGTGCTCGGACACGGAGTAAAGCTGGCTGGCATCGGAGTCGTCGCCGGCGTGGCGGCATCCCTCGCGCTCACGCGCTTGCTCTCCAGTTTGCTTTTCGGCGTCAGCGCCACCGATCCGTTCACTTTTGCCGGCGTGGCGGTTTTGCTGATCCTCATCGCGCTCGCTGCTTGCTACATCCCGGCGCGGCGGGCCATGCGCGTCGATCCCATGGTCGCTCTGCGTTACGAATAATGGATTGCGCCCTCGCACCACAAATCTTTATTTACTCTTCGCCTGTGCTTCCAGTTGATCGGCGCGGGCGAAATCCCGATCGGAGAGCGGCTGGGTGATTTTGAGTTGCGCGTAGATCATTCCGCGATTCTCATGGAGTTCCGCTCGATCGGGAAACCGTGAGATTAAATCGGCATAAGCTCCGATTGCGTCATACCACAGGCGGTGCTCGACGAAAACCTTCGCCCTCGCAAGTCCGTCTTCATAAGCATCTTTATTTTCGGCCGCCGCCAACTCCTGATCAATCTCCTTGCGCTCTCCTTCGGAGACTGGAACAAACTCCATTGGAGTCGAGGGCGGAGATAATTCCTGCGCGGTGGTCATTTGCACGATCCAGGAATATACGATGCCAGGTTCCAGGCGCGGCGCATCAGGGGGGTAGATGAGATTGTTTCCCGTGACGTCCGTCCGGAAGATCGCCTTGCCTCGATCATCGGTAATCACCAGAGAAAACTTTTGGTCTTCCCCCGGATACTTCCAGGCAAACATCGCGCTCGCCCCATAAAATTTTCCCAGTTTCGGCGCAAGAGCGGTCGGCGGCAATTCTCCCCGTGTGGCCGCGAGGGTGCTCGATTGCGATTTCAGTTGATCCGGCTTCAGCATCTCAAAGCCTGAAAGATTTACGATCAAGCGCTTTGGCGCTGGTTTTTTCCCGGGCTTCGGTTTTGGCGCGGGGACCGGCGCGGATTTTTGCGTCTGCCCAGTGTCCTGAGCGTGACTTGGAACCAACGCTGGCCCGATTGCCGGCAACAGAAAAACGGCTGCGAGAAATATTCGAATGGCCCGGCGATTCCCTCCCTGGCCATCCGCCGGATATTTATCTTTAGCGCGGGTGTGAATCATCGATTTACCTCCCCGGCGATTTTTCTTCGAATCGTGTACAGGTCGATCTCTCCCGGAAACCCGCGAACTTCCGCCGCTCCCAGCGCCAACGTCTTGAATCGTAGCTTCACTTGTTCTTCCGTCTGAGGGCTGATCACAATATCGGTCTTGAATTCCTTGGTCAGCGATTCGAGCCGCGAAGAAAGATTCACTGTATCTCCGATCACGGAATATTCCATTCGTTCCGGCGAGCCCACATTCCCGGCAGTCAGCGGGCCAGTATGAAGTCCGATTCCGATTTTCAGTTGCGGCTGGCCCGGCGAAACATTTCCGTTCAATTCTTCCAACCGCCGTAGCATCGCGAGCGCGGTCTCAACGGCCCGGCACGCATCTTCTTGCACTCCCCGGCTGAGCGGCGCGCCGAAAACAACCATGATTCCGTCGCCAATAAATTTATTCAGATAGCCGCCGTTCGCTTTCACCACTTCGCTCATTGCCGCCATATAGTGATTCAGCCACGCCAGCACCTGTGCCGAAGGCTTCCCGGCCGTCAGCGCCGAAAAGTTCCGGATATCCGAAAACAGCACGGTGGCAATTCTTTCTTCTCCCGCCAGCACAATTTCGCCGCGGCGCTGCCAGATTTCCGCCGCTACTTCCGGCGATACGTAGCGCTCGAAAACCGACATCAGTTGCCGGCGCTCCGCTTCCGCAAATTTCTTCAGGCGGCGCTCTTCCGTGAACCGGTATCCCAATCCCGCGGGCAGCGCCAGAAGAATGGCCGCCTCGGTCGATACGAACTTCATCCAAATCTGGCGCTCGAACAAAAGCAAAGCGAGGCCCGCCGCTGTTAGAACCGCCGCGAGCGTTAACGCAACGGCCCAGGGCGGCCTGGCTCGCGACACCAGCGCAACCAATACCACAGCCGCCAGGAAATTGATTCCCCACAGCGAACGCGAAGAGAGCACTCGAATCGTTTTGCCGGAAACCAGCGTCGCGATCGCCGCGGCGTGAATCTCAGTTCCGGAAAGCATGGCGCGCCCCGCTGTGACCGGCCGGAATCGCGACGCCGGAGTGATATAAATGTCCTTGCCAAATGTGCTGCTCTGCCCGACCAGCACAATTTTTCCGCTGAAGAGCGCCGTGGAAAATTCGGGATTCAACAATTCCTGAACCGTCACCGTCTGCGCCGGCCGCGACGCGTGAAAATCAATCAGCGCGGAATCAGGATCGCGCGTGACCAGAGGAATTTTGGCCGCACCCAAAAGATGGAATCCAGCGGCTCCCGGCGCAAGCTGCTGGCCGGAATAATATTCCGCCATCGCTACCGGAAACGACACTGCCTCATATCCCGCTGTTCGCAACTGCAGATACATCCGGCGAACCGCTCCGTCTTCATCGAGCGGCAAATCGCCAAAAGCAACCCCCGCGGCAGCATCCTGGAATTCCGGAAGCGGATTATCCTGCGGCGTGGTTCCGAACCCGTAGCCGCTCGCCAGAATTACATTGCCTGCGCTCTGCAGCGCTTCCGCCAGCCGCCGGTCGGCGGCGGGCGCGCGCGCCTTATCCAGAATTACATCCAGCCCGATTGCTTTCGGCGATCCCTCGGAAATTTTACTCAGCACTTCGCCCAGCAGATCTCGCGGAATCGGAAACGCGTTGTAGGCCCGCACGGAGGCTTCATCAAAATCCACCACAACAATATTGTTGGGCGGCGCGGCTGAACCGCGCGCGAACACCAATAAATCGTATCCTTGCAGATCAGCTGCATGAAACAGGCCTGCAACGGCCAGACCTCCCGCCACCGCGCAGATCAGCGCGGCAAGCACCACGCTCGCCGTCACAACAGGAAGCAGTGCGGGCTTCTTTTGGGCGTCCTCGGGATTGTGCGCGGCAAGCGCGCCGCCGTTCGGTTGGTCGGAAGACTGCATTTTACGGGCGCGCTCCAGCGCCACCGCGCCCGGCGAAATCCGGAAATTTCTCGCGGCGAAAAGTCTTCATCTCCAATTTCCAATCAGAATAAATGGCGCCCAATAATAAGGATGGGTATAGTTTGCCTGTCCCGCGCTGTTGTTGTTGCCGCCGCCATTCGAGGCAGGCCATCCACTGCCACTTTCTATCTTCACGCCTCGATTGCCGCTGGCACGCGATCCGCCAATCTTTCCGCTCAACAGCGCCACTTGGGCCAGCCGCAGCGCTTCCGCTTTCGGCATCGCCGGATGCGTCGTCCATTCCCTGTAAAATTTCTGCATCAGCAATCCCGTGCTCGCGTCAGACACTCCCCACAGGCTTGCCACCACCGCTTTCGCGCCTTTCTGTTGCGCCAAAATCCCCAAGCCATCCACTTCGCGTCCGTCTCCTCCTGCTCCGCCCACTGCCGTGTCACACGCCGAAAGCGTCAGCAGTTCGGTGTCGGCAAATGTAAATTCTGGATCTTCTCGAATTTCAGCCAGCGTCAGTCGGACTCCTTGCTCATCTTTCCCGCCCAGCAACAGAAAAGAATTCGTTTCGTTTCCCGCCTGGAAATCAAAATGGCTCGCTATATGCACGAGCGGATATTTATGCTCCAGCGCTTTCTTCATACTCGCTTCCGTGAACTGTTCGTCGAGCATCACTTCTCCGGGCAAGACGCCCTCCGGCCGCGCTTCGTTTGCCTCCCGTATCACGCGGCGCAATTCTTCCGGAACCGCCGGCAACGCCGGAAATTGCCCGTAAGATTTCGATACGCCCATACCCAATCCCTGCCATGCTTTTACGTTCGGACGGCTGGTAAGCTCCGCAACGCTCGCCGGAGTGAACACCGTGATCCGGTATTTCTCCACCAGATATTCGTGCCCGTCATGTAGCGCCGCCATCGGCAGATAGCGCAGCACCTCGTCCAGCGACCACATCAATGTGACTGCCTTCGCTCCCGCGATATCCTCCGCCGCCGGTCCTACCAGTATTTTGTAAAGCTCCCGCGCCTGCGGCACCGGATCCGATTTCGGATTCACCAGCGCCTGCCGGAATTCAAACACCTTCTTGCGCAATTCCGCCGCCGTGATCGGATATTCCCGCGCCACCATCACCGTCGGCGTCACCACAATCACACGATATTTCTCTTCCCCCACTAGCGTGTAGAGCGCCACGGTTCCCGCGTCCAGTGCGCGCACCACGCGCTGCATTCCGCTGGCGCTCTCTTTCAGATTTTCAACCGTGGTCTGCGACTGTTTCGTCTTTCCGAACTCCTCGTAAAGTCCGCTCAGAAACTTCCCCCACGCCTCGTTCGCCACCTTCAATTGCTCCGAAAGCTCCGCCAGATGTTTCTCCTCTTCCGGCGTCCGCGAGGGCTTCGCACGCAACGCCGCCCATTCCTTTCCGGCCGCCGTCACCCGGCCGGCGTTTGCTTCATACTGCCGGTTGACCGTCTCCTCGCCTTTCGTTAGGTTCACGGGAGCCGACAGCGAGGAAGCGGCATGTCCATCCCGCCGGATGAATTCAAAATATTCATCATTTTTGAGCAGATTGAGCACCTGCTCGGCCTCGGGCAAGCGGCCCTCCGCGATCAGCAGGCCGGCAAGATCACGATACGTTTTCTCTTTCGATTTCAAAAAGCTTTGCTGCGTTTCCTTTGCGAGCCCGCTGATGTTCGCGCGCATCTCCTGGTATTTATTCACAGCCTGTTTCCCGAAAAAGATTGCCGGTGCCGGCTTCTTTTCGGTGCGCCAATAGGCCATAAGATCGCTTAGGATCGAACCTTCCCACTTGGGGTCGTTGACGGATCGAGAAATCGAAAGCGCCAGGGAATAATTCTCCAGGGCTTTTTCGTGGTTTCCGAGATGTTCGTAGACCCAGCCGATGGAATCGAGGATGCTCATTTCCTCGGCCCGGTTTCCGATCGCGCGCGCGATTTGCAGCGCTTGCAGGAAAGTCTCCAGCGCTTTTTGCAGATCGCCCCGATCGGTATAGATCAACGCCATATTGTGCAGGACTGCTGCTTCACCCGACGCGTTTCCCGTCGCTCGGTGCAGCAACAAGGCCCGGTTAAAATTGTCCAGCGCTTTTTCCGAATCGCCCTGGTTGCGATATAACAAGCCTATATTGCTGAGAGTTACCCCTTCATCGCTGCGGTCTCCCACGGCTTGATACAACGCCAGCGCCTGGCTGTAATAATCGATCGCTTTCTGGCCCTGCCCCAGGTTATCCCAGGCCAGGCCGATGTTGTTCAAGGTCCTGGCCTCGCCCAAACGGTCCCCGGTGGAACGGCGCAAGGGCAGCGCCTGCTCGAAATGTTCCAAGGCTTTTTGCTGTTCGCCCAGGTACAAATAAGAGAGGCCCATGTTATTTAGATTGATCGCTTCGTTTCTTCGATTGCCGATCGAGCGATTCACCTGAAGCGCCTGGGCGTAATATTCCAGAGCCTTTCTCCGGTCGCCCTGCCCCTCGAACAACCGGCCGATATTATTAAGGATGACGGCTTCACCCAACTGGTCGCCCACTTCCCTTTCGAGAAGTAACGCCCGGTTGTAATCATCGAGCGCTTCTTGTTCCTGCCCCAGAAATTTATGCGCCTGTCCGATGCTGGTAAGCGCCATGCCCTGGCCTCGCCGGTCACCCGCTGCAAGGAAGAGCGGCAGAGCCTGGTTGTAATATTCCAATGCTTTCCGCCGGTCGCCGAAGGCCTCCTGAATCAGGCCGATATCGTCGAGCGTAACTGCCTCGTCGATCTGGTCTTTCAACGAACGCCACAGAGGCAGCGCCTGGTTAAAGCTGTCCAGGCCCTGTTTTCGATCGCCCAACGCCGCAGCCACTTCGCCCTTTTCCGTTAGCGCCAACGCTTCCTGATAGCTGTCGCCTGCCGCCCGCCAAGCCGGCAGAGTTTGCTCAAACTTCTGGGCCGCCTGCCGCAGCGAATCGGCGCTGCCCTGGTTTTTCAGATCCACAGCTTCGGCAAAGCTGCGCTCCGCGGAAATACGCGCGCGGTCGGTTTCGGTGGGCGAACGCAGCGGGCTGATGGAAAGGCTGATAGCTTCCGGCCCGCGCACTTTTATCGGTGGGCGCGATTTCCAGCCGATATGCCCCTTTCAGGTCCGCGATGATCGAAACCTGGTCCAATCCAAAAGCTCCAGTGGGGCTTTGCATTGAGGCGATTTGCTTTCCGGCAGGATCATAGAGGATAGACGCAACTTCAATTCCCCGATGCTCCACGCTCACATGGAGAAATTGTCCCGCATCCGCCTGAATCTCATACGAATGCTTCTCGCCGCCGCCGAGCGTTTCCTCGAGTATTTTCCCCGCCTCCAGTTGAATCACAGCCCTCTTGTCGTTTGCGGATGGCGTGCTTGCAACGGTTTGCGGATGCTTCAAGGAACCGGGTGCTGCGGATACTGAAGTGGCAAGCACAGCGAGAATGAGTCCGGAAACCACACATGCAGCTAAGCCCATCCGCTGTTGGGAAGTCTCACGCGCGCGGGCCGATAGCACGGTTTCACCTCACCTGATCAACTGCCGGGCCCATCCACACGAATTGCGATTGGTACGAACTGGATCGAAAAGGCGAGCCTACCAACCCATTATTGCCCGGCTGTCAAGAGTGTCAAGCAGCTTAGATTCGCCTTTGGCCGCATAGTCATCCACTCCAGTCAGCGCTTCCCGCATCGCTTCTACCAGACGATCAGGCCTGCCGGCCTTCGAGGAGAGCCCGGGAAGATTGTTCTTTATCTGAAAAGAAATGCAAACCGTTCACCCCGAATCTTCGAACAAAGCATAGGTAACCATTACTCGCATATCCTACGTCTCACGAATGTGCCCAAGCCCGGCTTTCCTGCGTAGCGGTTAGAAGGATTTTGGCGGAGTTAGTTCAACGAGCACGTCGCAATTGGGGGAGTTATGTTCGCAAGAGTTTCGGGCTTAGCGCTATTGGCGATAGCAACGATAGGTATGCCGGTTTCCGCCGCTGGGCCTACCGCTACGCCCAAACCGGACGCGGGCACACGTCAGTCCGCCCCCCAAACGCCCGCCTCACGACAAATCGGCACGATTAAAGCGATCAAAGGAACCACGATCACTCTGACCACCGACGACGGCAAAAATATCGATCTGTTGATCGGCGACTCAACCCGCATGGTGAGTGTCGAGCCTGGACAGAAAGACCTGAAAGGAGCAATACCACTGCAGTTAAAGGACCTTCAAGTCGGCGACAGGATTCTGGTTCGCGGCCAGCTTTCCACTGACGCCAAAACCCTCACGGCCACGGGCATCATCGCCATGAAGCACACCGATCTCGAAGCCAAGCAGCAGCGCGAACGTGAGGACTGGCAAAAACGCGGCATCGGCGGCCTGGTAAGCGCGGTCGATCCCGCCGCGGGGACAATCACGATCGGGGTCGGCGCTCTCGGCTCGACTTCCAATGTCACGGTTCAAACCACCAAAGGCACCACGATCCGCCGTTACTCTCCTGACTCGGTGAAGTTCGACGAAGCAAAACCCGGCACGCTCGCGGAAATCAAGCCCGGCGACCAGCTTCGCGCGCGCGGCACTCGCAGCGCGGCTGGCAACGAATTCGCCGCGGAAGAGATCGTCTCCGGCTCGTTTCGCAATATCGCTGGAACCGTTTCTTCGATTGACGCTGCCGCAAACACCATTTCGATCATGGATCTGATTACCAAGCAGCCCGTCGTGGTGAAAATCTCCAGCGAATCGCAAGTCCGAAAGCTGCCCCCGGAAATGGCCCAACGTATCGCCATGCGCATGAAGACTGCTGCTGCGGGCGGCGCTCCCGGAACCTCCGGAGGAGCTGCAGCGCCTGCCGCGCAAAGCCAAACGAATGCGCCGCCAAATCCATCTGGACGAACCCCAGGAAATCCGGCGACAGCCGGGGGGGGCCGCGTCCCCGATCTTCAGCAGTTCCTGAACCGCCTGCCCACTGCCACGCTCGCCGATCTGCAAAAAGGCGATGCGGTAATGATCGTTTCCACCGAAGGCTCCTCTTCAGGCCAAGTAACCGCCATCACCCTTCTCGCTGGAGTTGAACCGCTGTTAACCGCATCACCCAAGGGCGCTCAAGCGATGATGCTCTCGCCGTGGAGCCTCGGCGGAATCGGAGATGCGGGCGGAGATCCAAACCCATAAACGCCGCTTTTCGTGAAGTGAACCAATATTGAGATTGATTCGTCTTATTATCTCGGGAGATGGAATGAGATTGCGAACCGGCCCTGGCTGCATTTTTATCGCACTACTTTTCTTAGTGATTGCCGTTTTCCCCGCGCCATCGTTTCCGCAGGCCGCCACCGGAACGCTGCGTGGCCAAGTAACCGATCCATCGGGCAGTGCTGTACCCGGCGCATCGGTGCTCGTCACTCCGGCTGGCGGCCAGTTGATCACCGTCACCACCAATCGCGACGGCATATATGAAATCAAAAATCTGGCGCCCGGCAACTATGATGTCCAGGTTCTCGCCAAGGGCTTCGCCATATTCGAGTCGAAAGCAGTCACGGTCACGGCGAACCAGATTCAAAAGCTCGACGTCCCGCTCTCGATCGAACAGCAAAAGCAAAAAGTTGTGGTGGAAGGCGAAGCCGCCAATGTTGACGTCAATCCGGAAAACAATGTCGGCGCCATCGTCCTGAAACAAGACGATCTGAAAGCCCTCTCCGACGATCCCGACGAATTACAAAGTGATCTCGAAGCTCTCGCCGGCCCATCCGCCGGCCCCAATGGCGGCCAGATTTATATCGACGGTTTCACCGCAGGCCAGCTTGCCGCCAAAATCCGCGATCCGCGAAATCCGCATCAATCAAAATCCGTTTTCTTCCGAATACGACAAGCTCGGCTACGGCCGCATCGAGATTTTCACCAAGCCGGGGACCGACCAGTGGCACGGCAGCGCTCAATTGCAAGGCAACGATTCTTCCTTCAACTCCAAGAACCCCTTTGCCAGCGGCACCGAGCCCGGCTACTACTCCACTCTCTTCAACGGCAATATCGGCGGCCCCATCAGCAAGAAAGCGTCTCTCTTCATCAGCGGTCAATACCGCGACGTCAACGACGTGGCCGTCATCAACGCGCAGGTTCTCGATTCCAATTTTCAGCCCACGCCGTTCAGCGCTTCCGTTGCGCAGCCGCGCACGCGCATCAATTTTGGCCCACGAGTCGATTACCAGCTATCCAAAAACAATACCCTGAGCGTCCGCTACCAATATTTTCGCGACAATCAGGATAACAACGGCTTGTCCGGCTTCGCGCTCCCTTCCCAGGCCTATAACGTTCTCACCACCGAACATACTCTGCAGGTCAGCGACACCCAGGTTTTCGGCACCACCATCGTCAACGACACTCACTTCCAATATATTCGTGACGGCGAAAACCAGATTGCTTCCAGCGCGCTTCCCACCGTCGTGGTTCCCTCTTCCTTCACCGGCGGCGGCAACAATCAACAGAACGTAAACGACGTTGCCAATCATTACGAATTGCAAAACTACACGCAATGGGTCCACGGCACTCACACCGTAAAATTTGGCGTGCGCCTCCGCCAGACCATCGACACCAACAACGCCACCTCTGCCTTTAATGGCAATTACACATTTTCCTCGCTCATCGCCTACCAGACCACCGAGCAAGGCCTCGCCGCGGGTCTGCCCTTCTCGCAAATTCAAGCCATGGGCGGCGGCGCAATCCAATTAACACTCAATAACGGCGTGCCGCAAACCTACGTCTCCGTGTTCGATTCCGGCTGGTATATCCAGGACGATTGGCGCGCCCGCCCCAATCTCACCCTCAGCGGCGGCTTGCGCCTCGAACAGCAAACCGGAATCGCCAATCATCTCGATTGGGAACCGCGCGTGGCAATCGCCTGGGGCATCGGCAGCGCAAAAGCCGTGCCTAAAACCGTCCTGCGAATCGGCACCGGCCTTTTTTACGACCGCTTCACCGAAAATTTAATTCTGCAAGCCAATCGCTTGAACGGCATCAATCAGGAAAAGTTCGTAGTCACGCTCGCCCTGTTTTTTCGATCCCAACACCGTTCCCTCGATCAACGTGATCAAAGCGATGTGCCCGGCGTCCACCGTCCTGCCGACCACCTACAGCATCTCGCCGCGCCTCCACGCCCCCGGCACTTTCGAAACCGCCGTCACGCTCGAGCAGCAACTCGGCAAATCGGCCAGCATTTCGGTTTCTTATTTGAATTCGCGCGGCTACGATCAATTGCTTTCGAACAATATCAATACTCCGCTCCCCGGCACGTTTCCCGCGAATCCCGTCTATCCGCTGGGCACCCCGGGAAACGTCTACCAATTCCAATCCGGCGCCATCTATCGCCAGAATGAATTAATCAGCCAGGTGAACTACCGCTTCCGAACGCGAATTTCCCTGCGCGGCTATTACGCATTGAACTACGCGAACAGTAACACCGCCGGTGCAACCAGCTTCCCTTCGAATCCATTCAACTTGCAGGAAGACTACGGCCGCGCGGAATTCGACGTCCGCCACCGCGTTTTTCTGGGCGGCTCAATTAATTTGCCGCGAAACATTTCTCTCTTCCCGTTTTTCCTCGCCAATTCCGGCGTGCCCTACAGCGTCACAATCAGTCGCGACCTGATCGGCAGCTCCCAATTCAACCAGCGCCCCGCATTCGCCACCGCGCAATCGAATCCCGCGAGTGTAGTGAACACTCAATTCGGCGCGTTCGATACGCTCCCGCAAGCAGGGGAGCCGCTCGTCCCAATCAACTCGCTCACAGGCCCTCCCCACTTCAGCCTGAATCTCCGCCTGAGCAAAACCTGGGGATTCGGCGGCGAAATCTGACCAGGCCAGGCGCCGGCCGGTGGACGGGCCGGCGGCCCCGGCGGCAGAGGCCCCGGCGGCGGCGCGCGCCCAGGCGGCGGAGGCGGAGGCGGCAATCGCGGCGGTGGCGGCGGTTTCGGCGGTCCCGGCGGCGGTGGCGGCGGCACAAATCGCCGCTACAACCTGACTCTAGCCATCAACGCCCGCAACATCTTCAACTACGAAAATCTATCCCTCCCCTCCGGCGTCCTCTCTCCCCCGCAAACCCCAGGCGGAAGCGCCAGCGTCCCCTTCTTCTTCGGCAAATCCAACGCCCTGGCAGGCGGAGCCTTCTCCTCCACCTCAGCCAGCCGCCTGATCTACCTCCAACTCGGCTTCACCTTCTAAGAATCGCGAGCGGCCTGCCCGGTGCGCGCTCGCACTATGTAGGGGCGCTGCTTGCTGCGCCCGTCCTTCCGCCGGGCTCTGCGCTCTCCGTCGCCAAGAGGGTGCGGTTTTTGACTTTTCTTTACAGGAAACTCAGCTCAAATCCAATGGCGCTTCTCAATCCGGCTTTTTCGACCGAGTCAATCAAAGGGGGCGCTAGGAGCTAGGTTCGACGGGCGAACGGTTCGTTAGGGTGCTGTGGACCTCGGGTCCTCTGCGAGACGGGATTCCAGAGAAAGCGTGCGAAGCAATCGCAAGTACCCCACCCTGCAAAGCTCCCGTATCCGGCACAACTATCGTCTTCGGGGCAGCGCACGCCTTGGCCTACCGCACCTTTAGACAAAGGGTCGGATTTACTATTTGCACATGCGTCATCTATCCGAAGTACTAAAAAACCTGGTCCAGTTGTGATATATTTCGCACATGAAACTTCGCGGCGGTATTTTGCTGATAGCGATAGTGCTCGGTTTTTGGAAACCCGTCCAATTGAATACTGCCAACACACATACTCTTGTAAGCTCAGAACCGCTAGATAAACTTTCGACCTCGCAGCTCTCTGCTCTACACCACTTGGCGTTTAGTGAACTTGAAGCAAGTCGTAAGAACATCTTGCCGTGGAAAGAGGACTTGAAGCAGCCCGTATCCAATGATCTAGTCGCCAAATTCCCTCGGGCCGCCACTGTGGAACAGGGTGTTTCAGAGGTGCCCACCGGCGCGGCTAAGTTCATGAGTCGAGAGAAAACTTTGTTCGAAACCGAGACCGTGCTTGCCGCACGTGGGGTCACAGTCGAAGTCGACATACAATCTGCTCCCTCGAACTGTCTCATCTCCTACACCCCAATGTTCGGTGGTCCTGCGTTGAGCGCGGGGTACACTGAGGTTGTGCTCAAGCGAGTGAAACCGAAGGGTTATCTTTTCGTATGTAAGTGTGGCGATCAGGCTATTCAGCAACTTCTAGATTGCACTTCGGACGTTTCATTCAAATTTCGTTGTCAAGCCGAGTAGCCATGAGTTTTGGGGACTACCTGAAGTTGGTCGGCGGAATCGGCATCCCGGCGGCTGCAGCGACTTGCTCAGGCACAATCATTAAAGCTGACCTCCTTCCACTTCAGTTGAGATGGCTCGGAATTCTGGGCTCTGTGGTCGCGGGTTGCGCATTGGTTGTAGCATTTCTTCTAAAAAGCTTTAGCTCTAAAGTACTGAACTTTGTGATTTGTCTTCTAATTGTCGGATTATGCGTATCGTGCACTTTCCTGCAGCTCTCGCGTGTAAGAGATGTGACAATAAATGGAGTAACGGAGAATTATCTAGTTGGAAACCATCACACGGCGACAGCGGAAGCCTTTGCGAACATGTATCATACAAAGACGGAGGACGATTTGATTAGGCTGGCAGGTGTAGATGCGATTCCCCAGCTATATTCCGACTATAACTTATCTTACATAGGATATGCAGCTAGAAGCCATCTCATAAATGCCTCAAGAGGATAACGAGGCAGCCGAGTTGGAGCATGCCGAGGAAATTGGCATCGTGATATTCCCAGCGGCTAACCAGTCGGCGGAAGTTGTGCAGCCAAGCGAAGAGCCGCTCGATCTTCCATCGACGGCAGTAGCGGCGCAGTTCACGACCATCCTGGGTGTTTTTCCGGCGGCGATTGTACTTGTGGGGCGCGATGAGCCGGATGCGGTATTTTTGCAATAGGCGCTGGTCCAGCGGATCGCAGTCGTAGGCGCGGTCGCCGATCATTCGTTCTGGTTTGGCTCGCGTGAACCGCTGCTCGATGGTGGCCTCAACGAGTTTGGTTTCATGCGGCGAAGCGCTGGCGATGCCGCAGGCGATAGGAAGACCATGGCGGTCTGCGATCGCCATGATTTTACTGCCTTTTCCTCGGCGAGTCGGGCCGACAGCAGCGCCCCTTTTTTCGCCGAGCTGAAGCTGGCGTCGATAAAGGTTTCCGACAGATCCAGTTTGCCGCGCGCGCGCAAGTCTTCGGCCAGCGCGTGCAACAGCCGGGTCAGCGTGCCGTCGCGCTGCCACTGCTGAAAACGGCGATGGCAGGTTTGATAAGGTGGATAGCGGTCGGGCAGATCGTGCCAAGGAGCACCCGTGCGCAAAATCCAAAGAATCCCATTCAGCACGGTTCGCGCATCGCGCCAAGGCCGACCTCGACCGCCGGGGCGTCGTTTCGGCGCAAGCAGTGGTTTGAGCTTCTCCCACTGCGCCTCGGTCAGATCCATGCTCCTGATTTACTCTAGTTTGCATAAGTCTCAAGCTCTGAATGCCTTAAATGTGTTTATGAGATAACTTCTAGTTATCTGCTCCTCCTCACTTTCTTTGTCCTGGGAGTTTCCCGGGCCATACTCCTTTGATTTCGCTCGATAAGAGGCCTTGATCGAGATTCGTTTAAGCTGCGTTCGGCGGATGGCGCAGGCTTCTTGCTTGGAGAGGACTTTGGGTGGCCGGTGGCCACGAGAATCCTCTGGAAGAAAGTAGTTAGTCACGGGCACGGAGCACTATTCATTAACAGCACTCGCAGCCTTGGGTCGGAGACGTCGGCGCCACACCCAAACTTTTTGTGTCGCGTTGAGCCTACGCTATCCGCCTGCTGCTGTCAGAAAGCCCTACGCCCCGACCGTGGCCTTGGTTTTCCACAAACGATGCACACGCTCTTTAAGCGAAGGCCCGGCGGCTTTGCCAATAGCCCTAGGGATTCGCGGAAATACTCGTTTCCTTTTTCAATCCTTGCACCACAGCTATCGCAGGATCTTGGAACTCGCGTTTTTGTCAGTTTAAGTGTTTTGGCTGCATCGTACTTGTTCATAACCGCGTCCGTCGTCGCTCTACGCCTCTTCAATTTCGCAAGATTCTGAAAGCTCTTCTAAAAACTCGGGCTTCAAATATCGAATCAAAGGGCCAGCCTTTTCTAGTCTGATTCGCAAATCTGAAAATGAGATGAACCTGCACGCTTCGAAGAGAGGAGGCGACAACCGCCTGAAGGTCGGTCGGTTCACCTCATCGATTACTTTCTGCCTACGGTCGTCGGGAGCGACCAAGTAGAGCGGGATATTCAGGTTGGGCTGCATGGATATTAGATCGGCCATTCGGAGAAGGCCCGAATAGATCGTAGTTGTACTTTCGATCTCGAATGCTGCCACGATCGCATTGCCCTTTAGCCATAATACGTCAATCAATTCGATAGTACGGTTCGTTGCCTCGTCAAATTGCAGCGGCAGTTCCGTCTTCAGTTTTGGCAGTTCAGCAAACCGTGGGCCCTTCAGCTGGCGGCCTCGATCGTTTCGTGCAACCCATACATCGAACCCCATATCGCTACCCAGTTTGAGTAGGAGCCATTGGATTTCCTCGTGGTCTCGTGGCTCCCTTCTCTTCTAGCTTCTCTTCGGACAGTTCCTCACTCTCAGGAACAGTTACAGACCCCATTTTTGCTTTGAGGGCCTTAGGTCGTCTGGCTAGCTTTGCAGCATCCACTGGGCGCGTAGTCGGATTCTTCTTCGCCTCCAACAGCGCTTCGAGGACTGCGTCACCGTCCGAGGATTTCCATTTTGCAGGCGATCCCCGGAAGCGGCCGGTCCAAGCCATGGCGCTCTTCATGTCACGGAACATGCTCAAACGGTCTCGCAACTCCAAGACGGGAACGGCGGTCTCTGGATTCAGAATTACAATTGTCTTTACCTTTAGACGGCAGGGAAACTCTCATCCTTCCAAATCGGACTCGAGTCCCTGAACGGCGTAGAAACTGCTTCGAGCACCCCGACAAAGCGAGAAACACCGGTAAGATAGCAAAGCAAATAATCGCCAGGTTTAATCTTCTGTACCGTCGACCAGCGACTCTCCCGAAAGCCAGAGACGCCCCCTCCAGCCGTAAGGAATTCCTTCCAAGTGACGCCAGTAAAAAGGTCCAGCCAATAGACACGGTTACTCATACTGATCCATTTGTTGTTCCTTCCGCCTAATTAACTGCAGGTGGCAGATAACGTGGTCGAAAATAGCCGACCCCGTCTTCGTTTGCTTTGTCATCGTGCGGCCAAAGATACCATCTTTACCAGTTGAATGGAGCGTTAGAATTCTTATGGTGCGGCCGAGTGCAGGATGGGTCGGGTCTTGTGAGTGAAATTTGGTACCGGTCAGTGCCGACGAGCGCTGGAGGCGCGCCACAACTTAGCCCCACCCGTAAGGGCGGGGAAAACCCCGCAAACAAAATCCCCAGCACCGTAGGTGCGACACCTAACCAAAAACAAATTTCGGGTCAAATTCGATCCCGTGCTTTTTCAACAAGAAAAGAAACTCCGCTTCAAATTCCATTTTCTTGTGATGGGCGTTCTGATTTTGGATGTACCGAACCACTGCGGCGATATTAGAACGGCTCACACTGAAGGCCCCGTAGCCCTTTTGCCATGCAAACTCATGGCCTTCCTCGTTCGCCCATCGCGAAGAATTCGATTTGATGGCGAGAATTGCCTTGGCTACCGACAGGCTCGGCGGAACCTGGATCAGTAAATGAATGTGATCCTCCATGCCGCCGATTGCGAAAACCAGAACCTCAAATTCTTCACGGATGCCCGCGACGTACGCCCACATGGGCGGCTGGAATTCCCAGAGATGAATTTTCGCCGGTCTTTGGTGCTGAAGACGACATGAATCACGTTCTGAGCGTAGGTGTGGGACATGTGCCGCACCTCCGGTGCGTGGGATTTTCTTTACGACCATTTCCCCGCCCTCACGAGCGGGGCTAAGTTGTGGCGCGCCTACGGCGCTGATACCGCATACGGCATCCAGTCGTCCGTTACGCAGGCTACGATTATATCTTGACAAACTAGTTACCCTTATGGTAAACAGTGGTATGAGAGAATACGCTAACTATACTCAATCGCTGCTCCCGATCGCCCTTCTTCGCTCAACATCGCATACCTCAAGACCCATAGCCCCTCCCGTCCCGCACAAATTTTCGACATTCGGAAACTGCGTCCCACAAACAAATTTAGGACCCAACACCGACATTTCTAATCGCCTGGCTAATCGCCAATGGGAATCACAGTGAAAATCACCCAACTCATTGATGAAACAAGGGGTTACAAAATCCTAATCGCTCCTATATCGTATGTTTTTGGGTGCCTGTTTCCGCCGCCCATTTTTCGCGCGAATTTGACCTGCCGGCCCTTCGAGGGTGCCCCATCCTTCCCGGCCTCACCGGGAAGGGTGGGGATTTTCGGCCCATCTGTCTGTACAAACGAAATCAAAGCCGGACTGCCGACGCGATCCCAAAGGTGTCGAACAAAAATTCAAGAACCCCACCCTTTCGCAAAATCGCGAAAGGATGGGGCACCCGACGACAAAGTTTGGGCAACTCAAAGGGCGATGATCTCCATCTATATCTGTGGCCGGCATACGAAGGCTCTGCGCGGCCACTACTCCGATTCGAAACTGCTCCTGCTCGGTACGCAACTCGACGGGTTACAATCGATTGCTTTGATGAAATCATATAAAATTCAAATGAAGAAACATTTTGCGGCTGGCTGGATTGCGCTGCTGATCGTCGTAGCGCCTTTTTCGGAAGGATTGCTTCGTGGGCAGCAGCAACCGGAGCCGAAAATTGCCGTTGAAGTGAAAGTGGTGAACGTGCTTGCGACGGTGCGCGATAAGCACGGCAAGATTGTGCCCGATCTGAATAAGGATGACTTCGCGATCGCGGAAGACGGACATCCGCAAACGATCACTTATTTTTTGAAAGAAACGGATCTGCCGTTGACGCTTGGGTTGCTGGTGGATACGAGCCTGAGCCAGCGGCGAGTTCTGGGACAGGAACGCACGGCCAGCCACAGTTTTTTGGACGACATGCTGCGGCCGGAGAAAGATAAAGCGTTTGTGATTCACTTCGATCATGAAGTGGAACTGTTGCAGGATTTGACTTCGTCGCGCGATGAACTGGAGAAGTCGTTGGACTTGCTCGAGACGCCGGAAATGAATCAGCAGGGTGGCGGCTCGCGAGGCGGAGGAGGCAGGGGCGGTGGGGGTTCGGGGGGAGGAGGCTCGCGGCAACACTTTGGCGGCGCAGGCACTTTGCTTTACGATGCCGTGTTTCTGGCTTCCGATGAAGTGATCAAAAAACAGCAAGGGCGGAAAGCGCTGATCATTTTATCCGATGGAGATGACCGAGGCAGCAAGGAGACCGTGACGACCGCCATTGCAACGGCGCAGCGCGCCGACACGGTGGTATATTCGATTTTGTTTGCCGATGACCAGGAATCGCATAACCGGGGAAGTTTTGGCGGTCCGGGAATGGGCCGGCACGGCGGCGGGGGCGGCGGGCAAGGGAGATATCCTCAGCAAGGAGATCGCACCGACGGCAAAAAAATTCTGGAGCGGATCTCGAAGGAAACCGGCGGACGGATGTTCGAGGTTTCCAAAAAAGAATCCATCGAGCAGATTTACAAAACCATCGCGGAAGAATTACGCAATCAATACAGCATCGGCTATACGCCCGCCGCGGATGTTGCGGCCGGATACCACAAAATTGCCGTGACCACGAAACAGAAAGACCTAACCGTTCAGGCAAGAGACGGATACTACGCGACACAGCAGCAGCCCGCCCAATAAGCGAAGTCAAATCCAGGCCACGCCAAAACCATTGACACGAATCAGTGTTGCCGCTAGTTTATAGATCGAATTTCGATATTTAAATTCGATAATGTAAACATGAGATTGACTTCGATCACACGGCTGAGCGGCCAGGAGCTTTTGACTGGCTTAATTCGCATCCACATTCTCTATCACGCCTGCAAGGAACCCATTTTTGGATTGGGAATGATCGAAGAGTTGCAACGCCACGGATACAAGTTGAGCGCCGGGACTCTTTACCCCATGCTGCACGGGCTTGAAAAAAGAGGGCTGCTGCGCTCGAAGAAAATTCGACTGGGCAGAAGAGGGCGCCGGATTTACCGCGCCACCCGGTCGGGGCGAAGCGCGTTGGCCAGGGCGCGGGAGAAAGTGAAATTACTTTTGGGCGAGTTGCTGGAATGAAATCCGGTAGTGCGCGGGAGAAAAACCCAGGGGCGCTGATAGCCCGGACGCAACCTATTTTGCGAGGAGGGACACGAATCGTGACAAGCGATCTTTGCAGGTATCTCCGAGCCACCCTCGCGATTCCATTGGCGGTTGCTCTTCTTTCCCTTTCGTTGGCTGCCCAAACCAACAACGCGGCTCCCAAGGTTTTCACGCTGGAAGATGCGGTCAATTATGCGCTCGAGCATTACCCGGCTGTTCGCGCTGCGCTGGAGCAAGTGAGCGCGGCGCGTGCCGGCGTGGCACTTGCGAAAACAAATTATCTTCCACGCGCGGACTTGCTGTGGCAAGGCAACCGGGCCACTCGAAATAATATTTTCGGACTGCTTCTCCCCAATCCAGTAATTTCCCCCATTTCGGGTCCTGTTCTGGGGTCTGCTTCGAACGATTCCGTGTGGGGCAGCGCGGCGGGGCTTCTGTTTACGTGGGAACCGGTCGATTTCGGCAAGCGAAATTCGATGATGAACGCGGCACGGGCGGGGCAAAATCTGGCGGATTCGGAAGTTGCGGTAACGCGAGTGGATGTGGCTATCACCGTCACAAATGCTTTTTTCACTTTTGCCGCGGCCCAACAAAAAGTAACAGCGGCAAGGGCAAATTTAGAGCGGCGGAAAGTGTTCGGCGATTCTGTGCATGTGCTGGTGACAAATGAGCTGCGTCCCGGAGCGGATGCTTCTCGAGCTGATGCCGAATTGGCTGTGGCACGGACGCAACTGATTCAAGCAGAGCAGGCGCAAGAAGTGGCCCGAATCGCCTTGGCGAGCCTGCTGGTGATCCCAGACGACGCGCTGGAAATCGATTCAGGATCAATTTTAGGAACTCCGCCTGACTCGGCTCCGGCGGAGCATCTCTTCTTACTGCATCACCCTGTCGCGGCCGCCGAGCAAGCAAAAGTGGATTTGATTCGGGAGCAGGAACACATCCTGGACCGCTCCTACTTTCCCCGGCTTTATTTCCAATCGACGGTATACGGACGTGGAAGCGGAGCGAACACTGATGGAACGATTCAGCCAGGATCGAACGGTTTGGGTTTGGATCGATCCAACTGGGCCGCCGGCCTGACGCTGACTTTCTCAGCGTTCGATATCTTTTCCATTCGCGCGCAAAAGCAAATCGAAGCGGCGGACGAGCGAACGGAACGCGCGCGTTACGATCAAACTCTGGATGACCTGGGCGGGCAGTTGAAGCAAGCGCAAGCAATCCTCAAGGGTGCGCGGCAGGTGGCGGAGAACACTCCGATCGAACTGCGCGCGGCGCGAGACGCTGAAACTCAAGTGCGCGCGCGATACCAGGCCGGACTCGCAAACATCGCGGAGGTTGCCGAGACGCAGAGCTTATTGGTGCAGGCAGAAGTGGATGATGCACTCGCCCGCCTCGCTGTGTGGGATGACCTGGCATCGGTGACCGCGGCGCAAGGTGATCTGCGACCCTTTTTCCAGTTTCTGCGCCAAAAGACTCAGGGAGGCCCGTAACCGTGTGGCTGATTCGTGCTGCGTTGAGAAGACCGGTGACGGTGATCGTAATCGTCGTCGCGCTTGCTCTTACTTCCATTCTTGCGCTGCTTCGAACGCGGATCGACATTTTCCCGGATTTGGATCTGCCCGTGATTTACGTGGCGCAGCCCTACGGCGGGATGAGCCCGCAGCAGATGGAAGGGTTTCTCTCCTATTATTACGAGTACCACTTTCTCTACATCAATGGGATCGAGAGCGTGGAGGCAAAATCGATACAGGGCACGGCGTTGATCAAGCTCACGTTTCATCCGGGCACGGATATGAGCCAGGCGCTGGCGCAGACGATTTCCTATGTGAACCGCGCTCGCGCGTTCATGCCGCCCGGCACGGTTTCTCCCTTCGTGATTCGCTACGACGCGGGCACGCTGCCCGTTGGGTATTTGGTGTTTTCCAGCCAAACGCGAACGCTGGGAGAAATTCAGGACCTTGCTTTGAACCGGGTGCGGCCCGTCTTTGCGACTCTGCCGGGAGTTTCGTCGCCGCCGCCTTTTGGAGGGAATCAACGCACCATCGTGATCAGCGTTGATCCGAACAAATTGCAGGCGTACCGGCTGTCGACACAAAATGTGGTGCAGGCGCTGGTTGCGGGAAACAGCATCGAACCGGCAGGAGTGGCGAATATCGGGAACTATCAGGCGATGGTCACCACGGATTCAACCGTAGTGCAGATCGGCGATCTGCTGGATATCCCTTTGCGAACTGGAGCGGGGCCGTCTGTTTATTTGCGCGATGTGGGAACGGTATCGGATTCTTCCGACATTCTTGCGGGCTACGCTTTGCTGAATGGCAAGCGGACGGTTTACATCCCGGCAACCAAGCGCCCTGACGCTTCCACAATTACCGTAGTCAATGAAGTGCGGGCAAATCTGCCGCGATTCCAGTCCCTAATTCCCGAAGACATCAAAATTACATACGAATTCGATCAATCCCAGTATGTTCGCGATGCGCTGCTTTCGGTTCTGCGCGAAGGAATGCTGGGCGCGATCCTCACCGGCCTGACATTGTTCTTCTTTCTGCGCGATTGGCGCAGTTCGCTGATTGTGGTCATCACAATCCCGTTTGCGCTGCTCATGGCAGTGGTGGCTCTTTGGGCCACGGGACAAACTATCAACATTATGACTTTGGGCGGGCTGGCCCTTGCCGTTGGAGTGCTGGTGGACGAAGGCACGGTGCTACTCGAGAATATTCACGTGCATCTGGCCCGGAGCGAGCCGAAGCCGCGAGCCATTTTAGAAGCAAGCCGGGAAGTCGCGATTCCGCGGCTGCTCGCAATGCTCAGTGTGTTCGCGGTGTTCCTGCCTTCGTTCTTCATGGTGGGACCAGCCCGTTCGCTGTTCGTTCCGCTTTCGCTAGCAGTGGGATTTTCGATGGGCGCATCGTACCTGCTGTCCAGTTCCCTGGTGCCGGTACTTTCCAACTGGGTTCTGAATGCCGGGAAAGTGAGTGAGGAAAATTCCGCAGAAGCGCGATTTGATTCGTTTCCGAAATAGGTTTTACAAGTTGCAGGATCGGTCTGATGGCGCGTCCGGCGCTCTTGCTGGGCGTTTATGCGGCTGCGGCGATCGCCGTGTTGTTCCTGATTGGACCAAGACTCTCGCGTGAAATTTTTCCTTCCTCGGCGGCAAATCAGTTTCGTCTGCGGTTCGATGCCCCGGACGGCACGCGCGTGCCGGTGACCGAGGAAATGGCGCGGCGCGTCCTGGAGACAATTGATCGCGAAGCGGGGGCCGGCAACATTGCGCTTACCTTGAGCTATGTGGGCACGCAAGGTTCCTCCTATCCGATCAACGCTGTGTTTCTGTGGACGAGCGGGCCTCAACAGGCCGTCATAAACGTCGCGCTGCGTTCCGGCGCATCCATTTCTCTTCGTGACCTCGAGGAAAAACTCCGCAATTCACTGCCGCAACAATTCCCGGGGTCGCATTTCTCATTTGATCCCGGCGATCTGATCAGCCAGATTCTGAATTTCGGAACGCCATCGGTAATCGAGGTGGCCACCACGGGTCCGCAATACAACGACGTTTTGAGCTACGCAGGACGCGTTCAAGACGAACTCGCAAAAATCGGTGAGCTGCGCGATCTGGGATACGAACAGCCGCTTCATTACCCAACCATGGACGTCCATATCAATCGTGTATTAGCCGGACAGCTTGGGGTAACCGCCGATCAGGTTGGGCAGGCGGTTGTGGCGGCGACAGCCTCCAGCCGATTCGTTTCCCCGAACTACTGGCGTGATCCGAAGTCCGGCGTAAGCTACCAGGTTCAAGTTCAGGTGCCGCAGGCGCAAATGACTTCCCTCAAAGATATCGAGGCAATTCCGGTGTCGAGCGCGACGGGGGCCGCGCCGTTGGTCAGCCAGGTGGCTGCGGTGCGCGCGGGGAGCGTGCCCGGCGAGCTTGATCGTCAAAACGGGCTATGGATGATTGCGCTTTCCGCAAATCTTGCGAAAAATGACCTGGGCCGCGCAGCCGTTGATATTGACGCGGCGATCTCCCGCGCCGGAATCCCCCCGCGCGGCGTCACGGCTCAGGTGCGCGGCCAGATCAGCGCCATGCGGCAGATTTTTGGCAACTTGAGCATCGGACTTGCGCTGGCAATTTTCGTAATTCTTCTGTTGCTCGCCGCGAACTTTGAGTCCATTCGGCTTGCACTGATTGTATTGTGCACCGTCCCCGCAGTGCTGGTGGGCGTCGTGCTGATTCTAGTGGTCACGGGGACAAGCCTGAATCTCGAGAGTTTCATGGGCGCAATCATGGCCATCGGAGTTGCCGTTGCCAACGCAATTCTGCTGGTTACTTTCGCCGAGAAAAACAGGAAGGATGGCGCGGCCGCCGATGCCGCAGCGCGAAATGCCGCGGGCGAGCGCCTGCGGCCTGTATTGATGACAAGTCTTGCCATGATTACGGGAATGATTCCCTTGTCGCTGGCAATTGGGCGAGGCAGCGAGGAAACCGCGCCGCTGGGCCGGGCGGTGATTGGCGGGTTGATATTTGCGACGGCGGCGACGCTTTTGGTGCTGCCGTCAGTTTTCGGCCTGGTACAAAAACGAGCTTCGCTGGTTTCTCCCTCGCTTGATCCGGATGACCCGAATAGCCCGCACGCAACGGCCTCGGAGGCTTCACAATGAAAACGCTTTCCCTGGTCTTGGTATTCGGCCTCCTTCTTTCGGGCTGCAGCAGTTCGATGGAACCTCAGCCGCAGGCCAACCAGGCAGCCGGTGACAAGCCTCCTCAACAGGTCATTACCGTGCCGGTTGAATCTCAGAAGCTGGATACCACCGCGACCCTTCCCGCCCAAATCGAGCCGTACGAGGCTGTGGACATCTATCCAAAGGTGACGGGATTTTTGGAAACGATTCGAGTGGACCGCGGATCGCGGGTGAAAGCCGGCGAAGTGATCATCCGCCTCTCGGCCCCGGAACTTGTGGCTCAGCGCACCCAAGCGGAGGCAAGTCTGCATAGCGCCGAATCGCAACTCGCTGCCGCCCGGGCGAAACTCGCTTCCGATCGCGGCACTTATTTACATCTGGAAGCAGCTGCCAAAACTCCCGGAGTCGTCGCCGGCAATGATCTTCTGGTTGCGGAACAAACGACCGCAGCGGACAGTGCGCTGGTGGAGGCCGCCTCAAATAATGTGCAGGGGGCGCGGGATAGTTTGCGAAGCGTAACGCAGTTGGAATCCTATTTGGAAATTCGGGCTCCGTTTGAGGGCGTGGTAACTCAGCGCAATCTTCATCCCGGCGCGCTGGTGGGGCCTGCTTCAGGGCAATCTGGCGCACAGCCAATCGTCCGGATTGAGAGCATCGGCCGCTTGCGCGTGGTGGTCCCCGTCCCGGAAGCATACGCCGCGGGAGTTCAAGAAGGCCAGCAGGTGACCTTTCGAGTGCCTGCGTATCCGGATCGCACATTCCACGCCCCAATCGCGCGCATCTCGCACGATATTAATCAGCAGACTCAAACGATGCAGGTCGAGCTCGATTTTCACAATACCGGCGCTCAGATCACTCCCGGTTCGTTTACAAGTGTGGAGTGGCCCATCCATCGTTCGTATGCGACTTTGTTCGTGCCTTCGTCAGCAGTGGCGACGGATTTGCAGCGAACGTTCGTGATTCGGGTGCGTGAGGGGAAAGCGGAATGGGTTGACGTGAAAACCGGTGTAATGATGAACGGGAAAACCGAAGTGTTTGGCGACTTGCAGCCCAGCGACATCGTGGTGCGCAACGCCACCGACTCTCTTCTCAACGGATCTCGGGTGTCAGTCCATGAGAAATAAAATCTCGGCACGCTAAGGCTGATAGGGCCCTCATGAACTTGCGTGTCGTAGGCCGCCACGCGCAAACATGCAGGAACTTAAAGTGCCGGGAGTTGGCCAGTCAATAATCTCCTGCCTCAAGGGAGCCGCTCGCGGAATAAATAAATCTCCAGTTACTTCTTTTTATCGTACACTCTCCTTTCTGCTTGAGGAGGGACCATGCGCCTGTTCTTCCGTTTACTTGGATTTTTCTCCGTTTTCCTGATCGCGTCTACCGTTCAACTTAACGCACAGGATATGCCCATTCGAGTGGAAGCAATTCGCCTATTGGAACGCGGAAACGCCGTGAGCCGTTCCACACGCATTCTGCCCAATCGCAAGTTGGACGTGACGTTTCGGGCCTATTCACCGGACGGAACGGCCAAGGATGGCACGTACAGCGTGATTTACGCCGTGGATAGCGAGCGGTATGAAACGCATTTCGGAGATTACAATTCCATCAGCATTCATTTACCGGACAGGATTGTGCAGAGCGAGTACATTCCGCCGCCGATAGAATCATTGGACGTGTACCACTTGGCCCCGGTGGTGAACGGGCGATTCGATGAATCGGACATCATCAATTCCATCACACCAGCAACACTGTTTGGGCGGCACGCCAAATGCATTCAATTTGAAACGGTATTTGGAAGAACACACCAATCGAACGAAATCTGCCTGGATGACGAGCTTGGCACCATCATCCGCCGGCGCGTGGGAGAAGAGTTGGTCGAGTGCACGGATTATTTTTCGTTTGAGGGCGTCTTGTTTCCGGCGCACATGCGGCGCTATATCAACGGCACGCTGCGCATGGAATTGGAGCAGAAATTCACCGTGATCGATGGTCCTGTTGATTGGGCTGCGCTAACACCACCGCATCCCGCAGATCATTCTTGCTTGCACGCAATATCGCCGGCCAATCGTTCAATCGGCTCCACAACCGCCCTCGGCAGGTCCCGGGCCGTGGTACGACGTGGAGGTTCACGCCTCGATCGGAGCCGATGGGCGCGTCCACGATCCAATGGCGGTGTCCGCCGGAAGACCGGACCTCGAGCAGCAGGCGGTTCAAATCGTCTCCGGATGGATTTATTCAGCCCCCACCTGCGACGGGAAACCTACAGCGGCAAGTGCGAGCCTGATTGTTCATTTCCCGCCGCAATGACGGCTCCGGAATTTTCAAATCGATCGAGGCGGCAAGCGCATCACGCGAAAGACTGCACCGTGCCCGCAATTCCGGACGCTTTTCCGCGGCGTGCGACCTTGTCCAATCCGCCTCCCAAGAGCTTGCGAAGGCGCATGCGGGCTTTGTGCAGTTGCGATTTGGAATTGCCCACCGAATAGCCCAGCTTTGCAGCGATTTCGTGATGCTCGCACCCCAGCACGTCATGGAGCAGGAACACCTTTCTGCAGCCCGGCGGCAATTTCGCCAGGGCGCGCTTGATCCCCACACGGTCGACGGAACCGGTCAGAACCAGGTCTGGAGCGCCGAACTCTTTTGGCGAACGATCCAATTGTTCGTTATCATCGCCGCCCTCTATCGGAATTTCCTTCAGCTTGTTCTTGCGAAGGCGCATCAGGACAATATTCACGGACAAGCGGTGCAGCCAGGTGGAGAAGGCCGATTCGCCACGAAAGGTGTGAATCTTGCGGAACAATTGCAAGAACGCTTCCTGGGTCAAATCCTCGGCTTCGGCCGCATTGCCAATCATGCGAAGACACAAGTGATAGACACGCTTGCTGTGTGACCGGTACAAAAATTCAAAAGCGGCGGCAACCCCATTTTGCGCCTGCCGGATCGCTTCCCGCTCAGTCATGTCGGGTTGTGGGCATCTGTCAAGATGCGAAATTTCCTCGGTCATGGCTGTTTGCTGCATTCAGGTTCTCCTCTCCATTTTGCAAATCGAATTCGGCGTTCCGTTTCGTTGTAAGGTTTATGCAGCTTCATGCGGCTACTGCACCGTGACGTGAACGGTAGTGGTATGGGAGACGGCACCGGACTGAGCCGTCACTACAATCGAGGCCGTGCCGCGGCCAGTTGACCCAGCCGTGGTGGATCCGCCGCCACAAGAAACCAGGGTGAACAACGGAATCACGGCGAGCCCGATAGCCGCCATTCGAAGAAACGCAGCGCGATATCCAAGCGTTCGTTTCGTAAGCGTAATCAGGGCGCCAAGAAGTCCGAGAATTGCCAGAACAAAACCTGATCCCGTCGCGCCAAATGAATTTCCGAAACGAGTGACGTTGGCGGATGTGGTCACGGTGAGCATGGTCGATGCGACTCCCGCGCTGGGTGTGACCACTGGCGGATTGAAGCTGCAAATGATTCCGGCGAGCGATGGACAGGAAAAAGTAACTGGATCGGCAAATCCCCCGGAAGGCGTAACGGCAACGTTGAACAAAGCCGACTGGCCTGCCGCTACCGTGGCGTCCGGCGGCGCCACGACAACCGAGAAATCCGCGTCGGCCAAGATAATTGTTACCGCAGACGAGTCACTGGCCGCCAGGGTTCCGTTTCCGTCATAGTGAGCAGAAAGAGTGTGCGAACCCACTCCAACTAAATTGATATTTAGAGTTGCTGTCCCGGAAGCATCGAGGGCGGACTGTCCAATGACGTGGCTGTTTCCAGCTAGATTGTCCAGAAATTCGACATTTCCCGCGGGAATACCAACCTGGGTTGTAGTTTTCGCCGTCAGGAGCACCGCAGCCGCCGGGGTTGCGTTTGACGGCGCCGTAAGAGTGGTAGTGGTTGCCGCGGCGGTAACTTCCAGATCCTCAATCGCGGTGCTTGCCAGGAATATAGCATCGCCGTTGTACGTAGCTGTGAGGTTATGGATTCCCACCGGGCTGAGAAGAGCGTCGATGGTCGCGGTTCCGTTGACCAGCGGAGCGGTTCCCAGTTGATTCGAGCCGTCCTGGAAAATTACTGTGCCGGTCGGATTACCTGGGTTGGCCGGTGCGGCCGCAACAGTGACCGAAATCGTGACGGTGCTGTTGGCCGGTGTAGTTGGAGCAGAAATGGCGGTTACGCTGACCAGGCCAGTCGTGATCGTGCCAAACAAACCGTCCTGCCCGTTGTTGATTCCGGCGGTGAAAAACAGAGTGTCGGCTTCGCCAAATCCATCGGCTCGAAAAGTGAGCCCATGAATGCCAAAATTTTCCAGGGCCTTGCTGTCTCCATTCATAAGTTCTCCGGCGAAATCGCCGGTCACCGGGTCGAATGCGCTGATGGTTCCATCGCCCGAGTTGCCAATCAGAATGTCATTGCTGAAGGGGCCGAAATTAGCGCTGGCCTGGGTGATTCCCCAAGGCGCGTTGAGAGAACCAGCCGCGGCAAATTGCCGTAGGAACCTGCCCTGGAAATCAAAAACGCTGACGATGCCATTTCCAACTCCGAACAGCGGATCGTGCTTTTCGGCGTCTTGCATAGCGGAGGTAATAAAAAGCTGGTTTCCGATGACTTGCATTCCATAGGGGGCATAGCCATCCGGCAGGCTCGGATCGAGGAAGGATCCGAGCGGGGCAAAATCAGTTGAATAGACCTCGACGCGACCGCTGTGGAAATTGGCGACAGCCAGGAATGGGGCGCAGCAATCGGGTGTTAGAATTGCAAGCGCAGTGTAGACCGCGCCCGATTGGGAATTATCAACGATCAATGTCGCATCCGGCAGAAAATCCCCGTTTGCATCGCGTCCCCAGGACAGAATGGTTCCGCTTTCGGTCGCCACGATAAATGGCTGGACGAGGCCGCTGCCCCCGAACAGCGAGTTCGGATCGGCGACAATTCCGACAGGGGCGTCTGGGCCAGTACCGGCGGAACTTGGGACTATGAAACTTCCTAGCCCAATGCCGGAACCAGTTGCGTCGTGCCCGACCACGCGCCCGTTGTTAGTGTTGACTATGAAGAGTGGCTGCCCGGGCAGGAACGCGATTCCCCAGGGATTTCGCAAGGATGCCTCTACATGGTTCGCGAATCCCGGCGCATTCACATCAGAGGCCAAATTTGTCTGCCGGTAGGCGATGGTCTGCGCGGTGGCACTGCCAGCCGCACATACCAATCCAAACAGTAAAAACGAGATGACTTGTAATGCAATCTTGAGTTTCATTTTCCTCTCTCCCCTCGAATTGCGGCTCACCATAACGGTGTTTTCCAAATCTGCTGGGCCATGAATGGCAGGGCATTCAGAATTTCGACCCGGCGATCTTTGAGGCTCCTTAAGAGTGCGAGCCCATCACGATCCGCGAAGGAAACATTTTTCAGGTCTATCGCGACGTGCGCACATTTCTCCAGCTGAAGTTCACAGGTTCTTTGCAGCAATTCCACCCACCTGCCACTCACTTGTCCGTCGAGTTGCAACGAAACCGTTTCACCAGCCGCTTCGGTGATTGAGATTTTCAGCATTGCGTTTCCCAGGGCGGTGAATTGCAGATGGAGGGCCAAACGCGAATGCCGACACCGTCTTTGTAATCTGCTGAAAGAAAAGCGGGTTACTGCAAATCACTTTTCGAAGCGTTCAGGCAAGCCACCATACTTGGTGGAATAGAGAGAAGAGATTTGTTGGAACTACGATGGGTGGTAGGCGGTGCGCTTAATTCCCAATTTCCTCATTCGGTGGCGCAGCGTGTTGGGATGCAACCCTAATATTTTTGCAGCGCCCCGGGGGCCTTCGACGATGCCCTTGGTTTGATTCAGCACGGCGACCATATGGGCGCGCTCCAATTCTTCCAGCGTGGCAGGTGGGGCCGGCGCCACGCTGGAAGTTTGTAGCGCATCCGAAGAGCCATCTGGAGCGCGGGAGGAATCTGCAGGCGTGAGAGCGGGAATCAGATCGGGGTCCAGTTCGAGAACTGAACTCTGCGAGAGAATCACGGCCCGCTCGATAATGTTTTGCAGTTCTCTGACGTTTCCGGGCCATGCATAGCTGGTGAACCGGTCGACCGTCGCTCGTGGCATGCCCCGTATGTTCTTTCCAAACTTCTTGGAAAAACGCGCAAGAAAAAACATGGCGAGCTGAGGAATATCGGAAGCCCGTTCGCGCAAGGGAGGCACGTCAATCGGGAAAACGTTCAGGCGGTAGAAAAGATCGGACCGGAAGTCTCCGGTCTGAATCGATTCCTGCAGGTTGCGGTTTGTGGCGGCAATAATTCTTACGTCCACGCGAACCGGGCGGTTGCTGCCCACTGGTTCAAATTCCCGTTCCTGAAGGACGCGTAAAAGCTTGACCTGTGTTGCCAAGGGCAGTTCGCCGATTTCGTCGAGGAAAATCGTGCCGCCGTCGGCAAGTTCAAAACGTCCGATGTGCCGTTCCAGCGCGCCGGTAAAGGCTCCTTTCACATGCCCAAACAATTCGCTTTCCACCAGTCCGGCGGAAATGGCGCTGCAATTGACCTTCAACAGGGGGCGGTTCTTGCGGGCGCTGCGGTCATGAATCGCACGGGCGATCAGTTCCTTCCCGGTTCCGGTCTCGCCATTGATGAGCACGGTGGAGTCGGTTGGAGCGACCTGTTCGACTTTGCGCAGCACCGCGAGCAATGCGGGGCTGTTGCCGGTGATCTCTTCGAAATTGTGGTCGGTGCGGATTTCCTCCTGCAGATAGACGTTCTCTTTTTCCAGCCTCGCCTTCAGCTCGGCAATTTCTTCATACGACTGCATATTTGCGACGGCGAGTGCGACTTGATTCGCCACTTCCTGCAAGAACGCGGCGTCCTCATTCGAATACCGATCCCTTTCCCGGCTTACCAGGCTGAGCGTGCCGATACACTTTCCTTGGAAAACCAGGGGCAAGACGCACAATGACTGGATACCCTCTGAAGCGAGGCGATGCTCGTTGGCATACTGCCGCTCTTTTTCAAGATTGCGGCGCAGGAGAGGCAGCTGATGGTCGTACACCCAGGCGATGCAGGTCTCGTTACGCCCGTCCTCCAGCCCCGCTCGGAAATAGTCAGAGCGCAGGTCTCCCTCCACGGCGAGAAAACGGAAAGTATCATTCCCCAGCTGATAAAGGGTAATGGCGCAGCGGTCGAAGGGGATGACACGATGCAGGGCCTCGGAAATAGCGTGCAGGAGGGCCTGCTGGGTCAGGTTCGTAATGATGGCATTGTTGATCTCAAGGAGCGTGCGATAGCGCTGGGCAGTACGTTCCACCTCGGTGTTTAACGCGGCTATCTCCTCATAGGAAGTCATGTTGGAGACAGCGAGCGCCACTTGGTTTCCGAGATCGCACAAAAATTCTGCATATGCTCCGCAGTACTGGTCCGTGTTCTTGCTTGCAAGGTTGAGCGTGCCAATGCTCTTACCCCCAATAATCAGAGGAACCACGCAATACGAATTGAGTCCCTCGGCAATCAGACGACGATCATTTGGATATTGTTGTTCTTTCTGAAGATCGTGGCGCACCGCGGGAAGTTGATGGTCGAAAACCCAGGTGGTGATGCTCTCCTCCCGGCCGAACTCCAGGCCGGCTCGAAAGTGCGATGAGGCAGCGATGCCTTCGATGGCAAGGAAACGAAATTTATCTCTTTTGGGATCGTAAAGCGTGAAGGCAGCCCGGTCAAACGGGATGACACGGTGCAACGCTTCCGAAATTGCATGAAGCAGGGCCTCCTGGTTCAAGTTCGTAATAATGGCATTATTGATTTCAAGAAGCGTGCGGTAGCGTTCCGCTGTGAGTTCCACTTTCGTGTTGAGCGCCGCAATTTCCTGATAGGACTTCATGTTTGCGATTGCCAGCGCCACCTGGTTGGCTACTTGCAGCAGAAACTCGGCATCCGCATCCGAATACTGGTTTTTTGAATCGCTGCCTATGTTGAGGGTGCCGATGCACTTTCCTTCGAGGATGAGCGGGACCACGCAGTACGATTGAATACCCTCATCCAGAAGACGCCGTTCGCCGGCGTATTTCAGTTCTGCTTCCAGGTCCCGGGAGAGAAGAGTCCGCTTCTGAGCGACTACCCAGCCGGAAAGGCTATCCTTGCTCTTGATTAAAGTTCCGACCCGAAAGAAATCCGATTTCCAATGCGCGGAAAGCGCCAGGAGGCGGATCGAATCTGTCTCGGGCTCATAGAGTGTAAGAGCGGCCCGATAGACCGGCAGGACGTGCTGGACGGCTTCGCATATCGCTTTGAGCAGGCTTTCCTGGGTCAGATTGGTGATGATGGCGTTGTTGATTTCGAGGAGCGTGCGAAAACGTTCTTCGCTCGCCAGGACCTTCGCGCCGGTTGGATGACTGTGCATGGTGACTATTTATTTCAGCGCTGCCCCGCTGAGGCGTTCGGCCGGAAGAGCAGGCTGTCTTCACAAGACCTGGATTTATCACAACATCTTAACTCAAGAACGGAAGCATGTCTTTTCATTCGGAGTGGCCGTCCGTCGCGGCCGGAAAACCGCTTGCGGATTATTACAGTTCGATTACTACGCCAGAAAGACGGCAACCAAATACGGGTGGAGGCATCTGAGTTGGGCCGAGGGGATAATTTTAAACAAGGCTCGGCGCCCATCGCGCTGAAAATCATAAAGTCCCCTACAAGGAGAAGTGTAATGAAAAAGCTGTTAGGTATCGGGTTTCTGCTGATTGCCCTCGTTCCGCTCGCAACTTTCGGTAATGACCGGCACGAAAACTCGCTGGTTCGATTCAAAGGCGGGATCGGTGTCGATCCTGTCTCCAATGTTGTCGTCAGTGCGACGATTCCTCCAGTCACTACAGTGACTCCAAACACCGTGCGGGGCGTGTCGCCTGCCGGTCAAATCTGGCGGATCGCTGAACTGCGCGCAGAAGTGAGCTATGACGGACACATTCGCGTTCATGGACGCGGCCTGTTGTTTGCCGGGGGAAATGGAATCGGAACGAATGGCGGGCAGAGCGTCTTCGCCACATTGTTCTGCGGCCCTGCAGCCAGCGCCACTGCTTTCAGCTCAAATCTGACAGGCGTAGCACTGGATTCCGACGGAGACTTCACGATTGACGATGTTCTCTCGCCCTTGCCGACGAACACCTGCGATACGCCGGTACTGCTCATCCGGACTACCGGGGGAGCTCACCCGTGGTTCGCAGCAGGCATCGAGGAATAGGCCCACGCATGTCGCAACACAAGTTGTGCTTTGATGTTGCAACGGATCAGGGCGGGCGCGGTGATGCACCCGCCCTGATCCAATCATTCCAGCGGATCTGACTTTCAGGAACGCAAAGCTAGTTGCAGCCACACCCTCCGCGGCGCCAAGCACGCAGACTCCCTCCAACTCAAGAATGGGGAAGCGCAACTCGGCTTGTAGGCGTGTGCGAGTCAACAGCAATCCATAGTTCCGTGGCAATGAAAGACAGCGTAATTCGTATCAATGTGGTAGAAATTTGCCTGCATGAAAGGGGTGCGTGTTGAATCATCTAACGCGGCGGGAAATGTTGAAAGCTGGATCGACTGCGGCGGCGATCGCGGCGCTCAATCCGCTTTTGGGGAATGCTGGTAGCGAAAAGGAGGACGGCGGGGTGAAGAAACCGGAACCGGCACAGGCATCGTCACCGGGCGAAGAAATTTGTTTTCTGGAAGCGACAGCGATTGTGGAAATGCTGCGCACAAAAAAAGTTTCTTGCGTTGAAGTGATGAAGGCGCATCTGGGCCAGATTGCGCGCGTGAATTCAAAAGTGAATGCGATTGTGACGCTGGTAGCCGAGGAACAATTGCTCGCACAGGCGCGGCTGGCCGATGATGCGCTCGCCAAGGGGAATTGGCTTGGGCCGCTGCACGGGCTGCCGATCGGCGTGAAGGATTTACACGCCACGAAGGGCATTCGAACCACATATGGATCACCCCTGCATAAGGATGAGGTGCCGAAAACGGATTGCCTGGTGGTGGAGCGGGAAAAGAAAGCCGGCGGAATCGTGATCGGGAAGACCAACGTGCCGGAGTTTGGCCTGGGATCTCAAACCACGAACAAAGTGTTTGGCGCGACACGGAATCCGCATGACCTGACGAAGACATGCGGGGGCAGCACGGGCGGAGGAGCGGTGGCAACAGCTTGCGGAATGGTTCCGCTAGCGGATGGGAGCGACTACGGAGGATCTCTGCGCAATCCTCCGAACTTTTGCGGCGTGGTGGGACTGCGTCCCTCGCCGGGACGAGTGCCAAATCCGCCCGCGGAAATGGCGTGGCAATCGTTTTCGGTCGCGGGTCCAGTCGCGCGTAATGTGAAGGACTGCGCGTATTTTCTAAGCGTGTTGGCAGGACCGGATGAGCGAATACCGATATCGATTGAGCAGCCGGGGAGCCAGTTCACCGAGCGGCTTGGCGGGCGAAGCTTCAAGGGAGTGCGGGTGGCGATATTCCGCCACATGGGATTGCCTTGGGAGCCGGAAGTGATGGAAGCGATTCGCGCGCAAGGGAAAGTATTGGAATCGATGGGCTGCGTAGTGGAAGAAGCGGAACCCGATTTTCGGGACGCGAATGAATGCTTTCTGGCCTGGCGGCATTGGGCGATGGAATCCAGTTTTGGGGATTTGATGGCGGCACATGGCGATCAGCTGAACGAATATGTTCACTGGCACGTGGAGGAAGGGAAAAAACTGACAGGGCCGTATTTGTCGAGAGTGGAGCTGAAGCGGTCTGCGCTATATCAGCGAGTGCGCGTGTTCATGGAGAAATATGAATTTTTCGTGCTGCCCGTGAATCAGGTGCTGCCATTTGATGTGACGCAACTTTACCCAACAGAAATCAACGGCGTGAAGATGGAGAACTATCTTGCGTGGATGAAATCGGCGTATTACATCTCGACCGTGGGAAATCCGGCCGCATCGGTGCCCTGCGCATTTTCGAAGAGCGGGTTGCCGCTTGGAATTCAGATTGTGGGGCGGCATCACGACGATTGGGGCGTGCTGCAAATGGCGTTTGCCTTCGAGCAGGCCAGGAATTTGGAAAAGCGAAGGCCCGTGGCAGTCAGTTGAGTTTGGCATGCGCCAAGCAAAACGTTTTTCTTCCAGAGAGCCCTTCCGGCAGGTTGAGCGTTCAAATTATTTCAAATGACTTCTTGTGCGGCTTGCAAGACTTCGGCCGGTACGCTCGCGATGTCTGAATCGGTGGTGCGGTGATTCACGATGCAGGCGCGCAGACAGAATTTCGAGTGGAGCGTCGCATTGGATAGATACACGTGCCCGCGCGCTCTGATTCGCCGCAAGATGTCGAAGTTCAATTGATTGAGTTGTTCCTCAGACAAACCCCCATTGCCTATGTATCGAAAACAAACGGCGCTCAATTCGATGGGGGCAACCAGCTGCAATTTCGGTTCCTGCGCAATCAAGTTGCCCAGTTGCCGGGCGTGCGACAGATCTTTCTCGATGGACTTCCGCAACGAAGCGATTCCGTGATACCGCAATGAAAACCACAATTTCAGCGCGCGGAATCTGCGGGAGAGCTCGATCGACTCTTCGAAGAATGCGTAGCCTTCGATGGGATCGTCGGTGAGCGAGCGGGCGTAATCGCCGCTCTGGGAGAATGCGCGCTCCGCAGCGGCGGTGGAGCGGTATAAGAGACAGCCGCAGTCAATCGGTTGGTAGAGCCATTTGTGGGGATCGAGAGAAATCGAATCGGCCAGTTCCAAGCCCTGGAACTGATCGCGCACGGCGATGGCTCCCAGGGCGCCGTAAGCTCCATCGACGTGGAACCACGCTTTATATTGGGCGGCGATTTCCGCGATTTGGGGAAGTGGATCGATCGCGCCGGTATTGACGGTGCCTGCAGTCGCGACCACGGCCACCGGCGTGATGCCGCTTTGCTTGTCGCGCTGCATGGCCTCCGCGAGTTTTTCCGCAATCATACGGAAGGAATCATCCACTGGAATCAGCCGCAGATTTTCCCGGCCGATCCCGAGCAGAGCGACGGCTTTCGGGATCGACATATGAACCTCCGCGGAGGCGTAGATTGCGATCGCGCCGCCGGCACGAAGACCACCTTCATTCGCTGGAGTCTTTGTTTCTCTCGCCATCGCCAGGCCCATCAAGTTCGCGACCGATCCTCCGCCGGTCAGAACTCCGTGGAAATTTGGACAAGCGATGGATTGCGCCAGCCAGTCCACTACGGTCCGCTCGATGGTGACGCCCGCCGGCGCAGATCGCCAAGCCGTGACATTTTGATTCAACACGCTGCACAGCAGGTCGGCGGCTGCCGCCACTGGATCTCCAGATCCGAGAACGTAGCCAAAAAAACGGCCGTTCTGCGCTCGCGAGTGCCGGACCACGTCAATCAAGCCATCGATGGCTTCTTCTGCTAATCCTGTTTCGGGCAATTCGGTATGAAAGACTCGCTGCATTTCGAGGCCCGATGCTTGAGGAGGGATCGCACGAGCGTCCATTTCTTCCAGGTACGCGGCGGCTATTTCTACAACGCGTTCGGAGAGTCGACGGAACCGTTCCGGTGAAATCTCAATTGGATTCATCGTGGGCGATTCTACATCACAGTCAGATTCCCAGTCGCGCTGCGGGCCGGCATTTGTTCACTTCAATCGAGAGCGCCCGGCCGCGCAAACATACGCAATTAAGAGAATAAGGATTCTCAGTGGAAACTCCAGGTCAAGAACTACGCGGCATGGGTCTTCCCGGAGCGGTCTGCAAGAACTGGCTCTTTCGCTTGAGGTATGTATAATAGCGCCTCGCCAAAGAATCCCTGCAGGCGTTGTGCGCTTTTTCGAGGAGATGGCCGTGTGGGCTGCGTTCAAAAAGTTGGCCATGGGGCTGGGTCTGATCGCGCTGTTCTCGACGATCCTTCTGCTTTCGGATTTAGGCCATCGGAAAAGCGGATTAGCAGCTTCCGCAAACGCCCTTGGTTTGTCCTCGGCATCCAGCAGGATCCTCAAGACCGCGATCGTCTATTTTGCGCGGGACGTAGGCACTGATTTGTGCGTGCAGGGGCTGATCGATGGCTTGAAAGCCAGCGGATTCGACGAAGGAAAAAATTTGGAAGTTCGCCGCGTGGATGCGCAAGGCGAAATGATCAATATTCCCGCGATTTTGCAGAATTACGATAGCTCCGATGTCGACATCATTTTGACGATCACTACTCCGTGCCTGGCCGGGGCGTGCAGCAAGGTAAAACACAAGCCCGTGGTTTTTACCTGCGTCACCGATCCCATTGTGGCCGGAGCGGGAAAGAGCCACACGGACCATTTGCCATTTCTGACCGGTGTGGGCAGTTTTCCTCCGGTGAGCCACACGCTGGATTTGATGCAGAAGCTGATACCGGGATTGCGCGCGGTGGGAACCATGTATAACCCAGCGGAAGCGAATTCGGTGAAGGAACAGGCGGTAGCCGTCGAGGTGTTTCGCAGCCGCGGCATCAGGCTCGAGCAAATCGCCATCGCAAGTTCCAACGAAGTGCTGCAAGCGGTGCAGATTCTGGCCGGACGGGACATCCAGGTGATCTGGGTACCCGCGGACAACACCGCCATTCAGGGATATGAAGCCTCGGTGAAAGGCGCGCGTGATGCGGCGTTGCCTTTGATCACCGACGAGTGCTCTTCCCTGCCTCGCGGCGGATTGGCCTGCCTGGGAGTGGGATTGTACCCAGCATCCGTGGCTGCTGGAAAATTGGCCGGCCGGGTGCTGCTGGGCGCGAATCCACAAAATCTGCCACTCGAGGAACTCGCCGCCGAGGAAATGGAAATCAGCCGCGGCGAGGCGGAGAAATTTGGCGTAGTGATTCCGCCGGAATTGTCTCAGCACGTTCGCCCCTAGCAGCCCATCCATGGACATCGTTACCCAACAACTCGGCGATGCACTCGAAGTGAAGGCGCGGGGGCGCCTGGACAACTATTGGACCGAGCACTTGCAGCGCAACCTGGAGCAGGTAATCCGGGGAGGCGCGCATGTGATTCGTCTGAATTTATCGGAGATTACCTTTCTAAGCTCCGCCGGCGTTGGATTGCTGGTGAAGTTTCATAAACAATTGAAAGGCATCGGCGGACGATTCGTAATCACCAGCCCTTCGGATCGCGTGAAGCAAGTGCTCGAACTGTGCGGGCTTTCGAAGATTTTGCTTTCCGACGGCAGTCCGGCCACTCCCCCGGTGGAGCAGCCGGAAGTGCGCCGGTTTTCAACTTCGGCCGCGTCGTTCGAAGTGACGGAGTGCGTTACGGAAAAGGCGTTGGCGCTCCAGCGAATCGGCAATCCTGAATTGCTGAAAGGCTGCCGTTTCAGCGACAAAGATTGCCACACGGTCGCGTTTCCGCCGTCCACATTTGGTTTCGGCCTGGGAGCTTTTGGCGACGGCTTCGAGGATTCCCAAGCGCGCTTTGGTGAGTTCCTGGCGGTGGGAGGCTCAGCGGCTTACCTGCCGACCGACGGAACGAATGTGCCGGATTTCATGGTTTCGAGCGGCCAATTGGTGCCGGAATTGAACATGCTTTACGGCGTGCAATGCCGGGGTGGATTCACGCACCTGGCGCGATTCGAATCGTCCAGCGCCGAGAACCCTATTTCGCTTTCAGCGCTGGTGCGCACCGCATTGGAGATTTCGGGCGCGTCCGTGATTGGAATGGTGATGGTGGTGGAATCGGCTGGATTGGTGGGAGCCGCGCTTCGACGCTCTCCTGCGGCAGCCACTGGAGCGAATGACGCGCCATTTAAATATCCCGAAGTGCGCTCCTGGCTTTCGTTTTCGACGGAACGGCTTTATTCACGATCGCTGGCGCTGATTTCAGGAGTCGCCGCTGGATCGGAATGCGCATCGCTCGCTCCGCTGCTTCGGCCGCTCGGAGCGGAAGCATGGCCGGTGGGGCATTTCCATGCCGCGGCATTTTCCTATCGTCCACTGAAGAAGGAAGGCATCGACCTAAAAACCACGGTGAACACCTTGTTCGAGACGGAGACATTGCAAGGCGTGCTGCACCTGCTGACCGACCGTCGCGAATCGGCGGGGCCGCGGCAGAGTGAATTTGTGCGGGGCGCGTGCTGGATCAGCGCGTTAAGCGAGATCCGATGAAGATTGCACAGGTAGCGAAATGAACCTTCTGATCGGCACATTCACGATCGGCTGCATCCTTTCCTTGCTGGCCCTGGGCGTGTTTATTAGTTTCCGGATTTTCGCGTTTCCGGATATCACCGTCGATGGCTCGGTGACGCTGGGCGCAGCCGTGGCCGCAACGCTGATGGTGCATGGTACAAGCCCGTTGCTGGCATCGCTGGCCGGCTTCGTCGCGGGGATGCTGGCGGGAGCTTGCACCGGCACGCTCTACACGCGGTTCAAGATCAATCCGCTGCTCTCGGGAATTCTGGTGATGACGGCGCTCTATTCCATCAACCTCCACATCATGGGAAGGGCAAATGTTCCGCTGCTTTCGGTGACGACACTTGTGACGCAATCGGAGCGGATCGGAATGAGGCTGATGCGGGGAGCTTCGATTTTTCACCTCGCAGGGTGGGAAGTGAGTGTGCGCGACGCATCCGTGCTTGTGGCAGTGGCATTGGCTGTCGCGCTCACTGGACTGCTGCTTTACTTATTCCTGCGCACCAACCTGGGCATGGCCATGCGCGCCACGGGCGACAACGTCCAGATGATCCGGGCGCTCGGCGTCAACGATGCCAACATGATCATATTCGGCGTCGCGATCTCGAATGGCCTGGTGGCGCTCGCCGGAGCGTTGCTCGCGCAATACCAGGGATTTGCGGATGTGGGCATGGGAATCGGCATGGTGGTGTGGGGATTAGCCAGCGTGATTATCGGCGAAGCGCTGGTGGGGACGAACCAAGTGGGTTTGACGATTGTGGGCGCGGTGATGGGCTCCGTGCTATTCCGGCTGCTGGTGGCCGTGGCGCTGCGATGGGGACTCAGTCCCAACGACTTGAAGCTGATCACGGCAGCGTTCGTTTTCTGTGCGCTGATCGTTCCGCAATTCCTGCGGAAAAAGCGGCTGCGGAGCGCCAATGCTTGAGATTCAGAATGTCTCGAGGACATTTCATCCGGGGACGCCGAATGAAGTGCGTTCGCTGCGCGGCGTGAGCCTGAATCTGGCGGGCGGTTCCTGGACGATTATTATCGGCACAAACGGCTCCGGAAAATCGACTCTGCTGAACGCAGTAGCCGGAACGATTTCCGTGGACGACGGGAAAATCCGGCTGGCGGGGCATGATGTGACGCGGTGGCCCGAGCACGCCCGCGCTTCGCTGATCGGACGCGTGTTTCAGAACCCGTTCAGCGGCACATCCCCCAGCCTAACCATTGAAGAAAATCTGAGCCTTGCGGCACGCCGCGGCCGCCGGCGGGGACTCGGCTGGGGATTGAAAGAATCGCTGGTGGCGAAAATGCGGGAAGAGGTGAGCCGGTTGAATATGGGGCTGGAAGACCGGCTGGAAAACGCAATTGGAAGCCTTTCCGGAGGGCAGCGGCAGGCGATCACGCTCCTGATGGCCACGTGGCTGCGTCCTGAGTTGCTTCTATTGGACGAGCACACCGCGGCGCTTGATCCCAAAAGTGCAGACCTGGTGATCGCGTTGACCGAACAAGTGATTGCGCGCGACAAGCTTACCACCTTGATGGTGACGCACTCGATGCACCAGGCAGCAAGCCTGGGAGACCGCCTGATCATGATGCACCGCGGCCAGGTGATCCACGATTTTCAAGGCGCCGAAAAACGCCGGCTGCGGCCCGATGACTTGTTGGCTCGCTTCGAAGATGTGCGGCGCGCTGAACAGTTGGACGAAAGCGCCGCCGAGATGCTGGCGGAACAATACGTTTGAACGTCTTCAAGCGCGCCAGCAGCTCGCCTGCCTGCGTAACCCTTCGCCCTATATCCCATACGAGTGAATTCCGGATACGGATACTCCGGACATAAATCTAGTGAATCAAGACGCAGACGCTGATAGCGCGCGGAAGATCTTATAGCGTTGTGATGCGTCGCACATCGCCCGGTGATGTTAATCACATCGTTTGGCGGCGCACCCCAACTACAATAAAACCGAGGAAGGGTGGGGTCGGCGGCTTCCGCCCTTCGCTTAACGGTGGAGGAAGTTCATGAGGATACTGGTTGGGGTGGATGATTCGAAGTTCTCCGAAGAAACTCTGCAGGCGGTCGTGGCCCAATTTCGACCTGAGAATGCGGAAATTCGTCTCCTGCATGTGGTGCAGCCCATCGCCATCTCGGCTCCGCCGCAGATGTCTGCCAAGTACGCGCCTGAGTTGGAAGATCAGAGAAAGCAAGGACGAGAGTTGGTAGAGCGTGCTGCCAAGACTCTGCGCACAGCGGGGTTTAAGGTGGACACCGCGGTCGAAATAGGTGACGTCAGAATGAAGATCATCGACTCGGCCGCAGAGTGGAATGCCGACTTGATTGTGATTGGTTCACGAGGACGCAGCGGCATTCCGCGATTGTTGCTCGGTAGCGTGGCAGAGTTCGTGGCTCGCGATGCCCGGTGCTCCGTGGAAATCGTGCGTACTCCAGTCAAGAAGTGACGCGAAGTACGCTCGGGGGGAGAGCGGAGGGTGAGATGAGCTTAGCCGATACGCCTCTCGGCGTCTGGCGCCAAGCTTTGGCGGAGAGCGCCGAGGATGTGAAACTCAATGGCCGGCATTTCCCCTGTTCGCAGGACGCCGAAGGATCTTTTCATCAGGTGGATTTCTACTGCGGAGACGAAGCGGTGTCCGCGCTAATCCCGTCTCTCTTCGGCGGGCACTACAAAGGGACTGTGAGAGAATTTCCTGTGTCCGCGTCACCAGGATATATGACGAAGCTCACAGACTTGCAATCCGCGCAGGGCTAAAGAGGACACGTCATGCAAATTCTTGTGGCAATCGGCCGCCCTAAGTTCTCGGATCAGACTTTTCTAAGCAGGTTAGATGTAAAGGAAAGGAGTTGCCATGATACACAAAGGAATCGCGACATTAGCGCTGGCTCTGGTGGTGTGTTTCCTGCTTCTGAGCCACTTTGACTCTCAGTTCTTCTTGATCCACTTCTACGAATCGCTGATCTATCTGGTGATTCTCCTGATGCTGTTCTATTTTGAAGATCGTTGGGCTTACATGCTGGGAATTGTTGCGCCGACGGGTTGGCTTCTTCTCTCATTCGTCAGTGGAGGATTTGGGGAGTTCGCCCGGCAATTTGCGCGGTTGACTCACGCCCAAGCGCCCGATTATACCGCCAGCTTTCTCGGTTTCGTCATTTGTCTTCTCTCCGTCGCCATGGTTGCTTTCTGTGCATTCCGCTGGAAGCGCGAGTTTGCGGGGGCAGGAAAGGGACTGAGCACGTTTTTGGTGAGCTTCGGGATCGTAGCTGCCTATGACCTGCTGATGGTTTTCTGGTTCTGGCAAGCGGTGAAATGGCCGATCCGCGGCTAGCGATGCGAGAGAGGCCCAACTCCCGGAGCGCCATGGCGCAAACGCAGATCTCCGCAGCCTGTCTGAGCCAATGCGGAGTGCTTCACCGATTCGCAATACTATTGACGAGCTCTTGCAATCCGAACCTCGTGGAATGAGTTCGCCAATGGAGGAGAATATACCGTGTCGATCGCCTGGACGTCTCGTTATGCACTTCGCATCAAAAGCACCAAGAGTTCGGCAATTCGCGAACTCCTGAAACTCACTCAAAATCCGGAGGTGATCTCGTTCGCAGGCGGCCTGCCTGCCAGTGACCTGTTCCCAACCGAGCGATTCAAGGAGGCGTGCGGTAGGGTTCTAGAACAAAATGCAGCCTTGGCGCTGCAATACGGCGAGACAGAAGGCTACAGGCCCCTACGGGAGATGATCGCGCGTCACATTTCGCGCTACGGCATCAAAGCCCAATCCGAAAATATTCTGATCACCACCGGATCCCAACAGGCTTTGGACCTGATTGGCAAACTGCTCATCAATGCAGGCGACCAGGTTCTTGTCGAGGCGCCCACGTATCTGGGAGCGCTGCAGGCGTTTAATCTTTATGATGCCGACTACGTGAGTGTACCCTGCGATGAAAATGGATTGAGCAGCGATCTGCTTGAAGTGTCTCTCCGGTCCGGCCCCAAGTTTATGTACGTGCTTCCGAATTTTCAAAACCCGAGTGGGACGACACTGTCCGAGGAACGGCGCCGTGCGCTCGTCAGGCTTGCCAACAAATATGGCATCCCGATTGTCGAGGATGACCCTTACGGCCAATTGCGCTACGAAGGTGAACATCTTCCCTCATTGGTCGTGCTCGACCGTGAGAATGTGCCACGGGATAACGGCTATACGTTTGGCAACGTGATTTACTTAAGTACGTTCTCCAAGACATTGGCTCCAGGCTTGCGGCTCGGCTGGGTGGTGGCCCCGCCCGAAGTGATTGCCAAACTGGTGCAGCTCAAGCAAGGCTCAGATTTGCATACTTCCACCTTTGCCCAGATGGTTGCTTACGAAGTAGCTCGGGACAATTTCCTCGACGAACATGTGAAGCGGCTCCGCGTCGCTTATCGCGAACGCCGCGATGTGATGCTTGAAGCCCTGGATCAGTATTTCCCCTCGGAAGCCAGTTGGACGCGTCCCCAAGGGGGCCTGTTCCTTTGGGTCACGTTGCCCAATGGCATGGATGCGAATGAGCTTTTTCGTGAGGCGCTGAAACAAAACGTTGCCTTCGTTCCGGGAGACTGCTTCTTTGCTCCGGACGTCCAACAGCGGGAGGGCGGCCGGCATTTTCGAATGAACTTCTCCTATCCCCAACCAGAAGAAATTCGTGAAGGCGTCCGCCGCCTGAGCGTGGCGGCAAAGGCACTGCTGGAGGGAATGCTAGTGGCGATTCACAACTAAGACGATCGGATTCCGATTTGCAGCACTAGATACCGCGGTCGATGAGTAGCGGGAAATCTTTCCGCGCTTTTGCGGGCTTGGGTCATACCTCCCAGTTTCCGGCTCCGATTGAATCGGAGTTACTTGCGTTGATTTAGTTTCTTTCGGTTCCGGCGAAAGCCGCGAGTCTGTGCTCCCGGAAATCAGTTACATCAAACCCATCGGCCTCCAGGGCAGCTTCCTCCTCGGCCCATTCTCCAGCTTCACCGCCGCTCCAGTTTTTTCAGAAGCTCGGCGGCGCAATCGGCGCAACAAAAGTCTTCGGTTTCTTGCGACCCGCCATCTTCGCTGTTCGGGAGCCACGCGTAGTGGAAGGCTGGCGGGTTCGACCCGCAAATCTTGCACACCTCCGGAACTTCGTGCATCGGGTCAAATGTCGAAATATGCAGGCTTCCTCTCATACCCCTTCCTCTTTCTTCGAACTCGGGATTCTGGACTTCCCTACTCGTCGACGTTGTGGAGGAACGAGCCCTACCACTCGCCGGTCGTCAAATACTCATGAATCGACTTCGCGGCGCGCCTCCCGGCGCCCATGGCGAGAATCACGGTGGCGCTTCCCGTGACGATGTCGCCACCGGCGAACACGCCTTTGCGCGAAGTGCGCTGTGTGACCGGATCAGCCTGGATGTAGCCGCGCTTGTCCGTGGCCAATCCCGGAGTCGTACTTTGGATGACGGGATTGGCGCTGGTTCCGACCGAGATGACCGCTACCGACAACGGCAAATCGAATTCCGAACCTTCGATAGGGACGGGGCGTTTTCGACCGGACGCATCTGGTTCGCCGAGTTGCATGTGCACGCACCGCACTCCGCCCAGCCAGCCGTTCCCATTCGAAAGAAACTCGATGGGATTGGTGAGCAATCGGAAGTCAATGCCTTCCTGACGGGCATGGCGGATTTCTTCGGCGCGCGCGGGCATTTCCACTTCACTGCGCCTGTAGAGGACGTAGGCTTTGCGGGCTCCGAGCCGCAGCGCCATGCGGATGGCATCGAGAGCGGTGTTGCCGCCGCCGATCACAGCGACATCCTTGCCGCGAATATCGACGATGGGCTCATCGTATTCAGGAAACTTGTAGGCCTTCATCAAGTTGATGCGCGTGAGAAATTCGTTGGCGGAATAGACGCCATTCAATTGCTCGCCGGGAATATTCATGAATAGAGGCGCGCCAGCGCCAGTGGCGATGTAGACGGCATCGTAGCCTTCTTCTTCCATCAGCTCATCAATGGTGACGGTCTTGCCAACGACTACATTGGTTTCGAATTCGATACCACTGGTGCGCAAGTAGTCGATCTGCTGCTTGATAATGCTTCTCGGAAGACGAAACTCGGGAATGCCATAGGCCAAGACGCCGCCGAGTTCGTGCAGCGCCTCAACGACGTGAACGGCATGGCCCTTCTGCACGAGATCGCCGGCAACCGTCAGTCCGGAAGGCCCGCTGCCGACGACGGCAACTCTTTTGCCCGTGGGCGGGACGGCAGGCATGTGAAACACTCCCATGCGCTGCTCGTAATCGGCTACGAAACGTTCCAGGTAGCCGATGCCGAGCGACTCACCCTTCTTCGCCAAGACGCAAGAGCCTTCGCAGTGATCTTCTTGCGGACAGACGCGGCCGGTGATGGCGGGGAGAACGTTGTCCTCGCGAATTTTGGCCGCAGCCCCAAGGAAGTCGCCGGCAACAATCAAGTCAACAAATTCCCGCACCTTTACGTGGATCGGGCAATTCTGCATGCAAGTGGACTTTTGGCAGTGCAGGCAGCGCAGCGCTTCTCGCGAGGCGAGCTCCGGGCTGTAGCCGAGATTCACCTCGCTGAAGTTTGCGGCACGTTCGATCGCTGGCTGCTCCAGCATGTGCTGCCGCGGGATCTTCATGCGCTCGCGCAGCGGCAGGGAGGACTGCGAGGATTCCGCTCTATCAGACATGGGGCTCCATTTTCTGATCGCATCGATCCATCGACTTTCTCTCCGCCTCGCGGTACATCGCATTGCGCTGCAGCAGCGTGTCAAAGTCCACGCGATGCGCGTCGAATTCAGGTCCGTCAACGCAAGCGAATTGGCTCTTGCCATCGACCAGAACGCGGCAGCCGCCGCACATCCCGGTCCCATCCAGCATGATCGGATTCAAGCTGACAATCGTGTGGATAGCGCTTGCCCGCGTCATGTCGGCCACCGCTTTCATCATCGGAATTGGGCCGATCGCCAGCACACGGTCGATGTGTGTACCTCTCTCAATGAGCTGTCGAAGTTTGTCAGTGACCAAACCCTTGCTGCCGTAGCTTCCATCATCGGTGGTAATCATCAACTCATCGCTAACGGCGCGCAATTCCCGCTCGAGAATCACCCTTTCTTTGTCGCGCGCGCCGACAATACAAATGACGAAGTTGCCCGCTTTTTTAAGAGCGGCTGCCGTGGGATACGCCATTGCCGCGCCCACACCTCCGCCGATCATCACGACGGTTCCGAATCTCTCGATTTCAGATGGCTGACCGAGCGGACCGACCACGTCCAGGATGGCATCGTTGGTTTCCAGGCGATTCAGCAGGTGAGTGGTCTTGCCGACCGATTGCACAATAATGTTGATCGTGCCGCGCTGTGGATCGGACTTTTCAATGGTCAGAGGGATGCGCTCGCCCTCTTCGTACACCCTGATAATCACGAACTGGCCGGGCTTCTGCTTTCTGGCAATGCGAGGAGCCGTGATCTCAATCCGTCTAATCCCAGGCGCCAGATCCTCGGCGCACATGATCCTAAACACATGTCCTCCGCAGAACCAATTCGCACAACTCCCTTTGCAGGACCTCGGCGACGTAAAGACGGCCCCGAGCGACCCTCCAGTCTTAAAATGCGCTTCGAGAGGGCTTTTTCTCGGTGCCAAAGGTCACGGCCCAATGTGACAGAGATCACTGCCAGGCTGACCTTAGCCCTTGAGTTGCATACCGCACCGTGATGACTTGAATCACAATTCTCACTTTCTTTTGCTTTTGGCAACTACTGTACAATCTTTAGGTTACGGACAAGAGTCGATTCAATTCCCATGGCCGTGCATCTGTTGCGAGCTGAGGCTGTTCGTTCAAACGGCCTTGTCGAACGCGCGTCGGAGGACTTCCCTCACGCGCACTTTTTCCCTGAAATTGTGCCTCCGATAAAGCAATGACTTTTACAGATAGCTTCCCAACTGGCGATAATCGGCCCGGAATGTGCCGGGCGCGAAGGGCAGTTCTACGTCAGTGCGTCAATCAGGATCCGGGCGGCTCTTGGGAACTCCACTGCTGCAGGAACCGGTGAGTTTCGCGCTGCACAGTTCGGAAACGAAAAGTATAATTCGAAAATGGTGCTAACTGCTCTTGCCAAGAAACTACATCGAACGCTGGCCAGAGTCATTCCGCAATGCGGTATGGTTTCGCAGGCTGTGGCGTTCAATATGTTTTTGGCGTTCTTTGCAATCCTGCTGATTGCGCTGAGCTTTATGAAGAGTTCCCTGGAAGGGGAAGGCGGTCAGGAGGTCGCCTTGCGGATTTCGGCGATTCTTCCCCCAGGCAGCTGGCAACTCGTATCCGCATACGTGTTACGCCAGGAAGTGAACACCTGGTACCTGGCGCTGATCGGCTGGGTCGGAACCCCCCTCGTGGGATCACAAGTGATAAAGCTCATCATCAAAGGCATCGAGCTAATTTATGGTGAACACTCCACACATTCCTTTCTCGGCCGGCAGATTCGTGGTTTGTTTTTGTTTTTTCTGGCAAGTGTTGCGTGGCTCGTTGCCGTTGCGCTGAGTGTATTTGGTCTGCCGTTGGAGCAGTGGATTATTGCCGAATTTGGTAACTTGCCGTTGATTCGTAACTTTTTGATCGTCACGCTTTCCGTCTTGGCGATGATCCTGGCAATGTTTGTCCTTGCCTTGATTTATCGAGTTGCGCGATCGAGCGCAACGACCTGGAGTTCCGTTCTGCCCGGGGCGGCCGCCGCAACAATTCTGTGGTGGGGCGTCAATTGGCTGTTTGGGATTTACGTTCGAAAGACCCAGTTTGGGCCTGTCTACGGTGGCCTGGCCGCGGCGATCGGCTTGATGGCGTGGATGGAGATCTCTGCAATGCTCGTCTTTGTTGGTGCGGCTTGGAACTCAGAAAGTGCAGCCCAGCACGATTCAGGTAACACCCTGGCGGGAAAAACATCTGAGAATTGAAAGCTATCAATGCTGAAGACCTGCACCCGTAAAGACTAGACCTAGAGCCGTCGCTATCTTGGGCGTTCTGAACCGTTTCTGCTTCCTCATCCCACTTTCCGATAAGCGCGTTACACGACCCAGGAGCTCTGACTCGCTCGACATAACCGGCGCCATTGCTTGCGAACTTGGGAAATGCTGAGTGCTCATCTCCAGTTTTCGATGAGCATGAACGGAGCCCAGTAATAGCGGAACATATATGCTGCTTGGGTTAGATTTTTGTTTGGGCCTCCGCTGGCAGCAGTGCTTCCGCGTTGGGCATGTTCGAGCGCGTCGTCCACCTCTTGCAGAATTCCTGCATCAGCAGCCCGGTGCTCGCATCGTACACGCTCGAGAGACTCGCCACCACAGCCTTGGCGCCTTTCTGTTGTGCGAGAATTCCAAGGCCATCCACTTCCCGTCCGTCTCCTTCCGCTCCGCATGGCGGAGCGGGTTAGAGTAGCTCGGTTTCTGGAAGAAAGGAGGCATGCTGCTGATGGGTGTGCCGAACCCAGGCAGGCTAGTCATCGACATCGTTAAGAAAAACGCTGTGATCATTGATTGTTGCTGCTTCGCAGCCATCGCTGATAGCGAGAGCCCAAGGCCAAGTGCGGCGAGCAGAAAGACCATAACGCCGATTGTCATCACGGCGATGTATCCACGGAGGGGCACTGCAAACCATAGAGCAGGCGAGCCGTGCACCGAATCGGATTTCGGTGCCGAACAAGACGAGAGAAGGAAAAGTGTTTCAGGAATGGGTGGGACAAGCGTCAGTGTTTGGCTTTGAAATTTTGGCCCAGCCGTCAGAAGGGCTCTGCACTCAAGGACCTGGCTGGAGCATTGCATACTAATGGGGGTGAGTGTACGTTATCGGTCGGCCGGGAAGTCAAAATGGAAATCCCGGTTCTGGGGGTTGAGCGCACCCGAAACAGCTCTGCACGAAGGTCGCGTGGCGGCTGAGTTGGCAAGTGAATTATGATCGGGTCACGATTCGCAATAAATCGAGTGCCATGGCGCAAACTGCAAAGCCGGTGCAGTTGAAGCCTCAAACCTTGGAGGCTTTTGATGAATATATTCGCGAGGCCGAAGCGGAGATGGAGCAGACGCTGCACGGGAGCGGTTCGTTCCTGTGGTCTGATGTCAATTCGGAAAGGGCCCAATTGGTCCGTGGAGGACGGGTTGTGGCGCAATTCTGGACCGGCCGAGGGCCGGTCAAAGTCCCCAATGGCTTGATCCATGACTGGATCGGCGCCGCATTCATTCCTGCCACGAACCTCAAGAAGACCTTGTCGCTGGTCCAGGACTACGACAATCACAAGAATATCTACAAGCCTGATGTGATTGACTCAAGGTTAGTAAGCCGGCGCGGCAACGATTTCCGAATTTACTTACGACTTCTCAAGAAGAAAATCATGACGGTGGTCCTCGAGACGGATCACGAGGTGCATTATCGCGCTGTAGGCCCAACTCGCTGGGTCTGCCGTTCGTACACGACGCGGATTGCTGAGGTGGAGAACCCGGGAAGCCAGAAGGAGACAGTGCTGCCGCCCGATACCGGTTACGGGTTCCTATGGCGCCTGTATTCCTACTGGAGATTCCAGGAACGGGAGGGTGGTGTGTACGTTGAGTGTCGAGCTATCTCACTAACGCGAGACGTGCCATTGGGGCTCGGATGGATTCTTGAACCAATCATCCAGAAACTCCCTAAAGAATCGCTGATGAACACTCTTGAGGCTACGCGTCGAGCACTGCATACCGACGTGAAGCAACTCTAGCTCCTCGCCTTGGGTTGGTTGTCGAGAGGCACACTCGGCCACTCATCTCGAAACTGTACAGCTCTGCATGCGTGCTCCTCGCTCACGACGTAACTGCCATGCAGGTATTCGACTGCCTGCCGCGCCGCGAGGGCTCTAGAATTTTTTTGAGAACACATCCTGCAGCATCACCGTTCAAATCGAAGTAAGCCAAGCCGAAATTTATTAAGAGTTCCTACTTCCCGGCGCCGGTCGCCAATGGAACGCGCGATCCCGAGTGCCTGAGTGAAGAAGTTCAGCGCTTTGGCCTCTCGCCCATGTCCGAAGAAACGCGCCCAAGGATATTGCACGTATCCAGGAAAGGGAGCGTGAAAGTACGTCGCAGGGAACTTAATAACAGACACAGCATACGATCTGGGATTCGGCAGGCGGGATCACAGACATCCGGATTACGATGTGATGCAGAGAACAAACATGAGCCGATGGAAAAAACTTGCCGGGTGGAACGGCGCGGATGCGCTTCCGTTGGTTGACGTGACTCGATTCGAGGCGCTGGCTCGCAAGCGCCTTTCGAAAATGGCGTACGACTATATCCGCACCGGCGGGGCTGATGAGATCACGGCGCGCGAAAACCGGCAAGCGTTCGAAAGAATGAGGTTCAAACCACACGCGCTGGTGGACGTATCCGAACTCGACACAAAAGTTTCTTTATTCGGAACGGAACTGGATTTCCCTATTTTGCTGGCTCCTGTTGCTTGCCAGCGTTTGTACCATGCGGAAGGAGAGTTGGCTACCGCTCGGGGCGCAAACGCGGGGCGGGCCGCGATGATTGTCAGCTCTCTGAGCACCTCAGCGATCGAAGACATTGCTCGAAACACGCAGCATCCGATTTGGTTCCAACTTTATATGCAACGGGACCGCGGCTTCACGCGAGCGATGGTGGAGCGAGCGGTGGCGGCGGGTTGCAAGGTAATTTGCCTCACGGTGGATGCACCGGTCACTGGGTGCCGGTACGGGCAGACGTCGTTTTATCTGCCGGAAGGAATCGATTACGTCCACCTGCGCGGACTGAACGAGGATCGCCCCGCTTCTTTGGATCACGAGCAACCATCTAAAATTTACGAGAAATTTTTCGATCCTACCGTGAATTGGCGAGACGTCGATTGGCTGCGCTCCATTGCAGGCGTGCCAGTGCTCCTGAAGGGAATTCTAAATCCAGAAGATGCTGGACGGGCAGTTGAGGCAGGCGTGGACGGCTTGATTGTCTCCAACCACGGGGGCCGAAATCTTGACATGGTTCCCGCGTCGATTGATGCGTTGCCCGAAGTGGCACAAACCGTGGCGGGCCGGATTCCCATCTTATTGGACAGCGGGATCCGCCGTGGGACAGATGTGTTGATCGCGCTCGCGCTGGGAGCTAAAGCGGTTTTGGTGGGCAGGCCGTACGCGTATGCCCTGGCCGCGGGCGGAGCGGCTGGCGTGGAGCGTGTGATTCAAATTCTGCGCGAGGAATTTGAGAGAGCCATGGCTCTTACGGGCCGTCGAACGCTCGCCGAAATCGATTCTTCAGTGCTTTGGCCTCCGAAATCTAATGAATCCGCCGTTCAGCGCCTTGGTCCACAACTAATCGATCTTTGAAACATGGTTCTCCTGACATCCAGCGAGTATCCGTATGAACGTTGATTGAGAGTTCCCCGGTCGGGATTTGTCCGGAATTGCCGTCGCCGGTATGGCGTGAGTTAGCATTAGCACTGGAGCCGCAACGCTAGTTGCCTCTGCCGGATAACGAAACGGTTTGCGGGCTTAGCAACGCATTGTCGCTGATTCGCAGGGTCGCGAAACGCGAGCCCTTGGCTTTCGGCTTGAACGTCACGCTGATGGTGCAATTTGTGTTGGCCGCGACCGAACCGCCGCAATTGTTGGTTTCGGTAAAGTCGCCGGAATTCAGGCCGATCACCGAAATTCCGCTGATCGTCAATGCCCCGATTCCCGGATTGCTCAGCGTCACCGTCTTCACCGTGCTGCTATTCACCGAGTGCGTCCCGAAGTCCAGGCTCGAGCTGTTCAAGCTAGCCTTGGGCGCAATCACCGTTGCACTGACGTTGATTTGTTGAGGGCTGCCTGTTACGTTGTCCTGCAAATTGAGAATGGCAGAAACCGCTCCGACTTTGCTCGGCCGCAGGCTCAATAGGATCTTGCAATTCTGGCTGGGTAGAAGCGGCAACACACAGCCGACTATCGAGAAGTCCTGGCTGGCCGCATTTTGGAGCGAGCTCAGGAAAATCGCATTGAACTTGATGATGGTCTGACCCTTATTGGTCACCGTCAAGATCTGCGACGTCCCTCCCCAAAGTGTGACCGTCCCAAAGCTTATGTTGGTTGGAGAGAAAGCGATGCCCGCGGTCGCGATATTCGTCGGATCATTCGCTGTGTCGTTGGCCGTGTTGCTCTCTCCGCCGCCGGAAACGGTCGCGGAGTTGGTCACGCTCGAAGGTGCGTTCGCTGCCACGTTAACCGTCAGTACGATCACTGGATAGCTGTGTCCGTTCGCTAATACGGTGTTGCGATGGCACTGTAATGGGCTCAAGCTGCAAGTCCAACCGCTGCCGCTGAGATGCGTTGCCGACAACCCCGCCGGTAATGCGTCGCTGACCGTTACCGTGCCGCTGGTTGGTCCCGTTCCCACGTTACTTACAGTTAAGAAATAAGTCGCGCCTGTCTCTCCTTGTGCGAAGTTGCCGAGATGCGCCTTGGTAATGGCCAGGTCCGGAGCGCTGCCGGCAAAGTTGGCGGTGACGCTCTGGGGCGCGCTCATGGTGATGGTTGTGCTGGCGGAGTGCGTGTTGGCAACATTCCCCGTCCAACTGCTGAACGCAAAGCCTGCGTTGGCCGTGGCCGCCAGGTTCACAATCGTTCCCGAGTTATAGAAGCTACCGCTCGCGGGTGACACGCTGCCGCTTCCCGCCGGCGAAACTGCGGTGGTCAATTGATATTGGGTGTTGAATGTCGCGGTGTAGGTGGCCGCCGACGTAGGCACCGTGATGAGATGAGAAATTGCGCCGGAATCCGACCATTTGCTCCAAACATATTGGACGCCAGACGCGCCCGGCTGAGGCGATGTAGTAGTGATAGTGTGCTGCGACCCGGCGTTGAATGTGAAAGTCTGTGGCGCTGCGGCAGCCGTGCCGCCATCCGCTGAAACCAAGAGTCCCGGCGGGCTGGTCTGCAAAGTGATTTGCACCGGCTGCGCGGAATTGGTCAGTGAGAAGTCGGCCGGAGTGCTCGCACCGGCCACACTCGCCGTCACAGTATAAGGTCCGCCTGGCGTGCCGTTGGCTGTAAAAGTTTCAGAAGCGACTCCGGAAGAGTTTGTGTTGACGCTGATCGTGTTGGTGTTGTTACTGAATGTCCCACTCGCTCCGGATGCCGGCGCAGTAAAAGTTACGCTCACGTTGGGCACCGGGTTGCTTCCCGCGTCCTTCACCGTCGCTTGCAGCGCGGTGGTAAACGCAGTGTTGACCGGCGTGCTCTGCGATCCGCCTCCCGTCGCGGTAATTGATGCCGCCACCTGATTCACTGCCACCGTGTCTGTGTTTGAATTCACATTGTGCAGCGCTCCTCCACCAGCAGCTAGGGCCGTATTGCTCACACTGACGGGAGAGTTCGGCGGTACATTGACGGTTAGCGTGAGGGTCGGGAAGCTGGAGCCGCCTGCGACAGCGGTGCTGTTCAAACAATTAGCTGTAGCTGGTTCCAGTGCAGCTCCATCCGGTTCCGCTGAAGCTGCTCAGGGTGTACCCGGCCGGGAAACTGTCGGACAGGACGACGTTCCCCGAGGTGGTGGTGCCGCTCGCGGTATTGCTCACGTCAAAGTTCCAGGTCGCGGTCTGTCCCTGAGTGAAGCTGCCGGAGTGGGACTTCGACACAGACAAAACTGGCGAGATCACCGTGAAATTCAGACACACCTGGCCGATGGTGCCGCCAGAACTGCCGCTCGTATCAACCACGTAGAAGCTCCAGGTGCCATTCGGGTTCGTGCCGGCAAACGCGGAAGCCAGAGTGCCTGAGCCGGCGCTGGCCGCAAAAATGGGGCTGGAGGGCGCCGGCGACGGAAAGAGCACGCTCCCATTGACGGCTGTGGGTTTAAAAGTTCCCGAAATAACTGGATTGGATATCAAGCCTCCGGCAGCGTCGTCCAAAGTCACATTCAAACCCGAGACGGGATTCGTGCCTCCCGCATCACCCCAGAAAACCAGATTTGCTCCGGTAGGCCCGGTGAGCAGCATGTCTGCGTTCACCGGCGATGCATGGGAAAAATTGTCAATCGTCACCGTGACCGTGGATAGCGTGGTGGGCAGGCTCGAAACAAATATTCGCGAAGGATAGGGCTGGGCCGCGCCGCTCGCCGGTATCGTAATGCCGCCGGGATTGCAGAAGGTGTTTCCGGTGACGACGGTGTGGCTATCCACTTCCTGCGACACGCTGCCGTTGCTGGTGACGAAGTTGACGGTGCCGTTGTAAGTTGCTTTGATGTCGTGATTACCCTCGATTGTGAAGCTGGTTGTGAGCGCTGCGGTACCGTTGCTCACGGCAACCGCGCCGCCTCCGGGTATAGGATTGCCGCCATCCGTAAACGTGACTGTGCCTTCATTTACTGTGCTGGTGCTGGTTACTGTGGCGGTGAATGTGACCGAGTTGCCGGGCGCGGCGGTGAACGAGGGATTGTTATTCGATGTCACCGACGTGCTGGTGTTCGCGCCTACGATGGCGACCGAGAAGTTCCCAGTCACGGTCGCTGCGGCGCTGGGCATGTGGAAATTGGTGCTGGCCGAGCTGGTCGAGTCAAACGAACCTGAGGTCGCACTCCAGCTACTGAACATGAAAGTGGGATTTGCGGTCGCCAGCACCGGAATCGATGCGCCAGGAGCAAAATAGCTTCCGGAGGCCGGCGACACGCTGCCATCGGGGGCGGGTGAGGCCTGAGTGGTCAACTGGTACTGCGTGTTGAAGTCTGCCGTGTAGGTAGTAGTCGCGGATGGAGCCATCACAGAATGCGATTGGAGCCCTAAATCCGACCAACTGCCGAACACATATTGAGACCCCGTGGGGCCTGCCTGCGGTGATGTGGTGGAGAGGGAATGCGGATCGCCCACGTTCCAGTGGAATGTCTGCGGAGCAGTTAGAGCGACGGTGTCCACGGTGATGGATAGTCCGCTTGGATTGGTCGTGACGGTGACTGTGTCCTGGATACTGATCGTGGTGCTAACTGTCTGATTGTCCACCTTGGCGGTGACGTTGGTGTCATTGCCGGCGGTGGCTCCGGCCGTGTAAACCGAAGTAGCCTGGCCACGCTGCGGGAGGTCCGGTACCCGCGCTGGTTGGATTCACCGTTCCCAGTGTGCCGCCGAACGTCACTGGTGTGCCGTTCGGGACGCTGAAGCCGCTGGTGTTGTTCGAATTATGCGTCAGGTCCGCCGTCAATGTGGATGTGCCTGAGGGCAAAATCTGGCTGGAGGATGGGCTGATGGCAAGCACCAGCCAGGGATTGAAGGTCACGGTCGATAAATCGTTGGAGATGGTGTCGCAACCGGTTCCGCCCGGTCCCGCGTTGCAACCCCACCAGTTGTTGACCATGGTCGCGGCCACGGATACCGCAGCAACGCCCGTTCCCGCACCCGGGGCGCTATTGCCGGAGATTCGGGACTTGCTCATCGTGAAGCTGGCATTTCCGTTGGTGGTGTCAAATGTTTCGGCGGTAATTGCGCCGCCTTCTCCAGCAGCTTCCGTGGTCTTATTTCCGGTGAAAGTCGATCCACTGATCGTAGCAGGGTAGCCGCCATGCAAGTCGAAGCGAATCGCGCCGCCTGAGCTTATGTTTGTGTTGTCAGTAAAGTTCGAATTCGTGATGCTGACGGAGCCTGCGAGAAAACCACTAAAGAAGCCATCTTCGGCATAAATCGCCCCGCCTGCCCCGCTGGCAGTATTGCTTGAAAAAGTCGAACCGGTGATGATGAGAGTAGGGCCGACGTAGGTCAGGGCTCCCCCGTTTTCCTGGTTCGTGGTTGTCGCGGTTGGGTTTGCGCCGTTGTTGCTCATTACCATGTTGGTGAGGGTGAGGTTGTCACCGGGGCCTCCGGCGAAAACAGCTCCACCGCCGTTGAGCGCGCAATCGAGGCCGGTGGTATCGCATAATCCGCCGGTTAGCGTTAGATTCGAGATCGAAAGCGGCATGTTGCCGGCAACCAATTGGTCTCCCTCGATGATCCGGTTCACGTTGTCTGTTTGTCTGATGGTCGTGCTGCCCACCCCCGCTCCAACGATCGAGATGTTGTTGCCCGCTTGCATCCCAACTTGCAGCTCTCCGGAGGAACTGGCCGATCCATTGCCGCCGAAGGTGCTGATGGACAAGGCGTAGGTTCCCGCCGGAAGGTTGATAACGCTGGTCGCTGCGCCACTGTTGTTGGCCTCGCAAACCGCCTCACGCAGGCTGAGCAGGCTGGGCAATCCAGTGTCGCTGGTGACGGTGGAGTTGATTGCGCACGCGCCAATTGCGTCCACATCCGCGGTTGTGTTCACGTTAAACGTGGGATCAGCTCCCGCGGTCAAAAGCATGGGAGCAGACTGAGCGGAGGTTAGAACGACGATGTCGCGCTCCGCGTTTAACTTCTGCGGCAACGCCAGCGCAGCAACGGGTGTACCGGAAAACGATACCGATGCGCTAGCGCTCGCCGTTTTGCCGGATGTGTCGAGAATATTTAATTGGCTTCGCCCTGCATCCAACACCAACAGGTCGTGAGTTGAAGACGCCGCCACGCGAGGCGAACTGAAGGCGGAGGGCGAGACCGAGCCCGACGACGCCGAGACGCTGAACGGCAACTGCTTCGCCACGGTCCACGCACCAAATGATGTGGCATCCTGTGACTGCTTGCTTCGCGCCATCCACGCCGCGCGCCTTCCGGGGATATCCGCTCGCGTGAGCGGACGCGTGTCCAGCGCTCCGTGCTGCAATATGTGGATCGAGCCGTCATCCGCGAGGAGAGATATTTCCGTGCGGCCGTCACGATCCCAAATGAAATCTCCCAGAGCCAGAGCCTGCACCTGGAACGGAACGCTGACCGTCTCCGTTTGCGGATTCGCACCCAGCGCGTTATAGATCATTACGACGTTCGCGCCGGCGCCCACGGCCAAGTCTGCTCCGCCACCCAGGCTTCCCCATGCCACGGAATCGCCCCGCGCCGGCAACGAATGAACTGCACCCGTAGTGAAGCCATTCCAGCCAGGGGCGAGGATCGCCAATTGCGGGCCGCTCCCGCCGTCCATGCTCACCGCCACGTGACCGTCACTAGTGGCGGCCAACGCCGTCACCTGGCCGGAGAGAGGCACCATTTGTGCCGGAAGAAAATTTCCGCGTCCATCACCTGCAAGCAAGTAAAGGGCGCCGCCGCGCGCTGCGACCAGTATGTCCTGGTTTCCGTCGCGGTTGAAATCACCTGTCAACAGCAAGTCAGGAGATTCCGGAACCGCAAGCACCGCAGCCTTGGACAAAAAAGTAGGAGGAACGCTGCCCTGCATCGCCTTTTGGTAGAGAGAAGTATCCTTCGGCGCATAGGCGTCCGGATTGCCGCGATGCACCACCAGCAAGCCGCCGTTTGCCGGTTGAGTAACCAGCCACCACGTCCATGGCGCCATCCGCATCAAAATCCGCGGCAGCTAATGCAGTGGGATTCGCCGTGCCGTCCTGCAACGCCGCCACAACATTCGCGGAGCCCGTGTGAGTTACCTTCAGATTTTGCGGGTTCTTCAGGTTGGCCAGAGGCCGCTTCACACTGGGGAGGATCGTCGCCCCAACACTCTGCGCTCGAAGTCTGGTCAGCGGGATGTACGACAGAACGATAAGGCCGGCGATCGCCAGCACGGAGATGTAGAAAGGACGGGTCAAAGCCGAGCGCTTCATCATCTGTTATCTCCGTGCCGGATCTTTATCCTGTACAGTCCGTATGTGAACTGCGGCAGAAATAAGTACGTTTGCCGGCATCTAGTGAGCGAATATCCTGGGTTCGACCGCGGAGGCGGGAGAACCCAAGCTAAGACCTCTGTGGGACGAGGCGCGGATAATCCAACGACCTCGAGGGGCAAGTCAAGATGAATCATTTTGCGCACTGCCAGTTTCTTCGCAGAGCAGGCTAGTACTAATGATATTTCTTCCCGATCAGTCCACTGATACAGCCCCGACCAGAAACTCGTGTGACGCGGCCTGGAATGATCGAAACGAAATGGCTAAGAGTGGCGCGCCTGAGAGGATTTGAACCTCCACACTTTGATGTGAAAACGACATCTGCCTGGCGAGAATCTGAGTAAATTGTGAGGCGCCCAACCTTACAGAGCTCGGATCGAAGGAGGCCGTAGAGGCGGAGACTGCGAGTTGAAACATGGCCGAGCAGATGGAAAAGTGGTGTATATTCCTGGCTGCCCGAGTCTCCTGTGCGAGGAAGTCCCGTTGAAGCTGCTGCTCGCGGAAATTTCGCGGCCGTGGGCTCGCTGACTCGGATCGCAAGACCGAGCCTGCGGATTCTGGAAATTTTGTTTTTATGTTCTAGCTGTGCTTTCGGCCTTGGTCATGTTCCACAAAATAGCGGGGAGTACTGCGCTCCAGCTAGAGAAGGAAGGAGTCGAGTATGTCCGAGAAACGGACTGAGGAAAGGGTCCCAGGGCTTACTTCCAGTGAACCTGATTTTTCGAAGTTACAAAGCGCGCCAACCGAATCTCTAACGAGGCCCTTTGAGAATGCGTATCTCAAGTACATGAAAGCGATGCAGGTGCTCTACGATGAGTTCCAAAAGCGTTCCCAGGAACTGTACCTCGACTACGTTCAAGTTTTGCAGGAAGCTTGGACACATTCTGACGCGCAGCAGCGGAGTGAGCAAGCCTACCAGAACTATTGGCAAGCCGTGAAGCAGGCGTGGGAGAGTTCCAGTTTCCAGGCGCGCCTCGATCAGGCCTACCGAGATTATGTGGAAGCACTACGAGCGGGATGGGCGGGAATAAACCCAGCAACATTGGATGTCCGCTCACTCGGAACGATCGGCTATTCCATCGTTTCCGCGTGCTGGTCTGCCGATCGGACGGTCCAGAGGCCCATTGAGAAGGAAAGTCCACGATCCTGATGCAACCAACGTTCAGCGAAGAGGAAGAGGAGGACACGTATGGCAGGTTACGGTAACCCCACCGGTCCGATGGGTGCCCCGGCAAGCCCGTTCTTTGGTAGTGCAGCAGCAAGTCCGTTCTTCGGCAGCGCCGCGGCAAGTCCCTTCTTTGGCAGCGCAGCGGCGAGTCCGTTCTTCGGCAGTGCAGCGGCCAGTCCATTTTTCGGCAGTGCCGCAGCAAGTCCCGTTCTTCGGCAGCGCCGCGGCAAGTCCCTTCTTTGGCAGTGCCGCGGCAAGTCCCTTCTTCGGCAGTGCCGCGGCAAGTCCGTTCTTCGGCAGTGCCGCGGCAAGTCCCTTCTTCGGCAGCGCCGCAGCAAGTCCCTTCTTCGGCAGCGCGGCCGCCAGTCCCTTCTTCGGCAGTGCCGCAGCCAGTCCATTCTTCGGCAGCGCCGCAGCAAGTCCCTTCTTTGGCAGCGCCGCTGCCAGTCCCTTCTTCGGCAGCGCCGCAGCCAGCCCATTCTTTGGCAGTGCCGCAGCGAGTCCCGTTCTTTGGCAGTGCCGCTGCCAGTCCCTTCTTCGGCAGCGCTCCTGCAAGTCCGTTCTTCGGCAGTGCCGCAGCAAGTCCGTTCTTCGGCACTGCTGCTGCCAGTCCATTCTTTGGCAGTGCCGCTGCCAGTCCCTTCTTCGGCAGCGCTCCTGCAAGTCCGTTCTTCGGCAGTGCCGCAGCAAGTCCGTTCTTCGGCACTGCTGCTGCCAGTCCATTCTTCGGCAGTGCCGCGGCAAGTCCATTCTTCGGCAGTGCGGCTGCTAGTCCCTTCTTTGGCAGCGCTCCTGCAAGTCCGTTCTTCGGCAGTGCCGCAGCAAGTCCGTTCTTCGGCAGTGCTGCTGCCAGTCCCTTCTTCGGCAGCGCGGCTGCTAGCCCATTCTTTGGGAGTGCCGCTGCGAGTCCCTTTTTTGGCAGCGCTGCAGCCAGTCCTTTTTTTGGCAGTGCCGCTGCTAGCCCATTCTTCGGTAGTGCCAGTTCCGCTGGCCCTCCCGCAAAAGAAGCTTCCGAGAAAAAGAAACCCTGAAGATACGGGCTTGGAATGCCTCGGGTGAGAAGCTTCACGTGGGCCTTTAGCTGCCCGTCAATTCTGTCGCCGAGTTTATGGTTTGAAACTACCCGCTCGTGAAACATCGAAGGGTCGAGTGCGCATCGAAATTTTTATAGCCGAGGGGGTGGACAGTGCGTTTGCGGCGCGCACGAACCCTGGTCGTTAAGTTTGTTGACTCAACGCCCATCCTGCAGAACTTTCTTACCCAGAAGTCGATCGTCTGTGACAGCTTCACGATCGATTTGCTGTCCAAGGCCGGTGCGTGGGAGGATCCCCAGCAATTCCTCTTACTCTACCCGGCAGTGGATCCAGCGGCGATGCTGGCCCACCTGAATTTTCTGGTCGAACAAAGTTTCCTAGTCGTCGAACATACGCCTGCCGCCGCTTTTGACGTGCAATATGAAACGGCATGGTCCTGGGACGCAACTGCGGGCCTTTATCACTTTGGGATGAAGGATCCGCCTTACCTTAACCCGGCCCAAGCCGTTTCCTGGATGGGACAGCGATCCCTTTCAGCGCCTCCGGTTTCGATGTTTACGACGAATGAATCTTGCGCATACGTTAAAAAGTTGCCCAAGCCGGATATCGCAGGAAACTTTTTTTCTCTCCTCAATCGGCGACGGAGTATCCGATCCTTTCTTCCGGCCCCACTTTCGTTGGATGCTCTGCGGGACTGTCTTTTCGCAGGCCTTGGCATCACCGGATTCCTGGATACGCACTTTCCCGGGAGTGCCCGCATGATCCCGCTCAAGATGGCGCCTTCCGGAGGAGGAAGGAACCCTTACGAGGGATACGTTTATGCGTTGAACGTGAAGGATCTTCCTTCCGGGCTCTACCATTACTCGGCCGTCGAGAATTCACTCGGCCTGTTGACCTCAAGCCCTGCCGTTTCGCCGACTGAATTATTGGTCGGCCAATATTGGGCTGAGGATGCAGGCGCACTTATTTTGTTGGTCGCCAATTTCGAACGCTCCATGTGGAAGTACCCGCATCCGACGGCGTATCGTGTGGTGCTGATTGAGGCCGGACACATCGGACAAAACGTCTTGCTCGCAGCGGCGAACCAAGGCCTTACTGCGGTTCCCACCGCGGCATTCAGCGACACGGCGGCTCAGAGTCTATTGAATCTGGATTGGATTAAGCAGTCCTTGGTCTATGTCTTGCTGGTTGGAACGCCCCGGCCGAACGCATTCGAAGTGGAAGATTTCACGCCACACGTGCCGCCGGATTGAGGGCGCGAAGGAATTGCCCGTCAGTGAGGCTGAGGCTTCGCCGTGGGCGGCGCGTGCTTGACTGTAGGAGGCGGGCTTCCCAAGTCCAACTGTCCGGTCATCGAGCACTTCACCACTGCCGCCGCAAAGGCGAATTGCACAACAGGCGTCGCCACGTTGGATGGTGAAGGGACCGGACAGATGTAAACCGCCGTTCCGTTCAAGTGCTTCAGCGTGCCAGTTCCTGACACGATCCTCCAGGTTCCGTAGTCGGAGATACCGTTGCCGCTGTTGAGTGCCGTTTCCTGCCACTCAGCGTAATAATGGTCTCCGTTCGCCAGAGTCCCCCAATCATGGCCCGCTGCCCCCGATACCTTTTTGTTTTCTCCGATAATGCCGATACCCGTCATCCGGCTTTCTTTCACTTCCACGCCGCCGATGGTGAAATTCTCCCACGTACAGACCTGCTGATTGATGAGGAGGGATTCCCCATCCGGTCCAAGATCCAATGATTTCTTTGTGGCCGGCCCGCCCTTAGGGCCTCCACATGCCAAGATCGCAGAAAATTGAGTCTGCGCTGATGCGACTTCGGCAGTGCATCCAAGAACTCCCAGACATGTCAATAGAATCGCAAGCTTCACAAATCACCTCCCGCACGCATGTTGTCCCTGAAAAAGTGTGCGGACTATAGCACCCCGAATGGGAAAGCTTCAAGGATTCCGTCTACCGCTTCGGACCCAGACTTCCCGGCACGGACGGTCTGGGCGCCTTGCAGCCGTTTCTCCGGATCTCACCTGCATTCGATCATAAATTATCAGTGAAAAACTGGGTGAGTCGCCTGTACAGGTCTCGCACCGATTGTTTATCTCCTGTCCCGAAGAAAACATCGGTGTGGGATCCTCGTGGATAGAGCATCAGTTCAAACTCAACGCCGGCCTGAATCAAAGCATCCGTCATCTGCATGGAGTCTTCCAAGTAGACGTCAGTATCATCCAGCCCATGGATCAGCAGCAACTTCGAGCGGAGCCGGCCGGCATGATTCACTGGAGACGAACTCTTGTAACCTTCCTTATTCTGGCTGGGAAGGGTCATGTACCGCTCGGTGTACTCCGCAGTGTACTCGAGCCAGTTGGTTACCGGCGCGTAAGCGGCGCCGGCTTTGAACACGTCCGGTTTTTTCAGCAACGCATTCAAGGTCATGAATCCGCCATAACTCCCGCCGAAAATGCCGATGCGCGCGGGATCCACGTAGGGCAGCGATTTCAAGTATCGTACTCCTTCGAGTTGGTCCGCTAATTCGATCTCTCCCAAACGCTTGTAGATCGGGACTTCGAAGGCGTGTCCGCGCGGTGAGGCATTCGATCCGCGATTATCCAAACAAAAAATCACAAAACCTTTCTGAGCCATCACCTGAAACCAAAGGTCTGGAAAAGGCCTCCACAGGTTCACCACAAACCGGTCGAGTCCTGTCTCGTCGTCAGGAATTGGCCCCCCGTAGACATAGACCAATGCCGGATACTTGCGTCGCGACTGGAAATTACAAGGCTTGATAATTTTCGCGTCGAGCGGAACGCGATCGCGTGCAAGGCTTCCCACTTTCGCTGCGGGAATCTGGAAAAAATCGACGGAGGAAAATCCGTATTTTGAAAGCTCCGGAACAGGATTTCGCTCGATCACCGCGATGCGCGTCCCGTCCGTTCGATAGAGGTCCAAGCGGGGAGGAATGGACACCGTCGAAAAGAGGTCGGCGAAACAGGTACAGTCCGGCGAGAGGCTGGTTAGGTGCGTGCCAGCCTCGGGAGTCAAATCCTCGATTTCACCAGCTTTTATTTTCGCCGAATGTGCGTCCATTTGAAACCGGAGCCGCTCAAGTCGACAATCGAGCCACGGCTCCCGGAAGGAAACAAAATAAACTGTGCGCTCTTTCGCATCGAAACTCTGCACGTGGACGACAGCCCAAGGGCCGGATGTCAACTGTGCGACTTCCTCTCCCGCAAGACTGTAGACATAGAGGTGCCGAAAATTTCCGCGTTCCGCGGACCATAAAAATTGTTTCCCGTCCGCGAAGAAGTGCAGGCAGTCATTTAGATTGAGCCATTTCGGGTCCTCTTCGCAGAGGATGCGCTGAGCATCACCCTTCTCGACATTGCTCAGGAACAATTCAAGCTTGTTCTGCTGGCGATTCAATCGTTGAACGGCGATGTGCTTGGAATCGGGCAGCCAATTGACCTGGACCAGGTAAAAATCTTCATTGCCGCTTGTTTCCATCCATACCGGCGCTTTCCCTCCGCTATCTGTGGTGACGCTTAACACGCCGAGCTTGACTGTGGGGATTTTCGCGCCGGGCAAGGGGAAGCGCTGCCTGCTAATCGTTTCAATTCGAGAGAGATAATTAACGAGCGGTTCCTGCGTCACTCCTTGCTCGTCGAATCGCAGGAATGCGATGCGACGGGAGTCCGGCGACCACCAGTAAGCGGCGCACAATACTCCAGGATACAAAGAATCCAGGGTTGCGTTTCGCTGCTGTTCGGAACCGCCTTCGGTCAGGGCCGTCGTCTTGCCGCTCGCCAAGTTGATGACAGAAAGGTCGTATCCCCGGGAAAAACTGACCCATTTGCCGTCGGGCGAATACTGAGGAGCTTCCAGAGGTTCGTCGCCAGCAACCAACCGTTTCAATTCGCCGGTGCCTGGCGTGAGGAGAAAAAGCAAGCCACCGTTCGAGAGTAGTATTTGGTCTCCGACTGGAGACCACTGATAGTTCCACGAGCCTGCCGAAGGCGCGGCCTTGATCGGAGAGCGAGCGCGCGGCCGGCGTGCAAGCTTAGGCGAAGGTACTTTCGCCATCCGCGAGAAATCGAATAGAAGTTCGCGGCGCGCGGTTGCTCGATCGAATGCCCACAGCTGATTTCCCGCTCCCTCCGCACGCAGGTAAGTAACCAGCTTACTGTCCGGGCTCCAGGCGATTTGGGAGATGCCGATTCCGCTGAGGCTGGGCTCTCCGCAGATTCGGTCGACGGTGAGCGATTTTCGCGGCGTACGCCGCCGCGCGGTGCTTTTCTTTTTGCGCATGTGTGCAGGGATTCTAAGCTCCGGGAGCATCCCCTCAAAGTTGGATTTGTTGCGCGACCGTGATATCCGCCGGCGCCCGCGCCGCGGGCGGGATGTAAAGCGTCGATGTTGGAAGAATTCCCGAATAGGGCAGCAAGTAGAGCGGAGTGTGCCGGATCGAAGGCTCCACGCCGGGAAATACCGGCGCCTCGTATAAATAAACGACGTGATAGGGGCTGTAGTAATTGAATAATTTTTGGAGCAACTGCGGCATCCCTTTGATGTCATAGGCGTGGCGCTTGAACGTTGCGTCACCCAGGCCGCCGATTTGCCACAGAATCACGTGACTGGCACGGTCAATCACGCGGGTGTTCATTAGAAAATCCGTCGCCTCGTAAGACTGACAACCGGTAACGGGATCGACTCCCAAGTCTGCGAACAAACAGTCTTCGGTGGAGATGGCGGGAAGCATTCGACACTTGAATCCCTCCGCGCGCGCGCGTCGAATTGCTTCGTGCGTCGGAAAAACCAGAACGCCGGGGTGACCATAGACTGCCAGGCACACCATTTCACCGTTCCGCAGATGGGCCAGCGTGGTCTCAACCATCTCGTGGTAGGTCTGCACGCGCGGTTTATTTTCGGCGTAGAGACCGGCAAGCGATTCTGCCCCTGCTGGGTTGAGCGTCCGAATCGCTTCCTCGGCAACCAGGTCGCTGACAACGTAAAGCACTTTGTCGGCTTTCTTGATCCACCCAATCGCCTCCATGGTGAGGTGCCCCACTACCCGGATACCCGTTCCAACTACGACCAGCTTTTCATCATTCATTGATTCCTCAGCTCTCGGGTCCGCGCGAATTCGTCGGCTGACCAGTGAAGCACTCGGCCACTACTACGTTGCACGTTCGCTTTCTGGGGGCGAATCGCACCTAAATGATTCCATTTTGTTGATCGGCTGTGCGCAAGAGCCGGCGGTTGAGCGGCCACGGATGCAGCGTATTGCATCTCCGCGTGCGCGGCCTACTTTCTTCCCTGCGTCCAAGGGTAGGCCCACAGCCACCAAGATGCCGCCGGTGACGGCCACGCTGGCATCGGATGCATATTCGGCTGCCACGCGGTCGCCCCAGGCGAGGCCCAATTCGGCTGCGCGCTCGAGGCTGCTGGCGAGTCTCCGCTCGAGATTCCTTCGCTCTCTTTGGTTTTGATTTCTGCTATACCTGCCAGCGCAGCGAAAATCCGGCTCTGGTCGCCTGAGAGCAGAACATCCCGATGCTCCGGGCTAAGTCCGGCCCGTTCCATTGCCTTCTCGGAATCCAAAATAAAATCGCTCAGCTGTTCGGGGTCAATAGCAAGGCCCACCATGTAGGCCTTGAGGTCTTTGCTCATCAGGCCTCCCATGACCGATGCCGGCTCGGAAATTTCAGGAATGTGATCCGTTCCAGGTCGTGATGTTTCGAACCGCGTGCCTTAGTAAACCATTTTAGGATTGAAGTCAACTGCGGCATCGCCGATGCTGAAAAAATAGCGAGAGGAAAAACCGGCCTCTTCGCTGCAGATCCAACTCAAAAAGAGCTGGATATTTCCTCGCGCTGTCTGCTTCTGAAATTCTACTGGAGTGAATAACTCTTGACTCAGCTCTGTAGAACAGTAAGAATCACATCGATTCGCTGAGCTTTCGCGCTACTTTTCCTCCCGCTCGGCGCCGTGTGTACCTCACACCTAAAGTCCGTTGAATTGGCGCGAAGGGCTCAGCCGAAGGAGGCGTTCGATGGCCGCTCCGCAAGGTGAACATGATGGCTTTCAGATCACGGCGGAAGGCATCGTGGGATTGGCTCGAGCGATAAGCTTCACTAACTTGCAGGGAACTGGTCCATCGAATGTCCCCTGGGGCAAGCAACCCTCGCTGAAGGAATTCACCGAAGCTCTTGAGAAGGGTCTCCACCACCTGCCTGTTGTCTACGAGGATGCCTATGCCGACCCGTTGAAAGCCAAACTCGGGCGGGTACGGACCGAGACTTTGAAGTTAGGAGATAATGACCCCGCTGAAACTCTCCTCGGAGCTGTTTACAATCATGCGCCGGATAGCGGGATCGCCGCTCCTCTCAGGCAGTTTCTGATCGTGATCTCCGACTTCTACCGCTCATTCCTCGACAAAGACAAACGATTAAGCATGCAGATTCCCCTGGCTGAGAAGCTGCCGCCTCTGGCGACTTTTCGTCATGATGGCGCAGCTGGTCTGTACACATATCCTTGCGATCTGGTCCACTCCATTATCGGTTCCGAAGTCGCCGTCGTCAGCATGCCGTCCGTCTATCGAAATCACCCGATCCTCTGGGGCGCACTTGCCCATGAGACAGGCGGACATGACGTTCTTCATGCCGATCCTGGGCTTCTTCCAGAACTCCGCGCCGGGATATTTTCTCTATTGAACAATCTAGTTCCCTACTGGGGAGCATCCGCAACCCTAGTGGGAATGTTGTGGAGCTATTGGACAGATGAATCCGCGGCGGACATCTACGGAATTTTGAACCTCGGCCCGGCGTTCGCCTTGAATCTTCTTTCATGGCTCACCGCGCTGCGAGCGGAGGATGGCCTTATACCTCCCGCCTTGTTATTGAATCCCGCTGCCGCCCCGGACGGGACGATGGACACGCATCCTTCAGACATTCTTCGTATCCATCTTGCAATCGGAGGGATTGGTTCCCTCCCGTTGCTGAACCCTGTAATACGGCAAGCGTACATCGACGTGCTGTTAAGGGCGGCTGAGGTTGCGGCGGGCGGCGCGGAAAGCATCGTGATCAAAGGCAATCTCCCAGTCCAAAATCAGTACACAATTCCGGTGGAGATGGAGCTGACTTTGTCGCAGATGCAATACGCAGCTGCCATGGTCGGCGCCTACATCGCCACAGCGCCGCTGGTTGCTCTCGGTGGGAAAACGATCCAACATCTCGAGACATGGAGCGATTCTGACGAGGCCATCGCATATGGCGCCGCCGAGGCGTTCCATAGAAAGGCGGCTGCTGGCCAAAAGAGCGATCCAGCACACCTTCTTGCCGGCGCCACTCTCGCTGCGGTTGCAGATCCCAGCCGCTACCAGGAGATCAGCGTGGAATTGGAAAAAGCTCTCGAGTTGGCTGCCGATCGCGATCCAGTTTGGGGCCGGCAGACCCTGCGATACTCATCGGCGAGACCCGCCGGAACGCGAGCCAAGCAGCCGAAATCCGAATCCTCTATGCCTAAAGCTACTTCCGCATAGCCATGCGGATCGCTCTGAGGAGTGAACGCGCAAGCCGGCCAAAGCGCTTTCTTGGAGGCACCGCAGCCAGAGTCGTATAATCACGCTTTAATTACCGGACCCACTATGGAGGACGCCACCAAACTCAAGATCGTGCCGGCACTTCCGCCTAACACGCGGATTGACCGCTACGAAATCGTCTCTCTGCTGGGCGCAGGCGGAATGGGCGAAGTGTATCTCGCCCGGGACGAGCGGCTCGGCCGGGAGGTTGCCATCAAATTCCTTCCCGTCCAGTTGGTTCAGGACGAAGGCCGGGTTCGGCGCTTTGAGCTGGAAGCTCGCGCCGCCTCCGCTCTGAATCATCCAAACATCGTTACCGTCCACGAGCTCGGCGAATGTCAGGCAGGCCGCTTTATCGTAATGGAGTTGGTCCAGGGACGCACTCTTCGAAAACTGATCCAAGACGGGCTGCCGTTGGACGTTATGCTCGAACTCGCTGAGCAAACGGTAAAGGCCCTCGCGGTCGCTCACAAGGCGGGAATTGTGCACCGGGACCTGAAGCCCGAGAACATCATGGTGCGCGACGACCGGTACGTGAAGGTGCTTGATTTTGGTCTGGCGCGTTTGGCGTCCACAGACCCGTCCTCGATGAATTCGTCCTCCGAGAATCAGACCAAGACCGGGGACGTGATCGGGACGGCCCGATATATGTCTCCAGAGCAGGCCCGTGGCGAGGTTCTCGGCAGCGCCAGCGATATCTTCTCGCTGGGACTTGTCTTCTACGAAATGGCGACCAAGCGACACCCCTTCGACGCAGGTTCCCTGCTCGCCACGCTCCACCGGCTGAGCACCGAAGATCCGATTCTGCCATCGCAGGTCAATCCAGAGATTCCACAAATCCTGGATGATTTGATTTTGAGCATGCTGGACAAGGACGAGCGGCTTCGTCCGTCAGCAGACGAAGTGCAAGCCAGATTGAGTGCGTTGCGTGGCACGGGCCAGCTTCCAGGAAAGCCTTTCGGAGTGGCGGAGCCAGAATCACGAAGGTCCGTCGACCGTCAAAAGGAGCGCGAGCAACTTCGGAACGCTTTCCTGGCGGCGGTTTCCGGGCGGGGATCCTTGCTTTGCGTCGCCGGTGAAGCCGGCCTGGGAAAAACAACCCTCGCTGAAGATTTTCTGCGCGACTTAGCCGAAAGTACTTCGCAGTGCATCATGGGCCGCGGGCGATCTTCGGAGCGCCTGGCGGGAACCGAAGCCTTTTTGTGTCTGCTCGAGGCCTTGGACAGCCTTCTCCATTATGATCGCGCGGGAGGGGCCGGCCGAACGCTCAAGCTGCTTGCGCCGACGTGGTACGCTCAACTGGCTCCTCTGACGGAAAGTGATCCCTCGTCAGCCCGCGTGCTCGAATCCCGGGCTCATTCACAGGAGAGAATGAAACGCGAACTGGGTTCTTTCTTCCAGGAACTCACGCGCCGCACGCCCGTCGTTCTCTTCTTTGACGACTTTCAGTGGGCGGACGTGTCCACGATTGACATGATTGCCTATCTGGCCAGCAAGTTCGAAAGTTTGCGATTGTTGATTGTCGTCGCCTACCGCCAGTCCGAACTGCTCCTCTCGAAACATCCCTTTCTGGGCATCAAGCCCGACCTGCAGACACGGGGCTTGTGCCGGGAGATCACGCTCGGTTTTCTCGAAGCGAAGGATGTCCAGGACTATCTGGCGTTGAGTTTTCCCGGGAATCGTTTCCCCCAACTGGCTGCTTCGATCTATGCCAGGACCGAGGGCAACCCCCTGTTCATGGCAGACCTCGCCCGCTATTTACAGGACCGGAATGTGGTCGCGCAAGAGAAAGACGGATGGGTGCTCACCGAGAATATTCCGGAGATCGAAAAAAACCTTCCGGAATCCGTGCGCGCCATGATCCAGCGAATGATCGATAAGCTCACGGACGAGGATCGGCGAGTGTTGACTGCGGCGAGCGTGCAGGGACATGACTTCGATTCCGCCGTGCTTTCGAAAGTTCTCCAGATGGATCCGGACGAGGTGGAAGAGCGGCTCGAAACGCTTGAGCGCGTGCACAGGTTGATCCAGCTCACCAGCGAGGAAGAACTGCCCAACGGCGCGCTCTCGTGCCGCTACCGCTTCGTTCAATTCCTCTATCAGAATGCTCTTTATGATTCTCTCCGGCCCACGCGCAAGCGGATGCTCAGCGAGGCCATCGCCCAGGCGTTGCTCGGATTGTACGAAACACGTAGTCCGGAAATCGCGTACCAACTGGCTCCACTTTTCGAAGTCGCGCGGGATTTCGCACGCGCCGCGGAGTTTTACCTTCTAGCCTCACAGAATGCGGCGCTGTTGTTCGCGCATCGCGAAGCCGCCATCCTCGCCCAACGCGGCCTCGACCTGCTGGGCGCCATGCCGGCGGCGCCGGAGCGAGACCGTCGCGAACTTCCGTTGCAACTTGCCCTCGCGCGTTCGCTGTGCCTGACGGTCGGCTACACCGCGGAGCAGCCTAGAGCTTGCTTCGCCCGCTCCTACCAGTTGGCACAGGCGATCGGTGACCAAGTCCAATTCTTTCCGGCAATCTGGGGCCTCTGGATGTATTACGTCGTCGGAGCCGACTGCAGAAAAGCGCGGGAACTGAGCGAGCAGCTTCTTCGGATTGCCGAGAGTGCTGCAGATCGCAGCAGGCTCGTGGCAGCTCACTACGCCAACGCTCTCTCGCTCGAACTCACGGGTGATCTCGCCGCTTCCAGAAAACATGTCGAACTGCTTTTCTCATTCGATGAGCCGGGACGGCACAGGACGTACATTTCCAACTTCCTCGTCGATCCCACGATTTCGGGGTACGGTATTTACGTCCGCCTGTTATGGCTCTTGGGATATCCAGATCAGTCTCGCCAGAAAATGGACGAATTGCTGGCTCGAATCAATCTGGAAAAGCTCGATCCGCGCAGCATCTGTGATGGCTTGATTACGACTTGTTGTTACCACCAGTTTTGTAATCAGGCCGCCGATGCCAGAAGTGTTGTTGAACGTTTGATCCGGATCTGCGAAGAATACGAAATGCCGCAGGAACGCGAGTGGGCCAGGTTTTTGGACGGCTGGACTCGTTCGCAGTTGGAATCCCCCGAAGCAATCGAAGACATGCTTTCCAGTTTCCGCATTCTGACGGGCGCGGGCGCGCACATGTTTGTGAGCACGTATTATGCAACGATTCTGGCCCAGGCGCTCGCCGATGCCGGAGACGTTGAGGAAGCCCTCGGGTCGGTCCTGCAGGCTTTGGACTTCGCCGGTCAATCGGATAATCACTATTTTGAGTCTGAGTTGCATCGGATCCAGCGGAGAATTGCTGGAAAAAACTGGCGGCACGACGGACCAGGCGGAGGGATGCCTCCGGAAGGCCCTCGACGTCGCACGGAATCAGGAGGCGCGATCCCTGGAATTGCGCGCCGCCGTCTCCCTCTGCCGGCTCTTGCGGAATCAGGGCAAGTTGGAAGAGGCGCGTGCACTTTTATCGAATACCTACGGTTGGTTCACGGAAGGTTTCGACACACACGATTTAAAAGAAGCCAGGGCGCTTCTGGAAGAGCTGTCATGAAAAGTGCGCTGTGGACGCGAGTACTTCAGGCTGCCGGATTGCTTCTGCTATTGACCCCTTCCGTTGCTGCGCAGCGGGTAACCTCGGACATTCTTGGAACAGTCACGGACATTTCGGGGGGCGTCATAGTCGGGGTCAAAGTCACGGTCACGCGTGTGGAAACGGGCGAAGAACGCACGACCAACACCAACCAAGTGGGTGACTACCGTATTTCCGGGCTCGGCCCGGGCATTTATGAGGTGCAGGCTGAGCATCAAGGCTTTAAAACTTTTATTCAAAGGAGTATAAATCTTCTGGTTAATCAGGACGCGGTCGTAGATCTCACTCTTCAGGTGGGCGAGATCAGCCAGAAGGTGGTTGTGAACGCGCAAGCCTCACTGTTGGAGTCGGCCAGTTCTGATCTCAGTAGTGTGGTGACCCAAACGACGCTCCGCAGTCTGCCTTTGAATGGGAGGGACCTGTTCCAGCTCACGCTGTTGCAGGCTGGGGTCCTGCCCACCACGAATGCCGGGCCGAATCCCTTCGCCGAAGGGGGCACGACCAAGGCTGCCGTGGAAGGCGCGCGCCCGACGATGAACAACCTCACGCTCGACGGCGGAGACATCAATGATCCGGCCTACAACACGCCTCCCGGTGGAGTGGCGGGAGTCCAGCTTGGAGTGGATGGCATTGAGGAGTACCGCGTTCTGTTAAGCGGCTACAGCGCCGAGTTCGGCCGGAACGCCGGCGCCAATGTACAGTACGTGACCAAGTCCGGTACGAATGAGTTCCATGGCTCCGCCTTCGAGTTTCTTCGGAACGCGGCGCTTGACGCCAGGAACTTCTTCGACATCGGTCGCGTACCCCCATTCATTCGCAATCAGTTCGGGGGGACGCTCGGCGGCCCCATTCACAAGGATCGCACCTTTTTCTTCCTGAATTACGAAAGCCTTCGCGAAAGCAAGAGCGTGACGAATAGCCTTTCCGTTCCCGATGCCAATGCTCAACAAGGACTGTTGCCCTCGGCCTCGGACCCGACCAAACTGGTTTTCGTGGGCGTCAACCCCAGCATTAGTCCATTCTTGAAGCTGTATCCTCTCCCCAATGCCGGTTCGCTTGGGTCCGGCCTGGGCCTTTTGCAAATTTCCCAAACCCAACCAACGGTGGAGCAATATGGTCTGTTGCGGATTGATCACGCACTGACCGCGAACGACCACGTGTTCGCGCGTTACGTGATCGACGACTCGAACTCGATGGTTCCTTTCGCGAGCACGGCCGTCCCCGGATTTCCAGGCGAACGCGTCATCCGCAACCAGTACCTGATGCTCAATTGGCAGCGTATCATCCGCGCAAACGTTTTGAACGAGGCGAAAGTGAATTACAGTCGTGTCCATCAAGCGGCGCTGGATCAAAACTCTAATCCGCTCTCGATCTCGTTGTCACCGAACCGCCCTTTGGGCTCGATCAGCATCTTAGGGTTGCCGCAGCTTGGAAACAGCCTCATTTCGCCGATCGAATCGGTTACCAACACCTTCGAGGGAATTGACAATCTTTCCTACCAGGGCGGCAACCACACGTTGAAGGTTGGCGTCGATTTCAAGCGCCTGCAGCTGAACGGCCCTTTCGACGCGCTGGTGAATGGAAATTACATTTTCAGCGACCTGACCTCGTTCGGTTTTCCGGCAGTGAGTGACAACCCGGCGCTCGAGTTTTTTTTGCACGGCATCCCCTTTCTTTATTTCGGAGCAAACCCGGCGCTCGCCGACTCCGATCGCGGCTTCCGGCAAAATTATTGGGGACTCTATCTCCAGGATGATTGGCGGGTACGTCCCGGATTTACGCTCAATTTGGGCATTCGCTGGGAGTACTGGAGTAACCCTGGAGAGGCCAACGGCCGGCTGGCGAACATTCGCGACCCATTGCATGACTCGGCGCCCACTGTGGGCCCGATCTGGGCCCGAGTGCCGCTGGACCTGTGGTCCCCTCGCCTGGGTTTTGCCTGGAAGACATCGGCCGCCGGCAAGACGGTGGTTCGAGGTGGCGTTGGTATTTTGCGGGATCAGATCTGGGCAAATCTTTATTCCGACACGCGATTCTACCAGCCTTACTTCCAGGCTCTCCAATACGTCCTGCCAAATTTCTTGGCGCCTCCTCCGAACGTAAATTCGCTGATCGGGCTGGGAGGCCCTCCATCTACAATCGGGATCTTCGGCATCACGTATCATCCCGATTTCCCTTACTATCTACAGTACAACCTCAACGTCGAGCGTGAACTGGCGTCTGATTGGCTTCTCAACGTGGCCTATGTGGGTTCGCACGGCAATCACTTGTCGCGCACCGGAGAGGTGAACCCTTTCAACCCAGCCACCGGGCAGAGACTCAATCCGAACTTCGGCTCCATCCCCCTGCTCGCTACGGATGCCCAATCCTTTTACAACTCCGCCCAATTCAGCCTGCAGAAGCGCTTTTCGCGAGGCCTTCTGATGCAGGCTTCCTACACGTTTTCGAAATCGATCGACGATCAAAGCGGCGCGTTGCCGAGCGACTACGACTCCGAATCCGGCGTCGCGCAAAACTTCTTCAATCGCAAGGGCGACCGTGCTCTCTCCTCTTTCGACCGCAGGCATGTTTTCGTGTTCAATTCTCTTTACGACCTGCCCTTCGGGACTGATCGGGGCGCTGCGAGCCAGGGATTTGCCCACACGCTTGCCACGGGATGGAGCGTGGGGGGCATCGTCAGCCTCATGTCCGGTCTCCCGTTCACCGCCAATCTCGGTGGCTTTAATAATTCCGGCACCATGGCGCTCCAACCAGCTGATCGCCCCAATCTCAAACTTGGAATGAATCCCTGCGGCCAGGCCACTTTCGGCCGGCCCAACCAGTGGTTCGATCCCACGATCTTCACTCTTCCTCCTCCGGGCCAGTTTGGAAATGCCGGCCGTAACATCTTGTGCGGTCCGAGCCTAATGAACGTGGACTTTTCCCTGCTCAAGGAGACTGCCCTCAGCGAGCGGCTGCGGCTGCAATTTCGTGCGGAGTTCTTCAACCTCTTCAATCACGCGAATTTCGATGTCCCAGTGAACACGCAGGGGCCAACCGGCAGCGGCGGAAACGGCGATGCGATCTTCGTCGGCCGCGCTGGTGGTTCGTGCAATCCCGCCACAGACCCGTTGGGCTGTGGGATCCTGGCTCCGAATGTCGGACGTATCTTTCGGACGGTTACAACTTCCCGGCAGATCCAGTTTGCGCTGAAACTGATGTTCTGAAGAAAATTCGAAGGCTGAGGCAGATTTCATGACGTAACAGATCAGTGGGCTGACCAGGGATTTTTCACCACCATCCTGCAACGATGGCCAATCGGGGATTCATATGCGAGCAATCGTAGTGCCGCACTCGGGGCCGCCGGAAGTCATGGAGTGCCGCAGCGTGCCTGATCCGGAGCTGCCGCCGGATCATGTCTTGATCCGGGTTGTCGCGGCCGGCGTTAATTTTGCCGATCTCCTGATGAGATCGGGATTCTACCCGGATATTCCGGTTGGGCCTTTTGTGCCCGGTTTGGAAGTCTCCGGCGTGATCGAGCGCCTCTCTGGTGGCTCTGGCAGCGATCACCTCGGAGTAGGTGACCGCGTTTTAGCGATGACCAACTCTCTAGGTGCCTACGCGGAGCGTGTTGCTGTGCCGCGGTCGCATGTGCTCAGGATTCCCGAGAACATCCCGTTCGAAGAAGCTGCCGCCATCCCCATAAATTATTTGACCGCGCAGCACGCAATCTTTCGCATGGGAAACATGCAAGAGGGGGAGCGCATTCTCATTCACAATGCAGCCGGTGGCGTAGGTATTGCCGCCATACAACTCGCGAAGGCGCGTGGCCTCGTTGTCTTCGGAACGGCGGGCCCGGCTAAACAGAGTTTCCTTCGCCAGCAGGGAGTGAACCACCCGATCGACCACAGCCGTCAAGACTTTGAAAAGGTCGTTCGACAGACCGTTCCGGATGGAATCGAAATGGCCATGGATCCGAACGGCGGAAAATCACTGGCCATGAGCTATCGATGTCTGGGACCGACGGGCCGTTTGGTGATTTACGGGTTTTCCACCGGGGTCGGCACGAGGGGTAAACGAAACCCATTGGCATTGGCCAAAGCATTTTTACAAACTCCTTGGTTTCATCCCCTGAAGTTGATGCGCAAAAATATCTCTATCATAGGGATAGCTTTGGGCAAGGTTATGAGACGCGGCGACCTCTTTCAGAAAGCCATGCAGGACATCTTGAAAATGTACGCAGAGGGTCAGATAAAACCGGTCATTGGGAAACAATTCCCACTCGAACAAGCCGCCGAAGCTCACCGCTACATTCACAGGCGAGAGAATGTTGGAAAAGTCATCTTGACATTAAACTGAAAGTTGTACGACGTCGGCCTCCCCAACCGCCCGCGTAAACTCTTTCGGTCTTGCCGATCCGAAAAGAAGGAACGGCAGTTAGTACCCGGCCGACAAAACTCTTTTTCCGGCGTGCTCAGGCAAGGTCGAAGCGATCGTGGTTCATCACTTTGCTCCACGCCGCTACGAAGTCTTTCACGAACTTCTCCTTGGAATCCGCGCACGCATAGACTTCCGCGAGGGCGCGTAGTTGAGAGTGCGAACCGAAGATCAGGTCGACGCGCGTGCCGGTCCACTTAACCTGGTTCGTCTTACGGTCGCGCCCCTCGTACACGCCTTCCGAGCCAGTGGACGGCTGCCATTGCGTTCCCATGTCCAGCAAATTGACGAAGAAGTCGTTCGTCAGCGTCTCCGGCCGATTGGTGAAGACGCCGTGTGCGGACTTCCCGACGTTTGCACCGAGCACGCGCAGGCCGCCGACGAGCACCGTCATTTCAGGCGCCGTCAGCCTCAGCAATTGGGCCCGATCCACCAATAGCTCCTCGGGCGATAGGCGCCTGTTGCCGTTAAGATAGTTGCGGAACCCATCTGCGGTTGGTTCGAGCGGCGCGAAGGATTCGATATCGGTGTGCTCTTGCGACGCGTCCATGCGCCCCGGCGTGAAGGGAACTTTCACGTCTTGCCCGGCGGCCTTTGCGGCTATCTCGACCGCTGCACAGCCGCCGAGAACGATCAGGTCGGCAAGCGAAACCTTCTTCCCGCCAGACTGTGAAGAGTTGAACTCCTTTTGGATCGCCTCGAGCTTCTGCAGCACCTTCGCCAGCTCAGCCGGCTGGTTGACTGCCCAGTCCTTCTGCGGCGAGAGGCGAATGCGGGCGCCGTTCGCTCCACCGCGCTTGTCAGAGCCGCGAAACGTCGACGCCGACGCCCAAGCGGTCGAGACCAGTTGGGAAACGGACAGCCCCGACGCAAGGATTTTCGCCTTCAGCGACGTAATGTCCTGCTCTCCGATCAGCGGATGATTCACAGCGGGGATCGGGTCTTGCCACGGCAGCGCCTCCTTCGGAACGAGAGGACCGAGATAGCGCACGATCGGGCCCATGTCACGGTGGGTCAGCTTGAACCACGCGCGGGCAAACGCGTCGGCAAACTGATCCGGATGCTCGAAGAAGCGCCGCGAAATCTTTTCGTAAGCAGGGTCGAGGCGCAAGGAAAGGTCTGTGGTCAGCATGGATGGCGCGTGATGCTTTGACGGATCGTGCGCATCCGGCACCGTACCCGCGCCAGCACCATTCTTCGGTCTCCACTGATGCGCACCCGCCGGGCTCTTGGTAAGTTCCCATTCGTAGCCGAACAGGTTCGCAAAGTAGCTGTTGCTCCACTTCGTGGGCGTCGTGCTCCAAATCACTTCCAGGCCGCTGCCGATCGCGTCGCCGCCTTTTCCCGTGCCAAATTTGCTCTTCCAGCCGAGGCCCTGCTCCCCGATGCTGGCGGATTCGGGAGCTGCGCCCACCAGTGCCGCATCGCCGGCTCCGTGGGTTTTGCCGAAGGTGTGCCCGCCGGCAATCAACGCGACCGTTTCTTCGTCGTTCATTGCCATACGGCGGAACGTTTCGCGAATATCCCTGGCCGCCGCGAGGGGATCCGGGTTGCCGTTCGGACCTTCCGGATTGACGTAGATCAGGCCCATTTGCACCGCAGCAAGCGGATTCTGAAGATCGCGGTCACCGCTGTAGCGCTCGTCCGCCAGCCACTTGCCCTCCGGGCCCCAGAATACGTCCTCTTCGGGGTCCCAGACATCCGCGCGCCCGCCGCCAAAACCGAAGGTCTTAAAGCCCATCGACTCGAGAGCGACGTTGCCCGCGAGAATCATGAGGTCGGCCCAGGAAATCTTCCGACCGTATTTCTGCTTGATCGGCCACAGCAGCCGGCGCGCTTTGTCGAGGTTCACGTTGTCCGGCCAGCTATTGAGGGGCGCGAAGCGCTGCTGGCCAGCTCCGGCGCCGCCGCGGCCGTCGCCGATGCGGTACGTTCCTGCGCTGTGCCACGCCATTCGAATGAACAACCCGCCGTAGTGGCCAAAATCTGCCGGCCACCAGTCCTGCGAGTCCGTCATCAAGGCGTGAAGGTCCTTGATCACGGCATTCAGGTCCAGATTCTTGAATTCCTTGGCGTAGTCGAACTGTTCGCCCATCGGATTGGACAGCGTAGAGTGCTGGTGGAGAACTTGAAGGTTCAACTGGTTCGGCCACCAGTCACGATTCGTTTGTGAGGGGACTGCGCCCGCGAACGGGCACTTGGATTCGGTCGACAAGGTTTGCTCCTTCCTTATGATTTATGATTCGTCAAAAATTTAGCCAAAAGAACTGCGACGAGCTGCGAACTCATCCTGGCTTTCCCGTTCGCGCAATCGCCGGCGGCCGCGCTTGCTGACGCGCGCTATTCATCCGGTATCCAAACGCCGCCTAATGGGAAGCGCGCCGCGGAGCGCACTTCGTGCAAAGACCCCGGAAAATGAGTTCGCATTCGCGAAGAATCCGCTTACCCAGGGAGCCCGAGGCAGGCCTGGGCACGTCGCACCACTCCACGTCCTCAACATTGCCGCATCGGTCGCAGATGAAGTGGTGATGCCGCGCGCCTTTTGCGTCGAATCGCGCGGCGCGCCCCTCGACTGCCACTTCACGCACCAAACCCGCCTGCACCAAGTCCCGCAGATTGTTATAAGTCGTAGCCCTTGACGAGCGTGGGTCGACGCGATTCACGGCTTCGAAGAGTTCCGCAGCCGTGGGATGCCTTTTGCATTCGATCAAGAATGCCATTACGGCGTAACGCTGCGGCGTGCACCGCAGCCCGCTGTCCTCCAAGGACCTTTTAATCGACTCGGCGTCCATGAAGTATCTGGAATATATCTAATATGAGATTTTGTCAAGTATTGCGCTCGCGGGCTTTTGAGGACCAGGACAATGGGCGACAGATTAGTGTGGAATCATGCCGCGCGATTTCCCAATAGCACCACGTTCGGAACGGCCACCCGCTGCTTCGCGCAAGTGCGTTCAGATGGTCAGCAGCGCAGAAATTGTGGCGGGAGGTTGAGTCGGCTTTTCGGAAACTGGGACCTTACAGACTCAATGGTCCGTCGGCATTGTAAAGCGGTGCGAGATAGATCCCATGCCGTGCAGCAATTGTCTCAATCTCCTCGACCCGCTCCGGAGTGATGAATCCTCTTCCCTGAGAGAACGGCTCGAACCGGTGTTCCAAAGCAAGAGCCATGCCTTCGAGCAGACATCCATGGACCACATCGGGGAACGGATGCCGATTCAGAACTCCATGAAAATCCGGCGTGAACTTCATTCCGCCCGTGATTTGTCCCAGACCTCCGAAGAAGACTGTGGCGCCAGGCATCTCCGCCGTTGGAGACAAATTCTTCGGGTAGCCCGCATCGCAAACGATTGCGTCAGGCGCGATCCGGCCCAACAGAAGCGACGGGGACGCCAGACTCGCCGCGCAGATCACGACGTCGGCCTCTGCGGAGAATTGCTGGAGATCCGTCGCCACCTCGACCTGAACTCCATCGTCTTGCAGCTCCGCTGCGAGCCTGCGTAGTGGCTCCACTTTGCGTGCGCTGAGCAGCACGCGCTTCACGATAGGCGCCAGACAACGGGCACAGCCGGAACCCACATCTCCTGTTGCTCCAACGATGAGCAGCGTTGATCTTGAGAGGTTTCGGCCCTCCAGCGCGCACATTTTCTTGATGCCCTGAACGATGAAAGCAACTGTCAGCGTATTGCCGGTCGTGAAGACCGTATCGCGTCTTTCCGGAAGCTGATCGAAATTGCCCTCAATCAGAATGGAGCTGAATCCGCCGAGACTCACAATTTTCGCTCCTGCCTTGATGGCGCAGCGCCGCAGCCGCTCGAACGCGGGCGATGTTCTCGTGCACGTAGGCTGCCTCCAGGCGGTCGGGAGGAATGAAGGAATCAATGTACAGGCCGCGCGCCCTCGTGCTCCCGCTCTTCGTGCGGATGATTGATCCGACGTCGACATGGCAGATAGCCCTGGGCGGAATCCATGGAAGGATGTCCTTGATCTCGTCGTCTGGCAGAGGCGTATGCTCCGGTCCGCGCAGTACCGCGAGTACGTCCGCAGCCGCTCTCCAATTCTCCTGATGCCCGATCAGAGCGAAATCGACATTGAGAGACAAATCGACGCCGATCGTTCGTGCTGGCGTAGCTACACTGGCAACTGTGCCACCCATGTAAGTGTTACCTCCCCGGGTAACCCGAGCATGTCCAGCGTCTTCAGATACTGTTGCAGCGACGCTCCGCGAAGCTCGGCTGCCGACAAGCTGACTTCGAACAGTGCTGGCTTAACACAACTGGCGTGGCACACTTCGCAATGTCCATCCTTGCATTCCTTGGCCAGCATTTGCGCGAGGGTGGTCATCACCTCCAGGTGCAACCGGTAGACCTTGTCGTCGAAGCGCTGGGCGTCTCGGGCTCGCTCCTTTCTCAGAATCGCCATCGCGTGTTCCACGTGCCCTTCTTCCTCGGCGGCGATCGCGGCAAAGGTCCGGCCCAGGCTCCCCGGCGCCACTTTCCCGACGCGTGAATAGCTGGCGACGGCGAAGGATTCCAGCATGATCTCCTGCACGATCAGGCAGCCAATAAAGTCACGCTCCGTGATGCAGCACATAAACGCTTCTCGCAGCCTCTTCCAATGCTTGGCATCAACGTTGTTGGAGACCTCCACTCCAATCTTGCGGCCGGCGGCGGCGAACGCCGCGGCATGCCCCAGTTCGCCTTCCGCATGTTCCAGGGCATCCGCGATTTCTTCGGGATCGTCACAGATCCTCGATAACGATGTGTAGTTCATCGCGGCGAGGAGTTCCCCGGTCATTGCCTGTGCCAGGATGTCCTGCCAAATCGGGGCACTCGGCGAGAGAGAAGTACATTCCATCGGTGAGCAGTTAACATCAATAAGTGGTTCCATGTTTTCTCCTGAACAGATAATTAAACTTTACGGCTGTGTTCCCACTCGTTTTCTATTACGCGAAGCGCTGAATAATGATTGCTTGTGCACCGGCTTTCATGCCGCGCTGGCCTGCTGCTTCCAACGTTCTCTTTTTGCCGGACTACCGGGGATGGCCCCATTGCAGGCTCCACAGTCCGCGCGCCGAGAGGATGAAGGTGAAGCCCCCGAGCGCGCCGAGCGCCCAGAGTGTCCAGACGAAGAAGAAACCGCCGGTGGACTTGGCGATCTCGCCGTAATGTGCCCCCCTCATATGGATGACGGGCATGCCTGCCGCGAACAACCCGACGAGCAGCATGATGACGTACCCCGATCGCCGTTCGGCGAGCACCAGCGTCCCGTACAGCAACACCACGAGAACGGCCAACGCAATGTTTGAGGGCTCGGCCTTCGATATCCCACGGACGATGTCGTCCGTAATGTGAAGCGTCAGCAAGAGGATCGAGAGCAGAGACGCGATGGTTAACATAACGTTGTGTTTCATTGGATATTCTCCTTATTAGATTTGCGTGTGCCTCTCAGTGCGGCACAGGATCGGTTGACAGTGCTGCGCTGGCCTGCTGCTTCCATCGTTGTTCGTTCACGCCGAGCACGAGGAGCCACAGGGTCAGCGAAATTTGCCCAACGCCAGGGAAAACCAGAATGTAGGGTTGCAGAGACCGTACGAGCGGTGGTGACAGAAACAGCACGTAGCTCAAACCAGCGAGTGCCATCAGCACGCCAAGGATGCGCGGCAGGAAGGTGGACCTGAGAATGAGGATGCCGATCAGGAGGCAATACAATCCGAAAAATACCAGGCCAATGTTGTGGTAGGCCGCGGCGCGCAGTCTGAGAAACACGAGAGCCAGCGCCTGCAACTGCTCCACCGTAAATACGTTCAAGTACCGCGCGCCGCCCAAGAGGAACAGTGGGGCGAGATGAAACAGGCTGCTAATAGCCTGAACTATACATGCCACGAGGCTGAAAAATGCTGCGACCAAGGAGAGGCTCCTGTTCACGTGCTTGAACAACTCGTAGAAAAGAGCTGTCAAAGCGATATAGCTCGCGAACGCCAGGATGTCGGCTGCGAAACCCCACCACCATAACGTCTCGTGCGCCAGGATGTTGGTCGCTGTAGCTGCCGCGTCATTAAAGACAACCAGTCGGTCACGAACGAAGATCTCGACGAACATTCTTGTCAGTGTGGTGAGCAAGTAAAAGACACCAGCGATCCTGGCCTTAAAACGCGGCGACGCTTCTTCAATCCGTTCCATCATTACTGCTGTGCCCATATATTTTTCCTCCTCATGGGAGCGAATGAATCAAGGGTTCGTATCGCGCCAGGCTTGGCGGTACCGGCCTGTGCTAGATCGCCTGCTTTGTCGGTACAGCTACCCCAAATGACCGTAATCCCTTAAACAAAAGCCAAAAACTCAGCGCTAGTTCGAAGATAGCCATGGGCGAGTCGAACAACCACAGGTTCACTACTTTGGAGAAGTCGGGGAAGATGTAAAAAACGAAAGTGCAGGCGGCGCACCATGCACTGGAGATCACACCAAAGGCCGCCAGTGCTCTGGGGATGTAGTTCGACTTGAACCACAAGTAGCTGCCAACTGTGGCTCCCAATGCCCAAAACAGCAAGCCAACGTAGTACGCGTCGAAACCGCTGAGGTACAGCCGCGCCAAGGCCGGCAATTGGTCTGGTCCAAACGCACGCGAGTAATCAGCGTCACTCAAGAGCCGCAGAGCGGTAAAGAGATTGAGCGTTGCCAGGAGCCACGTGAGGCCATGGACCAGCCTGCCGAATGCCGCGAGCAAGGCGAGGCTCTGGCTGACCGGCTTGAGGATCACATAAAGCGCTGTCAGCAGCACGACAACGCCAACGCAGTAAACCATGTCGCCCGCGACGCCCACACGGAATAGTGTTTCGTGCGCCAGGATATTCCGGGCGGTCTGCGCCGGATCGCCGCGGACGATGAGCCGGGCGAAGATGCCGAAATTGACCGCGACCACGGTGACGAACGAGATCAGGCAAGCAAGTCCTGCGATCCGTGCAGCCGTGCGTTGTGACTCGTCGATAATGGTGAATTTCATTTCGTTTCCTCTGGCAATTCCAATCTGCTGTAGACGGCGGCTTTCATTGGCTTTCCCCCGCTGCACTGGCCTGCTCCTTCCATCGTTGTTCGTTCACGCCGAACACAAGGAGCCACAGGATTAGCGATGCTGCCCCGAGGAGGGCGAAGGCTACAATGTAGAGAAACAGACGGTATCCTAGCGGCTGATACAGGAAGGTCAGCCAACCCAAACCTCCAATTATCGACAACACGCCTAGAATCCGAGGCAGGAAGGTGGACCTGATGATGAGGTAGCCCGTCAGGAGTGCATAAAATCCGAAAAATACCAAAGCGATCGCGGCGCCACGGTCATTCACCTTGAGAAAGAGGAGCGCCAGCGCCTGCAACTGTTCCGTGCTGAATACGCTCAAGTAGTGCGCGCCTCCCAGGATGAACAAGGGGGCAATAAAAAAGACGCGGCTAAAAGTCTTGATGATGCAACCGGTGAGGCCTAAGAACGCGGCAACCAAAGAGACGCTCCTGCCCGCTGGCTTAAGCAAGTCATAAAAGAGAGCTGTGATGGCGATGTTGCACGCCATTTCGATGAGGTAGACTGCGAAACCCAACTGAAACAAGCTCTTGTGCATCAATATGTTGGTCGCCGTAGCCGCTGCGTCGCCGTTTACCACAAGGCTGCCGCTCACGAAACCCCCGGCGAATATTCCCGTCAGTATGGTCAGGAGATAAAAAGCACCGGTAATCCTGGCCTTGAGACGCGGCGACGTTTCTGCAATTCGTTCCATGATTTCAGATGTGCTCCTATTCGTTTTTCCTTACACCAGGGACTGAATCAAGCGAGCATCGAATCAGATCGGTTCGCGAGAGCGCCGTATCCGCACCGCTGCGGCGATGAATATCGCGGCGATCGCCAGCCCTATCCACAGACCCGGCGTGCTGAAAAATTGCGCCGGAGTGAGCGCTGACATTATGTCCATCACGGAGCTCCCCGGCGCCATGTTGGCAGGCTCCGGCCCGGTCAAGCGGTACTGCAGCATGCCGAGGAAATGCGTAGTTCTGAACGCAGTCTTCTCGACTCCCCAGATCACGAACGGAGGTACGAACGCCCAGATAAACGGCGCGCGTGGCGCCCAAGCTGAAACCAGCAGCAACCAGGCGTACATGGGCGCGTACCAGAGGCCGTGAACGGTGAGAATGTGGTAGAGGAATATCAGGGACATGTGGAAGAACGACATCCGTGTCCCGAGCATCCCGACACTTTGCCCGCTGCCCAGCAGGAATGCGCTGCTCAGCAGCATCATCACGAACTGCGTGACAATAGTGATGGCGAAGGTAAGCAACGGCAAAATGACGAGGGGAATGGCGAACTTCGACAGCACTGTGGTGAGGTCGGAAACCGGCAGCGACTTCCAGAACAGGATGCTGCGATCGCGGCGCTCTCCGTACAGCGCGTCAACACAATAGAAAATCCCGACGATAAATCCTGTCCCCATGATTAGAGCCGCTGCGAATTCCCACAGTGTGTGGAGCGGCTCGTGCCGGTGCACTGGGCTGAACGTCAACGCTGTCAAGAAGGCCAGCAGAAAAACAGCGGCGGCGGCCAGCGGGGCGACATAGATCGAACGGTGCTCCCACAATTCGCGCCGCATCGACCAGTAAATGCGACGGCTGGCGGTGATGACCGCGGGCGCGGTTGCTTTCGATTCGAGGGGAGACCCGGGAACGGCATTTGATGGAGTACTCATCGAGCCCCTCCTTGGGCCACGCCGCTTTGATTGCTGAGCACGGCAACAAACAAGTCGGCGATGCTCGGCGTTCGCACGTCGCCAAGCGCGGCGAGTTGCTGGCGTTCGACACGATCGAACAGCAGGATGCTGCGCCCGAACACTTGGCGTTCGTGAATCGGCTTCAGCGCCCGAGCCGCGGCGATCTGCTCGGGATTCACCATCACTTCCAGATAGCGCGACTCGAATTCTTCCATACTGCAATCGAAGACGATGCGGCCGCGGTTAATGAACATGACATCGGTCAAGACGTCCTGAATCTCTTCCACTTGGTGGGTGGTCACCACGATGGTGCGGCTTCGATCGAAGTAGTCATTCAGCAGCGAATCGTAGAACTGCTTGCGATACAAAATATCCAAGCCAAGCGTCGGCTCGTCCAGCACCAGCAATTTCGCGTCAATGGCCATGACCAGGGCGAGATGCAGTTGCGCCACCATGCCCTTCGACAATTCCCGGACCTTGCTGGCGCGCCCGATGGTGGTCTTCGCAAGAAAGCCTTCCGCCTTCGCGCGGTCGAATCGCGGATGTACGCCAGCGAAGTAATCGAGAGCCTGCCAAACCGTCATCCAGCGCGGCAGCACAGCGACATCGGCAATGAAACAAGCATCGCGCATGAGTTTTTCGCGCTCCGTCCAGGGGTCTCGTCCGAGCACCCTCAGTTGACCCTCATAAGAGGTGAGGCCCAAGATCGCATTGAGCGCGGTGGTCTTGCCCGCCCCGTTGGGCCCGATAAGTCCGAGGATGCGGCCCTCTTCGACACGCAAATCGATGCCGTCCACCGCGATCGTTGTTCCGAACACCTTCCGGAGACCACGTGCTTCTATGCATGGCATGGCTCTAGCTCTCCTCCTTGCGGGGCTTCGACTCGGCGGTCTTCGTCTGTGCGCCATCTGACGATGACCTGCGTTTTGCGGCAGCATCCAGTTCTTCCGGTGTCAGGCCGAGCCGCTTTATGGTTGCGTGGACTCGGGGCCATTCTTCGGCAAGAAACCTCTGCCGTTCGCCCTGCAGCAAAAGATTGCGTGCGCCCGTATTGATGAACATGCCGAGGCCTCGCTTGCTCTCTACCAGCCCCTCATCCACCAATTGTTGATAGCCCTTCAGAACCGTGAGAGGATTGACGCGATATTCGGCCGCGACATTGCGCACCGACGGCAGCGGATCGCCTTCCTTGAGCACGCCGTCGAGGATCATCGCGACCACACGGTCGCGAAGTTGCCGGTAAATCGGTTGGCTGTCGTTCCACTCACGGTCCATCAGGTTTTCCCGTTGCCCCTCGCCGAAGAGACACCTGCGTCATTTTGTCCGTTGCAGGTCGATGTGCGCGTGCACAGGCTTGTCCCCCGGCATCATGTAAGTCCACTCTTCGGTGTGATGGTTCGCGTCGATGATGGTGAACACCGCATGGTACATGTGTCCGTACTTATTGCCGCCGGAAAGATCGGCAAAATCGAATTCCAGCGTCTTTCCATCCGGCGACATTTTGCCGGTCATGCGCGGCCGGTTCCCCGCGTCGCAATAATGGACCAGCGTAAGCCGGTCTGCGTCAACGTCAACGTACAACATCGTGACGGGATGGTCGTATTTTGTGGGGTCCAGCGGCGTTCCTGCCTCCTGCATCTCGTGCACGAGGACGTTTCCCCGCGAGGTCACGCGCATCGAGATGTGCAGCGGCTTAATGTCCACCTTCGCCTCTACCGGCATGTCGGCCTTCACTGAACCTTCCCAATCCCCCGCGAGGGTTTTCAAGGTGTCAAAGGAAATCTGTGCCTCGGACTTCGGCGCTGGAGTCTTGGGCTCGTCCATCTTGTGCGCGTCGGACTGCGCGAAAGCCACGGTGGCGAGCGACATCAGAACAACGGGCAGCATGTAACGAAGGGATTTCATGTTTCATTCTCCTTAAGAAATTCATTTCTGCCTGATCTCGGGTCGGGGTGATTCGCTGGCTCAGTCACTTGCGATCAATCAGCCTCAACGAACCTCCTCACCATTTACTGTTATAGTTAACTATAACACTAGTTCAGATGTCAAGCACTTTCTTATCTTCATTGCCCGCCGCAATCTACGTAAGACAAAGCTTCTCGTGGTCTCTGGCTCAAGCGGACAATTTAACTCAATGGGAGTTCAGGTCTACTCGCCTGGTGAAGGACCTAATCCTGGCTAGTCGGATTCCACGGCGGCATTAGTCCTGTGAAGTCCGCGCCGAAAAATCAGGATTCAAGACTGAATGGTTGATTCTCAGGATGGTGTATCAGCCGGAGGCCGCAATATGGCCAGCATGCGCAGATCCATCACGCCATGGAAGAAAATCGGAAGCAGAAGATTTCCGGTCAGCAGAAACAATAGGCCAAAAAGAAAGCCGACGATCGCTGTCCCCGCGACTCCGCCAGCACCCTGATAGATATGGTTAAATCCGAAGATCACGGAGGAAATCAGCAGCGCCAGCGTAAGATTCAGCGTCCAGGGAAAATCGTGTAAGTAGTGCAGCAGGAAGCCGCGGAACAGAGTTTCTTCGCAAACTCCCGCAGTGATGCAGACGAACACCCACCAGCGGCGCTCGGTCCAGGTTGCGGGGAAGAAGTAGCTGAACGATTTTAGGGCGGCAGAGGAATACTTGCGTGGCCGCTTCGTCAGCTTCTTCCAGATCACGGTGCCGACTGGAAGCGCCACAGAAATAATAACAAGGATCGCAATCAGCGCTTCTACCAGGTAGCGAACCCAAGGATGCAGTAATAGCCAGGAGATTTCACCGGGCGAAGGACTGATGGTGAACAGCGGGCGGAAGCCAATGGCAACAACTGCGAGCGCACTGGCAATCCAGAGCCCGGTGCAAATCGTCTTATAGTAGCGAACTTTGTTTTCGGAACTGGGATTACGCTTCAACTTCGGGGTGGCGTACAAATCCCAAATAGGAGCAACGACCAGGAGAAACAAGAAAAGCAGGTGCGGCATCAGCGTCGCGAGCGAAATGTTGAACATGCGATTCCACTAAACCCCAAATTGCCTTTTTTGATGTCCCGGTCGACCGATAACATATAGCCACCGCTATCAGAATGCAATCATCCGGCCAAGTGTTTGAGAGCGGGTCCGTTCCGACGACTGCTGCAATATCTCAAAGCCTAAACCTGGCGCTTCTCTAACCGATTTTCAAACACTTTCCCCCTCTAATCTTGCTCGTCACCGAAATTTATTCCGGTCGCATTACCGGACATCAGCCCCTCACGGTCCAGAAATGGGGTTGCAGGAAGCAAAGAACGAGGTTCTGGGCGGTTGGTCGCCTAACCGGAAGCTATCCAGTTTCCGCAGCGGCATTAGTCCTGTGAAGTCGGCTTGTGTGGAGTCATGCCTTGCGCCTGATCCACGGGCAACTCGGAAGTAATCCGAATCCAGCCAGTCCGGGTGGTGAGTGCTAACGCCCGATTACAACAGCTGACAGCGAATGCCGAATGCTGGACGAAGAAAACCTTCAAATCCCAATTTGCGGTGACGTCGCGGTTACGTTCTTGAAGTAGGAGGCCAGGCAGAGCATAGAACCGGCAGCGGTCACGATCCAGGCCGAACCAAGTATGAGCAGGGGTATGGATTACATCTGAACGCCAACATGAGGAATACCTATCGGTGCTGGACAAGTTGGCGACCAAGGATAATCCAACCAGTGAAGAAGAGAAGTATGCCGAGGTCTTGATGACTTTGATTGAAGCGTACGAAGAAGAGCATAATTCCATTCCTGATGCTTCCCCAGTGGAAGTGCTTCGCACGTTGCTGGATGCCAATGATCTCCGCCAAAAAGACCTGGTTCCCATCTTCGCCTCGGAAAGCATTGTATCCGAAGTCTTGCACAAGAAACGTGGCCTCAGCAAAACCCACATCGAGAAATTGAGCAAACGATTCCACGTTTCTCCAGCAGTGTTTTTTTAAGGTTGCAGCACTTCCATGCGGGAGCGGCTCGCTTGCCGCGGTGGCGGTTCACACTATTCAACGGTCTCGAGACGCCGATCAGCAACCGGCAGCGTATCCCCGGATACGGTATCACCGGCCCGAAATTGGTGTCTAGCGTAAGCGCCTCCCCCTCACGCCAATGAGAAAGTCTCGGGCCTCACTTCCGATACGACCGCGAACTCTTAATGCGTAGCCCAGCATTCACTCGGCGCTCGCGGGTGCGGCGAGCTGTTGATGCCCACATATAGATGTACAGGAGTTCCCAAGCTGCTGATCGCGACGCGGCGAAGCGAAAAGGAAATTGGGGCAGAAATTCTGCTGAAGATCGGCCAGGAGTTTGATAAGTCGATAGAGTGGCTGCTCACCGGAGAAGGCAACGCACTCCGGAGAAGATAAGTGCAAGTGCCAGAAATGCGGCTCTCGCGACATGGGCAAGGAAGAGAATCCGAGAACGCGGCCAGTGGTGAACGTTCCCGGACGGACGGGGCCGATTGAGTTCAGCTAATCTCCCAGGGGCTGCAAATAACTGATACCCATGTTAGGCGGAATGATTGAGATGGTTACAGGACGCAAGCTCGCCACGGAGCCGTGTGAGCTGCGAACAGCCTACTTGCGAGTGTTGGCCTCTATTTGTTCTAAGAGTTTGAGTATCTTGTTAGTCTTTCGGATATAAATGGTAGGAACATAAATCGCAAGCACCGTAACGAATACCACCCACCCACCAAACAGCGAAATGGGCCACAGCGACATGGAAACCTCCTTTTAAGGTAATAGAGCCTCGCCGACGTCTAAGCCGCAATTTGCGATTTGGACGCCTAGCTCGCACATCGTATGCTTCTCCTCCTCACGACACAACGAATTTCCCCGCCAGAGCAAGCTCGTAGCGAGATCAACGGGGTTCCAACAGCTCGTTTGTGTCGTCCGACGAACCAGGATTGCCGCCACGCAAATGAAATCTCAGACACTGGTCTCAACCTTCCTCAGCCCCCAGATTTTGCACCCGCAATCGGAGTGCGACCGGCTCGGTACCTGCAGTGCCCAGATCTGCCGCAGCATCTTTCCAAACAGCCAACGGTGCAGATGTCCCTCGGCCAGCAACAGCCCGTAGTAGCTGGCATCCTTGATCAGTCACCCATCAGCGAAATCTTTGTCTCGTTGGGTCTCGATGCATATAACAGAGAGGGTCACAGATACCTCGAGAAGTTCCTTTCACGTCAGAAGAAGACAAGTGCATCTGGGTGAACTCGGCCTCGGAACTGTTGCTTACTGCCCCCCTCACCTCACTCCCAATTCTGCTGAGTCAAACAATCGCCCGATATCGAAAGCGCGAGCGCGATTTGGTTCTGGGAAAACACGCTGAGGATCTCCCGGGAACCCGGCCGCGTGTTTCACTCCGAATGTCACCATTCTAAAACCACTTCTTCCTTACACCTGGAAGCCTGCGAGGAGGAGAGTTCTGGATCCGAGCAACTCTGACTGCGGTTGATTGAGTCTGTGACGGCTGTCACTGTCATCGGTGACGACCATCATAGCCGACAGGCACTCGTGTCATGAAAAATTAACGCCATTTCGCGGGGCTCGGTGGTTGCATTTCGGATTGTTGGGGTCAGGGGGAAAGCGGTGAAAAATCAAACTGCACGCGTGGCGCTACTGATTAGTACCCTCCTCTTCGGCGCTCTAATTTGGATCCTGGGGTCTACACCCAAAGCCTCCGCGATCCCGACATTTTCGCGCAAGTATCAGACTTCCTGCACTACTTGTCACAGTGACTACCCAGAGCTGAATGACTTCGGCGAGGCCTTCAAGAAGAACGGCTTCAAATTCCCAAAGGACGATGAGATGTTCGTGAAGGAGCCTCCTGTTCTGCTCGGTGCCAAAGCTCAGCGAGAGGCCTTTCCAAAAGCAGTCTGGCCCGGCGAAATTCCCGGCAACCTCCCGGTGGCTTTTCGCTACTCCGGAAACTTCAATTACAACAGCAAGCAGCCCATCTCCCAGGGATTTCTTCCCCGCACGGACTTGTTTGTTCCTAATACATTCACTCTCCTCGCTGCTGGTAGTTTCGGTCAGTCGCTTTCCTTCTGGGTAGACGACGATATCTCGACGGGTGGTTCGGGAGCAGATGGAGGGCTGGGAGACGGTTACCTGAGGGCAAACGACCTTGGGCATTATTTTCACTTGCCCAAAGACTCGCTAAACGTTCGATTTGGGCAATTCGAGCTGGACTTGCCGTTCACGCAAGCGAGGACGATCAATCTGACCGACTATGACATATATGACCAGGCGAGCACCGCTGGAATCTTGGGCACCACGGCAAACCCTCTCGTGTTTGCCGCACCACAGCGGGGCATTGAGTTTGGCGGTTACCCCAATGACGGCAATTTTTCGTGGTCGGTTGCTCTGGTGAATGGCTCCAACGATACCCCGGCCATGCGCAACTCGAAGGATGTATACGTGCGGGTTTCACAGCGTTTCAACCTCGAACGCGATCCGAATGTCCGAAAGGAAGTGCAAGCCGCTGGACCAACCGGACCTCGGGACCACACGTCCATCAAGTTCGGCGCGTTCTATTATTACGGACGCAATGCTCTCAACATGAATGGCTCCCTGTTTCCTGGTCTCGGGACGATTCGGGAACCGTTCTATCGAGGGGGCGGCGATTTCCGGTTCAAGTACCGCCACTTTGAATTGTACGGCCTCGGCATGTACGGCCATGACGTGAACTTGGTCCCTAATGCTGGTAACACCGGATTCCAACTCTCAACCCCGGTCACTTTTACCGGAGGATTCGCGGAGGCGGAATATTGGGTTTATCCGTGGTTTATCGCCCTCATGCGCTATGACTTCGTAAACTCACCGACGGACTTCTTGAATGATGCGTCCCGTAATGACACGCGGAACCGTTTCAGCCCCGGCGTTCAGTTGCTTGTGCGAGCCAACATCAAGGTGGACTTCGAGTATCAGCATCGCTGGCAGCAGCCAACCCCCAATTCCAGCCAGTTTTTCCGGCCCAACGGGGCCGTCGCAGGCATCGATTTTGTCTTCTAGCAGAGCGGTGGAACAATTCGATCAGCACAAATTTGCGAGTGATTCCGATCGGGAGGAATTTTCGATGGAAATGTTCAAGAGAATTGTGATTCTAGTAGGAATGTTAGTCGCCGGGTTGCTGTTTGCCTCGATGACCTGGGCCGATGACATCAAAGGGAAAGTCGAAGTTCAGGGCCTCCGATCAGCGGAGAACATTGCCGTGTACGTGGACGCCATCCCGAACAAAGAATTTCCCGCAGCGGCACAGCACGTGTTGATGGACCAAAAGGGTTTGAAGTTTGTGCCTCACGTTCTCGTCGTTCTCAAGGGGACGACCGTAGACTTCCTCAATAGCGATCCCGTAGGGCACAACGTGTATTGGCCTTCGATTGGCGGCAATAAAAAACTCACTCATAATCTGGGAACTTGGCCGAAAGGTGACAAGAAATCTTTCCAGTTCAATGATCTGGGCGCGGCGCCGATGCTTTGCAACGTCCATCCGGAGATGTCTGGTTATGTGATCGTGGTGCCTACTCCCTACTTCGCGGTTACCGATAAAGAGGGCAATTTCGAAATCAAGGGAATCCCGCCCGGTCATTACACATTGAAATCATGGAGCGAGGATGGTAAACCGGCCACTCAGCCCGTTGACGTTGCGGCGGGAGGAACCAGCGTTACCATCACCGTAAAAAAATAAGGCCACCGGATCCGCAAAGGCCTCTGAATGGAACCTCGCTCCAAACTCGTGGATTTGGAATGGCTGGAATCGAACTTCCCCTGCATGCAAGCTTGTCCGGTCCACACGCAGGCCGGGCGTTATGTGTCTCTTATTGCCCAGGGACGTTACGAAGAGGCCTATCGGTACGCCCGGCTCCCGAATCCCTTCGCTTCCATCTGCGGCCGGGTCTGCGGCCATCCTTGCGAACCGGCATGCCGCCGCGGCCAATTGGATATGCCGATCTCCATCCGGGCCCTCAAGCGATTTCTCACCGAGCGCTATGGCCCGGAGTCGCGCAATCCTCTTGATCTTTTTCCGGAAAAACCTCGAATCGTTCACAAAGAAAAAATAGCGATCATTGGTTCCGGGCCGGCCGGCATGTCTGCCGCCCATGACCTGGCACTGCTTGGCTACGCTGTGACAATTTTCGAGGCGGCGGCCGTGCCGGGAGGCATGATGCATCTGGGAATTCCAGAATACCGCCTTCCGCGCGATGTTTTACAAGCACAGATCCGCGAAATTCTCGATCTCGGCCCCGAGTTGCGCCTAAACACGCGCCTCGGGCGCGACTTTTCATTGGCGGACCTTCGCAAGCAGGGTTACAAGGCTGTTCTCCTCGCCTTTGGCCTGCATCGAAGCCGCGACCTGAATCTCCCGGGCCACGAGCTGGATGGCGTGCTGAAAGGCATCGATTTTCTTCTGAACGTCAACCTGGGCTATCAGTTCGCGGTCGGCAAGCAAGTGGTTGTGATTGGCGGGGGGAACGTGGCCATTGACGTGGCTCGCTCCGCGCTCCGCGAACAGCAAAAACTCTCGGTGGAGCATGTTGGAGGGCCTCCGCTGCCCAACGAGCTGACCGCGCCTGAGAAAGATGTGGCCATGAAAGAATTCATGGACGTCTCGCGTGCCGCCTTGCGCATGGGGGCTCGCGAGGTGCATCTGGTTTGCCTCGAATCGCGAGCGGAGATGCCCGCTTCCGAAGAGGAAATCCATGAAGGGTTATATGAGGGATTGACGATCCATCCATCGCTTGGCCCCAAGCAGTTCGTCGGCAAAAACGCAAAGGTCACCGGGCTCGAAACGATCCGATGCAGTTCCGTGTTCGATGCGCAGCACCGCTTCAGTCCCACATTTGAAGCCGGCACCGAATCGGTGATTCCCTGCGATACGGTGATTCTGGCGATCGGCCAAGCGTCCGACCTATCTTTCCTTTCTCCCGAAGACGGAATTGAATCCACTCGCCAAGGCACGTTGAAAATCGATCCCGAAACATTGATGACCACCGCTCCGGGAATTTTTGCCGCTGGAGACATTGCGTTCGGCCCGCGGTTGATTATCAGCGCTGTCGCCGATGGGAAAAAGGCTGCGGAGCAGATCGATCGGTATCTACGTGGGACACAGTGGAAGCCGAAACCGAAGCACATACAAATCACGGTTCTCGACCACCACGAGATGGCAGAACACTATGACGAGTATTCGCGGTTGGCGGTCCCCGTCATCCCGCTCGAGAGACGCACAGGAATTACGGAGGTCGAAACCGGCTTTACTGAAGTGCAGGCGCGTGAAGAAGCATCACGGTGTCTGCAATGCTGGATCAACACCATTTTCGAAGGGAATGAAGCTGAAGGTACCGAGTGTATTTTGTGCGGCGGCTGCGTGGACGTCTGCCCCGAGAATTGCCTCTCGCTCATTCCGCTGGGTCAAATCTTCTTCCCAGAAGTAATCAAGGAACGGCTGCATGCGGATGCGCTTGTATATGAGACCACTTTGCAGCATCTGAACGCCGCGGACTTGGCGAACTCAGAAGGCGCGGTAATGATCAAAGACGAAACGATCTGCATCCGTTGCGGGCTCTGCGCCGAGCGATGTCCTGCTCACACCATCACGATGGAGGCGTTTGAGGTATTCGAACATCCAGCGGGGCTTGTACCCGTCGAGGAGATAGTTCTCCGCAGATGACTGAACGGGAAAAACCGTCTACCCCGGAAGAAGCAGCCAAGGCCGGGGAAAAGGTTGAAGTAACGCGACGCGACTTTCTAAGCGAGGTCACGCTTGGCGCGCTGGGCATCGCGGGCCTGGGCTCGGCCCTGGTCACGTATCAGTATTTTTCGCCGAATGTGCTCTTCGAGCCGTCCATGACATTTCGCGCGGGAAACCCGGACCTCTATCCCGTCAATTCGGTCACCTACCTTCAGGAGCAGGAGGTTTACATCGTTCGGGCGGAGCAAGGGTTCTACGCGGTCTCTGCTATCTGTACGCATCTAGGCTGCATCACGTCGTGGCATCCGGAGCACAAGCTAATCGAATGCCCCTGCCATGGCAGTAAATTCCAGAGCGATGGAGCGAAGGTCGCTGGACCTGCACCTGCTCCACTGCCACATTTTTCAATTTCCTTGACCACCGATGGAGAACTCCTGGTCAATAAGCTCGAAACGGTAAATCTCAATCAAGTGTTGAAAGCTTGAAGGGAGAGATGGCCACCACATTTCATCAAGCAATCGAGAAGCTTCGCGAGACCCGCGTTTGGAAATCAATTTTTCGCAGGGACCCGGCTCTGACCAATCGCACGCGCAGTCTGGCCGTTTTCGGCAACTTGTTCCTGCACTGGTTGCCCGTCAAGGTGCGCGAAAAGTCGCTGCGAGTGCGGGCATCGTATTATCTGGGGTCGATCTCCTTCCTTCTCTTCATCGTGTTGTCGGTCACCGGCGTGTTGCTCATGTTTTACTACCACCCCGCCGTCCCACAGGCGTACCGGGACATGAAAGACTTGCGCTTTGTCGTCTCGAACGGCGTTTTCTTGCGAAACGTGCACCGGTTGGCGGCGCAATTGATGGTCCTGTTGGTCTTTTGGCACATGTTCCATGTGTTCTATCGCGGTGGTTACAAGCCGCCCCACGAATTCAACTGGGTGGTGGGCGTGATTCTGCTCCTGCTAACCCTCTTCTTAAGCTACACAGGCTACCTGCTGCCATGGGACCAGCTTGCTTTCTGGGCCATCACCGTCGGTTCCAATATCATTTCGGCGATGCCGTTCGTGGGCGGTAAGGTGCGCTTCGAATTGCTCGGTGGAAATCTGGTGGGAGAAAATGCTCTGTTGCGATTTTACGTTCTGCACTGCGTGGTATTGCCCCTTCTGGCGGTGCTCTTCATCGCAATCCATTTTTGGCGCGTTCAAAAAGATGGTGGCCTAACGGTACGACCGGAAGATGACCGAAAAAAATAAATTCGAAGCTGGCCTCGGTTCTGACGCGCGAAAAGACCCGCAGCGAATCGTTTTCATCACCAAGAAAACTTCCGCGAAGGTTCAAGGGGATGTGGGTCCGCAACGGATGACCTATCCGCACCTATTGGTGCGGGAGGCTATTCTCTTCGAGGTTCTTACGGTCGCTCTGGTCCTGGTGGCTCTGTTTTGGGACGCGCCACTTGAGCAACTGGCTAACCCTCTTTTGACGCCCAACCCCGCCAGAGCGCCCTGGTATTTCCTTGGGTTGCAGGAACTTCTCCACTATTTTCCGCCTTTCGTTGCCGGGATAATCATTCCAACGCTGGTGATCGTGGCGCTGGTGGTGATTCCCTATTTCAGCGTCAATGTGCAGGGCGAACCGATCTGGGCCACGAATCGCGCTCGACATCTGCGTGCATTCCTCGCTGCGTTGGTCCCGTTAATCATCTTTCTCGGCATTTATCGCGCCTGGACCGTGCTAGCGCCCACACTATTGGTCGGTGGCCTGGTACTTTTCTCGTATTACGTCGCGCCAGGGAAACGACCCTGGATGGATTACTTGCGCACCCGGGCGGTTTCCTGGTGGGTGATGACGTGGTTTATTTTTGTTGCCGTCACTCTCACCTTGGTGGGGACATTCTTCCGCGGGCCGGGGTGGTCCTGGGTCTGGCCATGGGGGTCGCATGCCGGCTGAGGAGATGGGAAAATTGTCGCACCGGTTGCGAGTTGCCCTCGCGGTCGCGAGCGTTTTATTCCTTTTCGTGCTCGCCATCTCACCGATCAAGGATCTCCGCATGGAATGGAAGCAATATAGACGCGGCTACGTTCGATTCGCTCAGTCGCGTCCAGACACCAAGAACCTCCTCGCCGATTTTCACTCGGGGATTGATCAAATTTGGATTCCGGAGATGGGCGTTTTGGATCGTTGCACCACTTGCCACCAGGGCATCTCCCAACCGGCTCTTGGCGGGAAGTCTGTACCACAGCCCTTCCGCGCGCATCCGCCAATTCCGCATCACATTCAGGACTGGGGGTGTACCGTCTGCCACCGCGGTCAGGGACCCGCCACGGAAGTGGCGGAAGCACACGAGACGACACTCGCCTGGGAACAACCACTCCTCCCGAATCGCTATATTCAGGCCTCCTGCGGCAATTGCCACCGTGGCGAGTTGGCGGAAACCCCGAGACTTGTGCGTGGCCGCGCGCTCCTGGCGAATTTCAATTGTGTGGGTTGTCATCGTCTTCAGGACATTGACCATCTGGCGATGCTCGGACCGGATTTGACCAGCGTGGGCAACAAAGTGAGTCGCGCATGGATTTACAAGTGGTTGAAAGAGCCGCGGACGGTTCTCGACAAGGACGGCAACGTCATCATCAACGGCTATGAATCTGAAGATGAACCGCGAATGCCCCAATTCCGCCTGAGCGAGCAAGAGCTGCTAGGGTTGTCCGCGTATCTGAGCAGGCAGAAAGCCAAACCTCTGGTTCGATATGTGATCAATCCGCGAGTAGTCGCAGCCTGGGAGAAAAACCCCGATCTCGCGACGCAGGGGGAGCTCCGATTCCGGCAGATGTTCTGCACCACCTGTCACTCGCTCGCCGTGACGCGAGCGGGAGAAACAAAACTGATTGGTGGAGACATAGGACCGGAATTGACCAAGGTGGGAAGCAAAGTGAACCGGGGATGGCTTGTGGATTGGCTCCGGAATCCTCAGGGATACCTGCCGAACAGCAAGATGCCTCGTTACGAGTGGACGGATGAAGATCTTTACAAAGTCACGCAGTATCTCGATACCACCCTGACAGATTCGGACCTCTTGAGTGACGTCCCCCAGATGGGTCCTCCCACAGAGGACGAAGTGCAAATGGGCCGGCGGCTGTTCGCCGAGAAGGGCTGCGGGAGCTGCCACGCCATCGAAGGCATCAGTACACAAAAAGAGTTTGGCCCTGACCTTTCGAGCCTGGGCGGCAAAAATGTTTCGCAACTCGAGTTCGGAGACTCCACAATCCCACGAAACCTCATCTCTTATGTGCAGGCGAAGATTACAAATCCTTCTTCCGTGAATCCGGCCGCGCGGATGCCGCAATACCACTTGAACCCGGACGACTTGGATGCAATTACCACAGCGCTGTTGAGCATGGGTGGCACGCCTGCTTCAAGCGGCATGCAAAAACTAATTTTGCCTCGCGCCCAACCTGCCTTTCATCCTGTGGGAACATTTGGAGTCGTCTATGAGCGCTATAAATGCTACGTCTGCCATAAGTTCAATGGCTACGGCGGAGATCTCGCACCCGATCTTTCCTATGAGGGCAGCCGGGCGCAGCGCAAATGGCTCGTTGACTTCCTCAAGAACCCGCAGACTTTGCGTCCAACTCTCGTGCTTCGAATGCCCCAGTTCAATATGTCGGAGCAGGAAGCAGCAATCGTGGCGGATTATTTTGGAATGGTCCTGCAGAGTCCTCGGGTAAATCTGAACTCCACAGACCAAAAGCAATTCACATCGCAGCAGGCAGCCCTGGGCAAACAGCTTTACGATGTGAAATACCAATGCCAGTCGTGCCACACCATCGGGGCCTCCGGGGGTTACGTCGGGCCGAATCTGAATAATGTGGGCAATTGGATGACGCCGGCTTGGATTGAGGCTTGGCTGCGGAATCCGCAAGCGCTGGTGCCGGGCGCCATCGAGCCGCGCCGCGCCTTCTCCGATGATGAGGTAAAAGCCCTCACGGCCTACCTCGTCACTCTTCGTCAGGGAGGAGAAGGAAGGAAATCGGAGAAGACCGCCGCGGCGGGAGGAAACCAGTGAGCGCAGGGCGAGTTTTTCTCTGCGCAGGCCTGTTTCTTGCGCTGGTATGTGTTCCGGCCTGCCGCAAAAAAGCAGCACCTGTTATAAATGATCCTCTTCGTGGCGCGTATGACGTCGAGCCAGATTGGAATGACCCACAGCGTCTGATTTCCCTCGATTATCAGCAGGCGCAGGGCAAGCGCATCTTCTATCAAGATTGCGTCTGGTGCCATGCGGATGCCACTCCGGCGGGGCCCGCCAACCGTTCGAATTTGAATCCTCAGCCGCCACTGATGAACGATGGAGCCGCATTGAACGGCGAGAGCGACGAGTTCTTTCAAAACATCATCACGCTGGGAGGAAGCGCGGTAGGGAAATCGGCGATGATGCCTCCCTACGGCCGAACGTTGACGCAAGACGAAATCCGCGCAATCATTGCGTACACTCGGAGCATTGCAGTGCCTCGCTATCTGCCGCCGGCTCGTCCAGGACCTTCGTACTCCGGGAAGGGAGAAAATGAAAGCCGCAGGTGAGAAACAAGCCAGCCGCGCGAGATTAATTTTTAGCTCTTTGATTTTGGTCGCGCTGTTCCTCACGATCGCGGCTGTTACTTTCGGACAGGTCAGTCCTGCTGAAATCATCAATCCTGCGCTGAAGGCGGCCGAGGCCAAATATTTTTCACAGCTCAAATCACTGAACCATGCGATCGAGGCAATAAAGTTTCCCTTCCCTTTTTATTTGAGCAGGTATGTTGGCCTTGATCCGGCGCAGCAAGCCGAGTCCGATTCACGCGGAATAGAATTCGTCAGGTTTCACGAAAGGGTCGTTCTCAAAATCACTGGGAATTACAATGCGGCCTATAACTCCGTCCTTCTCGCGCAAAACCAGAGGGCCACACACGTTTTTGAGGAAGTCATCACTCCGATTCTCCGGCTCGTTGCCCAGGAAATTCCGGCCGACGTGACCTGCGACGCGATCGGCTTTGAGATTTCCTTTCACACGCGCTCCCAGAAAACGAACTACGATTATGAAGGGAAAGAAATTCTTGTCGCCGTCCTCGCTCCGGCGGATGCGTTCGCTTTTTCTCTGGCGCAAAGTGATCAAGACCGGCAGGAAATTCTGAATCGTTCTGAGATTTATCTCGATGGAAACCTATTTGGGCTTGCGCTGTACCAGGCCAATCCGTTCGATCTCGAAGCCCTGGGCAGGATGACAACGCCCGCTCCGCCTGAGACCGCGGTTAAGTCATCCCGCGGAGGTTCCCTGGTCGGCCCCAAAGTCGTTACTGATTTCACCAGCCCCACAACTCGAACCGAGGCGGGCGGAAAAATCGCCTCGAGTGGCCCTGGAACACCAGCGCCCCCGGCCCAGCCTGCGCCGGTGAATCCCGCGCCGCCCGCCGCAACACAGAGCGATGCGGATCGTTTGCAATCACAATTTCAGTCCCAACTCGACGCGTACGCGAAGGAGCTCGCGTCCAGGTTTCACTCGGTGGACTATGCTCCCCCTTCGTTCGGAGTATTTCGAAACCAGATCGTCTTGCAGATCACGCTCCGGAACACGTCCCGTTTCAACCGGGACGCGACCTCCATCTACAAGCGAGCTGCGCAAAGTTTCGATCTCTTTCTTGGGCCGCAGCTCAAAGACCTTCTCGAAAAAATGCCCGCTGGCTCGGAATTCAATGCTCTGGATATCAGTGTCCTCAACCAGCTCTCGCCAGACTCCAAAACCTCCTCCGAAGCGATCGAGTTTGTATTCCCCCTACAGATCGCTCGCAAATTCGTCGATTCGGATATCACCAATCAACAATTGATCGACCAAAGTGTTGTCTTGGTCAACGGCATGCGCATTTCGTTGGACCTTCAACGCGTCGAGTAAGAGGAACTTTTGCGGGCTCTGCACATAGTGGAGAAGTGCAAGTCTTGCTTGCACACACACTGGGGAGTGTTAGATGGCGAAGAAGCGCACGCGGGTGCTCCGTCGTGTTGCTCCGGAAGGAATTCCGCTAAGGAAAGCAGCCTTGAGGGTGTCGTTCGCCAAAACTCTGTCCGCCTTTGAAATCAATAGCATAGGGATTGCGCTCCACAGGGGATTTCGGATATCAGCCAACCATGTTCCCTCTCCTTCGAATCATTTTCACATCAAGTCTTCGCCTCTTCCGCACGCGTCCCAGCCTGTTACTTGAGAACCTGGCTCTTCGGCAGCAACTCGCTGTCTGGAAGCGAAGGCGTATAAGGCCACGGCTTGGGATATCCGACAAATTCTTCTGGGTTTTCGTGCGAAGATTCCGGCCAGGTTGGAAACAATCGCTCATCGTGATTACACCCGAGACTGTAGTCCGGTGGCACGGAGCCGGTTTTCGTTTGTACGGGCGGCTGATCTCCAGTGCCAGGACGCAGGTTGGGAGACGACAGACGTCGAAGGAGGTTCGAGATTTGATCTTCCGAATGGTGGCCGAGAATCCGACTTGGAGAGCACCGCGCATCCACGGCAAGCTTCTCATGCTCGGCTTCGATGTTTCGGAACGAACGATCTCCCGGTGGATGAAACGAGCGCCGAGGGACCCCGAGCAGGCCAAGCGCTGGCGGGCGTTTCTGCGCCACCATCGAGAAACGATTGCCGCGATGAACTTCTTCACGGCTCCAACGATGACCTTCGGCATGCTCTCTTGTTTTTTCATCATCAGTCATGACCGTCGACGCATCCTGCACTTTAACGTCACCAGGCATCCGACGAGACTGTGGATCATCCAGCAGTTGCGAGAAGCGTTTCCGTATCGATCGGGTCCCAGGTTCTGGATCTTTGATCGGGACTCGAAGTACGGCTTGGAGGTGGCGTGTGCGGTTCGGTCAATGGCCATCCGGCCGGTGCGAACTTCGTTCGAGAGTCCTTGGCAAAACGGTGTGGCGGAGCGTTGGGTCGAAAGCTGCCGGCGCGATCTGCTGGATCACATCATTGCGCTTAGTGAACGCCATCTGAAACGGCTGCTCGCTGATTATGTCGGCTACGACCACGAGGACCGCACGCATCTCGGCCTCGCGAAGGGAACACCGAATCGCAGAATCCGCGCCACCGCCTCGGGCCGCGTCCTGTCTCAAGAGCGACTCGGCGGGTTGCACCACCGGTACGATCGGGCTGCCTGATCCGGACTATCTTTCACCCATCCTTAATATATATATTCCGCATGCGCACGCACCTTCTCAGATCAAGAGAAACTTCACGCTCCCGAAAGCAATTCTTGGCCGAGTGCAGGCTCCCTGTTCACGTTCTGGAGAGAAAGTATCGCTCCATCTTCGGCGCGGATAGAATTTTGGCGAGAGACACTCGCTATTCGCGCTCCCAGCCGAAATCCATCACACCCTGATTGCGCTTGCGCGGCAGTTTACTGTGTCTTCACACGGCGCCAAGCCGGGAATCCCGCGACTGAATATCCGTGCTAGCCTCATTGTTAAGTTCAACGTAATTCAGGAAAACGATTTCGAATCATTCAGAGGCGAAGCACGGCCAGAGCGAACCCGCGGAGGTTGACTTTGCAGTCCTGGAATTTCCTGCAAGGGAGGTTTACGCCGCCAAAGGCCATCGCCGCTTTATTCGCGCTTGGGAGATTCACCCTATCATTCCTTCTGCATCGCCGCGAGGCGCTGTTTTTTCTATTCGCCATGGCAATCTTCCTTGCAGGTTTTCCTGCGCGTGCGCAAATATCGCCCGGACCTCTTTCCAAATCGCACCAATCACTCAGCGGGCCAACGCGATGCGTTAGTTGCCACAAAGTCGGCGCCGGTTCGGCGGCGCTAAAGTGCGGCGAGTGCCACACGGAGATTTCACAGCGCATCGCAGAGGGCCGCGGGCTGCACGCCCGACATCCCGACAAAGATAATTGCGGGAAGTGCCACTCCGAACACAACGGCGAAGACTTCAAATTGATTCACTGGCTGCCTTCCTTGAAGGGCTTCGATCACAATGCAACCGGCTACATCTTGCAGGGAAAACACGCTGGACTCGATTGCAGCCAGTGTCACGAGCCGGAACACATCAGCGAGTCCGAAAGGCATTCCATCAAGATGAAGGATTTACGGCAAAGCTACCTAGGCCTATCCCAAAACTGCGTGAGCTGCCACGCGGATGTTCACAAAGGCCAGCTCGGGCCCAATTGCACCCAGTGCCATAATTTTACGGATTGGAAGGCAGCCACGCAGTTCGATCATTCCAAGACAAGGTTTCCGCTGACGGGGCTGCACGCGCCGGTCCCTTGCGCAAAGTGCCACAACGTGGGGCCCGAAAAAACGCCAAAGTTCCGCGGCCTGGAATTCGGAAAATGTTCGGATTGTCACAGCGATCCTCATCACGGAAGATTCCCGGAAACCTGCTCGACGTGTCACGTCACCAGCGGTTGGAAGAGAATCGCCGGCAACGAACATTTCGATCACTCCAAAACGAAATTCCCGCTGCTGGGCAAACACGCGCAAGTGGATTGCCTGAAGTGCCACGCCGGAGCGGATTTCAAAAAACCAGTTCCGTTTGCCAAATGCTCCGATTGTCACACACCGGACCCGCACGGCGGACAATTCCGCGCGCGCCCCGATCAAGGGGAATGTTCCGCGTGCCACACCGTCGACGGCTGGCGTCCTTCACTTTTCGGGATCAAGGAACATGCGGCCACTGCCTATCCGCTCACCGGCGGCCACGCTTCGGTAGCCTGCGCGAAATGCCACATTCCCGCCGGCACGGCGACGCGCTACAAGATTGCGTTTGTTCAATGCACTGATTGCCACTCCGACGCGCACGAAGGCCAGTTTGCAGCGCCACCCTATAGCAATCGTTGCGAAGGATGCCATAACGTCAACGCATTCCGTCCTTCGCTCTATACGATCACGCAACATCAAAAGAGCCGCTATCCACTCTCTGGAGCGCATATGGCGGTGCTGTGCTCGGAGTGTCACACGACGGCGAAAGCGCAGCACCCCGGCCAAGACCGCTCCATTCCGCTTTCAGGATCTCACTTGCACTGGCTGCCACTCGGATCCTCACAAGGGCCAGTTCCGTGACCGAATGGAGCAATCCGGGCCGAATGGCAAGCCGCTCGGATGCGAGGCCTGCCACAACATTCGTTCCTGGACCAACGTGAAAGGCTTCGATCACTCTAAAACATCGTTTCCCTTGACCGGCGCTCACCGAAACGTTGCCTGCGATGGCTGCCACAAGCCAGGCCATGAAGGAGATTCTCTCAAGGAAGTTGATTTCCACGCGGCGCCAACCGAGTGCTCCAGTTGCCATGCGGAGATCCACGGAGGCCAGTTCAGCGCCTCAGGCAATCCTCCCAATTGCGCGAGTTGCCACACTCCGGAACACTGGAAACCTTCCACGTTCGACCACGAATCCGGATCGACTTTTTCGTTGAAGGGAGCCCATCAGAAGGTCGAATGTGATTTGTGCCACAAATCTTTCCGAACCGTGGCGGGCAAGCGGGTTTTGTTCTATAAGCCCACGCCGCGCGAGTGCGCAGCCTGCCATAACTGATCCAAGTTCAATTGGGCCTGTCACATGCCATCGAGTACTCGCGCCGAAACTGGACTTAATCTGACCTCTTGGCCAGTTGTTCCGTCCAGACTCAATCTATACATTCATTCATGAATCGAAAGCCTAGGCCCGTATCCAAATTTTCAGGCGCGGTTGTGTCTCTTGCTGACGACGACACGGGTAAAGCTCCTTCTCCTTCCACTTCTACTGCTGCTTCCGGCGGTGGGGCGCGCCTATCCCCAGCCGGATAAGAAATACAACCGTAACCCCCACGGCCCCATCGAGATCCCCTGCGAAAACTGCCACACCGCCACCAACTGGAAACCGATCCGCAACGTCCCCGAATTCGACCACAACAAGACCAGCTATCCGCTGCGCGGAATGCACGTCAAGGTGGCCTGCCGCCAGTGCCACGCCGATCTGGTGTTCAAGAACGCAAGCACCCGTTGCGCGGACTGCCACGCCGATATTCACCGCCGCCAGTTCAGCGCCCGATGCGAAGAGTGCCACACGGTGAAAAGTTGGGAAGCTACCAATCAGCAAGTCCGGGACCACCAGAACCGCTTTCCGCTGATCGGCGCTCACGCCATGCTGCAATGCGCCGATTGCCACAAAGGCGAAGCAACCGGCCAATTCAGCGGCCTCTCAACGGCCTGTTTATCCTGCCACATCAAGGATTTTCAAACGGCCATCTCCCCCGACCATAAATCACTCGGCTTCCCCACCACCTGCGAAAGCTGCCACACCGTAGACACCTGGCTCGGCGCCAAGTTCGATCACCTGAAATTCACGGGTTTCGCTCTCACCGGAGCGCACACTTCCCTCGAATGCTCCGCGTGCCATATCGGCGGACAATTCAAAGGCACGCCAACCGATTGTTACAGTTGCCACGCGAAAGATTTTAAAGGGACCAGTAATCCCAATCACATTCAGGCGGGATTTCCCACCGATTGTTCCACCTGCCACAACACTTCCACCTGGCTGGGCGCCACTTTCGATCACACAAAATTCACAAAATTTCCGCTTACCGGCGCGCACATCAGCGTTTCCTGCAATCAGTGCCACATCAACGGAAAATTCGCCGGCACTCCCACCGATTGCTATTCCTGCCATATCAAGGACTACCAGAGCTCAACCAATCCGAATCACGTTCAAGCAGGATTTCCCGACGGATTGCACTCTCTGCCACACCACCGCATCCTGGAACGGCGCCAATTTCAATCACAATACGTTCACCAAATTTCCGCTGACCGGCGCGCACGTAAATGTCGCCTGCAATCAATGCCACATCAACGGACAGTTCGCCGGCACTCCCACCGATTGCTATTCCTGCCACACGAAAGACTACAACGGCACCACCGATCCCAATCACGCCCAGGCGGGCTTCTCAACGAATTGCACGCTCTGCCACAACACGACGAGTTGGGCGGGAGCGGTTTTTGATCACTCCAAGACTCCTTTCCCCTTGACCGGCGCGCACGTCAGCGTGGCTTGCTCGCTCTGCCACATCAATAACAAATTCGCGGGCACCCCCACCGATTGCTACACCTGCCACACCAAGGATTACCAGGGGACAACCGATCCCAATCACGTTCAGGCTGGGTTCTCGACCAACTGCACCACCTGCCACAACACCACCAGTTGGGCAGGCGCAGTATTCGATCATTCCAAGACGCCATTTCCATTGACCGGCGCGCACGTGAGCGTGGCCTGCTCGCTCTGCCACATCAACAACAAATTCGCCGGCACTCCTACCGATTGCTATAGTTGCCACACCAAGGATTTTCAGGGAACCACGAATCCGAATCACGTCACGGCCGGATTTCCAACCGATTGCTCCACCTGCCACAACACCACCAGTTGGGCCGGAGCCAATTTCGATCATTCGAAAACGCCGTTTCCACTCACCGGCGCGCACGTAAGCGTCGTTTGCTCGCAATGCCACATCAACGGCAAATTCGCAGGCACTCCCACCGATTGCTACAGTTGCCACACCAAGGATTACCAGGGGACCACCAACCCCAATCACGTCGCGGCCGGATTCGCCACCGATTGCTCCACCTGCCACACCACGGCCAGTTGGGCGGGCGCCGTCTTCGACCATTCCAAAACGCCGTTTCCGTTAACCGGCGCGCATGTGAGCGTGGCCTGCTCGCTCTGCCACATCAATAACAAATTCGCGGGCACGCCCACCGATTGCTATTCAGTTGCCACACCAAGGATTTTCAAGGAACAACGAATCCGAATCACGTCACCGCCGGATTCCCAACGGATTGCTCGGTCTGCCACACCACGGCCACCTGGGCCAACGCGAATTTCAATCACAACACGTTTACGAAATTCCCGTTGACCGGCGCGCACGTAAATCTCGCGTGCACGCAGTGCCACGTAAACGGTGTGTTTGCGGGAACTCCCACAGATTGCTATAGCTGCCACACCAAGGATTACACTGGGACCACCAACCCAAGCCACACCGCGGCTGGATTCCCAACCGACTGCTCGATTTGCCACACCACCACATCGTGGGCCGGCGCCGTGTTCGATCATTCCAAGACTCCATTTCCTTTGACCGGCGCACACGTCAGCGTCACCTGCTCGCTCTGCCACATCAATAACAAATTCGCGGGCACGCCCACGGATTGCTATTCCTGCCACACCAAGGACTACACCGGCACTACGAATCCGAATCACGTGCAGACGGGATATCCCACCGACTGCACCATCTGCCATACAACGGCGTCATGGGCGGGCGCGGTTTTCGATCATTCAAAAACGCCGTTTCCCTTGACCGGCGCGCACGTCACTGTGCCTTGCACCAGTTGCCACATCGGCGGGCAGTTCGCCGGAACGCCTACCGACTGCTATTCCTGCCATACCAAGGACTACGCCGGGACCACCGACCCGAACCATAAAGCGGCGGGGTTCCCGACCACTTGCCAGACCTGCCACACGACGACAACGTGGACCGGCGCGACGTTTAATCACACCTGGTTCCCAATTCCACATCATGCGGCGTTGTGCAGCGATTGCCACACCAACTCGAACGATTACACGGTTTTTGTTTGCACCAATTGTCACACCCAGTCTCAGACCGATCCCAAGCACTCCGGGGTAAAGGGCTATGTGTGGAACAGCGCAAATTGTTACCAGTGTCACAAGAATGGCGGTAACTAGAGACCGCGCATTTCTTCTGGTGGCGGCGCCGTTCCTGGCCGCCCTGCTGCCGATGCTGGTGTGCGCACAGGAGGCGATTCAACAAACCGCGTTTCGAATTAAATTCATTGCCGAAGGCGCGGTCTACTTGAATGGAGGCAGCGCCGCCGGCTTGAAAGAGGGGCAGAAGCTCGTAGTCAAGCGCTCCATCGCAGCCACACAACCAAGCTCAGACAAGGCCATGCCTGCGGCTACAACCGGCGTCCTGGCAACCTTGAATGTAGTTTCCGTGGCCTCGGCGTCGGCCGTCTGCGAAATCATCACTTCAGCTGCACCTCTGCAAGTTGGTGACGTGGCACTGTTCGCCCCCGAAGAAGTGAAAACCGAAACGGATAAGTTGAAGGCTTCCGGGATGCGCACGTATCCGCAGATCGTCACATTCGATCTTGGCGATCCGGTGATGACCGAAGCTCGCAACTCCGTTCCTCGTCCCCCCTCTCCCGAAATCAATCGGATGAGGGGACGCATCGGCGTGGAATATGGATCGATCTTCGTGCACGGCGATCCGGCCAGCCAAAACATGGAATCCGGTGTGGTAGCGCGAGTGGATATGACCCGCATTGGCGGGACATATTGGAATTTCAGCGGCTATTGGCGAGGCCGGTTCACTTCGCAATCCGGAGGCGCACAGACGGCCACGCTCACGGACTTGATTAACCGCACGTATCACTTGAGCCTGACCTACGACAATCCAGATTCGCGATTGGTGGCTGGAGTCGGCAGGCTCTATCTGCCCTGGGCCAGCAGCTTGGACACGATTGACGGCGGTTATTTCGGACGGAAATACGGATAGCACTTCAGGCTTGGCGTTTTCGCTGGCACAACGCCCGACCCATCTTCCTACGATTACAATCCCGATGGAAAACTGGGCGGGATGTTTGTCAACTATGAAGGCGGCTCGTACGACGATCTCCGGTACACAAGCACGGTCGGAATTGCCGTCAGCGCAACCGGGTGGCAGGCCCAGCGGCAATTTCTGTTCGCGGAGACCGGCATATTCTTCAAGCGATATTTTGCCTTGTACGACTCCTTGCAAGTGGACGCGCCCCACACCGCCATCGTTGATTCATCCACCACTCCCGGCGCGCCCCTGCAAACCACCGGAACCGGCGGCATCAATCGCAGCTACTTATCACTCCGTTTCCAGCCGCATCCACGGCTTGCCTTTGACGTCAGTGACACCTACTACCGCGATTTTCCCACGTTCGATCCATTGCTGATCGGCACGGGTTTGCTCGACCGCTATTTGTTTCAAGGCCTGAGCGCAGGCGTCCGAGTGGAGCTTCCCAAACGAGTCAGCGTCTACACCAGCCTGGGCCGCAGCTCGCGATCCGGCGATACCCAGAGTTCCTTGAACCAGCTATATGGTCTTACCTTCGGGGACTTGCTGCGCACCGGACTGCGCGCGGATTTCCGCTACTCGGAATTCAGCAGTTCCTTCGGCCGCGGAAATTACCGCTCCGTCTCGTTGTCACGCCAATTGCTGGAAAGCTTGCGCTGGGAATTGCAGGGAGGATTCCAGGATTTTTCTTCGACGCTTACTTCGACCACGCAAAGCCGTTTTGTGAACAGCCTGATCGACTGGGCTCCGGGAAGGCTGTTTTTTCTTCAAAACAATTTTACCTGGCAGCGCGGCGGCTCGGTGAATTACGACCAGGTCACCTTCACGCTCGGCCGGCGCTTTTGAGGTGTATCGGAAAATGATTCTAGAAATTCGAAATCGAAGATTCACCGGAATTCGCCGAGTTCTTCTGGCACTCTCATTCCTTTTGGTTTGGTCAATACTTGCGCCCGCCGGTCAGGCCGCCGGCCCCGATCCGCTGGCGCCGTTGCTCACTCGAACGCGAGCTGTAGTGGAAGCGTTTGTGGACGATTTGGGCAACCTGCGATACGAAGAGACCGTGCTTCAGCAGAAATTGGGCGAAAATAGAAAGAATTCCTATAAGCAGGAAACTCATTTTGACACGCTGATGCTGATGCGATTCGATAACGGCGAGCTTTCGGTGGAGGAATCGCGAATCCGGGAAACCGATCCGCGAAAACCAGAGCTGCGTCCGCTCCTGCTGACCAGCGGTTTTTCGACGCTCGCCATGGTCTTCCATCCCTACTATGAAGCGAGCTTCGAGTTCACTCGCCTGGACGACGACGTGATCGATGGCCGGACACTGGCTCGCGTCGGCTTCAAACACGTGCCCGGGACTCCTTCACCGATCTTATATCAAAGACTTATGGCGGGCCGGCCGGTGGAACTCGAGGGAACCGCGTGGATCGATCCTGATTCAGGGCAAATCATTCGAATTAGCGCGGATGTTGGCTCCAGCATGCAGGACCTGGGAATGAATCAACTTCGAGCGGAATTGCAGTACGCCCCCGTCACTATGTCCGGCTCTCCGCAGCCGCTGTGGCTTCCGGCCACTGCAACAATCGATGTGGAAACTCCCAAGCAGCATTGGCGGAACACTCATCGCTTCACAGCCTACCGGCGCTACACCGTGGACGTTCAAATTGACGTAGTGCCAACCAAACAATGAACACGCTAATGAGCGCGCGAGCAATTTCTCAACCCGTCCCAGATCTCGAGAAAGATCACCGGCGAAGGCTCGCCGCGGCATGGTTGATTTCCGCCGCTTTCACTTTGACTATGGCCGTTTACGGCGCGAGCTATTATCTTCTGGGAGCCGCCGACCGGCCCTATTCACCGAAACACGCCCTGCTGCGGCCCAGCGGGTCAATCGGGATCAAGCTCGGAATTCTGGGCACTGTTCTTTTCTTCGGAATTTATTTTTACTACTTCCGCAAGCGCTGGGGCTGGCTGCGCAGCATTGGAGTGACGAAACACTGGCTCGATTTCCATATCGTTATGGGCGTCACCGCGCCCATCATTATTGCCTGCCACGCTGCATTTAAATTTCGCGGCATCGCCGGAATGGCCTTCTGGATCATGCTGGCGGTGGCGCTGAGCGGCCTTGTCGGCAGGTATCTCTACTCTCAAATCCCGCGCCGTTTGAATGCCGCCGAAATCTCCTGGCAGGAACTCAAGGAAGAGCAAGACGACCTGACAAAGCAGCTGGCGGCTCAGAAGATTTTCGTGCACCGCGACCTTTCTTCCGCGTTCCGTCCTCTTCCCACTGCCGAGCAAGTCAAAAGGCAAAATATTTTCTCCTCGCTCATCTACATGCTCTCTCTGGATTTGTCCCGGCCGTTCCGCATTGCCGCTTTGCGCCGGCGGGCGTTGCGAGGAGGCGGAATCTTATTCACGGTTGGCGGACTTTTTTCCAGCGGGAAAGACGACATCGAACGAGTCGTGCAAGTAGCGCGGCGCCAGGCGGCTTTGACCAAGCGAATGGTTTTTCTTTCGCGCTCGCAGGAAGTTTTCCAACTCTGGCACGTGGTGCACCGGCCGTTCAGCTATGCATTCGTGGTACTGGCCATTCTGCATATCTCCGCCGTATTTCTATTGGGATATCTGTAACGCGATGGAAACACTGATTGCATTCCTCATCGCGGCGGGGCTTACGTTCTTCTTCGTTCGCCGCTATTTGAAACAGCTCACCGCCGTGCAGAAATCTCCAGCGAAACAGCCGCAGCACGCAAAGCCGGCGCCCGCTCACGTAGGAACTTTGCTGTGCCCGCGATGCAGCCAGCCGATCGCCAAAGGCACTCCCTTCTGCGCTCATTGCGGCGCCGCGCTGGCCATGTGGTCTGTCCATCTGGCGGAGGTGAAAACCGGTGGCGGCGATGGAAAAAAGGGCAAGCCGCGCCCGGTGATCAACGCCTCGCTCTGCGTCGGCTGCGGAAGTTGCGTCGAAGTATGTCCCGAATCCGGCACGCTGGCCATGGCCAACGGCAAGGCGATCCTGGATGAGCCCGATCGCTGCGTGGGACACGGCAAGTGCGTCGAGGTTTGCCCCACTCAAGCGATCGCGCTTTCCTTCGGCGGAGTTCTTCAAACCGTCAAGGTTCCGAACGTCAAGGAAAACTTCGAAACGAATATTCCCGGATTATTTATCACTGGAGAACTCGGCGGCATGGGATTGATCAAGACCGCCGTCAACGAAGGAAAGCTCGCAATCGATCATATCTACTCCCGATTGCAGAAAGAAAGAAGCGGGCCAGCCGCCAACAAAGGCCAGAATCCGGATGAAATCTTTGACGTAGCGATTGTGGGAGCCGGGCCGGCGGGATTGAGCGCCGCGCTTTCGGCGCAGCAACGGGAACTTTGTTATGTAGTCCTCGAGCAGGGCGAAATTGCCGCTACGATCCGGCAATATCCCCGCCACAAATTCCTGATGGCCGAGCCGATCGAAATCCCCATGTACGGCAGCCTCTACGTCGCCGACGGCACCAAGGAAGCCCTGCTCTCCGTTTGGGAAAGCATCATCAGCCAGCACGGGCGTCCGCATCCAAACCAACGAGCGCGCCGAGAAGATCCAGACGGGACGGCCGCAATTTCATCATTGAAACTTGGAGCGGAAAATATCGCGCTCGCTACGTCATTCTGGCCATGGGTAAGCGGGGATCTCCGCGTAAACTGGGCGTGCCGGGCGAAGATCTCGACAAAGTGGCGTATCGCCTGATCGAAGCGGAAGATTATCTTGGCAAGGATATCCTCATTGCCGGCGGCGGAGATTCGGCCGTGGAAGCCGCGCTGGCGTTGAGCCGCGACGGGCGAAACCACGTGACGCTTTGCTATCGCGGCCAAGTATTCGATCGCGTGCGCGAACGCAACCGGCAACAATTGGAGGCGGCTGAAAATTCCGAAAGGTTGCGGATTCTTCGCAAATCCAACATCATGGGCATTCGCACGCAAGCCGTGCTCATCGATGTGGATGGCGCTCCCGCGGAACTGCCCAATGATTTTGTTTTTATCTTGATCGGCGGAGAATCCCCGGAAGAGTTTCTGCGCAGCACGGGAGTGGAGATTGTGGAGAAATCGCTCGCCAATACCCTGGAAAGGACATTCGCATGAAGCGAAAAATAAATTCACTCGCATTATGCCTGCTGATCGTTTCGATCGCGGGCTGCCAGAAAAAAACCGCCGATACAGCCGGTGTTAAAGCCAGTGACCAGGACGCCATCCGCGCGAGCATCGAAAAGCATCTCACCACTCTCGGTTCCATCAACGTCTCCGCCATGGACCGCGACTACAAAAACATCGCGGTTACTGGCGACCAGGCGCAAGCCGATGTTGAGTTCAAAGTAAAGCAAGGCGGCGCCACCATGGAGATGACTTACCTACTCGAGCGGCATGCTGGAGATTGGGTCGTTCTGAAAAGCCATCCCGCCGGCGGGCAATTCGAACATCCGCCCATGGACAAAACGCATTCCGGGGCGCCTGGCGATGCCGTTCAAACAAACATGCCAGATATTCATGAACTGATCAAAGCCTCCGAAGCGCCCGCCATAAAACAGAATCCTTCCGGCTCATCTGCCACAAAATCCGGAGAGCAAAAAGAGCCGTAAAGCCCGGTTCCGCAGAAGGAGAATGTGGAGAGCGTTTGAGAAGTTTTGGACCCCCGCACGCTGGTTCCGGAGACCAGCGCGCTACCCTAGTCAGCCCGGAAGCTTTTTATGTCTTCCTCATTCCGCCCGTGAATATATTGATGGCAGCCTGCACACAGAGTGATGAGGTTCTCTGCCGAATCGTCTCCGAGCTGGCTGCGGAAATTCAGATGATGTACCTGAAGATTAGTTAGACTTCCACATCTTTGGCATCGCCAGCCATCACGTTGCACTACTCGCTGACATAGTTTCCTATAGGATCTTGGATCGAGCTTGACTCGCGGGCGTTTTTGACGAAGCAGGCTCACGATGCCTTGCGCAACTGCTCGAGAAATTCTCTCTTCTGCGGATGCGGAAGCAGGCCAAACAGTCGACCGAGCGACAGGAGTAAAGCATCAGGGTTGCCGCTCTCAAGGTTTGCTCCTGCCAAGAAATCCGCGCAGATCATCTCCAGACAATACCCCCGGGATTTGTCCGTTCCCAGCATCAGCGCTGCGGTTTCGAGAGCCTGCTCGATCACCTGCAGCTGGCTCTTGTACATCTTGAAGTACAGCATTTGCCACGGTTCCGTCTCCTTCCCGGTCGGGTGTTTCTCGACTTCCTGCTTGATTTTCGATTTTGGCAGCTCATGAATCGATGCGCATCCCACCTAGTCGCGAGCGTGTTTGACGGCGTTCCCACCTCGCTACTCTCTTGACACATCCTCGGAAATGCGAGAGGCTTTCGTTACATCCCTCGTCCCCACAGCAAGAGAAGGGTTTCATGGCCTCCACAATGTCGTCATTGATCTCTGCCGCTGAGCGGGGGGACCAAGCTGCTGCCAAAACGCTCTTCGGAACACTTTATTCCGAGCTGCACCGGCTCGCCAAACAAGAATTGGCACGACGAGGGGTACCGGTAACACTCGGCGCTACGACCCTTCTGCATCAGGCGTATCTTGAGATCGCCGCGAGAGACGGAACATCCTTTCCTGATCGTGCTCGATTCATGGGGTATGCCGCCCGTGTGATGCGAGGCTTGATCATTGACTATGCTCGGAGCCGCCACGCTCAGAAACGTGGCGGGCAATTCGAGATTACGTCGCTAAGCACAGATGTGGCGAACTCAGTCGATGATCACAAGCTGATTCAGGTCAGTGATGCCTTAGACGAACTCGCCAAGGCAGACCCAATACTCGCGGAAATCGTGGACCTGAGATTTTTTTGTGGATTCACGTTTGAGGAAATCGCAGCGATGAGGGGCGTTTCCGAACGAACCGTGCAGCGGCAATGGGAAAAAGCACGCATCTACCTGCACCGCAGTATCCGGGCAGATTTGGAGATTTGAGCAGCCGTGTCCACACTTAGCCCCGATCGGTGGCGGGAGATCAGTCCTTACCTGGACCAAGTGCTTTCTCTTCCTGAGCAGGAACGTGCCGCTTGGATCGAGTCATTCCGGGATGAAAAGCCGAATCTGGTCAGCCTGCTGCAAGAGTTGTTAAACGAACATAGCATAGTCGGACGAGAGCATTTCCTCGAACACGGGATAATTGGGCCCGTTGATGAGCAGTGGTTACCTGGCAGGAAGGTGGGCGCCTACACCCTCCTCTCGCCGATTGGCGAAGGCGGAATGGGGAGCGTGTGGCTCGCGGAGCGCAGTGACGGGCGCTTCGAACGCCAAGTTGCGATCAAGTTTCTGAAGTTTGCCGTGGCGGCCCAGGGCGGGGCCGAGCGTTTCAAGCGCGAGGGCAGCATACTCGGCCGGCTCGCTCATCCTCACATCGCTGAACTTATCGACGCAGGCGTGACTGCGAATGGCGCGCCCTTTCTCGTTCTTGAACACATCGACGGCGAACACATCGACGATTACTGCGACCAGCGAAAGTTGGGTGTCAGTGCGCGAATCGCTCTTCTTCTGGACGTTCTGAGCGCTGTCGCAGAGGCTCATGCAAATTTGATCGTGCACCGGGACATCAAACCCTCCAATGTGCTCATCCGAAAGGATGGCCAAGTGAAGCTCCTCGACTTCGGCATTGCCAAATTGCTTGCCGATGACACGAGGCCCGCAGTTCCGACTGTGCTCACAGCAGAAGGTGGTGGAGCTCTGACGCTCCAGTTTGCAGCGCCCGAACAGGTCACCAATGGCGTGGTCACAACGGCTACCGACGTTTACTCACTCGGCGTACTGATGTACCTGCTTCTGACGGGACAACATCCCGCGGGGCCGGGCTCGCACTCTCCAGCACACCTCGTCAAAGCCATCGTTGAAATTGAGCCGCCCCGGGCATCGGATGCGATTGCTTCGGCTGATGCAAAGACGATCGCAAATCAACGTGGCACAACACCGGTAAAGCTATACCGACAACTTCGCGGCGATCTGGACACAATTGTTGGCAAGGCGTTGAAGAAGCAACCGCAGGAACGCTACCACTTTGTTTCTGTGTTCGCGGACGATCTTCGGCGCTATCTCAACCATGAACCGATCCTGGCGCACCCCGACACGCTGGCTTATCGTGCAGCAAAATTTGTTCGCCGTAACCGAACCGGAGTTGTCTTGTCAGTGCTGGCTGTGATTGCTTCGATCGTGGGCATAGCAGCAATTTTGATCCAAACTCGAACAGCTCGCAGACAGCGCGATTTCGCGTTCCGGCAACTTTCCCGGGCGGAGACGATTAGCGATCTTGAGAATTTTTTGCTTGCCGATGCTGCACCGTCAGGCAAGCCATTTACGGTCAATGATTTGTTGGGCCGTGCGGAGCACATCGTCGCGCGCGAAGACGATCCGAACGGGGACAATCGTGTAGAACTCCTCATTTCGATTGGTCGCCAGTACTGGGGCCAGGATAACGATGAAAAATCCCGCAAAGTACTTGAGCAAGCTTACCAGCTCTCGCGCGGCCTTTCTGACCCTTCCATTCGCTCGAGGGCTTCATGCGCCCTGGCGACTGCGATCGCAAGGACCAGCGATCCAGCGCGAGCCGAGGCACTCTTCGAAGAGGGCCTGCGTGAGATTCCTCGACAGGCACAATTCTCATTGGACCGAATGTACTGCCTGCTTAGGGGTAGGGAGGTAGCAGATCACAATGGAGCTTCGCAGGAAGGAATCGCTCGTGCTGTAGAGGCTCAGCAAGTGCTGCGGAATTCTGCGTTCAACTCCCAAGTGCTCGAATGGCGGGCCCAGATGCAACTGGCAGAAGCGTACCGCGAAGCGGGACAGTTTCGAGAGGCTCTTGAGGCTTTCCAGCAAAGCTCCATTTTGATGGCTCGTCTGGGCCGCGACGATACTGAATCGGCGGGCACTCTCTACAACAACTGGGCTCTTACGCTGGACATGAGCGGCCAGCCTCTTGAAGCCGAGAAAATCTTCCATCGGGCAATCGAGATTAGCCGGGATAATCAGGGAGATCAGGCCGTTTCACCGATGCTTCTGGTTAATTATTCGCGCGTGCTGCGCCGACTTGGACGCTCTAGCGAAGCTGGGCATTACTCGGAACGCGCATACTCCAGTGCACAGAAGGCGGGCGATCAGGTCGTTGTCAATCAGGCCCTTCTGGAGCGGGCAAGAGATTACCGCGAAGAAGGAGACCTGGCCCGTTCGACAGCCATGCTGGATGAGGCAGAACCCCAGTTGCGGCGAAACCTTCCGGCCGGGCATTACGCGTTTGCAGCGCTAGCCTCGGAACGGGCACTCAATGCACAGGCTGGTGGCGATCTTCGTGCGGCCTCGGAGTTAACAAAACAGGCTATGGCCATCACCGAAGCAGCGCTCAAGAATGGCAAACAAGCCGCCCAGTTCCTTCCGATCTTGCTTCTGCGGCGATCTGGACTTGAACTGCAGTTGCATGATTTCGATGCCGCCGCTGCAGATGAATCGAAGGCATTGGATTTGCTGCGAAGCACGGCACAACCTCGAACATATTCCTGCGAGATCGGACTAGCCTACCTCAATCTTGGCAAAGCATTGCAAGGGCAAGCCAAGCACGACGAAGCGCGTGCCGCCTTCCGTTCCGCAGCAGAGCACCTAGAGAGAACTTTGGGTCCTGACCATCCCGACTCCCGTACTGCTCGCGAACTCGCCGCATCGACTTCCAAATAAATTTTGCTTCCTGTGTCGTCTTTTGCCCGCCGTTTCCGATTTATCTAGTAGAAGCCCAGGAGTTCCGTCTCGTCTTGGGCAAACCTTCTGGCGCAAAGAAGCAAGGCCCACGAATGGCGAGGCCGTGCTCTGGAACTCGTGTGCATCGAACTAGAGGAGTGCAAACATGCGACTGAATCTGGGATGGCTAGTCAGGCTAGGTGTTCGAAGAATGATTCTGGTCGTTGGACTGCTCGGGCTGACAACTGCGATATCTGCCGCGAGTCATTCCCAATCTGTTTCCTTTTATTGACACCACTGGCTTGATTTCGACTTACAACGTCAACGGCATGATTGACGAGCGCAATCCGTTCTTTCAAAATCTGGGCACGAATGGCCGCAGCTGCGCAAGCTGCCACGTTGCGGCCGATGCGTTCGGACTCAGCATTCGGAATGTACAGGCTAGATTCGCGGCAACCAGGGGCGCCGACCCGCTATTTGCCGGTGTAGATGGCGCCAATTGTCCCAACCTGACGCCCGAGGATCCTGCGAGCCACAGCTTGCTGCTGAAAAATGGACTGATCCGCGTCTTTCTTCCGGTGCCAACGAACGCACAGTTCACAATCACGGTAGTGACGGATCCTTATGGTTGTGCTTCAACAAAAGATCTCGACTCCGGTGAGCAAATCGTATCGGTATATCGCCGCCCTTTGCCAACCACGAATTTGAGATTCCTCAGCGCAGTGATGTTCGACGGGCGCGAGACAATCATGCCTCTAACTGACGAAGCGACGTTTCAATCGAACCTGATCGCCGACCTGATGCATCAATCCGTTGACGCTACGCTCGGTCATGCACAAGCTACAACAGCACCAACCAGTGCTCAGCAAACGGCCATCGTCAATTTCGAACTTGGCCTTTTCAGCGCCCAGGTATTTGACAACCGGGCCGGCCTTCTTTTGACGCAAGGTGCCGAGGGCGGGCCGGTCAACTTGTCACAACAACTGTACTATCCCGGCACAAACGACTCTCTCGGAAAAGACCCCGGCGGAGTAGCGTTCAATCCAGCAGCCTTCTCGCTCTTTGGCTCCTGGGAAAATGTGAAGGCCTTACGCAATCCCCTCGATGAGCGCCTGGTCGCGGCGCGAAAGGCCGTCGCGGCCGGCGAAACAATCTTCAATACTCACCAGCTGGTGATTTCTGCCGTGAGAGGATTGAACGATAACGCCGCACTGGGCAGCCCGGCTTCGATCAGCGGAACGTGCACCACTTGTCACGATGTGCCGAATGTGGGCGATCATTCTTTTCCTCTGCCACTCGACATCGGGACGAGCCATGATCCGGCCGAGGAAATGGATCCTGCGATCGCAAACGGTGTTACACAACTTGCGTTACCGAATTTGCCCGTGTATGAGATCAATGGTTGTCCAGACCCATTCCCGGATTCGCAATCTACGAAACCTTATGTGATTTACACGACTGATCCCGGGAAAGCTCTCATCACCGGGTTGTGTAGCGATGTGAATCGTATCAAAGGGCCGATCCTACGTGGCCTTGCAGCTCGGGCGCCCTATTTCCACAATGGCGCAGCGCAAGATCTTGCCCAACTCGTGAATTTCTACAACCAGCGGTTCCAAATGAATCTGACCGATGAGGAGAAATTGCAGCTCATTGCGTTTCTGAATTCACTGTGAGAGAAGCAAAACTGCACGAGACTCACGCTTCTTCAAAGTGGCAGGCAACTCGAAACCTTATCGCAAACGGGATCCAGCAAACGGTTAAGCCCCAATACTGGTTGTTGGACAAAAACAGATTCACGCTTGATATCAGTTTGCAAGGTGTCTATTTCCATGCTGAATCGCTACCTCCCCCGGTGCTGAAATTGATCTAGAGATTTATTGTACGTCGTACCTAGAGACTGATAAGAACTTGAAGTTTATGGCAAAGGCAAAAGTAATCCGTTTGGAGCCGCGCACGCTCGATGGGCGCACCGGAAGTTTTGCGTCGATCACCGGATACCTGTCCCTACCAACAACTCGGTTCTCGTTGACTTAAATTGCCGCTCGTCATGACCAGGGCTTGCAGCTCACTTTTCGCGAAGAGGACGTGATGCAGGGGCGTATAGGGGAGAAAAGCTCCGAGAAATTTGTTAAAGGGCGCAACTTCCATTGGAATACCGCCCGAATCTTTGCGTTGCAGAAGCACGATGGGACGCTGAGGCCGCGTGAGTAAATCGCGCTCCTGAGCGTCGAGTTCACAGAATTGCGCGGCTGTTTCCAAATTCGGAACCATAATCGCGAAAGGCTTTTCGACCCGGCGTTTGCGTGCTCGGAGCCGCCGCACCGCTTCGACGTTCATGGCGTCCACTGCGAGATGAAAACCACCCAGTCCTTTGATGGCAATGATGGCCCCGCCGCGCATAAGCTCGGCAGCTTCGGCAACCGGTTCCTTGGGTGAACTGCGCCGGCCACGCCCATCCCATAATTCCACCTGCGGGCCGCAATCCCAACAAGCGTTTGGCTGCGCGTGGAAGCGGCGATTCAGAGGGTCCTCGTACTCCGCAAGGCATCGCGCGCACATCGGAAAGACTGCCATCGACGTTTGCGGACGATCGTAGGGAAGGGAGCGAACGATGGTGAAACGCGGGCCGCAATTCGTGCAGTTGATAAACGGATATAAGTAACGCCTGTCCGCCGGGTTGAACAACTCGACAAGGCAAGCATCACAGACGGCGATGTCCGGTGGAATCAGGGTGCGAACCGTCCCGGAATTTTCACTGGGCAAAATCCGGAAGTCTTCCTCGCCATTCGGGCTGATCTCTGTAACCTGCAACCCGGTGATCAGAGCCAGGGGCGGGGCTTCTGCGGGCAGCCGAGCCAGAAAGTCATCCACCACCTCGGGGAAACCCTGCACTTCAATGACGACTCCGCGGGCGGTGTTGGCGATTTGACCTGCGAGCTGACGCCCAGCCGCAAGGCGGTATACGAAGGGACGAAATCCCACGCCTTGCACAATGCCAGAGACATGTATTCGCCGGCGGACTTGCACACACTCTTCAGGTGGCAGCAAAACTCTTGCGGCCGGATTCCATCCGGCTTTCGAGCCAGGACTGCCATTGTGGCAATCCCTCCCCAGTCAGGCACGAGACCTCCATAATCTCGATGCCCGGATGCACCAATTGCGCGTTCTCACGAGCTTTCGCCAGACTGAATGGCACATAGGGAAGCAGGTCGATCTTATTTAATATTAAGAGTTCTGATCTAATGAACATTGCCGGATACTTGAGTGGCTTCTCCTCACCCTCCGTGACGCTCAAGACAACGACCTTCGCTGCCTCTCCCAGGTCATAGCTGGATGGACAAACCAAATTACCCACGTTCTCGATCAGCAGCAGATCCAGATCCTCCAGGCGCCATTCGCCCAAGGCTTTCTCCACCATGCGCGCGTCCAGATGACACGTGCCTCCTGTCGTGATTTGCCGCACGGGAAAGCCGAAGCGAGACAGGCGGACCGCATCGTTGTCGGTCTGGATATCTCCGGTAAGAACCGCGGCTCGCTGGTCCCGTGGAAAACTTTCGAGGGTACATTCGAGCAAACTAGTCTTCCCGGCACCGGGTGAACTCACCAGATTCAGGCAGAGGATGCCATTCTCAGAGAAGCGGGTCCGCAACTCAGCCGCGATGCGGTCATTTTCGCTCAATACTTTCCTCTCCAGAGATACCCGATTCATAAGTCCTCCATCTCCAAGTACGCCAATTCGAGTTCATTGCCACTCACAAATGTGGTCATCGTCTCGCTACACGCGGGACACGCTGTGACGTAGTTGACGACCTCGAATTCGCCGCCACATCGCGAGCAGCGATGACGCTGCGCTCGTCGCTCGATTTCCAGAACGACCGATTCCATCTCCGTTTCCTTGACCAGCGCCTCAAAACAGAAGCTCAGGGCATCCGGGTCAACGCCGGCCAAATCTCCCACGCGAACTACAATTTTTGCCAGCCTCATCGTCGGCCGGAGTTCTGCTTCGGCACGGGCTGCATCTAGAACGGAGTTGGCAATACCAAATTCGTGCATGGCCTTAACAGATTCGCGGTAATTGATCTCCTGCGAGCATGTCCACAATGCGCGTGGTTCCCAAGGTTGTCCGCATCACGACCAATCCAGGATCTTTCTCCCTTACAGTGCCGATCACCTGGGCATTACGGCCGAAAGGATGTTGCCGCATCACTTCCAACAGGAGTTCCGTCGCGTCCGGATCCACGATGGCCACTAGTTTCCCCTCGTTCGCCACATAGAGCGGGTCCAACCCCAGCATTTCGCAAGCACCACGCACTTCCTCGCGGATGGGAATGGCGCGCTCCTCCAATGTCATTCCGACGCGAGAGCGCGAAGCAATCTCGTTGAGTGTGCTGGAGAGCCCGCCCCGCGTCGGGTCCCGCAGGCAACGGATCTCCGCGCCAGTCTTCAGCATCGCTGCCACCAGTGTGTGCAGGGGGGCGCTATCGCTTTGGACTGGACTCTCGAACTCCAATCCTTCGCGCTGAGCGAGAATAGCGATGCCGTGTTCCGCAAGGGAACCGCTGAGGAGAATTCGATCACCTGGTCGCGCCTGGTCGGCAGAGATCTGTACACCCTCTGGCACGATGCCAATTCCCGAAGTGTTGATGAACATTCCGTCACAGCAGCTCTTCTCCACAACCTTCGTATCTCCCGTGACCACCGCGACGTCAGCGGCCGAAGCTGCTTTCCGAAACGATTCAACCACCTGGCGAAGAGTTTCCAGAGGGAGTCCCTCCTCCAAAATGAACGCAGCACTTAAAAACAAAGGCCTCGCTCCGCCCATCGCTAAATCATTTACCGTTCCATGAACGGCCAAGGAGCCAATATCTCCACCCGCAAAAATCAGCGGTTTCACCACGAAAGAATCCGTGGTGAATGCCAATCTCGATCCATTGATGGTCAATACTGCTTGATCGTCCAGCCGGGCGAGAATGGGGTTCTGGAATGCGGGTAAGAAGATCTTTTGAAGCAAGTCTGCGCTCAATGTTCCCCCACTCCCATGACCTAGCAGTACGCGTTCGCCTGTTGGCAAGGGCATCGGGCAACTGAAAGAACTTAGAGCAATGGGTTGGTTGGGCATCGCGACCTTTTCAAGCCATGACCTTGTGCCGACGGTATCGATAGTAAGCGGCACAAGCTCCCTCCGCCGAAACCATCGGCGCGCCCAGGGGGCTCTCCGGTGTGCATCGGCTCGCAAACGCTGGGCAGTCCGTCGGCTTCTTCAGTCCTTTGAGTACCTGCGCGCTGATGCATTCCGCAGGCTCTTCGACGTGCATTTCTGCCAAATGGAAAAACTTCTCCGCGTCATGCGCTGCAAATTCTGCACGCAAGCGCAATCCGCTGAGAGGAATCGTGCCGATGCCCCGCCACTTCTGATCCGCAATCTCGAAGACGTTCTCGACCATTTCTTGCGCGGGCACATTGCCAAGCCTCGTGACCGAACGAACATACTGATTCTCGAGCTTTGCTTGCCCCTGCTCCAACTGCCGGACCAACATCAGAATCGCTTCGAGAAGGTCGACGGGCTCGAAACCGCCGACCACGATCGGCACGTGAAACTCTGTTACCAATTCTTCGTACTGCTGGCAGCCCATTACAGTGCATACATGCCCGGGAGCAATGAACCCCTGCACCCGATTATCGAGAGAACCTAGCAACAAGCGAATCGCCGGCGGAACTAACACGTGCGAGGCCAGCAAAAAAAAATTGCTCAGCCTTTCGCGCTGGGCTTGCCAAACAGCCATGGCGTTCGCAGGGGCAGTCGTCTCGAATCCGATGGCGAGAAAGACGATCTTTCGCGTTGGGTTGCACCGCGCAATCTTCAGCGCCTCCAGCGGCGAGTACACCACGCGCACATCACTTCCATTGGCTTTGGCTCGAAGCAGATCGGAGGTTGACCCCGGAACTCGCAACATGTCGCCGTAAGAAACCAGCGTGACGTCCGGGCGAGAAGCCAAGTCGACGGCTTTGTCGATCATCTCCAGCGGGGTGACACACACCGGACATCCAGGACCGTGGACCAGTTCCACTTCCTTCGGCAGAAGCTCGTCGAGACCATACCGCATGATTGTGTGCGTCTGCCCTCCGCAGATCTCCATCAGCACCCAAGGGCGCGTAACTTGTCGGTGGATTTCCGTCGCCAGACTGTGGGCAATGCGGTCGTCACGATACTCGTCGAGATACTTCATGGTGCCTTCTCCGACGATTCGTTCAAGGACGGCGGCAATTCGCCCTCAAGCAACCCCATGGACTCCAGAGCCTGATAGGTCCTCTCCGCTTCTTCACGATCCACCTTGCTGATTGCGAACCCGACGTGAACAATCACGTAGTCTCCGGTTTGCACTCCAGGCACGTAATCAAGACACGCCTGACTAACGATTCCGCCAAAATTCACGCGTCCCACTCGCAAACCGTTGCGCTCCGATATTTCCAGGACCTTACCGGGAATTGCTAAGCACATGAAATACTCCAAGAACCTGGCCTCTATTCGAAGCCGGCTCATCCATCCAATGCCGGAATCGCCACGCCGGTTCCGACCGCTCCAGCCGCCTCACACATGGAAGATTCGACGGAAGGGCCCCATCGGCAAAGTTCCGTCACTGCAGCTTCAACTAGAGCGGGCAAGGCTTGTTGCATTGGGGCCGAAAGCACAGTGCCAAGCTCCGTAATCAAAGGCTGAACACCCAAAAGCACGACCTCTGGCGGCTCATGACCCATCATGCGAAGCGCATTCAAAATATCCGCCAACGCCAGTTCGTGGACGTTGCCATTTCCTGGAAGGGAGCGGAGATCCTTGCCCGCGATCCGGAAGACCGTTCCTGGAATAGCTCCCACATCCACTGCGTCTAAAACCAAGAGACACGATGCATCACATATGTACGGCACGAGCTCCAGCCCTTTCGTCCCGCCCTCCACCAAACTCACATGAAGAGGAAGTCTCGGATCCTCCTCCAGATGCTGCAGCGCGAAAAGACCGATGGCGTCGTCAGACCGGATGAGATTCCCAAGTGCTAGCACAACTATTTTCGGTAGGTCCGAAGGATCCATGCATCACTCCAGTTCTGCGTGTCCTGCCGCCTTGCCAAACATTTTTTCAGGCGGCCACTAATCCTTGCGCTTGGCGGCCTTGAACTCTTGCAGCTCTGCTTCCGGCACAAATTTGTAACCGGTAAAAATGCTTTCGATTAGGCCGTTGCGCTCTTCCCAAGAGACCAGCACGGCACTGTACACGTGGTGAATCACGAAGATAAAAAACGCAAACATGATGCAGAAATGGATGAGTCTCAGATAGGAGATATCAATCAGGCGCGGCAGCCAGCCAATGAAAAAAGTGAGTATCCGGTTGCTTACCGTGAAACTGTAGAGAGCCAGTCCGGTCAAAATCTCGATAAACATCAGAAGAAACATCGAAAGATACGTCACGGCTGCCAGGGCGTTGTGTCCCACATAATGCGCTATATTCTTCCGAAAGAATGTGTAGTAGGCGACCATCCTGCCCATTCCTCGCCATTGCTCGCGATGAATGGGCACAAATGCCCTCCAGTTGGACCATTCATTTCCGACGAAAAACCAGTAAATCCGGAGCCAGAACGCAGAAATGAACACGCTGGCAGTCACCAGGTGTATGAAACGCATCGTCCCCATAACGTAGGCCGTGCGAGACCGTACAACGATAAAGGGGTTGTGCATGTAGTAGCCCGTAACGGAGAGCACTATCACGGAGAGGAAAATTAGCCAGTGCGAAACCCGTACCGGCAACTCCCAAACCAGGACGCGCACCGCATTGCCGGGCACCACTGGCGCTCGGGACTCTGACCAGGAACGCGCAGCAAGACTCATAGATGCCTCCTTCTAGGGCACCTGCACTTCGGCAAAGCGGTGGCCGCGAGCGTCAGTTACGTGCACCGCGCAGGCCAGGCAGGGATCAAAAGAATGGATTGTGCGCAGGATTTCGACGGGGCGCTCGGGGTCCGCAACAGGCGTCTTCAGCAGGGCGGCCTCGTAAGCGCCCCGCTGACCCTTGGCGTCACGCGGGCCAGCGTTCCAGGTGGTGGGGACTACGCACTGGTAATTCTTGATGGCGCGATCCTCGATTTGAACCCAGTGTCCCAGCGATCCGCGTGGCGCTTCGTGGAAGCCCCAGCCACGAGCAGACTTCGGCCAAGTGGCCGGATCCCACTTTTCGCCCTCATGAATTCGGAGGTTTCCCTGGGCGAGATTACTTCCGAGTTCATCAATCCACTTCGGGACCTCTCTGGCCATTAGTTGTGTCTCAATCGCACGTGCGGCAATCCGCCCAAGTGTGGAAAACAGCGCCGTTGCCGGCGCATTCAGTTTAGCCAGAACGCTGTTGACCAACTCTTTCACTCCGGCATGCCCAGAAGCATAGGCAACCAGCATTCGAGCCAGGGGACCAACTTCCATGGGCTTATCCAGGAAGCGCGGCGATTTTAGCCAGGAGTACTTCTGATCGACATTCAAGTGCTCAAACGGGGGGGTAGGCCCCGTGTACTTCGGCTGCGTCTCCCCGTCAAAGGGATGCTTGCCGGTAGAATCGCCACCCGAATACTCATACCAGGAATGCGTTACGTACTCGCTGACACTTGCCGGATCCACTGGAAGAACTTTGGACAAATCACGGCCCAGGATGGCGCCACGCGGCAGGAAGAATCGCGCCGAGTCGTGAATCCCTCCCATTGGATACTCGCCGTAGGAAAGAAAGTTCCCCAGTCCTTCGCCCCGCCCGAACCAATCGCGATAGAAACTAGCCACCGCAAGCACATCCGGGATGTAAACCTGTTCGACGAACTGTTGGGCCGTCTTGGCAATTTCGGCGAGGAAAGTAATTCGTTCTGAATTGATCGGCGCTCCAGGTTCGTTCGGGTCCATGGCCGACGCCATTCCACCGACCAGGTAAGTCTGCAGGTGCGGGTTCTTTCCTCCGAGCACGGCATGGATGCGAATGAAATCCCGCTGGAATTCGAGCGCTTCGATATAGTGAGCCACAGCCAGCAGATTCGCTTCGGGTGGAAGATGATAGGCAGGGTGACCCCAATAACCGCTCGAAAACAAGCTCAACTGCTTGCTCTCCACCAAAGCCTTCACGCGGTCCTGGATTGCTTTGAAGTACGTGCGACTCGACTTCGGCCAACTGGAAATGGATTCCGCGAGTTGAGAGGTCTTGCCCGGGTCGGCTTTCAGAGCCAGCGTAACGTCGACCCAGTCCAGCGCGTGCAGGTGATAGAAGTGAATCACATGGTCTTGCACGTACTGCGTGGCCGCGATGATGTTGCGGATGATGCGTGCATTATCAGGAACCTCGATTCCCAGTGCATCTTCGACCGCGCGCACCGACGTGAGCGCGTGAACCGTAGTGCACACACCACAGATGCGTTGCGTCCAGATCCAAGCTTCACGCGGATCGCGTCCGCGCAGGATCAGCTCAATACCCCGGAACATCGTTCCGGAACTCCACGCATCCGTGATCGCCCCACCTTCGACTTCGGCCTCGATTCGTAGGTGTCCTTCAATTCTGGTTACCGGGTCTACGACAATGCGTGCCATGAGAGCCTCCTACGACTTTGCAGCGTCGTCTGGTTTTGTTTGTTGATTTTCGGGGGGTGGCGTTTCTCGCCGCGCACGGTCCCTCACGGCACTCGCGATTCCATGGGCAATCGTCGCGCCAGCAACTGCACCTGTCAGAACCAGGCCAATTTCTCCGGCGGGAACGTCTACGCCGAAGCCCGGGACCTCTGGCAGCCGCTCATAGAATGGAGACTTAGTGTCCCAGAAACGGTGGGAGGCACAAGCCAGGCAGCCGTGGCCTGCTTTCACCGGCCAACTCGTCTGATCGTTCCAACGTACGTTCGGACAATTAAAGGTGGCCTGCGGCCCTTTGCAGCCCATTTTGTAGAGACACCAGCCTCTGCGGTGTCCTTCGTCTCCCCACTCCTCGACGTATCGGCCGGCGTCGTAGTGGGCGCGGCGCTCGCACTGGTCATGGATGATTCGGCCATAAGCGAAAAGGGGCCGGTGGTACTGGTCCGTGGCGGGGAGTTCGCCGAACGTCAGGTAGTGCACTAGAACGGCAACTGTGTTCGCTGGATTCTGCGGGCAACCCGGCATATTGATGATGTTGATCCCGGGAACAGCTTCCTGAAGCCCTACGGCGCCCGTGGGATTTGGCTTGGCAGCTACCAAGCCGCCGTCCCATGCGCATGCGCCCACGGCGATGGAGGCCGCTGCATTTCCACAAACTTCTCGTGCCAGGTCAATCGCCGTGCGGCCAGCCACTGTGCAGTAGACTCCACCGTCCGCTAGCGGTATGGCACCCTCTACGACCACTAAGTATTTTCCTTTTTCTTCCTTGACGACTCGCTGTAAGGCAGCCTCAGCCTGTTTGCCTGCTCCCGCCATGATGATTTCGTGGTATTCCCAGGAAAGTAGGTCCAAGACGACTTCCAAGACAGTCGGATGGCTGGCTCGAAGAATGGATTCAGAATTCCCGGCACAGTCCTGGAATTGCAGCCAAACCAAGACAGGTTTTCTTGCTTTGCCCAGGGCCTGAACGACTTGCGCCAGATAGCGATCGGGAAGTGCCAACGTTGCCAGCATTGCAGAGCAGAACTCGATGAAGTGCCTGCGAGATACGCCGCGCGCTTTCAACGCACCGGAGAGCGATTGTCCTTGGGGAAGCATGCGTCACCTCAGTTGGGGGAGACCCTGCGGGATTCTTGCTTTGGGTTCAAAGGCTCCCTCGACCGCACTTGATTGGTCGGCTTTGTCTAGCAAAACTTTTAGGCAACTTCAGTGATCCGGATCACCCATCGAAGTGACCTGGCACACTCTAGCCCGGTATCGAAGGCTTCGCGCAGGGTCACGAACTTCGAATAAAATCGAACGCGGCCCTTGGGCGATTCGTCGTGCCTTGTCGGGAACGTCAGCTTCGGTCCCGCGCTTCTCCAGCGGATGCGGATGTCTTTCTGAGCAAACACTCTGCGGTTTAGTTCGAACGTCGAGTAAGGAATATTCTGCTTTGGCTACATTACGAATCACACGAAAGCGGAATGTGGGTGCATTTTCTGAAGGAGAAATGTGGCTGAGAAGATTCCGTGGAATGTTGTGTTAAGTTCGGTGCAACGGCGGATCCGATTGCAAGGATTCTTGGGATAAGAATAATGCCACACACCAGCGCCTTGTAGCTGACCTTAGACACCGCTCCGTTGCAAGATATCTGACCAACCAGGAGACGACAGCATCGTCCTCGTAGAAACCGATCTCGGCCGCGCTGAGCTTCACGACATTGTAGTAGATGTCTCCGTTGCAATACGATTGCCCGAATCCAGGCGCTGGCGTAACATGCGTGGGCCATGGCTGATTCTTCTTCCATCCTCGGCCGCACCATTTCTCATTACACCGTCGTCGATAAACTCGGCGGTGGTGGCATGGGAGTCGTTTATAAGGCCAAGGACACACGCCTGGGCCGGAATGCGAGCCCGAATTTCAAAAGCTGGTTAGCCGCGGACAGGCGGCGGGATAGGGATCAACGAACGGAAGCGGCGTCCTTGTTTATCCTAGCGCAATAATCAGAGGAGCGGCGTGGAAGAAATCGGGCGGCGTGAATTTATGTTGTTGACAGCAGGCACCTGCGCACTCCACGCGGTTGCGAGCGGTTCGAACGCCTTTGCGACGGCCAGCGCTTCCTCCGATGCTCTTGCAGGGATAACACTAACCGAGGCCTCGATGCGGATGAGGTCGAAGCAAGTATCCTCCGTGCAACTCACTCAAGCCTGTCTGACACGCATAAAACTCTACAATCCGAAAATCAATGCCTTTATCACCGTGATGGACAAAGATGCCCTGGCGGAGGCGGCCCAACTCGATGCAGAAGCGCAGGCGGGTAAATTCCGCAGCCCCTTACACGGCATCCCCATCGCGCTAAAGGACAATATCGACACCGCCGGAACACGCACCACTGCAGCCAGCGAGGTTTTTGATGACCGCATCCCAAAGGAGGACGCCGAAGTTACCCGCCGGCTGAAGCAAGCAGGCGCGGTGATTATCGGCAAGACCAACCTGCATGAATTCGCGATGGGAGATACTTCCGCAACCAGCTATTTTGGCCCGGTGCGAAATCCCTGGGCGCTGGATTACGTTTCTGCGGGATCATCGGGCGGCTCGGCTGCCGCGGTAATCTCGGAATTGGCTTACGGAGCATTGGGAACGGATACCGGGGGATCGGTGCGCATGCCTGCTGCATTTTGCAGCCTAGTGGGATTGAAGCCGACGTATGGACTCGTTTCCATCCGCGGGATTATTCCGATGCTTTACTCACTCGATCATTGCGGTCCCATGACTCGGACCGTGGAAGACGCAGCGATGCTGCTGAACGTGTTGGCAGGATATGACAAGCTGGACATCGCCAGCGTGGAGCATCCCCAGGAGGATTACGTTGCCGCGATGAAGCAGCCCGTCTCTGGTTTTCGGTTGGGGATTCCGCGAACGCCCTTTTTCGACCGGCTCGATGATGAAACTGCCAAGGCGATCGAAGAAGCGCTTGCCGTGCTCGCGAAATTGACCAAGAGCAGCAAGGATGTTCACCTGCCAAGTTCCAGCGCCATTTCGAAAACTTCGCTCGATGGCGAATTGGAAGCGTTTCACATGCAACTGTTCCGGAAGGACGCGGGAAAATATTCCCTGGGCCCTCGCCGCCGTCTGGAGAATTTGCAAAGGACCATGAACGATAATTCCACCGAGACATGTTCCTCCAAGGTGGTGGATTACGTTCTCGCGCGCTGGGAACTGGCTCGCATGCGCAGAACCATCGACGATGCCTTCTCTGATTTCGACCTGGTGGCCTTGCCGACAGACCGCATCTTGCCACGAACGATCGCCGATGCGCTGAATCGCGAGGAAGAACCGAAGCCTCGCGAGCCGGAAGAAACGAATAACAATTTCTTTTTCAATGTCTTTGGAATTCCCGCGATCACGGTTCCGTGCGGGTTTTCCACCAATGGCTTGCCCATTGGATTGATGATTGCCGGGCCCAGGTTTTCAGAAGGGAAAATTTTCGCACTGGCCAGCGCTTATGAGAAAGGCCACCGAATGGCACACTAGAAGGCCAAAACTAAGCGCGGAAATGCCTGTCCCGCCCGTTCCGCGCAAATCATAAATTTAGCTGATGCCGAAAAAACTGTGCTTCGATGATGCGCGGATTATTCCGAGACGCGCTCAAGGATATAGCGGTTCTTCGAGGGAAACGTAAGAATCAGGCGGTTTCCTTCGAATTTGTAATCACTCGTTTCGTCCGGCCCCTCTCGCGATAGAACCGGCTGCTTTTCGTCTTCTGGCCGTACGTGTATCTGCACCCACTGCGTAAACACGATTTGCTTGCTGTCCAATTTGTAGGGGCCGGCATTTCCATTTCCATCGTCGATGGGACCGGCTGCCCAACTTGAACCGCACGTTCGCGGAATAATAATTTTTCGTGAAGATGAACAGTCCTTGCATCGGGTGAGGTGTTCCGCTGATTTCGTAGGTCACAGCCTTCCACGCTCCCACGATCCGGTTATCTTGAGCCGCCGGAGAAGCGGCAGCCGACAGCAGCAGCACAACAGCGACTAGTATCCGTTGAGACATTCATCCTCCTGCGCGGTGAAAACACGGAGGCGGCAGCGCATACGATCGGCTCTCGCCTGGCGGGTCAATCAACTATGGGACGATCGACGAGTCTTTCTTGAACACCACTTTGCCTCCGACCATTGTGACCAACGGCGTAATTTGCGGGATAGCTTCCTCCGGCACTTTGTAGAAATCCGCGGAGAGCACAACCAGGTCGGCAAATTTCCCCGGCTCGAGCGAGCCTTTCTTATCTTCCTCAAAGGTTGAATAGGCCGCCCAGATCGTGTGGAATCGCAGCGATTCTTCGCGGCTCAGCTTTTGGTCGATGCCCACTACTTCGCCGTCGATCGTTTTTCGCGTAATCTCCACCCACATCCATTTGAAATTATCACTCGGCTCAAGCGACCAATCCGTTCCACCGAGAATCGGGATTCCGCGATTGATCAATTCCCGGTAGGGATGCGACATCGCGGCATACTCCGGTCCGTAATTTTGCAGGAAATTCCGGCGCAGATTGTAAAGATGCCAGGTCTGCATGTGCATGATGATGCCAAGCTGCTTGAGTTTGTCCATCTGCTCCGGGTGCAGAATATAGCCGTGTTCGATGGCCCAGCGCTTACCGGCGATGGGGTCGTCTTTATCGGCGGTCTCATAGGCGTTCAAAACCATGTCCACCGCAGCGTCTCCCACGCAATGGATGCCGACTCGCCATCCATATTTATTGCAAAGCCTGCAGGCATTGATGAAGTTTTCCTGCGTGCCGCCCGGTTGGCCGCGGAAGCCGGGCCGGTTCACATAGTCTTTTCTTAAGAAGGCCAAATCGGAGCCGCCGTCGGCGACCATTTTGATGCCCCAAATGCTCAGCATGTCGTCGCCGAGTCCTGAACTTGCCGGAGTATCTTTCAGCATTTTTTCGAGATCGGCTGCGGGCATGTTGGGGTTGATGCGGATGTTTACGCTGGTCCGCAAAATCAGTTCGCCGCGATTGTGCAAAGTGATGTAACCGCGCATTCCGGCCGGGCTATCAGCCGCGGAGCGCACACTGGTGACGCCGGCAGCCGCCAGATCATTCATCGCCTGGCGCTCCGACGCCATGATCTGCTCCTTGGTAATTTCCGGCAGCAGTCTGCGCGCAGGCTCGATGGCCTTCTCGTACAAGCGCCCAGTGAGTTTTCCCGTCGCGGGATCTTTTTCGAAAGTGCCGCCGGGCGGATTGGGAGTGTCCTCAGTGATTCCAAGTAACCGTAGTGCTTCGCTATTTACCACGGCCAAGTGTCCGCGATTCAGGAACACTGGGTTGTGCGGAGAGATCGGATCGAGATCGTAGCGGGTGGGATTGCGCTTCTCGTCCAACTTCGAGTCATTCCAAATACCGGAATTTGTAATCCACTCGCCCGGTTTGCTTTCCTTCACTTTTGCGGCGATCAGTTCGATGATTCCGGCGATCGAGGTGGGTTTCGAAAGGTCCGGCTGAAAAATCTTCATGCCATAACCGGTGGGGTGGGAGTGGCTGTCGATAATCCCTGGAATTACCGTGCGTCCGTGCAGATCAATCACTTGTGTTCCGGGGCCCTTGAACTTGAGCACGTCCTGGTTATTTCCAACCGCCAGAATTTTTCCATCGCGGATCGCTATGGCTTCAAAAATGTCATTCTGCGGATCAACGGTGATGATCTTTCCGGATTGCAGAATGAGCGTGGCCCAAACGCCCGTGAAGGGCGCATCGGGGCCCGCGGGGGCGGCGTGCAACGCCAGCAGCGTGAACGCGCAAACACAGAACAACGCACCCAATCGCTTTCTTACGACAGACACAATCGATTTCATGGAACAATCCTCCGATCTAGATACACTCGCTCTGTTTTCCGCCGCTGGTTTTGTCGCGAACGGAGTTCTTAGTTGAGACGCCCGATTACGGGATGATCGATCCATCCTTTTTGAACACGACTTTGCCACCGACCATCGTGAGCAACGGTGAAATCTCCTTAATTTCGTCCTCCGGAACTTTCAAGAAATCGGATGATAGCACCACCAGGTCTGCGAATTTTCCTGGCTCGAGCGAGCCTTTTACATTTTCCTCGAACGTAGAGTAAGCCGCCCAGATGGTGTGAAACCGCAGCGATTCCTCGCGGGTCAGCTTTTGGTCGATGCCCACTACTTCGCCATCGATTGTTTTTCGCGTGATCTCCACCCACATCCACTTGAAATTATCGTTCGGCTCGAGATACCAGTCGGTTCCGCCAAGTATCGGGATTCCGCGATTGATCAATTCGCGGTAGGGATGCGACATCGCGGCATATTCCGGACCGTAATTTTGCAGGAAATTCCGGCGCAGATTGTAAAGATGCCAGGTCTGCATGTGCATGATGATGCCAAGCTGCTTGATCCTGTCCATTTGCTCGGGATGCAAGATGTAGCCGTGTTCGAGAGCCCACCGCTTTCCGGCGATGGGGTCGTCTTTATCGGCGGCCTCGAATGCATTCAACACCATATCCACCGCCGCGTCTCCCACCACGTGGACGCCCACGCGCCAGCCGTATTTGTTACAAAGCCTGACCGCATTGGTGAGGTTTTCTTGCGTTGCACCGGGCTGGCCGCGGAAACCGGGGCGATTCACGTAGTCTTTGCGGAGGTAGGCGAGATCGGAACCTCCGTCAGCAACGAATTTGATGCCCCAAACGGAAAGCATATCGTCACCGAGCCCCGAACTGACGGGGGCATCGCGAAACATTTTTTCCAAGTCGGCAGCGGGCAGGTTCGGATTGATCAGGATGTTGACGCTGGTGCGCAAGATCAATTCGCCGCGATTGTGCAGCGCGATATAGGCGCGCATGGCCGCCGGGCTGTCCGCGGCGGAGCGCACACTCGTCACGCCGACGGCGGCCAGATCGTTCAGCGCCTGGCGCTCCACGGCCATCAGTTGGTCGCGCGCCAATTCCGGCTGGGCCGCGCGGACGCCATCAATGGCCTTCTCGTACAATCGCCCCGTGAGTTTGCCTGTCTTCGGATCTTTCTCGTAGGTCCCACCGGGCGGGTTGGGCGTGTCCTCGGTGATGCCGAGTACCCGCAGCGCCTCGCTGTTTACTACTGCCAGATGGCCGCGGTTCAGAAATACAGGATTGTGCGGGGAAATCGGATCAAGATCCCATCGAGTGGGGTTGCGTTTCTCCTCCAGCTTCGATTCGTTCCAGATTCCCGAGTTCATCACCCACTCGCCGGGCTGGCTCTGGCGAACTTTGGCGGCCATCATTTGAATGATCTCGGCAAGTGTGGCGGCTTTGGAGAGGTCCGGCTGAAAAATCTTCAAACCGTCCAACGTGGGATGAGAATGGGTATCGATAATTCCGGGAATCACGGCGCGGCCGTGCAGATCGACGACCTGCGTTTTGGGGCCTTTGAACCGGAGAACATCCCGGTCATTACCGACAGCTAGAATTTTTCCGTCGCGAATCGCGACAGCTTCAAAGATGTCGTTGTGGGGATCGACCGTGATGATTTTGCCGGAGTGGAGGATGAGCGTGGCCCAAACGCCGGTGAAAGCAGCGTCGGGACCCGCTGGTGCGGCGTGCAGCCCCAGCATCGCAAGAGCGAAGAGGCAAACCAGTATTCCCCAACGCTCCCTGACTGCCGGCAGAATGGATTGCAATGGATAATGCTCCCATCCAAGTATTAAAAGTATCTACAGGTAAATTTCCAGACCACGGATCCCATGAACTGGCGACTGCGAGAATCGCTCCCGCGGCCTAGAACATGAATTTGGCTCCAAATTGCAGGACTCGCGCGTCCTGCGCGCTGGTTATCGTTGCGAATTGAGCAGTGCCGAAACTGCGGCTGGGCACGTTGAAGTTGGCTCGATTGAACAAATTGAACGTCTCAATTCGGAGTTGGGCGGTGAACCGTTCCGAGAATGCAATCCTCTTCAAGGCTGCCAAGTCAACATCCTGGTAATTCGGTCCGTTAATCGTGTTCCGGCCGGCGTTTCCAAAGTTGCCCGCGGCCTGCTGCTGGAATGCGGCCTTGTTGAACCACTGTTGAGGCGTGTGCGGCGCGCCGCTATTGGGGTCGGAGATCTGATTGGGGCGGTCGGAGAAACCGCCGGTGCCGCTCACGTCCGTGGGAAGAACGGGCGAGAAGGGAGTGTTGCTCTGCAGAATTACCGCGGTGCTCAACTGCCAGCCACCGACCAGGTAATTCCATCCGCGACTATTGGAACGGAAAGGAAGGTCGTAGACGCCATCGACGACGAACCTGTGGCGGACATCGAAATTCGATCGGGAATACTCCGCCTCGATGTTCCGCGAATTCTGCGGAACGTTGGAATTGCCGACGTTGGATAGCAGGTTCGAAGCGTCGTCCAACGATTTTCCAAACGAATAGTGGGTCACCAGTGTCAGCCCGTGCCAGGGCCGCTGTTCGAAGCGAATCTGCAAGGCGTCATAATTCGATCTCGCGAACGGTCCGGATAGGATTAGGCTGTTTGCGAGGAGCGGGAATGGAGTGCGTGGGCCGGTGGGGCCGATCCCCGGAGTCGCCTGGTTTGCCAGAAGTTCCGAGTCCAGGTTGTCTCCGTGCGAGCCGATGTAAGCTACATCCAGCAATCGCGATGCTCCAAACTGGCGCTGCACATCCAAGCTCCACTGTTGTACTCGGCCGGCAAGATAATCCACCGAGAATGGCTGTCCGGCGAACGCGTTTACACCGGGAACCGTGAATAGAGTCGAAGTGGGTACCGGTGTAGTCGTGCTATTGGTCGCTGTGGTCTGGCTGAAGAACGGAATGCTAAAGCTTGGCGTCCCGATGCGAACCGCCATCGGAGGATAACTGTAGAAAATTCCGTAGCCTCCGCGAACCACCCACCGCTCCCCCGGAGTTGTGTATGCAAATCCCAAACGTGGGCCCCAATCGGCAGCGTCGGTCTGCGTTAACCCCTTTCCCAATCCCACGGTGTTGTTGCAGACAAAAGTGAACTGCGGAAACTTTGCAAGATTCGCTTTGGAGCTGGGTTGTCCGTTGGAGCAGGGAAGAATGATATTTCCGTTGTTTAGGTTCAAGTTGGAAAGACGGTCTGTGGTGTCGACCGGAGGAGTGAGAATCTCGTAACGCAAGCCAAGGTTAAGGGTCAGGCGTGACGTAGCGCGCCAATCATCTTCTACATAGGTTCCCACCCGCCAGGCTCTGCCATTCACCAGCGGATCGCCCACACCGACGGAACCTGTGGAGGGCAGCCCGAGCAAAAAGTCCGCAAAAGCGTTCCCTGTGTACTTGCCGGTCAGATAATTGAACGTGCCGCGCGGCGACGGGAAGAAAAAAGGACTGGGCCGCAGCCTCGACACAATGATACCGGCCTTGAGCGAGTGCTTCTCAAAGCTGTGCGAGAAATCATCGATGTAATGAAAATCACCCGAAGTTCCGTTTAGTGTGCTCACCAGGTCGCCGATTACACTGAACCCGGTGGGCGCGAAGCGGGGCACCCCCAGAACTGCCGGGTCGTGAGATGTCCCTTGAATGCCATTCTGCGCGGCGAAATCCAGGTTTGGGTGCGCACTCGGTTCCACGCTGGACGTGTAGGTATATCCAAAGCGCGCCTGGTTTACCGTCCGGGCGCTGATGATGCGAGTCCATTGCACCCCCGTCGTGCGAGTGATCAACTTCACCCTCGGGGTGAACCCCGGGGGAGAGCCGGCGGCTGGTACATCGCTGAACAGGTTGGCATCGCTAAAGTGGCCGGAGAGTGTGTCCTTCTCAGAAATCTGGTAATCGAGCTTTACGTTGAACTGTGTGGAATGGGCATTCTCGTTTTCGATGGTGTTGAAATTGTTGGAAAGGCTGTTCCCCGCTGGTGTCGGCACCAGGGCAAGGACTGCCACGCTCACGGGATCGAATCGCGAACTCGGGATTTGATTATTGGGAAACGGGAGCTTGGTCGTGGGATCGATCACCGGAGCCAGGCCGGCAAAGTTTCCGGCACGCAGAGCGGCCGTCGGTAAGGTGCTGATGAGTGTTGTGCCGCTCTCGGTTGTAAGCCGCTCAAAATTTCCAAAAACAAAAAACTTGGAATGAATCACGGGCCCGCCCATGCTCAAGCCATAGTCATTCTGAGTGAGTGGCGCCTTCTGGAGGGCAAAAAAGTTGCGGGCGTCGAACGTGTCGCGGCGGAAAAAACCGAATCCGGTGCCGTGCACTTGGTTCTGGCCGGAGCGCAGCGTGACGTTTACCTGTCCGCCGCCCGCCGACCCAAATTCCGCCGAGTACAGGAACGACTGCACCTTCATCTCGCCGATGGCGTCCACGGAAGGCGAAATCGCCATCCGGCCCCACATGCTGTCATTGATCGGAACTCCATCCAGCAGGAAATTATTTGAATCCGTGCGATTGCCGTTGACGTTCACCGAAGAGCCTGCCAGCGCGAACTGCCCTCCCGTCTGCCCTGGAATTTCCGGAGTAGCGCCGGGAGTCAACAACACAAGCTCGATGAACTGCCGGCCCTTGAGCGGCAATTCCGTCACGCGCGTCTGCTCAATCACTTCGCCGATGTTAGGAGAATCCGCATTCACCAGGGGAGGTTCACCGGAGACCGTCACCTGCTGCGTCACCGACCCGATCTGGAGTGCGAAATCCACGCGCAGCCGCTGGTCAATCCGCAGATCGATGTTCTGCTGCACTTGCACTTTGAATCCTGCAATACTCGCTGTCACCCGATAGATCCCGACCGGCAGGAAAGAAATTTCATACTGGCCGTCGTCATTTGTCGTCACCGTGCGTTGCAGGTTCCGGTCGACGAGCACGGCCTGTATCGTCACACCAGGCAATACCCGCCCGCTCGGATCCTGAACGGTTCCCAGCAGAGTGCCGGTAACCACTTGCGCGCGCGATGAGTTCGCGCCCAACATCATCACGATTCCGGCCAGCAGTCCCATGGTCAGGCGAACTTGCGGCGCACGAACGAAGCGAAGCAGACTCAAAATCATCGCACCCTCCTCATCCTTGTCCGGGGACATGTGCTGGAGACATTCCGTAAACCCCACCCGCATAGGTTCGCCATTGGCTCATTGATGCGGCGAGTCTGCCCGGGATCTAAACAGATAGCCTTGCAGCACAATAGGAAGCAGATACGACCCCGCTCGTATCCTTGGTTTCCAAGGGAGTGGACCACCCTCTAAATTCTCTGTCAAGACATTTCTTGTACATATGAGTTGTATATCATTCAAATACTTGAAAGCGTCATAGATGCCTCCGCTTAACCCACCGGAAAACTAGTTGGCGTTGCGTTGAGCGGATTTCGATTCCGATAGCCTGAGCTCCGGTTCGCATTGCGTGGCGTACATCACCACCCAATGTGTGGCTCCGGTTAACACAGGTTCGACCGAGATGAGTAGCACGAGCATCCCGGTCACGCGGCTCGATGGAGGAGATTTCCCCTTAGCGAGAGCGTGTCCATGCTCGCCAGTAACCGGTGTACACTGCCCGATTTTGATTCCGTTCAAGCCATCTGCAATCATTGTCTGGTTTTGGATCGCACTGGCGAGACACATGTGGAGCAGAACCGAGCCGTGATCTGGCTATCGCTGCTTCGCTGATTCGGTTGATTACATTCTTTTGGCGTGCTAGCCTGCGACTTCTTGACCGCACATGAATTTCACCGAAGCACGAGCCCAATTTCCTGCCCTGAGTGAGAAGACGTTTCTCGATGCGGCCTGCGTGAGTCTGACGCCGCTTGTCGCAACCGAAGCAATTCAGCAGTTTCTTGAGGTAGTGCTGCACTGTCCTTCCCGATCCTCCACGCTCCACCACATCGCCATAGACGAAATGCGCTCGAGAGCACGGACCGAGGCGGCCCGGCTGATCAACGCAGACGAATCGGAAATCGCGCTCGTCGAGAGCACGTCTCACGGCCTGACGATCGCCGCTGAGTCGTTGCCGCTCGAGCGGGGCAACCGAATCCTCACCTCCGATCTCGAATTCCTCGAAGTGGCAGTACCTTGGTGCCAGAAACACCGGCAGATGGGGCTTGAAATTGACGTCGTGCCCAACAACCAAGGTGCGATTCGTATCGAAGATGTGGCGGAACGGATTACGCCGCGCACCAAGGCGGTCGTCATTAGCTCCGTTCAATGGAGCAATGGCTTCCGTCTCGATCTCGATTCGCTCAGCACTCTTTGCCGCGACCGCCGCGTTTGGCTCGTCGTCGACGGCGTCCAGCAGCTCGGTGTGTTCCCTATCGACGTTCGAAAGACGCCGATCGACATTCTCGCGTGCGGTGGACATAAGTGGCTAAACGCCCCATTCGGTGTGGGACTGCTTTACATAAATAGAAATGTGCTTCCGGCGCTGCGCCCGCCCCTCGCCGGCTATCTGAACATCGAAACACCCGAGGGCGGCTGGGGAAACTACTTCCAGACTCCGGAAATCACGCCCGTCCGCGACTACAAGTTCGTTACAGACGCACGCCGGTTTGAAATTGGGGGAACATCCAACTATCCAGGCGCCATAGGGCTCGCCGCATCGCTCCACATGATCAATCAGCTCGGCGGCGCCAACATTGCTGCGTATGTTTGCGAGTTGACGGATCACCTGTTAACCGGACTTATGCAACTCGGGGTCGAGATCGTTACGCCTGTCGAGCCGGAGCACCGATCGGGGATCGTCACATTCTCACTGGGCTCGCGCGACCGAAATCTGGCGCTCATGGAATTTCTTCTGGAGCACAAAGTTCTGATTTCTGTTCGTTACACCTCTGGCGTCGGCGGCGTCCGCATCTCTTCTCACTTCTTCAATGCAAAGGAAGACCTAGACCGCGCCCTCGAGCACATCCGAAGCTTTCTTCGATCTTAGATTTCCGCTGTCACCTGTCTGGCCCGGGCGCGTGTTGTACAGCGTTGGAAATCTTCGGAGCACCCTCATTCCACCAGAATCTTTTCCGCGAGAGTGCCTAGATTAGCCCCATTTGCATCGTGGACTGTAATCGATACGCGATAGGCCTGAGATTGCAAGGCCACGGGCTGGTCCATCACGAATTCTTGCAGGGGACTGACTTTCCCGAGTGAAATTCGCGCCACCGTCCCTCCGGCTGAGGAATAAAAGGTTGCGATGGCTTCGCCTTGGAAAAACACTGCAAATTTTCCGGTGGCGCGGGATTTTCCGGCCGACGTGGAGATGACCAGCGGTTCATGAATTGCGCCGGCCTGCGTAACTTGGCTGATCGGACCATCAGTGCGGGCCGCATGCCACTGAAGTCTGAAATGAAACTCTTCGCCAGGAGCGAGCTTCGCATACGGGCTGACGACCTCGGATTCCATCAGATATGGAAATTTCTCCGGCCCTCCTTGCATGTTCACGATTTCCTGATTGTTGATGAAGTCTCCCGGGCCCTGCATCCAAAATTCCACCGAGGCGTTATCCGCATACTCGGCGCCGGGAACAAAATCGAAAGATTCGAAGAACGCGTGTTCGGTGGCGCGGTTCACCACCGCCAGCCAGCCGGCGTTCGTATCGAGGCCGACTTTGCCTACTTGGTATTGATAATGCGCGCGCAACATGCGCCCTGAATCATCTAGATGGAATCCCGGATTATTCACTAATCCGAACATGTAGTTAAATCCCCGCGGATACATGCTGTGAGGGTTGACCGGGCAATACGCCCAGAAATTCTTATTAAACAGCTTTGGATCGTTGGGATCGGCCGTGTCATGCTGCGTCACTTCCCAAAGCGACCAGCGGACTGTCCGCTTCGATGTATTTTTCATGACGAGTTCCACAGACACCGTGGAACTGCCGCTGCGAATCCGGAGAACACGCCCCAATTGAACGCCAGATCGAGATTCGGACTGGCTGGTCAGGCGCACCGCCGCCTCGTCCGGGCCATTCGCAACGATTTCGGAGGTGTAAGGTCCCGCATCCAGAACCGGATCGGGCGGCCCAGGCCACTCCGAGTCGTTCTGCCATCCTTGTGGCGCCGTCCAAATCTTGTCGCCGCCGTAGTTTTTCCAGTCCATGCCGAAATCGCTCTCAGCGGGCGGCGCAACTTTGCCTTTGAGTTCGGGATGGATGCTGAAGTAGGAATGGTCGCCAAGTTCGAATTGAATCACGCGACCGCCGATGGCCGGGACAATGTGCAGCGTCACGATGCCATTGGTCATTTTCAACGCGTCCCAACCTAGGTAGTTTTCCTTGGTCACACTGCAGGTTGCGGAGTCCGCTCGTGCTGGTCCAGTCGTCACGGCCATGGCGATTACCCCCATCATCAGAAAAGCCAATCGTATCCTCATCTCACGTCCTTGAATTCGTTCGGTCGATATCCGGAAACTCGCGACTGCATTTCTTCGGGTCACGCGCCGGCTTTCATCCAATGCTACCCGCGATGCTCCTGCCAATATTTTGCATCGCGAAGGATTACATCGTGGTAGGCATCGGCGGCGGCGGTGTGGACTCGTTTCAGGTCCGGGCTGCTCGCGTCGGTGGTGTACAAGCCGTTGTTCCAACCTCCGGGCCTTACAAAACTGGCCAGTGGTTTGTCGAAATCTTCCCGGTAGTCCCACTGGATGGTATTGAATAGCGGCCACCAGTTGATGCCCCGGATGGGGAATTTCTCTCCACGGAATCGCAAAACCATCTCGTAGAGCGCGTTGATATACGCAACTTTCCCTTCGGAGGTAAGGCCGGCACTGGTTTCCGTTAGATAGATAGGCATCTGGAAATATTCATGGGAATTCCGGATGCCCGCTTCGGTGCCGTCCACGGCTTCTCGCGCCGCCTGTTGCAAGGGGACGGCGCCCTTTCTTGTGAAGTCGCCCTCTTTTGAGTATTTGAAGATGTCAGGATAATAGTTGTAGCCGAGGATATCGGGTTTCTGAACGTGCTGAGAGACCCAGTCGATCTCTTGCGAGGGCACGCCTTTTTGCTGCAAGAATTCGGCGAATGAATCGGAAGGGTTGACTCGGCCATAAACCAGGGAAGCCGGGTAAGCAGCCGCGGCCGAACGAAAATCCTTCATAGCTGGATCGGCGGCCGCTCCCTTTGGCAGGTAAGCATCGATGTTGCCGTAGAACATCGGATCAACAGACACAATCACGGAGTCAGAAATCGCGCTTCGAATCGCTTGTGTCTCAAGAACCATCGCTTTCGCGACTCGAATGCCGACGTGAGACCAGCTTTCAATGCTCTTCTGGTAAGGCGGCCAACGCCCGGTCAGGCCACAGAACAGGCAAGTCAATTGTGGTTCGTTTTGAGGCGAGTAATGATTCACCAGCCCCTTAAAATGACTGGCCATCGCACCCGCATAAGCTCCCAGAGCTTCGGGATAACGATCGTCAATTACGCCGTCTTCCATCCAGGCTGGGGTACCGTAGTGAATCAGATCCATGATGGGAATGATCTTCAGCTTGTTGACCAAATCATCGATCGGTTTATCGATCCAGGACCAATCGTAGACTCCCGGTTTGGGTTCCGCTTTGTACCAGGGAACGCTGTATCGAATGCAATTCACGCCAACGTCTTTTGCCAACTGCAAGTCCTGTTTCCATCGGTTGTAATGATCGATTTGAAGATAAACGTCCAGAAGGCGGCGCTTGCCGTCCTTCGTGGGGTTCACTTGAGCGATCCAGCAGTTTTCAATTCCCACACCCCAATAAAAATCCGGCTGCGGAAGTGGCGCGTGCGCCGCGGCCAATTTGCCGGCCCAAGCCATCGCATCACCGGCAATCAATGCTCCGGATAGTAGCGCTGTGTTCCGCATGAATTCTCGACGAGTCGATGACATCTGTTTTCCTCCGGCTGAATTAAATGTCTGTTTTCATCGCGGCATTACAGCCAGGCAATCTCGAATCAAATCCGCAAATCCATCGGGATCAAGCGCTGCGCGGCCCACAAACAATCCATTCGCGCCGGTCGAACTGAGCAGCGCCGGTGCGTCGGCTGGGAATACGCTTCCGCCGTATAGCAGCGGGATGGATTGCGCGAGCGGCGCTCCAAACATCGAATTCAACACGTCGCGAATTACCAATGCGATGCTGCGGATATATTCGATATCGGCGGTGCTGCCTGAATCGCCGATCGCCCACACCGGCTCGTACGCTATGATCAAATGCGCAGCCAATTCGGCAGCCACTCCGTGGAGAGCGATGCGCAATTGGCGCGCCACCGTTTCCTTCTCGACTCCAAATTGTTTGTCGGCCAGTTCTTCGCCGATACAAATCAATGGCCTCAAATGAAATTGCAGCGCGGTATGAACCTTGCGATTCACGTCGGGGTCGGATTCGTTGAAATATTGACGGCGCTCGGCGTGCCCGATCTCCACCAGGTCGACGCCCAGCTCGCTGAGCATCGGGCCGGAAATCTCTCCCGTGTACGGACCGAATTTATCCCAGTGCATGTTCTGAGCACCTACCCAAAAGCGGCCACGTCCGGCACGGCGCACCGCCTCAATCGCCGTGTAAGGAGGAATTACAAAAACTTGTGCTCCGTCCAAGGACATCGCATCCAGCCGATTGCCCAGCTCTTCGGCGTACTCCGTCGCCTCGCAGACCGTCTTGTACATTTTCCAATTGGAACCGAACAGCCAGGGCCCCGACTTCATGGTTTCTCCCCTGATGAGGTTCTCGATTGCATCTGTTCGCGCTCCAGTTCGTGCATGCGAGCAACCTTTCGCGCGGATCGTTCGGGCTCAAATTCGGATTGTAGCCACGCTGTTAAAACTGTTTTGGCCAGCTCGGGACCAACGACCCGCGACCCGAACGTAATCACTTGAGCGTTGTTGCTCTTGCGCAACCGCTCCGCGGAGTACACGTCATGGCACACGCCGGCATACACGCCCGGCACTTTGTTGGCGATCATCGCCATCCCCAGGCCTGTGCCGCAGATCAATACCCCGCGGTCAAATTGTCCTTGGGCCACGAGCTGTGCCAGGTTAAATCCGATGTCGGGATAGTCCACTTTCTTGGTTGCCAGCAGGTCGAGGTCTTCCACCTCGGCGCCGGCCTTTCGCAAATGCTCGACCACGATCTTTTTAAGATCGATGCCAGCGTCGTCGCAATCCACGGCGATCCGCATAAATTCTCCGAAAGCTTTCCATTACGGGGCTAGCCCTGGTGACGGTGGAGTTCCCAGCCCTTGTAAGTTTCCAGGGCCTCTCCCACTGCGCGGGCTTCGGTGCTCAGGTTCACCGCTACGTGATGTTCGTAGCCGTTCTTGCACACGTACTGAAGCAATTCCTGCAGCCGCGGCACGCGCACCACGCCGTACCCGCCAAAACTTTTCGCCCGGTCGTTCGTCAGTTCGCCTTCACCCACGTAGGCGCGCAGCCGCCCGTGCAAATCGTCCGTCGATGCGCGGCAATAGGTGATCGGACCGCTTCGCAATTGGCCCACTACCGTCCCAAACGAACGTTCCTTGCCCACGCCGGTGGCGATGATTTCGTTGAAATCCATTTTCACGTCTTCGAAGAAATCCTTCGGGAGATTCGAGCAATGGAAAATCACGGCTTTGTCGGGATCATCGCCATAGTTATTGTTCCAATCCACGATGGCGCTGGGGGTTTGCGAGGCGAGTTGCAGAATGTACATGCCGATCATGCCGATCATGTCGGTCTCGCACGCACTGGGCATCAGGTTATTCGACATCATGCTCATCAGCGTGCACGGCATTACTCCGAAATATTCCTGCATGGCTGTCCAGCACTGAATGGAACTGCCAGAGAGTTGGTTTGCGGCCATCCACTCGTCTACCACGGCGCCGAACTTCGCCATTTTCAGCAATGAATCCGGCGGGATTCCCTGCGTCGAAACATAGGAATGGATGAAATCGAGTTTTTGTTTTGCCGCCGGTGCATCGTCCGCCAGCCGTTGGATACGGCCCAGAATTTCCGAAAGGTCAACCGTTTCAACCGTGATTCCGTGGAATTCCATCAGCTTTTCGCTGAAGCGCACGGTGTTGAACGCGGCAGGACGTGCGCCAACCACTCCGACGCGCACATTGGTCAATCCGCGAACCACCCGGCACGTCGCGGCAAAGGAGCGAAGATCACCGCGAAACGAAGGGGAATCGGGAGCCGAAGTGTGCTGTGATGTCAGCGTAAACTTGATGCCGCATTGCCACAGGTTATTGCACACCGAAATTTTCCCGCAAAAACTGTCGCGCCGCGCCCCCATCAACATTCGATCCGGCTGGTCGGGAAATGCTTGCACCAGCACCGGCACGTTTAATCCGGACATGCGAACTGAGTTCGACGCGCTTCGTTCATCCCCGAAATTTGGCAGCGCGATGATGATTCCGTCGATCGCATCGCGGTGTTCGCGGAATAATTCCGCGCACTTTCGCGCATCCTGCAATGTTTCCACCGATCCGAACTTGGTTTGTTCCGGCGAAAGGCACACAGCTTCGAATCCTTCTTCCGCCAAAACTCGAAGCACTTCAGCCCGTCCGTCGCGGCACAGTGCGTCAGGGAAAAAGCTGCGATTCCCCACGATGACCCCAAACGTATTTCTTTTTCTGTTCCCTGTTCCGCTTTGCTTTCCCTGTGTTGGCATTCCAAATCTCCTGAATTAGTTCGCCTGGAAACTCGATGCGAGGAACAACAAGCCTCCCAGGTAAAGCGCGAACATGAGTCCCAACAAAACATGGGCGCGCCCGGGTGAGCCCTTGAATTCCCGCCACACAAACACGCCCCACAATGCGGCGATCAATGGATTCGCCTGGCCAATCGCATACGCCAAGGCGATCCCAACCATGCTGGCCGGCACAAATGTAAAAGTGGTGCCCAGCGTCCAGAAAAAGCCGCCCAGGAATCCGGCGGTGTGCTCCCGTCCTGTTCCGCGCCGGTAGTCCGCCCAACTCAGCGGAGTTCCGTCGATTGGGTGGCGCATGAAGTAGCTCAACAACAGCGCGGTGCTGATCAGCGCGCCCAGAGTGAAGAAAAACGTGACGCCGTACGGCCCCAGTGGTTTGGGTGACGACAAGGCCTTGCCCACCAGCGGACCGAAACCGCTGAACAGCACTCCAGCCAAAAGACAAACCACAAGTCCCTTGCTCGACACTTTCTGCTTGGTTTTCGCCGCGGCTTTATAAGCGAGGGAATTGAAAACCACGGCTGCGAACACCATGGCCACTCCCACGCAAAGTAACATCGGGTTTCCGCGTGGCATAACGATGTAGCTGCCGATCACTCCCACCACCAGCGCCAATCCAATCGACAGCGGAAAGGCCACCGCAAGGCCAACCAGCGCAACTCCGAATACCAGCAGTACATTGCCGCAATTCCACAATGCTCCGGCGGCCGCAGCGTAAAGCCACGCGGAATGGTCCGCCGCAAGCAGGTCCACCAGAAATGTCTTCGGTCCGAAATACGTTCCCAGTGTCAACCCCACCAGGATGGACGAGAGAAAAATTCCAAACGCATAGTCCCAGTAGAAAAGCTCAACGCGCCAATTCTGCGTGAGCTTGTAAGTGTTCGGCCAGGATCCCCAGAAGAACATTCCCGCCAGCATCATGAAGAGCGCCGCTGCGTAAGTACCCGGAAGATACATCGCGCCTCCCTAAAGACCTCGCCCGAAACGTTCCGCTTAAATCGATCTAGATCGAATTCACAAACGCCTCACGCGGCAATTCGCCAGCCCGCGTTGCCATTGCCCGCGCGATGATTGAAAACGAGACCGCTCCTGGATCGGGATGCCCCAGCGCGCGATCGCCCAGGCGGCTGGCCCGGCCCATTCGGCAATGCATGGAAGCCGTTGCTTGGGCAGATCGCTCCGCCGCTTCCGCCGCTACCAACAATAATTCCGCAATCTCCAGATCGTCGCCCGTGGCCAACAGGGCTCGATTCACGGCATGAAGAGGATCGAGCATGGTTTTGTCGTCCGGTTTCGCTTTTCCCACCGCGGTAACCGTTTGCTCCATCGCTAGAAAGCACAATTTCCAGTTGGCCGCGCTCATGACGGCGCGCCCGCGCATTGCTTCACCGGCAGCCCGCAGTGCGCGGCCCAAAATGATTCCGATCGCTCCGCCGGTCGATCGCATGAACGCTTTGCCGGCCTCAGTAAATATCTGGTCCGGCGTCGATTCGGCGGGAAGCGCCTCGATAGCTTTCTTCACCGCCTGGAATCCAAGTCTCATCGTGATTCCGTGATCTCCATCGCCTATGGCCGAATCCAACGCGTTCAGGTGGGACTCCTCGCGCTCCACGGCCTCTCCCGCCGCCAACAACAACTCGCGCAAACCCGTGGATGAAATCGCAGAGGCCATTGGAATCACATCTGAACGAATGCCGGCGAATCAGCCGGGGCCAGCACCAGTCTCTTCATCTCCGCGTCTAGCCGCAGGACGGTGATTGAACATCCAGCCATATCCAGCGATGTCGCGTAATTCCCAACGTACGATCGCACCGTTAACAGACCCGGCTTCACTGCAGCAACCGGTCCACTGCCCGGTTCACGATGAACAACTCCGCCACCGGCGTATTGCCCAGCCCGTTTACCAGCACGCTCACTTCGTCTCCGCGTTTTGTTCCCAGGTCCTGCAAAATGCGTTGTACCAGGTAGGCGGCAATTTCGTCCGCCGGCATCATCTTGGTTCGCTCAACTCCTGGTTCGCCGTGAAGGCCTAACCCGAGTTCCAATTCATCGTCCCCGATTTCAAAAATGGGCCGCCCAGCCGCCGGAATCGTGCACGAACTGAGCGCCACTCCCATGCTGCGCATCGAGTCGTTGGCTTTCTCGGCGGCGGCCGTCACTTGAGCCAAAGTTCCTCGTTCCGCGGCTCGGGCGCCTGCCGCCTTGATCGCAAAAAAGTCTCCTGCGATACCGCGGCGTTCCGAACGGCGGTCTGCTGGAGCGGACGCCACATCGTCGGCAACTCGAACCGTTGTTACCTGAATACCCTCTTCCGCCAGCATTTCGGCCGCGGCATCGAAATTCAGGACGTCTCCGGCGTAATTCCCGTAAAGAAACAACACGCCGGCCCCGCCATGAGCGGCTTTGGCGGTCTCATAGATCGGCTGCGGTGGCGGAGAAGTGAAAATATTTCCGGCGACGCTGCCGTGTGCCAACCCCGGCCCCACATATCCGGCAAACATCGGCTCATGTCCGCTGCCACCGCCCGTCACCACCGCCACCTCTCCCGCCGCAGGTCCGCTGCGGCGAACCACTGCCTGAATCCCCTCAAGCTGGCGCAAATATCGGGAGTAGGTGTTCGCAAAACCTTCAATAGCTTCGGCGGCGACAGAATTGGGAGAATTGATAAGTCTCTTCATCGTGGCGGAACCAGGAGCGGCAATCGGCTGAACCCTGAACTCCGATTCGCTAAGAAGTATGAATACTGCTTACTGTAACGTTGCAGGTGTCTTATAGTGGGATTGGCATTGGCTGTCAAGCGCTTTGCCTTCGGTTTGAGGCAAATGCGGCGCTTCCGCCGCCCAACTTGTAAAAATCGGTTCGCGACCTTACTATACGAGGCAGAATGAGAGTCCGATTGAAAGACGTTGCTCGCGCCCTCAACCTCTCGATCTCGACGGTGAATGCGGCCCTGCGCAACCGGCCGGACATCAGCGAAACCACCCGCCAGCGCGTTTTCAAAAAAGCGAAGGAGCTCAATTACCTTCCCAATTCCGTGGCGCGAAGCCTGGTCACGCACCGCACTCACGTTCTCGGCGTCGTGGTTCCCGATCTCTCCCGTTCTTTCTTCACCGAAGTGATGAAGGGAATAGACATCATCGCCAATGCGGCCGGCTATCATCTGGTCCTCTGCAGCACGGGAGAGGATCCCAAGCGAGAAGACGAAGAAATTCAGACCCTCATCGGTAAACAACTGGATGGTTTGATCGTCGCTTCTGCTCACGATCCGAACGAAAACCGTGTGTGGCGCGATCTGGCGAAGTGGGGCGTTCCCTTCGTCCTTGTCGACCGCTTCTTTTCCGGCGCGCCGTTCATCGGCGTGGATGATGAACAAATCGGCTTCATCGCCACCAAGCATCTGATCACCCAGGGCTATCGGAACATCGCCCATCTCCGGGGTCCTCACCTCTCCACGGGAATCGGGCGCTTCCGCGGCTATCTGAAGGCTCTTCGAAAGTATGGCCTGCGAGCCCGGCGCGATTTCATCATCGACGCCCGATTTCACGATGAAGCCAGCGGCTACGAAGGGACGAAGATATTGCTCCGTCGATGGCCCCGTCTGGATGCCATCTTCGCGGCCAGCGACCCGATTGCTATCGGTGCGATGGAAGCTCTCTTGGAGCACGGTCTCCGCCTCCCTGACGACTGTGGCCTGATCGGCGTGGGAAAGAATCGATACGGCGAACGCCTCTACGTTCCGCTCAGTACAGTGGACCAACACCGCACGGAAATCGGAAAGATCGCCGCGCGTACTTTGCTGGACCTGATCGAGGGCGAGAAACCTCCTCAGCACCCCATCCTGATCGAGCCAACATTAGTTATCCGCAGATCAAGCGCACGCCTGCCCGCTGACAAGTCGTTTATTCCCACTCGCCCCGACGGCAATCGTTCCAGCCTCGCAGCTCATGCCGCCCGCAAATAGCTCTACAGACGTGCGGTTCTCCGGCCAACAAATCAGCGCTATCTCGCTTCTCGTCCGTAATTCCTCAAAAGCCTAGTTTCATTCCGAACTGAATCACTCGTGGCGGAGTGGTCAAAGTGGTAATGGTTCCGCCCTGGGGTATGTTCGTAAAGGGATTCGGCAATCCAAAGTGCGGTGTGTTCGTGATGTTGAAGAACTCCGCGCGAAATTGCAGTTGGGCATGTTCGGTCACCCGGAAATTCTTGAACAACCCCATATCAAAATTGTTCAAGTCGGGGCCGATCAAAATGTTGCGAGTCGAATTGCCGTAAGTGAACAGAGCTGGCAGCGGAAACGCGGATGTGTCAAACCAGTGGTCCACCGTCTGGTTGGCGGCTTTGCCGCTTCCCGTGCGGTTCGGGCGCAGGTTTCCTCCGAAGGCTGTGTTCGCCTGGTCGGCCGTAATAAATGGAGTGAAAGGCGTCCCGCTGCGCAGCCCCAAAATGCCCGTCATCTGCCAGCCACCCAGGATCAATTCGGCAGCCGTGTTCGCATGGCTCATGAATCGGCGATTCCGCCCGACGGGAATTTCCCAGCTATAGCTGAAAACCAGATTGTTGCGAATATCCCAATCCGAAAGCCCTCGTTCTCCATTGTCGGGATGCAGTGAATCTTGCGGCAGTTGAGAGAATCCAGAATTGGGCCAATAACCAGGAGTATTGTCGATTGCCTTCGACCAGGTATAGGAAGCCAGGAAGGTGAGCCCCGCCGATAGGCGCTTATTTACTTTCACCTGCAGCGCGTTGTAATTGGAATACCCCTGGTTGGTCATCGTGAAGATCTGGCCGATTGCCGGAGAAATTGGAAATACCCGGACGGGGCCAGGCGGCGGCTGATTGGGGTTGCGAATCGCGAGCAGGTCCGAGCCTTTGGAACCCGCGTAGGCAACGTCGAGCACGGTGTCGTGGGTGAGCTCGCGCTGTATATCCAGGTTCCAGGATTGAACCATGGAATCGTCCAAGCCAGGCACCCGGTATTGAACCGTGCCGAATGGCGCGGCCGGATTGGGCGGCGGTGGTGCGGGTATGCCGGTGGAGAGCCTCAGCGTCGGAGTCACAATTGTCAATCCGGATTGCGCGATCGTCTGGAGAAAATAGAATGGGATGTTGTATGCCAGTCGATTCAGAGTGGCCAGCGCATTCTGTTCGGCAAAATAGAAGATTCCATATCCTCCGCGCAGCACTGTTTTGCCGTCGCTGAATGGAGTGAATGCAAATCCTAATCTTGGCCCCACGTCATGATGATCGGCAGCCACCAACCCTCGGCTCACGCCATTCTGCCCCGCCACGTCAAGAGCCACCGTATTGATATTGAAGTTGGCCTGCCGGTTGTTCGCTTCCACCTGCGGCGAGAAGTAGTCGTAGCGGAGTCCCAGGTTCAGCGTCAGCCGCTTGCTGACGTGGAAATCGTCCTGGAAGTAGCCCGCATATTCGTTTCCGCTTTGATTGATAAATTGAGTCAGGAAATCGCGCTCGGCGAAAGACGAATAACCAATCAGCATGCTGGCGATTGCATTCCCTCCCACTCCGGCTTGCGCCGTCACCAAACTGTCAAAATTAAACAGTCCGCGCGGAAAGCCTGCCTGAAATAGGTGGAGAAGCCGGCGGTGATAGTCGACGCCAATCTTGATTACATGCCGCCCTCTCGTCCAGGAAAGGTTGTCGTAAATCTGGTGGCTCTGCTCCGTTACGATCTGCGGGAAAAATACTTGCCCGCCCAATCCCGCAAATCCACTTGGGTTAATCGCCGCCAGGCCGGACGCGGTTGGATCGGTGCTGATGCCGGGAATTCCAAACTGTTGGTTGAGTTCCAGGCCGAACCCGGATGGCAAACTGTTGATTCCCCGGCGTAGATATCCATAAGCCACCGTATTCAGGAGCGAGGCGCTGAACGTATGCGTGTAACTGACGCCCAGATTTTGGCTCCGGAAGTCGTTAATTGGCAGCGGGCCGCCTCCGCCAATGTTCCCGAAGAAAGCGTCGTTGGTGTTCGCGCTGTCGTCGATATTATATGATCCCGTAATCACGTCCCGTGCCGCCACCTGGTAATCCAGCTTGAAATTTCCTTGGTGATCGTTGGTCGCGGCTCCCAGTGGTTCCACAAAGTTTGAGAAGTTACCCGGCAAATTGGGAGCGGGATAGAGTTGCAGCAGTTTCTGCCCCGCCGGGTCTTGCTTCGCCAACGGGATCTGATTGTTGGCAAAGGGAGTTCGCACCGGCAATCCATTGACGACCCCGGTGACGTTGGTCGGGTCGTAAATCTGTACCCCTTGCGCGAGCAGGCTGGAAAAATCTCCAGTGCGCCACGCCAATGGCGGTACGCTCAAGATGGTGGTTGAATGGCTGCGGGTTAATGTGCCCTGATATCCCGCGAAGAAAAACAATTTGTTCTTCTTAATTGGCCCGCCAAACGTTCCACCAAACTGATTGAACCGGAAGGGCAGTTTCGATTGGTGGGTGCGGTTTGAGAAAAAGTCATTCGCATTAAAGATATCGTTCCGCACAAACTCGAACGCGTTCCCGTGAAAATCATTCGTGCCTGAGCGCATTCCGATGTTAACCACACCCGCATTCGACCGCCCGTATTCCGCCGAGAAGGAATTGGTCATTACGTTGAATTCGCGCACCGCATCGGGCTGCAGCGTGATGTTCGGTGATTGCCCCATGAATTCGACGTTGTCCAGGCCGTCGATCAGGAACGCATTGGTGCTCGACCGCTGGCCGTTGATGGCCAGGTCCACCCCGACGCCCTTGAAGAAGCTTCCCGTCGTGGTCGTCACGCCGGTGTTCAGCGTGATCAATTGATTCACGTTCCGGCCGTTCAACGGCAATTCCGCCGTCAGCGTCCCCGTGATTACCTGCTGGAGTTGCGAACTGTTCGGTTCCAGGAATTGTTCGGCGGTTGCCGTCACCTCCACCGTCTGTTGCGCGATTCCGACAACCAAGGACACATCTTGCCGCGACTGTTGGTCAATCAAAAGTACGATGCCCTTGGTAACCGATGTCCGAAAGCCCGCATGTTCCACTCGAATCTCGTACTCGCCGGGCAAGAGCGCGCCCACAAAATAAAGCCCGTCGTTATTGGTTTGCGTCGTTCGTGTCACGCCCGTCTGTACGTTCGTCACGGTGACCGTACTCCCGAGAAGGATTGCCCCGCTTGAATCGGTGATAACCCCCGATACGGTCGCGGTTCCTGTCTGCGGCCAGGCTGGAGTCGTTAGGAGCCCTGCCAATACCAGCACCAGAATTACTGCAAATCTGTGGTTCATACGCTGTCTCCTTCTCGATTTCTCGTTCATGCGGGATTCTTCACGGCGAGGAAGCGGCCATCCAGAAGCGCTCCCTTTCGTCTCATACAATACGCACGTCGGCTCGGCTTTCATCAGTGAAACGGAAAACTATAACGTTATAGATTAACCTGTCAAGCGGAATTATTCATATTTATAACGTTGTAAGTCCCTGCCAGGGAGCGCTCGTTGTATCGGATCTTCCCAGGGAACGATGATACGGTGCATCAGTGAAAAGCGTTCAGGGGAGCAGTTGTGCCTGGCTGGGATTCACCGGGATGCTGGGGACTAGGAAGGCTTAAGGGGCCGGACGTTTCAGCCTGCTTTCCGGCCGGCACTCTCACTTTGCTGGTGATTTCAGCTTTCCCACAAAGGTCGTGACGCTGAAGGGTGCGGCGGTGGCGCTGAACTGGTGAGCTTCCGTCACCGGCCTCTCCACTTCCGCCAGGTCCAATTCCTTCGAAGTTCGATACGCCTTCACGTCGCCTACGTTGAGTGGCCCGAAATCATAAGTTGCCGGCCGTCCATTGACGGTCGCATTCAGCGCAATGATTGCGAATTCATCCGAAGTTGAATTAACAAACGCGGAATTTGCGAATGTGATCCCATCGATTTGTATCCGATGCCATCCTGGTCGGACGAAGTGGCTGTAGTTCGCCATCGTCCAGAAGCGCTTGGGAACTACAACCTGGCCGTCTTTGACCGGCGACAAGATTCCCATGCTGCCCGGAAATTTAGCGTTGAAGATTACAAAGCAGTAGATCCACGCGGAGGCGTTCCCTTCCGTAAGGTCCCGGTAGATCCTGTGCGCGATCTGCAGCCCGGCAAACATGCTTGTGTCATCCGGAGGCCCGATAATCGAGGTTTCACTCATCCAAATTGGCAAGGAATACTTTGCCGCCGCGGCCTGCATCAGTGCTCGCCCCTGATCGACCAGATCAAAATCGCCGTAGGTATGGCTCGCAAGAATGCCTATGTATTTGCGAGCCTCAGGACTCTCTAGCGAAGGCATTGATCGTATCCAGGCTTCGTCCCAGGTAGAACCTTCCGGCATCATGATTTTGGTCGGAAATCCGCGATCCCGGAAAATTGGTCCCAGCACCTGTAAAAAGTCTCGTAACTGATCGCCCGTCCAGCGGCATGATTCCCAATACACGGAAATGTCCGGCTCGTTTTGAAGGCTGAGGACATTGATTTCAATTCCGTGGACCACCTTGTAGTAGGTCACGAAGTCCGCGAGATATTCTGCATACGCGGAATAGTCCTGCGGAGGTACCGCTCCGCCGAAATTGGGCTTCCCGTTCGTTTTCCATTTTATCGGCGGCGTGAACGGAACCGCATATAAAATCGGCGCGTGAGCGTGCTGCAAAGCAAGACTCACGGCATTCCACACGGCCTGTGTGAACGGATCTTTCTCCCAGTCATATTGCAAACCCTTCGCACGAAGTGGATCATCGGCGGGCAGTGGTTGGGTTGTAAACGAAATATGAAAACGAATGATGTTTAACCCCAGGCCTTTGTCGCCATACACAAGTTCGTATGCCTTGGCCCGGCCTTCCGGCGAAAGCGATTCCAAGTCCGTTATGGTTCCTTGATACATGCCCGCGCCAAATCCAGTTATGGCCTGGAGCTTCCTGTCTGCATGGACGGTAAACGTGGCCGGTTCGCCGAGCACAACCGGCGGTGCCTGAGCCCCGGAGCAAGTTACCAGAACAAATAGAACTACAAATATTGTCGATCGCATAGAATTATTGTGCATACTATAACGTTACAGAATCGTTTGGCGGATCTTACGCCGGCAAATCCTGAGCGTCAAGGAGGATATTCAAGATCTGGGAAAGATGTGTTTTGTCAATGCGGTTTCCTCTGCACATAGCAACGCTAGATCTCACTTGAAGCCGCGGTGAGATGGAGTTCTAACACGAACGGATGAAACTGAGCAGTTTTAGCCTCGGATGGAGTTCTGGCGCAAACGAAAGCCGGCTCGCTGCCACCGGACTACAGTCTCGGGTGTAATCACGATGAGCGATTGTTTCCATCCTGACCAGGACCTTCGAACGAAAACCCAGAAGAATTTGTCGAATATCCCAAGCCGTGGCCTTGTACGCTTTCGCTTTCAGACAGCGAGTTGCTGCCGAAGAGCCAGGTTCTCAAGTAACAGGCTGCGACGCGTGCGGAACAGGCGAAGACTTGATGTGAAAATGATTCGAAGGAGAGGGAACATGGTGGGCTGATATCCGAAATCCCCTGTGCAGCGCAATCCCCATGCTGTTGATTGCAAAGGCGGACAGAGTCTTGGCGAACGATAGGTCCGAGCGTCGCGGATTCGACCTGAATCCTCTGCTGTGAAGTAACTTTTGGGTAGCAGTAAGAGGTCCTCGCCGGTTCGTTGACTTGCTTTTGTGCGTGGCGTAGCATCACCGCACAGTGCTCGAATCTAGGCCGAAATCTGGGTTAACCATCTCTCACTACCGCATCCTGGAAAAGCTCGGTGGCGGAGGAATGGGCGTCGTCTACAAAGCTGAGGACACCAATCTCGGCCGCCAGGTTGCCCTGAAATTTCTGCCTGACGATATTGTTTGTGATCACACCGTACTGGAACGCTTCCGCCGCGAAGCCCGCTCCGCATCGGCGCTGAATCATCCCAATATTTGCACGATCTACGAAGTAGCTGAATTCCAGGGAAAGCCGTTCCTTGCCATGGAATTGCTCACTGGCGAAACGCTTGCCGATCGAATTTCAGGCAAACCACTTCCCGTCCCTCAAATTCTCGAATTTGGCACAAGCCTCGCTGATGCCTTGGCCGCTGCTCACTCCGCAGGCATCATCCATCGCGATATCAAGCCCGCCAATATTTTCATCACGCAGCGAGGGCAGGCCAAACTGCTCGACTTTGGGCTCGCAAAAATGATCCCGTTGCGTCATTTGGCCGAACCTCCCTCCGAGGCACCGACAGTAACTTTGGAGACGGTGCTTACCAGTCCCGGATCGCCGCTCGGCACGGTCGCCTACATGTCTCCCGAACAAGCGCGCGGCGAAGAACTCGATCCCCGCACCGACATTTTCTCGCTTGGCGCGGTACTCTACGAAATGTCGACCGGCAAGCGGCCATTCGACGGCAACACCCCCGCCACGGTATCGGATGGCATCCTCCACGCAACACCGATTCCACCGTCGCAACTGAATCCCACCATTTCTAAAGCACTGGATACGATCATCAACAAGTCGCTTGAAAAAAAACGCGAGCAACGATACCAGTCGGCGCAAGATCTTGCGAATGATCTGAAGCAACTCTTGTTGTTGCTCAATTCCGGCTCTGCCGCCCCTTCGCCTGTCGCGAAATTAGTTTCGAAACCATCGATAGCTGTCCCCGTTGCATTGATTCTTGTGTTACTGGCTGCGGGCGGAACCTGGCTGGTTCGCCACAATCTGAAAGTGCGCTGGGCTCGGGAAGTGGCCCTCCCGCTAATTTCCAAACTCATCGATCAGCAACAATACTTGGGCGCGTTTCAACTGGCTAAGGTAGCCAAGCAATTCATCCCTAACGATCCGTATTTCGATAAGTTGGATCGTGACTACTCCGAACTCGTCTCCATCCGAACCTCCCCGCCTTCCGCCGACGTCTACATGAAAGACTACGCGAATGTAAATGGCGAATGGCAATACCTGGGCCAGTCGCCGCTCGAAAACGCCCGCATTCCAAGAGGATATTTTCGCTGGAAATTCGTGAAAAAAGGATTTCAAACGGTAGAAGGTGCCGCGGCTTCCACAAGCCCCGAGATCAATTTCACACTCGATCCGGAAGGCAGCATTCCGGATCGCATGGTGCGCGCATCGGGTGGTTCCTTTCAATGGGGTAACACCGCACCGGTTGACCTGCAGGATTACTGGATCGACGAGTTCGAAGTCACCAACCGTGATTTCAAGAAATTCGTCGATAGCGGTGGCTATGCAAAGCGTCAATACTGGAAAGAGCCCTTCCAGAAAAATGGCCAGATCCTCGCGTGGGATCAGGCCATGAAGGAATTCCGTGATAAGACGGGCAGACCCGGCCCTGCAACCTGGGAGTTAGGTGATTATCCTAAGGGACAAGACGATTTTCCCGTCGGCGGCGTTAGTTGGTACGAAGCCGCGGCCTATGCTGATTTTGCGGGCAAGAAACTTCCCACGGTTTATCACTGGTACAACGCTGCCGGTCCCACAATTTTCTCCGACATTGCCAATTTCAGTAATTTTAACAGCGGTAGCACAGTTCGCGTCGGAAGCCTGGGTGGACTCAATCAGTTCGGAACATATGACATGGCCGGAAACGTCAAGGAGTGGTGTTGGAACCAGTCCGGTAGCCGGCGCTTTATTCTGGGCGGCGGTTGGAATGAAGCGGTGTACATGTTCGTGGACGAAGATGCACAGTCGCCATTCGACCGGTTGCCCACCTATGGTTTTCGCTGTATGAAGAATTTGGCTGCAGCCGGGCCGAACGCGGACCTGTTGACTCGGCCCATTGAGCACCTCACTCGAGATTACACCAAGGAAAAACCAGTCTCGGACCAGGTGTTTGAAATTTATAAGAGTTTCTTCGCATATGATAAATCCGATTTAAAACCGGAAGTGGAAGCGATTGACGAAAATCCCGAATACTGGCGAAAGGAACAAATCACCTATAACGCCGCATACGGAAATGAGCGAATCCTTGCTCGTCTTTTTGTACCGAAGAATGTGGCTCCGCCCTATCAGACGGTTATTTATTTTCCCCACGCCGGTGCGCTCGAAGAACGCTCAAGTGCGAACCTGGAGATGGTGTTTCTTGATTTCATCATCCGTAGTGGAAGAGCCTTGCTCATCCCGATCTATAAGGGAACGTATGAGCGGCACGTCGACGCCGCCCCCGGAGTAAACGTTTGGCGGGAACTATCGATTCAGCGTACCAAAGATTTTTTTCGATCCGTGGATTACTTGGAGACTCGCCAGGACATTGACCACGATCGGCTGGCCTATTACGGGATCAGTTCGGGTGCTTCCGTGGCTCCCAGAATACTGGCTCTCGAAAAACGCATCAAAGTGGCGGTCATCATCGGGGGAGGATTGTCCACCGAGGTGCTGCCTCCAGAAATGGACACGATCAATTTTGCCCCGCGAGTAAAAATCCCATTCCTCATGATCAATGGCCTGAACGATTTTGATACTCCGCTCAACACCTGCCAGATCCCGCTGTTTCAGCTCTTGGGCACACCGGCCAAAGACAAGCGTCACGCGCTATTCCCAACAGGCCATCTCCCGGCCCGCAACGACATCATCAAGGAAACTCTCGACTGGTTCGACCAATACCTCGGCCCCGTCAAGTCTTCTTCCTGAACGAATAGTTGAAACGTTGCTAACGATTCAGCTGGGTTTTTGATTTGCTTCGCCAACTTGTTTATTGCTTCGGCTTTGTGAGCCAGTGGCAGCGAGAGGATCGTGGTGAAGTCGGACTTGGACACTTAGTTTTTCAGTTCCTGAGCCAGATCGAACAGGCGATTTACTTCATTTTGCATTTGCACCTGATTTTCTTTCAGGATAATCCACAGATCAATTTTGGGTTCGGGTTCCTGTGGAAATCCCGGCTTTTGCTGCTTAAAAACGCCGGCATGGGCCCGGATTCTGCAAATTCTCAACGTCATTGGTCTGAATCCGCTTGCTGGGCTCGTTGACCCAAGTGTAGCTATAGGCGTTGAAATCCTTCATAATTCGCATGGGGCCCCGCGAAACGAGAGTCCTAGCGGCAAGGGACGGCTCCACATCCTTATCGTCCCGGGAAATTCTCTTAAAGAGGGAAATTTCATCGACTCGAATTTCCGGCGCCGACAGTCACAGAGTCGACCAGCGGAATAGCTGCTAGGATGGTGGTCCCCTCACCACCAGACTCAACTTCGAGCTTGCCTCCCAGCTCTATCACGCGCTCCCGCATTCCACTCATTCCGGTTCCAAGGTTGAATCCCTCTGCTCGAGACGCTGAATCCTCCGGACGGATTCCTTTTCCTTCATCGCAGACCTGAACCGTCAATAGGTTTTCTCCCGTTGGCCATATCCTGATCCGCGCGGTCTTGCTTCCGGAGTGGCGGTAAATATTCGTCAGGCACTCCTGCACGATCCGAAAAATCGAAATCTCGACCTTGGGTGCCAGCCGGCCAATATCGGGGGAAAGATCGACCTCGACGCTTATGTGGCTCCGTTTGGCAAATCCCTCTGAGAACGACCTGATGGCCGCTAACAGCCCGACCTCATCGAGGAGCGGCGGATGCAGCAGGTAAGAGATAGTTCGTATCTCTTTCGAGAGTTGGTCGACCAGTTCAACGTTTTGGCGCACCGCCTGGGCAGCGATCGGGTTTAACTTGTTCACCTCCGAAAGTACCAAACCGTTGTTCATGGAGAACGCAGCGACAAGCTGTCCCACGCTATCGTGCAAGTCGCGAGCGATCCGCCGCCGCTCTTCATCTTGGGTCGCAATCAATCGGCAGGAGAGCGACCGCAACTCGCGATTCAAAAGCTCCATCTGCCGCGTTTTACGATACAAGTCCGCGAACACGCTCACCTTCGCTCTCAGCAATTCCGGCACAACCGGGACGGAGATATAGTCCACGGCACCGCGCTGGTATCCCTCTAGCCGGTCCAGGTCCGTCAGGCAGACGCCGGAGATAAATATGATTGCTGTTTCCTGAAAGCGCGGGTGCTGGCGGATCATGTCCGCCAATTCGAACCCGTCAATTTCGGGCATGCTGACATCCATCAGCACCACGGCGATATTTGTCTTCAAAAGGCAATCTAAAGCTTCTCTTGCCGAGTACGCCTTAATTAGGTTTTCGCCCAGTTCGTTGAGGATCACTTCATAGCTGAGCAGTTTGCCAGCCTGATCATCCACCATCAGGATGTTGACCTTTTCCCGCTCAATCATGGTCCGCACCTCTCCTCGGATCGCACCTTCTCCGCTCCGCTCGCACAACGAGGCTCGGGGTCGCCTGGCGAGGGGCCGAATTATCTGTGGAGCCACATTCGCAATGCTGAGAGCAGTTGCTCGGTATTGACGGGCTTCGCCAAATACTCGGATGCTCCTGCTTCCAGGCACTTCTCACGATCTCCTTTCATGGCCTTGGCGGTCAACGCAACGATCGGCAATCGCCGAAACGTGGGATTCTGCCGAATCACTTGCATCGTTTCATACCCATCCATTTCCGGCATCATAATATCCATCAGCACGATCGCCAAATCCGGAGTGGATTCGAGCGTCGCGATTGCTTCGCGCCCCGTCCCCGCTGTAAGCACCGTCATTCCGCGCCGCTCCAGCACGCTGCTTAGCGCGAAGATGTTACGCACATCATCGTCTACCACCAGAACTTTCTTGCCGACCAGCGCTTCATCCGAGTGATGCAACAGGTCCAGCAGCCGTTGCTTCTCCTGCGGCAATTCAGCCACCACGCGGTGCAGGAACAAAGCCGTCTCGTCCAACAATCGTTCCGGCGATTCCACTCCCTTTACCACCACGCTGCGCGCCAGCATGCGCAGCCGCGCATCTTCCTCCGGTGAGAGGTCCTTACCCGTGAATACCACAACCGGCAAGTCGCTCAGCTCCGGCGTGTCTCGCAGGCTCTCCAGCACGTCAAAGCCGGACATATCCGGGAGCCGTAGGTCCAGAACCACGCAATCAAACGATCCCGTCTTCATTGCTTCCAGCGCCTCGGCTCCCGAGGAAGCGATCTCCACGTCGATATCGTCATGTCCGAGCAACTCGCGGATACTCAATTGCTCGCCGGGATTGTCTTCCACCACTAACAGCCGTCTGCGGCGAGGCATCGAAAATTCCCGGATGCGCCCGAAGGCCGTCTCGAGCGCCGCTGAGGTAGTTGGCTTGGTCACAAACGCGAATGCGCCTCTCGACAAACCATGTTGGCGGTCCTCATCCAGCGTTAGCATTTGAACCGGGATGTGCCGCGTTCCAGGATCCTGCTTCAAATGGTTCAGCACCGTCCAGCCCAGCATGTCAGGCAGGAAAACGTCGAGCGATACTGCCGTAGGATGATATTCACGGGCCAGTGAGAGCGCTTCGGCCCCCCGCGTCGCTATCAATACTTTGAAGCCCTTGTCGTGAGCCAAGTCCCGCAGCACGCGCATGTAGTGCGGGTCGTCCTCCACAATCATCAAAACGGCATCTCCACTCTGCAGATTTTCGCGGTCGTCCGTTATCGGTTCGGTTACGCGGTCGGCCACCGTCAAGCTGGAAAGTTGCAGCGGTGACGATGCCTGCGACGGCTTGGCGTCGATACCCGTCACGCCCGTGGACGGAGCGACATAGGTTTGCGGCAAGTACAGCGTAAATGTGCTTCCGGTCCCCACGGCGCTGCGCAATTGGATCTCGCCGCCCAGCAGGCTCGCCAGTTCACGGCTGATCGCGAGTCCCAAGCCCGTGCCGCCGTACTTACGGCTGGTGCTCGCATCCGCCTGTTGGAATGCCTCAAAAATGAGCCTTTGTTTCTCGCTGGGAATTCCGATACCCGTATCGGAAACTTCAAATGCAACCACCGAACCGGATCTGTTCAGAACCGGGTGGCCATCGCTCCAGCCGCTTTCGGCCGCAAATACGGACAGACGCACTGTGCCTTGCTCGGTAAACTTGAACGCGTTCGAGAGCAAGTTCTTCAGTACCTGCTGCAACCGCTTCGAATCCGTGACCAGGCTGCGCGAAAGCCTCGGATCGGTTTGGATTTCGAAACGCAGGCGCCGGTTCTCCGCCTCGTGGCGGAAGGGGCGCGCGATCACGTCCACCAGGCTCGCGAAGAATACTTCCTCGGCTTGCACGGAAACCGTACCGGACTCGATCTTCGATAGGTCGAGAATGTCGCTGATCAGGTTCAAAAGGTCCGTGCCGGCGCCGTGAATCGTCCGCGCGAACTCCACTTGCTTCGCCGTCAAGTTGCCGTCGGGATTCTCGCGTGAGTTGCTGGCCCAGCACCAGGATGCTGTTCAACGGTGTCCGCAACTCGTGTGACATATTGGCCAGGAATTCCGACTTGTACTTCGAGGTGAGCGCCAATTCCTTGGCTTTTTCTTCCACCGCACGGCGGGCCTGCTCGATTTCCTGGTTCTTGCGTTCCACTTCAACGTTCTGCTCGGCCAGTTGTTGCGCTTTTTGCGCAAGTTGCTCATTCGTCTGCTGCAACTCCGTCTGCTGCGTTTGAAGTTCCGTGGCGAGCTGCTGGGATTGCTTGAGCAAGCCTTCCGTCTGCATCGTCGCTTCAATGCTGTTCAACACGATTCCGATGCTGGAAGTGAGCTGTTCCAGGAAGGAAAGATGAGACGCGGTAAACGCGCTCAGCGAAGCCAGCTCAATCACAGCTTTCACGCGATCTTCAAACAGTACCGGCAACACAATAATATTTCGAGGCACCGCCTCGAACAACCCCGACCGGATCGGAGTGGCATGTGGCGGCACATCGGTGATGAGCATTCGCCGCTTTTCCGCCGCGCACTGGCCTACCAGGCCTTCGGAAACCAGCAGCCGGTCCGGATGTCCGTCCCTGTTGCTGTCGGCAAATGCCGAAAGCAAAACCATGTTCCCGGAATCGTCTGCTTCCATTTGATAGATCACGCCTTGCTGGGCGTTGACGAGCGGAGCCAATTCCGACAGAAGCATTCGGCCCACAGTCGTCAGATCGCGTTGCCCTTGCAACATGCCGGTGAACCGCGCCAGGTTGGTCTTCAGCCAATCCTGCTCATTGTTGCGGTCCGTAGTCAGGCGGAGGTTATCGATCATCGTGTTGATGTAGTCTTTCAGCTCCGCCACTTCTCCGCTGGCCTCCACTTGAATCGAACGGGTTAAGTCTCCCTTGGTCACCGCCGTCGTCACTTCGGCGATGGCTCGCACCTGGTTGGTCAGGTTATCCGCCAGCAGGTTGACGTTTCCGGTCAGGTCCTTCCACGTTCCAGCGGCGCCGGGCACGTTAGCTTGGCCGCCGAGACGTCCTTCCACGCCCACCTCGCGAGCGACCGTCGTCACCTGATCCGCGAAAGTTGCCAACGTATCCGTCATGTTGTTGATCGTATCGGCCAGCGCAGCCACTTCGCCCTTCGCGTTCACGGTCAGCTTCTTCGTCAGCTCGCCGTTCGCAACGGCCGTCACCACCTTCACAATTCCGCGCACCTGCTCGGTAAGATTGGCGGCCATCACGTTCACGTTGTCCGTCAAATCCTTCCAGGTGCCAGCCACGCCGGGTACTTGTGCCTGCCCGCCCAACTTCCCTTCTGTTCCCACTTCGCGCGCCACACGCGTCACCTCGGCCGCGAACGCGTTCAGTTGGTCCACCATCGTGTTGATGGTGTTTTTCAATTCCAGAATTTCGCCTCTCACGTCCACCGTAATCTTGCGCGAAAGGTCGCCTCTCGCCACCGCGGTGGTTACCTCGGCGATATTTCTCACCTGGCCCGTCAGGTTTCCGGCCATCGCGTTCACCGAGTCCGTCAGGTCCTTCCAAGTTCCCGCCACTCCCGGCACATTGGCCTGCCCGCCCAACCGGCCCTCGCTGCCCACCTCGCGAGCCACGCGCGTCACTTCGGCCGCGAAAGATCGCAACTGTTCAACCATGGTGTTGAGCGTTTCCTTCAGCTGCAAAATTTCTCCGCGCACATCGACAGTGATCTTGCGCGAAAGGTCGCCGCTCGCAATCGCCGTAGCCACTTCGGCGATGTTGCGCACCTGGCCGGTCAGGTTGCTGGCCATGAAATTCACGTTGTCCGTCAAGTCCTTCCAGGTTCCTCCCACTCCGGGCACTTGAGCCTGCCCGCCCAACTTCCCTTCCGTACCCACTTCGCGTGCCACGCGCGTCACTTCGCCGGCGAATGCGTTGAGTTGGTCCACCATCGTGTTAATGGTGTTCTTCAATTCAAGAATCTCGCCTCTCACGTCCACCGTGATCTTGCGCGAGAGGTCGCCCCTCGCTACGGCCGTCGTTACCTCGGCGATGTTGCGCACTTGACCGGTTAAGTTGCCGGCCATCGAATTGACCGAGTCCGTCAGGTCCTTCCACGTTCCAGCAACTCCCGGCACGTTGGCCTGACCGCCCAACCGGCCTTCGCTGCCCACTTCGCGAGCCACGCGCGTCACCTCGCCGGCAAACGCATTCAACTGGTCCACCGTCGTGTTGATCGTTTCCTTCAGCAGCAGGATTTCTCCGCTGACGTTTACGGTGATTTTCTTCGAAAGGTCGCCGCTGGCGATTGCGGTAGATACTTCAGCGATGTTACGCACCTGCCCAGTCAAGTTGCTCGCCATCGAATTGACGGAGTCCGTCAGGTCCTTCCACGTTCCGGCAACTCCCGGTACAACGGCTTGTCCTCCCAGCTTTCCGTCTGTTCCCACTTCGCGCGCCACACGTGTCACTTCCGACGCAAACGACCGCAACTGATCCACCATGGTGTTGAGCGTGTCCTTCAATTCCAAAATTTCGCCCTTCACGTCCACGGTAATCTTGCGCGACAAGTCGCCTCTCGCCACCGCCGTCGCCACCTCGGCGATGTTGCGCACTTGGCCAGTCAAGTTGCTGGCCATGAAGTTCACGTTGTCCGTCAAATCCTTCCACGTTCCGGCCACGCCGGGCACCTGAGCCTGCCCGCCCAACTTTCCTTCCGTACCCACTTCGCGCGCCACACGCGTCACTTCGCCCGCGAACGCGTTCAATTGGTCCACCATTGTGTTAATGGTGTTCTTCAATTCCAGAATTTCGCCCTTCACGTCCACCGTGATCTTGCGCGACAAATCGCCCCTCGCCACGGCGGTGGTCACCTCGGCGATGTTTCGCACCTGGCCCGTCAAGTTCCCGGCCATCGAGTTCACTGAGTCCGTAAAGTCCTTCCAGGTTCCCGCCACTCCAGGCACGTTGGCTTGTCCGCCCAACCGGCCTTCGCTGCCCACTTCGCGAGCCACGCGCGTCACCTCGCCCGCAAACCGGTTCAATTGATCCACCATCGTGTTGAGGGTTTCTTTCAACTGCAAAATTTCTCCACGTACGTCCACCGTGATCTTGCGTGATAGGTCTCCGCTCGCAATTGCCGTCGCGACCTCGGCGATATTGCGCACCTGGTCAGTCAGGTTGCTGGCCATAAAATTCACGTTATCCGTCAAGTCCTTCCAGGTTCCTCCCACACCGGGCACCTGCGCCTGGCCGCCCAACTTTCCTTCCGTCCCAACTTCGCGGCCCACGCGCGTTACCTCGCCGGCAAATGCGTTCAACTGGTCCACCATCGTGTTAATGGTGTCTTTCAATTCTAGAATTTCGCCCTTCACGTCCACCGTGATCTTGCGTGACAAGTCGCCGCGCGCCACTGCTGTGGTTACCTCGGCGATGTTGCGAACCTGGGCAGTCAGGTTTCCGGCCATCGCGTTCACAGAATCGGTAAGGTCCTTCCAGGTTCCCGCCACGCCCGGCACAACCGCTTGGCCTCCCAGTTTCCCGTCCGTACCCACTTCGCGCGCCACGCGCGTCACTTCCGAAGCAAATGACCGCAGCTGATCCACCATCGTGTTGATGGCTTCCTTCAACTGCTGAATTTCTCCGCGCACGTCCACCGTGATCTTGCGCGATAGGTCTCCGCTCGCAACGGCAGTCGCCACCTCGGCGATGTTTCTCACCTGCCCGGTCAGGTTGCTGGCCATCGAGTTGACGGAATCGGTCAAATCCTTCCAGGTTCCCGCGACTCCCGGCACCTTTGCTTGTCCGCCAAGTTTTCCGTCTGTTCCCACTTCGCGCGCAACGCGCGTAACCTCCGCGGTGAAAACCCCCAACTGCTGAATCATGGTATTCACAATAGTGGCAGAACGCAGAAATTCGCCTTCCAGAGGCCGTCCATCCACATCCAGCTGAACGGTCTGCGTCAGATTTCCCTTAGCCACGGCCGCGATCGCCCGGGTAACTTCGGTTGTCGGCCGCAGCAGGTCATCCACCAACGTGTTGACGGACACTTCCATCTCGCCCCAGGCAGCTTTCTCCAGGTGAAACCGCATGCGTTCCCGGGTCCTGCCTTCCTTGCCAACCACCTGACCCACCCGCTTGAGCTCTTGCGCCATCTGATGGTTCGCCGCGACGATGTCGTTGAATGTATCCGCGATTTTCCCCGCCAGTCCCGTCCAGTCTCCGGGCAATCGTACGGTGAAATCCCCGTCACGCATGGTTCGAAGTCCAGCAAGAATCACGCTCATGTCGACTGGCGTGACCTGCGAGCTTTCAGCGGCATGCCCGCCGTTCTGCGACTTCTTCCGAATCTCGCCGCCGACTAAGGTTGCAGCGCCATGCTCGGATCTTTTCATTGGTCTTCTCCAAAATGGGACAGTGAGTAATCCATACCATCCGCTGGCGGTTTTCGCGCTGCTTTCTTCATCCGCCCCTCAGAGAGGCTCTAAAGCTAGCCTGCGCAAGTACTTATGCCGTCCAGACGCAACCGCATGTCTTCAAATGAGCCTGATCGGATTAACAACAATGAAAATTGATAGCACGAAAGCCCTATGCAGCATCTACAGTGTTTCCTGTAGATTGGCTCAGGAGAATGTTGTAGAGGCCTAATGCGAAATTTCACAGTTTTGCAAGTGCGCAAACTTACTAAACCCCGTCCCGCGAAGGGTTTCGCAAGCTAGCTGGCAAGACGGCGTAGCGGCCGGGGAGACGGCAGATTTTCGGCCGAAGCAGTTCTTCGTTTGCTAGTGTGCTCTGCTTCACGAGGCTTTCCTTCAGAGCCTCCATCATGTCGATAACCGGGGCTCGCCGGGGAACATTCTTCTCGGTGAACGTCTTTCCTTTCCGTTTCGCCCCAGCGAGCTCGCGCAACTGCTTTTGGAGCGTTTCGTGATATTGTCCGGGTCTAAAATCCTCGGATAAAGTTTCAATCAATTGCTCCGCGAGCTTGACCTCTTGCGGCCTCAGATTTAAATCTTTTGGCTTTTGCCCGTGGCCCTCGATCTCGCGAATTTCATTTTGGACATACATCGCATGAATCGTTGTTTGACTTCAACGGAAATGGGAGTGAGGTGAGAGGCTAGCCGACCTGCACAGTCAGCATCGATATCGATCCGCCATCGACACCTTCGATTGGAAACGTGATGAGTTCGGCCTTCTGCCTTGTGGCCAGCACGTACAGCATCGGCAAGTAATGATCTGGTGTCGGAATTGAAAGTAGAGCCTCCGGTCCAAGAGTCTCGTATTCGATTAGCGGTTTGTACTCCCCGGCAACCATCATCGCCTTCGCCTCCCGTTCAAAGCGAGCAGCCCAATCGTACGGATCAGGCATATGTCGTCCCCAAGCGTAGGCGTGGAGATTGTGGACCAGGTTGCCGCTGCCGACGATGAGTATGCCGTCCTCGCGCAATTGCGCAAGCTTCTTGCCCACCTCAAAGTGGAAGGACGCTGGTTTTGTTTCGTCAATGCTGAGTTGGACGACGGGAATATCAGCATCGGGATAGACGTGCCGAAGGACAGACCATGTGCCATGGTCGAGGCCCCAAGAATTGTCGAGCTTCACGTCCAAAGGCGCGAGCAATTTCTGCACTCGACGGGCCAGTGAAGGATCGCCGGGCGCTGGGTATTGCACTTCAAATAGCTCTCGGGGAAATCCACCGAAATCGTGAATTGTCCTGGGCGAGGTGCTGATGGTTACACCCGTTTCTGAAACAAACCAATGAGCGGAGATCGATAGGACAGCTTTTGGCCTTGACGTTTTTTGTCCGATGCGTCTCCATGCATCCGTGTAGCCGTTTTTGAGAACGGCATTCATGGGATTGCCGTGCCCGAAGAAGATTGCGGGGAGAATTTCGGCCATTCGAATACGCCTCGCTGTTGTTCACCCTTGTCACATGACACTGACTTGCTGTGGAAGCCCACCATATCATGGCCGGTGATGAATTATCCTGCGGAGGAAAATTGACGCAGCCTCCAATCCAGTTTTCTAGCGCTCTCTCATGGGCAAGAGAAGATTGGTATTAGACGCAACCCAACGGGCTGATTAGATGACATTGTCGGCTCCTCCTTCCGAGTAGAGTTGGTAGCGATTAGACGACCCAGGTTCGAAAGAAAAGAACGAATTTTAGCAGCACGGATCGAGTGTAATAAAAGTGTAATGATTTTTGGTACAGAACGGGGATAAACGGCACAGAACTAAGCAAGACGGGAAATTTCAGAGCTTTCCGTACTCAAGTATTGTCCGAATGCTGGCCCGTAATCAGTCCGTCTACGTTGACTTGTTTTTTGCACGACCTAAGATGATCGCCAAATGGCGGAATCGCAGTCGTTGATCGGCCGGACCGTATCCCATTACCACATTCTCGAAAAGCTAGGTGGCGGGGGAATGGGCGAGGTCTACAAAGCCGAAGACACCAGGCTCCATCGTTTTGTTGCTGTCAAATTCCTGCCCGACGATGTCGCTCACGATCCTGCCTCGCTCGAACGTTTCCGTCGTGAAGCTCAGGCCGCTTCCGCTCTCGATCATCCGAATATCTGCGCTATCCACGATGTGGGAGAAGAACACGGCCATTCGTTCATCGTCATGCAGTGCCTGGAAGGGCAGACGCTAAAACATCGCATTTCCGGCAAGCCGCTTCCCGCCGAAGAAATTCTCGATCTCGCGGTTGAAATCGCCGATGCGCTCGACGCCGCGCATTCCAAAGGAATCGTTCACCGCGACATTAAGCCTGCAAATATTTTTGTCACGAACCGCGGCCACGCCAAGATTTTGGACTTTGGCCTTGCGAAACTGACCACCGCGCGAGGGGGCGAGGCTGGCGCGAGCGTCACTTCGATGCCAACTGCGACAGTCGAAGAGCAACTGACGCGGCCCGGCTCATCCATTGGCACAGTGGCCTATATGTCGCCGGAGCAAGTGCGCGGCCAGGAACTCGACGCACGCACCGATTTATTCATCTTTCGGCGTGCTGCTCTACGAAATGGCGACGGGAGTGATGCCGTTCCGCGGTGACACCGCAGGAGTGCTGACCGATGCAATTCTGAACCGTGCGCCGGCAACTCCGGTACGCATGAATCCCGATGTATCGCTCGGAACTAGAACACATCATCAGCAAAGCGCTGGAAAAAGAACGCAAGCTTCGCTATCAAAATGCCGCTGACATGCGCACCGACTTACAACGGCTTAAACGCGACACCGAAACTGGACGAATGGCAGTGAGGTCAATTCCGCACCAGCTTCGCTTGTAGCGGGATCACTGGCGACTACGCCATCTGGGCAAAGCCCGGGCACACGCGGCCGCTCTGCGATCGCAGCGAACTTTAGCCTCGGCCGTCAGTGGATGGCCTTTTCTTCGCTGGCCAACGCTTGTGGTTGTCGCTGGCGCTTGCCATTGGACCGGCGTGGCCGCTTGGTTCTTCTCACGCACAAAGCGCATGCGCTCAGCGCCACAGACACGATTGTTCTTGCCGATTTTGTGAACACGACGGGTGACACCGTATTCGACGGCACGCTGCGGCAGGGCCTTGCGGTGCAGTTGGAACAATCTCCTTTCCTGAGCATCATCTCTGACCAGAGCATCCAGCAGACACTGCGAATGATGAAACAATCGCCGGACGCGCGGCTGACTCCCGAAATTGCGCGCGAGGTTTGCCAGCGCGAGGGGAGCGCGGCAGTGCTCGGCGGTTCGATCGCACAGATTGGCACTCGAGTTCAGCCTGATCGTGAAAGCGGTGAATTGCTCGACTGGAGAAACGATAGCGAGCGCGGAGTCTCAAGCCAGCGATAAGAACCATGTGCTCGACGCTCTCGGGAGAGTCGCAACGGACATGCGCGCGAAGCTAGGTGAATCACTCAGCACCGTTCGAAAACTCGATACGCCGCTTGAGCAAGCCACCACTCCTTCGCTCGAAGCTTTGCAATCCTTCAGTCTGGGACGAAAATCCGTTCCGGGAAAGGCGACTCTGCCGCCGCCGTGCCCTTGTTCCAGCACGCCATCGCCTTGGACCCCAGTTTCGCCATGGCTTATGCTTTGCTCGGCACAAGCTACTACACTCTCGGCGAAAAAAATCTTGCTCGGAAAACAACAAGAAAGCTTTTGAACTCCGCGGACGAGTCAGCGAGCGCGAGAAGTTCTACATCGACTCTCACTATCATGGTTTCGTCACTGGCGACCTGGAAAAAGCGCGCCAGACGTATGAACTATGGGGGCAAACTTATCCGCGCGATGCCATCCCGCCCACAATCTCAGTGTCGCTTACTGGAGGCTCGGAAAGTATGAGAAGTCCCTCGCGGAAGAGGTGGAAGCCCTCCGGCTCGCCCCGGCCAACGGCCTGATCTACTGCGGCCTAGTCATTTTCAACATCCTTTTGAATCATCTGGACCAGGCTCACACCGCTGCCGAAGAAGCGCAATCAAAGAATCTGGATTCTCTCTTCATTCAACTTGTACCTCTATCAGATTGCCTTTTTGCGGAATGATCCGGCGGCCATGGCCAAGCAAGTCTCCTGGGCCATGGGCCAACCAGGAGCGGAAAATGTTCTGCTATATTTCGAATCCGGCACTGCCGCTTATCACGGCCAGCTCGCCAAAGCACGTGAATTCTGCGCCGCGCGATCAATTCCACGGAGCAGGCCAAAGGAAAGGAAACCGCCGCCAACTACGAAGCTGCGACAGCCTTCAGCGAAGCCTTGTTCGGAAACGCCGTCGAGGCCCGGCAACGTGCTGCGGCTTCGCTAGCTCTTTCCAATGGACGCGAAGCCCAATATGTCGCGACGCTGGCGCTGCTGGTGGCCGGGGACCGCCCAAAGTCACAGGCTCAGAAGTTGATGGAGGATTTGGCTCGAAGGTTTCCGGAGGATACTGTCGTGCAGTTCAATTATCTGCCCACGCTACGCGCGCAACAATTTCTCAGCCGCAACGATCCCTCGAGTACGCCCGGTGCGAACGCCGCAAAAGGAATTGAAGCTCTTCAAGCCGCTTCGGCATATGAACTCGGCCTCCCCGGGACTGTTTTCTTCTCGCCCAGCATGTATCCTGTCTACGTGCGCGGCGAGGTGTTTTTGGCCGCTCGACATGGAAGCCAGGCCGCCGCCGAGTTTCAGAAAATTCTCGATCATCCCGGCGTCGTCATCAACGATCCCATCTGTGCATTGGCCCATCTCGGCCTCGGTCGCGCGTACGCAATGCAGGGTGACACTGTCAAAGCCCGCGCCGCCTATAACGATTTCTTCACACTCTGGAAAAACGCCGACCCCGACATCCCCATCCTTATCGCCGCCAAGTCTGAGTACGCGAAGCTGATGTAGCTTTTCTTGAAATTGCGGAGGCCCTCGATCTGAAATTCGCAGGGTACCCTCGATTGCGGCGGAATCACCAGCTCGACCTGAAAGTCTTCTTCTGAAGGTTTCTCGCTCAGATGCAGTCCTAACCCCACTCTCATTCCACTACTAAGGCCCATGCCAACGTCGTGGAGGGTTTTGAATCCAGAGCCGAATGCCTTCATACGCCATTCACTAATTTAGACAGTCAAAAAACACCCGCAAGAGCCCGAATTCTGCGAATTCTCCCCGAACTACTCCAGCTTCACTCGGAACAAAGTCAGCGATTCTAATGGCCGGGAATGAAGACGAGTGAGCAAATGCGCATGCTTGCCCCATAAACTCCGAGGCCTGCAATCAAGCCGACCCACACTCCTACAACTTTGCCAACCCCGATTGCCACACCGGCAGCCAGGAAGAGCGAGATTACGAGTGAAGTCCAGATGGCTATATATTCGAAGATGTCGTCCGCTTCACACTTGACTCCAAAGAAGGCAATCGAGAGAAACATTTCAGAGGGCTTCATTTTTCACCTCCAGCGCTGGGGTGCGATAGAGATCAAGGTTAAGAGAGGGCGAGCGCGCCCCCTCTTAACCGGACAGGGATCAGCTTTTACGCAGTCACCACAGCGCCGAACTTCTGGAACGATGGGAATGTGGCATATTCCACTTCAAGCGTCTTCCACACCGGCACTCCATCGATGTACTTGTTCAGAATGTTGACGATTTCCGGGTAGACTTCCCGGTTGTAAACATCGGCCAATTCCTTGGTCTCCCACAGGCTGATGGTAATCGCTTCCGTCTTCCCCGGGGCGGCCAGAATCAGTTCATCCAGGAATCCCTTCTGCTTGCGGAGAAGAGGAAGGAGTTCCCTTTCAAACACGTGCGGGAATTCGCGCACCATGTTGTTCTTGATTTGCAGCGTAACGTGTCGAGAATACATTGAAAATCTCCTGTTTCATGGGAGGGCAAGGCTACTAGCACACCTACATCTCATCTCTGATCTCGTAGAGTGGGAGCCCATTCCGTCCCACGTCACACCGCTTGCCTCTTATTGCACCAATTTTCGGTGATCCGGATCACGGTTCGCTGTGACGCTGGACACGACGCAACTTCCTGTGGCTACAGGCGATCCTAACCCCTCAGTCATTCCACAGCTAGGGGCAATGCCAGTGTCGTGGAGAGTTTTGAATCTGGGGCCGAATGCCTTCATACGCCTCATCCTAATCGAGACACTTAAAGACACTGCCAAGGGTCCGCCGTTACCACCCGACCGAAGCACCGGCATGACTGAGCAGGGCAAAGAGCGCCACGTACAAAAACGAAGAGAGGCCCCCGCACGGGGCCTCTCTTGTTTCATCCGCACAACTCGCGCATGATTCCAAACTGGCCACCACAATTCTGCGGCCATACTGCGTGTTAATTCGGCAAATAAAGACTAAATGGCCGTGAGATGCTTGAGGGCGGTCCGATCCAGTATGGTGAGCGTGGCGCCTTTGAGCGCAAGCACCTTCTTTCTCTTGAATTCGGTCAAAACACGCGTCACCGTCTCGCGGGAGACACCGATCATTTCTGCGATCTCTTCCTGAGTCAGTGCGAGCTGCAGTCGATCCTGGCCCTGCGCGTGACCGGCCGACCAATCCAGGATGAACTTCGCGAGCTTTTCCGAAGCGGATCGGGAAAGCCCCAGGGTCCGAACTTCCTGATGGGCTGATTCATAAATCTCCGCCAAGAGCTGAAGCACTCTCACGGCCGCCTCTCCATGCTGGCGCAGGAATTGGAAAAAGTCGTCGCGTTTGATGAAACTCACCTGGGCTGGTTCCATCACCTCGGCGGTCGCTCCGTAGGGTCTGCCAGATATTGTCCCTGGAAGCCCGACGAGTTCCCCGGCCTCGACAACTCTCACGATCATCACCTTCCCCCCCGCGGAGGAGGAAGAAATCTTTACCCGGCCGCTGCAAATCACAAAAACTCCGCGTGCGGGCTGGCCCTCCACAAAGAGTACCGCGCCTTTGGGATACGTCGCCACCGAAGTAATCGCAGCGAGAATTTTTAAGACGTTAGGCGGAAGATCACAGAATAATTTTCCTTCCCGCAAAGGGCAGGTCAAGCAGCTTTCGACGATTTTTAGACCGTAAGGGGACCGAATAAGTCACCCCACCCTGATAATACTCTTTCTTGATGAAAGAAGGGCGACAGGGCAACAGGGCAACAGGGCTTCAACTCCCTTATCCCAGACCCAACTCTTTCACGTGCATTCTGTAGGTGTTGATTACCAAATCTACGATGGGGGAAATATCTTCCAACAGATCCGGTCGCGGCCGCGCAGCGATCAGCAGCTGGAAACTTTCCGGACATCAATATATGGGTATCAGTTGTTTGCAGCCGCTGGGAGATTAGCTGAGTGCAATCGACCCCGTCCGCCCGGCAACGTCCAACACGTCCTAGGCCTACGGTTTCCTGTCTCCGCAGTACCTGGATTTCAGTCCGAGGCCGTAAAGGCTCCTCACTTGTTCTTTGCCAGCCGGTTCATGTCGGTTCTTGGATGTGTTGTTTTGTTGTTTGTTTTTCCTCCTCCCGCCCCCTCGCCGTCCCCCTCGTCTCCGTCCCCCGCTCCTGCGCCACCTTCGCGCCGTCCCCACGCTCCTCCCACTCCGTCCTCGGCGCGCCGCGCGCACGCTGGCCCCGCCTCCGCGCCGGCGCTCCCGCGCGCGGCTCCGCGCTCCCCCCGTTCCCCCCGTCGGCCGCCCGCGCCTCCCCGTCTGCCGCGCTCGCCCTCCGCGCGCGTCCACTCGTGTCACCTCAGCGCGCCCTGCGGCGCGCGTTCCTCCGCTCCACTGCGAGTCACACACCGTTTCTTTCTCCGCCCGTCCTCCACCACCGCCCAGCGCGTCTTGCTCCTCAGCGCGAGCCCCACACCCCTGCTCTCATCGTCACCCTAGCTCCGCCGCCTCCCACCACGCCAGCTCCTCACCACCCCCCCCACACACCCTCCGCCCTGCCCACACCCGTCACCACTCCGCACGTCTCCCACTCACCCACCGGCCCCCGCTCCCCACGTCCCGCCCTCCCGCGCCGCACCGCTCTCTCCTCTCCAGCGCCCCACCCACCCACCCCGACCCCGCCTCCGCCACCGCCACTCGATCCTCACCCACCCCATCATCTCCCACACCCTCTCACCGCATCTCTCGCTCCCGCTCTCTCGCCTCATCGACCGCTCCCCCCTCCCCCCCACTCACCACCATCTTGTTGACTTGCCTGTAGGCGAGGCCTAATATGCCCGCACAGAGGGGTACCCTTCCCATGATTGGCCAGACGCTCGGCCATTATCGCATCATCGAAAAGATCGGTGCCGGTGGCATGGGCGAAGTCTATCGCGCTCATGATGAGCAACTCGATCGTGATGTCGCCCTGAAGGTTCTCCCCGTCGGCATGCTGGCCGACGACGCTGCGCGAAAGCAATTCCGCAAAGAAGCTCTGGCGCTCGCGAAATTGAACCACCCCAACATCGAGACGGTCTTCGAATTCAGTACCCAGGCTGGCGTGGACTTTCTCGCCATGGAGCTGATTGCGGGAAATTCCCTGAACGAAAAGTTGAAAGAAGGTCCGCTGGCGGAGAACGAGATTCAGCGTCTCGGAATTCAATTCTCGGAAGGCTTGGCAGCCGCGCACGACCAGGGCATCATCCATCGCGATCTCAAGCCAGGCAATTTATTCATCACCCCGGACGGGCGTTTGAAAATCCTCGATTTCGGCCTGGCGAAAATCGCCCATCCAGAATTGGCCAGCGATGTGACTCAAAGCGTCACAGTGGACAGCGGTTCGATCTCCGGGACAGTGCCGTACATGTCGCCGGAACAATTGCGCGGGCTACCCGTCGACACACGGAGCGACATCTATGAGGCGGGCGCAGTGCTCTATGAGATGGCTACCGGGCGGCGGCCATTTTCACAGACGCAGAGCGCGGAACTGATCGGCGCAATTCTGCATCAGACCCCGCCCCCGCCCAGCTCTCTGAACCCGGGCCTCTCGCCGGGCCTCGAAAGTGTGATTCGCAAGGCGCTCGAAAAGGAACCGGGGCGACGGTATCAATCGTCGCGCGAACTCGGGGCTGCGCTGGAAGTATTAAGTAGTGGCTCAACTCACCAAACGGTGAGTGCACGGCATGCCGTGCCCGCAAGTTGGGCGTGGTCTATGCACTCTCGGTGGCCGAAAGTTGTAGGAGCAGCGGTAATAGTCGTCGGACTGGTCGTCGGCGGCTGGCTCTTTTTCGCGCGCAAGGCCCAGGCGCTGAGAGAGACGGACACGATTGTTCTGGCTGATTTCACGAACACCACGGGCGATGCCGTATTTGACGGCACGCTGCGGCAGGGTCTCGCCGTGCAGCTCGAAGAATCCCCATTCCTCAGCCTGATTTCCGACCAGCGCATCCAACAAACGCTTCGTCTGATGGACCAACCAGCCGATGCCAAGCTCACTCCAGAAATTGCCCGCGACCTATGCCAGCGCGTGGGTAGCAAGGCCTACCTGAGCGGTTCGATTGCGAGCCTGGGGAGCCAATACGTTCTTGGGCTCAAAGCAGTGAACTGCCTCACAGGCGACACTCTCGCCGAGGAGCAGGAGCGGGCCGCGGGCAAAGAGCAGGTGCTCTCGGCCATGGACAAGGCGGCCCCGAAGCTGCGAGCCAAACTGGGAGAATCGCTCAGCACGGTGCAGAGGTTCGATACACCGATCGAGCAGGCCACCACACCCTCGCTCGAAGCCCTTCACGCCTACAGCCTGGGACGGAGGACCTTGGCGGGCAAGAATGACCCCTCCGCCGCAGTGCCCTTGTTCCAGCGGGCTATCCAGCTCGATCCGAAATTCGCCATGGCCTATGGCTTGCTCGGGACAAGCTATCGGAATCTTGGGGAAATCAGCTTAGCGGCGGAGAGCACGCGGAAGGCTTACGAACTGCGCGAGCGCGTGAGCGAGCGGGAGAAGTTTGCCATCGAGTCCCTCTATTACCTCTTTGTCACCGGCGACCTGGAAAAGGCGCGCCAGTCCCATGAACTCTGGGCGCGAACCTATCCGCGACATGACGCGCCACTGAGCAATCTGGGTGGCATCTACGTTACTGTCGGGCAGTATGACAAAGCCCTTGCGGAATTCCGTGAGGCCCTCCGCCTCACGCCGACGAGCGCTGTGAATCATGCCAATCTCGTCGGCAGCTACCTCTATCTGAATCGCCTGGAGGAGGCCCGAACCACGGCCGAAGAGACGCAGGCGAAAAAGCTCGATTCTCCTCCCCTGCGCTTCGACCTGTACCTGATAGCCTTCCTGCGGAACGATACGGCGGGAATGGCGCAGCAGGTAGAGTGGGCTGCGGGCAAGCCGGGGGTGGAAGACACACTGTTGGCCTACGAGGCCGATACAGCCGCCTATTCTGGGGGGCTGGGAAAGGCCCGGGAACTTTCTCGCCGCGCAGTGGCTTCGGCGGAGCACGCAGAGGAGAAAGAAACAGCAGGAGGCTACGAGGCCGATGCGGCCGTGCGGGAAGCCCTCTTCGGGGACCCAGCCAAAGCCCGGCAACGAGCCATTTCGGCGCTCGCGCTTTCGACGGGCCGGGATGTGCAATATGGAGCGGCGCTGGCGCTGGCCTTGGCAGAGGATGTCTCCCGCGCGCAGACCCTCGCGGATGACCTAGCCAAGCGCTTTCCGGAGGACACGGTCGTGCAGTTTAACTACCTGCCAACAATTCACGCGCAACTCGCGCTCAGCCGCAATGATTCTGCGAAGGCCATCGAGGTCCTTCAGGCCGCAGCTCCTTACGAGTTGGGAGCACCTGGCAACGGTGCATTCACGCCCGCTCTGTATCCCGTCTATGTGCGCGGCGAAGCGTTTCTGGCGGCGCATCAGGGCAACCAAGCCGCAGCCGAGTTCCAGAAAACCCTTGATTACCGCGGCGTAGTAGTCAATGAACCCATCGGTGTACTCGCACATCTCGGCCTTGGTCGCGCCTATGCGATGCAGGGCGACACCGCCAAGGCCCATGCTGCCTACAATGATTTCCTCACGCTGTGGAAGGATGCCGATCCCAACATCCCGATTTTGCAGCGGGCCAAATCCGAATATGCCAGGCTCAAGTAGTTAGGTGGGAACCGGCGCGGGAAGCCATCTCACAAGTGCAATGCTACCCAAGCCGCGTTGGCAGGAATCTCAAATGGCATGTCTGTTGAGATTCTTATCAGCAAGACTCGAACAGAACGTTTGGCCCGCGGACTCGATTCCCGAATCTACGAACGGGGAAATATCTTCCAGCAGATCCGGTCACGGCCGCATTGCGATCGGCAACTGGTGACCGCCTGTACATCTGGGTATCAAGAGTTCGTAGCCCTCGGGGAAAATCTGAGCTCAATCGATCCCGTCCGCCCGGCAACGTTGACAATGTTCACAACGTTCACTTGGCCGCGTCGCGATTCACTCCGCGATGACTTGGGCGCATCGTGATGCTGGCGACCACGGTCACGAATTTCGCGGCTCGCGCATCGATGCTTCCCGCATTACCGATAGGGCGCTGCCGCAAATGTTCTCTTCGAAATCAGAAATCAGAAACATCAAATTATTACAAAAACAAAACTTACTATGGTTCGTTCCGCAATAATTGTTCTCTGCGGTAGAAGTCTCGACGGGCTGTGGTTGAATACCTCAAGCTAAGCTCCAGCCGCTCACCCTGACGCGCGCGAGCAGTTGCGTGGGCCTCCAGTTCGCGGCCTGTTCACATGAGGTGGTGGATTTCCAAGTCTACCAATTTCAGAACCATCTGGTACTGCACATTGGATTCGATCGCGGCGTATTTATTATGCTCTTGCTGATCAGGAGGCGGCAAGCCGGAAACAGGATCTTGGCTTTCGAAGATTTTTGTGAACTCCCGCAAGGTATACCAACCTATCGTTTCCCACTCCTTCAGAATTCGACAAAACTCCGCCCCCGAGCATTTCGGTCACGGGCTTCTCGAACTCAGCGGACGCGCCGCCATGGCGCTCGACATCCATCCGTAACTCCTGGAGCAGCTTATAGCGCCGACGAATCTCGAGGTAGCCCAAATTTGCCAGCCGATCGGACGCAGTGATCTCCCTAGGCCACTCGCTCGGGCGGATTCTGCCTGTGGGTCAGTTTTCCCTTTACGCTTCGGGTCGCCTTCTTGAAAATCCTAGTCATCAGCGACCTGCACATATCTCCGAATGGCCTCAAGTCATCCTTGGCAAACCAGGCGCATTCCTCGATGCCCCGAAGGGCTCGAAGCCATTTGGGAAGGGTCAGGATGCCATCTCGAAAATAATGAGTCGTAGAGATCAGATCCATATTCTCGACGATCCATTTCCGTCCTTCATGAGCCGCGGAAGACGGCACGGGCTGACCCGTCATATGAAGGTACATGGCACGAACAACATCCATGCCATTCTCAGCGACGAAGAGACGGAAGGTAGCTCCCACCCGGGGATTGACATCCAGAACCTTATACAATTGATCGCGAGCATCGTAGCGGTAACCGATGTCCAAGATCCCTCGATAGCCGATCGCTTTCATGAAGCGGCACGTCAGTTCGTCGACCGTTTTATTTTCCAGGCAAATTCCGAGTGAGGTCATTCCTGTGTACACGGGGTATTGATGAATCTTTCTTCCCGTGAATCCGGCCAGGCATTCGGAGTGTTCGTCAAAATAACCATTGAACATCCACACGGAGGAGTCGTCACCCGGGATATATTCCTGGAGAATCAGGTCGGGATTCCGGGGGTCCGCCATCTCTTCGTAGTTCTTGAGCAATTCCTTGGCGGTCTCAACAATCACCATTTTCTTTCCGGTTCGGCGCACCACAGCGATCCCGTCGCTAGCCTTCAACACCACGGGAAATCGAGCCGTTTCACAAAATCGGACTACGTCTGCACGGGAATTCGGGAAAGCGGTTTCGGGAGTTGGAACGCCAACCTCGCTTGCCAACAAAGACATGCTCTGCTTTTCGAAGAGAGTGCGCACCAAGCTCGCGGAATTTGCCGGAAACGCGAAAGATTGCTGCAAAGCCTCCGCATTTTCCGCCGACAAAGAGAGCGGTCTCGTCATTCGAGGGAAGCAAAATCGGCCGGCCGCCAATCTAGCGGGCCACGACTCGACAGAAAATTCAGCGACTCTGCCGATGGAGCAGTATCGAAATCCCAGACAAATCCCCGGCGGCAATAACGGGAGTGAGACGCAGGGGCGCCTTCCGTCTTGTGGACACCGTATACCGCGACGCCCAAACGCCCAAGACTACGAGTGATTCCCAGCGCGCCGTGGTGATCGAGACGGAGGATAACGACGGGGCTTGACGCGTCGCGGATGGTCACGCATGACCCTCCGGCCTGAATTGTGTGTTGGCCCGGACCAACGCGTTTCTTGTATTGTGTTGCCGCATCGTGAGAGGTTCGCGCCGTCTAGGCCCAGAGTGGCTCTCGCCATATGGGCAACTTGATTCCCAGCTTCCGCTGGCAGGCCGTCTGATACACGGACCAAGCCAGCGAGATGTCATCTATGCCCATACCCATATGGCAGTAGTGAATTCGCTCCTGGTCGTTTTCCCGTCCGGCCTTACTTCCGAGTATCAACTCGCCCAAATTGGCGTAAATGTCCTTCCTGCTGAGTAAGCCGTGCTGGTGCATGATTGCCGGAGTCATGATGCCGCGATGCTCTACGCCGTCCCAGTCGTCGGCGACGATTTTGCTGCACTGTTGGATGACGGCGAACTCGCATTCATGGCCCGCGAGTTGGACGGTCAGCGCGCCCGGCTTAATTTGCCGCGCGAACATGAGGGGCTCGCGGGCAGTTGTGATGGTCAGCGCTACGTCGGCATCCTTCAGCGCCTCATCAATCGTCCTCGCAACACGAACGGGTGCACCCCATTGCCGACGGCAATCTTCAGCAACCGATTCCGCACGAGTGCTCTGCCGGCCGTAGAGCGAGATCTCCTCGAGTTCTGGCAGCTCGGTGTGCAACGCGAGAATCTGGGTGCGGCACTGAACACCCGAGCCGATGATGCCAACCTTGTGAGTCTTCTTGGGGGCGAGGTAGCGAACTCCGAGACCCGTCATCGCGCCTGTCCGCATTGCGCTGACGAGCGTGCCGTCCATCAGGGCGATCGGAACTCCAGTTTGTATGGAGTTCAAAATAATCAACGCGCTAGCGCGTGGCAGGCCGAGCTCGCGGTTCGATGGAAAACTCCCATTCCATTTTATTCCCATGGAGCATGGCGGCACGCCTATGGATGCGCAGAGTCCGTTGAAGCGGCCCTGCTCTTCACTCTCAGCCGTTTCTTCGTTGCGTAAGACAACTTTGTGCGGTTGACGAACCGCGCCTTTCGCAAACAAGGCGTGCGCTTCTCCAACCGCCTCCATCGCCCGGCGCATGTCGAGCACGCCAGCAGCAAGCATAGCTTCCTGATCAAGGTAAAGGAACTCGACGGTTCTTGAGCCGCCCGTCGATACCACTGACAGGGTTTCGGTCTTCGACATATTGGTAGGAGAAAATGTTGCTTCGGGTTCGCATACGCCCTGCGGAGCGTGCGGTCCAGATGGTTCCACGTTCCTCTTCATATCTGGCTCCCCTCAGGCGCTGATCTTCTTCGGGTTATCTAAATCCGCGCCTTAACAATCCTTGTGAGGTTTTCCGCCGTCGTGAGGCCTTTCAAGTTCAAGCCCCGCAATTCGTCAAGTGCGTTGGCCACCTTTTGCTTGTTGCGCCTTTGCTTGATTCTCCGCCCGCGGGCGCGCCGGAGCTAGTTATTGGATGATGCGATGTGTCGAAATCGGTCATAGTATATTGGGAATTTAGGACGGGAGGTGTTGTGCGAGCGAGAGGTCCAAATCGCAAATCCCGGTTCAGCATGACCTTTGACTCCAAATCGTTGACCTGTCGTTCGCCAAAACTCTGTCCGGCTCTGAAATCAACAGCATAGGGATTGCGCTCCACAGGGGATTTCGGATATCAGCAAATCATTGTTCCCTCTCCTACGAATCATTTTCGCATCAAGTCTTCGCCTCTTCCGCACGCGTCGCAGCCTGTTACTTGAAAACCTGGCTCTTCGGCAGCAACTGCTGGCTGGAAGCGAAAGCGTACAAGGCCACGGCTTGGGATATTCGACAAATTCTTCTGGGTTTTCGTGCGAAGATTCTGGTCAGTATGGAAACACCTTGCCCTCGACCATGATGCAGACGGACCCGGCGGATGAGCGGGCAAGAACAAACACGTCGTTTTGTGAAGCCCGACTGCCGCCCGGTAGAGACACCTTGAACTCTGGCACCGCGATAAGCGGACCCAAGTTGGCGAGCAAAGGCTCAATTGTTTGCGTGAGTACCTTAGAAACCTCCGGTGGGAACCCATCTGAAGCTTCCCAGCAATACGCCAGCGGGCGGGCGGAATAGCCCGAACGCCAGTGCTTCTCAGGGTCAGGCAGCATTTTCTGCCAGTCGTCAGGCCCAGATGTCAAAAGAATGTGAGGCACGATGTTGTGCCTCCCTACTTCTTTGGATACCCGACCGATTGCGCCAAGATGATTTTCTGGTTCGGCTGCAAATTCAAGGTCTTGGCCAGAGCGTGCTTATCGATGCTGCCCCGCACCACCGTGACAAGCCCCTCGGAAGCGCAGTAGAGATAAACGTTCTGCGCGATGAATCCCACGTCCGCGGCGGTGAACGTCTCCGCCTCAGAGGTAGCAGCATGGCCAGTCTTGGACAGGTCCGAGACGTATACTAGGTTTACAGCCGCGTCCTTCACAAATGACTGCGTGCCAGTGGCCGCCCGAAAGTCGCCCGCCAACACAGGGTTCAGCGCGTCGTCCTTGGCATCGTAAATGTACACGCCTTCGGGAGTCGCCACGTAGATGCTCACTTCCTGCCAGTTCATGGCGGAGGGCGCAGTGCGATGCCCATCCGCCCTGTTGATTCCAAATGCTGCCCAGAGCAGGTTGGAAAGCGTTTGCGGCGAAAGGGTGGCTGAGCCAAACTCGCGAGTCGATTTCCGCTCCTTGAGCACCTGCATCAGAGGGCGGCCTCCGTCGGTCTGCGGCGGCGGGAGTTTAACGGGCTTGAAGTCCTGCGCTGCCGAGCAGAGGGAGAATGCTATTGTCGCGAGCACAAGCCGCAAAAGGAACGATGCCTTGCGTTTCAAGGGACACACCTCTTCCACAAGCCGAGGCAGTCTTCGGCTATTTGATTCGATTGGGGCTTGCCATGCGCTCAGCCATTCCGAGCAGAAGCATTCGCTTACGGTCGTCCATCCAGGAGAGTGCCTTGGCAAGCCAGCGCAGCTCTCGCCATTCCTTGCCGCTTGCTCCCCACAGTGGCTCCGTTTTCTCGGCAGGAGGAAGATTCGGTCTCTTCGGTGGTTCTTCTCCCTCATAAAAAAGCTTGTAGAGCGGAACTTCGAGCGCCCTCGCGTACTTCTCCAGCGTTTCGATTGAGGGGACGGTGTGACCGTTCTCAGCACGTGACGTGTAGCAGCGCAGCAGACCGGTGCGCTTCTCGATGTCGCCTTGGCTGAGATTCTTCGATTCGCGGAGTTCTCGGAGTCTTTGACCGATGAGCATAGACGAGAGCGTACACCCGCCGTATTATCTTCTCAATCAGTTCTCTGTCGAGGCCTTTGCCAGTGGCGCACCGCACCGGATGGTATCGGGTTTCCGTCACCACTGACCGCACGCGGTGCGGCGAAGATAGCGTCGCAGATACACCCATAGGACCGCCATGCAAACAAGCACCGCGCAGCCAACGACGAGCCACTCCGGAAGGTCGGGATACACTACTGCATCGAGAACACGCACCAGAAACGGTCCATGTGCGGGTTCGATGCCCGCACGAGATTCAAGCCACGTTTCAGCCACGGTGAGCGGGCACGGTGGCCAGGAAACTAACTCGATGACGATGGCGTAGATGAGTGAAGCGATGTGCAGTGTCCGCAGAAGAGGGCGGCAGCGCGTCACTGTCCAGCCCAGCAACACCCACGCGCACCAAAGCAGGTGCAGGAACAGGACGGCTTCCGCGAGAACAGATGCCACAAGAATAGGACAGTTACCTCGCTTTGCTGGCTACCGGCTATCAATTATCCGCTGAGTCTTGCGTTGGGATGATGCGCCGCGCCGATTTTCCAGTAGCCCTCTCTAGCCCAGATGCATAATGCTCCTGTGTCTGCGCTGCCGAAAACATTCTCGCCAGAAACTACACGTCGCATAATTTGGATTCAGTCTCTTACGCTCGTCTGGATGAGTGTGGAGGCAGTGGTGTCGTTGGGCGCGGCTTGGACGGCCAGCAGCGCGGTGCTTCTCGGCTTCGGCGGCGACAGCGCGGTCGAACTTCTCTCCGCGGCAGTTGTGCTCTGGCGCTTCTATTCGCCATCTCGCGGAGACCACGCGGATCGGCGAGCGGCCAGAATCGCAGGCAGCTTGCTCTTTGTTCTCGCTGCATTTGTCGCCCTCGCTTCTGTTCTGACGCTGCTAGGGAACGTTGAAGCCCGGCCCAGTCCCATCGGAATCGTGGTGCTCATCCTCGCCGCAATGGTCATGCCTTGGCTTGCAAGGGAAAAGCGACGGCTCTCAGCGGCGACTGCCAGCGCAGCGTTGAAGGCCGATGCTGCCGAGTCTGCCGTCTGTGGCTATCTGGCCCTGATTGCTTTGGCGGGTCTCGTAGTCAATTGGATTTGGGGGATGAGTTGGGCAGACCCCGTTGCCGCCTTGGCCCTGTTGCCTCTGATTTTGCGTGAGGGATGGCAGGCAATGAAGGGCAAGCCGTGCTGCAATGCGGTCTGAGCAGACAAGCTCCGTGCGCCCATGCGCAGGTCCGGCTCCGCTTCCGAATCTAAAACCTTCCCGCACCAATCCATGCTTGAGCTTATGTTTCGCCTTTCAATTTCAACTTGCTCTTATTTTCTTCCAGAAAGGCACGGAGTCCATCGGCTGCGTCGAGCAGGCGCACCCACTGCTCGTAGTAAAGTGTCACCGGGAAGCGGCCCATCCCGTAGACGCTGACGCCTCCCTTTCCGCCCACCTTGAATTCCAAGCCGCCCTGCTTCCTTGAACCAGCTTACTTTTCGAGTTCAGCGATACGAGCCATCAATATCTTCTTTGCTTGGTTCTGGCATGGGGATTCACTCCGGCGAAATATTCCGAGCAACCGTCGGGTTTTATTGACCCTTCTTGGAACCTTTCTTTCTTTTATCCGCCCATCGCTTCTTCATCATGTCCGACAACCGCTTTCTGCCTTCCGGGGTGAGGCGATCGCGCTTCTTCTTGCTGCCAGCGGCTCGATTGGGAACGGCACTACTCTTTGCGGTGGATTTCGGTGACTGACCTTCCAACGCTGCAATGGCCCGGTTGAGCCTGTCTCTTTCTCGCTTCAATTCCCCTACGATTCTTCCAGTATCCAAGGTTTCCCCCTTTTGTTGGTTGCCTGCTTGCAGATTTTGAGTCCGTCTCCGCCGACATCTTAGACGAAAAGGCTCGATATCATCTCACATGCGGTATGGTTTTGCGATTGCTGGCTTGTGTTCGGAGAATAGATAGGTGTGCTGCTCGCCTCTCAGTTGTGCTACCACTCGTCAGGTCTAGCGTCACACCGGCGTCACAATTCTAAGCACCGAGATTATTTCAGCTTGGCGTATTCGGCTTTGGCGGCGATGAGGATAGGGATGTCGGGATCGGCGTCTTTCCAGAGAGTGAAGAAATCATTGTAGGCGGCGCGTGCCTTGGCACTGTCGCCCTGCATTGCATGCGCGCGGGCGAGGCCGAGATGCGCCAGCGCGCCCAGTGGGAAGTTTAGTACGACTCTTCGGTGGTCGAGAAACTTCTGAAATTCGGTGGCCGCGGCAGCCCCATTGCAAACGTTCCGGCGCATTCGAAATCGGCTTTCTTAAATTCAGTTCTCCCGTGGGCCGATAGGCGGGTCGGAAACGTCAGGTGAGCGGCTTTGTGAGATAATCCTGCCCATGAAAGCGACCATCGCTGTAATTCCCCGAGCCTTTCTCGTCCTTTCGGCTTCTCTCGCCCTACTGGCGCAGACGCCCGGCAGCCAGCAGCAACAGCCTGAGTTTATCAAGCAGGGCCAGCAATTGATGCGCGAGGGAAACTTGGATGACGCGCTGGCGCTGTATCGCAAGACTCTCGAAATCTCGCCGAATTCCGTTCCGGCCAACATCGCGGCGGGGAGTGTCCTCGACCTCATGGGTCAGGGCGACGAGGCCCGCACTTATCTTGCGAAGGCAATCCAGGATGCGGACACGCCTGAACGCAAAGCGACGTCGGAACGGGCCATGGCGATGTCGTATGCCTTCGAGGGAAATTGCAAGAAAGCCGTCGCGTACGAACAGCAGGTCTTCGACTACTACGGGAGCGTGAAGAACTTTTTTCAGCAGGGCGAGATTGCCGACGAGGCCGCTCGCGTTTGCATTGACTCAGGCGATTTGGACACCGCTTATCAAGTGGTATCAGGTAGGCCACGACACTGGACCGAAGGAACCCGACATCAAACCGGCTCGCCAAGACCTTTGGGAGTTTCGTTGGGAGCACGCGCAGGCCCGCATCGCTGCCCGACGTGGGAATCAAGAGGAAGCCCAGAAGCACGTCGCTGCTGCGAAGAACATCCTCGACAAAGGAACCAATCCCGAGCAGGCGCAGTTCCTTCCCTACCTGCAAGGCTATGTCGCATTCTATGCGGGAGATTACAAGACGGCGCTTGAAGAACTGCTGAAGGCAAACCAAAACGACCCGTTCATCCAGTGCATGAGTGGCCAGACCTACGAGAAGCTAGGCGACAAGGGCAAGGCGGTTGAATATTACCGCAAGGCCTCGACAGCAATCGTGCATAATCCCCCCGCTGCATATGCGGTTCCGTTCTCGAAGAAGAGGCTTGCCTCACTGCCGAGCTAGGGTTTTTCTGTCTCTTGTTTGCGGGCTGGCTTTCAGGTTGGGAGATTCATCAAGCTGCGGCGTGACAATTCATCTATGCTACCACGTTCATCTGAGCATTCCGTTACACTCGCCACAGACCCTTGAGTAGCCCGCGATGGTTCGCCGAAGGCTTGCGACAGTTCAGGATTTCCACTTTTCATTCTCGGAACTTTTCCGTTCCTTTTTTGCCAAAAGTACGATGCTGTCGTCCTTGCGCGCGCTGCTATTCTCGCGGGCATTCCGGGAAGGATTCATTTGTCTGGGCTGGTGTATCCCAAACTCACGCCTGAGCAAATTTTCGCAATCCGCACCTCCGCCAACTCTCTTTCCGAAGTAAGACAAATCTGCTCTAACCTGGAATTAGGACACCATCGTTTTACTGTTGGATTTGCGTTAGCGGCGCAAATTTAGGACAACTGAACAAGGTATATCGGTCGTAATTCAGCAAATGAATCTATGGGCAGTTTCTCCCCTAATCTTTGTATACCACGAACGCTAGGTGGGCGAGATGAGTGTCAGGGATCACCCTGAGCATACTGTCAATGCCAACTGTGAATCCAAGCGCTCTGAACATTTCCCGAATTATTGCCTTGGCCCGATCCACTTCATTTTGATTGTATGGCTTGCCAGAGAGTGGAAGTACCACGCGTTTCACCAGTCGCTCGTGCACCTCTTCAAGCGACATCGTGTCGTATTTTCCCAAGTACCGCAACTCAAGGCTGCGAACGACAGGGACCCAGGCATCGGAACTCTGTTGGGATTGGGGTTCGGCTTTCTGGCCAGTTACGCTCAAAGGGCTGAGCAGCATTGCACATGCCAGCCCAAGGGATAGAAGATGTTTACAGTGCAGCATAAGAGATTTTCCTGTCGGGATTTTAGCACGATCACTCAGCAAGAGAGGATTATGTGCTTCTAATTTGCTCACTGCCGGAGCGGCGAGCCGAGCGTGCAGCGAGACAACGAGACCGACCCTAGCAATTCGGTTGTGCGGAAGGAGGGCGCTTGCGCCCGAGTGTTATTATTGCGGCGCCGACGGGAATCTTAGCTGCGACGACGTAACGGCGTCACGAGAGGAATGCCCATGCCTACAAAGCGAAGCTCGGCCGCGAAAAAGACAGCTCGAACACGGAAACTGAGATCGGCTGGCAGGAAGGCTGCGAAAACAAGAAAGCGGAGGGCGCCCGCCAGAAAGTCAGCAGCGACCAAAAAGTTGAGGGCCGCCACAGAGGCGTCGTCCACGACGGTATGGTTGGATTTAACATAGCAGCTTCGCCTTGCCGCCCGGAGAACGGAAAATCGCCAGCGGGCTTGTCGGTACATTTTCATTTTCGGTTCGAGCCGCATGAAGGTTTTTCCCCTTGCGATTCCGCAATTCGTAGTGAAGACAGAATCGCAGGCAGCTCCAGCGCATGGGGCATTGGCGAGGCGAGTGACCCGGCCCATTGTTCATCGGGTAGGCGATCGGTAGACCGAAACATATTTCGGTGCTGGGCGAGACTGGAGAGGGGAAAGTGTTTGAGGAATGAGTGAGAGAAGCGTCAGTTTTTTGGCTTTGAAATTTTGCCGCAGCCGTTGGAAAGGCGCTGCACTCAAAAAACCTGGCTGGAGCATTGCATGCTGAGACGGTCAGAAGTACATTATCGGTCGACCGGGAACTTACTCGCACGACGTCTGTTGGAAAGGCAAACGAGGGGAAAGGAAGTTTATGGAGAACGCCATGCCGTCGACCCAGTCCGAACCGGAAGATGTCGCGAAGCTGCGCCACATGGCCAGCGAGTTCACCGAAGGCTTCAACACCGGCGACGTGGATCGCATCATGCGTTTCTACGGAGATACTTACGTGGACATCAATCTTCGCAACCCCGTTCAATCCTGGCAGGAGCGCCGGGAATACTATACCCAAGTAATCCGGAATGGCGGTTTTCGCGTGCAGGTGCACCCCGACGAGATTCTCATCCGAGGAGATTTTGCTTTTGTTCGCGGTTCAATCGAACTCATACGAGCCTCCGCGGCGGGTGATTCCGGACGCACGGAGCTTCGTTACCTCGAAATAGCTCGTCGGCAACAGGATGGTTCCTGGCGAGTAGTGTGGGGCATGGACGGCCCTGTCCAAGAATACCCACCTTCTCCCTGACAGCATCTTCCCCAGGTAGGCGACCACACGGAAGTTTGTCCATAAAGCAAGAGAATCACTGTTGGTCGTAAGCACGGAGTTCTTCGTCGACATTGCCTTCCGCCTGCTGCTTTGGGAATAGCATTTAAGATCGTAGTTTCAATCGTGGAGAACGACCTTCATTTCACTGCTTGGCGAGATCGTGAATACCGTTTCCTAAATGCGACCGCCAGGGGGCGAAGAAATTTCGCCCAGATTGGAGTCACGATGCCAACTTGATTGGGCGGGAGACTTCTCTACGGACGACAACGGAAGGAGAAATCAAGGAGATCCTGCTCTTCGTGCGCTGAAGGATGGGATACCTGCCAATTATTGTGGGCTGGGATTGGCGACAGCGCCTTTCGATTTGGAGACGCGCCCGTCTATTCGGGTTTTTTACCGAGCGTGGTGCTATCGCAATTGGAGGCCAACTCAGTAAGCTGTTTCTTGACAACCGTCAACTGACTCACTTCGTTTCTGAGTTTCTCCGATCGCGATTTTAGGAGGATCAAATCACCTTCATTTAGCGTTGTGAGATCTTCAACCATTCTCACAGCCTTTACTGACTGGTAGACCTGATAACCAGCCCACGCATCGGCAGTGAGTAACAGGCCGAAAGCAGGATTATTGGAAGCCAATCCGCCTAGCTTGACAGCCGCATCGAGCATCTGCCTCTTTTTAAGACCGTCCGCCGCTTCATAGACACCCTTGGTTTTATCCAGGAACTCAAGGGCCTTATGCACGTCTCTCGCGCCGGCGACAATTCCCAATGACGGCGCTCCTTGGGAATCCGCTAACCGATTCAAGGCGTCGACCTGCTCAGGAGTTAGCGACCCCACAACGCCAGCGGCCTTACTTACCGAAGCTAGAGTTGCATCGAGGAGCATCGCTTTGAACTGATTCTTGGCGTCTTCAATTTGCCGCGCAGGCAGGTTCCCCCAGAATTCAATTTGGTCTACAGTTTTGTCGAAGCCGAAATTCTGGATCACCTGACGATCCAGACTGATCTGTTGCGTCAGGGAATTGAATTGATTCTGTAGCTCCGAAACGTCAGGCAATTTGTGCAATGCGATAAATTTGTCAACGTCGGTCTTGAAGGCATCGGCGGCGTGCTGGTAATCCCGAGCCTCTTGAGTGAGCCAGGCTTGTTCAGTAGCGCCGTCTTTGGCTTCCTGCGAGTCGTCATCAAATTCGCGCCCCGCGTATTTCTGATTAAAGGCGTCAGCCCGGATCTTCCACTTGTGAAGTCGTTCCATTAATGTGGCACCACGCTGATCCAGTACCTCTTTTGAAGACAGGCTGGCAGCGTCGGACGCTACTCCGCATCCGGAAGGGACTGCCACCGGCGGCGACGGGGTTTGCGCCCTCCCTAGCTGGGCTGCACTCAAAAACCCAACGCACAGGAACATCAGCAAACTATGTTTCATAATTTCTCAATTTCTCTCAGGAGGAGGAGGCGGAGGAGTCTGGCCTTGGGGAGTCGAACCGCCGTCTTCGCCCGTGTTGATCTTCATGAAGGCGATCTTCTTTTTTACCTCACCGGTCTGGAATTTAACCATGTTGTCCAGGCTTCCTGCGTTGTCCTGCGCTTCCCTGGCCTTCGTTTGCAGCACGAGCAACTGATTGGAGTGAGGATCCTTTTTTTGTTCCTCCTCGAATTTTGCCTGGGCCGCTTCCGCCGCCTGGTGTGCTTGCTGCGCTTGCTGTTTAAAGGAATTGAGTACCTTCACCTCGGGATCGTTATGCATAATTTCGGGAATCTCGAGCTCCTCCGGAGTGCGGGGTGGGGCTTGAACCGCCGACGCATCCACGGCACCCACGCTTGGGGCGCCCGTGTCGAATCCAAGCCGCGCCTTGTCACTTCCGGCCTCGATCGGACCTGGACTTGTTGCGACATTTTGGTCACCGTGCGCGATTGCGTTTAATTGATGGTTGGCCTTGGTGTCCGCTCCCACTGCTCCTGGTTTTTTGTCGGCGCCTGCCAAGGTGGGCTGGGCAATTTGTGTACCGAAGGGCGCGGATCCGGCGGCTTGTCCGGGATTCGGCGAATTGGCGAGCCGAGTCTCCAGAACGACTGCTTCCTGTCCGGGCGTTCCGCCGGCGACAGGAACGACCCAGCCCGCGACGTAGGGCGACGCTCCGGCGCTGGTACCGACGGGCGCAACCCGGGCTGTAGCAGTGTCCGGGCGGGTAAAGATGGTTGCCATTGCCGAACTGCCGCGCAGGTCAACCACTGAGGAATCCGTTGGAAAGAGCGTCGCGCTATTTCCAGAGGGGATGACGAGCGACACGCCACCCTCCGCCATTTTAATGATCTTGCTCTCGTGATGAAGGTCGAAGGTGAGGTAGATGTAAACGAGCCCGTCGACTGTTTCTGGTCCTTTCCAAGCGGCTCGGCCTTCCGCAGGCAGGCGGATCGCGGGATTCTGTTTCTGCATCCACAGTGCGACTGTGGCGAGCTTCGCCGCCTCCCTCAATTCATGCAGCGCGGTAAACTCCTGCTCAAATTGATCGTAGAGTCCGGTCAGGAAATCCTGGTAGCCGCCCGGCTGCTGGTTCGGCAAATCGATCTCCCGACTATCCGTTTCTCTGATGTTAAAGCGCATGCGGACGTCGCGCAGGGCGAGCATCCTGCCGTCTGTCGATTGGGCGGCATTGATACCCGCCACCGATATCCAGACGCGGTAAGCGGCGCTGCTCCGGTGGTCGGCCTCAGGGTGATTGATCTGGTACTCGACCTGGGACTGGTAACCCGGGATCTTGCGCTTCAAGTCCTGTCGGTTCGCAAGCTGCTTGCCGAGATAATCGCTCGCGAGCATGAGGCGGGCGAGTTGTGAATCCCTGGGCACCCCCAGGTACTCAGGCGTCATCTGCGGATGGATATGATATTCCTCCTCGACGAGCTCCGGCGGAATCTGGAAGCCCGCCCCAGGTCTGAAAATGAGGCGGTCGATCAGCTCTCCGATCTTGGGTTTCATCTGCCCGTCGAATTCACTCAGGACTTGGGAGACGGCGGTCCCCGGGTCGTTTCCGCGTTGCACAGCAGACTTGTAAGAATTCTGCAGAGGATTGCCGCTAAAATGAAAGATCGAGTCCAGTTGCATACTCAACTTGAGGCCAAAATTGTACGCGTCTGCGGGCGGTGGCGCACTGTTTGCCCCGACCTCCTGGAGATGCTGGAAATCGGAGGCCATTCCCAGCGACTGCATCAACTGGCTATAGGCTTCGAAGCCGGCTTTCTGTTCCTTCTCGGCGCTCATGGTGTTCATGATTCCCATTGACCCGATGACATCGGCCGGACTCGGATCGCCCGCTGCCCGGTACATCATTCCGATCACGTCGTAGCGATTGACCTCGTACCACGGGTCCGGATTAGCTGACTCGTCCAGTGTCGCCTTCGTGGTATGCAATTGACCGCCACGCTCGTAGCTCACCTCGATCACTGCGCCCGCGCCGGCAAATCGAACTTGCCGTTCGAATTCCGAGGTAAAAAACACGGGTCGATCCGAGCGGACAGAATCGATAAAGTCAATGGGCTTCAGGCCGGCTTTCTCCGCCGCAGACCCGGACTTGACCTTCATGATCACAACTCGTCCTCCATTTATCGACTGGACTTCGACTCCTAGGTCACCGGGGGCCCTGTTGTCATTGATGGGATATATCCCCAGCGCGGGGAGCATCAATGCACCTGTGTGATTGATTTGGCCGGAACTGTCCACCATGTTCCCCAGCCTGGTTGCTTGCTCGTCGCTCTCCCGCTGGGTCAGCTCGCGCGCGAGCAGGGAATCGACCCGGCGGCTTGAATCGGGCGTCCAAGCCAGGGAGAACTCCGGCTTCGGGCACTCCAGCAGGGTAGCTAAGTACTGCAGATAGGAAATACCCGCGCCCTTGAAACGGTCATCATGATGACCTATCAACGCGAGCTCCCCGCTCGCCGCATCAAAGTACACGCCGTCGAGGACGTTGAAGGGTATCTTCGATTCCACGTCGTAGAGACCCCCGCGGACGTCGGACTTTTGGGGGGCTTCCACGGCGGGCGCCGTAGCGACTGGCATGGCAGGCGGGCTGGAGGAAGGCATCTCCGCCGGATCGATGTGGGCACGTGTTGGCGCCGACGTCGCCATTTTGTATGCAGCCAGTAGGCGTGAGCCGCTCAGGTTCTGCGCAAATTCATCGAAGGCTGCCCGCCTCGCATCCGAGAAATGCTGATTTATGGCAGGAAATCCGACCTTGGACTTGGCATGACCACCCAGGGTTTCCTTTGTTCCTCCGTCCGGCCCGGATAGCACGCCCTGCAAATCCACGCGGTTTTCCGCAAAGGAGTGCTTGCCAAGCTTCACGCTGATTTCGAGCGTGAGGATGTAATCAACCTGGGATCGGCTCTCCGGGGCATTCCAGTAGACATACTCAATAGTGCGAAAACTGGGCGCGAGCATCCGGTTCAAATCATCCTGAAAGTGCCGCGGATCAACCTGGTCTACGCACGAGGCGGGATTCCCCCACTTCGCCAGGGAATTGCTGAAGTCGGCCAGTTCCTTCATGGAGGCGCCGCTGCTGCCCGCCAGCAGAACCCTCACGGAGGGCCCGTCGGATGCGCGGCCCATTACTGACTGGCCTTTCGGTGAATACGAGGGATCAAACGGATCGTGGAAAGTCGAGGAACCCGCAAAAGCCGCCAAGGAGAGGCCAAGGACTGCGATGGTCATTGGAAGCCGGGAGCCGCGGAGAAATGCCCACATGAGAGCCATGATACCCAGCGTGAGGGCAGGCCTGGCTCTGATTCTTGCACGGTGTGTCTAGGCGAATAGTAATAAACAGCTCAGCGGCACTGGCCTCGGCGCGCTCGCCAGATGGCACAGCAGGCTGGTACAAAACCCCCACATTACCACCGGACCACCCACCTGCGCCCCGAAGGTCACGCTCCGTCGTTTGAGTGTTCCTGCGACCGGTGGAGAAGGAGGCGCTTGCGCCCAAGTGTTATTATTGCTGTGCCGGCGGGAATCTTAGCTGGCGAAGACGTAACTACGTCACGAGAGGAATGCCCATGCTCACAAAGCGAAGCTCGGCTGCGAAAAAAGCGGCGCGAACACGGAAACTGAGATCGGCTGGCAGGAAGGCTGCGAAAACGAGAAAGCGGAGGGCGACGTCCAGAAAGTCAGCAGCGACCAAGAAGTTGCGGGCGGCCGCCGTGGATGCGTCGTCCATGACGGTAAGGTTGGATTTGATGTAGTAGCTTCGTCTTGCCGCCCGAATAAAGGAAAATCGCCAGCGATCTTGTCGCTTTACATTTTCATTTTCGATTCGAGCGGCATGAAGGTTTTTTCCCTTGCGATTACGCAATTCCTAGTGAAGACAAAATCGCAGGCAGCAGTAGCGCTTTGGGCATCGGCGAGGCGAGTGACCCGGCCCTTTGTTCATCGGGTATCAGTTGTGTTTAGCGAATCGAAGCCGCAGGAGAGCGGACTTGGCAAGGCCTTCGACAGGCACCAGGAGTAATATTTATCCGCTATTGACAAACCGACAACAGCGGCGTACGTGATCGTTAGATGTTGAACCAACACAAATCTGCTATAAAAATGAGACGTATCGGGGGGTACAATGACATTCACTTTGGTGCTGGCTGTCGTAGCGGTGCTCGTGTCGTGGTCCCTCGTCGGCCGGGTGATTTGGCAGTGGGGTCCAGGACTGAGGAAACGCTCCGTGAAGTGCCCACTGCTGAAGAAAAGAGCCAAAGTTCTCGCTGAACAAAGGGAGGCGGAGTTCGTGGGCTCCTACGCGGGACTGGAGGCGGTCGACATTGAGGAGTGTTCGCTGCTCAAAGGACGGCCAATCACATGCGGTAAAGAATGCCTGCAGCACCTCTAGAGCCTGTGCCGTCCTCACCCCAAGGCTAGGGCAAAGCTTAGAAACGGTGATGGCCGGGGTCAATACGGCACTTCAACCTCGCTCAAGTGCCACGCCGGAAGCCCCCGAAGTACAAGCCAGCATCCACAGGTTGTCCTCTGCCTTCCGGGTGTTCCTTCAATGCCGGGTTCCAAGGCAGACCATCCTTAGTCGAATTTGATGTACACTCGCCAACCTGGAAACGTGCTCCGGAACTCTGCCCGCGTGCTGGGCGCAGACGGGCAATTGCAAAACTCGCGCCGCATGATCTTCGACGCTCGTGTACGCGGCCGTGTAATACCGCTGGCGGAGAAATAGAACAGATTCAATTTCTGTTGGGCCATGTTTCGGTCCCGACCACGGAAAAGTATCTAGGTTGTAAGCAGCGGCTCAGAGAAGCCGTTAATGACCAGATCGGGATTGGGCCGGTCGCCTGAATACAACGGATCCGGTAACCCGCCCCCAGCTTAGTTGCTGTACAGCAACTCAGGAATAGACACAGGTTCCTAGAGGTTTTACTGGATGCGCTCGCGCGTGAAGCGATCTCGCCCGGCCCAGTAGGGGCACCGTGGGCAGGATTTTCCCTCGGGGTAGTCGATGCCTTCTTCGTGAGGGCAGCCGATTAGGCCCTCGGTGACGATTACAGACTTGGCGGCGTGCTCTTCTAGGAAAGCGACAACCCTTTCACCAACGGAGGGATCGTTGCGCACGTCCGTTTCTTCAGAAAACCACCGTTCGAGTGGGTCCGGTTCCAGCCCCTCGTCGCGCACAAGAGCAACGACGACCTTCGTGGCAAGATCGGCGGTTGGCCCATAGAAAGCGATCGTAGCAATGGGGTAACCCTGAAAGCCCTGCTTGGTCTTCCGGCGCAACCACGGCGATGACGGTTTCCAGTTCTTCACGATCGGTGTGCTTCATGGCGTGGGTGCTCAATATCTTGGCGAGAGCAATTGAATCATGACCTGCCGCCATGCCCCAAAACACAAATCATACGACATTTTAGGAGCCTTCGAAATCCCGAGACGAACCATCAGCGATGAGACCCAGATTGAGTCTAGCAAACGATCCTCAGGGCCAATGTCCGGTAATCCTGGTCCAGAACTTTATGGCTGTCAGGCCAAGGGGAAGTCCATGGGTGGTCATTGCCAGGCTGGCATGCATCTGAATTCCACAGACGACGTAGTGCCGCAGCTGTCCGTTCAGACGTCTCCCCAGGGGAAGCCGATGCAGGATGCCAACCGAGCGGATATTCTTCCGGTGGTAGGTAAACTCCGTTGTATCGTGAAGAACCAAAATAGTGGCATCTGTGGCAGCGAATCGCTCGCGCGTGGATTGAAAGTGTCCAGCAAGAATAGCCTCTTCGGTGACGCGGTGGTTTGAGAGGAAACGATACGCCGCTTTTGTGTTTGCCCAGTCCTGACAAACCAATGGAATGCTCTCGCCGGTGCTCTCGGAGAACTGCTGGAAAAGTTTTCTGAATCGCTTGTTGAGCCGGGCGTCTCGGAACTCGCTGCCGGCGAGCTCACGATCAATCCAGCTGTTGGTTTGGGAGGCCGTGGCGTGGTCAATCCGCAGTGAGTGGTGCGACTCCTGCCGTTTGGTCATAGACGCAGTTTCACCATACGCCGGCCTTACACAAAGCCAATGCTCAGGAGGGCTTCAACGGTTCAACCAATTAGACAACAGGACGTACTGGAACTGCCCGAAAGTTGTGGGTAATTGAAAGCTCTGGATGACGCTTACGCAGGATTGGGGGCAGCTAGAAAAGGGAAAATGGCTCCCGATTTGTTACAGGCGAGACCAGACACGGCACTGAGATTCTTTGACGACTTCGGCTGTTAACCGACAGGCTGTAGGTTCGAATCCTACCCGGGGAGCCAAGCTCAGATTTCTCAGTCAGTTGGATGTCGCGAGAACATTCGGTTCTTCCCCGAAGGGTTGATGTTAGTCCGCGTTGTGACCCACATTGAAATGTGTTCCTTTTTGCACGGTAGCACTTTTTTCAAGTGTCTAAGATACCGTCGTGGATCACCCGCCGTTGATCCGAAGCGAGGAGGCAAGAAACGGCCACTGCAAAAGCCGAACGTATGCACACCTCGCTTATTCGTGTGTGACAACTTCGAGCAGGATCCGGGGCACCGAATGCGAGGCTATGGAGAAGACGCCGGGCATCGGTTGTTTGTGCTGAGGCTATCTAAAGCTTTAAGGGGGCACGTGGCCCGCGCAATCGATCCAGCTAATCAAGATGAAAACAGAGGTGAACCACCATGGCACAACCGCAGAGAAAAGAATCACAGCCGCCCTCCGTTGGACACGAGTCTATTGACGGGACGCTGAGCAGATCAGTGCTCCAATTTAACCTAGCAAGCGAACTCGCCCAACTGCACCGGGATGAATCGTGGCTGTCCCACACGGGGCGAAGTTCGAAGACGCTTGTAAAGTACCCGGATCTCCGCATTGTGCTGATCGCGATGAAGGCGAATACGCGCATGCATGAGCACACAGCGGCAGGCAGAATCTCGGTGCACACGCTTAACGGCCATATCCGGCTTCACCTGCCCGAGCGGGTGGTGGATCTCCCTGCCGGGAACTTGCTCGCCCTGGATCAGTGCGTTTCTCATGATGTGGAGGCCTCCGAGGACAGCGCCTTTCTGCTGACGCTCTCGTGGCCACCGGAAACAAAGATTGTGGAGACGAAGCCGCGCGGGAGGGAGACTACCCGTCCTAAACGAAAATAGCGGGAAGTCGCACATGCGGGTCCGGGCCGTCTAGTCCGGCGTTCGTGCGCTCACCGCGAACATTGCTCTTGAGCGGTGCGATAGAGGGACGCGCTCTTGGTCAAGGTAACCCAGCGAGGTACACAGTGAAGCCACTATCTTTGCGTGTTCTTCGATTATTCTGAGAAATGGGAAAGGATCGGCTGGACCTCCATGCGCTATTCGAGGCGGCAGGCAACGAACCAGCCGAACGGGAGGGCGTGCTCGAGGCCATCGATGAATTGACCCGCACGGGTATGCTGGACGCGTGCGGTAGTGACTTCTACATGCTGACGGAAAGAGGTAGGGGAACAATCGCTCAGTCTTGAGTAGTGGACAATACCTGCCCGTATCCGCGAATCGTGGTCCGGAAACAGCAGCACGAGCCCGACGAGAAGTTGCGCTGAAGTGAGAACAACATTTATGAACATTCTAGAAATTGTCGCGATCGAGATCCCATGTAGCGCTTGCGGGGGACGGTACGAGGTGACTCTCAAACAGATCGCACTCTCACAACAGATGCTCCACGAGGGATGCCCGGTCCAGGTAGTGGATGAATGCCCGCCTCTCGCTTACTCAGGCCTGGTCGATCAAGAACTAGTCCAAGAGCTTGAAAAAGTCTGGGTGCGTCTCGAAGAAAAAGCACGTGGAGCCAGCGGAGAACTGAAGTTGCATTGCCGATAATGGAGCATGTACTGATGGAAGCGAGTTGGTAACAAAAGACAATGATGGCAGTGGAGGTGGTCAAAGATGAGTTCACAGCAGGCGCAGGGCAAGCGGGAAATGCCCATTGCGGAAGTCGTTAGCTTGATCGACCTCGTGAATTACCAAGAAGGAGCCGTTGTCAGCCGGACGCTAGTCAACCGTGCGACGGGAACCGTCACGCTGTTTGCCTTCGATGAGGGCCAAGGCTTAAGTGAGCATACAGCTCCGTTCGACGCAGTGGCACATCTGCTGGAGGGTGACGCGGAAATTGCGGTTTCTGGCAAGCCACTACGGACGACGGCAGGCGAAGCGGTTCTCATGCCCGCAAATCAACCTCACTCTCTGAAGGCCCTCAGTAGATTCAAGATGCTGCTAACGATGATCCGCTCGTGAGCGACGCGGACCGGCGGACCGGAGGACTTGATTTATATGAAAGCGCCAGAAATGCCCGCTGTCCTGACCATTGGGCATTCGAACCGCACATGGAAAGACTTCCTAGAGCTTCTGCGGGCGCACCACGTCAAGCGCATCATCGACGTACGCAGTATCCCCCGATCAAGGCACAACCCTCAGTTCAGCCGGGCGACCCTGTCGAAAAAGTTGCGGGCCGCGAGGATCGGCTACGTGCATTTGCGAAAACTCGGGGGCTTACGCCATGCACGCCGCGATTCTCCGAACATGGGCTGGCGAAATGCCTCATTTCGTGGCTTTGCTGACTACATGCAGACCTCCGACTTCGAAGCAGGGTTACACCGATTGATGAAATTGGCCGGGCAGAAGCGGAGCGCGATCATGTGTGCGGAAGCGGTTCCATGGCGGTGTCACCGTTCGCTCATCGCCGATGCGTTGACTGTACGCGGGATTCAGGTTGACGACATTATGAGCATGAAACGTTCCCAGGTTCATTCGCTCATTCCTTTTGCACGCGTGCAGGGCCATCGCATCACGTACCCTATCCGGAATCGCGGCGGCGGGCGATTCCCCCTAGTTCGTTTTCCAGAGAGTTTACGGAAGCACCGAAAAACCAAGGTTTAAGAATGTGATGAATAATGCCTCTTGACTATCCATTGTGGCTGCGGGCGGCGCACTTCTTCAATTTTCTTCTCCTGTCGCTTCTCATTCGGAGCGGTCTTGAGATCTTGAGCGCACATCCGAGGCTTTACTGGAACGATCACTGCACGCCGGGCAGCGAATGGCTCAAGTTTACGAAGAAGCAGCGACCGGAGGACCGACTCTGGACGGCGAGTGACGAAGAAACCTCCTTCCCATCCGCGATTGCCCTGCCAGGCCACGAAAATCTAGGTCTCGGACGGCACTGGCACTTTCTCGCGGATTTCGCGTGGCTGCTGACAGGTTTGACATACGTCGTGATGCTCTTCGTCACTCCGGAGTGGCGGCGGCTGATCCCGACTTCCTGGCAGATTGTCCCGGACGCATGGCATGCAATGCTTAGTTATTTGAGCTTCCACGTCGTGGAAACCCCGGGAGGATATAACGCACTACAGCAGTTGAGCTACGCGGCAGTGATATTCCTGCTTGCACCTTTCAGCATTGCGACGGGAGTAGCGATGTCCCCGGCCGTCGCCGCTCGTTTTCCGTGGTATATCAAAATCTTTCATGGACGGCAAAGCGCACGGAGTCTGCATTTTTTGGCTCTTTGCACCTTCATCGTATTCTTCATCGGACACGTCACGATCGTGGCTCTGCATGGTTTCCGGAGCGAGCTGGCGCTGATTGTTCTGGGACAGACGCACGATCCGCAGTTGACGCTGGCTCTTGTGGTCTGGCTGTCCGGGCTGGCCGGCATAGTGGTCATCCATACCGCGACAACCATGTGTTCGCGTCGTCGCCCGCGCTTTGTCCAGAAAGCCACTCAGTCGATCACCGATCCGGTGCGCACACTGCTTTTCGGCCACGAAGTGTCCGCGCAGCATTACTCGCAAGCGGACATCTCGCCATACTTCTGGGTCAATGGCCGGCCGCCGAAAGAAGAAAGTTTTCTGGCGATGTCACGCGAAAACTTTGCGAACTATAGCCTGGAGATCAGCGGATTGGTCGAAAGGCCGCTGCGCCTGACGCTGGCTGATCTCCGCGCAATGCCGAAACGAACTCAGATTACCAAGCACTGTTGCATCCAGGGCTGGTCAGGCGTTGCGGAATGGGGCGGTGTATCTCTGCATCACATCGTCGGACTTTGCCATCCGCTTCCCGCCGCCCGCTACATCGTTTTCTACGCGTTCGACAATAAATCCACATCGGAGCCACACGCCCAAGGTCCGGGGTACTTCTACGGCACGATTCGCTTGGAGTTGGCGGAAGATCCGCAGACGATTCTTGCCTACGAAATGAATGGCCAGCCGCTGCCGATTCTGCACGGAGCACCGCTCCGGCTTCGCGTTGAAACGCAGCTTGGATTCACGATGGTGAAGTACATCCGCGCAATCGAGTTCATCGAGGATTACAAAACCATTGGCCAAGGCCAAGGCGGCTGGCGGGAAGATTACCAGTATTTCAGCCAGGAGGCGGGGATCTGATTCACGAGGTTTGGCGGTTTCCCGAAAGAAACGAAGACAGGAATTGATCGAGGCACGTATCGGAAGGAGACCAATTATGAGCACTGCTGCGGCGTCACAAGGCTTCATCTGCAAACTGAAAGATCGCAAGGAAGTTGCGGAAGGCACCATGGCCTTCCGGTTCGAAAAGCCATCAGGATGGACATTCAAGGCCGGCCAGTATCTCGATATGACTTTGCTTGATCCTTCGGAGACGGATTCCGAAGGAAATGTGCGCAGTTTTTCGATCGCCAGCGCCCCTCACGAAGAAACCTTGATGGTGGCCACGCGGATGCGCGATACGGCGTTCAAACGCGTGTTGAGGACGATGCCGTTTGGGACCGCTGTGAAGATCGAAGGGCCATCCGGAGATTTGATTCTTCAGAATGATTTTACGCGAACGGCCGTATTCCTCGCCGGTGGGATTGGCATCACGCCATTTCGAAGCATGGTCCATTGGGCAGCGAAGGAGAAGTTGCCCCAGCGTGTTTTTCTCTTCTATTCCAACAGGCGGCCGGAAGATGCAGCGTTCCTCGCGGACCTTCAGAGCCTGGAAAGAGACAATCCAAAGTACAAGTTAATCGCCAGCATGACGGAAATGGAGAAATCGCATCAACCTTGGAACGGTGAAACCGGTTTGATCACTCAAGAGATGCTCGGAAAACATTTGAAGGGCGCGGCGTCGCCCATCTACTACATTGCCGGCCCGCCCGCCATGGTGAAAGGTTTGCACGAGATGTTAAGCAAAGCAGGGATGAATGACGGCGACATTCGCGCAGAAGAATTTGCAGGCTACTGAGCAAGGCGTAGCGGTACAGGCATGAGAACGGAGGGTGGAAAATGGAGAATCTCGAATCGGATGCATTTGTTTTCTTTGGCGCCACTGGGGATCTAGCATATGAGCAGATTTTCCCCGCGCTTCAGGCGATGATCCAGCGCGGTCATTTCGATATGCCGATTATAGGGGTGGCCAGATCTGCGAAGGACCTTGACGGACTTCGAGCCCGCGCTCGCGAGAGCATTGAGAAGCACGGCGGCCTGGACTTCCGTGCATTCGCAGCGCTTTCGGCAAAACTTCAGTATGTGAACGGAGATTACGGCTCACCGGAGACCTTCCGCCAGTTGCGAAAGGCGCTTGGCGCTGCATCTCGTCCTCTCTATTACCTTGCCATACCTCCAGACTTGTTTGCGACCGTGGCTGAAGGTCTGGCCCATGCAGAATGCGACAGGGGGGCGCGGCTGGTCGTCGAAAAACCATTCGGCCGCGACCTTTCCTCGGCGCGGGCGCTCAATAGAACGCTCCATAAATCTTTTCCCGAATCGGTGATTTTCCGGATTGACCATTACCTTGGCAAGGAGCCGGTCCAAAATCTGCTGTACTTCCGCTTTGCCAATTCGTTCCTCGAGCCGATTTGGAACAGCAACTATATCCAGAGTGTCCAGGTCACGATGGCTGAAGACTTCGGCATGCGAGGGCGGGGAGTCCTATATGAAGAGCTGGGTGCAATCCGGGATGTCATTCAGAACCACATGTTAGAGGTCGTCGCGCTTCTCACGATGGAGGCACCGATCGGCCGGGATGCGGATGCCTTGCGATATGAGAAGCAACGTGCCTTTCGAGCCATGCGGCCGCTATCACCTGCGGATGTCGTCCGCGGTCAATTTCGAGGCTACCGCAATGAGAAAGGAGTTGCTCCGGACTCACAGGTAGAGACGTTCGCCGCGGTCAAATTGCACATTGACACGTGGCGATGGGCGGGAGTCCCGTTCTACATTCGAGCTGGCAAGCAAATGCCCGTCTCGGTGACCGAAGTATTCGTTGAACTCAAGCGCCCTCCACAGGCCGTCTTCGACGCCGTTATACAAGATCAGGCGGATTATTTTCGTTTTCGTCTCGGCCCCGATGTCTCTATCTCGTTGGGTGCGCGGGCGAAGTTGCCCGGAGAAGCGATGGTCGGTGAGCGAGTCGAACTTGTTGTACGGCAGACGCAGGCCGATGAGATGAAGCCTTACGAGCGCCTGCTTGGCGATGCGCTTCGGGGTGACCCGATGCTATTCGTGGGTGAAGACGGCGTGGAAGCAGCGTGGAGTGTAGTCGATCCGATCTTGGGAAACGCGACGCCGGCTCACCAGTACGAGCCAAATACCTGGGGCCCGACGGAAGCCGACCATATCATCGCTGGTGACGGCGGCTGGCACAATCCCAAACCGACCGCAGACAAAGCAATGGAAGCTACCAAATGAGGGCCGCGAGCGAAGACGAGATGATGATCGAGGAAGAAGATTAGTGCGTGTTCAAAGAGGGTTGGATTGACCAGGATCTGAACCGCTACCGGGCGCGTGAGAGCGCGAGATGAAACCAAAAGATAGCAATCCAGCTTTCGGATGGCCTGGCATCGAGCCGAGATGGACCCACGGAGATAAAGACGGGGTGGGAACCGCTTACGCGGCTTCTAGCCGAATCTGGTTCACCTTGTGGAACGGTGTCATCACCGAAGTCTATTATCCGACCGTGGATCACCCACAGATCCGAGACCTTCAGTATCTCGTCACTGACGGGAAGTCTTTCTTCCATGAGGAAAAACGTCACCTCAAATCGACATGTGAGCGACTTTCGGATCACGCCTTGGGTTACCGCATTACGAACGTCGATCCCGGCGGCCGTTACTCCATCGTCAAAGAAATAATCACAGATCCGCACTCGGGCTGCATTCTCCAGCACACCAAGCTAACTGGCGATGAAGCGTTTATCTCAAAATTGCGCCTCTATACGCTGTGCGCGCCCCATCTCCAGGTAGGCGGATCGAATAACAACGGTCACGTCATCGAGGTTGGGGGCCGGAAAATCCTGATGGCGCAGAAGAAAGGGATATGGCTGGCGCTCGGTGGCACGGTCAACTTTTCTCGTACATCGTGTGGCTACGTTGGCCAAAGTGACGGCTGGACCGATCTTGCAGGCAACTTTCAAATGGACTGGGAGTTCGATTGTGCCCCTGACGGTAACATTGCACTGATGGGAGAACTGGGCCTGGACGTTCAACGCGAGTTCACCATGGGTCTTGCATTCGGTAACACACAGCACCGGGCCATCACCACGCTGTTTCAGGCGCTCGCCGTTCCTTTCCAAGAGCATCACAAGCGCTATACGGAGCAATGGGAGCGCGCTAGCGCCCGAGTCCTTCCGTTGGAAAAGGTCTCCATAGACAAAGGGAACCTATATCACAGCAGCCTTAGTTTGCTTCGCGCTCACGAAGACAAGTCGTATCCGGGAGCGTTCATCGCATCACTGTCGATTCCCTGGGGAGAAGCAAAGGGCGACTCGGACCACGGCGGGTACCACCTGGTCTGGACGCGCGACATGGTCAATAGCGCTTCGGCCATGCTCGCTGCCGGCGACAGTGTTACGCCCTTGCGGGCGCTCATTTACTTGGCAGTCGCGCAACTGGAGGACGGGGGCTTTCCCCAGAACTTTTGGCTTGATGGAGGAGCCTACTGGCGGGGAATCCAACTCGACGAGGTCGCATTTCCAATTCTTCTCGCCTGGCAGATCAAGCGGCAGAACGCTCTCCAGGATTTTGATCCTTACCCGATGATTGCGCACGCGGCTGCTTACTTGGTCCGCCATGGACCGGTTACTCAGCAGGACCGCTGGGAGGAAGCGAGTGGTTATTCTCCTTCCACACTTGCCTCGAACATCGCTGCTCTGATCTGTGCTGCGTGCTTTTTCCGCGAGAGGCGCGATGAAAGCACCGCGAAATTTCTGGAGGAATATGCTGACTTTCTGAACTCTCACGTCGAATCCTGGACGGTCACAACACAGGGTTCGCTTGTTCCCGGGATAAGCCGGCACTACATACGCATTCTTCCGGAGAGTGTTGACAATCCCCAGCCAGAGGAAGATCCCAACAGCGGCTTCCTCAACATTGCGAACCGCTCGCCGGATGTTCAAAGCAAGTTCCCGGCCAAGGACATTATCGATGTAGGGTTTCTCGAACTAGTGCGTTATGGAATTCGAAAACCCGATAATTCGTTGATCGTGGATTCGCTGCGCGTTGTGGACGCCGTGCTCAAGGTCGAGACTCCTTTCGGTCCCTGCTGGCACCGCTACAACAACGATGGGTATGGACAGAAAGAAGACGGCGGGCCTTTTGCTGGTTGGGGGAAAGGACGCGGTTGGCCACTCTTGGCGGGTGAGCGGGGGCACTACGAATTAGCTGCCGGCCACGATACAAAGTTATTCATTCGGGCCATGGAAGGTTTTTGTTCAGCCACTGGTCTCTTGCCTGAGCAGGTGTGGGACGAGCCGGACCGGCCCGATGTTTATATGTTCTCGGGACGGCCCACGGGTTCAGCGATGCCGCTTATGTGGGCGCACGCCGAGTACATCAAGCTGTTGAGGTCCGTCGCTGACGGCCGAGTCTTCGATTTGATTCCAGAAGTCGCGGAGCGTTATCTCTCGGGACGAACCACCAGTCGTCATTTGTTCGAGGTGTGGAAGCAGAATAGGCAAGTACGTCGAATTAGAAAAGACCATACACTTCGCGTCCAGGTTGACGCCCCGTTTCGCCTCCACTGGACGAGGGACGAATGGCACACAGTCGAAGATATCCCCTCTTCGGGAACGGCACTCGGAATTGAATTTGTGGATATCCCGATTTCGCCGGAGCAGCGCGCGCCGATTCGATTCACTTTCTTTTGGACGAGCAAGGGCTCTTGGGAAGGCCGAGATTACATGGTGGATGTCGAATCGTAGGAGGCAAGAGTAATGGATTACCTAGTGCTTGGAGACACCCTCGAAGAGCTATTCTCATTTATTCACCAACAAACGAAGACGCCGAACGCAAACAACGGCCAAAGAGATTCGCTACAGATTCCAAGTGGGGGACAACGATGAAGCCGACACAACAGCTCCATGATCTCGGCCAGAGTCTCTGGCTCGACAACATTACACGTGGGCTCCTGATGAGTGGGACGCTCCGCCGCTACATCGACGAATTCTCGATTACCGGGCTGACTTCGAATCCCTCGATCTTCGACCATGCGATTAAGAACTCGAACTTCTACGATGATGCCATCCACCAGAAGATGAAACAGGGTAAGTCAGGTGAGGCTCTCTTCTTTGAGCTTGCAATCGAGGACCTCAGGCAGGCCGCCGATCTGTTCCGTCCGATCTACGACAGGACGAATGGCATCGACGGTTGGGTGTCCATTGAAGTTTCGCCCACGCTCGCTTACGACACACCAGGTACAATCGCCGAAGTCGGGCGGCTTCACGCTTGGGCCGAGCGGCCCAACCTCTTCGTCAAGATTCCCGGTACTCCCGAAGGCGTTCCAGCGATCGAGGAGTCTATTTTTGCCGGTGTGCCAGTGAATGTAACTCTGCTCTTTTCGCGCGAGCAATATCTGTCGGCGGCGGAAGCTTATTTGCGCGGCATCGAGCGACGCATCCAGGCGGGATTAAATCCTGATGTTTGTTCCTTGGCTTCTGTCTTCATCAGCCGTTGGGACAAGGCGACCATGGAGAAAGTTCCTGGAGAGTTGCGAGACAAGCTTGGGATCGCCGTCGCCAAGCGAACCTACAAGACCTATCGCCAACTGCTCGATTCGGAGCGGTGGCTGCGACTGGCGAATGCTGGAGCCCGGCCGCAGCGACTGCTCTGGGCTAGCACCGGTACAAAAGACCCCGCCGCTTCAGACGTTCTCTACATCAAGGCCCTCGCCGCGCCGTTCACCGTCAACACGATTCCTGACAAGACGTTGCTTGCTTTCGCGGACCATGGCTCAGTGGGTGAGCTCATGGCCGCTGACGGAGGCGATGCCGAGGAAGTGATTGCGAAGTTCGTTAAGGCGGGCATCGACTACGACAAGCTCGCCACCGATCTCCAGCGCGAAGCCGCCGAGTCATTTGTGAAAGACTGGAAAGAGATGCTTGCCTCGATTGCATCGAAGAGCGCCGCATTCAAAGCTGCCAGGTAGGTTCCAACTCTTAGAGATCAACAGAAATGACCGGGGTGGCGTGAGCGTAGAGTGCCCTGCATCTCAAGTATCGGGCCATTTTTTAGGAGACGACGATGGATCTTCAACTCTGCTATAGCGCGAGCGAAGATACGTTTCCCTTGCCGCGACACATCAAAGAGCGCTATGGCCCGTTTGGGTTTCCGGAGCGTCGTGACACTCATCGTCCGTATATAAGCTCCAATTTTGTGATGGGACTCGACGGGAGGGCTTCGTTCAGGGAGTTAAAAGGCCATGCTGGTGGCAAAGAAGTTTCAAGGAGCAGGGAAGATCGTTGGCTGATGGATTTCCTGCGAGCCCATCACGACGGACAGTTGATCGGGGCGAACACCCTCCGCGAAGAGCCGGGCTGTGACGCGCGGGGCGCGGACTACGGCATCGATGACGAGCAACTGCGAGTATACCGTAAGGAAATTCTAGGCCTCGACAAGCAGAAAATCATCGTTCTGACAGGTTCAGGGCACATTGATGTCACTCTTCGCGTTTTTGATTCTCCGCGGGTTGAACCTTGGATTGTTACATCCGCGGAAGGAGAAAAGAATCTTCGCTTGCAGCTCAAGGGGTCAGGACGGGAGGGGACAATTAAAATCGTCTCGGTAGGTGCCGGCAAGCAGATTGATCCTGCGACTGCAACGCAACTTTTATGGCAAGAGCATGGCATACGGACGCTGCTTTGTGAGGGCGGGCCGACGCTTTATGGTGAGCTCCTTAAGAAACATCTAATTGATGAGGACTTTCGGACGATTTCGCTCCAAGTCCTGGGCAAGTCTACCAAGCCGGGGATCGACCGGCCGACGACGTACGGAGAGGTAAGTTATACGCCTGAATCTGCACCCTGGTTTAGATTGATAAGCATCCATTACGCTGTGCCTCACCACGCTTTCTTCCGCCTCCGCTATGAAGGCCCGAGAAAGTTTCAGGACTGACTGCCTAAGAAACGTTGTTGGCCGGTAGCAGATGTGCGCTCAACATATGGGAATGTTCTTTAGTGTACAGAAACTCCTGATTGCAGCGCCCAGCATGGCATCATCTCGCAGGACCGGCTCGGATCGCGATTGACAGGCACGAAATTCTCAGTGTCCTCGGAAATGACGTCCGGACAGGAGAATCCGTGAACTTTCGGGTGTACTTATGAAGGTGTCTCAAATCTTGGGGTTTGCCGGAACTCGTATAGTTGCCGCGGCTTACATCCCTCAAATTCGACACTTGATCAAAGAACACTGCTCGGCCGGAATAAGCATCAGGGCCTATAGCCTGTGGTTTCTAGGAGCCTTGTCTTTCTTGGCCTATGCGGGCATGATCCGAGACATCGTGTTCATCATCGCGCAGGTTTTGAATCTGGTCGCGATCTGCGCGAACGTCATTTGCGCAAGAAGGTATGAGAACAAATCTTGCATAATGCACCGTAATCTTCTTCTTGACTCCTGAGTCAGATCGTCTCTCTCCTTCCTTTTGTTTTCGTTGGCTTCATCTTTTTCTTAGCCTTTATATGTTTCAGTGCTTGCCCTTTGTGAATTGCCACGTGGTCGGTCTTTTCACTCTTGATGATGTATTGAGGCTCGGCTCTTGAAGCATGATGCACATAGCCTTTGAACCTCACGGCAGAAATAACTTTCTTGATGATTACGCCACGAACTCTGCCGGCTTCTGAGTTCCATTCAACGAGGTCACCGCGTCTAAAGATTTTGGACATCGGACTCGCCTCGATTCAGGATCATTCGCACGTGAAGATTTAGGGTCGAATCGATCATTTTGCTATGCCTTCCACGCCAATTTTTCCTGCGATGCGATTAAGGCGACTCGGCGGCCAATCATTGGATCCTGCGTATCTGCGGGCATCTTAGGTTGCGAGAATTCACCACGTCGTCTTCCCGTTTCGTAAGCCGCGTTCGTCCTCTTGAAAACCGAGGCGACGGGAACCGGCGTACAACCAGAACCGGCCGAAGCACTCCAGGGAGAGGCGGCCATTGACGAGGAAATTCTGAGGTCACTGGCTTACACCTGGGATAGGTCACCGCGTCGTTGAACTCGATTCGCGCAGCAGCACAACATCGGATTCTGTTTGCGAGCGGATCATGCCGAGAGACTTCCCGTCCGGTGACCAATGAAAAACTTCGATCAATTCCGCCGGAAAGTTTGTGATCTGGCGCCCTGATCCACCATGCAACGGTTGAAGCCAGAGATTTTCCGTTCCGTTCGCCTGAATCGAATAAACCAATGCCTCTCCATCCGGTGTGAAGCTCAGTACCCGGCCCAGGCGTGGGTCAGGATCGAGAAGCCGCGTCTGAGGCTCCGGTCCAGCGTCCAGCGGCACTAGAGCTATTTTCTGCACCCCGGCAGTTGAACTAGCCGTCGGCGATATCGTGATCACAAATGCCAGGTATTTCCCGTCCGGAGAAACCGCCAGGTGTCGAGACGCAATGATGGCATGCGGGACGACTGAACCGGGAACAACGACGGGCTGACTCGAGCCATCCATCGGAACGCGCATCGCATGGCCGGTTTCCAAATTGTTGTAGTACACCCAATTGGAATCCTGTGAGCACTCGGGAAAAGTATCAACTTTGCCATACGAAAGTTGCTTTGCGTCCGAGCCATTCGAGTCCGTGCGCCAAACGTTGATGCTGTTCCCCCCGCCCTGGCCGATCCAACTGAATGTCATGCTGCGTCCGTCCGGACAGGGATTCACACCGAAGATTCCCACATTGCTTAGCAGAACCGCTTTATTGCTCCCGTCGAGCGAGATTCGTTCAAGATTGCCCTCCGCCGCCAGATAGAAGCCGCCCGTTCCCGCCCAAGCGAAATCGTAGATATCCTTCTCCCGGGGGAGCGCAAGACTCGGAAGGTTTGTGCCCGTGCCCGTCGCCGGAAACACGTAGAAGCTTCGCAGAGTTCTTTGCTGGACGGTCGCCAGGGTCGTTGCATCGGCTGACAGCGTCAAGGATGCATAATTGTTCGTATCCTTCGTGACTTCGTGGAATTGTCCTCCGGGATAGGAAATCAGACCGATCTGATACCTCGTATAGTGAGTGGACGCATCCTGGTAGAGCGCGAGTAGGTTCTCGCCATCGGGAAGCCAAACGATTTTGTCGACGAGCTTATCCTTGAATGAGGCAATCGCTTTGGACTGGCCGGATGCGATCTCGAAGAGCCTGATCACGCTGAGTTGATCGCCCTGAGTCCGTTGAACCGTAGCGACTTGATTGCCATTGGGTAGCCAGGCGACGTTACGCGATGCCTCCGAGGCCGGCCCGCCAGCAAACATCTTCTCGTCCGAGCCATCGGCGTTCGCAGTCCGGAGTTGGTACTTTCCGACGTCGGGATCGTTGTCGCGCATGAACGCGAAGCGCTTGCCATCGGAAGAGAAGGAAATGCCGGAATCAATATCACGCGTGACGAGCTGGGGAGCGCCGCCAAGGACAGGCGCGCGGAACAGATTGCGGACGGACTGAACCGCCGCCTCCGCCTTGATGAAATAGATGTAATTGCCATCCGCAGAAAAACCGAGGTCCGTGTAGATCGCGTCAGCCGGCGCGATGACCTGTGTATCGCTGTTTGTCGGTACGTGGCGCAGCCACAGGCTGGTTTTTCCGGCGTCGGCCAGCTCACTGAGAATGTATTTTCCGTCGGGCGAAATTGCGGCGCGAGCCGACTTGCCGTTGTTTGTGATTTGCGATATCGCGAAAGTCTGGAACGGCACCTCCGCTTTGCGGCTGAACAAAGAATAGACGCCGTAGCCCGCCGCGGCCAATACGATGAGCGCAATCGCGATACCAGCCGTCAATCCCAATTTGTGCTGCTTCGCCGCTGCCACTACGGAACTGCCCGACGCGTGGACTGGCTGCGTCGGCGCCGCCGCCGACCCGGCCGCTGAATCGCTGAAAACGGACTGCGTCGCGGACGAGGCTGATGGCACACCGAGAGTGCTGCTCAGAGCTCCCGAACTCGCGTCTCGCTTCAAACGCTGCAAATCCGAGCGCAGATCGGCGGCGTGCTGATAGCGCAACTGAGGATCTTTCTCCAGTGCCCTGCTGATGATGTCTTCGAGCTTTGGAGGAATATCGGGATTCAGACGCACCGCCGGGACCGGAGAGCGATTAAGGATCGCGTCGAAAATGACTGGCGAGCTCTCGCCGCGGAAAGGCAACAGGCCCGTCGCCATCTCATAAAGGACGGTGCCAAACGAGAAAATGTCGGAGCGAGCATCCAGATCGCGGGCGCGGGCCTGCTCAGGCGACATATACGCAATCGTGCCGACCGTGCTGCCGGGGCTCGTAAGATGTTCCGGAGCCGACTCGGGAGCATCCCGGGTTGCCGAAAACATTTGCCCAGACGAGGGCGCCACACTTTTCGCCAGACCAAAATCGAGAATTTTCACCGGGCCGCGCTTGGTGATGAAGATATTCGCGGGCTTGATATCGCGGTGAATGATGCCCTCGGCGTGAGCTGCATCCAACGCATCCGCAATCTGAATCCCTATGTCCACTACCTGTTCCAGCGGCAGAGGCTTGCCGTCAATGCGGTGCTTCAGCGTCTGACCGTCCAAGAACTCCATGGCGATGAACCATAGACGGTCGCGTTCATCGATCTCATAAATCGTGCAAATGTTTGGGTGATTTAACGCTGATGCAGCTTGCGCTTCACGCTCGAAACGAGCGAGCGCTTGAGGATCCTTGGCGACCGCGTCTGGAAGGAATTTCAACGCGACGAAACGGTGTAGCTTTATATCTTCGGCCTTGTACACCACGCCCATACCGCCACCGCCAAGCTTCTCCACGATGCGATAGTGAGAGATGGTGTGTCCGATGGACGACGGTGACTCTGCCATTTGGCGCTCATCTTAGAGTGTGCCGGTAGGCAAGTCAACGAAGGCAGACTCTTTTGGACCGGCTCGGAGGCGACAGTTGGTGAGTAGCGCTTGTCTGCGCGGATTGACCATCGGCAGCAGCGTCACGCTCGTCAAGGCGCCACTCGGGAATTCCGTTGATGGCCACTACTCGTCGCAGGGACTCTTCAAAAGTTCATCTCCAGTTCCCAATCAGAATAAACGGCGCCCAATAATACGGATGCGAATAATTCCCGGACACCGCATTCTTGCCATTGCTATGGTTCCCGCCGGATGCAGTTTTCCCTTCGTCGCCTTCCTTCTTCACGCCGCGATTGCCGCTCTCCTGCGAACCGCCGATCTTCCCCCGAAGCAGCGCTACTTGCGCCAGCCGCAACGCTTCCGCCTTGGGCATTTTCGGGTGCGTTGTCCATTCCCTGTAAAAGTCCTGCATCAGGAGCCCTGTGCTCGCGTCAGACACTCCCCATAAGCTTGCCACCACCGCTTTCGCGCCTTTCTGCTGCGCCAAAATCCCCAATCCATCTACCTCCCGTCCGTCTCCTTGAGTTCCACCCACGGCCGTATCACACGCCGAAAGCGTCAGCAGTTCCGTGTCGGCGAACGTAAAGCCAGGGTCTTCGCGAATTTCCGCCAAAGTGAGCCGTGTCCCTTGAACGTCCGTGCCGCCCAGCAGCAGGAATGAATTCGTCTCATTCCCCGCCTGGAAATCGAAATGGCTCGCAATGTGCACCAGCGGATATTTATGCTCCAGCGCTTTCTTCATGCTCGCTTCCGTGAATTTCTCATCGAGCATCACTTCCCCCGGCAAAACGCCTTCGGGCCGCGCCTCGCTTGCCTCGCGAATTACGCGACGCAACTCTTCCGGCACCGCCGGCAGCGCCGGGAACTGGCCATACGATTTCGACACTCCCATCCCTAGCCCCTGCCAGTTCTTCACATTCGGACGCTCGGTAAGCTCCGCGACGCTTGCTGGAGTGAACACAGTGTTCCGATATTTCTCGACCATGTATTGGTGCCCGTCATGCAGCGCCGCCATCGGCAGATAGCGCAGCACCTCGTCGAGTGACCACATCAATGTGACTGCTTTCGCGCCCTGGATGTCCTGAGCCACAGGGCCGACGAGGATTCGATAGAGCTCCTGCGCCTGCGGAACTGGATCGGATTTCGGATTCACCAGCGCCTGGCGGAACTCGAACACTTTCTTTCGCAACTCCGCCGCCGTGATCGGATATTCCCGCGCCACCATCACCGTCGGCGTCACCACAATCACACGATATTTCTCTTCCCCCACGAGCGTATACAGCGCCACGGTTCCCGCGCCCAGAGCCCGCACCACCTGCTGCATCCCGCTGGCGCTCTCTTTCAGATTTTCAACGGTTGTTTGCGCCTGCTTCGTCTTCCCGAACTCCGCATAAAGCCCGCTGAGAAATTTCCCCCACTCTTCATTGGCCAATTTCAATTGATCCGAAATGTCGGCGAGTCGTTTCTCTTCTTCCGGCGTCCGGGAGGGCTTTGCTCGTAGCACGGCCCATTCATTGCCGATGGCAGTAATCCGATTAGCGTTTTCCTCATACTTGCGATTCACTTCGGATTCATCCTTGGTGAGCGCGACAGACGCTGTGAGTGAGGAAGCTGCCTTGCCGTCGCGCCGGATGAATTCGAAATATTCTTCGTTCTTGAGCAGGCCCAGCACCTCCTCCGCCTCCGGCAACCTCCCCTGCGAGATAAGCAGATCAGCGAGCTCACGATAAACATCTTGGTGGGATTTCAGAAAGCTCTGCCGCGATTCGTATTCCAAACCGAGAATGTTGGCTCGAATCTGCTGGATTTTGTTGATCGCCTGTTTGCCGAAAAAAATGGCCAGGCCGGGATTGCCCAGCTGTTTCCAATGCTCCATTAGGCTTTGAAGAGTGTGCCCTTCGGAGAGGGGGCTGCTGATCTGGCGAAACAACGCCAGGGCTTGACCGAGGGAATCGAGAGCCTCTTGCCTTCGATTTAATTCGTCATACACTTTGCCCATTGCGCGCAGTGTCCCAGCCTCGCCCGCGCGGAAGCGAACCGTCCGTTCCAGCGTCAAGGCCTGGTCATAATATTCGAGCGCTTTTCGCCTCTCGCCCATCGCATCATAGGCTGCGCCAATGTTACTCAGGGCTACGGACTCGCGAAGGCGGTCTCCCACGGCTCGTTCGATTGGCAGGCTCTGGAAGAAGTAATCAAGCGCCTTCTGATTCTCACCCATCACAAAATGGATGTGGCCGATGGAATTCAGAGTGTTGGCCTCGGCTCCGCGGTCTCCCGCCTGGCGGTTGAGCGGCAAAGCAAGTGAGAGGTATTCGAGCGCCTTTTGGTTCTCGCCTAAGGAACTGTAGACCGCGGCGATATTGTTGAGAGTCACAGCCTCGCCACGGCCGTCAGCAAGCGCGCGTGTCAGCGCCAAAGACTGCGCATAATATTCGAGGGCTTTTTGCATCTCACCGAGCGCATCATAAGCCGCGCCGATGTTGCTGAGCGTCACAGACTCGCGGCCGTGGTCTCCTAAAGCCCGGAGCAGAGTCAAAGCCCGGAAAAAATAGTTCAGTGCCTTTTGTTGATCCCCTTGGGAGAGATAGACGATTCCCGCGTTGCCCAGGGTGCTTGCCTCGCCGCGGGCGTCACCCACCGCGCGCCAAAGCGTTAAAGCTGACGTGTACCAATCCAAGGCCTCTTGTTTTTTGCCCAAGTCGTCATAGACCAGTCCGATGTCGTTAAGGGTTTCGGCCTCATCATCGGGGTCGTGGGCACCCCGTTCCAATGGCAGAGCCAGTGCGTAATAGTCCAAGGCTTTCTGCTTTTCGCCCTGACTGGAATAGATTCTCCCAATATTATTGAGGGTCAGAACTTCCTCGTATGCATCGCCCGCTGAGCGCCACAACGGTAAAGTCGCAACGTACTTTTGAATTGCGTCTCGTAACGAATCCGCGCTTCCTTGTGCTTGGACTTGTCCAGCCTCGAAAAAGATCCGCTCCGCGGAGATACGCGCGCGGTCCTGATCGCTAGGGGCTCGAAGCGGATTGACCGTCACGCGATAGCGGCCTGCGGGCGCGCTCTTGTCATCTGAGACTACTTCCAATCTGTAAATTCCGGCCGCTTCGGCAATTGTAGAGATCTGTTCGAGCCCAAAGGCTCCATTTGGGCTATCCATCGACGCGATTTTCTTTCCGTCCGGGCCGTACAGAGTCAAAGCCACATCAACGCCAAGCTGATCCACGACAGCATGCAGGAACTGCCCCGTCGCCACCTGGATCTCGTAAGAGTGTGACTCGCCACCCGCAAGTGCCTGTTCGAGTGTCTTTCCCGGCTCGAGCCGATTCGGAGCGCTCTTCCCCTCTCCCGAAGGGGTGCTCGGGACAATTTGCTGATGCGAAGCTCGGAGGGGTACGGCCAACAGCGATGGAGCAATGACGCCGAGAACAAGCGCGACAATAGCGCCCTTTCGAAGAGCTCCCTGCTTGAACCTCTCATGCGAACCGACGCAAGACATGGTTTCACCTCACCTGACGATCTGCGAGGCCCCATTCACCTGAATCGCAAGTGCTAACGGACGCCGGATCGCAAAGGCGAGCTGCTCAGCCCGCAAAATGCCTTGGCGCCAAGCCGAATGACTCCCATTATTGCTTTGCTTCGAGATGTGTCAAGGAAGCTGGATTTTATTTTGCGGACGAATCCAATTCAATCCGATTCTCGAATTCCAGATTTCCCGAGGCTTGGAAGTACATTCGATAAATTTGGAGATTTGAATGAAGTTGAAGGCAAGTTCTTGCCATTTCCAGTTATTTCCGTTCGCGGCTAGCCGCGAATTATCCTGGCTGCTCCTGCCGGAGGGCGTAGAGAACGAGCTCGACACGAGTTGAAATTCCCAACTTTTCATAAATGCGGAGAAGATAATTGCACACGGTGTACTCGGTCAGGCCGAGCTTTTGCGCCGTCTCGCGATTCGACAGCCCGTTCACCACCAGGTTCACAACGTCGTCTTCCCGTTTCGTGAGCAATGTCTGTCCACGTGGGTTGACCATCCGCAGCGGCGTCGCGCTCACCAGGGCGTCGAGAACGAATTGCAGTTGATTGCTGCTAACCCAAATTTGCCTCTTGTGGACCGCCTGGATACATTTGCAGAGAACTTGCCAGGCTTCCCCGCCTGGCAAAACACTCCGTTCGCCCTGCCAGGAAACGCGACCGCTACCAGCTCACAGGGCAAAGTCCCATACGCGGCCCCCATACCCGACGATCTTGTTCTCAAGGGTCTGTTTTGGACGAATGTAATAGTTTTGTAATGTGTCTGAGATCACTGCGAAGAGCTGTGCCGAGGGGTACGCTGTACACATGAATCATATGCAGACTCACCCAGAAGGAAGTCGTGCTCGCATCCTGCTGAGTTCTGTCTTCGGTCCTTATGCGCAGGACGACGAATTCGGCAGCCGGTCCATCAATCCCATGGAGCTTTATCACAACCAGGTCACCCGCGCACAAGGCAGCTTCTCGCTGCGCATGTTCCATCGCTCCTGGGGCATCATGCTGATTCAGGCAAATATTTCGGCACCCTGCACGGTGCTGGATTTCCCCACCCGGCAATCCTTTGCCCGCGAATTAACCGCGAACCACTACGACATCGTTGGAATCTCTTCGATCATCACGAACGTGTGCAAGGTCCGCGAGATGTGCCGAATGGTGCGAGAGCTGTCCCCGGATTCCGTGATCGTGGTGGGTGGACACGTGTGTTCCATTCCCGGCCTCGAATCGATGATCGACGCCGACCACATCGTCCGCGGAGAAGGCATCTCCTGGATGCGCCGGTACCTGGGAGAAGACGAGCATGCACCGATCCATCATCCCGCCATTGTTTCCGGTCTACAGGCACGCATCATGGGAGTGCGCCTCCCTCAGCGGAAGGGTGGGACCGCAGCGACAATCATTCCGTCGGTGGGCTGCCCCATGGGGTGCAACTTCTGTACCACGTCTGCTTTTTTTGGCGGCAAAGGAAAGTTTGTCAACTTTTACGAGACCGGCGATGAACTGTTTGACGTGATGTGCCGGATCGAATCTGAGCTCAAGGTAAATTCCTTCTTTGTGATGGACGAAAACTTTCTGCTTCACCGTTCGCGAGCCATGCGCTTGCTGGAGCGCATGAAGCAGACAGGCAAGAGCTGGGAGCTCTCGGTTTTTGCTTCCGCCAATGCGATTCGAAAATACACCATGCTGGAACTGGTCGAACTCGGCATTTCCTGGGTATGGATGGGTTTGGAATCTCCGAAATCAAGCTATGGCAAGCTGCAGGGTACGGACATCGGGCAACTCACGCGGGAGCTTCGCGAACACGGTATCCGAGTGCAGGGCTCGACGATCATCGGACTAGAGCACCACACTCCAGACAACATCTTCGCGGAGATCGAATCGGCGGTTGGCTACCAGACCGACTTCCACCAGTTCATGCTCTACACGCCGGTTCCCGGCACGCCGCTTTACCAGGAAATGGCCGAGCAGGGAAGGCTGCTGACCGATGTTGACTTCGCCGATATCCACGGGCAGTTCAAATTCAACTTCCGGCATGGCGCAATCTCGCGCGACGATTCAAAGCGCTTCCTAGATCTGGCGTTTTGGCGCGATTTCGAACGCAATGGGCCGAGTCTTTACCGCATGTGCAAGACCATCCTTCAGGGTTGGCAACGCTATAAGGATTACCCCGACCCGCGCGTCCATAAGCGGTTTGCGCGGCAAGTGAAAAAGCTCAGCGGCGCTTACAATGCCGCGCTCTGGGTGATGGAGCGGGAATTCAAGAAGGTCAATCGCAGCGTGAGTGAGCAGATTCACATGCTGCGCCGCGAAGTCGAGAAGGAATTCCCAGTGGTCGCCCGCCTCACAGCCGCATCGCTGGGCCCGATCTTGTTGTGGTCCACACGCCGGGAGGAGAATCGGCTGGCGTCAGGACGTACGTACGAACCCCCCACCTTTGTCGAGCGCCGCAATTGGATTTCGGGGTCGTAGCTTCTGGCCTCGTGGCCGTCTCGAATAGCGCCCATCCCTGGCGAGATCCCCTACATACTCGTGCAGTGATGCAGAGTTGCTTGCGAAAAATCGCTATTTCGGCAACAACCAGCGGACTTCGCGAGAGTTTGCACCATGACGAGTATGCGATTCGTCGCCTCGTTTTCCTCGCAACAAAAAAATCAGGTCGAGCAACACAAGCACCGCCACAACCACCTCCAGCGCGAACATGCGGCGCTTATTGATTTGGACGACCATGAATTCGTAAAGCTCCTCCGCCGTTTTCAATTCTTCGCCCACGAGAGTCTTGTAATCGTTGACTCCGATTTTTGCTGAGCTGATAAGGCATACCCGGGCGTAATGAGTGTCGCTGATGAATTTCACCGTGTATTCGGTTCTCTCCGCCAAATCCATGATGTCCAGGCGGATTCGATTCATACGGCCCGCACGCCGGGGTAATCGTCAGCGGGACAGAAAACTTTCGTGTGGTCGCTGTAGGCAGCACAAAAGTCGGACCGACTCCCCAAATTATCTTGCTTTTCTTCGGTACCAGGAAAAACGTGGGGTTCATATCGCCTAAGCCATAGACGCCGGTGGTTTGCACCGGGGGCACGAGTGGCTGGGGCACGGGAAGTGGTTGGTAGACGACCGGCATAATCCAGCGGACGATGAGGTTCCAGTTTTGCGACACGCTGAGCGGAATCACCGGCTGAATGTTCAGGACATTCTGGGTGCGGTTGGCGGGCTCGGTGTTGAAATTGAAATTCTCCTGGATGGGAACGCTGATGAGGCTGGCCACCGGATTCTGCGCCGCATTTCGCAGTGCATCGGTATTGGTTGCGGCGGCTGGCGTTTCCTCCGTACCGACCTGAGTTCCTGCCGGGTTAAGGGGGGTATCTTGGGCAAATAGAGGCACAGATAAAAGGAGCAAAATCAGCATTGCCAAGGGACCTCGGATGTATCGCAATCGGGACTCCTTTCGTCGCTGCCTTAGCCAAGACTGCTCCCGCGTGTCACAGGACGTAATTGGCAAAACTGACAGACTAACAAGCCCCGCAATGAGTTTTGGGGTCAGGTCTTCATCTGAACTAACGTACCCAAAGCTGATTTGTGCTCACAGGAGCCACGGCCAATTCATGGGACCTCGATTTTTTGATCCAAAAGGAAGGTTAGTTTCCGGCAAAATCGAGACCTGAAGAGGGAGGGATTTGCCGTGAAGAAGAAAAGATTCGCAGTCGAGCAAATTGTGTCTATCTTGAAGCAGGCGGTACTGGGGATACCGATCGCCGGGCCGATCAGAGAATTTAACTCGCCTACCGAAACTGATACGAAGACTCGGTCCGAGCACGGACGCACATCGGCTAGATGCTGAATTGCTCTACACGTGCGAGACGATTACAATTGTCAGGGAAGTCGTGTGAAATGTGCGAATGGCAAGTGGATAATGCGCGAGCCGCGAGGGACAACCGAGGGCACGCCCGCCGACAATCTTCGATATTTGTTCTGGGCCAAGATGTTTTTCACGCGCGCATGATGTTTGACACCTACTGTCGGCACGCTCATCGGGGTCGTTGCCGGCGTTCAAGTCACAACCTCTGAAGACTCGGCTTCGCGACCCAATTGAACGCGGATGACAGATGACCCACTAGCTTCTTAATTTCTTACAGCGTTTGGGCTTGGCTTCATGTGTCCAATCCGCAAGAGCAGGTTTTCTGGCTAGCGTTCGAACCAAACCGATCCTACTGGGCGAGACGTGGCGCCTGGCTCTACAAGAGCTCAATGCCAACAAACTTCGCACCATGCTGACGTCGCTGGGCGTGGTCATCGGAAGCGCGTGCATTGTTCTTGTGGTGACGGTGGCGCTTACGGGGAAGCTCTACATCATCTCCCAAATCGAAGGTGTAGGCGCGAACCTAGTGTACGGGCAGTTAGTGCAATCCCGGGTTGAGCGACTGGCAGATGAGGTTTCGCCAGCCGACCTTCAGGCTATTGATGATGAAGTCCCGAAAGTGGTGGAGACGGCGGGAACCAACGACATTCCGATGACGATGGTCGTCAACGGCACCGAACATCCGATTCATCTAGTGGGCGTCACCCAAGGATTTGACCGAATCCGCAGATTAATCATCCTGCGGGGGCGATACTTCGACGAAGACGAGTTGGCAACCCGAAGTAAAGTGTGTGTGCTCACCGAGGCGCTCGCTACCACTCTGTTTGGCGCCGAGGATCCTGTCGGGAAGAATATCCGTGTCGGAGAGCTGTACTTCACTGTGATCGGAGTTTTCAAGGAGCGCGTGACCACATTTGGACAGGCGGAAATAACATCTGAATCCATGCTTGTTCCGTTTTCTATGATCAAGAGCTACACGGGGACAGAATACTTCAAGACGTTTTACGTACAGTCGGACCGAGCCGAGGACGTGCCGGGAGTGACGAGGGCGGTCGCGGAGATTTTGCAGGGCAGGCATCGTCCAGGGACAATGTATCTCGTTCAGAATTTGAGCAGTATCCTCGAAGCGGCGAAAATGATCTCGACGGCGTTGACAGTGTTGCTGATTCTGTTCGCATTAATTGCGTTGACTATCAGTGGAATCGGGATCATGAACATCATGCTTGTCACCGTGACCGAGCGGACGCGCGAAATCGGAATTCGCAAGGCCATCGGCGCGTCGCGCCACACCATCCTGCATCAGTTTTTGATGGAGGCGTTGTTGATCAGTGGAGCAGGATCGCTTCTCGGGATCGCGATGGCTGTTTCGATTCCGGCGGTGATCAATTATTCAGTCAGCTATTTTTCGGCTGCGGGAGATCTTCACGTTCCGATATCATGGATATCGGTTGTCCTTGCGTTCGTCGTATCCTGCTCGACCGGATTAGTGTTCGGGTATCTCCCGGCGAATCGGGCAGCGAGACTCCAACCCACGGAATCGCTTCGCTATGAATAGAGGTTCGACGGGGTCTACGAAACATGTTGTAAACGCCGATGAAGAACAATTTTGCAGCCGAGCAGCGGCAAGTGAGCCTGCTTCCCACAATGACTCAACTGGCCAAGCAATCCGAATCGAAAGATTCGCAAAGCAATCACCGTTTCCTCTAGAACGGGAAACCGAGTAAAATAAAATGGGGATAAATGGGAGTTCTTCTGCAACAGTTTCTGATGACGTGCCCAGCCAGTTCTCTCCTGCAGGCCACGGACTCCCCATTCAGCCAGGGCTGCGAGCGCCGCAGCGCATGAAGCCTTCCTCAGGCCTGCACTTCAAAACCATTCTGTTGATCCTATTGATGGTGATTTTCGGCCCGCTTGGCAACGTCCTTCTCGGCAAAGGCATGAAGCGCGTTGGCGCAGTGACGATTCGGACGTTCTCGGATCTTCTTCACGTGCTCTATCAGATTTTCTCATCGGGCGTAATCTGGCTAGGAATCGGATCTCTGATCATGTTTTTCGTAGCCTATATGCTCGTGTTGTCCTGGGCGGACTATAGTTACGTCCAGCCAGCTTCTTCGTTTGCCTACGGCGTCGTAGCCTTGTTGGGCCACTTTCTGCTGCACGAGACCGTCACACCCACGCGATGGCTCGGCGTCCTAATCATCTGCGTCGGCGTTTTTGTGGTAGGGAACACACACCCTCGCACGACAGAGCCCAATTAATGTTTTGGGAAACCGTATTCTTAGTTTTAATCGTGTTTACCGGAACAGCCGGTGAACTCTGCGTTTCGCGCGCGATGAAGACGATCGGCGAGGTAAAAGATTTCCGGCCGGTTGCCCTGTTTCGTGTAATCGTTCGCGCGCTACAAGTCGGATGGATGTGGATCGGTTTACTGCTGATGGCTATTGCATTCTTCTCTTTGCTCGGGGCGCTTTCGATCGAAAACGTAAGCTTCGTCGTGCCGGTCACGGCGATTAGTTACGCGGCAGGCACTCTGGGAGGAGAACTCTTCCTCGGAGAACGCGTCACGCGGCAACGTTGGATTGGCGTGGCGCTCGTTTGCTTAGGTGTGACGCTGGTGTTCATCGGTCGAGGGTAGGCTGGCCAGTGTAAGCCTCGCGGCCTTCGGTCTGCTTGTCGAGCGTTTGGACTGCCTAAAAAGCGCAGCCTCGCAGGACCGAAAACTTCTTAGCCGCGAAGCAATTTCGATTCTCACTTTTCAGCAGGACTGGAAGTCACAGGGAGGAGCACACCGTCGCGAATGTAATATTCGCCGTCGCGCCAGCGCACCGTGCTGCGGAAAAAACTGGCCAGCCAAATCGTGAACGCGAAAGCATCCCACAACGGAATCAAGTAGCAGTCTTTCCACACCCCGGGTTGTTTCAAGCCATGAATTCCAATGCTCCAAACCATGGCGATTCGAAATCCCAGGTAGGCGCCGATGTAAGCAAGTGCCAAGCGGGAGGAGGGATGAATCGCAATGGCTGCCAGCGACCAGGGCAGGCCCTGGGTAAGAAGCAAACCGAAATGTCCCCAACGGCGCATGTGCCGCATCACCACCATCCACCGCAAGCGTTTGTCGCAGAGTTCCCTGAAGGAACGGTACCCGGCGAGCTTCAAGACCACGTAGGGTAGAAGCTCCACTTCGTGCCCTTGTTCCGCGATCAAGCGGCCAACAAGAAGATCGTCGCCCGGCTGATTCTCAATCGCCTGAAGGCCACCGAACTCAGCAAGGCGCGCGCGCGTGGTGGCAATCGTCGGACCGAGAGCGAATTTGACTCCGTCCAGCTGCCAGGCAACCACGATTCCAGCATAAAAATCCGACAACATACCGACGGACTGAAGATTCTCCACCAGTGTGCGGGTATGAGCCGGCATGTAGAAGCAGGTGACAGCACCAACGTGAGGGTTCGCGAGAGGAGCAACTACGGAACGCAAATAATCCGGGCGGACTCGAACATCACTGTCACCCATGACCAGGAACTCGTATTGCGCTTCCCGGACGAGCCGGATCAGTTTGGCGACCTTGTCGTTCGAGGCGCTGCTGCCTGTGCCGAATAAGATCCGAATGCGGCGTTCGGGAAAATTTCGAATCAGCTTTTCAATGGCCGGGACCACGGGATCGTCAATTTCGCTCACGCAGAAAAGAAGTTCGTATTCAGGATAATCTTGCCGGCAGAAGCTGGCGAAGTTTTCATAGGCCTCGGGATCGGCTCCGCGGATCGGCTTCAGGATACTTACCGGCGGCGTGAACACATTTTGCGATCGTGATTGCCGGAAGAATCGCCAGGAGCTGTACAGAACAATCAAGTAGTAGACAAAGGGAATCGCCGCTACACCGAGAAAAAGACAGGCTGTGATGGACAGGTTCATCGAGCCTCGGCGGTGCTGATAATCGAGCGCCTCATTCCACGCAAATAAACAATCAATCCCAGGATGCCGACCATGGCCGACCAAATTCGCCAGCACAATAACGTTTCCGCGCCCGCCGGCAAACCGGCGAGAACGAAGAGGGCATTAAATGCGATCTCGCCTACACCCAAACCGCCGGGAGTCAACGGCAAACTATTCACGATATACCCCATCGGAATTACGAGACACATTTTCATCGCCAAGCCGGAGGGATTTACCGTGAGCATGCCCAGTGCCGTGACGCCAATCAGGGAAAGGTTGGCCAGCAGCGAAGCTCCCAGTGCTGCCAGGAGCGTTCCCCAGGTGTGCCGGTAAGTTCGAATCGTTTCGAGCCCTCGAAAGACAACGGTTTCCCACCTCGATAGCCCAAAGGCTTTTTGGCCCAGCAGGTTGAAGATGGACTGATTCCACAAAATCAAGAGGAAGCTGGCGAGCAGTCCGGCGGCAAGCAGCGCCACGGTGGTCAACAAGTACCGTAAAATGGGAATGCTGTGAATCAATCGGGGAAACAAGGGCGCGAACAGCAAAGGCAAAAGGAGCATCGAGAAAATTCCAACCACCCGGTCGAGAATCACGATGGTTATTATTTCCGTCTTTCGGCCGCTATTCTCTCTTGTTGCATAAAATAATTTTGCGATGTCTCCGCCGGCCGAACCTGGCAGAAATGTGGCGAAGAAAAAGCCCACAACGGTCAGCTGCAGGGACATTCGCAGCGAAAGATGCAGCCCTTGCGGCCGAAAAAGCCACGTCAATCGCAATGCCATCATAGAGACATCAAAGAGAAGCAGAGCAATAGCAGCGAGAGTGACCGGCCAAGCCGTGAAGAGGTTCGCCAGCGCGCGGAGATTTATGATTCCGGACCGAGCCAGGTAGGCAACCAGACCGATCCCGATTCCCAGGCGCACCAGCGCCAGCAACAATTTCCGCGCCGGCTTCAGTTGGGATGGTTCTTCCCGTGGGAAGGATTGGCTGGAACTCAAGTTTATTGGCTGGCTCCTTGTGGCGCGGCCCAATCTAATCCAGTGTCACGCCCGATGGAAACTACCTCGGGCTGGTTTGTAAGCAAGAGTTTACCGCCAGATTCCGCGACGAGGTTCAGGTTCGCGGCACCCACCACGCTCTCCAGGTGGCTTCGTGTGGCCTGCTTTGCAAAGAGATAGTACCGAGCCGGCCCGAGCCAAAGGTTCTTGAATTGTCCATCGTCGATGAAAACATCAGGCGCACCCGGAGCGTAGGAGCCGTATTCCAGGTTTTTAGCGCGTCCATTCAGAAGCAGCGCGGTGCGATTCATATAGAAAAAGATCGAGGAGAACGGGTAATAGTGGCCCTCCGTGATTAATCCACCCTGGGGGCTTCGCAGCAGAGCATTTGCCAATGGCCGCGAGGAAAGGAATGGGTCAAACGCTACGAGAGCAAGGCGGGCGGCATGAAAGAACAACACCATCATAAAGGCCGCGGAGAGGAATGCTCGTAAACCAACGGCTCGAAAGGTCCCAACCGCGCCGATCGCGAAGGCGGCAAAAGCAATCAAGAGGGGCGCGCGAAGATACGCGAAGGATTGAAGAGTAAGGTCTTCCATGTGCCCCAGAGAAAGCGTGTATGCCTGGGGATGATGGCTCAATGCGCCGGAGATGTCCCCAGGAGAGGGGACGCTGCGAACGAGAAAAAGTATAGCCAGGACGGCGATCGCCGCACACCCCGCGATCACGGAGAGCACTCGCGTTCCTCGCCGGATCCCATCGCCACCTGCGGCCATCGCGGATCCCAATAACAAGGCCAGCGCTGGGTAGCAAGGCATCGAGTAGTATTCCTGGGTGGTGGAGAACGTGAAGAATATCAGCACGAAGCCGATCCAGCAAAGGGCCAGCAGCCTCGCCTTTCCCGCCCGGTCGACAGGCTTAAACGAAAGCCTTGCGACCGCGGGGAAATAAACGCTCCAAGGAAAGAGCCACACAAAATGTAACAACCAAAAATAAAGACGCGGGACTGTATTGTAATCGCGCGGATAGCGTAGATTCAGGAAACGGAGAAGCTGTTCGTTGATGAAGAAAAACCAGAGAAATCCATGGTATTGGCCAGGGCCACTGTGCAACGTAGAAACGAAGTAGGGCGGATTCCGCAAGGCGGCCAGGATGTGCCAGGGCGCCGCAATCAGTAGAATGACCAACGATCCAGTGAAGGGACGAAGCCGTTTCCAGGCTCTGGCTGAGAAAATCTGGTGCGTCAGAGCGAGATAGATCAAGCCTGCAGCGATCGGAAAAACAACGGCGATTAAACTCTTCAGTAAGAGACCAGTCCCAAGACTAGCGGCTAGAAGGAAGGCCCACAAACGCGGATGAAGTTCATCCTCGTCGAGTGCACGTAAAAATGCCCACATTGCCAGTCCTGTCGTGAACGTAAGCATGACATCAGGAATGAGAATGCGAGTGAAGAGGAACAGGCCGATCCCTGTCGCCATGCACAAACCTGCATAGAATCCTGCCCGCTTTCCGAAGGCCCAGACCGCGAATGCAGCAGTCAACCAGCAAAGAGCCATGGCCGACAGGGCGATGGGAATGCGCGCGGCCCAGTCATACGCTCCGAAGATTTTGTAGGAAATCGCGATCACCCAATAGATGAGAGGGGCTTTTTCCAAGTAAACAATTCCATCGAGGCGAGCCGTCACCCAGTCCCCGGAGGTGAGCATGTTCCGGGAGATTTGCGCCTGCACAGCATCCACGTCGTCCATCAGGGACGGTGGTGAAACGATGCAACCCAGATAGATTGTTCCGGCGAAGAGCAGAACGCCTAGGTATAGATACCAGTGGTTTCTGGAATCCAATGTGCCAGCGCCAAAGAGCCTGCTGTCTGAATTCGCCATTTTTTCATCCAAAGAAACAGAATCATCAGACCCCAAAGATGAAACCCAACATTCGCTCGTCTCTCCAGATGTCGACGCAGCAAATCCTCGATCACATTGGCGCGGAATAGATCGGCATGTTCAGAAACCCCAGTCTTCAGGGTTTCGACCAACAGCGCACGAAGGGATCCCCGAAGCCATTCGTGCGCCGGTATATCGAACCCCATCTTCTTCCGTCGCGGAATCGCTGCCGGCAGCTTGCCCTTCATCAATTCCTTAAGAACAATTTTCTGGCGCGAACCCCGAATCTTTAAACTTGCGGGAAGTGAGGCTGCAAATTCAACGATGCGGTGATCCAAGAACGGCGGCCGCACCTCGAGTGAATGAGCCATGCTCATGCGGTCCACTTTCGTCAAGATGTCGTCTGGAAGAAAATATTTCTGATCGAACCACAAATAGGAAGCCAGATCATCTTCGGCCGAAGATAATGTGCGTAGCCCTCCAAGAACGGAATCGAGTGCGCTGGGAAGCGTGGTCCGTACCAGAGCACGCTTTTCCGCATTGGAGAAGGTCCCGTTCCAATACACATGCGCCCTTTCGGCCGGCATCAAGCAACCTTCCAATAGACGCTTGGCCTTGTATTCAAAGCTTATCTTCTCGTCAGAAACCGGCCAGCGACGAAATCCATCAAGCGCGAATTGAAGAGCACTCGCCGGTAGTCTCCGCATGGGTCGAGAAAGATTGTCCGCTCTATACGTGAGATAACCGCCGAATAGTTCGTCAGCTCCCTCTCCGCTGAGGGCAACCGTCGTTTTTGTTTTGCTCAGCTTGGACAGGAACCAAACCGGCAGCGCACCCGCATCAGCGTTCGGTTCATCGGAGTAACACGCGAATTCTTCGATCGCACCTTTTAGATCGGCAGCCGGGTTCAAGTCCAGTTCCTCGTGCTGGGTTCCGTACTCGTCTACGACCTGCCGTATGTATGCAGATTCGTCGAAACTGCGGCCCCGGAAAGAAATCGAGAAGGTCTTCAGCGATGAATTGCACTGTGCCGCGGCGTAATGCAGGATCGTCGATGAATCGATGCCCCCACTGAGCCACACGCCCAGAGGGACATCGGAAAGAAGGTGTTCGCGAATCGACTGCTTGAGAAGAAAGTCAAGTTCCTGCTGAGCAGAGTCTAGAGTCCAATGACCGGACGAGCAGAACGGCAGACGCCAGTAAGAGTCAGAGCAAACTTTGCCGTCCCGCCACTCGAGCCAATGTCCGGGAGGAAGCTTTTCGATCCCCTCCACCAGGGTCCACGGACAAGGCACATAGTTGAGAGACAAATAGCAATCGAGGCCATTCAAACTCAGCCTGCGTTCAATCTCCGGATGAATGAGGATCGCCTTTAGTTCTGAGCCGAAGAGAAGTTCTTCTCCGCGACGCGCGATATAGAGCGGCTTGATGCCAATCCGATCGCGCGCCAGGACCAGGCGTCTGGTCGATTCGGTCCAGATCGCCACCGCGAACATCCCCCGCAGACGAGAAAAACAGCACGTGTCCCACTCGAGAAATGCGTGGAGCACGGTTTCCGTATCGCAGTGTGAGCGAAAACGATGACCGAGCCTCTCCAGTTCGCTCCGCAGTTCTTGGTGGTTGTATATTTCGCCGTTGAATACGATGGCCGTCCCGGCGTCTTCTGTCAGCATCGGCTGGTCGCCCGACTCGAGGTCGATGATTTTCAGGCGAGTTGCACCCATGGAAAAGATGTTTGACTGGAAGACACCCTGCTGGTCCGGTCCCCGATGAATCAGCGTAGCTGTCGCCTTCCAAATGCGATCGGGATCGGGAGTCCAACTTTTATGCGTAAAACCGGCGATTCCACACAAATTCCTGCACCCTTCAGTGAAAAATGGGGCTGACGCTAAAGCACTGGCCGTCTCGGATCTGTCGCCCAATTCTCTGGGCGCTGCGCAAGGCCTGGAGACTGACAATATCGCACGATGTGGACGTCTTGAGCCTCAAAATTTGTTGTACTCGAATCGGACCTCTTTCTTGGATCTGATTTCAGGGCGAGAAACCGGTTGCGCTTTATGAGCCGATACAGCGGAGTCCTCAAATTGCGGCTCCGAGATGGGAATACCGGCTGGCGAGCTCTGTTTGTGGCGGAATTCGTTGCGAGTATTCCGCCAGTTCACGCGCGGTAGGATAAGATCTGGATTGATCCGATCACGGTATTTCAGAGCTATGTTCATGAGCGAGTCCAATAGGGAATGAGAAAGAAAATGAGGTTCTAGACCAAGATCAATCAGCTTTGAATGTTTCGCGTTGTAATAGTGTTCCTCAGACTCGACTCTTGGATCTGGCAAGTGAATGAGTTTGACGGCCACGCCAAGCTCTCTCGCCGCCGTTTCCACCATTCGCGCAATCTCCAGAACTGAGAATTGCTCGGTGAACTGATTGAATACGCGGCATTCACCCCGAGCGGGAGGATTCAGGCATGCGATCTCGACACAGCGCACGGTATCCCGAATGTCGAGAAATCCGCGCGTTTGTCCTCCCTTCCCGTACACGGTGAGTGGATATCCTGCAGCCGCTTGGACACAGAATCGGTTCAGGACTGTGCCAAATATTTCGTCGTAATCGAAACGGTTGACCAAGGTCTCGTCGAGCGCAACCTCATTGGTCACCGTTCCGTAAACGATTCCCTGATTGAGATCTGTGGCCCTCAGCCCCCAAGCCTTGCAGGTAAACATGATGTTGTGACTGTCGTGCACTTTCGAGAGGTGATAGAAAGAACCGGGTTGCTTTGGATAAGGGAGCACATCCGTTCGCCCTTTGTGCTCAATGGTGATGTAGCCTTCCTCGATATCGATGTTTGGCGTGCCATACTCTCCCATCGTTCCGAGCTTCACCAAATGACACTCAGGGACTGATTCTCGAATAGCGAAGAGCAGATTCAGCGTACCGACGACGTTATTCACTTGCGTGAAGACGGCGTGTTTGCGATCGATCATTGAGTAGGGTGCGGCTCGTTGCTCAGCAAAATGGATAACCGCGTCCGGCTCAAGCTCACTGATCGTTGAAGAGAGGAATTCGTAGTCGGTTACGTCGCCGACAAAAAGCTCGATGGTTTTGCCCGTGATCGTCTCCCAGACCCTCAGTCTTTCCGAGAGAGGACGGATCGGCGTCAAGGTTTGCGCCCCGACCTCATGGTCCCATTGACGGCGCGCGAAATTATCGACTATGGTAACTGAATGTCCCCTGCCCGACATATACAGAGCAGTAGCCCACCCGCAATACCCGTCTCCTCCCAGTACAACGATCTTCATGATTCCCCCTGGTCACCCTAGAATTGCTGACTTTCCAAGAACGTCCGTTTACCACTAGGTCAATCGATCTGGAAATGATCATCAGCCGAGCATTCGGATTTCCGGGTTCCATGTTCAGAGGTCAAAACGAAACCGAGAAACCACTCCCACAAATTCTCTTATCCGCCGTGGTTCACCTCCAGTTGGATGATTTGAAATTGGGCTTCCCTATCCATTTGAAATTTGACGCTCTAGAGGATTTTCGGGTTACATAAAAACTTTGTACGGTTTCGCTCGTCCGTAAAATCCTCCTATCCGTTCGAACCAACAGCATACCCTCCACGATTCCTGTTACCGTCATTTGAAGGGTCCAAAACTGACGAAGCCCGTGACCGCGATGTGAAGCTTCTCATTCTCCGTGGTATAAACACTCGGTCCGGTCAAGTCATGAAACATCTCGGATTGCACCCGGTGAAGGCTGGCCTCTACGCGTTCTTCAAGGATTGTGTAGCCGCGATGTTTGGGGATTAATTGTCAATTCTGACAGTGGACAATTACGTGAAATCTATCCAGACTCCAAGTTAAGGATGCCAATCAAGCTCTGTAGGGCAAGGACGATAGCTCCAACGACATTGTCACTAGCAACGGACCGTTTCCAGTCGCAGCTAAGCGAATGGCCGGCCTACTCGATACGATGGCGGATGAACCGAGGGTGCTCATTCTCAGTCTACGCTGACTGTCATGCGCCATGGATTGGTTCAGGATGAATGCGGAATTCCCAGCTTGACTTTCCGACCGGCCGATAAACTACGCCCAATTCCCTAAGTATGCGATGCTCGATAAGAATCAATTTCATGGACGAATTTAATTCTATCCGATCCCCACAATTCCGATATCCTGAGGCATGGAAATATATTCGACATCAGCGGTGGCGGAAAACACTTCAGGCCTCCTGTGCTAGCGGGTAAAACGACGTTAGCACGGTTGCCGCAGGGGGTTTTTATATCACAACGGAAGATTGATGCTCGGTAAATGGCGTCCAAGACAATGAGCCAGGCACAGGCTCAGCTACCTATGCAATCACACGCAGCAATCTGCGTCCACTCAGGGGCGGAAAGGATACTTGACAAGCCATCTGATAGCAGCAGCTAACTTCCCTAGTGAGGATCGGCGGACTTCTTTATCCTGCGACTGCGGCTGCGCGCGCCGGTAATCGTCCACCTCTTTCTTCGTGAGATTTATCCAAGTCTTACCCGAGCCAACTTTGGGCACTTTGATTGGTCCATGCGTGGGGGGAGCGGGCTTGGCGTTTGCGAGGTGCTGCGGCCCGGTCAAAGACTTTTTGGGCATCGACATAATTGCTCCCTGCTGCTTCACTTTCGGTTTTTGGTTGCCTCTCTCGGGCAATCCTGCAGAGCTCCAACCACCGAGCGCTCTCTCCAAACTGGAGTTTCAGCTTTGAGCTCTCCTCGGCCCGGAACTCTAGCCTCCTCGCCCCGTCCTGTCAACCGGGGGATGGTCCCTTTTCCCCGTCCGTATCAGCTATCCCGGCACTACGTTGACTTGCTTTCCGCCACAACCTAAGATGTGCATCCTGTGACGGATTCCTCCTCCCTCATCGGTCACACATTTTCTCATTACCGCATCGTCGAAAAGCTCGGCGGTGGCGGAATGGGTGTGGTCTACAAGGCCGAAGACACCCGCCTGCATCGCGCCGTCGCTCTGAAATTCCTTCCCGAAGAATTGGCACGCGACCCTCAGGCCCTCGAACGCTTCCGGCGTGAGGCCGAAGCGGCCTCGGCGCTCAACCATCCGAACATTTGCACCATTCACGACATCGGCGATGAAGACGGCCGCGCCTATATCGCCATGGAATTCCTGGACGGCCAAACTCTGAAGCACTTCATCGGCGACCGTCCTGTGGAAACAGAAACTCTGCTAAACCTGGCCATCGAGATTGCAGACGCTCTCGATGCCGCCCACGCCGAAGGCATCGTTCATCGCGACATCAAGCCTGCCAACATTTTTGTGACCAAGCGCGGACATGCCAAGATTCTGGACTTCGGTCTGGCCAAGGTCACGATCTCGGGCGCGAGTGGACAGAATGAAGCCACGCTAACCGAAGATGCGATGAGGGGAGTGAATGCAGAGCACTTGACCAGTCCGGGCACAGCTGTGGGCACAGTGGCCTACATGTCTCCGGAACAAGTGCGAGCCAAGGAACTGGACGCGCGCACTGATTTGTTCTCTTTCGGCGCAGTGCTCTACGAGATGGCCACAGGAACGTTGCCGTTTCGGGAGAAAGTTCGGGTGTGATTACCGACGGAATTCTGAATCGCATCTCCGGTGGCGCCGGTGCGGCTGAATCCGGACATACCGCCGAAGCTGGAAGATATCATCAATCGGGCACTGGAGAAAGACCGCAACCTGCGTTATCAGCACGCGAACGATATGCGGGCCGAATTGCAAGCGTCTGAAGCGGGACACAGATACCGGACGAATGTCAGCAGCGGGCTCTGGCCAGATAGCAGCGGCACAGGATACAAACTCTCAATCCGTCTCCCTAGCAGTCCATGCCATCATCAGGTTCTGTTCCTGCCTGCTTCATCGTCTGCTCGCGAGAGTCGCCGAGGTTCTGGTCACCGGGGGAGAAAACTCTGGAAGATTCTGGTTCCCGCTGCCCGTGGTAGTGGTTGCCGCACTGGTCGCTGGTGGTCTTTACTTCCGTTCGCGTTCAGCCAGCGCCCTTGACGGAGAAAGACACCGTTGTGCTGGCCGATTTCACTAACACCACGGGCGACCCAGTGTTCGACGGCACGCTGCGGCAAGGACTGTCATCGCAACTGGAGCAGTCACCGTTTCTGAACTTGCTCTCCGATGAACGCGTGGCGCAGACGCTCGCCCTGATGGCACAGCCCAAGGACGCGCGGCTCACGCGCGAATTGGCCCGCGAAGTCTGCCAGCGCACCGCCAGTGCAGCCAGCATCGAAGGCTCGATTTCCAGTCTGGGCAGCCAGTATGTCTTGGGGTTAAAGGCGGTGAATTGCCACAGCGGTGATGTACTGGCGAACGAGCAGGCCACGGCCAGCGGCAAAGAGCAGGTGCTGAAAGCGCTGGGCGAGGCGGCGGCGAAAGTGCGCGTGAAGCTGGGCGAATCGCTGGCCTCCGTACAAAAGTACGACGCACCAACGGAGAACGTGACCACGCCATCGCTCGAGGCGCTGCAAGCCTACAGCCTGGGCTATCAGACGGAGATGGTCAAGAACGATGACGCTGCCGCCATCCCGTTGTTCCAGCGGGCCATCAGCCTAGACCCCAATTTTGCCATGGCCTACGCGCGGCTAGGGACGAACTACAGCAACCTGGGCCAGACCGCTCGTGCCGCCGAAAATACCCGCAAGGCCTACGAACTGCGCGAACGGGTAAGCGAGCGCGAGAAGTTCTACATCGTTTCGCACTACGACATTGTTCGTCACTGGGAACCTGGAAGAAGCGCGCAAGACCTGTGAGTTGTGGGCACAGACCTACCCGCGCGACTACATTCCGCTCGTCCTCCTGGCCACCATCTACATCGGCTCGGGGCGAATACGATAAGGCCCTCGCTGCAAATCAGGAGGCGACTAAAACTTAGTCCCGAAAGCGGATTCTGCTTATACGAGTCTCGTTAGCGGCTATTTGGCTGTTAACCGCCTGGATGAAGCCAGGACGACAGCACAGGAGGCGCAAGTCCACAATCTGGATAATCCTGGAAATCACCAGCATCCTTTACGTAATCAATTTCCTGCAACACGATGCACCAGGGATGGAGCGTGAGGCGGCAGCGCTGATGGGAAAGCCCGGATTCGAAGACGTTATGCTCGTACTCGGAATCCGACACTGCCGCTTACGCGGGGCAGTTTTCCAAAGCACGGGAACTGACGCGGCGCGCGTCCGAATCGGCCCAACGTGCGGACGAAAAAGAAACGGCGGCGGAATACGAGGCCGAAGCTGCGTTGCGCGAGGGGCTGGTGGGCAACATGAACCTGGCAAAGCAGCAGGCGCAGGCCGCGCTGGCTCTCTCGACCGGCAGAGATGTTGAAGCTGTATCGGCCTTCGCATTGGGTCTGGCGGGCGATACTGTACAAGCCACGCGGCTGGCCGCCGACCTGGCCAAACGTTTCCCGGAAGATACGATTGTGCAGTTGAATTATTTGCCCACAATCCATGCAGCCACTGTTCTCGAGGGGGCAGCGCCAGCAAGGCAATCCAAGCGCTTGCCCCGGCTGCTCCGTACGAATTCGGAAGTACGGCTCAGACATTAATCTCGCGCTCTACCCCGTCTTCCTACGTGGCGAAGCTTATGCGGCAGATCACCAAGGCAGCGCAGCCGCAGCCGAGTTTCAGAAAATTCTCGATCACCCTGGCGTCGTCGTGAACGGCCCTAATCGGCGCACTGGCGCACTTAGGTCTGGCCCGCGCCTACGCCATGCGGGGTGATAGCATCAAGGCACGCGCCGCGTATCAGGATTTTCTCGCGCTCTGGAAAGACGCCGACCCCGAGATCCACATATTCATCGCTGCCAAGTCTGAGTACGCAAAGCTGAAGTAGCGCTGAGTGCCCACTGGAAAAGTATCGTGGGCAAGATGGCTGTGCATCCGGACCAGCGGTCACATGGATATATAGTCGAGTTACCAGAGCAATGGCGCTGGCTTGCTCCTGACTAGCAAACGCCGCTGGGACGAGTCGCGGTTCCGGATTCCTGAGTAGGAAAGGTCTGCGTGCTTGGCACTGTGTAGGGTGTCGTTCCAGCCAGGTTCGCGACACATTGCTGGATCGCCTGCTGAAGGGCAGGAAGTGTGGACGGTAGATTCGGAATCGACTGGTCAGGTTTTTTGAAATTAAGCGCGCTGGTTAGATCCCCGACCGTTGCGCGGCGCCAGGCGCTCAAATTGGGCACTTCAGCACCGAACAGAGTCTCGAGGAATCGCAACACGGAAGTGTGATCGAAGAGGTCCGATGACACGAACCCGCCTCGAGCTGAACGGCGAGATGATCAGCGTGGGGACGCGAAAACCCAATCCAATCGGGCCGGTTATCGCTGGACTGCCGATTACGGTTGGGTCCGGAACTGCGGGTGCGGTCACATATTCGCCTGGCGTGCCAAGAGGCGCCGTCACCGGCGCAACGTGATCGAAAAATCCGCCATTTTCATCGTAGGTGACTAGCAAGACCGTCTTTGCCCACAGTGCCGGGTTCGCTGTTAAAGCACTGACGATGAGGGAAAGAATATTCTCGCCAAAGGTCGAAGGCGAAGGCGGGTGATCCGAGGTTAGCGACCGACCCCACCAGCCAGGAGACTTGTGGCAAACTCCCAGACGCCACATCGGCCAGGAAGTCGATGGGAAACTGCGGTCCGAATGCATTCTGATGCAGCACCGATGCAGGATCCTGAAAATTTTTGAAGTAGGAGAGAACATTGTCCGAGAGAATCCCGCCGAGAACAGTCTCATCAGGCGATGAGTAAACCTTCCAGGAAATTCCCCGAGCCTGAAGCTGCTCGGGCATCGTCGTGTATGTCAGGCGGCCGTAAAAGGCTGTGCGGTTTGTGATGATGCTCTGCAAAATCGGTCCGCCGTTTTTTCCATCCGGGTCGAGGGAGGCCGCCATCGTGTAGAGGCGATTCGGGTCAGTCGGGCCCATCACCGAGCAAAAATAGTTGTCGCAGATCGTGAAGGCATCGGCCAGGGCGTAGTAGTAGGGAAGGTCTGCGCGAGTGTAGTAGCCCATGCTCAATACGGCGTCGTTGGAATTAATCGAAAGACGCGACCTCACAAAACCGTCCATTGCGCCGTTGTTCCAGCTCTGATGCTGCGGCACCCAGTCGTGGGTGATGTCGTGCGTGCAGGCTGCATTCGTTGTGGAGGTGTCCAGGTGGAATGGCAAGAGTGCCCCCACCGGCGAATTCGTTGTGTTCGCTGGATCGGGCTGCTGGAATGCCATGCTTTGATCGGAAAATCCACGGACGCCGCGGTAGCTTCCAAAGTAGTGATCGAAAGAACGGTTTTCCTGAATCAGGATCACCACATGCTCGATGTCGCTAAGTTTGCTGCAGGTCGAAGGGCCGGGGCCGCCTCCCAAAACGCCGCCACCGCCACCACTGCCGCACCCTGAAAGCAGTGCGGTCGCGAGCCCGGATGCAGCCGTGGCGCCGCTCAGTTTGAGGAGTTCCCGCCGCGTGATAGGCTGAAAAGGCAACGATTCGCACCTCTCAAGTCAGATGAAGGGCGGGGGCGGAGGGCTGCCTTAGTATACAGCAGAGGCTCGAGAGCGGGGACCCGCATCGGCTGTTCAGCTAGGAATCGTCATGCCTTCCCAAGATTATGGGTAGCTCCCTTCAGCTAATGAAATGTGGGCGAACTTTTGAGGTTCTCGATCCTGCAACTCCTCGGAATCGCAACGAGCAGCCTGATGCTTTGCAGGGATGGTCGCTTTCACGGTGACGGCGTCCGCCGTGGTAACCGTCAGCAATAGACGCCAGTGTCAGCCAGATGTTGCAGGCTGCGGGCGAACTGTGGTCTTTGTGACAGCATATCGTCATTGCTTTCAGCAGGCGGCCTCTTCGAACCTCCGGCCATCGCTTTGCTCTCTCAACAGACGTCAAGTGGATATTGGGGCGTCAATCTGCCCATGTGCATGCGAGGAACATGCTTCCGATATCTGTGTTCTGTCTGTTTGCCTGCCCGGGATCGCAGTATCGCCAGATACGCCCTCGTACGGTGGAGGAAATGAAATGATGAAATTCTCACCTGTAAACTTCCTGTTTACATGTATCGCAGCTCTATTGCTCGCTTGCACCTCCAACCCGGCGCTCGCTCAGCATCGCGGAAAAGGTTCTAACGGTGGTTCACACGGGAGCGGCTCTCACGGCGGTCGTTCTCACAGCGGTGGCCGTTCCCACTCCGGCGGCGGTGGGCACATTTTCCATGGTGGCGGTAGCTCCCAGCGTGGCGATTCTCGCGGCGGTGGCCATTTCCACACCAATAACGGTGGATCTACTTCCCGCAGTGGCACTGGATTCCACGCTAACGGCGGATCCACGGAAGTGGCAGCGCACACATTTTCGGCCGCAATTTTCGGAGTGGGGTACCGGCTGGCCCCCCAAAAAGGGGCGGCGGCTCGCCTCGAACAGCCTCCGCTTTGGATCATCGGGCAGGTTCTTCTCCATCAAGTGCCTTCGGGGCCCACGGCTCTGCTAACAGCGACGGTCAATGGCACTCGTTTGGAAACCACGGGAAGTCTTCTGTTACGACGGAGCGAGGCTCAGCGACTACCTCGGGCTACAGCCAGTGGCACTCGTTCGGAAACCGGGGCAATTCTTCTGCCACGACAGCGCGAGGCCCAGCGACCTCTGTCGGCGACGGCCAATGGCATTCGTTTGGAAGCCGTGAGAATTCTTCTGTTCCGACGGCGCGAGACCCATCAAATTCATGGCAGGGTGGCGAAACGAGAAGCTGGGGTGGCCAAGGCCACCAAATGCCGGGGAACAACTTAAATTCGGCCAAGTTCTCGCGAACCGCGCCACCAACATGGGCGTCAAATCGCGGGATAACGCAGTCAGATCGAAGGTTTACGGAGCGTTCGCCAATAGCGACGGGGTCGTCGATTTCTACGAGTCGCGCGCTTTCGAATTTCGAAAATTATCGTTTCAGCAATTCCTCCGCGAACCGATCCTCATTCTCGAATTCGCGATTGGGGTCGCAAGTCTCGCTGTTCTTGGGTCCGAAATTTGGCGGCCGCCACCAATTTCTCGGCGGTGAAAGGAGCTTCGGGCGAGAATCCTCGTTCGGTGGAGACACGATTTCATTTTTCCCGAACTTGCTTGGCCTGGCGTTAGCTTTTGGAAATTTCGGCTCACGCGGGTTCGGCTTACTCGGCTTAGGCTTGAACTTACTCAGCTCCGGTTTCGGAGGTGATAGCGGCTACGCCCGCAATGGTGGTTCCGGAGGTTACGGCGACTATGGCGGCTACGGCGCTTTGGGTGGTTACGGTCGGACCCCGGGGCCCATCTCTCCTTATTGGGGCCCAGGAGTGATAACGTTCCCTGCCGAAAACTTGACCTGTCCCCGATGATTCGGCCAAAGTTCATCGTCAGAGTTTGGGCCCAATTTCAGCGAGCTTGCCGTGGGCTTTGCTCGACCTCGTCGGCAAGCTTCCGAGTATTTCGATTTGCGGGGCTAAATTCTCTGTGCCGAAAGGATCAATCGAAAATACACTGGCCCCTCCCGCTTGAACCGGCTAAGAAGCTACTATCCTCAGCCCTTAGAATTTACGGATGCGCATTCTGGCAGAGAAAATGTGCGCGGCAGGAGATCCGATTGCTTCTGCTGTGGGGGACTTTTGTGGGGACTCTGGGTAAACAGTGAGTTTTCGATTACTAACAAAATCTCTTGAAGCGGCTATCGCGAACTGCAGATCCTTCGGTCTGCAAACCGCAGAGCTGGTGTCTTGAGCTCCGGCAAGGAAAAATGCCGGCGGTCGTTCCCAGACAAACCCTAGAAGTCTCGCTGGTGTTTCGCAAATTGCGTTTGTACTGCAGCTGTCCTGTCGGGGTGAGACACGGGCTGTGTCGACGGAGCAGACGTCTAAAATCTGCCGACGATTACTTCCGTATTGCCGACGATTCGGGACTTCGAACTGTGCTTGGCCGTTACTTCCGTGCTTCACAAGCCGAAGGAGCGGGCATTTGTTCCGGGATGTTCAGGAACAACGCGGCGGCGCTTGGATCATGCGCTAGGGCAAAACGCGCTGACCCTCTAGTATTGTCGGCAACGGTCCTCTTAATCGTCGTCCATCGGCGTCATAAAAGGTCGCGCTGGCCATGCCGCCAAATTCGTTGCCATTACCTTGAACGATAAGGGAAATCTCACCCCGGCTCACGAACTGGGGTGTCGTTCGGTCTTCTGTAATCTCGACGAGCTTTTCAGTTTGGGCTCGATCTCCATCGCTGCAGAATCTGCCGAGCCATACTTCAGGCCGGCTTTCTGCAATCCCTGCAAGAACCGTTCCACCTCATCTTTGTCCGAATCCCACTTCTCTATATCCTCACGGACATTTTCAAGGTCGAGAAACGTCGGGTTGTATTTGCGCAGAGACTCAATGGCCGTGCGAGCTTCCTCATGGCGCCCCAGCATGCCGCAGGCGGCCGCGGTCATCAGTTGCATCCAATGGAACTCCGGCATGTTGATCTTCTTGGCGGTTTGCAAGGCTGCTTCGTACTCGCCTTTGCGATAGTAATGGTGAAAAAAAATGTTGTGATACCAGCCGGGATGATGTCGATTGAGGTCCATAGTTCTTTGCGCCAGAGCCACGCCGCGCTCCCAGTCGCCGGAGAACGCAATCATGATCGCCATGAAAGCCCAGGTAGTTCCGTCCCGCGGATTGAGCGACATGGCCCGCTCGGCAGTCTCGCGAAACGCGGTGAAATCCCGACTAAGGAAGTTCACAGCCGCGATTTCCTTCCAGCCCATCTGGCAGGCCGGATCAATCTTAACGGCCCGCCAGGCAGCCTCACACGCGCGCTCCAGCGGTTTCTCCCGCGGATTGAACCGATCGAAATACTCCAATTGGTATACATTGGAAAGACAGGCCCAGGCGGTGGCGTGGTTGGGCTCGCGTTCCAGCGCCCCTTCCAAGCCGCCGCGGAGCACGGCATGCTCCTGGGGATTGACTTGCTGCAGGAAGGCGTAGTAGCGCAAGACAAGTTCGGACGCGCTAAGTCCCTCCACGCTTCGATCTCGAGTGGGGGCAGCCATGGAGCGAACCAGAACTCCATACCCATCCGCGACGGTGGTCACGATGTGGTCGGTAAGGTCGTCCTGAATCTGGAATGTGCCCGTGTCGCTGATATCGCGGTCATACGCCTCCGCCCAAAGCTGCGTGCCGCTCACGGCGTCCATCAGTTGCGCGCTTACGCGGATGGCCCGGCCTCTTTTGCGTATGCTCCCCTCGACCAGATAGCGCGCGCCCAGTTCACGGCCCACCGTGCGGATATCCGCTGCGCGGCCTTTGTAAGCCATCGCCGAATTGTGGGCGATGACCTGAAGATACGGAAATCGCGAAAGCCCCGTGGTGACGTCTTCTGTCAGGCCGTCGGCCAGAGCTTCGAGGTCCGCATCGCCGCTCGCCCCCCTGAACGGCAGCACGGCGACCCAGAAGCCTTCACCGGCGCGGGCCGCACCGGAATCGGGCGCGGGAGTGGCGTGCGTCGCCGAAGTAGGAGTCGGCGCGGAATGCGATGCGGTTCGCGTCATGTCCCGAAACTCGTTACTCACATCACGCGCCGTTTGAACGCGGTGGCGCGGATCTTTTTCCAGGCAGCGGCGAATCACGCGTGCCAGATCGCCAGGCAGATCGGCGCGCACATCAGTGACGAGCGGCGGAGTGTCGCGCAGGATCGATGAGACGAGCTCTGCTGAGGAAGTTCCCTCGAACGGCCGCCGGCCCGTGGCCATCTCGTGCAAGATCACGCCAAGAGAAAAGATATCGGTGCGATAATCTAGCGTGCGTCCCGAGACTTGTTCGGGAGACATATAGGCCGGCGTTCCCATGACGATGCCCGCCTGCGTGAGACCGGCGGAAGTCTGCGTCGCGTCGTCGGAGGTCTCGGCGCCCACATCTTTGGCCAGACCAAAATCGAGAACCTTGACCCGGCCTTCAGTCGTCACCATCACATTGGCGGGCTTCAGGTCGCGATGCATGATGCCTTTCTCGTGCGCCGCGGCCAGTGCCTCGGCCAGCGCGCCGGTAATCTCGACAATGCGTTCGACCGGCAGGCCATTCGCCGGGATCAGCCGATTCAGCGGCTGTCCCTCGATCAATTCCATGGTGAGAAAGTGGACGCCGTCGGATTCTTCCACCGAGTATAGCGTTACAACATTCGGATGGTTGAGTGCGGCGACCACGCGAGCCTCGCGCTGGAACCGGGCCAATCGTTCGGGATCGCTGGCAACATCAGGCGGCAGGATCTTGAGCGCTACGTCGCGCCCCAGCTTCATATCGGTCGCGCGATACACCTCACCCATTCCGCCCGCGCCAATTGCGGTGATGATCCGGTAATGTGCAAGTGTATGTCCGACCAGACTCAGCCTCCCCGAGTAGCCACTCATCAGATCTTCGTGCCCGAATCGAGGCAGCAATCTTACACTAAAGCAGCTTCCTCGGGATTGCTCCCGAGTCACGGCAAACTCTGGCGTAACGCGATTAGGTAAGGGTTGCCGACAATCCGGAAATAATCCAGATGGGCACCGAGCGCATCAGTACTGGGAAGAGGCTTGCAGGAAGTGATTTTCGCGCTTGGCATCGACTCTGGATGCGTGGGTTCTCTCTGGGGCGCGGGCCGCAGGCCCTGGCTATCGCACTTTTTGGTACACCAACTCCTCGAAGTCGCGCAGCGTTCGGATGGCACCCTCATCGTAAAACGGCAGCACCTGCATCATCATAACGACGCCGATGTGCCGCTTGGGATCGATCCAGAACTCGGTGTTGTAAATACCAGCCCAGCTCATGCTGCCCACGCTGCGGAACTTTGCATACTTCGGGTCGCTGGACGCGATCTGAAAGCCGAGGCCGAACTTATCGTGGCCGGCGCCCAGCGGAAACGGTTTGCTGAGCGATTGGTCGGCGGCCTGCTGCAACTCCACGAAGATCGGCCCGATGTTGTTCTCGCCCATCATCTTTACAGAGTTCTCGCTCAGAATTTTCGCGGGCCCCAGGTGCCCGCCGTTGAGTAGCATCTGCATGAACTTGCCGTAATCCTGGGCGGTCGAGTACAGGCAGCAATCGCCTCGGAACGGGGCCGTCGGCATCGCCGGTATAGGTTCCTGCGGCTGTTCTTGCAACACACCGTTTATACGGCTGTGCTCCGTCGCCACGCGCGACTGTTTGGCGAGCGGCACGGCGTAGGACGTATCCACCATGCCCAGCGCTACGAAGATGTGCTGTTGGAAGTATGCTTCGAGTGACTCGCCGGAGATTTTCTCAACGATCATGCCGAGCACCGCAGTGCTGGGGCCGTAGTTCCATTTGTCGCCTGGATCGTTCAAGAGCGGCAGCTCCCACTCGTGCTTTTTCGTCGCCTCCTTAAGCCGGTACACGATCGGGTTAAAAGACCCGTAGGCGATGCCCGAGGTATGCGTCAGCAAATGGCGGATCGTCATCGGCCGTCTCGCCGGTCGTGTTTCGTAGGTTGCGTCCTTCTCGTTAAACTTAGTAATGACCTGCAGGTTGTCGAAGCCCGTCAGGTATTTCGACACTGGATCGTCGAGTTGGAGCTTGCCCTGTTCGAACAGCATCATGATGGCCACCGAAGTCACTGGCTTGGTCATGGAGGCAATCGAAAAAATGGCATTCACGGGCATCGCTATATCGTGCGCAACGTCGAGCTTACCGGCTGCGCCTTCGTAGAGCACGCCCTCGCGGCTGACGATGAGGGCGACCACGCCCGGCACGTCGCCTGGACTGACAGCACTGCTGATTTGGCGCGATAGCGCGGCCTCGTCCGAGTCTGAGAATCCCTTTGCCTCTGTCGGTTCGGCGTGGCGAGAGCGCTGTGAGTTTGTCTGGGCGAGTCCCGAGCAAACCAGCGATCCGGTGAGGGCCATGAACGCGGCCAAACGAATGGCGGCCTTGTGCAGTCTGATGATTTCGTACCGCCTGAGTTTCTCGCTTGGTTGAAGCGGCATGTGATTGAACAAGTGAAGTGTAACCTATGAGGGACGGGACAGGTCCTGAATTACGGGCTAACCGGAAGTTATTACGGGCCAGAAGTCCGCTTCGGGGATATCGTTAGGATCTCCTCGAACTCCGTTTCTTTCGCATTGACTCGCCCTGGCGCGGATCTTGTGACCGGAGGGAACGTTAAGAGACGCATATCAAGGGTCATCGGCCAGCATTCGACGCTTTTAGTTGTTCGAGATATTCGGGGGCAATCCACTTTCCCGAACGCTGCGCAAGTGCGACCACCTCTCGCGCCTTGTCGTATTCCCGTGTCTGATTGAGATAGATCGCCAGCAACGGATTGTAAGGCTCGCACTCACAAGCATCAGACGTGCCGCGAATTTGGATCGCCCGGTTCAAATCCGAAATGGCCAGATCGTACTTCTCTCTGGGGTAACGGGAGCCGCGATTGCAGTAGGCGTCGGAAACACGGAAGCGCATCCCCGGCTTCAGTGCGGCTTCCTGTTCGAAATCAGCGATGGCCTGGGTCCAATCTCCCATCGAACCATCGGTCAAGCCGAGCATGTCGAGGGCCATGACATTTTTGGGATTCTTTTCCACTGCTCGGGAAAAATCAGCTTTGGCCGGAACGAGAGAAGCCGAAGGCGTCGGATCGTAGATCATGTCCAGGCCGGCACGAGAATAGTAAGCATTGCCCCGGCGGTAATACATCTCCGCGTTGTCCGGGTCCAGCGCGATCGCCTGGTTGTAATCCTGAACGGCCAAATCGAAGAGTTTGTTGTATTCCTCGCCTGCGATGAGTTTCATGAGTCGCGAGTACCGAGCCTTTTCGGCATAGGCGTCAGCCCGGTCGGCGTACGCTGCGGAGCGTTGTGTGGTGTTCCTGGAGGCTGCGATAGCTTGCCCGGCGCGGCGAATTTCACCGTCGTAGCGGCTCACATACCAGCTTTGATACATGGAATGCGCGTGCAGCCACCCAGGAGAACTATGCCAGCGAACAGAATGGCAGCGCTCCAACGCTTCACGCTTGAAGGAGGTCGTGGTCATCAGCGTCAGTATGCTGGATCGCTTATGCAACCGAGTAGAATTTCTGCGCGCGTTTGCCTACTTGAATACGACGAGCAAGCGGAAATTCCGGCCGAAAGCGGGCGGAAACAACCTGCAGCCTCCTTCCGATACCCTGGCGAACCGGAACGCGCCGTTCGCCAGCAGATAACGTGTTCCACGCCTTTTCCGCCTTCGCATTGCTCCTCAACAGTTCCTGCAGCTCCTGCGGCAGGGTATCTCCAAGCCTACGCATCTCGACGTGGACCCGGTCTCCAGTCTCTACGGCCACCCTACTGCACATAGGCTGAGACAATCCGAAGTGCCATCCGCGCTCTTTCCAAGGAATTAAATTGCGCAGGCCGATGGGAATTCCATTGAGCGAAACATCGACAAGGAACGTTCCCGTTTCATCCCAGGCTTTGCCGGGATAGACGATAAAACGAGGCACTTCGTGGGCAATTCTCTCGATCGCGGCTTCGAAGGAAATCAGTTCATCTCCGGTTTTCATGCTGATCATTTTACGCCTGCTCGCGTACCATTTGCCGATTCCGCAAGGTTGACGGGGGATTCGGAAATAATCCACCTGCATGCTAAACATGCCGACCGGAGAATGCCGCACTACCGGCGATCGCGCCGACTTGACCCTGCTGCCCATACGAACCTCAGTTCACAAACTTCTTGTCAATCTACATCTCTAGCAAATATTCGGGATGCTTCGAAGAACTGGCTTCAGAATATTTTTTTAGTCTTGCGAAAGAGGTTCGAGATCCGGAAAAACGAATCTGAAACCGTTTGGACTAACCCTTGCGGCAGGTGACCAGCCCGAGCTTTTGTACCAGATTCAGTGAGAGAATCTGCTTCAATTGATCGGGCCGATTTTTTTGTACCAAATGCAAGGCAAGTTTTCGGCAAGTCTTCCAACTACGCAGATCGAGGCGATCCGCGGTCTACCCTTGTTGCTTCTGCCTGAGGGCGTAAAGGTGCGGAGCTGGGCACAAGCAAGTGTACGAGCATCTTGGCACGCTTACCAATACGTCCGACCAAGCAGAAATTTCGCAAGCCAAGCCGTAATAAGAACGCTCCCCCACGCGGCGCCCAGCCAATTGGGGAGCAGAAGCTCTTTGCCCCGTAGAGCGGCAAGGAATAGCTTCTGCGAAGAAAGAGCGACCAGAACGAGAATGGGGATGGTAAACGGGTTCCAGAGTACAGACGCATAGAATTCGCCCCGCAAAAGAAACAAAAAGCTCCGCATGCCGCCGGTTGTGGGGCAAGGGATACCAAGAAAGGCTCGCAGCGCACTCGGCGGAACCTTTCCTGCGGCTAACCATCGAACGTTCCACGTTAAATAGGCCGCGAAAAACACCATCGCGCAGAGACGGAGGAACTTTCGCAAACCGTCCTCGTTCATCCCCCCAGCCTCGTGCCGCACCCCGCGCATGTCCGGATTTGCTCTTTGCAGCCGTCTAAGACAAAGGGCAGCCAACAGAGAGGCAAGCAAACCAAAAGTAGAACCGCAAATAAAATCATACCGCTGCTTGAGACTTTCTTTGTGACGATCGGAGGCCCTTGAAACTCACAGAACGGGCAATTGAATCTCTGAGCAGGAGACGGCGGAGCGGGGGAGGGCTGCGGCCGCAGAGGAAACAGCGTCCGGCTGCACCGCAGGCGGAGTGGCCGCTGCCGGCGTGCCACCTTTCGATGGGGCGACATTTTCCGGCGCAGGCAGCCCACACCATGGACAAGCAGTAACGCCCTCCGTAAGAGTCGCCCCACATTTTGAACAAAGCATGATTCTTCGCGAGCCTGTGAGCCTTGTCGCGTCGATAACGATCGCCAAATCCTAATGGGACGGGGTCAGGGAGTCAATTTGGAAATTGGGATGGACCTCTGCTTTCCACCTCATCCTCTTCGCCTGACGTTCGCCACCGCGGCTAAGGAATTTCAGTGCAGGTTCTTGCAGTTTTCTGGATTTCCCGTTCACGCTTGACCGAGATTTATCCTTGTTGCTTCTGCCGAAGAGCGTAGAGAACAAGTTCGACGCGGGTCGAGATTCCTAGCTTTTCGTAAATGCGGAAAAGATAATTACTTACCGTGTGTTCCGTCAGGCCCAGCTTTTGCGCCGTCTCGCGATTCGACAGGCCGTCAACCACCAGTTTCACGACGTCGTCTTCCCGTTTCGTGAGCAGCATTTGCCCGCGGGGATTGACCATCCACAGCGGCGTCGCGCTCACCAAGGCGTCGAGTACAGATTGCATTTGATTGCGTGCAACTCCTAGAAAGGCCGTTTTGGACTATCATCTCCAGTTGCCGATAAGGATGAATGGCGCCCAATAATAAGGATGCGTATAGTTTGCCTGGTCCGCATTCTTCCCCGCGCCGCCGGGACCGGGCTTCCCTTCGCCACCCTCCAGCTTGACGCCTCTATTCGCACCTATATTCCGGCCGCCGAGCTTTCCGCGAAGGAGCGCAACCTGCGCCTGCCGCAGTGCTTCCGCTTTGGGCATCTTTGGGTGCGTTGTCCACATCTTGTAAAATTCCTGCATTAGCAGGCCCGTGCTTGCGTCGTACACTCCCCACAAACTGGCCACCACCGCCTTGGCTCCCTTCTGCTGCGCCAGGATCCCGAGCCCATCCACCTCGCGCCCGTCCCTTTCCGCTCCGCCCACCGCCGTATCGCAAGCGGAGAGTGTCAGCAGCTCCGTATCCGCAAACGTGAATCCGGGATCTTCGCGGATTTCAGCCAACGTCAGCCGCGAGCCTTGCGCATCCTTGCCGCCCAGCAGCAGAAACGAATTCGTTTCGTTCCCTGCTTCGAAATCGAAATGGCTCGCGATGTGTATCAGCGGATATTTGTGCTCCAGCGCTTTCTTCATGCTCGTCTCGGTAAACATCTCGTCGAGCATCACTTCGCCCGGCAGGATGCCCTCGGGCCGCACTTCATTTACCTCGCGGATCACGCGGTGCAACTCCTCCGGCACCGCCGGCAGCGCCGGGAACTGGCCATACGATTTCGAGACTCCCATCCCTAGCCCCTGCCAGTTCTTCACATTCGGACGCTCGGTAAGCTCCGCGACGCTTGCCGGAGTGAACACAGTGTTCCGATATTTCTCGACCAAGTATTGGTGCCCGTCATGCAGCGCCGCCATCGGCAGGTAGCGCAGCACCTCGTCGAGTGACCACATCAATGTGACTGCTTTCGCGCCCTGGATGTCCTGAGCCACCGGGCCGACGAGGATTCGATAAAGCTCCTGCGCGTGCGGAACCGGATCGGATTTGGGATTCACCAGCGCCTGGCGGAACTCGAACACCTTCTTTCGCAACTCCGCCGCCGTGATCGGATATTCCCGCGCCACCATCACCGTCGGCGTCACCACAATCACGCGATATTTCTCTTCCCCCACCAGCGTATAAAGCGCCACGGTTCCCGCGCCCAGAGCCCGCACCACCTGCTGCATCCCGCTGGCGCTCTCTTCCAGATTTTCCACCGTGGTTTGCGCCTGCTTCGTCTTTCCGAACTCCTCATACAGCCCACTCAAAAATTTCCCCCACTCTTCGTTCGCCACCTTCAATTGCACCGAAAGCTCCGCGAGATGTTTTTCCTCTTCCGCGGTCCGCGATGGTTTCGCGCGCAATACCGCCCATTCATTGCCGACAGCTGTCACGCGGCTGGCATTCTCCTCGTACTTGCGGTTAAGGGCTTCTTCGCTCTTTGTGAGGTTCACAGGAGCCGTGAGCGACGAAGCCTCTTTTCCGTCGCGGCGGATGAATTCGAAGTATTCTTCGTTCTTGAGTCGATCGAGCACCTGCTGCGCCTCTGGCAAGCGGCCCTGCGTGATGAGTAGGTCGGCAAGATCGCGGTAGGTTTTCTCTTTCGACTTGAGAAAGCTCTGCTGCGTTTCCTTTTCGAGGCCGCGGATGTTGGCCCTAAGTTGCTGTATCTCGTTCACCGCCTGCTTGCCAAAGAAAACAGCCGTTGCCGGCTCTGCCCTGCTTCGCCAAAATCCCATGAGGTTGCTTGACACGGCAGCTTCTATGAAAGGGTTCTGCACGTCACGAGCTAGCGCCAGCGCCTGGCTGAAGTAGTCGAGCGCCTTCTGCTTCTCCCCGAGAGTGTCGTAGACGCGGCCGATGTATGTCAGTGTGATGGCTTCCTTGGCGCGATCGCCGACGGCCCGCTCAAGTGGAATCGCCTGGCCGAAGTAGTCGAGCGCCTTCTGCTTCTCCCGAGAGTGTCGTAGACGCGGCCGATGTTAGTCAGTGTGATGGCTTCCTTGGCGCGATCGCCGACGGCCCGCTCAAGTGGAATCGCCTGGTTGTAGTAGTCGAGCGCCTTCTGCTTCTCCCCGAGAGCGTCGTAGACGAAACCGATGTTAATCAGTGTGGCGGCTTCCGTGGTGCGATCGCCGACGGCCCGCTCAAGTGGAATCGCCTGGCTGAAGTAGTCGAGCGCCTTCTGCTTCTCCCCGAGAGCGGCATAGACGGCGCCGATGTTAGTCAGTGTGGCGGCTTCCAAGGCGCGATCGCCGACGGCCCGCTCAAGTGGAATCGCCTGGCTGAAGTAGTCGAGCGCCTTCTGCTTCTCCCCGAGAGCGTCGTAGACGACGCCGATGCTACCCAGTGTGGTGGCTTCCGTGGCGCGATCGCCGACGGCCCGCTCAAGTGGAATCGCCTGGCCGAAGTAGTCGAGCGCCTTCTGCTTCTCCCCGAGAGCGTCGTAGACGCGGCCGATGTTAGTCAGTGTGATGGCTTCCGTGGCGCGATCGCCGACGGCCCGCTCAAGTGGAATCGCCTGGCTGAAGTAGTCGAGCGCCTTCTGCTTCTCCCCGAGAGCGTCGTAGACGAAGCCGATGTTACTCAGTGTGGTGGCTTCCGTGGTGCGATCGCCGACGGCCCGCTCAAGTGGAATCGCCTGGCCGAAGTAGTCGAGCGCCTTCTGCTTCTCCCCGAGAGCGTCGTAGACGAAACCGATGTCGTTCAATGCCTGGGCTTCCCCGTTCTGATCGCCCAGGGCCCGCCAGAGCGGGAGCGCCTGATTAAGGTATTCAAGGCCCTTGCGCCTCTCCCCGAGAACCACCCAGACGTCACCGATGCTAGCCAATGTTAAGCCTTCCTGATACGCGTCGCCGGAGGTCCGCCAAAGCGGCAAAGCGGTCTGGTACTTCTGGATCGAACTTCGTAAGGAGTCGGCGCTTCCTTCCCGCTGCAGTCGCGCGGCTTCGGCGAAAAAGCGCTCTGCAGAAATGCGGGCGCGGTCGGCATCCGTGGGCGCAGTCGGCGAGTTAATTGAAATGCGATATCGTCCGGCCGGGGCATTCTTTTCACCAGACACAATATCTAACCTGTATGTCCCATTCGAATCGGCGATTGTCGAAATCTGTTCCAGGCCGAACGAGCCGTTGGGACTATCCATCGAAGCGATTGGCTTTCCGTCCGGGGCGTAGAGGGTCAGGGCTACGTCAATGCCTAGTTGCTCGACCACCGCGTGCAGGAACTCCCCTGTCTCCACCTGGATTTCGTAGGCATGCGTTTCGCCGCCGGCGAGTGGTTTTTCGAGCGACTTGCCCGGCTCGAGCTGAATCGATGGGCTCTTCGCATTCGCGGGGGACGCATTCGGCGTGGACTGCTGATATTCATTTCGACCGGGCCGGGCGGAGAGAGATACACTGAATGCGGCGAGAATGAGGACGACGGTCGCGCCCCTCAATATTGCCGATCCTGGCGTGGAATTTTCATGCCCGCGGAAATACAGCATGCCTTCACCTCACCTAACGAACCGCGAGGCACTATTCGCGTGAATCCCAGGTGCTAACTGATATTAGATCGGAAAGCAGGCTTTGCCGCAGGTGAAGTGGTCTCGCGCCGTGACAGGTAGCGCACATGAGTGCCCTGCTTCGAAATGCGCTAATAGAGTTGGATTTTGGTTCATTGACAACGTCATTCAAACCGAAGCTCCAGGTTCAAAGTTCTTCTGAGATGGATATGCAGCGACAAGAGCGAGTTATTGAGACAACTTCAAGGCCGGCCATGGCAGCTCTCGAATTGTTAGATCGGGACTAGCTGCGATCTATCCCTGTTGCTTCTGCCGAAG